>NZ_LMOJ01000001.1 GCF_001424165.1 Massilia sp. Leaf139
TCGGCCAGAAGCAGACGTCTATGTGGTCAGCGTTGTCGAGGGCGGCGATTACTCATGAGTTTCTTTATCGGAGCACCTATGTTTAGGCAGGGATTGCCAGGAACGGTCACTGTGAGTCACGCCCTGGCCTCTTGCGCCGCCTCCTGCTKCTAAAGCAGAGAATGACCCTATGATGCTCAGAGAAAAAATTCAGGAAGCCGTCGGGGACACGTATCGATTTGGACTGTTTTACAGGTTTCCGGGAAGTCTTCGTTTTGGACTGTCAAGTGGAGGCAGTCCGCTCGACCAGGTGCTGACGGCTCTGCGCAAGGCAACCGCCGTTTGCAATGATGTGTTCATGGGAGAAGAGCAGATTCTTGTTCATCTACAGGCATTTGCATCAGCATCGCGTTTTAGCTTTCGCGAGATGCTTCGCGAGCTTCGACTGGCCGGAATCGTCATTCCAAGCGTCAGGGACGTATGGGTAGATCAAACTGACGACGATGACGACTACGGAGCTGGACATTGGGTTAGCTGCGCTTTTGAAGTCCCAGTGACCAAACTCCAAAACCTCCTTTGGTGTGCCGTCGTTACCGATTTTGGCTCATTACATCCAAATCCACATTGCCGCGTTTACCTGCTCAACTCGCACAAGGGCATTGTTTGTCACCCGTACGACGATAGGGGGATGGACGTAATTGGTCAACAGAAGTCAGCTCTAGCCGAGCTATACACGCGACATAGCGATTTGTTACTCGAGTACGACTTGGAAGTCATGCGTCAGACGTTCGAGCAACCCTAGTCTCCAACACACTATAAACGTCTGCTCTCGGTCGGAAGCGGACGTTAAGCTCTTCAAGTCAAGCTGTCTAAACTTTCCAATTTGGCAACAACTAGGGTAGACTAATCGCTTTAGTATCGTCTGCTATCGGCCAGGAGCGGACNGAAGCGGACGTTAAGCTCTTCAAGTCAAGCTGTCTAAACTTTCCAATTTGGCAACAACTAGGGTAGACTAATCGCTTTAGTATCGTCTGCTATCGGCCACAAGCGGACATACACCGAGACCATTTCACCCGTTAAGCTACTGAGAATGAACCGCTACATAGACGAACTGGGCGAGCCACATCTTCATCTTGCTGGCCTCAAGCTTTGGGTGCACGGATACCAGTATCGGAACGCGGACGACTACTGGGACGGAAATTGGCTGAACGCTACCGCGATCTGCTCTGAGAATGGTGCAACTGTGCTTGTACGGGGAGCCTTCATCCGCACGAACGAAATCTCCGATTGGCAGCATGCTGTAGACAAGCTGCTCGCGGAGATAGAGGGTGAGGCGAAACTCGCATGCATGGAGCCTGAGATTGGCGTGACGTTAAAGGCGCGGTCTCTAGGCGCAGTTGAGATGGAAGTGCAAATCACGCCGGACCAGTTAACTCAAGAACATCGATTCACCTTTTCCATCGATCAAAGCTACTTGCGTCCATTGTCATCGCAGTGTGTGCGGTTGTTGAACGACTTTCCAATACGCGGCACTTGAAGGTCCGCAATGGGTCGGAAGCGGACCTACCAGCACCTGACCTACTGTCAACCAAGTTCGTACTAAATTTGTAATCCGCTGGTTAATCTGATCTCCGGAGAGACCTACATGCGCCTGCGCTCCACAGTTCAAACATGCAGTCGGGCGTAGGCTTGCCGTGTTCGACCGCTATTCGTTTTAGGAACCCGAGCCATGCCTCTTCAGAGGCTTTGTCTGCGTCCATCGGTTGCTCTGGGAGTTCCATCATCCAGGTTTCGAGCAGGTAGTCGACCTCAGCCGCCTCATATAGAGTTTCTCCAAGACCTCGGTGTTCCAAGGCCGGATCAGCACCGGCTGTAAGGAGTATTCGTAGCGACTTCGCATCTTGAGCAAGCATGGCGGAAAATAGTGGTCCAAGGAACTCCTCGTCATCGTCAAGAAGCGTCGGATTGGCACCTGCAGCTAGCAGAATATGCAATGCAGTGTGCCGCTCCACAGGGCATTCAAAAGACTCAATAGCGACTGTAAGTGGCCGTTCGCCGTTGGGCTTTACAAATTCGTTCACGTCAGCACCGGCTTCGATTGCGGAGACGAGTCCGTGAATGTCTTGTTTCTCCAACGCTTGAAGCAATGCTGTGCTCATACGTTTCCTAACAACCACTATACCGTTGACGAAAGATCAATGGTACACCATGGTGTGTCGATGGCACTAGAGGATGTCGGTGCAGGAGTCCGCGACAGCACATGAGATTTCTTTGTTGGCAACGTGCTATGCTCGGCCGAATGACTGCAACCGGCCAGAAGCGGTCGTCGAGGGAGTAGGCGATGCGTCAAAAGATAAAGGGGATAAGAGATGCTGGAACTAAGCAGTCCACGATGGGGCGAGCTGTCCGATGCTTACGGCAGCGCTGCGAGAATTCCTGAGCTTCTTCGGCAGCTATCTGCTTTACCGAGTGATGATGGCAGTTCCGAACCGTGGTTCAGCCTATGGAGCGCCCTTGCCCATCAGGGCGACGTGTACTCGGCCTCGTTTGCAGCGGTTCCACACGTTATCGCGGCAATCGCTAGCTCACCAGAACGCGTGACTGACGTGTATTTTCACTTCCCAGCCTGGGTTGAAATCTGCCGGCACAAAAATGGTATCGATGTTCCCCATGACCTAGTAACAGACTACTTCGAATCGCTAAGCCGCATTCCTGCCCTAGCTGCGAGCGCCGGAGAAAAGCAGTGGAACGCTGCTTTTACGGCCTGTGCCTTGTCTGCTACTGCCGCGGCAAAGGGGCAACACGAGCTTGCAGAGGCGCTGCTAGTGCTGACCTCCTCGGACACCGTTGGCGAGTTCTTGGCATGGTCCTGTGACCGCTAAGGGTCGTAAGCAGACGGCAAGCCAGCTCAGCCGTCAGTCGAAAGCGGACGCTATTAAACGTCTCTATACATAGAGACAGCAAACGTCAGCCATCACCCGACCAAGGTCGATTCACCTGTCAGCAAAACCCGTGCTGGCCCAGTGCGGCCTTCAAGTTGCTCTTGAAATCGGAATAATCCAGAGACTTGTGAACGTATTCGACTGCGCCCAAGGTCGACGCGCGGGCACGGTCAACCTGCAGATCTGAATTGGACACGACGATGACGGGAATCGTCGACAGGGCGGGTTGCACGCGCATTTGCGCCAATACTTCAAACCCATCGACTTTCGGCATTTTTAGATCGAGAATGACGACATCGAACCGTTTCGACGCGAGCTGGGTGAGTCCCTCGAAACCGTCGAACGTGGCAATGATCTCGTGTTCGATGCTGCAGTCGCTCAAGGCCTGGCGTGTCAATGCAATGTCCAACATCTGATCGTCAATTAGAAGAACTATTTTTCGCATGCCTGATTGTAACAATTCAGCCCGAGCAAACCCAACCGCTGCTATCTCGTTCCAGCAAGAGTGTTGTAGCGTGCATACGTCTCACGCGGACAGTATCCACGTCAGGTCGAGCGTAGACGTCCAGGTCGAAGCATGCCGCGATAACTGAGGAAGCCGACAATGCGTCTATCGACACGGCTAACAAACGGATGCCACCTTGGTGTGCTGCTTAGAATCATCGTGGCGCTACTCCTGCTCCTCGACATCCCGCTAGCCGCAGCCCAATGGGAACCCGCAACCGAATTTACCTCGGTGCCGCTCCACAAAGGCAAGCCCATGAAGATGGAGCTGCGTTACACCTTCTCTCTCGGTTTCGACCCGGGCCAGCCACGCAAGTTTCGTTACAAGGGGGAGGGCCTGTTCGCGCGCTTCGGCGAAGACGAGGTGACGTCGGTTGCCAAGCGATTGCTGGTGCGAATGGGAGGATGGGAATCTGCCCGGCTGAACGGAGCGGATGCCCGCCGCGCTATCTATTTCGCGAACAAGCGCTTCTTTCTGGTCTCCGTCGAGCCTGCCGTGCTCGCCATGGTGCCGCACCCGTTCATACCGGCCGATTTCGTCTACTCCATCGGTAACCTGCAGAATCTGAATTGGCAAGGTCGATACAATTCGATCTTCGAGGCGGAGCGCAAGCGCGGCCTGCACAGCCTCCCTTCCAAATGGGACGAACCGGACTCATTCTGGCTCAACTATCTGGAACTGGGCAGTGTCGTTCCCGATACTGCCGGGATCGACGTGGTGTCCGAGCTGTGGAATGCGCCGGTGTCGCTCGAGGCTGCGATGGCGGATGCGCGCTGGCCGTTTCGGGCCATCCCATCCGAACGCTTTCCCGGCTACCTGGAGTTCACAGGCCGCTAGCACCGCCGCATCGGATATCGGCCGAGGCCATCAAGGCATGCTCAAATCCAGACTAAGCCTGCTGACCAGGCCGAAGATGATGAACCCCAGGGCCAGCAGCGCCAGCATGAAGATGGCGGCCGCCTTGGCCGCGCCCTGCAGCACCGCGTGCCGCTCCTGCACCTTGCCCTTCTTTCCCTGATCGTAATGCCACTTGATGGCGAAGAACATTCCCGTGCCTAGCACGAGAAGCTTGAAGGTCACGGCGACGATAGGGAACCATTCCATGTCGAGTATTTCCAGGTGAGCTGCGAACGCAGATGAGGGAGGAGAAAACGTCAGCGACTGCCAGGGGAGGATGCTTCTGCTGTACGTGCTAAGCCATTGTACTTAAAAGAAATTTCAATACAACGAGACAAAATGTCCCAGTTGAAATCCGTGCAAGACAATGGGTAGGCGATCGGATAGCTCCCCAACCTCGGCGACGATGACAGGCCGCACCCCCAAAGCTATAATCGACGGTCTTCTCCACCGAGGAATGCGCCATGTCCCTACTTGAGCACCAGCTCGAACTCCTGTCGCCTGCCAAGACCGCCGAGATCGGCCGCGAGGCGATCCTGCATGGCGCCGATGCCGTGTATATCGGCGGCCCCGCCTTCGGCGCGCGCCACAACGCCAGCAATTCCTTGGAGGAGATCGCCAGCCTGGTGCAGTTCGCGCACCGCTACCGCGCGCGCATTTTCGTGACGATGAACACGATCATGCACGACGCCGAGCTCGATCTGGCGCGCCAGCAGGTCTGGCAGCTGTACGAGGCGGGCGTCGATGCGCTCATCATCCAGGACATGGGCCTGCTCGAACTCGACCTGCCGCCGATCCAGCTGCACGCCAGCACCCAGTGCGACATCCGCACCGTGGAGAAGGCGAAGTTCCTGGGCGACGTCGGCTTCTCGCAGCTGGTGCTGGCGCGCGAACTGACGGTCGAACAGATCCGCAAGATCCGCGCCGAAGTCGACACCCCGCTCGAGTACTTCATCCATGGCGCCCTGTGCGTCGCGTTTTCGGGCCAGTGCTACATCTCGCATGCGGACACGGGCCGCAGCGCCAACCGCGGCGACTGTTCCCAGGCTTGCCGCCTGCCGTATACGCTCACCGACGGCAAGGGCGGCGTCGTCGCCTACGACAAGCACCTGCTGTCGATGAAGGACAACGATCAAAGTCGCAACCTGGAAGCGCTGATCGACGCCGGCATCCGCTCGTTCAAGATCGAAGGCCGCTACAAGGACATGGGCTATGTGAAGAACATCACGGCCCACTACCGCCTGCTGCTCGACGAGATCCTGGAACGCCGCGCTGGCTTTGTCCGCGCCGCCAGCGGTCACACGCAGATCTTCTTCACGCCCGACGTCGACAAGAACTTCAACCGCGGCCACACGGATTATTTTGCGCAGGGCCGCCAGGAAGACATCGGTGCCTTCAATTCGCCCAAGTACCTGGGCGTGGAAGTGGGCGCCGTCAGCAAGGTCGGCCTCGACCACTTCGAGATGATGACCGACGCGGCGCTGGCCAACGGCGACGGCTTGAACTACATGAACAAGCGCACCAGCGTCGGCGTCGGGGCCAACACCGTGCAGAAGTTGGGCGAAAGCGAGGAGGGCCAGCGCTGGCGCGTCTTCCCGAACGAGCCGATCAGCGCCTTGCCCGGCCTGAAGCCCGGTATCCGGATTCACCGCAATCGTGACCACCAATGGGAAGCGGCGCTCACCAAACGCTCGGCCGAGCGCAAGGTGGCGCTGCACCTGACGCTGGCGAAAAGCGAGGGCGGCCTCGCCCTGACTCTGCGCGACGAGGACGGCATCGAAAGCGTGACGCGCGCGCAGCTGGCGCTGCAAGCGGCGCACAACCTTGAACAGGCCGACGCGGCGCTGCGCACCAGCCTGACGAAACTCGGCAACACGATGTTCGAAGCCAACGGCATCGTCCTGAACCTGTCGCAGCCGTGGTTCGTCCCCGCCGCCGCCATCAACGCGCTGCGGCGCGACGCCGTGGCGGCGCACGAGGCGGCACGCTTGGCTGCGTGGGAGCGCCCGGAGCGCAAGGCGCCGGTGCAGCCGCCCGCGGTCTATCCGGCCACCCATCTGTCCTACCTCGCCAACGTCTACAACGAAAAGGCGCGCGCCTTCTATCACAAGCACGGCGTGGGCCTGATCGACGCGGCCTACGAGGCGCACCAGGAACCGGGCGAAGTGTCGCTGATGATCACCAAGCACTGCCTGCGCTTCTCGTTCAACCTGTGCCCGAAGCAGGCCAAGGGCGTGCAGGGGGTGCAGGGCCAGGTGAAGGCCGAACCGATGACGCTGACCACGGGCGAGGACACCTACACGCTGCGCTTCGACTGCAAGCCCTGCGAGATGCACGTGGTCGGCGCCATGAAGCCCGGCATCCTGCGCTCGGCGCCGCCGTCAGCCGTGCCATATGCTTCGGTGAGCCCGCTGACCTTCCATCGCCGCCGTCCGGCGTGATGCGCATTATTCGCTGACCCTGCCGCGCAAGGCCTTGATCTGCCCACTGCGCGTCTTTTCATCGAGCCGGCGCCGCTGCGAGCCGCGCGTCGGCTTGGTCGGCCGGCGCACGGCCTGCACCTCAGAGGCCTGCGCGACCAGCGCCTGCAGGCGTCCGAGCGCGTCTTCCTTGTTCTGCTCCAGGCTGCGCGACTGCTGGGCTTTCAGCACCAGCACGCCCTCGCGCGTGATGCGGGTGTCGCGCATGGCCAGCAGGCGCTCCTTCACCCAGGCGGGCAGGGAGGAAGCGGCGATGTCGAAACGCGCATGCACCGCGCACGACACCTTGTTGACGTTCTGGCCGCCGGGGCCCTGGGCGCGGATGGCGATGAATTCGACCTCGTGGGGATTGATCTCGGGTGTCACTGTGCTTCCATTTATTCGGGCCCTCCATCATGCCGGAAAAAGATGTGTTTTTGTAACAACTGTAACGTGTGGCCTGTATTGTCGGAAAGGTGTAATCTGAGCATAACAATTTGATAAGGAGAACCACCATGAACAAGACTACCATTTCCGCCCTGATGCTTGCCGTTGCCGTCCTCGCCACTGGTTGCAAGAAAGACGCCGATCCATCGACGGGCCCAGCCCAGGAAGCCGGCGCAGCGATCGACAACACCGCTGCCAACGCCGCTCAGGAAACGAAAGAAGCTGCTGCTGCCGTGGGCAACGCCACCGAGCGCGCCGCCGAAAACGTCGAGCAGGGTGCCGAGAAGGCCGCCGCAAATGTCGATGCCGCCGCTGACCGCGCTGCCGCCAACATGAAGGAAGCCGGCGCCGAGATCCGCCAGGAATCGAAAGAAGCCGCTGCCGAAGTCAAGGAAGGCGCCGCCAACGTGACCGACAAGGCCGGCAAGGGCCTGGAGCGCGCCGGCGAGAAGATGCAGGACGCCTCGAAGTAATTCGTCAGCGAGTCCGAGCATACATCGGACAGCCGCATCGGCTGTCCACCGCAACCCGCAGCCGCAAGGTGCGCGGGTGTTGTCGTTGGCGCTACTGCAGCACGAATCGGATCACGCGCGTGACGAGGAAGAGCACGAGCAGGGCGATCAGCACCCATTTCGCGATCGTGTAAGCCTTGCTGCGCGGTTTTTTCATGTTCATGCCTCGGCGATGTGGATCTTGCTCTTGATGTGCTTGAGGCTGGCCACGATCGTGAACGTCATGATCACCAGCAGCGACCATGAGCTCCATTTGCTGATGTGGACGATCGACCAGGCGCCCAACTGGTTCGGATAACGCCACACGCCCCAGAAGGTACCCATATTTTCGGCCAGCCAGATGAAGAAGCCGATCAGCACGAAACCCAGCATCAGCGGCATTTGCCGGTCGCGGTCGAGCGGGCGGTAGATGACGACGGTGCGCGAATACAGGCCCAGCGCGCAGGCGGCCAGGTACCAGCGGTAGTCGCCGATGTAGTGGTGGGTGAAGAAGTTGGCGTAGATGAGGATCGCGATCGTGGCGGCCATCCAGTAGGGCGGATGGTGGCGGATGCGCAGGTCGAACATGCGCCAGGCCTGCACGATATAGCTGCCGACCGAGGCGTACATGAAGCCGGCGAACAGCGGCACGCCGAAGATCTTGGTGTAGGCGAAATCAGGGTAGCTCCAGGACTGGATGCTGCCCGACACCTTGAAGGCCTCCAGCGCAAAGCCGACCACGTGGAACAGGCAGACCGCCTTCAGTTCGTCCCAGGTTTCGAGCTTGGCGTAGACCATCCAGAACTGGATGCCGAGCGCGACGAGCAGCAACAGGTCGTAGCGCGGAATGCCTAACAGGCCGGCGCGCGGCATCACCAGCACGGTGGCCATGAAGGTGAAGACGAACAGGCAGGAACGCGCGTTCTTGAAGCCGAAGTAGAGGAACTCGACCAGGCCGCGGCGCAGGCTCGTCAAATCGCGCGGGCGGTCGTCCATCAGCAGGTTGTCGAAGGCGGCGAGCTTGTTCATGGGTGATGGAGGCGGGTAGAGGACGCCTTCATTTTACGACGAGCTCCGCGGCGCCGGTCGAATCTCATCCGCGCGAGAATACGATTTCGCGATTTCGCGATTTCGCGATTTCGCGCATGCAGGCCCCCTTGGAGTTGTACAGTGAACACGGACCTCGTCTGCACCATCGGCCATTCGAACCGGCCGATCGAGGAATTCATCGATTTGCTGCGTCAAAACGACGTCGCCTGCGTGCTCGACATCCGCACGGTGCCCAAGTCGCGCCATAACCCGCAGTTCGGCCAGGACGCGCTGCCCGTCTCGCTGGCGGCGGCCGGCATCGGCTACCGCCAGATCCCGGGCCTGGGCGGCCTGCGCAAGCCATTGAAGGATTCGCCCAACAGCGGCTGGCGCAACACCTCGTTTCGCGGCTATGCCGACTACATGCAGACCGAGGCTTTTCGCGAAAACGTGGAGCAGGTGGTAGCGCTGGCGGGCGAGATGCGCTGCGCGCTGATGTGCGCCGAATCCGTGCCCTGGCGCTGCCACCGCTCGATGGTGGCCGATGCGCTGCTGGTGCGCGGCATTCCGGTCGAGCACATCATCAATCCGGGCAAGCGGCGGCCGGCCAGGCTGACGCCGTTCGCGCAGGTCGTGGGGGAGAAGATCGTGTACCCGCCGGAAGCGAAAGCGGAAAACGAGGCTGACTAGAAGACTTGCTGTGATGCGGACGGACGGGCAGGACGCCCGTCCGGAAGGGAAGAAACGCTTACGCCGTCGGCGGCACGTAGCCGGCGACCTGGTCGGCGCCTTCGCCGAAGAAGTACTTTTCCATCTGCTGCGCCAGGTACTTGCGCGCGCGGTCGTCGGTGCCGTTCAGGCGGTTCTCGTTGACCAGCATGGTCTGGTGCTTGAGCCAGCCCTGCCAGGCTTCCTTCGACACCGACATGTACAATTTTTTGCCCATTTCGCCGGGAACCGGCGGGAAGTCCAGCCCTTCGGCTTCCTTGTTCAGTTTGATGCAGTGGACGGTGCGGGCCATGTGTGCTCCTGATTCGGTATGAAATAAAACAGCGATTATAAAGTCTTGATGAAAACCTGTGACTTGCGCTGCCAGTTATACATGTGCTGGCGGTCCTTCGGCAGGTCGTCCACGGTCGCCGGCTGGAAGCCGCGCTTCTTGAACCAGTGCGCGGTGCGCGTGGTCAGCACGAACAGTTTCGTCAGACCGGCGGCGCGCGCGCGGTTTTCCATGTGCTTCAGGATGCGTTCGCCGTCGCCCTGCGCCTGCACGTCCGGGTTCACGGTAAGGCAGGCCATCTCGCCCATCTTCGATTCCGGGAACGGGTACAGCGCGGCGCAGCCGAAGATGACGCCGTCGTGCTCGATGACCGAGAACTGGTCGATCTCGCGTTCGATCAGCTCGCGGCCGCGGTACACCAGCGTGCCGTCGGCTTCCAATGGCTCGATCAGCTTGATAATTCCGCCGACGTCCTCAATTGTGGCCTGGCGCAGGCTCTCCAGATTCTCGTGGCTGATCATGGTGCCCACGCCGTCGTGGGTGAACAGCTCGAGCAGGGCCGAGCCGTCCATCTCGAAAGGCACGATGTGGGCGCGGTCGACGCCGCTGTTGCAGGCCTTGATTGCGTGGCGCAGGTAGAAGGCGGCGTCCGGCGGTAAAAAATTCGCCTGCAGCACGGCCTCGGCCTGGTGCGAGGACAGCTCGCGGATCTCGGTGCCGGCGGCGTCCGACATCATCGGCGTCTCGGTAATGTAGATCAGCTTGTCGGCGTGGAGGGCGATCGCGGCGGCCGCGGCCACGTCTTCCATCGTCAGGTTGAATACTTCGCCAGTCGGCGAGAAGCCCAGCGGCGAGAGCAGCACCAGGTTGTCTTCGGTCTGCAGGATCGGCGCGATTTTCTCGTGCGAGATCTTGCGCGTCACACCCGTCAGTTCGTAATCGACGCCGTCGATCACGCCCAGCGGACGGGCGACGACGAAGTTACCGGAGACGATGCTGATCTGGGCGTTCGACATCGGCGTGTTCGGCAAACCCTGGCTGAACGCGGCTTCGATATCGAGGCGCAGTTCGCCGGCCGCTTCCTTGGCGCATTCCATGGCCGCGGTGTCGGTGATGCGCACGCCGTTGTGGAAGCGTCCCTCGACGTTACGCAGCGCGAGCTGCTCGGCCACCTGCGGCCGCGAACCGTGCACCAGCACGATGCGGATGCCGAGTGCGACGAGCAGGGACAGGTCTTGCGCCAGCACCGGCAGGGCGCCGGCAGCCACCAGTTCGCCGGGAAAAGCGACGACAAACGTCTTGCCGCCAAAGGCATGAATATACGGCGCGACAGAGCGCAGCCACTGGACGAATTGGGTAGGGTTTTCCATTTGCCGCATTATAATTCGCTGCGCGACTTGCGCACCAAATACCTCGTAAAAATCAATGTCTGAACAGAGTAACAAGCCTAAGCCGGACACGGCGCGCGCAGCAGTCCCGACCAGTCATGACACGCAGTCGCGCGCACGCGGAGAATTGCGTGCGCCGCTGACGCAGACGCCGGAGCTGCAGGTGAAACGCGAGCGCCGCCATGCTGGCGAGGGTGAGCCGCGCGGGCAAGGGCGCCAGCAGCCGCAAGGCGAGCGCACCCCGGGCGAACGCGCACAGCGCGCACCGCGGCCGCAGGGCGAGCGCAGCGCGCGTCCGCAAGGCGAGGCCGATGCCGCACCGCGCGAACGCAAGCCGCGCGACGAGTCGAAAGCGCCGCGTGACGAATCCAAAGCGCCTCGCGCCCCGCGCGTGCAGACGCCGCTACCGCCGATCACCTATCCGGAAGACCTGCCGGTATCGGGCCGGCGCGAGGAGATCGCCAAGGCCCTGGTCGAGAACCAGGTCATCATCGTCTCCGGCGAAACCGGCTCCGGCAAGACCACGCAGCTGCCGAAGATCTGCCTGCAGCTGGGCCGCGGCGAGAAGGGCCTGATCGGCCACACGCAGCCGCGCCGTATCGCCGCGTCTTCCACCGCGAAACGCATCGCGCAGGAGATCGGCACGCCGCTGGGCGAACACGTCGGCTACAAGGTGCGCTTCAACGACACGCTGCAGCCGGGCGCTTCGATCAAGCTGATGACCGACGGTATCCTGCTGGCCGAAACCCAGACCGACCCGCTGCTCAAGGCCTACGACACGATCATCATCGACGAGGCCCACGAACGCAGCCTGAACATCGACTTCCTGCTCGGCTACCTGAAGCAGCTGCTGCCGCGCCGTCCCGACCTCAAGGTGATCATCACCTCGGCGACGATCGACGCCGAACGCTTCGCGCGCCACTTTGCACGCCAGGACGGCAAGCCGGCGCCCGTGATCGAGGTCTCGGGCCGCCTGTACAAGGTCGAGATCCGCTATCGTCCGGTCGACCGCGATCCGGTTGTCGCAGGTACTGGAAGCGGCGGCGTCGACAACAAGCCCGCCCAAGGTGGGAAAAAACCAGCGCAGCAGGCGCGCGAAAAGCGCGACCTGATGGACGCCGTGGTCGACGGCGTCGATGAGTTGTGCCGCCTGGGGCAGGGCGACGTGCTGGTCTTCCTGCCGGGCGAGCGCGAGATCCGCGACTGCGCCGAAGCGCTGCGCAAGCACCATCCGCCGCATGTCGAGATCCTGCCGCTGTTCGCGCGCCTGTCCGTGGAGGAGCAGGATCGCGTCTTCCGCACCACCAACGCGCGCCGCATCGTGCTGGCCACGAACGTGGCCGAGACCTCGCTGACCGTGCCCGGCATCCGCTACGTGGTGGACGCCGGTCTCGCGCGCGTAAAACGCTACAGCTTCCGCAACAAGGTCGAGCAGCTGCAGGTGGAACCGATCGCGCAGTCGGCCGCGAACCAGCGTGCCGGCCGTTGCGGCCGCGTGGCCGACGGCGTCTGCATCCGCCTGTACGAAGAAGACGATTTCAATCAGCGCCCGAAGTTCACCGACCCGGAGATCCTGCGCTCTTCGCTGGCCGCCGTCATCCTGCGCATGAAGTCGCTGCACCTGACGGACGTCGAGACCTTCCCCTTCATCGAGCCGCCGCAAGGCCGCGCGATCGCCGACGGCTACCAACTGCTGCAGGAAGTGGGCGCGGTCGACGATGCCAACGAACTCACGCCCCTGGGCCGCAAGCTCGCGCGCCTGCCGCTCGACCCGCGCGTGGGCCGCATGATCCTCGCCTCGCTCGACAACAACTGCCTCTCCGAGATGCTGATCATCGCCTCGGCCCTGTCGGTGCAGGATCCGCGCGACCGGCCGATGGAGTTCCAGCAGCAGGCCGACGAGAAGCACAAGAAATTCGCCGACGAGAAGTCCGAGTTCCTCAGCTTTATCAAAATCTGGAACTGGTTCGAGGACGCGATCGAACACAAGAAGAGCAACCGCCTGCTGCAGGAAAACTGCCGCGCCAACTTCCTGTCGCAGGTGCGCCTGCGCGAGTGGCGCGACGTGCATTCGCAACTGCTCACCATCGTGCGCGAGCAGGGCTGGCGCCTGAACGAATCGCCGGCCACCTACGACCAGCTGCACCTGGCGCTGCTGACCGGCCTGCTCGGGAACATCGGCTTCAAGGCCGAGGACGAACCGGGCGGCGCCTATCTCGGCGCGCGCGGCATCAAGTTCCACATCTGGCCGGGCTCCTCGCTGACCAAGAAGCCGGGCCGCTGGATCATGGCGGCCGAACTGGTCGAGACCACGCGTTTGTACGCGCGCTGCATCGCGCAGATCCAGCCCGAGTGGGTGGAGAAGGTCGGCGCGCACCTCCTGAAAAAATCCTGGGGCGAGCCGCGCTGGGAAAAGAAGCCGGCGCAGGTGTCCGCGCTGGAGCGCGCCACCCTGTACGGCATCGTCGTCTACAGCGGCCGCCGCATCAACCACGCGCTGCACAACCCGTACGAAGCGCGCGAGATCTTCATCCGCGACGCGCTGGTGGCGGGCGACTACGAAACGCGCCAGCCCTTCTATGCGCACAACCACAAGCTGGTGAAGGAGATCGAGAACCTCGAACACAAATCGCGGCGCCAGGACGTGCTGGTGGACGACCAGCTGATCGCCGCCTTTTACGACGCCGAGATCCCGAAGGACGTGGTCAACGGCGCCGGCTTCGAGAAGTGGTACAAGGACGCATCGCGCGACAACCCCAAGCTCTTGTACCTGAACCGCGAAGAGCTGATGCGCCACGAGGCGGCCGGCGTCACCACCGAGCTGTTCCCGAAGACGATGAACGTCACCGGCATCGAGATGGGCCTCTCGTACCACTTCGAGCCGGGCAGTCCCCGCGACGGCGTGACCTTGTCGGTGCCGCTGTTCGCGCTGAACCAGATCCCGCAAGAGCGCGCGGCCTGGCTGGTGCCGGGCATGCTCAAGGAACGCGTGCACCTGATGCTGAAGTCCTTGCCGCAAAAGCTGCGCCGCCACTGCGTGCCGCTGCCGGACTACGCGGCGCGTTTCGTGGAACGCATCCATGCGGCGAATGCCTTCGGGCGCGGCGACCTGGTCGACGTGCTGATCGCGGACGTGCGTGCGGAAACGGGCGTGAACGTGTTGACGGGCGACTTCAAGCTCGAAACGCTGCCGACCCACCTGTTCATGAATTTCAAGATCATCGACGAGAACGGCCGCCAGCTCGAGATGGGGCGCAATCTCGCCAGCCTGCAGGCCGAACTGGGCAGGCAGGCGCGCGAGAGCTTCCAGCGGATGGCGGAAGCGACGCCGGCCGCAGTTGGCAGCTTGGGCAACGTGCGCAGCGCCGTGGCCACGCCCGCGGCCTGGGGCGGCGGCAAGGGCAAGGCGCCGGTCACGCCGCCGCCCGCCGCGCAGGACAAAGGCGCCGCGCCGGCGCCAAAGGCCGCGGCGCCCGCCGTCAGCCAGCACACCAATCTCACCAGCTGGACCTTCGGCGAGCTGCCCGAACTCCTCGAGATTAACCAGGGCAAGCTGACCCTGATCGGCTTCCCGGCCCTGGTCGACAAGGGCACGCACTGCGACCTCGAGGTCTTCGACGACCCGAACGTGGCCGCGCGCACCCACCGCATCGGCCTGCGCCGCCTGTTCGCGCTGCAGCTGAAGGATCAACTGAAATTCGCCGAGAAGAACATCCCCGGCCTACAGGGGATGGGCATGCAGTTCATGACGGTCGGCTCGCAGGAAGAGCTGCGCGACCAGATCGTGCAGAAGGCGATCGACATCGCCTGCCTGCAGGATCCGTTGCCGACGGATGCCGCCTCCTTCAACAAGCGCAAGGACGAAGGCAAGGGCCGCATCGGTTTGCTCATCAACGAGATCGCGCGCCTGGTGGGGTCGATCCTCTCCGAGTTCCACGGCATGCCCAAGCGCCTGAAAGGCCTGCCGCCCGCGGTCGGCACCGACATGCAGGAGCAACTGGCGGGACTGGTGCACAAGCGCTTCATCGCCGACAACGAGTACAGCCAGCTGGCGCACTTCCCGCGTTATTTGAAAGCGATGAACGTACGCCTGGAAAAACTGCGCGGCAATCCCTCGCGCGACGCGCAGCTGATGGCCGACTGGCAGAATGCCGCCAGCCAGTGGCAGCGCGTCTCCAAGCAGCCGGGCAAGGTCAACGATCCGCGCATGACGGAGTACCGCTGGATGCTGGAAGAGCTGCGCGTCTCGCTGTTCGCCCAGGAGCTGCGCACGCCGATGCCGGTGTCGGCCAAGCGGCTGCAGAAGGTGTGGGAGTCGATGATCCGCTGACTTCCAGGACAAAAAGGCCGTCCGCGGTGACCGGGCGGCCTTTTTAATTCAGCCTTGGCCGCGCATCGTCATCGATCAAGCCGGCGGATTTTCCGGGAATTGGGGCGCCGCATCGCAGATGTCGTACCAGGCCGGCTTGTCGCTGACGAACATGTGGAAGCCGTTGGCGATGCTTAAATCGTCATCGAAGCAATTGGCCGCAATCGGAAACGAAGCACTCGTCGACGTCGGCTCGCCGAGCGAGGTGCCGCACTGCGCGCAGAAGCAGCGGTTGTATCGGTAGGGCGGCTCCGGTTTGTAGGTGACGATGGTGTCCGCACCCGCAACGAGCGTAAACGCATCGCGCTCGACGAACACGAGTGCGCTCGCGCCCACCTTGCGGCAGCGCGTGCAGTGACAGGTGCCCATCATCGACGGTGCGCGCGACAGGGTAAATCGAACGGCACCACAGCAGCAGCTTCCGTTGAACATCGTTGTCCCATCGGTGGTTGTATTGACGTTATTTTAACGTAGTGGTTTTGATAATGGTGCGTTGTGGTGTTTCCAGATAACATCGCTGCGATGACGCTGAACTGGCTATCCAGCGACCGGTGAAAGAACGCTGACGAGTTCAACGAGTGAAGGTGATAAGCCACACTTGTAGAAAATGGTTGAAAACGAACGGCATAGGCTTTGAGAACATATGGAGAAATTGGATAGCAGCGCCGTGAAAGCCATCCTGTTCGACGTGTATGGCACCCTCGTCGAGATTGGCGATAAACGTGCGCCGTTTCGTCAGCTGATTCAGATCGGCGCGGGCCAGGGCCGCAAGCCCAGCGCCCAAGACGCCGCCATCATCATGGGCCGGGCTGTCGGATTGCAGGAAACCGCCAACCTGCTGGGAATTCGCTTGACCGATGCGGATCGCGCTCATCTGGAAAGCGAGCTGGCGACCGAAATTGCGTCGATCACGCCATTTACGGACACGTTGCCGGTGCTTCATGAATTAAAAAGCCGCGGCTTCAAACTGGGACTATGTTCGAATCTTGCGCTTGATTATGCGGCGCCGGTCACGTCGTCGCTGCCGATCACGCTCGATGCTTATGTCTGGAGTTTCGACGCGGCGGCAATCAAGCCGGATTCGCGCATTTACGAGCGGGCGTGTCGGCAGCTGGGCTGTGCACCGGGCGAGGTACTGATGGTCGGGGATACGGTCGAAGCCGATGTCGATGGGCCGCGCGCATTCGGGATGCAGGCGCTTTTGCTGGATCGGAAAGGGCGCTCCAGCACGGGAGATGCGATTGCGTCCTTGTCTGAACTATGCGGCCTCGTCTCGCAATCAGCGTGAGCGTGCTGCAAGACGTCAATTAACAAGGATGGCGATGGGCAGAGGCGGATTGGACGAATACGAAGCATGGCTCGATACGCTCGACGCCCGATTTCTTATCGGGGGCGAGGAAATCCAGGCGAACTTTGACGTGCCAATGGCGGTCGCTCTACGCGATTGCAATGACGTCGCGGGCATGTTGAAGTGCGCGCTGCGATTGCGGGAGGCTTTCCTGGCCAATGCAGCGCATCTTCCGCTCGAATACCTGACCAAACGATTCGTTCGGCTCGCCATCCAGGGCAATCGCCTTTCCGTTTCCAGCGCAAAAGTCATAAGCCAGTTTCCGGAAGCGTGGAATCTTGGCAGCAAGTAAGTGCGCTCCTCCTTGCGACCCGTTACCGAGCGGCCGCCACTGTCCATACACTTCGTTACCAAGCCATTTCACTCAAGCTTGCGCCGGCGTGTTAATTTTGCATGAGACTGCCGACTCTCCTTATCGACACGCCCATGCGCCCATCCCTCCGACCTGACGTCCGCATCGACTGGCACAAGCTGAACGCCATGCTGGCGTTCGCGTTGATCCTGCTGATCCCGGCGCTTGCCTTCGCCGCGGAGAGCAAGGTGCAGCGCAGTCCGCGCGCCACGGTGTCGCTGGTGAGCGAATACGCGGCCGTCAGCCCGGGGCAGAAGCTGCGCATCGGCCTGCGCCAGCGCCTGGCGCCGCATTGGCACACCTACTGGAAGAACCCTGGCGACGCGGGCTCGCCGCCGAATATCGACTTCACCTTGCCGCCCGGCGCCAGCGTCGGCGAGATCGTCTGGCCGGGGCCGGATCGCTTCATCATCGGGCCGGTGGCCAGCTACGGCTACGAGAACGAGATCGTCTTCCCGATGACCCTGACGGTGCCGCAGGACGCGCGGCCCGGCAGCCAGCTGGTCATCGAGGCGGCTGCCGACTGGGTGGTCTGCGAGAAGGAATGCATTCCGGAGGAGGGGAAGTTTCGTTTAACTTTGCCGGTGGAAGGGAGCGCGCGGCCGGCCGGCGCCGACGTGGGCGCGGCCTTCGCGATTGCCGATGCGCGCCAGCCGCAGGCGGCGCCGTGGAAGGCGTCGGTCAGCGATGGCGGGTCGGCGCTGCGGATGCGCGTCGCGGGCGAGGGCATCTCTGGGCAGTCGGTGCGCGCGGCCCTGTACTTCCCGGAGCGCTGGGGCGTGGTCGACCACGTCGCCGAACAAACCCTGAAGGTGGAAGGAGGCGCGTTGACCCTGACGCTGCCGAAGGGGCAGGGCTATACGCCGGCGCCGTCGGCGGGTCTGCTGGCGCTCACCGATGGCGGCGGCCAGAAGCGCTGGTTTGCGCTCGACCTGGCGCCCGCCGGTGCGCCTTCGGCCGATGCCGCCGCGGCGGCGGAAGCACCCGCCAGCCTGCCGCTGTGGCAGATGGCCGCCTTTGCCTTCCTCGGCGGCCTGATCCTGAACCTGATGCCCTGCGTGTTCCCGGTGCTGGCGATCAAGGCGACCGCGGTGGCCGGCATGTCTGGCGGCGACCGGCGCGCGGTGCGCATGTCCGGCGTGTTCTATACCCTGGGTGTGCTGGCTGCGTTCATGACGCTGGCGCTGGCCTTGCTGGCGGTGCGCGCGGGCGGCAGCGCGGTCGGCTGGGGCTTCCAGTTCCAGTCGCCGCTGTTCGTGGCGGCCATGTGCTGGTTGATGCTGGCGATCGGCCTGAACTTGTCCGGCGTGTTCGAGGTCGGCGGTTCGCTCGCCGGTGCAGGGCAGGGCCTGGCCGAGCGCCAGGGCCACGCCGGCAGCTTCTTCACCGGCCTGCTGGCCGTGGTGGTGGCGACGCCCTGCACGGCGCCCTTCATGGGCGCGGCGATCGGCTCGGCGCTGGTGGCGCCGTGGTTCGTCAGCCTCGTCGTGTTCGCGATGATGGGCCTCGGTTTGGCGCTGCCTTTCCTCCTGCTCGGGATCTTCCCGGCGGTGGCGCAGCGCCTGCCGCGGCCCGGCTTGTGGATGGTGAGACTGCGCCAGGCCATGGCTTTTCCGATGTATGCCACCGCCGCCTGGCTGCTGTGGGTCGTGGCCCAGCAGGCGGGCGAAGTGGGCCTGCGCCTGGCGCTGGCGGGCACCGTGCTGGTCGGGCTGGTGGCCTGGCTGGTTGGCCTGAACCACCATGGCGCGAAGCGCGCGTGGTGGCCGCGCGGCATGGCGCTGCTCGCGCTGGCGGGACTGGCCGGCCTGATGGCGAATCTGTACCGCACCGAGCCGGCGCCAGCGTCCACCAGCGTGCAGGCGCAGAACGTGGAACCCTACAGCGCCGAGCGGCTTGCCAGCCTGCGCGCCGCCGGCAAGCCGGTGTTCGTCAACATGACGGCCGCCTGGTGCATCACCTGCCTCGTCAACGAGCGCACGACGCTCTCGACCGCCGCCGTGCAGCAGGCCATGGGAGCGCACAAGGTGGTCTACATGAAGGGCGACTGGACGAATCGCGATCCGGCCATCACGGCCTTCCTGCGCTCGTTCGGGCGCGACGGCCTGCCGTTCTACGTGTTCTATGCGCCGGGCAAGGAGCCGGCGGTTCTGCCGCCGGTGCTGACGCAGGCGATCCTGACCGAGGCATTCGAGCAGCAAGCAGGTAACAAGACAGCAGTGGTAGCCAAGCAGTAGCGTCGTTTTCACCGAACTCTCAACCGCGTTTTTTCAAGGAGGACTTCATGAACCGTTTCCCACGCCGCGCCATGCTGCGCATGACTGCACTGGCCGCCCTGGCCGGCGCCAGCTTCACGTTCGCCGCACCGGCGCTGGCCGCAGCCACGGTCGGCCAGCCCGCGCCGGCCTTCACGGCGGTCGATAGCAAGGGGCAGCAGCACAAGCTGGCCGACCTGAAGGGCAAGGTCGTCGTGCTGGAGTGGACGAACAACGACTGCCCCTACGTGAAGAAGCACTACGGCGCCTCGAACATGCAGAATCTGCAGAAGCAGGCGAAGGGGGCAGGCGTGGTGTGGCTGAGCGTGATCTCGTCGGCGCCGGGCGAGCAGGGCCACGTCACCGGCGCCAAGGCCGACGAACTGACGGCCAGCCGCAATGCGCAGCCGACGGCGGTGCTGCTCGACCCGCAAGGTGAGATCGGCCGGGCTTACGACGCGCGCACCACGCCGCACATGTACGTGATCGACGCCAAGGGCATCCTGCGCTACGCCGGCGGCATCGACAGCATCGCCTCGGCCAAACCGGCCGATATCGAAAAGGCCGATCCGTATTTCAAGACCGCGCTGGAATCGGTGCTGAAGGGCGAGAACGTCGCCCAGGCGACGACGCGGCCGTATGGCTGCGCCGTGAAGTACAAGACCTGATGCTGCAGTGAGCTCCGAAAGCGGAGTTTAAATACTCCGTTTTCGGAAAGAGATGAGTTGCTTCCCCGGCTCCGGAGCATGCGCGGCCGGCGCAGAGGCTGGCTTCGGCAAGATGTCATGGCATCCTGTACGCTATCCCATCGTTCAATAACAATGAAAGGGAGTCAGCGATGGGACTCGACGAAGTCATTGCCCGTTGGGAGCACGAAGAACAAGGCGTGCGTGCGCGTTTGATGGCGCCCGGCGTCGCCGCACACGAACAGGTGCGCACGCTTTCGGGCATGGAGATGTTCCAGGCCATCTTCGCCGGCGAGTTGCCGCCGCCGCCGATGGGCGAGACCCTCGATTTCGTGCCGATCCACATGGAACCCGGCGTCGCCATCTTCCAGGGCCGTCCCCAATTCAGGCATTACAACCCGCTCGGCACCGTCCATGGCGGCTGGTACGCCACGTTGCTCGATTCGGCCGTCGGCTGCGCCGTGCACACGATGCTCCCGGCGGGCAAGGGCTATACGACGCTGGAACTGAAGGTGAACATGGTGCGCGCCTTGAACAAGGACGTGCCTTTCGTCCGCGCTGAAGGCAAGGTGATCCATGCCGGAAAGCAGGTCGCGACGGCGGAGGGACGCATTGTCGGGCCGGATGGGAAGCTGTATGCGCATGCGACCACGACTTGCCTGATCTTCGGATAGCATGCGCATGCCCGTGGCCCGGCCGGTGCCGTCGGCCCGGGGTCAGGCGCCGAACGCGCCGTCGATCGTGTGCATCGCCCCGGTGACGAAGCCCGCCTCCGGCCCCGCCAGCCAGGCGACCATGCCTGCGACTTCCTCGGGACGGCCGTGGCGCTTGAGCGCCATGAAGCTGTGCATCAGATCGCGCATGGGGCCGTCGGCCGGATTCGCGTCGGTGTCGATCGGGCCGGGCTGCACGACGTTGATCGTGATCCCGCGCGGGCCGAAATCACGCGCCAGGCCCCGCGCCAGGCCTTGCAGTGCGGATTTGCTCAGGGCGTAGGAGGCCATCCCGGGCAGGGGCATGCGGTCGCCGTTCACCGATCCGATCACGATGATGCGACCGCCCGCCGGCATCTGCCGCGCGGCTTCCACCGACGCATGGTAGGGCGCCTGGACATTGATACGGAACAGGCGATCCACCGCATCCGGATCCTGCTCGAGCGCGTCGCCGAAGAGGGCGATGCCGGAATTGACTACCAGTACGTCCAATGCGCCGCTGTCGCGGACGCGGGCGATGACCGCATCGCGGTCGGCGCTGTCGGTCTGGAAGGCCGTGCTCCCGGTTTCCGCCGCGAGGAGCCGGGCCGCTTCCGGCGAGCCCGAGTAAGTGAACGCCACCCTGGCGCCGTCTGCCGCAAAGCGCCGTACGATGGCTGCACCGATGCCCCGGCTACCGCCGAGCACCAGCACCGATTTGTTCGTGAAATTCGTCATGACCACTCCTTTTTGATTAATGTAGCGCATGATACAATAATCGCCATCGCAGCTGTCAAGGAATTTTTTAGTGATGACTACAAAAATATCGGCCACCCGCGGGCGGCCGCGCCGGTTCGATCCGGACGAGGCGGTCGCCGTCGCGCAGCGCCTGTTTCATGAGAAGGGTTACGACGCCGTCAGCGTTACCGACCTGACCGATGCCCTGGGTATCAAGCCGCCCAGTTTCTACGCCGCCTTCGGCAGCAAGGCCGGACTGTACGCGCGCATCCTCGACCGCTACGCGCTGACGGGGGCGATTCCCCTGAAGCAGATCCTGGGCGCGGATCGGCCGCTGGCCGCATCGCTTGCCGCGTTGCTGGAGGAAGCGGCGCGCGCGTATGCCGCCGATGCGAGCGCAACCGGGTGCATGGTGCTAGAGGGGACGCGCTGTAACGACGCGCAGGCGCGTGAGCTCGCGCGCGGCTTCCACCTTGCCGCGCAGGACTTCATTCGTCAGGCCATCGCCGAACGGTATCCGCAGGAGGCGGATCGGGTGGCCGATTTCGTGACCACCACGATGGCCGGCCTGTCGGCCAGCGCCCGCCATGGGCAAAGCCTGGAGCGCCTGCTGGCGAGCGCGCGCCTGGCCGGCCAGGCGCTCGTCCACGCGCTTCCCGCCTGACCGGCAGACACAGGCCGCGTTGTGCCGGACGGGCAAGGCTGCATGCGGTCAGCGCATGCAGCGTCTACCTTCGACGCATGTCTTAACCGATATTGCTGCCGCGAATATGGCTCAGGCTCTTGTCGTCGCCCCCCGTGCCCGGGCTCGGATCGAGGCTGCGGCTCTTGCCCAGGCCGGATCCGTCATCCACTGTCGTGCCCGGCCCCATGGTCAGCGCGCTGCTGCGCTGCGGATCGGTGCCGTAGAAGCCGTGGATCTGGTTGGCCCAGTCGATGTCGGCCATGTCGGGCCAGGCATCCTTGTTGAAACCGGGCGCCGATTTCAGGCGTTCCTTTTCGACATTCAGCACGAAGCGGTGATTGGCCGTGTCGAGGTGCAAGGCCTGCCAGGGCACGGCGAACAGCTTTTCGTGCATGCCGAGGAAACCGCCGAAGGCAAGCACGACATAGGCGACTTGGCCGGTGTTCATGTCGAGCATGATTTCCTTGATGTCGCCGAGATCCTGCCCGGTGCCGTTGACGACGCCGTCGCCGATGAGGGTATCGGCGCCCATCAGCGCCGGCCCGGGGCCTGCGCTGCCGCTGCGTTTGTACATCCCGTACTTGTCACGATTTACATAGCCCATGTCGTTCTCCCTGGTCTGTGTGCGCATCGCTCGCAAAGCCGGCCTCCAGCAGGCCGCGGCCCTGCAAGACCCATCATAGGACGCAAACGCGCGGGGGTGCGCGCGCTTGTCGCACGCTTGTCACGCGCGCGTCATCAGCGCGCGTCACACTATGCGAGCTGGCGCACAGAGCAAGCTCAGCAATGTGATTATCCTGACAAGCAGTGTTTCGGAGACTACAACATGACCATTACTTCGCGCTGCAACCATCCAGGTCCGCTGGCAAAGCGGATTCCGACCGTGTCGCTGACTTCCTTGCTGGCAAGGTTGCTGCGCGGACGCTGAAAGAGCAGTAGAGTTCCGCTGCGCCGCCATCGATGACCTTGGTCTCGACGACCCTTGCGTCAGGCCGTCATGCCACAACCGACGCAAGGTAGGCCCGATCACGGATTGCCCGCACCTCCTGCCACCCCATACACCTGCCCGGTCGTGTAACTCGACTCGTCCGCCGCCAGCGTCACGAAGGCCAGCGCCAGCTCGGCCGGCTGGCCGGGACGTCCCATGGGCGAATCTTCGCCGAACTTTTTCAGGTTTTCCTGCGTCTGTCCGCCCGACACCTGCAGCGGCGTCCAGATCGGCCCCGGTGCGATCGCATTCACGCGGATGCCTTTCTTGCCCAGCTGCTTGGCCAGCGCTTTGGTGAAGGCAACCTGCGCCGATTTGGTCTGCGCGTAGTCGAGCAGGTTGGGCGAGGGGTCGTAGGCCTGCACCGAAGCGGTGTTGATGATGCAGCTGCCCGCCTTCAGGTGCGGTACGGCAGCCTTGGTGATCCAGAACATCGCGTAGACATTGGTCTTGAACGTCCAGTCGAACTGCTCGGTCGTGAGATCGAGGATGGAGTCCGTCGAGTGCTGGCGCGCGGCGTTGTTGACCACGATGTCGAGACCGCCGAGCTGGCGCACGGCTTCGGCCACCAGCTTGCGGCAAAAGGCTTCGTCGCGGATATCGCCGGGCAGGGCGACCGCCTTGCGTCCGGCGTCCTGGATCAGTTTCACGACCTCGCGCGCATCGGCTTCTTCCGCCGGCAGGTAGTTGATGGCGACATCGGCACCTTCGCGCGCGAACGCGATCACGGCGGCGCGGCCGATGCCGGAATCGCCGCCGGTGACCAGCGCCTTGCGCCCGGTCAGGCGTCCGCTGCCGCGATAGGTGGTCTCGCCATGGTCGGGACGCGGCGTCATCTTGCCCGCGAGGCCGGGCCAGGGTTGCGACTGGTTCTGGAAAGGCGGGCGCGGATAGCGGCTGGCCGCCTCGCGCGCGCGGCCGGCGGGCGGCTGGCCCGCCGCGGGATCGGCTTGCTGGGCGGCCGCCGGCACTGCCGCCACTGCGGCGAGGCCGCCGGCGACGGTGCCGACGAAACGGCGGCGCGCGGGCGCCGGCTTGTGATCGTTCGAATCCATGCATGCTCCTGAAGAGGGAAAGGAAGGGCCGCGATCGCGGTCGACGGCGGTAACTCATGGTAGCGATCTTCGGAAACCGGCGGCATACGGCTGAAGCTGGCAGGCCCTGTCCTGCCGTGCAAAGCGAACCGATCGGTTAGACTTGCGCTTTGCATAAGGATGGGTACCGGCAGTGAACCGAACAAGCAAGATCGCATCCCTGGCCGGCGCCGGCGTCCTCGTGGCCGCAGTGGCCGGCTACTTCATCGCGGGCCAGCGCGAACCGGCCGCGCCGGGCGCCGCTGCCGTGCTGCTGGCCAAGCCCGCGCCGACCAAACCCTTCTGGGCCGCGCGCATCTCTCCGCTCGCGGGCACCGGTGAAGACGGCGTGGTCGACGGGCCGCAGGCGCAGAGCCGCTTCAGCGACCCCTTCG
Source organism: Massilia sp. Leaf139 (assembly GCF_001424165.1). Taxonomy (GTDB): domain Bacteria; phylum Pseudomonadota; class Gammaproteobacteria; order Burkholderiales; family Burkholderiaceae_D; genus Telluria. The sequence continues at coordinate 24,719 of NZ_LMOJ01000001.1, forward strand.
GCGTCGCCGTCGACGCCCACGGCGTGGTCTATGTCGCCGACGGCGGCGACAGCAACCGCATCCGCCGTATCGGCCGCGATGGCGCCGTCTCCACCTTCGCCGGCGGGCGCGAAGGCTTCGCCGACGGCGCCGGCGCCGCGGCCGCCTTCCACACGCCTTCAGCGCTGGCCGTCGACCGCTTCGGCAACCTGTACGTGGCCGACACCGGCAACCACGCGATCCGCAAGATCACGCCGCAGGGGGGCGTCAGCACCCTGGCCGGCGACGGCCAGCCGGGATATGCCGACGGCCAGGGGCGCGCGGCGCGCTTCAATGCGCCCGTGGGCGTCGCGGTCGACGCGCGCGGCAACGTCTACGTGGCCGATACCTACAACGACCGCATTCGCCGCATCGCGCCCGACGGCAGCGTGAGCACGGTCGCCGGCGGCGCCCGGCCCGGCAATGCCGACGGCCCGGCGGCGGGCGCCTCCTTCGACACGCCGAGCGCGGTCGCCGTCGACAAGGACGGCAACCTGTTCGTGGCCGATACCGGCAACAATGCGCTGCGCCGCATCGGCGCCGACGGCATCGTCAGCACCCTGGCCGCGCCGCTCGAGGGCGAACGGCGGCCGCTGCTGCGCCGCCCGACCGGCCTGGCGCTGACGAACGATGGCTATTTGTATATCGCCGGCGGCGGCGGGCGCGTGCTGCAGCTGGCGCCGGGCGGCGAACTGCATGCCCTCGACGATGCCGACCGCCCGCCGGAGTCCACTTTCGGCAGCGACGGCAAGGTGCAGCTGTACGCGCCGCATGGCATCGCCGTCGAGCGCGACGGCAGCCTGGTCGTGGCCGACGCGCTGGCGCTGCGCGTGCTGCGCCTGGCGCCGCCGAAGGCGGGCGAACCGGCGCCGGCGCTGCCGGCGCCGGTGCCGGCAAAGCGCAGCACGCCGATGCCCTGGCCGGTGGGCCCGCAAGACATGCCGCACGAAGTCGTCGGCCTGATGGGCGAAGTGCGCGGCAGCTACGACGGCGAGAGCCGCGATCATTTCCATGCGGGCCTCGACGTGCGCGCCGACATCGGCTCGCGCGTACTTGCGATCACGGCCACCAAGGTCAGCGACCCGCATGCGAACTGGGGCTTCGGCTCGCTCAGCGAAGGCATCGCCATCGGGCCGCTGTCGTACATCCACATGCGGGTCGGGCGCGACACGCGCGACAAGCCGTTCGATGCGCGCTTCCAGATCCTGAAGGATGCGCGCGGCAAGCCGGAGCGGGTGCGCGTGCCGCGCGGGACGCGCTTCGCCGTGGGCGATGCGCTCGGCAGCATCAACAGCATGGCCCACGTCCACCTCGACTACTATCCGGGCGGATCGCTGGTCAATCCTTTGACGCTGCCGTTCCCGGGCGTGGCCGACACCATCGCGCCGCGCCTGCAAGGCGTGGCCCTGTACGACAGCATCGGCCGCCGCCTGGGCGCGAAGAAGGGCCAGCCGGTACGCGTGGCGCGCACGCTGGGCGAGGTCTCGATCGTGGCCGACGCCTACGACCAGATGGACGGCAACCTGGCGCGGCGCCGGCTCGGCTTGTATAAACTCGGCTACCAGCTGCTGCGGCTCGACGGCAGCGCGCTGCCGGGCTTCGAGCAGCCGCGCATCACCCAGGTCTACGACCGCCTGCCGCGCGAACGCGAAGCCGTCAAATTGCTGTACGCGGAGAACAGCGGCATCACGGTCTACGGCAGCAAGGCGACGCGCTTCGCCTATGCGGTCAACAACACGCTGCAGGGCGGACGCGTGGCGCCGGGTAGCTGGCAGGTGGGCGCCCTGGCGCCGGGCGACTACATCCTGCGCATCTATGCGGCCGATTACGCGGGGCAGGTGGCGGTCGAGGGGCGGGATCTGGCGATCACGGTGGAGTAGGGCGGCGCGAGGTTTCGACGGGTGCTTGAACGCGTGGGCGGCGTTCACGCAGCGTTCAGGCGAACCGTAGGGTGGGCGGGTTCTCCCGCCCACGCGTTCAACCAGCCTGCGAGCCGCCGCGGCGCGACGGCTATTCGTACAAGGTTCCCACCCCCAGCGGCCGCGACTGCGCCACCACCGTCCCCGCCGCCGGCCAGTGNGGGCGGGTCCTCCCGCCCACGCGTTCAACCAGCCTGCGAGCCGCCGCGGCGCGACGGCTATTCGTACAAGGTTCCCACCCCCAGCGGCCGCGACTGCGCCACCACCGTCCCCGCCGCCGGCCAGTGGCGTAGGGTGGGCGCCCCGTGCCCACGCGGCTACATACGCTATCTCGCGCTCCCAACGCCAACACGCTTCATCGTTCCGCGTGGGCACAGGGCGCCCACCCTACGGTCAGCAGCAGGACGTAGGGGGGCGGGTTCTCCCGCCCACGCGTTCAACCAGCCTGCGAGCCGCCGCGGCGCGACGGCTATTCGTACAAGGTTCCCACCCCCAGCGGCCGCGACTGCGCCACCACCGTCCCCGCCGCCGGCCAGTNACCAGCCTGCGAGCCGCCGCGGCGCGACGGCTATTCGTACAAGGTTCCCACCCCCAGCGGCCGCGACTGCGCCACCACCGTCCCCGCCGCCGGCCAGTCAGCAAACCGGTACAGCGCCACCTGGTACAAGCCCATCGTCGCGTTCTCGAACGGCTGCCCCGAGGCGATGGGCAGCGCCCGTTCGGCGCCGGCCGCGTCGCGGTGCACGATGCGCGGCGCCGGATCGCCCAGGCGGTAAATGAATTTCACCCCGGCGCAGCGCTTGCCCAGCAGGCGCCAGCGGTAGCCCGAGACCCGCTGCGCATCCAGCAGCTGCTCGCAGGCCGCGCGCAGGTCGGCGCCGGCGTACACGCCGTCGGGCCGCTCGCGGATCGAATAGCGGCCGTTGAACTGGTAGTGCCCTTTGTGGCGGTTCAGGCGCAGCACCGCGTCCTCCTCGAAGGCCTGTTTGATCAGCGGCAGTTCGGCGCGGCCGAGCGGGTCGACCGGGATCTCGGCCGCGGTGGTGGTGCCGCGCAGCTGGATGTGCAGGCCCTCCATCGGCAGATCCGGCTGCAAGGGACGGATCTGCATGTGGGCCTGGATCAGCGGCCGCGTGCGCGTATAGGCCTCGAAAAAATGGGCCGCCTTCCAGGCGCGCCGGTAGCTGTGCCATTCGGAGTCGCGCGCGGTACTCACGTAGACCCTGGCCGGGGTGGGTTCAGGTTCGGGTTCCGTTCCGTTGGCCGGCAGGGCCAGTGCCAGCAGGGCGCCGGCGAACATCGCTGTCTTCATTCGTTTCCATGGTGGTGCGGGGCGGTGCGGGCGATTCTAGGGTGCATGCGGATGCCCCACCCGTGCCGGAAGTCATGCCTCCTCTAGCGTAGGCTGTTCCACATCGCATGCCTCGCGTAGAATTGCCGGTCGGACTTATCATAACAGCAAGCAATGCACGCCAACCAATTCCACAGCAGGCCGCCCCCAGTCCGACGCTATGCCGCCGCCGCCTTGGCGACCGGCCTGGTGTTCGCCACCTCGGAGCTGGCCTCGCGCTGGCTGCGCGGCCCGGGCGGCGACAACCTGCACAATCCGGCCGGCATGATGGCGAGCGCGGTGGCGGCGCTGTTCACGCCGGCGCCGTCGCTGGTGCGGGCCGGTTCCGAGCGCGCCGAGCTGGCCCACCTGCTGTTCGTCGGCGCCCAGGGCTTGCTGGTCGTGTTGTTCCTCGCGCTGCTGGTACGCACCGTCTTCCATCCGGGCCGCACACCGGCGACGAGCGCGCTGCCGCTCGCCGCCCAGCTGGGCATCGGGGTGGCGCTCGACTCGCTCGTCTTCAGCCTGCTCGCCACGGTGCAGATCGCGGCCCTGCTTCCGCTGGCGCGCGGCCTGCGCTGGCTCCTGCTGCAGTTCGCGCTGGGCGTGGCGCTCGACGTGTTCCTGCTGCTGCAGATGTCCCACGCGGTGGGCGACGCCAGGCTGCAGACGCACCTGGCGGTGCTGACCTTCGAGCGCTGCCTGCTGCCGCTGGCTTTTGCGCTGGTCTGGCTGGTGCGCAAGGAGCACGCGGCGCGCCTGCGTCTGGCGCAGGCCCACGCCCAACTGCAGGCGACCCAGATGCTGCTCGGCGAGACCGTGCGCGCCTCCGAACGCATGCGCATCGCGCGCGACCTGCATGATTCGATCGGCCACCACCTCACCGCGCTCAACCTGCACCTCGACCTGGCGCTGCGCCAGGCCGCGGACGCGCCGCCTTCGCTGCACACCTCGCGCGAGCTGGCCCAGGGCCTGCTGGCCGAGGTGCGCGGCGTCGTCGGCGGCGCACGCCAGGAACGTGGCATCGACGTCGAGGCGGCTCTGCGCCTGCTGTGCGCCGGCATTCCGTCGCCCGTCATCGCGCTGCGCATCGGCGACCACATGAGCGACTGTTCGGCGGCGACGGCGCACGTCCTGTTCCGCTGCGTGCAGGAAGCGGTGACGAACGCGGTGCGTCATGCGAACGCGGCGCGCTTGAGCATCGACCTCGAACGCGATGGCGAACGAATCACCGCGCGCATCGCCGACGACGGCCAGGGCAGTACGCGGCCCGAGGGCAACGGCCTGCGCGGCATGCGCGAACGCGTGGCGGAACTGGGCGGTACGCTGGACGCCGGCAACGCGCCAGGACGGGGCTTCCGCCTGGCGCTTTCGTTGCCGCTTTCGCTGCCGCTGGCAGAGGTAGCGGCATGATTGGGGTGGAGTCATGATCCGGATAGTGCTGGTGGACGACCAGACCCTGGTGCGCAGCGGTATCCGCGGCCTGCTCGAGCTCACGCCCGACATCCGTGTGGTGGCCGAAGCGGCCGATGGCGCAGCCGCCCCGGCCGTCATCGCCGCGGCGCAGCCGGACGTGCTGCTGCTCGACGTGCGCATGCCCGAAGTGTCCGGCATCGAACTGCTGCGCCGCGCCGGGACGGCGCTGCCGCCAACGATCCTGCTGACCACCTTCGACGACGACGAGGCCCTGTTCGAGGGCATGCGCCTGGGCGCGCGCGGCTTCCTGCTGAAGGACATCTCGCTCGAACGCCTGGCCGAGGGCATCCGCAGCGTCGCCGCCGGCGCCACCCTGTTCCGGCCGGCGCTGACCGAGCGCACGCGCGCCTCCTACGAGCGCAGCACGATTGCGGGAGCCGTGCCGGCCGCGGGACAGGTGGCGCTCACCAGCCGCGAAACCGAGATCCTCGCGCTGATGGCGGCCGGCTTCAACAATGCCGAGATCGCGGCGGCGCTGGGCCCGAGCGAAGGCACGATCAAGAACCACGTGTCGAGCATCCTCGCCAAGCTGGGCGTGCGCGACCGCGTGCGCGCCGTGCTGCGCGGGCTGGAAACGGGATGCATCTGATGGCGCCGCGTCGCCTCGTCGCCGTGCTCGCCTTCCTTAACGCTGCCGCTGCCGGCGCGTCTCCCTTCATGATGCCCGAAGGGACGCGCGAACTGGCCGTCGGCGCGGTGCTCGGTAGCCGCGAGGAGGACGAGGGCGGCGGCAAACGCGCGGCCTACCTGATGCCCTATCTCGATGCGCGCTGGAGCAATGGCGTGTTCCTGCAGGGCTTCACGGTCGGCATGCAGCTGTCCGAAGCGCCCGGCATCGGCTACGGCCCGCTGCTGACGCTGGGGCGTGAGCGCAGCGCCAGGCCAGGACGCGATACGCGCCTGCTGCCCGTGTTCGGCGCCTTCGTGGAATATCGGCTGCTGCACAATCTGCAGCTGGGTGTGGACACTTACCGCATGGCGGGCAGCCGCGGCGGCACGACGATGAACCTGCAGCTGGCCACCCACCACAGCCTGGCGGCGCAGCACACGCTGGTAGTGGGCGCCGGCCTGCGCCTGGCCGACCGGCGTTACCTGCGGGCGCAGCTGGGCGCCGAGCCGGATGCGTCGGGCGGCGTCAAGGACAGCCACGTCGAAGGACGCTGGGAGTGGGAGCCGAACCCGAAGTACCGGGTCTTCGTCGGGTTCGACGCCAGGCGCCTGCATGGCGCCGCCGCGCGCGGCGCGTTGGTCGAACGGCGCAACAGCGTCGGTTACTCGCTGATGCTGCTGCGCAGTTACTAGGAACCGTTTTTCAAAAGCTGAACCTGGCGCCGGCTTCGAGCTTCATCATCCGGTGCAGGGTGTTCGTGGTACGCACGGTGCCGTAGTGGTTGAAGTCGAGCGTCAGCGCCGCGTTCGGCGTGACGTCGTAGCTGACGCCCGCGCCGAACATCGCGCGCAGCGCATGGTGGCGCTCGGGGCCCTTGCCCGCGTGCTGTTCCTGGAAATGGCGCGCCGCGCCCAGCTTGCCGGCGACCGACCAGGTGTCGCTGAAGCGGTGCGTTGCGCGCAAGGCCGCGTACACCAGGTTCGACTTGAAGGTGACGTCGTAGGGCGCGCCCGTGTCGGCCCTGGCGTAGCGCGCGGTCTGGTTGGCGGCCCAGCCGGCTTCCAGCGCGAAGCGGTTGTCGAAGGCGTAGCCGCCGTACAGCTTGCCGAAGCCGACATGGTCGTCGACCTCGGGCGCGCCGGCCACGCCGGGCGCGCGGTAGTGCAGGGTGCCGCCGGACACCGTGGCGCCCACATAGACTTTCTGGGCCTGGGCGGACGGGGCGAGCAGGAGGACGGCGAGGGCGGTTAAGAGGAGGGACTTGGACATGGTGCTTTCCTTGGTTGGTGGAGACCAGATTCTAGGAAAGCGCTTCGATGGGCACATGTGCCATCGGTCATGCATACGGTGTCGCGCGGTTTCATGTCGTGGTTGAACGCGTGGGCGGCGTTCAGGCAGCGTGGAGGCGAACCGTCGGGTGTAGCCGCCCTACGTGTTGCTAGCGCGGTCGGTCAGCGCAACAGCTTCAAGCCCGGCGGCAGCGCCTCGCCCAGCATGCGCGTCGCGCTGGCCTGATCCAGCTCCACAACCTCGCGCACCATCGCCGTCCAGGCGGGCGGTGCGCCGATCGAAGCCAGGCGGCGCAACACCTCGGCGCGCACCGGTTCGCCAATGTCGCGCGAACGATCGCCCGTCATGCGCGCGATGTGGGTGGCGGCGAAGCCCGCCGGTTCGATCTTCTTCCAGTCCAGCAGCAGGAGCTTGCCCAGCCACTCCTCGGCGGCTTCGCGCGGCGCCACCTCGTGCGCGCTGGCGTGGAAGGACTGGCGTGCGCCGACCCGGCCCAGCGCCCACAGGTAGCGCGTGTAGGCGGCCAGCGTCTTCGCGTCGAGCTTGGCGGCGGCGCGCGGGATGGCCTCGATCTGCTCCATCATCCAGTGGCCGATCTCCGCCTTGTAGGCCGCGGGAATGCGTTCGAGCGAGGCGCCCAGGCGCAGCATGTCGTCCTCGCTGCCGTCGACCAGGGTGATGGGGCGCTTGCCGCGCTCGGAAGCGTCGGCCTGCAGGTTGAAGGCGAAATCGTCCAGCAGGCGCAGCTGCGCTTCGGTGTCCAGGCCGCCGGCCACGCGCCGCCATAGCGTCCACCATTCGGCGCGCACCTGCGTGTCCTTGTGATACTGCACGCCGGTCTCGAACATGGCCCACAACTGCTCGATGCGCCAGCCGTCGAGCGCGTCGCCGAAGCCCGGACGCAGGCAGAAGCCCGCCAGGTTGAACCAGGCGCGTTCGTGCTCGCTCGAGCGGCGCCGGCCCCTGGCGCGTTCCATCAGCGCGTCGAACAGGCGCCGCAGCAGGGGCGTGGCCCAGGCTTCGCGCCGGCCCAGCAGGTGTTCCAGGCTGGCGCGCAGCTGGCGCACCTCCTTCGCATCGACGGCTTTCGAGCGGGTGCCGAAGACGCGCTCGATCTTCTCAATCGCGGCCTCAAACTGCGGCGGCAGCGTCTCGAGTTCCAGTACTTCCTCCTGGCTCTCCGCGTCGCGCAATTCGAAGGCCAGCTGCCAGCGCGCGCCGCCGTCTTCGGCCACGCAATGCACTTCGAGCGAACCGACTTCGCTCAGCGACGCCGCCAGCTGCACCGCGACTTCGCTGCGCGGCGCAGCGCCGGGCGCGGCGCGCAGCACGGTGGCGATCGGCGGCAGGCGCACCACATCGTCCGGCGCCAGCTCCACCAGGTCGCCGGGGCGTGGCGCTGCGCCCGCATCGGCCACCGTCGACACCAGGTGGAAGCGCACCGGCCGTCCCAGGCGCAGCGCGAAGCTGCGCTCGTGCAGGCGCACTTCGACGCCCGCCGCCGTGCCGCGCGGGAGCAGGCAGACGGCGCACAGGCCGCCGCTGCCGCGTTCGCCGTCGAGCAGCAGGTAATAGCTGCGCGCGGCGCCGCTTTCGATGGCGGGCGCGGCGCCCTGGCGCGCCAGCGAATAGGCGACGCCGCCGCGGGCGACGGCGACATCCGGGTCGAGGTTGTGCAGGATGCGCAGCGGCGCACCGCGCCACTGCGCCAGTGTGTCGGCCAGGCGTTCGGCCAGCGCCTGGCCGCGGAACACGCCGCCGTTCAGGAGCAGGGTGTCCGGCACGGGCAGCGTATCGTCGTCATCAGGCAGCCCGAGCGCTTCGCGCGCCGCCGCCGCGTGCTGGCGCAGGAAGCCGGCCAGGTGGCGCGTGACGGCCGGATCGCTCGCATACGGCAGGCCGAATTCGACGATGCCGGCGCGCGCGCGGCGGGCGCTTTCCTGCGTGTCGTTCAGAGGGAAGAAGCCGTCCAGCACGACGCGGCCGATGTCCGCGCGCGTGAGTGCGGCCTTGCGGCTGGCGCCGATCAGGCGCGCGCCGGCGCCGAGCAGCGTCACCAATACTTGTTCGGGCGCGTCCACGGCGAGGAGCTGTTCCTTGGCCGCGCGGCAGCGTTCCGTCAGCTGGGCCAGGCGCGCGGCCGACAGGCGTGCGCGCGGCGCATCAGGGCCGTCCTGCTCGGCCATGCGCGCCTCGACCAGGTGCGCCAAGGCCAGATCCATGTTGTCGCCGCCGAGGATCAGGTGGTTGCCCACGCCGATGCGTGTGAGTTGCGGCGCGCCGTCGACGAGTTCGACCTTGACGAGACTGAAGTCGGTGGTGCCGCCGCCGACGTCGGCCACCAGCACCAGTTTGGCATCGGCCAGCTCCTCAGCCAGTGTCGCGCGGTGGCGGTACAGCCAGTCGTAGAGGGCCGCTTGCGGTTCCTCCAGCAGGCGCAGTTGCGGCAGGCCGGCCAGTGCCGCCGCTTCCAGCGTCAGCGCGCGCGCGCCCTCGTCGAAGGAGGCGGGCACGGTGAGCACCAGCTCCTGCCGTTCCAGCGGCTGCTGCGGAAAGCGGGTGTTCCAGTTGGCGCGCAGGTGGGCCAGGTAGCTGGCGCTGGCGGCCACCGGCGAGACCTTCGGCACCTCGGGCTCGGCGCCCCAGGGCAGGATGGCCGCCATGCGGTCGACGCCCGGATGCGAGAGCCAGCTCTTGGCGCTGGCCACCAGCCTCCCCGGCGTCGCCGCGCCCAGGCTGCGCGCCAGGCGGCCGACGGCAACCCGTTCGACGCCGGCGACGTCAGGCTGCTGCCAGGGCAGCTGCAGCTGACCCGGCCCGAGTTCCTCGGAAGAGGGGTGATAGCGGTTCGAGGGCAGCAGCGGCGCGCCGGCCACTTCGCCGGGCGCGACCAACTGGTCGATCGAAAACAGCGTGATGTCGGCCGCACCCGGTGCGGCATAGGCCAGCACCGTGTTCGTGGTGCCGAGATCGATGCTGACCAGGTAAGGCGTCACTGTTCTGTCGTCGTGCGAACGTCGAATTCGACTTTCCAGCGCTGGCCGTCACGCGCCACCGCCGCCAGTTCCAGGGTGCCGGCTTCGGTGGCGAGGGCATGCAGCTTGACCTGCACCACGTCGCCCGGCATGCGTCCGTCGGCCGGCAGGGTCGCCTGGATCTCGTTCTGTTCCTGCAGCTCGTCCGGGCCCCAGAAGTCGAGCACCTCGCCGATCTGGTCTTGCCGGCGCGTGGTCGAACCGAAGAAGCGGAAGTGGACGGGCTCGCCCACGACCAGGCCGAATTCCTGGCCCGGCAGTTCGAGTTCGCTGCCTTCTTCCATGCCGAAGGGCGCCACGCACAGGGCCTGGATCGGCGGCTCCATGCCGGGAATGGCCGGCATCGACGATTCGACGCCGACGTAGTAGGAACGGGCCGTGCCGCCGCGGATGCGTACGCCGCCGCCGCGCCGCGCATAGCTGTAATAGGCTGCGCCGCGCGCGACGGCGAGATCCAGGTCGGCGCCTTCGAGCATGCGCGCCGGTTCGGCCCCTTCCATGTAGAGCCAGTCGTTGATGGTGTCCATCACGCGCTGGGCGAGGATGCTTGACTTGAACACGCCGCCGTTGAACAGCACCGCGCTCGGATGCAGGAAGCTGTGTTCGGCCGAGACCCGGCCTTCAAAACCTGCGAGTTCGGCGGTGGCGCCGGCCTGGCGCGCCAGGAAGGCGGCCAGGTGCTTCGTGACGGCGGCATCCTGCGCGTAGGGCAGGCCCAGTTGCGTCAGGCCGGCGCGGGCGCGCACGGTCGGGCGGGCCGACGCTTCCACGCGCGGGAAGAAACCGTCGGTAATAAATGTGGTGACTTCCTCGCGCGTGAGTTCGGTGCGGATCGAACCGCCGATCAGTTTCGAGCCGCGGCTCGGCACGACGATCGGCCAGGTCGTGGCGTTGGCGTCGGCCAGCAGGTGTTCCTTGGCGGCGCGGCAGCCGTAGGTCAGGGCGCGCATCTGCCAGGCATCGAGCTGGGTGCCGTTGCTTGCCAGCTTGCGCGCGACCAGGTGGGCCAGCGCCAAGTCCATGTTGTCGCCGCCGAGCAGGATGTGGTCGCCCACGGCCACGCGGTGCGGTTCGAGCTTGCCGTCCACTTCCAGGATGGCGATCAGCGAGAAGTCGCTGGTGCCGCCGCCGACGTCGACCACCAGCACGATGTCGCCCGCTTTCACTTGCTTGCGCCAGCCGCCGCCGCTGCCCTGGATCCAGCTGTACAGGGCCGCCTGCGGTTCTTCCAGCAAGGTGGCCGAGGTATAGCCGGCATTGCGCGCCGCTTCCGCGGTGAGTTCGCGCGCGCCGGGATCGAAGGAAGCGGGGATGGTGACGGTGACCTGCTGCTGGTCGAAAGGCGCGTCCGGATGGGCACTGTCCCAGGCGCGGCGCAGGTGCTGCAGATAGCGCGTCGAGGCCTCCAGCGGCGAGACGCGCGTGACTTCGTCCGGCGCGTCCGACGGCAGGATGGCGGCGCGCCGATCCACGCCCGGATGGCAGAGCCAGCTCTTGGCCGAGGAGACCAGGCGGATCGGCGTGGTGGCGCCGCGCGAACGCGCCATTTCGCCGGCCACGGCGGTCTCGCCGTCGGTATTCCAGGGCAGCGCCAGTTCGCCCGGCGCCAGTTCGTCCGGGTGCGGCAGGTAGAGGAAGGAGGGCAGCAGCGGCAAGGCTTCGACCGTGCCCGGTGCGCTCAGCTGCGGGATCGGCAGCACGCCGTGGGCGGTGGTCTCGCCGTCGCTCGCTTCCAGGTCGACATACGACAGCGCGCTGTGCGTGGTGCCGAGGTCGATGCCGATGGCGTAACGGGAGTTCACGGGTGCAATCGCAGGCGCGTTCACAGTTCCACCTCGGCGGGAGCGAGCACGCTGGCGTCGTGTTCCTTGGCCAGCTGCGGCAGGCGTACCTCGCTTGCCTTCCAGCCGCGGTGGCTCAGGGTGCCCTTGAACGGCGCCTTGCCGACCACGTTGCCGGTCAGGCGCACGCTGGCGGCATCGAAACCTTCTTCCAGCGTGACGCGGCTTCCTTCGGCTTCGCCGCGCACTGGCTGGATCGTGAAGTGATCCTTCAGCACGCGCGCGCAGCCTTCGTGCACGACGCGGGCGGCGGCGCCGATGTCGGCGTCGGCGTAAGAAGCCAGGTTTTCGTGGGCGAAGTCGATCAGGCGCGCCTCGCGTTGCAGCAGGGTCAGCAGCTGCAGGGCGGCGTCCGGGGTGGCTTCGCGCAGCAAGACAGGCGCGGGGGCGACCGGGGCCGGCGTCGGAGCAGGTGCGGGGGCAGCGGTCGGGCCGGCTACCGGGCCGACCTGGTCATCGCGCACGCGCGCGGCGAATTCGGCGTCGCCGATGGTCTTGAAAAAGGTGCCGAAGGCGAGGGAGAGCCGGCTCCAGAAAGAGGGCAGTTGGGTCGGTGTGCTCATTCTTGATGTTCTGTAGGTTGAAGGACTGGCGCGCTGTCGGACAGCGTCGGGGCCGGATCCAGGCAAACGCGAATGATACCAGTTCGACCACAGACTATGCGCGCACGCAGCTGCCACTTCAGCCCATATGCTGCCCTGCTGGAGGATTGCAATACCTGCGTTGGAGAGGGCAGGGCTGGGTTGCCGGACACAGCCCTGGGCACACGAGCGCGCTCAGCCCCGTACCGCCGCCTCGATCGCCGCCACGTCGATCTTCCTCATCCCCATCATCGCCTCGAAAGCGCGCCGCGCCACCGCCTTGTCCGGGTTGGCGATGGCGTCGGTGAGCACGCGCGGCGTGATCTGCCAGTTCAGGCCCCATTTGTCCTTGCACCAGCCGCAGGCGCTTTCCTGACCGCCATTGTTCACGATCGCATTCCAGAGACGGTCGGTTTCAGGCTGGTCGTCGGTGGCGACCTGGAAGGAGAATGCTTCGGTCTGGGGGACGAGCGGGCCGCCGTTCAGACCGAGGCAGGGGATGCCCATCACCGTGAACTCGACGGTCAGGACATCGCCTTCCTTGCCGGACGGGAAGTCGCTGGGTGCGTGATGGACGGCTTTGACTGCGCTGTCGGGAAACGTTTCGGCGTAAAAGCGCGCGGCCTCGAGCGCGGTGCCGTCGAACCAGAGGCAGATCGTGTTCTTGCTGACCATGGTGTTTCTCCTTTCGTTAGTAGGGGATTTATTCCTTGATTTCCGCTTCTGTCAGCTGCGCCAGCTGCTGCAGCGACTCCTGCCAGCCCAGATAACAAGCCTCCGCCGGAATCATCGCAGGAATGCCTTCCTGGCGGATGCGCAGTTCGACCCCGCAAAAGACTTCGCGCAGGCTCACCGTGGTGAGCATCCGGCCCGGCAGGTTCGGATCGTCGAACTCGTCCGTGTAGCAGAGACGGGTTCCCGGTTCCAACTCCAGGTATTCGCCGCCGAAGGCCTGGCTGGCGCCGGTGGTGAGGTTGGTGAAGGACATCCGGTAGCGGCCGCCGACGCGCACGTCGGCCTCGTGCACGGTGCCGAAATAGCCGTGCGGCGGCAGCCATTTGGCGAGGGCGGCGGGCGTGGTGAAGGCGCGGTAGACGCGCTCGGCATTGGATTTCAGGACGCGGTGCAGCTCGACGGTATTCGTGGACATGATCGATCTCCCTTGTTTGAACGCAGAGGACATCCCTCTGGCGCTACGACGAACGGCGGGTTCCGTATTCGACACCGAAACCGGATTTTTTTCGCAGCCCGGCAGCCTTGCGCAGGCCGCGCCAGCTACTGCCGAGTTCGGAATTCTTTACATTTTTATTACTGTTGAGTTAACAATAACGCGTAAGTGATTGATATCTATGCCACTAGCGTAGCTGGTACGGGGGTTGCTAGTAATGAAATGCTGTGCCTACGCTCGATCAATCACTGATGAGGAATCCGGTCATGAAACTTTTGAAAAAATTGGCTTGTGCTACTGCCGTTGCAATGTCGATGGGCGCCGCCCAGGCGGCTCCGGTGCTGAACAACTGGGTATTCAATCCCAACGGCGGCGGCTTCGCCGACGGGCAGACGATCAACGAATACCTGGACGTGAACGGCAATTCCTTCATCCAGATTACTCCAGGCAGCGGATCGAGCTTCACGTTCAGGGAACACGCCGTGTTCAACATCGATCAGGCCGACAGCAATGGCCAGGACTTCGACGACAATTACGCTGGCGGCAATATTTCCGCTACCTTCGAAGCGACCGGCACCGGTAACTTCGGCGGCGCCTTCACCTTCACTGGCGGCACGATCCGCATGTACCAGAACGAAACCAACCAGTATTCGAGCACGGCCGGCATCTACGGCGCCAACCTGGGCAATGAAATCGCGGTCTTCACCGTGATGGCCGGCGGCGGCGGCCTGGTCGATGCGAGCGGCTCGCCGACGAACAATGGTCAAATCACCGTGTTCGCACGTGCCGCGGCGGGGGCGCTGGATGAGGGTTATTTCTTCCGTGAAAACGGAGATGACCTGTCGATGGAATCGATCATGGCTTTTGCCTTTACCAACGCTAATACCATCGGTAGCCCAACCCAGACCCTGGTGAGCGAAGTCGCCTGCGAATACGCCGGCTTCACGGGTAACGGCTGCAACGGCCAGGCCTACGCGAATACCCCCACCTATTTCTTCGTCAGCAATAACGGTCAGTTCAAGCTGTCCGAAGTGCCGGAGCCGGGTTCGCTGGCCCTGTTCGGCATCGCCATCCTGGGCGCCGGTGTGGTGGCACGCCGCCGTACCGCCAAAGTCTGAGCAACCGAGCTTGGCAAGAAAGGAGTGGGTGCGCCCACTCCTTTTTCTTTTCCGGCGCAGCTCAGAAGCGGTAGGCCTGCCCGTCGTCCGGCACCAGCACGCGCGCTGCGTCCATGCCGGTGTCGCGCACATAGTCGAGCAGCTCGCGGCGCGACTGCATCATGTGGTTGAAGGCTTCCATGTGGATGCCGATGACGGTGGCGCCGGGCGCCGCGTCGTGCGCGCGCTTCAGGTCTTCCTTGCCCATGATGATGGCGCCGTCGAAGCCTTCGATGCGCGCATAGCCCGTGTTCAGGACAATGATGTCAGGTTGCCAGGTGGCGATCGCTCTGTCCACCTCGGGCGTCCAGACCGTGTCGCCGGCGATGTACACGGTCTTGCCCTCGTCGCCTTCGTCGCCCTCGCCACGCAGCACCACGCCCACCGTCTCGCCCAGGAAGCTGCCCAGCATGGCCATGTGGGTCTCGCTGCCGTGCTGACCCGTGACCGGGTGCAGGCGCACGCCGCGAAATGCGCTGTCCGCGCCCAGCACGCGCACATCCGTGAAACCGTCGCGGCGGATGCCGGCGGCGTCGTCCTCGTTCTGCACGAACATCGGGATGTCTTTCGGGAGCGCCGCCTTGGCGCTTGCATCCCAGTGGTCGGGATGGATGTGGGTAAGGATCACGGCGTCGGCCTGGACGATCTCCGCGACCCGCAGGGG
The DNA here is from genome assembly GCF_001424165.1 of Massilia sp. Leaf139. GTDB lineage: Bacteria > Pseudomonadota > Gammaproteobacteria > Burkholderiales > Burkholderiaceae_D > Telluria. The sequence goes on from NZ_LMOJ01000001.1 coordinate 39,808, forward strand.
TAGCTCGACCGTCGGATTGCGCAGGTGGCTGTTCATCGTGCCGGGAAAGCCGGGGAAGCTATCCTTTTTCGCCAGCATCGGGTCGACCAGGAAGGTGGTGGTGCCGAAGCGGAGCTTGACGGTGGCGTTGCGGATCAGCTGGAAGCCGAGGCCGGCGGCGCCGGACGGAATGCGCGCGGCGGCCGTGTCGAGGGTGGGGACGAGGGTCATGGACGTGTTCCTGTTGTTGTGAAGGTGAAGCCATTGTCGGCCTCCTGGCCCGGCGGCAACAGTGGCCCGAAGGTCGATGTTCGATATAATCGGGCCATGACCATCGCTTCTTCTTCCCGCCCGCAACGCATCGCCGTCGTCGCCTTCGAGGGCATGACGCCTTTTCACCTGTCGGTTCCTTGCCTGGTGTTCGGTACCGATGCCGGCGCCGAGCCGGGCTTCGAGGTACTGGTCTGCGCCGCCGAAGGCCGGCCGCTACGCACGGCCGCCGGTTTCGTCATCGCCGTCGAGCGCGACCTGTCGGCCATCGACGAGGCCGACATCGTCGTCATGCCCGCCTGGCACGAAGACTGCCGGCGCGCGCCGGACGAATTGATCGAGCGCCTGCGCCGCGCCCATGCCCGCGGCGCGCGCGTGGTGGGCTTGTGCCTGGGCGCCTTTCCGGTGGCGCAGGCCGGTCTCCTCGACGGCAAGACCGCGACCACGCACTGGGAACTGGCCGCCGCCCTGGCGCGGCGCTATCCGAAGGTGAAGGTGAACCGGGAAGTGCTGTATGTGGACGAGGGTAATGTCCTGACCTCGGGCGGCGTGGCTGCGGGGCTCGATTGCTGCCTGCACCTGCTGCGCGAACTGCGCGGTGCGGAAGTGGCCAACCGAGTGGCGCGGCGCCTGCTCATCGCGCCGCACCGGCAGGGCGGCCAGGCCCAGTTCATCGAGCATCCGCTGCCCTCGAAGGCGAGCGAAGGGCGCTTCGCGGAAGTGCTGGACTGGGTGCTGCACAACCTCGCACAGCCGCACGGCATCGACGCCCTGGCCGAACGCGCGGCCATGAGCCGGCGGCATTTCACGCGCCATTTCCGCCAGGCGACCGGCACCTCGTTCAAGCAGTGGCTGCTGAGCCAGCGGCTGGCCCAGGCCCAGCGCATGCTCGAATGCACCAATGTGCCGATCGAAGTGGTGGCGGGCGAAGCCGGTTTCGGCACGGCGCTGTCATTGCGCCAGCATTTCAAGGCGAGCCTGCATACCTCGCCTTCGCATTACCGCCGCCAGTTCCGCGCCGGCCAGGCCGGCGCGGCATGAGCGATCATTTCGCCCAGTAGTCGACCACCAGCGAACGCGCCAGGCAGGCGCCCAGGGTGGAAACGAAAGCAGTATGGGCCGGATGCACGAGGTAGACGTCGCGGTCTTCGTTGCTGCCGAAGGTCAGCGTGAAGCAGTGGGTGAAGCCGTCGTTCAGGCCTTCCGGGCTGACGTTGGTGCCCCATTCATAGGACACGATGCCGGGAACGGCCTGGGCGAGGGCGCCGAAATCGGCGACGACGGTATCGATCTGTTCGGCGCTGGCCTCGTTCTTGAAGGAGAAGAGGACGACGTGGCGCAGGGCGGCGGACGAATTGGCGGTCATGGCGGCGTGGATGATTGAAGAGATACGCGATCTTACACGGGCTGTGACCGGGCTTGCGCCTGCTTGCTTTCGTGCCGGGGATATCGGCGCATCCGCTATGATGAGGCCAGCGCCGCTGACTCGGCAGCGATCCCGACCACCTTGCGCGAAGCACACGAGCACTCATGGACAGCCACATCGACCGAAAGCAGATCCGCTGGAATCCGCGCCCGCGCAAGCGCGCGGGCCTGCACCTGAAAACCGAGAAGCTGCCCTACCAGCGGCCCGTCATTCCCCAGCTCCAGTTCAGCGCGAGCGCCATCATGGTGGCCGAGCGCATGGACTTGCGCACCTTGTCCGGCTTCGAGATCATCGCCAAATCGCCCTACATGGTGAAGCTGGGCGAGGGCGGTATCGCGGCCTTGTTCCGCTACGGCGCGGTGGTGCTGTTCAACGCCTCGAGCAGCGAAAAGGCGCGCCTGCTGCAGACGATCGCGGCGCATTCTTCCGGCGAGGGCGACATCGGCGCCGAGGAAACGGCCATGATCCACGTCGGCCCGGACGACGAGGAAGGCCCCGCGGGCCAGTACATCAAGATCAAGAATGCCGATCGCCTGCGCCTGCAGCTCATCGCCGAGGTGATGGCGAAGGCCACCATGCTGTCCTTCCAGGAGCGGCGCGCCGCGCGCGACTTCGACCGCAGCGAACCGCTGGCGCGCGACCTGGCCGAGGACGGACGCTTCTCGGCGAAACCGTCCGAACTCCTGAAGGCGGTCGGCAACATGCTGCTGGCCGAAAACCGCCTCAATGGCCGCGCCGGCGTGCTCGATCGCCCGGATCTGCTGTGGGATAACCCGGGCCTGTCTGGCCTGTACGCCAGGCTGGAAGGCGACTACGAACTGCACGACCGCGCGTCCGCCCTCGACCGCAAGCTCACGACCTTGTCGCATACCTCGGAAACCCTGGTCGAAACCATGCGCTACCACAGCTCGCACAGGCTGGAGACGGCGATCTTCCTGCTGATTTTCGTCGAGCTCTGTCTGGGTTTATACGGCCACTTCGGCCACTAAGAGCGCCTAACGCTCTAAGGCGTCAGGCCCAAACCGAGCTCCGTCGTCACCTGCTGGCGCAGCAGGTATTTCTGGATCTTCCCCGTCACCGTCATCGGGAAGCTGGTCACGAAGCGGACATGGCGCGGGATCTTGTAGTGCGCGATCTGCCCTTTGCAAAACTCGCGGATCTCGTCCTCGCTCGCTTCCATGCCCGGACGCAGGACGATGCAGGCGCACAGCTCTTCGCCGTATTTCGCATCGGGCACGCCGACGCACTGGACGTCGAGGATCTTCGGGTGGCGGTACAAAAATTCCTCGATCTCGCGCGGATAGATGTTTTCGCCGCCGCGGATCACCATGTCCTTGGCGCGGCCGACGATGGTGGCGAAACCGGCGTCGTCGATCACGGCCAGGTCGCCGGTATGCATCCAGCGCGCCGCGTCGATGGTCTCGCGCGTCTTTTCCTCGTCGCCCCAGTAGCCGAGCATCACCGAATAGCCGCGCGTGAGCAGTTCGCCCTTCACGCCGCGCGGCACGATCCTGCCGTCGGCGTCGACGATTTTCACTTCGAGATGCGGATGGACGCGGCCGATGGTCGAGACGCGCAGGTGCACGGGGTCGTCGACCGAACTCTGGAAGCTGACCGGGGAAGTCTCCGTCATGCCGTAGGCGATCGTGATTTCGCCCAGGTGCATTTTCTCGATCACGCGGCCCATGACTTCGGCCGGGCAGGGCGAGCCGGCCATGATGCCGGTGCGTAGCGTCGACAGATCGTACTGCGCGAAGTCGGGATGGTCGAGCAGGGTGATGAACATGGTCGGCACGCCGTGCAGGCCGGTGCAGCGTTCGGCCTGCACGGTTTCCAGCACCGACTTCGGTTCGAAACTCTCGCCCGGGAAGACCATCGTGGCGCCGTGGGTGACGCAGGCGAGGTTCCCCAGCACCATGCCGAAGCAGTGATACAGCGGCACCGGGATGCAGAGCCGGTCATGGCTGGACAGCTTCATCGCTTCGCCCACGAAGAAGCCGTTGTTCAGGATGTTGTGGTGGGTGAGCGTCGCGCCTTTCGGGGCGCCCGTGGTGCCCGAGGTGAACTGGATGTTCACCGGATCGTCGAACTGCAGGGACGCTTCGAGCTCGGCCAGCTGCGTCAGGCGCGGGTCGCCTTCCGGCACCGGCAGCACATCGAAATTGTGCATGCCCGGGCTCGTGTCCGCGCCGAGCCGGATCACGTGGCGCAGCTGCGGCAGGCGCGCCGACTGCAGCCGGCCGGGGGCGCTCGACCGCAGTTCCGGCACCACGTCATTGACGATGGCGAGGTAGTCGCTCGATTTGAAGGCGGGCGCCAGGATCAGGGCGGCGCAGCCCACTTTCTCGAGCACGTATTCGAGCTCGGAGCGGCGGTAGGCCGGATTGATGTTCACCATGATCAGGCCGGCGCGCGCGGTAGCGAACTGCACCAGCACCCACTCCGCGCAGTTCTGCGACCAGATGCCGACGCGGTCGCCCGGACGCAGTCCCAGCGCCAGCAGGCCGGCCGCCAGGCGGCTCACGCGCGTATCGAATTCGCGGTAGTTCCAGCGCACGTTCTGGTGCGGCACGACCAGCGCTTCGTTGTCGCCGTGCGTGGCGGCGATGCGCGCCAAAAACGGGCCGATCGTCTCGCCGATCAGGGGCAGCTCATGTGCGCCATGTACATAGCTCGGGCTTGCGTGCATGTGGTCTCCATCCGCTTGTTATGATCAGGTGCTATTTATACTGAAATCCCGCCACCCCTGCGCGCCGTTTCGTGCGCGCCCGGCTTTGTAAGGACGCTGTCTTGACGATCACCCTCTACCATTGCATGAGCGCGCGCTCCTTCCGCCCCTTGTGGATGCTGGAAGAACTGGGCCTGCCCTACGAACTGAAGATGCTGCCCTTCCCGCCGCGCGCCTTCGACAAGGCCTACCTGGCCATCAATCCCCTGGGCACGGTGCCGGCACTGGCCGACGGCGAGCTACGCATGACGGAATCGGCGGCGATCTGCCAGTACCTCGCCACCGGTTCGGGCATGGAGATCCGGCCCGGCGAGCAGGACTACGCCGCCTACCTGAACTTCCTGCACTTCGGCGAAGCGACGCTGACCTTCCCGCAGACGCTGGTGCTGCGCTATACGCATTTCGAAGCGCCGGAGCGGCGCGCGCCGCAGGTGGCCGAGGATTATGCGAAGTGGTTCCTGGCGCGCTTGCGCACGCTCGAACCACGCCTGGAGCAGCACGATTTTCTCGCCGCGAACCGCTTCACGGCGGCCGACGTCTCGGTCGGCTACGCGCTGCTGCTGGCCGAGCACCTGGGTTTGAGCGCGCGCTTCACGCCGGCGGTGGCGGCGTATTGGGAACGCCTGCGCCAGCGCGACGGTTTTCGACGCGCACTGGCGGCGCAGGAAGCCGCCGCATTGGCGCAAGGCGTGTCGGCCGAGCACGCGCCAGATATCCGGCCCTTCGGCTAGGCGCTCATTCGGAACGGTCGGGTGCCTCACGGTTGTGGATATAGCTGTGCGCCAGTGGGAACGGCGGCAGCCAGGATTCGCGCCGCGCCGTCCAGTTTTCGTAGGTGGGCGTGAACCGGTTCGGAGCATCCAGGGCGCCGAGGTGGAGTTCGATCTCGTCGCCGCTGCGCGCGAATACGGAGGAGCCACACTCCGGACAGAAGTGGCGTCCGGCATAAGCGCGGGTGGCGCCGCTGACCGTCACCGCCTGCTGTGGAAAAATCGCGGCCGCGTAGAACAGCGCGCCATGGTGCTTGCGGCAGTCGAGGCAGTGGCAGATGCCGACCCGGTAGGGACGTCCCGTCGCCTGGAAGCGCACCTTGCCGCACAGGCAGCCGCCAGTCACTTCGTCCATGCCGGATCTCCTCGGGTCAAGTTGCGGGAAACGTGTTCAGACGATGGACGCCGGCCGCGATCCAGACCACGGCGGCCAGGATCGAGAGCGGGGTCAGGAACAGCAGCGGCACGCCCAGTTCCGGACGCAGCGCGGCGATCGGGACGCAGAGCGCGTGTATGGCGACGGGCAGCAGCAGGCGCCGCGCGGCGTAGCGGTTGATGCGCGGCGTGGCTTGCGGGGAGCCGTAATCCACGAAATTGAGCAACTGGCGGTAGGGAAAGAAGTAGAGCACGAGCGCGATGCCGGACAGCAGCCCGGTCATGAGCAGAAAGATGTCCGACATGACGCGTTTCCTATGGATCGATGGTATTCAGGTATTCATTTCCGCGTAGGCGACGCCCAGCTCGCGCTCGACTGCGGACTGCAACATGACCGCGTGCGACTTCAGGAAATGAAAGACGTATTCCAGGCTCTCGCCGTCGTGATCGTGCTCCGGCATGGGATTGGGATCGTAGCGCGCGGCGGCGGCGAGCGCGCGCACCTCGTCTTCGGTGTGGCGATAAACCCAGCCATCGGGTGTCAGTCCGCCTGTGGCGACGGCGGCAGCGTCGCCGCCCCGGCCAGCAGCGCCTGGCTGTAGGCGCCGAAATCATCGAGCCCGCGCTTGATGATGGTGACCAGGGCCGGCAGCGGCGCGGCCTGGTGATCCCATTCGGCGCGGCAGAATTCGCCGGTGCGTTTCAGGTCTTCGGCCAGGGTGGCGTCGATCCAGCCGTTGTCGGCCAGGATGCTGATGACCTCGCGCTCGTTGAAGGGCTCGCCCAGGTCGGCCATGGCGATCACGTAATCGCCCATCTCGACCGCCGCTTCCCAGGCGCGGATCACGTTCAGGGTCGCCGCGTCCTGGCGCGTGAGGTCGCCCACGAAAGTCGTCGGATCCTTCTCGTATTCTTCGCGGGCGCGGCGGCAGCAGCGTTCGATGATGCCGGTCTTGCCGACCAATACGGTGTCGTCCATGCTCACTCCTCTAGATCAGAAACAGGATTGCGGCGACGATGGTCGGGCCCAGGGCGCCGCCCAGCAGGCCCAGGGCGCCGATCGATTCGTCGTTGAAGCCATTGCGCAGCAGGGCGGCGCCGGCGGGATTCGGGGCGTTGGCAATCACGGTCAGGCCGCCGCCGGCGACCGCGCCCGCCACCAGCATGTACTTGGCGTGCTCGGACAAGCCCGTGATCAGCGAACCGAGATAGGTCAGTGCCGCATTGTCGGTGATCGCGGTCAGGCCCAGCGCACCGAAGAACAGGGCGGTGGGGCTGAGGCTGGAAATGATCGGCTGCAGCCACCATTGCTGCATCCCGCCCAGCACCACGAGGCCGGCCAGGAAGAAGCCGACCAATAAACCTTCTTTCAGGATCAGGGGATCCTGGTGGCGTCCGTAAGCCTGGGTAAAGCCGAGGAAGAGCAGGAACAGGCCGAGGAAGAGCACCGGGTGGTGCGCCAGCAGCACGACGGCCGCCAGGAAGGCGAGGTGGATGACCGACACTTTCAGGGGCACCGGCGTGCGTTCCTCGGCGGCGGCCGGCGCCAGGTGCTTGCGCAGCAGCAGGGTGACGACGCTGGCGTTGATCAGCACAGCCAGGGCGGCGCGCCAGCCGAAGTGAGTCAGCATGTAGGCGCTGTCCCAGCCCCAGGTGGACGCCACCATCAGCACCGGCGGCGCGGCATAGGAGGTGAGGGTGCCGCCGATCGAGACGTTCACGAACAGCACGCCGAGCGCGCCGTATTTCAGCGCTTCCGGAATGCCGGGGCGGAACACCTGAGGCGCGAGCATCAGCGCGGCCAGGGTCATCGCCGCCGGCTCCGTGATCAGCGAGCCGGACAAGGGCACCAGGGCCAGCCCCAGCCAGGCCAGTGCGACTTCGGTGCGCACGGGCACCAGCCTGGCCACCGTGCCCAGCAGGACGCGCACGGCGTCCAGGATCGGGCGCGAGGCCGCGATCACCATCACCACGAACACGAACAGCGGCTCGGTGAACTGGCGCGATTCGGCATAGTCGACGGCCGCGCCCGGCCCGGCGACGAAGGCCATCGTCACGATCAGGACGAAGGCCCAGAAACCGAACACGACCTCGACTTCGCCGAGCAGGTGGAACAGGCCTTCATGGCGCGGGTGGCGGTCGGCCAGGATCTCGAAACCCTTGGCGGCGAAGGTGTGGAGGAGGGCGCAGGCGAAGAGGGCGGCGCCGACCAATTGTATTGTGGTCATGGGCGCGATCCGGTGCGGAAGAGGGAAGCGGGCATTGTCAGGCAAATAATGAATGAAGCGCCATTATTTCACCTTTTGATGCGGGCCGGACGCGATCCTGTGGTTTCTCGACGGACAAGTGAATCGTTGGCGTTCTGCCGAGCGAGGTATAATTTTGCCAGGGTGATCGCATCGTACAGGTGCGACAGGATGCGCGATGGTCGGGCCGCCACGCGGTTACCGTTACGTCCATCGCCATGATCATCCGATTCCCTGCCGTTTTGCCGCTACCGGCAATCTTCCCGCCCTCTCATTTTCATACCCGTCGTGGCGACATCGCCGCGCATGCCGGATCGGCGCTGGCAATCGATTCCTCCTGAGAGGCGGCAAGCGTGTCCACGACACGTATTTCTTCCCTAGCAGACAAAAGCCTTCGCGCCGCGTATGGGCTTTCCACAAATCCAATCCGATCCGCCATACAGGTCGGCCACGGAGTAAAAAATTGCGCATCGAAAAGCGACTTTCACAATCATTCAAGCAATTCACCGAGTCGGGCAAGGCGGGCGGCATCGTGCTCATCGTCTGCACGCTCATCTCGCTGCTGGTCGCCAATTCGCCCCTGGGGGAGGGTTATCTCGGTTTCTGGCGCCAGTACGTGGCCGGCCTGTCCATCGAGCATTGGGTCAACGACGCGCTGATGGCCATCTTCTTCCTGCTGATCGGGCTGGAGCTCGAGCGCGAACTGCAGAACGGCGAACTGTCGGACGTGAGAAACGCCATGCTGCCGATCCTGGCCGCTGCCGGCGGTATTGCCGTGCCCGCGCTGATCCACTTCCTGCTCAATGGGGGAACGCCGACCCAGGCCGGCATTGGTATTCCGATGGCGACCGACATCGCGTTTGCGCTCGGTGTGCTGGCCTTGCTCGGAAGCAGGGTGCCGGCATCGCTGAAGATTTTCCTGACGGCGCTGGCCGTGATGGACGACCTCGGTGCGATCGTTGTCATCGCCGTGTTCTATACGGCCGAATTGTCGTTCCTGTATCTCATGGGCGCCCTTGCGGTCTTTGCGGCGCTGCTGGCCATGAACCGCATACTGCGCGTGATGGCGCTGTGGCCTTATCTGCTGGGCGGCGCGCTGATGTGGTTCCTGATGCTCAAGTCGGGCGTGCACGCCACGATCGCCGGCGTGCTGCTGGCCTTCACGATCCCGTATTCGAGCATCGAGGACGATGCCACGTCGCCCTCGCACCGGCTCGAACACATGCTGCACAAGCCGGTCGCCTTCCTGATCCTGCCGGTGTTTGCCCTGGCCAATACGGGAATCGTGATCGGCACGGGCTGGGCCGGAGAGTTGATGTCGGCGAACAGCCTCGGTATCCTGCTGGGGCTGGTCGTAGGCAAGCCGGTCGGCATCTTCCTGTTCAGCTTTGGCGCCGTCCTGCTCGGTATCTGCCGCCTGCCGCTCGACCTTGCTTGGCGCCATGTGCTTGGCGCCGGCCTGCTTGGCGGCATCGGGTTTACCATGTCCATCTTCATCACCAACCTGGCCTACACAGGCCAGGCGGAGGTGATCAATGCATCGAAGATGGCGATTCTCCTGGGATCGCTGGTTGCGGGAATCATCGGTTTTACCTGGCTCAAATTCCTCGGTACACCGCTGGCCTCGGATCCGGATACCGATACGATGGACTTCGACGATACCCCGCTGCGCGGCCGCTGACATGAATGCGATTCTCCATCCCGCCAGGGCGGTGACCCTGGCCTTCCTGGCGGTGATCATGATCGGCACGCTGCTCCTGATGCTGCCGATGGCGCGTGCGGGCGGGAGCAATGCGCCCCTGATGGTGGCCTTCTTCACCTCGGTGTCGGCGGTGTGCGTCACCGGCATGGTGACGGTCGATACGGGTACCTACTGGTCGACCTTCGGCCAGGCGACCATCATGGGGCTGTTTCAACTGGGCGGCTTCGGCATGATGACGGCGGCGACCCTGCTCGGATTGATGGTGAACCGCTCGCCGGGCCTGCGTACGCGCCTGCTGACGCAGACCGAAACGCGTTCGCTCGCGCTGGGCGATGTACGCAGCGTGGCGAAAGTGGTGTTGGCAATGACCTTGCTGTGCCAGTGCATCATCGCGCTGGCACTCATGTTGAGGTTGCGCCTCGGGCATGGCCTCGACTGGCGTGAAGCGGCATGGTCGGGACTGTTCCATGCGGTTTCCGCATTCAACAACGCCGGGTTTTCGATCCATGCCGACAGCCTGATGCGCTACGCCGGAGATGCATTCATTCTGCTTCCCATCCTGATGGGCTTCATTCTCGGCGGTATTGGCTTCCCGGTATTGCATGACTTGCGCCAGCGGCTGAACGATCCGCGCCACTGGTCGCTGCACACCAAGCTCACGCTGGTGGGCACGCTGGTTTTGCTGCTGGGCGGTTTCTGTGCGGTGCTGCTGTTCGAATGGGACAACGCAGGGACGCTGGGCCCCATGGGCGTGGGCGAGAAACTGCTCAACAGTTTCTTCATATCGGCCGCGGCCCGTACTTCGGGCTTCAACACGATCGACATTGCCGCCTTGACGCAGGAAACCTGGGCCTTGCATTACCTGCTCATGTTCATCGGCGGCGGCAGCGCCAGCACCGCCGGCGGCGTCAAGGTGGCGACGGTCGCCGTCCTGTTCCTGCTCGTGCTGGCCGAAGCAAAAGGGCACAGCGACACCGAAGCGTTCGGACGGCGCGTGGGGGCATCAGCGCAGCGGCAGGCAATCACGGTGCTCGTCATTGCCAGCGTGCTGGTGGTGCTCGGTACCCTGGCCTTGCTGCGCATGACCGATTTTCCGACCGATCGGATCATCTTCGAGGTCATCGCCGCCTTCAGTACCGCCGGCCTGTCGACTGGCATCACCGCCCAATTGCCGGTGGCCGGCCAGCTGGTGCTGTTGCTGTTAATGTTTTTTGGCAGGGTAGGAACCATTACGCTGGCCACCTCGCTGGTCATGGGCGAGCGGCGCATGCCTTACCGTTTTCCGGAGGAGCATCCAATTGTTGGGTAGAATTTTCACAGAGCAGTTCGCGTTTTCGAGCAGCGACAGCGTGGTCGTGATCGGCCTGGGGCGCTTCGGCGGCGCTGTCGCCCAGTCGCTGGTGCGCCTTGGTCACGACGTCATGGGGATCGACCGCAAGGAAGACCTCGTACAGGTATGGGGCGATCGCCTGACCCATGCGGTGCAAGCCGATTCGACCAACGAGAACGTGATGCTGCAGCTCGGCGTTGCCGACTTCTCGCATGCGATTGTCGCCATCGGGTCGGATCTGGCTGCCAGCCTGATGACGCTGATGGTGCTGACCGAGCTGGGAATCAAGGATATCTGGGTCAAGGCCATGTCGCCCGAGCATGGACAAATCGCCCAGCGCATTGGCGCCCACCACATCATCTACCCCGAAGCGCACATGGGCGAACGCGTGGCCCACCTGATCACGGGACGGATGATCGATTTCATCGAATTCGAAGATGGATTCGCGATCGCAAAGATCCATGCGCCGGCCGAGACCCATGACAAAACCCTGGCCGAAGCCCATGTGCGTTCGCGTTTCGGCGTGACGATCGTCGGCGTCAAGCGTGCCAACCAGGATTTCCAGCATGCATTGCCCGAGACCCGCATCCGTCCCGCGGATCTGCTCATCGTTTCAGGGCCGACCAGGAAGATCGAGGAGTTCGCAGCAGGGAAGCGCAAGGACAGATAGGGAAGAAGTCGGATGTGTCCGATAACAAGCACAAGGTTAAATCCTACGTTTTCAAGCTATACACATCTTGCCAAAACATGAATGAGCTAGTACTGTATATCCATCCAGTACTTTTGCGTTACCCTCAATCATGTCTTGTTCACAATACACTGCCGCGCCGGAAGATTTGCACCCTTCCTTGTGGCGTGCCTCGCAGCTGGCGCATGCGAATACGCGCTGTGTCGATACCGGCCATCCGGCCTTGTCGAAGCAGTTGCCGGGCGGCGGCTGGCCCACCGGCACCCTGATCGACCTGCTGCTGCAGCAGCCCGGCATCGGCGAGATGCGCCTGCTGCGCCCGGCGCTGGCAGCGGCGGCCTCGCGCCGCATCGTGCTGCTGCAGCCGCCCCATCCGCCGCAGGCACTGGCCCTGGCCGCGCTCGGCGTGCCGCCCTCGCAACTGATCTGGCTGCGCAGCACGCGCGGGGCCGACGCGCTGTGGGCCGCCGAGCAGGTGCTGCGCAGCGGCAGTTGCGGGGCGCTCTTGTTCTGGGCCAACCATGCGCGCGGCGAAAGCCTGCGCCGCCTGCACCTGGCGGCCCAATGCGGCGAAACCCTGTTCTTCATGATGCGCCCGCTGGCCAGCGCCCAGGATTCCTCGCCGGCGCCGCTGCGCTTGTCGCTGCGGCCCGCCGCGGGCGGACTCGACATCGGTTTCATCAAACGCCGGGGGCCGCAGCGCGACGCGCCGCTGTTCCTGCCACTCACTCCTTCTCTGCTCCAACGCCATGCGACTGTGGATCGGCCTGTATCTGCCCCGCTTACCGCTCGAGGTCTTCGCCCCGAACTGGTCAACTGACGCCGGGCTCGTCGTCCTTGAGCAGGAGCGGGTGCTGGCGGCCTCGCCCCTGGCGCGCGCCGCCGGCGTCCAGCCCGGCATGCGCCGCGGCGGCGTGCTGATGCTCATGCCCGAGGCGCGCATCGTCGAGCGTTCGCCCGAGCGCGAAGCCGAGGCCCTGCACGCGGTGGCGATGGCGCTGCTGCAGTACACGCCGCAGGTGGCGCAGGCCGAGGAATCGACGATCCTGATCGACATCGGCGCCAGCCTGCGCCTGTTCGGCGGCATCCGTGCCCTGTGCCGGCGCGTGCGCGCCAGCCTGCGCGCGCTCGGCTTTTCAGGCCAGCTCAGCTGCGCGCCGACCGCGCGCGGCGCCTGGCTGCTGGCACGCCGCCGCGCCGGACGCGTGCTCACCATCGAATCGCTCACGCGCCGCCTCGACCGCCTGCCGAGCACGCTGCCGCCGCCGGCGCGCGCCTACGCCAACTGGTTCGAAGGCATCGGCTGCTTCGACATCGGCGCCATGCGGCGCCTGCCGCGCCCAGGCCTGCAGCGCCGCTGCGGCCGCGCGCTGCTCGACATGCTGGACGCCGCCTACGGCATGGCGCCCGAGCTGTTCGAATGGATCGAGGCGCCGACAAGTTTTCAGGCCAAGATCGAACTCTTCGACCGCATCGAAAACGCCGAGGAGTGCCTGCAGGGCGCCCAGCGCCTGGTGCAGCAACTGACCGGCTGGCTTTGCGCGCACCAGCTCGCCGTCGAACGCATCACCCTGCTGCTCGACCACGAGCGCGGCCGCGTGGCGCGCCCGCCCACGGCGGTCGACATCGCGCTGGGCGAACCGACCTGGCGCGACGAGCACCTGGTGCGTTTGCTGCGCGAGCGCCTGGCGAAAACCGTGCTCGACGCTCCCGTGATTGCCCTTGCGCTGGAAGCCGCCCAACTGCAGCCGATGGCGCCGCCAAGCGAATCGCTGTTCCCGGAGCCCGGCGGCAGCGAAGAAGACCGTGTGCGCATGCTGGAACTGCTGGTGGCCCGCCTTGGCCCCGACAACGTTTTACAGGCGCTGCCGCAAGCCGACTACCGGCCCGAGGTAGCCAACGCCTGGGTGCCGGTGCAGCAAAAGGTGCGCGAATCGGTGCGTTCCGCACAGATGCCGGCCGACGTGCAAAGCCTGCCGCGGCCGACCTGGATCCTGGCGAAACCGATCGCACTGCTGATGCGCAACCACCGGCCCTTCTATGGCTCGCCTTTGAAGATGGCGTCGACGCCGGAACGGATCGAAGCAGGCTGGTGGACAGAACCGCAGACGCGCGATTATTTCATTGCGGAGGGGCAGGATCACACCTTGTACTGGGTGTACCGGGAGCGCATCGTGGGGGCGGGGGAGGATGCGGATCCGCGGTGGTATCTGCATGGGTTGTTTGGGTAAGGCGATGCCTTGCAGGCGCGCCAATGCAGATCGATACCAGGTATCGACCTGCATTGGCGACATGTCCGACGGCTTACAGCGCAGGAATCAGTACCTTGTCGATCACGTGAATGACGCCATTGCTGGCCCTGACGTCGACCGCGACAATCTTGGCCTGGGTCGCGGTGGTGTCGGTGATGAGGGGCGGTGTTCCCGCCGTGATCCTGATCGCTTGCCCGGCGACCGTTGCGATCGGCGTGTCGAAGGGTATCTGGTTCGACAGCACCTGGCCGCTCACGACGTGGTAGGTGAGCACCGTGCGCAGCTGGGGCACCGTCAGATTTTGTGGGGCCGCGGCGAATGCCGGGTTGGTCGGCGCAAATACCGTGAACGGGCCGGCGCCGCTCAAGGTGGATTGCAGGTCGGCCGTGGCGACCGCGCTGACGAGCGAGCTGAAGAGCGGATTGACCCGGGCCATCTGCACGATGTTGAGCACGCCTGGCGGAATCAGTACCTTGTCCACCACATGGATCACACCATTACTGGCCATGACATTCGGCGTGGTGACCGTGGCGACCGTCAAGGCGGCGTCCGTGATCCTGACGCCATTGCTGCTGTCCAGACGCAGCATGGCCGGCATGCTCGCATAGGTATAGGCGGTCGCTTGCGTCGCTCCGCCCGCGGCCAGGTCGGCCGCCAGTTTTTTCGTGCCCAGCACGTGATAGCTGAGGATGCTCTGCAGGGCAGGCGCGGGCAGGGCGTCGACCATGGCGGTGGCGTTGGCGAATCCCAGCCTTCCAGCCAGATCGGCGAAGGCCTGGTCGGTCGGCGCAAAGACGGTCAACTGGGCATTGGCGTCGGTCAGGGTGCCGCCGATGCCCGCCTTGGTAACGGCTGCCAGCAAGGCATTGAAGCCTTGTGCTTTCGCTACCTCGGCAATGTTGGCCTGGCCGGCAGCGTCGTCGTCGTCCCCACCGCAGCCGGCCAGCGTCGTTGCAAGCGCCAGAATGGCCAGGCCGAACTTCATGAAATGTCGCACTTTCATTCGTTTCTCCCATATCGGTAAGTGATGATGTGGTCGGAGAGCGTCGCTCCTTGTCCTGCAATATAGTTCGAACCGGTGCAAAAATAGGGCAAGCACGCCACAAAAATCGGTTCAATACAGGGACAAGAGGGACGGAGAGTAATTTTTCCTGAGACAGTTTCGAGCAACGAAAAGGCCAGGCAGGATCTTGCACGGAAGCGCGATTCGTTGCAGAGTGCTGCATTCATCAAACAGGAGGGGCGCATGCTCACCGAACGCGTCGACTTTCAAGGGCCGCACGGCAAACTGGCCGCCAAGCTAGATCTGCCGGACGGCATCCCGCGCGCCTATGGCGTCTTCGCCCATTGCTTCACCTGCAGCAAGGACGTGCTGGCGGCAAACCGGATTTCGCAGGGACTGGCGGCGCACGGCATCGGCATGCTGCGCTTCGATTTCGCCGGACTCGGCGCCAGCGCCGGCGATTTTGGCGACACCAATTTTTCGTCGAACGTGGAAGACCTGGTGGCGGCCGCGGCTTTTCTGCGCGACAAATTCGCCGCGCCGCGCCTGCTGGTCGGGCACAGCATGGGCGGCACGGCCGTGCTGGCGGCGGCGCACCGGATTCCGGAGTCGAAGGCCGTGGTGACGATCGCCTCGCCGAGCGATCCGCATTACGTCGTCAACGCGCTCCTGTCCGAGCACCTCGACACGATCGCCCAACTGGGCGAGGCGCGCGTGAAACTGGCGGGGCGCGATTTCAATATCCGCCAGCAGTTCGTCGAGGATGCGACGCAGCACCGGCTGGCCGAGCGGATCGCGCAACTGGATCGGGCGCTGCTGGTCATGCATGCACCAGGCGACGATACGGTGGAGATGGCGAATGCCTTGCGGATCTTCGAGCTGGCGCGCTATCCGAAGAGCTTCGTGTCGCTCGACGGGGTCGATCACCTGGTGACGGGGCGGGAGGATGCGGCGCAGGTGGCGGCGATGATCGCGGCCTGGAGCGGACGGTATATCGATGCGGGCGGCCTCACGCCCGGTCAGTCCCGCTAGCCGGGAGCGCGCGCCGAAAGTCCCCGATTGTTCTGGAAGACGGTGCGGCCTTCATCTATAGTCTAGAGACCGTCTGCACGATCGGCGGTCTTGTTTCTTTCTGTTTCCGCAGTGCCATCCCGTCCACATTCGTTTACGAGAGGTTCCCATGGAAGCCCGCAAGATCCCTGCCGCCGACAGTGTCGTCAAGCCGCTCACCAAATGCGTGCTGCGCTGCGATCCCTACCTGCGCCGTCTTTCCGGCGGGCTGTACGGCTACACGCGTAGCAACGGCAAGCAATTCCATGGCGGCGTCGACCTGTACGCCGAGCCTGGTACCGAGACCTATGCGATGGGGCCGGGCAAGGTGGAATGGATCGAAGTCGACAAAAAGTGGGATTGGGGCAAATGCGTCCTGACCAGGGTGAACCTGCCGCACATGACCTGCTGGGCACTGTACGCGCACCTCTCCGAAGTCTACGTCAAGACAGGTTCACCGTTGGAGGGACGCACGCTGATCGGCCTGACCGGCATTTCAGGCAACGGTGACTCGGCTTATCCGCACCTGCATCTGGAAACCTGGCGGTCGACCGAGGCTGGAAAACGCGGTACCAGGGAAAAGTACCGCTTCAACCCCCTGAGTTTGCTGGGCTTCCTGCCCTACCAGCCCTTCGCGCTCGAGGTTCTCGAACGGCATAACCGCGCGTGATTATTCGTCGAACTCTTCGGCCAGGTTCTTCCACCCCCGGCTCTTCGCAAACGGCGCGAACTCCTCGGGCGCTTCGAGCACCATCAGCTTGCGTTCCTGCAGTCCCGGATCGCTGAGGCCGAAGTCCGGCCCCTTGTAGCCGAGCGCGCGCAGGCGGTCGATGACAGCCTTGATCAGGGCCTTGTCCTGGTGCAGGCCTGGATCGATGGGTGCGGCGAAGTCGACGTACACGTCGATGATCCCGTAGCCCTCGTCGAAAATGCGGATCGCCTTGACGTCGTGGGAACGGCCGGTGCTGTCAACGGCCTTGAACGGGCCGGACAGTTCAATGTCGGTATCGGTAGTCATGGCTACAGCATACCACCGACCCAAGAAGCTTCGAGAAACCGTAGCGAGCGGAAGGAGTGTTTGCCGAGACGCGAAGCTGTACGGAAGTACAGCGAGCATCGCAGGCAAACAATCCGACGCGCAGTAGGTTTATCGATGCTTCTTTTATTTCAGCGCCTTGTAGATCGCTTCCAGGCGATCCGGCGTGCCCGGGATCCGTTCCAGGCGCGGGTAGCGCAGGCCGCCGTGGTAGTCCAGCGCGATCGTGCGCAGGGTGTTGCCTTTCTTGACCAGCAGCTCGATCGGCGCCGTCGTGCCCTTGGCCGCCTTGACGGCCGCCTTCAGCACTTCCGGCTTGAACACCTTGTTGTTCACGGCGACGATGGTCGTGTTGGCGGCCAGGCCGGCGCGGAAGCCGATGCCGTCCCACTGCACGTTGCTCACGCCACCGTCGGCGCGCACGGCGAAGCCCAGCGAGTAGCTGAAGTCGGCCGATTTGCTGCGGTCTTCAGCGGCCTTGATGTAGTCGGTCGGGGTCTCGGTGTAGACCAGCTTCCAGCCGGCGCGCTTCAGGCCGTCGAGCGGGGCGCCCGGACCGTTGCCGTCCAGGCGCGCACGCAGGAAGGGCGCCCAGTCGAATTTCTGTACCTTGTTCAAGGTCGCGACGACGTCCTCGAAGGTGTAGAACTCCGGCAGGTAGCTGCCGTTCTTGATCCCGTAAAACGCCCGTGCGAAATCGTCGAGCGAGCGCTTCTCGCCGGACAGTTCGCGGATCTTGGTGTCGACGTCGAGCCAGATCAGGGCGCCTTCGGAGTAGTAGTCTTCGCCGCGCTGCCAGTTGCTCCAGCCGAGGGCGCGGCGGGCGATGACGATCGGGTCGTTCACCGTGTCCTGCACCGGGCGCCAGGCGCGGCCCTGCACGTTGTCGTAGCGGGCCGCGGTGGAGGCCAGCGCGTCGCGCGCCCCGGCTTGCGAGACCAGGCCGGAACGCGCGCCCAGAATGCTGCCCCAGTACTGGGTCTGGCCTTCGTAGACCCACAGCAGTTCGTTCTGCAGCGGGGTGTTAAAGTTCGGGACGTTCTGGCCGGCCGGGCGGCGGAACTTGCCATTCCACGAGTGGGTGAATTCGTGCGGCAGCAGGTCACGGCCCGCCTCCGAGCGCGCCCAGTCGGTGAAGTAGCCCGGCTTGACGCCGTTCTCGCTCGACTGGTGGTGCTCGCGGCCGATGCCGCCGAATTCGTCCGACAGCGCCAGCAGGAAGTCGTAGTGCTCGTAGTGGTGCGAGCCGAAGAGCTTCAGCGACTGCTGCACCATCGCGCGGTGCGCGGCGATCTGCTCGGGCTTGGCTTCCAGGCTCTCGGCATTGTCGGCCACGACGTTCAGCGAGACGCGCACCTTGGCGCCCGGATCGAGGTCGAACTTTTTAAAATGACGGCCCGCGAACAGGGGCGAATCGATCAGGGTCTCGAGGTCGTGCGCCTTGAACTGGATCTCGTCGCCTGTGCGCTGCGCCGTCTCCAGCGCCGTGCCGTACTGCCAGCCGGCGGGCAGCGTCAGCGACGGCTGCACCGTGATGCGGCGCGCCACATAGCCGGCCGGGTAGAGCGTCACCGACGGCCATTGCAGGCCGAGCATCTCCTCGGTCATGACGATGCGGCCCTGGCCCGGTTCGAGCGGCGAGAGGAACTGGTATTCCGCTTCCAGCGTCGTCACGCCTTCCGGTACGGTGACGTGGAAGGCGAAGACTTCGACCGGGTCGCGCGTCCATGCCACCGGCTTGCCGTTGGCCGTGAACTTCAGGCCGGCCAGCTGCGTCAGCGGGCCGCTCGGGCCGTGGTTCGCCGGCAGCCATTGCGGATACAGGAAGGTCATCGGGCCGGGCTTCACGGGCACCGTCATGCGCATCCGGAAAATCTGCTGCGACAGGTTGGTCGCGTCGACTTTCAGGACGATGGTGCCGGGGTAGGGCTGGTCGACCGGCGCGGGCACGGCGGCCTGCGCCGGGAAGGTCAGCGCGAGGGCGAGGGCGATGCTGGAAGCCGTCTTGGCGGCGAAGGAGAACGTGGCGTGTGCGGTCATCTCGTAGGCAATGTGAAGGACAAAACCGGACGAGTGTAGCACGCAAGAAATTGCACAATAGTATGAAACATCGATACAAATAAAATTTGCAAAGAGGCTTAAAAATCCGTATTTCGTATGCCTTGAAAAGGGCGAGGCGTGGCATTAGATTGGTTCCAACGGATGCTCACGATGAGGTCCGTCAACATATCGCTTAACTTTGACAAGGATATTTATCATGCGTACTTTTGACCTCGCTCCCCTGTATCGTTCCGCCATCGGCTTCGACCGCCTGGCCAGCCTGCTCGAGCAACGCGCCGAATCGCAGCCGAGCTACCCGCCGTACAACGTCGAACTGCTCGCCGAAGACAAGTACCGCATCGTGATGGCCCTCGCAGGCTTCTCGCGCGATGAAGTGGAAATCGTCTCCGAGCGAGACACCCTGCACGTGACCGGCCGCAAGCAGAAGGACGAAACCCAGCGTACCTACCTGCACCGCGGTATCGCCGCCCGCGATTTCGAACAGCGCTTCCAGCTGGCGAACCACGTGAAGGTGACCACCGCTTCGTTCGACAACGGCATGCTGACCATCGACCTGGTGCGCGAAGTGCCTGAAGCACTCAAGCCGCGCAAGATCCAGATTGGCGATGCCAGCGGCACCGTCGACAATGTTCAGCAGATCGAACAGCGTCAGGCGGCCTAAGCTGATCCAGGCAGCCCTCGTGGCATAAGCAGTACAGGCAGTAAGGAAGAGGGCGCCCGAAGTCGGGGTGCCCTTTTTTGCGTCTCGGCGCGGACAGTTTTGTCCAGGGCATGCGTTTCGATTGTGCGGCGTGTGAACGCGGGCATGCCCGCCCTACGTTACGCCACGGCCGCGTGATTTGATCGAGACGGCGGTGCACCGTAGGGTGGGCATGCCCACGCGTTCGCACGCCGCACGGACGCACAGACGAACGCAGCCTACCGATGAGTTTTAAGCACCATCTAAGACACATCGGCGACACTATTCAACATCGATACACCGTTATCGACCAACCCTAAAACCAGGAGCACGTCCATGCAAAACGAAGGTGCAGTTACCGCCATCACCGCAAAACGTCTCACGCTGGCGCTATGCGCGGCGGGCGTTATCGGCGGCGCGGTCGGAGCGATCACAGTCAATCATAACAATGCCGTCGCCCAGAGCGCACCGCTTGCCATGGCGCCTGCGCCGGCGCAGGTAGCAGCGCCTCCGGTCGCCGCCGGCGCACCTACCAGCGCACCCGCTGGCACCGTCACGCTGCCCGACTTCACCCGCATCGCCGCCCAGAACGGCAAGGCGGTCGTGAACATCCGCGTTACCGGCAGCACCAAGACCAGCGCGCGCGGCGGCCCGCAGATGGATCCGAACGATCCTTTCTATGAATTCTTCCGTCGCTTCCAGGGGCCGCAGTACCGCGGCCCGCAACGCGACATTCCGATTTCCGGCGCCGGATCGGGCTTCATCGTAAGCCCGGACGGCGTCATCCTGACAAACGCGCACGTGGTGCAGGGCGCCGACGAAGTCACGGTCAAGCTGGCCGACCGGCGCGAGTTCCGCGCCAAGGTGCTTGGCTCCGATCCGAAGACCGACGTGGCCGTCCTGAAGATCGACGCCAAGAACCTGCCGGTCGCCCCGCTCGGCAATTCGCGCAACCTGCAGGTCGGCGAGTGGGTGCTGGCCATCGGTTCGCCCTTCGGCCTCGAGTCGACCGTGACGGCCGGCGTGGTCAGCGCCACCGGCCGCAACCTGCCGAGCGATACCAACGTGCCCTTCATCCAGACCGACGTCGCCATCAATCCCGGCAACTCGGGCGGCCCACTGTTCAACACCCGTGGCGAAGTGGTCGGCATCAATTCGCAGATCTACAGCCAGACCGGCGGCTACATGGGCATGTCCTTCGCCATCCCGATGGACGTCGCGGTGCGCATCAAGGACCAGATCGTCGCCACCGGCAAGGTGCAGCATGCCAAGCTGGGCGTTTCGATCCAGGAGGTGAACCAGGGCTTCGCCGATTCGTTCAACCTGGACTCGCCGGAAGGCGCGCTGATCGCCAACGTGGAACGCGGCAGCGCCGCCGAACGCGCCGGCCTGAAAGCGGGCGACGTGGTGCGCAAGGTGAACGGCCAGACCATCATCGGGTCGGGCGACCTGCCGGGCATGCTGGCGGTCTCCAAGCCGGGCGACAAGGTCGCGCTCGACGTCTGGCGCGACGGCAAGATCGTGCGCCTGACCGCGACCCTGGCCAACGCCAGCGACAAGAGCGAACCGGCCGAGCGCGAGGAAGTGGCGTCGCTCGACAAGGGCGCCAAGCTGGGCCTGGCCCTGCGTCCGCTCGAGCCGATCGAGCAGCGCCAGAGCGGCATCACCTCCGGTCTCGTGATCGAGGCGGCGGGCGGGCAGGCGATCGCCGCCGGCGTCATGCCGGGCGACGTGCTGCTGTCGGTGAACGGCAAGCCGGTCTCCAGCGTGGCACAGGTGCGCGACATGGTCGGCAAATCCACGAAGTCGGTGGCCTTGCTGATCCAGCGCGGGAATGACAGAATCTTCATTCCGGTGCGGATTGGCTGAAGACGCCTTTTGCCAGCGCGACCGGATCACATGAATCGGGGTAGATGATGCGGTTGTTACTGGTGGAAGACGATACGATGATCGGCGAAGTGGTGCTCGACCTGTTACGGGCCGAGCACTACGCCGTCGATTGGGTCAAGGACGGCGAGATGGCCGACACGGCCCTGATGCAGAACCAGAACTACGACCTGGTGCTGCTCGACCTGGGCCTGCCGCGCAAGGACGGGCTCGACGTGCTGCGCGCCATGCGCACCCGCAAGGATCGCACCCCGGTGCTGGTCGCCACCGCGCGCGACTCGGTCGCCCAGCGCATCGCCGGGCTCGATGCCGGCGCCGACGACTATGTCCTGAAACCCTACGATCTCGACGAGCTGCTGGCGCGCATCCGCGCGTTGCTGCGGCGTGCCGCCGGTCGCGCCGAACCCATCTTCGAATACAAGAACATCTCGATCAACCCCGCCACCCGCGAGACGCTGATCGACGGCGAGCCGGTTTCGCTGTCGGCGCGCGAATGGGCCGTGCTGGAAGCGCTGGTCGCGCGTCCGGGCGCGGTGCTGTCGCGCGCCCAGCTCGAGGAAAAGCTCTACAGCTGGCGCGACGAGGTCTCCAGCAATGCGGTCGAGGTCTACATCCACGGCCTGCGCAAGAAGCTCGGCAGCGACCTGATTCAAAACGTGCGCGGCGTCGGCTACATGGTGCCGAAAGCATGAAGGTCACCCATTCGCTGCGCGGGCGCCTGCTGTGGTTCCTGCTGGCGGCCATCACCCTGGCGGCACTGGCGCAAGCCTCGATCGCCTACCGCACGGCGCTCGACGACGCCGACCAGATCTTCGATTACCACATGCAGCAGATGGCCCTGTCGCTGCGTTCGAGCACGCCGCTGTCGAACACCGAGGCGACCGAACGCCTGGAAAGCGCCCCCGGCAACGACGACCTGGTGGTGCAGATGTGGTCGCCCGACGGCGTGCAGGTATTCCACAGCGTTTCGCGCGCGCGCCTGCCGCAGCGCGCGGTGCTCGGCTTTTCCAACCTGAAGGCGAACGGCACGACTTACCGCGTGTTCTCGATCCAGACCAACAACCAGACCGTGCAGGTCGCGCAGGACCTGGCCGTGCGCCGCAACATGGCCGGTAACCTGGCCCTGCGCACGCTCGGCCCGATCGCGGTCATGATGCCGATCCTGATGGTGGTCGTCTGGTGGGTGGTGAGCGGCTCGCTCGAACCGGTGGCGCGCGTGCGCTCGCAGGTCGCGCGGCGCCAGGCCGACGATTTGTCGCCGGTGTCGGAAGCCGGCCTGCCCGACGAGGTGCGCCCGCTCGTGCACGAGCTGAACCTGCTGTTCGGGCGCGTGCGCACGGCGTTCGACGCCCAGCAGAATTTCGTCGCCGACGCCGCCCACGAGCTGCGCACGCCGCTCGCCGCGCTGCGCCTGCAGGCGCAAAGCCTGGATCGCGCCGCCGATCCGGAAGCGCGGAAAGTGGCCGTCGGCCGCCTGACGGCCGGCATCGACCGCGCCACGCGCCTGGTCGAGCAGTTGCTGGTGCTGGCGCGCCAGGAAGCCTCGGCCGCGAACGGCGTCGCCACCCGCCCGGTCGACCTGGCCGAACTGGCGCGGCGCACGGTCGGCGACCTGGTCGGCCTGGCGCAGGCCAAGGAAGTCGACCTCGGCCTGCAGCACGCCGACGAGGCCAGCGTGAAGGGCCAGCCCGACGCGCTGCACATCCTGCTGCGCAACCTGGTCGAGAACGCGGTGAAATACACGCCGAGCGGCGGCACCGTCGACATCGCGGTGCGCGCCGACAAGGACAAGGTCGAGGTCATCGTCGAGGACAGCGGCCCCGGCATTCCGCCGGAAGAGCGCGAGCGCGTGTTCGACCGCTTCTACCGCGTGGCCGGCAGCGACGCCGCCGGCAGCGGGCTTGGACTCGCCATCATCAAGGCGATCGCCGAGCGGCATGGGGCGACGCTCAGGCTGGACAAGTCGGAGCGGCTGGGCGGGCTGGCGGCCACGGTCAGCTTTCCGCTATAGGGTGGGCGCCCCGTGCCCACGCGAACGCATGCGTCGTGTTGGCGCATCGTTCCGCATGGGCTCGGGGCGCCCACCCTACGTCCTGCTGCATACCCGTAGGGTGGGCGGCTGTACCTGGGGCGTTGATCACCACGCTGCGTGGACGCCGCCCACGCGTTCAACCAGCGGGTGCCTGGTCGTACTCTGGTTTGCTACCGTGCGTTGAACGCGTGGGCGGGAGACCCGCCCACCCTACAGCAACAAAAAAGGGACTGGTTTTACCAGTCCCTTTTTCACGTCCAGCTAGCTACGTAACGCTCAATCCACCGTCGCGCCACTATCCTTCGCCACCTTCGACCACTTGGTCGATTCGGCCTGCACGAACTTGGTGAAGTTCTCAGGCGTGTCGACCAGCAGATCCGAACCCGTTTCGGCGCGCACCTTGGCAAACTCCGGCGACTTCATGAACTTGATGGTCTCGGCATTGATCTTGTCGATGACGGCTTTTGGCGTCTTGGCCGGTGCGAACAGGCCGTACCAGGCGTAGGACTCGATCTGCGGGATGCCCAGTTCGGCGAAGGTCGGCACGTCCGGCAGCAGCGGCGAGCGCTTGGCGCTGGTGATGGCGATCGGCTTGACTTTACCGCTCTTAATGTGCGGCATGATCGCGATGGTGCTGTCGAACATGACCGGGATGTGGCCGCCCAGCAGGTCGGAAATCGCCGGCGCCGAACCTTTGTACGGCACGTGCACCATCTCGAGCTTCTGGACGCTGTTGAACAGTTCGCCGGTCAGGTGCTGCGGCGTGCCGTTGCCCGACGAAGCGAAGGAGAACGAACCCTTCTTCGACTGGATGTGGGCGATCAGCTCCTTCAGGTTCTTGGCCGGCACCGACGGATTGGCGACCAGCACCAGCGGCACGCGCAGCAGGTTGCTGATCGGCGCCAGATCCTTCAGCGGATCGAAGGCCATGTTCTTGTAGACGCTCGGATTGATGACGATCGGCGCGCTCGAGGTGATGAGCAGGGTGTGGCCGTCGGCCGGCGAACGCACGACCGCCGCGGTGCCGATATTGCCGCCGCCGCCGGCGCGGTTGTCGATGACGAAGGTCTTGCCCAGCGACTGGGTCAGTTCCTTGGCCCATGGGCGCGCCGCGATGTCGGACGGACCGCCCGGTGGCCATGGCACGACGACGTTTACATTCTTCTCGGGCCAGTTCTGGGCCACGGCGCTCAGCGAAACGACCGAGGCGGCGAAGGCGAGAACGAACGATTTGGAGAGTAGCTTCATATCCGACATCCTTTGGTTGAATTGTCCATCTGACTAACCGATTTTACACGAACGGGCAAGCGCGCAGTACTCCTGCGCAAGTCCGTGCCGGGGCGTTCGCACCACGCCGCCGCGTAATACGTTGCCCATCCGTGCCCGCTTCGGGTATCTTCTGATTTTGCCTGTAAAACAATTTAATCAACGCAAGTCCAGGGGAAGAAGTAGATGAACGAGCTAGTCAGCAGCATCAACGGTATTATCTGGAGTCCGGCCCTGATCGCCCTGTGCCTGGGCGTGGGCCTGTATTTTTCGCTGCGTTCGCGCTTCCTGCAGGTGCGCCACGCCAGGGAAATGATCCGCCTGATGTTCGAGGGTAAAAGCTCGGAGCAGGGCGTGTCCTCGTTCCAGGCCCTTTCCATGACCCTGGCCGGCCGCGTCGGCACCGGCAACATCGCCGGCGTCGCCACCGCGATCACCTTCGGCGGCCCCGGCGCCGTGTTCTGGATGTGGGCCGTGGCCTTCCTCGGCGCCAGCTCGGCCTTCGTCGAGTCCACGCTCGGCCAGGTCTACAAGGAGCAGATCGGCAAGGAATACCGCGGCGGCCCCGCCTTCTACATCGAGAAGGGCCTGGGCATGAAATGGTATGCACTGACCTTCGCCTTCGCCACCCTGCTGGCGACCGGCCTGCTGCTGCCGGGCGTGCAGGCCAACTCGATCGCCGAAGGCCTGCAGACGGCCACCGGCCTCGATCGCGGCATCACCGCCGCCGGCCTGGCACTCGTCCTCGCCTTTATCATCTTCGGTGGCGTGAAACGCATTGCCACCTTCGCCGAAGTCGTGGTGCCCTTCATGGCGCTCGGCTACATCCTGGTCGCCGTGTTCATCATCCTGATGAACATCGAGCGCCTGCCCGAAGTGATGTCGCTGATCTTCCGGTCGGCCTTCGGCATGGATGCCGGCTTCGGCGCCATCCTCGGCCTGGCGATCCAGTGGGGCGTCAAGCGCGGCGTCTATTCGAACGAGGCGGGGCAGGGCACCGGCCCGCACGCATCCTCCGCGGCCGAAGTGAGCCACCCGGCCAAGCAGGGCCTGGTGCAGGGCTTCTCGGTCTACATCGACACCCTGTTCGTGTGCTCGGCCACCGCCTTCATGCTGCTCATCACCGGCCAGTACAACGTCGAAGGCCCCGACGGCAAGGCCATGTTCGTCGGCGTGCAGGGCGTGGCCAGCGGCCCCGGCTACGTGCAGACGGCGCTGGAAAACGTGATGCCCGGCTTCGGCGCGATCTTCGTCGCCGTCGCGCTGCTGTTCTTCGCGTTCACGACCATCGTCGCCTACTACTACATCGCCGAGACCAACATCGCCTACATCGACCGCGACGGCAAATATCCGTGGCTGACCTACCTGCTCAAGGCGGCGATCATCGGCGCCACCATCTACGGCACCGTCAAGACGGCCGATCTGGCCTGG
The DNA here is from genome assembly GCF_001424165.1 of Massilia sp. Leaf139. Taxonomy (GTDB): domain Bacteria; phylum Pseudomonadota; class Gammaproteobacteria; order Burkholderiales; family Burkholderiaceae_D; genus Telluria. Next base: position 66,019 of record NZ_LMOJ01000001.1, read on the forward strand.
GCGCTGGGCGACATCGGCGTCGGCCTGATGGCCTGGCTGAACCTGGTCGCGATCGTCCTGCTGAGGAACGTCGCCTTCAAGTGCCTGCGCGACTATGAAGCGCAGAAGGCGCAGGGCAAGGATCCGCAGTTCGATCCTGTCGCGCTGGGTATCAAGAACGCGGATTACTGGGAGCGGCGCGTGGCCGGCGCGGCTGGAACGACACCGGATGAGCGGGAGAAGGTAGTCGCCTGATGAGGGAAACAGCAGCTTCGGCTGCTGTTTTTGTATCGAGGGGCGGTCGGATCCGTGCCGATGACCTGCCATGGCTACCAAGCGTGCGCACCTGCCGCGCGCAGGCGCTTCATACTGCTTGCGTCCGATTACGCGCAAAGGATTAGCCATGTCACCAATCAACCTGGATGAACTCGAGAGCGCAGCCATGGCGGTCGAGGATGGCGGCGGCACGGTCACGGCGATGGTGTCGCGCGACACAGGCATGATCCATCTGTTGAACGACGAGTACATGGACGACGAGGCGCCGGTGCCGTCGGCGTCCGGTGGCACCGAGTCCTATGTGCGCGTTCCGCCCGCGGGTGTGCTTGGCATCGGAGACGGGCTGGTGCTGCGCTTTGCCGCCACCCATCTGGCTGGCGAGCAGGACACCGTGCGCGACCTGTTCCGTGACCGCAACACCGAAGGTTTCGCCCGCTTGCTGGAAGAGCGCGGCGCGGCAGAGACCTGGGAACGTTTTCACGAGGAAGCAACCCGAACCGCCTTGCGCCAGTGGTGCGAAGAGAACGGCTTGCAACTGGCCGATTGAACCGGCGCCTTGTCGAGCTCGTGTCCGAATGTCAGACCTGACCCTGGCTACCCGGCGCCGCCTCAGGAATCGCTGTACAGCTTGCCGCTGGCCGCCTTCAGGCCGGCATGCGGCAGGAAGGCATCCGCGATGGTCAGGATCGCGTGCAGGTTGTGCTTTAGCTGATCCGGCTCGATCGCGCCGGGCCGCAGCGCCGTCTGCAGCAGGTGCACGGCCATGTCGGCCAGGAGCAGGCGCTGGCGCTCGCGCCAGGCCTCGGGATCGGTCTCGCGGTCGGCGGGCGGATGGGCCAGGTAGGCCGCTTCCACGGCGCCGTGGATCGCCCAGCCGCTTCGAACCAGTGCGCTGCGTTCGTTCTCGTTCATTGCGCGTCCTTTTGCATGAACACCGACAAGGGGGAGGCCGGATAATCGCCGAAGGGCCCCCGGTAGCGGTAGCCGAGGCGCTCGTACAGCATCAGCGCCTCCGGCTGCGTCGGCCCGGTCTCGAGCATGAAGCTGCGGCAGCCGCCTTCCATCGCCTTCGCTTCCAGGGCGCCGATCAGCCGGCGCGCGAGGCCCTGGCCGCGTGCCTGCGGCCGCACGTACACGCGTTTGATCTCGCCATATTCCGCCGCCAGGACGATGGCGCCGCAGCCGAGCGCGGCCCCGGCCGCATCGCGCACCACGGCGAACAGCACGTTCGGCGCCAGCAGCGAAGCGATGTCGAGCGCGTACACGTTCTCGGCGGGGTAGAGCGAATACAGGTAAGCGTCGAGTTCGACGACGAGGGCGCGTACGTCGGGCCGATCCGGGGTTTCGAAGGCGATCTGCATGGGGCTTTTTGTGCTCGGTAGGAAATGGATGAGTCTAGCATTCCCTGTGCCGGCGTGTCCCGGCCAGCCCGCCTACAGCGACCACACGTACTTGACTTCCGCCCACCCGCGCACGGGACGGCCGTCGCGGGTGGCGGCCCTGAACTTGCAGGCGGCAAGACCGGCGCGCGCGGCTTCGTCGAGGTCGGGGTGCCCGCTGCTGCGCCGGATCTGCGCATCGCGCACCGTGTTGTCGGCGTCGATCTCGAAGGCCAGCGCCACCGTGCCCTCGCGCTTCTCGCGCCGCGCCGCCTCGGGCCAGGCCGGCTTTTGCGGGCAGCTGCCGAACACGATGGCGGCCGGGGTGGCCGAGGTGGCCGAGGTGGCAGCGGCGTCGGCCTGCGCCGTGGGGGAGGCCGCAGGGGGAGCCGCGCACGCGGCCAGGGTGGCAAGGAGTACCGGCAGCGTGGCCAGGCGGAGTGTTCGATGCGGCATGTCGATTCCTAGTCTCGTCGATGAAGAGACATTATTCACTGATCTAGACATTACTGTCTACATTTATCCGCAGTTGCCGGCGCCCATAGAAAAAGGGGGCATTCGCATGCCCCCTTCCTTCACACCGCAGTGTTCACAAAGCGCCTCGCGACGCCCGGTGCATCAGAACTTGTGCCACAGGCGGGCGAAATACGCCGCGCCGTTCAGGCCAAACTGCACGCTCTCATACTTGAAGCCGTTGTCGGTCTCGTTCGGATCCTGCGCCGTCGGTTTCACGTTGAAGATGTTGGTGCCGCCCACGGTCAGCTTGGTCTTCTCGCTGAACGACCAGCTGAAGGACAGGTCGGCCGAGGTCTTCGGTTCGTAGTAGGCGTTCGGTACCGGCGGGCCGGAGAAGGTGCCGAGGGTCTGCGGGCCGAAGTGGATGATGCGGAAGTCCGAACCGAATTTGCCCTGGGTGTACTCGAAGCCGAGCGTGGCCTTGCGGCGCGGGCCGCCCTGTTCGATGAACAGGCGCTCGCGCTCGGACAGCAGCACGTCCTCGAAGCCGGCCAGGGCGCTCGGTGCGTGCACGCCTTTCACTTCGGTCTTGCTGAAATTCAGCGCGAGGAAGGTGTTCAGGCGGCCGGCGGCCAGGGGCATGCGGTGCGAGGCCGTGATGTCGAGGCCTTCGGTTTGCGTGTCGACCGAGTTGACGAAGAACTGGGCCTGGCCCACGCCCAGGGTCTGCAGGGTCGCTCCGAGGGCCGGGTAGTTCTCCGCGTCGAAGCGGCCCGACAGGACGATGCGGTCGTCGATGTCGATGCGGTAGAGGTCGGCCGTGATCGAGGTCGACTGGGTCGGCGTCCAGGTCGCGCCGACGGTCAGGCTCTTCGATTTTTCTTCCTTCAGGGCCGGGATGCCGGCGGCATTGGCGACGGCGCCGCCGTTCGGCGCCAGCACCACGTCGAGCGGCTGGCCGTTGACGAAGTCGGTGAAGGTCGAGGAGAACCAGACCTGCTGCAGCGACGGTGCGCGGAACCCGGTGCTGGCCGAAGCGCGCAGCAGCACGCCGCCGTCGAGCTTGAAGGCGGCGGCGAGCTTGCCGTCGGTGGTCGAGCCGAAGTCCGAGAAGCGCTCGTGGCGCAGCGCGCCCTGCAGCTTCAGGCGGTCGCTGATGTCCGCTTCCAGGTCGATGTAGGCGGCGTTGCTGTGGCGGCTGCGGTCGGTCGCGTCGCCCGGCTGGAAGCCCGGGAAGCCCTGGCTGCCGGCGTTGCCGCCCACGCCCACGCCGTCGGCGTCGATGTAGGAACCGGTTTCGCCGGCGAAGATCTTGTAGTTCTCACGGCGGTGCTCGAGGCCGAAGGCCGCGTTCAGGCCTTGGAACACACCGCTGTAGAAGCGGCTGAAGTCGGCGTTGGTGGTCAGCTGGCGGAAGGCGAAGCCGCCCGCGCCGAACGAACTGGCGCTCACGCCGCGGCCGCCGCGCTCGAGGTCGAGGTTGGCGATCGAGGCGTTCAGGGTGTTGGCGATGGTGTAGTCGAGGCGGTTGTAGCCGTAGGTCTGCGAGAAGTCCGCATTCCACTCGCCGAATTTCAAGCGGTAGCCGAGGGTGCCGTAGCGGTCGTCGACGTCGCCGTTGATGAAGGGGACGAAGCCGTTCGGGTACATGGCGGCCGAGTTGCGCGACGGGATGTCGTCGGAACCGATGCCGCCGCGCGCGAAGGCCGCCGAGGAGGCGTCGCGGCGCTGCACGCCGAGGGTGGTGTACAAGCGGCCCGTGCCGAGCGGGATGTCGCCGTTGATGTACACGGTCTGGTTTTCCGAGCGGCTGTCGCCGATGATGCGCGGGTTGCCCGCTTCGGCGCGGTTCGAGCGGTCGCGGAACAGGTATTCGCCGGTCACCCCAAAAGTGCCGCCGGCCAGCGCGACGCCGCAGTAGGCCGAGGCCAGGTAGTTCTCGCCGTCGCCTTCGGTGTATTCGCCGAAGCCGGTGACGGCTTCGCAGCCCAGGCTTTTCTTGAGTTCGATGTTCATCACGCCGGCGATCGCGTCCGAGCCGTACTGGGCGGCCGCGCCGTCGCGCAGCACCTGCACGTTGCGGATCGCCAGCAGCGGGATCGCGTTCATGTCGGTGCCGGTGTTGCCGCGGTTACGCGCGCCGAACAGGTTGACCAGGGCGGTGGTGTGGCGGCGCTTGCCGTTCACCAGTACCAGGGTCTGGTCGGAACCGAGGCCGCGCAGGGCGGCCGAGTCGACCAGGTCGGCGCCGTCGGCGCCGGTCTGGCGGGTCGAGTTGAACGAGGGCGAGATGTTGGTCAGGGTCTGGGCCAGGTCGAACTGGCTGCCTTGCTCGGCCAGGCGCGTCATCGGGATGACGTCGATCGGCACCGGGGTGTCGGTGGACGAGGACGCGCCGACGCGGCGGGTGCCGACCACACGCACGCTCTGCATTGCCTCACCCTGGGCCTGCGCCGTGTCGGGGGTGGCGGTTTGCGCCGAGCTGGACGGGGAGAGGGTGAGGGCGGCGCTGCCGTACAGGGCCAGCAGGACGGCGCGGCGACATTGTTTTTGTTTGAACACGCAACTTCTCCAAAGGTCAAAATTGCATCCTAAACAATATCGGCTGGCGCAACTACTGGATGTGTCTGAAACACAACAGTTGCACCGAAAAGGGGCGTCCAGGAGCGCCTGACAAAGCTTTCGGAGCAAGGCGCACCGTCGAAGACAGTACGGCGGTACGGCGAGACGAGCAGAGACAAGAAGATCGCGTTGGATGGCGGCCGTTTATTCGAGCACGCCTTGAGTACGTGTTCTGGTACGTTATCGACATCGGAGGAAGAACATGTACGAAGCAATGCAGGAATTATTCGGCTACGGCCATCCCGGCGCACGGTTCTGGGTCGTTGGGCTCGAAGAACATTGTGGAGATGCGGCCGATATCCAGGGACGCATCGACTTACGCACGGCCGATCCGCAACGTTTCCTGGACGTCGAAGCGTTTCATGTTGAATTGCAAGGCGCAATGCCTGCCGTCGAGCGCGTGTCGGTATGGCGTATCGCACGCGAGATCTATCGTGGGGTGTACGGTGCGGATACCGAGATTGGCCGGCTGGATCCACAACGCAGCGACATGTTGTTGAGTGAAATATTGCCGCTGCCACGGCCTCAGCACAACCAATGGCCGGAAGCGTACCGCGGCTGGTTCCAGGACAAGGACGCTTATATTGAGCATGCCAGGCCGATCATGGTTCGGCGGCTGATCGACATGGTGGACGAGCACAAACCAGAGGTCGTGATCTTGCATGGCAAGACGCAGCACGACACCTGGATTAAGAACGATCCGCTCATACGCGTGGGTTGGGCAAGTGAGGTCGTCGCAGGACATAGGAAGCAAACGCTGCAGTGGCGTTGCCGCAACGGAACGCTCTGGCTGCGCACGAACAACCTCGTTACAAACGGTTTCGTGAATTTTGGAGCGACGCAAATTGAACAGGCCGTCGCGCTGATTCGGAGGGAGCGGGTAGCGCGTCCGGTGGCCGATCAGTGAAGATAGGAGATGAACGTGCACGATTATTTTTATTCCGTATTCCCGAACCAGCTGAAGACCCTGTCGTACCTGAAACCTCCCCAATATTTGAGCGAGATGCATCATCTCGGCGGCGCCTTGTTCTTTGGCGGATCCGATTGGGAAAACGCCGCAACGGATCTGGCCCGGGTTCCGCCGGAAGACCGGCCGCGTTTCGTGCTCTCCCTCTTCATGATCGTGCTCACCGACCAGGCCCTGTTCACCCATAACACCAATGCCTACGACGAGTGGAGAAGGCGCACCAACTTCCCGAAATTCGGCTGGTTCGGCTTCGGTGTCCATAACGAGAATCCGTTCAAGCTGCTGTCGGTACCGGAACAGGAAGGGCTGGTCGACGCCGAGGAAATCATCGCGGCCATGCCTGAATTCGTCGACTTCTTCATCGCCGAAAGTACGAAGATGCTGGTCGACGCCGGACTGCTGACCGAGATCGGCCTCCACTTCGAGAGCATTCGAAACGACCCGGCTTACGCGTTCGGCGAGGGCAAGGTCGTTCCAGCATTCAAGGCGGCGTTCGACGCAGCGTTGTGAACCCTGCGCCGCTCAATCGAGCCGGATCCCCTTCGCCTTGATCAGCTTGCCCCACTTCTCGCGCTCGGCTTTGGCATAGGCCGCCATCTCGGCCGGGCTGCCCGGAATCGCCTCCAGGCCCAGCGTATCGAAGCGCGCCTTGACGGCATCCGTCCCGATCGCCTTGACCAGGGCACGGTTCAATGCCTCGACGGCGGCCGCGGGCGTCCTGCTGGGAGCCACCATGCCTTGCCAGGCATAGGCTTCGAAACCGGACAGTCCCTGTTCGTTCAGCGTCGGGATCGTGTCGAAGCCGGCGACGCGTTTCGGGCTGGCGACGCCGATGGCCTTGAGCTTGCCGGCGCGGATGTGCGAACCGCCGGCGGCGGTATCGACGAACATGAAGGGTACCTGGCCGCCGATCACGTCCTGCACCGCCGGCGCCGCGCCTTTATAGGGTGCGTGCAGCAGCTTCAGTTTGGCGACATCGGAAAACAGTTCGGTGGCGAGGTGGTGCGGGCTGCCGGCGCCGGGACTGCCGTAGGCGACCGGATTGGCCTGGCTCTTCGCCCAGGCCAGGAACTCCTGCAGGTTCTTCGCCGGTACCTGCGGATTGACCACCAGGATCATCGGAAAGCGCGCCATCAGGCCGACCGGCACGAAGTCCTGCTCGGCGTTGTAGCCGGGCTTGGCATACAAGAAGCCATTGGTGGCGAAGGTGGCGGTGTCGGCGGTGAGCACGAGGTGGCCGTCGGCCTTGGCCTTCGCCGCATAGGCCGCGCCGATGTTGGTGCCGGCGCCCGGCTTGTTGTTGATGACGATCGGCTGGCCGAGCGTCTTCGTCATCTCGGACGCCACCACGCGCGCGACGACGTCCGAGCCGCCGCCGGCGGCATAGGGCACGACCCATTCGATGGGAGCGGTGGGGAAGGCCGATGCCGCAGCCGGCAGGGCAAAGGCGAGGGCGGCGAGGCCGCACCGGGTGTTCGTCCAGAAGCGCATGTGGAGTCTCCGTTTTCGTTATGTCTTCCTATCTTGCCACAGACACAGGGTGGCTTTTCGCGCTCAGGCGACCCGTCCGCCGACCAGCACCGCATCGTCCGCCAGCGCCGTGCGGATCAGGCAGGCGCGCCCGGTGGCCCGGCCCTGGCGCAGCAGCAGGCCATGCCCGAGGGCGACCGTGAGGGCGCCGGCGGCGACGCCGGTCGCGCTGTCTTCCAGTTGCGGGTCGAGGTGGTTGAAGTTGCGGCCTTCGTATGTGCCATCGTCCGTGCGGCACCAGACGTAGCAGCCGTTCACGCCCTGTTCGCGGCCCCAGGCGGCGATCGCGGCCAGATCCGGGGCCAGGCAGTACAGCGTCTCGATATCCTTCACTTCCAGCAGCAGCTTGGGGCTGCCGACCGAGGCGACGACGGGCGCGCTGGCCAGGTCGAGGCCGGGCGCGGCCAGCAGGCGCGCGCACAGGGCGGCGTCAGCCTCGACGCGCGGCGCCTCCTGCCGTGCCAGGGCGACGAAGACATCCTCGCCTTCCTGCGAAAGCAGCAGCTGCTGGCCGCGCATCGCCGTGCGCACGCGCAGGGGCGCTTTCCCGTGGCAGGCGAACAGCACGCGCGCCGCCGCCAGCGTGGCGTGCAGGCACAGCGGGCTGCGCATGTGCGGGTAGACGAAATCGAGCGTGGCATCGATGCCGTCTTCGGCGGCGGCGTCGATGAAGACGCAGGTGCGCGCGTGCCCGCGCGCCAGTGCCTCGCGTTCGGCCTGACCGGCCGGGCCGTCCTCGATCATGAGGGCGGGATTGCCGCCGCCATCGTCGGCGGCGAAGCAGGTGAATGCGGTGATGTTCATCGTAGGGATTCAAGTCTTGTGAAAACTGCATGCAAGAATAGCTGATATACTCGGCCCGTCCGATCCAACGACATCCTTATGCGGCGAGCCTTCGTCATCTTCCTGATCCTGCTGTTCCCCCTGAACGTCTTTGCGCTGTCGATGTCCGTCTCGTCGATGGGGCAGGCCGATGCGCCGCATGTCTCCGCCAGCGATGCGCCCGCCATGCAGTCGATGGGCGACATCGATGCGGACGAGCCGCCCACCGGCACCGATTTCCACGATTCGCTCGATGCGCCGGCACCCCCACGGCTGGCGCTCCTGCCGGGACGCCTGCCTTCATCGCACCCGCCCTCGCGGCAGGGCCGCGCGCCTTCTCCCCCCATCAAACCGCCCCCCGTGCGTTGACGCGCGGCGCCGCCGTTCACCGGCCGGCGCCCCTGTCCGCATACGCCGGTACGCCGGACAAAGCCCTTCGTGACCGGCTTTGCCGCTGGCCGGATGTCCGCTTCCGCCCTGGAAGCACTTGGTTCTGATTTTTTACGAGGTATTACATGGAATGGCTATTCGACCCGACGATCTGGGCGGGCCTGCTGACGCTCGTCGTGCTGGAGATCGTACTCGGCATCGACAACCTGATTTTCATCGCCATCCTGGCCGACAAGCTGCCGCCGCACCAGCGCGACCGCGCGCGCCTGATCGGCCTGTCGCTGGCGATGCTGATGCGCCTGGGTCTGTTGACCATCGTCTCCTGGCTGGTGACGCTGACGCAGCCGCTGTTCGCGCTGGGCTCCTTCAGCTTCTCGGGACGCGACTTGATCCTGCTCGGCGGCGGCCTGTTCCTGCTGTTCAAAGCCACCACCGAACTGCACGAGCGCCTGGAAGGGGTGACGCACGCGCAGACCGAATCGAAGGTATACGCCGGCTTCGGCGTGGTCGTCGCGCAGATCGTCGTGCTCGACGCCGTGTTCTCGCTCGACGCCGTCATCACGGCGGTGGGCATGGTCGACGACTTGGGCGTGATGATGGCGGCGGTCGTGATGTCGATCGGCGTCATGCTGCTGGCCTCGAAGGCGCTGACGCGCTTCGTGAACGCGCATCCGACGGTGGTCGTGCTGTGCCTGAGCTTCCTCCTGATGATCGGCCTGTCGCTGGTGGCCGAGGGCCTTGGCTTCCATATCCCGAAAGGCTACCTGTATGCGGCGATCGGCTTCTCGATCGTGATCGAAGCCCTGAACCAGTTCGCACGCCGTAATCTTCTCAAGAACGAGGCGCGCGTGCCGCTGCGCGAACGCACGGCGGGCCGGGTGCTGCGCCTGATGGGCGGGCGCACGCGCAATGCCGCACAGGACGGCTTGGAGGACGGCGCGCAAGACGACAAGGCGGCCGGGGAAGGCGCTTTCGCCGCCGAGGAGCGCAACATGGTCAGCGGCGTGCTGATGCTGGCCGACCGCTCGATCCGCTCGGTGATGACGCCACGTTCCGAGATGTCGTGGATCGACCTCGAGGACGGCGCCGACGCCATCCTGCAGCATCTGCGCGAGACGCCGCACAGCCTGGTGCCGGTGTGCCGCGGCGAACTCGATCAGGTGGTGGGCATCGGCCGCACCAAGGATCTGATCGGGGCGCTGCTGGTGGACGGCCGTCTCGAGGAAGGCGGCGAGGGCGGCCTGCTGCGTGCGCCGATCGTCCTGCCGGACACCGCCGGCGTGCTCAAGGCCATCGACACGCTCAAGCGCGCGCACGGACAACTGGTGCTGGTGACCGACGAATACGGTATCGTCCAGGGTCTGCTGACGCCGGTCGACATCCTGGAGGCGATCGCCGGCGAATTCCCGGACGAGGACGAACAGCTGGCGATCCAGGCCAGAGGCTCCGGCGCATGGGAAGTGATGGGAACGGCCGACCTGCGCCTGCTGGAGCAAGTGCTCGATACCGACGGCCTGGCCGGCATGGACGCCGACTACACCTCGCTGGCCGGCTTCCTGCTGGCGCATTTCGAGCGCTTCCCGGAGGTCGGGCAGACGCTGGAACTGGGCTGCCTGCGTTACGAGATTCTCGCGGTCGAGGAGCGGCGCATCGTGCGGGTGGCGATCCGCCGGGTGGCGAAGGACGCGCCGCGGGAAGGGGAGCCGCACGCGAACATGGAGGAATGAGGATGAAGGAACTGCCTGGCGGCCCGGCCCTGTCGGAGATCTTGCAGGCGCTGGCCGACGACGACAGCCGCGAGCGCATCGCGGTCGGCGACCTGCTGACGGCCCTGGCCGACCGCGCGCTGGGCGCCTTGCTGTTCGTGTTCGCCTGTCCGAACGCGCTGCCGGCACTGCCCGGCACTTCGGTGATCCTGGGCGCGCCGCTGGTGCTGCTGGCGGCCCAGCTGGCTTTCAAGCGCCAACCCTGGCTGCCGGGCTTCATCGCGCGGCGCTCGATGGCGCGCGCCGACTTCCAGGCCCTGATCGCGCGCATCCGCCCCTGGCTGCAACGGGCCGAACAGATGCTGCGCCCGCGCGCCAGCGCCTGGGCCCTGCCGCCGATGGAATACCTGGTCGGCCTGGTCTGCCTGGTGCTGGCCATCGTGGTGCTGCTGCCCATCCCGCTCGGGAACATGCTGCCGGCGCTGGCGATCAGCATGCTGGCGCTGGGCATCCTCGAACGCGACGGCTACTGGATCATCGGCGGCCTGGTGACGGCGGTGGGGGCGGCGGCCCTGGTCTCGGGGGTGATCTTCGCGTCGGTGCAGGCGCTGCTGTTCATGGCGATGAAGTTCTTCGGCTGAGGCCTGACTTTTAGTAGACGCACGGAAATTATTGCCAAGTTGACCTCGTCGGTTATACTGTGTTTTTATACAGTAGTTTGTGAACTCACAAGCTTTACTTGCCGATGTCCTCGCCACCGCCGACCCAGAACCCGCCCGCGCATTTGCCTGAGTATGCCGAGCTGTTCTGCCTGTCGAACTTCTCCTACCTGGAAGGCGCCTCGCATGCCGAGGAACTGGTGGAGCGGGCGGTGCGCCTCGGTTATGCGGCGCTGGCGCTGACCGACGAGTGTTCGCTGGCCGGCGTGGTACGCGCGCATGCCGAGGCGAAGAAGGCGGCGCTGCCTTTCATCGTCGGCGCCCATTTTCATTTGCGTCATCCGGGCGGCGACCCGGCGCTGTCCCTGATCCTGCTGGCGCAGAACCGCAACGGCTACGGCAACCTCTCCGAATTCATCACGCTCGGGCGTATGCGCAGCGAGAAGGGAACGTATTTCCTGACGCCGGACGACATCGCCAATCCGCAGGGAGAATACGCGCACCTGAAGGGCATGCCGGACTGCCTGGCGATCCTGCTGCCGCACTATCCGGGCCACGAGCCGAAGGACGTCGACCGCCTGCACGAACAGGCGCGCTGGGTGGCGGCGCAGTTTCCGGGGCGCGCCTGGCTCGGCCTGGTGCTGCTGCACCGCGCCTTCGACGATGCGCACCGGGTGACGATCGAGGAAGTCGGCTGGCAGCACCGCCTGCCCATTGTCGCCCTCGGCCACGTCGTCATGCACGTACGTTCGCGCAAACCGCTGCAGGACACGCTCACCGCCACGCGTCTGAACAAACCCGTGGCCGAATGCGGCTACGGCCTGGCCCAGAACGCCGAGCAGCACCTGCGCGCGCGCCTGCGCCTGGCCAACATCTATTCGCGCCAGGCCTTAAACGAGACACTGCGTATCGCTTCCCTATGTACCTTCTCGCTCGACGAGCTGCGCTACGAATACCCGAACGAAGTGGTGCCGAAGGGGCATACGGCGTCGAGTTTCCTCCGTGCCGAAACCTATATCGGCGCGCACCGGCGTTTCAAGGAGGGGATTCCGGCCAGGGTGCAGGCCCAGATCGAGCACGAGCTGGGCCTGATTGCCGAGATGGGTTACGAGCACTACTTCCTCACCGTCTACGACATCGTCCACTTCGCGCGGGCGAACAATATCCTGTGCCAGGGCCGCGGTTCGGCCGCCAATTCTGCCGTCTGCTACTGCCTCGGCATCACCGAGGTCGATCCGGCACGCGCGAACCTGCTGTTCGAACGCTTCATCTCGAAAGAACGCAACGAGCCGCCCGACATCGACGTCGACTTCGAGCACCAGCGCCGCGAGGAGGTGATCCAGTACATCTACAACAAGTACGGCCGCACCCGCGCCGCGCTGGCGGCGGTCGTCATCAGCTACCGGCCGAAGAGCGCGCTGCGCGACAGCGGGCGTGCGCTCGGCGTCGATCTCGGCATCATCGAAAAAGTCTGCAAAAGCCACCGCTGGTTCGACAGCAAGGCCGACCTCTTGAATCGCCTGGCCGAATCGGGCCTCGATCCGGAGGCGCCGCTGTCGCGCCAGTGGGCGACGCTGGCCACCCAGCTGCTGAACTTCCCGCGCCACCTGTCGCAGCACCCGGGCGGCTTCGTCATCGCCCGCGGCAAGCTCTCGCGCCTGGTGCCGATCGAGAACGCGGCGATGGCCGACCGCAGCGTCATCCAGTGGGACAAGAACGACCTCGAGGAACTGGGCCTGATGAAGGTCGACGTGCTGGCGCTGGGCATGCTGTCGATGCTGCGGCGCGCATTAGAGTTAGTTAGCCTGCGCCACGGCTCGCTGTTCGAGATGCAGGACATCCCGCCCGACGACAAGGCGACCTACGACATGATCTGCGCAGCCGACACGGTGGGCGTGTTCCAGATCGAGTCGCGCGCGCAGATGAGCATGCTGCCGCGGATGAAGCCGCGCGTGTTCTACGACCTCGTGATCGAGGTGGCGGTGGTACGCCCCGGCCCGATCCAGGGCGGCATGGTGCACCCCTACCTGCGCCGGCGCCAGGGCCTGGAGCCGGTGGTGTATCCGAGCGAGGAGATGCGGGCGGCGCTCGGACGCACGCTGGGCGTGCCGATCTTCCAGGAACAGGTGATGCAGGTGGCCATCCTCGGCGCCGGCTTTACGCCGGGCGAAGCCGACCAGCTGCGCCGCGCGATGGCGGCCTGGAAGAGAAAGGGCGGCCTGGAACAGTACTACGACCGCATCGTGCGCGGCATGCTCGAGCGCGGCTACGAACTCGAATTCGCGGAAGCGATCTTCAGCCAGATCCAGGGCTTCGGCGAATACGGTTTCCCCGAATCGCATGCGGCCAGCTTCGCGCTGCTGGCCTATGCCAGCTCCTGGATGAAATGCCACGAACCGGCCGCCTTCCTGTGCGCGCTGCTCAACAGCCAGCCGATGGGCTTTTATTCGCCCTCGCAGCTGGTGCAGGACGCGCAGCGCCACGGCATCGAGGTGCGGCCGGTCGACATCGCCATCAGCGGCTGGGAGTCGACCCTGGAAGAACTGCACGACAGCACGCGCCAGCCGGCGGTGCGCCTGGGTCTTTCGCTCCAGCGCGGCATGAGCCGCGAGGCGGCGGCCCGCATCGAGGACGCGCGCGCGATCCGTCCTTTCGACAGCGTGGCCGACCTGGCGCGCAGGGCGGGGCTCGATCGCGGCGACCTGCAGGTGCTGGCCGGCGCCAACGCGCTGCGTTCGCTGGCTGGCCATCGCAGGGAAGCCTTGTGGCAGGCGGTCGGCGCCGTGCCCGACAGGGATTTATTGCGTCCGACGACGCTGGAGGAGGAAAGCCCTACCTTGGCAGCGCCCTCCGAGGGCGACGAGATCGTCGGCGACTACCGCGCCCAGGGCCTCACCCTGGGCCGCCATCCGGTGGCGCTATTGAGGAAGCAGCTGCTGGCGCAGCGCTTCATGCCGGCCTCGGTACTCAACGAATACGCCGACGGCCAGCTGGCGCGCGGCTGCGGCCTGGTCACCGTGCGCCAGCGGCCCGGCACCGCCAAGGGCGTGCTGTTCATGACGCTGGAAGACGAGACCGGCAACGTGAACGTGATCGTCTGGCCGGATCTGGTGGAGCATCAACGGCGCGAGGTGCTGGGCGCGAACCTGCTCGGCGTCTACGGCGTCTGGCAGAGCCAGGGGCCGGTGAAGCATCTGGTGGCCAAGCGCCTGGTGGACATGTCGCACCTGCTGGGCAGGCTGGCGACGCATAGCCGGGATTTTTGCTGACGGCGGGCGAGTCCACCGTGCCACGCAAACCGGCATTAGAATGTCATGCATGGCCCGGCGCGCTGAAGCGAACATCATTGCCGGCGCCGCCGACCTTCCGATCACCACGCAGCCAGCCATGCACATCACACTCGCCAGCCCCGCCGACACGCCACACCTGTTCGAGGTATGGGAAGCGTCCGTGACAGCCACCCACGACTTTCTCGACGCTGCCGCGATCGCCGCCCTTGCGCCCATCGTGCAAGAGCTGCTGCACAGCTTCACGCCAATCCATTGCATCCGCGGCGAAGACGGTCTGCCTTTCGCCTTCATGGGCGTGCAGGAAGGAATGCTGGAAATGCTGTTCGTCCATCCATCCCGCCGCGGTCAGGGAGCTGGGCGGCTTCTCGCTACCCATGCGCTGAACCAGCTCGGCGTCACGCAGGTCGACGTCAACGAGGACAACAGGCAGGCGCTCGGCTTCTACGAGCGGCTCGGCTTTCGCACCGAAGGCCGCTCGGCCACCGACGGCTTCGGAAAGCCCTATCCAATCCTGCATATGCGCCTTGGCTGAGGGGCGGCAGTCCCTACGCCCTACACCTCCCACTGCAGTTTGAACGTCAGCGACTTCCTGCGCTCCTCGGCCAGCGGCGACTTGTCGTCCACATAGCCGAACGACATGCGGCGCCCGTGGCGCCACTCGTAGCGGTACAGCAGCGAGCGGTGGATCTGGCGGTCGCTCCACGCCTCCAACTGGGTCACGCCGTCGTCGCGGCGTGCGGCCCAGGTGTTCTGGGCGAGCAGACGCAGCGAATCGCGGGCGCTGAAGTGCAGGGTCGCCAGCGCGCGCCAGGCCGTGTCGGCAAAGGCCGGCTTGCCCAGCGTGCCCTGTACCCAGGCGCGGTTGAGGTGCTGGTCGAGTTCCAGCGACCAGCCGCGCCGCAGCGGAAAGCGCATGGCGACGTCGAGGATCACGTTCCCGCCCGGCCCGACGCGGTCGGCATCGAAGTCGAGCTGGCGCCCGAGGACGACCTCGGCGGCGATCTTCGAGATCCAGGGCACCGGCGTGGTCTCGATCCCGAAGTTGACGACCCGGGTATCGTGCAGGCGCCCGCCAGCCAGGGCGCGCTGGCGGTCGAAGCCGAGTTCGGCCCAGAAGCCCGTCTGCAAGGGCAGGGCCATCCAGACACCGGGACGCAGCCTGCGCCCGACGGTCTCGCCGCCGCGCTGGCCAGCCGTCGCGTCGGCCAGGGTGCGCATCTCGTGGAAGCCGAGATAGGTTTCGAACTCGTACAGCGACAGCGAACCGAACGAGCGCGATCCGAGCAGGCGGTTGAACGAGCCGGTGAGGCGCGCGACGCCCGTTTGCGGCACGAAGCCGTTGTCGTTGACGAAACCGGGCGCGATTGCCTCCGCCTCGACCTCGTGCGTCCATTCCTCGGTATTGTGCAGGTATTTCGCCCACAGATAGCCGCCGGAGCGCGCGGGCAGCCTGGCCGCGCTGTCGTCATCATCAAAACCGGCCGTCGTGCGCGAGGCCATCGCCACGCCGGACAGTTGATGCTGCACGCCGTCCTCCGAGGTGCCGCGCCACTGGGCGTCGATGCCGAGGACGTCGTTGCTGCCGAAGCGGTGGTAGTCGCGCTGCGAGGCAAACGCGCCCAGCAGCAGGCCCTCCCCATGCCAGCGCGCACGCGCCAGGCTCGCCATCGTGCGCCCGGTCTGCACATATTCCAGCGTCTCGTAGGGCCGCCCGCGCAGCACCAGGCCGCCCGGCTCGTCGCGCAGACTCATGGCCGTGGCGTCGGCATGCGCCGCGCGCCAGGTCGCGCGCAGGCCGTATTCCGGGTCGTTCACGGTGCGCGAATAAAAGGCCGGCAGCGGCAGGCCGAGCACGTCCGCGCTCTCGAGGAAGAATCCGCGCCGCTCGGGCAGGCTGAGTGCGACGTTGGCCGCCCCTTGCGAAACCGGATGGTCGATCTCGACCTGCGAAAAGTCCGGATTGATGGTGGCGTTGAAGACCCAGTCAGCACGCGGACGCGCATTGATTTCCAGGCCGAGTTCGGCCTGGCTGCCGCGGCTGCGCCGGCCCGGCAGCGCAAGCCGTTCGCTGCGCACCGTCAGTTCCGGGCGCAGTTCGAGGAAGGCGCGGTCGCGCACCGCCGTCACGCTCGCCTCCATCCCTTCGATCTCCTGCAGGAAGCTCAGGTGGCTGAGCGCGTCCGCGCGGAACGGCGCCGTGATCAGCAGGGTGCCGTCGGCATGGGGAATGCTGCGTTCGACCATCACGCGCCAGTTGCGCCCGCCCGCATAGGGAAAGCGCAGGTTCGACAGCGGCCAGCGCACTTCCATGCTGTAGCCGTCGGGCAGGAGGGTGACCGCGGTCTCGACCGGGAAATCGGGGCCGAGATCGGACTCGTCGTCCTCGGCGCGGTGCATGCCGTCGCTGACGACGCCGGCCGTGTTGATGCGCACGAACTGGGCGTTGCGGCCATGGCCGGCCGGGTCGATCCAGATGCCGATGAAGTCCTGGTCGACGTCGACCTTGTCGCGCCGCGCCAGGGCGCCGCGCAGCAGGGCGGGTGCGTCGTCCCAGGCGCGGATGCCGAACACCAGGGCATCGTCGTCGATCAGCAGGCGCACGCTGGTCTTGCGCGTGCCAGGGGCGTCGGCGCCGTCGCGCGGCAGGTGCTTGTGGAAGCCCGCGTAGGCCGGAGCGCGCTGCCAGGCAGGATCGTCGAGGCTGCCGTCGATACGGGGTGTCTCGCTTGCGACGATGCGCAGGGCGCGCAGGCCCGGATCGCCGGATGCCTGTGCTGTGCTGGCCACAAGCGTGGCGGCGGCCAGCAGGCCGTAAAGCCGCAAAGGCGGCCGATGCTTGCTCATTGACGCGATGCCCTGGTGCGCCATGCCTTGCCGGTCACGGCTTCACCTGCTGGAAAAGTTAAAAGGCATGCAATATAGCACGGGTGTAAAGACGCAAGATGCGCAGATTCTCACCCGGCGCTCGGCTTACACCGACGGATCCAGATACTTCTCCAGCAGCCCCGCCGGCCGGTAGCTGTCGATGCCTTCGAAGAAGCCGGCGGCGATCACCTGCTGCGCTGCCGCGCTCAGGTTCGCCGGGCGCAGCACGCGCGGCCGGCCGACGGCGAAGCCGGCAGTCGCGCCCGCGGGACGGAAGGGCACGACCATCGTCAGCATGATCGCGGCCTCGCCGAAGCGGCGCACTTCGAGTACGACCGCTTCCGAGCGGCGCGCCGGCAGGCCGACCACACCCTGGTAGGAGAGCACCGATTCCAGGGCACCTTCCTCGTTATTTTCGAGGCGGTCGAAGGCTTCCTGCAGCGAGCCGTGCATCAGCGCCACGCCCAGGCGCTGGCCATTGGGCATCCGGTGTTGCATCATCCGGCCCAGCGCAGCGCCTTCGCAGATCGTCCAGATCGCGAAGCCGGCTGCCCAGCCGGCCTCGCCGGCGGCGGCGCGCAGGGCCCCGGTCACCTTGTCCTCGCGCAGGGCGAGGGGCGCGGAAGGGCGCGCAATCGGCGTGGCGTCGGACAGGCGGTTCATGAACTGGTCGGCGCTGGCCAGCACGCTGCGCTCCGGGTCGTCGCCGAACAGCACGTCCAGGATCGAAGACAGCGGCAGGAAGGTGCCGCTTTCTTCCAGCATGCAGATCATCGAGGACGCAAAGGCTTCCGGATACTGGGCCAGGAAGTCCGGCGGCGCCACCTGTTTCAGTTCGTCGTACGGATACCAGGCGTAGCCTTCGCCGGTATAGCGGTAGACCACGGCGCCCACATAGAAGCACAGCAGGTAGAGGAAGTTCTGGTTGTCCTGCCGGTCGGTGAAGGCGCCGTAGGACGGCTGCAGTTGCGTGCGCATCTGGCGCAGGAGCCGGTCGATGCGCGCCAGGCTCTCCGGCGTGAAATCGAGATCAGCCTGCACCAGCGCCTTGCGAAAGGCCAGACCGCCCGGGAATTCGCCGTCCGCGCGGAAGGTGTGCAGGTATTGGTCGGCCATCTGGTTTGCGGGCATGGGTTCCTCTCGATCGGTACGTGTGATTCGATTACTGCGGGTTGGTCGGCGCCTGGGCCGCGGCGCGCAGGCGCGCGCTGCGTTCGGCCGACACCGGGTGGCTGGCGACGAAGCGGATCGCTTCGCTTACCCAGGCGCCCTGCTTGCTGTCGGGCTTCTTGCGGCCGGCGAGGCGGTCGTGCAGGTCGGCCAGCGGCAGCGTCGAGATGCCGCGCGCTCGCATCACGGCGATGGCGTATTCGTCCGCCTCGGTTTCCTTGTCGCGCGAGTAGCTCATGCGCAGCAGGACGGCGGGCAGGGCGGCGACCGTGCTGAAGTCGCCGAACACCGAGGCCGCCAGCGCCGCCGTCAGTGAGGAGCTGGCCAGCATGCGGGTGCTGTGGCGCATGCGCACGTGGCCGATCTCGTGGGCGAGGATGCCGGCCAGCTGCGCACGCTCGGCCTCGCCGAAGCTGCCGCGCGGGCCGACGATGAGCCGCACCATCTGGTCGGTCATGATGATGGTGCCGTCGGGAAGCGCCAGCGCGTTCGGGCCGAAGAAGCGCGAGTTGCGCAGCAGGAGCCGCACGCGCATGTCGGCGGGCACCACCCGCGGCAGCACGGCGCGCACTTCGGCCTGCCACTGGTCGCTCAGGCGGCTTTCCTCGAGCTTGCCGCTGGCATTGAGCGCCTTGAGGGCGGTTTCACCGAGCGCGCGGTCGACCGAGGGCGGTAGCCCGTCGGCGATGCGCGTCGCCAGGGCCGGCACGCCCCAGGTGACGGTCGCGAACAGCAGGGCCACCAGGAGCGCCAGCGCCAGCAGGGCGGCCCAGGTGTGGTCGGTCAGGCGCACGACGCGCGAAGGACGATAGCCGAGCGCGTCGCGCAGCGCCTGGCCCGGCTCCGCGCCCGGCACTTCGCAGCGCGCGCCGTCGTCGAAATACAGCACGGTCGGGGCATGCGCGAAGGGTTCGGCGATGCGCGTGGCGCCGGCTGCATAGCTGCGCTCGACGTCGCCGCGCAGGACGATGAAGCCGTCGGCCGCGTTCACGTCGACGGAGTGAAGGCGGGCGCTGCGCCCGTCGTAGAAATGCGCTGCAATCATCATGACATTCACCAGGACAGGTCGACGCCGAGGAAGTCGGCGGCGCCATCGCCGACCGCGCCGCCGGCGGGTTTGACGTCGGCCAGCACACGCTCGAAGCCCTCGTCGACCTCGAGCAGCATGTGCGCGAGGCGGTATTTATGGACGTTCACCACCGCGAACGGCCGGTACAGGCCCAGCGTGAGCAGCGTGAACACCAGGTTCTTCAGGTGCAGCCAGGCGAAGCGGCGCACCGACAGCATCGACACGAAGCGCACGCCGGGAAAGCGCGTGTTCCGCAGGCACAGGTTCAGGACGCGCACCTGCTGGTAGGGGCCGAGCAGCAAGTAGAGCAGCAGCACCAGTGCGAGCGGCACCAGGGCTGTGAAGATGGGAACGATGATCCGGGCCGGCAGCCAGGGATTCGACTTGAAGAGGGAGAAGGAGGCCCAGGCCGCCGCGGCCACCAGGACGATCGGAATGGCTGCCATCCACAGGCCGCGCACGTAGATTTCGAAGAACTCGCCCAGCGACAGATCGGCCGAAGAAGGCTGGTCGCCATAGGCCACATGGCCGAACTGGTAGCGCTTCATCCAGCAGAACATGGCGGGCCAGGCGATGTAGAGCGCGAAGGGCAGCAGCGACCAGCGCGTCTGGCCGAGCAGGGCGACCATGACGCCGGGCAGCAGGAAGACGGCGATCGGCGCCAGGTAGCTGACATAGGCCAGCGGTACCGAGCCCGTGAACTGGAAACGCAGGCCGCGCCACGAGGTATGGCCCAGGCGGAAACGCAGGGCGCCGCGCATCATGAAGGGCAGGCCGGCCAGCAGCAGACCCGCCACCACCATGCCGAACACGAGCGAGAAGCCGAAGGCGTACTGGTAGGCCGCCAGCAGCACCACCGCCAGGATGCGTCCGCGCAGGATCGGTTTCGGCTCGCCGTGAAAATCGAAGCCGGCGCCGCCCAGCGTGGTATTGCGGTCGAAGTATTGCAGGCGCCGCACCTTGGCCCAGGCCGAATAGATGCCCAGCGTGGCCACGCTCAGCAGCAGGTTGACGATCCAGATGCGGAAGTATTCGCCGCCGCTGCCGCTGAAGCCGAAGGCCAGGATGCGCTGTTCGGGAGCGGCCGGCGGGAACGCGGAGACGAAAGCGTCTGCGGCGACAGGAACGGGAGTGTCGAAAGGTGACATGCCAGTGAAAGAAAACTTAACGACAAGCAATATCCGCTTTTGCTGGCAAGTCTGTCAATTACTTTTGATAACTTTGGCGGCGGCCATGCACACCGTTGTTGCTTTATCGGCACTGATGGTTGCGGCAAGACCGATTCGCCATGGCGGCGTCGCCGCGCGCCACGGCGCGGCCTATACTGAAGTTCCATCCTTACCTCAGGAGCTGGCCATGAAAGCGATTCATTCCGCTGTTGTCGCACTGGGCACCGTGATTGTCTTGTCGTCCGGCGGCGCGCTCGCGCAAGCGGGCATGAAGAAAGCGGACGGCGTGCTGACCGACGCCAAGGGCATGACGGTCTACACCTTCGACAAGGACAGCGCCGGCAAGAGCGCGTGCAATGAAGGCTGCGCCAAGATGTGGCCGCCGGTGCCCGTCACCGAGGAACGCGTTGCCGCTCCTTATTCCACGGTGACGCGCGACGACGGCTCGAAGCAGCTGGCCTACAAGGGCAAGCCCCTGTACCTGTTCGCCAACGACACCAAGCCGGGCGAGCGCAAGGGCGACAAGGTCAAGGACGTGTGGCACGTGGTGACTGACTGAGACGCGGCCCAGGAGCGCGGCGCGCCGCGCTCAGCTCAGATAGGCCTTGAGCACGTCGGGGCCCTGCTCCATGCCCAGCTGCAGGCGGCTGCGGGCATGGGCCGCGCATTGCTCGGGCGTGCCGACGCCCTGGCCGGCGGCCTTCATCGCGATCGCCTGGCTGGCCACGCCGAAGGCGGTGATCGCCTCGTCCCAGTTCAAGCCCGAGGCCAGCGCCTCTTCGACCACCTGCGCGGCGAGCGCGCCCAGCTTGTCGACCAGCGCGGGGTCGGTTCCGAGTTTCAGCATCGTCGATTTCCTCCATGTCGATCATCTGCATTGAAGCGCCATGGTACGGCAGGCCAGCCGCGGAGCCCGTCCGGGAGAGTGGACGAAAAAAAGCCCGCAGATGCGGGCTTCCTTTCGATCGGTGCGCAAACGCTCAGGCAGCCTTGAGCGCGACGCGCGCCTGCGTCGGCATGGCGGCGGCCCGGCGCTGCGGCGCCGCGGCCGCATGTCCCGCCCCCTGCAGGCGGAACACGCGCAGTGCGCGCGACACGTTGTCGGCCTGCTTCACCAGGGCCGCGGTGGCCGCTGCCGCTTCTTCGACCAGGGCGGCATTCTGCTGGGTGATGTCGTCGAGCTGGCCGACCGCGCCGTTGATCTGGGTGATGCCGGCCGCCTGCTCGCGGGCCGCGCCCGTCACTTCGCTCATCATCGCCTCCACCTGGCTGACCGATTGCGCGATCTCGCCGACCGTGGCGCTGGCGCTGCGCGTCAGGCGCGCACCGTCTTCCACCGCGCCGATGGCGGCGCCGACGAGCTGCTTGACGTCCTTGGCGGCAGCCGCGCTGCGCTGCGACAGCGAGCGCACCTCGGCGGCCACGACGGCAAAGCCGCGGCCCTGTTCGCCCGCACGGGCCGCCTCGACGGCGGCGTTGAGGGCCAGGATGTTGGTCTGGAAGGCGATGCCGTCGATCATGCTGACGATATCGAGCACCTTGCGCGAGGAGCTTTCGATGGCGCTCATCGTCTCGACCACCTGCGCCACCGTCTCGCCGCCGCGGCCTGCCATCTCGGCGGCCTGGCTGGCCAGGCGGCTGGCCGTTTCCAGGTTCTCGGTCGACTGGGCCACGTTCTGGTTGATCTCTTCCATGCTGGCCGCGGTTTGCTCCAGGCTCGAGGCCTGCGCTTCGGTGGGGCCCGACAGATCCATGTTGCCTTCGGCGATTTCGCCCGTCACTCCCTCGATCTGGGCGAAATTGCCGCGGATGTCGCCAATGATGCTGTACAGGTTGACCCGGGTCTGGCGCAGCGCGGCGACCAGCTCGTGCATCTCGCTGCTGCCACCGTCGTCCAGCGAACTGGTAAGGTCGCCCCCGGCCAGGCGCAGGGTGAAGCCGGTCGCCCGGCGCAGCGGCGCCAGGATGCGCTGGCGCACCAGCAGCCACAGGCCGGCCACGCTGCCCATGCAGGCCAGCAGCGCCAGCAGGCCAAGCGTCGACAGGCCTTCCCCCCAGGCGTCGAACAGGACGGCGGCAAGGGCGGCGAGCGCCACGCCCGCCAGCAGGTCGACCTGGCTGCGCAGCGACGAGGCATGGCCGCGCACGGCCTTGACCAGGGCATGCAGGCCGCGCTCGCCGCCCGGCGCCCGTACCGTACCGCCCTTCAGGGCGGCGTAGTCGCGCGTGGCCTGCGCTACCTGCTCGCGCGTCGGTTTCGTGCGCACCGACATGTAGCCGACCGGCTTGCCATCCTCGATGACCGGCGTGACGTTCGCAACCACCCAGTAGTAGTCGCCGTTCTTGCAGCGGTTCTTGACCATGCCGCTCCACGGGCGGCCGCCATGGATGGTGTTCCACAGGTCGGCAAAGGCTTCGGCGGGCATGTCGGGATGGCGCACGATGTTCTGCGGCGCGCCGATCAGTTCTTCTTCCGTGAAGCCGCTGATGTCGACGAAATAGGGATTGGCATAGCGGATGTTTCCGCGCAGATCGGTCGTCGATACGATCGTTTTGTCGTCGGCGAGGATGATCTCGTTGTGAGTGATCGGTAAGTTGGTACGCAAGGCAGTGCCCCAGAACGGTTGGCCTGAAATCGGCAAAACAGTCGCTGGGCGCATTCGTGTCGCACACCCGGTCGACTTGGAACGAGTATATGCTGTTTTTACCGATTTTATTTCATTTGGGCATGCTCACTTGCGCAAATACAACATCGCGCGCGCTGGCCATCGTACGGGTCAGCAGCCGGCAAGCGCGGGTGCCGGCGCTGGCCGCCCCAGCAGATAGCCCTGCGCCAGATCCACCCCAAGCGAGCGTAGTACCGCCAGCTCGCGTTCCGTTTCGACGCCTTCGGCCACGATCGTGCTGCCGGTCTCGCCGGCGAAGGTGATCAGGGCCAGCGCTAGCGCGCGGCGCCCCGGATCGAGGTCGATGTCGCGGATCAGGCTCTGGTCGAGCTTGATAATGTCGGGGCATAGTTGCAGGATGTGGCGGAAACTCGCATAGCCCGAGCCGGCGTCGTCGATCGCCAGTTTGAGGCCCGCCGCGCGCAAGCGCGCCAGGACGCGCGCCAGGCTGTCGTACTCCTCGATCGGCGCGTGTTCCGTCATCTCCAGCACCAGGCGCTCCGGCGGCGCGCCGGCCAGGGCGGCTTCCAGCTTGCCGCTCAGGATCGTGTGCGGGGAGACGTTCAGCGCCAGGTAGGCGCCCGGCGCCAGCCTGGCGAGATCGGCCAGCGCATGTTCGATGGCGAGCAGTTCCAGTTCGGCGCCGCGCGCCAGTGCATGCGCTTCCGCGAACCATTTGTCCGGCCCGCGCAGCGGCTCGGGTCGGAAGCGCGCCAGGGCCTCGAGACCGACGGCGCGGCGCGTCGCGATGTCGACGATGGGTTGGTAAACCATGTGCATACCGCGCGCCGCGATCAGCGCCGACAGGCGCGCGGACGCCGTCTCGTGCGCGCGTTCGGCCAGCACCCGCTGTTCCAGCATGCACGCGATGAGGTCGGCGAAGCGCGCCATCGCTTCGACGTCGACCTCGCGCAAGTGCGAGGCCGGGCTGCGGCTGTAGCAGCAGAAGGTGCCGAATACCGAGCCGTCCGACAGGCGGATCGGCACCCCGAGGTGCGCGCGAATCTTCATCGCCTCGGTCGCGCTGAGCGCTTGCAGTATCGGGTAGATGTGGCTGTCGTCGACGATCGGGGGGATCTGTCCGTCGACCACGTACTGGCAGTAGCTTTCTTCGAGCGGATGCGAATCGCCGGCTTTGATCGGCACGAATTCCTCGACGGTCGCGATGTGGCGGAAGATGCGCCTGCCGTCCTTGAACTCGGTGATGAAGGCCACGTCCATGTTCAGGCAGATGCGGGCCAGGTTCACCGCCGAGTGAATGATCTCGTTGAGCGAAGGGACGCCGTCTTGCGGGCGCAGTCGATGGGACATGGTCGGTTCCTCCATTTCCGATGCGCCGATTCTAATCCAGGCTGCGCCAGCGCTGCGCCCGGTTCAGTCGCGGCTCAGTCGCGGAACCTGTGCAGGTAGCTCCGGCTCACCGGCAGCTTTTCGTCGCAGCCGCGCAGCAGCACCTGCATGCGCTCGGCGTCGACCTTTTCGACGGCGGAGATCGCGCTCACGTTCACCACGGTGCCGCGGTGGATCTGCCAGAAGCGCTCCGGATCGAGGCCGCCGAGCAGGTCTTTCAAGGCCACGCGCACCAGCGCCTCCGAGCCGGGCAGCACCACCCGCGTGTACTTGGTGTCGGACTGGAAGAACAGCACCTCCTCGACGTCGATCAGGCGGATCTGGCGGCCCACGCTGGCCTTGATCCAGCGCGTGCGTTTGGGCTGGGCGCCGGGCAGCGCCGACTGCAGGTCGCGCAGCAGGTTGCCGAGGTCGGGCGGCGCCTTGCCCAGCTTGGCGCGGATACGCGCCACCGCCTTGTCCATCCGGTCGGCCTGCACCGGCTTGAGCAGGTAGTCGACCGCGCCGGCGTCGAAAGCCTCGACCGCGTACTGGTCGTAGGCCGTCACGAACACCACGTGGGCGCTGTCGCCGATGCGCTCGGCCACTTCCAGGCCCGACATGCCCGGCATGCGGATGTCGAGGAAGACGACCTCCGGCTCGTGTTCCTGAAAACCGTCCCAGGCATCGACGCCGTTTTCCGCGACCAGCACCAGCTCGGCCTCGGGCCAGGCGCTGCCGAGGAGGGCGACCAGGCGCTCGCGCATCAGCGGTTCGTCTTCGGCGATCATCACCCGGGTCATGCCGCCTCCGCGCGTTCGAGCGGCAGCAGCAGTTCCGCCACCAGGCCCGGATCGGCCTCGCGCAGGGTCAGCGTGGCGGCCTCGCCATAGGCCAGCTGCAGGCGCCGGCGCACATTGTCCAGGCCTGCGCCACCGCCCGGTGTGTCGCTCATGCCGACGCCCGTGTCGTGGACGGACACCAGCACCCCGCTGCTCGATACCGCCGCCGACACCGCGATCTCGCCGCCGCGCAGGGCCGGCTCGATGCCGTGCTTGACGGCGTTTTCGACCAGGGTCAGCACGATCATGCTGGGCACCGGCACCTGCGTCAGCGCGTCCGGCAGCGCCATGCTGAAGTGCAGGCGGGTGCCGAGGCGCGCGGCCATCACGCGCAGATAGGATTCGACGACGCCGAACTCGGAGGCCAGGCTGACCTGCTCGCAACGCATGTCGCTGAAGCTGGCGCGCAGGAAGGCGATCAGGTCGGCCGTCAGGGCGGCGGCGCGCGGTGCGCCGTCGAGGGCGAGCTGCTGCACCGCGCCCAGGGTGTTGAACAGGAAGTGCGGTTCGATCTGAGCGCGCAGCATGCGCAGCTGCGATTCGCTCAGCTCGCGCGCCAGGCGCTCGCGCTCGGCGTCGCGCCGCAGCTGCTCGGCCAGCTCGGCCTGCTGGCGGCGGCGCATGGCGCTGATCGCCAGCATCGGGATGCCGACGCAGACCGGCGCACCGAGCATGGCGATGGCGATGACGCGTAGCAGGGGCGGCCCGATCTCGGCCAGCGGCTCGCCATGGGCCAGCGTCAGCCCGACATAGGCGCCGATGCCGCCCACTAGGGCGCCGACCATCAGCCCGGCCACGACCTTGCGCTTGGAGGCGACCATTTCGCTCGGGTTGAACCAGGAGCCGATGCCGCCGATGACGAAGCTGAAGCCGACCAGGTTGGCAATGACGACCAGCGCGACCGGGCCGACCTTGCCGCCGACGACATAGGCCAGCAGCAGGCCGGCGAGCGTGAAGGCGGCGGCCAGCTTGGCCACGGCGATCCACAGGCGGCGCCCGCGGTAGGTCAGCGAAAAGGCGCGCAGTTCGCGCCGTTCGATTGGCGACATCGCCGCCAGCTTCTCCGCGCAATAGCGCCGGTAGCCGGGCGGGATCGTTTGCGCCAGCTCGGGGCGCTCCAGCACCGCGATCTGCTCGGCTTCCCAGTCGTCGTACCAATCGATCAGTTTGCGAAACATGTCTTCCTCCATCGCTCATGAATATAAGGCAATGGAGGCAGTCTAGGAAAGGACGAAGCGCGGCGGAAGGGGAAAGCGACGAAGCACGACTGGACGGGAACGAACGACGACGCTAGTCCAGCCCCAGCCACTTCCGATACTGCCCGTAATGATGAATCACGAAGCCCCCGAACGGCTTCATGCTCCCGACCTCCCTGGCCGTGATGCCCAGTTCGCGCTCCAGATCCGCTTCCTTCAGGTGGAAAAACGACACCTTCTTGATCGCGTTCGGCAGCGTCTCGACGCCGATCAGCACCTGCTTGCCGGTCTTGTCGGCATACGCCAGTTCGTCCATCGCATGGCTGACGATGCCGTCGCCGCCGAGCGCGCGGTCGCGGTAATCCATCAGGGCGACGTAGTCGTATAGATCCTGCACGTGCTGGCTGACCGGTTTCGCGACGCCCTTGTATTCCACGTTCAGGCCGTCGAGCCAGAAGGGGATCGCGGGGCCGATCGGCAGCGTCTGGCCGGAGGCGCGTTTCGCACGCATCAGCGCATCCGACAGCTCGACGAACTCGCGCAGCAGTTCCATCTTGCGGGTCGACCATTCGGCCAGGATGTGCGGCTCGATGTCGACGTTGATGCCGTCGAAGCGTTCCTCGGGCGCGGCCGCCTTGTTGTAGTCGAGGACGCGCTGCAGCATCGCCAGCGCCTCCGCGCGGTGCTTCGGCAGCACATAGCGCTCGGTGTTCAGGTAGCCCGAGCCGAGCAGGGCGTAGGCCTTCAGGCCGGATGCGTGCAGGCGCCGGATCAGGCGCCGGTAGAGCTGGGGCTGGGTGGCGATCAGGTTGCGGCCGCCGTAGGCATCGGCGTACAGGAAGACGGTGTCCACCGATTTGGATTGCAGGAAGCCGATCGCGCGGCCCGCCGCCGCCGGCTGCTCCAGCATCGCGTACGAATCTTCTTCCCACGTCCAGATCGCGCGCGGGGCGGACGGTTTCGCAGGTTCGGCCGGTGCGGCCGGTTCGGCCTGCGCGCCCGCGCCGGCGAGGGCGCAGGCGCAGGCCAGCAGCAGGCTGGCGAGCGGACGTTTCATAGCTCGGTCTCCACGTGGTATTGGCCGATGCCGATCGGGCGGCCGGTCTCGGGATGCGAGGGCAGGGCCGAGACGAAATAGGTGCCTGGCGCGACCTTGCTCAGCTTCGGCTCCCAGGTGATGGTCGCCACTTCGCCCGGCGCCAGGGTGCGCGCCGGGGCCGCGGTTTCGCCCAGTTCGAGGCCGTGTTCGTTGGTGACGACCAGGAGCGGCACGAACTGCGGCGAGCGGGTTGCGGCGTGGTTGGTGAAGGTGGCCTGATAGACCAATCCAGCGCCGGATGCGCGCTGCAACCGGGCGACGCCGACGTCGCCGGCCGTCGAGGCCAGCGCCACGCCGCGCAGCGTGCGTTCGCCGCCGTAGTTCGCCAGCTTCGTCTTGCCCGGCGCCAGCGCCGCGCTGCGTCCGGCGGTGCCGTTCGCTTTCAGGAAGGCGCGGAACTGGGCCCGGGCGCGCGCCAGCGCCTCGGGGTCGTCGTTGCGGTCGACCTGCATGCCGTCGCCGAGCGTGTAGAGCTGGCCCTGCGCCAGATAGGCGGTGCCGGAGACGAAGTCGCTCATCTCGCTCTTGGTCTGCTTGAGCGGGATCGCGTGCAGGTTGCGGAAGGATTCCTCGGTGTCGAGGCCGGTGCCGATCCAGGTCACGTCCGCCGGCGATTTCAAACCGTAGCCCCTGGCGAGGAAGGCCAGCAGCGACGGCGCGATGTCGAACTGCGAGGACACCGCCTTGACGCTGCGCGGCCCCTTCAGGAGCGGCGAATACACGATCAGCGGCACGTGGTAGCGCTCGATGCGCGTGTCCATGGGCAGTTCGGGCAGGCGGTGGTCGCCGGTGATGACGAAGATCGTATTCTCGTAGCCCGGCAGCGTTTTCGCACGCTCGAAATACATGCGCAGCGCGTCGTCGGTGTAGAGGATGCTGGCGAAGATCTCGCGGCCGTTCGCATACACCGGAGACGGCGGCCGCTTCAGGTCGCGCACACGTTGGTCGACGCGGCGCAGGTAGGCGTCCTTGTCCGGGAAGGTGAAGGGGCTGTGCATGCTGGTGGTCTGGATGATGCCGACATGCGGGCCGGCGGGTGCGGCCGCTTCGCGCGCCAGCGCCATCTCCATCAGGTCGCGGTCGGCATAGCCCCAGTCGTTGCTGCGGCGGTAGGGCGGCTTGAAATCGGGTTCGCTTACCAGGGTGTCGACGCCCTGGCGGCGCAGGAACACGCCTTCGTTGTCGAAGTCCAGGTTCGAGCCGGAATAGAAACGCAGGCGGTAATCCTGGGCTTTCAGCACCGTCAGCAGCGATTCGTGCCGGGGCAGCTTCTCGCCCAGCGCGGCCAGGCCGTTCTCACCGAAGGGGAGCGAACCGAAGACCGTGGTCAGCACCCCGAAGGTGCGGCCCTGGCCGGCCAGGAAGTTCTCGAAGTACAGGCTGCGCGCGGCCAGTTCGTCGAGGAAGGGCGTGAAGCTGCCCAGGCGCGCGCCGGGGCCGGAGAAGCTGCGTCCCAGGCCTTCGACGATGATGAAGACGAGGTTCGGCGGCGCGGCGCCGGGACGCACGTCGAACAGCGGGCCGAGGGTGTCGGGCGTGCGTTCGGCGCGCAGGAAAGGGTAGCGCGGATCGACGCCCGACCATGGCGCCTGCGCCTTCGCGCGCGGCACCTGCGCTTCGTCGCCCGGGTTGCGCAGGCGGGCGATATTGTTATCGATGAAGAAGGCCGTCTTGTTGCCCAGGTAAGCCAGGTCGGCATCGGTGCGCGCCACCGGCGGCGCGAAGCGCTGCGGCAGGACGGCGAACGCGAGTAGGCTTGCGCCGAGGGCGATGCCGGCTGTGCGGGCGGCGGCACGCGGCCACCAGTCGCGCACGCTCAGCGACAGCAGCGTCCACAGGACGGCCAGCGCCGAGAGCAGGCCCATCCCCAGCAGTGGACTGAGGGCCCAGCCGCCGGCTACGGTGGCGGCGACTTCGCCGCGCGAATAGGCGAACAGGTCGGCCCCGAGCGGCACGCCCGACACCCAGTGGTATTGCAGCAGGGCGGCATGGGCGAACAGCAGCGCGCTCCAGACCAGGCCGAGCGCCAGCGTACGCCAGCGTGCCGAGGGAATCAGCGCCAGCGGCAGGCCGCCGAGCAGGAAGACGAAGCCGAAGCGCAGCAGCGAGAGCAGGTCGTTGCCGAGGGCCGCGCCGAACAGCGTGGCCTGCGGCACACCGGCGCCGCCCGCGTGGATCGCTTCGGCGATGCGCAGGCAGAGCCAGGCCAGCGCCAGGGCCGGCAGCGCATCGAGTACAAACGCCAGGGCGCGCGCCAGGCGCCCGCCGCCGGCGCGCAAGGCGGCCGGCATTACCATCGGCGGTACAGCCCGACCGAGACGCCGCGCTCACGGGCGTCGTTGGCGCCGCGCGAGAAGCTGGCGCCGACCTTGCTGCCCCAGTTGTCCGACCAGTAGCGCACCCAGGTCACGCTGCCGCCGCCGGAACGCGCACGCCCGCCCGAGAGCGAAAGCGGATCGTCGCTGCGGCCGCTGTTGGCGGTCGCTTCCAGGTAGCTGTCGGCGTCGCCCGCGTAGTAGTAGCGCGCCAGCAGGCGCTGGCCGTTGCTGCGCGAGCCTTCCGAGACGATGTTCTGGTGGCGCAGCTGGACATACCAGTTGCCCACGTACTTGCCGAGGGCGAGGCCGTAGATGTTCACGCGCGATTCGAAACCCAGCACGTCGTCGGCGAGCGAGACTTCCCAGCCGTTGCCGAGCGATTGATAGACCTCGATGCGTCCCGAATTGGCCGGGAACAGGCGCGCGGCTGGGGCGCGCTGGTAGCGGATGTTGGCGTAGGCGCCGTTCCACAGGTCGGCATAGGCGTCGAGCGCCCAGGCGTGGCCGGTCTGGTCGAAGCGGTGCGCGCGCAGCGTCTCGAAACCGATCGAGCCGCCCTTCATGTAGTGGCGCACGCTGGCGGTCTGGTCGTTCCAGCGCGGGCCGCTGCCGACATCCGTCCAGCTGCCGGAAAGGCTGGCGGCCCAGGTATAGCCCGAGGCCAGCGCCGCTTCCGGGTTGCCGGCGCGGGTGACCGGTGTCGATGCAGCCGCCGGCGCCGGCGCCGGCTGCATGGCCGCCATGGCGGCGTCGATCTCGGCGCCGTTGGCACCGAGAGCGCGTGCCTTTTCGAGGTCGGCGCGGGCGTCGTCGACGCGGCCGGCGGCGCGGTAGGCGCGTGCGCGGGCCTGCCAGCCGGAGGCGTCGTTCGGGCGCAGCGCGACCAGGCGGCCATAGGCCTCGATGGCCTGGGCCGGCTGATCGTGCCACTGGTGCAGGTTGCCCAGCGCGAGCCAGACGTCGGCGTAGTCGGGCGAAGCCTGCGCCGCGGCCTCCAGGTCGGCTTGCGCCTCGGCCCAGCGCTCCATGCGCGTGTAGACGATGCCGCGGCCGAGCAGCACGTCGACATTGCCGGGCGACTGCGCCAGCAGCGCGTTGTAGGCGGCCAGGGCGAGCGCCGGCTGGCCGGAATTGGCGAGCGTGCGCGCCTTGTCGTACTGTTCGTCGAAGGATGCCGGGCTGGCGGGCTGTACCTGTACGGTCGTGGTCGGAGGAGGCTGGAAGTCGATAGGCATGGAAACGGGGTCGGTAGCGGACGGATGCACTGGCAGCATAGTGCCATGGCGCAACTCTGCCCCAGCGGGGAAGGAGCGTCAAGGAGCGCACGAATGAAAGGAGTGCGAATGTCGCGCCCAGGCTTCAAAGCATGGTCAACTTTGCCATGAACTTTGCCAGTAAGCTTGTCGGAGTGAAAAGAGCATGCCGCACCAGGCCGGAGGAGGTCTGCCGGACGCAAAAAAAGCCGCCCGGCGGAACCGGGCGGCTTTCGCGGTGCTTCAGGAGCGCCGTGGGATGAAACAATAAAAACCGTTTAGAAGGTTTCCCACTCGTCTTCGCTGACGCGTGCCGGCGCCTTGGCTGGCGCGGCCTTGGCCACGCGCACGGCAGGGGCCGAGCGGGCGAGGGCGCGCGCCGGAACGGCGGTTCGGGCCGAAGCAACCGGGGCGGCTGGAGCGCCGAGCGCCGGGCCGGACAGTTTGAAGACGCTGACCACTTGCGCCAGCTTCGCGGCCTGATCCTGCATCGAGCCGGCGGCGGCGGCCGCTTCCTCGACCAGGGCGGCGTTCTGCTGGGTGACCTGGTCCATCTGGCCGATGGCCTGGTTCACCTGCTCGATGCCGCCGGTCTGTTCCTGGCTGGCGTGGGTGATCTCGGCCATGATGTCGGTGACGCGGCGGATCGACGAGACGACTTGTTCCATCGTCGCGCCGGCCTGGTCGACCAGCTTGGCGCCGACGTCGACCTTGTCGACCGAGTCGCCGATCAGCACCTTGATTTCCTTGGCCGCGGCGGCCGAGCGCTGGGCCAGGTTGCGCACTTCGGAGGCCACGACCGCGAAGCCGCGGCCCTGCTCGCCGGCACGCGCCGCTTCCACGGCGGCGTTCAGCGCCAGGATGTTGGTCTGGAAGGCGATGCCGTCGATGACGCCGATGATGTCGACGATCTTGCGCGACGATTCGTTGATCGAACCCATGGTCGTGATGACCTGGCCGACCACCGCGCCGCCTTGCGCCGCCACTTCCGACGCGGCGATCGACAGCTGGTTGGCCTGGCGGGCGTTGTCGGCGTTCTGGCGCACGGTGGTGGTCAGTTCTTCCATCGAGGCGGCGGTTTCTTCCAGCGCGCCGGCCTGCTGTTCGGTGCGGGCCGACAGATCGAGGTTGCCGGCCGAGATTTCGGCCGAGCCGGTGGCGATGGTGTCGGTACCGTTACGCACCTGGGTCACGATCTTGACCAGGCTGTCGTTCATGTGGCGCAGGGCGCGCAGCAGGGCGCCGGTTTCGTCTTTCGCGCTGGCGTCGATGTTGCGGGTGAGGTCGCCGCCGGCCACGGTTTCGGCCAGTTCGAGGGCGTCGCGGATCGGACGGGTGATGCCGTTGGTGAGCAGCCAGGACAGCGCGGCGCCCAGCAGGACGGCCACGGCGGTCAGCGCTGCGATGATGGTGGTGCTGCGGCCGGCGCTGGCGTCGATCGCCTTGGCGGTCGCGTCGATGCTGGTGCGCTGCATGACGACCAGTTCGTGCAGCAGTTCCTGGTACAGCTTGGACGCCGGCGTGAATTTCTCGTCCAGCAGTTTCGCCGCTTCTTCCTCGTTACCGGCGGCCTTGGCCTTGACGGCGCCGTCGCGCGAGGCGCTGTACAGCTTGCGCTGTTCGAGGATCTTCGCGAACAGGGCTTTCTCGGCGTCGCCGGCGATCAGCGGCTCGATCTCCTTGAGCAGTTCGGCGGCCTTCTTCACCGAGGCGGCCGCGTCTTCCTTGAAGTAGGGGCCGAGCGCCGGGTCGGTGCTCTTGACGATGGCGGCGGTGCGGCGGATCGAGGCGAAGTTCAGGCTGTACCAGTCGGTGATCAGGCGTTCCTTGGTCAGCGGCGCCGCCATCATGGTGCGGGTGGCGTCGGCCACTTCGTTGAGACGCCAGATGCCGGCGCATGCGATCAGCACGGTCATGGCCAGGATCAGCGCGAAGCCGAGTCCGAGGCGCTTGCCGATCTTGATATTCGAGATGAAGCCCATTACAGCATTCCTTGTCGTGGTGGTTTGGGTAGCGGCCGGAAGCGTGGAGAGGCGGCCACGAAGCGGCCGGGCGGGCGCTTTGAGAGGGGGAATTCTACGGAGGTTTCGTTCAAGAATGAAGTAAAAAAGTGATGGAGGGAAATTTTTACGACACTTTTGCTGATAGCTTTACCACGTTAATTGTTAAATATTGCTTTGCAGTATTGCGTTGGTTATCCTTGCGGCCCGCTGGAATCTGCTCTAGATTCTGTGTCATCGCGCCCAACAGCGTTTTAACAAAAAAGACCATGAAACCATCCTCCCGCCTCCTGAAACACCTCCTGCTGGCCGGCGTCGTCGCCGCCGGCTCCGTCCACGCCGCCGCGCCCCTGCCGCCCGAATTCACGGCCCAGATGGAGAAGGACTATCCCACCATCGAAGCGCTCTACCAGGATCTGCACCGCACCCCTGAACTGGCCTTCAACGAACACCAGACCGCCAAGAAGCTCGCCGAGCGCGTCAAGGCCCTCGGCTTCGAGGTCACGACCGGCGTCGGCGGCACCGGTATCGTCGCGATCCTGAAGAACGGCCCCGGCCCGATCGCCATGCTGCGTACCGAACTCGATGGCCTGCCGGTGCAGGAAAAGACCGGCCTGCCGTTCGCCAGCACCGCCACCGCCAAGAACGCGGCCGGCGAGACCGTGCCGACCATGCACGCCTGCGGCCACGACGTCCACATGTCGGCCTGGTATGCCACGGCCAAGCTGATGGCGGAAAACCGCAAGGCCTGGAGCGGCACCCTGATGCTGGTCGGCCAGCCGGCCGAGGAGCCGCTGACCGGTTCGGCCGCGATGCTCAAGGATGGTTTGTTCAAGCGCTTCCCGAAGCCTGACTACGCGATCTCGATGCACGACGAAGGTACGCTGCCGGCCGGCCAGGTCGGCTGGCGCGCCGGCCACTTCCGCGCTTCGGCCGATACCGTCACCATCACCATCCACGGCCAGGGCGGCCACGGCGCCACGCCGCAGGAAACCCGTGATCCGGTCGTGATGTCGGCACGTGTCGTGATGGCGCTGCAGACCCTGATCTCGCGCGAAAACAACCCGGCCGACCCGGTCGTCATCACCGTCGGCAGCATCCACGGCGGCACCCAGGCCAACATCGTGCCGGATCAGGTCAAGCTGCAGCTGACCGTCCGCACCTTCCGTCCGGAAGTGCGTCAGCGCGTCCTCGCCAGCATCGTGCGCGAAGTCGAAGGCGAAGCGCAGGCCGCCGGCATGCCGAAGAAGCCGCAAGTGGACATCGTGCCGGGCGCCGATTCGGTCTACAACGATCCGGAACTGGTCGCACGTTCGGTCGCCGCCATCGAAGGCGCGCTGGGCAAGGACAAGGTCGTCGAGATGCCGGCCAAGATGACGTCGGAAGACTTCGCGAACTACGGCCAGGCCGGCGTGAAGGCCGTGCTGCTGCACGTGGGCGCGGTCGAGCCGAAGAAGCTGGCCGACGCCCGCAAGGCCGGCAAGTACCCGCCAGGCACGCACTCGCCGCAGTGGGCCCCGGACTTCAAGCCGACCGTGCGTTCGTTCATCGCGGCGGAGACGGCGATCCTGCTGGATCTGCTCAAGCCGGGCCAGAAGAAGTAAGAGAATAGGTAGGAGTGAAAACGCCGGCGTGATGCCGGCGTTTTTTTTGGCGAGGTGCGGATATGCTTCCCGTGAGACCGCGTGGGCACTCCGTGCCCACGCGGTCGCATCATTCGCAAACACGCGGCGCAAAAAAAAGCCGCCCGGCATGCAGGCGGCTTCTTCAAACACCTTCAACTAACGATCAAAACTCTTCCCACTCGTCCGCCGTCGCCGCAGCTTTGGCGCGCGCTGCGGGCTTGGCTGGTGCAGGTGCCTTGGCCGCAACTGCAGGCTTCTTCGGCAGCGCCACCACCGCACGGGCCGGCGCGGGTTTTGCGGCCGCCACTGGCGCCCCAACTGCCTGCGCATCGAGCTTGAACACGCCCACCACCTGCGCCAGCTTGGCCGCCTGCTCCTGCATCGCGCCGGCCGCCGCGGCCGATTCCTCGACCAGGGCCGCGTTCTGCTGGGTCGCCTCGTCCATCAGGCCGATCGACCGGTTCACCTGCTCGATGCCGCCGGTCTGCTCGGCGGTCGCGTGGGTGATCTCGGCCATGATGTCGGTGACGCGGCGGATCGATTCCACCACCTGCTCCATCGTGGCGCCGGCCTGGTCGACCAGCTTGGCGCCGAGGTCGACCTTCTCGACGGAGTCGCCGATCAGGGCCTTGATTTCCTTGGCCGCCGCCGCCGAACGCTGGGCCAGGGTACGCACCTCGGAGGCCACGACCGCGAAGCCGCGGCCCTGTTCGCCGGCGCGCGCCGCTTCCACGGCCGCGTTCAAGGCGAGGATGTTGGTCTGGAAGGCGATGCCGTCGATGACGCCGATGATGTCGACGATCTTGCGCGAGGACTCGTTGATCGAGCCCATGGTCGTGATGACCTGGCCGACGACGGCGCCGCCCTCGACCGCCACGTTGGAGGCGGTGATGGCCAGTTGGTTGGCCTGGCGCGCATTGTCCGAGTTCTGGCGCACGGTGCCGGTCAGCTGCTCCATCGAGGCGGCCGTCTCTTCGAGCGAGGCGGCTTGCTGCTCGGTGCGGCTAGACAGATCCATGTTGCCGGCGGCGATTTCGCCCGAGGCGCCGGCGATGGTGTCGGTGCCGCCGCGCACTTCGGTGACGATTTTCACCAGGCTGTCGTTCATGTGGCGCAGGGCGCGCAGCAGGGCGCCGGTTTCATCCTTTGCCGTGGCGTCGATGCGGCGGGTCAGGTCGCCGCTGGCGACGGTTTCGGCCAGGGCCACGGCTTCGCGGATCGGACGCACGATGCCGCGCGTGAGCAGCCAGGATGAGACCGCGCCGATCAGCACCGAGACCAGGGCCAGGAGGCCGATCAGGGTTTCGCTGCCGTCGGCGTTGTCGTCGATGGTGCGTGCGGTTGCGGTGATGTGGGCGGCCTGCATTGCGACCAGCTGCTGCATCGATTCCTGGTAAGCCTTGGCGGTGGGCGTGAAGCGTTCGTCGAGGATGCGCGCGGCCAGTTCCTGGTCGCCGTCGGCCTTGGCCTTGACGGCTTCGTCGCGCGCGCTCGAATAGGCCTTGCGCTGCTCGGTGATGCGGTCGAACAGGGCTTTTTCCTCGCCCGCCACGATCAGGGGCTCGATCTGCTTCAGGAGCTCGGCCGAACGCTTGCCGGTTTGCGCGGCGTCTTCCTTGAAGTAAGGGCCGAGCGAGGCGTCGCTGCTCTTGACGATGGCGGCGGTGCGGCGCACCGCGGCGAACACCTGCATGTACCACTCGGTGATCATGCGTTCCTTGGCCAGCGGTTCGGCCAGTACCTGCGCCGTGCTGGCGGCACCGCTGTTGACGCGGGCGATACCGACCGCGGCGATCAGCACCGCCATGGCCAGCGTCAGCGCGAACCCGATCGCGAGGCGCTTGCCGATGTTGAGGTTGTTAAAAAAGCCCATGAGGATCTTGCCTATACAAATAAGGAAAAGGCCAATGTAACCTTGATCTATGGCAATTGCAATTGCACAGAAGTCACAAATGGCCGGTTTCCGGAAGTAGGTCACAGTGATGTTGTCATCGCGAAACACATTCGCTTTCGAACAGTCTGGCGGAGCTGAAAACGGCCGTGTCAAGCCGACAAGGGGCTGACGGTGACAATGTTTGTGCCTGTTTAAGGTATAATTTCCATTTCCCGCGCGTGCCATTCGGCACCTTCAGCACAATGACCAAATTTGTATTCGTCACTGGCGGCGTCGTGTCTTCCCTGGGCAAGGGAATCGCGGCCGCTTCCCTCGCTGCGATCCTCGAATCGCGCGGTCTCAAAGTCACCATGCTCAAGCTCGATCCCTACATTAACGTGGATCCGGGCACGATGAGCCCGATGCAGCATGGCGAAGTCTTCGTCACCGACGACGGCGCCGAGACCGACCTCGACCTCGGCCATTACGAGCGCTTCATCAGCACCCGCATGAAGAAGGTGAACAACTTCACCACCGGCCAGATCTACGAATCGGTCATCCGCAAGGAGCGTCGCGGCGAGTACCTCGGCAAGACCGTGCAGGTGATCCCGCACATCACCAACGAGATCCAGGACTACATCCGCCGCGGCGCCGAAGGCGTCGACGTGGCGCTGGTCGAAATCGGCGGCACCGTCGGCGACATCGAATCGCTGCCCTTCCTGGAAGCGGCGCGACAGCTGTCGCTGCGCTCGGGGCGCAAGTCGACCGCCTTCGTGCACCTGACGCTCGTCCCGTACATCGCTTCGGCCGGCGAACTGAAAACCAAGCCGACCCAGCACAGCGTGCAGAAGCTGCGCGAGATCGGCATCTCGCCGAACGCGCTGCTGTGCCGCGCCGACCGCCGCATTCCCGACGACGAGCGCGCGAAGATTTCGCTGTTCGCCAACGTCGAAGAGCAGGCTGTGATTTCGGTCTGGGACGTCGACACCATCTACAAGGTGCCGCAGGTGCTCAACGAGCAGGGCTTGGACGACATCATCCTCGAAGCTCTGGATCTGCAGGCGCCGCCGGCCGACCTGTCGATGTGGGCGAAGCTGATCCACACGCTGGAAAACCCGAAGCGCGAAGTCACCATCGGCATGGTCGGCAAGTATGTCGACCTGACCGAATCGTACAAGTCGCTGACCGAGGCGCTGCGCCACGCCGGCATCCACACCGAGAGCCGCGTCAACATCGAATACCTCGATTCGGAAGAGATCGAATCGAAGGGCTGCGACCACCTGGCCAAATACGATGCGATCCTGGTGCCGGGCGGCTTCGGCAAGCGCGGCGTGGAAGGCAAGATCATGGCCGCGCGCTATGCCCGCGAAAACAAGATCCCGTACCTGGGCATCTGCCTGGGCATGCAGGTCGCGCTGATCGAATACGCGCGCCACATGGCCGGCCTGCCGAACGCGAACTCGACCGAATTCGACCTCGAGACCGACCAGCCGGTGGTCGCCCTCATCAACGAGTGGCAGAACCACGACGGTAAAGTGGAAAAGCGCGACGAGACCTCGGACCTGGGCGGCACCATGCGCCTGGGCGCCCAGACCTGCGCGGTGAAACCGGAAACGCTGGCCGCCGAGATCTACGGCAGCGTCGTGACCGAGCGCCACCGCCACCGCTACGAAGCCAACAACCATTATCTGCCGAAGGTGGAAGCGGCCGGCATGGTCGTCGCGGCGCGCACCCCGAACGAAGACCTGTGCGAAATCATGGAACTGCCGCGCACCGGCGAGAACGCACACCCGTGGTACATGGGCGTGCAGTTCCACCCTGAATTCAAGTCGACTCCGCGCAGCGGCCACCCGCTGTTCACGTCGTTCATCCAGGCGGCGCTGGCGCACCAGTCGGCCAACCCCAAGACTGCGGCGAATGCCCCCACCGCTTTGCAAGGAGATGCAGCATGAAACTCTGCGGCTTTGAAGTAGGCCAGGAACACCCGATCTTCCTGATCGCCGGCACCTGCGTGATCGAATCGCGCCAGATGGCCATCGACACCGCCGGCACGCTGAAGGAGATCACCAGCGCGCTGGGCATCCCCTTCATCTACAAATCGTCCTTCGACAAGGCGAACCGCTCGTCGGGCACCTCGTTCCGCGGCCCCGGCCGCGAGAAGGGCCTGGAGATCCTCGCCGACGTCAAGAAGACCATTGGCGTGCCGGTGCTGACCGACGTCCACACCGAGGAAGAGATTCCGGAAGTGTCGTCCATCGTCGACGTGCTGCAGACCCCGGCCTTCCTGTGCCGCCAGACCGATTTCATCAATGCCTGCGCCCGTTCGGGCCTGCCGGTGAACATCAAGAAGGGCCAGTTCCTGGCTCCGGGCGACATGAAGAACGTGATCGACAAGGCGCGCAATGCGGCGCGCGCAGCCGGCCTCAATGAAGACAACTTCATGGCCTGCGAACGCGGCGCCTCCTTCGGCTACAACAACCTGGTCTCGGACATGCGTTCGCTCGCCATCATGCGCGAATCGAATTGCCCGGTGGTGTTCGACGCCACCCACTCGGTGCAGCTGCCGGGCGGGCAGGGCACGTCCTCGGGCGGCCAGCGCGAACACATCCCGGTGCTGTCGCGTGCTGCGGTAGCCGCGGGCATCGCCGGCCTGTTCATGGAAACCCACCCGGATCCGGCCAATGCCCTGTCCGACGGCCCGAACGCGGTGCCGCTGGGCCGCATGAAGGAACTGCTCACGACCCTGGTCGAGATCGACCGCGTCGTGAAACGTGCGGGCTTCCTCGAGTCGGACTTCAAGGCATAATACTGCTGAGCTAACGAAGCATGAAGACGAGGCGCCACAATGGCGCCTCGTCTTTCATGTGCGAGACGATTTTTCACCCTTCTGGAGATGTAGAACATGAGTGCTATCGTTGATATCATCGGCCGCGAGATCATTGACTCGCGCGGCAATCCGACCGTCGAATGCGACGTGCTGCTGGAATCGGGAGTGATGGGCCGCGCGGCCGTGCCGTCGGGCGCATCGACCGGTTCGCGCGAAGCGATCGAGCTGCGCGACGGCGATCCGAAGCGTTATTTCGGCAAGGGCGTGCTGCAAGCCTGCGAGAACATCAACACCGAAATCAGCGAAGCCATCATGGGCCTGGACGCCAATGAACAGGCCTTCCTCGACCGCACCCTGATCGACCTGGACGGCACCGAGAACAAGAGCCGCCTGGGCGCCAACGCCATGCTGGCGGTCTCGATGGCCGTGGCCAAGGCCGCCGCCGAAGAAGCGGGCCTGCCGCTGTACCGCTACTTCGGCGGTTCGGGCGCGATGCAGATGCCGGTGCCGATGATGAACGTGATTAACGGCGGCGCCCACGCCGACAACAACCTGGACATCCAGGAATTCATGATCATCCCGGTCGGTGCGCCTTCGTTCAAGGAAGCGATCCGCTACGGCGCGGAAGTCTTCCACACCCTGAAAAAGATCCTGCACGCGAAGGGCCTGTCGACCGCGGTCGGCGACGAAGGCGGTTTCGCGCCGTCGGTGGCCAACCATGAAGACGCGATCAAGCTGATCATGCAGGCGATCGAAGACGCGGGTTACGAAGCCGGCAAGGACATCGCCCTCGGCCTGGACTGCGCCGCCAGCGAGTTCTACAAGGACGGCAAGTACCACCTGGAAGGCGAAGGCCTGCAGCTCACCGCGACCGACTTCACCAACATGCTCGCGACCTGGTGCGACAAGTACCCGATCATCTCGATCGAGGACGCGATGCACGAAGGCGACTGGGAAGGCTGGGCCACGCTGACGGCCGCCCTGGGCAAGCGCGTGCAGCTGGTCGGCGACGACCTGTTCGTCACCAACACCAAGATCCTCAAAGAAGGCATCCAGAAGGGCATCGCCAACTCGATCCTCATCAAGATCAACCAGATCGGCACCCTGACCGAGACCTTCGCCGCCATCGAGATGGCCAAGCGCGCCGGCTACACCGCCGTGATCTCGCACCGTTCGGGCGAGACCGAGGACTCGACCATCGCCGACATCGCCGTGGGCTTGAACGCCCTGCAGATCAAGACCGGCTCGATGTCGCGTTCGGATCGCATGGCCAAGTACAACCAGCTGCTGCGCATCGAGGAAGACCTCGGCGACGTCGCCAGCTATCCTGGCCGTGACGCGTTCTACAACCTGAAGTAACACCGGTTGACGTAATCCGTCGTACCCGCGGGCCGTCCATTGTGGCGGCCCGCTTTCCAGAATTCCCCCATGCGCATCATTACCCTCGTTCTCGCCGCCTTGCTGCTCCTGATCCAGTACCCGCTGTGGCTGGGGAAGGGCGGGATGCTGGCCGTCGCCGACCTGCGCGACCAGGTCACGCTGGCCCACGCGCATACCGATAAACTCAAGGCGCGCAACGCCAAGCTCGAATCGGAAGTGCGCGACCTGCGCGAAGGCACCGGCGCCGTCGAGGAACGCGCGCGCCTGGAGCTTGGCATGATCAAGCAAAACGAAATCTTCGTTCAGGTGCTCCGGAAAGACGAGCAGCCGGCCGAATCCATGACGGTACCGCCGCCACCACCGCCGCCGAAACCGGGCAAGGACGGCAAGCCCGCCGCCGCCGGCCCAACCCATTAAGAGCATGCAGACCGACGATCCCGCGGCGCAGCTGACGACGCTCGAAGCCTTGTGCGCTTATCTCGCCGCCGCCTTCGAGAGCGGCGACTCAGCCATGTTGGCCGACGCCTTTGCCGCCGCCGCGCGCGCCGAAGGCACGACCCACCTGGCCGCCGCGGCCGGCCTGCCGCAGGCCGCGTTGCGCCATGCCTTCGCCAGCGGCGAGATGAGCATAGGCACCACGCTGGCGATCATGAAGGTGATCGACCTGCATTTGCCGGGCCTCACTTCCTAGCCTTCCCCTCCCGACGCAGGCGCACCGCATACGGCAGTTGACATTCAATCCATCGCGTTGAAGAATGGTTGTTTAGCAACATTCTTCAGCCCTGTCCTTGGAGCCCCATGTCCATCCTGTCCCGCCTGCTGTTGCTGTTCTTTCCGCTGCTGGCCGTCACTCCGGGCCTGGCCCAGGAAACCGGCGCCCCGCCCGCCGAAATCAAGATTGTTACACGCAAGAATCCTGGCGATTTGCCCTACCGCTTCTTCCTGCGCGCGCAGCGCCAGCTGCAGTCCTACCTGCCGCCCGAGCCGCGCAAGCTCGACTTCAATTTCCGCATCTCCTTTACCGAATTGCCGATGGCCGAGCGCGATGGCTACCAGCCGCTGAGCTGGGGCGTGTCGGTGGTCGGCGATACCGTCGACGAGACGCTGGCGCTCAGGCGCGGCGGCTATTTCATCCTGCCCGAGCTCGCACGGGCCGATGAGGAAGACGCGACCATTATGTTCAGGGAGCAGAGTCGCAAGAAGTCGCTCGACGTGGCCTGGATCCTGCGCACGGACGCGAGCGGACGTCTGCCCTTCGCCGAGATCGGCCAGGCGCTGCGCGAGCTGCGCGCCGTGCAGAAGCGGATTTCGCTTTTCAGTATTTCGATGCGCACCGAGAAGCATGCCAGCTACGACACCCTGAAAGCCTGCTTCCTGCAGGCGGGCGGAGAACTGCGCGTCGGCGGG
The DNA here is from genome assembly GCF_001424165.1 of Massilia sp. Leaf139. Taxonomy (GTDB): domain Bacteria; phylum Pseudomonadota; class Gammaproteobacteria; order Burkholderiales; family Burkholderiaceae_D; genus Telluria. The sequence continues at coordinate 108,183 of NZ_LMOJ01000001.1, forward strand.
ACGGGCGCCGCCGACGCGACGATCGGCCAGTGCAGCCTGCTCAGGCTCGATCCCGCGCGTATCGGCAGCAGCGGCGCGGTCGAACTGGCCGGGCCGGTCGATATCGTCACCATCGTCGACGCCCGCGACTACCCCGGCGTGCTGACACCTCCGGCCGGCTGAGGAAGCGGCCTGCCGATGAACGCAAGGGCGCCGCTTTGCTCTAGAATGTTCGCTATCTCTTCACCCACAAGAAAGCCGACCATGAGCCAGCAACATGTCGCAGGACCGTTCGACGTCACCGTCACCCCGCAGGGCCAGCCCGAGGTGCGCGACGGCGTGACCACCGGCCGCATGGCCATCGACAAGCGCTACCACGGCGAGCTCGAGGGAACGGGCGTCGGCGAAATGCTGTCGGCCATGACCACCACCGAAGGCTCGGCCGGCTATGTCGCCATCGAGCGCGTGAGCGGCACACTGCAGGGCAAGCGCGGCAGCTTCGTCGTGCAGCACAGCGGCACGATGGCGCGCGGCGCCCAGGCGCTGTCGATCACGGTGGTGCCCGATTCCGGCACCGGCGAGCTGGCGGGGATCGCCGGCACCATGCACATCCGCATCGAGGAACGCAAGCACTTCTACGAATTCGACTTCATCCTGCCGCAGGCTTGAGGTAGAGGGGAGGGCGGGCAGGAAGCGAGCCCGACAGGGGCAGAATCGACCCTTCATGATACAAAAAGCCGCATCTGCATGCGATTTTTCGCTTCATTTCGCTAGGATCTGGCTTTATGCGAAATGAGATTGTTTCGTGATACGGGGCGTATAGCGCTTTTTCGATGGCCTGGACGGGCCTACACTGGGCCCATCCGCAATCCGTTCAGACCGCATTGCGGACTTCCAGGGGACAGGTTTCACGCGCACGCCGCGTGGCCTGTCCGAACCCAATCCGCTTCGAAAAGGAACCATCATGCGCCTCGCCCACCTGCTGCCCGCATCCCTGTTTGTCTTCGCCTGCTGCGCCTCTGCCCAGACCACGCCGTATCCGCCGTCCGACACCGAGGCGTCTTCGACCGTGCAGGTGCGGGCGCCCGCCTCGACGGTGCGCCTGACCGAAGACCAGACCCGGCAGATTACCGGCGCCTACAAAATGTCGAACGGCTGGCGCCTGAGCGTGAATCCGGTGTCGACCAAGTGGATCGAAGCGCGCATCGACCGCGAAAAGCCGATGCGCCTGCGCGCGGTGTCGCCGGACCGCTTCGTCTCGCGCGACGGCAATGTCACCATGCACTTTAACCAGGGCGAGTTCCAGGACGACATGACGATGAGCTATGTGCCGGAGGGGCGCCTGGCCCAGGTGGTCGTCGTTTCCACGTCGCGCATCGCGCAGCGCTAGCCCAGCCGGCAGCGCCGGATCCACCAACGACAACGCCAGCCCGAAAGCTGGCGTTGTTCATGCAGCCAGCGCTGCGGCCGGACTTAGTCCGACGAGGCGTCGCCCTGCTGTGCACCCGCGCCCTGCTCCAGGAAGGAGCGCAGCATCCAGGCATTCTTCTCGTGCACGTCCATGCGGGCCGTCAGCATGTCGGCGGTCGGGTAGTCGTCGAGCTCGTCAGACACCTTGACGCCGGCGCGCAGGGTGCGCACCAGGGTTTCGTTACCTTCGACCAGCTGGCGGATCATTTCCTTGGCCGACAGCACTTCCGGCTCTTCGGTGATGCTCGACAGCTCGGCATAGCGCTTGTAGGTGGCCGGCGCGAAATGGCCCAGCGAGCGGATGCGCTCGGCGATGTCGTCCAGCGCGTTCCACTGCTCGGTGTACTGTTCCTCGAACATCACGTGCAGGGTCGAGAACATGGGGCCGGTGACGTTCCAGTGGAAATTGTGCGTCTTCAAATAAAGCATGTAGGCATCGGCCAGGACGGTCGAAAGCGATTCGACGATCTTGGCGCGGTCTTCGGTACTGATTCCGGTGTCCATGTGCATTGCGATTCTCCTGTGGTGAAATGGCAGTGTTGGTGAAAATTACAACACTGTTAACAATGCAACAGCTTAGCACTGGCTGGAAAATCCTGTCGCCGGGTGCTCCGTTTCAAATCCGGGACAAGGCAAAGCTGTGCGTCGCGGCCCCGACGCTTGTGCTACGGTTGGGTCACTGGATCGTCAACGCATGCGCAAACAAGGCGCGAAAGAGGCCGGCATGGAAAAGTTTTTGATCGTATTTCGGGGCGCCACCGTGGGAGAATCGGAGGGGCCGCGCCACAATCCGCTGCAGTGGGATGCCTGGTTCGATGGGCTGGGCGCAGCCCTCGTCGACCGCGGCGCCTTGAGCCACGGCAGCGTGGAAGTGCCGACGCGGCTGATCGGCCCGAAGCTGAGCAGCAGCGCCTTGTCCGGCTATTGTCTCGTGACGGCAGCGGATTTCAACGAAGCCGTGCGCCTGGCCGAGTCATCGCCCATCTTCGACGAACAAGGTTCCGTTGAAATTGCGCACTTGATGGCTTAGGCAGCCTGCAGGCTTGCCAAGACGTCGCGCACCGGCGCCGGAATCGGCACCGACTTGCCGCTCGGCCGATCCACGTACACGTGCACGAAATGCCCGGCCGCCGAGGGCAGGGGCTCGTCGTTGCGGAACAGGGCCAGCTCGTAGCGCACGCTCGAATTGCCGAGCTTGGCAACGCGCACGCCGACGTGGATGGTGTCGGGGAAGGAAATCGAACTGAAGTAGGAGCAGCTCGTCTCGACGACGAAGCCGACGATCTCGTCCTTGTGGATGTCGAGCACGCCGCGGTCGATCAGGAAGCGATTGACTGCGGTGTCGAAGAAGCTGTAGTAGTTGACGTTGTTGACATGCCCGTAGCTGTCGTTGTCCATCCAGCGCGTCGGCAGCGCCATGAAATGGGGGAAGGCGGAGCGGGGCGTGTCACGCATCGTCAATGTCCTTTCAGTCCGGTGCCTGGATCAGTGTTTTACATCGGGAGCCGGCGCCAGCGCGTCGGCCGTGGTCGCGGTGGCGAACAGCTGGGCGCAATCGACCTTGTCGAAGGCGTAGTGCTTGCCGCAGAAATCGCAGTTGATGCCCAGTTCGCCGAGATCGGCCAGCGCCGATTCGACTTCTTCCTGGCCCAGCATCTTCAGCATGTTGCCGACCTTTTCGCGGGTACAGCTGCAGTGGAATTGCGGGTGCTGCGGATCGAAGACGCGGATCGTCTCTTCCCAGAACAGGCGGTTGAGCAGGGTTTCGATGCCGGTGCTGAGCAGTTCCTCTTGCTTGAGCGTCTGGCCGAGCATAACGGCGCGGTTCCAGGTTTCCAGGTCTTCCTCTTCGCTCGCCTGCTTGGTCTGGTCGTCCTTGCCGCTGTGGCGCGGCAGCTTTTGCAGCAGCAGGCCGCGCGAGACCTTGTCGTCTGCCGCCAGCCACAGCCTGGTGTCCATCTGTTCCGAACGCAGCATGTAGTTTTCGATGACGGTTGCCACGCTGTCGCCGTCGAGCGGCACGATGCCCTGGTAGGGCTGCTGGCCCGGCATCTTTTCCAGCGGATCGAGCGTGATCACGAAACGGCCGCGGCGGTTCACGTTGAGCAGGTCGGTCAGCGTGGCGTCGTCGGCGATGGTCGCGTCCGGGTTCAGTTTCGCCGTGGCGCGGATGCGCAGGTCGGCGTCGCACTCGACCACCAGCAGGCGCACCGGGCCGTCGCCGTGGATCTGCATCACGATCGAGCCGTTGAATTTCAGGTTGGCCGACAGCAGGGCGCTTGCCGCCACCATCTCGCCCAGCATCGAGCGCACGGCTTTCGGATAGCCGTGGCGGGCCTGGATCTCGCGCCAGGTGTCGGAAATCTCGACCAGCTCGCCGCGCACGGCGGCGTTGTCGAAGATGAATTTCTGCAGGGTGTCCTTGGTGTCCGTTGTCGTCATTGTCTATCCGATTTGCTTGAGCTGTGCCTTGAACAATTGGCCGCGCGCCACATAATTGGCGGCGTTGCCTTGCAGGCGCAGCAGGTCTTCTTCCGTGAGCGTTCGCACCACTTTCGCGGGCGAACCCAATATCAGCGAGTGATCCGGGAACTCTTTTCCTTCGGTGACCAGGGCGCCGGCGCCGACCAGGCAACCCTTGCCGATTTTGGCGCCGTTCAGGATCACGGCCTGGATGCCGATGAGCGAACCGTCGCCCACCGTGCAGCCATGCAGCATCGCCTGGTGGCCGACCGTCACGCCTTTGCCGAGCGTGAGCGGGTAGCCCATGTCGGTGTGCATGACCGTGCCTTCCTGGACGTTGCTGTTTTCCCCGATCGTGATGCGTTCGTTGTCGCCGCGAATCGTGACGCCGAACCAGACCGAGGCATTGGCCTCGAGGGTGACTTTGCCGATCAGGTTGGCCGAATCGGCGACAAAGGCCGACGCATCGATCTCGGGCGCATGCTCGCCCAGCTGGTAAATCGCCATGGATGTGCTCGCGGAAGATTGAAATGGCGCTATTTTACGCCCTCGCGTCCGCTCCGGTTGCACCGCGCCGCCGATTGGTGGCAAATGGGGACGACGGGCAGGAAACCAAGGGGCCGCGTATAATGCGAACGACCGTACTTTTTCTGCCGTTTCGCCACCCTTGCCATGAAACCTTCCCGTTCCGAATTCCTCACCATCCGCGGCCTGCGCACCCATGTGCGCCACTGGGGCCGCGAGGGCGCGCCCACACTGTTCATGTCGCATGGCTGGATGGACATGTCGGCATCCTTCCAGTTCGTGGTCGACCACCTGGCCGGCGACTGGCACGTGATCGCCAACGACTGGCGCGGCTTCGGCCTGTCGGAACGTTCGCATTCGGACACCTACTGGTTTCCGGATTACGTGGCCGACCTCGACGCCCTGCTCGAACACTATTCCCCTGGCGAACCCGTCAACCTGCTGGGCCACAGCATGGGCGGCAACATCGTCAGCATGTATGCGGGCGTGCGTCCGGAGCGTGTAAAAAAGCTGATCAACCTGGAAGGCATCGGCCTGATGGGCGCCAAGCCCGAGCAGGCGCCAAAGCGCATGGCGAAATGGCTCGAAGAGTTGCGCAGCCCGCCCACGATGCGCGGCTATGCCAGCCTGGAGGAAGTCGCGGCGCGCCTGCAGAAGACCAATCCGCGCCTGCCGGGCGAACGCGCGGCTTTCCTGGCCGAACACTGGTCGGCGCGCAACGAGGCCGGCGAATACGAGATCCTGGGCGACCCGGCGCACAAGATGAGCGGGCCGCTGCTGTACCACCTCGACGAGATGATCGCCATGTGGAAACGTATCAGCGCGCCGGTGCTGTGGATCGAGGCGGCGGAGACGGAGATGTGGCGCTGGATGGGGCCGCAGGATCAGATGCGCGTCGAAGTGGATCGGCGCCTGGCGCACATGGCTTCGGTCGAGCCGCACATCGTGGCCGAGGCGGGGCATATGGTGCACCATGATCAGCCGGCAGTGTTGGCGGCGTTGATCGAGGCGTTTTTAGCGAAGTGATGGGGACGCGTGGGCGGGTTTTCCGCCTACGTGTTCAACGTTCGCTTGAATCGGTGCAAACGATATTTGCATCAGAGCCTTGAACTGCAAACAATATTTGCACCCCTACAAATGCCGCGTCTCCGCCGGCGGCACTTCCCACTCATCGTTACGCCCATCGACATACCGCACCGGCGCCGCAAGCAGATCCTCCAGCGGCAAATCGTCCAGGCTCGCCACTGTTACCGCATGAAAGGCCCCGAGCCGTGGCGAGCGGCCGGTCGAGAACACGTTGATGCCGCAACGGCGGCAAAAATAGTGGCCATCGCGCTTCGTGTGAAACCGGTACTCGCTCAACGCGGCGTCCCCGGACAGCAGACGGAAAGCGCCGCTCGGCACCTGGATCGCCCAGAAGCGCATCTTGGTGCAGATCGAGCAGTTGCACTTGATGGTGCCGGCTGCGATCCCGATATCGGCCTCGTAGCGCACCGCGCCGCAGTGGCAGCTGCCGTGGTAGGTCGTCACGTCTCGCTCCTCGATGGTGAAACGGCAACTCTACCATTGCACACGCGGCATGCGGCCAGCGCCGCGCCGCGCAATGCGGCGTACAATGCTCCCTCATCCAGAAAAGCCCTTCGCGCACCATGCTGAAAGTCGATCTCCACTGTCATTCGAATGTCTCCGACGGCGTCCTCACCCCGAACGCCCTGGCCGCCTACGCGCGCAAGGGCGGGGTCGACGTCTGGGCCCTGACCGACCACGACGAAATCGGCGGCATCAAGGCGGCGCGGGCGGCGGCGAACGCGCAGGGCATGCGCTTCGTGCCCGGCGTCGAGATCTCGGTCACCTGGGCCAACCAGACCGTGCACCTGGTCGGCCTGCAGGTCGACGAGGACAACCCCGAGCTGCTGGCGGGCCTGGCCAAAACGCGCCATGGCCGCGACGCGCGCGGCCGCGAAATCGCCGCCCAGTTGGAAGCGGCCGGCATCCCGGATGCCTACGAGGGCGCACTGAAGTACGTCGGCAACCCGGATCTGCTCTCGCGCACCCATTTCGCGCGCTACCTGGTCGAATGCGGCAAGTGCTCGACGACCACGGAAGTCTTCAGGCGCTTCCTTACCGAAGGCAAGCCGGGCTATGTGCCGCACCGCTGGGCTTCGCTGCCCGAGGCCATGGGCTGGATCCGGAGCGCCGGCGGCATCCCCGTGATCGCGCATCCGGGGCGCTACAAGTTTTCGCAGACGGCCGAGGACGCGCTCTTCGACGAGTTCCGCCAGTTGGGCGGGAGTGCGATCGAGGTGGTGACCGGCAGCCACACGCCCGACCAGTACGCGACCTATGCGGAAGTGGCGCGGCGCTACGGTTTCCTCGCTTCGCGCGGGACGGATTTCCATGCGCCGGGCGAGGCGCGGGTGGAGTTCGATGCGTTGCCGCCGCTGCCGGCGAACGTGACGCCTGTCTGGCACGATTGGTTTTGATTTTGTAGGGTGGGCTTCGCCCACGCGGTGATACGTTACGGCGAGATCGTCGAGTACGAGATCGGAGCCGGTTCCGTATCACCGCGTGGGCTCGGAGAGCCCACCCTACAAAACCGGCGACGATATCGGCCGCGCTTAAGCGCGCCATAAGCCGCTTCCCTTGAATTTTCCACATTGCAGCCTTATCTTGGCAGCCTGATAAGTCATTCCTGCCCTGGAGGCAAGCCATGAAGCGCATTGTGTTATTCCTCGCCACCAACCTCGCGGTTGTGCTGGTGCTGACGGTCGTCCTGAACCTGCTGGGGGTCGGACGCACGGTGGGCGCGGAGGGCATTAATGTCGGCGCGCTGGCCGTGTTCTCGCTGGTGGTGGGCTTCACCGGCTCCATCATCTCGCTCCTGATGAGCAAACCGATGGCAAAGTGGTCGACCGGCGCGCGCGTCATCGACCAGCCCCAGAACTCGACCGAACTGTGGCTGGTGAATACCGTGCGCCAGTTGTCCGAGCGCGCCGGCATCGGCATGCCGGAAGTGGCCGTCTACGATGGCGAGCCGAACGCCTTCGCCACCGGCGCGTTCAAGAATTCGGCGCTGGTCGCCGTCTCCACCGGCCTCCTGCAAGGCATGAACCGCGACGAAGTCGAAGCCGTGCTCGGGCACGAGGTGGCGCACATCGCCAACGGCGACATGATCACGCTGACCCTGATCCAGGGCGTGGTCAACACCTTCGTCGTGTTCTTCGCGCGCGTGGTCGGCTTCTTTGTCGACAAGGTCTTGCTGCGCAACGAAGGCGGCCGCGGCATCGGCTACATGGCCGCCGTGTTCGTCTGCGAAATCCTGTTCGGCCTGGTGGCCTCGATCATCGTCGCCTGGTTCTCGCGCAAGCGCGAATTCCGCGCCGACGCCGGTTCCGCGAAGCTGCTGGGTACGACGGTGCCGATGCAGAACGCGCTGGCCCGCCTGGGCGGCTTCCAGCCCGGCGCCTTGCCTTCGTCGATGAGCGCCTCGGGCATCTCCGGCAGCGGCGGCGGCTGGGGCGCGCTGTTCTCGACCCACCCGCCGATGGAAGAACGCATCGCGGCCCTGCAAGCCCTGAGGTCCAATTCGCAAGGAACCCATTGAATGAGCCAGTTCTTCCAGATCCATCCTGAAAATCCGCAGAAGCGCCTGATCGCGCAGGCGGCGCAGATCCTCCGTTCCGGTGGCGTGGTCGCGCTGCCGACCGACTCGGCTTATGCGCTGGTCTGCCAGCTCGACGACAAGGGCGCGGTCGAAAAGCTGCGCCGCGTGCGCGGCATCGACGACAAGCACCACCTGACGATGCTGTGCCGCGACTTGTCCGAAATCGCCCAGTACGCACGCGTCGACAACGTCCAGTACCGCCTGCTGAAAGCCACCATGCCGGGGCCCTACACCGTCATCCTGGAAGCGACCAAGGAGGTGCCGCGCCGCCTGTCGCATCCGTCGCGCAAGACGATCGGCCTGCGTGTGCCGGAAAACGTGATCACGCTGGCGCTGCTCGAGGAACTGGGCGAGCCGCTGATCGGCACCACCCTGCAGTTGCCGGGCGACGAGCACATGCTGTCCGATCCGGACGAGGTGCGCGAGCGCCTGGAAAAGCAGATCGAGCTCGTCATCGACGGCGGCGCCGGCACGCTGGAAGCGACCACCATCATCGACCTCACCGGTTCGGAGCCGGTGCTCGTCCGTGAAGGCAGGGGAGATCCTGCCGCCTTCGGTTTATAAACGGCTGCCCCACGGCCGCCCTCACGGAGCCGGGCAGCAAGGCCCGGCTCTGCTAGAATCGCTCCCCTATGGATGAAATCATTCGCAATATCGCAGTCTATGCGCTGCCCGTTCTGTTCGCGATTACCCTGCACGAAGCCGCCCACGCCTATGCCGCACGCTATTTCGGCGACAACACGGCCTATGCGCAGGGGCGCATGACCCTCAATCCGATCTCGCACATCGACCCGTTCGGCACCATCATCATCCCGGTCGCGCTCTACCTGACGTCCGGCTTCGTGTTCGGCTATGCCAAGGCGGTGCCGGTGCAGTTCGGGAACCTGCGCAATCCAAAGCGCGACATGGCCTGGGTGGCACTGGCGGGCCCAATGGCGAACTTCATCATGGCGGTGCTGTGGCTGATCTTTGCGGTCGCACTCGAGCGCTTCGGCGTGAGCGAAGACTTCCCGCACAAGGTGGCCCAGGCCGGCCTCGTGACGAACCTGCTGATTTTCGCTTTTAATCTGTTTCCGCTGCCGCCGCTCGACGGCGGACGCGTGGTGACCAGCATGCTGCCCAACGCCCTGGCCTATAAATTCGCGAAGATCGAGCCCTACGGCTTCTTCGTCCTGCTCGCGCTGCTGTATTTCGGTGTACTGGCCTTCTGGGTGCAGCCGGTGATGTGGCTGGGCGCCCAGGCGGTGGAATTCTTCGCCTGGCCCGTGACCTTCCTGCTGAGCTGATGCATACACCCACACCCGATGCTTCCCCCTGGGTGCGCCGCTTCGCCGCCGGCGTGCGGGCCGGCGAGGTGCTCGACCTGGCCTGTGGCGGCGGCCGCCACGCGCGCCTGTTCGCGGCGCTCGGCCATCCGGTGCTGGCGGTCGACCGCGACCCGCAGGCGCTGGCCCTGGCCGCCGGCCCCGGCATCACGACCCTGCAGACCGACCTGGAAGAGGGGGGCGCACGCTGGCCCTTCGCGGCCGGGCGCTTCGCCGGCATCGTCGTCACCAACTACCTGCACCGGCCGCTCATGAACGACCTGGTCAATAGCCTGGCGCCGGGCGGCGTGCTGATCTATGAAACCTTCGCGCTGGGTAACGAGTTGTACGGCAAACCGTCGAATCCGGCCTTCCTGCTGCACCCGGGCGAATTGCTGGAGCTGGCCACCGGCACGGGCTTGACGGTACTGGCCTTCGAGGACGGCGTGGTCGCGCTGCCGAAGCCGGCGCGCGTGCAGCGGCTCTGCGCCGCGGGGCGCGCCTTCCCGCAAACCGAGGCGAAGCTCGACCATTTAGTTGGTCGGGAATGAACCATAGTGGCGGACGATCCGCTACAATCAGATTTTTATATTTCGGCACGTACCACTGATTATGATTAAGGGCAGCATTGTAGCAATCGTCACGCCGATGTTCGAAGACGGCAGCCTCGACAAGAATGGCCTGCGCAAGTTGATCGACTGGCACGTGGACGAAGGCACCGACGGCATCGTCATCGTCGGCACCACCGGCGAATCCGCCACCGTCACGCCGGAAGAGCACGTCGAACTGATCAAGCTGACCGTGGATCACGTTGGCGGCCGTATTCCGGTGATCGCCGGCAGCGGCGGCAACTCCACCGCCGAAGCCATCGCACTGACCCGCGCCGCCAAGGAAGTGGGCGCCGACGCCTCCCTGCAGGTGGTGCCGTACTATAACCGTCCGACCCAGGAAGGCATGTACCGCCACTTCAAGGCGATCGCAGAAGCGGTCGACCTGCCGGTCATCCTGTACAACGTGCCGGGCCGCACCGTGGCCGACATGAGCAACGAGACGATCGCGCGCCTGGCGCCGATCGACAATATCGTCGGCGTGAAAGATGCGACCGGCAATATCGGCCGCGGCATCGAGCTGCTGCGCATGGTGGATACATCCTTCGCCGTCTACTCGGGCGACGATCCGACCGCGATGGCGCTGATGTTCTGCGGCGGCGCCGGCAATATCTCCGTCACCGCCAACGTCGCGCCGCGCGCCATGCACGAGCTGTGCGTGGCCGCCATGGCGGGCGACATCGCCCGCGCCATCGAGATCAACAACAGCGTGCTCGACCTGCATGCCAAGCTGTTCGTCGAACCGAACCCGGTGCCGGTCAAGTGGGCGCTGGCCGAGATGGGCAAGATGCCGGCCGGCCTGCGCCTGCCGCTCGCGCCCCTGTCGGAACCGTTCCACGACACCGTCAGCAGCGCCTTGCGCGCCGCCGGCCTGGTGTAGCCATCTTCGCAATCCTCGCATTCCTGATCTCCTCTGCGAGGGTTTCCGTTTACCGATCTGAATCGTAACGATATGACTAAAAGCAACAAGAAGACTTTCCCGCTGATGGACGTTTCCGCGCCTGTGCGCGTGCTGGCCATCGGCGCCATGGCGCTCTCCATGGCGGCATGCACCACCGTGTTCGAATCCGACAAGGTGGATTACAAGTCGTCCAAGAAGGCCGCGCCGCTGGACGTGCCGCCGGATCTGACCCAGCTCGCCAAGGACAATCGTTATGCCGTGCCGGAAGGCCGCGGCGTCGCCACCGCATCGGGCATGCAGCAGGGCGCTACCGCCCAGGCCGGTTCGATCGTCGTGCCGGCTGCTGCTGGCGCCGCCGTCGGCCCGGTCTCGACCGAGGCCGTCCGCGTCGAGCGCGCCGGCGACCAGCGCTGGCTGGTCGTCAAGCAGACGCCTGAACAGCTCTGGCCGCAGGTGCGCCAGTTCTGGGAAGACGCCGGCTTCCCGCTGGCCTCCGAGTCGGCCGCAACCGGCATCATGGAAACCGAATGGGCCGAGAACCGTTCGAAGATCCCGCAGGACATCGTGCGCCGCACCCTCGGCCGCGTGTTCGACCGCGCCTATTCGACCGGCGAGCGCGACAAGTACCGCACCCGCCTCGAGCGCCTGCCGGACGGCTCGACCGAGATCTACATCAGCCACCGCGGCGCCGAGGAAGTGCTGGTCGGCGCCCAGAAGGAAACCACCACCTGGACCGTGCGCCCGAACGATCCGGCCCTCGAAGCCCAGTTCCTGGCGCGCCTGGTCGCACGCCTGACCGGCGCCACCGAGCCGGCCGCCGTGAAGTCGGCCGAAGCGACCGTCGCCAACGCCGCCCCGGCGCCGCAGCACGCCAAGCTGGTCGGCGACCGCGTGGAAGTGGACGAAGGCTTCGACCGCGCCTGGCGCCGTGTCGGCCTGGCGCTGGATCGCGTCGGCTTCACCGTCGAAGACCGCGACCGCGTGCAGGGCGTGTACTTCGTGCGCTACATCGATCCGGACGGCTCGAACCAGGAAGGCTTCCTCAAGCGCCTGTTCAGCTTCGGCGACTCCGACAAGGCCAAGGAAGCCCAGCGCTACCGCGTGCTGGTCAAGGCCGAGCCGAATGCCAGCGTGAGCAGCGTGACGGTGCAGGACAATGCGGGCAATACCGATGCCTCGCCGACCGGGAAGAAGATCCTGTCGCTGTTGAACGACGAGCTGAAGTAATCGTCGTTGGCGTGAATGAAAAAACCGGCCTGTGTGGCCGGTTTTTTTATGCGTGAGTTTCGATATGCATCAGCCGGAACGCGGGCATGCCCAATGAATCCGGCATCAATGCCATTGGCATCGATGCCCCCGTACGGTGCACAACCGCCAGTTGATGACCGGTGTGCACCGTAGGGTGGGCATGCCCACGCGTTACGTCCCGTTGCGCACCGCACCGGCTAGAAAAGCCACGAAACTCCAACGCACAGACGAAAAAAAACCGGCCCGCAGGCCGGTTTTTCCTCAGCGAGTAGCTGATTACTTCTTAGCAGCGTCAGCAGCGACGTCAGCAGCGGTCGAAGCGGCCGAAGCAGCGTCAGCAGCAGCAGCCGAAGCGGTTGCAGCAGCAGCAGCAGCGTCAGCGGCTGGGGTAGCAGCTGCGTCGGTGGTGGTGGTGGTGGTTGCAGCTGGAGCAGCAGCGTCGGTGGTGGTGGTGGTGGTCGTTGCAGCAGGTGCTTCAACAGCAGCTGGGGTGGTGGTGGTTGCTTCTTCTTTCTTCGAGCAAGCAGCCAGGGCAACGGCCATCAGGGAGACGATCAGCAGGGATTTTTTCATGGTTTTTCCTTAATTAAGTAAGTACTTGTTGTTGCGATTAATAATTACCGGTAATTATCGCTCTTTTGGAATTCTCGTAGCTTTCATACTGGTAACAGTGCTTGATAGACAACGGAACCTTCCTAACCCGATATTATAGCCAAATTTACTGAATCGCAATAGAAAACAGATGCCAAAATGGAAGTATTTTGTGACTTGCTAAGCTTCATTTTGTTACAAGATGCTACAAGCATCAATATTGCGATTTATATATTGCTTTATGGCTAATTTACAGTCCTGTGACAGTCGCTGAGAGTGTCACGCGAGACTCTTCCCACAGTGCTTCGAAGCGGTGCGCCGGCAGCTCGACGGCAGCCGGCGCATCGAACGCCGCCTCGCCGCGCATGTGATCGCAATGAAAACGCCGCACCACATGCACGCCATCGGCCAAGGCGAGCGAATCGGACAGATGCCGCAGCGAGCGTGGACTCTGACGGCATTCGATCTGTTCATTGTAGTAACGCGCGAGACCCAGAAAGCGTGGACACGATCGCTCGATAAATGTGGTGTCGTGCAGGGCCAGGCGCAGCAGGCCGCCGCCGCGCAGGAAGGCGCGCAGGGTTGCCTCGACATCGGGCACACCCAGCGGAAAGGCAGAGAAGTCCGGGTCGAACAGGTCGATGCGGGTGGTGGCCCGGACGAGCAGGGCGCGCCACTGCGCCTGGAGGTCGCGGCGCATATCGAAACGGATGACGGTCGGCGCGTCCATGCTCCTTGCCCCTTTTAGCCCAGCTCGACCCAGCCGTCCTGGTACCAGGTGTAGAGCGCTTCGAGCACGTCGTCCGAGGCTCGCGCCAGCGCCTCACCGCTCAGGCGCCGTTCGTTAGCCAGCAGGTCGAGGACAATTTTGTCCGCACGGCTGACCGCGAAGGATTCGCCGTTGATGAACACGTGCTTGCCGCGGTAGAGCATCAAGGTCTTCGGCGACAGCTTCAGGCCACGCTTGGCCGCCGTCTCCATGAAGCGTCCCACGACCAGCGGCTTCGCCGGCGGCGTGAAGAACACGTTGTGCTTGGGTTCGGACATGTACTCGCCGAAGAAGACAGTCACGTCTTCCTCGTCCCAGCGCACCTTGTTGAGTTCTTCGGTGATGGCACCGAGCATCTCGCGCGGGATCTCGGCCGGGTTCTTGGCCGGCTGCAGATCCGGATCGGCATACCGGCCGGGCAGGTCGATCGAATCGGCCATGAACTGCAGGAAGGCTTCGCCGATTTCCTGGAAGGAGGGCGAGCGGAACCCGATCGAATAGGTCATGCACTCGCCCTCGGCCACGCCGTCGTGGGCGTAGTGCGGCGGCAGGTAGAGCATGTCGCCCGGTTCCAGCACGAATTCCTCGTCCGGCGTGAAGTTCGAGAGAATCTTCAGGGGCATGCCTTCGACCAGCGACAGATCCTGCTGGGCGCTGATCTTCCAGCGGCGCTTGCCGTGCGCCTGCAGCAGAAACACGTCGTAGGAATCGAAGTGGGGGCCGACACCGCCGCCGTCCGTCGCATAGCTGACCATCAGGTCGTCCAGGCGCGCATCGGGCAGGAAGCGGAACTCGCGCAGGAGCGCGTCGGCGCGTTCATCGAACAGGTTCACGCCCTGGACGAGCAGCGTCCATTCGCGCTGGGTGCGCGGCGGCAGTTCGGTCAGCGGGCCGTGCTGCATGTCCCACTGGCCGTCGACACTGGTCACCAGGCGCGACTCGACGTGGTTCTTCGCGGCGGCCTCGGCGAGCTTGTCGAGCTTGAGCAGCGGCTTGAAGCCGGGGATGGCGTTGCGGATCAGGAGCGGTTTCTTGTGCCAGTAATCGCGCAGGAACTGGGCGGGGGTGATGTTCCCGAGGAGCTGTAATTTTTTCATGGCTCAATTATAACCACCCCGCATCCTTCAACAGCGCGGGCGCCGGCGGAGGAAGGGTATAATCCGCTCCTTACAACGAAAGGAAACTCCGATGAAGATTGCCAAGAATACGGTCGTGACGGTCAACTACAAACTGTCGGATGCACAGAACAACCTGATCGAAGAAGGCGCGCAGCCGATGGTCTATCTGCACGGCGGTTACGAGAACACCCTGCCGAAGATCGAAGAGGAACTCGACGGCAAGGAAGTGGGCTACGCATCGACCCTGCAGGTCGAGCCGGACGACGCCTTTGGCGACTACGATGCCGAGCTGGTGAAAGTGGAAGACCGCTCGCGCCTGCCGGAGCCGCTGGAAGTGGGCATGCAGTTCGAAGGCATGGCCGACGGCGCAGACGACGAGCCGATGATCTTCACGGTGACCGAAATCGCCGACGACAAGGTCGTCCTCGACGGTAACCACCCGCTGGCTGGCATGGCCCTGCGCTTCGAACTGTCCGTGGTCGATGTGCGCGCCGCCACCGACGAGGAAATCGCCCACGGCCACGTGCATGGCGCCCACGGCCATCACCATGGCGAAGAAGCCGTCGGCGACAGCGACGAGGGCGACCACTTCCGTAGCCAGCCGCTGCATTAATTATTGTTTATAGGGTTCATGTGGGGCGTAGCGGGGAATTCGGGCAGCATGCTGCCCGCCCGTGAAGCGCCCTGCCCGACAGGGCAGGGCACAGGGCGCCCGGTGAAACCGTGGGCGATGCCATTGGCATCGCCCACCCCTACAACGGTGGCGTAACGTAGGGTGGGCACTCCGTGCCCACGCGTGAATGCGCCGCCGTGTTAGCGCCGTTCGTTCGTCGCATCCGGCGCATCAATCACTCCCCCGCATCCTTCAGGCTGAACAAGGCCTTCTCCCCCGGCGTCACCTTCACCTCCACCGCCTCGCCCCCGATCGACACATGGCCGATATTCTCGCGCCATTCGATCGCCGGCTTGCCCTTCTTCGGCAGCGGCGCACTGTCGACCAGCAGCACCTTGCCCTCGAAGCGCTTGGCCAGCGCCTGCACCTGCTTGCGCACGGCCGCAAAGCCGTCCTGGGCCGCCGGCGCCCGCCGCAGCAGGCCGCGCAGGCCGGTCGGTTCGAGCTGCAGTGGTTTCAGGTCGCCTTCCGAAAACAGCACGATCGCATCGACCTTGTCGCGCCGCGCCAGCGTGAACAGGCGATTCAGCCAGAAGCGCGTCGCCACCAGCCGGTCTTCGTATTCGCTGTTGCGCCCGGCCGCGGCAAGGTAATGGTTGTTGTTGGCGGGGAGGTTCACGGTGGCGTACAGCACCGAATCCACGCTCCAGTGTGCGTTCTCGGCATAGCCGCGAAAACGCGGGCTGGTCGAGAGCCGGGTCAGCGCCAGCTTCTTCGCGCCGAGTGCATTCGGCTCGCCGTGGAACAGTTCGCGCAACCGGTTCAGGCGCTCGACGGCATTCGTGCGGCCGGCCGAGTTGCGGCACTCCGTCCAGTCGCTGCCGGCAGGGAGCACGATGACGGGCCGCTTGGCCTTGTCGACCAGGTCGCGCCGTTCTCCATACAGCTTGTCGCCGCAAGGCTCGCTCGCCGCCTTGATGCCGGTGACGACGACAAAGGCGAGCGACTTCTCGCTCGTCTCCGCCAGCGCCTTTTTGAAACCCTGGTCGCCCGGCTTGCCGAAGCTGTGGCCGATGACGCCGAAGCGATGCGGATCGGCCGCCTCGCGGGCGCCGTCGTAGGCGACCGCCCCCATCGGTGCCGCCAGCAGCGTCGCCAGCAGAAGAGGATACAAAAGCGGGCGCAGGCGCGGCATCAGGCGGCCAAGCGCTTCAGTTCGTACAGCCGCTCGAGCGCTTCGCGCGGGGTAAGCGCGTCCGGATCGAGCGCGTCGAGCGCATCGAGCAGGGCCGGCGGGACGGCCGGCGCCGCAGCCGGCGCGGCTTCCTCGGGCTCCGCTTGTTCAAGTTCCGGTTCGTCGCAGGGCAGGGCGAACAGGTCGAGCTGCGGCGTGCTGCCCACCGCCTGCGATTCGAGGCGCGCCAGGTGCTTGCGCGCGGCCTTGATCACGCCTGGGGGCACGCCCGCCAGCTGCGCCACCTGCAGGCCATAGCTCTGCGAAGCCGGGCCGTCCTGCACTGCGTGCAGGAACACGATGGTGTCCTTGTGCTCGACCGCCGACAGGTGCACGTTGGCCGCGCTCGGGTGGGTCTCGGGCAGCTGGGTCAGCTCGAAATAATGGGTCGCGAACAGGGTGAAGCTGCGGCTGTTGTCGATCAGGTGGCGCGCGATCGCCCAGGCCAGCGCCAGGCCGTCGAAGGTCGAGGTGCCGCGCCCGACCTCGTCCATCAGCACCAGCGAATGCTCGGTGGCGCCGTTCAGGATCGCGGCCGACTCCGTCATCTCGACCATGAAAGTCGAACGTCCGCCGGCCAGGTCGTCGTTGGCGCCGATGCGGGTGAAGATGCGGTCGATCGGGCCGATGGTGGCGCTGGTGGCCGGCACATAGCTGCCCACATAGGCCAGCAGCACGATCAGCGCGGTCTGGCGCATGAAGGTCGATTTACCGCCCATGTTCGGGCCGGTGATCAGGAGCAGGCGCCGTTCGTTCGAGAGTTTGCAGTCGTTGGCGATGAAGCGCTCGATCTGGCGCTCCACCACCGGATGGCGGCCCTCGACGATGCTCAGGCAAGGCGCATCGACCAGGTTCGGCGCGCACCAGTTGTGGCGCAGCGCATGGCCGGCGAGCGCCACCAGCGTGTCGAGCTGGGCCAGGCCCTGCGCGATCTTCTGCAGCTCGACGATGTGCGGCGCCAGGCAGGCCAGCAGCTCGTCGTACAAGGCCTTTTCGCGCACTAGCGCCTTGTCCTGGGCCGACAGGGCCTTGTCCTCGAAGGCCTTCAGTTCCGGCGTGATGTAGCGCTCGCAGTTCTTCAGCGTCTGGCGGCGGCGGTAGTCGTCCGGCACCTTGTCGGCCTGGCCGTTGGTGACTTCGATATAGAAGCCGTGCACCCGGTTGTACTCGACGCGCAGGTTGGCGATGCCCGTGCGGGCGCGCTCGCGCGTTTCGAGGTCGACCAGGAACTGGCCGGCGTTCTCCGACAGCGCGCGCAGTTCGTCGAGTTCGGCGTCGAAGCCGCGCGCAAACACGCCGCCGTCGCGCACCATGGCGCTCGGTTCCTCGGCCACCGCGCGCTCCAGCAGGTCGAGACAGGGAACCGGCGTGTCAATCGCATCGTGCAGCTCGCGCAGCAGGCAGGAGTCGCCCGGGATGAAGCAGCGCGCGACCTGCTGGCGCAGCGCCGGCAACTGCTTCAGGCCGTCGCGCAGGCTGGCCAGGTCGCGCGGGCGCACCGACAGCAGGGCGATGCGCGTCGTGATGCGCTCGATGTCGGGCACGTCGTCGAGCGTGGCCGAGAGGCTGCTGGTGGCGTCGCCCTGGGCCAGGGCCTCGATCGCTTCATGGCGCGAACGCGCCACGCGCTGGTCGCGCTTGGCATGGTGCAGCCAGTGGCGCAGCATGCGCGAACCCATGGCCGTGCGGCAGCCGTCCAGCAGCGAGAACAGGGTCGGCGCTTCCTGGCCGCGGATGGTTTCCGTCAGCTCCAGGTTGCGGCGGGTGGCGGCGTCGAGGCCGATGAATTCGTTCTCGCTCTCGACCGCCAGGCTTTTCACGTGCTGCAGGCCGCGGCCCTGGGTCGACTGCGCATAGCGCAGCAGCGCGCCGGCGGCACCAAACGCCGCGCCCAGGCCATCGGCGCCGAAGCCGGTGAGGGTGGCCACGCCGAGCTGCTCGAGCAGGGCCTTGTGGCCCTTGACCACGTCGAAATGCCAGTCCGGGACGCGCTGGGTATGGGCGAAGGGATTTTCTTCGAACAGGTCGCCGTTGTCGGCACGCAGGATCTCGGCCGGGGAGATGCGTTCGAGTTCCTGCGCCAGGCGCGCGCCGACCGTGCGCTCCTCGCCGGAAAACTCCATCAGGCGCAGTGCGCCGCTGGCCAGCGACAGCCAGGCCAGGCCCACCGTGCTCGATTTGCGCGCACTGACCGTGCACACGGCCAGCAGCGACCGTTCCGCCTTCTCGGGCAGCAGGTCGGAATCGGTCAGGGTGCCGGGTGTGACCACGCGCACCACCTTGCGCTCGACCGGGCCCTTGCTGGTCGCCGGGTCGCCGATCTGCTCGCAGATCGCGCAGGATTCGCCCAGCTTCACCAGCTTGGCCAGGTAGCCGTCGAGCGAATGGAAGGGCACGCCGCACATCTTGATCGGATTGCCGCCCGACGTACCGCGCGCGGTGAGCGTGATGCCGAGGATGCGCGCGGCCTTTTCAGCGTCCTCGTGGAACAGCTCGTAGAAGTCGCCCATGCGGTAGAACACCAGCATGGTGGGGTAGTCGGCCTTGATGCGCAGGTATTGCTGCATCATCGGTGTGACTTTTTCCGACGTTGCGCGAGCCGCGGCGGCGTTGATTTCGGTAGGGACGGTGGTCATGTCGATCGTAAGCGGGAAGCCCGGACTGCCGCCGGGCCAGGATCGCCATTCTACAACCTCCAGCCCGACAGCAGGATGCCATTGGGGCAGCGGCCGCCCGCGCGCGCGATGCCTGCCTAGCGGCGCAGCAGGGTGAGCACCGTCTCGATCTTGTAGGGCTTGGTCGCGAAGGGGTAGCGCCGCTCGCGGTCGGCGAGCAGGCCAGGGACGGTGTAGCCGGAGGTGAGGACAATTTTTACGCGAGGGAATAGTTCGCTGACGGCGTCCGCCAGCTGCAGCCCGTTCATGCCGGGCATCATGACATCGGAAAAGACGGCGTCGATGTCCTCGTCCTGCCCGAGGATGTGCAGCGCTTCCATGGCCGAGTTGGCGACGACGACGTCCAGGCCGCGGCTGCTGAGCAGGGCTTCGGCCAGGTCGGCCAGGTCGGCTTCGTCGTCGACGACCAGCACCTTGCGTACCAGGCCGGCCTCTCCGCAGGATTCCGCTTCACCTGCCTGATGCGCGCCCGCCGGGGCGGGCGGAACAGCTTTCGAAAACGACCAGCGCAGATTCGTCGTACCGTACACAACAAACTCCCAGGGCGACTCGCGCGACCGCGAAGCGGGCGCGCATAATGGAAAAGAAACGGGAAGTATGCAGGATTCGCCAAATTTTGTGCGAACGATTGGCGCTTCTCCCGGATCCGCGGGCCGGTCTTGCCCTCATTTGGTTCCCTTATTCGTTCCTCATGGCACGCCGGCAAAATATACCCGCGTCCTGGCCTTGTATTTGCCGAATCAGGCATAACCCCATGTGTATGGCTACTCAACGCAAAACCATTCTCGTCGTTCACTCCGGCGATCCGGCGGACATTCGCCGCCTGCTCGGCACCCTGGGCCATATCGCGGTCAGCGCCAGCGGACGGCGCGCGGCGCTCAAGGTGCTGTGCACGGTGCGCTTCGACATCGTGCTGACCAGCGTCGGCGGCACGCAGCCGGGGAGCGATTGCAGCTTCGTGCAGGAGCTGCGCTTGGCCGCGCCCGGCACCGCGGTGGTCGGCTTCAGGCAGCATGGCCCCGACGCGGCGAACGACGCCTGGATGAAGGAATGCGACGCCACGATCCGGGCGCCGCTGTCTTCGTCGCGGCTGCAGTGGGCGCTCGACTTCGAGCTACGGTATTTTGGCAACTGAAGGCGAGGCGGGGAGCGGCCGGAAATGCTATCGTTCGTGTTGCAAAACATTTTTGTTGCGCAATTTGCTACCACCGGAACGATTTCATGCCCGAGTCCCGTCACTCCGCCGATGCCGGCGCCGATGCCAATGCCGCTACCCGGTTCCGCGCCTTCTTCGAGCAGGCCACCAGCTTCGCCGCGCTGCTCAATCTCGACGGCAGCATCGTCGAGATGAACCGCGTCTCGCTGGCGCTGGGCGGCTACACCCACGACGAGGTCGTCGGCCGGCCGCTCTGGGAATGCCGCTGGTGGAGCCACTCGGTCGAGCTGATGGGGGCGGCGCGCGAGGCGACGCTGGCCGCGGCCGAAGGCGACACCGTGCGCCGCCTGTCGGCCTACCGCGCGCTCGACGACAGCGAACGCTATGCCGAACTGGTGATCGCGCCGGTCAGCGACGACGCCGGACGCATCCTCTTCCTGGCCGCGACCGGCGTCGACGTCACCGAGCGGCGCCTGGTTGCGCAGCGCCTGCGCCTGCTCGACGACATCGGCGAGGCGACCCGCATCGCGGCCGACCCGAAGGCGATCATGCGCGAGGCAACGCGCCTGCTGGGCGAGCACCTGGGCGTGACGCGGGTGGCCTACGCCGACCTCGAGCCCGACAATGACCGCTTTACGATCCGCCACGACTGGCATGTCGAGGGCGTGACGAGCACCGTGGGCACCTATTCGCTCGACCTGTTCGGCTCGCGCGCGACCTCGAACCTGCGCGCCGGCCGCAACCTGCTGGTCGCCGACGTCGACCGCGAGCTGGCGCATGACGACGGCGCCGCCATGTTCAATGCGATCGGCATCAAGGCCATCATCTGCTGCCCGCTGGTGAAGGCGAGGCGCCTGGTGGCGATGATGGCGGTGCACCAGCGCGAACCGCGCGCCTGGACGCGTGCCGAGGTGGCGCTGGTCGAGGGCGTGGTCGAGCGCTGCTGGGCCCACATCGAGCGCGTGCGCGCGACCGAGGCCCTGGTCGAGGCCGACCGCCGCAAGTCCGAATTCCTGGCCACGCTGGCGCACGAGCTGCGCAACCCGCTGGCGCCGATCCGCAACGGCCTCGAACTTCTGCGCATCGCCGACGGCAAACCCGAGCTGCACGCGAACGTGCGCGCGATGATGGAGCGCCAGGTCGGGCACATGGTGCACCTGATTAACGACCTGCTCGACATCGCGCGTGTTTCCAGCGGCAAGGTGGTGCTGCAGGTGGCGCCGCTGGCCTTGCAGGAGGTGGTGGCCAGCGCCGTCGAGACCAGCCTGCCGCTGATCGAGGGCAGCGGCCACACGCTGGTGCTCGACCTGCCGGCCGAACCCTTGCCGGTCGAGGCCGACGCCGTGCGCCTGTCGCAGGTGCTCGGCAACCTGCTGTCGAACGCGGCCAAGTACACGCCTGCGGGCGGACGCATCGCGGTCACGGCACGGAACGAAGGGGACGAGGTCGTGGTCGCCGTCAGCGATACCGGCATCGGCATCGCCGCCGAATCACTGCCCGAAGTGTTCGAGATGTTCGCCCAGGTCGCGCGCAGCATCGACCGCGCCAAAGGGGGGCTGGGCATCGGCCTGGCCCTGGTGCGCCACCTGGTGCAGCTGCACGGCGGCAGCGTCGCCGCGACCAGCGCCGGGCCGGAGCAGGGCAGCACCTTCACGGTACGCCTGCCGCTGGGCGCGGCGCGGATCGAGTCTCCGCCCGCGCGGCATGCCGTGCCGGCACCGGCGCAGCGACTGCGCGTGCTGGTGGCCGACGACAACGTCGACGCGGCGGCCACCCTGCGCGCGCTGCTCGACCTTGCCGGACATGACACCCGCATCGCCCACGACGGCGAGGAAGCGGTCGCGCTGGCCGCGGACTTTCGGCCGCATATCGCCTTCCTCGACATCGGCATGCCGGGCCTGGACGGACACTGCGCGGCGCGCGCGATCCGGGCCCGCCCCGAACTGGACGGCATGCGCCTGGTGGCCCTTACCGGCTGGGGTACGGAGGAAGACCGGCGCCGCTCGCGCGCCGCCGGCTTCGACGGCCACCTGCTGAAACCGGCCATTCCGGACGAAGTGGGTGCTCAACTGGCGCAGGTGAACGCACGCTGACAAGGCGTCGAATACCGTCCGGCCGCGCATTGGAGCGGGAAAATTTCCATTTTACGATCCGGAAGCGGCACGAATCGTCTAGACTTGACATTCTTTTATCCGCGCGCACGGCAATGTACGATTCCGCTCAACCAGGCAACATGCCATTGACCGCGCCCGGCGTGGTTCCCAGTACCCTACCTTTCCCGGTCGTCGGCATCGGCGCCTCGGCCGGCGGCTTGCAGGCCCTGCAGCGGCTGTTCGAAAACATGCC
This sequence comes from Massilia sp. Leaf139, assembly GCF_001424165.1. Taxonomy (GTDB): domain Bacteria; phylum Pseudomonadota; class Gammaproteobacteria; order Burkholderiales; family Burkholderiaceae_D; genus Telluria. Next base: position 130,847 of record NZ_LMOJ01000001.1, read on the forward strand.
GGCCGCGCACGAGATGGCCTTCGTGGTCATCATGCACCTCTCGCCCAAGCATCCGAGTTCGGCGGCGGCGATCCTGCAGCGCGCCACGCGCATGCCGGTCGTCCAGGTCACCGAGCGCGAACACATCAGGCCCGGCCATGTGTACGTGATCGCCCCGAACCAGCAGATGTCGATGGTCGATGGCCTGCTGCTGGTCGATCCGCTCGACCGTCCGCGCGGCAAGCATATTGCGATCGACCTGTTCTTCCGCACGCTGGGTGAGGTACACCGCGAACGCGCGATCGCCATCGTGCTCTCGGGTACCGGCGCCGACGGTGCGGTCGGCCTGACCCGGGTCAAGGAGCAGGGCGGCGTGACGCTCGCGCAGGCGCCGGGCGACGCCGAGCACGACGGCATGCCGGTGGCCGCCATCCGCACCGGCGCGGTCGATTTCGTCATGCCCGTGGTCGAGATGCCGCAGAAATTGTTCGAACTGTGGGAAAACGCCCGCGCCATCGAGCTGCCGCCGGCCGGCGACGGCGAGCTGCCGCTGATCCAGGTGCCGTCCCCGCGCGACCTTGCCAGCGCCGAGGAGGCGCTGCACGAGGTCATCGGCACCCTGCTGGCCCATACCGGGCACGACTTCCGCCACTACAAGCGCGCGACCGTCCTGCGCCGCATCGAACGGCGCCTGCAGGTTCGCCAGGTGCATACCCTGCCCGAATACCGCGACCTGCTGGCCGCCGATCCGCACGAACACGAAGCGCTGCTGGGCGACATGCTGATCGGTGTGACCAACTTCTTCCGCGACCGCGAAGCCTTCGAATCGCTCGAACGCGACATCATCCCGGAACTGTTCAAGGACAAGGGGCCGCTCGACGAGGTGCGCGCCTGGGTTGCCGCCTGCGCCAGCGGCGAAGAAGCCTATTCGCTGGCGATACTGATGGCCGACCAGGCGGGACTGATGGAGCATCCGCCCGGCTTCCAGGTATTCGCCTCCGACATCGACGAAAGCGCGATCGACACCGCGCGCGCCGGCAACTACCCAGCTTCGATCATCACCGATGTGACGCCGGCGCGCCTGCGCCAGTATTTCAACAAGGAAGACGACCGCTACCGGATCCGCAAGTCGGTGCGCGACCATATCCTGTTCGCGTCGCACAACCTGCTGCGCGATCCGCCGTTCTCGCGGCTCGACATGATTTCATGCCGCAATCTGCTGATCTACCTGAACCGCGAGGTTCAGATGCGGGTGCTGCAGACCTTCCACTTCGCGCTCCGGCCAGGCGGCTACCTCTTCCTCGGTTCGTCCGAGTCGGCCGAGTCGGTCGCGGATTACTTCATCCCGGTCGACAAGAAGAACCGCATCTACCGTGCCCGCGGCGGCGGCCGGCCGCCGCAGTTCCACGCGCCGTCTGGACTCTACGGCGCCCGCATGCCGGAGGCGAGCCGCGCCAAGCTGCCCGGCAAGCGCCAGTTGTCCTATGCCGAGCTGCACCAGCGCGCGCTGGCACGCGTCGCCCCGCCGTCGGTGGTGATCGACCGCGAAGGAAATGTGCTGCACATGTCCGAACTGGCGGGCCGCTTCGTCCGCATGGGCGCCGGCGAACCGACGCGCAACCTGCTGGCGCTGGTGCTCCCGGAGCTGCGGCTCGAACTGCGTTCGGCGATCTACCAGGCCGGCCAGGGCGAAGGCAGCATCGAATGCCGCCCGGTCGACCTGGACGAGAAAAAAGAGCTGGGCCCCGTCGCGATGACGGTGCGCCCCTTCCGCGACGACGAGGCCGACGCCGATTTCATGCTGGTCATGTTCAAGCGCATCGAGTCGACGGCCCCTGCGGCCGCCGCGCCGCAGACCTACGGCAGCCACGACGTGGTGCTGGCGCAGCTCGAAGCCGAGCTGCAGAGGAAGCGCGAGCAGCTGCAGGAGACGATCGAGAACTCTGAAATCTCGACCGAGGAGCTGCGCGCCTCGAACGAGGAGCTGCAGGCCATCAATGAAGAACTGCGCTCGGCCACCGAGGAGCTGGAGACGAGCAAGGAAGAGCTGCAGTCGGTGAACGAGGAACTCGTCACCGTCAACTACGAGCTGAAAGTGAAGGTCGAGGAAACCGGGAAGGCCAACGACGACCTGAACAACCTGATCGCCTCGACCGACATCGCCACGATCTTCGTCGACAGCGGGCTGCGCATCAAGCGCTTCACGCCGCGCGCGGTCGACCTGTTCTCGATCATCGCGTCCGACATCGGCCGTTCGCTGCTCGACCTGACGCACCGGCTCGACTACGACCAGCTGGCGGAGGACGTGGGTGCCACCTTCGATACCCTGCGCCCGGTCGAGCGCGAGGTGCGCAGCAACGACGGACGCTATTACATCGTGCGCCTGCTGCCTTACCGCACCAACGAAGACCGCATCGAAGGCGCGGTGATGACCTTCTTCGACATCACGGCGCGGCGCGAGGCGGAGGAGGCGGCGCGCGCCAGCGAAGCGCGCATGCGCATGGTGGCCGACAGCGCCGACGACTACGCCATCATCACGCTCGACGAACGCGGCCTGGTCGCCAGCTGGAACAATGGCGCGCACTACCTGTTCGGCTACACCGAAGCGGAAATGCGGGGACAGACGCTGGAACGCCTGTTCACACCCGAAGACCTGGCTGCCGGCGTGCCGGCGGCGGAATTGCGCCGCGCGCGCGAGGACGGCCGCGCCGAGGACGAGCGCTGGCACATGCGCAAGAACGGCAGCCGCTTCTTCTGCAGCGGCGTGACCACGCCGCTGCGTAACGGCAGCTTTCACGGCTATGCCAAGATCGCGCGCGATGTCACCGGGCGCGAGCGGCAAGGACTCGAGCGCGAGCAGGCCTCGCGCGAGCGCGAGGCGATCACGCGCTCGGAGGCGGCCACCCAGTCGGCGCTGAAGGACGAATTCCTGTCGGTGATGTCGCACGAGCTGCGCCATCCGCTGAACATGATCAACATAAACGTCGAGCTGCTCTCGCGCATGCCCGAAATCCGCAAGTCGGCGCCCTTCATGCGCGCGGCGAACATCATCCGCAACGCGGTGCTGAGCCAAGCCAAGATCATCGACGACCTGATGGACATGTCACGCGTGCGCACCGGCAAGCTGTCGCTGGCGATCGCGCCGTTGGCGCTCGGCGCCGTGCTGCGGAACGTCGCCGAGGTGCAGCGCGCCGATCCGGCCACGGGCGACATCCGGATCGAGGTGATCGACGAGGCCGAGGGTGTGTACGTGATGGCCGACCTGGTACGCATCGAGCAGGTGGTGATGAACCTGCTGAGCAATGCGGTCAAGTTCACCCCTGGCGGCGGCCATATCGAAGTACGCCTGGCGCGCGAGGACAACGGCGCCCGGGTCGACGTCGTCGACAGCGGCCAGGGCATCGCCCCGGACTTCCTGCCGCACGTGTTCGACATGTACGGCCAGAGCGTCTCGGTCACCACGCGCACCAAGAGCGGGCTCGGTATCGGACTGGCGCTGGTGCGCGAAATCGTCGCGCTGCACGGCGGGCGCGTCGAGGCCCACTCGGAAGGCATCGGCAGGGGCGCGCGCTTCAGTTTCTGGCTGCCGCTGTTCGACCGTCATGGCATGCCGGTCTCGAACGTGGACGGCGATGCCAACGACGCGATGGCCGGCCTGCGCATCCTGGTGGTGGACGACATGGAAGAGATGCTGATGGTCTTCAAGTCGCTGCTCGAGATGAGCGGGGCGACCGTGTTCGAAGCGACGAGCGCGCGGGCCGGGCTGGAGATCCTGGAGCGCGAACCGATCGACCTCCTGATCTCGGACATCTCCATGCCGGAGATGGACGGCTACCAGTTCCTCGAACGCATCCGCGCCAATCGGGCGCTGGCGCAGCTGCCGGCGATCGCGATCAGTGGCATGCGCCGCGATAACGATATCGCGCGCGCGCGCGCGGCCGGCTTCTCGGCCCATCTCGGCAAGCCGGTCTCGATCGACCGCCTGAACGCGATCGTGCACGAGCTTCTGTCGCGGCGCGGGGTGCAAGCCGACGCTTGAACAGGGGTGAGGGCCCGGATCGGCGACGCCCCGGGCCGTGCTTATGCCTTGTGGATGTCGGCGGTTTTTACAGAACACGCCGCATGCTCCCGGACCGTACGACTAAGCCGCTGATAACGCTGCATTTTTTGTTGCTGGCGCAAAACTTGCTCTCCTTACTAAGTCAACCATAAGGAGAATCCATGCGCCACGCCCGTCAGTTTGCCGCCTTCGCCTTTGCCTTCCTTGCCTGCGCCGGCGCCTCCGCCGCGGTCGTCGCCACCAACACCAGCTACGGCGTCATCGACGGCACGCTGGATACGCGCACGCTGACCGTCGCCGAGCACGGCTGGATCACCGACCTGAACATTCTGGTGGAATTCTCGAAATGCGACGATCCGCCGATCGGGCCGAACGGCAGTGCCTGCCGCGGCCCTGGCGACCCCTTCGAGGAGGAAATCGCATTCACCCTGACCGGCCCGGATGGCCGCAGCGTCGACCTGGTGCTGCCTTACGAGACCTATACCGGCGCCACGCGCGGGGCAGGTCGTGTCAGCGTCAATTTCGACGACGAAGCGCCCGATGCGGTAGGCCCGCGCATCGCGTCCGGCACATTCCGCCCCGAGGGAAGCCTGGGCCTGTTCGACCGCACGGACATGTTCGGCAGCTGGACGCTCTCGCTGCAGGATTTCTCGCCCGGCGATCCGCTCGAATTCTTCTCGGCCTCGCTCGACATCAGCTTTACCACGGGCCCGGCCCCGGTGCCCGAGCCGGCCACGCTGGCGATGCTGGGCCTGGGCTTGCTGGGCATGCGCGCCGCGCGCCGGCGTTGATTCCCGGGCGGGCAGCGCCTGCCCGCCTCGCACCATCTAGCGCGAAACGATCAGCTTCACGCCCAGCGCGATGAACACCGTGCCCGCCAGCCGGTCGAGCCATTTGCCCGCGCCCGGCTTGCGCTCGAGCCAGGCGCCCACGGCGCCGGCAAAATAACCCAGCAGCCCGAACAGGATCGCCGCCTGCACCGTGAAAGTCACGCCCAGCGCCAGCATCTGGCCGGGCACGTTGCCGTTGGACGCGATCACGAACTGCGGCAGCAGCGACAGGAAGAACAGCACGATCTTCGGATTGATGGCGTTCGCCAGCAAGCCCTTCATGAACAGCGTGCGCAGCGACTGGGGCGGCGCGCCGGACTTGTCGGCGCGTTGCCCGCCGCTGCTGCGCAGCGCGCCGATGCCCAGGTAGACCAGGTACAGGCCGCCGCCGATGCGCAAGGCCGTGAACGCCGTCGGCGAGGCGGCGATGATCGCGCTCACGCCGATCACGGCGAGGAAGGTATGGCTCAGGCAGCCCAGCGCGCAGCCGAGACCGAAGACCATGCCCTGCTTGCGGCCCCTGGACATGCCCAGGCCAAGCACCATCAGGTTGTCGGGGCCGGGGGAGGCGGTGAGGAGGAGGGCGGCGAGCAGGAAGCCGAAGAATTGTTCGGGTGCGAGCATGGTTTGTTTTTGTTCGTGGGATGACGGTATAAAACGAAGGGACGTAGGGGGCGTTGAGGCCAATGGCCTCAATGACGGTCTCACCGGGCGGGTTCCCCGCCCACGCGTTCAACCGCAGCGGGATCAGCCCCGCCGTTCGTTCGTACCGGATTTGAACGCGTGGGCGGGAGACCCGCCCACCCTACGGGTATTACGTCGATTCAGCGACCCGCTTGGCAATATGCGCCAGCGCCTCGTCGACCTGGTCGATCAGGATCAGGCACAGGTCGCCCTCGGACAGCCGCGCCAGCGCGCGGTCGATGGCGACGAACTCGCCGTTGATCTCCTCGACATGGCTGGTGCGCGTCGCGCCGTCGAGGCCGCGGCGCAGCAGGGCGACGACCTCGCCGTCCGGACGGCCGCGCTGGCACTGGTCCTGGTAGAGCAGCACGTCGTCGAAGGCCTTGCCGAGGATCTCGGTCTGCTGGGTGATGTCCTGGTCGCGGCGGTCGCCGGCGCCGCTGATCACGACAGAGCGCCGCTTGGCCGGCATGTTCTCCACCGCCGACACCAGGGCCGCGATGGCGTCCGGGTTGTGGCCGTAGTCGGCGATCAGGGTCGCGCCACGATAATCGAAGACGTTGAAGCGGCCCGGCGCGTTGTCGCTCTCGCCCACGAAGGTCTTCAGGCCGAGGCGGATCTTGTCCCAGTCGATGCCGACGGCCCAGGCCGCGGCGACCGAGGCCATCACGTTCTCGACCTGGAAGCCGATGACGCCGCCGCGGGTGATCGGCACCTCCTTGAGGTCGATTTTCGTCTCGAGCTTGCCCTGAGCGCAGACCAGGAAACCGTCTTCGACGAAGACGACGCGCCGGCCCTGGGCGCGGTGCATCGCCATCAGGGGATGGCTGCCGTCCTGCGCGAAGAAGGTGACGTCGCCCCTGGTGTGCTCGGCCATCTCGGCCACCACCGGGTCGGCCGCGTTCAGCACAGCCATGCCGCCCACCTTGACGTTCTGGACGATCACGCGTTTGAGCACGGCCAGGTCTTCGAGCGTGGTGATGTAGTTCAGGCCGAGGTGGTCGCCGGCGCCGATGTTCGTCACCACCGCCACTTCGCAGCGGTCGAATGCCAGGCCTTCGCGTAAGAGCCCGCCGCGTGCGGTCTCGAATACGGCGGCGTCGACGTCCGGATGCAGCAGCACGTTGCGCGCGCTGCGCGGGCCGCTGCAGTCGCCGCTGTCGATGCGGCGGCCTTCGATGTAGACGCCGTCGGTATTGGTCATGCCGGTACGCAGGCCGGAGGCCGACATCAGGTGCGCGATCAGGCGCACCGTGGTGGTCTTGCCATTCGTGCCGGTGACGGCGACGACCGGGATGCGGCCGTCGTCGCCATCCTTGAACATGGTCTCGATGATGGCTTCGCCGACGTCGCGGCCCTTGCCGAAGGAGGGCGACAGGTGCATGCGCAGGCCCGGCGCGGCGTTCACCTCGACGATGCCGCCGTTCTGCTCCTCGATGGGTTTCAGGACGCTGTCGCAGACCAGGTCGACGCCGCAGATGTCCAGGCCCACCATGTGGGCGGCCGCGATCGCGCGCGCCGCGACTTCCGGATGGACGTCGTCGGTGACGTCGGTGGCCGAGCCGCCGGTCGACAGGTTGGCGTTGTTGCGCAGGATGACGCGCTGGCCCTTGCTCGGCACCGATTCCGCGTTCATGCCCTGTTTCGCCAGGCTGCCGAGGGCGATGTCGTCGAAGCGGATTTTCGTCAGCGAAGTCGAGTGCCCGTTGCCGCGGCGCGGATCGAGGTTGACCTGGTCGACCAGCTGGCGCACCGTGTGCACGCCGTCGCCGACGACGTTGGGCGGATCGCGGCGCGCGGCGGCCACCAGCTTGTCGCCGATGACGAGCAGGCGGTAGTCGTGGCCCGGCAGGTAGCGCTCGACCAGAATGTCGTCGCGGAATTCCGAGGCCGAGTGGAAGGCGGCCGTGATCTGTTCCTTCGTCGTGATGTTGACCGTCACGCCCTTGCCCTGGTTGCCGTCCTTCGGCTTGACCACGACCGGCAGGCCGATCTCCTGGGCGGCCGCCCAGGCGTCATCCGGGTCGAGCACCGTGCGGCCCAGCGGCACCGGCACGCCGGCCGCATCGAGCAGCTTCTTGGTCAGTTCCTTGTCCTGGGCGATGGTCTCGGCGATCGCGCCGGTGGCGTCGATCTCGGCGGCCTGGATGCGGCGCTGCTTGCTGCCCCAGCCGAACATCACGAGGCTGCCTTCGGTCAGGCGGCGGAAGGGGATGTTGCGCTCGATGGCGGCCTGCACGATGGAGCCGGTGGAAGGGCCGAGGCGCACGTCCTCGTCGAGGTCGCGCAGCTGGGTCAGCGCCGCTTCCAGGTCGAAGGGCGCATCCGCGCGCGCGGCTTCGATCAGCCCCTGCGCCAGCTCCAGGGCCAGGCGGCCGACGTCTTCTTCCGAGTATTCGACCACGACCTGGTAGATGCCGGTTTCCAGGGTGGCGGTGGTGCGGCTGAAGGTGACCGGGCAGCCGGCCGCGGCCTGCAGGGCCAGGGCGACGATTTCCAGCACTTCGGCCATCGGCACCGGGTCGAGCGCGTCTTCCTCGTGGCCCGACGGCTGCAACTGGCCGAGCTGGGGAAAGCGCGAACGCAGGCGCGTTTCGAAACCCGGCAGGTTGGCGATCGATTCTTCCTCGGGCGTGCAGGCGACGATCGCCTCGACCGAAGTGTGGTGGCTCCAGAGGTTAGGGCCGCGCAAGGCCCGTACGCGAGATACTTCCATAAACCTTCATTCCTTTACAGGGCGCCGCGCCGGCCGGGGAGGGCGGCTGGGGCACCGTTATTTTTTATCCGGCGAACCGGTCACCGCTTTCGATGCGTCGCTCAGTATGCCGACTTTTTCGTGGCGTCGAAGGCGCGCAGGCCGCCGCAGATCAGGTCGTGCGGCAGGCCCAGCGCCCAGGCGGCGGCGGTGGCCGCCAGCACGCTGGCCGGATGCTTCACGGTGGCCGGCTTGATCTTGCCGAGGTCGAGCAGGCGTGTCTCAAGCGCGCCCTCGGCCAGCACGATGGCGTTGTCGCGTGCGAAGACGACGCGCTCGCCGGCCGCGCGGTGCCGCGCCATGACCGGGTTGGACTCGTCCATCGCATAGAAGATCACGCGGCCGTCGGACATTTCGGCCAGCGCCACCACTTCCGGGTCGGCCGCGTTCAGCACGGCCGCGCCCTCGGACAGGATCACGTCGACCTGGCTGCGCACCACGGTGGCCAGCGCTTCGCCGTCGCGCACGTGGAATTCCGCGACGTCCTCGAGCGCCCCCATGTCGGTGACGACGCCCACCGTGCAGCGGTCGTAGGGCAGGCCGCCGGCCAGGATGCTGCGCGCGTTCGATTCGAACACGGCCGCTTCGACATTACGGTTGATGAGCAGGCGTTCACCAAAGGCGAAGCCGGTGCAGTCGCCTTTTTGCACCTGGCGGCCGTCGAGGTAGAGACCCTCGCCGTTGGCCACGCCCGCATGCTTGCCGGTGGCATTGAGCAGGCAGCCGAGCAGGCGGGTGATCAGGCTGGTGCCGAGGGTGCCGGTCACGCCCACCAGCGGAATGCGGCCGCTCTCGCCTTCGGCGAACAGGTGTTTGACGATGGCTTCGCCGACCTTGCGCGGCGTGCCGCTAGCCGGCTTGATGTGGGCCAGCAGGCCCGGGCTGGAATTGACTTCGATGATGGCGCCGCGCTGCTCGGCCAGGGGCTTCGAGATGTCTTCGCAGACGAGGTCGATGCCGGCGATGTCGAGGCCGACGACGCGCGCGGCCAGGCTTGCTGCGTGCGCCACTTCCGGGTGAATCAGGTCGGTGACGTCGTCGGAGACGTTGCCGTTCGGCTGGATCAGCACTTTCTGCCCAGCCTGCGGCACGGAATCGGGGGTCATGCCCTGGCGCTGCAGGTCGAGCAGGATTTCGCCATCCTGCACGTTGACGCGGCCGAGCGGATGCTCCTCGCTCTCGCCGCGGCGCGGGTCGGTATTGATCTGGCTGGCGACGAGGGCGGTCACGGTCGACTGGCCGTCGCCCGTCACCCACAGCGATTCGCCGCGCGCGACGGCCACCACCTGGCGGCCGACCACCAGCAGGCGGTGCTCGTTGCCGGGGATGAAGCGCTCGACCAGTACGGCGGTGCTGTCGCCCGCTTCCGAGGCGATGGCATAGGCCGTGCGCACTTCCGACTCGCTCATCAGGTTCAGGGTCACGCCGCGGCCATGGTTGCCGTCGACGGGTTTCACGACCACCGGCAGCCCGATGTCCTGCGCTTCTTCCCAGGCGGCGTCGGCGCTGCGCACGAGGGCGCCTTCGGGCACCGGTACGCCGCAGGAGGCGAGCAGGGTTTTCGTCAGATCCTTGTCGCTGGCGATGGATTCGCCGATGGCGCTGGTGCGGTCGGTCTCGGCCGTCCAGATGCGGCGCTGGGCGGCGCCATGGCCGAGCTGCACGAGGTTGCCTTCGGTCAGGCGGATCGACGGGATGCGGCGGTCGGTGGCCGCGTCGACGATATTGGCGGTGGAGGGGCCGAGGCAGTAGCGGTCGACCAGTTCGGTGAGCGAGGCCACCGTGGCCGGCATGTCGAAGGGCTCGTCGTTGATGGCAGCCATCATCAGGCGGTGCCCGGCCTCGAGGGCGGCGCGGCCGACGACCGCGTCGCGGGTGCGGAAGGCCATCTTGTAGATACCGTGTTCGCCGGTGGAGCGGGTCTTGCCGAAGCCGGTCTTCATGCCGGCCATGTTCTGCAGCTCGAGCACGATGTGTTCGAGGATATGGCCGGCCCAGGTACCGCCTTCCAGGCGTTCCAGGAAGCCGCCGCGCTCGCCGACGCCGCAGCGGTGCTCGATCAGGCCGGGCAGCCAGCTGGTCAAGCGCGCGTTAAAGCCGGGCAGTTTGTTCGAAGGGAAGTCTTCCAGCTCGCCAATGTCGAGCCAGACCTCGATGACCGGACGGTAAGTCCAGATGTTCGGGCCGCGCAAGTGGGTCACACGGAGAAACTTGATGTCTTTCTTCTTTGTCATGTAATGATGTCTTGCCATCATGGTCTGCTCGTTTACCATGATGGCGTTGCCTTTGTTTACCTGCCTGTGCGCTACCGCACCCAAACGCGGTTATGCAGCGCACATGCGCATCTGTTGTATACTTCCTGCCCGGCCGAAGCTTACAGCGCCGCGCCGATTTATGCCAAATGGGCATCGACGCCCGCGCCGGGTTGGCACTGCATCGCTCCACAGCGGATATTTTTCCGCTAGTCCATGTAAACCGCTGAGCCGGTCACTGCGTTACCCCCTCTATCCAGATCATGCCTGTCACGGGCGGCAATTAATGACAACTCAACAACTCGCTCCTCCGATGTCGCTGGCGGCCGCCGCCGGCTTTCTGCCTGACGGTTGGGATAATGACGTTCGGAAACAGCTTGCACCAGGGGAAAACGTTCTGACAGGCGTGGAGGTTGACCTTGATGCGAAATTACGTTTTACCAAGGGTATTCTGGTGGTCACGAACCGGCGCCTGCTGTCGCGCGCTCCGGGCGAGACCGTCTGGCGCGACTGGGCCGTGGCGTCCGGACGGGCGCTGCGCCACCACGACCATGCCGGCGTCGGCCACCTGGAACTGGTCGATGCGAACGGCCGCCTGGCCGCCTGGCGCTTTACCCTGGGCCAGAACCTGCACGCGATCCGCGTCGCCGACGCCTTTGCCGAGCAGGTGAAGAGCGCGGAAACCGGACTGCCGGTCGTCCCGCCCGAGCAGCACACCTGCCCGAGCTGCAAGGCCCCGCTCGAACCCGACCAGGAAGAGTGCCCGATCTGCGCCAAGGTCGTGCATACGCCGCCGTCGACCTGGACGCTGTTCCGTTTATGGCGCTTCGCCAAGCCGTACAAGATCCAGCTGCTGATGGGTTTCCTGCTGATGCTGGGGTCGACAGCGGCACACATGATTCCGCCTTACCTCACCAAGCCGCTGATGGACAACGTGCTGATTCCCTATCAGAACGGGCAGACGATCGACGTTTCTCTGGTCTACCTGTATATGGGAGGGCTGTTCGGCGCATCGGTGCTGGCCTGGGCGCTCGGCTGGGGGAAAACCTACGTACTGGCGCTTGCGTCCGAACGCATCAGCGCCGACCTGCGCTCGACGACTTACGAACACCTGCTGCGCCTTTCGCTGGAATATTTCGGCGGTAAGCGCACCGGCGACCTGATGAGCCGCATCGGCAGCGGCTCGGATCGGATCAGTGTCTTCCTGTCGCTGCACCTGCTCGACTTCCTGTCGGACGTGTTGCTGATCATCATGACGGGCGTGATCCTGTTCAGCATGAACCCCTGGCTGGCGCTGGTGACCCTGGTGCCGCTGCCCTTCATTGCCTGGATGATCCACATCGTGCGCGACAGGCTGCGCACTGGCTTCGAGAAGATCGACCGCGTCTGGGGCGAGGTCACCAACGTGCTGGCCGATACCATTCCCGGCATCCGCGTGGTCAAGGCGTTCGCCCAGGAAAAACGCGAGGCGGTGCGCTTTCGCGAGGCCAACAAGCACAACCTGGCCGTCAACGACAAGCTGAACCGGGTCTGGTCGCTGTTCTCGCCGACCGTATCGCTGCTGACCGAATTGGGCCTGCTGGTGATCTGGATCTTCGGCATCTGGCAGGTGTCGCAGGGTGACATCACGGTCGGCACGCTGACCGCCTTCATTGCCTACAGCGGCCGTTTCTACGTCAAGCTCGATTCCATGAGCCGCATCGTCTCGGTCACGCAAAAATCGGCGTCGGCGGCCAAGCGCATCTTCGACATCCTCGACCACGTCTCGAGCGTGCCGGATCCGGTCAACCCGGTGAAGGTGCAAAAGGTGCAGGGCAATATCGAGCTGCGCGAAGTCGGTTTCCGCTACGGTAACCGCGCCGTCAACCGCGGCATCTCGCTCAACATCAAGGCCGGCGAGATGGTCGGCCTGGTCGGCCACAGCGGTTCCGGTAAAAGCACGCTGGTGAACCTGATCTGCCGCTTCTACGACGTGGCCGAAGGCGCGATCCTGCTCGACGGCGTCGACATCCGCTCGTTCGCGGTGGCCGACTACCGCCGCAACATCGGCCTGGTGCTACAGGAGCCTTTCCTCTTCTTCGGCACGATCGCCGAGAACATCGCCTATGGCAAGCCGGATGCGACGCGCGAAGAGATCATCGCCGCCGCCCGGGCCGCCCACGCCCACGAATTCATCCTGCGCCTGCCGCAGGGCTACGATTCCATGGTCGGCGAGCGCGGCCAGGGCCTGTCGGGCGGCGAGCGCCAGCGCATCTCGATCGCGCGCGCCTTGCTGATCGATCCGCCGATCCTGATCATGGACGAGGCCACGTCCTCGGTCGATTCGGAAACCGAAAAGGAAATCCAGAAGGCGCTCGACAACCTGGTGCAGGGCCGCACCACCATCGCCATCGCGCACCGCCTCTCGACCCTGCACCGCGCCGACCGCCTGGTGGTCTTGGATCGCGGCGTGGTGGTGGAAGAGGGCAGCCACGACGAGCTGATGGCGCGCGAGGGCGCCTACCACCGCCTCTACGAAGCGCAGGCGCGCAACGTGGACCAGGACATGGACGATTCGGACAAGGATGATTGATGAGCACTGACATTCAACTACGCCGCGACAGCTTCGGCAAACTGGTGTTCACGGGCGAGGACGGCGTCGACATCCACGGCGTCATTCCCGTACGCGCCTTCCCCATCCAGGCGCCCACGCGCGGCATCTCGCTGGTGCGCGACGGCGGCAAGGAAGTGGCCTGGATCGACGACCTGGCCACCACATCGGAAGCGATCCGCACGCTCGTCACGGAAGAACTCGAGGGCCGCGAATTCATCCCCGAGATCCAGCACATCGCCAGCGTGTCGAGCTTCGCCACGCCCTGCACCTGGTTCGTCAAGACCGACCGTGGCGAGACGTCCTTCGTGCTGAAGGTCGACGAAGACATCCGCCGCGTGGGCGAGGCTTCGCTGCTGATCGCGGACAACCACGGCATCAACTTTCTGGTGCGGGACATGTTCCGTATCGACAAGCACAGCAGGAAGATCCTGGACCGGTTCCTCTGATTCTCTAGGTGGGCGCAGAACGCCCGCGCTGCGTCATCTCGAGCACTGCCTCTAGAATGCCGGCGTTTTCGCTCCGCCGCGGCGCTTCGGTGTTAATGTCGTTAACACGTTAACTATCTCGACGCCTCGATGACGCCCGAATCCCACGCGATCCCGACCGCCGACGGTGCTTCGCTCGCCGCCACCCTGTACGTGGCGAGCGCACCGAAAGCCCTTGTCCTGATCCACCCCGCCACCGCCGTCACCCAGACCTTCTACGAGCACTTCGCCCGTTACCTGGCCGGCATCGGCCTCACGGCGTTGACCTACGACTACCGCGGCACCGGCGCCTCGCGCGGCCGCAGCCTGAGCGGCGAGGCGGTGACGATGGCCGGCTGGATGCTGGAGGACGTCCCCGCCGTCACGCGCTGGGCCCTTGAACGCTTCCCGGATCTGCCGCTGCTTGCGGTCGGCCATAGCGTCGGCGGTCATGCGCTGGTGCTGTCGGGCGACCGGAACGCGGTACGCGCCGCCGTGCTCGTGGCCTGCCACGCCGGCATCACGCGCACCATCCGCGGCCGCGCCGAACAGGCGCGGGTCTGGTGCGTGATGCGGGTGCTGGCGCCGCTGCTGTGCGCGTTGAACGGTTATATGCCGGGACGGCGCATCGGCCTGGGCGAAGACCTGCCGCGCGGCGTGATGCTGCAGTGGAGCCGCTGGACGACGCTGCCTCGCTACTTCTACGACGATCCGGCGCTCGCTGCCGAAGCGCGCGCGGCGCGCCTGCGCATGCCCTTGCTGGCGCTCGGCTTCGACGACGATCCCTGGGCCAATCCGCACGCGATGGACATCCTGCTGGCACCCGTGACAGGGGCGCCGGTCGAGCGACGCCAGTTCGCACCGCGCACGCTCGGCCTGGGAGGCATCGGCCACATGGGGTTCTTCCGCAAGCGCTGCGGCCCGGCGCTCTGGCCCGCGGTCGGCGACTGGCTGCTGGCGCAGGCGGCGCGGGAGGAGGGGTGATGGCCACCGCCAAGACGCCGCGCTTCGTATTCCTCGTGAACCGCGCGCAGCGCGCCATGATGCGCTGGATCGAAAGCCGGCCCGCGGCATGGGACGGGGCCAGTGCCGCCCAGGCCGGCCTGCTGTTCCTGCTGGCCGGGCGCGGGTCTGCGCCGGATGCGGCGGCCGATGCGGCATCGATCGGCGAGATCGCCGCCGCGCTGGAAGTCGCGCCGGCCGCCGTGACGAACCTGTCGAAGCGGATGGAGGCAACGCGGCTCGTCGAACGCATCGCCGACGCGCACGACGCGCGCATGACGCGCCTGCGCCTGACGCCCGCCGGCGTGGCGGCCAGCCTGCAGGCGAAAACGGTGCTGGCCGACCTGAACGCGAAACTGTGCCGGGGTTTCAGCCCGGAGGAACTGCGGACGGTGGCGCGCTGGCTCGACCATTCGGCCTCCGTCTTGAGCGAACCGGACGAATCCTAGTTCGCGCTGCGCTTGAAGCGCACAGCAGGCTGCTTTATGCTGATCGCAGTCCAACGTCATCGGAGGTCTCATGTTGCAAGGCGGCTGTTATTGCGGCGCGATACGCTACGTCGTCGAAGGCGACATCTTTCACGGCACCCTGTGCCATTGCAGCGATTGCCGGCGCATCGCCGGTGCACCGGCCGTGGCCTGGTTCAGCGCGCGCACCGTGGACATGCGTTTCACCAAGGGCAACCCATCCACCTTCCGCTCCAGCGAGCATGTGCTGCGCGCCTTTTGCGGCACCTGCGGCACCACGCTCACCTATCAGGACGACCGCAGCCCCGACGACATCGACATTGCCACGGCCAGCCTCGACGATCCCGAAGCGGCGCCGCCGCAAGACCATACCTTCGCTGGCGAACGGCTGAGCTGGATGCGCGCCGCGGACGGCTTGCCGGCCTTTCCGCGCACCCGTTCGGAAGGCGCGGGCTGACCCTATTTTGTCCCGCTATCGCTGCCGCCAGGGTGAAACTGCCCACAGACCGGCGGCGCGTGCTCCCCTAATGTCGTTCCATTGCCAACCACAAGGACAACCGACATGGATTCGATCAACCGCAACCAGCCCGAAGTCAACCGCCGCGACCTGAGCGGCGAGGAAGCCCGCAAGCGCATCCGCGAGACGGCCGACGAGGCCAAGACCTGCTTTTTCGTCACCGCCAAAGGCACCGGCGCGGACGGCGGCGTGCGCCCGATGAGCGTGCTGCAGGCCGACGAGGCCGGCCACCTGTGGTTCCTGAGCGCCATCGACAGCCACAAGGATGCAGAACTCGCCACCGATCCGCAGGTCAAGCTGTATTTCCAGCGCAGCACCCATGCCGGCTTCATGGAACTCGAGGGCATCGCCACGGTCTCCCAGGATCGCGCCAAGATCAAGGAGCTGTGGGACTTCACGCTGAAAACCTGGTTCACCGAAGGCGAGGACGACCCGCGCATCACCGTCATCCACTTCGTACCGAAGAGCGGCTATTACTGGGACAACAAGCACGGGCAAGCCGTGGCCGGCGTCAAGATGCTCATTGGCGCGACGATCGGCAAGACGCTCGACGATTCGATCGAGGGCACGCTGACGCCATAAACCTGTCCTCGGAGGGAGGGGCGATGATCGAGCTCGACCACGTGATCGTGTCCGCGCGCGACCGGGTGGCCGCCGCGCGGCTGCTGGCACATCGCACATTTGTCCCTCGCGCACGCCGTTTTTGACCTGCGGCTACAATGGGTTTCATTGAATCGCAGGGGAATCACATGCAACGAACGGCTTTGGTGGTAGGGATCACGGGGATCGGCGGCAACCATGTCGCGCGCGAATTGCTGGCGCACGGGTGGAAGGTGGTCGGCCTGTCGCGCCGGGCGCCGAAGGACTTGCCGCAGGTGCGCCATGTGGCGGCCGACCTGCTCGATCCGGCGGCACTGTCCGCCGCCCTAGCCGCCGTCGATCCGACCCACGTGTTCATCACCACCTGGATGCGCCAGGACACCGAGCAGGAAAACATCCGCGTCAACGCGGCGCTGGTGCGCAACCTGCTCGACGCCTTGTCGCCGAAAAAGAGCGTGCGTCACGTCGCCCTGGTGACGGGCCTGAAGCATTATCTCGGCCCCTTCGAGGCGTATGCCAGCTCGGGCACGCTGCCGGACACGCCGCTGCGCGAAAGCCAGCCGCGCCTGCCGCTCGACAATTTTTATTATGCCCAGGAAGACGAGGTCTACGCCGCCGCCGGGCGCGACCGCTTCACCTGGAGCGTGCACCGTCCGCATTCCATCATCGGCCTGGCCGTCGGCAACGCGATGAACATGGGCACCACGCTGGCCGTCTACGCCACCATCTGCAAGGAAACCGGGCGTCCCTTCCAGTTCCCCGGCTCCGAGGCGCAATGGAAAGGCCTGACCGACGTGACCGATGCACGCATGCTTGCCAAGCAATTGGTCTGGGCCGCCGACACCGACGCGGCCAAGAACGAAGCCTTCAATATCGTCAATGGCGACGTGTTCCGCTGGAGCTGGCTGTGGCCGAAACTGGCGGCTTATTTTGGCGTGGAAGCGGGCGGCTATAGCGGCCAGATCCAGCCCCTGGAGCCGGCGATGGCGAACGACGGCCCGCTCTGGCGCGAGATCGCGGCCCGCCACAATCTGGTGGAACCCGAGCTCGAGCGCCTGGCTTCGGCCTGGCACACCGATCTCGACCTGGGGCGTCCGCTGGAAGTCATGACCGACATGGCCAACAGCCGCCGGCTCGGCTTCACCGCCTATCAGGCCACGGACGATTCGTTCTTCGCGCTCTTCGACCGCTTGCGCGCGGAACGCCTGATTCCCTGACGACGCCAGCGGCGCGCACCATGGAAGCGAAAGCCCGGCCGCTCCACATCGTGCTGGTCACCATCGGCTCGGCCGGCGACCTGTTTCCCTTCATGCGCCTGGCGCTGGCCCTGCGCAAAGCGGGGCACCGCATCAGCTTTCTCGGGCCGCATCAGCACGAACCCTTTGTGCGCGACGCCGGCCTGCCTTTCCACGGCTTGCCGGCCGACCCGGCCGTGCTCGACCACCCGGATTTGTGGCATCCGACGCGCGGCTTCGGTGTCGTCTGGGAAGCGACGCGGCCGGCGATGGCGGCCGTCCCGACGTTCATGGCCACATTGCCGCCTGACGAAAATTGCACCATGTTGGTGCATCCGCTGGCGCTGCCGGAAGCTGCCCTGTGCCGCGCCGCGCGCCCAGGCCTGCGCATCGCCGCCGCCTTTCTCGCACCCTCGAACCTGCCGACCGTTCACGACCCGCTGATGCTCGGCCCCTGGCGCGTGCCGCGCTGGGTGCCGCATGGCGTGCGCCGGCGCCTGTGGCGCAGCCTGGCCAGCCGCTTCGTCGACCCGATCGCGCTGCCCGGCCTGAACGCGGCGCGAACACAGGCCGGACTGGCGCCGATCGAGTCGCTGATCGACACCATCGTCTCGATCGCCGACCTGTCGATCGCGCTGTTTCCGGACTGGTTCGCGCCGACCCAGCCGGACTGGCCACAGCCGCTGGTGCGCTGCGGCTTTCCGCTGTTCGATCCCAAGCCGGATGCGGCCTTGTCCGACGAGCTGCTGCACTTCCTGGGGCAGGGCGGCCGGCCCCTGGTGTTCACGCCCGGCACCGGCAACCGCCAGGCGCGCCGCTATTTCGCGCACGCGATCGAAGCGACCCGCCTGCTGGGCGAACGCGCCGTCTTCCTCACGCCGCACCGAGACCAGCTGCCCGAAGAACTCCCGCGCCATGTGCTGTGGCAGGAGTACGTGCCGCTGCGCGCCCTGCTGCCGCGGATAGCAGTGCTGGTGCACCATGGCGGCATCGGCACCACGGCCGAAGCCCTGCTTGCCGGCACCGCGCAATTGGTGGTGCCGCTCGCGCACGACCAGTTCGACAATGGAGCCCGCGTGGAAGCGCTCGGCGTGGGCGTGGCGCTGCCGGCGACGCGCTTGAATACGCGGCGGCTGGTGGCTTGTCTCGGGGCGCTGTTGGACGACGAGGGAGTGCGCGGGCGCTGCCGGGCGCTGGCGGGGAATTTCGAGCGGGATGCGGGGGTGGAGGAGGTGGTGCGGGCGCTGGAAGGGTTGGCGTCGCAGCAGTAGGTGCATGCGTCGCGTGCTGGATCACGGCGCGTTCCCGAGCCAACAGAGATGTCCGTAACGCGTGGGCATGCCCACCCTACGGTGTGCTGTTGCCCGAGAACGGTGTGTACCGTAGGGTGGGCATGCCCACGCGTTGCAGCGCTCGCGTTGCCACATGCCCTTGCCTTCAACATCGGTGTGTCAACGCACCGTCAACTTCCCTACAGAACGTTTTAATGGCGCCATGACTGGCTGAAGGCAGGAGCGGCGATGCGGCGCAAGACGAAAGACGGTGAGGTAAAACAGACGGGCAACCCGGCCGACGGCGAGAGGCGTCCCGGCTATGTGCGGGTGCGCGGCGCGCGCGAACACAACTTGAAAAACGTCAGCCTCGACATCCCGCGCGACGCGCTGGTCGTGTTCACCGGCGTCTCCGGCTCGGGCAAGTCCTCGCTCGCCTTCGGCACCCTGTACGCCGAAGCCCAGCGCCGCTACCTGGAATCGGTCTCGCCCTATGCGCGCCGCCTGTTCCACCAGATGCCGGTGCCGGAAGTCGACGAGATCGACGGCCTGCCGCCGGCGGTCGCCCTGCAGCAGCAGCGCGGTTCGCCCACCACGCGCTCCTCGGTCGGCAGCGTCAGCACGCTTTCCAACTCGCTGCGCATGCTGTATTCGCGCGCCGGCGACTATCCGCCCGGCCAGGAACTGCTGTACGCCGAATCGTTTTCGCCGAACACGCCCGAAGGCGCCTGCCCGCAATGCTCGGGCCTGGGACGCGTCTACGAGGTGACCGAACAGTCGCTGGTGCCGGACGACTCGCTCACCATCCGCGAGCGCGCGGTCGCCGCCTGGCCGCCGGCCTGGCATGGCCAGAACCTGCGCGACATCCTCGTCACCATGGGCTACGACGTCGACACGCCCTGGCGCGAGCTGCCGAAGAAAGACCGCGACTGGATTCTGTATACCGACGAGACGCCGACCGTGCCCGTCTACGCCGGCCTCACGCCCGAGGAAACGAAGCGCGCCCTGAAGCGCAAGGACACGCCGAGCTACCAGGGCACGTTCACGGGCGCGCGCCGCTACGTGCTGCAGACCTTCGCCACCACCGAAAGCGCCTCGATGAAGAAGCGCGTGGCGCGCTACATGGTCAGCACCGAGTGCCCGCTGTGCCGCGGCAAGCGCCTGCGCCAGGAAGCCTTGTCGGTCACCTTCGGCGGCGTCGATATCGCCGACATTTCGCGCATGCCGCTTGCGCGCCTGCACGCCATGCTCGAACCCTATGCGAGCGGTAAAGGCGTCGCGGACAAGGCGCGTGCCAAGCTGCACCCCGAACAGCTGATCATCACCCAGCGCATCGCCGAAGACCTGGTCGCGCGCCTGGATGTGCTGCTGGCGCTGGGCCTGGGCTACCTGGCGCTGGAGCGCAGCACGCCCACGCTCAGTCCCGGCGAACTGCAGCGCCTGCGCCTTGCCACGCAGGTGCGCTCGAACCTGTTCGGCGTCGTCTACGTGCTCGACGAACCTTCCGCCGGCCTGCATCCGGCCGATACCGAAGCCCTCCTCACCGCGCTCGATCAGCTGAAAGCATCCGGCAATTCGCTGTTCGTGGTCGAGCACGCGCTGGACGTGATCCGGCGCGCCGACTGGATCGTCGACGTCGGCCCGGCCGCGGGCGAGAAGGGCGGCGAGGTGCTCTTCAGCGGCCCGCCGCAGGAGCTGAAACAGGTCGAGGCCTCGCAGACCCGGCGTTACCTGTTCGACGAGGCGCCGCTCGCACGGCGCGAACGGCGCGAACCGGCCGGCTGGCTGCGCCTGGAAGGCGTCACCCGCAACAACCTGAACAAGCTGAAGGTGGAATTCCCGCTCGGCGTGCTGACCGCCGTTTGCGGCGTCTCGGGTTCCGGCAAATCGAGCCTGGTAAGCCAGGTGCTGGTCGACCTGGTGGCGCGCGAACTGGGGCAGGGCGGCGCGCCGCTCGAGATGGAGGAAACCGACGACCTCGAACAGGAAGCGGCGCTGCCCCTGGAAGGCCATATCGTCGGCGGCATGGAAGCGATCCGGCGCATGGTGCGCGTCGACCAGAAGCCGATCGGCCGTACGCCGCGCTCGAACCTGGCCACCTATACCGGTTTGTTCGATCAGGTACGCAAACTCTTCGCCGCCACCAAGATGGCGAAGTCGCGCCGCTACGATGCCGGCCGCTTTTCCTTCAACGTCGCCAAGGGCCGCTGCGAGAACTGCGCTGGCGAGGGCTCGGTCATGGTCGAACTGCTGTTCCTGCCGAGCGTGTACGCGCCGTGCCCGGTCTGCGCCGGGGCGCGCTACAACGCCCAGACCCTCGAGGTCACCTACAAGGACAAGAACATCGCCGAAGTGCTGGGCATGACGGTCGATGCGGCGGCCGAGTTCTTCGCGGGCGAAGCCCTGGTCGAGCGCTCGCTGGAAGTGCTGCGCGAAGTGGGCCTCGGCTACCTGCGCCTGGGCCAGCCGGCCACCGAACTGTCGGGCGGCGAGGCGCAACGCATCAAGCTGGCGACCGAACTGCAGCGCACCGGGCGCGGCAACACCCTGTATATATTGGACGAGCCGACCACCGGCCTGCACCCGTCCGACGTGGATCGCCTGATCCTCCAGCTCGAGCGCCTGGTCGACGCCGGCAACACGGTGGTCGTGGTCGAACACACGATGCGCGTGGTGGCCGCCTGCGACTGGGTGATCGATATCGGGCCGGGCGCTGGCGACGAGGGCGGCACCGTGGTGGCGGCGGGCGCGCCGGAGGCAGTGGCGCAGGCGCCGAAGAGCCGTACGGCGCCGTATTTACGGCCCCATCTGCCCGCATAAAGACGGTATTGCGGCCTGCAGGCAGCGCACGGTTGAACCGCCGTAAACGTGTCATTTGCGTTACACTTAAGAACTTTTTTCTTAAGATAATCGCAATACATGACCGGCACCTCGCTCGATAACACCCAGTTCCGCCGCATTCTGACGCGTAACGTCGCCCTCCCGCTTGGCCTGTCCGTGCTGAGCGCGGCCGTCTTCGTGGCGATCGTTGCCTACCTGGTCAGCGTGCTGAACTGGGTCGAGCATTCGCAGGAAGTCATCGGCAAGGCCAATGAAGTGAACCGCCTGGTCTCCGACATGGAGGCCGGCATGCGCGGCTACGTGATCTCGGGCGACGAAAGCTTCCTCGCGCCCTACACGGTAGCCAAGCCGAAGGTGGACATCGAGGTCGACGCGCTGCAGCGTCTCGTCGGCGACAACCAGCAGCAGACCGACCGCCTGAGCCGCGTGCGCGGCGCCCATGCCGAATGGCTCAAGTTCACGACGGAGGTGATCGACCGCCGCCGCGCCAGGGACGATGTCGTGGCAACGATCATGAGCGGGCGCGGCAAGAGCCTGACCGACGACATGCGCGCCCAGTTCGCGGGCTTCCTGGCCGCGGAGCAAGATCTACTGCGGGCGCGCAACGAGGATGCGCGTTCGGTGATCGTCTGGTCGGTCGGTGCCTTCCTGATGTTCACTCTGATCGTCGGCGGCCTGCTGGCCGCGTTCGGCCGGCGCGAGCTGGTGCACCTGTCGAACAGCTACGACGAGGTGCTGCGCCACGAGAACGAACACAATGCCGAGCTGCGCCACCTGAGCTGGCTGCGCAGCGGCCAGACCGAACTGGCGACCAAGACAGTCGGCCTGAACGACCTCGAAAGCCTTGCCGCGGCCGTGCTGGATCACGTGGTGCGCTACCTGGGCGGCAGCGTGGCCGCCATGTACCGGCGCACCGAGGATGGCGTGCTGCACCGGATCGGCGCCTACGGTTTCTCCAACGACGAAGCGCGTGCGAAGACGATCGAGCCGGGCGCCTCGCTGGCCGCCCAGGCCGCGGGCGAGAACCGCCTGGTGCGCGTCAAGGAACTGCCGGGCGATTACATCAAGGTCGCCTCCAGCCTGGGCGAGACGGCGCCGCGCGAAGTCGTGATCGCGCCGTTCACCAATTTCGGCAAGGTCAAGGGCGTGCTCGAGATCGGTTTCCTGCATCCGGTGCGCGAGCGCGACATCGAGTTCCTGAAGCTCGTCGGCGACGCCGTCGGCGCTTCGGTCGGCGCGGTGGTCTACCGCCAGCGCCTGCAGGACGCGCTCGAGGAAAGCCAGGCACTGAACGAGGAGCTGCAGGTGCAGCAGGAAGAGCTGCGCACCGCCAACGAGGAGCTCGAGGAACAGTCGCGCGCGCTGGAAGAATCGCAGACCAGCCTGGAAAACCAGCAGGCCGAACTCGAACAGACCAACGACCAGCTGGCCGAGCAGGCGCTCAATCTCGACATGAAGAACGCCGCGCTCACCGAAGCGCAGGAGCAGCTGCGCGCGCGTGCGCTGGATCTGGAACGTGCGAGCCGCTACAAGTCCGAATTCCTGGCCAATATGTCGCACGAGCTGCGCACGCCGCTCAACAGCTCGCTCATCCTGGCCAAGCTCCTGTCCGACAACGTGCCGGGCAACCTGAACGAAGAGCAGGTGCGCTTCGCCCAGACGATTTACTCGGCCGGCAACGACCTGCTGCACCTGATCAACGACATCCTCGACATCTCGAAGGTCGAAGCCGGTAAACTCGAGCTGGTGCCGGAAGACCTGCCGATCCGGCGCACGGTCGAGGGCCTGGGCCGCACCTTCGAGCCGCTGGCCAAGCAAAAGGATCTGCGCTTCACGCTCAGCGTCGAGCCTGACGTGCCGGCGACCCTGCATACCGACCGCCAGCGCCTAGAACAGGTGCTCAAAAACCTGCTGTCGAACGCCGTCAAATTCACCGAGCAGGGCGAGGTCAGCCTGACGGTCAGCGCAACAAGCGAGGGCTGGGTGCAGTTCACTGTCGTCGATTCGGGCATCGGCATCGCACCGGATCAGCAGGAACGCATCTTCGAGGCCTTCCACCAGGCCGACGGCACCACCAACCGCCGCTTCGGCGGCACCGGCCTGGGCCTCTCGATCTCGCGCGATCTGACGAGCCTCCTGGGCGGCACCCTGGTGGTGTCGAGCACGCCGGGCGAGGGCAGCACCTTTACCCTGAGCATGCCGAGGAACGGCACCGTCTCGGCCGCGCCGCCGGCGCCGCGCGCGGCGGCGCCGAGCCCGCGTCCGGCCCGTCCGGCGCCGCGTCCGGCACCCGCGCCCGTCGTGGTCGAAGCCGAGGAGGCGCCCGCCCGCACCTCCTTCCCCGACGATCGCGCCCAGCCGGCCGCCGGCGCGCGCACCGTGCTCGTGATCGAGGACGAACCCGACTTCGCACGCATCCTGTTCGACCTCGCGCACGACCTCGAATACCGCTGCCTGGTGGCGCTGACCGCCGGCGAAGGACTGGAACTGGCCGCCAGCGAAAGCCCGGACGCGATCCTGCTCGACATCCGCCTGCCGGACAGTTCCGGCCTGTCGGTGCTGCAGCAGCTGAAGGACAACCCGGCCACCCGCCACATCCCGGTACACGTGGTGTCGAGCATGGAGAACGGCGGCGAGGCCCTGCACCTGGGCGCGATCGGCTATGCGCTGAAGCCCACCAGCCGCGAGCAGCTGGAAGACGTGTTCCGCAAGCTCCAGCAAAAGAGCGCGCAGCAGATCAAGCGCGTGCTGCTGGTCGAGGACGACGAGCGCCAGCGCGACAGCGTGGTGAAACTCATCGCCGACGAGGATGTCAAGATCGACGCCGTCGGCTCGGGCGAGGAAGCCCTGGCCTTGCTGCGCACCGAGCTCTTCGACTGCATGATCATCGACCTGAAACTGCCGGACATGCAGGGCAAGGAGTTGCTGGAACAGATGTCGCACGAAGACCTGTTCTCCTTCCCGCCGGTGATCGTCTACACGGGCCGCAACCTGACGCGCGACGAAGAGGCCGAGCTGATGAAGTACTCGCGCTCGATCATCATCAAGGGCGCGCGTTCGCCCGAGCGTCTGCTCGACGAGGTGACGCTGTTCCTGCACAAGGTCGAGTCGCAGCTCTCGACCGAGCGCCAGCACATGCTGAAAACCGTGCGCGGCCGTGACCGCGTGTTCGAAGGGCGTACCATCCTGCTGGTGGACGACGACGTGCGCAACGTGTTCGCCTTGACGAGCGCGCTCGAGCAGCGCGGTGCTAACGTCGAAGTCGGCCGAAACGGGTTTGAAGCAATTGCGAAACTCGACGAGATTCCAGGTATCGACCTGGTGCTGATGGACGTGATGATGCCGGGGATGGACGGGCTGGAAGCGACGCGCCGCATCCGCGCCGACGGCCGTTTCAACCGCCTGCCGATCATCGCGATCACGGCCAAGGCGATGAAGGACGACCAGGAGCAGTGCCTGGCCGCGGGCGCCAACGACTACCTGGCCAAACCGATCGACCTGGCGCGCCTGTACTCGCTGCTGCGGGTCTGGATGCCGACCATGGAGCGCCTCAGCAACCTATGAGTCAGCATATGAAGCATCCACCCGAAGACATCGATATCGAATTGCGGATGCTGGTCGAGGCGGTCTACCTCAAGTACAACTACGACTTCCGCGACTACACCGGCGCGTCCCAGAAGCGGCGGGTGCTGGTGGCCCTGCGCGAGATGGAATGCGCGACCGTGTCGGAGCTGCAGGCGAAGGTGCTGCACCAGCCGGAGGCCTTCGCGCGGCTGCTGCAATACCTCACCATCCCCGTCACCGAGATGTTCCGCGACCCCGAGTACCACGCGGCGCTGCGCAGCCAGGTGCTGCCGCATCTGTCGACCTATCCGTCGCTCAAACTCTGGGTGGCCGGCTGCAGCACCGGCGAGGAGGTGTATTCGCTGGCGATCCTGCTGCACGAGGAAGGCCTGCTCGAACGCAGCATCATCTACGCCACCGACATCAATCCGGAGTCGCTGGATGCGGCGCGGCGCGGCGTGTTCCCGCTCGACCGCATGCGGCTCTACACGGAGAACTACCAGAAGGCAGGCGGCAAGCGCGCGTTTTCCGATTACTACACGGCGGCTTATGGCGGGGCGCTGTTCGAACGATTCCTGACCGAGAACGTCACCTTCGCCGACCACAGCCTGGCGACCGACAGCGTGTTCTCGGAGACGCATTTCGTCAGCTGCCGCAACGTGATGATCTACTTTAACCGGCGCCTGCAGAACCGCGTGCTGGGGCTGTTCCACGAGTCGTTGTGCCACCGCGGCTTCCTGGCGCTGGGCAGTAAGGAAAGCATCGACTTTTCGAACCATGCCAACCGCTTCGAGGCAGTCGCCAAGCGCGAGCGCATCTTCCGCAAGGTGGCCGCATGAGCGCCACGCATGACACCGTGGAAGCGGCGCTCGCGGGCCGCAGCATCGAGGCGATCGTGATCGGCGCCTCGGCCGGCGGCGTCGACGCGCTGGTGGATTTGCTGCCGGCGCTGCCGCCGGACTTCAAGCCGGCCACGGTGTGCATCCTGCACCTGCCGGCCGACCGCGAAAGCCGCCTGGCCGAACTGTTCGGCGCGCGCCTGTCGCTGCCGGTGCGCGAAGCCGTCGACAAGGCGCCGGTCGAAGGCGGCACCGTGTACTTCGCCGGCAGCGGCTACCATCTGTCGATCGAACACGATCGCGTTTTTTCCATCAGCTGCGAGCCGCCCGTGCACTATGCGCGTCCGGCCATCGACCTGCTGATGGAGTCGGCCGCCGACGCCTATGGCGCGGCGCTGGCCGGCATCCTGCTTACCGGCGCCAATATCGACGGCGCCGACGGCATGCAAAGCATCAGGCAGCGCGGCGGCCTGACGGTCGTGCAGGATCCACGGGAAGCGCAGGCGCCGGCCATGCCCGCAGGGGCGATCCGTACCTGCGCCCCGCACCTGATCCTGCCCCTGGCCGCCATCCGCACGCTGCTGCCCCAGCTGGAGACAAGTCCATGAACCAAGAACCTAGCAAACTCCTGATCGTCGACGATCTGCCCGACAACCTGCGCGCCCTCGACGCCCTGATCCGCGACGAGCAACGCCTCGTCTTCCACGCGCACTCGGGCGAGGAGGCGCTGGCGCTGCTGCTCGAACACGAGTTCGCGCTGGCGATCCTCGACGTGCAGATGCCGGGCATGGACGGCTTCGAGCTGGCCGAGCTGATGCGCGGTACCGAGCGCACCCGCCATATCCCGATCGTGTTCGTGTCGGCTGCCGGGCGCGAATTAAACTACGCGTTCAAGGGTTATGAATCCGGCGCCGTCGACTTCCTCTACAAACCGCTCGATCCGGACGCCGTGCGCGGCAAGGTGAACGTGTTCGTGGCGCTCGACCAGCAGCGGCGCGAGACGCGGCGCCAGATGGAAGCGCTCGAAAAGAGCCGGCGCGAGCAGGAGATCCTGCTGCAGGAGCTGAACGCGACCCAGGCCGAACTGCAGCGCTCCCTGCGCATGCGCGACGAGTTCATGTCGCTGGTCGCGCACGAGCTGCGCACGCCCTTGAACACGCTGTTCCTGGAGACGCAGATGCGCACGCTGCACCTCAAGCGCGGCAACCTGCAGGCCTTCGCCGGCGAGCAGATGGGCGCCATGATCAAGCGCGACGAGCGCCAGATCAAGGCCATGATCCGCCTGATCGACGACATGCTGGACGTGACCCGCATGCGCAATGGCACCTTGTCGGTGCGCCCGGCGCAAGTGGAGCTGATGGGCATGCTGGAACGCGTGGTGAGCGACCTGTCGCTGCAGGCCGCCGCCAGCGGCTGCGTCATCTCGCTGGCGCCGCATGCGCCGGTCACGGGCTGCTGGGACGAGTTCCGTATCGAGCAGGTGGTGGTGAACCTGCTGACCAATGCGCTGCGTTACGGCGGCGGCTGCAATGTCGAGGTACGCGTCGAGGTGGAAGGCAAGTGCGCCCGCATCGACGTCGTCGATCAGGGCAAGGGCATTTCGCCGGAAGACGCCGAGCGCATCTTCCAGCCCTTCGAGCGCGGTGCCCGCAACGGCGAGCCAAAGGGGCTGGGCCTGGGCCTGTACATCTCGCGCCAGCTGGCCACCGCGCACGGCGGCGAATTGACCGTCAAGAGCACGCCGGGGCAGGGCTCGACCTTCAGTCTGGCGCTGCCTTGCGACGTGCTCGAATCCTGCGCCGTCGCCCCGGCCTGAGCCTGCTCATCCACGTTCGCCAGACCGCGCGCGGTTGCAAAGACCGCGCGTTTCCCTCACACTGACAGGCCTCTTGCGAGAATGACAGGAGAATGAGCGACCGTGCCTGCCACGGCCGAACTTGTTTCCTCCTCGTGATAGTAGAAATTAATCGATGTTATCCGATCAATTAATTTTACAAGCATGAGCAAGACCTCTACACTTGCATTCATCAACTTTTGATTCACAACACAACAGGAGCTTCCATGTCCCTTATCAACACCGAGATCAAGCCATTCAAAGCAACCGCTTACCACGCAGGCAAATTCATCGACCTGACGGAAGAGCAGTTCAAAGGCACCTGGTCCATCCTGATGTTCTACCCGGCCGACTTCACCTTCGTCTGCCCGACCGAACTGGAAGACCTGGCTGCGTTCCAGCCTGAATTCGAAAAGATGGGCGTCAAGGTCTACGGCGTGTCGACCGACAGCCACTTCGCGCACAAGGCATGGCACGACACCTCGGACGCGATCAAGAAGGTCAACTACCCGCTGATCGGCGACCCGACCGGCACCCTGGCACGCAACTTCCAGGTCATGATCGAAGAAGAAGGCATGGCACTGCGCGGCACCTTCGTCATCAATCCTGAAGGCCAGATCAAGGTCATGGAAGTGCACGACAACGGCATCGGCCGCGACGCTTCGGAACTGATGCGCAAAGTCAAGGCAGCCCAGTACGTCGCTTCGCACCCAGGCGAAGTCTGCCCAGCCAAGTGGACGGAAGGCGCAGAAACCCTGACCCCATCCCTGGATCTGGTCGGCAAGATCTAAGTAGTCGCAGTCAAGTCGTAGTTGCGTAGTACCGGGATGCCGGCAGTAAATGTGCCGGCATCCAAAGTTCACCGAATACAAGGAAACCACCATGCTGGATGCAAATCTCAAAAAGCAGTTACAAGCCTATTTGGAAAAAGTGGTGCAGCCGATTGAGATCGTTGCATCGCTGGACGCCTCGCCCAAAGCGCGAGAAATGGAAGAGTTGCTCAAGGAAATTACCTCCTTGAGCACCAAGATTACGTATCGCGAAGACGGCAATGCCGTGCGCAAGCCTTCCTTCGCCATCAACCGCGTCGGCACCGACATCGGCATCGAATTTGCCGCGATTCCGCTCGGCCACGAATTCACCTCGCTGGTGCTGGCCCTGCTGCAAGTGGGCGGCCACCCGATCAAGTTCGACGACGCGGTCATCGAACAGATCAAGAACCTCGACGGCGACTTCGTCTTCGAAGCCTTCATTTCGCTGTCCTGCCATAACTGCCCTGAAGTCGTGCAGTCGCTGAACTCGATGTCGATCATCAATCCGCGCATCAAGGTCACGACCATCGACGGCGGCCTGTACAAGGATGAAGTCGAGTCGCGCCAGATCCTGGCCGTGCCGATGATGTTCCTGAACGGCGAGCACTTCGGCCAGGGCCGCATGAGCGCCGAGGAAATCCTCGCCAAGCTCGACACCGGCGCCGGCAAGCGCAAGGCCGCCGAGCTGAGCAAAAAAGAAGCCTTCGACGTGCTGATCGTCGGCGGCGGCCCTGCCGGCGCGGCCGCGGCGATCTACGCCGCCCGCAAAGGCATCCGTACCGGCGTCGTCGCCGACCGCTTCGGCGGCCAGGTGCTCGACACCCTCGCGATCGAGAACTTTGTCTCGATCAAGGAAACCGAAGGCCCGAAGTTCGCCGTCTCGCTGGAAGAGCACGTCAAGCACTACGAGGTCGACATCATGAACCTGCAGCGCGCCTCGAAGCTCGAGCGTGTCGGCAACCTGTTCGAAGTGCAGACCGAAGACGGCGCCGTGCTGAAATCGAAGTCGGTCATCATCTCGACCGGCGCCCGCTGGCGCGAAATCAACGTGCCGGGCGAAAAGCAGTACAAGAACCACGGCGTGGCCTATTGCCCGCACTGCGACGGCCCGCTGTTCAAGGGCAAGCGCGTATCGGTGATCGGCGGCGGTAACTCGGGCGTCGAAGCGGCCATCGATCTGGCCGGCATCGTCGAGCACGTGACCCTGATCGAGTACGGCAACGAGCTGCGCGCCGATGCGGTTCTGCAGCGCAAGCTCTACAGCCTGAAGAACGTGGACGTGATCAAGGGCGCACAGACGACGGAAATCCTGGGCGACGGCAAGAAAGTCACCGGCCTGACCTACAAGGATCGCGCCAGTGGCGAAGTGAAAACCGTGGAACTGGCGGGCGTGTTCGTGCAGATCGGCCTGGTGCCGAATGCCGAATGGCTGAAGGGCACGCTGGAATTGTCGCCGTACGGCGAGATCGAAGTCGACGTGCGTGGCGAAACCTCGCTGCCGGGCGTCTTCGCAGCTGGCGACGTGACCACCGTGCCGTTCAAGCAGATCGTGATCGCCGTGGGTGAGGGCGCCAAGGCCTCGCTGGCCGCCTTCGACTACATGATGCGCCTGCCGACCGAAGAGACGGACGCGGTCGACATGGATGCCAAGGCTGCCTGAGTCATCGCGTAGGGTAGTAAACGAAACGCCATCCCGGTGTAGATCGGGATGGCGTTTTTTGTTTACGTTCGCACGGCGGTAGGGTAGTCGGCTCCACCCATTTGTTCGACACGACGCGGCTCGTGCGCCGCCCACGCGCTCAACGCACGTATGCATCACAACAAAAAGCGCCAACCCATGGTATATGGGCTGGCGCTGTCGCTTATTAATTGCCGGCGGATATGATTGCACCGGTCTCAACTTGTTTCCTGGCGTTATCGTGCGCCAGTTGCAGCAATGTTTTGCGACAATGATTTCAGCCA
This sequence comes from Massilia sp. Leaf139, assembly GCF_001424165.1. GTDB lineage: Bacteria > Pseudomonadota > Gammaproteobacteria > Burkholderiales > Burkholderiaceae_D > Telluria. The sequence continues at coordinate 161,408 of NZ_LMOJ01000001.1, forward strand.
GATATCACTATCCGCCTTGTCGCAAACCATCGCGGAAATCAGTGGAACATCAATACCGCTGCGCTCTGCAGGGCGTTCGTTTCGACCACCAGCCAGGTGGCGGCGGCGGCGAGGGCAAGCTGGAGTGCGGTCAGGGTGGTAGGGATCGAGCGAATCATGATGGTTTCTCCGGTCTTCATGGTCGTGTTTTCGTTTGGTATGGTGCCATTCTGAGGCCTTGCCCCAAGCCGCGGCATCGGCGGGGATTCCGCCGTTCTGTAGGAAAAGACCTTGCGGCGGTGTCTCAGCAGTAGGAAGGGCCTCAGAGAGGCGCTCCTACGCCGACTCTAGCCCGCGTCCTATAGTCGTGCTCGCGCGCGAAATCTACAGTGGCGGCATGACCCGACACGACCCCCAACTCCTCCATAATGGCCTGCTTGCAGTGCGCCGCCATTCCATCAAAAAGCTGTTGCGCTCCGTGTTCGGTCTCGAACGCCTGCGCGATGGCCAGCAACGTGTGATCGACAGCATCCTGGACGGCAAGGACACGCTGGCCATCATGCCCACCGGTGGCGGCAAATCGCTGTGTTACCAGATCCCGGCGCATATCCTGAAAGGCACGACGGTCGTCGTCTCGCCCCTGATCTCGTTGATGAAAGACCAGCTCGGGAAGCTGGAGGAACTGGGTATCCGCGCCTGTCAGGTCAACAGCAGCCTGAACGCCGACGAAGAACATGCGGCGCTCGACGCCATCGCTGCGGGCGCATGCGAGATCGTGTTCTGCACGCCCGAACGCCTGACCTCCCCTGAGTTCCTCGACGTGCTCAAACAGGCCAAAATCGTGCTGGTCGCCGTCGACGAAGCCCATTGCATCTCGCAATGGGGTCACGATTTCCGTCCGGCCTATATCGAGATGGCGGCCGCGATCGCCGCATTGGGCCAGCCGCCGGTGCTGGCGCTCACCGCCACCGCCACCGACGAAGTGATCGAAGACATCGGCCGCCAGCTGAACCGGTCGCGCATGAATGTCATCAATACCGGCATCTACCGCCCGAACCTGCATTACAGCGTGCGCCAGGTGACCAATCTCGCCGAAAAATTCCAGGAAGCGCGGCGCCTGGTGGCGGAAAGCGAGGGCGTCGGCATCGTCTACGCCGCGACCGTCAAGGCGGCCGAGGAGATGCACCGCATCCTCGAGGAAGCCGGCGAATCGGTCACGCTCTACCACGGCAAGCTGCCCAGCGCCGAGCGCAAGGCGAACCAGGACTTGTTCATGAACGACGAGCGGCGCGTCATGGTCGCGACCAATGCCTTCGGCATGGGCATCGACAAGAGCGATACCCGCTTCGTGATCCACCTGCAGATTCCGGCCAACCTCGAATCGTATTACCAGGAGTCCGGCCGCGCGGGGCGCGACGGCGTGGACGCCAGCTGCACGCTGCTCTTCCTGCAGGACGACAAGCGCCTGCAACAGTTCTTCCTGGTGAAGCATTATCCGGATGCGGCCGAGATCCGCTCGGTGTATGAAGCCGCGCGCGAACTGGCGGATAGCGGCGCCGTCACGACCGAGCGCATCGAAGAACAGCTGGCCGACCTGAACGAGGCCAAGATCAAGGTCTGCCTGAAGCTGCTCAAGGACGGCAAGCTGGTGCGCCAGAACCGCAAGCTCGAATTCGTGCTGACCGCCGCCGAACCGAAGGCGGCCACCTTCGAAGCGCTGGCCGCCGTCTACGTGCAGAAGCAGGAGCACGACCGCGAGTCGCTGGAAAAGATGGTGAGCTATGCGGTGAGCGGCTTTTGCCGCTGGAAGCTGATGCTCGATTATTTCGGCGACGAAGTCGAAGGCTTCGAGAAGTGCTGCAAGTGCGACAACTGCAAGAACCCGCCGTCGATGAACCTGGACGATATCGAGATCCGCGACGACGAGTTCGACCATACGCCGGAACCGGCGCCAAGCGGCCCGCAGTTCGAACCCGGCATGCGGGTGACGGTGCCGAAGTACGGGGAGGGCGTGGTGGTGTCGGTGGCGGGCGACCAGATCGGCATCGACTTCCCGGACGGCGAGCACAAAAGCTTTATGGCAGACTTCGTAACGATCGCCTGACGCGGCCTCATGGCTGCGTTGCAGCGTCTCGCCCGCGTCATGCAATCGTGAGTTCTACTGAATAAGGATCTTATGGGTGATATGGTGGTAGTGCGCAAGGAGGGGCTGTACTGCGTCCCTGGCGGGTTCTATATCGATCCCTGGCGCCCGGTCGAGCGCGCCGTGATCACGCATGCCCACGGCGACCATGCGCGCTACGGCCATGGCAAATACCTGACCGCCGCCAGCGGCGTCCATGTGCTGCGTTCGCGCCTCGGCGAGATCAACGTCGACGGCCTGGAATATGGCCAGACGGTCGTGCACAACGGCGTCACCATCTCGCTGCACCCGGCCGGGCACGTACTCGGGTCGGCCCAGGTGCGCATGGAGTATCAAGGCGAAGTCTGGGTCGCGTCGGGCGACTACAAGATCGAACCGGACAAGACCTGCGCGCCCTTTGAGCCGGTACGCTGCGACACCTTCATCACCGAATCGACCTTCGGCCTGCCGATCTACCGCTGGGAACCGGAACAGTCGATCTTCGACGACATCAACCGCTGGTGGCAAAAGAACGCCAACGAAGGGCGTGCGAGCGTCATCTTCGGCTATTCCTTCGGCAAGGCCCAGCGCATCCTGTCCGGGCTCGATCCATCCATCGGGCCGATCGTCTGCCATGGCGCGGTCGAGCCGCTCAACCGTGTCTACCGCGAGGGCGGCGTAGCGCTGCCGGCGACCCTGATGGTGAGCGACGTCGACAAGGCGGCCCTGAAGCAATCGATCATCGTGGCGCCGCCGTCGGCCTCGGGTTCGGCCTGGATGAAGCGCTTCGGCGACTACAGCGACGCCTTTGCCAGCGGCTGGATGCAGCTGCGCGGTGCACGGCGCCGGCGCGGGGTCGACCGCGGCTTCGTGCTGTCCGATCACGCCGACTGGCCCGGCCTGATGAGCGCGATCGCCGCCACCGGCGCCCAGCGCATCATCGTCACCCACGGCTCGATTCCCGTGATGGTCAAGTGGCTGTGCCAGCAGGGCCTGGACGCGGCCGGCTTCGACACCGAATACGGCGACGACGATGACGACGTCGGCATTGCCCCCCAGCCGGCCACGGAAGGAGAGCAGGCTGTCGAAAAGCAGGAGACCAGCGATGCGTGAATTCGCCCGCCTGTTCGCCGAACTCGACGAAACCACCGCCACCAACCGCAAGCTCGAAGCCCTGCAGCAGTATTTTTCCACGGCCGCGCCCGAGAACGCCGCCTGGGCCGTCTACTTCCTCGCCGGCGGCAAGCCGAAGCAGGCCGTGCCGACCAAGCTGCTGCGCCAGTACGCGATCGAATACGCGGTGCTGGACGAATGGCTGTTCGACGAGTCGTACAACGCGGTGGGCGACCTGGCCGAAACCATCGCCCACATCCTGCCGCCGCCGGAAAAGCGCAGCGACGTCGGCCTGGCCGAATGGATGACGGAGCGGATCGGCCCCCTGCGCGGCGCCGACCCCGGCGTCATCCGCGAAGCCCTGTTCAGCTACTGGAACGAGCTGACCACGCCCGAGCGCTTCCTGTTCTGCAAACTGATCGGCGGGGGCTTCCGGGTCGGCGTCTCGAAGCTGCTGGTGACGCGCGCGCTCGCCGCGATCGCCGCCGTCGACAGCAAGCTGATCGCCCAGCGCCTGATGGGCTGGACGGACGGCAGCGTGCGCCCGACGGCGACCAAGTTCCTGCAGCTGATCGCGGCGCAGTCGGACGAGGAGCACAACCTGCGCGGCGGCCAACCCTATCCCTTCTTCCTCGCGCACCAGCTGCAGGGCGACCCGGTGGCGCTGGGCGAGCTGCACGACTGGCAGGTCGAGTGGAAGTACGACGGCATCCGCGCCCAGCTGGTGCGGCGCGGCGCGCAGAACTACCTGTGGTCGCGCGGCGAAGACCTGATCAGCGAACGCTTCCCCGAACTGTGCAGCGTGCGCCTGCCCGAGGGCACGGTGGTCGATGGCGAAGTGCTGGTCTGGGATCATGGGAACGATGTGCCGGCGCCCTTCGCGGAACTGCAGCGCCGCATCGGCCGCAAAACCCTGTCCGCCAAGCTGCTGGCCGAACTGCCGGCGGTGCTGGTCTGCTACGACCTGCTCGAACTCGACGGCGTCGACCTGCGCCAGCTGCCCCAGCACGAGCGGCGCGCGCTGCTGGAAACCCAGGTCGCCGCCATCGACCAGCCGCAGCTCAAGATTTCGCCGCTGGTGCATGCCGAGGGCTGGGAAGCGCTGGCCGCCCTGCGTACCGAATCGCGCAACCGCGGCGTCGAAGGCATGATGGTCAAGGCGAAGAGCGCGCAGTATGGCGTGGGCCGCACCAAGGATGTCGGTACCTGGTGGAAGTGGAAGGTCGACCCGTATTCGGTCGACGCGGTGCTGATCTATGCCCAGGCCGGCCACGGCCGGCGCGCTTCACTCTATACGGATTACACCTTCGCCGTCTGGGACGACGACGAAGGCCACGGCGAGCGCAAGCTGGTGCCCTTCGCGAAAGCCTATTCCGGCCTGACGGACGCGGAGATCGCCCAGGTCGACAATGCGATCCGCAAGACGACGCTGGAAAAATTCGGCCCGGTGCGCGCCGTGAAGCCGACGATGGTGTTCGAGATCGGCTTCGAAGGCATCGCGCTGTCCTCGCGTCACAAGGCAGGCATCGCGGTGCGCTTCCCGCGCATCCTGCGCCGGCGCGACGACAAGACGGTCGAGGATGCCGACACCCTCGATACCCTGAAAGGCCTGCTGGCCGCCGCGGGTGCATGAGCGGGCCGAAGCCGACCGACGTCAGGAACTGGTTCGCCTCGCGCGGCTGGAAGGCCTTCCCGTTTCAAAAGGAAGTGTGGAAGGCGGCGCTTGCCGGCCAGTCCGGGCTGCTGCACGCGAACACCGGCGCCGGCAAGACCTATGCCGTCTGGCTGGCGGCGCTGCAGCGCGGGGCGCTTTCCAAAGGCCGGATGAGCGGGCTGCGCGTGCTGTGGATCACGCCGATGCGGGCGCTGGCCGCCGACACCCAGCGCGCGCTGGAGGAATCGGCCGCGGCGCTGGCGCCCGAATGGACGGTGGGCGCGCGCACCGGCGATACCGGCTCGGCCGAGCGCGCGCGCCAGGCGCGCAAGTGGCCGACCAGCCTGATCACGACGCCGGAAAGCCTGTCGCTGCTGCTCAGCCATGCGGCTGCGGAAGAGCAGTTCAAGCACCTCGACATGATCATCATCGACGAGTGGCACGAACTGATGGGCAGCAAGCGCGGGGTGCAGGTGCAGCTGGCGCTGGCGCGGCTGCGGCACTGGCGGCCGGGCCTCGTCATCTGGGGCGTGTCGGCGACGATGGGCGACCTCGACCTGGCGCGCCAGGTGCTGCTGGGCGGCCTGGAAGGCGTCCTGGTCGAGGGCGACTCCAAGAAGGAGATCGTCGTCGATTCGCTGATCCCGAAGGATGTCGCGCGCTTTCCCTGGGGCGGCCACCTGGGCCTGCAGATGCTCAAACCCGTAATCGACGAGATCGAGCACTACGATGCGACCCTGGTGTTCACGAATACCCGCGCTCAATCCGAGATCTGGTACCAGAACATCCTCGAGCTGCGTCCCGACTGGGCCGGCGTGATCGCGCTGCACCACGGTTCACTGGCGCGCGAGGTGCGCGACTGGGTCGAGATGGGCCTGAAAAAAGGCGACCTGAAGGCCGTGATCTGCACGGCCAGCCTCGACCTGGGCGTGGATTTCCTGCCGGTCGAACGCGTGCTGCAGGTCGGCAGTGCCAAGGGTATCGCGCGCCTGCTGCAAAGGGCGGGGCGCAGCGGCCATGCGCCGGGGCGGGTCTCGCGCGTGACCCTGGTGCCGACCAACAGCATGGAGATCCTGGAGGCGGCCGGCGCCAAGAAGGCAGTCGCCGCGCGCAAGATCGAAGGGCGCTATGTGCCGAACAAACCCTTCGACGTGCTGGTGCAGCACATGGTCACCGTGGCGCTGGGCGGCGGCTTTCGTTCCGAGGCGTTTTATGAAGAGGTGCGCCGCGCCTGGTCGTATCGCCATCTCACCGAAGAGGAATGGCAGTGGGCGCTCGATTTCGTCGCGCGCGGCGGCCAGAGTTTGACCGTGTATCCGGAATACCGGCGCGTGCTGCCGGACGAGGAGGGCGTCTACCGGGTGCCTGACACGGCCATCGGCCGCCGTCACCGCATGGGCATCGGCACCATCGTCTCGGACGCGACGATCCAGGTGAAATATGTCAGCGGCGGGCGCATCGGCAGCATGGAAGAGTCCTTCATCGGGCGCCTGAAGCCGGGCGACCATTTCCTGTTCGGCGGGCGCATCCTCGAGTTCGTGCGCGTGCACGAGATGACGGCTTTTGTAAAACGCGCGACCGGTAACCGCGGCGCGATCGCGCGCTGGCAGGGCACCAAGATGCCGATGTCGTCCGAGCTGGCGCATGCCGCGCTCGAGCAGCTGCGCCAGGCGGACGAGGGCCGCTTCGAGGGGCCGGAAATGCAGGCCATCCGGCCGCTGATCGAGATCCAGCAGAAGTGGTCGGCCCTGCCCACGCTCGACACCTTGGTGCTGGAATCGATGAAGAGCCGCGAGGGCTATCACCTGTTCGTCTATCCCTTCGCCGGGCGCTCTGTGCACATGGGGCTGGCCTCGCTGATGGCCTACCGCATCGGGCGGCGCCAGCCGATCACGTTTTCGATCGCGATCAACGACTACGGCTTCGAGCTGATGGCGCCGGAGCCGGTCGACTGGGAACGCGAATTCGCGGGCGCGACGGGGCTGGATGTGGGCCTGTTCGACACCGAGCATCTGCTGGAGGACGTGCTCGACAGCCTGAACGCAACCCAGCTGTCGCAGCAGCGTTTCCGCGAAGTGGCGCGCATTGCCGGTCTGGTGTTCCAGGGGTATCCAGGCCAGCCGAAATCGAACCGGCAGGTGCAGGCCTCGTCGTCGCTGTTCTTCGAAGTCTTCCGCAAGCACGACGCCGGCAACCTGCTGCTGACGCAAGCCCAGCGCGAGGTGCTGGAACAGGAACTGGAATTGACCCGCCTGCGCGATACGCTGGCCGAACTGCATGCACGCAAAGTAGCGTATCGTGTCGTGAAACGCGCAACGCCCTTCGGGTTTGCGCTGATGGTCGAGCGCTTCCGCGAAAAAGTGAGTACCGAGAAATTGAATGACCGCGTAGCGCGCATGGTGCGCGAACTGGAGAAGGCTGCTGCCGTATGACGGGTTCTGTTGTCGAAGTTGCTGGTGAACGTTTGTTGCTGTTGCCGGAAAAAGCCGTGTACTGGCCGGCCGAAAAGATGCTGATCATTGCCGACATCCATTTCGGCAAGGCCGCCTCCTTCCGCGCCCAGGGCATCCCGGTGCCGCGCGGCACCACTACCGAAAACCTGCTCGGGCTCGACGCCCTGATCGACGCCCACGGCGCGCGCCACGTCGTGTTCCTGGGCGATTTTCTTCATGCGCGCGCGGCCCACGCGTCCAGCACCCAGCAGGCGATGCTGGCCTGGCGCGAGCGCCGCCGCGACCTGCGCCTGACCCTGGTGCGCGGCAACCACGACAAGCACGCGGGCGATCCGGCCGCCACCCTCGGCATCGAACTGGTGGACGAGCCGCACATGGTAGGGCCGTTCGCGTTCTGCCATCATCCCGACCTCGACACGGGGGGCTATGCACTGGCAGGCCACGTGCATCCGGCCTGGGTGCTGGCGACCCGCTTCGATTCGCTGCGCCTGCCGTGCTTCGTCGTCGGCAGCGAGCGCATGATCCTGCCTTCCTTCGGCTCGTTCACCGGCGGCCACGTCGTCACGCGCGAGGCGGGCGACGCCATTTTCGTCACCTCAGGCGAGGCCGTGCACAGCGTACGTTAGCGCACTGTTTCCTTTTTGGCAGCGGCGTACTGTGTAAGTACGTTGAAGACATTTGTCGCGCCCTATCGAAGAGGAGACATCATGAAGCTGAGAGCCACCCTGAGCACCACGCTGATCGCGCTGCTGCCGCTGTGCTCCCTGACCCTGGCGCCGGCCGCCGCGCAAGCCCAGCAATATGCACGCGAAAATGGCGGCAGCCCGATCATCCGCGGTTTCAATGTCGAGGAAGTGCGGCGCCTGGCGCCCGGCGTGGAACTGCATTTCGACCTGTACGGCACGCCCGGCGGCACCGCGACGCTGCGGATCGACGGCGCCACGCGCAATGTCCACATGACGGAAACCGAACCCGGCCAGTACGTCGGCACCTATGTCATCGGTGCGCGCGACCGCATCGCGAATACCAGCGCCGTCACCGCCAACCTGCGCGTGGGCAACCGCGTCGCGACCGACGTGCTGAGCGAATCGGTGGTGCGCGACGGCGCGCCGCGTCCGAACCGGCGCGGCGACCTGGCCTCGGTGCCGCGCATCGAACGCTTCGAAGTGCGCGCCAGCGACGAGCTGGCGCCGGGCAACGATCTCGGCTTCACCGTTTTCGGTACGCCGGGCGCACGCGTCGAGCTGACGATGGTCGGCGCGCGCGGCGTGTTCTTCCTGCCGGAAGTGCGTCCGGGCGAATATTCCGCCGACTACACGATCCGCCGCAACGACCGCATTGCGCCCGACAGCCGGGTGACGGCGACGATCCGCGCCAACGGCCGCTTCACGACCCAGGTGCTGGGCCGTCCGTTGCTGGCCGGCGGGCCGCGTCCGGTGGCCGGCCCGGCCGTCGCGACGAGTGCGCCGCGCACCGCGCGCTATTGCACCAACTGCGCCACGGTAGAAGCGGTGAACGTGGTGGAAGTCAGCGGGCAGGGCAACTACCTCGGCACGGTCGGCGGCGCCGTGGTCGGCGGCCTGCTCGGCAACCAGGTCGGCAGCGGCAGCGGCCGCACGGCGGCGACGGTGGCCGGCGCCGTCGGTGGCGCGATGGTCGGCAACAACATCGAACGCAACCAGCGCCGCTCGCAACGCTACGAAGTCGTCGTGCGCTATGCAGGCAACGGGGCGACGCAGACGCTGCAGTACGAGAACGATCCGGGCTTCCGGGCGGGGGATGCGGTGCGCGTCAATAATGGGGTGCTGTCGCGGGATCAGTAAAGGGGCGTCGAAAATACTGATGTAGGGTGGGCGGGTCTTCCCGCCCACGCGTTCAACCAGCGGTTGCGTTGTCGGACTGGATTTGGAACGCAGGTCATTCAATGCATCGGTGCAAAGAGCATCCGGGCATGCAAGTGTGCGTTGAACGCGTAGGCGGGAGAACCCGCCCAACCTACAAACAACAACGGCTCCGACACGTCGGAGCCGTTTTGCGTTGCCGGCGCTCGCCGGCAAATCAGGTTACGCCGTGGCCAGCACCTGGTCGTCCCCAGCCGCGTCGAGCTCGGCCTTCTGCTTGGCGCCGGCCGCCTTGGTGCGCGAGCGCGACGGTGGCAGGCGGCGCAGGGTTTTCAGGGCTTCCGGATCCTTGATGCCGATCGTGCGCTGATCCACCGTGATCAGACCGATTTCGTTAAAGGCAGACAGGGTACGGCTCACCGTTTCCAGCGTCAGGCCCAGGTAGCTGCCGATCTCGTGGCGCGTCATGCGCAGGTTGAACAGCTTGCTCGAGTAGCCCATGGCGGCGAAGCGGTCGGCCAGCGAGACCAGGAAGCGGGCCACGCGGGCCTCGGCGGAAAGGGCGCCGAGCATGCCGATCATGGCCTGTTCACGCACCAGCTCGCGGCTCATGACGCCGTACATCAGATTTTCCAGTTCCATGTGCACCCGGCCCAGCGCCGTCAGCTTCTTGAACGGCAGCAGGATCAGGTCGCAGTCGGACAGGGCCACGGCCTCGGAGGCGTAGTGGCGGGTGTGGATGCCGTCGACGCCGAGCATGTCGCCCTTCATCGGGAAGCTCAGCACCTGTTCGTTGCCGAACTCGTCGATCAGCACCGTTTTCAGGAAGCCGGAGTTGACGATGTACAAGGTGTCGAAGGCCTGGCCGATGGTGTGGACACGCTGGCCGGTCTTGAACTGTACGTGCTGGAACAGCAGTTCTTCGGAATTGATCGAGACGGCGGCCGGGATGTGCAGGAGGTCGCAGACTTCTTTCAGGTTGGACCACAGACGGCCCTGGCGCTGGCGGCCTGCCTCCATTGGCGTGGAGTGCATGGTCGACGTGGCATTGCGTTGTTCTGGCGTTGGCTGGGACTGCATGCTTTTTCTCCAGTGAAGAAATCTGGCTGGTGTGGCTTGCTGCGGGTGCCACTACCGGGTGCTTCAATAGGATTCGTCAAGCGGCAGGCTTGGCTTACGGAGAAAAATTAGATCGCAAGCAAGTCGATACGCTGAATTCAGTATGCCAACACGAGTTCGGCATTGGTATCAGCAATGGCTGAATGTGTAGGTAGGAGGGATGGTAGGACTGTAGGAATTTTCTTACCGCAGCGGGGCGTCGCTGGAAAAGCGCTCCCGCCGGGGCTTGACGAAACTGCGGGGGGAGTCCTACGGGAGCGTGGCGGGCAAGGCACAAATGGACACCTGGCGCTGTCCAAGCATAATGCGCCGGACGGCGGGCCGTGCGGCCCAGTCCGGCTTGGTAGGGTCAGGCTTTCAGCGGCGCCAGCAGGCGATGGGCGACAGCGTATTGCACCATTTCCGACAGCGAGGTCATCCCCATTTTCTGCATGATGCGCGTCTTGTGGGTGCTAACGGTTTTTACCGACAGGTGCAGGTTGTTGGCGATCTCGGTGATCGACTTGCCGCCCACCAATAGCGAAAACACCTCGAACTCCCGGTCGGACAACTGCTTGTGCAGCAGCTGCTCGTTGGGCGCCATGATGTTCAGGGCCAGCTGCTCGGCCACTTCGGTACTGATATAGGGGCGTCCCGAGGCGACCTTGCGGATCGCGCCGACCAGCTGGGTGCCCGCGCTTTCCTTCGTCAGATAGCCCTGGGCGCCGGCGCGGATCGCGCGCACCGCATACTGTTCTTCCTCGTGCATGGTGAGAATCAAGATCGCCAGCTTGGGCGCCTCGCTGCGCACTTGCCGGATCAGGTCGACGCCGCTGCGTCCGGGCATCGACAGATCGAGCAGCAACAGGTCGAAGCCGCCCTGGCGTACTAACGACAACACTTCGAAGCCGTTGGTTGCCTCGCCCACGATCTCGACGTCGAGCGCCCCGTCCAGGATACGCTTGAGTCCCTCGCGCATGATCGTATGGTCATCTGCAATGACGATTCTAATCACTGTCCCATCCCCCGCGCCGCGGCCTGCCGCGGCTGCTCTATATAGTGCACGCCGCGGCGCGGCGTGCCGGCACCGGCTCTAGCTTGCGGCCGGCTCGTTGATCAGCCGGTGCACCAGTACCGGCTTGGTCGTGTGCGACAACACCTTGTTCGTGACGCTGCCCAGCAGGATCTGGCCCCAGCCGCTGCGCCCGTGCGAACCCATGAAGATCAGGTCGCAGGCTTCCTGCTCGGCCACGTCGACGATCTTGAGTGCGGTGGCGTCGGAAAACGCCGTCATGCAGCTGTGATTGAGTCCGGCTTGCTGGCACGAGCGCATGATCTTGCCCATGTAGTCTTCGCCGGTACGCCGCATCTGGGCGATGTAGTCGTCCTCGCTGGGGTAGGAGGGAGGGATGATTTCGACGTACACGGGATACTGGTATTCCGGTGCGACGAACAGGGCCAGTACTTCGGCCCCCATCTGGTGCGCGAACTTGACGCCGGCGCAGGCCGTATGCTGCGACACGGCCGAACCGTCAGTGGTGATCAGGATTTTTCGGTACATGATGAGCCCCCTCCAAACGCCACGCCATTGTGGCTGCTGTTGCCGGTTCCGGGCTTGCGATAGCGCAACCTGTTGACTTTGCTCAAACACGAACTCGCCTGCACCGGAACGCCTCGAAAAAAGATGCACAATCGACGCGACCACAAAACAACACCTGACTTGCGAAAATATTCAGGAACTGCACGGTTTTATTGTCGCGGAATTAAGATTCCTTGTCCATTTCGTCGTATTGCTTTTTCCGAGATTTACCTACGGCAACTACGCTGCTAAACTCGCTTACTGATTTTTCGGGCTTCCAGCGACTGCATGACGCGCGCGGAAGTCCCACCCCACGGACCGAAGCACGCAACAATTGCGACACATTCATATTATGGAGAAGCAGGGATTATGACCGACGCCGCCGACGATTTCGACGCCTTATTCGAGGAAGTGGCAGCCCAGCGCGCGAGCGCGCCGGCCCCCGCACCCGCCCCGGCTGCAGCGGCCGCGCCGGCAGCTGCGCCCGCCGATGAAGACGACCTGGAAGCCCTGTTCGACCAGGTCGCCTCGAGCCAGCCGGCCGCACCGGCGAATCCGCCGGCCGCCGCTGTCGCCACCGCCGCTGTGGCTAGCGTTGCCATGGCATCGGTTGCCGCCGACGAAGGTGTCGAGGGCGACAAGAACATGTACGAACGCCTGGGCGGTATCGTGCGCCTGCTGCACGACTCGCTGCGCGAGCTCGGCTACGACCGCGCGCTGACCGAAGCGTCCTCGCAGATCAACGATGCCCAGGATCGCCTGGAATACGTCGCCACGCTGACCGAGCAGGCCGCCAATAAGGTCTTGAACACCCTGGACGAAGGCATGCCGGCGCAGGACAAGCTGTCCAAGCAGGCCCAGGACATGTCGGGCCGCTGGGACGCCCTGTTCGCAGGCAAGCTGAGCCTGGATGAGTTCAAGGCTCTGGCCGGCGACTCGCGCCAGTTCTCGCAGGCCGTGTCGGAAGCGACCGAGGCGGAAAAAGCCCGCCTGTTGGAAATCATGATGGCCCAGGACTTCCAGGACATCACCGGCCAGCTGATCAAGAAAGTGGTCACGATCACCAAGACCGTGGAAAACGAATTGGCCCAGCTGCTGCGCGACAATGCGCCGCCAGAAACGCGCGCCAAGCTGGCTGAAAAAGAAGCTGCTCCGGTGCAGCTGATGTCGGGCCCGTCCGTGCCGTCCGCGGCGCTGGACCAGGATAACGTCGACGACCTTCTTGCCGATCTGGGATTCTAATGGACGATATGCTCAAGGACTTCGTCGTCGAGGCGATGGATCTGGCAGTCAATGTTGAAGAACACCTCCTGCGCCTCGAACGCGATCCGGAAAACAAGGAAACGCTCAATGCGGTGTTCCGCTCCTTCCACACGATCAAGGGCGGCGCCGGCTTCATGGGCCTGCCTGCGCTGGTCGCGGCCTGCCACCTGACGGAAAACCTGTTCGACGCCCTGCGCACGGGCGCCGCGCCGGTCACGCCGCTGTCGATCGAGGCGGCGCTGCAGGCTTCGGGTTTCGTGGCCGACCAGCTCAACGACCTGAACAACGGTGCGACGCCGGAACAGCTGGCGCCGATGCCGGCCGACCTGGAACGCATCCTGACCGACGCGATCGAGGGCAAGTCGGAAGCGGCACCTGCCGCCGCCGCGCCGGCCGCACCGGTGGCGGCTCCTGCCGCAGCTCCGGTCGCCGCCCCGGCCGCCCCCGTGGCAGCCGTCGGTGAGGATGGCCTCGACTGGCCTGCGATGTACAACGCCGTGGTGCCGGCCAGCGCCGCCATCGCTGCAACGCCGGCCGTGGCCGCGCCCGAGGCGCCGGCTGCTGCCGTATCAGCTGCACCCGCAGCTGCACCCGCAGCCGCGGCCGAAGCTGCCGCACCGGCCGCCAAGGCAGGCTGGGACGGCGTCGACCGCCGCGGCAGCGAAGGCAAGGCCGCCGCCGCCGCGCCGGCGAAAGACGAAAGCATCCGTATCGATGCCGTCAAACTCGACGCGCTGTTGGAAGTGGCCGGCGAATCGGTGCAGGCCGCCAACCAGGCCGCCGTGCTGCTCGAACGCCTGTCGCAGTTCAAGTTCGAAGGGCAGGCCGCCACCCTGATGGCCACGCTCACCGAAACGCTGGAACGCGCCTCGCGCTATTCGGCCGAACTGCAGCGCGCCACGCTGGCCACCCGCATGCAGCCGGTGGGCCGCCTGTTCCAGAAGTTCCCGCGCCTGGTGCGCGAACTGGCGAAAGACCTCGGCAAGGACGTCGAGCTGACCATCGAAGGCGCCGAGACCGAAGTCGACCGCGTCGTCGTGGACAGCCTCTACGATCCGCTGGTGCACATGCTGCGCAACGCGCTCGACCACGGCGTCGAGTCGCCGCAGGAGCGTGTCGCCGCCGGCAAGCCGGCGAAAGCCTTCATCCTGCTGAAAGCCTGGCAGGAAGCCAACAGCGTCATGATCGTGCTGCAGGACGACGGCAAGGGCATGGATCCGATCAAACTGCGCCGCAAAGCCATCGACAAGGGCCTGATCGGCGAGAACGGTGCCCAGAGCGACGAGGATGCGTATCAACTCGTGTTCCTGCCGGGCTTCTCGACGAAGGAAGTGGCGTCCTCGGTCTCGGGCCGCGGCGTGGGCATGGACGTCGTGAAAACGGCGGTGGAAAAGAACCGCGGCGCGATCCGCATCGATTCCTCGCTCGGCCACGGTACCAAGTTCGCCATCCGTCTGCCGATCGAACTGTCGATCGTGCCGACCATGCTGGTCTCCACGTCGGGCGCTTCGCTGGCGCTGCCGATGGCGGTGGTCGAGCGCGTGGTCGAACTGCCGGAAACCTTCTCGATGGTCGGCGGCGCTCCGGTGCTGAAAGACCAGGGCCGTCCGCTGCCGGTGCGCTCGCTGGCCGGTTCGCTCGGTTACGAAGAGGCGGTCGAACGCGTCGGCATCGTCATCAACGCGCCGCAGCCTTACATCCTGGCGGTGGAAGCGGTCGATGGCACGGCCGACCTCGTGATCAAGCCGATGACGGCGCTGACCGTCGAGGGCATCACCGGTACCGCGCGTTCGGCCGAAGGCGAACTGGTGCTGGTCGTGGGCCTGTCCTTCCTGATGGACGGCTGCCGCAGCACGGTGCGCATGGCGGCATAAAACGCACTGAACCGGTGAAAAAGGGCGCAATCAGCCCTTCCAATAAAAGCCTGCGCAGCCGATGCGCAGGCTTTTTTTATTTGCATTTTAAGAGCGTAGTGCAAATCTTGTTCGTCTACGACGATATAAATGAGCAGGATCGTGCAAAATGGCCCCATTACTGCCGCAGTGCACAATTATGGCATAATCAAAATCCCCTATTCAGACGGGCCGGTTCTACAGGCAACAAGCATGTTAAAAACGCTCTACGACAAACTCTGGGAATCGCACATCGTGCGCGCCGATGCGGACGGCACGACCGTGCTCTACATCGACCGCCACCTGGTGCACGAAGTCACCAGTCCGCAGGCTTTCGAAGGCCTGCGCGAAGCGAAGCGGGGACTCTGGCGCAATGCGGCCAACCTGGCCGTGGCCGACCACAACGTGCCGACCACTGACCGCCGCGAAGGGATCGCGGATCCGACCTCGCGCCTGCAGGTGGAAACGCTCGACAGCAATGCCAAGAGCTTCGGCCTCACCTACTTCAACATGAACGACAAGCGCCAGGGCATCGTCCATGTGATCGGGCCGGAGCAGGGCGCGACGCTTCCCGGCATGACCGTGGTCTGCGGCGACTCGCACACCTCCACCCACGGCGCCTTCGGCTGCCTGGCGCACGGCATCGGCACCTCGGAAGTCGAGCACGTGCTGGCGACGCAGACGCTGCTGGCGAAGAAGTCGAAAGCCATGCTGGTGCAGGTCGACGGCGTGCTGCCCAAGGGCGTCACGGCCAAGGACATCGTGCTGGCCGTGATCGGCAAGATCGGCACCGCCGGCGGCACCGGCTATGCCATCGAATTCGGCGGCTCGACCATCCGTTCGTTGTCGATGGAAGGGCGCATGACGGTCTGTAACATGGCGATCGAAGCGGGCGCGCGCGCCGGCATGGTAGCCGTGGACGACACCACGATCGACTACGTGAAAGGCCGGCCGTTTTCGCCGGTCGGCCCGCAGTGGGAACAGGCCGTGGCCTACTGGCGCACGTTGCATACCGATCCGGGCGCGAAGTTCGACCTGGTCGTCACGCTCGACGCGGCGCAGATCCGCCCGCAAGTCACCTGGGGCACTTCGCCCGAGATGGTCACCGCCATCGACGGCCGCGTGCCCGATCCCGACCAGGAAAAGGATGCCGTGCGGCGCGACGCCATGGAAAAGGCGCTGACCTACATGGCCTTGCAGCCGAACACGCCGATCGAGAACATCCGCATCGACAAGGTCTTCATTGGCTCCTGCACGAATTCGCGCATCGAGGATCTGCGCGCCGCCGCCGCCGTGGTGCGCGGCCGCCAGCGCGCCTCGAACGTCAAGCTGGCGCTGGTCGTGCCGGGCTCCGGCCTGGTGAAGGAACAGGCCGAACGCGAAGGCCTCGACCAGATTTTCAAGGCCGCCGGCTTCGAATGGCGCGAGCCGGGCTGCTCGATGTGCCTGGCGATGAACGCCGACCGCCTGGAACCGGGCGAACGCTGCGCCTCGACCTCGAACCGCAATTTCGAAGGCCGGCAAGGGCAGGGCGGGCGCACCCACCTGGTGTCGCCGGCCATGGCCGCTGCAGCCGGTATCGCCGGCCACTTCGTCGACGTCCGCGCACTCTGATTTTTTACCACTCATTACTTCAACACCATCATGAAAAAAGTACTCGCCCTCTCCCTCGTTGCCATCGTTCTCGCAGGCTGCAACACGATTTCCGGCATCGGCCGCGACGTGCAGAAAGTCGGCCAGGTCGTCACCGGCGCCGGCGGCAAATAAGGCAAACAAAGCGAACCAACTTCGGGAGCATGACATGGACAAATTCACCGTACACGAAGGCCTGGTGGCGCCGCTCGACCGTGCCAACGTCGATACCGACGCCATCATCCCGAAGCAGTTCCTGAAGTCGATCCGCAAGACCGGCTTCGGCCCGAACCTGTTCGACGAGTGGCGCTATCTCGACCACGGCGAGCCGGGCCAGGACTGCACGAACCGCCCGCTCATTCCGGACTTCGTGCTGAACCAGCCGCGCTACGCGGGCGCCTCGATCCTGCTGACGCGAAAGAACTTCGGCTGTGGCTCTTCGCGCGAGCATGCACCCTGGGCACTGCAGCAGTACGGTTTCCGCGCCATCGTCGCGCCGAGCTTTGCCGACATCTTCTTCAACAACTGCTACAAGAGCGGCCTGCTGCCGATCGTGCTCACCGAAGCGCAAATCGACCAGCTGTTCGACGAGGTGAAAGCGACCATCGGTTTCAAGCTCGTGGTCGACCTGGAAAGCCAGGTGCTGCGCACGCCGGACGGACGCATCGGTTTCGAGTTTGCGATCGATGACTTTCGCAAGTACTGCCTGTTGAACGGCCTGGACGACATCGGCCTGACCCTGCGCCACGCCGACGAGATCCGCGCCTTCGAGGAACGCCACCTGGCACGCCAGCCCTGGCTGGCCAATACCATCTGAAAGGCAGCATGACAACGCATCCAAGCACGCATCCAAGCAAAATCGCTATCCTGCCGGGCGACGGCATCGGCCCCGAAATCATGGCGCAAGCCGTGCGCGTACTCGAGGCGCTCGGCGAATCCTTCGAGATGGAACGCGCGGACGTGGGCGGCGCCGGCTATGCCGCGCACGGCCATCCGCTGCCGGAATCGACACTCAAACTGGCGAAGGAAGCGGACGCCGTGCTGTTCGGCGCCGTCGGCGACTACCAGTACGACACGCTCGAGCGCGCGCTGCGGCCGGAACAGGCCATTCTCGGCCTGCGCAAGGAGCTGGGCTTGTTCGCGAACCTGCGTCCCGCGATCCTGTATCCGGAACTGGCGGGCGCTTCGACGCTCAAGCCGGAGGTCGTGTCGGGACTCGATATCCTCATCATCCGCGAGCTCACCGGCGACATCTATTTCGGCAAACCGCGCGGCGTGCGCGAATGTCCCGACGGGCCCTTCAAGGGCCAGCGCGAAGGCTTCGACACGATGCGTTATGCCGAAGGCGAGATCCGCCGCATCGCCCACGTGGCCTTCCAGGCCGCGCAGAAACGCGATAAGAGGGTGACCAGCGTCGACAAGGCCAACGTGCTCGAGACCTTCCAGTTCTGGCGCGACATCGTCACCGACGTGCACAAGGAGTACCAGGACGTCGAACTCGAACACATGTACGTCGATAACGCGGCCATGCAGCTGGTGCGCGCGCCGAAGAAGTTCGACGTCATCGTCACCGGCAACATGTTCGGCGACATCCTGTCGGATGCAGCCGCGATGCTGACCGGTTCGATCGGCATGCTGCCCTCGGCCTCGCTCGACGCCAATAACAAGGGTTTGTACGAACCCTCGCACGGCTCGGCGCCCGACATCGCCGGCAAGGGCATTGCGAACCCGCTGGCGACGATTCTGTCGGCTGCGATGATGCTGCGCTTCTCGCTGAACAAGCCTGAACAGGCCGAGCGCGTCGAGGCCGCCGTGAAGCGCGTCCTCCAGCAAGGATTGCGCACAGCGGATATATTCGAGGATGGCACGCAGCGCGTAAGCACGGAACAAATGGGCGACGCCGTGGTGCGCGCGCTCGGCTAAATTTTTACAAAACAAACGGGAAATAAAATGAAATTGGTAGGCCTGGTAGGTTGGCGCGGCATGGTGGGTTCGGTTCTGATGCAGCGCATGCAGGACGAGGGCGATTTCGACCACATCGAGCCGGTGTTCTTCACCACCTCGAATGCGGGCGGCGCCGCACCGAAAATGGCGAAGAACGAAACGACGCTCAAGAGCGCGTTCGATATCGCCGAGCTGTCCAAATGCGAGATCATCATTTCGTGCCAGGGCGGCGATTACACGAGCGACGTGTTCCCGCAGCTGCGCGCCAGCGGCTGGAACGGCTACTGGATCGACGCCGCCTCGACCCTGCGCATGAAGGACAACGCCGTGATCGTGCTCGACCCGGTCAACCTCGACGTCATCAAGAATGCGATGTCGCGCGGCGTGAAGAACTACGTCGGCGGCAACTGCACCGTCTCCTGCATGCTGATGGGTCTGGGCGGCCTGTTCGAGCAGGGCCTGGTCGAGTGGATGACCTCCATGACCTACCAGGCGGCATCGGGCGGCGGCGCCCAGCACATGCGCGAGCTGCTGACCCAGTTCGGCACCATCAACGGCGCCGTGAAACCGCTGCTGGACGACCCGGCGTCCGCCATCCTCGAGATCGACCGCACGGTGCTGGCGACCCAGCATGGCCTCAGCGCGGACGAGACGAAGCAGTTCGGCGTGCCGCTGGCCGGCAACCTGATTCCGTGGATCGACAAAGATCTGGGCAATGGCCAGTCGAAGGAAGAGTGGAAGGCCGGCGCCGAGACCAACAAGATCCTCGGCCGCGGCGAAGGCTTCGGTAGCTCGGCCATCCCTGTGGACGGCCTGTGCGTGCGCATCGGCGCCATGCGCTGCCACTCGCAGGCGCTGACCATCAAGATGACGAAGGACGTGCCGCTCGACGAGATCAACGACATCATCGCCTCGCACAATCAATGGGTGAAGGTGGTGCCGAACACGCGCGAAGCGTCGATGGTCGAGCTGTCGCCGGCAGCCGTGACGGGCAGCCTGACGATTCCCGTGGGCCGCCTGCGCAAGATGTCGATGGGGCCGGATTACCTGTCGGCGTTCACCGTCGGCGACCAGCTGCTGTGGGGCGCGGCCGAGCCGCTGCGGCGCATGCTGCGGATCGTACTCGATAAATAAAGTTAGCGCTCGCAGATGCGGGCGTTTTCGTAGGGGGCCTTGAGGCCAATGGCCTCAAGGCCGGGTTCACCGGGCTCTCTGAGCCCACGCGGTGATACGCACAGGCTCCGATCTCGTGCTCGACGATCTTCTGGTCACGTATCCCGCGTGGGCACGGGTGCCCACCCTACGATGCACCACCGCTAACGATACTCTTAACCTTCCAACCACACCTGTTAGCGCGCCGATAATCTCTGCGCCGAGATACGATATCGAAACATTATCGATAACTCATCCATCCCACAGATTCACCCCTCTACGCCCCGTAGAGCTTGCATGCTCTAGTGCATGATGATATGTTGAGACTTCCGGGAAACCGTCCTTTCCCTCCTGCCAACCATCCATCTTCGCATCCAACCCTATGCCACTGAACCGCCGCCCTCAGATCATGTCGTCCGCGTTGAAAACGCTTACCGCAGCGGTCGCCAGTGCAGTGTTGTTGACTTCGGTGGCGAACGCGGCGGGACTGGGCAAGCTGACCGTCTTGTCGAGCCTCGGCCAGCCGCTGCGCGCGGAGATCGAACTGACCGCCGTCTCGCAGGAAGAAGCGGCGAACCTGGTCGCGAAGCTGGCAAGCCCGGAAGCCTACCGCGCCGCCAACGTCGAATTCAATCCGGCTTTGCTGTCGCTGCGCTTCGCGGTCGAGCAGCGCGGCGGACGCCAGTTCGTGCGCATCACTTCGCCGCAGCCGCTGAACGAGCCCTTCGTCGACCTGCTGCTCGAACTGTCCTGGGACAACGGCCGCCTGGTGCGCGAATACACCTTCCTGCTCGACCCGGCCGAACTGCGCAGCACGCAATCGGCCCAGGTGACGCCGGCGCCGGCCGCGAACGGACGCGCCGCGCGCACCGGTGCGGCCAGCCCGGCCACGGAAGCGCCACGTCCGCAACGCGCCGCGCGCGCCGACGAAACGGCGGGCGAAGCTGCGAGTGCGGCTGCGGCATCGCGCTACCGCGTCAAATCGGGCGATACGCTCAGCCGCATCGCCGGCAAACTGAAACCGGTCGATGTCTCGCTCGACATGATGCTGGTCGCGCTGTACCGCGCCAATCCCGACGCCTTCATCGGCAATAACATGAACCGTCTGAAGTCGGGCCAGATCCTGTCGGTGCCGGGCAGCGACAGCCTGCGCGGACTCGACGCCGGCGAAGCCCACGGCACCGTCGTCGCCCACGCGGCTGACTTCAACGCCTACCGCGCCAAGCTGGCCGGTCAGGTCGCCACCAGCGCGCCGGCGCGCGAGGCCGCGGCAGGGCAGAGCGCCACCGGCCGCATCACGGCCAAGGTCGAGGAACGCCCGACCGCCGCCAACGAATCGCAAGACCAGCTGCGCCTGTCGAAGGCGACGCCGGCGCGTCCGTCTACCGGCGCGGCGACTGCCGAGGATGTGCTGGCCAAGGAGAAGGAACTGGCCGACGCCCAGACCCGCGTGAAGGAGCTGGAAAAGAACGTCAACGATCTCGAGAACCTGATCACGGTCAAGAGCCAGACCGGCGCCGCCGCGACCCAGCGTGCGGCCGATGCGCCTGCCACCACGACGCCGCCGTCGACGCCGCTCGTCCCGGCCGCACCGACGGTCGTGGCCCAGGCCGATACCGCGCCGAAAGCCGCGCCGAAGATCAAGACCGCGCCGAAGCCGATCGCGCCGGAAGAGCCGGCCGAGACCAGCCTGGCCGACACGCTGATGGACAACATCGTCTACCTGGGCGCGGGCGCCGCCGTGCTGCTGCTGGCCGCGCTCGGCCTGTCGCAGCGCCGCAAGCGCAAGGTCGTGACCACGACCACGCCGAACCCGCCGACCATCCTCGGCAACGCGGCCCAGCCGGCGCAAGCGATGTTCGCCGAAACGGGCGGGCAGAGCGTCGACACCCACGACAGCGTGTTCAATTCGAGCTTCGCGCCATCGGCCAGCCAGCTCGACACGAACGAAGTCGATCCGCTGGCCGAAGCCGAGCTGTATCTCGCCTATAACTTCGACACCCAGGCAGAAGACATCCTCAAGGAAGCGCTGCGCAACGACCCGTACCGTCATCCGGTGCGCCTGAAGCTGCTCGAGATCTACGCGGCGCGCAAGGACGTGCGTGCCTTCGAGACCCAGGCGACGGAGCTCTACAGCCTCTCCGGCGGCAAGGGCGACGAGTGGGCGCAAGCCGCCGCGCTCGGCCACACGCTCGATCCGGCCAATCCGATGTACGCGCAAGCGGCCGGCATGGGCGGCGGCGCGGCTGTGGCCGCGGGTGCGGCTGGTGCGGCCGTAGCCGGCGCCGGCCTGGCCGCGGTCACGCTCGACAAGGACGGCGGCCCGCAGACGATGCTGTCGCAGCAGCTCGAACAGGCCTTCCGCAGCCGTGGCGACAACACCGAGATCATCGAGCCTGCCGCGACCGTCGACGCCGTCACCGGCGCACCGCTCGACAAGGGTTTCGACCTGGGCAGCCTGGGCCTCGACAACGACGCGACCGCACTGCCGCAAGCGGTGCAGGCCGACGCCAAGGCCGATGACAACCTTCTGGACTTCGATCTCGGCGGTCTTTCGTTCGAGCCAGTCGCCGTCGCCGGCACCGAGAACGCCGTGCACGACGACCCGACCGCGGTGCCCGACCTGCAGTTCGACATGGAGCCCTTCGCGCCGCTCGAACCGGCATCCGGCACCCCGGCCGTCACCGACAGCGCCAGCCTGGACGAGCTGGCCTTCGACATGAATTTCGACACCCCGGCGGCGAATGCGCCTGCATCTGCGCCGGCGGCCATGCCGATCGACGAGGACGACGCCTTCGTGCTCGACCTGTCCAAGAGCGGCCCGAACACCGACATCGACATGGCGCAGCTGGCCCGCGAATTTGAGTTGCCGCCGCTGCCGGAAGCACCCGCCACACCCCCGGCCTCCGACCTGAAGGATCCGCTGTTCGACCTCGACGCGATGGACTTCGGCATGCTCGACGCGAACCCGGCCACTCCAGTGACACCGGTGGGCGCGCGCGAGGAACCGGTCTTCGATTTCGGCTCGACCGACCTCGACCTGACGCCGCCGGGCGCCGAACCGCTGGCGCAGAGCATGGCACAGGACACGCCGGCGTTCGCAGCGACGCAGGAAAAGGATCCGCTGTTCGACCTCGACATGATGGACTTCGGCCAGCCGGCCGCACCGGCTGCGCCTCAGGACGATCCGTTCGCACTCGATGAAGTGCCTGCGATTCCGAACCCGGGCACGCCGGTGCCGCGCTTCGACCTGTCCGGCATGGATCTTGACCTGCCGAAGGATGAGTTCGCCCTGACCGAGCCGGATGCGGCTTCGGTCGGCGCCCCCGCCGAGCTGAGCGCGGCGCAGATGGAGATGGAAACCAAGCTCGATCTCGCGATCGCCTACCAGGAGATCGGTGACAAGGAAGGTGCGCGCGAATTGCTCGACGAAGTCATCAAGGGCGGCAACGTCGAACAGTCCAGCCGCGCCAGCGCCATGCGCGCGCAATTGGCGTAATGCGTTGCGTGAGGCGCATCGCACTCGGACTCCAGTACGTCGGCACCGGCTGGAATGGATACCAAAAACAGCCGAGCCGTGACACCATCCAGGACGCCCTCGAGATCGCCCTCGAGAAGTTCGCCTGCACCAAGCTGGCCACGACCTGCGCCGGCCGCACCGACGCCGGCGTGCACGCGGTCGAGCAGGTGGTGCACTTCGATACCGAACTGACGCGCCCGATGCAGAGCTGGGTGCGCGGCACGAATACCTTTCTGCCCGATTCGGTCTCGGTGCGCTGGGCGGCCGAGGTGGCGCCGGATGCGGAAGGGCAGGACTTCCACGCCCGCTTCTCGGCCCGTTCGCGCACCTATCATTACGTGCTGTACAACAACCCGAACCCGTCGGCGCTGCTGGCCGGGCGCGCCGGCTGGGTGTTCCGTCCGCTGGACGTGGAGCGCATGCGGCTTGCCGCGCGCCACCTGATCGGGCTGCACGATTTTTCCTCCTTCCGCGCTTCCGGCTGCCAGGCCAACACGCCGGTCAAGGACATGCAGGAAATTAGCATCGAGCGGCGCGGCGACATCATCGTCTTCACCGTGCGCGCCAGCGCTTTTCTCCACCACATGGTGCGCAACCTGGTCGGCGCGCTGATCTACGTCGGCACCGGCCGCAACGAGCCGGACTGGATGGCCGAGGTGCTGGCCGCGCGCAACCGCGACGCCGCCGCCCCGACCTTCATGCCCGATGGCCTGTATTTCGCGAAAATCGATTACGATCCGAAGTGGGGATTGCCGCAGGAGGCGATCTCCCCCTTACCCTGGCTGTAGAGCGTCCGATAAAGCCGCCATTGCGGCGTTGCATCGTCTCGCCGTACTAGCGTACTGTCTTCGACGATGCGCCTTGCCCTGACGGCTTTCTCAGACGCTCTAAAGGATTAGTCATGCACCGTACCCGCATCAAAATCTGCGGCATCACCCGCGAGGAAGACCTGCGCGCGTCCGTCGCCGCCGGCGCCGACGCGCTAGGCTTTGTGTTCTATCCGAAGAGCCCGCGCTACGTGGCGCCCGAACGCTTCGCACAACTGGCCAAGGGCTTGCCGCCTTACGTCAGCTCGGTGGCGCTGTTCGTCAACGCGAGCGTGGAAGAAGTGAAAGCGGTGGTCGATGCGGCGCCGGTCGCACTGCTGCAGTTCCACGGCGACGAGACGGCAGAGGAGTGCGCGCGCATCGCCGGGATCGTGAAGCGTCCTTTCGTCCACGCCTACCGCGTCAAGCCGGACACGGCGCCGATGGATTTGCTAGAATGCGAACTCGCATACCGCGCCGCCAGTCCCTGGTTCGCGAGCCTCTTGCTCGATACCTATGTGGATGCCTACGGCGGCGCTGGAAAGGTCTTCGATTGGTCTCTTATTCCAAAAGAGCTCGCGCCTCGGGTCGTTTTGAGTGGTGGCTTGAGCGTGCAAAACGCGACTAGCGCGGTCGCACGCGTACGCCCCTATGCCGTCGACATCAGCAGTGGTGTCGAGGCTGCCAAGGGGATCAAGGACGCCCGCAAGATCGCGGATTTCATTGCCGCCGTGCGGGCCGCCGATGCCATCATTGAAAGCGAGCACCCCCATGAAAACAGTACAGGAAGCAGCCCTGGAGAGCCAGGAAGCCGTCCTTGAACGCTCGGTCAACGCGCTGTTCCAGACCACCGACTATCAATTTCCCGATGCCAAGGGCCACTTCGGCCCTTACGGCGGCAGCTTTGTCGCCGAAACCCTGACCCACGCGCTGGCCGAGCTCAACGACGCCTACGCCCGCTATTCGCACGACCCTGAATTCCTCGAAGAATTCCGCTACGAACTGGCCCATTTCGTCGGCCGTCCGTCGCCCGTCTACCACGCCAAGCGCTGGTCGGAACTCGCCGGCGGCGCCCAGGTCTTCTTCAAGCGCGAAGACCTGAACCATACCGGCGCCCACAAGATCAACAACGTGATCGGCCAGGCCTTGCTGGCGCGGCGCATGGGCAAGCAGCGCATCATCGCCGAGACCGGCGCCGGCCAGCACGGCGTCGCCACCGCGACCATCTGCGCCCGCTTCGGCCTCGAATGCGTGGTCTACATGGGCAGCGAGGACGTCAAGCGCCAGGCCCAGAACGTCTACCGCATGAAGCTGCTGGGCGCGACCGTCGTGCCGGTCGAGTCGGGCAGCAAGACCTTGAAGGACGCGCTCAACGAAGCGATGCGCGACTGGGTCACCAACATCGAAAACACCTTCTACATCATCGGCACCGTGGCCGGGCCGCATCCGTATCCGATGATGGTGCGCGACTTCCAGTCGGTGATCGGCGAGGAATGCCGCGTGCAGATGCCGGAAATGACCGGGCGCCAGCCGGACTACGTGGTCGCCTGCATTGGCGGCGGTTCGAACGCGATGGGAATTTTTTATCCCTACATCGACGAGCCGGGCGTGAAGCTGGTCGGCGTGGAGGCGGCGGGGGAGGGGCTCGATTCGGGCAAGCATTCGGCCTCGCTGACGGCCGGCTTCCCGGGCGTGCTGCATGGTAACCGCACCTATCTGCTGCAGGACGACAATGGCCAGATCATCGAGACCCATTCGGTCTCGGCGGGGCTAGACTATCCGGGCGTCGGCCCCGAGCACGCCTGGCTGAAGGATTCGGCGCGCGCCGAGTACGTGTCGATCACGGACGATGAGGCGCTGGCGGCCTTCCACGACTGCTGCCGCATCGAGGGCATTATTCCGGCGCTGGAATCCTCGCACGCGATCGCGTATGGCGTGAAGCTGGCGGCGACGCTGCCGAAGGATCAGCTGATCCTGGTGAATCTGTCGGGGCGGGGGGACAAGGACATGCACACGGTGGCGCAGAGGATGGGGCTCGACTTCAGTTGAGTTCGTACGCGTGGACGGCTTAGCCGTCCACCCTACAGCCGTAGGGTGGACGGGTTCCCCGCCCACGCGTTCAACGACCCGACGCATATCCGACCGCCATCGATCACCCAACATCAAAAACACCATGTCCCGCATCGAACACACCTTCGCCGCCCTGCGCGCGCACAACAAAACCGGCCTCGTCACCTTCATCACCGCGGGCGACCCCGGCCCCGATCTCACCGTTCCGCTGATGCACGCCCTGGTCGCGGGCGGCGCCGACGTCCTGGAACTGGGCGTGCCGTTTTCCGACCCGATGGCCGAAGGCCCGGTCATCCAGCGCGCCTGCGAGCGCGCCTTGAAATTCGGCGTCGGCCTGAAAGACGTCTTTAACTACGTCCGTGAATTCCGCCAGACCGACCCGGACACCCCGGTCGTGCTGATGGGCTATGCCAATCCGATCGAGCGCATCGGCCCCGACAACTTCATCCGCCTGGCCAAGGAAGCCGGCGCCGACGGCGCCATCGTCGTCGACTACCCGCCGGAAGAGTGCGAAGCCTTTGCCGACGCCATGCGCGCCAACGACCTGGATCTGATCTTCCTGCTGGCGCCGACCTCGACCGAGGAACGCATCCGCCAGGTGGCGCGCTACGGCAGCGGCTTCAGTTATTACGTTTCGCTCAAGGGTGTTACCGGCGCCGGCAGCATCGATACCGACGACGTGGCGCGCCGCGTGGCCGCGATCCGCGAACACGTCAGCCTGCCGATCGGCGTCGGCTTCGGCATCCGCGACGCGGCGACGGCAAAGGCGGTGGCCTCGGTGGCCGATGCGGTCGTGATCGGCAGCCGCATCATCCAGGAGATTGAGAACGTTGGCCCGCAGGCGGCGGTGCCAGCGGTGCAGGCCTTCGTGGCCGGCATCCGGACGGCGCTCGACAGCCAGTAGGCATCCGCGCCGCAGGTTTCCTGCGTTCGCTCAAGCGGAAAGCGGCGGCGCGTGCATAGGGCGAGGCCAGTGCTTGGGGTACATTCAATTTCCGTACCTCAACATTTCGTGGAGCCTTGCATGAAGAAGCGAATCAAAAGTGTTTCCTTGGTACAGAATGCGAAGATGATGGCCGCGCTCTATCTCGTCCTGTCCCTGCCGCTGCTGGCGGTCATGGCGGTTTTCGGGAGCGTGGCAAACCAGGCCGGCATGTCGCTGGTCGCCATGGTCACCTTCGCCGTCGCCTATGTCGTCAGCGGCTTCGTTTTCACGCTGATCGGCGCCCTGGTCTACAACCTGGTCGCCTCCTTCGTCGGCGGGTTCGAATTCACGGCCGCCGAGGTCACGCACAACTGAGTTCGTTTGCGCAGCTTGCTTAACGATCGCGCCGGCAGTGGCCACCGCCACCGTCGGCGTTTCCATTTTTCCCTTTCCGGTTTCCAGATTCTGCGCGGATTCGTGCTCCATCCCTGCGGCGCATCGGTGTATAACAGGATGGCAGCGCCGTGCTCCCGCCGGGCGAGTTCGGCAACAATTGATTGCCAGACAAGCAAGCGGTGACAAGCCCGGCGCTAGCGGCTACACTACGCGCCTGTCAAGAATCGCCGCAAAGGAGAGAACATGAGTTGGTTGGAAAAACTGCTGCCCCCACGAATCCAGCGCTCCGATGCCGCCAACCGCAAGACCATGCCCGAAGGGCTGTGGGTCAAGTGCCCATCCTGCGAAGCGGTGCTCTACCGCGCCGACCTCGAGTCGAACCTGCATGTTTGCCCGAAATGCGACCACCACATGCGCATCCGCGCCCGCGAGCGCCTCGATGCGCTGCTCGACGAAGGCGGCCGCTATGAAATCGGCCAGGAAGCCCTGCCGGTCGACACCCTGAAGTTCAAGGACAGCAAGAAATATCCCGACCGTCTCAAGGCCGCGATGGACGCCACCGGCGAAACCGATGCGCTGATCGTCCAGGGCGGTTCGATCATGAGCCTGCCGGTCGTGGTCGCCTGCTTCGAATTCGAATTCATGGGCGGCTCGATGGGTTCGGTCGTCGGCGAGCGTTTCGCCCGCGGCGCCCAGATCGCCCTCGAACAGAAAGTGCCGTTCATCTGCATCACCGCCACCGGCGGTGCGCGCATGCAGGAAGGCCTGCTGTCGCTGCTGCAGATGGCGAAGACCACCGCCATGCTGACCAAGCTGTCGGAGAAAAAGCTGCCCTTCATCAGCGTGCTGACCGACCCGACCATGGGCGGCGTCTCCGCTTCGTTCGCCTTCATGGGCGACGTCGTGATCGCCGAACCGAAGGCGCTGATCGGCTTTGCCGGCCCGCGCGTGATCGAGAACACCGTGCGCGAAAAGCTGCCGGAAGGCTTCCAGCGCGCCGAGTTCCTGGTGCAGAAGGGCGCCGTCGACATGATCGTCGATCGCCGCAAGATGCGCGAAGAGATCGCGCGCCTGCTGGCCCTGCTGCAGAATCAGCCCGTCGAAGTCATCGCCTAATTAGCGCTCCTACCCGTATTACGGCCGGCTGTCCGCTCTGCGGGCCGTCGGCCGTTTGTTCTTAAAAGTTCACCATGTCCAATCTTCCCACCACCTTGCCCGACTGGCTGGCGCTACTCGAGTCGCGCCACGCCGAAACCCATATCGACATGGGCCTGGATCGCGTCCGCGCGGTCAAGGAGCGCATGGATCTGCAATTTGCCTGTCCGGTCATCATGGTGGCCGGCACCAACGGCAAGGGTTCGACCTGCGCCATGCTCGAATCCGTCCTGCTGCACGCCGGCTACCGCGTCGGCCTCTACATCAAGCCGCACTTCCTCGACTTCAACGAGCGCGCGCGCATCAATGGCGAGATGGCGAGCGACGCGGTGCTGGTGGACGCTTTTAACTTCGTCGAAGCCCAGCGCGGCGACATCGCGCTGACCTATTTCGAATTCACGACGCTGGCGATCATGCACCTGATCTCCCAATCCGGCGTCGACGTGGCGATCCTGGAAGTGGGCCTGGGCGGACGCCTGGATGCGGTGAACGTGATCGACGCCGACGTCGCCATCGTCACCAGCATCGACATCGACCACGCGGCCTATCTCGGCGACACGCGCGAGGAAATCGGTTTCGAGAAGGCCGGCATTTTCCGTGCCGGCAGGGTGGCGATCTGCAGCGATCCGCTGGCGCCGCAGTCGCTGATCCAGCACGCGGCCGACATCGGCGCCGACCTCTGGCTGATCGGGCGCGATTTCAACTACCAGGGCGACCAGCAGCAGTGGAGCTATGGCGGCCGCACCCAGCGCCGCAACTCGCTGGCCTATCCGGCCCTGCGCGGCGCCAACCAGCTCCTGAATGCCTCGGCCGCGCTGGCGGCGCTGGAAGCGCTGCGCATGCAGCTGCCGGCCGGCGCCCAGGAAGTGCGCACGGGTCTCGCCCTGGTGGAGCTGCCGGGCCGCTTCCAGGTGCTGGCGGGACGCCCGACCACGGTGCTCGACGTCGCCCACAATCCGCATGCCTCGGCGACCCTGGCCCAGAACCTGGGCAACATGGGCTTTCACCGCTACACCTATGCCGTGTTCGGCATCATGGAAGACAAGGACATCGAGGGCGTGATCGCGCCGATGGCCGGCATCATCGACCACTGGTGCGTGGCTGACCTGCCGTCGCCGCGCTCGGCGCAGAGCGCCGAGCTGGCGGAAAAGCTGGCCGCGCTGCGTCCCGCGGGCGCGAAAGAGGGCGATTTTTCGGTCACCGCGTTTGCCGACCCTGCCGCCGCATTCGCAAATGCGGTGAGCCGTGCCGAGGAGAATGATAGAATTGTGGTCTTTGGCTCGTTCTACACCGTCGCCGGCGTGATGGCGGCCCGGAAAAACTCTCTTCACTGACATACAGACGCATGGGCTTGTTCTCGATTTTCAGCAAAAACAAGCAGGACAGTACCGCCCAGGACAGCGGCCGTTTTTCCCGCGACGATGAGGATTTCGGCGAACGTGCCCGCGCCAAGCGCGCGTCCTACGCCAACGAAAGCGGACAGGGCGGTTCGCGGCGCAGCCGCAGCGGCGGCGACCCGATGCTGCCGGAAAAGAAGCGCGCCCGGCGCCGCCTGGTCGGCGCGGTCGCGCTGGCGCTGGCCGCCGCGGTCGGCCTGCCGATGCTGCTCGATTCCGAACCGCGTCCGCTGAACGG
This sequence comes from Massilia sp. Leaf139, assembly GCF_001424165.1. Classification (GTDB taxonomy): domain Bacteria; phylum Pseudomonadota; class Gammaproteobacteria; order Burkholderiales; family Burkholderiaceae_D; genus Telluria. Next base: position 191,637 of record NZ_LMOJ01000001.1, read on the forward strand.
CGATATCGCCATCCAGATCCCGTCGAAAGAAAAAGCGCCCCCGTTGCCGATGCCGGCCAATCCGGTGCCGGCCGCCGACAGCGTCGACCAGGGCGAGGAAATCATCGCTCCGGCCTCTCCCTCCGCCCCAGTTGCAGCAGCGCCGCGCGTGGCCGAACCGCCGCCCCTGAAAATGCTCGACGAAGCCCCGGCCAAGCCCGTCGCGCCGGTACCGAAGCCGGAGCCGAAAGTCGCTGAGCACAAGCCCGAGCCGAAGCCCGTCGAGCACAAGGCGGAACCGAAACCGGCCGAGCGCAAGCTGGCCGAGAGGCCTGTCGAGAAGCCTGCGGTGAAGAAGCCGGAAGAAAAACCGGTCACGCTGAAGCCGAAGGACAGCGAAGCGGCCCGCGCCCTGGCCCTGCTCGAAGGCAAGCCCGCAGCCAAGGCGGCCGAGCCGCATCCGCGCGCCGAGGACAAGGCTGATGCCCAACAGCGTTTCGTGGTGCAGGTGGCCGCGCTGGCGACCCAGGAGAAAGTCGACGAACTGCAGGCGCGCCTGCGTGCCGGCGGCATCTCTTCCTTCACGAAGAAGTCCGGTTCCCTGATCAAGGTGCAGGTTGGCCCGTTCGGCAGCCGCGAGGAGGCCGACAAGACGAAAGCCAAGCTCGGTAGCCTGGGCCTGGCGGGTTTCCTGGTTCCGGTCTGATGCTTCCAGGTACTGCGTGACGATCTTCGATTACCTGGTGTTGTTCGTGCTGGTGGCCTCGGTTGTGATCAGCACCATGCGTGGTTTAGTAAAAGAGATCCTGTCGCTGACAGGCTGGGTTGTCGCTTTTGTGGTCGCGAATGCGTATGGCGCGCGCCTGGCGCCGCTGTTACCGGATATGATTCCCGGCGACATGGCACGCCTGATCGTTGCCTTCATCGCCCTGTTCCTGGGCGTGCGTATCCTGATGGGCCTGTTGTCGCTGGCCATCGGCGCGCTGATCGAGGCGGCCGGCCTGAGCCTGGCCGATCGGGGCCTGGGCGGGCTGTTCGGCCTGGCGCGCGGGATTGTAATCGTGCTGGCCGCCGTCATATTGTGTTCGATGACCGCCATTCCCCAACAAGCATTCTGGAAAGACGCGCTGCTGTCCCCCCTGGCCGAGGCCGGAGCGCGCACCGTCAAGCCCTTTCTCCCTGCTGCGCTGGCGCAGCACGTGAAATTTTAATTCTCGTTTTGAAATCTTCCGTAACAGCATTCAGTTCTTAGGAGCGCACCATGTGTGGCATCGTCGGCGTCGTCTCGCAAACTCCCGTCAACCAGTTGTTGTATGACGCATTGTTGCTGCTGCAGCACCGCGGCCAGGACGCGGCGGGTATTGCAACCAATCACAGCAGCATGTTCTCGATGTACAAGGCCAACGGCCTGGTGCGCGACGTGTTCCGTACCCGTAACATGCGCTCGCTGCAAGGCAATACCGGGATCGGCCACTGCCGCTACCCGACCGCCGGCTCCTCGAGCGAGGAAGAGGCGCAGCCGTTCTACGTGAACGCGCCCTTCGGCATCACCCTGGCGCACAACGGCAACCTGACCAACCAGGCCGAGCTGAAGGAAGCGCTGTTCCGCAACGACCGCCGCCACATCAACACGAATTCCGATTCGGAAGTGTTGTTGAACGTGCTTGCGCACGAGGTGCAGGAAGCGGCCAATGGCTATTCGCTCGACGCCGAAGCCCTGTTCAAGGCGGTCGGTGTGGTGCACAAGCGTGTGCGCGGCGCCTACGCCGTCGTGGCGCAGATCGCCGGTCACGGCATGCTGGCCTTCCGCGACCCCTACGGCATCCGTCCGCTGTGCCTGGGCATGAACGAAGGCGAGAACGGCGTCGAATACATGGTCGCCAGCGAATCGGTGGCGCTGGAAGGCATCGGTTTCCGGTTCGTGCGCGACATCGCGCCGGGCGAGGCCGTGTTCATCGGCGACGACGGCAGCTTCCACGAGCGCCAGTGTGCCGAGAATCCGTCGCTCAATCCGTGCGCCTTCGAATACGTCTACCTGGCGCGTCCGGACTCGGTCATCGACGGCGCCTCGGTGTATGCCACCCGCCTCAAGATGGGCGAATACCTGGCCGACAAGATCCGCCAAGAGATCCCGGTCGAGGAAATCGACGTCGTCATGCCGATCCCCGATTCCTCGCGTCCGGCCGCGATCCAGCTGGCCCTGAAGCTGGGCGTCGAGTACCGCGAAGGTTTCATTAAAAACCGCTACATCGGCCGTACCTTCATCATGCCGGGGCAGGGCATGCGCAAGAAGTCGGTGCGCCAGAAGCTGAACGCCATCGGTTCCGAGTTCAAGGGCAAGAACGTGCTACTGGTCGACGATTCGATCGTGCGCGGCACCACCAGCCGCGAGATCGTGCAGATGGCGCGCGAAGCGGGCGCGCGCAAAGTCTTCTTCGCTTCGGCCGCGCCGCCGGTGCTGTTCCCGAACGTCTACGGCATCGACATGCCGACCCGCGACGAGCTGATCGCCCATGGCCGCACGGTCGAGGAAGTGTGCGCGGAAATCACGGCCGATCGCCTGGTGTACCAGGACATCGACGCCCTGAAACGCGCGATCTCGGACGTGAACCCGGCGCTGACCAACTTCGAGGCTTCCTGCTTCGATGGCATCTATGTGACCGGCGACGTGACGCCCGCCTACCTCGACAACCTGGAAACGGCGCGCCACAACGGCGGCAAGGGCGTCTCGCAGGAAGACGTCGTGCGCACCCAGCTGAACCTGAACCCGGCCGTTCCAGCGGAATAAGCCATACGCACCATGAGCGACAAGAAGAATTACGGTTTCACGACGACCATCCTGCACAACGACCGCCGCAAGGCGATCGAGCAGGGCTCGCTGCACAAGCCCGTCCATACCTCGGTCGCCTTCGGCTACGGCGACGCGCGCCAGTTGGCGTCGGTGTTCCAGGGCAAGGAGCCGGGCTTCCGCTACGGCCGCCAGGGCAATCCGACGGTGGCCGCGCTGGAAGACAAGATCACGAAGATGGAAGATGGCGTGGCCTCGCTGTGCTTCGGCACCGGCATGGCCGCCATCGGTGCGCTGTTCCAGGCGCTCTTGAAGGAAGGCGACCACATCGTCTCCTCGAGCTTCCTGTTCGGGAATACCAACAGCCTGTGGCAGACGGTGGCGGGGCAGGGTGTGGCCGTCGACTTCGTCGATGCGACCGACGTTGCCAAGGTCGAAGCGGTGCTGAAGGAAAACACGCGCCTTGTCTTTGTGGAGACCATCGCCAACCCGCGCACGCAAGTGGCGGATCTGGCGCGCATCGGCGAACTGTGCCGTGCGCGCGGGATCCTCTACGTGGTCGACAACACGATGACGACGCCGTATCTGTTCCGCCCGAAAGCGGTGGGGGCGGGTCTCGTCGTCAATTCGCTGACCAAATCGATTGCCGGCCACGGCATCGCGCTGGGCGGCGCGCTGACCGACACCGGCCTGTTCGACTGGAGCGCGTATCCAAACATCGCCGCCAACTTCCGCAAGCAGCCGGGCTCCGCCCAGGGCATGGCGCAGCTGCGCGCCAAAGCCCTGCGCGACTTCGGCGCCGCCCTGGGTCCGGAAGCGGCGCACCACATCGCCGTCGGCGCCGAGACGCTGGCACTGCGCATGGAACGCACTTGCGCGAATGCGCTGGCGCTGGCGCGGATGCTCGACGCCGACGAACGTGTTTCGGCCGTCCACTATCCGGGGCTAGCCTCGCATCCGCAGCATGGCATTACGAGGGAGCTGTTCCGCGCCGGCGGATCGCTGCTCAGTTTCGAGCTGCGCGAGGACATCGATCCCTTCGATTACCTCAATCGTCTGCAGCTGGGCATCCCGGCCAGCAACCTGGGCGACACGCGCACGCTGGTGATTCCGGTCGCCCACACGATCTTCTTCGAGATGGGCGCCGAGCGCCGCGCCAGTATGGGCATCGCCGAGTCGCTGATCCGGGTGTCGGTGGGCATCGAGGATCCGGACGACCTGCTCGAGGATTTCAGGTCGGCGCTGGACGGCGCGCAGGGGTAACACCACGCGCTCGCGCCCACGAGTAAATCCGGGCGCGGGCAGTTGAGGGAAGGATGAGCCCGCGGTATCATGGGTTTTCCTTCCCTTTTTGCCATCATGAAGCGTCTTCTCCTCGCCGCCTGCTTAGTTGCCTGCTCGCTTGCCTGCTCAGCCGCCCCGGCCGACCCGCTCGCCGATGCCAATGCCCTGTTCGCCAGCAAGGCCTATCCGCAAGCGCTTGCCGCCTACACCAAGCTCGCCAACGCGGGCAATGTGGAGGCCCAGCAGCAGCTCGGCCAGATGTACTGGTATGGCGAGGCCGGCGCCGTCGACGAGGCGAAGGCCGAAGCCTGGTTCCGCAAGGCGGCCGCGAAGGGCAATGCGGTGGCGATTGCCTCGCTCGAGGTCATGAAGCAGCGCACGACACGGCGCGCCGAGATCGCCCACTGGGTCGAACACTACCAGGGCGAAGACCTCAAAACGGGCCAGTTCGACTGCAAGGCGCCGCGCATTCCCGCAATCTCGAAGCAGAGCGAGGAGATCGCCCGCGTCAGCGCCGCCGTCACTAAGTGGCAGGATTGCTACAACGGCTATGTGAGCCATTTGAATGCCGCTTCGCCCTTGACCAAGCGTATTCCGGCCGACATCGCCAAGCTGATGAACCTGGCCGAGACCACGCGCGCCAACGAGCGCCTGGCGCTGGTGCAGGAGAACCTGGCGGAAGAAGCGCGCGTCGGCGCGAAGCTGATCCTGGCCGATCTCGCCGCCTGGCGCAGCGCGACCGAGGCCTATGTGAAGGAACACAACGCCATCGTCGCCGCCAGCCCGTCGGTAAAGTTGTACGACTTCGACCGCCCGATCGGCGCCGCGCCGCGACCGGGGGCGCAGTAAGGACAACGTCAGGACGTAAAAAAAGCCGCTCCAAGCGGCTTTCTTCCTGGATGCACCGATTTGGTGCAAACCTGCAACGTGATCAGTGCCAGCTGCGCATCAAGCCGACCGCCAGGCCTTCGAGCGCGAACTCGTCGCCCGGTTCCACGCGGATGACCTTGAAGTCCGGATTTTCCGGCAGCAGCTCGATCGTCTCGCCCGTCTTGCGGTAGCGCTTGACGGTGACGTCTTCGCCGATGCGGGCCACGACGATCTGGCCGTTCTTGGCGCTGTCGATCTTTTTGACGGCGAGGAAGTCGCCGTCCATGATGCCGGCGTCGCGCATCGACCAGCCGCGCACCTTCAGCAGGAAGTCGGGACGGGCGCCGAACATGGCCGGGTCGACGTTGTATGTGGCCTCGACGTGTTCCTGGGCCAGGATCGGCGAACCGGCGGCGACACGGCCGACCAGCGGCAGCGACATCAGCAGGGCAGCAGGAATGGTTGGCAAATGCGGCGGCACCGGTTCCGGCACCGAGGCGCCGATCAGGCGGATGCCGCGCGAGGTACCCGAGACGATCTCGATCGCGCCTTTGCGGGCCAGGGCCTGCAGGTGTTCTTCGGCGGCGTTGGCCGACTTGAAGCCCAACTCCTTCGCGATTTCGGCGCGGGTCGGCGGGAAGCCGGTATTGTCGATCGCTTCCTTGATCAGGTTGAGGATCTGTTCTTGCCTTGCGGTGAGCTTGAGCATGGTGATGCGAAACGGTTGTATGAGTAGACTGTATTTTTGTACAGTATTTCGACGAATGCAAGGGAAATCGACGATTTTTCTTGATTTCCTCTTAGAAAGGTGTCGTCGCAGAGAGACGCTGCCTGGCGATTGCGCCGCCCTGCCATCCGCGTTATAATTGCCGGCTTTCCCTTCCCACACTCGTCTTGACGCCGAGGTGGGCATTTGTTTAAACGTCCTCAAGGAGTGTTGCATGCGTCATTATGAAATCGTTTTTATCGTCCACCCGGACCAAAGCGAGCAAGTCCCGGCGATGATCGAGCGTTACAAGACCACGGTGACGAGCCGCGGCGGTAACATCCATCGCGTGGAAGACTGGGGCCGTCGCCAGATGGCTTACCAGATCCAGAAGCTGCCGAAGGCACACTACATCTGCATGAACATCGAGTGCGACAACGAGACCCTGGTCGAGCTGGAAACCGCATTCAAGTTCAATGATGCCGTGCTGCGTCATCTGACCGTGAAGATGAAGAAAGCTGAAACCGCTCCATCGCCAATGATGAAGTCGGTTCAGCGCGAAGACGCGGCCAAGAGCCACCGTGCGGAAGCCCCGGCTGCCGCCCCGGCCCAAGCTGCTGCCTAAATTTTTCTTGCCAGGAAACGTGACGGGCGCAAGCCCGGTGTGAAGTGAACCAGTTACAAGTCGTCGCCACCATCGCTGAACGCGACGTACTGCGCTATACCCCCGCCGGCGTGCCGGTCGTTTCGGCGATCCTGATGCACAGTTCGCAGCAGGTCGAGGCAGGGGTCGGGAGGCAGGTGCAGTTCGAAATTGCCGCGTTCGCCGCGGGAGAAATTTCGGGCCGCTTCGCCAGCGCGGAACTCGGCGCCGCACACCAGTTCACAGGATTTCTGGCCAGGAAGAATCGCAACAGTAAAGCCCTGGTGTTTCACATCATTGATTTCAGTGCCGCCGCTTAAATACATAGCGGCCCACCTTTTAGATAGTCAGGAGCCTCAAAATGGCATTCGGTAAAAAGTTCGACAAAAACAAGGCAAAAGAAAAACTCAAGCGCAAACAGCAAAACCCGCTGTTCAAGCGTAAGAAGTTCTGCCGCTTCACCGCTGCAAACGTGGAACAGGTCGATTACAAAGACGTCGACACCCTGAAGGACTTCGTCCAGGAAAACGGCAAGATCATGCCAGCACGTCTGACCGGCACTAAGGCGCACTACCAGCGCCAGGTCGATACCGCGATCAAGCGCGCACGCTACCTCGCGCTGCTGCCGTACACCGACCTGCACAACGCTTAATCGCGTCGTACAGTTCAGAACATCCTGGAGAAAAATATGCAAGTTATCCTTTTGGAAAAAGTTGTTAACGTCGGCAACCTGGGCGACGTCGTCAAGGTCAAGGACGGTTACGCACGTAACTTCCTGATCCCGCAAAAGATGGCCCGCCGCGCAACCGAATCGGCCAAGGCCGAGTTCGAAGCCAAGCGCGCCGAGCTGGAAAAAGCTGCTGCTGAAAAGCTGTCGGCTTCGCAAGCCCAAGGCGAAAAGCTGGGCGGCATGACCATCACCATCGCCCAGAAAGCCGGCGTCGACGGTCGTCTGTTCGGTTCGGTCACCAACTTCGACATCGCCGAAGCCCTGACCAAGCAAGGTTTCGCAGTCGAAAAGGCGCAAGTGCGTCTGCCGACCGGCCCGCTGAAGACCACCGGCGAGCATCCAGTTGCCGTCGCGCTGCACACCGACGTCGTCGTGGAAATCACGATCGCTGTCGTGGGCGAAGCTGCCTAAGCAATACCCCTTCGGGTACTGTTGTAATAAGGAAAAAGCCGGGTTCGCCCGGCTTTTTTTATTCTTGGAAACTCGCCAATTATTTCAGGCGTGTGACCGGAAGGGTTATAATGCCCGCCATGAATACCCCCGCAGATCCGCAAATCGAATCGCTGCGCATTCCCCCGCATTCCATCGAAGCAGAACAGTCCGTCATCGGCGGTCTCCTGCGCGACAATGCGGCCTGGGATCGTATTGCCGACTTCATGCACGCGGACGATTTTTATCGCTACGACCACCGCATCATCTTCGAACAGATGGTGCGCCTGATTAACAGCGGCAAGCCGGCCGATGTGATTACCGTCTACGAGGCCATGGTCTCGCTCGGCAAGGCCGAGGACGTGGGCGGCCTGCAATACCTGAACGCGATGGCGCAGAACACGCCGTCCGCCGCCAATATCCGCCGCTATGCCGAGATCGTGCGCGACCGCGGCATCCTGCGCAAGCTGATCACCGTCGCCGACGAAATCTCGGGCAACGCGTTCAACCCGCAAGGCAAGGAAGTCAAGCAGATGCTTGACGAAGCCGAATCGAAGATCTTCGCCATCGCCGAATCCGGCGCGCGCGGCGCCCAGGGCTGGAATCCGATCCAGCCGCTGCTGACCCAAGTCGTCGAACGCATCGACGAACTCTATTCGCGCGAGAACCAGGGCGAGATCACCGGCGTGCCGACCGGCTTCATCGACCTCGACCGCATGACTTCCGGCCTGCAGCCGGGCGACCTCGTCATCGTCGCCGGCCGTCCGTCGATGGGCAAGACCGCGTTCTCCGTCAACATCGGCGAGAACGTCGCGATCGAAGCGGGCCTGCCGGTCGCCGTGTTCTCGATGGAGATGGGCGGCGCCCAGCTGGCCATGCGTATGCTCGGTTCGGTCGGCCAGCTCGACCAGCACCGCCTGCGTACCGGCCGCCTCAACGACGAGGACTGGCCGCGCCTGACGCATGCGATCCAGAAGATGAACGACGCCCAGCTCTACATCGACGAGACGCCGGCGCTGAACCCGATCGAGATGCGCGCACGTGCGCGCCGCCTTGCCCGCCAGTGTGGCAAGCTCGGCCTTATCATCGTCGACTACCTGCAGCTGATGCAGGGCAGTCAGCCGGGCGACAACCGCGCCGCCGAGATCTCCGAGATCTCGCGTTCGCTGAAAGGCCTGGCGAAAGAATTGCATTGCCCGGTCATCGCGTTGTCGCAGCTGAACCGCTCCCTGGAACAGCGCCCGAACAAACGTCCCGTGATGTCCGACTTGCGCGAATCGGGCGCAATCGAACAGGATGCGGACGTGATCATCTTCCTGTATCGCGACGAGGTCTACAACCCCGACTCGCCCGATAAAGGCACCGCCGAAATCATCATCGGCAAACAGCGTAACGGTCCGATCGGCGCAATCCGCCTGACCTGGATCGGCCAGTACACCAAGTTTGGCAACTACAGCGGTAACCTCGCCGTCTACCAGGGCGACTAAGCCGAAAATGCGAGCCGATATTGCGGCGCCGGAACCGCTGGTTCCGGCCCATCGCAGTCCCAAGAGTTTTATCACGGAGAATCTTTAATGTTTGGACGCCTGATGCCCACCGAGGGCAAGTTTTTTGATTTGTTCAACCAGCACGCCGCGCTGTGCGTGAAGGGTGCGCAAGAAATGGTTGGTTTGATGACCAACTTCGACGACCTGGAAACCCGCACCCACGCCGTCGAGAGCATCGAAAAGCAGGCGGACAAAGTCACCTACGCGTGCGTCGACCTGCTGCACAAGACCTTCATCACCCCGATCGACCGCGACGACATCCACAAGCTCATCACGCGCATGGATGATATCCTCGACATGATGGAAGACGCGGCCCAGACCATCTCCCTGTACGACCTGCACGCCGTGACGCCGGAAGCCAAGCGCCTGGCCGAGCTGTGCCTGGCTTGCTGCGAGCGCGTGCAAGCGGCCGTCGGCCTGCTGCACGACATGGGCAACGCCCAGAAGATCGTCGCCATCTGCGAAGAGATCGACCGCCTGGAATCGGACGCCGACCACGTGATGCGCGCAGCGATGTCGAAACTGTTCCGCGACGAACCGGACGTGCGCAACCTGATCAAGATGAAGGCGATCTACGAGATCCTCGAGACCGTGACCGACCGCTGCGAAGACGTGGCGAACATCATCGAAGGCATCATCGTCGAGAACGCGTAACGCGGTCGCAGAACAAGAATAATCATGGAACATTTAACTATCAGCATTTATGTGCTGGGTGCCCTCGTGTTGCTGGCACTGATTTTCGACTTCATGAACGGCTTCCACGATTCGGCGAACGCGATCGCGACCGTCGTCTCGACCGGCGTGCTGAAACCGCAATCGGCCGTCGCCATGGCCGCCTTCTTTAACTTCATCGCCATTTTCGTGGTCAGCATGAAGGTGGCGCAAACCATCGGCAAGGGCACGATCGACCCGGCGGTGGTCGACCATTACGTGATCTTCGGGGCCCTGGTCGGGGCCATCGTCTGGAACATCATCACCTGGTACTACGGCATCCCGTCCTCGTCCTCGCACGCCCTGATCGGCGGCCTGGTCGGCGCCGCGGTGGCGAAGTCGGGCACCGGCGCGCTGATCGCCGGCGGCCTGATGAAAACCGTGATGTTCATCGTGCTGGCGCCGCTGCTGGGCTTCGTGCTCGGTTCGGTCATCATGCTGCTGGTGTCCTGGATTTTCGTGAAGTCGACGCCGCGTAAAGTGGACGTCTGGTTCCGCCGCCTGCAGCTGGCCTCGGCCGCCGGCTATTCGCTGGGCCACGGCGGCAACGACGCGCAAAAGACCATGGGCATCATCTGGATGCTGCTGATCGCCGCCGGCTACACCAATCCGGCCGACGCGCATCCGCCGGCCTGGGTGATCATCTCCTGCTACGCGGCGATCGCCTTCGGCACGCTGTTCGGCGGCTGGCGCATCGTCAAGACCATGGGCCAGAAGATCACCAAGCTGAAACCCGTCGGCGGCTTCTGCGCCGAAACCGGCGGTGCGATGACGCTGCTGATGGCCAGCTTCTTCGGCATCCCGGTCTCGACCACCCACACCATCACCGGCGCCATCGTCGGCGTGGGCGCCTCGCAAAAGGCCTCGGCCGTGCGCTGGGGCGTGGCGGGCAGCATCGTCTGGGCCTGGATCTTCACCATTCCGGCCTCGGCCTTCATGGCGGCGATTGCCTGGTGGATCGGCAAGCACATCATGTAAATCGGTTTCGATACCGATGAGGACGCCCGGCCAATGTGCCGGGCGTTTTTGTTTGTGCGGTGCGGTGCGGATGTGCGTGTGTCGATAGGTAGAGCCAGCGATACCGAACGCGTTCCGGCGGACGAAAAAAAACCTGCGAGCCGCAAAGCGCGCAGGTTTTACGGAAGCGAAAACGCTTACAGCACGTCGCTCGCGTGATCCGCCAGGCGCGAGCGCTCGCCGCGCGCCAGCGTCACGTGGCCGCTGTGGCTCCAGCCCTTGAAACGATCCACCACATAGGTCAGGCCGCTCGAACCCTCGGTCAGGTATGGCGTGTCGATCTGCGCGATGTTACCCAGGCACAGGATCTTGGTGCCGGGGCCGGCGCGGGTGACCAGCGTCTTCATCTGCTTCGGCGTCAGGTTCTGCGCCTCGTCGATGATCAGGAACTTGTTGACGAAGGTGCGGCCGCGCATGAAGTTGAGCGACTTGATCTTGATGCGCGAGCGGATCAGGTCTTGCGTCGCGGCGCGGCCCCAGTCGCCGGCGTCGGAATCGGACTTGTTCAGCACTTCCAGGTTGTCGTCGAACGCGCCCATCCACGGCGACATCTTCTCTTCCTCGGTACCCGGCAGGAAGCCGATGTCCTCGCCGACCGGCACCGTGACGCGGGTGACGATGATCTCGTTGTACAGCTTGGTTTCCAGCACCTGCGCCAGGCCGGCGGCCAGGGCCAGCAGGGTCTTGCCGGTGCCGGCCTGGCCGAGCAGGGTGACGAAATCGCATTCCGGGTTCATCAAGAGGTTCAGCGCGAAGTTCTGCTCGCGGTTGCGCGCGGTAATGCCCCAGACGCTGTTCTTGGTGTGGCTATAGTCGCGCAGCACCTGGAACACGGCGGTCTTGCCGTTGATTTCCTTGACCTGCGCATACATCGGCGCCTCGCCGCCCGAGGGCTCGAGGAACACGAACTGATTGGTGAGCAGGCTCGGAATGAAAGGGCCGTTGACGCGATAGAACGTCGCGTTGTTGCCGTTCTTGTTTTCCTGCCAGGACTCCATGTTCTTGCTGTGCTTGTCCCAGAAGTCGTCCGGCAGCTGGACGATGCCCGAGTACAGCAGGTCGGTGTCTTCCAGCACGTGGTCGTTGAAATAGTCCTCGGCCGGCAGGCCCAGGGCGCGCGCCTTGATGCGCATGTTGATGTCCTTCGACACCAGCACGATGGCGCGCTCGGGCTGCTCGGCGGCCAGCGCCTTCACCACGCCCAGGATCTGGTTGTCGGCCTTGCCGACCGGCAGGCCTTCGGGCAGCAGGGGGCCGCTTTGCAGCTTGGTCTGGAAGAACAGGCGGCCCTTGGCATCCTTGTTGCCGAGCTTGGCCAGTTCGATGCCGGCCTCGATGCCGTCGTCGTCGATGTCGGCGATCAGGGCGTCCAGGGTGCGCGACACCTGGCGCGCGTTGCGGGCGACTTCCGACATGCCTTTCTTGTGGTCGTCGAGTTCCTCGAGCGTCATCATCGGCAGGTAGACGTCGTGTTCCTCGAAACGGAACAGGCTGGTCGGATCGTGCATCAGCACGTTGGTATCGAGCACGAAGACCTTGGTCTTGCCCGAGCGGTCGGCCTTGCGGCTGGTCGAGGACTTGACCGTGACTTCGACCGGCTTGTGCTTGGCCGGATGCGGTTCGTCCTGGTCGGTTTCCTTGAGCCTGGCATTGGTGCCGGTCTCGGCACGGGTTGGCCAGGTTGCGCTTTCGCCTTGCGGCGAGGGCACGGCGGCCAGGGGAGCGGCCTTGCCCTTGCGTGCACGGCTCGATTTGGAAGCGGGGACGGCCTTGCCGCTGATCAGGTCTTCGACGGGATCGGCTGCCACCGGCGCTGCGGCCAGCGCGCGCACAGGGGACTTGCCGGGTTCGGCTTTGGGGTATTCGTTTACCGGCAGCAGCGTGGCCGGCTTCGTAGGCATTTTCGGTAGTGGCATCAGGTTCTCAATCTAGAAAAGTGGAGGACGCTCGCGCCAGTGCGCGTGAACGGCACTGGCGGGCGGAGTAGATGCAACTGGGTACAACGTGAATGACAGCTTGGATACAACTTGAAGGGCGCGGGCCAGGGCCGCGAGGGCGGCGCGGCAGGCAGCCGGATTGAAATGGTGCTGATATAAAACGGATCGACTCAAAATGACAGGGTTCGTCCAGAAGGTTGTCGGACTGGAGCGTACGATCGGCTCGAGCCTGATTAAGGCAGGCGCTTCACAAATTCCAGCACTTCATCGACGTGATCGTTGACCTTCACGCCACGCCATTCTTTCACCAATCGGCCGTGAGCGTCAACGACAAACGTACTGCGCTCGACCCCCCGGACTTGCTTGCCGTACATCATTTTATTCTTCATTACATTGAACTGGTTGCACACCAATTCGTCAGGATCGGAGATCAGTTCGAAGGGCAGGCCGAGCTTGGATTTGAAGCCTTCGTGCGAGCGCAGCGAATCGCGGCTGATGCCATATACTTCGGCGCCGGCGGCGAGGAATTCGTCGTGCTTGTCACGGAAAGCCATGCTCTCGGTGGTGCAGCCGGGCGTATTGTCCTTGGGGTAGAAATACAGCACCGTGTACTTGGCCGGACGCCCGCCAAGCTGGAAAGTCTGGTCGCCGGTCATGGCGGCGGAAAAGTTCTCTACGGTTGCTGCGCTGGGGCTGTCGGCCACGGGTTTCTCCTGGTAGGGGCAGGATCGGCCACGTGCCATCCTGCGGTACGCTCATGATAATCGGCGATCGCGGCAAGTGCCACTCTAGCATGCCGATATGTCAATAGCCGATCCGATATGGGGCCGGCGCGGCGACATTCAATAGGGCAAGTTTCAGCCGGAGGCTGCAGCTGACTCAGGCCGGTGCAGTGCCTTCGATGATCAGCGCCAGGGTCACCTTGCGGCCTTCGCCCATCAGCACGTTATAGGTGCGGCAGGCGGCCTGGCTGTCCATCGACTCGACCCCGGTATGGCGCGCCGACAGGCTGGCGATCAGGCGTGGATGCACGAAACGCTGGCGCTCGCCGGTGCCGAGGATGACGACGTCCGGCGCGTCGGCGGCGATCTGCTCGAAATGCCCAGGCTGCAGATCCTCGAAGCGCGTCACGTCCCAGGCGCGCGGCGGCACTTCCGGCATCACCAGCAGGCTGTGGTTGAAGCGCTGGGCATTGATTTCCACGCCCGAGGCGTCGTAGCCGGTGACGGTCTGGTATTGCTGGGTGCTGTCGGAATGGAGTTTCATCGGTCGAATGCGTTAGGCGAAGGGCTTGCCATTGTAAGCTTTTGTTCCGTTTTCGGTCGGCGCACCTACGTAGTATGCAAGGTTGCTTAAATTGTTCGCTTTCGGCAGAATGGTATTTTTCGCACTGCAACATGCGGGCAACCTGGGAGTGACAATTTGCGACCGATTCTGAAATCGAACAAGCTCGACGACGTCTGCTACGAGATCCGCGGCCCGGCGCTGGAGCAGGCGCGCCAGATGGAAGACGATGGCCACAAGATCATCAAGCTCAATATCGGCAATCTGGCCGTGTTCGGTTTCGATCCGCCCGACGAGATCATGCAGGACATGATCCGCAACATGCACGGCGCGGCCGGCTATACGGATTCGAAGGGCATGTTTGCACCGCGCAAGGCGGTGATGCACTACACCCAGCAAAAGAAGATCGCCAACGTCAAGATCGACGACATCTACCTGGGCAATGGCGCCTCGGAACTGATCGTCATGGCGATGCAGGGCCTGCTCAACAACGGCGACGAGGTGCTGGTGCCGGCACCCGACTATCCGCTGTGGACGGCGGCCGTGAGCCTGGCCGGCGGCGCGCCCGTGCACTACATCTGCGATGAAGGGGCCGGCTGGATGCCGGACATCGCCGACATGCGCAAGAAAATCACGCCAAACACGCGCGCGATCGTCGTCATCAACCCGAACAACCCGACCGGTGCTCTATACCCACGTGAGGTGCTGCTCGACATCATCGAGCTGGCGCGCCAGCACAGCCTCATCGTCTACGCCGACGAAATCTACGACAAGGTACTCTACGACGGCCACCAGCACGACTCGATCGCATCGCTGGCGGACGACGTGCTGTTCGTGACCCTGAACGGTCTGTCGAAGAACTACCGCTCCTGCGGCTACCGCGCCGGCTGGATGGTGATCTCGGGCGAGAAGCGCCATGCGAAGGACTATATCGAAGGCCTCAACATGCTGGCCTCGATGCGCCTGTGTGCGAATGCCCCCGGGCAGTTCGCGATCCAGACCGCGCTCGGCGGCTACCAGAGCATCAACGACCTGGTCGGCCCCGGCGGGCGCCTGCTCAAGCAGCGCGACCTGGCGCACAAGCTGCTGACCGACATTCCGGGCGTCACTTGCGTCAAGCCGAAAGCGGCCCTGTACATGTTCCCGCGCCTGGATCCGGCCATGTACCCGATCGCCGACGACCAGCAGTTCATCTGCGAACTGCTGGGCGAGGAAAAGGTCTTGCTGGTGCAGGGCACCGGCTTCAACTGGCATTCGCCGGATCACTTCCGCCTGGTGTTCCTGCCCAATTCCGACGACCTCACCGACGCCTGCGGCCGCATCGCACGCTTCCTCGACGGCTACCGACGACGCCACGCCCGCTAAGCTAAATCACCCTGTGAATCGACCATGAAACCCATCAAAGTTGGCCTCCTCGGCATCGGCACCGTCGGTGCGGGCACCTTCAATGTGCTGCAACGCAACCAGGAAGACATCCGCCGCCGGGCCGGCCGCGGCATCGAGATCACGATGGTCGCCGCCCGCAACACCGAACGCGCCGCGCGCCTGACCGGCGGCAACTGCCAGATCGTCGACGATCCCTTCCAGGTCGTCGACAGCCCGGACGTCGACATCGTCGTCGAACTGATCGGCGGCTACGAGCTGCCGCGCGAACTGGTGCTGCGCGCCATCGCCAACGGCAAGCACGTGGTCACCGCCAACAAGGCCTTGTTGGCCCTGCACGGCAACGAGATCTTCGCCGCCGCCCAGGAAAAGGGCGTGATGGTCGCCTTCGAAGCGGCCGTCGCCGGCGGCGTGCCGATCATCAAGGCGCTGCGCGAAGGCCTGACGGCCAACCGCATCGAATCGGTGGCCGGCATCATCAACGGCACCACCAATTTCATCCTGTCCGAGATGCGCGACAAGGGCCTGGACTTCGACGTCGTGCTGAAGCAGGCGCAGGAACTCGGCTACGCAGAGCTCGACCCGACCTTCGACATCGAAGGCGTGGACGCGGCGCATAAGTTGACGATCATGTCGGCGATCGCCTTCGGCATCCCGGTGCAGTTCGACAAGGCGCACGTCGAGGGCATCAGCGCACTGCAGGCCGACGACATTCGCTACGCCGAACAGCTCGGCTACCGCATCAAGCTGCTCGGCATCACGCGCCGCGCCACGGTCGACGGCGTCGAGGGTATCGAGCTGCGCGTACACCCGACCCTGATTCCGGCCGCGCGCCTGATCGCCAACGTCGAGGGCGCGATGAACGCGGTGCTGGTCGAGGCCGACGCCGTCGGTTCCACCCTGTACTACGGCAAGGGCGCAGGCTCCGAGCCGACGGCTTCCGCAGTGATCGCCGACCTGGTCGACGTGACGCGCCTGGCCACGGTCGACCCGTATTGCCGCGTGCCGCACCTGGCCTTCCAGCCGAACGAGATGACGGACGTGGCGATCCTGCCGATGGCCGACATCACGACCAGCTACTACCTGCGCGTCTATGTGAACGACCAGCTCGGCGTAATGGCCGACCTGACCCGCATCCTGGCCGATGCCGGCATCTCGATCGACGCGGTGCTGCAAAAGGGCGCACGCGGCGACAAGTGCACCGACATCATCATGATCACCCACGAGACCCGCGAGAAGAAGGTCGAAGCGGCGATTGCGCGCATCGAGGCACTTGCTTCGGTGGTCGGCAAGGTGATCCGGATCAGGCTGGAAACGCTGAGCTAGCAGCCAGCGCTCAATAACCTGTGCTGCGTTCGGTTCCGCCCGGACAGGGTGGGTGCTTCGATTCGATCAGGAATTCGAGCGCAAACTCGTCGACGGTAGGGGCGGGCAAGCCATCCTCGTCGTCGAGCGAAGCGGTGGTGAGATCGAGCAGCGCATGCTCGATGTCGTCGCACAGCGCGTCGAGCGCGCCGGGCCGGAGGGTAGGGAGCTTGGGCGAATTCATCCGAGCATTCTACTCACGCTGCGCTGCACAACAAGCAATCGACACTACAGGTTTGCGCCCCATCAAGCGCATTTCCTGCGCACACTCTAATTGCTTTTATGAACAACACTTGGACTTGCGCGATGTCGGTGTCGTACCGGTGTCGTCGCATTTCTTGCTACCGTTCGTCTCGCTCCGCAATACTTCGCGTTAGCATCTTAGGCTGATGATTTTGGGCAACAAAATGATTGTTACGCGCTCCTCCCTGTTGTAAATTACGCATCTCTCCACCACGGGCCACTTTCATGAGTCAGTCGAGCCAGTTTTCCCTGCTGTCGCAACGCCGCTTCGCGCCTTTCTTCTGGACTCAGTTCCTGGGCGCCTTCAACGACAACCTGTTCAAGACGGCGCTGCTGGTCGCGCTGACCTACGACGCCCTGTCCTGGACGACGCTCGATCCGGGCCTGCTGAACAACCTGATTCCCGGCCTGTTCATCCTGCCGTATGTCATCTTCTCCGCCACCGCCGGCCAGATCGCCGACAAGGTCGAGAAGGGCAAGCTGGCACGCTTCGTCAAACTGCTCGAAGTCGGCATCATGCTGCTGGCCGCCGTCGGCTGGATGACGCATACGCTGTGGCTCCTGATCGCAGCCGTGGTCGGCATGGGCGTGCATTCGACCCTGTTCGGCCCGGTCAAATACGCCTACCTGCCGCAGCACCTGAAATCGGAAGAGCTGGTCGGCGGCAACGGTGTCGTCGAGATGGGCACCTTCGTCGGCATCCTGCTGGGCGAAGTGGCGGGCGCCTTGCTGGTCGCCCATAAACCCTTCGGTATCGAACTCGTCGCCGGGGCCAGCCTGCTGATGGCGCTGCTCGGCCTGGCGGCCAGCTGGCGCATCCCGGCCTCGCCGGCGCCGGCGCCCGAGCTGAAGATCAACTACAACTTCATCACCGAGTCGGTGCGCAACCTGCGCTTCTCCAGCGGCAACCGCACGGTCTTCCTCTCGATGCTGGGCAATTCATGGTTCTGGTTCTACGGCGCCCTGGTGCTGTCGCAATTCCCGGTGTATGCCAAGGACTACCTGCACGGCGACCACAGCGTCTTCGTACTGCTGCTGACCGTGTTCTCGCTCGGCATCGGCGTCGGCTCGCTGCTGTGCGAAAAACTGTCCGGTCGCAAGGTCGAAATCGGTCTCGTGCCCTTCGGCTCGATCGGCCTGTCGCTGTTCGGCATCGACCTGTATTTTGCCAGCATGGCCTACACCAACACGGCCACGGTCGACGCCTTCGCGCTCATTGCCCAGCCGGGCGCGGTGCGCATCCTGGCCGACCTGGTACTGATCGGCGTCTTCGGCGGCCTGTTCATCGTGCCGCTGTTTGCCCTGATCCAGACCCGCTGCGACCCGAAGCACGTCTCGCGCACGATCGCCGGCATGAATATCCTGAACGCCCTGTTCATGGTGGCTGCCGCCGGCGTCGCCATCGTGCTGCTGGGGCAGGGCTTCTCGATTCCCGAGATGTTCCTGGTCACGGCCCTGCTGAACGCGGCCGTCGCTGTCTACATCTTCTCGCTGGTGCCGGAATTCCTGATGCGCTTCCTGGCCTGGCTGCTGATCCACACCATTCACCGCGTGAACACGGTCGACGTCGAGCGCATTCCGGACGAGGGCCCGGCGGTGCTGGTATGTAACCACGTCAGTTATGTCGACGCCATCGTCATCGGCGCCGCCAGCCCGCGCCCGATCCGCTTCGTGATGGATCACCGCATCTTCAAGACGCCGTTCCTGGGCTGGATCTTCCGCACCGCGAAAGCGATCCCGATCGCCCCGGCCAAGGAAGACCCGTTCATGATGGAGCGCGCCTATGTCGACATCGCCGAAGCGCTGCACCAGGGCGACCTGGTCTGCATCTTCCCCGAAGGCAAACTGACGACGACGGGCGAGATGAACGAATTCCGCGGCGGCGTCGCCAAGATCGTCGAGCGCAGCAAGGTGCCTGTGATCCCGATGGCGCTGCGCGGCCTCTGGGGCAGCGTGTTCACGCGCGACCCGGGCAACCTGTTCGGGCGCTCCTTCTCGCGCGGCCTGCGCTCGAAGCTGGCGCTGGCGGTCGGCATGCCGGTGGGGCCGCAGGAAGCGACGCCGGAATACCTGCACGAACAGGTGCGGGAGCTGCGCGGGGACTGGAAGTAAGGCGGCGCGGGACTTGATCCACATCGCCCCCGCGCTTAAACTTGCTTTAGACATCACAAAAACCTGAGAAAATTTTTTTGTCTCAGGTATAATTGCTGGCTAAGTCGGGGCGTAGCGCAGCCTGGTAGCGTACGTGCATGGGGTGCACGGGGTCGGAGGTTCGAATCCTCTCGCCCCGACCAAAGAATCAAAGAAAAAGGCCAATCTACGGATTGGCCTTTTTCTTTTCTGTGTCATGTTTGTCCTTAACCGTATTCGTGGTGATTATTTGGGGATTGACATGTAAATACGTCTCTCGTATTTTTGACCGGCAAGACGAAACCACATCCGATGTCGATGAAACAGGTTCAATGCATCGGTTGCATACCGAATCGAATAGCTGGTCTTATAAAATCATTTAAAGGGGACAACATGCGCAAAATTTCGTCATTGATTCTTTCTCTGGTGTGTTCTGGATTCACACTGTCCGCCTCTGCTGCGGACGATGCAAAAAATTGTGTGACGCCGCCGCAGATCGGCAAGAATCCGAATTGCCCGAACGGGAATTCCGCCAGGATTCATAACCGCTGCGACAAGCCGGTGGATATCAAAATTTGTATTCGCACCACGCGCGACAAATGGGATTGCGGCGTGCAATGGGGCGTACAGCCCGGAGGATCCTGGTCTTATCCGTCCTGCTTTGGCACCAATGAGGTTGTCTACGATGCTCGTCCGGCCGGCAGCAGCCGCAAATTCGCGAACCCCGACGATTAAGAATCGACTTCCGGCATCGGGAATATGCAAAGGCCAGTCGTCAGACTGGCTTTCTTCGTTTTACTCCAGCTCTGCCTCCCTGATCCGCTCCGTCTCGGTCTGCTTGAGCAGGCTGCAAACGCAGTCGCAAACCCGCGTGGATTCCAGCGTATCGAGGCCATCGATCCCGTGACCCGGCACCCGGCCCGGCACCTGCCAGGGCGCATACTCCGGATCGGCCAGCAGGCTGACCACCGGCGTGCCGACCGCAGCCGCAAGTTGCGTCGATTCGGCGTTGCTGCTGACCACCAGGGACGCCTGCGCCAGCAGCGCGCCTAGTTCCCCGATACCGACTTCGCCCGCCAGCACATGAACCTGCGCCCCCAACGGGGTGGCGATAGCATCGAGCGCCGCCAAATCGCGCGCGCTGCCGGTGAGCACGAATGGACAGCCGATGCGCGCATGCAGCGCCGCGATCAGCTCGCTCCACTGCTGCGGAGCATAACGCCGGGCCTGGGCGCCGGCGCCGGGATGCAGTGCCAGCCAGCGGCGTGCGGGATCGATACCGGCGGCCTGCAAGCGCTTGCGCATGGCCGCCGCGTCGGCGTTCGACGGGACAAAGGCAAGGCGCTCGTCGGCTGTTTCCGCACCGAGATGGCGTACGAGGTCGAGCTGGCGCTGCACGGCGTGGCGCCGCAGGGCGCCCGGCTCGGGATCGGCGATCCAGTGCGTAAGTAGGCCCGAGGGATCGTCACGGCACCAGCCTGCGCGCAGGAGAATACCGGCCAGTCGGCACAGCAGGGCCGCGGGCAGGGCACTACGACCGGGACGCGTGAAAATGACGGCGCCGTCGAAGCGCTCGGCGGCGAGTCGGGAGATCCAATCCAGATGAGTCCCTGGCGTAGCAGCGATGCCGCCTTCCGTCCAGGGCGCCGCGTAGGCCAACGCGGCATCGACGTCCGGCAGGCAAGGCGCAAGGGCGGCGCCGGCGGGCGCGGCGAGCAGTGTCAGCCGGCGCTCCGGACACTGGGCGCGCAGGGCCCGCAGTGCCGGCGTGCAGGCGAGGACATCGGCAGGCGCGCCGAGCTGGACGCAGAGCAGGTGCGGCGCACCGTTCCATTCATTCGTCATCGTGCGCATCTTCATGGTGGCGGGCGATCAGGACGGCGGCGGCATACAGGTCGGGCGCCATGCGGGTGGGGATGCGGCGCGGGCCGAGCCGCCATTCCGTCTCGGTGCCGTTGTCGAGCAGCACCGTGCGGCAGCCTGCACGGTTGCCGGCCTCGACGTCGTGGAGGAGGCCGCCGATCATCCACGACGAACGCAGGTCGATCGCGTGTTCGAGCGAGGCCTTCAGCAGCAGGCCAGGCTGGGGCTTGCGGCAGTGGCAGGCCACGGCATAGGGCGCGACTGTGCCCTGCGGATCGTGGGGGCAGTAATAAAAGCCGTCGAGGATGAGGTTTTCGCGAAACAGCAGGTCGCCCAGGCGATGGCCGACGGCCTGCACGGCCGCTTCAGGCAACTGCCCCTGCGCCACGCCGGCATGGTTGCCGATGGCGAAGAAGCGGTAATCGAGCCGGGCCAGCAGGCGCAGGGCAGGGCCGGCGCCGCTGCCGAGTCGGATGTGGCGCGGCGCCAAAGCGGCCATTTCCTGCTGCTGCCTGTCGACGAGCGCGCCGTCGGTGTCGAAGAAAATCGCTTTCATGCCGCAACCACCATGCTTGCTCCTAAAACGGGGTGAAGCCGGACGCTGCGCCGGCGCGGGTTTCGTCGAGCACCGTCGCGTACACGGCGCAGGCCTGTTGCGCGACGGCGCGCCAGGTGTAGTGGCGCCAGGCGCGCAGCAGGCCTTCCTCGCCCATGCGCTTGCCCAGCGCCGGGTCGGCATGGAGGGCGGCCAGGCGCGCGGCCAGCGCACGCGGGTCGCGCGAAGGGATCAGGAAACCGGTCAACCCGTCCACGACCGTGCTCTTGATTCCGCCGACTTCGGCGCCGATGACCGGGCGTGCGCAAGCCATGGCTTCCACCGGCGTGATGCCGAAGGGCTCGTACCAGGGCGTGCTGACGAAGACGTCGGCGGCGCCGTACCACAGGCGCAGGGCGGCGCGCGGCTGCTGGCCGGCGAAGCGCACCTGGTCGTCGACGCCGAGCTGCTGGGCGAGGGCGCGCAGGCGCGCCTGTTCCTCCTCACCGCCATCGCCACCGCTGCCAACGACGAGCAGGTCGGCATCGACCCCATGGCGGTCGCGCAGCATGGCCAGGCCCTGGATCGCGGTGTCGATGCCCTTGCGCGGCGCCAGGCGCCCCAGCTGCAGCACGGTGAAGCGCTCCGGGGCCAGGCCCAGCTGCGCGCGCGCCACGGCGCGTGGGACGGGCCAGAGTTCGTTCGGATCGAAGCCGCGCGGCGCCACCGTGATGCGACCAGGATCGGCGCCATACAGCTGTTCCATGTCGAGCCGCTCCTGGGGCGATTCTGCAATGATGCGGTCGGCCTGGCGCATCAGCGCCTTCTCGAGCCGGATGCGCTCGGGTGGGAAGGCATCGAACGGGCCGTGCGCCAGGCGGCGCATGTCGCCCAGTGCATGAAAGGTGATCACCCAGGGAATGCCGAGTGCCAGCTTGAGCTGCTGGGCGACCAGGCCGGACATGAAAAAATTCGCATGCACGATGTCGTAGGGCACGGCTAGGCGCCGCGCGAAGCGGATCACGAAGCGGACGAATGCGTCCATGTGGGGCAGTAGCGCTTCCTTCGGCAGCGGCTGGGCGGGGCCGGCCGGCACGTGGATGAGTCGTATCCCTTCGCCCAGGTGCACGATCTTGTTTTGACCGGGCGCGTCGCGGCGCGTGAAGATATCGACGCGGGCGCCGGCCAGCGCCAGTTCGCGCGCCAGGTTCGCGACATAGACATCCTGGCCCCCGACATTGGCAGCGGCAGCGGCACCGCCCTGTGCGGGCAGCGGCGAAGCATGCTCGCTGATGAGGGCGACGTGGCCGAACCGGTGTGCGGGCCCGCTGCGCGGCAGCTGCTCGTTCAGTTTCATGGCGGCCTCAGGTGAAGCGCACGCGGTAGCGGATGGCGCCGGTCAGGCGCCAGAACACGGCCAGCGGCGGAATCAGCGCCGAGGTGACGATGACGTCGGCGATCTGCGCCGCCCGGTAGCGTTTGCCGCGCAGGCGCTGCCGGCACAGGCGCGCCGTCAGCGCCAGCCAGCCGAGCCCGGCCAGCAGCGCGAGGGCGTTGTGGCCGGCAACGAGGGCGCCGAGCGCGGCCAGCAGCACGGCCGCCGCCAGGTAGTAATCCCAGGGTGGCGCGGCGGCGATGCGTTCGCGGTAGAGCTGCGGATGCTTCTTGTAGAGCAGGGCGTCGAACACGGCCGCGCGGGTGCGCACCAGGCTCGCGCCCCAGGGCGCCGGCTGCAGCGGCAGCACGACCAGCGCCTCGGGCGCATGGGCAATGCGAGCGTCGAGCGCCAACAGGCGGAAGTGGAGGTCGGCATCGCAGTGGCTGGCCTGTTCGAAGCGTTCGTCGAAGCCTTCGACCCGCTCGAGCACGCTCTTGCGGCAGAAGCAGTTGGCGATGCTGAATTCGTCGTCATGGGCCTGGGGGACGTGATGCGCGTCCTCTGTGAGCCGCGCCGGCAGGCGCATGTCGAGCCGTCCGCACAGCACGTCGACATGGTCGTGCATGCCGGCCAGGCCCTGGGACAGCCAGGTGGGCGCGGGCACCGCGTCCTCGTCGGTAAAGGCGAGGATCGCACCCTGGGCGCTGCGCCAGCCCAGGTTGCGGGCGGCGGCCGGACCGTGCCGGTTGGAGTTGGGCAGGTAGACCAGGCGCGGCCCGCGCTCGAGGGTGCGCGTGCGCCAGCCGGCCACCAGGTGCAGCGTATTGTGATTGGGTTCGTCGTCGACGACGATGACTTCGTAGGAAGTGCCGGGCAGGGTCTGGCGGGTAAGGGCGTCGAGGCAGCGGTCGAGCAGATCCATCCGCCCGCCCGTCGGGACGACGACCGAGAGCTTGACCGTGCCGCTGGCTGTCCTTGGCGTCATTACTGGCATGCTGCTCTCCGATAAGTGAACGATGTTTCCCTGATGAGAGTGGTTCGATTGCGCGGGGAATGGCTGAGTTCCGGCCCGATAACCGGCGCTGAATCTGGATCAAGCGCCGACGTCGCCTGGACGGCGTCGGGCAGCATCGGAAAGAAAGGGAGCGTGCCGGCCGGCAGGCTGACGGCGGCCGCATCCATTGCTCGGTGAGCGAAGGACTCGTCCTACAGCGAACTCATGCAATGGGCATGACGATGGGTAATGGATGGACGAAAAAAAAAGCCCGCGCGACGGCGGGCAGGGAGGTGCGCCGGCAGCGCTCACACGCTGCCGGACTGGAGAGGTTGGCTAGGACAAGTCCGGTCAGCCGCGCGAAAATCCGGTGTCGTCGTCCATCTTGCGATCGCCCGCCAGGCGGTTGGCGCCGGCCGGGCTCTTTGGATAGCCGCCGGCCGCGTCGTTCGATTCGTGCACGCGATCCGGATCCTGCTGCATGCTGCCGCCCGGTTTCCAGCCGGGATTGTCGCCACGCGGTCCCGAATTGCCCGGGCTGCGCGGCAGGCCGCCCGTGGAGTCGTTCGACTGGTGCATCTGCGCCTCTTCGGCGCCGCCTTCGCGGCCCGCTTCGCCCGTCTGCGAACCGGCGCGGTCGGTGCTTTGCGCGGCGCCGCCGGCGCCCGCTTGCTGGGATGCGTTCAGGCTTTGCTGTCCGCCGCCAAAGCTGCCGCCGCCGGACTGCGGCTGGCTCGATTGCATCGAGTCGCCGCCGCGATGATGATGGCCCAGCGAGCCGCCCTGCAGTTCGGGCTGGCGCGGATCCTGCGGATTCATGCGTGCGGCCGCCTGCGTGTTGCCGGCATGCGCGCCTTCGTAGTGGAGCAGGTCGGTGCCGCTGTCGGCCGGACGGTGGCCCACCGGCTGTTCGAGCTGGCCATAGGCGACCGAGCGCTGTTCCATCTGGCGCTGGTGGCTGTCGGTGATGCCCTGCTGGGGGCCGCTGCCGCCGCTCTGCTGGGTCTGCATCGAACCGCCGGGCAGATCCCAGCGGCTGCTGTCCTCGGCGAACTGGCCTGGCCC
The DNA here is from genome assembly GCF_001424165.1 of Massilia sp. Leaf139. GTDB lineage: Bacteria > Pseudomonadota > Gammaproteobacteria > Burkholderiales > Burkholderiaceae_D > Telluria. Next base: position 216,518 of record NZ_LMOJ01000001.1, read on the forward strand.
CATGCCGCTCTGCTGGGTACCCATCTGGTCGATGCCCTGGCGGCCCTGCTGCTGCGAGGCGCCCTGCGGATAGGTGTGATCCAGCGGGGCGTCGGGCGCTGTCTTGCACTTGGCGTTCTTGTTCCACTTTTCGTTGCCGCCGTTATTCGTCTGGTTGTTCATTTCGCTGCGTTGGTTCGCGTCCATGTCATGTCCTTTCAAAACGGTTTTGCTGGCGAAGGCAAGGAGGCAGGATGCCGCCGGCGTCGCCCCGATCTTGCCATGATGCGCGCGCATGCCCAGGTTCAGTATAGGAAGACGCAGCGGTAGTGTGTAGGACTAATACTGATGGGGAAAGTGATGAAAAGCAGTCTATTTCGTAAGTGCATTTTCTGTCGCCTGTAGTCCTACAAAGTCATCTGAAAATGTCCTATACCCTCATCTAATTCGCATGCCTACTATGAATTCGACGTTCGCTCATCTGCGTTCATGGATGGGCGAGGGCCAAGCCTGCCGCAGGACGCGGCGGTTTTATAAGTGAACAGGGAGAACACGATCATGGCTTCGAGTAACCAAGGCAACAAGCAGGGCGGTAACCAATCCAACAGCCAAAGCGCGGGCGGCACTCGCAACCGCGGTTTCGCATCGATGGATCCACAGCGTCAGCGTGAAATCGCCAGCCAGGGTGGCAAGGCGGCTCACCAGAAAGGCACCGCGCACGAATTCACCTCCGAGGAAGCACGCCGCGCCGGCAGCATGAGCCACGGCAATCGTCAATCGGCCAGCGCCGGTTCGGGCAGCAGCTCGCGCAGCTCCTCGAAGAGCGGCGGCCGCAGCTCGAAAGAGTAAGCGTCCGCTGCGCCTCGCCGTCCGCTGCCGGCGGACGCTGCGGGGCGACATGGAAGCATGCACGGGGAGCGTATTCGCTCCCCGTTTTCTTTCCATAGTTACAGCAAACGGGGTAGAATCGCTGCGCCTTTTTAACAACTCCCTGAGGAACATCGTGGTGAAAGAAGCGGTCATTCGTCAAGTCAAGAGCATGTCCATGTCATGCGACCGGGTCGGCAATTCGCTGCTCGCCAAGTTCAGCACGCAGGGCGCAAACGATGTCTGCCTGCACATCCCGGCGACCATCGTGTTCTGGCTGCTCAAGCACATGCCGGTCAACCAGGATCCGACCCTGCAGCCGCCATCCTCGCCGCCGCCGCAGATCACCCAGTATGACTGGCAGAACCCGGCCAACCCGCGCGCGCTGACCCTGAACTGCCGCGAACTGCCGGGCAAGCTGCGCATGCAGTTCAACCTCGAGCGCGGCAGCCTGGTGCTCGTCCTCGACCGCAGCAACGTCGAACTGATGCGCCAGATCATGGCCATGTACACCGCCGAACTGATCGACCTCGACGCCTGAACGCGGCCCTGGACGCCCAGTCAAATCCGGTATCATCCCCACTCGCGAAGTGACCATAAAAGGATCAGCCATGCCTATCAAAATCAGCCAGCATTTCGATTCGGGCGCCATCGAGGTGGTGCAAGCCGAGAACGCGAAACAGATCGACCTGAACCTGCGCCGCGATAACAACGCGGACATCCACCAGTGGTTCCACTTCCGCCTGCAGGGCGCGCGCGGCCAGGCCTGCACGATCCGTTTCCTGAATGCCGGCCAGGCCACCTATCCGAAGGGCTTCGAGGATTACCAGGTCGCCGCCAGCTACGACACCGAGAACTGGTTCCGCGTGCCGACCAGCTTCGACGGCCAGGTCATGACGGTCAATCACACCCCCGAGCTCGACAGCATTTATTACGCCTATTTCGAGCCTTACACCTGGGAGCGCCACCTGCGCCTGCTGGGCGAAGTGGCCGAGAACCCGATCGCCCGCGTGCACGACATCGGCACTACGCTCGACGGCCGCGACATGAACCTGGTGGTGATCGGCAACCCGGCCGCCGAGAAGAAGATCTGGGTCATCGCGCGCCAGCATCCGGGCGAGACCATGGCCGAATGGTATGTCGAAGGCCTGATGGATGCGCTGCTCGACGACGCCAACCCGATCGCGACCAGGCTGCTGCAGCGCGCCGTGTTCTACATCGTGCCGAACATGAACCCGGACGGCTCGGTGCGCGGCAACCTGCGCACCAACGCGGCCGGCGCCAACCTGAACCGCGAATGGATGACGCCGTCGCTCGAGCGCAGCCCCGAAGTGCTGTGCGTCAAAAACAAGATCCACGAGACTGGCGTCGACATGTTCTTCGACATCCACGGTGACGAGGCCCTGCCGTACAACTTCGTGGCGGGCAACGAGATGCTGGCCGATTTCACGCCCGAGCGCGAAGCGCGCCAGAAAGCCTTCGTGGCGCAGTACATGGCGGCCAGCCCCGACTTCCAGAACGTCTACGGCTATGCGGCCAGCAAGTACAACGAGGAACTGCTGACCCTGGCCTCGAAGTACATCGGCCACACCTTCAAATGCCTGTCGCTGACCCTGGAAATGCCGTTCAAGGACAACGCCAACCTGCTCAACAGCTACACCGGCTGGAATGGCGCACGCAGCGCCGCCCTGGGCGCCGCGCTGCTGCAGCCGATCCTGCAGTCGCTCGACTGACCGTGGGTATAGAAATCGAGCGCAAATTCCTGCCGGCTGGCGACGGCTGGCGGGAAGGGGGCGAGCCCGTCCTGCTGCGCCAGGGCTATCTCAGCACCGATCCGGCGCGCACCGTGCGCGTGCGCATCGAGGGCGAGCGCGCCTTCCTGACCATTAAGGGCAAGAACCAGGGCGCAACGCGCGGCGAGTGGGAATATCCGATTCCCGTGGCGGAGGCGGCCGAGCTGCTCGACACCCTATGCCCGCCGCCCCTGATCGAGAAATACCGGCGCCGCATTCCTGTCGGCGCGCATACCTGGGAAGTCGACGAATTCCTGGGCGCGAATGCCGGCCTCGTCGTGGCCGAGATCGAACTGGCGAGCGAGGACGAGGCTTTCGAGAAGCCCGAGTGGATCGGCCCTGAAGTCACCGACGACGTCCGCTATTTCAATTCCAACCTGATCCGCCATCCGTATTCTTCCTGGAAAGACCGAATATGACCGACCTGACCTGGCGCAGCGCGCTCGTCCTTGGCTTCACCGCGCTGCTGGCGAGCGGCAGCCTGCACGCCGCGCAGCCGGCACCGGCCGCCGCCTACTTCCCGCCGAGTGGCGACTGGGCGCGCAAGGCGCCTGCCGAGCTGGGCATGGACGCGGCGGCGCTGGCCGCTGCCGTGCAATATGCGCAGAGCCACGAAACCACGCGCGCCGTCGATTTTTCCGATCAGGAAGCGACCTTCGGCAGCCGCCTCGGTTCGATGCCGACGCGCCGCGCGCGCACCAACGGCCTCGTCATCTACAAGGGTTATGTGGTCGCCGAGTTCGGCGACACGGCCTTTGTCGATCCGACCTATTCGGTGGCGAAGAGCATGCTGGCGACGGTCGCCGGCGTGGCCCAGCGCGACGGCCGCATCGGCAAGCTCGACGAGCCGGTGGGCAAGCGCGTGAACGACGGCGGCTATTCCTCGCCGCGCAACGCGCTCGTCACCTGGCGCCAGCACCTGCAGCAGGAAACCGAGTGGGAAGGCAGCCTGTGGAGCAAGAACGCCGACTTCGTTGGTAAGGAACAGTTCGGCGCCGGCGAACGCAAGCCGCGCCAGCTTGGCGCACCGGGCAGCTTCTACGAATACAACGACGTGCGCATCAACCGCTTTGCGCTGTCGCTGCTGCGCGTGTTCGAAAAACCGGTGCCGCAGGTGTTCCAGGAAGAGGTGATGGACGTCATCGGCGCCTCCAACACCTGGAAGTGGGTGCCCTACACCAATAGCTATGTCGAGCTGAACGGCAAGCAGGCGCCTTCCGTCAGCGGCGGCACGCGCTGGGGCGGCGGCATGTGGATCAATTCCTGGGACATGGCGCGCTTCGGCTACCTGTGGCTGCGCGGCGGCGCCTGGAACGGGCGCCAGGTAGTGCCGGCGGCGTATGTGAAGGAAGCCCTCGCACCGAGCGCGCACGGGCCGGACTACGGCTATCTCTGGTGGCTCAATACCAAGGGCAAGAACCTGCCAGGCCTGCCGACGAACGCCTATGCGGCGCTGGGCGCCGGCAGCAACACGGTGCTGGTCTCGCCGGATCACGACCTGGTGATCGTCTGGCGCTGGCATGCGGGGAATGTCGCCGAGTTCGGCAAGCGGGTGATCGGGGCGATCCGCTGATGTCAACGCATCAATCATCTTCATGAAAAACGGCGCCTATCAGGCGCCGTTTTTCATGCGTCGAAACTAATCGATCAGTGGAAGTGCTCGGTACCCGCCGGCGTATCTTCCGGCATCTCGGCATGCACCAATTCGCCGGTCGGGTCGGCGAACAGGGGCGAGCCGCAGTCGTCGCAGTATTCGGCGACATACACCTCGTTGATGCGTTTGACGTGGGTGACGCCGGCTTCGTTCAGGTGGGCGATGATCTCGTTGATCGGGGTCAGCGGGGCCGGCAGCAGGCCGGCGGGGCCTTCCATTGGCGTGCCTTCCTCGTCTTCCTGGCCGTACAGCGGCCAAACGATGCCGTAGACGACTTCGGCGCTCTGGCGCAAGGTAAAGCCGACGCGGTATTCGTCGATCTGGCCGTCGGCCGCTTCCTCGCCGAAGCCGGCGATCACGGCGCGCAGGTCGGAGGCCTCCAGATCCAGGGTATTGGTCAGGTAGTGGACGGCGGCGCGGATCGAGATCGGGCGGATCGCCTTGTCGGCTTCGCGGCAGGCGACGTAATACGCTTCCGGCAGCAGCAACTCGACGCCGCAGCCCGGCAGCAAGCGCGCGACATTCGCCGTGGCCTGCTCGCGCCAGGCGGCGAGGGCGTTGTTGCGTTCCTTTTCGAAATCGACCTGGTGCTGCGGCTCCTGCCAGCGGAACAGCGGCGCGCCGGCCGGGGCGACGAGGGCCACCAGCAGGTAGCGCGTGTCGGCCAGGAAGGGCGCCGTTTCCGGCGTACGCACGGCCGGCTTGACGCTCGTGCCCTTGTGCGCGGCCTGCGCCAGCTTGTGGGTCAGGCCATAGGTTTCGGCATGGGTGCGCGGCAATTGGTCGATCGCGTACAGGGTCGGCGCCATGGCCATCTGCGTGCCCTCGGCCAGGAGGTGGGCCGAGAAGTGGGCCGAGAGCGTGGTCAGCAGCTCGGCGGGAATCGTGCCCGAGCCGATCGAGAAGCGCGTCCAGGCCAGGATCGGCGCGGCCACCAGCAGGGCTTGCCAGGCGACTTCGGCGCCGTCGTTGGCCTGCTCGACCATCGTCGACGATTCGCTGACCGCCTCGACGCCATCCATCAGCACATCGTAGGCCGCGAGGTCGTCCTTGAACAGGGCGTTGAGTGCGGCGTCGATGCTTTCCTGATGATTGGTCTTGAGCAGTTTCTGCAGCTGCGCATCCAGTTGGCGCTCCCAGGTTCGCTCTTCGACGCGGCTGGCGGATTGCACGATGGCTTGGGCGATGCTGGAGAGACGCTGGCTTTCTGCGGAAAGTTTGTTGGATGAATCTTTGGAAGGACGACGCATGGCGCTGGAGAGTCTCTTGTAATGGTGATGATCGAAAGGGAAGGCTCGAGGTGCGAGGGGTCATGATAAACCCTTATCCCCGGTATTGTAGTTGATTCGGCTACATGCCATGAACACAAGGGCTAGGTGCTGCTCCGGATTCAATGTAGTGCGAAGCCCACGCTCTGGCTTGCTACAGCACAAACCCGGCCTACTTCTCATTCGTATCCGTAATGATGACTTGCCAAATTCATCAATAGAAATCATAATGCGAATCGTTCTCATTACTTCTCCGATTTCGCCAGGCGATTATGACCAAGACCGCAAGCCCAGCAGCGCCAACCGCAAGTTCCTTCATCCGTAGCCGCAAGCACACGCGCGCCGCCGCGCCTTGCCTCACGGGTTCTGCATTGGCAGTGCTGGCCACCCTGGTCTCGCCCCTGGCCCAGGCCGAGGCCAACAAGGACATCGATCCGACGATCCCGAAGGTCGAAGTCTCGGGCGCCGCGCGCCGCGACGTGCAGGCGCCGATCGCCTCCAGCTCGGACAAGTTCACTGCGCCGCTGCTCGACACCCCGAAGGCTGTCACCGTCATTCCGCAGGAAGTCATCTCGCAGACGGCGGCCGTCACGCTGACCGACGCGCTGCGCACCGTGCCGGGCATCACCATCGGCGCAGGCGAGGGCGGCAATCCGGTCGGCGACAACGTCTTCATCCGCGGCTACAACGCCCAGACCGATACCTATGTCGATGGCATCCGCGACTCGGGTTCGCAATCGCGCGAAATCTTCAACCTGGAACAGGTCGAAGTCGTGAAAGGCCCGAATTCGGCCTACGGCGGGCGTTCCTCGGCAGGCGGCGGCATCAACCTGGTGAGTAAGTCGGCGCAGCTGGAAAACTTCAACAACGCCACCGTCGGCCTCGGCACCGACAAATACCGCCGCGTCACCGGCGACATCAACCGCACCCTGGGCAACAATGCCGCCTTCCGCCTGAACGTGATGGCGCACGAGGCGAACGTGGCCGGCCGCGACGTCATCGGCGGCGACCGCTGGGGCATCGCGCCGACCGTCACCTTCGGCATGAGCGGCCCGACGAAAGCCATCCTCAGCTACTACCACATGGAGTCGAGTGAGATTCCGGACACCGGCATCCCGTTCAACAACCCGTTCTCCAGCGGCCCGAACGTCGCCCGCAACGGCAACGGCACGCCGCTCAATGTCGCGCGCGAAACCTTCTACGGCCTGGCGAACCGCGACTTCCGCGACACCGAGACCGATATCGGCACGATCGACCTGCGCCACGACTTCGGCAACGACCTGGTGCTGCGCAACGTCACGCGCTACGGCAAGTCGACCAACGACTTCGTCTGGACGCAGCCTGACGATTCGAAGGGCAACGTGCTGCTGTACGGCACCGTCTGGCGCCGCGCCAACACCCGCGTCACCGACACCGAGACGATGGCCAACGCGACCAGCCTGACGGGCAAGCTGACCACGGGTTCGATCAAGCACAGCTACAACGTCGGCGTCGAGATCAGCCGCGAGTCGACCGAGCGCTCGTCTTACCTGTTCGCGCCGGGCACGAATAACCCGCTGACCAATACCTTCACCTGCCCGACCTCGGGTGCGGCGACCCTGTACAACTGCACCACGGTCAACAACCCGAACCCGTACGATCCGTGGGTCTACACCCGCAGCGTGTCGCCGGCGCAGACGAAGGTCAAGACCAATACCCGCGCCATCTACGCCTTCGACACCATCGAGTTCAACCCGCAGCTGATGCTGAACCTGGGCGCGCGCTGGGACGAGTTCAAGACCGCGCTCGACACGGCGGCGAACGGCACCACGCCCGCCACCCGCGCCCGCGTCGACACCAGCTTCGACACCTACCAGGCCGGCCTGGTCTACAAGCCGAGCGCGAACGGCAGCGTATATGTCTCGTACGCCACCTCGGCCACCCCGCCGGGCAACGACGGCGGCGACGGCTTCGATGCGCTGACGGTCGCCGTGCAGAACCTGCAGCCGCAGGAAAGCAAGAATTTCGAACTCGGCACCAAGTGGGAAGTCCTGAATAGCCGCCTGTCGCTGAACGCCGCCGTGTTCAGGAGCGAGATGAACAACGCCCGCGTCACCGCGCCGGACGGCACCACGCAAAACGTCGGCCGCAAGGAACTGAAAGGCGTCGAGCTCGGCTTCTCGGGCAAGTTGACCAATGCATGGCAAGTGTTCGGCGGCTATACCTGGCTGGACGGCGTGCTGGCGGACAACGGCTACATCAACGCCGGCACCGCGGCGGCACCGGTCTACGTCGTCTCGCCGTACAACGGCAACGTGTTCCCGACCACGCCGGAGCACAGCGCCTCGCTCTGGACCTCGTATGCGTTCAACAAGGACTTCAGTGCCGGCATCGGCCTGAACCACGTCGGCAAGGTCTACGCCAACGTCAACAACACGAAGTACGCGCCGGGCTATACCCGCTTCGACGCGATGGCCAGCTACAACCTGAACAAGAACATCTCGCTGCAGCTGAACATCCAGAACCTGGGCGACAAGCTCTACTTCGACCGCGTCTCCTCGCCGCACTACGCCGGCGTCGGCGCAGGCCGTTCGGCTAGCCTGACCGCGAACCTGAAGTTCTAACTTCTCGACACTGGTTCTCACCTGTCACGCGCGGCCCTCCTTGCTTGAAGCGGGGAGGGTCGTGTTATTTTCGGCAAAGGAAATCACAGCATGATGCTCCATATCCCGGGCGTACTGAACGCGGAGCAGGTGACGCAGATGCGCGCGCGCTTGGCAAGCACCGACTGGATCGACGGCCGCGCCAGCGTCGGCGCCCAGGGCGCGCAGGTGAAGCGCAACCGCCAGCTGGCTGAAGGCTCGCCGCTCGCGGTCGAACTCGGCCAGATGGTGAGCGCGGCCCTGATGGCGCACCCGCTATTCTTCTCCAGCGTGCTGCCGCTGCGCATCCTGCCGCCTTACTTCAACAGCTACGGCGGCGGCGAGCACTACGGCCTGCACGTCGACGGCGCGATCCGCGCCCAGCGTCCCGGCCTGCCGGCAATCCGCGCCGACGTCTCGACCACGGTGTTCCTGAGCGAGCCGGACGAATACGAGGGCGGGGAACTGGTCGTGGTCGACGCCTACGGCACCCACGAGGTCAAGCTGCCGGCCGGCGACGCCATCGTCTATCCGTCGGGCAGCGTGCACCAGGTGCTGCCGGTAACGAGCGGCGAACGCATCGCCTCCTTCCTCTGGACGCAAAGCATGGTGCGCGACGACGGCAAGCGCGCGCTGCTGTTCGAACTGGACACCAATATCCAGAAGCTGCGCGCCGCGCATGGGGAGTCGGATGCGACGGTCGGGCTAACCGGGCATTATCACAACCTGCTCAGGATGTGGGCGGAGGTGTAGGTAAGCGCGTGGGCACGGGGCGCCCGGTCGAACCGTGGTCGAGGCCATTGGCCTCGACCACCCCTACGGTATGCGCTCGATGTAGGGTGGACGGCTTTGCCGTCCACGCGTCGATACGTGACGGAAGATCAGCGCCGCAGCACCAGCGCCCGCGCATAGACGAAGCGCACGCCGTACCAGATCGCCGCACCCGCCGCCGCGAAGATGGCCGCCGCGATCATCGGCAGCACCGCCCCGAAGGTCCAGGTCATGCCGATCACGAAGCCCAGCACGCAGGCGGCGCGGTGGATCGGGTAGAACACGGCGAGCAGGCCCAGGGACAGCACCATGGTCTCGGTCGCGCTGCTCTGGCCGGCCGTGAACAGCAGCGAGAGCACGGCGCCGAACACCAGCGCGCCGGTGAAGGCGGCGAAATCGCCATGGGCGGCGAGCGGATTGGCCTTGCGCCGGCGTTCGATGCGGCCGAGCAGGAACCAGGCCAGCAGGGGCAGGGTCAGCAGGCCCCACCAGTTCGACAGCACCGGCAGGCTTGGGTCGGCCAGCAGGTGGTGCGCCGGCACGCCGCCGTTGACGTGCTGCACGCCCAGGATCGCGGCCATGACCAGCGTCACCATTACAGTAGCTTTCGACCGCATAGCACCCCCTATGTTGTTTGTGTCCATTCTCCGGATTATTGACGAATGAGCAAGCAAAATCTGGTATGTATGCTGAGCGTCGGATTGTGGTGTTCGACCGTGCCTTGAACGCGTGGGCCGGGAATCAGTCCACTGGACTGATTTCCCCCGCCCACGCTACAAAAGAAAAGGGCTGGAACCCATCGAGGTTCCAGCCCTTTTGTCATCCACAGCCCGCCTTGCAGCGGGCCGGAGACAATTACGCAGCCAGCAGCTGGCGCAGCACGAACGGCAGGATGCCGCCATGCTTGTAGTAATCGACTTCGATCGGGGTGTCGATACGCAGCAGCACTTGCACTTCCTGCGATTCGCCGTTTTCGCGGTGGATCACCAGGGTGGCCAGCTGTTGCGGCTTGATCTCGCCTTCCAGGCCCTTCAGGTCGAAGGTTTCCTTGCCGGTGATGCCGAGCGTTTCGACGCTGTCGGTGCCGATGAATTGCAGCGGCAGCACGCCCATGCCGACCAGGTTCGAGCGGTGGATGCGCTCGTACGAACGCACGACGACCGCCTTCACGCCCAGCAGCTGGGTGCCCTTGGCTGCCCAGTCGCGCGAGGAGCCGGTGCCGTACTCTTCGCCGCCGAACACCATGGTCGGGGTGCCTTCGGCCACGTACTTCATGGCCGCGTCGTAGATCGACATCTGTTCGCCGGTCGGCTGGTGAATCGTGATGCCGCCTTCGACCGCGGAACCGTCAGGCTTGGCCGGGATCATCTTGTTCTTGATGCGCACGTTGGCGAAGGTGCCGCGCATCATGATCTCGTGGTTGCCGCGGCGCGAGCCGTAGGAGTTGAAGTCGGCTTTCAGCACGCCGTGATCCTTCAGCCACTTGCCTGCCGGGCCGTCTTCCTTGATGGAGCCGGCTGGCGAGATGTGGTCGGTCGTGATCGAGTCGCCGAACACGCCCAGTGCGCGCGCGCCCTGGATGCCGGTAGCGGCTGCCTTCGGGGTCATCTCGAAGTCGGCGAAGAACGGCGGCTCGGCGATGTAGGTCGACTCAGGCCAGTTGTACACTTGGCCTTCGGTGCTGGAGACGCGCTCCCACAGTTCGCCCGGGTTGCCCTTGACGTCGGCATAGTTCTTCTTGAACACGTCCGAGTTCATCGCGAAGCGCATCAGCTCGCCCACTTCCTGGCTCGACGGCCAGATGTCGCCCAGGTAGACGTCGACACCGTTGGTGTCCTTGCCGACCGGCTCGCTCATCAGATCCTTCGTCATGTTGCCGGCGATCGCGTAAGCGACGACCAGCGGTGGCGAGGCCAGGAAGTTCGAACGGATGTTCGGGTGGATACGTGCTTCGAAGTTACGGTTGCCCGACAGGACGGCCGAGGCGACGATGTCGTTCTGGACAATCGCGGCGTTCAGTTCCGGGGTCAGGTCGCCGGCGTTGCCGATGCAGGTGGTGCAGCCGTAGGCGGTCACGCCGAAGCCCAGCTTTTCCAGGTAAGGCAGCAGGCCGGCGGCGGTCAGGTACTCGGTGACGACGCGCGAGCCAGGAGCCAGCGAGGACTTGATGTGCGGGGCGACGGTCAGGCCGCGCTCGACGGCTTTCTTGGCCAGCAGGCCGGCGGCCAGCAACACGCTCGGGTTCGACGTGTTGGTGCACGAGGTGATGGCGGCGATCAGGACGTCGCCGTTCTTCACGCGCACGCCGTTGGTCGTCTCGTAGACCTTCGACAGGTCTTCAGGCGCCTTGTTGAAGCCGTTCTCGGTGGTCGGCTTGCTGAACAGTTCGGTGAAGTTGTTCTTCACGTTGCCCAGTTCGATACGGTCTTGCGGACGCTTCGGGCCGGCCAGCGATGGGGTCACGGTCGACAGATCGAGCGAGACGACGCGGGTGTAGTCGATTTCGCCGGCTTGCGGAATACCGAACATGCCTTGCGCCTTATAGTAGTTCTCGAAGGCGGCGATTTCTTCTTCGGTACGGCCGGTGCCGCGGAAGTAGTCGACGGTTGCTTCGTCCACTGGGAAGAAGCCCATGGTCGCGCCGTATTCCGGCGCCATGTTGGCGATGGTCGCGCGGTCGGTGGTCGACAGCGAACGGGTGCCTTCGCCGAAGAACTCGACGAACTTGCCGACGACTTTTTCCTTGCGCAACAGTTCGGTGATGGTCAGCACCAGGTCGGTCGCGGTGCAGCCTTCGCGCAGCTTGCCGGTCAGGTTGACGCCGATGACGTCCGGGGTCAGGAAATAGACCGGCTGGCCCAGCATGCCGGCTTCGGCTTCGATGCCGCCCACGCCCCAGCCGACGACGCCGACGCCGTTGATCATGGTGGTGTGCGAGTCGGTGCCGACCAGGGTGTCAGGGTAGTAGGTCTCGCCTTGCTTCATGACGCCGCGCGCCAGGTACTCGAGGTTGACCTGGTGGACGATGCCGAAGCCCGGTGGCACGACGCCGAAGGTGTCGAAGGCCTGCATGCCCCACTTCATGAACTGGTAGCGCTCGTTGTTGCGCTGGAATTCCAGTTTCATGTTCAGGTCGAGCGCGCCCGGCTCGCGGAAGTGGTCGATGGTGACCGAGTGGTCGACGACCAGGTCGACCGGCACCAGCGGCTCGATCTTCTTCGGATCGGCGCCGGTCTTGGCGGCGACGTTGCGCATCGCGGCCAGGTCGGCCAGCAGCGGCACGCCGGTGAAATCCTGCAGCACGACGCGGGCCACGACGAAAGGAATCTCGTCGGTGCGCTCGGCGGTCGCGGCCCAGTTGGCGACCTGGCGGACGTGCTCTTCGGTGACCTTCTTGCCGTCGCAGTTACGCAGCACGGATTCGAGGACGATACGGATCGACACCGGCAGGCGCGACAGGTTCACGCCCAGGCTTTCGCCCAGCGCCGGCAGCGAATAGAACTGGCCGGACTGGCCCGCGCTCAGCGGGAAATCCTTCAGCGTGTTCAGGGTGTTGCGAGACATAAGCTCTCCTTCAGTGGGGTCTCTTGTTATTGCATGTCGCGTGTGAAAAAACCCCTCCGTGGCTGTCCCCGGAGGCTTTTTTCACACGCTCTATAGGTGCTGACGCGGGCGTCAGCCTTTCTTTTCTTCCGACACGGCAGCCACGAGTGGCTTGCTTTGCTCGGCATTCTTGCATTCATTGGCCAGCTGGCGGTTCAGGCGCGAGTCGAGCAGGATGCCCTTCGACGGGATGCCGATCCAGATCAGGCGGAAATTGGTGTTCTCGAAGCGCATGGCGCCGGTGGTCGTGCCGACCCGTTCCATGCGGTGCAGGCGCTTCTTCCAGCGCAAGGCGATGTGCGAATCGTCGCCTTCGTTGGTGTAGATCGTGACCTTGTTGTTGAGTTCGCAAGCGTACTCGGTGACCTTGGTGTCGGTGATGTCCGGCTCGGCCTCGTCCTTCGGCGCCCAGGCGTCGTCGGCGGCCGCGGTGGTGGCGGCAGCGGCGGTGGCGCCGGCGGCGGCCTTCTTCGTCTTCGACTTCGACGAGGATTTCTTGGCCTTCAGGACGTCTTCGGCTTTCGGGTGGTTTTTCTCGGGAGCCGCGAACGCGGAAGCGTTGCACAGGCCGAGGGCCGCGAGCGCGAAAGCGCCGGCGGCGAACAGGTGTTTGGGGGAGGAGGACATTAGTGGAGTTCCGTTGGGTTGACGATTGCCGCCGCGGCTTCGGGCAGCACCAGGCCGGCCAGCTTCGCGCGCTGCAAAACGGTCCAATAATATCGGTAGCTGGCGCGGTCGTGCAAGCGCCCATGCTGAGCGATCGGTCCCCAGTTCACCGCCATCGCTTCCTGCAAAATGTTGGTGGCTTCGTTTACTTCCGACAGACGGGGCGTAAACGCCTTGACGATCGGTTTGATCTGGTCTGGGTGGATGCTCCACATGCGCGTAAAACCGAATTCGGCGCCGGCGCGTTGTGCATCGTTTGCCACAATCGCGCTGTCTTTGATCTCGGTCGTCACATTATGCGAGGCCACCTTGCCGTGCGCATGACATGCCGCAACCATCTCCAGCTTGGCGCGGACAACTAATGGGTGCGTAAACTGTCCGGGAGTGCGCATCGCGGCGGCCGGGATCGCACCGAAGTGCGAAGAGACGAAGTCCATGATGCCGAAGGACAGGCATTCGACCTGGGGCAGGGCGGCGATCTCGTAGGCATCGTGCAGGGCGCCGTGGGTTTCGATCAGCACGTGCACCGGCAAAGCCGGACGGCCGTTCGGCACGGCGACGCGGTTGATGATTTCCAGGGCGCGCCGCACGTCCTCGATGCCGTTCGGTTTCGGCAGTACGACATAAGCCAGCTTCGACGCCGCCGCGCCGACGATGGCGACCACGTCGCCCACGAAATGCGGGCTGTCGATGTCGTGCAGGCGCACGCCGATGCGGTTGAAGCGGTTGTCTTCGCTGGTCAGGAGCGCGGCCACCAGCTGGGCGTGCGCGGCTTCGTTGCCGGCGGCGGCGCCGTCCTCGCAGTCGAAGGTAATGTCGAAGACGGGGCCAAGCTCTTGTTGCAGGGCCATCGACTTGCGCATCAGCTTCTCCGAGCCGCAATAATGATCGCAGGCGGGAAGCAGGAGCGGCTGGCGTTTGCCCTGGAATAAAACCTCGGAAGGGTGCATGGTCGGTTCAGTCGGTGCCGGTACGGATGGGGCGGAAATGGCGGATGCGGACGAAGAAACCGCCGTGTCGCTTGCGGCAACACGGCGGGTGCGGCGAAGGGGCGGCTTGGCCGGATCCATGTTCGCCGACTTTACGCTTACACCTCGGGCTTAGGCCAGCAGGTGCGCCACGCCTTCGCGCTCTTCGGTCAGTTCCTTGAGCGTCAGGTTGATGCGCTCTTGCGAGAATTCGTCGATCTCCAGGCCTTGCACGATCTTGTACTCGCCGTTTTCGACGGTGACCGGGAAGCCGAACATGGTGCCTTCAGGGATGCCGTACGAACCGTCCGATGGGATGCCCATCGTGGTCCACTTGCCGCCCGTGCCCAGGTGCCAGTCGTGCATGTGGTCGATGGCGGCGTTGGCGGCCGAAGCGGCCGACGAGGCGCCGCGTGCGTCGATGATGGCGGCGCCGCGCTTGCCGACGGTCGGCAGGAAGGTGTCGCGGTTCCAGACGTCGTCGTTGATCGCTTCCTTGACCGACTGGCCGTCGATGGTGGCGAAGCGGTAGTCGGCGTACATCGTCGGCGAGTGGTTGCCCCAGACGGCCATCTTCTCGATCGAACCGACCGGCTTGCCCAGCTTGGCGGCAACTTGCGACAGGGCGCGGTTGTGGTCCAGGCGCAGCATGGCGGTGAAGTTCTTCGCCGGCAGGTTAGGCGCCGATTTCATGGCGATGTAGGCGTTGGTGTTGGCAGGGTTGCCGACGACCAGGACTTTGACGTTGCGCGCAGCGACGGCGTCGAGCGCCTTGCCCTGCACGGTGAAGATCTGGGCGTTGGCTTCCAGCAGATCCTTGCGTTCCATGCCTGGGCCACGTGGACGTGCGCCGACCAGCAGGGCGAACTCGACATCCTTGAAGGCGGTCATCGGATCGCTGTGCGCGGTCATGCCGGCCAGCAGCGGGAAGGCGCAGTCGTCGATTTCCATCATAACGCCCTTCAGGGCCTTCTGTGCTTTTTCGTTGTCGATCTCGAGCAGCTGCAGGATGACCGGCTGGTCTTTGCCCAGCATGTCGCCGTTAGCGATGCGGAACAGCAGCGAGTAGCCGATCTGGCCGGCGGCGCCGGTAACGGCAACACGCATTGGGGTTTTAGCCATGATGAATCTCCAAAAGTGGGAATGAAAACGGTCGAAGCCGAGGATACGCCTGTTTAGGGAAACTGCAATGATACCAAAACGGACATGGATCCTGGGGGTGTCCGGTAGAAAGCCATAGCGAGCAACTGCGCGCCAATCTGTCTTTGCGCGCGGCGCGCGGCCCGCACGGACGCCCGATCGACCGCGAGTGTAGTCCTCGCTTGTCGTCCCGTCAATCCATATCATATGTCTTATATAAGACACATATGTTGCCGGGTGTACACTGGACGGAAGGGGGGCTTTTGTGGTGAAATCGTGGTCTATGAATTCCGTCCCGACCAACCCTTCCGGCGAAGCGCCAGGCAGCACTGCCTCGCCGTCGTTCCGGCCGCTGTATCAGCAGATCAAGGGGCTGATCACGCAGAGCCTGCAATCGGGGGAGTGGAAACCGGGCGAGCTGATGCCGAGCGAGGTCGAACTCGCCGCGCGCTTCAAGGTCAGCCAGGGCACGGTACGCAAGGCCATCGACGAGCTGGCGGCCGAGAACCTGGTCGTGCGCCGGCAAGGGAAGGGTACCTTCGTCGCCACCCACCACGAAGAGCGCGCGCACTTCCGCTTCCTCAAGCTGATGCCCGACGAGGGCGTTCCCCACCATCCCGACAACCGCATCATCGAAGTCAAGCGCATCCGTGCGCCGGCCGAGGTGACGCGCCTGCTCGAACTGAAATCCGGCGACGCGGTCGTGTACATCAAGCGCGTGATGTCCTTCGACGGCGCGCCGACGATTCTGGAAGAGCTGTGGCTGCCAGGGCAGGTGTTCAAGGGACTGACGGCCGAGCGCCTGGTCGAGTACAAGGGGCCGATGTACGGGCTGTTCGAATCCGAGTTCGGCACGCGCATGATCCGCGCCACGGAAAAGATCCGCGCCGTCGGGGCCGACGCCGCGGCCGCGCATTATTTGCATGTTGTTGAGGGAACGCCATTGCTCTGCGCCGACCGGGTCTCATTTACCTATGGCGACCGGCCGGTGGAGCTGCGGCGCGGGCTGTATTTGACGGCGCAGCATCATTACCAGAACGAGTTGTCGTAAGGACGCACGGGCCGTGGCCGGCGGTTCTTGCGCCGCCCGCTGCAGGTTCGCTGCTATGCGTATAAAATATGTTGTTGAGAAGAAAGCGCCGAACAATATCCGGTTCCACGTTTGACCCACGAATATTCTGGGATCGCGTCTTGGTGCAACGCAAAAAATCGGCGAAAATTAAGGGTTAATCACATTTTGTCAGTCAAGGGAGGTGTTGTATGTCCGAAGCGATAACAAAGCAGCAAAAGAGAGGACAGCCGATCCGTAATATCCACATTACGGACATCACGTTGAAGTATCGCCAGCCGCCGTCGGCGATCGTATCGATCCTGCACCGCATCAGCGGGTTCGTCCTGTTCCTGATGCTGCCGTTCCTGCTCTACCTGCTGCAGGAAAGCCTGCGTTCGGAAATCTCGTATTACCACTTCGGCGGCATCGTCGACAACGCCTTCACCAAGATCATCCTGCTGGGACTGATCTGGGCCTACGCGCACCATTTCACCGCCGGTATCCGCCACCTGTTCATGGACAATCACATGGCCCTGGACAAGGACGCCGCCCAGAAGACCGCACGCTGGGTGCTGGTCATCAGCCTGGTTTTGACCGCCCTCTGTGGCCTGAAACTGTTCGGAGTATTCTAATTATGGCAAGCAAGAATAATATCGGCCAGCGCCGCCTCGTCGTCGGCGCCCACTATGGTGTGCGCGACTGGCTGGCGCAGCGCGTGACCGCCATCCTGATGGTGGTGTACACCCTGATCTTGTTGGGCACCTTCCTGACTGCACAAAATTTCACTTACGAAGGCTGGGCGTCGCTGTTCTCGCGCCAGTGGTTCAAGCTCTTCTCCCTCGTGACCTTCCTCGGCCTGTACTACCACGTCTGGGTCGGCGTCCGTGACATCTGGATGGACTACGTCAAAAACGCCGGTATCAAGCTGGCCTTGCAGTTCGCTACCGTGCTCTGGCTGCTGGCCTGCGCCGCCTGGACTGTGCAAATTCTCTGGAGTGTGTAATCGTGGCAGCAATTAAAACTGCAATCCCTTCCCGCCGCTTCGACGCGGTCATCGTCGGCGCCGGCGGTTCCGGCATGCGCGCCTCGCTGCAGCTGGCTGAAGCCGGCCTGAACGTCGCCGTGCTGTCGAAAGTCTTCCCGACCCGCTCGCACACCGTCGCGGCGCAGGGCGGTATCGGCGCCTCGCTCGGCAACATGAGCGAGGACGACTGGTACTGGCACATGTTCGACACCGTCAAGGGCGGCGACTACCTGGGCGACCAGGATGCGATCGAATTCATGTGCCGTGAAGCACCGAAGGTCGTCTACGAGCTCGAACACTTCGGCATGCCCTTCGACCGCAACCCGGACGGCACGATTTACCAGCGCCCGTTCGGCGGCCACACCGCCAACTTCGGCGAAAAGCCGGTGCAGCGCGCCTGCGCCGCGGCCGACCGTACCGGCCACGCACTGCTGCACACGCTGTACCAGCGTAACGTGCGCGCCCGTACCCACTTCTTCGTCGAGTGGATGGCCCTCGACCTGGTGCGCAATGCCGAAGGCGACGTCGTCGGCGTGGTGGCACTGGAAATGGAAACCGGCGACGTGATGATCCTGGAAGCGAAGACCACCATCTTCGCCACCGGCGGCGCAGGCCGTATCTTCGCCGCATCGACCAACGCCTTCATCAACACGGGCGACGGCATGGGCATGGCGGCACGCGCCGGCCTGCCGCTGCAGGACATGGAATTCTGGCAGTTCCACCCGACTGGCGTGTCCGGCGCGGGCGTGCTGATTACGGAAGGCGTCCGTGGCGAAGGCGGTATCCTGATCAACTCGAACGGCGAACGCTTCATGGAGCGCTATGCGCCGACCCTGAAGGATCTGGCGCCGCGCGACTTCGTCTCGCGTTCGATGGACCAGGAAATCAAGGAAGGCCGCGGCTGCGGCCCGAACAAGGACCACGTCCTGCTGGATCTGCGTCACATCGGCGCCGACACCATCAAGAAGCGCCTGCCTTCGATCCTGGAAATCGGCCACAAGTTCGCCAACGTCGACGCCACCAAGGAACCGATCCCGGTCGTGCCAACGATTCACTACCAGATGGGCGGCATCCCGACCAACATCCACGGCCAGGTCGTCACGCCTGACGTCGTCAACGGCGGCCAGAAGGTCGTGAATGGCCTGTACGCCATCGGCGAATGCGCCTGCGTCTCGGTGCACGGCGCCAACCGCCTCGGCACCAACTCGCTGCTCGACCTGGTCGTCTTCGGCCGTGCCGCCGGCAATCACGTGGTCGCCTCGAACCTCAAGCAGCAGGCCAACAAGCCGCTGCCGAAGGACGCCGCCGACTTCGCGATGGATCGCCTGAACCGCCTCGAGACCTCGACCGGCTCGGAAAAAGTGCAGGACGTCGCCAACGACATCCGCGCCACGATGCAGAAGTACTGCGGCGTGTTCCGTACCGACGCGCTGCTGACGCAAGGCGTGAAAGAGATCATGGTGCTGGACGAGCGCCGCAAGCACGTCGCCTTCAAGGACAAGTCGAAAGTGTTCAACACCGCGCGCGTCGAAGCGCTCGAACTGGACAACCTGATCGAAACCGCGAAAGCGACCATCGTCTCGGCCCAGGCCCGTAAAGAGTCGCGCGGCGCCCACGCGCACAGCGACTACGAACAGCGCGACGACGCCAACTGGATGAAGCACACCCTGTTCTATTCGGAAGGCAACCGCCTCGAGTACAAGGCTGTGAACCAGAAGCCGCTGACCGTCGAGACCTTCAAGCCGAAGGCCCGTACTTTCTAAATATTGTTACGGTTCGGGGCAGTGCCCCGGGCTCAAGAAAACATAGGTAAAACATGGCACGCACAGTCCACCTGAAGATCTACCGCTACGATCCGGACAAGGATTCGAAGCCTTACATGCAAGACGTCACCGTCGAACTGAAAGACACCGACAAGATGCTGCTCGACGCACTGCAGCGCATCAAGTCGGACGTCGACGATTCGCTGGCCCTGCGCCGCTCGTGCCGCGAAGGCGTCTGCGGTTCGGACGCGATGAACATCAATGGCAAGAACGGTCTCGCCTGCACCACCAACCTGAACGAACTGACCCAGCCGATCGTGCTGCGTCCGCTGCCGGGCCTGCCGGTCGTGCGCGACCTGATCGTCGACATGACCCAGTTCTTCAAGCAGTACCACTCGGTCAAGCCGTTCCTGATCAACGACTCGATCAAGCCGGAAAAAGAACGCCTGCAGTCGCCGGAAGAGCGCGAAGAGCTCGACGGCCTGTACGAGTGCATCCTGTGCGCCTGCTGCTCGACCTCATGCCCGTCGTTCTGGTGGAATCCGGACAAGTTCGTCGGCCCGGCCGGCCTGCTGCAGGCCTACCGCTTCATCGCCGACTCGCGCGACGAAGCCACCAACGAGCGCCTGGACAACCTGGAAGACCCGTACCGCCTGTTCCGCTGCCACTCGATCATGAACTGCACGGACGTCTGCCCGAAGGGCCTGAATCCGAACAAGGCGATCGGCAAGATCAAGGAATTGCTGGTTCGCCGCGCAATCTAAGTTGGTCGTTCGCGGCTGGCGCAGTCATGCTGGCCGTGAACGCGTGGGCACGGGGCGCCCACCCTACGTTACGCAACGGCCGACGTTTCAACAAGCGTACGAGCAATCGCGACGCGTAGTTGTAGGGTGGGCGCCCCGTGCCCACGTGGTACACCGCATGCAAGCGCAATTTCGGATATCCTCCCCCGCATTGCGCCCAAAGTATTGCAATAAATACAGTAGAAGTACGGTACTGCCCATTCCGGGCAGCCGGAGTATAGTGTTGACCCAACAACGGACTCTAGAGTGACGCATCAATCCGACCCCGCCAACCGTGCCCGCCTGCGCTGGCGTGCACGCCGTGGACTGCTCGAAAACGACCTGATCCTCACGCGCTTCCTCGATGCGCACGAGGCGGATCTGAGCGATGACGAGGTCGATGCGCTGACCCGCTTGCTCGACCTGGCGGACAATCCGCTGATGGATCTGCTGCTGGCACGCGCCGAGCCCGAAGGCGAAGTCGACCTGCCGCACGTGCACGCCTTGCTGGCGCGCCTGCGTCAAGCGTGAGCGAGACACCGGTTTCGTTTTACTATTTTAAGATCCACTCCCAAGAAGGAAGTGCCATGAATATCTCTGATACCAAAGCCACCCTGTCGTTCTCCGACGGCAGCCCATCGGTCGACATGCCGATCTACAAGGGCACGATCGGCCCGGACGTCATCGACATCCGCAAGCTGTACGGCCAGACCGGCAAGTTCACCTACGACCCGGGCTTCATGTCGACCGCGGCATGTAACTCGAGCATCACCTACATCGACGGCGACAAGGGCGAACTGCTGTACCGCGGCTACCCGATCGAACAGCTGGCCGAGAACTGCGACTTCCTGGAAACCTGCTACCTGCTGCTGAACGGCGAACTGCCGAACGCCGAGCAGAAGGCAACCTTCAGCGACACCGTGACCAAGCACACGATGATCCACGAGCAGATGAATTTCTTCTTCCGTGGTTTCCGCCGTGACGCGCACCCGATGTCGGTGCTGGTCGGTACCGTCGGCGCCCTGGCCTCGTTCTACCACGACTCGCTCGACATCAACGACGCCAAGCAGCGCGAAATCTCGGCGATTCGCCTGATCGCCAAGCTGCCGACCCTGGTCGCGATGGCCTACAAGTACTCGATCGGCCAGCCGTTCATGTACCCACGCAACGACCTGTCGTACAGCGCCAACTTCATGCACATGATGTTCGCCAACCCGTGCGAAGAGTACAAGGTCAACGACGTGCTGGTGCGCGCCCTCGACCGCATCCTGATCCTGCACGCCGACCACGAGCAGAACGCCTCGACCTCGACCGTCCGCCTGGCCGGCTCGTCGGGCGCGAACCCGTTCGCCTGTATCGCTGCCGGTATCGCCTGCCTGTGGGGCCCTGCCCACGGCGGCGCCAACGAAGCCGCGCTCACCATGCTGAAGGAAATCGGCTCGGTCGAGAACATCCCGGCTTTCATCGCCAAGGTCAAGGACAAGAACTCGGGCGTCAAGCTGATGGGCTTCGGTCACCGCGTCTACAAGAACTTCGACCCGCGCGCCAAGCTGATGCGCGAAACCTGCCACGAAGTGCTGGAAGAGCTGGGCCTGCAGGAAGACCCGCTGTTCAAGCTGGCGATGGAACTGGAACGCATCGCGCTGGAAGACGAATACTTCGTCTCGCGCAAGCTGTACCCGAACGTCGACTTCTACTCGGGCATCGTGCAGTCGGCTCTGGGCATCCCGGTCTCGCTGTTCACCGGTATCTTCGCCATGGCCCGCACCATCGGCTGGATCGCCCAGTGGAACGAGATGATCGCCGATCCGGAGCAGAAGATCGGCCGTCCACGTCAGCTGTTCATCGGTTCGCCGGTGCGCGATGTGCCGTCGCTGGACAAGCGTTAATACCGTTTAGGCGGTTTGATGAAGAAGCGGGCTACGGCCCGCTTTTTTCGTTAACCGTCGTGTGGTTGACGAATGGGGTGATGTGGCTATACTGAGGTTTGGCCGTTGACGGCTTTGCGGTATGCAAGTTGTGTACCGCGTGGGGTCATGGGGGCCAATGGCCGCCATGACGGCTCTTCTTCGGAGAGCCCCCCCTACGATTATTGGTTTGCGACCTTCATTATGAATTCATCGAGCTACTGCCTGCAGCTTTGTGGTTCGCCCCTGAACGAGGGAGGTCGTCGTTCGTCCGTGCCGTTCGTCTGCACGCCGCCGGCGTGCGTGCGAGATCTCGCCTGGCTCTATCGGGCTCGGTGAGGATTTCGGCCGGCCTCGCGCCATCCGTCCTCCCGAGCCTCCTCCACCGCATCGACCTTCTTCCGCAGCGCGCGGAGGATTTCCCTTTTGCCGGCCGCACCATGCGGCCACACATGGAGTACATCATGAGACCACCGATCGTCGTTTCCTCGCTCGACATGGAGCGCCTTGAAGACCTGCTCGATTCGCTGCCCGCCGCCCAGGCCGGCGTGCGCGCGACCCTGCTGGACGAACTGGCGCGCGCCGAGCTGGTCGAGCCCCACGACATGCCGCAGGATGTCGTCACCATGAATTCGCGCGTGCGCTTCGTGCTCGATGACGCGCCCCGGGAATTCGACATGCTGCTGGCCTACCCGAAGGATGTCGACGGCGCGCCCGACAAGCTGTCGGTACTGACGCCCGTCGGCAGCGCGCTGCTGGGACTGAAGGTGGGCGACAGCATCGACTGGACGCGGCCGGACGGCGCGCGCTTCGACGTCACCGTGCGCGAGATCGTCTACCAGCCGGAGCGGGCCGGCGAGCTGCACCGCTGAGCGGGCGATTCAGCGGCAGACGCCGCGCAGCTTGGCCACGGCGATGAAGGGCAGGGCGAGTACGCCGTTCAGGAAAAAGGTGGGTTGATTGCGCAGACCGTCGGCATGCAGGCAGTCGGGCAGGCGTGCACCTGCGAAATCCCGGGCGAAGCCTTCGTAGGGCGTGGCGCTCAGGATCTGGCCGTCTCGCCGACGGGTGCGCTCGGTGTCTGCCGGCGCGGCGGCGATCGCGGCGCGGATCGTGTCCTTGTCCAGCCGATGACGGAGAGGAAGCTGTAGCGCCAGCTTCGTGGCCGGCGCCGCCTCCTCCGGTTGCGCGGGCGCCGCCGCTTCCGGCGCTGCATGGGCCAGGAGAGGCAAACTGAGCACGCAGAACAGGAGTGAGCGCATGGCGGCTGGAAAATGTGATGTTGCCAAATGTATACCTCAATTGTAAATGTTTGGCAATTTGAACACTTGGTTACATATGGCTGTGTAGAATGTGATTTTCCAGTCAACATTCAGCACACTCATGAAACGTTTGTTGCTCGCCTGCTCGCTGCTGCTGTGCGCCCTCGTGGCGCACGCCGATCCTGTGCTGAAGAAGCAGGTGAACGCCTTCGTCGACCGCTGGCATAGCGACGCCGCGCATGCGCGTCCGGCCTATTTCGACAAGATCGCCAAGGACGGCATCTATATCGGCACCGACAAGAGCGAGCGCTGGCGCCGCGACGAGTTCAAGGCATGGGCCAAGCCCCATTTCAAGCGCAAGTCGGCCTGGGCCTTCAAGACGCTGCGCCGCAACGTGTATTTTTCGGACGACCGGTCGGTCATCTGGTTCGACGAGCTGCTCGACACGCAGATGGGCATCTGCCAGGCCAGCGGCGTCATGCGCCGCAAGGGCGACAGCTTCGAGATCGTTCACTACCAGCTGTCGATGGCGGTGCCGAACGAGGTCGGCAGCCAGGTGACACGCCTGATTCGCGATTTCGAGGAGAAGGATGGCTGGAAGGGCGGCCCTAGATAGGCCCTGTGGTATCGTGTGGCCCCGTTCCACTCTACGAGCGTGTGAAAAAATCGCCATGGCGGCGTTGCATCGCCTTGCCGTAGCCCGTACTGTCTGCGGCGATGCGCCTTGCCCTGACGATTTTTCACACGCTCTACCTGTAACACCGTGAGCACCACCTACATCGGCCGTTTTGCGCCATCCCCCACCGGCCCGCTGCACGCCGGTTCGCTGGTCGCGGCCGTGGCCAGCTATCTCGACGCACGTGCCCATGGGGGCGAGTGGCTGGTGCGCATCGAGGACATCGACGAAGGCCGTAGCGTCCCCGGCGCGGATGGGGCCATCCTCGCGCTGCTCGATTCGCTCGGCATGCACTCGGATCGCGAAGTGGTGTGGCAGAGCCGCCGCAAAGCCCTCTACGCGGCGGCGGCCGAGCGCCTCGGTGCGCATGCCTACCCCTGCGGCTGCAATCGCCGCGAGATCCTCGATTCGCGCCTGGGCGTTGCGCCCGACGGCGCGGCCATCTATCCGGGCACCTGCCGCCATGGCCTCGCGCCCGGACGCGGCATGCGCAGCCTGCGCCTGCGCGTGCCCGAGCCCGGCGCGGACGCGATCTCCTTCGTCGACCGCTTCGCCGGCCCGATGACCCAGCACCTGGCGAGCGAGTCGGGCGACTTCGTTCTCAAGCGCGCCGACGGCTATTGGGCCTACCAGCTGGCGGTGGTGGTCGACGACGCCGAGCAGGGCGTGACCGACATCGTACGCGGCTTTGATCTGATCGATTCGACGGCGCGCCAGATCTACCTGCAGCGCGTATTGGGCGTGCCGACGCCGCGCTACCTTCACGTGCCGGTCGTGCGCAACGAGCACGGCGAAAAGCTGTCGAAGCAGACCGGCGCGCTGGCCGTGCTGCCTGGGGACGAAACGGCGGCGGTCCAGGCCTTGCTCGCCGCCGCGCGTTTCCTGGGCCTGCCCCTGGAGCGGCCGGACTCGCTCGCCGCCTTCTGGGCGGCGGCGATCCCCGCCTGGTCGCGCCTGCTGGACGAGCGCGGCGCGCGTTAGCGCACCCCGGCGCGGCGCCGCGCCATCAGCCCCATCCCCGCCAGCCCCAGCCCGAGCATGCCCCAGGTCGCCGGTTCCGGAATCGGCGCCGCCACCAGGAAGCCGCGGATTTCGCCGGCCGGAAACTCGGTCGTATGGATGTTCAGGTAAACCGTATTCGCGGTGATGGCATCGATCAGCGCCGTGCTGGCCGCAGCCGGCGTGCCGCCGAATGCGGCCAGGAAATCCGGCGCGTAGATCGAGGCATCGGTCAGATCGAAGGCTTGCGAATACAGGCCGTTGGTCACCCCGGTCGGGAAGTCGTCGAAGGGCAGGGCGATCGGAGCGGTGCCGGTGAAGGCGGCGGTGGTGCAGCAGTGGATGTGGGCGGCCACGACGGTGCCCAGCAGGTCGCGAAAGGGCACCTCGGCACGCATCAGGTTGCCGTCGATCTCGAAGCTGGCGACGCTCGAGCCGGGCGAGCCGTTCGGCGGGCTTTCCGCCGGGCCGCTGGCCACGGCCTTGATGATCGTCGTCTGGGCCTGGCTGGCCGCGGGCACGAGCGCGAGCGCCGCCGCCAGCGCCAGCAGGGACAAGTTCTGTTTCATGGCAGACCTCCTGATTAGGAAAGAATCCAACGCGCCACGCCGTGACGCTGCCGAAAAAATTAGCACATGAATGGACGACGTCCCACACGGTACGGATGGGCAGGAGCCGCTGAGCAATAAGCACTCAGGGAAATGGAACGAGCGAAAAAATGCGCGGAATGTGATACGGATTCCAGGGCATTCGCCCCAGGGTGAATCATGTCGACGGCCAGGCCGCCTATTTCTTTTGCTGGATCGTGATCTCGCCGTCGGCCTCGAGGAAGGCGCATTGCATGTCCGCACGCGAACAGTCGGCTGCGCGCAGCGCCTGCTCCAGGTCGGATTCGGTGATGCGGCAGCGCTTGACGACTTTATCGAAGAACTGGCCGTCGCGCCCGATCAGCACCGCGGTGCCGTCGAGCATGATCGAGGCGCGCTTGCTGTAGGTGGAAAGCATGGCCACTGCCGTGTTCAGCACGATCAGCGTGGCCGCGACGATCAGCCCGCCGCCCACCGAATCGTCGCCGCCGGACAGGGAATTCGAGACCGCCTCCGACAGCAGCATCACCACCAGCAAATCGAAAGGCGTGAACTGGCCGACCGTGCGCCGGCCGGACAGGCGCACCATGACGAGCAGCGTCAGGTAGACGACCGCCCCGCGCACGATGAATTCCCACCACGCCAGATCCATATCGAACATGACCGCCCCATTGAACATACGCTGATGGGGCCGATTCTAATCATTTTGCTAACAAGATGCCGTCCGATACGCACCAGCCCCGCGCGCTCGTAACAAACACAGGCATATTCGGGAGAGGAGTATGCTTGCCTGGCTCTCGAGAGGAGGATCGCATGGCAAGGCATCCTGGGATATTCCCTACATTCTTTCTGTCCGGCTTCGAATGCTCGAACTTCCTCTGGAAGGACAGGGTGCGGCGTAACCTGGTCGCGGAAACCGGGCACGACCGGCACGCCGCCGAGGACTACCGGATGCTGGCCGGCCTCGGCATCGCCGTCGCGCGCGAAGGGATTCCCTGGCCGTTGGTAGACCGCGGCGGCGCGTACGACTTTGCCATGCTCGATCCCTACATCGACGCCATGAACGCGGCGAAGGTCAGCCCGATCTGGGATCTCTGCCACTACGGCTACCCGGACGATCTCGATCCGTTCAGCGATGCCTTCACCGCGCGTTTCGCCGCCTACTGCCGCGCCGCCGCCGAATACGTGCTGCCGAAGGTGCGCGGCCCGCACTTTTTTACACCGATCAACGAAATCACCTTTTTCTCCTTTTGCGCCGGCGAGTGGGCCTGGGCCGCGCCCTACCGCTGCAGCCGCGAAGACCGACTGCGCCTGCGCCTGGCGCTGTGCCGGGCCGCGATTGCCGGCGTCAAGGCGATCCGCGAAGTCGATCCGGAAGCGCGCATGGTGCACATCGACCCGCTGGTACGGGTGGTGGCGCCGCGCGACCGTCCCGACCAGATCGAGGCCGCGCGCCACGAGACCGAAGTCGACACCTTCCTGGCCTGGGACATCATCTGCGGCCGCGCCCATCCCGAATTCGGCGGGTCACCCGAGATCCTCGATATCGTCGGCGCCAACAACTATTCCTTCGGCCAGATGGAGTACCGCGAGAGCGGGCCGCACGCGGCCTTGGCGCCCGGCGACGAGCGCATCGCGCCCCTGTGCGACATGCTGCGCACGGTGTGGGAGCGCTACCGCCGGCCGATGATCATCGGCGAGACCAGCGGCTTCGGCCGCGGCCGCGCGGAGTGGCTGCGCGACGTGATGGGCGAAGCGCTGGCTGCCGTGCGGCTCGGCATGGATCTGCAGGGCATCTGCCTGTTCCCCGCGGTGGACATGCCGGACTGGCACACGGGCGAGTGGCTGCACAACGGCATCTGCGACCTGGTCGAGCAAGTTGGCGAACCGAGCGGCGACTTGCGGCGGGTGCCCGATCAGGGCTATGTCGACGAGCTGCGCCGCTGGCAGAAGGAGCTGAACCGGGTCACCCGGCTGGACGAGGATCCCTATAGCGACCCGGTCGAATTGCAGGACGTGGTCGATGCGGCGCACCGGCTGAACATGCAGCCGGACCAGAACTGGCACTGAGAAACTGGCACTGAGGAACTGGCGCTGAGAAACTGCGCTTCCCTCAGCTGTCTTTCCTGTAGCTGCGCAGCTGGAACGCCATGCGGCCGTCGACCCGTTTGCACAGGCCGCTCATGGTTTCGCCCGGGCCGGGCGTGAAGCGCAGGCGGCTGCCGTCGGTCTTGCCGGCGCAGGCGGCGTGGGCCTCGGCCGGTACCTCGGGCAGCGGCGGCGGCGCCGGAATGGCCGCTGGCGGCGGCGGCGCGGGTGGGGCCGGCGGCGCGGGAAGATCGGATGGCATCGGCGGCGCCGGTGGCGCCGGTGGCGCAGGCGGGGCCGGCGGCGCGACGTAGGAAGACGTCCTCTCCTGGGCGGCCACGTCGGCGGCGCCGGCGCCGATCAGCAGGGCGGCGAAAAAGATGAAGCGAGCATGCATGTCGTTCTCCTGATGGTGAGGCGCCCAAGCTGGCGCCGACATGACGCATCATCCGCCGCGAATGTGGAGAAAGAATGGAGGCGCTACGGCTCGAACCGGTAACCGAGTCCGTAAATCGAGCGAATCGGCTCGTACTCCGGCGTCGCCAGCGCGATCTTGCGGCGCAAGTTCTTGATGTGGCTGTCAACGGCGCGATCCGTCACCTCGAGCTTGTCCTGGTGCGCCTGCGCCAGCAGCTGGGCGCGCGACAGCACCTGGCCCGGTCGGCGCGCGAGCGCGGCCAGCAGGGCAAATTCCGTCGGCGTCAATTCCAGCGCCTGCCCGCGCAGTCTGGCGCGGCGTGCTCTGGCATCGATGGCCAACGGCGCCGCCGGCACGCCCGCGCGGCGCAGGATCGCTTTCACGCGCGCCACCAGTTCGCGCGGGCTGAAGGGTTTGCAGAGGTAGTCGTCGGCGCCCAGTTCCAGTCCCAGCAGGCGGTCGATCTCCTCGACGCGCGCGGTCGTCATCACGACCGGCACCTCGGAAAAGCTGCGTACCTCGCGGCACAGCGCCAGGCCGTCGAGGCCGGGCAGCATCAGGTCGAGCACGACCAGGGCGGGCGGCGCGGCGCGGATCGCGGCCAGCGCCGCGGCGCCGTCGCCGAACACCGTGGGCACAAAGCCGGCCGCGCGCAGGTAGTCGGCCACCAGGGCCGCCAGTTCGGGTTCGTCCTCGACGATGTAAATGGTGTTCATGCGAGCGGAAAACCGAGGGTGACGCGCAGGCCGCCCGTCGGCGCGTGCGCGAATTCGAGCTGGCCGCCTTGCGCCTCGACCAGGCGCCGGCACAGCGCGAGGCCGAGGCCGGCGCCGCCGCCGGCGCGGCTGCGCGAGGCGTCGACACGGTAGAAGCGTTCGCCCAGGCGCGCCAGGGCGGTGTCGGGCACGCCGGGCGCGCTGTCGTCGACGGTCAATGCGAACCGTCCGCCGTCCGCGCGCGCCGAGAGCAGCACGCGCCCCGGCGCGCTCGTGTAACGCAGGCTGTTTTCGAACAGGTTGCACAGCACCTGGCGCATGCGGTCTGGGTCGAGCAGGACGGTCGCGCGCGGCGGCGCGGCGGCAATGTCAAGCGTCAGGCCCGCCGTGCGCAGGCGTTCGCCGAAAGCCTCGGCCTCGTCGCAGGCCAGCTGCCACAGGTCGGCCGGCTCGCGCCGCAAGTCGAGGGCGCCGACGTCCGCGCGCGCCAGCGCATACAGTTCGTCGATCAGTTTCGAGAGCGCCAGCACCTGGCGCAGCATGGCCGCCACT
Source organism: Massilia sp. Leaf139 (assembly GCF_001424165.1). Taxonomy (GTDB): domain Bacteria; phylum Pseudomonadota; class Gammaproteobacteria; order Burkholderiales; family Burkholderiaceae_D; genus Telluria. The sequence continues at coordinate 245,673 of NZ_LMOJ01000001.1, forward strand.
TGCGGCGGGTCGGCGCTGCGTACGCCATCCTGCACCGCCTCCAGCTGGGCGCGCAGGACGGCCAGCGGCGTGCGCAGCTCGTGCGAGGTATCGGCTACCCACTGGCGGCGCGCCTCCTCGGCGCCCTGCAGGCGCGCTGCCAGCGCATTGAAATGGCCGGACAGTTCGCCCAGCTCGTCGCTGCGGTTTTCTTCAAGGCGGGTCTCGAAGCGTCCGTCGGCCAGCAGGCGCGCGCCAGTGGCCAGGCGGCCGATCGGACGCCGGAAGTGCAGGGCGAGCAGGGTCGCGACCAGGGCGCTGAGCAGCATGCCTGCGGCGGCGATCGGCCACAGGCTGGCGCCCAGCTGCTGCAGGAAGGCATAGGCGAGGGCGTCGGTCGGCCGCGCCGTGCGCGCCACGGCGAGGTAGCCGATGGTGCGGCCTTCGAACAGGATCGGGCGCCGCGCCAGCGGCAGCGTGCCGGGCGGGCGGCCGGCGACGAACTTGCCGGCGGCATCGAACAGGGTGATGCGCGACTGCAGGGGCGCGTCGCCCGGCTCGGCGTCGACGGGGATCGCGCGCAGTGAAGGCAAGGGCAGCGGCGGCAGCGGCGGCAAGGGCGGAGCCGGTGGCGCCGGCGGAGCGGGCGCGGCGGGCGGCGCGGGCAGGGCCGGTGCCGGCGCAACCGGTGCCGCTGGCGCGGGCGCCACTGCGACTGCGCGCGCCTCGCGCTCGGCCTGCAGGCGCGCCAGTTCGCGTGCGATCCAGTCGCGCCTGCCGTCGGCCGGAATGAAATCCCAGCCGCCGTGGCGGGCATGGCGGCGCGCGAGTGCGTTCGACAGTTCTTCCAGGCGATCGAGTTCGATCTGGACGGCATAGTCGCCGAAGCCCTCGAGCACGTTCTGGCGCAGCAGCCAGACGGCGCTCGCCGCCACCGCCAGGATGGCCAGCAGGACGGAGGCAAACAGGCGAAGGCCGATCGATATCTTCAAGAGGTGTGCATGGGTGGTGGTGGCATGCCATTCTAGGCCAAGCCTCGTCCCGGAAGACGAAAAAAAAGACGCCCGTCACCGCGAGGCGAAGGGCGTGCTTTGAAGCCGATGCGCTGCTGGAGGAGCAGAACTGTGGCGCTGATGATCAGCGCAAATCAGGAGCGCAGATCAGAAGCGGAGATTCGCGGTCAGGCTGGCCGAACGCGGCGTGCCCGGCGTGTAGCGGTAGCCGCTCTTGTTGATCGCCGCGACATAGCGCTCGTCGCCGACGTTGTAGACGTTCAGGCGGATGTCGAGGTTCGGGGTGACGGCATACGAGGCCATCGCGTCGAACACCCAGTAGGAATCGGCATAGGCCGGGGTGCCGATGGCGCCGTCGGTGCCGCGCAGCAGGCGGTCGGAGAAGCGCGCGCCGCCGCCGACCTTCAGGCCGAAGGGCAGGTCGTAGGACGTCCACAGCGTGAACGAGCTTTTCGGCGTGTAGGTCAGGGCGTTCTCGCCGCCGGCGGTGATGACCTTGCCTGCTTCGACGCTGGTGTCCATGTACAGGTAGCCGGCGCTGACCAGCCAGTTGCGCGCCACTTCGCCGACCATGCCCAGCTCGACGCCCTGCACGCGCTTCTTGCCGGTCTGGTAGTACTTGAGGTCGACCGGATCCTGCTCGACTTCGTTCTTCACCTCGGTGCGGAACAGTGCGGCCGACAGCGACAGCTTCTGCTTGAAGAGGTCGAGCTTGCCGCCCAGTTCCGTGGTCATCGTTTCCTGCGGATCGTAGATCGGGTTCTGCGCGCTGTTGAGGTTGCCCGACACCGTGAAGCTCGAACCCGGCGGCTGCTTGGAGCTGGCGGCCATCGCATACACGCTGCTGTTGGCGGTCGGCTTGTAGAGCACCGACAGCTTGCCGTTGACGAAGGTGTCGCCGACCTTGAAGTGGGTGGCGACCGGACCGACGGTTGCCGTCGGCGCGGCCACCACGGTGTAGTCGCCGCTGAAGTGGTCGGCGCGCAGGCCGCCGTTGATGATCCAGTGCTCGCCGATCTTGATGGTGTCGAAGGCGTACAGGCTTTGCGTGTCGACGGTGGCGTCGTTGTAGGCGCCGGTGCGGCGTGGCGCGTAGCCGATCAGCGGCGCGCCCGGATCCGGGTTGTACAGGCTGGTGCGGCCGTCGATACCGACCGTGCCCAGGCCAGTGAGGCCGTAGGTGATCTGGCTTTCGCTGGTCAGCTCCAGGCCCGTCACCAGCGTGTGGCGCAGCGAACCGGTGTCGAACTGGGAGGTCAGCGCGGTCTGGTTGGTGATGATCTTGTTCTGCTGATCCTTGACAGTGCGGGTGTTGCGCACCAGCGTCCAGGATGCAGGGTCGTTCAGCGTGGCCGGCGTGGTGCCGATGTTGGCCGCCGTGCCCATGAAGGCGGAGAGCAGGTAGTCCTGGCTGGTGCGGCCATAGCGCGAAATGTTATGCAGCTTGAAGCCGGGCGCGAAGTCGTGCTCGATGCGCACGGTCGCCATGTCGGCCTTGATCTTGTCGTAGTCGGCGTTGGAGCCGTAGAAGTTCTGCGGGTCGACGGTCGGCGCATTGCCGATCTGCGGACGGGTGCGGTCGGGGCTGGAGTAGCCGGGCAGGCCGATCGTCGGCACGCCGCCATCCGGGATGTTGTCCTGGTCGACGTGCAGGTAGTCCAGCACCACGCGCGTCGGGCCGTTCAGGCCGAAGCCCAGGCTCGGCGCGATGGCCCAGCGCTTGTCCTTGACGACGTCGCGCGCGGCGTCGCCGGAATCCTGGCCCATCGCGTTCAGGCGCAGGGCGATGCCGCGCTCGGCGTTCAAGACCTTGTTGGCGTCGACCGTGAGGCGCTTCTGCGAGGCGCTGCCGCCGGTGACCGAGCCGGAGATGGCATCGGCCATGTGCGCTTTCTTCGTCACCAGGTTGACCGAGCCGGTCGGCGCGCCGCGGCCGTTGTCGGTGCCGGCCGGGCCCTTCACGACGTCGATCTGTTCCAGGTTGAAGACGTCGCGCGAGACCGAGCCGACGTCGCGTACGCCGTCGACGAAGATGCTGCCCGAGGTATCGAAGCCGCGCATGAAGATGGCGTCGCCGGTATTCGTGTTGCCGTTCTCGCCGAGGAAGAAGGCACCGACGCCGGGCGTGTTGCGCAGTGCTTCGGTGAGGGTAAGGGCGCCTTGCTGCTCGATCAGTTCCTTCTTGATGACCTGCACCGACTGGGCCGTGTCGACCAGCTTTTCCGTGTACTTCGGCGAGCTCGCACGCTCGGCCTTGAAGTCATTCTCGGTTCTGCCGACGACTTCGACCTTGGAGACGGGCGCGCTGGCGGCGTCGTCGAGTGCGGGTGGGGTGCTGGTATCCGCTGCCTGCGCCGCGAGCGGCAGCAGCATGGTCGCCAGGGCGGCGCTCATGTGCTGGTTGAAACGGCTGGTGGCGTGCTTGCGGCTTTTGATCGATTGCATGGTCATCCTGTTTTTCTCTCGTTGGAGGACACCCGTTTGGCGCGGGCGCTTCTTGTTGAACTGACCAGCATTCTAGTGAGCGTTTTGCGTTTTGTAAATGAGAATTGTTATCATTCGCGTTCAATTGAAGTCGGTGGGTATCGTAGGGTGGGCTCTCCGAGCCCACGCGGTACGGCATATGCGCACACGCGGCGCAAGGGATGCTCGCCGATTGCCGCGATGAATTGGGATGGGGGCGTCCGCGGCTTCACGGCGACGATGTACCAATGCACGAGCACGACCGCGTGGGCACGGGGTGCCCACCCTACGGACGCAACCGTACGAAGTAAGAGATCGTTGGCCGGTCAGCCAGCAAGTCAAAAAGTTTTGCACAGAAATTGTGGATAACACTGTGCGGCACTGCCGCGCTCAGCCGGCAAGTGCTTGATTTATATCAAGATTGCAGTTGCGCTCAAGAATCGTGCATGCGTGCGGCATGCGTAGTCACGCACACTCAGTACACGTCGCGCCGATAGCGCCCCTGTGCCGCCAGCTCGTCGAGCGCCTCCGGCCCGAGCGCAGACGCCAGCGCCTCGTGCACGCCGCTCGCCATGCCTTGCAGGCTGCCGCAGACATAGATCGCGGCGCCGCGGGCGATCCAGCCGCGTACAAGCTCGCCTTGCTCGGCCAGCAGGTGCTGCACATAGCGTGGCGTGGCGCCGTCGCGCGAGAAGACGGCGTCGAGGCGGGCCAGGCGGCCGCTGTCGCGCCAGCGTTCAAGTTCGTCGCGGCAGAGGAAGTCGAGACGCGCATTGCGCTCGCCGAACACCAGCCAGTTGTCGTGCATGCCGGCGTCGATGCGCGCCTTCAAGTGGGCGCGCAGGCCGGCCAGGCCAGTGCCGTTGCCGATCAAGATCAGGGGCCGCGCGGCGTTCTCGCCCAGGCGGAAGCGCGCATGGGTGCGCACGCGCAGATGAACGGCGTCGCGACCCGTCGCTTCGCGGCACAGCCAGCCGGAGGCGGCGCCCAGGCTGCCGTCGGCGTGGTGCTGCAGGCGCACCAGTAATTCGATGCGGCCCTCGGCCGGAACCGAGGCGATCGAGTATTCGCGCGGCAGATCCGGGTCGCTCGGCGCGCAGACCTGCACCAGGTCGCCCGCTTCCCAATCGGGCAAGGCGCCCTCGGCCGGGATCAGCGCGATCCGGTACAGGGGCGCGCCGGCGCTGCCTTCGTTGAGCTGGGTGCGCTCGAGGATGCGCCATTGGCCGTAGGCCGGCGCTTCCCAGTCCGGCATGTCGCTGGTGCCGGCCAGGTGGCTCAGCTGGTGCTGCCAGGCGCCGATGGCCTCGGCGTCGCCGCGGTCGACTTCGATGCGGCCGAACAGGGCGGTGGCGCCGCGCGCGGCCAGCCAGGCATCCAAGGCGCGGCCGAAGCCGCAGTAATTGGTGTAGCTGCTGTCGCCCAGTGCCAGCACGGCGTAATGCAAGGCAAAGAGATCTGGCGCATCGGCCATCGTCACGCCGGCGAAGCGCGCGGCGGCGTCGGGCGAATCGCCTTCGCCATAGGTACTTGCGATGAAGAGGGCGCGCGTGGCGCCGGACAGGGTGGCGGCGTCGAGCTGCGAGATGCACAGGGCGCGCGCCGACAGGCCCCCAAGCGACAGGGTGCTTGCCGTCTGCTGCGCCAGGTATTCGGCGTTGCCGGTCTGGCTGGCGTAGACCACCAGCCAATCAGCCACGCCGGTGGCAGCAGCCACGGAAGGACGGCGCAGCATCGCCGCGCACAGGCCGCCCCAGGCCAGGATCAGGAACAGGGCGCCGCTCCAGCGCACGGGATCGATGGTCATCATTGCAGCATGGCGCGGTAGGCGCTGGTCGTGTTTTCTTCGAGGGCGCCGGGGCGGCGCAGCAGCAGGCGCGCGGCCAGGCCGCGTTCCTCGGCAAAGGCCAGGCCGGCGTCAAGGCCGAGCACGGTGATCGTGGTCGAGAGGGCGTCGGCCGCCATGCAGGTTTCGTGCAGCACGGTGCAGGAGGCGACCTCGTTGGCGACCGGATAGCCGCTGCGCGGATCGAGCGTGTGCGAGGCGCGCAGGCCGCCATGCTCGAAATAGCGGCGGTAGTCGCCTGAGGTGGCGATCGCCAGGCCATGCAGGGCGGCGACGGTCGGCGCGCTGTCGATGCCGGGCACGCCTTCGAGCGTGACCCACCAGGGCTGGCCGTCCGGCTTCATGCCGGCGCCGCGCAGCTCGCCGCCGATCTCGACCAGGTAGTGACGGATGCCGTGCCGTTCCAGGCACCAGGCCAGGCGGTCGACGGCATAGCCCTTGGCGATCGAAGAGAAATCGAGCAGCGCGCCGCCCGGCTGCAGCAGGCGGCCGCCTTCACGGTCGAAAGTGGGATCGAGCGCCGCGCGTTGCGCCAGCACTGCGCGCACCGCATCCGGCGCGGGGGTATAAAAGCCGGGCTGGTTGTAGCGCCGCTCGGGCCCGAAGCCCCACAGGTTCACGAGCGCGCCGGCAAAAGGATCGTAGGCGCCGCCGCTGTCTTGCGCCACCTGCAGCGCATAGTCCAGCACGGCGACGAAACGCGGCGGCAGCGCATGCCAGCTGCCGGCAGGAGCGCGGTTGTAGCGGCCGAGGACGGAGTCCGGATCCCAGTGGCTCATCTCGGTATTGATGCCGTCGAGTTCCGCCTGCAGCTGCAGCCCGAGCTGGCTACGCACGCCGGGCGGCAGCAGCAGGCGCGCCGACCAGCTCGTCCCCATCGTCGCGCCGGAGGCGTCGTGCAGCACGCTGCCGTCGGGGACGACGGCAGGATCGATAGACAGCGGAACGAGCACCGAGTGTTGCAAGAGCCGCTTACTCCGGCAGGGCTTCGAGCGTGGCCGTGTAGGCGTAGCGGCGGGTTTCGGCCGGGCCGTTGTCCGGGCCGGGACCCTTGCCCGGATTCGGCGGGTAGGCCGCGTTCATCCAGTACATGTTCGCGGCCGGCAGCGTGAAGCTGGCCTCGCCCTTGGCATCGGTGGTCAGGCGGATTTCGCCGGCCACGCCGCGGTAGCGCACGCCGCCCGGCACCAGGCTGAAGGGCAGGTTCGGCAGCGGTTTGCCGTCGAGCAGGAAGCGCACGCGCATGGTCTCGTTGGCGCGCAGGTCGTTCGGATGGGTCAGCGGCACCATTTCCAGGCCGGCGTTGGTCGGCTTGAGGGCGCCGTCGCTGGCTTTCTTGGAGGTGACGAAGGTTTCGATACGCTGGTGGGTGAGCGTCTTGCGCACCTCGGTGGCGCCGGCCGGCACCTGCTTGGCGAAATCGGCCTCGCTGCCGCGGAAGCGTTTCACCTCATTGCCGACCTTGTAGCTGCCCATCGCGTTGTTGCTGACGAGCGCGATGCGGTAGGTGCCTTCCTGGGGCAGCGGCAGGTCGACCGAGGAGCGCATCTTGCCCATCACGGCGGCCGGGGCTGGCGCGGTGCTGCCGTCTGGGGCGGTGACGGTGAGGCCGTCCATGCGCAGCGGCATGTGGTCGATGTCGAACAGGCCTTCCGAGACGGCGCCGTCGATCGTGACCCAGCCCTTGTCTTCGACAATTGTCGAGGTCGGCAGCATCCAGGGACGGTGCGCGCTGGCGGCGCCGGCGGTGGCGGCCAGGATCAGGGCCAAAACACCATGTTTGACGAATGAATTTTCCATGATGCCGCTTTCTTATTGAATGTTGAGGGAGACTGCGCCGAGTTCTTCCTTGCCGTTGGCGGTTGCCGCGACCTTGCCCTTGGCCGGCAGCGTGAAGGGCACGCGCACCAGTTCGCGTCCGCCCGCTTCGCGCGCCGCTTCCACGACCAGCTTGTAGTCGCCGGCCGGCAGCTTGTCGATGCCGGTACGCGCCGGGCCGAAGCTCATCGTGTGGGTGCCGGCGGCGCGCGTCGCGCCCGAGACGCCGTCGATCGGTAATTGGGCTTCGCGGCCGGCTTTTCTCCACCAGGTGCGCATGTCCTTCACCCACTTCTCGCCGGCATTGTCCTTCTTCTTGACGTCGTAGAGCACGGCCAGGGTCGAGGCGACGGCGCCGTCGCCCTTTTCGATCCACATCGCGACATACGGCTTGTGGTACTCGGCCACGTTCAGCTGCGGCAGTTCGAACTTCACCGAGAGGTCGGCGGCCACGGCGCCGCCGGACATCAGCGGCAGGGTCAGCGGTAGGCTCAGTGCCAGCGAGGAGGACAGTTTCATGCAATGCCTTCTATATAGAGAGGTAGACGATTCAGTGAATAAAGAGAATGGCGAGTACGGCCGGCAGCACGATGCCGAAGCCGATCACGGGCCAGGTTGAGGGCCGGTTGGCCGCATGGATCTTCATGATGAGGAAACCGGTGATGCAGAACACCAGACAGGCAAACGCGAAGATGTCGATGAACCAGCTCCACACCGGGCCGGTATTGCGGCCTTTATGTAAATCGTTGAGCCAGGAGATGGCGCCGCGGCTGGTGACTTCGTATTCGGCCTGGCCGTCGAGGCTGACGCGCAGCCAGGCGTCGCCGCCCGGGCGGGGCAGGGCGACATAGGCGTCTTCCTCGCTCCATTCCGCGGTGCGCCCGCGCAGGTCGACCGGGAAGGCGTCCTTGGCCCATTCGGCCAGCTGGGTCGGCACCGGCGCCTCGCCGTCGACATGCTTCTCGGCATAGCTGCGCAGCACCGGCAGCAGGGAGGCCGGCACTTCGGCCTTGGTGCGCGTGACCTGCGGTTTCGATTCGATTTGCGCCGCGTGGTTCAGGGTGAAGCCGGTGATGCTAAAAAGCAACATTGCGGTCAGGCAGATGGCCGAGCTGATCCAGTGCCACTGGTGCAGCGTCTTGAGCCACATCGAGCGCCGCGCGCCGGGCAGGGCGCTAGGAGCGGAGTGGGCCGTACGCGGCGGGTTCTGGACAGACATGCAAGCTTCCTGTTGAGTACACAACGCAAATGATAACTATTATCATTTAGACGGTCAACAAAATTTGGTTCACCCCTTATGCGTGCCGTATGTTGCGTTACAATAGCCCCCGATATTGCGGTAAGTCAGGTGATTTGCTCAATAACATGGGGTCTTCAGAAACCGTAGCGAGCGGAAGGATGGCTGGCTGAGAAGCACAGCCGTACTTGAGTACGGCGAGCATCGCAAGCCGGCCAGCCGACGCGCAGTAGGTTGATGAAGACCCCATCTGTCCTTCCCCCCACAACTGAGTAGTAGTGCGATCCGCTAACCGGTCAGGCCGTGTCGCGGAAGGTTAGATTAACCCGCCAAACTCGCGAAGCGCGAAGAAAAGGTGAGCAAGAATGATGCAACAACAATTTGCTAACTCGTACCTGTTCGGCGGTAATGCGCCGTATGTGGAAGAGTTATACGAAGCCTACCTGAACAATCCAGGCTCGGTGCCCGACAACTGGCGCGCCTATTTCGACAGCATGCAGAACGTGCCTGCCGTCGACGGCAGCAGCCGTCCTGACGTGATCCACTCCTCGGTCATCGCCTCCTTCGCCGAGCGCGCCAAGCAGGGCGCGATCCGCACCGTCACCGCCAGCGCCGGCGAAGCCGATCCGGAAATGGCACGCAAGCGCGTCGCCGTCACCCAGCTGGTCGCCGCCTACCGCTACCTCGGTTCGCGCTGGGCCAACCTCGATCCGCTGCAGCGCCAGGAGCGCCCGTCGATCCCGGAACTCGATCCGTCGTTCTACGGCTTCACCGATGCCGACCTCGACACCAAGTTCAACATCTCGAACACCTATTTCGGCGGCGAAGACGCATCCCTGCGCGACTTGCTGCAAATGCTGCGCGACACCTACACCCGCTCGATCGGCGCGGAGTTCATGTACGTCAGCGACCCGACCGAAAAGCGCTGGATCCAGGAGCGCCTCGAGTCGATCCGTTCGACCCCGACCTTCTCGGCCGAGAAGAAGCGCCACATCCTCGAGCGCCTGACGGCCGCCGAAGGCCTGGAGCGCTACCTCCACACCAAATACGTCGGCGCCAAGCGCTTCTCGCTCGAAGGCGGCGAGTCCTTCATCGCCTCGATGGACGAAACCATCCAGCGCGCCGGTGAAAAGGGCATCCAGGAAATCGTCATCGGCATGGCCCACCGCGGCCGCCTGAACGTCCTGGTCAACACCCTGGGCAAGAGCCCGGCCGACCTGTTCGAAGAATTCGAAGGCAAGCACGCCGACGACCTGCCGTCGGGCGACGTGAAGTACCACCAGGGCTTCTCGAGCGACGTCTCGACCCCGGGCGGCCCGGTGCACCTGTCGCTGGCCTTCAACCCATCGCACCTGGAAATCGTGAATCCGGTCGTCGAAGGCTCGGTCAAGGCGCGCATGGAACGCCGCGGCGACCGCAAGGGCAAGGAAGTGCTGCCGATCCTGGTGCACGGCGACGCCGCGTTCGCCGGCCAGGGCGTGGTCATGGAAACCCTGAACCTGGCGCAGACCCGCGGCTACGGCACGGGCGGCACGGTGCACATCGTCATCAACAACCAGATCGGCTTCACCACCTCCGACCCGCGCGACGCCCGTTCGACGCTGTACTGCTCGGACGTCGTGAAAATGATCGAAGCGCCGGTCTTCCACGTGAACGCCGACGATCCTGAAGCCGTCGTTCTTGCTACGCAAATTGCGCTGGATTACCGCGTCGAGTTCGGCAAGGACGTCGTCGTCGACATCATCTGCTACCGCAAACTGGGCCACAACGAGCAGGACACGCCTGCGCTGACCCAGCCGCTGATGTACAAGAAGATCGCCAAGCACCCAGGCACCCGCAAGCTGTACGCGGAAAAGCTGTCGACGCAGGGCACCGTGGCCGCCGACGAAGGCGACAAGCTGGTCGCCGCCTACCGCGACGCGATGGACGCGGGCAAGCACACGGTCGATCCGGTGCTGACCAACTTCAAGAACCAGTTCGCCGTCGACTGGGCGCCGTTCCTGAACAAGAAGTGGACTGACGCGGCCGATACCGCCGTGCCGATGACCGAACTGAAGCGCCTGGCCGAACGCATCACCAAGGTGCCTGAAGGCTTCAAACCGCACTCGCTGGTCGAAAAAGTGCTGGCCGACCGCGCCGCCATGGGCCGCGGCGAGATGAACCTCGACTGGGGCATGGGGGAACACCTGGGCTTCGCGTCGCTGCTGTCCTCGGGCTACGCGATTCGCCTGTCGGGCCAGGATGCCGGCCGCGGCACGTTTGTCCACCGCCACGCCGTGCTGCACGACCAGAACCGCGAGCGCTGGGATCAGGGCATCTACCTGCCGCTGGCCAACGTGTCGGAAAACCAGGCGCAGTTCACGGTCATCGACTCGGTGCTGTCGGAAGAAGCGGTGCTCGGCTTCGAGTATGGCTACTCGACCGCGGAACCGAACACGCTGACCATCTGGGAAGCCCAGTTCGGCGACTTCGTCAACGGCGCCCAGGTCGTCATCGACCAGTTCATCGCTTCGGGCGAAGTGAAGTGGGGCCGCGCCTCGGGCCTGGTCATGATGCTGCCGCACGGCTACGAAGGCCAGGGCCCGGAACACTCGTCGGGCCGTATCGAGCGCTTCCTGCAACTGTGCGCGGACAACAACATGCAAGTCGTGCAGCCGACCACGGCCGCGCAGATCTTCCACCTGCTGCGCCGCCAGATGGTGCGCCAGTTCCGCAAGCCGCTGGTCATCTTCACGCCGAAGTCGCTGCTGCGCAACAAGGACGCCGGTTCGCCGCTGACCGACCTGGCCAAGGGTGCCTTCCAGACCGTCATCGGCGAAACCGACGACAAGATCGAAGCCTCGAAGGTCAAGCGCGTGATCGTCTGCTCGGGCAAGGTGTACTACGACCTGGTCGGCGCCCGCAAGACGCGCGGCGTGAGCGATGTCGCGATCATCCGCATGGAACAGATGTACCCGTTCCCGCACAAGTCGTTCGCCGCCGAATTGAAGAAGTTCAGCAACGCGACCGAAGTGGTGTGGGCACAGGACGAGCCGCAGAACCAGGGCCCGTGGTTCCAGATCCAGCACAACATCTTCGAAAACATGGACGAAGGTCAGCGCCTGGCCTACGCCGGTCGCCCGGCTTCGGCAGCACCTGCCGTCGGCTACTCGGACAAGCACGTGGCGCAGCAGAAGGAATTGCTCGACACGGCGTTCTCGAAGCTCAAAGGCTTCATCCTGACTAAGTAATATCGTCCACGCCCGGCCGGCCCCAAGACTGGCCGGGCGTTTTCGCAGACAGCACAAAATAATCAAACGGAGTTTTACATGGCACAAATCGAAGTCAAGGTTCCCCAACTGTCGGAATCGGTCGCTGAAGCAACCCTGCTGTCGTGGCACAAGAAAGTCGGCGAGCCGGTCACGCGCGACGAAAACATGATCGACATCGAAACCGACAAGGTGGTCCTTGAGCTGCCGGCGCCAAGCGCAGGCGTGATCGTGCAACTGCTGAAAGCCGACGGCGCCACCGTCGTCGCCGGCGAAGTCATCGCCATCATCGATACCGAAGCATCGGCCCAGACCAGCCCGCTGGAAGTCAAGGCGATCCCGTCGGCCGCGCCGAACGCGCCGATCCAGGCTGCGCCTGCCGCCGCGCCAGCCGCTACCGGCGGTTCGCACTCGGGCGTGGCCATGCCGGCCGCCGCCAAGATCCTGGCCGACAACAACATGAGCGCCGCCGGCATCGACGGCTCGGGCCGCGACGGCCGCGTCACCAAGGGCGACGCCCTGAGCGCAGTGGCCAACAAGCCGGCCGCCGCACCAGCGCCAGCAGCTGCGCCGGCCGCACCGAAGCCAGCCCTCCAGCAAGTGGCCGCACCGGTCGCGCAACTGGGCGACCGTCCGGAAGAGCGCGTGCCGATGAGCCGCCTGCGCGCCCGTATCGCCGAGCGCCTGCTGCAATCGCAGTCGACCAACGCCATCCTGACGACCTTCAACGAAGTCAATATGGCGCCGGTGATGGATCTGCGCGCCAAGTACAAGGACAAGTTCGAGAAAGAGCACGGCGTCAAGCTGGGCTTCATGTCCTTCTTCGTCAAGGCCGCTGTTGCCGCACTGAAGAAGTACCCGATCCTGAACGCCTCGGTCGACGGTAACGACATCGTCTACCACGGCTACTTCGACATCGGTATCGCCGTCGGTTCGCCGCGCGGCCTGGTGGTGCCGATCCTGCGCAACGCCGACCAGATGTCGATCGCCGAGATCGAGAAGAAGATCGGCGAATTCGGCCAGAAGGCAAAAGAAGGCAAGCTGACCCTGGAAGACCTGTCGGGCGGTACCTTCTCGATCTCGAACGGCGGCACCTTCGGCTCGATGCTGTCGACCCCGATCATCAACCCGCCGCAGTCGGCCATCCTGGGCGTGCACGCGACCAAGGACCGCGCCGTCGTCGAGAACGGCCAGATCGTCATCCGTCCGATGAACTACCTGGCGATGTCCTACGACCACCGCATCATCGACGGCCGCGAAGCCGTGCTGGGCCTGGTCGCCATGAAGGATGCGCTGGAAGATCCGGCACGCCTGCTGCTGGATCTGTAATCCACGGTAAACAGCTTGTATTTTCGGCTGTAGAAGTCATCTCAGGGAGTGGACGCGCCCATTTCGCGGCGCGTCCACTGGAACCTGTCCCAGGTGGGAGAGGTTCTCAACATTGGGAGCACGACCATGATCTCCGATGAAATCCGGCGCCTGCACGAACTGCACCAGGCGGGTGCGTTGACTACCGAGGAATTCGAACGGGCCAAGGCGAAAGTCCTGGCCGGCGCCAGTCCGGGCGAGCGAGTCAGCCTCGACAAGGATGGCGGCGGTGCTGCGGGCGGCTATGGCTTCGACACGCGGCGCGGCGCCGGCGACTTCTCGTCGCTGCGCAGGTCGCGCGCGGATCGCTGGCTGGGCGGGGTGTGCGGCGGACTGGCCGGTACCCTGGGTCTCGACACCTGGATCTGGCGCCTGGTCTTCACCGTGTTCACCATCCTCACCTCCGGGTTCGGCGCCCTGGTTTATCTGCTGATGTGGATTTTTGTCCCAGAAGAATAAATAAGGAATCATTCATGAGTAACGAAAAACAATTCGACGTCGTCGTCATCGGCGGCGGTCCTGGCGGCTACATCGCCGCCATCCGCGCAGCCCAGCTGGGCTTCAAGACCGCTTGCATCGACGAGTGGAGCAATGCCGCCGGCAAGCCTGCCCCGGGCGGCACCTGCACCAACGTCGGCTGCATCCCGTCGAAAGCGCTGCTGCAGTCGTCGGAACACTTCGAGCACGCCGGCCACGCCTTCGCCGAGCACGGCATCAACGTGTCGGGTCTGGAACTGAACCTGCCGCAGATGCTCAAGCGTAAGGATTCGGTCGTCAAGGCGAACAACGACGGCATCCTGTACCTGTTCAAGAAGAACAAGGTCACCTTCTTCCACGGCCGCGGCGCCTTCGCCGGCAAGGCCGAAGGCGGCTACACCATCAACGTGACCGGCCCGACCACCGACACGCTGACGGCCAAGAACGTCGTCGTTGCCACCGGTTCGAACGCACGCCAGCTGCCGGGCGCGGAATTCGACGAGAAGCTGATCCTGTCGAACACCGGCGCACTGGCCATCGACGCGGTTCCGTCGAAGCTGGGCGTGATCGGCGCCGGCGTCATCGGCCTGGAAATGGGTTCGGTGTGGCGCCGCGTCGGTGCCGACGTCACCGTGCTGGAAGGCCTGCCGACCTTCCTGGGCGCGGTCGACGAGCAGATCGCCAAGGAAGCGCACAAGCTCTTCGTCAAGCAGGGTCTGAAGATCAACCTGGGCTGCAAGATCGGCGCCATCACCAAGGGCGAGAACGACGTCACGGTGCAGTACGCCGACTCGACCGGCGCCGAACAGACCGCCACCTTCGACCGCCTGATCATCTCGATCGGCCGCGTACCGAACACGATCGGCCTGAACGGCGAGTCCGTCGGCCTGCCGCTGGACGAGCGCGGTTTCGTGATCGTCGACGATGAATGCCGCACCAGCCTGCCGGGCGTGTGGGCGGTGGGCGACGTCGTGCGCGGCCCGATGCTGGCGCACAAGGCCGAGGAAGAGGGCGTTGCCGTCGCCGAGCGCATCGCCGGCCAGCACGGCCACGTCAACTTCAACACGATTCCATGGGTGATCTACACCTCGCCGGAAATCGCGTGGGTCGGCAAGACCGAGCAGCAGCTCAAGGCCGAAGGCGTGGCGTACAAGGCCGGCACCTTCCCGTTCATGGCCAACGGCCGTGCGCGCGCGCTGGGCGACACCTCGGGCATGGTGAAATTCCTGGCCGATGCCACGACCGATGAAATCCTGGGCGTGCACATCGTCGGCCCGGTCGCATCGGAACTGATCTCGGAAGCCGTCGTCGCGATGGAGTTCAAGGCCTCGTCGGAAGACATCGCCCGCATCTGCCACGCGCACCCGTCGCTGTCGGAAGCCGTGAAGGAAGCGGCACTGGCGGTGGACAAGCGTTCGCTGAATTTCTAAAACGCTCGCATCGACATAGCCTTGTAGGGTGGGCGCCCTGTGCCCACGCGGAAGCGGCGTCAACGCTGCGCTACTTCCCGCGTGGGCACGGGGCGCCCACCCTACTTTAACGATTGCACTACATGAACGTCCAAGAGTACTACCAGCACGCCCTCACCGAGCGCGGCTTCAAGAGCGATCCGGCCCAGCAGGCCGCGGTCGACCGCCTCCAGCAGGCGTACGACGACTGGGTCGACTACAAGGCCCAGCGGTCGTCCGCTTTCAAGCGTCTACTCAACCGTCCGGACGTGCCGCGCGGCGTCTACATGTGGGGCGGCGTCGGGCGCGGCAAGTCCTTCCTGATGGACAGCTTCTATTCCGTCGTCCCCGTGGTGCGCAAGACGCGCCTGCACTTCCACGAATTCATGCGCGCCGTACACGGCCAGCTCGACGAACTCAAGGGCGTGGCCGATCCGCTCGACGAAGTGGCGAAGCGTATCGCCAAGAAGTACCGCCTGATCTGCTTCGACGAATTCCACGTCTCCGACATCGCCGACGCGATGATCCTGTACAACCTGCTGACGGCCCTGTTCAACAACGGCGTCAGCTTCGTCATGACCTCGAACTACGAGCCCTCGACGCTGTACCCGGACGGGCTGCACCGCGACCGCATGCTGCCCACCATCGCGCTGCTGAAGGAAAAGCTCGACATCCTGAACGTCGACGCCGGCAACGACTACCGCAAGCGCGCCCTGGAGCAGGTGCAAGCCTATTACACGCCGCTCAATGCCGCCTCCGATCACGCGCTGCGCGAAGCGTATGCGAAAGTCGCCGACACCGCCGACGAAAGCCCGATCGTCCACATCGAGAACCGCGAGATCCGTGCCCTGCGCCATGCGGGCGGGGTGATCTGGTTCGACTTCGCGACCCTGTGCGGCGGCCCGCGCTCGCAGAACGACTACCTGGAGCTGGCGACGCGCTTCCATACCGTGATCCTGTCCGGCATTCCGGCCATGTCGGCGGGACAGTCGTCGGAGGCGCGCCGCTTTACCTGGCTGATCGACGTGTTCTACGACCACAAGGTCAAGCTGATCATGTCGGCGGCGGTCGAGCCGGAACTGCTCTACACCCAGGGTATGCTGGCGAACGAATTCCACCGCACCGTCTCGCGTATCATCGAGATGCAGTCGCGCGAGTACATGCTCGCCGAACGGCGCGGGGCGGCCGACGCCATCGCTTGAGTGCAATCAGCCCAAACAAGAACAAGGAAGAAGATGACCAGAGCACAGTCGATGTTGCGCCATGGCGGCGCCCTAGTCCTGGCCAGCCTGCTGGCCGCCTGCGCCGGGCAGCGTCCGGCCGCCGTCGCCACGGCGGTGGCGCCGACCACCTCGGTGGCCCAGGCCGACGAGCGCCTGGCCGCGGTGGCGCTCGAACGCGCCGCGATCGAAGCGCGTTTTACCGAGCGCGAGATCGTCTGCTACGACAAATTCTTCGTGAATAACTGTCTCGACGAAGCCCGCGAACGGCGCCGCGTGGCGCTCGCCGCCCAGCGCGCGATCGAGGTCGAAGCCGAATACTTCATTCGCAAGAACAAGGTCGAAGAGCGCGACAAGGCATTGGCCGAAGCGGAAGCGAAGTTCCAGGCCGAGGAAGCGGCGGCGGCCGCCCAGCCGAGCACGCCGCCGAAGGTCATCGCGCCGGTGCCGCCGCCTCGCAAGTCGACGGTGCCGGATCGCATCGCCAAGCGCAACGCGCGCGCCGCCCAGGAAGCCGCGGCCGAACCGGCGAATGCCGCCACCCGCGCCGCGAACGCCGCCGCCTTCGAGGAGCGACGCCGCAAGTCGGAAGAACGCCAGCGCGAAGTCGCCCAGCGCAAGACCGAACGCGCGGCCAAGCGCGCCGCCGAACAGGCCGAGAAGGACAAGGCGGCCGCCGCGCAAAAGGCGGCGCCGGCAAAGTAAAGCGGAGAGGGCATTGACGCCGATGGCGTCGATGCCGCCGCTGACGTTTAAGCCCGCGTTGGCGCTCCGAAAACGCCGGCGCCTTCCGGCAGCGCTTTCACCAGTTTCACGATCGCCATCGAGCAATTCCCGCCCTTGCCTTGCGAGCGCTCGGCCGCCTTGCCGATCAACATCTCCGACGCCTGGCGCGGCGTCGAGCGCGCCAGCGCCGCGCCCAGTTCCGCATCGGTAAAGAAATGCCACAGGCCGTCCGAGCAGAGCAGGAACTGGTCGCCCGGCGCCATCCCCATCTGCCAGCCGACGGTAACGAAAGGTTCCTTGCGGCTATTTCCGAGCACGTTGAGCAGCAGCTTCGAGCGGCGGTGGTTGCGCGCCGCTTCCAGGGCCAGCTTGTCGGTGCCGACCAGGTGCTCGATATAGGCGCTGTCGTCCGTGCGCAGCTTCGGCTCGCCGTTCTCGAATCGGTAGAGGCGCGAGTCGCCCACATGCGCCCAGACCGCCTCGCCGTGCGGCGAGAGCAGTAGCCCCACGAAGCTGGCGTGGGCTTCCTCGCCGGTGGTGACGGCATTCATCTTGATGACGAGGTGGGTCTCCTGCACGATCTCGCGCAGCAGTTGCACCAGCCGCTCCGGGTTCGGGGTGTCGCCCGGCTTGAAGCTGTCGAAGACCTGCTTGGCCGTATGCAGCACCTGGTCGGCGCCGGCCGGGCCGTTGAGGCCGTCGGACAGCACGGCCAGCACGTGGCCTGGGGCGCGCGCGCCGGTGAGCAGGGCGACCCGGTCGTTTTGCCGCGGACGGTTGCCGATGTGTTGCGCGGTTCCCGCTTCGATCTTGAAGAGATTCATAAACTTTGATGCTTTCCGTGGCTCAGGAGCCAATCTTTGTTGGCGGCAACCTCATGGTAGATTAAACTATGCACCGAGAAGCCTCCGTGTTGCAAGCCGCAAGGACGACGCAGCGCGATCCGGCCCGGCGCCGCCTGCACCGTGCCACCGCCCCGCCTGTTGAAAAACTCAATTGGAACCGCCATCATGACCGATGTCCAAGACATCCAGCGCCGCATTATTGAACTCGACGTCGAGCACCGCGACCTGGACGCAGTCATTGCCATGCTGACCGCGGACGGTCATGCCGACCAGCTCCAGCTGCGCCGCCTGAAAAAGCGTAAACTGCAGCTGAAAGACCATATCACCCTGCTGAAAATGCAACTCGTGCCGGACGTGCCGGCCTGAGGCCTCCACTTCCCGCATTCATTTACTGTTCATTTTGACCGATCATCTTCCCGTGCCCGGCGCCGCCGGCGCCGACCTGCCTGCCGACGAACCCAACCAGGAGCCCGCCGGCAAGTACGACGCCGAGCTCGACCGCCTGTTCGGCTTCGGCGGCCCGCTCGCGCCCGCCGTCGGCACCTTCAAGCCGCGCACCTCGCAGACCGAAATGGCCAAGGCCATCGCCACCGCAATCGATGGCCAGAAAGTGCTCATGGCCGAGGCCGGCACCGGTACCGGCAAGACCTTCGCCTATCTGGTGCCGGCCCTGCTCTGGGGCGGCAAGACCATCGTCTCGACCGGTACCAAGAACTTGCAGGATCAGTTGTTCCTGCGCGATATCCCGACCATCCGCCAGGCGCTCAAGGCGCCGGTGTCGGTAGCCCTGCTGAAGGGCCGCTCGAACTACGTCTGCCACTTCCACCTCGAGCGCACGCTGCAGAACGGGCGCCTGACCTCGCGCGACGACGTCGGCCACCTGCGCGAAATCTCCCGTTTCATCAAGATGACGAACTCGGGCGACAAGGCGGAACTGGCCAAGGTGCCGGAAAACGCCTCGGTGTGGAACCTGGTGACCTCGACGCGCGACACCTGCATGGGCGCCGAGTGCCAGTACTACCAGGACTGCTTCGTCATGAAAGCGCGCCGCGAAGCCCAGCAGGCGGACGTGGTCGTGGTCAACCATCACCTGTTCTTCGCCGACGTGGCGTTGAAGGACACGGGCGTGGCCGAGCTGCTGCCCTCGGCCAACACCGTCATCTTCGACGAAGCGCACCAGCTGCCCGACACGGCGACCCTGTTCTTCGGCCAGTCGGTCTCGACCTCGCAAGTGCTGGAACTGTGCCGCGACGTGCTGGCCGAAGGCCTGGCCCATGCGCGCGGCCCCGACTGGGCCAAGGTCGTCACCGTGGTCGAGAAGGCCGCGCGCGATTTGCGCCTGACTTTCCCGGAAGGCGGCACGCGCCTGTCGCTGCCGCAAGTGCCGCCGACCTCGAATTTCTTCCCGGCCCTGCAGACCCTGAAGGACGAGCTCGACGGCCTGATCGACGTGCTGGAAGAGCAGGCCGAACGCGCCGAAACCCTGGAAGCCTGCCGCGTCCGCGCGGTCGAGCTGAAGGCGGCCTACGATGCTTGGCGCGCCGATCCGAAAGCGAAAGTGCCGGAGGGCGAACAGGCCGTGCTGTGGGTCGAGGCCTTCAATTCCTCGCTGCAGCTGCACAAGACGCCGCTGTCGATCGCACCGATCTTCCAGAGCCAGCGCGAAGGCACGAAGCGCAGCTGGATTTTCACCTCGGCGACGCTGGCGGTGAAGAACGACTTCAAGCATTTCGCCGACCAGATGGGGCTAACGGGCGAGCCGGCGCGTACCTGGCCGAGCCCGTTCAACTATGGCGAGCAGGGCGTGCTGTACGTGCCGACCGGCTTGCCGGAGCCGAACTCGATGGGCTACACGGACGCCGTGGTCGATTGCGCGCTGCCGGTGATCGAGGCGGCGGGCGGGCGCACCTTCTTCCTGTGCACGACGATCCGCGCCGTGAACCGCGTCGCCGAACGCCTGCGCACGGAATTCGCCGAGCGCGGCCTGGACTTCCCTCTGTTCGTGCAGGGCGAACGCGGCCGCACCGAACTGCTCGATTCGTTCCGCAATGCCGGCAATGCCGTGCTGGTCGGCAGCCAGAGTTTCTGGGAAGGCGTCGACGTACGCGGCGAGGCACTCTCGCTCGTCATCATCGACAAGCTGCCTTTCGCCCCGCCGGACGACCCGGTGCTGGCGGCGCGCATCGAGGTGATGGAGAAGCAGGGCATGAACGGCTTCATGCACCATCAATTGCCGGAAGCGATCATCACCCTGAAGCAGGGCGCCGGCCGCCTGATCCGCGACGTGGACGACCGCGGCGTGCTGATGATCTGCGACCCGCGCCTGATCAGCAAGCCCTACGGTCGCCGCATCTGGCAAAGCCTGCCGCCGTTCAAGCGGACGCGGGTGCAGGAAGAAGTCATCGCCTTCTTCAAGCCGCCGGTGGCATAAGTCCGTAGGGTGGGCGCCCCGTGCCCACCAAACGTTCGCGTCGCGCCAGCGTCCCGGTGGGCTCGGGGCGCCCACCCTACGGGTTACGGCACGATCACTACTTTCCCCGTCACCTTGCGCGCCGCCATGTCGTTCAGCGCCTGCGCCGTTTCGCCCAGCGCGTAGCGCTTCGACACCAGCGGCTTCAATTTACCCTCCGCCATCCAGCCCAGCATCTCGCGCATCGCCGCCAGGTTCTTCTGCGGCTCGCGCCGTGCGAAGTCGCCCCAGAAGACCCCGACCACCGAGGCGCTTTTTAGGAGCATCAAATTCCACGGCAGCTTCGGGATGTCGCCGGCGGCGAAGCCGATGACGAGATGGCGGCCGCGGTAGGCGATCGAGCGTAGCGCCGGTTCGCTGTAGGGGCCGCCGACCGGATCGTAGATTACGTCCGGGCCTTTGCCTTCGGTGGCCGCCTTCAGTGCCTCGCGCAGGTCTTCCTTGGTGTAGTCGATCAGGACATCGGCGCCGTGCGCACGGCATACCTCCAGCTTTTCGGGGCTGGAAGCGGCCGCGATCACGCGCGCGCCCAGGGCCTTGCCGATCTCGATCGCCGCCAGGCCGACGCCCCCTGCCGCGCCCAGCACCAGCATCGTCTCGCCCGCCTTGAGCTGGCCGCGGTCGACCACCGCTTGGTGCGAGGTGCCGTAGGTGAGGGTGATCGCGGCGGCGGTGTCGAAGTCCATTCCGGGCGGCATCGGCATCAGGCTTGCTGCGGGCGCCAGCGCCTGCTGGGCAAAGGCGCCGGTCTGGGTGAAGCCGATCACGCTGTCGCCGACCTTCACACCGCGCACGCCTTCGCCAAGGGCGCGCACCACGCCGGCGAATTCGTTGCCGGGCGTGAAGGGCAGCGGCGGCTTGACCTGGTACTTGCCCTGCACCGTCAGCACGTCGGGGAAATTCACCCCGGCCGCGCGCACATCGACCACCACCTGGCCCGGGCCCGGCACCAGGTCGGCCAGTTCCTGCAGTTCGAGACTATCCGGCGGGCCCCATTCCTTGCATACGATCGCTTGCATGACATCTCCTTTGTTGGTTTTGCTTATTGAATCGAATCCGATTATGCCTCAGTGAACGGTGGTTCCGGGATTATGCCCCGTGACGAGGACGCGTTTGTGCGTCCGCAAAATGATGAGGGGGCGGGGCGCTAGAGTGGTGGATGCGTCTGCGAGGCGGGGCGTCTTGACTGGAGGAATGGCAATGGCGATTCGGTATGGCTGCTTCTTCAGCTACGCGCACGGCAAGCACGCCTTGATGCAGCGTTTTAAAACGGCACTGGCCGACGCGCTGCACTGCTATCTCGAACCCTATTTCGACACCGAGGAAGAACTGTTCGTCGACACCGAGCAGCTCGGCGGCGGGGACGACCTCGACGCGAAGATCGCGCGCGCGATGTGCGAGAGCGTGTGCATGGTGCTCATCTATACGCCGAAGTACGAAGCCCACGCCTACACCCGCCGCGAATACGAGGCGATGCGCCTGATCGAGGCCGAGCGCAGCAAGTGGTACACGCTGCCCAGCCACCTGATCATCCCGGTCATCATGACCCAGCACCCCGACCGGCTGCCGCCCCAGATCTCGAACTCGACCTTCTACGTCGACTTCTCGCACTTCACGATGGCCACGGCCGACCTGAAATCGAACCCGGATTTTCTGCCCGATATCGGCAAGATGGTGAAGCGGATCGCTACCCACTATCAGTACCAGAAAATGTACATGCCGCCCGGGCACGACTGCAACCAATTCGTGCTCCCCGATGTCCCACCCGAGTGGCGAGCCGTCCCGGATCTCACTTTCCCAAAAAAATGAGGGGCTCCATGGAAATCAACCGTTTGACACTGCCGCCTACCGGCGGCCCCGGCGAAGTGACCACCTTCTACAGCTTCGAGAGCGGCGCCGCGCGCAGCATCGCGCTGGCCGACAGCGCCGTGCTGCTGGCGGGGCGCCAGAATGCGACCATGCCGGTGCTGATGATCGACTGGGACACCGAAGCGCCCGGCCTGCACCACCTGTTCCCGACCCGCGACGAGCGCTACCCCAGCTACGACGCTACGCATGGCGACGAGGGCCGCAACGCGCAGCGTGCCGGGGCCGGGCGCGCCCCGGCGGGCCGGCCCGAGGCGGCGCGCGGCGAAGCCCGCCTCGAGGGCGGCCGCCCCGGCCTGCTCGAATACTTCGAGGCCTGCCGCGAGCAGCTCAAGGCCCTGGGCCGCACCTGCGGCGACGACCACGAGGAACGCGCCAGGCTGGTGCTCGAGGCGATCGACTGGGAAGCCTACGTCGAACGCGTCGACCAGAGCCGGACCTTGTACCTGATGCGCGCCGGCCGCTTCGACGACAGCTTCGGCGAGCGCGCCGACCGCATGGACTGGGACGGCCTGTTCGCCGCCTGCCCGGCGCTGTTCCGTGCCTTCGCCGCCCACCTGACGCGCCACTTCCGTCACGTGCTGATCGACTGCCGCGGCGGTCGTTCGGCGGCGGTGAGCGTCTGCACCACGCTGCTGCCGGATCGCCTGGTCGGGCTGTTCACGCCGAACAGCCGCAGCCTCGAAGGCCTGGCCGGCGTCGTCATGCGCGCCATCGAGTACCGCTGCAGCCACGAGGAAGCCCAGCGTCCGCTGCTGGTGTATCCGGTGCCCTGCGGCGCCGACGGCGTCGATGCCGAACGGCGCCTGCTGTGGCGGCGCGGCGACCCGCACAAGGGCGTCGCCGGCTACCAGCCCCGGCTCGAACAACTGCTGCGCGACTGCTACGGCCTGGCGCAGGTCTCGCTCGACAGCTATTTCGACGAAGTCCAGCTGCACGGCGCGATCGCCAGCGGCGTCGCCCAGCACCTGGGCATGCTGCCCGAGCGCGACGGCGACCGGCTCTCGCAAACGCGCGCCGTCGAAGCGCTGCTCGGCTGGGCGGCGTCCGGCCATTTCCCCTGGCAGTCGCGCCTGGAAATCGAGCTGCTCGACGCCGTCGAAGCGGCGCGCGCGCGCCTGGCGCTGGGAGAACGGCGCGGCACTGCGCCCTCGGCCTTCGATCCGAACGCGGTGCTGCTGGCGCGCGAGCTGCTCCGCCTGGGCGAGCTGTACCTGCACGGCGCACGCCTGGCAGGCGCCTGCGACTGCTTCGCCGAGAGCACCACCTTGCGCCAGCGCCTGCTGGGCGACGACCATCCCGACACCCGCGCCAGCCGCGCCGCGCTCGCCGCCGTGCTGCGCGACAGCGGCCGCCTGGGCGAGGCGCGCCAGCAGTACGAAGCGCTGCTCGAGGGCTGCCTCGGCGCCGCCGGGCCCGATCATCCGGAAACCCTGGCGGCGCGCTCCGGCCTGGCCGCCACACTGGCGCGCCAGGACGAGTTTGCCGCGGCCCTCGGCCTGCACGACCTGGTGCTCGATGTCTGCGAACGACTCTACGGCCCGAACCACATCGCCACCCTCGACGCGGTCGCCGGCCAGGCGCGCACGCTGGCGCTGCAGGGCGAATACTCGCGTGCGCGCATGCTCTACGAGCGGGTGCTGGAAGGCCGCCAGCGCGTGCTCGGCACCGAACACGAGGACACGCTGCGCTGCACCCAGCAGCTGGCCGCGCTGCTGCGCGACATGGGCGACCTCGGCAATGCGCGCAAATTGCAGGAAAGCGTGGTGCGGGTGCGCGAGCGCCAGGCCGGCATGGACGGCGCGCTGACCCTGCAGGCGCGCGAAGCGCTGGCCGAGATCTTCGCCGCCCAGGGCGACCTGGGCGCGGTGCGCGACATGCAGCAGTCACTCGCCATGGCGCGCGAGCGCCGCCTCGGCTCGGAACATCCCGACACCCTCGGCGTGCTGCTGCGCCTGGCCTCGACGCTGAGTCAGCAGGGCGAACTCGAAGAGGCGCGGCGCCTGCAGCAGCACGTGGTCAATCTGCACGAGCGCCTGCGCGGCATGGACGACCAGGAAACCCTGCGCAGCAAGCAGATGCTGGCCCAGACCCTGTCCAGCCAGGGCCACAGCGCCGATGCGCGCCGCCTCGAGCAAAGCGTGGAGGAGGGCGGGCACCGCCTGATGCAGCTGCGCGCGATGTCGGCCGGCCCGTACGACGCGCCGGGCGGCATGCCGGCCCCGGCCTTGCCGAGGGCCGGCGGGCAGGGCACGGCCAGGCCGCCGGGCGCGCGCGCTGCGAACGCTCAAGGCAGCCACGAGCCGCTCGAACACAAGCTCGGGCAGCTGCACCAGCTGGTTCAAGGCGGGCGGGCGCGGGAAGCGCGCCAGCTTGCCGACAGCCTGCGCGAAATCATCCTGCGGCCGACGGTGGCCCAGCCGCTGCGGCGGCGCGGGGTGGCCCTGATCAAGCAGGTCTACCAGGACGACGGCGACAAGGATGCGCTGCTGGCCTTTGCCGAAGACGAGGTCGCATCGCTCGAAGGTGCGCTGATCGAGGCCGCCGGCGGACGTCCGCTGGCCCTGCGCTGACGGCTTGGCGGTCAGGCAAGACCGGGGCGTGGCGTCGTTCCAGCGCAACGCCGCCACGCAGTCGCTATGCCCCGTGCGCCCGAAATTATGTCGCGCGAATGCGCGTTCAAAGCGTTGCTTCAGGTAAAATCGTCGGATGCGAATTCTTATCAGTAACGACGACGGCTATCTCGCCCCTGGTATCAACGCCTTGGCCGACGCCCTGGCGAGCATCGCCGAAATCATCGTGGTCGCCCCCGACAGCAATCGCTCGGGCGCGTCGAACTCGCTGTCGCTCGACCGTCCGCTGACGGTCACGCGCGCTGCCAACGGTTTCTATTTCGTCAATGGAACGCCGACCGACTGCGTGCACATCGCCCTGACCGGCATGGGCGACGCGCCGCCCGACCTGGTCGTCTCCGGCATCAACAATGGCCAGAACATGGGCGACGACACGCTGTATTCGGGCACGGTCGCCGCTGCCACCGAAGCCTATCTGTTCGGTATCCCGGCGATCGCCTTCTCGCAGGTGAACCACGGCTGGGAGCACCTGGACGCCGCGGCCCGCGTCGCACGCGATGTCGTGCAGCGCCGGTTCGACATGCTGCCCTCGCCCTACCTGCTGAACGTGAACATTCCGAATTTGCCCTACGAAGCGATCGGAGCGCTGACCCCGACCCGCCTCGGGCGCCGCCACCAGGCCGAACCGGTGATCCGCTCGCAGGATCCGCGCGGGCGCGAGATCTTCTGGATCGGTGCGCCGGGCGCCTGCCGCGATGCCGGCGAAGGCACCGATTTCCATGCGACCTCGCATGGCATGGTGTCCATTACGCCGTTGCAGGTGGATCTGACCCACAAGACCCAGCTCGCCTTGCTGGCACAGGGACTCGCATGAGCGACCGCTCCAATCCGCCCGGGCGCGGCACCTTTCCCTTGCCGCTGTCGTCGGTGACCGGCGGCGGCGCGCGTAAATCCGGAACGCAGGCGCCGGTTGCCACACCGCAGACCGCGACCCGCAACGCCGCGCACGCCGTCGCCGGCGCCCAGGCGCCCAAGGCCCCGCAGCCCGGCCCGAAGCTGCCCGGCTACGCCGCCTCGACCACCCAGAGCGCGCCTACGGCGCAGCGCTCGGATCTGATGGCGACCGAAGCGATCCGCCGCGCAATGGTGACGCGGGTGGCAAACCAGGGCGTGCGCGACCAGGTGGTGCTGGCGGCGCTGGACGCCGTGCCGCGCCACCTGTTCATCGAGCCGGCGCTGTCGAGCCAGGCGTACATCGACGCCTCGCTGCCGATCGGCCATCACCAGACGATCTCGCAGCCGTATATCGTCGCCCGCATGATTGAGGCAATGCGCGACGGCAAGCAATTGAACCGCGTCCTCGAAATCGGCACCGGCTGCGGCTACCAGGCGGCGGTGCTGGCGCGGGTGGCGCAGGACGTGTATTCGATCGAGCGCATCAAGCCCTTGCACGAGCTGGCGAAGGCGAATTTGCGTTCGTTGCGCCTGGCCAATCTGCGCTTGCACTACGGAGATGGTATGCTCGGGCTCGCGCAGGTTGCGCCATTCGACGGTATCATCCTCGCCGCGGCCGGGATGGAAGTACCGCGCGCCCTGCTCGAACAGCTCGCCATCGGCGCGCGCCTGGTGGCCCCCGTCGGCGGCCAGGTTCAACACCTGCAGCGCATCACCCGCACCGGCAAGTCGGAGTGGATCAGCGAAACCCTGGAAGCCTGCCATTTCGTGCCTCTGCGCCCGGGCACCGCTTAGCTCTGGTAATGCCTGGTTTCAGCGCTGCACAGCAAGTAAGAATTTTTAGATGAGAATGAAACAAACACCCCGCTTAGTCCTATTGACGCTCACGCTCGGCCTGGTTGCCGGCTGTACCACCACCTCCCGCCAGGCGCCGGTCATCGAGCGCCCCGTTGGTTCCTCTACCGCGAAAGTGCGCCCGGCGCCGGTGCGCACCGAGGAGCCGCGCCAGGACGCGAAGGGCACCTATACCGTGCGCCGCGGCGACACGCTGCTGCGCATCGCCTTCGACCATGGCCAGAGCTATCGCGACCTTGTCACCTGGAACAACCTGGCCGATCCGGACGACATCAAGGTCGGACAAGTGCTACGCGTCGCGCCCAACGAGCGCCAGTCCAGCTCGGTCGTCGTGACCCAGCCGGTGCCGATGCCGCCGGAAACCCGTCCGACGGTACCGCGCAAGACCACGCCGCGCGCCGACAAGAAGACCGTTGGCGAAGACATGGCCGACGCGCGCAGCGACAAGGCCGGCGAGCGCGCCGAAACGGTCGCCGCGGCCAATGCCGCCGCACCGGCCGCCGCCGTGGCCGTGACCGGTTCGCGCGTCGGCGCCACCGTCACCGCCACCGACGACGAGAAGCTGAGCTGGATGTGGCCGTCGGATGGACGCATCATCGCCACCTTCGACGAAGGCAAGAACAAGGGCATCGATATTGCCGGGCGCGCGGGACAGCAAGTCATGGCGGCGGGCGCCGGCAAAGTAATGTACGCTGGTAGCGGCATCCGAGGTTATGGTAACCTCGTCATCGTCAAACACAGCAACAGCTTGCTGTCGGCCTATGCCCATAACCGCGCGATCGTCGTCAAGGAAGGCGACAACGTGGCCAAGGGGCAGGTGATCGCCGAGATGGGCGATTCCGATGCCGAGACGGTGAAGCTGCATTTCGAGATTCGCCAGCAGGGCAAGCCAGTCGATCCGTCGAGGTTCCTGCCCAGCCGATAGAGCGTGTAAGCACGTCATGGCGATTTGGTAACATGCTTGTAGAGAGGGCCAATGACGCTGCCGCCGCACTCACGGGATCGAGACGTTTCCGACGCACAGACAGACGAACTGCCTGACGATCTGGACGGCGAGGCCGCGTCGGGCTACGGCGCGGGCCGCGACGGCGCCGACGCCGAGCCGCTGCTCCCGGGCGCGGCCGCCGAGGTCGACAGCGTCGACGAACTCAAGAAAGTGCTCGCCGCCGAGCTCTCCACCGACACCACCCAGCACTACCTGAACCAGATCGGCACCCGGCCGCTGCTGTCGGCCCAGCAGGAGTCGCATTACGCGACCCTGGCCAAGGCAGGCGACTTCGACGCCCGCCAGAAGATGATCGAGCATAACCTGCGCCTCGTCGTCTCGATCGCCAAGCACTACATCAACCGCGGCGTCGTCCTGCTCGACCTGATCGAGGAGGGCAACATCGGCCTGATGCGCGCCATCGACAAGTTCGAGCCGGAGCGCGGTTTCCGTTTCTCCACCTACGCCACCTGGTGGATCCGCCAGAGCATCGAGCGCGCCATCATGAACCAGGCGCGCACGGTACGCCTGCCGGTGCACATGGTGCGCGAACTGAACGGCGTGCTGCGCGCCAAATACCACCTCGAGGCCCAGCACCACGACGGCAAGGACGCCAGCGTCGAGGACATCGCCAGCCTGGTCGGGCGTCCGGCGGAAGAGGTGCAGGACATCCTGGCGCTGTCCGAGCACGCCGCCTCGCTCGACGCGCCGCTCGACAACGATCCCGGTTCGAGCCTGATGGACATGCTGCCGGGCGAACTCGACGACGGCCCCGACGCGCGTGCCGAGCAGCACGAGATGACCGAACTGGTGCGCGACTGGCTGACGCGCCTGCCGGAAAAGCAGCGCCTGGTCGTGATGCGGCGCTTCGGGCTGGACAACGACGACCCCGCCACCCTGGAAACCCTGGCCGAGGAGATGGGCGTGACCCGCGAGCGCGTGCGCCAGATCCAGCAGGAAGCGCTGGTCAAGCTGAAGCGGGCGATGGCGGCCCGTGGCGTGGTGCGCGATTCCTTGCTATGATGCGGCGGATTTGCTGCCGCGTTTTCGACGCTTGAACAGTGGCAGGCGCAGCTTGAACGCGTGGAGTAATTCAGGCCGGGGGCCTGAATTACGCGAAGCGGCATAGCCGTTCACCCTACGATTCCCCTCATTCTTACGCTTTTGTGTGGGCACGGAGTGCTCACCCTATTTCTATGCAAGAAACTTTTATCGAAATTAAGTCGCTCGACGCGGATGCGCGCGGCGTCGGCCACCTCGAGAACGAGGACGGCAGCCAGGGCAAGGTCATCTTCGTCGAGGACGCCCTGCCGGGCGAGCGCGTCAGCTATGAGGTCAAGCGCAAGAAGAAGAACTGGGAAGCGGGGCGCATGGTCACGCTGCAGCGCGCCTCCTCGATGCGCGTCGAACCGCGCTGCGAGCATTTCGGCTATTGCGGCGGCTGCTCGATGCAGCACCTGGAACCGACCGCCCAGGTCGCGATCAAGCAGCGCACGCTGGAAGACAACCTCTGGCACCTCTCGAAGGTCAAAGCGGAAAACATCATGCGCCCGATGTACGGGCCGACCTGGGGCTACCGCTTCCGCGCGCGCCTCTCGGTGCGCCACGTCGAGAAGAAGGGCACCGTGCTGGTGGGCTTCCACGAGCGCGCCTCGTCCTATGTGGCCGACATCCGCTACTGCCACATCCTGCCGCCGCATCTGGGCGGCATGCTGATGCCGCTGCGCGAACTGGTCGGCTCGCTGTCGATCTACAACCAGATGCCGCAGATCGAAGTGGCGGTCGGCGAGGAAACCACGGCCCTGGTGCTGCGCATCATGGCGCCGCTCACCGCCAAGGACGAGGAGCTGGTGAAAGCCTTCGCCGACGAGTGGGGCATCCAGTGGTGGCTGCAGCCGAAGGGCCCGGACACGGTCTATCCCTTCTACCCGCTCGGCCAGGAGCTGTACTACACGCTGCCCGAGTTCGGCGTGCGCATGCCTTTCAAGCCGACCGATTTCACCCAGGTGAACCACCAGATCAACCGCGCCCTGGTGCACAAGGCGCTGACCCTGCTGGAAGTGCAGCCGGAAGACCGCGTGGCCGATCTGTTCTGCGGCCTCGGCAACTTCACGCTGCCGCTGGCGACCCAGGCGAAAGAGGTGGTCGGCATCGAGGGCAGCACCGTGCTCACCACGCGCGCGCTGGAAAACGCGAAAGCGAACGGCTTGTCGGAGAAGACGACCTTCTACACGCGCAACCTGTTCGAAGTGACGGCCGATGACCTGGTCGCCCTCGGCAAGTTCGACCGCATGCTGGTCGACCCGCCGCGCGACGGCGCGATCGCCCTGGCGCTGGCCATGGCCGAGCTGCGCGAAGGCGGCAAGGCCGAGTACCTGCCGCGGCGCATCGTGTATGTCTCGTGCAGCCCTTCGACCCTGGCGCGCGACGCCGGCGTCCTGGTGCACCGCGCCGGTTACGTGATGAAGAAGGCGGGCGTGGTCAACATGTTCCCGCATACCTCGCACGTGGAGTCGATCGGCGTGTTCGAACTGGCCGACGCCTGACGGCGCGTGCGCCGATTGACACGGCCGTAAGGCCGTTGCACTCTGGCAGGATGGCCCGATCGCCGGCTGTCAGTCGGTAAAAACTGTGAAAACAAAACTTCCTCCCGAGCATTTTCGGCGGATTTTCGAAGCGGTGACGGGAGCCTTCCTCTTGCTGCGCCCCGATCCCGGCTTCACGATCGCGGGCGTCAGCGACGAGTACCTGCGCGGCACGCTCAAGCGCCGCGAAGCAATCGTCGGCCGTCCGGTCTTCGAAGTCTTCCCCGACAATCCCCTGACGCCCGAAGCGAATTCGACGCGCAACCTCGGGCGCTCGCTCGAGCGCGTGCGCGCGACCCGCGTCGCCGACGTGATGGCGGTGCAGCGCTACGACGTCCCGCGCGAGGACGGCGCCGGTTTCGAGCTGCGCTACTGGAGTCCCGTCAACGCCCCGGTGCTGGACGAGGACGGCGAGCTACTCTACATCGTGCACCGGGTCGACAACGTCACCGAATACGTCCTGCTGGGCGAGGAGAGCGAGCGCCTGACGTCCGACAAGCGCAGGATGGAAGCCGAGGTCGTGCAGCGCAGCCGCGAGCTCGACCGGCTCAACGGCAGCCTGCGCGACGCCAACGCCACGCTGTCGGAGTACGCCCGCGCGGCGCGCGAGGAGGCCGAGCGCAAGGACGAATTCCTGGCGATGCTGGCGCACGAGCTGCGCAACCCGCTGGCCGCGATTTCCTCGGCGCTACAGCTATGGGAGCTGATCGGTTCCGACGCCCGCCGCCAGCAGGACGTGCTGGCCGTCTGCAAGCGCCAGGTCGGCAACCTGACGCGCCTCGTGGACGACCTGCTGGAGATGGCGCGCATCGCCCGCGGCGAAGTCGAACTGCGGCGCACGCCGCTCGTCCTGCAGGACGTGCTGGGCAGTGCGCTGCAGGCCGCCCGTGCGCTGTTCGAGCGCAACGAGGTGACACTCAGCGCGCACCTGGCGCCGGCGTCCTGCCCCATCCTGGGCGACAGCACCCGGCTCGAGCAGGTGTTCGCCAATCTGCTGAACAACGCCGCCAAGTTCAGCGCGCGCGGCGGCAAGGTCGAGGTGCTGCTCGAGGCTTTCGAGGCCGATGGCAAGCCCTGGGCGCGGATCGCCGTGCGCGACGCGGGGCGCGGCATTCCGCCGGATAAACTGGACGCGATCTTCGACATTTTCGTCCAGGTCGACACCTGCATCGACCGTGCCCGCGGCGGCCTGGGCATCGGCCTGGCCCTGGTGCGTTCGCTGGCCGAGCTGCACGGCGGCCGCGTCCATGCCGAGAGCGCGGGCCTGGGGCAGGGCAGCGTCTTCGTCGTCGAGCTGCCCTTGCTGACTGCCGGCGAGGCCACGCTGCCGGCCGAGCAGGTCGCGCTGCGCTTCGTCCCGCCGCCGGGCGAGCGCCGCCATGTGCTCGTCGTCGAGGACAATGCCGATGCGCGCCACACGCTGCGCGACCTGCTGGCCGCATCCGGCCATACGGTCATCGAGGCGTCCAGCGGCGACGACGGGCTGGCGCAGATCCTGGCGCAGCGCCCGGAAGTGGCGATCGTCGACATCGGCCTGCCGGGCATCGACGGCTTCGAAGTGGCGCGCCGCGCCCGCCAGGCGCTCGGGCGCGAGGCCCCGCAGCTGGTGGCCCTGACCGGCTACAGCTCGGCGGCCGTGCGCAAGACGGCGCTGGAAGCCGGATTCGACCTGCACATCGTCAAGCCGGTGACCCTGGCCGCGCTGGCCGAGGCGCTGAAGCGGCGCCGGCCCGAACTGTAGACGTAAAAAAACCGGCCCGCAGGCCGGTTTTCTATTCACGAGGAAGCGATCAGTCGTCGCCGCCCATGATGCCCAGCAGGCGCAGCAGGGCGGTGAAGACGTTGAACACGTCCAGGTAGATCGCCAGGGTGGCAGTGATGTAGTTGGTCTCGCCGCCGTTCACGACGCGCTGCACGTCGTACAGGATGAAGGCCGAGAACACGCCGATCATCAGCACCGAGATCACGATCGTCAGGGCCGGGATCTGCAGGAAGATGTTGGCAACAATCGCCAGCAGGATCACGACGGCGCCGGCGGTCAGCCAGCTGGCCATGCCAGAGAAGTCGCGCTTGGTCGTGGTGGCAATGCTGGCCATCACCGCGAACACGCAGGCGGTGCCGCCGAAGGCGGTCATGATCAGCGAGCCGCCGTTCGAGTAGCCGAGCGTGTGGCGCAGCAGGGGCGTGAGCATCAGGCCCATGAAGAAGGTGAAGCCGAGCAGCACGGCAACGCCGGTCGCCGATTCCTTGGTTTTTTCAATCGCCCACATGAAACCGAAGGCGATCGCCATGAAGACGATGAAACCCATGAAGCCGGCGGGCATCGGGACGCCCATGGTCACGCCGACAAAGGCGCCAAGCACGGTCGGGATCATCGACAGCGCGAGCAGCCAGAAGGTGTTGCGCAGGACTTTGTTGCGCGCGACCTGGCCTACGGCCACGTCGTAAGCGGGTTGCTTTTGCAGGATGGGATTCATGTTGCCTCCAGTTGGATAAATATGTATTGCCACTCAAGCATAGCACGGCGCCAAGATGGAAAGCCTCCTCTTAAGCGCTGCATAAGGAAGTCCACCGACCATGGCGCGGCATTTGACAAGGCGGTTTTTCGCCGCCACTCTACCACTTTGCCGCTCGCCGCTGCAATATCGGCTATATGGGGCGAGGTATGGTAAAATCAAAGGTTGATTGAGTTCTCTTCTTCTCGATTTAAACCTTTCTTTTTATTGGAGTTTTTACATGGCAATCGAACGCACCCTGTCGATCATCAAACCAGACGCAGTTGCAAAAAACGTGATCGGCCAAATCTACAGCCGCTTCGAAGGCGCTGGCCTGAAGATCGTCGCAGCCCGTATGACCCAGCTGTCGCGCGAGCAGGCTGAAGGCTTCTACGCTGCCCACAAAGAGCGCGGTTTCTTCAACGACCTGGTCACCTTCATGGTCTCGGGCCCTGTCATGATCCAGGTTCTGGAAGGCGAGAACGCCGTCCTGGCACACCGCGACCTGATGGGTGCGACCGATCCGAAGAAAGCAGCGCCAGGCACCATCCGCGCCGACTTCGCCGATTCGATCGATGCTAACGCCGTCCACGGTTCGGACGCTGTCGAAGCCGCACAAGTCGAAATCGCTTACTTCTTCCCAGAACTGAAGTAATCGCTTGCCGAAGTAAGCAAGCATAGCCGCATCAAGAACCGCTCGCCCGCGGCCCCAAGGCCGGCGCGAGCGGGGTTATTTGGAAATACACAGGACAATCATGACGACTCTCACCAACCTGCTGGACTTCGATCCCGCGCAACTCGTCGCTTATTGCGCCGACTTGGGTGAGAAGCCGTTCCGCGCCAAGCAATTGCAGCGCTGGATCCACCAGTTCGGAGCGAGCAACTTCGACGACATGACGGATCTGGCCAAGTCGCTGCGCGAAAAACTGAAAACCCGCGCGACCGTGACGGCCCCTGGCATCATCAGCGACCACACGTCCACCGACGGCACCCGCAAGTGGCTGGTCGACGTCGGTAACGGCAATGCGGTCGAAACCGTGTTCATCCCGGAAGAAAACCGCGGCACGCTGTGCATCTCGACCCAGGCCGGCTGCGCCGTCAATTGCCGTTTCTGCTCAACCGGCAAGCAGGGCTTCAACCGCAACCTGACCGTGGCCGAGATCATCGGCCAGCTATGGATGGCCGAGTTCGAGCTGCGCCGCACCAAGGGCATCGAGCCCGGCCCGAAGGGCGAGCGCCAGATCACCAACGTCGTGATGATGGGCATGGGCGAGCCGTTGCTGAACTACGAGCCGACCGCCACCGCCTTGAAGCTGATGCTCGACGATAACGCCTACGGCCTGTCGCGCCGCCGCGTGACCCTGTCGACCTCGGGCGTCGTGCCGAACATTGACAAGCTGGCTCAGGACGTGCCGGTGGCGCTGGCCGTGTCGCTGCACGCGTCGAACGACGCCCTGCGCGACATCCTGGTGCCGCTGAACAAGAAATACCCACTGCGCGAACTGATGGCCGCCTGCAAGCGCTATCTCGAATTCGCGCCGCGCGACTTCATCACCTTCGAATACTGCATGCTGCACGAGTTCAACGACAGCGACGAGCACGCGCGTGAACTGATCGCGCTGGTCAACGATCCGGTGGTGGGCGTGAACTGCAAGTTCAACCTGATTCCGTTCAATCCCTTCCCGGAATCGGGCCTGACGCGTTCGAAGAACCCCCGCATCAAGGCCTTCGCCGAGGTGCTGATGAACGCCGGCATTGTCACCACCGTGCGCAAGACGCGCGGCGACGACATCGATGCCGCCTGCGGCCAGCTGGCCGGCGAAGTGCAGGATCGCACCAAGGTCGCCCAGCGCATGGAAAAGATGGTCGAGTACCAGAAGAAATTCGGCGCCGATTTCGGGCGCATCGTGGAGATTCCTTCTTGAAAGACGGGAAGCCAGGCCGGAGCATGGCACGCCTCGCCGCAGCGTTCGCGCTCGGCGTGCTGGCGGCCTGCGCCGCGCCTGGCGACAGCGGCCGCGAACTGAAGACCGCCTCCGACCAGACGGCGCTGGAAAAGCGCGCCAACATCCGCCTGCAGCTGGCGGTCGGCTACTACCAGCAGGGCAAGTACGACATCGCCCTCGACGAAATCAAGCAGGCGCTCGCCGCCGACCCCGATTATGCCGACGCCTACGGCATGCGCGCCCTGATCTACACGGCGATGGGCGAGGTGCCGCTGGCCGACGAGAACTACCGCACCGCGTTGCGCCTGGCGCCGCGCAATCCGGAACTGGCCAACAACTACGGCGCCTTCCTGTGCCAGACGGCGAACAAGCCCGTCGAGGCGATCCGCCAGTTCGACGCCGCGCTCAAGAACCCGACCTACAAGACGCCGGTGAGCGCGCTCGTGAACGCGGGCGTCTGTAGCTTGAAGACCAAAAATATCGATGCGGCCGAGCGCTACCTGCTCGACGCACTGCGCTATAACCCCGAACTGCCGGCCGTCTCCAGCGGCCTGGCGCGGGTCTATTTCGAGCGGCGCGATTTTACCCGCGCCGGTTTTTTCATAAACCGCCTGACAGAGTCGTCGAAGCTCGACAACCTGTCCGCCGATGCGCTGTGGCTCGCCCTGCGGGTGCAGCGCAAACTGGGCGATCGCTCGATGGAGGCCAGCCTGGTGGCGCAGCTGCGGCGGCGCTTCCCGGGCTCGCCCGAGTATCTGGCGTACGAGCGCGGGGCTTTCGATGAGTGAGACGACAATGACTTCAGAGCGCACAGAGGGAAGCGCCACTTCGGACAACCACCACAGCCACCCGGGCGCGACCCTGGCCAGCCAGCGCGAAGCGATGGGCTGGACGGTCGAGCAGGTGGCCGAGCAGCTCAAGCTGGCCGTGCGCCAGGTGGTGGCGATCGAAGCGGGCGACTATGCGGCCCTGCCGAGTCCCGCCGTGACGCGCGGTTTCGTGCGCGCCTATGCCAAGATCCTGCGGCTCGACCCGGCCCCGCTGGTGGCAATGGTGCCGATGGATACGCCGGCGATGGAAGAGTCGGGCAGCGCCGTGCGCGGCAACCGTCCAGCCTCGCGCCCCACGTCGTTCTCGCATTCGCGCTATCCGACCCACGGCAAGCGTTCCAGCCTGCCGCTGGCCTGGATCGCCGGCGTCGTGGTCGTGGCCGCCGCCGGCGCCGCGGCCTGGCACTTCGGCCTGGTGTCGCTGCCGGGCAGCACGACGCCGGCCACGGGCGAGAACGCCATCCTGACCGCCCCGGCGGACACGGTCGGCGCCAATGCCCCGGCCGTCGACACGGTGCACAACCCGACCGTGCCGCTGATCTCGGTGCCGGTGCCGGCCGACCCGAACGCGCCGGCCGGCGCCGCCCCGGTGACGGGCGCGGCAACGGGTGCGGCCACGCCGCCGGCGCCGGCTGCGCCCGCTGCGGCTACGCCACCGGCCGCGACCGGCAGCACGGCGAGCACGGCGCCGGCAACGGTGACCGCCGCCACGCCGCCCGCGGCAACGCCGGCCACGCCGGCCGCAGCGCCGGCCGCCGGCGCCAACACCCTGGTGCTGAGCGTGCGCGAGGATTCGTGGATCGAGGTGAAACCGCAGGGCGGCCGCGCGTTGATCTCGCGCCTGGTGCGCGCGGGCAGCACCGAGACGATCGAAGTGCCGGGCACGGCAACCCTGGTGGTCGGCAACCCGACCGGCGTCTCGGCCACGCTGCGCGGCGCTGCGCTCGCATTGCCGCCGGTGCCGGGCAAGACGATTTCGCGCGTCACGCTGAAACAAGCGCAATAGCCAAACAAAGACAACCGCAATACCCAAACAACGTGTAGCCTCGGCACCGCCGAGAGAAGACAGCCCGCCCCGACGGACAGTCAGAAACAACGACGGACGAACAACGAATGACTTCTACGAACCTGCCAATTCCTTCGGGCCCGATGGCGCGCCGCCCAAGCCGCCGCGTGCTGGTGCAGCATGGCGAGCGCAAGGTCTGGATCGGCGGCGACGCCCCGATCGTGGTGCAGTCGATGACCAACACCGACACCGCCGACGTGATCGGCACCGCCATCCAGATCAAGGAGCTGGCGCGCGCCGGTTCCGAAATGGTGCGCTTGACCGTCGACAAGCCGGAAGCGGCCGCCGCCGTGCCCCTGATCCGCGAACAGCTCGACCGCATGGAAGTGGACGTGCCGCTGGTCGGCGATTTCCACTACAACGGCCACATCCTGCTGCGCGATTTCCCGGAATGCGCGGCCGCGCTGTCGAAATACCGCATCAATCCGGGCAACGTGGGGCAGGGCGCCAAGCGCGACACCCAGTTCGCCCAGATGATCGAAGTGGCCATCAAGCACGACAAGCCGGTGCGCATCGGCGTCAACTGGGGCAGCCTGGACCAGTCGCTGCTGGCGCGCATCATGGACGAGAACGCCGCGCGCGCCAATCCGTTCAGCGCCCAAGCCGTGATGTACGAAGCCCTGATCACCTCGGCCATCGAGAACGCCGTGCGCGCCGAGGAAGTCGGCCTGGCGCGCGACAAGATCATCCTGTCGTGCAAGGTCTCGGCGGTACAGGATTTGATCGCCGTCTACCGCGAACTGGCGCGCCGCTGCGACTACCCGCTGCACCTGGGCCTCACCGAAGCCGGCATGGGCAGCAAGGGCATCGTCGCCTCGACGGCGGCCCTGTCGGTGCTGCTGCAAGAGGGCATCGGCGACACCATCCGCGTTTCGCTGACGCCGGAACCGGGCGGCGACCGCACGAAAGAAGTCGTGGTCTCGCAGGAAATCCTGCAGACCATGGGCCTGCGCAAGTTCACTCCGATGGTGATCGCCTGCCCGGGCTGCGGCCGCACGACCTCGACCGTGTTCCAGGAACTGGCCGACAACATCCAGACCTTCCTGCGCGATTCGATGCCGGAATGGAAGAAGTCCTATCCGGGCGTGGAAGCGATGAACGTGGCCGTGATGGGCTGCATCGTCAATGGTCCGGGCGAATCGAAGCACGCCAATATCGGCATCAGCCTGCCGGGCACCGGCGAATCGCCGGCCGCGCCGGTGTTCGTCGACGGCCAGAAGGTGGCGACGCTGCGCGGCGAGCGGATCGTGGATGAGTTCCAGAACATCGTGCTGGAATATGTGAAGAAGAATTACGGCCACCAGGGCGAGATCATCGTTTAACCGTAGAAGTAGGGTGGAGTCCTGACTCCACGCGTTCGTGCCTATGCATGCCGCACCGCTCATCAAATGCCGTACCGCGTGGAGTCAGGACTCCACCCTTCAGAATCGAAGAATATCAACATGTCCAAACCAGAAAAAATCGTCGCCATCAAAGGCATGAACGACATCCTCCCAAGCGACGCGCCGCTGTGGGAATTGTTCGAAAATACCGCAGAGACCATTCTGAAAAGCTATGGCTATCAGAAAATCGTCACCCCGATCGTCGAGGAAACCGGCCTGTTTGCGCGCGCCATCGGCGCCGTCACCGACATCGTCGAGAAGGAAATGTATTCCTTCACCGATTCGATGAACGGCGACCAGCTGACCCTGCGTCCGGAAGGCACGGCCGGCGTCGTGCGTGCGGTGCTCGAGCACAACATGGTCTACGACGGCCCGAAGCGCCTCTGGTACAAGGGCCCGATGTTCCGCCACGAGCGTCCGCAGCGCGGCCGCTATCGCCAGTTCTTCCAGTTCGGCGCGGAAGCGGTCGGCTTTGCCGGCCCGGACATCGATGCTGAACTGATCATGCTGTGCCGCCGCCTGTGGGACGACCTGGGCCTGCAGAACGTGCGCCTGGAACTCAATTCCATCGGTAATGCCGAGGAGCGCCTGCGCCACCGCGCCGACCTGATCGCCTATTTCGAAGGGCACGAAGCGATCCTCGACGCCGAAGCCAAGCGCCGCCTGCACAGCAACCCGCTGCGCATCCTCGACACCAAGAACCCGGCCATGCAGGAGATGGTGAACGGCGCGCCGCAGTTGCTGTCCTACCTCGGCGAAGAGTCGCTGGCCCACTTCAACGGCGTCAAGCGCCTGCTGGATCGTAACAACGTGCAGTACACGGTCAACCCGCGCCTGGTGCGCGGCCTCGACTACTACAACCGCACCGTGTTCGAATGGGTCACCGAGGAACTCGGTTCGCAGGGCACCATCTGCGCCGGCGGCCGTTATGATCCGCTGATCGAGCAGTTCGGCGGCAAGGCCACGCCGGGCGTCGGTTTCGCGATGGGCATCGAGCGTATCATCGAGCTGATGAAGGGTCTTGGCGAACCGGCACAGCCGAGCCAATGCGACGTCTACATGGTGCACCAGGGCGAAGAAGCGCAGGTGCAGGCCTTCATCCTGGCCGAGCGCCTCCGCGATGCCGGCCTTGACGTTGTGTTACATTGCGCAACGCCAACTGGCGCGGGCAGCTTCAAGAGCCAGATGAAGAAGGCCGACGGCAGCGGCGCATCGTTCGCCGTGATCATGGGCGAGGACGAAGTGGCGAACAAGGTGGCGGCCGTGAAGTCCCTCCGCGGCGAAGTCGGCGAGCAGCAGCAAGCGACCGTCGCCTTCGACGCCGTGGTCGACCACATCGTCGACGCCATCGTCGGCGACCATGACCACGACCACGAGCACGTGCATTACCATCCATAAGCAGCCGTAGCAGAGACCGACCGATTCACCCCATAACCATCTAGACGAACGACATGGCATACGACCTCGAAGAACAAGAACAGATCGCCACCTTCAAGGCTTTCTGGTCCAAGTACGGCAACCTGATCACCTGGGTGCTCATCCTCGCCCTCGGCTCCTTTGCTGCCTACAACTTCTGGAATTCGCATACGCGCAAGCAGGCAGTGGAGGCCTCGGCCCTGTACGACGAGCTGACCGATGCCGTCACCGCCAAGGACAACGCCAAGTCTCAGCGCATCGCCTCCGACATCCAGTCGAAGTTCAAGCGCACCACCTACGCGCAGATGAGCGCGCTGGCCGCGGCGAAGACCGCGTTCGAGGCAAACGACCTGAAGACCGCCAAGACGCAGCTGCAATGGGTGATCGACAACGGCAACGACGAATACAAGTCGGTGGCCCAGCTGCGCCTGGCCGGCGTCCTGCTCGACGAGAAGAACTTCGACGGCGCGATGAAGCTGCTGAACGAAAAGCACCTGCCGCAGTTCAGCGCCGAAGTGGCCGACCGCAAGGGCGACGTGCTCGTGGCCCAGAACAAGATCGCCGATGCCCGCGCCGCCTACGTCGCCGCGCTGGCCGCCATGGGCCCGAAGCATCCGGGCACCCAGCTGGTGCGCATCAAGCTCGAAGCCATCGGCGGCACCGCCCCGGCCGCACCCGGTGCGCCGAAGGCTGCCGCTTAAGCCGCAGACTGATCGATAGCCCGCGCCCGCCGCCCTGGCGGGCGCGGGCTTTGCTTCCTTTTCAGACTTAGAACAAGGTAAAAGAAAAATGCGTATTACCCGTAAGCTGGTTGGTGTCGGTGTCCTGGCCCTGATGACGGGCTGCTCGACCTTGAGCTCGCTCAATCCGTTCGCATCGAAATCGAAGGGCGCCGAGCCGGCCAAACTCGTCGAACTGAAGGGCACGATGGCCGTGCGCACCGCCTGGAAACTCGATCTGGGCAAGTCGCGCGGCTTCCAGTTCTCGCCTGTGCTGGCCGGCAATACGGTGGTCGTCGCCGGCGGCGACGGCAGCATCGCGCGCGTCGAGGCCGCCGACGGCCGTCCGCTCTGGCGCATCAAGGCCGGCAGCGAACTGACCGCCGGCGTCGGCACCGACGGCAACGTGATCGTCGTCGGTGCCGCCGACGGCGTCCTGATGGCCTTCGACATGGACGGCAAGGCGCTGTGGAAGAACCAGCTG
This sequence comes from Massilia sp. Leaf139, assembly GCF_001424165.1. GTDB lineage: Bacteria > Pseudomonadota > Gammaproteobacteria > Burkholderiales > Burkholderiaceae_D > Telluria. The sequence continues at coordinate 285,987 of NZ_LMOJ01000001.1, forward strand.
TCGAGCGAAATCCTCTCCGCGCCGGCCGTGGGGCAGGGCATCGTCGTGGCGCGCTCGATCGACAACCGCATCGTCGGCATCGACGCGAGCACCGGTCAGAAGAAGTGGACGGTGCAGCGCACCGCGCCGGCACTGACCCTGCGCACCGCGCCGGGCATGCTCGTCTCCGACAAGGACGTCATCATCGCCCAGCCGGCCGGCAAGCTCGGTTCTTTCCTGCTCGCCACCGGCGCCCCGCGCTGGGAAGTCGAGGTCGGCACCGCACGCGGCGCCACCGAACTCGAGCGCGTGACCGACCTCGGCGGCGCGCCGACCATCTTCGAATCCGATGTCTGCGCCGTGGCCTACCAGGGCCGCGTCGCCTGCTACGACGTGGCCAGCGGCACCCAGCGCTGGTCGCGCGATTTCTCCTCGACGGTTGGCGTGGCCGTCGACCAGCGCTTCGTCTTCGCCGCCGACGACAAGGGCGCCTTGCACGCCTTTAACCGCGACGGCGGCGCCAGCGCCTGGAAGAACGACAAGCTGGCCTTCCGCAGCCTGTCTACCCCGGTCTCCTACGGCCGCGCGGTGGCGGTGGGCGACTACGAAGGCTATGTGCACTTCCTGTCGCGCGAGGACGGCAGCTTCCTCGCCCGCGCCGCCACCGACGGCAGCGCCGTCACGGGTACCCCGCTCGTCGCGGGCTCGAACCTGATTTTTCAAACACAAAATGGAACTGTGACCGCCATCGCGGTCGAATAGAATAACTACATGAAGCCGGTAATTGCACTCGTTGGTCGCCCGAACGTCGGGAAGTCGACCCTATTCAACCGCCTGACCCGTTCGCGCGACGCGTTGGTGGCCGACCTCCCTGGCCTGACGCGCGACCGCCACTACGGCGAAGGGCGTATCGGCGAGCGGCCGTTCCTGGTGATCGACACGGGCGGTTTCGAGCCCGTCGCCAAGGAAGGCATCATGCACGAGATGGCGCTGCAGACGAAGCAGGCGGTGGCGGAAGCCGACATCGTCGTCTTCATCGTCGACGGCCGCCAGGGCCTGACCCCGCACGACAAGACGATCACCGACTTCCTGCGCAAGTCCGGCCGCCAGGTCATGCTCGTCATTAACAAGTCCGAGGGCATGAAGTACACCTCGGTCACCGCCGAGTTCTACGAACTGGGCATGGGCGATCCGTACGTCATTTCGGCCGCCCACGGCGACGGCGTGCACGACCTCGTCAACGAGGCGCTCGACCAGGCCTTCGCCTCGCGTCCGCACGAGGAAGAAGAACTGGAAAGCCAGGACTACGGCGTCAAGATCGCCCTGGTCGGCCGTCCGAACGTCGGCAAGTCCACGCTGATCAATACCCTGGTCGGCGAGCAGCGCGTGATCGCCTTCGACATGCCGGGCACCACCCGCGACTCGATCGAAGTGCCGTTCGAGCGCGAGGGCAAGAAGTACACGCTGATCGACACGGCCGGCATCCGCCGCCGCGGCAAGGTGTTCGAAGCGATCGAGAAGTTCTCGGTCGTCAAAACCCTGCAGTCGGTGTCGGAGGCGAACGTCGTCGTCCTCATGTTAGATGCCCAGCAGGACATCTCCGAGCAGGACGCCCACATCGCCGGCTTCATCCTGGAATCGGGCCGCGCCCTGGTGGTGGCGGTCAACAAGTGGGACGGCCTGACGAGCGACCAGCGCGACGAAGTCAAGAACACCATGGACCGCAAGCTCGACTTCCTGGGCTTTGCCGAGACGCGTTTCATTTCGGCGCTGAAGGGCACCGGCATCAAGCAGCTGATGGCCTCGGTGAACACGGCTTATGCCGCCGCGACCGCCAACCTGTCGACGCCGCGCCTGACGCGCGCGCTGCAGGAAGCGATCGAGAAGCAGGAACCGAAGCGCAAGGGCAGCACCCGTCCGAAGATGCGCTATGCCCACCAGGGCGGCCAGAACCCGCCGGTCATCGTCATCCACGGTAATGCCCTGGACGGCGTCACCGAGCCGTACAAGCGCTACCTGGAAAAGCATTTCCGCGAGACTTTCAACCTGGTCGGCACGCCGCTGCGGATCGAGCTGCGCAGCGGGAAGAACCCGTTCGCCAAGGACGCAAATTAAGGAGGGTGCCGGGCGGCGGACGCGGCCGGTTTAATTCTTTCTTAAGCGTAGCAGTACGACAAGAAGGCGTAAAACAGGTTACAGTAAGCCCAGGCCATCGTTCGCAAAGCTGAATCTTGCCCCGTGCACTTGAAATGGGGGCTAACGCCTCCAACTTTTAAACTACAACAACATTACGGAGCTGTTATGAGCAACAAAGGGCAACTGTTACAAGACCCATTCCTCAATGCCTTGCGCAAAGAGCACGTCCCGGTATCGATTTACCTCGTCAACGGGATCAAGCTGCAAGGCCATATCGAGTCGTTCGACCAGTACGTCGTCCTGCTCCGCAACACCGTGACCCAGATGGTGTACAAGCATGCCATTTCCACCGTCGTACCGGCTCGCGCCGTCAATCTCAACCTCGAATCCGAAGCTGAGTAAGGCCGATGGCTGACGCCCCCGGCACCAACAGCACGCGCGCCGTCCTCGTCGGCGTCGATTTTGGCGCGGTCGATTTCACGGCCAGCCTCGAAGAGCTGGCCTTGCTGGCCAGCTCAGCCGGCGCCGAGCCGATCGATACGATCACGGCCAAGCGCAACGCCCCCGATCCCGCCTACTTCGTCGGCAGCGGCAAGGCCGACGAAATCGGCGTCGCCGCCAAGGCCCAGGGCGCGGAACTCGTCATCTTCAATCACGCGCTGTCCCCGGCGCAGCAGCGTAACCTCGAGCGCCGCCTCGAACTGCGCATCATCGACCGCACCAGCCTGATCCTCGACATCTTCGCCCAGCGCGCCCAGAGCCACGAGGGCAAGCTCCAGGTGGAGTTGGCGCAGCTGCAGCACCTGGCCACGCGCCTGATCCGCGGCTGGACTCACTTGGAACGCCAGAAGGGTGGTATCGGTCTGCGCGGCCCGGGCGAAACCCAGCTCGAGACCGACCGCCGCCTGATCGGCGAGCGCGTCAAGGCCTTGCGCGCCCGCCTCACCAAGCTGCGCAAGCAGCATGAGACCCAGCGCCGCGCGCGCGGACGCAACAACACGTTTTCGGTGTCGCTGGTCGGCTATACCAACGCCGGCAAGTCGACCCTGTTCAACACGCTCACCAAGGCCGGCGTCTACGTCGCCAACCAGCTGTTCGCGACCCTGGACACCACCAGCCGCCGCCTCTACCTGGGCGACGCAACGGGCAGTGTCGTCATTTCCGACACCGTCGGGTTTGTCCGGGAACTGCCGCACCAGCTGGTCGCCGCCTTCCGCGCCACCCTGGAAGAGACCATCCACGCCGACGTGCTGCTGCACGTGGTCGACGGTTCCTCGCCCACGCGCATGGAACAGATCGAGCAGGTCAACGAGGTCTTGCGCGAGATCGGGGCCGACCATATTCCCCAGATCCTCGTGTGGAACAAGATTGATATGGCCGACCTCCAGCCTGGGGTCGAGCGTGATGAACATGATAAAATCAGCCGCGTTTTTATCAGCGCCAGGAACGGCGCCGGCCTCGATCTGCTGCGCGATGCGATCGTCGAGGCAGCCGGTTCGGCGGCCTCGTCGCGTACCCATGGTGCGCCGGGATCGAGCCCTGAAAACGAAGAGCAGGACGATGCAGCGCTGGCCTTGCAGTACGACGAAGCCGGCGAAAGTAATCCAACCTCCACCCATGTCGGGCCACATTGAAGCCTATGCTTGTTTCCTTATTTAAACGATTCGGCGTCAAACTGTCGCTGAATGATCCACGCTGGGGCAAAAATCCCGAAGGCGACCATAAAGCCCAGGAAGGCCGCCGCCCCGGCGAAGGCCCTCCGGATCTCGACCAGATGTGGCGCGACTTTAATGCGCGCCTGAACCGCCTGTTCGGCAGCCGCGGCAACAACGGCGGCGGCGACGCCGGCGGCCCTTACCGCAGCGAAGGCCGCGGCGCCGGCATCACGGCCTCCGTCATCGGCTTCATCGTGCTCCTGATCTGGCTCGCTTCCGGCGCCTTTATCGTGCAGGAAGGGCAGGTCGGCGTGGTCACCACCTTCGGCCGCCTCTCGCACACCACCGGCGCCGGTTTCAACTGGCGCTGGCCGGCCCCGATCCAGTCGCACGAGACGGTCAACGTCTCGCAGGTGCGCACGGCCGAAATCGGCTACCGCGACAACGTGCGCAACAAGCAGGGCGCCGAGGCGCTGATGCTGACCGACGACGAAAACATCATCGATATCCAGTTCGCCGTGCAGTACACGCTGAAGGATCCGGTGGCCTGGGTCTTCAACAACCGCGACCAGGATACGACCGTGCACCAGGTGGCCGAGACGGCCATCCGCGAAGTGGTGGGCAAGAGCAAGATGGACTTCGTGCTGTACGAGGGCCGCGAGAAGGTCGCGCTCGATGTGCACAACATGATCCAGCAGATCATCGACCGCTACAAGCTGGGCGCCCTGATCACCAACGTGACCATGCAGAACGTGCAGCCGCCGGAGCAGGTGCAAAGCGCCTTCGACGATGCCGTGAAGGCCGGCCAGGACCGCGCCCGTGCCCGCAACGAAGGCGAAGCCTATGCCAACGACGTGATCCCACGTGCGCGCGGCGCCGCCTTCCGCCTGCTTCAGGATGCCGAAGCCTACCGCTCGATGGTGGTCGAGAACGCGACCGGTAACGCCTCGCGCTTCAACCAGGTCGTCACGGAATATGCCAAGGCGCCGGGCGTGACCCGCGACCGCATGTACATCGACACCATGCAGCAGATCTTTAGCAGCACCAGCAAGGTGATGGTCGACGCCAAGTCGGGCTCCAATTTGCTGTACCTGCCGCTCGACAAGCTGATCGCGCAGGTCGCCGCCAACGACGCCGCCACGGGCAGCGCCCGTTCCGGCCCGGTGCAGCTGCCGCAAGAGCAGGGTGCATCGCCGACGCAGGAAGTGATGCAGACGATTGAACAGGTGCGCCAGCGCGACAGCCGCGCGCGCGATTCCTCACGTGACCGGGAGAGCCGTTAATGAACCGCCTCGTAACCATTTTCGTGGCGGGCTTCATTGCCCTGATGCTGCTGTCCTCGACCGTCTTCGTCGTCGACCAGCGCCGCTTCGCCATCGTTTTCGCCCTCGGTGAGGTACGAGAAGTGATCGCCGAGCCGGGCCTGCACTTCAAGCTGCCGCCGCCGTTCCAGAACGTCATCTATCTCGACAAGCGCATCCTGACCCTGGACACGCCCGACGCCGACCGCTTCATCACGGCCGAGAAGAAAAACATCCTGGTCGACGCCTTCGTCAAATGGCGCATCGTCGAACCGCGCCTGTACTACGTCAGCTTCAGCGGCGACGAGCGCGCCGCCGCGAACCGCATGTCGCAGATCATCAAGGCCGCCCTGAACGACGAGATTACCAAGCGCACTGTGCGCCAGGTGATTTCCGGCGAGCGCGGCGCCGTGATGCAGGCGGTGCAGAACAAGGTCATCGCCGAAGCGAAGCAGATCGGTGTCGGCATCGTGGACGTGCGCCTGAAGCGCGTCGACTACATCGAGCAGATCAACGCCTCGGTCTACGACCGCATGCGCGCCGAGCGCGTGCGCGTGGCCAACGAGCTGCGTTCGACGGGTTCCGCCGAAAGCGAAAAAATCCGCGCCGACGCCGACCGCCAGCGCACCGTGATCCTGGCCGAAGCCTTCCGCGAAGCCGAGAAGATCAAGGGCGAGGGCGATGCGAAAGCCTCCGCGATCTACGCCGACTCGTTTGGCAAGAGCCCTGAGTTCTACAAGTTCTACCGTTCGTTGGAAGCCTACCGCGCCAGCTTCAAGGCCCATGGCGACGTGATGGTGATCGATTCGAATTCGGAGTTCTTCAAGTACTTCAGGAATCCGGGAAGCAGCAAGTAAGCCAAAACGCCGCGTATCCCGCGGCGTTTTTTGTAGGGTAGACGGCTCTGCCGTCCAAGCGGTGATACATAGCAGCGAGGTCATCCGCCACGATTTGAGAGCCGGCAACGATCACGTGGGCGGGATTTCAGTCCCCCGGACTAACATTCCTCGCCCACCCTAGCTTGTATAGCCCAGTTTTAGTGGCAAACCGCCAACTTCCACGCCCATCCTCCAGCATCCACCCCCAGCCCCGTCCCATTTTCGAGTAAAATTGCCGATTCGGCGCCGACTTCGTCCTGCACGGGCGCGCGCTGTTGCTTTGTTCGTTGCATCATTCTTAACAATTCCCTCATTTACAATTTAGCTGTCGCCCATGCCGAACTGGCTTTTGCCTGAGAATATCGCCGACGTATTGCCGTCGGAAGCGCGCAAGATCGAAGACCTGCGCCGCCAGATGCTCGACACCTTCCGCCTGTACGGCTACGAGCTGGTGATGCCGCCGCTGCTCGAATACGTCGAGTCGCTGCTGGCCGGCGCCGGCGCCGATACCGACCTGCGCACCTTCAAGCTGGTCGACCAGCTCTCGGGCCGCCTGCTTGGCCTGCGCGCCGACATGACGACGCAAGTCGCGCGCATCGACGCCCACCTGCTCAACCGCGATTCGATCACCCGCCTGTGCTATTGCGGCAGCGTGCTGCATACCCGTCCATCGGGCCTGCACGCCACCCGCGAGCCGATCCAGATCGGCGCCGAGATCTACGGCCACGCCGGCCTGGAAGCCGACGCCGAGATCCAGGAGCTGGCGCTGGCCTCGGTCGCGCTTGCCGGCTTCCTCGATGTGCGCCTCGACATGGCCCACGTCGGCGTGCTGCGCGCGCTGCTCGACGACGACGCCGTTGCGAAGAAAGACGAAGCCGCGATCACCGCGCTGCTGCGCGCCAAGGACGTCCCTGGCCTTAACGAACTGACCCGCGGCTATGCCCAGGCCACGCGCGACGCCCTGCTGGCGCTGCCGAACCTGTACGGCGACGTTGAAGTACTCAAGCGCGCGAAGGAAATCCTGCCGCCGCTGCCGGGCGTCACCCGTGCGCTGGCCGAACTGGCCGCGCTGGCCGCCGGCGCCATCGGGCGCGCCCAGGTGGCGATCGACCTCGCCGACCTGCGCGGCTACCAGTACGAAAGCGGCGCCATGTTCGCGCTCTACGTGCCGGGCCTGCCGAACGCGGTGGCGCGCGGCGGCCGCTACGATCATGTCGGCGAGGCCTTTGGCCGCGCGCGTCCGGCGACCGGTTTCTCGCTGGATCTGCGCGAGCTGGCGCGCCTGCTGCCGACGGCCGAACGCAAGCATTCGATCCGCGCCCCCTGGGGCAATGCGCTCGAACTGCGCGAAAAAATCGCTGACCTGCGCAAGGCAGGCGAAGTCGTGATCCAGTCCATGCCGGGTCACGATAATGTTCAGGACGAGTTCGAGTGCGACCGCGTACTCGTCCTCGAAGATGGAAATTGGATTCTCAAAAACTTAGGTTAAGTGATGTCAAATACAAACGTGGCAAAGAACGTCGTTGTCATCGGCACCCAGTGGGGCGATGAAGGCAAAGGTAAGATCGTCGACTGGCTGACCGATCACGCAGCGGGCGTCGTCCGTTTCCAGGGCGGCCATAACGCCGGCCATACCCTGGTCATCAAGGGCCAGAAGACCGCCCTCCAGCTGATCCCTTCGGGCATCATGCGCGAAGGCGTGGCCTGCTACATCGGCAACGGCGTCGTCGTCTCGGTGCCGGACGTGATGCGCGAGATCGACAAGCTGGCCGCGGCCGGCGTCGAAGTCGTGTCGCGCCTGAAGATTTCCGAGGCCTGCCCGGTCATCCTGCCTTACCACGTCGCCATCGACCAGGCCCGTGAAGCCAAGCGCGGCGTCAACAAGATCGGCACCACCGGCAAGGGCATCGGCCCGGCCTACGAAGACAAGGTCGCGCGCCGCGCGATCCGCATCGCCGACATGCTCAACGAAGAGCGTTTCGCCGAGAAGCTCAAGGAAAACCTCGAGTACCACAACTTCGTCCTGACCAACTACCTGGGCGGCGAAGCGATCGACTTCCAGAAGACCTTCGACGACGCGATGGCCCTGGTGCCGCGCCTGCGTCCGATGGTCGGCGACGTTTCCTCCGCACTGTACGCGGCCCATAAAGCCGGCGGCAGCCTGCTGTTCGAAGGCGCCCAGGGTTCGCTGCTCGACGTCGACCACGGCACCTATCCCTTCGTCACCTCGTCGAACTGCGTGGCAGGTAACGCCGCCGCCGGGGCCGGCGTCGGCCCGGGCATGCTGCACTACATCATGGGCATCACCAAGGCCTACACGACCCGCGTCGGTTCGGGCCCGTTCCCGGCCGAACTGCCGACCGACGCAGGCGTCGGCGAGCACCTCTCGCGCGTGGGCCACGAGTTCGGCACCGTGACGGGCCGCGCCCGCCGCTGCGGCTGGTTCGACGCCGCGCTGCTGCGCCGCTCGGTGCAGATCAACGGCGTGTCGGGCATGTGCCTGACCAAGCTCGACGTGCTGGACGGCATCGAGACCCTGAAGCTGTGCACCGGCTACAAGATCGACGGCCGCGACGTGGACATCTTCCCGGTCGGCGCCGAAGAAGCCGCCCTGTGCCAGCCGGTCTACGAAGAAATGCCGGGCTGGACGGAAACCACGGTCGGCGCCAAGTCGATGGACGAACTGCCGGCCAACGCCCGCGCCTACATCAAGCGTATCGAAGAACTGGTCGGCATCCCGGTCGACATGGTCTCGACCGGCCCGGATCGCGAAGAAACGATCGTCCTGCGCCATCCGTTCGCAGCGTAATTTAAATAGAAACAGAACCTCGAAAAACCGTAGCGAGCGGAAGCAGTGTTGGCTGAGAAGCGCAGCTGTTCGGACTTACAGCGAGCATCGCAGGCCGACAATGTGACGCGCAGTAGGTTTTCCGAGGTTCCAAAAATAGGAATGACTGAAATGAACACCCCTGCATCGACCGAAAAAGACCTCTGGGTCTCCTGGGACGAATACAACCGCCTGCTCGAGCGCCTCGCGCTGCAAGTGTACGAATCGAACTGGAAGTTCGACATGGTGCTGTGCCTGGCGCGCGGCGGCGTGCGTCCTGGCGACGTGATCTCGCGCATCTTCGACGTGCCGCTGGCGATCCTGTCGACCAGCTCCTATCGCGAAGAAGCCGGCACCAAGCAGGGCAACCTGGACATCGCCAAGTACATGACGATGACCAAGGGTCCGCTGGCCGGCCGCATCCTGCTGGTCGACGACCTGGCCGACTCCGGCGTGACCCTGCAGCGCGTGCGCGAGCACCTGCAGACCAACTACCCGGACGTCAGCGAAGTCCGTTCGGCCGTCATCTGGGTGAAGGGCACCTCGGCCTTCAAGCCGGACTACCACCTGGAAGACCTGCCGCACAACCCGTGGATCCACCAGCCCTTCGAAGACTACGACGGCCTGCGCCCGCACCAGCTGGCGGCGTGGATGAAGAAGTTCGAGAAGTAATCGCAGCCACGGCCTTCGCGCCGGCAATGCGAAAAGGCCAGAGCGTCCCGGCGCTCTGGCCTTTTTTCTTTACCGTAGCATCGTGCTCCGGCGACTTTGCGAATCAGGTAAGATTGTTACACCTGCCGCATGCCAGGAACCAACAACAAGAACAACCATGACCCAAAGTTTTTTCCAGACCTTCATCCTGCTCATCCTCGTCACTGACCCCTTCGGCAACGTTCCCCTGTTTGCCACCGCCTTGAAAGACACCCCGGTGCACCGCCGCGGCCGCGTCGTCGTGCGCGAGTGCGCCATCGCTTTCCTGCTGCTGCTGCTCTTCATGTTCTTCGGCCAGCACTTCCTGTCCGCGCTGCACCTGAGCCCGGTCGCGCTGCGCATCGGCGGCGCCGTCATTCTGCTCATCATCGCGATCCGCATGATCTTCCCGCATCCCGACGGGGTGCTCGGCAAGAGCGAGCATGGCGAGCCCTTCATCGTGCCGCTGGCGATTCCCGCGCTGGCCGGGCCGTCGGCGCTGGCCACCGTGCTGCTGTTCAGTTCCGAGTCGCTGTCGGAAACGATGGTGCATGTGGCGGCGCTGGCGGCCGTCGGCGTGGTCTGGCTGGCGGTGTTCCTTAGTGCGGAGCGCCTCCAGCAAAAACTCGGGCCGCAGGTGATGACTGCCTTCGAGCGCCTCATGGGCCTGATCCTGACGGCGATGTCGGTCGAGATGCTGCTCGGCGGTATCCGCGAATTCGTGAAGACCCTCTGACATGAGCGACCGGGGCACAGCGGCAGACATACCGGACGACGGGCAGGAACCGTCGCTGCGCTTCCTCAGCGGTGGCGGCGAGGTCGGCGCGCTGATGCGTTCGCAGGACTGGTCGCGCTCGCCGCTGGGGGAGCCCGCGACCTGGCCGGCGGCCCTGCGCACCATTGTCTCGCTGATGCTCGGCTCGGGTTTCCCGATGTTCTGCGCCTGGGGGAAGGATCTGGGCTTCCTCTACAACGATCCCTACATTCCCATCCTCGGCGACAAGCACCCGGCCTCGCTGGGCGCGCCTTTCCACGATATCTGGGCCGAGATCTGGGACGACATCCATCCGCTCATCGAGCGCGCGCTCGGCGGCCAGGCGACCTACATGGAGAAGCTGCCGCTGGTGATGCACCGTCATGGCTACGACGAGCAGACCTACTTCACGTTCTCGTATTCTCCCGCGCGCGACGACGACGGCGACGTGGCCGGCGTCCACTGCGCCTGCGTCGAGGTGACGGGACAGGTGCAGGCCGAGCGCTACCGCGACGAGGAGAACCAGCGCCTGATGACCCTGTTCGAACAGGCGCCCGGCATCATCGCCGTCGTGCGGGGGCCGGATCATGTATTCGAAATCACGAACAAAAGCTACATGCAGCTGATCGGCCGCACAGACCTGGTCGGCAAGACGGCACGCGAAGCGCTGCCGTATGTAGAAGGGCAGGGCTTCTTCGAGCTGCTCGACCAGGTCTATACCAGCGGCGAGCCCTTCGTCGGCCATGCAGTACCTTTCGACCTGACGCGCGGGCCCGACGCTCCGCTCGAGCGCCGCTACCTCGACTTCATCTACCAGCCGATCCGCGATGCCGCCGGTGCGGTAGTCGGCATCTTCGTCGAGGGCAGCGACATGACCGTGCGCAAGCAGGTCGAGGACGAGCTGCGCGCGGCCAACCGCCAGAAAGACCAGTTCCTCGCCATGCTGGCGCACGAGCTGCGCAACCCGCTGGCGCCGATCACCACCGCGGCCCAGCTGCTCAAGCTCGGCACGCTCGACGCCAAGGCCGTGCGCAACGCCAGCGACATCATCGCGCGCCAGGCCGAGCACATGACCGACCTGGTGAACGATTTGCTGGACGTCTCGCGCGTCACGCGCGGCCTCGTCACGCTGGAGAAGGAAGAGCTCGACGTGAATGCGGTGGTCGCCGGCGCGCTGGAACAGGTGCGCCCGCTGATTGAATCGAAGCGCCACTCGCTCACCATGCAGCTCTCGGGCGAGCCGGTACACGTGCTGGGCGACCGCACGCGCCTGGTGCAGGTGCTGTCGAACATCCTGAACAACGCCGCCAAGTACACGCCGTCGGGCGGCGACATCAGGCTGAAAGTAAGCGCACCGGACGACGACGTCGTGGTCTGCGTGACCGACAACGGCATCGGTGTCGAGCCCGACGTGCTGCCGTATATCTTCGATCTCTTCACCCAGGCCGAGCGCACGCCGGATCGCTCGCAGGGCGGCCTCGGCATCGGCCTGGCGCTGGTGAAAAGCCTGGCGGCGCTGCACGGCGGCAGCGTCGAGGCGCGCAGCGAGGGGCCGGGCAAGGGCAGCCAGTTCGAGATCCGCCTGCCGCGCCTGAGTGTGCCTGAGGCGGCGCCCGACGCAAGCGCCGGCGACGAGGACACGGTTCAGACCGAGCCCTTGCGCGTGATGGTCGTCGACGACAACCAGGACGCGGCGCAGATGCTGGCCATGCTGCTGGAAGTGCAGGGCCATGCGGTCTCGGTGGAGTTCGACGGCCGCGGCGCGCTGCAGCGTGCGCGCACCGAGCGGCCGCAGGTCGTCCTGCTCGACATCGGCCTGCCCGACACCGACGGCTATGCCCTGGCGCGCCAGCTGCGCGCGATGTCCGAAACCCATGACGCGACCCTGATCGCGCTGACCGGCTACGGCCAGGACGAAGACCGGCGCCAGGCCGAGGAGGCGGGCTTCGACCATCATCTCGTCAAGCCGGCCGACCTGGCGCGGGTGGCCGAGATCCTTGCGCAGGTGCCGCGCGCTCGGGCTTAAGAGCGCCTAACAAAACTGTCAGGGCAAGGCGCAGCGCCGAAGACAGTACGAAGGTACGGCGAGGAGTTGCAACGCAGCCATGGCAGTTTTGTTAGGCGCTCTAAGTTTCGCCGCCTTGTGCGAACAGCGCGATTCGGCAATACTGCCGCACGGCCGCATCATCGTTCCTGCGGCGCTGCGCCTCCATCCCCTACTAGGTAAAACACATGATCCAGAAAATCTCGGCCCTCGGCCTCGCTTTGTTCCTGGCCGCCGGCACCGCCGCCGCCGCTCCTGCCGCCCCGGCCGCACCGGCCGCGCGCGCCGCGCAGCTGCAAATCACCGACACCGTCGTCGGCAAGGGCAAGCAGGCCGCCAGCGGCAACACGGTCGTCGTGCACTACACCGGCTGGCTGCACGCGCCCAAGTCGCCGAAGGGGCGCGGCAAGCAGTTCGACAGCTCGGTCGGCGGCGAACCCTTCACTTTCCCGCTCGGCATGGGCGCGGTCATCAAGGGCTGGGATCAGGGCGTGGCCGGCATGAAGGTCGGCGGCAAGCGTACCCTGATCATCCCGGCGGAACTGGGCTATGGCAAACGCGGCGCCGGCGGCGTGATCCCGCCGGGCGCGACGCTGCTGTTCGATGTCGAGCTGATCGACGTGAAGTAAGCGCGCATCGGTTTGCGTGTGAGGAAAACGGCCTGCGGGCCGTTTTTTATTCGGCTTCCGTGCGCGGCGGGGGTGGGTTCACGTTGTATGCTGAGATTACCTATGTAAGGACGCGCATACGATGAGAACCTGGAGAATTGCAATCGAAAAAGCCGCCCTCGACCGCGAATGCAAGGGCGCCCGCGAAAGCGGCGGCCACTGGCACAGCGAGGGCGTGCCGGCCCTGTACGCGGCGATGACGGTGGAGCTGGCGGTACTGGAAAAATTCGTGCACACCGAGGAAGTCGACGAGGAGCCGCTGGTGCTGGTGGCGATCGACCTGCCGGACGATCCGGGGCTGGGGCTGGATGTGGCGGCGGAGGATCTTCCGCAAGGATGGGATGCGCTCGACGACGGCGGCAGCGCGGCGGCCTTCGGGACGGCCTTCCTGAAGAAGCGCGAACACCTGTACATGCGCGTGCCGTCGGTGATCGTGGGGGAGGGCGTGAATCTCGTGATCAATCCGGCGCATCATGCGTATGAAGCGGTAAAGCTCAGCATTGCGCGGACGTTCAGGTTTGATCCGAGGATGTTCAAGCGGTAGGGCAGCGAAGCGGTTCGCGAAAATTCGGGCGGTTTGCGCGGGCATGCCCGCCCTACGGTGCACCACTGTACTTAGCAAGTTCATGGAACCGCCGTGTAACGTAGGGCGGGCATGCCCGCGTTCACCGGGTGCCATACCGCGACGTGTCCCGCATACGAAAAAACGGCGCCGAAGCGCCATTTTTTACTTGCTCAACATCGACGCCACGTTGTCCGTCCCGCGCTTGTGATCAATCCGGCGCATCCATGCGTATGAAGCGGTAAAGCTCAGCATTTCATGAACGTCCAGGTTTGATCCGAGGATGTTCAAGCGGTAAGGCAGTAAGCGTTTCGCCGTGATGCGGACGGTATAACGCGGGCATGCCCGCCCTACGTTACGCCAGGTTCCGTGAACTTGCTACCAATTACCGATTCACTGGACGTGCCCGCGTTCTCACCATGTAAACAGAGGCGCCGGCCTTCACAGCGTGTGCGCAAACGTTTCAATCAGGATGAGCAAGACCGCAAGTAAAAGTGCAGCCGCGAGCCGCGTGAAAAACACGTGTCCGAACATTGCGGATCCGGTGTTCGATTCCTTATCCGGGATCATGCCGAGTACGGTGTTCGTCGTGAAGACGATGCCGAACACGACAAGCGGTGACACGCTTATCGTTTCAGGAAACAGGGCAGGGATCAGAACCGATGCCAAGGCAATGGTAAAACCCGATACCGCCAAATCCCACGCCAGCCGTTTGTTTCGTTGATTGTCCATCCCGAACTCCGGTAGTCGTTGCCAACATCGGATATTGGCAACGAATACCGTGATCGAAATTGCGAGCCGACAAAAAACGGCGCCATCGGCGCCGTTTTGCAAATTATTTGCCCAACATCGACACCACGTTGTCCGCCCCCGGCGCCCCGAAGGCTTGCTGCTTGAGCACATGCAGCTGGTCGCGCACCTGGGCCGCCTTTTCGAACTCGAGGTTCTTGGCGTGGTCGACCATGAGCTTTTCGAGGCGCTTGATCTCTTTCGAGATCTGCTTCTCGCTCATCGACTCCACCTTCGCCGTCGCCTCGGCATCGGCCAGGGAGCCGGCGCCCTCGACCATGGCCTTCTGCGCGGCGTTGCTGTAGACGCCGTCGATCAGTTCCTTGATCTTCTTCTGCACGCCCACCGGGGTGATGCCGTTCGCCTCGTTGAAGGCGATCTGCTTGGCGCGGCGGCGTTCGGTTTCGTCGATCGCGCGGCGCATCGAGTCGGTCACGTGGTCGGCATACAGGATCGCCACGCCGTTCAGGTTACGCGCGGCGCGGCCGATGGTCTGGATCAGCGAACGCTCGGAGCGCAGGAAGCCTTCCTTGTCGGCATCCAGCACGGCCACCAGCGACACCTCCGGCAAGTCCAGGCCCTCGCGCAGCAGGTTAATACCGATCAGCACGTCGAAGGTGCCAAGGCGCAGGTCGCGCAGGATTTCCACGCGCTCGACGGTCTCGATATCGCTGTGCAGGTAGCGCACCTTGATGCCGTGATCCGACAGGTATTCCGTCAGCTGCTCGGCCATGCGCTTGGTGAGCGTGGTGATCAGCACACGCTCGTTCTTCTTGATGCGGTCGTTAATCTCGCTCATCACATCGTCGACCTGCGACAGGGCGGGGCGCACGATGATGACCGGGTCGACCAGGCCGGTCGGACGCACCACCTGCTCGACCACGTTGTCCGCGTGCGAGTTCTCGTACTCGGCCGGCGTTGCCGAGACAAAGATCGTCTGGCGCATCTTCTTCTCGAATTCCTCGAACTTCAGCGGCCGGTTGTCCAGCGCCGAGGGCAGGCGGAAGCCGTAGTCGACCAGGTTGGTCTTCCTCGACCGGTCGCCGTTGTACATGGCGGACAACTGCCCGACCAGCACGTGCGACTCGTCCATGAACATCAGCGCGTCCTTCGGCAGGTAGTCGACCAGGGTCGGCGGCGGTTCGCCCGGCATGGCGCCGGACAGGTGGCGCGAATAGTTCTCGATGCCTTTCGTGAAACCGATCTCGGCCATCATCTCGAGGTCGAAGCGGGTACGCTGTTCCAGACGCTGCTCTTCGATCAACTTGTTTTGCTGGCGGAATTCTTCGAGGCGATCCTTCAGCTCGGCCTTGATCGATTCGACCGCGCGCAGCACCGTCGAGCGCGGCGTGACATAGTGCGAACCCGGATAGACCGTGAAGCGCGGGATCTTCTGGCGCACGCGGCCCGTCAGCGGGTCGAACAGCTGCAGCGATTCGATCTCGTCGTCGAACATCTCGACGCGGATCGCCAGCTCGGCGTGCTCGGCCGGGAAGATGTCGATCGTGTCGCCGCGCACGCGGAAGGTGCCGCGGCCGAAATCCATCTCGTTGCGCGAATATTGCATCTGGATCAGGCGCGCGATGATGTCGCGCTGGGCCACCTTGTCCTTGTGGCGCAGCGTCAGGATCATCTTGTGGTATTCGTTCGGATTACCGATACCGTAAATCGCCGAGACGGTGGCGACGATGACGACGTCGCGCCGTTCCATCAGCGACTTGGTGCACGAGAGGCGCATCTGTTCGATGTGCTCGTTGATCGACGAGTCCTTTTCGATGAACAGGTCGCGCTGCGGCACATAGGCTTCCGGCTGGTAGTAATCGTAGTACGACACGAAATACTCGACCGCGTTTTGCGGGAAGAATTCGCGGAATTCCGAATACAGCTGGGCGGCCAGGGTCTTGTTCGGCGCGAAGACGATCGCGGGACGGCCGGCACGGGCGATCACGTTCGCCATCGTGTAGGTTTTGCCGGAGCCCGTCACGCCCAGCAGGGTCTGGTACATCAGGCCGTCTTCGATGCCTTCAACCAGGCCATCGATCGCGGTCGGCTGGTCGCCGGCCGGCGGGAAGGGCTGGTGCAGTTTGAAAGGCGAGCCCGGAAAGGTGATGACTGTCGGTTCCGGGCTGGTTGCGAGTGATACATCTGCCATGTTTCGAGACCTTTGTTAGAATAGGGATTCGTTTGCGGCACTGCAGCAGAGGAATCGCTGAGGTACCGCAGTCTATACAACTGTCGCGATCCACCGACAAAACCAGTTTATCACGATGACTTCCAACGCCTCCGCCAGCCTCTTCGGCGCCATCGACATGGCCCCGCGCGACCCGATTCTGGGCATTACCGAAGCATTCAACGCCGATGGCAACCCGGCCAAGATCAACCTGGGGGTCGGCGTTTATTACGACGATAATGGCAAGGTTCCTCTGCTGCAGTGCGTCCAGCGGGCAGAAGCGAAGTTGATGGAACAGCAATCGCCGCGCACCTACCTTCCAATCGAAGGTCTGGCTGCGTACGACAAGGCTGTGCAAGAGCTTGTATTTGGGGCCGACAGCGCCGTAATTCAAGAGAAGCGCGCAATTACCGTGCAGGCCATCGGCGGCACCGGCGCCCTGAAAATCGGCGCCGATTTCCTCAAGCGTTTTTCGCCGGACTCGCAGGTCTTCATCAGCGACCCGAGTTGGGAAAACCACCGCGCCCTGTTCGAGAGCGCCGGTTTCATTGTCAACAATTACACCTATTACGACCCGGCCACCCACGGCGTGAACTTCGACGGTTTCCTGGCGTCGCTGCGCAAGATGGATGCCGGCTCGATCGTCGTGCTGCACGCCTGCTGCCACAACCCGACCGGCGCCGACCTGACGCAGGAGCAGTGGGGCCAGGTGATCGAGGCGGTGCAGGCCGGCGGCCTGGTGCCTTTCCTCGACATGGCCTACCAGGGCTTCGGCGCGGGCATTCCGGAAGATGGCGCGGTCGTGCGCCGTTTCGTCGAGGCCGGCGGCCCACTGCTGGTGTCGAATTCCTTCTCGAAGTCGTTCTCGCTGTATGGCGAGCGCGTCGGCGCGCTGTCGATCGTGGCCGCCAGCGCCGAGGAAGCGGCGCGCCTGCTGTCGCAAGTGAAGCGTGTGGTGCGCACCAACTATTCGAATCCGCCGCTGCATGGCGGCAAGGTCGTGGCGACCGTGCTGTCGACGCCCGAGCTGCGGCAGCTGTGGGAAGAGGAACTGGCCGGCATGCGCGTGCGCATCAAGGAAATGCGCGAGTCGCTGGTGCAGAAGCTGGCCGACAAGGCGCCTGGGCGCGACTTCGGTTTCGTGCGCCAGCAGGTCGGCATGTTCTCGTATTCGGGCCTGACGAAAGAGCAGGTCGGCAAGCTGCGCGAGGAATCGATCTACGCCGTCGACACCGGCCGCATCTGCGTGGCCGCGCTCAATTCGAAGAACATCGATCTCGTCGTTGACGCAATCGCTAAAGTCCTCTAAAATCCTGGCTCTTCGCTGCTGAACTTTGTTTGGCAGCAAAGAGCAACACGATTCCCTGATAGCTCAGTCGGTAGAGCGACGGACTGTTAATCCGCAGGTCCCTGGTTCGAGTCCAGGTCGGGGAGCCAGAATTCAGAAAGAGCGCCGAGTGATCGGCGCTCTTTTTTTTCGTTTGTGCATGGTGGGCCGCGCACGGTTCACGTTCATTGACCCTTGCGCAATATCGCTGAGCAGTTATAATGCCAACCTCAATTCCCTGATAGCTCAGTCGGTAGAGCGACGGACTGTTAATCCGCAGGTCCCTGGTTCGAGTCCAGGTCGGGGAGCCAGAATAAAGAAGGCCGTGTCGCAAGACACGGCCTTTTTCGTTTCACGCCTGTGCCGTCTGCCGCTCGCGCAAGGCGGCCAGCTTCTGCTCGGCCGACACATGGCGCCGCTTCCACCACAGCACCAGCCCACCCCACAGCACCCAGATGCTGAGCAGGTCGAGCAGCGTCCACAGCAGCTTGAGCGCCAGCCCGCCGTAGTCGCCGAAATGCAGGGGCTGCGACAGCATCAGGGTCGACACATACCAGGGCATCTCGCCCGTGGCCGCCACCGCGCCCGTGCGCGCGTCGACCATGACGATCCTCAGCAGCTTCGAGGTCACGTCGGTATTGCCCTGCATGAAAGCCATGAAGTGCTGCGGCGTGCTGAAGTCGTTGCCGGGAAAGGCCATGAAGCTGAGCGACATGCCAGGCTGGGCCTGCTGCGCCGCGGCCAGCGCGGCGCCGGCCGAAACCTTCCCCGTCACGGACGGAAGGTGGCGGTAGGGCGCGGCCAGGGCCTGCAGCTCGGTTGTCTGCCACTGGCCGAAGATCGGCCGGTTGAGTGCGTTGATGGTGCCGGTGACGCCGACCACCAGCAGCCACACCAGCGTCACCATGCCCAGCAGGTTGTGCTGGTCGAGCCATTTCAGCCGCCGCACGCGCTCGCGCCGCACGGTACCGAAAGGCAGCTTCTTCATGTAGGGCGCGTAGACGGCGATGCCCGAGACGATCGAGGCTGCCAGCAGCAGTCCCATCAAGCCGAGGAAGAGGGTTCCCGGCAGGTCGAGGTACATGTCCGTATGCAGGCGCAGCATCAAGTCCATGAAGCCTTGGCCCAGCGGGTACGCGCTGAGGAAAGCGCCGCTGCGCGCATCGTAGGTGTAGAAGGCGGTGAGGCCGGGCGAATCGACGCGCTCGGCCAGGCGCACGTAGAGCAGATCCGGCTCGTCCGGTTCGGCCACGAGGAACTGCGGCACGTCGGCCGGCCGGCGCGCGGCGGCGTCGGCGACGATGGCGTCGACGTCGGCACGGCCGCTCGATCCCGCAGCGAGCGCGGGCGCCTCGACGCTATGGCCGAGCGCGTGGTTGATCTCGTGCGAGAAGATCAGCGGCAGCCCCGTCACGCACAGCATCAGCAGGAACAGGGTGGACACGAGGCTCGTCCATTTATGGACGGCGTACCAGGTGCGAAACGACATGGGCACCCTCCGTTCAGAACGACGCTTGGATGCTCAGCTCGATGCTGCGCTCGGCGCCCATCCAGCAGTTGCGCGCACTGAAGCAGGCGCCCACGTGGCGCTTGTCGCCCAGGTTGCTGGCCGTGAGGCCGATGCGCAGCGTGTCGCTCACGCGGTACAGCGCGGCCGCGTCGAACACGGTGTAGGACGGCACGGTGGCGCTGTTGGCCGCGTCCATCTGGCTCTTGCCGACATAGCGCACGCCGGCCGACAGGTCCAGCTGCGGCTGCGCCGCCCAGTTGATCCAGAGCGCGGCCTGCTTGTCGGCCACCCAGACCGGCGTCTTGCCGACCAGCGAAGGATCGAGTTCGTTCTCGGTCACGCTCATGTCCAGGCGCGTCAGGGCCAGCGTGAAATCGAGGTCGTCCAGCACGCCCTGGCGCCAGGACATCTCCACGCCTTTCGACTGCACTTCGCCGTTCTGCGTGTATTGGTTGAAGCTCGGCGTGTTGACGACCACGTTCTGCTTGCGGATGTCGAAGGCGGCGGCGGTCAATTGCGTGCGTTTGTCGGGCGACTGGTACTTGATGCCGGCCTCGCGCTGCTTCGCCGTGGTCGGCTTGAAGGCGCTGCCGGTGAGCGAATCGACGCCGGACGTCGGCTCGAACGAGGTCGAATAGTTCAGGTAGGGCGCCAGGCCATTGGCGAACTTGTAGATCGCGGCCAGGCGCCCGCTGGTGCGGCCCTGGCGGATGCGGGTGCTGCTGTTCGAGGGCGTGCCGTCGTAGCTCGAATCGTTGACGTCCTCGCTGCGGTAGCGGTCGCGGCGCAGGCCGGCGATGACCGTCAGCGGGCCCCAGGCCAGTTCGTCCTGCAGGTACAGGCCGAGCTGCGACTGCCGGATGCGGTGGCGCTCGGTGTAGAGGTCGAGCGGCAGCGTGGCCGGCTCGAGCAGCCAGTGGTTCGGGTTGCCGAGGTCGATCGCGGGCGTGCCGGTGCCGAGCGTGTCGCCGTAGCGCACATGCGAATCCATCTTTTGGTAATCG
The DNA here is from genome assembly GCF_001424165.1 of Massilia sp. Leaf139. Classification (GTDB taxonomy): domain Bacteria; phylum Pseudomonadota; class Gammaproteobacteria; order Burkholderiales; family Burkholderiaceae_D; genus Telluria. Next base: position 306,281 of record NZ_LMOJ01000001.1, read on the forward strand.
ACGCCGGCCAGCAGCGCGTGCTTGACGGGCCCCGTGCGCGCCTTGATGGCGAGCTGGTTGTCGACCACATAGCCGTCCTGTTCCTCGTCGGTGAAATAGGCGGCGCGCGCCAGGCTGCGGTTATCCGCGTCCAGGCCGAGGTTATAGGTATTGCGCTGGAAGCCCGCCGCCTTCGTGTAGCGGAAGTTCTGCAGGAATTTCACGTCCTCATTGAAGCCGTGCTCGAACTTCCAGCCGCCCAGCGTCGCCTTACGCTTCATGCCCGACCAGCGCGCGTCGCCGGCAAAAGCGTCGCTGTCGAGCTTCCCGTACGGCGCCGGGAACAGGGTGCCGACGGCCGGCAGCGGCGTCGAGGGCACCAGGGACGGGTCGACCTGGTGATAGAGGTTCAGGTTCAGGCGCGTGCTCGGTGCGATGCGCCAGGTGAGCGAAGGCGCGACCAGGTTGCGCGCCTCGCGCGTCGTCTCCTGCTGGCCGTCGCGCTTGCGGATCAGGGCGACGATGCGGTAGTCGACGTTCGGCGTCAGCGCGCCGGTGCTGTCGATGCCCAGTTCGCGCAGGTTGTTGCTGCCGAAGCGGAAGCGTGCTTCGGTCTCCTGCTGCGAACGCGGCTGCTTGGCGGTCTGGTTGACCATGCCGCCCGGCGGCGCCGAACCGTAGAGCACCGAGGTCGGGCCTTTCAGGATCTCGACGCTTTCGGTGGCGAAGGCGTCGATCTGCGGCACCAGGTTCCACAGCCCGTTGTACTGCAGCGGCAGCCCGTCGTAGTAGTTGCGGTAGCTCTCGAAACCGCGGATCGTGTACTGGTCGAAGATCGTCACCGTCGCCCGGCTCTCCGGCGTCACGCCCGGCACATAGCGCAGCGCTTCGTTGACGCTGTCGGCCTGGCGCGCGGCCAGCAGCTCGGCGTCGTAGACCTCGTAGCTCATCGGCGCGTCCATGGGCTTCAGGGTCGACTTGGTGCCGGTGGTGCGGTAGCCGGTGCCGGTGACGACGACTTGCTGGAGGGGATCGGCGCTTTGTTCCTGAGCGCTGGCCAGGCCGGAGCAGGCGAGGGCGACCAGCAGGGCGAGCGGACGCAGGGGGAAGTGAGGGGAGGTAGACATCGTTTCTTCTTTGTATTGAGAATGGTAATGCGAATCATTATCAATAAGGATATCAAGGATGTCAACCAGCCGGGGCGGGCGCGAGGTAACGGACGAAAAAAAGGCGCCACGAAGGCGCCATCCGGATGCTGCGAGGTGGAGATGCTCAGCGGCCTGCCACCGGTTTCACTTTGGACGCGGCCGCCAGCGCGCGCTCGCGTGCGGTCTCGACGTCGCCCGCGGTCGCCAGCGCCACGCCCATGCGGCGGCGCGCAAAGGATTCCGGCTTGCCGAACAAGCGGACATCGGTGCTAGGCACCAGCAAGGCCTCGGCCACGCCTTCGAAGGCGATTCCCTTGGCGTCGAGCTGGCCGTAGATCACTGCCGAGGCGCCCGGGGCGCGCAGCGCCGTGTTGACCGGCAGGCCGAGCACGGCCTTGGCGTGCAGCTCGAATTCGCTCTGCACCTGCGTCGCCATCGTCACCATGCCGGTGTCATGCGGACGCGGGCTCACTTCCGAGAACCAGACCAAATCTCCCTTGACGAACAGCTCGACCCCGAACACGCCCAGGCCGCCCAGATTGCCCGTGACCTTTTCCGCGATCTCGCGCGAGCGTGCCAAGGCCAGTGGGTTCATCGGGTGCGGCTGCCAGGATTCGACGTAATCGCCCTGCACCTGCTTGTGGCCGATCGGCTCGCAGAAGCTGGTGACGATTTCACCGTTGGCGCCGCGCGAACGCACGGTCAGCAGGGTGATCTCGTAGTCGAAATCGATGAAGCCTTCGGCGATCACGCGCCCGGCGTCGACGCGTCCGCCGGCGGCCGCGTAGTCCCAGGCGGCTTTCACATCCGCCGCGCTGTCGAGTTTCGACTGGCCCTTGCCCGAGGACGACATCACCGGTTTCACCACGCAGGGGAAGCCGACGGCCGCGCAGGCCTCTTCCAGCTCGGCCAGGCTGCTGGCGAAGCGGTAGGGCGAGGTGGCCAGCCCCAGCTCTTCGGCGGCGAGGCGGCGGATGCCTTCGCGGTTCATCGTCAGCTGCGCCGCGCGCGCGGTCGGGATGCAGGTGATGGTTCCCGCCGCTTCGAGCGCGGCCAGGGTATCGGTGGCGATCGCCTCGATCTCGGGGATCACGAGATCGGGCTGCTCCTGCGCGATCAGGGCGGCGAGGGCGGCGCCGTCGGTCATGTCGATCACGTGGGCACGGTGCGCGACCTGGTGGCCAGGCGCGTCCGGATAGCGGTCGACGGCGACGACTTCGACGCCGAGACGCTGCAGGGAAATGATGACTTCCTTGCCGAGTTCGCCTGAGCCGAGCAGCATCACGCGCGTGGCGGAAGGCGAGAGGGGAGTGCCGAAAATGCGGGAAGTGGTCATGGTCGTGTGGACGGTGATAGGAGTGCCGCGACTATAGCAAAGGGCGGCGCAGCGGGTGCGCCACGGCCCCGAAATTGAAATTTTCGTACGGGACTCGCCAAACCGCGATCCGCCCGCTATAATGTTGCCTCAATTCCCTGATAGCTCAGTCGGTAGAGCGACGGACTGTTAATCCGCAGGTCCCTGGTTCGAGTCCAGGTCGGGGAGCCAGAATTCAGAAGGCCGCGTCGATGACGCGGCCTTTTTCGTTTTGGTGGTTTGTAGGGTGGGCTCTCGAGCCCACGCGGTACGGCGCTTGATATGCGGCGGCTTTTCCGACGCGGTGGGTACGCATCGGTACGACCGCGTGGGCTCGGAGAGCCCACCCTACAAAATCAGTCCCTTGCCAGCGGCGACAACCTGTCAAACCACGGCGCCGCCTCTTCCAATTGCCGCGCCAGCTGCAGCAGCACATCCTCGCTCCCGAAGCGCCCCACGAACTGCACGCCCAGCGGCAAGCCGTGCGCCGTCCAGTGCAGCGGCACCGACATCGCCGGCACGCCCGTCAGGTTCGCCAGCTGGGTGAAGGGTACATAGCGCAGGCTGTCGCGGGCGATCTTGTTGACGGTGCCCTCCAGCAGACCCAAACGCGCCAGGATGCCCAGCAGGCCGCTGCGCTGGAGCAGGTCGAGCACCCACTGTTCGCCGCGTGGCGGCTCGCCCTGGCCGTGGCGGATCGGGGGATGGGCCAGCGTCGGCGTCAGCTGCAAATCGTAGCGCGCATGGAAGCGCGCCAGCGCCCGTGCGAACTCGTTCCACTTGGCCAGCTGCGTCGTCAGGCGCCCGGCCGGGACGCTGTTCCCCAGCGTCAGCAGCAGGCGGCTCATGAGTTCGACGTCGCCCGCACGCGCACCGAGCGCACGGCCGCGCGCGACGATGGCCGGCACCTGGCCGAAATACATGTGGAGGAAACTCTCGGCCAGCGCCGCGCCGTCGACCTCGGGCGCGGCTTCCTCGACCTCGTGGCCGAGCCCGCGCAGCAGTTCGACGGTGCGGTGTACGGCCGCCACCGCTTCCGGATGCACCTCGGTGCCGATCGGAGAAACGGTCGAATAACCGATGCGCAGCTTGCCGGGATCGCGCCGCATCAGCTCGCGATAGGGCGCCGCCGGCGGAGCGATGTCGAAAGGGTCGCCCGGCTCGCGGCCGGCCAGGATGTCCAGCGCCAGCGCCGAATCGCGCACGCTGCGCGAGAGCACCCCTTCGCTCGAGGCGCCGAACCAGACTTCGCCGATCGCCGGGCCGGACGAGACCCGTCCGCGCGAAGCGCGCAGCCCGAACAGCCCGCAGCAGGCGGCCGGGATGCGGATCGAACCGCCGCCGTCGTTCCCCGCCGCCATCGGCACGATGCCCGCCGCGACCGCCGCCGCCGCGCCGCCGCTGGAGCCGCCCGGCGTATGGCCCAGGTTCCAGGGATTGCTGGTGCGGCCGTTGAGCACGGGGTCGGTGACGGCCTTCAGCGCGAACTCCGGCAGGTTGGTCTTGCCGAAGATGACCAGCCCGGCGTCCAGGTAGCGCCGCACCACGGCCGCGTGCTCGGTCGGCAAATAGTTGCGCATGGAGCGGCTGCCGAAGGTGGTGGGCAGGCCGGCGTAATCCTGGATGCCGTCCTTGATCAGGAAGGGTACGCCCGCCAGCGGCCCCAGATTGAGGTGATCCAGCTGCGCGCGCGCCTGCGGTTCCAGCAAACGGCAGACGGCATTGATGCGGCCGTGTACGGCGGCGTTGCGGGCGAGGGCGAGGTCGAGCAGTGCGGCGGGCGTGGTGTCGCCGCGTTGGACGAGCGCGGCCAGCGCAGTCGCGTCGTGTTGCAGGTATTCCTTGAAATCCATGGGGCGCCCTGTGGAGGTTTTGCCCAACATGAAATAGCCTTAACGCAACATTGTCAAGTTAAAATCAAATCCGTCATTTTCGCCGCTTCTTGTCGTTCGAGGTGTAGGTGCGCGTGTAGAAGTCGGGCGGCTTCCTCGCCACCCAGTCGATGAAGGCGCGGATCTCCTCGTGGCCGCGCAGCGCCTCCCAAGTGTGATAGCTGCGCAGCAGCTCGCGCTCGGTAAAGGCCGAGTGGATTTTGCGATGGCAGATCTTATGGATCGGGAACTGTTCCTTGCCCTTGAACGTCTTCGGCACCAGGTGATGGCGGTCGATGTTCACGGTGCCCAGTTCGCGGCCGCACAGGGGACATGGATGGTCTGGCACGTCGTTCTCGCATGACAAATACATTGTCAATACGATGTGGGGATGAAAGGCCGGGAGGCAAGCACAATAGTGAATTTGATGAACCTGCTATTCACATTGGTGTAGAATCAACGCTTCACAAAAAGCAACTTGGCCTCCGCGCAGTCGGCAAAACGGGGCGAGATATCGATGATCGAAGACGATTCCCATAGCTGTTCCATCTTGCTGATCGATGACGAGCCGTTTGCACAGCAAATCATCGAGCACGGATTGAAAACCTGTGTGAAGCATGTGCTGCGTTACGAATCGAACGCGGCGCGCGCTGTGCAGCTCGTAAGCGAGCTCGACATCACCGTGGTGCTGGTCGACCTGCGCATGCCCGACCTCGACGGCTTCGAATTCACGCGCCGTCTGCGCGCCAATCCCGCCACCGAGCACGTCCCCGTCATCATGCTGTCCTCCGAGGACGACCCGGAAATCAAGGCGCAGGCCTTTGCCGCGGGCGTCAACGACTACATGGTGAAATGGCCCGACCCGCGCGAGCTGGTGGCGCGGGTGCAGTACCACAACGACGCCTGCATCGCCCGCCGCGAGCGCGACGCCGCCTTTGCCTCGCTGCGCGTGAGTCAGGAACAGCTGGCCGCCAGCGAATCGGCCCTGCACCAGGCGCAGAAGATGGAAGCCATCGGCCAGCTCACCGGCGGCGTGGCCCACGACTTCAACAACGTCCTGCAGATCATCGGCGGCAATCTGCAGCTGCTCAAGCTCGTCGGCAACCTGAACGAGATGGCGCGTACGCGCGTCGAGATGGCGCTGGCCGGCGTCGAGCGCGGCGCCAAGCTGTCCTCGCACCTGCTCGCCTTTGCCCGGCGCCAGCCACTGCAGTCGGTCGTGCTCAACCCGGGCCACCTGCTGCGCGACATGGACGACATGGTGCGCCGCGTGCTCGGGCCGAATACACGCATCGTCACCGACATCGATCCCTCGCTGTGGAGCACGGTCGCCGACCCGAACCAGCTCAACAACGTGCTACTGAACCTGGCCATCAATGCGCGCGACGCGATGGGCGGCAGCGGCACCCTGCACATCCGCGCCGGTAATGTCGGCGGCGCGACGCCGGCCGCCGGCATCGAACTTCCGGTGGGCGTGCCGGCCGCCGACTATGTCTTCATCGAGATCGCCGACAGCGGCAAGGGCATGCCGCCGGAAGTGCTGCGGCGCGTCTTCGAACCCTTTTTCACGACCAAGCCGGTGGGGCAGGGAACGGGTCTGGGCCTGTCGATGGCCTATGGCTTCGTCAAGCAGACCGGCGGCGACATCGCCATCGTCAGCGAAGTCGGGCGCGGCACCAGCGTGCGCATCTTCCTGCCGCGCAGCGAGACCGATGCGGTGCAGCCGGCAGAGCAGCCCGACGTACCGCTCTACGGCGGGCTGGAAACGCTACTGGTGGTGGAAGACGAGGAAGACGTGCGCAGCGCGACCTGCGCGATCCTGTCCGCGCTCGGCTATCAGGTGCTCGAGGCCTGCGATGCCGCCAGCGCGGTCGAGATGATCGAAAGCGGCCGCCATATCGACCTGGTGTTTACCGATGTGGTGATGCCGGGGCCGGTGAGCAGCCTGCAGCTCGGCGAGGCGGTGCAGAAGCATCTGCCGCATGCGCAGATCTTATATACCTCGGGGTATGCGGAAGGCGTCCTGGCCCATGAAGGCAAGGTCAACGCCTCGGTGCACCTGCTGCAGAAACCCTATCATCCGGACGCGCTCAGCGCGCGCATCCGTCACCTGCTGCGCCGCGGGAAGCAGTCCGGCGGCGCAGATCAAACCGGCGCGGAAACCTCGCGGGCCGCCTGACCGGCACCGGCGCGTCGCCTCAGGAAGGACGCACGTAGCGCTGCGAGCCCGGCGGCGGTTCGTTCAGCACCGCCCAGAAGATGCCGAGATCGGCGATCGCGCGCACGAATTCCTTGAAGTCGACCGGCTTGACGACATAGGCGTTCACGCCCAGTTCGTAGCTCCGGATCAGATCCTGTTCTTCCTTCGACGAGGTCAGCATCACGACCGGCATGCTTTTCAGCTTGTCGGTCTTGCGGATCGTCGCCAGCACTTCCAGGCCGTCGACTTTCGGCAGCTTCAGGTCGAGCAGGGTAACGGCCGGATTGCCTTCCGGGCGCTCGGCGAATTCGCCGCGGCGCAGCAGGTAGTCGATCGCTTCGGCGCCGTCGCGCACGACCACGACCTCGTTGGCCAGCTGGCTGCGCGCCAGCGCCACCAGGGTCAGTTCGAGGTCGTGCGGATTGTCTTCGACCAGCAGGATGGGTTTGAGCATGATTGGCTATGCGTTTAAAGTGCGAGCGTTCGCGGGATGCTGAAGGAGAAGGTGGCGCCCTGGCCTTGAATCGACTCGGCCCAGGCCCGGCCGCCGTGGCGCTCGACGATGCGGCGCACGTTGGCGAGGCCGATGCCCGTACCCTGGAAGTCTTCCATGCGGTGCAGGCGCTGGAACACGCCGAACAGCTTGTGGACGTAATCCATGTTGAAGCCGGCGCCGTTGTCGGCGACGTGGAAGACGGTTTCGTGTTCGTCCTGGTCGGCCCGGACGTTGATGATCGCCGGGTCACGCTGGCCGGTAAACTTCACGGCGTTCGACAGCAGGTTCATCATCGCCAGGTGCAGGAAGGTCGGGTCGGCGGTGATGCGCGGCAGCGGCGCCAGGTGCCATTCGATATTGCGCTTGCCGATGTCCAGGCCTAGCTTGTCGATGCAGGACGCAACCAGTTTCGACATGTCGACATCGACCGGACGCAGGGCGGCGCGGCCCATCTGCGAAAAGCTCAGCAGGTCGTCGACCAGCTTGCCGGCCAAGCGCGCCGATTCCTTGATGTTGGTGAGGAAGCGCTGTCGCATGGTCGCATCCTCGCTGCCGCTCGACTCGAGCAGCAGGTCGGAAAAGCCGACGATGTGGCGCAGCGGCGCGCGCAGGTCGTGCGATACCGAATACGAAAAGGCTTCGAGCTCCTTGTTGGCGCGGCCCAGTTCCTCGGCCAGTTCGGCCATCTGCTCGGCGCGTTCGAGCGCGATGCCGAGCAGGGCGCTGCGAAATTCGCCCGTCAGTTCGATCTCGGCGACGTGCCAGGGCAGGCTGACGCCGTGGATCGTCTCGCGCCAGGTGGCGAAGCTGGTGCGCGGCGTGAGCTGCACCAGGGTGCCGGGTACGTCGGCGTCGCTGCGCGCCGCCTTCTCGTGCGGATTGCCGGCCCATTCGATGGTGTGCACGACTTCGGGACGGAACCAGAGCAGGTAGTGCTTGTGCAGGCGCGAGATCGGCATGGACAGCAGGCCGCTGGCATTGCGCTTGAGGGCAGCGGCGCGCGGATAGATGTTCGAGAGCGCATCGGTATGGAAGACTTCGGTGCCATGGCCTTCCTGTTCGAGCCAGGACACCAGATTGCGGATCGCCGCGACCTCGGGCGTGTCGCCGTAGGTCAGCACGCGTTCGTCGGCCACCACCGCCACGCCGCCCGCGCGCGCGAAGCGCAGCAGCTCGGGGAAGACGACGCTCATGTTGTCGATGACGTCGGCGCCCTTGGTGAGGTTGCCCAGCATGGCGACCATCATGCGCCGCACTTCGAGGCGGAACTGCAGCTCGCTCGCATCCTCGCGCGACTCGATGCACAGCGCCAGCACCTGGCCCAGCTGCTCGCAGGCGGTACGCTTTTCGAAAGCGACCGGGCAGGGCGTCTCGTTATGGCAGGAGATCAGGCCCCACAGTTTGCCCTTGACCATCAGCGAGACCGACATCGAGGCCAGCGTCCCCATGTTGCGCATGTATTGCAGGTGCACCGGGGAGACGCTGCGCAGGGCGGCGAACGAGAGATCGTTGCGTCGACCGCTGACCGGATTCTCGGCCGGCACGAGCGGCGAGGGAACGTAGTTGGCGTCCTGGATCAGGCGGATGCGCGACAAGGCGTACAAATCGCGCGCCTGGGCCGGGATGTCCGAGGCCGGGAAGCGCTGGCCCATGTACGAATGGTAGGACTCTTCCTTCGACTCGGCCATCACATGGCCGTGGCCGTCGCGGTCGAACTGGTAGACCATCACGCGGCCGTAGCCGGTGACCATGCGCACGTGGCGGGCCGCCAGTGCGGCCAGCGATTCGACCGATTGCGACTCGTCCACGTTAAGGAGAAAGTCGCCCAGCAGCGGATACAGGTGGCGAAAGTCCGGCGCTTCGGCGCGCTCGACGGCTTCGCATTCGAGCACCAGCACGCCGTCCCAGGCATGGCCGAGCGCGTCGAAATGGCAGCCGTTGGCGGCCGTGACCGTGCCCAGGTAGAAGGGCCGGTTGCCGAGGGCGTCGCCGGTCAGCGCGGGCAGCACGCGGGCGGCCGCGGCCTGGCCGATCACCTCCGCCAGCGGCTGGCCGCAGACGGCTTCGGCCTCGATGCCGAGCCATCTCACCAGGTTGGCGCTCGCCTGCAGGACAACGCCTTCGTGCGACAGCGTCAGCAGGAAACCATGCGGCTGGATGCTGCCGGGCGTACGGATCGGTTCCCGGTCGCAACCGGACAGGTCGAGCGTTGCAATTGGAGCTGGAGTCATGAGGCGCGGACAGGACGGACTGGGTGACAAAGCGACATTCTAGCGTGAAAGGCAAGCTTCCGGATGTTGGATGGCCCCCAGTTGCAACGAGGACACTGCCAGCACGATTCGGTACGTTTTTGAGGCAATCGGCGCTTGACCTAGGGGTAAAGACATGTTCACAAAAGCAAGTGGCGCGTGGCCGGTCGCGGCGGTTTCGGTTTATCATGGGGCTTACCTTGCCAATGCCTGCCCCGTGTTCATGAACAATAGTGTCGCCCCCAAGAAAAAGCTGACCGACGAGCAGCGCTTCCAGTACCTGATCTCCGGAATCAGCGACTACGCGATCTACATGCTCGACCCGGAAGGCCATGTCAGCAGCTGGAATGCCGGCGCCCAGCGCTTCAAGGGCTACCTGGCGCCGGAAATTCTGGGCCAGCATTTCTCGCGCTTCTACACCCCCGAAGACCGCGCCGTGGATCTGCCCAAGCGGGCCCTCGCCACTGCCCTAACCGAGGGCAAGTACGAAGCCGAAGGCTGGCGCATGCGCCAGGACGGCACCCGCTTCTGGGCCAGCGTCGTGATCGACCCGATCTACGACGAGCACCGCACGCTGCTGGGCTACGCGAAGATCACGCGCGATATCACCGACAAGCGCCAGGCCGAGCAGGCGCTGCGCGCCAGCGAAGAACGCTTCCGCCTGCTGGTGCAGGGCGTGACTGACTATGCGATCTACATGCTCGCCCCCGATGGCACGGTCACCAACTGGAACGTGGGCGCCGAACGCATCAAGGGCTACAGCTACGACGAGATCGTCGGCCAGCATTTCTCGACCTTCTACACCGACGAAGACCGCGCCGGTGGACTGCCCGCACGGGCGCTCGGCACCGCCGCGCGCGAAGGGCGCTATGAATCCGAGGGCTGGCGCGTACGCAAGGACGGCACCCGTTTCTGGGCGCACGTCGTGATCGATGCCGTCCATGGCGACATGGGCGAACTGATCGGCTTTGCCAAGATCACGCGCGACCTGACCGAAAAGAAAAAGGCCGACGCCGCGCTGGCCGAGGCAAACGCCGCGCTGTTCCAGGCGCAGAAGATGGAATCGATCGGCCAGCTGACGGGCGGCATCGCGCACGACTTCAACAACCTGCTGTCGGTGATCACGAGCGGCCTCGAGCTGCTGACGCTCAAGCGCGACGGCAACGGCGACAGCAAGACGCTCGACAGCATGCGGCGCGCGGTCGAACGCGCCGCCACCCTGACCCAGCAGCTGCTCGCCTTTGCCCGCCAGCAGCCGCTGCAGCCGGAAACGCGCAGCGTGAACCGCCTCATTTCCGGCTTCGAGTCGGTGCTGCGGCGCGCCGTGAACGCCTCGATCGATTTCCAGCTGCGCCTCGATCCGCAGGTGCACAACACCGTCATCGATAGCGCGCGCTTCGAGTCGGCCATCCTGAACCTGGTCGTCAATGCACGCGACGCCATGCCCGACGGCGGCCACCTGCAGATCGAGACCGCCAACGTCGACCTGGCCGAACGCGAAGTGCGCGGCCTGGCGCCGGGGCCTTATGTGCGGGTGACGGTGTCCGACACCGGCACCGGCATGTCGCCGGAAACGGCGGCGCGCGCTTTCGAACCCTTCTACACGACCAAGGAAGTCGGCAAGGGAACGGGCCTGGGCCTGTCCCAGGTCTACGGCTTCATCAAGCAGTCCGGCGGCGAAGTCGTGATCGGCACCTCGCCCGGCGAAGGCACCGCGATTTCCATCTTCCTGCCGGCCGCGCCGGGACAGCATGGCAGCGCGCAGCGCGACAACACCGAACTGGTGCTGATCGTCGAGGACGAACCCGACCTGATGGACGTGGCGGTGGCGCTCTACATCAGCATGGGCTACGAGGTCGTCACGGCCTCGGACGCGCGCGAAGCCAAGAGCCTGCTCGACAGCCGCGAGGTCGACATCCTCTTCACCGACATCATCATGCCGGGCATGAACGGCCTCGAGCTGGCGGCCTACACCAGCCAGCACCATCCGCAGGTGAAAATCATCCTGGCCTCGGGCTATCCGCTGCCGGCGCTGAAGATCGAGGACGCCAAGCTGTCCGATTTCGCCTTCGTCCACAAGCCCTACCGCCTGTCGGATCTGGCGCGCGCGCTGCGCACCGCCTCCTAGGGCCACCATGGCGCTGCATATCGCCACGCCGCTGCTGGCCTCGACCGCGTTTCCGGTGCGGCCCGGCGCCCGGGTCTGGCTCAAGATGGAGGCGCTGCAGCCGAGCGGCTCGTTCAAGCTGCGCGGCATCGGTCATGCCTGCGCGACCTGGGCTGCACGCGGAGCGCGCCGCATCGTCGCTTCCTCTGGCGGCAACGCCGGCCTGGCGGCGGCCCATGCCGGACGCCGGCTCGGGCTGCCCGTTTTGGTCGTGGTGCCGGAGACGACCAGCGAACGTGCGCGCACCCTGCTGGCGCGCGAGGGCGCGGAAGTCTGCATCCACGGCAGTTCCTTCCAGGAGGCGAACGCCCATGCCCACGGGCTGCTCGGCCCCAGCGACGCCTTCATCCACCCTTTCGACGATCCGCTGCTATGGGAAGGCCATGCGAGCATGATCGACGAGGCGGCCGCCGACGTCCTGCCGGGCGGCGTGCGCTTCGACGCCGTCGTGCTGGCCGTCGGCGGCGGCGGGCTGCTGAGCGGCGTCGTGGCCGGCCTGCGCCGCCAGGGCTGGAACACCGTTCCCGTGTTCGCGGTCGAAACAAGCGGCGCCGATTCCTACGCCCGCTCGCTGGCGGCCGGGGAACGGATCGAACTGCCGGCCATCGCCAGCATCGCCACCTCGCTCGGCGCGCGCACCGTCTCGCAGCACGCCTTCGAACTGGCGCGCACGCATCCGATCACCCCGGTCGTGGTGAGCGACCACGAAGCCGTCGCCGCCTGCCTGCGCTTCATGGACGATCACCGCGTCGTGGTCGAACCGGCCTGCGGCGCCGCGCTGGCGCTGGCCTACCGGGAGGAGGGCCCGCTCGCCGCCTTCAGGAACGTGCTCGTCATCGTCTGCGGCGGCGCCACGGCGACGGTGGCGCAATTGCAGGCCTGGGACGCCCAGTTACGGGCCTAGCCTCTACAAGGCGAACAGGATGTCGCTGATCCGTTCGTAGACGGGATCGGCCGACGGCCCCTTGTTCGGCCAGTTCAGGATGTCGAAGTGGTCGTAGCCGCGCCAGGTGCCCAGGTAATTCCAGGTTCCCGGCACCGGCGTGCCGTCGAAATCGCGCGCCGGATGACCGCCTGGTGCGCGCATGCTGCTGGTGTTGACCACGCCGTCGTTGGCGAACCAGGTTCGGTCGACACGCACCCGTCCCGGCGCATCCTGCGTGTAGCCGCCCATCCCGTGCTGCAGCATCGAAGGCACGATCCATTCCCCCGCATAGGTTTTGTAATAGGCGAACATGTCGTCACGCGGGTACTGGTAATGGCGGTTCTGCAGCGGCGCGATGCGGCGGTCGGTCTCGTTGCAGCAGGGCGCGCCGGCCTCGGTGGCTTGCGTGCCGACCGAAAAATAATAGACATGGGGCGAGGTGCGCGCCCAGGCGTTGAAGTGACGGGCGCCGTCGGGCGCCAGTTCCCAGTTGGCGGCGTCGGCCAGCAGCCAGTTGCGCAGCGGCGAGCGCAGCTCGGACAGGATGTCGAGCACGGCGTCGCGCAAGGTCGTGCCGTTATGCGGCGCCGCGATCGTGGTGACGCTCCTGATCCAGCCGGTCTTGCCTCCGCGGTAGAGCTCGCCATCGCCGCTCCCCGCATCGCCGTGTTCCAGCAATTCGACCAGCGCCCGGATCGTGGTGCCGCCCTGGCTGTGGCCGATCATGTGCAGCGGGTGCTTCTCGTTCCAGGCCGGATACAGGGCGGGCGGATAGCCGCGCGGATTCTCGAAGGGATTGGCCGCCCAGCATTGCACGGCCTTGGGCGTACCGTCGGCGCCGATGCGGTGCGCCCCGTAATCGACGCAGCCGCCCTTGAGCTGGGCATACAGCTCGGCCGCACGCTCGCGGTTGCTGGCGACGGCGCCGACGACGGCGGTGAAGACGGTGCGCGGCCCCTTGTAGGCGCGCAGGTGGGCGGCGATGTCGCCCCGGCCGCCCCAGTACAGGAAGCCGCTACGCGGGAACTGGTCGGGGCCGAAGCCGAGGAAGCCGTGCACCAGCACCACCGGATCGTTGTTGGCCGCGCGCGCCGGATGCATCGGCAGCAGGCTGCAGAACAAGACGGCGAACAGGAAGCGGAAGGGGCGCAGCATGGACACTCCGGAAGGTCGAGTGCCTCATTGTCGGAGCGGCGGAAGGGAAGGCGTTTGCGCCAGGTCGAGCGGGCGCAGGGAACACGCCGGCGACGTACCAATGTGGTGCGCCGTCGGCTTGACGAAATGAATTACTGTGCCGTCGGAACAGTGTTCGCCGGCGGCACGGTGCTGCCCACGGCGCCCGGTGCGTTGGCATCGGCCGGCGCGGCGATCGAGGCGGTCATGCTGGCCTTCTCGGCGGCATCGATCCGGTTGCCGTTCCAGACGATGTAGTCGTCGATCGAGTACAGCTTGCACGGCTCGCTGCTCTTGGCCGAGCAGGTGGCCAGGGCGCGCGCGTCCGGCGCTTCGCCTTCCTCGGCCCAGGTCCAGGCGCCGCTCGGCGAGACCGCGAAGGCGCGCGGCGTCATCTTGGTCAGATAATCGGCATAGGCGCGCCGGCCGTTTTCCGACAGGAAGGGCACGGCCTCGATATCGTCCAGCTGCGCGTACTCGGTACGCGGCGGGGTCGGGCGCGCCGGCACCTTGTGGATCACCTCGGTCGGCATGCCGAGGCCCTTCAGGAAGCGCATCGTGTCATCCAGCCAGATCTTTTCGCCGTCGCGGCTGGCCAGCATGCCGTGGGCATCGCGCTTAAACGACGGGAACTCGACCAGGCGCGCCTTGCCGCCGGCCTGCACAAAAGCTTCGTGCAGGCGGTTGGCCAGATCCGGGCCGAACAGCGAATCGTTCTCGCCGTACATCCAGAGGCTCGGCACCTTGCTGTTGGCGCCGTACTCGGCAAAGGCCGAGACCAGCGCCGAGCGCCAGGCGCAGCGGTCGCTGTCGTCGCGCAGGCCGCCCGCAAAATTGATCAGGCCGCGCACGCCCGGCAGCGCCTGGGTGCCCAGGGCCATCGTCGCCAGGCCGCCGTAGGACTGGCCGGCCACGACGATGTGCTCCTTGTCGATCCAGGACTGGGTGCGGGCATATTCGACCGTCGAACGGATGTCGTCCGCCTGCAGGTAGCCGTTGGCCGTCATGTCGCAGCCGCGGTCGCGGTAGCGTCCGGTCGAGTTGGCGAAGCCCTGGCGCATCGGCACCATCACCGCATAGCCGCGTTTCACGAAGGCGGTGGCCATGTGATAGAAGCGGTCGCGCGGCTGGGCGCTCGGGCGGCCGGGATCCTTGCCGTGGTTGATCACCAGCAGCGGGAACGGGCCGGGGCCGTTCGGACGGAACACCGTCGTCTCGAGCATGGCGCGGTTGTCGACACCGGCCGGCACCTGGACAATCTGCTCGTTCATGCGGTAGTCGAGTTCCAGTTCCTGCTCGATCGCGATGCCAGGCAACATGGCCAGGCTGGCGAGCAGGGCGGCGGTGATCTTGCGAACGGTGGGGCGAACTCTAAACATGGGAAACTCTGGAAAAGCCTGCCGATGCGACAGAATTGCTGGAAGGAATGAATTGATTCTAGGCACCTCGTAGGGCCAGGGCAATATCCGTTTAGGCAATTCCAGAGCTAAATTTTTGAGTGTGGTAAAGATGCTTATCTACATCAATAACGAATGCCGCTTATGTGGCGCCCCAGGCCCCGTAAAGCCTTGGCGTAGGGGAAAGCTTGCTGTTTTCACAGCCTCGTTCGGCATGACGGAATCTGACGTATGCGCTTCCGTAACCGCCTGCTGATCCTGGTCGTCGCCATCCTCGTGCCCGTCTTCATCGGCGCGGCGCTGGCGGTGGCCTGGGTCTATGCCGAGCAACAGGACAAGCAGGAGCGCGTCATCGCCGAGACCGGCCATACGTTTGCGTTGTTGATCGACAACGAGATGCGGCACCACGAAGGCATCCTGCGCACGCTGGCGGCGTCGCCGGCCCTGGCCGAAGACGATATGGACGAGTTCTACGCGCATGCTCGACGCGCCGCGGAAGGCATCGGTGCGGTGGCGATCCTGTACGACATGGCGGGCAAGACCGTGCTGAATACGCGGCGTCCGCTCGGCAGCGTCATTCCGGGGCGCGATCCCTCGAACCTGCCGGCGCTGATCCAGCGCTTCGGCGCGGCCGATACCCTGGTCTCCGACATCTTCTACGCACCGCCGGTACGCCGTTACGACTTCATGATGCAGGTGCCGGTACGCATCGATGGCCAGGTGCGCTACCACCTGCTGCTCGGCCTGAGCACGGGCCTTATCCAGCAATTGCTGGCCCGGCAGCATTTCCCGGCAACCTGGATCACCACAGTGGTCGACCGCAACGGGCGCGTCGTCGCCCGTTCGCACGGCGGCGGCCGCTATGTCGGCACGCTGCTGCGCGAAGAGACGCGCCGGCGCATCGCCGCCACCCACGAAAGCATGGTCTTCGACAGCCGCACGCTCGACGGCATCCCGGTGCGCGCCATGGTCACCACCGTGCCGAAGACGGGCTGGAAGGTCTTGCTGAACATCCCCACCGCCGAGATCCGCCGCGTCCCGCTCGAAGCGGCGGCGCTGCTGGGCGGCATCATGACCGTGCTGCTGGTCGCGGCCCTGGCCGCGGGGCGCTGGTTCGCCGGACGGGCGACGGCGCCGATCGAATACCTGGGGCGCTGCGCCGACCGCCTCGGCAATGGCGAAGAGGTCGCCTACCATCCGCACGGGCTGGAAGAGATCGACAACGTGGCCCGCCGCATGACCGAGGCGAGCAAGCAGATCCGCCGCGCGCAGCACGAACTCGAACAGCGCGTGAGCGAGGCGATCCGCGCCACCGAACAGGCGCAGGGCGCGCTCCTGAAAAGCCAGCGCCTGGAGTCGCTCGGGCGCCTGACGGCCGGCATCGCGCACGAATTCAACAACCTGCTGCAAACCCTGACCACCGCGCTGCAGCTGGGTGCGATGCTGGCCAAGGATCCGAAGTTGCAGAGCCTGATCGATACCTGCAAGCGCACCGTCGGCCGCGCCACCAAGCTCACCGGCCAGCTCGGCTCCTTCGGGCGCGTGCAGGAAGGGCGCCTGCTGACGGTCGACCCGAAACTGCAGCTGGAAAGCGCGCTGCAGCTGATCCGCGGCGGGGTGGGCGAGGCGGTCGCCATCGATACCG
Source organism: Massilia sp. Leaf139 (assembly GCF_001424165.1). Classification (GTDB taxonomy): domain Bacteria; phylum Pseudomonadota; class Gammaproteobacteria; order Burkholderiales; family Burkholderiaceae_D; genus Telluria. The sequence goes on from NZ_LMOJ01000001.1 coordinate 322,885, forward strand.
ATTTCGCCCCCGAGCTGTGGCCGGTCACGGTCGAACCGCTGCAGTTCGACCTCGCCTTGCTGAACCTGGCGATCAATGCGCGCGACGCCATGGACGGCGGCGGGGTGCTGCGCATCTGCGCGCGCAACGTCTCGCTCGCCGCACCGCCTCAGGGCCTGGCGCCGGGCGACTACCTGCACCTGACGGTGTCGGACGCCGGCGCCGGCATGGCGCCCGAGGTCATGGCGCAGGCGCTCGATCCCTTCTTCACGACCAAGGCGCCGGGCGAGGGCACGGGGCTCGGCCTGCCGCAGGCCTATGCCTTCGCGGCCCAGGCGCACGGGCTGCTGACGCTCGACAGCGCGCCGGGGCGCGGCACCCGCGTCCATATCTACCTGCCGCGCGCCGACAGTCCGCCGGCGCCGAGCGTGGCGGAACAGCCGGCCACCCTCTGCCAGGCCGGCGGCAGCGTGCTCTTCGTCGAGGACGACCCGCTGGTGCGCGAGGCCGTGGCCGGCGGACTGCGCCAGGCCGGCTTCGCGGTACGCGTGGCCGAGAGCGGCGACCAGGCGCTCGCGCTGCTCGATGGCGGGCTGGCGATCGACATCGTGTTCTCCGACGTCGTCATGCCCGGCGACCTCAGCGGCATCGACCTGGCGCGCGCCATACGGCGGCGCTGGCCGGACTTGCCGGTGGTGCTGGCCACCGGCTACACCGAGCGCCGCGTCGCGCTGCCGGACGTGCCGATCCTGGCCAAGCCCTACGACATCGCCCAGGCGGTCAAGCTGCTGGACGGCCTGGTGGCGCACGACTAGCCGGGTGGCCAATAGCTCGACGGCAAAGCGGCGCGCCCCGTCACCCGACTTGACTAGAATCGGCGGCGGGGCTGTTCCCGGACTTGTCAGGAGACGAACATGGTCAAGGTGGCGGTGATTGTCGGCAGTACCCGTCCAGGGCGCAAGGCGCTCGATGTGGCGCGCTGGGTGATGGAGACGGCCAGCAAACGAAGCGATGCGCAATTCGAACTGGTCGACATCCAGGATTTCAACTTGCCCCTGCTGGACGAGCCGGTACCGCCTTCGATGGGCCAGTACTCGCAGCCGCACACGATCGCCTGGGCCGAGAAAATCGCCGGCTACGACGGCTTCGTCTTCGTCACGCCCGAGTACAACCACGGCACCTCGGGCGCGCTGAAGAACGCCATCGACTTCCTCTACAAGGAATGGAACAACAAGGCCGCCGGTTTCGTCGGCTATGGCAGCGCCGGCGGGGCCCGCGCCATCGAAAGCCTGCGCCTCGTGATGGGCGAACTGATGGTGGCCGACGTGCGCGCCCAGGTCATGCTCTCGCTGTTCACCGACTTCGAGAATTTCGCCACCTTCAAGCCGGCCGCGCACCACACCGGTTCCGTGAATGCCATGCTCGACCAGGTGGTGGCCTGGAGCAGGGCGCTGGCGCCGCTTCGCCAGAACCCGGGCTAGGCTACAATCGGCGCCTTTTGCGCCCCTTTCCACGATGACCGATTCACCCGTCCGCCGCGCAACCTGCGCGGCCTGCCTGCGCGCGCAACGCACCTGCATCTGCGCCTGGGTGCGCCCGGTCGCGCTCGACGCCGGACTGCTCATCCTGCAGCATCCGCTGGAAGTGGCCAATGCCAAGAACAGCGCACGCCTGCTGCACCTGTGCGTGATCGGCAGCCGCCTGGAAGTGGGCGAGGCCTTCGATGCGGCGGCGCTGGACGCCATGCTCCACGCCGACGGCCGCACGCCGGTGCTGCTGTATCCGGAGACGCCAGGCGCGGCCGCCATGGCGCCCGCCTGCCTGCCGCCGCCCGCGCGGCTGCGCATCGTCCTGCTCGACGCCACCTGGCGCAAGAGCCGCAAGATGCTCCATCTGAACCCAGCGCTGCAAACGCTGCCGCGCCTGGCGCTGGTGGAAATGCCGGCATCGAACTACCGCATCCGCAAGGCCCACGCGCCCGATCAGCTGTCGAGCCTGGAGGCCGGCGCCCATGCGCTGGGGCAGGTGACGGGCGACATGGTGGTGGTGGCGCCCTTGTTCGACGCGTTTGATCAATTCGTTGCGCAGCAGGCAGCTTTTGTGCCTGGAAGTGTTGTACGCACGCGCCAAACTTGAGTTCCTCAAAAGAGCGGCGTACTATACTGTATAAATATACAGTACAAGGTATCCTCATGGAACTGCGCGAACGAAGCATCGATCGGGAATACAGTGCCGAACAGCCTGTGTTGGTACCGCGTCCCCACGCGGCGCGCAAGGGGCGCGGCGCCGTGTCGAACCTGCAAGGGCGTTACGAAGTGAACGGCCGCGAGGAATTCGACGACGGCTGGGAGGCTGGCATCGCGCTCGGCGACGCTGCGCCTTTCAAAACCCAGGTGACGGACGAGATGGCGAAAAGCATCCTCTCGCGCAACGCCTCGCCCGACATTCCCTTCAAGGTCTCGCTCAATCCCTACCGCGGCTGCGAGCACGGTTGCATCTACTGCTTCGCTCGGCCGACGCACAGCTACCTCGGCCTGTCGCCCGGGCTGGACTTCGAAACCCGGCTGTTCGCCAAGGTGAACGCGGCCGAGCTGCTGCGGCGCGAGCTGGCCCATCCCGGCTACAAGCCCGAGCACATCGCCATCGGGGTCAACACCGACGCCTATCAGCCCTGCGAGCGCGAGTACCGCCTGACGCGCCAGGTGCTCGAGGTGCTCAGCGAATGCCAGCATCCGGTCGGCATGATCACCAAGTCCTCGCTGATCGAGCGCGACATCGACCTGCTGGCGCCCATGGCCGCCAAGGGCCAGGCCATCGCCGCCATTACCCTGACCACGCTCGACTCGGAAATCTCGCGCACGCTGGAACCGCGCGCGGCCGCGCCGGCGCGGCGCCTGCGCACCATCCGCACCCTGACCGAGGCCGGCATCCCGGTCAGCGTCAGCGTGGCGCCGGTCATCCCGTTCGTAACGGAACCTGAAATCGAACGCATCCTGGAAGCGGCGCGCGACGCCGGCGCCGTGAGCGCGCACTACACCGTGCTGCGCCTGCCTTTCGAGGTGAATCCGCTGTTTCAGGAGTGGCTGGAAACCCATTTCCCCGAACGGGCCCAGCGCGTCATGAACCGCGTGCGTGACATGCGCGGCGGCAAGGACTACGACAGCGAATGGGGCAAGCGCATGCAGGGCGAAGGCGTCTGGGCCGACCTGATCCGCCAGCGCTTCACCAAGACCGTCGAGCGGCTGGGGCTGGGCAAGCTGGGCAGCCGCTTCGAGCGGCTCGACACCAGCCGGTTCCGGCGTCCGCTGGTGGTGCCGGCGGCGGTGGGCAAGGCGGGAACGAAGGGGGCGGGGCAGATGGCCCTGTTCTGAATCTCGCCGCGTGCGCTGGAGCGAGGCTCAGTCCAGCACTAGCAGATCGAGAAACGCCATCACATGCGCTGGGGCGACCGGCTTGGTGAAATGCCTGTCGAATCCGGCTTCTTGCGAGCGCTGCTGGTCTTCACTCGTTCCCCATCCGGATACGGCGGCCAGGATGCAGCCGTCCAGGGCGGGATTGTCCCTGATCCGGCGCGCCACGTCGTAGCCGGTGAGTCCGGGCATGCCGATATCGAGGAAGGCCGCATGCGGGCGGAATTGTTCCGCGAGCGCGAGCGCTGTCTGTCCATCGTGCGCGACGCGCAGTTCGTGACCGGACATGCTCAGCAGCGAGGACAGGGTCAGCGCCGCATCGGCGTTGTCGTCCGCAACGAGGATGCGCAAGCGCTTGCCCGCCGGGGTGATGGAGCCGGGACTGGCGACCGCGGCCCGAGGGGACGGATTGGCGAGATCCAGGGGCAGGCGCACGACGAAGCTGCTGCCCTTGCCGACGCCGTCGCTCAGGGCTTCCACCTTGCCTTCGTGCAGGCCGACGAGCTGGCGCACCAGCGACAGGCCGATCCCCAGACCGCCCTGGGAATGCTGCATGTTGCGTCCGACCTGGCTGAACATGTCGAAGACCGAGTCGAGCGCATCGGCCGGAATGCCGATGCCGCTGTCGGTCACGGAAATACGGGCTTGGTCGCCTTCGCGCGCCATCGTCAATGTGATGCGGCCGCCTTGCGGCGTGTACTTGGCCGCATTCGTGAGCAGGTTGCCGATGACCTGGGCGATACGTGCCGGGTCGGCCAGCACGGGCAGGGACGCATCGTCCAGCCTGAGCGTCAGTTCATGCTGCCCTTTTTCGATCAGGGGCAGGCTGGTTTCCACCGCGTTCGACACGATGGACTTTAAATCGACCGCTTCCTTCCTGATCTCGACCTTGCCGTTGGTGACGCGCGCAATGTCGAGCAGATCGTCGATCAGATGCGACAACTGCTTCACCTGGCGTTCGATCATTCCGCGCACGTTCATGACGGTGTCGGTATGGCCGGAGCGCAGGCGGATGATTTCCAGGCCGGTCAGGATCGGCGCCAGCGGGTTGCGCAGTTCATGGGCGAGCACTGCCAGGAACTCGCTCAGGTTCTTGTTGGAGCGGGCGACTTCGTCGAACAGGGCGCGCTGCTTCGTTTCGGCCAGGCGCAGCGCCGCTTCGGTGCGCTTGAAGGCATCGATGTTCATCACCACCGTGACCTGGCCGGCGGGCGTGCCGTCGCTGTCGTGCAGCGGCACCGCCGCCACCTGCGTCCAGAGGTCGCTGCCGTCGTCGCGCTGGTAGAGCGCTTCCATGCCCGGCACGACCCGCTCGCCGCGCAAGGCGCGCGCTCCGGCGAAGTCGCTCAGTGCGACGCGGCTGCCGTCGGTGTGGAAGGACTGCCAGCGCACCTGCCGTGCCTCGTCCAGCGAGGGCAGGACATTGGTGGGCAGGTATTGATGCATTTCGTGGTTGGACAGGATAACCTTGCCCGTGCGGTCGACCACGGCCACGCCCACCGGCAAGGCTTCGAAGACCGCGGACAGCATGATGCGCGTCTGGTCGAGTGCCTGTTCGGCCTGCTTGCGGTCGCTGATGTCGAGGACGTTCCCGACAAAGCCCAGGAACTGTCCGGTGGCGCCATGACGGGGGCGGCCGGCATCGATGACCCAGCGGTAGCAGCCATCGGCATGCAGGAGCCGGTGTTCAAGGCTGAACGCGCTTTTCCGATCGTTTGCCTCGAGAAAAGCCTGACGCGCAGCCTCCCGGTCGTCGGGATGGATCGCCGCGATCCAGCCAAAGCCCAGGCCTTCGCTGTCGTCCTGGCCGGTGAACTCATGCCAGCCGCGCGACAGGAAGGAGCAGCTGCCATCCGCCTCCGTTACCCAGAGCATGGCCGGCGCCGCATTGGCCACTTCCATGAAGCGCAGGTCGCTACGTTCCAGCGCCTGTTTCGCGAAATGACGCTGCAGCACCGTGGTCGCCTGGTTGGCGCCGACGGTCAGCAGCAGGTGCTCGTTTTGGGTCGGGAAATCCGGCCGGCGCGACCCGGCGACCAGCGTGCCCAGCTCGCTGCCGATGCCGAACGGTACCAGGCTGACGCGCAGTGCCTCGCCACTGAGCGGATGCGCCAGGGTTGCCGCTTCCCCGAGCCCGGCTGCTGTCGCAGCGGCATCGCGCACCCTCCGCGCCAGGGGCAGGAACAGCGCCTCGCTGCCCGAAGGCGTGCTGCGCAGGGCGGCGAGCACGCTGCCGTCGGCTGCGCCATGGATTTCGATCGCGGCGAAATCGAGCGCCAGCGTTTTCGACAGCACGGCGGCGAGGCTGGCGATGATGTCTTGCGCGGGGAGATCCGCCCAGCCGGCCGACAGCGCCGTCAGCGCGACGAGGTCGCGTGTGGTCTGGCGCAAGTTCTCGAGCTCGGCAGTGCTTGTCCCGGTTTCCGCCATGGCCTTATACCGCCACCGTCACGGCGCCAACGCCCGCCTGGCGCACCCGCAGCGCCTGCAGCAGTTGCGGCGGTTGCGGCGCCGCGACGTGGAACGGATGGTTCCGCAGGATGCCGCCGACGATGCGCTCGCCGGGCGCCTGCGCCGTGGCGGCGTCGATGCCGTCCTGCTCCAGGCCAGTCAGGTGCGCCAGCTGCGGCGCCGGATCGGCGACGTGGAAAGCCCGTACTCCACGTTCGAACGCCTCCTTGTCGAAAGGCATGCGTACGCGATAGGCTTCTTCTTCCAGGTGGAAGAAGGCGCAGGCGCGGCAGGAGCGCGAGAGCGTGGCGCCGGCCGGGTTCACGGCCTGTTCGACGATCGACATGGGTCTTGGTAAGGATAAAAAGGGCAGCAAACTGTCAACGGGGAATCGGTGGGTGCCAGCCTAGCACAACTGGCCTGCCATCCCCAATGCGTCATTGGCCGACGCAAATGATCTTGGTCGCGTATTCCTTGGCATTGCTTTTCTTGCTCGCCGCCCAGTCGATGACTTCCTGGGCCTCGGCCACTGTCATGACCGTGGCTTTTTCCTTGTTCTTGATAAAGGAGACGCCTTCGAACTTGCCCTCCTTGCTGCGCATGACGCGGGCAAACACGGGCGGTTTCGATTCGCCGTCGGCGATCTTGTTTTGCTGGACGAGGTAACGCTGATCGTTGATATCCATGAGGTACGGGTGAAAGTGGGAGCAGGGCGCATTCTACCGGGATGCGCGCTGCGGCGGAACGGGAGACTACGACGTCGCCCCCTTCCCGGACAAGTGCGATGGCGATGGCTTCGATTGCGCCGCGCCTGAGAGGGAGCTTTGCAGCCGCTTGTTACGTCGAATGATCTCCTGTTTTACCAGCAGAGCGAAATGCACGATGTCGCGGTTGGAAAGGACACGCTCGACCAGTTGCCATAGCAGGTGGGGATCGATGTCGCGCAGCTGTGCGGCGAGCGTGTCGAGTTTTCCCAGCCCGAGCTGTTTGCCGGCTTGCAGCAGCTGGATCCAGAGATCGCCGAATTCGGCCACCAGGATGGCCTGCAGAGAGCCCAGTGCCAGCAGCCCACGCACCGCCAGGTTATCCGGAAAGTAGGGGGCAACCGAGCCGAAGGCCCGCAGGAGCAGCATCGCATCGACGTCGTCGCTGCCGAAACGAAGCGTTTCGATATCGGTTCTGACCCGGTCGAGGCAAGCCCGGTACAAGGGATCGGCCGGCAGCGCGTAGCGCTCGACGTCGGGCTTGGGCGCCGCTTCCGCCCCGACGGCGCCGATGGTCTGCAGGCCGCGTCCGATTTCGATCTCGGTGAGCTCGAGGATGTGTACCGCCACCCGGAAAACCTGGTAGTTGCGCGGCAGATCCTGCGTGGCCTGTTCGAAACGGCGCCACAGTTCCTCTGCCCTCATGCCAGGGGAACGGAACATCGGCCTGGCGTCCATGCCCATCGACAACTGGCACATCAGCAGCAGCAGGTCGAGGTAGTCGGGCTGCTCGGTCCTGTCCTCGCTTTCGTAGTACTGCAGCCCGGCCTGCACCAGTTTGAGGGCACGGCTCGCCTTGCCGGCCTGGGCCAGCGCGCGCGTGACCAGCACGAACAGCGGGCTCGACGGTTCCGGATCGGCGCCGCCGGCAAACTCCTTGTATTTCGCCAGCGCGCTGCGCGGGCTGCCGCGCGCCAGCAGCAGTTTCATTTCCTCGGCCTGGCGCAGGGTGCGCACGTCGCCCTGCAGTTCGTTGGCCTGGGTACGCCCGCTTTCGGCCAGCAGGGTCTGGTAGTCGAGCAGGTCGCGCGCGCGCGGCGGCAGTTCGTCGCGTGCGCTCGCCAGGTATTTCTCGACCCCCGATTGCCAGCGCTGCGACAGGATGTCGGGCGGCGTGTCCAGCATCATCAGGCAGTAGATTTCCTCGGCCCGCGCGCGTAGCGAGTCGCGCCCGGCATAGAAGCGCGCAGCGCTCTCGCGGATCGACCTGCACAGCTCTGGTTCGCTCTTGACCATCAGTTCGAGCAGCATCGACCGTACCTCGGGACGGTGTCGCAGCACCCATTCGCTGCGCTGGCTGACGAGGGAGCTGTACATGGCTAGCCGTTCGAACAGCATGCGCGCTTCGTCCTCGGTGTGCAGGCCGAGCTCGCAGGGAACATTGAGCACGTCGAGGATGAGGCGCGGCGTGAGCTCGCGCAGCACGAAGCCGGGATTGGCCAGCCGCTGCACCAGCGGGTCGGGAATATGGTCGATGAAGCGCCGGTAAAGAATGCCTTCCGCGAGATGCTCGTCCCACTCCGAACCGAACAGCTCATCGCCCGACACTTCGTCGAGGCGCTTGCCTGCGCGCTTCGCAATGGTGTCGATCAGCTGCACGGTCAGCTTCAGGCTCAAGGGATGGCCGTGAACCCGTTCGACGACCGTCGCGATCGCATCTTCCCGTTCGACACCGTAGGATCGAAGCAGCTGCGCCGCGTCGGCGTCGTGCAGCATGTCGAGATCGAGCCGCTCACGCGCGATCCACGGGGGTAGCTCGGTGCGCCCCGCCAGGATCACGCGCACCCACGGTGTGATTTCCCTGAGCTCTTCGAGGAATTTCCAGAACACCAAGAGGCGAGCGCCGGCGCGCTGCGTGACTTCTTCGAAGGTGTCGTAGACCAGCAGCAGGGTCAGCGTGCGGCTGGCGGGGAAGGCGCTTGCCATCAGGTTCTTGTAGCGGGACAGGTGGCGCGACTCGCGGCGTTCGCTCTGGCTGGCGTTGTTGATCGACTCGAGCGAATCGAACTCCGCGTTGTAATTGTGTCCGCCGGACAGGTCCCTCAGGATGTCCTGCTGCAGCTGGGTGAAGCCGGCAGCGCAGGCCGGCACCTGCATCGCCATCTGCGCCGCGATTTCCGCGAGTATCGACAAAGGTTCATCCTGCAAGATAGTGGCGCGGTCGAAATCGATATAGGCAAAGGCGAAGTCTTTGCCTGACGCGCGTTCGATGTAGTCGAGGAGGAATTTCGAGAGGAAGGCGGATTTCCCGATGCCGCCTACGCCGTGAATCAGGATCGGCTTTGCATGGGCCAGTCCCTCCAGCGACTTGAAGCTGCTGGCGAACTTGACGGCCGCGCGCCGCGCCTGTTGCAGGCTGGACGTCGGCAGGGTGTCGACGAAGCGTTCGAGTTTCCTGAACTCGGCGACGCGGCCAACGAAGTGCTTGTCGGCCAGCACCCGGAACTGTTGCAGGAATGCTTCGCGCTGCGCCAGCGCGGTGACGGCCTGTTCATCCGGCAATCCGGGGACGATGCCGCGCAGCAGCCGGATCGCCTGCAGACTGGCCTGCAAGTCGTCGAGCGTTGGATGTTCGTCCAAAGGCAGCATGTCGCCTGCCACATAGCGTTCGAACACTTGTTGGTAGGTGCTTTTGTCGTTCCTGTCGTTGAGTGCAAGCGCGCGGCGCAGGTCGTCACGCTTGCCCAGGATCCGCAAGGCTTGCCGGCGCAGGTCGTCGGGCAGGCGCCATATGAACTTGCCGTCGTCGGTTTCCTTGACGATGGCCACTTCCAGCAGGCGCGCGAGATCGGGTTCCGGAGTCGGCCCTTCCTCGGCATCGACGCTGCCACCCGGAAATGGAACGAGCGAGTCTGGATCGAAACTGTCCAGGACGGACGCGGCCAGCACGTACCCGTCGCGGTGCAGGGACATTGCCTCCGCGCCAAACCGCACTGCCAGGGGGACGAAACCATTCAAGTACCTGGTCGGCTCTGGATCGTTCTCAGATGAGATGTAGCTCATGGGCATGCAACCAGGTAAGGGTGGAATAGGCGTAGGGTGCATCCTTCTGCGGCATGACCTTGGCGATGTCGGCCAGGATCTTGTCGGCGGCTTCGTCCAGGGCCGTTGGCGCCAGCTGCTGGCCCGACTGGGCGCCGAGCTTCTGGAGGAAAGCCTTGATGTCGTCACGGCCGGGCAGTACGGCCGTGTCCTGGCCGAGCCGCAGCCGGATGTGCGGCTCCTGCAGCAGCAGCAAATCGGTGGGCTTCATATCGATCAGGACGATGCGCAGGTTCTGGCTGCGGTCGCAGGCATAGGTGAGCACCCTGGCCAGGGCTTCAGACATGGCCGAGTCGAGCATGCCGGGGGTGCTCACGTGATCGAATACCAGCCACAGCAGCTGCTGGTTGTTCTTGGCCACCAGGTCGAACTTCTGGATGCAGTTGGCAAACCATTTCGGTTCCGTCGTCAGCCCTTTCGGCAGCCGCGCGCGCGGCACTTCCATGCGCAGGTTGATCGCCTCCACGATGTCCTGGTAGCGCTTGGCAAGGGCGCCGCTGACGAAATCCTTGAAGTCGATCTTGGCGACAATGTTATCGGGCTTGAGCTGATCCAGCGTGCGCAGCAACTGGTAGGTGTAGCTCTTGCCACAAGCGGAATTGCCGCTGACGACGAGTACGACGATGCCCGAATGCCGGGTCTCCATCTCGTGCAGGGCGTCGCGAAGTCCATCGCGGCCGATGAAGCAGACGCGCTGCGCCAGGAACAGGGCGTTGAGGGGGGCGTTCACCGGCAAGCCCTGCAGCATCAACGCGGCCTTGCGCTCCGTGGCGACCTGCGCGGCAATGCTTTTGAGCGAGGCCCGCGGATGCAGTTGCAGGCCGTCGAGCAGCCGGTCGAGCATGGGCTGGTTGTTCTCGGCGGCCTCGATGAGGGCGGCGATATTGGCTTTCGTGCCGGCGTCGGGACTGCTGATCGCGCCCAAGTGGATCATGCACTTTTCGGCGAGATACCGTTGCAGCGCTTCAGGGCTCTGGAAGGCCTCGGCCATGACTGCCTTCAGGCGCAGACGCTGTTGGGGATCGAGTCGCATGATGGCAGGGGTGAGGTGGTTCACGTCACCAGGCCGCCGAGTCCACGCCGCTCGAGGTCGGCGAGAATGTCGCCCATCTGGATTGCCTTGTTAAAGCCGGTGTCGCCCCAGAAGTGCAGGGCGATCAGATCCATGCGCGAGTCGAATACGGGCGACCCGGACGAGCCCTCGGACGTGTTCGCCGTATGCCGTATGGCGGGGCCATCCACATCGAGGACGAAGCCGATCGTCAGGCGCATGGGAGAAGGCCGCGCATCGAGCCGGTCGAACGGGTGCTGCAGGATGAGGAGGGGCTCGTCCGGCTGCGGGACATAGGCAACCGGCGAAAAGTGGCCGCGCACGGCCGCCGCTGAACTGCTGCCGATCCTGTCCTTGCCGGCTGCCGTGGCCAGGCGCAGCAGGGCGTAGTCGAGGCCTGGCGACTTGTCCGGCCGCTTATAGGGATCGCTGGCGACCAGCCAGTCCTGCTCGACCAGCTTGTACACCTGGGTTTCCGAATTGAAGTTCCGGAAGCCGAAGGTGATTGATATCTTGCTGCCGGGTAGCACTACGGCGCTTTCCGGAGGCTGGGCGCACGCGATAACGTGATGATTGGTCATCACCAGGTCATCGGCGACCAGCAAGCCTGTGCCGTAGACCGCTTTGCCTTTTTCGATGCGATAGCTGATCAGGCAGACCCGGTATTCGGCCTCGCCGAGTTCGGCGATGAAGGGCGCTGCTGCCGGGAAGCCAGCGGCTTCGACGATCGTGCGTTCGACGCCCTGGGCGACGATTTTCCGCTCGACCGCGGGCGGTGGACTGCGCACATCGTCGAAAGGCCGGAAATTGAGGTCGAGCATTTCCTCGACATCGCGCAGTAGGACATTGCGCGGCCGTTCGGTGCGCGCCGCCGCCACCAGGTCGGGAATCCGGTCGTCCTGATCCATTGCCGTGATCAGGCGGTCGACCAGGTTGGAGAGCGAGTCATTGCCGCCTCCAATGTTTGCCAGCGGAAGCTCCAAGGCCTCGGCGGTGAAGCGGCCCAGCGACTCATTGGTCTGGAAGCCGGCCTCCAGTCCTTTCCGCAGCATTTCGCGTGGCTTGCCCACAAATGGCATGGCAGTCTCCTGGTCGAGGTTTTCGCTACCTATGCTTAGAGGCGCAAAGTTCGACCCGATTCCCGCCATGGACACCGGGCGTGATCCCGGTCAGCTTTCCGTCACGCGATCCCCGCCAGATGCCGTTCGATCGCAAACACGTGCTCGTCCGGCTTGCCCAAGTCCCTGAGCGCGCTGGCCAGTTCCAGGAGGTACTCGCGGTTCGGCCCGCTCGGCCCGTGTGCGCCAGCGATCTGCTGTGCGATCTCGCGCTCGCTCGCCGGCCCGAGGAAGGCGGCGTTGTCCTCGGTCGCGATGTACACCAGGCCGAGCACGCTGCTGCCGTCCTCGAAGCCGATGTCGACCGCCAGGCGCAGGTAGCCGTTCTTTTCGCGGTGGTCGAGGTGGGCGAATTCCTCGGGCGTGACCAGGTAGGCCATGCCGTGGCAGACGGCGCCGGGTGCGGGCACGAGGGTGACGACGCGCCCCGGCGCCGCTTCGGTGCCGCGGTGGTCGTGCGAGCCCTGCCAGAAGCGGCGCGTCCAGCCGCCGATGCTGGCAGGGCGCCGTTCGAGGTAGGGGAAGTCGGCCTTGAAGATCAGCGAGCCGTAACCGAACAGCCAGACCTGGTGGTGGCCGTCGAAGGTGTCCATGCGCCCGTTGATCGCAATGGTGTTGAGGGACATCTGTGGAACTCCGGCGAAAACGATGCGCCGATTCTAGCCCAGCGCGGCGAGCGGTGCAGGCGGCGGCCTGCTCAGACAGGCTGCTCCCGCGCCAGGCTGCGCTTGGCCTCCACATAGGGAAACAGGAAGTCGATGAAGCTCTCCGCCGCCGGCGACAGCGAGCGTCCGGCGCGCGTGTACACGAAAAAGCGGCGCGTCAGGCGCGGTTCCTCGAGCGGGCGCATGTGCAGCCGGTGCAGGCGTACCAGCGGCTCGGCGTAGGGCAGGCAGACCGTGATGCCCAGGCCCGCGCTGACCATCGCCAGCGCCGTCGTCATGAAGGTCACCTCGTTGGCGGGCTTGAGCGGCACCTCGCGCAGCAGCGCCTGCATGTCGGCCAGCAGGCGCGCGGTGAACTGGCCCTGCAGCGCGATGAACGGATAACGCGCGACGTCCTGCCAGGTGACGCGCTCGTTCGAAGCCAGCGGATGATCCTGCGGGCAGACCAGCGAGAAGGGCATTTCGAACAGCTCGCGCGCCTCCAGTTGCGGCGCCGCTTCGCGTTCCGGCCCGATGCCGAAATCGGACTCGCCCGAGAGCACGCGCGCGATGACGTTCTCGACCGCGCTGTCGGCCACGCGGACGTCGATGTCCGGAAAATCGGCACGGTAGGCGGCCACGGCCTCGGGCACCAGGGTGCAGCACATCAGCTGGGGTGCGGCGATGCGCACCACGCCCTTGCGCAGCCGCGTGTGATCCGCCACGTTCGCCAGCGCACCGTCCAGGTCATCGATCATCTGGCTAAATAGCGGATACAGCTCGCGGCCGATCTCCGTCAGGACGATGCGCCGGGTGGAGCGGTCGACCACGCGCGTGCCCAGCGTCTGTTCGAGCTCCTTGATCAGGCCCGAGAGCGCCGACTGGGTGACGTGCAGGTACTGGGCCGCCGAGGTGAAGTTGCCGGTCTTGGCGACGGCAACGAAGGCGCGCATCTGGCGCAGGGTGGGATTCATAAGACAATCCGATAAATCGGGCGAAAAATATTGTTTGTATGATAGTCCGAATTCATTTGTAATGTTGATACCGCGGTATCCGCTACAACAAAACGACGAAGGAAAACGCCATGAAACTCGCCACACTCAAAACCGGCGGCCGCGACGGCACGCTGGTTGTCGTCAGCCGTGACCTCGTCACCTGCCAGGCCGTCCCGAAGATCGCGCGCACCCTGCAATGCGCGCTCGACGACTGGGACGAGGCGGCCCCGAAGCTGCAGGCCGTCTACGAGCGCCTCAACGCCGGCAGCGCCGACAAGGCCGAATCCTTCATCGAGATGGAATGCCATTCGCCGCTGCCGCGTGCCTACCAGTGGGCCGATGGCTCGGCCTACATCAACCACGTGGAGCTGGTGCGCAAGGCGCGCAACGCCGACGTGCCGGCCTCGTTCTACACCGATCCGCTGATGTACCAGGGCGGCGGCGACTCCTTCATCGGCCCCTGCGATCCGATCGCGGTGCTGAGCGAGGACTGGGGCGTCGACCTGGAAGCGGAAGTGGCGGTCGTCACCGGTGACGTGCCGATGGGCGCGAGCGTCGAGCAAGCCGCGCAGTCAATCCGCCTCGTCATGCTGGTCAATGACGTCTCGCTGCGCAACCTGATCCCGAACGAACTGGCCAAGGGCTTCGGCTTCTACCAGTCGAAACCGGCAAGCGCCTTTTCGCCGGTGGCCGTCACGCCGGACGAGCTGGGCGACGCGTGGAACGACAGCAAGCTGCACCTGCCGCTGCTGGTCACGATCAACGACGCGCCCTTCGGTAAACCCCACGCCGGCGAAGACATGACCTTCAGCTTCGCCCAGCTGATCGCCCACGCGGCCAAGACGCGCGAACTGGGCGCGGGCAGCATCATCGGCTCGGGCACGGTGTCGAACAAGCAGGGCAACCTGCACGGCTCCTCGATCGCCAACGGCGGCGTCGGCTACTGCTGCCTGGCCGAGGTGCGCATGTACGAAACCATCGAACACGGCGCGCCGCAGACGCCGTTCCTGCGCTTCGGCGACAGCGTGCGCATCGAGATGCTGGACGCCGCCGGCGCGAGCATCTTCGGCGCCATCGACCATGAGGTGGCGCATTACCACGGCGCCCATCACCACGGGAGGAAAGAATGAAGCTCTATACGTATTTCCGCAGCTCGGCCGCCTATCGCGTGCGCATCGCCCTGAACCTAAAGGGCCTGAACTACGAGGCCCTGCCGGTGCACCTGCTCAAGGACGGCGGCCAGCAGCGCCAGGAAGAGTTCCGCCGCATCAATCCGAGCGGCCTGGTGCCGGCCTTCCAGGACGAGCGCATCACGCTCACCCAGTCGATGGCGATCATCGAATACCTGGACGAGCGCTACCCGGCCGTGCCCCTGATGCCGCACGACGCCCCGGGCCGCGCCCGCGTGCGCGAGCTGGCCCAGATCGTCGCCTGCGACATCCACCCGCTGAACAACCTGCGCGTGCTGAAGCACCTGGTCAATGAGCTCAAGCTGAGCGAAGAGCAGAAGACCGAATGGGTGCGCCACTGGATCCGCGAAGGCCTGGCAGGGCTGGAAGCCCACCTGGCGCGGGATCCGGCCGCCGGCCCGTTCTGCCACGGCCAGTCGCCGACGATCGCCGACTGCTTCCTGGTGCCGCAGGTGTTCAACGCCCAGCGCTTCGATATCGACATCGGTGCATATCCGAACATCAGCCGCATTTATGCGCTGTGCGTGGATCTGCCGGCCTTCGCGGCCGCGCACCCATCGAAGCAGCCGGACGCGGAGTAAGAGCGCCCGACAACACAGCCATGGCTGCGTTGCAGCGCCTCGCCATACTGTCGTACTGGCTTCGGCGCTGCGCCTTGCTCTGGCAGTGTTCTCAGGCGCTCTGACGGTGGACGATTTATTGCTGGGTCGAGCGATCCGGCTCCGACGGCGTCGAGATCTCGTCCAGGGTGCGGTCGACGTCGGCCGAATGCTTGGTCGCGACGTCGCCCAGCGAGACGATGCCGATCACCTTCGACGCCTCGTCGAGCACGGGGATACGGCGGATCTGGACGTCGCCCATCTGCGCCAGCACCTCGTCCACGCTCTGGTTCGGGGTGCAGGTGCGCACGTCAATGCTCATCACTTCGTTCACCTTCGTCGTGACCGGGTTCTGGCCGGCCGCGACCGAGCGCACGGTGATGTCGCGGTCGGTGATCATGCCGACCAGCTGCTCGCCATCGAGCACGGGGATGGCGCCCACGTTCAGTTCGTCCATCAGCTGCGCGGCGCGCTGCACGGTTTCCTGTGGCGAGATGGTTTGCACGTCGCGGGTCATGATGTCCTGGATCGTTTGCATCGTCGGTCTCCTTGTGGTTGGGTGGATGGGGCGACCACTATGCCGCGAATTTTAAAACCGCCACGCCAGCTTGACGCGCGGAATGGCCGCGCCCGCCGGCCGCGGCCTGCGCTACAATCCGCCTCTTTTTTCGACCGTCCCGACCATGACTTGCGCCCCCATTCCTCCCGCCTTCATCGACGCGCTCGACCGGGCCGACGCCTCCTGGCGGCCGCACCTGCTGCGCGGCCTGGAAGCGGTCGCGGAGGCCGATCCGGCCTACCTGCCCGCGCTCGCCGCGGACGATTACCTGCCCACCCACGGCCGCCTGTTCGCCGCCTTTGCACAGCCCCTGGAGCGGGTGCGCTACGTGCTGGTGGGGGAGGGGCCGTATCCGCGCGCCGAAAGCGCGACCGGGGTCTGCTTCATGGACGGCGCCGTGGGCGAACTGTGGAGCGAAACCGGACTATCGAAGCCCGTCAATCGGGCGACCTCGCTGCGCAATTTCATGAAGATGCTGCTGGTGGCCGACGGCCAGCTGCAGGTCGAGGATACCGGCGGCGCGGCGCTGGCGCCGGTGGCGAGGGCGGCGCGCGAGGGCAGTTCGATCCGGACGCTGGCCCAACTGCAGGACAACCTGACGGCCGAGGGGTTTCTCCTGCTGAACGCGGCGCTGGTGTTTCGCAAGCACGTGGCCCCGGCGCTCGATGCGCGCGGCTGGCTGCCTTTCCTGCAGACGGTGCTGGCCGTGCTCGCCGCGCAGCCGGCGGCGCCGACGCTGGTGCTGTGGGGGAAGATCGCGGAGCAGCTGCGCAAGCTGCCGGAGACGGCCGGGCTGCCGCAGGTGGTGGCGGAGCATCCGTATAACCTGAGCTTTATTGGGCACGAGGGGATGCAGACGCTGTTCGGGCCGATGCGCTTGCTGCGGGCACGATAGGGAAGCGTCGTGCCCTCAACCGGTCGAAAACGCACCGCTACCCACGACAAAACCACGTCCACCGTTTTTGGGCCCGCCAAGACAAGCCCCCCGGAATTTGCTATACTTGACTAAATCGTTCAACTAATCCGGTCTTTCAGCTTCAGCACCGAAGACCTGTGAAAAGGGGATGAGAAATGAACAAGAGCAATATTTTAACATTACCGGGGTTGTGATGCGTCTGACCACCAAAGGCCGTTTTGCTGTCACTGCGATGATCGATCTTGCCCTGCGCCAGGGTAACGGTCCGGTCACGCTGTCGGGCATCAGCCAGCGCCAGGCCATCTCGCTGTCCTACCTGGAGCAGCTGTTCGGCAAGCTGCGCCGCCACGAGATCGTCGAATCGATCCGCGGCCCGGGCGGCGGCTACAGCCTGGCGCGTCCGGCGGAAAAGGTGACGGTGGCCGACATCATCATCGCCGTCGACGAGCCGCTCGATGCGACCCAATGCGGCGGCAAGGAAAACTGCCACGGCGCGGACGCCGCCAGCGGCATCCGCTGCATGACGCACGACCTCTGGACGACGCTGAACGCCAAGATGGTCGACTACCTGGACTCGGTCTCGCTGCAAGACCTGGTCGACCAGCAGAAGCAGAAAGAACAGAACGTCGTGGTGGTGCACCGTGCCCCTACTACCGCCACCGCCACCGCACAAACTGAAGTATGACTGGAGTGAACTGATGAACGCGCCTTTGGACAAAAAAATCGAGCAGAGCTTCGTGACTGCGCCGCATTTCCCGATCTACATGGATTATTCGGCGACGACGCCGGTCGACCCACGCGTGGCCGACAAGATGATCCCGTTCCTGCGCGAGCAGTTCGGCAATCCCGCCTCGCGCAGCCACATGTACGGCTGGTCGGCGGAAGCCGCGATCGAAGAGGCGCGCGGCCATGTCGCCGCCCTGGTCGGCGCCGATCCGCGCGAAATCATCTGGACGTCGGGTGCGACCGAGTCGAACAACCTGGCGCTCAAAGGCGCGGCCAATTTCTATAAAACGAAGGGCAAGCACATCATCACGGTGAAGACCGAGCACAAGGCCGTGCTCGACACCGTGCGCGAGCTGGAGCGCGTCGGTTTCGAAGCGACCTACCTCGAGCCGCAGGACAACGGCCTGATCACGATCGAACAGCTCGAAGCGGCCATCCGCTCGGACACGATCCTGGTTTCGGTCATGCTGGTCAATAACGAGATCGGCGTCATCCAGCCGATCGACGCCATCGGCGAACTGTGCCGCTCGAAGGGCATCATCTTCCACTGCGACGCCGCGCAAGCGACGGGCAAGGTGCACATCGACCTGGAAAAGACCAAGTGCGACCTGATGACCTTCACCGCGCACAAGACCTATGGCCCGAAGGGCGTCGGCGCCCTGTACGTGCGCCGCAAGCCGCGCATCCGCCTGGAAGCGCAGATGCACGGCGGCGGCCATGAGCGCGGCCTGCGTTCGGGCACGCTGCCGACGCACCAGATCGCCGGCATGGGCGAAGCCTTCCGCATCGCGAAGGAAGAGATGGACGCCGAACTGGTCAAGGTGAAAGCGCTGCGCGACCGCCTGGCCAAGGGCCTGCTGGAGATCGAAGAGGTCTACATCAACGGCGACATGGAACACCGCGTGCCGCACAACCTGAACGTTTCGTTCAACTACGTCGAAGGCGAGTCGCTGATCATGGCGATCAAGGACATCGCCGTGTCGTCGGGTTCGGCCTGCACCTCGGCCTCGCTGGAGCCATCGTATGTCCTGCGCGCCCTGGGTCGCAGCGACGAACTGGCGCACAGCTCGATCCGCTTCACCATCGGCCGCTTCACGACCGAAGAGGACATCGATTTCACGATCGAACTGCTGAAGTCGAAGGTCGGCAAACTGCGCGAACTGTCGCCGCTGTGGGACATGTTCAAGGAAGGGATCGACCTGAATTCGATCCAATGGGCCGCACACTAATTCAAGAATTCAAGGAGCACTACCATGGCATATTCCGATAAAGTCCTCGACCACTACGAGAATCCACGCAACGTCGGCGCCTTCGACAAGGGCGACGAATCGATCGGCACCGGCATGGTCGGCGCACCGGCCTGCGGCGACGTGATGAAGCTGCAGATCAAGGTCAACGAGCAGGGGCTGATCGAAGACGCGAAGTTCAAGACCTATGGCTGCGGTTCGGCCATCGCCTCGAGCTCGCTGGTGACCGAATGGGTCAAGGGCAAGACGCTGGATCAGGCGCTGGCCATCAAGAACACGCAGATCGCCGAAGAACTGGCGCTGCCGCCGGTGAAGATCCACTGCTCGATCCTGGCCGAAGACGCAATCAAGGCCGCTGTCGCCGATTACAAGACCAAGCACGCAACTGCGTAAAGTTAGACCGGAGCTGGAGAAGAACGCATGGCAATCACACTGACCGAAAAAGCGGCGAAGCACATCAATCGCTACATCGAGCGCCGCGGCAAGGGCCTCGGGCTGCGTTTCGGCGTGCGCACCACCGGCTGCTCGGGTCTCGCCTACAAGCTGGAGTATGTCGACGAGGCGGCGGCCGAGGACAACGTCTTCGAGTCGCACGGCGTGAAGGTCTTCGTCGACCCGAAAAGCCTGCCCTACATCGATGGCACCGAGCTCGATTTCGCCCGCGAGGGCCTGAACGAAGGCTTCCGCTTCAACAACCCGAACGTCAAGGACAATTGCGGTTGCGGCGAGAGCTTCCGGATCTAAGCCGGTGATGCAGAATCACTTCGAGCTGTTCGGGCTGCCGGCCCGCTTCGACGTCGACATGGCCGCGCTGGACGCGGCCTATCGTGAAGTCCAGGGGCGCGTGCACCCGGATCGCTTCGTCAACGCCACCGGCGCCGAGCAGCGCGTCGCCATGCAATGGGCCACGCGCGCGAACGAAGCCTATCAGACGCTGAAGCACCCGCAAAAGCGCGCCCAGTACCTGTGCGAGCTGAACGGCGTCGACCTGCAGACCGAATCGAACACGGCGATGCCGATGGCCTTCCTGATGCAGCAGATGGAATGGCGCGAAGCACTCGGCGACGCGCGCGCGGCCAAGGATGGCGCGGCGCTCGACGCCCTCGACGCCCAGGTGCGCGGCGAGCGCAAGGCGATGCTGAAGCGGGTCGGCACGCAGCTCGACGCGGGCGACTTCCAGCAGGCCGCCGAAGGCGTGCGCGCGCTGATGTTCCTCGACAAATTCGGCGACGAGGTACAGTACGCGTTCGAGGCGATCGAAGGGTAGAACAGCGGCACGTCGTGCCGAAGGGACGTAGGGTGGGCGCCCCGTGCCCACGCGGAACGATGCGCCAACACGACGCATGCTTCACGCGTGGGCACGGGGCGCCCACCCTACAAACGTGAGACCAATCACGCATCCCGCCCGACTGGCACCACACAGAACAACAACCAGGTAACACGAACATGGCACTTTTGCAGATCTCCGAACCCGGCATGTCGACCGCACCGCACCAGCACCGGCTGGCGGTGGGCATCGACCTGGGCACCACCAACTCCCTCGTCGCCACCGTGCGCAGCGGGATTCCTGAAGTGCTCAGCGACGAGGACGGCCGCGCATTGATGCCATCGGTCGTGCGTTATCTCCCCAACGGCAACGCCCACATCGGCCGCAAGGCACAGGCGCAGCGCACGCTCGACCCGAAGAACACCATCGTCTCGGTCAAGCGTTTCATGGGCCGCGGCCTCAAGGACATCGCCCACGCCGAGAACCTCCCGTATGATTTCGTCGACGGCGAAGGCATGGTGCAGATCCGCACCGTGGCCGGCGTGAAAAGCCCGGTCGAGACCTCGGCCCAGATCCTGGCCACGCTGCGCCAGCTGGCCGAGGATTCGTTAGGGGACGACCTGGTCGGCGCCGTCATCACCGTGCCCGCCTACTTCGACGACGCCCAGCGCCAGGCCACCAAGGACGCGGCCCAGCTGGCCGGCCTGAACGTGCTGCGCCTGCTGTCCGAGCCGACCGCCGCCGCGATCGCCTACGGGCTCGATCACGGTTCCGAAGGCGTATATGCCGTCTACGACCTGGGCGGCGGCACCTTCGACATCTCGATCCTGAAGCTCTCGAAGGGCGTGTTTGAAGTCCTGTCCACCGGCGGCGATTCGGCCCTGGGCGGCGACGACTTCGACCACCGCCTGTTCTGCTGGGTCACCGAGCAGGCCAAGCTCGCTCCGCTGTCGGAAGAAGACACGGCCACCCTGATGGTGAAAGCGCGCCAGGCCAAGGAACTGCTGTCGACCAACGACGAAACGACGATCGACGCCGTGCTGAACTCGGGCGAACTGGTGCACGTGAACCTCACCGCGCAGACTTTCGCCGAGATCACCAAGCACCTGGTCGGCAAGACCATGAACGCCATCCGCAAGGCCATGCGCGACGCCAACGTCAGCGTCGAGGACGTGGACGGCGTCGTGATGGTCGGCGGTGCGACGCGCATGCCGCACGTGCGGCGCGCGGTCTCCGAGTTCTTCCACACCATCCCGCACGCGAACATCGACCCGGACAAGGTGGTGGCGCTGGGCGCCGCCATCCAGGCGAACCTGCTTGCCGGTAACCGCGCCGCGGGCGACGACTGGCTGCTGCTGGACGTGACGCCGCTGTCGCTCGGCATCGAGACCATGGGCGGGCTGGTGGAAAAAATCATCCCGCGCAATTCGACGATTCCCTGCGCCCGCGCGCAGGAGTTCACGACCTTCAAGGATGGCCAGACGGCCCTGGCCGTGCACGTGGTGCAGGGCGAGCGCGAGCTGGTGTCGGACTGCCGCTCGCTGGCGCGTTTCGAACTACGCGGCATTCCGCCGATGGCGGCGGGCGCGGCGCGCATTCGCGTCACCTATCAGGTCGATGCTGACGGCCTGCTGTCGGTCGCCGCGCGCGAGACGCGTTCGGGCGTCGAAGCCTCGATCACCGTGAAGCCGTCGTACGGCCTGGCCGATGACGAGGTGGCGCGCATGCTGCAGGATTCGTACAGCTCGGCGCAGGTCGACATGCAGATGCGCGCGCTGCGCGAAGAGCAGGTCGAGGCTGAGCGCATCCTGCTGGCGACGCAGTCGGCGCTGGACAGCGATGCCGGGCTGCTCGACGAAACGGAGCAGGGCGCAGTTGCCGGCCTGCTGCAGGCGGTACGCGATGCGATCGCCACCTCGAACGACACGGCGATCGAACCGGGCCTGCGCCAGAACGCGCTGCACGACGCGGTGCAGGCCCTGGCCCACGGCACCGAGGAATTCGCTGCGCGGCGCATGGACAAGAGCGTGCGCATGGCATTGGCCGGCAAGTCTTTGAACGAAGTGTGACGTAGGGTGGGCGCCCCGTGCCCACCATACAAGAACGATATAAATAATTGAAGAGGTAACAAAGTGCCACAAATCGTCATCCTGCCGCACCCGGTCTTCTGCCCAGACGGCGCCGTCCTGGACGCGCCGAGCGGCAAGTCCGTCTGCGACGTCATGCTGGAAAACGACATCGAGATCGAACACGCCTGCGACCGCGTCTGCGCCTGCACCACATGCCACGTGATCGTGCGCGAGGGCTTCGAGTCGCTGAACGAGCAGGAAGAAAAAGAAGAAGACATGCTCGACAAGGCCTGGGGCCTGGAGCCGAATTCGCGCCTGTCGTGCCAGGCGATCGTGGCGGAAGAGGATCTCGTGGTCGAGATCCCGAAATACACGATCAACCACGCAGCCGAGAAGAACCACTGACAACGGAAACTGCCATGAAGTGGAACGAGGTGACGGCCATCGCCGAAGCGCTGTTCGAGAAGTACCCGGACGTCGACCCCGCGACCGTACGCTTCGTCGACCTCCACAACTGGGTCGTCGGACTCGAGGGCTTCGACGACGACCGCACGCGCGGCGGCGAGCGCGTACTGGAAGCCATTCAGGCGGCATGGATCGATGAAGCACGCTAAACAAATCATTACCAAAGCCCCGGCACCGCTGGAGCTTCCTCCAGAGGTGCGTCCCGGGCAGTCGATCGAACTGCTCAAGGAACTGCACATCCTCACGCGCGACGCGAAACTCAACCAGGACAGCCGCCGCAAACTGAAGCAGGTCTACCACCTGATCAACTTCATCGAGCCGCTGGTGAAAGACGTGCGCGCGGAGAAGGGCAGCGTCTCCCTGGTCGACCACGGCGCCGGCAAGTCCTACCTCGGCTTCATCCTGTACGACCTGTTCTTCAAGGGCCTGCAAGACGCTTCGCACATCTACGGCATCGAGACGCGCGACGAGCTGGTCGCGAAATCGACCGAGTTGGCGGCGCGCCTGGGCTTTACCAACATGTCCTTCCTGCCGCTGTCGGTGGCCGAGTCGACCACCTCAAGCCAGCTGCCCGAGACGATCGACATCGTGACCGCGCTGCATGCCTGTAATACCGCGACCGACGACGCCATCGACTTCGCGCTGAAGAAAAAGGCCAAGCACATGGTGCTGGTGCCGTGCTGCCAGGCCGAAGTAGCGACCGTGCTGCGCAAGAACAAGGGCAAGGATCTGGGCAAGAGCGCGCTGACCGAAATCTGGCGCCATCCGATCCACACGCGCGAATTCGGCAGCCAGGTGACCAACGTGCTGCGCTGCCTGCAGCTGGAAGCCCACGGTTACCAGGTGACGGTGACGGAACTGGTGGGCTGGGAGCACTCGATGAAAAACGAGCTGATCGTGGCGACATATAAAAACCTGCCGCGCCGGCGTCCGAGCGAGCGCCTGCAGGAAGTGCTGTCCACGCTGGGCCTGGAAGAGATGGGCCAGCGTTTCTATGCTTCTCGAACGGCGCAGCTTGACGCCGTCACCAACGACGACTGAAGACCATGAGCGAAAAAATCACCTGGATCGACCTGCGCAGCGACACCGTCACCCAACCGTCCGAGGCAATGCGCGCCGCGATGGCCGCCGCCGAAGTCGGCGACGACGTCTACGCCGACGATCCGACCGTCAACCGCCTGCAGGACTACGCGGCCGACCTGTTCGGCTATGAGGCAGGCATGTTCGCGCCGAGCGGCACGCAAACCAACCTGATCGCGCTGATGACCCACTGCGGTCGCGGCGACGAATACCTGGTCGGCCAGGAAGCGCACACCTACAAGTACGAAGGCGGCGGCGCCGCAGTGCTCGGTTCGATCCAGCCGCAGCCGATCGCCAATCAGGCGGACGGTTCGATCGCGCTGGCCGATATCGAGGCCTACATCAAGCCCGACGACATGCACTTCGCGCGCACCCGCCTGCTGGCGCTGGAAAACACCATCGGCGGCCGCGTGCTCGGCCAGGACTACATCGCCGCTGCCACCTCGCTGGCGCATGCGAAGGGCCTCGCCACCCACCTCGACGGCGCGCGTGTCTGCAATGCCGCCGTCAAGCAGGGCATCAGTCTGCGCGAGGTCGTCAAGGGCTTCGATACGGTGTCGGTCTGCCTGTCGAAGGGCCTGGGCGCGCCGGTCGGTTCCGTGCTGCTCGGCCCGAAGGCCTTCATCGAGCAGGGCAAGCGCTGGCGCAAGATGCTGGGCGGCGGCATGCGCCAGGCCGGCGTGCTGGCGGCGGCCGCGCAGCACGCGCTGCAGCACAATGTGGCGCGTCTGGCGGAAGACCACGAGAACGCGGCCCTGCTGGCGCGCGGCCTGGCCGAGATCGATGCCCTGAGCGTCGGCACCCCGCAGACCAACATCTTCTGGATGGACATCCCGGCCGCCGCCTGCGAACCGCTGCGCGCCGCGCTGGCGGAGCAGGGCATCCGCGCCTCGATCGGCCCGCGTACGCGCCTGGTGACCCACCTGGACATCACGCGCGCCGACGTCGACACCGTCGTCGCCGCTTTCAAAACCTTTTTCAAGAACTGGCAAGCATGAGTGACGACGGAATCCGCCTGGCCAAGCGCGTGGCCGAACTGGCCGCCTGCTCGCGCGCCGAAGCGGAGCGTTACATTGCCAACGGCGGCGTGACGGTCGACGGCGCCACCGTCGAGGATCCGGCCACGCGCGTGACGCCGGCGCAGAGCGTGGTGCTGCTACCCGGCGCCAGCGCCGCGGAGGCGCCGCCGGTCACCATCCTGCTGCACAAGCCGGAAGGCATGAATTCGGGCGTCGGCATGCGCGGCGAGAACGCGCTGGCCTGCCTGTCGCCCGAGACGCTGGTGGTCGGCGGCCACGGCCAGCCGCGCTTCCTGAAGCGCCACCTGGCGCGCCTGACGCTGTGCACGCCACTGGAAACCGACGCCAGCGGCCTGCTGGTCTATTCGCAGGATTTTCGGGTCGTGCGCAAGCTGCTCGACGACGGCGAGCGCGTCGAGCACGAGTATGTGGTGGAGGTCTCGGGCGGCATCAGGGAAGGCGGTTTGGCGCTGCTGAACCACGGCTTGAGCTTCAGCGGCAAGCCGATCAATCCGATGAAGGTCAGCTGGCAGAGCGAAGGGCGCCTGCGCTTCGCCGCCAAGGGCGTGCGCGCCGGCCAGATCGAGCACATGTGCGCGCAAGTGGGCTTGACCGTCACCGACATCAAGCGCCTGCGCGTGGGGCGGATGTCGATGGCTGGGCTGGCGGTGGGGCAGTGGCGCTACCTGACGGACTACGAGCGGTTCTAGGTGTACCCTCGTGGAGTCGGGACTCCACCCTACGTGTACCGCCGTTTGTAGGGTGGAGTCCTGACTCCACGCGGTACGGCGCGTGCGTAACGCTTACTTCTTCGCCGGCTTCGGCAATTCGATCAAGCGCGTCCCCGCGATCCGGTCATGCAGGAACTGCCGATCCTTGTCCAGGAAGGCCGTCATCCCCCAGGCCAGCATCCCCAGCAGCAGGACAACCGTCCATTCCCCGACGCGGTGCAAATCGAGCAGCGCGCCCACGGCCAGGGCCGGCGCGAACCAGCCCCAGGCCAGCAGGTAGCGGATTGCCGCATTCCTGAAGGGCACCTTTGAAACACCCACCTTGACCACCTTGATGCGCCAGGTTTTCATGGCCAGCGTGAAGCCGCTGCCGCTCCAGGCGTGCACGAAATAGGCGGCCGTCACCAGGAACAGGAAGGCCATCAAGGCGGCGCGGAAAGCCGGGCCCTGGCGGTTGCCCGTGGCGAAAATGAAGAGGAAGACGGCCAGCGCCTCGACCGCGACCAGCAGGAAGGCTTCGTAGACCATGGCGATGACGCGGCGCCGGACGCTCGGCGTGCCGATGACGGGAGAGGCGGGTATTGCCGTTGGATTAACCGTTTGCATTCGATGGCGCGGGAGCGGTGGCGGGTTGGGCGGTCGGGGCGGGCGCTGGCGGCACGGCCGGGGCAGGCGCGGCCGGTGGCGTCAATGCGGGCGGCGTCGCGGCGGGCGGCGCCGGCTGGGTGATCACGGGCGCCGCCGGAATCGCCGCGGGCGCCTGCAACGAGATGCAGGAGGCGCCACGGCGCGTGGTGCCGGCCGGGCAGCTGGTCGGAGTGACAACGGTGTTCGCCGCCGGCGGGCTGGCCGGCGCGGCCGGGTTCTTGCGGGCGGCCGACTGCGCCAGGCGCTGTTTCTCGCGCGGCGTGAGCTGCTTGTAGTTTTCCCAGTTGGCGGCGCGCTCGCCCGGCGCGAGCTTGCGCGCCTTGTTGTAGTTCTCGCGCGCCAGGCTGCGTTGCGCCGGCGTCAGGCGCATCCATTCGCGCATGCGCTCGTGCACGCGCGCCTGTTCTGGTGCATCCATCGAGGCGAAGCGGCGCGACATCTCGAGCCATTTTTTCTTGCGCAGGCCATCGAGCGCATCCCATTCGGAGCGCAGCGGGGCCAGGGCGATCTGCTGGGCCGGCGACAGGTCGCGCCAGAGCGGCTTGTCCTGCATGCCTGGGATCTTGACGGGGGTACCCGGCGCGCCGGCGGCCGTGGCGGCGCTGCGCGCACCGTTTGCGCCATCGTCCCCTGCGAGTTGCCAGACGGCCCAGGCCGCGAGGCCGGCCAGCACCACCGCCAGCGCGGCGATCCAGCCGAGGCGGCGGGGCTTGGAAGGGGGTGTCCTCATTGGTGGCGCTGTTGCGACTCCAGGTAGGCATTGAAGCCATGGTCGAGGTAGGCCGTCAGCGGCAATTCGTCGGCCAGCACGGCCGCGTCGAGTTCGGCCAGCTCGGCGATGCGCTGCTGCTGGTCGTACTGGTAAAGCCCGCCCAGGCCGACCACCAGCGCCAGCAGGGGAATGGCCACACCGAGGCGGCCGAGACCGGCGCCGGAGAAGCGGAAGTCGACATCGAAGAAGCGGCGGCGCGCAGGCTGGGCCGTGGCCGGCGCGTCGGCCTTCTTGCGCGACAGCGCCAGCGCGCGCGCGGCGGCCAGGCGCTCGGTGGTGGACGCCGGCAGCGCGTCGAGGTTTTCGTTCAGGGCGTGGCGCAGCTTGTACGCCAGGTTGATGTCGTCGGTATTCATAGTTGTATTCCCTTGGCCCGCAAGGCATCGGCAAGGGTATGCGTCGCGCGAGAGCAATGCGTTTTCACACTGCCCTCGGAGCATCCCATCGCCGCGGCCGTTTCAGCCACGTCCATATCCTGCCAGTAACGCATAAGGAAGGCTTCACGTTGACGCGCCGGGAGCTTTTGTATCTCCGCTTCGATCAGGCGCAGGGTCTGGGTGCGTTCGACCTCGTCCATGCTCGACTCGGCCGCCGCGGATCCTTCCTCCGCTTCGTACGATTCGAGTATATCAAAGTCCTCGTCGCTTCCTTCCCGCCGGCCGAGGCCGGAGAAGAGGCTGACCCAGGTGTTGCGCACCTTTTCGCGGCGGAAGTAATCGAGGATGGTGGTCTGCAAGATGCGCTGAAACAACATCGGCAGTTCGGCGGCCGGCTTGTCGCCGTATTTTTCGGCGAGCTTGATCATCGCGTCCTGCACGATGTCGAGCGCCGCCTCGTCCTTGCGCACCGCGTACACGGCCTGCTTGAACGCCCGCCGTTCGACATTCTCGAGGAAGTCGCCTAGTTCTTTGTCTGTCGCCATGCGCTGAGGAGGGTGATGCGCGCAGGTACTTGGCCTGTGCTTTATGGAAAACTCACGAATCCTAGCAAAAATCCCCCCGATCTGCATCGTTATTGCTCAGTGTCGGGCAAGGGAGGTGCGGATCTGCCTTCAAACGCATCATCGAAATACGTATGAGCTTCCTCGAAATGATTCGTTGTCGCCTCGACATCGGCTGGCTAACCTGAACCTGACATCAACTCAGCCTCCAGCTTCCACATCATGCCCCTCGATACCGCTGCGCGCCAGGACTTCGACATCCGGCCCCTCCATGCCCCGCTCGGCGCCGAAGTGCTCGGCCTCGACCTCACGCGCCCCCTGAGCACCGCCGACCTGGCGCGGGTGCACCGCGCCCACCTGGACCACCACGTGCTGGTCTTCCGCGACACCCGCATCACCCCGGCCCAGCAGGTGGAATTCTCGCGCCGCTTCGGCGAGCTGCAGATCCACGTGCTGCGCCAGTACCAGCTGGCCGGGCATCCGGAAGTGCTGGTCATTTCCAACATCCGCGAAAACGATCAGCCGATCGGCCTGGGCGACGCCGGCCACCTCTGGCATTCCGATCTCTCCTACAAGGCCACGCCCAGCCTCGGCTCGATGCTGCATGCGCAGGAATTGCCGGCCGAGGGCGGCGACACCCTGTTCGCCAACCAGCACCTGGCCTGGGATACGCTGCCCGAGGATCTCAAGCGCGAAATCGAATTCGCCCAGGCCGAGCACAGCTACCTGGCGCGCTACGAGGATCTGCGCAAGCTCAATCCCTACCGTCCCGCACTGACCCAGGCACAGATCGACGAGGTGGTGCCGGTGCGCCATCCGGTGGTGCGCACCCATCCGGAAACGGGCCGGCGCGCGCTCTTCGTCAGCGAGCATTTCACCACGCGCATCCTCGATATTCCCGAAGCGCGCAGCCGCGCCTTGCTCGACGCCCTGTTCGAGCACAGTACGAAGCCCGAGTTCATCTACCGCCACCAGTGGCAACCGCACGACATGGTGTTCTGGGACAACCGCTCGCTGATGCACCTGGCGGCCGGCTGCCCGCCCGAGCAGCGCCGCAAGCTGTACCGCACCACGATCGCGGGCGATGTCCCGTTCTGAGCCAGGAGAAACCATGTTGAAACGCCGTACATTCGCCGCCGCCCTGGCGGCCCTGTCCCTGGCCGCTGCCGTCCCCGCCGCCCAGGCCGAAGGCAAGATCCGCATCGCCGAGCAGTTCGGCGTGGTCTACCTGCTGCTGAACGTGGCGCAAGACCAGAAACTGATCGAAAAGCACGGAAAGAAGCATGGCGTCGAGATCGACGTCGACTGGGTAAAGCTCTCCGGCGGGGCGGCCGTCAACGACGCGCTCTTGTCGAATTCGGTGGACGTGGTCGGCGCCGGCCTCGGCCCCCTGATGACGATCTGGGATCGTACCGCCGGCAAGCAGAACGTGCGCGCCGTCGCCTCGCTCGGCAATTTCCCCTACTACCTGGTCAGCACCAACCCGGCCGTGAAGTCGATCGCCGACTTCGGGCCGAAGGATCGCATCGCGCTGCCTGCCGTGAGCGTGTCGGTGCAGGCGCGCATCCTGCAGATGGCCGCCAGCAAGCAGTGGGGACAAGCCGAATTCAAGAAGCTCGACCCGCTCACGCAAGCCGTGCCGCATCCGGACGCGGCCGCCGCGGTCATCGCCGGCGGCACCGAAATCAACGCCCACTTCGCCAATCCGCCGTTCCAGGAACAGGAATTGGCCGCCAATCCGAAGGCGAAGATCGTGCTCGACTCCTACCAGGTGCTGGGCGGCCCGGCCTCGGCCACGGTGCTGTACGCCACCGAAAAATATGTGAAGGAAAATCCAAAGACCTACCGCGCCTTCCTCGATGCCTTGATCGAGGCGGCCCAGCTGGCATCCACCAATCCGGAAGCGGCAGCCGACGCCTACCTGCGCGTGAACAAGGGCGGGATCGACCGTGCGCTGCTGGTGCAAGTCATTAAAAATCCGAAGGTGCAGTTCAAGGTGGCGCCGCAGAACACGCTCGGCCTGGCGCAGTTCCTGTTCGAGGTCGGCGCGATCAAGAAGAAGCCGGCCAGCTGGAAGGATTACTTCTTCGAGCATCCGGCGCTCGCCTCCGGGAGCTGAGATGCGAGCTGAAATGAATACGCCTCCATTGCAGGTCGTGCCGCCCACCGGCCCCCTGCTGCGCGCCGAACACGTGACGATCGAATACGCCGGCGCGCAAGGCAGCGTGCGCGCCACCGAGGACGTCAGCTTCGACGTCCACCGCGGCGACCGCTTCGTGCTGCTCGGGCCGTCGGGCTGCGGCAAGTCGACCCTGCTCAAAGCCGTGGGCGGTTTCATTGCCCCGCGCGCCGGCAGCCTGCGCCTGGCCGGCAAGCCGATCACCGGGCCGGGGCCGGATCGCATCGTCGTGTTCCAGGAATTCGACCAGCTGCCGCCCTGGAAGACGGTGGAGAACAACGTCATGTTCCCGCTGCTGGCGGGCGGCATGAAAAAGGCGGAGGCACGCGAACGTGCCCGCCACTGGCTGGGCAAGGTCGGCCTGGCCGGCTTCACGAACGCCTATCCACACACGCTGTCGGGCGGGATGAAGGCGCGCGTGGCGATCGCGCGGGCGCTGGCCATGCAGCCGGATATCCTGCTGATGGACGAACCCTTCGCCGCTCTCGACGCGCTCACCCGGCGCACCATGCAGGAGCAGTTGCAGAGCCTGTGGGACGAGGTCGGTTTCACCATGCTGTTCGTCACCCACTCGATCGAGGAGGCGCTGGTGGTCGGCAACCGCATCCTGCTGCTCAGTCCCCATCCGGGGCGGGTGCGCGCCGAGATCAACAGCCACCAGTTCGACCTGGCGAGCGCCGGCAGCGCCGAGTTCCAGGCGGCGAACGAGCGCATTCACCGGCTGCTGTTCGGCGAGGCGCCGGCGCGCGCCGCTGCAACACCTACCTCAGCACCTCAGGCCGTGGCGGTGCATTCATGAACGGCTTCCGCGATCCGCCCATCCGCCCGGAATACGAACTGGCGCTGGCCGTGCCGCAGGCCGGTCTCGCGCCGCAGCCGACAGGCCAGCCCACGACCTTGCGCCAGGCCGCGCTGAGCGGTCTGTCCTGGCTGCGCAAGGCCGGCATGCTGCTGGTGCTGGCCATCCTCTGGGAAGTGCTGGCGCGCTGGTACGACAACGACCTGCTGCTGCCCACGGCCTTGCAGACGGCGCGCGCGCTGGTCGACGGCCTGGCTTCGGGCGAGCTGTTCGGCTATATCGCCGTCTCGTTCGCGGTGCTGACCCAGGGCTACCTGATGGGCGTCGCCGGGGCATTCCTGCTGACCTGGCTGGCCGTCTCGAACCGCGTCGGGCGCGAGCTGATCGAAACCCTGACCTCGATGTTCAACCCGCTGCCGGCGATCGCGCTGCTGCCGCTGGCGCTGCTGTGGTTCGGGCTCGGCAAGGGCAGCCTGATCATGGTGCTGATGCATTCGGTGCTGTGGCCGCTGACCCTGAACGCGAGCGCGGGTTTCCGCGCGGTGCCCGAGACGCTGCGCATGGCGGGGCGCAACTACGGCCTGGGCGGGCTGCGCCTGGTGCTGCAGATCCTGATTCCGGCGGCGCTGCCGGCGATCCTGTCGGGATTGAAGATCGGCTGGGCCTTTGCCTGGCGTACCCTGATCGCGGCCGAGCTGGTGTTCGGCACGACCTCGGGGCAGGGCGGGCTCGGATGGTTCATCTTCCAGAGCCGTAACGAGCTGTTCACGGACAAGGTGTTCGCGGGGCTGGCGGCGGTGATCATCATCGGGCTGGCGGTGGAGAACATCGTGTTCCAGAGCCTGGCGCGGGTGACGGTGCGGCGGTGGGGGATGGAGCGTTGATGGTATGCGTGGGCACGGAACGCGGGCATGCCCGCCCTACGGTGCAAGACCGGCGTTGGCCGTTGCGTAAGGTAGGGCGGGCATGCCCGCGTTCACCGCCCGCATACCAACACAATCGGCCTCATCGTTGCACTGCACGATCCCTCAAAACACGCACCCAACTGGTGCGTGTTGTCTTTTCTTTTTTTTATCTTGACCAAAATGGTGCAACGCAGTAAGGTGTTCCTCACGCTTTGCACCCCCGAAGCTTCAACGTCAGTCGGACCGGCACACAAGGCCTGGACTGTTCTGGCACGCTTTCATTTGTAGGCAGTTTGCTCCAACCCGCGCCACAAGCGCGAGAGATGCGTCGAGCCGCTACAGACACTCAGCCAAACGAGTTGCGCCCAGCGCCGTTCCAAAGGCATCTATTGATGCCGGGAGTTCGACGCGACCGCAGAAAGAAGGGAAGCTGAAGGCGCTGTGGGGCAAACCGTATTTCGTTAGGAACGGGCATCCGATCAAACTCCCTCTGGGTCTTGAAAGGAATGATTCATGAATAACGAAGCAGCGGCCCCCATCACGGGCGCCGAAATCGTCGTCCGTTGCCTGGCCGAGGAAGGCGTGAAACACGTCTTCGGCTACCCTGGCGGCGCAGTGCTGTACATCTACGACGCCATCTTCCAGCAAGACAAATTCCAGCACGTCCTGGTGCGCCACGAACAGGCCGCCGTGCACGCCGCCGACGCCTATTCGCGCAGCTCGAACACGGTCGGCGTCGCCATCGTCACCTCCGGCCCGGGCGTCACCAATGCCGTCACCGGCCTGTCCACCGCCTACATGGATTCGATTCCGATGGTGGTGATCAGCGGCCAGGTGCCGAGCCATGCGATCGGCCAGGACGCCTTCCAGGAATGCGACACGGTCGGCATCACCCGCCCCGTGGTCAAGCACAACTTCCTGGTCAAGGACGTGAAGGAACTGGCCTCCACCATCAAGAAGGCCTTCTTCATTGCCCGTACCGGCCGTCCCGGCCCGGTGCTGGTCGATATCCCGAAGGACATCAGCATGCACAAGTGCATGTTCGAGTATCCGCGCGAAATCGAGATGCGTTCCTATAAGCCGGTCGACAAGGGCCATACCGGCCAGATCCGCAAGGCCGTGCAGCTGCTGCAAAGCGCCGAGCGGCCGATGATCTATGCCGGCGGCGGCGTCATCCTCGCCAACGCTTCAAACGAACTGAACCGCCTGGTCGAGAAAGTCGGCGCACCGGTCACGAACACGCTGATGGGCCTGGGCGGTTCGCGCTCGAGCAGCGAGCATTTCGT
The DNA here is from genome assembly GCF_001424165.1 of Massilia sp. Leaf139. Classification (GTDB taxonomy): domain Bacteria; phylum Pseudomonadota; class Gammaproteobacteria; order Burkholderiales; family Burkholderiaceae_D; genus Telluria. The sequence continues at coordinate 355,736 of NZ_LMOJ01000001.1, forward strand.
CGGCATGCCCGGCATGCACGGCACCTACGAAGCGAACATGGCGATGCAGCACTGCGACGTGCTGATCGCGATCGGCGCCCGCTTCGACGACCGCGTGATCGGCAACCCGAAGCACTTCGCCAGCCATCCGCGCAAGATCATCCACATCGACATCGACCCGTCCTCGATCTCGAAGCGGGTGAAGGTCGACATCCCGATCGTCGGCAACGTCAAGGAAGTGCTGACCGAATTCCTGGCCCAGCTCGACGCCGCTGGGGCCGTGCGCGCCAATCCGGAACCGCTGCGCGACTGGTGGAAGCAGATCGACGAATGGCGCGGCAAGGACTGCCTGAAGTACGAGGATTCGAACCTCGTCATCAAACCGCAGTCCGTCATCGAACAGCTGTGGCAGGTGACGAAAGGCGACGCCTTCATCACCTCCGACGTCGGCCAGCACCAGATGTGGGCGGCCCAGTACTACCCCTTCGACAAGCCGCGCCGCTGGATCAATTCCGGCGGCCTGGGCACGATGGGCGTGGGCCTGCCGTACGCGATGGGCGTGCAGATGGCGAACCCGGATGCGACGGTCGCCTGCGTCACCGGCGAGGGCTCGATCCAGATGTGCATCCAGGAGCTCGCCACCTGCAAGCAGTACCACCTGACGCCGAAGATCATCCTCTTGAACAACCGCTTCCTCGGCATGGTGCGCCAGTGGCAGCAGATCGACTACGGCTCGCGCTATTCCGAGTCGTACATGGATTCGCTGCCGGACTTCGAGAAGCTGGCCGAGGCCTATGGCCACGTCGGCATGCGCATCGAGAAGCCGGGCGACGTCGAGGGTTCGCTGCGCGAAGCTTTCGGCATGAAGGATCGCCTCGTGTTCATGAACTTCATCACCGACCAGAGCGAGAACGTCTGGCCGATGGTCAAGGCGGGCCGCGGCCTGTCCGAAATGCTGCTCGGCTCGGAGGATCTGTAAATGAGACACATCATCTCGGTTCTCCTCGAGAACGAAGCCGGCGCCCTGTCGCGCGTGGTGGGCCTGTTCTCGGCGCGCGGCTACAACATCGAAACCCTGACCGTGGCGCCGACCGAAGACGCGACCCTGTCGCGCATGACCATCGTCACCTCCGGCTCGGACGACATCATCGAGCAGATCACCAAACACCTGAACCGCCTGATCGAAGTGGTGAAGGTCGTCGATCTGACCGAAGGCCAGCACATCGAGCGCGAGCTCATGCTGATCAAGGTGCGTGCCGTCGGCAAGGAACGCGAAGAGCTCAAGCGCACCGCCGACATCTTCCGCGGCCGCATCATCGATGTCACGGAAAAGACCTACACGATCGAACTGACCGGTGCCAAGAGCAAGCTCGACGCCTTCATCGATGCCATCGACCGCGCCTCCATTTTGGAGACCGTCCGTACCGGCGGCTCCGGCATCGGCCGCGGCGAGCGCATCCTCAAGGTCTGAACTTCTGGTGGGCACGGGGCGCCCACCCTACAACGCACATACAACGAACATACAAAATCAAGGAATGACCATGAAAGTTTTCTACGACAAAGACTGCGACCTCTCCCTCATCAAGGGCAAAAACGTCGCCATCATCGGCTACGGCTCGCAAGGCCATGCCCACGCCCAGAACCTGTCGGAATCGGGTGTGAACGTCACCGTCGGCCTGCGCCGCGGCGGCGCCTCCTGGAACAAGGTCGAGCAGGCCGGCCTGCAGGTCGCCGAGGTCGACGACGCGGTCAAGAACGCCGACATCATCATGATCCTGCTGCCGGACGAGAACATCGCCCAGGTCTACAAGGAAAACGTCGAGCCGAACGCCAAGCAGGGCGCCGTGCTGGCGTTCGCCCACGGCTTCAACGTCCACTACGGCCAGGTCGTGCCGCGTTCCGACCTCGACGTCATCATGATCGCGCCGAAAGCGCCGGGCCACACCGTGCGCGGCACCTACCGCCAGGGCGGCGGCGTGCCGCACCTGATCGCCGTCTACCAGGACAAGTCCGGCGCCGCGCGCGACATTGCGCTGTCGTATGCGATGGCGAATGGCGGCGGCCGCGCCGGCATCATCGAGACCAACTTCCGCGAAGAGACCGAGACCGACCTGTTCGGCGAGCAGGCCGTCCTGTGCGGCGGCGCCGTCGAGCTGATCAAGGCCGGCTTCGAGACCCTGACCGAAGCGGGTTACGCGCCGGAGATGGCCTATTTCGAATGCCTGCACGAGCTGAAACTGATCGTCGACCTGATCTACGAAGGCGGCATCGCCAACATGAACTACTCGATCTCGAACAACGCGGAATACGGCGAATACGTCACCGGCCCGCGCATCGTCACGGCGGCCACCAAGGATGCGATGCGCCAGTGCCTGAAGGACATCCAGACCGGCGAGTACGCGAAGAGCTTCATCCTCGAAAACAAGGCCGGCGCACCGACCCTGATCTCGCGCCGCCGCCTGACGGCAGAACACCAGATCGAGGAAGTCGGCGCCAAGCTGCGCGCGATGATGCCGTGGATCGCGAAGAACAAGCTGGTCGATCAGTCGAAGAACTAAGCCGTAGGGTGGACGGCTTTGCCGTCCACCCGTTGCAGACTAAACGCGTGGACGGAAATCCGTCCACCCTACAGCGCGGGGACATGTCGTCAGGACGGTATCAAATGCAACTTTCCATTACAAATTCACGACGGAAAGCGACGCGACGGTATCGTATAAGTAATGCCACTTTTACTTAGCCTGGAGAACCACATGTCCCTTCCCAAACTGATCCTCGTCGCCAGCCTGCTGGCAAGCGCACATGCCGGCGCGCAAACGCTGCCGGTGCCATCGACCGCCGGCACCATGGTCATCGTGCCGGCCAACGGTGAAGTTCGCCATGCCAACGACCAGGCGATCGTCACCTTCGCCGTCGAGGAATTCGACAAGGACAAGAACGCGGCCGCCGCGCGCGTGAACCGCAAGATGAAGGAGGGCACCGAGATCGTGCGCCGCGCCGATCCGAAGGCCGAGCTGAAGACGCAGGGGTATTACACCTACCCGGTCTATCCGGAACCGCCGGTGCAGCCGCTGCCGGCGACGCGCGCGCCGGTCAAGCCGGTGCCGAGCGGCTGGCGCGTTGGGCAGTACCTGGAGGTAAAGACGACGAACCTGGGGGAATTGCCGAAGACGGCGGCCGCGGCGCAGAAGGTCTTGCAGATCAACGGCATCAGCTTCGGCCTGGCGCCGGCGACCGAGAAGATGCTGGACGACCGCCGCATCGCCGAGACCTACCGCAACCTGAACGAGCGCATCGTTTCGATCGCGCGCGCGATGGGACGCCAGCCGGCGGACGCGACCCTGGACACGGTCGACTTCGAGGGGTCGGGCAATTACGGCGGGCGGCCGGAGATGCAGTCGGTAATGGTAGCGGGTTCGCGCATGAAGGCGGCCGACGATGTCATGCCGGAACCAAGTTTCGAGCCGGGGGAAACGACCTTGCAGATGCGTCTGGTGGGAAAGGTGAAGTTCAAGTAAGAAACCGCCACGACAGCTTGTCCCACTGAGATATTGCTGTTGAGACAGTTTCAATAGTATCCGTTCGCTAACATGCCGTTTCCGCCCCTATAATGCGGAGAACGGCGCTGCAACGTAGAGGCAGCGCGAACACTACTTGATACGGAACCTTATGCCAGCCTTTCCACGACGTAAGAAAAATGGAACAGCGCCCCGCGCGCCACGATTTGCCCGCCTGAAGCGTTTTGGACGCCGGGCGGAAGACAAGGGCGGCACGCGCGGGCGTGGCATTTATTTGTTGCCGAACGCCTTCACGACCGCGGCGCTGTTCTGCGGTTTCTACGCGATCGTGATGGCGATGAACCAGCGCTTCGAGCACGCCTGCTGGGCCGTCTTCATTGCGATGATTCTCGATGCGATGGACGGACGCGTGGCGCGCCTGACGAACACGCAGTCGGAGTTCGGCGCGCAGTACGACAGTTTGTCGGACATGGTCTCCTTCGGTGCGGCACCGGCGCTGGTGATTTACGAGTGGTCGCTGCGCGGCCTGGGAAAACTGGGCTGGATCGCCGCCTTCGTGTACTGCGCGGGCGCGGCGCTGCGCCTGGCGCGCTTCAACACGAACATCGAGGTCGTGGACAAGCGCTTCTTCCAGGGCTTGCCCAGCCCGGCGGCGGCGGGTGTGGTGGTCGGCTTCATCATGTTCATGACCGACCCGGACATCAATATCAGCGCGCGCCAGGTGGACTGGGTGAGCTGGTGCCTGGCCGTGTTCGCCGGCCTGACGATGGTGTCGAACGTGCCGTTTTACAGCTTCAAGGACGTGAACTTCCGCAAGTCGGTGCCGTTCATCGTGGTGTTCCTGATCGCCCTCGGCTTCGCGCTGGTGGCGATCGATCCGCCGAAAGTCCTGTGGCCGATTTTTGTAGTGTACGGTTTGTCGGGTTATGTGGTGTTTGTGCTGCAGCGCGCCCGCGGCAAGAAGGTGAGCATCATTCCGACCGACGAACCAATCGAAGACAGCGAGCGCCGCTGATCCCCCGTTGGGGTCGACCGGTGGCGCTCTTGGATAACAAGCGCCTATCGGAGTAGCAGCCATGTTCGACCCTGACCGCCTCATCATTTTCGACACCACCCTGCGCGACGGCGAGCAATCGCCGGGCGCCTCGATGACGAAGGACGAAAAAGTCCGCATCGCGCGCCAGCTCGAACGGCTGCGGGTCGACGTCATCGAAGCCGGCTTCGCCGCCGCTTCCCCGGGCGACTTCGAGGCCATCCGCGCCATCGCAGCAAGCGTGCGCGACTCCACCATCTGCTCGCTCTCGCGCGCCAACGACCGCGACATCGCACGCGCCGCCGAGGCCCTGCAGCCGGCCGCAAGGAAGCGCATCCACACCTTCATCGCCACGTCTCCGCTGCACATGCAGATGAAGCTGCGCATGGAGCCGGAGCAGGTGCTGGAGCAGGCGAAGCTGGCCGTGCGCTACGCGCGCAACCATACCGACGACATCGAGTTCTCGCCCGAAGACGGCAGCCGCTCGGAAGAGGATTTCCTCTGCCGCGTGCTGGAAGGCGTGATCGCCGAGGGCGCCACCACCATCAACTTCCCCGACACGGTCGGCTACGCGACGCCCGAAGTCTTCGGCGCCACCATCCGCCGCCTGCGCGAGCGCGTGCCCAATTCCGACAAGGCCATCTGGTCGGTGCACTGCCATAACGACCTGGGCCTGGCGGTGGCCAACTCGCTGGCGGGCGTGGCCATCGGCGGCGCGCGCCAGATCGAATGCACCATCAACGGCCTGGGCGAGCGCGCCGGCAACACGGCGCTGGAAGAAGTCGTGATGGCGCTGCGCACCCGCGCCGACTACTACAAGCTCACCGTCGGCATCGACACCACGCAGATCGTGCCGGCCTCGAAGATGGTCTCGCAGATCACCGGCTTTGCGGTGCAGCCGAACAAGGCGGTGGTGGGCGCGAACGCCTTTGCCCACGCTTCCGGCATCCACCAGGACGGCATCCTGAAGGCGCGCGAGACCTACGAGATCATGCGCGCCGAAGACGTCGGCTGGCACGCCAACAAGATCGTGCTCGGCAAGCTCTCGGGCCGCAACGCCTTCAAGGCGCGCCTGCAGGAGCTGGGCATCGAAATGGAGTCCGAAGGCGAGGTCAACGCCGCCTTCGCCCGCTTCAAGGAGCTGGCCGACCGCAAGAGCGAAATCTTCGACGAGGACATCCTGGCGCTGGTTTCGGCCGAGGAACATGCCTCGGGCGGCGAATACTTCCGCTTCATCTCGCTGGCGCAGCGCTCGGAGACGGGCGCACTGCCGCATGCGCGCGTCGTGTTCGCGATCGATGGCCAGGAATACGCCTGCGAGGGTTCCGGCGACGGCCCGGTCGACGCCACCGTGAACGCCATCGAAAGCCAGGCCAGGACGGGCGCGGATCTGATCCTCTTCTCGATCAATGCGATCAGCAACGGCACCGAGTCGCAAGGGGAGGTAACGATGCGGCTGTCGCGCCAGGGGCGGATCGTGAATGGGGTGGGGGCGGATCCGGATATCGTCGTGGCCTCGGCCAAGGCGTATTTGTCGGGCTTGAACAAGCTGCATTCGAAGGTGGAGAGGGCACACCCGCAACTCTGATCGAGACCGCCGCGTAACGTACGGGGTCGACGTCGATAACGCCGGCGGTTCAATTCCACTTCTGCTTCGTCGCCGGCCCCTCATCCTCATCGCAATTGGTCATCTTCGGCTTGATCCCATTGCGCATCGTGTCGATCCCATCCGGCGCGTGGTTCGATTCGTAGGTGACGCAATAGGTGCCGCTTGCCGTGATCACGCGGTAGCGCCTGCGGCCGTAGCCGCCGGGATCGAGAATCTCCTGGGTTTTGGGCGCCTGGTACCACTTGTTCGGCGCCATCTCGGCGGCCTGGGCGATGCCGCGCTCCAGCTTCATCTGCGCCGTCTCGATCGGCGCCTCGATGCCGCGCCGCGGGTTCTCCTTGCGCAGCGTGCGGTCGATGTCGCCGACGGCGGCCCTGGCGCTGCGCAGCAGGTCGGCGGCGGATTGGGCAGGCGTCTCGGCCGCCTGCGGCGCGGGCAGGGCGATGACCTCGGTCGCCGATTCGACAGGCGCAGCTACCGGTTCGCGCGCCGCAGGCTGACGCGCCGCCGGCCCTGCCGAGGCCCTGGGAATGGCAGGAGCACGCGCTGCAGCAGCAGGCACTGCCCGCTCGGCGGCAGGCGTCGGCACCAGCCGCAAGAACTGCACGCGCGGCGCTTCGCTGGTCTCCTGCACAGGCAGCGGCCGCGATAGCTGCCACAGTCCGATCAAGAGCGCATGCACGGCCAGCGAGACGCCGATGCCGGCGAAAGGACGCGGTTGCTGGAAGGTCGGTTGTGCGCTGGCCATAGGCCTGCAGTATACGTTCGCCTATTGTTTTTGTGGAAACAAACGCATATGCATGCGAAGGGCGCGCCGCGTTCCCGACGTCAAGCCCATACTCGGCGCATGAGCAAACTCATCTACTGCACCACCGCGCTGCTGCTGGCCGCGGCGCTGGCCGCCTGTTCGCCGCTGTCGGTGCTGAACGCCGTGTCGCCGGCCGGCGCCGTGCAGTCCAGCACGGCGAACCGCTATGGCAGCGATCTGCGCAACATGCTCGACATCTACCGTCCCCCGGCGCAGGCCGGCAAGGCCCCGGTCATCGTCTTTTTCTACGGCGGCAACTGGGTCAGCGGCGATCGTGCGGATTACGCGTTCGTCGGCCGTGCCCTGGCCGCGCGCGGCTTCGTGGTGGTCGTGCCCGACTACCGGCTGTATCCGCAAGTGCGCTATCCGGACTTCCTGATCGACGGCGCGGCCGCCGTCGCCTGGGCCGTGCGTGAAATAAACCGGCATGGCGGCGACCCGGAGAATATCTTCCTGATGGGCCACAGCGCCGGCGCCTACAACGCGGCGATGCTGGCGCTCGATGCGCGCTGGCTCGGCAAGGAGGGGTTGAAGCCAAGCCTGCTGCGCGGCTGGATCGGGCTGGCCGGTCCCTATGACTTCCTGCCGGTACAGAACCGCACCACGCGGCCCGTGTTCGACGCGCCCGACACGCCGGCCGATTCGCAGCCGCTGCGCCACGTGAGCGCAGCCTCGCCACCGGCGCTGCTGATTGCGGCCAGGAAAGACGAGCTGGTCGACCCGGCGCGCAACACCGGCGGCATGGCGGCCAGCCTGCGCGCCCGGCAGGTGCCGGTGCGCGAGCGGTATTACGACGGCGTCAGCCACACGACGCTGGTCGCCTCGCTGTCGACTTCGCTGAAGGGGCTGGCGCCGACGCTGGCCGAGGTCGAGGCCTTCGTTCGCGGTGTGGACGAAGCGCAGGCCGCGTCGCGCTGACCCTACTGCACCGTCAAGGCGACATCGTCGACCAGGAACGTCGTCTGCAGCGACGCATCCTCGGCGCCGACGAAGAAAACCTGTACCGTCTGCCCCTTGTAGGCCGACAGATCCATGCTGCGTTGCACGTAGCCGCTTCCCTTGTTCAGGTTCGAGTAGGTCGCCGGCGTCGCCAGGATCGTGCCGCCGCTGTTGCGCACTTGTACCCTCAGCGTGTCGTAGGCGCGGCTGGTCGTGGTTTCCGCCGTCGTCACCTGCAGCCAGAACGACAAGGTGGCGCTGACGGCCGTCGCGGGAATCGCCACTTGCTGGTACAGGTTGTCAGTGCGGGTGGCGCCGGTGCCGGCCAGTTTCGCCTTCCAGCTGCCGCTGTGCGCCGGCGTGCCCGTTGCATTGTTGATGATGCCGCTGCCGCCGTTCCAGGAAACGGCGCCGGATTCGAAACCGGCAAGCAGCGTTTGCCAGAAACTGACGAGCTTACTGTTGTGGATGCGGAAAGAGAAGGGACGATCTGCGGAAGTGCCGGGATAGCGTCGGTTTAAACCCTTGGCAAGCGGGGAAATGCAGGCAGCGGAAAAAAAATGCCGCTGAGTCAGCGGCATGGATAGGGGAAGGACACCGACCCGGCGCGAACCGCGCTGCGCTCGCTCGGCGTTACCGGCGATCGGTCACCACGTGAACCTGTCCCGCACATCGAACATTGGATCCGGCCCATTCATCATCTGGCGCACGACGCCCGCCTCGTCGAAATGCACGTGCATCAGCGAATTCCACACACCTGCTTCCTTATAGCGGTACGACCAGACCTCGTAGTTGCGCAGCGCCACGCGCGAGCGCTCGGCGGGGTGGCCGATGGTGCGCAGCACGTCGCCCTTGTTCGCCTGGTCGACCTTGATCGTCGCGAATTTTTCACCCGTGAGCACCTGCTCGTAGCTCAGCAGGCGGCCGTCCGGCCCGATGTGCGCCATCCAGGTGAACTGGCCGAAGGGGGCGGTTGCGTATTCGAGCATCTGGCCGCCGTCCAGGGCGGGATAGGTGGCGGTCGGCTGGCCGCGCTTGGCGATCACGGCCGCCACCGGTTGGCCCACGGCGGGCGCCTCGTAGAAGAGGGGATTCGCGCAGCCGGCCACGGCAAGCACCGCACACAGCGTTGTAATTCTGAGCAATTTATTCATTGCGAGCCCCGTTAAAAAGTCCGAAAACCCCATCATGCCCCATCGGAGCCGCAGCAAAAGCTGGTGACGCCAACTGTTTTCGCATATACTGGCGGGTCTGTCCGCAAGGGCAGGTTTTTTTAATCAAATCACGGTGCGCTGGGTTACGACTCTTGCACCGCATGTGAAAGGTAACATCATGTCCGTAGAAAACATCAACAAGTCGGCAATCATCGCCGACAACGCACGTGGCCAGAACGATACCGGTTCGCCGGAAGTCCAGGTCGCACTGCTGACCGCACGCATCAACGAACTGAACGGCCACTTCAAAGCCCACCAGAAAGACCACCACTCGCGCCGCGGCCTGATCATGATGGTCAACCGTCGTAAGAGCCTGCTGGCTTACCTGAAGCGCAAAGACCTGAACCGTTACCGCGACCTGATCGCCAAGCTCGGCCTGCGTAAGTAATTGTTGCGCCCGACTGCTTAAGTCATGAAATGCCTGCGTCAGTGCCACTGTCGCGGGCATTTTTTGTTTTGAGCCGTCCGTAGTTTTCGTAGTAAAGCGGCGGGGCGTATCGCCCGTTCTGACGCCGTCGTGGTGAGAGGTGAACGACAGCTCCTGAAAATCTGTCGGCAAATAGAAAGGGATTACCAATGTTTAATAAAGTTACGAAGACCTTCCAGTACGGTCAACACACCGTCACCCTGGAAACCGGTGAAATCGCCCGTCAGGCATCCGGCGCCGTCATGGTGTCGGTCGAAGACACGGTCGTGCTGGCTACCGTCGTCGCCAAGAAAGACGCCAAGCCAGGCCAGGACTTCTTCCCGCTGACCGTCGATTACATCGAAAAAACGTATGCTGCCGGTAAAATCCCGGGCGGTTTCTTCAAGCGCGAAGGCCGTCCTTCCGAAAAAGAAACGCTCACCTCGCGCCTGATCGACCGTCCGATCCGCCCGCTGTTCCCGGAAGGCTACCTGAACGAAGTCCAGGTCATCATCCACGTGCTGTCGGTCAACCCTGAAATCGATCCGGACATCCCTGCGATGATCGGCGCCTCGGCTGCCCTGTGCGTCGCCGGCATCCCGTTCAACGGCCCGATCGGCGCCGCCCGCGTCGGCTACGCCAACGGCCAGTACATCCTGAACCCGAGCACCACCCAACTGAAAACCTCGCAGATGGATCTCGTCGTCGCCGGCACCGAAACGGCCGTGCTGATGGTTGAATCCGAAGCGCAGCAGCTGTCCGAAGAAATCATGCTGGGCGCGGTCGTCTTCGGCCACGACCAGATGCGCGCCGTCATCGACGCGATCCACGCCCTGGTCGAAGAAGGCGGCAAGCCGGAAGTCGAATGGACTGCGCCGGCCAAGAATGAAACCCTGATCGCCCAAGTCTCGGAACTGGCCTCGGCGAAAGTGCGCGAAGCCTACCAGACCCGCGAAAAGTCGGCACGCCAGCAGAAGCTGAAGTCGCTGTCGTCGGAAGTCATGGCCGCCCTGGCGGAGCAAGGCGTCGAGGCGAATGCAGCCGACGTCGGCAACATCCTGTTCGACATGGAAGCCAAGGTCGTGCGTTCGCAGATCCTGGACGGCGAGCCGCGCATCGACGGCCGCGACACCCGCACCGTGCGCCCGATCGAGATCCGTACCGGCGTGCTGCCGCGCACCCACGGTTCGGCCCTGTTCACCCGCGGCGAAACCCAGGCCCTGGTCATCGCGACCCTCGGCACCGCCCGTGACAGCCAGAAGATCGACGCGCTGATGGGCGAGTACACCGACGACTTCATGATGCACTACAACATGCCTCCGTTCGCCACCGGCGAAACCGGCCGTGTGGGCACCCCGAAGCGCCGCGAAATCGGCCACGGCCGCCTGGCCAAGCGCGCACTCGTTGCTGCGCTGCCATCGCCGGAAGAGTTCAGCTACTCGGTGCGCCTGGTGTCGGAAATCACCGAATCGAACGGTTCCTCGTCGATGGCCTCGGTTTGCGGCGGCTGCCTGGCACTGATGGACGCCGGCGTGCCGATGAAGGCGCACGTCGCCGGCATCGCCATGGGTCTGATCAAGGAAGGCGGCAAGTTCGCCGTCCTGACCGACATCCTGGGTGACGAAGACCACCTGGGCGACATGGACTTCAAGGTCGCCGGTACCACTGCGGGCATCACCGCCCTGCAGATGGACATCAAGATCATGGGCATCACCAAGGAAATCATGCAGGTGGCACTGGCGCAAGCCAAGGAAGCCCGCCAGCACATCCTGGTCGAGATGCAGAAGGCCGTGCCGAGCGTGAAGACCGAACTGTCGGACTTCGCCCCACGCCTGATCACGATCAAGATCAATCCTGAGAAGATCCGTGACGTCATCGGCAAGGGCGGCGCCGTCATCCGCGCGCTGACCGAAGAGACCGGCACCCAGATCGACATCACCGACGAAGGCGTCGTGACCATCGCATCGGTCGACGCCGCCGCCGGCCAGGAAGCCAAGCGTCGCATCGAAGAACTGACCGCCTCGGTCGAAGTAGGCAAGACCTACGACGGCACCGTGCTGAAGCTGCTGGACTTCGGCGCCATCGTGCAAGTCATGCCAGGCAAGGACGGCCTGCTGCACATCTCGCAGATCGCCAACGAGCGCGTCAACGCCGTCGCCGACTACCTGAAGGAAGGTCAGCAAGTGCGTGTGAAGGTTCTCGAGACCGACGAGCGCGGCCGCCTGAAGCTGTCGATGAAGGCTGCCGATCCTGTGGAAGGCGCGGCGCAGTAATCGATCTTCGCAGCGGGTCGCCGCTGTCGAAAACAAAAACCGCCAGTGCGTGAGCCTGGCGGTTTTTTATTGCTCTTGTCAGATGAGCTTGATATACAGAAGCACCAGCCCCGCCATGAGCAGCCCGAACTTGGTGCCCGCCATAAAACTGGAAAACATCGGGTTGCGCCGGTACAAAAATTTTTCACGCCGACCGAACATGAATTTCATGAGGCTGCTCCCTGAAGTGAAGAGGGTTGCGCCAAATGAAACCTTGCACGGTTAGCATCGATGGCCGCACTGTGCTGGCGCAAGACATCAGGCTAACCAGTCCTTCGTGTCAGATCCTTGCTCATAATCAAGGTTTCAGAAGGATAGCCAAGCCAGTGCAACCCATCAAGCCCGGATCGGGCAATGCCAGTGCCACACGCATCAGTTTCGCAGGCACGACCGTCCGCCGAGGAGGCCGGCGCGCGGGTCAAACGTTTCCTGAATTCCAATGAGAAAGTGTTATAGTTAGTGATTCTCCAATGGTGGAGCAGCTCGTCAAAAATTCGGGCGCATCCACGATACCGACCCCAAAACAAGGAATGTACCGATGACGACCAAGGACAACGCCGCCCGCATCAGCCAGCTCATCCAGGAACACGAGGCCGAGATCGGTTCGCAATGGATCGCCCAGCTCGAAGCCCTGATGGTGCGCAGCAGCGGCAGCGCGAAAGAGCAGCTGCGCAGCCACTGCCAGCAGTTCCTGGCCGCTTTTGCAGCCGCCACCCGCAGCGGCGAGCTGGAAAACGTCGAGCACCGCTCCTGGGACGAGGTGCGCGACCTGCTGGCCGAGATCTCTTCATCCCGTGCTAAATCCGGTTCGACCCCGAGCGAGACGGCAAGCTTCGTGTTTTCGCTCAAGCAGCCGCTGTTCGGCCAGCTGACGGCCGGCTTCGCCGACGACTCCGCTGCGCTGGCCTCGGCGTCCTGGTCGGTCAGCTCGCTGCTCGACAAGCTCGGCCTGTACACGATCGAAGTGTTCCAGAAGGCGAAAGACCAGATCATCGTGCGCCAGCAGCAGGAGCTGCTCGAACTGTCGACGCCGGTCGTCAAGCTGTGGAACGGCATCCTGGCGCTGCCGCTGATCGGCACCCTCGATTCGGCGCGCACGCAAGTCGTGATGGAAAACATCCTGCAGAAAATCGTCGACACCGGCGCCGAGATCGCCATCATCGACATCACCGGCGTGCCGATGGTCGACACCCTCGTCGCCCAGCACCTGATGAAGACGATCGCCGCCGCGCGCCTGATGGGCGCGGACTGCATCATCAGCGGCATCCGTCCGCAGATCGCCCAGACCATCGTCCACCTGGGCGTGAACCTGGAAGACGTGGTCACCAAGGCGACCCTGGCCGATGCCTTCCTGGTCGCCCTCGAACGCACGGGCGCGTCGGTCACCATCCATAAGAAGAACTGATAGAGGCGCGACAGACGATGGAACGCATTCCTATTCTGCGCATGGGCGACCTGCTGCTCGTCACCATTCAGGTCGACATGCACGACCGCCTGGCCATGACCTTGCAGGACGACCTGACCGAGCGTATCGTGCGCGATAGCGCCAAGGGCGTGCTGATCGACATCTCGGCGCTCGACCTGGTCGATTCCTTCATCGGCCGCATGATCAGCAACACGGCGGCGATGGCGCGCGTGCTCGACGCGCAGACGGTGGTGGTCGGCATGCAGCCGGCCGTCGCCATCACCCTGGTCGAGCTGGGCCTGACCCTGCATGGCGTGAAGACCGCGCTGAACGTCGAGAAGGGCATGGCCCTGCTTGGAAAGAACGTGAACAGATGAGTACCGCGGCTGACGCTGTGAATCAATTCGCGGGTGGATTCGAGACCGACCTCATCGAGCGCCATGCCCGCTCGCGTGTCGAGCGGGTGCAGCTGCCGCTGCGCAGCGACGAGGACGTCGTCAACCTGCGCAAGCAGGTGCGCGAGCGCGCCGTCGGGATCGGGCTGTCGCTGGTCGACCAGACCAAGCTGATCACCGCCGCCAGCGAGCTGGCGCGCAACACCATCAAGTACGGCGGCGGCGGCGGCGCCTGCCTCGACAAACTGGTGGACGGACTGCGCCAGGGCGTGGGCCTGGTCTTCGTCGACGCTGGCCCCGGTATCCCGGATCTGAACCTGGCGTTGCGCGACGGCTATACCACCGGCGGCGGCCTGGGCCTGGGCCTGGGCGGCTCGAAGCGCCTGGTCGACGAATTCGACATCGATACCCGGCCGGGAGAGGGCACCGCGATCGCGGTCGTGAAATGGAAACGCTGATCAGTTCTCTCGACGCGCAGCACACTTACCCGATCCTGCACGCCAGCGACATCGCCGCGGCGCGCCGCGCCGGGCAGAAGCTGGCGCTCGCCCTGGGCTTCGACGAAACCCGCGCCGCGACGCTCGCCCTGATCGTCACCGAGGCCGGTACCAACCTGCTCAAGCATGCGGGCGAGGGCGTGCTCTACCTGAACGTGTCGCAGGCCGAGGGCGTGCCCGGGATCGACGTGCTGGCGGTCGACAGCGGCCCCGGCATTGCCGACATCGACGCCTGCCTGCGCGACGGCGTGTCGACCGCCGGCACCGCGGGCACGGGCCTGGGCGCGCTGCGCCGGCTGTCCGACGAATTCGACGTGTATTCGCATCCGGGCGCGGGCGCGCTGTTCCACATGCGCCTGTGGCGCGACGCCGCGGCGCCGGGACTGTGCCGGGTCGAAGTTGGCGCCATCACCGTGCCGCTGGCGGGCGAGGACGAATGCGGCGACGCCTGGGGCCTGGCCTGCGACGGCGGCGGCGCCACCCTGCTTGCCGCCGACGGCCTCGGCCATGGCCCGGAAGCGGCAGTGGCGTCGAAGGCCGCCGTGGGCGAACTGGCGCACCGTCCGTCGGCGGAGCCGGCGGCGCTGGTGGCGGCCGCGCACGAAGCCCTGCGCGTCACGCGCGGCGCTGCGCTGGCCTGCGCACGCATCGACTTCGGCGCCGACAGCGTGCGCTTCGCCGGCGTCGGCAACATCGGCGCCTATGTGATCGACGGCGAGAGCCGGCGCGCGCTGGTCTCGCACAACGGCATCGTCGGTCACAACATGCGCAAGGTGCAGGAATTCAGCGTGCCTTGTCCGCCCGGCGCGCTGGTGATCCTGCACTCGGACGGCATTCAGACTCAGTGGAACCTGGACAAGTATCCGGGCCTGCTCGCGCACAGTCCGGCCCTGATCGCCGCGATGCTGATGCGCGACTTCATCCGCCGCCGCGACGACGCCATGGTGCTCGTCGTCAGACGCCTGCACGGACTGTCATGAGGGGATTGCCGTGAGCCAGCGCATCCTGAACGTCGCCCTCGAGGGCGATACCGATGTCGTGCTGGTGCGCCAGCGTGCGCGCCAGGTGTCGAAGCTGCTCGGTTTCGCCAAGCAGGATCAGGTGCGCATCGCCACGGCGGTCTCGGAAGTGGCGCGCGCGGCCTGCCATGGCGGCTGCAATGCGCGCGCCGTCTTCGTCCTGGCCGACGGCCATGCGCGCCAGCAGCTCGAAGTCACCGTGAGCGCGGGCGGCGTGGAGGCCGCCGGCAGCGAGGCCGCGGCCATCGTGGATCAGGCGCTGGTCACCGCGCACCGCCTGATGGATGGCTGCGTGCGCGACGAGGGCGCCGGATTCGCGGTGCGCATGCGCAAGGCGCTGCCGCCGCAGGCGCCGGTCAGCCCGACCCTGCTGGCGCAGATCGCCACCGAACTGGCGGCCACGCCGGCCTCGAACTCGTACGAGGAAATGCAGCAGCAGAACCGCGAGCTGGTCGAAACCCTGGCCGAACTGCGCGAGCGCCAGGAGGATCTGCTCGAACTGACGCGCGAACTGGAAGACACCAACCGCGGCATCGTCGCCCTGTATGCCGAAATCGAGGACAAGGCCGAGCGCCTGCGCCGCGCCGACGAGATGAAGTCGCGCTTCCTGTCGAATACCAGCCACGAACTGCGCACGCCGCTGTCCTCGATCCGTGCGCTGTCGAAGCTGCTGCTCGACCGCATGGACGGCGAGCTCACGCCCGAGCAGGAGCGCCAGGTCTACCTGATCGAGCGCACGGCCACCGAGATGTCGGAGCTCGTCAACGACCTGCTCGACCTGGCCAAGATCGAGGCCGGGCGGGTGGAGGCGCAGGGTGCGCCGGTCGTGGTGGAAAACCTGTTCCGCGCCCTGAAAGGCATGATGCGCCCGCTGGTGGACGGCGAGCGGGTCGAGCTCGTTTTCGACAACGCCGTCGAGGAAACGTTCGAATCGGACGAGGGCATGCTGTCCCAGATCCTGCGCAATTTCATTTCGAACGCACTGAAATTCACCGAGCAGGGCTCGGTGCGCGTGAGCGCGGAGCGCGACGAGGCCAGCGACACGCTGCGCTTCGCCGTGACCGATACCGGCATCGGCATCGACGCCGAGCACCTGCAGCTGATCTTCGAAGAGTTCACCCAGGTCGAAAATCCGCTGCAGCGGCGCAGCAAGGGCACCGGCCTGGGCCTGCCGCTGTGCCGGCGCCTGGCCGAACTGCTGGGCGGACGCGTCGACGTCACCAGCCGCCCCGGTGTCGGTTCGACCTTCGTGCTGACGCTGCCCCGACACTTGCCCCCTCCGCCGGATAACGCCTGACAAGACCGCCTGACAAGACCGAACCATGACAGCCAATCCCCCCATCATCCTCAACGTCGACGACAACGACGGCGCCCGCTACGCCAAGACCCGTATCCTGCAAAGCGCGGGCTTCCGGGTGCTGGAAGCGGCCAACGGCACCGATGCGCTGGCGATGGTCCGCGAGGACGATCCGGCGCTGGTGCTGCTGGACGTGAAGCTCCCCGACATCAACGGCATCGAGGTCTGCCGCCGCATCAAGGCCGACCCCGACACCAACGGCGTGCTGGTGCTGCAGACCTCGGCCGCGCTGACCGGGCGCGCCGACAAGATCCGCGGCCTGGAAGGCGGCGCCGATAACTACCTGGCCGCGCCGATCGAGGCCGACGAGCTGATCGCCAACGTGAATGCGCTGCTGCGCATGCGCCAGACCCAGGACGCGCTGCGCGAGGGCGAGGAGCGCTTTCGCCAGCTGACCGACAACATCGAGGACGTGTTCTGGATGTTCTCGGTGCCTGACGGCCTGCTGGCCTACGTGAGCCCGGCCTATGCGGCCATCTGGGGCCGCAGCGTCGAGACACTCAAGCGCCAGCACGGCAGCTGGCTCGAGGTCGTGCATCCGGACGACCGCGCGCGCCTGGCCGGGCGCTGGGCCGCGCTGGCGACCCAGCCGCACTATGACGAGGAATTCCGCCTGGTAATGCCCGACGGCGCCATGCGCTGGGTGCGCGACCGCGTGTTCGCGGTCAGGAACGCGCGCGGCGAGGTCTACCGCGTGGCGCGCGTCACCAGCGACATCTCGGCGCGCAAGGAAATGGAAGCGCTGCTGCGCGCGGCCGACGCCAACAAGAACCAGTTCCTGGCCACGCTCGCGCACGAGCTGCGCAATCCTCTAAGCCCGATCCGCAATGCCGCGACGCTCCTCGGCGTGGGCGGCGAAAACGCGGCCGAGCGCCAGGGCCGCGCGCGCGAAGTCATCCTGCGCCAGGTCGATCACCTGGCGCACCTGGTCGACGACCTGCTCGACGTGGCGCGCATCTCGGAAGGCAAGATCGTGCTGCGCCGCGAAGAGGTGAACCTGGGCGCCGTCATCGAACAGGCGCTGGAAACGGCCGGCCCGCTGATCGCGGCGCGCGGCCACAAGCTCGACCTGCACCAGCCCGAGTGCCAGATCTGGGTCGCCGGCGACCCGGTGCGCCTGGCGCAATCGATGGGCAACCTGCTGCACAACGCCGCCAAGTTCACCCCGAAGGGCGGCGAGATCGCATTGACCGTGTCGCTCGACGGCGATCATGTGCACATCGCCGTGGCCGACAACGGCATCGGCATCGCCGAGGACAACCTGCCGCGCATCTTCGGCATGTTCGCGCAGGCGGCGGTGCCGCCGGATCGGGCGCCGGAGGGCCTGGGCATCGGCCTGTCGCTGGTGTCGCGCCTGCTCGAGATGCACGGCGGCCAGCTGCGCGCCGACAGCCCGGGCATCGGCCTGGGCAGCACCTTCACGGTGGAGCTGCCGGTGCTGCGCACGACGGGCGCCGCATGCGCGGTGGACGCGGCAAGCGAAGCGGACAATGCCGGCAGCGGCCTGCGCGTGCTGCTGGTGGACGACAACGTCGACGCCATGGAGATGATGGGCTTCCTGCTGGCCGAGATGGGCCACGAGACCTGGACGACTTCGGACGCCAGCCAGATCGAGGCGCTGGCGCTGCGCCACCGGCCGCAGGTGATCGTGCTCGACATTGGCCTGCCGGGCGCGGACGGCTATCAGCTGGCGCGCATGCTCAAGGCGCACGACCAACTGAAGCACGTCCGCCTGGTGGCGCACACCGGCTACGGCTCTCCCGAAGACCGGCGCCGCGCCCAGGAGGCGGGCTTCGACGCCCACCTGGTCAAGCCGGCCGAGCTGGACGACCTGGAAAAGGCGCTGCGCGGCTGAGCTGCTGGTTTGCGCTGTGCAGCGGGCGCAGCGGTGAACTTCGGGCCGCGCGCCGCCTCTTAGCGTGAGCCGCGGCGTCATCCCGACGCCGGCCGGACGCTACCGAGGAAGCCCCATGCCCCCGCTGTCGCCGCTCGAGACCCCGCTCGTACTTGCCTCCGCCCAGTTGCAGCGCAATACCCCAGCCGCGCTGGCCGGGGCGAAGTCGCCCTTGCGCGAAGCCTCGCTCGAACTCTGGCGCCGCCGCAACACGGCGCTCGACGCCATCTTCTACGACCTGAAAGTCATCGAGCCCGCCGAGGCCGCCGCGCTGGCGCCCTGGCTGGCCTGCGAGGGCGCCTTGCTGATCGTGCCGCCCTCGGGCGCAGGCAGCCTGCGCATGTGCCCGGACATCGAGGACTTCGCGCAGGCCGGCGGCGCGCGTGTGCGCATCCTCGCCGTGGCCGGTGTCGGCAGTTCCGCGCTGGGCACGGCCGCCTATGCCCGCAACGTCGCCGACGCTTTCGGCGAACCGGTGGCGGCGCTGGTGTCGGGCTACGGCCTGGCCGACCTGTTCACTGAGGCGCTGGGCGGCTGGTTCTGGTTCGGCACGCTCAACCGCATGCGCCACGCGTTCGAGCAGCTCGACGACCTCACGCGCGGCACCGTGTTCGACCTCAGTCCCGACATGCCGAACGTCGCCCACGCCAGCCTCGACACACGCACGCTGTGCGCGCTGCTGACGGACGAGCGCTTCCGCTTCGGCCTCCTGACCGGGCATTCGAAGGGCAACCTGGTGATCTCGGAAGCGCTGTACGCGCTGCGCGAAGCCGGGGCCGACGGGCACTTGGGCGGTGTCGGCATCGTCACCGTCTCCGCCGCGATCGCCATGCCGCCGCGCTACCGCTGGATCGTCGACGTGATGGGGGAGGCAGACTGGTTCGGTGCGATGAATTCGAATCCAGCGATCGAGGTCGAGGTGCGGCCGAAGAATGCGTGGCACCACACGAATACGGAGCTGGCGTACCACTTGCCGGTGCGCGAGGTAATGAGTGCGCTCCGGCGCGAGCGGGGGAGTGCGCTCTTGCAGTGAGGCGCCGCGGTTTTGCGAACGCCGTAACGCGGGCATGCCCGCCCTACGGTGCACCACCGTTGCCGGTCGTTTCACGTAGGGCGGGCATGCCCGCGTTTTGTGTCGATGCCCACCCGGCCGCCAAAATAATGCCTGCACGCGGTGGCCGTTCGAACGCGCCCGTAGGCCCGTGGACATGCCGGTGAACCCGGTTCATCACCGTTACCGGTCGTTTCACGTAGGGCGGGCATGCCCGCGTTTTGTGTCGATGCCCACCCGGCCGCCAAAATAATGCCTGCACGCGGTGGCCGTTCGAGCGCGCCCGTAGGCCCGTGGACATGCCGGTGAACCCGGTTCGTCACCGTTACCGGTCGTTGCACGTAGGGCGGGCATGCCCGCGTTTCGTGTCCGTGCATACCCGGCCGCAAAAAAAATGCCCGCACTTGGCGGGCATCGATCCGGACAATGCGTCTTACTTCTCGCGCACCGTGAACTCGCCGAAGGGCTTCAACTGCTCGGCCACCGCCGCCGGGTCGCCGACCACGACGATCGACTGCGCCTCCGGTGCGAAATACTTCTTCGACACGTCGCGCACCTGCTGCGGCGTCACCTTCTGGATCAGCGGCACGTACTGGCCGAGGAACTCGGGCGGCAGGCCGATCAGCCAGTTCTGCGCCAGCGTGCTCGCCACGGCGCCCTGCAGCTGGTTGCTGATCAGGTAGCCGCCGGCGACATAACGCTTGTTCATCGTCATTTCGTCCGCGGGCACCAGTTCGCTGCCGATGCGCTTGTACTCGTTCATGTATTCAGTCAGCGCCGCGCCCGTGACTTCGTTGCGCACGTCGGCGCCGCCGACGATGGCGCCGCCGACGCGGTTCATGCGCGCACCGGCCGAAGCGCCGTAGGTATAGCCCTTCTGCTCGCGCAGGTTGATGTTGACGCGGCTGGAGAAGCCGCCGCCGAGGATGGTGCTGGCCAGGCGCAGCGGCACCTGTTCGTCGGCGCTGGCCTGGATGCCGGGGCCGCCGACGCGGATGGTCGACTGCACGCTGCCGCCGCGCTGGAGCAGGATGCGCGCGGGCTTGGCCGCGCGCGGCGCCGGCGCCGTGTCGGCCAGCGCCGGGCCTGCGGCCTTCCAGTCGCCGAACGCGGCCTGGGCCAGCTTCATCGCCTCGGCCTCGCCGATGCGGCCGGTGATCACCAGCAGGGCGCGATCGGGACGGAAGCGCTTGGCGTGTTCGAGGCGCAGCAGTTCCTGGGTAGTGGTGGTGATCGAGGCCTCGGTCGGCTGGGTGTAGCCGTACGGGTGCTCGCCGTACACGGCCTGGTTGATCGCGCGTTCGGCGCGGAAGCGCGGGGTGGCTTCGGCCGCGCGCAGGGCCTGCAGCGCGTTGGCCTTGGCCAGCTCGACTTCCTTGGCCGGGAAGTTCGGCGTGCGCGCCACTTCGGCCAGCAGCGACATCATGTTCCCGGCCTGCGAAGCCACCGCATTGGCCTGGACGAAGATGCCGTCCGAGGCCGCGCCGGCGGCGACCGATCCGCCCATGCCCTGGGCCGCTTCGGCGATCGCGCGCGAGTCGCGCTTGGCGCTGCCTTCGTTGACCATCGAGGCCAGCAGGCTGGCGAAGCCGGGATGCGCCTTGTCGTCGGCCGCATAGCCGGCGCCGCGCACGGCCAGCACGTAGTCCACGCGCGGCAGGCCCTGGCGCGGCACGACCCAGACGATCATGCCGTTGGAGAGGGTCTTCTTGACGATCTTCGGCGTCGGGATCGGCTTGTCCTTGCCGTAGGGCGGCATGGCGTTGGCCTTGGCGGCGGCGGGTGCGTCGGCAGCGAACGCATGTGGGGCGAAGGCCAGCGAGACGGCCAGTGTCAGCATCAGTGCTTTCATCGATGCGCTCCTTACTTCTGTGCGCCGGCAGCCGGCTTGGTTTGTGCGCCGACAGCCGGCGCAGATTGGGCACCGGCAGCCGCGGTCTTGGCGACGGGCTTGCGGTCGATGACGGTGCGGTTGTTCTTGACCAGGTAGATCGAGGCGGCGCGCTGGATGTCCTTCGAGCTCACGCCTTCGATCCAGCCGGGGATCTTGTTGACGACGTTCGCGTCGCCCCACAGGGTCTGCAGGCGCGCCAGGGTGTCGGCGCGGCTGATGAAGCTTTCCAGGCCGTTGTTCCAGTCCGCCAGCATGCGCGTCTTGACGCGCTTGAGGGTCGCGTCGTCGACGCCGTTCGTGACGATCCTGGCGATCTCCTCGTCCATCGCGTTGAGGATGGTGTCGGCGTTCGTCGTCGGCTTGTACATCGCGTAGACGGTGAACAGGGTGGGGCCGTCGAATTCCCACGGGCTGGTGAGACCGAACAGGACGTCGGTGTTCAGCGCCAGTTCGCGGCCCTTGACCAGGCCCTGGTACAGGACGGAGGCGTCGCCGCCGGCCAGCAGTTCGCCCAGCACGGCCATCGGCGCCTGGTCAGGGCTGCCGCGCTCCGGCATCTTCCAGGCGGCGGCCAGCGCCGGCACCTGGGCCAGGGCGTCGCTCTGCTCGATGCGCTTTTCGACCTTATTCAGCGGTTCGGAGAAGTCGCCGCCTTTCGGCACCGGCCGCGCCGGAATGCCGCCGAAGTATTTCTGGGCCAGCGCGAAGCCTTGCGCCGGGGTGACGTCGCCGGCGATCGCCAGCACCGCGTTGTTCGGGCCGTAGTAGTCGCGGTGGAAGGCGCGCACGTCTTCCAGGCTGGCGTTCTCCAGGTCTTCGAAGCTGCCGTAGCCATCGTGGTTGTTCTCCCACTTCTGGAAGGCGTGCTGGCCGATGTCGATCCACATGAAGCCGCCGTAAGGCTGGTTCTTCACGTTGACGCGGATTTCTTCCTTGACCACGTCCTGCTGGTTCTTCAGCGTTTCCTTGTTGAAGTCGAGTGTCTTCATGCGGTCGGCTTCCAGCCACAGGATCGGTTCGAGCGAGGAGGCCGGCGCCGTTTCGATGTAGTTGGTGAAGTCGGCGCGGGTCGAGCCGTTGTTGCGGCCGCCGCCGCCGGTGATGGTCTTGTCGAAGACGCCCTTCGGCGCGTTCGGCGTGCCCTGGAACATCAGGTGCTCGAACAGGTGGGCGAAGCCGGTGCGGTTCTTCGGCTCGAGGCGCATGCCGACGTGGTAGACGACGGAGACGCCGACGGTGGGCGAGCTGTGGTCTTCGGTGACGATGACCGTCAGGCCGTTGTCGAGTTTTCTGGTGTGGACCGGCAGATCCCACTTGTCGCCCGTCGCCGCTGCGGGAGCGGCAAGGACGGAGAACGACAAGCCGAGCCCGGCCAGCAGGACGGGAAGTTGGCGCATGCGCATTGATGACCTCGAATAGATGGCTGAGTCGAATGAAAATCCACCGCGCGGGCACGTGCGGGGAGCATTCAATCTTAGCGCAAGGACATGCAATTCATTAATTTTTTTATATATGCATGCCGGCCCTGTGCCGGACGAACACGACGCCGATTTGTCGTCCTGTCCCCGGAATCGGCAGTCTGTCGCAATCCGGGCTGCTCTGCATGAGGCGCTTGCTATAGTGATCTCATTGGCAAACTGTACAAAAATTGTCGGGTAATCACGGTTTTGCTGGAAACCGGCAAGGCTTGCTGGTAGGGTGGCGCGCGACGCAGTCTGTATTGACAGGATGTTGAAAAGACTCGGCAGGGCCACGAACAAGAACATGCAACGGAAGCGGAGAAGCACATGACCAAATTTTTCAAGCTCGGCCTGGCGGCCCTCGGACTGCTGGCGCTGGTGCGCATGGCATCGGCCGCGCCGGAGACCACTACTGAAACCCGCCCGCTGGACGCGCGCGTGGTGCGCATCAAGATCGATGGCGTGGTCGACCTGCGGGTGCGCCAGGGCAATCCAGCCACGCTGGTGCTCACCGGCGACCCGCGCTGGATCGCGCAGATGACGACGCTGCAAAGCGGCGACACGGTCGTGATCGGCACCGAAGCGCGCGAAACGCGCATGAACCGCAGGAATGGCGTGCGCGCCGAGATCGTGATGCCGAACCTGCGCGAAGTGAGTTCGGAGAGCGTCGGCATGACCGAAATCACGGGTTTCCGCGGCGAGGAGCTGGAACTCTCGCTCGACGGCGCCGGCTCGATGAACGTGAACGCGGACTTCCGCCTGATTTCCGCCAGCCTGGGCGGCGTGGGCAGCATGCGGCTGGCCGGCATGAACAGCGAACGCATCACGCTCGACCTGCAGGGCGCCGGCTACGTGACCCTGGTCGGGCGCAGCAAGATGCTGAAAGCGGAACTGGGCGGTCTGGGTGGACTCGATGCGCAGCAGTTCGCGGCCGACAGCGTGACGCTGGAGCTGTCGGGCCTGGGCAACGCCACGGTCACGGCGCACCAGAGCGCGAACCTGAACCTGTCGGGCATGGGTTCGGTCACAGTCTACGGCAAGCCGCTCAATCGCCGGGTGAGCGTCGACGGACTGGGCAAGGTCAGCTGGAAGTAATCGATTGCGTGTCTAAAAAATGGCAGTAAAGGTAGGCGAAAGACCGATCTACGCACAGAGACAATGAAAAAATTCACAGTAGCGATCCTGCTGGCGCTGGGGCTGAGTTTCGGCTTGGCCGGCACGGCGCAGGCGGGCTTCCCCGAGGGAGCCAGCGCCTACAACGCGCGCAATTACGCGCAGGCGATGAAGGAAATCGCGCCTTTGGCGCGCGCCGGCCACGCCGATGCCCAGCACTTGCTGGGCTTGATGTATTACATGGGCCGCGGCGTCGCGCGCGATTACAAGCAGGCGTTCCAATGGCACCTGAAGGCAGCGCAGCAGGGCAAGTCCGACGCCCAGTACGTCGTGGGCGCCATGTACTACACCGGCAACGCCGTGCCGCAAGACCAGAAGCATGCCGTCACCTGGTTCCGCAAGGCGGCCGAGCAGGGCCACGGCGAAGCCCAGCACGCGCTCGGGCTGATGTACCGCTATCACGTGGCCGGCGTGCCGGGCGACCCGGTGATCGCCTACATGCTGTGGAACCTGGCCGCGGCCGGCGGCAACCACAATGCGGTGGGCCAGCGCGCGGCCATCGCCAAGACCATGACGCAGGAGCAGATCGAGGAGGCGCAGGCCTTGTCGCGCACCTGGAAGGTGGGGACGCCGCTACCGTCGCAGTCGAAGACGGGTGGAGGCTGATCCCGCACTGGTTACTCTGGACAGTAGGGTGGGCGGCGCATACGTCGCCAGTGCGCCGGGCGAAGGGTCAAGCCGCGCACCCTACGAGCGTGTGAAAAAATCGCCATGGCTGCGTTGCATCGTCTCGCCGTACCTTTGTACTGTCTTCGACGATGCGCCTTGCCCTGACGATTTTTTCACACGCTCTACGGGTCTGTGCCTCGCGCCCACACGGTCATGAACACGTTGTAGCAATCAGGAAATTGCAATAGTATCCAGAACCTTGGGCGTGCCGGCCGACCGCGCGCCGACCGTTCGTATTCTTGTGAGGAATTGATTGCATGAAGATTGTTAGCCCGACCCTCCTGCTGGCCGCCTGCGTGGCGTCCACCTTCGCGGGAACCGCAGCGGCGCCGGCCCACGCCGCTGCCGTACAGAAAGCAGCCGCGAAAGCCGCCGCACCCGCGCTGAAGGTGGACTTCCAGAAGTTCACGCTGCCCAACGGCCTGGAGGTGATCTTCCACATCGATCGTTCCGATCCGGTGGTCGCCGTCAACCTGACGGCCCACGTCGGCTCGAGCCGCGAGAAGGTGGGGCGCACGGGCTTCGCCCACCTGTTCGAACACCTGCTGTTCCTGGAATCGGAAAACCTCGGCAAGGGCGGGCTCGACAAGATGACGGCGCGCATCGGCGGCTCCGGCGCCAACGGCTCGACCTCGCAGGACCGCACCAACTACCTGCAGACGGTGCCGAAGGACGCGCTGGAAAAGATGATCTGGGCCGAAGCGGACAAGCTCGGCTGGTTCATCAACACCGTGACCGATCCGGTGCTGGCCAAGGAAAAGCAGGTCGTCAAGAACGAAAAACGCCAGGGCGTCGACAACGCGCCTTACGGACACACCCGCTACGTCATCAACAAGGCCCTGTACCCGGCCGACCATCCGTACAACTGGCAGGTGATCGGCTCGCTCGACGACCTGCAGAACGCGACCCTGGACGACGTCAAGGAATTCTTCCGCCTCTGGTACGTGCCGAACAACGTGACCCTGGTACTGGCCGGCGACTTCGATCCCGTCCAGGCGCGCAAATGGGTCGAGAAGTATTTTTCCGAGATCAAGCGCGGCGAGGCGGTGAAGCCGATGGTCAAGCGTCCGGGCGTCGTCAAGCAGACCGTGAAGCTGGCGCACGAGGACAACTTCGCCAAGCTGCCGGAACTGACCATGGCCTGGCCGACCGTCGAAGACCTGCATCCGGATTCGTACGCGCTGGAGGTGCTGGCCGAATACCTGTCGCAGACCAAGCGCGCACCCTTCTACCAGGTGCTGGTGGAAGACGCCAAACTCGCGCCGAACGTCCAGATCGGCAACCAGGCCTCGGAACTGGCGGGCCAGTTCATGCTGCGCATCCGCGCCTTCGAAAATAAACCCCTCGACCAGGTGGCGGGCGCGGTCGACCAGGCCTTCGCCAAGTTCGAGAAAGAGGGCATCGCCGAGAAAGACCTGAACCGCATCAAGGCTGGCCTGGAAACCCGTTTCTACAACTCGGTGTCGAGCGTGCTCGGCAAGTCGGCGCTGCTGGCCGAGTACAACTACCTGACCGGCAATCCGGGCTATGTGAGCGAAGGCGTCAGAAAGACCCTGGCCGTGACGGGCGCCGACGTGCGCCGCGTGTACGACACCTACATCAAGGGCAAGCCTTTCGTGGCCACCAGCTTCGTCCCGAAAGGCAAGCTGGCGCTGGCGCTGACGGGCTCCAGCAAGGCCGAGGTCGTCGAAGAGAAAGTGGTGCAGGGCGCCGAGAACGCGGTCGATCCGAGCGCGAACGCGGAGTACGCCAAGACCCCGTCCAGCTTCGACCGCAGCAAGGAGCCGCCCTACGGCGAGACGCCTGCCGTGAAGGTGCCGGCCGTGTGGAACACGACGCTCGCCAACGGCATGCGCGTGGCCGGCATCGAGAACCGCGAAGTGCCGCTGGTGCAGTTCGACATCGCCATCGACGGCGGCCTGCTGCTCGATAAACTCGACAAGGTCGGCGTGGCCAACCTGATGGCGCGCCTGATGACCCAGGGCACCGCGACCAAGACCCCGCAGGAACTGGAAGAGGCGATCCTGCAGCTGGGCGCGACGATCAACGTGACTGCCCGTACCGAGGACGTGCGCATCAGCGTCACGACCCTGGCGCGCAACTACGCCGCGACCCTGGATCTGGTGCAAGAGATCCTGCTGCAGCCGCGCTGGGACGAAAAAGAATTCGCCCTCATCAAGCAAAGCGTGCTGAGCCAGATCCGCCAGCAGGAAGCCGATCCGAATGCCCTGGCCAGCATCAATTTCGCCAAGCTGGTCTATGCGAAGGACGATCTCCGCTCGCGCAACATCCTGGGCACCGCCGAGACCGTGAACGCGATCACCATCGACGACCTGAAGGCCTATTACGCCGCCAACCTGACCCCGTCGAACGCGCGCATGCATGTGGTCGGCGCCTTGCCGAAGGCGACCGTCACGCGTTCGCTCGCGAAGCTGGAGCGCGCCTGGAAGGCCAAGCCGGTCGCGCTGCCGGCGCCATCGAAGGTGGCGAGCGGCGCGCCGGCCAAGGTCTATTTCGTCGACGTGCCGGATGCCAAGCAGTCGGTGCTGCACGTGGGCTACCGCGCGCTGGCCGTGACCGATCCCGACTACTACCCGGCGACCGTGATGAACTACATCCTGGGCGGCGGTGGCTTCGCTTCGCGCCTGACCCAGCAACTGCGTGAAGGCAAGGGCTACACCTACGGCATCAATTCGAGCTTCTCGGGCACCGGGAGCGCCGGGCCCTTCATCATCGCCAGCGGCGTGCGCAGCAACGTGACTTTGGAATCGGCGCAGCTGGTGAAGGAGATCCTGCAGACCTACCCAAGCACCTATTCGGCAGCCGACCTCGAGACGACCCGCAACTTCCTCGTCAAGAGCAACGCCCGCGCCTTCGAGACGGCCGCGGCCAAGCTGGGGATGCTGGACAACATCAGCAAGTACGGCTGGCGCCCGGACTACGTGAAGGAGCGCGAGCAGATCGTCAAGGCGATGACCCTGCCGCGCATCCATGCGCTGTCGGAGAAATACCTGGATCCGTCGAAGATGGTGTGGCTGGTGGTGGGCGATGCGAAGACCCAGCTGCCGCGGATGAAGGCGCTGGGGCTTGATGAGCCGGTGTTGATCAGCAAATAATCGCCCGGCGATTTGTAATACGTAGCGGCGAGATCATCGGGCACGATGACGGAGCCGGTACGTATCACGCATGGGCTCGGGGAGCCCACCCTACGTTACGCCACCGTTCCATGAACTTGCTACGGATGGTGGTGCACCGTAGGGTGGGCTCAACGAGCCCACGCGTACCTGCGGTCGAATACCGTACCGTCTCAAGCTATTGCACCACGCTTTCCCCCTTCTGCTTCAGCGGCTTCACCGCCGCCGCCCCCAAGGACCTGAACAAACCCAGCGGCACCGCATTGCCCATCGCCTGATACCCCAAATCGTTCGGATGCAGATGGTCCCCGCTGTCGTAGGCCGGCAGGAAGCGCGTCGGGTGCGCCGGGTCGCGCGTGGCGAGGTCGAAGTCGATCACGCCGTCGAACTCGTCGCTCGACCGGATCCAGTTGTTTACGGCCTGGCGCACGACTTCCTTCTCGGGCGAGTAATAGCCCGCGCCTTCGAAGGGCGTCAGGGTCGCGCCGAACACGGCGATGCCCTTGGCGTGGGCGCGCGCGATCACCTGGCGGTAGCCGGCAATCAGGTCGGCCGCCGGGATTGGACTGGTGGCCGGGCTGTTGCCGATGTCGTTAATCCCGATCATCAGCGTCATGTAGCGCACGCCCGCGGTGGCCAGGACGTCGCGGTCGAAGCGTTCGAGGATGCTGCGCCCACCCAGCAGGTTCACCGGATTGCTCAGCAGGCGGTTGGCGCTGATGCCGCGATTCACCAAACCCAGGCGGCCGTTGATGCCCAGCACAGGATCGCGCACGGTCTGCAGGCGCCGCGCCAGCCAGTCGGGCCAGCGATTGTTGGTGTCGGGCGTGCTGCGCGTGCCGTCGGTGATCGAGTCGCCCAGGGTCACGATCGCGGCGCCGGCGCCGTCCACGTCCACTTCGGTAAGGAAGGGCCAGGAGGTGACCGTGCGCTGCACGGGCAGGGTGGCAGCGGCCGTGAAGTCGCCCGGCAGCGAGATGTAGTTGGTTTGCGAGCCGACGTTGTGGATCGTGTTGGCCTCGACCGTCCCCGGCAAATACAGGCTGATGGCCAGATCCGACAGGGCCGGCACGTTCAGTTCGACGGGATCCGACAGGATAGGCGCGCCGGGCGGGACCGTGATCGCCGTGTTGCCGCCGAAGGTGAGGGCGAGGTCGGTGCCGGGGGCGACGTCGGAACCGCCGGCGCGCAGGCCGATGCGGGCCGCGCCGATGCGCAGCGGCGTCGTGCCGAACTCGTTCGACAGGCGGATGCGCACGCGGTTGCCGCCGATGCTGGTATGGACGATCAGGCGCAGGGTCTGGTCGGTGAAGGTCTGCAGATTGGCTGCTGGCGGCGGGCCGGAGGGCGCCGCGCCCCAGGTACCCGTCCAGCGCTCGGTATGCCAGTCCTGGGCGCCGGCGTACTGTCCGGGCAGGGCGAGCGCGACCGCGAGCGCGGCGCCGCCGAGCAGCAGGCCGCGGCGCGGTCGGCTTTCCAACGTGGGACGGGAAAACAGCGCCGCCGTGCGGCGGACAAGGTCGGACAGGGCGGACGATGTCGGATGCATGATCGTGCTCCTCGAAAATTGGTAGGGACGGCTCGACTGGCTGAGCTCGCGTCCTCCAATCTATGCGGCAGGGATAAGCCGGACAAGGAGGCGACGGACGAGATCGTTGTGCTAGCTCTAAAGTTCCCCTAAAAGCTCATGCATTAAAGAATTTGTTTGCGTTTGAGCATATAAATAGAACATATATTCTCCTTCCGGCAACAGAAACGGGAATGCCTGCGCTGACGTACAATTGTTGTTTTCTCAAGGGAGACCGAACCATGCGCGCCATCGAAATCACCCAGCCGGGCAAACCCGAGGTCTTGCAGCCTTGCGAGCGGCCGATGCCGGAACTGAAGGCCGGCGAAGTCCTGATCCGGGTGCACGCGGCGGGCATCAATCGGCCCGACGTGCTGCAACGCCTGGGGCACTATCCGGTGCCGCCGGGCGCCTCCGACCTGCCGGGGCTGGAAGTGGCGGGCGAGATCGTCGACGGCGACCTGGAGGGCAGCGGCTTCGTCAGGGGCGACATGGTCTGCGCGCTGGTGCAGGGCGGCGGCTATGCCGAATACTGCGCCGCACCCCTGGCGCAATGCCTGCCGGTGCCGCAAGGCCTGTCGATGGCGGAAGCGGCTTCGCTGCCGGAAACCTTCTTCACGGTCTGGACGAACGTCTTCGACCGCGCGCAGTTGGCGCAGGGCGAGACGCTGCTGGTGCAGGGCGGCACCTCGGGCATCGGCGTGACCGCCATCCAGCTCGCCACGGCCCTCGGCCACCGCGTGTTCGCCACCGCCGGCAGCGACGAGAAGTGCCGCGCCTGCGAAGAACTCGGCGCCGAGCGCGGGATCAACTACCGCAGCGAGGATTTCGTGGCGGTGGTGAAGGAGCTCACGGGCGGGAAGGGCGTCGACGTGGTGCTCGACATGGTGGCCGGCGACTACGTCGCGCGCGAGATCGACTGCCTGGCCGATGACGGCCGCATCGCCCTGATCGCGCTGCTGGGCGGGGCCAAGGCGAATGTGGATCTGGGCCAGGTACTGCGCCGGCGCCTGAGCATCAGCGGCTCGACCCTGCGGCCGCGGCCGGTCGCCTTCAAGGGCGCGATCGCGCAAAAGCTGCGCGAGCGGGTGTGGCCGCTGCTCGAAACCGGCAAGGTCAAGCCGGTGATCTACAAAACCTTCCCGCTGGAAGAGGCGGCCGCGGCGCATGCGCTGATGGAGTCGAGCACGCATGTGGGGAAGATCGTGTTGCAGGTGGTGTGAGGCGCGCGGCTGCGCAGCGGCTGTTCGCCGGATCAATCGTGGCGCCGGTTCAAATCCATTGACGTCTTTTCAATACGCCGGCTCAGCCATTGTTTGACCGTCCCAGTAACGGCAGCTAGAATAGCGGGTTATTTGACTGTGGGGTAATATGCGTCCCAAACTCGTTGTAGGCAACTGGAAGATGAATGGCAGCCGCGCGAACAACGCGACGCTGCTGGCTGGTATTGTCGAGGGTCTCGGCCAGGGCAACGGCAAGGCGAGTGCAGCCGTATGTGTGCCGGCACCCTATCTGCATCAATGCGCCGATGCGCTCGCCGGCGCCCCGCTGGCCTGGGGCGCGCAGGATGTGTCTGTGCATGCGAGCGGCGCCTACACGGGCGAAGTCGCGGCGGCGATGCTGGCCGATTTCGGCTGCCGCTATGTGATCGTCGGCCACTCCGAACGCCGCGCCTACCATGGCGAGAGCGACGAATTGGTGGCGCAAAAGGCGCTGGCGGCATTGAACGCCGGCCTGACCCCGATCGTCTGCGTGGGCGAAACGCTCGCGCAGCGCGAGGCGGAACAAACGAATGCCGTCGTCGGCAAGCAGATGGCCGCCGTGCTGGAACTGCTTGACGAAGGCATGGTGGAGCGTATCGTGGTCGCCTATGAGCCGGTCTGGGCGATCGGTACTGGCAAGACGGCCACGCCGGCCATGGCCCAGGAAGTGCACGCGCAACTGCGCAGCCAGCTGCGCGCGCGCAGCGCAGCGGCAGCCGACAAGGTCGCGATCCTGTACGGCGGCAGCATGAAGCCGGACAACGCGGTCGAACTGCTGGCCCAGGCCGACATCGACGGCGGCCTGATCGGGGGCGCGGCGCTCAAGGCGGCCGACTTCCTGGCGATCATACAGGCGGCGTAAGGCGGTCGCCTGACTGGCGGCGGCGATTTCAGAATTCGTAATTTGCAACGTAGTTAAACTTGGAATGGAATTGGTATGAGCGTGATGTTCAATCTTGTTATTGTCGTGCAGGTTATCTCCGCACTGGCAATCATTGCCCTGGTGCTGCTGCAGCACGGTAAGGGTGCCGATATGGGCGCCGCCTTCGGTTCCGGTGCCTCGGGCAGTCTGTTCGGCGCCAGCGGTTCGTCGAACTTCCTGTCGAAGTCGACCGCGGTGGCTGCCGCCATCTTCTTCGCTTCGACCCTGTCGCTGGCCTACATGAGCAACAACCGCACCCCGGGCGCGGCCGCCCCGAGCGGCGGCGTGATGGAGCGCATGGCTGCGCCGGGCAATGGTGTTCCGGCGAATGCCGGCGCCAACGTGCCGGCCACGACCACCCCGGCCGACGCGCCTGCGCCGACCGCCGGCGTGCCGGCCGCGCCGACGGCCGACGTGCCGCCTGCAGGCCCAGCCGAAACCGTTCCAGCGACCGTGGCCCCGGCGCCAGCCGCGCAATCGGAACCAGGCCCGGCCAAGTAAGGTTTGTGTAGGGTGGGCGGCTTCATCGTCCACGCGTGCAGCCGGCCAGTTGATAGCGGTTGCAAAGCGGGGTCGCAAGCCCCTGGTCGTTCCTCGTAACACCCCGGCATGTGCCCGACCAAGGCAGTTGTCCGGCTCTCATGCCTCTTTCGCCATGTTTTCAAAGGCATAACGAAGGAAAGTTTGAGAAAAACCCTGTTTTTCCTTGAGATGCCTCAATTTGTGCATTGAAAAAAGGTGCTAAAGCAGGGTAGAATACTGGTCTCCAGCCGACGTGGTGAAATTGGTAGACACGCTATCTTGAGGGGGTAGTGGCGCAAGCTGTGCGAGTTCGAGTCTCGCCGTCGGCACCAAGATACAGAAAAAGCCAGCAAGGGCAAACGAGCAATTGCTCTCATGCCTAAGCTGGCTTTTTCACGAGGATCAGTCGTACGATCCTGGTGGCACGTGGCCAGGATTGCGCGATACGGCGCTGCAGGCATGCAGTGGTTTCATCAACCGATCGTTCAAATAGGCTCCATCGTGAACCTCGAAAATTACTTCCCCGTTCTTCTCTTCATCCTGATCGGCGTCGGTGTCGGCGTCGCACCTCAGGTGCTCGGGTACCTGCTCGGGCCGCAGCGTCCCGACGCGGCAAAGCTCTCTCCCTACGAATGCGGCTTCGAAGCTTTCGAAGACGCGCGCATGAAATTCGACGTCCGCTACTATCTGGTCGCGATTCTGTTTATTTTGTTTGATCTGGAAACGGCATTCTTCTTCCCATGGGGTGTCTCCATGCGCGAACTGGGCTGGACCGGCTTCATCACGATGATGGTGTTTATCGCCGAGTTCGTCGTCGGTTTCTGGTACATCTGGAAGAAAGGTGCCCTTGATTGGGAATAAGCCATGGCTATTCATGAAGGCGTTCTAAACGAAGGTTTTATTACCACCACAGCCGATAAGCTGATCAACTGGGCGCGTACCGGGTCGATGTTCCCGATGACGTTTGGCCTGGCCTGTTGCGCGGTCGAGATGATGCATGTGGGCGCAGCCCGCTATGACCTCGACCGCTTCGGCATTGTGTTCCGTCCATCCCCGCGCCAGTCCGACGTGATGATCGTCGCCGGCACGCTGTGCAACAAGATGGCGCCGGCGCTGCGCAAGGTCTACGACCAGATGGCAGAGCCGCGCTGGGTGATCTCGATGGGTTCCTGCGCCAACGGCGGCGGCTACTACCACTACTCGTACTCGGTGGTGCGCGGCTGCGACCGCATCGTGCCGGTCGACGTCTACGTGCCGGGCTGCCCGCCGACGGCGGAAGCGCTGCTGTACGGCATCATGCAGTTGCAGAACAAGATCAAGCGCACCAACACCATCGCGCGTTAATACTGCCGGAAACACCATGACGACAAAAATCGAAGTCCTCCAACTCGCCCTGGAAAAAGCCCTGGGCGAGGGCGCTGCCATTTCGGCGGCGCTCGGCGAAGTGACCGTGGTGGTCAAGGCCGCCGACTACCTCAAGGCGATGCAGACCCTGCGCGACGATCCGAGCCTCGCATTCGAGGAAATGATCGACTTGTGCGGCGTCGACTACTCCCAATATGGGGAAGGCACCTGGGACGGCCCGCGCTACGCGGTCACCACCCACCTGCTGTCGCTGGCGAACAACTGGCGCGTGCGCGTGCGCGTGTTCGCGCCCGACGACGAAATGCCGATCGTGGAGTCGATCACCGGCATCTGGCGCGCCGCCAACTGGTACGAGCGCGAAGCCTTCGACCTGTACGGCATCCTGTTCGACGGACACGGCGACCTGCGCCGCATCCTGACCGACTATGGCTTCATCGGCCACCCGTTCCGCAAGGACTTCCCGATTTCGGGCTATGTCGAAATGCGCTACGACCCCGAGCAGAAGCGCGTGATCTACCAACCCGTGACGATCGAGCCGCGTGAAAACATTCCGCGCGTGATCCGCGAAGAAACCTACGGGATGAAATAATGGCTGAGCTTAAGAATTACACCCTGAACTTTGGTCCGCAGCACCCGGCAGCGCACGGCGTGCTGCGTCTCGTGCTCGAACTCGACGGCGAAGTGATCCAGCGCGCCGACCCGCACATCGGCCTGCTGCACCGCGGCACCGAGAAGCTGGCCGAAACGCGCACCTATCTGCAGTCGGTGCCGTACATGGACCGCCTCGACTACGTGTCGATGATGTGCAACGAGCACGGCTACGTGCTGGCCGTGGAAAAGCTGCTCGGCATCGAAGCGCCGGTGCGCGCGCAGTACATCCGCGTCATGTTCGACGAGATCACCCGTTTGCTGAACCACCTGATGTGGCTGGGCGCGCACGCGCTCGACATCGGCGCCATGGGCCCCTTCCTGTACGCCTTCCGCGACCGCGAAGACCTGTTCGACGTGTATGAAGCCGTCTCGGGCGCGCGCATGCACGCGGCCTACTACCGTCCGGGCGGCGTCTACCGCGACCTGCCGGACCGCATGCCGCAGCACAAGGAATCGATCATCCGCAGCAAGAAGGCGATCGACCAGCTGAACGAAGACCGCCAGGGCTCGGTGCTCGACTTCATCGAAGCGTTCACGAAACGTTTTGATGGCTATGTCGACGAATACGAGACCCTGCTGACCGATAACCGTATCTGGAAGCAGCGTACGGTCGGCATCGGCGTGGTCAGCCCCGAGGATGCGAAGGCGATGGGCTTCACCGGCGCCATGCTGCGCGGTTCGGGCGTGGCGTGGGATCTGCGCAAGACCCAGCCCTACGCCGTGTACGACAAGCTCGACTTCGACATCCCGGTCGGCACCAATGGCGACTCCTACGACCGCTACCTGGTGCGCATGGAAGAGATGCGCCAGTCGAACCGCATCATCAAGCAGTGCATTACCTGGCTGCGTGCGAACCAGGGCCCGGTGATGATCGACAACCACAAGATCGTCCCGCCTGCGCGCGAAGAGATGAAGTCGAACATGGAATCGCTGATTCACCACTTCAAGCTGTTCACCGAAGGCTTCCACGTCCCGCCGGGCGAGGCCTATGCCGCGGTCGAGCATCCGAAGGGCGAGTTCGGCATCTATATCGTCTCCGACGGCGCCAACAAGCCATACCGCCTGAAGATCCGTACCCCGGACTATGCGCACCTGCAGAGCCTGGACGAGATGGCGCGCGGCCACATGATCGCCGACGCCGTCACGATCATCGGCACCCAGGACATCGTGTTCGGCTCTATTGACCGATAAGCTCAAAGGCAGAAAAGATTATGTTGTTATCCGAGCAGTGCTATAAAAAAATCGACCGCGAGTTGGCCAAGTACCCGGCCGACCAGCGCCAGTCGGCCGTGATGGCCGCGCTGGCCCACGCCCAGGTCGAACTGGGCTGGCTGTCGCCCGATACCATGCAGGAAGTCGCCGACTACATCGGCATGCCGGCCATCGCCGTGCAGGAAGTCGCGACCTTCTACAACATGTACAACACCCGCCCGGTCGGCAAGCACAAGATCACCGTGTGCACCAACCTGCCGTGCGCGCTGTCGGGCGGCGAGCGCGCGGCGCACCACCTGAAGCAGAAACTCGGCGTCGAGTTCCGCGGCACCACTGAAGACGGCCAGTTCACCGTGCTCGAAGGCGAGTGCATGGGCGCCTGCGGCGATGCGCCGGTCATGCTGGTGAATAACCACCGCATGTGCTCGTTCATGAGCCTCGAGAAAATCGACGCCCTGGTGGAAGAATTGAAGGAAGCGAAGCAATGACCAGCCTGCACGACCGTCACATCAATCCGCTGATCCTGAAGGATCTGAACGGCGAAAACTGGCACCTGGAAGATTACGTGAAGCGCGGCGGCTACTCGGCCCTGCGCCGTATCCTCGAGGGTGGCGTCACCCAGGAACAGGTCATCGCCGACCTGAAGGCCTCGGGCCTGCGCGGCCGCGGCGGCGCCGGTTTCCCGACCGGTCTGAAGTGGAGCTTCATGCCGCGCCAGTTCCCTGGCCAGAAATACCTCGTCTGCAACACCGACGAAGGCGAGCCAGGCACGTTCAAGGACCGCGACATCATTCGCTACAACCCGCACGCGCTGATCGAAGGCATGGCCATCGGCGCCTACGCGATGGGCATTACCGTGGGCTACAACTACATCCACGGCGAGATCTTCCAGGAATACCTGCGCTTCGAGGAAGCGCTGGAAGAGGCGCGCGCTGCCGGCTTCCTGGGCGATAACATCATGGGTTCGACGTTCAGCTTCCAGCTGCACGCCGCGCACGGCTACGGCGCCTACATCTGCGGCGAAGAAACCGCGCTGCTGGAGTCCTTGGAGGGTAAAAAGGGACAGCCGCGCTTCAAGCCGCCGTTCCCGGCCTCGTTCGGCCTGTACGGCAAGCCGACCACGATCAACAACACCGAAACCTTTGCCGCCGTGCCGTTCATCATGAACGTCGGCCCCGAGAACTACATGGGCATGGGCAAGCCGAACAACGGCGGCACCAAGATCTTCTCGATCTCGGGCGACGTCGAGCGTCCTGGCAACTACGAGATCCCGCTGGGCACCCCGTTCGCCAAGCTGCTCGAGCTGGCCGGCGGTATGCGCGGCGGCAAAAAGATCAAGGCCGTGATTCCAGGCGGTTCGTCGGCACCGGTCATCCGTGGCGAAGTCATGATGGAAACCGACATGGACTACGATTCGATCGCCAAAGCCGGCTCGATGCTGGGTTCGGGCGCCGTCATCGTCATGGACGAGACGCGCTGCATGGTGAAGTCGCTGCTGCGTCTGTCCTATTTCTATTACGAAGAGTCCTGCGGCCAGTGCACGCCGTGCCGCGAAGGCACCGGCTGGCTGTACCGCATGGTGCACCGTATCGAAAACGGACAAGGCCGTCCGGAAGACATCGAGCTGCTGAACAATGTCGCGTTCAACATCAAGGGCCGTACGATCTGCGCACTCGGCGAAGCCGCCGCGATGCCGGTCGAAGCCATGATCAAGAACTTCCGTGAGGAATTCATTCATCACATCGAGCACAAGCAATGCGTTGTGCCCGCATACCTTTAAGCCAGGTCAGGTAACGATCAAATGGTTGAAATTGAATTAGACGGCAAAAAAGTCGAAGTCGCACCAGGTTCCATGGTGATGGACGCCGCAAACAAACTCGGAACCTATATTCCGCACTTCTGCTATCACAAGAAATTGTCGATCGCGGCCAACTGCCGTATGTGCCTGGTGGAAGTGGAAAAAGCACCGAAGCCGATGCCTGCCTGCGCCACGCCAGTGTCGCCGGGCATGATCGTGCGTACCCACAGCGACAAGGCCGTGGCCGCGCAGAAGTCGGTCATGGAATTCCTGCTGATTAACCACCCGCTCGATTGCCCGATCTGCGACCAGGGCGGCGAATGCCAGCTGCAGGATCTGGCCGTCGGCTACGGCAAGAGCAACTCGCGCTACAACGAAGAAAAGCGCGTGGTGGCGCCGAAGGAAGCCGGCCCGCTGATCTCGATGGAAGAGATGGCGCGCTGCATCCAGTGCACCCGTTGCGTGCGCTTCGGCCAGGAAGTGGCCGGCGTCATGGAATTCGGCATGCTGGGCCGCGGCGAGCACTCGGAAATCACTACGTTTGTGGGCAAGACCGTCGACTCGGAAGTGTCGGGCAACATGATCGACCTGTGCCCGGTCGGCGCGCTCACCAGCAAGCCTTTCCGCTACAGCGCACGTCCATGGGAACTGTCGCGCCGCAAGTCGGTATCGCCCCACGATTCGCTCGGCACCAACCTGATCGTCCAGGTCAAGGGCGGCAAGGTGATGCGCGTGCTGCCGCTGGAAAATGAACACATCAACGAATGCTGGCTGTCCGATAAAGACCGCTTCTCCTACGAAGCGCTGGACAATGCCGACCGCCTGATCAATCCAATGATCAAGCAGGGCGGCGTGTGGCAGGAAACCGACTGGCAGACGGCGCTGGAATACGTGGCCCATGGCCTGCGTAACATCCGCCACGAGCACGGCGCGGAGAGCATCGCCGCCGTCGGCACCGCCCACTCAACCGTCGAAGAACTGTTCCTGCTAAACAAAGCCATGCGCGGCTTCGGCGTCAACGCCGTCGACTTCCGCCTGCGCCAGAGCGATTTCGCCCTGGACGGCAGCGTCACGCCATGGCTGGGCATGCCGATCGCCGAACTGTCGAACCTGAAGCGCGCCTTCGTCATCGGTTCCTTCCTGCGCAAGGATCACCCGCTGGTCGCGACCCGCCTGCGTACCGCAGTCAAGGCCGGCGCCAAGCTGTCGATCCTGCACGGCGCCGACGACGACAACCTGATCCCGACCGCCAATAAACTGATCGCCGCGCCGAGCGACTGGCTGGCCGTGCTGTCGGAAGTCGTGTCGGCCGTTGCCGCCGCCAAGGAAACCGCTGCTCCTGCCGGCTTCGAGAACGTGCAGGCCGGCGACGTGGCGAAAGCCATCGCTGCTTCCCTGGTTGCGATCGACGGCGACGTGCCGGGCGCGATCCTGCTGGGTAACTCGGTGTCGCACCATCCGCAAGCCTCGCAGATCCACGCTGCCGCGCAGTGGATCGCCAACGCCACCGGCGCCAAGTTCGGCTATTTCGTCGAAGCGGCGAACACGGTCGGCGGCCACCTGGTGGGCGCAACGACCAATACCGATTTGTTCAGCGTACCGAAGAAGGCTTATGTCTTGCTTAACGCCGAGCCGGAACTCGATGCCGCGAATCCGCAGCAGGCGCTCGCCGCCCTGGCCGGCGCCGAGATGGTCGTCGCCATGTCGCCGTTCAAGCACGGTTTCGAGTACGCCGACGTGCTGCTGCCGATCTCGCCGTTCACCGAGACCGCCGGTACCTACGTCAACTGCGAAGGCCGTGCACAGAGCTTCAACGGCACCGTCAAGCCGCTGGGCGAAACCCGTCCGGCCTGGAAAGTGCTGCGCGTGCTGGGCAACCTGCTAGGCCTGCAAGGCTTTGATTACGACACCGCCGAATCGATCCGCGACGAAGCGCTGGGCAAGGGCGTGACCGATCTGTCGGCCAGGCTGAACAACGTCGCCAAGCTGGCGCCGCAAGCAGCAAGCCGCTCGGAAGAGCAAGGCGCGCTGCAACGCATCGCGGACGTGCCGATCTATTTCGCCGACGCCATCGCACGCCGTTCGGAACCGCTGCTGCGTACGGCCGACGGCCAGCAGCCGCTTGCACGCCTGCCGAAAGCCCTGGCCGAGCGCCTCGGCGTGAAGGCCGGCGACGTCGTCAAGGTCACGCAAGGCAACGGCAGCGCGCTGCTCGTCGCCGACATCGACGCGCGCCTGCCGGCGAACGTCGTGCGCGTGGCCGCCGCCCACCCGGCGACCGCGACGCTGGGCGCGATGTTCGGTTCGATTAATGTTGAAAAAGCAGGGGAGGGCAAGTAATGGCAACGCCCGGTTTTATCGATAATTTTTACGAGTTCGGCGCGTCCAGCCCGATCGCTCCGGTCTGGCCGGTGATCTGGACCGTGATCAAGATCCTCTGCGTGCTGCTGCCGCTGATGGGCCTGGTCGCCTACGCCACCCTGTGGGAACGTAAGCTGATCGGCTGGATCCAGATCCGCGTGGGCCCGAACCGCGTGGGCCCGATGGGCCTGCTGCAGCCGATCGCCGACGCAGTGAAACTGCTGCTGAAAGAGATCGTGATCCCGGCGAAAGCCACCACCAAGCTCTTCGTGCTGGGCCCGATCATGACGATCATGCCGGCGCTGGCCGCCTGGTCGGTCGTGCCTTTCGGCCCGGACGCGGCGCTGGCCAACGTCAACGCCGGCCTGCTGCTCCTGCTGGCGATCACCTCGATCGAAGTCTACGGCATCATCATCGCCGGCTGGTCGTCGAACTCGAAGTACTCGTTCATGGGCGCCATGCGCGCCTCGGCCCAGATGATTTCCTACGAAATTCCGATGGGCTTCGTGATGGTCGTGGTGCTGATGGTCTCGGGCAGCCTGAACTTCTCGGACATCGTCGCCGGCCAGGCCGTCGGCATGGCAGCGTCGAACGGCCTGAACTTCCTGTCGTGGAACTGGCTGCCGCTGCTGCCGCTGTTCGTCATCTATTTCGTCTCGGGCCTGGCCGAATGTAACCGCCACCCCTTCGACGTGGTGGAAGGCGAGTCGGAGATCGTCGCCGGCCACATGGTCGAGTACTCGGGCATGTCCTACGCGATGTTCATGCTGGCCGAATACGCCAACATGATCCTGATCGCGACCCTGGCGTCGATCATGTTCCTGGGCGGCTGGCACGCACCGTTCTCGTTCCTCGAATTCGGCGGCGCATTCGGCGGTTTCTTCTGGCTGTTCGCGAAGATGTTCCTGCTGGTCTCGCTGATGATTTGGGTGCGCGGTACCTTCCCGCGTTACCGCTATGACCAGATCATGCGCCTGGGCTGGAAAGTGTTCATTCCGATCACGCTGATCTGGCTGGTGCTGGTGGCCGGCGTCATGCAGACGTCCTGGAATATCTGGAAGTAAGGAAGCACATTCAAATGAACCGAATTAAAGATATCCTCGGCAGCCTGATGCTGTCCGAACTGTTCAAGGGTCTGGCCCTGACGGGCCGGTACGCCTTGTCGCGCAAGATCACCGTGCAGTACCCGGAAGAGAAGACGCCGATGTCGAACCGCTTCCGCGGCCTGCACGCGCTGCGCCGCTACCCGAACGGGGAAGAGCGCTGCATCGCCTGCAAACTGTGCGAAGCGGTATGCCCGGCCATGGCCATCACGATCGAATCGGCGCAGCGCGAGGACGGCACCCGCCGCACCACGCGCTACGACATCGACCTGACCAAGTGCATCTTCTGCGGCTTCTGCGAAGAGTCCTGCCCGGTCGACTCGATCGTCGAGACCCACGTGCTGGAATACCACGGCGAAAAGCGCGGCGATCTCTATTACACCAAAGAGATGCTGCTGGCCGTGGGCGACCGTTACGAAGCCGACATCGCGGCTGCGCGTGCCGCTGACGCGAAGTACCGTTAACAAGAAAAAGGTCTCGTACAGTCATGCAATTTACAACTGGATTGTTCTACGTCTTCGCGGCCATCATGGTGCTGTCCGCGCTGCGCGTCATCACTGCGAAGAACCCGGTGCACGCCGCGCTGTTCCTCGTGCTCGCCTTCTTCAACGCCGCCGGCATCTGGCTGCTGCTGAAGGCCGAGTTCCTCGCCATCGTGCTGGTGCTGGTGTATGTCGGCGCCGTCATGGTGCTGTTCCTGTTCGTCGTCATGATGCTCGACATTAACGTCGACCGCATGCGCGAAGGCTTCCTCGGCTACGTGCCGATGGCGTCCATAATCGGCGCCGTCGTCGTGATCGAAATGGCGCTGGTGCTGTGGAACGGCTACAGCAACTTCGCCCAGACGCCGGAAGCGGCCGCGCTGAACATCGGCGGCACCAAGGAGCTGGGCCGCCTGATCTACACCAAGTTCATCTACGGCTTCGAAATCGCCGCCGTGATCCTGCTGGTGGCGATCATCGCCGCCGTGGCCCTGACCCTGCGCAAGCGCAAGGACAGCAAGGCCATCGACCCGGGCGCCGCCGTGCGCGTCCAGCGTAACGACCGCCTGCGCATCGTCAAGATGGACGCGGTCAACCAGCGCGCCATCGACGAGGCCAACGTGGCCGCCGCGGCCGCTGCAAGCGCAGCCGCGCAGAACAAGGAGCAGAACTCGTGACTTTATCGCTCGCACACTACCTGGTCCTGGGCGCGATCCTGTTCGCGATCTCGATCGTCGGCATCTTCCTGAACCGGAAGAACATCATCATCCTGCTGATGGCCATCGAACTGATGTTGCTCGCCGTGAACCTGAACTTCATCGCCTTCTCGCACTACCTCGGTGATGCGGCAGGGCAGATCTTCGTGTTCTTCATCCTGACCGTGGCCGCCGCCGAATCGGCGATCGGCCTGGCCATCCTGGTGGTCCTGTTCCGTAACCTGGACACGATCAACGTGGAAGACCTCGACAGCCTCAAGGGCTGATCCGGTTCGGCTCGATAAACAATAACGAAATAAGGTTCAACATGGCGGAGCAGCTTTCTTCCTCACTCCTACTCGCGGTGCCCCTGGCGCCGCTGGCGGGCTCGGCAATTGCCGGCCTGCTCGGTACCAAGTTTTTGGGTAACGTGGTCGGCCGCAAGGTCTCCCACACGGCCACCATCCTCGGCGTCCTGATCGCCCTGATCATCTCGGTGCAGACCCTGATGGCGGTGCTCGATGGCGCATCCTTCAACCAGGACATCTACACCTGGATGCAGGTCGGTACCGTGAAACTGGCGGTCGGCTTCCAGATCGACACGCTGTCGGCAATGATGATGTGCGTGGTGACCTCGGTCTCGCTGATGGTGCACATCTACACGATCGGCTACATGGCCGAGGACGAAGGCTACAACCGCTTCTTCTCGTACATCTCGCTGTTCACCTTCTCGATGCTGATGCTGGTCATGTCGAACAACTTCCTGCAGCTGTTCTTCGGCTGGGAAGCGGTGGGCCTGGTGTCGTATCTGCTGATCGGCTTCTGGTACACCCGTCCGACCGCGATCTTCGCCAACATGAAGGCCTTCCTGGTCAACCGCGTCGGTGACTTCGGCTTCATCCTCGGCATCGGCCTGCTGCTGGCCGCGACCGGCACCATGCACTACGGCGAGACCTTCGCCCAGGCCGACAAGCTGGCCGGCATGACCGTGCCCGGCCTGTCCTGGCCGCTGCTGACCGCCGCCTGCATCTGCCTGTTCATCGGTGCGATGGGCAAGTCGGCGCAGTTCCCGCTGCACGTCTGGCTGCCCGACTCGATGGAAGGCCCGACCCCGATCTCGGCACTGATCCACGCCGCGACGATGGTTACCGCCGGCATCTTCATGGTGTCGCGCATGTCGCCGCTGTTCGAACTGTCGGACGGCGCGCTGTCCTTCATTATCGTCATCGGTTCGATCACCGCGCTGTTCATGGGCTTCCTGGGCATCATCCAGAACGACATCAAGCGCGTCGTCGCTTACTCGACCCTGTCGCAGCTGGGCTACATGACCGTCGCCCTGGGTGCATCGGCCTACTCGGTGGCCGTGTTCCACCTGATGACCCACGCGTTCTTCAAGGCGCTGCTGTTCCTGGGCGCCGGTTCGGTCATCATCGGCATGCACCACGACCAGGACATGCGCAACATGGGCGGCCTGCGCAAGTACATGCCGATCACCTGGATTACCTCGCTGCTGGGCTCGCTGGCCCTGATCGGTACCCCGTTCTTCTCGGGCTTCTACTCGAAGGATTCGATCATCGAAGCGGTGCACGCGTCGAACATCCCGGGCGCCGGCTTTGCCAACTTCGCCGTCCTGGCAGGCGTCTTCGTGACGGCCTTCTACTCGTTCCGCATGTACTTCCTGGTGTTCCACGGGGAAGAGCGCTTCGGTAAAGCCCACGCGCATGACAGCCACGCCCACGACGACCACAAGCAGGCCGTCGCCCATGGTCACGAGCATGACGATCCGCTGGCGACGCACGAGTCCGACGCCCACCACGAGGAAGATTCGCACGGCGACCATCACCACGGCCTGGCCCCTGGCCAGAAGCCGCACGAGTCGCCATGGGTGGTGACCCTGCCGCTGATCCTGCTGGCGATCCCGTCGGTCATCATCGGCTACCTGGCGATCGGCCCGATGCTGCACGGCGACTTCTTCAAGGACGTGATCTTCG
The DNA here is from genome assembly GCF_001424165.1 of Massilia sp. Leaf139. GTDB lineage: Bacteria > Pseudomonadota > Gammaproteobacteria > Burkholderiales > Burkholderiaceae_D > Telluria. The sequence continues at coordinate 399,430 of NZ_LMOJ01000001.1, forward strand.
TTGGCGAGAACCACACCGCGATGCGCACCTTGAGCGAAGAGTTCCACGGCGCCGCCGCGATGGCGATCCATGGCCTGCAGACCGCACCGTTCTGGCTGGCGCTGGCAGGCGTGGCATTTGCCTACTACTGCTACATGGTCAACCCGCGCGTTCCTGCCTGGTTCTATGCCAAGTTCAAGTTCCTGCACACCCTGCTGGACAACAAGTACTACATGGACAAGTTCAACCAGGCCGTGTTCGCCGGCGGCGCCCGCGCTGTCGGTACCGGCCTGTGGAAGGGCGGCGACCGCGCGCTGATCGACGGCCTGCTGGTCAACGGCAGCGCCAAGATGATCGGCTGGTTCTCGACGATCACCCGTACCTTCCAGACCGGCTACATCTATCACTACGCGTTCGTGATGATCGTCGGAATCATGGCGACCCTGCTGTACTTCTTCCCGTTCTGGCGCTAATCACAGGCATAGAAAAAGACAAATGATGCAATCAACGATCTCAACAACTTCGTCTTACCTCAGCCTGGCGATCTGGCTGCCGATCCTGTTCGGCGTGCTCGTGCTGGCCGTCGGCCGCGACAAGAACGCCGGTTTCGTGCGTTTGCTGTCGCTGGCCGGCGCGGTCGTCAGCTTCCTCGTGACGATCCCGCTGATCACCGGCTTCGACAACGCCGCCCACGGCATGCAGTTCTATGAAGTGGCGCCGTGGATCGAGCGCTTCAACATCTTCTACCGCCTCGGCGTGGACGGCCTGTCGCTCTGGTTCATCCCGCTGACCGCCTTCATCACCATCATCGTGGTGGTGGCGGCCTGGGAAGTGATCGAGGAGCGCGTGGCCCAGTACATGGGTTCCTTCCTGCTGCTGTCGGGCCTGATGATCGGCGTGTTCGCGGCGCTGGACGGCGTGCTGTTCTACTTCTTCTTCGAAGCGACCCTGATCCCGATGTTCATCATCATCGGCGTCTTCGGCGGCCCTAACCGCGTGTACGCGGCATTCAAGTTCTTCCTGTACACGTTCTTTGGCTCGCTGCTGACCCTGATCGCGATCATCTACCTGTACAACGTCTCGGGCACCTTCGACATCCAGAAGTGGCATACCCAGGCGCTGGGCATGAAGGAACAGATCCTGATCTTCCTCGCCTTCTTCATGGCCTTCGCCGTGAAGGTGCCGATGTGGCCGGTGCACACCTGGCTGCCGGACGCCCACGTCGAAGCGCCGACTGGCGGTTCCGTCGTGCTGGCCGCGATCATGCTGAAGCTGGGCGCATATGGTTTCCTCCGATTTTCGCTGCCGATCACCCCGGACGCCTCGCACTACCTGGCGCCGATGGTCATCGTCCTGTCGCTGATCGCCGTCATCTACATCGGCCTCGTGGCCCTGGTGCAGAAGGACATGAAGAAACTGGTCGCCTACTCGTCGATCGCCCACATGGGTTTCGTCACCCTCGGCTTCTTCATCTTCAACGACATGGGCGTGCAGGGCGGCATCATGCAGTCGATCTCGCACGGCTTCGTGTCGGGCGCGATGTTCCTCTGCATCGGCGTGCTGTACGACCGCGTGCACTCGCGTGAAATCGCCGACTACGGCGGGGTCGTCAACACGATGCCGAAGTTCGCGGCCTTCGCCGTGCTGTTCTCGATGGCCAATGCCGGCCTGCCTGCCACCTCGGGCTTCATCGGCGAATTCATGGTCATCCTGGGCGCCGTGCAGTTCAACTTCTGGACGGGCCTGCTGGCCGCGACCGCGCTGATCCTGGGCGCCGCCTATTCGCTGTGGATGGTCAAGCGCGTCGTCTTCGGCCCGGTCGGCAACAAGCACGTCGCCGAACTGAGCGATTTGAACAAGCGCGAGTTCGCGATCCTGGCCGTGCTGGCAATCGCCACGCTGTACATGGGCCTGTATCCAGCGCCGATCGCCGAGACGCTGCAGACCTCGGTGACCGACCTGCTGCAACACGTCTCGGTCAGCAAGCTGCCTCAATAATTTGAAATAGACGCCATGAACAACACTTTGCTAGCGGCAGTCGACACCAACCTGGTGCCCGTCTACGCCGAAATCTTTCTCCTGATCGCGGCTTCCGCGATCCTGCTGATCGACATGTACCTCAAAGGGTCGCGCCGCGACGTGACCTATTACCTGTCGCTGCTGACCCTGGTCGGCTGCGCGGTGCTGACCGGCGCCGACTTCGCCGATCAGGCGACCGTCTACACGTTCAACGGCATGTACGTGTCCGACCCGATGTCGAACCTGCTCAAGCTGTTCACCTACGTGGCCGTCGGCCTGACCCTGGTGTATTCGCGCAAGTACGTCACCGAGCGCGGCATGCTGTCGGGTAACCTGGGCGGCGAGTTCTACGTGCTCGCGCTGTTCACGATGCTCGGCCAGATGATCATGATCTCGGGTAACAGCACGCTGTCGATCTACCTGGGCCTGGAACTGATGTCGCTCTCGCTGTACGCCCTGGTGGCGCTGCGCCGCGACCACGCGACCTCGACCGAAGCGGCGATGAAGTACTTCATCCTCGGTTCGCTCGCCTCGGGCTTCATGCTCTACGGTATCTCGATGATCTACGGCGCCACCGGTTCGCTGAACCTGCCGGATATCGCCCGCGTCGCCGCCACCGGCGCCAACCAGACCATCCTCGTGTTCGGCCTGGTGTTCCTGGTGGCCGGCATGGCCTTCAAGCTGGGCGCGGTACCGTTCCACATGTGGGCGCCGGACGTCTACCAGGGTTCGCCGACCGCGGTCACGCTGCTGCTGGGCGGCGCGCCGAAGCTGGCCGCCTTCGCCATGGTGATGCGCCTGCTGGTCGAAGCGCTGCCGGGCATGGCCTACAACTGGCAGCAGATGCTGCTGGTGCTGGCCGTGCTGTCGCTGGCGATCGGTAACCTGACCGCGATCGCGCAAACGAACCTCAAGCGCATGCTGGCCTATTCGACCATCGCGCAGATGGGCTTCGTGCTGCTGGGCATGATGGCCGGCGTCGTCGGCGACGACACGAGCAACATGCCGGCTGCGTACAGCGCCGCGATGTACTCGTCGATCACCTACGTGCTGACCACGCTGGGCAGCTTCGGCATCATCATGATGCTGGCGCGTTCGGGCTTCGAAGCCGAGCAGATCGCCGACTTCAAGGGCCTGGGCCGCCGCAGCCCGTGGTTCGCGGTCGTCATGACGGTGCTGATGTTCTCGCTGGCCGGCGTGCCGCCGATGATGGGCTTCATGGCCAAGTGGGCAGTGCTGCAGGCCGTCGCGAATACCGGCGCCGTCTGGCTGGCCGTGGTCGCCGTGATGTTCTCGCTGATCGGCGCCTTTTACTACCTGCGCGTCGTCAAGACGATGTGGTTCGACGAAGCCGTCGACACCAGCCCGATCGTGACCCCGACCGACATGCGCGTGGCGCTGTCGCTGAACGGCGTGGCGGTGGTGGTGCTGGGCCTGATCCCGGGCGCGTTGCTGGGCGCCTGCCTGCAGGCCATCCAGCTGACCCTGAAGTCGTAAGCGGTCATCGATGGACGTCTCGTTCGCAAGCTGGATCGTGGTACTGGTCGCCCTCGCGGCTGCCAACCTTCCGTTTGCGAACGAGCGCGTGTTCGGCCTTCTGTCCCTGAAGGCCACACAAAACGGGCAGGTGCGCAGCAAGTCCTTCCTTGCGCGCCTGCTCGAGCTCCTTGTTCTATACTTCCTCGTCGGCGCCGTCGCCTATCTGCTGGAATCCCGCATCGGCAATGTATTTGCCCAGGGCTGGGAATTCTACGCGGTGACCGGCTGCCTGTTCCTCGTGCTGGCGTTTCCAGGATTTGTCATTCGTTACCTGCGTAAGCGCCGCTGATTTTCAATCAACGCATTACTCAGGAGTCCAATGGATTCGAATCTGAAGGAAATTCGCCTCGATGGCGAGGTCGCCTACGACGGCAAGTTCCTTAAAGTCTCGCGCGACCGCATCCAACTGCCTGACGGCAAAATCTCACACCGCGAATACATCCGCCATCCGGGCGCCGTGGTAATCCTGCCCTTGCTCGACGACGGCCGCGTGCTGCTCGAGCGCCAGTTCCGCTACCCGAACGACCGGGTCTTCATCGAATTTCCGGCCGGTAAAATCGATCCGGGCGAGGATCACCTGGACTGCGCCAAGCGCGAACTGGTCGAGGAAACCGGCTACACGGCCACCGACTGGCGCTTCGTCTGCACCATCCACAATGCGATCGCCTATTCGGACGAGCACCTCGAGCTGTTCCTGGCGCGCGGCCTGACCGCCGGACAAGCGCAGCTCGACGAGGGCGAATTCCTGGAAACCTTCACCGCCACCGTGCCCGAGCTGCTGGAGATGGTCAAGACGGGGCAGGTGACCGACGTGAAGACCATCATCGGCGCCTTCTGGCTGGAAAAAATCGTCGCCGGAAATTGGGCTCCGGGTTGAGTGGTCGCCAGGCTGAACCATGAAACTGCCGTCCGCGTGGCTGTTGCTGTGCGCGCTTAGCGGGCAGGTGCAGGCGCAGGCGCCGGCCAGCGCGCGCACGGCCTTCCAGGCGCGCTGCGAGGACACGATCGGACAAAGCGTCTCGGTACTGACCTCCCAGCAGAACGGCTACCGCATCGATAACAGCTATTCCTACCACGGTCTGTCGAGCATGAAAGGCAATCGCGCTCCCGGCAGCTATGTGCTGGGTCTGACGCGCACCGAATCGCGCGTCATGGTCGGCGTGCAGGGCCGCATGCTGAGCGATCCGGCCAGCGGCTACGAATGCGTGGCGCCACGCCTCGAGGTGAAGCTGACCTATCTGCCGATCGTGGTGTATGTCGGCCGCGAGTTTGCGCCCGGCACCTGCGCCTACCGCGAGATCCTGGCGCACGAACTGCGCCACCGCGACATCTATCTGGATTACCTGCCGCGCGCCGAGAAGGTGGTGAGCGCCGCCCTGGCGCGCCGCTTCCAGGGCAAACCGCTGTACGCGCCGGCCGGCCAGGTGCGCAGCTTGCTGCAGCGCGAGATCGACAGCGCCTGGCTGCCTTTCATCAAGGCCGAAATGACGAAAGTCGAGCGCCTGCAGGCGGCCATCGATACCCCGCAGGAGTACGCACGTCTCGGCAAAATTTGCGCAGGTGAGGTACAGTCTCTTATCAGACCGGCAAAAAGACAACGAAACACATGAATTCCCAGGCACCACGTTATTTCGCGCTGATCCCCGCCGCCGGCGTCGGGGCGCGCATGGCCGCGAGCGGCCCGAAGCAATACCTGAAACTCGGCGGCAAACCGATGCTGCGCCATGCCATCGACGCCTTTCTGTTCAGCGAACTGATCGCGCACACCTATGTCGTGGTCAGCGCGGACGACCCCATCATCGACAGCATCGTTCCCAGCCACGGCGTGACCGTGCTGCGCTGCGGCGGCGACACCCGCATGGAATCGGTGCGCAACGGCCTGGCTGCGCTGGCGCCGACCCTGCGCGAGAACGACTGGGTGCTGGTGCACGACGCGGCTCGTCCGGGACTCGACAACGCCCTCATCGAAAAGCTGATCACCAGCACCGGCGAACACCCGGTCGGCGGCCTGCTGGCGCTGCCGGTGGTCGACACGGTCAAGCGCAGCATTGCCGGCGAAGTCGGCACTGTTTCGCGTGAAGGACTGTGGCTGGCGCAGACGCCGCAGATGTTCCGGTATAAACTGCTGCGCGACGCGCTGGCGTTTGCAAGCGAATCGGCGCGCGATCCGAAAATGATTACCGACGACGCCTCGGCCGTGGAAGCCCTGGGTCTGTCGCCGAAACTGGTCGAAGGCCATCCGCGTAACATGAAGGTGACGCTGCCGAGCGACCTGCGCATCGCCGAGATGTACCTGGCCACGGCCCAACCCGAATTACTGTAAGCACACCATGGCACTCGCATCCTACAATCCGACCCCGCCATTTCGCATCGGCACCGGCTATGACTGCCACCGCCTGGTCGAAGGGCGTAAACTCATCGTCGGCGGCGTGACCATTCCGCACCGGCTCGGCCTGTTCGGCCACTCCGACGCCGACGTCCTGCTGCACGCGATCATCGATGCCCTGTTCGGGGCGGCCGCCCTGGGCGACATTGGCAAGCATTTCCCCGACACCGACCCCATGTTCGCGGGCGCCGATTCGCGCACGCTGCTGCGCGAAGCGGCCACGCGCGTGGTCGCCACCGGCTACACCATCGGCAACATCGACGCCACCATCATCGCCCAGCAGCCGAAGATGGCGCCGCACATCCCGCAGATGGTCTCGCGTATCGCCGAAGACCTGGGCGTGTCGCCGCAGCAGGTAAACGTCAAGGCCAAGACCAACGAAAAGCTTGGCTACCTGGGCCGGGAAGAAGGCATGGCGGCAGAAGCGGTGGCATTGCTCATCAAGGCGGGCGGCTAAGCGCGCCATATACTCCGCGCCTGTGACGCAGCCCTCGCGGTTCTGTCAGAGGCGCATCATCGGGAGGACGACCTCCCCCCAAGCATGGGATTCAAGGTCCGGGACGGCCCGGCTCTTTCAAGGAGAGCCGTCATGGCCTGGATTAGTTTGCTTGTTGCGGGAGTACTCGAAGTCGTGTGGGCGTATGCCATGAAGCAGTCCGATGGCTTCACACGCCTCGTTCCCTCGCTGGTCACCATCGTCATGATGGTGGCCAGTTTCGCCCTGCTGTCGTTCTCGATGCGCAGCATTCCCCTTGGTACCGCCTACACGGTCTGGACAGGCATCGGCGCCGTCGGCGCCTTCATCGTCGGCATAACCGTGCTGGGCGAGCAGGTGAACGCCACGCGCATCCTGGCCGCCGCGCTGATTGTCTGCGGCCTGGTGTTGATGAAGCTGTCGGCGGAATAGGGCATCGCCCGCGCCACCGCTGCCGGACGGCGCTCCAGCCGATGGCGGCATGCCGGTTCCGTGCCGCTCAATGCACCAGGCGCGCGGCCGCGAACGCAAGCCCGGCGACAACGGTCGAGGTGCCGACGAACCATTTGATCAGGGTGGCTTCAAGCTGGGCGACGTCCGCCTTCGTCGCGGCGTTCCTGGCGAGCGAATCCGTCACCGTTTCGATGGTGGCCAGGCGCACGTCCACGGAGCGCAGTTCTCTGCGGCATTCGTCGCCAAAGGTTTCCAGCCTTACGATTCTCGGTTCCATATCGTCGTCTCCGCGTCGTGTGGCGGGGTGGGTGGGATCGCGTGGCGGCGGGCCATTCTGTGCAAGGCTCGCGCCACGGGTCTGAGGCTTTCTTGATGATGTCGGTTTCGTCGTCTGTTCATGCATGCTGGTGGCTTTCTTGTGTGCTGTCGCTCCGTGCATCGATCGTGCGCGCGCCCGAACCTTGCAAGCGCACGCCCCATACGCATCGTTTGACCGGAACAATCCGGTTTCGATCCCGGCCGCGCTTGCGCGATGTCAGCAGTTCGCCACCTGCGCCATTCAGGCAAAAATGCCGGGGTGGCCAGCAAGCCGCGCGCTTCGTTGTTAAACTCTCATCCTATTACCGCTCGCTGGTGCGCGCGGCGAACAATAAAGGGATGATGATGAGCACCCACACCGACATGGAGCCACGCGCCGCCTGGCTGTTGATCCTCGCCGCCAGCGCGATCCTGATGATCACGATGGGCGCGCGCCTGACCACCGGCCTGTTCCTGTCTCCCCTGAATACGGCCACCGGCCTGGGCGTGGCGACGATCAGCTTCGCACTCGCGGTCGGCCAGTTCATGTGGGGCGCCTCGCAGCCCGTGTTCGGTGCCATTGCCGACAAGTACGGCCCAGCACGCGTGATCGTGCTCGGCGCGCTGCTGCTGGCCGGCGGCCTGGCCGCCACGCCTTTCGTGAGCTCGGAGTGGGGCCTGCTCATGACGATGGGCGTGCTCTCGGCCGCCGGCGCCGGCGCCGGCAGCTTCTCGATCCTGATCGGCGCCACCGCGCAGCGCCTGCCGGCCGCGCGGCGGCCGTTCGCCTCGGGCTTCATCAACGCGGGCGGTTCCTTCGGGCAGTTCGTGTTCTCGCCGCTGATGCAGTTCCTGATCGCCGGCCCGGGCTGGATCGTCGCCATGCTGACGATGGCGGCCACGACCCTGCTGACCATTCCGCTGGCCTGGCTGATGCGCGGCCGCAAGGCGGCGCAGCCGACCGTGGCTGCGGCGGGCGCCGCCCCCGTGCTTGCGCCGGCCGTCGGCATCGGCCTGACCCAGCAGTTGCGCGAAGCCCTGCGCGACCGCAGCTACCTGTGCCTGCATGCGGGCTTCTTCACCTGCGGTTTCCATATCGCCTTTCTTGTAACCCACCTGCCGGGAGAAGTAGCGCTGTGCGGCCTGCCGGTCGGCGTGGCGGGCACGGCCCTCGGCCTGATCGGCCTGTTCAACATCGCCGGCAGCCTGACGGCCGGCGCGCTGTCGACACGCTATCGCATGAAAAACCTGCTGGCCCTGATGTACTTCAGCCGCGCGCTGATCATCGCCCTCTACCTGATCGCACCGAAAACCGCGCTGACCTTCTATATTCTCGCAGCCGCGCTCGGCTTCACCTGGCTTGCCACGGTGCCGCCGACGGCCGGCCTGGTCGGCAAGCTCTTCGGCACGCGCTACCTGGCCACGCTGTTCGGCCTGACGCTGCTGTCGCATCAGGTCGGCGGCTTCTTCGGCGCCTGGCTGGGCGGCCTCTCGTTCGTGCGCTTCGGCGACTACAGCTGGATGTGGTACGCCGACATCGCGCTGGCGCTGGCCGCGGCCCTGGTCAACCTGCCGATCCGCGAAGCGCCCGTGGCGCGCGCCGGCGTGCCGCTGGCCAAGGCTTGAACCGTGGCGCGCGACACCTGGGCCTACCGCGAAGTGGCCGTGCATTCGGTGCCGGATGCGCGCACCGGGCGTCTGCTGATTCGTCCGATGCCGGGGCAGGCCTTCGCGCCCTCGATGCGGGTGCAGTGCGCGCGCGCCCTGAGCGACCCGCAGCGCTATCCGGCCGGCACGCGGTTCCTGCTGAACGCCAAGCTCAGCGACCGCCTCGGCGGCGAACCTTTCCTGTTCGCCTGGCACGGCGATCCGGTACAGGTGCTGAGCGCGGCCCAGGCGCGAAAATTTCTCGCGGCATTCAGGCGCGGTCGTATCTGAGCCGTGCGCGAGGCGCGCGCGTGGCGCCTACCGAAATGGTTACCATCGAGATTTTGCAAACACTAAAAAGGGGATCGCATGGCATCGAAAAAAGTCGCAATCGTGGTGGGCAGCTTGCGCAAGGACTCGTATAGCGGCAAGCTCGCCAGGGTGATGAGCCAGCTGGCCGACGGCAAGCTCGACATGGAAGTCGTCGAGATCCGCGACCTGCCGATGTACGACCAGGATCTCGACACCGAGACCCCGCCGCCGGCCTATGCCGCTTTCCGCGAGCGCATCCGCGCCGCCGACGGCATCCTGTTCATCACGCCGGAATACAACCGCTCGGTGCCGGGCGCGCTGAAGAACGCGATCGACGTCGGCTCGCGCCCCTACGGCAAGGCCGCGTGGACGGGCAAGCCCTGCGCCATCGTCAGCCAGTCGCCGGGCGCGCTGGGCGGCTTCGGCGCCAACCACCACCTGCGCCAGATGCTGCCTTTCCTGAACATGCCGGCCATGCCCGCGCCGGAAGCCTATCTCGGCGGCATCGCCGACAAGTTCGAGGGCGACCAGCTGACCGACGCCTCGCTGCGCGCCTTCCTCCAGACCTTCGTCGACACGTTCGCCGGCTGGGTCGAGCGCCACGCCGGCTGAGGTTTTACGGCCGCGCCAGCGGACTTGTCGACGGCCCCGCGGCCCCGGTACCCGACAGGGAACGGGGCCGTTTTTATTTCCCCCATGATTTTTTCCGAGCCCGCCGCACGAGCTGGCTTGGCCTCGCACGTTTGATCCATCGCAAACTGACGACATGGTGCTGCCCTAGCCTTGAGGCTTCGCGCGAAACGGGCCAGATCCAGGCCGGATCGGAGCCACGCGCGAGACGCCGGCGCGGGCCCCGGGGCCGTGCGCCGGACGATTCATTCCAATAACCACTAACCCATGAATGAGGCAACGCATGTATCCATTTTCCCAATCGGTAACTCCTGCCGTGCGTACCCACCTGGACGCACAGACCGCCTTCATGAACGACATGTCCAAGTCGCTGTTCCAGTCCTTCCAGCAGATGTGCAACCTGAACATCCAGCTGGTGCAGACCATGCTCGAGGAAACCGCCCTGGCCGGCCAGCAAATCCTGACGGCCGACCGCCAGACCGAAGTGCTGAGCGCCGCCGCTTCGCGCGCCCAGCCCACCACCGAAAAGCTGCGCGCCTACCAGCAGCACATCTCGCGCGTCGCGGCCGACGCCCAGGTCGAGCTGGCTCGCGTGACCGAGCAGCACGTGCAGAAAACAACCCAGACCGCGCGCCAGCTGGCCGATGAGGTGGCGCGTACCGCTTCCGAGGAAACCCAGCGCGGCCTGCGCCAGGGCCAGGACACGCTACAGCGTTTCGTCGACCCGTTCGCAAGCGGCAATGGCCATGACCGTGCGCAGGGCAATGCCGGCGCCGGCGCCAGCATGCAAAGCGCCAGTTCAGGATCGGGATCGGGCACGGGCCGGCCGGATGGCAGCCCGGCCGGTTCGCAAGCCGGACGCGGCGCGCAACACGGCGCCTGAGTCCGGGCGGCGGTAGGGCGCCGGGACAGGGCGCCGCGGCGGGGAGGAAAGGCAGTCCGGCCGGCTGCCGTATTGCTCCCGTACTGCTCCCGCCATCAGACGCCTGGCCGGCGCCGGTGCTTATACCTGGACGCCTTGCCAGCGCCAGGCCGCCACCTAGCCCCCTTCCACGTCGCCATCCTGCCGTTCGCGGTCGAGCTTTTCCTTCATGGCCGCCACGTCCGCCAGGAATTCGTCGACGCTGTCGTCGGATGTGGCGCGCATCTCGGGCGGCAGCAGCACCGACATATACAGTTCGTCCGCCAGGCGGCCGTTGCGCTGCTCGTTGCTGACCAGCACCAGGCCCGAGCCGAGCAGCGCCAGCGCCGCGCAAACGATCGCGTAGCGCTTACGCGGCTCGGGCTTCACCGTGCTCAGGTGGAAATACACCATGCCCGCCACCATCAGGATCGCCACGTGCGAGCCATAGCGGGTGAACACTTCGATCGAATACGCATAACCGAGGGCGGAGGAGACCAGCCGGAACAGCATCAGCGCGGCAATGCCGCAGCCGAACACGAACAGGTGGCGCCCGAGCCGGGCATGGCGCCCGAACAAGCGGTTGCCGAAGGCCCACAGGCCGCTCCAGAGCAGCCCGGCGCCCAGGCCGTAGGCCAGCGCCAGCAAGTAGCGGAAGGGGCGGAAGGGCTGGGTATCGGCCAGCCACATCGTGAACAGGGCGACGATCGCCACCAGCAGGGCGCCGGCCAGGCCCGGCAGGACGCCTTCCCAGCCGTGCATGGTGCGGTCGACCAGTTCCGCCGGCACGGGGAAATCGGCCGCCCGGATGCGCAGCGTCGTGTGGCCCAGGCGCACGACCGTATTGCCGTCCAGCGGCAGGCGGGCGCAGCGCTTGCCCGCATGGTTGATGCCGTTGCGGGTGCCCAGATCCCTCAGCAGCAGGGCGCCGTCGGCGTCGGCCTCGACCAGCGCATGGCGCGGCGCGGCATAGGCGTCATCGAGGATGTAATCGTTGTCGTAGCCGCGTCCGATGCGGATCGGCAAGGTATCGACCCGGTGCCGGTGCAGCACGTCGCCGTTGCGCGCGAGGGTTTCGATGAACCATGGGCCCGTCATACGCGCTTCATCACAATTTTCCGCTGCGCCCGAGCGCATTCAGAAAGGCGCGCGCCACGCGCATGCCGTTGTCATACGACACGCCGGACACGTCGAGCCGGCTCTGCAGGCTGGCCTGGGCATTGTCGGTGCTGGCAGTGAGCAGGGTGAAGTTGTACAGACCCGGGAACTTGCGGTAGGCGCGCACGCAGGTCACGGCACGCAGCGGCAGTGTGTTCGAGTGTACGAAACGCTCGCTGCACAGCGGCCCCGTCAGGCGGGCGTCGCGCGTCTTGCCGAGGCGGTCGACGCCGAACTGGCTGCTGGCCAGGGCCGCGAAGCGCAGCGGATGCAGGTTGGCCGAGCGCAGGTACTGGTGGGTCATTGAGACTTGACCGGTCTGCTGGGTGTCCGACACGTAGATTGCCGACTCCATCGCGCAGCTGAGCGTATCGGTGCTGAAGCTCGCTTCCAGCATCGCGTTCGAGCGGCCCCAGCAGCGTACCTGGCCCGATTCGCGCACCGGCACCAGGTAAGGGCCCATGTTCTTGATCGAGAGCGGGGTGTCGAGCAGGCGTCCGACCATGGCGCGCTGGTGCGCCAGCAACTGCTCGGCGATGAGGGGATTGAAATCCTTCGGCACCGCCCGCTGGCTGGCCACCCGGCGCAGCAGTTCCTGCGCGTATTTCACCGGCACCAGAAAGCTCACCGCCTCGCCGTCGCGCCGTTTCGAGACATTGATGCCGGCCACGGTGCCGCCGGCGGTCACGCTCGGCCCGCCGCTCATGCCGGAGTTGATGGGGCCGCTGAAGATCAGCTGGTCGTAGAAGCTGCGGCTGACGACGCCATTGTAGGCGCCTTCCGAAATGGCGAAGCCCAGGTCGAGGGGATTGCCGAGCGAGTACAGATCCTGGCCCTGGCGCAGTTTCACCGGCGCTTCCGGCACGATGAAAAAGCCGCTGCCGTTGCGGTTCACGCGCAGCACGGCCAGGTCGTGCAGCACGTCCACCGCCAGCAGTTCCACCGGCCCGCGCTTGCCGTCGGTGTCGACGTATTCGCCCGCGTACACCGCCGGGTCGAGCGCCATCTGCGACACCACGTGGTAGTTGGTAAGGACAAGATTGCTGGTGCCGACCAGGAAGCCCGAGCCGACTGTCGACTGGGTACGGCCATTGCGCAGCAGCATGCGGATCTGCAGCAGGTCGGCCTGGGCCGCGGAATACAGCTGCTGCGCAGCCGAGGAGGGCGGCGGCAGGGTCGTGGTCGTGTCGAGTTCGCCAGGGCCGGGCGCGGGCGGCGTGGTGCCGGGCGGGGTGGCTGGCGGAATGGCGAGGGCGGGCGGCGCTTCCTTGCCCGCCGGGGCGGCGGCCGGCTGAGGGCGAACAGGTGCACCGGCAGGGGCCGCGATGGCCATGCCGAGGCAACAGAACAGGAGCAGGCTGGCGAAAAATTTCATGCGAGCAGGCGCAGGGGCGGCCCCCCCATCGATAGCAGTGGTTAGCTGCTATCTTGCCACTCTAAGTAGTTGTCTGCAGAACGTTACAGTTCGCCATCCTCGCGCACGAGGGCGTCGGGCTGCGCCATCATGTGGCCGAGCTTGGCTTGCTTGGTGTCGAGATAGCTGTTGTTGAAGGCATTCCGGTTGACCAGCAGCGGCACCCGCTCGACCACCTCGATGCCGAGGCGGCTCAGGGCGTCGATCTTGCGCGGATTGTTGGTCATCAGCTTGACTTGCCTGATGCCGAACTGCTCCAGCATCGGCAGGCACAGTTCGTAGTTGCGGGCGTCGGCATGAAAGCCCAGCTGCAGGTTTGCCTCGACCGTGTCGGCGCCGGCTTCCTGCAGGCGGTAGGCGCGGATCTTGTTGACGAGGCCGATGCCGCGGCCTTCCTGGCGCAGGTAGAGCAGGGCGCCGCGGCCCTCGGCGGCGATGCGCTTCAATGCCCCTTCGAGCTGGGCGCCGCAGTCGCAGCGCTGCGAGAACAGCACGTCGCCGGTCAGGCATTCCGAGTGCACGCGCGCCAGCACCGGCTCGCCGTCGCCGATGTCGCCCAGCGCCATCACCAGGTGCTCCTTGCCCGTGCTGTGCTCGACGAAGGCGTGCAGCGTGAACTGGGCCCAGGGCGTGGGCAGCGCGCAGGACGTGACGTAGTCGAGCAGGGGAGCGGCAGGCGTGGCGGTGTTGGACATTGCTGTGGTCTGGTGCGGATGATGTAACCGGTAAGTATAAGAGAAATCGGCCGCGGCCGTGCGCTGCCTGTCCATACTGGGCCACAGCGGGCCGCAGCGGGCCGCGCCAGTCGCCGCCTGCTTGTCCGCATGGTACTCTGGCGGCACAGAACATCACCGACAACCAATGGATCGCTCTCCGAATTCCCTTCCCGCACACCAGCCCCAGGCGCCGGCCGCCGACGCGCTTCCCGGCAATGCGCCGCGGCGCCGCGCCCGGCTTGGGCTCGGCAGCTGGCTGGCGCTGGCCTTCTCGCTGCTGTCGATCGTCATCACCGTGCTCATGGTCGAAGTGGTCGACGTCGCCTCCACCGGCCAGGTCGAGACCAGCATCGGCCAGGGCCTGCGCGACCTGGCCCAGCAGACCGCCGACAAGCTCGACCGCGGCATGTACGAGCGCTACCGTGAAGTGAAGCTGCTGGCGCAGCGGCGCGACCTGGCCGGCGGCACGCCCGAACAGCGGCGCGCGGTGCTCGACACGATCCAGCAATCCTACGGCTACTACGACTGGATCGGCATGGCCGGCGTCGACGGCCGGGTGCAGGCGGCCGGACGCGGCCTGCTCGAAGGCGCGGACGTGTCGCAGCGGCCCTGGTTCCGCAATGCGCTCAAGGGCATCCATGTCGGCGACGTGCACGAGGCCGTGCTGCTGGCCAAGCTGCTGCCGCGCGATGGCGGGGAACCGCGCCGTTTCGTCGACGTCGCCTTCCCCTATGCCGATGCCGACGGCAGGACGCTCGGCGTGCTGGGCGTGCACCTGTCATGGGGGTGGGCGCGCTCGGTCGAGCGCTCGGTGATCGCGCCGCTTGCCACGCGCGGCAAGGTCGAGGCGCTGATCGTGGGCGCGGACGGCAGCGTGCTGCTCGGCCCCGCCGCCCTGCAGGGTCGCAAGCTCGACCTGCCCAGCCTGCGCGCGGCCGAGCGCCAGGACGCCGGCTACCTGGTCGAGCGCTGGCCGGATGGCGCCTCCTATCTCGTCGGTTTCAGCCACAGCAGCGGTTTCGACGCCTATCCGGGCCTGGGCTGGACGGTACTGGTGCGCCAGGCCGAAGCCGACGCCTATGCGCCGGCCCAGGCCTTGCGCCAGCGGGCGCTTCTCAGCGGCGTGGGGCTGGCGCTGGTGTTCTCGCTGGTCGGCGTGCTCCTGGCGCGCACCATCACGCGCCCGCTGGGCCGGCTGGTACGCGAGGCCGAACGCATCCGCGGCGGCGAGAACGTATGGCTGGCCTCGGGCGCCGGCAGCTATGTCGAGGTCGAGACCCTGTCGGCGACCCTGAACGCCCTGCTGACCGACCTGCGCCAGCGCCGCCACGAACTGAAGGGCGTGAATGCCACGCTGGAAGCGCGGGTCGAGGCGCGCACCCGCGAGCTCGAACGCGCGCTGGCCGCGGTGCAGGCAAGCGAACAGCGCGTCGCCGCCATCGTCGAAGCGGCGCAAGATGCCTTTGTCGGCGTCGACATGCGCGGCCTGGTCACCGACTGGAACAGCGCCGCCGAACGCATGTTCGGCTGGAAGCGCTCCGAAGTGCTGGGATGGCCGATGCCGGAACTGATCGTGCCCGAACGCTTCCGTCCCAGCACCTGGCGCGCCATCGAGGTGGTGCGCAGCATGGGCCATAGCCCCTTGCTGGAGCGGCGTCTGGAGCGCATCGTGATCAACCGCCAGGGCGTCGAGTTCCCGATCGAGATGACGGCCGGTCTCGCCAGCGGCAGCGAGGGCAGCTTCTTCGCCGTCTTCCTGCACGATATCTCCGAACGCCGCAAGGTCGACCGGCTCAAGAGCGAATTCGTGGCGACGGTCTCGCACGAGCTGCGCACGCCCCTGACCTCGATCCGCGCCTCGCTCTCGATGCTGGCCGACGGCATCGCCGGCGAGCTGCCGCCCGACATCGCCGGCCTGGTCGAGATCGCGCACCAGAGCTGCGAACGCCTGGTGCGCCTGGTGAACGACGTGCTCGACATCCAGAAGATCGAAGCGGGCAGCATGCAGTTCGAGCGCCATCCGCAGCCGCTGCTGCCGGTGGCCGAGCACGCGTTGGAGGGCATGCAGGCGTATGCCGAGCAGATGGGCGTGAAGCTGCGGCTCGACTGCGAGGAGGAAGCGCGCAGCCTGAGCGCCGCGATCGACCACGACCGCCTGGTGCAGGTGCTGACCAATCTGCTGTCGAATGCGATCAAGTTCTCGCCACGCGGCGCAACCGTGACGCTGGCGCTGTGCGCGCACGCGGGCGGGGCGCGCCTGTCGGTGCGCGACGAGGGCGGCGGCATTCCCGAAGCCTTCCAGCCGCGTGTATTCCAGCGCTTCGCCCAGGCCGACGGCGCCGACACGCGCCAGAAGGGCGGCACAGGCCTGGGCCTGTCGATCAGCCGCAGCCTGGTCGAGGAGCATGGCGGGCAGATCAGCTTCGAGACGGCGCAGGGAGTCGGCACTACCTTCCGCGTGGATTTGCCGCTGGCCTGAACGCGCGCCATGCGCGCTAGCGCCAGCCGTGCAGGGCGATGCCGTCGAAGGACGGCCAGGCGCTGAAGTCGCGTTCCAGCGCCGGCAGCAGCTTGCGCAATCCCTCCCGGTCGCCATGAAAACTGGTCGCGTCGCCTTCCAACCTGCGTTCGCCCGACAGGCGGTACAGCGTGCCGGCGGCCTGGGTTACCGGCTGGCGCAGCAGCACCAGCGCCTGCGCCTCGCCGGCGCGCGCCAGAAGCAGCGTGCCTGCCTCATTCGCCTCGGCGCGAACGTAGCGGCGCTGCAGTTCGGGCGCCACGCGGCCGGCTTCCAGGGCGATGCGCACGCGCTTGCCGTGGCGCGTGCCCCAGTCGAGGAAGGGCACGGCGAAGCGGACAATCTGTTCCGGATCCGTGCGGTAGTCCATCACCGCGAGCCCGTCCGACACGCGCGCCAACTGGTCGAGCAGGGCGCGCTTGTCGTCCCACCAGAAGGGCACCACGAATTCGAGCGGCATGCCGCCGGCGGCCGCATGGAGCGCGCCCGCCATCGCCAGGTATTCGCGGTCGTGCGCCTTCGGGTCGAGCACCGCGTCGTCCAGCAGATAGGGCTCGACGTCGAACTGCATCGCGCGCAGCCGCTCCTCAAGCTTGGCGGCGCGGTTGTAGGCGGCGTAGGCGCGGGCGCGGTCGACGGTGGCGGCCCGCTGCGAGGGCAGCACCATGTGCGGGTCGCCCTCGACGGCGGTGACGGCGATTCCGACGCGCCCCGCGCGGCGCACGAAGGCGGCCAGCCGCGCCGGCTCGCGCACCCTGGCGCCATCGAGCGGCACCACGATGAACAGTTCGCGCACGCCTTCGCGTCCGGCCCAGGCCAGCAGCGCGTCGGCGCCGTCGCGCCAGGCCGTGCGCTCCCAGATCCAGGCGGCGCGCGGCTGGGCGTTTTTCACCATCGCCGGCAGCGGTTCCAGCGTCAGGTAGTCCAAGGAGAGCGTCGCGGCCTGCGCCGGGCACTGGAGCACGAACTGGCGCCAGCCCGCGCGGTCGAGCGCTTCCGGCAGGGGCAGCGCGGCTTCGCGGCCGGCGGCGGCGAGTGTCCCCAGGCCGTGCGCACTTTCGCGCGCCGCGGAGGCGGCATCGGCCGCCTGCAGTGCGAAGTCGGCGCTGGCGCCGTAGCGCGCCGCCAGGCGCAGCGCGGCCAGCGGCAGCTGCCAGGGGCCGTCGATCAGCACCCCGGCCGCGCGCTCGCCCGCTTCGCAGCGCACTTGCAGCCGGCCGCCGGCCAGCTCGACGCGCACCCGCTCCTCGACGCCGAACGCACGCACGCGCGCATCAGGCAGCAGGTTCGCGCGCAGCGGCACCGGACGCGGCGCCGGCGCGGCGCCGGCGCGCTCCGGCTGCGGCAGCTCGTGGCTGGCGATGGCGAAGGGCGAGGCGCCAGCCGGCCCGTAGAGCAGGATGGTGCGCGCCGGCGTGTCGCCCGGGCGTAGCGCATGTACACCGGCCACGAGCGCGGCATCGACCCCGAGCGGCGCCGGACGGCAGCCGGGCAGTTGCGGGCTGGCGTGCGCCACCAGCACGCTGCCGTCGGCCAGGGTGGCGCGCTGGCCATCGCGCGGCGCCTGCGCGGCCGGGCACAGGTGCAGGGTGCCGGCATGGACGGAAGTCGACATGGGCAGAGAAATGAGTAAACTCAGTAGTGCCGGCAGCCGCTTCATGGCGTGCGCGTGGGCGGTTTCATGTCCGGCTTCGCGCCGGGTTCGGCCTCGCCGATGCCCTTGCGTTTCATGGCGCCCCAGGTCGATTCCTTCTGGCGCAGCCAGCGCCACAGGCCCACCAGGCGCCACCAGGTGTTCAGCTGGCGGTAGCCGAAGTTCTCGAGGATCACCATCAGCCCGAGCATGAGCAGCTGCTTGCCGCGCGGGTAGAGGTGGAAGGACATCTCTTCCAGCAGCAGGCCCGAGGCCGAGAGCAGGATGCCCAGCCCGAGCGCGACGAACAGGAAGGCGCCGAAGGCTTCCCAGGAAATCGCGCCGGTGAGAAAAGCGAAGACCATGAAGATATAGCCGCCCAGTTCGATCACGGGCCCGAGCCACTCGAAGAACAGCATGAACGGAAAGGCCACCCAGCCGGCCACGCCGCCGTTACGCGAGAACATCAGGCCCCAGTTCGCGTTCAGGCTCTCGGCCAGGCCGCGCTGCCAGCGCACGCGCTGGTTCTTGAGGGTGGCCATGTCTTCGGGCGCCTCCGTCCAGCACACCGGGTCGGGCACGAATTCGATGCGGTAGGGCTGCTTCTTCTCGCGCAGGGTGCGGTGCATGCGTACCACGAGTTCCATGTCCTCGCCGATGGTGTCGGGCCGGTAGCCGCCGGCCAGCACCACCGCGTCCTTTTTGAAGATGCCGAAGGCGCCGGAAATGATCAGCATGCCGTTCAGCGCCGACCAGCCGAGCCGCCCGAACAGAAACGCGCGCAGGTATTCGACCACCTGGAACAGCGCCAGCGCGCTGCGCGGCAGGCCGACCTTGGTCAGGAAGCCGCCCGACACCTCGCAGCCGTTGGCCACGCGCACGGTGCCGCCGGTGGCGACCATGGTCGGGTCGCGCAGGAAGGGCTCGGTGACCTTGGCCAGGCTGTCGCGCTGCAGGATCGAGTCGGCGTCCACGCCGCAAAAGAGCGGATAGCGCGAGGCGTTGATGCCGGCATTCAGGGAGTCGGCCTTGCCGCCGTTGACCTTGTCGATCACGCGCACGTTCGGGTAGCGCGTCGAGCGGTAGATCTGGCGCACCTCCTTGGTCGGAATCGTGCGGCGGTAGGCTTCGGGGAAGGGCAGCAGGGCGAATTCGCGCTGCAGCACCTCCAGGGTCTTGTCCTTCGAGCCGTCGTTGATGACGACGATCTCGAATTCGGCGTAGGTCAGCTGCAGCATCGAGCGGATCGAGGCGGCGATCGTCGCTTCCTCGTTATAGGCCGGCACCAGGATGCTCACCGGCGGCTCCAGGCCCGAGTAGGCGCGCGGCAGGTCGCCCAGGAACTGCTCCTGGCCGCGCCTGTGCAGGGCGCGCAGCGAAAACAGGTTCAGGAGCAGGTAGCCGCCGTTCAGCGCCACGAAAAAGCAGAGCACGAACCAGGTGACGAAGGCGACAAGAAGGTTATCGGTATTCATGCGCGGTGTTCATTCGCAGTACTCATTTAGTCTCGCTTTCGGCCATCGCCTGCGACAGCATGTCGGCGGCAAAGCGGTCGGTGAGCGAGGCGCGCAGTGCGTCGAGGTCGGCGCGCGAGAGCGCCGGCAGTTCCAGCAGGGCCTCGGCCGCGCGGTAGCGCACCCACCATTCGCGGTCGCCGAGCAGGGCCGCCAGGCGCTCGGCGTCGGCGCGTTCGCCCACCCGCCCGAGCGCGCGCGCCGCCTGCACCCGCACCTGCCAGTCCTCGTGCGCCAGCAGCGCGCGTACCTGGGGCAGGGTCTCGGGCGTGCGCACCCCGCGCAGGCCGGCGATCACGACCGGCATCGACGCGCTGGCGAGCGCCGCGCCGAGCACGCCGACCGGCAGCGTCGCATGCAGCGCTTCGGCGATGCGCAGGGCGCGCGGCAGCTTTTCCTGGGGCAGGGCGGGCAGGGTGCGCGCCAGCGCGGCGGCAGCCGCTTCCGTCGCCTGCTGCAGCACGCCGGCGGCCAGCGACAGCGCCCATTCCTCGCGTTCGATAAACAGCGGCACCATGTAGTCGGCGGCGGCCGGCGGATCGACCCGCACCAGCGCCCACAGGGCCGTGAGCGAGACCGTGTTGTCGGGCTGCGCGGCCATGCGCAACAGGGCAGGCCAGGCCTCGCGGTCGTGCAGGTGCCCCAGCACCAGGGCCGACAGCAGGCGCGCCGGCCGGTTGCCGCGCACGAGCAGGCCGCGCGCGTAGGCGTCGATCCCGAGGCGGCGCGCGACCTCGTTGAGGGCCTCGTTGGCTTCCCCGCGCAGGGAACCCTGCAGGTGCGCCCACAGGCGCAGGAAGGGCAGGCGCTCGCCGCGGCGCAGCGGCGGCAGGGCCTGCGGCATGTCGCCGACGATGGCGGCGTTGAGCAGCGGACGCCAGCGCGCCAGTGCGCGCGCATCGCTGCGCTGGCGCTGGCGCAGCAGCATGCGCATGGCGATGATCTGCAGGCCCAGCAGCAGGGTCAGGACGAGCGCCGCGAAGCCCGTCCAGAGGGCGGCGGAAATGAAAGCGTCGGGATGGGTGGCCGGCGTCACGCGCTTGGGCGCAGGTAGCGGCGCACCCGGGCCAGCAATTCCTGCGGCTGGAAGGGCTTGATGATGAAATCGCTGGCGCCGGCGTCGAGGGCGCGCACGGTATCGCGTTCGGTGTTCTTCGCGGTGAGCATCAGCACCGGCACCTCGCGCCAGGCCGGCTGCGCGCGGATCAGCTGCACGATCTCGAAGCCGTCGACATACGGCAGCATCACGTCGAGCAGTACCAGCGCCGGCGGATCGGAGGCGGCGACGTGATGCGACGCGGCGCGTCCGTCGGCCATGTGTTCGACCTGGTAACCCTGGCGTTCGAGCATGAAACGCAGGACTTGCGAAATATGTTCGTCATCCTCGACGAGGAGGACACGGGGGGCCGCGGCCGGATCTGCTTGCATGCGCTGTCAATATAGTGAGCCTGAACCGATTATAGCCAAAGGGCTGCGGCCGCGCCGCCCGTTTGATTGCTGAGCGGCAACGCGCGGTGGCTGCGCCTGGTGAGGGCCTAGCGGCCGCGCCGCAGCGGGTCGAGCAGGCCGCGCAGGTCGTTGTGGTCGAGCTCGTACATCAGGGCCAGCAGTTCGCCCAGTTCGCCGCGCGGGAAGCCTTCCCGGGCGAACCAGCCGAGATAATGGCCGGGCAGGTCGGCGATCTTGCGCCCTTCATATTTCCCATAGGGCATCTCGCGCGTCAGCAGCAGGGACAGGTGTTCTGGTTTCATCGTGGCGCCACTTTAGCAAAAACGGCGAAAGGGGTAGCATGGACACTCTTGGGGAGACTGCCATGGACAACGAATTCAACCTCGACCGCTTCGTCAGCGCCCAGGATCCCGTATATTCCGATGTCCTCGCCGAACTGCGCACCGGCCACAAGCGCACGCACTGGATGTGGTTCGTGTTTCCGCAGATCGCGGGCCTGGGCCAGAGCGAGATGGCGCGCACCTATGCGATCTCGTCGAGCGACGAAGCCGCCGCCTATCTGGCCCACCCCGTGCTCGGCCCGCGCCTGCGCGAATGCGCGCGCCTGGTCGCCACCCACCGCGACATGGAGATCGGCGAGATCTTCGGCGATCCGGACGACCGCAAATTCCATTCCTCGATGACCCTGTTCAGCGATACCGCGCCCGACGAGGCTGTGTTCCAGACCTGCCTCGACCAGTTTTTCGATGGGCGGCCCGACCCGGCCACGCTGGCGCGTCTATAGCAGAGCGCTCTAGGTGCCGTAGTCGATCTTGACGGGCAGGGCAGGCGCCTGCCAGCGGTAGCGGCGGTCGAGCACGTCCTGATCCGGCTGCGCGCCGCGCCAGCCGATGCCGAGCAGGCGCGCCAGGCTGAAGCCGAACCAGTCGCTGCGCACCGGCGCCGTCAAGGCCTGGCTCGAGGCCGGGCTGTCGAAGGAATTCCATACCATCAGCGGAATGCGGTAGCCGTCGGGCGTCGTGGCGCTGTGGCCGGCGCGGTCGATCGTGTGGCCCACTTCCTGGCCGTGATCGGACAGGAAGACCCAGGTCTGCTTGCCGGCCGCCTGGCGCGACAGGTCGAGCGTGGCCGCGACCGTGCTGTCGTGGTAGCGCACGGCCGAATCGTAGTCGTTGCGCAGCTCGCGCAGCCAGGCCGGGCGGCCTTCGCTGCGCAGGCGCGCGTCGACCCGGTCGATGGCATGCGCGAACGGGGTCATGCCGTCCGGATGGCGCATCCGGTAATGCGGGTGCAGGCCGAGCATGTGCAGCACGATCAGCTTGCGCGGCGCCGGGTCGGCCAGGGCCGCGCGCGCGGCCGGCAGCATCTGCTCGTCGAGCGCGCGCGAGGCGCGGCCGGGGGTGTTGTTCAGCAGGCGCACCTCGTCGGCCAGGCGCGCATGTTCCTGCTCGATGGCGAGATCATTGTGGTTGCTGATCCAGAAAGTGCGGTAGCCGGCAGCGCGCGCCAGCGCCAGCAGGTGCATGCGTCCGCTGGCTTCGGGGGTTCCGAAGTAGAACAGGTTGCGCAGCGCCGGCACGGTCGAGGCATTGACCGACCAGGCATGGCGGAACACCTGCAGCTGCCCGCCCAGTTCCAGTTCGCGCGCGGCCAGGTGCGGCGAAGTCGCGCGCGCATAGCCGTAGTTGCTGAGGTTGCCGCGGTTCAGGCTCTCGCTGATGACCAGCACCAGGGTGTCCGGCCCTGCCGCCGACAGCACCGGCTTGACGGCGGCCGCCGCGTCCAGCAGCTCCGCGCGCTGGCGGCCGAAGCCTTCCCACTGGTGGCGCAGGGTGCCGACGTCCTTCACCCAGTGCGGCCAGAAGGCGACGGGGTGGTGGCGGCGCCACGGATTGCTCACGAAGGCGCTCGCCACCAGCACTGCCAGCAGCGCCATGACGCCCAGCTTCCAGCCGCGCGGGCGCAGCGGCGCCGGGGGCGAGCGCCACCAGCGCAGCAGGGCGGCGCCGAGCACGGCGGCGCAGGCGAGCGCGAAGGCCGCCCAGGCCAGCAGGTCGCGCCAGTACATGCTGAGGAATTCGCGCGTTTCCTCGTCGGTGGTGTTGGCCACGGCGCTGAGCACCATGGCGCTGTTGGGCAGGGCCTCGTAGGCGCACAGCAGGAAACCGCGCAGCGCGCCGTCGACGATGAAGCCCAGGCCGATGCCGAAGCAGGCCAGGCCCTGGGCCAGGCGCCAGCCGCGCGCACGCAGCGGCGACCACAGCCAGGCCAGGCCCGGGATGGCCAGCACCAGCACCTGCCAGCGGCGCGTGCCCTCGTGCCCCAGGCAGATCGCCGCGGCCAGGACGGCGCAGGCCAGCAGCGGCGCCAGCGCGGCGCGCAGGGCCGGGGACAGGCGCGCCGGCAGGGCGGCTTGCGCGAGCCGTTCGCGCTCGTTGACGCTGGAATGCATATGCGCGCGTCAGAAACTGCAGAAGGGGCAGGCGGGGGCGCCGGCTTGGCGCGGGGGATGGTGTGGAAGTCGCAGGCGAACGTCGATTTGCTTCGATGGCTTCATGCAGGCTCGTATCTCGTTATTACAATCTGATGTTGCATTTGCTGGGTGTTGCATTACAGGAAGAACCTGTCTATGCGTTGGGGCAAGTGTATACCGTTGGGAGGTGTATGCACATCAGCTTGGCCATATTTTTTCAGTGTGGCAATAATGACATCGCCTCTGCGCCGTCGCAGCGCGGGCTTGCGCGGGGAGAAACGAGGTTATGCGTATAATCCGCCGGGTATCCGTCCTCCCTTATCAAAACAGAAAATAAAGAATTTATGGCTTCATCCTCCGACAACATCAGCATGGCGGTGTTTTGCGACTTCGAAAACGTCGCCCTGGGCGTGCGCGACGCGAATTACGAGAAGTTCGACATCAAGCCGGTACTCGAGCGCCTCCTGCTCAAGGGCAGCATCGTCGTCAAGAAGGCGTACTGCGACTGGGATCGCTACAAGGGCTTCAAATCGACGATGCACGAAGCGAATTTCGAATTGATCGAAATCCCGCACGTGCGCCAGTCGGGCAAGAACTCGGCCGACATCCGCCTCGTCGTCGACGCGCTCGACCTGTGCTACACCAAGTCGCACGTCAACACCTTCGTGATCATCAGCGGCGACTCCGACTTCTCGCCGCTGGTCTCGAAGCTGCGCGAGAACGCCAAGCAGGTGATCGGCGTGGGCGTGAAGCAGTCCACCTCGGATCTGCTGGTGGCCAACTGCGACGAATTCATCTTCTACGACGACCTGGTGCGCGAAGTGCGGCGCGCCGCCGCCAAAAGGGACGAGCGCAAGGCCGCGCCGCAACAGCCGAAGCGCCAGGGGGGCGACGACCGCCGCAAGGAAGAACTGGAAGCGCGCAAGACCCAGGCGCTGGAGATGGTCGCCGAGACCTTCGATGCGCTGGTGTCCGAGCGCGGCGACACCGGCAAGATCTGGGCTTCGCTGCTGAAGGACACCCTCAAGCGCCGACGTCCGGAATTCTCGGAGGTGTATTACGGTTTCCGCACCTTCGGCAACCTGCTGGAAGAGGCGCAGGTACGCGGCCTGTTCGAATTCGGCCGCGACGAAAAGTCCGGCACCTATGTCTACCGCAGCAGCGGCGCCGCTGCCGCGCTGCCGCTGGAAGCGCCGGCCGCCGAGAGCATGGCGCCGGCTGCCGATGCCGTGACCGAGGGCGAGGAGGCCGCGGCGCCGGCCGAGGCGCGCGACGAAGGCAAGGGCAAGGGCCGCACCCGCGGCGGACGCGGCCGCAAGAACACGCGCGGCGACGCGCCGTTTGTGGCGGTGACGCCGGACGAGGCGGCCGAGGCGGTGGTATTTGAATCGGTGCAGGACACGCCAGAGGCCGCGCCGGTCGAGACCGCGACGCAGGCGACGGAAGTGGCCGAACCAGCGGTCGAGCCAGCGACCGGAGAGGCAGCCGAAATCGCGGTGGAGGAGGCCGCCCCGGCGAAGAAGGAACGCCGCCGCACGCCGCGCAAGCCGGCCGCCAAGAAAGGCGCACCGGAGGCCGCGCCCGTGGACGCAGCGCCGGTGGATGCGGCCCCGGAACCGGCCCAGGTGCCGGTGGCCGAGATCGCCGCCCCCGCCGCGGCCCTGGCTGCCGAGGACGAGGACGACTATGTCTTGCCGGACGACGTCAACGGCAATGTCGCCCCGGGCGAGGGCGCTGCACGCGCGAAACCGGCGCGTGGCGGTTCCAGCCGTCCGGCACGCAAGCCAGCCGCGCGTAGCCGCCGTCCGGCCAAGGGCAAGGGGACGACGGACAACGGCTAAGTTGGCATAAAATCGGGCATACGATCGAACCAGGCCGGCCGCCAGGGCCGGCGCAGCATGCAGCACCCCGGCCCCTGGCGGGCCGGAAGCGATCGATCACAACCTTGGTGAAAGGAGCTGTCATGCGTGCGCTGTCCAAGCTGCTGGTCTCCCTCGTTGTCCTGACACCGCTGGCCCAGGCCGCGCCGCCGGCGCCGGCGGCGAACCACCCCATTCTCGGCATCTGGCGCCTGGCGCTGCCCGAACTGCGCTGCGTCGAAACCTACCGCTTCCGCGGCGACGGCACCACCCTGGTGACGAGCAAGGAAGAAATCTCCGAAAGCGAATACCGCATCCCCGACAAGCCCAGCCCCAAGGGCTTCTACAAGCTCGAAGACCGCATCGTCAAGGACAACGGCAAGCAGGACTGCTCGGGCGAGATCATGGAGGTCGGCACCCAGGCCACGAATTTCCTGCGCTTCCACCCCTCGGGGGCGCTGTTCCTGATGTGCAGCGACGAGACGATGGAAGCCTGCATCGGGCCCTTCGAGCGGGTAGAGGGCGAGGAAGCATAAGCATCTGCCGGTGGCTCCGTAACGTAAGGTGGGCGGGTCTCCCGCCCACGCGGTGATTAAATAGCAGCGAGATCATCCGGCACGATATCGGAGCTGCCAGGTATCACCGGTGGGCATGAATGCCCACCCTACCGTTATCTAGGTGTATATTGCTGGGCGCGTCATCACCACCCCACTAAAAACACATGTCCCCGGTTCTACTTTTCTGCATCCTCATCGGCTATTTCGCGCTGCTGCTCGGCGTCGCCTGGGCGACCTCCCGCAACGCCAACAACGACAGCTTCTTCATCGGTAACAAGAGTTCCAACTGGATGCTGGTCGCCTTCGGCATGGTCGGCACCACCTTGTCCGGCGCGACCTTCATCAGCGTGCCCGGCGCGGTCGGCAAGGACGCCTTCGGCTACGGCCAGATCCTGATCGGCTATGTGTTCGGCTACATCGCGGTCGCCTACATCCTGCTGCCCCTGTACTACCGCCTGAAACTGACCTCGATCTACCACTACCTGGACGTGCGCCTGGGACGGCGCGCCTACCAGAGCGGGGCGGGCTTCTTCATCGTTTCGCGCCTGCTCGGCTCGACGGCGCGGCTCTACCTGGTCGTCAACATCCTGCAGGCCATCATCCTCGACAGCCTGGGCATCCCGTTCTGGGTCACGACCCTCGTGATCCTGGCCATGATCCTGATGTACACCTACCAGGGCGGCGTCAAAACCATCGTCTGGACGGACACCCTGCAGACGAGCTGCATGCTGTTCGGCCTGTTCGCCTGCGTCTGGTTCCTGCTGAACGAACTCGGCATGTCGATCCCGGACAGCCTGAATGCGATGCAGTCGCAGGGCCTGGCGCGCATCTTCACCTGGGATGTCGACAGCCCCAACTTTTTCTGGAAGCAGTTCGTCGCCGGCATCTTCATCGTGCTGACGATGACGGGCATGGACCAGGAAATGATGCAGAAGACGATTTCCGTCAAAACCCTGGCCGACTCGCAAAAGAACCTGCTGAGCCTGACCGCGGTGCTGGTAGTGGTGCTCTCGTCCTTCCTGTTCCTGGGCGGCCTGCTGTACCTGTACGCGCCGCTGGCCGGCGTGGCGGCCACGGGCGACAAGATCTTCCCGGCCGTGGTCATGGGCCATCTGCCGGCGGCGGTGCAGATCATCTTCCTGATCGCACTGGTCTCGGCCCTGTTCCCGAGCGCCGACGGCGCCATCACGGCACTGACCTCCACCTTCTGCATCGACATCCTCGGCATCAAGCGCCGCGCCGATCTCGACGTGGCCGCCCAGGAGCGCCTGCGCCGCCACGTGCACCTGGGTTTCGCGGCGCTGTTCCTGCTGCTGGTGCTGGGCTTCAAGTGGATCGACGAACCGAGCATGATCGTGGTAATCCTGAAACTGGCCGCTTATACCTATGGCCCGCTGCTGGGCCTGTTTGCTTTCGGCATGCTGACGAAGCGTGGTTTGACCGACCATCTCGTGCCTTTCGTGACAATCGGCGCCCCCGTTCTTTGCGCGATCCTTGAGTTCTATCAGCAATATTTGCTCGGCAGCTATCGCCTGGGTCTCGAACTGCTGATGGTCAATGGCATACTCGTCTTCGTTGGCCTGTATGCGATTTCGCACAAAGAGGCGGCAGACAAACTTGCCGTCACCGCCTGACATTTTCTTACCCTAGTGGAGTTCCGATGTCCTTCAAGCCCATGACTTCCCTGCGCCGCGGTTTTGGCATCTTCTGGCGCGGTCTCGACGCGACCCGCCGCTTCGTGCTCAACAGCCTGTTCCTGCTGATCCTGATCGCCTTCCTGTGGGCGCTGTTCAGCGGCGGCGCCAAGCCGCTCACCGCCAAGACCGCGCTGGTGCTGGAACTGCGCGGCGAACTGGTCGAAGAGCACAGCAGCGCCCTGCGCGACACCCTGCTGTCGAACGTGGGCGGCAATACGCGGCGCATGATCGAGCTGCGCGACCTGCTGACCGTGCTCGACGCGGCCGCCAAGGACAAGAACATCGGCAGCGTCTACCTGATGCTCGACGAACTCGATGGCGCCGGCCTGGCCATGCTGCACGAGGTCGGCGCAGCGATCGACCGCGTCAAGGCGGCCGGCAAGCCCGTCATCGCCTGGGGCGGCAACTTCGACCAGAAGCGCTACCTGCTGGCGTCGCACGCGAGCGAAGTCTATGTGCACCCGATGGGCATGGTGCTGATCGAAGGTTTCGGCCGCCACCGCAATTACTACCGCGACGCGCTCGACAAGCTCGGCGTGACCGTCAACCTGATGAAGGTCGGCACCTATAAGAGCTTCGCCGAACCGTACATCAGCAACGGCCCGTCGCAGGCCGCCACCGAAGCGGACGCCTTCCTGTACGGCGCCCTGTGGCAGGGCTATACCGCCAGCGTCGAGAAGAACCGCAAGCTGGCGGCCGGCAGCGTGGCGCGCGGCATCGAGCAGCTGCCGCAACTGATGCAGGCGACCGGCGGCAACGCGGCGCAGGTGGCGCTGAACCAGAAGCTGGTCGACGGCATCAAGACCCGCGACGAGGTGCGCGCCATGTTCATCAAGCGCGGCGAGTACGACGAATCGATCAAGAGCTTCCGCCAGGTTTCCTACAACGAGTACCTCGCGCGTAATCCGCAAAAGGCCTTCGGCGACGCGGTCGGCGTGATCGTCGCCGCCGGCGAGATCACCGAAGGGCAGGGCGGCCCCGGCGTGGTGGGCGGCACCTCCACCGCCGCCATGATCCGCCGCGCGCGCGAAGACGACTCGGTCAAGGCCCTGGTGCTGCGCGTCGATTCGCCCGGCGGCAGCGCCTACGGTTCGGAATTGATCCGGCGCGAGCTGGAACTGACGCGCGCGGCCGGCAAGCCGGTCGTGGTGTCGATGGGCAGCGTGGCCGCCTCGGGCGGCTACTGGATCTCGATGGCCTCCGACGAGGTGATCGCCGACCCGGCCACCATCACCGGTTCGATCGGCGTGTTCGCCATCCTGCCGACGGCCGACAAGGTCGCCGACAAGCTGGGCGTGCGCACGGCCGGCGTCACCACCACCTGGCTGGCCGACGCCTACAACCCGCTGCGCCCGCTCGATCCGCGCTTCGGCCAGCTGGTGCAGGCCAGCATCGACAACGTTTACCGCGAGTTCACCACCAAGGCCGCCGCCGCGCGCAAGACCACCGCGGCCAAGATCGACGAAGTCGGCCAGGGCCGCGTCTGGACGGGCGCGCAGGCCAAGGAACGCGGCCTGGTCGACCGCCTGGGCAGCTACGGCGACGCGCTGCGTTCGGCGGCCAAGCGGGCCAAGCTGGGCGACGACTTCCGCGTCGCCTATGTCGAGCGTCCGGGCACGGCCTTCGAGCAATTCCTGTCGATGCTGGGCGTCTCGGATGTCCAGGCCCTGAACATCCAGGTCAAGCTCGGCATCCTGCCGGATGCGATCCCGCCCGCCGCCATGTCCGGCGTCGCCAAAGACCTGGGCTGGCTGGCCGACCTGAGCGACGGCAAGAAACCATTCGCGGCCGTCACCCATTGCCTATGCGAGCTGCCATGAGCGCGGGCGGGTAAAACCATGTAGCGGATTTGTATCCGCTGTTACAAGTTGTGCAAGCTCCCGAACGGGCGCCGAATCATTCCGGCGCCCGTTTTTCATGCATGGCAGCGAATGGCGTCCTACGGTGTGAAGCGGTGTAAAGGCTGTCCCGACCCTGTCCGCGCGAGGCCGGTCTGGCACCGGCGCTATGTACGTTACGAAACATATCCATCCTGCGTGCCGTGCTACATTCCAAGCTGATTACTTGTGCATTTGTCAGCAAGCCGAACATCAAGGATAAGTATGGATTCCACCGTTTCCCCGAACAAGACCCCGAACCCGGAAACCGCCCGCAAGAAGCGCAGCAAGCGCATCGGCAGCATCATCGCCGTGCTCGCCATGGTGGCGCTGGCGGCGCTGGCCTGGTACCTGACCCACCGGACGCCGCAGGGCGCCGGTGGCGCCGGGCCGGGCACCGCGGGGGCGGGGGCGCGGGGTGGTGCCGCTGCCGGCCCTGGCGGCGGTGGCGGTGGCGGCCCAGGCGGTGGCGGAGGCGGACGGCGCGGCGCGCCGGCGACCACGGTCGGCGTCGCCACGGCCGAGCAGGTCGACATCCCGGTCACGCTCGAGGCCCTGGGCACGGTGACGCCGGCGGCGATCGCCACCGTGCGCCCGCAAGTCTCGGGTGTCCTCCAGAAGATCAACTTCACCGAAGGCCAGATCGTGCGCGCCGGCCAGGTGCTGGCGACGATCGACCCGCGTTCCTCCGAAATCGCGCTGCTGCAAGCGACCGGCCAGCGCCAGCGCGACGAAGCCCAGCTGGAAAGCGCGCGCCTGACCCTGTCGCGCTACCGCACCCTGCTGGAGCAGGATTCGATCGCGCGTCAGGAAGTCGACACCCAGGCGGCCCTGGTCAAGCAGCTCGAAGCGACGGTCAAGACCGACACCGCGGCCGAGAACCTGGCGCGCCTGAACCTCAGCTACACCCAGGTGAAGGCGCCGATCGCGGGCCGTGTCGGCCTGCGCACCGTCGATATCGGCAACCTGGTGGGGAGCAACGACGCCAACGGCATCGCCGTGATCACCCAGTTCTCGCCGATCGACGTCGAATTCGCGGTGCCGCAGGATCAGGTGCCGGAACTGCAGGGGCGTATCGCCCAGAACGCGCAGCTGCCGGCCACGGCGCTCGACCGCACGCGCAGCACCGCGCTGGCCACGGGCCGCTTCGCCGCGCTCGACAACCAGGTCGACGTCCAGACCGGCACCGTGCGCGCCAAGGCGCGTTTCGAGAACGCTGACAACAAGCTGTTCCCGAGTCAGTTCGTCAACCTGCGCCTGCAGGTGCGCACGGTCGAAGACGCCGTCGTGGTGCCCGTCAACGCCCTGCGCCATGGCGCCAACGGCGATTTCGTCTATGTTCTCAATCCCGAGGCGCGCACCGTCTCCCTGCGCAGCGTGACGCGCGGGCAGGCAAGCGGCGATAAGGTGCAGGTGGCGACCGGGCTCAAGGCCGGGGAACAGGTGATCACCGAAGGCGCCGACCGCTTGAAGGATGGTGCCAAGGTGACGCTACCGGGCGACCGGCCGGCGCAGGGCGCGCAGGGCGGGCGCCAGGGCGGGCAGGGTGCGCAGGGCGAACGTCCGCGCCGCCAGCAGCGCGAGGGAGCGTCGCAATGATCGCCACGGTAGGGTGGGCGCTCCGTGCCCACGCGGATTTTTGCGTCGTGTTAGCAGATGCGATGGCGGTTCATTCAACACAAGCGTGTTTCCGCGTGGGCACGGGGCGCCCACCCTACCGGAACAGGGTGCCGCGATGAGCCCCTCCGGCCCATTCATCCGACGCCCGGTCGCCACGGCCCTGCTGATGCTCGCCATCGTGCTGGCCGGCCTGGTCGGCTATAAATTCCTGCCGCTGTCGGCGCTGCCCCAGGTCGACTTCCCGACCATCCAGGTGCAGACCCTCTACCCCGGCGCCAGCCCCGAGGTCATGGCACGCACGGTCACGGCGCCGATGGAGCGCCAGTTCGGCCAGATGTCGGGCCTTACGCGCATGAGTTCGACCAGCGCGGCCGGCGTCTCCATCGTCACCCTGCAGTTCGGCCTCGGCCAGACGCTCGACGTCGCCGAGCAGGAAGTGCAGGCCGCGATCAATGCCGGCGGCTCGCTGCTGCCGGCCGACTTGCCGGCGCCGCCGGTCTACGCCAAGGTCAATCCGGCCGACGCGCCGGTGCTCACGCTTGCCATCACCTCCGACACCGTGCCCCTGACCGAGGTGCAGAACCTGGTCAACACGCGCCTGGCGCTGAAGATCAGCCAGGTCTCCGGCGTCGGCCAGGTCACGCTATCGGGCGGGCAGCGGCCTGCCGTGCGCATCCAGGCCGATACCGAGGCGCTCGCTTCCTACGGCATGGGCCTGGACTCGCTGCGCACCGCGATCACGGCGGCCAACGCCAACAGCGCCAAGGGCAGCTTCGACGGCCCGACCCGCGCCTACGCCATCAACGCCAACGACCAGCTGGTGACGGTGGAGGATTATAAAAACCTGATCGTCGCCTACCGCAACGGCGCCCCGGTGCGCCTCGGGAACGTGGCGCAGGTCGTCAACAGCGCCGAGAACGTGCGCCTGGGCGCCTGGGCCAATTTGAAACCGGCGATCATTCTCAACGTCCAGCGCCAGCCGGGCGCCAACGTCATTGCCACGGTCGACGCGATCAAGGAGCGCCTGCCGGAACTGCAGGCGGGTCTGCCGGCGTCGCTGCGCCTGGACGTGCTGTCCGACCGCACCACCGGCATCCGCGCGTCGGTGCACCACGTGCAGATCGAACTGCTGCTGGCCGTGGTGCTGGTGGTGCTGGTGATCTTCGCCTTCCTGCACAGCATCCGCGCCACCGTGATCGCCAGCCTGGCCGTGCCGATCTCGCTGATCGGCACCTTCGGCGTCATGTACCTGCTCGGCTACAGCCTGAACAACCTGTCCCTGATGGCGCTGACCATCGCCACCGGTTTCGTCGTCGACGACGCGATCGTCATGATCGAGAACATCGCGCGCTATATCGAAGAGGGCGAAAAGCCGATGGCCGCGGCGATCAAGGGCGCGGCGCAGATCGGCTTCACCATCATCTCACTGACCGTGTCGCTGATCGCGGTCTTGATCCCGCTTCTGTTCATGGGCGACGTGGTCGGACGCCTGTTCCGCGAGTTCGCGGTCACCCTGGCGATCACGATCCTGATCTCGGGCCTGGTCTCGCTGACCCTGGTGCCGATGATGTCGGCGCGCTGGCTGCGCAGCCACGAGGAAGAAAAGCCGGGCAAGTGGGCAATCAAGACCCAGGCCTTCTTCGACCGCGTGATCCACAGGTACGACCGCGGCCTGGACTGGGTGCTGGCGCGCCAGGGCCTGACCCTGATCGTCGCCCTGGCCACGCTGGCGCTGACCGCCCTGCTGTGGGCGTTCATCCCGAAAGGCCTGTTCCCGACCCAGGACACGGGCCAGCTGCAGGCCCGCGTCGAGGCGCGCCAGGCGATTTCCTACGAGCGCATGGCCGAGATGCAGCAGGCTGCCGCCAAGGCGATCCTGGAAGATCCGGAAGTGGAGTCCCTGGCCTCGAATGTCGGCGTCGATGCCGCCAACAACAGCATGCTCCACACCGGCACCATGCTGATCAACCTGAAGCCCGACCGCGACGGCGACCCCGACGAGATCATGAGCCGCCTGAAGCGGCGCGTGGCGAACGTGGCCGGTCTGACGCTGTACCTGCAGCCGACGCAAGACCTGACCATCGACGCCGAAAGCGGCCCGACCCAGTACCGCGTCTCGCTCGAAGGCGCCGACAACGCCACCGTCGTCGCCTGGGCACGCAAGCTGGTCGCGCGCATGGCCGAGCAGAAGCAACTGCGGAACGTCACCACCGACGCCGGCGCGGTGGGTGCGGCGGCCGTCGTCCACATCGACCGCGACACCGCCTCGCGCTTGGGGATCACGGCGTCCAGCATCGACGACGCCCTCTACAGCGCCTTCGGCCAGCGCATCGTCTCGACCATCTTCACCGAGACCAACCAGTACCGCGTGATCCTGGAAGCGCAGCAGGACGAGGCGATGTCGCTGCAGGCCCTGGGCCGCCTGCAGCTGCGCACCAGCTCCGGCGAGCCGACGCCCCTGTCCGCCGTGGCGACCATCCGCGAAGAGCAGGCGCCGCTGCAGGTGACCCACGTCGCGCAATACCCGGCCACAACCATCGGCTTCGACACAACCAGCGGCACCTCGCTCGGCCAGGCGGTCGACGCGATCCGCGCGGCCGCCGCCGACATCAAGCTGCCGGCTTCGGTCACCCTGAGCTTCCTCGGCGCCTCGGGCGCCTACGAGAACTCGCTCTCGAACCAGCTGTGGCTGATCCTCGCCGCCGTGGTCTGCGTCTACATCGTGCTCGGCGTGCTCTACGAGAGCTACATCCACCCGCTCACCATCCTTTCCACGCTGCCCTCGGCCGGCGTGGGCGCGTTGCTGGCGCTGTGGGTCACGGGGCAGGGGCTGGGCGTGATCGGCATCATCGGCATCATCCTCCTGATCGGCATCGTCAAGAAGAACGCGATCATGATGATCGACTTCGCGATCGAGGCCGAGCGCGACCAGGGTATGAGCCCGCTGGACGCGATCCGCCAGGCGGCGCTGCTGCGCTTCCGCCCGATCCTGATGACGACCCTGGCCGCGCTGTTCGCCGCGATCCCGCTGATGTTCGGCTGGGGCGAGGGCGCCGAGCTGCGCCGGCCGCTGGGCCTGGCCATTTTCGGCGGCCTGATTCTCAGCCAGCTGCTGACGCTGTTCACCACGCCCGTGATCTACCTCGCGTTCGACCGCGTGTCGCGGCGCTGGGGCGGCAAGGCGCCGGCCAAGCCCCGTGAGGCCGGCGCATGAACCTGTCGAAGCCTTTCGTCCAGCGCCCGATCGCAACCGTCCTGCTGACGCTCGGGCTGGCGCTGGCCGGCATCGGCGCCTTCTTCGTGCTGCCGGTTTCGCCACTGCCCCAGGTCGACTTCCCGACCATTTCGGTGTCGGCCTCGCTGCCGGGCGCGAGCCCCGAGACCATGGCCAGCAGCGTCGCCACGCCGCTCGAACGCAGGTTGGGCGTGATCGCCGGCGTCAACGAAATGACCTCGAACTCGGGCAATGGCTCGACCCGCGTCAGCCTGCAGTTCGACCTGAACCGCAAGATCGATTCGGCCGCGCGCGAAGTGCAGGCCGCGATCAACGCCGCGCGGGCGGACTTGCCGGCGACCCTGCGCAGCAACCCGACCTACCGCAAGGCCAATCCATCCGACCAGCCGGTGATCATCCTGGCGCTCACCTCGAAAAGCCGCACGCCCGGCCAGATCTACGACGCCGTCTCGAACATCGTCCAGCAGCGCGTGGCGCAGGTGCCGGGCGTGGGTGAGGTCGAGATCGGCGGCGGCTCGCTGCCGGCGGTACGGGTCGAGCTCGTTCCTTATTCGCTGAACCGCTACGGCGTCTCGGCCGAGGACGTGCGCGCCGCCATCCAGTCGAGCAATCCGAACCGCCCGAAAGGCGCGCTCGAACTCGACGGCAACCGCCTGCAGATCTATTCGCAGGCCGACACGCCCACCAATGGCCGCACCGCCGCCGACTACCGCGACCTCGTCGTCGCCTGGCGCGACGGCGCCGCGATCCGCCTGCAGGACGTGGCCCAGGTCATCGACGGCCCGGAGAACATCAATACCCTGGGCCTGTTCAACGGCGAACCGGCCGTCATCGTGCTGATCACGCGCCAGCCGGCGGCCAACGTCATCGAAACCGTAGACGGCGTACGCGCGCTGCTGCCCTCGCTGCAGGCCCAGCTGCCGAGCGACGTGACGCTGCAGGTGGCGTCCGACCGCACCAACTCCATCCGCTCCTCGCTGCACGAGATCGAATTCACGCTGATGCTCTCGATCCTGCTGGTGGTGCTGGTGGTGAGCGTTTTCCTGCGCAGCGTGCGCGCGACCGTCATCCCGGCGGTGGCGACGGTTGTCTCGCTGCTGGGCACCTTCGGCGTCATGTACCTGCTGGGCTTCAGCCTGAACAACCTGTCGCTGATGGCGCTGACGGTGGCCACCGGCTTCGTCGTCGACGACGCCATCGTGGTGCTGGAAAATACCGCGCGCCACATCGAGGCCGGCATGGATCGCATGCAGGCGGCCCTGGTCGGCGCGCGCGAAGTCGGCTTCACGGTGCTCTCGATCAGCCTGTCGCTGGTGGCCGTCTTCATTCCGCTGCTGTTCATGGGCGGGCAAGTGGGACGGCTGTTCCGCGAGTTCGCGGTCACCCTGTCGGCCGCCGTCATGATTTCGCTGGTGATTTCGCTGACCACGACGCCGATGATGTGCGCCTGGCTGCTCAAGAAAGGCCACACCATCGAGCGCCCGCCGGGACGCTTTGCCCGCTGGTCGGAGGCCGGCTTCAACCGCGTGCTGCGCGGCTACGAGCGCTCGCTCGACTGGGCGCTCGGCAGCATGGGCCTGGTGATGGTGATCCTGGTGTTCGTGATCGGCCTGAACGTATACCTGTTCTCGGCGGCGCCGAAGGGCTTCTTTCCGCAGCAGGACACGGGCCAGATCAGCGGCGGTATCCGCGCCGACCAGAGCATCTCCTTCCAGGCGATGCAGGGCAAGATGCGCCAGCTGGTCAACATCATCAAGCGCGACCCGGCGGTCAATACCGTGGTCGGCTTCACGGGCGGCGGCAGGGCGGGGGGCGGCTTCATGTTCATCGACCTGAAACCCGCCTCCGAGCGCACCGACAAAGGCCAGGCCGTGATCGCGCGCCTGCGGCCGAAACTCGCCCGCGTGACCGGCGTCTCGCTCTTCCTCAACCCCGTGCAGGACTTGCGCATGGGCGGGCGCTCCAGCAACTCCACCTACCAGTACACCCTGAAAAGCGACAACGCCGAGGATCTGAAGGCCTGGGCCGCGAAGCTGGGCGACGCCATGAAGCGCCAGCCGCAGCTGGTCGACGTCGACACCGACCAGGCCGAGAACGGCGTCGAGATGTTCGTCGCCATCGACAAGGACAGCGCTGCGCGCCTGGGCGTGAACACGCGCGACGTCGACAATGCGCTGTACAACAACTTCGGCCAGCGCCAGGTCTCGAAGATCTACGACGAGCTGAACCAGTACAGCGTGATCATGGGCGTGGCGCAGAAATATGCGCAGTCGCCGGAAGCGCTGAAGGATGTGTACGTGCCGGCGCGCCCGACGAGCGGCACGGCTCCCGCGGCGACCGCGCCGGTCGCCGCGAGCACCACCGGTGGCGCCGCCAGCGGTACCACGACCACGGCGGGCACCCCGGCGCCGGCGTCGAGCCTGACGGCCACGCGCGACGCTTCCAGCGGCGCGGCCTTGTCGAACAGCGCCACTACGATGGTGCCCCTGTCCGCCATCGCCAGCTTCGCCGAGAGTTCGACCCCGACCTCGGTCAACCACCAGGACGGCGAACTGGCGACGACCGTTTCGTTCAACCTGGCCGAAGGCGCCAACCTCGAGGACGGCAAGGCAGCAGTAAAACAGGCCGAAGCCGACATCGCCATGCCCTCGAACGTGCGCGGCAGCTTCCAGGGCACGGCGCGCGCGGCCGAGGAATCGAACAAGGAGCAGCCGCTGCTGATCCTGGCGGCCATCGTCGTCATCTACATCGTGCTCGGCATCCTGTACGAAAGCCTGATCCACCCGATCACGGTGCTCTCGACCTTGCCCTCGGCCGGGGTGGGTGCGGTGCTGGCGCTCCTGATGTTCAACATGGAGTTCTCGATCATCGCCCTGATCGGCGTCTTCCTCCTGATCGGCATCGTCAAGAAGAACGCGATCCTGATCATCGACTTCGCGCTCGACCTCGAACGTTCGAAGGGCGTCTCGGCCCTGGAGGCGGTGCGCGAGGCCTGCCTGCTGCGCTTCCGCCCGATCCTGATGACGACCCTGGCCGCGGCCCTCGGCGCACTACCGCTGGCGATCGGCTTCGGCGAAGGCTCGGAATTGCGCCGCCCGCTTGGCATCGCCATCATCGGCGGCCTGATCGCCAGCCAGTTGCTGACGCTGCTCACCACGCCGGTGGTCTACGTCCTGCTCGACAAGCTGCGCAGCAAGAAGCCCGACGAGCACGAGCTGGCGCGCCGCCCGCTCGAGGACGAAGCCGTCCCCTCCATTTCGAAATGAGATTTGTATGCAGAAAACGAAGACCTTCCGACCGACCCTGCTGATCCTCGCGCTCGGCCTCGCCGGCTGCGCGGTCGGCCCCGCCTACGTGCGTCCGGAGGCACCCCCATCGACCGCATTCAAGGAGCTCGAAGGCTGGGTGCCGGCGGCGCCGGCCGACGCGCTCGAACGCGGGCCCTGCTGGCAGCTGTTCGGCGACACTGAGCTCGACGCGCTCGTCGCCGGCGTCGAGGTCTCGAACCAGAACGTGGCGGCAGCCATCGCCAACTACGCACAGGCGCGCGCCGCCGTGGCCCAGCAGCGTGCGGCGCTGTTCCCGACGGTGTCGCTCGGCCTCTCGGGCGAACGCGCCGGCGTACGTTCGCAGGGCGCCGACAACAGTTATCGCCTGAACCTGGGCGGCAGCTGGGAACCCGATGTCTGGGGCCGCCTGCGCGCCGGCGTTACCAGTGCCCAGGCGGGGGCGGAGGCCAGCGCCGCCGATCTGGCCAGCGCCCGGCTGTCGGCCCAGGGCGAACTGGCGTCGAACTATTTCACCATCCGCGCGCTCGACGCCCAGCGCGCGCTGCTGGAACGCACCATCGCCGGTTACGAGCGCGAGCTGCAGATCACGCAGAACCGCTTCAATGTCGGCATCGCCGCCCGCACCGACGTGCTGCAGGCGCAAACCCAGCTCGCCAGCGCGCGCAGCGACGCCTTGACGCTGGCGCGCCAGCGCGCCCAGTTCGAGCATGCGATCGCGATTTTGGTCGGCAAGGCGCCGAGCGAATTCGCGCTGGCGCCGCGCGCCGAATGGACGGTGAAGGTGCCCGATGTTCCGGTCGGCGTGCCGGCGACGCTGCTGCAGCGCCGTCCGGACATTGCCGCCGCCGAGCGCGACGTGGCTGCTGCCAACGCGGAGATCGGCATCGCGCGCGCGGCCTATTTCCCGAACATCGGCCTGTCAGGCTCGCTCGGCACGG
This sequence comes from Massilia sp. Leaf139, assembly GCF_001424165.1. Lineage (GTDB taxonomy): Bacteria > Pseudomonadota > Gammaproteobacteria > Burkholderiales > Burkholderiaceae_D > Telluria. Next base: position 438,016 of record NZ_LMOJ01000001.1, read on the forward strand.
GCGGCAGCCGCGTGGGCGACCTGTTCTCGGCCTCGAACGCGGCCTGGTCGTTCGGGCTGTCGGCGGCGCAGTCCATCTTCAATGCCGGCGCCACGCGCGCCGCCGTCGCCGGGGCCGAGGCGCGCCACCAGGCGGCGGTGGCGCGCTACCGGCAGACGGTGCTGAACGCCTTTGCCGACGTCGAAGACCAGCTGACAGCCACGCGCGTGCTGACTCAGCAGCAGGAGTTGCGGCGCCAGGCCTCCGAGGCGGCCGACCTGGTCGAGCAGCAGATCCTGAACCGCTACCGCGCGGGGCAGGTGGGTTATACCGAGGTGGTGCAGGCCCAGGTCACGGCCCTGAACGCGCGCCGATCGCTGGTACAAGTGCAGAGCGACCGCCAGACGGTGGCGGTGGCGTTGATCCAGTCGCTGGGCGGCGGCTGGCAGGCAGGCGCCCAGCCTTAAAGCGCCTAACAAAACAAAGCGACGCCCGCTACGCGCGCGTGTCCATAGCTGCGTTGCAGCTCCTTGCCGTACAGTCGTACTGCCTTCGTCGCCGCGCCTTGCTCTGAACATGTTGTCAGGCGCTTTCAAGCGGCGCGGTCAGTCCGACTGCTCGCGCCGGCGCATCAGCTGCCAGCCGAGCACACCGAGGGCCAGGCCGGCGCCGACCATCAGCGCGGTGTTGCGCTCCTGCGGCTGGTATTGGCCGCTGTGGACGCCGCTCGCGCCGGGCTGCGGTTCGTAGAGCGCCCCGATGGTGTCGCCCGTGCGGTCGGCGCGTTTCGACCAGGCGTCCATGAAGCGGCCCAGCAGCATCGCGGGGAGGGGAGCGGCCAGCTCGCTGATCTTCATCATGGCCGCGGGCGCGCCGATCACGGTCGTGTTGCGCGGATGCCGGGCAAGGGCGACGACGGCGTCGGCGACTTTTTCCGGCGCCAGCGTGCCGGGCGGGTAGGACAGCTTCGCGCCCGTGTAGTTGGCCGCGTGCCTGAAGCCCGGCGTGTCGACAAACGTCGGGTAGACGTCGCAGATGTGGATATTGGGTTGGTCGTGCAGCTCGGCGCGCAGGGCTTCGCTGAAGCCGCGCAGGCCGAATTTGCTGGCCGCATAGGCCGCCGACCAGGGCGAGGCGACGAAGCCGCCGAAGGAAATCATGTTCACCCAGATGCCGTGGCCCTGGTGCTGGAAGAGGGGCAGCACGGCATGCGCGTCGTGCATGTGGCTGAGCAGGTTGGCCTCGATCACACGCCGGTGGTCTTCCAGCGGCACCTCGGCATACTTGCCGACCACGCCGATGCCGACGTCGCTGAACCACAGGTCGATCTCGCCCAGGATGTCCTGTGCCTCGAGCGCAAAGGCGGCGACTGCTTGCGGCTCGGTGACGTCGACGACGCGCACCTCGGCGCTGCCGCCGGCTTCGCGGCACTGGCGCGCGACGTCGTCGAGCCCCTCCTTGCCGCGCGCGGCCAGCACCAGCATCGCGCCCTCCCTAGCGAAAGCGATTGCGGTCGCGGCGCCGATGCCGCTGGAGGCGCCGGTGATGACGACGCGGGCGCTGGTGCTCATGCTGGTGGGATTCATCGTGCTCGCCTTTCGTGGGTTGTCGGTTCTGGCCCTGCCGGCCTTCTGCCAGCTCATGGTGCCCAATTACCCGATTTTCGGTCGCACGGCTCGACGCTAGCCGGCGTCAGCCGGCACCGCCTCGCCCCGTTCTTCGCGCCGCGCCCACTTCTGCGCCAGCACCGCGCACACCATCAGCTGGATCTGGTGGAACAGCATCAGCGGCAGGATGATCATCCCCAGCGCCGAGGGCGCGAACAGCACCTTGGCCATCGGCACGCCGCTGGCCAGGCTCTTTTTCGAGCCGCAGAACACGATCGTGATCTCGTCTTCCTTCGAGAAGCCCAGGCGCCGGCTCGTCCAGGCGGCCAGGCCGAGGGCGATCGCCAGCATCACGCAGGACAGCACGATCAGCGCGATCAAGGTCGTGGCCGAGATGTGCTGCCACAGGCCCTCGGTGACCGATTCGCTGAAGGCGGCGTAGACCACGAGCAGGATCGAGCCCTGGTCGACATAGCGCAGCACCGGCTTGTGGCGGTCGATAAAGGCGCCGATCCAGGGGCGCAGCAGCTGGCCGGCGATAAACGGCAGCAGCAGCTGTTCGACGATCGTCCAGATCTGGGCCAGCCCCGAGCCGCCGGCCGCCTGCGCGCCCTGCAGCACCAGGGCCCCGACCAGCACGGGCGTGAGAAAAATCCCGAGGAAGTTCGAGGCCGAGGCGCTGCACACGGCGGCGGCCACGTTCCCGCGCGCCAGCGCGGTAAACGCGATCGAGGACTGCACGGTGGAAGGCAGCACGCACAGGAACAGGATGCCCATGGTGAGTTCGGGCGTCAGCACCATCAGCGCCAGGGGTTCGATCGCCAAACCCATGAGCGGAAACATGACGAAGGTGCTGGCCAAGACCAGCAGGTGCAGGCGCCAGTGGGTCAGGCCCGCGACCAGCGCTTCGCGCGAGAGCTTGGCGCCGTGCAGGAAGAACAGCAGGCCGATGGCGACGGTGGTGACGTCGCCCAGGACGGCGGCGGCCTGGCCACTGGCCGGCAGCAGGCTGGCCAGCAGCACCATCAGCATCAGGCCGACGGTGAAGGCGTCGAGCGCGAGGCGGCGCATGAGGGTGGAAACGGAGGAGGCGAAGCGTCCCATGGGTTCTGGCGGCCTGTCGGGGGAAAACGACCATTCTAGCCGCCCAGACGCTTGCGTGCCGGAAGCCGCCGCGGCGCATGCGAGCGCAAACGTCGCGGCGCCTGTATTGACGGCGAAAAATCGGTGTCCCGGCATTGGCAACCGGGCTATACTCCCCGCTTGAATTTTTCTCATCCGGGGACTGCCTTGTTCAAATCGATCGTTCTTCCTGTCGCCCTCGCGGGCGTCGCGTTCCACGCCGTGGCCGACGAAGGCCAGTGGCAGCCGCACCAGCTGCCGCAGCTGAAATCCGAACTCAAACGCATCGGCATCACGATGCCGGCCGAGAAGCTGGCCGACCTGTCGAAGCATCCGATGAGCGCCATCGTGTCGCTGGGCGGCTGCTCGGCCTCCTTCGTCTCGCCCGAAGGCCTGGTGGTCACCAACCACCACTGCGCCTACGGCGCCATCCAGCGCAACGCCACCCCGGAAAAGAACTACATCGTCGACGGCTTCCTGGCCAAGACCCGCGCCGAGGAACTGCCGGGCGGCCCGAACACCCTGGTCTACGTGACCGAGAAGGTCGAGAACGTCACCGACCGCGTGCTGAAAGACCTGGGCCCGAACTTGACCGGCCGCCAGCGCAACGAGGCGATCTCCGCGCGCGTGAAAGCCCTGATCGCCGAGTGTGAGAGCGACAAGGCCTACCGCTGCTCGGTGCCGGCCTTCCACCGCGGCCTCGAGTACTACCGCATCCGCCAGCTGATGATCCGCGACGTGCGCCTGGTCTACGCGCCGTCCGACAAGATCGGCAACTTCGGCGGCGACATCGACAACTACGAGTGGCCGCGCCAGACCGGCGACTACAGCTTCCTGCGCGCCTACGTCGGCCCGGACGGCCGTCCGGCCGACCCGTCGCCGAACAACGTGCCGTATAAATCGAAGGACTTCCTGGTTGTCTCGGCCGAAGGCCTGAAGAACGGCGACCCGATCCTGCTGGCCGGCTATCCGGGCCGCACCAGCCGCTACAAGCTGCCGTCCGAAGTGCGCTTCGCGCGCGACGTCGACCTGCCGGGCAAGGCCGCCACCATCACCGCCGACCTCGACGTCATCGCCCAGGCCACCAAGGGCAATGCCGCCTGGGACGTGCGCTACGCCAGCGTGGCCAAGAGTTTGAACAACGTTTTGAAGAAGAGCCAGGGCCTGCTCGACGGCTTCGCGCGCAAGGACATCGCCGCCATCAAGGACGTGCAGGACGCCGAGTTCCGCGCCTGGTATGCGAAGAACGGCAAGGACGCGACCCTGCTGGCGAACCTGGACGCCGTGATCGCCGCCGACATGGCGCTCTCGCGCGAAGAGGGCGCCTATGCCGAGGCGACCCACAGCGACCTGCTGAAAAGCGCGCGCACCCTGTACCGCCTTGCGCAGGAACGCCAGAAGCCGGACGCCCAGCGCGAGAGCGGCTACCAGGAACGCGACCTCTCCTTCATCAAGGCACGCCTGACCCGCCTGGAGCAGTCCTTCGTGCCGAAGGTCGACCAGGCACGCTATGCCGCTGCCCTGAACCGCTATGCCAAGATCGACATGAAGCTGCGTCCGCAGGGCCTGGATGCGCTCGCACCGGCGCCGAGCAGCCTCGATGCGCTCTACATGGGTACCGAACTGGGTGACACCAACAAGCGCCTGGCCTGGATCGGCAAGGATGCCGCAGCCTTCGAAAAATCGAGCGACCCATTCATCGTGCTGGCCGTGCGCCTGAACGATGTAGCCAAAAACCTGGAAGAGCGCCGCAAGGAAGTCGACGGCAACCTCGATCGCACCATTCCGCAGTACATGGCGGCCGTGATCGCCTACCGCAAGTCGCAGGGCAAGCCGGTCTACCCGGACGCCAACTCGACGCTGCGCGTGACTTACGGCACCGTCTCGCCGTACGCACCGCGCGACGGCCTGGTCAAGGGCCCGTTCACGACCGTCGAGGGCATCGTCGAGAAGGCAACCGACAAGGATCCGTTCCTGGTACCCGCTGCGCTGACCGAAGCGGTGCGCGCCAAGCGTTATGGCGTGTTCAAGGATCCGGTGCTCAATACGGTGCCGGTGAACTTCCTGTCGAGCGCGGACACGACCGGCGGCAATTCCGGTTCGGCCGTGATGAACAAGCGCGGCGAACTGGTGGGCCTGAACTTCGATTCGACCTACGAGTCGATCACCAAGGACTGGTACTTCGACACGGCCATCACGCGCGCAATCCACGTCGATATCCGCTACATGCTGTGGGTGATGAAGGAAGTCGACCATGCCGACAACCTGCTCAAGGAAATGACGATCAAGTATCCGAAGAAGAAGTAAGCGCACTACCTTGATAAAGCCGCAGCCGGGGAAACCCGGCCGCGGCTTTTTTTGTAGGGTGGACGGGGCTCCCGCCCACGCTACGCGAAGCGGATCTCGAAGCGCGTCTCGCCGTCCCCGGTCGCCGCGAGCGTATACGCGAACCCATGCCGGTTCAGCACCTCGCGCACGAACATCAGGCCGATGCCCTGGCCGCCACGCTTGGTGGTGAAGAAGGGCGTGAACAGCTGGCGCGGCGCGACTTCGCCCAGCAGGTCGGCCGAGTCGGACACTGACAGCAGCACCGCGCCGTCCCGGTTCTCGAGCGACACCTGCACGTGGCCGCCGGCCACACCCTGCGCCTGGCGCGCGTCCACCGCCTCGATCGCGTTCTTGACCACGTTGAGCAGCGCCTGTTCGATCAGCTGGGCGTCCATCGGGGTCATGCCGATCTCGTCGCAGCGGCGCCAGCCGAGCGCGATGCCGCGCGCGGCGCAGGCCTCGCGGTTGAGCCATAAAATGTCGTCGACGATCGCGCGCAGGCTAGCCGGGCGCAGCTCCGGCTCGGGCATTTTCACCACCCTTGTAAATCGGTCGATGAATTCGCCCAGGCTGACGTTGCGCCGCTTGACGGCGTCGATGGCGGTAGAGAAGTCGCCGGCGTCCGCTGCCGCCAGCTGGCCGCGGTAGAACAGCAGCGAGTCGAGTACCGAGCAGGTGGCGGCCACCGTGTTGTTGACCTCATGCGCCAGCACCCGCACCAGCTTGGCGTAGGTGGCGCGCTCCGAGTCTTCCAGTTCGGCCGTCAGTTCCTCGACCATCAGGAAGTGGCGCGCGAAGCCGCGGTCGTAGAACTGGCCGCGCTGGGCGCGGTAGCGGCGGCCATCGAGGTCGGTCAGCAGGCGGCTCTCGCCCGGAACCAGCGTGTCGAGCTGGGCGATCATGTCGCGCGCGCGGTCGGCCTCGCGGCCCGTGTCCGCGGCCGGCCACGCCTTCAGCCAGTGCGCCAGCGGCTGGCCTTGCGGGCGTTCCACTCCCAGCAGCCGCGAGGCGCTGGCGTTGACCAGGCTGACGGCGCCGTCGAAGTCGAAGACCAGCACCGCGCTCGGCGTCGCTTCGAGAAGGCGGTCGAGCAGGCCCTGCTGCTCGCCGACCATCAGACGTTCGCGGTGCAGGGCGGCGAGCATGGTGTTGAACATCGCGACCAGCTCGCCCAGTTCGCCCGAGGCGGGCGGCGCCAGCCGGTTCGCGTAGTGCTGGTCCTGGAGCAGGTCGTGGAAGCGGCGCGTGTAGTCGAGCGGTTCGAGGGCATGGCGCGCCAGGCGCCAGCCGATGGCGAGGCTGGCCAGCAGCGCCAGTTCGGCCCCGACGAAGAGCAGGGGGCGTTCGGGCAGCAGCAGGAAGGCGCAGGCGAAGGGCGCCAGGTGCAGGGCGACGATGTAGGCGCCCAGCCGGCGCGCCAGCTTCACGTGGCGTCTCCGGCGTCTCCATCGCTGTCCCCAAGGCCATGGCGCTCCAGGCGCCGGTACAGCGCGGTGCGCGACAGGCCCAGCGTCTTGGCCACGCGCGAGATGTTGCCCGTGTGCTGGGCCAGCGCCTGTTCGATCATGTGGCGTTCGACCTGCTCCAGCGTCATGCCGTCCACGCCGAGGCGCGCGCCGCCGGCGGCCTCGTCGAGCTGGCCGGCGCTGATGAAGTCGGCCTGGGTCAGCTGGATCTTGTCGACCAGCAGCAGGGTGCGCTCCAGCGTCTGCCGCAGCTGGCGGATGTTGCCCGGCCAGGCCTGGCTGGAGAGCCAGTCGAGCGCGCCGCCGCTGAGCGACACCTCGCCCAACCCGTAGCTGGCAGCGACTTTCGCGACGATATGGCGCGCCAGCAGCGGGATGTCGCCCCGCCGCTCGCGCAGCGGCGGCAGGCGGATCGTGATCAGGTTCAGGCGGTAGAACAGGTCTTCGCGAAATTCGCCGGCGGCCACCAGCTCGGCCAGCTCGCGGTTGGTGGCCGAGACCACGCGCACGTCGGCCTGTTCGCTGTGACTGGCGCCGACCGGCTGGTAGCGTCCGTCCTGCAGCACGCGCAGGAGTTTTACCTGGTCCCCGCGATTGAGTTCGCCGATCTCGTCGAGGAACAGGGTGCCGCCCTCGGCCGCGGCTACATGGCCCTTGCGGTCGGCGCGCGCATCGGTGAAGGCGCCGCGCACGTGGCCGAACAGTTCGCTCTCGAACAAGGTCGAGGTGATCGCGCCCATGTTGATCTTGACGATCGGTTTTTCCACGCGCGGGCTGTTGCGGTGGATCGCATCGGCCACCAGCTCCTTGCCGGTGCCGCTCTCGCCCAGGATCAGCACCGGCGCGCGCGTGCGCGCGACCTGGCCGATGGTGGCCAGCACGCGCAGCAGCTTCGGGTGCTCGCCGACGATGTCGCGGAAGTCGAACTGCTCGTCGAGCGCGCGCCGTGATGATGCACTCGGCCCGCTGGCCGGAGCGCTCAAGTCCAGCGTGGCGCGCACCAGTTCGACCAGCTGGGCGTTGTCCCAGGGCTTGGTGAAGAAGTTGGCGGCGCCGGCCTTGATGCCGGCCACCGCCAGCCCGATCGAGCCCCAGGCCGTCATCAGCAGCACGGGCAGGGCGGGATGGCGTTCGCGTACTTGCGCCAGCAGGGCCAGGCCTTCCTCGCCGCCGGTCTGCAGCGAGAAGTTCATGTCCTGCAGTACCAGGTCGACGGGCCGCCCCTCGGTTTCTTCGCGCGCCAGCAGGTCGAGCGCTTGCGCCGCGCCGGCAGCGCGCAACGGTTCGAAACCGGATTGTTTGAGCAGCAGGGCCAGCGAGACCAGGACCGCGCCATCGTCGTCGACAACGAGGATGCGCGGAGATGTCGATACTTGCATCGTGGGTGTCTTGTGTGTCTTTGTAGGGAGGCTATTCGTAATGCAGCGCTTCGGTCGGCGAGAGGCGGCTGGCGCGCCAGCCCGGATAGACCGCGCACAGCAAGGATAGCAGATAGATCACGGCCATCGACAGTGCCGCGGCCCCGGCAAAGACCGTCCAGTTCAGGCTTTCGCCGAGCGCGCCGGTCAGGGGCAGCTGCACCAGCAGCGCCAGGCCGAGGACGATGGCGATCGAGCTGAGCATGAACTGTTCGGCGACGATCTGGCGATAGATGTCGGCGGCGCTGGCGCCGATCGCGCGGCGCAGGCCGATCTCGGGAATGCGCTGGGTGGTGTTCTGCCATAGCGCGCCGAACAGGCCGAAGGCGACCATCAGCAGCATGAAGCCGGCGATCACGCCGACCACGATCAGCGGCACGGTGCGCGTCTTGAGCGCCAGGCTGCGCGCGCTCGACAAGGGCGCGATCTGGAACGACCAGTCGTTGCGGATCAGTTTCAGGCGCGCGTTCAGGCGCCGTTCGAATGCACGCGTCGTGCCGGGGTTTACCTTCAACACGATGGTGCGCGCGTCGCGGTCGTGCTTGCCGGGCTGGAGACGGGTAAAGGCGAAGTTGACTGGCGCCGCCAGCTCGCCCTTGGCGCGGTACTCGTCGACCACGCCGACCACGCGGTAGGTCTCCACCGTTTTCGGGCCTTCGCCGTCGATGAATTGCTTGCCGACCGCGTGCTCGCCCGGAAACATGGCCTCGGCCATGCGCCGGTTGATGACGGTGGGACGGTGCGCGCTGCCGTTGTCGAGCGGCGAAAACCAGCGGCCTTCCACCAGCGTCAGGCCCAGCACCTCGGCCAGGCGGTCGTCGGCGTCGAGCAGCTCGGTATGCACCTGGGGGCTGGCGCCATCGCGCCGCAGGTCGCTGGAGATGGTCGACATCGCATACGGCTCGAAGCTGGCGAAACCGACCACGCGCACCTCCGGCAGCTCGGCGAGGCCACGCCGCAGGCTGTCGTAGACGGCCTCGTCGAAGGCGTTCTTGCCATTGTCCCCGGCCAGCACCGTCACCGACCAGACGTCGGTGCCGTCGAAGCCGAGCGGCATGCGGTACAGCTGCGCGTAGCGCAGGCCGAAGGCGGCGACGGCGAATACGATCGCGAATGCAAGCAGGATCTCGAGGCTCAGCATCAGGTTCCTGGACTTGCGCTTCCAGGTCAGTTTCAACAAATGGCGGAACATCAGAGGGCTCCCTTGAGGGCGTGGACGGGATCGAGGCGCGACATCTTCCAGGCGGGCAGGACGCCGGAGACGAGGCCGAAGACGGTGGCGATCAGCATGCCCCAGCCGAAGACGGCCAGGTTCAGGTCGACCTGCAGGTAGGGAATCAGGTTGGCGCTTTCCAGCCAGGCCAGCACGCCGGCGGTGGCGAGGAGGGCGATCAGGCCGCCCGCGAGGCAGAGCAGCACGTTCTCGATCACGAACTGCAGCGCCAGCTGGCCGCTGGTGGCGCCGAAGGCCTTGCGCACGCCGATTTCCGAGCGCCGCTCGAGGATGCGGCCGGTGTTCAGATTGATCAGGTTCAGTGCCGGCAGCAGCATGAAAAGCACCATCGCCACTGCGATCCCGGCCAGCAGCTTGCCCGCGCCGGAGTTGGGTACGTCGTCGCTTTCCGTCAGAATGCGCGCGAACAGATCGAGCTTGCTGTCGGCCCAGAAGTAGATCGTCTTCCACTGCTTGGGGTCGTCGTGGACGACCCCCTTGGCGATCTGCGCCACCTGGCGCTGGATGCGCGGCAGATCCTCGGCGCGTTCGGCCAGCACCAGCGCCGTGAACAGGCCGGTCAGCTGGTTGCGGTAGTCGCTCGAGGCATAGGTGGAGATCGGCGCCCAGATGTCGGCGAAGGCGTTCACGTGCATCGCATCCTCGACCACGCCGACGACCTCGAAGCTCTGGCCGGCGACGTCGATGCGCTGGCCAATCGCCGCTTGCGGGGTGCCGGGGAACAGGCGCCGCGCGCTGCTGGCATTGAGCACCGCGATCATGCGTCCACGCGCGTCGTCCTCGACGGTGGGGAAGCGTCCGGCGAGCAGGCGGAAGTCGAGCACCTTCCAGTAATCGGCGTCGGCGCGGCGCATCTCCAGTTCGCTTACGGTCGCGCCCTGGTAGACCGAAACCGAGGTCGGCACGGTGACGGCGGCGACGCGCTCGACCCCCGGCAGCGGTTTCAGGTATTTGTCGATCAGCTTGAAGCCGGGCGCGGTGCGGCTGCGGCTGTCGCCGCTCGGGCTGTCCATGCGCACCATGGCCACTTGCAGGAAGCGGTCGCTCTTGCCTTCGACGCCGGAAGGACGGAAGGCCGTCTCCAGCAGCGAGGCGATCACCATCAGCACCACCAGGGTGAGCACGATGCAGAGCAGGTTGATGGCGGTGAAGAGTTTGCGGCGCATGAAGACCTTCCATGCGGTGACGAGGTAGTTGCGGAACATGGTCTCTCCTCAGGCGACCAGCTGGCCGTCGAACACGCGCACGATGCGGCTGGTGCGGCGCGCCTCGCGTTCGTCGTGGGTGACCATCACCACCGTCGTGCCCTCGGCGTTCAGCTTCAGCAGGATGTCCATCACTTCCTCGCCCATCTTGCTGTCGAGATTGCCGGTCGGCTCGTCGGCGAGCAGCACCTGCGGCTGGCCGACGATGGCGCGCGCGATCGCCACGCGCTGCTGCTGGCCGCCCGAAAGCTGGTTCGGGAAGTGGTCCATGCGCGCGCCCAGGCCCACTTTTTCGAGCGCCTCGCGCGCCAGGCGGCGCCGTTCGCCGGCCGCCATCTTGCGGTACAGGAGCGGCAGCTCGACGTTGTCGATCACGCGCAGATCCGGGATCAGGTGGAAGCTCTGGAAGATGAAGCCGAAGGTGCTGTTGCGCAGGCTGGCGACCTGCTTGTCGCGGTAGCGCGTGATCGGGATACCCTCGACTTCGATGCTGCCCTGGCCGGGCCGGTCGAGCAGGCCGATCAGGTTGAGCAGGGTGCTCTTGCCGCAGCCGCTGGGGCCCATCATGGCGACGAACTCGCCCTTTTTGACGTGCAGGTCGACGTCCTTCAGGGCCAGGGTTTCCACCTTGTCGGTGCGGTAGGTCTTGCTTACTTTGCTCAGTCGGATCATGGCGGTCTCAGTGTGTGTTTTAGTCGGTGATGCGGATATTGTCTTGCTGGGCGAAAGCCTTGATGTCGGAGACGATGAAGCGCTCGCCCGGGCGTGCGCCGGCGACCACTTCGACCAGCTTGCCGTCGCTGCTGCCCAGTTCCAGGATGCGCCGGGTGGCCACGCCGTCGGCCACGGCAAAGGCTTCCTGGCGCCCGCTGCCGTTGAAGGCGGCGCCCGCGTCCAGCACCAGCACGCCGTTCTTTTGTGCGGTGACGATGTTCACGTCGACCCGCATCTTGTTGCGCAGGAGCGGGTTGTGCGGCTGCGCCAGGTCGACCAGCAGTTTCACCGTGCCGTTCTGGATCTCGGGCAGGATGGTGTGGACGGTGCCGGCCAGGCGCTCGCCGTTCTGTTCAACCCGCACTTGCTGGCCGGGCGCGAGCAGGCGCGCATGGAAGTCCGACAGGGTGGCCTCGACCCGGTAGTTGTTCAGTTCCGAGACGCGCGCCAGCAGCTGGCCGGCGCCGACGCTGGCGCCTTCTTCCTGCGCCAGGAAGGTGAGCATGCCGGAAAAGGGCGCCGTCACGCGGGCCTGGGCCAGCAGGCGTTCCTGCTGCGCGATCTGCTTGTGCAGGATCGCCTTTTGCAGGTTGGCGGCATCGACGCTGCCGCTGGTGGCGCGGCGCGCATCGGCGATCTGTTCGCGGTGCTGGCGCAGCTGGATCTCGGTGCGCTTGACGTTCAGCTCCGCCGCCAGCAGGTCTTCGCCCGAGACCAGGCCGCTCACGCGCAGCTTCTGGTTGCGTTCGTGGCGGGCGCGCGCCGACAGCAGGTCGAGTTCGAGCAGCTCGATGCTGCTGGTGAGCCCCTTGCGCTTTCCGTCGAGTTCGAGGGCCAGCGCCTGGACGCGGTTCTCCTGCTGGGCCAGCTGTTCCTGCAGGCGCTCCAGCGCCAGGCGGATCTCGCGGTCGTCGAGTTCGAGCAGCAGCTCGCCCGCCTTCACTTGCTGGCCCGGCTTGGCGTGCACTTTCGCCACGCGGCTGGCGGCAGGGCTGGCCACGACTTCCTCGTGCACCGGGATGACGATGCCGGCGGCGTTGACGGTGTTGGCGACGTCGCCGCGGCGCACGGCGGCGACGCTGATGTCGGCGCCGTCCACGCTGGGACGCAGCACGCGGTTCACGCCCCAGGCCGCGCCGGCCAGGCTCGAGACGAGGAGGGCGGCAAGCAGCAGGTGGATGCGGCGGCGGTGTTGCAGGTAGGCGGGGTCGAGGGCTTGATCCATGATCGTCGGGCTGTGGGTCTTGTAATAGGTCTCGCTGTCTCTATTGCAAGCGCCGTGCCAGCCCCGTTTGCCCCGTGGAGAAGGGAATGACGGCGCGCACCGTGCCCGCCTGCGGGCAGAGGTGTCCGGATCCGGGCACTCGGGCTGTGGAGCGGGGGCCGCTCGTTGCACGCTCGTTGCATATTGGCGGCGCAGCGTGCATACTCGCCAGCCCGATGAGCCGCTCCTTTTTCCTCCACTTTCCCGTCCCGGCGTCCGCGCCAGCCCGCCGCCGCGCATGAACGACACGCTCCCCTTTTACGGTTTCTCCACCACGCCGCTCGAACTGATTTCGTTCGCGCTCGCCGCCACGACCGTCCTGCTCAACATCCGCCAGAACCACTGGGCCTGGCTGTTCTCGATCGCCTCGTCCGCCACCTATGCGGTTGTCTTCTTCGACGCGCGCCTGTACGGCGACAGCGGCCTGCAGCTGGTCTTCATCGCGGCCTCAGGCTGGGGCTGGTGGCAGTGGCTGCGCGGCACCGCCGAAACGCGCCTGGTGGTGACGCGCTTGACGCCCACGGGCTGGGCCTGGGCGCTGGCCGGCTGGGCGGGCGCCTTCCTGATCCTGTCCTGGTTCCTCAGGACGTACACGAACACCGACGTGCCCCACATCGACGGCTTCCTCACCGCGGGCAGCCTGGTCGGCCAGCTGCTGCTGGCCCGCAAGAAGGTCGAGAACTGGCACGTGTGGCTGGTCGTCGACGTGCTCTACGTCGGCCTCTACATCTACAAGGATCTGCACGTGACGGCCGTGCTGTATGCGGTCTTCGTGCTGCTGGCCGCGCGCGGGCTGCAGGCCTGGAGCAAGCTAGCAGGGGTGAAGGCATGAACGTGCGCCGCATCGCCGTGCTGGGCGCGGAATCCTCGGGCAAGTCGACCCTGTGCGGCGCGCTGGCGCGGCGCTACGACACCGTCTGGGTGCCCGAGTACCTGCGCGAATTCGTCGACACGCAGGGGCGCGTGCCCTACGAGCACGACCAATTCGGCATCGCCCGCACCCAGCGCGCGCGCGAGGACGCGGCCGCCCTCGAGGCTAACGGCCTGCTGTTCTGCGATACCACGCCGCTGATGACGGCACTCTACAGCCGCGTGTACTGGGGCCGGGTCGACGCCGCTCTGGCGCAGCTGGCGGCCACCCACGACTATGCCTTGACCCTGGTGACGGCGCCGGACACGCCCTGGATACCGGACGGCCTGATGCGCGAATCGGAAGAAGTGCGCCAGCAGGTGTTCGCCATGCTGGTGCGGGAGCTGGACGCGCGCGGCATCCGCTTCGTGCTGGTCGACGGCGACCTGCCGCACAGACTGCGGCAGGTCGAAGCGGCCCTGAAAGTCTTGACGCCGGCTTAGAAGTCGACCTGGGCTGACAGGCGCAAGCTGCGCGGCGCGCCCGGCAGCAGGTAGCCGCCCAGATCCTGGGTCACGTCGCGCCAGTAGAACTTGTCGAACAGGTTGTCGACCCGTGCGCGCAGCGTGACGCGGTTCGCGCCGACCTTCATGCCGTAGGCGGCGCCCAGGCCGACCACGTGGTAGCCCGGCACGTCGACCGTGTTTTCAGGATCGAAGGTCTTCTTGCCGGCATACTGCCACTGGGCGTTCAGCTTCAGGCCCGGCACGGCGGCGACCGCGTATTCGCCCCAGACGGTCGTCTTCAGCTTCGGCACGTTGGTGGTGCGCTTGCCGTCCAGGGTGGCGTCGCCGGTATCCTGCTGGCGGGCGCGCAGCGCCATCAGCGAGGCGCCGTAGGCCAGGCCGTTCGCGGCGCGCTGCGCCGACAGTTCGATGCCGCGGTGGTTGCGTTCGCCGTTGCGGACAAACGTGTCGTTCGCGTCCGTGTATTCCAGGCCGTTCGTGATCTGGAAGATGGCGGCATTCACCGACACGCCCGCGCCGGCGATGCCCTTCAGGCCGAACTCGATCTGCTTCGAGCGGTTCGGGCCCAGGTCTTCGTTCGCATTGGTCGTCTCGATCGGCGCCACGCCGCCCGATTCCAGGCCGTAGGCCAGCGTGCCGTAGACATTCCAGTTCTTCGTCGGGCTGTACACCAGCGAGACGTTCGGCAGCGCGAACGAGGCCTTGTCCGTGGCCCACGGCAGTTCCGACTCCGGCTGTTGGGCGCTGTCGATCTTCACGTAGCGCACGCCGGCGTGCACCGTCACTTGCGGCGACAGGGTGAGGATGTCCTGCACGTACAGGCCGCGTTCGCGGTCGCGGAAGCGTTCGTAGACAGGGCCGGTCGCCGGATTGCCCGGCGCCGGATCGGTGACCAGCGGGTTGTAGATATTGCTGTAGCCGGCGTAGTCATAGACGTAGTCGCCATAGCTGTTGTGGCGCTCGGCGTAGTTGGCGCCGATCGTCAGCAGGTGACGCACGCCGCCGCTCTGGAAGCGGCCCTGCAACTGGGCTTGTGCGCCGAACGGGGTCTTGCGCTCGCCCACGCTCTGGTAATCGTAGACGTCGTAATCGCCATTGCCGCAGTAGCCCGGATAGTAGCCCTCGCCCTCGTTGCTGCAGCCGTAAGGGAAGGCGGTGAAGTCGTCGCGCTTGAACCAGTGCTTGTTGGCGGTAACGAGGGCGTTCCAGTCGGCGTTCAGGCGGTAGGCGAAGCGCAGGCCGAGGTTGGCGCTGTCGGTGTCGACCGGCTTCGTCCAGGGCTGGGCATTGAGCAGAAGCTTCGGCGAAATGTTGGTGGGCAGGTCGACGCCGCGCACGAGCTGGTAGCCGGGCGCCGTGAACTGCTCCTTGTGCTGGAAGTCCATGTCGACCTGCAGCAGTGCGTCGGGCGTGATCTGCCAGTCGAAAGCGCCTGATGCGAACTGGCGTTTGCCGTCGGCGCCGCGTACATACGAACGCAGGCGGTCGGCGGCGGCGTTGATGCGGTAGCCGAAGCGAGTGTCCTCGAAGCGGCCGCCGATGTCGGCTTCCGCGTGCAGCGTGCCGCGCTCGCGCGCTTCAACGGTGACCGAGCGCAGCGGGGTAGCGGTCGGACGCTTGGTGACGAAGTTCAGCAAGCCGCCTGGCGCGGCCAGGCCCGCCTGCAGGCCGGCCACGCCCTTGAGCAGCTCGAAGCGCTCCTTGTTCTCGAGCGGGATCTGGGTGTCGGCCGCGATCGCGATGCCGTCCTTGCGGTAGCCCGAGTTGTTATTGAGCTTGAAGCCGCGCACCGAGAACTGCTCGGCATAGCCGACGGCGTTGTAGGCGTCGCCGACCGAGGCGTCGTACTGGACGGCGTCGCTGGCCGAGCGGATCGACAGATCCTGCATCTGGCTGCGGCCGATGGCGACGACCGAGGCCGGGATGTCCATCAGCGGCAGGTCGGCGAAGCCGCCGATGCTGGCGCGGTCGCTGACCGTCCACTTGCTGGCGGTGACGAAGACCGAGGCGACCGGCTCAGTCGTAGGTGTGGTCTGGGCCTGGACGGCGAACGCTTGCGCGAGGGCGCAGGCGATGAGGGAATGCTTGAAGACGGGTTTCATTGGTTTGCTCGTGGTTTGGGCGACGCATGCGCGACCGCTTGAATACAACCGGAGCCAACGTGGGGGAAGGGCAAACAAGGTGTGAACTGCTTGGCGCGCTTTCCTTCGCTGGCATTATCCAGATCAGGTACGAAGGGTATCTCTCACCCGGAACGACAGTTCCAGGACCCCTAGCGAGGCGCGAGTGTAACACGGGTGATGCGTGGTGTGGTGGTTCTGGCAATGCAGGCTGCGGTGTCGACGGTAAACGCAGCGCGGGGTGATCGGAACCGTTCGTCCCGATGACCCCGCGGTCACGCGCCTTCGTGGCCGTTCAAACGTCCACCGTCTCCCGCAAGGGCGCCGCATGCTCGTGGTGTAACCGCGCATGCAGCAGGTGGCGCTGCAGCGTCGCGCGCGTGCTGCCTTCGATGGCGCGCCAGTTGTCGCGGCGCTGGGCGGCGCGCTTGCGGTGCTTGGAGGGCATGTCGGCCAGCGGTTTCAAGTAGAAGGGCAGGGCGATCAGCCAGGTGTCGCCCGGCAGCTCGACACCGCCCAGCACCTTCCAAAAGCCGTCGTAAGCATTCGCGAAGTGCTTGATTTCTTCCGGGTCGTAGGCGATGTGCGCGGTGCACTTGACGGCCACTACCTGCTCCATGCCGACCGCCTGCGCCAGGCCCTGCATCGCGGCGAAGCAAAAGAAGCTGGGCGAGTTGTTCGGGAAGCAGGTCTCGAAGGCGTCGAAGGCCTCGCCCGACTCCGTCCAGCGGCCCTGGTTGCGGGCCACGAAGGGAACCAATGGCGAGCGCACCCCGGCGATGTGCCCGTCGATCCAGGAGAAGGACAGGCGGTGCAGCACCTTGCCGTCGGCGACCAGCGCGATCGTCAGGTCGCCCTCGGCATTCGTGCGCGAGGCCATCTCGAGGCGGATCAGGAAGTGGTGCTCGCCCACCGTCTGCTGCCACAGCTGCAGGCCGCCGCCCGCATACACGGCCGCCTTATAGGCCGTATCGTAGGTCGCCTCTTCGAAGCGGTAATGCGACAGCACGCACTGCACGCGCTGGCGCGCGCTCAGTCCCTGTACCAGATAGCCGGCGTGGCTCAGGTGGTGGAAAGGGTCGTCGTTCGGCGGCGTCATCACGTGGTTGCGGTAGACGTCGAGCTCGCACAGCGCGGCCTGATCGCGGTAGAAGCGCAGCACGCGCGCACTGCGCAGCACCGACAGCAGCCAGGAAGAGAAGGGCAGCTCGCTGCGGCGCGCGCGCCAGTAACGGGTAAGATGAGCAAAGATCATGGGGCGTTCCGTGGAGGACGGGTTGCGGACAGGCTCATGGTGTCCCAACCGGTCGCTCCCGGCGGTGCGATTGCTCAAGGGAAATAGATTCTTTGGGGCAATATTTTCGGTAGACTCTTCTTCGTCTTCCGTGCGCATCGACAGCATCGTGTTCCCTTCCGGATCGCTTTATTATCTTGAACAAACATTCCTAGTTGCAAGATTAGCACGACCCGCGCGCGGCATCACGAAATTCCGTTCCATACTGGGTTCTCGACAGAGGAGGACACGATGGCATACCAACTGTTCTATTGGCCCAGCATTCAGGGACGCGGCGAATACGTCCGCCTGGCGCTGGAAGAAGCGGGCGAGGATTACGAGGACGTGGCACGCGGCCCGGGCGGCGTCGACGCGCTGATGGCGGCGCTGAAGGAAGGCTCGACGCCGAGCTTCGCGCCGCCTTTCCTGCGCGTGGACGGCATGACGGTCGGCCAGACCGCAGCGATCCTGATGCTGATCGGCGAACGCCACGGCCTGGCGCCGCAGGATACGGCGGGGCGCCTGTGGACGCACCAACTGCAATTGACGATCGCCGACCTGGTGAACGAGGCGCACGACACCCACCATCCGGTCGGCAGCGGCCTGTATTACGAAGACCAGCAGGAAGAAGCGCGGCGCAGGTCGAGCGACTTCACGGCTGCGCGCATCCCGAAGTTCTTCGCCTATTTCGGCCATGTGCTGGGCGATCAGGACTATCTGCTCGGTAGCGATGTCACTTACGCCGACCTGTCGCTGTTCCAGACGATCGAGGGCCTCGCGTACGCCTTCCCGAAGGCGACGGCGCGCGCATTGGCGCAGCATCCGAACCTGGACGCGCTGCGCCGGCGCGTGGCCGCACGTCCGCGCATCGCCGCCTATCTAAGCTCGCCGCGCCGGATTCCTTTCAATGAAGAGGGTATCTTCCGTCGCTATCCCGAACTGGACACGTAGAGCGCCTGACAAGACCGTCAGGGCAAGGCGCGGCGCCGAAGACAGTACGGTAGTACGGCGAGGCGCTGCAACGCAGCCATGACGGTCTTGTCAGGTGCTCGTGTCCCAGTGAGGCGCGAAGTCGGGGCTGACCAGGCGCTCGTCGCGATCGAGGCCATCGATGGCGGCGATGTCCTGGCGGCCCAACACGAGGTCGCGCGCCGCCAGGTTGCTGGCCAGGTTCGCGCGCCGGGTCGAGGACGGAATGACCGTATGTCCCTTCGCCAGCAGCCAGGCCAGCGTGACCTGGGCCGGCGTCGCATTCAGGCGCGCGGCGATGGCGCCGATGATCGGGTCATCGAGCACCTTGCCGTAGGCGAGCGGCATATAGGCCGTCACCGGAATGCCCTGTTCGCGCGCGAAGTCGGCCACGGCGCGGTTCTGCAGGTAGGGATGCAGCTCGACCTGGTTGGTGGCGATGTTGGCCGCGCCGATGGCGTCGATCGCTTCGCGCATCAGCGGGATCGTGAAGTTGGAGACGCCGATGGCGCGCGTCAGGCCGCGCTCGCGCGCCTCCAGCAGCGCCGCCATCGATTCCGCCACCGGCACTGCGCCGTTCGGCGAGGGCCAGTGGATCAGCGTCAGGTCGAGCTGCTCGAGGCGCAGCTTGCGCAGGCTCTCCTTCAGGCTCGGGATCAGGGCGTCGGCCGCCAGGTGCGCCGTCCAGATTTTGGTGGTGACGAAGACCTCGTTGCGCGGCACGCCGCTGGCGGCCAGCGCGGCGCCGACTTGCTCCTCGTTGCCGTAGATCTGGGCGGTATCGATGTGGCGGTAGCCGAGGTCGAGGGCGTTGGCGACGCTGTCGATGGCGCTCTGGCCTTGCAGGCGGAAGGTGCCGGCGCCGATGGATGGCATGGTCATGGTGTGTTCCTTTTCAGTGATTAAACGGGTGCGGCTTGCTTGACGGCGGTCGGCTTGACGACAAGGTCGCGCTTGTCGAGACGGCCGGCGAAGGTGGTCAGGGCCAGCGCGCCGAGCACGACCAGGGCACCGATCGGCGGCGTCGCCATCACGCCCAGGTGGCCGACGATCAGGCCGCCGCCCCAGGCGCCGAGCGCGATACCGAGGTTGAAGGCGGCGATGTTCAGGCCCGACGCCATGTCGGCTGCCTGCGGCGCATCAAGCTCGGCGCGCTGCACGACGTACAGTTGCAGGGCCGGCACGTTGCCGAAGGCGACCGCGCCCCAGGCCAGCACGGTGGCCACCACCAGCACCGGATGCGGCGCCGTGAAGCTCAGTATGGCAAGCACGGCGGCCAGCAGCGCGAACACGATCTGCAGCGCCCGCACCGGCCCCTTGCGGTCGGCCAGGCGCCCGCCCCAGATATTCCCGGCAGCGACCGAGACGCCGTACACCAGCATCACCAGGCCGACGCTGCCGGGCGCGAAGCCGGCCACGTCCTGCAGGATGGGCGCAAGATAGGTAAAGGCGACGAAGGAGCCGCCATAGCCGAGCGTGGTGATCGCATACACGAGCAGCAGGCGCGGTTGTTTCAAGACAGCGAACTGCCTGGCAAGGCTGGCCGGCCTGGCGCCGCCGATCGACTTCGGTACGAGGATGGCGCTGCCGATCATGGCGACGATGCCGAGCGCCGCGACCGCCAGGAAGGTCGACTGCCAGCCGAACTGCTGGCCGATCCAGGTACCGAGCGGCACGCCGGTCACCAGCGCCACCGTCAGGCCGGTGAACATCAGGGCGATGGCGCTGGCGGCTTTTTCCTTCTGCACCAGGCTGGTGGCGATGGTCGAGCCGATCGAGAAAAACACGCCGTGGGCCAGGCCCGTCAGCACGCGCGCGGCCATCAGGGCGGCATAGCCGGGCGCGATCGAGGCGACCAGGTTCCCGGCCGTGAACAGCAGCATCAGGCCGATCAGCAGCTGCTTGCGCGGCACGCGGGCGGTGAGGGCGGTCAGGAGCGGCGCGCCGACCGCGACGCCGAGCGCATACACGCTCACCAGCAGGCCGGCGGACGGGACGGAGACGCCAAGGCTGGCGGCGACGTCGGGAATCAGCCCGACGATGACGAATTCGGTGGTGCCGATGGCAAAGGCGCTCAATGTGAGCGCCCAGAGGGCAAGTGGCATGGTGACTCCAGAGGTAACAAGACAGGCATGCAGTCTGATCGATGCGAGCTCGCGGAAAAATCCCCTGGGCTACAATAGACTTTTGACTGGGGATCACGAATGATCGATGTGGAGGCGTTGATTACCTTCTCTGCCGTCATGGATACGGGCTCGTTCACCAAGGCCGCCGCGCGCCTCGGCCAGACGCCTTCGGGCGTGTCGCGCACCATCGCGCGCCTGGAAGAGCACCTGGGCCTGACCTTGCTGCATCGGACGACGCGGCGCCTGCAGTTGACGGACGAGGGCGCCTGGCTGCTGGAGCGCGCCCGCGCATTGCTGGCGGATCTCGCCAATACCGAAGCCGAAGCGGCGGCGCGCCGTTCCCAACCCGCCGGCCTGGTGCGCGTGAATGCGGCGACGCCCGCCCTCGGCCACCTGCTGGCGCCGCTGCTTCCCGCCTTTCTCGACGCCTATCCACTGGTGCAGCTGGAACTGACCAGCGGCGAAACGGTCGTCGACCTGATCGAAGAGCGCGCCGACCTGGCGATCCGCATCGGCAATCTGCCGGACTCGACCCTGAACGCGCGCCGCCTCGGCAGCAGCCGCATCCGCGTGCTGGCCGCGCCGGCCTATCTGGAACGCCACGGCGCTCCGGCGAGCGTGGCCGAACTGGCGCAGCACCGCCTGCTCGGCTTCTCGGCGCCGGCTTCGCTGAACACCTGGCCGCTGGAGCACGGCGGCGCCGAGGGCTACACGATCGACCCGCAAGTCACTGCATCGAGCGGCGAGACGGTGCGTCACCTGGCCCTGGCCGGCGCCGGCATCGCTTCGCTGTCGGATTTCATGACCCGCGCCGACCTGGCCGCGGGCACGCTGGTGCCGGTGCTGAAAGCGGCCGCGCTGCCCTGGTCGCAGCCGGTCTGGGCCGTGTTCTACAAGCAGGGCGGACTCGCGCCGCGGGTGGCCGCGCTGGTGGATTTTCTGGCGCGCGAATTGGGGACTGTCCTGGAAAACTGAACATCGATAGCACCCCAGCTTGGCGCAGCGCAGCACACGCAAGCATTGCGTGAACTTCAGGCAGGCGCTACGCTCAATAGAGCAGGTACAAAAAAACCATCAACCATCCTGAAAGGACATGTCATGAGTGCAGAGGTCAAGCCGGTCGAAGAGGGCATGCATACCGTTACGCCGCACCTCGTGTGCGCCAATTGCCACGAGGCGATCGAGTTCTACAAAAAGGCCTTCGGCGCCGTCGAAGTCATGCGCTCGCCCATGCCCGACGGCCGCGTCGGCCACGCCATGCTGCGCATCGGCGATTCGCCCATCTTCCTGGCCGACGAATTCCCGGACTACGGCTCCTTCGGCCCGCTGACCCTGAAGGGTTCGCCGGTCACCATCCACCTGTCGGTGCCGAACGTGGACGCGATCTGGGAAAGCGCCAAGGCCGCCGGCGCCACCGTGCGCATGGAACTGGCCGACATGTTCTGGGGCGACCGCTACGGCCAGATCGTCGACCCGTTCGGTCACGTATGGTCGATGGCGACCCACATCCGCGACGTCTCGCCGGAAGAGATGGAAGAGGCGATGAAGAAGGAGTGTGCCTGAGCGAAGGATTAGCCGCTCAGACCGGCGCCGCCCCCAGGTGGTCGTAAAGAATCAGGCTGCCGATCACGATCAGCACCACGCCGCCGACGATCTCGGCGCGCTTGCCCACAAGCGCGCCCAGGCCGCGGCCCAGCATGACGCCGAGCGTGACCATGACGAAGGTGGCGAAGCCGATCGCGGCGGCCGTGACAAAGATGTTCGCGTCGATAAAGGCGAGGCCGGCGCCGACGATGAGGGCGTCGACGCTGGTCGCCATGCCGGTCACGGCCAGGCGCAGGAAAGAGTGGCTGTTCGGCTTGTCTTCTTCGATCTCGGGTTCGCCCCAGCCTTCGTGGATCATGCGCAGGCCGAGCGCGCCCAGCAGCACGAAGGCGATCCAGTGATCCCAGGCCTGCACATAGGGCGCGGCGGCGTTGCCCAGCGCCCAGCCGAGCAGGGGCGTCAGGCCTTCGATCACGCCGAAGATCAGGCCGGTACGCAGCGCCTCGCGCAGCTGCGGCCGCTGCAGGGCCGCGCCCTTGCCAACAGCGGCGGCGAAAGCGTCGGTGGACATGGCGAGGGCGAGCGAGGCGGTGGCGGCGACATTCATGGGATCGTTCCGTCGGGCATACGCGAAGGCAAGCCCGCGCGGCCCGAACTCGCACGCAGGCATGCCAAAGGTCTTGCCAACCGGACGGCTGCCCGTACCACGGCGCCGGATGGATGGCGCCGAGTATGTTGATACGGGAACTTCCGCGCGATGCGGAAGCAGGCTACTCCCCAATGGATGGCGATATTGTAACCGAGCGCGGGGCGGAAAGCTCAGCAAAAGGCCGCGCACAGGAGCGAACGTGGTCATTTGCACAAGACCCTTCGGCGACGTAGACTGGCTCGATCACTCAGCACGCGCCGGCACGCCGCCGCCGCGTAAGCGAACCCGACAAGGAGAACAGCTTGGATCAGCATGACGACATCGGCGCACTCGACATCGTGATCGTACCGCCCACCCACGACCTGGGCGACGGTTTCAAGGTACGGCGTGCGCTGCCCAGCCGCCAGCGGCGCATGGTCGGCCCCTTCGTCTTCCTCGACCAGATGGGCCCGCACGTCTTCGACGCCGGGCGCGGGCTCGACGTACGGCCCCATCCGCACGTCTGCCTGGCCACCGTGACCTATCTGTTCGACGGCGAGATCCTGCACCGCGACAGCCTGGGCAGCGTGCAGGCGATCCGTCCCGGCGAAGTCAACTGGATGACAGCCGGGCGCGGCATCGTCCATTCCGAGCGCACCGACAGCGTGCTGCGCCAGGGACAGTCCGGCCTGTTCGGCCTGCAGTGCTGGGTGGCGCTGCCGTCGAAGCACGAGGAGACCGATCCCGCTTTCGCCCACATCGAGGCGGGCGCCTTGCCCTTCATCGAAGGCGAGGGGGTCGAGGCGCGCGTGGTTGCGGGCAGCTTCTGGGGCCGGCGCGCCCCGGTGGCGACCCTGTCCGACATGTTCTATGTCGACGTCAGGCTGAAGGCCGGCGCGCGCATCGCGATGCCGCCGGAGTACCCCGAGCAGGCCATCTATATCGTCGAAGGCCGGCTCGACCTTGGCCGCGACGGCGTCTTCGATTCCGGCCAGCTGGTGGTGCTGAAACCCGGCGCCGAAGTGGTGCTGGGCGCGCCCGGGCCGGGGCCGACGCGCATCATGCTGCTCGGCGGCGAGCCGATGGACGGCCCGCGCTACCTGTCCTGGAATTTCGTCGCCAGTTCGGAAGAGCGCATCGAACAGGCCAAGCGCGACTGGCAGGCCGGCGCCTTTCCCCAGGTGCCGGGCGAGACGGAATTCATTCCGCTGCCCGAGCAGCAGGGCAAGCCCGTGCGTTATCCATAGATTATGGGTCGGTCGGCAAAGGCGTTGCAATCGAGGTAAGATTGAGCCTCATTTATTTCTGAGAGGCAATTCATGAGCGCACAGCAAGCGATCGACGAGGTTCAACGCATCGCCGCTTTTTCCGACGGCGGCACGGGCGGCAACCCGGCCGGGGTCTGGATCGGAGACAGTTTGCCGGCGGACGCCGTCATGCAGCAGGTCGCCCACGACGTCGGCTATTCGGAAACCGCCTTCGCCGCGCCTCAGGGCCAGGGTTGGCGCGTGCGCTATTTCTCGCCGGAGTCCGAAGTGCCGTTCTGCGGCCACGCCACGATTGCGCTGGGCGCCGCGCTGGCTGCCAGCCGCGGCGACGGCGTGTACGCACTGGCGCTGAACGATGCGGCGATTACGGTCGAGGGCCGGCAGTCGACCGCGCCCGACGGCGCCAAGCTGAGCTCGGCTGCGCTGCAGTCGCCGCCCACGCGCAGCGCGCCGGCGCCCGCCGCGCTCGTCGACGAGGCCCTGGCGCTGTTCGGCTATGGAGCCGGCGACCTCGATCCGCGCATTCCGCCTGCGCTGACCCATGGCGGCGCCGACCACCTGGTGCTGGCCCTGCGCAGGCGCGCGCTGCTGGCGGCCATGCGCTACGAACTCGATGCGGGCCGGCGCTTCATGCGCGCGCATGGCCTCGTCACGGTCGTGCTGGCCTGGAGCGAAAGCGACACGCTGTTCCATACCCGCAATCCCTTCGCTTCCGGCGGCGTCTACGAGGATCCGGCGACCGGCGCCGGCACGGCTGCCCTGGCCGGCTACCTGCGCGACATCGGCTGGCCGCATGGCGGCGCCATCGATGTGGTGCAAGGCGAGGACATGGGCATGCGTTCGCGCCTGCGCGCCGAGATCGGGGCGGAGGCGGGCGGCTCGATCCGGGTGTCGGGCACGGCGCGTTTCATGTAAGGCTGCATGGATTTATCCATGGAAACAAGGGCTTAATGCCGAGTTGATACCTCCGTTTACTGCTTAATCTGTAGCAGGGATTTGCTCGGAATTCATGAATTGAGGGTAAAAAGCGCCTTTCCTTGAGGTTTAGGAAGTTTTTAAAAGATTGATAATGGTCAACACAGATGTCGTTAGCCAACTATCAACAAGGAACTCCCGTCATGGAAATGCGCAACCCCGCCGTCCTCTCCGCCACCTTCTCGCGTCCGGAAATGTCCACCGAGCGCCTGCCATTTACCATCCGCCGGGTCGAGACCGAAGATAGCCTGAAGAAAGCCGTGGCCATCCGCCATGCGGCCTATGCGCGCCACGTACCGGAGTTCGCCCGCACCCTGGCCCTGCCGGAAGCCTGCGACTACGAAGAAGACACCGTCGTGCTGCTTGCCGAATCCAAGCTCGACGGCACGGCGCTGGGCACTGCGCGCATCCGCACCAATGTGCACCATCCGCTGCACATCGAGGAATCGGTTGTGTTGCCGCAGTGGCTGCAGGGCCGCGCCCTGGGCGAAGTCGAGCGCCTGGGCGTGGGCGAAGGCCGCATCGGCCGCATGGTGAAGGTGGCGCTGGTGAAGGCCTTCTTCGACTACTTCGAAAAGACCGGCATCGAATACGCGGTGATCGCCGGCCGCGCCCCGGTCGACCGCCAGTACGAACAGCTGATGTTCACGGACGTCTTCGGCGAAAAGGAAATGGTGCCGCTGGCGCACGCGGGCAACATGCCGCACCGCGTGATGGCCTTCGAGATCGCTACCGGCGAGCAGCGCTGGACGGAGGCGAACCACCCGATGCTGAAGTTCTTCCGCCACACGCACCACCCGGACATCGATGTCGGCGTGGCACCGCGCCGTGGTATGGCGGCCACGCCGGCCGCCGTGCGCGCCCTGATTTTGGATCAGCAGGCCCAGCTGGCCGCCGCCTGAGCGAAATATTGCATGACAGCATCACGCGGAGCTTGTATCCTTACGGGGTGAAAACGCGCTGGCAGCAGGCTGGCGTTTTGCCAGCCCGATTGACCAGCCCATGCCCCAGCCGCCCAAGCCTGACCGACAACCGCAATCATCTTCTTTCGACCGCCTCTTGACGGCGGCCATGCGTCTGCTGTCGGTCTATTTGGTGCCGATCGGCGTCGCACTTGTCTCCATCCTGGCGCTGGTGTCCTGGAACAGTCATTACGTCGCCAACGACGACGTCGTCCTGCCGCTGCGCGTGGTCGCCGAGAAGGGCACGCCGCTCACCCCCGAGGCGGCCCTGCGCCAGCTAGCCCGCGTGCCCGGCGTCGAACGCTACGACACCCACCTTTCCGAAGCGCCCGTCTGGTTCAGCCTGCACAGCCACAACCAGGGCGAGGGGCGGCAAGTCATCGAATTCCCTTCGCGCCACGCCATCGAGATCGCCTGCTGGGACGGCGCCACCCTGCAGGCGCTGGGCAGCGCCTCGCACGAGGCCGCCAGCGGCGCGCTGTCGGCGGCCAAGGCCGGCTTCGTGCTGCAGCCGCGCGTCCTGCCGGTCGAAGTGCTGTGCCGCGCGCGCTTCACGGGCCCGGCCCGCGTCAGCGCCGTGCAGTGGCCGGCCGAGGAGATGACGCTCTCGATCCAGCAGTTCCACCGCAAGTCGGGCCTGCTCGACGGCGGCATGATCGTGCTCAGCCTGTTCATCCTGATCACCGCCCTCATCAACCGCCAGTTGCTCTACCTGCAGTTCGCCGTCTGGCTGATCCTGAACCTGCGCGTCGGCGCGATCTCGGCCGGCTGGGACATCCAATGGCTGGGCCAGACGCTGCCCCAGGACTGGCTGGCGCCGAGCCGGGCGATGACGACCGCGCTGTACGGCATCGCGACCATGACCCTCTACATGAAGCTGTTCGGCGCCGACCTCGCCAGCAGCCGCCTGGCCGCGCCGCTGCGCGTGGCCCAGGCGCTATGCCTGTGCCTGCTGCCGATGGCGATCCTGCTGCCGTTCGGGATCTACCTGCCGGTGATGTGGCTGCTGGTGGCGCCGGGCCTGGCGCTGATGACCCTGGGCCTGTTCGGCGTCATGCGCCATACCCAGGCGCGCGTCGCGATGTGGTTCGCCGCCTCGTTTGCCGTCACCTTCCTCTCGACCCTGGCCGAGGTACTGTCGGCCGCGCTGGGCATGCGCGAGATGCTGGGCGTGGTCAACAGCGTCACGGCCGCGCTGGCCTCGAGCCTGCTGGCGGCGCTGGCGGTGGCCGAGCAGATGCGCCTGGAGACCCAGAAGCGCATCGCGGTCCAGGCCGAACTCGAACATGCCTACGAGGCGATGCCGGTCGGCCTGTTCACGCTCGACCTGCAGGGCGCCTTCCTGTCGGCCAATCCGGCCTTGAGCCGCATGCTCGGCTACGAGGTGCTGGCCCAGAACCGCACGCTGTGGCAGCAGTTCTTCGCCGACGCCTCCTGGTTCCACCTGCGCGAACAGGTGCACCAGCAAACCACGACCGAGCTCGAACTCGCCGACCGCACGGGCGAGCGCCGCTTCCTGGTGCGCGCGACGCTGGCGCATGGCCGCATCGAGGGCGTGCTGGAAGACATCACCGAAAAGACCAAGGCCACCGAGCAGCTGCAGTTCATGGCCAACAACGATCCGCTGACCCGCGTCTACAACCGGCGCGGCATCGAGAAGATGTTCGAGGGCGCGGCCACTTCGCTCGCGGCCGGCAAGCCGATGGCGATCGCGTATATCGACCTCGACCGCTTCAAACTGATCAATGACCTGTTCGGCCACGGCGCCGGCGACGAGGTGCTCAAGCAGGTGTGCGAGCGCATGGCCATGATGCTGGCCGGCGGTCAGCAGATCGGCCGCGTCGGCGGCGACGAATTCGTGATCGTCATGCCCGACACCGCCATCCCGCTGGCGTCGCTGATCTGCCGCGGCATCGTCGAGCGCATCGGCGGCACGCCATATCGGGTGGGCGACAAGGCCTTCCATGTGCGCGGCTCGGTCGGCCTGATCGAAGTCTCGAGCGGCATGCCGATGCGCGACGCGATCTCGGCCGCCGACCGCGCCTGCCGCGAAGCCAAGGACGCCAGTGACGGCCTGGTCGTCTACGAGCGCAACGCCTCCGCCTTCCACGAGCGCGAGGCCGAGCTGAACCTCGTCGCCAAATTGCAGGGGCCGAGCGCGACCGAGGGCCTGTTCATCGAGATGCAGCCGATCATGTCGCTGAAGAACCCGCACGACTCGCTCAACTTCGAGGTGCTGCTGCGCATGCGCGGCCCGGACGGGCGCATCATGCCGGCCGGCCCGCTGATCGGCGCGGCCGAGAAATGCGGCCGCGCGGGCATGATCGACCGCTGGGTGCTGAGTACGACTCTGGGCTGGATCGCCGACAATATCGGGCGCCTGCCGAACACCCGTTTCGTCTGCATGAACTTGTCCGGCGCCTCGCTCAACGACGAGCGTTTTGTCGCCGACACGCTGGAGATCCTGGCGCGCCACGTGCATGTGGCGGGCCGCCTGTGCATGGAGATCACGGAGAGCGTCGCCCTGCACGACCTCGACAACACGCGCCGCTTCATCGACCAGGTGCGCAACTTCGGCGTCAAGGTCGCGCTGGACGACTTCGGCGCCGGCTATACCTCCTTCTCCTACCTGAAGGAACTGCCGGCCGACGTGCTGAAAATCGACGGCAACTTCATCGTCAACATCAACGCCCATCCGGCCAACGTCGCCA
This sequence comes from Massilia sp. Leaf139, assembly GCF_001424165.1. Classification (GTDB taxonomy): domain Bacteria; phylum Pseudomonadota; class Gammaproteobacteria; order Burkholderiales; family Burkholderiaceae_D; genus Telluria. Next base: position 466,307 of record NZ_LMOJ01000001.1, read on the forward strand.
TCGTCGAGGCCATCGTCAGCCTGGCGGTGAACCTCGGCATGAAGACGATCGCCGAGTGGGCGGAAGACGCGGCCACGGTGCAGACCCTGGCCGAGATCGGCGTCGATTACGTCCAGGGCTGGGCCGTGGCGCGCTCGCAGCCGCCGGAACGCCTCCTCACCGCCGCCTCGGCGGCCAGCTTCATCACCGATCCGGAATTGCTGGAGATGCTGCCGAACCTTGGCAAGGGCGCGGCGCTGGATTTGCAGGGGTTTATGCGGCTGTACTGACGGGTACGCGCTCCGAGCGTGCGTACGCGTGGACGGTATCCCGTCCACGCATTCAACGAACACATTCCAAAGAGCCGGCGCGTGGGAGCACTGCTTACCGCACGCGTGGACGGCACAGCCGTCCACGCTACATTACTGGATCGTCGCCAGCGTCGGCCGCGCTGTGCGGTCGGCATCGATCAACAGCAACTGGGCACGCGCCGCCTTCAGGGTAGCGACGTCGCGCGCCAGCGGGCGGTCGCGCTGCGGAACGCGGGGACGCCAGTTCTGCTGGTGCAGCATGGCCGGCGGCGCCTCGTAGCGCTGGACGGCGACCGGCTGCGCCTCCACGGGCACAGGCTCGCTGTCGACTGCCTGCGCGGGCGCGGCGTTGCTCACCAGGCGCGTGGCCCGGGTGCCGCTGGCGCAGGGCTGGTCGGTCAGGGTCACATGGCCGCCGGCGTCGACGCATTTCAGGATGTCGGAACCCGCCAGCACGGCGGGGGTGGCGGCTGCGGCCGCCAGGACAAGGCTCAGCTGGGCTGCTAGGCGCTTCATGGCACGCTCCATCGATTCGATGGAACCATTGTCCCGGCCGAGGCTGTCTCAGTATGTTCGGTGCTTCACGGTGCGCGGACATTGTCAAAAAAACCACGCATGAGCTCACTCAGCCTTTCATTCAGCCTTTCACTCAGCCGCTCAGGGGCCGCTGGGCGACCAGCTGGAGCTCGACCAGGAAGCCGTAGTGCAGCGCCGGCACCGGCACCACCGCGCGCGCCGGTTTATGCGCGCCGAACACGCGCGCATACAGGGCGTTAAAGGCTGGCCAGTGCTCGACGCCGGCCAGGTAGGCCGTGCACTGCACGACGTCGCTGAAACCGCAGCCGGCCGCGCGCAGCACCTGTTCGCATTGCGCGAACACGGAATCGCACTGGGCCTCGAAGGAGGCGTCTGCGGCGACGCTGTCGCGCGCCGGCAGGATCCCCGACACCCACACCAGGCCGCCGGCCGCCACCGCCTGCGAATAATGCCCCGCGGGCGGCGGCAGTTCGCTCGACTGGATGAATTCCATCAGGCCACCAGTTGGGCGAAGCGGGACAGGTCGACGTTGCCGCCGCTGATCAGGATGCCGACGCGTTTTCCGGCTACCGGCACCACGCCGCACAGGGCCGCTGCGGCGCCCAGGCAGCCGGTCGGCTCGACCACCATCTTCATGCGCTCGGCGAAGAACTTCATGGTCTCGACCAGTTGCGCGTCGGTGACCGTGACGATGTCGTCGACGCGGCGCCGGATCACCTCGAAATTGTGTTCGCCCACATGCGTCACCATCGCGCCATCGGCGATCGTCTTCGGTACGCCGATGTGGACGATCTCTCCCTTGCGCAGCGACTGTTGGCCATCGTTGCCGGCTTCCGGCTCGACGCCGATCACCTTGCAATCCGGAGATAAACTGCTGGCCGCCAGCGCGCAGCCGGCCAGCAGGCCGCCGCCGCCGAGTGGCACCAAGAGCATGTTGAGCGGGCCGGCCTCTTCGAACAGCTCCTTCGCCGCTGTGCCCTGGCCGCAGATCACGTCCGGATGGTCGTAGGGCGGAATCAGGGTCATGCCGCGCTCGTTCGCCAGGCGGGCCGCGATCTCCTCGCGGTTCTCGGTATAGCGATCGTAGAACAGGACTTCGCCGCCGTACTCTTTCGTCGCCTGGACTTTCAGGGCCGGCGCGTCGCTCGGCATGATGATAGTGGCCTTGATGCCGGCCAGGCGCGCCGAGAGGGCGATCGCCTGGGCATGGTTCCCCGACGAGAAGGTCAATACGCCGGCCGCGCGCTGGGCTTCGGTGAAGCGCGCGATCGCGTTATAGGCGCCGCGGAACTTGAAGGCGCCCATGCGCTGGTAGTTCTCGCACTTGAAGAAGAGCTGTGCCTTGGCGCGCGCGTCGGCGGTGGTGGAGGTCAGCACCGGCGTGCGGTGGGCGGCGCCTTGGAGGCGCGCGGCGGCCTGTTCGACGTCGCTATAGGTGAGGGTGGCGCTAGGTGTCACGATATCGGTCATGGAATCGAGGGATGAGAATTAAGGAGCGAGCGGCAGCGCCAGCTGCACCAGCAGGCCGCCGCCGTCGCGGTTACGCACGGTCAGTTCGGCGTTGTGACGGGTGACGACGCGTTCGACGATGGCCAGGCCCAGGCCCGCGCCGTTGGCCTGGCCGCGCGCCGTGTCGAGCCGCGTGAATGGTTTCAGGAGCTGGTTGATCTGGTCGTCCGGTACGCCGGGGCCGTGATCGGCGATCTCGACCACCGCACGCCGGCCCTGGGGCGTGGCGCGCACGTGGCAGGCGAAATCGAGCTGGGTGTAGTCCTCGCCGGGCGTGCGCGCATAGCGGCGCGCGTTCTCGACGACGTTGTTGATCACGCGGCGCAGATCCGTCTCGTTGCCGAGCACGCGCACGCCGTCTTCCAGGTCGGTGGTCACGCGCATGCCGGGCAGGCGCGTCGCGTGCTGGGCGCAGTCGGCCAGCAGGTGCGAGATCTCGACCTCGATGAAGCTGGCGGCCTCGGTCGGCTTGGCGTAGTCGAGGAACTGGCCGATGATGGCGTCCATCTGCGCGATATCCGATTGCATGCCTTCGCGCGCGTCGGTCGACAGGTTCGCCATTTCGAGTTCGAGCTGCATGCGCGCCAGCGGCGTGCGCAGGTCGTGCGAGATGCCGGCCAAAATCACGGCGCGGTCCTTTTCCACCTGCGCCAGGTCTTCGACCATCTGGTTGAAGCTGCGGTTCGCCTCGATGATCTCCTTCGAGCCTTTTTCCGGTAGCGGGGTGGGGCGCTCGCCCTTGGCAATGGCCCGCGCCGCAGCCGTCAGGCGCGCCAGCGGCAGGTTGATCAGGCTCGAGATGAAGGCGGCGCCCAGCAGGGACAGCACGCCCACCACGCTGGCCCAGCCCAGCCACTGGATGCGCGTCAGGCCGGCGATGCGTTCGCGTTCGAGCATCAGCCAGTACTGGTCGTCTTCGATGTTAAAGCTGATCCAGAAGCCCGCCATGCCGTTTACGCGGCTGGAAAAGCGGGTCTGGGCGCCGAGTTTTTCGCGCACGGCGGCGGCGATCTCGGGCATCAGGGGATTGGCCGGCGGCGGGTCGACCACGTCGGTGTCTTCGAGCGTGAAAATGCGCACGCCCTCGTTGGACACCAGTTCGAACATCAGTTCGCGCCGCAGTTCCGGCGCCGAGTGGGTCAGCGCCGCTTTCGTCAGCGTGACCACCGAGACCACCAGTTCCGCCGTCTGCTGCACCTGCGGGCCGCGCTGGAACACGTTGAGCATGCCGATCCATGAACCCATGGACAGGGTCGTGAGCAGCGACAGCAGGAAGAAGGTGCGCCAGAACAGGCCGCTCCTGGCCCAGCCCATGCGCTTGGCGCGCGCCGGGAGGAAGGATGCAAGCGACGATGCGAACACTAGCGCGGCTGGCCTTCCGGAATGAAGACATAACCCAGGCCCCAGACGGTCTGGATGTAGAGCGGGCTCGATGGATCCGGTTCGATCAATTTGCGCAGGCGCGAGATCTGCACGTCGAGCGAGCGGTCGAAGACTTCGTACTCGCGCCCGCGCGCCAGTTCCATCAGCTTCTCGCGCGAGAGCGGCTGGCGCGCATGGCGCGCGAACACCTTCAGCACCGAGAATTCGCCGGTGGTGAGGGGCACGGTCTCGCCGTTTTTCTTGAGGGTGCGCGTGCCCAGATCGAGCACGAACTGGCCGAACTCGAAGCTTTGCGGGGTTTCCGAGGGCGCACCCGGGATTTCGTCGGGGCCTTTACGGCGCAGGACGGCGCCGATGCGGGCCACCAGTTCGCGCGGATTGAACGGCTTGGGCAGGTAGTCGTCGGCGCCCATCTCGAGACCGACGATGCGGTCGACGTCTTCGCCCTTGGCGGTCAGCATGATGATCGGCGTCTGGTCGCCGGCGCCGCGCAGGCGGCGGCAGATCGACAGGCCGTCTTCGCCGGGCAGCATCAAGTCCAGTACCAGCAGGTCGTAGCGCTCGCGCAGCCACAGCTTGTTCATCGCCGGCGCGCTTTCGGCGGTGACGACCTGGAAGCCTTGCTCGGTGAGATAGCGGCGCAGCAGGTCGCGCAGGCGCACGTCGTCGTCGACGACCATGATCTTGGCGCTATGGCCGCCGGTGGCGCCGGCGCCGGCGTTATTCGGGGTAGTGGAGGCAGAATTCATATGCTGTCAATTTGTCAGATTCATATCGCTATGGTAACTTCTGTCCGCGCCGTTTTGGGCTTTACAGACAGGTCATTACATTGTGTTACAAACTTTACCCAATTAGGCTTATACCCCGGCGCAGTTCCACATACACTGGCTACCAATGAAGTACAGCTTATCCGTTTATACAGCACCACGGAAGAGGAACACCATGACAAACGCGCTCGACAAAACCAATGCAGCAGCCCAGGCCAAGGGCCGGCTCGCCCGCCTGGCGCGCCATGGTGTGGCCGTGTGCCTGCTCGCCTGTGCCGGCATCGGCGCCGCCCAGGCACAATACCATGGCCGCCGCGACGATGCGCAGCTGCCGCAGCCGCCGAATGCCCGTGCCGAACGCCTGCCGGTGCCCAGCCCGCACATCGAACAGCCGCGCGAACAGCGCCTGTACGAACAGCAGCGCGACCAGCAACGCGAGCAGCAGCGCATCTACGACGAACAGCGGCGCCAGTCCGTGCAGATGCAGAGCGAAGGCAACCGCGAAGGCGGCCGCCGCGCCGGGCGCCTGACGCCGGACGAGCGGCGCGACCTGCGCCGCCAGATCAACGAAGCGGGTGCGGACATCTATCCGAACGCGCAGCGGCGCTGATCCCCAGTCCATCGAAACGGAGCCGGGCATGTCCCGGCTTTTTCTTTGGTTACCGATCGCCACCGCGCCGTCCATCGTCATTTTTAATGACGATTCTCACTAATTGTTGCCAAAGTTTATTTATTTACGTCTAACAACATGGTAGGCTGATGCGTTGACCCTTGGCGCTTTGTCAAGCGTGCAATCCAACTCCTGGAGTGCGAACGTGTCCGATACCGCTGTTGCCAATCCCGTTGCGCCTGCCGTCCGTTTCGATTCGAACGGCCCCGAGCACTGCATCGTGCGCCGGCCCGACGGCGTCTACGCCGACCCGGCCGTGCTGGGAACGACCGTGCTGGCCGCCATCGACGGCATCTTCCGCTCCGGCAGCATCCTCAGCGGGATCGATTATTCGGTATTGATCAAGGCGATCTACGACAGCGGCCCGGCGCTGCCGAACGGGCCCGACGGCCGGCCGCTGGTGCGCCTGGCGAACGACATCGTTCCCTTCAACCTCCAGCGCCGCAGCCTGTACCGTTCGGTGCGCATCGCCGGCGGCGAGGCCGAATATTGCTTCGAACCGGTCTTCCTCGCCGGGCCCGACGGCAGCGGCGAGATCGCGACCCGCCTCGACCTCGACGAATTCGTGGCCGACATGTGGATGAAAGGGATCCGCTTCGGCATCGATGTGGCCACCGTGCGCGCCGGGATCGCCAATCCGAGCCTGGGCCGCAGCGTCGTGGCGCGCCGGCTCGAGCCGCAGGCCGGCATTGACGCCAGCGTGGTCGAAGTGTCGGAAGACATCCACCGCAGCGACGCGCCGCGCCAGCTCTCGAACGGCAAGCTCGACCTGATGTCCTTCCAGAACCGCTTCCCGCAAGTGCAGGGCGGCACCCGGCTGCTGCAAAAGCTGCCGAGCAAGGTCGGCAAGCCGGGTTTCGAGTTGTCCGGCATCCGCATCGAGCCGAGCGCGCCGGCCGACCTCGATTTCTCGGCCTATGCGGGCGAGGGCACCAGTATCGACAGGAGCGCCGCCGGGGACTACCTGGTCGCCGCGCGCACCGGTTTCCTGAACGTCGATTCCAGAACGCGCCGGATTGCAGTGGGCGACAAGATCGTCAGCCGCGACGGCGTCAGCGCCAAGACCACCGGCAACCTGCAGCTGACCGGCGACTACGAGGAATTCGGCGACGTCCAGGAAAAGCGCGTCATCGAAGGCAACGGCATCACGGTGCACGGCAACGTGTACGGCGAGATCGTCTCGCGCGGCGGCATGGTGCGTCTGCGCGCCAACCTGGTGGGCGGCAGCGCCCACAACAAGCGCGGCGACATCCAGGTCGACGGCGTGACGGCCAACGCGATCCTGCAGGCCACGGCCGGCACGGTGACGCTGCAACGCGCCGAGAACTGCGTGGTGTCGGGCACGCGGGTGCGCATCGAGCAGGCTCTCAATTGCGAGATCATCGCCGACGACATCTCGATCGGCAGCGCCGAAGGCTGCGCACTGGCCGCTCGCCGCATCAGCATCGACAGCACCGCGCCCTGGCATGCCAGCGAGATGCTGGTCTACCTGATGGCGCCCGATTGCAGCCGCATCGACGAGGTGCTGGGGCAGATCGGCGCGCGCCTGATGCAGTTCGACGCCGCCATCAACGGCCACAAGACTGAACTGGCGCACCTGTGCGCCCAGCCCGCGGTGCGCAAATACCTGGAAATCGCCGGCCGCGTGCGCAGCGGCGAGACGCTCCTGACCCCGCCCCAGGCCCAGCAGTTCAAGCTGATGGGGCAGGCCGTGGCGGCCGACCTCACGCGCATCGGCGAAGTGTCGAACGCGCGCAAGGCCGCCGAGGCCGAAAAGGCCGAGGGCCAGGCGCTGTTCGATCGGTTCACCGCCCAGCGCCGGGAACGCGCCGCCGGCAGCGAATTGACGCTGCGCCAGCTAAAGGGCGACACGCAGGTGCGCCAGCTGCCCTTCGATCCGGACGGCGCCCCTTTCTACGACCAGGCCGCGCGCGACATCAAGGCGCGCCTGCGCGGCAATGCCGGCACGCCGCTGCACAGCGGCGCCAGTGGCAGCTATGCCTGGGGCGGTAGCGATGCCAGTCTCGGCTTGTCAGCCTGAGCCTGTAATAATGGCGTAAGGAAATGTTGACTGCACTCAACGGGTGCAGAGCCGGTGAAACGTAGCATGGTGGCTGTTACCGAAAGGATCCATCATGCACAAAGACATCGCGGCAATCCGCCCGGCGGGCAATCAGTTCCTGAGTTTCAAGCTCGGCGGCCTCGAATACGGGCTCGACTTCAGCAAGGTGCAGGAACTGCGCATCCTGCGCTCGCTCGAACGCTTCGCCACCGACGGCGCCATCGTCGAAGGCGTGGCCGTCTCGCGCGGCGTGATCATGCCGATCGTTGACATGCGCGCCGCCTTTTGCGGCCACCCGGTGGCGACCACGCCGACGACCGACGTCATCATCCTGAAACTGTCGACCTGCGTGATGGGGATGGTGGTCGACGGCGTCACCGACGTGGTGACGCTGGAACCGGCGCAGATTTCGCCGATTCCGGGCACCGACGGCGGGACGATCGATTACCTGATCGGACTGGGCGCGAGCGAGGGGAGGCGGCTGATCCTGGTGGACATCGATCGCCTGATGTCGATTAACAAGAGCGCAACGGCGCGCCAGGTGGCTTGACGCTTTATCGATGCATGCGCGGGTGGTGGGCACGGGGCGCCCACCCTACAGCACAAGTCGCGATCCGGTCGTTGTAGGGTGGGCGCCCCGAGCCCACCAATCTACGCCGCCAGGCCTTCCAGCTGCTCCTGCAACTCCAGCCACTCGTTTTCCAGCGTGCCCAGGTCGCGCGCGCAGAAGGCCTGGTCGGCGACCAGGGTCTTCAACTCTTCCTTCTTGTCGGCATCGTAGATCGACGGCTCCAGCAGGCGCGCGTCGATGTCGGCCTTCTTCGCGTTCAGCTTGGCCATCTGCTCCTCGACCCGCTTGAGGCGGTTCTCGATCGGCTTTTTGAGGGCGGCCACGCGCTGGCGTTCCTCGGCGCCGAGACGCTTCTGTTCCTTGCGGTCGCCGGCCGGCGCCGCGGGCACGGCGACGGGTGCGGCCACCGGCGCAGCGACAGGGGCCGGGGCGGCTTTCGCGCCGGGCAGGGCGTCGGTGCCTTTTCCGAGCTTGGTCTTGAACAGCCAGTCCTTGTAGTCGTCCAGGTCGCCGTCGAAAGGCTGCAGGCGGCCGTCGGCGACGATGATGAACTGGTCGGTGGTCGCGCGCAGCAGGTGGCGATCGTGGGAGACGACGACCAGCGTGCCCTCGAACTGCGCCAGCGCCATGGTCAGCGCCTCGCGCGTTTCCAGATCCAGGTGGTTGGTCGGTTCATCGAGCAGCAGCAGATTCGGACGCTGCCAGACGATCAGGGCCAGCGCCAGGCGTGCCTTTTCGCCGCCGGAGAAGGGCGCGATCGGGCTGGTGACCATGGTGCCGGGGAAGTTGAAGCTGCCCAGGAAGTTGCGCAGCTCCTGCTCGCGCACCGTCGGCGCGATCTTCGCCAGGTGCCACAGCGGCGACTCGTCGTGGCGCAGCATCTCGACCTGGTGCTGGGCAAAATAGCCGATCGACAGGCCTCTACCCAGGGTCGCGTTGCCCGTCAGCGGCGCCAGTTCGCCGGCGATGGTTTTGATCAGCGTCGATTTGCCGGCGCCGTTCACGCCCAGCAGGCCGATGCGCTGGCCGATCTGCAGCGAGAAGTTGATGTGCTTGACGATGGTCTTGGCGCCGACCTTGTCGCCATGGCCGTCGAGGATCGGGTAGCCGGCGTCCACCGCTTCCATCACCAGCAGCGGGTTCGGCGCGGCCAGCGGCTCGCGGAATTCGAAGGAGAATTCGGCGGCCGCGCGCAGCGGCGCCAGTTCTTCCATCTTCGCCAGCGCCTTCATGCGGCTCTGGGCCTGGCGCGCCTTGCTGGCCTTGGCCTTGAAGCGGTCGATGAAGGACTCGAGGTGGGCCCGTGCGCGCGCCTGCTTTTCCATGGCGCTGGCGGCCAGCACCATCGCCGCGGCGCGCTGGCGCTCGAAGGACGAATAATTGCCCGAGTAGCGCTTCAGCTTGCGCTCGTCGATGTGCACCACCACGTTGACGATCTCGTCGAGGAAGTCGCGGTCGTGGGAGATGATGACCAGGGTGCCCGGATAGCGTTTCAGCCAGTCTTCCAGCCAGATGATCGCATCGAGATCCAGGTGGTTGGTCGGTTCGTCGAGCAGCAGCAGGTCGGAAGGACACATCAGCGCTTGCGCCAGGTTCAGGCGCATGCGCCAGCCGCCCGAGAAGCTCGCCACCGGCTGCTGCATCTGGTCGAGCGTGAAGCCCAGGCCCAGCAGCAGCTGTTCGGCGCGCGACTGCACCGTGTAGGCGTCGGCATCCATCAGGGCGCCGTGCACGTTGCCCATCTCGATGCCGTTGTCGTGCGTGTGCGGCGCCGCTTCCAGCGCTTCCAGTTCGGCCTGCAGGCGGCGCAGGGTGACGTCGCCGTCGATCGCGTATTCCAGCGCCGGGCGATCCAGCGCCGGCGTCTCCTGCGCCACATAGGCCATGCGCCACTTGGCGGGGAAATCGATCTCGCCCTGGTCGGCATGCAGTTCGCCGCGCAGCATGGCGAACAGGCTGGATTTGCCGGCGCCGTTCGCGCCGATCAGGCCGATCTTGTCGCCGGGGTTCAGGGTCAGGTCGGCGTTTTCCAGCAGCGGCTTTATGCCGCGCATCAGGCTGACGTTCAGGAAGCGGATCATGCGTAGTCTTTACTTTGTTTAGGCGTTTTGCAGCTGCTCGGCGGTGAGCAGGAACACCGCCTCGTCCCCGGCGCTCGTGGTGAGCCAGGTCAGGCCCAGGTGGCCGAAGGCGGCTTCGGCGTATTCGGCCTCGTTGCCGATCTCGACGACCAGAATGCCTTCCGGCGTCAGGCGCTCAGCGGCGCCGGCCACGATCTTGCGCACCAAATCCATGCCGTCCGCGCCGCCATGCAGGGCGATCTGCGGTTCGCGCAGGTATTCCGGCGGCAGCTTGCTCATCGAGTCGGCGTTGACGTACGGCGGATTGGTGACGATCAGGTCGTATTTTTTAAACGGGACGTTCTCGTACAGGTCGGACTCAATCGGATTCACGCGGCCTTCCAGCTTGTAGTCGCGGATGTTACGCTCGGCGACAGCGAGGGCGTCCTTCGAGATGTCGACCGCGTCGACCACCGCGTTCTGGTAGACGTCGGCCATCATGATCGCCAGACAGCCCGAACCCGTGCACAGTTCCAGCACGTTCTCCACTTCGAACGGGTTGCTCACCCACGGGCTGAAGAAGTTCGGGATCAGCTCGGCGATGAAGGAACGCGGCACCAGCACGCGCTCGTCGACATAGAAGGCATAGGTGCCAAGCCAGGCTTCGTTGGTGATGTAGGCGGCCGGCACGCGTTCCACGGTGCGGCGCTCGATCACGGACAGCACCTGCAGCACTTCTTCCGGCAACAGCTTCGCATCCAGGAAGGGGTCGAGCCGGTCGAGCGGCAGCTTCAGGGTATGCAGGACGAGATACGCGGCCTCGTCGTAGGCTTCCGCGCTGCCGTGGCCGAAGAACAGCTTGGCGGCGTTGAAGCGGGTGACGGCGTAGCGCAGCAAATCGCGCGGGGTGCTGAAAGTGGTCGTGGTCATGGCGTGTCCTCGCGTTCCGGGCTCTGGTTGTGCTTTGGGTTGATCAAGCGGCCAGCAGATTCTCCAGCGTGCGGCGGTAGATGTTTTTCAGTGGATCGATGAAGCGCAGTTCGACGTGTTCGTCGATCTTGTGGATGCTGGCGTTTGGTGGGCCGCATTCTATCACCTGGGGGCAGATGCGGGCGATGAAGCGCCCATCCGAGGTGCCGCCCGTGGTCGACAGTTCGGTCGCCACGCCGGTCTCGTGTTTGATGGCGCTGCACACTGCATCCGACAGCGTGCCCTTGGGGGTGAGGAAGGGCAGGCCGGACAAGGTCCACTCCAGGTCGTACTCGAGACCGTGGTGGTCGAGGATGGCGTGCACGCGCGCTTCCAGCCCTTCGGCCGTGCTCGCGGTCGAGAAGCGGAAGTTGAATTCCAGCGTCAGCTGGCCCGGGATGACGTTGTTGGCGCCGGTGCCGGCATGGATGTTCGACACCTGCCACGAGGTCGGCGCATAGTATTCATTGCCTTCGTCCCAGACCTCGGCCGCCAGTTCCGCCAGCGCCGGCGCGGCCTGGTGGATCGGGTTGCGCGCCAGGTGCGGATAGGCGATGTGGCCCTGCACGCCCTTGATGACAAGGACGCCCGAGAGCGAACCGCGGCGGCCGTTCTTGATCATGTCGCCCAGGATGTGGGCCGAGGTGGGCTCGCCTACCAGGCAGTAGTCAAGGGTGACGCCGCGTTCTTCCAGCAGGTCGCAGACGATCGCCGTGCCGTCGACCGCCGGGCCTTCCTCGTCGCTCGTGATCAGGAAGGCGATCGAGCCCTTGTGGTCGGGATGGCTGGCGACGAACTCCTCGCAGGCGACCACCATCGCCGCGATCGAGGTCTTCATGTCGGCCGCGCCGCGGCCATAGAGCTTGCCGTCGCGGACGGTCGGCGTGAACGGCTCCGACGACCATTGCTGCACGGGGCCGGTCGGCACCACGTCGGTGTGGCCGGCGAACACGAACACCGGCGACGCGGTGCCCTTGCGCGCCCACAGGTTGGTGACGCCGTTCGACTCGATGCGCTCGCAAACGAAGCCGAGCGGCGCGAGCAGTTCGGACAGGCGCTGCTGGCAGCCTTTGTCGTTCGGCGTGATCGAATCGAGCGCGATCAGTTCGGCCGCGAGCTCCTGGGTGCGCGAGGTCTTGATCATGCGGCCCCCGTCAGTCGGGCATAGGCATCCGGGCTGAAACCGACGGACAGCGCGCCGTCGCCTTCCAATACGGGACGCTTGATGACCGAGGTATGTTCCAGCATCAGCTCCAGTGCCGAGGCCTTGTCGACCACAAGCGCCTTGCGCTCGTCCGGCAGATTGCGCCAGGTCATGCCCTTGCGGTTGACCAGGGTTTCCCAGTCGAGTTCCGCGAGCCAGCGCGCCGCCGTCTCGCGGCTCAGGCCTTGCTTCTTGAAGTCGTGGAAAACGAAGTCGTGGCCGTTCTCAAGGAGCCAGGTGCGGGCCTTCTTGACGGTGTCGCAATTGGGAATACCGTAGAGCGTCTTTTTCATGGGCGTAAATAATGTTCGGCAAAAGAGTTGCCGGGAGCGCGGTGGTTCGGGGAGGGCGAGAGGATAGCATATGCGCATCCTGGTCGGAGATGTCGCACAGGGCAGTTCAGGATCGGGGCAGGGCAGCGGTGACTATGTGTGAGTTTATCAAGCTTGTAATAAGATAAACTTGCCGATCACCTTAAATCGCAGGCCCTGCAAGGAACCCATTGATGACTACAAGCACCAATATCACAGCAGCGGTACTCGTTGCACTTGTCCTGTTAAGCGCCTGCAAGCGCAAGGAGGCCGCACCGGCGGAACCGACCCCGGCGCCGCCTGCCGCTTCGGAGCCGGCTGTGCCGCCCGCGTTGGCGGCTGCGCCAGCCGCCGTCGCGCCATTCGATTTGCAAAGCGTGCCCGTCTCGAGTGCCAAGCTGCCGCCATTCCCCTACGTCGAGCGCCCGAAGGACATGGAGGGCTACCACAACGAGGAACAGCAGTTCGACCGGATCTACGTCATCGCCGGCAAGGAACTGCGCCCCGTCGAAGGCCATTACCAGCAGCGCTGGTTCCCGCCGCGCGCGGCCAAGATGTCGCTGCTGGAGGCTTACCGCAACTACGACAATGCGTTTCGCGCGCTCGGTGCGGTTCGCGTGGACACGGCAAATCCTGCCGATCCGGCTTTCATCGAACAGAACGGCGGCAAGGAAGCCTTGCTGAAGCGGCTGCGGCTGCCGAACCTGCCGCGCGAACTGCCGGGGGATGTGCCCGCCTACGCGCAATACCTGCTGCGTACGCCGGACACGAACGTATGGCTGAGTTTTTCCGTCTTCGACGACGGCAACAACGTCAGCCTGATGACGGTGGAAGAAAAGGCGATGCAGCAGAGCGTTGCCTTCGTCAAGGCCGACGAGATGGCGAGCGCGCTCGGCAAGGACGGACATATCGCCCTGTACCTGAACTTCGACACGGACAGCGACGCCATCCGCGCCGACAGCAAGCCCGTCGTCGAGGAAATCGCCCGACTGCTGCGCACCGATCCGCAGCTCAAGCTGAAAGTGGAAGGCCATACCGACAGCTCCGGCGACGCTGCACACAACCGCGAACTGTCGCGCCAGCGCGCGGCATCGGTGGTGCGCGCCGTCACCGGCCTGGGCATCGACGGCAGCCGCCTGCAGGCCATCGGCGTGGGTGCGGACAAGCCGCTGGCCGATAACGCCAGCGAGGAAGGGCGCGGGCGCAACCGGCGGGTGGAACTGGTCAAGGCCTGACCCGTGCCAGCCGGTTGCGGCAGGATTGGAATCAGTCGATCTCGCTCACGAACTGCCCGAGCGGGCGGCGCACCTTCGGCAGGTTGACCAGCCAATCCTGCTCGGCCTTGCGGTAACCCAGCGGCAGCATGACCGCGCTGCGCAGGCCGCGCTCGCCCAGGTTCAGGATGCGGTCGACGGCGGCCGGATCGAAGCCTTCCATCGGCGTGCAATCGACTTCCTCGAAGGCAGCCGCGATGACCGCCGCACTGAAGCCGATATAGGCCTGGCGCGCAGCGTGCTCGAAGTTCACCTGGGCGCCGCGGCCCGGGTAGGTCGCCAGCAATTGCTGGCGGTAGGCTTCCCAGCCTTCGTTGCGGAAGCCGCGCACTTCGTTGGTGAGGTCGAACATGTGGTTGATGCGTTCGGGCGTGTAGTCGTCCCAGGCGGCGAACACCAGCAGGTGCGAGGCGTCGACGACTTGCGCCTGGTTCCAGGCGACTTCGCGGATCTCGGCGCGCAGCGCCGGATTGTTCACGATCAGGATTTCATACGGCTGCAGACCGGACGAGGTCGGCGCCAGGCGCGCCGCTTCGATGATGCGGTCGAGCTTATCCTGCGGCACCTTGCGCGTCGGCTCCATCGCCTTGGTGGCATAGCGCCATTTCAGTTTGTCGAGCAATTCCATGGAAAGTCCTTTCGATTAAAGATGCATTATTGTATTTTTTCTCGGCAGATTGATAAACTACGATTCTGGCAAATGATTTGTTCTTGAGGGAGCAAGATGGGGCGGAAGTTCGATCACCTGGCCGACGTCGAGGTGTTTCTCAGCGTCGTCGAGCACGGTTCGTTCAGCGCGGCCGCGGTCGTGCTGTCGACCACGCCGTCGGTGCTGAGCCGGGCCGTGTCGCGGCTTGAGGCGCGGCTCGGCGCACAACTCTTGCGCCGGACGACGCGCAGCCTTAGCCTCACCGATGCCGGCCAGCGCTACGCCGACGAGGCACGCGACGCCTTCGCCCGGCTCGGTCAGGCCGAGCAGGCCATGCGCAGCACGACGGCGCAACTGAGCGGCAAGGTACGCATGAGCGTGTCCACCGGATACGGCCTGCAGCGCCTGCCGCCGGTGCTGGCCGCCTATGCGCGCGCCTATCCGCTGGTCGAGCTGGACGTCGACATCACCAACCGCAACGTCGATCTGGTGGCCGAGGGCTTCGACCTGGCGATCTGCTCCGGCCCGCTGCCGAGCAGCACGATGGCGTCGCGCCACCTGGAAGCCTCGCCGCTGTGCCTGCTGGCCGCCCCGGCTTACCTGGAGACGGCCGAACCGCTCGCGACGCTGGACGACCTGGCGCGCCAGCAGTGCATCGCCTTCGTCCGGCCCAACACCGGGAGGGTATTTTCCTGGCAGCTGCGCGACGGCGAGCGCGACATCGACTGGATCCCCCCGGCATCAGTGACGGTGTCGAGCGATGCGATGGGCGTCATTTGGCTGGCCGAGCAGGGCATGGGCATCGCACTGTGTCCGCGCCTGTTCGCAGAAGCCAGCCTGGCGGCGGGGCGGCTGGTGGAGGTGCTGCCGCAGCTGGGTGGACGGACGCGCCCGTTCTCGGTCGTCTATCCGGCCCACCGCGGCTTGTCGGCCGCGGCGCGGGCGCTGATCGACATGCTGGTGGCGGCGCGGGACGGGGCAGGCCGCACGTAGCGCACCGGCACGCAAGAGAGGCAGGATCTGCGGAACCATGTCGCCGACGGCGTAGGCCGGCAAACAGTCGTTGACACGAATACAGTTTTGACAGAAGGTGCAAAGCTGAGGGGTAACAATGCCAACGCCTGACGGATCAGATAATTCTCGTGTGCCACAACCTACGCCTGCTTCCGATGACGAAAAAGCGGCAATGAAGCGTGCGCTGCGCAAGGAGAGCTCAACCGAGCTATTCGACCGTTTGCTGCGTGAAAACGAGGCATCGAGAGTCGATGCCTCGGTCAGTCGCCGGACAGGCCGCGAATGATAGCGCGATCGGCAAGCGCCCAGCCAACGCGATCTGGCAGGGAAATTCCAATGCAAGCGGTGCGCGCCGGATAGCCAAGGCCGCTACACTGATCGTTTCCATTCACCGCAAGCCTGCCGGCGCCATGGCAGGCAGCGACTTCTTACGGAATTCGATCATGCTCCGCACCCGCTCGCGTAATTGCCGTACCTCCCGCACTCACCCCAGACTAGCCATCCTGCTGGCCTGCCTGTCGATGCTAGCGCAGCCATCGTCCGCCAGTCTCGATACCGCGGCACAGGCGGCGGCGACCGATACGCGCTATGAACGCGTCGTACCTAGCCCGGATGGCATCGGCAAGCGCTACATGGGGCGCGAGATCGCCGGCGTGATGGGGTGGGAGGGCGCGCAATGGCTCGAGCGCGAAAGCCGCGCACGCGAGGAGCGGCCGGAATTGCTGCTGCGGGAACTGGCGCTGGGGCCCGGCATGACGGTGGCCGACATCGGCGCCGGCACCGGCTACTACACCTGGCAGCTGGCGAAAGGGGTCGGGCCCGGCGGACGTGTGTATGCAGTCGACGTGCAGCCGGAAATGATTCGCATGCTCGACAGGCAGATGGCGAAGCGCGGCGTGCGCAACGTGGTCTCGGTGCTGGGCAGCGAAACGAGCGTCAAGCTGCCGCCGGCCAGCGTCGACCTGGCCATCATGGTCGACGTTTATCACGAGCTCGCCTATCCCGCGGAGGTTCTCGACAGCATCGTCGCCGCCCTGAAACCGGGCGGACGCGTCGTCTTCGTCGAATACCGGGCCGAGGATCCGGCAGTCGCGATCAAGCCGCTGCACAAGATGAGCGAGCGTCAGGTACGGCGCGAGGCCACGGCGCATGGTCTGAAATGGGAACGCAGCATCGGATCGCTGCCGATCCAGCATGCGATCGTGTTTCGCAAGCCCTGAACGCAGCAGGCCTCGCTGGCGGAATGGGATTTTCGCCTCGGCTCGACAGGGGACGCTACAATGCGTCGGCCATCGGCCAGGAGCGACACGTTGCCGACCCACAATCGGACAAGTTCTCATGCACGCGATTTACTTCAGATGGAAAGTCACCTCGGGTCGAGAGGCGGACTTCGAGCAAGCCTGGCGGGAACTGACCGAGCTGGTACGCGACGAGCGGGGCGGTCTGGGCTCGCGTTTGCATCGGTGCGCCGATGGCCACTATTTCGCCTATGCCCAATGGCCGTCCGAAGTCGTATGGGCTGCACAGCCCGAACCTGGCGCACGCATGGCCGCGCTGCGACATCGGATGGGTGAATGCGCTGAACTCGTCGATGGCCCGCTACGAGGCGATGTCGTTGCCGACCTCCTGGTATCGTAGTTTCCGGTTTTAATCGACACCCAATACAAGCAAGCACATCAAACCCGCAAACACCAATGACTGAAGAACATCACTTCGAGCAGATCGGCCGCTTCATCTACAGCGCATACCGGCACGGCGGCGACATCGTGGACGTCCATCGCTGGATGGCTGACGATCTTGGTCATGCGCGGCCGGCCGTCGGCGTCGAGGCGGTGCCTGCCGACCTGTATGCGGCATTCTTCGCCAAGCACGCGGGCGCCGATGCGTTCCAGGCCAGCCATGACCGCTTCGTCGAAGCGCTCAAGGCGCCTAGGGGTTGAGCCTCAGGTATTGAGGGTAAATTCGGTAAACGAGGCCTCCGGCGGCTCATCTTTCTTGCGTACCGCTTCCTCCTGCCCCTGCGCCGGCCCGTTGTTGAGCAGCCAGAGCAAATTGGTCGCCGAGTCGGCGTTCGCCAGCGCTTCTTCCTGGGTCACGAGGCCCGCCTGCACCAGCGCCAGCAGGGCGCCTTCGAAGGATTGCGAGCCGGGCGACAAGCTCTTGTCCATCGCTTCCTTGATCGCGCTGAGTTCCCCTTTTTCGATCAGGTCGGCGATGTAGCGGGTGTTGAGCATCACCTCGACCGCGGGCTGGCGCGTGCCGCCGGCCGCTGCGCGCACCAGGCGCTGCGAGACGATGGCGCGCGTGGCCGAGGCCAGATCCTGCAGCAGGGCGGGGCGGTTCTCGACCGGATAGAAGCCGATGATGCGGTTCAGCGCGTTGTAGCTGTTGTTGGCGTGCAGGGTGGCCACCACCAGGTGGCCGGACTGGGCATAGGCGAGGGCCGCGCCCATGGTGGCCTGGTCGCGGATTTCGCCGATCAGGATCACGTCCGGCGCCTGGCGCAGGCTGTTGCGCAGGGCGAGCGCGAAGTCGGGTGCGTCGCTGCCGATCTCGCGCTGGTTGACGATCGATTTCTTGTTCTTGAAGAGGTATTCGATCGGGTCTTCCAGCGTCAGGATGTGGCCCGTGCGTTGTTCATTGCGGTAGTCGAGCATCGAGGCGATCGTGGTCGACTTGCCGGAACCGGTGGCGCCGACGACCAGCAGCAGGCCGCGCTTTTCCATGATCAGTTCGGACAGCACCGGCGGCAGGCCCAGTTCGGCCAGCGGCGGAATCGTGGCCGGCACGAAGCGGAACACGGCCGACACGCTGCCGCGCTGGCGGAAGGCCGACAGGCGGAAGCGTCCCAGGTTGGGAACCGAGACACCCATGTTCAGTTCGTTGGTGCGGTCGAGCTCAGCGCGCTGCTCAGGCGTGATGACTTCGCCCAGCAGGGAATCGATGTTGTCGGGGTCGAGCTTGTGCTGGTTGATCGGGATGAGGTTCCCGTTGATCTTGATGTGGACGGGAGAATTCACCGCGAAGAACATGTCCGACGCGTTTTTTTCCTTCATGAGCTGGAACAGGCGATCCATGGCCATGTGTGTCTCCCCGGGGTGCTTTGGATGGTGCGGCAGATCAGGCGAACGTCGAACGCGTGGACGGGAGACCCGTCCACCCTACAGCTGCGATCGTAGGGTGGACGGCTCTGCCGTCCACGCGTCAACCGGCGTTCGATCCGTCGAAACGGAAAATCAAATCCCGCGCAGCAGCTCGTTGATGCCCGTCTTCGAGCGCGTCTGCGCATCGACGCGCTTGACGATCACCGCGCAATACAGGCTGTACTTGCCATCGGCCGAGGGCAGGGAGCCCGACACGACGACCGAACCCGAAGGCACGCGGCCATACGTCACTTCGCCCGTTTCGCGGTTGTAGATCTTGGTCGACTGGCCGATGTACACGCCCATCGAGATCACCGAGTTCTCTTCGACGATCACGCCTTCGACGATCTCCGAGCGGGCGCCGATGAAGCAGTTGTCTTCGATGATGGTCGGGTTGGCCTGCATCGGCTCGAGCACGCCGCCGATGCCGACACCGCCCGACAGGTGGACGTTCTTGCCGATCTGGGCGCAGGAGCCGACGGTGGCCCAGGTGTCGACCATGGTGCCTTCATCGACATAGGCGCCGATGTTGACGTAGGACGGCATCAGCACCACGTTCTTGCCGATGAAGGAACCGCGGCGGGCGACGGCCGGCGGCACCACGCGGAAGCCGCCTTTGGCAAAATCTTCGGGCGTGTAGTCGACGAACTTGGTCGGGACTTTATCGTAGAACTGCATGCCGCCGCCTTCGACCGGGACGTTGTTTTCGAGGCGGAAGGACAGCAGCACGGCCTTCTTGATCCACTGGTTGACGATCCACTCGCCGCCTTCCTTTTGCGCCACGCGCAGGGTGCCCGCGTCGAGGCCGGCCAGCACTTCGGCCACGGCGCTGCGCACGTCGGCCGGGGCGGTCGATGGACTGAAGTCCGCGCGCTGTTCCCACGCGGAGTCGATGATGTTCTGGAGTTGTTGGGTCATGATGATGTTCTCGTTTCAGGAAGCTGTGCGTAGGGACTGGCAGAACTGGACGATGCGATTGGCCGCTTCCAGCCCTTCGTCGACGCCCGCCACCAGTGCCATGCGGATGCGGTTGCGGCCCGGATTGATCCCGTGCGCGTCGCGCGCGAGATACGATCCTGGCAAAACCGTCACATTATATTCGGCGTAGAGCCGGCGTGCGAAGTCCGTGTCCGACAAGCCGGTACGGCGCACGTCGGCCCACAGGTAGAAGCCGGCATCCGGCAGTTCGACGTCCATCACCTCGCGCAGGAGCGGCGTGATGAGCTTGAACTTTTCCTTGTACAGCGTGCGGTTGTCCTGCACGTGGGTCTCGTCGTTCCAGGCCGCGATCGACGCCGCCTGCACCACCGGCGACATCGCACCGCCGCAGTAGGTGCGGTAGAGCAGGAAGCGCTTCATCAGGGCCGGGTCGCCGGCGACGAAACCGGAACGCATGCCCGGCACGTTCGAGCGCTTCGACAGACTGGAGAACACGATCAGGTTCTTGTACGCCGGCCGGCCCAGCTGGTGCGCCGCTTCCAGCGCGCCCAGCGGCGGCGCCGAACCCGTGTAGATCTCGGAATAGCATTCGTCGGCCGCGACCACGAAGCCGTAGCGGTCGGAGAGCTCGAACAGTTCGCGCCAATCGTCCAGCGTCAGCACGGCGCCGGTCGGATTGCCCGGCGAGCAGACGTACAGCAGCTGCACGCGCGCCCAGACTTCTCCCGGCACGGCGCTGTAGTCGGGCGCGAAGTTGCGCGCCGGGTCGGAGTTCACGAAGTACGGCGTGGCGCCCGCCAGGTAGGCCGCGCCTTCGTAGATCTGGTAGAAGGGGTTCGGGCACAGCACCAGCGGATCGGGGCGGCTGGCGTCGACGGCCGCGTGGGCGATGGCGAACAGCGCCTCGCGCGAGCCGTTCACCGGCAGGATCATCGTCGCCGGGTCGGGATGCGGAATGCCGTAGCGGCGTTCGAGCCAGCCGGCGATCGCCGCGCGCAGCGGCTCGCTGCCGACCGTGCTCGGGTAGTTCGACAGGCCGGCCACCGCATGCATCAGGGCCTTTTCGATAAAGGACGGCGTCGGGTGCTTCGGTTCGCCGATGCCGAGGCTGATCGGGGCCAGGCTGCTGTTCGGGGTCACGCCGGCGAACAGCTCGCGCAGCTTTTCGAAGGGGTAGGGATGGAGTTTGTCGAGATTAGGATTCACGGCAGGATTCACGGCGGGATTCACGGCGGTCGAGATGAGTAACGCGATGCGAAAACGTCCATTATAGGCCCATAACCCAGGCCCATGACTTCGCTGCTTGAATCAGAACGCACTCAGGGCGCACGCTCGCGCCAGGCCCCGGGATTGGTGCCCGACCATTCCTTGAACGCGTGGGTAAAGGCGCTCTGCTCCTGGTAGCCGAGCAGGAAGGCGATCTCCAGCAGCGACAGGTGGGGCTGACGTAGGTAGTCGCGCGCCAGCGCATACCTGGCCTCGTCGAGCACGCCCTGGTAAGTGGCGCCGGCCTCGGCCAGCTTGCGCTGCAGGGTGCGCGGCGACAGCTTCAGTTCAGCGGCAATCGTCGTCAGGCGCACGCGGTCGTGCGCCAGGTTGCGGACGACGGCCGCGCGCACCTCGGCCACGATGGGCGGCGCCTCGACGCGCCGGCTGAGCTGGCCGAGCTGGCGTTCAGCGTGCTGCTGCAAGACCGGATACAGCGTGGTGTCCGCGTTCGGCAGCGGCAGCGCCAGCAGGCTGGCCGCGAAGCGCGCGCTGTTGGCCGGCGCCTTGAAACGCGGCAGCTTGCCGAAAATGCGTTCGTATTCGGCGGTGTCGCCGGTAGCAGCGTGGGTAAGGCTGATCTCGGCCGGCGGCAGCTGGCCGCCCGCGAGCCAGCGCCCGAAGGTCTGGATGCCGGCGAAGACGCTGTCGGCCAGGTGGCGGCTGGCCTGCGGGTAGTGGCTGATCCATTCGTAGTGCGCGTCCGCTGCCTCGACCCGCAGGTGCGAGCGCCCCAGATCGTGCGCCAGCGCCTCGTAGCGCATCGTCTGATCGAGCGCCTGGCCGAAGTCGCGGCAGGCCAGCAGCACCAGGCCATACACGCTGTAGGTGCCGAGCTTCACGCATTCGCCGACGTGCAGGCCGAAGTGCGGATCCTGCGCCAATTCTGCACCGGCATCCAGCAGGCGCAGATAGTCGCTCGCCGCCAGCGAGTCGGGCAGCGGCGCCAGCGCGTCCGCCGGCAGCCCGGCCGCATGCGCGAGCATGGCGGGCGTGACGCCGCGCGCCAGGGCGGCGTCGAACAGGGGCTGGAGGTAAGCGCCGGTGACCCGTCCCGCGTTGGCGGCGGCCGGTGGCGCGATCGAGCAAGGCTGTGTCATAAAGGAGCAAGACATGGCGGGCGTTCCCGCTTACTCTGGCATGAATGTCAACACGGAGTATAAAGGGAACGCGCATGAAACGGTGGAATGGCTGGGGCGAGGAATCGATCGATGTGGCGCTGAACGCGGACGCGCTGGGCTTCCTGGAGGCGCGCATCGGCCCCGGCAAGGCGCCGCAGGATGCCAGTTTCGAGGAGGCCTGCGCGGCGATTCCCGCGAGCCGCCTAGCGCCGCATGCATTGGTCGACACCGCGCCAAACGTGCGCGCCCTGCATGCGCTGGGCCAGAGCCTGTCGGATTGGCTGCGCCTGCGCCACGGCCGCCTGGGCGCGGTGCCCGACGGTGTCGCCTTTCCTGAAAGCGCAGAAGCAGTGCGTGCGCTGCTGGCCTATGCGGCGCAGAACGATGCCGCCGTGATTCCCTACGGCGGCGGCACCAGCGTCGCCGGCCACCTGACGGTGGGCGAGGGCAGGCCCACGCTGTGCATCGACATGGGACGCCTGCGCGCCATGACGGCGCTCGACCGCGAATCACAGCTGGCCACCTTCGGCGCCGGCGTCGCCGGGCCGGATCTGGAAGCGCAGTTGCGCGCCCATGGCTACACGCTCGGCCACTTCCCGCAATCCTTCGACTATTCGACCCTGGGCGGCTGGGTCGTCACGCGCTCCTCCGGCCAGCAATCGCTGCGCTACGGCCGCATCGAGCAGCTGTTCGCGGGCGGCCAGGTCGAGACCCCGAGCGGCACGCTGACCATTCCCACCTTTCCGGCGTCGAGCGCCGGCGTCGACTTGCGCGAGATGGTGCTCGGTTCCGAAGGGCGGCTGGGCATCCTGACCGAGGCGACGGTGCGGGTGAGCAAACTGCCGGAATTCGAGGCCTTCCACGCCGTGTTCTTCCCCGACTGGGAGCGCGCGGTGCAGGCCGTCCGCAGCCTGGCGCAGGCGCGCCTGCCGCTGTCGATGCTGCGCCTGTCGAACGGCGTGGAGACGCAGACCATGCTGGCGCTGGCCGGCCACAAGCGCCTGGTCGGCCTGCTGGAACGCTGGCTGGGTTTGCGCGGCTGCGGCGAGGGCAAGTGCATGCTGCTGGTCGGCGCCAGCGGCGCCAAACGCCAGGCGCGCGCGGCCCTGGCCGCAGCCTTCGCGCTCTGCCGCACGCAAGCCGGCGTGCACATGGGACGCGGCCTGGGCGAGCGCTGGCGCAAGAACCGCTTCCGCAACGTCTACATGCGCAACAGCGCCTGGCGCCACGGTTACGCCATCGACACGGTGGAAACGGCCGTCGACTGGCCTGGCGTCACGCCGGCCATGGCTGCCATTGAAGCCGCGGCCGCGCGCGCTTTCGCCGAGCATGGCGAGCGGGTGCATGCTTACACCCACCTGTCGCACCTGTATCCGCAAGGCGCGAGCGTGTATTCCACGTTTGTGTACCGCCTGGCGGGCGATTACGACACCGACCTGGCGCGCTGGCGCGGCCTCAAGCACGCAGTTTCGGAGGCGATCGTCGCCAGCGGTGGCACCATCAGCCACCAGCATGGCGTGGGCAGCGACCACGCGCCCTGGCTGGAACGCGAGAAGGGCGAACTTGGTCTGGAAGCGATGCGCGCGCTGTTCGGGCGCTTCGACCCGGACGGGTGCATGAACCCCGGCAAGCTGGTGCTGCCGTGAGCGCGCTCTGGCCGCGGGGCTGGCGGGCGGCGCTGCCCGAACTGGCCGCGCGGGAATGGGACATCCTCGTCATCGGCGGCGGCATCACCGGCGCCGGCATCCTGCTGGAAGCCTCGCGCCGCGGCTTGCGCGCGCTGCTGGTGGAGGGGCGCGACTTCGCCTGGGGCACCTCGAGCCGCTCCTCCAAACTGGTGCATGGTGGCTTGCGCTACCTGGCGCAGGGCCACCTGAAGCTGACGCGCGAAGCGGTGCGCGAGCGCGAGGCGCTGCTGCGCGACGCGCCCGGCCTGGTCGAGCCGCAGGGCTTCGCCTTCCCCGACCACGGCAATAAACGCAAGCGCCGCACCATGCTGGCCGGCCTGGCGCTGTACGACCTGTTCGCCGGGCGGCGCGAACGGCACTGGCGCAACGCGCCCGACTTCGCCATGCTGGCGCCGAATGCGGTGAGTCCGCAGCTGGCCGGCGGCATCGTCTACCTCGACGCCAAGACCGACGACGCGCGCCTGGTGCTGCGCACGCTGGCCGAGGCGCGCCGGCATGGCGGCGTCGCCATCAACTATGTCCAAGCCGAAGCGCTGCTGTCGGAGGCCGGCCGCGTCGCCGGCGCGCGGCTGCGCGATATGGAGGAGGGCGTGCAAATGGAAGTACGCGCGCGCCTCGTGATCGACGCCGGCGGCGCCTGGAGCGGCACGCTCGGCGCCGACGGCCCGCGTCTGCGCCCCTTGCGCGGCAGCCACCTGATCCTCCCGGCCTGGCGCCTGCCGCTGGCGCAGGCGATCAGCCTGATGCATCCGCATGACGGCCGCCCCGTGTTCGCCTTTCCCTGGGAGGGCGCGACCCTGGTCGGCACGACCGACGTCGACCACGCCGACGGGCTCACGAAGGAGGCGGCGATCACGCGCGCGGAACTCGACTACCTGATGGCGGCCTTGCGAACCCAGTTCCCGCAGCTCGACCTGCGCGAGGCCGATATCGTCGCCACCTATGCCGGCGTGCGGCCGGTGATCGCCAGTGGCGATGCCCATGCGCCCTCGCAGGCCGGGCGCGAGCACGCGGTGTTCGCGAAGCCGGGCCTGGTGAGCGTCGCCGGCGGCAAGCTGACCACCTTCCGTGCGATCGCGCTCGACGTGCTGCGCGTGGCGAAGTCCCAGCTGCCCGGCTGGACGGACACGCTGGCGCCGTGCCGCATCTACGAACCGGTGCCGCTGCCGACGGCGCCGCGCCGCTTGCCGGCACCGCCCCTGCGCCGCCTCTCCGGCCGCCACGGCGCACAGGCGCAGGCGCTGCTCGACGCGGCGCAGCCGGACGAACTGGAGGTCATCCCCGGCACCGAAACGCTCTGGGCCGAACTGCGCTGGGCCGCGCGCGCTGAAGCCATCGCCCATCTGGACGACCTGCTGCTGCGCCGCACCCGCATCGGCCTGCTGCTGCGCCGCGGCGGCATCGAACACCTGGCACGCATCCGCGCCATCTGCCAGCCGGAGCTGGGCTGGAACGACGCGCGCTGGGAAGAAGAATTCGCCGCCTACGAAACGACATGGATGAACCACTACAGCCTGCCGCAAGCGCAAACGCACATGGAACCACGCGCATGACGACCGAACCGCTGATCCTCGCCATCGACAACGGCACCCAGAGCGTGCGCGCGCTGCTGTTCGACCTGCGCGGGAACATCGTTGCCAAATGCCAGGTGCCGCTGCAAGCCTATTTCTCGACCCACCCCGGCTGGGCCGAACACGAACCGGAAGACTACTGGCAAGCCGTCTGCCGCGCCTGCCAGGGCCTGTGGGCGCAGGCGGGCGTGGACAAGGCGGCGGTGCGCGCTGTGGCCGTGACGACCCAGCGCGGCACCGTCGTCAACCTGGACGCGGACGGCAAAGCGCTGCGTCCCGCGATTACCTGGCTCGACCAGCGCAGGACGGACACCGTGCCGCCGATCGGCCCCTTCTGGCGCGCCGCCTTCAAGCTGGCGCGGGTGAGCAAGACCATCGATTTCTTCCGCGGCGAGGCCGAGATCAACTGGATCCGCGCCCACCAGCCCGAGGTCTGGCAGGCCACCGACAAGTTCCTGCTGCTCTCGGGCTACCTGAACTGGCGGCTGTGCGGGCGCTTCGCGGATTCGAGCGGCTCGCAGGTGGCCTATCTGCCGTTCGACTACAGGCGCCATACCTGGGCCGCGCGTCGCGACTGGAAATGGCAGGCGCTGGCGGTCGAGCCGCGCATGCTGCCCGCACTGCAGGCGCCCGGCACCCGGCTGGGCGAGATCGATCCCTCAGCCGCGGCGCAGACCGGCATCCCGCTCCGGACGCCGCTGTTCGCCGCCGCCGCCGACAAGGCCTGCGAAGTGCTGGGCGCCGGCTGCGTCGAGCCGCAGGTCGGCTGCCTCAGCTACGGCACCACGGCCACCATCAATACCACCAGCCGCCGCTATGTCGAGGTGACGCCCTTCGTGCCGCCGTATCCGTCGGCGATCCCCGGCGCCTACAGCACCGAGGTGCAGGTGTTTCGCGGCTACTGGATGGTCAACTGGTTCAAGGAGCAGTTCGGCCACCACGAGCAGCTGCGCGCGCTGGCGGGCGACCTGGCGCCGGAGCAGCTGTTCGACCAGCTGGCTGAATCGGTGCCGCCCGGTTCGATGGGCCTGATGCTGCAGCCCTACTGGACGCCCGGCATCCGCGTGCCGGGGCGCGAAGCGAAGGGGGCGATCGTCGGCTTCGGCGACGTCCACACGCGCGCCCACGTCTACCGCGCGATTTTGGAGGGGCTGGCCTATGCGCTGCGCGAAGGGAAGGAGCGCATCGAGAAGCGCAGCGGCGTGCGCATCACCGAATTGCGCGTCTCCGGCGGCGGTTCGCAAAGCGACGCGGCCATGCAGCTGACGGCCGACATCTTCGGCTTGCCGACGGCGCGCCCGCACGTCTACGAAACCTCGGGCCTGGGCGCGGCCATCGACGCCGCCGTGGGATTGCAGCTGTATCCGGATTTCGCCACCGCCGTGAAGGCGATGACGCGGGTCGGGCGCGTGTTCGAGCCGATCCCCGCCAACCGCGCCATCTACGACAAGCTTTATAAGCAGGTGTACCGCCGGATGTACCGCCAGTTGCAGCCGCTGTACCGCGAGATCGCGGAGATTACCGGCTACCCGCAGCAGTCCTAGGAACCAATCGCCCGCGCGATGGGGGCGAAGGCGGCGCCGGTCTGCAGCGCGCGCACGCCGTTGCGGCCGGCTTCCTTGACCGCGTACATGGCGCGGTCGGCCTGCACGAAGAATTCCTTGATGTCGTCGAGCTGGGTCGGCACGATGGTGGCCACGCCCAGGCTGGCCGTGACCCAGTGCGAGGTCGGCGAGCGCGGATTGGGAATGCCGAGCGACTCGATGTGGGCGCGGATCGCCTCGGCCAGGGCGCAGGCGGCCTCGAAGCCGGTCTCGCCGAACAGCAGAACGAATTCCTCGCCGCCGTAGCGCGCGGCGAGATCGGTAGCGCGCAGCGCATGCGATTGCAGCGCCATCGCCACCTGCTGCAAACAGGCGTCGCCGGCGACGTGGCCGAGGCTGTCGTTGTAGCCCTTGAAGTGGTCGACGTCGAGCACGACCAGCGACAGCGGCTGGCTCGAGCGGATGGCGCGCTGCCACTCCTTGTCCATGAAGGCGTCGAAGTGGCGCCGGTTGGCGATTTTCGTCAGCGGGTCGAGCAGGGCCGCGCGCTGCAGGGCGTTTTCAGACTGCTTGTGGTGGGTGATGTCGTGCAGCAGGGCGATGAACAGCGGCTGCTCGTCGCCCATCGGCGTGAGCGTGAAGTCCATCGCGCGCAGGCTGCCGTCGCGCTGGCGGATCAGCACTTCGCGCGCGCCGCGGCAGTGCGCGCCCGCCGCATCGAACGCGCCCTGGCCGAACAGCTCCAGGTATTCCTGCGCCACCGAGGGCGCCAGCAGGTCGTCGAGCGCGGCGCCGGCCAGCTCGCCGGGCGCATAGCCGAGATAGCGGTCGCAGGCGGGATTGGTGTACTGGATGCGCCCGGACGGCTCGATCACCATCAGGCCCTCGTCCATGCCGTCGACGATCAGGCGCAGGCGTTCGGCCTGCTGTTGCTGCGACAGGCTGGTGCGGCGGAACTGGAGCTGGGCGCGCACGCGGGCGCAGACCTCGGCCAGGCGCAAGGGCTTGGGGATGTAGTCGGCCGCGCCGATGTCGAAGGCGGCGACGATGTCGTCGGTCTCCGTGCGCGCGCTCATGAAGATGACGGGGATGTTGCAGGTGGCCGGGTGCAGCTTGAGGCGGCGGCAGACTTCCATGCCGTCCATGCCCGGCAGGACGATGTCGAGCAGGATCAGATCCGGCCGCGCGCGTTGGGCAATGGCCAGCGCCCGTTCGCCGCTGTTGGCGACGAAGGTCTGGTAGCCCTGATCCAGCATCATGGAACGCACCGCGCCGAGCTGGGCGGGAGCGTCGTCGACGATCAGGATGGCGGCCTGGCGCGTCGTTGCCGCAGGGGCGAGAGCTGAAATGGACATTGCGGGAATCGCGGTGACGGGTTTGATCTCGTTCAAAATCATACCCTGATGTCGGCGCGGAGGGGAATTTTTGTTGCCTTAGAGCTAGTCTTTATTGTTGGAATGCCACAACTGCCCGGTGTGGTATCGCAAATGACCTGTAGTTTTTTTGCACCAAAATGGTGCAAAGTTAGCTGTAGGGTGGACGGGTTCCCCGTCCACGCGTCGACGCATGCGACCAAGACGCGTGGACGGGAAGATCCGTCCACCCTACATTTCACAACATCGCTGCAATCAGCTTGCCCAGGATCGCAATCCCCTCACGAATACGCTCCGGCGGCACCGTCACGAACGACAGGCGCAGCGTATTGGTCTCGCCTTCATTGGCATAGAAAGGCGCACCCGGCACGAAGGCGACGCGCGAGGCGATCGCCGTGTCGAGCAGCTTCATGGCGTCGATGCTCTTCGGCAGGGTCACCCAGATGAACATGCCGCCTTCCGGCTTCGTCCAGGTCACGCCGGCCGGGAAGTGTTCGGCCATCGCGTCCAGCATGGCCTGGCACTGCTTGCCGTACAGGCTGCGAATCGTCGGGATATGCTCGTCGAGGAAGCCGTCCTTGACCACCTCGTGCACGACCATCTGCGTCAGCTGCGCGGTGTGCAGGTCGGCCGCCTGCTTGGCCAGCTCGAGACGGCGCACCAGCGGCGGCGGGGCGCACACATAGCCGAGGCGGATCCCGGGCGTGAGCACTTTCGAGAACGAACCCATGTAGATGACGCCGTCCGGGTTCATCGCCACCATCTTCGGCATCGGCTCGCCCGAATACGAGAGGGCGCCATAGGGATCGTCCTCGATCAGCGGCAGGCCGAACCTGGCGCAGGTTTCGACCAGTTCCTGGCGGCGCGCGATCGAGAGCGAACGGCCGGTCGGGTTCTGGAAGTTCGGCAGCGAATACAGTAAGCGCGCGCCCTTCGCCACGGCTTCGATCGAGGAGGGCACCAGGCCGTCGTCGTCGGTGGCGACCGAGGCGAACTCCGGGCGATACACGGAGAAGGCCTGCAGCGCGCCCAGATAGCTCGGGGTTTCGACCAGCACGCGGCTGCCTTCGTCGATCAGCACCTTGCCGAGCAAATCGAGCGCCTGCTGCGAGCCCGAGGTCATCAGGATCTGCTCGGGCAGGATCTTGGTGCCCTCCGTCGACAGCGAGTTCGCGATCCATTCGCGCAGCGGCGCGAAGCCGTCGGTCGGGCCGTATTGCAGGGCCACCTTGCCGGTTTCGCTGAGCACCTTGTCGTAGGCCGCCTTCATGCGCTCGACCGGGAAGGTGGCGGGCGAAGGCAGGCCGCCGGCAAAGGAGATGATCTCCGGACGCTGGGTGATCTTCAGGATCTCGCGGATGAACGAGCTTTGCAGGCCCTGCGCGCGCTCGGAAAACTGCCACTGGATGGGATTCGGATTCTCGATTTTCATGCTGGTCTCACTGATGTTCACTGAGGGTCACTGAGGGCTGGATAAGCCGCTGATGGAAAAAGGGCCGGGCTTGTGACCCGGCCCTGCGAACGAATGGCTCAGGCCACTTCGACGATCATTTCGATCTCGACGCAGGCGCCGCGCGGGATCTGGGCCACGCCGAAGGCGGAACGGGCATGCTTGCCGGCGTCGCCGAAGACTTCGCCGAACAGTTCCGAGGCGCCGTTGGTGACCAGGTGCTGCTCGGTGAAGTCCGGGGTCGAGTTCACCAGGCTCATCAGCTTGACGATGCGCTTCACACGGGTCAGATCGCCGCCGCAGGCGTCCTGCAGCGTGCCCATCAGGTCGATGGCGATGGCGCGTGCGGCGGCCTGGCCGTCGGCGGTCGTCTTGTCCTTGCCCAGCTGGCCGACGTTGACCGAACCGTCCGCGTTCTTGGCGATGTGGCCCGAGATGAAGACCAGGTTACCGGTCTGCACGTACATGACGTAGGCGGCAGCTGGCGCGGCGGCCTGCTGCAGGGTGATGTCGAGTTCCTTCAGTTTGTCGTAGACGGACATGGAATTTCCAATGCGGTGGATGAAGCCGGTATTGTACGGCAAGCCAGAAAGCTCTTGAAACTCATGACAGTACCCCAATATTGCAGCAATCCGTTCAACCCGTATGTTTAATCCGAACCACCACGAGGAACAAGATGGCGCACGCCGAAAAAGAAACCCTTGGCTTTCAAGCTGAAGTAAAACAGCTGCTGCAACTGATGATCCACTCCTTGTATTCGAACAAGGAGATCTTCCTGCGCGAACTGATCTCGAACGCGTCCGACGCGGCCGACAAGCTGCGCTTCGAGGCAATCAACAACGATGCCCTGTACGGCAACGACCACGAACTGAAAATCCGCGTCAACTTCGACAAGGACGCCAAGACCGTCACGATTTCCGACAACGGCATCGGCATGAGCCGCGAGGAAGTCATCTCGCACCTGGGCACCATCGCCAAGTCCGGCACCAAGGAATTCTTCTCGCGCCTGTCGGGCGACCAGCAGCAGGATGCGGCCCTGATCGGCCAGTTCGGCGTGGGCTTCTACTCGGGCTTCATCGTGGCCGACCGCATCACGGTCGAGACCCGCCGCGCCGGCGCCGAGGCGTCGGAAGGCGTGCGCTGGGAGTCGACCGGCGAAGGCGACTACAGCGTCGAATCGATCGAGAAGGTGGGCCGCGGCACCGACGTGATCCTGCACCTGCGCGCGGGCGAGGAAGAGCTGCTCTCGAGCTGGAAGCTGAAATCGATCATCCGCAAATATTCCGACCACATCTCGCTGCCGATCCTGATGCAGAAGGAAGAGTGGGACGAAGAGAAGAAAGCCACCGTCCTGAAGGACGAGTTCGAGACCGTCAACCAGGCCAGCGCCCTGTGGGCCCGCAACAAGGCGGACATCACGAAAGAGCAGTACGACGAGTTCTACAAGCACGTCTCGCACGACTTCCAGGAACCGCTCACCTACACGCACAACCGCGTCGAAGGCCGCAGCGAATATACCCAGCTGCTGTACGTGCCGAGCCACGCTCCGTTCGACCTCTGGGATCGCAACAAGCGCGGCGGCATCAAGCTCTATGTAAAACGCGTCTTCATCATGGACGACGCCGAGCAGCTGATGCCGACCTATCTCCGCTTCATCAAGGGCGTGATCGACTCGGCCGACCTGCCGCTGAACGTCTCGCGCGAGATCCTGCAGGAGTCGCGCGACGTCAAGGTGATCCGCGAAGGCTCGACCAAGCGCGTGCTGGGCATGCTGGAAGAACTGGCGAACGCGGACGAGCAGGAAACGAAGGACAAGTACGTCACCTTCTGGAAGGAATTCGGCCAGGTGCTCAAGGAAGGCATCGGCGAGGACGCGACCAACAAGGATCGCATCGCCAAGCTGCTGCGCTTTGCCTCGACCCAGAACGACTCGGACGAACAGACCGTCTCGTTCGCGGACTACGTCGCGCGCATGAAGGAAGGCCAGGACAAGATTTATTACGTCACGGCCGATAATTTCAATGCCGCCAAGAACAGCCCGCACCTCGAGATCTTCCGCAAGAAGGGCGTCGAAGTGCTGCTGCTGACCGACCGCGTGGACGAATGGATGCTGTCCTTCCTGACCGAGTTCGAAGGCAAGGAGCTGACCTCGGTGGCCAAGGGCGGCCTCGATCTCGGCAAGCTCGAAGACGAAGCCGAGAAGAAGGAACACGAAGAGACCGAGACCCAGTACAAGGAACTGGTCGAGCAGATGAAGGGCGCCCTGACGGACAAGGCCAAGGACGTACGCGTGACGCACCGCCTGACCGATTCGCCGGCCTGCCTGGTGGCGGATGAACACGAGCTGTCGGCCAACCTGGTGCGCATGCTGAAAGCGGCGGGCCAGAACGCGCCGGAATCGAAGCCCATCCTCGAGATCAACCCGAACCACCCGCTGGTGACGCGTCTGAAGTACGAAGACGCGAGCAGCCCGCGCTTCGCCGACTGGTCGCATATCCTGTTCGACCAGGCGATGCTGGCCGAGGGCGGCAGCCTGAGCGATCCGGCGGCGTTTGTGAAGCGCTTGAACGAGATGCTGCTGGCGTCGGGCAAATAAGCGTCGGCGTGTAGTAAGAACCGGGCCTTGCGCCCGGTTTTTTTATGCTTGTCGGGCCCATGAACGCGGCCGAATGTTCAACGGTGCGTAACGCGTGGGCACGGGTGCCCGGTGAACCCGTCATTGAGGCCATTGGCCTCAATGACCCCGTACGGTACGCATCTGGCAATGGCTGTCGCGCACCGTAGGGCGGGCATGCCCGCGGTGACCGCATGCATTCCGCACCGCCGCTTCGATCCATGAATGGGCGTTTTTACGTCTCGTGTTGAATCGATGCGCCGCGAATGATCGGCGGTGCCCACACTACGTTACGCCTCTGCCAA
Source organism: Massilia sp. Leaf139 (assembly GCF_001424165.1). GTDB lineage: Bacteria > Pseudomonadota > Gammaproteobacteria > Burkholderiales > Burkholderiaceae_D > Telluria. Next base: position 498,591 of record NZ_LMOJ01000001.1, read on the forward strand.
CGGCTGGAGTGTAACGTAGGGTGGGCTCCCCGAGCCCACGTGTTCATCGTATGAGTTTCGCACCATCGGTTCCCCCCGAAGATGGCAGCCGCGCCGCCAGCCAGGCGAACACCGTCTCGAACCACCCCTTGCGCCGCTCCGTCAACTGCCCGATCAACAAGGTCGCCCCTACGATCGCCGCCACCAGCGCCAGCACATCGCCCGCCGACGACTGCCGGTGCGGATACACCATCAGCCACACCTGCATCACCAGCGCGTGCACCAGGTACAGCGTGAAGGTGTACGACGCCAGCCAGCGCACCGGCCTTTCCACCCGCAGCAGGCCGCGGAAATCGGCGTTCTTCGCACACAGGAAGTTCAGCACGACCAGGCTGCAGACGAGGTAGTCGGCAAGGCAGCGGTCGGCACTCTTCAGGGGCAGGTCAGGGAAGGGCCAGCTGCTCAGGGCCAGCGCGCGCAGCGTCGCGTCGAGGCCGTTCATCTTGTAGGCCGCCAGCAGCGCCAGCGACAGGATCCAGCCGGCGCGCGCCAGCGGGCGCGCGATCGTGTGCGTCTTTTGCCAGTGGTAGCTGGCCACGCCCGCCAGCCACACCGGCAACAGCAGCCACAGCTTGGGGCCGACGAAAACCAGCAGCGAGCCGACCACCGCCAGCCGGCGCAGGCCGCGCAGGTAAAAGGCGGCGCCGAACAGCACGTAGTACCAGACCTCGTAGCCGAGCGACCAGTAGGGGCCGAGCAGCGGCGGCGGCTCGGACACCGTCCACAGTTCGCCCATGAACAGCAGGTGCAGCGGCAGGTAGAGCCAGGGCTTGGCCAGCTGGTAGAACTGTCCCGGCGCCGCCTGCTGCGTCAGCACCAGCACGGCGGCGATGGCGAAGCCGAGCAGCACCAGGGGCAGGGCGACCGAATAGATGCGCGTGCAGCGCGCCACGCAATAGTCGCGCAGGCCGGCGTTCTTGCGCTCGGTCGTGTAGGCGATCACGAAGCCCGACAGGACGAAGAAGACGACGACCGATTCGCGCCCCAGGTTCAGCCACCAGCTGCCGCGTGGGGCGACGATGGCGCCGAACGGGCCGAAATGGCTGGCCACGACCAGTACCGCCGCCAGGAAGCGGCAGCAGTCGAGGTAGAGCGAAAATGGACGGGGAAGGAAGGGCGCCGGGTCTGCCATGGTCATGCCTGGGTTTGCAGACGCCATCATAACCTCATGCCGTACGGCAAACTATAAAAAATACAACGGGTGTTGCCAATCTGGCGTGATGCGCTTATTTGCGCAGCTGCGCCAGAAATTCCAGCAGCAGGCGCTCGCCCTCGGGCCAGTCGCCGTAGCCGGCGTCGGCGTTCACGTGGCCGGCGTCGCCGATCTCGACATAGCGGCTGCCCCAGGCTGCGGCAAAGGCCTGCGCCCGTTCGCGGCTGACGAATGCGTCGTTCGTGCTGGCCACTACCAGGCTGGGAAAGGGCAGGGGGGCGAAAGGCACAGGCGCAAAGCCTTTGGGATCGATCGGGTAGGAAGGCGCGTCGACGTCGCTGGGCGCGACCAGGAAGGCGCCGGCCGCACGCAGGGGCGAGCCGGACGCCGCCCAGTGCGCGGCCAGCATGCAGCCCAGGCTGTGCGCGACCAGCACCGGCGCGCCAGTGCAGGCGGCGATGGCCGCATCGAGTTCGGCCACCCATTCATCCTTCACCGGGTCGTTGAAGTCGCGGTGATCGACGCGGCGCCATTCCGGATGGCGCGCTTCCCAGTGCGACTGCCAGTGCTGCGGCCCCGAATCCCACAAGCCGGAAAGAATCAGTACGTCGCCATCCATGGGGCCTCCCTTGTCGATGAGGCCATTCTACGCGGGTTGGCGGATGCGCCGCTTTCGCTTACAGGGCCGTGCGCAGCGCGAACAGTTCCGGGAACAGCACCACGTCGAGCATCTTGCGCAGGTAGCTCACGCCCGCGGTGCCGCCGGTACCGGTCTTGAAGCCGATGATGCGCTCGACTGTGGTGACGTGGCGGAAGCGCCAGAAGCGGAAGGCCGTCTCCAGGTCGACCAGCTTCTCGGCCAGTTCGTACAGGCCCCAGTGCTGTTCCGGATCCTGGTAGACGGCGAGCCAGGCGGCCTGCACCGAGTCGTCGTGGGCGGTCGGCTCGCTTGGGCTACGCGCCAGGCGCTCGGGCGCGATCGCGAAGCCGCCGCGCGCCAGCAGTGCCACGGCCTCGTCGTAGATCGAGGGCGTGCGCAAGGCCGCGTCCAGGATCGCATGGGCCGGCGGATTCTTTTCGTGCACGGCCAGCAGGGCCGCGTTCTTGTTCCCGAGGATGAATTCGAGCTCGCGGTACTGGTGCGACTGGAAGCCCGAGGAGGCACCCAGATAGGGCCGGATCGCCGTGTACTCCGACGGGGTCATCGTCGCCAGCACGTCCCAGGCGTGCACCAGCTGGTCCATGATGCGGGCCACGCGCGCCAGCATCTTGAAGGCAGGATCGAGTTCGCCCGCGCGCAGGTGCACGCGCACGGCATGCAGTTCGTGCAGCATCAGCTTGACCCAGAGTTCGCTGGTCTGGTGCTGGATGATGAACAGCATCTCGTTATGGTTCGGCGAGAGCGGGTGCTGGGCTGACAGGATCTGGTTCAGGCCCAGGTAGTCGCCGTAGCTCATGGACTCCTTGAAGTCCATTTTTGCGCCATGCCAGTCGGCCGGTTTTTTGTCGTCGTTCATGTGCGCCCTTCAGGTCACTGCGCCGCGTTCGGCGGCCACGTCGTAGTCTTCGCGGTCGAGGATGTCCTTCAGGATCGCCACCGCGTCCCACACGTCGACGAAGCGCGTGTACAGCGGCGTGAAGCCGAAGCGCATGATTTCCGGCTCGCGGTAGTCGCCGATCACGCCGCGCGCGATCAGGGCCGCCATCACGGCATACCCGTGCGGATGGGTGAAGCTGACCTGGCTGCCGCGGCGCGCATGTTCGCGCGGCGTGACCAGGCCCAGCGGGTGGCCGGCGCAGGCCGCCTCCACCAGTTCGATGAAGAGGTCGGTCAGGGCCAGCGACTTGGCGCGGATGGCCTCCATCGTGGTGGCCTCGAACACTTCCAGCCCGCATTCGACCAGGGCCAGCGAGACCACCGGCTGCGTGCCGCACAGGGCGCGGCCGATACCGTCGCAAGGCGCGAAGCCATGCGCCATGGCGAAGGGTTTGGCGTGGCTCCACCAGCCGGTGAGCGGATGCGCAAACTGCGCCTGGTGGCGCTGCGGCACCCAGATGAAGGCCGGCGAACCTGGGCCGCCGTTCAGGTATTTATAGGTGCAGCCGACCGCGAAGTCGGCTTCGGCCGCGTTCAGGTTCACCGGCACGGCGCCGGCCGAATGGGCCAGATCCCAGACGATCAGGGCGCCGTTCTGGTGCGCGTGGCGGGTCAGCGCCGCCATGTCGTGCTGGTAGCCGGTGCGGTAGTTCACGTGGGTCAGCATGACGACGGCGCAGTCGCCGTCGATCGCCGCCGGCAGCTCTTCCACCGTATCGACCAGGCGCACGCGGTAGCCGCGGTCGAGCCACTCGGCCAGGCCCTCGGCCATGTAGATATCGGTCGGGAAGTTGCTGCGCTCGGTGACGATGACGCGCCGCGCCGCGGCGGCGCCCTTTGATTGAATACGAACTGCCGCGGCCAGCGCCTTGAACAGGTTCAGCGACGTGGTGTCGGTAACGGCCACTTCGTCGGGGCGTGCGCCGATCAGCGGCGCCAGGCGTTGCCCGAGGCGCTTGGGCATGTCGAACCAGCCGGCCGTGTTCCAGCTCTTGATCAGATCCTGGCCCCATTCGCGCGCCACCACCTGGCCGGCGCGTTCGAGCGCCGTGCGCGGACGGGCGCCCAGCGAGTTGCCGTCGAGGTAGATGACATCGGCCGGCAGGTCGAAGCGCTCGCGCAGCGGCGCCAGCGGATCCTGGGCATCGCGCGCGAGGCAGTCGGCGCGGGTGATCGAAAGTTCGCTCATGCTCATATATATAGGGAAGTGGTGGTGGTCTGTCCGGGGCGGAGTGTAGCAAGAAAAGCGTGGGCGGCGACAAGCGATCGATGACGCTTTGCCATGTTTTGGCCTGGACTTCCCTCGTGCACCGGTCTTTTTGCACTTTTTTCAAAATATTTTGCCGGCGACCCTAAAGTTCTGGCGAGCCCTGCCGTAAAGGATTCAGCAGGGCAGAAAAGCGGTGACGAAAAATACTTCAAAAATATTTTGAAATCACCCTAAAGTTCCCCGCAACGCTGCCGTTAAAGGTGCAGCAGGCAACAAAGGGTACTGAAAAATATTTTCAAACAACCCTAAAGTTCTGGTTTTGGTTGACGTAAACCAACACATGGACGATTTGCCTCGCTGGCAAAGATGTTGCGCCAGAGCAGTTCGAAAATTCAAATTCGCCTCCGTTTTCATAGGAGCGCCTCCCTCATTGGCCTGGGTTTGTCAGACAAACTCCTACAGGCACACTCGCGTTTGCCGGACGTAAAATACAGCGTCCGTCCGATTCCCCTAATATTTCTCTACAGTCAGAATCTATCTCACTGGCAACACAAACAGCCAGGCTAACGGGAAGATGGAGAAGAAAATGATGACTGCAAACGACATGATGGCTGAAATCCGCGACGCCAACCTGAGCTACCTGATGCTGGCCCAGCAAATGATCCGTGCCGATAAAGTCACCGCTATCTTCCGCCTGGGTATCTCGGCCGACATCGCCGACCTGATCGAAGGCATGAGCAATGCCCAGATCCTGAAGCTCGCCGGCGGCAACATGATGCTGGCCCGCTTCCGCTTCGACGACACCGCGATCCTGTCGATGCTCACCAGCCACAGCAAGGATCGCGCCCTGGCCCAATCGCATGCAGCGATCCTGATGGCTGGCCAGCCTGCTGAAGAGATTGCTTAAAGAAGCGTCTGCAGAAGCGTCTGCGGAATATTTCTACCGAGACACATTGTAAAATCCCGCTGAGCTCTGGCCGATAGTGTAGGATACCGGGACACAAGCCGGAGCCGTGGGATGAGTAAAAAAAGCGTCGTATCCGAAGCGCAGGAAATCCAGCTCGCCATCGAGCTGATCACATTGGGCGCCCGCCTGCAATTGCTCGAGAGCGAAGTCTCGCTGTCCCGCGAGCGCCTCATCAAGCTGTACAAGGAACTGAAGGGCGTCTCGCCGCCCAAGGGCATGCTGCCTTTCTCGACCGACTGGTTCCTGACCTGGCAGCCGAACATCCATTCCTCGCTGTTCATCAATATCTATAACTTCCTGGTCGAACACGCCGGCGCCAGCGGTGTCCAGGCGGTGATGAAGTCCTATAAGCTCTATCTCGAACAGATGCCGGCCGCGCCCGGCGAAGAGCCGCTGCTCTCGCTGACGCGTGCCTGGACGCTCGTGCGTTTCTTCCAAAGCAATATGCTGGCGCTGGCGCCCTGCGGCAAGTGCAAAGGCAAGTTCGTCGTCAACGCCCTCGACCTGAACCGCGATTATCTCTGCGGCCTGTGCCACATGCCTTCGCGCGCCGGCAAGACCCGCAAGGCCAAGGACGCAGCTGCACAGGAAGCTGCCGACGCCGCGGCCCGCGAGGACGCCGCGGGCGAGGCCTGAGCCGCGCCGTGGGTTTGGAACTCCTGCGCGCACCTGCCGTGCGCGCGCTGCTCTGCCAGCTCGCCGCTTTCCCCCTGACCTTGTTGGCCGTGTTCCTGCTGGCGCGCGCCGGCGCCGCGCCCGGCTACCTGGCCGCGGCGCTGCTGCAAGGCGGCTTCGCGGCGCTGCTCACCTGGCGCTGGCGCCTGGCGCCGTGGTGGATCGCGATCTGCCTGCTGTTTCCGCTGGCGCTGTACGGCGCGCAGGGGCTCGCCCTGCCGCCCTGGCTCTTCCTCGCCGTCTTTCTCTTCATGCTGGTGCTGTACTGGTCGACCTTTCGTACCCAGGTGCCGTATTACCCGTCCGGCAAGCCGGCCTGGGATGCGGTGGCGGAGCAGCTGCCGCAGGGCAGGCCGGTCTCCTTTATCGATATCGGGAGCGGCCTGGGTGGACTGGTGCTGGATGTGGCGCGGCGCCGTCCGGACGCGCAGGCCAGCGGCATCGAGCTCGCACCCTTGCCCTGGTTCGCCAGCGCCGTGCGCGCGCGCCTGACTGGCAGCCGGGCCCGTTTCCTGCGCGGCGACTATGCGTCGCTCGACTTCGGCAAGTACGACGCCGTCTTCGCCTACCTGTCGCCGGCGGCGATGACGGCGCTGTGGCACAAGGCGCAGCGCGAGATGCGTCCGGGCAGCATGCTGATGAGTTACGAATTTGCGATATCAGAAGCACCACCGACCATATCGCTCTATCTACAAGATACTGGTCGAACTCTCTACATATGGCACTTTTAGGCCACAAATCGGGCCTTTTTACTTGCTCCAGGGCCATTCTCAAGCTATTGTTCCAGCTGTTGTAGTTCCCCAAGTAAATATTTTTTCTGAGATACATTGTCTCGGATTCCTGGCTTCGTGCAAGCCGGGATTCGCCGCCTTCTGGAGCCTGTTCTTGTTAGTCATTATTGGTTACGTCGTCGTCTGTGCTTCGGTGTTCGGTGGCTTCATCATGGCCGGCGGCCACGCGGCCATCCTGTTCCAGCCGATCGAACTCCTGATGATCGGCGGCGCGGCCGTCGGCGCGTTCTTCGTCGGTAACAACAGCAAGTCGATCAAGGCGACCATGAAGGCGCTGCCGGGCGTGCTCAAGGGTTCGCCCTACACGCGCGAGATGTACATGGAGCTGATGTCGCTGCTGTTCGACGTGCTCTCGAAAGTCCGCAAGGAAGGCCTGATGTCGATCGAAGGCGATATCGAATCGCCGGAAGCGAGCCCGCTGTTCTCGAAATACCCGCTGGTGCTGGCCGACCATCACATCGTCGAATTCATGGCCGACTACCTGCGCCTGATGGTGTCCGGTAACATGGACGCCTTCCAGATCGAGAACCTGATGGACAACGAGATCGAGACCCACCACCACGAAGGCCATGTGCCGGTGCACGTGATCGCCAAGCTGGGCGACGGCCTGCCGGCCTTCGGCATCGTGGCCGCCGTCATGGGCGTGGTGCACACGATGGAATCGGTCGGCATCCCGCCGGCGGAACTGGGCATCCTGATCGCCAAGGCGCTGGTCGGTACCTTCCTCGGCATCCTGCTGGCCTATGGCTTCGTGGCGCCGCTGTCGAGCCTGCTCGAACAGAAGCTCGACGAGTCGAGCAAGATGTTCCAGTGCGTGAAGGTGACCCTTCTGGCGAGCCTGAACGGCTACGCCCCGGCCCTGGCCGTCGAATTCGGCCGCAAGGTGCTGTACTCGACCGAGCGCCCGACCTTCGCCGAGCTCGAAGAGCACATCAAGAAGTCGAAGAGCAAATAATTTGCTCCAGCCTACTCATCCCTTGAACACTCCACGGAATCGCCATGGCTGACGAAGGACAACGCCCGATCATCGTCAAGCGGATCAAGAAAGGCGGCGGCGGGCACCATGGCGGCGCCTGGAAGATCGCCTACGCCGACTTCGTGACGGCGATGATGGCCTTCTTCCTGCTCATGTGGCTGCTGGGCTCGACCTCGAAGGGCGACCTCGAGGGCATCGCCGAACACTTCAAGAACCCGCTGAAGGTGGCGATGGCGGGCGGCGACGGCTCCGGCGACAGCTCCTCCGTCATCAAGGGCGGCGGTACCGACCTCACGCGCCGCAACGGCCAGGTGAAGAAGGGCGATACCGAAACCAACAAGAAGACCTACGACCTGAACGACGCGCGCGCCGCGCTCGAAAAGGCCGAGGGCGAGCGCCTGAAGTCGCTGAAGGCGAAGATCGAATCCGTCATCGAAGCCAATCCGACGCTGAAGAAATACCAGAACCAGCTGCTGCTCGACATCACCAGCGAAGGCCTGCGCATCCAGATCGTGGACGAGCAGAACCGTCCGATGTTCGCGCTGGCCAAGGCCACGCTGCAGCCTTACACGAGCGACATCCTGCACGTGCTGGGCATGGTGCTCAACGACGTCCCGAACCGCATCGGCCTGTCGGGCCACACGGATTCGACGCCGTACTTCAGCGACGCCGGCTACAGCAACTGGGAACTCTCGGCCGACCGCGCCAACGCCTCGCGCCGCGCGATGGTCGTGGGCGGCCTGGCCGACGAGAAGATCCTGCGTGTGGTCGGCCTGGCCGCGGCCGCGCCGCTCGACCGCGCCGACCCCTTCAATCCGATCAACCGCCGCATCAGCATCATCGTGATGAACAAGCGCACCGAAGACGCCGTCATGCGCGACGCCGCCACGCTCGACGTGCCGGCCGAGGACGGCAAGACGGCGGCACAGGCAGTGGTCGCTGCGACCGCCAAATAAGAAGTCAGGAGCACGACATGACAAGAAAAAAGATTCTGGGTTCGCACGTGAAGCGCCTGCTGTCGGGCGTGTCGGCGCACGGCCGCCGTCACCTGAGCGAAGTCGAGACCGACCTCCTGCAGACCGAATTGCTGCTGGAAGAAGCCGTCGACAAGCTCACCAGCAGCTTCATGGCGATCCACAGCGCGGTCGGCGCGCGCCAGGAAGCGATCGACCGCCTGCTCGCGGGCGGCGCCCTGAGCCCGGAAGACACGGCGACCCTGTCGGCGATGTCGGGCGATATCGGCACCCACGTCAACACGGCGATCACCAGCATGCAGTTCCAGGACATGACGAGCCAGCTGATCGAGCGTACCCTGAAGCGCGTGACGGGCTTGCGCGAATTCCTCGGCACGCTCGACGAGCATGGCGCAGACATCCAGCCGGAAACGGGCAGCGACGAAATCGTCGAGCGCCTGGGCAAGGTCAGCATGGCGCTGGCGATCCAGTCGCTCGAACTGCGCAGCGTGCTGCGCAAGTCGGTCGAACAACAGCATCTCGAAAGCGGCGACATCGAACTGTTCTGACACGGTCAGACGATTCAGCGCGCACTTACCCAAGAAACCAGGAAAACAGCAGGAGCACAACATGGCTAAAACAATTCTCGCGGTCGACGATTCGAGCTCGCTGCGCCAGATGGTGGCGTTCAGCCTCAAGGCGGCAGGCTATCAGGTGGTGGAAGCGGTCGACGGCCAGGACGGCCTCGACAAGGCCAGGAACCAGGTCGTCGACCTGGTGCTGACCGACCAGAACATGCCGCGCATGGACGGCCTGTCGCTGATCAAGCACCTGCGCGGCCTGCCCGAGTACCAGAAGGTGCCGATCCTGATGCTGACCACCGAGTCCTCGGACGAAATGAAATCGAAGGGCCGTGCGGCCGGCGCGAACGGCTGGCTGGTCAAGCCCTTCGACCCGCAGCGCCTGATCGAAGTCGTCAAGAAAGTGATCGGCTGAGGCGATGAGGCAGCGCGCGAATCTCCGCAGGATGCAAACATGACGATCGACATCAGCCAGTTTTACCAGGTCTTTTTCGACGAGGCCGAAGAGCTGCTCGCCGAAATGGAACGGCTGCTGCTGGGCGTCGACGTGGCCGCCCCGGACAGCGAAGACCTGAACGCGATTTTCCGCACCGCGCACTCCGTCAAGGGCGGCGCCTCGACCTTCGGCATCACCGACATGAGCGAGGTGACGCACGTGCTCGAGTCGCTGCTCGACCGCATCCGCAAGGGCGAAATGGCCCTCACGAGCCAGCATGTGGACGCCTTCCTGGCGGCCAAGGACACGCTCAAGATGCAGCTCGACGGCCACCGCAATGGCGCCCACGTCGACCAGGACACGGTCGCCAACGTGCGCATGATGCTGCACGACCTGTCCGAGGGCCTGGTGCCGGCCGCTTCCCTGGTTGCGCCTTCCTTCCTGCACGCCGAACCGAAGGCGCAGACGGGCGAGGGCGCACACCGCTACAAGATCGAACTGCCGAGCGTCGAACAGCGCGACGTGAACGCCCTGGTCGACGAGCTGGGCCTGATGGGCCGCGTCTCCGTCACGCCCCTGGACGGCGGGCGCAGCGCGCTGATCATCACCACCCACGAGAGCCTGGACGACATCGTCGCCATCTGCTCTTTTGTCCTCGACCCGAACGACCTGAAGATCTTCGAGGCGCCGCCGCTCACGCCCGAGCAGCGTGCGATCGAAGCACGCGAGCGCGCCCGCATCGAGGAAGAGCAGGGCTACGGCTTCTTCGATCCGGCCGACGACGCGCCGAATCCCGAGGCCGACCTGTCCGACGACGAGCGCGGCTATGGCTTCTTCCAGCCGATCGAAGAGATCCGCGCGCTGGCCGGCGTCGACGCGGCGCCGCAGAAGTCTGCCGCCACCACCGCCGCCACCGCCACCGTTGACGTGCTGGACGCGATCGAGAAAAAGGCCAGCAAGAAGGACGAGAAGGGCGCCGAGTCGTCCTCGATCCGGGTTTCGGTCGAGAAGGTCGACCAACTGATCAACCTGATCGGCGAACTGGTGATCACCCAGGCCATGATCGAACAGCGCTCCAGCGGGCTCGACCCGATGCTGCACGAGCGCCTGCTGTCCTCGGTCTCCCAGCTGACGCGCAACACGCGCGAGCTGCAGGAGGCCGTGATGTCGATCCGCATGATGCCGATGGACTTCGTGTTCTCGCGTTTCCCGCGCATGGTGCGCGACCTGGCCAGCAAACTCGGCAAGAAGGTCGATTTCATCACCCACGGCGCCGCGACCGAACTGGACAAGGGCCTGATCGAGCGCATCGTCGATCCGCTCACGCACCTGGTGCGCAATTCGATCGACCACGGCATCGAAATGCCGGCCGCCCGCGCGGCCGCCGGCAAGTCGGAAGCGGGGCGCCTGTTCCTGTCGGCCGGCCACCAGGGCGGCAACATCGTCATCGAAGTGGCTGACGACGGCGGCGGCCTGAACCGCGAGCGCATCCTCGCCAAGGCGGCGCAGAACGGCCTGCCGGTATCGAATAACATGACGGACGCCGAAGTCTGGCAGTTGATCTTCGCGCCGGGCTTCAGCACGGCCGACGTGGTCACCGACGTGTCGGGCCGCGGCGTGGGCATGGATGTTGTCAAACGTAATATCACTTCGATGGGCGGCTCGGTCGACATCCGCTCCGCCCGTGGTTTCGGCACCACGATTTCGATCTCTTTACCGCTCACTCTCGCTATTTTGGACGGGATGACTATACGTTGCGGTGAGGAAATCTATATCCTTCCATTAGGCTATGTCGTCGAGTCGCTGCAGCCGCGCCGCGAAGACGTGCGCGACATCGCCGGCCGCGGCCAGGTGCTGAAGGTGCGCGGCGAATACCTGCCGCTGATCGCCCTGCATGGCGTGTTCGGGATCGCTTCCCGCGTGCAGGATCCGAGCGAAGGCATCGTCGTGATCCTGGAATCGGAAGGCAAGCGCGCCGCGCTCCTGATCGACGACCTGGTCGGCCAGCAGCACGTGGTGGTGAAGAACCTGGAAGCGAATTACCGCAAGGTCGCCGGAATTTCCGGCGCCACGATCCTGGGCGACGGCGGCGTCTCCCTGATCCTCGACGTGGCGGCGCTGGTGCGCTCGTCACGCCAGCTGGCCGACGAGGCATTGGCCTTATAACTCATTAGGAATCATTTCATGTCCATGACCCAGACCATTTCCCAGGCCACCGACGGCGCCGGCAACGAATACCTCGCCTTCACGCTGGGCTCGGAGGAGTACGGGATCGACATCCTGAAGGTGCAGGAAATCCGCGGCTACGAAGCCGTGACCCGCATCGCCAACGCGCCCGAATTCATTAAGGGCGTGATCAACCTGCGCGGCATCATCATCCCGGTGGTGGACATGCGCATCAAGTTCAAGCTCGGCACGCCGACCTACGACCAGTTCACCGTCGTCATCATCCTGAACATCGGCGGCCGCGTGATGGGTATGGTGGTCGACAGCGTCTCCGACGTGACCACCCTGACCCCGGATCAGGTCAAGCCGGCCCCGGACATGGGCAGCGCGTTTTCCACCGACTACCTGATCGGCCTGGGCACGGTCGACGAGCGCATGCTGATCCTGGTCGACATCGACCGCCTGATGTCCTCGGCCGAAATGGGCCTGATCGATACGAAGCTGGCAGCGTAAGACGAACGGCACCGAGCAAACATTCGCTGGCTCTGCCGGCAACGAAACATAGGTAAGGCAAAGTGCCGTTACACACATCTGACACCGTCAAGGAATTCGACTTCACGCGCGCCGACTTCGAGCGCGTGCGCGCCTTGATCTACCGCCGCGCCGGCATCTCGCTGGCCGACAGCAAGCAGGAAATGGTCTACAGCCGCCTGGCGCGGCGCCTGCGCGCGACCGGTATTCAATCCTTCGGCAAATACCTGGACGATCTGGAAGCGGGACGCCTGGGCGAAGAGTGGGAGGCGTTCACCAACGCACTCACCACCAACCTGACCTCGTTCTTCCGCGAAGCCCACCACTTCCCGCTGCTGGCCGACCACGTGAACGGCCTGCGCGGGCATGGCAAGGAACCGCTCACCATCTGGTGCTCGGCCAGCTCGACCGGCGAAGAGCCGTACTCGATCGCCATGACCTTGTGCGAAGCCTTCGATTCGCTCACGCCGCCGGTGCAGATCATCGCCACCGACATCGACACGAACGTGCTGGCCACGGCCAGCGAAGGCGTGTACGGCATGGAGCGCCTGGAAAAGATGGCGCCCGAGCGCCTGAAACGCTTTTTCCTGAAAGGGAAGGGCCGCCACGAGGGCATGGCGCGCGTGCGCCCGGAGCTGCGCCAGCTCGTCACCTTCCGCCAGCTGAACCTGCTGTCCGACTCGTGGCCGCTTGGCGGGCCCAATGGTGGCCAGTTCGATGCGATCTTCTGCCGCAACGTGATGATCTATTTTGACAAGGAAACGCAGCGCAAGATCCTGGCGCGCTTCGTGCCGCTGATGAAGCCGCATGCGCTGCTGTTCGCGGGTCACTCCGAAAACTTCCTCTACGTTTCCGACGCGCTGCGCCTGCGCGGCAAGACCGTCTACGAACTTAACGACCGCCGCGCGTAAGCCCTGCACCTCGGAACTACCATGCATTCGAATAGCCAGTTCGCCACCAACGTCTACTACGACCGCACCTTCGACTGTGACGCCGCGAAGATCCTGCCGGGCGAGTACTACTACACCGGCAAGAACATGCTGATCGTGACCGTGCTCGGTTCCTGCGTGTCGGCCTGCATCCGCGACCGCGTCACCGGCCTGGGCGGCATGAACCACTTCATGCTGCCCGACGGCGGCGGCGACGGCGGCAGCCCGGTCTCGGCGTCGATGCGCTACGGCACCTTCGCGATGGAAGTGCTGATCAACGATCTTTTGAAGGCCGGCGCCCGCCGCGAAAACCTGGAAGCGAAGGTCTTCGGCGGCGGCGCCGTGCTGCGCGGCTTCACGGCGATGAACGTGGGCGAGCGCAATGCCGCCTTCGTGATGCAGTTCCTCAAAACGGAACGCATCCCGGTGCTGGCCGAAGACCTGAACGACATCCACCCGCGCAAGGTGTATTTCTTCCCGAAGACGGGCAAGGTACTCGTCAAAAAACTCATGCAGACCCAGAACGATACGCTGGCCAAGCGCGAGCTCGACTACGCCAAGCGCCTGAAGGTCGAGCCCGTCGGCGGCGCCATCGACCTGTTCTGACTGTTTTGATCCGCAAAGGATAGCCCTATGAAAACCAAGGTGTTGATCGTCGACGATTCCGCCCTGATCCGCAGTGTCATGAGCGAGATCGTCAACTCGCAAGCCGACATGGAAGTGGTAGCCACCGCGCCCGATCCGCTCGTCGCACGCGAACTGATCAAGAAACACAATCCCGACGTCCTCACGCTCGACGTCGAGATGCCGAAGATGGACGGCCTCGACTTCCTGGAAAAATTGATGCGCCTGCGCCCGATGCCGGTGCTGATGGTGTCCTCGCTGACCGAACGCGGCTCGGAAATCACGATGCGCGCGCTGGAGCTGGGCGCGGTCGACTTCGTGACGAAACCGAAGATTTCGATCGGCAGCGGCATGCGCGAGTACACCGACCTCATCACGGACAAGATCCGCGCCGCCGCCCGCGCGCGCGTGAAACGCACGGTGGCGAGCGCCGCCCCGACCACGTCGCTGCCTTCGATGCGCAGCCCGCTGATCTCGTCGGAAAAGCTTATCATCATCGGCGCCTCGACCGGCGGCACCGAAGCCATCCGCGAATTCCTGATGCAGATGCCGTCGGATTGCCCGGGCATCCTGATCGCCCAGCACATGCCGGAAGGGTTCACGACCTCGTTCGCGCGCCGCCTCGATTCGCTGTGCAAGATCAGCGTCGTCGAGTCCGCCGGCAACGAGCGCGTGCTGCCTGGTCACGCCTACATTGCGCCAGGCCACTCGCACCTGCTGCTGGCGCGCTCGGGCGCCAACTACATGACCAGGATCGAGCAGACCGATCCGGTCAACCGGCACCGGCCTTCCGTCGACGTGCTGTTCCGCTCGGCAGCCGTTGCCGCTGGTAAAAACGCGGTCGGCGTGATCCTGACGGGCATGGGAAAAGACGGCGCTGCTGGTATGCTTGAAATGAAAAACGCCGGTGCGCAGAATTTCGCCCAGGACGAAGCTTCGTGCGTCGTCTTCGGCATGCCGCGCGAGGCGATCGCCATCGGCGCGACCCACGAGGTGGCGCCGCTGACGGCCTTGCCGGGCCTGGTGCTCGGCCATCTGGCGGCGCACGGCGGCAGAGCGTTGCGCGTTTGATCCGAATCGCGGCTTTTCGGCTGGTTTTATCGCCGTACGGCAACAAAAATGCTATTCTTGAGTTTGCTCGACGTTGCGAATGTCAGCGACTCAAGCCACACTAACCATTAGTAAAAGAATCAACGGAGTAATTCATGGCTGATCCAAAGATGCGTTTCCTGGTTGTTGACGATTTCTCGACGATGCGCCGCATCGTCCGGAACTTGTTGAAAGAACTGGGCTACGCCAACGTCGACGAAGCGGAAGACGGCGTGATGGCGCTGGCCAAACTGCGCAGCGAACAATTCGACTTCGTGGTCTCCGACTGGAACATGCCCAACATGGACGGTCTGACCATGCTGCAGAACATTCGTGCCGATCCCGCACTGGCCAAGCTGCCGGTGCTGATGGTGACCGCCGAAGCCAAGAAGGAAAACATCATCGCGGCGGCCCAGGCCGGCGCAAGCGGCTATGTCGTGAAGCCATTCACCGCCGCAACCCTCGACGAGAAGCTGAACAAGATCTTCGAGAAAATGGGAAATGCCTGATCATGGTTGAGCCGATCGCCGCAGTTGCTTCTGACTCCGTTGCAAACGATGAAGTCCTGATCCGGGTCGGCCACATGACGCGCGCGCTGCACGACAGCCTGCGCGGCCTCGGCCTGGACAAGCTGGTCGAAAAAGCGGCCAGCGACATTCCGGATGCGCGCGATCGCCTCGATTACGTGGCGCGTCTATCGGAACAGGCCGCCAAGCGCGTGCTCGACGCGACCGACGCCGCCGGCCCCCTGCAGGACGCGGTCGAGAGCCGCAGCGCGGATCTGCGCGCTTCCTGGCAGGCGCTTCTGGACAAGGACAAGGATAACGGAACCAGCGGCGAAGCCGACTGGCGCGCGCTGGCCGAGCGCAGCGTCGCGCTCTTGGCCGAGAACGAACGCGCCGCCACCGCCACCCGTGCCGAGCTGATGAACATCATGCTGGCGCAGGACTTCCAGGATCTGACCGGCCAGGTGATCGGCAAGATCACTTCGATCGCGCAGGATCTGGAAAAGCAGCTGGTGCAGGTGCTGATCGATTTCGCCCCGAGCGAAATCCGCCGCGAGCTCGACAGCGGCCTGCTGAACGGCCCGCAGATCAAGCCGGAAAACAACACCGAGGTGGTAGCGAACCAGGGCCAGGTCGACGACCTGCTCGACAGCCTGGGCTTCTGAATCAGGGCGGCGCCCGCCGCCATCGTTCGCCATTGTTCTACTGCGGCCTCCCATGCATCACACCAACTATATTGTTCGCGAACCGCTGCTCGATCCGGCGCAGCGCGTCATCGGCTACGAATTGCTGTGGAAGCAGGGCGGCCAGGCCGTCCCTGACGCCGAGCTCGAGCAACTGGTCGGTTTCGTCGCCGAACACGTCAACCACGGCGAGCACGGCTGGCTGCTGCGCGACAAGCAGCTCTTCCTCGACGCCGTCCCGGCCATGCTCTCGACCGACGCGCTGTTCGACCTGCCGCCCGAGCGCACCGTCCTCAGCCTGCAGGCGCGCCACCTGATGGATCCGGGCGCGCGCGCAGCGATCCAGGCCGTGCGCGCCGGCGGCGTCGGCATCTCGCTGCGCGGCCTCGACGTCAAGCACCTGACCCCGGCGCTCGCGCCCTATGCCTCGCACGTCGAAATGCGCTTCGCCGGCATCGACGTCGCCGCCCAGGCGCGCACCTATGCCGCCGCCAAGCAGTCCGCGCTGCGCATGGTGGGCCGTCCGGTGACCAACTGGATCGACTACGACGCCTGCGCCGCCCTCGGCCTCGACGCCTTCGTCGGCAAACTGCACCTGACCCCGCGTCCGGGCAACCCGGTCAAGGGCCTCAATCCCGCCCAGACCATCATCCTGCAACTGATGCAGATGGTGCAGAACAACGAGGACATCCCCAAGCTGGAAAGCGTGCTCAAGCGCGATCCGGCGCTCACCTACAAGCTGCTGCGCAACATCAACTCGGCCGGCTTCGGGGCGGGCCGCGAAGTACAGTCGATCCGCCAGGCGATCAGCCTGATGGGCTATGCGCCGCTGTACCGCTGGCTGACCATGCTGTTGGCCAGCGCCAGCGCGAGCGGCTACTCGCCCGTGCTGATGGAAACGGCGGTGGTGCGCGGGCGCCTGACCGAACTGCTGGGCCTGCATGCGCTGCCGAAGGGGGAGGGAGAGAACCTGTTCGTCGCCGGCATGTTCTCGCTGCTCGACCGCCTGCTGGGCTTGCCGATGAAGGAGGTGCTGGAAACCATCCCGCTGCCGCCCGAAGTCGTGCGCGCCCTGATGGCACGCGAGGGCATGTACGGGCGGTACCTGGCGCTGGCCGAGGCCTGTGAGCTGAGCTCGAACCTGGTCGGCTCGCTGGCCGGCGCGCTCGATATCAGTCCGCTGGAGGTGAACAAGGCGCACCTGTCGGCGCTGGCCTGGGCGCAGGCGGTGACGCAGTAAGTTGCGCTCTGGCGCGCCATTTATCAGGCGTCGTCATCGATGAGTGGCTGCGCCGCTTGGCCCATGGTGCGAACGCGTGGGCATGCCCACCCTACGGTGCACAACCGCCCGTAGCAAGTTCATCGAACCGTGGCGTAACGTAGGGCGGGCATGCCCGCGTGCTGCGTCCGCATATCGGTCGGCGCTGGCGTGGGCGCAGGCGGTGACGCAGTAAGTTGCGCTCTGGCGCGCCATTTATCAGGCGTCGTCATCGATGAGTGGCTGCGCCGCTTGGCACATGGTGCGAACGCGTGGGCATGCCCACCCTACGGTGCACAACCACCCGTAGCAAGTTCATCGGATCGTGGCGCAACATAGGGCGGGCACGCCCGCGTGCTGCGTCCGCATATCGAAACGCGGCGCGCGGTCTTACGCTGCCGACCGCCCCCGGTTCGAGGTCACCAGCCGCTCCAGACTCTGCCGCATCTGCATCTCGATATTGTCGATGCTGCACCCTACCTGCACCTGTTCGCCCAGAAGAAAACTGCGGAAGGGGCGCAGCAAGCGCACCTCGAGGTCGGCGACGATCGCCAGCGCTGGGCCCAGCTGCAGGCGCACGCTCTTGATTTTCTTGCCGATATACAGTTCCGTCGCCTGATCCGGCGTGGCGCGCAGGCCGACGCCGCCGAGCGAATAATCGCACAGCGGCAGCTCGAACTGCTTGTTAAACAGCGTAAAGGTCGCGGCGTAAGCACCGTTGATGGGGGTGTCCAGGCGCGGTGCGGTGCGGCGGTTCAGCACCAGGCAGGTTTCCGGAAATTCGGCCGCGACCAGGTTAGGAAAACCGGGCCTGGCAACCCAGTCGCTCACCAGGTCGAATTGCAGCTTGGCATTGCCGCCCAGCGCCGCAACGAAGGTCGCGCGGCCGGGCGGGAGCTCGCCGACGACGTCCAACGTGAAGTGCGGCTCTTCCGGGTGCACGGTGTCGATCCGCGCCAGGATCGGGTCGGCCAGGCTGGCCGAATAGATGCTCAGGGGTTCGCCGGACTCCGCCAGGGCGGTGAAGGTCTCGCCGATGTCGAAGGGGTCGCGCATTTCGTGGGGCGCGGCGCCCGCGTGGATGCGGCCGATGGCGTCGGTGGGGCGGGGCGCGCCTTTGCGGGGCGGGCGGAGGGGAGTTTCGGTCACGGCTGCAATCCTTGCGGCGAAAAACTGCCCGGCACGTCGCCGGGCAAGCGCCAGTATAAACGGCTGGGCTTGTTGTTGCAAAAAGTTAAGAATTGTTTGCAAAAAAGCAGGCCCGCCGTGGCGAATTTGCGTCAGATCTCCAGATTGTCGATCAGGCGCGTGGTGCCGAGCTTGGCTGCGGCCAGCACCACTAGCGGTGCGCCTTGAGCCAGGTCGCCGGCCGATGGCGGCTGCAGGTCGATGCGCTTGCGTACCGAGATGTAGTCCGGCTTCCAGCCGCGCGCGGACAGTTGCGCCATCGCTTCGCGTTCGACCGAGAAGATGTCGAGGTGGCCGCCGCGGATCTCGTTGGCGACGAAATTCAAGCCCTGGTACAGGGCCGGCGCCTCCGCGCGTTCTTCCGGCGAGAGGTACATGTTGCGCGAAGAGAGGGCCAGGCCGTCTTCCGCGCGGTAGGTCTCGGCGCCGATGATCTCGGTCGGCAGCGCGAACTGGCGCGCCATGTTACGCACGATCATCAGCTGCTGGTAATCCTTCTTGCCGAACACGGCCACGCGCGGCTGCACGCAGGAGAACAGTTTGGTCACGACCGTGCACACGCCGCCGAAGAAGCCGGGGCGGAACTCGCCTTCCAGGGTATTGCCGAGGGTGTCAGGCGGCTGCACGCGGTATTCCTGCGGCTCCGGGTACAGGTCTTTCTCGGTCGGCGCGAACAGCACGTAGACGCCTTCCTTTTCCAGCTTCTCGACATCGGCCTGGAAGGTGCGCGGGTATTTGTCGAAGTCCTCGTTCGGGCCGAACTGCAGGCGATTGACGAAGATGGAGGCGACCACCGGGTCGCCGTGCTTGCGCGCCAGGCGCATCAGCGACAAGTGGCCTTCGTGCAGGTTGCCCATCGTCGGCACGAATGCGGTGCGCAGTTGGCCGCGCATCTGGTCGCGCAGTTCGTCAATGGTCGTGATGATTTTCATAATTGAATACGTAAGGTTGTTGGCGCGCGCTGACTGCCAGCCTACACCGGCGAGTATGCCAGGCGCACGTAAATCGGCGCGAACGGTTCGGCCTGGGTGATTTCGACCAGGGTTTCCTTGGCCAGTTCGAGCAGGGCGACGAAGTGCACGACGACGATCGGCACCGAGGCCGAACCCGCGAACAGTTCGCCGAACTCGACGAAGCGCTGCGACTGCAGGGTGCGCAAAATCGCCGACATGTGCTCGCGCACGGAGAGCTCCTGGCGCCCGATGCGGTGGTGCTGGGTCAGCTTGGCGCGGCGCAGCACATCGAGCCAGGCGCGCTGCAGGTCGTGCGGATCGACCTGCGGCAGCACCGGCGTCAGGCTTTGTTCCACCGTCAGCGACGGACGCTGGAAATCGCGCCCTTCCTGCGGGATCGCACCGAGGCGCACGGCGGCGAGCTTGATCTGTTCGTACTCCAGCAGGCGCCGCACGAGTTCCGCGCGCGGGTCGCCGGCATCCTCGACCAGGTCGTCCTGCCGCTTGGGCAAGAGCATCCTCGACTTGATCTCGATCAGCATCGCCGCCATCAGCAGGTATTCGGCCGCCAGCTCCAGGTTGCTCTTGCGGATCTGCTCCACGTATTCCAGGTATTGCAGGGTCACCTGCGCCATCGGGATGTCGAGGATGTTGAAGTTTTGCTTGCGGATCAGGTAGAGCAGCAGGTCGAGCGGGCCTTCGAAGGCGTCGAGGAAGATCTCGAGGGCGTCGGGCGGGATGTACAGGTCGTTCGGCATGCGCAGCAGCGGCTCGCCGTACAGGCGCGCGATCGCGGCCGCGGCGACCTCGTCGAGGTGCGCGGGATCGGGCGCCTGGGCGCCTTCATCGATCATTGAATCGATCATTGCCGCGGCCGCCCCTTCCGGCGCGGCCTGCTCCGGCAGCATGCCTGGCGGCCTTTAGAACTTGGTCTGGTACGGATAGGCGTTCTGACGCAGGCGCGATTCCTTGATGCGCGCTTCCTCGTCGAGCGAGATCGGCAGCTTGTCCCAGAGGAGCGAGCGGCCTTCCTGCTGGCGCTCTTCCATGCCCGGGGTCTTGGCCTTCAGCTCTTCGATGAACTTGGTGTGATCGGATACGTAACCGGTGAATTTAGGCATTTGATTGAGAGGTAGAAATGAAGCCGGAACGGCGAGGCAGATTGTTCTGCCCAGGGCGTCCCGGCGTCAAGGTTTATGGGTGCAGCGCGTTCAGTTGGCGGGCGATGATGTCGTGGTTCAGCCACAGCACCGGGGCGATGCGCTCCGAGGCGCCGTGGAACATCAGCGGGCCGGCGCCTTCCAGCACCAGCGAGGACAGGTGGTCGGTGATCAGGGCCTTGCGATCCTTGTGCAGGTCGGTGATGGCTTCCGAGGTGCCGATCATCACGTCGGCCAGGGCCGGCGTGTTGTCCATCGGCCAGGCTTCGAAGTTGCGGAACTGGGCGCTGGTGGCGTCGTTGTTGTACTTCTCGATGGTGTCGAGCAGCGACTGCAGCGAGGTGCCTTCGCCCAAAAGTTCCTGGCAGATTGCCCATTGCTTCTCTGCCCATTCTCCGCCGCCTTCCTTCTTCAGTGCGGTCAGCAGCGGGAACAGCGACAGCTCGACGCCGACGAAGATGTCCGACGAATTGGTGCGGATTTCCGGGCAGTTGAACACGGTCGCGGCGATGCCCTGCTGCCAGGCGGCTTCGGCGATGCTTTCCAGGCGCATCTTGGCGTAGCCCTGGGTGTAATTGGTGTAGGTCTGCCACTGGTATTCGCCGCCGATCAGGATCTCGGTGCCGTGGTAGCCATAGGCGGTGTAGCGCACTTCGCCGCCAGCCTTGGTCACGCGCTCGCGGATCGGAGCGGAGGCATCCAACAGGTATTTCAGCGTGTTGGCCGTGACTTCGTCGAAGTTCATCAGGATCAGCTTGCCGAGGTCGCTGTCGAGCAGGGCGCGCGAGGATTCGAAGCGCTCGCCGCGGCCTTTGTAGATGCGGTTGGCGATCGCCAGGAAGGCCTTGATCTTCGGGATGCCGCCGGCCATGGTGTGGGCGAAGAAGACGTTCGCGCCTTCCGGAATCAGCTTGTCGATCTCGGCCATCGCCTGGGCGGCGCTGGTGGTGAAGCGGCGCACGCCGGCTTCGCGGCAGCGCTCGATCTTTTCCCAGTCCAGCTTGTCTTCCTGCCAGGTCTTGAGCTTGACGCCCGCCAGCAATTCGGTCGGGTTCTGTTCGCCTTCCGGAGCGTCCATGTCGAAGCCGGCCATCAGCGGCACGTTGATGATGCGACCGCCCAGTTTTTCTTCCGCTTCCGCGTGTTCCTCGGCGGTCAGCGCGCGCAGGGCGCCGCTCTCGTCACGACGGCCGACCGTGATGCCGACGATCGTCATGCCCGCGTCGCGCGCCTCGTCGATGAGGCCATTCACATAGCCGCGGCCGAACAGTTCGCCGAAGAGGACGAAGACGTCGCCCTTGCGGAACACGTTGGCGGTGGGGATGTGGCGGAGGGGAGTGAGTTCGGTCATGTTATTTTCTACCTCTCAAGGAGTTTGTAGGGGCGTCTCGAGCGCGTGTTTCTTGACGAAAAACGGCATTATAACGCCGCCGTGCGCCCCGGAAAGTGCTCGTTCCGGGGCTGTGACGCTGTTGCTGGATCAGCGGATGCGCATGCCCGGCGTCGCGCCCGGCATCGGGTCGAGCAGGTACAGGCCCGGATTGGTCTTCTCGTCGGCAGCGGAGGCGCACAGCACCATGCCTTCCGAGACGCCGAACTTCATCTTGCGCGGCGCCAGGTTGGCCACCATCACCGTCAGCTTGCCGACCAGTTCTTCCGGCTTGTAGGCCGACTTGATGCCCGAAAACACGTTGCGGTGGCGGCCTTCGCCCACGTCCAGCGTCAGGCGCAGCAACTTGCCGGCGCCTTCGACGTGTTCGCAGTTGACGATGCGCGCCACGCGCAGGTCGATCCTGGTGAAATCGTCGATCGAGATTTCCGGGGCGAGTTCTTCGATGTCGGCGGCGTCGTCGTCCACTGGAGCGGTCGCGGCAACGGCCAGGCTGGCATCGGACACGACGGCAGCCGGTGCCGGGGCGGCCGGCTTGTCGAACAGGTTCTCGACCATCTTGGCGTCGACGCGCTGCATCAGGTGGCTGTAGGCGCCGATCGTGCGGCCCAGCATGGCGCTCGATCCCGCCTCGCCCTGGGTGTCGGCCCAGCTGAGGGCACCGTCGCCGAGGAATTCGGAGACGCGCGCGGCCACCTGCGGCAGCACCGGCGAGAGCATGATCGTCAGCTGGCGGAACAGGATCAGGGCCGTGGTGCAGACGTCGTGCAGCTCGGCCGTCTTGGTCTCGTCCTTGGCCAGGATCCATGGCTTGTTCTCGTCGACGAACTGGTTCGTCACGTCGGCGATTTCCATGATCTCGCGCAGCGCCTTGCCGAACTCGCGCGCTTCGAAGGCGGCGGCGATGCTGGCCTGGCGCTCGGCGCCGTCGACAGTCAGGGCCTTGGCGATCCACGCCTTGGCGTTGTCCGAGAGGTTTGCAGCCAGCTTGCCGTCGAATTTCTTGGTGATGAAACCGGCGCAGCGGCTGGCGATATTCACGTACTTGCCGATCAGGTCGCTGTTCACGCGGGCGACGAAGTCCTCGCCGTTGAAGTCCAGATCCTCGACCTTGGCGTTGAGCTTGAAGGCCAGGTAATAGCGCAGCCATTCCGGGTTCATGCCCAGTTCCAGGTAGCGCAGCGGCGAAATGCCGGTGCCGCGCGACTTCGACATCTTTTCGTTGTTCACCGTCAGGTGGCCGTGGACGGCAACCTTCAGCTTGTCGATGATCGGATGCTGCGAGAAGTTCAGCATCGCCGGCCAGAACAGCAGGTGGAAGGAGACGATGTCCTTGCCGATGAAATGCACCTGCTCCGCGTGCGGATCGTTCAGGAAGGCCTCGAAATCGAGCCCCTGCTTGTCGAAATAATTCTTCAGCGAGGCCAGGTAGCCGACCGGCGCGTCCAGCCAGACATAGAAGAATTTACCTGGCGCGTCGGGTATCGGGATGCCGAAATAGGGCGCGTCACGGGAAATGTCCCAGTCGGCCAGCTTTTCGCCGGATTCGCCCAGCCACTCCGAGACTTTATTGACCATCTCCGGCTGCAGGCGGCCCGGCGTGTTCAGCCACTCCTTCAGGAAGTGGAAGCAGCGCGGGTCGGACAGCTTGAAGAAATACTGTTCCGACGGCTTGAGCACGGGCGTGGAGCCGGTGAACACCGAGTACGGATTGATCAGCTCGGTCGGCTGGTAGGCGGCGCCGCAGACTTCGCAATTGTCGCCGTACTGGTCTTTCGCGTGGCATTGCGGGCATTCGCCCTTGATGTTGCGGTCGGCCAGGAACATGCCCTTGACCGGGTCGAAGAAGCGGTCGACGGTTTTCGTGACGATCAGGCCGGCGTCGCGCAGTTTGCGGTAGATGCCCTGCGAGAGCTCGACGTTTTCCGGCGAATCGGTCGAATACCAGTTGTCGAAACCGATGTGGAAGCCGTCCAGGTACTGGGCGCGGCCGGCGGCGATCTTGGCCACGAATTCCTGCGGGGTGATGCCTTCCTTTTCGGCGGCGATCATGATCGGCGTGCCGTGGGTATCGTCGGCGCAGACAAAGTGCACCTGGCGTCTGTTATCGCCGTCGCGCTGCATTCGCTGGAAGCGGACCCAGATGTCGGCCTGGATGTATTCCATCATGTGGCCAATGTGGAAGGCGGCATTCGCGTAGGGCAGGGCGGTGGTGACGAACAGCTTGCGGGTCATGGTCGAAACGCTCGGTAGGATAGTAAAAGGAACATTTTACCAGCGGATGGCCCTGAACGCGCAGGGGGTATTCCCGGGATTTGCCATACTGACAAGAGGGAGCGAGGCATTTTTTGCTACACTGCGCGCATCACATTCGGAGAAACACATGAGCATTACTGCGGACGACGTCAAGGCGGCACTGGCAAAGGTCATCGATCCTAATACGGGCAAGGACTTCGTGTCCTCCAAATCGGTCAAGAACATCCAGGTCGACGGGGGCGACGTCGCCTTTGATCTGGAACTCGGCTATCCGGCGAAAAGCCAGGTGGCGCCGCTGCGCTCGCTGGTGGTGAACGCGGTCAAAGCGATCGAGGGCGTCAGCAACGTCAGCGTCAGCGTCCAGGTAAAAATCCTGTCGCACGCCGTGCAGCGCGGCCTGAAGGTGATGCCGAACGTGAAGAACATCATTGCTGTCGCCTCGGGCAAGGGCGGCGTCGGCAAGTCGACCACGGCCGTCAACCTGGCCCTGGCCCTGGCCGCCGAAGGCGCCAGCGTCGGCGTGCTCGATGCCGACATCTACGGCCCTTCGCAGCCGATGATGCTCGGGATTAACGCGCGTCCGGAAAGCACCGACGGCAAGACCATGGAGCCGCTGGAAAACCACGGCGTGCAGGTCTCCTCGATCGGCTTCATGATCGATCCGGACGAGCCGATGGTCTGGCGCGGCCCGATGGTCACGCAGGCGCTGCAGCAGCTGCTCGAGCAGACCAACTGGCGCGACCTGGATTACCTGATCGTCGACATGCCGCCCGGCACCGGCGACATCCAGCTGACCCTGTCGCAGAAAGTGCCGGTCACGGGCGCCGTGATCGTCACCACGCCGCAGGACATTGCCCTGCTCGACGCGCGCAAGGGCCTGAAAATGTTCGAAAAGGTGGGCATCCCGATCATCGGCATCGTCGAGAACATGAGCACCCACGTCTGCTCGAACTGCGGCCATACCGAAGCGATCTTCGGCCACGGCGGCGGCGAGAAGATGTGCAAGGACTTCGGCGTCGACTTCCTGGGCGCGCTGCCGCTGACCATGTCGATCCGCGAGCAGGCCGATTCGGGCCGGCCGACGGTGGTCGCCGATCCGGATGGCGCCGTCGCCTCGGTCTACAAGCAGATCGCGCGCAAGGTGGCGGTCAAGGTCGCGGAAAAGGCCAAGGACATGACCAGTAAATTCCCTAGCATCGTGGTCAAGAACGACTAAGAGCGGCTAACGAGTCCCATGGCTGGGTTGCATCCGTCTTGCCGTACCAAGGTTTGTCTGCGACGAATGCGCCTTGCCCTGGAACTGGCCGGTCGCTCCAAGCGTGAGTAAGTAATACATCAGCGCTGGTCGGGGACGGCTCGCCGGCCTGGGAGCGCTTCCCGAATACCAGGGCGCGCGCCCTGCACGACCGGGTGCAGGGCCGCGCGAAACCCCCGCTGGCTGACGCTGCACACCACCAAGCCGGCGCTGCAATCCACCTGCAGCCCGCCTGAAGTTTCTCCCAAGCCAACACGACAGTTTTTCTTGTCAAGCGTTGCGCGCATGTTTTTCCGTCTTGCATCTGTTTAAAAATAAAGTCTGTAGGAAATTTCCTTCCTACACTGGCGGTTGACCTCATTCGCCAAGCGGCCGAAAGCCGCACCAAGGACACATGAACAGCACCTGCGCGCGATGGAGCGACCGTTACCTGGGCGCGAACCACTGGTTCATCCCCGCCGACCTGTTGGATCAGGCCGCGAACGCCCGTACCCGCGCCGAAAACGTCGTCAATGCGGCCCTGCTCGCGGCCACCGCCGGCCCTTTCTATGCGCTCGCCTACCACCTGATGGGCTTCGATGCGGCCGCCGTCGAGATCCTGCTGTGCTGCGCCTGCATGCTGGCCTCGCCGCTGCTGCTGCGCGCCAGCGGCAGCATCTGGGCCGCGCGCGAACTCTTCCTGTGCGCGCTGTTCTTCAACTTCACCTGGCTCAGCTTCAACCTGGGCGGCATCGGCGCGCCCACCGCGAGCTGGCTGATCACGGCGCCCCTGGTCGCCATGTTCCTCGGCGGGGTAGCCAGCGCCCTGTTCTGGCTCGCGCTCAGCTGCACCGCCGCCGTCGTCATCTATGCGCTGCCCGGCGCCGGCTATCCGCTCCCGGCGCATCCGGTGGCCGACATGGCGCTGCTGTACCTGGTGTGCCACCTCGGCCTGTTCGTGGTGGTGCTGGTGTTCGCGCTGCTGTTCGAACTGACCAAGAACCGCGGTTTCGTGAAGCTGGAGCAGGCGCTGGGTACCATCAACGAGCTGGCGATCCGCGACGAGCTGACGGGCGTGCATAACCGGCGCTACCTGATGCGCCTGATCGAAAAGGAAAAGGAGCGCAGCGACCGCAACGGCCGCGCCTTCTGTCTCTGCCTGCTCGACATCGATTTCTTCAAACGGATCAACGACACCTGGGGTCATAGCGCCGGCGACACCGTGCTGCGCGCCTTTGCCGGCACCGTGCAGGGCATGGTGCGCGGCAGCGACAGCTTCGGGCGCTACGGCGGCGAGGAATTCCTCCTGATGCTGCCGGAAACGAGCGCGGACGACGCGATGGTGCTGGCCGGCCGCGTGCGCGCCGCCGTCGAAAAAATGCGCTGCATGGAGGGTGGCAGCGAGATCGCGCTGACGGTGTCGATCGGCGTGGCCGAGTACCGCATGGGCGAGGCGGTCGGCCTGGCGGTCGGACGCGCCGACGAGGCCCTGTACCTGGCCAAGTCGAGCGGGCGCAACCGGGTGGTCTGCCACGGCCAGGACGAGGAACCGCTGGCGCTGGCGCTGCGCGCGAATGCGCCGGCCACCGTCGAACTGAAAGACCTGGGCGTGAGCGTCGGCCGGATGCTCGACGGCGTGCACTGCGACCAGCTCACGGGCCTGCTCAACCGCCGCCTGCTGCGCGACCGCCTGCGCCACGCCATGGATCGCGCCGACCGCAACCGCCGTCCGGTGGCGCTGCTGCTCCTGAATATCAACAAGTTCAAGGAAGTGAACGACGCCCTCGGCTACGAAGCGGGGGACGCGCTGCTGGTGCAGGCCGGCGCCATCATCCGCCAGTGCCTGCGCGACTCCGACACGGTGGCGCGCTGGAGCGGCGACGAATTCGTCGCGCTGCTGGAAGACCTGGCCGCCGAAGGCGATTCGCGCCAGGTGGCGGAGAAGATCCTCGACCGCTTCGGGCTCCCTCTGAACGCCGGCGAGCGTGAATGCTTCGTCACGCTGTCGGTGGGCGTGGCCCTGTATCCGGCCGAGGAGTGCGACCTCGATGCGCTGCTCAAGCGCGCCGACATCGCCATGCGCAGCGCGCGCGCCTGGGGCGAGAACAGCGTACAGGTGTATTCGAGCGCCGGATGGTCAAAATTAGGCGAACCGAAGAGCGAGCGCCTGACGCTCAAGAACGGCCTGCGCGAAGCCCTCGCGCGCGGCCAGCTCTTCCTCGAATACCAGCCCCAGGTCGATCTCGGCACGCGCCGCATCGTCGGCGTCGAGGCGCTGGTGCGCTGGCAGCATCCGCTCTACGGCCGCATCGATCCGGGCCGCTTCATCCCGCTGGCCGAGGAGACCGGCATGATCGTGCCGATCGGCGACTGGGTGCTGCGCACCGCCTGCGCCCAGAACCGCGCCTGGCGCGATGCCGGCCTGCCCGGCGTGAAGACGGCCGTGAACCTGTCGGCGCGCCAGCTGCGCCATCCCGGCATCGCCGCGCGCGTAATGGAAATCGTCCAGGGCGCGGCATTGCCGCGCGCCTGCCTCGATCTCGAAATCACCGAAGGCGTGCTGATCGAGGATCTCGCTGCAAATCGCGAGGTGCTAGGCGCGCTGCGCGCCGCCGGCGTGCTGGTCTCGATCGACGATTTCGGCACCGGCTATTCGAGCCTGAACTACCTCTCCGAGCTGCCCGTCGACATCCTCAAAATGGATGGCCTGTTCGTGCGCCGCCTGGGCGGCAGCGCGCGCGCCCGGCCGTATGCGATCGCCGAAGCGATCGTCGCGATGGCGCACCGGCTCGAGCTGAAGGTGATCGCCGAATGCGTCGAGACGGGCGAGCAGCTGGGCGACCTGGGCGCCATGTGCTGCGACGAAGCCCAGGGTTACCTGTTCCACCGTCCGCTGCCCGCCGAGCAGGTCGGCGTGCTGCTGGCGCGCCAGGCCGCGCAGCAGGCGAGCATGGTGCCAGCCTGAGTTTTCTTCCCCCTTTTCATTCCCATAGCGAGGAGTACACCGTGCACGAGGAAACGATCGTCTTCGAGCGGGCCGCCGACATCGCCGAACTGGAAGTTAGCGGCGCGCTGCGCGGCAGCGTCGCCCAGTTCGCGCAGCCGCGCGGCGCCAACCTGTTGCGCCGTACCGAGGCGCTCGACGCCTGGTGCCGGCTGCGCACCACGCATGGCGTCTGGCAGTACGCGCGCGCCATCGACGGCGCGCCGACGCCGGAGTCGAGCGTGCACGAGGAGGGCGAACTGCCGGGCACCGGCACCCGCGGCATCAATTTCGCGTCCCAGGACTACCTGTCGCTGGCCTCGCACCCGACCGTGCGCGAAGCGGCCCAGGCGGCCCTGGTCGAGGCCGGCCCGCACAGCGCCGGCTCAGCGGTACTGCTCGGGAACAGCCGCCTGTCGCTGCGCCTGGAAGAGGCGCTCGGCACGCTGCTGCAGATGGAACACGTGACCCTGTTCCCCACCGGCTGGGGCGCCGCCTTCGGCGTCATCACGGCGCTGGTCGGGGCGCGCGACTACGTGCTGGTCGACCAGCTCGCGCATGCCTCGCTGCGCCAGGGTGCGAACGCCGCCACCCGCAACGTGGCGCTGCATCGCCATCTTGACACCGGCCACGTGCGTGAACTGCTGGCCGCGATTCGCGCGCGCGATACCGAGAACGGCATCCTGGTCGTCACCGAAGGCCTGTTCAGCATGGACGCGGATTGCCCGGATCTGCCGCTGATGCAGCACCTGTGCCGCGAGTACAACGCCACCCTGCTGGTCGACGTGGCGCACGACCTGGGCGCGCTCGGGCCGGGCGGCACCGGCAGCCTGGGCCAGCAGGCCATGCTGGGCAAGGTCGACCTGGTGATGGGCGCCTTCTCGAAAACCTTCGCCTCGAACGGCGGCTTCGTCGCCTGCGCCTCGCGCGCGGTGAAGCGCCAGCTGCAGCTGTTCGCCGGCCCGCACCTGTTCTCGAATGCGCTCTCGCCGGTGCAGGCGGCCTGCGTGCTCGAATCGCTGCGCATCGTCGCCAGCGGCGAGGGCGACGCCCTGCGCGAGGCGCTGCTGCGCAATGCCGTGGCGCTGCGCGCCAACCTGGCCGAAACCGGCATGCGCTGCCTGGGCGTGCCATCGGCCATCGTGCCGCTCTGGATCGGCAGCGAGCAGGTGGCGCGCCTGGCGGGGCGCACGCTGGCGCGCGAGGGCGTCTTCGTCAACGCGGTCGAGTATCCGGGCGTGCCGCTCGGGGCGGCGCGCCTGCGCCTGCAGGTGATGGCGGCGCACCGGCCGGCGCAGCTGCGGCAGGGAGCACGGATGATCGGCGCGGCGGTCAGCGGGGCCGGCGCGGCGCTCGGCGTCGAACCGGCGCGCCAGCCCAGCCCGAGGGAGCGCGCCCGTGGCTGACGCTTCCGACCCCGCGAACATGCCCCTTGTCCAGCAGCTGCGCGAACGCGCGCGGCGCACGCCGGGCCGCATCGCCTATACCTTCCTGCGCGAGAACGGCAGCGAACACGACATCTGCTATGCCGAGCTGGCCGCGCGCGTCGACGCCCTGGCGGCGCAGATGCTGGCGCAGCTGCGTCCGGGCGCGCGCGCCTTGCTGCTGTATCCGGCGGGGATCGACTTCATCGTCGCCTTTTTCGCCTGTCTGGCGGCCAGCGTGGTCGCTGTGCCGGCGGCGCCGGCCAACCGCGCGCGCGATAGCGCCCGCCTGGCGGCGCTGACCGGCGACGCCGCCCCGGCGCTGGTGCTGTGCGCGCCCGAGACGCAGGCCGCAACCGCCGCGGCGCTGGCGCACGTGGGCTGCACGGCGCCCATGCTGTGCGGCGCAGGCGCTGCCGCGGCGGCCGTCCTGCCCGCGCCATCCGGTACGTCGGTCGCCTTTCTCCAATATACCTCCGGCTCGACCGGCCAGCCGAAAGGCGTCGAAGTCACGCATGCGAACATCGCCGCCAACGTGGCGGCGATCGGCAGCGCCTTCGGCTTCGGGGTCGACACGGTCATGGTCAGCTGGCTGCCGCCCTTCCACGACATGGGCCTGATCGGCAGCATCGCCGCGCCGCTGGCGCACGGCTTCCGCTCGGTGCTGATGGCGCCCGGGGCCTTCCTGCGCCGCCCGGCGGCCTGGCTGGAAGCGATTATGCGCTACCGCGCCACCTGCAGCGGCGGGCCGAACTTCGCCTGGGATTTGTGCCTGCGGCGCGTCAGCGACGCGCAAAAGGCGGGGCTGGACTTGTCGAGCCTGGACGTGTTCTACAACGGCGCCGAGCCGGTGCGCGCGCAGACGCTGGCGCGCTTCATCGAGAGCTTCGGCCCCTGCGGGCTGCGGCCGCAGGCGGTCTTCCCCTGCTACGGCATGGCCGAGGCGACGCTGCTGGTGGCGGGCGGGCCGCGCGGCCGCGCGCCGCGCATCCTCCATCTGGACGGCGCGGCGCTCGAGCAGGGCGCCGTGTGCGAGGCGGCATCAAGCCAGGGCCGCGCCCTGGTCAGCTGCGGCCCGGCGGCGCCCGGCGTCGAGGTGGCCGTGATCGACCCGGCGCGCTGCATTCCGGCCGCCCCGGGCGTGATCGGCGAGCTCTGGATCGCGGGAGCCGGTGTCGCGCGCGGCTACCATGGCCGCGCCCAGGACAGTGCCCGGCTGTTCGGCCTGCGCGTGGCGGATGCGCCCGCGGCGCTGCTTGGAGCGCGCTGGCTGCGCAGCGGCGACCTCGGCTTCGTGCGCGACGGCGAAATCTATATTGCCGGCCGCCGCAAGGACGTCATCGTCATCAATGGGCGCAAGATCCACGCCCGCGACGTGGAAGCGCTGGCGGAGGACGCCTGCCCCGAACTGGCGCCCAACAGCTGCGCCGCCTTTGCGCTGGAGGGAGAGGGCAGCGAGTGCATGGCGCTGGTGGTCGAGGCGCCGCGGGCGCTGGCGCGCGGCGGCGACATCGACGCGGTGGCGCGCCGCATCCGCGCGGCGGTCGTGCTGGGCACGGGCATGCCGCTGCACACGCTCGCCTTTGTCGCACCGGGCGTGTTCCCGCGCACGACCAGCGGCAAGGTGCAGCGCGCGCGCTGCCGGGAGGCCTTGCAGCGGGGCAGCCTGCCGCTGCTGGCCATGCGCTCGCCCGGCATCGGGGACGGCGGCGCGCGCGCGGACGCCGTCATCGCCTGGCTGCGCAGCTATGCGCAGCGCCGGCTCGATTCGCGCCTGGCCGACGAGCGCCGTTCGCTCGCGCCCCACGTGCTGCTCGATTTCGGCGCCCGCGGCCTGCTTGGCCTGCAGGCGCCGCAGGGCAGCGGCGGCCTGGCCCTGGCAACGGGCGACCTGGTACGCGTGATGGCGCAGCTGGCCGCGATCGACCTGACCCTGGCCACCATGGTGGGCGTGCACAACGGCCTGGGCTTGCGGCCACTGCTGCGCTTCGCGCCTGAGCAGCTGCGCGCGCAGTGGCTGCTCCAGCTGGCCTCGGGCCGCCAGCTGGCCGCCTTTGCACTGAGCGAGCCGCAGGCCGGATCGAATCCGCGCGCGATCGGCACCCGCGCCGACCGTGTCAAGGGCGGCTGGCGCATCAATGGCGAGAAGCACCTGATCGGCCTGGTGGCCTGGGCCGGCGTGCTGACCGTGTTCGCGCGCGCCTTCGATGCCGGCGGAAAGGCGCTCGGCACCGTGGCCTTGCTGGTGCCGAGCGAGACGCCGGGCCTGGTGCTGGGGCCGGAAGCGCTGACGATGGGCATGCGCGCCATGCCGCAAAGCGCGGTGCGTTTCGACGCCGTCTTCGTGCCCGATGCCCAGGTGCTGGGCAAACCGGGCGCCGGGATGGACGTGGCCCAGGACGCGATGGGCTTCGCGCGCCTCGGCATCGGCGCCCTGTGCGTGGGGGCGATGAAGCGCTGCGCCCAGCTGATGGCGCGCTACAGCGCGCGCCGCGACGTCGCCGGCGGGCGCCTGCTCGACAACCCGGTGACCCTCCTGCGCCTGCACGAACTCGATTGCGCCATCAAGGCCGCTGAATCCCTGGTCGACGCGCTGGCAACCTGCATGGACGAGCAGGGGCCACTGCCGCTGGACGCCTTCAGCGCCTGCAAGTGCGTACTGTCGGAACTGCTGTGGGAAGCGGCCGACCACCTGATGCAGATGCTGGGCGGACGCGGCTACCTCGAGACCAACCTTGCGCCGCAACTGCTGCGCGACGCGCGCGTGCTGCGCATCCTGGAAGGCCCGAGCGAAGCCCTGTATGTCCACCTGGGCGCGGTGGTGCGCGTGCCGGGCAATCCGATCGCGAAAACGGTCGCGCGCCTGGGCGCCTTCGATTACCTGGCGCTGCTGGCGAACCTGCCGGCGCAGGGCCTTGGCGTCTGGCAGGACGGACGCAACGGCGAATTCGCCGCCTGGACGCTGCTGGCCGCCGCCGCACGGGGCGAAGCCGCAGCCTGGGCGGCGCGGCGCCTGGATGCGCTGCGCCGGGAGGTGGAAGCCGAGGGCGCGGCCGTCGACGACTGCCCGTCGGGCAGCGCCTTGCTGGCACGGGTGGCGCAGCATGCGCTGGCAATCGGCGACATCGAGCAGAGCGCGCCGGGCGAGGCCGGCGGGCTCGATGCGCTGCTGCGCCAGGCGCTGCCGGAGGCGCCACCCGCACCGGCCGCCCCGGCCCCGTTGGCCGCGCCGCCCGCGCTGCTGACGCCTGCTGCATCCGTGGCGCCGGCGGCAGCGGCGGCGCTGTCGAGCCTGGAGCTGGTGCACGCCTGCCTGCAGCGCTGGCTGCGCGAAGGCGGTACGGGCGAGGGTGCGCCAGGGATCGAGGGCTGGAACGTCGACACGCCCTTCAGCGACATCGGCATCGATTCGCTGGCCTCGGTGCCGTTGGCGCTGGAACTCGAGCAGGCCAGCGGGGTGCCGGTCACCGCCGAGCTGCTCTACGATTATCCGACGGTGCGCTTGCTGGCCGGGTATATAGACGAACAGCACGACGAACTGCGCGATGCACAGTGCAATGAGCCGCGCGACCGGCAGCGCGATCCACGGCACGATGCGGATCGTGACGCGCAGGCTGACGTGGCGGACGACGCACAGGACGGCGCCACGTGTGCGCAAGCAGAGGAGGGGATCGCCGCCGCATCGGGCGCATCGGGGTAGAATAGCCGCTTTATCATTACGCTTTTCGCCATGACCGTCCGCACCCCTGTTCGTACCCGGTTCGCCCCCAGCCCGACCGGCTATCTCCACCTCGGCGGCGCCCGCACCGCGCTGTATTCCTGGGCCTACGCCCGCCATTTCGGCGGGACGTTCATCCTGCGCATCGAGGACACCGACCTCGAGCGCTCGACGCCGGAAGCGGTGCAGGCGATCCTGGACGGCATGCAGTGGCTGGGCCTCGCGCACGACGAAGGCCCGTTCTACCAGATGCAGCGCATGGATCGCTACCGCGAAGTCGTCAAGGGCATGCTGGAAGCCGGTACCGCCTACCTGTGCTACTGCTCGCCGGAAGAAGTCGAAGCCATGCGCGAGCGCATGCGCGCAGCCGGCGAGAAACCGCGCTACGACGGCACCTGGCGTCCCGAGCCGGGCAAGACCTTGCCCGCCGTGCCGGAAGGCGTGAAGCCGGTGGTGCGCTTCAAGAATCCGCTGGACGGCGAAGTAACCTGGAACGACGTCGTCAAAGGCCCGATCACGATCGCCAACAAGGAGCTCGACGACCTGATCATCGCGCGTCCGGACGGCACGCCGACCTATAACTTCTGCGTCTCGGTCGACGACTGGGACATGCGGATCACCCACGTGCTGCGCGGCGACGACCACGTCAACAACACCCCGCGCCAGATCAACATCCTGCGCGCCCTGGGTGCCGAGCTGCCGGAATACGGCCACCTGCCGATGATCCTGGGCCCGGATGGCCAGAAGCTGTCCAAGCGCCACGGCGCCGTCAGCGTGATGCAGTATCCGGAGCAGGGCTATCTGCCGGAAGCCATGCTGAACTACCTGGCGCGCCTGGGCTGGAGCCATGGCGACGACGAAATCTTCACGATGGAACAGTTCACCGAGTGGTTCAACCTCGAGCACCTGACCGCCTCGGCGGCCCAGTTCAATCCGGAAAAGCTGGCCTGGCTGAACAACCATTACATCAAGGCGGCCGACAACGAACGCCTGGCCGCGCTGGTGCGTCCGAAAATGGACAGCCAGGGCGCGCAGTTCGAAGGCGCTCCCGCCTTGCCGGGCGTGCTGGCGCTGGTGAAGGATCGCACCAACACCATCAACGAGCTGGCCGACGCGGCCATGCTGTTCTACCGCCAGCCGCAGCCGGACGCGGCCCTGCTGAGCCAGCACCTGACCGATACGGTGCGTCCTGCGCTGGCCGCGTTCGCCGAGCGCTGTCAGACGGTCGAATGGAACAAGGCCGCGCTGGCCGCCATGCTCAAGGAAGTACTGGCAGCGCACGGGCTCAAGATGCCGCAGATCGCCATGCCGCTGCGTTTGCTGGTCACCGGCCAGCTGCAGACGCCGGCCATCGACGCAGTGCTGGAACTGTTCGGCCGTGAGACCGTGTTGGCCCGTGTAGGGAAGGGACTGTAATTCGGACGTAATGCGGGCTTGTCGTTCGCGACTGCAATCCGTTTGATCTTCTTCAAAACGGTATTTGCGTAATGCAAGAACCCCCGCTATAATGCTCGCACTTCAGCAGTACGGGGGTATAGCTCAGCTGGGAGAGCGCTTGCATGGCATGCAAGAGGTCAGCGGTTCGATCCCGCTTACCTCCACCAAGTTGAAGTGTTGTAATCGGTAGTTCAGGGTCCCCATCGTCTAGAGGCCTAGGACATCACCCTTTCACGGTGAGTACCGGGGTTCGAATCCCCGTGGGGACGCCAAGATGCCGGCAGAGGTTTGCCGGACGCTGCGCCAGCGGCAGCGGTAGTAGAAGCAGTGGCAATATGGTATGATGTTGTTTTACCCGTGGGGGGTATAGCTCAGCTGGGAGAGCGCTTGCATGGCATGCAAGAGGTCAGCGGTTCGATCCCGCTTACCTCCACCACGTTGAAGAATACGCAGTAAATCGCGTAGCAGGCAGTATCGGTAGTTCCAGGGTCCCCATCGTCTAGAGGCCTAGGACATCACCCTTTCACGGTGAGTACCGGGGTTCGAATCCCCGTGGGGACGCCAAGAATTTGGCAGCAGTAGTACATTAGCAGTCGGAACAGTTTTAGGTCCCCATCGTCTAGAGGCCTAGGACATCACCCTTTCACGGTGAGTACCGGGGTTCGAATCCCCGTGGGGACGCCAGTCAAAGCAAAAAAAGCCGCTGAAAAGCGGCTTTTTGCTTTTCCACTTTGTTTTTCTCGACCATCCCGCCTATGTCCACTTCCCCCAGCGCCTGTTCCACGCCATCGCTGGCGATCTTCTGCAAGGTCATCGACAACTAC
Source organism: Massilia sp. Leaf139 (assembly GCF_001424165.1). Classification (GTDB taxonomy): domain Bacteria; phylum Pseudomonadota; class Gammaproteobacteria; order Burkholderiales; family Burkholderiaceae_D; genus Telluria. Next base: position 534,322 of record NZ_LMOJ01000001.1, read on the forward strand.
GGCGACATCGGCATCTGCTGGCGCCTCGCGCGTCAGTTGCACATCGAGCATGGGGTTGCGGTCACGCTCTGGGTCGACGACCTGGTCAGCTTCCGCCGGATCTGCCCCGAAGTCGATCCGGCAGCGTCCATTCAGCAGGTGGCGGGCGTCGCGGTGCGCCACTGGCGCGGCCAGGACGACGACTACACCCCGGACGAGGTCGCCGACATCGTCATCGAATTTTTCGCCTGCGACATTCCGCCCCGGTATATCGAGGCGATGGCCGCGCGCACGCCCAAGCCCGTGTGGCTGAACCTGGAAGGCTTGACGGCGGAGGAGTGGGTCGAAGGCTGCCATGCCTTGCCGTCCATGCATCCGCGCCTGAAGCTGACCAAACATTTCTTCTTCCCCGGCTTTACTGAAAAAACCGGCGGGCTGCTGCGCGAAGCCGGCCTCGAGCGCGAACGGCGCGCCTTCCTGGCCGATCCGCAAGGGACGCGCACTTTCCTGCGCGCCCTCGGCCTGACGGACGGCGAACTCGATGCCCTGAAAGTGTCGCTGTTTTGCTATCCACATGCCCCGGTCGCCGAATTGTTCGCGGCCTGGCAGGGCGGGGCCAGCAAGGTCGCCTGCCTTGTGCCGGAAGGGGTCGCATCGGAAGCGGTCGCAGCCTTCCTGGGAACGGGAGCGCGCGCAGGCGCCGTTGCCACCCGCGGCGCGCTGACCGTGCGCGTACTGCCGTTCGTGCCCCAGCCCCACTACGACCGCCTGCTGTGGGCCTGCGACCTGAATTTCGTGCGCGGCGAGGATTCCTGGGTGCGTGCCCAGTGGGCCGGCAAGCCTTTCGTCTGGCACATTTATCCGCAAGACGAGAACCTGCACCACAAGAAATTACGCGCTTTCCTGGCACGCTATGCGCCCGAGATCGCCAGCCTGCAGGCGCTGATGCTGGAATGGAACGGAGCGGGCACGGGCCCAGCCGACTGGCCTGCCTTATGGGCGGCACTGCTGGCCGATCAGGCGCAGATCGAGCGCCGTTCCGAGGAATGGCAGGACGCAATGTCGCGCAATGGCGACCTGGCATCCAACCTGCTGCGCTTTGCTGCTTCACTTCGTTAGGCACGGCCCGCGTTACGTGGTATCATGCTCGGTTACTGCAACCCCTTTTTTAGATTACTCATACTCCTATGAAACCCGCAAAAGAGATCCGTGTCGGCAACATCATCATGGTTGATGAGAAGCCTTTTATCGTGCTGCGTTCCGATGTCAACGGCTCGAGCCGCACGGGCTTCACCTACAAGTGGAAGATGAAGAATCTTCTGACCAACGCTCCGCTGGAAAACGTGTTCCGTGGCGATGACAAGTTCGACGTCGTCGTGCTGGACAAGAAGCCGGTGACCTACTCGTACTTCGCCGATCCGCTGTACGTCTTCATGGACGAAGAGTACAACCAGTTCGAAATCGAAGAAGAGAACCTGGGCGATGCACTGCACTACCTGAAAGACGGTATGCAATGCGAAGCCGTGTTCTATGACGGCAAGGCCATCTCGGTCGAACTGCCGACCACGATCGCACGCCAGGTTGTGTACTCGGAGCCTGCGGTGAAGGGCAACACCTCGGGTAACGTCCTGAAGGAAGCCAAGATCGAAAACGCCATCGAAGCCCACCAGCACATCGTCATGGTGCCGCTGTTCGTGAGCCAGGATGACACCATCGAGATCGACACCCGCACCAACGAATACAAGCGCGTTGTACGCAACTAAGCCGTAACTAAGACACTGCTGTAGCACGTTCTGCGAAAAAACGCTGCCCTCACCGGCAGCGTTTTTTTTTCGTCCCTGCGCTCCCGCTGGAAATGGTGCTGAAGAGAAAGCACTGCTATGCTAATGCTTTACTAATAAATAAGATGGGGACAGCATGGATCGCAGGGATTTCGTTCGACTCGGCGTAGCAGCCGGCGCCGTGGTGGGCGTGGCGGGGAGCGTGGCGGCGGCGCCGAAAGCGGCGACAGGCGCCGACGACCTGCTCGAGGCCGGCGTGCGTGAGCAGGGTGCGGCCATGGCGGCCGGCAAGACGAGTTCGCAGCAACTGGTCAAGCGCTACCTGGCGCGCATCGCCGCCGTCGACAAGGCCGGCCCGCGCCTCAATTCCGTCATCGAACTCAATCCCGACGCACTCAAGATTGCCGCCGAACTCGACCGCGAGCGCGCGGCCGGCAAGCTGCGCGGCCCGCTGCACGGGATTCCGGTGCTGTTGAAGGACAACATCGCCACGGGCGACAAGATGAGCACCAGCGGCGGCTCGCTGGCGCTGGACGGCGTGCGCGCCACCCGCGACGCCTTCGTGACGGAACGCCTGCGCGCCGCTGGCGCCGTCATCATCGGCAAGACGAATCTGTCGGAATGGGCCAACATGCGCTCGACCAATTCCGTCAGCGGCTGGAGCGCGCGCGGCGGCCAGACGAAGAACCCGCACGCCCTCGACCGCAACACCAGCGGCTCGAGCTCCGGCTCCGGCGCGGCCATCGCCGCCAGCCTGGCCACGCTCGCGGTCGGCACCGAGACCGACGGCTCCATCGTCTCGCCAAGCTCGAGCTGCGGCATCGTCGGCCTGAAGCCGACCCTGGGTCTGGTCAGCCGCAGCGGCATCATCCCTATCGCCCATTCCCAGGACACGGCCGGCCCGATGACCCGCAGCGTGGCCGACGCCGCCCTGATGCTGGCCGCCATGACCGGCGTCGACGGCGACGATGCCGTCACCAAGGAGAGCCAGGGCAAGGTGGCCGACTACGCCGCGGCCCTGCGCCTTGACGGCCTGCGCGGCAAGCGCATTGGCGTCGCACGCAATTTCTTCGGCGGCAGCACGGCGGTCGACGAGGTGGTCGAAAAGGAACTGGCCATCCTGAAGGCGCAGGGCGCGATCCTGGTCGACGTCAAGGTGCCGAACACCAACAAGTACAACCAGACCGAGGTCGAAGTGCTGCTGTGCGAATTCAAGCCGGATCTGGCCGCCTACCTGGCTGCCTATGCGCCGCATGCGCCGGTCAAGAACATGGCCGACGTGATCGCCTTCAACGAGAAGAATGCGGCGCGCGAAATGCCGCATTTCGGCCAGGAGCACCTGATCGCCTCGCAGCAGAAAGATGGGCTCGACTCGAAAGCCTACCGCGAGGCGCTGGCGAACAACCGCCGCTATTCGCGCGAAGAGGGTATCGACAAGATCATGCGTGAGGAAAAGCTCGACGCCTTGGTGGCGCCGACCGGCGGCCTGGCCTGGCTGACCGACTACATCAACGGCGACCACTACGGCATGAGCTTCTCGTCGCCCGCTGCCGTGGCCGGCTATCCGCACATCACCGTCCCGGCCGGCTTCGCGCATGGGCTGCCGGTGGGCATTTCCTTTGTGGGCGGCGCCTACAGCGAGGCGACCCTGATCGGCATGGCCTATGCCTACGAGCAGGCATCGAAGCGCCGTCGGGCGCCGCGCTATCCGGCCTCGGTCAACCGCAAGGCCTAAACAATTGTTTGGGCGGAGCCAACATTTGTTTGCTCCATCTTCCTTGAAGCTCAGCCGCGCTTGGCGCGCTCGAAAGCCGGGCCCCACAGCGGGTGGCCCTGTTCGCCTGCCTCGAGCGTGAAGTCCGGATCGATCTTCAATGCCTTTTCGAAGGCCTGCTCGCACTGCTTCGGACGCGAGGTCACGCAATAACTGAAGGCCGTGTACTTCAGCGCCGCGACGCGGATGCGTACCGGCGAGCCGTTGCGGATGTCGTTCGAATTCAGGCGCTTGATGGCCCCGTTGAAATCACCCTCGTTGTACAGGCGGATGCCTTCGCGCAGCGCGGCCTGGTCGCGTCCGGGCTGGGTGTCGCCTTTCGGCTCGCTGCGCGCGGCCGGGCGGTCGTCGTCCTGAGCGGCACGCGGCAGCGTGCGCACATGGGTGCGATCCGGCTTGCGCTCGAACAGCGGCGCCAGTTCGGCGCAGCCGGCCAGCAGGGCGCTTGCCAGGAGGGTGGCGAGCAGCTTGGGAGGAAGGGTTCGGGACATGGCTGCCTCCTTATTGGGCTTGCGCCGTGAAATCGTGTTCGATGACGCCCGACTCGCGCGCACCCGCGTCGACCGTCATGGTGTGTTCGGGGAAGTTCGGGTTGGCGATCCGGATCGTGTGGGGGCCCGGCGCCAGCGTCAGGCGCTTGATCGGCGGACTGACGCCGCGGTCGACGCCGTCGACATAGACAGTGCCCCAGGGCTTGATCAGGAGTTTATAGGTGGTGCCGTTGACGACCGCGCCAGCGGCTCCTGTGCCCGCTGCCGCCGGCATGACTGGCGCTGCCGTGACCGGCAGGCCCGGTTCGGATTCCGGCGCCGCGCCTGTGGTGGCGTCGAGCGGACTGTCGGCCGGCTGCGCACCCGCCGGCTGGTCGGTCGCAACGGCCTCGGCTGGCGGGGCGACGACGGTCTCGCCGGCATCGAGGCCGGGCGCGCGTTCGGCCGGCGGCAGGCTCAAAGGCATGACGTCGCGCGCATCGTTCTGCTGGAAGTAGGAGACGAGGGCGCCGCCGGCCGCCAGCACGACGATGGCGGCGCCGGCGATCATGCCCCAGCGCTGGGCGCGGCCGCTGCGGCCCGCGGCGAGGCGAGCCTGGGTGGCGCCGGCCGGCTGTGCGCCCGGCGGGATGCCCGCGGACGGCTTGCGCGGTGCGGCGCGCGGCGCTTCGGCACTGGCCTGGGGCGGCGGCGGTGGCGCAACATGTTCGGTGGCACGCGGCGGCGGTTCGCCGGCTGACTGGCTGGCAGGCTTGCGCAACATGCCGGCTTCGGTTTTTTCGCGCAGGCTGAGCGGTTCGGCCGGCGTCGGCTCCAGGTTGTCCGGCACGGCGGTCTCGGGAGCGGCGATCGCCACCGGCTCCGGAACCGGATTTTCGACGGGTGCGGGCGCGATGGCTGGCGCGGAGAAATCGCCGCCGTGCGCATCTTCGTTCGGCGGTGAAACGGTCTCCGGGGCATCCACGGCGGGCGGCGGCGCAACGCTTTCGACGGGCGCCGTAGTCTCGGTCTGCCCGACGGGTTCAACAAACTGTTCATCATCGCCCTGCCGCACAGCCGGCGCCAGCACCCCGGCCGAGGCCTCGACACCCAGCAGGGTGCGCATGGCGTCGACCGTCGCCGGACGCAGCCTGCGGTTCGGCCCCAGGCAGGAGTCCAGCCCCTTGGTGAGCTGCTCGCTGTAGTTGTCGTACAGGCGTGGCCCGAGGGGGCCTTCCGGCGGCAGCTCGGCCGTGATGGCGTAGTGGACGACCAGCGCCAGCGCGTGCAGGTCGGCCGGGAGATCGGAAGAGGGGGCCGCGTCCTCGGCCGCCGGCAGCAGCAAGGCTTCGCCATTGGCCAGCATGACCAGCGTGTCGGGCGTGATCGCCCGGTGCGGCGCGCCGCTCGCGTATTGCCGCTCGAGCGAATCGAGGGTGTGGCGCAGCAGATTGCGGCACCAGGTCTCGTTCACCAACGCCGGCGTGTGCTCGACGATGTCGCGCACCGGACGCCCGTCCGCGAACGGGGTGTAGATCGTTGTATTCTGGCTGGTCATTTTGCTAAACGTTTATTTTTAGCAAAACTATGCCAGATTTACAGCATCTGTGTTTTCAACGAATCAATCGTGCGCGCCGGCGCGCCTGGCCGCCTCCCATGCGGCGTTGCACCGTCTCGCCGTACTAGCGTACTGTCTTCGACGATGCGCCTTGCCTGAGAGGCAGCCAGGCGCACCGGCGTCTGTAATATAGTTAGACGTCCAGGAAACGCATCTTGAAACTGCGCCCCTTGAAGCTGCCGAAGTCCGGCCCCAGCTTGTTGCCGCCGTTGAGCTTCCGGTAAGCGGCATCGGCCACGTCGCGCGCCAGCGCCACATAGGTCTGGAACTCGGTGACGTTGATCTTGCCGACCTGTTCCTTCGTCAAGCCGGCGTCGCCCGTCAGCGCGCCCAGCACGTCGCCCGGACGCAGCTTGTCTTTCTTGCCGCCGGCGATGATGAGCGTGACCATCGGCGCCGGCTCGGCCGGCAGCACCGAGTCGCCCAGGTCGTCGACCTTGTACCAGGAGACCGGCGCGTTCTGGTATTCCTCGATCGCGCGCACCCACTTCTTTTCGTTCGGCGCGCACAGCGACAGGGCTAGACCCGTCTCCTCGCCGCGGCCGGTGCGGCCGATGCGGTGCACGTGGACTTCGGCGTCCTTCGAGACGTCGACGTTGATCACCGCTTCCAGGTTGGCGATGTCGAGGCCGCGCGCGGCGACGTCGGTGGCCACCAGCACCGAGCAGCTGCGGTTGGCGAACAGGATCAGGATCTCGTCGCGCTCGCGCTGTTCGAGTTCACCGTACAGGGCGAGGGCCGAGAAGCCCTGGTCGCGCAGGGAGTCGGCCAGTTCGCGGCAGTGCGCCTTGGTATTGCAGAAGGCCAGGGTCGACACCGGCTTGTAGTGGCGCAGCAGGCGCGCCACGGCCTCGTCGCGGTTGTCGAAGCCGACCTCGTAGAAGCGCTGCTCGATCTTGGAATCGTCGTGCTGGCTCTCGACCGCGATCTCGACCGGGTCGACCAGAAAGCCGGCCGTGGCGTGGCGGATGTCATCCGGATAAGTAGCCGAGAACAGCAGGGTCTGGCGGCGCTGCGGGCAGGCGGACACGATGCCGGCGATCTCGTCATAGAAACCCATGTCGGTCATGCGGTCGGCTTCGTCCAGCACCAGGGTCTGCACTTTCGAGAGGTCGATCGTCGCGCGGCCCAGGTGATCGCGGATGCGCCCCGGGGTGCCGACCACGATATGGGCGCCGTGCTCGAGCGAGGCGATCTGCGGGCGCATGGCGACGCCGCCGGTCAGGGTCAGGATCTTGACGTTGCCGACGCCGCGCGCCAGGCGGCGCAATTCACCGGCCACCTGGTCGGCCAGTTCGCGCGTCGGGCACAGCACCAGGCCCTGCACGGCGAACCAGGCCGGGTTCAGTTTCTGCAGCAGGCCGATGCCGAAGGCCGCGGTCTTGCCGCTGCCGGTTTTCGCCTGCGCGATCAGGTCGCGGCCCTGCAGCACCGAGGGCAGGCTTTCGGCCTGGATCGGCGTCATGCTGTGGTAGCCGAGCGTGTCGAGGTTGGCGAGGAATTGCGGTGCCAGCGGCAGCGCGGAGAAGGAAATGGTCATGCGGCCTCCAGCCGGGTAAAAGCCGGAGTCAGGAGTCCGGCGCCCAGACCGGCAAGCCGGTCAAATCAAGTTTATCGTCGCGGCGCCAGACGGGCAGGCCGGTGGTGTCGGTTTCTTCGAGCAGGGGAATCTGTTCCTGCTTCATGCCTGTGCGGCGGGGACGGGGTGCACGTTTCGACTCGGGCTGAGCGACGGCTTCGAGCGGGGCGGCCGGTTCGAAACCCGGCAGGTCGATCGTGGCGTTGTCTTTCTTGTCTCTCATCCGGCGTCGCTGGGCCCAGAAAACAAAAGCCCGGCTACGAGAGTCGGGCTTCTTTCAATACGAGTGTTTGGTTGCGGGGACAGGATTTGAACCTGTGACCTTCGGGTTATGAGCCCGACGAGCTGCCAGACTGCTCCACCCCGCAGCGCTATTGTACTGCTTCGTGCGCCAGGATGCAAATGCGGGGGGAGTGCCCGGTGATTTCGGGCTTTACGCGACGCGCAGGCGCCACAGCGAAGTCACTTCCTGCGAGCGCGCGGCATGCAGCGGATCGTCGGCGTCGCTTGCCTTCGCATGGGTCGGACGCACGTTGTGGCGGCCGGCGACGGCCAGGCCCGCGGACGCGATCCAGCCCAGCAGCTGCTCGCGCGAACGCAGGCCCAGGTGCTCGGCCAGATCCGACAGGATCAGCCAACCTTCGCCGTTGGCTGTCAGGTGCGCCTTCAGACCGGCGAGGAAGCCGCGCAGCATGCGGCTGTCCGGATCGTAGATCGCGTATTCGATGGCCGAACTCGGCTTGCCCGGCAGCCAGGGCGGATTGCAGACGACCAGCCCGGCCTGGCCCTCGGGGAAGAGGTCGGCCTGAATGACCTCGACCTGCGCGTCGAGGCCGAGGCGCGCGATGTTCTCGCGCGCGCAGCCGAGCGCCCGCGCATCCATGTCGGTGGCCACCACCTGCCGCAGGCCGCGCCGCGCCAGCACGGCGGACAGCACGCCGGTGCCGGCGCCGATATCGAAGGCGGTCGTCGCGCCCTGCGGCAGCGGCGCCTGCGCCACCAGCTCGACGTATTCACCGCGCACCGGCGAGAACACGCCATACCAGGGATGGATGCGCGCATCGAGCGCGGGAATATGCACGCCCTTGCTGCGCCACTCATGCGCGCCGATCAGTCCCAGCAGCTCGCGCAGCGAGACGACGAAGGGCTCGGTCGCGGCACCATAGGCTTCATTGCAGGCCTGGCGCACGTCGGGCGCGCGCCGCAGCGGAATCGCGTAATCGGCATCGAAGGGAATCAGCAGCATCGCCAGTGTGCGCGCGCGCTGCAGCTGCGCCAGGCGATGGCGGTGGAACTGTTCGGTCAGCGTCGGCGCGGCCGCACCGGCTTTGGCTCCGCTGTTTGCACGTCTTGCGCGCGCCGGCTTATGATCGATGCGGCGCGCCAGCGCCTGCACCAGCTGGCGCGCATTCTGGAAGTCGCCGCGCCAGAGCAGGGCGGTGCCGTCCAGCGCGAGGCGATACGCGGTATCGGCCGCCATCGTGTCGTCGGCGATCACGACCTTTTTAGGCGCCGGCCAGCCGCTCTCCGAACGCCACAGCGCCGAGCGCCGCTGGCCGCCTTCTTCCCATTCGATGCGCGTCATCTCAATGATGGTGATGCCAGTTGCCGTCGCCCGACTCGAGGAAGGACTTCACCGCATCCGGATTGCCGGTCGCATGGCGGCGCACTTCGCCGCAGCCGCAGATGCCCTGGTAAGGCTGGATGTGCGAGCAGGCCGAGACTTTCTGCAGGTAGACGGTGACGTTTTTCGCGCACTGGGCGCATTTGAAGGTGAGGGTGCGGGCGGGTTTCATGTGAAATTGGCGTGAATGTGCAAAGGGCGTCATTGTACAACGCTGGTTTTGTCGGGTGGGCACTCCGTGACCACCCGACAAAACCCGTTACGTGCCGACCGATACCGCGCTGCTGCCGCCGCCCGTCGGCCGCACCTGGATCTTCGCCGCGATCCGCTCCGTCATCTCCTGCACGTGCGAGATCACGCCGACTTTCCTCCCCATCGACTGCAGCGCGTCGAGGGCGTCCATGGCGACGCCGAGGGTGTCGCTGTCGAGCGAGCCGAAACCCTCGTCGATGAAGAGCGACTCGACCCGCACCCGGTTCGAGGACAGCGAGGCCAGGCCCAGGGCGAGGGCCAGCGAGACCAGGAAGGATTCGCCGCCCGAGAGCGAGTTGACCGAGCGGATTTCGCCGCCCATGTCCTGGTCGCGCACCATCAGCGCCAGCGACGGGGCGCCGGCGTTGTCGACGCGTTCCAGGCGGTAGCGCCGCGCCAGCTGGTTCAGGTGGCTGTTGGCGTAGCCGAGCAGGACGTCGAGCGTGAACTGCTGGGCGTAGTTGCGGAACTTCTTGCCGTCGGCCGAACCGATGAGTTCCGACAGCCGTCCCCAGCGCGCCTCGATCGCCTGCTGGCGCTCGATCTCGGCCAGCATCGACTGCGCCTTGGTGCGGCGCTCGTCGTCCTGCGCGGCCTGCAGGCGCAGGGCGGTGGCCCGTTCGTGCACGGCGCTGCGCTCTTCCAGCACGGCCTGCAGGGCGTCGGCGACGGCGGCGCCGTCCTGCATCGCGCCGTCGGGCGAGGCGCTTTCCTCGTGCAGGGCGCGCTGGTTCTTGCGCTCGGCCAGCACGACAGAGGCGCGGGCCAGGGCCGCGTCGAGTTCGGCCAGCTCGCTGCGCTCGGCGGCCAGCCAGGCGGCGCCGACGTTCAGCAGGCTGGCCAGCTGCGCCTGGCTTTCCACCGGTTCCAGCTCGCCGTGGTGGGCGGCATAGTCCTCGATCCAGTCGGCCAGGCGCGCCGCCGCGTCGCGGGCGTCGTCCTGCAGCGATCCGATGCGTTCCTGGGCCTGCGTCAGGGTGCTGCGCACCTGCGTTTCACGCTGGGCCGCCTCGGCGGCGACCAGCTGGCGCGCGGCCAGCAGCTCGCGCGCGCTCGTCACCGCACTGCGCAGCGCCGTCTCGACCTCGGCCACGGCGCGGCCTTCGAACAGGGCGGCGCGGGCCGAGCGCCGTTCATCGAGTTCGGCTTCGCTGCGCGCACTGGCTTCCTGCGCCGCCGCCGCTGCCTCTTGCGCATGCTCGGCGCGCACGGCGGCCTCGCGCTGCGCCGCTTCCAGCGCCGCCAGGGCGGCGCGCTGCTCGGCCAGCTGCTGCGATTGCGCCGTCCAGGCCTGCGCTTCGGCGGCGCGCGCCGCCTGCCACTGTTTCGGATTGCGGCGCCACAGCGCCTGCCAGCCGTCGCCGTTCGACTCCACCAGCACGGGATCGAGTTCGGCCAGTACGGCATCGACCGCTGCACGATCCCGCTCGAGCTGGAGGGCGATCGTCTTGTGCTCGTTCTCGAGCGTGACGAGCGCCGCCTGTGCCTTTTGCGCGGCCTCGCGCTGGCACAGGTGTTCGGCCGTCGCCGCCTCGAAAGCGGTTTGCGCGGCGGCGCGCGCCTGGGTGGCGCGCCGCGCATCCTGCTCGCGCGCATCGATGGCGGCGAGCGCTTCGCGCACCGTGCCCGACTGCGCCTCGAACCAGGGCTGGCGTTCGCCCGCGGCCGGCGCCTCCATCGACACCGGATTGGCCGCCCACGCTTCCTCGAGTTCGCCGAGGTCGGCGGCCAGTGCCCTGCGTTCCTCGTCGAGGGCTCCCAGGCGCTCGCCGCCGGATTCCAGCTGGGCGCGCCGGGTCGCCTGCTCGGACAGGTTGCGCTGCACTTCGGCGCGGCGCTCGTTCACCTGCGTGCGCAGCAGCTCGAAGACGGCATGCAGGCGCGCGTCCTGGTGGGCGTAGGGGTGGGCCTCGCTGCCGCAGACCGGGCAGGGGTCGCCCTCGACCAGGGCGCCGCGCAGCGCCTCGACATTGTCGGCGCAGGCCAGTTCGGCGGCGGCGAGTGCATGCTCGGCCTGGGTGGCAGCGCCGGCCAGCTGCGGCGCGGCGGCCAGCGCCGCCGCCAGCGCGGTCTCGGCGCCGGCATGCCCGCTGCGTATGCGTTCGCGTTCGGTGTCGAGCTTGGCCAGGCGTTCGCGCGCCAGGTGCAGGCCCTTGGCGATGCGGGTGGCGGCCGCCAGTTGTTCGCGGCGCGCCTCGAAACGCTGACGTTCGGCGTGCAGAGCCTCCGGATCGAAGCCGGCCAGCGCGGCGCTTGCCGCCTGGCGCGCAGCATCGAGTTCGGCGATGCGGGCGGCTGCCCGTTCGGCCGCTTCCAGCGTGGCCTGGGCGGTGGCAGCGCCGTTCACGCGGGCGCGGTCGGCTTTCGCCAGCGCGGCCAGGTTCGCCTCTTCGAGCGCGGCGGCGTTTGCGGCTTGGGTGAACAGCTTGTCCCAGCGCAGCCACTGGCCGGCCAGGGCCGCGTGCTTGCCGTGCGCCGCCAGCCAGCCGGCGCTGCGCGCCTCGGCTTCGCGGGTCTGGCCGAGCCGCGCCTCGGCCTCGGCCAGCAGGGCCCGCGTGCGCACCGCCTCGGCCGCGGTCGCGTCGCGCCGCTGCGCCAGTTGGGCATGGGCGCCGGCCAGGGTGCCGATCGTCGCGTCGAGCGCCTTGGCCGCGTCGAGCCGGGCGGCGGCGTCCAGCTGCGCGCTTTCCGCCGCTTCCAGCGCGGCGCCGGCTTCCTGCACGCCCTGGACAGCCTGGCGCGCCGCTTCGGCAGCGCGCGCCAGTTCTCCCTGGCCGTTGGCCAGCGTCGCCTCGATCTGCACCCGCTCGGCATCCAGGCGCGCCAGTTCCGCCATCAGCGGACGCGCGGCCTGCACCGCGTCGAGCATGGCCAGGCGTTTGCGGCGCTCGGCCGCGCTTTCCACCCGCGCGCCCGCTTCGGCCAGCAGGCTCTCGGCTTGCCCTTCGCTCTGGCGCAGGCGTTCGCGTTCCTGGTGCCAGCGCAGCTGCGCTTCGAGCAGGGCGCGGCGCACGTCGACGGCCTGCAGCGCCACGTCGGCGGCGGCGCGCTCGGCGTCGAGCTCGGCGCGCGTCTCCTGCGCCAGCGGCGCGTGGTCGGCCAGGCGCGAAGTCAGGCGCCGCACGGCATCCTGTTCCTGCTTGTAGCGCTCGTAGGCGCGCCTGGAGATCTCGCTGTAGACGGCGCTGCCGGTCAAGGTCTCGAGCAGCTCGCCGCGCTCGTTCTCGTCGGTTTTCAGGAAGGCGGAAAATTCGTTCTGCGCCAGCAGCACCGAGCGCGTGAACTGTTCGAAGGAGAGCCCGATGCGCGCCGCGATCTCGAGCTGCGCCTCGGTCTTGGTGCCGCCCAGCGCTATCCCTTCGGGCAGGCGGTGCAGGGTCATGTTCGAGGCCTGCAGCAGGCCGCTGACCTTGTTGCGCGAACGGCGCACGCTCCAGCGCGCGCGGTAGTGCACGCCGTCGTTGCCGATGAAGTCGACTTCGGCATAGCCTTCCGCGGCGCCGCGGCGCAGCAGGTTGCGCGCGTCGCTGGTCGAGACGGATTCGCCGCCGGCATCGGGCAGGGCGCCGCGGCTGCTGCGCTGCTGCAGGCGCGGCGTGTTGCCATATAAAGCCAGGCAGAGGGCGTCGAGCAGGGTGCTTTTACCGGCGCCGGTCGGGCCGCAGATGGCGAACAGGCCGGAACTGGCCAGCGGCTCGCTCTCGAAATCGACGCAAAAGTCTCCCGCCAGGGACGCCAGGTTGCGTCCCGCGATCCGCAGAATCTTCATGCGCGCTCCGCGTCGCCGGGCAGCATCAGTTCGGCGAAGGCCGTCAATTGCTCGTTGGGGGCGTCTTCGCCGAAGCGCTGCTGCCACAGGCGGCGGAAGATGTCGTCCGGCTGCAGCTGGGCCAGCTGGTCGAGGGTCAGTGCGTCGGCGCCGTCCTCGCGCGTGACGACCTTGCGGGTCGGCTCGATCTTCGCCAGGCGCACCGGCTTGCCGGCAATGGCGGCCTCCACCTGGGCGCGCAGGCTCGGCTCGGGGCCGTCGAGCAGCACCCGCACTTCCAGGTAGGGACGGCATTGCGGCGGCAGCTCCGGGTCGAGTTCGAGCGCCTCCAGCGCGGCCAGCACGTCCGGCAGCGGCGCCGGCTTGGGCGGCACGCGCAGCAGCTCGACCGCGCGCGGCACCAGCAGCGGCGTGACTTCCTTCGCCACCGGGCCGTCGAGGTCGATGCGCAGCACCTGGTGCTGGTAGCCGACTTCCGCGAAGGACAGCGGCAGCGGGCTGCCCGAATAGCGCAGGTGCTCCTTCTTGCCGACGCGCTGGGCCAGGTGCAGGTGGCCCAGCGCCGCGTAGGCGATCTCGGGCGCGAACATCGAGGCCGGCAGCGCCTCGGTGCCGCCGATGACGATGCGGCGCTCGGAATCGTTCGAAGACTGGCCGTCGACCATATGGCAGTGGCCCATGGCCAGGATTGCCTGGTGCGCTTCGCGGCGCGATTGCGCGAGGGCGAAGGCCTGTTGATAGAGCAGGGCGATGCCGTTCAGGTAGGCGTCGCCTTCGACCTCCGCCTTCGGTACGTCGCCCGGACGCAGGAAGGGCACGCCCAGGCACCAGGCCCGGATGTCGCCCGCCTTGTCCTTCAGCGGCACGACCAGGCGCTCGAGGTCGATCTCGCCGTCGCGTCCGCGCACCACGTTGCCGATCACGACCGTGCCATGCGCTTCCAGCAGCGGCCCCGGCGCTTCCAGGCGGCTGGGCGAGTCGTGGTTGCCGGCGATGACGACGATCTGCAGGTGCGGCGCGCGCGCCTTGGCCCGCTGCAGGAAGCCATACAGTTGGCGCTGGGCGCTTGATGACGGATTGGCGTTGTCGAAGATGTCGCCTGCGATCAGGAGCGCGTCGGCCTCTTCTTCGACGAGCGTGTCGAGTAGCCAGTCGAGGAAACACTGGTGTTCGTAGCTACGGTCGTAGTTGTGCAGGGTCTGGCCGAGGTGCCAGTCGGAAGTGTGCAGCAGCCGCATGCGGAATCTGGGGAAAAGAGAGATGGAGATCGGCTGCACTATAGCGCAGCTGGGCCGGCGCTTCAAAACGCGCTGCAAAAAAATTCCGGCAGGACATGCGCGGCTTGCCGAAACCTCATTAGAATATTTATATGAGCGACATTATTCTCTCGATGGGCGCTGCGCGCGCCCTGCACCTGGGCGCGCAGGGCCTGCTGCAGCCGCGCCGCCGCAAGGCCGTCCAGGCCGACGTCATGGACGCGATCCGCCGCATGAGCGTGTTGCAAATCGACACCATCAATGTCGTCGCGCGCAGCCCGTATCTCGTACTGTGGAGCCGGCTCGGCGACTATCCGTCCGAGTGGTTGGACGCGGCGCTGGTCGAGGGGGAGCTCTTCGAATACTGGGCCCACGAGGCTTGCTTCATCCCGCGCGAGGACTACGGCCTCTACCGCCACCGCATGCTCGATCCGAGCGCCATGGGCTGGAAGTATTCGGCCAACTGGATGCGCGAGCGCGCCGGCGAAGTGGCGGCGCTGCTGGCCCATATCCGCACCCATGGGCCGGTGCGTTCGTCGGACTTCGAGCGCAGCGACGGCAAGGCCGGCGGCTGGTGGGAATGGAAGCCGGAGAAGCGTTCGCTGGAAGTGCTGTTCACCTCCGGTGCCCTGATGATCGCGCGCCGCCACAACTTCCAGCGCGTCTACGATCTGGCCGAACGCGTCCATCCCGAATGGGACGATGCCCGCATGCCGGCGCTGACGGACGTGCAGCGCACGTTGGCCCTGCGGGCGGTGAGGGCGCTGGGACTGGCCCGCGCGCACTGGATCCCCGACTACCACCGCACGCGGCGCCCGCATGTCGACCCCGCCCAGCTGGCCGTCGAAGGCCTGCTGCTGCGCGCCCGCGTCGAGGGCTGGGACGATCCGGTCTACATCCACCCCGATCATGCCGAACTGGCGCGGCAGGCGGCAAGCGGCGCGCTGGCGCCGACCCTGACCACCATCCTGTCGCCCTTCGACCCGGTGGTCTGGGATCGGCGCCGCGCGCTGGAACTGTTCGGCTTCGATTACCGGCTCGAGTGCTACACGCCGGCGCCCAAGCGCCGCTACGGCTATTTCACGCTGCCGGTGCTGCGCCGCGGCGCCCTCGCTGCCCGCATCGACGCCAAGGCGCACCGGCGCGCCGGCGTGTTCGAGGTCAAGGCCGTGTTCTTCGAGCCCGGCGTGCGCACCAGCGATGCGCTGCTGCGCGACGTGGCCGGTGCCGTGCTGCGCTGCGCGCGCTGGCATGGCTGCGCGCAGGTCGCGCTCGGCCGCAGCGAGCCGGCCGTGCCGGGTGCGCGGCTGGCCGAACTGCTCGGCGCCATGCCGGGCGCGGCCGCCGCATGATGCTGCCGCCGGCGCCCCTCGACGCGGTCGGCCCGGACGGGCTGCTTCGTTCCGGGCGCTACCAGGGGCTGGCCGGCGCCCCCGGCTGGGCCAGGCTGGCGCCGCCCCGGGCCCGTGGCGCGCTCTGGCGCCGCCTGCACCACAAGCGCTGGCATTTCGTCGCCCTCGTCACCGAAGAGCTGTTCTGCGGCGTGGCAATCGTCGACATCGGCTGGAGCAACACCTGCTTCGCCTATGTCTTCGATCGGGCCCAACGCCGGGTCGTGGCCGCCTTTTCCCCCCTCGGGGTGGCGGGCCTGACGGCGCGGGTCGGCGCCACCGTGGGCGAGGGCGCCCGCTTTGCCATGCCGGGGCGGCGCATCGCGATCGAGGCGGATGGCGCGCATGGCCACCGGCTGCGCCTGCGCGCGCCCGGATTCCGGATCGACGCCCGCTACGGCGGCGCAGGGCCGCGCCTGCTGGCGGTCGGGCCGACCTTCGACGGCGGCAGCGTCCACACGACGCAAAAGTCGCCCGGGCTGGCGCTGTTTGGAGAGCTGCAGGCCGGCGGCCGCGGCTACCGGCTCGACGGCGGCGTGGCCAGCTACGATTTTTCGAACGGCCTGCTCGGACGGCGCACGGCCTGGCGCTGGATCTCTGCGCACGGCCCACGCCTCGGCTTCAATCTGCAGTGCGGCTATTTCGGCGACGCCGAGAACGCGCTCTGGCTGGACGGCATGCTCGTGCCGCTGGGGCGGGTCGAGGTGGAGGTCTTGCCCGATGGTTGCTGGACGATGCGCACCCTGTGCGGGCTGCTGGCGATGCGTTTTACCCCCGAGGGCACGCGCTGCGACGACAAGCAATTGCTGGTGGCCAGCAGCCGCATGCGCCAGCACGTGGGCCGGTTCGACGGCTGGGTGAAGGGCAGTGTAGAGGGGCCGCGCCACCCGGTCGCGGGGCTGGCGGGCCTGGCCGAGGATTACCGCGCGCGCTGGTGAAAGGCTGCAGTCCGTACTCCCCATCACCTGGTCTGGCCGTAACGCATGGCGCCTGCGGCGGTTGACGATCGCAGCGCGGCCGTATCCCCCGAGTTTGATCAAGATCAAAGTCGCAAGGTTGGCGCTCCGTAAACTAGACCTTCCTTCAGGCCGAAGAGAAGAAAAACATCCGCCCGGCTTGTCCAAAAAACCATAGCGTCCAGCCTGCCGTGTTCCCCTGCGGAGCATGCGCTCGTGCTGACGACGCCGAGAGGAGATCCGAATGCTGACCGCGACCTATACCCTCGTTGCGCTTTCCGTCGAACAAACCAATATGCGGGTCAGCCTGCATGCCGTGCAACAGCTCGTCAAGAAGAGCTATGCCCGCCAGACTGCGTTGACGGAGGGTCAGGCCGATTATGTGTGCGCCACCTTGCGCGGCCTCTACGAAGGCTGCCAGGGCCGCAAGCTCGACCGTTTCCTGCTGCCGGCCCTGCGCCGCACGGGCGCCGCCACCGAGTCGCTGCTGTGCGAGCTCGACCTGCTCAGCCGCGGCGCGGCCGAGGCGCTCGGTACGGCTTGCCGCCTGGCCGCCGGCGGCATCGAGGACGAGGAGGGCGTCGATGCCTTCTGCGGCGCCGTCGAGCGCTTCTGCACGGCGCTCGAACAGCGCTTCGACCGCGAGGAGCGCGAGCTGTTTCCGGTCGCGCGCGCGGCGATCGCCGGCGACGCCTGGTTCGCGGTGGCCAACCAGATGCTGGCCCACGACGCCTACCGCGAAGAGCACCGCGCGCGCACGCCGCCGCCCGCCAACCGCTTCAGCCGTGCCGAACATGCCCATCGGCAAGGGGTGTCCGCCTACTACATGCACTAGGCGTGCATCAGCTGCGTGCACTAAGGCCATGCCGGGGACGCCAGAAAAAACCGTGATCGTTCTTTGCTATGATGAGGGTTTTGCAAGTGGGTCTTCTCCATGTTCGAATTCCTATTCAAGCGCCAGGGCGACAAGTCGGGCAATGGACGCGGCGCGCAGGCGCCGGCCAAGTCGACGCCGGCCAAGTCGACGCCGGTCAAGTCAAATTCGCCGCCAGCGCCGGCCGGTGAAGGGGGCGCTTCCTCGAACAAGGGCGGTGCGCCGTCCACGGCAGGCAGCGCACCGGCGCGTGCCGGCGCCGCCCTGCGCGAGCAGCAAGCCCTGCAGCTGAAAGCGCTCGACGGTGACGAAAACCGCGCCGTCGACTTCATCCTTGCCTGCGAATTTTCCGAGCTGCGCCTGGCCGCCGCCGAGCTGGTGCACAGCCGCGCCGCGCTCGAACGCGTGCACACGGCAATGCGCAACCTCGACCGCCGCGTCGCCAAGCTGATGCAGGCGAGACTGGATGCGATCCGCCACCATGACGCCGAACTGGCGCGCGGCCAGGCCACGCTGGCCCAGGCGCGCGCCTTGCTGGCGGACGAGCACCTGACGCCGAACCAGGTCGCCGATCTCGACCGCAAATGGGCGATCATCGCCGCCCCCGAGCTGCAGGGAGAATTCGCACCTGTACGGGCCGGGCTCGGCGCCCGTCTGGAGGCCCAGGTGCAGCTGCAGCGCGCCATGATCGACCGCCTGGCCGCCCTGCGCCGGCTCGAAGCGGCCGGCCTGAACGCGGCGGACATGGCTGCCAGCCTGGAACAGATGCGGGGCGAGCAGGGCGCGGCCCTGGCGGCGCCGGAACACGCTTCGCTCCCGCGCGCGCTGGTGGCGGAATTCGCCGCCGAGCACGCACGCCTCTCCGGCGCCCTGGCCACGCTCGAACAGTCGCAGGCGGCCCTGGCCGCGCGCGAAGCCGCGCTCGCCGAATGGCAGGCGCAGCCGGTCGCCGATCTGAGCGCCGACTCCCTGCGCCGCGCGTGGCAAAAACTGCCGGCCTTGCCCGAGGGCGCCGCCGGCAGCGCCTTGCAGACGCGTTTCGACGCGCTGCTGGCAAGCTTGCCGCAGCCGGTGCGCAAGGCCGCGCCCGAGCCGCGCGCCGCGGATGCAGCGGGCGCCGAAGCCCGTGCGCCGAAAGTGCCGAAGGGCGCCGACCAGGCCTTCCTCGATAACCTCGATGCGCTGGAAGCGGCCTTGCAGCAGGGTTCGCTCGCCCATGCCGCCGAACTCGACAAGGTACTGAAGGACACCAAGGGCAAGGGCATGCGCCTGACGAGCGCCCAGGCCGACCGCCTAGCGCATCTGCGAGCCGAACTGAAACGCCTGTCCGACTGGGCGCGCTGGGGCGGCAACGTCTCGCGCGAGGAACTGATCAAGACGGTGGAAGCGCTGCCGACCCAGAACCTGGCGATGGCCGAGCTGGCGAAGAAAGTCGGCAGCATGCGCGAGCGCTGGAAGGCGCTCGACAGCCTGTCGGGCGCGGCTCCGAAGAGCCTGTGGGAACGCTTCGACCATGCCTGCACCGTGGCCTATGCCCCGGCCGCGGCCCATTTCCGCCACCTGGCCGACGAGCGCCATGCCAACGCGGCGAAAGGCGAGGCGATCGTGCAGGAGGCCCAGGCCGAGATCGCGCGCCTGGCATCGGGCGAAGCCGACTGGAAGCACGTGGCCGGCACCGTCCAGCGCCTGCGCCTGGCCTGGAGCCACCTCGGCGCCATCGACCGCAAGGACAAGAAGCGCCTCGATACCCTGTTC
Organism: Massilia sp. Leaf139; assembly: GCF_001424165.1. Taxonomy (GTDB): domain Bacteria; phylum Pseudomonadota; class Gammaproteobacteria; order Burkholderiales; family Burkholderiaceae_D; genus Telluria. The sequence goes on from NZ_LMOJ01000001.1 coordinate 553,400, forward strand.
GGCGCGGCCCTCACGACGCTGCAGGGGCCGCTGGAAGAACAGCGCAAGGCCGAAGTCGCCGGGCGCGAGGAACTGATCGAGGAAGTCCTGGCGATCGATCCACACGACCGCCACGCGGTCGACCACCTGCGCGACATCCAGTCGCGCTGGCAGGAACATGCGCGCGCGCTGCCGCTCGAACGCAAGGCCGAGCAGGCACTGTGGCAGCGCTTCCGCGCCGCCTGCGACGACCTGTTCGCGCGCCGCAAGGAAACCGCGCATGCGCTCGATGCCGAACGGCGCGCCCACGAAGCGGCCAAGGAGGCCGTCAGCGCGCGTCTGGAAGCGGCCGCGCCGGACGCCACTGCCGCCAGCGCGCCAAAGCTGCTGCGCGAGGCGGCCGCCGAATGGCATGCGATCGGCCCGGTGCCGCGCGCCCATGAAGCCCGCGTCGAGAAGCGCTACCACGAAGCCGTGGCCAAGGTGCAGCACCACGCCGACCTGTCGCGCCGTGCCGCCGGACTGGCCCTGGCCGGCGCCCTGCGCGACAAGCTGCGCGCCTGCCAGGAACTCGAAGACTCCCTGGCCCAGCCGGAGCAAGAAATATCGAAAGCCGACTGGCGTGCGCGCTGGGCGGCCTTGCTGGCGGCCGGCCCCGAGTACGATCCCGTGCTCGACGCCCGCTTCGAGGCGGCGCTGAATGCCCTCGAACTCGACCGCGGCGGCTATGCGCGCCTGCTCGAGGCGAACCGTTCTACCCTGCTGGCCGAGCTGCTGCGCCAGGAAGTCGCGGCCGGCATCGACAGCGGCGCCGAGTTCGCGCGCGACCGGCTCAAGCTGCAAGTGGAAGCCCTGCAGTCGACCCTCAAGGCGGGCAACAAGCCGGCCGGGCGCCATGCGGCCCTGCACGCCTTGTGCGCGCTGCCGGCCCTGGTCGACGAACGCAGCGCGCACCGCATCGAGCAGCTGATCATGCGCACGGCACGGGAGGGCAAATGACGGGCGGCGCACCTGAAGTCCGGGTGCAGACGGAAGACTTCGATCTCGGCCAGGAATTGGCGCGCTTGCGTGCGAACGATGCGCGCGTCGGCGCCGTCGTCAGTTTCGTCGGCACCGTGCGCGACATGAACGAGGGCGCGTCCGTGTCCGAGATGGAGCTCGAACACTATCCCGGCATGACCGAGCGCGCGTTGCAGGAGATCGTGGAGCTGGCGCGGGCGCGCTGGCCGCTCTATAACGCGCTCGTCATCCACCGCGTCGGGCCGTTGGCGCCGCTGGCGCAGATCGTGCTGGTGGCGGTGAGCGCGGCGCACCGCGGCGAAGCCTTTGCCGCCTGCGAGTTCATCATCGACTACCTGAAGACGGACGCCCCGTTCTGGAAGAAGGAGCAGACGCCGGAAGGTGCGCGCTGGGTCGACGCGCGCATCACCGACGACAGTGCCAAGGCCAAGTGGAGCATGGCTTGACTGCGGGCGTGACCGCGGGCTCGAGCTGGCTGGCGGTCGGGGCCGGCGCCGCGCTCGGCGCCTGGCTGCGCTGGGGGTTGGGCTTGTGGCTGGGTTCCCTGCATGCCTACGTGCAGGCGGGCACACTGGCGGCCAACCTGGTGGGCGGCTACCTGGTCGGCCTCGCGCTGGCCTTCTTCTCGCAGCATCCGCAATTGACGCCGGAGTGGCGGCTGTTTGTCGTCACCGGTTTTCTCGGCGGGCTGACGACCTTTTCCAGTTTTTCGGGCGAGTCGGTAGCGCTGCTGCAGCGGGGCGATTATGGGTGGGCGCTGGTGCATACCTTGCTGCATCTGGTTGGGTCGATCCTGTTGTGTATTGCCGGGTTTGCGACCTGGCGCGCGCTGCGCGGTTAAGCTTTATGTAGGGTGGGCTCAAGAGCCCGGTGAAACCGTGAGCGATGCCATTGGCATCGCCCACCCCTACATATCGCGATGACCCGCAAAGTACCACCAGACGATACTTCTGCCGTTTCGCAAGCATCCCAAAAATTCCAGTGCTACGCTTGCTGCCGGATAATTAACCGGAGCCAAGCATGAACACCGTTCAACGACCGACCGCCGCCTTCGTCGGCGCTTCCTGGAGCGCGCTGTGCATCGGCGCTTGTGCTTTCCTGTGGGGTCTGTGGAATGCCCAGATGCAGCTCAACGAGAAGGGCTACTACCTGAGCCTGCTCCTGTACGGCTTGTTCGCCGCCATCTCCCTGCAGAAATCGGTGCGCGACCGCAGCGAGGGCATCGCCGTGACCGGCCTGTATTTCGGCCTGTGCTGGGTGTCGCTGTGCACGGTCTTCGTGCTGCTGACGGTGGGCCTGTGGAACGCCACGCTGCAGCCGAGCGAAAAAGGCTTTTATGCGATGTCCTTCGTGCTGAGCCTGTTCGCGGTGGTGGCTGTGCAGAAGAACGTGCGCGACCTCGGCAGCGTCAAGGAAGGCGGGCTGGCCATGGCTGACCACAGCTGAATCCACAGGCCATCATAAAAAAGGCGCCGCACGTCGCGGCGCCTTTTTCATTCATCGGGCCGGCGCTTCGATCCTGCTGCGCCACAGCGAATACCCGATCCCGGCCGCGATCAGCGTCGCGGTCACCGCCAGCGACAGCCCGGCCGGCACCTTGCCGTCGAACACGAAGTCGCCCAGGAAGATCTTCGAGCCGATGAAGACTAGCACCGCCGCCAGCGAATACTTCAGGTAGCGGAAGCGCTGCACGATGTCGGCCAGCGCGAAATACAGGGCGCGCAAGCCCAGCACGGCGAAGATGTTCGAGGTGTACACGATGAAGGGATCGCTGGTGATGGCGAAGATCGCCGGCACGCTGTCGACCGCGAAGATCAGATCCGTGATCTCGACCATGCACAGGGCCAGGAACAGCGGCGTGGCGTGCCAGAGTGCGCGTCCGGCCCCGTTCGCCGGCGCCTGCTTGACGAGGAAGGCGTTGCCGTGCACCTCATCGGTGACGCGCAGGCGGCGCCGCAGCCAGGCCAGCACGGCGCTGTCGCGTACCGCGTCCGGATTCTCGCTGGCGAAGAACATCTTGATGCCGGTGACGACCAGGATCGCGCCGAACAGATACAGCACCCACGCATAGCTCGCCACCAGGGCCGCGCCGGCGCCGATCATCACGCCGCGCGTGACGATCACGCCCAGGATGCCCCAGAACAGCACGCGGTGCTGGTAGGCCGGCGGGATGGCCAGCGTCGCGAAGATCAGCGAGATGACGAAGATGTTGTCGAGCGAGAGGCTCTTCTCGATCAGGAAGCCGGTGTAGAAGTGCAGCGCCTTTTCGCTGCCGAAGCCGTGCCATACCCAAAGGCCGAACAACAGGCCGGCGCTCAGGTAGAGGGCGGACAATTTGAGGCTTTCGCGCACGCCGATGACGTGGTCGTCGCGGTGCAGGACGCCGAGGTCGAAGGCCAGCAGCAGGACGACCACGGCCAGGAAGACGAGCCACATCCAGACCGGCGCGCTCATCCAGATAGCGTGCAGGAATTCCATGGCTTAGGCCCTCCGCAAGACGTCGCCGCTATCGGCCGGCGTCGACCAGACGCGCAGCGCGCGCTGGATCAGCAGGTGCTCGCGGCTGTCGATCAGGCGGTCGGCGTGAACCACGTCAAGCATCGCCTTCAGGGTGCACATGCGCAGCAGGGGATCGGCGACCTCGCCCAGCAGGCCGTCGATCGCGTGCCGGTCGAGTTCGATCTCGGCGCTGTCCAGGCGCGTGGCGTTCGCCAGCATGTCCTCGCACAGTTGCTGCACCACGGCGTCGAAGGTGTCGGCATCGGCGCCGACCCGCTCCAGGATGGCGCTGTGCTCCATTGCCCGCAGTTCCGAGGGCGCCATGTGGCCGTCGACGATCATCGACAGGGCTAGCAGCCTGCAAACGGCGTTCTTGCTATCAAGTGGGTAGGTTCTCATTGTGTCCTCTCAAGGGTGTGATTGATGAACTGCAGCTTAGAGGAGCGAGCCATGAAAGAAAAATCGATTAATCTTTCGCGATCCTCAATTTTTCTGGAGCTGTGCGGCCATGAACTACAAGCATCTGCAGTACTTCCATGCGGTGGCCACGAGCGGCTCGATCGCGCGCGCCGCCGCCCAGCTGCACGTCACGGCCCAGGCCATCAGCACCCAGCTCGGCCTGCTGGAGGAACGCTTCGGCGCGCCGCTGTTCCGGAAGAAGGGACGGGGGCTGGAACTCACCGAGGCCGGCAAGATCGTGCTCCAGTACACGGGGCGCATCTTTGACCTGGGCAATGAGCTGGAGCAGACGATGCGGCGCGGCGCGGCCCCGGTGCCGGAGACGCTGCGGGTCGGCATCTGCGACATCGTGCCCAAGACGATTGCCTTCCGCCTGCTGCAGCCCGCGCGCGAAGCGGGCATGGCGATGCGCCTGATCTGCCGCGAAGGCCGCTTCGACGAACTCCTGGTCGAGCTGGCCGCGCACCGGCTCGACCTGGTGCTGGCCGACCGCGGCCCGGCGCCCGGCGGCGCGATCCGCGCCTATTCGCATCTGCTGGGTTCGACCACCTTGAGCGTGCTGGGCCACCCGGAGCTGTGCCGCGCCTGGAGCGGCGATTTTCCCGGCCGCCTGCGCGAGGCGCCCTTCCTGCTGCCGGGCCTGGAGGCGGCCGTGCGCAGCCAGCTGCAGGCCTGGTTCGACGAGCACGACCTGCGCCCCGTCGTCGTGGGCGAATTCGACGACGGCGCCCTGCTGAAAGCCTTTGCGCGCGCCGGCGCCGGCTTCATGGTCGCGCCGACCGCGGTGGCGGCAACGGTCGCCGTCGAATACGGCCTGGAAGACGTCGGCGTCGCCGGCACGATCGCCGAGCAGTTCCATGCCGTCACCGTCGAGCGCCAGCTCGATCACCCGGCCGTCAAGCGCATCCTGCGCCAGGCCGGCAGCGTCTTCGCCGCGGCCTGATCGCATCGGGCGTCGCGTAGGAGGACGCTGACCGGACGACGGCCAGATCTTGAAATGCGCCGTGCGGCCCCTATCTTGTTTCACAGTCAAGAACACTCACTAGGGAGCACACATATGCGGCAAGACAAATTGACGACCAAGCTCCAGGAAGCGCTGGCGGACGCCCAGAGCCTGGCGGTCGGTAACGATAACCAGTACATCGAGCCCGTGCACCTGCTCGTCGCCCTGCTGAACCAGGACGACGGCGGCGCCCGTTCGCTGCTGCAGCGCGCCGGCGTGAACGTCGGCGGGCTGACCAACGCCTTGAAGGGCGGCCTGGAGCGCCTGCCCAAGGTGTCCGGTACCGGCGGCGAAACCCAGGTCGGGCGCGAGCTGGTGTCGCTGCTGAACCTCGCCGATCGCGAATCGCAGAAGCGCGGCGACCAGTTCCTGTCGAGCGAAATGATCCTGCTGGCCCTGACCGAAGACAAGTCCGACGCCGGCCGCCTGGCGCGCGAACACGGCCTGGCCCGCAAATCACTGGAGTCGGCGATCGCCGCCGTGCGCGGCGGCGAGAACGTGAATTCGCAGGACGCCGAAGGCCAGCGCGAAGCCCTGAAAAAATACACGCTCGATCTCACCGAACGGGCGCGCCTGGGCAAGCTCGACCCCGTGATCGGCCGCGACGACGAGATCCGCCGCGCGATCCAGGTGCTGCAGCGCCGTACCAAGAACAATCCGGTGCTGATCGGCGAGCCGGGCGTCGGCAAGACGGCCATCGTCGAAGGCCTGGCCCAGCGCATCGTCAACGGCGAAGTGCCCGATTCGCTCAAGGGCAAGCGTGTGCTCTCGCTCGACATGGCGGCCCTGCTGGCGGGCGCCAAGTACCGCGGCGAATTCGAGGAGAGGCTGAAAAGCGTCCTGAAGGAGCTGGCGCAGGACGAGGGCCAGACCATCGTCTTCATCGACGAGATCCACACCATGGTCGGCGCCGGCAAGGCCGAGGGCGCGATGGATGCAGGGAACATGCTGAAGCCGGCGCTGGCGCGCGGCGAGCTGCACTGCGTCGGCGCGACCACGCTCGACGAATACCGCAAGTACGTGGAGAAGGACGCCGCGCTCGAGCGCCGCTTCCAGAAGATCATCGTCGACGAGCCGAGCGTGGAGGCGACCATCGCCATCCTGCGCGGCCTGCAGGAGAAGTACGAACTGCACCACAAGGTCGAGATCACCGACCCCGCCATCATCGCCGCGGCCGAGCTCTCGCACCGCTACATCAGCGACCGCTTCCTGCCCGATAAAGCCATCGACCTGATCGACGAAGCGGCTTCCAAAATCAAGATCGAGATCGACTCCAAGCCGGAAGTCATGGACAAGCTCGAGCGCCGCCTGATCCAGCTGAAGATCGAGCGCGAGGCCGTGCGCAAGGAGACCGACGAGGCCTCGCTGCGCCGCCTGGAGCTGATCGGCGAGGAGATCGCGCGTCTGGAACGCGAGTACAACGACTTCGAGGAGATCCTGAAGTCGGAAAAGGCGGCGGTGCAGGGCACTACCCATATCAAGGAAGAGATCGAGCGCCTGCGCCACCAGATGGAAGAGGCCAAGCGCCAGTCGAACTGGCAGCAGGTCTCCGAGCTGCAGTACGGCCGCCTGCCGGAACTGGAAGCGCAGCTCAGGCATGCCGAGGAAGCCGCGGGCCGCGAGGACGGCGAGGCTGAAAAGCCGAAGCTGCTGCGCACGCAAGTAGGCGCCGAGGAGATCGCCGAAGTGGTCTCGCGCGCGACCGGCATCCCTGTCTCGCGCATGATGCTGGGCGAACGCGACAAGCTGCTGCATATCGAAGAGAAGCTGCACGAGCGCGTGGTCGGCCAGGACGAGGCGATCGAGGCGGTGTCGGATGCGATCCGCCGTTCGCGCGCCGGCCTGTCCGATCCGAACCGGCCGTATGGCTCCTTCATGTTCCTGGGCCCGACCGGCGTCGGCAAGACGGAACTGTGCAAGGCGCTGGCCGGCTTCCTGTTCGACACCGAGGAGTCGCTGATCCGCATCGACATGAGCGAATTCATGGAGAAGCATTCCGTGGCCCGTCTGATCGGCGCGCCGCCGGGTTATGTGGGCTACGAGGAGGGCGGTTATCTGACCGAGGCCGTGCGCCGCAAGCCTTACAGCGTGATCCTGCTCGACGAGATCGAGAAGGCGCATCCGGACGTGTTCAACGTGCTGCTGCAGGTGCTCGACGACGGCCGCATGACCGATGGCCAGGGCCGCACCGTTGACTTCAAGAACACGGTCATCGTCATGACCTCGAACCTGGGCTCGCACAAGATCCAGTCGATGGATTCGGACGAGCCGGCCGTGGTGAAGCTGGCCGTGATGGCCGAGGTGCGCGGGCACTTCCGTCCGGAGTTCATCAACCGTATCGACGACATCGTGGTCTTCCATGCGCTCGACGAGAAGAACATCGGCGCGATCGCCAAGATCCAGCTGCGCGGCCTGGAAGAGCGACTGGCGAAGATGGAGATGCTGCTGGACATCGACGACGAGGCGCTGCAGAAGATCGCCGAAGCCGGCTTCGATCCGGTGTACGGCGCGCGTCCTTTGAAGCGCGCGATCCAGCAGCAGATCGAGAACCCGCTGTCGAAGGCCATCCTGTCGGGCCGCTTCGGGCCGAAGGACACCATTCCCGTGCGCGTGCGGGCGGGGCAGCTGGTGTTCGGCGAGCAGGTGGAGCTGGCGAAGTAAGCCGGTTCACCCGACAGAAGAGGGGCGCAGCGATGCGCCCCTTTTTCTTTGCACGATCGCGGATGATGATCGAAGGGGCGTAGGGCGGGCATGCCCGCGTACGTACCGATGCATACCGCACAGTTACCGGAGACGGTGCGGCATGCACGTGTACGCACGCGGGCATGCCCGCCCTACGTAAACACGCGGCCACGAGAATATCCCTCCGCCAGCAAAGCGCATCGGTTTTGACTACACTGATCCCTTTCGTATCTCAACGAGTAACACCATGAGCACAACAAGCTTGCGCCAGGATGCGCGCGTGATCGGCCTGGTCGGCGTCTCGCACGGGGTATCGCACTTCTATCACCTGATCCTGGCCGGCCTGTTCCCCTGGCTGAAGACCGCCTTCGCCCTGTCGTATGCGGAGCTGGGGCTGTTGATGAGCGTGTTCTTCGTCGTCTCCGGCGTCGGCCAGGCGCTGTCGGGCTTCCTGGTCGACCGCGTCGGCGCGCGCCGTGTGCTGTTTACCGGGCACGCACTGCTGGGCGGCGCCGCCCTGGTGCTGGCGAGCGCGCCCAACTATTCGGTGCTGCTGCTGGGTTCCCTGATCGCGGGCTGCGGCAACGCGGTGTTCCACCCGGCCGGCTACACCCTGCTGAACCAGAACGTGTCGAAGGAGCGCCTGCCGCATGCGTTCTCGGTGCATGGCATCTCGGGCAATATCGGCTGGGCGGCCGCACCCCTGTTCCTGGCGGCCGTGGCGACCCTGTCGAGCTGGCGCACGGCGCTGCTGGCGGCGTCCGCCATTCCGGCATTGATGCTGCTGACGCTGTTCCTGAACCGCAAGGTGCTGGGCGCGCGTGTGCCGGCGCCGGCGGCCGCGCAGGGCGGCGGCTCGCTCGACTTCCTGCGCCTGCCGGCGGTCTGGATGTGCTTCGGCTTCTTCTTCCTGACCTCGGTGGCGCTGGGCGGGATCCAGGCCTTTTCGTCGACCAGCCTGACGGCCCTGTACCCGATCTCGCTGCCGACCGCGGCCAGCGCCTATACGGCCTACATGCTGTGCTCGGCGGCGGGCATGGTAGCGGGCGGCTTCCTGGCGGCGCGCGCGCGCAGCTACGACCGCACGATCGCGATTTCCTTCCTGTTCGCGGCGGCACTGGCGCTGCTGCTTTCCAGCGCGATCCTGCCGGGCGCGCTGGTGGTGCCGGTCATGGGTGCGATCGGCCTGGCGAGCGGCGTGGCCGCGCCTTCGCGCGATTTGCTGATCCGCGCCGCGGCGCCGCCGAACGCCACCGGACGCGTGTTCGGCGTCGTGTATTCGGGCCTGGACAGCGGCATGGCCGTCGGCCCGGTGCTGTTCGGGATGCTGATGGATGGCGGCCACCCGGCCGGCCTGTTCATCGGCGTCGCCCTGTTCCAGACATTGGCGATCGCCACCGCGGTGGGTGCCGGCGGCAAGGGCAGGGCGCCGCTGCCGCACAAGGCGTAATGGAATAGAAACGAAAAAAGCGCGGGCCATCACGGCCCGCGCTTTCTTTGTGTCGGTGCGGTCAGCCGCGCTTGCGCAGGGCCGCACCCATCAGCAGCAGGCCGCCGAGCAGCAGGGCGGCCGTGTGCGGTTCCGGCACCTCGGCGGCGGATTCGGTCTCTGCCACCAATTCGAGCACCGGTTGCGGCCGCGGCAGTAGCGCCGGCGCCGGCGCCGGGATCGGAACCGGCTCGAAGGGCAGCACGGCGACCACGTTCTCGGTCGGCACCGTGGTATTGCCGACCGAGGGTGCGGTCGTTGCCGGGGTTGCTGCGGGCGTCGGTGCGCTTGTTTCCACGACCGGCTGCGCCGGCGCGGGAGCGGCTGGGGCCGGTTGGGCGGGCGCTGGGGCTGGTGCAGGAGCGGGCGCTGGGGCTGGTACAGGGGCGGGAGCCGGCGCTGGCACAGGAGCCGGAGCCGGAGCTGGCGTAGGCGCTGGTGCGGCCGGCGGCGCAGCCACCACCGGCGCCGCGCTGATCGTCTTCGACAGCAGGTCGCCGACCTTGTTCTTCGACGCGTCGAGGAAATTGACCTTCAGGTGAGGTTCGTCCAGATCCGGCGTGCCGCCGGTGAAGGTGAAGGTGAACACCATGTTGTCGGTCAGCGCGATCGGCGCACCCGTCAGGCACAGGCCCTTGCCGCCGCGTCCGCTGCCGCCGGCGCAGCCGTTGGCGGTCAGTTCCTTCGCATTCAACTTCCAGGCTTCGACGCCTTTCGGCGCCGCCGTCACCGCTACGCTGCGGAAGCTGCCAATGTCCTTCAGGCTGAGCGCGCCGAGCATGGTCGCGCTGCTCCAGTCGCCGCTGTGTTTGGCGGCGTCGATCTCGAGCGTCAACACATTGTTTTTCCAGGTGGTCGTGAACACAACATCCTGGAAGCTGAGTACGCCGGCGTGCGCTGGGCCGAATCCGGCCGCCAGCGCGAGTGCCAAGCTGATGTTGCGAAAAATAGGTTTCACGTGCATGTCCTTGTCTGCCGCTGTCGGCGAATTCGATAAATTTTAATCAAGCCGGACGAATGTTGCCGATTTTGCCGATTCAAGTCAACAATAAATTGAATAAAGCAATAAATCTAGCCTTTTAGCAACATTGCGCAATATGCCGGCGTGTAGGTGAGGAACTCTCGAGGGTTACCTGTGCATGTCGACATTTCACCATGTGAAACGCAGGCACCATTGCGTGAAAAGCCGCAGCAGACGGGGCCGCAAAACGGCTTCCATGCTGAGAAATTCCTTTCCGTATCATGGAAAACGCCAGGTAAACATCTGAATATAAAGAAGAAAAAAATAATCAGATGTCTTATATAAGAGTGATTGTGCGCTGCGCAACCTGGGCTATGATTTATCCAACAGATTTCACTTCGCAACCTAGAGCAACTGAGCACTACCTTCACTATCAGGAGAAACAACATGGCAACTCGTGAACAGCAGATCGCAGCATTGCAAAACGACTGGGACAACAACCCGCGCTGGAAAGGTGTCGTACGCAACTACACCGCCGAGGACGTGGTGCGCCTGCGCGGTTCGCTCCAGATCGAGCACACGCTGGCCAAGCGCGGCGCCGAGAAGCTGTGGGATCTGGTCAACAACGAGCCTTTCGTCAACGCCCTGGGCGCGCTGACGGGCAACCAGGCGATGCAGCAGGTCAAGGCTGGCCTGAAGGCGATCTACCTGTCGGGCTGGCAAGTTGCCGGCGACGCCAACCTGGCCGGCGAAATGTACCCGGATCAGTCGCTGTACCCAGCGAACTCGGTGCCGATGGTCGTGCGCCGCATCAATAACACCTTCCAGCGCGCCGACCAGATCCAGTGGTCGGAAGGCAAGGACGACATCGATTACTTCGCGCCGATCGTGGCCGATGCCGAAGCCGGCTTCGGCGGCGTGCTGAATGCCTTCGAACTGATGAAATCGATGATCGAAGCAGGCGCCGCCGGCGTCCACTTCGAAGACCAGCTGGCCTCCGTCAAGAAATGCGGCCACATGGGCGGCAAAGTGCTGGTACCGTCGCGCGAAGCCGTCGAAAAACTCACCGCGGCGCGCCTGGCGGCCGACGTGATGGGCACCCCGACCCTGGTGATCGCCCGTACCGACGCCGAAGCGGCCGACCTGCTGACCTCGGACGTGGACGACAACGACAAGGAATTCTGCACCGGCGAGCGCACGGTCGAAGGTTTCTACAAGGTGCGTCCAGGCATCGACCAGGCGATCTCGCGCGCGCTGGCCTACGCCCCATTCGCCGACCTGGTCTGGTGCGAAACCGGCAAACCGGATCTGGAATTCGCCAAGAAATTCGCGGACGCCGTCCATGCCAAGTTCCCGGGCAAGATGCTGGCCTATAACTGCTCGCCTTCGTTCAACTGGAAGAAGAACCTGGACGATGCGACCATTGCCAAGTTCCAGAAAGAACTGGGCGCGATGGGCTACAAGTTCCAGTTCATTACCCTGGCCGGTTTCCACGCGCTGAACTACGGCATGTTCAACTTGGCGCACGGCTATGCGCGCCGCCAGATGTCGGCCTTCGTCGAACTGCAGGAAGCCGAATTCGCCGCCGCCGAGAAGGGCTTCACGGCGGTCAAGCACCAGCGCGAGGTCGGCACCGGCTACTTCGATGCCGTGACCCAGACCATTCAGCAGAACCAGAGCTCGACCACGGCGCTGCATGGTTCGACCGAGGACGAACAATTCTTCGACGAGAAGAAAGTAGCCTAAACGAACTGCCGCGCTCGCGCGGCCGAAAATGGCTGTCCCAAGCACCCGTTCGCGGGTGCTTTTTTTATGCTTATTGCATCTGTTGTTGTCGGTTGTGTCATTACAACAAGCGCAAACTTTCCAATTTGCTTTCTAACCTGTCTTTATGTAAATTGCTGCTTCGCAAATAAAGTTACCTGTTTGCACAACGATGGAGGCGCCCGCTTCCTCGCATAAATGAGCGGCCCGCAATGACGGGACTGCCTTTCTAAAACTTTGGATCTCCCATGAAAAAAATCTCCGCCCTCGTCCTCGCCCTGATGCTGACCGCCTGCGCCAGCGCTCCCCGTATCGCCGCGCCAAACCTGATCAAGGCGCCGCAGCCGATCGTCGGCAATAGCGGCAAGTTCATGTCGCCGTACACCGAAGACGGCACCGTGGCCGCGTGGGTGGAGAAGGGCCGCAACGCCAGCATCGGCGCCAACCTCGGCGGCTTCGTCGGCGCCCAGGCCGGCCAGAAAGTGGCCGAGCAGATCCCGTTCGTCGGCGGCCTGATCGGCCAGAAACTGGGCGAAACCGCCGGCCGCGCGATCGCCATCAAGATGGCCGGCGGCGAGGAATTCATCCGCGCCAACTCGGATCTGTCGTTCAACACCGTGAACGAGATGGCCGTCTACATGTACGCCAAGAACTCGACCCACAAGGACTTCGCCGAAGCCCTGAAGCTGGCCCAGGACATCTACCCGGAACTGAAGACCGCCTACTACCCGGCGATCATCAACGCGTCCGTCGGCGTGAACTAAGCAGGGAGCCGATATGACGATCAAACTCTTCGCAGGGGCGCTCGCTGCCCTGGTGCTGGCTGGCTGCGCCACGCCGAATCTCGACAACTCGGCCGGCCGCGCCGTCGTCTACCAGGACGTCTCGACGACCTCGAAACGCGTCGCCGGCGTCGGCGTCGAATCGCAGGACGTGGTCTCGATGACCGACCGCATGATCCGCGACATCCTGGCCACGCCGCAGATCGCCGGCCGCGCCACGCCGCCGCGCATCATCATCGATTCCGAGTACTTCGCCAACGACAGCTCCTCGCGCATCAACAAGAACCTGATCACCGACCGCCTGCGCATCGAGCTGAACCGCGCAGCGCAAGGCCGCCTGGTGTTCGTCGCCCGCCACTACGGCGACATGGTTGCCAAGGAACGCGATGCCAAGCGCAGCGGCGAAACCGACAAGGGCACGATCCGCGCCACCAAGGCCAAGGCCGGCGCCGATTTCCGCCTGGGCGGACGCATCACTTCGCTCGACGCCAACTCGGCCCAAACCGGCACGCTGTCGCGCTACCACCAGATCAGCTTCGAACTGATCGACCTCGAATACGAAACGATCGCCTGGAGCGGCCTGTTCGAATTCAAGAAGGAAGCGCAGGATGACGTCCTGTACCGCTAATCGGTATCTGAAGGCGGCCATGCTGACCATGGCCGTTTTGGCTGCCCCGGCGCACGCGGACTATGCCAGCGAAGCTGCGAAGATCCGCAGCGCGCCCGCCAAGGACGCCACGCTGTACACGCTGCAGGCCGGCGTGGCGGCGCTGGCCGAGAACCGCCAGGCCGAATCGAGCGAGCTGTTCGACACGGCCCTGGCCAGCATCGAAGGCATGTTCGCCAACACCGAGGGCGCGGCGAAAGCGCGCTCGCTGTGGTACGAGGAGGGCGCCAAGGACTACAAGGGCGAACCCTACGAGCGGGCGATGGCCTTCTACTACCGCGGCCTGCTGTACCTGGCGGGCGGCGACTACGAGAACGCGCGCGCCTCGTTCCGCGGCGGCATCCTGCAGGACGCCTTTGCCGAGGAACAGCAGCACCGCAGCGACTTCGCCTCCCTGATGCTGCTCGAGGGCTGGGCCAACCAGCTCAACGGCGACAAGGGCCAGGCCGAGGACGCCTACAGGGAAGTGGCGCGCCTGCGCCCCGGCTTCCAGCTGCCGGCGAAGGACGCCAACATGCTGGTGATCGCCGAACTGGGCGGCAGCCCGCGCAAGGTCGGCGACGGCATCGGCAACCACGAGATCGTCTACCGCAAGGCCAAGCGCATGCCCGAACGATCGCTGCGTATCGAGATCGACGGCAAGCCGGTCGCCATCGCCCAGGCCGAGGACGTCTTCTACCAGGCCACGACCCGCGGCGGCCGTCCGGTCGACCGCCTGATCGCCGGCAAGGTCGCGTTCCAGAACGTGGCCGGCGGCATCGGCGAAGTCGCCGGCACGCTGGCCTCCGACCTGAGCGTGTGGAACGCGGCGTCCGGCGCCAGCAGCGGCAACGCCCTCGGCGCGGTCGCGGCGGTGGGCGCGATCGCCTCGCTGGTCGCGGTCAACGTCAAGCCGCGCGCCGACGTGCGCTATTGGGCCAACCTGCCCGAGACCGTGCACATGACGGCGCTGCGCCACGACGGCCTGCCCGGCAAGATCGAGGTCGCGCTGTTCGACGAGGCCGGCCAGCCGGTCGCCGCGGAGAACGTGCGCGTACACAAATGGATCGACAAGCGCGGCAACGTGCTGGTCTGGATCAAAACCAGGAATTGAAATGAACCAAGTGAAAACCATCATCGCCGCCGGCTGCCTGTTGCTGCTGGCCGGCTGCCAGACCGTCTCGCAGGAAGGCGCCAAGATGGGCGTGCGCGTCGACGACGCCAACGCGCCCACCGCGCGTATCATGTACGACCAGGTCGTCATCCTCGACAAGGTGCTGCAGAACGGCAGCACCGGCAAGATCGCCATCGAAGGCCAGGGCGCCAGCCGCACCGCCACCGGCACCCTGAAGGTGACCGTCGCCGTGCGCAACCGCACCGACTTCACCCAGACCCTCGAACTGCGCACCAGCTATTTCGACAGCGGCTTCGGCCCGACCGAGAAACCGTCCGCCTGGACGCGCCTGCACCTGGACGCCAACGGCGTCGGCCACTACCAGGAAAGCTCGCTCGGCGCGGCCAATGTCGCCCACTACTACGTCGAAGTGCGGGAGGCGCGGTGATCAAGCCTAGCCTGTTCGCCGCCCTGATGGCGGTCAGCATCCTGGCCCCGGCCCAGAACCTGAGCGCACCGCGCGCGCTGGCCCCAATCCAGGCCGCGCCCGGCGTGTCCGATCCGATGGACACCGGCGTGATGGCCGCGCCGAGCGATGCCGGCAGCCTGCGCACCTGGTACGCCGCCCAGCGCCGCCCGGGCGTGGTGCTGTACTTCGAGCGCAAGCTCGCGCAGCTGCCGCCGGGCTGGCGCGGCGCCAGCCGCCTGCACATCGAGGACAAGCGCCTGGTCGACGGCAAGGAATCGAAGCGCAACGTGACCGTCGGCGTCGAGCATAACGTCGCCAGCGAGGCCCCGACCTCGCAGTTCGCTGCGCTGTTCCAGCAGTCGCTGCAGCAGGAAATGAAGCGCCAGCAATTGACCGTGCTCGACGGCTCGGTACTGCAGCGCAAGCATGCCGGCAGCGGCAAGGGTGGCGACGTCGAGTACGCTTCGCTGAACGCGGCCGCGCGCTTCGTCTTCGAAGTCGAATTGCTGAACCTGAACGGCAACTGGGAAATGGTCGGCGCGCTGAAGGACATCCGGAGCGGCGCCCTGGTCGCCACCGTCAACCTGCCATTCGACGCCATCGATTCGCGCTCGGCGATGGATCGCGCCAGCCGCAGCCTGATCGCGCGCCTGCTGCAGGCAAACGTCGGATAAATTCGCATCACGGCCGCCGATTTGGGCGGCCCGGCGGTTCTGGGCGATAATGGCGGCATCTTGCCGGCATTTTCCCCGGAGCCACGCCCCCCGCGCCGGCTTCCCGCCGGCGCTTTCTATTTAGGATTCCCAGATTATGTTGAGCTACCGCCACGCCTTTCACGCGGGTAACCACGCCGACGTCCTCAAGCATTTTGTCCAAGTGCAATTGCACGAGTATATGAATCAAAAGGACACCGCCTACACCTACATCGACACCCACTCGGGCGCCGGCGTGTATGCGCTCGACAGCAGCTTTGCCTCCAAGAACGCCGAGTTCGACACCGGCATCGGCCCGCTCTGGGGCCGCACCGACCTGCCGCCGGCGCTGGCCGCCTACGTCGACCTGGTGAAAGGCATGAACCCGAGCGGCAAGATGCGCTACTACCCGGGTTCGCCCTGGGTGGCCGACCAGATGACGCGTCCGGACGACCGCCTGCGCCTGTTCGAACTGCATCCGGCCGACAGCAAGATCCTTGCCGACAATTTCCGCAAGGCGGAAGCGCACAAGGCAGAGCAGGGCGAGCGTTCGCGCGGCAAGCGCGTGATGATCGAGCGCGGCGACGGTTTCCTCAGCATGAAAGCGCTGCTGCCGCCGCCGTCGCGCCGCGCGCTGGTGCTGATCGACCCGCCCTACGAGATGAAGGACGATTACCGCAAGGTGAAGGATGCGCTGGAAGAAGCCCTGGGGCGCTTCCCGAGCGGCATCTTCGCTGTCTGGTATCCGGTGCTGCAGCGGATGGAATCGCGCCAGTTCGCCGACCGCCTGAAACGCCTGCCGGCCAAGGAATGGCTGAACGTGACGCTGACCGTGTCGACGCCGGGGCCGGACGGCTTCGGTTTGCACAGCAGCGGCATGTTCATCCTGAATCCGCCGTATACGCTGGAACCCATGCTGCGCGAAGTGATGCCCTACCTGGTGAAGGTGCTGGGCAAGGATGCGGGCGCCAGCTTCGTGATCGAGCGCGGCACCCAGGTCACGGGGGCGGCCGCCGCCCGCGTCGGCGCCGGCGGTAGCGCGCGCCAGCCGGTCGGCAATGCGCGCCGCGCCAGCCCGCTGTCGGGTGCCGGCAGCCTGCGCCTGCCGGGCCAGGCCGCGCCGGTGCGTGCGCCTGCCGAGCCGGTTGATGCGCGCCGTCCGGATGGCGCTGCCGCGACCAAGGTCGGCGCCGCCGAGCGCGCGCGCCGCTTCTCTCGTCCGCAAGAGGCGGTACCGACGGGCGAGGCCCGTCCGGCGCGCCGCCGCGACAATAGCGGCGAGCGTCCGGACGAGCGTTTCGATCCGGCCCGCGAGCCATCGAAGGCGCCGCGTGCCCGCTACAGCGACGAGCGTCCGGCACGCGCCGCCAGCGGGCGCCCGACGGCGGGGCGTCCGGATGCGCGCGGCCCCGCCGGCCCGCGCAAGCGCGGCTGAGGTTTGCGCCTGTCCATCACCTGCCGCAGCACGTCCGGATGGGCGTGGGCGGCGCATTTGCGCAACGCGGCAGCGCGTTCGTTTCGATGTAAAAATGTAAAGATTAGCGCGATGGTGTATAGTCGGTAGAGGTGCGCAAACGATGCGTGCGCCTTCCCGCGCCTGCTATGAAGCAAGTGTCTGTCGCAAGGGTTTTCAGGAGTCTACATGCTTGCCGAAGTGAGGGCGGTATCGGCACCGATGCTGTCCGACGAATTTTTCCTGGCGCGCCAGCCCATCCTGGGCCGCGACCAGCACCTGATTGCTTACGAGCTGCTCTTTCGTGCAGCCGGCGAGCATGACGACGCACGCCTCACCGACGGCGCCGCGGCGACCGCGGCCGTCATTTCCCATGCGTCCCAGCTCGGCCTGGAGCAGGTCGTGGGCAACAAGCTGGCATTCGTCAACGTCGACGACGTTGTCCTGATGAGCGATTTCGTTCGCTTCCTGCCACCGCATAAGGTTATCCTCGAAATCCTCGAAACCGTCAAGCCGACCGAGCCGTTGCTGGCGCGCGTGGCCGAGCTGAAGGAACTCGGCTTCAAGTTCGCGCTCGACGATGTCGTCGACCATAGCGCCGAGGTCGACAAGCTGCTGGGCCTGGTCGACGTGGTGAAAATCGACCTGCAGGGTGTGGCGCACGCGGCGCTGGGGCATCTGACGGCTTCCCTGCGCAAGAGCGGCAAGAAGCTGCTGGCGGAAAAGGTCGAAACCCAGCAGGAATTCCGCCTGTGCCAGGAACTCGGCTTCGATTATTTCCAGGGCTATTATTTCGCGCGGCCCGTGATCCTCAGCGGACGCAAGATCACGCCTTCCGAAATGGGCATCCTGCACCTGCAAAAGCTGATCAATTCCGATGCCGACGACGCCACCATCGAGACCGCCGTCAAGCGCGATCCGCTCATCAGCCTGAACCTGCTGCGCCTGGTGAACAGCCGCGCCGCCGGGCCCGAGCGCCGCATCGAGTCGGTGGCCGAGGCACTGACCCAGCTGGGGCGCAAGCAGTTGCGGCGCTGGCTGCAGATCCTGATGTTTGCCGCGCCGGGCAGCAAGGTCGAGCTCACATCGCCCCTGCTGCAGCTGGCCACCACGCGCGGGAAGCTGCTCGAGCTGATGTCGCTGCAGGTGCGGCCGGGCGACGTCGTCGGCGCTGAGCGCGCCTTCACGGTCGGCATCATGTCGCTGGCCGACGCCCTGTTCTCGATACCGATGCCCGACATCCTCGACAACGTCGAGCTGGCCGACGACGTGCGCGCCGCGCTACTGGGCCGGGCAGGGGATCTGGGGGCGATGCTCGACGTGGTCGAACGCCTGGAAAACGCCGATACCGGCCGCCAGTTCAGCGCCGCCCTGCGCCGCCTGAACCTGACCTCGAAGCAGGTGCGCGAAATCGAGCTGGCCGCCTTCGACTGGGTGCGCGAGCTGGTGCACGACGCGGCTTGATCGACGTGGGTTGAATCACGCCGGCACCGACGAACAAACTTATTGACCGAGGAACAAAAACACCGTCGGCTTCTTATGGAAATCCGGCATCTTCCCGCCCGCCAGCTGCGCCTTCCACTTGGCGGCAGTCAAGGTGCGCACCGACTCGCTCGCCAGCGACAGATCCGTCGCGACG
The DNA here is from genome assembly GCF_001424165.1 of Massilia sp. Leaf139. Classification (GTDB taxonomy): domain Bacteria; phylum Pseudomonadota; class Gammaproteobacteria; order Burkholderiales; family Burkholderiaceae_D; genus Telluria. The sequence continues at coordinate 572,051 of NZ_LMOJ01000001.1, forward strand.
CAGATCAGGGTGCCCGGCTGACAGGCGCCGGCCAGGGCTTCGAGCATCTGCCCGTTGCGATACGGCGTTTCGATCAGCAATTGGGTCTGCTTTTCAGCCCGCGAGCGTGATTCCAGTTCGCGGATGCGCTTGGTGCGCGCGGCCGCATCGGTCGGCAGGTAGCCGTTGAAGGCGAAGCTCTGGCCGTTCAGGCCGCTTGCCATCACGGCCAGCAGCAGCGACGAGGGCCCGACCAGCGGCCGCACCGTCACCCCATGCTGGTGCGCCAGGCGCACGAGATCGGCGCCGGGGTCGGCCACGGCGGGCACGCCCGCTTCCGAGACGAGACCGGCATCCTCGCCCGCCAGCAGTGGCTCGAGCAGTTGCGCCAGGGCCGCGGCCGGGGTATTGACGTTGAGTTCGGTGATGCGGATTTCCTGCAAGGGTTTGGCCAGCGGATGGTCGATTGCGACCAGTTTCAGGAAGGCGCGCGCCGTCTTCGCGTTTTCGGCGACGAAATAGCTCAGTTGCGAAGTAATCGCCTGCACCTGGCCGGGCAGGACGTGGGACAGGGCGCCGGGAGCAGCGTCGGTGGGACCAAGGGTGTTCGGAATCAGGTAAAGGGTGCCGGGCATGGATGGTGAAATAAATTAGAGGCCGAAGAAAGCGACGCCCGCGCGGCGCAGCATGCCCGTCAGGGCGATCAGCGGCAGGCCGGTGAGGGCGGTCGGGTCGGAAGAATCGATGCGTTCGAGGAGGGCGATGCCCAGGCCCTCGTTCTTGGCGCTGCCGGCGCAATCGTAGGGCTGCTCGATGCGCAGGTAGGCGTCGAGTTCGGCGTCCGGCAGGTCGCGGAAGCGGACGAAGACCTGTACATTCTCTACCTGCGCGACCTGCGCCGCCTGCGCGGCATCGGCCACGCGGCCGTCCCACAGGCATAGCGCCGTATGGAACACCACTTCGCGCCCGCGCATCTGCCGGAGTTGCGCCAGGGCGCGCGCATGGTCGCCCGGCTTGCCGATCTGTTCGCCATCCAGGGTCGCGACCTGGTCGGAGCCGATCACCAGCGCGCCCGGGTGGAGACGGGCGATCGCCTCGGCCTTGGCGCGCGCCAGGCGCAGGGCGGTGTCCTGCGGCGCCTCGCCGGGCAGGGGCGTTTCGTCGATGTGCGGGGCAATCGCTTCGAAGGGCAGCTGCAGGCGTCCGAGCAGTTCGCGACGGTAGCTGGAGCTCGATGCAAGAATCAGGCGCAAGGTCGGGCGCGATGCAGAAGAACTTGGTATCATGTGCGCGGTCAAAAGCAGAAGTATAAGAAAAACTGATCGATGTCGCATCCCGGCAAGCAATGCCGATGAATGGGCGATGCAAAGCGCAACATACCGCAGCGCGCCGTGGATCGCTGCAACAGATCGCGCCGCCGCGGCAAAAAAACGCGGCAAGGCTTTGACTGCACGCGGATAACCCTGTTATTATCGCAGGTTTTCCGGGGACGTTTTCTGCAATGAGTGCATTTGTCATCGACGCCTTTGAATTCTGCCGCACCGGCGGCTTTCGCGAAGGGGTGACCCCAGTCACGGAAATGACCCGCCTGGCTGCCGACTGCGCCAACGACAGCGGCGAGATCGCCTGGTCGATCCAGGGCGGAACGACGCCGCAAGGCTATCCGACCATGACCCTGTCGGTTGCCGGCCCGGTGCAGCTGGTATGCCAGCGTTGCCTGGCCCCGTTCGACTACCGCATCGATTCGTCCACCCAGCTGGTGCTGGGACGCGACGACGAGGAAGCCGACGGGATGGAAGAAGTCCTCGACGACGAGAGCATCGACGTGATCGTCGGCAGCCACACTGCCGATATCCGCGAGCTGCTCGAGGACGAAGCGCTGCTGGCCCTGCCGCAGGCGCCGAAACACGAGGTATGTCCGGGCGCCACGCCCCTCGATAACCTGAAGTCTGAAAAGGTATCGCCGTTCGCCGGCTTGAAGAACCTGAAATCCGAATAAGCCGTATTGGCAAATAAGTCGTAGTAGGCAGTTGTAGTCAAACGCGCGCACAGTCGAGTATGTCAGGGCAGCGTTTCAAATATTCCGGCAATCGTGAGATTGCCGGTGGGATACTCGATGTGCATGTTTTTGCAAATCGATTGTGTTAGAATTTTAGAACTTTAGTATTAGGAGTCATCATGGCAGTTCAGCAGAATAAGAAGTCCCCATCGAAGCGCGGTATGCACCGTTCGCACGATTTCCTGGTTGCCCCTAACCTGGCAGTCGAGCCAACGACCGGTGAAACCCACCTGCGTCACCACATCAGCCCGAACGGCTTCTACCGTGGTCGCAAAGTCCTGAAGACCAAGAACGACGAGTAATCGCCGTCTTGTTTTTCTGTACCATGAAAGCGGTGCAACGTATGTTGAGTGCGTGGCGCCGCTTTTTTATTGTCCCCGGCTGCCCGATTTCGAGCACCATCACGGTTGAAGTTCCAAACCGGCATCGCGCCGCAGAGCGCATGCATCTTCCCGCGCTCGTCGTTTAAGCCGCGGTATCGTTCCCAAAGATGACAATTAAAATATCCATCGACTGCATGGGCGGAGACCATGGTCCTTCCGTTACCATTCCGGCAGCACTCGCCTTCCTCAAGCAGCAGCCAGACGCGGAACTGATCCTCGTCGGCCTGGAGGACATCGTGCGCGCGGAACTGAAAAAGCACCACGCCGACGCGAATCCGCGCCTGACGATCAAGCACGCTTCCGAAGTCGTTGCGATGGACGACCCGATCGAAGTCGCGCTGCGCCGCAAGAAGGATTCCTCGATGCGCGTCGCGGTCGAGCTCGTCAAAGAGGGCAGCGCCCACGTGTGCGTCTCGGCCGGCAATACCGGCGCCCTGATGGCCGTCTCGCGCTATGTCCTGAAAACCATGGCCGGCGTCGACCGTCCGGCGATCTGCTCGATCCTGCCGAACCAGAAGAACGGCCCGACCTACATGCTCGACCTCGGCGCGAACGTCGACTGCAGCCCGCATCACCTGCACCAGTTCGCGATCATGGGCGCCGTGCTGTTCGCGGCCATGGAAGGGCGCAAGCCTACCATCGGCCTGCTGAACGTCGGCACCGAAGAGATCAAGGGCAACGAGGTAGTCAAGGAGACCGCCGTCTTGCTGCGCGCCGACCACGAGCGCGGCGCCCTGAATTTCTACGGCAACGTCGAAGGCAACGATATCTTCAAGGGCACGACCGACGTCGTCGTCTGCGACGGTTTCGTCGGCAACGTCACCCTGAAGGCGATCGAAGGCCTGTCGCGCTTCATGAAAACGGTGTTCAAGCAAAGCTGGCTGTCCATGCTGGGCGCGCTGATCGCGCGCGGTGCCCTCAAGAAGCTCAATCCCGAACGCTACAATGGCGCCGGCCTGCTGGGCCTGAAGGGCATGGTCTTCAAGAGCCATGGCGGCGCCAACGCCTATGCTTTCGAATGGGCAATCCGCCGCGCTTTCGACGCAGCGAAATATAATGTACAAGAGCAATTGTCGGCGATGATCGCCGAACTGATGCCGGAAACCCCTGACGCACAGCGCCAGGTTTGATTGACGACGGAAACTCGGGTGGAGACGTAATGACTGTCTACAGCAAAATCATCGGCACCGGCAGCTACCTGCCGGCGCGCAGGGTCACCAACGACGAACTGGCGGCGGAGCTCGCCGCCAAGGGCATCGAGACTTCGGACGAATGGATCGTGTCGCGCAGCGGCATTTCGGCGCGCCACTACGCCGCGGCCGATCAGAATTCGTCGGATCTCGCGGTCGAGGCGGCGCGGCGTGCGCTCGAGATGGCAGGCAAGTCGGCGCTCGACATCGACATGGTGATCGTCGCCAGCTCGACCCCGGACTTCCAGGGCAGCTTCCCGAGCACCGCCTGTGTCGTCCAGCAAAAGCTGGGCATGACCAACCACAGCGCCGCCTTCGACGTGCAGGCCGTCTGCAGCGGCTTCGTGTATGCGGTCTCGACCGCCGACGCCTTTATCCGCGCCGGCATGCACAAGACGGTGCTGGTGATCGGCGCGGAAGTGTTCTCGCGCATCCTGAATTTCGAAGACCGCACCACCTGCGTGCTGTTCGGCGACGGCGCCGGCGCCGTGGTGATGACGGCCTCGAACGAGCCGGGCATCCTGGCCTCGAAGCTGCACGCCGACGGCACCCATGCCGACATCCTCTCGATTCCGCCGAACCCGGCCGGCAGCGCCGCCAGCGGCGGCTTCCTGCACATGGATGGCCAGGCCGTGTTCAAGCTGGCCGTCACGGTGCTGGAAGAGGTCGCGGCCGAGGTGCTCGGCGCCGCGCGCATGCAGGCGTCCGACGTCGACTGGCTGATTCCGCACCAGGCGAATATCCGCATCATGAAGAGCACGGCCAAGAAGCTCGGCCTGCCGCTCGAACGCATGGTCGTCACGGTCGACGAGCATGGCAATACCTCGGCCGCCTCGATTCCGCTGGCGCTCGACCTTGCCGTGCGCGACGGCCGCATCAAAGCAGGCGACAATATCCTGATGGAAGGCGTCGGCGGCGGCTTTACCTGGGGCGCGATCCTGGCGCGCATGTAAGTCCGCCGGGGCCCCGCAAGTCAGTTTAGGAGAAGAAGAAAATGAACAAATTCGCATTCCTGTTTACCGGCCAGGGCGCGCAAGCGGTCGGCATGCTCAATGGCTTCGCCGGCAACGCCGTCGTCGCGCAGACCGTGGCCGAAGCCTCGGACGCGCTGGGCATGGACATCGGCAAGCTGATCGCCGAAGGCCCGAAGGAAGAACTGGATCTCACCACCAATACCCAGCCCGTCATGCTGACCGCGGCCGTGGCTGTCTACCGCGCCTGGATCGCCGCAGGCGGCCCGGCGCCATCGCTCGTTGCCGGCCATAGCCTGGGCGAATACTCGGCCCTGGTGGCCGCCGGCGTGATCGACTTCAAGGACGCGGTGCCGCTGGTGCGCTTCCGCGCCCAGGCGATGCAGGACGCGGTGCCGGTCGGGCAGGGCGGCATGGCCGTCGTGCTGGGCTTGTCCGCCGACGATGTGCACGCCGTGTGTGCGCAAGCCGCCCAGGGCGAGGTCGTCGAGGCCGTCAATTTCAACGAGCCGACCCAGATCGTGATCGCCGGCCACGCTGCCGCGATCGACCGCGCCTGCGAGATCGCCAAGGCCAAGGGCGCCAAGCGCGCCATGAAGCTGTCCGTCTCGGCGCCGTTCCACTCCTCGCTGCTGAAACCGGCCTCGGATCGACTGCGCGACTACATGGCCACACTCACCTTCCATGCGCCGCGCATCGATTTGATTAACAATGTCGATGTCGCGATCCAGAACGATCCGGACGCGATCAAGGACGCCCTGGTGCGCCAGGCCGCTGGCCCGGTGCGCTGGGTCGAAACGATGCAGAAGATGGCCGCCACGGGCCTCACCCAGGTCATCGAATGCGCGCCGAGCAAGACCCTGATCGGCATGGCCAAGCGCATCGATCCGGTGCTGGTCGGCGAAGCGCTGACGGACCAGGCCGCGCTCGAACGTGTGCTGGCCGCCGTGCAAGGCAACTGAGAAGGGCGCGTGCCCGACGTTTTAGATAGAACAGGAACCACATGAATCTGGAAAACCAAGTCGCTCTCGTCACCGGCGCCTCACGCGGCATCGGCAAGGCCATCGCCCTCGAGCTGGCCCGTCAAGGCGCAAAAGTCGTCGGCACAGCTACCAGCGACAGCGGCGCGCAGGCCATCACCGACTACCTCGCCGAATTTGGCGGCAAGGGCCTGGTGCTGAACGTCACCGACGCGGCCAACTGCACGGCCGTCATCGACGAGATCCAGAAGAGCTTCGGCGCCGTCGCCATTCTCGTCAATAACGCCGGCATCACCCAGGACAACCTGGCCATGCGCATGAAGGACGAGGAGTGGGACAGCGTCATCGCGACCAACCTGACGGCCGTCGGCCGCCTGTCGCGCGCTGTGCTGCGCGGCATGATGAAGGCCAAACACGGCCGCATCATCAACATCACCTCGGTCGTCGGTTCGTCCGGCAACCCGGGCCAAATGAATTACGCCGCCGCCAAAGCGGGCGTGGCCGGCATGACCCGTGCGCTGGCGCGCGAGATCGGCAGCCGCAACATCACCGTCAACTGCGTCGCGCCCGGTTTCATCGATACCGACATGACCAAGGGACTCGGCGAAGGCCAGCACGAGGCATTGCTTACCCAAATTCCGCTGGGCCGCCTCGGCCAGCCGGAAGACATCGCCCATGCGGTGGCTTTCCTGGCCGGCCCGACTGCCAGCTATGTCACCGGCACGACCCTGCACGTGAATGGCGGCATGTACATGAATTAATCGCGGGAATGGGCCGATGTCGATCGTACGGGGCGTACGATTGAATCGTCCCGTTTTACATCGCGACAGAATCTCATCTTTTAGCAGGAGTTTCGGCCGAATTAGCGTCAGACGCCGAAAATAGTTTTTCAGCGCGCAAACCTGATAAAATGCGCGCACTTTCCGCAACACATACCTAATGGAGCCATAACATGTCGGATATCGAACAACGCGTTAAAAAAATCGTCGCTGAGCAACTGGGTGTTGCAGAAGCCGACATCAAAATCGAGTCGTCGTTCGTTGACGATCTCGGCGCAGATTCCCTGGACACCGTCGAACTGGTGATGGCCCTGGAAGACGAGTTCGAAATGGAAATCCCTGACGAGCAGGCTGAGAAAATCACCACCGTCAAGCAGGCTATCGACTACGCAACTGCGCACGTTAAGGCCTAAGCGGGCCGAAGCTGTCTTAGTTTTAGGGAGAATCGCTTGAGCCGTTCACGCAACCGCCGCGTCGTCATTACCGGCCTGGGCTGCGTTTCACCAATCGGTAATTCGATTACCGAAGCGTGGAGCGCGGCGCTGGCTGGCAAGTCGGGCATTGCCAACATCACCAAGTTCGACGCCTCGCCGTTTTCGACCCGTTTCGCGGGTGAAGTCAAAGGCTTCAATATCGAGGATGTCATCCCCGCCAAGGAAGCCCGTAACATGGATACCTTCATCCATTACGGCATGGCGGCGGGTATCGAGGCGCTGCAGGATTCGGGTCTCGTCGTCACCGAGGAAAATGCCGACCGTATCGGCGTGATCGTCGGTTCGGGCATCGGCGGTCTGCCGCGGATCGAAGAGCAGAAGGACGAGTACGACAAGCGCGGCCCGCGCCGCATTTCGCCGTTCTTCGTGCCGGCCTCGATCATCAACATGATCTCGGGCGACCTCTCGATCAAATACGGCCTGCGCGGCCCCAACCTGGCCATCGTCACGGCCTGCACCACCGGCCTGCATTGCATCGGCGCGGCTGGACGCCTGATCGAATATGGCGATGCCGACGTGATGATCGCCGGCGGCGCCGAGTCGACCATTTCGCCGCTGGGCCTGGGCGGGTTCGCCTCGGCACGCGCGCTGTCGTCGCGCAATGAAGATCCGGCAACGGCTTCGCGTCCATGGGACCGCGACCGCGACGGCTTCGTACTGGGCGAGGGTGCCGGTGTCATGGTGCTGGAAGAGTACGAGCACGCCAAGGCGCGCGGCGCGAAGATCTACGCCGAGCTGCTGGGCTTTGGCATGAGCGCGGACGCCTACCACATCACCGCGCCGATGGAAGACGGCAGCGGCGCCAGCCGTTGCATGGTGGCCGCCATGGCGAATGCCGGTATCAACGCCGACCAGGTGCATTATGTGAACGCGCACGGCACCTCGACGCCGCTGGGCGACCTCGCGGAAGTGCAGGGCATCAAGCGCACCTTCGGCGACCATGCGCACAAGCTGGTGGTCAACTCGACCAAGTCGATGACCGGCCACTTGCTGGGCGGCGCCGGCGGCCTCGAGTCGGTATTCACGGTGCTGGCGATCCATAACCAGGTGTCGCCGCCGACGATCAACATGTTCAACCAGGATCCGGCCTGCGATCTCGATTTCGTGGCGAACACCGCCCGCGACATGCAGATCGACTATGCCGTGAAGAACTCGTTCGGTTTCGGCGGTACCAACGGTACCCTCGTTTTCGCCAAGGTTTAAATTGCCGGGCGTTTGAAAGCCTTCAGGGCAAGGCGCATCGTCGAAGACAGTACGCAAGTACGGCGCGGTGATGCAACGTAGCCATGAAGGTTTTCATGCGTTCGGATGAACCTGCCGCGCCTGGTTCTGTCTAAAGAATCGGGCGCCTGACCCTGCCGCACCCCGCGCGCGGCAGGCGTTCCGTTTTACCTTCCCCCTCATCCGATGTCAATTGCCGTGTCCGCACGCGTTGCGCCGTCACGCCGCTTGCGCGCAGCGCTGCTGCTGTTCGCGCTGGCGCAGTTATGCGCGGCTTTTTTTGTCGGCATTTTGTTGCCCGAGCGCTTCGCCGGCGCACCCGTCTGCGCGGCTTTTTTCCTGCTTGCAGCACTCTGTTCTCTGCACGGATGGGCGGGCGCGACAAAGACGCACGGGATTGATGTATCTGGAACCGGCACACTGCACCTGACGGTACAACAGGAGATGGAAGCCGAAGCGACGGCGTCCGCCGATACCGTCGTGACGCTGTTGCCCGCCACACTCATCTGGCCCTCGATGCTGCTCCTGCATCTGCTTGACGAGGCCGGCAACAGGCGCATCGTCCCGGTGCTGCGGGACAGCCTGGCGCCGGCCGAATACCGGGCTCTGCGCGTTGCAATCGGCAGCTTGTCGCGGCGCCATGAACGTGCGGCACCGACACTCGAAATACTTTGAACTTATTGCAGCAGGCCAACTCTTATGTAGTGACGGTCTGCTGCTAACGGGATCCTGTCAGTGACAACAGAACGCGAGGGTGATCAATTGCTGGTCGAACGCGTCCAGGCCGGTGACAGGCAGGCGTTCGACTTGTTAGTGGCGAAGTATCAGCGCAGGCTGATGCGCCTGGTGTCACGCCTTGTCCATGATCCCGCCGAGGCCGAGGATGTTGTGCAAGAAACGTTTATTAAAGCGTTTCGGGCCTTGCGGCATTTCCGCGGCGAGTCGGCGTTTTATACTTGGCTCTACCGGATCGGTATTAACACGGCAAAGAATTATCTTGTCACACAAGGGCGGCGCGCACCGACCTCCACCGAGGCCGATACGGAACGTGCCGAAGGGTTTGACGATGCGGATAGCTTGCGCGACATAAACACGCCGGAGTCGGTGCTGGCGAGCAAGCAGATCGCCTACACGGTAAATGCGGCGATGGAAGCCTTGCCGCTGGAATTGCGGACGGCGATTGTCTTGCGCGAGATTGAGGGTTTGAGCTACGAGGAAATTTCCGAAGTGATGGCCTGTCCCATTGGCACAGTGCGCAGCAGAATATTTCGCGCCCGCGAAGTCATTGCCGAAAAATTGAAGCCCTTGCTTGATTTTCCTGCTGACAAACGTCGGTAGCTAGCGTGAGCGTAAAAAGCCAGTGTCCCGGGTAAGCGGGGCAACGGGTTAATCCAGGTTCCCTGATACCTGGACATTTATTTGGATCACATAGCTACTGGAACGACCGATGGACACGAACAAAAAGAACCGCGAACGTATTTCCGCCCTGAGCGACGACGCGTTGCCGAAGGACGACCACGAGCTGGCCTGCGCAGCTTTGCGCACGGCCGATGGAATAGCAGCGTGGGAAGTGTATCACCTGATCGGCGACGTGCTGCGCACGGGAGAGTCTGCCGACCTCTCGCCCGGCTTCGCGGCGCGCCTTTCCGCCCGCCTGGCCGAGGAGCCGCTGCACGCGCGCCGTCCGGCGGGAGAGCTCGAGCACGCAAAGCCGGTTGCGCTGGCGGCGTCGACGCCGTCCACCTGAGGCGCGAGGCCGCCGCACCCCACACCGCGTCCACCGCCGCGGCTGCATAGTCCGCCATCGTCTCCAGAAAGCGCGCCGGCGCCACCCGCCCGGCGCCGCGCCCCACCTCCCGGGTGCATCCGCACCCGCCGCCGCAGCGCCCACGCGCGCCCTCATCCGCATGCGCGACAAGAGGCCGGGTTTTGGCTTACCATAACGTCAATCCCGTCCTCACCTCCTGACTCTCATGACCAGCACATTTGCGCGCGTAGTCCTGTCGGCCCTGCTGTGGACGGGCGCCAGCCTGTCCGTTTCCTCCGTGGCGCATGCCGCCGCACCCGTCCCGACACCGGTGGTAACGGGGCTGCCCGACTTTTCCGACCTGATCGACAAGGCCGGCCCTGCGGTCGTCAACATCCGCACCACCGAGCGCGTGCGCCTGGGGCAGGGCGGGCCGGGCGAAGAGGAGATGCAGGAATTCCTGCGCCGCTTCTTCGGCCAGCCGATCCCGCGCCGCCGTTCGCCCCAGCCGCAGCAGGAGGAGCAGGAAGTGCAGCGCGGCGTCGGTTCCGGTTTCATCATCTCCGACGACGGCTACGTGCTGACCAATGCCCACGTGGTCGAGGGCGCGGACGAGGTCACGGTCACGCTGACCGACCGCCGCGAATTCAAGGCCAAGGTGCTCGGTTCCGACCGCCGCTCCGACGTCGCCCTGCTGAAGGTGAACGCCACCAGCCTGCCTTATCTGCGCACGGGCGACTCGAGCAAGATCCGCGTCGGCGAATGGGTGATCGCGATCGGTTCGCCCTTCAACCTCGACAATACCGTCACCGCCGGCATCATCTCGGCCAAGTCGCGCGATACCGGCGAATACCTGCCGCTAATCCAGAGCGACGTGGCGGTCAACCCCGGCAATTCGGGCGGCCCCCTGATCAACATGCGCGGCGAAGTCATCGGCATCAATTCGCAGATCGCCACGCTTTCCGGCGCGTATAACGGCATCTCCTTCGCGGTACCGATCGACGAAGTCATGCGCGTGGCCGACCAGCTCAAGAAAACCGGCCGCGTCACGCGTGGACGCCTGGGAGTACAGATCAGCGAAGTCACGCGCGACGTGGCCGAGTCGCTGGGTCTCGGCAAGGCGCGCGGCGCCGAGGTGTCGATGGTGGAAGCGGGCGGGCCGGCCGAGAAGGGCGGCATCAAGGTCGGCGACATCATCCTCAAATTCAATGGCCAGCCGATCGAAACGACGCGCGACCTGCCGCGCCTGGTCGGCGCCTCCAAGATCGGCACCCGCGCCACCGTCACCGTCTGGCGCCGCGGCGCCCAGCTCGACGTGCCGGTCACGATCGTCGCGCTGGAAGACGAAAAGGCGGCCGTCGCCAAGCCGCAGCCGAACAAGCCGGCCCCGGGTGCGGCGCCGAACGCGCTCGGCCTGCACGTGTCGAACCTGAGCCCCGAGCAGCGCCGCAGCCTGAAGCTCGAAGGCGGCGTCGTGGTCGACGCCTCGACCGGCCGCGCCTCGGTCGCCGGGGTGCGTCCGGGCGACCTGATCCTGCAGATGGACAATGTCGAGATCAAGGACGCCACCCAGTTCAACGCCCTGGCCGCCAAGCTCGATCCGAAGAAGAGCGTGGCCGTGCTGGTGCGGCGCGAAAACGTCACCCAGTACCTCGTCATCAAGCCGGCCAAGTGATGCGATTTACCCTGTATTCGCGCAGCTACTGCCACTTGTGCGAAGACATGCTGGCGGCGCTGCAGACGCTGGCGCCGCCGGGGCAGGCCTTCGCGGTGGACGTCATCGACGTCGATGCCGATCCGGCCCTGGTCGAACGCTTCGACGAGCTGGTGCCGGTGCTCTACGGCCGGCTCGACGAACCCGAGCTGTGCCACTACTTCCTCGACGAAGCGGCCGTGCGCCGTTACCTCGAGCGCGCGCCCGCACCGGCGGCATAGACGCAGGGTGGGCGGCTCTGCCGCCCACGCGTTCAACCGACAGACGTCTGCCCGGGCAGCGTTGCGCCGGTGGCGGCCCTTCCCCGGCATGCATCCGGCAACGATCGCGCGTGGACGGCAAAGCCGTTCACCCTACGGCCGATTCGGCGGCGAAGTCCACCGCTCCCACAGAAACCGGGCTTTCTACCTTGAAATCCGGTAAAATGCCTGGCTTGGAAAAGCCGTTGTTGCCAGCACATTTGCCGGCACAGCGGCCAATCACCTTGAGCTTGGTTGAATGAGGGCGCTCGCCTGGGGAGAACAGCCCCACACGAAGCGCCTTTTTCGTATTGCGCCGGCAGTTCGCGGCGCCGCCCGGCACGGCCCGGCGGCTTCGCCCCTTTTTGGTTTTGAGCTTTGTTAATGAACAACATACGTAACTTCTCCATCATCGCCCACATCGACCACGGTAAATCGACCCTGGCCGACCGCATCATCCAGCTCTGCGGCGGCTTGTCCGACCGCGAAATGGATGCGCAGGTGCTCGACTCGATGGATCTGGAGCGCGAGCGCGGCATTACCATCAAGGCGCAGACCGCTGCCCTGCAATACAAGGCGCGCGACGGCCAGGTCTACAACCTGAACCTGATCGATACCCCGGGCCACGTCGACTTCAGCTACGAGGTCTCGCGCTCGCTGTCGGCCTGCGAAGGCGCACTGCTCGTCGTCGACGCGTCGCAAGGCGTCGAGGCGCAGACCGTCGCCAACTGCTATACCGCGCTCGACCTGGGCGTGGAAGTGGTGCCGATCCTGAACAAGATCGACTTGCCGCACGCCGACCCGGACAACGCCAAGAAGGAAATCGAGGACGTGATCGGCATCGACGCCTCGGAAGCGACGACCTGCTCGGCCAAGACCGGCCTCGGCGTCGAAGACGTGCTGGAAGACCTGATCAAGCGCGTGCCGCCGCCGAAAGGCGACGCGGATGCACCGCTGCAGGCGCTGATCGTCGACTCCTGGTACGACCCGTACGTCGGCGTCGTGATGCTGGTGCGCGTGGTCAACGGCACCCTGCGTCCGAAGGACAAGATCCTCTTGATGGCGACCGGTTCCGTGAACCTGGTCGAGAACATCGGGGTGTTCACGCCGCGCTCTGTCTCACTGCCGGAACTGAAGGCCGGCCAGGTGGGCTTCATCATCGCCGGCATCAAGGAACTGACCGCCGCCCGCGTGGGCGATACCGTCACCCTGGCCAGCAAGCCTGCGCCCGCGCCGCTGCCGGGCTTCAAGGAAGTCCAGCCGCAGGTGTTCGCCGGTTTGTTCCCGGTGGAAGCGAACCAGTACGACGCGCTGCGCGACTCGCTGGAAAAGCTGAAGCTCAACGACGCCGCGCTGATGTACGAGCCGGAAGTGTCGCAGGCGCTGGGCTTCGGCTTCCGCTGCGGCTTCCTCGGCCTGCTGCACATGGAGATCGTGCAGGAACGCCTCGAGCGCGAGTTCGACATGGATCTGATCACGACCGCGCCGACCGTCGTCTACGAAGTCGAGATGCGCGACGGTACCATAATCCGCGTCGACAATCCGTCGAAGATGCCGGAGCCCTCGAAGATCAACGAAGTGCGCGAGCCGATCGTCGACGTCAACCTCTACATGCCTCAGGAATATGTCGGCTCGGTGATGACGTTATGTACCTCCAAGCGCGGCATCCAGATGGACATGGCCTACCACGGCCGCCAGGTCAAGCTGCACTACGAAATCCCGATGGCGGAAATCGTGCTCGACTTCTTCGATCGTCTGAAGTCGACCTCGCGCGGCTATGCCTCGATGGACTACGAGTTCAAGGAAAACCGCTCGGCCGACGTGGTGAAAGTCGACATGCTGATCAACAGCGAGAAGGTCGATGCGCTGGCCATCATCGTGCACCGCGCGAATGCGCCGTACCGCGGACGCCAGGTGGCGGCCAAGATGCGCGAACTGATTCCGCGTCAGATGTTCGACGTGGCGATCCAGGCGGCGATTGGCGCCACCATCATCTCGCGCGAGAACGTCAAGGCGCTGCGCAAGAACGTGCTGGCCAAGTGCTACGGCGGCGACATCAGCCGCAAAAAGAAACTGTTGGAAAAGCAAAAAGCTGGTAAGAAACGCATGAAACAGGTTGGTTCGGTGGAGATTCCACAGGAAGCCTTCCTCGCCATCCTTCAAGTGGAAGATAAATGAACCTGCAAACGATCCTGGGGAATTTTGCGCTCATTTTGTTCGTGCTCATGGTGGTCACGGGCGTCATCTGGTTTTGGGATGTTTTCGTTCTGTCCAAGCAGCGCCGCGCCGCGGCCGACGCCGCCCTGGCCGCCTACGACGCCCATCGCAGCAAGCTGACCGCCGACGGTATCAAGCCCGACAACCAGGCCAAGCGCGCGGAGATCGAAGCCGACATCCTGCGCCAGCCGACTTGGGTTGAGTATTCGGGCAGCTTCTTCCCCGTGATCGCTGCGGTCTTCTTCCTGCGCTCCTTCCTGTGGGAGCCGTTCAAAATCCCGTCGAGCTCGATGGTGCCGACCCTGCTGGTGGGCGACCTGATCCTCGTGAACAAGTACACCTACGGCATTCGCCTGCCGATCGTGAACAAGAAGATCATCGACCTCAACGACCCGCAGCGCGGCGATGTCATGGTCTTCAAGTATCCGAAGGACATGAGCCAGGACTACATCAAGCGCGTCATCGGCGTGCCTGGTGACAAGATCACTTACGAAAACAAGCGCCTGAGCGTGAATGGCGTGCCGGTGCAGTACACGGCGCTGGACGATTACCTCGACGACGAGCGTCCGGTCTACCACAAGCAGTTCATCGAAAAACTGCCGGGCAGCGAGCACCGCATCCTAAACACGGAACCGGCGCGTTCGTTCAACCTCGATAGCGTGGAGAACTTCCCGCTGCGCGAAGCCTGCGATTACTCCTACGATAAATTCACCTGTACCGTCCCGGCAGGCAATTACTTCATGATGGGCGACAACCGCGACAACAGCGCGGACAGCCGTTACTGGGGCTTTGTGCCGGACAGGAATATCGTCGGCAAGGCCTTCCTGGTGTGGATGAACTTCGGCGATCCGAAGCGCATCGGCGGCATCCAGTAACGCGTCGTGCAAACCGGAGAAACCAACATGGTCGAGCGCAAACGGGTAGTGGGCAGCAAGCAGGGCGGTATGTCGCTCACCGGGCTGATCCTGGTGCTGATGGTGCTGGGCGCTTTTGCCCTGCTGGCCATCAAGATCGTGCCGTCCTTCCTCGAATACCGCGCCGTACACGACGGCATCGTACGCGCCAAGGCAGCCGGCGGCAGTATCGTCGAGATGCAGCAGAGTTTCGACAAGTTTGCCGAAGTTAACGATGTCGAGGCGATCCGCGGACGCGACCTGGTGATCAGCCACGACGGCGCCAGCCCCGAGATCAGCTTTGCCTACGAGAAGCGCATCCCCCTGACCGAGCGCGCCACCCTCGTCATCACCTACGACGGCACGACCGACCCGAGCGGCGTCGTGGCGGCCAAGGCGGACGGCGCGGACTGATCCGCATCGGCCGCGCTCCAGCAGCGGGGCAGGGCGGCTCACCGCTCCCGGTGCCCCTCGCCGGAAGCGGGCACATCACCATGGCGCGCGCCGGCCGGCGCCGTCCAACCGAGCAGGAAGCGCCGCCTTCGCAGCGGCCGTACTACAATACATCGACAATGAATCTTCAGTTATTGCAAACGCGCTTGGGTTACACGTTCCGGGATGCTGGCCTTCTGCAGCAGGCCCTGACGCATCGCAGCCATAGCAGCCTGCATAACGAACGCCTCGAATTCCTCGGCGACTCGATCCTGAACTGCGTCGTGGCCTCGATCCTGTACGAACGCTTCAGCCACCTCGACGAGGGCGACCTGTCGCGCCTGCGCGCCAACCTCGTCAAGCAGCAATCGCTCTACGAGATCGCCCAGAAGCTGGAACTGTCGCAGTTCCTGCGCCTGGGCGAAGGCGAACTCAAATCGGGCGGTTTCCGCCGTCCCTCGATCCTGGCCGACACCCTCGAGGCCCTGCTGGGCGCGATCTTCCTCGACGCCGGCTTCGACGCCGCGCGCGACGCCATCCGCGCCTTTTATATTCCCCTGCTCGACACGGTCGACCCGCGCACCCTGGGCAAGGACGCCAAGACCCTGCTGCAGGAATTCCTGCAAAGCCGCAAGATCTCCTTGCCGACCTATAACGTGATCGCCACCCACGGCGCCGCCCACAGCCAGGAATTCGAGATCGAATGCCTGGTGCCGAAGCTCAATATCCAGGTCTTCGGGCGCGGCGGCAGCCGCCGTGCCGGCGAACAGGCCGCTGCCCGCCTGGCGCTGGAAGTGGCCGAACAGGCGCTGCGCAAGACTCCGGCCGCCAGCCGCAAGGCCAAGCCGCGTGCCGCCCAGCTCAAGCTGGCCGGTATCGCCACCATCCAGGGCGAGGATGCGCCAGGCGCGCAGTCCGCTCCCACCAAACAGGCATGACATCAGGCATAAGCGAAGTATGAATACCGTAAATAATCCCGACGAAAATATCGATCCCGTTCATAACGCGAATAACGACGCGGACACGGACGCGAACGACAACGCAGCGACCGGCGCCAACGAGAGCGGCCAGGAAGTCGACCTCAACGCCTTCTTCGCCGACCGCAAGGACATCAGCAACGGCACCTCGGCAGAAGGCTTCCGTTGCGGCTACATCGCCATCGTCGGCCGCCCGAACGTGGGCAAATCGACGCTGATGAACGTGCTGATCGGCGCCAAGGTGTCGATCACCTCGCGCAAGGCGCAGACCACGCGCCACCGCATCACCGGCATCCAGACCCATGACGACGCCCAGTTTATCTACGTCGATACGCCAGGATTCCAGACGCGTCATGCGAACGCACTGAACAAAACGCTGAATAAAACTGTCTCGAATACGCTGACGGCGTCGGATGTCGTGCTCTTCATCGTCGAGGCCGGTACCTTCGGCCCGGCCGACCAGCAGGTGCTCGATTTGCTGCCGAAGAACGTGCCGGTGATCCTGGTGATCAACAAGTCCGATCGCATGAAGGACAAGGCGACCCTGATGCCCTTCGCCCAGAAGGTCGCAGCGCTGCGCGACTTCACCGCCATCGTCCCGGTCTCGGCCAAGCTGCGCTTCCAGGTCGACGCGCTCGAACGCGAGATCCGCAACCACCTGCCAGAAAATCCGCCCGTCTTCGGCCCGGACGACATCACCGACCGCAGCGAGAAATTCCTGGCCGCCGAGATCGTGCGCGAAAAAGTGTTCCGCCTGCTGGGCGACGAATTGCCCTACACGAGCACAGTGCTCATCGAGCAGTTCCTGCAAGAAGGCAACCTGCGCCGCATCTTCGCCGCCATCCTGGTCGAGCGCGATACCCATAAATCGATGATCATCGGTAACAAGGGGGCGCGCTTGAAAGAAATCTCGACCCAGTCGCGTCTCGACATGGAAAAACTGTTCGGCGGCCCTGTATACCTGGAGATCTGGGTCAAGGTCAAGTCGGGCTGGGCGGACAACGAAGCGGGCCTGCGCGCCTACGGTTACGAATAAGCGCGAGCGAAGCGCCGGAGGATGATCCCACCGCATGACGAGCCTCGACCCCGATCTCGCCCCTGCCACCGGGGCCCCTGAAGCGCCCGCTCCGCGGCGCAGCCGCGTCCCTGTACGTGACACCCGGATCAATGGCCAGCCGGCCTTCGTCCTGCACAGCTACCCGTACAAGGAGACGAGCCTCATCGTCGACCTGTTCACGCGCGACCATGGCCGCATCGCGGTCGTGGCCAAGGGCGCGAAGCGGCCGCTGTCCAAGCTGCGCGGCGTGCTGCAGACCTTCCAGCCGCTGTCCGTGTCCTGGAGCGGCAAGCAGGAACTGCGTACCCTGATCGATGCCGAATGGGTGGGCGGCATGCTCCCCATCGAACGCACCGCCTTGCTGTGCGGCTTCTACCTCAACGAACTGCTGGTGAAACTGCTGGCGCGCGACGACCCGCACCGCGCGCTGTTCGACCACTACATTTCGACGCTCAACGAGCTGGCGCACGACGAACCGGCACAAATTGCCTTGCGAAAGTTCGAACGGGCCTTACTTAAGGAAACAGGCGTCGCCGCCGATCTAAAACGCTCGACGACGACGCGCGAGACGGTCGAGGCGAACCTCGACTATGTGGTCGATCCGGAACGCGGCGCGCGCGAAGCCCGCGTGTCCGACGTCTGGCCCGTGGTGTCCGGCAAGACCCTGCTCGACATGGAGCGCGAGGATTACGCCGACCCGGCGACGCAGGCGCAGAGCAAGCAGTTGATGCGCTTCCTGCTGGCGCACCACCTGGGCGGCGTGCCGCTCAACACGCGCCAGATTTTGATCGACCTGATGCAGCTGTAGTCACATAACCGAAGAACAAGACAACCATGAGCTTCCTGCAACCCGTAGGCCAGGTCATCGACCTGGGCGTGAACATCGACCACATCGCCACCGTGCGCAATGCGCGCGGCACCGTTTATCCGGATCCGCTGCGCGCGGCCTTGCTCGCCGAGCAGGCCGGCGCCGACCTGATCACGCTGCACCTGCGCGAAGACCGGCGCCACATCAAGGACGCCGACGTGCTGGCGATGCGCCCGCAACTGGCCACGCGCATGAACCTGGAAGCGGCCGTCACGCAGGAGATGATCGACTTCGCCTGCCAGGTGCGCCCGCAGGACGTGTGCCTGGTGCCCGAGCGGCGCGAGGAAGTCACGACCGAAGGCGGCCTCGACGTCATCCGCTACTACAAGGAAGTCGAGACGGCCGTGAAGCAGCTGAAAGGCGAGGGCATCCGCGTCTCGCTCTTCATCGATGCCGACGAAGGGCAGATCGCCGCCGCGGCCCAGGCCGGCGCCACC
Source organism: Massilia sp. Leaf139 (assembly GCF_001424165.1). Lineage (GTDB taxonomy): Bacteria > Pseudomonadota > Gammaproteobacteria > Burkholderiales > Burkholderiaceae_D > Telluria. The sequence continues at coordinate 590,688 of NZ_LMOJ01000001.1, forward strand.
GTGATCGAGCTGCACACGGGCCGCTATGCCGAAGCCGAGGGCGAGGAAGCGGCGCGCGAACTGGAACGCATCCGCGCCGGCGCGCTGGCCGGGGTGCGCAACGGGCTGGTCGTGAACGCCGGCCACGGCCTGCACTACACGAACGTGCAGCCGGTGGCCGCGATCCGCGAGATTGCCGAGCTGAACATCGGCCACGCGATCGTGGCGCATGCGCTGTTTGCCGGCTGGGAAAACGCCGTGCGCGAAATGAAGGCGATCATGGTCGCGGCGCGCCTCGGCGTGACCCTGGGGGCAAAATGATCTACGGCATCGGCACCGATATCGTCCAGATCTCGCGTGTCGAGGCGGCCCTCGCACGCAGCGGCCCGCGTTTCGCCGAAAAGATCCTGGGCCCGCAGGAACTCGAGAAATACCATGCGCGGCGCGCGCGCAGCGAAGTGCGCGGCCTGCGTTTCCTGGCCACGCGCTTCTCGGCCAAGGAAGCGTTTTCGAAAGCCATCGGCCTGGGCATGCGCATGCCCATGACCTGGCGTTCGGCCCAGATGCTCAACGCCCCGAGCGGCAAGCCGGTCATCGTCTGCAGCGGCGCGCTCGAGGAATTCATGCAGCAGAACAGACTGGCCGCCCAGGTGACGATCAGCGACGAGGCCGACTATGGCGTCGCCTTCGTGATCGTGACGCAGGACGCGGCGGCACCGTAAGCAACCATTAGGCAAGCGAACTCTCAGTGACCAAGGAAGTGCAATCCCCCGAACTGCCGGAGCAACCGGCGCCAGCCGACACCTCGCCCGACCATGTGGCGGAAGCACCGGTCGCCTACGTGGCGGCGGGCGGAGCGGCCATGCCCGCGCCCCATCCCGTCGAGGACAAGCCCAAGCGCGGCCGCGGCGCCAAGGCCGACGCCACGCCGACGCCGCGCGCCCGTCCCGATACCTGGCAGGTCATGAAGGAAGAGCTGACGGCGACCCTGAAGGAAGACGCCGCCGGCCCCGTCCAGCCCAGCGCCACCGCGCGCGAGCAGGTGCTGGCGACGGTCGCCAAGCTGCCCGGGCTGCCGGGCGTGTACCGCTATTTCGACGCCAACGGGAACGTGCTCTATGTCGGCAAGGCGCGCAACCTGAAGAACCGCGTGTCGAGCTATTTCCAGAAGAACCTGTCGAGCCCGCGCATTGCGATGATGGTGGGCCAGATCGCGCACCTGGAAACGACGGTCACGCACAGCGAAGCCGAAGCCCTGATCCTGGAAAACAACCTGATCAAGGCGCTCAAGCCACGCTACAACATCCTGTTCCGCGACGACAAAAGCTATCCCTACCTGAAGATCACGGGTGGTGACTTCCCGCGCATGGCGTATTATCGCGGCGCCCTCGATCGCAAGAACCAGTACTTCGGCCCCTTCCCGAGCGCCTGGGCGGTGAAGGAGTCGATGCAGATCCTGCAAAAGGTCTTCATGCTGCGCACCTGCGAGGACAGCGTGTTTGCCAACCGCACGCGCCCCTGCCTGCTGCACCAGATCGGCCGCTGCAGCGGGCCCTGCGTCAACCTCATCGACAAGGATGAGTACAAGGTGGACGTCGAGAACGCCGCGAAGTTCCTGCGCGGGCGCCAGACCGAGGTCATGGAAGACCTGCAAGGCAAGATGCAGGGCTTTGCCGAAAAGCTGATGTTCGAGCAGGCCGCCGGCGTGCGCAACCAGATCCAGTCGCTCTCGCGTGTGCTCCACCAGCAAAGCATGGAGACGACCGGCGACGCCGACGTCGACATCATCGCCGTGGTGGTGCAGGGCGGACGCGCCTGCGTCAATCTCGCCATGGTGCGCGGCGGACGCCATCTGGGCGACCGCGCCTATTTCCCGACCCAGGTGAACGAGGCGATCGCCGAGCTCTCGATCGAATGCGAAGTGCTGGCCGCCTTCCTGGTACAGCATTACACCGACAAATTCATTCCCGGCACCCTGATCCTGAACATCGAGTTCGACCAGCCGGAACTGATGGTGGCCCTGATCGAGCAGTGCGGGCACCGGATCAACCTGATCTTCCAGCCCCAGGGCCAGCGCCGCCAGTGGCTTGAGCTCGCTCAAAAGGGCGCCGAGATCTCCCTGGCCCGCCTGCTGTCTGAACAAGGGTCGCAGCAGTCGCGTACGCGCGCGCTGGCCGAGGCCCTGTCGCTGGACGCGTCGGATCTCGACAGCCTGCGTATCGAATGCTTCGACATCAGCCACACGGCGGGCGAAGCCACGCAGGCATCCTGCGTGGTCTTCCACCACCACGCGATGCAGAACTCGGAATACCGCCGCTACAACATCAACGGCATCACGCCGGGAGACGATTACGCGGCCATGCGCCAGGTGCTCATGCGACGCTACGAAAAGGTCGCGGGCGGCGAGGGCGTCATGCCCGACATCGTGCTGGTCGATGGCGGCAAGGGGCAGGTCGAGATGGCGCGCCAGGTGTTCTCCGAGCTGGGCCTGGACATCGGCCAGATCGTCGGCGTGGCGAAAGGCGAGGGCAGGCGCGTTGGCCTCGAGACGCTGATCTTCGCCGACGGCCGCGCGCCGCAGGAGCTGGGCAAGGAATCGGCCGCGCTGATGCTCGTCGCCCTGATCCGTGACGAGGCGCACCGCTTCGCCATCACCGGCATGCGCGCCAAGCGCGCCAAGACGCGCCAGGCCTCGCGCCTGGAAGAGATCGAGGGCATCGGCGCCAAGCGCCGCCAGCGCCTGCTTGCGCGCTTCGGCGGCCTGCGCGGGGTGGTCGACGCCAGCGTCGAAGATCTGTGCAGCGTGGAAGGCATCTCGACCGCGCTGGCGGAAGAGATATATCGCCAGCTGCACTAAGCGCCAGCTGCACTAAGCGCCAGCTCCACTAAGCGCCAGCTGTACTGAACAATGGATGATGCCAGTGCCGGCCGGGCACGGCGTCGTCGCGGCCTGACCCGGACTTCGCATGCGTGATCCCCACCGTTGAGCTCACCTAGTTTAAAAAGCAATACCCATGTAGACTAGCGGCGCACGCATTTTTCAACGGTAAGCCAGATCACGCCCTTATGCCTTTCAACATCCCGATTCTCCTGACCTGGTTACGTGTAGCACTCATTCCTCTCGTTGTCGGCGTGTACTACCTTCCCGAACAGTGGCTGCCGCATGCCGACCAGAACCTGGCGGCGACCCTCGTCTTCATCATTGCCGCCGTCACCGATTGGTTCGACGGCTTCCTGGCGCGGCGCTGGAACCAGACCTCGGCCTTCGGCGCCTTCCTCGATCCGGTCGCCGACAAGCTGATGGTCGCCGGCGCACTCCTGATCCTGATCCAGCTGCAGCGCGTGGACGCCGTCATCGCCTTCATCATCATCGGCCGCGAAATCACTATTTCCGCCCTGCGCGAATGGATGGCCGAAATCGGCGCGCGCAAGTCGGTCGCCGTCAGCTCGCTGGGGAAGGTCAAGACCGCCGCCCAGATGGCCGCGATCCCGATGCTGCTGTTCCATGACAGCATCTTCGGCATCGACATTCACTTCTGGGGCGAGCTGCTGTTGTGGGTGGCGGGTGTGCTGACGGTATGGTCGATGTTCTACTACCTGCGCCGCGCCTGGCCAGTGATAAAGGAAAAAGGCGGGAATTTGTAAGATTAATTCTCTGTCATCCTTGACGTACGGATCAGATCATCTATAATGCTTGCCTGTTGTGACGACATCGCAACAAACGAACGACAAAGCGGGAGTAGCTCAGTTGGTAGAGCGCAACCTTGCCAAGGTTGAGGTCGAGAGTTCGAGACTCTTCTCCCGCTCCAAACGTTCATAGATGTCAGTGGCAATGCGCAGTACGGGTTGTCTTGGAAATCGCAACAAATTCTGAGATAATCGATGTTTCAAGCATGCGGGAGTAGCTCAGTTGGTAGAGCGCAACCTTGCCAAGGTTGAGGTCGAGAGTTCGAGACTCTTCTCCCGCTCCAGTTTGGAGCAGCAGTAGTAAGGATAGAAACACACTCCGTGCGGGAGTAGCTCAGTTGGTAGAGCGCAACCTTGCCAAGGTTGAGGTCGAGAGTTCGAGACTCTTCTCCCGCTCCATAAGGCGTGTCATAGCAGTAACTCCTAAGCGGGAGTAGCTCAGTTGGTAGAGCGCAACCTTGCCAAGGTTGAGGTCGAGAGTTCGAGACTCTTCTCCCGCTCCAGAATTCAGAGAAGACATTTCCCTTCTCCTGTTGATGTGGATCATAACCGTCCAGCTCAGCAGTCGTATTATACCTACTGGCGAGGTAGCAAAGCGGTTATGCAGCGGCCTGCAAAGCCGTCTAGACGGGTTCGACTCCCGTCCTCGCCTCCAGAACACAGCCGAAATCGCCACTCGTTGGCGATTTTTGCATTTCTGGGTCTTCACCATCTTAGCGAATCGACCATGGGTCACGACATCCACATCTTCCGCGACGCGCGTGCTCTCGCGCTGCGCATCTGGCGCAATGCCGCTACATTTTTCCTCAGCATCGAACTGGCTCTGATGGTGCTGGTCGCCGTCGCCACCGTCGGCGGCGTCTGGCTGGCCGTCCTGCACGACCTGCGCAGCCTGCTTGCCTTTGGTTTCGCGATTGCCTATGTCGCGGCGCGTTCGGTGTTGCACGTCAAGCGCAAGCTGAGCTGGCCATTTATTTAGAGCTGAGCTATCGCTTGGCACATGGAAATGGACGTCATGTGTTTTGTGAATGACTATCATCATGGATCGCAATTTGATTTCTATCTGAAGAAGTCCATACTGTAAGGTAACAACTTCAGAGAGAAACCATCATGTCGACCAAATCGCTTCCGTTATCCGCCAAACTGCGCTCGGCCGCAACCGCCATCGCCGCCGCCATAACCCAGAGCGCCGACGTCTGGCGACTGTACCGCCTGGTCGGCAATGCCGATTCGCTCAGCCCGGCCGTGGTCGAGAACCTTGCTCGGCGCGCCCGCGCGCAGTAACACCTCCAGCGCCCGCTTCCCAGGCGGGCGTGCTCGGCCGGGAGCCGAAGTGGCGTAAGATCGAAGGGAACCCGTGTCGCCTTCGCGTGCACGGCAGCGTCACTTCGAGGACAAGGCCGCCATGCTCCCCGCATTCGCCATCCTGCTGCTTTTCCAATGCCTCGGCGAAGGCGCCGTCTTCCTGCTCGGCCTGCCGGTACCCGGCCCCGTCGCCGGCATGATCCTTCTGTTCGTCTCCCTGCTGGTCTGGCCCGCGCTGCAAACGCGCAGCGAAGCCGCCGCCAACGAACTGCTGCGCCATCTGTCACTGCTCTTCGTCCCCGCCGGCGTCGGCATCGTCGCCGCGGCCGGCAGCGGCAGTGGCCACTGGTTGGCGATCATCGCTTCGCTGGTCGTCAGCACGATGCTCACGCTGGCCGTCACGGCCCTCGTGCTGCGCGGGATGAAGCCGGAAGGAGAGGGCGATGCCTGATTTTGCCGGGCTGAGCCACTTCTGGGTCTATCTCTCCGCCTCGCCCCTGCTCGGGCTGACCATTACCCTGTGCACCTATGTCGCGGCGCAGGGCGTCTATGCACGCTGCGGCTATTCTCCGCTGGCCAATCCGGTGGCGATCGCGATCCTCCTCGTCAGCCTGGCGCTGCTCGCCAGCGGCATGTCGTATGAACGGTATTTCGCGGGCGCCCAGTTCGTCCACTTCCTGCTCGGCCCGGCCACCGTGGCGCTGGCGGTGCCGCTGGCGCGCCAGCTGCCGCGCATGCGGCGCGCTTTCCTGCCGCTGCTGGCGGCCCTGCTGACGGGATGCGTGACGGCGATCGTCTCGGCCGTCGCCGTCGTACTGCTGCTGGGCGGCTCGGCCGAGCTGGCGCGCACGGTCGGGCCGAAGTCGGCGACCACGCCGATCGCGATGGCGGTGGCCGAGCGCCTGGCCGGCGCGCCGGCCCTGACGGCCGTGCTGGTGATCGGCACCGGCATCTTCGGCGCCGTCACGGCGCGTTTTCTCTTCAACGCCTTGCGCATCGACTCTCCCGCCGCACGCGGCTTCGCCCTGGGTGTGGCTTCGCACGGCATCGGCACGGCGCGCGCTTTCCAGGTCAGCGCCGAGATGGGTGCTTTCGCCGGTCTCGGCATGGGGCTGAATGGCGTGTTGACCGCCTTGCTGGCGCCCTGGCTGGTGCCGCTGGTGCTGCGCTTTTACGCTTGGTTCTAGATCTTCAGCACCACCCTACATTAGCCATATTTATCTATTAATTCATTGAATTAATATTTATTATTGTCTAATATAAACGTTTATTTATAACAACAAATTGACGCAGGATGTTTGGTGAGCAGTAATAGAAGCAGCGCAATCGTCGTCATCACGGCAGGACTTCTTTTTCATTACGACGCGCACGGCGCGCAAAAGAACGACGCTTCAACAATTGCAGCCGTTTCCACCGACAAGCCGAATGCTCCGGCGCAGGTGACGGTCAGCGGCAGCGTTTCCGACCTCGACGCGCGGCGTGAGTCGATAGCCGGGAAAATCGTCGTCGGACGCAAGGCGATCGAGGAAAGCGGCGTCGCCACCGTCCACGAACTGCTGAAGCGCCAACCCTCGATTACCGTCTCTTCGAATGGCCGTCTCGGCCTGATGGGGATGCCAGGCTATACGCAAATCCTGATCGACGGCGTCGCGCCGGTAGCAGGCAAAAATCCGCTTGATACCGACGTCGTCCATATCGAGCGTATTGAAATAGTCAAATCCGCGCTGGCTGAATTCGGGCCGTATGGCAGCGCCGGCACCATCAATATCGTCTCGCGCAAGATCACGCGCCGCAGCAATACTCAGCTGCGCACTGGATTGAGCGGCGGCGAACGCGATGGCGGGGCGAGTGTCGCCTGGTCGACCAACCGTTCGACGGACGGTTCGCCGATCAGCTATGCACTGCAGCTCTCCGCCGGCAAGACCCATCAACTCTCAGAGGAAAAATCGACGCTGTTCGATATCGAGGCGGGCCGCATGGCCAGGCTGCGCGAACGTGGTAAGGCCGGTATCGATAACGATAGCGCCCGAGTGAGCGGCGGCGCGACGCTCACCTGGCAGGCCACCTCAACCGACAAGCTCAGTATCGAACCCGGCTTCATGGCCCTCGATATCGACGTCGACAGCCACAACGACCACGCCTGGATTCCACCGCATACCGGCGCCTTGCGATCGACGCAATCCGCGCGCAGTCCCTTCCGCTCGATCTCCATGCCGCTTCGATGGAACAAGGTGTTTGCCGATCGTTCGACCGTGGCCTTGTCGCTGTCGCCGACGCGCTTCTCCGTGCGCCGGGATGTCGACCGGACGGACGCGTTCGCGTCCAACGTGGAGCGCCGCGCACGCGACGAACGATCCGAGCGCAGCGCCGATTTCCTCAAGGCCGACTACACGACCAAAGTCGGCGCGCAGCATACGGTCAAGCTGGGCACGACGGTCGGCCGCAATACCGAGGACACGCGTTTCGAGAGCCTCGTCGATGGTGCGCCAGACCCGAGCCTGGCCCGGCTCGGCGCCGACAGGGCGATTACTGACCGCAGGCTCAACGTCTACATTCAGGATACGGCGCAGTTGACGACGACCCTGGGCGCGAATGCGGGCGTCACCTTCGAAACCCGCAAGGCGCGCATCCGTGAAGGGGCGTTGCGCAGCACGTCCGCGCACTCGATCCTGTCGCCGTCCGCCAACCTGAGCTGGCGGCCCGACCCGGCGTCGAAGCATCAGGTGCGCCTTGGTGTAGCGCGCACCTTCAACGCGCCCTTCAGCGATCAGCTGACGCTGCGGCCCGAGATCAATCCCCTGGCGCCATGCGCGAGCACGACCTTGTGCGGCGCCAACAGCGCGGCCTTTGCCGACCGCACGGGTAACCCGAACCTGCAACCCGAAAAAGCGCTGGGCCTGAACCTGGCGCTCGAGCGCTATATCGCCGGCGATACCGTCGTCACGGTCGAACTGTTCGCGCGCCGGATCACGGACGCCATCGGCACCGACCTGGTGCTGCTGGACGTGCCCTGGGCGCAGGCCCCGCGCTACGTCCTGCGTCCGGAAAACCTCGGCACGGCGCGCAGCCTCGGCGCCAGCGTGGAGCTGCAGATGCTGGCCACCGACCTCTGGGCGGGCGCGCCCAAGCTCGAACTGCGCGGCGCGCTCACGGTGGCGCGTTCCCGTATTTCGACCGTGCCCGGCCCGGACAACCGCATCGCGAACCAGTCGCCCTGGACGGCCAAGCTGGGCGGCGGCTACGCCTTGAACAGCGTACCGCTGAAAGTCAACGTCGACCTGAACACGACGCCCGCGGGCTGGATCCGTACCAGCCTTGCGCGGCGCACTTACCACGATCGGCGCGTCGACCTGAGCATGGACGGCGCCTGGACGTTCAGTCCGGCGCTCAAGCTGCGGCTGAACCTGGACAACCTGGGCAGCACATCGCTGCGCAGCCGGGAAGAATTCTTCGCAGCCGATGGCGGGGCGCTCCGTTTCACCGACCGGAGCAGGGTGCCCACGGTCGGACTGCGCCTCGAACAACGATTCTGACGCACCCATTTCAACCCAAACACAGGAGACACCATGAAAAAATTCCTCGCCTTGCTGGTCGTCGTGACCGTCTCGTCGTCCAGCTTCGCCGGCTATGATCCGAAGGTCTGCTACAAGCGCTGCATGGACGATCTGAACGACAAGCAGAAATGCGAATACATCTGCTACAACAAGAAAGCGCCCGACGCCTGATCTCCCCGATCGGCCATGCTCATGGCCGCTCCGGATCGAACTGCTTGCGAAAGCCCTGTCAGCACTGGAAGAAGTCCGGCGGCAGCTGCAGCGAGGACGGCGCGTGGGCCGTTCGAGCCGATCGGCCCCATGCCGGCAGGTGCACCTGGAAGCGGATGCCGCGCGGGTTCACGGCGATCTCCTGCGCCTCGACGTCCGCCATCGCCAGCTCGGTCGCGATCGACAGGCGGCCCTGCTGCGGCACGAGCCGGGTGCGAAGATTTGCATCGGCCCGATAGCGGACGCTGCGTTCCCTTAGCTGCTCTTGGCCGCCCGCCGCGGACTACGGCGCGTGCGATGCTTACGGCGCGAGGTCGTGCGCCGCGCCGGCTTGTGCGCCGTCTTGGTCTCGCCGGCCGCTGCGCGCTGCTTGTTGACGATGCGCGCTGCGACTTCGTCTTCGCGGCCCTTATAGCGCTTCTCTTTCTTGAATTTGCGTTCCAGCTTCTTGGCTTCGCGCTCGCGGCGCGGACTGGCTCCTCGGGGCATGTCGGCTTCTCCTTGACGTTATTTGTATGGCCCGATCTTACCCAAGAAGCCCGGCCGAGGGCGCACGCGCTCACTCCAGGTCGGCGTCGAAGGTCTCCTTCACCAGCGTGCGCAGCCAGGCGTTGGCGGCGTCGTGCTGGTAGCGCGGGTGCCAGAACTGGCGGATGCCGAAGGGCGGCACGGCGACCGGCGTCTCGACCATGCGGATGCTGCGGTAGCGCGCGAACTTGGTCGCCAGTTCGCGCGGTACGGTAGCGATCAGCTCCGGGTTCTGCTCGATGATCATCGGCACCGTCAGGAAGTGCGGCGTGGTGAGATAAATGCGGCGGCGCGGGCCGGCGCCGGCGTCGATCACGTTGTCGTAGGCGTCTTCGGTGCGGCCCGAAAGCGAGACGACGATGTGTTCCATCGCGAAGAACTGTTCACGTGCGAGCGTCTCGCCGATCGCGCGGTTGCCGCGGTTGACGATGGTGACGAAGGAACGCGTGAACAGCTGCTGCTGGAACAGGCCTTCCGGCACCGAATGCAGGGAGCCGAGCGCGAGGTCGGCCGCGCCGCTGTCGAGCAGGGCGCCGATCTGCTGCACCGGCGCCTGCAGCGTGCGCAGCGTGCAGCCGGGCGCCGCGCGGCGCAGGGCCTTGATCAGGCGCGGCAGGAAGATCAGCTCGCCCATGTCGGTCAGGCAGAGGCCGAAGCTGCGCCGCGCGCTGGCCGGGTCGAAGCCTTCGCGCACGAGCAGTTCGCCGCGCACCGTCTCCATCACCGCCCGCACCGGCGCCAGCAGTTCCAGCGCGCGCGGGGTCGGCTGCATGCCGGCGCCGGTTTTTAAAAACAGCGGGTCGCCGAAGAATGCGCGCAGGCGCTTCAAGGCATGGCTGACCGTGCTCTGCGACATATCCAGCTCCTCGGCCGCGCGGCTGACGTTGCGCACCCGAACCAGGGTCTCGAACACGGGCAGCAGGTTCAGATCCAGTCCACCGTTATGGATATCGTTCATAACGCCTATCGATGAATGACGATTGTCAGATGATACGGCAGCTCGTATCGTTCCGGTATCGACCTACATGCCAAAATAAAGAGGAGACAGCCATGACCGAGAAAACATTCGCATCCCAGGCCGACCTGGACGAGAAGAAGACCAGCTTCATCAAGCTGTCCGACAACGCCTATGCCTACACGGCCGAGGGCGATCCGAATTCGGGCGTAATCATCGGCGACGACAGCGTGATGGTGATCGACACCACCGCCACGCCGCTGATGGCGCAGGCGCTGATCAAGCACATCCGCGGCGTGACCGACCTGCCGATCAAGTACGTCGTGCTCTCGCACTACCACGCGGTGCGCGTGCTGGGCGCCTCGGCCTATTTCGCCGAAGGGGCCGAGCAGATCATCGCCTCGAAAGGCACCTACGAACTGATCGTCGAACGCGGCGCACAGGACATGCAGTCCGAGATCGAGCGCTTCCCGCGCCTGTTCGCGGGCGTCGAATCGGTGCCGGGCCTGTCCTGGCCGACCATGGTGTTCGACCGCGAGATGACCATCTTCATGGGGAAGCTGGAAGTGAAGCTGGCCCATATCGGCATGGGCCACACCAAGGGCGACACCATCGCCTGGATCCCGTCGCAGAAGATCTGCTTCTCGGGCGACCTGGTCGAATACGGCGCCGCCGCCTATACCGGCGACGCCCAGCTCGAGGAATGGCCGCACACGCTGGAGGCGCTGCGCGCGCTCGGGGCCGAAAAGCTCGTGCCCGGCCGCGGCGAGGCCCTGGTCACGCCGCAGCAGGTCAACGAGGGCATCGACTACACCAAGGACTTCGTCACCACGCTGCTGGACAGCGCGAAGGAGGCCGTGGCGCAAAACATGTCGCTGAGCGAGACCATGGCCCATGTGCGCAGCAAGATGGATCCGAAGTTCCGCCACGTCTTCATCTACGAGCACTGCCTGCCTTTCGACGTCACCCGCGCCTACGACGAAGCGAAGGGCATCAAGCACCCGCGCATCTGGACGGCCGAGCGCGACAAGGAGATGTGGCACGCGCTGCAGGCCTGAACCGGCCGCGCCGATTGGGTTCGAACATGGACATTGATTACCAGGCCTGCGAGTTCGCCTATACGCCGCGCGCGGCGCATGAACCGAAGCGCCATCCGGTCGTCGTGGTCGGCGCCGGCCCGGTCGGCCTGGCCACCGCCATCGACCTGGCGCAGAACGGCGTACGGGTGCTGCTGCTCGACGACGACGACAAGCTGTCGCACGGCTCGCGCGCTATCTGCTTTTCCAAGCGCACGCTCGAGATCTTCGACCGCCTCGGCTGCGGACAGCGCATGGCCGACAAGGGCGTGCGCTGGCACGTCGGGCGCGTCTTCCATCGCGCGGACGAGGTCTACAGCTTCGACCTGCTGCCGGAAGAGGGACACGAACGGCCTGCCTTCGTCAACCTGCAGCAGTACTATGTCGAAGGCTACCTGCACGAACGGGTGCAGGCCTTGCCGCAGCTGGATCTGCGCTGGCGCAGCCGCGTGGTCGGCCTGGTGCAGCACGCCGACCACGTCGCGCTGACCGTCGACACGCCCGAAGGCACCTACGGGATCGAGGCCGACTACGTGGTCGCGGCCGACGGCGGCAAGAGCAGCGTGCGCGCCTTGCTCGGCCTGGAAAGCCATGGCCGCACTTTCCGCGACCGGTTCCTGATCGCCGACGTGAAGATGACGGCCGACTTCCCGGCCGAACGCTGGTTCTGGTTCGATCCGCCTTTCCACCCCGGCCAGTCGGTGCTGCTGCACCGCCAGCCGGACAATCTCTGGCGCATCGACTTCCAGCTCGGCTGGGACGCCGACCCGGTGGCGGAGAAAGCGCCCGAACGCGTGATCCCGCGCATCCGGGCGCTGCTGGGGGAAGACGTCCAGTTCGAACTCGCCTGGGTCAGCATCTACACCTTCTGCTGCCTGCGCATGGACGCCTTCCGCCATGGCCGCGTGCTGTTCGCGGGCGATTCCGCCCACGGCGTCTCGCCTTTTGGCGCGCGCGGCGCCAACAGCGGCGTGCAGGATGCGGACAACCTGGCCTGGAAGCTGCGCCTGGTGGTCGAAGGAAAAGCGCCGCATACGCTGCTCGACAGCTATGCGCGCGAACGCGAACAGGCCGCCGACGAGAACATCCTCGCCTCGACCCGCTCCACCGACTTCATCACCCCGAAGAGCGCGGCCAGCCGGCTGTTTCGCGACGCCGCGCTGCAACTGGCGAAGGCGCAGCCCTTCGCGCGCAGGCTGGTCAACAGCGGGCGCCTGTCGACGCCGTCGACCTATCTGGATTCGGCCCTGAACACGCCGGATGCGGACGACTTCGCCCACGGCCCGTGTCCAGGCGCGCCCGCCAGCGATGCGCCGGTGACGGCGGCCGGCGTACCCGGCTGGCTGCTGCGCCACACCGGCGGCGTCTTCACCGGCCTGTATTTCGCCGGCGGTGCGCACGATGCGCAAGCCTTCGAACACGCCGTGCAGCTGGCGCGCGACCCGCTGCCGGTACTCACCCTGCTCATCGCGCCGCCGGGGCAGGGCGGCCCCGGCCTGCTGGAAGACAGCGCCGGCCTGGTCGCCGCACGCTACGGCGCCACCGCAGGCAGCTACTACCTGCTGCGGCCCGACCAGCACGTCTGCGCCCGCTGGCGTGGCTTTGACCTCCAGGCCGTGCGCGGTGCGGTCGCGCGCGCCAGCTGCAATCAGACCATCACCGAACGGGAGCCCGCATGCACCAGCGCTTGAACGTCGCATTGAACCTGCTTGATCCCGACGCCTTCTACCAGCTGCTGGTCGACAGCCACCAGGACTTGAGCGAGGAGGCGAGCGCGATGCTCAACGCCCAGCTGATCCTGCTGCTGGCAAACCATATCGGCGACATGGATGTGCTGCGCGAGGCCTTCGCGATCGCGCGCGCCAACGTGGCGCCGGCGCAGGCGGGATGAGGTGAACGCCGGCGCTCAGCCGGCCTTGTCCAGGTTGCCCAGCACCCGCCCCAGGAAACCGGCGAACTGCTGCAGCTCGGCGGGCGAGAAGCCGGCATAGGCGGCGCTGAGCTTGCCCGAGACTTCCGGCAGCAGACGTTCGATCAGGGCGCGGCCCTGGGCGGTGAGGGAGATCAAGACCGTGCGGCGGTCGCCGGCGCGAGTGCCGCGCTCGATCAGGCCGCGCGCGGCGAGGTCGTCGCAGACGCGGGTGAGGTTGGCGGGCTTCTCATTGGACGCTTCGGACAGCTCCGATGCGGTCGAGGTTTCGTCGACGCTGCCGTACAGGATGGCCAGCACGATGTAGCCGGTGTCGGCCATGTCGTAGGGCTTGAGCGCGGCATTGGTGCGGTCGCGCAGGCGCTTCTGCAAGTGGTGGCCGAGGCGCACCAGCAGGATCGGCGCGAACGGAAAACCAGGCACGCGTGCCTCGATGTTGCGCAATCGTTTTTCCGTCGGCTCGAATTCGCTCATGGACGCTCCAGCATGAAATGCCAGATTGTAACTCCGACAGCCCCGCGCCGGTAGAGTCTCGCCTCCAGCTTCACCTGCGCCGCGGGCAAGAGGCCGTTCACTGCGCCGAATCGCTGCCCTTGCCGGTGCCGGACGACGCGTCCGTCATGATGGTAACCGCCGGCGCCGCGACGACGGTGGCGCGCGCCGGGGCAGCCGCGACGGTCACGGCGCGTTCCGTCTCCGGGTGGCCGTCGGTCATCAGCGTGCCGGCCGGGTTGGCGATCTTGATCCAGTTCGGCGTCACGTAATCGGCTTCCGAGGGCGGATACGTACCGTTTTCCCGCGCCTGTGCGAGGTCGGCAAGGACACGCGCGCGTACCGGGTCGGTGCTGGAAGCGATCGGGTTGGAAGCGCAGCCTGCGAGCAGGGCGACGAGGACGGCGGGGACGAGGAATTTAACAGACATGAAATGCTCCTGAGGTTCGTGGTGCGCCGACAATCGGCGCCATCAGCGTATTTTACTACTGAATACTTCATTAGTGAAGTATGTGCCGAATTTCAGGCTATCGAGGCCATTTCCAAGGTAAGCAGGGTCTCGTTTCGTTAGCTCGCCAACATCTCCATTTGGACAAATGTATTGCTTGTGATACAATTCCCGTCCCATTTGCGGACTGATGCGTGATGACACACGGCGCACCGGCCTGCATCTACCGCTGTCTGCACTTCCGACCGTTCGTCCTCCCGGCATCACGCGCTGCGCCGGCGCAGGCAGTACCATTCACAAGGAAATCCCATGCAAATGCTGTTCTCTGCAGGTTTCATCTTCCTGATCGTGTTATGGGGCATCATCGCTCCCGCTGGCATGTCGGCGGTATTCGAAACCCTGCTCGCTTCGCTGACCCGCAATTTCGGCTGGTTCTATCTGTGGGTCGTGCTCGGCCTCGTCCTGTTCGCCGCCTTTGTCGCCTTCAGCCGCTACGGCGACCTGAAGCTCGGCGGCGAAGACGACGAGCCCGAGTTCAGCGTCGGCAGCTGGTTCGCCATGCTGTTCGCCGCCGGGATGGGCATCGGCCTCGTCTTCTGGGGCGTGGCCGAACCGATCTCGCACTACACCACCGCGCCGCCCGGCGTCGAGCCGAACACTCCGGCCGCGGCCAACGCCGCCATGCGCTATGTGTTCTTCCACTGGGGCCTGCATCCATGGGCGGTGTACAGCGTGGTGGCCCTGGCCATTGCCTTCTTCCAGTACCGGCGCGGCGGCACGCCCATGATCAGCACCGTCACGAGTTCCTTGCCCTGGCTGCCGATCCAGCGGATGGCGGGCCTGTTCAACGGCCTGGCGATCGTCGCCACGGCCTTTGGCGTGGCCGCCTCGCTCGGCGTGGGCGCGCTCCAGATCAACAACGGCCTGCACGCCGTATTCGGCCTGGAAGTCGGCGATCGCGCGCAGGTGCTCATCATCGTCCTCACCGCGGCCGTCTTCATCGCCTCGGCCGTGTCGGGCGTCGACAAGGGCGTCAAGCTGCTCTCGAACTTCAATATGGGCCTGGCCGCGGCGCTGGCGCTGGCCGTCTTCGTGCTCGGGCCGACGGTGGCGATCATCGACACCTTCTCGAACACGCTGGGTAGCTACCTGAGCGAATTCGTGCGCATGAGCCTGCGCGCCACACCCTTCAGCGGCAGCACCTGGGTCGGCAACTGGACGATCTTCTATTGGGCCTGGTGGATTTCCTGGTCGCCTTTCGTCGGCCTGTTCATCGCGCGCGTCTCGCGCGGCCGCACCGTCCGCGAATTCATCCTCGGCACCGTGCTGGCGCCTTCGCTGGCGGCCTTCCTCTGGTTCGCGATCTTCGGCGGCACTGCCCTCCACATGGAGATCTGGCAGCATGTGCCGCTGGCCGCCGCCGTCAAGGCCGACCTGGCCACGGGCCTGTTCACGCTGTTCGGGGCCATGCCCTTCGGGCAGCTGATGTCGGTCGTGGCGACGGTACTGGTCGCGGTCTTCTTCATCACCTCGGGCGATTCGGCGGTACTGGTGCTGGGCATGATGAGCAGCGGCGGCAATCCGAATCCGTCCACGCGCAGCAAGCTGGTCTGGGGCGTGCTGATCGCGGGCATCGCCATCAGCCTGCTGCTGGCCGGCGGGCTGAACGCCGTGCAGAGCGCGACCATCCTGTTCGCGCTGCCCTTCGCGGCGGTGATCGTGCTGATGGTGGTGGCCTTGTGGCGCGCCTTGCGCGAAGACCTGGCGGAAGAGGCACGGCGCGAGCGCGAGACGCGGCGCAAGCTGCGCGAGATGGCGGTGCGTTAGCGGCGATCGATGCGGGCTTTGTAGGGGGGGCGAGGCCAACGACCTAGACCACCCCTACGGTTACTGCGCGATAGCGGCGATCCTTACGTTGTAGGGTGGGCGCCCCGCGCCCACGCGGCTGGGAGCCTATCCGCAGTCCGCGGCGGCAAATCTTCGCCCGCACGGCATCGCGTGGCCATCGGATGATGTGCGGGCGAGGTTCACGCCTACTGGCAGCTGAAGCTGGCCGCATCCTCCAGGCTGCCGCTCCCCTTATAGCGCGCTACTTTCGGATAGTGTTGTAGGGTGGGCGCCCCGTGCCCACGCGGTTAGAAACTTATCCGTAGTCCGCAGCGGCGAATGTCCGCCTGCACGGCATCACGTGGCCATTGGATGACGTGCGGGCGCTGTGTCACGCTTTGGGGGCAAATGGAGGCGTCCATACCGCGTGGGCACGGAGCGTCCACCCTACGGTGATCACGCGAGCTGGCAATACGCTAAGCGGCGATCGATGCGGGTGTTGTAGGGGTGGTCGAGGCCAATGGCCTCGACCACGGTTGCGCCGGGCGCCCAGTGCCCACGCGGCTGGGAGCCTATCCGCAGTCCGCGGCGGCAAATTTTCGCCCGCACGTCATCATGTGGCCATTGGATGATATGCGGGCGATGTTTTATGGTTACTGGCAGCTGAAGCTGGCCGCATCCTCCAGGCTGCCGCTCCCCTTGTAGCGCGCTAGTTTCGGATAGGCGCACAGCGGCCGCGTGCGA
This sequence comes from Massilia sp. Leaf139, assembly GCF_001424165.1. GTDB lineage: Bacteria > Pseudomonadota > Gammaproteobacteria > Burkholderiales > Burkholderiaceae_D > Telluria. The sequence goes on from NZ_LMOJ01000001.1 coordinate 607,423, forward strand.
TTCGCCGCCCAGGTCGCCGGCAGGTCGGCGTTCACGCCGCCCGCATTCCCGGCGCCGCGCGCGCTCGCCGTCACGCTGTCGGGCGCCTGGCCTTTTTCGACCCAGTTCACCAGCGGCGTGAGCATGTCGAACTGTTCGAGGGCGGGGCCGCCCGAGCAGTGATTCATGCCGGGCACGCGGAAGAAGCGCGCGAAGTTCGAGGCGTCCGACCCGTTTGCCGCGCGCAGCTGCTCGTACCAGGTCGTGGTGTCGTCGCTCGAGAAGATCGGGTCGCTGGTGCCGTGGTAGACCACCATCTTGGCGCCGCGGTTCTTCAGGGTCGAAAGCTTGCTGGCGTTCGGCGGCGTCATGAAGGACATCGCGTTTTCCGGATAGGTCGCGTTGGTGGCGTTGATGCGCGCCAGCAGAGCGTCCAGGTTGGCGTTCAGGACGAACTCGCGGCCGTTGAAGGTCGCCCGGTCGCTCGGCGGCACCGACCAGATGAAGGCGGCCGCGCCCGAATCGCGGTCGATCGGCGCGCCGAACTTCCAGCTCGCCCAGCCGTTCGTGGCCAGGCCCGCGTCCCAGGGGAAGCTGGTATAGATCGTGGCGCCGCTCTCTGTCTTCGCGCCCGTGAACAGGCCGGCGATCTTCGTCTTCTGCTCCGCGCTCAGGCAGCTGCCGTCACGCGTGGCGCTGCAGGTGGGCACGTCGCGGCTCAGGTCGAACGCGCGCTGGCAGGCGCCGGTGTCCTGGATCAGGCCGTCGGCCGCGCCGTCGAGCGGATCGCATTTGCCCAGCACCGCATTCGAGACCAGCAGGCGTTCGGCCGTGGTGAAGCCGGTGCTCAGGTCGCCCGGCGTCGACGCGAGCGCGGCATAGGTCTTGCCGCCGGCGATGTTGGCGATCGCCGCCAGCGGCAGCCGGTAGCCGGGATTGCCGACCAGGTAGCCATCGTACTGGTCGGCGTAGCGCGCCGCCGCCACCATCGCGTGGCGCCCGCCGTTCGAGCAGCCGCCGATATAGGAGCGATCCGGGCCCTTGCCGTAGGCCGTCTGGATGATGTTCTTGGCCATCGGCGTCAGCTTGCCCACCGCCTGATAGCCGTAGTCGAGGCGGGCCTGCGGATCGATGCCGAAGAAGGGCGTCGGCGCCTGGTGGCCGGCGTCGGAGCTGATCACGGCGAAGCCCTGGTTCAGCGCATTGTCGAGCGGGCCGCCGCCGCCCACAGGCCCGGTGGCGGTCACCACGCTGCCATCGACGCCGCCGTTGGCCTGGTAGAAGAAGCGGCCGTTCCAGTTCACCGGCAGGCGCATCTCGAAGCCGATCGCATAGGCCTGGCCGTCGACCGGGCTGGTACGGCGCGCCAGTTGGCCGGTGACCAGGCAATGCTGGCCGATCGGTTTGCCGGCGATGCTGAGCGTCCCGGCCGGCACCGAGGTGGCGCCCGTGATCACGGCTTCCGGATAGCTGATGCGCGCGGCCAGGGCTTCGCAGGCGCCCAGGGTTGTACCGACGGCCGGCGCCAGCTGCGGGATGGGCAGCGCGGGCTGCACCGGTGGCAGCGGTGCGACGACCGGGCCGTGGTCCTTGTCGTTGTCGCCGCAGCCGGTCAGGGCCAGCACGGCGAGGGCGGCGGCCAAGGAGGTGAGTTTCGAAGCGTTCATGCGTAAGTACTCCTCTGCTGGGAAAACAGATCAAGTCAAAGCGATGGGAAGGTGGCGCGGCCGCCTGCGGCCGCGCGGGTGATGCGAACGGGTGGAGCGGACGGACTCAGTCCGGCATCACGTCCTTGAGCGTGCCGATCGGCTGGTTCACCAGCTTGCCGTTGACGCGCTTGACCTCGCGGATGTACATGTTCTGCACGATGTCGCGGGTCTTCGGATCGATGCTGATCGGGCCGCGCGGGCTGTTCCACTTCATGCCTGAGAGGGTCTTGACGGCCGCTTCGCCGGTGACCTTGCCGTTCAGGCGCTTGATCGTCTCGTAGATCATGCCCATGGTGTCGTAGGCCGCGACGGTCACGAAGGTCGGCGGCGGACGGTTCGGGTTGGCGTCCGCATAGGCCTTGAGGAAGGTTTTATTGGCTTCGTTGTCCAGCGCCGTGGAGTAGTTCAGCACCGTGACCGCGCCCAGCGCCCGCTCGCCCAGCGCTTCCAGGGTTGGCGAGTCGCTCGTCATGTCGCCCACGCCGAGGAACTTGATGCCGGCTTTATCGAGTCCCTTGTCGCTGTAGGCTTTCAAGAGGCCGATGCCGTCTTCCACGCCGGGCGCGAAGAAGAACAGGGCGTCCGGCTTTTCATCCTTCACGCGCTGCACGAAGGGCGAATAGTCGGGATTGGCCAGCGGCGTGCGCGAGGAGCCGATGATCTTGCCGCCGCCTTCAGTAAAACCTTTTGCGAACAGCTTCTCGGCATCGTGGCCGGTGCTGTAGTCCGAGACCAGCGAGTACACGCGGCCGATCTTGTTCTGCGCCGTCCAGGTGCCGAAGGGTTCGGTCATCTGCTGCATCGTCATCGAGGTGCGCAGCATGTAGGGCGACCTGGCCGTGATGCCGGTCGTGACGGCGTTCATGACGATCATCGGCACCTTGCCTTGCGTGGCCACCGGTGCCACCGCCAGCGCGCTCGGCGTCAGCGAGAAGCCGATCAGAAAGTCGACCTTCTCGCGCCCGATCAGCTCCTGCGCGGCGCGCTTGGACAGCTCGACGTTGCTGCCGCCATCGTCGCGGTAGATGATCTGGATCTTCTTGCCGGCGACCTGGTCGCCATTGAGCTTCATATAGGTCTTGATGCCGTCCTCGAAGGGCTTGCCGATGTTGACGAAGGGGCCGGTCAGGGCGGCGATGACGCCGATCTTGATCGTGTCCTGGGCATAGGCGGCGCCGCTGGCGAAGGGCAGGATTGCCAGGGTCATGCAGGCGAGGGTCTTCAGTTTCATGCTGTCTCCTTGTGTTGTACGTTCTTTTTTACGTCATGCGGCAAGTATCACGTTCGAATCCGTTCCGTCGTACATCGCATCGACCAGCGCCGCGCGCCGCGCCAGCACTGCCGCCTGGTTGATCGAGCCCTTATCCGTCTGCTCGCGCGCGTCGATCGAGGGCGGCTCGGCTAACAGCAGCAGGCGTTCCACCCTGGTCGACGAACCGCTGGCGCCGGCGTTCAGGGTCTCGAGCAGTTGCCGGAAAAAGGCGCGTACCGGTTCGCTCGCGAGGATCTCGGCGGCCGGCGTGCCGGGCGGCAGTTGAGAGAGCGCCAGGCAGTTGTCCAGCCGCGGGAAGATCATCAGGCCGATCGTGTGCCGGTCGAGGCCCGTCACCACCGCGTCCTGTACAAAAGGCGCGCCCTGGCTGATGACGCGCGCCCGCATCGGCCCGACGCTGACGAAGGTGCCCGAGCTGAGCTTGAAGTCCTCGGCGATGCGGCCGTCGAACATGAAGCCCAGCTCCGGCCTGGCCTCGTCGACGAAGCGCAGCGCGTCGCCGGTGCAGTAATAGCCGTCGGCATCAAAAGCTTCCTTCGTCAGGTGCGGCGCGCGCCAGTAGCCGGGCGTCACGTGCGGCCCGTGGAAGCGCGCTTCCAGCTTGCCGTTCATCGGCACCAGCTTCACCTTGCAGCCCGGCGCCGGCACGCCGACATAACCGGCGCGGCTGATCGGCCCGGTGCCGAAGGTGCAGGACGGCGAGGTTTCGGTCATGCCCAGGCCCGTCATGATGCGGATCGATTCGCCGCAACGTTTTAATGCCACCGCATCGAGGTGTTCCCAGGCCGCCTGCGACAGGCCGGCGCCCGCGCAGAAGAACAACTTCACACGCGAGAAGAAGGTTCGCGCCAGATCGTCGTCGGTTTCCAGCGCCTCGGCCAGCATCTCCCAGGCCACCGGAATATTGAAGTAGACGGTGGGCGCGATCTCGCGCAGGTTGTGCAGGGTGGCGGCGAAGTCCTTCGGGGTCGGGCGGCCGTCGTCGAGGTACATGGTGCCGCCGTTGTAGAGCACGATGCCGACGTTGTGGCTGCCCCCAAAAGTATGGTTCCAGGGCAGCCAGTCGAGCAGCACGGGCGGCTCCTCGCCGAAGAAGGGAAAGGTCTGCAGCAGCATCTGCTGGTTCGCGCAGAGCATGCCGTGGGTGGTGATCACCGCCTTCGGCTTCTTGGTCGAGCCGGAGGTGAATAGGAATTTGGCGATGGTCGATGCGCCGACCTGCGCGTTGCGGGCGTCGACCGTGGTCGGCTCGGTGGCCAGCAGCGAGTCGAAGCGGGTGGCCGTACGGCCCGGTACTTCGCCGCGCGCCAGGATCAGTTCCGCATCAGGCGGCAGCACGGCCTCGATCGAGCGGGCAAAAGGCGTGCCGTCGCAGGCGAACAGGGCGCCGGGCGTGAGCTGCTCGATCAGGTCGCGCAGCTTGGCCGGGTCGGTGGCCACCAGCGAATAGGCGGGCGAGAGCGGCGAATAGGGAATGCCGGCATACATCGCGCCCAGCGCCAGCTGGAAGTGTTCCAGGTCGTTCCCCGACAGGATCACGAGCGGGCGCTCCGCGGACAGACCACGGTCGAGCAGGGCCTGGCCGATGCGGCGCGCGCTTCCCAGCACGTCGGCATACGAGAGGCGGATCCATTCGCCGTCCGGGCCGCGGCGCGCGACCAGGGTGCGCTCGGGGTGTTCGTGCGCGCCCGAGACCAGGCGGTCGGTGAAGCGTACGGGGAAGGGCGCCAGCGGCGTGACGGCGTCGACATGCCAGACGCCGTCTTCCTGCCAGGCCGCGACCTCGGGATTGCCGAGGGCGACCTGGCGCCGCTTGTCGCTCTCCGCCGCCATTGGAACCTCGTTCATGGCGGCTCCCATTCAGATCGGGAAGTGGCGTGGCGTGGTCTGCACCGTGATCCAGCGCAGGTCGGTGAATTCGGCGATCGCCGCCTTGCCGCCGAAGCGTCCGTAGCCGCTGCCCTTCACGCCGCCGAAAGGCATCTGCGCCTCGTCGTGCACGGTCGGGCCGTTGATGTGGCAAATGCCCGATTCGATGCGCTGGGCCACCGCCATCGCGCGCCCGATGTCGCGCGAGAAGACGGCCGAGGACAGGCCGTATTCGCTGTCGTTGGCCATGCGGATCGCTTCCTCGTCGCTATCGAAACGCAGCACCGAGACGATCGGCCCGAAGGACTCTTCCTGGTACACCAGCATCTCCGGCGTGACGTCGTCGACGATGGCCGGCTGCATGATGTTGCCATCGACGCTGACACCCGATTGCGTGACCTTGGCGCCGCGCTGGCGCGCGTCTTCCAGCATTTTTTCGACGCGCGCGGCGGCGCCCGGGTCGACCATGCCGGCCAGCGGCGCGTCGCTGCGGGCGGCCTTCAGGGTCGCCGTCTTGGCGGCCAGCTTCTCGACAAAGGCCGGCGCGATCTTGCGGTCGACCAGGATGCGGTCGGCCGACATGCAGATCTGGCCCTGGTTGAAGAAGGCGGAAAAGGCCGCCGCTTCCACGGCCGCATCGAGGTCGGCGTCGTCGAGCACGACGACCGGGTTCTTGCCGCCCAATTCGAGCAGCACGGGCTTCAGGTGTTTTGCCGCGGTCTGGGCAATGATGCGGCCGACCTTGGTCGAGCCCGTAAAATTCACGCGGCGCACGGCGGGCGCGGCGATCAGGCGCTCGACGATCTGCGGCGCGTCGTCGGGCGCGTTGGTGATGACGTTGACGACGCCTTCCGGGAAGCCGGCGTCCACGAAGACCTGGCCGATCAGGCGGTGCAGGGCCGGGCACATCTCCGACGCCTTCAGGATCACCGTATTGCCGCAGGCGAGCGGCATCGCCACCGCGCGCGTGCCGAGGATGATCGGCGCATTCCACGGCGCGATGCCGACCACCACGCCGCAGGCCTGGCGCACGCCCATCGCGAGCGAGCCGGGCACGTCGGAGGGGATCACTTCGCCGGCGATCTGGGTCGTCATGGCGGCCGCTTCGCGCAGCATGTTCGCGCCCAGGGTCACGTTGAACTGGTACCACATCGGCGCGCCGCCGCATTCCTCGACGGCGGCTTCGACGAACTGGCTGCGCAGCGCTTCCATCTTGTCGGCGGCTTTCAGCAGCAGCGCACGGCGTGCGCCCGGGGCCATCGTCGACCAGGCGGGGAAGGCGGCCTGCGCGGCGGCGACGGCGGCATCGACGTCGTCCAGGGTGGCGGCGGCGGCGCGGGTGGCGACTTCGCCGCTGGCGGGATTGCGGCGCTCGAAGGTGGCGCCATTCGATGCGGCCCGGGTTTGGCCGTTCAACAGCAGATCTGCTTGGAACATCAGAGGTCTCCTCTGTCAGTTGGATTGGAAGGCGGCTATCCGCTCACGGATGCCGCCGCCGTTATTATTCTCTTGTTGTGCCGTGCGTGCTTAGTGCGTGCTTAGTGCGTGCTTACTTGGGCCGCTTGTAGGTCTGGAGCCCCGGCTTGATCGTCTTATCGTCCAGGAACTGCTTGAGGCCTTCCTTGCGGCCCTTCTCCGGATCGCGCTGGTTCGACTGGTCGGTCTTGGCGTACAGGTAGTCCTCGCCCTGTTCCCAGGTCAGTTCGCGGCAGCGCTTGAAGCCGATCTTCGCGTAGCGCAGCACCACCGGATTCTTTTCCAGGAGTTTGCCCGCCAGCTCGATCACGGCTTCGCGCAGCTGTTCCTTCGGCACGCTCTTGTTGATCAGGCCCATGGCGGCCGCTTCCTTGCCGGTGAAGGTGTCGCCGGTCATGATGTAGTGCAGCGCCTGGCGGTGGCCCATGGTGTCGGCCACGGCCTTGCTGACCAGGTTGCCCGGCGGGATACCCCAGTTCACTTCCGACAGGCCGAACACGGCGTCGTCGGCCGCGATCGCCAGGTCGCAGGCCACCAGCGGCGAGAACGCACCCCCGAAGCACCAGCCGTTGACCATCGCGATGGTCGCCTTGCTGTACATGCGCAGCAGCTTCCACTGCCATTGCGAGCAGTCGCGGCGCATGCGTTCCTGCATGATCTCGGGCTTGCCGTCGGTCTCGCGGAAATATTCCTTCAGATCCATGCCGGCCGTCCAGGCGTCGCCGGCGCCGGTCAGCACCACGACCTGGGCATCGTCGTCCAGCTCGAGCGTCTCGAGCACGTCGATCATCTCGCGGTTCAGCGTCGGGCTCATCGCGTTGCGCTTCTCCGGACGGTTCAGGGTGATCCAGCCGATACCGTCCTCCACATCGACCTTGACGGTCTTCCAGCGCGCTTCGTATTTGGACATACAATGTCTCCTCGGTTGTAAGCTTAATTATCGAATGCTTATCAGGCTGCCTGATATGTGGCTTATACTATGCCTGAACCGATTGGCCTGACAAGCACTTTTTTATGACGACTTCAAAAAAACTTTCGACAGCGAACACAGCTTCATCCTCGGCGCATAAGCCGATGGGCCTGGCCTACCTGGTCGGCCGCCTCGACCATGTACTGAAGACGCGCCTGCGCGACAGCCTGGCCCCGGCCGGCCTGACGGTGCCGCAGTACACGGCCCTGTCCGTCTTCCGCGCCCACGGCTCGCTCTCCAACGCCCAGCTCGCCACGCGCACGATGGTCTCGCCGCAGTCGGCCAATGAGATGGTCAAGCAGATGGAAGCGAAGGAGTGGATCGCGCGCACGCCCGACCCGGCGCACGGCCGCATCATCCAGATCAGCCTGACGGATGCCGGCGAAGCCGTGCTGGCCGAATGCGACGCGCGCGTGGCCGAGGTCGAGCGCACCATGTTTCCGGAGCTGGACGAGGCGGGCAGGGTGGCGCTGCTGGGGCAGTTGCGGGGGGCGGTACGGGCCTTGAGCGTGCAGGGGATCTGAAGCGCCCGCCGCTAGCTCAAGCCAGCATGTGAAAGTCGAACACGCGGTGCTCGGCCGGGATCGTCGAGCGCGCCAGCGGCTGCGCCAAGGCCAGGCCGCGCGCATCGCTGGTGAACAGGACGAAGCCGTTTCCGGAGGAAGCCGACACCATGACGAAGGCGCGGTAACCGGGGTTGTTCCCCCAGTGCCAGAGGTAGGGGCCGCCGGCGGCCTGTTCGACGCCCCAGCCGTAGCCCCACGACAGGCCCAGGCCCGGGTCGACCGGCACGGGCTGCGACAAGGTCAGCGCCAGCAAGGCGTCGTCGCGCAGCCAGTGCGCCACCAGCTTTGCATAATCCCCGGCGCTCGTGTACAGCGACGCGGCCGCATTCGGCTCGACGAAGTCGAGCGGGCGATCCCAGGGGAGCAGTGACGCGCCGACTGCCAGCCGCCCGCGCACCTCGTCCGTCAAACACATCCGCGAGTGACGCATCCCCAGCGGGTCGAACGCATAGCGCTGCAGGCACGCCTGCGTATCGAGCCCGGTGACCGCGCCGATGACCGCCTGCAGCAGGACATAGGCCTCGCCCGAGTAGCGCCATTTCTCGCCGGCTGCGGACTCGGGCCGCAGTGCACTGCTCGTCCAGTTCGGCAAGCCCGACGTATGGTTGAGCAGGCTTGCCACCGGAATGCGGGCCAAGGTGTCCGCTTCCACCAGGTCGACGTCCGCGTCACGTGCGATCGGATGTTGACGATGTCGGTACCCATCAGGGAGATACTGCGAAACGGGCGCGTGCAGATCGAGTTTGCCTGCCCGCGCGAGGGTCAGGGCGACGAACGCGACAAGGGGTTTGGTCAGCGAGGCCGCCTGGAACAATGAATCCGGGTGGACGGGATGCATGCTCGACCGGGGCGACACGGCGACCGGGGACGCGGCCTCCGCCGCGGAGAGGGTGGCATAGGCCGCGTCGATGCCGAGTGTACCGGCGAGCGCGTCGACGGTGTCCGCGCGGGAGTGCGGCGGCGTGACGGCGCAGGACGAGATGAAGGGCGCAAGGGTAGTCGCGGCGAGGAGGTTTCGGCGTGTTATATGCATCGTGATCGGACGGGGAAAATTTGACGCGAGTGCATCGGCTCAGTAGGTCTTCGTACAGCTGGTCTTCGTGCGCTTCCTGCCGTCCCGATACTCCGTCTCGACGTGCTCGTAACAGGCGAACTCGCCTGCGGGAGAGAGGCGTGGCGACATCCTGTACTCGTTTGTCATGACGAGCTTGCCATTCTTCCAGCAATGCCGCGAGGTATAGACGCTGTCGGCGCCGCTTTTCCAGGAGCCGCCCACGCAATTCCTGTCCTTCGGGTCGAGCTCCAGCCCGCCGATGTTCGACAAGGCCTCATTCGCTGCGAAGCGCCGCGTCCGGCGCTCGTACAGGAACACCACCTGGCTTTCGTTGCCGATGCCGGCGATGCTGCCGGTGACGACCAGATCCGGACAGCCGTCGTTATTGAAATCCGTGCGGGTGTCGAAGGATTCGCTGTCGGATTCGCTGTCGCCGTAATAGTTCTCCATCTCGTCGATCACCTGGACGGTCTTGCCGGAGACATCCTTGATGCGCACGCTGCCGAGTTTCGGGTCGGCCTGATCTTTCGGCACCCATTCGAACGTGAGTGCGGGCTTCCCCCGCGCGCTGCACCAGGGATCGGCCGCCCAGGCGGGCAGGGAAGCGCAGCACAGCAGCGCGAGCGTGTATTTCGTCCACAGCAAGGCATTCTCCAGGTCGTCGAGGCTTGTCCATTATGCAGCGGCGCCGGCCCACATTCATGCCAGGTCTTCGTGCGATGCCGCAGGATGGCGGCTGATTTTCAGGTAGACGGTCGCGCCCCGCGGGCCGGCGGCCAGCCCCGGATATGCGCCGGCAGGCAGGCGTATCCAGGTGCCGCACGCGTGGCGCTGTCCACCGAACGCCAGTTCGCCATGAAGCAAGAGCAGCTCGGCGCCTTCCACGGCCTCTGGCAGCAGCGGGCAATGCGGCGCCAGGCGTTGCAGCGCCACCTGCTCGTCGGCGGAGGCGAACAGCGGGCAGACGACGCGGTCGCCGCGTGCCTGCCAGGCCGCCGGATCGCGGGTGTCGATGCGCACGCACGCGCTGTCGCTTGCGGCCATCTGGCGCAGCTTGACGAAGATGAGGGCGCCTTCGCGGCTGAATGGCTGGTGGGCGGAATCGGGCGGATTGCGCAGGTACCAGCCGGCCGGGTAGTCGCCGTCCTCGTCCGAAAACGTCCCTTCCAGTACCAGGATTTCCTCGCCGGCCGGGTGCGTGTGGACGGGGAAGAAGGACTGCGGGGCATAGCGCACCAGGCTGGTCGCGCGCGCCTGTTCCGCGCCGATCCGGTCCAGCATGACGCGCTCGACGCCGGCCTGCGGCGAAGCCAGCCACGCGTGCTGGCGCGGCGTGACGATGACGGGCTGCGAGAAATCGGCATTGATGCGCATGGGAGGTCTCCAGCACCTCAGACCGGCCGGTTGCGCGTCCCGGCGCCGCGCGTCACATGCAGCATGCGGCTGGGCGCATGTACCTTCGCCGTATGCCAGACGCCGCGCGGCACCACGGCAGCGCCGCTGCCGTTCAAGGCGATCGTGACAATGCCGCCGGTCTGTTCCAGCAGCAGGTCGACGGCGCCCGAGAGCAGGTAGACGAACTCGTCGCCCTCGGGGTGCATTTCCCAGCTCGGCCAGTCCTCGGTGAAGGCGAACTCGCTGACCAGCCAGCCCTGGCCGTAGCGCGCGGCTTCCGCCTCGGGCAGCTGCCAGAAGGCTGTGCCCGGCAGCTCCCGCGCCGCGCCGTCTTCGGCGAGGTGCACATAGGTGTGTTGGGGGTTCAGGGACATGGCGGTTCGTGATCGGGTAACGGTCGAATCATCCTATCACCAAGGCATCCGCGCTTCAGCAAGAATCGGTGCCGGCTTCTGCTATCCTGACGAGCCGTTACCCTTTTCAAGTGCAGGGATCTTTTCATGGCGCCCCCATCCCATTCACACGTCGCCGCCGCCGATCGCTGGGTCATGCATGCGCATGCGCGGATGTTCGTGCGCACCTGGACGAACCGCGCAGCGGCGCCCGATCTCGCGCCCATCGTCCTGCTCCACGATTCGCTCGGCAGCGTCGACCTCTGGCGCGACTTTCCCGCGCGCCTGGCGGCTGGCACGGGCCGCACCGTCATTGCCTACGACCGCCTGGGTTTCGGAAAATCCGATGCGCGCGCAGACGTGCTGACGCCGTCCTTCATCGGCGACGAGGCCGCAACCGGCTTCGCGGCCCTGCGCGAACAGCTCGGCATTCGCCGCTTCGTCGTCTTCGGCCACAGCGTCGGCGGCGCCATGGCCATCCACTGCGCCGCGCGTTACCAGGACGATTGCGCGGCGCTCGTCACCGAGTCGGCGCAGGTCTTCGCCGAGCAGACGACCCTGGCCGGCGTCCGCGCCGCCAAGCTGCAGTTCGCCGATGGCGAGCAGTTCGGCCGGCTCGAAAAATACCACGGCGACAAGGCGCGCTGGGTGCTGGAGGCATGGACGGGCACCTGGCTGTCGGAGCGCTTCTCCGCATGGACGCTGCGCGAGGTGCTGCCCCGGGTCGCGGCGCCGACCCTGGCCATCCATGGCGGCGAGGACGAATACGGCTCGACCCGCCATCCGGCCCTGATCGGCGAGTGGTGCGGCGCCGCGGTCAGGGTCGAGATCCTGCGCGATCTTCACCACCTGCCGCATCGCGAGCAGCCGGATCGGGTGGTGGATCTGGTGCGCGACTTTCTTCGCACCGTCCCCTAGCGCGCACGCCGCGCGGCCCGCCGGCAGGGCCCGGCGCCGGATCAGGTGCGCAGCGCCTGCGCCGGATTCATCCGGATGGCCGCCGCCGTATGCCGCGCGGTCGCCCCCAGAGCCGCCAGCACGGCCAGCGCCACCGCCGCCGCCAGCGGCCACTGGCCGAAAGGCGCATGTTCGGCGAAGCCGGCCAGGTAGTAGCGGATCGCCAGCGCCGCCACCGGCAGCCCGATCAGGCCCGCCACCGCCACCGTCAGCCCGAATTCGCGGCCCAGGCGGCGCGCGATGGCGCCGTTGCTGGCGCCGTAGAGCTTGCGGATCACGATCTCGCGCCGGCTGCGCTGCACCGTGTAGGCCGACAGCACATAGATGCCGAAGGCGGCCAGCGCCAGCGCCACCAGGCTGGCCGCGCCCAGGATCTTCACCATGCGCAGGTCGTGGCGGTAGCTCTCACCGAAGATGCTGGCCGCGCTCTGCATCATCATGATCCCGTTCGGGAAGTACTGGCGCCAGACCGGGCCGATCGCCTGCGCCAGCGCCTCCTGGTCGAATGCGGTGCGTACCGTGACGACGCTGTCGGAATCGGTCAGCACATAGATGAGCGCGCCGGCCTGGTCGCGCATCGACTGGTGGCGCACTTCGGGTGCGATGCCGACGATGCGCACCTGGTCGGCGTTGTCCGCTTCTCCGGCGAAGGGCATCTTGCCGATGGCATCCTGCGCCGTGGCGTAGCCGAGGGCCTGGGCGGCGGCCAGGTTCAGCACGGCCACCGTCGACTTGGCGTCGTCGCGGCCCGCGCTGAACAGGCGGCCGGCGACCGGGCGGATGCGGTACAGGTCGAAGAACTCGGGCGACACGCGCTTCATCTCGATGCGCATCTCGCCTCCCTTCCTTAGGTTGTAGCCGACGATGATCTTGTTCGCATCGCGCCCGATCGCTTCGGCCGACACGGCCGAGCCCTCGATGCCAGGCACCCGCGCCACCGCCTTCACGAAGCCGCTGACCTGCTCGTCGGTGGCGACCGGCATGTGCAGCAGGGTCAGGCCGGACGGATCGAAGCCGGGGTCGGCATTGGTCGCGTACCAGGTTTGCCAGCCGACAGCCACGGTGATGCCGGCCAGCGCCATCGCGGTGGCGAACTGCAGCACGGTGAGGGCGCGCCGCAGCCACAGGTTGGAGGCCGTCTCGCTGCTGCTGTCGCGGCCCGCCAGCACGGTGGAGGCGCGCACCTGCAGCGCCGTCCAGGCCGGATACAGGCCGGCCGCCAGGCCCGCCGAGACGGCCAGCAGCAGCGCCAGCGCCAGCCGCGCCGGGCTGAAGAAGCCGTCCAGCGTGCGCAGCACCAGGTCGGCGAAGACCGGCAGCAGCAGCCAGGCCAGCACGATTCCGAGGCCGGTGGCGATCAGGGCCACCAGCACGGATTCGAACAGGAACTGGCCGGCCACGCGGCCCGCGCTCGCGCCCAGCACCTTGCGCATGCCGATCTCGCGCTGGCGCTTGAGCGTGCGCACGGTGGCCAGGTTGATCCAGTTGGTCATGGCCAGCGCCAGGATCAGCAGGGCCACCCCGGCCAGCGCCAGCGTGGTGCCCCGCTGGCCGTAATTGCGCGCGTCGCGGCCGCTGGCGAGATCGGCGTCGAAATAGGCGTCCCGCATCGACACCAGGCGGACGTCGACGCCGTTGCCGGTCAGGGTTTTGCCCATCGGCCCGGCGCGAAAGCGCTGGTTCATCGGCAGGGCTTCCACGGCGTCCTGCAGCAGCACTGTCAGACGGGCCACATCGGCACCGGGACGGAGTTTGAGGAAGACGTGGCCGCGCTCCTGTTCTCCCGGGTGCAGGCTGCGCTTTTCCAGCGGACGCGCGCGGCTGAGCGCACCGGTCAGCGCTTCCCAGCGGTGCGTGACGTTCGCCGGCAGATCCGGGATCACGGCCAGCACCTGCAGCGCCTCGCCGGCGATGCTGGCCGTCTTGCCCAGCGCGTCGGTCGTGCCGAACAAGCGCAGGGCGGTCTCGCGGGTGAGGGCCAGGCCGTCGGGGCGCGTCAGGGCCGCCCCCAGGTCGCCCGCCAGCGCCTTGATGCCGAAGATGGAAGCGAGCGCCGGGTCGGCCGCGTACAGGCGCGCCTCGTGCAGGTGCTCGCCCACGCGCACCGATTGCAGCATGGGGTCGGCGATAGCAGCCTGCTCCACCATCCCGCTTTTGATGGCGACGTCGCGCAGCACCGCGGTGGCGCGCGTGTTCCAGTCCGGGCGCGGGAAGAAGTTGATGCGCTGCTTGACCACGTGGACGCGCTCGCCGTCGGGCACGTGGCTGTTGTAGTTCAGGCAGTAGGCGACGAAGCCGAGCAGCAGGAAGCAGGCTGCGGCGGCCACCGCCAGGCCCAGCACGGTGACGGCCGAGTAGCCCGGTTCCTGCAGCAGCTGGCGCCAGCCGATGCGAAAGTCGCGCGTGAAGTTCGGCGCGCCCATCATGCGGCCCTCAGCGCGTCGACGACGATGCGGCCATCGAGCAGGTTCAGGGTGCGCGAGGCCTGCGCCGCATGCGCGGGCGAGTGGGTCACCATCACCACCGTCGTGCCCTCGAGGTTAATCGTGCGCAGCATGCGCATCACTTCGTCGCCGTGGGCGGTGTCGAGATTCCCGGTCGGTTCGTCGGCCAGCAGCAGGGCGGGGCCGGCGACCAGGGCGCGCGCGATCGCGACGCGCTGCTGCTGGCCGCCCGAGAGCTGCGAGGGTTTGTGGCGCGCGCGGTGCGCCACGCCCAGTTTCTCCAGCATGGCGCCGACCCGCTCGCGCCGCTCGGCCGCCTTCATGCCGGTGTACTCCAGCGCCAGTTCGACGTTCTCGAACACGTTCAGTTCGTCGATCAGGTTGAAACTCTGGAAGATGAAGCCGATGCGGCCGCGCCGCAGCGCATTCAGGCGTGCTTCGCTCCAGCCTGCGACGTTCTCGCCCTCGAACCAGTAGTCGCCGCTGCTCGGCACATCCAGCAGGCCGAGGAGGCCGAGCAGGGTGGACTTGCCGCAGCCCGAAGGGCCGGTGATGGCCACGTATTCGCCCGCCTCGATGTCGAGGTCGATGCGGTCGAGGGCCGTGGTGTGGACTTCGCCCGCCACGTGGGTCTTGCTGACGCCTGAGAGTTTGAGCATGTGCTTCCTTGAGTGGTGTGAGAGATTACTGCGAAATGCTGAGCGTGGTCGAGTTGCCGTAGGCCGCGTAGCTGGACACGACGACGCGTTCGCCTGCCCGCAGCCCGTCCAGCACTTCGACCTGGGCATTGCTGCGCCGCCCGAGGCGGATCGGGCGCCGGATGGCCGTGTCGCCGCCGGGCCCGAGCACGAAGGCCCAGGCGCCGCCGCTGTCGTTCACAAATGCGCCGGCGGGCAGCAGCAGGGCGCGTGCCGGTTCGCCCAGGGTGAGCTGGGCATCGAGGCTCTGGCCGGGACGCAGGCCAGGCGGCTGCCCGTCCGTGAACAGCAGTTCGGCCAGGAAGCGGCCGTCCTTGATCTGCGGGTAGACGCTGGCGATTTTCACGGGATGGCGGCGGCCCTCGTGCTCGACCGATCCGGGACGCCCGTTTGCTACGCGGTTCAGGTAGAACTCGTCGATGCGGGCGGCCAGCTTGAAGCGCGCCGGATCGTCGATGCGGCCGACGTTTCTGCCGGTCGTGATCGATTGCCCGACCTGCATGCGGAAATCGGTGAGGCGGCCCGCCACCGGCGCGCGCACCACCAGCGCGTCGACCGTGCCCTGCACCAGCTGCAGGCCGGTATCGAGTCCGGCGATCGCGCGTTCCAGCTGGGTCAGGGCCGGCACCCGCACCCCGGCGTCGCGCGCGGCGCTGCGCTGCTCGAGTTCGAGCGCGCGCTGCTCCTTGTCGAGCGCGTCGCGCGATTCTTCCAGCGCCACCTGCGAGATGAAGCCCTGCGCCGCCAGCCGTTCGTTGCGGGCGTGGCGTTTGCGCGCCTGCTCCAATTGGAAGGCCAGTTCGTCGCGGCGGCGCTGGCGCGTGCTGAGGTCGGATTCCTGCGCCAGGCGCAGGTTCGACAGGTTGTACAGTTGCTGCGCCTGTTCCGCCTGGCGCG
Organism: Massilia sp. Leaf139; assembly: GCF_001424165.1. Taxonomy (GTDB): domain Bacteria; phylum Pseudomonadota; class Gammaproteobacteria; order Burkholderiales; family Burkholderiaceae_D; genus Telluria. The sequence goes on from NZ_LMOJ01000001.1 coordinate 623,102, forward strand.
CCAGCAGTTCCAGGTTGCGCTGCGGATTGGCGATGCGGAACAGGAGCTGTCCCTTGGTCACCTGCTCGCCGTCGCGCACGAAGACTTCCTCGATGCGGCCCGATTCGACCGAATCGAGGATGACCGAATCGAGCGGCTCGGCGCTGGCGCGCACGACCAGTTCGTCGCGGAAGATGCCGTGTTCGACGGCGGCGATGGCGAGGTCGGCGCGCGCGACGCGCAGGCCGCGCGGAACCTGCTGCCAGGCGGCGACGGCGGCCGCCTCAAGCAGGGCGAGCGCGGCGCAAGCCAGCGCGATCCGGCGGCCGCGCTTGCGCGGCACGATGGTGTCCATCGCGGCGCCGGTGGCCGGTTGGTGCTTCAGGTGTAAGGACATAGGAGGCGATTCGAGTGGTGACGACGCTGTCATTGCAAGTGCCGTGCCATGGCCGTTTTCGCCGTTTCGGCGGCCTTTCGCGGCGTATCTGTTCACTCCCGAACAGGCCACCTGTCCGATTCCGGACAGGTGGCCGCGCGCGCCGAACTTGTCGTTTCGCCAGCGCATCTTCGCTGCTAGAATGCCCCGACTCCAATGCAGCAAAGACCGACATGCAGCCCAGCACCGCCCGCATCCTGATCCTCGACGACGACGCCGACGTCGCCTTTGCCGCGCGCATGCTGCTGCGCCGGCGCCATGGCGAGATCATCGTGCTGCACGAGCCGGCCGCCTTGCCCGCACTGCTGGCGCAAAGCACGTTCGATGTCGTCCTGCTCGACTTGAACTTCACGCCGGGACGCACCGACGGCGCCGAAGGCCTGGCCGTGCTCGACCTGCTGCGGGGTCAATCCCGGCCGCCCGCCGTGATCGCACTGACCGCCTACGCCGACGTGCCGCTCGCCGTGGAAGCGCTGAAACGCGGCGCCGGCGACTTCATCACCAAGCCCTGGGACAACGCGCGCCTGCTGGCGGCCGTCGACACGGCCCTGGCGCGCCGCGCGGCCACGCCGGTGGCGGCGGCCGGGTCGACCCTGATAGGCGAGTCGGCCGAGATGGGCGCCGTGCGCGCCATGGTCGCGGGCGTCGCCCCGACCGAGGCGAACGTGCTGATCCTGGGCGAGAACGGTGTCGGCAAGGAGCTGGTCGCGCGCGCCATCCACGCCGCTTCCCGGCGCGCCGGCGCCGCCTTCCTGGCGGTGGACATGGGCGCGCTGCCGGAGGCGACCTTCGAGAGCGAACTGTTCGGCCACCGCCGCGGTTCCTTCACCGATGCCAAGACCGACCGCGACGGCCGCTTCCAGGCCGCGCGCGGCGGCACGCTCTTTCTCGACGAAGTCGGCAATATGCCCTTGCCGAACCAGGCCAAGCTGCTGGCCGCGCTGGAGCGGCGCGAAGTGACGCCGCTCGGCGCCGACCGGCCGCAGGCGGTCGACGTGCGCATCGTCAGCGCCACCAATCTGGATGAAGCGAGCCTGTTCGATCCGGCCGTGTTCCGTCCGGACTTGCTGTTTCGCCTGAATACCATCGTGATCCGGGTGCCCCCGCTGCGCGTACGGCGCGGCGATATTCCGGGCCTGCTGCGCCATTACCTGGCGCATTACGAAGGCCACTATGGCCGCCCCGCGCGCAGCCTGGCGCCGGCGGCGCAGGCGCGGCTGCTCGAGTGGCACTGGCCCGGCAACGTGCGCGCCCTGCGCCATGCCTGCGAGCGCGCCGTGATCCTGGCCGCGGGCGCCGCCTACGAATTCGCCGACTTCGGCCTGGGGACGCCCGACACGGTCACGCCGCCGCCGAACGCGCAGGCGCTTGAAGACCAGACCCTGGGCGACCTCGAACGCGGCGCGATCGCCGCCGCCCTGGCCCAGGCCAAGGGCAATATCAGCGAGGCCGCGCGCCGCCTCGGCCTGAGCCGCGCGGCCCTGTACCGCAAGCTGGAAAAGCATGGCCTCTAGCCGCCTGCGCTGGACGGCGCTGGGTGCCGTGCTCGCGCTGGTGATACTGGCGGGAATGGCCGGCGCCGCAAGCGCCGCGCCGCGCCTGCTGACCCTGTGCGCCCTGGCGGCCGTCGCACCGGCCTGGCTGCTGTGGCGCGTGCTGGCGCGGCTGGCGGCGCCGCCCGTGCAGACGGCCGCGCCGCAGCTGCCGCCCCTCGCGCAGGCCGGCCAGGCGCTGGCGCTCGAAGCCCGGCTCGAACACGCGCCGGTGGCGCTGTTCGTGCTGGCGCCGGCGAATAGTCCAGGCGAGGTAGCGCCGCTCAACGCCAACGCGCGCCAGCTGATCGCCCCCGGCCGCGTGGCCGATCGCGCGCAATTGTTCGCACTGCTGGCAGCGCAGCCTGCCAGCGGACGCGCGCTGATCGCCTTCGACACCGAACGCGGCTCCGAGCGCGCCATGGTGGCGGTGTCCGCGCTGACGCTGGAAGGCCGCGCGCAGCGCATCGCGGCGCTGCTGCCGGTGGAGAGCGAACTCGAATCGGAAACCCTGAACGCCTGGCGCCAGCTGGTGCAGGTGCTCACCCATGAGATCATGAATTCGCTCACCCCGGTGGCCTCGCTCTCGGCCACGGCGCAGGGCCTGCTGGCTGAACTCCAGCCGCGGATCGACGATGAAGCCGGCGCGGATCTGCAGGCCGCGCTGGACGCGATCGCGCGCCGCGCCGCCAGCCTCGCCGATTTCGTCGGCAGCTACCGCAGCCTGTCCGGGATGGCGCCGCCGGCGCCGGAACGGATCGAGCTCGCGCAACTGTTCGCGCGCCTGGCCACGCTCGTGGGCCCGGCCTGGCGCGAGCGCGGCGGCGAGCTGCGGGTGCTGGTCGAACCGGGCTCGCTGGCGCTGGTGGCCGATGCCGGCCAGCTCGAACAAGCGCTGATCAACCTGCTCAAGAATGCGCTGGAGGCCACCGCCGGCATGGCGGCGCCGCAGGCGACCGTGCATGCGCGCCTGGTGCGCGGCGCGCGCCTGCGCATCGATGTCAGCGATAATGGCCCGGGCGTGCCCGAGGCGCTGCTGGCGAATATCTTCACGCCGTTCTTTACGACCAAGAAGGGCGGACGCGGCATCGGCCTGGCACTGGTGCGCCAGCTGGTGCACAACAACGGCGGCACCGTGCGCCACGTGCGGCCGGTAACCGGCGGCGCGCGCTTCGTGCTCAGCTTCTGACCAAGGAACCCCATGACGACCCTGTTCCCCAACTTCCGCAACGAGCGCTTCGCCGTCACTGCCGGCGTCGAGATCAACGCGATCGTCGGCGGCAGCGGCGCGCCGCTGCTGCTTCTGCACGGCCACCCGCAAACCCACGCGATCTGGCACCGCGTCGCACCGGTGCTGGCGCAACACTTCACGGTGGTGGCCTGCGACCTGCGCGGCTACGGCGACTCGGCGAAGCCGGCGGGCGACCCCGACCATGCCAACTACAGCAAGCGCGCCATGGCGGGCGATGCGCTGGCCGTCATGCGCGCCCTCGGCTTCGAGCAGTTCGCCGTGCTGGCCCACGACCGCGGCGCGCGCGTCGCGCACCGGCTGGCGGCGGATCATCCGCAGGCGGTGCGGCGCATGGCGCTGCTCGACATCGCGCCCACGCTCGCCATGTATGCGCAGACCGGCGAGACCTTTGCCCGCGCCTACTGGCACTGGTTCTTCCTGATCCAGCCGGCGCCGCTGCCCGAGCGCCTCATTCAGGCCGATCCAGCCGCCTATGTCACCGACGTCATGGGCCGGCGCAGCGGCGGTTTGAAGGTGTTCGACCCGCGCGCGCTGGCCGAGTATCAGCGCTGCCTGGCGCAGCCGGGCGCCGCCCACGGCCTGTGCGAAGATTACCGCGCCGCCGCCGGCATCGACCTGGAACACGACCGCGCCGACCGCGCCGCCGGCCTGCGCCTGGCCATGCCGCTGATGGTGCTGTGGGGCGAGCAGGGCGTGGTGGGGCGCTGCTTCGACCCGTTGAAGGAGTGGCGCGCGGTGGCCCATGAGGTGCGCGGCGGCGCGCTGCCTTGCGGGCATTACATCGCCGAGGAGGCGCCGGACGCCTTGTTGGCGCAGGTGCTGCCTTTCCTGGCCGCGTCTTCGGTGTAGCAGGGCGATGCCATCGCCCGCCAAGTATCCCGACACGCCCGACGGCCGCTATTTCGTCGTGCGGGGCCGTCTCTGGCGCAGCAGCAATCCCGATCTGCCGCCGGAAGAGCGCCAGCAGCTGGTGAACCGTCTCATGCGCGCAAGGCGCCAGGTCGGCCTGGCGCTGAAGGCCGGCGACAAGGAGGCCGAGCGCCAGGCCCGCGCCGAGGTCGACGCCGCCAAGCGCGGCCTGGGCGAGCGCGGCCCCGTGTGGTGGAGCGACGGCTCGCCCGACTACAACCGCAAGCTGGCCGCCAACACGCCCTACGCCGCATGGTATGCGGCCCTCGAAGCGGACGCCGCGCCGAGCTAAGGTAGGGTGGACTCCCGAGTCCACGGCATTTCCCTCGCATGTCGAAACGCAACGCGCAGCTGCGGCGGTGCGCATCGGTAAGGCCGTGGACTCGGGAGTCCACCCTACGGATGTCCGCTGCACCCATTTGGCCACCAGCACCCCCGTCATCGTGCATTGCAGTACGTAGGGTGGACTCCCCGAGTCCACGGCATTTTGTTGACCAGCGTGTCCTTGAGCTCGGCATCCTTGGCGTTCGGGATAAGGGTCTTGTCGAGGGCGTCGAGCACGGCCTGGTAATAGGTCACCTCGTTGGCGATATACGCCTTGTCGAAGTCCTTGCCCTTCATGCCTTTCAGCTCGGCCAGGTTGTCGGCGCCGCACTGTTTCAGGTTCTGCATTTCTTCACGTGCGCCGTGGCCCGCTTGTTGACGCCGGTGTGATCCGTGACCATCGTCGCTATGCCGCCTGCCTGAGCGCGCCCGGCGTGGATGGCAGCGTCGTTCCGAGCGCGAATCAGCAGGGGCCGAGAAAAAAAAGGTGAGCATGGAATGCTCACCTTCGGATGATGCGTGACGCCGATCCGGTGTTTTACTTGCCCGGATCCTTCTGGTTCGCGAACTGGTCGAACTCGACGTTGTAGGGCTGGCCGTTGACGTTCTCGACCTTGCGCACATAGACCGTCTGCACGACGTCGCGCGTGGCCGGGTCGATGCTGATCGGGCCGCGCGGGCTCTGGATCTTCATGCCTTTCAGGACGGCCATCGCCTTGTCGCCGTCGATCTTGCCGTTCAGCTTCTGGCTGACCTGGTAGATCGCGTTCATGCCGTCATACGCGGCAACCGCCATGAAGTTCGGCCGTCCGCCTTGCGGGTTGGCGGACGCGAAGCTTTTCAGGAAGGCGTCGTTCTCTGGCGACTTGTGCGCGGCTGAATAGTGGAAGGTGGTGATCACGCCCAGGGTGTTGTCGCCCATGGCCGGCAGCACGTGGTCGTCGGTCAAATCTCCGGTGGCGATGACCTTGATCCCGGCCGCCTGCAGGCCGCGCTCGCGGTAGCCCTTCATGAAGGCGATCGACTGTTCGCCGGCCGGCACGAAGACGAACACGGCGTCCGGCTTGGCGTCCTTGATGCGCTGGATGAAAGGCGCGAACTCGGGGTTGCGCAGCGGGACGCGGATGCTTTCCGCGATCTTGCCGCCGTTCTTCACGAAGCGGTCGCTGAAGGCTTTTTCGGCGTCGATGCCGGGGCCGTAGTCGGCCACGACGGTCGCCACCGACTTGATGCCGTTCTTGTCGGCCCAGTCAGCCATGGGCGCCGAGATCTGCGGCAGCGTCATCGAGAAGCGCGCGATGTAGTCGGACTTGGTGGTGATGACCGAGGTGGCCGCGTTCATGATGATCATCGGCTTTTTCGCCTGCTGCGCGATCGGGGCGACGGCCAGCGCTTCGGGCGTGAGGCCGAAGCCGGCCAGGAAGTCGACCTTGTCGCGCACCACCAGTTCCTGCGCCAGGCGCTTGGCCACTTCCGGCGCCGGGCCGGTGGTGTCCTTGTAGATGATCTGGATCTTCTTGCCGGCGACCGTGTCGCCGTTTTGGGCCATCCAGGCCTTGATGCCGCCCTGCATCTGCTTGCCGTAGTCGGCGAAGGGGCCGGAGAAGGCGGCGATCACGCCGACCTTGATGGTGTCCTGGGCTTGCGCAGCGGGCGCGAAGGCGAATACGGCGGTACTGGCGAAGGCGGCGGCGATCGTGGTGAACTTCATGCTTGTCTCCTGTGGTTGGAATGTCGGTAAGCCTGGGTGGCATTGGCGCCGCCGTATCGTTATCACAACTGCATCATGGCCGTCGTGATCATATTGTTGACAAGCTTCCGTGACAACCATAGTATCCAAATAGCGTTCGATTAACAACCTCTTGTTCGGTAATCGCACACGCTTCCCATAAAATGCTTTGCTAATGCTTTGCTATAACCCCGGAGACAACATGAAGAACACCATCCGCAGCGCCGTCGCGCTGATGTGCGGCCTGGCCGCCGCGTCGGTCACGACCTCGGCCTCTGCCCAGACCTCGGTTCAGATCTACGGTATCGTCGACAGCGGTGTCGCCCACCTGACGAACGTCAATAGTGCGGGCGACTCGAACACCAAGATACCGTCGCTCACCAGCTCCTTCCCGTCGCGCATCGGCTTCCGCGGCACCGAGGATCTGGGCAACGGCCTGCAGGCGTTCTTCGTGCTGGAAAACGGCCTCGCGCTCGACACCGGCACCGCCCAGCAGGGCGGCCGCATCTTCGGGCGCAACGCCAACGTCGGCCTGAAAGGCGCCTGGGGTACGCTCACGCTCGGCCGCCAGCAGAACATGACCTACATCTCGGGCCTGAAGACCGACGTGCTCGGCCCGCACCTGTTCGCCATCGGCAGCATCGATCCCTACCTGCCGAACGCGCGCAGCGATAACGCCATCGGCTACATGGGCAACTTCGGCGGCTTCGTCGTCGGCGCGACCTACAGCTTCGGCCGCGACGCCTCGAACGCCGGCGGCCCGGCCGCCACCAACTGCGCCGGCGAAGTGGGCGGCGACTCGGAAGCCTGCCGCCAGATCACCGGCCTGATCGGCTACGAAACCAAGGCCTGGGGCCTGAATGCCTCCTGGGATCAGCTGCGCGGCAACACCGGCGCCGCCGGCGGCCTGACCAGCAGCATCAACACCGACGTGCGCCGCACCGTCAACGGTTACCTGATGCTGGGCCCGACGAAGCTCGGCGCCGGCGTGATCGCACGCGAGACCAACGCCAATCCGGCCACGGGCTTCTCGGAATCGAACCTGTTCTACTTCGGCGTGAGCCACCCGTTCGGCCCCTTCGTCGTCGACGCCCAGGTCGCACGCCGCGACACCAAGAACTCCGACAACGACGTCGACATGCTGGTCGCGCGCGTGACCTACGCGCTGTCGAAGCGCACCTTCGTGTATTCGGCGATCGGGCGGATGGACAACGACGGCGTGTCGGCGGTGGCGCTGGATGCGGGCGGAACGGTGGGGGCGGGGCTGGCGCAGAATGGCGTCATGGTAGGCCTCCGCCATCATTTCTGATCGATGTAGGGTGGGCGGGTCTCCCGCCCACGCGGTGATATGCGGCGGCGAGATCGTCGAGCACGATAACGGAGCCGCCGCTTATCGCGTGGGCATGCCCACCCTACGTAATGCGACGGTGCCTTGAACTTGCTACGGGCGGTGGTGCATCGTAGGGCGGGCATGCCCGCGTGGGGATACGCGAAGCCCGAACGTCGAGCACGACATCGGAGCCGTCATCAATCCCGCCGACTCTACGGCAACAACACCGCCAACTCCTGCGCCCCGCGCTGCAGCACGGGCAAGAACTCCGCGCGCATGCGTTCGGCGCTGACGCGGCCGGCCTGGGCGCCGACGTTGAGGGCGGCCAGCACCTGGCCGGAGGCGCCGCGCACCGGCACGGCGATCGAGCGCAGGCCCAGTTCCAGTTCCTCGTCGTTGATCGCATAGCCGTCCCGGCGCACCTGCAGCAGGGTTTCGCGCAGGCGCTTCTGGCTCGTCACGGTCTTGTCGGTCATGGCTTTCAGCCGCGCTTTGGCGAAGTAGGCGTCGAGCTCGGCCGGCGCCAGGTGGGCCAGCATCACGCGGCCCAGCGAGGTGCAGTAGGCCGGCAGCCGGCTGCCGGTGTTCAGGGCCACCGACATCACGCGCGACGCCGCCGAACGCGCCACGTACAGCACTTCGCCGTCCTCGAATACGGCCAGCGAGCAGGATTCGCCCAGCTGCTGGCTGATGGCGTTCAGGTAGGGCTGGCTGGAAACGGTCAGCGGCGTCGACGACAGGTAGGAATAGCCGAGCGTCAGCACCTTCGGGCGCAGCGAAAAATTGTTCAGTTCCGCGTCCACGTAGCCGAGCTGCTGCAGCGTGTACAGGCAGCGGCGCACGGCGGCGCGCGGGATGCCGGTTTTCTGGCTGATCTGGGCGATGGTCTGGGGCTTGCGCGAATCGCTGAAGGCCTGCACTACCGCCAGGCCGCGCGCGAGCGAGGTCATGAAGCTGGGGTCGGTCAGGGCGTCGATCTGTTCGGCGATCGTCGGTTCGCGTTCGTCAACTTCTTGCTTGTCGGTACTCGAATCCGGCAATGAAGCCGATGCTGCGTGGGTCGTTTTTGTCATGGCGCGATTTTAATGCAGCGGAGGACGACTTGATTGGTCTTTTTTCTTGACCTTTCGGCCAGCGTGCTACTACACTTGGTTGGTCGGTAATCAAACATTAGTTCGATTATCGAACAACGGCAACAACATTTCAAGTGCGCGGGCGGATTTCCATGCCGGCGCATGCCAAGGTGAAACACCAAGGTGGAGACATGATCGACAAAACCTACGAATCGCTGCAGCGGGCCGTCGCCGACGTGCCCGACGGCGCCACCGTCATGATCGGCGGCTTCGGCAACGCCGGCATGCCGTCCCAGCTGATCGATGCGCTCATCGAGCAGGGCGCCCGCGAACTTACCATCGTCAACAACAACGCCGGCAACGGCGACTCCGGCCTGGCCGCCTTGCTCGCCGCCAAGCGCGTGCGCAAGATCATCTGCTCCTTCCCGCGCCAGACCGACTCGCACCATTTCGACGCCCTGTATCGCGCCGGCGAAATCGAGCTCGAGCTGACCCCGCAGGGCAACCTGGCCGAACGCATCCGCGCGGCCGGCGCCGGCATCGGCGGCTTCTTCACCCCGACCGGCTACGGCACCCTCCTGGCCGAGGGCAAGGAAACGCGCCTGATCGACGGCCGCCATTACGTGCTCGAATCCCCCATCCACGCCGACTACGCCCTCATCAAGGCGTTAAAGGGCGACCGCTGGGGCAATCTCGTGTACCGCAAGACCGCGCGCAACTTCGGCCCGATCATGGCGATGGCCGCCAAGGTCGCCATCGCCCAGGTCGCCGAGATCGTGCCGCTGGGCGAACTCGATCCGGAAAACATCGTCACGCCGGGCATTTTCGTGCAGCGCGTGGTGAAGGAGGCAGCATGAGCAAATTTACCCGTGACCAGATCGCAGCACGTGTCGCCCAGGATATCTTCGAAGGCGCCTATGTCAACCTCGGCATCGGCCTGCCGACCAAGGTCGCCAACTTCCTGCCGGCCGACCGCGAAGTCTTCCTGCACTCCGAAAACGGCCTGCTCGGCATGGGCCCGGCGCCGGCCGAGGGCGAGGAGGACGAAGACCTGATCAACGCCGGCAAGCAGCCGGTGACCGTCCTCACCGGCGGCTCTTATTTTCATCACGCCGACTCCTTCGCGATGATGCGCGGCGGCCACCTCGACATCTGCGTGCTGGGCGCCTTCCAGGTCTCGGCCAAGGGAGATCTCGCCAACTGGCACACGGGTGCGCCGGATGCGATTCCGGCCGTCGGCGGCGCCATGGATCTGGCCATCGGCGCCAAGCAGGTTTTCGTGATGATGGATCACCAGACCAAGACCGGGGAGAGCAAGATCGTCCCCGAATGCACCTATCCGCTCACCGGCGTCGCCTGCGTCAACCGCATCTTCACCGACCTCGCCGTGCTCGACGTCACCCCCGAAGGCCTGCGCGTGGTCGAGATGGCGCCGGGCCTCAGCTTCGACGCGCTGCAAGCCGTCACGTCGGCACCTTTGCTGGCACCTTGATTCGAGAGGAACACCATGATTGACGCATACATCTGCGACGCGATTCGCACACCCATCGGCCGCTACGGCGGCGCCCTGAAGGACGTGCGCGCCGACGACCTCGGCGCCGTGCCCCTGCGCGAACTCATGAAGCGCAACCCGGGCGTCGACTGGACGCAGGTCGACGACGTGATCTTCGGCTGCGCCAACCAGGCCGGCGAGGACAACCGCAACGTGGCCCACATGTCGTCCCTGCTGGCGGGCCTGCCGGCCGACGTGCCGGGCACCACGGTGAACCGCCTGTGCGGCTCGGGCATGGATGCGATCGGCATCGCCGCGCGCGCCATCAAGGCCGGAGAGACGCGCCTGATGATCGCCGGCGGCGTCGAATCGATGACACGCGCGCCCTTCGTGATGGGCAAGGCCGAGTCAAGCTTCTCGCGCCAGGCCAGTATTTACGACACCACGATCGGCTGGCGCTTCGTCAACAAGCAGATGAAGCACCTGTACGGCACCGATTCGATGCCGGAGACGGCCGAGAACGTCGCGGTCGACTACAAGGTCTCGCGCGAAGACCAGGACAAGTTCGCGCTGCGCAGCCAGCAGAAGACGGCCGAGGCATGGCGCCAGGGCCTGTACGCGGACGAGATCGTGCCGGTGCATATCCCGCAAAAGAAAGGCGACCACATCGCCTTCGTCCAGGACGAGCACCCGCGCGAAACGAGCATCGAAGCGCTGGCCAAGCTGAAGGGAGTCGTCCATCCGGAAGGCTCGGTCACGGCCGGCAACGCCTCGGGCGTGAACGACGGCGCCTGCGCGGTGCTGATCGCGAGCAAGGAAGCGGCCGCGCAGCACGGCCTGACGCCGCGCGCCCGCATCGTCGGCATGGCCACCGCCGGCGTGCCGCCGCGCGTGATGGGCATCGGTCCGGCCCCGGCCACGAAAAAACTGATGGCGCAGCTGGGCATGAACCTCGACCAGATCGACATCATCGAATTGAACGAAGCATTCGCATCGCAAGCATTGGCCGTGTTGCGCGAACTGGGCATTGCAGACGACGATCCAAGGGTTAACCCTTACGGCGGCGGCATCGCCCTCGGGCACCCGCTGGGCATGAGCGGCGCTCGCCTGGTGACCACCGCGACGTACCAGCTGCACCGTACGGGCGGACGCTACGCGCTGTGCACGATGTGCATCGGCGTGGGGCAGGGGATTGCGATGGTGATCGAACGGGTCTGAGCCGTTCGGGCATCACTTGGCAGCAGAACGATAAATAGCAGGAGACAAAGCATGAAACAGTACGGACGACAAGGGAGGCAGCCATGATCGGGAATTTCATCGGCGTGCTCTTCGACGGGATTGCCTACGGCAGCCTGTTATTCCTGATCAGCGTCGGCCTCTCGGTGACGATGGGCCTGATGAACTTCATTAACCTGGCGCACGGCGCCTTTGCCATGGTCGGCGGCTATGTCTGCGTGAGCCTGCTGCAAAAGCTGGGCATGCCTTTCCTGGCCACGCTGCCGGTCGCCTTCCTCGTCGCGGCCGTGGTCGGCCTGGTGCTGGAACGCACCCTGTACCGCCAGCTGTATCAAGCGACCCATCTCGACCAGGTGCTGTTCTCGATCGGCCTGACCTTCATGGCGGTGGCCGGCGCCACCTTCCTGTTCGGCCCGACGCAGCAGCCGGTCAACTTGCCGGACTGGCTGCGCGGCCAGGTGCACGTGCTCGGGCTCGACCTGGGTTCCTACCGCCTGTTCCTGATCGCCGTCGTGGTGTTGGTCACGCTCGGCCTTTACCTTCTGATCGAGCGCACCCGCTTCGGCGCCCAGATCCGCGCCTCGGTCGACAACCAGACCGCGGCCGCCGGTCTCGGCATCAACGTCAGCCGCGTCTTCTCGCTGACCTTCGCCCTCGGTTCCGGCCTGGCCGGCCTGGGCGGCGGCCTCGGCATCGACGTGCTCGGCCTCGATCCGAGCTTCCCCGTCAAGTACATGGTCTACTTCCTGCTGGTCGTGGCCGTGGGCGGCGCCGGTTCCATCAAGGGCCCCTTGATCGCCGCGCTGATCCTGGGTGTGTTCGATGTGGCCGGCAAATACTATGTGCCGGAAGTGGGCGCCTTCGTCATCTACACGCTGATGGTCGTCCTGTTGATCCTGTTCCCGTTCGGCCTCGTACGGAGGAAAGCATGAACGCCTATTCGACCTCGGCCCTCAAGGCCAAGCATGCCGCCGGTGCCGCCGATGCCAACCAACCCGCGACGACCATGGACAAATCCCTCCTGCGCCTGCCGAACGACCGCTGGAAGCCGCTCGAAATCGTGTTCTGGCTGCTGCCGGTGGCGTCCTACTTCCTTTTCCCGGACTACCTCGTCCTGATCAGCCAGATCATGATCATCGGCCTGTTCGCGCTCTCGCTGGATCTGATCCTGGGTTATGCCGGCATCGTCTCGCTCGGCCACGCGGCCTTCTTCGGGCTCGGCGCCTACACGGCGGGCCTGCTGTCGGTGCATGGCTGGGGCGAGCCGATCTCGGGCCTGTTCGCAGCAAGCGTTGTAGCCGGCGTGGTCGGCTTCATCGTCAGCTTTCTCGTCGTGCGCGGCCAGGATCTGGCACGCCTGATGGTCACGCTGGGCATCGGCCTGATGCTGTTCGAAGCGGCGAACAAGGCGGCCTTCATCACCGGCGGCGTCGATGGCCTGTCGGGCATGGTGATGGGGAACCTGTTCGGCGCCTTCGAGTTCGACCTGTACGGCAAGACGGCCTTCTGGTACAGCTTCGGCGTGCTGTTCCTGCTGTTCGTGTTCATGCGTCGTCTGGTCAATTCGCCCTTCGGCATGTCGCTGCGCGGCATCCGCGAAGGCGGACGCCGCATGCCGGCCATCGGCGCCCACGTCGACCGCCGCCTGAAGGCCATCTTCACCGTCAGCGCCGCGATCGCCGGCGTGGCCGGTGCGCTGCTGGCGCAGACGACCCAGTTCGTCGGCCTGGACGTGCTGGGCTTCCCGCGCTCGGCGGAACTGCTGATCATGCTGGTGCTGGGCGGTACCGGCCGCCTGTACGGTGCGCTGATCGGCGCGGCCGTGTTCATGGTCGCGCAGGACAAGATCTCGGGCCTCGACCCGGCCTACTGGCAGTTCTACATCGGCCTGTTCCTGGTGCTGATCGTGCTGTTCGCACGGGGCGGCATCATGGGCGGCGCGGAAAAGATCATGGCCAAGTTCAAACGCAAGGAGGCAGCATGACGAACACTCTGCGCACCGAAGGCCTCTCGAAACAGTGGGGCGGCTTCAAGGCGAATACCGACATCTCGCTGAACTTCGAGCCGGGCGCACGCCACGCGCTGATCGGCCCGAACGGCGCCGGCAAGACCACCTTCATCAACCTGCTGACCGGCGGCTTCCCGCCGACCAGCGGCGCGGTGTACATGGGCAACCAGGACATCACGAAGCTGCCGCAGCACGAGCGCGTGAAACTGGGCATGACGCGTACCTTCCAGATCAACACCCTGTTCGCGGGCATGACCGTGCTCGAATCGGTGGTGCTGGCGATCTGCGAGCGGCGCGGCCTGCACAAGGTGTGGTGGAAGACGGTCGCGAAGCACGACGAGGTGGTCGAGGAAGCGATGGCGCTGCTGGCCACGCTGAAGCTGACGAAAGAAGCGAACTCCATCACGCGCAGCATGGCCTACGGCAAGCAGCGCCTGGTCGAGATCGCGCTGGCCCTGGCCACGAAGCCGAAGATCCTGCTGCTGGACGAGCCGGCGGCGGGCATCCCGTCGGCCGAGAGCAAAGAGCTGTTCGAAGTCATCGCCGGCCTGCCGCGCGACGTCACGGTGCTCTTCATCGAGCACGACATGGGCCTGGTGTTCCGCTTCGCCGACCGGATCACGGTGCTGGTGGGCGGCAAGGTGCTGACCGAAGGGACGCCGGAAGAAATCGCCGCCGATCCGCGCGTGAAAGAAGTGTATCTGGGGGAGGCCGAACATGGCTGAATTGCTGGCATTGGACAAAGTCACCGCCGGCTACGGCGAATCGATCGTGCTGGAGGACGTCTCCTTTACGATGAACGAGGGGGACAGCCTGGCCCTGCTGGGCCGCAACGGCGTCGGCAAGACCAGCCTGCTGGTCACGCTGATGGGGCTGACGCGCCTGCACAAGGGCTCGATTCGCTGGAGCGGCGCCGACATCGCGCGCGTGCCGACCTATAAACGTTCGCAATCGGGCCTGGGCTGGGTGCCGCAGGAGCGCCACATGTTCCCGTCCCTGACGGTCGAGGAACACCTGACGGTGGTCGCGCGTCCGGGGCCGTGGAATCTGCCCAAGGTCTACGAGATCTTCCCGCGCCTGTACGAGCGGCGCGCGAACATGGGCAACCAGCTCTCGGGCGGCGAACAGCAGATGCTGGCCATTGCCCGCGCCCTGATGACGAACCCGCGCATCCTGCTGCTGGACGAGCCGATGGAAGGCCTGGCGCCGATCATCGTGCAGGAACTGGTGCGGGTGATCCGCAAGCTGGTGGCGGAGGAGGGCATGTCGGTAATCGTGGTCGAGCAGCACGCAAGGCTGGCCTTGTCGCTGACCTCGCGGGCGATCGTGCTCGATCGCGGGCGCATCGTCCATGATTCCGATAGCGCCAGCCTGCTGGCCGATGGCGAAAAGCTCGACCGGTTAGTCGCTGTTGCGTAGGGCGGGCATGCCCGCGTCGATACGTACCGGTTCCGATATCGTGCTCGACGATCTCGCCGCCACGTATCACGCGGGCATGCCCGCCCTACAAAGGAAAACATATTCGTAGGGTGGGCGGCGAAGCCGCCCGGTGAAACCGTAGGCGATGCCATTGGCATCGCCCACCCCTACAAAAGCGTTCACACAAAAATGAGGAGACCAACGTGTTGAAAAACCTGAACAAAACCCGCCGCCACATCCTGATCGGCGCCGCACTCGCCAGCGCCGGCATGGGCCTGGCCCACGCCGCCGACCCGATCAAGGTCGGCCTGATCGTCCCCATGTCCGGCCCCTTCGCCTCCACCGGCCGCCAGGTCGACGCCGCGGTGAAGCTCTTCCTGCAGCAGAACGGCGCCACCGTCGCCGGCCGCGAAGTGCAGATCATCCTGAAGGACGACGGTGGCGTCTCGCCCGACGTCACCAAGCGCATCGCCCAGGAACTGGTCGCGCGCGACAAGGTGCAGGTGCTGGCCGGCTTCGGCCTGACGCCGCTCGCCTTTGCCGCCGCGCCGGTCGCCACGCAGGCCAAGGTGCCGATGATCGTCATGAACGCGGCCACCTCGGTGATCCCGCAGCGTTCGCCCTACATCGTGCGCACCGGCTTCACGCTGGCGCAAGTCACCGCGCCGATGGCGCAGTGGGCGGCCAAGAACAAGATCAAGTCGGTGGTGACCTTCGTCTCCGACTACGGCCCCGGCATCGACGCCGAAAAGGTGTTCGTCAAGGACTTCACGAAAGCTGGCGGCAAAATCGTCGCCTCGCTGCGCGCACCGCTGCGCAACCCGGACTATTCGCCTTTCCTGGCGCGTGTGAAGGATGCGAAACCGGACGCCCTGTTCGTGTTCGTGCCGTCGGGCGAGGGCGCCGCCGTGCTGAAACAGTTCACCGACCGCGGCCTGGCGCAGGCCGGCATCCGCCTGATCGCTACCGGCGACGTGCTGGACGACGACCTGATGCCGAGCATCGGCCCGGCCGCCCTGGGCGTGGTCAGCAGCCACCACTATTCGGCCGCGCACCCGTCGCCGGAAAACAAGGCCTTCGTAGCCGCCTTCACCAAGGCCAACAAGGGCATGCGCCCCAACTTCCACGCGGTCGGCGCCTACGACGGCATGCACCTGCTGTACGCCGCGCTGAAGAAGACCAATGGCGACAGCGCCGGGCCGAAACTGCTGGAAGCAATGAAGGGCCAGTCCTGGAACAGCGTGCGCGGCCCGGTCACGATCGACCCGGCCACCCGTGACATCGTCCAGACGGTCTACATCCGCAAGGCCGAGCAGGGCGATGGCGGCGTGTTCAACGTCGAATTCGACAAGGTCGAGAAATTCAAGGATCCGGGCGTGGAGTGAAGGCATGCCGGACACAGGGAGCAACCCCGTGTCCGTAGGGCGGGCATGCCCGCGTAGGGCCGCGATACACCGATAGCCGGACAGGCGACCGCCCTACGCGCGCATGCGAGCGGTATCGGCGCCGATTACTTGTCGCCGACCCGCACCGCCAGCGGCGCCCGGCTCTGCTCGTTATTCTCGTGCACCAGCTTCGCCAGCAGACCCATGAACACCTCCTGCTCCTGCGGGCTCAGGGGTTCGAGCAGGCGCTGGCGCAGCCGCTGCGCTCTTGGTGCCAGCGCATCGAGCAGGGCCTGGCCGGCGGCCGTGATGTTCAATGCCCGCTGGCGCCGGTTATGCGGAATCACCTTCCGTTCGAGCAGTCCCTTTTCCTCCAGCCGCGCACAAACGGTGGCCCCGGTCGAAGTATCGATCGCCGCCAGCCCGGCCAGCGAGACCTGGTCGATCCCCGGATGCTCGGCCAGCCGGCTGAGGATCGCGTACTGCACCGGCGTCAGTTCGCCGCCCATTTCGTCGTAAAAAATCGACACCGAAATCTGCTGGGCGCGCCGCAGCAAATGGCCCGGATGGTTGTACAAATCGAGCATGGCGCCCGGGCCGGTGGCTGCTTTTTCTGTCGACATATTTCTTGAGGTTACGTGGTGCGGCGCACCATTAAAAAAGTTCGAGAACGTAGTTTACTTCGCACCGCAAACGCGTGATACTTTTCTCACATTCAGTGTACTGAATATCGAATAATCTAATCAAGAGCGTCTAACAAAGCCATCCGGGCAAGGCGCATCGTCGAAGACAGTACGCTTGTACGGCAAGACGATGCAACGCAGCCATGGCGGCTTTGTTCGACGCTCATAAGGAGACGGAGATGTTCCCGAAAAACGCTTGGTACGTGGCTTGCACCCCGGATGAAATCGAAGGCAAGCCGCTCGGCCGCCAGATCTGCGGCGAAAAGATCGTGTTCTACCGCGGCCAAGGCGGCAAGGTCGCCGCGGTCGAGGATTTCTGCCCGCACCGCGGCGCGCCGCTCTCGCTTGGTTTCGTCCGCGACGGCAACCTGGTCTGCGGCTACCACGGCCTGGAGATGGGCTGCGAGGGCAAGGCGATCAGCATGCCGGGCCAGCGCGTGCGCGGCTTCCCCTGCATTCGCAGCTATCCGGTCGAAGAGCGCTACGGCTTCATCTGGGTCTGGACGGGCGACAAGGAAGCGGCCGACCCGGCCACCATCCACCACCTGGAGTGGGCCGACAACCCCGAGTGGGCCTACGGCGGCGGCCTGTATCACATCAACTGCGACTACCGCCTCATGGTCGACAACCTGATGGATCTGACCCACGAGACTTATGTGCACGCGTCCTCGATCGGCCAGAAGGAAATCGACGAGGCGCCCGTCACGACCAAGGTCGAGGGCGAGCAAGTGGTCACCAGCCGCTTCATGGAGAACATCATGCCGCCGCCGTTCTGGCAGGCGGCCCTGCGCGGCAACGGCCTGGCCGACAAGGTCCCGGTCGACCGCTGGCAGATCTGCCGCTTCAACGCCCCGAGCCACGTGATGATCGAGGTCGGCGTCGCGCATGCGGGCAAGGGCGGCTATCACGCGCCAGCCGAGCACAAGGCGTCGTCGATCGTGGTCGACTTCATCACGCCCGAGACCGAGACTTCGCACTGGTACTTCTGGGGCATGGCGCGCAACTTCAAGCCGGAAGATGCCGAGCTGACGAAGACCATCCGCGAAGGCCAGGGCAAGATCTTCGGCGAAGACCGCGAGATGCTGGAACTACAGCAGCAGAACATCCTGCGCCATCCCGAGCGCAAGCTGCTGATGCTGAACATCGACGCCGGCGGCGTGCAGTCGCGCCGCATCATCGAACAATGGCTGTCGAAAGAACAGATGAAGGAGTTCGCGCCATGAACACGTTCGAAGTGAAGGTCGCCGGCAAGCACAACGAGGCCGACGGCATCTGCAGCTACGAGCTGGTGCGCGTGGACGGCGCGCCGCTGCCGGGCTTCGAGGCCGGCGCCCACGTCGACGTCCACCTGCCGGGCAACCTGGTGCGCCAGTACTCGCTCTGCAACGCGCCGGGCGAAACCCACCGCTACCAGATCGGCGTGCTGCGCGACGCCGATTCGCGCGGCGGCTCGGAGGCCATGCACGACCGCATCGAGGTCGGCACCGTGCTCACCGTCTCGGAACCGAAGAACCACTTCCCGCTGGTGGACGCGGGGCGCACCCTGCTGCTGGCCGGCGGCATCGGCGTCACGCCGATCCTGGCGATGGCCGAAACCCTGGCCGCCAAAGGTGCGCAATTCGAGATGCACTACTGCGCCCGTTCGCCGGACAAGGCGGCCTTCAAGCAGCGCCTGGGCGAATCGCACCTGCGCGACCTGGTGCATTTCCATTACGACAGCGGTGACGCGGCGCAGAAGCTCGACATGGCGGCCTTGCTTGCCAATCCCCAGCCGGACACCCACCTGTACGTCTGCGGCCCGCAGGGCTTTATCGCCTACGTGCTGGACACGGCCAAGGCCCAGGGCTGGCCGCAAGCACAGCTGCACGTGGAGTACTTCAGCGCGGCGGCGGTCGATACCACCGGCGACCAGCCCTTCGACGTCAGGCTGGCCTCGAGCGGCAAGGTGGTCACCGTGCCGCCGGGGCAGACCGTGATCAAGGTGCTGCTCGAGGCCGGCGTCGAGGTGCCGTATTCGTGCGAGGAGGGCGTCTGCGGCACCTGCCTCACGCGCGTGCTCGAAGGCGTGCCGGATCACCGCGACATGTATCTGACGGAGGAGGAGCAGGCGGCGAACGACCAGTTCACGCCGTGCTGTTCGCGGTCGAAGACGAAGGTGCTGGTGCTGGATTTGTGATGCAGCGGTCTCGGCGCATGCTGCATTGACGTATGCGTCAGGGACTGGTGTGCAGGGTGGGCCACTTGTATCCACGGGGTAACGGCGTATCTGCCGCGCTATCGCTGGCCAGAAAAGACACACGCCCAGCAGCATGCTCGTAACTTGCTTTTACGGCAGGCACGGCCAAGCATAACAGGGATGGGGGCATGTAAATCGTGCCGGCTGACCTGTTACTGCGCTTGGTGGGGTCTTCGCTGCAAGCGCGCAGCAGAGTCAATCGAGAGAAGGCGCGGGCCTATCGTTCAAGGCTTTACGCGGTACCATGAAGACGGTGCCCGCATCAGTGTGGGGCAGCAGCATGTCGATGCAGGTTTGACTACCGCTGGAGGCAGCCCACATCAGGGCCGTCCAGCCGTCTCCGTCCTGCGCATGCGGATCGCTGACCGGCAGCAGCAACTCGACGCAGCTCGGGTGGCCAAAGGAAGCCAGCATCAGAGCCGTCTCCCCGTCGCGGTCGCTTGCCTGTGGATCGCTCAGTGGGAGCAGCAGCCTGACGAACTCCTCCTCGCCCTCAACGCAGGCCAGCATCAGGGCTGTGCGTCCCCAACAATCGGTTCTCCGCGGCGCAGTCGGATCGCTCTTGAGGATCCGCTGCAGTTCGCGCAGGTTCTTGCGTTCCACTGCTGTAAAGATATCCACTTCGCCCGTCCTCGACGCCAGTGCCGAGTCTGCCGTCTATTACACAATACTAGATACACGACGGGTTTCAAGGTGATCTTGGCGCGCGACCTTATCGACACTGTTTTTCCTGCAGCCAGAACCGCGTGGCGCGACTGATCAAAGCAGCCGGCATCAAGGCCCGTCACAAACAGCGTCGGGAGCCAGGCCAGCTTGACTCACCAATCCACGCCCGCACGCCCACCCTGCTGAATCGGCAGTTCGAAGAACAGTGCATGCAGCTAATTATTGCAGCGTAAGCCAGCAGAAACGTATTTATTCACGGATACGCTCAAAAATGGGACGAAAACTTACAACTATCCGATTCCCGAGCAGCGCTTCAATCCAAGCACTTGTTTTTAAAGCAGATTTGTTCGTGGCGCGATCATTGCTTACTCCATGATGGAAGCCATTGGCCAACGCAAGGAGGGCGCTCTCATGAGTTACACTGACATTTATGGTCTTTCAAGGAGCAAAATCGAGCAGGGCCGGGTGGATATACCTGTGCTCGTAGGATTGTGTCTGATAGCGGCTACTTCGCTACTATTTTACGGTTCGCTTTTTGCGATCATCTTCTGTATCTGAGTTTCGACATCCGTGCGGCCTCGTTGATGGGTGCATGGAAAGTTCAATCATTGTTCAAGGCGACCTGAGGAATGATTGCCAAGGCGTTCAGTCGATAGTCAATCCATATCGCCGCTCAGTTGCCGGCCAAAGGCAGCGGTTCTCAACGATACCGGAAGCAGCTTTCGCTAAAGATTCTTCTCTCTTTCAACTGTGCGCTCGAAATGAAGCGCATAGTGTCTGTTGTTCTTCGAACTATCCGATCTCCTCACACAGCAGTCGTCCCGCCGAGTTTACGCCAGAGTATCTTCCTGATTCGTTTGAACAGCTATGCGTCCAGGGCCGCATCTTCAGACCCGGCCGCCCGGTTTGCAAATTGATCTGGCCATATACCCCGACAGCGCTGACGAGCGGGCTAGGTGGCAACCGGGCTGCAAGCAAGTCCGGCCGTATCGTTTGACAGAAGCCAGGCCAGCATTCCTCCAACGATTGCAGCGTGCGTTCCGTCAAGCAGCAATATTTATTGGCATCAAGCTTTTGCAGATTCGGAGGTGCCGATGTTCAACCGCATGGATCGCCTTACTGCCATCCTTATCGACGCTGTGTTGCGTAACTATTCAAGCCAAAATCTTGCAGGCGCTGCACGTGCCTTGGCAGCCGGCAAAGTCCCGATTCGTGTTGCATTGCGCGTGCTTACTCGACCAACGCTGCGCCGAAAAGCGGAAGTCAGACCATTGTATGACGGCACGAGGCCTTCTCTTTAGCCGATAGAGAGCATCAGAATGCGCTCGGTGTACCGAAGCGAGCCGCTCGCTACAGCGGATATCCTTCGGAACGGTGCCAGAGCATCCTGTTCCGAAGTTTCTTCCGCAAGGAGACGCGCCATGGATCGACTAGGCACATACCGCGGTTACCGTATCGCGGTAACCCTGCACTCGAATGGAGAACGGAAAACGCCAAAATGGCACTCTTCCATTCAGATAAGCCGGATTGGCGCCGTGGCGATGGCACCATGCTTCACCACCGAGCCATCGTCCAATACGGTTGGCGAGGCGAGAGACCAAGCGATCCGGATTGCCAGGTTTTTCATTGATGAGCGTCCAGATGCCGCGGCGATCGGGGACAACGACCTATCGGAATAGAAAAGGGCGCTGTTCGCATTATGCGACCCTGATTGGATCGTTGTGGGTCGACAGCTGGCGGCTGCATCCGTTCAAGAGCAGGCGGTGGCGTTACGCTTCATTAGGACAGCCCCGCGACGAACCTCGTCACGGACGCCGCAAACGCTTCCGGCTGCTCGGCAGCGCTCAGGTGCGAGGCATCTTTCAATACCTCCAGGCGCGCGCCGGGGATGGTCTGGGCCAGGGTCTCGGCCATGGCGACCGGCGTGCCCTGGTCGAGCTCGCCCGCAATCACCAGCACCGGCACCGCGATCTGCCCCAGCCGCGCGGTGGTATCGACATTGCCCACCGCTTTGCAGCAGCCGACATACCCGATGGCATCGGTGGCAACCAGCCGGCGCCGGTAGCGCGCCACGGTTGCCGGTTTCTGCGCACGGAACGCGTCGTGGAAATAGCGCCCCATGACGGCATCGGCCACCGCTTCGATGCCCCCGGCGCGCACGGTCGCGATGCGCTGCTCCCACACGGCGCGCGCGGCGTCCGGATAGGCGCTCGTCGTGTTGGCCAGCACCAGCGCCCGCACCAGGGCAGGGTGGCGCAGCGCCAGCTCCTGGCCGACCATGCCGCCCATCGAGAGGCCGACCCAGACCACGGGGCCCGTATCGAGCTCAGTGTTTAATTCCTGTAACAAGCGCGCGGCGTCGTCGGCCAGGTCGGCCATCGTGTAGGGCGCGTCGGGTGCGTCAGAGCTGCCGTGGCCGCGGTGGTCGTAGGCGATCACGCGGTTCTCGAGCGCCAACTGGTTGGCGAGCGCGTCCCACATCGTCAGGTCGCAGCCCAGCGCGTGGCTCAGCACCACCGTGTGGCGCGGCGCCTTGCCGTTGCGCGGTTCGCGCACGCTGTAGTGCAGGGCCGGGGTGCTGGCGCTACGGCCCTCGTGGCCGCTGCCACTGTGGGCGGCGGCGGAAGGCGCCGCGGGTTCCAGCACATAGCCGATCTGCTCGCCGACCTCGCGCAGGATCGCCAGCGTGTGGGTAAAGGCGGTGTTCGCGGCCGGCACGCCGGCGTAGATCGCCGACTGCATCAGGATTTCCTTGATCTCGTCGGGCGTCAGGCGGCTGTCATCAGGCCCGAGCAGGGCGGCGCGCACGTGCAGTTCGAATTCCTCCCAGCGGCCGAGCGCGATCGTGATCGAGAGGACGATCGCGCGCCGCGTCTTGTGATCCAGGCCGGGGCGGCCCCAGATCTCGTTCCAGGCGAAGCGGGTGATCAGGTTCTGGAAGTCGGCGTTGAAGCCGGTCGCCTTGTCCAGCGAACGGTCGACCCATTCGTCGCCCAGCACGCTGCGGCGGTTCTGCAGGCCGCGCTCGAAATCATGGTCTATCGGATCGAAACTCATGCGTCACTGCTCTCGAAAAGGGTGGGTGGCGTCCAGCTCGACCATGGTGGAACGCAGGCGCGCGAGCTGGTCTTCGGCCAGGCGGCGTGCCGGCGCCAGTGCGGCCGCCGGGTCGAACAAGGTGGCGAGATGCTGCTGGTCGACGTGGGCGGCAAGCTGCGGATCGGCCTGTACGGCGTCCAGCAGCAAAGCGTCCAGCGGCCGCCCCTCCGCGCTCACGCGCACGGTGAGCCGTTCCAGGAGCGCGTGCGCGGCGGGGCGGCCGATGGCGCCGGCCAGGTTGCTCGACGCGCTCTCGGCGAAAACCAGCCCCTGCAAGGCGTCGATATTGCGCCGCATGCGCGCGCGGTCGACGCTCAAGCCGGCAAAGGCTTGGTTCAGCGCCTGCAGGGCGCCGTGGGCGGAGAGGAAGAGCGGCGGCCATTCGGCCAGCTCCGCCTGCCAGTTGCCCAGGCCCCGCTCGTGCTGCTGATCCATGCAGGACAGCAGCGCCGCCGCATGCTGGGGCGTGCGCCGCGCCGCTGCCAGGGCGATCATCGCCGACACCGGATTGCGTTTGTGCGGCATGGCCGAGGAGCCGCCGCGCCCGTTGCCGGAGGGTTCGGCCAGTTCGGCGATTTCGCCCTGGGCCATCAGGCTCAGGTCGGTGGCCAGCTTGCCCAGGCTGCCGGTCAACACCGCCACTTCCAGGCCGAGCCGCACCCATTCGTCGCGCTGGGTATGCCAGGCGGCGTCGGCGACCTTCAGGCCGAGCTGCGCGGCCACGCGCGTGGCCACCGCGGCCCCCTGATCCTTCATCACCGACAGTGTGCCGACCGCGCCGCCCAGCTGCAGCTGCAGGGCGCGTGCGGCCGCCGCGCGCAGGGAAGCACGCGCACGCACCAGCGGCGCCAGCCAGCCGGCCAGCTTGAAGCCGAAGCTCGTCACCTGGGCCGGCTGCATCAGGGTGCGCGCCAGCACCGGCGTGGCGAGGTGGTCGCCGGCCAGCGCCAGCAAGTGCGCACACAGGGTTTGCAGCTCGTCGTCGAGCAGGCGCAGGGCGTCGCGCGTGACCAGCGCCATGGCGCTGTCGATCACGTCCTGGCTGGTGCTGCCCCAATGGACGTGGCGCGCCGCCTCCGCGTCATACAGGGCGACGGTCCTGGTCAGCTCCTTGACGAGCGGGATGGCGAGGCTGCCGGCGCGGCGTCCGGCCGTAATCAAGGCCGGGATGTCGTAGAGCTCGGCCTTGCAGACGCCGGCGATCGCGCTTGCCGCGGCGGCGGGGATCAAGCCTTCCTCGGCCTGGGCCCGTGCCAGCGCGGCCTCGAAGCGGAACATCGCGTCCACGACCGCCGCGTCGTCGAAGACGGCGATGCTTTCCGGCGTAGTGAGAAAACTGTCGAAAATCGATACGCTCATGGATTCCTGTCGTGTGTTCAGACGTAGTCGAAGAAGACGGTTTCCTTCTCGGTCTGCATCCAGATGTCCCAGCGGTAGGCATTGTCGCCGGTCTTGCGCGCGAGCAGGGTGGCGCGGCGCGCTTGCGGCACCTGGTTCAGTATCGCAGACTGGGCCAGGCCCGTATCGTCTTCCAGGAACACGGCCGTGAACTGGTGTTTTACCAGGCCGCGCGCGAAGACGGTGACGTACATGACCGGCTCGCCGCGCGTGGCCGACTCCGGCTGCGAGATGCACATCGAGAACTCACCCGCCTCGCCGCTCGGCACGCGGCGGAAGCCCGGAATCGCATGTTCGGCCTCGGACGCGGCGCCGGCCGGCGTCCAGGCTTCGATCTGGGCGTCGTTGATGGGCGCGCCGTTGCCGTCGTAGATGACGCCGCTGATGTTGATGGTCGGCGCGTTCGACTTCACGTTGGCCGGGGTGCAGGCGTCGACCGCCCATTGCCAGGCTTCGTGCGAGAAGGGGCCGATGGTTTGCGAGGTGGTGATCTGGCTCATCGTTTTGCTCATGATGCGGTTCTCCTTACAGGCCCATCGGGGTGGCGTCGCGTCCGCGCAGGACGATGTCGAATTCGTAGCCGAGCATCTCGCCGCCCACGGTTTCCTCCATGCTGAAACGCGAGATGAGGCGCCGGCGCGCGGCCTCGTCGGGCACGCTCTGGAAGATCGGATCGTAGTCGAACAGCGGGTCGCTCGGAAAATACATCTGCGTCACCAGGCGCTGGGCGTAGACGTTACCGAACAGGGAGAAGTGGATGTGGGCCGGGCGCCAGGCCTTGTCGTGGTTGCCCCAGGGGTAGGGGCCGGGCTTGATCGTGACGAAGCGGTAGCGGCCCTCGTCGTCGGTCAGCATCTTGCCGACGCCGTAGAAATTCGGATCGAGCGGCGCGGCGTGCTGGTCTTTCTTGTGCCAGTAGCGGCCGGCCGAATTCGCCTGCCAGACCTCGACCAGCGAATTGCGCACCGGCTTGCCGTCCTCGTCGAGCACGCGGCCGGTGACGACGATCTTCTCACCCAGCGGCTCGCCCTGCCCATGCTTGGTGAGGTCGGTATCGTTCGGCAGCAGCAGACGCGGCGTGGTCACGATGTTTTGCGTGACCGGCACCGGCGCCTCGATGCGCAGGTTCGGCTGCTGCGGCCCGCGCGCGACCGTCGATTTATAGGCGGGATAGATCAGCTCGGGCCAGATGCCCGGCTCGATGACGTCGAATTTCACGGCCTGTCTCCTTGGTGAATCTTGTCGATAGCGAAAATGGTAGGCCTGCGTTGACGCTGCGGCAAGCGGCGACATCGACGTCGCGTCCGCAGTGCGCACCGTTTGTGCGATACTCGCACAAATCGATGTTCTTTTTATTCTCATGGCGACTGCGCAGGAAATTCCGCTCGAGCGCGACCTCGTCGCCGGTCTCGAGAAAGGCTTGAAGGTGATCGAAGCCTTCGATCAGGAGCGCTCGCGCCTGACCATCGCCGAGGTTGCCGAGGCCACCGGCCTGACGCGCGCCGCTGCGCGCCGCTACCTGATCACGCTGACCCATCTCGGCTATATGCGTCACGAGAACAAGCTGTTTTCCCTGACCCCGGCCGTGCTGCGCCTGGGCCAGAGCTACCTGCACTCGGCGCGCCTGCCGCGCATCGCCCAGCCGCTGCTGTACCGGCTGGCCTACTCGCTGGGCGAGGCGGCCTCGGTCGGCGTGCTCGACCACGACCAGCTCGTGTGCGTGGCCGCCGTCAGCGCCGGCCAGCTGGTCTCGGCCACCCTGCAGCCGGGCACGCGGGTGCCGGCCTGGTGCACCGCGAACGGACGCATGCTGCTGGCCAGCCTGCCGCAGGCGCAGATCGAGGCGTATCTCGAACGCGCGCAGCCGGAAGGCATCACCCAGCACACGATCGTCTCGCGAGAACGCCTGGCACTGGAAATCGCCCGCTCCCGCGCCCAGGGCTATGCGCTGGTCGACCAGGAGCTGGAACTGGGCCTGCGCACGATCGCCGTCCCTTTGAAGAATTTCCGGGGCGAGGTGGTGGCGGCCATGAATGTCAGCGTGCACGCGGGAAGGCTGCCGATCGGGCAGATGGTCGAGCGCTGTTTGCCGGCGATGATCAAGATTCAGGTGGAGTTGGGGGCGTTGCTGTAGGTGGTCGCCTGAGGCCAGCTCCGCGATGCCTCATGCCTGTGTTGAACGCGTGGGTGGCGCACCCGGTGCATGGTTGCGACCGTCAGAGTCGAGCCGCCCACCCTACGGTAGGGTGGGCGGCTCAACCCGATCGCGTGCACATCGGCGACGTTGGCGCCGCCCACGCGTTCAAGCGGCTTCGGCTAGCCGCCCGCCGCCCGATACCGGCGTTGAACGCGTGGTCGAGGCCACTGGCCTCGACCACGCCCTACGACTTCGCCTGCTGGCGGTACTCCTTCGGCGTCATTCCCACCAGCTTCTTGAACAGACGGCTGAAATAGGCCGGATCCTGGAAGCCCAGCTCATAGGCGATGCTCGCAACACCGGCCGGCACATAGGTCAGCTTGCGGCAGGCTTCCAGCATCAGGCGCTCCTGCGTGATGTCGAAGGCCGATTTGCCGGCCAGCTTCAGGCACAGCCGGTTCAGCCGCGCGGGCGCCACGCGCAGGGCGTCGGCGTATTGGCCGACCTGCCAGCCTCCCTTGTAATGGCGCTCGACCTCGACCCGGAAGCGGCTGAAGAGCTCGAAGTCGCCGCGGCCGGAGGTATCGACGATCTGCCGTTCGGCCTGCACCCGCACCAGCAACAGCAGCGCGCTGCGCGCCAGCCATTCGAGCATCAAGGCGTGGCCGTGGCGCGGCCAGGCGGCTTCCAGGATCAGGTTGTGCAGCAGCGCCTCGATGCGCGCGACCATCTCGGGCGCGGCGCCGAGCCCGATCGCCAGCGGCTGCACGAACAGCGAAGAGAACAGATCGCCTTCGTGACCGCTGGCCGCGAACAGCATGTTCTGGTCGACCGTCAGCACATAGCCGTGGGCTTCCTCGGAAAAATCGAAGCCGTGCGCAAGCGAAGGGTGGATGGTGAGCGCCACCGGCCCTTCGCATTCCCAGAGCGCGCCGTCGATGTTCGCGCGAACCTGTCCCCCGAGTAAAAAAAGTACCTGAAACAGACCGGCATGGGTGTGGGTGTCGATGTGCCAGTCGTACTTGCGGCTGCGCGTCTCGATCAGCTCGATGTGCACGCCTTCGGCATCCTTGCCCCGCGTGGCCTCGCCGTACAGGGCGAACTCGGGAATGCTGGGGAAGAGGGCGGAGGCGCTGGCAGTGGCAGTGGCGGGCATGGCGGTCGGTTCTGGCCGGATGGGTGAATGAGAAAATAGTACAAGTATTTCCGGGTTTGATCCATTCCTGAATGCGCGCCGGCCCATTAGGATGATGTGAACGACAACACCATCGGAGACACCCTCATGCGCACCCAGGTCGCCATCATCGGCGCCGGCCCGGCCGGCCTTCTGCTTTCCCACCTGCTGCATTTGCAGGGCATCGAATCGATCGTCCTCGAGATGCGCAGCCGCGCCGACATCGAGGCGACCATCCGCGCCGGCGTGCTCGAGCAGGGCAGCATGGACATCCTGAACCAGGCCGGCGTGGGCGAACGCATGCGCCGCGAAGGCGCGCTCCACCATGGCTTCGAATTTGCCTTCGGCGGCGAGCGCCACCGCATCGATTTGACCGAACTGACCGGCCACGCGATCACGGTTTACCCGCAGCACGAAGTCATCATCGACCTGGTCGCGGCGCGCCTGGCGGCCGGCGGCGACCTGCGCTTCGAGGTGAGCGAAGTGGCGCTGCACGACATCGACGGCGCCGCGCCCTCGGTCACTTTCGTGCATGGCGGCGCAGCGGGGCGCATCGAGGCCGACTTCGTGATCGGCGCCGACGGCTTCCACGGCGTCGCGCGCCCGATGTTCCCGTCCGGGACGCGCGAGGATTTCCAGCGCGTTTATCCCTTCGGCTGGTTCGGCATCCTGGTCGAGTCGGCGCCCTCGTCCGATGAGCTGATCTACGCCCAGCACGAGCGCGGCTTCGCCCTGGTCAGCACCCGTTCGCCGACGGTGCAGCGGCTCTACTTCCAGTGCGATCCGCACGACAAGGTCGAGGCCTGGTCGGACGACCGTATCTGGTCGGAACTGCATGCGCGCCTGGAGCACAAGGACGGCTGGAAGCTCAAGGAAGGCCGGATCTTCCAGAAAGGGATCATCGGCATGCGCAGTTTCGTATGCGCGCCGATGCGCTACCAACGCCTGTTCCTGGCCGGCGACGCCGCCCACATCGTGCCGCCGACCGGCGCCAAGGGCATGAACCTCGCCATTTCCGACGTACGCATCCTGTCGCAGGCACTGGAATCCTTTTACCGCACGGGCAGCGAAGACGGCCTGAACGGCTATTCGGAGACCGCCCTGAAGCGGGTCTGGCGCGCCGAGTATTTTTCGTGGTGGATGACGCGCCTGCTGCACACCTTCGACGATGCCTCGGCCTTCGAACGCCGCATCCAGCGCGCCGAACTGGAGAACGTGGTGTCCTCGCGCGCAATGCGTATGGCGCTGGCGGAGAACTACGTCGGCGCGTTCTGAGAGCGAGCGGATCCACGGTGCACCGATACCTGCTCGTCCGCCTGCCGGAAAAAGGCGGCGGGCGCGCAGCCGTATGCGCGATCGTTTGGCGCGGCGACAGCCCCTCGCCTGCGCCATGCTTCGACGCTTTGCGCTAGTGTGACTGCTTCGTCCACCTGCGCGGTTCCCATGTCCAAGATTGTCGTTATCGGCGGTTCGTTCGGCGCCCTCGAGGCGCTCAAGATCATCCTGGCCGATTTGCCGGAAGACTTCCCCGGCGCTATCCTGATCGTCACGCATATCGGCTCGCACGGCAGCATGCTTCCGGAAATCCTGGGCCGCCGCGCGCGACTGCCGGTGCGGCATGCGATCGACGGCGAACCGATCCTGCCCGGACGGGTGCTGCTGGCGCCGCCCGACGAACATTTGACGGTCG
Organism: Massilia sp. Leaf139; assembly: GCF_001424165.1. GTDB lineage: Bacteria > Pseudomonadota > Gammaproteobacteria > Burkholderiales > Burkholderiaceae_D > Telluria. The sequence goes on from NZ_LMOJ01000001.1 coordinate 652,289, forward strand.
TCGGGGAAGGCGGCCGCGGCTATGTGCGCCTGCTGCATGGACCGAAGGAAAACCATTGCCGGCCGGCGATCGATCCACTGTTCCGCAGTGCCGCAGCGGCCTATGGCGCCCATACGATCGGGGTCATCCTGACGGGCTACCTGGACGACGGCACCGTCGGTTTGCAGGCGGTCAAGGCACGCGGCGGGATCGCCATCGCGCAGAATCCGGCCGAGGCCGCGGCGCCCGACATGCCCGCCAGCGCACTCAGGCATGTGGAGATCGACCGCACGCTCGGCGTCACCGGCATCGGCGCGGCCCTGGTCGAGCTGGTGACTGCCGCCAAGGGGGGAGACGGTATGAACGCCGGGTCGGGGGCGGCGGACTGGATCGATATCGAAAACCGGATTCAAGACAGGGGCAGCGAGATGGAAGACCTGGAGCAACTCGGGGCTCGGTCGGCACTCACTTGCCCGGAATGCAATGGCGCCTTGTGGGAACTGCGGCTCGACGGCCCGCCGCGCTACCGCTGCCATACCGGCCATGCCTTCACCGCCAGGGTGCTGGCGTCGCTGCAAAGCCAAGCGGTCGAGGATGCGCTGTGGGGCGCGATCCGGGCACTGCACGAACAGGAGCGGCTCTTCAGCACGATGCGGGAAAAGGCACTGCAATTGGGCGGCCCCGCCGCCGCCGCCGAATACGAGGCAAAAGCCGCGCGTGCGAAAAGGCAGGCGCAGTCCTTGCGCGAGGTGATCGCCAGCGCGGCGCTCGTCAAACCCGAGACATCCTGAGCGCGCCGGCGTGCCCCGATGTGTGCCGATCCCGCCGGACGGCGGCGGTGTCAACGCTCATGCCAGCTCGTAGCGCGCCCGGTACGGCCGGAACCCGACCCGGCGCTTGAAGTCGCGCAGTCCCGGCTGCGCGCCCAAAAACGTGTCGTACATGAAGTAATCGACCTCGCGCTCCTCGATCAGGCGGCAGATGATTTTCGCCAGCAACAGGTACATGATGCCGTCCTGGCTCTTGTAGCCCATCAGCTGGTCGGTGGCAACGAAATTGCCGTAGCGGCCCATGCTGCAATAGGCGACCAGACGGTTGGCCGCGTCGAAGACGCCGTGGCATTCGAAGTGGGGCGGGTTCTCGAAGCGCTCTTTCCTGACCAGGTAGGACTGATCCATCGGCCGGCCCTGGCGCTGTTCGCAAGAGGTATGGATGGCATGGATCTCGTCGACGTGCTCGTTGCGGTCGATCCGGCGCAGCTGGTAGCCGCGTGCGGCGGCCTTGCGGCTCTGCGGGCCGGCATGGCCGCTGCGCCGCACCAGGTGCAGGTAGCCTCCCGGCTGACCGCCAAAGGCGCTGAGGTCGATCAGGGCGATGCCCATGGTCTTGTTGCGAATGAGCTTGTAGCGCGGGTGGCGGCGGGTGAACAGGGCGTGCGCGCGGCGGATGCCTTCCGGGTTGCGCCGCTCCTCGAAGCGTAGCCGCGCCACGGGCAGGCGCGCCAGTTCAAGCACCAGGCGCGCATGGCGACGGGCCTGTTCCATTAATTGTGCTAATCGTTTGGACGTTTCCATGAATTCTCCTCATGTTTGCGATGTTGGTCGCACCAGAGGCACACGTCAGTTCGATGCGCTTGTCAAGTCAGAGTCACAAACAACTGAACAGTTCCGCGCAGGTGCTGATCTTGCGCAAACCGGGACAGGTTCGGAGGAGAGGGAGAACGATGCGGCCGGACGGTAGCGCTGGCCGCATCGAGTGGAGCTCAGAACGGCATTAGAAGGACATCGGTACCCGCACCATCAGGCTGACGTCCGGGGTGTCGCGGGTCAGGCCGGCGCCGACGGCCACGCTGAGCGTCTTCTTGTCGCTCAGGCGGTAGGAATAGCCGATCAGCAGGGTGCCGAGCTGCATGCGCACCGAGCCCGGCACCGTGCGCCCGGACTGCTTGGTGCGCGCCACCGAGTTGTGGTCGTAGCCGACGCTGAACGAGGCCTTGTCGTTCAGGGCCAGGCCCATGCCGAAATTGAAGCCGATCACGCCGCCGGGGGCGATCTCGCCCAGCGATTCCTGAACGCCGCCGAGCACCGTGCGCGAGACTTCGCGCTTGAAGTTGTGCAGGTAGCTGAAGCTGCCGAAGAACACGGCCGGGTCGGACGGGAACAGCCAGGTCACGCTCGGCTGCAGCGAATAGAAGCCGGAGCCGGTCGGCAATTCCAGCGGCAGGCCGCTGCCGGTGATGTTCTCGCCGACGCAGCGGCGCTGGCAGTCGGTCGTGACTTCGAACGGATCCTTGCCGGTACGCGACTTGAAGCGCATGCCGGCGATGAAGAAGGGCTTGTCGACGCCGCCATCGTTGAGCTGGTAGCGGCCGGCGATCTCGATGTCGCCCAGCGCCTTGCCGCTGGTCTCGAAGGCGCGCTCGACCGCGGTGCCGGTGAAGACCTCGCGGCTGACGGTGGCGTCGCTGCGGTAGACATAAGGCAGCTTGGCTTCCATCTCGAAGCGGTTGGTGAAGCCGCGGCGCAGGGTTGCGGTGGCCGTGGTCGTGTTGCGCTTGACTTCGCGCACGTCGATCAGGCCGATCAGCAGGGCCGGGATCACGGTATAGCCGACCAGGGCCACGCGGTTGCTCGACGAATAGCCGTACTGGATGGCCGGCTCGAACACATATTTGCCGCGCGGCGTGAGCACGCCCGGCTGCTCGAAGATCGGCGCGATCTCGCGGGTGCGGCTGTCGCCCGACGGCGCGCGGCCGACGGCGGCGGCTGTATTGGTGCCGGCGGTCGGCGCGCTGGCCGGGCCGCCGACCGGGGCGGCGGGCGCGGCGGGACGCTGCTGTTGCTGCTGCTGCTGTTGCGCCTGCTGTGGCTGCTGGGCGACCGCCTGGCCGCCGGTGCCGCGCATCGCGTCGAGCTGGGCGGCCGAACTCGGCAAGGCCAGGCCGGCGGCCAGCGGCGAGCTGGCGGCGGCGTTCGGGGGCGCATTGCCGGTGCCGCGGGCATTGGCCAGCGCATCGCTGGAGACGGCGCCGGCCAGCATCGGCTCGGCGGCGCTGGCTGGGGCGGCCGGGGGCGGCGTGCCGCGGGCGGTGCGCACGTCGCGCTCGAGTTCATCGATGCGCGCACGCTGCGAGTCGAGCTGCTGGCGCATCGCCTTGACCTGCTCGACCAATTCCTCGACGGATTGGGCCTGCGCCGGCAAGACGCAGAACGCCGTGCTGACGGCCAGGGCGCCAGCACATAACGCCGGGATCTTCTGCATTTAGTTCTCCATGGTTGTAGACCGTCAGCGGGGTGCGACGGCTGTTGACAAAGCATTATTCAGGCTTGTGCCAAAATTGAGCGCACGTAACATTCCGGCCGTGTTCACGGTGGCATTGATGGAGGTCTGGTTGTTGATCAGCTGGTCGTTCAGCGAGTTCTGGATGACGGTGCCGCCCAGCAGGTTGTCGGCATTGCCGGCCAGCGTGCGCACGTCGCCGTTCTGGATCAGGCGCAGTTCGCCGAGGGCCTCGCGCGAGAGTGCCGCTTCGCCGCGCGCCAGCTTGCCGATGTCGCCGAGCTGCATCTGGGTGCGCTCGAGCACGTTGCCGTTGATGCTCACCAGGCGCTCCAGGCCGAGCGTCACGACCAGGCCGTCGGGCGTGATGAAGCCGCCGCGCGCCGCGTCCAGGGTTGTCTCGTCGACGGCGTTGGCGGCGTCGAACAGAACCGGTGGAGCGGCATCGGCGCCGGCGTCCGCGGCGCTGGCCAGACCCGCCATGGACAGCAGCAGGAAGGGCAGGGAATGAAGTATGCGCATGGGTGTCCTTAGAAATCGCCGGGGCCGAATTTCGGCAGGCCGTAAACGCTGTCCAGGGTGCGGCTGACCCCTTCGTCCAGCGGGGCGCGCGGCGCGTTGCGCCAGTCGGAGGCCAGGTTGAAGCCGGGCTTGTTCGGGCCTTCGTGGATCACGAACAGGATGCGGTTGGCCCAGATCGATTCGAAGCGTTCGCGCGCCATCAGGCGCGTGCCGCGCGACGGGTCGCCGATCAGGATGCGCCCGTCCTCGGCCCCCTTCACCACGACGAAGTGGTGGTAGCCGTTGTCGGAAATGAGGACGATGGCCGGCAGCTTCGCCTCGATCAGCTTGTCGAGGGGGAGCTGGAAGCCGTTGGCGGTGAAGCCGCGGTTCTTCAGGAAGCGCTGCATGTCGAGCAGCGAAAAGCCTTCGCGCCGGATCTTCTGCTGGTCGCCAGTCGTAAACATCTCCTGGAACGCGACCTGCTCCGTGGTCGGCACGTTGTAGTGATGGGTCAGCAGCGTGGCCAGCGCGGCCGAGCCGCAGCTGAAGTCGTACTGCTGGCGCAGCGTGGCCTGGAAGCGCAGATCCTTCATGCTCTTGACCGGCATGCTGCCCACGCGCATGCCGCTCGGGAGCGACAGCTCCGCGGCGACGCCGGCCGCGGACGCGCCGAAGAGCAGGACAAGCGAGAAAGCAAAATTACGTGGTTTCATTGGAACTGCAGGTTGATGACCGTCGCGTTCTGGATCAGCACGTTGGCGCCGCTGTTCTGGATCACCACCGGGATACCGGACATGTTGGCGAACGAGCCGGAATCGATCGTGTTCGATCCGGTCTGGACGTTGAAGGCACTGTTGTTGGCCACGTCGCCATTGAGCTTGGTGTCCTGGACGGTGCTGTCGGCGCGGCCGCGTTCGTGTTCGAGCTCGCCCAGGTCGACCGCATGGACGGTCGCGCCGCCGATGGAGAGGGTAGGCGCTTGCTCGGGTGCTGCCAATTGGATTGGCGCGGCCAGCACGATCTGTTCGATACGCTCGATGGCCGGCGCGCCGATCTGCTCGGCGGTGAGCGGCACCGGTTCGGCCGCGATGGCATGGCCGGTGCAGGCGGCTGCCAGCGCCAGGGCGCAGGCGCGGGGTACTGCGGGCATTGCGAAAAGCTTGTTCATCGTGTCTCCCTGAATCCGGAAAACTGCCGCGCCGAGGTCGTTTGCGATCCCTGGCGCGGCAGTCCGACCTACCGAGTGATTACTCGTGGTTCAGCTTACGGGCCGACGGCCAGGTTGCTCTGGACGTTGACGCTCTGCTGGATCAGGGACGAGAAGCCGTTGTTCTGGCTAACCACCATCACGCCTGCAGCCGACTGGCCGACGTTGGTCATGGCGTTCGACATGTCGAAGGCGCCAGCATTGACGGTGTTGGTGCCGCCATTGCCGCCAGTTGCCGCGCCGCCGTTGCCGCCGGTCGCAGTGCCTGCCACGTTCGAACCCGCAGCGCCGCCCATGCCGCCGGTGCCGGTGCCGCCCGAACCGCCAGCGCCGCCGGCGCCGCCGGTTGCCGCGCCCGACGAGGTCGAGCCGTTGGTGGCGCTGCCCGAGGTGGCTGCGCCGCCCGAGGAACCGGCGCCGCCGGTGTTCGATGCCATGCCGGTCGAGCCGCCCGCGCCGCCCGCGCCCGCTGCAGCACCAGCGCCGCCGGTGCTGGTGCCGGCCGTTGCCGAACCGCCCGCGCCGCCTGCGCCGCTGGTGCCGCTACCTGCCGCGCCGCCGGTGCTCGACAGGGCTGCGCCCGCGCCGCCCGTGCCGCCGGTGGCCGTGCCGCCAGCCGCGCCCGAACCCGAGGTGTTGGTCGCCATCGCGCCCGAACCTGCCGTGCCGCCTGCGCCGCCTGCGCCGCCTGCCGCACCGGCGCCGCCTGCCGCGCCCGCGCCGCCGGCGCCGCCGGTGCCCGTGCCTGCCGAGGCCGTGTTGGAGGCGCCGGTCACGGTGCCGCCGGTGCTGCCCGCGGTGCCGCCGTCAGCCGCGCCGCTGGCGCCGCCGGTCGAATCCGGGGTCGAAGCGCCGCTGCCGCTCGATGCCATGTTGCCGCTGCTGCCAGCGCCTGCGCCCGACGAGTCGCCGGTCGAGGTGGCGCCGCCCACGGTGACCATGCCGCCAGCCGCGCCGCGGCCGCCTGCTGCACCCGCGCCGCCCGCACCGCCGGCTGCGCCTTCGGCGCCGTTGCCGCCCATGCCGCCCGTTGCCGAGCCGGTTGCGCCGCCGGCGCCGCCGTTGCCGGCCGCCACGCGGCCGGCGTTGCCGCCGTTGCCGCCTTCGTTGCCGCTGGCCATGCCGCCTGCGCCGCCCGAGCCGGCGCCGGTCATGCCGCCTGCGCCGCCCACGCCGCCGCCGGCGTTACCCGACGAGCCGCCCGCACCGCCCGAGCCGCCCGAGCCGCCGTCCGCGCCCGCGCCGCTCGATGCATTCGATGCCAGGCCGCCCGCGCCGCCGGCGCCGGCCGATGCCGCGCCTGCCGTTGCGCTGCCCGTGCTGGCGCTGCCGGTCGATGCCACGCCGCCGGTCGAGCCCGAAGCGGCCATGCCGCCGGTGCCCGAGGCGCCCGCGCCGCCGTCGCCGCGTGCCGCGCCGCCCGTTGCGGCAGCACCTGCGCCGCCGGTGGCGCTGGCGCCGTTGGCGTTGCCGACGTTGGTGGCGACGTTGCCGATGTTGCTGATCTGGTTGCCAGTCACGGTGCCGTTCAGCGTGCTGTTGGCCGTGGCGCTCGAGGTGTTGAAGGAATTCGAGAAGGTCGAAGTTGCAGTGCCGCCGTTATTGGCGGACGCAGCACCGGCCGCGCTCGCGGCGGCATTGCCGCTGCTGCGGTTCTGGCCCGAGCTGTCGCGCGAGGAGGAATCGTTGTTCTGGTTCGAGCTGTCGCGCGAGGACATGTCGTTGTTCATGTTCGAACGGGTCGACGAATCGTTGCCCTGGTTCGAGTTGTCGGTGGTCGACGAGTTGTTGCCCTGGTTCGAATTGTCGCGGCTCGACATGTCGTTGTTCATGTTGGAACGGGTCGACGCGTCATTGCCCTGGTTCGAGTTGTCCGCCGTGTTGGTCGAGGAATTATTGCCCTGGTTCGAGTTGTCCGTCGTGTTGGTCGACGAGTTGTTGCCTTGGTTCGAGTTATCGGTCGTCACGGTACGGGTGACGGTCGAATTGTCGGAATTGTCGGTGGATGGATCCGTCGTCTGGGCTTGAGCATTCAGGCCGAAAGCGAGCGACAGGGCAGTAACGAGCAAAGTCTTGTTCATGCAAATTCCCCTAGGGTGTGTGGTTGAGTTCGACTGGCGGTCGTACCAGCTGAACCTCTTCCTATGCAAGAGTAATGCCAGCCCCAGTATAGATATGCTCAAATCATTGATAGATAAGCACAATTCTTCTCGGAAATGACGAAATTGCGCATTTGCATTGTTGTTAGGAATTTAAGGGAATCGGGGTGTACCGGAATCGGAACATTTGTGTAACGTTTGGCTGAGCTGGGTGCGGACACTGTGCACTTGAGCTCACCGGACGGTATGGCGGCCGTGCCCATTCGACCGCGCGCGAGCGGCATGGATGCTGGCTTTGAACGTCAGAGGACGCCTACCGGAAGACGAGAAAATCTTGTGCCTGAGCTGGACGGTAAAGAGTGTGTGGGAAAGTGCTCCGTAGGGCGGGCATTCCCGCGTGCCGCATATGCAAAGCCGCGGCGTTTGCGAACGGATCGATGGGATGATGATCGGCTCGAGGCGGGTGCGACTCGTACGGTATGCCGCTGGACGTAACGCGGGCATGCCCGCCCTACGGTGCGCAACGGTCAACATTGAAAGTCGAGACGTCGAGGTAAGGTAGGGCGGGCATGCCCTACGCGAGAAAGAATCCGAACGAAGAGAACTACGGCCGCATGCCGTGCTTCGCCAGCAACCGGTACATCGTCGTGCGCGACACCCCGAGGTCGCGCGCGGCGCGGCTGACGTTCTGGCCGGTGCGGTCGAGGCAGGCGCGGATCGCGAGGCGCTCGGAGCTGCAGCGGGCGTCGTCGAGCACGGCTTCGATCGGCGGCGAGGGCATGACCAGGTCGAGATCGTCCGGCTCGATCCATTTGCCGTCGGCCATGACCATCGCGCGCCGTACGCGGTTGATCAGCTCGCGCACATTGCCTGGCCAGTCGTGCGCGGCGATGGCGGCGACGGCGCGGTTGCTGAAGCCTTTCAGGCGCGGCGACTTGTCGGCAGAATACAGGTGGAAGAAGTGCTCGGCCAGTTCGACCAGGTCTTCGCGCCGCTCGCGCAGGGCCGGCACCGTGACCGGCAGCACCGACAAACGGTAGTACAGATCCTCACGGAAATCGCCGCGCGCCACGGCCTGCTGCAGGTTCACGTGCGAGGCCGAGATCACGCGCACGTCCACGGGAATGGCGCGCGTGGCGCCGAGGCGGATGATAGTCTTGTCCTGGATGAAGCGCAGCAGGTTGGCCTGCAGGTCTTTCGGCAGGTCGCCGATCTCGTCGAGGAAGAGGGTGCCGCCGTTGGCCGATTCGATCAAGCCGACCTTGTCGCGCGCCGCGCCGGTAAAGGCGCCGCGCTCGTAGCCGAAGAGTTCGGAGTGGATCAGGTTGGGAGCGATGGCGCCGCAATTGATCGGCACCATGGGCCCGGTGGAACGCAGCGATTGGCGGTGGATGGCCTGGGCCGTGAGTTCCTTGCCGCTGCCGCTTTCGCCCCAGATCAGTACCGGCGCATCGACCTTGGCCACGCGCTCGACCTGGCTGCGCAGGCGCAGCATGGCGTCGCAGCTGCCGATCAGGGCCGAGGGCGCATTGCCGGGTCGCGGCCGCGGCCGGCGCAGCAGCGCGTGTCCGTGGCAATGGCCGAGGGTGTGGACGAGGCGGCGGGTGTCGAGCGGCAGGGTATGGTAGTCGCACAGGTAGTCGGCCACGATATCGCGCCAGGCCGGCGCCGCGATGGCCTCGGCGCGGAACGCGCCAACCCACTGCACCTGGCTGTGCTGGCGCAGGAAGCGTTCGACCTCGAGCGGCGGCCGCGAACCGATCACATGCATCAGCAACCCGACCAGGTAGGCATCCTGGCGCAGCTCGGAGCGGGCTTCGTCGAGGCTGCGCACGGTGCGGATCTGCCATTCCGGCATTTCCGCGCGCAGCACGTCGACCGCGCTGAGGTCATCGGGTGCAATGCAAAGTAATCGCTTCGGAACCATCCATTCTCCTCGTTCGTGGAAACCGCGGACAAGGCAAACGCCTGCTGGCCTCGCCTGAAAACCCTGTAACTGCGAGTAAGCATACTGCATTATTCATGTTGTATGCCCGACAATTGAAATTGCCGTGTTTCGTTACCAACTCGACAATGTGCGGGGCTTGACGGCGCGTCTTTCCTAGGGCAGGCCGAGAAGGTCGGCACGCGGATAACCCCAGCGCGGTACGTTAACCGGGCAGGGCTGGACGGTATTCCGGACGATCGGCAAGGTTGAGAAGTTCGGCAAACCGGCTGGCCCGAAACGCAGGTCGGTGGCGCCCCCGCCGGCCAGCGAAGGCGCGCGCGCAAAGCGCAGCCAGGCATCGAAGCGGCAGTCGAGGCGCCGCGCGCGCAGGGCGGCGATCGAGCCGCGCTCGTCCCAGGCCCAGGCCAGCGGCGCCGGGCCGGGCGCGACCGCAAGGCCGCCGATCGCCGCCGGGCATGATGCAGCCGGCGTGACGGCGGGCGCCAGGCTCAGCACGCCGCGGCGCACGCGGTAGCCGTCCGGCCCCTCGCGCGTGACGGCGATCGCGCCCCAGCACAGCGGATTGGCGGGAAAGGCCGAGAGCGGCAGATCCAGGACGAGGGCCTGCGGGTCGCTCGCGTGCAGCGCGGCCCGCAGTTCTCCACGTGCGCGTTCGGCCATCGCCCCTTGCAGCAGCACGAAGCCGGCGGTCACGGCCACCCCGGCCAGCAGGGCGCTGCGCTCGCCCAGGCGGCGCGTCAGCAGCAGCGCCAGCGCCCATACCGCCGCCAGGCCGAGGAAAGAGCCCCATTGCAGGAAGCCGGCCAGCGTGAACAGCGCCGGCACCAGCAGCAGCAAACCCAGCAGGGGGCGGCGCCAGGCGCGGCTGGCGACGTGCGCGGCCAGCGGCGTGCCGAGCGCCAGCCAGAACACCGGTTCGACGATGAACACCATGTCGCCGTAATACCAGCGCGGATCGAAGGGCGCGAACGGATGGATGCCGTAGACGTTCAGCGCATCCATCCCGAAGTGCAGCAGCAGCCCGGCGAGGACGGCGGCCGCCAGGCCCAGGCGCGCGGAGCGGCTCGTGCGCAGCAGCGTGCGCGCAGCCGGCCAGAACAGCCAGAGCGCGGCCAGCAACAGCAAGGCCTGCGGCAGCGCGTAGAGCAGGGTGTGGGTATGGCCGCGGTGGTGCAGCAGGTAGCCGAGCGGCGCCGGGGCCAGCGGTGTCAACACCAGGTCGAGGTCGGGGAAATTACTGGCCAGGGCGGCGCTCGTGAGCAGCAGGCGGCGCCGCGTGGAGGCCTTCTGCGCATCAGGCTCGACGGGCAGCAGGCGGTGGGTGAGTTCGCCGAGCGCGAGGCCGACCAGGGAGTGGGTGAGATTGTCCATGTTGCAATGTTAGCACCCAGCCCGCCTGTGGCGAACCCAACACAAACTGGTGGTTTCGAACTGTCAGGGGCGAATTGCGTTTCCTGAAGGCGCTCGAGGAACCCGATCCTGCCATGCCCTTCGATGGCGGATTGTAGGTTTCTGGCATGCACCGCTGTGAGGAGTAATCGACCATGATCGGGCGAGATCAGCGGCAGGCGCCGGGTATTGCCGACGCCTGGCCTTCGATGCGTGCCGGCGCTGGGATGCTGAAAGGCTGACGCGCTGCTACATCGTCGGCCCGCGCCCCGTGCCTTCTTCCTGCTCGATGCGTTCCTGGCAGGGCACGCAGGTATGCACCGTGGGCGTGGCCAGCAGGCGCGCCTCGGGGATCTCGCAGCCGCAGGATTCGCAGATGCCGTAGCCGCCGTTCTCCAGGCGGCCGAGGGCGGCGTCGATCTCGTGCAGCAGGGCGGTTTCGTGGTCGGCGAAGTGTTCCTCGTCGTGGGCGATCATTTCAGCGGTCGGCGCGTCGTCGTTCTGCACGAGGTGGGCGCGCGGCGAGATGACGGGCGGCTCGTCGCCGCTCGGCTCCTGGTCGGTACGGGCGCGCACGGTGGCGAGTGCAGCCTCGCGGGCTTCCTGCAGTTGCTTGGCGACTTGCTCGTGTAGGGATTGCGAGATGGGCATGCGATTTCCTGATGTCAAAGTGTGAAGGTTTTCAAAATAGCAGTCTCGGAAATACTCTAGCCGATTACGACGGATGCGCGCGCCAGCTTGGGGGATGGCGCCGGTGGCCGCCCTGTAAAGATTGTCCACCCGAACTCTTCCATGTTAGATTCGCCACGGCAGCAGCCATCCAATCAGCGAACGATAAACCAGAAGAGACACCATGCCGATTTCCTCCCAGCGCAGCCTGCGCGCCGCCCTCGCCACCTTGTTCGTCCCGCTCGCGCTTGGCGCCGCCATGCTGCCGGACGCCGCCCTGGCCGCGCCGGCGGCGAAAACTGCGGCCAAGGATGGGACAACTAAGCCGAACGCCGCTTTCGACACCTGGGCCGAGCGCTTCGCCAACGACTGGGTGCGCATGAACCCGCAGCTGGCCAGCAGCACCCAGTATTTCAGCGGCGCAGAACAGGCCGCGCTCGACCGCCAGCTCACGCCCCAGACTCCAGCCCAGCGCAAGAAGATGGTGGCCCTGGCCAAGACCGGCGTCGCCCGCCTCGACAAGTTCCTGGCCGGCCCGCTCGACGAGACCCAGAAGATCTCGGCCTCGGTCATGCGCTGGTCGCTCACCAACGTGATCGCCAACGAGCCCTTCGAAGACTATAACTTCGTGTTCTCGCAGTTCGGCGGGCCGCAGGTCGGCCTCGTCAACTACATGACCCAGACCCACCCGATGCGCACCGCGGCCGACGTCGACAGCTGGCTGGCGCGCCTGGAACAGGTCGGCACGCGCATGGACGAGGCCCTGGCCCGCGCCCGCAGCGCCACCGAGCGCAAGATGATCCCGCCGCGCTTCATCCTGGAGCGCGCCCAGTTCCAGGTCGACACCTTCCTGAAACCCGCCGCGGCGCAGAACGTGCTGGTGGCCTCGCTGGAAAAACGCAGCGCCGAGCTGAAGGATCTGGCGCCGGAAGCGCGTACTGCCGCCATCGCCCGCGCCACGCGCATCGTCGAAGAGAAGATCCGCCCGGCCTACGTGCGCGTGCAGGGCTTCATGGCCGAACTGCATCCGAAGACGAACGACACGGCCGGCATCTCGCGCTTGCAAGGCGGGCTGAAAGCGTATGACCGCGCGATCGCCAACTTCACCAGCACCACGCTCACCGCCGACGAGATCCACGCCATCGGCCTGCGTGAAGTGGCGCGCCTGGAAGCGGAGATGGACAAGCACCTGCGCGCGCTCGGCTTCAAGGATGGCGACATCGAGAGCCGCATGAAGGCGCTTGACGCCACCTTCCAGCCGAAGGGCGACGAGGATCCGCGCCCGGCGATCCTGGCCAAATACAAGGAGATGGTGAAGGACGCCCAGGCGCGCAGCGAGTCGCTGTTCAACCTGAAGCCGCGCGCCCCGGTCGACGTGCTGCGCGAGCCGCCGCTGACCGAAGCCTCGGCCGCAGCCCACTACAGCCTGCCGGCGCCGGACGGCAGCCGTCCGGGCGTGTTCTGGGTGCCGCTGCGCGGGCCGACCTTCAACATGATCCGCATGCGCAGCCTGTCCTACCACGAGGCGGTGCCGGGCCACCACTTCCAGCTGGCGATCCAGCAGGAACTGTCGGGCATCCCGAAATACCGCAGCCAGCGCATCTTCAGCGGCGGCAGCGCCCATAGCGAAGGCTGGGCGCTCTATACCGAGCGCCTGGCGGTGGAGCAGGGCTGGTACGCCAACGACGTCCCCGGCCTGCTCGGCGCGCTCGGCTCCGAACTGTTCCGCGCCCGCCGCCTGGTGGTCGACACCGGCCTGCACACCAAGGGCTGGACGCGCCAGCAGGCGGTCGACTACGGCATCAACGTCGAGGAAGTCGACCGCTACGTCGTCTGGCCGGGCCAGGCCACGGCCTACATGATCGGCATGCTGCGCATCCTCGAACTGCGCGAGAAGGCCAAAACGGAACTGGGGCCGAAGTTCTCGCTGCCGGGCTTCCACGACATGGTGCTGGGCGCGGGCTCGGTGCCGCTGGATGTGCTGGGGCAGCTGGTGGATGGGTGGATTGCGAAGGAAAAGGCGAAGGCGTAACTGTCGCGTATAGGCACCTGCCGAAACGCGTGGGCTCGGGGAGCCCACCCTACGTTACGCTACGGCTCCATGAACTTGCACATGGCGGTGGCGCACCGTAGGGTGGGCTCACCGAGCCCACGCGTGCGTGTCGCCGATATACCCGACGTATGAAACACCCAACACCGCACGCGAACCCCGTCAACCCAATGGCATAATCTCCCGACCGACAAGCTGTCAACAAGGAGCACACCATGGAAACCCAGGAACTCCACCGCGGCCGCCTGATCGACCACATCCAGCTGGTCGTCAAGGACGTGTCCGCCTCCCGACGCTTCTACAGCGCCATCTTCGACGTCCTGCAAATACCCCTCGGCGGCGAGGGCGACGACTATTTCTGGTACGACGAACTGTTCGTCTCCAGCCCCGCCAGCGGGGCCGCCCAGGGCAAGCTCACCGGCCGCCACCACCTGGCCTTCCAGGCCCGCGACCGCGCCATGGTCGACGCCTTTTACCAGGCCGCACGACAGGCCGGCGCCGACGACAACGGCGCCCCCGGCGAACGCGATTACCACCCCGGCTACTATGGCGCCTTCGTGCTCGACCCCGACGGCAACAACATCGAAGCCGTCTACCACGGCGAGGCGAAACGCAGCGCGGCTTCGGTCAAGGTCACCTTCTGAACTGAAACACCCTGTCTCGGTTGCGCACGATCGCCAATCGTGCGCGGCTTCACTCATGCTAGATTCTGGACACCCATCGAGCACACTCATGGCATGAGGAGAGCACATGTTCGGAATGTCGGCATTGGATCTGGCGCGCATCCAGTTCGCGTTCACGATGTCGTTCCACATCCTGTTTCCGGCAGTGACGATTGGCCTGGCAAGCTACCTGGCCGTGCTCGAGTTTTCCTGGCTGCGCACGAAGCGCCAGGTATATGTCGACCTGTACCACTTCTGGCTGAAGATCTTCGCCGTCATGTTCGGCATGGGCGTGGTCTCGGGCATCGTGATGGCCTACCAGATCGGCACCAACTGGAGCTACATGTCCGAGTTCGCCGGCTCCATCATGGGCCCGGTGCTGGCCTACGAGGTGCTCACCGCCTTCTTCCTGGAGGCGGGTTTCCTCGGCGTGATGCTATTCGGCTGGACGCGGGTCGGCCCCGGCCTGCATTTCCTGGCCACCTGCATGGTGGCGGTCGGAACGCTCATTTCAGCCACCTGGATCCTGGCCGCCAACAGCTGGATGCAGACGCCCCAGGGCTATGCCATCGAAGGCAACCGCATGGTACCGGCCGACTGGCTGGCGATCGTCTTCAATCCCTCCTTTCCCTACCGGCTGCTGCACATGGTAGCGGCCGCCTACCTGTGCACCGCGCTGATCGTCGGCGCGGTCGGGGCCTGGCAATTACTGAAACGCAGGGACAACCCGGCCGTGCGCAAGATGCTCTCCATGGCGATGTGGATGATCCTGCTGGTCGCCCCGATCCAGGCCGTGATCGGCGACTTCCACGGCCTTAATACGGCCAAGTACCAGCCGGCCAAGTTGGCGGCGATGGAAGGGCATTGGCAAAACGAACCGGGCGAGGCGGTGCCGCTGCTGCTGTTCGGCATTCCCGACATGGAGGCCGAACAGACCCGCTACGCGGTCGGCATTCCGCACCTGGGCAGCCTGATCCTTACCCATAGCTGGAACGGCCAGATTCCCGGCCTGAAGGAGTTCGCACGCGAAGACCGTCCCAACTCCCTGATCGTATTCTGGAGCTTCCGGGTGATGGTGGGGCTCGGCCTGCTCATGATCACGCTTGGCCTCTGGAGTTTCCTGTTGCGAAGGCGAGAGCGCATCTTCACGTCGCGCACCTTCCTGCGCGCGGCCCTGTGGATGGGGCCGGCGGGCCTGGTCGCCATCCTGGCCGGCTGGGTGACCACCGAAGTCGGGCGCCAGCCCTGGGTTGTGTACGGCGTGCTGCGCACGGCCGACGCCGTCTCGCCGCACGGGGCCGGGGCGCTGGCGCTGACGCTGGGCATTTTTGTCATCGCCTATTTCTTCGTGTTCGGCGCCGGTACCGCCTATGTGCTGCGCATGATGCGCAAGGGGCCGCAGGCCTTCGAACTGCACCGGGCCACGGCCGGCGGGCCGGGCGAGGAGCGCACGCCGATGCGGCCGATGTCGGCGGCGGACGTGGCCAACGACGATGACCTCGGCGACGGACATGGCGCCGGCCACGACGGCAAGGGAGGCTGAATGGGCATCGACACCTCGGTCGTCTGGGCCGTCATCATCTATTTCGCCGTCTTCATGTACGTGCTGCTCGACGGCTTCGACCTCGGCATCGGCATGCTGTTTCCCTTCGTAAAGGCCAAACGCGACCGCGACACCATGATGAACACGGTGGCGCCGGTCTGGGACGGCAACGAGACCTGGCTGGTGCTGGGCGGGGAGGGCTTGCTGGCCGCCTTTCCGGTGGCCTATTCGATCATCCTGTCCGGGCTGTATCTACCCCTGATCTTCATGCTGGTCGGCCTGGTGTTCCGCGGCGTCGCCTTCGAATTCCGCTTCAAGGCCAAGGAGGGCGGGCGCCACCTGTGGGACAAGGCCTTCATCGGCGGCTCGGCGGTCGCTTCCTTCTTCCAGGGCGTCTCGCTCGGCGCCTTCCTCGACGGCATCGCCGTGTCCGGGCGCAGCTATGCCGGCGGCCCGCTCGACTGGATCGCACCGTTTCCGCTGCTGGCCGGCATCGGCGTGATGATTGCGTACACCCTGCTGGGCAGCACCTGGCTGATCATGAAGACCGAGGGCGAGCTGCACGGGCGCATGGTACAGGTGGCCAAACCCTTCGCGCTGATGCTGCTCGCCGCCATCGTGGTGGTCAGCATCTGGACGCCGTTGCGCGACCCGGCCGTGGCCGACCGCTGGTTCACCTTCCCGAACATCGTCTTCCTGGCACCGGTGCCGATCCTGGTGCTGCTCTCGATCGCGCTCCTGCTCGGCTCGCTCAAGGGGCGGCCGCACCGCTGGCCCTTCGTTGCCGCGCTGGCGCTGGTCTTCCTCGGTTACACCGGCATGGCGATCAGCATCTGGCCGCACATCGTGCCGCCCTTCATCACGATCTGGGAAGCTGCCTCGCCGCCGAGCAGCCAGGGCTTTGCGCTGGTGGGCACGCTGTTCATCCTGCCCATCATCCTGATGTACACGGTCTGGTCGTATTGGGTGTTTCGCGGCAAGGTCAAGGCCGATGCGGGGTACCACTGATGAAGCGGCTCTGGCTGCGGCGCCTGGGCTGGCTGGCCGGGCTTTGGGCGGGTGGGGTGCTGGCGCTGTTCCTGGTTGCCGGCCTGATCCGGCTGATCATGCATGCGGCCGGCATGCGCTAGCCATGCGGGACGCGCCCCGGCGCCACGGGGCAAGTCCGGGTTCAACCGTGCGCGCCCTTTGGTAGAGGAAAGCTTACACTTTCGATGAAGATTTACTAACGGAGCGCCGCCAGTGTCCATGCAGTCTGCATCACCCACGTTCTCTTCTCCCGCGGCGCCTGGCGCTGTCCCTGCCGGCGCTTCCGGTACGGTTGCGGTCTCGCTTCCGCTGGCGGCCGAAGACCAGGCGCGCAGCGACCTCTACGCGCTGGCGGCCAGGCTGCTGCTGGCTCCGCCCGATGCGGCGCTGCTGTCCGCCCTCGCGGCGGCAGACCCGATCGAGGCCGCGGGCGGCGACCATGCCCTTGCCGACGCCTGGGAAAAACTGGTGCTGGCGGCGAGCGTGATGGATCCTGCCGCCGTGGCCGAAGAATTCGACACGCTCTTCGTCAGCAGCGGCACGCCCGTCCTCAACCCCTATGGCTCGCTCTACCTGTCGGGCTTCATGAACGACACGCCGCTGGCCGAACTGCGCGCCGACCTGGCGCGCTTCGGCATCGGGCGCGTGCGCGGGGTGTTCGAATCCGAAGACCACCTGGGCGCCCTCTGCGAAACGATGCGCGTGCTGATCGCCGGCGGCCCCGGCATCCGCCGCCAGGGCCTGGCCCAGCAAAAGGCCTTCTTCGAAGCCCGTATCGCACCCTGGTATGCGCGCTGCCTGAACGACATGCGGGGCGCGGAAGGCGCCAATTTCTACCGGCTGATCGCGGCCTTCGTCGCTGCGCTGCTGGCGATCGAAGCCGAAGCCTTCGCGGTGGAGGACTTCGATGCCTGATCTGATCCATAAGCCGACTTTCAATCGAACCGACGAGGCACATCCGATGGAAAACGAGCACAGCAAGGCGGCGGAGCCGAAACCCGATCCATCCCGCCGCAGCTTCCTGAAAGCCGCGCCGCTGGGCGCGCTGGCGGCCGTGGCCGGCGGCGCCGAGGCGAAGCCGGAACTGGCGCCGGTAGAGGCCGCCAAGCCGGACGTCAAGCGCGGCTACCACGAGACCGAGCACATTCGCACCTACTACAAAACCGCCGCCTACTGGTGAGCGTACCCGGAGACCCGCCATGTCTTTAGTGAAGAGTTCCAGTGACAAAGGTCTGAAGCGCCGCAAGTTCCTCGTCGGTGCCGGCGTCGCGGCCGGGGCCGGCGCACTGGCGCGCCAGCTGCCCCTGAACGTGATCGAGCCGGCACAGGCCCAGCAGGCCGCCGCCGAGCCCGTCAAGACCGAACTGAAGCGCACCGTCTGCAGCCACTGCTCGGTCGGCTGCTCGGTCGACGCCATCGTCAGCAACGGCGTCTGGGTACGCCAGGAAGCGGCCTTCGATTCGCCGATCAACATGGGCGCCCACTGCGCCAAGGGCGCATCGGTGCGCGAGCACGGCTTCGGCGAACACCGCCTGCGCTACCCGATGAAGCTGGTCAACGGCAAGTACACGCGCATCTCCTGGGATCAGGCGATCAACGAGATCGGCGACAAGCTGCTGCAACTGCGCCAGCAGTCCGGCCCCGATTCGCTCATGCTCATCGGCAGCTCGAAGCACAACAACGAGCAGGCCTATTTGCTGCGCAAGTTCATGGCCTTCTGGGGCTCGAACAACTGCGACCACCAGGCGCGCATCTGCCACTCGACCACGGTCGCCGGCGTGGCCCAGACCTTCGGCTACGGCGCCATGACGAACTCCTTCAACGACCTGCACTACAGCAAGGCCGTGATGTTCATCGGTTCCAATCCGGCCGAGGCGCACCCGATCTCGATGCTGCACTTCCTGCATGCGAAGGAACTGGGCGCGAAGATGATCGTGGTCGACCCGCGCTTCACCCGCACCGCGCGCTTCGCGCACCACTACGTGCGCGTGCGTCCGGGCACCGACATCCCGCTGGTCTGGGGCATGCTCTGGCACATCTTCAACAACGGATGGGAAGACAAGGCCTACATTGCCGCGCGCACCTACGGCATGGACGACGTGCGCAAGGAAGTCGCGAAGTGGACGCCCGATAAGGTCTCGGACATCACCGGCGTGCCCGAATCCTCGGTACGCATGGCGGCCGAGATGCTGGCGAAGAACAAGCCCTCGTCGGTGGTCTGGTGCATGGGCATCACCCAGCACCACGTCGGCACCGCCAACGTGCGCGCGCTGGCCATCCTGCAGCTGGCGCTGGGCAATATCGGCGTGCCCGGCGGCGGCGCCAACATCTACCGCGGCCACGACAACGTGCAGGGCGCGACCGACGTCGGCCCCAACGGCGACTCGCTGCCCGGCTACTACGGCCTGGCCGAGGGTTCGTGGAAGCACTTCGCCAACGCCTGGGGCGTCGACTACAACTGGATCCTGTCGCGCTTCGGCTCGAAGGAGCTGATGGAAAAGCCCGGCATCACCGTCTCGCGCTGGTTCGATGCCGTCAACGAGCAGAACCAGTACGTCGACCAGCCGGCCAACCTCAAGGCTTGCATCTACTGGGGCCACGCGCCGAACAGCCAGACCCGCCTGCCGGACATGAAGGCGGCCATGCAAAAGCTCGACATGCTGGTGGTCATCGATCCGTATCCGAGCATGACGGCGGCGATGCACGGCCGCACCGACGGCGTCTACCTGCTGCCGGCCGCCTCGCAGTTCGAGACCCACGGTTCGTGCACGGCGTCGAACCGTTCGATCCAATGGCGCGAACGCGTGATCGCGCCCCTGTTCGAATGCAAGACCGACCACGAGATCATGTACCTGTTCGCCAAGAAGTTCGGCTTCCATAACGAACTGTGCAAGAACATCAAGGTGGTCATGAACGAGCCGGTGATCGAGGACATCCTCCGCGAAATCAACCGTTCGTGCTGGACGATCGGCTACACCGGCTGCTCGCCGGAGCGCCTGAAGCTCCACATGGAGAACAAGCACACCTTCAACCCGACCACGATGCGCGCCGAGTCCGGCCCCTGCAAGGGCGATTACTACGGCCTGCCGTGGCCGTGCTGGGGCACGCCGGAGATGAAGCACCCGGGCACGCCGATCCTGTACGACATCAACAAGACCGTGGCCGAGGGCGGCCTGCCGTTCCGCGCCAACTGGGGCGTCGAGCACAACGGCCAGAGCCTGCTGGCGGCCGACGGCTCGACCAACAAGAATTCCGAACTCGACACCGGCTACCCGGAATTCGACCACGTGTTCCTGAAAAAGCTGGGCTGGTGGGCCGAGCTCACGCCCCAGGAGCAAGCCCTGGCCGAAGGCAAGAACTGGAAAACCGACCCTTCGGGAGGCATCATCCGGGTCGTCATCGCCCACGGCTGCGCCCCGTTCGGCAATGCCCGGGCGCGTGCCCACGTATGGAACTTCCCCGACCCGATCCCGACCCACCGCGAGCCGCTGCTGTCGCCGCGGCGCGACCTGGTCGCCAAGTACCCGACCTACGACGACAAGGCCAATTTCCTGCGCCTGCCGACCCTCTATAAATCGGTGCAGGAAGTCGACTTCTCGAAGGACTTCCCGATGATCATGACCTCGGGACGCCTGGTCGAGTACGAGGGCGGCGGCGAGGAAACCCGTTCCAACCCCTGGCTGGCCGAGCTGCAGCAGAACATGTTCGTCGAAGTCAATCCGCAGGATGCCGTGCAGATCGGCGCCCGGGTCGGCGACTACGTCTGGGTCGAAACACCCACCGGTGCGCGCATGAAGATGATGGCGATGGTCACCGAGCGGGTGCCGGTCGGCATGGTGTGGGCGCCGTTCCACTTCGGCGGCTGGTGGATGGGCGAGGATCTCGAGCGCCACTATCCGGAAGACGGGGCGCCGACGGTGCGCGGCGAGGCGATCAATACCGGCTGGACCTATGGCTACGACGCCGTCACGATGATGCAGGAAACCAAGGTATCGCTGTGCCGCCTCGTGCGCGCCTGACGAATCTGTTTAGGAGAACGTTATGTCCGCAAGGATGAAATTCATCTGCGATACCGAGCGCTGCATCGACTGCAACGGCTGCGTTACCGCATGCAAGAACGAACACGAGACGCCCTGGGGCGTGAACCGGCGCCGCGTTGTCACCATCAACGATGGCGTGCCGGGCGAGCGCTCGGTCTCGATCGCCTGCATGCATTGCACCGATGCGCCCTGCCTGGCGGTGTGCCCGACCAACTGCATCTACCACACCGAGGACGGTATCGTCCTGCACAGCAAGGATCAGTGCATCGGCTGCGGCTACTGCCACTTCGCCTGTCCGTTCGGCGCGCCGCAGTTCCCCGAGACGGGCCTGTTCGCCCACCGCGGCAAGATGGACAAGTGCACCTTCTGCGCCGGCGGGCCGGAACCGGATACCTCGGAAGCCGAATTCAAGAAGTACGGCCGCAACCGCATCGCCGAAGGCAAGCTGCCGGCCTGCGCGGAAATGTGCGGCACCAAGGCCTTGCTGGGCGGCGAGGCGAACCTGATCGCCGACATCTACCGCCAGCGCGTCGAGACCCGCGGCTACGGCCCCGAACTGTGGGGCTGGAAGATCGCCTACGGCCCCAACAAGCGCGGCGGCCAGAGAAAAGCGACGGGCGACCTGCCACGGGAAAACCAGAAGATCGGCGACAGCCAGAACATTCCGGGGAAGCTACCGACATGAAACCATTCAAACTCATCGCGGCCTTGCCGCTGGCACTCGCGCTGTCGGGTTGCCTCGAAGTGGAACAGCATCCGGCCTGGATCAAGGGCGAATACGCGGGCAAGGAAGACCCGCGCCATTACCAGACGCTCTTCCATAACGACAAGCTCTCCTGGAATGCGGCGATCGTCAATCGCAACAACCAGCAGAACGAGTACAACCGGGCCAATCCCTAGGAGCCATCCATGTCGATGCGAGCGAACCTGAACATGTTGCGCGTCATCCTGGGCCTGCTGTGCGCGCTGGTGCTGTCGCTGGGTGCCGCCCCGAGCTGGGCGGGCGTGCCGAACAAGGATGCCAAGCCGGCCTATGCCGAGGAACAGACCATGCTCCAGATCGAGGGCGATTCGCGCGCGCCCGAACCGGGCATGGGATCGAGCGCCTCGGGCCGCGTCCACATGGATCGCCACTTCCTGGGCCAGTACGGCGACAACGAGGGCAACGTCATCGTCCAGCGCGGCGGCAACACCTGGCGCATCCTGCGCAACGGCCCGCTGGCCCTGGCCACCGGCACCATCCTGCTGGCCGTGCCGCTGCTGATCTTCATCTTCTGGCGCGCCTTCCGTCCACCTGCGCTGCAGCCCTCGAATACGGGCCGCCGCATCAGCCGCTTCACGGCCTGGGAACGCGCCGTGCACTGGGCCACGGCCTATACCTTCATCGCGCTCGCGGTCACCGGCATCATCATCATGTTCGGCAAGAACATCCTGCTGCCGTGGATGGGCCACACGCTGTTTTCCTGGGTGGCGATCATTTCGAAATACGTGCACAACGTGGTGGGGCCGGTGTTCATCCTGTGCTCGATCCTGATGGTCTTCACCTTCCTGCGCCGTAACTTCTTCAACCGCATCGACTGGCAGTGGGTGAAGGCGGGCGGCGGACTCATCTCGCACAAGCACGTACCCGCGGGCTTCTTCAATGCCGGCGAGAAGACCTGGTTCTGGGGCGGCGTGGTGCTGCTGGGCGTGGTGATGTCGGTCACCGGCTTGATCCTCGACTTCGTCACCTTCGGCCAGACCCGCTACGTGATGCAGGTCGCGAACATCCTGCACGTCGTCGGCGGGACGCTGTACATGGTCGCCGCCATGGGCCACATCTATCTCGGCACCCTGGGTTCGCCGGGCGCCTACGAGGCCATGCGCGAAGGCAGCGTCGACGAGAACTGGGCCAAGGCGCACCATGCGCTGTGGTACGAGGAAGTGAAATCGGGCGCCGCACCGGGAAGCACCGGTCCGCGTCCAGGCTCGACGCCGCCGGCCGCGCCGCGTCCGGATCCCGCACACTGAGGTCATCGATGAAAGCAAGCACACTCGCTCTTGGCTTACTTGCCGCCTGCGCCGCACTGGCAGGCTGCGACCGCGGCCACACCAATCCGAAGGACGGCGTTATCCAGACCAAGTTTCCGGGGCAGGTCACGGCCGGCGGCCTGACCAGCGGCCAGATCATGGCGAAGAGCGCGAAGCCGGAAACCAATGCGGCCTATGCGGGCGGCACCCCGGGCATCGCCGGCGGCGCCGGCGGCACGACCGGCGGCGCCGCCCTGGGCGGCACCGTCACCGAAACCGGGCAGGGCCCGTCGCAGGGCGCGACGACGCCGGCCAGCGCGGCGCAGGGCGGCAACAAGCCGCAGGGCGACAACGGGGCGCCTCCGGCCAACGCGCCGGCCGCGGGTGTCACTCCGGTGGGCGCCGGCACCGCCACCAACCAGGACAGCAAGCCGGCCGCGGCGCCGGGCACGCTGACGGGGGACAAATGATGCGTAGCCGTTTATTGAAATACGTGCTGGCCGCGGCCTGCGCCGCCAGTGCCGGCCTGGCCTGGGCCGCCTTGCCGGCGCCGACCCCGGCGCAGCAGCAGGCCGCCGCCGCCAAGAAGGCGGCCGCCGACGCCGATGCGGCCAAGGCCAAGGAACAGCTGGCCGCCTCGATGGATGCGCTCAGCTCGCGCTGGCGCGCACGCGCCGCCAGCCAGGGCTGGAAGACGAATGCGCCGGTGGCGATCGCAGCGGCGCCCGCGCCTGGCGCAGTGCCTCCCGCAGGCGCGCCGACGGCGGGCGTCACCGCGGCCGGCGTACCGGCGCCCGGCCCCTCGGCCACCGGCGCGCCGCCGGGCACGCCCCTGAGCGGCGCGGTGCCGGCCGCCGTGCAGACCACGGGCGTGGCGACCACGGGCACGCCGATGCCGGGCGTGGCGCCGCGTGTAACTGGCGTGCAGGCCAATACCCTGACCGGCACCCCGGCCGGCAATGCGGCGGCCTCGCCGGGCGGCGGCGCCGCGCCGCGCAGCCCGCAGGCGCTGCAGTCGGCCAACGTGCCGATCAAGAGCGAGAAGCACGGCACCGCTACGCCGAGCGCCGACGTCAAGAAAGAGCAGACGAAGGCGATGCCCAAGGGCGCCTCGCCGGCGGTCGACAGGGGCAATGCCAAGGAAGTGAAGAACTGATGAAAATGGCGAGCATGCCGATCGCGGTGATCATGCAGCGCCGCGCGCTGCAGCACCGCTGGGCCGACGAGGCCTGGTCGGCCGTGGGCGTCGTCCCCGACCGCGGCAATTTGCCGCGTTTGCAGGTGCTGAGCGAGAGCCCCGAGCGCGACTACTACCTGGTGTCGGGCCTGGAACTGGAGCTGTACACCGACGAGAACGAGGGCTATTACGAGAACGTGATGGCGCCCGAATCCAAGGTCTTCGTGCTGTGGCGCATGGAAGAGGGCAGGGCCATCCCGGCGCGCGCCTCGGTCAGCTATGTCGAAGGCACGCGCATGTTCGATTCCGGCGAACCGGCCGACGGCGTGACGATGCCGGCCGAGATCTACGCCTGGGTCGCGGGCTACCTGCGCCAGCACTACACGCCGAAGCCGCGCCGCGGCCGCCAGCACGGATAAGGAGCCGCATGCCTGAAGAAGGATTCCTGCGCCGCTGGGCGCGCGTCAAGGCAAGCGGCGGCGAGGCCGTGGCCGAGGCGGCGCCTCCTGCCGCGTCCGTACCCGCCGCAGCGCCCATCCCGGCACCCACCGCGGCGCAGGCCGGCGCCGACGGCGCACACGCCGCGCCTGCCCCGGAGCGCGCGCTGACGCTCGAGGACGCCGCCCGGCTCACGCCCGCCTCCGACTTTTCCGCCTTCGTCAACGGGGCCGTGGACAAGGACGTGCGCCGCCTGGCCCTGAAAAAACTGTTCTCCGATCCGCACTTCAACGTGCCCGACCGGCTGGACATGTACATGGACGACTACAACAAGCCCGACCCGGTATCGGCCGCCATGCTGGCCGGCCTCCAGCATGCGCGCAGCGCCCTGCGCCGGCCTGAGGAGGTGCAGGCCGAGCTGGCGCGCCTGGCCGCGCGCGATGACGCGGCGCAGGCAGCGCAAGCGGCGCGGGCCGCGGCTGCCGATGATCCCGGCCTTGCCGCGGTGGACGCGGCGACCGAGCCCCATGACGGGGCAGTGCTGCCCGCCGACGCCGACGCCGACGCCGAAGCCGATATCGGCGCGGCGCAGACGGGCGACGACAGCGATCCCACCGTTGAGGCGCCGGCCGATGCCGGCATCGCGTCCGCCATTCCGGCCCCGGCACCCGCCGCCGAGGAGCCCATCGCCGCACCCATCCACGCCCGCCCGCACGATAAAGATGCCATTGCGCTAACAATCGTGCGCGCGCACAATACAGAAGCGCGCCCATAAGCACTTGGCAGCGGCACGATTGCGATCCAGTCCGACCGCCTGCGCCAGGCGCATCCATCCAAAACGCATCACTCCGAAGGCAAGCATGAACATCCGATTTCTGGAAGGGCAGGCCGGCGATCCGCTGCAGGAACGCCGCAACGCCCTTGCCAAGACCGCCGCCATCCTGGCACTCGACGCCATCGCCACGCCCGAACCCGGCAGCTCGGTCAGTTACCGCTCCAACGGGCGCACCCTCGTCGTCGGCAGCTCGCTCCAGGCCCTGGCCTGGGCCGATCACCTGGCCGCCAGCCTGCCGGTGACCCTGCTCCTGCTCGACAATGCCGAGGTCGGCGCGCGTCCCTACCCGGTGTTCGTGGCGCGCACGGTGGCCGTGGGCGGATGGCTCGGCGCCTTCGAGGCGCGCTGGCAGGCGCCGGGCGAGCCGGTGGGGCAGGGCAAGTTCGACCTCGTGTTCGACCTTAGCCCGAGCCCGCTGATCGCGACCCACCAGAGCCCGCACGGCTATTACGCGCCCGGCCCGGACGACGCCGCCCGCCGCACGGCCGCCGCCGAGCTGCTGGAGATGACGGGCGACTTCGAGAAACCCAAGTATTTCGCCTACAAGGAACGCCTGTGCGCCCACAGCCGCAACGGGCAAACGGGCTGCAACGCCTGCATCGAGATCTGTTCGGCCAAGGCGATCGTCGGCGACGGCGACCGCATCAAGGTCAATCCGTTTCTTTGCGCCGGCTGCGGCGCCTGCGGCACGGTCTGCCCGACGGGTGCGATCCGCTACGCCTATCCGGCCGCCGAACACACGGGCAGCCGCGTCAAGGCGGCGCTGCGCGCTTACCACGAGGCCGGCGGCGAAGATCCCGTGCTGCTGCTGCACAGCGAGGGCGGTGAGCCGCTGCTGGGCGCGCTCGAAGGCGAGGCTGGCGGCGTGCCGGGCCGCGTGATCCCGGTCGGCGTGCACCATACGGCGTCGGTCGGCATCGACGTCTGGCTGGCGGCGCTGGCCTATGGCGCGGCCGGCATCACGGTCTTGATGACGCATGCCGAGGCGCCGCAATACGCCCAGGCGCTCGACGGCCAGATGGGCGTGGCCCAGGCCGTGCTCGACGGGCTCGGCTACGCCGGCCCGCATTTCCAGCTGCTGCGCGTCGGCAGCGCGCAGGAACTCGCCGTCGCCCTGCAGCACGCGCCGCGCGGCGAAACGCCGGCCCAGCCCGCCACCTTCAACCTGGCCCAGGACAAGCGCAACACCCTCGACTACGCGCTCGAGCACCTGCTCCAGCACGCGCGCCAGCAGCCCGAGGCCGTGCCGCTGCCCGTCGGCGCGCCCTTCGGCGCGGTCGCCGTCAACCAGAAAACCTGCAGCCTGTGCATGGCCTGCGTCGGCGTCTGTCCGTCCTCGGCCCTGATGGACACGCCGACCGCGCCGCAGCTGCGCTTCGTCGAGCAGAACTGCGTCCAGTGCGGCCTGTGCGCCAACACCTGCCCGGAAAACGCGATCACCCTGGTGCCGCGCATGGCCTTCGGCGAAACGCGCAAGGCGACGCGCGTGCTCAACGAATCGCAGCCTTTCCACTGCATCCGCTGCAGTAAACCTTTCGGCACCCTGCACATGATCGAGAACATGCTCTCGCGCCTGTCGCAGCACAGCGCCTTCGCCGGCAACCTCGATCGCCTCAAGATGTGCGGCGACTGCCGCGTGATCGACATGATGCGGCCGGAAGGCGAACTCGCGGTGCCGCTGCGGCGTCCGCGCTGAACCGGCTCCTGCGCCCCTTGGCCGATAAAAGGATCCATGGAGACACGACATCACGCATGGCTGCGCCTGCCCTTGCTGGCAGCCGCCCTCGGCACCTGCATGATGGCCGGCGCCGCCGAGGCGCCGCCGGACACGGACAAGCTGCGCCTGCTGGCCTGCGACATGCCGGCCATGAGTCCGGCCGGCGGCAAGGCGGCGACGGAGTGGTTCAACGTGGCGGCGCAGGCCCTTCCCGGCGACGGCGGCCTGCGCCTGGCCGGCCCGGTCGAGCTGGGGAAGGCCTGCATGAAGAACGTCACGATGTCGGGCGGCTTCGGGGTCGTGTTCGTCCAGGGGGAAATCTGCAACACCCGCCTCGACGATTTCACCGACACGCTGGCCGGCGCCGGCGTTCGGCTGGAGAAGGCGTCGGATGCCAGGATGCCTGAGATGATGCTGTCCATGGAGGGCGAGGAGCGCCACTACATGGTCACCCGGGGCATGCCGGACATGCGCACGGGGAAGGTGACGCCGGCATCGACCCCGTACGCGTTCACCTGCATCGCCAAGGTGGGCGGCCACCAGTAAGCCGCGGCGGCACGCCACGCGAACCGCCCGCCGCCATGGCGAACCCGTGGCACAATGTGCGCAAACAGACAATAAGAAGCAGCCGCGCCGGCCTGCGCCCACGGCGCGCCCGGCCGGCCATCGTCATCACCGCACAGGAGACAACATGACCCCTTACCAGCGTTTCGCGCAGGCGCGCGACTTCCTGCAACAGCATCGTACCGACTACGACACGGCCTATCGCGGCTACCAGGCCCCGAAACTCGACACCTTCAACTGGGCGCTCGATTTCTTCGACCAGGAAGCGAAGGACAACCATGCGCCGGCGCTGTGGGTGGTCGAGGAGGATGGCCGCGAACAGAAGATCTCGTTCGCCGACATGTCGGCGCGCTCCAGCCAGGTCGCGCAATACCTGCAGCAGTGCGGCGTCGAACGCGGCGACCGCGTGCTGCTGATGCTGCCGAACCGGGTCGAGCTGTGGGAGATCATGCTGGCCGGGATCAAGCTCGGCGCCGTGCTGGTGCCGACCACCATGCTGGTCTCCACCGCCGACCTGCAGGACCGGATGGAACGGGGCCGCGTGCGCCACGTGATCGCCCAGGTGTCGGAAGCCCACAAGTTCGAAGGCGTGACCGGCAATTTCACCCGCATCGCGGTCGGCGGCAGCATCGACGGCTGGCACGACTTCGACGACTGCCGGCGCGTGTTGAGCGTGTTCGCGCCGCAGGGCGAAACGCGCGCCGGCGACCCGCTGCTGCTCTACTTCACCTCGGGCACGACGGCGCGTCCGAAGCTGGTGCTGCACAGCCACCAGAGCTATCCGGTCGGGCACCTGTCGACCATGTACTGGATCGGCCTGCAGAAGGGCGACGTCCACTGGAACATCAGTTCGCCGGGCTGGGCGAAGCACGCCTGGAGCTGCTTCTTCGCGCCCTGGAACGCCGGCGCCACCGTCTTCGTCTACAACTACGAGCGCTTTTCCGCCAAGGCCGCGCTGGAAACGGTGCAGCGCTGCGGCGTGACCTCGCTGTGCGCGCCGCCGACGGTCTGGCGCATGCTGATCAAGGAAGACCTGACCCAATGGCAGCCGCCGCTGCGCGAGCTGGTGGGCGCGGGCGAGCCGCTCAATCCGGAAGTCATCGAACAGGTCGAACGAGCATGGGGCATCCGCATCCGCGACGGCTTCGGCCAGACCGAGACCACCGCCCAGATCGGCAACCCGCCGGGCCAGCCCGTGAAGCCCGGTTCGATGGGCCGCCCGCTGCCGGGCTATGCGGTGGCGCTGCTCGACCTCGACGACCAGCCGGCGCAGGAGGGCGAGATCTCGGTACGGCTGGCCGAACGTCCGCTCGGCCTGATGCTGGCCTACGAGGGCGACGAGGACAAGACGGCGGACGTGATGCGCGCCGGCTTTTATCACACGGGCGACACGGCCCAGGTCGACGAAGACGGCTACTACTTCTATGTCGGCCGCAACGACGACGTGTTCAAGTCGAGCGATTACCGGATCAGCCCCTTCGAGCTCGAAAGCGTGCTGATCGAGCACGAAATGGTGCTGGAAGCGGCGATCGTGCCGAGCCCCGACCCGCTGCGCCTGTCGGTGCCGAAGGCCTTCATCACGCTGCGCCAGGGCGTCGAGCCGAGCCGCGAGCTGGCGCGCGAGATCTTCGCCTTCGCCCGCGAGCGCCTGGCGCCCTATAAACGCATCCGCCGCATCGAGTTCCGCGAGCTGCCGAAGACGATCTCGGGCAAGATCCGCCGGGTCGAGCTGCGCAAGGAGGAAGCGGCGCGCGGGACGGAATCGGGCACAGGCGTCGAGTTCCGCGAGGACGATGTCGGCTGATGGAGGGCGGGCCTGCCCGTCCTACACGGACTGAAACCATTGGCGGCTCGCTTCATCCGCCGGGAAAAACGACTCCAGCCGCAGCTCGTGCACCGTCACGTCGTGCGGCGTGCCGAGCGTGGTGATGGTGGTGAACAGGTTCAGTTCGACGCCATCGCGGCTCAACCGAACCGGCAGGAAGGGCAGGGCGCGGCGATCGAGATTCGGCGCGCTGGCAGCGGCCGCGATGCCGGGCAGGGCCATTAGCTCGTCGAGCAGGCGCGTCGCTTCGCTGCCGGGGCCGTCGCCCATCGCTTCGCGCTGCACCCAGTGCAGCAGGTCGGTGCAGACGTCTTCCCAGTTGACGATCCAGCGCCGCAGGCCGTCCGGGTCGAGCGTGAGCCGGAGGACGTTGACCGCGCCGCCGCCGGGAATCGGCGCGCCGGCAGGCAGGCCGAGGAAGAAGCTCAGCATGCGCGCGGCCGGCTCGTTGTGCATCAGCAGGTTCCACAGGCGGTCGACCACCAGGGCCGGATAGGGCGCGGCCTGGGCCAGCATGAAGTCGAGCGCGCCCTTGACGGCGTCCATCTCCGGATCGCTCAGGGCGCGCTCGCGGTAGGCCGGGGCGAAGCCGGCCGCCAGCAGCATGGTATTCCTTTGGCGCAGCGGGATGTCGAGCACGATGCCGAGCTTGACGATGATGTCGCGCCCCGGCTGGGCGCGGCCGGTCTCCAGAAAACTCAGGTGGCGCTGCGAGATGCCGGCGTCGAGCGCCAGGCGCAGCTGGCTGTAGCCGCGCTTGGCCCGCCAGTAGCGCAGCGCCGCGCCGAAGTCGCTGAAGTAAGCCGTGGCCGCGCTCGTGTCCATCATCTTCCTCCCGGCTGTGTTGAAGTGCGCCCCGAAATCGAGCACGATGGTGTTCACCCGCACCCGGTGCGTGAGGAGCATGCCGTGCGGCGCGCCTTCGATCAAGTGTAGCGTCGCGCCAGGCTGCGCGCTGGCGTGCGGGATCGTGCGTTGTGCCGCGTAGGGCGGGCATGCCCGCGCGAGGGCGTATGCAAACCCGCACCACAACCGGTGCGCATGCGTGCCGATGATGGGGGCCGTATGCCAACGCGCAGGCAGGTACGCGGGCATGCCCGCCCTACAAGGGCGGCGCACCGTTGATCGGATCGGGCGTCAGGGTGGCCTCCTCAGGACACGCGGTCGAGAAAGCCGGTGACGCTGGCCAGGCGGCCGTCGGCGGCGACGGTCGCCACATCCAGGCCGCGCACGACCTCGGCGCCGTCGGGGGCGTGCAGCGTCCAGGCGAAGCGCAGCACGTTGTGGTGGGCGTCGGGCGTGCCGGCCAGCTCGAAGCGGTGGCCGGGAAAGTGCGCCTGGGCGGCGCCGATCAGCGCGTCGATGCCGTCGTGGCCGGCGCCTTCCATCATCGGGTCGAGGTAGGCGGCGTCGAGCGCGAACAGGCGCGCCACCTGGGCGCGGCGCGCGGGTGCATTGCGCTCGTTCCAGGTGGACAGGTACTGGCGGGCGAGGGTCTGTGCGTGTTCCATGGTCTTCTCCGGTGAGTTGTGCGTCGAGGTGACGGAAGCGATTCTCCGGAAAGACACTGCCGCCGGCGATTACCTCACAGGTAATCGCCGGCCGCGCGTGCACGTCGCGGCGGGCCTGCGATTTTTTTGCGGACGACAACTCATGTGCGGCACAGCCGCCAAAAACGTACCATAATGGTAAGGATGCCATTCGCGCACTGCGCTCCTTTCGCCACCTGAACCTTCATGCCCACCAAACCAGCAGCCAAGGCCGAACCGGCCTACGAAGTCAAGAAATCCCCCGTGCACGGCAACGGCGTCTTCGCCCGGCGCCACATCGATGCCGGCGAACGCATCATCGAATACCGCGGCGAGCGCATCAGCTGGGACGACGCCACCCGCCGCGCCGAAGAGCGGGGCGGTCCGATCAACCATACCTTCTATTTCAGCCTGCACGACGGCCGCGTGATCGACGGCGGCCGCCGCGGCAACGATGCGCGCTGGATCAACCACGCCTGCTCGCCCAACTGCGAAGCCTACGAGGACGAGGGCCGCGTCTACATCCACGCGCTGCATCCGATCGAGCCGGGCCAGGAACTGAACTACAACTACGCGCTGATCTACGACGAGCGCCACACGCCGGCCCTGAAAAAACTCTTCGAATGCCGTTGCGGCACGCCCGGCTGCACCGGTACCATGCTGGCCCCGAAAAAACGCGCCAAGAAAAAAACGGCCTAAGCTTCCGAGACTTCCCATGACGCCCATTGTCCGCAGCCTGCTCGAGACCGATCTCTATAAATTCACGATGTGGCAGGCACTGCTGCACCGCCACCCGAACGCGCACGGCGAGTACGAATTCCTGTGCCGCAACCAGCCCGACTATCCGCTGGCCGAGCTGAAGGAAGAGGTCGAACGCGAACTCGACCACCTGTGCGAGATGCTGTTTACCGACGACGAGATCGCCTACCTGCGCGGCCTGCGCTTCATCAAGAGCGACTTCGCCGACTTCCTCACGGTGTTCCGCTTCCAGCGCAAGTTCATCACCGTGGAGGCCGACGGCCCGCACCTGCGCATCCGCGCCTGCGGCCCGATCGTGCACGTGATGGGCTTCGAAATCTATGTGCTCTACATCGTCAACGAGCTGTACTTCCGCCGCTTCGACCAGGCCGCCGCGATCGAGGTGGCGCGGGAGCGCCTGGCGCTGAAGATCGCGCAGTTCCGCGAATTCGACAAGGAACCCAAGCGCGCCAATCCCTTCGAGTTCTTCGACTTCGGCGTGCGCCGCCGCTTCTCGGGCGAGTGGCAGGACGAAGTCGTCTCCACGCTGGCGCGCGAGCTGCCGCAGTACTTCAAGGGCACCTCGAACGTGCACCTGGCGCGCAAGTACAACCTGGTACCGATCGGCACCATGGCGCACGAGTACCTGCAGGCCTTCCAGGCCTTCCCGGTGCGCCTGCGCGAATTCCAGAAAGCGGCGCTGGAGGACTGGGTGCAGGAATACCGCGGCGACCTCGGCACCGCGCTCACCGACGTGGTCGGCATGGACGCCTTCCTTGCCGACTTCGACCTGTATTTCGCCAAGCTCTTCGACGGCCTGCGCCACGACTCGGGCGACCCGGTCGCCTGGGGCGAAAAGGCGCTGGCGCATTACGCGAGACTGCGCATCGACGCCCGCACCAAGCGCCTCGTGTTCTCCGACGCGCTGACCGTGCCCAAGGCCCTGGGCCTGTACCGTCACTTCGCCGACCGCACCATGACGGGCTTCGGCATCGGCACCCAGCTCACCAACGACACGCCGTACAAGGCGCTGAACATCGTCATGAAGCTGACCCGGTGTAATGGGCAGCCGGTGGCGAAGCTGTCGGATACGCCGGGCAAGTCGATGTGTACGGATGAGACCTTCCTGGCGTACTTGCGGCAGGTGTTCGGGGTCGCGGAGGAGGGTGGCGTGCATTGACACGCGTGGGCTCGGAGAGCCCCGTGACCCCGTACGTTACGCCGCCGTCAGTGACGTAGGGTGGGCGCTCCGAGCCCACCTGTTCGATCGCATCCAAACACGCGGCGCGGCTTAATCCTTCGCGCACAACTTCCACAACTCCGTCGGCAATGCCGCCGGCGCATCCGGCTTGAAAAACGCCGCATCCTGGATGTGCGAGGTCGTCACATACACCGTGCCGTCCGGCCCCTGGCTGAAGGTGTCCGGCCAGCGCAAGCGCTTGTCCTGCACCAGCGTCCGCAGCGGCGCCTCCGCGCCCCCGTCGAGATCGCGCATGCGGATCGCATCGTTCTCGACGCTGGTGAGCAGCATGCGGTTGGTGCCGCGCGCGATCAGGAGGCCGTCGTTGACGCCGTTCAGGCCATAGGGCTCGACCGCGCCCGAGACATCCTCGCCGCGCATGCCGGCGCCGCGCAGCTGTTCGGTGGCGATCCGATACAGGGTGTCTCCCTTGATCGCCTGCCAGTACAGGTAGCGGCCGTCGCCCGACAGTTCGATGCCGTCGGCCGAGAACTCGACGCCGCGTCCGTCCGGACGGCGCAGCTCCTCGCCGTCGGCCTTCACGTTCAGGCCCTTCTTCATCTGCGTCGAGTCGTCGCCGTCGAGCACGCGCCTGGCTTTGCCGCTCGCGATCTCGACCACCAGGATCGCGCCTTGCACGCCCGAGTCGGTGATGTAGGCGAAGGCACCATCGTTCGAAAAGCGCACGTCGTTCAGGTAGGAGCCCTGGGGCGCGGCTTCCTCGTCGAAGGCGATGGTGTGCGCGACCTTGTTGGTGGCCAGGTCGATGCGCACCAGCTTGGCGCCGCCGTCGACCAGGTGGCTTTGCGCGGGCGCGGCCGGGTCGAGCACCCACAGGCTGCCGCGGCCGTCGGCGACGACGCTCTGGACGCAGACCCAGTGATCCTCGGGCGAGACCTCGTCCTTGCGCGCATTGCGCCAGCTGTTCCATTCCTCGTCCGGATAGGGCGCGATGCTGCCGTCGCCGCGCAGCTCGGCCACCGACACGGCCGTGTCCTCCGTCCAGCGCGGGAAGTTCACGAAGATGCGATTGTCTTCCGAGACGGTGACGCCCGTCACCTGGTGCTCAAAGCGGGCGACGAGCTCGATGGTGGTGCGGCCTTCCTGGAGGTCGACGCCGGAGTCGGTGCGTTGCTGGTTCATGAAAGTCCTTGTAAAAGTAGTGAAGGGGTCAGGCTGCCTTGCGCTGGCTGGACGCGGCCTCGGCCTCGTGCGCCAGGCGCTGCTGCAGCATGGCGAGCACGGCGGCTTCCTCGGGCTGGAGGGCGTGCAGGTCTTCGACCAGTTCCTGTTCGGTGCGCTCGCGCATGGCCTCGATGACAGCGCCCTCCATGTAGGCGTCGAGCACGGCCGGGTGCACATAGCACTTGCGGCAGACCGAGGGCGTGTTGCCGAGCTTCTGGGCGACCGATTCAATGGCGCGCACGACGTTCTTCTTGGCCTGGGTCTCGGAGTCGAACTTCTCGAATTCCTGCAGGGCCAGCGCCGCCAGCACGGTGCCCGACCAGGTGCGGAAGTCCTTGGCCGTGTAGTCTTCGCCGGTGATCGAACGCAGGTAGTCGTTGACGTCGGAGGAGTCGATGCTGTGCGTCTCGCCGTCCTCACCGATGTACTGGAACAGCTCCTGGCCGGGCAGGTCGCGTGTGCTGCGGATGATGCGCGCCAGGCGCCGGTCGTGCACGTGGATCTTGTGATAGACGCCGCTCTTGCCGCGGAATTTGAATTCGACGTCGCTGCCGTCGACCTTCACGTGGCGGTTGCGCAAGGTGGTCAACCCGAAGGATTTGTTGGTGCGCGCGTATTCCTCGTTCCCGACCCGCATCATGGTCGCTTCCAGCAGGTAGACGATGGTGGCCAGCATCTTCTCGCGGGGCAGGCCGGGCAGCTTCAGGGCGCGGTCGACTTCGGCGCGGATGGCGGGCAGGGCCTTGCCGAAGTTGATCATGCGCTCGTATTTCACTTCATCGCGCACGCTGCGCCATTTCGGGTGGTAGCGGTACTGCTTGCGCCCGCGCGCATCGCGCCCGGTCGCCTGCAGGTGGCCGTTGGCCTGGGGGCAGATCCATACTTCCTGCCAGGCCGGGGGAATGGCCAGCGAGCGGATGCGCTTGAGCGTCGCCTCGTCCTCGATGGCCTCGTTCTTGGGCGAGAAATAGTTGAACCCCTCCTTGGCCGGTTCGCGCCGGATGCCGGGGCGGTCGTCGTGCACATAGCGCAGGCCGGCCGCCTTTGCGGCGGCGGGCGGGTCGGAGAGCGGTGCCGGGTCGGCCGGCGTCTGGGCATCGAGGGTCATGGTGGCGGCTCGTAAGTGAAACTGGCCGCACCGATCTTACGCCTTCTGGCAGGCCGCACCGTTCGCGACCTAACGCAGGGACTTACCCGTAGCGGGCCTCGACCAGGTCGATCTCGCGCAGCAGCCTGCGTGCGATCTCGTCCGACAACTGGCGCCCATGCACCAGCGCCAGGATGGCCTGGCGTTCGGCCTTGAGCGCGGCCAGGCGGTATTCGCGCTCGGCCTGTTCGGCCACCCGCACCCGCGACGGGTCGTACAGGCCGGCGCCGCCGAGGCGGTGCTCGTAGACCCCGCGCACGTGGTCGACGGCGCTGGCGTGAACGTCGCGCACTTGCTCCCCCTCGTGTTCCTTGTCCAGGTGCGAATGGGCCGCCTTCTCGATGGCGGCCAGCGCCGCCACCGCCGCGTCGTGGCGCGCGCGGTCTTCCTCGGCGGCTTCGCTCGATTCCTCCGGCACTTCCAGCCCGCGCAGCACGCGCGGCAGGCCGATGCTGGCCACCAGCAGCGAGACGATGATGACGGCGCTGGCGTAGAAGATGGCGAGGTCGCGTCCGGGGAAGGGCGCGCCGCTCGGCAAGGCGAGGGGCAGCGTGAGGACGCCGGCCAGCGTGATCGCGCCGCGCACGCCGGCCAGCGAGGTGGCCACCACCAGCCGGAAGTTGGGCGTGTAGACCTGGCGTCCGTGGCGGCGCGCCTTCAATATCGTCAGGCGCAGCGAGACCCATACCCAGATCAGGCGCAGCAGGATCAGGCCCAGGCTGATGAGGAGGGCGGTGCCGAGCAGCGTCCATTCCGTCATGTTTTCTGCGAGCCGGGCATGGCGCATGGCGCGCGCGACGATGTCGGGCAGCTGCTCGCCGAGCAGCACGAACATCACGCCGTTGAGTGCGAACTGCACCGTGTCCCAGACCACGGCGCGGCGCACGCGGGTGGACGCCAGGGCCCGGCCCGACAGCTCGACATAGCTCATCGTGATGCCGGCGGCCACCGCGGCCAGGATGCCGGAAGCGTGCAGGTGCTCGGCGGCGAGATAGGCGCCGAAGGGAATCAGGAGGTTGACCAGGATCGGCGAGCCCGGCTCCTCGCCGAAGCGCTGCCCGGCCACGCGCTGCACGAACGCAACCGACACCGTGATGACGACGCCGCAGGCGATGCCGCCCAGCGCGACCCAGAGGAAGGTGAGCGAGGCGTCGGCCAGCGAAAAGGCGCCGGTCATGGCGGCGGCCACGGCGAAGCGGAAGCACACCAGGCCGGTGGCGTCGTTCAGGAGCGACTCGCCCTCCAGGATGTGCATCAGGCGGTGCGGGATGGGCACCCGCGCCGCGATCGAACCGACGGCTACCGGGTCGGTCGGCGCCACGATCGCGGCCAGGGCGAAGGCGACGGGCAGCGGCATGGTCGGCACCAGCCAGTGGATCAGGAAGCCGGCGCCGAGCACCGTGAAGATGACCAGGCCGAGCGCCAGTTCCAGGATCGTGCCCTTGTCGCGGAACAGGCCGACCTTCGGGATGCGCCAGCCGTCGAGAAAGAGCAGGGGCGGCAGGAACAGCAGGAAGAAGATTTCGGGATCGAGCGCGACGCCATGGCCGAACACCCCGGCGATCACCGCGCCCAGCGCGATCTGCACCAGCGGCAGCGGGATCGCAACGGGCAGCATCCGCACCAGATAGCCGCTGCCGATCACCGCCAGCATCATTGCAAGGACTACGCCGACCGATTCCATTCATGCTCCCTTGATGTCAGGTTGGCATGATACGGGAATGCGGCGGGACGGGTGCGCAGCGGTACGTCACGCGGGCTTGCCCGCCCTACGCAATGCCCCGGCATATCGTAACGGATGCATGAGCATTCGTCCCAACGGCCCGCTGCGTCGCCGTCGGTTTACGTAGGGCGGGCATGCCCGCGTCATGTGCGCATCGACACACGCTGCCGCGACCGGCCGCGCACGCGAACGAATCCCGGCTTAGCGCGGATGCTTCTCCGCCGCCGCGTCGGCCAGCAGATCCGACAGCTCCACCGTATTGACCGGCTTGACCATGTACTGGTCGAAGCCGGCCGCCATCGCCGCGTCGCGGTCCTGCTGGCGACCGTAGCCGGTCATCGCGACCAGGGTGGCGTTGGTGGCCTGCGGCAGGCGGCGCAGGCGGCGCGCCAGTTCGTTGCCATCGAAGTCGGGCAGGCCGATGTCGAGCAGGCAGACGTCGGGCGCGAACACGCGCGCCAGGTCGACCGCGTCGGCCGCGCAATAGGCCAGCTCGACCCGGTGGCCGGCGGCGGCCAGGAACAACTGCAGCGTGTGGGCGGCGTCCAGGTTGTCGTCCACCAGCAGTACCTTCAGCGGCTTGACGGGCTGCGCATGGCTGGCATGCTGGGGCGTCGGCACCAGCACGTCCTGGGTGTGGCGCGGTAGACGCACCGTGAAGATGCTGCCCTGGCCCAGGCCCGCGCTGGCCGCCTGCACGGTGCCGCCGTGCAGTTCGACCAGGCTTTTCGCCAGCGCCAGGCCCAGGCCCAGGCCGCCCTGCGAACGGTCGGGGGTGCGCTCGGCCTGGGTGAACAGGTCGAACACGCGCGCCACCAGCTGCGGCTCCATGCCGATGCCGTCGTCGCGCACGGTCAGCACGTATTCCGGGCCGTCTTCGACCAGGGCCAGTTCGATGCGCCCGCCCTCGGGCGTGTATTTGTTGGCGTTGTTGAGCAGGTTGGCCACCACCTGCACCAGGCGCTTGTGGTCGCCCTTGACGGTGGCGCTGCCGGGGGGCAGGTCG
Source organism: Massilia sp. Leaf139 (assembly GCF_001424165.1). Classification (GTDB taxonomy): domain Bacteria; phylum Pseudomonadota; class Gammaproteobacteria; order Burkholderiales; family Burkholderiaceae_D; genus Telluria. Next base: position 689,821 of record NZ_LMOJ01000001.1, read on the forward strand.
AGCACGACGCTGTGGCGGCGGGTGGCGATCAAGGGCCGGATCTGCTCGGCCGCGTCGTCGATCACCTTGCGCAGGTCGAGTACCTGGGTCGAGATCGAGACCAGGCCGCGCGTGACGCGCGAGACGTCGAGCAGGTCGTCCACCAGGCCGGTCATGTGCTCGACCTGGCGCGCGATGATGGCGCAGGTCTGGGTGATCTGGGCGTTGTCAGAGTGGAGGAGTTTCAGCAGATGCGCGCCGGTGCTGATCGGCGCCAGCGGGTTGCGCAGCTCGTGCGCCAGCATGGCCAGGAATTCGTCCTTGCGCTGGTCGGCCGCGCGCAGTTCGCGCTCGGCCAGGCCGCGCGCCGCTTCCTTCTTCTGCAGGGTGGCCGCCATCTCGTCGAGCGCCTCGGCCAGCTGGCCGATTTCCTCGCGTTCGTAGGCGATGCCCGAGCGCGCATCGAGGTCGCCGGCGGCGATGCGGCGCGCCGTGTCCTTCAGCTTGCGCACGCGCTGCACGATCAGCACGTCGCCCGCCAGCCAGGCCGCGAGCAGGGCCAGCATGGTGGTGGCGGCCAGGCCGATCAACGACATCAGCTGGGCGCGGCGCGCGCCGGCCGTCACTGTCTCGACCGGAATGCCGATGGTGACCATGTAGTCCGACAGCGCCGGCGCGCCCACGCGCGCAAAGGTGTGCAGGCGTTCGATATCGTCGTCGTCGCGGATCACGACGGCCTTGCGGTTGCCGCCCTTGATCGACTCGCGCATGGCGTCGCGCATCAGGGTCGAGACCTTCTGGCCGAACCAGCGTTCCGGGTCGGGCCGGCGCGAGATGATGGTGCCGTTGGCGTCGGTCGTCACCAGCACCGAGCCGGGCGGCAGGTTGATGTCGGCCACAAACGTGTCGAGGCCGGCCAGATCCATCGCCGCGAAGACGACGGCGACGACCTTGCCGCCGCGGTCGATGACGGGATAGGTGAGGTTGATCGTGTGGCGCCGGATCACGCGTCCGAACACGTAGTCGCCGGCGATGAAGCGGCGCTCGGCGATGGCGCGCTTGAAGTGACTGCGGTCGCCCAGGTTGACCGGGTGGAGCATCGGCACGGCGCTGCAGCTGACGTCGCCGTTCAGCTGGATCAGGCCGAAGTTCACATAGCCCTCGTTGCGGTCGAGGACATCGGCCAGGAGCGCGTTGCAGCGCGGCGTTTCGCCCAGCAGGTCGGGCACGCTGGCCAGGTCGACCAGGATCTGGCGCGCGCGCTCGACCGATTGCGCCTCGTTGGCGGCGGCCAGGTTGGTCAGGCGGCGCAGGTTGTCTTCGGAGGCCTCGATCGCCTGTTCGCGCTCGCGCATGCCGCCCAGGATCGTCATCAGCGCCAGCGGCAGGATCGCCAGCGCGACGAGCAGCATCAGGCGGCTGCGCAGGCTGCTCAGCCGGAAGAGCGGCGCGGCCGCTTTCATTTGTCCGCCGCCAGCCGGTCGCCGAAAGCGACCAGGCGCCGTACGCCTTCCATCAGCGTGACGGGGTCGTCGCAGATGTAGCCGATGCGGATGAAGCCGGGCACGCCGAGCGCGTCGCCAGGCATGATGGCGACGCCTTCCTCGGCCAGCAGGGCTTCGGCGAAGGCTTCGGTGTCGGTCGTCAGCGAACGCACGTCGCCCCACAGGTAGGGGCCGGAATCCGGACAGCGCATCTCGATCCACGGCACCTCGACCAGGTGGCGCAGCACCGTGTCGCGCCGTTCGCGGTATTCGTCGATCATGTGCTGCTGCGGGCCGCTGTCGAAGGCGGCGACCAGGGCGACCTGGGCCAGGTGCGAAGCGGCCGCCGTGATCGGGCCCTGCAGGGTCTGCATCGCCTCGGCGATGGCGGCGGGGCCAAGGGCGAAGCCGAGGCGCCAGCCCATCATCGCGTAGCTTTGCGAGGCCGAGAAGATCGTCACCACGCCCAGCGCGCGCCAGTCGCACAGGGTGGCGAAGCTGGTGTGGGCCGGGCCGAAGCTGAGGTGTTCGTAGCTCTCGTCGACGATCACCTGGGCCTTGGTTAAATGCGACCAGGCGCACAGGTGGCCGAGTTCTTCCTTCGCGTAGACCTTGCCGGTCGGGTTGTGCGGGTTGTTGACGATGACGAGATCGGCGCGCGGGCAGGCGGCCAGGGTCTCGGGCGTGAGGGTGTCGGGCAGGTCGGCCAGGATCGGCTTGAGGCCGAGCAGCTGGCAGGTGGTGACATAGGCCGGCCAGTGCGGCTTGAAGATCAGCACGCTGTCGCCCGGATCGGTCATGGCGTACAGGGCCTGGTACAGCGCCTGCTTGGCGCCGTTGGTGACGATGATCTCGTCGGCTTCGGCGGCGATGCCGTTTTCGCGTTCGAGCTTGGCGCACAGGCTGCGGCGCACGTCGAGCGCGCCGGCGACGCCGGTGTAGGGCATGGTGCGTTCTTCCTGCACGGCGCGCGTGACGGCGTCGAGCACCGGGGCGGGCGGCGAGAAGTGGGAGATCGCGATCGAGAAATCGATGATGCCCATCCCCTCGTTGCGGAAGGCTTCGACGCGGCCATGCATGGCGGTCGTGGCCAGGGGGCGGGAAGCGGCAATACGGCGTGAAATCTTCATCTTATTATGTGCTGGTCGATGCGACGTGGGTAAATGATTAACACTGTGTCTCAGTGTGGCTTCCGCTTGCCACAACATTTCCTGATTGTACTAAACATTTACGTTTAGGCGAGCGCGAATGGCGGTCACCGGGACGTTCCGTTTCACGCATGTCGGATCGTCATCAGGCGCCTGGGGCGCGGTTGCCGGAGTGAGCGAGCGCCGCGGCGAGAAGGATTCTGGTACGGTAGTCATAACTGCAACAATGGAGCAACCATGAACCATCAGATCGTACGCATGCTGCCCAATTTCGAAGCCGCCGAAGCGGCGCGCAAGGGCTTGCTGGACGAAGGCTTCGACCCCAACGGCATCGACGTCAACGTGACCACCGACGAAGCCGGCCCGGCCGAGAGCAATTTCTATGTGGGAGATTCGCCTGAAGTGAAGGGTGGAACCGACTACGAGGACGTCTTCAAGCCCGCCGAGCGCGGCGACCTGTGCATGATGACGGTGACGGTCACCAGTGAAGCGCAGCTGGAGCGGGTGGCGGCCATTCTCGAACATAACGGCGGGATCGATATCGACCCCGCCCATCTCGCCGCCCGTCGCAACGCCTGACGCTTCACCAGGCGTTCTGGCGTCGCTTAACTCCAGCTCAGGTCGGTTTTACTGAGCGGTAGCTCGCGCACGCGCTTGCCGGTGGCGGCGAAGATCGCGTTGCAGACGGCCGGCGCCAGCGGCGGCAGCACCGGTTCGCCCAGTCCCGTCACCGGATAATCGGTCTTCAGGAAGTGCATCTCGATCTTGGTCGGCGTCTCCGGCATGCGCAGCAGCTTGTAGTCGTGGAAATTGCTTTGCACGACGCGGCCGCCCTCGATGTTCAGCTCCGGATGCATCAGCGTCGACAGGCCGTCGATCACCGAGCCCTGCACCTGGTTCTCGGCGCCGGACAGGTTGACGATCTGGGCGCCAATGTCGGTCACCACCACGACCCGGTCGACCTTCAGCTCGCCCGACTTCGAGACCGTGACCTCGGCGACTTCGGCCACATAGCCGCGGTGGCTGAAGTGGAAGGCGACGCCGGCGCCCTGGCCGCGCGCGAATTTCTTCTTGCCCCAGCCCGACTTGGCCGCGACTTCACGCAGGACATTCTTCATGCGCGCGACGCTGTAGGGCTGGCCGCGTTCGCCCGTGCCCGGCACGATGTCCTTGTCGCCCAGCAGTTCCAGGCGGAACTCGACCGGATCGCGTCCGCCCGCATGCGCCAGCTCGTCGATGAAGCTGTGGAAGACCCAGGAAAACACGCTGCTGCCCGGTGCGCGCCATGGCCCCATCGGGATGCGGCATTCGAGCGCGGTTTGTTCCAGCAGGCAGTTGGCCAGCCAGCGGCCGGGGAATTCGTCGCCCGATAGGCTGCCGCCGCTGCCCGGCTGCAGGATGCTCTTGCCTTCGCGCTCGACGCGGTTGGCGAAGGTGACGAAATGGTTGTGCCAGCCGACCAGCTTGCCATTGGCGTCGACGCCGCCGCGCAGGTGGTGGAAGCCGCCCGGACGGAAATGGTCGTGCTGCAAATCGTCTTCGCGCGTCCAGGTCAGTTTCACCGGCGCGCCGACCTTTTGCGCGATGGCGGTGGCCTCGACGATGAAGTCCGACGACAGGCGCCGGCCGAAACCGCCGCCGCTGCGGATGATGTGCAGGACGATCTTTTCCTTCGGGATGCCGAAGGTCGTGCTGACCAGGGCCTGGCCCGAACCCGGATTCTGGGTCGGGGCCCAGAGTTCGAGCGTGCCCTCGCTCGGTTTGAACCAGGCCGTGCAGTTCTGCGGCTCCATGCTCGCGTGCGAGATGAAGGGATAGGTGTAGCTGGCTTCGACGGTTTTCGCCGCGCCGGCAAACGCCGCGCCAACGTCGCCATCCTTGCGTAGTACGGTCGTGCCCGGCTTGCCGGCAGCGGCCTTGGCCTGGGCGGCGAAATCGGCCCAGCTGTGCGTGCTGCCCGTGCCTTCGTCCCATTTCACTTCCAGCGCGCGGCGCGCCTTGAAGGCGGCCCAGGTCGAGGTGGCGACGATCGCCACGCCCGGCCGCAGGCCGTTCAGGTTCTCGGTGCCTTCGACGATGAAGGCATCCTTCACGCCGGGCATTGCCTTGATGGCCGCCAGGTTGGCGCCCACCGGCTTGCCGCCGAAGACCGGGCACTTCGCGTACACGGCGTACAGCATGCCGGGCAATTGCACGTCGATGCCGAACAGGGGCTTGCCGCTGACGATGGCGCCGTTGTCGACGCCGCCGATGCGGGTGCCGAGGAGGGTGTAAGTGGCTGGATCCTTCAGCTGTACCTGGGCTGCCTCGGGCAGCGGCAGCTTGGCGGCGGCCGGCACCAGTGCGCCATAGCCGAGCTTGCGTCCGCTCGGGGTGTGATGGATGGCGCCGTGGGCCGCACGGCATTCGGCAGCTGGAACATTCCACGTTTGTGCTGCCGCCTGCACCAAAACGGTGCGTGCGGTCGCGCCCAGGCGGTGGAAATCGTTGTAGTTGGTTGGGGTCGAGGTCGAGCCGCCGGCGCCCTGGCTGCCGTAGGCCGGATTCAGGCCGCCCTGGACGATGCGCACGTCCTTCCAATCGATCTCGAGTTCCTCGGCAATCACCATCGGCAGCGAGGTCTTGATGCCCTGGCCGATTTCCGGCTGCTTCGATACCAGGGTGACGACGCCGTCGCGGCCGATGCGGATGAAGATGTTCGGGGAGAATTCGGCGGCGCCGGCATCGGCCGCGCCTTGGGCCGCGAGCACGCCGCCCGGGCCCATGCCGATGACGAGGGCGCCGGCGCCGGCCGTGCGCAGGAAGCCGCGGCGCGCTGGAGAAAGGGGAGCGGGAGAGCGGGGCGCGTTCATGCCTTGCCTTTCTTGGTGGTGACGGCAATCTCGGCGGCGCGGTGGATGCCGGCGCGGATGCGGGTATAGGTCGCGCAGCGGCACAGGTTGCCGGCCATGGCTTCGTCGATCTGGGCGTCGGTCGGCTTCGGGTGCGCTTTCAGGAGGGCGCAGGCGCTCATGATCTGGCCCGACTGGCAGTAGCCGCACTGCGGCACGTCGAGTTCCTGCCAGGCTTGCTGCAGGGGATGCTGGTGTTGCGGATGCAGGCCTTCGATGGTCGTAATCCTGGCCTTGCCGATGCCGGACACCGGCAGCAGGCAGGAGCGCGTCGGCGCGCCGTCGATGTGCACGGTGCAGGCGCCACACTGTCCGGCGCCGCAGCCATACTTGGCCCCGACCAGTCCGAGCGAATCGCGCAGCGCCCACAACAGCGGGGTGTCGGCGTCGACGTCGACCTGGCGCGGCTTGCCGTTGATGTTCAGGGTGTACTTACTCATCGACTTTTCCTTGCCTGGATATAAACCCGAGCATCGTAGCAAAATGCAGCAGGGAAAAGGGTGGTCAGAGGAAAGTATATTGTTAGCGAATTGTTGTCATGGAGGCGGCTGCGCAGGCCTTTCCAGGGATGCAGCTTGCCGGCCATCCGGACGAAGGCGGCCGGCGGCGTGGCGGCGCCGCGACGGCCTGCCCAGTGCCCAGTGCTTTCCAATGGTGTTTTTTTGCTAACACTATATAATCGGCGCTTTGCGATCACCGACACAGGCGCCCATGTCAGCCGAGATGCAGTTTTCCAATAATTACAGGGATCTGAGCAACCAGTCCGGCGTCGACGCCGGCTTCCAGTTCGAATTCTATTGCCAGCGCTGCAGCGACCGCTGGCGCACCCATTACAAACCCTACCGCAGCGGCCAGGCTTCGGGCTGGCTGCAGAAGGGCGCGAGCATGTTCGGCGGGCTGCTCGGCAACGCCAGCAGCGTCCTCAACGGCATGGCCCAGGCCGGCTGGCATTCGGCGCGCGACGAGGCGTTCACCGAAGCGGTTGCGGCCGGCAAGGCCCACTTCGACCGCTGCGGCAATTGCCATAATTATGTGTGCGCGCCGTGCTTCGACCGCGCCAACGGCCTGTGCTTCAACTGCGCGCCGAACGTCAAGGTGGCGATCACCCAGGCGCGGGCCCGCGGCGAAGTGCAGGGCGCGTCGGAACGGGCGGACGTCGAGGGACGCGCCCGCGGCGCCAACCACGATGTGCGCGAGGAGATGCAGCTGGTCTGCCCGGAATGCCGCACCGAGACCCATGGGGCGAAATTCTGTCCGCAATGCGGCTACCGGATGGCGCAGCAGGTGCAGTGCACCGGCTGTTCGACGGCGCTGCAGCCGGGTACCAAGTTTTGTACGGAATGTGGGCAGCGTCAGCCGGGCACCTGAGCCTGGCCGGTATGCACCCGCGGCGGATGTGCGCCGCGGACTGTCCGGAGCCTTGTGGCCATTAGCCACAATGACGGGTTCGCCGGACTCCGGAGTCCACAGGCTTGCGCGTGCAACCCCAGCTCGGGATCGCTTGCACCGCGGCTGGTTCTCCAGCGTCACGGGTCGGTGCGCTCCAGAGCCGTGGACTCGGGAGTCCACCCTACGCAGGCCAGGCAGCGGGCCGCCTCCGGTCACGGTGCGCTTGCCGGCCCTAATGGATACATGCCGTATCGCTCTCTAGATCCCCTCGGGATAGGTCTCCGGCGGTTCGCCCGAATGCCAGCCGCTCGTCGCGTCGAGCGGAGTCAGGGCATTGGTGCGGTCGATATGGATGATGGCGTCGAACTGCTCGGCGAGCTGGGCGTTGAAGTAATGGCTCTGGCGTTCGGTGCGCGGCAGGTAGAGCACGCCGATTGCCCGTTCCAGGCGCTTTTCCAGCAGCAGGCGGCGCGCTGGACTTTCGTCGCGCAGGTTCAGGTAGAAGCGTGGCAGGCCGACAGCGTGCAGCAATTCCTCGTAGCTGCCCGGCATGCCGGGGCGCACGCGCTTGCGCTCGGCCGGGCCGTCCCATTCCGAGGCCGCCGTCACATGGCCGTCGTAGGTGGAAAAGCCGATCAGGCAGGTCTGGCCGGGGTAGGCCTTGCGCGCCAGCTCGCCCACATTCCATTCGCCGAGGGCGCCCATGTAGGTGGCGCGGGCGTCGCCTAGATGGGAGTTGTGTGCCCAGATGACGATCTTCGCGGGCGTGCCATCCTTCGAAAGGTGGCGCTCTAGCGCGCTCAGCGTTTCCGCCATGTGGCTGTCGCGCAGGTTCCAGGACGAGACCCGGCCGCGGAACATGGTGCGGTAGTATTCCTCGGCATTTTTCACGAGGCGCGCGTTCTGCTGGGCGTAGAAAAAGGCGTCCTCGCTCGAGGCGCCGTCGGCCTGCATGTAATCGAAGGCGCGTTGCTGGAGTTCCTGCAGCTGGGTCAGCACGCCTTGCTGGCAGGATTCGGACAGCCCGACGCCGGTGGCATAACCGTAGTGCTGGCTGTCTTCGTCGTAGTGGTCGAAGCAGGCGTAGCGGCGCCGCGCTTCCTCGGCGGCGACCGGATCGACGGCGTCGAGGTAGTTCAGCACTTCGCGTACCGAAGTGAACAGGCTGTACAGATCCAGTCCGTAGAAGCCGACTTTTGGGCCCGCCCGCACGCCCGCGTTGTGCGTGCGCAGCCAGTCGACGAAGTTGACGATATCCGTGTTCCGCCACATCCAGGCCGGAAAGCGCTCGAAGCCCGACAGCGCTCCATTGGCATCGAGATCCGCACTGGCGTCGCCGCCTTCGCCGCGCACATAGCGGTTGACGCGGTAGGCGTCGGGCCAGTCGGCCTCGACCGCCACCGCCGTAAAACCCTTTTCGCGGATCAGGCGCTGGGTGATGCGCGCACGTTCCTCGTAAAACTCGTGGGTGCCGTGCGTCGCTTCGCCGAGCAGCACGAAGCGGGCGTCGCCCACGAGCTTCATCAGGGCGTCGTAGTCGCCCGCGCCGCCATCGAGCGGCCGGGCGGCGGCCGCCAATGCGGCCGCGCTGATATCGACTGCGGCCGTCATGACATTCGAACCTGTCTCTGCAGGGAATGGGTCATTGCTGATGCGCCTGACAAGCGGGTGCTGCGTTGCTCGTCGCGTATTCGGTCAACTCGTGGTTTGCCATGCGGTCTCCTCGCGCCTTGCTCCCCCTTGTCATGCATCATCATCAACTTCCTCCTCCCTACAGAAACAGGTTCTCAGTGCAGGAACCGGCTGCCCGATTTCTCGCGCTGGGCCGCATCGTGCGGGATGGCGCCGCGTTCGATGTAGTGCTTCATGCGCGCCAGGTCGTCGTCCATCTGGCCTTTCGGGTCGGAACCGAACAGCGATGCGGCGGCGTGGCCGAGGGCGCCGGCCGGCGGCGAGTAGGACAGGCGCACGGTGACGCGGGTGCCGCCGCGGTAGGGCTCGAACTCGACCGAGCCGGAGTTCGGAATCTGCGCGCCCGGTTCGCTGCGCCAGGCCAGGCGGCGGTTCTTGGTCTGCTCGGTGAGCACCGAATCGAACTCGAACTGGCTGCCGGCCGGGCCTTGGACGACCCAGTGCGAGCGGCGATGGCCGATGTCGCGCACTTCGACCACGTGCGACATGAAGCGCGGGAAGTTTTCGTAGTTGTTCCACATCTCGTAGACCTCGGACGGCGAGGCATCGATGCGGATGGTTTTCTCGAGGTCGATGGGACGGGCGCGGCCGCCGAACAGACTGGACGCCAGGCCCGACGAGGACTCTCCGCCGCGCGCGGCCAGCGCCAGGCCGGCCAGGCCGACGGCAGCCGCCAGCGGCGAGCGCCGGAACAGGCCGATGAGGCCGAGCAGGCCGCCGCCGACCACGGCGGGATTGCGCAGCAGGGCCGACAGGTCGGAGCGGCTGTCGAGGTGAAGGGCGCCCATGGCGCTGCCTGCGGCGTCGCTGGCCATGCGGCTCAGGCGCGAAGCGGCGGCGCTGGCGCTGCTCGAGGCGGAGTCGATCATGCGCGAGGCGCTGTCGACGGTGTCGTCGTAGGCATGGCGCACGGCGCCGTTGGGACGGACGGCGTCGTAGGCGCGGTTGGCGCTGGTGCTGGCCTCGTCCATGTACCGGCCGGCGCGATTGCCGGCTTCGTCGAGGTATTTGCCGCCGGTCTTGCCGGCTTCCTCGAGCATGTCGCCGGCGGCGTCGCCCGCCTGGCGTGCGGCCAGGCCGATGCGTTCGCCAATGCCGTGCCAGGCATTGCCGAGCGCACTGCCGGTGCGCGAACCCGCGTTGCGGATCGCCGTGGTCGAGGTGGCGCGTCGTGCGCTGCCACGATCCGGGTCGAGCATGTACATCAGCAGGGCGCCCGCGGCGGCCCCGCCCAGCAGCTTGGCCAGATCGCTCGCTTCGATGCTGTTGTCGGTGGTGGTGGTATGCCTCATGTTTCGTCCTCTCTGTTGGGTTGTCGCAGTTGCTGCGGTTGCCGCAGTTGGATATCGGGCCGGCGATCCAGTTCGGCGCGCCAGGCCATTGTCAGCAATTCCTGCACTTCTTCGTCGCCCGTCTGGTCGAAGCAGTCGTACCACTGGCTGACCGCCCGGAAAAACGGCGGCGCGGCCAGGCAGACCAGCTCGTCGGCCAGCGGCGCCAGCGCCGCCAGCGTCTCGGGCGGCGCCACGGGCGCGGCCACGACGACATGCCGTGCGCCCTGGGAGCGCACGACCTCGACTGCGGCCTGCATCGTCGATCCGGTGGCAATGCCATCGTCGACGACCAGCACCGTGCGCCCGGCCAGGGGCGGCTGGGGGCGTCCGCCCCGGTAGAGGCGGGCGCGCCGTTCGATCTCGCTCAGCTCGCGCGCGGCAATCGCGTCGACCTGTTCCTGCGTTACACCCATCAGTCCTGGCACGCCGGGCTGGAGCACCCGCACGCCGCCGCTGCCGACGGCGCCGATCGCATACTCGGGCTGGTAGGGCAAACCCAGCTTGCGCACGAGCAGGACGTCGAGCGCGAGCTCGAGCGACATCGCCACGGCGAAGGCCACCGGGACGCCACCGCGCGGCAAGCCCAGCACGATCGTGTCGGGCTGGTGGGCGTAGGCGCCAAGCGCTTTCGCAAGCAGCTTGCCGGCCTGCGCGCGGTTCTTGAAACGGCGAACGTCGGCCATCGCGATCGATCCCGGCGCACCCGGCCTTGCGGCCTGGCGTGCGCCCTAGGCTAACCCGGCCTTCCGTGGCGCCCGGCGCCTTGCGGCCGCCTACTGGATCTCGATGCGCCGTGCCGCGCCGCCCTGTTTCTTAGGCAGCGTCAGGTGCAGCACACCGTTTTCCAGCGTGGCCTGCGCGGCGCCGTCGTCGACCTCGGACGGCAAGGTAAAACTGCGCATGAACTTCCGTGCTGAGCGTTCAGAATACACCACGTTTTCGCCCTCGCGCCGCTCGTTTGCCTTGCGGCATTCTCCTTCGATGCTGACGCGCTGGTGTTCGATGGCGACCTTCAGGTCGGCCTTCTCCACACCCGGCATCTCGGCCTCGATTTCATAAGCCTGCTCGGTTTCGCGCAGGTCGAGGCGCGGGATGCTGGCCCCGTCGTCGAGGCGGCGGCCGCTCGCGGCCAGGGGTGCGAAGAAATCGTCGAACATGCTTTCGACAAGGCGGCCGAACCCGTCCTCGACCGCGCCGGGCCGGTAGGCCGACAGGGGCATGTTGTTTCTCCTGACGAGATTCATGGTGAGCCTCCATTCTTCACAGGTTTTCACGATGAACGCGGCGTGCGCCACACCTGTTTTATAGGGCAGCGCGGAGGCAATTTCAAGGGTGTGGGGAGGCTGCATGCGGCCGCGTGCAGGCGCCCTTGCGCGCGGACAGAAGCGCTGCAACCGGCCGGAACCGGGGGGTGTTCCGGCGGTCGAACTGGAAGGATGCGATCAGCCGAGCTGGCGGCGGTGCAGGCGCAGGTGGTCTTCGACGAAGGTCAAGATGAAGTAGTAGCCGTGGTCGTAACCCGCGTGGCGGCGCAGGGTCAGCGGCTGGCCGGCGCCGGCGCAGGCGGCCTCGAAGGCCTCGGGGTTGAGCTGATCCGGCAGGAATTTGTCGGCCAGGCCCTGGTCGATCAGGATGCCTTGCGGGAAGCGCACCGGGCCTGAAGCCACGAGTTCAGTGGCGTCCCAGGCGCGCCAGCCCTCGCGTTCTGCGCCGAGGTAGCCGCCGAAAGCCTTTTCGCCCCAAGGGCAGCGGCTGGGGGCGGCGATCGGGGCAAAGGCCGAGACCGAACGGAACAGCTCGGGGTTGCGCAGCGCCAGCACCAGCGCGCCGTGCCCACCCATCGAGTGGCCGAAGATACCGCAGCGCTGCGCGTCGAGGCCGAATTCGCGCAGCACCAGTTCGCGCAGTTCCAGGATGTAGCTGTACATGCGGTAGTGGCGCGCCCATGGCTCCTCGGTCGCATCCAGGTAGAAGCCGGCGCCCGCGCCGAAGTCCCAGCTGTCGGTTTCGCCGGGGACGTTCGCGCCGCGCGGGCTGGTGTCGGGCATCACCAGCGCCAGGCCTTCCTCGGCCGCCACGCGCTGGGCGCCGCCCTTGATGGCGAAGGTCTCTTCGGTGCAGGTAAGGCCGGCGAGGTAGAACAGCACCGGCAAGCCCTTGCCTTCGAAGCCGGGCGGCAGGTAGACCGAAAAACGCATCGGCAGGCCGATGGCCTGCGACTCGTGTTGGTAGAAACGCTGGACGCCGCCGAAACAGGCGTGTTCGCTAAGGAGAGTTAACATGGTGGCTCCGGTTGGTCGCGCTGTGGTCGATGCTGCAAGTATGCCAGTTCGGCAAGCCTCGTGCCGGGCCGGGTACATGAAGCCGCGTGCTACACGATGCCGAAAGCGCCCAGCAGCGCGCCCGCGCCGAGCAGCCACAGCAGGTGCAGGCGGGTGCGCCAGACAAGCAGGCAGCTGGCCAGCGCCAGCAGCCACAGCGGCCAGTGCACGCCCTCGCCGCCGGTCGAGCTCGCCAGGATCCAGGCGGTCGACAGCAGCAGCGCGATCACGACCGGCGCCATGCCCTGCTTGAAGGCGCGTACGCCGCGCAGATGGCGGTTGCGGTGGCCCCATTGGGCGACCTGGTAGGTAAAAATGGTCGAGGGCAGCAGGATGCCGAACATCGTCGTCGCCACGCCGAGGAAGGCGGCCGCGACGCTGCCCGCGTTCATGCCCACCTTCCAGCCCATCAGCGCGACGAACAGCACGTTCGGCCCCGGCGCGGCCTGGGCCAGGGCGATCGATTCGTTGAACTGGGCCTGGGTCAGCCAGCCGTGCTGCTCGACCAGGAAGCGGTGCATCTCCGAGGTGGTCGAGATCGCCCCGCCGAGCGACATCAGCGACAGCAGCAGGTAATGGCCGAACAGGTTCAGCCAGTCGTGCCAGTCGAGGGTGATGTGGAGGGCGGTTGCGGTGGCGTTCATCGCAGGTTCCGGTAAGCGAGCACGCAGCCCAGGCTGCCCAGGCCGAGCAAGACGTAGAAGAGCGGGAATTTCAGGAGCGCGACCAGCACGAAGCCGGCGGCGCCGAGCGCCAGGCACCAGGGCAGGGGTGCCGGGCTGCGCTTCAGGGACGCCGCCATTTTCAGGCCGGCGGCCGCGATCAGCCCGCTTGATACCGCCGCCATGCCGCGCAGGGCGCCGGCCACGCGGGCGTTGTCGGCGAACTGGGCGTGCAGGATCGCCAGCAGCAGGATCAATACCAGCGGCACGGTCAGCATGCCGGCCAGCGCAGCGAGCGCGCCGCGCAGGCCGAAGTAGCGCGCACCGATCATCATCGACAGGTTGACGACGTTCGGCCCCGGCATGATCTGCGCAACGGCCCAGTCCTCGATGAATTCGTCCTGGGTCAGCCAGCGCTTGCGCTCGACCATCTCGCGCTGGACGACGGCCAGCACGCCGCCGAAGCCCTGCAAGGCCAGGACAGTGAAGGAGAGGAACAGGTCGAACAGGGAACTGGGGTGTGGATGTGCGGCGGGGGCTGGCGCGGTCATCCCACGATTATCGCCGCCGCCCGGCATCCTGTCACGCGGACGACTCAGCCGCCCCCGATCCCGCGCATGACGCGCCCGCTGCCGCCGCACTGCGGACACTGCTTGCCATCGGCCAGCTTGCCGCTGCCGGAGCAGGCTTCGCAAACGTCTTCGCCGGCGCCGGGCGTGCCGGGAGAGGCTTCGTCGCCGGGGTTCAGGTCGGGCTGGACAGGTTTGGCGGGTGTGGAATCGGTGCTCATGAACGCCTCGCAGGTGGTTGGACGACACGGCCATATTAGGCAAATCACCTGCCGGGTGGCGCGCTCTTGAGGAAGGCGTCTGTACAACTATTTAGTGTTTTCGATGGGAAGTTGACATTGACATCGAAGCGTATTGATGAATACTCGTTAAGGCAAAACATCAACCTGACAAACGAGGTCACGGATGAAACATCCCCACGTCGAGCGGACGACCCTGCAGCCCAGCATGATCGAGGCCCGTACCGATGCGCAGCAGCGCGTCATCGTCGATGCCGGCATTGCCGTGCAGGGCAGCAGCAATACCATGTCCGCCGTCGAGTACCTGCGAACCCGCGACATCCGGGCCCACGTGATCGAACGTGTCCTGCTCGAGCCGCACCGGCGCCGCTCGGGTAGCTGAAGCCGCGCTTGAGGCGGGCACGGTGAGGGCCCCCGAAAGTTTCCCTCACTCAGCTTTTTTCGATATCAAAGCGTCATGTTTGTTGCGCGTCGCGACCACCGCTTATACACATTAATTTCTTTTTTTTATCTTTCGTACGCTTCAGCTTGGCCTTGCACATGATCTAGCAAGTCATTGATTTTTCGTGAGTTCAAGCCTGCCCGTGGATTGGGCAAGTTGTTGAAAGCCGCATGCGGACGGCATTTCGCGCTGTCAAGCCCCGGCTTTTCCACAAAGTTATTCACAGACTTTGTGGATATCCGGAAAAGTTCTTTAGTTACGGCCACTTAGCGCAGGACGATCGCGTAATACGCGAACTGTACTCCACTCTCCTGTCCGCTTTTCACGACAAGCTCGACCTTAACGAGGCAAAATGCACTTGCGGAGGCTCACTGGACAAATGTACAGTGGCAGTGTTTCTACCCTGACACTCGTTGCTACTTCTTCATGTCCGCTGCCGCCGTTGCATCCGCTCCAGAATCCACCAAAGATTCCGCTCTCGAGTCTGCTATAGAGCCGGCGTCCGACGATCCTTTCGCCGCGCTCAACCCCGAGCAGCGCGCTGCGGTCGAGCACGACATCGGCGCGACGGCGACGCGCCCGCTGCTGGTGGTGGCCGGCGCCGGTTCCGGCAAGACGAACACGCTGGCGCACCGTGTCGCGCGCCTGATCATGCAGGGCGCCGATCCCCAGCGCATCCTGCTGCTGACCTTTTCGCGCCGCGCCGCCAACGAGATGACCCAGCGCGCCGGCAATGTCCTGCAGCGGGTCTTCAAAAGCGCTTCCATGAGTGGCGGGCGCGAGGTCGCCACCTTGCCCTGGGCCGGCACCTTCCACAGCATCGGCGCGCGCCTGCTGCGCGAGTACGCGGGCCGCATCGGCCTCGACGAATCCTTCACCATCCACGACCGCGGCGACTCCGAAGATCTGATGGGCCTGGTGCGCCACGAGATCGGCCTGACCCAGACCGCCAAGCGTTTTCCGCTGAAGGGCACCTGCCTGTCGATCTATTCGCGCGTGGTGAATGCGCGCGAGCCGCTCGACCAGGTCTTGCAGAGCACCTTTCCCTGGTGCTGCGAATGGGAAGCCGACCTGAAACGCCTGTTCGGCGCCTATGTCGACGCCAAGCAGGAGCAGAACGTGCTCGACTACGACGACCTGCTGCTGTTCTGGGCCGAGATGGCGTCCGACCCCGAGCTGGGGCCGGAGATCGGGGCGCTGTTCGACCACGTGCTGGTTGACGAATACCAGGATACCAACCGCTTGCAGGCGGCGATCGTCACCGGCATGAAGCCCGATGGCGCCGGCGTGATGGTGGTCGGCGACGACGCCCAGTCGATCTATTCCTTCCGCGGCGCGACGGTGCGCAACATTCTCGATTTCCCCTGCCAGTTCAGCCAGCCGGCGCGCACCATCACGCTCGACCGCAATTACCGCTCGACCCAGCCGATCCTGGACGCCTCCAACGCCGTGATCGCCGCCGCGCTCGAGCGCCACGCCAAGACGCTGTGGACGGACAAGGCGGCCAGCACGCTGCCGCAGCTGGTGCTCATCCCCGACGAGGCCGAGCAGGCGCGCTGGGTCTGCAACCGCATCCTCGAACACCGCGAAGCCGGCATCAAGCTCACCACCCAGGCCGTGCTGTTTCGCGCCGCCAGCCACAGTGCGGCGCTGGAGCTCGAACTCATGCGCCGGAATATCCCCTTCGTGAAATTTGGCGGCTTGAAGTTCCTGGAAGCCTCGCACATCAAGGACGTGCTGGCCGTGCTGCGCTTCGCCCAGAACCCGAATGGCCGCATGGCCGGTTTCAGGGTGTTGCAGCTGATTCCCGGCATCGGCCCGGCCACGGCCACGCGCCTGCTGGACGCGGTGGCCGAAGCACCCGAGGCCTGCGACGCGGTGGAGGCTTTCGCGGCGCCGGGCAAAAGTCAGGGCGACTGGCAGGATTTCGTGACCTTGTACCGCAGGTTGCGCACGCCTGGCCTGCGCTGGCCGGCCGACATTGAACTGGTGCGCGACTGGTACCTGCCGCACCTGGAGCGCCTGCACGACGACGCCACCGTGCGCGCAGCCGACGTCGCCCAGCTAGCCCAGCTGGCGGGCGGCCACGGCACACGCGAAAGTTTTCTCGCCGAGATCACGCTCGACCCACCGGAAGCGACCAGCGACCGCGCCGGCCCGCCTTTGCTGGACGAGGACTACCTGATCCTGTCGACCATCCATTCCTCGAAAGGGCAGGAATGGAAGTCGGTGCATGTGCTGAACGTGGTCGACGGCTGCATCCCGTCGGACATGAGCACCGGCAGCGCGGAAGACATCGAGGAAGAGCGGCGCCTCCTCTATGTGGCGATGACGCGCGCCAAGGAGCACCTGCACCTGGTGGTGCCGAACCGCTTCTTCATCAAGCAGCAGGCGCAGATGGGCGACCGCCACGTGTACGCGGCGCGCACGCGTTTCGTGACGCCCGCCATGCTCAAGCATTTCGAGGAGTGCGTCTGGATCACGGCCGACACGGCGCAATCGAAGAAACCGATGCCCGAGAGCGTGCGGATGCTGGTGCGCGACCGGGCACGCAATGCGTGGAAATGAGACCTGGAATGATCTGACAATGATGGCAAACCATGTCCGCCCGGATGACTTATCCCCTGTTGTAGGACATTGTAGGAATCTTCTGATGCTGAGTCCGTTCACGAAACCACATGGCGTGCAAGCCATTGATTTTTAAGGACAGAATTTCTGCCTGTAGAATGGGCATTTTGTTGAAACCCGCATCAATACTGCGCTTGCGGCTTGTCAAGAGGGCCTTGTCCACATAGTTATCCACATTTCTTGTGGATATCGGTGTAAGCTGAATGAAATCAATGGCTTAGGCGCGGGTGTTTGCGATTAATCAAACCCGCAACGAGCTTATGCAGATGGGGTGGGGTGAGCGAAATTGCAACACATTTCGCTCATGATGTTCAGCCCTATAGCTCAGCGGTAAGGCTCGAGCGTGCAAGCCGTCATGTCGCGCTGGCGCAGTTCCATTGGCCCATACCACTCCTCGACATACACGAAGCCGCCGCGCCGCCGTATCCAAGCCTGCATCGTCGCTTTGTTGATCACCGCCGCATGGGTGAAGCCGTCCGGCACATGCCCCTTCGGGTTCGGCAAGCGCAGCACGCGCAGGTCGTCGATTCGCGTACCCCGTTCGATCGGCCGCGCCACTTTCGGGATCTGCTTCTTGAAACCCGAAAAGCTGATGCCGTATTCGCTCACGAGCCGGTCGGCCGCGGGGCAGGCGGCCGAAGCGGGCAGAGCGAAGATGCTGGCTGCTATCAGGCCGAGTATCCGTCGCATGTGTGACTCCTTCATGACAGTGCAGATGTTTGTGCCGGCATGGCGAGGGGAGCTTACATGACGGTCGTCAGCGCTCTCCGACTTTGATCAGCTCGGTGAGCCGCGCCAGTTCCGCCAGAAAGCGCTCGCAGGCCAGCGCCGGCGGCCATGGCTCCCAAGGCGTGCCGCCGTAGGCGCCTGCCAGCGGATCGTCGCGCAGCACGGCGGCCCGGATCTTGAGCGTATCCCGCACTTCCTCGCGCGACCAGCCGGCCACGTGCACGGCTTCGCTGGCGGCGGCCAGGCGGTCGGCGCGCTTGTGACGGGCATGCTCGACCGGGGTCCAGGAAGGCAGGCCGTAGCGCAGGAACACCGCGTATTCGAGGCGCTTGGACAATTCGCGGAAACCTTCGCCGAGGAAGGGCTTGATCACCGAGAGCGCGTCGAAGCCGAGCAGGCCCTCCTCGGCGTCGTGCAGCAGCTCGCGCAGTTCAGTCAGGGGATCGATCCGCCCGCCCAGCGCCGCGCGCTGCAGCAGCATGACCGTGATCGAATGCTGGGCCACCGACAGCGGCAGCGGCCAGGCCGAATGCCCGCCCCAGCGGTAGGTGCGCGCCAGGCCGAGCGCCAGGTCGGCGTCGTCCCAGTCGAAGGGGGTCGGGTTGAGCAGGTCGAGGCGCTTGCCTGAAGGCATGCGCACCCAGGCGCGTTGCTGGGCCATCAGCGGCGGAGGGGTGTCGTGGTCATGGCGTCGATTCTACACAGGGCGGGCGGACGGACGCGTCCGTTGTGCCGGCACGTTCCCGGCCCGGCCGCATTGATCCATGCGAATATGGCGAAATGGAGGCGGCATACACTGGATCGGTTTGTTTTTTCCAGGAGGCGGCGTGGATGAGCTCGTGAAACGGTTCGAATGCGACGTGCTGGTCGTCGGCGGCGGCATCAACGGCGCGGCGATTGCCCGCGATGCGGCCGGACGCGGCCTGCGCGTCGTGCTGTGCGAAAAGGACGACCTGGCCCAGCACACCTCGTCGGCGTCGAGCAAGCTGATCCATGGTGGCCTGCGCTACCTCGAGCACTACGAGTTCGGCCTCGTGCGCAAGGCCCTGATCGAGCGCGAAACCCTGCTGCGCAGCGCGCCTCACATCATGCATCCGCTGCGCTTCGTGATGCCGCACATGGGGGGGAAAGGGAAGGGCGCGCGCCCGGCCTGGCTGATCCGCACCGGCCTATTCCTCTACGACCGCCTGGCGCGGCGCGAATTCCTGCCGGGTTCGGAGGCGATCGACCTGCGCGACCATGCGGCCGGCCTGCCCCTGCTGCCGCAGTTCACGCGCGGCTTCATGTATTCCGACGGCTGGGTCGACGATGCGCGCCTGGTCGTGCTCAACGCACTTGACGCCCACGAGCGCGGCGCCGTCGTCCTCACCCATGCCCGCTGCGCCGCCCTGCAGCGCCAGCCGGACGGCTGGAGCGCCACCCTGGACAGCCAGGGCGGGCACGGGCAGGCGCACATCCACATTCATGCACGCTGCCTGGTCAACGCCGCCGGACCCTGGGCCGCGCGCTTCCTGCAGGGCGCCACCAACGCTGGCGGCAGGCGCGCCCTGCGCCTGATCAAGGGCAGCCACATCGTCGTGCCGCGACTGTTCGAGCATCCGCACGCCTATATCTTCCAGCATGCGGACGGGCGCATCGTCTTCGCGCTGCCCTACGAGGGCGCCTTCACCCTGGTCGGCACCACCGACGTCGATTACCGCGGCGAACTCGACAAGGTGGCGATCAGCGCCGAGGAAACGCGCTACCTGTGCCAACTGGTGAACGGCTATTTCACGCGCCAGATCACGCCGGCCGACGTGCTGTGGAGCTATGCCGGCGTGCGTCCGCTGGTCGAGGACGAAGCGGCCAGTGCGGCGCAAGCCACGCGCGATTTCCGGCTCGAGCCGGACATGGCGGGTGCGCCCCTGCTGTCCGTCTTCGGCGGCAAGATCACCACCAGCCGCAAGCTGGCCGAGCAGGCCGTCGACTGGATCGGCGCCGCGCTCGGCCACGCCGCGCCCGCCTGGACGGCCGGCGCCTGCCTGCCGGGCGGCGACCTCTACGGCCCCGAACCGGGCAAGCGCGGCGTGCTCGAATTCGACGGCTGGCGCGCGCGCCAGGCGGGCCGCTATCCCTGGCTGCCGCCGGCGCTGCTGGCCCGCTACGCGCGCGCCTACGGCACCCGCATCCACACCCTGCTGGCGCGCCGTAATGGCATGGCCGACCTGGGTCTCGAGGTTCTGCCCGGCCTGTACGAGGCCGAGATCGACTACCTGACCACCCACGAATGGGCCAGGAGCAGCACCGACATCCTCTGGCGCCGCACCAAGCTGGGCCTGCACGTGGCGCCCGGCAGCGCGGCGCTGCTCGACGAATGGTTCGGCGCGCGCCAGGGCGTGCCGGCGCTCTGATTCACGAGTCAGCCGTAGCGGCGCAATTGCCGCTATCATCCTTCGTGGCACCCATGACAATAACCCGAAGGAGACCCATGAAACTCTACATCAGCAGCCACGCGCCGAACCCACGCCGGGTCGCCATGTTCATCCTGGAGAAGGGCATCACCGGCATCGAGACCGAGATGATCGACCTGATGGCCGGCGAACACCGCAGCAAACGCTTCATCGCCAAGAATCCGCTCGGCCGCGTGCCCGCGCTGGAATTCGACGACGGCCGCGTGCTGAGCGAGACGCGCGCGATCTGCACCTGGCTCGAAGGCCGCTATCCGGAGCCGAACCTGATGGGCGCCGACTACGAGGAGCGCGCCTTCATCGAGATGGCCGACCGCCGTATGGAACTGCACCTGCTGCTCGAAACGGCCAGCAGCGCGCGCCACACGCACCCGGCGCTGGCCGTGCTGGAGCAGCCCCAGTTCAAGGACTTCGGCGCGGCCCAGGCCGACAAGATGCGCATCACCGCGCGCTGGCTGGATCAGCTGCTGGCGCGCCAGGCCTATGTCGCCGGCGAGCGCTTCACGATCGCCGACATCACCGCTTTCTGCGCCCTTGAATTCGGCCGCGGCCTGCTGCGCTTCCGTCCGGGCGAGGAGGGCATGACCCATCTGCAGGCCTGGCGCGACCGGATTGCCGAGCGGCCGAGTGCGATCGGATCGAAATAAGCCTCGAAGTAGGGTGGGCGGCTCCACCACCAGCGAATGAACGAACCTACCGCACGCGCCACCCACGCGGTGATCCTTGGCGGCGAGATCGTCGGGTACGAAAGCGGAGCCGCTCCCGCCAATAAAAAAGGGCGGCAAGGCCGCCCTCCATCACACCGGATTCACCCCACCCTTCGATACCACGGCAAGGTTTCCGACAATGCCTGGTACACCCCCGCATGCGCATCGCCCGGCGCCAGCTCGCGGTCGATCGCCAGCACGCCGAAGCGCGCCAGGCTGTCGTGAAACAGGCGCAGCACGCGCTGGCGCAGCATCGGGCCGAAGTCGGCCAGGGCGCGGCAGCACAGGATGGCCTGGAACTCGTTGAACGAGGCGTCCGTCACCAGGTTGTAGCCGGCCCAGGTGATGCGGGCGCGCAGGCGCGGCAGCAGGACGGCGCGGCCATCGCGCAGCTCGAGGTAATCCGCCAGGTTGCCGCTGCCGCCGGCCTGCAGGTAGCGTTCCTGCAGCGCGGGCAGCGTGGCGGCGTCGATCGATGCTTCGCGCACCTCGGCCAGCAGTTCGTCGTTGGCTACCGTTGCGAAGATCTCGGTGCGCGCCAGCAGGCCTTCCTCATGCAGCAGGATGGCCAGCGTCCAGGCTTCGCCGATGCCGGCGCATTCGGCCAGCCAGACCCGCGGCACGGGGGCCGAACGCAGCGACTTTCCCAGCACTGCGCGTGCCTCCCTTGCCCAGGCCGGATCGTCGAAGAGGGCAGCCGGCTGGAGCGCCAGCGCGCGCAGCAGGTTCGATGCGGCGCCCGGTTCGTGCAGCACGCGTTCCTGCAGCGCGGAGAGCGTCTTCAGCTCGCGCGCGGCCATCGCGCCCAGCAGTTTTCGCCTGACCAGCGCGCGGTCGTAGTCGCGGAAATCGTAGCCGTGGCGCTGAAACAAGGCTTCCAGCAACAGGTCGATCTCCAGCTCCTCGACGGCGAGCGAAGGGTGTGCCAACTGAGCGAAGGCGGCAAAGGCGGTCAATGCAGCCACACTCGCATCAGCGACAGCAGCTGCGCCACATCGACCGGCTTGGTGATGTAGTCGGAAGCGCCGGCGGCGATGCACTTGTCGCGGTCGCCCTTCATCGCTTTCGCGGTCAGGGTGATGATCGGCAGCGACTTGAACTTCGGAATGCGGCGGATCGCCCGCATCGTGTCGTAGCCGTCCATCTCCGGCATCATGATGTCCATCAGGACGATCTCGATGCTCGGATCCTTCTCCAGCACCTCGATGCCGTCGCGGCCGTTCTCGGCGAAGAGCACTTGCATCTGCTGGCGCTCCAGCAGCGAGGACAGGGCGAAGATGTTGCGCAGGTCGTCGTCGACGATCAGCACTTTACGCCCGGCCAGGCCGCCGTCGGCCGCGTGGATTTCCTCCAGCATCCTGCGCTGCAGTTCCGGCAGCGAGGCGTGCGAACGGTGCAGGAACAGCGCCGTTTCGTCGAGCAGGCGCTCCGGCGAACGGGCGTCCTTGATGACGATGGTCTTGGCGTACTTCTTGAGCTTCGTGACTTCCTTGCGCGAGAGTTCCTGCGCGGTGTAGATCACGATCGGCAGGTCGCGCAGGGCCGGCTTCTTGCCGATTGCGTCGAGCAGGTCGAAGCCCGAGATGTCCGGCAGCGTCAGGTCGAGCACCATGCAGTCGAAATGCTGCGACTCCAGCGCTTCCATCGCGGCGGCGCCCGTTTCGACGGTCACCATGTGCAGGTCGCTGTCGCCGATCAGGGCCACGATCGACTCGCGCTGGGCCATGTCGTCTTCCACCACCAGCAGGCTACGCTTGCCGCCCACCAGGAATTTCTGGATGCGGGTGAACTCTTCGCTCAGCGCCTCGCGGTCGACCGGTTTGCTGATGAAGGAAATCGCGCCCTGGCGCAGCGCACGTTCGCGCTCGCGCAGCGCCGAAACCACGTGCACCGGGATGTGGCGGGTGCTCGGGTCGCGCTTGAGGCGGTCGAGCACCGTGAAGCCGTCGATGTCCGGCAGGTCGATGTCGAGCAGGATCGCCGAGGGCAGGTAGTCGCGCGCGAGGGACAGGGCCGAGTCGCCGCGGTGGGTGACGATGCCCTTGAAGTTCTTCTCGCGCGCGAATTCCAGCACCGTCTTGGCGAAGCGGTCGTCGTCCTCGACGATCAGCACCGACGGGTCGCCCGGGGCGATCAGGCCGCGGTCGTCCAGCATCGAGGCGTATTCGACCAGATTGCTGTTGGTCGGCGCCTGTACTTCGATGGTCGCCACGCTGCCGTTCTCGGTTGCGTCGGGCAGGGCATACACAACTGGTGCCGAGGAAGACGCCGGCGCGGCGCTCGGCGCCAGCAGGCGCGCAGGCTGCGGCTGGCGCGTCGCTTCGTAGTTGATGAAGCCGGCGCGGTTGTACGGCAGGTACAGGGTGAAGGTCGAACCGACGTTGACGGTCGATTCGACGCGAATCTCGCCGCCTAGCAGGCGCGCCAGTTCGCGTGAAATCGACAGGCCCAGGCCCGTGCCGCCGTACTTGCGGGCGGTCGAACCGTCGGCCTGCTGGAAGGCTTCGAAGATCAGCTGCAGCTTGTCGGACGGGATGCCGACGCCGCTGTCGCTGACCGAGAAGGCCAGCACCGCGTCCGCATGCAGCAGGTGCGGGTGATCCGCCGTCCAGCCGCTGGTGACGAGGCTGATGTTGAGCGCGACCTGGCCGTGGCTGGTGAACTTGAACGCGTTCGACAGCAGGTTCTTGAGCACCTGCTGCAGACGCGTGGTGTCGGTCATCACCGCGGTCGGCAGGTTTTCCGCGAGATCGACGGTGAAGCCGAGATGCTTGGCTTCGGCCATGTGGCGGAAGGTGCGGTCGACGTAGTTGCGCAGGTTGGCGAAGCGGTATTCCGACACGTCCAGCGTGACGGTACCGGACTCGATCTTCGACAGGTCGAGAATGTCGTTAATCAGGGTCAGCAGGTCGGAACCGGAGCCGTGGATGGTCTTCGCGAATTCGACCTGTTTACCGGACAGGTTGCCTTCCGGGTTATCGGAGAGCTGCTGCGCCAGGATCAGGAGCGAGTTCAATGGCGTACGCAGTTCGTGCGACATGTTAGCCAGGAACTCGGACTTGTATTTGGAGGACAGCGCCAGCTGGGTCGCCTTTTCTTCCAGCGCCAGCTTGGCCTGCTCCACCTCGCGGTTCTTGCGTTCCACCTCGATGTTCTGCTCGGACAGCAGGCGCGCCTTTTCGGCCAGTTCCTGGTTGGTCTGCTGCAGTTCCTGCGCCAGCGATTGCGACTGGGTCAGCAGCGATTCGGTACGGCTGTTCGCCTCGATCGTGTTCAGGACGACGCCGATCGATTCCATCAGCTGGTCGAGGAAGGACAGGTGGGTTTCCGTGAAGCGATCCAGCGATGCGATCTCGATGACCGCCTTGACCTGCTGTTCGAACAGGATCGGCAGCACGACGATGTTGTTCGGCGGCGCCGAACCCAGGCCCGAGGACACGACGATGTAATCGCGCGGCACGTCGGTCAGCCAGATGCGGGTTTTTTCGAGTGCGCACTGGCCCACCAGGCCTTCGCCCGGCGAGAACGAGGTCGGCAGCTTGCGGCTGGAACGATAGCCGTAGGAGGCGATCATGCGCAGGCGTGCATCGGCTTCCTGCGAGTCCATCATGTAGAACACGCCGTGGTGCGCCGACACCAGCGGCGCCAGCTCGGACAGGATCAGTTTCGTCACCGCGCCCAGGTCGCGCTGGCCCTGCAGGAGGCGCGTGAAGCGGGCGAGGTTGGTCTTGAGCCAATCCTGCTGCGCGTTCTTCTGCGTGGTCTCCTTCAGGTTACGGATCATCTCGTTGATGTTGTCCTTCAGGTAGGACACCTCGCCGCGCGCTTCGACCTGAATCGAACGCGAGAGGTCACCACGGGTCACCGCCGTTGCCACTTCACCGATCGCGCGCATCTGGTTGGTCAGGTTTGCCGCCAGCTGGTTGACGTTCTCGGTCAAGTCCTTCCAGGTACCGGCCACGCCGGACACGTTCGCCTGGCCGCCCAGCTTACCTTCCGTACCCACCTCACGGGCGACGCGGGTCACCTCGGATGCGAACGAGGACAACTGGTCGACCATGACGTTGATCGTGTCCTTCAGTTCGAGAATCTCGCCCTTCACGTCCACGGTAATTTTCTTCGACAAGTCGCCACGCGCCACCGCGGTCGTCACCGCCGCGATGTTACGCACCTGGCCCGTCAGGTTCGAGGCCATGAAGTTCACGTTGTCGGTCAAGTCCTTCCAGGTACCGCCCACGCCCGGCACGTAGGCCTGGCCGCCCAGCTTACCTTCGGTGCCCACCTCACGGGCGACTCGCGTCACCTCGGATGCGAAGGAGGACAACTGGTCGACCATGACGTTAATCGTGTTCTTCAGTTCGAGAATCTCGCCCTTGACGTCCACGGTAATTTTCTTGGACAGGTCGCCGTTTGCAACGGCGGTGGTCACGTCCGCAATGTTACGCACCTGGCCGGTCAGGTTACCCGCCATCGAGTTCACGCCGTCGGTCAAGTCTTTCCAGGTACCTGCAACGCCAGGCACGTTTGCCTGGCCGCCCAGTCGGCCCTCGGTACCCACTTCCCGTGCGACTCGGGTCACTTCGGATGCGAAGGAGTTCAGCTGGTCGACCATGACGTTGATGGTATTCTTCAGCTCGAGAATCTCGCCCTTCACGTCCACCGTAATCTTCTTGGACAAGTCGCCGTTTGCCACGGCGGTGGTCACGTCCGCAATGTTACGCACCTGGCCCGTCAGGTTACCCGCCATCGAGTTCACCGAGTCGGTCAAGTCTTTCCAGGTACCCGCGACACCCTTCACCTGCGCCTGGCCGCCCAGCTTGCCCTCGGTACCCACCTCACGGGCGACTCGCGTCACCTCGGATGCGAAGGAGGACAGCTGGTCCACCATAACGTTAATCGTGTTCTTCAGTTCGAGAATCTCGCCCTTGACGTCCACGGTAATTTTCTTCGACAAGTCGCCGTTCGCCACCGCGGTCGTCACCGCCGCGATGTTACGCACCTGGCCCGTCAGGTTCGAGGCCATGAAGTTCACGTTGTCGGTCAAGTCCTTCCAGGTGCCGCCCACGCCCGGCACATAGGCCTGGCCGCCCAGCTTGCCCTCGGTACCCACCTCACGCGCCACGCGCGTCACCTCGGATGCGAAGGAGCGCAGCTGATCCACCATGACGTTGATGGTGTCTTTCAGCTGCAGGATCTCGCCGCGCACGTCGACGGTAATTTTCTTCGACAAGTCGCCGTTCGCCACGGCGGTGGTCACTTCCGCAATGTTACGCACCTGGGACGTCAGGTTACCCGCCATCGAGTTCACCGAGTCGGTCAAGTCCTTCCAGGTACCCGCGACGCCCTTCACCTGCGCCTGGCCGCCCAGCTTGCCCTCGGTACCGACTTCGCGCGCCACGCGCGTCACCTCGGAAGAGAAGGAGGAAAGCTGTTCCACCATCGTGTTCGCGGTGGTTGCCGCACGCAGGTACTGGCCCTTCAGCGGGTGGCCGTCGACTTCGAGCGCCATGGTCTGCGACAGGTCGCCCTTTGCCACGGCGCCGATGACGCGCGCCATTTCGGTGGTCGGGCGCACCAGGTCGTCGATCAGGGTGTTGACCGAGCTGATGATGGTGCTCCAGCCGCCGACCACGCCCGGCACGTCAGCGCGCTGGGTCAGGTGGCCTTCGCGGCCGACGACGCGCGACACTTCGGTCACGGCTTCGACCATCTTCGATTTGGTTTCGATGATGTCGTTCAGGGTGTCGGCGATCTTGCCCGACACGCCAGTCCAGTCAGAAGGCATGCGTACCGAAAAGTCACCCTTTTTCAGGGCCATCAGCGTTGCCAGCAGGAGCTTGACGTCCAGCTGTTCGGCCATGTCGGTCATTGTGTTCATCGACGTTCTATCCTTGTTTTGGAAAATGGGTACGGCGTTCTTGTCGTCGCGGCGGCCTATCGGCTTCGCGTTGGGGAAACTGTTAAAAGGCAATAGGCGGAAAGGTGAAACGATACTCTTGTGCGAGATCAAGTCAAGCTCTGCAACAAGAATAAATATTTCCTACTGGAATGTTAAATCGCCAGCGCAGGAGGGTAGCGGAAAATCGATTTCTTTAGCGCACGATTGCTCTTGTGATTTTTAGTGCACGTTGCATAATTACTACAAAAATACCGGGACAAACTCGCGCTATCGTTGTTAAAATTTCTAGTACGCACTCTTTAT
Source organism: Massilia sp. Leaf139 (assembly GCF_001424165.1). Classification (GTDB taxonomy): domain Bacteria; phylum Pseudomonadota; class Gammaproteobacteria; order Burkholderiales; family Burkholderiaceae_D; genus Telluria. The sequence continues at coordinate 716,684 of NZ_LMOJ01000001.1, forward strand.
GTGCCGCATGCAAATTGCATGTTCCGTTCATCCGACCAGGCGAGCGACCGCTATGATTGAAACTGCACAGCTAGTGCAGCTGCTGGAAGCGACAGACGCCACAGCGTGGCGCCAGGCGCTGTTCGAGCTGACGCATTCGCTCGGTCTGGATAAGGTGATGTACGCAGTGGTGCATTCGCGCCACGCGCAGTACGAAAATGCCTTCGTGCAGACGAATTATTCGGAGGAGTGGCGCGAGCGCTACGATGCGGAACGCTTCGCCTATGTCGATCCGACCGTCAGCCACTGCCTGACCAGTACGCTGCCCATCGTCTGGGAGCCGGAAGCCTTCGGCAGCGAAGGAGCGCGCATCCTTTACGAGGAAGCGAGCTTTCATGGCATGCGTACCGGCGTGACCCTGCCGATCCATGGGCCGGGCGGCGAAGTCGGGCTGCTCGGCCTGGCTTCGGATGCGGCGCCGGGCGCGGCCTTCGCGCGCGATATCGGACAGCGCATGGCCAGCCTGACGCTGATCCGCGACTACGCGTTCGCCGCCTCGCTGCCGTTCTCGCACATGGACGGGCATGCGGAGGTGCCGCGCCTGACCCGGCGCGAGCTGGAAGTGCTCAATTGGGTCATGGCGGGCAAGTCGTCATGGGAAATTTCAATGATCAACCGCTGTTCGGAAGCGACTGTTAACTTCCACCTGGCCAACGTGCGTCAGAAATTCAATGTCAACACACGTCAGCAGGCGGTGGTCAAGGCAATTGCCCTGGGATTACTCATCCCTGAAGATCGCCATCGTTGAGCTTGCCATTGACATAGAGCTTCAACAGGATCGCCACCGGCGCCGGGATTGCCAGGCCCGTCTCGAAACGGCTGCCGCTCGATTGCGTGACGCCGAATCGTCCCCAGAACTTTTCCTGACTTTCACGCTTACTGATGCGGAACTGACGCAGGTCGGCATGCGGCGCGCGCATGGGTAGCGGCATCACCGCAGGCATGGCTGCGGGCATGCCTGGTCGGGCAAGCATGGATTCGCTGACGAAGTCGTTTGGCATGGCAGTCTCCTTGTTGAACGGGTGAAAAACTTAGTATTCCACTGTGTCACTTCCACGCCACCTAGCAGACCTGCTAGTACCACCAGTGCCCAAATTGCATGACGCTTCATGCCTGTCGCATAGATATTTTCATCAACATACAGGGAGAACGACATGGCACTGCAAATCGATATCGCAGCACGGCGCGAATTCCAATCCCGCGATCTGTGGGAAATGCATACTCTTCGCGCAAAAGTCTTCCAGGGCCGTCTGGGCTGGGAAGTGCCGGTTCTGTCGGGGATGGAAATCGATGGTTACGATGCCCTCGAGCCGCACTACATGATGATGCGCGAGCCTGGCGCAGGCATCCTGCGCGGCTGCTGGCGCCTGTTGCCGACCGACGGCCCCTACATGCTGAAGGATTCCTTCCCGCAGTTGCTGCACGGGCAGCCGGCGCCTTGCGACGAGCACATCTGGGAGCTGTCGCGCTTTGCCATCGAAACCGGCGGCAGCGGCCAGTTCGGCTTCTCCGAGATCACGATGGAATCCTTCGCCGCCATCACCCGCTACGGTTACGAACATGGGATCCAGAAATACGTCACCGTGACCACGACGGCGATCGAGCGCCTGCTGCGCCGCGCCGGCATCGTCACCGAACGCCTCGGCGCGCCGCTGGTGATCGGGGTCGAGACGGCGGTGGCCTTGTATGTGGACATCGACGCGAGCTATCCGGCCGTGGTGAAGTTCGGGGCGGGCAAGCAGCGGGCCTATACGGGCTTGCCGCAGTAAAGCCGGATTGCAGGCCGTGGCGATGGCAATGGCGCTGCGGCCGTGCATGATCGTGCACGCGTGGGCTCGGGGCGCCCACCCTACGTTACACGACGGCCGCAAGCTCCGGTTACGGATACCGCGTAACTTCGGGGCGAGCAAGCAGCGCGGGTATGCGGGCTTGCCGCAGTAAAGCCGGATTGCAGGCCGTGGCGATTACGATGGTGCTGCGGCTGCGCTTGATCGTGCACGTGTGGGCTCGGAGAACCCGGTGAACCTGTCATGAAGGCCATTAGCCTGCATGACCCCGTACAGTCCACCACCATCCGTAGGGTGGGCTCCCCGAGCCCACGGCATGTCGTCAAACGAGGTCGAATCGCATGATCTGCTCCATCCGCTCCGACCCCGGCCGCTGCGGCTCCGGTTCGCCGACGTCGACGAACCCCGCGCGCTCGTACAGACGGCGCGCGGCGGCGTTGCCGCATACGACCCCGAGCTGCATCGACCGGGCACCGATGGCGCGCGCCCAGACCAGCGCAGCGTCAAGCAGGGCGGCCGCCACGCTATGTCCCCGGCATTCCGGTGCGACCCACACCTGGAACAGATTCACCTGCCTGGGCTCGGCCGCATCCACCTTGGCCCAGGCCATGCCCGCTGACGCGCCGGCAAGCTCCGCCACCAGCGGCCGGTCGCGTCCGGACGTGGCGCCCAGCTTCAGGCGCCAGGCCCAGTCGGCATCGACGCGGGTTTCTTCTTCGGCCAGGGTGCTGCCGAACGCCTCCGGCGCATCCGCCAGCGCGCGCAGGCGCAGCGCCCGGTACAGCGGCCACTCGTGCCCATCCAGGATGCGTACCCGCACGGCCTGCGCGTCCGTCATTTCAGCTGGGCGTACAGGAAGGAATAGGTCAGCGCCCACATGCGCGCCTGCTGCGTGTTGTTGGCCGCGCCGGCATGGCCGCCCTCCATGTTCTCCCAATACAGCACGGCATGACCCTGTGTCTCCATCAGGGCCGCCATCTTGCGCGCATGGCCCGGGTGCACGCGGTCGTCGCGGGTCGAGGTCGTGAACAGCACTTTCGGATAGTGCTTGTCCTTGAAGGCGTTATGGTAGGGCGAGTACTTGCCGATGAATTCCCATTGCTTCGGATCGTCCGGGTCGCCATATTCGCCCATCCAGGAAGCCCCGGCGAGCAGCTTGTGATAACGCCGCATGTCGAGCAAGGGCACCTGGCACACCACCGCATTGAACAGATCCGGGCGCTGGGTGAGGGCGGCGCCCACCAGCAGGCCGCCATTGCTGCCGCCCATGATGCCGAGGTGGCGCGGGCTGGTCACCTTGCGCTTGATGAGATCCTTGGCCACCGCCAGGAAGTCGTCGAAGGCCTTCTGGCGTTGCTCCTTCAAGGCAGCCTGGTGCCAGCGCGGCCCGAATTCGCCGCCGCCGCGGATGTTCGCCAGGACGTACACGCCGCCGCGTTCGAGCCAGCCGGCGCCGATCATGCCGCTGTAGGCGGGCTTCAGCGACACCTCGAAGCCGCCGTAACCATATAACACCGTCGGATTCTTGCCGTCGAGCCGGGCGCCGCGCGGCTGCACGACGAAATAGGGGACAAGGGTGCCGTCCTTCGACTTGGCCTCGAACTGAGACACAGTGTACGGTTTGGCGTCGAACCAGGCCGGCATCGCCTTCAGGCGCTCGCGCCCGTCGCTTCCAACCTGGCCCAGGTACATCGTGGTCGGCGTCAGGAAGTCGGTCACGCTCAGAAAATAGTCGTCCGACTCGATCTCGTCGAGGGCGGCTACGCCCAGGGTGCCGATGCCGGGCGTGTCCACCTCGCGCCGCTGCCATTCGCCACTGTCGCGGCGCAGTTCGACCAGGCGGTTCTTCACCTTGTCGAGCACGGTGAGCAGCAGGGCATTGCGGGTGACGGCCACGCCGTCGAGCGAACTGGTGGAAGTCGGCGTGAACAAGGCCTCGAAATTGCGTTGGCCGCGCAGGAAGGCGGCAAAATCGATCGCCAGCAGGCTGCCCTGCGGCCAGGTGCGCCCGCCGACCTGCCAATCCGAGCGCAGTTCGATCATCAGCTGGTCGCGCACCGCATAAGCGTTGGCGTCCATCGGCTTGTCGATCCTGACCAGCTTGCCGCCTTCGCGCAGGAACACTTCGCTGCTGTAGAAACCGATCTGGCGCGTGACCATGTCGCGCTCGAAGCCGGGCGTCAGGTCGCGCCGCGCCGAGGCCGAGAGGTCGTCCGGCGCCGCTTCGAAGACGAGCTTTGCCTCCTGCAGCGGCGTGCCGCGTTTCCACTCCTTGACGATGCGCGGATAGCCCGAGGCCGTCATCGAGCCGGGCCCGAAGTCGGTCGCCACGAACAGCGTGTCGCGGTCGATCCAGGCCACGCTGCCCTTCGACTCGGGCAGGGCGAAGCCGCCGGCGACAAAGGCGCGCGTCTCGAGGTCGAATTCGCGCACCACGTCGGCGTCGCCGCCGCCGCGCGAGAGCGAGACCAGGCAGCGCGTGCCGCGCGGCTGCAGGCAGGCCGCGCCGGCCCAGACCCAGTTCTCGTTTTCCGTCTTGGCCAGCGCGTCGAGGTCGAGCACCGTTTCCCACTGCGGCGCCGGCTTGCGGTATTCGTCCAGCGTGGTGCGGCGCCAGATGCCGCGCTCGTGGGCCGCGTCGCGCCAGAAGTTATACAGGTGGTCGCCATGCTTGCTGACGTACGGGATGCGCTCCTTGGCGTCGAGGATGCCCTGCAGCCGCGCGCGCAGGGCCTCGTGCGCGGGCCCGCCCAGGCTGCCCTCCGACACCGCGTTGTGGGCGCGCACCCAGTCCAATGCGCGCTCGCCGCTGACGTCCTCCAGCCACGCATGCGGGTCGGGCGGCGTCGTTCCCATACCCTGTGCACCCGCTTCGGCGCCGGCCAGCGCCGCCACACCCAAGACTACTTCTGCCGCCGTTTTACGCATCCGATTCCTCCGTGTCCGGCGCCCCACGGGCAGGCCGATAGCGTATATTATCAACAATCTTTCCTTACCCGAGGCTTGCAGACGTCGATGGCCCTGTCGATCACCCGCAGCATAGGCGCAGCCGCCGGCGCGCGCGGCACCACGCGCGTGGTGCTGTGGGGCGCCGGGCTGTGGCTGGCGCTGCTGGTGGGGGCGATGCTGCACATGGCCGCCTCGCGCGCGGTGGAAGAAGAAGCGCGGCGCCGCTTCGAGGATCAGGCCCGCGCCACCCAGGAGCGCCTGGCCGGCGCCATCAAATCGTATACCGACCTCACGCGCGCGCTGGTGTCGCTGTTCGCGGCCAACGGAGATGCGGACAGTCCCGTCACGCGCCTGCAGTTCCACCGCTATGTGGCCGCGCTCGACCTGGCGCGCCATTATCCGGCGGTCGATGCCGTCACCTATGCCCGCATCGTCAGCGACGCCGAACGCGATGCCTTCGAGCGCGCGGTGCGCGCCGACCGCAGCCTCGACCCGCGCGGCTATCCGGAATTCGCCATCAAGCCTGCCGCGCGCCGTCCCGGCTACACGGTGCTGACCTATATCGAGCCGGCCCATATGATGGACGGCAAACTCGGGCTCGACATCGCCGCCAATCCCGCGCCGGCCGCGGCGATGGCGCAGGCGCGCGACCGCGGCGGCATCAGCGCCTCCGGCCACCCGACCCAGGTCGGCGGGCCGAAGCCCCACATCGCCCTCAACATGCGCGCGCCCGTTTACCGCGGCGGCACGCTGCCGGCCACCGTCGCCGAGCGGCGCGCGGCCTATCTCGGCGGGGTCGGCGTGTCGTTCTCGGTGCCGGCCCTGGTCGAAGGCGCGCTCGGCGCGCAGAACCGGGACGCCATGGCGCTGGCCCTGTTTGCGGCTCCCTCTGCGGCTCCCCCTGCGGCTCCCCCTGCGGCAGGTTCGGGGAGAAAGGCGGCTACCCCCGGCGCGCCGCTGGCCGTCGCCTCGGGCGACCGCCTGCTCTACGGCGACGGCGCGGTGCGTACCCGCGTCTTCGACGACGCCGCCAATTTCAGGGCCGTGCTGCCGGTCGACTTCGGCGGCAGCCTGTGGAAGGCCCATTTCAGCGCGCCGAAGAGCGCGATGTTCCTGCCCAGCGATCATCGCCTGCCCCTGATCGCGCTGGCGGTGGGCTTCGCCGCCACGCTGCTCGTCTACAGCCTGTTCCTGTCGCTGTACTGGTCGCGCCGCGTCGCCATCGAGGGCCGCACCCTGCTCGACACGGTGCTCGACAACCTCGACGCCTTCGTCTTCATGAAGGATCGCGACCGCCGCTTCCGCTACGTGAACGCGAAGATGGCGCTGGCGCTCGGCCAGGGCGCCGAGCGCATCGTCGGGCGCGCCGACCGCGAGGTCATGCCTGCCACACTGGCCGACGCCGCCTGGGAGCGCGAGCGCGCCGTGTTCGACGGCACCCGCCGCGCCAGCCAGGTCGAGATCCGGCTGCCGGACGGCGCGCCGCGCCAGCTGTGGGAAGTGAAGGTGCCTGTGCGCCTCGACGGCGACGTGAGCGGCGTGTTGTGCGTCGCCACCGACGTCACCGAACTGCACCAGCTCAAGGCCGCCGCCGACGCCGCCAACCAGGCGAAAAGCGACTTCCTGTCGAACATGAGCCACGAGATCCGCACACCGATGAACAGCATCATCGGCATGACCCACCTGGCCCTGGGCTCGACGCGCGCGCTGGCCTACGAACCGAAGCTGCGCGACTACCTGCAGAAGATCTGGCATTCGGGCCAGCACCTGCTGGGCATCATCGACCACATCCTGGATTTCTCGAAGATCGAGGCCGGCCGTCTCGAACTGGAGCTGCTCGATTTCCGTCTCGACGCCCTGATGGACAATCTCGAAACCCAGCTCGGCGAAGCCGCTGCGGCGCGCGGCCTGCGCCTCGGATTCGAGGTGGCGCCGGAACTGGCGCGGCCCCTGCGCGGCGATCCGCTGCGCCTGGAGCAGGTGCTGCTCAACTTCGTCGGTAACGCCATCAAGTTTTCCGAACGCGGCACCGTGACGATCCGGGCGCGCACGCTGGTGGCGCAAGGCGCCGACACCCTGGTGCGCTTCGAGGTCGAGGACCGCGGCATCGGCATCGCCCCCGGCGAGCTGGCGCAGCTGTTTACGACGCCTTTCCACCAGGCCGACCGCTCGACCACGCGGCGCTACGGCGGCACCGGGCTGGGCCTGGTGATCAGCAAGCAGCTGGCCGAGCTGATGGGCGGCGAAGTCGGCGTCGAGAGCGAGCAGGGGCGCGGCAGCCTGTTCTGGTTCACGGCGCGCCTGGGGCAGGGCGGGGCGCAGGACGAGACGAACGTGCGCCGGCCGGCGCCGGTGCCGGTGGCGCCCGGACAGCGCCTGGACGGGGCGCGCATCCTCCTGGTCGAGGACAATGCCTTCAGCCAGCAGGTGGGGCGTGAGCTGCTGGAAAACGCCGGCGCCTCGGTGCGCGTCGCCGCCAACGGCAGCGAGGCGCTCGACCTGCTGCGGCGCGAGCGCGCCGACTGCGTGCTGATGGACGTGCAAATGCCGGTCATGGACGGCTTCGAGGCCACGCGCCGCATACGTGCCGACGCCGCCCTGCGCGACACGGTCGTGATCGCGATGACGGCCAACGCCGGCGTCGAAGACCAGGCCCGCTGCATGGCGGTCGGCATGAACGATTTCCTTACCAAGCCAGTGGCGCCCGCCCGGCTGGCGGCAACGATCGCGCGCGCCATCGGGCGTGAGGCGGCGTCTCCGCTGCTCGACACCGGGGTGCTCGCCGCCACCTTCGGCGCCGACCCCGGCAAGATGCGCAAGTTCGGCTTCATGTTCCTCGACAGCGCGCGCGAGGGCCTGGCGGAAATCGATGCAGCCTTGGCCGCGCACGACCTGGCGCGCGTCGGCGCCGTGGCGCACCGCCTGAAATCCTCGGCGCGGGCGGTGGGCGCGCTGGGCTTCGCCGACCTCTGCGCCGAGCTCGAGCGGCTGGACGGAGATGCGACGGCGGGCGATCCCGTCAAGCAAGCCCAGGCAAAAGCCCTGGGGGCACATCTGCACAGCATCTTTGCGCGGCTCGAAGCGGCGATCGCAGCGGAACTTGGCGCGCGCGCCACGGACGGCCGCTAAGCGCTCTTGCGCCCGCTTCTACCTTTCACGGCGCGGCCAAAGAGAGTATCCTGTTGCGCCTGAGCTCTCCAAACACCACCCCGACGTTCCCCATGATTACCCCCGGCCTCCTGATTTTGCACGGCAACCAGATGGAAATGCTGCGCGAAGCCGTCTTCGACTGGCTGCGCAACCATCCGCTCGGGCCGCTGGAGCAGGAGACGATCCTGGTGCAGTCGAACGGGTTCGCCGAATGGCTGAAAATCGCGCTGGCCGAGGAACTCGGGGTCTGCGCCGCTACCCGTGTCGCGCTGCCGGCACGCTTTCTCTGGGAAGCCTACCGCGCCATGCTCGGGCGCGAGCGGGTGCCGAGCCGCTCGCCCTTCGACCGCGATCCGCTTACCTGGCGCCTGATGCGGCTCCTGCCGGCGCTGCTGCAGGAACCCGTGTTCGCGCCGCTGCGCCATTTTCTCCGCGACGGCTGCCCCGAGCGCCGCCTTCAATTGGCCGAGCGCCTGGCCGACCTGTTCGACCAGTACCAGGTCTACCGCGCCGATTGGCTGACCGACTGGGAGATCGGGCGCGACCAGCTGCGCCGCGCCGGCGGCGACCCGGTGCCGCTCGGCCCCGACCAGTGCTGGCAGGCGCGCCTCTGGCGCGCAGTGCACGACAGCGTGCCGCCGATGCAGCGCGGCAGCGGGCGCGCCGCGATCCACGAAGTCTTCGTCGCCAAGATCCTCTCGGGCGACCCGCCGACTTCGCGCCTGCCGCGCCGGGTGGTGCTGTTCGGGATGTCGGCCCTGCCTTACCAGACCTTGCAGGCGATCGCCGCGCTCTCGCGCCACACGCAGGTGCTGCTGGCCGTGCCCAACCCCTGCCAGTTCTACTGGGGCGACATCATCGAGGGGCGCGAGCTGCTGAAGGCGGCCCATAAACGCCAGCCGGCGCGCGAAGGCGTCGATCTGGCCACGCTGCCGATCGAGGAACTGCACGCGCACAGCCATCCGCTGCTGGCGAGCTGGGGCCGTCAGGGGCGCGACTTCGTGCGCATGCTCGACGAATTCGACAACGAAGCCGGCCGCCCGGAACTCGATGCCATCGCCAAGCTGCGGGTCGACCTGTTCTCCGAGGGCGACGGCGAGACCCTGCTGCAGCAGGTGCAGGCCGCCGTGCGCGACCTGCGCCCGCTGTCCGAGCATCCCCATGTCCCGCCGCCGGCTTCCGACCGTTCGATCGAATTCCACGTCACCCACAGCACCCAGCGCGAGGTCGAGGCCCTGCACGACCAGCTGCTGGCCATGTTCGAGCGCGATCCGACGCTGCGCCCGCGCGACATCGTCGTGATGGTGCCCGACATCGACACCTTCTCGGCCGCGATCCACGCCGTGTTCGACCAGCACCGCCGCAATGATCCGCGCTACATCCCCTTCGAGATCGGCGACACGCGCGACCGCAGCGTCAATCCGCTGCTGGTCGCCCTGGAGTGGCTGCTGCGCCTGCCACAGCAGCGCTGCCGCCAGAGCGAGATCCGCGACCTGCTCGACGTGCCGGCGGTGGCGACCCGCTTCGGCCTGCACGAGGACGACCTGCCGACCCTGGGCGCCTGGATCGACGGCGCCGGCGTGCGCTGGGGCCTGGACCGCGAGCACCGCGCCGGCCTCGGCCTCGGCGCGGCGGGCGAACAGAACGCCTGGATCTTCGGCGTGCGGCGCATGCTGCTCGGCTATGCCAGCGGCGCCGGCGCGCGCTTCGGCGACATCGAGCCTTACGGCGAAGTGGGCGGGCTGGACGCGGCCCTGGCCGGCTCGCTGGCCCAGTTCGTCGAATGCCTGCTCGAGTGGCGCGCGCGCCTGGCCACGCCGCGCACCCCGCAGGAATGGGGCGTGCAGGCGCGGGCGCTGTTGGCCGCCTTCTTCGACGGCCGCGAGGAAGACGACCGCATCACCCTGGCCCAGCTGGGCGAGGCCCTGAACTGCTGGTTGGAGATGACGGAGGCGGGCGGCTTCGACGAACCGGTGCCGCTGGCCGTGCTGCGCGAAGCCTGGCTCGGCCAGATCGACCAGCCGACGCTGAACCACCAGTTCGTCTCGGGCGGCGTCACCTTCTGCACCCTGATGCCGATGCGCGCCGTGCCCTTCCGCGCCGTCTGCCTGCTCGGCATGAACGACGGCGACTTTCCGCGCCGCGCGGCGCAGAACGATTTCGACCTGCTCGCCATGCCCGGCATGGGCCGCCCGGGCGACCGCTCGCGCCGCGACGACGACCGCTACCTGATGTTGGAGGCCCTGCTGGCCGCGCGCGACAAGCTCTACGTGAGCTGGGTCGGGCGCAACGTGCGCGACAATAGCGAGCAGCCGCCCTCGGTGCTGGTGGCGCAGCTGCGCGACTATCTGCACGCGGGCTGGAACATCGACCTGTCCACCCTCACGGTCGAACACGCGCTGCAGCCTTTCAGCCGCCGCTATTTCGAGAAGGGCGGCCTCTTGACCTATGCGCGCGAATGGCGCACGGCGCACAGCAAAGGCGAGGGGGAGGGCGAACGCGCCATCGACAGCTTGCCGCCTTACGAACTCGAACCCGACTTCCGACTGAAGCTGACGCAGCTGGGCAGCTTCCTGAAGCAGCCGTCGCGCTACTTCTTCCGGCACCGCCTGGGCGTGATCTTCAACGCGGCCGAGGTGATCGGCGAGGACGAGGAACCGTTCTCGCTCGACGCACTGGATCGCTACTTCCTGGAAGACAGCCTGCTCGACGACGCCGGGGAGGCCGAGGCGCTCGACGAGGTGCGCCAGATGCTTGACGCCCGCGCCGAACGCCTGGCGCGCGAAGGCGTGCTGCCGATCGGCCTGGTCGGGCGCCAGTGGCAGCAGCAGCTGGTCGAGGGCCTGGTGCCGGTGCGCCGCTGCTGGCTCAGACTCGGCGCGGATTTCCCCGAGCCTGCGCCGAAGCTGGCGGTCAGCCTCGCCTTCGACGGCATCGTGCTGGAAGACTGGATCGACCGCCTGCGCACGAACGGCGAGCGAACCGCCTGGCTGATGCAAATCTCGTCCAAGGTGCTGGACAAGAAAGATGCGCCGCGCGGCGAAAAGCTGATCGATGCCTGGCTGCGCCAGCTGGCCGCGAGCGCCGCCGGCGCGCGCATCACCGGCTACCTGGTCGCGCGCGACGCGCTGGTGACGATGGCGCCGATCGAAGCCGAGGAAGCGCGCGCCGTGCTGGCCTACCTCGCCGGCCTCTGGCGGCGTAACCTCGACGCGCCGCTGCCGGTGGCCTGCAGGACGGCGCTGGCCCAGCTCGCCGGGCGCGATGCGCGCACGGTCTACGAGGGCGACGACCACGAAGTGGCGGGCGAGGTGCAACGCGAACCCTGCCTGGCGCGCCTGTGGCCCGATTTCGCCCAGCTGTCCGCCGCCGGCGACTGGCCCGAGCTGGCCGAAGCGCTGTACGGGGGACTGGCCCACTGGATGGCCGAGCAGATCGAGGTCGAGCCGCACGACAAGCCGGCCGGCGGAGAAGCCGCATGAGCCAGCTCCTCGACGCCCTCACGTTCCCGCTGCACGGCTCGCGCCTGATCGAGGCCAGCGCCGGCACCGGCAAGACCTGGACGATCGCCGCGCTCTACCTGCGCCTGGTGCTCGGGCATGGCGGCGCCGATGCCTTCCCGCGTCCGCTGCTGCCCTCGCAGATCCTGGTGATGACCTTCACCCGCGCCGCCACGCGCGAGCTGTCGAACCGGGTGCGCGAACGCCTGGTCGGCGCGGCCGCCTATTTCCGCGGCGAGGCCAAGGAGTCCGATCCCTACCTGGAAGCGCTGGCCGGCAGCTACGCCAGCGACAGCGAACGGCAGTTGGCTGCGCACCGCCTGGTGCTGGCGGCCGAGACGATGGACGAAGCGGCGATCTTCACGATCGACGCCTGGTGCCAGCGCATGCTGCGCGAACACGCCTTCGACAGCGGCAGCCTGTTCGACGAGGAGCTCGTCAGCGACGAGCGCGCGCTGTTCGAGGATGCCGCCCACGACTACTGGCGCCAGCACGTCTATCCGCTCGACAGCGCCCGGCTGGCGCCGGTGCTGGCCTGCTGGAGCGACGTGCGGGCCCTGAAGACGGCCGTACGCGACCTGGTCGGGCGTACCGACACGCTCGGTGTCCCCGATCCCGAGCCGCTGGGCGCATTGGTCGGACGGGTGCAACGCGAGCTGACGGCGCAGCTGGCGCGCCTGAAGGAAGGCTGGAGCGAACGCGTCGACGAGATGGAAGGGTGGATCGCGCAGCAGCGCGAACGCAGTGCGAAAGCCTTCAATGGCACGAAGCTGCGCCAGGACTGGCTCGACAACTGGTTCCGGTCGCTGCGCACCTGGGCTGCCGACCCGCTGCTGGTCGCGCCGGACATCACCGACGCCGCCTGGAAGCGCCTGACCCCGCATGGCATCGAAGGCGCCTTCGGCAAGGGCTTCCATGCCGACGTGCCAGCATGCTTCGGCTGCACCGAGGAGCTGCGCGCGGCGCTCGCCAAAGTCGCGCCGCTCGAGCATGCGCTGCTGCGCCATGCGGCCGGCCACATCGCGCGGCGCATGACGGAGCTGAAGGCGACCAAGCGCCAGTTCGGCTTCGCCGACATGCTCGCGCGCCTGAAGGACGCGCTCGAGGGCGCCAACGGCGAGGCCCTGCGCCAGCGCATCGCAGCCCAGTTCCCGGTGGCGCTGATCGACGAGTTCCAGGACACCTCGCCGCTGCAGTACCGCATCTTCGACCTGCTGTACAAGGTCGAGGCGAACGATCCGGCCCAGGGCCTGTTCCTGATCGGCGACCCGAAGCAGTCGATCTACGGCTTCCGTGGCGCCGACATCCACAGCTACCTCGACGCGCGGCGCGCCACCGAGGGCCGCCATTACCAGCTCGGCACCAACTACCGTTCCACGGCGGCGCTGGTCGAGGCGGTCAACCAGCTGTTCCGCCATGCCGAGGGCCATGGCGAGCACACAGGCCACGCAGCCGGCGCCTTCCGCTTCCGGCGCGGCCACGTCAATCCGCTGCCGTTCGACGCGGTGCGCGCGGCGGGCCTGGGCGCCCACCTGGTCGGCGTCGACGGCCCTTACCAGGCGCTGGCGATGTGCGTGGCGGGCAGCGACGAGATGGACGCCGATGCCCAGCGCGCCTTCTTCGCCGACCACTGCGCCGAACACATCGTCACGCTGCTGAACGACCCGCAAGTCGGCTTCGCCGAGCCCGACCCCGAGGATCTTGGCGCGCGCTTCGTGCGCCTGCAGCCGGCCGACATCGCCGTCCTCGTGCGCGACCGCAGGGAAGCGGCTGCGATTCGCCATGCGCTGATGCGGCGCCGGGTCGCCAGCGTCTACCTGTCGGACAAGGATTCGGTGGTCGAGAGCGAAGAGGCGGCCGACGTGCTGCGCTGGCTGAACGCCGTGGCCAGCCCGCTCGACGGCACGCTGGCGCGCGCGGCGCTGGCCACGCGCACGGCCGGCCTGCCGCTGGGCGAACTGGCCCGGCTCTCGGGCGACGAAACCGTGTGGGAAGAACGGGTCGAGCAGCTCAAGGCCCTGCATGTCACCTGGCAGCGCCAGGGCGTGCTGGCGATGCTGCGCCGTTTCGTCCACGAACTCGGCCTGCCGGCGCGCCTGCTGCGCGAGCCGGGCGGCGAGCGGCGCCTCACGAACCTGCTGCACCTGGCCGAGCTGCTGCAGGAAGCGAGCACCCAGCTCGACGGCGAGCAGGCCCTGATCCGCTGGTTCGCCGAGCAGGTCGAAGGCCTGGGCGAAGCGGGCGACGAGCGCGTGCTGCGCCTGGAAAGCGACGCCAAGCTGGTGAAAGTCGTTACCGTGCACAAGTCGAAGGGCCTGGAATACCCGCTGGTCTACCTGCCGTTCGCCGCCAGCACGCGCAAGACGAGCCGGCGCCGGCGCAGCTTCTTCGAATACGTCGGCGAGGACGGCAAACGCCGCATCGACCTGGCGCTGTCGGAAGAAGCGCTGAAGGCGGTGGATCGGGCGCGCCTGGAAGAAGACCTGCGCCTGCTGTATGTGGCGCTGACGCGCTCGCGCCACTTCCTGTGGCTGGGCGTGGCGGCGGCCGCCTCCGCTTCGGCCCGCAAGAAAGACGAGAACGAGCTGCACGAATCCGCGCTGGGCTACCTGATGACGGGCGGCGAGCCGGTGCCCACCAGCGCCGTGCACGAGCACCTGGGCCGCCTGCGCGGGCACTGCGGCGGCATCGAGCTGCACGTGCTCGACCCGCTCGACGGCTGCACCATGTACGACCGTGTCGAGGAGCGCGCACCCCTGGTCGAGCCGGCGCCCTTCGAGGCCGATTTCGAGCGCAACTGGGCCGTCGGTTCCTTCACCTCGATCACCCGCCACACGACGGCGCCGCCGATGCGCGCGGCCGAGGAAACGCTGCTCGAGGACGAAGAGCCGGCGCCGGCGCTGCGCATCGAGGACGCGCCCTGGCACCGCTTCCCGCGCGGCTCGGTGCCGGGCAACTTCCTGCACGAGCAGCTCGAATGGATCGGGCAGGAGGGCTTCGACATCGTCGACGACCCGAATTTCGACACCCGCCTGGCGCAACGCGTCGAGCGCGCCGGCTGGGGCCACCGCCTGGAGGACACGCTTGCCTGGCTGCGCCTCGTCGTCGCCACGCGCCTGCCGCCGGTCGGCGCCAGCCTGTCGGAGCTGACGAATACGGTGCCGGAGATGGAGTTCTGGTTCCCGAGCGAAGGGCTCGACCTCGCCGAACTCGATCGCCTATGCCGGCGCCGCCTGCTCGGCAAGACCGTGCGTCCGGGCCTGCCCGAGCGCGCCCTGCACGGCATGCTCAAGGGTTTCGCCGACCTCGTGTTCGAACACGAAGGCAAGTACTGGGTGCTCGACTACAAGTCGAATGCGCTGGGCCCCAACGACGCCGCCTACACGAAGCGCGCGATGGAAGAGGGCATGGCCGGGCACCGCTACGACATCCAGGGCGCGATCTACATGCTGGCCCTGCACCGGCTGCTGCAGAGCCGCCTGGGCGAGACCTACGATCCGGCGCAGCAGCTGGGCGGCGCCGTCTTCCTGTTCCTGCGCGGGATCGCCAACACCTCGACGCACGGCTGCTGCCTGCTCGAACCGGACGTCGAACTGCTCGACGGCCTCGATCGCCTGCTGGGGAGAAGCTGACAAATGAAACACGACGCGCACACGACGGTGTCGCCAGCCCTCCTGTGGGAGGAGGCCGCGCGCCTGACCGAAGCGGGCGAGCTGCGGCGCCTGTCGACGGCCTTCGCCCGCTTCGTCGATTCGCTGGGGCCGGTCGCGCCGCCGGTGCTGCTGGCGGCGCTGCTGCTGTCCGAGCTCGAAGGGTGCGGCCACAGCTGCCTGCAGATGGCCGACCTGGCGCACGATCCGGCCGGCCTGCTCGGCTGGACGAAGGAGCAATGGCAGGGCCTGGCCGGCACGGTGGCGCCGCTCCCTAAAAACGCGAAGGCCTGGGCCGCGCAGCTGGCCGCCTGCGAGCAGGTCTGGCAGGTCGAAACATTCGACTTCGGCGCGCCGCTGGTCTTCGACAGCGAGCGCCTCTACCTGCGCCGCTACTGGCGCGACGAGACCCTGGTCGCCGACAGCATCCGCGCCCGCGCGCTGGCGGCGCGGCCGGTGGAATCGCACCAGGTGCGCACCTGGCTCGAATTGCTGTTCGCTTCGCAGCGTGCCCAGGAAAAGCCGGACTGGCAAAAGCTCGCCTGCGCGGTGGCGCTGCGCGGCTCGGTGGCGATCATCACGGGCGGCCCCGGCACCGGCAAGACCTACACGGTGGCGCGCCTGCTGGCGCTGCTGTTCGCGGTGGCGCCGGACGCCGAGCGCCAGCGCATCGCCCTGGCCGCGCCGACCGGCAAGGCCGCCGCGCGCCTGAAGCAGTCGATCGACAAGGCCCTGACCGACCTCGCCGAACGGGTGGGCGAGGCGCTGCCGCTGCGCGAACTGACCGCCCGCATGGGCGCTGCGCGCACCCTGCACAGTTTATTGGGCGCGCGCCCCGACAGCCGCGCCTTTGCCCACCATGCGGGCAACCCGCTCGACGTGGACGTGCTGATCGTCGACGAAGCCTCGATGGTGCACCTGGAGATGATGGCCAGCCTGCTGGCGGCGCTGCCGGCCGGCGCCACGCTGATCCTGCTGGGCGACAAGGATCAGCTGGCATCGGTCGAGGCGGGCGCGGTGCTGGGCGACCTCTGCCACGACGCCCAGGCCGGCGGCTACAGCCAGGCCACGGCGGACTACGTGCGCGAGGCGAGCGGCGAGGAGCTGCCGTCCGAATACCTGGGCGCGGCCGGCCCGCTGGCCCAGCAGACCGTCATGCTGCGCCACAGCCGCCGCTTCGGCGGCCCGATCGGCCAGCTGGCGCTGGCCGTCAACGCCGGCGATGCGACTGCGGCCGAGGCCGTGCTGCGCGGCGGCGGCGAGGGTGTGCTGCGCTGGATCGAGGGCGCGCACCAGCACCAGGTGGTCAGTCTGGCGCTGGCCGGCTACCAGCCCTACCTGGAACTGCTGCGCGCGGGGCCGGACGGGGGGCACGAGGACTGGGTGCGCGCGGTGCTGCAGCGCTTCGAGGCCTTCCGCATCCTGTGCGCCGTGCGCGAAGGGGAGTGGGGCGTGGGCGGCCTGAACACGGCCATCGAAGCCAGCCTGCAGACGGCGGGCCTCCTGCGCCGCGCCGGCGAATGGTATGTCGGGCGCCCGGTGATGGTGACCCGCAACGACTACGGCACCCGCGTCTTCAACGGCGACATCGGCCTGACCCTGGCCGACCCGGCCCGTCCCGGCTCGCTGCGCGTCTACTTCCTCGAAGGCGACGAGGTGCGCAGCGTGCTGGCTACGCGCCTGCGCAGCGTCGAGACGGCGTTCGCGATGACGGTGCATAAATCGCAGGGCTCGGAGTTCCGCCACACGGTGCTGGTGCTGCCCGAGGACCGCCACGGCATCCTCACGCGCGAGCTCGTTTATACGGGGATCACCCGCGCCAGCGCGGAGTTCACGCTGGTGACGCCGAATGCCGCCGTGCTGGCCGAAGCGGTGGCGCGGCGCACGCATCGGGCAAGTGGGTTGAGGCACTTGATCGAGCGGTAATGGGCGTTGTCGTGTGCCGTCACCGTTCGGGCGCCGGAACGCGTGGGCACAGGGTGCCCACCTACGTTACGCACCGGCCAATGGCTGCGATATCGCCGCGTGCCAACCACCAAGCATTCGATCTTGCCCGCGGTAGACGTTTACCGTAGGGTGGGCACCCCGTGCCCACGCGTTCCGCCGCTAGCGCAGCCAAGAACAAGGCCACGAGCCCGCATGCAAATCCAGGGGCCGTGCGCCGCCGCGATTCACCCCTCCAAGCCCTTGCGCACCAGCTCATCCACCAGCTGGTTCATATCGACGCCGCGCTCCATGGCCAGCGCCTGCAGCTGCGCCACCAGCTCCCCATTGAGCTTCACCGCAAACGGCACCAGCCCCAGCGCCCGATCGCGCTCGCGCTGTTCGCGCTTGTCGACCGGCGCGGCGGCGGCGCCGCCAAAGCTGGCGTTGCGGGCGCTCATCTGGTTCATGATCTTCTTGGCGTCGCTCTTGGCAAGGTCGGTCTTCTTCATCGCTGGCTTTCAAAGTGTGGTCGAGCCGCATTCTACCTGCGTTGCGGCGCCTACAGCGCCCGGGCCTTCCATGGCACGTCATGCGCCGGTAAGCGGCCCGCCGCAGGAAAACAAAAAACCGCCCTTGAGGCGGTTTTTTATTATCTGTCCACCGCACGGAGCGGCGGACGAACCAAACAAGATCAGTTGCGGCGCTTGCGCACCACGACGACCTTCTTCTTGGTCGGCACGACCTTGGCCTTGGCGCGCACGCCGGTCTTTACCTTGACGATGCGGCCGCTGGCGGCCTTGATCACCGGGGCGCGGCTGCTGGCCTTGATGCGCGGCGAGCGGCTGCCGGCCTTCATGACCTTCGCGGTGCGCGCCGCCTTGGCGATGCGCACCACCGGCGCTTCTTCGCCGGCGATGTGGCGGCGCACGTTCAGGGCGTCGAGGATGCGCGCCGACGAGGCGCCGGCGTTGAGCAGCACCATGGTCGCGTTCTTGCCGGCGGCCTTGATGCTCATGATCAGGCAGCGGCCCGCTTCGCGGGTGTAGCCGGTCTTCGACAGGCCGATGTCCCAGCCCTTGGCGCCGACCAGGCGGTTGGTGTTGCGGTACTCGATGCCGCGGCCGTTGATGTTGATGATGTTCTTGGCGTCTGTGGTCTGCTCGCTGATTTCCGGATAGGCCGCGGCAGCACGCGCCATCTTGACCAGATCCGGGCCGTTCGAGCGGTTGTTCGGCGACAGGCCGGTCGGCTCTTCGATCACGGTGTTGTGCATGCCCAGCGCGGCGATCTTGCGGCGCACGGCGGCCTTGAAAGCGAGGAAGCCGCCCGGATAGGTGCGTGCCAGCGAGGCGGCGGCGCGGTTGTCCGAGGACATCAGCGCCAGCTGCAGCACGTCGCGGCGCGGAATGCTGGCGCCAACCGGCACGCGCGAGCTGCTGTGCTTCAAGGTATCGACGTCGCTGCGGTCGATCTCGATCAGCTCGTTCATGTCCTGCTTGGCGTCGAGGATGACCATGGCGGTCATCAGCTTGGTCAGCGAAGCGATCGGCATCACCGCATCGGCGTTCTTTTCCAGCAAAATCTTGCCGGTATCATCTTCGACCACCAGCACCGATTGCGAACCGAAGGGCACCGCGAGTGCGGCAGCAGACGAGATCGACAACAGGACGGCGGCGAACAGTTTTTTCATCATGGGTGTCAGGTCAGGTGTCAAAGTTGAAGGGCAAGGCACCGGTAGGGCGCCGCGTGTTTACTTGCTCTAGGGCACACCAAAGAACGAAGGTTAGCACTCGCATTTCCGCATGTCTATGGCGCACAGGAAAAAACGAACACAACTGTGGAATTTCGTAACAAAAAGGCCCTGCGTTGTAGCAGGGCCTTTGTATTCAAGCAATTACATTGCTTTTTTGCGAAACAGCGCGAACTCAGCAGTTAGCTCGGCGACGGCATTCGATCCTTATTTCGACTGGTAGATCTTGTCGAATTCGCCACCGTCGTCGAAGTGGACTTTCTGGGCATTGCGCCAGCCGCCGAACAGTTCGTCGACCGAGAACAGCGAGATCGGTTTGTAGTTGCCCGCAAACTTCTTCATCACCGCTTCGTTACGCACGCGCATGAAGTGCTTCGCCCCGATTTCCTGGCCTGCCGGGGTGTACAGGAAGTTCAGGTAGGCGGTTGCCTGCTTGCGCACGCCGCGGCGGTCGACCACCTTGTCGACCACGGCCACCGGCGACTCGGCCAGGATAGAGACGGTCGGATACACCACCTCGAAATTGTCGCCGAACTCGGCGCGCACCATGCTTACTTCATTCTCGAAGGTGACCAGCGCGTCGCCGATCTGGCGCTGGGTGAAGGTCGTGGTCGCCGCGCGGCCGCCGGCGTCCAGGATCGGCACGTTCTTGAAGATGCGGCCCACCAGGTCGCGCGCCTGCGCTTCCGTGCCTTTCTTCTTCAGCACCGAGCCCCAGGCCGCCAGGTAGGTGTAGCGGCCGTTGCCCGCGGTCTTCGGGTTCGGGATGATGACTTGCACGCCCGGCTTGGCCAGGTCGTCCCAATTCTTGATGCCCTTCGGATTACCCTTGCGTACCAGGAACACCATGGTCGAGTAGTAGGGCGCCGCGTTGTTCGGGAACTTCTTGGCCCAGTCCTTCGTCACCAGACCGCGGTCGGCCAGCATGTCGATGTCGTTGGCCTGGTTCATCGTCACCACCGACGCTTCCAGGCCGTCGGCCACGGCGCGCGCCTGCTTGCTCGAGCCGCCGTGCGACTGCTTGATCGTCACAGTTTCGCCGGCGCTTTTCTTCCAGCTCTCGATGAAGGCCGGGTTAACGTCCTTGTACAATTCGCGCGCCACATCGTAGGAGACGTTGAGCAACTCGGGCGTGGCGGCGCTTGCCGACAGAGGCAGGGCGGCGCCGACGGCCAGCGCCAGCATGAGGCGGCGCAGGGAATTGAAGTGCGTGCTGGGCATATTGTTCTCGCTTTTTAAATACAATGGAAACATCGTGCATGTTCCATTTATTCACGGGAAAACGGAAGAATACTTTCGTCATATGCTTAGAAGCGGCATGAGGTATGCATGGCCTCCGGCAAGCTCTGCGGCTTTCGGTGTATAGTCCGCACATTCGCCGGCGCCGCCAAAAGCGTGCCGTCGTGCAATAGAAACAGTCATTACGGATCACTGGGTAAGAAGTTCATGGGTATCGACATTCGCAAAGCAGCACCGGCCGACGCCGTTTCCGCCTGCAATCTGCTGCGCCGCTCGATCGAGGAGGTATGCGCCCCCGATCACCGCGGCCGCCCCGAGATCCTCGACAGTTGGCTGTCCAACAAGACCCCGGACACCGTCGCCGCCTGGTTCGCGTCCCCGACCAACTACGCCATCGTCGCCGAGCGCGACGGGAAACTGCTGGGCTTGGCGCTCCTGACCCAGGCCGGCAAGCTGGCCCTGTGCTATGTCGAGCCGGGCGCCCTGCGCGTCGGCGTCGGCCGCGCCCTGATCACGGCGGTCGAGGAACAGGCGCGCGCCTGGAACATCCGCAAGCTGCATCTGCACAGCCCGGAAAGCTCGGCCCAGTTCTACGAGCGCCACGGCTATGCGAACGCGGGCCTGGAAAAATCCTGCTTCGGTCTCGAATGCAGCCTGATGTGGAAGCAGCTCGATGCCGATGCGCAGTCGGAAGCCAAGCGCAAACGCTTTTGCAACTGCGCCGAATAAGCAACAGAACACGTCTTCTGTCGCGCAACCCGTTCAGTTATAGTACGGGCTTCGCAAAGATGAGTGTTTTATGCCTTCCCGTAGAGATTTCCTCCAGCATGGCATGCGCCTGTCCGCCCTCGGCGTACTTGCCCCGACCCTGGTGAGTGAGGCAGCCGCCGCGCCGCAAGCCGCACCCGCCGACCTGACTCCGCCCCCCGACCTGTTCGACGCCCAGTTGCTCGACCTCGATTTCTGGGTCAAGCCGCGCACCCTGTCCGTGACGCGCCCGCAAAGCGGCGAGCGCGCGAAGGTGCTGTACTGGAAAGACGGCGAGATGATCGATTCCGCCTACGAGCAGCTGTGCCACCTGCTGCGCGACGTGAACGGCCGCGCCACCATGGCGATCGACCCCAAGCTGCTGGAAATGCTGTGGGGCACGCAGGCCTTCATCGCCCGCTACGGCATGGAGCAGCCGCTCGAGATCCTGTCGGGCTACCGCACGCCCGCCTCGAACGCGCGTCTGCAGGAGCAGGGCATCCCGGCGGCGCGCAAGTCGCTGCACATGGAAGGCAAGGCGGCCGACATCCGCATCGCCAGCCTGAACGAGGAAGTCCTCGGTGGCCTGATCCGCAGCTTCCGCCAGGGCGGCGTCGGCTATTACTACCGCTCCGGGCCGAAAGGCGGCTGGATTCACGCCGACACCGGGTTGAACCGCACCTGGAAAGGCTAAGCCCCTCGGCAGCATCCCTGACGTCGTTGTCAGGCGCCCCGATGCGCGCGTTTTTGCTATCGTGAGATCTGCACTGGCAATGTCCCCATTGCCGGCATTGGATCTCGACTGAACTCTCGACGGAGGACGCGATGGCAACGATGAACGCACCCACCATGGATCGCCGCACCGGCCCCGAGCGCCGCAGCAACGTGCGCGAAGGCGGCCGCTCGGCCATGTCGGCCCTCGACTATCTGGCGATGGCGCTCCTGATCATCGGCGGCCTGAATTGGGCGCTGGTCGGCCTGTTCGAGGTCGACATGGTCGCCACCATCTTCGGCCCGGGCAGCCCGGCCACCCGCCTGATCTACGTGCTGGTCGGCCTGGCCGCGCTGTATTCGATCTACACCACGGCGAAGATGGCTGGGGCGAAGCGCCATCGCTAAGGCGGCCGCCGGCAAGCCACTGCGCGTCGGCCTGATTTCCGACACGCATGGGCTGCTGCGTCCCGAGGCGCTCGACTTCCTCGCCGGCTGCGACCGCATCGTCCACGGCGGCGACATCGGCAACCCGGCCATCCTCGAACGCCTGGCGGCCATCGCGCCGCTGACGGTCGTGCGCGGCAACAACGACCGCGAGGCCTGGGCGCGATCCATTCCCATCAGCGCCACGTTGAGCTTCGGCCCGGTGGTGCTGCACGCGATCCACGACATCAAGGAACTCGACATAGCCCCGGCCGCCGCCGGGGTGCGCGTCGTCGTCTCGGGCCACTCGCACAAGCCCTCCTGCGTCGAGCGCGGCGGCGTCCTCTACATCAATCCGGGCAGCGCCGGGCGGCGCCGTTTCAGCCTGCCGATCTCGGCGGCCGAACTGATCGTCGACGGGCAAAGCGTACGTCCGCGCATCGTCACCCTGGTCGAAGCTTGAGGCCGCACGCCCGCTTCGCCCCTCAACACGGGCGCCCTGAAATGCCGTAGGATGCTCGTTTTGCCGCCCAATCTTTTCGCCGATGACCGCAACACCCGATACGCCGCCACGCTTCCGTCCCCGTCCCTGGATCCACCTCGAAACGCCGCAAGACGTCGAACTCTGGATCGCGGAGCACGACCAGGCCATGCAGGAGCTGATCAAGCCCCAGGAAACCGGTTACGGCATCTGTTTCACGCTGGCCGAAGGCGGCAACATCTACATGCAGACGGCCGAGGACGCGGTCGTGCTCGACGTCGACGACGACGCGGCCTGGATCGCGCCCCTGATCGTGGCCGCCACCGGCGCCGAGATCCCGCGCGGCGCCTACTGGCTGCTGCCGGCCGACCGCCTGGTGCAGCTGATCATCGGCCTGTCGAGCCTGGTCGCGAGCACGACCCTGGTGGTCGGCCACCGCTTCGGCTCGCGCGGCCGGATGCGCATCGGCTGAGTATCCTCGCCCGACGGCGGGCTTTTCGGTTATAAAAGCGACATACGCTTTTTAACGGAGAGCAATCCAGATGCGCATGCGTTCACCTTCCGCGCGCCGCCGCGTCCTTCGCGCCGGCGCGATTCTGCCGGTTCTGCCGGTTCTGCTGGCCCTGGGCTGCGCCGGGCCATCCAGCGCCGCCGACCTGCTCGATACCGCCAAGGCACGCGGCACCCTGCGCATCGCGATGGAAGGCACCTATCCGCCGTTTAACTTCAAGCAGGCCCGGAGCGGGCAACTGGCCGGCTACGACGTCGACGTCGCCAGGGCGGTGGCCGCGAAGCTCGGCCTGAAACCCGAATTCGTCACCACCGAGTGGGCGGCGATCCTGGCGGGACTGGCTGCCGGCAAGTACGACGTCATCGTCAGCCAGGTCGGCATCACGGCGAAACGCGAACAGGCCTTCAACTTTTCCCAGCCATATACCTATTCGTTCCCCCAGCTCATCGTGCGCCGCAACGACGGCGCGGCGTATGCGCGCATGGAAGACCTGAAGGGCAGGACGGTCGGCGTGGGGCAGGGCAGCGTGTTCGAGCAGCAGGCCAAGGCAGTCCCCGGCATCGCCGTGAAGAGCTATCCGGCCGCGCCCGAAAACCTGCAGGATCTCGCCTTCGGGCGCATCGACGCGGCCCTCAACGACAGCCTGATGGTGGGCTACCTGCTCAAGCATTCGCAGCTGCCGATCAAGGCCGGCGCCCGCGTCGGCGCGCCCGAACGCATGGGCATCCCCTTCCGCAAGGGCAGTCCGAAGTTCAAGGCGGCCGTCGATGGGGCGCTCGCCGACCTGCAGGCCGACGGCAGCCTGAAAGCGATGTCCCTGAAATGGTTCGGCACCGACGCCTCGCGTCCGGCGCCCTGAACGATGGAGCTGTTCGCGCTGCTGCGCGAGGCGGCGCCGGTGCTGCTGCAGGGCGCCGGCTATACGCTGGTGTTCGCGCTGGCGGCGATGGTCGGCGGTCTGGCGCTCGGACTGCCGGTGGCGCTGATGCGCATTGCGCCGGTGCGGTGGCTGCGCTGGCCGGCGGCGTTGTATGTGAGCCTGATGCGCGGCACACCGCTGCTGGTGCAGATCTTCGTGATTTACTATGGCCTGCCCGGCGTCGGCATCGAGTTCACGCCGGTCACGGCCGGGGTGCTGGCGCTGTCGCTCAACAGCGGCGCCTACCTGTCGGAGAGCCTGCGCGGCGCCATCGGCAGCGTGCGCCAGGATCAGTGGCGCGCCGCCTTCAGCCTTGGCCTCGGCTACGGCCAGACCCTGGCCCACGTGGTGCTGCCGCAGGCGCTGCGGGTGGCGGTGCCGTCGATGAGCAATACCCTCATCAGCCTGATCAAGGATACCTCGCTGGTGTCGGTGATCACCGTGACCGAGCTGATGCTGGCGACGAAAGAGGTGATCGCGACCACCTTCCAGCCGCTGCCGCTCTACCTGGCCGCGGCCGCGATCTACTGGCTGCTCAGCCTCGGGTTCGAGGGGCTGCAGCGCCTGGCCGAGCGGCGCCTGAACCGGGCCCACGGGACGGCGCGCTAGCACGCATGCACGGCGAGTCGCCGTGGGCGAGAAAAAAGGGCCGAAGAAAAGGCGCCGGCCGAAAGAGCGGCGCCTTCTATTATTTAGAAGTGGTGCGTGACGCCCACCGAATAAGTCCGGGTCTCGATCCCCGTCTGCGGGAAGGTGGAGCCGGCCTGGAAGGGCAGGGCCACGCTATTGAGGATGATGGTCGAAGCGCCGAAGTTGCGCACCGAGCCGGCGCGCGCGTACAGGGCGGTGCGGCGCGACAGCTCGTAGTCGACGCCCAGCATCAGGCCCAGGGCGGAGGACTCGACCGCCGCGCCCAGGGAATTGCGTGCGCCTTCGGTATCGCGGTGCACCAGCGAGGCGCGCCAGGACAGGCGATCCTGGTTCAGGATCGCGCCTAGCGTCGCCAGCTGCGCTTCGCCGCCATTGTCCAGCTGCGGGCTGATGCGGGCATAGGAGGCCGACAGCACGACGCGGCCGCTGTCGTAGATGCCGCCGATCGCCGGAATGTCGGTGCGCACGGCTTGCGCCGGCTGGCCGGCGGCGACCGTCACCGGGCTGCTCCAGGTTTGCGTCAGGCTGGCCGCCAGGTAGAAGCGGCCGTCGGTGAACGAGACCACGCCGCCGCGCGTGCCGGTCTTCGGCTCGCGCGTGCCGTAGGGATTGCTGGCATAGATGGCCTGTGCGGCGACGCCCATCACGCGTGGGGTGGCATAGGTGATCGACTTCGGCACGCGCACTGGAATCGTGCCGGCGCCCGGCCCGAGATCGGTATTCGCACCGACCCCGCGCGGGCCCTGCATGGCGCCGCCTCCGACCCAGGTATAGACCGAATTGGTCTGCACCAGCATGAAGGGGTCGACGAAGAGCGGCAGCATGGCGTTGATCTGGTTACCGAAGCGCAGCGTGCCGAGGGTGCTCGAACGCAGGCCGACCCAGGATTCGCGGTTGAACAGGGCGCTGGCCTGCTGGGCGCCGGTGTCGGCATGGATGCCCGCTTCCAGCTTCGCTTCCGCCTTCAGGCCATTGCCCAGGTCTTCGGAAGCATAGAAACCGAGTTTGGAGCTGTAGTTGCCGCCGCTTTGCTGCTGCCAGCTGCCCTGTGCCTTGTCGGCGCGCGCATACATGGCGCCC
This sequence comes from Massilia sp. Leaf139, assembly GCF_001424165.1. Lineage (GTDB taxonomy): Bacteria > Pseudomonadota > Gammaproteobacteria > Burkholderiales > Burkholderiaceae_D > Telluria. The sequence continues at coordinate 742,200 of NZ_LMOJ01000001.1, forward strand.
AGGTCGAGCGTGCCGTAGATGCGCACGCTGTCGCCGCCGCCGCTGTATTCGGGCAGCTGGGACAAGCGGTTCATCAGGTAGGACTGGGTGTCGGCGTGGGCGGAGGTAGCAAAAGCGGTGGCAAGCAGGGCGCAGAGCAGGGTGGAACGTGGCATGTGGTTTTGGCGAGAATGCGATGCGCGATTATTACATGTAGGAAATCTCTTACGGAATGCTGGGCAGTCGTATGGGTATCTTTTAGTTGCCCAAAAACAACAAGTGTTTAATCGAACCTGGCGGCGTTGTGTGTTTCGGCTATCGAATGTCGAACGGCCGTGGAGTCGGGACTCCACCCTACGAATGGCAAGCGATGTAGGGTGGAGTCCCGACTCCGTTTCGTGCCGATGAACAGAGCCCGAAAAAAACGGGCGCTAGCGGCGCCCGTTTCAACTCTTACATATTCGGATAATTCGGCCCGCCGCCGCCTTCCGGCGTCACCCACACGATGTTCTGCGTCGGATCCTTGATGTCGCAGGTCTTGCAGTGCACGCAGTTCTGCGCGTTGATCTGCAGGCGATCCTGGCCGGCGTCCGTCTTCACGTACTCGTACACGCCCGCCGGACAGTAACGCTGCTCGGGGCCGGCGTATTTCGCCAGGTTGACCTCGACCGGGATGCTGGCGTCCTTCAGCGTCAGGTGTACCGGCTGGTCTTCGGCGTGGTTAGTGTTCGAGATGAACACCGACGACAGCCGGTCGAAGGTCAGCTTGCCGTCCGGCTTCGGATAGACGATCGGCTTGAAGTCCGAGGCCGGGCGCAGGCATTCATGGTCGGCGTGCTTGTGGCGCAGCGTCCATGGCGCCTTGCCGCGGAAGACCATCTGGTCGACGCCGGTCATGAAGGTGCCCAGGTACAGGCCGCGGCTCATCCATGGCTTGAAGTTGCGCGCGCGGTGCAGCTCGTCGTACAGCCAGGATTTCTCGAAGGCGAGCGGGTAGGCGGTCAGCTCGTCGTGCTGGCGGCTCGCGCCCAGGGCCTCGAAGGCCGCTTCGGCGGCCAGCATGCCGGTCTTGATCGCGCCGTGGCTGCCCTTGATGCGGCTGGTGTTGAGGAAGCCGGCGTCGCAGCCGATCAGGGCGCCGCCCGGGAACACGGTCTTCGGCAAGGATTGCAGGCCGCCCGCCGTGATGGCGCGCGCGCCGTAGGAGAGGCGCTTGCCGCCTTCGAAGAACTTGCGGATTTCCGGGTGCGTTTTATAACGCTGGAATTCCTCATAGGGCGAGAGATACGGATTCTGGTAGGACAGGCCGACCACGAAGCCGACAGCGACCTGGTTGTTTTCCAGGTGGTAGAGGAAGGAGCCGCCGTAGGTGTCCTTGTCGAGCGGCCAGCCGGCCGTGTGGATCACCAGGCCCGGCTTGTGCAGCGCCGGGTCGATTTCCCACAGTTCCTTGATGCCGATGCCGTAGGTCTGCGGATCCTTGCCTCGGTTCAGGTCGTACTTGGCCATCAGCTGCTTGCCGAGGTGGCCGCGCGAGCCTTCGGCGAAGAAGGTGTATTTCGCGTGCAGTTCCATGCCGAGCTGGAAGGCGTCGGTCGGATTGCCTTCGCGGTCCACGCCCATGTTGCCGGTGGCGACACCCTTGACCGAGCCATCCTCGTTGTACAGGATCTCGGCCGCCGGGAAGCCCGGGAAGACTTCGACGCCTAGGGCTTCGGCCTGCTGGCCGAGCCAGCGCACGAGATTCGCCAGCGAGATGATGTAGTTGCCGTGGTTGGTCAGCATCTTCGGCACCATGAAGTTCGGCGTGGCCATGGCCTTGGTCTCGGTCAGGAACAGGACGCGGTCTTCGGTGACTTCGGTATTCAGTGGCGCGCCCAGTTCCTTCCAGTTCGGGAACAGTTCGTTCAGGGCGATCGGATCCATGACCGCGCCCGACAGGATATGGGCGCCGACTTCGCCGCCTTTTTCGAGCACGCAGACCGACACTTCCTGGCCTTTTTCAGCGGCCAGCTGCTTCAGGCGGATGGCCGCCGACAGGCCGGCCGGGCCGCCGCCGACGATCACGACGTCGTACTCCATTGCTTCGCGCGGGCCGTATTGTTCGAGGATGTTGGTTGCGTCTGTCATGGTCTTGGTATGGTTAAAAAAATTTAAGCACGAGTGTGCGGGTTTTCCGGCTTGAATGCAACTTCGGAGGCCGTTTTTGGGCTGTTTAGGCCGATTATTAGACTCGGCAATCTAATCGCTGCAATCTGTGACATCATTATGCCTTCGACATCACCCGTGCCGGAGCACGACAGGACAGGAGCGAACGTGGGCATCGAAGTAAATTTTGAAGGGAAGATCGCCATGGTCACCGGCGCCTCGAGCGGACTCGGTGCACGCTTCGCGAAAGCGCTGGCCGGCGCCGGCGCCCAGGTCGTGCTGGCCTCGCGCCGCACCGAGCGCCTGAAGGAATTGCGCGCCGAGATCGAAGCCGACGGCGGCGCCGCCCACGTCGTCAACCTCGACGTCACCGACATGGCCAGCATCAAGTCGGCGATCGCCCACGCCGAGACTGAGGCCGGCCCGATCGACATCCTGATCAACAACTCCGGCGTGCAGAGCACCCAGCGCCTGCTCGACGTGACCGAGGACGACTACCAGTACATCATGGACACCAACCTGCGCGGCGCCTTCTTCGTCGCCCAGCAGGCGGCCAAGCGCATGATCCAGCGTGCCAAGGGCGATCCGCGCAAGCAGCACCGCATCGTCAACATCGCCTCGGTGGGCGGCCTGCGCGTGCTGCCGCAGATCGGCGTCTACTGCATGAGCAAGGCCGGCGTGGTGCAGATGACCAAGGCGATGGCGGTCGAATGGGGCAAGTACGGCATCAACGTCAACGCCATCTGCCCCGGCTACATCTCGACCGAGATGAACGAGGATTATTTCGGCACCGAGCAGGGGAAAAAACTGATCGACCTGCTGCCGCGCAAGCGCCCCGGCCGGCCGGAAGACCTGGACGGCCTGCTGCTCCTGCTTGCGGCCGAGGAAGCGCATTTCATCAACGGCGCCATCATCACGGCGGACGACGGCATGACGGCGCAGTAAGCCCTGTCGTAAAATGGATAGGTGGCGCCGGCAGCGGCGCCATTTTTTTTAACTGAACAGGCAAGCGCAGAGTTTCACGCATGAGCGACAAAAAACTGATCCACACGATGCGCATGCCGGTGCGCTGGGGCGACATGGACGCGATGGGCCACGTCAACAACACCGTCTATTTCCGCTACATCGAAACGGCGCGCATCGCCTGGCTGGAACAGATCGGGGCGCTGCCCGATCCGAATGGCGTCGGGCCGGTGCTGATCAACGCGCGCTGCTCCTTTCTCAAGCAGTTGAAGTATCCGGCCGAGATCGAGGTCACCTCGTTTGCCTGCGCGCCGGGGCGATCGAGCTTCGAGGTGATGCACGAGATCCGCCTGGTGGGCGCGGACGGCCAGGCCGGCGCCCTGCATGCCGAAGGCGCGGCGAAGGTGGTGTGGGTGGATTTCGCGGCGGAGAAGTCGGTGCCCTTGCCGGATGAGGTGCGCGGGTTGCTGCCGATGGGGTGATCGCATGCATTACCTTCGTGGAGTCCCGACTTCACGGAGGGACATCGTGTGCACGCTGGGTCATACCTCATCCGCCGGATACCGCAACCCGATCTGTCCCCGGATCTCGTCCAGCACCTCCATCAGCGCCAGCGTTTCCTCATGTCGCATCAGCGGATGCTCGACCAGCCCGTTCCGCAAACATTCGCCCGCCGCGATCGCCTCGTGCGTATAGCCATTGCCGAGATACGGCGTCGCCACAACGCGCGGCGCCTGCCCATGCACCTCGACCGTGATGCTGTCGGCCAGGTGGAACATCCGATGCATGCGGATGCTGCCTTCCTCCCCAGAGACGACCAACTCGCAGCTCGAGCGCGCGCGCAGCGAACAGCTGTTGCTCGACAGCGTGCCGCCCGCGTGGCGGATGGTGAAGGCCGTCGTCGCATCGACCCCGGTCTCGCTCATGACGGCCTGGGCGCGCACGCTTTCGGCCGGCCCGAGCAGGGCGCAGGCGATCGACAACGGATAGATGCCCAGATCCAGCAGGGCGCCGCCGCCGAGTTCGCGCTTGTTCACCCGGTGCTCGGGGTCGCGCGTGGCGGCGAAGCCGAAGTCGGCCTGTACCAGCGTCACGGCGCCGATCTCGCCGGAAGCCATGATGCGCCTGACCTCGGCCAGGGCCGGCAGGAAGCGCGTCCACATCGCCTCCATCAGGAACAGGCCGCGCGAGCGCGCCAGCGCCACCATGGCGCCGGCTTCCCTGCGGTTCATGGCGAAGGGTTTCTCGCACAGGACGGCCTTGCCGCCGTTCAGAGCCAGCAGGGTGTTCTCGGCATGCAGCGGGTGCGGCGTGCCGATATAGATGATGTCGACCCCGGGCGCCGCCGCCAGCGCCTCGTAGGAACCGTAAGCAGCCTGCGCGCCCGTCTCGCGCGTAAAGGCGTCGGCGCTCGCCTGGCTGCGCGAGCCGACCGCCGCCAGCACCGCGCCCGGCGCGTGCTTCAAGCCCAGGGCAAAGGCGCGCGCGATGCCGCCGGTGCCGAGGATGCCCCACCTGACCGCACTGTCCATCAGAGTTCTCCCTTGATAGCGAGGTAGTCCTTGAGCACGCCCACGACCAGTGCGTGATCTTCCGGGCCGGGCAGGCCCGATACCGTGATCGTGCCGACCTGTCCCGTTCCCTTGACGACGACCGGAAAAGCGCCGCCATGGGCAGCATACTCCCGCGCGTCGAAGGTGGGAATGGCTTCATAGTCGCCGCCGTTCTGCACCACCTCGAGGTGGGTATAGTAGGAGCTGTGGCCGGTGCGGTTGACGAGATTGCTCTTGCGCCGGATCCAGTGGGCGTGATCGGGCGGCGCGCCGTCCATGCCGTGCGCGAACAGGGTCTGGCCGTTGCGCGCGATCTCGACGCTGACGACGGCCTTGCGCGCCCGCGCGCGTTCCACCAGTTCGAGGCCGATGTCGAGGGCCGCCTTGTTGCTGAAGCTGTCGAATTGCAGCAGCTGTTCCTGGCGCCGCACGGCGTCGAGGGGCGTGGTCGTATGGGTCATGGCGTTCGCCTGTGGCGTGAGTTCGGACAGCGCCGCCGTGAGGTAGACCAGCGGCGCGTTCCAGTTGATGGCGACCTCGTTGCTGGCATAGCTGCAGACGTGGTCGAGCCAGGACAGCGCGGGCAGGGCGCTTGGGTAGGGCGGGCACTCGGCCTTGTCCTGCTGGAAGGGCTGCGGCCCGCCCACCACCCAGCCCGGCACCGGCGCGGCCACCGTGTCGCCCTGCGAGGGGCGGTGGTGCGGATGCAAGGGCGGGTGCACGCCGAAGCCGGTGACGAAGGAGCGCCCGAAGGCATTGCGGCCGAGGACATAGTCGAGCGCCGACTGGGCCGCCGCCAGATACTCGGGCTTGCCGTTCAGGCGATGGCCCTGCACCAGCATCAGCGCCTGGTTCAGCATCACGGCATTGCTGCCCCAGACGAAGTCGGCGCCGCGCATCGGCACCCGGTAGCCCGAGCTTTTCCATTCCTGTGCCAGGCGCGCGGCCAGGCCGTCGACGCGGGCCGCGATCAGGCCGCGGTCGGCCAGCGGCGTCAGGCGCGCGCGGTGGTGCGCCAGCGAGACCCAGGCCAGTCCCCGCACGTCGTCCCAGGCCGGGTAGGTGTTCGACACCGTCTCCGGCTGCAGCGCCGTGTAGTAGCCGTCCTTGCCCGTGCTGATGTACAGCTCGGCCGCGGCCCAGGCGCGCTCGTCGTCGACCCGCGCGTCGCCGTATTCGCCGGTGACGACATCCGGCGGATTCTTGAACAGCAGGGCCGGATGCGCAGCCGCCCATTCCCAGGCGCGCTCTGCTGCCGCCAGCATTCGCGCCGCCATGCCCGGATACTGCTTCTGGTAGGGCGCCAGCACGCGGCTGGCGACCGCCATGGTGGCGGCGAAATTGAGCGCGGCCGAGGTGCTTTTCGCCACCACGTAGCGCGGCGCCTTCATTGCCTGGTGCGGCATCACCATCGCATCGAAGGTCAGGTTGGTCAGCTTGTGGTACACACCGCCATCGGCCGGATCCTGCATCGAGAGCATCCATTCCAGGTTCCACATTGCCTCGTCGACGACGTCGGGCACGCCGTTGCCGGACTCCGGGATGTTCGCCTCGAGCGCATCGAACCAGCGCGGGAAGTGTTCGTAGGCCGCCAGCAGCGTATAGGTCGAGATGGCGGAACTGGGAATGTATTTGTTGTAGTCGCCGGCGTCGTACCAGCCCTTGCTGCTGGCGATGACGGTGCCGGCCGGGCGGGCCGATGACGCTGCCGACGCGTGCACCAGCACCCGCTCGTCCGGATGGCCGGCGGGCCGGGCCCAGGCGCCCGCGTGCTTCGGCGCCAGCGCCAGCGCCGTGCGGTTGAAGTAAAAGGCCTTCAGCGCGGCCGTGCCGAGGGCGCGATAGCTGTCCGCGCCCACCGTGAACGGGGCGGACGGGGGCGCGCCCTCGGCCTTGATGCGATAGCGGCCCGGCTTGCGCAGGGCGCTGAAGTCGGCGATGCGCACGGTTTCGCCGGAGGGATCCCAGCGCTGCGGCGCGGCCAGCGCGCCGGCCAGCACGGGCTTGCCGCCGGCATCCTCGACGACTTCGAAGCGCGCGCCCGCGCTGGTTGGCACACCTGCGGGCACCACCGCCAGCTTGTGCGCGTCCGGCAGGAAGCCGATGCCGTTGACCTTGACCGACGGGTCGGTCTGCGCGCAGGCGGCGCCGGCGGCCAGGCACAGAAGCGATAGCGACAGGCGCCTCATGCCGGCACCGCCTGCGTGCACGCCACCGGCTCGCTGCCGTCGTCGTGCGGGAAGGGCGCGAACCAGGTGGCGAGGAAGGAGGGAATCGTCGCCACCATCACGAACACGAAATAGCTTACATAGCCCATCATCTCCTGCAGGTGGCCGCTGATCACGCCGGTGACCAGGCCGCACAGGCCCATCACGCCGGTGCCGAAGGCGTAGTGGGTGGTCGTGTACTTGCCCGGCGCCAGCTGCTGCATCAGGTAGATCATGAAGCCGACCGCGCCGAAGCCGAAGAAGAATTTTTCGATGACGACGCCGGCCGTGATCGCGACCAGGCTGGTGGGCAGGTAGACGCTCATCAGGAGGAAGGTCGCGTTCGGGATGTTGACCGCGCAGCAGAGGACAAAGAGCGTGGCCTTCAGCCCGCGCCGCGCCACATACAGGCCGCCGAGGAGCGATCCGAGCAGCACCGCCGCCAGGCCGTACGTGCCGTAGATCAGGCCCAGCATCTCGTTCGACAGGCCGAGGCCCCCTTTGGCCGCCGGGTCGACCATGAAGAAAGGGCCGATCTTTTCCAGGAAGCCGATACTGAGCCGGAACAGGAAGGCAAAAGCGATCATGCGCCACACGCCGGGCTTCTGGAACAGGGTGACGAAGGCGTCGACCAGGATGCGGCCGGCGCCGCGCACGTTGGCCGGCGTATCCGCCGCGCGCGCGCCTTCCGGCATGAAGCGCCAGTGCCAGGCCGCCATCAGGAGGGTAAGGGCCGCGACCAGGAAGAATATCACGCGCCAGGCCTCGATCCAGGCCGGCCCGAAGACCTTCGGGTCATGCCCAAACACCTGCGTGTGCAGGTAGCCGCTCAGGTAGACCATGCCGCCGGCGGCGACGATGGGGCCGATGTTCCAGGACAGGCTCTGGATGCCGCAGTACAGCGACTGCTTGCGGCTGTCGAGCGAGGTGACATAGACGCCGTCGCTGGCGATGTCCTGGGTCGCGCCCACAAAAGAAAGCGCGAAGAACACCGGCATCAGGATGCCCATGTAGCCCGGCAGGCCCATGGCCAGCGCGGCCCCGGCAAAGCCGAGCCCGATCAGCACCTGGGCGCACAGCACGAAGAATTTCTTGGTGCGGTACATCTCGACGAAGGGCGCGAACAGCGGCTTGACCGTATAGGCCAGGATCAGCAGGCTCGAATACTGCGCGGCGCGGCCGTTGTCCATGCCCAGGTTCTTGAACATGATGGCCGTGACGCTGGTGAGCATGACGTAGCCGAGCGCCATCGTGAAGTAGCCGGTCGGCACCCACAGGAGCGGCGAGGCCGCGGCGTCAGCGCGGCGCATGGCTGGCCTGCCCCGATTGCGTCAGGCGCGCCGCGGCCGCGCCGGCACGCACGCGGCGCGCAGGGGTGGTCTCGCGCGCCAGGTGCGCGGCCAGGATGTTGGCGGCGCCGGCCAGGGCCGGGTGCGATGCGGTGATCACCCAGGTCGGGATGCGGGCGGTGAAGGCGCTGAAGCGGCCCTTGTTCTCGAAGCGGGCACGGAAGGGCGAGGTGGCGAAATAGTCGCCCAGGCGCGGCACCACGCCGCCGCCGATATAGATGCCGCCATGGGCGCCGAGCGTGACGGCGAGATTGGCCGCCACCGTGCCCAGCATGCCGGCGAAGCAGTCGATCGCCTCGCGGCACAATGGGTCGGCGCCGGCGAGGCCGCGCGCGACGATGTCGGCTGGCGTCAGGCCCAGGTCGACCGATTCATTCCGGCTGGCGGCGATCGCCTCGCGGATCAGGGCGATGCCGGGGCCGGAGACGAAGCGTTCGGCCGAGACGTGTTCGTAGCGCTGCCAGCCGTAGCGCAGCACCGCCACTTCGCGCTCGTCCGATGGGGAAAAGGCGACGTGGCCGCCTTCGCTGTGCAGCGCGACCCAGCGGCCTTCGTCGGCGACCAGGCCCGAGACACCGAGGCCGGTGCCGGCGCCGACCAGGCCGATGGCGCAGCCGGCGCGCGCCTGGCCGCCGCCGACCTGCATCAAGTCGGCCGCCCCGAGGCTGGGCAGGGCCATCGCCAGCGCGGTGAAATCGTTCACCACCAGCAGCGTGGCCAGGCCCAGTTCGGCGCGCGCGGCCTCGATCGAGAAGGCCCAGTGGTGGTTGGTCATGCGGATGGCGTCGCCGTCGACCGGATTGGCGATGGCGATCACGGCGTGCGCCACCTGGACGCCGCAGTTGGCCAAATAGGCGTGCACCGCGTCCTGGAAGCGCGGATAGTCGGCGCAGGCCAGGGTCATGGTGGCGGCCAGCTTGCCGGGCGCCGTCTCGAGCGCAAAGCGGGCGTTGGTGCCGCCGATGTCGGCCAGCAGGCGCGGGCCGTCGGGATGAATCTGCATGTCTCCTCCTTGTATTTTTATAGAGCTGCTACGGGAACGTGTCAGCGCCGCGCCGCCAGGAAGTCGCGGTACCACAGCGCGCTGTCCTTCAAGGTGCGCTGCTGGGTCGCATAGTCGACGTGGACGATGCCGAAGCGCTTCTCGTAGCCCGAATTCCATTCGAAATTATCCAGCAGGCTCCAGAGGAAGTAGCCGCGTACGTCGACGCCGGCCGCCATCGCTTCGCGCAGCGCCGCCAGGTGGCTTTGCACGAAGGCGATGCGCGCCGCGTCGTGCACCTGGCCGCCCTCCAGCACGTCGGCGTTCGCCATGCCGTTCTCGGTGATGTAGATCGGAGGCAGATCGTACTCTTCATTGAGCTTCACGAGCAATTCCGGCAGACCTTGCGGGTAGATTTCCCAGCCCATGTCGGTCAGGCCCTGGGCGGCCGGCATCGGCACGGGCGGGGTGGCGGCGCTGCACCAGGCGCGGAAGTAGTAATTACAGCCCAGGAAATCGATCGGTTGCTGGATGATGTCGAAATCGCCGCTGCGTACCTCGGGCGCGTTGGCGCCATGCGCGCGCAGGGCCAGTTCCGGATAATGGCCCTTGAAGATCGGATCCATGAACCACTGGGTCGAGCGCGCATATTCGAAGGCGGCCAGGTCGCGGTCGGCCTGCGAATCGGTGGCCGGGTCGGCCGTCCACTGGTTCAGCACGATGCCCAGCTTGGCCGGGCTGTGCAGGCCGCGCATGGCCGTCATCGCCAGCCCGTGCGACAGGAGCAGGTGGTGCGAGACCTGGATCGACTGCTTCAGGTCGGCGACGCCGGGCGCGAACTGGGCGTTGCCGTAGCCGAGGTTGGCCGTGCACCAGGGTTCGTTGTGGGTGGCAATGGCTTCGATGCGGTCGCCGAAGCGGCGCGTCACCTCGTGCGCATAGTCGGCGAAGCGATACGCAGTGTCCCGGTTCAGCCAGCCGCCCTCGTCCTGCAGGCCTTGCGGCAGATCCCAGTGGTACAGGGTCAGGTGCGCCTTGACCTCGCGCCGCGCCAGTTCGTCGAGCAGGCGGTCGTAGAAATCGAAGCCGGCCGGGTTCCATGCGCCGCGGCCCTGGGGCTGAACGCGCGACCAGGCCATCGAGAAGCGATAGGCGTCGACGCCGAGCGAGGCGAGCAGGGCGACGTCGTCGCGGTAGCGGCGGTAGTGGTCGCAGGCGACGCTGCCGTCGCTGCCGTCCTTGATGTTGGCGCGGTCGGCACAGAAGGTGTCCCAGATCGACGGCCCCTTGCCGTCGGCCGTGGAGGCGCCTTCGATCTGGAAGGCGGAGGTGGCGACGCCCCAGGTGAAATCAGGCGGGAAATCGTTGCGGGTGTCGAATGTGGTGCGATTGTTCATGGGCGGTAGGAAGGATGCGGCATGTGAAAAATATGCCGCGGCGGGCGTCTGCAACCCGCCGCGGCGCCGGCTCAGAAATCGAAGCCGGTATTGATGCCGATGGTGCGCGGCGGCTTGTACTGGGCCAGCCACGGGCCGAAGCCGTTGAAGGCGCTGGTCTTGATCTTCTTGTCGTTCACGTTGCGCACGAAGGCGTCGACCCACCAGCCCTTGTTCTGGTAGCGCAGGCCGAGATCCGCGGTGGCGTAGGCTTCCTGGCGGTCTTCCGGCCCCAGGTTGAACACGCTCAGCTCGGCGTCGGTCTCGTAGTGCGCCGTGATGCGCGGCACCAGGGTCGCGCCGTTGGCCAGATCGAAGGTGTGCTGGTACATGACGGTGGTCGAGAAGCGCGGCGCGTGCGGCATCTTGTTGCCGGTGACGTCGAGGCAGGTGTCGGACGCGCTGCTGTTGGGCGTGGTGCAGGTCGGCAGCGTGTAGTCGTTGGAGCCGGCGATCAGGTAGCCCAGTTCCGCACGCAGCAGGGCGAAGCTGACCGAAAGGCGATCCTTGGCCGACAGGCGCGCCGCGATTTCCGACTCCAGGCCGTAGACCTTGGCGCCTTCGGCGTTCGAGATCGACAGGCCGCGGCTGCTGTCGGTGAAGTTAACCGGGGAGCTGAACTGGAAGTCCTTGAAATTCATGTGGAACAGCGCATTGTTGACGCGCAGGGCGCCTCCCATGAAGGAGCTTTTCGAGCCAAGTTCATAGTTGGTGAGCGTTTCCGGCTCGTAGGTCAGGCCGCGATCCTGGGTGCCGCCGGACTTGTAGCCGGTCGAGACGCTGGCATACACCATGTGGTCGCGGTTGAGGTCGTAGTTGACGCGCGCCAGGCCGGTGACCTTGCTGCCCGTGAACTTGCCGTCGTTGCCCGGCACGTCGGCGGCGAAGCCCGGCTGCACGCGCGGATCGATCGATGGATTGAGCGGCACCTGCGGCACCGCGCCGCCGCGCCAGGTATAGGCGCGCCCGCCGACGTTCTCGCGCTTGTCGTGGGTGTAGCGCAGGCCGCCGGTCAGGTGCAGACGGTTGGTGACGTTCCAGGTGGCCTGGCCGAAGGCGGCGGTCGAGTCGACGGTCTCCTTCGGCTGGATGAAGGAACCCTGCCAGGCGACGCTGCCGCCGTCCTGGGTGCCGTTCATGATCGGGATGTCGAAGCGGATGCTGTTCTTCTCGCCGCCGTAGTAGAGGCCGACCTGCCAGTCGACGGTGCGCGTGCCGGTCGACTGCAGTTCGATCTCGTGGCTCTGGCTGCGGAAGTTCGAATCGGTGGTGGTGTGCTCCTGCCACTTGGCGCCCGAGATGATCGAGGTCGGCACGGTGGCGCCGCCGTCCTGGTCGAAGCGCATCGTGCCCTTGTACTTGGAGAAGCCGGCGATGTAGTGCAGGGCCATGTCGGCATTGATGTCCCAGCTCAGGCGGCTGCGCACGTTGTGGCTGTCGCGTTCGATCCAGGGCGCGCTGTCGCTCAGCATCGACCAGTGATCCTGGCCGGGGCGCGGGGTCTGCATCAGGTTGGCGTTCGGGGTGCCGCGGTCGACGAATTTTTCGTAGGCGACGTCCCAGCGCAGGTTCGGCGCGAGCTGCCACAGCAGGCTGATACGCGCGGCGCTCTGGTCCTGGGCGTTGTACTTGCGGTCGCCGACGGCGAAGTCGTTGGCGTTGATCGGGCGGAAGGCGGCGTCCGCGCCGCCGGCGGCGGCAAAGGCGGCGCGCTGCTGCTCGAGCGGCACGCCCGGGAATTTCTGGTAATCGACATAGCCGTCGTGCTGCTCGTGCACGACCGCCACGCGCAGGGCGGCGGTGTTCGAGAGCGGCACGTTGAAGGCGCCGCGCATGCCGTAGCGGTTGTAGTCGCCGATGCCGCCTTCGACATAGCCGGCGCGGCTGTTCAGGGTCGGCTTGGTGGTCTGGATGTTGACCGCGCCCACCGTCGAATTGCGGCCCCAGAGCGTGCCCTGCGGGCCGCGCAGCACCTCGATGCCGTCGACGTCGAAGAGCAGGGCGGTTGCGCCTTCGGCGCGCGGCGAATAGACGTTGTCGACGAAGGAGGCGACTTCCGGGTCGGCGTACTGGGTCTTGGCGCTGTCGTTGCCGATGCCGCGCAGGGTCATGGTGGTGACGCCGTGGTCGCCCTGGGCGGTGGCCTGGAAGCCCGGCACCAGCGCCACCACGTCGAGCATGGTCTGCACATGGTTGTTGGCGAGCGTGGCGGCGGAGAGCGCGGTGACGGCGATCGGGGTTTTTTGCAGCGAGGTCGAGCGCTTGGTCGCAGTGACCAGCACTTCGGCGACCGGCTGGCCGTCGGCGCTGGTCGAGACCGACGAGGGGGCCTGGGTGGTCGCGGCGTCGGCCGCGGCGCCGGCGGCGCCGGTCTGCGCGTGGGCGGCGTCGAGGCTGGCGAGGCTGGCGACGAAGCTGAGGACGGCGAGTTGGATCGGGGCGAGCGCGCGCCGGCGCTGCGATGCAGAGGTTGTCATGCTGTCTCCAAAATTTGAATTATTTGATTTATGTTGCCTGTTTGCAGCTTTCCAAGAAATCGATTTCATAATTCTTGAAAACGGTTTCATGGTATGTTCGCAAATGACGGGATGTCAAACAGAATTTGAAAGAATTTTGCGGTTACGCTAAGGAGAATCGGGCTGGCAGGTGCCATGAAAACTTTTCATGAGGCGGCGGAGCGAGGCTGCGACGTGTTACACTTCATGAAACAGCCCGGCGGCGCCAACGAGCGCTGAATACACGACCTTATGAAAAACGACGCGAGTTTCAGCAGCACCACCACCTTGCACCAGGTCGCCCAGGCAGCCGGGGTCTCGCCGGCGACGGTGTCGCGCTTCCTGAACGGCACCGCCAAGGTGTCCGACGACAAGCGCAAGGCCTTGGAGCGCGTCATCGAGGAACTCAACTACAAGCCCAACCGCCTCGCCCAAAGCCTGAAAATGGGCAGCACGCGCACTATCGGCGTGCTGACCCAGTCGCTCGAAAGCGGCTACTTCAACCGCGCGATGGTGGGGATCGAGGATGCCGTCAAGGCCTCCGGTTATGCGCTGCTGATCATGAGCGGGCACTGGCATGCGGACGAGGAGGCCGAGCGCGTCGAACTGCTGATCGCGCGCCGCGTCGACGGCGTGGCGATCCTGACCGGGAACCTGAGCGACAGCCAGATCCTCGGCTTCTCGAAGCGGGTGCCGATCGTCGCCTTCGGGCGCCAGGTGGCGGGGGAGCGGGTGCTGGGCTTCAGTCTCGACAATTACCGCGGCGCCTGCGAGGCGATCGAATTCCTCATCAACCAGGGCCACCGCCGTATCGCGATGATCACCGGGCCCGAGGATCACGAGGATGCGCGGGCGCGCCTGGCCGGCTACCGCGACACGCTGGCGCGCCACAAGATCGAACTTGACCCGAACCTGGTGGTGCCGGGCGACTTCCAGGAATCGGGCGGCCTGCTGGCGGTGAACGGCCTGCTGGCCTCGAACCAGCGCTTCACCGCCATCTTCGCCAGCAACGACCTGACGGCCTACGGCGCGCGCCTGGCCCTGTACCGGCGCAGCATCCGCGTGCCGGACGATATCTCGATCATCGGCTTCGATGACCTGCACAGTTCGATGTACACGACGCCGCCGCTGACCACGGTGCGCCAGCCGCTATATGAGGTCGGGATGAACATCGGCCACCGCATGCTCGACATGCTGGGCCATCCGCAGCCGCCGATGGACATGCCGGCGCTGAGCCTGGTGGTGCGCGAGTCCGTGCGCCGGCTCTGAGAGCCGAACCATCGCCGCGGGCACCGCGTGGACGGCTCGGCCGTCCACGCGTTCGCAGTCAGCGCGCCACGCCCACCAGCTTGTGCACCAGTTCCGACGAGGTCGAGGCCGAGAACTTGCGCATCAGTTTCGCCCGGTGCATCTCCACGGTGCGCGGGCTGAGGTCGGTCTCGCGCGCGATCACCTTGCTGGTCTTGCCCTCCACCAGCAGCGCGGCGATCTCGCGCTCGCGCGGCGTCAGCTCCGCCGTCACCGGCCGCTTCTCGCTTACGTCCTCGAAGGTCCACACGCCCGCGCCCAAGGGCTCGGCCGCGTTCAGGGCGCGCCCCGTCACGTGGCACCAGAACAGCTCGCCGTCCCCGCGGCGCATGATGCGCTCGTCGGAATAGCGGCCCTTCGCATTCATGATGGGAACGATGCGGTCGCCCGTGCGCAGGAACTCGTCCATGGTCGGATACAGCACGGCGAAGGACTGGCCGTCGAGCTGGCCCTGGGGGTAGCCGAACATGTCGGTCAGCGCCATGTTGGAAGACTGGATCACGCGGTTGACCGAGATGCACATGCCCACCGGGGCATGCTGGAAAATCATCTCGTAATCGATGGCGTATGATGGATTCATCTGGGGCGGTTCTTGAAGCAGGGGCAGGGCCATGGCCGGTAGTTCTACGGTATTGTGCTTTGAATCGGCCTATTTTATGCTGGGATTCTACTCTGCGGTACATAAAGGAACGCCGGGCATCCATGCAGGCCGGGAGCACGGGATTCCAACATCGGGCATTGGCTCACTTCATAAAAGGGACGGGTATGAACAAAGTGTATCCTGACGCGGCATTGGCGCTGGCCGGTATCGTGCAAGACGGCCAGACCATCGCCGTCGGCGGCTTCGGCCTGTGCGGCATTCCGGAAGCGCTGATCGCAGCGCTGCGCGATTCCGGCGTCAAGCAACTCACCGCCATTTCCAACAACGCCGGCGTCGACGGCTTCGGCCTCGGCCAGCTGCTGGAAACGCGCCAGATCAAGAAGATGATCGCGTCCTACGTCGGCGAGAACAAGGAATTCGCACGCCAGTTCCTGGCCGGCGAACTCGAACTCGAATTCACCCCGCAAGGCACGCTGGCCGAGAAGCTGCGCGCCGGCGGCGCCGGCATCCCGGCCTTCTTCACGAAAACCGGCTACGGCACCATCGTCGCCGACGGCAAGGAAACGCGCGAATTCAACGGCGAGCACTATGTGATGGAACTGGCGCTGGTGCCGGACGTCTCGCTCGTGAAAGCCTGGAAAGCCGACAAGGCCGGCAACCTGGTGTTCCGCAAGACCGCGCGCAACTTCAACCCGAACGTCGCCACCGCCGGCAAGGTCTGCATCGTCGAGGTCGAGGAGCTGGTCGAGATCGGCGAGATCGATCCGGACCAGGTGCATACCCCGAGCATCTTCGTGCACCGCATCGTCCACAATCCATCGCCGGAAAAGCGCATCGAACAGCGCACCGTGCGCCCGAACTAAGAACAGACCGGAGACAGAACATGGCATGGACTCGTGATGAAATGGCCGCGCGCGCGGCGAAAGAGCTGCAGGACGGCTTCTATGTGAACCTGGGGATCGGCCTGCCGACCCTGGTTGCCAATTATGTGCCGCAGGACATCGAAGTCTTCCTGCAATCGGAAAACGGCCTGCTCGGCATCGGCCCGTTCCCGACCGATGATGCGGTCGACGCCGACCTGATCAACGCCGGCAAGCAAACCGTCACCGCGCTGCCGGGCGCCGCCTACTTCAGCTCGGCCGATTCCTTTGGCATGATCCGCGGCGGCAAGATCAACCTCGCCATCCTGGGCGCGATGCAGGTCTCCGAACGCGGCGACCTGGCCAACTGGATGATTCCCGGCAAAATGGTGAAGGGCATGGGCGGCGCGATGGATCTGGTGGCCGGCGTCAAGCGCGTGGTCGTCGTGATGGAACACGTCGCCACCGCCAAGGATGGCTCGACCAGCTACAAGATCCTCAAGAAATGCGACCTCCCGCTGACCGGCGTCGGCGTCGTCGACCGCATCATCACCGACCTCGGCGTGATCGACGTGACCGGCAACGGCTTGAAGCTGGTGGAGCTGGCGCCGGGCGTGACCAAGGAGCAGGTGGTGGAAGCGACGGCGGCCGAGCTGGACGTGTCGGCGGTCTGAAGTCCGCGATAGCGGAAGCCGGCCCCGGCCGGTTTCCCTGGGAAATCCAGAAGCCCGGCCCGTGCCGGGCTTTTTTCGGTGGCGTTCCCGTTCACTGTGAAGGAAGACCGTGATGCTGATCTCCCTAGAAAGATCCACGGCGCAAGCCTGGTTACGCAAGCACTGGTTTTATCCATTGGCGCTGGCGATCGTCCTGGGCGACGCCGGTGCGCTGCACTTCCAGGACTGGACGCAGCGCCGCGTGTTCGAGGGCGCCGTGCTGTTCGACCTGGCGCTCGTGCTGCCGCTGCTGTATTGCTGGTGCTACCGCGCTCGCGGTAGAAAGCTGCTCTTGCCGGTGCTCGGTCTCGCCTCGCTCGGCGTATGGATCACCAGTTACCTGATTCCGCTCGAGCACCAGCACATCCTCAACGCGCTCGGCTGGCTGCGCCCGGCGGCGGTGGGGGTGCTCGTCCTGGCCGAGATCGGATTGCTATTCCGCTTCTACAAGGCGATTTTCACGTCCGACATCACGCCCGAGGAAATTGCCGGGAAGCTGGGGCGGGATGTGAATTTGCCGGCCTGGGTGACGCGACTGCTGGCCCTGGAGGCACGCGCACTGCGCAGCCTCTCCCGTTTCGTGAAGGGTTTCCTTGATCGCCGCTGATTGGGGTCGGATCGAACGCATCGTCGCCATGCTCACGCTCATCGGCGCCGTACTGGGCCTGGCCGTCGGGCTGTTCACGGGCCAGCATCTGCTGCCGCTCGCGCTGCTCGGCCTGCTGTCGGGCGGCCTTGCCTGGCGCGGGCGCTTGACCGGGCATGCGGCAGGCGTGGTCTTCTACGCCTTCCAGCTCGCGGGCTACCATTCCTACGATTTAACGACCGTGTACCCTTTGCGCGGCGCCTTGAGCCTGGCCTTTGTCGTGCACTTGCCCGCAGGCGTGTTGATCGTCAACGCATTCGCCGCGGCGCTGTTCATGGCAAGCGTAAGGCTATTGTGGCGGCGCCGGCCTACAGCACGTACCAGTAGATCGTGACGTAATGCGCGGCGCTGCCCGCCAGTACGAACAGATGCCAGATGCCATGCGCGTGGCGCATGCGGTGATCGAGCACGTAAAACAGGATGCCGGCCGTATAGGCCAGGCCGCCGCCCAGCAGCCAGGCGAAGCCGGCCGTGCCGAGCCCGGCGTGCAGCGGCCCGATCATTGTCGCAGCCGACCAGCCCATCGCCAGGTAGACCAGCATCGACAGCACGCGCGCGCCTTGCCGCGGACGGGTTTCCTGCAGGATGCCGACCAGCGCCAGTCCCCACACCACGCCCAGCAAAATCCAGGACTCGCTGCCGGTCAGCATCAGCATGCAGAAGGGCGTGTAGCTGCCGGCAATCAGCAGGTAGATGCTGAGGTGGTCGAGGCGCCGCAAGAGTGTCTTGAGAGCGCCGCTGGCGCCGTGGTAGGCGGTGGAGCAGGCGTACATCAGGATCAGCGAGAGGGCGTACACGGCCGTGCTGGCCAGGCCCAGCCGGCCGTCGGCGTCGAAGGCGCGCGCCAGCAGCGGAATGCTGGCGCCGAACGCGAGCACGGCGCCGCCGAGGTGGGTAAAGGTGTTGAGCTTTTCGCCGCTATCCATGGCACCCCCTTGATGACAGCGCGGCCGGCAGTCGGCCGCGTCTTCATTCTAGCGCGGGAGTTCACCTGGCCCTTGTCGCGCAGGGGAAGGCGTGCGGCCGTGTCGCTTTTTTACCCCAGCGACCACACGTACTGCACCGGCACCCAGGCGCGCGCCGGCTTGCCGTTCGCCACGGCCGGCGTGAAGCGGCATTTGGCGATGGCGACCCGGGCCGCCTCGTCGAGCGAACGGTCGCCGCTCGACCTGGTGACGGCCGCTTCGGCCACGCTGCCGTCGGTATCGATCAGGAAGCGCAGCGTGGTCGTGCCCTGGGCGCGGCTGGCGATCGCCTCCGGGGTGTAGTCCGGCTTGGCGCAGGTGTTGAATTGGGCGATCGGACGCCGGGTGAGGGCCTCCTGCTCGACCGCTTCGCTGCGCGAGGCAATGGTGCCGGCGCAACCGGCCAGGCAGGCCACGGCCATCGCCAGCACCGGCACGGCGGCTTTCCAGTTCGATGCCGGCGTGTCCGCACGCACCAGCCGCCGGATGCGCGAGAGCAGGTCGCCGCCGTTGGCGGCCTGGGCCAGGCGGTGGCTTGAAAACCCGATGCGCTCCAGCTCGGACAAGGCCTGCGCCAGGCGCCGCGGTTCGCCCAGTTGCGCCGCCGCGAGATCGTCCGCGATCAGTTCGCGCTCGACGCGGATGCGGTGCGAGATCCACCAGACCACGGGGTGGTAGAACAGGATCGCTTCGATCGCGCTCTGCACCAGGTTGACCAGGTAGTCGTGGCGCCGCACATGGGCCAGCTCGTGGGCCAGCAGGGCTTCCAGCAGCTGCGGCGGCATGCCGGCCACGAGCGAGGCCGGCACCAGCACGACCGGGCGCCACCAGCCGGCGGTCACCGGGCTGGCCAGCGAAGCGGTCACGCGCAGGCGCACGGCGCGGGCGATGCCCATCCCCAGCGCCATGCTTTCCAGGCGGGCGCTCCAGTGGGCATCGATGCGCTCGCTGCGGGTAGAACGTTCGATCCAGGCCAGGCCCAGGGCCATGCGCAGCGCCAGTGCGCCGGCGCAGACGGCCCAGCCGCCGACCACCCAGGCCAGGTGCGCCTGCAGGAAAGCCTGCCAGCTGGCGCCCGTGCCGGCGGCGCCGGGCAGCATCTGCACCAGCACCGGGGTGCCGCTCGCCCCGGCCGCGCCGCCCTGCAGGCGCGCGACGAGCTCGACGAGCGGCCAGAGCAGGCACAGCAGCATGCCGGTGCAGAGCGCCAGGTAGCGCGCCTGCGGACGCGCGCGGCGCAGGCCGATCATCGCCATCGCCGTTTCCAGGCCGATCAGGGCGCACTGCCAGACCGAGTCGAGCAGGGTGGCGCCGATATGGCCGACCAGTTCCTGGCCGGTCATCGCTTGTCCCCGGGCTGCTCGTCCTTGAGCAGCTTTTCGATCTCGGCGCGTTCCTTTTTCGAGATGCCGCTTTTCAGGGCCGCCATCACCAGCGCCTTGGCCGAGCCGGCGAAGGCTTTCTGCATCAGATCCTTGATGAGGTTGCTCTGGAGCGAATCCTGGGGCTGGGCCGGCGCGTAGACGTGCGAGCGTTCGCTCTCGTCGCGCGTGAGCAGGCCCTTGGTATGCATGATCTGCATCAGGCGCAGCACGGTGGCATAGGTGACTTCGGGGCGGGTCGACTGCATCGCTTCGTGCACCTGGCGCGCGGTGGCGGCGCCGAGCGGCCACAGGGTCTGGAGTAAATCGAGTTCTGCCGCGGTGGGCTTCGGGATGTCCGGAGAGGTGGGCATGGCGCTTCCTTGACTGATGCAGAATGACTGACGCCTAGATTATCTTGTCTAGAAATGACTGTCTAGGTAATTTTCCGGTGGCCGGGGCAGCCGCAGAAAATTATAGACAAGATTGTCTATAACAGCCTATGCTTCCTGTTCAAGAACATCGAACGGAGACTTCATGCTGAAACAGCTTGTCCTCGCCGCCGCGCTCGCCGCCGCCGCGATCCCTGCCGCGGCCCAGGCCTCGCCCTTGCCTGCCTACCCCTTCGTGCACGTGAACGCGGAGGCTTCGCGCTACACCACGCCGAACATCGGCGCCCTCGATTTCGTGATCGCGGCGCCCGATCCCGATCCGGCCCAGGCGCGCGCCACGGTGGAAACGCGGATCGCGGAAGTGCGCGCGCTGCTGCAGGAGCAGGGCGTGCCGCTCGAGGATCTGGAAACGCGCGACGTGCGGCGCGAGCCGGGCAGGAACCGGGCGGGCGAGGCGACGGCGCAGGAATTGCGCGTGAGCGTGCACCTGATCGTGCGCGACCTGTCGAAATGGCGCGCGGTGGTGGAACCCCTGCTCGACAAGCCGAACCTGGTCGATTTCGCGACCTCCTTCGATATCGTCGAGCGCGAGCAGTTCGAAGCCGACCTGATGGCCGACGCCCTGCGCGATGCGCGGCGCCGCGCCGAGATCATCGCCAAGGGTGCGAAGCGCAAGCTCGGCGCGGTCACGGCCGTGACCCCGGCCGGCGTCAAGAACGTCGGCGCCACCATTGGGCTAGTACGCGCCGATATCGGCTTCACGCGGGTAAAGGCGGCCTCGAACGTCGACTCACGCAACTTCCTGTCGGTCGATGCGATCAAGCTGGTGCAGCCGGTGGATGTGGTGTTCAGGCTGGAGTGAACGGAAACCGGGTAAGCCGTTCGATTACTTCTTGCTAAGAGGATGAGCTGGTTTGTACACTGGCCATCCACTCGCTGTGACATTGACGAAAGGACTGATATGACCTTGATCCTCAGACTGCCCGATGGCCTGCCACCAGAGCCCTTCGAAAAAGCGATCCGCGACACGCTGGCCAACGATTACAAAGAAGCGGCACCCCCTGTGTTCGAGAACGATGCGCAGGGAAGGCGGGTGGCGGTCATTGAGGGCCTGTCCATCCCTCGGGAGGATCACTGTGCGAAGCACCTCGGCCCACTCTGTGGTGACACGTCCTCGGCCGGAGACCGGCTGCGCGCGGAGCTCACGCGCGAGTTGAACAACACCAGGACGGATGGGCCACGGGACAAGACCTGAAGCACCATCCCAGCGAATCGGTTCGATCCGCTGCGTGGCCGTCGTCTTATTTCTTCTCGATCTTCCCGTGCACCTCGTTCACCATCATCAGCCCGGCCGAGCCGTAGAACTTGTGGTACTCGGCCACCATCTCGCCGTTGATGATGACGGGGTCGGTGGCGACCCAGGCCTTGGCCGCCTCGATGTCCGGCGTATTGAAGACGAAGATGCCGCGCCGACCTTCCTTGCCGTCGAGCGGGCCGGCGACGACCAGCTTCTTCTCGCCGGCGAGCTTGCCCATGTTGGCGAAATGGCCCTCGAACATCTTGGTGCGCGCTTCGCCGGCGGCCATCTTGCTGGGGCCGGTCTTCAGGATGACCAGCACGTACTGGCGCATGCCGCGCTCGTCGGCGCCGAGGGACTTGGCGAGTTCGGCGTCGTAGGCCGGGGCCGTGGTTTGTGCGCTGGCGGCGAAGGGCAGGGCGAGCAGGGCGGCGAGGACGAGGGTGGGCAGGTGCATTGTGGGTCTCCGTTTTAGTTATGGGCGCGAGGGTAGCATGGCGCTACGCGGGCGGCAACGGCGGAGGTGAGTCCGGGGTATTCAGCTAAACGTACGCGTGGAGTCAGGACGCCACGCGTCACAACGCATGCCAGTCGAAAAAAAACCGCGCCGAAGCGCGGTTTTCCGAGAACGACCACTACGCGAATCAGGCCGCTTCGCGTACCTTCTGCAGCGACTTCGGATCTTCCTCGACATACGTCCCCGACAGCACCGCGTTCATGCGATCCTTGTCCAGTTCGTTTTCCCACTTCGACACCACCACCGAGGCCACGCCGTTGCCGACGAAATTGGTGAGGGCGCGGCATTCGCTCATGAAGCGGTCGATGCCGAGGATCAGGGCCATGCCCGCCACCGGAATGGTCGGCACCACGGCCAGCGTCGCCGCCAGGGTAATGAAGCCGGCGCCGGTGATGCCCGAGGCGCCCTTCGAGGTCAGCATGGCGACCGCGAGGATGGTCAGTTCCTGCATCAGCGTCAGTTCGGTGTTCGTGGCCTGGGCCACGAACAGGGCGGCCATCGTCATGTAGATGTTGGTGCCGTCCAGGTTGAACGAGTAGCCGGTCGGAACCACCAGGCCCACCACCGACTTCGAGCAGCCGAGCTTTTCGAGTTTGCGCATCAGGGCCGGCAGGGCCGATTCCGAGGAGCTAGTGCCGAGCACGATCAGCAGTTCTTCCTTGATATAGCCGATGAACTTGAAGATCGAGAAGCCGGTCATGCGGGCAATCGTCCCGAGCACGACAAAGACGAACAGCGCGCAGGTCAGGTAGAACGAACCCATCAGCTTGGCCAGCGGCACCAGCGATTCCAGGCCGTACTTACCGATAGTAAAGGCCATCGCACCGAAGGCGCCGACCGGGGCCAGCTTCATGACGATGTTCACGACGCCGAAGATCACGTGCGAGAAGTCTTCGATGATGCGCGTCGTGGCACGGCCGCGCTCGCCCAGCATCGACAGTGCCACGCCGAACAGGATCGCGATCAGGAGCACCTGCAGGATGTCGCCCTTGGCGAAGGCATCGATGAAGGTATTCGGGATGATGTTCATCAGGAAGTCGACCGTCGACTGCGACTTCGCCTTGTCCGTGTACTGGGCGATGGCGCTCGAATCGAGGTGGGCCGGATCGACGTTGAAGCCGGCGCCGGGCTTGGCGACGTTGGCCACCACCAGGCCGATCACGAGGGCGAAGGTCGAGACGACCTCGAAGTAGAGCAGTGCCTTGCCGCCGACGCGGCCGACCTTCTTCATGTCCTGCATGCCGGCGATACCGGCGAC
Source organism: Massilia sp. Leaf139 (assembly GCF_001424165.1). Taxonomy (GTDB): domain Bacteria; phylum Pseudomonadota; class Gammaproteobacteria; order Burkholderiales; family Burkholderiaceae_D; genus Telluria. The sequence continues at coordinate 765,230 of NZ_LMOJ01000001.1, forward strand.
GACGGTACAGAAGATGACGGGGGCGATGATCATCTTGATCAGCTTGATGAACCCGTCTCCCAGCGGCTTCATCTTGGTGCCGAGCTCGGGATAGAACACGCCGAGCAGCACGCCGAGCACGATGGCGAACAGCACCTGGACGTACAGGATTTTGTAGAAAGGCTTTTTCATGACAACTCTTCACGAGAGGTTGATGGTGTCGCCATGATCACGAAATCTCACATCGCCCGCTATTGTGGATATCCCCAACACGGTGAATGACGGTCATGCGCTGAGCTGATATGCGCCCACCTGCACGTCATACGGTACCGAAATATGCGGCATTACGGCCGTTTATACACCTTCCCGCCCTTCATCACGAACGCCACCTTGCGCAGCGCCGCGATGTCCGCCGTCGGATCGCCCTCGACCGCAACGACGTCGGCCAGCGCGCCGGGCGCCAGGCGTCCCAGCTCCTTGCCCTTGCCGAGGATGTTGGCCGCCACCGCGGTGGCCGCGCGCAGGGCCTCCGTCGGGGTCATCCCCAGCCGCACCATCCACTCCAGCTCGCGCGCATTGGTGCCGTGGGTGAAGACGCCGACATCGCTGCCGTTGCCGATCACGACCCCGACCTTGCGCGCCAGGCGGAAGGCACGGGCCGCCTCCTGCATCGACGGCGTCGGCGCGCCGCCGCGCACGTGCTTCTGGAAGTATTCGCCGATCGCTTCCGGCGCGGTGAGGGTTGGCACATAGGCCGTGCCGCGCTCCTTCATTAGGCGCAGCGTCGCTTCGCTGGCGCCGTAGCCGTGCTCGATGGTGTCGGCGCCGGCCAGCGTCGCCAGGCGGATCGCGGCGTCGGTGCTGGCGTGTACCGCCACCTTGCGGCCGGTGACGTGGGCCGCCTCCACCATCGCCTTCAGTTCGTCGAGGGTGAAGGTCGGGCGGCTGCTGCCGTCGATGCCGGTGCGGTAGTCGCCGTACACCTTGATCCAGTCGGCGCCGCGCGCGCTCTGTTCGCGCACGGCTTTCGTCACCTCGTCGATGCCGGAGGCCGGCTGGGCGCCGTAGGGAATCTCCATGTCGGGCCGGTAGCTGCGCTCGGCCGGGCCGTAGCTGTAGCTGGCGACGATGGCTTTGGTTGCGATCAGCAGGCGCGGGCCGGCCACCACCCCCTGTTCGATCGCGCGCTTGATGCCGACGTCGGCATAGTTCGCGCCTTCGGTGCCGAGGTCGCGCAGGGTCGTGAAGCCGGCCTGTAGGGTATCGGCGGCATGCTTGCCGGCGAGGAGGGTGCGGTACTCGACCTGCTCCTTGATCACCTGGTCGTCCCAGGTGGTTTCGTTATATGGGTGAAGCAGCACGTGCGAATGCAGGTCGATCAGGCCCGGGATCAGGGTTTTGCCGGGGAGGGCGATGCGCTCGGCGTCGGCCGGCGCATTGACCGCGGCACTCGGGCCGACTTCCTTGACGCGGCCGTCGACCACCAGCACCGACCAGCCGGCGTGGCCCTGGCCTTCGCCCGTCCAGACGCGGTCGGCGCTGAGCAGGAGGCTGCGCGGATCGGCCGCGTGGGCATTGATGGTCGCGGTGTAGCCGAGCGTGACGAGGGCGAATGGGGCAAGGATGCGAGTCCAGGAACGCATGTGTCTTCCTTTTTATTATGGGAAGACCATCATAGCGGAGCCGGCACCGCTTGCGTGCGGTATGCTGGCGCCTTCATTTTTCGAACGAGAAGCAGATGGGTCAGGCGGATCTTCGCGTCACGGCGCTGTTGAAGGAAGCGGTCGCGCTGCACCAGTCGGGCAAGCTGGCCGAGGCGCAGGCGCGCTACCGCCAGGTGCTGGCGCTGGCGCCGCGCCAGTTCGACGCGCTCCATTTGTCGGGCGTGGCCGAACGCCAGCAAGGCCATGCGCAGGCGGCCGCGGATCTGATCGGGCAGGCGCTCGCCGTCGACCCCGCGCAGGCAACGGCGCACTGCAACCTCGGCGCCGCGCTCCAGGATCTGGGCCGCGCCGCCGACGGACTGGCCAGCTACGACACGGCCCTCGCCCTGAACCCCAACTACGCGCTCGCCTGGAGCAACCGCGGCAACGCCTTGCGCAAGCTCGGCCGCCTGCCCGAGGCGGTCGACAGCTACGAGCGCGCCCTGGCGCTGCGTCCGGACAACGCCGAGGCCTGGTGCAACCGCGCCATCGCGCTGCTCGACCTGGGCCAGGCCGAGGCAGCGCTCGAAAGTGCGGAAGCGGCGCTGCGCTTGCGGCGGCCGTACCCGCAGGCCCTGTGCGTGCGCGCGAACGCCCTGTACCAGCTGCGCGACTTCGAGGCCGCCCTGCACAGCTATGACGACGCCATCGCCGCCGATGCGCAGGCGCCCGAGGCGCACGGCGGACGCGCCCTCGCGCTCCTGAAGCTCGGGCGCGCGCAGGAGGCGCTGGGCAGTGCCGAAGCGAGTCTCGCGCTGCGGCCAGCGTACCCGCAGGGGCAGCGCCAGCGCGGCGACGCGCTGCTGGCCCTCGGGCGGCGCGAAGACGCCATCGCCGCTTACCAGGAGGCGCAGGCACTGGCGCGGGAAGCCGGTCAGGACAGCGCGGATATCGACTTCGCGCTGGCCGCGCTCGGCGTCGGCGCCGCACCCGAACGGGCGCCCGGCGCCTACGTGAAAGCCCTGTTCGACGGCTATGCCGGCCACTTCGACGAACACCTGACCGGCGTGCTGGGCTACCGCACGCCGGCGCTGCTGGGCGAGGCGATCGGGCGCCATGTGGATCGCCTGGTCGAACCCGGCGGGCTCGCCGTGGCCGACCTCGGCTGCGGCACGGGACTGTGCGCGCCCGTCCTGCGCCCGCTCGCGCGCAGCCTGGCGGGCGTGGACTTGTCCGAGCGGATGCTGGCGCAGGCCCGTGCGGGCGGGCTGTACGACGAACTGGCCTGCGCCGACATCGGCGACTGGCTGGCCGGCCGTCCAGCGGCCTTCGATCTCGCCGTGGCCGCCGACGTGCTGGTGTATTTCGGCGCGCTCGACGGTCTGTTCGCCGCGGTGCGCGCCGCGCTGCGGCCGGGCGGCTGGTTCTGCTTCTCGACCGAAGCGGGCGAGGGCGAAGGCTATACCCTGTTGCCCTCGAACCGCTACGCGCACGCGCTGCCCTACCTGGAACGGCTCGCCGCCGCGCACGGCTTCACCGTGCTCGACGCCTCGCGCGCGGTGCTGCGCCGCGAGAACGGCGCCGGCATCGAAGGTCACCTGCTGGTATTGCGGGCCGCCTGATCACTTCGGCGCCGGGCGCGTTTTCACGGCCAGGCACAGCGCCCCCGTCACCAGCGCCAGCACCACGTGCATGCCGTACAGCGGCAGGAAGTCGGCGCGCGTCACGCTCGCGTGCCCGACCAGCAGCACCGTCACCGCCACGCCCAGCACCGACCCGAGCTGGCGCGTTGCCTGGTTGACCGCGCTGCCGACCGCGTACTGCGCCGGCGGCAGGCCCGCCACGGCGGCGCCGGACAGGGAAGGCAGCACCATGCCCACCCCGATCCCGCTCAGGAACAGGCCCGGCAGCCAATCCGTCAGGTAGGCCGGTTCCAGGCCCGGCACCAGCAGCAGCCACAAGCCGCTGGCCGCATAGATCAGCGAGCCGAGCACCAGCACCGGCCGGTGTCCGCTGCGCGCGGCGATGCGGCCGGCGACGATCGCCGTCGGCACCACCATCAGCGGGCCCGGCGTGACGGCCAGGCCGGCCAGCGGCAGGCTGAAATGCCAGATGCGCGTCATGTAGGTGAAGAAGGCGAAGAACATCATCGCGAACGCCGTGCCGAAGGCGAAGGTCGCCAGATTCACCGCGCTGTAGCTGCGGTTGGCGAACAGGGCCAGGTCGACCAGGGGCGCAGCGCTGATGCGCGCCCAGGCCACGAACACGCCGACCGCGGCCAGGCCCGCGGCGGCAAGCGCGCCCAGTTTCAGCCGGCTCCAGTACGGCGAGTCGAGCTGGGTGATCGCCATCGCCAGGGCGCCGACGGCCGCGATCAGGAGCGCCATGCCGACGAGGTCGATGCGCGCGCGCTTGCCCGGGATCTGCGCCTCGCGCAGGCGCGTCGCCCCGAACCAGAGCGAGACCGCGCCCAGCGGCAGGTTGATGTAAAAGGCCCAGGGCCAGCCCAGGTGTTCCACGATGCTGCTGCCCAGGCTCGGCCCGATGGCGGCGGCCAGGCCGCCGACCGCGCCCCACAGGCTGACGGCGACGGCGCGCTTCTCCTTGGGGAAGGCGTCGAGGATGATCGACAGCGAGGCGGGCGTCAACAGCGCCGCACCCAGGGCCTGGACGATGCGCGCCGCGATCAGCCAGCCCACGCTGCCGGCCATGCCGCAGGCGTAGGAGGCAGCCAGGAACAGGGCGACGCCGATGAGGAACACGCGCTTCCTGCCATGGGCGTCGGCCAGGCCGCCGGCGGGAATCAGCATGGTCGCGTAGACGACCGTATAGGCGTTGAGCACCCAGGACAGGTCGGCCGGCGTCGCGGCCGGGAAGGCGCCTTGCAGGGCGCCGAAGGCGGCGAACAGCACGGTGCTGTCGATCGACACCAGGAAGACGGCGATACAGGCGATCCAGAAGGTGGGCCAGGGCGAACTCGGCGCATGAGCCGCCGCGTCGATGGCGGGAGCGGGGGCGAGGCTGGGGGTGGTCATGGCGATCCTCGATCAGCGTTGGAAGTCGATGTAGATGCCCGGCTCGTTCGACAGGCCGGCCTTGATCTGGCGTGTGAGCTCGTCGATGGCGACTTCGCTCGCGCCCTGTTCGAGCGCTTCGAAGGCGCGCGCGGCGACCAGTTCGGGCGCGAGCTTGGGCACGTCCATGCCGCGCGTGAGGTCGGTGTCGATGAAGCCGACATGCATGCCGAGCACCTGCGTGCCCTGCGCGCGCAGCTCGTTGCGCAGGCCATTGGTGGCGCTCCAGGCGGCCGCTTTCGAAACGGCGTAGGCGGCCAGCACGGGTGCGCTCAGCCAGCTCGCGATCGACAGCACATTGAGCAGGGCGCCGCCGCCATTGGCCGCCAGCACCGGCGCGAAGGCCTGGCTGACGCGCAGCAGGCCGTAGACATTGGTGTCCATCATGCGTGCGGTAGCGGCGACGCTGTCCTCGGCCAGCAGGCCGCCGACGCTGGCGATGCCGGCATTGTTGACAACCAGGGTGACGTCGCCGCAGTCGCGCGCGGCCGCCGCCACCTGGCCGGCATCCGTGACGTCGAGGGCGATCGGTACCACGCCGGCAAGGGTGACCGTGCTCGGGTCGCGCGCCGCGGCGTAGACCTTGCGCGCGCCGTGGGCGAGGGCGTGGCGCGCAAATGCGAGGCCGAGGCCGCGGTTGGCGCCGGTGACGAGGACGGTGGCGTTCTGGAGTTGCATGATGCTTCCTTTCAGGACAGGTTTTCTAGAATATGACGGACATCATATTTTTGGGTAACGAAGATCGCGGACGGATCGCGTCGGTACGGTTCAGGGCGTGTCGTACTGATTGATGAGCGCGGCGCGGGTGGCCGGTAGCAGGGCGCGGCCTTCGTCGCCGAGCGCGCGCGCCATCTGCAAGGCGCCGACCAGGCTGCTGGCGAGGAGGAAGGCGCGTTCCAGCGGGGCATCCGGCGCCAGAGCGCTGCGCGCGCGCTCGACCAGGGCGGCAACGCGGGCGCGCGAGACGTCCAGCAATTCGTCGGTCTGGCGCGGCATTTCGGAGCCGAGCGCGGCGACGACGCAGCCGCGCTCGCGCGTGGCGAGGTGGTTGTCGGCCAGGTAGGCCTCGACCAGCGCCCGCACCGGGCTGGCGCCGGCGTCCTGCAGGGCGCGGATCGTGCGCGACAGGCTGCGCGTGCTGTCGGCGGCGGCGTGTTCGATGGCCGCGGCGAGCAGGGCGTCGCGCGACTTGAAGTGGGCGTAGAAGCCGCCGTGGGTCAGGCCGGCTTCCTTCATGACCTCGGCCACGCCGACCCCGGCATAACCCTGGCGGCGCACGGCGCGGGCGGCGGCTTCGAGGATGCGCTGGTGCGACTGTTCGCGGCGGCTGCTCTTGGTATCGGCGTTCATGATGAGGGACAGACAGATATGATGGCTCTCATATTATGACCATCATATTTCCGAGTCAAGCGCTTTCTTTTACATTGCAGTGCGCCATTCCCACCGCCTGTCGGGTCAGCCTTGCCGCTGCGGCTTGCCTTATTTACATTCTTCCTTTCGATCACGGTCTGGAGGAACCCGATGGAGAAGCGCCGTCTGAAGAATCGTCTCGCCGCAGCCTGCCTGCTTGCCCTCATGCTGCCCGCGGCGGCCCGGGCCCAGGCCGACTTGACGGCGTTTGATCGCGACATGGCCGGCCCGCGCGCCCAGGTGCTGGTGCTCGGTACGGTTCACCTGCGCGGCATGCCGGCCGGCTTCGACCCCGCCGCGCTCGACCCGCTGCTCGAACGGCTGGCGGCCTTCAAGCCCGAGATCGTCACCATTGAAACCGAGAACGGGGAGGAATGCGACCTGGCCGCGCGCCATGCCGCGAAGTACGGCGCCGACTATTGCGCCTCGACGGCGGCCGCGCGCGCCGCCACCGGGCTCGATGCACCGGCCGCGCTGGCCGAGGTGAGTCAGCTGCTCAAAAGCTGGCCGGCGCAGCCGACGCCGGGGCAGCGCCGACGCCTGGCGGCGCTGTTCCTGGCCTCCTACGACCGCGCCTCGGCCTATGTACAGTGGCTGCAGCTGCCATCAAACGAGCGCCGCGCCGGCGACGGATTGGACGCCGCCCTGGTCGAACAGCTCGGCAAGCTCGCAGGGCGCAAGGACGAAAGCTTCATGATCGCCGCCCGCCTGGCCGCGCGCCTCGGTTTGACGCGCGTGCACGCGGTCGACAACCACACGGGCGACCAGATCGACGTCGCCGACAAGAAGGCCTTCCTGCAATCGGTCGAAGCGGCATGGGCGGCGGGCGGCGCGGCCCTGAAGGCGCGCCAGCAGGGCGAGGAAGCGCTCATGCGCGCGCCCGACCTGCTGCCGCTCTACCGCGCCGTCAACGACCCGGAAGGCCTGCGCATCCTGGCCGAGGCCAACGTCGTGCCGGCCATGCGTGCGCAATCGAAGGAAGGCTATCCGCAGATGTGGGTGGCCGGCTGGGAGATCCGCAACCTGCGCATGGTCGCCAACATCCGCGAGACCTTCCGCGAACGGCCGGGCGCACGCGTGCTCACCATCGTCGGCGCTTCGCACAAGCCCTGGTTCGACAGCTGGCTGGGGCAGTTGCAGGGTGTCGATGTCGTCGATGCGGCGGCGCTGCTGAAGTAGCGCCGCGGCTCTATGCGTTTTCCATGAACCCGGTCAGCTCGGCCGCGATCTGCTGGGCCAGCTGGTGGATGTGGAAGCCGTCGACGAAGCCGTGGTGGGCCTGTACCGAGAACGGCAGCAGCAGGCGGCCGGGCGGGCCGTCCCTGAAGCGGCCCCAGGCCAGCGAGGGGATGTCGGGCGCGCCGAGCGCCGCCGCCGGGTGCTGGATGGACGTGAAGTCGAGCCAGGGAATGCAGGTGATGAAGACCTGATCCTTGCACTGGCGCGGCGAGAGGGCGGCGTACGCGTTGTTCAGTTCCGTCATGGCGCAGGCCTGGTCGCGCGCCGCAATCCCGCGCGCGACGAATTCGCGCAGGTCGTCGCTCCAGTCGAACAGGGCGAAGTTCAGGTCATTGTGTTGGTTGACGACCGTGAACGAGGGCATCAGGCGGTCGATCGCGATGACCTCGCCCTCGAAGACGCGGTAGCGGAAGTTCTCGATCTTCAGCACGGCGCGCAGCACCGCGCACAGCAGCACGTGGAAAGGCGGCAGGCCATGCTCCTTGCACCAGGGCCGGTAGTCGGGCAGATCGAGGGTGAAGCAGAGATTGACCGCGGGGCTGTCCATGCGGTCGAAGAGCTCGAAGCGGTCGCGCCGGTGTTCGAAGTTTTGCATGCGGTTGGAACCGTTGAAACGGAGGAGGGAAGAGGTGGCGTAACGTACGGGGTCATCGGGGCCAATGGCCTCGGTGACCGGTTCACTGGGCACCCGTGCCCAGGCGGGATCACCGGTCGTTCAGCGGCGCCCCACATGAAGCGGCGCCGCGTCCGACCGGATCCGCCCTTACTGCGCCGCCCAACCCCCATCCATGTTCCACGCCACGCCGCGCACCTGCGCCCCGGCCGGCGAGCAGAAGAACACCGCCAGCGCGCCCAGTTCGTCCGGCGTCACGAATTCGCCCGACGGCTGCTTTTCCGCCAGCAGGGCGCGGCGCGCCTCGTCGTTCGACAGGCTCTCGCGCGCGGCGCGGTCGTCGACCTGCTTCTGCACCAGCGGGGTCAGCACCCAGCCCGGGCAGATCGCGTTGCAGGTGACGCCCGTCTGCGCCGTCTCCAGCGCCGTGACCTTGGTGAAGCCGACCAGCCCGTGCTTGGCCGCGACATAGGCCGACTTCTGGCTTGAACCCACCAGGCCGTGCACCGAGGCCAGGTTGATGATGCGGCCCCAGTTTTTCGCCTTCATGCCGGGCAGGGCCAGGCGCGTGGTGTGGAAGGCCGAGGTCAGGTTGATGGCGATGATCGCATCCCATTTCTCGACAGGGAAATCCTCGACGGCGGCCACATGCTGGATGCCGGCGTTGTTGACCAGGATGTCGACGCCGCCGAACTTTTCCTGGGCGAAGGACATCATCGCCTCGATCTGCTCGGGCTTGGACATGTCGGCATTGTGGTAGGCCGTCTGCACCCCGAACTCCTGCCCGATGTCGGTGTAGAGCTTCTCGATCTGCTGGGCGTCGCCGAAGCCGTTGAAGACCAGGTTGGCGCCCTGTTCTGCCAGTGCGCGTGCGATGCCGAGGCCGATGCCCGAGGTCGAGCCGGTGACGAGTGCAGTTTTACCACTGAGCATACTGGATTTCATTGGTTCCTCTGAAGGGTAGGTGAGCGGGGTTCTTGCACGGAATTGGTAGAATTCTAATCGCTCGGGCGGTTAAAATGTGAGGCTGGGCTGAATGAGCTGTCAATTCGGCTGCCAATCGAGCTGTCAATTCAACGTACCAATCTTGTCTTCCGGAGCCGGAGTCGCCATGAGCGAAGCGAACATCAACCCGCGCATCAACAGCGTGCAGTGCAGCTCCCCCGCCGGCCTGCACCGGATTGCCTACAAGGAGTGGGGCGACCCGGCCAATCCGCGCGTGCTGGTGTGCGTGCACGGCGTCACGCGCGTGGCCGACGACTTCGATGCGCTGGCGCGCGCCCTGTGCGATACCTACCGCGTGGTCTGTCCCGACGTGGCCGGGCGCGGGCGCTCGGATCGCCTGCGCGACCCGCAGCTGTACGCGCTGCCGCAGTACGTGGCCGACATGGTGACCCTGATCGCCCGCGTGACCGCCAATGGCGACGGCAGCGTGCACTGGTTCGGCACCTCGATGGGCGGCCTGATCGGCATGGTGCTGGCCTCGCTGGAAGGCACGCCGGTCAAGCGCCTGCTGCTCAACGATATCGGCCCGGCCCTCGACGGCGCTGCGCTCAACCGCATCGCCGACTACATCGGCCAGGATCTGCGCTTCCCCGATTTCGAGAGCGGGGCGCGCTTCGTGCGCGAGGTCTCGGCTTCGTTCGGGCCGCACACCGACGAACAGTGGCACAAGCTGGCGAGCGATGTGCTGCGCCAGGAAGCCAACGGCGAATGGGTGCGCCACTACGACCTGGCGCTGGCCCAGCCCTTCAAGGCGATGGGCGTGGAGCGCGCCAGACAGGACGAGGCGGTGCTCTGGCGCGCCTGGGATGCGATCGCCTGCCCGACCCTGCTGGTGCGCGGCGAATTGTCCGACCTGCTCTCGCACGAAACGGCGCAACTGATGACGACGCGCGGGCCGAAACCGCGCCTGGTGGAGATCCCCGGCGTCGGCCATGCACCGACCTTCGTCCAGCCCGAGCAGGTCGCAATCGCACGCGAATTTTTAACGGGCGCCTGAGCCCCATACGAAAACACGACGAAAACACGAAAGAGAACATGGAAATCAAACGACTTCACGTAGGCAAGCGCCTGTCCGAAACCGCCATCCACAACGGCACCGTTTACCTGGCCGGCCAGATCGCCGAAGACACGACGCAGGATATCGAAGGCCAGACGCGCGAGGTGCTGGGCCACGTCGACCGCCTGCTGCAGGAAGCCGGCAGCGACAAGACCTGCATCCTCATGTGCCAGATCTACATCGCCGACATGGCCCATTTCGCCGGCATGAACGCCGTCTATGACGAATGGGTGGCCGCTGGCCACACGCCGCCGCGCGCGACCGTCGAAGCGAAGCTTGCCAATCCGGCCTGCCTGGTGGAGATCGTCGTCACCGCCGCCCTGCGCTGAGCAGTTTTACCCGATGGTTTCCACCGCCGCGCTCGGCGACGCCACCACTCAGCTGATCCACGGTCTCAGTCCCGAGGAATGCGTGCGCGTGCAGCACGCGCTCGACTATGCCGCCGCGGCCTATGGCGAGCGCGCCTGCTCGTCCGGCCAGAACGCCTTCGAGTTTTCGCTCGGCGTGGCCGGCACGCTGGCCTACCTGCGCAGCGATGTCGAGACGCGCATCGCCGGCCTGCTGTTCGAACTCGTCATCGTCGAGCCGGCGCTGGTGGAAACGCTGGAGCAGCTGTTCGGGCCCGAGGTGGCCAGCCTGGTGCGCGGCGTGCAGCAGCTGATCCGGCTGCGCGACCTGACCGTCGGCCAGCAGACCGTCGGACGCGGCAAGGGCGCGGCCCAGCAGGCCGTGGCCCAGGTCGAGACCCTGCGCAAGATGCTGCTCGCGATGGCGACCGACATGCGCGTGGTGCTGATCCGCCTGGCCTCCTGCGTGACGACGCTGCGCTGGTTCGCCGAGCAGAAGCGCTTCGACGAGCTGACCCGCGACTATGGGCGCGAGGTGATGGACTTGTATGCGCCGCTGGCCAACCGGCTCGGCATCTGGCAGCTCAAATGGGAGCTGGAAGATCTGGCCTTCCGCTTCCTCGAGCCCGAAACCTACAAGCGCATCGCCAAGATGCTCGAGGAAAAGCGCATGGCGCGCGAGGGCTTCGTCGCCTCCTCGATCGAGCGCCTGCAGCGTGAATTGCATGCGGCGGGCATCAAGGCCGAGGTGAGCGGACGCCCGAAACACATCTACAGCATCTACAACAAGATGCGCGGCAAGGATCTGGATTTTTCCTCGCTCTACGACGTGCGCGCCTTCCGCGTGATCGTAGGGGACGAGAAGACCTGCTACACGGTGCTGGGCCTGGTGCACAACATCTGGACGCCGATCCCGGCCGAGTTCGACGACTACATCGCGCGCCCCAAGGCGAACGGCTACCGCTCGCTGCACACGGTCGTCACGGCCGAGGACGGGCGCCCGCTCGAAGTGCAGGTGCGCACGCAAGAGATGCACAACTTCGCCGAGTACGGCGTGGCAGCGCACTGGCGCTACAAGGAGGAGGGCGGCTCCAACTTCAAGAGCCAGAAGTACGACGAGAAGATCGCCTGGCTGCGCCAGCTGCTGGCCTGGAAGAGCGACGTCACCGATTCGGTGGCGGGTGAGGAAGACCAGAAGGAATGGGTCGAGAAGCTGAAAGCCACCACGCTCGACGACCGCATTTTCGTCCTCACGCCGCAGGCGCGCGTGCTGGAACTGCCCGTGGGCGCGACGCCGATCGACTTCGCCTACCACCTGCACAGCGAAGTCGGCCACCGCTGCCGCGGCGCCAAGATCGACGGCGCCATGGTGCCGCTGAATACGCCGCTCAAGAATGGCCAGACCTGCGAGATCATCACGGCGAAAGGCCCGGCCGGCAGCCAGGGGCCGTCGCGCGACTGGCTCAGCCCGGGCTACACGGTCAGCAGCCGTACACGTTCCAAGATCCGGGCGTGGTTCCATGCGCAGGAGCTGGCCGAGACGCTGGCTTCCGGGCGGGCGCTGGTCGAAAAATCGCTGCAACGCGAGGGCAAGACCGCGGTCAACCTGGAAGCGCTGGCCCATAAACTGGGCTTCGCCAAGGTCGACGACCTGTTCGTCGCCGTCGGCAAGGAGAAGTTCAGCCTGCGCCATGTGGAGGCGGCGCTGCACGAGACGGTGGAAGCGCCGCCGCCGGACGATGCGGCTGTCGTCAACAAGAGCCGCGCCTCGAGCGTGGAGCAGGGCGCCAAGTCCGGCGTGCTGGTGGTCGGCACCGAGGGCCTGATGACGATGCTGGCCAAGTGCTGCAAGCCGGCGCCGCCCGATCCGATCGTCGGCTTCGTCACGCGCGGCAAGGGCGTCTCGATCCACCGGCTCTCGTGCAAGAACTTCGCCGAGATGCGCAGCAAGGCGCCCGAGCGCGTGATCCAGACCGAGTGGGGCCGCGGCGTGCTCGATACGGTGTACCCGGTCGACATCTTCATCCTCGCGGTGGATCGCCAGGGTCTGCTGCGCGATATTTCGGATGCCTTCCTGCGCGAGAAGATCAACGTCACCGGCGTGAATACGCAAACGACCAAGGGACAGGCGCGCATGGTGTTCACGGCGGAGATCGGGGCGACGGCGCAGCTGCAGAAGGCCTTGAGCGCGATCGCCGAAGTCAGCGGCGTGCAGGAGGCGCGCAGGTCGTAAAAATCATGATACGAAAACCCATGCATAATTGCCGAAACCGTATCATATGACCATGCGCCGCTCCCTGCACCTCGCCAGCCGCCCCAGCCTCTGGGGCTTCGCCTTCGTGCGCTATCTGCGCAGCTGGTGGTACATGTTCCATCTCGGCGCCGTCGCCGTCGTCACCGCGCTCTCGCCCTCGACCTACAACCGCAGCAACCGCCTGACGACGGCGCGCTACATCCACGCCAGCACCTGGCAGGTGCTGCCCTGGTTCACGCTCCTGTCGGCCCTGATCAGCCTCGTCATCATCCGCATCGTGCTGGTCACCGCCATGAGCTACGGCCTGTCGCGTTATGCGCTGGAGATGGTGGTGCGGGTGCTGGTGCTGGAACTGATTCCCCTGTCGGCTGCGCTGTTCGCGGCGCTGCGTTCGGGCATGGCCTTTGACGCCACTGCCCTGGGCCTGGCGCGCGCCGGCCTGCCCACGGCCGAAGTCAATGCCGAAGCCCTGCGCCGCCTGCGGCGCGACCTGGTGCCGCAGCTGTTCGCGAATGCCTTTGCCGTGCTCGGCCTGGCCATGGTCAGCTCGACCATCGTGCTGCTGCTGGCCTACCTGAACGTGTACGGACTGTCGCCCTGGGGCATGTCCGACTACACGCGCACGGTGGGGCGCGTATTCGAACCCGTGGTCGCGATCGGCTTCGTCCTGAAGACCGTGCTGTTCGGCCTCGCGGTGGCCGTGATCCCGACCGCCGCCATCCTCGAACTGCAGCGCTATCCGCGCCGCCTGGCCTCGAGCGTGCAGCCGGGCGCGCTGCGCCTGCTGTTCGTGCTGCTCCTGATCGAAGGCGCCTCGCTTGCCCTCAAATACATCTGACAACTTGCCCATGATCGAACCCACACCTGACGAGCCAGCCCATGTCGAAACCAAGGCGATGATCCTGCTGGGACTCGTCGCCGCCCTGATCATCGCCTTCGTCCTGTACGTGATGTACGCGCGCGGCGTGTTCGAGCCGACCCAGAAGTTGGTGCTCACCACCGAAAATTCCGAAGGCGTCATTCCCGGCATGGACATGACCTTCGCCGGCTTCCCGATCGGGCGCGTGCGCCTGGTCGACCTGGCCAAGGATGGCAAGGTGCAGGTGCTGGTCGACGTCTCGAAGTCCGATGCGAAATGGCTGCGCGCCTCGTCGGTCTTCACGCTGGAACGCAGCGTGGTGGGCGAGACGCGCCTGCGCGCCTTTACCGGCGTGCTCGACGACGCGCCGCTGCCGGATGGCGCGGTGCGCCCGATCCTGCGCGGCGACGTGACGGCCGAAATCCCCGGCCTGGTCGCCACCGCCAAGCAGCTGCTGGACAACCTGCAGAACATGACGGCCGAGGGTTCCAGCATGTCGGGCAGCCTGGAGAACCTGAATACCCTCACTGGGCGCCTGTCGGGTAAGTATGGCTTGCTGAGCGGCGCGCTGGGCGACGAGGAGGCGAAGAAGTTCGTCGGCACCCTGCAGCGGCTGGACGCGCTGCTGGCCAAGACCGACCAGCGCCTGTACGGCAAGAAGGGCGTGGTCGACGATGCGCAGGCCGCGGTGGTCGAGCTGCAGGGCGTGCTGCAGGATGCGCGCGGCACGCTCAAGAAAGTCGACGCGGTGCTGGTCGAGGCCCAGGCCGTCGGCGCGAACGCGCGCGTGGCGACCGAAGACCTGGGCGCCTTGCGCGGTGAGGTCGACGCCAGCCTGCGCAAGGTGAACCGCCTGGTCGACCAGATCAACCGCAAGTGGCCGTTCGCCGGCAAGAACGAGGAGATCAAGCTGCCATGAGAATCCCAGCTTTCATTGGCGCGCTGCTGCTCGCTGCCTGCGCCAGCAAACCCGCGCCGCCCGCCTGGCAGCCGAACGCGAAGGATGCACTCGACGGTTTTACTGACGACTACCTGCGCGGGAACACGGCCGCCGCCAATGCCGAATACGCGCGGGCGCGGCGCGAGACCACCAGCACCGGGCGTGCCGACCTGGTGGCGCAGGTCGAGCTGGTGCGCTGTGGGGTGCTGGCGGCGGCGCTCGAATTCGACGATTGTCCGGGCTTTTCCGCGCTGGCGCCGGATGCGACGGCGCAGCAGCGGGCGTATGCGGCCTATCTGGCCGGACGTTGGGAAGGGCTGGATCTGGGGGCGCTGCCGGAGCAGCATCGGGCGGTGGTGGGGAGCGGGTCGATCGCCGGGGTGGTGGATCCGCTGTCGAAGCTGGTGGCGGCGGGGGCCTTGTTCAAGGCGGGACGGATCACGCCGGGGGATATCGAGATGGCGGCGGAGACGGCGTCGTCGCAGGGGTGGCGCAGGCCGCTGTTGATGTGGCTGGGAGTGGCGCAGAAGCGGGCGGAGGCTGGTGGGGATGGGGCGGCGGTGGAGCGGATCAAGCGGCGGATTGCGTTAGCATCGGGACAGAAGTAGTTAAGTGGTGCGTTGCCGTGCGTTGAGCGCGTGGGCGGGAGACCCGCCCACCCTACATCGTACGCAACCTCGCTACGTCGTTTTTTTCTGCCGCAAGGCCCACGGCAAGGCATTATGGATCGTGGTCGCCGCGATCGCCGCCTGCCCGGCCGCCACCGCGATCTGGTTCAGCCCGCGCACCACGTCACCGATGGCAAACAGCCCCGGCACCCTCGTGCGCTGGTGGTCGTCCACCACGATCTTGTCGCATTCGGCCGTCTCCACGCCCAGCTTCGACGCCAGGGTCGAGCGCGCCGATTCGCCCAGCATCGGATAGAACACGTCGAACTCGCGGCTTTCGCCGTCGGCCGTGTTCAGGATCGGCTTCATGTCCGGACTCATGCTCACGCCCAGCAGCGGCGACTCGATATAGCGCACGCCGGCCGCCGCGATCTGGCGCCGCTCCTCGTCGCTGAGCATCGGTTCCTGGCTGCGGTCGAACAGCGTGACGTCGGCGCTGAAGGAGCGCATGAAAAGGGCATGGCCGACCGGGTTGGTGTCGTTGGTGACGACGGCGATGCGCCGATCCATGACGTCGAAGCCGTCGCAGACCGGGCACAGGCGCACGGCGCCGCTGGCGACCGCTTCATGCCAATTTTCGATCGGCAGGCCGGCATCGGCCACGCCGGTGGCGATCAGCACGGTCAAGGCGCGGATGGAATGCGTGTCGCCGGCGTCGTCGAGGTAGTCGCCGATGAAATGGCCATCTTCCAGGCGCAGGTCGGTGATCTCGCCGTGCAGCACCTCGCCGCCGTAGTTGCGCAACTGGTGGGTGAGGTTCTTCAGCAACTGGCCGCCGGGTACCCCTTCGGGAAAGCCGGGATAGTTGTGCGACACGGGAATCAGGCACAGGCGGCTGTTGCCCTTGTCGACCACGACGATGTTGCGCGTGAAGCGGCGCAGGTAGATGGCGGCCGTCAGGCCGCCGGGGCCGCCGCCGACGACCAGGGTATCGAATACGCGTTCTGTCAGTTCGCTCATGGAGCGATTATCTGGAAAGGCCGAAACAGCGCCTATCGGCGCGCGTGCCCAGGCCGGGTAAGCGCAGGCTTACACCCGGTGCTTGCAGTGGCCGGCATCGAGCGGCAGGCCGTCCAGCGCTTCGGGCTGCAGAGTGACGTGGTCGATGCCGTGGCGCGCCAGGAGCATGCTGCGCACGCGCTCCAGCACAGCCGGCCATTCGGCCAGGTCGCGGATCTCGAGGTGGCCGATCAGGGCAGGGTGGCCGGGCGACATGTCCCACACGTGCAGGTCGTGCACGGAGAGCACGCCGTCGACCTCGGCCAGGTCGGCGCCCACCTGCAGGTAATCGATCCCCTGCGGCACGCCTTCCATCAGGAAGTGGTAGGACTCGCGCAGGATGCCCCAGGTCGATTTCAGGATCAGGAGCGACACGAAGATCGACAGGATCGGGTCGATGCGCACCCAGTCGGTGACATAGATGATGGCGCCGGCGGCGATCGCGGCGAGCGATCCGAGCAGGTCGCCCATGACGTTGACCAGGGCCGCGCGCGTGTTGATGCTTTGCGTGTCGCGCGAGAGCACCCATGCAACCAGCAGGTTGATGCAGGCGCCGATGGCGGCCACCACCAGCACCACGCCGCCCTGCACCGGTTCCGGGTGGGTCAGGCGCTGCACGGCCTCGTAGACGATCCAGGCGACGAGGGCCAGCATCGCCAGGCTATTGACGAAGGCGGCCAGGGCCTCGGCGCGCACGAAACCGAAGGAGTGGCGCGAGGAAGGCGGGCGCTTGGCGATCAGCTGGGCCAGCACGGCCAGGCCGAGGGCGGCGGCATCGGTCACCATGTGGCCGGCGTCCGAGATCAGGGCCAGGGAATTGGAGATGAAGCCGGTGACGACCTCGATCACGGCGAACAGCAGCGTCAGCGTCAGCGCGATGGCGAGTGCCTTCTGGCTGCGCGCCTCGATGAAATGGCCATGGCTGGCGTCGCCGTCGAGGTGGGCGTGCAGGTGTTCGGAGGTCGGTGCGGCGTGGTCGGACATGGAGCGAGCGGGAATAGGGGACAGGCCGCAGTGTAATGGATAACGGGCAGGGCCGAGGAGAGCGAAACCTGCAGCAACTTTGCTCCTTTGCCACTTAATTCCGTGCAAGCCTTGCGCGAGACGAAGGCACCCCCTATAATGCACGTCATTGGGCGGTTAGTTCAGCTGGTTAGAATACTTGGTCGACATCCAAGGGGTCGCAGATTCGAATTCTGCACCGCCCACCAGAACATTTAAGTAAGAGCGAGAAAGGCACCTACGGTTATGACACCGCGAACTACAACGAAGTTGTGGGGGAATCGCTAGACGCGGTATGGTGTTCTTTTGCTCAACACACTGAAAACAACGCGCCTAGTGCGCGTTTTTTTTCGTCCATTGAATTCAAGTTTCAATATTCTCAACATTAGCGGCGTCCGCGCCACAGGAGATCACTATGCTTAACGTGCGACTTCCCGATGGCTCCAGCCGTCAGTTCGACGGCCCCGTGACGGTCGCCCAGGTGGCGACCAGCATCGCCCCCAGCCTGGCCAAGGCCGCGCTCGCCGGCAAGGTGAACGGCAAGGTGGTCGACACCTCCTTCCTGATCGAGTCCGATGCCGATCTGGCCATCGTTACCGACAAGGATCCGGAAGGCCTGGACGTCATCCGCCACTCGACCGCCCACCTGTTGGCGCACGCGGTCAAGGAGCTGTTCCCGGACGCCCAGGTGACGATCGGGCCGGTCATCGAAAACGGTTTCTATTACGACTTCTCGTACAAGCGCCCCTTCACTCCGGACGACCTGGCGAAGATCGAAAAGAAGATGGCGGAACTGGCCAAGAAGGATGAGCCCGTCACCCGCAAGGTGCTGCCGCGCGACGAAGCGGTCGCCTATTTCAAATCGATCGGCGAAGAGTACAAGGCCGAGATCATCGCCTCGATCCCGGCCAACGAGGACGTGTCGCTGTATTCGGAAGGCAGCTTCACTGATCTGTGCCGCGGCCCGCACGTACCGTCCTCGGGCAAGCTGAAGGTCTTCAAGCTGATGAAACTGGCCGGCGCCTACTGGCGCGGCGACTCGAACAACGAGATGCTGCAGCGCGTCTACGGCACCGCCTGGGCCAAGAAGGAAGACCAGGAGCAATACCTGCACATGCTGGAAGAGGCGGAAAAGCGCGACCACCGCAAGCTCGGCAAGGCGCTCGATCTGTTCCACTTCCAGGAAGAAGCGCCGGGCCTGATCTTCTGGCATCCGAAGGGCTGGACGATCTGGCAGCAGGTCGAGCAGTACATGCGCCATAAATACCAGGTCAACGGCTACGACGAAGTCAAGGCGCCGCAGATCCTCGACGTGACCCTGTGGCAGAAGACCGGCCACTGGGACAACTACCGCGAGAACATGTTCACGACCGAGTCGGAGAACCGTTCTTACGCGCTCAAGCCGATGAACTGCCCGGGCCACGTGCAGATCTATAACTCGGGCATGAAGAGCTACCGCGACCTGCCGCTGCGCTACGGCGAATTCGGCCAGTGCCACCGCAACGAATCGTCGGGTGCGCTGCACGGCATCATGCGCGTGCGCGGCTTCACCCAGGACGACGGCCACGTGTTCTGTACCGAAGAGCAGATCGAGTCCGAAGTCACCGCCTTCCATTCGCAGGCGATGCAGGTCTACGACGACTTCGGCTTCAACAACATCGACGTCAAGCTGGCCCTGCGTCCGGATAGCCGCATCGGTTCCGACGAGATCTGGGACGAAGCGGAAGAAGCGCTGCGCTCGGCCCTGCGCGCCTGTGGCGTGGAGTGGACGGAGCTGCCGGGCGAGGGCGCCTTCTACGGCCCGAAGATCGAGTACCACCTGAAGGACAGCCTGGGCCGTCCATGGCAGGTCGGCACGATGCAGGTCGACTTCTCGATGCCGGGACGCCTCGGCGCCGAGTATGTCGCGGAAGACAATACCCGCAAAGTACCGGTAATGCTGCACCGCGCGATCGTCGGCTCGATGGAGCGCTTCATCGGCATCCTGATCGAGAACTATGCCGGCGCGCTGCCGCTTTGGCTCGCTCCAGTACAAGTGGCAGTGCTCAACATTTCGGACGCCCAGGCGAGCTATGTGAAAGAGGTGGAAGCCAAGCTGAAGAAGGCTGGCCTGCGTGTTCACGCTGATTTGCGGAACGAGAAGATTACCTATAAAATACGTGAACATTCCGTCCAAAAATTGCCATATATCTTAGTTGTTGGCGACAAGGAACGTGAAGCAAACACCGTGGCCGTGCGTGCGCGGGGCAATGTCGATCTGGGCGTGATGTCCGTCGATGCCCTGATCGAGCGCCTCGTGGGCGAAGTCGCTTCGAAAGCTAAATAAGTCCCCCGGGTTTATAGCCGGCCGGTTATTCAGACATTAAAAGGAAACAACATAGCTACTGACAAGTCGCATCGCATCAATGGCGAAATCACTTACCCGGAAATGCGTCTCTCCGGGGTGGACAACGAGCCGCTGGGCATTGTGAGCCTGGCTGAGGCATTTCGTCTGGCCGAGGAAAAGAACGTCGACCTCGTGGAAATCGCGCCGAACGCGGTTCCACCGGTCTGCCGCCTCATGGATTACGGCAAGTTCAAGTACTCGGAGCAGAAGAAGGCCCACGAAGCCAAGCTGAAGCAGAAGATCATCCAGGTCAAGGAAGTCAAATTCCGCCCGGGCACGGATGAAGGCGACTACAGCATCAAGCTGCGTAACCTCATCAAGTTCCTGGAAGAAGGCGACAAGACCAAGATCACGCTGCGCTTCCGCGGTCGCGAAATGGCGCACCAGGACATCGGCTTCCGCATGCTCGAACGTCTGAAGGGTGATCTGGAGCCATTCGGCCAGGTCGAGCAGTTCCCGAAGATGGAAGGCCGCCAGATGATCATGATCATTGCTCCGAAAAAGAAGAAGTAATTCTCCGGTTTCGTAGTGCGTCAGGGCCGGGCCCGGTGTTGCAGCGTTAGCTGTAATGCCGGGCTCGGCCTTGTGTCGTTTGTGGTTCCGTTGCCGTACTGTGTTGGTGGGTACAGGGCGCCCACCCTGCGACCCCTGCTCAGTTCGTAGGGTGGGCGCCCCGTGCCCACCATTCAAAACCGATCCCTCAGCAACACTTTCCTCATCAAACTGTGTTAGAATCTGCGGTTCCTGTTTTTCGAAGCAGGTTGTAGCAGGCTAGCTCCTGCTGCAAGACAAGTGAAAGTAGGCATCCAAGAGCAGCGTTGCTGCCACCTGCAATCCTGTCACATATGAGGCTGTCCGCGAGGACAGATGACTATGCCAAAAATGAAAACCAAAAGCAGCGCGAAGAAGCGTTTTCGCGTGCGTCCGGGCGGTACTGTGAAATCGGGTATGGCGTTCAAGCGTCACATCCTGACCAAGAAGACCACCAAGAACAAGCGTCAGCTGCGCGGCACCCGTAACATCAATGCGTCGGACGTGACCAGCGTCTACCGCATGATGCCATCTGCTTAATCTCACACTAAGGAGCTAATATGCCTCGAGTAAAACGTGGGGTTACTGCACGTGCCCGTCATAAGAAAGTTCTTGAGCTTGCCAAAGGCTACCGTGGCCGTCGCTCAAAAGTATTCCGTATTGCCAAGCAAGCAGTCATGCGCGCTGGCCAGTACGCATACCGCGACCGCCGCAACAAGAAGCGCGTCTTCCGCGCACTGTGGATCACCCGTATCAACGCGGCTTCGCGTTCGCACGGCATGACCTACAGCGCGTTCATGAACGGCCTGAAAAAAGCCGCGATTGAACTGGACCGTAAGGTTCTGGCCGACATGGCCGTGCACGACAAGCCAGCTTTCGCTGCGATCGTCGCTGCCGTCCAGGCCAAGCTGGCTGCCTAAAGCATCCGGTTTGCAAGTCAGCGCTGCGGCAACGCAGCGCAAAAAGAGCGGGGCATCGGTTCAGACCTATGCCCCGTTTTTGATTCTGGGCTGCTGTGAATTTGCTAACGCGTAGCATTTCCGCGACAATTCATCAATGCCCCGTGGCTCCTGCCACCTAATCCAGGAAAAGAACAAAGCATGAACTCGCTCGAAGAACTCGTCGTATCGGCCCAGGCTGACTTTGGCGCCGCGCCGGATGCGGCCGCGCTGGAAAACGCAAAAGCGAAGTACCTCGGCAAGACCGGCCAGGTAACCGAACTGATGAAGAGCCTCGGCAAGCTCGACCCTGACGCGCGCAAGGCGCAGGGCGCCCTGATCAATACCGCGAAGGGCCAGATCGAGGACGCATTGACGGCTCGCCGCGAGGCGCTGGCGAGCGCTCAGTTGGCCGCGCGCCTGAACGCCGAAGCGATCGACGTCACCCTGCCGGGCCGCGGCCGCGCCATGGGCGGCATCCACCCGGTAATGCGCACCTGGGAACGCGTCGAGCAGATCTTCCGCTCGATCGGCTTCGACGTGGCCGACGGCCCCGAAATCGAAACCGACTGGACGAACTTCACCGCCCTGAACAGCCCGGAAAACCACCCGGCCCGTTCCATGCAGGACACCTTCTATATCGAGGGCCAGGACAGCACCGGCAAGCCGTTGCTGCTGCGCACCCACACCAGCCCGATGCAGGTGCGCTACGCGCGCGCGCATACGCCGCCGATCAAGGTGATCGCGCCGGGCCGCACCTACCGCGTCGACAGCGACGCCACCCACTCGCCGATGTTCCACCAGGTCGAAGGCCTGTGGATCGGCGAGGACATTTCCTTCGCCGACCTGAAGGGCGTCTACCTGAATTTCGTCAAGGCCTTCTTCGAGACCGACGACCTGCAGGTGCGTTTCCGTCCGTCCTACTTCCCGTTCACGGAACCGTCGGCCGAGATCGACATCGCCTTCGGTTCGGGCCCGCTGAAGGGCCGCTGGCTCGAAGTGTCGGGCGCCGGCCAGGTGCATCCGACGGTCGTACGGAACTTCGGCCTGGATCCGGAAAAGTTCATCGGCTTCGCGTTCGGCTCCGGCCTCGAGCGCTTGACGATGCTGCGTTATGGGATCAACGACCTGCGCCTCTTTTATGAGGGCGATCTCCGCTTCCTGAAGCAGTTCAATTGAGGGTAGGGTGGACGGCTCTGCCGTCCACGCGTTAACAGACGCTAAACGCGAACGCTAACGATCACTATCCCGCGTGGACGGCAGAGCCGTCCACCCTACGACAAATACCTGCAGCGACAAGGCAAAAGATTATGCAATTCTCCGAAAACTGGCTCCGTTCCATGGTCGATCCGAAGATGACGTCGGACGAGCTGTCCCATCTGCTGACGATGTCCGGCCTGGAAGTCGAAGAGGTCGAGCCGGTCGCGCCGCCGTTCTCGAACGTGGTCGTGGCCGAAGTCGTCGAGGTGGCCAAGCACCCGAACGCGGATCGCCTGAACGTCTGCCAGGTCGACGTCGGCACCGGTACGCTCCTGAACATCGTCTGCGGGGCGCCGAACGTGCGCGCGGGCATGAAGGCGATCTGCGCCCAGGCCGGCGCCGTGCTGCCGCCGGGCGCCGACGGCAAGCCCTTCGAGATCAAGGTCGGCAAGCTGCGCGGCGTGGAATCGCAGGGCATGATGTGCTCGGCGAAAGAGCTGAAAATTTCGGAAGAGAGCAGCGGCCTGATGGAACTCCCGGCCGATGCACCGGTCGGCACGAGCATCCGCGATTATCTCGGCCTGGACGACCTGAAGTTCACCATCAAGCTGACCCCGAACAAGGCGGATTGCCTGTCGGTGCTGGGCGTGGCGCGCGAAGTGTCGGCGCTGACCGGCGCACCGCTGCACCTGCCGACCACGGTGCCGGTGCCGGTCACCAGCGATGAAATTTTGCCGGCGAAGATCTCGGCGCCGGATCTGTGCGGCCGCTTCACCGGCCGCGTGATCCGCGGCCTGAATGCGAAAGCCGCCACCCCGGACTGGATGAAAGGGCGCCTGGAGCGCTCGGGCCAGCGTTCGGTCTCGGCCCTGGTCGACATCTCGAACTACGTGATGCTCGAAGTCGGCCGTCCTTCGCACGTGTTCGACATGAACAAGATCCACGGCAGCCTGGACGTTCGTTGGGGCAAGAAGGGCGAAACGCTCAAGCTTCTGAACGGCAATACGGTCGAGGTCGACGAGTGGGTCGGCGTCATCGCCGACGAAAAAGAAATCGAATCGCTGGCGGGCATCATGGGCGGCGACTCCACCGCAGTGACCCTGGACACGACCGACATCTACCTGGAAGCGGCCTTCTGGTGGCCGAACGCGATCCAGGGCCGTGCCCGCAAATACAATTTCTCGACCGATGCGGCGCACCGCTTCGAGCGCGGCGTCGATTACGCCACGACCGTGGAGCACATCGAGCGCATCACCGCGCTGATCCTGGAGATCTGCGGCACGCCTGAAACGAAGGTCGGCCCGATCGACGACCAGGTCGCGAACCTGCCGCAGCGCCAGCCGGTCGTACTGCGCACGGCGCGCGCCCAGAAGGTCATCGGCGTGCCGATCACCGACGAAATGGTGGCCGACATCTTCACCCGCCTGCACCTGCCGTTCACCCACGAGGCCGGCAGCTTCTCGGTGACCGCGCCGTCCTACCGGTTCGACATCGAGATCGAGGAAGACCTGATCGAGGAAGTCGCGCGCGTCTACGGTTTCGAGAACATTCCCGCCAATCCGCCGGTCGCCCCGAGCGCCATGCTGATCGAGCCGGAAAACACCCGCTCGCTGTTCGCCGTGCGCCACGTGCTGGCCGATCTCGGCTACCAGGAAGTGGTGAACATGAGCTTCGTGGAAAGCGCCTGGGAGCAAGACTTCGCTGCCAACGTCGACCCGATCAAGCTGCAGAACCCGATCGCCAGCCAGATGAGCACCATGCGCTCGAACCTGATCGGCGGCTTGCTGGCCAACGTGCGCTACAACCTGAACCGCAAGGCGGGGCGCGTGCGCGTGTTCGAGGTGGGCGCCGTGTTCAAGCGCGACGCGGCGGTGGCCGACGGCGCCCTGACGGTGGCCGGTTTCGACCAGCCCAAGCGCGTCGCCGCGATGGCCTACGGCCCGGCGGTGGACGAGCAGTGGGGCATGGCGACCCGTGCGGTCGACTACTTCGACCTCAAGGCCGACCTGGAAGCGCTGTTCGCGCCGCGTGTGGTACGCTTCGTCAAGGCTGAGCACCCGGCGCTGCACCCGGGCCGCTGCGCGAATGTCGAGCTCGATGGCCGCATTGTCGGTTTCATCGGCGAGCTGCATCCGCGCTGGCTGCAGAAATACGACCTGCCGCAGGCGCCGGTGCTGTTCGAGGTCGATGCCGCCGCCTTGCAAGAGCGCGTCGTCCCGGCCTACACCGAAATTTCCAAGTTCCCGGGCGCGACGCGCGACCTGGCGCTGGTGCTGAAACAGGCGGTTCCGGCCCAGGCCGTGATCGACGCTTTCACCGCCGCGGCTGCCGCTCATCCAAATGGCAAGATCGTGCAAGCCATTGTTTTATTTGATGAATACCGCGGCAAAGGTTTAGAGGCAGACGAAAAATCGCTTGCTTTCCGCTTTAGCTTGCAAGATACTCAATCGACCTTGCAGGACGATGTCGTGGAGGCCGTGATGGCTTCCGTGGCTGAGGCTGCAATAGAAAAACACAGCGCAAAATTGCGCGGCTAAGCTGTTTGTCCAAACATGTCCAACTCGAAGGCAGGGCTTCAAAATTAATAATAACGACGTTGATTCGGCCGTATTCCAGGAAGCCCTGGCGGCCGACCTGCATCGTGCGATGCAGGTGGCGCGGGTACGGAAGGAAGCGGAAAAGGATCTGCCGACCCTGACGAAGGCCGAGCTGGCCGAACTGCTCTTCGAGCAGGTCGGCTTGAACAAGCGCGAAGCCAAGGACATGGTCGAGACCTTCTTCGACGAGATCCGCAATGCGCTCGAGCGCGGCGAGGCCGTCAAGCTGTCGGGCTTCGGCAACTTCCAGTTGCGCGACAAGCCCCAGCGGCCGGGCCGCAATCCGAAAACCGGGGAAGAGATCCCGATCACGGCGCGTCGCGTCGTGACTTTCCACGCCAGCCAGAAACTGAAGAGCATGGTCGAAGAGACCAGCCCGCCACCGTCTTCGCTGGCCCGCGCTGCCTGATTCCGCAAGGATCATTGCGTCATGCAAGTGCCTCTGATAAGTGAGCCATGAACGATCGCCCGAACAAGATTGAATTGACCGCGCTGCCGCCGATCCCGGCGAAGCGCTACTTCACGATCGGCGAAGTCAGCGAATTGTGTGGGGTCAAACCGCACGTGCTGCGCTACTGGGAACAGGAATTTACTCAGCTAAAGCCAGTCAAACGCCGAGGTAACCGCCGTTACTACCAGCACCACGAAGTGCTGCTGATCCGGCGTATCCGCGAATTGCTCTACGAACAGGGCTTCACGATCAGCGGCGCCCGCAACAAGCTCGACAGCCGCGCCAGCAGCCTGGCCGGCGGCATTGAAGAAATCCAGGTCGAAGAAGCACCGGTCATCGATACGGCGAAGCTGCGCGCGGATCTGCTCGATATCGTCGCCCTCTGTAAACAGAGCGTGCGGCATCAAGAGTCACGATAAAACCGTCGCGAGCGGCAGGAATTTCGGCCGAGCCTCCAAGGGGACAGTGCTCGCTGTACGCATGTACAGTGAGCATCGCAGGTCGAAAGTCCAACGCGCAGCAGGTTTGATCGTGACTCTGCGCTTAAGGTTGTGTTAACTGGGCAGTCGTGCGCTGTTGTAGAAGGGCGCATGAGTGCTAAAATGTTACATGCGGCTTAGGTAATTCAACGCACGATAGCCGGGTGAGCTTTCCCCGGCACTTTCCTGTGCCAGGAAAATTTAAGGGAAGACAATGATACGCGTTGCCATTTGTGACGATCACCAGATAGTTCGAGCAGGTTTCAAACAGATTTTCTCCTCGTCCGGCGATTTCGAAGTCGTCGCTGAAGGCGCCACCGGCCGCGAGGCGCTGGACATTGCCCGTCGCGAAATCTGCGACGTGCTGCTGCTCGACATCGCCATGCCCGACCAGAGCGGGATCGACATTTTGCGTACCATCCGCCAGGGTCAGCCGAACCTGCCGGTGCTGATTCTCTCCGGCTATCCGGCCCAACAGTACGCGCTGAACCTGTTCAAGATGGGCGCCAACGGCTACCTGAACAAGGAATGCGATGCCGACGAGCTGAAAACGGCCGTGCGCACCGTGTTCCAGGGACGCCGCTACGTGAGCTCGACCGTCGGAGAATTGCTGGCGCAAAGCTTCGACCGCGACCCGAACACGGCCCTGCATACCGAGCTGTCGGATCGCGAATTCCAGGTCTTCCTGCGCCTGGCCAAGGGCGCCACCGTCTCCGACATCGGCAATGCGCTGTCGCTGTCGATCAAGACCGTGTCGACCTACCGTACCCGCATCATGGAGAAAATGGGCCTGCAGTCGAACAGCGACCTGACCTATTACGCCATGAAGAACAACCTGCTCGACTAATAACCGAATATGCAGGCTCGCGAGCGCTGCCCGGCGCTCGCCCTTGTCGGCTACTATCAGCCGGCGTGGCGGTTCCGCCGCCCGAGCGTCACCGCGCGACCTCCGCCCCTCCGTTAATCTGTGATCGGAAAAGTAACGGGGCCGGCGACAAGCCGCACATCTGTCTTATCCCTCCTACACAACGAAATTGCTGCGGTGCATTAATGTCCTACAGGGACTATAATCTGCCCGGTGCGGTAAGTTGCCGAAAGGAACCCAGCAGATGTACTTCTCCACCGACCCCCGCTCCATGCGCGTGCGCTCGCTCCCTCTCTACAAGACGCTCCTGTGCTTTGCCGTGGTGGCGATTCTGCTGGTAAACGGCATCAGCCTGCTGCGCAACCTGGACGGCATGAAGGCGGCCAATTCCCTGCAAGACCAGACCGCGAAAGTAACGGATGAGCTGCAGCACCTGAACCTGCTCGTCACCGATGCGGAAAGCAACCTGCGCGCCTATTTCCTCTCGGGTTCCTCCAGCTATCTGGGCACGGTGCAGAGCGCTCCGGCCCGTATCGACGATCAGTTGCGCAAACTGAGCACGCTGCTTGCCGACAATCCTTCGCAGCAAAAGAACCTCGTCCAGTTGCGTGCGCTCGTCGAACACCAGCTGCGCATGATGAACGAGGCGCTGACCATCTACCGCGACGGCGGGCTGAAGGAAATCCTCACCATCACCGGCGCGCCCTCGGACGGTGACAGCGACGAGATCCGCCTCCAGGTTGTGATCATGCTGAGCGAACAGAACGAATTGCTGACCGCGCGCAGCGCCGCCTTCTACGACCAGTACCGTCATGCGGTGATCCTGGGACTGGGCATCAATGCGGCCGCCATCATGGTGCTGCTCCTGTTTTATCAGCTGGTGCAGCGCAGCTTCGCCGCGCGCGCCCGCGCCGAACTGGCTCTGCAGGTTGCCAACGAAGAGCTCGAGTCGACCGTTGCGCGCCGTACCGAACAGCTGTCGGTGCTGTCGCGTCACCTGATCCATGTCTCGGAAGAAGAAAAGTCGCGGCTGGCGCGCGAACTGCACGACGAAATGGGCGCGAATCTGACGGCGATCGGCATGGATCTAGCCACCGTCGGCGAAGCACTGCGCACCAGCCATCCCGAACTGGCCATGATGCTGGGGCGCGCCCGCGCCACCCTGGTCGACACCGTGCAGCTGAAACGCCGCATCGTCGAAGACCTGCGCCCGAGCCTGCTCGACAACCTGGGACTTGCCGCGGCCCTGCAGAGCTATTGCGAGGATTACGCCCGCATCACCGGCCTCGACTGCGATGTGCTGATCGACGGCGAGGTCGACAGCGTCGGGCCGATGCATGCGATCGCGCTGTTCCGCATCGTGCAGGAGTCGCTCAACAACATCGCCAAGTATGCGCGTGCGAGCAGCGTGATCGTGCACCTGGCGCGCGAAGACGGAACGCTGGCGCTGGAAGTGACGGACGACGGCGTCGGCATCGCACCGGATGCGCTCACGCGCTCGAAGTCGCACGGCTTGTTGGGCATGCGCGAACGTGCCTTGCTGCTGGGCGGGAAGCTCGATGTCGAGCGCGGCGTGAACGGTGTGGGAACTTGCGTGCGTGCGTGGATTCCCGCGGCGGCAGCGGCAGCGGCAGCGGCGGAGGGCGTCGCGGTGCCGCCGATCCCATCGCCGGTGGTGCCGGCGGTGGGTCACGACGATCTGGGGAAGTGTGCTGCGTGAAACTTTGCTCGGCTTCGTAAGGTTTAGCGCCAGGCAAGCGGGCGTTGAACACGTGAGCGGCGCGTAGGCCGTCTTAACTCGGACGGTAAGGTGGAGCCGCCCACCCTACGTCTGATGCTTCGATCGATCAGCGCGCCACGTCCATCAGCAGGCGGTCGTATTCGGTCTTGGCGACCTTGTAGCATTCGCCCGCATATTCTTCCAGGCCAGCACGGTCGAGCACGGTGATGTTGCCGCGGCGGTACTGGATCAGGCCTTCGTCCTGCAGCTTGCCGGCGGCGGCCGTGATGCTTTCGCGGCGCACGCCGAGCATGATGGAGATCAGTTCCTGGGTCACTTTCAGCTCGTTGCCTGGCGAACGGTCCAGGCGGTCGAGCAGCCAGCGGCACAGCTTCTGTTCGATCGAGCTGTGGCGGCCGCCGACGGCGTTCTGGGCCATCTGGGCGAACAGCGCGTTGGTGTAGCGCATCAGTAGCTGGGGCAGGGCGCCGCCGCGGTTGAAGGCGTCGCGCAGGTATTGGGTTTTCAGGCGATAGCCGTAGCCGGCGCTTTGCACCACGGCGCTGCACATGGCGCGCTCGCCCATGAAGAGCGACACGCCGACCACGCCTTCATGGCCGACAACGGCGATCTCGGTGGTGGCGCCGTCTTCCATTACGTACAGCAGCGACACGATTGAAGTCGTCGGGAAATACACGTATTCCAGTTTGCTGCCATACTCGAACAATTCCTTGCCGAATGGCATAGGCACCAGTTCGAGGTGTTCGAACAGGGTTTCCAGGTCTTGGCGGGGAAGGGCGGCCAGCAATTCGTTTTGCTGGGTGCCGCTGAAACTGACAACTGGACGGGACGCCGCTTTGATATCCTCTTTGGTCGAAAGAAGCTGGTTGACCGATTGTGTTTTTTGCGTGACACCACCGAGTTGAGCGTTGTTCATTTTCTGTCCTCTTATCTGACTTGCTGCATGGAGTGCGATCTTGGAATCTTGGTCGGAGACTTTGTTGTAAATGTCTCAATCGCGATGTGTGTACGATAAGGCTTCCGTCTGTTGCCGAACATAAGATTAGGGGTTGCCCCCGTGTAGGCAGTATGCATGGTGTCGTGTCAGTCCAGTCCTACTGGGAAAGATGCCAAAAATCAGGGCTTTTTTGGCGGCAGCGCAAGGATTTCCCCCATAATGGCTGCGTTCGCAACCATTTTTTTTCCTCCTACTCATGCATGTCCTGCTCGTCGAAGACGATGCCGTCCTCGCCGACGGCCTGACCCGCACCCTGCAGGGCCACGGAATGCAGGTAGAACTCGCCACCGACGGCCTCCAGGCCGACCTCCAGCTGCAGCGTAATCCCCCGCAAGTGGCCGTGCTCGACATCGGCCTGCCCGGCATCGACGGCTTCGAAGTCGTGCGCCGCCTGCGCGCGCGCGGCGACGCCACTCCCGTTCTGCTGCTCACTGCGCGCGACGCCGTCGAAGACCGGGTGCGCGGCCTCGAGACCGGCGCCGACGATTACCTGGTCAAGCCTTTCGCCACCCCGGAACTGGTGGCGCGCATCCGCGCGCTGGCGCGCCGCAACGCGCCGAAGACGGGAGTTCTTACGCTCGGCAAGCTGGTGTTCGACTCGAGCGCGCGGCGCGCCCGCATCGGCGAGCGCGCGCTGGAACTGTCGGCGCGCGAATGGGCGGTGCTCGAATACCTGCTGCAGCAAGCGGGCAGGGTGGTCTCGAAGCAGCAGATCATCGACACTATCGCGCCCTGGGGCGAAGACCTGACCCTGAACGCGGTCGAAGTCTATGTCTCGCGCCTGCGCATCAAGCTCGAGGGCGCTGGCCTGGCCCTGCGCACCATCCGCGGTTTCGGCTACCTGCTGGAAGCCGCGCCGGACGCATGACCGGACTTCCCAGCATCCGTATCCGGCTGCTGAAGTGGCTGGTCGGCCCGATCCTGGTCGTCAACCTGGGCGCCGCGGCCCTGACCTATGTGCTGGCCTGGACGCCCGCCCAGCTCGCGTTCGACGAAGGCCTGCGCCTGGACGCCGCCGCCCTGGCCGCGCGCGTGCGCGCCGGCGGCCCATCGGCGCTGGCGGCGGCCGGCGTCGACGCGGGCGAGGGCGAGTCGAACTGGGCCGCCCTGCACGATGGGGACGGCCGGCTGCTGGCCGGTTCGCCGCTGCTGGCGGCGCCGCGCCGCATCGGCATGGGGGACGCGCGCCTGGCCGGCGAGGCCGTGCGCGTCGCCGTCGCCGAGGTGCCCGCATCGAACGGCCAGCGCCTGAGCGTGGCGCGCACCACGCGCGCGCGCCAGGGCGTGCAAGCGGCCATCGTGCGCTCGCTGGTGCTGCTCGAAGTGCTATTCAGCCTGGCACTGGTGGGCCTGGTCTGGTTCTCGGTCGGGAACGGCCTGGCGCCGCTGGCCCGTTTGCGCGCCCGCCTCGACGCGCGCGGCAGCACCGATCTCGCGCCCCTCGACGACAGCGCCATGCCGCGCGAATTGCTGCCGGTGGTCGACGCCTTCAACGCGCTGCTCGGCCGGATCGCCGCCGGCGCCCGCGCCCAGGACGACTTCCGCGCCAACGTCGCGCACCAGCTGCGCACGCCCCTGGCCGGGCTGCGCCTGCAGCTCGAATGGCTGGCCGCGCGCCATGCGCAGGATCCGGAAACGCGCCGCTCGGTCGACCTGATGTTGAGCGCAAACGAGCGCATGATCCGCCAAACCAACCAGCTGCTGTCGCTCGAGCGGGCCGAGCCGAACCGCTTCGCGCGCGCCCGCCTGGCGCCGCTCGACCTGGCCGAACTGGTGGCCGGCAGCATCCAGGGGTTCGTCGAACAGGCGGCCAGCCGCGACATCGACCTCGGCTTCGAACTCGAGCGGGCCATCGTCGACGGCGACCGCTTCCTGCTGCGCGACCTGGTCGACAACCTGGTCGACAACGCGCTGCGCTACACGCCGCGCGGCGGGCGCGTCACCGTCGGCTGCGCCGCGCTGGCCGGCGGCGGCAGCCTGCTGCGGGTCGAGGACAACGGCCCCGGTATCCCGGCCCACCTGCGCGAACAGGTGTTCGAGCGCTTCGTGCGCCTGGACGAAGGAACCCACGGCAGCGGCCTGGGCCTGGCCATCGTGCGCGACATCGCCAACCTACATGGCGCCGAGCTGAGCCTCGCCGATGCGCCGGGCGGCGGCGCGCT
The DNA here is from genome assembly GCF_001424165.1 of Massilia sp. Leaf139. GTDB lineage: Bacteria > Pseudomonadota > Gammaproteobacteria > Burkholderiales > Burkholderiaceae_D > Telluria. The sequence continues at coordinate 796,666 of NZ_LMOJ01000001.1, forward strand.
GTTTACCGTCGCCTTTCCCTGAAGCGCACGCCGCGCGATTGTCAGCTTCCCGTCAGCATTTCCTCAGGGTAATGCAAGCTTGCTGCGGTATTATTCTCCCAAGGCAACTTTTATTTCCGGCGTGATGCGCTCCCTGCGCCATGCCTCATCCTCGGGAACCGACATGAAAACGCAGGCTGGCTTCACGCTCATCGAACTCATGATCACGGTCGTCATCGTCGGCATCCTCTCTGCGATCGCCGTGCCGACCTACGGCAGCTACATCCTGCGCACGCGCCTGACCGACGCCTATTCCGGCCTGGCGGGCGTGCAGCCGGCGGCCGAACAGCACTGGGCCAACACGAACACCTACACCGGCTTCGCCAACATGCCGGCCAATACCGAGAACTTCACCTTCTCCCTGGCCGACGCCAACGACAGCACCTACACGGTCACCGCCACTGGCAAGAATGCGGCGGCCGGTTTCGTCTTCACGATCGACCAGAACGGCTCGCGCGCCACGACCGGCGTGCCGAGCGGCTGGACGACCAGCACCAGCTGCTGGGTGCGCGACAAGGGCGGCAAGTGCAGCGGGTGACGCACGCGATGCGCCGCGCCGCACGCGGCTTCAGCCTGATCGAGGCGATGGTCGCGCTCGCGATCCTGGGCATCGTGCTCTCGATCGGCATGCCGCGCATGAGCGCCTGGCTGTATGCCAGCAAGGTCGCCGGCGCCGGCCAGTTCTATGCCGAAGGCTTCGCCATGGCGCGCAACCAGGCGCTGACCCAGAACGGCACCAGCCGCCTCGTGCTGAGCACGAACCCGACTAACGGCCAGTTCGACTGGCGCATCGACATCTGCTTCCCGCGTTCGGACGAGCCTTGCGACGAGGGCAGCGCCAACTGGTCGACGACGACCACGGCCGCCACGCGCGACCCGAAAGGCGTGAGCGGCTTCAAGTCGCTGCTGCGGCGCGCCGACGCGCTGCCGCCGGTGGCCGAACTGGCGCCGACGGCCGGGCCGGACGATGCACGCTCCGTGTATTTCACGCCGCTTGGCTGGGTCGACCCGGCCATGAATCCGCGCCTCGAGCGCATCGGCCTGGCGCCGGCCGGCAAGCACGCCAAGGACGCGGCCGAGACGGCCGTCGTGCTGACCCTGGCCGGCAATGCCATCCGCTGCAAGCCGCAGGTCGCCAGCAGCGATCCCCACAGGTGCCCGCCATGAAATCGATCCGCATGTCCAGTCTCAAGCGCCGCCAGGGCGGCGTCGCGCTGCTCGAAGCGCTGATCGCGGCCGTGCTGCTGGCCATCGGCCTGCTCGGCACCATCGGCCTGCAGGCGCGGGCCTACTCGGCGCTGTCGGAAGCCGGCATGCGCGCCGAAGCGACCATCGCCGCCGAACGCCTGCTGGGCGTGATGGCTGCCGATCCGGGCAGCCTGACCTCGTATGCGCTGGCTGCCGGCGGCACGCCCGGCGCGCGCCTGGCGCCTTGGTATGGCGCGACCCGCAAGAACATCCCCGGCGCGCAGGTGGTGGTGACGGTCGCCGCGGGCGGCGTCAACGCGCCGTCGAACGTGACGATCGCCATAAGCTGGCAGCGCAAGGCGGGCGACGCGAAGAACACGCACACCCTGCGTGCCTGGATCTAGGAGAGGAAAGGGCATGCGAATGACACGAATGCACGCGCGCGGCTTCTCGGTGGTCGAGCTGCTGGTCAGCGTGGCCATCGGCCTGCTGGCGCTGATCTTCGCCACGCGCCTGATCACGGGTTCGGAGTCGAGCAAGCAGTCGGCGCTGGGCGGCTCGGACTCGATGCAGAACGGGATGCTGGCGATGTTCTCGATCAGCGGCGACGCCCAGCAGGCCGGCTTCGGCCTGAACGACCCGATCCTGGTCGGCTGCAATACCCGCTTCGCCGACAACGCCGGCTACATGCTGGCCCAGGCGCCGCGCGGCGCCGGCACGGCGCGCCCGCTGGCGCCGGCCATCATCGAGTCGAACGGCAGCGCGCCCGACCTCATCTCGCTGTATTCGGGCAGCTCCCTGACCGGCACCGGCACCCTGCGCGTGGTCACCGACTACATCGGCGGCACGCGCCTGAACACCGACCGCCAGGCCTACGGCTTCAAGGAAGGCGACGTGGTCGTGGTCGCGCCCGAGGACAGGACGGACGACTGCGCGCTGGCGCAGATCTCGCGCACGCCCGGCACCGAGACCTTCGTGATGGTCGCCGGCGGCGCCAACTTCCGCTACAACAGAGGCGAGCTGGGCACGAACTTCAAGGGCAGCAAGGCGCGCGTCTTCAACCTCGGGCCGGCCGCCTCGCTGTCGCTGCACACCTGGTCGGTGAACAACGGCTTCCTGCGCCTGCGTGCAACCGACATGGCCGGCGCCGGCGCGGCGCCGGCGACGGTGGCCGACAACATCGTCTCGATCAAGGCCCAATATGGCTTCGATACGCGCACGGGCAGCGCGTTTGCGAACCGCACCGGCCTGCGCGTGGGCAGCTGGTCGCCGACGATGATCGACGCCGATGCCGACGGCGTGACCGGCAGCGCCGGCGACTACGAACATATCGCGGCCCTGCGCATCGCCGTGGTCGCGCGCAGCAAGACGCGCGAGCGTCCCGCCGCGGGCCGAACCTGCACCAGCACCGCGAGCCGGCCGACCGTGTTCGCCAGCGCCGAGCCCGCGGGCGTGGCGCCGGTATCGATGGCCGTCGATGTCGCCGTCGCCAACGACAGCACCGACTGGCGCTGCTACCGCTACCGCGTCTTCGAAACCGTGGTCGCGCTGCGCAACGCGGACTGGAAGCCATGATGAAGCCCATGATGAAACCACCTGTTCGCTCCGAGGCGGGCATCGCGCTGCCGGTGATGCTGATCATCCTGGCGGTGATGCTGGTCTCGAGCATCTACCTGCTCAAGTCGAGCAACACGACGACCCTGACGGCCTCGAACCTGGCCTACGATTCGGCCCAGAGCCGCGCCGTGGACTACGGCCTGCACCAGGGTTACCAGTGGCTGCGCGCGACCTCGCTGTCGAAGAAGGCACTGCTCGACACCAACGTCGGAACCGGCGGCTACAACGCCAGCTACGATACGACCCTGAGCGTGCGCGCGCCCGGCTTCTGGGCCGGTTCGCGCATCGTCACGGTGGCTAACCAGCGCGTCGAATACGTCATCCACCGCATGTGCGACCGGCCGCTGCCCTACAACGACAAGAACAACTCCTGCGTCCAGACCAGCGACAACCCGTCCGCCAAGGGCGCGCCGCTGGCGCTGGGCGCGAGCATGGCGATCACGACGGCGCGCTATGCGGACGTGCCGCGCGTGCACTACCTGATCACCGCGCGCATGAACGGCGCGCGCGGCGGCAACGTCGTCAACCAGATGGTGGTGCTGATCGGCGGCTGACGCCGCCGTGCACCGAACCGGGCCCCAGGCCCGAGGCCCACGAAACGGAAACAGCATGAATCGTCTTCTTTCCCTGTTTGTCCCGCTGCTGCTGGTGCTCCTGTCACCGCTCGCCCATGCGGCGCCGACCGGCATCTCCCAGCTGCCGCTGCTGAACATCACCGGCTCCGGCACCGTCAAGCCGAACCTGATGCTCCTCTACGATAACTCGGGCTCGATGACGAGCACCTTCACGCCCGACTACGTGGACGATACCAGCACCTGCCGCTCGCGCGCGACGATGGCCGGGGGCACCCGCAGCTGCCGCATCGGCGACCCGCCATTCGCCGCCGCCGACTTCAACAAGCAGTACTACAACCCGAAGGTGCGCTACCTGCCGCCGGTGACGAGCGCCGGCGTGCCCTTCGAATCGATGACGCGCGCCTATACCACCGGCTGGACGGCGGTCACGACCGACGCCTTCAACGTCGACAACACCGACCTGCTGGGTAACAACGTCGACAAGACCAACCTGGTGACGGGCTTTCCCGACCTGCGCTGGTGCGACGCCAACGGCAGCTGCGGCTACAACACCAGCGGCTACGCCTATCCGAACGACGTGCGCACCACGGCGCAGAGCTTCACCGCCAACCCTTACTACTACACGATCAACGTCGCCGAGTATTGCACCGATTCGACCCTGACCAATTGCCGCGTCACGGCCGTGAATGCCCCGGCCCCGGCAGGTTACCCGGAACCGGCGCGCGTGCGCTGGTGCGACAGCCGCGCGCTGACCAACTGCCAGGCCAAGTACGTCGGCAACTTCAAGTATCCGCGCTTCTCCGACCCGAACCGTAATCCCGACTGGTACGGCACCATCGCGATCGGCGCTTCCGGCTACGCCACGTCGATGCGCATCGACAGCGTCTCCGTGGTCGAGCCGAACGGCACCTTCACCTTGACCAATGCCGCCGTCACCGCCAGCAGCGGCACCAATACCGCAACCAAGCAGGCTGCCGTCGCCAACGCGCTGGCCGCGTCCATCATCGCCAGGACAGGCCTGGCCGCACAGTACACGGCCTGCGTGCGCACGCCGAGCGTCAGCGGCGTGCCGGCCTGCTCGAGCTTCGGCATCACCCTCGACAGCAACAGCGTGGTGGCGGTCGTGCCGATCAGCTGCCCGGCCAACACCACCAGCAAGGCGGTCGGCCCCTGCACCCTGGTCACCGACGGCAGCCGCGCCGGACGCGACCTGGTCGTCAACTCGGGCAGCTCGGTGACGGCGCTGCTGACCGTGGGTGGCAGCACCAATCCCAGCAAGACCCAGGTGCTCGGCGGCCTGAGTTTCGGCGGCGTGCAGCTGTTCTCGAGCAGCCTCAGTTTCTCGCGCGGCGTGAACGCCAGCGCGGTGGCGACGGCGATCAAGAACAAGATCGGTACCGGCGGCAGCATCAAGGCCTACACCGGCGGTAACAGTGTGTCGCCGCTGTGCGCGGCCGCCGCCAGCAATGTCGTCTGCCTGGTCACAACCTCGCTCGATGCCGATGGCGACAACATCGCGCTCGGTTCGCTCTCGAACAATTCGGCCAGCGGCACGACCTATCTGAGTTTCGGCGCCAGCACCGGCATGACCGACGGCGTGCCCACCGGCGTGACGCCGCTCGGCGCCTCCGTGTTCGTGCGCACCGACATCGTGTCGACCCGCACCAGCTATCCGAAGGTGGCTGCGCGCACCGACTGCGCGGGCGCCGCCTGCACCTACGACGAGGAGATGACCAACTTCGCCAACTGGTACGCGTATTACAAGACGCGCAACCAGATGATGAAGACGGCCGTCGGCCAGGCCTTCCAGCCGATCGGCGACAACTACAACGTCGGCATCGTGGCGCTGTCGGTGGCCGCAGCCGAGGGCACGATGAAGGCGCCCAAACCCTTCACCGGCTCGACCCGCACCGCCTGGTACAGCGCCCTGTATGGCATGTCGCCGAGCGGCTCGACCCCGATCCGCCAGGCGCTGCATGCGATCGGCAAGATGTATGCGAACCGTTCGCCCTATAACTACTCGGCCGGCAACGAGGTGATCCAGTTCCCGTGCCAGCAGAATTTCACCTTCGTCACCACCGACGGCTACTGGAACGGCGCCGCCGCCGCCGATGTCGTCAACAACGACAACGTCGAGAGCACGGCCCGCTTCTGCGCGCGCGGCACCGGCTGCGTCGACCCGCGCGCCCAGGTCGGCAACTCGCTGGCCGACATCGCCCTGTACTGGTACAACGGCGGCTCGAACGACACGGTGACTTCGCTGCGCCCCTCGCTCGAGAACTGGAACGACCCGGACGGCCTGGTGGCCGCGGCCGCCGGCGAAAACACGCGCCTGCACATGAACACCTACACGCTCGGCCTGGGCGTGGACGGCCTCATGACCTACGACCCGAAATACGACACGGCGCCGAGACCCGGCAGCGACTTCTACAAGCTGATCACCGGCGCCAGCGGCTGCCCGTGGAACGGCGGCGGCACCTATGTCTGGCCGAACCCAAGCACCGAGGACAATTCGGGCGGCGCCACCTACCAGTCGCGCGTCGACGACCTCTGGCATGCGGCCATCAACGGCCACGGCAAGTATTTCAGCGCCTCCGAACCGCTGCAGGTGATCGAAGGCCTGCGCGCGGCGCTCTCCAACATCGAGATCCGCATCGGCGCCGCCGCCGCGGCGGCCACCTCGACGCCGAACATCTCGCAAGCCGACAACGACATCTTCGCCGCCACCTTCACCACCGTGCGCTGGTACGGCGAGCTGCAGGGCAAGAAGATCGACATCGTCACCGGCGCGGTGCTGCCGAAGGCGACCTGGAGTTCCTCCGACACCGTCGGCCTGAAGGTCGACGCAGCCGGCGACACGCGCCGCATCCTGATGCTCGACGTCGAGGACGGCGGTCTGAAGGACTTCAGCTACACGGCCATGAGCACCCTCGAGCGCAGCTGGTTCGACAACAAGTGCAGCTCGCTGTCGCAATGCGCGACCCTGAGCACGGCCGAGCGCAAGATCGTCGACAGCGGCGCCAACATCGTCAACTGGCTGCGCGGCCAGCAGCAGCACGCCAACGACGTCCTGCTGCGCGCCTATACCAAGACCGGCCATATCCCGGCCGGCGCCGCGGGGCCGCTGCCGATCGTATTGGGCGATATCGCCTCGTCAAAGCCGGCCTACCAGCGCGATCCGCGTAAGCTCTACACCGACCAGCCGTACGCCGACTTCAAGGAAGAGCACACCGACCGCCAGCCGACCGTGTTCGTCGGCGCCAATGACGGCATGCTGCACGCCTTTAACGCCGCGACGGGCGAGGAGATGTGGGCCTATGCGCCGCGCATCACGATGAAGAAGCTGTACGCCCAGGCCAGCACCACCTATTCGACCAGCCACCAGTTCACGGTCGACGGCTCGCCCGAAGTGGCGGACGTGAAAATCGGCGGCCAGTGGCGCTCGGTGCTGGTGGCCGGCCTGAACGCGGGCGGGCGCGGCTACTACGCGCTCGACGTCACCGACCCGGAGAACCCGTCCGCGCTGTGGGAACTGTGCGCCGACGCCACCGTCTGCAGCGGCGACAACCTCGACGCCGACATCGGCCTCACCTTCGGCAGCGCCCAGATCGGCACCTGGAAGGATGGCGCCGGCGTCGAGCGCTGGGTCGCCTTCGTAAGCTCGGGCTATAACAACGTGCCGGGCACGGACGGCGTCGCCGGCGGCAGCGGCAAGGGCTTTCTGTACGTGGTCGACATCGCCAGCGGCCGGGTGCTCTCGAAACTGGGCACCGGTTCGGGCGACACCACCACGCCCTCGGGCTTCGCACGCATCACGGCGATCTCGAACAATCCGCATACCGATCCGCTGGTGACCTATGTCTACGGCGGCGACAACCTCGGCCAGATGTGGCGCTTCGACTTCACGGCGCAAGGCTCGCCGAAGCTGGTCAAGATGGGCGACGCCGGCGTCAAGCAGCCGATCACGACCCGCCCCGACGTGACCATGTGCCAGGTCAGCGGCGTGGCCGCGGACGGCACCGAGACCAGCACGCTGCACCGCGTGGTCGCCTTCGGCACCGGACGCCTGCTCGACCTGCCGGACGTCGGCAACACCGACGTGCAGAGCACCTATGTGCTGAAGGACACCGGCCTGCCGATCAGCGCGGCCCAGTGGCGCGGCGCCTCGAACATGGCCAAGCAGAGCCTGGCGAAAGTGCAGGGCACCAGCACCGCCTACACGATCAACGGCGTGCCGATCGACCTCAACACCCAGCAGGGCTGGTACGTCGACTTCAACCTGAACGCCGGCGAGCGCGTCAACCTCGATCCGCAGATCATCTACGGCAGCCTGAACGTGGTGACGAACACGCCGAGCTCCTCGTCGAGCTGCAAGGTGGGCGGTACCAGCAATGCCTACCAGGTGAACATCTGCACCGGCGAGCCGCTGACCTCGATCACGGTCGACGGCACCAGCGGCCCGGTCATGATCGCCGGCCAGACCCTGTCGAATTCGGCGGCCGCCGTCGGCGACACCTTCATCACCCTCCCGAAGGGCAACGCGCGCCGGGTGACCACCTACGCCGACGGCACCGTGGGCGACTCGGCCGTGCACGCGGCCATCTCGGCGCCGGCCAAGCGCGGCGGCTGGCGCCGCGTGCGCGAATAATCCGGGCGGACGGGATCCAATGCGGCCGGGCGAGGGTGGTAGCGCCCCGTCCGGCCGCATTGCGCAGCCGAGATTCAGTTCACACGAGCGGCGCCGGAATCGGTAAAATCGAGGGTTTTCTTCATCTGGGCCAATGGGGCTCGACTATGTCCAACGATCCTGACATCCTCGCCAACGACGTCGCCGGCACCGAGTCCGCCGACGCCAGCGCTTCCGCCACGACCCGCGCACCCGCCGCGATCGCGCGCGAAGTAGCGCGCCGCCGCACCTTCGGCATCATTTCCCACCCCGACGCCGGTAAAACGACGTTGACCGAAAAGCTGCTCCTGTTCTCGGGCGCGATCCAGCTCGCCGGTACCGTCAAGGGCCGCAAGAGCGGTCGCCACGCGACCTCCGACTGGATGGACATCGAGAAGCAGCGCGGCATTTCGGTCGCGTCCTCGGTGATGCAGTTCGAGTTCCGCGACCACGTCATCAACCTGCTCGACACCCCCGGCCACCAGGACTTCTCGGAAGACACCTACCGCGTGCTCACCGCCGTCGACTCGGCGCTGATGGTGATCGACGCGGCCAAGGGCGTGGAAGCGCAGACCATCAAGCTGCTCGACGTCTGCCGCATGCGCAACACGCCGATCGTCACCTTCATGAACAAGCTCGACCGCGAAACGCGCGATCCGCTCGAACTGCTGGACGAACTGGAATCGGTGCTGAAGATCGAGTGCGCGCCGGTGACCTGGCCGATCGGCATGGGCAAGAACTTCCGCGGCGTCTACCACCTCCTGAACGACACCATCATGCTGTTCAAGGCGGGCGAGGAAAAGGCCGACGGCGCCTTCGAGATCATCAAGGGCATCGACAATCCGAAGCTGGCCGAGATGTTCCCGCTCGAGATCGAGCAGCTGAAAATGGAAGTGGAACTGGTGCACGGCGCCAGCCACCCGTTCGACCTGGAGCGCTTCCTGTCGGGCGTGCAGACGCCGGTCTTCTTCGGCTCGGCCATCAACAACTTCGGCGTGCGCGAGATCCTCTCGGCCCTGGTCGACTGGGCGCCGGGCCCGCGCGAGCGCGACGCCACCGTGCGCGCCGTCGAGCCGAGCGAACCGAAGTTCACCGGCTTCGTTTTCAAGATTCAGGCGAACATGGATCCGGCCCACCGCGACCGCATCGCTTTCCTGCGCGTGTGCTCGGGGCGTTTCGAAAAGGGCATGAAGGTCAAGCACCTGCGCCTGGGCCGCGAAGTCAAATTGTCGTCGGTGGTGACCTTCATGGCCTCCTCGCGCGAACAGGTCGAGGAAGCCTACGCGGGCGACATCATCGGCCTGCCGAACCACGGCAACATGCAGATCGGCGACAGCTTCTCGGAAGGCGAGATGCTGACCTTCACCGGCATTCCGTACTTCGCGCCGGATCTGTTCCGCACGGTGCGCATCCGCAATCCGCTGAAGATGAAGCAGCTGCACAAGGGCTTGCAGCAGCTGGGCGAAGAGGGCGCGGTGCAGGTCTTCAAGCCGGTGCTGGGCTCCGATCTGATCCTGGGCGCGGTCGGCGTGCTGCAGTTCGAAGTCGTGGCGAGCCGCCTGCTCAATGAATACGGCGTCGACGCCGTCTTCGAGAGCTCGAGCATCAGCAGCGCGCGCTGGGTGTCCTCGAGCGACAAGAAGTCGCTGGCCGACTTCGAAACCCAGCTCGGCCACAACGTGGCTTATGATGCGGCCGGCAACCTGGCCTATCTCGCGACCTCGGGCGTGAACCTGCGCCTAACCCAGGAACGCTGGCCAAAGCTGACCTTCCACGCGACCCGCGAGCACGCGGCCAAGCTCGACTAAGCAGCCTCGCTCCAACGCTGTTCCGGACGGATTCACGGTTAACGTGGGTCCGTTTTTTTTTTCGCCCAGCGCCGGCGCATTCACGCGGATATCCTCAAGCCGGCATTTCATATTGCTATATGCTAGCAAAAAATAATTCTCTAAAATATTTCCTTTATGCTCATCGCTGGCATATAGTTGTTCGCACAAGACGAATAAACGATTGGAGATCAATTCATGCATCTGCTTCGACCTCGCTACCTGGCCGCCCTCATGGCCGGGCTGACCGCGCCCGCGTTTGCCCAGCAGGCGGCCACCGAGCCAGGGATGGCACAGGTCGAAGTCAGAGGAGGGGCAGCCGCCTACGACCCGCGCCGCGACGATACGGCGTCGAAGTTCGTGATCGGCCGCGAGGAGATCGAGCGCTATGGCGACGCCAGCGTGTTCGATGTCTTCAAGCGCATTCCCGGCGTGACCGTGACCACGGGGTCGGGTCGCAGCACCGAAGTACGGATGCGCGGGCTGGGGGGCGGCTACACCCAGGTGCTGGTCAATGGCGAGCGTGCGCCGGCCGGCTTCACGCTCGAATCGGTCTCGCCCGAGATGCTCGAGCGGATCGAGGTGCTGCGCACGGCGACGGCCGAATTCTCGACCGAGTCGGTGGCCGGCACCATCAACCTCGTACTGCGCAAGAAGATCCGCAAGCGCGAGCGCGAAGCGAAGCTTGGTTATCTGCTGTCGGAAGACTTCCGCGGGCCTTACTTCAGCGCGCAGCTGGCCGACCGCGGCGAACGTGCGTCCTGGTCGCTCGCCCTCAGCGGCAACCACGACAAGCTGGGGCGGGAATGGACGGGCTACCAGATCAATACCCGGCCCGACGGCATCATCGACATGCGCCGCAACCTAGTGACGCGCGAGGACGGGCGCATGAACCGGCTGAACCTCGCGCCCCAGTTCAAGTGGACGCTGGAGAACGGCGACAGCCTCGAATGGGACAGCGTCGCCAATGGCAGCAGTTTTCGTAACCTCGGTCATGGCGTGATCGCAACCACGGTCGGCGACCCGCCGCCGGTGCCCGACTTGGTCACGCGCGGCGAATTCGACGACCGCATGCTCAAGTCCGACCTGCGCTGGACGCGCGCACTGGCTTCGCAGGCCAGGCTCGAGACCAAGCTCGGCGTCGAGCGCACGCGCCGCGAGACCCTGGAGCGGCGCAGCGGCATCGACGGCGCCGGCCGCCCCGCCGCCGAGGGCGGCGTGCGCAACGAATCCGACGCGAAGGGCGCCGGCAGCACCGGCAAATACACGCGCGCGTTCGGCGGCGGCCACGTGCTGGCGCTGGGCTGGGATGCGGGCCTGAACGACAGCCGCGACCTGCGCGCCGAATACGATGCGATCCGGGTGCTGCCGCCCGGCCAGCCGCCCGTGGAGAATTTCACGGCGCGGGTCGCGCGCGCCGCCGTCTACGCGCAGGACGAATGGACGCTGACACCGGCGTGGTCGCTCTACCTGGGCGCGCGCTGGGAAGGCGTGCGCACGCGCGTCAGCGGCAACACGGTCGCGCCGACCCGGGTGCGCTCGAACGTGTTCAGTCCGATCCTGCAAACCTTGTGGAAGCTGCCGGGAACGGACAGTGAGAAGAGCAGCCACCAGCTGCGCCTCGCGCTCAGCCGCACCTACAAGGCGCCGGATCTGTACAGCCTCGTCCCGCGCCGCAACGCCTGGGAAAACAACAGCCCCACCGAACCCGACTTCCAGGGCAATCCTGCCCTGCGGCCGGAACTGGCCTGGGGCGTCGACGCGGCCTGGGAGCATTACTGGGCCGAAGGCGCGATGGTCTCGGTCGGCACGACGCTGCGCCGCATCGACAACTACACCAGCAACCGCATTTATTTCGACGGCATGCGCTGGATCTTCACGCCCTTTAACGAAGACCGCGCCGCCGTGCGCACGCTCGACATAGAGACCAAGTTCCCGTTGGCGGCACTGGTCGAGGGGGCGCCCGCGATCGACCTGCGCGCCGGGGTCAGCCGCAACTGGTCGCGCGTGGCGTCGGTACCGGGGCCGGACAACCGCATGGAGCAGCAGACGCCGCTGACGGCGAACCTGGGCATCGACTACACGTCGGGCGCGCTATCGGCCGGCGCCAGCCTGGCGCACCGGCGTGGCGGGCCGGTGCGGGTCGCCGCGAACCGCGGCTTCTACAGCCATGCGCGCACCGACCTCGAGACCTATGCGCTGTGGAAGTTCAATCCGAAGATCCAACTGCGCGTGGCCGTGGCGAACCTGCTGGGCGAGGATAACCACTTCGAGGCCAGCTATGCCGACCCGGCGAGCGGCGTCGAGAAGCGCGGTTTCCTGTATCCCGAAGGACCGAAGCTGCGCACGACGCTGGAAATGAACTTCTGAGCGCGCTGCCTACATTTCGATGTTCGTGACGGTTTGACTTTCGACCGTGCCGTCCGGCTGCGTCACCCGTAACTGCACCGGCAGCCAGTGTCGTTCGGGCGCGAGCCAGAGTTCGACGCGGGCCTGGCCGGCGGGTGCGAGCTGCACCAGCCGCACGGCGGCGAGGACGCCGGCGGGCGTGGCCAGCTGCTCGTGGCCCGCCACCTGCCAGCGCACGATGCGCGCGCCGCCGCTGTCGGCGACCACCAGGTCGATCGTATCCTGTACCTGATCCGGCTCGGCCAGGCCGATCGCTGCCAGCTGCATCAAGGCGGATCCCCGATCCTGGCTGCCCAGCGTCAGCGGCTCGCTCGCCCCCAGTCCCGCGTGTTCGATGCGCCGTTCCTCGCGATTGAAACGTGTCGCGCGCGTGCCGCCTGCCGGGCCGGGTTCGCTGGCCTGGCGCGGCGCGATGCCGGCATCGTCCTCGCCGCCTTCGCTCTCGAGCTGGCCTAGCACGCCGTCGAGGCGCAGGCGGTAGGCACCGTTGTCCGACTCCCAGACCAGCTGCGCCGGTTCTCCGCTCAGGGCCGGCTGGCCGGGCGCGCTGCGCGTGACGGCATAGCGCAGACGCGCGGACGGGGGCAGGCGCACGCGGTAGCGGCCGGGCATCTGCAGCGGTGCGGCGCCGGGCGTGGCGGACGCGGGACGCGGGGAGGCGTCGGCCGTCGTGGCGGCGGCGGGAAGGACGGGGCGCATCGGGGGCAGGGCGGGGGGCGTTTGCTCGGGTTCCGGTACGGCCTCGGGCCTCGCTGCGCTTGGCTGCGCGCTCGCTTGCGTAGCCGGCGGCCGCTCGCGCACCAGGCGCAGGGCAAACGGTGCGCCGATAGCGGGCGCCGGCGGCGCGATCAGGACATCCAACGATGCCAGGGCCAGCAGGTGCAGCAAGAGGGACAGACCGACCCACGCCACCAGGCGCCGGTGCCGGGCCAGTTGGACGGCGATCTTCATGGCATTAGTTTGGCCGACCTGTCTGCAATTGTCCACCTGCGAGCGGGCGAACAAGCCGCCATGGCTGCGTTGCATGCGTCTCGCCGTACTAGCGTACTGTCTTCGACGATGCGCCTTGCCCTGGCAGCTTTTTCGCCCGCTCGGCTGGAGGGTGTTGATCTCGCGCAAGGGTGCGCCCGGGACGATGCCGTAGATTGGTCGAATGCGTTAAAGAAATATCGCGCATTCTCGACTTTGCGAGGGCTCCATGATCATGCACCAGCGTTTCCCCGCCGCGGCCATTCATCCCGCATCTTTCTACCTAGCCGAGGAGCGCTGAGATGCTGTCACGCCTGAAGATCGGCCCCAAACTCCTGCTGGCTCCCGGTGTCGTGCTGGTGCTGCTGGTGCTGCTGTCCTGCGGCGCCTGGTACGCGATGGTGCGCCAGAACGCCTCGCTCGAAGACATCGTCGGCAGGCGCGCCGCCCACATGCGCGCCGCCAGCGACCTGGTGTTCTCGGCGCAGCGCGGGCATGCCGAGATCTACCAGCTGCAAAGCTGGATCGGCGGCAGCTTCCCGAAGAGCCGGATCGAGCCGCTGATCCGCGACATCCACCGCCAGCATGCGCTGACCACCGCCGGCCTGCAGCGGCTGGCGGGCATGACGCCGCCCAACGGCGACGAGCGCCGCTACGTCGACGGCGCCGCCACGGCCTATGCCCGCTACATCCAGGCGGTGCGCGACGTGATCGAACTGGCGCGCGACGACCAGTCGATCAGCGCCAACGCCATGAGCAAGGCCGAAAGCGCCTTCGCCGACGTGGCCCAGCGCCTGAACGCGCTGTCCCAGCTCGAACAGATGCTGTCGCAGCAGGCGTCGAACAGCGCCGCCGCCGACTTTCGCGCGATGACCTGGCTGATGCCCTGCGTGATCCTGCTGGCGATCGGCGTCTCGCTGCGCATCACGGTGGCGGTACGGCGCGCGCTGCTTTCCGAAATTCGCGGCATCGGCGCGGCCGCCGTCGACCTGGCCAGCGGCGATCTGACGGTCAAGGATCGGGTCTACGGCAACGACGAGATCGCGGAAACCTCGCGCGCCCTGAACGCGAGCATCCGCAACCTGAACGGCACCCTGCGCACCATCCTGCAGTCGGCCCAGTCGATCGGCTCGGCTTCGCGCGACCTGGCGCTGGGCAACCTGAACCTGACCACGCGCGCCGTCTTCCGCGCCAATTCGCTGGAACACACGGCGTCCTCGATGCAGGAACTGGCCGCCACCGTCAACCTCACCGCCGACAGTGCGCAAGCCGCCAACCGCCTTACCGAATCGGCATCGAACGTCGCCCAGCAGGGCGAGAACGTGGCCGACCGCCTGGTCACCACCATGGCCTCCGTGATGAGCAGCGCTTGCCGCGCGGCCGAGATCACCCAGCAGATCGACGCCATCGCAGTGGAAACCGGCACGCTGGCATTGAACGCGGCGCTGGAAGCGGCACGCGCTGGCGAACACGGGCGCGAATTCGCACTGGTGGCGGGCGAGGTGCGCTCGCTGGCGCTGCGCACCGGCAGCGCGGCGCGCGAGATCCGCGAACTGATCAACCAGTCGGTGGCCGAGATCGAAGGCGGCACCGCGTTCGCCGCCCAGGCCGGCAGCAGCATGGCGACGATCGCCGAGTCGGTGCAGCAGGTGGGCGACATCATCAATCAGATCAGTTCCGCGAGCGCCGAGCAGGCCAGCGGGCTGGAAGAGGTGAGCGAGGCGATCGTGCAGATGGACCAGGTCACCCAGCGCAATACCTCCCTGGTGGAAGAGGCGGCGGAAGCGGCGCGCACCCTGCAGATGCAGGCCCTGACCCTGTCGCGCGCGGTGGCGACCTTCCGCCTCGACGAGGCGGTGCTGCCGCCGGAGCCGCCGCCGCGCAGCTCGAGCGTGGCAGAGCCGGATATGCGAGAGGTGTTGAAGGATGGCCGGCGCGACGCCAGCATCGCGCCGAAGGTGGAGCGCAGGAAGCTGCCGCGGCCGCATTTGCGCTTGGCGTCGCGGCGGGATTTGGGGAATTAGCGTTTCGACGGATCGAACGGTGTACCGCGTGGGCTCCATTTTTGATCGAGACCGATGCGTAACGTAGGGTGGGCTCTCCGAGCCCACGCGTGAAGCCCGCACAAAGGCACACCCCAAAAAAACGGCGGCGCCGGGATCGCTCCCCGCGCCGCCGTTCATTCACCTACCGACAATTATTCGTAGTCGGAAATCGGCGCGCAACCGCAGAACAGATTGCGGTCGCCATACACGTTGTCCGCACGGCCGACCGGCGGCCAGTACTTCTTCTTGCGCAGCGAGGCCACCGGGAAGGCCGCCACTTCGCGCGAATAGGTGTGCTGCCAGTCGTCGGCCGTCACCACTTCCGCCGTGTGCGGCGCGCCCTTGAGCGGATTGTCCATCTTGTCGTACTCGCCGCGCTCGACCTTGACGATCTCGGCGTGGATCGTGATCATCGCCTCGATGAAGCGGTCGATCTCGACCTTCGATTCCGACTCGGTCGGCTCGATCATCAGCGTGCCCGGCACCGGGAAGCTCATGGTCGGCGCGTGGAAGCCGAAGTCCATCAGGCGCTTGGCGACGTCTTCGTTCGAGATGCCGGTCTTGTCCTGCAGCGGACGCAGGTCGATGATGCACTCGTGCGCAACCAGCCCGTCGTGGCCCGTGTAGAGCACCGGATAGTGCGGGGCCAGGCGGCGCGCGATGTAGTTCGCGTTCAGAATGGCCGTTTCGGTGGCGTTGGTCAGGCCGTCGGCGCCCATCATCGCGATGTACATCCACGAGATCGGCAGGATCGACGCCGAGCCGTAGGCCGCCGCGCTGACCGCGCCGATGCCTTCTTCGCCGCGCACATAGCCGGTCGAACGCTGGTTCGGCAGGAACGGCGCCAGGTGGGCGCCGACGCCGATCGGGCCGACGCCGGGGCCGCCACCGCCGTGCGGGATGCAGAAGGTCTTGTGCAGGTTCAGGTGGCTGACGTCGCCGCCGAAGGCGCCCGGCGCGGCCACGCCGACCAGCGCGTTCATGTTGGCGCCGTCGATGTAGACCTGGCCGCCGTGGCTGTGGATGATCTCGCACAGTTCCTGGATGCCTTCCTCGAACACGCCGTGGGTCGACGGGTAGGTGACCATCACGCAGGCCAGATTCGCGCTGTGCTGCTCGGCCTTCTTCTTCAGGTCGGCCAGATCCACGTTGCCGTTCTCGTCGCAGGCGGTGACGACCACCTGCATGCCGACCATGTTGGCCGATGCCGGGTTGGTGCCGTGCGCCGAGGACGGGATCAGGCAGATGTTGCGGTGGCCTTCGCCGCGCGCCTGGTGGTATTTCTGGATCACGAGCAGACCGGCATATTCGCCCTGCGAACCGGCGTTCGGCTGCAGCGAGATCGCGGCATAGCCGGTGACGGCGCACAGCATGGCCTCCAACTGGCCGATCATCTCGCGGTAGCCGATGGTCTGCTCCTCGGGCGCGAAGGGGTGGATGTTCGAGAACTCGGGCCAGGTGACCGGGATCATTTCCGAGGTCGAGTTCAGCTTCATCGTGCACGAACCGAGCGGGATCATGGTGCGGTCGAGCGCCAGATCCTTGTCGGCCAGACTGCGCAGGTAGCGCAGCATCTCGTGCTCGGCGTGGTAGCGGTGGAAGGTCGGGTGGGTCAGGAAGGCGCTGGTGCGGGCCAGGGTCGACGGGAAGGCGTCGCCGGCATCCTTGTCCAGTGCTTCCACGTCCGGCACCGATTGGCCATTGGCGAAGATCGAGAACAGCAGGGCGACGTCTTCGCGGGTCGTGGTCTCGTCCAGCGACAGGCCGACGTGCGCGTCGTCGACGCGGCGCAGGTTGACCCCAAGCTCGTTCGCGGCGGCGTGCAGCTCGGCGGCGCGGTCGGTCTTGACCGTCAGCGTGTCGAAGAAGGTGGCGTTCGCCAGTTCGTAGCCCATCCCCTGCAGGCCCGCGGCCAGGATGCCGGTCATGCGGTGCACGCGGCGGGCGATGCGGGTGAGGCCGTCCGGGCCGTGGTAGACCGCGTACATGCCGGCCATCACGGCCAGCAGCACCTGGGCGGTGCAAATGTTCGAGGTCGCCTTTTCGCGGCGGATGTGCTGTTCGCGCGTCTGCAGCGCCAGGCGCAGGGCCGGCTGGCCCTGGGCGTCGACGGTGACGCCGACCAGGCGGCCGGCCATCGAGCGCTTGAACTCGTCGCGGGTGGCCAGGTAGCCGGCGTGCGGGCCGCCGAAACCGAGCGGCACGCCGAAGCGCTGGCTGTTACCGACGACCACGTCCGCGCCCCATTCGCCCGGCGGCGTCAGCATGGTGAGCGACAGCAGGTCGGCGGCGACGATCACCATCGCGCCGGCCGCGTGCAGTTTTTCGACGGCGGCGCTGTAGTCGCGCACTTCGCCGTTCACGCCCGGGTATTGCAGCAGCACGCCGAAGCAGCTCAGTTCAAGCGTTCCCTTCTCCAATTTCTCGATGTCGGCGGCGGCGATCGTGCGCACTTCGACGCCGATCGGCTCGGCGCGCGTGCGCACCACTTCCAGCGTCTGCGGCAGCACGTCGTCGGCGACGTAGAAGACTTTCGAGGCCGACTTGCCGACGCGCTGGATCAGCGTCATCGCCTCGGCGGCGGCCGTGCCTTCGTCCAGCATCGACGAGTTGGCGATGCCCATGCCCGTCATGTCGGTGATCATCTGCTGGAAGTTCAGGATCGCTTCCAGGCGGCCCTGCGAGATCTCCGGCTGGTACGGGGTGTAGGCGGTGTACCAGGCCGGGTTCTCGAAGATGTTACGCAGGATGACCGGCGGCGTGTGGGTGCCGTAATAGCCCTGGCCGATGACCGACTTCATCACCTTGTTTTTCGACGCGATGGCTTTCAGCTTGGCGAGCGCGGCCTGTTCCGGCAGCGGCTCGACGAACTCGCCCAGGTCGAGCTGGTTCTTGCGGCGGATGTTGGCGGGAACGACGGCATCGATCAGCGCGGTGCGCGACGGGTAGCCGAGGCAGGCCAGCATCGCCGCTTCCTCGGCGGTCGACGGGCCGATGTGGCGCGGGATGAAGGAATCGCGGGCTTCGAGTTGGGTGAGGCTGGTGCGGGTCATGGTGAGGGCCAAATAGAGGGACTAAAGAGCGGAGATGGGGATGCGCGGTGCCGGTACAAGCCGTACTGCGCAAGCGGTGCGCAGTACGGCGGGACAAACGTGGTCAGTTGCCGGTCGACTTGCCGTAGGCGTCGGCGTCCATCAGGCCGTCGTAGGCGCCGGCGTCCGTCGGCTTGAGCTTGAACAGCCAGGCGGCGAAGGCGTCGGTATTGATCGAGTCCGGCGCGTCGGCGGTGGCCTGATTGACTTCCGTGACGGTGCCGGCGACCGGCGCGTAGATGTCGCTGGCGGCCTTCACCGACTCGACCACGGCGGCGTCCTGGCCGGCCGTCAGGGCCTTGCCGACCTGCGGCAGTTCGACGAACACGATGTCGCCGAGCGCGTCCTGGGCGAAGTCGGTGATGCCGACGGTCAGGGTACCGTCTTCTTCGCGGCGCACCCACTCATGGGACTCGGTGTATTTCAGGTCGGTAGGGATGTTCATGTACAAGGCTCCAGGTTGATATAGGGCGGAATTATATTAGACGGCGAGGACTTTGCCGTTGCGGACGAAAGGCAGCTTGACGACAGTCGCGGCCAGCTTCTTGTCGCGGATCTCGACGTGCACGGTGTCGCCGATGGCGACGTCCATCGGCACGCGCGCCAGGGCGATCGCCTGCTGCATCGACGGGCTGAAGGTGCCGCTGGTGATTTCGCCGAACGCGCCGGAGGCGGCGACGACCTTCTGGTGGGCGCGCAGGATGCCGCCTTTTTCGCGCAGGATCAGGCCCATGAAGTTGGCGTTCTGGCCCTTGCTCTGCAGGGCGGCCTTGCCGACGAAGTCGCGTTCCGACACCAGGTCGATCGTCCAGGCCAGGCCGGCATCGAGCGGATTGACCGACTCGTCCATGTCCTGGCCGTAGAGGTTCATGCCCGCTTCCAGGCGCAGCGTGTCGCGTGCGCCCAGGCCGGCGGGCTTGACGCCGGCCGCAATCAGCGCATTCCACAGCGCCTCGACCTGCGTTGCCGGCACGCCGATCTCGAAGCCGTCTTCGCCGGTGTAGCCGGTGCGCGCGACCATGGCTTCGCCAAAGGCGGTGTCGGCGACGATCGCGACGTTGAAGGGTTTCATGTCCTGGGTGGCGGCCTGCGCCGCCGGCAGCACTTCCCAGACTTTGGCGCGGGCGTTCGGGCCCTGCACGGCGACGAGGGCGATCGCATCGGCGCCGTCGCGGCGGCCGGTGATCGTGAGGCCGCTGTTGGTGGCCTCGTTCTGCTGGCGCATCCAGGCGATGTCCTTCTCGGCGGTGCCGGCGTTGACCACCAGGCGGAACCAGTCTTCGCGGAAGAAGTAGACGATCAGGTCGTCGATGACGCCGCCCTCGGGATTGAGCATGCACGAGTACAGGGCCTTGCCCGGTACCTGCAGCTTGTCGACGTTATTGGCCAGCAGGCCGCGCAGGAATGCGCGCACGTTCGCGCCTTCGAGGTCGACCACGCACATGTGCGAGACGTCGAACATGCCCGCATCGGTACGAACCGCGTGGTGCTCTTCGATCTGCGAGCCGTAGTTGACGGGCATGTCCCAGCCGCCGAAATCGACCATCTTGGCGCCGAGTGCGCGGTGTGCGGAATTGAGCGGGGTCGCTTTGAGCGTCATGGAATCCTCAGGGCAGAAAGGGCAGTGAATAAGGGAGCCGCCACGCCGGCGAATGCCTGCGTGCGCTGCGCGCCCCTCTGTCCTTGGTACCTGAGAGATAGCAGCCCTGTGTGGCCGCCTGCCCCTTCGGTGGGCCCGGGCGATTACCGGGGCCGCTCTCCAGAGTTGATCCTGCACGCCGTGCGCGCCGACCCCTGACCGGTCCTTTTGCCTGAGAGTTTTTGGGTGATGCCCCTTCGGCGGCCACGCGTAGCGGCGCTCTCCCGGTCAAGACTGTGGAGAATATGCCAGCCTTGAATCCGTGTCAATGTTGGAAGGCTGGCGGAGACGCCCATCCGGTACCGTCCAGCCCGGGCGGGTGGCCGCGCACCGTTGGCATGCATGCGCGCAGGCTTTTTCCTCGATTTGCTAAACTGGTGTTCACACTTTGCGGACAAAGACAGACCATGAGCGAAGATCAAGCAAAACAGAGCAAGGAAGCGTGGTTCACCCTGTCGGGCGACGTCAACAGCGACATGGTGCACCGGGTATTCGAAGCGGTGGGCCACATGACGGAAGACGGCATCGAGACCGCCCACGTGCTGGTGCAGTCGAACGGCGGCTATGTCAGCGACGGCCTGTGCCTGTACAACTTCCTGTCGAAGTCGCCGATCGAATTCGTGATGTACAACGGCGGGGCGGTGGCCTCGATCGCCGTCATCATGTACCTGTCGGGCACGCGCCGCTACGCCAGCGAGACGGCGCGCTTCATGGTGCACAAGTCGCACGCGACGGCCTCGCCGGGTTCGCGGCCCGATGCGCTCAACATCATCGTCGAGGGCCTGCGCGCCGACGACGCGCGCACCGAATCGATCCTGCGCAAGCATGTCGAGCTGACGCCCGAGCAGTGGGCGATCCACCAGTACTCCGACCTGCACCTCAATTCGCGCGACGCCAAGACGGCTGGCATGATCAACGACGTCGTCGACTTCTCGCCGCCGAAAGGCGCGCTTCTGCGCAATATTTGATTTCGTACGGCCGCGTCATTTTGTGCGTGCGTTGCGTGCAAATTAAATCAGGCTGAATAAGCCGCCGTGCAAATCTTGTTTGCATGAAGCCACATTATCTCGATGAATGGTGACCCGGTTTTGAACCGGCCATTTTTGATAACTCAGCAATAAGTTTTCGGATTATCGGCTTAAATAAAGCGTAGCGGCAAGAGAATATCGACGCTGCATAATAATAGAGCCCGGTCGCATTAGCGCCGGGCTCTTCAATATTCGTCACCCGCAGGCGACGAATGCGACACGATTACTTCTTCGGGTCGTTTTTATGGCTTTGGCGGCCGGCAGCGGCATGCTGCTCGGGGGTGCCGCCGCGGGTGCCCGAACCGGAGCCGGAACGCGAGCCCGAGCCGGAGCCGGACTGCTTGTTGCCGCCCTCGCGGCCCAGTTCGAGGTTCTGTTCCTGGGCCGAGCCGCTGCGCGAGCTCGAGCTGGAACCGGAACGCGAACCCGAGCTCGAACCGGACTGTTTGTTCGCGTCGTTCTTGTGGCTTTGACGACCGGCTTCCGCGTGTTGCTCAGGCGTGCCGCCCTGGGTACCTTTTTTCTGATTCGAGGCCATGATTATTTCCTTTCAATGTGTAGAAATATGCCTGCTCGCCGAATGACTGATTTTCTGTCAGCAGTAATCTCGGTGTTGCAATCATGCGAGCCGTACTGTTGAACCGGTATCGGATGACCACCTGAGCCTGTGTAGGATGGGTTCCTACACATTGAAAATAATCCATGCTGCGAATGTGTCAATGTTTTTCGTTAGCGATCTTCAAAATCGCCATTCAAACGGTCTTTTAAAACTCTTCCCAATCCATATCGGGTTTGGTGACGGCGCGGCGGATCGGGGTTACGGTCTTGGCCGCGGCCGGTGCGGATTCGGCGGCGGCCTTGCGCGGCGCGGCCTTCGGCGCCACCGGCAGCTTGCGCACCGTCGCCGCGGCGCCAGCCTGCGCCTCGCCCTTGGCCTCACCCTCGCCGGCCAGCACGAAGCCGCCCGTCGCGCGCGCCAGGGCGCCGGCCTGCTCGCGCACCGCCGCCGCTGCCGCGGCCGACTGCTCGACCAGGGCGGCGTTCTGCTGGGTCGCCTGGTCCATCGCCGTGATCGCGCCATTCACCTGTTCGATGCCGGCCGTCTGCTCGGCGCTGGCGGCGGCGATCTCGCCGATGATGTCGGTCACGCGCTTGACGCTGCTGACCACCTCGTCCATCGTGCGCCCGGCCTTGTCGACCAGCAGGGTGCCGGCGTCGACCTTGGCCACCGAGTCGTCGATCAGGGCCTTGATTTCCTTGGCCGCCGCCGCCGAGCGCTGCGCCAGGCTGCGCACCTCGGAGGCCACCACGGCGAAGCCGCGCCCCTGTTCGCCGGCGCGCGCCGCTTCCACGGCCGCGTTCAGGGCCAGGATGTTGGTCTGGAAGGCGATGCCGTCGATGACGCCGATGATCTCGGCGATGCGCTTCGAGGAATCGTTGATCGAGGCCATGGTGCCGACCACGTCGGTGACCACGGCGCCGCCCTTGACCGCCACTTCGGAAGCGGACAGGGCGAGCTTGCTGGCGGTGTTGGCGGAATCGGCGTTCTGGCGCACGGTGGCCGTCAGCTCTTCCATCGAGGAGGCGGTTTCTTCCAGCGAGGCGGCCTGTTGCTCGGTGCGTTTGGACAGATCCATGTTGCCGCTGGCGATTTCGGTGGTGCCGGTGCCGATGCCTGCAGCGCCGCTGCGGATTTCGCCGATCATGCCGGCCAGCTTGGCGGCCAGGATGCCGAGGACCGCCATCAGGGCCGCCGCTTCGCCGGCCGGCTTGGCACCGGCATCGGCGCTGCCTGGCATGGTGCGCACCCGCAGGTCGCCTTCGGCCATCCGCTGCACGAGCGCCAGCGCCTCGCGCAGGGGCCGGCTGGCTTCGCGCATCGCCCAGGAAGCCAGTAAGACAGTCACCAGCAGGCCGGTGCCCAGGCAGAGCAGGGCGCCGCCGCGCACCGGCGCGGCCGCCTCGCCGAGCTGGGACAGGAGCCAGGACATGGCGCCGGCACCGAGGACGAACAGCAGCGTGAAGGCGCCCGCGATCTTGAACCGGGTGTCGAGTTGACGAATCTGTTTCATGGGAAGCTTCCTTGGGCGGGATGGGAGAAAAGGGCCTCTGTTATGTTATGGAAACAAATCCGGAGTCCGTTTGCGTAGCCGCAACGTTAAAGATACGGCCCGGACATGCCGTGAATGGAAGAGAGGGGTGGCGAAGCCCCGCATCGGCCCGGGAGTGTATGTTTTTCGCGCCGAAGTATTGCCTTTCGGAAATAATGTGCAACAATACCGTGTCGGCGCGCTGCGCCACGCAACCACACACTGACAAATTCATGGCCCACGCCTCCGCCAGCCCGCATGCACCTGCCGCCGCGCCCGCGCTTCCGCGCGAGGTACTGGCCGAGCTCGTACGCGACGCCTGCGGCGCCGTCAACGCGCAGCTGACGGGCATGGCCAACCGCCTGGTGGCCGCGCTGGCCGACATGACCACGGCCGGTCTCGACCCACAGGCCGCCTACCGCCGCGCCAAGGCCGGCAAGCTGCTGCAGGCGAACACCTACGCCTTCGTCCACCTGGCGGGCGAAGCGGTCGAACGCGCGTTGCGCGAGGCGGTCGACGAGCTGGTGCCGGGCGCGAAAACCCGTGCCGACGCCATCTCGCTGTCGCTGGTGCCGATGGAGGTGATGGACAATAAAGTCGCGTTCGGCGCGCTGTGCCGGCCCTTCGACATCGCCCATTCGGAACTGCTGGCCAGCCTGTGCGTGCGCATCGGCCAGCTGCTCGGGCGCGAGCTGCTGCGTCCCGGACAGAACCCGTTCCGCCCCGAGGTGTTCCTGAGCGCCGTGCACGATGCCTGGCGCGCCTTTACGCCCGAGGCGGACGACCATCCGCTGCTGCTGCCGCTGCTGCGCCCCGAACTTTTCCTCGACCTGGCGCCGCTGCTGGAGGCGCTCGACGCCAGCCTGCGCGCGCGCAGCAAGCAGGCGCGCGAGCGCTTCCACATCAGTAAAACCAGCGACGCCGCGCATGCGCGCAAGGCCGGCATGGACGCCGCGCTGGCCCAGCAACTGCGCAATCTGCTGGGCGGCGCGGACGGCGAGCAGGTCGCCCTGGTGCCGGATCTGCCGAACATGCCGCAGGGGCAGGGCTGGCGGCCGAGTTCCGCCGCCGGGTTCGGCGCGGCGCCGGCGGCCGGCGCGGCTGCGGCCGGCGTGGCGCAGGGCGTGCAAGGCACGGCCGCGTATCCCGGTTTCGCTGCGGGGCAGGGTGCGGCCGCCGTTCCCGCCGCGGGCTTCGCCGTTGCGCCTGTCGGAACGGGCGGCGCGGCGCTCCCTCCTGGCGCCCAGCACGCCTCCCTGCTCGATCTGCTGGCCAGCCTGCAGCTCCCCGCGAGCGGCGCCGCGAATGCGTCATCGCCCACGGCGCCCCACAATGTCGTCTACCTGCCGCGCCTGAAACAGAGCCTGCCCCAGGGCGCCCTGTCGCGCGGCGAGGAGCACACGCTCGACCTGCTGTCGCGCATCTTTGAAACCGTGCTGCTGGACGAGAGCATCCCTGCGGAGACGCGCGAACTGATCCGCTTCCTGCAGGTGCCGGTGCTGAAGGCGGCGCTGCTCGACCAGAACTTCTTCTTCGAGGAAGCGCATCCGGCGCGGCGCATGATCGACCTGCTCTCGCACATGGGCTGGGAAGGCAGAAAAGGCGGCGACGATCCGCTGGTGCAGGCCATGCACCGCGGTGTCGAGCGGATCGGGCGCGAGGCCGACGCCCAGCCGGCCGCTTTCGCCGAAGCCGTGGCCGAACTGGAAGCCCAGCTGGCCGTCGAGGAACGCGCGGCCGAGGAAGCCATCGCCGCGCCGATCGCGCGCGCCACCAGGATCGAACGCCAGACCGTGGCGGCACGCTCGGCGCGCCAGGCGGTCAGCCTGCGCACGGCCGACGGCGAACTGATCGCCGTGGTCTCGCAGTTCCTCGAACAGCGCTGGGTCGACGTGCTCACCTTCGCCTGGCTGATCGAGGACGAGCGCCCCGGCGCGGTCGACAACGCGACCCGCACCATGGACGAACTGGTGTGGACGGTGAAACCGAAGGCGACGCAGGAGCAGCGCAAGGCCCTCATCGCCAAGCTGCCCGGTCTCCTCACCGCGCTCAATAAATGGCTGGACGCGGTCAAGTGGCAGGACGCCGAGCGCCTGCAGTTCTTCGCCGAGCTGGCGAAATGCCACCTGTCGATCGTGCGTGCGCCGCTCGAGCTCTCGCCCGAACGCCAGCTCGAACTGGCCGTGGAAGCGGCCCGGCAGGACGCGCTGCGCCGCATCGCACTGGAGCAAAGCGCGGCTGCGCAGGAGGAAGCGCCGGCGCAGGACGAAGCCGCAGCCGGCATCGATGCGTTGGCGCGGGGCATGCGCCTCGAATTCAGCCAGCCCGACGGCAGCGTACGCAAGGTCAAGCTGGCCTGGGTCAGCCCGCTGCGCACGCTCTTCATCTTCTCGGGCGGCCAGCGCCAGGAGTCGTTCTCGCTGCCGGTCGAAAAGCTGGCCGCCTCGCTGCGCACGGGCAGCATCCGGGTGGTCGCGCCCGAAGGCGTGGTCGGCCGCGTGCTGACCGAAGCCCTGCAGGCGGTGAATGATGCCACTGCGGATCCGACTGCGGATCCGGCGCCGCTCTCCGCGGCCGGCTGAGCCGCGCCGCGCACATCCTTCCGTTCCCCGCGCCGCACGCTTCCGTTTGCTCGCAAACTTGGCCGAAAAGCAAGCAACAGATGGTATGATGCCTCCTTTATCGATTCCCGAGTAGCCGAAGCAACGTGCGACTATCCTCCATTAAATTGTCGGGATTTAAGTCTTTCGTCGATCCCACCAATTTCCAGGTGCCTGGGCAACTGGTCGGCGTGGTCGGCCCGAATGGCTGCGGCAAGTCGAACATCATCGACGCCGTGCGCTGGGTGCTGGGCGAATCGAAAGCGTCGGAACTGCGCGGCGAGTCGATGCAGGACGTGATCTTCAACGGCTCCACCCACCGCAAGGCCTCGGGCCGGGCCTCGGTCGAACTGGTGTTCGACAACAGCCTGGGCAAGGCGGCCGGCCAGTGGGGCCAGTACGGCGAAATCGCGGTGAAGCGCACGCTCACGCGCGACGGCACCTCCACCTACTACATCAACAGCCAGCCCGTGCGCCGGCGCGACATCCAGGACATCTTCCTCGGCACCGGCCTGGGCCCGCGCGCCTACGCCATCATTGGCCAGGGCATGATCGCGCGCATCATCGAATCGCGCCCGGAAGAACTACGCGTCTTTCTGGAAGAAGCCGCGGGCGTCTCGAAGTACAAGGAACGCCGGCGCGAAACCGAGAACCGCCTGTCCGACACGCGCGAGAACCTGCTGCGCGTCGAAGACATCCTGCGCGAACTGAACGCCAACCTGGAAAAGCTCGAAGCGCAGGCCGCGGTCGCGACCCGCTTCCACCAGTTGCAGGCCGACCAGGAAGAAAAGCAGAAGCTGCTCTGGCTGCTGCGCAAGAACGAAGCCAAGGCCGAGCAGACGCGCTGGTTCCGCGAGATGGAAGAAGCCCAGAACAGCCTGGAAGAGCAGACGGCCAAGCTGCGCAACGTCGAACTCGAACTCGAGCATCTACGCCAGCACCACTTCGCCGTCGGCGACCGCCTGCACACGGCGCAGGGCGCGCTCTACCAGACCAATTCCGAGATCGGCAGCCTGGAAGCGCAGATCAAGTTCGTGATCGAGTCGCGCACCCGCCTGCAGAACCAGCTCGGCACGCTCACCGCCCAGCGCGATGGGTGGCTGGCGCAGGCGCAGGAATACGAAGAGGGGATCGAGGAAGCGACGTATCAGGTCGAGGAGCTGGCCGCGCGCGCCGAGGGCGCCCAGATCGCGGTCGAAGCGCAGAACGAGCGCCTGCCCGAACTCGACGCCGCCTGGCGCGAAGCCCAAAGGCGCGGCGACGAAGCGCGCGCCCGCATCGGCGAAGTACGCCAGCGCATCGAGCTGGCCGCCGCCCATGGCCGCAACGCCGGCAACATCCTGAATGGCCTGGCCACCCGGCGCGAGCGCCTGCAAGCGGAGAAAAAAGCGCTGGCGCCGCCCGACAGCGCCCACCTTGCCAACCTGCGCCTGCAGCTCGAGGAAAAGCAGCAGGCGCTGGAAGAACAGACCCTGCTGCAGGAAGAAGCGGCGGCGGGACAGGACGCGGCCGAGACCGAACGCCGCGAAGCACATGCCCAGTCGCAGCGCGAGTCCGCCGCCAACGCCCAGCTCGAAGCGCGCCTGTCGGCCCTGAAGCAATTGCAGGAGCGCGTGCAAACCCAGGGCAAGGTCGCGCCCTGGCTGAAGAAACACGAACTCGATGGCCTGCCGCGCCTGTGGCAGAAGGTGAACATCGAAGAGGGCTGGGAGACGGCGCTGGAAGCCGTGCTGCGTGAACGCGCCGGCGCACTCGAACTGTCCAACATCGACTGGGCCAAGGCCTTTGTCGGCGATGCGCCGCCCGCGCGCCTGGCCTTGTACGCGCCCGCGCCCTCGGCCCCGCCGGCGCCCGATGTCGTCGGCCTGAAGTCCTTCGCCACGCTCCTGAAACTGAACGACCCCGGCCTGCGCGGCGTCCTCAACGACTGGCTGCACCTGGTGTTCGCCGCCGAGACGGCGACCGAAGCCTTTGCCGAACGCGCGCGCCTGCCGCAGGGCGGCTCCTTCGTCACGCGCCAGGGCCATGTGATCACGGCGTCCAGCGTGCGTTTTTATGCCGCCGACGCCGAGCAGGACGGCATGCTGGCGCGCCAGCATGAGATCGACAACATCGGCAAGGGGCTGCGCGCCCAGTCGCTGCTGCTCGACGAGGCGCGCACCCGCGCCACGCGCGCCGACGCGCTGGTCACCGAACTCACGCGCCGCCTGCAGGATGCGCGCGCGCGCATCGCCACGCTGCAGCGCGAAACGCATGCACTGCAGATCGAGGTGGTGCGCCAGAACGAAGTCGAATCGCGCTTCAACCAGCGCAGCAGCCAGATCGACGTCGACCTTTCCGAGATCGCGGCCCAGGAGGAAGAGCAGCGCATGGTGCAGCAAGAGGCCGAGCAGCAGTTCGAACAGCTCGACATGGAGCTGGCCGAACTGCAGGGTGGCTTCGAGGATGGCCAGACCCTGTTCCTGCAGCGGGAAAGCGCGCTGGCCGAAGCGCGCGACAAGCTGCGCGAACTCGAACGCGGCGCCCAGGAAGCCCTGTTCGCCGAGAAGACGGGCCGCGCCCGCATCGAGGAACTGCGGCGCAGCATCGCCACCGCCCGGCAGCAGGCGGCGCAAGTGGCCGAGGCGCTCAGCGGCGGCCAGGCGGAACTGGCGGCGCTGGAAGCTGGCACCGCCCACGAGGGACTGCAGGAACTGCTGGAGCGGCGCACGGCGCAGGAAAAGGCGCTGTCGGATGCGCGCCATGAACTCGACCAGGTGGCGCAGCAGCTGCGCCATGCGGAAGAGTCGCGCATGGGTTCCGAGCGCAGCCTGCAGCCGCAGCGCGACCGCATCACGGAAATGCAGCTGAAGGAACAGGCCGCGCGCCTGAACCAGGAACAGTTCGCCGAGGCCCTGGCAGCCACCGGCGCCGACGAGGTGCAGCTATCGCAGAAACTCGATCCGGAGCTGAAGCCGCAATACCTGCAGGGTGAGGTCACCCGCCTGACGAATGCGATCGCCGCCCTGGGCGCGGTCAACCTGGCCGCGGTCGAGGAGCTGGCCACCGCCACCGAACGCAAGCGCTTCCTCGATTCGCAGAACGCCGACCTGAACGAAGCCATCGCCACGCTGGAAGACGCGATACGCCGCATCGACAAGGAAACGCGCGACCTGCTGCAGGATACCTTCGAGCGCGTCAACACGCATTTCTCGGAACTGTTCCCGATCCTCTTCGGCGGCGGCAATGCCAAGCTGGTGATGACGGGCGACGAGATCCTGGACGCCGGCGTCCAGGTCATGGCCCAGCCACCGGGCAAGAAGAACGCGACGATTCACCTGCTCTCGGGCGGCGAGAAAGCGCTGACGGCCACGGCCCTCGTGTTTTCGATGTTCCGCCTGAACCCGGCGCCATTCTGCCTGCTGGACGAGGTCGACGCGCCGCTGGACGACGCCAATACCGAGCGCTTCTGCCGCATGGTCAAGCGCATGTCCGAACATACCCAATTCCTTTTCATCAGCCACAATAAGATAGCGATGGAAATGGCCAATCAACTGATCGGTGTGACGATGCAGGAGCAGGGCGTATCGCGCATCGTGGCGGTGGACATGGAGTCCGCCGCCCACTTCGCACAAGAGGCACAAGCAGCATGACAGACCTTCAAATGAGCCTGATCGCGGCGGGCGGCGTATTCGTCGTCGGCGTCATCACCTACAACAAGTGGCAGGAGCACAAGGCGAGAAAGAGCGTCGAGCGCGCCTTCGCCTCCGACCACGACGACGTCCTCATGCGCGCCGACGGCACCCCGGCCGAACGCAGCGAGCCGGTGCTTGACATCGGCGCCACGCCACCCACGGGCCTGATCGAGCCGAGCTTCGGCGCCGGCGCTGGTGCCGTTGCGAGCGGCACGGCTTCCGGCGGCGCGGACGCCCCGGCTTCGCTGGCGCCGGCCGCGCCGCTGCCCGGCACCACGCCGGACACGCCGCCGGCCGAACTGGCCGAGAACCTGGTCGACCCGCTGATCGACTGCATGATTCCGCTGGCGCTGGAAGGCGCGGCGCGCGGCGACAAGATCCTGCCGTCGCTGCTCAAGCTGCGCCGGGTCGGCAACAAGCCGATCCACTTCATCGGCCTGGCCGTGAGCGGCGACTGGGAACCGATCACCCATGGCGGCGTCTATACCAAGCTGCAGGCCGGCGTGCAGATGGCCACGCGCACCACGGCACTGAACGAACTCGAATACTCGGAACTGGTCACGCGCCTGCGCGCGGTGGCCGACGAGATCGGCGCCGAGCCGGAAGTGCCGGACATGATCGAGGTGATGAGCGATGCCCGCACCCTGCACAAGTTCGTCGCCGGCCACGACGCCCAGCTCGGCGTCAACCTGAAATCCAATGGCGCGCCGTGGGCGATGTCGACCCTGATCGGCGCCCTGGAAAACGCCGGTTTCGACGTGCGCCCCGACGGCCGCTTTGCCATGCCCGACGGTGCGGGCGGCGTGCTGTTCACGCTCTCGACCAACGTCAACATGGGCGCCGATACCACCGACCGCCTGACCCTGCTGCTCGACGTGCCTTGCGTGGCCCCGAGCCGGGACGGTTTCGGCGCGATGGTGAAATGCGCGAAAGACCTGATGCTGCGCCTGGATGCCCAGATCGTCGACGACTTCGAGCAGCCGCTGCTCGATTCGACGCTCGACGAGATCGCCGGCCAGGTCAAGGAGTTCTACACCGAGATGGAAGCGGCCGACATCCCGGCCGGTTCGACGCGCGCGCTGCGCCTGTTCAGCTGAGG
The DNA here is from genome assembly GCF_001424165.1 of Massilia sp. Leaf139. Taxonomy (GTDB): domain Bacteria; phylum Pseudomonadota; class Gammaproteobacteria; order Burkholderiales; family Burkholderiaceae_D; genus Telluria. The sequence goes on from NZ_LMOJ01000001.1 coordinate 827,222, forward strand.
CCGCAGTGAATAAACCCCTGAGCGAACAAGGAGACTACCTCGCGCGGATGGCGGCACTGGTCGAGGAGCTGAACCGCCACATCTACAACTACCACGTGCTCGACGCGCCGACGATTCCCGACGCCGAGTACGACCGCATGTTCCGCGAACTGCAGGCGCTGGAAGCCGAGCACCCGGAAGCGGTGTCGCCGGACACGCCGACCTCGCGCGTGGGCGCCGCGCCCATTCCCGAGTTCAAGCAGGTGATCCACGCGGTGCCGATGCTCTCGCTGAACAACGGCTTCCAGGACGAGGATGTCGACAACTTCGACCGCCGCGTGCGCGACGGCCTGGATCTGAGCTCGGCAGCGGGCGCGGTCGCCTATGCGGCCGAGCTGAAGTTCGACGGCCTGGCCATGAGCCTGCGCTACGAGAACGGGGTGTTCGTGCAGGCCGCCACCCGCGGCGACGGTTACACGGGCGAGGACGTCACGGCCAATATCCGCACCGTGCGTGTGATTCCGCTGCGCCTGCACGGCAGCGACATCCCGAGCGTGCTCGAGGTGCGCGGCGAAGTCCTGATGTTCAAGGACGATTTCGCCAAGCTGAATCAGCGCCAGCGCGACGCCGGCCAGAAGGAATTCGCCAATCCGAGGAACGCCGCCGCCGGCAGCCTGCGCCAGCTCGACGCGCGCATCACGGCCCAGCGCAAATTGCGCTTCTTTGCCTACGGCATCGGCTTGCTGGAGGGTTCCGAGATGCCGGAGTCGCATTCGAAGGTGCTCGACTGGTTCGACCGCCTCGGCCTGCCGGTGTCGAAGGAGCGGGCAGTGGTGACGGGGCGCGACGGTCTGCTCGATTACTACCGCAGCATCGGGGCGAAGCGTTCTGCGCTGCCTTACGAGATCGACGGCGTCGTGTACAAGGTCGACCGCCTGGCCGACCAGCGCGCGCTCGGTTTCGTCTCGCGCGCGCCGCGCTTCGCGCTGGCCCATAAATTCCCGGCCGAGGAAGCGCTGACGGTCGTCTCGGCGATCGACGTCCAGGTCGGCCGCACCGGCGCGATCACGCCGGTGGCGCGCCTGGTGCCGGTCTCGGTGGGCGGCGTGACCGTCACCAACGCCACCCTGCACAACGAAGACGAGGTGCGCAGGAAAGACGTGCGCGTGGGCGACACCGTTGTCGTGCGCCGCGCCGGCGACGTCATCCCCGAGGTGTTGTCGGTCGTGCTCGAGCGCCGGCCGCAGCCAGAACCGGACGTGTACACGCTCCCAAGTACTTGCCCTGTCTGCGGCTCGCACGTGGTGCGCGAAGAGGGCGAGTCGGTGGCCCGCTGCTCGGGCGGCCTGTCTTGCGCGGCCCAGCGCAAGGAGGCGATCCGCCACTTTGCCGGCCGCCGCATGATGGACATCGAAGGCCTGGGCGACCGCTACATCGACAGCCTGGTCGAGTGCAGCCTGATCCACGGCGTGGCCGACCTGTACACGCTGACGCTGGACGACCTGCTCAAGATGAAACGCCTTGCCGACGAGCGCGACGGTACCACCCCGGAGACGGTCAAAGGCGGCAAGGTCGCCACCAAGTGGGCCGACAACCTGCTGGTGGCCATCGCAGCCAGCAAGCAGCCGCCGCTGGAACGCCTGCTGTTCGCGCTCGGCATCCGCCACGTCGGCGAGTCGACCGCCAAGACCCTGGCCGACTGGCTCGGATCGCTGGCGCTGGTGCGCCGCGCGCCGAGCGCACTGCTGCGCGTGCTGCCCGACATCGGCGGCACCGTGGCCGAGTCGATCGCCGACTTCTTCGCCGAACCGAAGAACCAGGCCGCGCTCGATGCGCTGCTGGCGACCGGCGTTGCGCCCCAGGGCGAGCACGCGCCGAAAGCGGCGCTGCGCGAACGCCTGGACGAGGTGGCGCTGCTGGCCGCGCTCGGCATCCCCAGGCTGACCGAGCCGCGCGCGCGCCAGCTGCTGGCCGGGCGCACGCTGGACGACCTGGCGCACCTGCGCGTATTCAGCGTCTTCGGCCTGCCCGACAACGTGGTCGCCGCGCTCGAGGCCTGGATGGCCTTGCCCGCGAACCGCGACACCATCGCGGCGCTGGCAGCCCTGCGCACGGAACTGCTGGCGAAGCTGCCCGAGGAAGCGGCCGGCGAAGCGGGGCCGCTGGCCGGCCAGACCTTCGTCCTGACCGGCACGCTGCCGACCATGTCGCGCGACGCGGCCGGCGCGCTGATCGAGGCGGCGGGCGGCAAGGTGTCTGGTTCGGTGTCGAAGAAGACCTCGTATGTGGTGGCGGGCGCCGAGGCCGGCAGCAAGCTGGCCAAGGCCGAGTCGCTGGGCGTGACCGTGCTCGACGAAGCGGGCCTGCTGGCGCTGCTGGCGTCGGTGCCGGCCAACTAACGAATTCAAGACACGAGGACAGCACATGAACAAGATCCGCAAGGCCGTCTTTCCCGTCGCTGGCCTCGGCAGCCGTTTCCTACCCGCCACCAAGGCGCAGCCGAAGGAGATGCTGCCGATCGTCGACAAGCCCCTGATCCAGTACGCCGTCGAAGAGGCGGTCGCCGCCGGCATCACCGAGATGATCTTCATCACCGGCCGCAACAAGCGCGCCATCGAAGACCATTTCGACAAGGCCTACGAGCTCGAGGCCGAGCTGGAAGCGGCCAACAAGCAGGCGCTGCTCGAACTGGTGCGGGGCGTGATTCCGAAGAACGTCACCTGCATCTACATCCGCCAGTCGGCGCCGCTGGGCCTGGGCCACGCGGTGCTGTGCGCGCGTCCCGTGGTCGGCAGCGAACCGTTCGCGGTGCTGCTGGCCGACGACTTCATGGCCACCGACGCCGGCACCGCGCCGGTGCTGGCCCAGATGACCGAGGTCTACGGCTACGAGAAGTGCAGCCTGCTGGCGGTGCAGGACGTCCCGCGCGAGAACACGCGCCAGTACGGCATCGTCAAGGCCGCGCCCTACCGGCCGGCGCTGGAACTGGTGTCGAACATCGTCGAGAAGCCGCAGCCGGCCGAGGCGCCCTCGACGCTGGCCGTGGTCGGCCGCTACGTGCTCTCCGGCGCCATCTTCGAGCACCTTGAAAACCTGGGGCAGGGCGCCGGCGGCGAAATCCAGCTGACCGACGGCATCGCCGCCCTGATGCAGGCCGAGCGCGTGCTCGCCTACCGCTACAGCGGCCAGCGCTACGATTGCGGTTCGAAGCTGGGCTACCTGCAGGCGACGGCGGCGATGGGACTCAAGCATCCTGAAACGGCCGCCGGTTTCAGCAGCTTCCTGGAGCAGCTGGCGAAGGAGAGCGGTTATTCCCGTACGTGAGATCCTGAAGATGGGCGACCCGCGCCTATTGCGGGTGGCCGAACCGGTGACGCAATTCGGCACGCCCGAACTGGCGGCCCTGGTGGCCGACATGTTCGACACCATGCACGCGGCAAACGGCGCCGGCCTGGCCGCGCCGCAGATCGGCGTCAACCTGCAGCTGGTGATCTTCGGCTTCGCTAAAAACGCCCGCTACCCGGACGCGCCCCAGGTGCCGGAAACGGTGCTGCTCAATCCCGTGCTGACGCCCTTGAGCGACGAGATGGAAGAGGGCTTCGAAGGCTGCCTCTCGGTGCCCGGCCTGCGCGGCAGCGTCCCGCGCTACACGCGCCTGCGCTACGAGGGCGCCGACCAGCATGGCAAGCCGATCCGGGTCGAGGCCGAAGGCTTCCACGCACGCGTGGTGCAGCACGAGGTCGACCATTTGCTGGGCATCCTGTATCCGATGCGGATCAAGGATTTCAGCCGCTTCGGATTTACCGAAGTGATGTTCCCAGGCCTCGACCCCGCCGCCGACGACTGAATCCTTAACCCGGAACCGCTGCCTCCGTCGGGTGGGCACCGCCCACGTGTTGCGCGCTGATGTACACCCGTCAGCGAGCGGTTCACGCGTACTTCGAGCACGTTTGCGAAAGCGTGCGCACCCAAGACGTGGGCTCGGGAGCCCACCCTACGCTGCGCGGCCGTCAACGACAAGGCAGACGCCGCTGCCCGATGACCGGATCGTCGACCCGCAACGGCCGCGCGCCGTAGGGTGGGCACCGCCCACGCGTTACGTGCTCACGCAAACCCGTCAGGGCGGTTCACGCGTACTTCGAGCACGTTTGCGAAAGCATGCGCACGCAAGGCGTGGACTCGGGAGCCCACCCCACGCTGCGCGGCCGTCAACGACAGGACAGGCGCCGCTGGTCGCGGCTACTCCTTCGGATACGGGCTCTTCCCACCCTCCGCAATGAAGCGGTCGATCCGGCTCGCCAGCACCGGCAGCGGCACCGACCCCAGTTGCAGCACGGTGTCGTGGAAGGCGCGAATATCGAACTTCGCGCCCAGCGCTTTCTCCGCCTTGGCGCGCGCTTCCATGATCGCCATCTGCCCCAGGTAATACGACAGCGCCTGGCCCGGCCAGGAGATGTAGCGGTCCACCTCGGTCGTCACTTCGTGCTCGGACAGCGCCGTGTTTTCGCGCAGGTAGGCCTGCGCCTGTTCGCGCGTCCAGCCCTTGGCATGGATGCCGGTGTCGACCACCAGGCGCGAGGCGCGCCAGGCCTGGTAGCTGAGCATGCCGAACTCCTCGTAGGGCGTCTCGTAGATGCCCATCTCGGTACCCAGGCGTTCGGTGTACAGCGCCCAGCCTTCGCCGAAGGCGGAGATGTAGGCGCGGCGGAAGGGCGGGACTCCCTTCTGTTCGAGCGCGATCGGCATCTGGAAGGCGTGCCCGGGCGCCGACTCGTGCAGGGTCAGCGCCGGCAGGCTGTACAGGGCGCGCGCAGGCAGATTGTAGGTGTTGACCAGGTAGACGCCGGGCCCGCCGCGGCCGGCCGTGTAATAGGGCGCCTGGTCGAGCGGCACAGGGCGGATCGCGAAGCGCTGGCGCGGCAGGTAGCCGAAGTACTGGCCGGCCTTGGCGTCGAATTTTCTCGAGATCCAGGCCGCGCGCATCAGCAGTTCGTCGGCGCTCCTGGCGTAGAACTGCGGATCGGTGCGCAGGAACTGTAGAAAAGCCGGCAAGTCGCCGCGAAAGCCGGATTTCGCGATCGTCGCCGACATCTCGGCGCGGATCTTCGCCATCTCGGCCAGGCCGATGCGGTGGATTTCCTCGGCCGCCATGTTCGTCGTCGTGAATTCGACGATCTTCGACTGGTAATAGGCCTTGCCGTCGGGGAGGCTCTCGGCGGCCAGCGCCGTGCGTGCGTTCGGAATGTACTGGCCGCGCACGAAGGCGAGGGTGCTGGCGTAGGCCGGCTGCACATGTTCGCGGATGGCGGCAACGGCCTGCGCGCGCAGGGCCGCCTGCTCGGCCGCAGGAATCGCGGCCGGCATGGTCTTGAAGGGCGTGTAGAACACGGTGTCTTCGGGTGCGGCGTCGACGATCGAGGCCAGCGCCGCATCGCGCCCCTGCAGCGTGACGCGCGGCGGTGTGAAGCCGCGCGCCAGGCCCGCGCGCATGTTCTCGACCTGTTCGGCGAAGTGGCGCGGCAGGGCGCGCAGGCGCAGCAGGTAGCTGCGGTAGTCCTCGATGCGGACAAATGGCTGGCGTGCGCCGTAGGTCACGTCCGTCCAGAAGGCGCTGTCGGCGTTGACCGGCTGCTCGTATTCGCGGAAACGCAGTTCGTCGACAAACGCGGCGATCTGGGCGCGGTAGACCTGGTAGTTGATGCGTTCCGGCGCCGACAGGGCGGCCGGATCGAGGGCGTCGAGCTGGCGCAGCACGCCCTGCCAGTGCTTTAGACGCGCGGCCTGGGCGGCGGCGTCGACGCGGGCGAAACCGGGATCGACCTCGCCGCGGGCGGACTCGTCGCGCGCCAGGCCTTCCTTGATCCGCCACTGCCATTCGGCGCGGTGGATCGCGGAAAATCGCGCATCCATGGTCGCCGCGGCACGCAGCGCGGCGGTCGGTGCAGCGCGGGCAGCAACAGGTTTCTGGCCGAAGGCCGGCGCTCCGCTGGCCATCATCAAGCCGGCGGCGCAGAGCGCCCCGGCCACGCGTCGTTTCATCATCTACCTGTCTCCGCTTTGAGTTTTCTAAGGGCATTATGTCCTAGCAAGGCAGGTGCCGCCAGACACTTCATGCGTTCGAGAACCGGGGCGGCGGCGAAATTCATCCGATCTACATGTGAATTTATTAAACTTGACCGTATAACCTTTATAATCGTGCTTCGGCCCGCCACCTGAGGGGCCGCATCATAATAAACGCCACCTGAACAGCGAGCATGAACCAACAAGAAGGTTCTCGGCCACGGTTGCCCCATGGTGCCGAGACGGCCGGCGGCGCCGGCACGACCGACATGGCGCAGGCCTGGCTGCACCTGAGCGAACAGCTCACGCCCCTGATCGGCGAAAGCGGCTTCTGCGCGCTGTTCGGACGCGCGCTGCGCCTGTCGGCCGTGCGCTTCGAACGGCTCGCCGACTGCAGCAGTGCGCGGCCGGTGGCCGACGTCCTGATGTCCCTGACCAGAATCCTGAACGAGATCGGGCCCGAGCAGGCGGAGGCCGCCAACGGCGCCCTGCTCGACACATTCACCACGCTGCTGGGTAGCCTGATCGGCGAAGCGCTAACAAAACAGCTGTTACACGTCGCACAACAAGGCGCGGACGGGCAGAAGCATGGACAGGAGCAGATGTAAATGAACGACAAAGTAGCCTTGGGGCTTTTGCAAACAGGTGTGCCGGGACTGGACACGCTACTTGGCGGCGGCCTGCCCGAGTTTTCGTTCAACCTCCTGGCCGGCCCGCCGGGCAGCGGCAAGACGACCCTGGCGCACCAGATCATGTTCGCGCTCGCCACCCCCGAGCGCCGCGCCCTGTTCTTCACCGTACTGGGCGAGCCGCCCCTGAAGATGCTGCGCTACCAGCAGCAGTTCTCCTACTTCGACATGGCCAAGGTCGGCCCGGCGATCCGCTACGTCAACCTGAGCGAAAGCCTGCGCACGGGCGACTTCAGCGGCGTGCTCGAGCGCATCATGGTCGAGGTCGAGGCCTTCTCGCCCTCGCTGGTGTTCGTCGATTCCTTCCGCTCGGTGGTGCAGACCGCGAAAACGGGGAACGAGGGCGTTGCCGACCTGCAGTATTTCATCCAGGAACTGGGCACGCGCATGACCAGCTGGCAGGCGACCACCTTCCTGATCGGCGAGTACAACAATGCCGACCCGGAAGCCAATCCGATCATGACGGTGGCCGACGGCATGCTGTCGCTGACCCAGGTGCACGAGCACAGCACCGTGGTGCGCAAGATGCGCGTGGTCAAGATGCGTGGCCGCGCCCACCTGGCCGGCTCGCACAACTTCCGCATCACCGACGACGGCCTGCGCGCCTATCCGCGCATCCTGCCGCCGCTGGCCGACGATCGCCAGACGGGCACCCCGATCGACCGCGAGCCGCGCCGCATCGCGACCGGGGTGCCCGGCCTCGACGCGCTGCTGCACGGCGGCGTGCCGCAAGGACACACGATGTTGGTGGCCGGCCCGACCGGATCGGGCAAGACCATCATCGCCACCCGTTTCCTGCAGGAGGGCGCGCGCGTCGGCGAGAAGGGCGTAGCCTTGTATTTCGAGAAGGGCACGCCGCGCCTGCGCAATGCCGAGCTGGCCGAACTGGTGCAGCGCGGCGACGTGGCCGTGGTCGAAAGCCGCCTGCTCGACCTGACCGTGGACGAACTGATCGACGGCCTGGTGCAGACCCTGCAGCGCACCGGCGCGCGCCGCCTGGTGATCGATTCGCTGTCCGAATTCGGCCTCTACATGGCGCCCGAATTCCACGCGGATCTGCGCCTGGCCGTGTTCCGTCTGCTGACCGAGGTGGCCAAGCTGGGCGTGAGCGCCATCGTGACGATCGGACTGAGCGACGTGTTCACCGAACTGCGCTTCGGCGAGGCGAACATTCCTTTCCTGGCCGACGGCGTCATCGCCCTGCGCTATGCGGAGGTCGACGGCCGCCTGCAAAAGTTCATATCGGTCGTCAAGGTACGCGGGTGCAGCCACAGCAACGACTTGCGGGCCTATCGGATTACCGACGAGGGTCTCGAGGTCGACGAATTGCCGACCGAGGTGAGCGGCGTGCTTGGCGGCGCCTCGGCGCGCGGCCTGGCGCCGACCTGAGGAGAATGAGGAATGTTCCACGAAGACGAAAGCGGCTCGATGCAACGTTCCTTTGACACTTCGGAGGTGCAGCCCGACGCGTATACGGGCGCGCTGCTGCGCCATGTCGGCAGCCTGGAAGAGGAGGTCGCGCGCCTGCGTGCGGCCCTCAAGGACCGGGAAGAACTCGAGCAGAGTGTGGAGCGCCTGCGCGAGGCGAATGAACACCTGGTGGTGGCCGCGATCAGCGCCCAGGGCCTGCGCGACGACGCCGAGGCGGCCAACCGGCGCCAGAACGAATTCCTGGCCATGCTGGCGCACGAGCTGCGCAATCCCCTGGTGCCGATCAGCATGTCGTCGATGCTGCTGGAACGCTCGGTCAATGCCAGCCCGCAGCTGCTCAATTTCACCAAGGTGATCCGGCGCCAGGTCGACCACATGGCCAGCCTGCTCGACGACCTGCTCGACGCCGCCCGCATCAGCAGCGGCAAGATCACCCTCAACCTGGAAGCGCTGCCGCTGGCCGCCACCGTCGACCAGGCGCTGGAGACCGTCCTGCCGCGCATCGGCGAGCGCAGCCAGCGCTTCGATCTCGACCTGCCGCCCGAATCACTCGGCATCCGCGGCGACCGCGTGCGCCTGACCCAGGTGCTGGCCAACCTGATCGGCAATGCCTCGAAATATACGGGCGACGGCGGGCGCATCGCGCTGCAAGCCAAGCGCGAGGGCGAGGACATCGTCATCACCGTCAGCGACAACGGCACCGGCATCGCGCCCGAGGTGCTGCCGCATATCTTTGACCTGTTCACCCAGGGGCCGCGCTCGCTGGCCCGCTCGGAAGGGGGACTCGGGGTCGGCCTGAACGTGGTGCGCAACCTGGTGTCGATGCACGGCGGCGCCATCACGGCCGAGAGCCCGGGCGTGGGGCAGGGCAGCCGCTTCACCCTGCGTCTGCCTTCCTGCGCGCTGCCGGAAGCCGCGCCGCCGCAGGGCGACGCGCACTGTGCCGCTGCCAGCCGCTGCCGGGTACTGATCATCGAGGACAACCTCGATGCCGCCGAAACCCTGAAGGCCTTCCTCGATCTCGAAGGGCACAAGGTCAGCATGGCGCACGACGGCCCGGCGGGTCTCGATGCACTGCTGGTCGAGCGCTTCGACGTCGTCGTCTGCGACATCGGCCTGCCCGGCATGGACGGCCTGGAAGTGATGCGGCGTCTGCGTGCGTCAGAGAGCGGTGCGCATCCGGTGGCGATCGGCTTGTCCGGCTACGGCCAGAGCGAAGACCGCGCCCGCGCGACCGGGGCCGGCTTCGACCACTACCTCGTGAAACCCGTCAGTCCGGACGCGCTGCTGGCGCTGGTTGCGGCGCGGGTCTAGCTTGCCTGCTGCGCCCGCCAATCGGCGCGGGTGAGCTCGTGGACGGCATGCGGCCGTTCGTACCAGGTTTCCACGCCGCGGTAGCGCAGGCCGAGGCGATCCATCACCTTCGCCGATTGTGTATTCTCCGGCAGGCGCACGGCCACCAGGGTCGGCGCCGCCAGATGATCGAAGGCCCAGGCCGCCATCGCGTGCGCCGCTTCCGAGGCCAGGCCCATGCCCCAGCGATCCGGCACCAGGCGCCAGCCGATCTCGTGCGGGTTGGCCGGATCGCGGCCCAGGTACTGGATGCAGCCGGCGCCGACCAGCCGCTCCGTTTCCTTTTCGATGAAGGCCCACCACGAGAAGCCGTATTGGGCCCAGCGGCCTTTTACCAGCTCGATCATGTGGCGTGTCTGTGCGGGCGTCTCGGGCTGGCCGCTGATGAAGCGCATGACCTCGGACTGGCTGTTCATCGCCTGCAGGCCGTCGAAGTGGCGGTCGTCGATCGGTTCCAGGCGCAGGCGTTCGGTGCTCAGTATCGTCATGTGTTCCGAAATTCGTAGGGTGGGCACTCGTGCCCACGCGGTTACAACGCGTGCATGACGCGGAAATCAACTGTGCCTGTGATTGCCCGCACATTTGTGGATACGTTGTCTCGAATCGAACGCTGTACCGCGTGGGCACGGGGCGCCCACCCTACGCTACTGAATCGAGACCGTGGGCCAACAAAAAAGGGCCGGCGAACCGGCCCTTCCTCGACAACGCGCGCTTACTGGTGCGCGTGGTGCGTCGCCGTCAGCTTGCGCATCAGCGGTAGCACCGACAGGGCGATCAGGGTGCAGATCACGGCTGCGATGCCCAGCTTGTTGAACAGGCTGGTGTAGATCGGCAGGGTCTGCAGCGGGTCGGTCATGCCTTGCGGGACGCTGGCGTAGTTCGCGACGACGCCGCCCAGGTATTGCGAGATGCCGGTGGCGACGAAGTAGGCGCCCATCATGAAGCCGCCCATGCGGGCCGGCACATAGCGCGCCACCATGGCCAGGCCCAGACCCGAGACCAGCAGTTCGCCCAGCGAATACAGGCCGTAGCCGGCGATCATGATCCACGACGAGGTCAGGCCGTTCACCGCGAAGGTGCCGGCGAAGCCGTAGGTGAAGAAGCCGGCGGCGACCACCATGAAGCCGAGCGCGAACTTGCCGGCGATCGACAGGTCCTTGCCGGTACGGCCGGCGCGGGTGTAGATCACGGCCAGGACAGGCGAGAGCACCATGATCCAGATCGCGTTCAGGGCCTGGAACTGGCCTGGCGACCAGGTCCACAGGTGGGCGCCCAGCACCTTGAATTCGAGGTCGACGTTACGCAGGGCGAACAGCGACAGCGAGGTGCTCATCTGCTGGTAGAAGATGAAGAAGAACACGGTCTGCAGCGTCAGCACCAGGGCCGCGATCAGGCCGGCGCGCTCGCTCGGTTCGCTCTTGCGGATCAGGTGCACGAAAATGCCCAGCACCACGACGCCGGCCAGGTAGACGAAGACGCGGGCGATGCTCTGGTATTGCAGGATCACGGCCGACAGGCCGACGGCGACCACGCCGCCGCCCAGCACCATGGCCAGTTTGCCCATGTCGAGCGGACGCTCGTCCGGCAGGGAGCCGACGTGGCGGATGGTGGCGCGCATCATCAGGAGGGTGAAGATGCCGATGATCAGGCCGACGCTGCAGACGCCGTAGGCGATGTGCCAGCCGATTTCGTTGCCGTGGGTGGCGTTGAAATAGTCCTTGATCGCCGGCGTGGCCAGCATCGAGAAGGTCGAGCCGACGTTGACGGCCATGTAGTACATGGTGAAGGCGCTGTCGATTTTCGAATCGTCGCCTTCATAGATCTTGCGCACCAGGTTGGCGGTGTTCGGCTTGAACAGGCCGTTGCCGACCACGATCACGCCCAGGGCCGAGAACAGGAACCAGGTATTGGTCGTCGGTACCGCCATCAGGGCGTAGCCGAGCGACAGGATGATGGCGCCGAGCAGCATCGAGCGCCGGGTGCCGAGCACCTTGTCGCCGATCCAGCCGCCGATGGCCGGGGCGACGTAGATCAGGGCCGCGGCCGCGCCCCAGACCAGGTTGGCACGGGTGTCTTCGAAGCCCATGCGCTGCACCATGAAATACACGATGAGCGCCTGCATGCCGTAATAGCCGAAGCGCTCCCATAGCTCGATCATCCACACGGTGACGAACGAGCGGGTCTGGCTGTACGGGAGGATTTCCGTTTTCAAATTTTCTCCTTGATTGTTTGGCCTTCGCTCCCGGCTCGTGACCAGAAGCAATCCGGTGCATGCTACGCGAGGGCAATCGACAATGCAATCCTGACAGGAGATGGGGTGGGCGTTCCGTATGAAGTCAACTGTGCGCGGGGCGGACGCGATCCGTCCGGAGCGCGCGTCGGCGCGGTGCGAATGGCGCGAACGCGTGGGCGCGGAATCGGCGCAGCGCTAACGGCAAGCCCCGATGGAAACGCCGGCAAACCGGCAATTTAAAACTGCTCGTCCGCCAGCAGATACCGCCACTGCCCCACCGGCAAATCCCCCAGCTTGACGCGCCCGATGCGTACCCGCTTCAGGCCGATCACCTTCAGCCCCACCATGTCGCACATGCGGCGGATCTGGCGCTTCTTGCCCTCCTTCAGGGTGAAGCTGAGCTGATCCTCGTTCTGCCAGCGCACCTTGGCCGGCAGCAGCGGCTTGCCGTCCATCCAGAGGCCGTGATTCAGCTTCTTGAGGTCGGATTCGGGCAGCTTGCCCGGCTTGGTGTACTCGACCCGCACCAGGTATTCCTTGTCGACCGAGGTGGTCTCGCCGATCAGCTGCTTGGCGATGCGGCCGTCCTGGGTCAGCACGAGCAAACCCACCGAGTCGATGTCGAGGCGGCCGGCGGGCACCAGGGAGCGCAGCTGGGTCGGGTGGAACTGCTCGGGCGACGGGTCGTCCGGCCAGCGGTTTTCCGGCTTGATCAGGGCGACGGCCGGGGTGTAGCCGTCCTCGGCCTGGCCGGAGACATAGCCGACCGGCTTGTTGATCAGCACCGTGACGCGCTTGGACTGCTCGGCCGCGGCCTGGCGCTCGACGGTGATGCGCTGGCTCGGGAGCACCTTGCTGCCCAGCTCCGAGACGACCTTGCCGTCAACCCGCACCCAGCCGCGCGCGATCCATTCATCGGCTTCGCGGCGCGAGCACAGGCCCAGTTCGGACATTCGTTTGGAGAGGCGGAGCGGTTCGGTCATTGGTCGGGATAAGTGAGATAAAGTGTTTCAGATCGCCAGCGCGTCCAGCAGCTCGGTTTCGAGCTGCACCAGCACGCGCGGGTTGTTCAGGTTCGGGCCGTCGACGAGGAAGACGTCCTCGACGCGCTCGCCGAGGGTCATGATCTTCGCCGTGTGCAGGTTGATGCGGTAGCGCGTGAGCACCGCGGCGATCGCGTACAGCAGCCCGGTACGGTCGTTGGCCGAGATCGAGAGCAGATAGTGCTGGCCGCGTTCGTCCGGGCGCAGTTCCACGCTCGGCGCTACCGGGAAGTGGCGCGACAGGCGCGACAGCCGCGCGCGGGTCGGCGGCGGCAGCGGCGCGTTCGAGGTCAAGAGCTCGCACAGCTCGTGTTCGATCAGGCTGATGATGTCGCGGTAGTTGCGCGCGAAGTTCTCGGCGGTGACGAGGAAGGTGTCGAGCGCATAACCGTCGCGCGTGGTGTGGATCTTGGCGTCGAGGATGGAAAAATTCTTGCGGTCGAAATAGCTGCAGATGCGCGCGAACAGGTCGGGCTGGTCTTTCAGGTAGACAGCCACCTGCAGGCCGGCGCCGATCGGCGCCAGGCGCGCCTTCACCACCGGTTTCGCGCTCTTGATCTTGTCGTACAGGCAGCGCGTCTGCCAGGCGATGTCGGAGGCGTCGTGGCGCAGGAAATACACCACGTCGAGCTGATCCCACAAGGCTTCGTGCGCGTTTTCGGGCAGGCCGAACAGGCGCAGGGTCGCCAGCGCTTCCTGCTGGCGCATGCGCAGTTCGCGGTCGGCCGAATGCGGCTCGCCTCCCAGCACGCGCAGCGTGATGCGGTACAGGTCTTCCAGCAGCTTGGCCTTCCAGGCATTCCACACCTTGGGACTGGTGCCGCGGATGTCGGCCACCGTCAGCAGGTACAAGGCCGTCAGGTGGCGCTCGTCCTTCACCACGGCGGCAAAGGATCCGATGACGTCCGGGTCGGACAGATCCTGCTTCTGCGCGACCTGCGACATGGTGAGGTGCTGCTCGACCAGGAACACCACCAGCTCGGTGTCTTCCGGCGCGATGCCGTGGTCGCGGCAGAACGCTTCGGCGTCCTGCTTGCCCAGTTCCGAATGGTCGCCGCCGCGGCCCTTGGCGATGTCGTGGAACAGCGCCGCCACGTACAGCAGCCAGCGGTCGCGGAAGTTGGCGATCAGGCCGCTGCAGAACGGGTATTCGTGCGCGTGTTCGGCCATCGTGAAGCGGCGCAGGTTACGCACCACCATCATGATGTGCTGATCCACCGTGTACACGTGGAAGAGGTCGTGCTGCATCTGGCCGACGATATTCCGGAAGCTCGGCAGGTAACGTCCCAGCACGCCGAAGTCGTTCATGCGCCGCAGCGCGTGCACCAGGCCGACCGGCGCTTTCAGAATCCGCAGGAAGTTGGCGCGGTTGACGGGGTCGGCGCGGTAGGCGTCGTCGATCAGGTTGCGCGCATGCCAGAGCGCGCGCGTGGTGCGCGCCGTCATGCCCTTGATGTCGGGGCGCTCGGTCATGGCGACAAAGATGTCGAGCACCGAGGAGGGCGTGGTCTCGAAGGTATCGTCGCGCGCAATGTCGATGAAGCCGCCGACATTGTTAAAGCAATGGTTGATCGGCACCGGCACGGTCGGCTGCGGGAACAGGCGTGCTTCGATGTTCTGCAGCAGGATGGTGTTCAACTGGGTGACCGTCTTGGCGGCCCAGTAGTAGCGCTGCATCAGGTATTCGCTGGCGCGGCGCGCGCCCGGGCCGGACGGATCGGACACCAGGCCGAAGGATTCGGCGATCGCCGTCTGCACGTCGAACAGCAGGCGATCCTCGCGCCGGCCCGTCTGCAGGTGCAGGCGCACGCGGATGTCCTTGAAGGCGCGCTCCTTTTCCATCAGCTGGCGCGCCTCGTCCTGGGTGATCAGTTCGCGCGTGGCGAGCTGGCCCCAGGAACTGGCGAGATCGGCCGCCTTGGCCACCCACAGGATCACCTGCAGGTCGCGCAGGGCGCCCGGGCTCTCCTTGCAGTTCGGTTCCAGCGCGAAGGCGGTGTACTCGTACTTGGCATGGCGCAGTCGCATCTCGGCGGTCTTGGCCTGGAAGAAGGCTTGCGGATCGAGAGCGGCGCGGTAGCGCTCTTCCAGCTGGGCGAAGAGCCCGCCGTCGCCCGCGACCAGGCGCGCTTCCAGCAGCGAGGTCTGGACGGTGATGTCGGCCGCCGACTCCTGCATGCATTCGTCGACGGTGCGGATGCTGTGCCCGATTTCCAGGCCCAGATCCCACAGCAGCTGCACCAGGCTTTCCAGCTTGGCCTGGGTGATGGCGTCCGGCGGCGCGCCCAGCAGGATCAAGAGGTCGACGTCGGAATACGGAAAGAGTTCGCCGCGGCCATAGCCGCCCACGCCCACCAGGGCGGTATTGGACGGCAGGCGCGCCGCCTGCCAGGCCTCGACCAGGATGGCGTCGACGCTCTGGCGCAGGCCGCGCAGCAGCTTTTCCGGCTTGCCGTCCTCGCGAAAGGCGTGGAACAGGGCCTGGCGTTCGGCCTTGAGGCGCCCCTTGAGTTCGGGACGGGCCTGGTCGAGCTGCGCGGCGGACATGTGATTTAAGCCGGAACGGCTTCTTTATTGGCGACGATGGCCGGCGGCGGCGGGGTGCCGGCCGACTGCGTCAGGATCTCGTAGCCGGTCTCGGTCACCAGGATCATGTGTTCCCACTGGGCCGACAGGCTGCGGTCCTTGGTCTTGATCGTCCAGCCGTCCGGCATTTCCTTGATCTCGCGGCGGCCGGCGTTGATCATCGGCTCGATGGTGAAGATCATGCCCGGCTCGAGTTTATCGAGCGTCCCCGGCTTGCCGTAATGCAGAACCTGCGGCTCTTCGTGGAATACGCGGCCGATACCGTGGCCGCAGAACTCGCGCACCACGCTGTAGCCGTTCTTTTCGGCGTGCTGCTGGATCGCGTAGCCGATGTCGCCCAGGTGCGCGCCGGGTTTGACTTTCGAGATGCCGAGCCACATGCATTCATAGGTCACTTCGGACAGGCGGCGCGCCAGGATCGAGGGTTCGCCGATCAGGAACATGCGGCTGTTATCGCCGTGGAAGCCATCCTTGGTGATCACGGTGACGTCGATGTTCAGGGCGTCGCCGCTCTTCAGCACCTTGTCGCCCGGGATGCCGTGGCAGATGACGTCGTTGATCGAGGTGCAGACCGCTTTCGGGAAAGGCGGGTAGCCGGGCGGGGCGTAGTTCAGCGGCGCCGGGATCGTGCCCTGGACATTGGTCATGTATTCGTGGCACAGGCGGTCGAGTTCGCCCGTGGTGACGCCCGCCTTGACGAAGGGGGTGATGTAGTCGAGCACTTCGGCGCCGAGGCGGCCGGCCAGGCGCATGCCTTCGATTTCTTCGGGGGTCTTGATGGAGATGGACATAAATGGGCGGTTCGCGTGAACGGTAAATATGTCGACCATTATAAGGGATGTGCCCCGGCATTGCGGGGCGGGGGATGCTGCGGCAATGATCATGCGCCGGAACGCGCGGGCATGCCCGCCCTACGGCGCACCACCGCCCGTAGCAAGTTCATGGAGCCGTGGCGTAACGTAGGGCGGCCATGCCCGCGTTACACCGCCAGCGAACACGCAAGGCTTGAATTAATGCCCGAATCCCGCTAGAATCTCGGGTTGCTTGGACTGAGGTTCAGCAATGTTGCTCAGTTGTTCATTTTAGTAGTCTATTTATTTACTCAAATCGCGAATCCGGCCGACAAGGGTGCCCAATAGGGTGACTGGCCGTTATTCAAGACTTAACCCTGGAGAATTACATGTCCGTTACTATGCGCGAAATGCTGGAAGCCGGTATTCACTTCGGCCACCAGACCCGTTTCTGGAACCCAAAGATGGCACCGTTCATCTTCGGTCATCGCAACAAGATCCACATCATCAACCTGGAAAAGACCATGGCGATGTACCAGGATGCGATGAAGACCATCAAGCAGATCTCGGCCAACCGCGGCACCATCCTGATGGTCGGCACCAAGCGCCAGGCCCGCGACATCATCGCCGCTGAAGCAGCACGCGCCGGCGTTCCTTACGTCGATCAGCGTTGGCTGGGCGGCATGCTGACCAACTTCAAGACCATCAAGACCTCGATCAAGCGCCTGAAGGACATGGAAGCGCAAGTGGAGGACGGTTCGGTCGAGAAGCTGTCGAAAAAAGAAGCCCTGATGTTCCAGCGCGAAATGGTCAAGCTGCAGAAATCGATCGGCGGCATCAAGGACCTGGGCGGCGTGCCTGACGCAATCTTCGTCGTCGACGTCGGCTACCACAAGGGCGCCATCACCGAAGCCGGCAAGCTGGGCATCCCGGTCATCGGCGTGGTCGATACCAACCACTCGCCAGAAGGCGTCACCCACGTGATCCCTGGCAACGACGACTCGTCGAAGGCCATCACCCTGTACGCACGCGGCGTCGCCGATGCGATCCTGGAAGGCCGCGCCAACGCCACCAACGAAGTCGTTGAGATGGTGAAGGCCGGCGGCGATGACTTCGTCGAAGTCTCCGAGCAGGCTTAAATAAAAGGACGACCGCCGGCGGCTTGCCGCGGGCTGTCGTCCGGTATTTAAATCAGGGGTGCTGGGCCGTGGCTGCGCACCCCTTTTTTTAAACACAGAATTAGCAAGAAATTATCGTGTGGGTGTCCGGTCCGGACATCCGCGACACTGAACATATTTTGGGAGAAAAACATGGCAGCGATTACTGCAGCGATGGTGGGCGAACTGCGCGCGAAGACCGATGCGCCGATGATGGAATGCAAGAAGGCACTGACCGAAGCCGAAGGCGACATGGGCCGTGCCGAAGAGATCCTGCGCGTCAAGCTGGGCGGCAAGGCATCGAAAGCATCGGCACGCGTCACCGCCGAAGGCGTGGTTGCGTCTTACATCGCCGGCAACGTCGGCGCGCTGGTTGAAATCAACAGCGAAACCGACTTCGTCGCCAAGAACGACGAATTCCTGGCCATGGCCAACCTGGCAGCCAAGCTGGTCGCCGAGCAGAACCCTGCCGACGTCGCAGCCCTGTCGGCCCTCGACATCGGCGGCCAGACCTTCGACGCACTGCGTTCGGCCCTGATCGGCAAGATCGGCGAGAACATGACCGTGCGCCGCTTCCAGCGCTTCGAAACCACCGGCAAGCTGGCCTCCTACCTGCATGGCACCCGTATCGGCGTCATGGTCGAGTACGAAGGCGCGGACGAACAAGTCGGCAAGGACGTCGCGATGCACATCGCCGCCATGAAGCCGGTCGCCCTGTCGTCGGAAGGCGTGCCTGCCGAACTGATCGAGAAAGAGCGTTCGGTCGCCCAGCTGAAGGCCCAGGAAGATGCGGACGCCGCCGCTGCCGCAGGCAAGCCTGCCCAGTCGCCGGAAATCCTGGCCAAGCGCCTCGAAGGTTCGGTGCAGAAGTACCTGAAAGAAGTGTCGCTGCTGAACCAGACCTTCGTGAAGAACGACAAGCAGTCGATCGAGCAAATGCTCAAGGCCACCAACACCACCGTGAAGGCATTCACGATGTACGTCGTGGGCGAGGGCATCGAGAAGAAGGTCGACGACTTCGCAGCGGAAGTTGCAGCCCAGATGGCTGCAAACAAGCAGTAATGTGAAAGCGGGCCGCAAGGCCCGTTTTTTTAACCCGTCGTTTTGTCGCGGCGGGTGCGCGGCGGCCCGGCCGCCGCGCGCACGCGAACGGCCGCGCTCCCCGGAGCGTGCGCGCCGGTTTCGCCGCCATCTGTACTCTTGCAGATGAGGCCCGGGCACCGCCCGCGGCCAGACCCGAATTCGAATCACACACATAGGAGAGCGCTTCATCATGACAAAACCAGCCTACCAACGAGTCCTCCTTAAACTGTCTGGCGAAGCGCTGATGGGCGACGATCAGTTCGGCATCAATCGCGCCACCATCGACCGCATGGTCGCCGACGTCGCGGAAGTGGCGAAGCTGGGTGTCGAGCTGGCGGTCGTGATTGGCGGCGGCAATATCTTCCGCGGCGTCGCGCCGGGTGCGCAGGGCATGGACCGCGCCACCGCCGACTACATGGGCATGCTGGCCACCGTCATGAATGCGCTGGCCCTGGCCGACGCGATGCGCCATGTCGGCGTCACCGCGCGCGTGATGTCGGCGATCGGCATTGACCAGGTGGTCGAGCCCTACGTGCGTCCGAAAGCGCTGCAATACCTGGAAGAAGGCAAGGTCGTCGTCTTCGCGGCCGGCACCGGCAACCCCTTCTTCACCACCGACACCGCGGCCGCCCTGCGCGGCGCCGAAGTGGGTGCGCAGATCGTCCTGAAGGCCACCAAGGTCGATGGCGTTTATACTGCGGATCCACAGAAGGATGCGAGCGCCACCCGTTACGAGTCGATCTCGTTCGACGAGGCGATCTCGAAGCAGCTGCAGGTGATGGACGCCACCGCGTTCGCCCTCTGCCGTGACCAGAAACTTCCGATCAAGGTGTTCTCGATCGTCAAGCCCGGCGCCCTCAAGCGCGTCATCATGGGCGAAGACGAAGGTACCCTGGTGCACGTTTAATAACACTGAAATACTGAATAACAGGAGAGCAGCATGTCCCTAGCTGACGTGAAGAAGAATGCGCAAGAGCGCATGACCAAATCGATCGAAACCCTGCGTGCCGATCTGGCCAAGGTGCGCACCGGCCGCGCCCACACCGGCATCCTCGACCACATCATGGTCGACTACTACGGTTCGCCGACGCCCCTCTCCGGCGTCGCCAACCTGACCCTGCTCGATGCCCGCACCATCGGCGTGCAGCCGTACGAGAAGAAGATGCTGAGCACCATCGAAAAGGCGATCCGCGATTCCGACCTGGGCCTGAATCCGTCGACCTTCGGCGAACTGGTGCGCGTACCGACCCCGCCGCTGACCGAAGAGCGCCGCAAGGAAATGGTCAAGCTGGTCAAGTCGGAAGCCGAAGATGCGAAGATCGCCGTGCGCAACATCCGCCGCGACGCCAACGAGCAGCTGAAAAAGATGGTCAAGGACAAGACCGCTTCGGAAGACGACGAGCGCCGCGCTTCGGACGAAGTGCAGAAACTGACCGACAAATTCGTCGCCGACATCGACAAGATGGTCGCGGAAAAGGAAAAAGAAGTCCTGACCGTGTAAGATGCGTGCCGGCGCATTGCGTGCACGTATGCAATGCGCCGGCGTCGCCTCCAAAGAAGTAAGCAGACGTAACCGAGGGCAGTACCCGTAACATTGCGGGGCACAATCCTGCAGGGGCTGCTTTATTACCCGTATTACGCTCGTTTACAGTACCCGCAGCCATCATGGCATTGGATTTATGATCTTTAAGAGTTCCACGACCGTAGTTCCCGATGTGCCGGCCGTCCCGCGCCATATCGCCGTCATCATGGACGGCAATGGCCGTTGGGCGACGAAACGTCTGCTGCCCCGCGTCGCCGGGCACGTCAAGGGCGTGGAAGCGGTGCGCGGCGTGGTCGAAGCCTGCGTGCTGCGCGGGGTCGAATACCTGACCCTGTTTGCCTTTTCTTCGGAAAACTGGCGCCGCCCGGAAGAAGAAGTCTCGCTGCTGATGCGCCTGTTCGTTACCGCGCTCGAGCGTGAAGTCTCGAAGATGCACGCGAATAACATCCGCCTGAAAGTCGTGGGCGACCTGTCGCGCTTCGACGCCAAACTGCGCGAGATGATCGCCAACGCCGAGCGCCGCACGGCCGGCAACACGCGCCTGACGGTCTCGGTCTGCGCCAACTACGGCGGACGCTGGGACATCATGCAGGCGACGAGCAAGATGGTCGCCGCCAACCCCGGCGTGACCGAATTCACCGAAGAGATGCTGGCGCCGCACCTGGCCATGGCCTACGCGCCGGAACCGGATCTGTTCATCCGCACCGGCGGGGAAGAGCGCATTTCCAACTTCCTGCTGTGGCAGCTGGCTTATTCCGAGCTGTACTTCACCGATACCTACTGGCCGGATTTCTCGGTCGAATCGCTGGACGCCGCGATCGCGTCCTACCAGAGCCGCGAGCGCCGTTTCGGCCGCACCGGCGAACAAGTGGCCAACAAAACAAATAAGGCTTAACCAGGCTGATGCTTAAAACCCGGATCCTCACCGCGCTCGTGCTGCTGGCAGTGCTCCTGCCAGTCCTGTATTCCAATAACTTCACGGCCTTCGCGGTGGTGGCGACCGCCTTCTTCGGGGCCGCCGTCTGGGAGACCTTCCGCCTCTTCAATCCGACATCCGGCAAGGCCGTCGTCGTGGCCGCCTTCTGGACGGCGGCCTTCGCCTGGACTTTCTTCGTCAACGACAGCGGCGCCTCGCAGAGCTTCTGGTTCGTCATCAGCCTGCTGGTGTGGGTGCTGCGCTTCGTGCCCTCGCTGAAAACCGGCCTGCCGCCGCTCGACAGCGTTGCCAACACCCTGCTCAGCCTGACCTATGCGGTGTCCCTGGTGGGCTGCTTCGCGGCGATCGTCGCGCTCTACGCCTATTCGCCGCTCTACCTGCTGTCGGTGCTGGCCATCGTCTGGTGCGCCGACATCTTCGCCTATGTCTGCGGCAAGAGCTTCGGCAAGCGCAAGCTGGCGCCTTCGATCTCGCCAGGCAAGTCCTGGGAAGGCGCGATCGGCGGCGGCATCGTCACCCTGGTCGTCGCCACCCTGGCGATCGCCTTCGGCGGCGAGGCACTGGCCAACACCTTCCCGGCCCGCGTCCAGGCCAGCCTCGGCTGGGCCGTCACCTGGCTCGTGCTAAGCCTGATCGTCGCCGGCAGCATCGTCGGCGACCTGTTCGAATCCCAGCTCAAGCGCCGCGCCGGCATGAAAGACAGCAGCAACCTGCTGCCCGGCCATGGCGGGGTGCTCGATCGCATCGACGGCCTGGTGCCGGTACTGCCGCTGGCGGCACTGATCGGCGCCTGGCTGTAAGGAGTTTTTTTAAAATGCAACGCATCACCATCCTGGGCGCCACCGGCTCGATCGGCGTCTCGACCCTCGACGTGCTCGCACGCCATCCCGAGCAGTACCAGGTCTATGCCCTCAGCGCGCATGGCCGCGTCGCCGAACTGGCCGCGCAGTGCCGCCAGTTTCGTCCGCAACGCGCCGTCGTCGGCACGGCCGAGGCCGCCGCCGAATTGAGCCGGCTGCTGGAAGGTTTGCCGGTCGACGTGGCCTACGGCGAAGCGGCCCTGTGCGAGATCGCTGCCAGTCCCGACACCGATACCGTCATGGCCGCCATCGTCGGCGCCGCCGGCCTGGCCCCGGCCCTGGCCGCCGCCCGCGCCGGCAAGAAGATCCTGCTGGCCAACAAGGAAGCGCTGGTCATGTCGGGCCAGCTGTTCATGGACGCTGTGCGCGAGCACAAGGCGACCCTGCTGCCGATCGACAGCGAGCACAACGCCATCTTCCAGTCGCTCCCGAGCCAGTACGCGCGCGCGCCCGGCGAATCGGGCGTGGCCAAGATCCTGCTGACCGCGTCGGGCGGGCCTTTCCTGAACCGCGCCGTCGAGACCCTGGAAGCCGTGACCCCAGCGGAAGCCTGCAAGCATCCGAACTGGTCGATGGGCCGCAAGATCTCGGTCGATTCGGCCACCATGATGAACAAGGGCCTGGAAGTGATCGAGGCGCACTGGCTGTTCGGCGCGCCGGCCGAGCTGATCGAGGTCGTGATCCACCCGCAAAGCGTGATCCATTCGATGGTGTCCTATGTCGACGGCTCGGTGCTGGCCCAGCTCGGCAACCCCGACATGCGCACCCCGATCGCGCATGCGCTCGCTTACCCGGAGCGCATCGCGTCCGGCGTGGCCCAGCTCGATCTCACGACGATGGGCGCGCTGCAGTTCTACCAGCCGGATTACGCCCGCTTCCCATGCCTGGCGCTCGCCTTCGACGCCCTGCGCGCGGGCGGCACGGCGCCGGCGCTGCTGAACGCGGCCAATGAAATCGCGGTCGAAGCCTTTCTCGACGAGCGCATCGGTTTCCGCGACATCGACCGCGTCGTGCGCCGCGTGATGGACGAAAACGAACACGGCGCCGCCGACGACATCGCCGCCGTGATGGCCCAGGATGCGCGCGCGCGCCAGGCGGCCTCGACCATCGTCGCCGGCATCGTCCGACACTAAGCGGAAATCCGCGGAAGCACACATATCATGAGTTTTCTCTACACCGCGGTCGCCTTCCTGCTGGCGCTGGGGCCGCTCATCATCTTCCATGAGCTCGGCCACTACTGGGTGGCGCGCGCCTGCGGCGTGAAAGTGTTGCGCTTCTCGGTCGGCATGGGCAAGGTGGTCTGGTCGCGCCGCTTCGGCAAGGATGGCACCGAGTGGGCGATCTCGGCGCTGCCGCTGGGCGGCTACGTCCAGTTCCTCGACAGCCGCGACCCCGAAACGGCGCCAAAGGACGAGGCCGAGCGTGCGCGCGACTTCGTGCGGCAAAGCGTCTGGAAGCGCATCGCCATCGTCGCCGCCGGCCCGACGGCCAACTTCCTGCTGGCGATCGCGCTGTTCGGCGCGCTCTTCATGCATGGCGTCGAAGAGCCCGGCACCAAGCTGCGCCCGATGGCCGCCGATACCCCGGCCTACGCCGCCGGCCTGCGCGGCGGCGACAGCGTCACCGCCGTGAACGGCGAACCCGTAACGGGCTGGTCGGACTTGCGCTGGCAGATCATGTCGCTGGCGGTCGACAAGCAGGACGCCCGTCTCGACGTGCGCGCCGCCAACGGCAGCCAGTACGCGGCCACGATTCCCGCCGCCGCCATCAAGGAGCCGGGCCCCGAGGGCGACCTGATGGGAGAACTGGGCCTGGACGTCTGGATCGGCATGCCGGTGGTCGAGAACGCGGTGGCCGGCGGCGCCGGTGCGCGCGCCGGCCTGCAGAAGGGCGACGTCGTGCTCGGCGCCGACGGCAAGCCTTTCGCGCATGCGGCCGACTTCGTGCAGACCGTGCGCGCCGCCCCGGGGCGCACCCTGCAGATCCAGGTGCGCCGCGGCAGCCAGGTGGTGAGCCTGCCGCTGACGCCGGAGAAGGATCCGAAAGGGCAGGGCCTGGCCAGCGTGCAGCTCTCCCCGGCGCTGGAACGGGTGACCGTGCAGTCGGGGCCGGTCGAGGCGATCGTGAAGGGCGCGCGCCGCACCTGGGAGATGACGACGCTGACGTTCAAGATGATCGGCAAGATCGTCACGGGGCAGGCTTCGCTGAAGAACATCACCGGCCCGATCGCCATCGCCGACTACGCCGGACAGACCGCACGCATGGGCCTGGCGACCTTTTTGGGCTTCATTGCGGTCGTCAGCGTGAGTCTTGGTGTAATGAATCTGTTACCAATTCCAGTGCTGGATGGGGGGCATTTGTTGTATTATTCGCTGGAAGTTTTGACCGGGCGTCCCCTGTCCGAGCGAATCCAGGGATTCGCGCAGCGCGCGGGGGTGGCCCTGCTGTTCATGCTGATGGCGCTCGCCATCTTCAATGACCTGTCGCAGCGGCTCTAGGGCATCGACCCGCCGTGCCGCGACAGCGCGCCGCCCGCCAAACAAGAAGCGCCGAAGAAAAATGTATGTTGTCCAATGACTGACTAGCCAATGAAATCACAACCAGATCGTATTGCCCTGCCGTTCATTCGCCGCAGCCTGATCGGCGCGGCCGTGCTGGCCCTGTGTGCCGCACCTGCGCTCGCCGTCACGCCTTTCGTCATCAAGGACATCCGCATCGAAGGCATCCAGCGCACCGAAGCCGGCACCGTGTTCAGCTACCTGCCGGTGCGCGTGGGCGAGACCTTCGACGACGACAAGAGCGTCGCCGCGATCAAGGCCCTGTACGCGACCGGCTTCTTCAAGGACATCCGCCTGGAGGAAGAGAAGGGCGTGCTGGTGGTGCTGGTCGAGGAACGCCCGGCCATCAACACCGTCGATTTCACCGGCACCAAGGAATTCGAGAAGGACATGCTGGTCAAGGCGCTGAAGGATATCGGCGTCGGCGAAGCGAAGATCTACGACAAGGCCGCGGTCGACCGCGCCGAGCAGGAACTCAAGCGCCAGTACCTCTCGCACGGCCTGTACGGCGTGAAGATCACGACCACCATCACGCCGATCGAGCGCAACCGCGTCAACGTGATGTTCAACGTCGACGAAGGCGACATGGCGCGCATCCGCGCCATCAACATCGTCGGCAACAAGGCCTTCAGCGACAAGGAACTGCGCCAGGTGCTGCAGCTCGAGACTTCCGGCTGGCTGACCTGGTACTCGAAGGCCGACCAGTATTCGAAGACCAAGCTGACCGGCGACCTGGAAGCGATCAAGTCGTATTACCTCGACCGCGGCTACCTGGAAGCGACGGTGGAGTCGACCCAGGTCGCGATCACGCCGGACAAGAAGGACATCTACCTCACCATCAACATCACCGAAGGCGAGAAGTACACCGTCTCGAGCGTCAAGCTCGAAGGCGAGACCTTCGGCCGCGAAGAGGAACTGCGCCAGCTGATCGTCCTGCAGCCGGGCAAACCGTATTCGGGCGCGCTGCAGGAAGCTTCCAGCAAGCGCATCTCTCAGCGCCTGGGCACCTTCGGCTACGCGTTCGCGAACGTGAACGCCGACCCGCAGGTCGACCGCGAAAAGCGCGAAGTCGCCTTCACCTTCGTTGTCGATCCGGGCAAGCGCGCCTACGTGCGCCACGTGAACATCCTCGGCAACACCGTCACCCGCGACGAGGTCATCCGCCGCGAATTCCGCCAGTTCGAAGGTGCCTGGTACGACGCCGACCGCGTCAAGCTCTCGCGCGACCGCGTCGACCGTCTCGGCTACTTCAAGGACGTGAAGGTCGATACGCCGGAGTCGCCGGGCACCAGCGACCAGGTCGACATCAACCTGACGGTCGAAGAAAAACCGACCGGTAACTTCATGGTCGGCGGCTCGTTCTCGCAGGCCGAGAAGTTCACCTTCACGGCCTCGGTGCAGCAGGCGAACTTCGCCGGCAGCGGCCAGACCGTCGGCATCGACCTGAACACCTCGAAGTACAGCCGCACGGTCGCGCTGTCGAACACGAACCCGTACTTCACCGACGACGGCGTTTCGCGCGCCTTCCAGCTCTACCACCGCACGACGCGTCCGCCGCTGTCGAACATCGGTTCCTACACGGTGCGCCAGAACGGCGGCAACATGACCTTCGGCGTGCCGTTCTCGGAAACCGATACCGTCTACTTCGGCGCGGGCCTGGAGCGCACCACGCTCGAGACCGATTCGACCAGCCCGCTGCTGTACCGCAACTTCGTGGCCCAGAACGGCGGCCCGAACAACGAAAACGACCAGGACACCTTCGGTATCGGTATCGGCAAGAGCATGTCGATCCCGCTGACCGTGGCCTGGGGCCGCGACAGCCGCGATAGCGCGCTGACCCCGAGCATCGGCCGCTACCAGCGCGCCAACTTCGAGGTCGACGCCATCGGCGACGCCAAGTACTTCCGCGTCGTCTACGAACACCAGTGGTACCGTCCGCTGACCACGTGGATGACGCTGGCCCTGCGCGGCGAGTTCGATTACGGCAAGGGCATCGGCGGCAGCTCCTATCCGGTCTTCAAGAACTTCTACGCCGGCGGCATCGGTTCGGTGCGCGGCTACGAGAGCTCGACGCTGGGTGTGGTCGATCCGGTCTTCGGCGACGCCATCGGCGGCGCCAAGCGCGTCATCGGCAACGTCGAGCTGCAGTTCCCGTTCCCGGGCAATACCAAGGATCGCAGCCTGCGCTGGTTCACCTTCGCCGACGGCGGCCAGGTGTTCCAGGAGAAGTCGAAGATCATGCTCGGCGAGCTGCGTTACTCGGCCGGTATCGGCCTGTCCTGGATTTCCCCGGTCGGACCGCTGCGCTTGAGTTATGCTAAGCCCCTGAACGCGAAACCGGGCGACCAGCTCGAGCGCTTCCAGTTCCAGATGGGCACGGGCTTCTGACCCGGCGTCCGTCGGCTTCATCCTTTTCATCGCGGAGAACCATGTTGAAAAATCCGATAGCCTCCCTGCCGCGCAGCGTGACGCGCGCGCTGCCCCAGGCGCTCGTGCTGGCGGCCCTGTGCGCCTGCGCCTCGCTGGCCTCGGCGCAGACGGCGCCCAGCCGCATCGGCTTCGTGACCACCGAGCGCCTGATGACCGAGTCGAAGATGGCCAAGGCCGCCGACGCCAAGATCCAGGCCGAATTCTCGAAGCGCCAGAAGACGAACGAGGAGATGGTCGCCAAGTTCAAGCAGATGAGCGAGAAGTTCGACAACGACGCGCCGCGCCTGACGGACATCGAGCGCACCCGCCGTGCGCGCGAACTGTTCGACATGGAAAAGGACGTGCAGCGCATGAACCGCGAGTTCACCGAAGACCTCATGCAGAGGAAGAGCGAGGAACGCGCGGCGATCGCCACCAAGGCCTATAAACTGATCGAACAGATCGCCGAGCAGGAAAAGCTCGACGCCGTGCTGCAGGAGGCGGCGTGGTCGAGCCCGCGCATCGACATCACCGACCGCATCCTGAAACTGCTGGACAAGTAATTTTGGAACATCGCGAACAAACACGCGCCGGGGTTCGCCTCGGCGACCTGGTCGAGCGTTTCGGCGGCCAGCTGGCGGGCGACCCCGACCTGACGGTCGCCTCGATCGCGCCGCTCGACAGCGCCGGCCCGGCCCAGATCAGCTTCCTCAGCAACAGCAAGCTGCGCGCCCTGGCGGCGCAAAGCGAGGCCGCGGCCCTGATCCTCTCGCCGCTGGACGATCCCTCGGTCGCCGCCACCTATGCGGGCGCGCGCATCGTCACGACCAACCCCTACGCCTATTTCGCCCGCGCCGCGCAATACTTCGTGTCGCTGGAAGAAGCCGCCCCAAGCCCCGGCATCCACCCGAGCGCGGTCGTCGATCCTTCCGCGCAAGTGGACGAAAGCGCCCACATCGGGCCGCACGTGACCATTGAGGCCGGTGCGGTCGTGAAAGCCGGCGCGGTCATCGACCACGGCTGCTTCATCGGCAAGGAAAGCGTGGTGGGCGAGGGCACGCACTTCTTCGCGAATGTCACCTTCCACCGCAAATGCGTCATCGGCGCGCGCGGTATCGTCCATTCGGGCGCGGTGATCGGCGGCGACGGCTTCGGCTTCGCCATGGAAGCAGGCGTCTACATCAAGATTCCGCAGACCGGGCGCGTGGTGATCGGCGACGACGTCGACATCGGCTCGAACACCTCGATCGACCGCGGCGCCCTGGCCGACACCGTCATCGAAGACGGCGTCAAGCTCGACAACCAGATCCAGATCGGCCACAACTGCCACATCGGCAAGCACACGGCCATGGCCGGCTGCGTGGGCGTGGCCGGCAGCGCGAAGATCGGCAGCCGCTGCACCTTCGGCGGCGCGGCGATGGTGCTGGGCCACCTCGAAATCGCCGACAACGTGCACATCTCGTCGGGCAGCATGGTCTCGCGCTCGGTGCTCGAACCGGGCCAGTACACGGGCTTCTATCCGTTGGCGAAGAACGCCGAATGGGAGAAGTCGGCCGCGATCGTGCGCAACCTGAACACCATGCGCGACAAGATCCGCAGCCTGGAAAAAACAATTAAAACGATTACAGAACAGAGCAGACTCGAAAATGACTGAAACCACCACCGCAAAGCGCACCCTCGGCATCAACGAGATCAAGGAATACCTGCCGCACCGCTATCCGCTGCTGCTGGTCGACCGCGTGCTCGACGTCGAAGTGGGCAAGCGCATCACCGCCATCAAGAACGTCACCGTCAACGAGGAATTCTTCAATGGACACTTCCCGCATCAGCCGGTGATGCCGGGCGTCTTGATGATCGAGGCGATGGCGCAGACCGCGGCCATCCTGTCCTTCATGACGATGGACGTGAAGCCGGACGAGAACTCGGTCGTCTATTTCGTAGGTATCGACAACGCGCGCTTCAAGCGCCCGGTCGGGCCTGGCGACCAGCTGGTGATGGACGTCGAGATCCTGCGCGTCTCGCGCGGCATCTGGAAGTACAAGGCCACGGCCAGCGTCGACGGCAAGGTCGCCGTGGAAGGTGAACTGATGTGCACCATCCGGGCCAATGAGAACAACGCGGGGCAGTAATGAACAAGATCCATCCTAGCGCGATCGTCGATCCGAAGGCCGAGCTGGACAGCTCGGTCGAGGTCGGCCCGTATTCGATCATCGGCCCCAACGTGCGCATCGACGCCGGCACCGTCGTCGGCCCGCACGTCGTCATCGAAGGCCATACGACGATCGGCAAGGACAACAAATTCTTCCAGTTCGGTTCGATCGGCGCCGCGCCGCAGGACAAGAAATGGAAGGGCGAGCCGACCCGCCTCGAGATCGGCAACGGCAACACCATCCGCGAATTCGTCACCTTCAACCTGGGCACCACCCAGGATGCAGGCGTCACCCGCCTCGGCGACGACAACTGGATCTCGGCCTACGTCCACCTGGCACACGACTGCCAGGTCGGCAGCCACACGATCTTCTCGAACAACGCGCAGCTGGCCGGCCACGTGCACGTGGGCGACCATGCCATCCTGTCCGGCTATGCCGGCGTGCACCAGTTCTGCAAGATCGGCGCCCATGCCTTCATCGGCATGTACACCAGCCTGACCCAGGACGTGCCGCCTTTCGTGCTGGTGTCGGGCAATCCGGCCGGCGCGCGCGGCGTGAACATCGAAGGCATGAAGCGCCGCGGTTTCACGCGCCCGCAGATCGACGGCATCCGCGCCGCCTACAAGCATATCTACCGCTCGAACCTGACGCTGGAGGAGGCCAAGGCCGCCCTGGCGCGCGAGGAAGCGGAGAACCTGGAAGCCGCGGACGTCATCCGCGCCATGCGCGAATTCCTCGGCAATGCCACCCGTGGCATCGTCCGATAAGGTCTCCCTCGCCCTGGTCGCCGGCGAGGTGTCCGGCGACATGCTCGCCGCCCGCCTCATGGCCGGGCTGAAGCCGCATCTCCCCGACGCCCGCTTCCACGGCATCGGCGGCCCGCGCATGATCGCGCAGGGCCTGGTTTCAAGCGTGCCGATCGAAACCCTGACGGTGCGGGGCCTGTTCGAGATCATCCCGCGCTACCGCGAGATCAAGGGCATCCAGAACCGCCTGCGGGATCGTTTGATCGCCGAGCGTCCGGCCGCCTTCATCGGCGCCGACTACCCTGGTTTCAATCTCGGGCTGGAAGAGCAGCTGCGCGCCGCCGGCATCCCCACCGTGCACTTCGTCGGCCCGCAGATCTGGGCCTGGCGCGGCGGGCGCATCAAGAAGATCCAGCGCGCGGTCTCGCACATGCTGGTGATCTTCCCCTTCGAGGAACAGATCTATCGGGATGCCGGCGTGCCGGTGACCTATATCGGCCACCCGCTGGCCGAGACCATCCCGATGGTGCCGGACGTGGCTGCGGCACGTGCGGCCCTGGGTTTGGCGCCGAATGGGCCCAACTCGGCGCGCGTGGTGACCGTGATGCCGGGCAGCCGCATGGGCGAGTTGAAATACCTGGCCGAGCCCTTCGTGCGCGCCGCCGGCCTGCTGGCCAGACGCGACCCCGGTCTGCGTTTTGTCGTGCCGATGGCGGGCGAGAAGCAGCGCATCTACTTTAACGAGATCGTGGCCAAGGCGGGTCTGCAGGGCATCGACCTGCAGCTGGTGGACGATTCGCATACGGCGATCGCCGCCGCCGACGCGGTGCTGGTGGCCTCGGGCACGGCGACGCTGGAAGTGGCGCTGTTCAAGAAGCCGATGGTGATCGCCTACAAGGTCATGCGCGCGTCCTGGGAGATCATGCGCCACATGGGCTACCAGCCCTGGATCGGCCTGCCGAACATCCTGGCGCGCGAATTCCTGGTGCCCGAGCTGCTGCAGCATGCCGTCACGCCGGAAACGCTGGCCGATGCGGTGTGGGCGCAACTGAATGACGCCGCAGGGCGCGACAGGCTTGCGGCGCGCTTCACGGAGATGCATCATAGCCTCCTGCGCGACAGCGCGGCCCTGAGTGCCGAGGCCGTATTACGGATCATACGACCGTAACGCGGGCATGCCCGCCGTACGGTGCACCGCCGTTGTAGGGCGGGCATGCCCGCGTTACGCACGTGTCCCGGTCGAATCGCATTTCGTGACCATTGAATCAATAACACCAGCACCATGAGCAAAAAACGCGTCAACTTCTACCCCGGCCTGCCTCCGCGGCTGCGCCCGTTCACCGACCTCGACATCGTCTGCGGCGTCGACGAGGCCGGGCGCGGCCCGCTGGCCGGGCCCGTGTACGCCGCCGCCGTCATCCTCGACCCCAAGCGTCCGATCGACGGCCTGCGCGACTCCAAGAAGCTGACCGAGGCGCGCCGCGACGAACTGGCGCCGCAGATCCGCGAATACGCGCTGGCCTGGGCCGTCGCCGAAGCCTCGTGCGAAGAGATCGACACCCTGAACATCCTGCACGCAACGATGCTGGCCATGCGCCGCGCCGTGGAAGCCCTGCACACGATGCCGACCATTGCCCTGATCGACGGCAACCGCTGCCCGCCGATGCAGATCCGCGCCCACGCCGTCATCGAGGGCGACGACAAGTGCCATGCGATTTCGGCTGCTTCGATCCTGGCCAAGACGGCGCGCGACGCCGAGCTGGTGCGCCTGCACGCCCAGTATCCGGAATACTGCTTCGACCAGCACAAGGGTTATTCGACCGCGCTGCACCTGGAGCGCCTGCGCCTGCACGGCCCCTCGCCGGTGCACCGCCGTTCGTTCGCGCCGGTGCGCAACCTGTTGCAGGTGGATCTGTTCGGAGCGCCCGCGGACGAAGCGGCGGCCTGCGCATGAAGACCGTCACCTCGCGCGACAATCCCTTCTACAAGGAACTGAAAAGCCTGGCCGCCAGCTCGCAGGCGCGCCGCAAGGCCGGGCGTACGCTGCTCGACGGCGTGCACCTGTGCCAGTCCTGGCTGGACCTGCGCGGCGCGCCGGCGCACTGCGTGGTGTCCGAGGAAGCGCTGCACAACCCGGAGGTGGCCGAGATCGTTGCGCGCTGCGACGGCCTGCGCGCGCACGTGACGGCGCTGCCGGACGCGCTGTTCGGCGCCCTCAGCCAGGTCGAGCATGGGATTAACCTGCTGTTCCTGGTCGATACGCCCGTCCCGGCGCAGCCGCAGGCCTTGACCGTCTCGGCCGTGCTGCTCGACGGCGTGCAGGATCCGGGCAATGTCGGCTCGATCTTGCGCAGCGCCGGCGCGGCCGGCATCACCCAGGTGTTCTGCAGCGCGGGCACGGCCTTCTGCTGGTCGCCCAAGGTGCTGCGCGCGGCCATGGGCGCGCACTTCGTGCTCGAGATTTTCGAGAATGCCGACCTCGCCGCGCTGATCGACGCGTCCAGCATGCCGGTACTCGCGATGAGCGGCTATGCCAAGCAGAAGCTGTGGGAAGTCGATTTGCGCGGCCCGGTGGCCTGGCTGCTGGGCCACGAAGGGCAGGGCGTGGCGGACGACCTGATGGGCCGCGCCACGCACCAGGTGGTGATTCCGCACGCGGGCCAGGTCGAGTCGCTGAACGTGGCTGCCGCGGCCGCGGTCTGCTTCTTCGAGCAGCTGCGCCAGCGCGCCTAGCCGGCGTAACGATACAATCGACGGCAGGATGGACGGCAATGAGGCCGGTAGGGTAAGCTCGGGCCAACAACCCCGTGGAGCAGAGATGGACATCGCGCATTTGCATTTTCTGGTAGCCGAAGCCGACAGCGCGCAGCGCGCCGCACTGGTCGAGATGCTCGGACGGCTCGGCGCCAGCCGCGTCACCGAGGTGCCCGACGGGCACATGGCGCTGCGCACCTTCCAGGCCGGATTCACGCCGCGCGTGCACGTGGCCGTCATCGACCTGGCGCTGCCCGGCATGGACGGGCTGGAACTGATCCGCAACCTGGCCGGGCTCGACGCCGGCATCAGCCTGATCGTCACCGGCGCCCAGCCGGCCAACCTGCTGTTCTCGGTCGAGACCCTGGCCCAGGTCTACGGCATCGACCTGCTCGGCTCCGTCAGCAAGCCCGTCACCGCCGCCAAGCTCAAGCCGCTGATCGACAACTACGCACCCGGCCCCGCGCCCGGCGCGGCCGAGCCGACGCCGCGCTTCAGTTTCGCCGAGATCGGCAGCGGCCTGCAGAAGCGCCAGTTCGAACCTTTCTTCCAGCCGAAGATCGAGCTCGCGACCGGCCAGGTCAAGGGCCTGGAAACTTTTGCCCGCTGGCGCCATCCTGAGCACGGCCTGCTCGGGCCCTCGGCCTTCATCGACGCCCTGGTGCAGAACAACCGCATCGACTTCCTCGACTGGAGCATGATCGAGCTGTCGGTCGAGCGCTGCCGCTGGCTGCACGACCAGGGCACGCCGATGTCCATCTCGATCAACCTGGCGCCCGAGACGCTGGCCCACCCGGCCTTCCTGCGCCAGATCACCGCCTGCCTCGGCCGCCACGCGGTGCTGCCCGACTACATCACCTTCGAGATGCCCGAGTCGTCGGTGCTGAACACCGACCCGAATTTCATCGAGCGCCTGGTGCGCCTGCGCATGATGGGCTTCGGCCTC
This sequence comes from Massilia sp. Leaf139, assembly GCF_001424165.1. Lineage (GTDB taxonomy): Bacteria > Pseudomonadota > Gammaproteobacteria > Burkholderiales > Burkholderiaceae_D > Telluria. Next base: position 860,530 of record NZ_LMOJ01000001.1, read on the forward strand.
GCCATCGACGACTACGGCACCGGCCGCTCGAACCTGCAGCTGCTGGCGCGCATCCCGTTCACGGAGCTCAAGATCGACCGCAGTTTCGTCGACGGTGCGTCGAAGCGCCGCCCGCTGGGCACCGTGCTGCGCTCCTGCCTGAGCCTGGCGCACAGCCTGGACCGGATGTCGGTGGCCGTGGGCGTCGAGACGCGCCAGGACTGGGACTTCCTGCAGGGCCTGGGCTGCACCTATGCGCAGGGCTATCACATCGCCAATCCGATGGAGGCCTCCGCCTTCCCGGGCTGGTTAGAGGATTGGCGGCATTTCTTCTGAAGGCTTCGGTTTTCTCACTCTGAAGGAGAAGGCGGATGAACATTCCATTGCGCTGCCGTTGCGGCAAGCTCGAAGGCGAAGTCGATGCGTCGCGCGTAAAGGCGCGGGCGATTTGCTACTGCAAGGATTGCCAGGCCTTTGCGCGCTTCCTGAAGGCGCAGGATGCCGTGCTCGATGCGTCGGGCGGCACCGAGGTCGAGGCCATGCTGCCGAGCGGCGTGCGCTTCACCAAGGGCCTGGAGCACCTGGCCTGCCTGTCTCTCAGCCCGAAGGGTATCTACCGCTGGTATGCGTCCTGCTGCGATACGCCGGTCGGCAACACGCCGCGCAATCCGAAAGCCGCCTACCTCGGCCTGGTGCGCACCTGCCTGGCCGCACCGGACGAGGAACTGGACCGGCGGCTGGGGCGCTCGCACATCACGGCCAACACCGGTTCGGCCCATGGGCCGGCGAAGACCACGCCGGTGGCGACCGTGTTCGCCGTCGCCAGCCTCGGCACCATGCTGGTCAAGGCGCGCCTGGATGGCGGTTGGCGCGACAATCCCTTCTTCGACACGGCCGGCGCGCCGGTGCGCACGCCGCGCGTGCTGACGCGCGAGGAGCGCGCCGCCGTCACCCCTTGACGGTGGTTTCCGCCAGGTCGACGATCCGGTAGCTGGCCTGGCCGGCGGCCGTGTCGACCGTGACGAAACCGCGCCCGGCGCCGAGGCGGTACAGCCTGGCGCTGCCGGCCGGGATCAGGAGCGCGACCCGGGTCACCACGAAGCCGGTGCGCCTTTCGCCATGCGATGCGACCAGCACATGTCCCGGCATGCCCGCCTCCTGAACCGGACGTAGATCGACCAGGGGCAGGGCGCCGCCGTCCCAGGGCATCGTCGCGCCGCCGCCCGCGCTCAACGGCACGATCTGCTCGACCGCGCCGATCGGCGTCGCCGCCGGCTGGCCGGCCTCGTACACGATGTAGGCTTCCTCGTTCGGCACGCCGCCATCCTGCGCCGCCCTGGCGCCGCCGGTTTCCTCCGGCTTGCTGAGCAGTGCTTCCGGGAAGCGCGCGAATAGGGCGGCGGTGGCGAGCAGGCGCACTTCCTGGCCGTCCTCGTCGTAGACGGTCGCGACGAGTTCGCCGTCGCCTTCGGTCGCGAAGGAGCGCAGCGCGAGGGCGGAGCGCACCGGCAGGCCGAGCGCCAGGCCGCCATGTTCGAGCACTGCCAGCAGCGGCGCAACATCCGCCGACGGCAAGCCGGGCAGGGCGCCGCCCGCCAACACGGGCAGGTGGCGGCCGCGCCACCCGCACCAGGCGCTGTCGATGCCGGCGCCGAAGCGCTCCAGTGCCGGCATGCGCATCACCTCGACCAGATCGCCGGCCGGCACGCCGAGCAGGACATCGTCCAGCTGCAGCAGCGCATAGTCGCGTCCCGCGGGCGTCCCGGCTTGCTCGGTCGCGGGAATGTCGACCGGTGGCGCGGCCTGGTGCCAGCTGGCCGCCAGCGCCGCTAGGTGGCCGACGTCGAGCACGCTGAGGATAATGCCGCTGTCCGGCACTCGCGCGGCGCTATGAAAAACTTCTTCCGCGTCTTCGTCGTGGTGCAGGCGCGCGACGTCCGCGCCGGGCACCTCGACCAGGCCGTCGACGCTGTCCACTTGCAGGCCCAGCGTGCGCCCGTCCTGGCGCAGCACCAGGATGCGCGCGCTGCCCAGGCGCTCGCCGCGCGGCTGGCCGACATCGACCCAGCGCGCCAGGTCGACCACCGGCACCAGCGCGCCCTCGTGCAGCACGACGCCGGCCAGCGCCCCCTGGCGCCGCGGCAGCAGCGCCTGCTGGGCCGGCACGGGAATGGCCTGCACCACGGCCTCGGCCGGAATGCCAAGGCGCACCGCGCCGACGTGCGCCGCGGCCAGGCGCAGGGTGGGATGAGGGAGGGGAGCGCCCACGCTCAGCGTTCCGTCGCGATGCGTTCCAGCTCGGCCAGCAGCGAGGACACGTCGTGGGTGGCGCCGGCCTGGGCGCTGGTCGAGGCGTGGATCGCCGCCACCGAGCCGCTGGTGCGGGTGATCGAATCGACGATGCGGGCAAAAGCGTCCTCGACTTCGCTCGACAGGCGCGTGCCTTCGCCGACGCGGGTCACGGTTTCGTTGATCAGTTTGGAGATCTCGCGCGCCGCCAGGGCGGATTTCTCGGCGAGTTTGCGCACCTCGTTGGCGACGACCGAGAAGCCCTTGCCGTGTTCGCCCGCGCGGGCCGCTTCGATCGCGGCATTGAAGGCCAACAGATGGGTCTGGCCGGCGATGTCGCCGATGGTTTCGATGATTTCGTGGACGTCGCCGGACGCCTTCTGGATCGCGCCGATGGCGTCGCGCGAGCGTCCCAGCAGCTTGCTGCCGGCGGCGGCGTCGCCCTGGGCGCGGCCGGCCATCTCGGCCGACTGCTGCGAGCCGCGCGCGATCTCGCCGATCGACTGCGAGAGCGACGCGAGCACGCTTGAAATCTCCTTGACCTTGGCGCTCACCAGCTCCTCGCGGTGCACCTGGTCGGTGACGTCCATCGCGAACTTCACGACTTTATAGGGCTTGCCGTTGACGTCGAGGATGGGGTTGTAGGTGGCCAGGATCCAGATGTCGGCGTCGTGCTTGCCGCGGCGCTTGAAGCGGCCCGACTGGAACTGGCCCTGGGCCAGGTTGGCCCAGAAGTGGCGGTAGGCGGCGCTCTTGACGTGCTCGGTCTCGCAGAACATGCTGTGGTGCGCGCCCAGCACTTCTTCCTCGGCATAGCCCATCGTGCGCAGGAAGTTGTCGTTCGCGGCCAGCACGTTGCCGCGCATGTCGAATTCGATCACGGCCTGCGAACGCCCGATCGCATCGAGCTTGCCCTTGATCTCGGCGGCCATGCGCTTTTGCGCCGTGATGTCGGTCGCGAACTTCACGACCTTCACCGGCTTGCCCTCGGCGTCGAAGATCGGATTGTAGGAGGCCAGGATCCAGACCTGCTTGCCGTCCTTGCGGATGCGGCAGTATTCGCCGGCGTTGTACTCGCCCCGGCCGAGACGGTCCCAGAATGCCAGGTATTCCGGCGAGTGGGCAAAGCCCTGGTCGCAGAACATGCGGTGGTGGTTGCCGCGCACCTCGTCGATCCCGTAGCCCATCACCTTCAGGAAGTTCTCGTTCGCGTGCAGCACCTTACCCTGCAGGTCGAATTCGATCACGGCCTGTACCCGGTCGACGGCCTGGTTCTTGCCTTCGAAGTCGGCGTTGCGGGCCTTGACGGCCGTGATGTCGGTGGCGAACTTCACCACCTTCACCGGTTTGCCGTCGGCGTCGAGAATCGGGTTGTAGGTCGCCTGGATCCAGACCGGATGGCCGTCCTTGGCCACGCGCTTGAATTCGCCGCTGTGGAATTCGCCGGCGGCGAGGTGCTTCCAGAAGCTGCGGTACTCGTGCGAACGGCCGTAGGCCTCTTCGCAGAAGATCGCGTGGTGCTGGCCGACCACCTCGTCCAGGCTGTAGCCGAGGGTGTCGAGGAAGTTCGCGTTGGCGTGCACGATGCGGCCCTCGAGGTCGAACTCGATCACAGCCTGGGCGCGGTCGATCGCGGCCATGCGGCCGTTGACGTCGGCATTGCGCTGGATGCGTTCGGTGACGTCGGTGGCGTATTTGATGACCTTCATCGGCTTGCCGTCCGGGCCGAACACGGGATTGTAGGAGGCGTTGATCCAGACGTCGCGCCCGCTCTTGTGGCGGCGCTTGTAGACGCCGGCATGCAGTTCGCCCGCGCCCAGGTGTTCCCAGAACTCGGCATAGGCTGGCGCGGCGGCGTAATCGGCTGCGCAGAAGATGCGGTGGTGCTGGCCGCGGATCTCCTCGATCGTGTAGCCCATCGTCCCCAGGAAGTTGTCGTTGGCGTCGAGGATGCGGCCGTCCAGGCCGAATTCGATCACGGCCTGCACGCGGTTGATGGCGTCGATCTTGGCAGCGTTGTCGGCGCTTTGCAGCTTGGCGGCCGTGATGTCGGTCGCGAACTTGATCACCTTGACGGGACGGCCCTCGCCGTCGAACACCGGGTTGTAGGAGGCCTGCAGCCATACCGGACGGCCGTTCTTCCCTAAGCGCATGAACTCGCCGCTGCTCGGATGGCCCTGGCCGAGTTCGTCCCAGAAGTCGCGGTAGGCGTTCGAGGCGCTGAAGTCGCGGGCACAGAACATGCGGTGATGCTGGCCCACGACCTCGCCCAGCGCGTAACCCATCGCCTCCAGGAAGTTGTGGTTGGCGTGGATGACGTTGCCGTTCAAGTCGAATTCGACCACCGCCTGCACGCGGTGGATGGCGTCGAGAGCGGCTAATGCGAGGTCGAGGCGTGTGCAGGTGACGGGCGGCTGGGTCTGATCGGCAGGTGCGTGCATGGATGGACGGTCGAAAGTGGTTGGCCCGGCGGCGGTATGCTGATCCCAGGCGAAATTGCACCGCGCTGGCCACGCCGAAACGGAAAATGGAAACCGAGTGAAGGCAGAACGCCCAAATCAATCAGTTTCCATACGGAAATAGGATTGTATCTTTTGACACCCTTGCGGGCAATCATCAATTTACGCAAATGCGCACAATGTTGCCGCGCAGCAACGCTCGACCGGGCAAGCGCCGGGGCGCATTAGAGTTCGATCATGAGCCCGGGGCGGAAGCCTTCCTGTTCGCCCTTGCTGAGGTAGCCCAGCGGATTGGCGACTACCCGGCACGACCAGGAACGGCCGTCCACATTCCCTGCGGCCACATAATCGTTCATGCAGTGCAGGTGGCCATGCATCCAGACGTCGGCCAGCGGCAGCAGGTCGTCGAGCGCATTGCAAAAGCCCGCCGTGCCGGGCGTGACGCCGTAGCGCGGATCGGCGCTCTGCAGGCTCGGGGCAAAATGGGTGACGGCGACCGTGACCCCGTCGAAGGGAACGGCGAGGGCCGCGCGCAGCCAGGCCTGGCAGTCGAGCGCCATCGCGCGCCAGCCATCGGCCAGCACCGGTTCGCCGGCGCGCAGGGTCGTGTTCTTGTTGAGGTAGTAGTTGGCGGCGCGCATGGCCTTCTCGCGCAGCTGCAGCTGCCGGGTCAACTCGTGGCCTGCGGCCAGCGCATCGAAGTCGGCCCAGAGCGTGGTGCCGATGAAGCGCACGTGGCCGATGGCGACGGTCTCGCGGTCGAGCCAGGTGATCCCGAGGCGCTCGCAGGTGGCGCGCAGGCGCGCATGGGTTTCCTCGAAATCGAGGCCGTCGAATTCGTGATTGCCGGGGATGTAGAGCACCCGCGCGCCCGTTGCGCCGAGCGCCGGGGCGAAGCGTTCCAGGCCGAAGTCGCTGCCGCCCAAGCGCGAACCGGCTTGGTAGGAGCCGATGTCGCCGGCGAGGACGATCACGTCGGCGTCCGGCGCCAATGCGGGCTGGAAGGCCGGATAGCGTTCGAGGTGAAGGTCGGAAAACAGCTGGATGCGCATGGCGGCAGTATAGCCGGGTTGGACGGGCCTTGCCGTCGGCCTGAGAGTCGACCCGGCTTCGACCCGGCTTCGACCCGGCTCCGGCCAGCCTTGCTCGCCCTCGGTGCGCAAGCGCACAGAGGCCGGCCGCGACACCGGCTAGGGTGCGTCATCGAACAGGCGAAAGCAGGGGACAGCATGAGCAAGGACGCGGACAATCTACGTATCAAGCCGGCGACGATGCCGGCCGGCGGCTGGGGTTCGGTGGGCGAGGTGGCGCACATCCTGTTCGACCAGCGCGCGGCGCTCAAGGACAGCGCGCTGCTGCTCAAACAGAACAAGACCGACGGTTATGCCTGCGTCAGCTGCGCCTGGGCCAAGCCGGCCAATCCGCATCCCTTCGAATTCTGCGAGAGCGGCGCCAAGGCCACCGCCTGGGAAACCACCAGCAAGCGTATCGGCGCCGACTTCTTCGAGCGCCATACGGTGACGGAACTGGAAGCCTGGAGCGACCACGAGCTCGAAGGCCAGGGCCGCCTGACGACGCCGCTGCGTTGGGACGCGGCCAGCGACAAGTACCGCGCCGTCAGCTGGGAGACGGCGTTTGCCGAGATCGGCGCGCAGCTCAAGGCGGCCGCGCGCGACAAGGTGGTGTTCTACAGTTCCGGCCGCGCCTCGCTCGAAACCTCCTACATGTACGGCCTGCTGGCGCGCATGTACGGCAACAACAACCTGCCCGACAGTTCCAACATGTGCCACGAGAGCACCTCGGTGGCGCTGCAGAAGACCATCGGCGACGGCGTCGGCACCGTGGTGCTGGACGACTTCGCCCAGACCGACTGCATCTTCTTCTTCGGCCAGAACGTCGGCGTCAACAGCCCGCGCATGCTGCACCAGCTGCAGGAAGCGCGCCGCCGCGGCGTCCAGATCATCACCTTCAATCCGCTGCGCGAGCGCGGGCTGGTGAGCTTCACCAACCCGCAGTCGCCCGCCGAGATGCTGAGCGGGAGCGAGACGGCGATCAGCACCCAGTACCATCAGGTGAAACCGGGCGGCGACACGGCCGCCATCATGGGACTGTGCAAGGCGGTCTTCGCACTCGACGACGCGGCCCTGGCGGAGGGCGAACAGCGCGTGCTCGACATGTCTTTTCTGACCGAGCACACCCACGGCTTCGCCGACTTCGAAGCGGCCGTGCGCGCCTGCGGCTGGGACGCGATCGAAGCCGAGTCGGGTTTGAAACGCGTGGCACTCGAACGCGCGGCCGCCGTGTACGCTGGCGCCGGCGCAGTGCTCGGCGTCTACGGCATGGGCCTGACCCAGCACCGCAACGGCGTGCAGAACGTGGCGATGATCGTCAACCTGCTGCTCCTGCGCGGGAACATCGGCAAGCCCGGCGCCGGCGTCTGTCCGGTGCGCGGGCACTCGAACGTGCAGGGCCAGCGCACGGTCGGCATCACCGAAAAGCCCGAGCTGGCGCCGCTCGACAAGCTGAAGGAACAATACGGATTCGAGCCGCCGCGGGACAAGGGCATGAACACGGTCGAGGCCTGCGAGGCGATCCTGGCGCGGCAGGTGCCGGCCTTTATCGCCCTCGGCGGTAATTTTCTGCGCGCGGTGCCGGAGACCGTGCTGATGGAAGCGGCCTGGCGCGAGATTCCGCTGACGGTGCAGATCGCCACCAAGCTCAATCGCAACCATGTCATCCACGGCAAGGCCTCCTACATCCTGCCTTGCCTGGGCCGGATCGAAATCGACCGCCAGCGCGGCGGCGAACAATCGGTCACGATCGAAGACAGCACGGCCTGCATCCACGGCTCGCGCGGGATGGCCGAACCGGCGGCGCACACGCTGCTGTCGGAACCGGCCATCGTGGCCGGCATCGCGCAGGCGACGCTGGACGCGAACCCGCGCGCCGACTGGCAGGGCTGGGTGGACGACTACGGCCGCATCCGCGAGGCGATCGCCGAGACCTACCCGGACATCTTCCATGACTTTAACGCGCGCATGTGGACGCCGGGCGGCTTTCGCAAACCCGTCGGTGCGGCGCACCGGGTCTGGAAGACGGAGAGCGGCAAGGCCGAGTTCACGGTGCCGGAAGAATTGCAGGGCAACCCCGACCTGAAGGGCGGCCCGGCCACCATGCGCTTGTTCACGGTGCGCAGCGACGGCCAGTTCAACACCACGATCTACAGCCACGACGACCGCTTTCGCGGCGTCTACGGCAGCCGCAGGGTGGTCTTCATGCACCGCGCCGACATGGCCGAACGCGGCTTCGCGCAAGGCGAGCTGGTGACCCTGCGCGGCGCCGGCGGCGACGGCGTGGCGCGCGAGGTCGGCGGCCTGGCGGTAGTGCCCTACGATATCCCGCAAGGGACGATCGCCGGCTACTTCCCCGAATGTAATCCGCTGATCCCGCTCTGGCATCACGCCAAGGAGAGCAAGGTGCCGGCGGCGAAGGCGATCGACGTGCTGGTCGAACGCAGCGGGAGCGCGGCATGAACGCGGCCGAACCCTTCCTCGGCGCCGCGCCCGAAGGGACGCGGCGCCTTCCCGCCAGCCGTTGCGCGGACGGCCGGGTGGAAGAGGGCAGCGAACTGGTGGCCGAGGAGGTGCCCGTCGCCCTGGTCTACAACGGCATCACCCAGGCCGTGATGCTGGCCTCGCCGCTCGACCTGGAAGACTTCGCGCTCGGCTTCACGCTGGGCGAGCGCATCGTGCGCCACCCGCGCGACGTTTACGACATCGAGGTCGCGCACACGGCCCGCGGCGTCACGGTCGAGCTGCGCATCGCGGCGGGCGCCATGGCGCGCCTGAAGGGTGCGCGCATGGCGCGTACCGGCAAAACCGGCTGCGGCCTGTGCGGCGTCGACAGCCTCGATTATTTCGAGCAGGACGCCTGCCTGCCCGACCCATGCCGGCCGCTGCCGGCCGCAGGCAGCTTCAGCGCCGCGGCCCTGCACCACGCGATGGGCGAGCTGGCCGCGCGCCAGCGTCTGCACCAGGAGACCGGCGCCGTGCATGCCGCCGCCTGGGCCGCGCCCGATGGGACGCTCTTGTGCGTGCGCGAAGACGTGGGCCGCCACAACGCGCTCGACAAACTGGTCGGGGCGCTGGCGCGCGCCGGCAGCGCGCTTGACGGGGGCTTTGCGGTGGTCACCAGCCGCGCCAGTTTCGAGATGGTGCAGAAGGCGGCGCGCGCCGGCTTCGGTTTGCTGGGCGCGATTTCGGCGCCGACGGCGCTGGCCGTGCGCATGGCCGAGGGCGCCGGCCTGATCCTGGCCGGCTTCGTGCGCGGCGGCCGCCATGTCGTCTACAGCCATCCGCAGCGGCTGCTGCCCTGAACCGGCGCGCTTACTCTTCCTCGTCGCCCAATTTCTCGAACACGGCCAGCGCCGCTTCGCCCAGGCCCTCGGTCACAAAAGGATCGTCGGCGCCATATTCGGCGCCGTCGACCAGCATGCGCAGCTTGGCCAGGCGGTCGCCCAGGGCCAGCGCCCCGGCCAGCGCGCCGGCGTCGTCGCGGCCGGCGCCTTCGATCGCCTCGCTCACACTGTCCGGAAACTCCCACAGGGCGGCGATGCGCGCGGACAGGAGGCGCGACTGTGCGAACAGGGTGGCGATGAAGGAATCCGACCAGGGCAGGGCCGCGTCGCCGCAGATCCCGTCGATCAGGCGAAAGGCGACGACGAGGCCGACGTTTTCCATCAGCCCGGCCAGGTAGGCCTCGAAGGCGTTGGCGCGCAGGCCAGGGGCCAGCAGGCTGGCTGCGAGCGCGCTCTTTTCCGACTGGCGCCAGATGACCGGCGCGGTGCGCCGGGCCAGCACGCCGTTCTGCATGCTGACGATCGGACGGAAGGCGACGCGCGCCAGCAGCATGCGCATGCCGTTCTGCCCGAGCAGCATGATCGCAGACTGGATGCTGTTGACCGGCGGGCCGGAATGGTAGCGCGGCAGATAAGCCGGCCGGTTCGCTTCGCGGTAGACCTCGGCCACGAGCACGGTATCGGCGCTGAGCTGGCGCGATAGTTCGGCCGCGTTCATGTCGTCGGCGCGCAGGGTGCGCATCAGCTGGGGAATGATCTCGGGGATGCGCGGCACCAGCGCGGCGCCGGCGACCGGGGAGGCGGCCAGGCGCGCCAGCTCGTCGAGGATGCGCGCCTCGACCTGCTGCGTGGCGCGCGGCGGACGCGCCGCCGCCAGCCAGCGGTAGAAGGCGGCGTCGATCTCGGCGCTCGTGGCCGGATCGGAACCGTGCAGCTGCCGCTGCGCGGACGCCAGGCCGGCCGCAGGCCGTGCAGTCGTTTCGCCACCCAACAGTTTGTCCAGCCAACCCATGTGCCGCTGCCGTAAAAATCCTGTAAACCTTGATTCTACAGGAGGCGGGCGGCGGAGAGGCTTCAGGCCGCGGCGTTCAGGCCGTCGATGAAGCCGGCCACGAAATCGGGAATACCGCCGCCAAGCAGCAGGCACAGTGCCCCGCCGAGCATGATGCTCTCGCTCGACTTGCGGTAGCCGAAGCCCAGCATGACAAGACCGATGAGTTGGGCCTGGAGGGCGATGGTTTCAAGCATGGGAATAATTCCTTGAAAAGCGCATCCGGGTGATGACGCAGCCCGGCAGTATAGACTTAAAAATCGGCAACAAATACGCGGATTGTCACAAGGGGTTTAGGGCGTAAAAATTGTTGCTGAACCAAAACTATGTGATTATGATTTGGCAACTTATTTGCCTGATCATGGATCCTCGATGCGCGCCACTTCGTCACCCCAAGGCCGTCTCCGCCGGCTGATCGCCCTTGGCCTTCCGGTTTTATTCGGCTCGTTCGCTGCCACAGCGGCCCCCGCCTTGCCGGATTCGCCGCAGGCTTGGCGCGCCGCCGCCCGCGCCGACATCGAAGCCGCCGTACGGATCACGCGCGAGAACCATCCCGGGCCGCACGACCCGCACAATCCGGCCTTCGGGCCGAACCTCGAAGCGGCGCGCGTGCACGGTCTGGCGTTGGCCGAGCGCGTGGTCGACGCCCCAGGCTACATGGCGGCGATAATGGGCTTCAATGTCCGTATCGGCGACGGCCATGCCGGCGCCTACCCGCGCATCGACGAGGCCAGCCTGCCGCCCGCGCGCTGGCCGGGTTTTGTCAGCGTCTGGCGCGGCGATGCCCTGTATGTCCATTCGGCCCAGCCGGGTGCGCCCGCCGCCGGCAGCAGGCTGCTCGGCTGCGACGGCAAGGATGCGCAACAACTCATCCGCGACAACGTGTTCAGCTTCCAGGGGCGTGTGAAGGAGGACGGCCAGTGGTGGTCGGCCGCGCGCCGCGTTTTCATCGACAAGCACAATCCCTTCGTCGCGCTGCCGCAGCGCTGCCGTTTCGAACTGGGCGGGCAGGTGACGGAACACGCGCTGTCCTGGCGCGCCTTCGATGCCGAGGGCGAGCGCTGGCTGGCCGACAGCAGCTGGGGCGAGGGCGGCCCGGTCGGCGTGGCCGAGCCGCGCAAGAACCTGTACTGGGTCTCGATGCCGACCTTCCAGCCCGACGAAAAGGAACGCGCGGCCTACCGCGCCATGTTTGCCGACGTTGCCGCCCGGCGTGCGCGCTGGCTGGCGCTCGATGCGGTCGTGATCGACCTGCGCAAGAACCAGGGCGGCAATTCCGACTGGAGCCTGTGGTTCGCCCAGGCCCTGTGGGGCAAGGCGCGCGTGACGCAGGCGAGTGCGGCCTACGACGCGGGCGTGGAGGTGTGGTGGCGCGCCTCGCCCGACAATACGGCCTACATGCTGTCGATCGTCGGGCGGCTGGAAAAGGAGGGCAATCCGGAGGGCGCCGACTGGGCCAGAACCCATGGAGAAGGCATGCGCATGGCGCTCGCGCAGGGCAAGCGCTTCTATGTCGAAAAGGAGGAGACCCCCGTGCCCGCCACGGCCGCCGCCGCCGAGGACGGGCCGCCCTTTACGCGTCCCGTCTACGTCATCGTGCCGGGCAACTGCGCCAGCGCCTGCCTCGATGCGATCGATGTGTTCACGCGCTTCCCGAACACGACCCTGGTCGGCGCGCCCAGTTCGGCCGACTCGACCTACATGGAAGTGCGCAGCGCGGATGTGGACTCGGGCCTGGCGCGGGTAATCGTGCCGAACAAGGTCTATGTCAAGCGCAAGCGCGGCAACGGCGAGTTCTACCGGCCGCGCATCGAGGTGCGCGACGTGGTGTGGTCGAACGCGGCGCTGCTGAAGGCGGTGGAAGCGGATCTGGCGGACTCGCGCGTGAAAGCCCCGTCCAGTTAGGCGCGCGCCGTCATCCATGCGACAATCGCGCGCATGATGACCCTATCGGACTACCAGGCGCTGTTTCGCGCCTCGCCCTATCCGTACCTCGTGATGTCGCCGGATCTGACGATCGTCGGCGCCAGCGGCGCCTACCTGCGTTCGGTACAGCGCACCGAGGAAGAGATCGTCGGCCGCTATGTCTTCGAAGCCTTCCCGGCCGAGCCGGACAATCCGGAGGCGACCAACATCGACGAGGTCAAGGCCTCGCTGCTGCGCGCGCTGGCCAAGGGCGAGCCCGATACCACCGCATTCGTGCGCTATGCGGTCGAGGTGGATACGCCTACCGGGAAGAAGTACGAGGAACGCTACTGGAGCACCGTGCACACGCCGGTGCTGGGGCCGGACGGCGAGCCGATCCTGGTGTTCCAGAACCCGGTCGACGTCACCGAGCTGTATCGCTTCGACCAGCAGTCCGAGGTCGCTACCCTGCAGCTGACGCCGCCGAGCGACAGCAATGCCGGCAACTTCAACCGCGCCCAGATGCACGAGGCGCTCTCGCGCATCCTGAACAACGAGCGCGAGCACCTGCGCAGCCTGTTCAACCAGGCGCCCGGTTTCGTCGCGGTGCTGATGGGGCCGAAGCACGTGTTCGAGATGGTGAACGAAGCCTATTACCAGCTGGTCGGCCACCGCGAACTGGTCGGCAAGGCCGTGTGGGAAGCGCTGCCCGAGGTGGCCGGCCAGGGTTTCGAGGAATTCCTCGACCAGGTCTATCGCACCGGCCAACCCTGGACGACGCGCGCCATGCCGCTCCAGGTGCAGTACGAGCCCGACGGCCCGTTGGTGCAGCGCTGGGTCGACCTGATGTACCAGCCTTACAAGGACCAATACGGCACCACGATCGGCATTTTCGCCCAGGGCTACGACGTCACCGATTCGATCGAGGCGCAGCAGGCCAAGCGCGAGAGCGAGGAGCGCCTGCGCGACGGCATGGACGCGGCCAAGATGGTGGTCTGGGACTGGGATCTCGCGACCGGCCAGCTGGTGTATTCGGACAACGGCGCGGCCGTGATGGGTTTCGCGCCCGACCAGATGGGCGGCGTGGGCCAGCACATCCATCCCGACGACCGCGAGCGGATCGCACGCGCCCACCGCGATGCGATCGCCGGCGCCGGCGCCTACCAGGAAGTGCTGCGCTTCATCCGTCCCGACAACGGCCGCCAGGTCTGGCTCGACAGCCGCGGCAAGGTGCAGTTCGACGCCGAAGGCAAGCCATTGCGCATCCGCGGCGTGACGGTCGATGTCTCGGATCGCTACCAGGCCGAGTTCGAGCTGCGCGAATCGAACCGCAAGAAGGACGAGTTCCTCGCCATGCTGGCGCACGAGCTGCGCAATCCGCTGGCGCCGATCAGCACCGCCGCCGAGATGCTGCGCCTGACGAACTCCGCCGACCCGCGCACCAAAAAGGCGAGTGAAGTCATCAGCCGCCAGGTACGCCACATGACGGCGCTGGTGGACGACCTGCTCGACGTCTCGCGCGTCACCCGCGGGCTGGTCGAGCTGGACAAGGAACTGGTCGACATCAAGGGTGCGGTGGTCAACGCCGTCGAGCAGGCGCGGCCCCTGATCGAGGCGCGCCACCACGCGCTCACCGTGCGCACCGACGCCTCGCAGGCGACCGTGCTGGGCGACCGCACGCGCCTGGTGCAGACCATCGCCAACCTGCTCAACAACGCGGCCAAGTACACGCCGCAGGGCGGCGAGATCACGCTGGCCGTGCACGCGCAAGGCGACTGGGTCGACATCGCCGTGATCGACAACGGCATCGGCATCGACGCCCGGCTGCTGCCGCATGTCTTCGAGCTGTTCACCCAGGCCGAGCGCACGCCGGATCGCGCCCAGGGCGGCCTCGGCATCGGCCTGGCGCTGGTGAAGACGATGGTGGCGCTGCACGGCGGCAGCGTGACGGCCGCCAGCGACGGCCCCGGCGCCGGCAGCACCTTCACGATCCGCCTGCCGGCCGTGGCCCAGGGCACGCGCGAGCGCCTGGAAGGGGCGGCGCGCGAAGGCGCCTTGGCCGGCCCGGCGCCGCTGCGCATCATGATCGTCGACGACAACGTCGACGCCGCCGAGTCGCTCGCCGTCCTGCTCGAAGCGCAGGGCCACCAGGTGCGCGTGGAAGCCCATCCGCTGCAGGCGCTGGCGAGCGCTAGGCGCGAGCCGCCCGAGGTCTTCATCCTCGACATCGGCCTGCCCGAGATGGACGGCTACGAACTGGCGCGCCGCCTGCGCGCCGACCCGGCCACCGGCGGCGCGCTGTTCGTCGCCCTCACCGGCTACGGCCAGGCGCACGACCGCATCCTGTCGAAGTCGAGCGGCTTCGAGCACCACTTCGTCAAGCCGATGAACATCGAGCGGCTGGGGCAGGTGCTGGGGGCGGTGCGCGGAGGCGGGTAGGCTGGACTTTCAAGTCCACGCGTGAGGCCGGCGTCTCCTCGTCAGTACTCGCGCCGATCCGGCTTGATCTCCTGAAGAATCGTCGTCGAGATCTCCTCGATCGACTTGGTCGTCGACGACAGCCAGCGGATTCCCTCGCGCTTCATCATCATCTCCGCCTCGTTGACTTCGTAACGGCAGTTCTCGATCGAGGCGTACTTGCTGCCGGCACGGCGTTCCTCGCGAATTTGCGCCAGGCGCTCGGGCGTGATGGTCAGGCCGAACAGCTTGTGTTTGAAAGGCGGCAGCGAGGAGGGCAGCTTGCCGCGCTCGAAGTCGTCGGGGATGAGCGGATAGTTGGCGGCCTTGATCCCGTACTGCATGGCGAGGTACAGGCTGGTCGGGGTCTTGCCGGAGCGCGACACGCCCACCAGGATCACGTCGGCCTCGGCCAGGTTCTTGTGCGACTGGCCGTCGTCGTGCGCCAGCGAGAAGTTGATCGCCTCGATGCGGTTCTTGTATTCCTCGGAATCGACCACGTTGTGGATGCGGCCGATCGTGTGCGTCGACTTCACGCCGAGCTCCATCTCGAGCGGGGCGACGAAGGTCTGGAACAGGTCCATGTGCATGCCGTTCGAGGCGCGGATTACGCCCGACAGGTCGTGCTTGACCAGGGTCGAGAACACGATCGGGCGCTGGTTGTCGGCGGCGTAGTGTTCGTTGATGCGGCGCGCGGCGTCCTTGGCCTTTTCGATCGTGTCGATGAAAGGAATGCGGATCTGGCGGAAGCGCATTTCGAACTGGCTCAGCACCGCGTGGCCGAAGGTTTCGGCGGTGATGCCGGTGCCGTCGGACACGAAAAACACGGTGCGGGTCGGCGGGGGAAGCGGAGGGCGGCCTTCAACTGTCATGGTATTTTTTTAAGGAATGCTGTCAGGTTTGCAGTGTTGTGCGATGTGAATCGGGGGCACACAAGGTAGAATGCTCGGCAACGGTTTTTTGCATTGTGCTGCACGGCGCCAAGAATAACAAGAACGCACGCCGCGGCCTGCTCGTACAGATTTCTATCATCAAGTAAGGGTGTTTCACCATGACAAACCTGTCCAACGCAGCATTGAAGGATCCCGAACAAGGCACAAGTGTTTACGTTGCCCCGTTCGAGAACCTGCGCATGACCGATGTCGAATCGGTCGGCGGCAAGAACGCCTCGCTCGGCGAAATGATCAGCCAGCTCGCCGAAGCCGGCGTGCGCGTGCCGACCGGCTTCGCCACCACGGCGCAGGCCTTCCGCGACTTCCTCGAGCACTCCATTGACGGCGGCGCGCCGCTGGCCGAACGCATCGCCACCCGCCTCGAAGGCCTGGACATCGACGACGTCCGCTCGCTGGCCGCCGCCGGCGCCGAGATCCGCCAGTGGATCATCGACACCCCGTTCCAGCCGCGCCTGGAAGCGGAAATCCGCAGCTACTACGAACGCCTGGTTGCCGATTCCACCGCCGAGATGTCCTTCGCCGTGCGTTCCTCGGCCACCGCCGAAGACTTGCCGGACGCCTCCTTCGCGGGCCAGCAGGAGACCTTCCTGAACGTGGTCGGCATCGACAACATCCTGGAAGCGATGAAGCACGTCTTCGCGTCGCTCTACAACGACCGCGCCATCTCGTACCGCGTCCATAAGGGCTTCACCCACGCCGAGGTCGCGCTGTCGGCCGGCGTGCAGCGCATGGTGCGCTCGGATGTCGGCGCCGCCGGCGTCATGTTCACGATCGATACCGAATCGGGCTTCAAGGACGTGGTCTTCATCACCTCCAGCTACGGCCTGGGCGAAACGGTGGTGCAGGGCGCGGTCAATCCGGACGAGTTCTACGTCCACAAGCCGATGCTGGCACAGGGCAAGAAGCCCGTCATCCGCCGCAACATCGGCTCGAAACTGATCAAGATGGAATTCACCAGTGAGGCGAAAGCCGGCCGTTCGGTGAAGACGGTCGACGTGCCGATCGAACTGCGCAACCGCTATTCGCTGACCGACGAGGAAGTGGTCGAGCTGGCCAAGTATGCGGTCATCATCGAGAACCACTACGGCCGTCCGATGGACATCGAGTGGGGCAAGGACGGCCGCGACGGCAAGCTGTTCATCCTGCAGGCGCGTCCGGAAACCGTGAAATCGCAGCAGAAGGCGACCGACGCCCAGCAGCGTTTCAGCCTGAAAGGCACCGGCACCGTGCTGACCCACGGCCGCGCCATCGGCCAGAAGATCGGCGCCGGCCCGGTGCGCGTCATCACCGACCCTTCGGAAATGGAGCGCGTGCAGCCGGGCGACGTGCTGGTGGCCGACATGACCGACCCGAACTGGGAACCGGTCATGAAGCGCGCCTCGGCGATCGTCACCAACCGTGGCGGCCGCACCTGCCACGCGGCGATCATCGCGCGTGAACTGGGCGTGCCGGCCGTCGTCGGCTGCGGCGACGCGACCGAAACCCTGAAGGACGGCACGTTTGTCACCGTCTCTTGCGCCGAAGGCGACGAAGGCAAGATCTACGACGGCCTGCTGGAAACGGAGATCACCGAGGTTTCGCGGGGCGAACTGCCGCCGATCCCGACCAAGATCATGCTCAACGTCGGCAATCCGCAGCTGGCCTTCGACTTCCAGTCGGTGCCGAACAACGGCGTCGGCCTGGCGCGCCTGGAATTCATCATCAACAACAACATCGGCGTACACCCGAAGGCCATCCTCGAGTACCCGAACATCGACGCCGACCTGAAAAAGGCAGTGGAATCGGTCGCGCGCGGCCACGCTTCGCCGAAGGCCTTCTACGTCGACAAGCTGGCCGAAGGCGTGGCGACCATCGCCGCCGCCTTCTGGCCGAAGCCGGTCATCGTGCGCCTGTCCGACTTCAAGTCGAACGAGTACAAGAAGCTGATCGGCGGTTCGCGCTACGAGCCGGACGAAGAGAACCCGATGCTGGGCTTCCGCGGGGCGGCGCGCTACCTGGCCGAGGACTTCGCCGAGTCCTTCGAGATGGAATGCCTCGCCATGAAGCGCGTGCGCGAAGAGATGGGCCTGACCAACGTCGAGCTGATGATCCCGTTCGTGCGTACCCTGGGCCAGGCAGAGAAGGTGATCGAGCTGCTGGCGAAATACGGCCTGAAGCGCGGCGAAAACGGCCTGCGCGTCATCATGATGTGCGAAGTGCCATCGAACGCCATCCTGGCCGAGCAGTTCCTGCAGTATTTCGACGGCTTCTCGATCGGCTCGAACGACCTGACGCAGCTGACCCTGGGCCTGGATCGCGACTCCGGCATGGAGCTGCTGGCCAAGGACTTCGACGAGCGCGACCCGGCCGTGAAAGCCATGCTGTCGCTGGCCATCAAGGCTTGCCGCGCGCAGGGCAAGTACATCGGCATCTGCGGCCAGGGGCCGTCGGACAACCCCGATTTCGCCGAGTGGCTGGTGGAGCAGGGTATCGAGTCGATGTCGCTCAATCCCGATTCGGTCATCGATACCTGGCAGAAGCTGGCAGCCAAGTAAGTGGCAGCCAAGTAAGCATGCAGCCTGCGTTGTCAGGCTGCATGAACGAACCCCGTTTTCCTCACGGTCGCGGGGTTTTTTTATGAGCGTTCTACAAAACTTCTCGACGACAATCGATGCTGGACTAACGTCTCAGGTTGGAGAGTGACGACGAGACGACGCGTGCGGTCAGCGAGGCCTCGACACCCATGCACCTCAAAAAGATGCGCGCCGCGCCCGTGCCGGCCAGACGCCGAATCAACTGCGCCCGGTACACAATTTTTGTCAGACCATCGTTATTTCGAACATAGCCATGTGTGTTCGGAGACAGGGGTGTTGCAGGGGTACCATCGATTGTACCAATGGCCCTCGATAACTCGTTCATTAACATGATTCATCTTTCAGCCGAACTACCGTTTACCGAAACCTTGCGGTGAGTCACGCTACCGACCCGTATATGGAATTACGCGGCAAAATCGGAGCGAAACATAGCTACCTGCGCGGCCAATATGGCAGCAGGACGAATTGATTACCTTGTATTTTTGGCGGACCCGGATCGCGGGCAAAGAGTCGCGAATGGCTACCTGTGAAGCATGGCTATGGTAGTGCAAATATGATCATAAAGGCGCTCAATTGCGACCTCACCAGCGATTGTTGGCCGGGTGCTGAATAGACAGTATTTGTGCTCACGAGCTTGCGAAAGAAAAACAAAAGCGGAGGATGCCGTATGCTAGCGCTGCACTGGCCAGTACGATCGCAAGACCGACCAGGGGAAACCGATTCAGGGTCGTGCGCTCAGGCTTCGATCGAACTGAACGAATATGTCGTGTGCGTATTTTCATGATTATCTTCTTACCTATGCCGATGCCGTCATTGCAATCAGCGACAGTAATGCAAATTCCGTACCGATCGGAATCCAGAGAAAATTAACGAAGCTTTTCAAGGGTTTAAGTGCTGAGTGACGCTACCTCTTGCCCATCTTTGTAAGTATTTCCGACGGGCCTTGCGCCAACCGGCAACCGCAGACGGCATTGCTGAGCGAGGCGTGCCTGGGCGCTAACGCATTGCCCTTATAAGGAAATAGCCTAATGGCAACAAAGTGCTTGACTCATCCTCAGAACTAGTTAGACTTTTGGAAACTCTCGCTACCTTCCCAGTGGCGAGGGATGCTCACCAAGACTGGAGACCTTCATGCGCCTAGCATCCCGCATTGCATCCCTGGTGCTTGCCTTGACCGGCTCGCTGCTGTCCACCGGTGCAGTCGCCGCCGATCCCGGCTTCTGCCACTCCGTCTGCGACAGCGAGCGTCGTGCCTGCAAAGCCGATGTGGCGCAACTGGCTGCCGAAGACGGCGAGGGCTTGCTGGTGATGCAGGAAAAGAACCAGCTGGCGCGCACCGCATCGCGCACGGGCGCACCGACGTCGATACCAGTCAAGGCCGGCGAACAGACGGCCGTGGCGAACCGCCGTATCCAGCGCACCGCCGCCTGCGAGACGGCGTACGGGCGCTGCGAGCGTTCGTGCAAGGCACCCGAGGCCAAGGCGCCGGTGTCGCCGATTTACACGCCGCGCAAGAGCGGCTGAGGAGACAGCATGTCCGACTGGATGAACTGGCTGGTGGGCGCGGGAATCCTGGTGATCGCCGAACTGCTCACCGGAACCTTCTATTTGCTGATGATCGCCATCGGCCTGGCCTTTGGCGGCGTCGCCGCGCTGCTGGGCATGAGCGGTGCGCTCCAGACCCTGGTCGCGGCCGCCGTCGGCCTGGTCGCCACCGCCATCCTGCACCGCAGCCGTTTCGGGCGGCCGGCCAAGACCGATGCCACCCGTGACCGGAACGTCAACCTCGACATCGGTGCGCGCGTCGCCGTGCCGGGCTGGCAGGACGGCCGCGCCCGCGTGATGTACCGCGGCGCGCTGTGGGATGTGGAACTGGGGCCGGGCGCGCTGCCGGAAGCGGGCGATTACCGTATCGTCGAGGTGCGCGGCAATCGCCTGATTGTTTCCAATTCATAAGTAAAACTAATACAAGTAACTCATCTATAAGAGATCCTCATGGAATTTTCGTTCGAGATCGTCGCACTTGTCATCTTCGTCATTGCCATCGTGTTCGTCTTCAAGACGATCAATGTCGTGCCGCAGCAGCACGCCTGGGTGGTCGAACGCCTCGGCAAATACCACGCAACGCTGGCGCCGGGCCTGAACATCGTGATTCCCTTCGTCGATCGCATCGCCTACAAGCACGTGCTCAAGGAAATCCCGCTCGACGTGCCGCCCCAGGTCTGCATCACCAAGGACAACACGCAATTGCAGGTGGACGGCATCCTGTACTTCCAAGTGACGGACGCGATGCGCGCCTCCTACGGCGCCTCGAACTACATCCAGGCCATCACCCAGCTGGCGCAGACGACGCTGCGCTCGGTGATCGGCAAGATGGAACTGGATAAAACCTTCGAGGAGCGCGACCACATCAACACCACCATCGTCAACGCCATCGACGAGTCGGCCGCGAACTGGGGCGTGAAAGTGCTGCGCTACGAGATCAAGGATCTGACGCCGCCGGCCGAGATCCTGCATTCGATGCAGCGCCAGATCACGGCCGAGCGCGAGAAGCGGGCATTGATCGCCGCGTCCGAAGGCCGGCGCCAGGAACAGATCAACATCGCTTCGGGCGAACGCGAAGCGGCCATCGCACGCTCGGAAGGCGAGCGCCAGGCCGCGATCAACCGCGCCCAGGGCGAGGCCAACGCCATCGTCGCCCTGGCCGAAGCCAGCGCCACCGCGCTGCGCCAGGTGGGCGCGGCGATCCGCGAACCGGGCGGTGAGGACGCGATGAATTTGCGCGTGGCCGAGCACTATGTCGACGCCTTCGGCAACCTGGCCAAGACGAATAACTCGATCATCGTGCCGGCCAACCTGGGCGAGATGAGCGGCCTGATCGCCAGCGCGCTGCACATCGTGAAGACGCAGAAATGAGCCGCGTCATCGTGATTACCGGCGCCTCGGACGGCATCGGCGCCGAGATCGCGCGCCAATTGGCGGCGAAAGAGGGCGCGGGCGTCGCACTGGTGCTGGCCGCCCGCAATGCAGCCCAGCTCGACGCCGTTGCGGCCGAATGCGCCGCCTTCGGTGCGCAGACGCTGTGCGTGCCGACCGACGTCGGCGTGCAGATCCAGTGCCGCCGGCTGGTCATCAGCGCCGTCGAACGCTTCGGGCGCATCGACGTCCTGGTCAACAATGCGGGCCGTTCGGCGCATGCGCTGTTCGAGGAGGTCGAGGATCTGGGCTGGTACGAAGAACTGATGCGGGTGAACCTGTGGGGCAGCGTCTGGTGCACCCAGGCCGCGCTGCCGCATCTGAAGGCCATGCGCGGCAGCATCGTCGCGGTGTCGTCGCTGGCCGGGCTGGTGGGCGTGCCGCGACGAACTGCCTACAGCGCGACCAAGTTCGCGATGACGGGCTTTTTCGAGGCGCTGCGGGCGGAGCTCAAGGGTGCGGGGGTGAGCGTGACGACGGCCTATCCGGGCGTGGTCGCCACGAAAATCCGCTACCGCGGCTTCAATGCGCAGGGCGAGACGGCCGGTGCGAGCGGCTTGAAGGAAGAGGATGCGATGAGCGTGGAGGAATGCGCGCGCTTGATCATCGAGGGGATGGATGCGCGCCGGCGCGAGGTGGTGATGACGGCGAAGGGGAAGCTGGGGCGCTTCCTCAAGCTGCTGGCGCCGGGGATGGTAGAGCGGATTGCGTTGGCGGCCTTGAAGGATGACGTCAAGCCGCGTTGATGCGAGGGTGTGAACGCGGGCATGCCCGCCCTACGTTATGGAACGGTCTCGATTCTTGTCGAGACAGCTGTGTACCGTAGGGCGGGCATGCCCGCGTTCTTCGCGTGATCGGTTCCGGCGTTTGCCAATAATCCGCACCCGTCGTATCCGAAAACGGGGGGGCGGATCGCATTAGCGGCGTTGACGGATGACGTCGAGCCGCGTTGATGCGGCTGTTTGAACGCGTGGTGCACAACCGTCGCGGTAAAAATCGAGACCGTGGCATAAGGTACGGGGTCATGGAGGCCAATGGCCTCCATGACGGGTTCACCGGGCTCCCCGAGCCCACGCGTTAGGTCGCTTGATCCGCTCCGGCTCCCGCACCATCACACGTCGCTCAAAAATCCACCGACCCCGACACCGTGATCGTCCGGGGCGCACCCGCCACCAGATACCCGAAGTTCGGATACCCACCCGACGACGCCCAATAATTCTTGTCCGCGACGTTATCGATGCGCGCGCGCAGCGTCACGTCGCGCTCCAGCAGGCGCGTGGCCCAGGTCGCGCCGATGTCGAGGCGGTTCCAGGACGGCAGCTTCTGCAGGTTGGCGGCGTCGGCGAACTGGGTGCCGGTGTGCACCGCGCGCGCGTTCAGGGCCAGGCCCGGCACGCCCGGCACGTCCCAGTCGGCGCCCAGGTTCAGCTGGATTTCCGGCACGCCGATGGCTTCGCGGCCGTCGGTCAGGCCGCCATTGGTGCGGCGTTGCTGGGTTTCCAGCAGGGTGGCGCCGCCCAGCAGGCGCAGGCCCTTGGCCGGCATGCCGAAGACCGACAGTTCTAGCCCGCGGTTGCGCTGCTCGCCGAACAGGCCGAAGGTATTGTTCGACACATAGGTTTGCGGCTGGCCGGTCGTGAACAGGGCTGCGCTGGCGCCGAACTTGCCGGCATCGACCTTCACACCGACTTCCTTCTGGCGCGAGACATAGGGCGCGAACACGGCGCCCTGGTTGTTCAGGCGCGGGCCGAAGCCGCCGTTGCTGGCGACCACACCCTTTTGCAGCGCTTCGATATAGTTCGCGTACAGCGACAGGCCCGGGATCGGCTTGTAGACCAGGCCGATTACCGGCGTGTTCGCCGTGGAGTCGTAGTCGGGGGTCGGCGCGCCGGTGCCGTAGGCGAAGGCGGCGTCGCGGATACGCTGGTGGCGCAGGCCGAGCGTGAGCAGCACTTTATCGTCCGCGAAGGCGAGGGTGTCGGCGATCGCAGCGCTGCTGAGGATGGTGCGCTGGATCCGTACCGGGTTGGCCAGGTTACCGCCGGTGAAGAAGGTGTTCGAGGGCGCGGCGCTGACGATCGGACGGTAGATGTTGGTCGCGAAGCCGGCGAAATCGCTCATCGCATAGGCGTTGTACTGCTCGTTGTAGTTGGCCGACACCGTGGCCGCGACATTGTGCTTCACAAGCCCGGTGCGCAGTTCGGTGCGCGCGCCGATCTCGCCGGTGCGCACGCGGTCGACGCGCACGTTGTCGAAGCGGGTCATGACGGCGCCGCCGTCGAGGGCCGTGACGGTGGCCGAAGACAGCACGTTCGATTCGTTGCCCTTGCGCGCGCCCAGCGCGGCCCATGCCACCGCGCCGCCCGGCAGGTCGACCTCCGCGCGCAGGGTGCCGAAGACGTCGCGTTCCTTCGATTCCGTCCAGGGCTGGGCCCAGTTGCTGTCGGCGTCGGGCGCTGCGATGATCGGCAGGCCGGCGTTGACGGTCACGCTCGGGCGCGCGTTCATCAGCTTGTGGTTCTGGTAGCCGGCGTCGGCGGAGACACGGAAGTCGCGGCCGCGGTAGTCGGCCCCGATCGAGAACACGCCCAGTTCGCGCTCTTCGCCCTCGATCGCCGTTTCGCCGTCGCGGCGCACGGCATTGATGCGCAGGCCGGCGCGGCCTTCGGGCCCGAAGCGACGCGCCACGTCCGCGGCGGCATAGGCCTGGCCGCCGCTTTCGACGCCGAGCGTGACCTGGTTCAGCGGCTTGTTCGGCGCGCGTTTGGGCAGCAGGTTGATCATGCCGCCGATCCCGCCGTTGCCCGGCGCGGCGCCGTTGACGAAGCTGTTCGCGCCGCGGAACACTTCCACGCGCTCGAGCAGTTCGGAGGCGACGAACTGGCGCGGCAGCAAACCATATAAACCGTTATAGGCCAGGTCGTCCGAGTTGACGGCGAAGCCGCGGATCACGTACAGCTCCTGGTAGTTGCCGAAGCCGCGCGCCACCCGCACCGACGGGTCGTTCTGCACGACGTCGGCCACGCTGCGCGCCTGCTGATCCTGGATCAGGGCGTGGGTGAAATTGGTGGTGTTGAAAGGCGCGTCCATGAAGTCGACATTGCCGAGCAGGCCGAGGCGGCCGCCGCGCGCGACCTGGCCGCCGGCGTAATCCTTGGGCAGGCCCTGGGCCGAGGCGTCGGCGGAGGCGGTCACGACGACGGTCTGGATCGGCTGCTCGGGCGTTTCCGGCGCGGTGGTCTGGGCGTTGGCTTGCGCAGCAACCAGGAGAGCGGCGCCGAAGGCGAGGGGAGTGAGGGCAAAGGTCGGGCTGAAGCGGGGCTGGTTCATGGGGCGATATTTTTCTTGACTAAATAATTACTAGATGAGAATAGGTATCATTATTATGCGCGCAAAGCTTGCGGCTGTAAATGAGAACCATTATTATCTGGGCTCAGCATCTACCATCACACCCATGTCCTCGCAATCCCTACGCCGTTGGAGCTGGATCCACAAATGGAGCAGCCTGGTCTGCACCGTCTTCATGCTCCTGCTATGCCTGACCGGCCTGCCGCTGATCTATCACCACGAGATCGGCCACCTGCTGGGCAACGACGTGGAGGCGCCCGCCGTCGATCCGAAGGTTGGCCGCGCCAACCTGGACGAGGTCATCGCCGCCGGCCGCGCCCTGTATCCGAACAAGATCATGATGTACATGTCGCAAGAGGCGGACGAGCCGAATATCTGGAACGTCACCCTGGGCGACCATCCGACCGACGAACACTACAAGCCGATCGCCGTCGACGCGCGCACGGCCAAGGTCATCACCGAGCCGGCCTTCGAGGGCGGCGCCTTCATGTCGACCATGTTCCGCCTGCACGTGGATCTGTTCGCGGGCCTGCCGGGTAAACTCTTCCTCGGCTTCATGGGCCTGCTGCTGCTGGTCGCCATCGTCAGCGGTGTGGTGCTGTACGCGCCCTTCATGCGCAAGCAGGACTTCGGCACCGTGCGCCACGGCCGTACCAGCCGCCTGAAATGGCTCGATCTGCACAACCTGCTCGGCATCGTCACCCTGGTGTGGGCGCTGGTGGTCGGCGCGACCGGCATGGTCAACACCTGGGCCGACGTGCTGCTGAAGTACTGGCAGGCGACCGAGATCGCCGAGATGCTCGCGCCTTACCACGGCGCGCCGCCGCCGACCAAACTCGCCTCGATGGAGGACGCCGTCCGCCTGGCCGAGCGCGCCTCGCCCGGCATGCAGGTCGCCTTTGTCGCCTTCCCCGGCACGCCCTTCGCCAGCCCGCATCACTACGGCGTCTACATGCGCGGGAACGAGGCCTTCTCGTCGCGCCTGTACAAGCCGGTGCTGATCGACGCCCAGACCGGCGCCATTACCGACCACCGCGACCTGCCGTGGTACCTGACGGCGCTCCTGATTTCGCAGCCGCTGCACTTCGGCGACTACGGCGGCGGCTGGATGCAGTTCCTGTGGGCGCTGCTCGACATCGCCACCATCGTCGTGCTGGGCAGCGGCCTGTACCTGTGGGTGCAGCGCGGCCGCGCCGTCAAGCGCCATGCCCAGGCCGTCGCGCAGAGTGGCGCACCGCTGGCCACGCCGGCCCTCGTCCGTACCGGAGATTGAAGATGAACAAGCGCTTCCTGCACCTGTGGGGCATGCCGATCCTGCTCGGCGTGCTCACTTCCATCGGCCTGGTCAGCGCCTTGCTGGGCGACGGGATCTGGGACATCGTGTCCGCTTTCGCGCTGGGCGTGCCGGTCGCCGTTGGAGGCTGGCACAGCCTGCGCAAGGGTGACCCGAGGACTCGCTGAGGCCAGACTTAAGTTGCCTGAAGCTTAAGTCTCCCTAAAGGATTGCCCCGTATAAACGTGGTCACACCAACCACAATCATCGGGAGACTGCAATGAAGGGCTTCATCCGCGCAAACAAGGGTTTTATTCTGTTCATGCTGCTGTTCGGCGTGTTCCGCACGGCCGTCGCGGACTGGAACCCGATTCCCTCGGCCTCGATGCGGCCCAACCTGCTCGAAGGCGACGTCGTCTTCGTCAATCGTCTTGCCTTCAATGTCAAGGTGCCGCTCACCGACCACGTGATTACCGAGACCGGCGAGCCGCAGCGCGGCGACGTCGTCACCTTCAGCTCGCCGCGCGATGGCACGCGCCTGATCAAGCGCCTGATCGCGCTGCCGGGCGACGTGGTCGAGATGCGCGACGAAGTCCTCGTCATCAACGGCCAGCCCGCCCGTTACGACAGCGTGCAGCAGGTGACCGAGCCGCTCGGCGCCGCCCAGGTGCCGGCGCTGCGCCTGGTCGAACATAGCGACGGCCGCACCCGCCGCGTCCAGCTGATCCCGCGCATCGACACGCCGCTGCGCGACTTCGGCCCGGTGACGGTGCCGCCCGGCCAGTACATGATGCTGGGCGATAACCGCGACAACAGCATCGATTCGCGCTACTACGGCTTCGTGCCGCGCAACCTGCTGATCGGCCGCGCCGAGCGGGTGCTGGTCTCGGCCGATACGCTGGGCAACTGGGCGCCGCGCTTCGAGCGCTTCGGGATGTCGCTGCGCGATTGACCCTAGAGGAATCAGCGCTGCGCCATGCGCGCCCGGACGACGACGACCTGTGCCAGGCGCCGATCCGGCACATAACTCATCGTCATGTCCTCGCCATCGCCTTCCTTGAAATTCATGGTGACGTTGCCGTCGCTGGAGACGAAGCGGTAGGGCGCCACCTGCACCAGCCGGATCGGCTGCCGCTCGTCGATGGCCGCGTCGATGAAGCGCGAGCTCGGGCGCACTTTCATGGTCCAGCCATTGGACATGGCGTACGAGCCGATCAGATCCTTGGCCTGGTCGGGCTGGATCCGCATCGTCTTGACGGGGGCCGTCACCTGCACGGTCGAGACCGGGTCGGGCAGGGCGCTGGAATCGGTCTGCGCAAAGGCGACGCAGGGCAGCAGTAAAGCGGAAAGCAGGAGGGGAAGCGGGCGCATGATGGTTCCTTCGCAAGAATGGGCCGCCA
Source organism: Massilia sp. Leaf139 (assembly GCF_001424165.1). GTDB lineage: Bacteria > Pseudomonadota > Gammaproteobacteria > Burkholderiales > Burkholderiaceae_D > Telluria. Next base: position 887,550 of record NZ_LMOJ01000001.1, read on the forward strand.
TGGCACGCTGGCGCTGGCGGACATCTTCAGTCTAGTAGCGGTGCAAGCGGGCACAAGGGAACTAAGCGCGGGCATCACGAAACTGTCTCGGTTCGGGAAAAGGCAGATGCAGGCGGCATGACTCGCGATTCGGCTCGATACGGCGATTTTCGTATCGTGTCGCGGGAGGCAAAACGGCCCGGCTCCCGATCGCCCCACGCAAATCTCTGTACAATTCCGGCCTTGCCCGCCGCCCCTTGCAGCGGGCGTTTCACCGAAAGTCCCCGATGTACAGAACCCTCACCGTCGTCCTGGCCTGCCTCGGCATGGCCGGCGCCCTTGCGATCGATACCTATCTGCCCTCGATGCCGGCCATCGGCCGCGACTTCGGTGTGGGGCCGGTCGCCGTGCAGCAGACGCTCTCCGTCTTCCTGTTTACCTTCGCCTTCATGATGCTGTTCTACGGCACCCTGTCGGACTCCTTCGGCCGGCGCCGCGTGATCCTCGTCGCCCTCGTGCTCTACACGATCGGCTCGGTCGGCGCTGCGTTTGCGCCCACCTTCGGCTGGCTGCTGGCCTGCCGCGCGCTGCAGGGCCTGTCGGCCGGCGCCGGCTCGGTGATCGGCCAGGCCATCGTGCAGGATCGGCTGAAGGGCGCCGAGGCGCAGAAGATGATGTCGCACATTATGATGGTGTTCGGCCTGGCGCCGGCCATCGCGCCCATCGTCGGCGGCTGGCTGCACGTGCATTTCGGCTGGCGTTCGACCTTCGTCTTCCTGGCCGCCTTCGGCCTGCTGCTGATCGCCATGACCCTGCGCCTGCTGCCGGAGAGCCTGCCGGTCGAGAAGCGCCAGGACTTCCATCCCGGCACGATCGCGCGCAACTACCTGAAGGTGCTGCGCCATCCGCAATTCCTGCTGCTCTCGCTGTCGGTGGGCATGGCCTTCGGTGGCCTCTCGCTCTATATCGGCTCGGCGGCGAACTTCGTGATGGTGATCCTGGGCCTGCCGGAAACCGCCTTTGCCTGGATGTTCATCCCGCTGATCGGCGGCATGGTGCTCGGCTCGGCCTGGGGCGGCAAGCGCGCCGCGCACATGGCGCCGGGCCGCCTGAAATGGATCGGCTTCGGCACCATGGCGGTCGCCGTCGCCTTCAACATCGGCTACAACGCCGTCTTCCCGGCTGCGATTCCCTGGGCGGTGCTGCCGCTGGCGATCTATACCTTCGGTCTCGCGGTGGCGATGCCGGCGATCCAGATGAATGCGCTGGAGCTGTTCCCGGACAACCGCGGGTTGGCCTCGTCGATGCTGGGGTTTATCCAGATGATGTCATTCGCCCTGGTATCGGGGCTGGTGGCGCCGATTCTGTTCGACAGCGCGTTCAAGCTGGCGTGCGGCGTCGGCGTGGGGCTGGTGCTGAGTTTTGGGGCGTGGCGGGCCAGTAAGCTGGCTTGAGGCAGGTGGCTGCTCGGCGGTTACGCGTGGGCTCGGGGAGCCCACCCTACGTTACTCGACCGCCAACATCATCTTCACTGATATCGGCTGTGCACTGTACGGTGGGCTCACCGAGCCCACGCGTTACGGTCGCGGGCGATCACTCGCGGGCATGCCCGCCCTACCTTACACGGCCTGACCCTATTGCATACCGCGCCGCCATGACGACGGCGCGCACCGGTCAACGCTTGTTGGTCTTCATCGCTGCCTGCACTTCGCGCTTGGCGTCGCGATCCTTCTCCGTGGCGCGCTTGTCGTGCTGCTTCTTGCCCTTGGCAAGGCCCACTTCGCACTTCACGCGTCCGCCCTTGTAATGCAGGTTCAAGGGCACCAGCGTATAGCCCGAACGCTCGACCTTGCCGCGCAGCTTGTCGATCTCGGCGCGGTGCAGGAGGAGCTTACGGGTGCGCAGCGCCTCGGGGTGGCTGAAGGAGGAGGCGGTGGTGAGCGCGCTCACGTGGCAGCCGAACAGGAACAGCTCGTCGCCGCGCACGACCACGTACGCCTCCTTGATGTTGACGCGTCCTTCGCGGATGGCCTTGACTTCCCAGCCCTCGAGCACCAGGCCCGCCTCGTAACGGTCCTCGATGAAGTAGTCGAAAAATGCTTTTTTGTTGTCAGCGATGCTCATGAAATAGCGAAAATCCGCGGGTCGGTTAAACTACAGCTATCGCGCCTGGGTTTTCAAAACCACAAGGCGCAAATTGCAACTTGTCCAACATCATAACAAACGGTTGACCAATGGCAGTAGTGCACAAATCAGTTTTCTTGGGCTATAGCGCTGAACAGATGTTCGATCTGGTGGCGAAAGTGGAAGATTATCCAAAGTTCCTCCCCTGGTGCAACGGCGTCAAGCTGATCGAGCGCAGCGAGGACAAGCTCGTGGCCAGCCTCGGCATCAACTTCCACGGCGTCAAGCAGAGCTTCACCACCTCGAACCACAACCTGCGCCCGACGCAGATGAAGATGCATCTGGTCGACGGCCCCTTCAAGATGTTGGAAGGCACCTGGAACTTCAAGGCCCTGCGTGCGGACGCCTGCAAGATCGACTTCGACATGCACTACGAGTTCTCCAGCATCATCCTGGAGCAGCTGGTCGGCCCGGTCTTCGGCATGATTGCCAACAGCATGGTCGATTCCTTCTGCAAGCGCGCCGAGGTCGTCTATGGTTGAGCGTTTGGCCGTCGTCGTCAGCTACGCCACGCCGCGCCAGGAATTCCTGCGCGCGCTCGAGGTGGAGGAGGGTACGACCATCGGCCAGGCGATCGAAGCCAGCGGCGTGCTCACGGAATTTCCGGAGATTAATCTGGTCACCCAGCCGGTCGGCATCTACGCCAAGAAAAAGACGCTCGACACCGTGCTGCGCGCGCGCGACCGCATCGAAATCTACCGCGCGCTGGTGGCCGACCCCAAGGATTCGCGCCGCAAGCGCGCTGCCAAGAAAGAAGCCGTTGCGTCGAAGCCGGCTCAATAAGACATTGCTTGTAGTGACGGCGTTCTAACCGAGTGTGTGGTGCGCGTCAATCTTTGCTAAGATGGCGCGCTTTCATCCGCATTGCATTATCCTGGCGGGCGCCAGGATCGACCCGGCTTGAGAGCTCCGTGCGGCGTCGCCGCTGTTTGCTCTGTTCTCTTGTCTGCCGAGGTACGATGCTGAGTGCCCTGAGTCTCCTGCTGGTGACGACCGCCCTGTCGGCGGTGATGCTGTTCGTGCTGGCCTCGCTGCGTCACAGCAAGCTCGAGGGCATCCGCGAATGGGGCCAGGCCAATGCCGCCGCCGTGCTGTCGCTGTTGCTGTTTGCCGCGCGCGGCGTGGTGCCCGACCTGCTCTCGATCGAGCTGGCCAACGCGCTCTTCCTCGGTTCCGTCGCCCTGATGCTGGCCGGTTTCCGCCGCCATCTGGGCCTGCCGGTGCCGATAAAGCCCCTGGTCGGAGGCATGCTGGCCGTCATGGCCGGCCTGAGCTTCTTCCATTTCGGCGTCGATTCGCTGCCGCTGCGCTCAGTGCTGGTGTCGATCTTCCATGCCTCGGTCTACGTCGCCATCGGACGCACGATCATGCCGGTGCAGGAGCCGCGCCTGCGCTACGCGTTCCTGTTCACCCGGCGCACCGCCTTCGTGCTCGGTTCGGTGCACGCGGCGCGCGGCTTGTTCTACGGCCTGCAGGTGGGCACGCCCATCGGTTTTCTCGATCCGGCGCCGGTGAACCTCGCCTTTTTCGCCGTCGGCGCGCTGGCGCTGCCGGCCCTGACCCTGGGCGCGGTGATGATGGCCAACGCCCGCGTGCTGCACGACACCGCCTACGCCGCCGACCACGACCACCTGACCGGCGCCTGGTCGCGCCGCGCCTTCTTCACCTTCGCCGAGCACGAGCACGCGCGCGCCGCACGCAAAGGCAGCAGCCTGTCGCTGCTGGTCTTCGACGCCGACAATTTCAAGCGCATCAACGACACCCACGGCCATGCCAGCGGCGACCGTGTGCTGCGCGACATCGTGACGCACGCGCAGGAAGTGATCCGCAAGATCGATTATTGCGGACGCCTGGGCGGCGAGGAGTTTGCCGTGCTGCTGCCCGACGCGAATGGGCAGACGGCATTGGAGGTGGCGGCGCGCCTGCGCACCGCGCTCGACCGGTCGCTGCCGCTGGGGCCGGCGACGCTGCCGATCGCCTATACCGTCAGCATCGGCGTCGCCACGCTGGCGCCGGATGAAACGCTGGCAGGGATGATGGAAAGGGCGGACGCTGCCTTGTACGCGGCCAAGGCCGACGGCCGCAACCGCGTGGTCAGCGCGCCCATGCCGCCGCGCAGCTCAGCGAGTGCGCAGCGCGGCTGAGTGTTGCGCATGCTAGCGGCACTCGCCCAGCTGTTGCGCATTGCGCTCGGCGGCGGCCGCGCGTTCGGCCTCGCTCAGGAAGCGGCGCTGGCCGTCCGGGCCGATGTCGGCAATGCGGATGCCCGATTGATACAGGCGCGCATTCTTGCGCACACCCTCGCAATGTTCGGCGCGTGCCGCCATGCGTTTCGCTTCGGCCTGGGCTTTGGCGTCGGTTTCCTCGCGCGCCTTGGTGCGCTTGCGGTAGTCGGCTTCGCGTTCGGCCAGCGTCGCGCCCGGCTTCGGCTTGGCGGGCGCGTCGGCTTCTTGCGCTGCCGCTGATTCCGGTGCTTCTTGCGCCGGGGCAGGGCGGCCGGGCGCCTTCAGGATCTTCGAAGCCGGCGTGCCGGGCGGCGGCGGCTGGTCGGAATAGACGCGGTTGCCGTTCGGGCCGATCCAGACGAACTGGGCCTGCGCAAAGCCGGCGCAGCAGAGCAGGAGGGCGCCGGCCAGGTGCCGGAGATGCGGGGAAGACATGGGCAAATATTTCCTGTGGACACGATTCATGATTTCCTCACGATTCACCGTGGCTGTCAATGAACGGCTGTGGAACGGCGATAGAACGGCTGAAACAGGGTCATTTTTAGGCAACGTGCGACGACTTTCGCTGCATTCTGTATAATTCGCTTTTGCGCCTATAGGAAAATGCTATGCGTCTACTTCAAAAAGCACTCACGTTCGATGATGTGCTGCTCGTCCCGGCCTACTCCAATGTTCTTCCGGCCGACACCTCCCTTCGCACCAAGCTGACTCGCAACATCACGCTCAACATCCCGCTGCTCTCGGCCGCGATGGACACCGTGACCGAGGCCCGCCTGGCGATCGCGATGGCGCAGGAAGGCGGCATCGGCATCGTCCACAAGAACCTGCGCCCGGCCGACCAGGCCCGGGAAGTAGCGCGCGTCAAGCGTTTCGAAGCGGGCGTCCTGCGCGATCCTATCACCGTCCCGCCGACGATGAAGATCCGCGACGTCATCGCCCTCCAGCACCAGCACGGCTTCTCCGGCTTCCCGGTCGTCGAAGGCAAGCAGGTGGTCGGCATCATCACCAACCGCGACTTGCGCTTCGAAGAAGACCTCGACGCCGAAACCCGCACCAAGATGACGCCGCGCGAGAAACTCGTGTACGTCAATGAGGAAGCGAATACCGAAGAGGCCAAGCGCCTGATGAACAAGCACCGCCTCGAGCGCGTGCTGGTCGTCAACGACGCCTTCGAGCTACGCGGCCTGATCACCGTGAAAGACATTATGAAGTCGCACGAGCACCCGTTTGCATCGAAAGATGCGCAGGGCAAGCTGTTAGTGGGTGCGGCGGTCGGCGTGGGCGAGAAGGACAAGGAACGCGTCGAGCTTCTGGTCGCCGCCGGCGTCGACGTGCTGGTGGTCGACACCGCCCACGGCCACTCGCAGGGCATCCTGAACGCGGTGAAATGGATCAAGCAGACCTATCCGCACGTGGACGTCATCGGCGGCAACATTGCCACCGCGGCCGCTGCGAAAGCGCTGGTCGAGCATGGCGCGGATGCGGTCAAGGTTGGCATCGGCCCCGGCTCGATCTGCACCACCCGTATCGTCGCCGGCGTCGGTGTGCCGCAGATTACCGCGATCTCGAACGTGGCCGAAGCCCTCGAAGGCACGGGCGTGCCCTGTATCGCCGACGGCGGCATCCGCTTCTCGGGCGACATCTCCAAGGCACTGGCCGCGGGCGCATCGACCGTCATGATGGGTTCGATGTTCGCTGGCACCGAAGAAGCGCCGGGCGAAGTCATCCTCTACCAGGGCCGCAGCTACAAGTCCTACCGCGGCATGGGCTCCCTGGGCGCGATGGCCGAAGGCTCGGCCGACCGCTACTTCCAGGAAGCGTCGGCCAAGGTCGAAAAATTCGTCCCGGAAGGCATCGAAGGCCGCGTCGCCTACAAGGGCAGCGTGCTCGCGATCATCTATCAGCTGGTCGGCGGCGTGCGCCAGTCGATGGGCTACTGCGGCTGCGCGACGATCGACGAACTGCGCGAAAAGGCGGAATTCGTCGAGATCACCTCGGCGGGCATGCGCGAGTCGCACGTCCACGACGTCCAGATCACCAAGGAAGCGCCGAACTACCGTTCGGAATAATGCGTGGAAAGCGGCCCTTCGTGGCCGCTTTCTTTATATGCTTCCGCCGCCGTCCGGGCTCGCCTGGATCGGCTGCGCACCGTACGGGGTCGGTGAGGCCAATGGCTTCACCGACGGCTTCACCGGGCACCCGTGCCCACGCGTTCGCACCGTCCGATCTTACGCGACGCCACGCGCTGCCCTGAATCTGAATTACTTCTTTATATCGGCCACATGCACTCCAAAATCCTGATCCTCGACTTCGGCTCCCAAGTCACCCAACTCATCGCCCGCCGCGTCCGCGACGCCGGCGTCTTCTCCGAGGTCTTCCCCTACGACATCGGCGACGACTTCGTGCGCAACTACGGCGCCTCCGGCGTCATCCTCTCCGGCAGCCACAACTCGACCCTGGAAGGCGACTCCCCACGCGCCCCGCAAGCCGCCTTCGAACTCGGCGTGCCCGTGCTTGGCATCTGCTACGGCATGCAAACCATGGCCGCCCAGCTCGGCGGCAAGGTCGAAAACGGCAAGGTACGCGAATTCGGCTACGCCGAAGTCCGCGCGCGCGGCCACACCAAGCTGCTGAATGGCATCAACGACTTCGTGACAAGCGAGGGCCACGGCATGCTGAAGGTCTGGATGAGCCACGGCGACAAGGTGCTGGAAATGCCGGAAGGCTTCAAGCTGATGGGCTCCACCGACAGCTGCCCGGTCGCCGCCATGGCCGACGAGGAACGCCGCTTCTACGCCCTGCAGTTCCACCCGGAAGTCACGCACACCACCCAGGGCGAAGCCATCATCGGCCGCTTCGTGCACGAGATCTGCGGCTGCAAATCCGATTGGAACATGCCGGACTATATCGGCGAAGCCGTCGAAAAGATCCGCGCGCAGGTCGGCACCGATGAAGTCATCCTCGGCCTGTCCGGCGGCGTCGATTCGAGCGTCGCCGCCGCCCTGATCCACCGCGCCATCGGCGACCAGCTGACCTGCGTCTTCGTCGACCACGGCCTGCTGCGCAAGGATGAGGGCAAGATGGTGATGGACATGTTCTCGAAGAACCTCGGCGTGAAAGTGCTGCGCATCGACGCCGAAGACCAGTTCCTCGGCCACCTCGCTGGCGTGAACGACCCGGAACAGAAGCGCAAGATCATCGGCCGCGAATTCGTCGAAGTCTTCCAGGTCGAAGCCGGCAAGCTGACCAACGCCAAATGGTTGGCCCAGGGCACGATCTACCCGGACGTGATCGAGTCGGCAGGCAAGGGCAAGAAAGGCCAGACCATCAAGAGCCACCACAACGTGGGCGGCTTGCCGGAAACCCTGAACCTGAAGCTGCTGGAACCACTGCGCGAACTGTTCAAGGACGAAGTGCGCAAACTCGGCGTGGCGCTGGGCCTGCCGCACAACATGGTCTACCGCCACCCGTTCCCAGGCCCGGGCCTGGGCGTGCGCATCCTCGGCGAAGTCAAAAAGGAATTCGCCGACCTGCTGCGCGAAGCCGACGCCATCTTCATCGAAGAACTGCGCAACACCCCGTTCGAACTGCCGCCGGTGGCCGGCATCGACGCCGGCAAGGCGCCGGTGAACTGGTACGAAGCGACCAGCCAGGCCTTCGCCGTCTTCCTGCCGGTGAAATCGGTCGGCGTGATGGGCGACGGCCGCACCTACGAATACGTGGTCGCGCTGCGCGCGGTGCAGACGCTGGACTTCATGACGGCGCAGTGGGCGCATTTGCCGCATTCGCTGCTGGGGAAGGTGTCGAACCGGATCATCAACGAGGTGCGTGGGATTAATCGCGTTGTGTATGATATTTCGGGGAAGCCGCCGGCGACGATCGAGTGGGAATAATGAATGGCTCGGCAATGACTGGCAAGTTCAGGCAATAGTGCAGACCGAAGCCCCTGATATCAGGGGCTTTTTTATTGTTCAGTTCGGCAGCAGGCCATGAGCGGGCAGCTTTGTTGGGTTTCGCGATCGGCGAACCTCTGCAGGAAAAAGCTTCTGGGACGCAGGGTTGCAGAAAGCGGTTTCGCAGTTTTGTCAGACGTTCCGAGGGATTTGATAAACTGCCGCCTTTGCCCGATGGGTCGCATCGCACCACATAAGCATTCATGAGTGACACAGCGAGGACGGGCTTCCTGCTGACGCGCCACTGGCGCGATATCGGCGGCCACGGCGGCGACCACGGCGGCAACCAAGGCGACGATGGTAACGGCGGCGTCGAGGTCGAGCTCTGGCTCGCCACCGACGACGGCCCATGCCGCCTGCGCCTGCCGGCGGCGGAGGCGGTCGCCTTCGTCCCGGCCGAGCAGGAAGCGGCGGCAAGAAGTTTGTTGCAGCGGGAACGTGGTGTCGAACTGCGCCCGCTGGCCTTGTGCGACTTCCGCGGGCGTCCTGTACTTGGACTGTACTGCCGCCACTACCGCCATCTGTTGCGGCTGGAGAAGCGCCTGCGTGAGCATGGGGTCGACGTCTACGAGGCGGACATTCGTCCGCCCGAGCGCTACCTGATGGAGCGCTTCATCACGGCGCCGGTGGCGTTCACGGGGACGCCGGCCCCTGGCGACCCGGCACTGCTGCTGGCCGCGCACATGAAACCGGCGCCTGGTTACCGCCCACGGCTGCGCACCGTCTCGCTCGACATCGAGACCACCATGCATGGCGAGCTGCGCTCGATCGGCCTGGAAGGCTGCGGCCAGCGCCAGGTGTACATGCTGGGGCCGCCGAACGGCGATCCGACGGGCCTCGACTTCGAGCTGGAGTATTGCGACAGCCGCCTGGCCTTGCTGGAGAAGCTCGAAGCGTGGATGACACGCCACGATCCGGACGCCATCATCGGCTGGAGCGTGATCGGGTTCGACCTGCGCGTGTTACAAGAGCACGCCGAGCGCCTAGGGCATCCCCTGCGCATCGGCCGCGGCGGTGCGTCGATGGAGTGGCGGATCAACGCGAATGCCAATGCCAAGGCCGGCGGGGAGCGTGGCACGGACCGTGATTCGCGCTATTTTGCGTGCCTCCCGGGACGGCTCGTCATCGACGGCATCGAGGCGCTGCGTTCGGCCACCTGGAGCTTTCCTTCGTTCAGCCTGGAGAATGTGGCGCAAAGCCTGCTGGGCGAGGGCAAAGCGATCGACAATCCCTACGACCGCATGGCCTCCATCGACCGCATGTTCGCGCAGGACAAACCGGCCCTGGCGCGCTACAACCTGAAGGACTGCGAACTGGTCACCCGTATTTTCGAGAAGACCGACCTGATGGCCTTCCTGCTGGAGCGCGCCAGCGTCACGGGCCTGGCGGCCGACCGCAGCGGCGGATCGGTCGCCGCGTTCGAGCACGCGTACATTCCGCTCATGCACCGCCTGGGCAGGGTGGCGCCCAACATCGGCGACGTGCCCGGTGCCGACAGCCCGGGCGGCTTCGTCATGGATTCGCGCTCGGGCCTCTACGATTCGGTGCTGGTACTCGACTACAAAAGCCTGTACCCGTCGATCATCCGCACCTTCCTGATCGATCCGGTGGGACTGGTCGCGGGCCTGGAGGAGCTTGAGCCCGACACCGTGCCGGGCTTTCGCGGCGCGCGCTTCTCGCGCACCCGGCACTGCCTGCCCGGCATCGTCACGCGCGTGTGGGAGGGGCGGGAGGCGGCCAAGCGCGCCGGCAACCAGCCGCTGTCGCAGGCGCTGAAGATCATCATGAACGCCATGTACGGCGTGCTCGGGACGACCGGCTGCCGATTTTTTGACGCGCGGCTGGCGTCCTCGATCACCATGCGCGGCCACGAGATCATGCACCGCACCCGCGAGCTGATCGAGGCGCGCGGCTACCAGGTCATCTACGGCGACACGGACTCCACGTTCGTATGGCTCGGCGGCGCCCACGCCGACATTGACGCGCTGCGCATCGGGAACGAACTGGTCGAGCACGTCAATGGCTGGTGGCGCAAGCACCTGCGCGAAGAGCTCGGACTCGAGAGTGCGCTCGAGCTTGAGTACGATACTCATTTCCGGCGCTTCCTGATGCCGACCGTGCGCGGCTCCGACGAAGGCAGCAAGAAGCGCTATGCCGGCCTGGCCGGCACACCCGGCGGTGGCGAGGAAATCGTGTACAAGGGCCTGGAGACGGTGCGCACCGACTGGACGCCGCTGGCGCAGCAGTTCCAGCAGGGCCTGTACGGCCGCATTTTCCGGCGCGAACCCTACGAGGATTACGTGCGCGACTACGTGGCGTGCACCCTGCGCGGGGACTTCGACGACCTGCTCGTCTACCGCAAGCGCCTGCGCCGGCCGCTCCAGGACTATGAGCGCAACGTGCCGCCCCACGTGCGCGCCGCCCGCATCGCCGACGATTTCCATATCGCCCGCGGCCGGGGCGCGCAATACCGCAACGGCGGCTGGATTCGCTACCTGATGACGACGGCCGGGCCCCAACCGATGGAAGCCTGGACGGAAGGGAAGCGCTCGCCGATCGACTATGAACACTACCTGACGAAGCAACTGGAACCCGTCGCCGACGGCATCCTGCCTTTTGTCGGCGACAGTTTTGCGCGCCTTACCAGCCCGCAGGGGGCGTTGTTCTGACGATATTTCCGGATTTGCCACACCGCGCGCGTTGAATTAGTGCGGTCAATGGATCGAACCATGTTTCACCTGGCCGAACCCCACGCGGAGGCCACACAGGCCTGCTGCCAGGCAGCGCACTGGCGCAACGCCCCATTGCCATGCTCACATGCCGATGGCATTTGCTAATGTGCGGAGTATGGTGCTACGTAAACGCCGGAAGGGAGCGATTCATGTACGCGGGGCGAGAGATGCTCTTCTGCGCCGCACCTGGCCCGCCCATTGTGTGTGCGTTTGATGCAAGTCAAATAGCGGCCCGTTCTTTGTCGTGCTGCGGAGTTAAGCTCGCACTTGGTCACCTTGTTCACGCGCAGGAGAACCCGATGAGCGTCCGCAACCTGAGCCGCTTCTTTAAACCCGATTCCGTAGCGCTGGTCGGTGCCTCTGCGCGACCTGGCAGCGTTGGATCCACGGTGCTCGCCAATCTGGTCAGCGGCGGCTTCGAGGGCCCGGTGTGGCCGGTCAATCCGAAGTACCGCAAGCTGCTCGGGATGGAGGTGTTTTCCGATGTATCGCGCCTGCCGCGCGCGCCGGCGCTGGCGGTCGTGTGCACGCCGGCGATCACGGTGCCCCGCATCATCGGGCAGCTGGGAGCCCGCGGCTGCCGCGCCGTGGTCGTGCTCAGCGCCGGGCTCGAGGCCCCGGGGCCGGACGGCACGAGCCTGCGCCAGGCCATGCTCGATGCGGCGCGGCCCTGGCTGCTGCGCGTCCTCGGCCCGAATTGCGTAGGCTTGCTGGTTCCTGGGATCGGGCTGAACGCCAGTTTCGCGCCGGCCGCGGCGCTGCCTGGACGCCTCGCCTTTGTCGCCCAATCCGGCGCGCTGGTGACGGCCGTACTGGACTGGGCGCGCGAACGCCGCATCGGTTTTTCTTCCTTCATTTCGCTGGGCGACGGCACCGACGTCGACCTCGGCGACCTGCTCGACTACCTCGCTGGCGACCCGGGCACCGACGCGATCCTGGTGTACGCGGAGACGATCCGCCAGGCGCGCAAGTTCATGTCGGCCGCGCGCGGCGCGGCGCGCGCCAAGCCGACGGTGATCGTGAAAGCGGGCAGGGCGCCGGAAGCGGCGCGCGCGGCCTTCAGCCATACCGGCGCGCTGGCCGGGGCCGACCTGGTGGTCGACGCCGCCCTGCGCCGCGCCGGCATGCTGCGCGTGCATACCACGGCCGAACTGTTCGACGCCACCGCGATGCTGGCGCACCGGTTGCGTCCGGGCACCGGCCGGCTGGCCATCCTGACCAACGGCGGCGGCCCCGGCGTGATGGCGACCGACGCCCTGGCCGACGCCCACGGTACCCTGGCGCGCCTGGGAGAGGCCACCCTGGCACGGCTGGACGAAGGCTTGCCGGCGAACTGGCCGCGCGCCAATCCGGTCGACATCGTCGGCGACGCGCCGGCGGCACGCTACCGCCATGCGCTGGAGGTGCTGCTGGCCGCACCCGATGCCGACGCCGTGCTGCTGATCCATGCGCCGACCGCGATCGTGCCGGCGGCCGAGGTCGCGCGGGTGCTGCTGCCGCTGCTGCGTACGGCGGCGAAACCGGTGCTGTGCTGCTGGCTGGGCGGCGCCAGCGTGGCCGAGGCGCGCCGGCTGTGCCTGGACGCCGGCCTGCCGGTGTTCGACACGCCCGAGGAAGCGGTGCGCGCCCTGATGCAACTGGTCGATTACGGCCGCAACCAGGCGTTGCTGATGCAGGCCCCTGCCGCCGGGCGCCTCGCTCCGCCCGACCGGGCCGGCGCACGCGCCCAGGTGGCGCGCCTGCTCGCGGCCGGCTGCGCAGCCGTGGGCGAGGCCGGCGCCAAGCAAATCCTGACCTGCTACGGCATCCCTTCGGTCGTCACCGAAGTGGTTCCGGACGAAGTCGAGGCGCTGGCGGCGGCAACGCGGATCGGCTACCCGGTCGCGCTGAAGATCGTCTCGCCCGACCTTCCCCACAAGTCGGACGTCGGCGGGGTGGTGCTCGATATCGGCGACGCCGCGGCCCTGTCGGCGGCACTGGCGCAGATACGCGAACGTGTGCAGGCCCTGCGCCCGGAAGCGCGCCTGTTCGGCTTTACGGTTCAGGCGATGGCGCGGCGCCCGCATGCGCTGGAACTGATCGTCGGCCTCTCGGTCGATCCGGTGTTCGGTCCGGTCGTCCTGTTCGGCCAGGGCGGGGTGGCGGTGGAAGCGAATGCCGACCAGGCGGTCGGGCTGCCGCCGCTGAACCGGGTGCTGGCGCGCGACATGGTCTCGCGCACCCGCGTGGCGCGCCTGCTGGCGGGCTTTCGCGACACGCCGCCGGCCGACCTCGACGCCGTCTGCGACGTGCTGGTGCGGGTCGGCCAGATGGCGGCCGACCTGCCCGAGCTGTGCGAACTCGACATCAATCCGCTGCTGGCAGACAGCGCCGGCGTGCTCGCTCTTGACGCCCGCATGCGGCTGGCGCTGTCCACTGACACCGGCGCAGGGGCCGATCCGCTGGCGCGGCTGGCGATCCTGCCTTACCCGGATGCGCTCGAGCGCCAGGTCGATACCGGCCTCGGCGTGCTGACCCTGCGCCCGATCCGCCCGGAAGACGCGCCGGCGCACCAGGCCTTCTTCCGCGCCCTGACACCGCAGGACGTGCATTTCCGGATGTTCGGCAGTGCGCGCGAGCTGTCTGACGCCCAGCTGGCGCGCTTCACCCAGATCGACTACGCGCGCGAGATGGCCTTCATCCTGACGCGCCCGACCGCGGATGGCCGCGAGACGCTCGGGGTGGTGCGGGTCGTGACGGATCCCGACAACGTCGCGGGCGAATTCGCGATCGTGGTTCGTTCTGACCTGCAGGGCAAGGGCCTGGGCACGCTCCTGATGGCGGCGCTGGTCGATTACTGCCGCGCGCGTGGTCTGCGCGAGATCACCGGCGTCGCGCTGGCGGAGAACCTGGGCATGCAGGCGCTGGCGCGGCATCATGGCTTTACGATCCAGCCGGACGGCGACGGCGCGGTAGGTTTGCGCTGCGTCCTCGACCCGGAACGGGCGGCGCGATGAGCCGGCGCATCCTGATCGTGCAGGGCCATCCCGACTGCCACGCGCGGCACCTGTGCCACGTGCTGGCGCAGGCCTATGCTGACGGCGCGCGCGGCGCGGGCCACGCGGTCGAAACGATCGAGCCTGCGCGCATCGACTTCCCCCTGCTGCGCAGCGCGGAAGACTGGCAGCACGGCCCGGTGCCGCATGAACTGGAAGCGGCGCAGGGCGCAATCGCGCATGCGAACCACCTGGTGCTGGTCTACCCGCTGTGGCTGGGCGACATGCCGGCGATGCTGAAAGGCTTTCTCGAGCAGGTGGCGCGGCCGGGCTTCGCGATTGCGCCCGATGCGCGCAATCCCCTCCACGCGGGCCTGCTGGGCGGGCGCAGTGCGCGCGTGATCGTGACCATGGGCATGCCCGCCGCGGTGTACCGCGTGTTTTACCGTGCGCACAGCCTGAAGGCCCTGCAGCGCAATATCCTCGGCTTCGCCGGCATCGGGCCGGTGCGTACGAGCCTGGTCGGCGGGGCGGGCGCGCTGACGCCGCAGCGCGTCGAACGCTGGTGCGCGCACATGCGCCAGCTGGGGGCCGCGGCGCGCTGAAGGGTTAAGCCTCCATCACATAGCGGCCTGGCGCGCTCTCGCCGCCTTGCACCGGCGCAGGTGGCGCCACAAGCGGCCCCGCATGGTGCGCCAGCCAGGCTTCCCAGGCCGGCCACCAGCTGCCCTCGACCACCGGCGTTTCGTGCTGCCAGCGCTCGGGATCAATGTAGGGTGCATCTGGCGCCTGGGTTGCCATCTGGTAGCTACGGCCGGCCTCGCCCGGTGGCGCGACGACGCCGGCGTTATGACCGCCCGAGGTGAGCAGGAAGCTGACTTCGGCATCGGTGAGTAGCCCGACCTTGTACACCGAGCGCCAGGGCGCGACGTGGTCGGTACGGGTGCCGACCGCGAAGATCGGGGCCGCGATATCGGGCAGGGCCACGGGCCTGCCGTCGACCATCAGGCGCGCGCTGGCCAGGTCGTTGTCCAGGAACAGCCGGCGCAGGTATTCGGAATGCATGCGGTAGGGCATGCGGGTGGCGTCGGCGTTCCAGGACATCAGGTCGGTCTGGCGCTCCGGCACGTCGAGCAGGTAGTGGCGCACCTGGCGCGACCAGATCAGGTCGTTCGAGCGTAGCAGCTGGAAGGCACCGGCCATCTGGCGGGTGTCGAGGTAGCCCTGGCTCCACATGGTGGCTTCGAGAAAACTCACTTCGCTCTCATCAATGAACAGCGACAGTTCACCAGGCTCGGTGAAGTCGACCTGGGCTGCGAGCAGGGTCAGGCTCGCGAGGCGCCGGTCATGGTCGCGCGCCATCGCGGCGGCCGCAATCGCCAGCAGCGTACCGCCCAGGCAGTAGCCGCAGGCGTTCACCCGGGGCGCCCCGGTCTCGCGTACGATCGCGTCTAAGGCGGCCATGATGCCGAGCCGGCGGTAATCGTCCAGGCCCAGGTCGCGCTCGGCCGATCCCGGGTTCTTCCACGAGATGACGTACACGGTATGCCCCTGCCCGACCAGGTAGCGCACCAGCGAATTGTGCGGCGAGAGGTCGAGGATGTAGTACTTCATGATCCAGGCCGGCACGATCAGGAGCGGCGTCGTATGCACCTGCGGCGTGACCGGATCGTAGCGCAGCAGTTCGGCCAGGCGGTTGCGCAGCACGATCTTGCCAGGCGTTGTCGCCACCTCGCGCCCGGGAAGCAGGCCGGGAAGGGATGCCTGGCCGCTTGCGGCGCGCCAGGCGTCCTGGGCTGCGTGGGCCACGCCGGCTACCAGGTTCATGCCGTGTCGTTCGAGCGTGGCTTGCTGAATGACCGGATTGGTTGCCACGAAGTTCGATGGCGCCACGCCGTCGAGCAACTGGCGCGTGACAAACGTGACCACGTCGGCGTGGTGCTGCGAGACGCCGCGCACGCTGTTGGTGGCGCGGTGCCACCATTGCTGCTGCAGCAGGAAAGCTTGGCTCAGCGCATTCCAGGGCCAGTGTTCCCAGGCAGGATCGACGAAGCGCTTGTCCTGGGCCAGCGGCGCCACCGGACCGGCAAGATTAGTCGGGCTGGCTGCCAGGGCGCCGCCGCAATACTCCAGCCAGCGCCAGGCGGCGGAGACGGCATGCGTCGCCAGCTCGGCCTGCTTGTCAGGCGAGAGCAGCAGGTGGCTGCTCCAGTCGAGCCAGGCAAGCGCCAGTGCCGCCGGCGACACATGCCCCGTGAAGCGGCCGATCCAGGCATTGAGCGCCAGGTCGGCCGCCGCGTGCTCGACCGCGGCCTCAGGATAATGGTGATGCGTACCTTGCCAGGCGCTGGCGTCGCGTTCGCGCTGGGCGGCGGTCGGAAATCCTGGCTGGTTCATATTCGATCCTTCAGTGGGCGAACAGGACGGGAAGCGGGGCGCGTTCGAGCAGGACGCGCGTCACGCCGCCCAGCACGATCTCGCGGTAGCGGCTGTGGCCGAAGGCGCCGCTGACCAGCAGTCCGGCATCGTGATCGTAGGCGAGGCGCAGCAGGGCCTCGCCGGCCGGCCATTCGGTGCGCTCGACGAGCACCTCGACCGGGACGCCGTGGCGCGCCAGGTAGAGCGCCATGTCAGCCCCCGGTTCATCGCCATGCAAGCCCGTCTCGCGTTCCGGATTGATCAGCGCCAGCCGGACGCTGCGGGCGCGGGCCAGCAGCGGCAGTGCGCTGGCGATCGCGCGAAGCGCGGGCACGCTGCCGTCCCAGCCGACCACGATGCTGTCGGTCAGCGGCGCGCCGGCGTAAGCATCCGGCACGGCCAGCACCGGCCGCGGGCCGTGCAGCGCAAGGTACTGGGGCAAGCCGCTGACCGTGGAGGTGCCGGCGCCAAGCTGGCCGACGACGACCAGGTCGGCGTAGCGCGACTGCAGCAGCAGGGCCCTGCCGCTTTCGTCCTCGACCAAGCGCTCCTCGAACGAGGCCACCCCGAGCCGGCGCGCACCTTCGCTGAAGCGCTCCAGGCTTTTCCGGCCCTGCGCCCGCAGCACGTCGAAATCGTCGCCCGGCATGACCGGCATCGCGCTCGTCAGCATGGCCCAGTTGGCCCAGGACACGCCGGTCGTGGCGGCACCGACCAAGTGCGCACCGTGGGCGTCGGCGAGCGAAGCCGCGGCGCGCAGGCGCGCCTCCATGGCGGGACTGTCGTCGGCGTGGACAACGATGGTTTTGTACATGACAATCCTTTCTCGGCGACGGGCGCCTCTCAGGGAACGATGGCCACCTTCAGGACGCCGTCGCGCCCGTTGGCGAAAAGTTCGTAGGCTGCCTCGATCTGCTCCAGGGGGAACCGATGCGTCACCAGCGGCTGCAGGTCGAGCCGCCCGGAAGCGACGATGTTCATCAGGCGCCGCATGCGCTCCTTGCCGCCCGGGCACAGCGTCGTCACGATGCGGTGGTCGCCGAGGCCGGCGGAGAAGGCGTCCACCGGCATGGTCAGCTTGCCCGAATACACGCCGAGGCTGGACAGGGTGCCGCCGGGGCGCAGGCAGCGCAGGCAGCTCTCGAACGTCTGCTGGGTACCGAGCGCCTCGATGGCCACGTCGGCGCCCAGGCCGTCCGTGAGACGCATGATTTCCTCGACCGGATCGCGCTCGCTGTAGTCGACGACGTGGTCGGCGCCGAGGCGCCGCGCCATGGCCAGCCGTTCCGGCACCTTGTCGATGGCGATAATGCGCGAAGCGCCGCGCAGGCGTGCGCCGGCGGTCGCGCACAGGCCGATCGGCCCCTGGGCGAACACCGCCACCGTGTCGCCGATCCGAATGCCGCCGCTCTCGGCGCCGCCGAAGCCGGTACTCAGGATGTCCGGGCACATCAGTACCTGCTCGTCGGTGAGGCCGTCCGGAATCGGCGCCAGGTTGGCCATGGCGAAGGGCACCCGGACATACTCGGCCTGGCAGCCGTCGATGGTATTGCCGAAGCGCCAGCCGCCGATGGCATGACCGCCACACTGGGCCTGGTGGCCGTCGAGGCAGGAAAAGCACTGGCCGCAGGGGCTGATCGCGCCGGCGACCACACGCTGTCCGATGGTATAGCCGGTCACCCCGGCCCCCAGCTCCGCGATCGTGCCGACCGGCTCGTGCCCGACCGTCAGGCCGTCGGCAACGGGATACTCGCCCTTGAGGATATGTATGTCTGTGCCGCAGATCGTGGTCATGGTGATCTTGACGATCGCTTCGCCTGGGCCGGCGTGCGGCACCGGTTTGCGGCCGAGCACGATCCGCCCGGGCCCCGTGAATACCGCTGCGTTCATGTTCGTCATCGCGTTCTCCTGTGGTATGGGAAGACTGGCGGGTCAGCGCGCCATCAGCACGGGCAGCGCCGCCTCCTGCAGGACAGTCCTGCTGGCGCCGCCGAGCAGCAGCTCTTCGAATCGCGAATGGCCGAAGCACCCCATCACGACCAGGTCGCAGCCCAGCTCTGCGGCCAGCGCGAGAATGGCGCGGCCGGTGTCGCGGCCGGGGTCGCGCAGCACCCGTTCCGCGCGCACCGCGTGGCGCTTGAGGAAAGCGAGTGCATCGTCGAGTTCCGCACCGCCGGCGCTTTCGCCCGGGAAGACGTGCGTGAACACGGCCAGGCCTACGTAGGTGGCCCGCTGGAGCAGGGGTACGGCGGACGCCAGCGCCACCGCCGCTTCGCGGCTGCCGTTCCAGCACAATAGCACCCGGCGCGGGCCGGCGCCCTGAGTGGCGGCGCGCGGTACCACCAGCACAGGGCGCGCCGCGTTGAACACGACGAAATCGGGCATGCGTGAGGCGGAGGGCAGGTAGCCCAGGCTCTCGTCGGGATCATCCTGGCTGACCACCACCAAGTCGGCGAAGCGCGCCAGCAGGGCCAGCGCCTCGGGCGCCTGGTCGCTCACCAGGCGCGACTCGTGCGAGACGCCGCGGCGACCCGCAATGTCCTCGAAGTCGCCGAGCGCGCGCCGCGCGGTCTGAACCAGCGGATCGACGTAGCTGGCCAGCAGGGTGCCGGCGGGCGCGTCGTAGCCGCGCGGGAAGACGGTGCGCGAAATGCCGGTCATGGCAGCGCCGATCAGGTGGGCGCCATGCTCCGCGCAAAGGGCGGCGGCGAGCGCGATGCGGACGGGGGCATGACGCGACAGATCCACATGGACGAGAACGGTCTTGAAACGCATGGCCAACTCGTCGTGTCAGGCGCGGCAAGGCGGCAGCACCAGCGCGGGAACCGGGCTGTGCGACAGCGCCGCTGTCGTCTGGCTGCCCGGCATGGCATGTCCCGCCGTTTTACCGTGGGGGGCTTTGACGGCGAGGCCGCACCCGAGACCATGCACGACCTCGGCGATGCCTTCGCTCAGGCGTGGCGGCAGGGGCGCGACGTGCGGCCCGACGAGCCGCGTACCGCAGTCGTGCGCGAAACCGACGGCGTGATCGACAGTGGCCATCGACGCAGTGGAGCCGTCTACTGGATCGAAAGTTCGTCTTGCCATGCGCGCCTCCCAAGGCTCGCGATACCGGATGGGACATCGACGCAAGTGAAGCAGCGCCATACCTAACAAAGTCTGGCGCCCTGGCCGGCGATGGCTATGATCCAGATCAAGTTCATCCCGTCGCACGTTTGCGCAAAGGGCTGGACGGCAGCGCAGCATGATGGCCTCGGATCAGTGCGCCATGAGTACGGGAACCGTCATGGCCTGCAGGATCGACCTTGTCACGCCGCCGAGCAGCAGCTCGCTGAGCCGAGCGCGGCCGTAGCCGCCCATCACCAGCAGATCGGTTCCGCAGTCGGCCGCGAGCGACAGCAAGGGTTCGCCGCTGTCGAGGCGTGGCGACTCGGACAGCAACTGCGCCGCGATGCCGTGGCGCGCCAGATACGGCAATAAGTCCGGTTCGGCAGCAGGTGCGTCAGGCGGGCCGAATCCGACCACGGTGACGCTGTCGGCCAGGCGTAGAAGGGGCAGCGCCGCGACCAGGGCGCGCACCGCCTCCGCGCTGCCGTTCCAGGCAACCAGCACCCGGCTCCCGATCGCCGTCTCGCGCTGGATGTAGGGAACCACGAGCAGCGGACGTGGGCAGGCGAGCAGCACATGGGCCGCCAGGTCGCCGCCGGTGGGCGCCGGGCGCGCATCCGGGGCCGACTGCCCCAGCACCAGCAGGTCGGCGTAACACCCGGCCAATGCGAGGCCAGCGCCAACCTCGTCGTCCACTAGGCGCCGTTCGTGCGAACGGACACCGGCGCCGGTCGCGATGCGCGTGAAATCGTCGAGCGCGCGTTCGGTCTTGCGGTAGATCTCGTCCATGTGCGGCGCGAGCACGGTGCGCGCCAGGTCGGCACCCCCTTCTCGGTAGTAGTAGCGCGATACGCCAGTGAGCGCGGCACCGACGAGATGGGCGTCGTGGCGCAGCGCCAGCTGCGCAGCCAGGGCGATGCGGGTATCGGCGCGCCTTGAAGCGTCGACATGTACCAGGATGGTCTGGTAGTCCATGAAAGCCTCCGTTGGCTGATCGGGTGCAGGGTTTCTGCCGCTCAGGCGGGTACGGCATGCGACGCACGTCGCCGCGCCAGCTTAAGCAGGTCGAAGGGAAGCGCGGCCGCGAGCCCGAGTCCCACGGCGGCCAACGCATGGCGCAGCGGCGGCGTCTCGAACTGGAACAGCCGCCCCAGCGGTTCGGCATACAGTGCCGCGGCCAGGGCGCATAGCGCCGCGCCGGACACGATCCAGGCAACGCGGTTCGACCGGCGCAGGGCTTCGAGCAGGGTCAGCGTACGCGAACGGTTGCCAAAGATGAGGCCGACGTTGGCCGCCACGAGGGCGGCGAAGGCAAAGGCCCGCGCCTGTCCCACGGGCAACGCGGCCAGTGCCCAGGCATAGGCCGCGATGACCGTGCCGAGCACGACCAGTCCCTGCGCCAGGGCCAATACCAGGGTTTGCCTGTCGAGCAGGGGCGTATCGCGCCGGCGCGGTGGACGGCGCATGAGGTCGGGCTCCTCGGCCTCGTTCTCGAAAGCCAGTGCGCAGGCCGGGTCGATCACCAGCTCCAGGAACACGATATGGATCGGATGCAGGACGACCGGCCAGCCTAGCATGACCGGCAATAGCGCGAGGCCGGCGGTCGGCACATGGATTGCAACGATGTACACCATCGCCTTGCGCATGTTCGCGTAGATGTGGCGGCCGAGACGCACGGCGCGCACGATGGAGGCGAAATGGTCGTCGGTCAGCACCAGGTCGGCGGCCTCGCGGGCAACGTCGGTGCCGCGCATGCCCATTGCGATCCCGACGTGGGCCGCCTGCAGCGCCGGAGCGTCGTTCACGCCATCGCCGGTCATGGCGACGACCTCGCCGGTGCGCTGCAGGGCGCGCATGATGCGTAGCTTCTGGTCAGGGACGACGCGCGCGCAGACGTCGGTAGTGCGCAAGGCCTGCGCCAGCCCGTCGTCGTCCATCGACGCTATCTGCGTCCCGCTCAGCGGCGCCATTCCTGCCAGGCCGGCCTGGCGCCCGACGTTGAGGGCGGTCGCCGGGTAATCGCCGGTAATCATCATGACGCGCATGCCGGCGGCCCTGCATTCGGCCACCGCCTGCGGGACGCCTTCACGCAGCGGGTCGGCGAATCCGACCAGCCCGAGCGGGACGAAAGCGAAGTCGTGGATTGCATCCGGCCAGGGCGCCGCGTCGTGCCCCGCCTGCGCCACGGCCAGCACCCGCAGGCCGCGCGCGGCCATGGCGTCGGCGGCGGCGAGCAGGGGGGCCGCCGCCGCGGGCGCCAGGTGGCACAGGTCGGCAATGGCCTCCGGGGCACCCTTGGCTGCCACCACGCCGCTCGCGCCCGCTCCGGGATGCCAGCCGTGTGCGACCGCACGCATCTGCGCGCTCATCCCGTACTCGCGCGCCAGTGTCCAGCCGGCGCGGGCCGCTCCGCCGGTCTCGGCGAATTCGGCCCCGAGGCGGTGCAGGGCCTGATCCATCGGCTCGAAGCCGTCCGCGCGGCTGGCGAGCATGCCGGCGTCGAGCAGGGCGGACAGCGTGCCGGGCAAGATCCCGCCGGCCGGTATGCCGGCCTGCCACTCGACGCCATCGGCGTACATGGCCGCCACGCTCATCCGGTTTTCGGTCAGGGTGCCCGTCTTGTCGACGCACAGCACGGTGGTGGCGCCGAGCGTTTCGATCGCGCTCAACTGGCGCGTCAGGACATTTGCGCGGGCCAGGCGCGACGCGCCCAAGGCCGGAAACAGGGCCAGCACGACCGCGAATTCTTCCGGCAGCATGGCCAGCGCCAGCGCCAGCCCGGCCAGCAGCGCCTGCAGCAGGGCGGCGCCCTGCGCCATGTAGTACACGACCAGCAGCAGGCTGATCGCGGCACCGGCGAGGGCGAAGCGGGCGATCACGGCGGCCATCTGTTGCTGCAGGGGCGACTGCGCCGGCGCCAGGCCAGCCAGTGACCGGCCGATGCCGCCTATGGCGCTGTTGACGCCGGTTGCCGCGACCCGCAACAGGCCGTGCCCGCGCACCACCAGCGTACCCGAGAACAGGAAGGAAGGCGCCTCCATCCCTGGCCGGGCGGGCTCCGTGGCCTCGGGGCTGCCAGGACGCTTGGAAACCGGCTCGGATTCGCCGCTCAGGAGGGACTCGTCAGCCTGGATCTCCTGGCCCGCGACCAGGACGCCATCGGCCGGCACGCGGTCGCCCTCGCCGATGACGCAGAGGTCGCCGACGACCACTTCCCGGCTGTCGACCTGCAGCCTGCGTCCGTCGCGGATGACGAAGGCTCGCGGGGTGCTCAGATCACGCAGTGCATCGAGCGCGCGCTGCGCTTTTGCTTCTTCGTACAAGGTCATGCCGAGCGTCGCCAGCACGAGCGCGAACATCAGCACTCCTTCGTGCAGCTCGCCGAGCAACAGGTAGAGCAGCCCTGCCGCGAACAGGAGCAGGAACATTGGCTCGCGCGCGGCTTGCCAGACGAGGAGATGCCAGCCGCGCCGCGCGGCGTCCGGGAACCCGTTGGGGCCGTCGCGAGCGAGCCTGCGGGCCGCTTCGTCGGCGCTGAGTCCGGCCTGGGCGTCGGGCGTGTTCATTCAGGCCGGCGTGTGGGTGGCAGGCGGGTGGTAGACCATGACGGGCACCGGCGAACGCGCGAGCACCTGCTGCGTCACGCTGCCGGCAATCAGCCGGCCCAGTCCACGCCGTCCATGGGACGCGATGAAGATCAAGTCGCAGTGCCTGGCACCGGCAAGCGCGACGATCTCGTCCGCCGGCGTGGCGCTGTAGGCGGTCATGGCCGTGCATGGAACGCCGGCGGCGCGGGCCGCATCTGCCACCCACGCGACGTGGCGCTGCGCCTGTTCCAGCAGCACATCGACGCCGCCGTCGCCACCGGCCGCGAGCGCACCCTCGGCCGAGAGCAGCACAGGCTCCGGATAAGCGACGGCCAGCGCGACAATGTCGGCGCCGCACACCCGTGCGAAGTCGACCGCGGCGCTGACGGCCGCCATGGCCAGTTCGGAACCATCAGTCGGTACGAGAATCCGGTGATACATAGCGTTCTCCTTGTCGGCCCGCATTGTTTGTGTCAAGGCGCACCAAAGCCAGATTGGGGGCCGCGACTTGGTACGTCCTTGACGTAGATCAAAAACACCTAGCCTGCCAGTGCGCGTGACGCGCCGGTACGCCGCCGTGTCTGGGACGCAACCGGGGTGCTGTACAATCGGGGCGCACTCCAGACGTTATCGACAGGAACCCCATGACTGCACCGGAACGCCCGGCACCGCACGACCAACCGCGCTATCCCCTGGCGCGGCTGGTGCTGGTCACAGGCGGACTGATCCTTGCACTTGGGCTGCTGACGGTATCGATCCTGCGCGCCAATTACGGCGACACGCTGCGTGCGCAGGAGAATTCGCTGCGCAATATTTCAGTGGCCTTCGCCGCCCAGACGCTGAGCGTGGCCAAAGCCGTCGACGGGACGACGGTACGGGCCGCCAGCATTTTCCGGTTTCGTGGCGCTGCCGGCGTCGAGGAGATCCTGCGCGACGAGCACTCCGGCGGCGCCCTCGACTATCTCAGCAGGCTTGCCGTGGTCGATGTTGACGGACAGGTATTGGCAAGCGTCGTTCCTCCCGGTTCGGCCGGCCCCGCGCTGCCGCCGGTGCCACGCCTGCCGGTTCCTGTGCAGTCCCGGGCCGGCGTGTCGATCCACGTGTCGGACATCGATCCCGCGTCCGGACGTGCTTTCATCAACTTCGTGCGTCCCTTGACCGCCCGCGACGGCAGACCCGGCAGGGCGGTCATCGCCCAGGTCGACTCGGATCAGTTCCAGCGGCTATACAGCCTGGTCGCGCTCGGCGCCGGCGGTTCGGTCACGCTGTTTCACCGCGATGGCACGATGCTCGTGCGCGGGCCGGCATTCGGCGCCGGGATCGGACGTTCCTTCCTCGATACCCCGCTGTTCCGCGAACGGCTGCCTCGCGCCGCGCGCGGGACGTTCGCGACGGGCAGCCCGCTCGACGGTATCGACCGCCTCTACGGGTACGACGCAGTCAGTGCGTATCCGCTGGTGGTCATTGCCGGCATGAACCGCAGCGCGGCGCTCGCTTCATGGTACGGCCGGCTCTGGACGGCCGTGACCTTCTTCGTGCTCCTTGCCGCCGTGCTCTCCTTTCTTGCCTGGCGCGTGGCGCGCGACGCGCGCCGGCAGCAGCGGCTGATCGGGCGCCTGTCCGCCAGCGAGGCCCGGCTCGGTAACAGCTTCTCCTACCTTTCGTCCATCATCGACGCGGTGGGAACACCGGTCTGGGTGCTGGACGCCAGACTACGCATCGTCATGGCGAACTCGGCCTTTGCCCGCTTGGCGGGGCGCGCGAAAGAAGAGGTGATCGGAGCGGGCGAAGAATGCGTGTTCGGCGCATCGGCGGAGGAGCGGCGTGTCCGGTACCAGGCATTGCTTGCCGACGGCGCGCGTGCGGAGACGGTCGGCCCGATGCGCGATGGAAGCGGCGAGACGCGTACCGTCATCCAGCTGACGACCAGGCTGGTGGCGGAGCCCGGCGAGGTACAGCTGGTGAACGTGCTGACCGATATCACCGAACGCGAGCGCGCCGAGGCAAGGCTGAGGTATCTGGCGGAGTTCGACGTCCTGACCGGGCTGCCCAACCGGGCCCGGTTCGCCCACTTGCTCGCAGGACGGATGGCGCTTGCCGGCACCGAAGGGGCCCCGCTCGCGGTGCTGGTGCTCGTTTTCGAACGCTTGCACGAGGTTGCCGACCTGCTCGGCCATGCTGCCGGCGAACGGGCACTGGCGAAGATCGGCGAACTCCTGAAAATGCTCACCGATGACCGGGCCGTGGCGGCGCGCATGGGCGGTGCCGAGTTTGCCTTGCTGGTCGATGCCCGCGAGGGCAGGGCGAGCGTGGAAGCCTTTGCCAGCCGGCTGCTTGGACAGTGCGCGGCGCCGCTGGCGCTCGATGGCCGCGAGTTCTTTCTCGGCCCCGTGCTGGGAGCGGCCCTGTTTCCCCAGGATGCCGGCAACGCCGAGGCGCTCTACGGCTGTGCCCAGCGGGCATGCGGCGGGCACGGGGTCGAACTGGCAGAAGCGATCCACTTTTTTTCTCCGCACATGCAGCCCGATCTCGACCAGCGCTTGACGCTGGAAGCACACCTGCGCCGCGCACTCGAGCTCGGGGAACTGCGTCTCGTGTTCCAGCCCAAGGCAAGCGTCCATGGCAACCAGGTCGTCGGCTTCGAAGCGCTGCTGCGCTGGAGCAATCCGATCCTGGGCGAGGTTTCTCCCGCCCAGTTCATTCCGGTGGCCGAGCGTTCCGGCCTCATCCTCCCGATCGGGGCCTGGGTGCTCGACGAAACCTGCCGCCGGATTGGCGAATGGTCGCGCCAGTTGGGACGTCCCGTCAAGATCGCGGCTAACCTGTCGCCGCGGCAGTTCTACCAAAAATCCTTGCTGGCTACCATCGGTGGCTCGCTCGAGCGCCACGGCGTGTCGCCCGGCTGCCTCGAGCTCGAAATCACCGAGACCGCGCTGATGAGCCGTGAGGAAGAGGTCGACCGCCTGCTGCATGCGATCCGGGCGCTCGGGGTCGAATTGTCGATCGACGACTTCGGCACAGGCTACTCGAGCCTTGCCTATCTGAAGCGCTTCCCGGTCTCCCGCCTGAAGGTCGACCGCGCATTCGTGCGCGACTTGGACAGGGACGACGACAGCGCGGCGATCGCACGCTCGATCGTCAACCTTGCACGTGGCCTGCGCTTGCAGGTCGTTGCCGAAGGCGTCGAAACGGAGGCGCAGCTGTCGATCCTGCGCGAAATGGACTGCGACCAGTACCAGGGATTTCTGCTCAGCCGTCCGTTGGAAGAGGCTGCGGCGCTGTCATTGCTGGGTAGCCGCGAGATTTGGGCGACCGCCGGCGATACGGCCGATCCGGACGATGCCGGACTTGCCGGCGTATCCGAAGACGCGCGGGCTGGCTGAGCGTTTCCTGCGGGGGCCGTTCCTCGGCCCCGGCGGAGATGGTCCGCGGAGGGCGACGCTGGCGGGAAGTCGACGTCCAGGTACACATGGTCGTCTAGAAACCGTGAAATTACAGTTTGTAGGTTTGATCTACATCATTGCTTGTACTGACTACCAGGGCCATCCTGATCTACATCAATGCGCGCGCACGGCGATCGCGCGGTGACGACGCTTCTGGTGGGAGTCATTTGCCGACATGTTCGCGCTCGTCCTCCCCTCCCGGTGCTCGTTCTGCGCGACAGGGTAACTCCGGCCATGGGCCGTGACGATACCGGTGCACGCAGGGTTTCATGGAGGAGCTGCCATGTTCAAGCGTATTCTGATCCCCACCGACGGCTCGTCCGCTTCGCAGCGGGCGATCCTGGCTGGCGTCGCGCTGGCCAGGGAGACGGGCGCCGCCGTGATCGGGCTGACGGTCATACCGCCGTTCCATTCGTTGACGTTCAGGCCCGAGATGCTGGAGGCGACCCCGGAAAGCTACGAGGAGGAAGCGGCCCGGCGCGCCCGTCGCATCCTGGGCGATGTCGAGCAGGCCGCGCTGGAGGCAGGCGTTCCCTGCACGGTCGTGCAGGCCAGCGGAGACAGTGCCCACGAGGCGATCATCTCGACCGCGCGCGACAGGGGATGCGACCTCATCCTGATGGCTTCGCACGGCCACAAAGGGATCAAGGGCCTGCTGCTGGGCAGCGAAACGCAGAAGGTGCTGGTACACAGTGCGATACCGGTGATGGTGTATCGCTGAAGAAAGAGCAAGCCGGCCTGCAGCGATGTCGAGAGCCCCTGGATGCCAGTCCTGCCAGCGGCTATCGGATCGGTCATGCCTGAGATGCGAGCCGGCGCTAAGCGCTGTCCGCGCCGCCCGCTCTCACCAGTGTGGACTCCTCTCCCACGAACCCGAGCTTCATCATGATCATCGAAAAAATACTCGTCGCCACCGACGGCTCTGATCTGGCCTTGCGTGCCGCCCAGGTCGCGGTGCTGCTGGCCGGTACGGGGGCGCGCCGGATCGTCGCGTTCTCGGTCGCGCAACCGCATTTTTCACTGCCCTCCGACACGCTCGCATCCGTCGACGCGGGCGCCGAACTGCGCCGGGCCACCGGGGCCGCGGATGCGCACGTCGCTACCGTCGCCCACATCGCCGCGCACGGCGGCGTCGCTTGCTCCACTGCCACCCGGATCGGCTCCGCACCGGGGCGCGAGATCGTCAAGGCGGCCAAGGAGCACGGTTGCGACCTTATCGTCATGGGTGCGCACGGCCCCTTCGACGCCAACACGCTGTTCACCGGCAGCGTCGCCCAGCATGTGCTGGCCTGGTCCTCGATACCGGTGCTGCTGTTGCGCGATCCGCGCGATGCGGCGCTACCCGAATTCGGCCAGTCGCCGTCGCCCTGAGCATGGGACAGGGCCGAAGTCCGGGCCGCGATCGACCGCGACATACAGGCCTTCAACCCGGCGCCCTAGGCACCGCTGGAGGCGCCAGTGCTGTCCGGTTACGGCCGGTTTCCTTCGCCACGTAAAGGGCACCGTCGGCTTCGCGCAGCAGGTCGTTCCAGGAGGCATGTCCAGAGTCGAGCACGGCGACGCCAGCGCTGATGCTGAAACGCAGCGGCTCCGCCGCGCTGGCAAGAGTCACTGCCGCGACCGCAGTGCGCATGCGTTCGGCACAGGCCAGCGCGTCGCCCGCGCCGGTCTCGGGCATCACGCAAACGAACTCCTCGCCGCCGATGCGGCCGATGTAGTCGCTTGCGCGCAGGCTGCCCTTGCAGGCCTTCACCATCGCGCACAGGGCCTGATCGCCGACAGCATGCCCCCAGGTATCGTTGACCCGCTTGAAGTGATCGATGTCGAGGATCGCTACCGCAAGCGGACGGCCATGGCGCCGGGCCAGCAGCAGGTCGTGCTGCGCCAGCTCCGTCACGTAGGCGCGTGACAGCGCGCCGGTGAGGCTGTCGTGGCGCACTGCATCGAGCACCGTCTGCTCGGCCAGGAAGAGGCGCCGCCGCAGGTGCAGGTTGGCGAGGGCCACGCCGAAGGCCAGAGGCCAGGAAAGCCCGTACAGCAACAGCGTGTTCAGGAACATTGCCGGGGCCAGGGTCAGCGACGCCAGCAGCGCCAGCAGCATCGAGGATGGCAAGGTGGCGAGCAGGAAGCGGTGCGGGCGCGGTTCGATGAGCGCGAGCAGGAACAGGGCGCCGGTCAGGCCCGGCAGCGCCAGCACCAGGCCGCGCGCGACCAGGGTGGCGCAGATCACCATTGCGCCAGCGTGCGTCGCATAGAGCCAGGCACAGCGCCAGGCGGCGTTCCAGCGCAGCCGCCCGCCCGCATAGGCCAGCGCGCCGAGCAGCACCATGGCGATCCTTACGCACACCGTGAGCAGGGCGCGCTCCGGATCGAGCCAGGCGTCCCAGGCGGCGAACAGGATCACGAACACGCCGAAGACCGGGCCGAGCACAGGCAGCAATTGCGCCAGACCGGCATCCACCTGGGCGTCGAAATGCTGTTCGAGCTCGCCTTCGAGCGGCTGGAACAGGCGCTGAAGTTCCTCCAGGCCGCTATCGCCCCGTTCGACTGTGTGCATGACCCCTCCACACAGGCGGTCGACCTGAACGCAGCATCGACTGGTCACTGGCGTGGCGCCAATCCCACACGGGAACGGCAACCGCCATCAGACACGGATCGCTCCGGGCTGCACGACCAACGGCAATCCGCGCCAGCCCTAACCCTAGTGCCTATGGCGCCCAACGGGATCGAGGCGGACAATCCGGTACTGGTTGTCCCGAAATCCCCAGGCCAGGATCTGCCCACGGTCGTTGATATCCACTGCGGCTTCAAGTTGCCAGCCGCTCCCGGGTATCAGCCGCTCGCTGAGGTTGGTCAGTCTGCCATGCTCATAAAGAAAAGCGCCTGTCTCGAGCCAGCGGATATTTGCGCCGCCAACCACCTGTCCGCGATTGTTAATGGCCACGGCAAACGCAAACGGTCCGCCCAGGGTGCCCAGATCCGTGGTCTGACCATTTCTGTAGAGGAAAGCACGTCCATCGGATCGCCCTGCCGAGCCCGGCAGTCCGGCTGCACCGACGATGTCGCCGCGTTCGTTGATATCTTCCGGCAGACTCCAGTGAGCAATCCGGGGCCCGATTACCCGCACGCGTCCGCGTGCCCAGACCACGGCCTGCTCCGGGCCGGCGAAGCCGACCACCTGGCCGCGGTCGTTGATCCCGCGCGAATATGCGGGATAGTCCGGATCGTAGGCTGGAATATCCCGTAAGACGCCATTCGTGTACAGGAATGGAACGTTACGACCGTTCGCCGGTGTGTGGTTGCCGGTGATGTCGCCGCGATTGTTAATACCGGATACGCTGGCGTCTTCGCCGACGGCGCCGAGGTCGCGCATCACGCCGCGCGCATACAGGAACAGGTGGACGCGGCCGTCGACCCCGAGCGACAGCCCGGCGACCTCCCCGCGGTCGTTGATGGCGCCAGCGGTGCTGAAGCCCCCGAGCGAGCCGAGGTCGGTACGCACGCCGTCGGTATCGATGAAGCCGTGGGTGACGCCGCTTGGCGTCACGAAGTTGCCGATCCCTTGGCCCCGGTTATTGATGTCGTGAAGCGGCGGATCGGGCACGACGACGCGGTACAGGACGCCGGCGCGCTCAGTGTCCTGGGCTGCAACGAAGGCCGGAGCTGCCACCAGTACCGCTGCACTGGTAATAAACGACTTAGCGCACCTGTTCATGTCAACTCCCTTGCACAAGAAATGAAGAAGAATTCCGAGGCTATTGCGCGTCCTGGTTGGACAGATTGATCGAAATCAGAAAGGCATCGCTTGCTTAACCACAACTAGCGAAGCATGGTGAGTTTGGATGCAACCTGATACGTGGTTCAGGAGTGTCGGTGGATAGTGTTCCGCCTTCCGGCCTGGGAGTCTATATACATGTGCTCCTTCGATGCGCCCAGCTTTCGAGGATGAGCAATGTCCCGCCGTAGCAAATCCGTCGCCGCTTTTTTGCGTCTTCGGCAAGCCCCGTAGACGAGTGAAGTGGGTATCGTCGGCGCCTGCGCCTGCACCATCGGCAACTTCATCGGCACACGGCTTGCCGCCAGTAGTCAGCCGGGAAGTTGAGCGCAAGTGAGTGCATGCACCTACGATGCCAAGCTCGCGGCACTCAACGAGCGTGGCTGGCGCCTGTGCAAAGGTAATGCGCTGCTCCTGGCCCTGCTGGCGGCGGTATCTGCCAGTGCCCGGGAACTGGGCATGCAGGATCTGGTAGTCATCACCGTCAAGGGATCGGCACTCGCGTCAGTGGCGGCCGACATCGCACCTCTGCCTAGTCCGCACACAGGGTATCCGGAACCGCAGGCCGAAAATTTCTCACTGGTGGGGAATTGGTGTTTTCACCCCCTTCGATAGTAGGCGTTTTCGCTCGACGACGCATGATGGTGGAGGTACCTCTGGTTCCGCGGCTCGCTGGCCAGACTGCCCACTGCAATACGGTGGATGAGTGCGAAATCAATGCGTTACCATCCTTTCGGGAACGAGTCGCGAGGATGAGGAACAGGGCAGAACCTGTCGTCATGGTCGTGGAAGGCGTGAAAGGTCGTGGGGGCGTAAAGAAAGAAGGACATGAGCAGAAAGAGTTGGCCCACGCTGCGGAGAGGGAGGCGTTATCGACCCGATAACTGTGGCCGACTGCCTGCCTTGGAGAGTTAACCGGTCAAGCTTGCCGGCTCGTTGGGAGCGCCACAACGAACGTAGCGAAGCTGGCGAACGGGACTACAAGGAGAAAGAGCGATCAACGCGCAGGAGCTGCTAGCTGCAGACTGGGGCGCCAGCGCCGTCCTCTTGAGACCTTATATGCGACGGGGCCGCTTGGCAATCTGGTCAGATCTCCACGTACGCACGACGAACTGTTCAGTCATCGACGCGTACTGCGGCCAGAGCAGGAACGACAGGTACACGAGCTATCCGGCCGTCCCGACGCCCGAGGTACCCCCCGCAATCTGGGGCCTGCCATGACCAAGCTGCTCGGTTACGGCAAGATACGCAGCCTGCATCGTCGCGGAATCGATTACATCGCCGCCTCGTACCGGCGGTGCGAAGTCTGTGAGCTCGACGTACAGATCAGCCGCGAACTGTTGGCGTAGGCCATGACCGGTGACGCCCAGCACCCGTCGGTTCACGCCAACTCGATGCAGCGTGTTGGAAAAGCGCCTCAGAGCTTGTTTCAATGACAGGCCCGGGTGCCCGATGTGGGAGCCGTGCGGCGCGGCTTCGAGCGCGCGTGACAGAGCCCGCGTCTGTGCCGGGTTGCGAATAGCAGTGTAGCGCAGGCGGCCGCCTTTGCTGCAGCGCTTAATTCGCAAGAACGCCAGGTAGGAGCCAGGGGACGCCGAGGCGGGTAGGGCGTGGGCAGGCACCTCGGCCAGCCTGGGCACGAGCATCACTGCTTCCTTGCGCCGCAGCCCGAACGCGAGCATAACCTCCAGGATCACTGCCGTGCGCGGGTCGCGTTTCGCCACTGCCACTAGTACGGCTTCAGCGTCGATGCCGTTGCCTTCCCAACTGCGGCCGGCTTGCGCCGTGGTCATCCGGGTCACCAGTTCTGCTGCGACATAGGTGTCTGCCCGTTGCACTAGTCCCGGCTTGCCGATCCATGTGGAAAGGGCACGTAAAAACTGAGTTGTTGCTGGATGTATGCCGGCCTTGCCGGAGCCTCGTGCGCCTCGTACCTAACACCGTGGCCCGCCAGCTCGGCTGGCAGTGTTGGATCGGCCGTCCAGTCGCGCATGAGAAACCCGATGTGGCGGCCTCCGAGGTGGGCTGGGTTGTCGAGCCGGAAACCGAGCTCGCGCAGCCTCGTGAATATCCGGAACAAGGAAGCTGCCTGCTCCGCACGCGTCTTGTATGAAATCACTTTGCCGCGCTTCGCGTGCATTCCATTGTGAGCGTCGATGAGCGCCTGCAGCTGACGCTTCCAGCCGCCTGAATGTTTGCTCTTGTGTCGCATGTCCACTCCTGTAAGCGCCGGGCATTTCATAGTGCCGCGTTCTGGCGACGCAGCACGGCAGGCTTGGGTAGAGAACCTGACACACGGCCCGGGCGCGTCAGCGGATAGAGTGGCCTCGCGGCCTGGGAGTCTTCAAAATGTGCTTCTACAATGCGTTGAGCTTTCGCCAGTGAGCATTGCCCCGCCGAAGCGGATCCGCGACGACTCGCGTCGCGGCGAGCCCTGCCAATGTTGCCGTGGCAGGCCCTGCTTGGATATCAAGTCATGTTCCTTCGCCGCTATCCTTCGGCCCTCCCACCGGGCCGCACGGACGATTGCCCAGTTCACCTGTCGCCCCGGCCTCTAGTGCCGGGAGCGACAGGCCACCGCAAGGCGGTGACGTCGGGCTGGAACATGTTTTCTCTTAGGAAGTGCAGATCACTGCCGCTTTGGTCGGCAGGCTGCAGCGCGGTTCGTGTCTGATGTCGACGGCAAGGAAGGTGACTGGTCTCGTACTAATCCAGACGGCCTGAGCGTGCGGCGTTCCGGATTGATACGCATCAGATGTCTGTCCGCAGCCGTATTAGTACTGGGGGACATCGTCAGGCGCTGGTACTAAGTGAGGTCGGGCTAACGATTTTATGGGCACGCGCCGCTGTTGCCGCTTCTCCTCAACAACTATTTGGATCCAAGCGGCAATTGTGGTCAACCACAAAACCCAGGCCGCTGCAGCGAGCATTAAGGGATTTAGCTGAGCGTATCCGGATAGTAGTGCCCCGCTGATGCCAAGACCTCCGGCTGCTCCATATCCGAAGCAGTGCGCGCGAGTTCGTGCGATCTTCGCCCATGGCAGGAACGCTACTCCAAACACGAATAAGAAAAAGGCGAGAGCCAGACCGCTCGCCAGAGCATCTGCGGCAAGGGATCCAGCGGCACCGATGAGCGCACATGCCATCAGGTAGATTACGCGCGGCATTTGAAATGGCCTCCCGTCGCTACAATTTGCTGCCAGCTGGTGGCCGCTGGGCCAGTACCGTAGAAAACGTAGAGACATTACGGTAACGAGTGTGCCGCCCATCGCTAAGCCAAGCATGTAAGCCGCTGCCGGTGCACCGACGAGAAAGCACCCAGTCTCGAGCAGGGCAAGACCAAGAATCCCGGCCGCAAGCGCACCGAAAGTGCGGCTACGCATCGTTGGACTAGGGGTAAGCGTGGCTTGTGACATTCTGCCTACGATGGTCATCCGCTAGCTTACTGACGAAGGTCGTAAAGCGGTTACTTATGGCGCCTCGCCAGGCACATACCCGAGTGACTCTGCGGTGGCAGTGGTCGTCGCGCGAGGCAGGGGTATGGTCAGCCTGAGCAGTGGAAACAGCATCTGGTACTGAACCCGCTCGCATTCGACAGGAACTCCCGGGTTGCAAATCTGTGCTCGCACCAGTCTTACACATGTGGGAGCGTTCGGATTCGTGTGGCATGTCTGACGATTCGCCGCAGGACTCGCCGGCAAGGCGCCCCGGTCGATTCTTGTCGGGGTCAGGGTTCCGTCTGCGTCGCGCACGAGCGCCAGATAATCGATGCGGACGTGCTCATGCGTAACTGGCATGCCGAGGGGGAGCTCGCCAGGCATTTGGCGGAATATGGAAAGGTAGCGTATGCGATCGAGCGCGGTCTGATCCTGGAAGTTCGCTGACGACGCGCCGCGCGCAGCACTGCGCGTCACTTCCTGGAAAGTGTTGTACAGATACATAATGCGGGCAAGTTCGATGATGCATAACACGAATGAGAGGAACACCAGTATCAAGAGCGCAAATTCAACCGCAGCAACACCACGCTGGTGCGTTTTCTGCGGCAAGGCACGGGGAAGCTTAATTGCTGACATAGGGCACCGTTGCAACTGCGGAAACCGGCCAGCCGTATCTTCCGGTATTGACTAAACCAAAAAACTGATCCTTCAAACGGAACTGAATGCCGACGTCGACGTTCTCGGGCAACGGGCCGTCCTCGACCCCGGTGCACAGATTGATCATGCCATTGGCAGATGTCCCACAATGCAGGACGACGGTGATGCTGTTTGGGGCGGGGATCAGTTCGGTAAGTTGCGACCTGATGATTCCTCGGGCAGTGTCCGCTGCAGCGAGTGCAAGGGTCGGATCACGCATTTCCTGTTCGGATATAGTCGAGAGATAGCGTGCCCCATCTTGTGCGGCCTTCTGCACCACGGTGTAGTGCCAAAAATAGATCGCAAAGAACAATGGCGCTGTAAAGAAGACAAGCAAGATCGGAAGTATCACGGCAAGTTCAACCGCCGCAGCACCCTTTTGCCGGCGCCCTGGGTTCGTGATGTCGTTGCTCATTGGAATAGCTCCACCTTGCCGACGAGCGCAGACTCGGGGATCGTGCCTGCGAATTCCGCACTAATCGTCGTACTCGTGGCCGGGATCGTCATGAAGAAGCGCCCTATGCCCAGAACCGTAGCGGTCACATCGGCGCCAGCAGGAACAGGGCAGGACAGCAAGGGGATGTTCAGCACCCTGCGTCCGACCTGCGACATCGCCAAGCGCGCCGCGGCTGGGGCGCTGTAGTTGTTCCCGAAGGTCGCCTGGTACGGTGTGTTCGATCCGGCCGGATAATTTGAAACGGTCGGCTTCGGCTTGTATAAACTTCCCCAGTCGTTCGTGCCGAAGGTGGCGTAGCCATTTTTCGGCTCGCTACTGCCAGCTGAATACGAGATGTACTTCGCAGGCTTCGCGTACGACCACAGCACGCCGTAATTGTCTGCAGTGGTACCGGCTGGCGTAGCGAGGGGATCCGCCACCGTTTCCGCGCGTCCGCCGTCGGTATATGGCTTCGCCGTTTGGTTGCCGGTATGGCCCATCCAGGCTACGGTGGCTCTGCTGAACGGTTTGATGTTGAAGTCCGGCGGTGCCCCGTTCGGATTGCACTCGCCGCTCGCGTAGTCATCGAAACGGGAGTTCAGCTGATTAAAGAGCGACGCAAGCGGAAATGGACGCGATACATGAATCGGTGCGCCCATTACTCCTGGGGCCCAAATTTTTCCCGCACACACGGACGGGCCGACTTTCGAAGGCGTCGTGTTCGCACTGGAGTATGGCTTTCCAGGCAAAGCGAAGGGATCGACGACGAAGTTTTCGCCGCCGGTACCGTTCGGATTGAGCGCCATCAGGTCATAGCTCACGCCTCGGCGGAATCCGAATTCCACCAGCTCGGCGAGTGGGGGCGGGCCAGGATTCGTTCGCAGCCCGCCTGGATCCGGTGACATTGCGCAGATCGCCAGCGGCGTAATCTTCAAGTTTGCCCGTCCTGCTATTGCACGGTCACTAATGGTGAACGAGGAGAGGGCAGGGGATAGCACGCCTGCCATGAAGGTGGTGCCGGTTCCGGAACCATCATTCAAGCGAGTCGTGTCAACTTCCACATAATAAACTTCTGCAGGCTGGGCCTTTGCTCCTTCCGCGCTTATCCAGTCGCCCGCGGGCGCCGGCGATTTGCTGAACCGAACGGCCGAATCAGTCCAGGTGTACGAGCTGCCATACGTATGGCGGTAAGTAGCCGCGATCGCAGCAGCCTTCGTCAACGCACTGGTAACGCCCACTACCGTCCCGTCAAGCTGGCCCGCTGCTGCTAACGCAACCGCCTTTGCCATGCCCTGGAGCTCGGCCTTCCGGTTATACATTTGCCCCAGGTCGAGGGCTACAGCACACATGCCGAGCATCACGATCAAGGAGCCGGCACACATGATAGCGAAGGCGCCTTCCTGGCGGCGGAAGGGCAAACGAAGTGAGCCGGAATACCGGCGCCCGACGCTTTGGGCGTAGCTTGGTCTTGCTGTTGATTGCTCACACGTGAACATAGGTCCGCCTCGGGTTACACAACGGGAGCGTGGTGCACCTCGATTTTAGGAGTACCTACAACGAAGTAATTGATTATCAGCAACAACTTGAGCTTGCAGCTGGATGGGAGACGAACGTTCGGCAGACGAAGGGAAGTGCACAGCGAACTCTCGCATTGGGTAGCCGAGCTGCTGAACTTTGCCGCAACCGTCGCCAGCGAGCCGTGCAATCGCGTGTAGGAGCTACGAGTGGGAGTGATTGCCAGCGCGGCAATATACGAAATCCGCTGGAATGATAAGACCCCCGTATTCATGAGGCTTTTTTAAACCGAAGTGCCACCCCAGCGAAATCAATGCTTCATTTTCGATTAGGTGTGGCAGCTGGATGAATAGGTGTGACGTTGGTGCAGATCTTCAGCTTGCAGAACTCCAGGGACTTCCTGGATTGCGCGAGCGAACGTGGTGGTAATGCTGTTCTGTGTGGGCAGTATAAACCTTTAGCTGCAACCCAAGATTCAGCTGATACGAAGGAATGGATTTGCCGCGCAAAATGACGATCGTGGAATTTGAAATCGACCTGGTAGGGGTGCAGGGCATCATCACTTATGATGCCAAGAATAACGAACTGACTACTTATTCGAGATAAGCTATCTGCGCTTTCGAGAAGCGCTGGAAGAACTAGCGCCGGCTCTTGAGAAGATCTGCATGTACGAACCCGTTAGAGACGCACTGCGCGAATCCGAGAGCCTGGCGCGTGAAGGACAATTCGACGAGGCGGAGGACGTAGTTTCAGAAATCAATCGTGTTCTGATGAAGGCTTCCGGCGCCTGGGACAGAATGGTGAAGCGGTTTCCTCTGAACGAGGGTAATGGAGACGCCTCAACCCGATATGGAATATGCGATCGATGACCGTGACGGGCCTGGATCGACGTGACCCAAGGTCGAGACCGGCGACGGCGGCAGTTGGTCTGAAGAGGCTACGGATCGGGAGAATGATCCGCAGCGTGCGTTGTCGAGCATGCTTCCCTTAGCCTTGCTGGCACTCGTCACCGCTCGTCGAAGCCGACTGGCGTGACAGCGATCCCGACCGTTGCTCATGCTGTGCCGATGTCGGACGAACCGATCCAGGCAATGCCGTCTGGCGCAGCACCGAGTGCGGCTGGGCACCTACGCGCGGCGTCGGCGACCGCCGCGTCCCCAGCGTAAAGTCGCTGGGCCGATTCAATCCCGTCGCAACC
Source organism: Massilia sp. Leaf139 (assembly GCF_001424165.1). Lineage (GTDB taxonomy): Bacteria > Pseudomonadota > Gammaproteobacteria > Burkholderiales > Burkholderiaceae_D > Telluria. Next base: position 925,211 of record NZ_LMOJ01000001.1, read on the forward strand.
ACCGTCACCCGCATGGCATCGCCCAGCGTCTCGTCGAACACCGCGCCGAACTTGATGATCGCGTCTTCGTTGGTCTGTCCGCAGATGGCGTTCATCACGAGCTTGGTTTCGCGCAGCTTCAGCGTTTCCTCGGATGCCGCGATGTTGACCAGCACGCCGCGCGCTGCGCGCAGGTTCGGGCCGTCGAGCAGCGGACAAGCGATCGCCTCTTCGGCGGCCTTGACGGCACGGTCGTCGCCGGCGTGTTGGGCAGTGCCCATCATCGCCATGCCGGTCTGGCGCATAACCGTGCGCACGTCTTCGAAGTCGACGTTGATCATGCCTGGCACGGCAACGATGTCCGCGATCCCGGTCACCGCCTTGCTGAGCACCTCGTCGGCGGCGGCAAACGCCTGCTTTTGTGTGACGTCCTCGCCCAGCACCTCTTCGAGGCGGCTGTTCAGGACGATGATCAGCGAGTCGACGCAGCGTGCCAGCGCCGCGATGCCTTCTTCCGCCACGCGCATGCGCCGCGGGCCTTCGAATTCGAAGGGTTTCGATACAACGGCCAGGGTCAGGATGCCCAGCTCGCGCGCCACCTCCGCGACCACGGGAGCGGCGCCGGTACCCGTGCCGCCGCCCATGCCTGCGGTGATGAACACCATGTCCGCGCCTTTCAGGGCATCAGCGATGAGGCTGCGTTCGCGGGTCGCGCAATCGCGCCCGACCGCCGGGTCGCTGCCGGCGCCGAGACCGCTCTCGCCGAGCTGGATGCGTTTGTCGGTTGCGGTTGCCGCCAGCGCTTGCGCGTCGGTATTGGCGCAAATGAAGTCGAAGGTATGCAGGCCGATTGAAGCCATCCGGTTGATGGCGTTGCTGCCGGCACCGCCGACGCCGATGACCTTGATAACCGTCTGCGCATGGGGAAGTTTTGATTCGGACAAAGGAAACTCCGTATGAAGAAATTGCGGTCGGATGTCCGTGGACTTGTCGCTCTGACTGCCAGGCAACACCGAGCCCGTTAGCCTACTTGCTGTCGGGCCGCGCACGATAGGCTAAAATCGTTTCAATCGCAACGATTTGTAAGACTGCGTGCATGTACCGTAAAAGGGTGGCACGCCTACGTTCTCGCAGCGGAACATGCCGACCGTCCTGGCCTGCTTGACAGCCGTCTCCTCCCTGACTCAGAATCGTACGAACGTTCGATTTTTCCTTCCTCAGGGATCGCCATGACAGCTTCGACCGCAATTGCCCACCGCATCTGCCCCTTCTGCGAAGCCAGTTGCGGCCTCGAACTGGACGTGGAAGCGGGCCGCGTCGTCCGCATCCGCGGCGATCAGGATGACGTCTTCTCGAAAGGCTTCCTCTGTCCCAAGGCCATCGGCCTGAAGGATCTGCACGACGACCCCGACCGCCTGCGTGTGCCCCTCATCAAGCGCGACGGCAAGTTCGTCGAAGCCAGCTGGAGCGAAGCCTATGCGGAGATCGCGCGGCGCCTGCCGCCGATCATCGCGGCCGGTGGGCCGGACGCGGTGGCGACGGTGCTGGGCAATCCGGTCTCGCACAAGATGAGCCTGATGCTCTACTTCCCGCGCCTGGCCCGGGCGCTGGGCACCCGCAACATGTTCTCGGCGTCGAGCGTGGATCAGGTGCCGAAAATGCTCTCCGTTGGACTCATGTTCGGCAGCTGGCTGTCGGTGCCCGTGCCCGATATCGAACGCTGCGATTTTCTGCTGATATTGGGCGGCAATCCGATGGTCTCCAATGGCAGCCTGTGGACGGTGCCGGACTTCCGCGGCAAGGCCAGGTCGCTGCGGGCGCGCGGCGGCAAGATGGTCGTGGTCGATCCTCGCCGTACCGAGACGGCCGATGTCGCCGATGCCCACCATTTCATCCGTCCCGGCGCCGATGTCTTCTTCCTGCTCGGGATGGCGCACACGCTGTTCGACGAAGGCCTGGTGCGCCCGGGCCGGCTGGCCGCGCACTGCAACGGGTTCGAAGCACTTGCCGCGGCGGTGCGGGACTACGCGCCCGAGCGCGTCGCGGCGCGCTGCGGCATCGATGCGGCTACCATCCGCGGCCTGGCCCGCACGCTCGCCGCGACGCCGCGCGCCGCCATCTACGGCCGCATCGGCACCTGCACCCAGGAGTATGGCACCCTGTGCTCGTGGCTGATCGATGTGCTCAACGTCCTGACCGGCCACCTGGACGAGGAGGGTGGCGCCATGTTCCCCAAGGCCGCGGCCTTCGCCGCGAACACGCGCGGCAAGCCGGGCGTCGGGCGCGGGGTCGTCAGCGGCCGCCATCGCTCGCGCGTATCGGGCGCGGTGGAGGTGGCGGGCGAGCTGCCGATCACCTGCCTGGCCGAGGAAATCGACACGCCCGGCCCGGGACAGATCAAGGCCCTGATCGCGATTGCCGGCAATCCGGTGCTATCAAGCCCCAACGGCCCGCGCCTGGCCGCCGCCCTGGACAAGCTGGAGTTCATGGTCAGCCTCGACATCTACCTCAACGAGACCTCGCGCCACGCCGACGTGATCCTGCCGGGGCCGTCGCCGCTGGAGGACGCGCACTACGACGTCACCTTCACCCAGTTCTCGCACCGTAATCACGCGCGCTACAGCCCGCCGGTGCTGGCGCGCCAGCCGGATATGCCCGATGAGTGGGAGAGCCTGCTGCGTATCGCCGCGATCGCACAGGGGAAGGGGGTTGGAGCCGACATCGCGGCCTTCGACGACGCCCTCCTGGCGCAGGAACTGGACAAGGGTTTCGGAGCGGCTGCTCCGCAGATAATGACGGCGCTGGCGCCGCAGCGCGGGCCGGAACGCATGCTCGACCTGGCGCTGCGCACCGGCCCTTACGGCGACGGCTTTGGCCAGGCGCCGGGCGGGCTGACGCTGGAGAAGATTCGGCAGGCGCCGTCCGGGATCGACCTGGGGCCGATGACGCAGCGGATTCCAGAAGCCTTGCGTACGCCCTCCGGCAAGATCGAACTGGCCCCGGCCATGCTGCTCGACGACCTGGAAAGGGTGGCGGCCGACCTCGCCGCGCCCGCACCGGATCTCGTGATCGTCGGCAGGCGCCAGCTACGCTCGAACAACAGCTGGATGCACAACCTGCCAGTGCTGGCCAAGGGCGCCTACCGTTGCACGGCGCTGGTGCATCCGCTCGACGCCGCCCGTCTCGGCCTGGCCGACGGCGGCATGGCGCAGCTGCGTAACGGCGCGCGCCGCATCGAGGTGCAGGTGGAAGTGAGCGACGAGATGATGCCCGGGGTGGTCAGCCTGCCGCATGGCTGGGGCCATGACCTCGAGGGCATCCGGCTGGGCGTAGCGGCCGAACGGCCGGGGGTTAACCTGAACGCGCTGCTGGACGAGAATCTGCGCGATCCTTTGTCGGGGAACGCGGTGCTGTCGGGCGTGCCGGTCGAAATGGCGCCTTTGTAGTACTTGTAGCGTGGGCGGGAAACCCGCCCACGCTACGGGTCATTCGTCAGGCCCGGGCCGCAACCGCAGCCGGCTGCCTCCCCAACACCAAGAATCCGAAAGCCGTCGCCAGCACATACATGCTGACCGAGTAGATCGCCGCCGGCACCATCAGCTGGAAGTCGCCGAGCACCGACACCGCCACAAAAATCGCCAGCGTCGAATTATGGATGCCGATCTCGTAGCCGATCGCGATCGCATTCGGCTTGTCCAGTCCCATCATGCGCGGCACGTAGTAGCCCAGTCCCAGGCTCAGCGCGTTGAAGGCGATGACGGCCAGGCCGATCGACGCGAACGAGCCGGTCAGCGCCGTCCACTCCTTGGCGATGGCGATCAGCGCCAGCGCGGCCAGCACCACCATCGAGAAGCGCTTCATCGGCGTTTCGGCGCGGGCGGCAAAGGCGGGCGCGCGGCTTTTCACGAACATGCCGATCAAGACCGGCACTAGCACGATGCCGATCACCTCGATCACCTTCCCTGTCTGCATCGGCACGACCTGGCCCGTCTTGGCGAAGGTATTGATCGCGAAGTTGCCGATCAGGGGCAGGCTGACGATCGACAGCACCGTGTTGATGGCGGTGAGCGAGATGTTCATCGCGACGTTACCGCCGAACAGATGGCTGTATAAATTCGCCGAAACGCCGCCCGGCGAGGCGGCGAGCAGCATCAGGCCGACGGCATAGACCGGCGATACGTCGAACGCCAGGATCAGGCCATAGCAGATCGCGGGCAGCACCAAGGCCTGCAGCACGAGCGCCAGCACCACCGGTTTCGGGTGGCCGAGCAGGCGACGAAAGTCGCCGACGGTGAGCGACAGGCCCAGGCCGAACATGATCAGGGCGAGGGCGCCGATCAAGAGGGTCGGCAGCAGCGTAATGAAGTCGTTCATTGATGTCTCCTTGTTGTTGTAGTGGGTGACCGCTCAGGTGCGATAGCTCTCGTCGACGCGATCGAGCTTGCGGATCAGGGCAGGCCACGCGAACGCGCCGCCTTGTCCCGAGGTCTGGGCCCGCATCGATTCAGCAGTGCTGCCAAGGATCTCCGTTGGAATCATCAGCAGCTCGCCGCCGCCCGCCTGCGCGGCCAGTTGGATCTGGCAGGCGGTCTCGAAAATGTACATCGAGAGAAAGGCGTCCGCGATGCTGGGGCCGACCGTCAGCATGCCGTGGTTGCGCAGCATGAGGAAGTGGGCCCTGCCCAGGTCGTCCTGCAGCCGCGGCTTTTCCGCATCGTGCAGCGCCACGCCTTCGTAGTCGTGATAGGCCAGCGAGGCGAGCACGAACATCGATTGCTGCGAGATCGGCAGCACGCCATTCCGTTGGGCGCTGACCGCCACCCCGGCGCGGGTATGGGTGTGGATCACGCAGGCCGCGTCATCGCGCACGGCGTGGATGGCGCTGTGGATGACGAAACCGGCGCGGTTGACCGGCAAGGCCGACTCGGACAGCTTGTTGCCGTCCTGGTCGACCTTGATCAGCGACGAGGCGGTGATCTCGTCGAACATCATGCCGTAGGGGTTGATCAGGAAGTGATGCTCAGGCCCGGGAATCCGGGCGCTGATGTGCGTGAAGATCAAGTCCGTCCAGCCGTACATCGCGACGAGCCGGTAACAGGCGGCCAGGTCGCAGCGCAGTTGCCATTCGTCGGCGCTGACCTGGTCTTTCATGGAAGGGATGTGCATGGCGGGTTCCTCCGGCGAGTTGAGTTCAGGCGGTTTGTGCGGCAGGTTTGGCGGCGCTATAAATACTGCGGCGCGGCCTTTCGAACACACGGCGCACCATCGGCTCGAATTCGGCGAGCGGCAGCGTTTCGCCTGCCTGGTTGAATGCCGGCGCATCGTACAGGTCGCAGAATTCGGCGGTGATGTCGTAAAACGCATGGCCCGCGAACTGCTCGCGCATTTCGCGATCCAGGCCCAGGTGATGAAAGAAGTGATAGCCCTGGAATATGCCGTGGTTCTGCACCATCCAGTGATTGGCGTCGCTCACGAAGGGTTTGAGGATGGCCGCCGCGATATCGGGGTGATTGAAGCTGCCCAGCGTGTCGCCGATATCGTGCAGCAGGGCGCACACCACATATTCCTCGTCCCGCCCGTCCTTCAATGCCAGGGTCGCGGTTTGCAGCGAATGCGTGTAGCGGTCGACCGGAAAGCCGCCGTAGTCGCCCTCGAGGATTTTCAGGTGCGCCAGAATGCGGTCGGGCAGGGCTTTGGCATAGGGCGCGAATTCCTGGCCGATCAGCTGCCAGTCGTCGCGGGTGCTGTCCTTCATATTGCTGAAACTTGCACGCGTGTTCATCGTCGTCTCCTGTTCTTTTTTCTAGGAAGAACCGCTGGGGTTCGATGACGATGGTATGACAAGACGCGCTGTCAGATTAAAATTTTTTTATTGCAGAGGCGTTTGATACCAATACAGAGGCCGAGCAAATAAAAAAGCTCGCCTTGGCGAGCTTTGCAAGTAAACCGGCTGCGGGTTCAGCTGACGTGCTCGGCAGGCTTCTGTTCTTCCTCTGCCATTTGCATGGCATCCGGAGTCTGGAGCACGGTTTTCGTTTGCAGCTTCTCGAACGGATACGCCTGCTGTTTCAAATACCCATCCGGTATCTTGCTACCGACCACCCCATAAGTCTTCGGAAACCGCTGATCCGTCTTCACTGCAGTGCCGAACAGGTAATCGATGAAGGCAAAATGGGCTGCGTAGTTTTTGTTGATAGCTACCTTTTCGCTGCTGTGGTGCCAATGGTGAAAATCAGGCGTCACGATCAGGTATTTCAACGGGCCCCAGGGGATGTGCACGTTGGCGTGGTTGAACACGGCCTGGAAACCGACGATGACGATATACATGTCGACGACGCTCTTGTCGAAACCGAGCAGGAACAGCGGCGTGAGAACGCCGATCCGGGTAACGATGATCTCCAGCATGTGCAGCCTGGAGCCGGCCAGCCAGTCCAGGGTATTCACGCTGTGGTGGACGGAATGGACTTTCCACAGCCAGGGCACTTCGTGGTAAGCCCGGTGCACGGCATATTCGGCCAGGTCGGCAACGAGCAGGCATAGCAACAGCTGCGGCAGGAAGCCGATCGAGCTGATGAATTGCTGGAGTCCTTCCTCGCCGATCACGATGATTTGCGCGCGGTGGATGAAGAAGTTCACGATCAACAGCATCAAACCGACCAGCAAGTGATTCACGCCGAAATGGATGAGGTCTGTTTGCCATTCCTTGCGAAAAACCGGCTGGTTTTTATACAGCGGGAACAGCTTTTCGAGAATTACGAAGACGGTGGTGGAGCCGAGCAGGTCGAGCACCAGCCAGTCCATTCCGAGATAGGGCGTGTGGTCGGGAAAATCGCCGACAGGGACTTTGGAGCCCCCCAGCGCAATCGTGATCAATACAAACGCAAACGCAAGGACGTTCACGTTACGGCGCCGGTTGAAAACGATATTGAAGAGCGACAGGGTGCCGGAAACCAGCAGGCCCGCGAAAAGCAGCGCGCGGCACCAGTCGACGTTATAGGCTTTGCGCAGTTCCGGTGTCATCAGATACTGCGGAAATAGAAATGCCAGCACGCCCATGAAACTCAGAAAGCCCAAGCTCAAGGCGATCACCGTCGTGATCATGCTTTTACCCGGTGTGAGTTCGCCGTCGGCATTGAGTAAGCCGGCGGCGTCGTCGACGATATCACCGACGCGGGGAATGAGCGCGGCAGTCGAGATGGACGTACTCGGCGCTGGATCGGGAGTCTGGTTCGACATAGGGATTAAAGTAAAGTGTTCAATCGGCAGAGCAGGCTACATTAGTTTCTTTTAGAAAACTAGCTCAGCGGAAACATCTTTGTTTTACGTCGAAGCGAACCGTGGTAATTAAGATAAAGCGGGAGTTCTAAACGGCTTCGGTGCGATTGACTGTTTCCCGACCCGGCCCCCAAGTCGTATATAAGGCACTGGCGCAAAGACGTCGCGCCAGGTGCGCGGCCATCGCCTCAGGCGCCGCAGCCTTCAACTCCCCATCCTCGAAATACGAAACGCTCGAACCAACCTGATCCAGACAGCTGATCGCGAGCTCCAGGCGCGCGGTGATGGCGGAATAAATCAACGCATCCCTGAAATCGGTGCGAATCGTCCGCTCCAACAAATCCAGATCCAGATGCGCAAACCGCAGCGCCCCCTGGAATTCGTTCGGCACGTTGGTCTCGTCCCGAATGCCCGCATACGGTCTGCCCGGCAGCTCCCGCGCCAGCGGCCCGGCGCCGTGCCGGGTGAGATAGGCGCGGCTGACGTACGTAACGTCAATCGCATCGATGCCGGCCTCCGCGGCGACCTCGAATGCGTTGCGGACGCCCGTATGCGAACGCGTCACATACGGAAAGGCGCCGCGTTCCTGGTCGAGCAGCAGGCCCTGGGCGCCCTCGAAGACGACCTGATCGTAATCCGCGAGCACGTCCGGCCGCGCTGCTTGGGTGGCGCGGCAGAACCGCATGGCGGCATGGGCGTAGCCCTGCATGGCAACGTCGCTGGCAAGCCACTCGGTCGCTTCGGTGTCGAGGGTATCGATGCCGAGTTGGGCCAGGCGCCGCGGCACATAGCTGCTGCGGATCGCGGCCAGGCGGTGCAGCAGGTAGCCGGCGCCCTGGCGCAGGTCGGCGACCGTCAGGGCGAACGCCGGATCGAGATTACGTTCGATGGTCTCGCCGAAGCCCATCCCGCAGCTGCCGTGGCGGCTATTGCCGCGGTGGCGCTCGGCGATCTGGTTGATCAGGATGTCGTACAGGGTCGATACGGGCGCGCGGTCGTCGACGAAGACTTGCGGTGGTGCCGGCAAGGTCGCGAGCTCCTTGAAGAACATCGTCGGATGGCAGACGAAATGGCGCGCCAGGTAGGTCGCGGCGCCGGCGAGGGCGCCGCTGCCGATGTGCGAGAACACGTGGCGCGTGCCGCCCGGCGTGGTGACGGTGTGGCCCGCCTGGGCGCCGCCGTTGAAGCGCACCACGATGCCCTTTGCGCCGGCGGGAGCCACGTGGTAGTCGGTCATCAGGCCCTTGCCTTCGTCGCCGTAGTTGGCGCCGATGACGGCTTTCGCGGTGCGCGCCATGGCTAGAACCTCACCAGGCCGAGGAGCGACTGAATGCGGCTGGCCGGCAGCGACCCAAGTGCATGCGCGACCACGACCGAGGTGTCGCCCGACCAGCTCTTCGCCACCGTCTCGCGGTCGCGGCCCTCGTTGACTTCGATCGCCGAAACGACCACCTCGGCCAGCCTGCGGTAGTCCTTCAAGCGCAGCACGCGCTGGCCGAGCAGGGCGTTCCACTTCTTCAGCACGCGCGGCAGGTGCGCGCGCGCGTGGTTGCCTTCCTCGACCACGACATGGAAGACGTGGTACATGCGCGAGACCAGCGTCAGCAGCTCCTGCGCCGACAGGTCGCGCTGCAGCGAGTCGCCGAAGATCGCCTTGGCATGCGCGGCCAGCAGTTCTTCCGGCGGTTCCTCGTCGCCGACGGTGAACAGGTAGCCCTTCCTGTTGCGCTTCTCGAAGCAGTCGATCTGCGTGTGCTGCGCGGCGAAATACCAGGGCAGGTGATAGCCCTCGTGGCTGTTGCCGCCGCCGCCTTTCTCAAGCCAGATCATCTTGAGCTGGTCGGCGATGCGGATGTCGGCCTCGAACTGCGTCGCCTGCAGCGGCGCTTCGTCGTAATAGGAATCGCCGATGCCGCAGGCGAGGATGTGCGGATCGGATACCGGCTGCCGCTTGAGGATCTCTTCGACCAGCGTGCCCAGCCCCTCGCGCGCCATCGCATCGGCAATCATCCCCATCGAGCCGGTGACGTCCAGCGCGATGATGATCGCATTCGAATTCGGATTGACGAGCGAGTCGCGCGACTCGCGCAGCATCCCGTACGGATTCAGGCTCGGATGCATGCCCGAGGACGTGAAGATGTCCTCGGTGCGCTTGCCCGCCGTGGCCTTCGAGGCGCGTTTCCAGTCGTCCGCATCCCAACGTGCTCCACCCATGATGTTCTCCTTAACGATACAGATCGCTTTGTGTGAGCGGCAGTTCGGCGAAGCGACGTGCGCCGAAACTGTCGTGCAGAACCTGGGTTCGCCAGATCCGGTATTCCTCGATGGGGTCGCCGGATGCGGGCAGGCGCAGCCAGTCGACCATGGCCTGCCTGGCGGTGTGCTCCCGTCCCAGGCGCGTGCCGCCGATGTCCCCCAGCAGTTCGCGACCTAGCGCGCGCACCAGTTCCAGGTCGGTGCGGATGTCGGCCCGTTTGGTGGCCAGCAGCTGGTGCGGCGCCCAGTCGAGGGTGCGTGCCGGCGCCGCCGCCATGCGCTCGCCGCTGCGGGCCGCGTACCACCAGCCGCCCAGGACGGACACGCTGTGTTCCTCCGGCGAGATGAAACAGGTATCGGGCGAGAGCGCGTTGTGCGTGACGCCCGCATAGTCGAAGTAGCAGCACAGGTTGAGGAGCGCGCTGACGATCCAGGCGACGTGGCGCGGATCCATGCGTCCGTCGAAGTGGTCGAGCACGTCGCGCAGCAGCAGCAGATCCGAGCGCTTGCGCATGACGATGACGTACGCATTTGTGGTCTCGAACGCAGCGGCGAAGGGGAAGGGCGGCAGGTGGCGGGCGATCTGTTCGCGCATGCCGTCGTCGGCATAAGCAAAACCCTTGATGACGCGCTCCGCGTTGTCGATCAGGTCGGCGTGCACGCGTTCGATCTCGAAGGCGACGACGCTGCCGGCCACATACATGGTGCCCAGTTCGAAGCGGTGCCGGCGCAGGTAGTTGATCTCGTAGGCCTTGCCGTCGCGGGCGGCGAATTGCAGGCTTCCCCGGCCGGGCCAGGCGCCGAGCGCGATCTTTTCTTCCGCCTTGCCGAGCATGCGCCCGATGTGCTGGAACACGGCCAGCGCGCTCGGGTCGCGGTTGCGATCCGGGTGCCAGCGCATCGCCAGCAGGCGGTAGGCCTTCTTGGCCTCGTCAAGGCCGCCCTTGAAGAGACGCTCGGGCCGGTCTTCGGGAATGGCAAGCAAGGCAGCGGCGGACAGCGTTGCGAAGTCGGTATTCATCCTGGTTCTCCCATCGATGCGAGCAGCTTAACATGTTTATCGTAAAATGCAACTAACAACAAACGAGCCGATCCAGCACTTTTGTCCTATGTGCAACGGCGACGCCGTATCGTATGATCCTGACGTTAATGGCAGCTGACTAAAATCATGAATCGATACGAAGATCCGCTGGCCCTGGTCGATGTGACGCTCTTCACCATCCAGGACGGGCGCCTGTCGCTGCTGCTCGCAACGCGCAAGAACGCGCAGGAGCCGTATTGCGGCGCCCTCGCGCTGCCGGGCGGCACCATCCATACCGACGAGGACGAGGACGCGCAGGATGCGGCCCGGCGCGTCGTGCGCACCAAACTCGGCATCGATCCGCCCTACCTGGAGCAGCTCTACACCTTCTCCGGCCGCACGCGCGACCCGCGCCGCTGGTCGCTGTCGGTCGCGTATTACTCGCTGGTGCCGGAGCAGGTGCTGGAAGAGACGCCCATCGAAGGGCTGGAATTCGTGCCGGCCGACGCGATTCCCGGTCTGCCCTTCGACCACAACGCCATCGCCGCCATGGCCATCGCGCGTCTGCGCAGCAAGTCGACCTATTCGTCGCTGCTGACCTTCCTGCTGCCGCCGGAATTTACGATTCCCGAACTGCACGCGGTGTACGAGCAGGTGACCGGCTCGACGACCAACATCGCCGCGTTCCGCAAGAAGGTGCTGGACGAAGGGATGATCGAGCCGACCGGCCAGCGCCGCAAGGGCGGGCAGCACCGGGCGCCGGATCTGTACCGGCGCAGGGGCACCGGCTTGCAGGAGCTGAAGCGGACGATCTAGCGCTTGGCTGGCGCGCGCCGCTGCCGTCGCCGCAGACACGGGGTGCGCCGATGTGAGACAATCGCGCGTCATGAAGCCCTGTCCCGACAGGGCTTCGTGTTTTGCACACTATTATTTGGATGTCTTCCATGGAAATCAAAGTCAACTTCCTCGACAAGCTGCGCCTCGAAGCCAAGTTCGACGACTTCACCGTCATCGCCGACCAGCCGATCCGCTACAAGGGCGACGGCTCGGCGCCGGGCCCCTTCGACTACTTCCTGGCTTCGTCGGCCCTGTGCGCGGCCTATTTCGTGAAGTTGTACTGCAATACCCGCGATATCCCGACCGAGAATATCCGCCTTTCGCAGAACAATATCGTCGACCCGGAAAACCGCTACAAGCAGATCTTCAAGATCCAGGTCGAGCTCCCGGCCGACATCTCGGACAAGGATCGCCAGGGCATCCTGCGCTCGATCGAACGCTGCACCGTCAAGAAGGTCGTGCAGGAAGGGCCGCAGTTCGTGATCGAAGAGGTCGCGAACCTCGACGCGGACGCCCAGGCCCTGCTGACCCTTCAGCCGGACGCCGGCGCGCAGACCTTCATCCCCGGCAAGGATCTGCCGCTGGAGCAGACCATCGCCAACATGTCGGCCAAGCTGGCCAGCTGGGGCATCAAGATCGAAATCGCTTCCTGGCGCAACATCGTGCCGAACGTGTGGTCGCTGCATATCCGCGACGCGCATTCGCCGATGTGCTTCACGAACGGGAAGGGCGCGACCAAGGAAAGCGCGCTGGCCTCGGCCCTGGGCGAATACATCGAGCGCCTGAACAACAACCACTTCTATGCCGGCGTGTTCTGGGGCGAGGACATCGCCGACGCGGACTTCGTGCATTATCCGAACGAGCGCTGGTTCAAGCCGGGACGCGGCGACAAGCTGCCGGCCGAGATCCTCGACGAGTACTGCCTGCCGATCTACGATCCGGACGGCGAGCTGCGCGGCTCGCACCTGGTCGACACCAACTCGGGCAACGCCAAGCGCGGCATCGTCTCGCTGCCCTTCGTGCGCGAGTCCGACGGCGCGACCGTGTACTTCCCATCGAACCTGGTCGAGAACCTGTACGCCAGTAACGGCATGAGCGCCGGGAACACGCTGGTCGAGGCCAAGGTGCAGTGCCTGTCCGAGATCTTCGAGCGCGCCGTGAAGCGCGAAATCCTGGAAGGCGAGCTCGCCTTGCCCGACGTGCCGCAAGAGGTGCTGGCGAAGTACCAGGGCATCGTGGCCGGCATCCAGGGCCTCGAAGAGCAGGGCTTCCCGGTACTGGTAAAAGACGCCTCGCTGGGCGGCTTGTATCCGGTGATGTGCGTCACCCTGATGAATCCGCGTACCGGCGGCGTCTTCGCCTCGTTCGGCGCGCACCCGAGCTTCGAAGTCGCACTGGAACGCAGCCTGACCGAACTGCTGCAGGGGCGCAGCTTCGAAGGCCTGAACGATTTGCCGCAGCCGACCTTCGCCAGCGAGGCCGTGACCGAGCCGTACAACTTCGTCGAGCACTTCATCGATTCCAGCGGCGTGGTGTCGTGGCGCTTCTTCAGCGCCAAGTCCGACTACGATTTCGTCGAATGGGATTTCTCGGGCGAGGGCAAGGATTCGAACGCCCAGGAAGCCGCGACCCTGCTCGGCATCCTGGAAGAGATGGGCAAGGAGGTCTATACGGCGGTCTACGACGACCTCGGTGCGGTCGCCTGCCGAATCCTGGTGCCGGGTTACTCGGAAATCTACCCGGTCGAAGACCTGGTCTGGGACAACACGAACAAATCGCTGCTCTTCCGCGAAGACATCCTGAACCTGCACCGCCTCGACGACGACCAATTGGCCGCGCTGCTCGACCGCCTCGAGAACAACGAGCTCGACGAGCATTCCGACATCGCCAGCCTGATCGGCATCGAGTTCGACGAGAACACGGAGTGGGGCCAGCTCAGCGTGCTCGAACTGAAGCTGCTGATCCACCTCGCGCTGGAACAGTTCGAAGACGCGCACGACCTGGTCGGCGCCTTCCTGCAGTACAACGACAATACCGTCGAGCGCCGCCTGTTCTACCAGGCGCTGAACGTGGTGCTGGAGGTGGTGCTCGACGACGAGCTGGAGCTTAGCGATTATGTCCACAACTTCCGCCGCATGTACGGCGACGCGCGCATGGATGCCGCGCTCGGCTCGGTCGACGGCAGCGTGCGCTTCTTCGGCCTGACGCCGACCAGCATGAAGCTCGAAGGGCTCGATCGCCATCACCGCCTGATCGACAGCTACCGCAAGCTGCATGCGGCGCGGGCGAAGGCGGCTCGTTGACCTGAGGTCGTGGCGCGTGGACGGCGGAGCCGTCCACCCTACGAACCGCTGCGGCCTGCTCCTTGCGTCATCCGTAAAGAGTTTTGTATCGTAAGTTTTCCAGCCCCCGTTTGATGTTGCTATGGAAATAGTTGTATGGCAATGTCAGGCATCACGCGTGGGGTGTTGCCTCTCCGTGGTCACATCATTCAAACGACGGAGAAGATATGCAGCAGAAGCACCTGTTATCCGGCCTGGTCAGCGCCGCGCTCGCCGCCGGCCTGGCGTCCACCGCGGTCGCCGCACCCAAGGCAGCCACCCCTGCAAATGCGCCTGCCGGCGCCCCCGCTACCAGCGTCTACAACCAGCCGCCGAAGGAAATCCTCGATGTGATGCGCGCCCCGGCCTCGCCGTCGCCGTCGCTGAGCCCGACCCGCGACAAGCTGATGCTGGTGACGATGGAGGACTATCCGTCGATCGCCAAGGTGGCCACGCCCTTCCTGCGCCTGGCCGGCGTGCGTATCGAGCCGGGCAACCACAGCCAGCACGACACCCCGGGCGGCTACGGCATTCCGCCCTGCGTGAGCGCGATCGACCTGGTGCAGGTCGCCGACGGCAAGCAGACTGCGGTGAAACTGCCGGCCGGGGCCTGCCCGCGCCGCCCGGTCTGGAGCGCCGACGGCCAGCGCTTCGCCTTCGAGAACATCACGACCAGCGCCGTCGAACTCTGGGTCGGCGACGCCAAGACCGGCGCCGTGCGCCGCCTGCCGGGTGTGCGCCTGAACCAGATGTTCGGCGACCAGATGCAGTGGATGCCCGATCAAAAAAGCCTGCTGGTCAAGCTGGTGCACGCGCAAAAGGCGCCGCCGGCCGCGCCGCCGGGTTCGGACGGTCCCGGCATCCAGGAATCCCTGGGCGCCACCGGCACCAGCAGCACCTATGAAAACCGCGACACCCTGCGCAACCGCCACGACGAAGCGCTGTTCGAGCATTACGGCACCTCGCAGCTGGCGCTGGTCGATGCCGCCACCGGCAAGATCACCTCGGTCGGCAAGCCCGGCCTGTACGAGGAACTCACCGTGGCGCCCGATGGCCGCCATGCGGTCGTGACCGAGATCCGTCCGCCGTACTCGTACGTGACCACCTTCGACCGCTTCCCGAAACAGATCGGCCTGTGGGATCTGGCCGCGCGCGGCGCCAAGGGCGCCAATCCGGTCGTGCGCGAATTGGCATCGCTGCCGCTGGCCGACCGCGTGCCGAACCGCGGCGTGCCGGTCGGCCCGCGCAACTTCAGCTGGCGTCCGACGGATGCGGCGACCCTGGTCTGGGCCGAAGCGCTCGACGGCGGCGACCCGAAGGTGCAGGCGGCCGAACGCGACAAGCTGATGATGTTGAAGGCCCCGTTCAACGCGGCGCCGAAGGAAATCACCCGCACCCAGCAGCGCTACGCGGGCCTGAACTGGAGCGAGCAGCCCGGAGTGGCCCTGCTGTCCGACTACGACGTCAACCGCAAATGGCGCCGCACCTGGCAGATCAACGTCGACGACGCGCAGAATTCGCGCCGACTGCTGTGGGACATGTCGAGCGACGAGAAGTACGCCGATCCGGGCGCGCCGGTGCGCCGCCAGCTGGCCAACGGCTTCTCGGTCATCCGCGTCGACGGCGACACGATGTTCATGTCCGGCGCCGGTTCCTCGCCGGCCGGCGATCGTCCCTTCCTCGACAAGTTCAACCTGAAGACGCAGGCAACGGAACGCCTGTTCCGCAGCAGCGCGAACGCGTACGAGTACTTCATCGGCTTCGCCAACAACGAACCGAACCGCCTGCTGACCTGGTACCAGTCGGCGGCGGAAACGCCGAACGCCTTCGTGCGCACGGTGGGTGCGGGCACGGCGGCCGAGAAGGGCGAGCCGGGCTATGCGTCCACGAGCGTGCAGCTCACGCGCCTGGTCGACCCGGTGCCCCAGGTACGCGAGATCAAGAAGCGCCTGGTGAAATACAAGCGCGCCGACGGCGTCGACCTGTCCTTCACCCTGTACACGCCGCCGGGCTACAAGGAAGGCACGCGCCTGCCGACCATCCTGAACGCCTATCCGCTCGACTACGCGGACGCCTCCAAGGCAGGGCAGACCACCGGTTCGCAGGCCACCTTCACCCGCCTGCGCCAGTACCGCCTGCTGCTGCTGTCGGGCTACGCGATCATCGACAGTGCCGCCTTCCCGATCGTGGGCGATCCGCGCAAGGCGTACGACACCTACACCGAGCAGCTGGTGGCCAACGCCAAGGCGGCGGTGGACGAAGCGGTGCGCCTGGGCGTGACCGATCCGGAGCGCGTCGGCGTGACGGGCCACAGCCATGGCGCGCTGATGACGGCGAACCTGCTGGCGCATTCGAACCTGTTCCGCGCCGGCGCGGCCACCAGCGGCTCGTACAACAAGTCGCTCACGCCGTTCGGCTTCCAGAACGAGCGGCGTTCGGTCTGGGAAGCGCCGGACGTCTACACCAAGGCCTCGACCTTCTTCTACGCCGACAAGCTCAAGACCCCGCTCCTGATCGTGCACGGCGGCGACGACGCCAACCCGGGCACCACGCCGCTGCAGTCGACCAAGCTGTACGAGGCGATCCGCGGCAACGGCGGCGTCACGCGCCTGGTGATGCTGCCCTACGAGCCGCACTGGTACGCGGCGCGCGAGTCGAACGAGCAGCTGGTGTACGAGATGCTGAACTGGTTCGACCGCTACGTGAAGAACGCGCCGACCGGCCAGAAGACGGCCAGCCGCTGATCCTGGGCGTTGCCCGGACAGGAAAGCCCGCTTCGGCGGGCTTTTTTTCGTCCTGCCGCCATCATCCAGTTCAAACGCGCCGTGGCATAATCGTCGTCCACGGCGCGGCGTGCGCGTTAACGTCCAGCGCGGCCCGCCTGCACGCCGTGCCCGGCGTTTTCTGACGGAGATTTCCCCATGTGCGTCAACTACCGCCCGCCCACCCCCGAGCAGTTCGGCACCCTTGGCGCCTTCAGCGACCTGCCGGCCGACTGGCGCTGGCCGGAAGAGACCTGGAAGGACTACTTGGCCCCGATCCTGCGCGCCGATGCGGATGGCCGTCCGGCCGCCTGCCTGGCGAGCTACGGCATGGTGCCGCGGCGCCGGATCCCGCCCGAGATCAAGCCCTTCGACACCATGAACGCGCGCGCCGAATCGCTCGGCGAGCGGCGCTCCTTCGCGCCCGCCTGGCGCCGCCTGCAGCTGTGCGCGGTGCCGATGGCCTGGTTTTTCGAGCCCTGCTACGAAAGCGGGCGCGCCGTGCGCCATGCGATCGGCATGCGCGACGAGTCGCTGTTTTATGTGGCCGGGCTGTGGCGCGAGTGGGCGGAGGAAGACGGCGGCACGCAGACCTCCTTCACCCAGATCACCATCAACGCCGACACGCACCCGCTGATGCGTCGCATGCACAAGCCCGACGACGAGAAGCGCTCGCTGGTGATCCTGCCGCAGGACGAGGTCGGCGACTGGCTGGCCTGCACCGACCTCGAACTGGCGCGCAGCTTCCTGCGCCACTATCCGGCTTCAGGCATGCGCGACTGGCCGGCGCCAGCGGCCGCGCGCAAGGCGGTGCCGGCATCATCGAACCTCGAGCTGTTCTGATCAACCGAGACGTCTTGTCCACATGGAGGATGCATGAAACAACTGTCGAGAGGAGAGCGGCTGCAGTTGGCCGGGTTCGCAGCGGATGGCGGTGTGCAGGCCGGCGTGTCGGCGCGGGGTGTGGCGCTCGACTTCGCCTGCTTTTCCCTCGATGGGCGGGGCAAGCTGTTCGGCGAGCCCTACATGACCTTCTTTAACCAGCCGGCCACGCCATGCGGCGGCGTGCGCAGCAGCGCCGTCGGCGGCGATGCGAACGGGTTCGCGTTCCAGCTCGGGCGGCTTCCGCAGGCCGTGGAACGGGTCGTGATCACGGCCAGCGTCGATGGCGCCGGCAGCCTGGCGCAACTGCAGGCGGGACACCTGCGTCTGGTGGCGCAGGATGGCGAGTTCGCCCGCTTCGATTTCACCGGGCGCGACTTCGCATCCGAACAGGCGGTGATGCTCGGCGAGTTCTACCGCAGGGACGGGGGATGGCGTTTCGCGGCGGTCGGCCAGGGCTTCGATGGCGGACTGGCGGCGCTGGTGACGCATTTCGGCGCCGACGTCGCCCAGACGCAAACGGCGCCGCCGGCGGCGAAGGCACCCGTCGTGAACCTCGAGAAGCGGGTCGAGCAGGCCGCACCGCAACTGGTCAGCCTGGTCAAGTCGGCGGGCGTGTCCCTGGCCAAGGCGGGACTCGCGGCGCACCGCGCCCGGGTGTGCCTGGTGCTCGACATCTCCGGCTCGATGAGCGGCTTGTACCACAAGGGTCTGGTGCAGCGTTTTGCAGAACGCATCCTGGCGCTCGGCTGCCAGTTCGACGACGATGGCGCCATCGACGTGTTCCTGTTCGGCCGCAACGTGCATCGCGGCGAGGCCATGGGCCTCGGCAACTGGTCGGGCTATGTCGCCGGCATGATCGCCCGCCATCCGCTCGAAGGCGACACCCGCTATGGCGCGGCGATGGAAGCGGTGCGGCGCCATTATTTTCCCGATGGCGGTGGCGGCGAGCGCAGCACGCCATGCAAGGCGGCGCTGCCGGTGTACGTCATGTTCGTCACCGACGGCGGCACCTCCGACCAGGCCTTTACCGAACGCCAGCTGCGCTGGGCCAGCCGCGAGCCGATCTTCTGGCAGTTCATGGGCATCGGCAAAGGCAGGAAATCGAAGAGCAAACGCCTCGCCAGCTTTGCCGACTCGGACTTTCCCTTCCTGGAAAAGCTCGACGATCTCGATGGCCGCCTGATCGACAACGCCGATTTCTTCTCGGTCGCCAGTCCGGACGAGCATTCCGACGCCGCGCTGTACGATCTGCTGATGACAGAGTATCCGGGCTGGGTCGCGCAGGCTACCCGGGCCGGCTTGATCGGCTGATAAGGACGCCGGCGCCGCTCTTCCCAGGCGCGGCCAGGATGGCCCGGCCGAAGGCGACCGCCGCCCTCAGCCCTGCCGCCATCATCCGGGGCGCTGCAAGGCCGTTGCAGTCGGGTTAAGATAGCTTTTTTCCAAACACAGGAATCCACCCGCCATGACCACGTCCAGCTACCCAGATACCCGCCTCCTGATCGCCAACGAGTGGCTCGACGCCACCGGCGGCAAGACGATCTCCGTGGTTAACCCGGCCACCGGCCAGCCGATCGGCACCGTCGCCCACGCGTCGATCGCCGACCTCGACCGCGCCCTGGCGGCGGCGCAGAAAGGCTTCGAGACCTGGCGCGCCGTGCCGGCGGCCGAGCGCGCCGCCCTGATGCGCCGCGCGGCGCAGCTGCTGCGCGAGCGCGCCGGCGACATCGCGCGCCTGCTGACCCAGGAGCAGGGCAAGCCGCTGGTGGAAGCCAAGGGCGAGGCAATGGCCGGCGCCGACATCATCGACTGGTTCGCGGCCGAAGGCATGCGCGTGTACGGCCGCATCGTCCCTTCGCGCAATCCGGCCGCGCAGCAGCTGGTACTGAAGGAACCGGTCGGCCCGGTTGCCGCCTTTACGCCATGGAACTTCCCGATCAACCAGATCGTGCGCAAGCTCGGCGCGGCGCTGGCCACCGGCTGCTCCTTCCTGTGCAAGGCGCCGGAAGAGACCCCCGCTTCGCCGGCCGCGCTGCTGCAGTGCTTCGTCGACGCCGGCCTGCCGCCGGGCGTCGTCGGCCTGGTGTTCGGCGATCCGGCCGAGATTTCCAGCTACCTGATCCCGCACCCGGTCATCCGCAAGGTCACCTTCACCGGCTCGACCCCGGTCGGCAAGCAGCTGGCCGCGCTGGCAGGCGCGCACATGAAGCGCGTGACGATGGAGCTGGGCGGCCATGCGCCGGTGATCGTGGCCGAGGACGCCGACGTGGCGCTGGCCGTCAAGGCGGCCGGCGGCGCGAAGTTCCGCAATGCCGGCCAGGTCTGCATCTCGCCGACCCGCTTCCTGGTGCATAACGCAGTCAAGGACGAGTTCACCCGCGCCTTCGTTGCGCATGCCGAGCGCCTGAAGCTGGGCAACGGCCTGGAAGAGGGCACCACCCTCGGCCCGCTGGCCAATGCGCGCCGCGTTACCGCCATGTCGAAAGTGGTGGAAGACGCCCAGGCCAGGGGCGCGACGCTCGCTTTCGGCGGCCAGCGCATTGGCGAGGCCGGCAACTTCTTCGCGCCGACCATCCTGGCCGACGTGCCGCTGGAAGCGAGCGTGTTCAACGACGAGCCCTTCGGCCCGGTCGCGGCGATCCGCGGCTTCGACAGCCTGGAGGACGCGATCCTCGAAGCCAACCGCCTGCCTTACGGCCTGGCCGGCTATGCCTTCACGCGCTCGATCAAGAACGCCCAGCTCCTGATGAACCGCATGGAGGTCGGCATGGTGTGGATCAACCAGCCGGCCACGCCGAGCGCCGAGATGCCCTTCGGCGGCATCAAGGATTCGGGCTACGGCACCGAGGGCGGCCCGGAGGCGATGGAAGGCTACCTCAACACCAAGGCGGTGTCGATGGTCGGGATCTGATCCGGCCGGAAAATAAGCCGTTCAGTCCGCGGGCAGCGCCACCCCCGGCGCTGCCTTCTCCGGCATCAGGTAATTGTTCTTGAGCCGGACGTAGTGCTCGGCCGAATAGCGCAGGTAGGCGATTTCCTCCGCCGTAAGGGCGCGCGCCTGCCGTGCCGGCCGTCCCATGTACAGGTAGCGGCTTTCCAGCACCTTGCCCGGCGCGACCAGGCTGCCGGCGCCGAGCATGACCCGGTCCTGCACGACCACGTCGTCCATCAGGATCGCGCCCATGCCGATCAGGCAATCGTTGCCGATGCTGCAGCCGTGCAGGATCACCCCGTGGCCGATGGTGACGTAATCGCCAATGATGAGCGGCGTGCCGTCCGGGTTCTGCTCGCGCCGGTGCGAGACATGGCCCATCGTGAAATCCTGGATGTTGGTGCAGCGCCCGACCTCGATGTGGTTGACGTCGCCGCGCAGGACGGCATTGCACCAGATCGAGCTGTCCTCGCCGATGCGCACGTCGCCGATCACCTGGGCCGACTCGTGTACGTAGGCGAGGGCGCCGATGGTGGGTACGAAACTCAGGTAGCTGCTGATGGACATGGCAAGCCTCCGCAGTAGTATGGCCCATTCTACGCATGCCTGCTCCCCTGGCCGCGCACCGCTGGGCAGCGCAATCACAACAGGAAGGCGCGTGCTCCATCGCCGTCCAGCGCTTTGACATCGTCCTCCATCTCGTCCTTGAGCTCGACGCCGGTGAGCCCGCGCCGGAAGCCCTCGCGCAGCAGGTAGTGCAGCTTGCGCGCCGCATCCAGCATGTTCAACCCGGCCGGCCGGATGTTCGATATGCAGTTGCGGCGCTCGTCGGTCAGTCCCACGCGCGGGGCCCAGGTGAGGTACAGGCCCATGCTGTCGGGCGAACTCAGGCCCGGCCGCTCGCCGATCAGCAGCGCCACCATCTTCGCGCCCAGCAATTCTCCGATCTCGTCGCCGATCGCCACGCGGCCCTGTTCGACAATGACGAGCGGCGCGACAAGCCACGGCTCCTGCGCCAGTTCCGCGCGCAGCGCCGCCAGCAGGGGCGCGGCATGCTGGCCGATGCCGAGGGCGCAGAGGCCGTCGGCCACCACGAGCGCCAGGTCGCAGGGAGATGAGGCCTCGGCACCGCGCGCCGCGAGCAGGGCGCGCGAGCGCTCGTCCAGCCTGCGGCCCAGGTCGGGCCGTTGCAGGTAGACATGGCGGTCGCTTGCCGCGCTGTGCAGCACCAGCGGCGGCTCGGCCGCCGGCCACACGGCCGCGAGATCCTCCGCCAAGCGCGCGCTGTCGAGCGCCGCATGAACCGCGTCGCGCGCCCGCGCGTGATCCATCTGGAAGTCGAGCTGGGCGCCGGTAGGCTGGCTGATCCCGGTATGGCCAAGGGCGATGCGGGCGGCCGTGAACTGGCGCAGCATCCGCCAGGGATCGCCATCGGTGCTGATGTCGGACATGATGGGCTCCTTCAGGTGAAAGACAGCGCGTGCCGGAACGGCAGCGGCACCGCGCCGCCCAGCGTCGCTTGCGCGTCGCCCGTGAAAATGCCGAGGCCGCGCAGCCAGGCCTCGAACTCCGGCGCCGGCCGCAACCCGAGCGCGCGGCGCGCATACAGGGCGTCGTGGAAGGAGGTGGTCTGGTAGTTCAGCATGATGTCGTCGGCGCCGGGCACGCCCATGACGAACGTGCAGCCGGCCGCGCCCAGCATCGTCAGCAGCACGTCCATGTCATCCTGGTCGGCCTCGGCGTGGTTGGTATAGCAGACGTCCACGCCCATCGGCAGGCCGAGCAGCTTGGCGCAGAAATGGTCTTCCAGGCCGGCGCGGACGATCTGTTTGCCGTCGTACAGGTATTCCGGCCCCATGAAGCCGACCACCGAATTGACCAGCAGCGGCTGGAAGGCGCGCGCCACCGCATAGGCGCGGGCCTCGCAGGTCTGCTGGTCGAGTCCGTGGTGGGTGTTGCTGGACAGGGCGCTGCCCTGGCCGGTCTCGAAATACATGAGGTTCTCGCCCACGGTGCCGCGCCCGAGCGAAATGGCAGCCGCCTGCGCCTCGCGCAGCAGAGCGAGGTCGATGCCGAAGCTGGCGTTCGCGGCCTGGGTGCCGGCGATCGACTGGAACACCAGGTCGACCGGCGCGCCGCGCTCGATCGCGGCCAGGGTGGTGGTCACGTGGGTGAGCACGCAGGACTGGGTGGGAATGGCATAGCGCGCGATGATCTCGTCGAGCATGCCGAGCAGTTTCACTACCTGCTGGACGTTGTCGGTGGCCGGATTGATGCCGATGACGGCGTCGCCGCTGCCGTGCATCAGGCCGTCGAACAGGCTGGCCGCGATGCCGGAGGTATCGTCGCGCGGGTGGTTCGGCTGCAGGCGGGTCGAGAGCGTGCCGGGCAGGCCGATGGTGCCGCGAAAGCGGGTGATCACGCGGCACTTGCGCGCGACCAGCACCAGATCCTGGATGCGCATGATCTTCGAGACGGCGGCCGCCATTTCCGGCGTGATGCCGGGCGCGACCTGCGCCAGGGTCGCCGCGTCTGCCGCATTGCCCAGCAGCCAGTCGCGCAGGCCGCCCACCGTCAGGTGCCGGATCGGCGCGAAGGCCGCGGCATCGTGGCTGTCCAGGATCAGGCGCGTGACTTCATCAAGCTCGTAGGGCACCACCGCCTCGTTGAGAAAGGTGGACAAGGGCAGGTCGGCCAGCGCCATCTGCGCCGCGACGCGTTCTTCAAGGCTGCCGGCCGCCACGCCGGCCAGGTGGTCGCCCGAACGCGCGGGCGTGGCCTTGGCCAGCAGTTCGCGCAGGCCGGCGAAGATGTATGTGCGACCGCCGACTCCATGGGTGATCCGGCTCATGGCTTGCGTCTCCTTATTGAAGGTCTGCGCGCTGCCTCGACATCGGAATCGATCCTGCCACAGTCGGGCACCATCTGTCAGCACCGGCATGGTTCAAGTGTGGCCGGCCGCGCCCAACAGAGTGGGCCGCGTTGTTGGCTGCAAGCCGACATTGCGTCCCGCGACCCAGTCCACGCGGGCATGCAGCGCCTGGCACGCTCCATGCAACGTTCATGGCGAGCGCCTTCGCAAGCTCATTTTTCATCATCCACCATATCGAGGAGCACGATCATGAACACCCTGGTTATCAAGGACTTGGCACACGAGAGCGGCGCCGCCCGCGCGCTGTCGCAGGAAGAAATGCAACAACTAAAAGGCGGGCGCGCGATTTCCGTGCTGGTCGACGGCCGCCCCGGCGGCGTGGTCGACGATTTCGACCTGCAGATGGCGATCTTCAAGGGCGACATCGGGGTCACGGTCGTCAACTAGCGCCAGGCGCATCGATACGGAAAGCCCACCTCGGTGGGCTTTTTGTTTATCCGGCTAGTGCAGCGTTGCCGAATGGTGACACGGCGCACGCGCGCATTTGACCTTCGCTGGAGCAATGCTTTATGATTTATTAATAGAAATTTCACAATGTGGTATGCGCGACTCGTCCTCGACCCGCTTCATCCGCTTTCACCTCAAGACGCGCCACCTGGTGCTGCTGGTGGAGCTGGGCCGTCACGCTTCGATCGTGCATGCGGCGGAAGCGGCCGGCCTGACCCAGCCCGGCGCCTCCAAGCTGATCGGCGAACTGGAGCACGCGCTCGGCGTCGCCCTGTTCGAGCGCCTGCCGCGCGGGGTGGTGCCGACCTGGTATGGCGAGGTGCTGATCCGCCGCGCCGGCGCCGCGCTGGCCGAGATGGACGCGGCGCACCAGGAGATCATGCAGGGCGTGGCCGGCGTCGGCGGGCGCGTCTGCGTCGGCAGCGTCCTGACGCCCGCAGCCTCCCTGGTGCCGCGGGCCGTCAAGCTGCTCAAGGAACGCAGTCCGCGCACCCAGGTCGCGGTCTCGGTCGACACCAGCAAGGCCATGGTCGAGCAGTTGCGCGGCGGCGAGCTCGACATCGTCATCGGCCGCATCGTCGATCCGTCCTCGGCGGCCGAACTCGATTTCGAGCCGCTCGCCGACGAGCCGCAAAGCCTGATCGTGCGCGCCGGCCATCCGTGGCTGGGGCGCAGCGACCTGACGCTGGACGACCTGGCCGGCGCCGCCTGGATCCTGCCCGCGGCCGGGCGGGTGCGCGAGCAGCTGATGGCGCTCTTCATCGCGCGCGGGCTGGAGCAGCCCTACGACATCGTCGAAACCGTCTCGCTGCCGCTGGTGCCGCCGCTGCTGGCGGGCAGCGACCGCATCGTGCCGCTCTCGCGCGCGCTGGTGCAGCCGGCGCTCGAAGCCGGCACCCTGGCCGTGCTGCTCTTCGCCATCGATCTGCGCACCGACGTCTACGGCATCGTGACGCGCAAACGCCACCACCTGTCGCCCGCGGCCGAGGCCATGCTGGCGGCGCTGCGCGAAGCCGCCGGCCTCGGCCCGCGCCAGCGCACATGATGTCGACCCTGACGAATACGGATTTGGCATATCTCCCGCGTATTTCGTTATTGGAAAGCGCGTGCCGTGCTCAGTATGATCTCTTCCATACCAGACGCACACGATGCGCACAGCGAGGAGACCGCCGTCCATGAACGATTTACGCCGCTTATTCAATCTGGCCGCCCTGGGCGCAGGCGCGCTGCTTGCGGGCGGGTGCGCCCATCAGGATGCCGCCACCAGCGCAGCCGCCAACCCGGACATCAGCACCATCGGCGACTTCCCCGATCCCTTCGTCCTGCCCGACAAGGGCGCCTACTACGCCTACGCGACCAACGCCAACAACAAGAATGTGCAGCTGCTGCGTTCGGAAGACCTGCGTACTTGGCGCCCGCTGCCCGACGCCATGCCGGCCCTGGCGTCCTGGGTGCGCAAGGAGGTGCCGCACGTCTGGGCGCCGGAAGTCATCAAGCTGGGCGAGCGCTACGTGCTGTATTACACGGCGCACGATCTGGCCTCGGATCGCCAGTGCATCGGCGCGGCGGAGGCCGGTTCGCCCGCCGGGCCGTTCGTGGACAAGGCCAGCAAGCCGCTGGTCTGCCAGGCCGAGCTGGGCGGCACCATCGACGCCAGCCCCTTCCTCGATGGCGGCCGCCTCTACCTCTACTTTAAAAGCGACGGCAACTGCTGCAAGCAGCCGACCCATATCTTCGCCCAGGAACTGCGGCCCGACGGCTTGCAGGTCGTCGGCCAGCCGACCCGCCTGCTGACCAACGGCCGCACCTGGGAAGGCAAGGTGATCGAGGCGCCGACCATGGTCAAGCGTGGCGGTAGATACGTGCTCCTGTATTCAGCCAACGATTTCGGCGACGGCACTTATGCGGCGGGTTACGCCACCTGCGCGGGCCCGGTCGGGCCCTGCGAGCCGGTCGGCGATGGCCCTTTTCTCAAGACCAGCCGCGAAGCGAAGCTGTTCGGGCCGGGCCACCAAGCCGTGTTCGAGGCGAACGGGCAGGAATACATCGCCTACCACGCCTGGGAACTGAAACCCGACGGCAAGCGCGCCGAGCGCCGCTTCCTCTACATCGACCGGCTCGAGTGGGTGGACGGAAAACCGGTGGTGCAAGGCACGACCCTGATCCGCTAAGGGCGATAATGGAGTTTCGGGATTGGAGACCATGGTACAACGCAGACGTTTGATGGCCGCCTCGGTGCTGTCCGGGCTGGGGATGTCGGGCAGGCCGGCGCTGGCGCAACCGCCCGCGCGGATCGAGCTGCGGCTGTGGACGCTCCTGAGCGGCGGCGACGGTGCGCGCATGCGCGCCCTGATCGACGAGTTCAACGCCAGCCAGGGCGCGGTGCGCGTGGTCAGCACCACGCTCAAGTGGGGCGAACCCTTTTATACCAAGCTGATCACCTCGTCGGTGGTGGGCGCCGGCCCCGACCTGGCGACCGTCCACCTCTCGCGCCTGCCGAACCTGGCCGGAGGCGGCGTGCTGCGTCCGATCAGCGAGGCGGAACTGGCCGCGGCCGGGCTGAAGGGTAGCGATTACTTCCCGCGCCAGTGGGAAAAGTCGCGCTACAAGGGCGCCAGCTATGCCATCCCGCTCGACCTGCACCCGCTCGTCCTCTACTACAACAAGAACCTGGCGAGCCAGGCCGGACTGCTCGACGGCGCCGGCAAACTCAAACCCATCGTCGGCTACGAAGCCCTTACCGCCGCCTTCCGCGGTGTGCGCGAGCGTACCGGCAAGGCCGGCCTCGCGATGGAGGCGAGCCAGAGTTCGTACGCGATCTGGCGCTTGTGCCTGTCGCTGCTGGCCCAGCGCAAGGTGGCCGTGATCGAGAACGGCCGCTTCGCCTATGGCAGCGCCGGCGTCGAGGAACTCGCCAAGATTAGCGCCTGGTTTACGCGCGGCTACGCCCAGGCCGGCCTCGATTACCCGGCCTCGACCAGCCAGTTCATGGGCGGCGGCGCCGGCTTCATGCTAAACGGCGTGTGGGAAGTGCCGGAGCTGGTGCGTGCCTCGAAAGCCGGCACGCTCGGCTTCGACTACGGCATCGTGCCGCTGCCGCGCCTGTACCAGGACGCCAGCGCCTGGACGGATTCGCACGCCTTCGCCATTCCCGCCAACGAGGGCAGCCCGATGGCGCCCGGCAGGGCGAGGGCGGTGCTCGCCTTCATGGCCTGGATCAGCCGCCATTCGATGGGCTGGGCCGAAGGCGGCCACGTGCCGGCCTACCGCCCGGTGGCCGAGTCGCCGCAGGCGCTGGCCCTGATGCCCAACGCCCTGTATGCGGCCGCCGCCCAGAACGTGGTCTACGACCCGGGCGGCTGGTACATGGGCGCCGCCGGGCCGGTGCAGGCGATGGCCTCGAAGTTCCTGCCGGCGGCGCTCTCGGGCCAGCTGACCCCGATCCAGGCGCTCACGATGTTCGAAAAAGAAGCGTCGCGCCTGCTGCGCAAGCCGCCGCCGCGCTATTGAAGGAAATGCCGATGCCGATGCCCTTGTCGAATCCTGCCGCACCCCTGGCCCCCGCTGAAATCGCGCCCAGCCGCGCGGCCGCGAAACGCGGCGTGCGCACCGAAGGCCTGCCCGCCGCGCTGCTGCTGGCGCCCTTCGTGATCGCTTTCCTGCTGTTCTTCCTCGCGCCCGCGCTGCAGACCTTTTATCTGAGCCTGACCGAGAGCAGCCTCACGCGCACCAACGCCTTCGTCGGCCTGGCCAATTACGCGACCCTGGTACAGGACGCCTCGTTCTGGGCTTCGCTCGGCAATACCTTCTGGTTCGCGCTGCTCACCGTGATTCCGCTCGCCGCGCTCGGCCTGGTGATGGCGCTGCTGGTGCACCGTTTCGTGCGTTTTCAATCCTGGCTGCAGGGCGCCTTTTTCCTGCCCTTCGTGCTGCCGATTTCCGTCATGACGCTGATCGCGGACTGGATGCTGCAGCCGTCGTCCGGCATCGTCAACCACATCGTCGGCGGCCAGCGCGCCTGGCTGGCCGACCTGCACTGGGCCATGCCGGCCGTCGCCATCGGCACCGTCTGGTGGACTGTGGGCTTCAACATGCTGATGCTGCTGGCGGGCCTGCGCAACATCCCGGCCGACCAGTACGAAGCCGCCGCCCTCGACGGTGCGCGCGGCTTCACGCTGTTTCGCGCCATTACCTGGCCGGCCCTGCGTCCGGTGATGGGCACGGCGCTGCTGCTGCAGTTGATCGCCTCGCTCAAGGTGTTCGGGCAGACCTATATTCTGACGACCGGCGGCCCCTTCAACACCACCCGCGTGACCCTGCACTACATGTACGAAACCGCCTTTACCCAGAGCGACGCCGGCTACGCCGCCGCGATCGCGATGGCCTTCGTCTTTGTGGTGATCGCCCTGTCGCTGCTGGCGCGCCTGGTGGCGAGGAGGGCGGCATGAGCATGAACACCAAGCGCTCGCAACTCGGCTGGAGCATCGCCGCCGTCACGGCCGCCGTGGTGCTGGCCGCCCTCTGGATGTTCCCGTTGCTGTGGGCCGTGTCCACCGCGCTGCGGCCCGAGCACGAAACCGTCTCCGCCACCTTCCACTGGCTGCCCCAGACCTGGACGCTGGACGCCTTCGCCAAGACCCTCAGCGCCGGCAACCTGCCGCGCTGGCTGTTCAACAGCGCGCTGGTGGCTTTCCTGGTGACGGTCGTGACGATGGCGATCAGCCTGGGCGCGGCCTATGCCTTTTCCCAGCTGCGTTTCCGCGGACGCTCGCTCCTGTTCGGGGTCGCCATGCTGGCCTTCCTGCTGCCCTTCGAGGCCTTGCTGGTGCCGCTGTTCCGTACCATGAACCAGCTCGGCATGATCAACAGCTATGCCGGGCTGGTGCTGCCGCAGGTGGTGTCGCCGGTGGTGATCTACGTCTTCAAGCAGTTCTTCGACGCGATTCCCGCGGACTTCCGCGAGGCGGCCGTGATGGACGGCGCCAACCCGCTGCGGGTGCTGTGGAGCGTCTACCTGCCGCTGTCCGGGAACATCGTCTGGGCGATGGCGATCGTCACCTTCATCGGCGCCTGGAACAACTTCCTCTGGCCCTTCATCATCGTGACCTCGAACGACATGATGACGATCCCGCTGGGACTGACCCAGACCTACGACGCGTTCGGAGTGCGCTACGCCCAGCTGATGGCGGCGGCCCTGATCGGGGCGCTGCCGGTGGGGCTGACGTATGTGATTTTCCAGCGCCGCGTTACCCAAGGCTTCCTCGCCGCGAGCGGCCTCAAGGGCTGAACATTCAGGAGAGAACATGGCATCGGTTAGCCTTCGCGGCATCAAGAAGCAGTACGAGAACAACAGCGTCATCAAGGGCATCGACCTCGACATCGAGGACGGCGAATTCGTCGTCTTCGTCGGCCCCTCGGGCTGCGGCAAGTCGACCCTGCTGCGCATCATCGCGGGCCTGGAAGACATCACCGAGGGCACGCTGGAAATCGGCGGGCGCGTCAGCAACACGATCGAGCCGGCCAGGCGCGGCATCGCAATGGTGTTCCAGAGCTATGCGCTGTATCCGCACATGAGCGTGGCCGAGAACATGGGCTTTGCCCTGAAACTGGCCAAGGTGCCGAAGGCGGAGATCGCCGAGCGGGTGGGGCGCGCCGCCGAGATCCTGCAGATCGGGCATCTGCTGGAGCGCAAGCCGAAGGCGCTTTCCGGCGGCCAGCGCCAGCGCGTGGCGATCGGGCGCGCCATCGTGCGCAAGCCCGAGGTCTTCCTGTTCGACGAGCCTCTCTCGAACCTGGACGCGGCCCTGCGCGGCCAGACCCGCGTCGAACTGGCGCGCCTGCACCGGGAACTGAACAGCACCATGATCTACGTGACCCACGACCAGGTCGAGGCGATGACCCTCGGGCAGAAGATCGTGGTGTTGAACGGCGGGCGCATCGAGCAGGTCGGCACGCCCTTCGACCTGTACGAACGCCCGGCCAACAAATTCGTCGCCGGCTTCCTCGGCTCGCCGCGCATGAACTTCTTCGAGGCCACCCTGGCCGCCGACGGCGGGCGCAGCGCGGGCGTACTGCTGGCCGACGGCGCGCGCGTTCAGGTCGCGGCCGACGTCGCGCGGGCGCAGGCGGGCGCGCGCGTCACCCTCGGCGTGCGTCCCGAGCACCTGCAGATCGCCCGTCCCGGCGGGCAGGGCGGCGGTCTTGGAGCCGGAATTCAGGCCACGGTCGCCCTGGTCGAATACCTGGGCGACGTGACCCTGGTCTATGCCCAGGTCGCGGGTGCCGGCGAGATGGTGGCGGTGAAGTGCGACGCCGATACCGCGCCGCCCAAGACCGGCAGCCAGGTCGAACTGGTATTCCCGGCCACGCGCGCCTTCCTGTTCGACGCCGACGGCCGCGTGTTCGACCCCGGATGGGTGGAGAGCACGGCCGAACCGCTGGCGCAGCCGGCCCGGCCGTGAATGCGCTGTGCATGCCATGACGATTTCGGATAGCTCCAGCGCGTTTCGTTATTGGTGACGCCTGTTTGGCTCTTTTAAGATGTGTTACGGCCGAAGCCGGCAATGACCGGCAGGCGGTGCGATCCCTTCGATGTGATCCCTTTCCATAAAACCCAGGAGACATGCATGACACGATTGAAAGTCAAGCCGATCTGCGCCGCCATCATGCTGATGTCGGCATACGGGACGCAGGCGCTGGCGCAAACCACCCCCGACGCCACCGCCAGCGCCACCGGCGATGCCGCCCAGCCGGCGCCCGCCGTGGTGCAGGTGACGGGCATGCGCCAGGCCCTGCGGTCGGCCGAGCAGATCAAGCGCGATTCGCTGCAGGTGGTCGACGCCATCAACGCCGAGGACATCGGCAAGTTCCCCGACCGCCAGGCCGGCGATGCCCTCCAGCGCGTGGCCGGGGTGCAGGTGCAGCGCGACCGCGGCCAGACCAGCACCGTCATCATCCGCGGCCTGCCTGACGTCGCCACCACCTTCGACGGCAACGAGATTTTCACCGCCGCCGGCCGCCGCCTGGCCTACCAGGACATGCCGGTGCAGTCGATCGGCGGCATGGAAGTCTATAAATCGGCCAGCGTCAGCCAGTTCGAGGGCGGCATGGCCGGCGCCGTCAACATCCGCCTGCGCTCGCCCTTCGATGCGAAAGGCTTCTCGGCCAGCGGCTATATCGAGGATCGCCTGAACAAGGTGTCCGGCAGCAGCGCAACGAAGGACAAGCATAATCCGGGCGGCGGCTTCGCCGTCAGCAACCGCTGGCAAACTAGCATGGGCGAGATGGGCGCGCTGTTCGACGTCCACGTCAACCGCGAGAACTGGGGCTACCCGGTGCAATGGGTCGACCGCCCGACCAATGTGTTCTCGGTGCGTCCCGACGGCACCGCCACCCGCATCGGCAACACGCCGCCCTTCGCGGCGGCGCCGGGCGAGGTGCTGGGCCAGCTGCCCAACATCGGCGGCATCTACAACAGCGGCGAACGCGAACGCCAGAGCGTGCACGGCGCCTTCGGCTGGAAGATCAACCGCAACCTGGAGGCGAGCGCCCAGTACCTGGGCATGGGCTACCAGGGCCGCAACGCGGTCAACTACATCCTCGACATCGTCACCTGGGCGCCGCGCCTGACCAATGTGGTGCTGGCGCCCCAGGGCGCGCACTGCAACACCCGCCTGGGCACCATCTGCCCGATCCTGTCGGCGAATGCCGCGGCGGCGCAGTTCGGCGGCCCCTACGACTGGGATCCGTTCACCGCCACCAGCACCTGGGGCCAGGACGAACGCACCACGACGCACTACCTCAGCCTCGGCCTGAAGTATGCCAACGGCCCGGTCACGGTCAATTCCCAGCTGGGCTATACGCGCTCGAAGTTCGTCAACGACACCATCATCGTCGACCAGCAGATTCCGGGCGCGAGTTCCGGCGTGTTCGCCTATGGCGCCGACGGCCATGGCGGCTACAGCTCGGTCTCGACGCCGACCAGCCCCAACGCCCTGCGCGACCCGAGCCAGTTCGTGCTGCGCGGCCTGGTGCAGAACTGGCGCGAAGACCTGGGCAGCCAGTTCCAGTGGCGCTCGGACGGCGTGTACCGCCTGGGCGGCGACGGCCTGTTCACGACCCTGCTGGGCGGCGTGCGCCTGTCGGCACGCAAGGCCAGCTACCACAGCGGCGAAGGGCATGCCGACTTCACGGGTACGCGTCCGACTCCGATCGGCGCCTTCGGCCCCGACTTCGAGCAGCTCGTGCCGGGCCTGGATCGGCTTGGCGGCCCGTGGTACACGCCATCGTCCGACTTCCTGATCGACCAGGCCGACCGCGTGCGCAACGGCTACGGCGTGGCCAGCGGCCGCGTGCCGGACGACCCGACCCGCCTGTTCGACCAGCGCGAACGCAGCGCCACCCTCTACCTGGCCGGACGCTGGAAGACGAACCTGGCCGGGGTCGAGGTCAACGGCGAAGTCGGCGCGCGCGTCATCCGCCTGAACCGCGAGCTGCGCGGCCAGAACCGCATCGGCGACGTGGTGACCGATGTCGACATGAAGACCTCGGAAACGAACTTCCTCCCGAGCGCCTCGGCGGTGGTCAGCTGGAGCGAAGGGCTGCAGTCGCACTTCACGGTCGGGAAGACCATTACCCGTCCGGACTTCGGTCTCCTCAATCCGGCCCTGTCGCTGATCCCGCCGACCGTGAATGCGCCGGGTAGCGGCGGCGCCGGCAATCCCTACCTGAAGCCGACCCGCTCGACCAACCTCGACGCCACGCTGGAATATTATTTCGCGAAGAACGGCTATGCCCAGATCGCGCTCTTCGACCGCGACATCGACGGCTACCTGCAGACCTTCACCCGCGACGAGACCATCAACGGCCAGACCTACCGCGTCACCCGGCCGCAGAACTCGGGCAAAGGCTCGCTGCGCGGCGCCGAATTGAGCGTGCAGAAGTTCTTCGACTTCCTGCCCGGCCCGTGGAGCAATTTCGGTGCGCAGTTCAACTACACGCACATCTCGGGCAAGAACCAGAGCCGGACGATCGCCGGCGGCGACAACTTCGTCGACACGGCGCTGCTGAACGTGGCGAAGAAGAACTACAACCTGGCGCTGCTGTACGAGGGGCACGGCATCACCGGCCGCCTGGCCGCGACCCGCCGCGGCGATTACGTCGAGGAGATCCAGGAGCCGCCGTTCTTCCAGGATCGGATCGTCAAGGCGGCCACCTTCGTCGATCTGTCGATCGGCTACGAGATCACGCCGCAACTGTCGATCCACTTCGACGGCATCAACCTGACGCGCGAGAAGTTCGAAAGCTCGCTCGGCCCCTACCAGCCGCGCGACATCCGCTACAACCAGAGCACCTATGGACTGAGCCTGCGCTACAAAATGTAACGGAGGCGCGATCAACCTGCTGCGCGCCGAATTCTTGGCCTGCGATGCTCGCTGTACGCTTGTACAGCTGCGCTTCTCGGCCAAGACTTCTTCCGCTCGCTACGGTTTCTCGCGCCCCCGTTAAGCCGATGTAAGAGGAGAGACGATGCAGCGCACTTATCAAAACCCGGTCTACCCGGACACCATGGCCGATCCCTTCGTGCTGAAGCACGAGGGCGTCTACTATGCCTACGGCACTGCGCCCGGCGGCGCGGACGGACGCCAGATCCCGGTGCTGCGTTCGCATGACCTGGTCGAATGGGAAGCGCTCGGCCACGCGCTGCTGCCCAACGGCGCCGAGCATTACTGGGCGCCCGAAGTCGCCTTTCACGAGGGCCGCTTCTACATGTATTACTCGTCGGGCTCGGCGCCGGAAGGCACCGACCAGAAGCTGCGCGTGGCGGTCGCCGACGATCCGGCCGGGCCCTTCGAGGACACGGGCGGCATCCTGGTGCCGGATCAGCTGTTCTCGATCGACGCCCACCCGTACCGCCACAGCGACGGCGGGTGGTACCTGTTCTATTGCGTCGACTTCCTCGAGATCGAGGGCGAGCAGCGGGTCGGCACCGGCATCGTGGTCGACCGCCTGGTCGACATGCGCACCCTGGAGGGCAAGCCGCAGGTGGTGGTGCGCCCGCACCAGGACTGGCACGTGTTCCGCAAGGGGCGCACGATGTACGGGCAAGTCTACGACTGGCACACGGTGGAGGGCGCCTTCGTGCAGACCCACGGCGGCCAGGTCTACTGCTTCTACAGCGGCGGCGCCTGGGAGCGCGAGAACTACGGCATCAGCTATGTCGTGGCCGACCATCCGCTCGGCCCCTACCGCAGCCCCGAAGGCGGTCACGAGGCGCTGGTGATGCGCAGCCGGCCCGGCGCCGTCATCGGCCCCGGCCACAATTCCTTCACCACCTCGCCCGACGGCAGCGAAACCTGGATCGTGTATCACGCCTGGGACGTGGCCCAGACCACGCGCCGCATGTGCATCGACCGCCTCGACTGGGAAGGCGACCGGCCCGTGACCGGAGGCCCGAGCAGCGGGCCGCAGCCGGCGCCGGCGCGCTGAAGCGCGCGCCTACCTCATCATCCTGGCAGGTGCGCTTTGCCGCGGCAAGGCGCAAAATGGCCGTGTTCCCCACGGAGGCAAGCGGATGCGCGACGCAGTCATCATCGGAGGCGGCCATAACGGCCTGGTATGCGCCTTTTACCTGGCCCGCGCCGGATTGAAGGTGACGGTGCTCGAGGCGCGCGAGGTCGTCGGCGGCGCCGCGGTG
Source organism: Massilia sp. Leaf139 (assembly GCF_001424165.1). GTDB lineage: Bacteria > Pseudomonadota > Gammaproteobacteria > Burkholderiales > Burkholderiaceae_D > Telluria. The sequence continues at coordinate 959,554 of NZ_LMOJ01000001.1, forward strand.
ACCGAGGAATTCCATCCCGGCTTTCGCAACTCGGTCGCCGCCTACACGGTCTCGCTGCTGAACCCCAAGGTCATCCGCGACATGGGGCTGGCCGCGCATGGCCTGCGCATCGTCGAGCGGCCCCTGTCCAATTTCCTGCCTTTTGAGGACGGCAGCTACCTCAAGCTCGGCGCCGGCAAGACCCATGCCGAGGTGGCGAAATTCTCGCAGCGCGACGCCGACCGCCTGGACGCCTACAGCGCCCACCTCGACAGCGCGGCCGACCTGCTGCGCGAGCTGGTGCTCGAAACGCCGCCCAACCGCGTCGACGGCTCCTGGCTCGCCGCGCTGCCCGAACTGATCAAGGCGGGCAAACTCGGCAACCGCATGCGCAAGCTCTCGCTCGCCAGCCAGCGCGAACTGCTCGACCTGTTCACCAAGTCGGCCGGCGACTACCTCGACGGCTGGTTCGACAGCGCGCCGATCAAGGCGGCCTATGGCTTCGACAGCGTGGTCGGCAACTACGCCAGCCCCTACACGCCGGGCTCGGCCTACGTCCTGCTGCACCACGTGTTCGGCGAGGTCAACGGCAAGAAGGGCGCCTGGGGCCACGCCATCGGCGGCATGGGCGCCATCACCCAGGCGATGGCCAGGGCGGCAGAGGCGCTCGGCGTCGAGATCCGCACCGGCTGCCCGGTGGCCGAGGTGCTGATGGAAGGAGGCCGAGCCACGGGCGTCGTCACAGCCAAGGGCGAACGGCTGGATGCGAAGGTGGTCGTCTCGAACCTCAACCCGCGCCTGCTCTACACCAAGCTGGTCGACCCGGGCGCGTTGCCGGACGACTTCCTGCGCCGCATGCGCGCCTGGCGCTGCGGTTCCGGCACCTTCCGCATGAACGTGGCGCTGTCCGAGCTGCCCGACTTCAGCTGCCTGCCGGGCAAGGAAGCGGCCGAGCACCACGGCAGCGGCATCATCATCGCGCCCAGCCTGGGGTACATGGAGCGCGCCTACATGGATGCGCGCAGCTTCGGCTGGTCGCGCGCGCCCATCGTCGAGCTGCTGATCCCGTCCACGCTCGACCCGACCCTGGCGCCGCCGGGCCGGCACGTGGCCAGCTTGTTCTGCCAGCACGTCGCGCCGCAGCTGCCCGACGGCGCCAGCTGGGACGCGCACCGCGAGGAGGTCGCCGACCTGATCATCGACACGGTCGACCGCTACGCGCCCAACTTCAAGCGCGCCGTGCTCGGCCGCCAGATCATGAGCCCGCTCGACCTGGAGCGCACCTTCGGCCTGGTCGGCGGCGACATCTTCCACGGCGCCCTTGGCCTCGACCAGCTGTTCGCCGCGCGGCCGATGCTGGGCCATGCCGATTACCGCGGGCCGGTGGCGGGGCTGTACACCTGCGGGTCGGGGACGCATCCGGGCGGGGGCGTGACCGGGGCGCCGGGGCATAACGCGGCGCGCGAGGTGTTGCGGGATTTCGCGAGTCCGCGTTGAGACGTTGGCGGGGTTCCTTCTAACGGCTCAGCGAAAGACTATTTCGCGAACTTCCCATGTATTTGCCAGGTTGTCGCCTGATGATCCTCGAATGTGCCGCCGAGATCGAGGCCTGCTTTTCCAGCATTAAGCTTCAAGCCAGCGTTGACTCCGAAGTCATCCTCGTAATTGACCGTAAGCGAGAATTCGGTCAGTCCAAATTCGATCCTCCCTTTGGCGATCGACTGCCAAGTTGGCTCGTGTTGATACCAGACGAGGGAGTCAGGAATCCTAGGTTGCGTATTGCCTTCCAAGTGAGCTTCATAAAGAAGGGAGGACGCATTGGCTTTTTGCGACGATACCTGTATATCCACCTCGGTAGCGGAAAGAGGCCCCGCCATCTTGGCTGCAAATTCGCGCGACCAGCCCTGGACATGCTTGACCTTGATCTCGGTTGCACCCAGATGCATTAGCAAATCGACAGCCTCGGAAAATTTGTGCTCAAAAGCGAGCCGATGAAATGAAGCGACAGTAAAGTAAACGCCACTCGTTGCAGGATGAGCGACGTACAGGACACCGTCTCTTGGGTGGCCTGGAGGAAATGTAAAGTCCGATGCTTCCGAAGCGCTGATTTGGGTGACGTTGACGCCATTCTGCCGCGCTTTCACCCAAGCTGCGAGCGCTTCTGCACCATCGAGTATCAGCACGCCCGGGCCATAGAAGAGGTAACGTCCCAGCGCTTTTGAGACTTTTGATAGATTCGATGCTTCTTCGCCGTCGGTTTCGGCTGCCCGCGCAGCGGCAACCACTTCGTCAGGTGCTACTACTACTAAATTGCTTTTCATTTACGATTATCCTGTGTGCGACGAATGATTATCATATCAAGTCGGCCCAGTCTGAACAGCCATATTGCAAACTTGTTGTAATCGTCGTTTCATCGCAGAAACTCCGCAGCCAACTTAAGCGTAATTAGCCCGCCGATGTGTCGTGGAAAATCCCGACCAACGTCGGAATTGATCGAGCTCGACACCGTGGTAATTATTCCGTCGACCGAGCCTGCTGCGGCGCATGCCAGCAAGTCCGCTGCGTCAATTTCCGAACCAGCCTCGTCCGGCAGAATTAACAAGATACGCGCCTTGTTTCATTTGCATGGAGCGGGTCAACTGATTGGCTGATGCCGAAACGATCTGCGCGACACGGTAATTGCGGGCTCATCCGTATTGTCTAACTGCGTGAGGCTCCTCTAAAGCGTTGTATCCAGTAATTCGCCGACAGTTTGCTAGGTAGAGCAGTTCGGCCAACAGAGTTAGCAAGCTCAGTCATGAATTGTTCGAGATTCGATCGCTGATTTGGGTTGATCAGCCCGTTCAACAACAATGCCTTACTCATTGCTTGCGCACCTTCCGCCATCACACACAGCGCCGCGGCTTTCGAAACGTAACCGAGGTGCGTGGACATGTTCGACGGTGCTTTGAAGCGGGAATTGACGCACCAGGGCGCCTCACCGTCAGCGCTGGTTCCCAGAGCGACGCCAATGAATTTGACACCGGCATAATCCCGCAGGATTCCGGCGAGTTGGTGGACAAATGCAGGCTGTGCAAGATCGCCCGTCAGCCTGAATAAATGATCGATCAGGCCAATCTTGGAAGGCCGACCCAAACCGCCCGGCATGAAAGCGCCCTCGAAACTAGAGGTCACAGCCAGGGGAGATCCTGCGTTCGAAAGAATCCAGCGTTCCACGGTTCCGACAGGAGAATGAACGTGATCGTGACGGAGTATCGGCAAAAGCGGCATGATCGCCATGTTGTCGACCAAGCCTGCATCCTTCAAGTGGACAGTCCGATGTGGGTTGCGGGGATAATGCGTGCTCAGCCCTTGGAACAAAATGGGGAAAGCTGTTGCGACAGCAATTGCCTGAATCTCTGACATCGCTATCGCGTCGATCGACGTCCTTGTTTTGAGATAATTCCGTGTAGCCGGGGCAAATCCATGCCGGTCGAACGACCAAAACTCTCCAGTATGGTAGTTCAACGCTTCGATCAGGAAAGTGGGCTCGCCTCCCGAGCCTTTAGGTAAAGTAGGAAGACGCGCCCACCAATTTTCCAGAAATTTCTGCCATGCTTTAGTAGATCGGAAGTGCAGCCCTCGTAGAGTCCAGTTAAATCGGCCACCGAGCCTCGGCGTCGAGGACACAAGCTCAAGGAGTGCATCTTCTGGCCAATACGTCGGCCAATTCGGCCCGGCTTTCAGGTAGTGCCTCCACAGCACTGCTGGAATCGAGCCGCCGGAGACTGCGTTGACAATCATATCGGCGTCATAGAGGATATTAGCGGCATGCAGGGCACGCAGTACACCTGCGTTATATAGGGCAGCTCTATATCCCCCGCCGGATAATGATACAAATTTGAACTTCCTGACCATGCCATTCCCTTGTGTCATATTTTCAAGATGATAACTTGGTTTATGTTTCGAGGAAATACTCCGTAGCGTACGCTTATCGATTACATATCGCGACGTTTCATCCGCACGGGATTTCAGCGTACAAAGCCCATCGGCAGGTGCGCCTTTATGCCTCGGCTGCTGGGCATGCACTGTAACCCTGGTAAGCACGCTACTGTGTTTCAGATACTTCAACTCGCGCGAAAACCCGGTGCGGCAATTTTCGCACTCGCGCATGGCAGCCATCACCGGCCGATTGAACAAATCGCGCGCCAGGCAGTCCCACACATAAGGGATAACGCCAGGGGGAGATATGGCCGGGATCGTGCGCATCGACGACGAGATCATCGATACCGATTACTTCATCAGGACACTCAAGCTTACCGGACAGTTCGAGGGACTCGTCGAGCAGCTGGTACGCGAGAAGCTGACCGTGCACGCCGCGCGCAAAGCGGGGGTGGCGCTGGCGCCCGAGGAGATCCAGGAGCGCGCCGACCAGTTCCGCCGCATCGGCGGGCTGCACCGGGCGGCCGACATGAATCATTACCTCGATGCGCTGGGCGTGAGCCTGGACGAGTTCGAGGACTTCATCACCGACGGCCTGTACCACGAGAAGATGATGGCCCAAGTCTGCAGCGAGAAGGCGGTCGAACAGTACTTCAAGCTGAATTCGCCGCGCTTCGACAGCGTCGAGATCAGCCATATCGTGCTCGACTCCGAAAACAAGGCCAAGGAGATGATGTCGGCGCTGACCGACGATCCGGACAGCTTCGCCGAGATGGTGGCCGAGCATTCGGTGGGCGAGGCCCGCGAGAATGGCGGCGTGATCGGCAAGGTGCTGCGCGGTTCGCTGCGGCCCGACCTCGAGGCGCGCGTCTTCAATGCCGCGGCCGGCGATTTGCTGGGGCCGTTCCCGGCGGGCGCGCCCGGCCTGTTCGAGATCTACGCCGTCAACGCCAAGTATCCGGCCACCTTGGACGAGGAAACGGCGGTCGAGGTGCGCCGCCTGCTGCGCGAGGACTGGCTGGCGGCGCGGGCGCAGGAACACATCATCGAAGCCTGTCCCGCGCGCTGATCGACAAGGCGTCAGATGGAGCAATCGACGCAACAGGGGAATACGGCGGCGGCCTTCCTGTCCTCGGTCGAGATCCTGTCGGGCTTCACGCCGGAAGAACTCGACGCGCTGGCCGAATCGATCGAGTCGCGTTCGTATGCCTTTGGCGACGCCATCTGCAGCGCCGGCGACCTGGCCGAAGGCCTGGTCGTCATCAAGTCCGGCTCGGTGCGCGTGTTCAGCGAGGAGCACGGCAAGGAATTCAGCATGGGGGTGCGCAAGACCGGCGAGGTGTTCGCCGAAGTCGCCATGCTGCGCCCCTACCGCCACGAGCTGTCGGCGCGCGCCGCGCTCAAGACCGAGCTGTGGTTCATCCCGCGCGGCGCGATCGAGCCGCTCCTGGCGCGCAATCTGGCGGCGCTGGAGTTCATCAACAATTACGTGGCCATCAGTTCGGCCGGCGGCCTGGTGGCGCGCCTGTTCGAACTGCGCGGCAAGGTCGACAAATCCGAGCTCGACGAGTTCGTACGCAGCGTCGGCGTCAAGCGCGTCAAGCCGGACACGGAAATCCTCAAGCAGAACGCGCGCGACGACCGCCGCCTGTATGTCGTGCGCCAGGGGCAGGTGCGCGTCGTCGTGCACGACGGCGGCGACGACTATGTGCTGGCCACGCTCGGCCCCGGCGAGATCTTCGGCGAAAAGGCCTGCCTGATGCGCCAGGAGCAGCCGGCCAGTGTCGTCGCCGCCGGCGAGGCGGTGCTGCTCGTCATTCCGGAAAAGTCGGCCCACTTCATCCTCGAGCGCAATGCGAAGTTCCGCGAGGTGATCGAGGAGCGCGTGCGCTTTTTCGAACGCGAGCTGCAGCGCCAGAAGCGCTTGGCCGAGCGCCGCAAGCGTCCGGTCGTGCTGGATCTGGCCTCCACACCCAAGGCCGGCGAAAAGATCATCAAGCGCTTCGCCTGGGTCGAGCAGGCCGAGGAGATGGATTGCGGGGCCGCCTGCCTGGCCATGCTGTGCCGCCACTACGGCATCAACATGACCCTCGGTAAGCTGCGCGAACTGGCCAACGTCACCACCCAGGGCGCCACGCTCGACAGCCTGGCGCGCGCGGGCGAGGCGCTGGGCTTCGGCGCGCGCGGCGTGCAGTGCACCTTCGACGCACTGCTCGGCTTCGAGCTGCCCTTCATCGCGCATTGGGAGGGCTACCACTACGTCATCGTGTATGGCATCTCCCCGAACCAGGTGTGGATGGCCGACCCGGCGGTGGGTTTTCGCAAGATGAGCGTGGAAGAATTCGAGCGCGGCTGGAGCGGCACCTGCCTCGTGTTCACGCCCGGCCAGCAGCTGGTGCGGCTCGAAGCGGCTCGTTCGCCCTGGCTGCGCTTCGTCAGCTACCTGCAGCCGTATAAAAAGATCCTGCTGCAGCTCTTCCTCGCCACCTTCGTGATCCAGATGCTGGGCATCGTGCCGCCGATGATCATCCAGAACATCCTCGACGGCGTCCTGGTGCACCAGAACCTGGGGCTGCTGCACTTGCTGATCCTGGGCCTGGTGATTTCGACCGTGTTCAGCCAGATCATGTCGACCCTGCGCGCCTACCTGTCGAACTACATGGTGCGCAATCTCGATTTTTCGATGATGGCCCAGTTCTTCAAGCACACGATGTCGCTGCCGTATTCCTTCTTCGCCAAGCGCAAGACGGGCGACATCCTGGCGCGCTTCTCCGAAAATCAGACCATCCGCGCCTTCCTCACCGAGTCGACGGTGACGACGCTCCTGAATCTGCTGATGGTCTTCATCTACTTCACCATCCTCTTCCTCTACAACGTCAAGCTGACCCTGTTGCTGATCGGCTTCGTCATCCCGATCATCGCGCTCACTGTGCTGGTGACGCCGAAGATCAAGGACTATGCGCGCGAGGTGTTCAATGTCTCGACCGATGCCCAGTCCTTCCTGATGGAGGCGCTGGGCGGCATCGAGACCATCAAGGGCATGGGCAGCGAGCGTCCGGTGCGCCTGAAATGGGAAAAGAAGTACGTCAAGGCGCTGGAAGTGCAGTACCGCTCGCAGTCCTTCAACATCCTGGTCGGCCTGGCCAGCCAGATCTTGAACTCGGCCACCACCATCGTCATCCTGTGGGCCGGCGCCACGCTGGTGCTGGCGCGGGAACTCACCATCGGGCAGCTGATGGCCTTCAATGCGCTGATGGGCAGCGTGCTCGGCCCGCTCATGGGCCTCGTCGGCCTGTGGAGCCGCATGGCCGACGCCACGGTCGCTATGGAGCGCCTGGGCGACGTGCTCGACATCGAACCCGAGCAGAAGCCGGCCGATCTCGCCTCGCGCGTGATCCTGCCCGACCTGCAGGGCGAACTGAAGCTCGAACGCCTGTACTTCCGCTATGGCGGCGAGGATACGCCCTGGGTGCTGGAGGACATCAGCATCGACATCAAGCCGGGCGAGCTGGTCGCCATCGTCGGGCGCAGCGGTTCGGGCAAGACCACGCTGGCCAAGCTGCTGGTGGGCTTCTATCCGCCTTCCGAAGGAAAAATCATCGTCGACGGCTACGAGATGAGCGCCATCGACAAGGACTACTACCGGGCGCAGGTCGGCTATGTCATGCAGAGCAATCTGCTGTTTTCGGGGACGATTGCCGAGAACATCGCCAGCGGCGACGACAGTCCCGACCGCAGGCGAATCGAGGAGGTGGCGAAGATGGCCGACGCCCATGCCTTCATCGCCAAGATGCCGCTCGGGTACGAGCAGGTGGTGGGCGAGCGCGGCATCGGGCTGTCCGGCGGGCAGGTGCAGCGCCTGTGCATCGCCCGCGCGCTCTACCACGACCCGCGCCTGCTGGTCTTCGACGAGGCGACGTCGGCGCTCGACACCCAGTCCGAGAGCAACATCATGGCCAACATGGAAGCGATCCTGGCCGGGCGCACGGCCGTCATCATCGCGCACCGGCTCAGCACCATCATGCGGGCCGATAAGATCGTCGTGCTCTACGAAGGGAAGATCGTCGAGCAGGGGCGCCACGAGGAACTGCTGGCGCGGCGCGGCATGTACTACGAACTGGTGCAGAAGCAGTTGGGCAGCGAGTGACACTGCAATGAAACTCTACGACCCAGGCGGCGAGCGCGGCTCGGCCATGTCGTACGCGGCCTTGCTGGAAAAGATCGAGATCATGCGCTCGACCCTGCGCTGGGCCACGCGCATCGAGCGGCCCGACATCGAAAAGCTGCTGCGCCAGGCGAACACCCTGCGCGACGAAGTGATGGGGCTGTCGCACAAGGAGCGCTTCGTGCAGGCAATCGGGACGGAACGCCGCGTCGAGATGCCGGCCGAACCCGTGGCCGAACTGTCCACCGGCGAGCGGCGCCAGGCGCTGCTGGCGCGCAGCTTCGTCTTCGAAGGGACGTTTGGCGACAACCCGAAGCTGCTCGACGCGCTGGAAATCGCGGAAAAGGCGGCGCCGACCGACCTGCCGGTGCTGGTCGACGGCGAAAGCGGCACCGGCAAGGAGCTGATGGCCAAGGTCATCCACGCCAACGGCTCACGCGTCGACAAGCCCTATATCTCGGTGAACTGCGGCGCCATTCCCGACAACCTGCTCGAATCCGAACTGTTCGGCCACAAGCGCGGCGCCTTTACCGGCGCGGACAAGGACCGCAAGGGCAAGTTCGAAAGCGCGCACAAGGGCACGATCTTCCTCGACGAGATCGGCGAATTGCCGCTGACAGGGCAAGTGAAACTGCTGCGCGTGCTGCAGTCGCACGAGATCCAGCGCGTCGGTTCCGACGAAACCATCTCGGTCGATGCGCGTATCGTTGCCGCGACCAACAAGAACCTGCGCAAGCTGATCGAACAGGGGACGTTTCGGGAGGACCTGTTCTACCGTCTCAGCGTGATCCACGTGACCCTGCCACCGCTGCGCGAGCGCGCCGACGAGATTCCGCTGCTGATCGCGTATTACGGCGACGAGTCGGCCGAGGCCCTGAAACGGCGGCCCGTTGCGCTCAGCCCGCGCCTGCGCGAGTTCCTGCTGCGCTATACCTATCCCGGGAATATCCGCGAACTGCGCAATATCATGTACCGCATCTCCTGCCTGGCCGGCGAGACGGCGGATCTGGCGCACCTGCCGGAAGACATCCGGCCGGCGACACAGGGCGCCGCCGTCGCGCAGGAAGCCGTGGCGGCCAGCACCTCGATGGCCGAGGCCAAACGCCTGGCCAGCGACGAGGCAGAACGCAGCTGCCTCGAGCGCGGCCTGCAAGAAGTGGGCGGCACGGTGGCCGAGCTGGCACGGCGCTGGGACATGAACCGCTCGCACCTGCAGATCCTGCTGAAAAAGCACGGCCTGCATTCGAAGGACTTCCGCAAGCACTGAGCGGCGGCGCTCACAGGGCGGGATTGACGACGGTCTTGTCGCTCGATAGGTCATCGACGCGCACCACGACCACCGTGATGTTGTCGCGCCCGCCCTTGTTCAGGGCCAGGTTCACCAGTTCGTGGGCGGCCGCCGTGCAGTCGCCCGCGGCCAGCGTGGCCGCAATCGCGGCCTCTTCGACCGGGGTGCTGAGCCCGTCGCTGCAGAGCAGGAACAGGTCGCCGTCGCGCACCGTCAGGGGCGCCACGTCGAATTCGATGGCGTCGGCTGCGCCCACCGCGCGCGTGATCATGTTGGGGCTGGCCGCGGCGGCGGCGAGATCCGCGCCGCTGGCTTTCAAGGCCTCGTACTGGCTGTGGTCGCGCGTGAGCTGTTGCAGGCGGCCCTGGCGGTACAGGTAGACGCGGCTGTCGCCGGCCCACAGGCAGGCGGCCTCGATGCCGAAGGCGAGCAGGGCGACGACGGTGCTGCCGATCACGGGCACCTGGCGCGTGCGTGCCTCCAGGCGCAGCGCTTCGTTCACGCCCGTGAGCCGCGTGCGTGCGAAGGCAATGAAGTCGGCCAGCGATGCGGGCGCCGGCAGGGCGGCCAGGGCGTCGACCACGGCATGGCTGGCGAGGTCGCCGAAGGCATGGCCGCCCATGCCGTCCGCCACGGCCCACAGGCCGCGCTGCGGCTGCGCCAGGTAGGCATCCTCGTTGCGGCTGCGCACCAGGCCGACGTCGCTGTGCGCGGCGCACGTCCAGTGCAATTGGCTATCCATGGCCATCGCATCGTCCGGGTTGGGTGCTGCGCTCCTGTCTGGCTGCTAGCGCAGCAGCGCATTGTTCACGCTGCTCTCGTCGACGACCACGTTGACCGCGGCGCCGGCGCCGGAGGTGTTGATCGACACCGTCTGGAACTGGTTGATCATCTGGTCGGCAAAATTATTGATCTGGTAAAAATTGATGACCGGGACTTGGCTCGGCGAGGCCGGCACGAAGGGCCGGATCCAGCCGAAGACCCAGGGCGCACCGGCGCCGCGGATCGCCGCCATGGCCTTGCGATCCAGGGTGGTGCTGGCCGGCAGGTCGCTGATCGTAATCTTCGCCATGATGCGTCTCCGCGTAGATGTTCTAAAAAAACGATCGCCACTGGGGAGAGGGGCTGGTCTCCCCAGTGTAGATCATGTTTGGCACCGGTGGCAGATTAGCCGATGATCTTGTTCTCGCCGCGCCCGTCGACGTCGCTGTCGACGTGTACGCCTTTCACGAAGGCCGGGCCGTTGGCGGTGGCCGTCACGACGTCCTGCATCTGCGCCAGGTTCTGGGTGGCGGTGATCGAGGAATCATAGCTGCCGGCCAGCTTGAGGTCGCCGTAGCTGTAGGCGGTAGTGTAGCTAGCTGCGGCCACTTTCCAGCCGCCGCGCACGGCGGCCATGGTCGGGCGGTCGAGCTGCTCGCTGCGGGCCAGGTCGGTGATGGTCAAGGTGTTCATGATGGTTCTCCTGAAATGAATGATATGGACGGATCTGGTTTGGATAGGGGCTTAGAACACGGCGTTGTTCGCGGCAAACAGCTTGGCGGCGACGTCGATGTCGGGGCCCTTGAAGCCGGCGCCGATCACGCCGTTGCCGTTGAGGACGTTGATGCCGATCTGCTGGAACTGGGTGATCTCCTGGTCGATGTTGAGATTCACGTTGACCTTGGGGCCGAAGGCGTTACCGCCCGAGACCAGCGCCATGGCGCCCTGGTCGAGTGAGGCGCTGTGGGCGAGATCCTTGACGACGATGGATGACATGGTGTTCTCCTTGATGTGGGTGGCGGAGGATGCGCGGCGGGTTCGCCGCTGCGCAGCCAATCGCATTAGCCGATGATCTTGTTTTCGCCGCGCTGGTCGACATCGCTGTCGACGTGGACGCCGCCCAGGAAGGCCGAACCGTTGGCGGTGGCGGTCACCACCTCCTGCATCTGCGCCAGGTTCTGGGTCGCGGTGATCGACGAGTCGAACTTGGGTGCGTAGTTCACGTCGCCGAAGGCATAGCCGGGCGTACCCATCTTGAAGCCGCCGCGCACGCCTGCCATGGCATGGCGATCCAGTTGTTCGGTGCGGGCCAGGTCGGTGATGATCAAGCTTTTCATGGTGATTCTCCTGAAGTGGTTTGGGTTGGTGAGGCAATTCGTTTGCGCTCGATGGACATATAGCGAGAGGCGTGCCAGGAGCCTCGAAATCCGCTGCGGCGCGCGTAAGTCATTGGTTTATATAAGATTCGCGAAGCCACCTGCATCTTTCGCATCGCGTCGACAAAGACGCACGGACACGTCCAGTGACGGCCCCAATCCAACACATTTCGCAGCGCTGTCGTCACCCACCCAACAGACCCGTAGGGTGGGCATGCCCACGCGTTACGCACCGCCGCGTCTCCGCCCGCGTCCTCCACACCACCGGCAGCAGAAAATAAAAAAGGCCCCAAAGGGCCCATGAACAAAACAGAAGAGACGGGGAGACTACAAATAGTTGCCACCCACAAAACCAGGGCGGCCACGCATTGCACGCAGCCGCCCCCGACGCTCACGCACGCCGCGGCATGGTCGGCGCCCGCACCACGATCGCCCGCGCATCCGACACCGCATCGCGCGTCACCGCCGCCGACTTCGCCGCCGACCCCACCGCATTCGCCTGCGGCAGGCTGTCGTAAGCAAACGTCCCCACGCCGACCGCCACGAGCGCGACGACGAAAATGGCTTCCATGTGTTTGTGGATGTTCATGATGTGTTCCCCTTGATGGCTGGTTTCGAAAAGTGCGGAGCGCTTGTTTGGCTCACGATTCCGATAGAGCATGCGGCGTGCCAGCCCTGGCCACGGGGGAAGGCAGGGCGCGAGCACCGCAAAGCGTCGGCCTCACACCAACAGGCCGGCAGCGCTGACGGCTGCAGCCCAACACTCATCGAAAAGCCGCGGACGAAAAAAAAACCGTCCAGCCATCGACTGGACGGTTTCGCGTGGCAGGCTTGACGTCAGCGCGGCCGCGTCGGCGCCTGGCTGCTTCTTGCAGCGGGCGCCAGGTCGAACAGGCGCATGCGCCGCCCATGCGCCTGCGCGTGCGCACCGGCAGCGCGGCCGGCGCCGCCCGCGCGCAGGCGCGAGCCGCCGGCGATGGCGAACATCGCCTGCCGATCGAGTTCGCTACTTTCCGGTAAATCCTTGATGACGATGGTAGCCATGGGGCCTCCTGGGAATAAAGCGTTAACGGATTCCATCCCGTTGCCGGGATGGAGAGTTGAATCAGCGGACGGCGTGCGGTCAGAGTAGCACGTTGTTTTCCGCCCGCAGCACGGCGTCCAGGTCGATCTCCGGCCCTTTGAACCCGGCGCCGATGACGCCGTTTCCATTGAGGACATTGATGCCGATTTGCTGGAACTGCCCGATCTGCTGCTTGAGGTTGACGTTCACGTTGACGTCCTGGCCGAAGCCGCTGCCGCCCCGTACGACCGACATGGCTCGGTTGTCCAGTTCGGCGCTGTGCGCCAGATCCGCGATGGCGATGGATGACATGACGATGTCCTTCGCTTAGCCGATGATCTTGTTGTCGCCGCGCTGGTCGACGTCGCTGTCGACATGGACGCCGCCCAGGAATGCCGAACCGTTGGCGGTGGCCGTGGTCACGCTTTGTCCCTGCAGCAGGCTCTGCGTGGCCGTGATCGAGGAGTCGTGCACTGGCGCATAAGTCAGGTCGCCGGCTTTCCAGTAGGGCGCGGCCATGCTCCAGCCGCCGCGGACGCAGGCCATGCTGCGCTGGTCGAGTTCCTGGGTCGAGGCCAGGTCGGTGATGGTGAGTTTGTTCATGATGATGCTCCTTGAATGCGTGGATGGTGAATGGTGGAATCTTGGCTGGACGATCAGCCGTGGCGGATGATCTTGTTTTCGCCGCGCTGGTCGACATCGCTGTCGACGTGCACGCCGTTCAGGAAGGCCGAACCGTTGGCGGTGGCGGTCACGACTTCCTGCATCTGCGCCAGGTTCTGGGTGGCGGTGATCGAGGAATCGAAGCTGGGCGCGTAGTTCACGTTGCCGAGCGAGTAGGACGGCGAATACGACGGCATGCCCATCTTGAAGCCGCCGCGCACGCCGGCCATGGCGCTGCGGTCGAGTTGTTCGGTACGGGCCAGGTCTGCGATGATCAAGGTTTTCATGGTGATTCTCCTGATTGGTAAGTGGTTTGGTGTCGAGGCAGTGTTGTGCGCTCGATGGACATGTAGCGAAAGGCGTGCCAGGTATGCGCCAGGGCCGCCTCGGCGCCAACAAGTCCTTGAATGCAAACGGTTTATATCGTTACTACTCAGGGGTTGCGAAAGCGCTGGGAGAGCGCAGGAGGCGAAGGCTGTTCGGCGCCATCCGACAGTTGTCGCCTGCCTGTCGGGTCGTATCCAACACATCGAACTGCCCGGCCGGATTGAGGTGCCGCAAAGGCTTGATCATCGAGCGCTTCATGCTAGTCTCAAGCTAGCGGCCCGCATTGAGACCTCCCGATACCTCACATCATGGACAGTTTCGCGCACGCGCTCCGGCAGTTGCAGAGCGGCGCCTTGCAGCATCCCGAATTCCTGGCGCAGCTCGACCGGGTGCTGGAGAGCGCGCCCGAAAGTCCCGGCCGCCTGCTCGAGCTGCTGAGCGAGGAGCACGCGCGCGCCCCGCTTCCCGGCGAGCTTTACAAGGAAGTGCAATTGCGCATCGGCCGCCTGATCGCGGCGCGCCAGCGCCTCGGCGGCGACGACACGTTCGTGCAGACCCGGCCGGGCGCGCATGCGGCGCCGCAAGCTTCGCCACCAGCACCGCGCATCGAGGACGAGCTGGCGAACGAACCCGAGCGCATGAAGGGCGTGGGCGAGACCCTCAACGGCCGCTTCGTCCTGGAGGAATGCATCGGCTTCGGCGGCATGGGCACCGTCTATAAAGCGCTCGACCTGCGTAAACTTGAAGCCTCCGATCGCAATCCGTATATCGCGATCAAGGTGCTGAACGTGCAGTTCCGCGGCCACCCGAAGTCGCTGATCGCCCTGCAGCGCGAGGCGCGCAAGGCGCAGGCGCTGGCGCATCCGAACATCGTCTCGGTCTACGATTTCGACCGCGACGGGCCGATGGTTTATCTCACCATGGAATACCTGCCCGGCAAACCCCTGAGCCAGGTGCTGCGCGCGCCCGGTTTCGCGGGCATGCTCTATGCCCAGGTGCTGCCCATCGTCAACGGCATGGGCAATGCACTGGCCTACGCCCACGGGCGCGGTTTCGTCCACTGCGACTTCAAGCCGGGCAATGTGATCGTCACCGCCGGCGGCGCCGTGAAGGTGATCGATTTCGGCATTGCCCGCGTGTTCCAGAAGACCGAGGCCGACGTCGACGTTACCGTCTTCGACCCAGGCAGCCTGGGCGCGCTCACCCCGGCCTATGCCAGCCCGGAAATGCTGGAGCAGCGCGAGCCCGATCCGCGCGACGACATCTACGCACTGGCTTGCATCACCTACGAGCTGCTGACCGGCCGCCATCCCTTCAACCGCCTGTCTTCGGCGCAGGCGCGCGGCGCCGGCATGAAGCCGCAGCGCCCGCCGGGCCTGGGACGCAGCCAGTGGCAGGCGCTGCGCTGCGCGCTGGCGCTGGAACGCGAGGCGCGTACGCAGACGGTGGCGCGCTTCCTGGCCGACTTCGGCGCGAGCGGAACGAAGACGCGCGGCAAACTGGTGGCGGTCTCGAGCGCCGCCGCGGTGGCGCTGGCCGCGCTGGCGGTGGGCGGCTGGTACCTGTTCGGGCGCTCTCCTGCGGCGCCGGCGGCGGCGACCGCGACGGCCCCGGCGGCCGAGGCCGAGCCGGCGCCGGTGGCGGCCGCTACTGCGCCGCCCACGCCGGAGGCACTGGCCGCGGCCCTGGCCGGCATTCCCTGCGCGGCCTTGCTCGCCAGCGCCGGCGCCGATTCGGTGCAGGTGCAGGGCGTGGTCTCGGCGGCAATCGGCGAAGCGGGCGTGCGCGCGCCGCTGCAGGCGCTGCCCGGCGTGGCGAAGATCGAGCTGGCCGTGCGCGAAGTCGATCCCGCGCTGTGCCCGGTGGTGACGGCGTTCGCGCCTTACTGGCTGGCGCATCGTCAGGCGGGCGGAGGCGCCGCGCTGCGCCTGGCCGGGGCGACCGAGGCCGGCCTGAGCGAGGGCGATTCGCTGATGGTCGCCGTGACGACGCCGAACGCCGCCTCCTTCATGACCGTCGACGCCTACCTGCCCCCCGCCGGCGTGATCCACCTGCTGCCGAACGCGCTCGCCCTGGACAACCGGGCGCCGCCGCGCCACAGCGTCACCATCGGCAGGCCTGGCGACTGGCAGATCGGCAAACCAGCCGGCGCCGGCCTGGTGGTGGTGCTGGTGACGACGCCGGAACCGCTGTTCGGCACGCTGCGGCGCGAGACCGAGGCGACGCCCGACTACCTGGCGGGCGTCGCGGCCAGCCTGGAGCAGATCCGCGCGCGCAGCAGCGCCGGTGCCATCGGCGTCGAATTCCTGCCGGTCGCCACGCGCGCCCGCGAATGAGCTGCTGTCATTACTTCAGGCTGCGCGCCACCCGGAACCCGTTCTGCGACTGGCGCACCCCGGCGTCGTACTTGAAGCGGGTCGAGGCGACCATGTAGGCGGTGCCTTCGCGCCAGGAGCCGCCGCGGATCACGCGCACGCGGCAATTCGGCGCGTCCCAGACGCGGCCGTCTGCAGGGGCGTCCTTGAAGTTGTTGTGCCAGCAGTCGGCTACCCATTCCCAGACGCTGCCGCTGGTGTCGTGCAGGCCAAAGGGGTTGGCGGCGAAGCTGCCGACATTGGCCGGCCGCTCGGCGCTGTAGGGCGCGCCGCAATCCTTGCAGTTGGCCTTGCCCGGCGCCATTTGGGCGCCCCACCAGTAGGCGCTCGTGGTGCCGCCCCGGGCAGCGAATTCCCATTCCGCTTCGCTCGGCAGCCGGTAGGGCTTGCCGCTGACGGCGCTCAGCCAGCGCACGAACTGCTGGGCGTCGTCCCAGCTGACGTCGCGGATCGGCGCATTCGGCGCCGTGTTCGGCGCTTGCGCGATGCGCTGGCAGCCGCGCGCGTCGACGCAGGCATTCCACTGCTGCACCGTGACTTCGTATTTACCGATGGCGAAGGGCGCGCCGATGCCGACCCGGTGCGCCGGCTTCTCGCTCGGGTCGCTCGCGTCGTTCCCCATCGTGAACACCCCCGCGGGGAGCGAGACCATCGGCGGGCAGGCGGCGCAATCCTTGAACTCGCCGCCCGCGCGGACGGTGGCCGCCGGGGCGGGGCTTGACGCGGCGGGCGCGGGCGCCTTGGCGGGCGGGGCCTGCACCGCGGCCGGCGGCTGAACAGCTGACAGCGTCCCGGCCTGCGCCGCCGGCGCCTTCAGACGCGCCATGCGGGACTGCGCCAGCGCCGCGAAGCGCCCCTTTGGATAAGCCTTCAGGTAGGCCTCGTAATCGCTGGCGTGGGTGCTGTCCTTGATCGAATTCCAGAACGCCAGTTCGAACTGTTCGGGGCTCGCTTTGGGGACGATGCCTGGCGCCTGCATGAAGCCCTGGGCAGTGCCGGAAAGCGTCAAAGCGGGCCCGGCCAGTACGCATACCATTAACAGCTTGTGCCGCATAAATGGCTCCTCGTCCACGCTGCATATGACAGGATTTGACACAGGATTTGACTTGCGATCTGACTGAGAGTGTGACAGATTTACTGTATCGATGCGCACATCCATACGACCTCGGCTGGAGTTTTCATCATGCGCCCCATCGCCTGCCTGTTTGCGCTGCTGCTTGCGCTGTCGGCAGCAAGTGTTCATGGCCCCGCCGCGCCCCAGGTCGCGGCGGGGCCGGCCGCAGGCGCGCCTGTGAACGCATCTGTAAATCCTCCCGCGAACCCGAACAACGCCTACCTGTACTTCATCTGGCCCTACGACGGCACCGTCATCACCGGCGGCAAGTTCTGGGTGCGCATGGGACTGCGCAACATGGGCGTCGCACCCAAGGGCGCGAACGTGCCGAACACCGGCCACCATCACCTGCTGATCGATACCGAGCTGCCGTCGATGACGGAACCGATCCCCAACAACCGCAACAACCTGCACTTCGGCGCGGGCGAGACCGAGGCGCGCATCGAACTGCCCCCCGGCACCCATACCCTGCAGCTGCTGCTGGGGGACATGAACCACGTGCCGCACAAGCCGCCCGTGATGTCGAAGAAGATCACCATCACGGTGCGCTGAGGCGGCGGAGACGATCATGCGCACATCTTTCGCCGTCCTCGCTCTGGTGGCCGCGCTCGCAAGCGGCACGGCAGGCTCGGCCACCGCGCCCGCCAACGCCTACTGCTATATCGGCTGGCCGCTCGACGGTCAGGTGCTCGCGGCCGGCAAGCCCTTCCGCGTCTGGTTCGGCCTGCGCCACATGGGCGTGGCGCCCAAGGGCGTCGCCTTTCCAAACACCGGCCACCACCACCTGCTGATCGACACCGAGCTGCCGGCCGCCGGCCAGCCGATCCCGTCCGACCGGAATCACCTGCACTACGGCGCCGGCGAGACCGAGACCATGATCGAGCTCCCGCCCGGCAAGCACACGCTGCAACTGCTGATGGGCGACGAGAACCACGTGCCGCACGTGCCGCCGGTGACCTCGAAGAAGATCACGATCACCGTGCGCTAGGGACATCATGGAACCCACACCCGCATTCGCCGCCACGGGGAGCGCCGCTTCCAGCGACCCGGTGCGCGCCTATGTCGAGTGGATGGGCGCGGCGGAACCGGCGGGCGCCGTCTTCGCGCTGCACGACGAAGCCGTGCTCGGGCGCGACCGCCAGGATGCGCTGGCCTCGAATAGATACATCTGCATTCCCGAGCCGACGATCAGCCGCCGCCATGCGCGCATCCGCCGCCGCGGTGCGCAGTATTTTGTCGAGGATCTGCACTCGCGCAACGGCACCTTCGTCTGCGGCGAGCGCCTGGCGCCGGGCGCCTGGCATGTGCTGCGCGACGGCGACGAGCTGGCCCTGGCCTCGGCCCAGCTGATATTCCACTCGCTGATGCTGCCCGAGCAGGCCAACGCCGCCACCGTGATCACGCGCTCGGTCGACGCCACCCGCTTCGCACCCGTGGTCGACGCCGCGCATGCCGAGCGCACCGATCTCGAGAAAACCGTGCACCGCCTGCACGCGATGGCCCAGGTCAGCATCGCCCTGGGCGCCGTCACCGACCAGGCGACGCTGATCGAAAAGCTGATGAATTTTATCTTCGACCTGTTCCCGCCGGCCGAGCGCGCCTTCATCATGCTGTGCGACAGCGATGGCGAACTGCGCCCCGGCGAAGCGCCGCGCCCGGTGGCCGCGCGCCGCCGCGGCGGCGGCGTGGAAGACCCGGCCCAGGTGCGCATCTCGCGCACCATCGTCGACCAGGTGCTGGTGAAAAAGCGCGCCATCCTCTCGGTCGACACCCTGGCCGACCGCAACTACGCCGCCCATGAATCCATCGTGTCCCAGGCCATCCTCTCGGTGATGTGCGTGCCGCTGATCCTGGGCGAGGACGTGCTGGGACTGATCCAGGTCGACACCTCGTCCGACCCGCACGCCTTCCAGGAGGCCGACCTCGAGATCCTGAGCGGGGTCTGCGCCGAAACCGCGGTGGCCCTGAAGAATTTTCAACTGTACTCGGATATCAAGGGCCTGCTCGACGGTTTTGTGTGCGCCTCGGTACAGGCGATCGAGGAGCGCGACCCGGTGACGGCGGGCCACTCCTTCCGCGTGGCCGACTATGCCGAAAACCTGGCGATGGCGATGGCGCGCGCTGACGACGCCACGCTGCGGCGCGCCGCCTTTTCGCCGGCCCAGCTGCAGGAAATCCGCTACGCCGCCTTGCTGCACGACTTCGGCAAGGTGGGCGTGCGCGAGCACGTGCTGCGCAAAGAGAAGAAGCTGCACCACGCCGACATGCGCCTGCTCGAACAGCGCTTCCGCTACGCCCACGCCTGCCTCGAACGCCATGCCTGGCGCGGCCTGGCGCGGCGCCACCTGGAAGGCGAACTCGGGATGGCCGCCTTCCGCCGCGAATGCGAGCGCATCGAACACGAACTGCGCGAGGAGCGGATGCGGCTCGACGCCTTCTTCGCCACCATCGTGCGCGCCAACGAGCCCTCGGTCTCGCACAGCAATCCGCTGCCCGAGCTCGAAGCGATCCGCCACCATGCCTGCGCCGGCCACGAGGACCCGGACTTTCGCCTACTCAGCGACGACGAGTTCGGCGCGCTCAGCATCGGCAAGGGCTGCCTGACACCGGACGAGCGGCGCCAGATCGAGGCCCACGTCGCCGATTCCTATTCCTTCCTGATCCTGATTCCCTGGACGCGCGAACTGGCCGGGGTACCGGCGATCGCCCACGGCCACCACGAAAAGCTCGACGGTTCCGGCTATCCGATGGGCCTGAAGGGCGCCGAGATCAGCCTGCAGACGCGCATCCTGACGATCAGTGACATCTTCGACGCCCTGACGGCGCGCGACCGGCCCTACAAGGAGGCGGTACCGGTCGAGCGCGCGCTGGATCTGATCGGCGAGGAATGCCGCGCCGGCCACCTGGATGCGCGCCTGTTCAAGGTATTCGTCGAGGCCAAAGGATGGGAGGCGCGCGCCCACGCGTGAGGGCGCCGGAGGCCGTCATGACACCGCTGCCGACCAGGCTCAATCTGCACCGCGCGGCGCTGGCCGCCATCGCGGCGCTGCTGTGCGCCTGCGCCGACGTCAGCATGAAGCCGTTCAAGACGCCGGAGACCCCGGCCAAGACGGCCTGGTCGAGCCAGCAGGGCTTGCCGGTGGCGCCAGCCGAGATGATCGCGCCCGACTGGTGGAAGCAGTTCCGCGATCCCTACCTCGACGGCCTGGTGGAACGCGCGCTCGCTTCCAACTTCGACCTGAAGGTGCTGACGGCGCGCATCCGCGTGGCCGGCGCCGAGATCGGCGAGGCGCGCGCCGGCGCCTTGCCGACCCTGGACGCCGGCGCGGGGGCGAGCTTCGAAAAGAGCACCGGCCAGAAGTTCAGCAAGCAGTTCAACCTCGGCACGCAAGTGAACTGGGAGATCGACGTCTGGGGCAAGGTGGCCAAGGGCGTCGAGGCGCAAACGGCCGCCTTCAACGCCACCGAGGCGGACTGGCGCGCCGGCTACCTGTCGCTGGTGTCGGACGTCTCGACGACCTATTTCCAGATCATGCAGTTCGACGAGCAGATCCGCCAGCAGGAGCTCACCCTGGAAAAGAACCGGGCGATCCTGTCCACTTACGAGGCGATGATGGGGCAGGGCCTGATCCCGCAGACCCGCGTGCTGCAGCAGCGCGCGGAAATCAACCAGTTGAGCCGCGACCTGATCGAACTGGGCCGCCTGCGCGCCCTGGCCGGGAATGCGCTGGCGACCCTGCTCGGCACGCCGGCCGGCGACTTCAGCGTGCCCGCCGGATCGCTGCAGGGCAGGGTGCAGCTGCCCACGGTGCCCGAAGGCCTGCCTTCGCAGCTGCTCAAACGGCGCCCGGACGTGGTGGCCGCCGAATACCGGGTGCTGGCGGCCTACGACCTGGTCGGCCAGGCGAAACTGGCCCAGCTGCCCTCGATCAGCCTGACCGGGCGCGGCGGCAGTTCCAGCTTCGCGCTCGGCTCGTTGCTGAAATCCTTCACTTTCGGCCTGCTCCCGAGTATCAACTTCCCGATCTTCGACCCGAGCGTCAAGGCGCGCCTGAAGACCAGCGAGGCGCGCACCGAAGTGGCCGAGGGCGAGTACCGGCGCGTCGTGATGGCCGCCTTCGAGGAAGTGGAGAACGCGCTGGTGAACCTGGATGCGCACCGGCGCCAGCGCGTCGAGCTTGAACAGCAGGCCGAGCGCCTGGGCGTGGTCGCGGCCCAGGTCGAGGCCCAGCTGAAGGAAGGGATGGTGTCGCAGCTGGAAGTGTTCGAGGCCCAGCGCACGCTGCTGGCCTCGCAGCTGGCGCTGCTGGCGAACCACCAGCAGATCCTGTCCGATACGGTGACGCTGTACAAGGCGCTGGGCGGGGGCTGGCCGCCGGTGAATGTGAAGAATGCGGTGCAAAATGCGGTGCAGAATGCGGTGCGCGATCCGTCGGCGCGCTGACCGGGGAGGCGCA
This sequence comes from Massilia sp. Leaf139, assembly GCF_001424165.1. Taxonomy (GTDB): domain Bacteria; phylum Pseudomonadota; class Gammaproteobacteria; order Burkholderiales; family Burkholderiaceae_D; genus Telluria. The sequence goes on from NZ_LMOJ01000001.1 coordinate 981,044, forward strand.
GCATGAGCGCCTCGGATGCGATGCTCGCCGCGCCGCGCGCCGCGCCCGCCGGGCGGCTGATGATCGTGCTGGCGCCGGTCTCGCACCCGGAGCTGGGCCCGATCCGCATCCACGACAACCTGTTCGCCATCGGCCGCACCGAGGCGCCTTTCGACAGCTATCCGAACGATCTCGCCGCCGACCTCTCGCGCCGCCATGCGCGCATCTTCTGCGAGCATGGCGCCGTGTATTTTGCCGAACTGGGGAGCAAGAACGGCAGCACCGTCAACGGCGTCCCGGTGCGCCAGGCCATCGCCGCGCTGCACGACGGCGACCTGCTTGGGCTCGGCAAGACGCTCGTGTTCCGGGTGCAGATGGAAGCGGGCGCGGGCCACGCGCCGCAGACATCGCAGGCGCGGCTGGCCTCGTTGACCCTGGTGCCCGAAGGCGGCGCCGGGATGCAGCCGATCGTCGTCACCGAATTCCCCTTCATGGTCAGCAAGGCCGACGACGCCTTTGCCCGCTACAAGGAGATGGATCCGGCCCAGGTGAACTACCTGTCGCGCCGCCATGCCCACCTGTTCCTGCGCGGCGGCCAGCTCCACATCGAAGACCTGGGCAGTACCAACGGCACTTTTGTGAACGACGTGCGGCTGGACGAACACGCGGTGGCGCTGCAGGAAGGCGACGTCCTCGCCTTCGGCGGACGCCATTTCGTCTACCGCGTCGCCCTGGAATGGGAGGCGGTGGCGCGCGACCCGACCCTGACGCGCATCGGCGCGCTTCATCCGGCGGCGGCCGCCGACCGCACGACCTTTGTCGCCGCCGCCGATTCCTTCCTCGACATCTTCTGCGTCGATCCGGCGCCGGCGGATGCGCCCGACGCCGCGCCGATACTAGATGCCGAGGACGCCACCGTGCCGCCCCAGAACCGCGCCGGCGTCATGCTCGACGGCCTGTACGCGGCACTGGGCGGCAGCGGCCGGCTGAACCGGCGCCGCCTGCGCCTGTCGCTGGTCGGCGTCGTCATTGTCGCCGGCGCGCTGGTGTGGGCGGGGCTCGGCATCGGCAGCGCCGAGCGCGCGGTGGAAGACCTGCTGGCCGAGCGTGCCTACCCGCAGGCCGCGGCGCGGGCAAGTGCCGCACTGGCCGACGATCCGGGCAATGCGCGCCTGCGCGCGCTGTCGACCGAAGCGCTGCTCAAGGCGCACTTGCCCGCCTGGATGGCGGCGCTCGAAGCCAGGCAGTTCGACAGGGCGGCGCGTCAGGTCACGGTGCTGCGCGCCGGTGGCCGCTACAACCCGGAGCTGCCGCCCCTGCTCGACGCGCTGGACTGGATCACCGGCCTGGAAGGTTTTGTCGCGGCACGCGGCGGGGCCGGCGCGCCCGTGGCGGGTGCGGCCGACGCCGCCCGCATCGCGCAGCTATTAAAAGAGTGGGACGAACGTAACGAGGCTTACCAGCGCGCCTTCGAAACCATCTCGGCCCACGTGCCGGCCTACCGCGACACCTACGCCACGGCGCTCAGCGACCTGCGCCGCCTGGCGCTGGCCAGGAGTGCGCCATGAAACCGGACTGGATCAAGCCGCAGGGGCTGACGCCCCTGTCCGAAGCGCTGGAAGAGCATAGCGCCGAAGGGATTTCGATCCTCACCGCCAACCCGTGGCGCTTCACCCAGGCGCTGGTGTACGCGATGGTCGGGCTGGTGCTGGCGGCGCTGTTCTGGTCTTTCTTCGGCCACGCCGACGTGCTGGTGACGGCTAACGGTACCCTGGCGCCGGCTTCCGAGGTGCGGCGCCTGTATGCGCCCATCGACGGCGAACTGAGTAACATCTACATCGCCGAGGGCCAGCCGGTCAAGGCGGGCGACGTGGTGGCCCGGATCTATGCGCGCGGCGCGATCGAGGCGGCGCGCAACGCCCTGGAAGCGCGCCTGAAGCTCGAGGATGCGGAGCGCGAGTGGAAGGAATTCCCGGAGAAGAAGGCGCTGTTGGAGCGCAACGCCGCCGCCCTGCGCGAAGCGACCGAAGTCGAGGAGCGCCAGCACCGCCGCCGCCTGGCCGAGGGCACGGCCAGCCTGGCCCAGGGCCAGAGCGCCCAGCAGCAGGAGGCGCGCACGAACGTCGCCGACGCCCAGCGCGCGCGCGACGCCGCCCGGCTCGAAGCCGACAAGTTCGCGCGCCTGTTCGCGCTGCCGGGCGGCGGCGGGGTCTCGCAGCTGCAGGTGGAGAGCAAGAAGAACGAGCTGCTGGCCGCCGAAAACGCCCTGCGCGTGGCCCAGGCGCGCGTGACCGAGCTGGCGGCGCGCCAGAGCCTGGAGTCGACCCAGGCCCGATCCAGCCTGGAGACCAGCGGCCAGGAGCTGGAGAAGCTGCGCCTGCAGGCGGAATCTGCCGAGCGCGAAGTTGCCAACGCCGAGGACAAGCTGCGCCTGCAGGTGCAGACCGCGCGCCTGGTGGCCGACGCCGCCGCGCGCATCAAGTTCGAGAACATCGACAAGGAGAACTTCCTGCGCATCGTCGCGCCCGTGGATGGCGTGATCACCGACGTCACTTCGACCCAGCCGGGCGACAAGATCCAGGCGAACGCGCCGCTGGGCGGCATCGCGCCCAGGAATGCGCGGCCGATCCTCAAAATCGAAATCGCCGAGCACGACCGCGGCTTCCTGCGCGAGGGGCAGGCCGTGCAGATGAAGTTCAATGCCTTTCCCTACCAGCGCTATGGGCTGATTCGCGGCACCTTGCAATACATCTCGCCCGCGACCAAGCCGTCGCTGCAGACCAAACAGCCGGTGTACGAGGGGCGGGTGTCGCTGGAGCAGGCGCAGTACCGCGTCGGGGAGACGACCTATCCGCTGCGCTACGGGATGACGGCGATTGCGGAAATCGTCGTGCGCGAGCGGAGGTTGATCGACCTGGCGCTCGATCCGTTCAGGAATATCGGCGGGTGAGGGTACGGGACACGGTGGGGTGCGCGGCGGTACGTACGCGCGGGCATGCCCGCCCTACAAATCGAAACCGCCGCTTAAGGTAGGGCGGGCATGCCCGCGTTAAACAACCCGCATCTTGAAAACGCCGCTCCGCCCGTTTTTTTTGTCCTCCTTATGTCTCCCATTGCACTGTTCTCCTTACAACTTTTGTGCACACTCGCCTGCACAAGCAGCACAATGCGCCCTACCTTAAGCAAAACTACGTTTTTCCACAAAAACATAAGAACAGCTAAACCAAGAGGATACAGGATGGCGACAGCCCCCATTACCGTTGAGCAGGGCATCCAGACCGCAGGCGTCGGCAAGTTCCAGTACCGCCTGTTCATGATCTTCGGCCTGGTCTGGATGGCCGACGCCATGCAGGTGCTGTCGATCGGCTTTTCCGCGCCCTCGATCGCCAAGACCTTCGGCATTCCCGTCCCGCAGGCGCTGCAGACGGGCACCCTGTTCTTCGTTGGGATGCTGGTCGGCGCCTTCGTCTTCGGCCGCCTGGCCGACCGCATCGGGCGGCGGCCGGTGCTGATGGGGGCGGTGGTGATCGACGCCGTGTTCGGTGTCGCGTCCGCCTTTGCTCCGGACTTCACCTGGCTGCTGGCCCTGCGCTTCCTGACCGGGATCGGTGTCGGCGGCACGCTGCCGGTCGATTACACGATGATGGCCGAGTTCCTGCCGAGCGACCGGCGCGGGCGCTGGCTGGTGCTGCTCGAATCCTTCTGGGCGGTCGGCACCATCTTCCTCGCCGTGCTGGCCCTGGTGGCCGTGCGCTGGGGCGACGACGCCTGGCGCGTGATCTTTTTCGTCACCGGCCTGCCGGCCCTGGTCGGGGTCGTGCTGCGCCTCTTCATTCCCGAGTCGCCGATGTACCTGAACCGCAGCGGCCAGCCGGAAGCGGCGCGCGCCGTGCTGGCCAGGGTGGCGGCGGTGAACGGGCGCGATGCTGCGATTCCCGCGCTGGCGCCCGACGCACACGTCAAGCGTTCGCTGGGCGCGCTGTTTTCAAACGTCCTGCGCCGCCGCAGCATCGCCCTGTGCGTGGCCTGGGCGCTGATCTCGATCGCCTATTACGGCGTCTTCGTCTACCTGCCGGTCAAGCTCAGCGCGGAAGGCTTCGGCTTCATGCGCGGCCAGGAATTCCTGATCCTGCTGGCCGTCGTCCAGCTGCCGGGCTTCGCGCTGTCGGCCTATGGCGTCGAGCGCTGGGGCCGCAAGCCGACCCTGATCGGCTTCCTGCTGCTGAGCGCCGTCGGCTGCATGTGCTACAGCCTGGGGACGTCGACGGCGCTGGTGGTCGGCTCGACCCTCCTGATGAGCTTTGCGCTGCTGGGCACCTGGGGGGCGCTGTATGCCTTCACGCCCGAGGTCTATCCGACCGACCTGCGCGCCAGCGGCATGGGCATGGCCGGCGCCGTGGCCCGCTTCGGCGGCCTGTTCGCGCCGACCATCGTGGCGCCGGTGATGGCGACCCGCTTCACGCTCTCGCTGGCGATGCTGGCGGCTTTCCTCGTCGTCGGCGCGCTGGCCATTGCCTGCGTCGACGTCGAGTCGCGCAACCGCGCGCTGGAGTAAGGACGAGGTTAGGGACGGCCCGCGCGGCGGGGATTTTTGTTGCCAGAGGGGCATGCGTTGCCGTAAGCTCAAGCATCACCCGCATCGCTGACCCTCATGATCATTTCGTCCGCCACCGATTTTCGCGAAGCCGCCCGGCGCAAGCTGCCGCCTTTCCTGTTCCACTATCTCGACGGCGGCGCCGGCGCCGAGCAGACCCTGCGCAGCAATGTCGACGACCTGCAGGCCGTGCGCCTGCGCCAGCGCGTGCTGCGCGGCTCCGAGCAGCTCGACCTGGGCGTGGACTGGTTCGGCGAGCACTATGCGCTGCCGATGGCGCTGGCGCCGATCGGCCTGGCCGGCATGTATGCGCGGCGCGGCGAAGTGCAGGCGGTGCGCGCCGCCTGCCGCCAGGGCATCCCGTTCATCCAGTCGACCGTCTCGGTGTGTCCGCTGGCGGAAGTGGCGGCCCAGGCCTCGAAGCCGATCTGGTTCCAGCTGTACGTGCTGAAAGACCGCGCCTTCATGCGCGACGTGATGCGGCGCGCCTGGGAGCTCGGTTCGCGCACCCTGGTGTTCACGGTCGACATGCCGGTGCCGGGCAACCGCTACCGCGACGCCCACAGCGGCATGAGCGGCGCCAACGGCCCGCTGCGGCGCGTGCTGCAGGCCATGCTGCATCCGCGCTGGGCCTGGGATGTGGGCGTGCACGGCCGTCCCCACGATCTCGGCAACATCACCGCCTACCGCGGCCACGCCACGGGACTGACCGACTACATCGGCTGGCTGGGCGCCAACTTCGATCCCGAGATCGCCTGGAAGGATCTGCAGTGGATCCGCGACGAGTGGCAGGGCAAGATGATCATCAAGGGCATCCTCGACCCGGACGACGCGCGCGACGCGCTGGCCTTCGGCGCCGACGGCATCGTGGTGTCGAACCACGGCGGGCGCCAGCTCGACGGCACGCTGTCCTCGGCGCGGGTGCTGCCGGCGATCGCGCAGCAGGTCAAGGGCAAGCTGGCGATCTTCGCCGACGGCGGCGTGCGCACCGGCACCGACGTGTTCCGCATGCTCGCGCTGGGCGCCGACGGCGTGCTGCTGGGCCGCGCCTTCATCTATGCGCTCGCCCACGGCGGCCAGGCCGGCGTCGAACGCCTGCTGGCCATCATGGAAAAAGACCTGCGTACCAACATGGTGCTGACCGGCGTGAAGTCGGTGCGCGAGATCGGGCCGCACCTGCTAGCCGAATAAGGCGGCCGCCCGCGCAGCGCTTCAGCGCAGCTCGAACAGGTAGTCGCCGCCGCGCTGGTGGCCGGCCGCCGTCACCGATCCGTACTTCGGCGTCTGCGGGAATTCCTTGCGCACGCCGGCCTGCACGTCGTCGAAGACCGTGCTGCCCGGCTTCCAGTTGGCCACCCCGCCCACCACCTGCATCAGGTTCCAGGCGAAGATCGAGTGGTTGCCCTTGCCCTCGTCGGCCACCGGTTCGTCGCCGCCCGAGGACAGCACGACCACCGAACGCTTGGCCAGCACATCGTCGGCGCTGACGTTGCGCCCGACCGCTTCCATGCCCTCGCGCGCAAAGGCGCCCGAATAGCAGCTGTCGGAAATGAGGGCCAGCTGCTTCGAGCGCACGTTCGAGAGCAGCTGCGCGATGTCGCTGTTCGAGATCCACTGGCGTGGATCGCTGGCCGAGGCATCGCTGGGCAGCCAGTAGCCGGCGCCGTCCTTCTCCAGCGAATAGCCATGGCCAGCGTAGTAGACGACGACGCTGTCCGAGCCGTCGATTTCCGTCGACAGCGCGTTCAGGCTGCGCACGATTTCCGCCTTGTCCGGGTTGCGCAGGATCCGCACCTCGTAGCCGAGCTTTTCGGCGAACAGGCGCCCAATGGCGTCCACGTCGGGGATCGCATTCTCCAGCTGCGGAATGGTCTTGTCGGCATACTCGTTGATCCCGACCAGGAGCGCGATCTTGCGTTCGATCTGCGGCAGGGTCGCCGTTTTCGCGAGCACCTTCCTGGCCGGCGCGGGCGCCCCTTTTTTCGCAGCGTGCATCAGGTCGAGCTGGGCGGCCGTGATGCGGCAGGCGCCCGAGCTGGCCTCGACGACGGTCGTGCAGGGGCGCAGGTCGGCCAGGCTCGGATCGAGTTCGAGCTTGTGCACCGCGTTGGCGAACAGCTTTTTCTTGAAGTCACGCCGCTCGTCGAGCATGCGCCGCAGCTCGTCCTGGCCCATCGCGCCGATGCGCACCGCCTTGAAACCGCGGGTGGCCGCCGGGCTCGAGGCGTCGAGGAGACCGCTCGCCTCGCCGGCGGTGTCGGGCAGGATCTGCGCGGACTGGACGGCCGACTCGATCGCCGTGTTGCCGCTCGCGTTCGCGGTCTGCACGGCGGCGGTCGGGAAGACGGTCTGGCGCACCACCAGCGCGGCGGCGTTTTCGGGTGCCTGGACGAACAGGTAGTTCGCCGCGAGCAGGCCGCCGCCCTCGATGGCATAGCTGCCCGGCGCCGCCTGCGGCGCCGCGCCGCTCGTCCACAGCAGATTGCCGCTGGTGGCGGTGGCCAGGCTGTCGCCGCCCTTGAAGCCGGTCACGGTGCCGTCCAGGGGCGCGCCCGCCTGGCCCGCCTCGCGCACGGCAGGCGTGGCGCGGTAGGTGAGGGTGGCCGGGGTAATGGTGCCGATATCGGCGCCCGCCGTGACCTCCACCGGATTCGAGGCCGTACTGGCCAGGCGTACGCCGCCGACGCTGTAGTTGGGCGCGTCGGCGCCGGCGACGGTGAAGCCGCTGACGCTGACGCGCTTTTGCTGGCCGACGTTGGCGGAGTCGTAGCTGCCGACGGCGGGGCCGGCAACGGTGAGGGCGTCGTTCGCGATCGCGCCGTTCAGGATGTACTGGACGCCGGCCAGGCTGGCGCCGGTGGTCGCGTCATACTCCTTGCTGACCTGGCCGGCAATGCCGATTTCCAGCGGCCGCGGGGTGATCGAGGCGCGCGTCGTGAGCGGCCCGGTCAGCACGTAGTTGGGGGCGTCGGCGCCGGTCATGATACTGGTCGTGAAGGTAATCAGCTTGTCCGCGCCGACGTTCTTGTCCTCGAATAGGATTTCGCTGGTGCCGATCGTGACGAAATCGCCGGGCAGCACGCTCGGGAATGCGCCGAACGAAATCCAGGCGCGGCGCGTGCCGTCGTAGACCTTGTCGGCGCCGGTGATGTTGGCCGTGGTCGGGCGCGGCGTGATGTCGGCAATGGTCGTGGCCGATGCCGACAAGGTATAGTTGGCCGCATCCGCCCCGGTCAGCACACCGCCGCTGACCGTCACCGTCTTGCCGGTGCCGGCATTCTTCGTATCGAACAGGCCGCTCAAGCCGGTGACGCTGATGTCGTCTCCGGCGAGCAGGCCGGGGAGATTGTAGGACACGGTGGCCGCGCGGGTACCGTCGTAGACTTTGTTGGCCGCGCTGATGTCGAAGCCGACCGGCCTCGGCGTGATGTCGGCCGTGGTCGTGGTTGGCCCAGTCAGGGAGTAATTGCCGGCGTCGGCGCCGGCCAGCGCGGCGCCCGTCACCGTCACCGTTTTGCCGGTGCCGACGGTTTTCGTGTCGAACAGGCCGGTAAAGACGGCGAAGGAAACGTCGTCGCCGGCCAGCAGGCCCGAGACGACACCGGAGATCGGCGCAGTGCGGGTGGCGTCGTATACCTTGTTGGCTGCGGAGAGCGTGTAGTTGACTTCCAGTGGCGTGATATCGGCAGTCGTCGTCGTCGGGCCCGTCAAGGTGTAGTTGCCGGCGTCCGTCCCGGTCAGCGCGGCGCCGGTGACCGTGACCGTCTTGCGCGTGCCCACATCCTTCGTGTCGAACAGGCCGTTCAGCCCGGTCAAGGCGACATTATCGCCAGCGAGCAGGCCAGGGACACTGCCTCTCACTTGGGCCGTACGGTTGCCATCATAGTCTTTGTCAGAAGCGGCAATGGCGTAGCCGACCTCCCTGCGCGTAATTTCTCCAAGGTAGACCTGGTCGACGCCGTACACGGGTATGCCGTTGCGCGAGACCTCGAAGAAGTCGGCCCTGTTGCCGTTGATCGTGTAGGAGATGGACTTCGCCTGCCCTACGTTCCGGTTGTCGAAAGTGCCCCGAACAGGCACGCCGTTACTGCTCGGCGTAAGCACGAGGTCATTGGGCCAGCTATTGACAAGCGCGTCGGTGAAGGTGGCGGTCGTCGTGCCGTCGTAAAAGCGCGTGGCGTTGAGCGTAATGCGCATCTCAAGCCCATTCCCTAACACCACGCCGTTGTCGATGTTGTTCTCCATGAAACCGGAGTCTCCGCCGACCTGGATGAAGTCGTAGCTGATTCCTCCGAACGTCGTCTGCGCTAATTGATCGAAGCCGCCGTCGAGTTCGATCAGCCAGCGGCCGGGGCCGGGTTGCAGCTGGCTGCCGTTGTTTGAGAACGTGCCTGTCTTTATCACGATCGCATCTTCTGAGTTCGACGAGGACAGGGTTGCGTTATCGAGTTCAATAGTGTCAGCGTGAAGGTCGATAACGCCTTGTTCGGAGTTCAGGCTGGCACCCTGAATCGAAATCCTCCTCGTCGGCAATTGCTGGAAGAAGTTGTCGCCGGGGTCTTGAATAAGCACTCGGCCTCCATTGAGCCGGATGTCGCCGCCCGCCGAGAGAATTTCGCTCCCGGGTTCGAGCGTAATCCCGCCGCCGTCCACGCCGTCCAGGTCGGCGACCAGGGTCACCCCCATTGGCCCGCCAATGCTCGCGATCTGCACGTCTTCACGCAGGATGATGTCATTGTGGGCGCGTAAGGTCAGCGAACCGGGCTCGTCAGCGTCCCCGGGAGAGATATCGGCTTCGACTGAAATATTGCCCTGTCGGAACCCGCCGTCCTGGTCGGGAAAAGTGCCGCCCCCAGTGCTGATGATGACATTCGTGCCCGCGCTCAGCTTCGCTGAGATTTCGGGCGCCCCAATGGTCGTGAAATCCGTCGACGACGTAAAAGTAGCCGAGTCGCTCAACACGGTGGCGGTGGTATCGGTAATGGCGATGTCGCCCGGATCGAGCAGCCAGGTTCCTTGCTTGCCCTGCGGGGCGCTGACGTCGAGCGTTTTCGGATGCGCCTCCAGGTACAGCCCCGAGGTCTCGACGAAGCCGCCGTCGCCGCCTGCGGCCCCGCCCTTGGCCTCGATGCCGCCGTAGACCCGGGTCGCCGCATTCGCCCAGACCACGACCTTGCCGCCGTCGCCGGCCCCGGTGGCATTGGCCTTGATCGTCGCGCCGGGCCCGACGAACGCCGCCTGCGCGTTCGGCACGGCCGGGTTGGCGCCCTGCAGGTCGCCGCCGATCAGCACTTCGCCCCCGCCGCTTGCGCCCGAGGCATCGACCGCAGCCTCCCCGACCAGTCCGATCCGCTCGGCCAGCAGTTGCAGCCGCCCGCCGAGCCCGCCGGCGCTGGTGGCCGTCACGCTGCCGTCGACGAGCGCGGTACCGCCCGCCGATTCGATTCTGACGTCACCGCCGCGGCTGCCGCCGGCTGCGTCGGCACCGACCTGGCTGGCGGCGGACAGATTAACGTCGCCCTGGGCCCGGATCAGGATGCGCCCGGCCGGATCGGTACCGATACTGTCGGCGCGCACGATGCCCTGCTGGTTGACGATGCCGCCATGGACGTCGATGCTGCCGCCGCGCGGGGCCAGCAGACTTCCGACGTTGAGCGCTTCGTTGGCGGGCGCGCTGACGCGCACCCCAACCCGCGGCATGCCCGAATCGACCAGCTCGATGCTGTCGCCGGCGGCCAGCACGATCTGGCCGCCGGGGCTCTGGACGAGGCCCTTGTTGCGCACCGTGCCGCCCAGCAGCCAGGCATGGCCGCCGAAGCTGGTGCGGATCTCGCCGCCATTGAGCACCGATGCGGTGGGCAGCCCCGTCGCTTCGAAACGGTGGCGCCCGGCCAGGAAGTCCTCGTTCGACAGCGCGAGGGTGGAAGCGACCAGGCTGGCGACGTCGACCCGCGCGTTCTCGCCGAAGAGCACGCCGTTCGGATTGAGCAGCCACACCGCGCCGTTCGAGGACAGCCTGCCGAGGATGCTGGACGGGTCATTGCCGACCACGCGGTTGAGCACCTTGCTGGCCGCGCCGGCCTGTTCGAAGTGCACGCCGTTGTTCGCGCCGATGGAAAAACTCTCCCAGTTCAGGACGGCGTTGGGCGTGTTCCTGACCGTCATCTGGCCCTCGCGGGTGGCGATGTCGGCGGCGCCGTTGACGACCGTCGCTCCCGTCGGCAACTGCGCCCATGCGGGTGCTGCGGTACCGAAGGCCGCCGCGACGGCCGCCGCGACCGCATGCCGGCGGAAGCTGGCGCAACGCACGGAGTGGACTGCGCGTAATCCGGAAGAGGGTTTCATGATGGGGCCTGTCGGTTCGGTGGCGTGGTTCGATGAAGGAGGGCGCCGCGAGCAGCGCCTTTCAGAAAACGAGGTTGATGGCGACGTGGCCGCGCACGTCGCGCGCGGACGTGGACGTGCCGCGCGAGAGGGCGCGTCCGATGTCGACGCTGGCGCTGGCGTTGCGCCGGAAGGCGACGCGGGTGCCGATGCCGGCGCCGCTCAGGTCGCAGGAACGGGTGGCGAGGTCGCGGCAGGGCGCGTCGCCGTGGTTGCGTACGCGGCCATGGTCGAGGAAGACGAAAGGCCGCAGGCGCAGGCCCTCGGCCAGGCCGGGCATGGGCGCCGAGGCTTCCAGACGCACCAGGTAGCCGGTGTCGCCGCTGACTTCCCGATCCAGGTAGCCGCGCACGCTGGCCGCGCCGCCCAGCCCGAACTTCTCGGCCGCGATCAACTGGTGCGGGCTGTATTGCAGTTCCACGCGCGCCGCGATGGAAAACACGCCGACGCTGCGGTCGACGAAGCCGGTCAGGCGCGCGATCGCGTAATGGCGCCGCGCCCCGCGCCGCGCCGCTTCGAACGCGGCTCCGTCGCTGCCGCCGGCGTTCACCGACAGGGCCGCATGAACGCCGTAGTCGATGAGCTTGCCGTCGCGCTGGCCGCCATAGGCGATGCTCAGCGGGACGGTGCGCAGATCGACGGCGGCGGCGCCGCAGCCGGCCGCGCCGAAGTCGCCGACCGAGCACTCGTCGTCGTAGTCGCGCCAGTCCAGCCCGACCGTCACGTGATGGTCGTATTCGCCGATCCGGTCGAGATGGCGGTTCATGCGCAGCCCGGCAACCGTTCCCTTGCCGGTGAAGGAGAGCGGGCCGGCGGTCGTCAGGGTGGTGCCGATGCTGACCGTGGAGTGGGCCACGAAGGCGTCGATCGAAGCGGCCTGCGCATACAGCGGCAGCCGGTAGCCGGCGCTGAAGATGCGTACGCGGTCGGGGTTCTCCGGCGAGGTCTGGAATTGCAGGGTGCCGACGTGGTCGCGGCCGAACAGGTTGGCGTTCTGGACGCCGACGCTGATGCGGTGCCGGCCCGAACTCCGGGTGCCGGTATTGGCGTAGCCGAGCAGGTACTGCAGCGGGTTGCTGTCGGCGACGCCCACCTCGGCGTCGATCTCGCCGGGGCGCGCGCCCGCCGCCAGCGTCACCTGCACCTGCTTGGCGGGATTGTCGTTGCTGAGCTGGATCTCGCGGTCGACCGCGCGCACCAGCGGCGTCGTCCCTTCGCGCAGGCTGGGGAGCCCGGCGCGCACGTTGGCCGTGTCGAAGTGGGCGTTGCCGCTGACCCGCACCGCGGCCAGCTTGCCCTCGACCACGCGCACCACGACGATGCCGTCGGTGCTCTCCTGGGCCGGCACATAGGCGACGACGCCGCCGTAGCCGGCGTCGCGGTAGGCGTTCTGGATGCGCAGCGCCAGCGCTTCCAGCTCCGCCATGCCGGGCCGGGTGCCGGCCAGGCCCGCCGTCAGCGCCGCCAGCCGAGGCTCGGGCAGCAGGGTGTTGCCCTCGACGCGAACGCCGGAAATGGGCGCCGCGCCCTGCTGGCCTGCGGCGAACCCAGGGACGGCAAAGCACAGGGCGCCTGCCTGCAAGAGCACGCGCAAGATCGGCGAAAGACACGGCGAAGGACGCGGCGAAAAACGCGGCAAACCTGGAACGCGGGCAGACCTGGCCATCGGTATTCTCCTGTAGGACGGCAGCAGGGATGCTTGCCGTCCCTCGACTTGCAGGGGCGGTCGTGGTTCCGCTTGCGCGACCGGTGATCTCGACGGCCGGCAACAACGCGGCCGATAACTAGATAAATAGTTTTTAAGATAGTGCGCTAAATTTAATTGTTGGTAAATTGATTTTGAACGTGTGGTGAAGGCGCAACCGGTCGAGCCGGTGCCGGCCCGCCGGCAGACGGCAACGCAAAGTCATTGAACATTGGGTCGGGGTCGGCTACGATTCCTGACAAGTCCGCTCCAAGCGGCCGCCGGCCGCTGCGGCGCATCGATTTTCCCTGGAACCATTAATGACCGAGGAGTTCGACATGAATGCACGTTCGCTGCTGGCCGCCCTGGCTTCGTTGGCCGTTGCCTTGCCCGCGCTGGCCCAGGAAGGCCCGGTGCTCAAGGAAGGGCATGTCGACGTCGGCACCCTGGTCGATGCCCTGGCGCCAGCGGAACCCAAGCCGCCCGTCCGTACCCGCAGCATCCGCATGGTGCGCGACGACGTTGGCACCGCGCCGGTATCGTCGAAGCCGGCCAAGGTCTCGCTGACGATCACCTTCGACACCAACTCCGCCAACCTGACCCCGCGTGCGCGCCAGTCGCTCGACGTCGTCGGGCAGGCGCTGGCGTCCGAGAAGCTGGCGGCCGCGCGCTTCGCCATCGAGGGCCATGCCGATCCGCGCGGAGTGTCCGCCGCCAACCTGAAGCTGTCTCAGTTGCGGGCCGAATCGGTGCGCGACTACCTGGTCGACACCGCGCGCATCGACCGCGCGCGGCTGGACGCGGTCGGCAAGGGCGACAGCGAACCGATCGATCGGCAGAATCCGGACGCGCCCGAGAACCGCCGCGTCACCATCGTCAACCTGTCGCGCTGATCGTTTGCCAAGGCGTACCTGGCTGGCGGCTTGGGCTAGTTCGCCACCTCGTCGATGGTGAATGCCGTCGCGCCGTAGGCGGCCGGACAGGGCGCCGATGCGCAGCTGGGAACGCCCGCGTACAGAGGGGCGGCGCCGGTGTGGGCACGCTGCAAGGCGGCCGCGCGCTCGAGCGGAAAGGCGGGGAAAGGGTCGCCCGCGCCCAGGCCCGTCGCGCCGAAGTCGCGCGGCGCATCCGACACCATCACCACGAAGCGGTCGGTGCCTGCCGGCCCGGAGGCCACGAACTTCCATTTCGCACGCGGCAGGCTGAGTACCTCGCCGGGCCGGATGCGGTTGTCCTTGTCCACTGCGTTCGGCAGCAGCAGGTGGAAGTCGTCGCCACGGGTTCCGACCATGTAGACGTAGACGTGGCCCGGATGCGAGGAACGGATCGAGAAGCTGAAGCGGTCGCGGTCGATCCGCAGGCGCGTGTTCGGCACCTCGACGCTCACCTTGCGCTCCGGGCTGGCGCCGGCCAGCAGGGCGTCGAGAGCGCCGTTGGGCGTGAATGCGGGGGTGACTGCCGGCGTGGATGCGGGCGCGGGCGGCGCCGGTGGTGCGGATGGCGCGGGCGCTGCTTCTGTTGCGGCCGCGGGCGTGCTGTCCGGGACGGGCGGCGGCGCCTCCCGCTGCAGGTAGGCGAATAGCCCGGCCGCGCCGAGTACGGCGACGCCGAGCCCCGCCAGGAGCATGGTGCTTCGGCCCTTGCGTTGCGTTGCGGCGGCAGGGGACGCGGCAGGCGTGGATGCAGACGTAGTTGCAGCCATAGAGGCGGGCGCAGGTGCCGGCGCATGCGCCGGCGCCGGCCGTGCTTCGGTCTTCTCGCGCGGCGCCGCATCGAAGCCCAGCAGCGCGCGCATCTCGGCCACGCTTTGCGGCCGCTCCTCGGGCCGGAAGGCGAGGGCGCGGTCGATCGCCTCGAGAAAAGCGCGGCTGTAGCGGTCGGCGTAGCGCGCCGCGAGCGGCACATACGGGTCGGCCAGCATGCGCCCCACGGCCTGCGGCGGCGCCTCGCCGGCGATGGCGAAGTGCACCACCGAGGCCAGCGCGTACAGGTCGGTCCAGGCGCCCTGGCGCATGCCCGGCATCTCGGCATACTGTTCGATCGGCGCGTAGTTCTGCTTGAGGATGACGGTGAAGGCCTGGTTCATGTCGCCGATCGCGCGGCGCGCCGCGCCGAAGTCGAGCAGCAGCGGGCGTCCTTCCTCGAGCATCAGGATGTTGTCAGGCGCGATATCGCGGTGGAAGCACTGGTGCTGGTGGATCACCTCGAGCGCGTCGAGCAGGGGCGCGAGCAGGGCGCGCAGCCAGGCTTCGTCAGGCGGCTCGGCGCGCGCCTTGAGCGCTTCCTTCAGCGTCGGGCCGCGGTAATACGGCATCACCATGTAGGCGGTGCCGTTCGCTTCCCAGAAGCGGTAGACCTTGACCAGCGAGGGATGGTCGAACTGGGCCAGCAGGCGCGCCTCGTTGATGAAGCTGCGCCGGCCCGCTTCGAAGCTGTCCGCGTTCTGGCTGGAGATGACGCTGACGTGGGCCTGGGTCGCGCGCCACGCGAAGGAGGGCATGTACTCCTTGAGCGCGACCTGGCGTTCGAGCGAAGTGTCGAGCGCGCAGTAGACGATGCCGAAGCCGCCTTCGCCCAGCACGCCCGTGATCTCGAACTCGCCCAGCCGGGTACCGGCCGGCAGCGCATTGCCGCGCTCGTGCGCGTTCGGCGGCGGCGCCGTGCCGGAAATGGAGAGAACGGTGCGGTCGTCGTCGGGCGGATGGCTCATGGGTGGTCGATCGCGGACTGGATTATTCATTATGTGCCACTCGGCGGCGGCTTGTCATCAACTTCCATGGCAAGGCTGGCGCGCGATGCGATGGACACGCAAGGCAGCGCCGATTTTCCGGCGCCTTCGCAGGACGCCTGTTCCTGCGGGCCGTATGCCGAACGCGCCTGCGCCACGCGGCGTGCATGGGCCGGCGCCGAGGCGTATGGCCGCGTGCTCGAATAAACAACTATTTTTGAAAAAAACGATAATTTTTGTGTATTTATTCTTGGTAGTTCGTTTAGTATTTGTTCTGTCCAAGATCTCCCGGTCAACCTACAAACAGGCGGGCCGGGCGCCATCCAGGTGGCGCACGCGTCTATGTAACGGGTGCGCATAAACAGCTACACGGTTCTATTCATGTAACGCTAACGCTGCATGTTGCCGGAGTACGGATGAGCACTATCGATGTCGATGCCTTGTTGCTGGAGATCGGCCCAGACACGCCCTGCGGGCCGGATCTGGAATACGACCCGGCCTTTCTCGCCCTGGAACAGGAAGCACTCGGCAAGCCCGAAGTGCAGTATGGCGAGACCATCACCCCCGCCGTTCCGCCCGACTGGAAGGTCGTGCGGCGCATGGCCGCCGCGCTGCTCGAACGCAGCCGCGACCTGCGCCTGGCGATCCACCTGCTGCGCGCGAACCTTGCCCTGTCCGGCATCGCCGGCCTGGCCGACGGCCTGCGCCTGATCGAGCGCCTGCTCGACACGCGCTGGGACAGCGTCCATCCGCTGCTCGACGCCGACGACGGCAACGATCCGACCCTGCGCATCAATTCCCTGGCGATCCTCGCCGACAGCGGCACCCTGGTGCGCGAACTGAAGGAGGCGACGCTGGTCGTGCTGCCGGGCCTCGGCCCGCTCACCATCAAGCTGCTCGAAGTCGCCAACGGCGAACAGGCGCCGCCGGCCGGGCAGGAAAAGATCGCCACCGCCTCGCTCGAGAGCGCGATCGCCGACCTCGATCCGGAGAAGCTGGCCGCCGCCGTCTCCGCCGTCAAGGGCGCCCTCGACAGCGTGGTGAATATCGAAGTGATCCTGGTGCGCCAGGTCGGCAGCTCGCAGGCGCTCAATCTCGACGCCCTCAGCCGTCCCTTGCGCAAGGCCCACGATTTCCTGGCGCGCCAGGGCGGCGCGGGAGCGCAGGCGGAAGGGGACGCCGCGTCCGACGCGCTCCCCGCGGCGGGCGCGATCGCCGTTCCCGGCGGGGCCGTGCCGCGCGGCGCGCGCATGGGCATCAGCGGCGACATCGACAGCCGCGAGGACGTGCTGCGCATGCTCGACAAGCTGGCCGACTACTACGCCCGCCATGAACCATCGAGCCCGATCCCGATCCTGCTCGCGCGCGCCAAGCGCCTGGTGCCGATGAACTTCTTCGAACTCATGCAGGATCTGGCGCCGGACGGCGTCCCGCAACTGAACGTCATCCGCGGGCCGGACGGCACGGAGCAGGCCAGCGACTACTAGGCCGCCGGCGGCGGATTCGCGCAGTACCACAGAACAGCAGAACGTTGGAACGTTGGAACCGCAGAGGTTCGGAAAAAAACAACCGTGTCGTTCATTCAAGGGGGTGTCAATCGTGGGCAAAGAGAGTAGCCAGAAGTTCATCGCACGCAACCGCGCGCCGCGCGTGCAGATCGAGTACGACGTCGAAGTCTACGGCGCCGAGAAGAAGGTGCAGCTGCCCTTCGTGATGGGCGTGATGGCCGACCTGTCCGGCCAGCCGGTCGCGCCGCTGGCGCCGGTCGCCGAGCGCAAGTTCCTCGAGATCGACGTCGACAACTTCGACGAGCGCCTGAAGGCCATGAAGCCGCGCGTCGCCGTGCAGGTGCCGAACACGCTCACCGGCGAGGGCAACCTGGCGGTCGAGATGACCTTCGAGAGCATGGACGACTTCACCCCGGCCGCCGTGGCGCGCAAGGTGGGCTCGCTCAACAAGCTTCTGGAGGCGCGCACCCAGCTCTCGAACCTGATGACCTACATGGACGGCAAGACCGGCGCCGAGGAACTGATCGCCAAGCTGCTCGCCGAACCTGCCCTCATGCAGGCCCTGACTTCGGCGCCCAAGCCGCAAGAACAACAATCCTGAGACCGGCGGAGGACACGATGGCTGAACAACAAGCACAGATGGAACGGGACAGCGGCACGCTGGAGCTGAGCGACTTCGGCAGCCTGCTGCAAAAGGAATTCAAGCCGCAATCGGACAAGGCGCGCGAGTCGGTCGAGAACGCCGTACGTACGCTGGCCGAGCAGGCCCTGGTCGGCAGCAAGCTGGTTTCCGGCGACGTCCTCGCGACGATCGAGAGCCTGATCGCCGCCCTCGACAAGAAGCTGTCCGACCAGATCAACCTGATCCTGCACACGCCGGAATTCCAGTCGCTCGAAGGCGCCTGGCGCGGCCTGCACTACCTCGTCAACAATACCGAGACCGACGAGATGCTCAAGATCCGGGTGATGAACATCTCGAAGAACGACCTGGGCAAGACGCTCAAGAAGTTCAAGGGCACGGCCTGGGACCAGAGTCCGATCTTCAAGAAGATGTACGAGGAGGAGTTCGGCCAGTTCGGCGGCCAGCCCTACGGCGCCATCGTCGCCGACTATTATTTCGACAACAGCGCGCCCGATGTCGAGCTGCTCGCGTCGATGTCGAAGTTGGCCGCCGCCGCCCACGCGCCCTTCATCGCCGCCGCCGCACCCTCGGTGATGCTGATGGAATCCTGGCAGGAGCTGGCCAATCCGCGCGACCTCACCAAGATCTTCCAGACCCCCGAGCATGCCGCCTGGCGCTCCTTCCGCGAATCCGAGGATTCGCGCTACGTGGCCCTGGCCATGCCGCGCTTCCTGGCGCGCCAGCCCTACGGCGCGCGCACCAATCCGGTCGACGAATTCGACTTCGAGGAAAACACCGCGGCGCCCG
The DNA here is from genome assembly GCF_001424165.1 of Massilia sp. Leaf139. Lineage (GTDB taxonomy): Bacteria > Pseudomonadota > Gammaproteobacteria > Burkholderiales > Burkholderiaceae_D > Telluria. The sequence continues at coordinate 999,350 of NZ_LMOJ01000001.1, forward strand.
GCAGCAAGAACTACACCTGGGCCAACGCGGCCTATGCGATGGGCGTCAACATCAACCGCTCGTTCAAGGAGTACGGCTGGTGCTCGCGCATCCGCGGCATCGAGTCCGGCGGCGCGGTCGAGGGCCTGCCGGTGCATTCCTTCCCGACCGACGACGGCGGGGTCGACATGCAGTGCCCGACCGAGATCGCGATCTCCGACCGGCGCGAAGCGGAGCTGGCGGCCAACGGCTTCATGCCTCTGGTGCACAAGAAGAACACCGATTTCGCCGCCTTCATCGGCGCCCAGTCGCTGCACAAGCCGGCTGAATACGACGATCCGGACGCCACTGCCAACGCCAACCTGGCGGCGCGCCTGCCTTATCTGTTCGCGACCACGCGCTTCGCGCACTACCTGAAGTGCATCGTGCGCGACAAGCTCGGCTCGTTCAAGGAAAAGGACGAGATGCAGCGCTGGCTGACCAAATGGATCATGCAGTACGTCGACGGCGATCCTGCCAGTTCGAGCGAATCGACCAAGGCGAAGAAGCCGCTGGCGGCAGCCGAGGTGGTGCTGGAGGAAGTGGAAGGCAATCCGGGCTACTACACGTCGAAGTTCTTCCTGCGCCCGCATTACCAGCTCGAAGGCCTGACCGTGTCGCTGCGCCTGGTGTCGAAGCTGCCGTCGGCGAAAGCGGCTTGAGTACAAAGAACCTAACTCGGGATGTTCAACCAACGCCGGTCCATGGGTGACCGGCCTCAGAGGAGAGAAGACATGGCATTGGATATGTTCATCAACATGGGCGCCAAGATCAAGGGCGAGTCGCGCGACAAGGTGCAGGGCCCGAAAGGCGACATCGACGTTCTGGCCTGGAGCTGGGGCATGAGCCAGTCGGGCACGACCCACATGGGCGGGGGCGGGGGCGCCGGCAAGGCCAACTTCCAGGATCTGTCGTTCACCAAGTATGTCGACAGTTCGAGCCATGCGCTGATGAACGCGCTGGCCAAGGGCACCCACATCGAGAAGTGCGTGCTCATGGCACGCAAGGCGGGCGAGGGCCAGACCAAGTACATCGGCATCACGATGGAGGAGGTGCTGGTGACTTCGGTTTCGACCGGCGGCAGCGGCGGCGAGGATCGCCTGACCGAGAACGTCACGCTCAACTTCGCCAAGGTCAGCTTCGCCTACACGCCGCAAGACGCCAAGGGTACCGTGGCGGGCGACAAGACCTTCACCTGGGACATCGCCGAGAACCACGGCGACGTGGCCTAAGCATGCACTGAGCTGCAGTATCGTGCCGCCGCGCCCGCCGCGGCGGCACCTTTCACGTATCCACCGATTTTTTTCGCCGCCGACCGCCGGCGGAGGAGCACCGCATGACCGCGCAACAGCTCATTCGTGATGGAGACCTCGGCGGCGCCCTGGCCGCGCTGCAGGCCGAGGTGCGCAAGAACGGCAGCGACGCCCGCCTGCGCGTATTCCTGTTCCAGCTGCTGTGCGTGCGCGGCGAATGGGAACGCGCGCTGACCCAGCTGAACGTGGCCGGCGAACTCGACGCAGCCACGCTGCCGATGGTGCAGACCTACCGCGAAGCGATCCAGTGCGAGGCGCTGCGCGCCGACATCTTCGCCGGCAAGCGCGCGCCGCTGATCTTCGGCGAGCCCCAGCCCTGGCTGGCCCAGCTGATCGACGCGCTGCGCCACGACCGCAGCGATCCGGCGCGCGCCGCGGCGGCCCGCGCCCAAGCCTTCGAGTGCGCGCCGGCCTCGCCCGGCAGCATCGACGGCGCACCTTTCGCCTGGCTGGGCGACGCCGACAGCCGCCTCGGCCCGGTGCTCGAGGCCATCGTCAACGGCCGCTATTTCTGGATTCCCTTCTGCCGCATCCGCCGCATCGAACTCGAGGCCCCGAGCGACCTGCGCGACACCGTCTGGAGCGCGGCCAGCTTCACCTGGGCCAACGGCGCGCAGACGGTCGGCCTGATTCCGACCCGCTACGAGGGAACGCTGGCGCTGCAGGACGACGCCCTGCTGCTGGCGCGCCGCACCGAATGGGTGGCGCATGGCGCGGGCGACGCCGGCGTCGGCCAGCGCATGTTCGCCAGCGACGCCGGCGATTACGCGCTGATGGACGTACGCCTGATCGAGTTCGAACCGGACGCCGAGGCCGAAACGGAGATCGCCGCGGGAGAGGGCGGAGCAGTCCATGGCTGAACTGGCGCCGCGCGAACGCCTGCAGCCGAGCCTTCTCGACCGCCTCAGCGACGACGAACCCGGCGCCAGCAGCGAGCCGCGCGACCGGCGCGTGCTGTCGCTGCGCACCCTGCGTGCGGGCGTGCTGCGCGACCTGGCCTGGCTCCTGAATACGACCAACCTGCTCTCGGTGGCCGGCACGGCGAGCCTGCCGCACGTCGCGAACTCGGTGCTCAACTACGGCATTCCCGCCATGTCCGGCCACGCGGTCGGCAGCCTGAACGTCGCCCAGCTCGAACGCGGCATCCGCCAGGCGATCTGGGACTTCGAGCCGCGCCTGATCCGCAATACGGTCAGCGTCAAGGCGCGCATGGCCAGCGCCGACAAAAACACCCTGACCTTCGACATCGAAGCCGACCTCTGGGCCCAGCCCTATCCGGAGCGCCTCTACCTGAAGACCGAACTCGACCTCGAGCGGGGCGCCGTGCTGGTGTCGGAGATGAGCGGCAGGAGCGCCGCATGAACCCGCGCCTGCTGCGCTATTACAGCCAGGAGCTGCAGCACCTGCGCGAAGTGGGCGGCGAGTTCGCCCAGGAATTCCCGAAGATCGCCGGCCGCCTCGGCCTGGACGGCTTCGAATGCGCCGACCCGTATGTGGAGCGTCTGCTGGAAGGCTTCAGCTTCATGGCCGCGCGCGTGCAGATGAAGCTCGACGCCGAATTCCCGCGCTTTACCCAGCACCTGGCAGAGCTGGTCTATCCGCACCTGCTGGCGCCGACGCCGTCGATGACGGTGGTGCAGCTCCAGCCCGACTTCGCCAATCCGGCCCTGCAGAAGGGTTTCGTCGTCCCGCGCGGCAGCGCCATGCGCAGCGTGCTGGGCAAGGGCGACAACACGGCTTGCGAATACCGCACCGCGCACGCGCTGACCCTGTGGCCGATCGAACTGGTGGAAGCCAAGCTGTTCGCCCTGGGCGGCAGCCAGGCCGGCCTGAACCTGCAGCTGCCGGCCCAGGCCAAGGCCGGGCTGCGCCTGCGCCTGCGCAGCAGCGGCGCGCCCTTTCGCGACCTGCCGCTCGACGTCCTGAGCCTGCACCTGCGCGGCGCCGACGAGATGCCGGTGCGGATCCTGGAGTCGCTCCTGGCCGGCGTCGAGGGCGTGCTGGCGACGCCGGTGACGCGGCCCGCTGCCTGGCACCGGCTGCTGCCGAAGACGGCGCTGCGCCAGCCCGGCTTCGCCGAGGACGAGGCGCTGCTGCCGAGCGGCGAGCGCAGCTTCGCGGGCTACCGCCTGCTGCAGGAATACTTCGCCTTCCCGCAGCGCTTCCAGTTCGTCGAGATCGGCGGCCTGCAGGCGGCGCTGCGCGGCTGTCCGGACAAGGAGATCGAACTCACCATCCTCCTCAACCGGCTCGACCCGCAGCTGGAAAAGACGCTCGACGCCTCCAACCTCGCCTTGCACTGCACCCCGGCCGTGAACCTGTTCCAGCGCCGCGCCGACCGCATCAACGTCAGCGGCGAGCAGTTCGAATACCACGTGCTGGTCGACCGCACCCGTCCGCTCGACTACGAGGTCTATCAGGTCGAGTCGGTAACCGGCTACGGCACCGGCCCCGGCGCCGAGCAGTCCTTCCAGCCCTTCTACGAGGCGCGCGACATCGGCATGCCGCAGCGGGGGCGGGCCTTTTTTCAGCTGCGGCGCGAGCCACGCCAGCTGTCGCAGCGCCAGCGCCGCGACGGGCCGCGTTCGAGCTATGTCGGCAGCGAAGCCTTCATCGCCATCGTCGACGCCGCCGAAGCGCCATACTCGGCCGACCTGCGCCAGCTCGGCCTGTCGGTCTGGTGCACCAACCGCGACCTGCCGCTATCGATGCCGATCGGCGTCGGAAAGACCGATTTCATCCTCGACGACGGCGCCCCGGTGACGGCCGTGCGCTGCGTCGCCGGGCCGAGCCAGCCCTATCCCTCGTTCGCCGAGGGCAGCGTGGCCTGGCGCCTGCTGAACGGGCTCTCGCTCAATTACCTGTCGCTGCTCGACACCGATCCCGACCAGGGCGCGGTCGCGCTGCGCGAAATGCTGGCCCTGTACTGCCACCGCTCCGACCTGAACGCCCAGCGCCAGGTCGAGGGCGTGCGTTCGATTTCCTCGAAAGCGGTCACGCGTCGCATGCCTTCGCCCGGGCCGATCGCGGTGGGGCGCGGCATCGGCATCACCGTCACGCTCGACGACGCCGCCTTCGAGGGCAGCGGCGCCTTCGTGCTGGGGGCCGTGCTGAGCGAATTCTTCGCCCAGTACGCGTCGATCAATGCGTTCACCGAAACGACCATCCGGACTGTGGGGCGCGGCGAGATCATGCGCTGGCCGGCAAAGGCGGGCGCATGCGCGATCCTGTAGAGCTGGCGCTGCTGCTCGAACGCGAGGCGGCGCGCATGGATTTCTACCAGGTGCTGCGCCTGATCGAGAACGCGCGGCCCGAGCTGCCGCGCATCGGCACTTCGCTGCGTCCACGCGACGATGCGGTGCGCTTCGGCCAGGATGCGGAACTGGTGTTCCATCCGGGCGCGCTGGCGGGTTTCAAGCGCGCCGACGGCGAGGGCCGGGCGCGCCTGGCCGTCAACTTCTTCGGCCTGATGGGCGCCAACGGCCCGCTGCCGCTGCATATTACGGAATACGTGCGCGACCGCCTGCGCCAGGGCGGCGACGCCACCATGCTGGCCTTTCTCGACGTCTTCCACCACCGCATGGTCTCGCTGTTCTACCGCGCACGGGCGGCGAGCGAACCGGTGATCAGCCTCGACCGCGACGATGGCGACCGCTTTTCCGCCTTTGTCGGCAGCCTGTTCGGCATCGGCGCCCCGGCCCTGCGCGAGCGCGACGAGATCGGCGACTTCGCCAAGCTCCATTTCGCCGGCCTGCTGGCCAACAAGACGCGCCCGGCCGCAAGCCTGGTCACCATCCTGCGCAGCTATTTCGGCTTGCCGGTGCGGATCGAACAGTTCGTCGGCCACTGGATGCGGCTGCCGCCCGAGGTGCAGAGCCGCATCGGTATGCCGGAAGACGGCAACCGCCTGGGCAGGTCGCTGGTGCTCGGCAAGAGCGTCTGGGATTGCCAGCACAAGTTCCGCATCGTGATCGGCCCGGTGGGCTACGCCGACTACGAGCGCTTCCTGCCGGGCGGGGACAGCCTGCGCCGCCTGCGCGACTGGGTACGCAGCTATGCCGGCATGGGCCTCGACTGGGATCTGCGCCTGGTGCTCAGAAAAGATGAACGGCCGCCGCTGCGCCTGGGCGGCCCGACCCGGATCGGCTGGAGCAGCTGGGTGGCGAGCACCCCGGCTTGCCGCGATCCCGACGGGATGCTGATCCAACCCGACCGCATCGATCACGGGGGCACGCAGAGGCAGCAACACACAAGAGAATAACCAACGCGGGAATACCAGGGAGGGGACGTCATGGCCGATATCAGTCGTGTGGCATTGTTTGGAAAGCTCAACAGCCTGTGCTACCGGGCGATCGAAAGCAGCACCGTGTTCTGCAAGCTGCGCGGGAATCCGTACGTGGAACTGGTGCACTGGATGCACCAGCTGCTGCAGCTGCAGGATTCGGATCTGGTGCGCATCCTGCGCCAGTACGAGCTCGACCCGGCGGCGCTGGCGCGCGACCTGACCGCCGCGCTCGATCGCCTGCCGCGCGGCTCGACTTCGGTCACGGATCTCTCGTCGCAGCTGGAGGAATCGGTCGAGCGGGCCTGGGTCTACGGCACCCTGCTGTTCGGCGAGTCGCAGATCCGCTCGGGCCACCTGATCGTCGGCCTGCTCAAGACGACGGGCCTCAGGAATGCCCTGTACGGCATGTCACGCCAGTTCGAGAAGATCAAGCTGGAACACCTGAGCGACAATTTCGCCAAATTGCTGAAGGAGTCGCCGGAAAGCGCGATGGCCGCGACCGACGGTTTCAACGCCGCCGCCCCCGGCGAGGCCTCGGGCGCCATCGCTCCGGCCGCGATGGGCAAGCAGGAAGCCCTGAAAAAATTCACGGTCGACCTGACCGAGCAGGCGAGGAGCGGCAAGATGGATCCGATCGTCGGGCGCGACGACGAAATCCGCCAGATGATCGACATCCTGATGCGGCGCCGCCAGAACAACCCGATCATGGTAGGCGAGGCCGGCGTCGGCAAGACCGCCGTGGTGGAAGGCTTCGCGCAGCGCATCGCGCGCGGCGACGTGCCGCCCTCGCTGAAGGAAGTGGAACTGCGCACGCTCGACGTCGGCCTGCTGCAGGCCGGGGCCAGCATGAAGGGCGAGTTCGAGCAGCGCCTGCGTTCGGTGATCGACGAGGTGCAGGCCAGCAGCAAGCCGGTCATCCTCTTCATCGACGAAACCCATACCCTGGTCGGCGCCGGCGGCGCGGCCGGCACCGGCGACGCCGCCAACCTCCTGAAACCCGCACTGGCGCGCGGCACCCTGCGCACCATCGGCGCCACCACCTTCGCCGAATACAAGAAGCACATCGAGAAGGATCCGGCCCTGACGCGGCGCTTCCAGAGCATCCAGGTGGACGAGCCGAGCGAGGAGCGGGCGATCCTGATGATGCGCGGCGTCGCCTCGACCATGGAAAAGCACCATCAGGTTCAGATCCTCGACGAGGCGCTGGAGGCGGCGGTGCGGCTCAGCCACCGCTATATCCCGGCGCGCCAGCTGCCCGACAAATCGGTCAGTCTGATCGACACCGCCTGCGCGCGGGTGGCGGTCAGCCTGCACGCCACGCCGGCCGAGGTCGACGACAGCAGGAAGCGCATCGAGGCGCTGGAGACGGAGCTGGCGATCATCCGGCGCGAGGGCGCGATCGGCATCGAGACGGGAAAACGCGCGGCGGATGCCAACGACCTGCTGACGCTCGAGCGCGAGCGCCTCGCGAACCTGGAAGCGCGCTGGAACGGCGAGCGCGTCCTGGTCGACAAGCTGCTGGCCCTGCGCGCGCGGCTGCGCGACGGCGGCCAGCCGGTCGAGGGCACCGGCAGCCGGCTCGAAGTCGCAGCTGGCGCCGAGCCGACCATGGCGCCCGAAGAACGCGGCGCCCTGATGGCCGAACTGAAGGAGGTGCAGGCGGGCCTGTCCGGACTGCAGGGCGAGCATCCGCTGATCCTGCCAACCGTGGACTACCAGGCCGTGGCCTCGGTGGTGGGCGACTGGACGGGCATTCCGGTCGGGCGCATGGCGAAGAACGAGATGGAGACCATCCTCAACATCGCGCGCACATTGAGCAGCCGCGTGATCGGCCAGGATCATGCGATGGAGATGATCGCCAAGCGCATCCAGACTTCGCGCGCGGGCCTGGACAATCCGAGCAAACCGATCGGCGTCTTCATGCTGGCCGGTACCTCGGGCGTGGGCAAGACGGAAACGGCGCTGGCGCTGGCGGAGGCGCTGTACGGCGGCGAGCAGAACCTCATCACGATCAACATGAGCGAGTACCAGGAAGCGCACACGGTCTCCACGCTGAAGGGCGCGCCGCCGGGATATGTCGGCTATGGCGAAGGCGGCGTGCTGACCGAGGCGGTGCGCCGCAAGCCCTATTCGGTGGTGCTGCTCGACGAGGTCGAAAAGGCCCATCCCGACGTGCACGAGATGTTCTTCCAGGTCTTCGACAAGGGTTTCATGGAAGACGGGGAAGGGCGCTTCATCGATTTCAAGAACACCCTGATCATCCTCACCACCAACGCCGGCACCGACCTGATCGCCGGCCTGTGCAAGGATCCGGAGCTGATGCCGGAGCCCGAGGAGATGGCCAAGGCGCTGCGCGCGCCGCTGCTGAAGGTGTTCCCGCCGGCCTTGCTGGGACGGCTGGTGACGATCCCCTATTACCCGCTCTCGGACGCGATGCTCGGCCAGATCGTGCGCCTGCAGCTCGAGCGCATCAAGAAGCGCGTCGAGGCGCGCTACAAGATCCCGTTTGCCTACACCGATGAGGTGGTGCGCCTGGTGGTGTCGCGCTGCACCGAGTCGGAGTCGGGCGGGCGCATGATCGACGCCATTCTCACCAACACCATGCTGCCCGATATCTCGCGCGCCTTCCTGACGCGGATGATGAGCGGAGGAGCCGTGGGCGGCGTGCGCGTCGGGGCCGAGGGCGGAGAGTTCACCTACGATTTTGCCGACTGATCACCCGGATAGGAGATGCGATGCGCGTGAGCTTGTACGAACCAGCACTGGCCGTGGGCGGCAAGGCGTATGCCGGATGGGCCAACGAGGACGACGAACTGTATTTTCCGCACGTGGACTCCTGCTGCGCCCTGGTGATCGTGGGCGACAAGGCAGCTGTCGGCGGGCACATGGGCTCGCAATTGCCGAATGCGGCCGATCCGAACTACGACATTGCCGGGCGCTATGTGTGGGAGCTGGTGCTGGCGAATCACCGCCGTCTCAACAGCCCGGATGGGCCCTGCACCGTGATCACGATCGGCGAGTCGAACTGGTACGACAGCGTCGTCAGCGCGATCTGGACGGCGGCGCAGGCCGACGGCACGCTGCCCTTGCGGACGACGGCGAAGTTCTGTCCGAAAGGTGTCGACATCGTCGCGACGATGAAGAAGGTGATCGTCACGCCTTGCGGCACCCACACGCATTTCGAGTATGCGGTGCCGGATGGCTATCTGGAGAGGAAGGATATCGGACAGTAAGCCGGCGCGCGGGCGGGCGGGGACGTATTTCATACAACGCTTTTCAGAGGAAGGAAACGGCATGCCAACGACGAAGACAGATCTGTTCCGGGCCATGAAGACCGGCCAATCCGACGGCGAGTTCCATATCGAGGGGGTGGCGCGCGACGGCCTCCTCTATCCGCGCTTCGAAGCGACCGAATACTACGATGCCGACAAGGTCAAGCGCGTCAGCCAGGCCGACATCGACATCAAGCGCAACGACGTCAGCGGCGAACTCGAGGTGCAGACGAAGGGCGGCACCTCGCTGCACGACAAGAGCGGCTGGTTCGGCCACGACGACTGGCGCTACTTCCAGATCCCGAACGGAACCGATTATCCTGAGGGGATCGTGCTCCATAAGGGCAAGGGAGCGAAGCAGAACCGGGCCAGGACGGTCAGGGCGACGCACTACCAGATCGAGCCCAAGATCCCGATGACGGTCGATGCCTTCAAGGGGGCGCTCGACACCTTCGCGCGCGCGGCCGTGGTGCGCAGCATCGCGCTTGCAAAAGCGGTCAAATAAACGATAAGGAACTGCCATGCCGGAAATCAGTGGAAAGACGCTTGCCCTCGCGGTGCAGGCAATCGATGCGGAGATACGCAGGCTGCGCACGCTGCCCGACGACCGGGTGGTGCCGGGCGACGAGGAACTGCTGCTGCAGTACGAGATCGCGGCCGACGATCTCGAGGACGTGTACGCCGAGGCGGCCAAGTCGATCGTCAACCTGCCGCCTTACGAACGGCTGGTGCAGCGAGACGACGAGTAGCCCCTGATGGCCGCCGCAATTACCCGCATCGGCGGCGCCGCGCCGGCTCAGGCCGCCCGGCGCGCCCCGATCACCAGCCCGCCCACGGGTGCGTCCAGTTCGGTGCGCAGCACGGCGCGCCGCAGCGCGGCCACCTCCAGGCCGGCCTGCTTGAACACGCCGCGCGCATATGCCTCGCCATGGCTATAGCGGCCGTGCGCATTCAGGCGGAAGGGCGGCGCGCCGTCGCCCGCGCATTCCTCGACCGTGAAGACCAGCAGGCCGCCGGGCCGCAGCGCGCACGCGGCGGCCGTGCTCACGTCTTCCAGCGCGCCGAAATAGCACAGGGTATCGGCCGAGACGACCAGGTCGTAACTAGCCGGGTGCGTCGCCAGCCAGGCGGTCAGCTCGGCCGCGTCCAGGCGGCGGTAGCCGCCGCGCGCGGCCGCCTTTTCCAGCATCTTCGGCGACAGGTCGACGCCGTCGAGCGCGCGCGCCCAGGGCGCAAGGATTGGCGCGCACAGGCCAGTGCCGCAACCGGCATCGAGCACGTCGAGCAATCCTTGGGGCGCGCCGGCGAGCTCGGCCACGAGCGCGCCGCACAGCGCCGGCGCGCGGTAATCGAGGCTGCTCAGCACCTCGTCGAAGCTGCTGGCGAAACGGTCGAAGGTCGTCTGCACATAGGCGTCGCTGGCGCGGCCGGGCGCCGGGTCGCCGCCGACGGCCGCGATCATGTGCGCGATCGCCGGGTTGTCGGGCTGCTGCGCCTGCCAGCGCCGGTAGACCTCCAGCGCCTCGGCCGTGCGTCGGCTCGACACCAGGGCCTGGCCGAGGTTGTGGTAGGCGTCGATGCTTTGCGGCGCCAGTTCGATGGCCTTGCAATAGGCCGTCATCGCCTCCTGCAGGTCGCCGAGAGCGCGCAGCGCGTTGCCGAGGTTGGCCCAGCAGTCGGCGAAGTCCGGCGCCAGCGCGAGCGCGCGCCGGTAGGCCTCGACCGCTTCCCGGCCGCGATTCTGGGCCTTGAGCACGACGCCCAGGTTATTCCAGGCCGGCGCATATTCCGGACGGGCGGCGAGCACCGCGCGAAAGCTCTGTTCCGCACCATCGGCCAGGCCGAGTTCCTTCTGCACGTTGCCGAGGTTGTTGCGGGCGTCGACGTAGCCGGGCGCCGCGGCGAGCGCGCGCCCGATCAGCGCGAGCGCGGCTTCGCGCCGGCCCTGCTGGTGCAGCAGCACGCCGAGGAAGTGCAGCGCATCCGGTTGATCGGGCGCCGCTGCGAGCAGGGCGCGGTAGCGCCGCTCGGCCTCGTTCAGCCGGCCGCTCCGGTGCGCACCGATGGCCTCGCGCAGGGCTGTCTCGAGCGGGGCTCGGCGCGCATGCGTACGGGCGGTATGCGGTTTTCTGGACATGTGCACTCCTGCCGAAGAAGATGCTGCGAGCTTAAATCAAAATATTGCAACGATGTACATCTTCCCCCATACTTATTGAACAAATGGGGTGCGGCGTACGGGAGACAGGACATGCCGAATCAGGTGTCGATGGGAGCGATGATGACCTGCAGTTTCGGCGCGGCGCCGTCCTCGCTGGTCGTCCTGCCCGCCAATAAGGTGCTGTGCGAAGGCCCGCCCGCGGCCAACATCCTCGATCACAAACCGCTGGTGAACATCCAGCCCTTCGGCGTCTGCAGCTCGATGGCCAATCCGGCGGTCGCCGCCGCCACCGCCGCCGCGCAGGGCGTGCTCACGCCGATGCCCTGCGTGCCCGCCACGGCCTCGCCCTGGGTGACCGGCGCACCGACCGTCACGATCGGGAAGATGCCGGCGCTCGACAACGTGTCGAAATGCCTGTGCAACTACGGCGGCGTGATCGCCTTCAGCACGCCGGGCACCGCCAAGACCATGATCCCCTGACCAGCGCCGACACCATGCGACCCATCCAAGCGCATCGCCAGATTGCCGTCACGTCCGCCCTCGGCCCCGACGCTCTGCTGTTTCGTTCGATGACGACCGACGAGCGGCTCGGACGCCTGCCGGTCTTCCGCATTCAGCTGCTCAGCACCGACAGCGCCATCGCCATCGCCGACGTGCTGGGCAAACCGATGGGCGTCGAGATGGAGCTGACTGGCGGCGGGTCGCGCCACTTCCACGGCATCGTCACGCGCTTCGGCGCCCTCGGCGCCAGCGGCGACCTGGCCGCCTACGAGGCCGTCGTGCATCCCTGGCTGTGGCTGTTGAAGAAGCGCGCCGATTCGCGCATCTTCCAGGACAAGTCGGTGCCCGACATCGTCAAGGAAGTGTGCGCCCAGTACGGCGGCGCGGCCTCGCTCGACCTCCATTGCCTGACCGGCGACTACGCGGCGCTGCCGTATTGCGTGCAGTACCGCGAGACCGATTTCGATTTCGTCTGCCGCCTGCTGGAAGACGCCGGCATCTATTTTCACTTCACCTATACGGCCGACAGCCACACGATGGTGCTGTGCGACGCCTCGAACACCCATGCGCCGATCGACGGCTACGACAGCCTGAAGTTCGCGCCCGAGCGCAACCGTACCGGCCTGCGCGAGGAGAGCGTGACCCAATGGAGCGCGTCCGGCGAGATCCAGTCGAGCCAATGTGTGCTGAACGATTTCAATTATGAAAAGGCCGGCGCCAGCATCAGCGGCGGCCTGCAGGCGAGCGCGCAGATCGAAGCCGGCTTCGGCCAGGCCGACTACCAGGTCTACGATTACCCGGGCCGGTACGCCGAGGCGCGCGAGGGCGACGTGCTCGCCAAGGCGCGGCTGCAGCGCCTGCACGGCCAGACCGAGGAGATCGCGGCCACTACCGACGCGCGCGGCCTGTATCCGGGCGGCCTGTTCGCGCTCGACCACGATCCGGGCGGCGCGGACGGACGCCGGTACCTGGTCACGGCTGCGCGCTACCACATCAGCGACGGCGGCTACGGCAGCGGCGAAGACGCGGAAGCGCTGGAGGTGAGCTGCAGCCTGAGCGCGATCGGACACGATTTCCCCTACCGGCCGACCGCCACGGTCGCGCGTCCGATCGTGCACGGGCCGCAGACGGCGATCGTGGTCGGCAAGGCGGGCGAAGAGATCTGGACCGACAAGTACGGCCGCGTGAAACTGCAGTTCCACTGGGATCGGCTGGGCAAGGACGACGAGAACAGCTCGTGCTGGGTGCGCGTGGCGCAGGGCTGGGCCGGCAAGGGCTGGGGCGCGATGGCGGTGCCGCGCATCGGCATGGAAGTGGTGGTCAGCTTTCTGGAAGGCGACCCGGATCGGCCGCTGGTGACGGGCTGCGTCTACAACTCGGACGCCATGCCGCCATACGAACTCCCGGGAGAGCAGACCAAATCGACCGTCAAGAGCCAGTCCTCGAAAGGCGGCGCCGGTTTCAACGAGCTGCGCTTCGAAGACAAGAAGGACAAGGAGGAAATCTTCATGCACGCCGAGCGCGACTTCCTGCGCGTGGTGAAGAACAACGATGCCCTCAAGGTCGGCTTCGAGACCGCCGACAAGGGCAACCAGACCATCGACATCAAGAACGACCAGACCCTGAAGGTGGGCCACGACCAGTTCGAAACGGTCGACAACAACCAGAGCGTGGACATCAAGGGCAAGCAGGACGTCAAGGTCGGCACCACCATCGTCATCGAGGCGGGCACCTCGATCGAACTGAAGGTAGGCGGCAGCAGCATCAAGATCGAGGCCGCCAAGATCACGATCAAGGCGCCCGAGATCGAGGTCGCCGCCGACGCCAACGCCAAGGTCTCGGCGGGCGCGATGATGGACATCAAGGCCGGCGGCGTGATGACGATCGGCGGCGCGCTGGTGCAGATCAATTAATGTTTTTCGCGCGAGTGCGCGTAGCTAACCCTGAGCAACCCTGAGACACGATGCCGCTGACCCTGCGTATTCTCACCTTCCGTAACCAGCCGGTGCCGCCGGCGCCCGCCGTGCGCTTCACCGAGGCGGGCGGCAGCATCGGCCGCTCGCCCGAGAACGCGCTGGTGCTGGACGACCCCAGCAAGTTCATCTCGCGCGTGCATGCGCGGGTGTTCGCGCAGGGCGGCAGCTTCATGCTGGAGGATCTGGGCAGCAACGCCAGCGTGGTCAACGACCGCCCGCTCGGCAAGGGCAGCCAGGTGGCGCTGGCCCACGGCGACCGCGTGCTGATCGGCGACTATCTTCTGCAGGCGGTGATCGAGGCGGCGCCGCCGGCCATGCCGCTGGCGCCGGCGCCCGTCAACGACGCCGCGCTGCCCCTGTTCGAACCGCCCCCGCCGCCGGCGCCGGTGCAGCTGCCGCCCTTGGATTTCGGCGCCTTTGCACCGGCCCCGCCGGCGCCGGCCGCGGCGCCGGCCTATGTCGATGCGCTGGCGTACGCCAGCATCCTCGACGTCGGGCCCGGCCAGGGGGCGGGCGGCGATCCGCTCGGCCTGAACCTGTTCGGCGCGGCACCGCAAGCGCCGCGGCGGGCGGCCGAGAGCGACCATGTGTCGCCGGAGCTGGCGGCCATGCCGCTCGCGCCGGCGCCCACGCCGGCACCCGCACCCGCGATGGCCCCATCCTCCGGCGGCTTCGCCATCCCGGACAACTACGATCCGCTGGCCGATTTCTTCCCGGCCGCGCCGGCGGCGGCGCCCGCTCCGGTAGCGCCACCGGCTGCATCCGCACCCGTGCCCGCGCCGGCGCCGCTCCCGGTCGAGACGGATCTTGATGCCACCGCGGTGGTGGCGCCGGAGCCGCCGGCCGTGCCTGCACCTGAACCTGCACCTGCACCCGCGGCCGCTCCCGTACAATCCGCGCCGCCTGCATCCGCCGGTGCCGACGACGCCGTGCTGGAAGCCCTGTTGCGCGGCCTGGGCCTGCCCGACCTCAAGCTGCAGCGTCCAGCCACCGAAGTCGCCGAACTGGTCGGCGCCATGCTGCGCGAGGCCACCGCCGGTACCATCGACGTGCTGATGGCGCGCGCGCTCACGAAGAAGGAAAGCCGGATCGAGATGACCATGCTGTCGATCCGCTCCAACAACCCGCTCAAGTTCTTCCCAAATCCCGACGCGGCGCTGACCCAGATGCTGACGGGCGCGATGGCCGGCTACATGCCGCCGCGCGAAGCCATGGCAAGCGCCTTCGACGACCTGCGTGCCCACGAGCTGGCCGTCATCGCCGGCATGCGCGCGGCCCTGGGCGCGGTGCTGCACCGCTTCGACCCGGCCCGCATCGAGGCGCGCCTGGCCGTGCCGACCGTGATGGACAAGATGCTGTCTTCGAACCGCAAGGCGAAGATGTGGGATCGGCTGGTGGAGCTGTACGGCGAGATTGCGCGCGAGGCCGACGACGACCTGCAGCGCCTGTACGGCGAAAGATTTTCGGAGGCCTACGAGCAGCAGGTAGCGCGCCTGCGCGCGGCCAAGGGGTGAGCGTCGCAGTCCTCCTCATTCATTCGCATTGATCCTTATCTGAAAGGGCACCATGGCGTGGAAGAACAAGGTGGTCTGGTCCGAAGGCATGCTGCTGCAGCCGCAGCACCTGCAGCAGCACGACCGCTATTGGCAAAGCCAGCTCGAGACCCGGGTCGGCGCGCTGCGCCCCTATAGCTGGGGCTTCTCGGAGCTGCAGATCGACGAGCACCAGCTGGCGCTGGGCAAGCTGGCGCTGCGCTCCTGCAGCGGCGTGCTGCCCGACGGGACGCCCTTCATGCTGCCTGCCGACGACGAGTTGCCGCTGCCGCTCGACCTGCCGCCGGATGCGCGCAACGTGGCGGTGGTGCTGGCCTTGCCCCTGCGCCGCCACGGCGTCGCCGAGGTGGCCGACGGCGACGGTGTCGACAACTTCGCACGCCACCGCAGCGACGACTACGAGGTCTGGGACAGCAATGGCCTGGACAACAGCGCCTCCGTCCAGATCGGCAAGCTGCGCCTGCGCCTGGCGCTGGCGCCGCAAGTGGCCAACGCCTATGCCACGCTGGGCGTCGCGCGCATCGTCGAGCGCCGCACCGACGACCGGCTGGTGATCGATCCCGAGTACAGCCCGCCGTGCCTGGATTACCGCGCCGCGCCGCGTCTGGCGGCCTTCGCCGACGAGCTGGTGGGCCTGCTGCATGCGCGTGGCGACCTGCTGGCGGCGCGCCTGTCGCAGCCCGGCACCGCGGGCGCCGCCGAAATCAAGGATTTCCTGCTGCTGCAGCTGCTGAACCGGGTGGAGCCGTTGATGATCCACCTGGCCGGGGCCAGCGGCATCCATCCCGAGACCCTGTATGCGACGCTGGTCTCGCTGGCCGGCGAGCTGGCCACTTTCACCGAACCAGGCAAGCGCGCTGCCGCCTACCCGATCTATCGCCATGACGCGCTCGGCGAGACTTTCGCGCCCGTGATCGCCGACCTGCGGCGCGCGCTCTCGACCGTACTCGACACCGGCGCCGTGCCGATTCCGCTCGACGAGCGCCAGTTCGGCATCCGGGTTGCGGTGGTGCCGGATCGCGAGCTGCTGCGTTCGGCGGTCTTCGTGCTGGTGGTGAACGCGCACATGCCGCCGGAAGCCCTGCGCGGCGCCTTTCCGGCCCAGGTCAAGATCGGCTCGGTGGAAAAGATCCGCGACCTGGTCAACCTGCAGCTGCCCGGCATCGGGCTGCGCCCCTTGCCGGTGGCGCCGCGCCAGCTGCCGTTCTATGCCGGCCATACCTATTTCGAACTCGACAGCGGCAGCGAATACTTCCAGCACCTGCACCAGTCGGCCGGCTTTGCGATGCACGTGGCCGGCGACTTCCCGGGTTTGCAGATGCAGTTCTGGGCCATCAGGAGATAGAGCGCCATGAGCACACAGGAGCCACCCGTACCGAAGCAGGATCCGGATGCGACCATGCTGGTGCTGAATCCTGGCGGACGGCGCGCGCCGGCGCAGGCCGCAGCGGCCACGCCGCCGCCGCCCGACACCGCGGTGCCGGTGCATGCGGTGCCGCCGGACAGCGGCCTCAATCCGCTGGTGCGCGCGGCCAACCCGCTGCTCGACCTGGTCGTCCCGCTGCGCTTCACCGCCCAGCCGCCCGATCTGGGCCAGCTACGCGAACGGCTGGCCCAGGCCATCCGCACTTTCGAGACCGAGGCGCGCGCCGCCAAAGTGCCGCTCGAAGCCATCGCCGCCGCGCGCTACGCGCTCTGCACCCTGCTTGACGAGGCGATCGCCGGCACCGCCTGGGGCAGCGGGGTCTGGGGTTCGCGCAGCCTGCTGGTCGCCTTCCATAACGAGGCCTCGGGCGGCGAAAAATTCTTCCTCGTGCTGCAGCGCCTGAGCCAGGATCCGGCTCAGCACCTGGATTTGCTGGAGCTGATGTACCTGTGCCTGGCCCTCGGCCTGGAAGGGCGCTTCCGCCTGGTCGAGGGCGGCCAGGCGCAGCTGGCGACCCTGCGCGAGCGCCTGCTGGCCCTGATCCGCCAGCACCGCGGCCCGCTGGAAACCGACCTGTCGCCGCACTGGCGCGGCGCCGCCGCCCCGAGCGCCTCGCCGCTGCGGCGCACGCCGGTCTGGGTGCTGGCCGCGGTCGCCGGGGTGCTGCTGCTGGCGGCGCACCTGACGGCTTCCACCATCCTGAACCGCGCTTCCGACCCGGTGTTCGCCAAGCTCTCCGCGCTGCGCCAGGAGCGTGCGCCGGCCGCGCCCGTGACACCTGCCGCGCCGGCGGCGCCATCACGCGTGGCCGGCTTCCTGGCGCCGGAGGTGGCGCAGGGTCTGGTGACCGTCAGCGAGACGGCGGGGCGCACCATGATCACCCTGCGCGGCGAGGGCATGTTCGGTTCCGGCAGCGCCGAGGTCAACGCCGGCATGACGGGGCTGCTGGCGCGCATCGGCGAGGCGCTGGCGACCCTGCCCGGCAAGGTGATCGTCATCGGCCACACCGACAATACGCGGCCCGGCGTCTCGGCGCGCTTCCCGTCGAACTACGACCTGTCGAAAGCGCGCGCCCAGAGCGTGCTCGATGCGCTGGCGGCACGCGCCGGCCCGGCGTCGCGCTACAGCGTCGAGGCGCGCGGCGACGCAGAACCCCTGGTGCCGAACGACAGCCCGGCCGGGCGCGCGCGCAACCGCCGCGTGGACGTGGTGGTGCTGGCGCCAGTGAGTCAACCCTAGCCAACCCTAGCCAACCCTGGCGCTGCATACCGAACCGTTCTTTAGACTACTGGCCGCTGCGGCGGAAGATCATGAAACGTCTGTTTTCCCCGTTGTTCAAGCGCCCGGTGCTCGCCTTGATCGGCGTGGCGCTGCTGGCGCTGGTGTTCTGGTTCGAGGCGCCGCTGCTCGCCTTCGACGGCAAGGAGCCCTTTGCCTCGTCGAGCGTGCGCTGGTTCTTCATCCTGCTGATGTTCGCGGCCTGGGCGCTCTGGTATGGCGGCAAGGCCTTGTCCGCGCACCTGGCGAACCGGCGCCTGATGGCAAGCCTGGCGGCCGCGAACACACTGGCGCCGGCCGATTCGCCTGCGAGCGCACCGGCCGCCCTGCAGGAGCAGGCGGCCCTGCAGCAGCGCATGCAGCAGGCGATGGCGGTCTTGCGCAAGGCTGCGCCGGGCAAGCAGCCGTGGGGCAGCCAGTACCTGTACCAGCTGCCCTGGTACATGTTCGTCGGCGCGCCGGGCAGCGGCAAGACCACGACCTTGCTCCATTCCGGCCTGCGCTTTCCGCTGGCCGACAGCATGGGGCCGGGCGCCATCGGCGGTGTCGGCGGCACGCGCCAGTGCGACTGGTGGTTCACCGACGACGCCGTCCTGCTCGATACGGCGGGGCGCTACACGACCCAGGACAGCGATGCCCAGGTCGACCAGGCCGGCTGGCACGGCTTCCTCGGGCTGTTAAAAAGACATCGGCCGCGCCGCCCGATCAACGGCATCATCGTCGCCCTGAGCGTGGCCGACCTGCTGCAGCAGGGGCCGGCCGCGCGCCAGGCGCAGGCGCTGGCGATCCGGGCCCGCATCAAGGAGCTGCACGAACGCCTCGGCAGCAGCTTCCCGATCTACGTCACGGTGACCAAGTGCGACCTGCTGGCCGGCTTCATGGAGTTCTTCGATACGCTGGGACGCGAGGAGCGGGCCCAGGTCTGGGGCGTGACCTTTCCGCTCGACGCCAGGGAGGGCGCCGGCGCGGCCGCGCTGGCCGCCTTCCCGGCGCGCTTCCTGGAACTCGAGCAGCGCCTGCAGGCGCGCGTGCTGAACCGCCTGCAGGAAGAGCGCGACCTGCAGCGGCGCGCCTTGCTGTACCGCTTCCCGCAGCAGTTCGCCGGCCTGGGCGAGGTATTGAAGGGCTTCCTCGACGCCGTGTTCGAGCCGACCCGCTTCGAGCAGGGCGCGCAGCTGCGCGGCGTCTACTTCACCAGCGGCACGCAAGAGGGCAATCCGATCGACCGCGTGATGGGCGCGCTGGCCGCGAGCTTCGGGCTCGACCGCAAGGTGCTGCCGCCGAACGCGGTCAGCGGGCGCAGCTACTTCATCACCGCCTTGCTGCGCGACCTGATCTTCAAGGAGGCGGGCCTGGCCGGCATCGACCCGCGCTTCGAAGAGCGGCGCCGCCGCCTGCGCTGGATCGGCGCCGCGGCCGCCGCCCTGGCCGTGCTGCTGCTCGGCGCCGCGCTGGCCACCAGCTACCTGCGCAACCTGCGCACCGTGAACGAAGTCGATGCCCGCACCGATGCGCTGGCCAAACTGGTGGCCTCGGCGCCTAGCGGCGGCACGGTGCTCGACGCGCTGCCGATGTTGAACACCGCGCGCACGCTCCCCGGCGGCTATGAGGAACGCCTGGTTGGCCCGCCGCTGCTCGACCGCTTCGGCCTGAACCAGAGCGACAAGCTCGGCGCCGGCGCGCGCCTGGCTTATGGACGCCTGCTGCGCTCGGCCCTGCTGCCGCGCATGACCGAGCGGCTGGAAGAGGTGCTGCGCCGCGGCGACGCCAACAACCAGGAGCAGCTCTACGAAACCCTGCGCGTCTACCTGATGCTGGGCCAGCCGAATCACCTCGAACCCGAATCGGTGCAGGCCTGGTTCGACGTCGACTGGCGCCGCAGCCTGCCCCAGGCGACACCCGCCCAGCGCGACGAGCTGGCCGCCCACATCGGCGCGCTGCTCGACCCTGCCAATGCCGCGGCCGCGCCGCCCGCGCTCGACACCGCCCTGGTGGCCAAGGTGCGCTCGACCCTGGCGCTGATGCCGCTGCCGGAGCGCGTCTACAACCGCCTGAAACGCAAGGTGGCGGCCGCGCGCCTGCCGGAAATCAGCGTCAACCGCGCGGCCGGGCGCGATGTCTCGGCGCTCCTGGCGCGGAAAAGCGGCGAGGCGCTCACGCGCGGCGTGCCGGGCCTGTACAGCGTGGCCGGCTACCGGGCGCTGCTCGCGGGCGCGCCGGCGGCGCTGGCCGACATCGCCAAGGACAGCTGGGTGCTCGACCGGCGCGAGGCCGAAGGCGCGCTCGGCGCCCTCACGGGCGAGCAGATGAACGCGGCCGTGCTGCGCCTCTACTACGCGGACTACATCCGGGCCTGGGATGCGCTGCTGGGCGACGTGCGCATCGCGCCGTTCTCCTCGCTCGACCAGGGCGCGCGCATCACCAATGCGCTGGCCGGCGCCGACTCGCCCCTCAAGGCTTTCCTCACGGTGGCGGCGCGCGAAACCAAGCTGGAGTCGGTAGCGGCGAAGTCGCCGGTGGCGCTCGACGCGACGGTGCGCAACAAGCTGTCCGAGGCGCGCAAGAAGCTCGAGGCGGCGCTCGGCGCCGAAGAGGCGCCGCCGCCGGAGCCCGAGTCGGCCAATCCGGTCGACCGCCATTTCGCCCCGCTGCACAAGCTGGTCGGCACGCCGGATGCGCCGGGGCCGCTCGACGCCCAGCTGGCGCTGCTGAAGGATGCCTCGCAGTTCTTCGACGCCGCCGACCGCGCGCGCCGCGCCGGCACGCCGGCGCCGGGCGGGGAGGCGCTACAGAAGATC
The DNA here is from genome assembly GCF_001424165.1 of Massilia sp. Leaf139. Lineage (GTDB taxonomy): Bacteria > Pseudomonadota > Gammaproteobacteria > Burkholderiales > Burkholderiaceae_D > Telluria. Next base: position 1,019,928 of record NZ_LMOJ01000001.1, read on the forward strand.
AAGCGCGCCGCCGAAGGCACGCCGCCGCCGCTGGGCGAGATGCTGCAGAACGTCGACAGCGCAGGCTCGAACCTGACCTTGGGCAGCGAGCGGGCGCGCCTGCGCGCGCTGTGGGCGGCCGAGGGCGCGAACTTCTGCCGCGACGCCATCGCCGGCCGGTACCCGCTGGTGCGCGGCGCCGGCCGCGACGCCACACTCGAGGACTTCGGGCGCTTCTTCGGCCCGGGCGGCCTGATGGACGACTTCTTCACCAAGAACCTGGCCGCGCAGGTCGACATGGCGGGCGCCCAGTGGCGCTGGCGCGACACGGGAAGTGCGCCGCTCGGTATCGGCCAGGACGTGCTGAACGCCTTCCAGCGCGCGGCCCGCGTGCGCGAGATGTTCTTCAGCGGCGGCGGCCGCCAGCCTTCGCTGCGCTTCGAGCTGGCGCCGCAGGCGGGCGACCCGGCGCTCGCCAAGGTGGTGCTCGACATCGACGGCCAGCAGGTGGTGTACGCGCCCGGCACCCCGGCGCGCCCGGTGCCGGTGACGCTGCCCTCCGGGAAGGGCGGCGGCCAGGTGCAGTTCGAAGCGACGCCGCCGTTGCGCACGGAGCTGCGCAGCGAAGGGCCCTGGGCCTGGTTCCGCATGATCGACAAGGGCACGCTGCAGCCGGGCGCCCAGGGCGAGCGCTACACGCTCGGGTTCGACCTCGACGGGCGCAGGATGAGCTATCAGCTGACCGCCAGCAGCGTGATCAACCCGTTCCGGCGCGAGACCCTGGAGGGCTTCCGCTGCCCGGCGGGCTGGTGAGCGCGCGTTCGCAGACAACGGCCCCGGGCTTCTTCGGCAAGCTGCCCAGCCATGGCGACTTCGTCGCGCGCCGGATGCCGCCAGCCGTGCGCCACCGCTTCGACGCCTGGTTGCAGGAAGGCCTGCTGCAGAGCAGGGCAGACCTCGGCGAGGCCTGGCTGCCGACCTGGCTGAGCAGCCCCTTGTGGCGCTTCGTGGCGGCCCCCGGCGTCTGCGGCGCGCAGGCCTGGGCGGGCGTCATGATGCCGAGCCACGACCGGGTCGGACGCTGCTTTCCGCTGCTGCTGGCGGCCGCGTTCGACGGGGCGCCGTCCCTCCTTGACGTGCACGCGGGCTGGTTCGAAGGGCTCGAAGCGCTGGCCTTGTCGGTGCTGGACGAGGATTTCGCGTTGGATGCCTTCGATGCGGCGCTGATGGCGCTGGGCGGCCCGCCGTCGGCCGCCGCTCACGCGCCGCTGCATGCCCGCGCGGCAGGCGAACCGCGTGTGACCCTTGTGGATGGCGGCGACCGGCCGGGAAGCGGCGAAAGCGCATGGTGGAGCGAGGGCTCGGTTCAGGTCGCGCCGTGCCTGGCGATCTGCGCCGGCCTGCCGCCGCGGCACGCGTTCGCGGCGTTGCTCGACGGCCGCTGGGCGGTGCACGGCTGGGACGACCGGCGGCCCTGAGGCGCCATCAGCCTTCGTGGCCGCCCGTGCAGAGCGCCACCACCACCGTGATGTTATCGCGCCCGCCATACACCTTCGCCATCTCGATCAGGCGTGCGCAGACCGCATCGAGGTTGTGGACGGTGGACAGCGCCAGCGCGCCCTCGATGTCTCCATGCGGCACGCTGCCGTGCAGACCGTCGCTGCACAGCATCAGCACGTCGCCCGCAACGACCAGGTGCGAACGCACCTCGGCCGTGACGGCGGGCGAGGGCCCGACCGCCTGCAGCAGCAGGTTGCGCGCGGGCAGCCGGTCGAACATGCCGCTCTCGAGCGCCTGCTGGTACAGGGTCTGGTCGCGCGTGAGCTGTTCCAGCACGCCGCCGCGCAGGCGGTACAGGCGGCTGTCGCCGACATGGAAGGCGACCAGGGGCGCCATCGCGGAGGGGCGCCAGAAGCCGGTGAGGGTGCTGCCCATGCCGCCGCCGTCGGCGCGGTTGCGCGCGCGGTTCTGTGCGTACAGGCGGGCATTGGCATGGGTGACGGCCGCGTGCAGCAGGCGCATGGCGCCCGCCGCCGGATCGGACCAGGTGGCGTCGGGATCGAGCGCGTGCTGCGGGTCGGCGATCGCCGCCGGCAGGGCGGGCGCGTGCTCGGCCAGGTAGGCGCGCAGCTCGCTCAGGACGCCGGCGCTAGCCACCTCGCCGGCGGCGTGCCCGCCCATGCCGTCGGCCAGCATGGCCAGGCCGAGCGCCTCGTCGAGCAGGTAGTTGTCCTCGTTGCTGCTGCGGACGGGGCCGACATCGGTGGCGCCGGCCACCAGGGTGCCCGGCAATTGGTGCAGGCGCGGCGGCGAGAGGGGAATCGGCGCGGTCATGGCATGGCTCCTGTCCTCAGCGGGCGCCGGCTTCGAGGAGGAAGCGGCTGCGTTCGCCCGGGTTGTCGATGTGGCTGGCGAGCAGCTGGAGGAAGGCCAGCCGGTCGCCGGTCTGCTTCATGGCGCGCTTGACGAGCACGCGCCCGATCGGGCCGATGATGGCCACCAGCTTGTCGCCGGTGGCGGCGGCATAGGCCTCGTCGAAACCTTCCGAAACCGCGGCGGCCGCGGCCGGCGCAGCGGACGCGAGGCTGCGCGTCGTCGTGGCCGTGCCGGCCTGGGTCGGCGTGCGCACGGCGCCGGCGCCAGTGCCGGTTCCCGTGGCGTCGAGCTTCTTGCCGATCTGGGCCAGGGACTGCTGGAACTGGATGCGCCCCAGATCGGACGGAATATGCGGCAGCAGCAGTTCGGCCAGGGCGTCGAGGCCGTCGGCCTTGTCGGCCACCTTCGTCAAGAGGAACCTGGCCATCGGGCCGATCTGGCGCGCCAGGCTCGCCTCGACCTCGGGCAGGGCTTCCCGCTTCCACGGAGTGAGGGTATCGATGGTGCCGGTGCCGGTGGCCTCGGCGGCCGGCGCCGCCGTGCGCGGGGCGTCGACGGGTGCCAGCACGGTGCGGTCGTCGTCGGCCAGCATCGTGGCATCGGGGTCGGCGCCGGCATCCCGTCCACTGGCACGCGCGGCCGCCAGCAGCGCATCGTGGAAGGCGCGCGCCGACGGGTAGCGCGCCTCCGGCGCCTTGGCCAGGGCGCGCCCCAGCACCGCGTCGAAGCCGGCGCCCAGTGTGGGCAGGAGCGCGGACGGCGGCGCCGGTTCTTCGTTCAGGATCTGCTGCATCACGATCGAGGCCGAGCCGCTGAAAGGGCGTGCTCCGGTGAGCAGCTGGTAGAGCACGACCCCGGCCGAGAAGACGTCGGCGCGCCCGTCCACCGGCTCGCCGCGGAACTGCTCGGGCGACATGTAGCTGGGCGTGCCGATCATCGAGCCGGCCTGCGTCAGCGTCGAGGATTCGATGCGGGCGATGCCGAAGTCGGTGATCTTGACCCCGCCGGCGGCCGTGATCAGGAGGTTGGCCGGCTTGATGTCGCGGTGGACGACGCCGCGCGCGTGGGCGTACTCGAGCCCCGCCAGCAGGTCGCCCATCCAGGCCAGTACGCGCGCCGGCGGCGTCGGGCGGCCGGGCGCGAGCAGGGTGTCGAGCGCCGTGCCCTCGACGAATTCCATGGCGATATAGGCCGAGTCGGAATCCTCGCCGTAATCGTAGACGGTGACGATGCCGGGGTGGCTGAGGCGCCCGGCGGCCTGCGCTTCATTCTTGAAGCGGCCGATGAGCTCCGCTTGTTCGCCCTCGCTGAACAGCTCCTTGCGGATCGTCTTGAGGGCGACGACGCGCTCGATCCCCGGATCGAAGGCCTTGTAGACGATGCCCATCGCTCCCTTGCCGAGGATGCCGTCGATCCGGTATTTGCCGAGCTGCGCGATCATGCGGGCGCGTCCTTCACTCGTCCAGCATCTTCATGGCCGAGGCCAGGCTCGAACGCATCCGTGCGAACGAGCGCGCCAGCGTCGCCAGTTCGTCGTTGCCCTTCACCTCGAACTCCTCGTCGTTGAACTGGCCCAGGCTTACCTGGTCGGCCAGGCGCGACATGCGCGTGATGCGGCGCGTGACGAAGTAATGCACCATCAGGTTAAGCGCGATGAACAGGAACACGAAGATGCCGAGCATCGACAGCATGTAGGTGTGCAGCATGGCGCTGGCGCGCCGCAGCGGCACCTCCATCGGCACCGACACCACCTGGGCGCCGACCACCTCCATGTGCTTCCAGCCGAAGCCGTTGTTGCGGCCGTAGATGTCGAGCATGGTCTTGGGCGCCGCGTCGGGGACGCTGTGGCAGCGCAGGCAGGCCTCGTTCTTGATCTGCAGCGGCCGCGCCACGTACAGCGCCGGGCCGATCGAGGTGCTGCGCTCGCCCACCAGTTCGGCTAGCGCCGGCTTGGCGCGCAGGGTGTTGATCAGATCCGCTTCCCAATCGGCGGCGCGGTCGCGCAGGTTGGTCGGGTTGAGCGTGGCTTCCTTGTAGCTGAAGTCGGGATACTGCTTGAGCAGCTGGCCGAGCTGCTCGGTCGCGGCGAAGGAGGGCACCGACTGCGGCAGGAATTTGTACTTGAGCTGGGTCTCCAGCAGCGGCGCGATCTGGGCCGCCGTGTAACTGCGCGCGGCCAGCGCCGACTGCATCAGCTGGCGCGCGTTCTGCAGCGTCTCTTCACGTGCGTTCTGCTGCAGCAGGTGGTTCGTCACCAGGCTGGCGGCGCCGAAGCCGACGGCGAAGATCGACAGGAAGACGATGTTGAATTTTGCCGCGATCGACAATCTCATGGCCTGGCCTTGTCACTGGATGGTGGAGGGAAGCGCGGGCGCCGGGCGCGCCGGCCGCGGCGATGGAGGTGGTTCGAATCTGGCCTGGAGGCGCTGGCGCAGCAGCGGATGGCCGTTCACCCAGGGCGCCAGCTCGGCGAAGCGCGCGCCGCGTTCACGGCGCGGCTGGGTCGCCGGGCCATTCAGAGCGAGCGGCACCAGTTCGTCGCGAAAACCGCGCGGCATGGCGGCGAGGAAGTCGGGCGGGGCGCGTTCGGCCAGGCGCAGCGGCAGGATGCCGGCGCGGACGGCGAAGTGTTCGTGCGGGACGCTGGCGCCAGGCCTGCGCTTGCCCGTCCCCGTTTCGTGCACGACGACCTCGCCCGCTTCGGCGAACAGCTCGCTGGCGGCGGCGCCGGCATGCAGGATGACGGTCGATCCGCTGCTGGCCAGCCGCAGGTGGGCGGTGGCGGCCGCGAGCGGCCGGGCCGGCAGGCCGCGCAGCTTGAGCCAGCCCTCGAGCAGCACGATCTCGCCACCCTTGTCGATGAAAATGCGCGAGGCGGGGCCGAGCGCGAAGCTGGCGCCGCCGGCGTCGAACTGGAGCGCGCCGCTGCCGGATTCGAGCAGGTCGTCCTCGCGCAGGGCGACGCCGCGGCCGGCCCGGTACAGGCTGGTGTCGCGCGCAATACGCGCGGCCTGCTCGGCGTAGGTGATGACGATGGGGGACGAGGGCGGCGCGGCCCGCGCGGCGAAGCAGGGAAGCGCAAGCAGGAGCAGAGCAAGCAAAACAAGCGCATGCAGGTGTCGCGACACTGTGGCTCCCATTGCTCCGGCACATCGAGGATCGTGCGCGCCGATGAGGGCGCGCACCGGGTGATCAATTATTTTATAGCAACGAACAACGGCGAGGTGCGGTCATTGGCGCCTGTATGCCGGACGCAACAGCACGGAGCAAAATTAGCATGTGCACATCGCGCTCGCAAGAAAAAATTGAACAGTTGTTCATGGTTTTTCCGCGGGCCGCGAGGCCATCCGGCGCGGCTCAGCGCAGGTCGGCCGTGTCGTAATAGACGGTGCCGACGAGCGGGACATGGCGCGCCAGTTCCGTCAGGTTGGCCTCGACGCCGTGCTTCGGCACCTCGATCGGCGCGCTTGCTGCGCGTTCGAGCAGCACGATATGGTCGAAGTCCGGGCGGCTGTCGACCAGCTTGACCAGGAAGCGGCCCATCGGCTCGTAGCGTGCGCTTGCCCGCACCGCCGGCTGCGCCGACAGGCCGCGGTGCAGCACCACGCGCTCGACCACGAGCGCTGCATCCTTCAGGCGCACCGCGCCGCCGCGCTCGAAATGGCCCTCGACGATGCTGGCCCTGAACTCGCGCAGGGGCGCCGCCGCATCCGGCGCCAGGCGGCGCAAGGCGAAGTGTTCGGGTTCGATCGTCCACAAGGCCGTCTTGCCGTCCAGGCGCGCGCGCATGGCGCGCTCCTGTTCGGCGTCGGCGAAGCGCAGCTTCAGCACGATCTGGCTGTCGTGCGGCGCGCGGAACAGCGGCAGGTGCGCGGCGTACAGGCCATCGCGGTCGCCGAAGAGCACCATGCCGTGGACGCCGTGGCTGGGGTCGGCCGCGGCGGCTTGCAGGGGCAGCAGCAGGGATAACAGAAGCGGCAGCAGCAGGCAGGCGCGCAGGCGTGCGAAAAAGGATGGCAGGTATGCGGACATCATGGGTTCTTGAGCGGGACGGTGAAGCCGTGCATAGTAGAAGCAAGCCGCGTGTGCGTAAAGTGGTTCATGCGCGTTCCTCGCCTTCCTCGACCGCAGCCGACCGGGAGACCCATGTACCCCATCGCCGTTCTCGTCTTCGCACTCGCCGCCGCGCCCATCCCGGCGCATGCGGCGCCGCCGGCCGACCTGGTTTACCACAACGGCCATGTCCACACGGTCGACGCGCAGGACAGCGTGCACCAGGCGCTGGCCGTCCGCGCGGGACGTATCGTCCACGTCGGCGCCGACGCCGGCGCGCTGGCCCTGGCAGGGAAAAGCACGCGCGTGATCGACCTGCAGGGGCGCATGCTGATGCCTGGCCTGGTCGACGCCCACATGCATCCGCAGTCCGGCGGCAGCCGCCTGCTCGACTGCAGCCTGGACTACGCGCGCCTGAGCGTGCCGCAGTTCCAGGCGCGCATCCAGGCCTGCCTGGATCGCGAGCCGGCGAAGGAGCCGGATCGCCCGCTGGTGGTGGTTAACTGGTTCCAGCAGGGGATGCAGCCGGACGGCGTCAGCACCAGTGCGGCAACGCTGGCGGGTTTGCGCACGAGGCGCCCGATCCTGGTGCGTTCTTCCTTCGGCCACTCTGTGTTGCTCAACGCGCGCGCCATCGCCCTGGCCGGCATCGCCCGCGGCACGCCCGATCCGGCCGGCGGCAAAATCGTACGCGATGCCCACGGCCACGCCACCGGCCTGCTCGAAGACGCCGCCCAGGAACTGGCCATGCGCCGGCTGCCGCCGCTGACCGCGGCCGAAAACCTGGCGGCGTCCACCGCCGCGCTGGACGCGATGCGCCGGCAGGGCATTACCAGCTTCCTCGACGCCTGGACGGACGTCGAGACCATGACGGCCTTCAGGAAGCTGCAGCGCCAGGGCAGGCTGAGCGCGCGCGCACACTTCGCGCCGCTGATCGACCTCGACAAGGGCGCCACCCCGCGCAGCGCCGTTGCCGCGCTGCTGGCGCAGAAGAAGCGCTTCGACCAGGGGCCGACGCGCGTGCGGCCGTCGATGCAGGTGCGCCACGCCAAACTCTTCATGGACGGCGTGATCGCCGCCCCGGCCTTTACCGGCGCCATGCTGGAACCCTATCTGGCCGACATGGGGACGGCCGGGCGGCCGGACTGGCGGCCCGGCGCCAATCGCGGGCCGGCGGACTATTTTCCCCCGGCCGCGCTCGATGCCACGCTGGCCGATCTGGCGAACGCGCGCATCGATGCGCACATCCACGCCGACGGCGACCGCGCCGTGCGCGCCTCGCTCGACGCCATCGAACGCCTGCGCGCCGGGCGCCCCGGGTTCGAGATGCGGCCGGCGCTGGCGCACGCCGAAATCGTCGACCCAGCCGACTACCCGCGCTTCGCCCGCCTCGGCACGACGCCGGTCGTGTCCTTCCAGTGGGCCAAGCCGGCGCCCGACACGGTCGGCGCGCTGCGCGACTATCTTGGCCCGGCGCGCCATGCCCGCGTCGAACCGCAGGCCGTGCTGCTGAACGCCGGCGCCCGTGTCGCCTACGGCAGCGACTGGCCGGTCGATCCGCTGAACCTGCCGTTCGCCTTCAAGGTCGCCGTCACCCGCCGCGCTGCGCCTGATGCCGGCCCCGAATTCGCCGGCAGGCTGACGTCGCAACCCGGCATGCCGCGCGCCGCCGTGCTGCGCGCGGCCACGATCGACGCGGCCTACACGCTGCGCCAGGAGAAGTCGACCGGGTCGCTGGAAGTGGGCAAGCTGGCCGACCTGATTGTCCTCGACCGGAATGTCATCACTGTTCCAGAAGACGAGATCGCTAACATCAAGGTCGTGCAGACTGTGGTGGGTGGAAAAGTCGTCTACGAGGCCGGAGATCTCGTCCGGACACCGCAGTCCTAGCGCCGCCGCTTGCGCGGTTCGCCGCGCGATACGCTATCCTGTCGCCTGTCTCGAATGGCGGGACGATGAATCGAAGGTGTCGCAGGGTGGTGAGATGGTAGAAAAGGATGATGTGCAGGCGGGCCAGGCGCAATTGCAGCGCCTGCCGCCGCGCCTGACGCCGGAGGAAACGGCGGCGCGCAAGGCGGCGCGCGAACGGCGCGATGCCGACATGCGCGGCGTGTCCTCGATCGACGCCATGCGGGCGGCGATCAAGGGGGGCGCGCAGCGGCTGCCGCCGTTCACGCAGATCCCGCGCCTGGGCAGGCTCGACGCGTCCGGCTTCCTGGCGCGGGCCGCGGGAGGCATGCCCTTTCTGATGGCGGGCGTGGCCAGCCGCTGGCCGCTGGCCTCCTTCACTCCGCAGACCCTGCGCGAACGCTTCAGCGCGCTGCCGGTGCGGGCCCGCGTCGGCGACTACGTCAACACGGCCTTTGCGTCCGACCGCGCGATGCGGGACATGTCGATGCGCGAGTACCTGGCGCTGGCCGACAGCGGCGCGGCAGGCCTGCCGCCTTACCTGGGCAATCTGGAACTGCGTGAACTGAACCGCTTCTGCCATTGGCCCGCCTATTTCACCAAGCCCGGCCCGCCGCGTTTCTGGCTCGGCCCGGCGGGCACGGTGACGCCGCTGCATGCCGATTACGACGACAACCTGTTCGTGCAGATCTGGGGATCGAAGCGGATCTTCCTGGCCCCGCCGCACCATGACGCATTCCTCTATCCGCGCGAAGCGAACGCGCTGCTGTTCGGCTCTCCTTTCGATCCGGAAGCGCCGGACTACGAACGCTTCCCGCTGGCGCGCCAGGCGGCGCTGGTGGAACTGGTCGTGCAGCCGGGCGACATGCTGTACGTGCCGGCCGGCTGGTTCCACCAGGTGCGTTCGCTGAGCTTTTCTCTGTCGTCGAACCGCTGGTCGCGCACCATGCCATTGGCGCTGCTACACGCCTCTCCCTGAATCCGGATCAGCGATTGTCGTCGCGCTCGTCGACTTCGCGCTGACCGGACGTGTGTTCCGGGATACGCGCGCGCGGCAGATGCCAGTCGTACTTGACGGCGACCATGCGCAGGCCGAAGCACAGCAGCGCGCCGGCCACCGCGGTGGCCGTGGTCGGCAACTGCAGGGCGTCGCCGAGGACGACGACGCCGGCGCCGGCCAGCGCGGCAACGGCATAGATGTCCGACCTGAACACGGCCGGCACGTTCGAGAGCAGCACGTCGCGGGCGATGCCGCCGCCGATGCCGGTCAACATGCCGAGCAGGGCGGCCATGCCGGGCGCGAGGCCGTAGACCAGCGCCTTCTGGGCGCCGGCCACGCAAAACAGGGCCAGGCCGACGGCGTCGAAGAACAGCACGGGCGAGCGCAGGCGGTTGATGACGGGGTACCAGAAGAAGATGACGACGCCGGCCAGCATCGAGACGGCGAGGTAGCGCCAGTCGCTGATCGCGGCCGGCGGCGTGGCGCCGATCAGGAGGTCGCGCACGATACCGCCCGAGTTGGCGGCGACGAAGGACAGCACCAGCACCCCGAAGATGTCGAGGCGGCGGCGGGCGCCGGCGGTAGCGCCGCTGAGGGCGAAGACGAAGGTGCCGACCAGGTCGAGCGTGAGCACGAGGGTCTTCATGGCGGCGCCCATGTCGAGCGAGAGAACGTCAAACACTGTGACTACCTTTGCTGGGGAACGGCTGCGGAACCCGCCATGATAGCGTGTCTGTACGGAGGAGGGAACCTTGGCGGTGGCGCGTTATTTTAGGTGGGTACAAGTGCCCACCTCACTTCCGCGCCACCGCCTGGGCGGGATCGCAAGATACAACAGGCGGCATACCTGGCGCCGAGGATCAGGTATGAAGGCGATCCACCAGGAGCATTGCGATGCCGGGAATGATTAGTTTCCTTGAGGGTGACATCGTTTGCCTTCCTTTCGAGTCGGAGTGGGGTGTTGGCTGGCGAGTGTATTTCCCATTGGAAATTGATCTCCGTGCAGACGCAAGAAATGTCCTTACTACGATTGACCGTTGTCGAGGGAAGCACCTGCGACACGGAAACGACACGCAAGGCCTGGATCAGGAGGTGGATCGCGCGCTCGCTGGCCTGAGGGCGATGCGGCAGGCCACGGGAGGAGGCATACCTTGTAAAGCCGTGCTCGCCGTTTCCCTCAGGCGGACTAGACTGGACACCTCCTTATTTGATCGGCCTACCATGAACATCGTCTGCATCGCCTGGGGTTCGCTCCTGTGGAAACCCCACCCCCTGCGCCTGGCTTCCGGCTGGCATCCCGGCGGCCCGCGCCTGCCGCTCGAATTCGCGCGCGACAGCGACGACAGCGCCGAAGTGGCGCTGGTGCTGTGCGACGAGGCGAAGTTGATGCCGACCTACTGGGCTTATCTGGCGACGGGCGACCTCGATGCGGCGCGCGCGATGCTGGGTGCGCGCGAGAAGATTACGGCGGCACGGCCGGACTGGATCGGCAGCATTCCGGCGCGCGACGGCGCTGTCGAGGATGCCCGTATCAAGGACTGGCTGCGCGGGCGCGGTATCGATGCGGCCGTATGGACGGCGCTCCCCGCCAAGTTCGGCGGGAAAAACGGGCGGGTCGCCTCGGCCACGGAAGTCGTGGCCCGTCTTGACGGGCTCGACCCCGAACGCCGCGCCGCCGCCGAAGAATACGTGCGGCGCACGCCGGCCCACATCGACACACCTTATCGGCGCCTGATCGAAGCGCGCCTGGGGTGGACGCCGCGGCGCGACGCGCATGTGACGTGCATGTGACGAGCGCGTAACGCCGGCCTGGAAAACGCCCCGGCGCTGCGGGGCGCGGATTTCAGGCCTGAGCGGACGGACGGCGGCGGCGCAGGGCCGCGGCGCCGGCCAGGCCGATGCCGAACAGGGCCAGGCTGGCAGGCTCCGGAACGACGCCGACTTCGGCCGGCGCATCGAGCGTGACGGCGATGTCGCGCAGGCTGCTGTCGAGGAAGAGCAGATCCGAGAAACTCAGCGTCGAACTGCCGGCGCGCAGGGCTTCGAAGCGGAACTGCGCCAGGCTGCCGCTGCCGCTCGCGCCCGGAATCGCGCCCACCAGCGAGCCGTAGACGAAGGAGATCGTGCCCGCGCCGTTATCGACGAAACCGCCGAAGCTGTCGGTCGTGCCGGCCGTGCCGAGGAAGGCGCCTTCACCGTAGCCGATCGCGCGCAGCACGCTGGCATCGTAGTTCAGCGTGAACTGGTAGCCGTACAGGTCGGTCACATCGGCGATGCGCACGTCGACATCGACGCTCGAACCGACGGTGGCCGGGTTCGGCGTTACTTCGGTCGACAGGGTCGGCACGGCCCAGGCCTGGGAACTGGCGGCGAGCAGGGCGGCGGCGATTACATTTTTCCACTTCGACATTTGTTTGTCCTTGATAAACATGTGTTTGTCTGAAATTCGTTCATGCGTGCCGGCCGGTTCGTCCCCGGCCGGCACACCGTTCATGCGCAGCTCGTGCCCTTCGGCAGACGCTGGTTCACATAACTCACATCGCGCAGGTCGACGATGCCGTCGCCGTTGAGATCGGCTCGTGCATCGAAGCCGGCCTGGCCGCTGCGTTTGCCGAGCGAGGCTTTCACCAGCGCCAGGTCGGCGCAGTCGACGATGCCGTCGCCGTTGGCGTCGCCGCCGAGACGGATCGCGAAGTCGGCGTCGGACACGTCGAAGAACACGTTGCCGACCGCCTCCACCTTGATGCGCGCGGCCTGGGTGACGACCGCCGGCAGCTTGACGCTTGCGCTGCCGTTGTTCGGCACCGACTCGGCCAGCACGTACGGCCAGGTCTTGCCGCCGTCGGCCGAGAGGCTGATCTTCACGTTGGCGGTATCGACCGGCGCCACGTCCGTGTTGGCCACGCTCCAGGTCACGTTCTGGGTGGAGCCGGTGTCGAGCGTCGCCGGCGTGTTCAGCGCGGTCACGAGGAAGGGGCCGGCCAATGGCGCCAGCACCAGTTTCGTGGTGGCGCTGTTGACGCCGCCGCGGCCGTCGCGCGCAGTGAGCTTGAAGTTCAGCGCGGCCGGCGCGGCATTCACGTTGACCAGGCCGACGTAGGCGGCGGTCGGCAGGAACTCCGAGAAGCACTCGATCTGCGCGGGCGTCGGCGGCGTGCTCGCGGCCGGGCAAGCGCCGCTGCGCGCATTGGTGTTGTTCGCCAGGATCTGCGCCATGTCGGGGAAGACCCGGGTCGGATCGGCCGTCGTGTGGTTTTCGCCGGGCGAGTTGTATTCCAGCGTGTCAAGGCCGACGACGACCGCGCGGGTGCCGAACTGGCGGAACAGCGGGCCATTGAGCTTGGTGTTGTTGACCAGGCCCGTGCCGGCGGCGCCGCCGCGGTCGTTCTGCTCCCACATATAGGTGAGCGGGTCCTCGTCGGGATCGAGCGCGCTGCCGGTCAGGGCAAAGGGCGTGCGCACCGGGATGGTGTAGCCGGCCGGTGCAGTGACGCTTGGCGCATTGTTCTCCATGGCCGAGACGGCGCCGCGGCGCGTGGTGGGGCCGCCGACGGCGATCTCGCCGACATAGCCGCTGCAGCCGCTGCAGTTCTCGAGCGTCAGCTGGGCGACGTTCGTGCCCGCCAGCGCGCCGCCGAAGGTCACCGTGAAGGCGGCGTCGCTGAGCGCCGAGACGGTCGCGATCGCGCCGGCCGGCCAGCCGGCCATGCCTTCGATCGCCGCCTTCACCCCCAGCGCGGTGTAGTTCGTGCCGCGCACGATCGGCGCCGACAGGGCGCCGTTCCAGGCGAGCTGGAACTGGCGGCCATCGGTATTGAAGCCGGTGAGCGCGGCCACCTGCACTTCGTTGACGATGGTCTCCGCGGCGGAGGTATGGGCGACGATTTCGTCGAAGCTGCGCTGCGACCAGTACGGATCGCTGTGCGTCTGCAGGTTGTCGGTGCTGCAGATGCCGGCGTAGGCCATGATCGACGAACCACTGCCGATCTCCACCGAATTGGCCGCGCTGCGGTTGGTGCCGGCGCAGTTGGCGGTGACGCCGTTGAAGGTATGGTTGCCCGAGAACTGGTGGCCCAGCTCGTGCGCCACGTAGTCGACCGCGAAGAAGTCGCCGGTCGGGTAGGGCAGGCCGGTGCAGCCCTGCGCTTTCGCATTGCCGCCGACGACGCCGAGGCTGGCGATGCCGCCGCCATCGAGGCCGAGGGCGATGTGGCCGACGTCGAAGTTGCTGGCGCCCGCCAGCAGGCCGGCGACGATGCGGTTGCGCGACAGCAGGCTGCTGCCGCAGGTCGAGGCCTGGGCCGGGGTGTAGCAGGCGGCCGCGCCGCAGGGGCCGTTCGCGCCGGTCATCTGGGCGTCGGTGTCGAGATTGAGGGCATCGGTGGCGTCGATCAGCACCAGGCGGATCGCGGTCTCGTCCTCGTAGATCTGGGTGACGCGGTTGATCAGCGTGACCTTGGCCGCGGTGACGTTGGCGCCGCCGCCGAAATAGTTCGCGTAGCTCGGATCGGTCACCAGGGCCAGGCGGTAGGTGCGCAGTTGGCCGCCGGCCATCGCGTTCGCGGCCATGGCGGCGTCGACCACCTGGAAGGGCGCGGCGCTCGTTTGCCCGTTCGCGCTGGCGCTCACCTCGAAGGCGCCGGTGCGGCTGGCGCCTGCCGGCAGCATGACGGCGATCGCACCGTTCTTGTCGGCCGTGGCGCTGGCCGTGTGGAGCGCGGGCGTGTCGTCCGCGCCGCGCACGGACAGGCTGACGCTGGCGCCGGGTGCGAAGCCCGCGCCGCGCACTTCGACCGCGTCGCCCTGCTTGTAGAAGGAGCGCGACAGGCTCAGTTGCGCGTCGGGCGCCGCGCGTTCCACCAGCGGGCCGTGCTGGTTGATCAGGTCGGCGCGGCTGTAGCTGGCGTAGACGCTGGTGTCGTGCTGGTAGTAGGGGTCGACATACCAGCCGCCGTTCGGCGAGCGCACCGAGGCATGCAGGCCGAGCGGCGTGATGTCCATGCGCAGGGTCGCAGCCGGATCGTCGATGCCGCGGCCCTTATAGGTCTTGATGCCGGGATGCTTGGCCGCCAGCCCTGGTTCCATGATCGAGGACTCGACCAGCGTAAAGCGCTGGTAGCCGCCGTCCGGGTGCGGCAGGTCGACCGTCAGCGGACTGGCCATGGCGCGGCTGCTGCGTTCGGCCGGGGCGCCCGCCGTGAGCGACTGCATGCCGGCCAGGTCGAGCACGGCGCCGCGCGCACGGCGCAGCTTGAGGGCCGGCGTGCGCGCCGCGGCGCCCGCGGTGGCGGCCGTCGCCGCTTTCGCCGTCGGTGCGCCGGCGGCGTCGGCCGGCAAGGCGACATCCTGCCAGTGGGCTGCGGCGCGCTGGTTCGTCACCGGCGCGTGGACGGCGGCCGCCTGCGCCAGCGGCACGGCGCCGCACAGGGCGAGCGCCATGCAGAGCGCGAGGGTGCGGGGCTTGCCGGGGGAAGTACGCATCTGTTGCAACCCGCCGGACGGCGGGGTCGAGGCTTTCTTGCTCATGCAATATCCTTTACGATGGGTTCTGGATCCGATGGCTTCGTGCGTCTCATGCGGGCGCTGCCAGTTCGCAAGGAGTATGTCCCTCGTTCGATGCAAACAATGCAACAACGCTGGATCGATAATATTGCCGAAATTATATTTAACGCAAGAAATTAATTAATATTTCGCAAAGCGTCCCGGCGCGGTGCAAAAACGGTGCGGTTAGGGAATAGTGAGCCCGCTCCCGGTGCGGAGCGGGAGCGGGCGGGCACCGCGCGGGCGCGTGCGGGAAGGGAAGAGTGCGAGCGGCGTGGCCGCGGACGGCGCCACGCCTTGCGGTGATCAGGGACTTATTCGACCCAGCTGAAGCCGTCGCGCGCGAGCAGCGCAAAGGCTTCCGGCGGCCCCCAGGAACCGGCCGCATACGCATGCGGCTTCTCGCCCAGGGTGGCCCAGCCGTCGATGATCGGATCGGCCCAAGACCATGCCGCTTCGAGTTCGTCGCGGCGCATGAAGTGGGTCAGGCGGCCGCGCACGACGTCGATCAGGAGCCGCTCGTAGGCTTCGGCGCGGCGCTGCTGGAAGGCCGACTGCAGGTCGAGGTTCAACGCGACCTGCTGCATCTGCATACCGCTGCCCGGCTCCTTGGCCATGATCTGCAGCTTGATCGCCTCTTCCGGCTGCAGCTCGATCACCAGCCGGTTGGCGACGCCGCCGGGCGCGCCCGGGAACAGCGGGAAGGGCGGGTTGGCGAATTCGATGACGATCTTCGAAGAGCGGCGCGCCATGCGCTTGCCGGTACGCAGATAGAAGGGCACCTTCGACCAGCGCCAGGTGTCGATGTGGGCGCGCAGGGCGACGAAGGTCTCGGTGCTGGTGTCGGGCGGGACGTTCTTCTCCTCCAGGTAGCCCGGCACTTCCTGGTTGCCGCTGACGCCATGGCCGTACTGGCCGCGCACGGTGTCGCGCGCGATGTCGGCCAGGCCAAGGCGCCGCAGCGAACGCAGCACCTTCAGTTTTTCGTCGCGCACGGCGTCGGGCGCGAGCGAGGTCGGCGGCTCCATCGCCACGATGCACAGCAGTTGCAGCAGGTGGTTCTGCACCATGTCGCGCATGGCGCCGGTGCCGTCGTAGAAGCCGGCGCGGCTGCCCACGCCGACTTCCTCGGCCACCGTGATCTGCACGCTCGAGATGTTCGGCGCGCGCCAGATCGGCTCCAGGATCGAATTCCCGAAGCGCAGCACCATCAGGTTCTGCACGGTCTCCTTGCCGAGGTAATGGTCGATGCGGTAGATCTGCGATTCGGCGAAGTGCTTGCCGACGGCTTCGTTGATCTCGATCGCCGAGGCGAGGTCGGTGCCCAGCGGCTTTTCCAGCACCACGCGCGCGTTGGCGTCGACCAGGCCGGAGCCAGCGAGCTTGTCGCAGATGGTGGTGAACAGCGCGGGCGCGGTCGACAGGTAGAACACGCGCTCGGCGCCCGGGCGCGAGGCCGCGGCCAGGCTGGAAAAGTCGGGCGCCGCCTGCACGTCGAGCATGACGTATTCGAGCAGCTGCAGGAAGCCGTCCCAGGTCTTGTCGTTGAAGTTCGCGGCGGCGATGAAGCCGCGCGAATGCGCTTCCACATGGGCCAGGTAGGCGTCGCGGTCGAGCTGCTGGCGGCCGGTGGAAAGGATGCGGGTCGAGGGCGGCAGGTTGCCGTGCAGGTAAGCCATGTACAGCGCCGGCAGGAGTTTGCGCATGGCCAGGTCGCCCATGCCGCCGAAGATGGTCATGTCGAGGGGGAGGGCGGAATTGGCTGCGGGCGCGGTCGGTGGGGTCATGGTTTCAACCTTTAGAATTTGTGATCGACGCTCGGCGGCAAAACGCGAGCGTGTTCGGGTGTCAAATACTATAGCCTAGATCGCAAACCCGGATGGCACGGCGCGCGCCGGGCTGGCCCCAAGGCGGCGGCTTCGCGAGAATCCGCGGATCGGTTATCCTTGCAGTAGACCAAACGATAACAACGAGGGGACGCCATGCAATCCACCATCCTGAACCGCCGCGACATCGATTTTCTGCTCTACGAATGGCTCGACGTCGAGTCCCTGACGCGCCGCGCGCGCTACGCCGACCATAGCCGCGAGACCTTCAGCGCGGCCGTGGACACGGCCGAGCAGATCGCGACCGACCTGTTCGCGCCGCATAACAAGAAGAGCGACGCCAACGAGCCGCACTTCGACGGCGAGCGCGTCGCCATGATCCCGGAAGTCAAGACGGCGCTCGACGCTTTCTGCGCGGCCGGCTTCATGGCGGCAGGCCAGGACTACGACTACGAGGGCATGCAGCTGCCGTACGTCGTTGACCGCGCCATCGCGGCGTACTTCACGGCCGCGAACGTGGCGACCTCCGCCTACACCTTCCTCACGATGGGCAACGCCAACACGCTGCTCAAGACGGCGACGCCGCGCCAGGTCGAACGCTTCGTGCGGCCGCAGCTGGCCGGACGTTTTTTCGGCACCATGTGCCTGTCCGAGCCGCAGGCCGGCTCCAGCCTGTCCGACATCACGACCCGCGCCGAGCTTGACGCCGTCGACGGCCCCGAGGGCGAGCGCCAGTATCGCCTCACTGGCAACAAGATGTGGATCTCGGCCGGCGAACACGAACTGGCCGAGAACATCGTGCACCTGGTGCTGGCCAAGATCCCCGGCCCGGACGGCAAGCTGATCCCCGGCGTGAAGGGCATCTCGCTGTTCATCGTGCCGAAGTACCTGGTCAACGAGGACGGCTCGCTCGGCGAGCGCAACGACATCGCGCTGGCGGGCCTGAATCACAAGATGGGCAACCGCGGCACCACCAACTGCCTGCTCAATTTTGGCGAGGGCAAGTTCAAGCCGGGCGGCCGCGCCGGCGCCATCGGCTACCTGGTGGGCGAGCCGCACAAGGGCCTGGCCAACATGTTCCACATGATGAACGAGGCGCGCATCGGCGTCGGCCTGGGCGCCACCGTGCTCGGCGTGACCGGCTACCTGCACGCGCTCGACTATGCGCGCAACCGCCCTCAGGGGCGCCATCCGGCCGAGAAGGATCCGGCCAAGCCGCAGGTCGCGATCATCGAGCACACCGATGTGCGCCGCATGCTGCTGGCCCAGAAGGCCTACACGGAAGGCGCGCTGGCGCTGATCCTGTACTGCGCGCGCCTGGTCGACGAGCAGCGCACGGGTGAATCGCCCGAGGCACAGACCCGCGCCGGCATGCTGCTCGATTTCCTCACGCCGATCGCCAAGTCCTGGCCGTCGCAGTGGTGCACCGAGGCCAACAGCCTGGCAATCCAGGTGCACGGCGGCTACGGCTACACGCGCGAATACAATGTCGAGCAGTTCTACCGCGACAACCGCCTGAACCCGATCCACGAAGGCACGCACGGCATCCACGGCCTCGACCTCCTGGGCCGCAAGGTGGCGATCCAGGGCGGCGCCCTGTTCAAGGCGGTGGGCGAGGAGGTCGCGGCCAGCATCGCCCGTGCGCGCGCGCTCGACGACGCCGGCCTGGGCGCCTATGCCGGCCAGCTGGAGGCGCTCTGGGGGCGCATCGGCAAGGTGACGGCGACGCTGTACGGCGCCGGCGACATGAACAAGACCCTGGCCAACGCCAGCCTGTATCTGGAGGCGGTGGGCCACGCGGTGATCGCCTGGATGTGGCTGGAGCAGGCAATGGTGGCGCAAAAGGGTGCGGATGACTTCTATCGCGGCAAGCTGCAGGCCTGCCGCTACTTCTTCAACTGGGAACTGCCGAAGGCGGCCCAGCAGCTCGACCTGCTGGAAACGGTCGACACGACCACGCTCGACATGCAGGACGCGTGGTTCTGATGGCCGAACCCTTCGACCCGGCGGGTCAGCTCACGCTGAACGACATCGAGATCGGCGCGCGCCTGGCCGAGGCGCTGGTGCATCACGTGCGCAAGAACGGCGCCGCGCCGATCGGGTATGCCGAGCTGCTCGAACTCGGACGCTTCCTCGATCCGCACGACGCGGCAATGGCGCGCGCCGAGGTACTCGGGATCGCCGCCAAGCTGCGGTTCGTGAGCGCGTTCTGCCTCGAGGGCGGCTATCCGGATCTGGCCTGCCTGGCCGTGCATCCGGCGACCATGCGTCCGGCGCCGGCGTTTGCCGGCGACTGGGAAGCGGCGCGCGGAGCGGTCGCCGCCTTCGACTGGACGCCCGCGCTGGCGGCGTTGCCTGACTACGTGCGCGGCGCACGCGCGGCGGTGCCGGCGCGCTTCAAGCCGCGCAAGGAGCGCCCGGCCGAAGTGTCCTGGTATGCCTATTTTTGCGCCCACCGCGAGGCCTGCAAGAACATTACCTCGGGCGACAAGCGGGAAGTCGTCAACCTGGTGATGGCCGGGCTCGACCCGGAAACGGCGCTGCGCCGCTTCCTGGCGGCGAAGTCGGCCTTCGAGGCGGCCTCATCATGAGTGGCGTCGTCGTGCTCTTCGCCATCCTGGCGCTTGCCGTCCTGGTCTGGGTGCTGGTCACCAATGCGCGCGACCGCAAGCGCTTCGAAAAGGAACTCGAGGAAGACCTTGCCGACGACACCGATCGGCGCGAGTAAGGGCACTGAAGAGTTACTTGCTGCAGTTAAATAGTGGTAATGTGGCTTTTTTCATCATACGAGGACGATCATGTTCAAGAAACTGGCGGCGGAAGCACTGGGCATCAGCGATATCGGCGTCATCATCGGGCCGGCCGATTACAACAAGGTCGATGCGGACGATTATCTGTTCAGCGAAGACGGTGAGCAGATCTTCTTCCTCATCAAGAGCAAGAAGGACGAATACTGCTTCACCAACCTGGCGCTGATCCACGTCGACGGCGATTCGGCCGTGTCCTCGAAGCGCACCATCAAGCGCTACGACTATGCCGCGCACCAGGTCTCCGGCGTGAGCATCGAAACGGCCGGCACGTTGGACATGGACATCGAGCTCAAATTCCGGATGGACACCACGGCTTTCTCGATCGACGTCAAGAAGACTTTCATCGAGCAGCTCAAGGACATTTATAAAGCCCTGATCACGATCGGCAAGCAGCAGCACCGCGACGCGGTGGGACGCGATAACGCGCTTCGCACGCTCGATGCGACGGCCTCGGTACACAAATTGAATATCGCGCCCGGCGCGGGCGGCCTGGTGAGCCAGTTCGAGGAGCTCCTGGGCGCGTTGAACAAGGCGATGCTGGAGACGCATACCAAGCGCGATTTCAGTGACGTGTTCACGAAGTACATCCACAACTGAGGCGCTCCGGACGCGCACCGCACTCATCGCCGGCAACAGGTGCTTATCCAGCAGCACATGGAATCGAGCACTTGGAATCGACCACATTGGAATCGAGCGCATGCAAAGCGAATTCAAGGCAACTGTTCCCTACCTTTACACGGATCGTCTCGTGCTCCGTGAATATCGGCGCGAAGACTTCGCGGCGTTCGCAGCGCATCTCGCCGACCCGGTCAGCGCCGCCCACCTGGGTACGGTCGACCGCGAGGGCGCATGGCGGATCTTCTCGTCGCAAGCAGGCTTATGGCTCATCCATGGCGCCGGATGGTGGGCGCTCGAAGAGAAGGAAACCGGCCGGCTCATCGGGCATATCGGTGCGTTCTTTCGCGAGGACGCCACCATGATGGAACTCGGCTGGAATACCTACCGCGCCTTCTGGGGCCGGGGATTCGCGAACGAAGCGGCGGCGGCAGTCTTGCGCCATGCCTTCGAGACCCGGCGCGAACCGAAAGTGCGCGCGCTCATCGATACGGACAATGTCTCGTCGCGCCGCGTTGCCATGCGCCTTGGCATGGCCTATGAAACGGACATGCCCTTGTACGGGAAGTCGGTCGGCGTGTATACACGCGAGCGCGAAGGCTTTGCGGTCTGAACCTGCAGCACGCCAGGCTTGAAGCGCCTGACGACACTGTCAGGGCAAGGCCGGCAACGCAGCCATGGCAGCGTTGTCAGGTGCTCTTAGTAGGTGAACGTCCTGGCCTGGGCGCAGTCCAGGTAAGCCATCCGCGTGCGCAGCGACCAGATTTCCTTGGCGATGTCGTGCAGTGCGACTTCCTTGTCGTGCGCGCGTTGGCGCATGTCCGCCGGTGCCGACGGACCAATGTCCGCCAGTCCCGGCGTCGTGTGGACGACGGTCGAAAAGAGCGCACTGCGGGCAGCGATGTCGGAAGCGAGCTGGGTGCAGAATGCGGTGCTGTCCTCGGCGGGTTGCGCTGCCGAGGCGGGGGCGGTGGACAGCGCGAAGCAGAATAGCGCGATTGATTTCTTCATGATCGGTTCGAGATGACGCGAGACGGATGGTGCTGCAGGGCCGGGATGCGCCGATTCGTTCGGGAGGCAGCGCTCGCGGTGGGTGGTGCAGACGCTGGTGTTCTGGACAAAAAATCCCGCTAGCAGTGTAGCGGGCGGAAGCTATCTTGCATGCCAAAATAGAGGAGACAGCCGAATTATGCTGCAGTGCAGCATCGCGCGCTAATTTTTTCTCGTGATACCAGACATTTTGGCGAGGTATGGAACCCGCGTCGCCGAGGCATACCGTCTTCGCTCGCGCCGCGTGTGCAGTCCATCCACCGTCGCCCCGAACCTCGCCGTCTCCTGCAAGCCCCGCCGAAATGCGCGAGAATGGCGGGCTTCGCCGTCAACCGCCTTTCCCGCCATGTCCACTCCCGCTTCCCCGACCCTGCGTCCCGGCGCCGCCATCAATCCGAAGCCGTTCGCCGTGTCCCTGTTCCTGATCGCCCTCGGGGCCTGGTTCCTGACGACGAACGTCGGCCCCAAACAGGCGCTCCTGTTCGTCGTCGGCGCGCTGCTCGGCCTGTCGCTGTACCACGCCGCCTTCGGCTTCACCTCCGCCTGGCGCGTCTTCATCGCCGATGGGCGCGGCGCCGGCCTGCGCGCGCAGATGCTGATGCTGGCCGTCGGCGTGGCGCTGTTCTTCCCGGCGCTCGCCAGCGGCACCCTGTTCGGCAACCCGGTGAGCGGGCTGGTCTCGCCGGCCGGCACGTCGGTGATCGTCGGTGCGTTCATTTTCGGCATCGGCATGCAGTTGGGTGGCGGCTGCGCCTCGGGCACGCTGTACACGGTCGGCGGCGGCAGCACGCGCATGCTTGTAACGCTGTTCTTCTTCATCGTCGGCTCGTTGATCGCCACTGCCCACATGCCGTTCTGGACTTCGCTGCCTCAGCTGGCGCCGATCTCGCTGGTCAAGACCCTGGGCCTGACGCCGGCGCTGGCGCTGAACTGGGCCGTGTTCGCGGCGATCGCCGCCATCACGGTCGTCGTCGAGAAGCGCCGTCACGGCCGCCTGGTCGATCCGGTCATGCGCCATGCCGATCGTTCGCCCTGGGTGTACGGCCCGTGGCCGCTGGTGGCCGGTGCGCTGGCGCTGGTGCTGCTGAACTTCGCGACGCTGGCGCTTGCCGGCCGGCCCTGGGGCGTGACCTCGGCCTTCGCCCTGTGGGGCGCCAAGGCGGCGTCCGCGATTGGCATCGACGTCGCCAGCTGGACTTACTGGTCGACCAAGGCGAATGCCGCCGCGCTGGCCGCGCCGCTGTCGCAGGACGTGACGACGGTGATGGACATCGGCATCGTGCTCGGTGCGATGCTGGCGGCTGCGCTGGCCGGGCGCTATGCGCCGGTCTGGCGCCTGCCGCTGCGGTCGTTGATTGCGGCCGTCGTCGGCGGCCTGCTGCTCGGGTATGGGGCGCGCTTGGCGTATGGCTGCAATATCGGCGCCTATTTCAGCGGCATCGTGTCGGGCAGCCTGCATGGGTGGCTGTGGCTGGTGTTTGCGTTCATCGGGAACGTGCTGGGGACGCGCCTGCGGCCGCTGTTCGGGCTGGAGGTGGAGCGGGTGAAGGCGTCGGGGTGTTGATGTCCGCACGATTCGAATGATCCGCGGCGTTGCGGGGTGGTTTGATTGAGCCGTTAGCGCGTTCGGTAGCAACGCAGTGCGAACGTCCGCGTGGGCACGGGGTGCCCACCCTACGGTTTGATAATCGTTAGTGGCCCAGGAGCGCGAGGCTGCGCTCCCATTCGTCGCGCCACGGGTCGAGGAAATCGTGGGCTGAAAACGCGCGCGACAGGCCGCGCAGGGGTACGCGGTAGACGTCGTGCAGGCCGAGCGCCAGCACGACAGGGTTCCAGACGATCTTCGACTTCGCCTTTTTCGTGCTGGCCTTGATGCGGGCGCCGTCGTCGCCGAAGATGCCGCCGCCTCCCGTTAACGCTTTGTCCAGATCCATCTTCACCAGTGAGCCGAAGGCAACGAGCGCTTCCTCTTTGTAGATGCCGGCAGTCGACTCGGCTACCGCTTTCGGCTCGGGCGGCGGCAGGGCCGCGCGCTTCACCGCTTTCACCAGCTTTTCCAGATCCTTTTTCAGGAAGCGCAGTTCGTGCAGTTCGCGCCGGAAGCCCGGCGCAGGCAGCGCGGTCACGATCTTGTAGGCGTCCTTCGTGCGCGTGATCAGGACGTCGTCGCTGCCGGCGGCCAGGCGCGCGGTGTCGCCTTCATAAAAGATCGGCGCGGCATAACCACCGTTGGCGTCGCCGAAGATTTCCGGGTAGGCCGCATCGTAGTCGAGCCAGACATAGGGCGTGACGCCGTGCTCGATCAGGCGCGCCAGGTTCCATGGCGATTCGGTCTGTTGCGCGAGCCAGTCGCAGGCTTGTTCGAGGGTGGCGCGGTAGGGCAGGATGGTGATGGTCATTCCAGGTCTTTCAGCCGGCGCAGTTGCGCGGCCTGGTAGGCGCCGAAGGCGTCGTTGAAAAGGCAGCGGATCAGCGGGTCGTCGACCAGCTCCGCCGTCGCCAGCTCTGCTTCGATGGCGGCGTCGAAGCGGGTGTCGTTGATGCGCATGTACATCGAGGTGAGCGATTCGCCCAGGGCCAGTCCGGCATACAGCTTGGCCAGCGGGATCTCGGTCGTCCAGGCCAGCGGCGCCGCATCGAAAGCGGCCGCTTCGATGCTGTCGCCCTGCACGCGGTAGTGCCGGCGCGTCTCGACGCCCTCGTGATCGAAGACCGAGAGGCGCCACAGGCGCGGCGTCTCGAAATAGCTGTCCTCGGGCAATTCCATGCCGCGGTATTTGTCGAGCATGCCGCCGTCGCACCAGGCCTCCACGAACGCACGCTGCGCGTCGCTCAGGGCCGGGAAGCGGCGTGCGATCTCGCCCGTGGCCGGTGGTAGCGCGTCCGGATTGTAGGCGTAGTCGACATCCTGTTCGCCCACAGGTACGACCCAGTCCAGCGGCGCGGCCGGCGCCAGCGCGCCGGGTTCGAGCCGGAACGAGACCGAGGGGTTCATGCGCACCACGCGCACATCCGGCAGCGCCGCTTCGACTTCCTGCGCGAACTGGCGGTAGCTGACCGGGAAGAAGCTGCGGTTGTACCACGACCATTCCTCCTGCAGGAACTGGCAGGAACTGGGTACGACGTAGCGCGGCTTCAACGCCCGCAGCTGGTCGATCCATTCCTCCGGCAGATGCGCCGGCGCCGGTGTGGCGCGCGAGGGCGACAGCACCTCGATCTCGCGCATGGTCTGAAAGGGCCAGAGCACCATGTCCCAGGGGCCGTGTGCGGCTAGTGCAGGAAGGGTGTCGGGATCGATCCACGAATCGACCACGTTCAGCACTTTTACGCCCGCGGCCTCGACCTGGAACATCGAATCGACGTCGGGATCCATGGCGACGCGCGGCGTGACCGTGATCGCGCCAATCCGCACCGGCAGGTCGATCGTCAGGGGATGCACGTCGACGAAGCCGAGCGCGCGCACCATGGCGAACAGTTCGTCGAATTGGCAGTAGATGTGGATCGGCGTGGTGCGCTCCAACAGATCCAGGCTGTCGAGCGAGCAGTGGTCGTCGTGGAAGTGCGAGATGAAGACGGCGTCGAACCGCAGCCGGCGGATCTGCTCGCGTTCGAAACGCACCGGGGGGAAGGCGTGGCAGTTGCGGCTGAACGGGTTCTCGAAAATGGTATCGAAGGCGATGCGCGTGCCTTCGCAGTCGAAGACGTAACCGGCGTGCAGGATCCGGGAAATGTGAAGCGTCATAGATTCTGCAAAAAAGGTGGGGTGGGGCGGACGCCATGTTAACACGCCTGCCCCGGCCCGCCCTGTGGTTCAGCTGTAACCGCTGTCGTCCGACCCGCCGTCGTAGTTATCGCCGGCGAAGTTGTCGCTGTCCATGCCGAGGTCGTCGAGCATGGAGCTGTTGTCCCCGGCGCCGCTGTCGCCGATCAGGCTGTCGGTATTGCCGCCCGCGTTCAGGTTGCCCTCGTCGACCGGCGAAGTCAGCGAAGTAAAACTGTCGTTATCGCCGAGGAAGCCGTTGCCGTCGTGGTTGTCCCGGTCGAACAGGTTGCCCAACCCCTGGAACAGGAAAGCGCCGGCCGCCACGCCCGCCGCGGTCGAGGCGATGTTCCCGAGCGCTCCGCCCATGCCGCCACCCATCCTGCCGCCCATGCCCCCGAGACCGCCGCCGCGGAAGAATCCGCCCAGGCGGCTCGACATCGAGGGCTGGTGATAGTGCTGTTGCTGTGGCGGCTGCTGATACGGCTGCTGCTGCACCTGGCCCCCATAGGCCTGTGCGGGCTGGCGCTGGCCTGCGCTGTTGCCCCAGCCGTTCGGATCGAGGAAGCCCCCCGTCTGCCGGCCGCCCTGCAATTGGCTTTGCAGGCGCGCGATCTCGGCCTTGGCGTTGTCGAGCGCCTGCTGCTGGAGCAGGGCGCGCTGCACCAGCAGGTAGGCCGCGTCGGGCTGGTAGGAGACGGCCTTCGCGATCATGGCCTCGGCCTCGGGATCCTTCGGCAGGCCGCGGGCCTGGACGAGCTGGTTCAGGAAATCCTGGAGTAGCTGCGCATCTTGCGGACTCATCGTGTCACCTCCACATTGGCTTGATTGGTCGATTTTGCACCAGTTCGGGTGCTTTCAAGCGCGCGGGTGGCGACGCGACGGGTCAGCAGACGGGAACCGCCTCCAGGCGCGACACCGCGAAGCGCGCCCGTCCCGCGCTCTTGGCCTGGTACAGGGCCTTGTCCGCTTCCGCACCCAGCAGGGCCGTGTCGGCCGGGTGGACGTCGGCATAGGCCACCCCGATGCTGGTCGAGACGGTGCGCGCGCCGCTCTCGAGCAGGAAGGGCGCCTCGAAAGCCTTCAGGATCTTGGCCGCCACCAGGGCCGCCTCGCCCGGCGACTTCAGTCCTTCGAGGATGACGGTGAATTCGTCGCCCGCCAGGCGGCACACCGTATCGGTCGCGCGCACGGCGCCACGCACGCGCCCGGCGAACTCGTGCAGCACAGCGTCGCCGGCGGCATGGCCCAGGGTGTCGTTGACCTGCTTGAAGCGGTCGACGTCAAGGAACATCAGGGCCACGCCGCTGCCGGCGCGGCGCGCACGCTGCAAGGCTGCCTCGAGGTGCTCGTGGTAGGCGCGCCGGTTCGGCAGGCCGGTCAGGGTGTCGACGCGTGCCAGCCTGGAGAGCTCCTCTTCGTGGCGCCGTGCGGCCGTGACATCGGCGCCCAGCACATAGAAACCGTTGTAGACCCCGTCGTGGATGTCGGGAATGCGCGTGATCTCGACGGTGCGCATACCGTCGTCCATCGGCAGCTCAACCTCGAAGCGCACGGTTTCTCCGGCCAGGCTGCGCTCGAGCACGGGCGCATGCTCGCGATAGAGCGCGCCGCCCATGACCTCCTCGATCGAACACCCGACGATTTCCTCCGGCGGCACCTTGAACCAGCTTGCGTAGGTCGCGTTCGCGAAGCGATAGCGTTCGTCGCGGCCGACATGGCCGATCAGCACCGGGAGGTTGTTCGTGATGGTGCGCAGGCTGCGCTCGCTCGCCTCCAGGCGGCGTGCCGACTCCTTCAGGGCCGTCACGTCCTTCAGGGCGATGACGGCGCCGATGCCGGTTCCGTCGGCGGCATGCAGGGCGCGGCCGCTGGCGAACAGGAAGCGCGGCGGCGCGTCCAGCGGTTTCACGGTCAACTCGCTGTTTTCGACCAGCTGCCCGTGCAGGGCCCGGAACAGCGGAATCTGCTCCGCCGACAGCGGGGTTTCGCCGTCGGCGTCGAACAGCCGGTAATGGCCGCCCCAGTCCTCAGGCGCGAGCGGTGCCGGCGGCAAGCCGTGGATGTCGCGGGCGGCGCGGTTGAACAGGGTGATCTCGCCGGCGCTGGAACAGACCACCACGCCGACGTCGATCGAGTCGAGTACGGCGCCCAGCAGTTCGCGTTCGCGCGCGAGTTCGTCCTCGATGCGCTTGCGCTCCGAGATGTCCTGGATGAAGGCGCCGAAGAAGGACGCTTCGCCCGCGTGGATCTGGCCGATGGTCATTTCGACCGGGAATTCCTCGCCAATGCGGCGCAGCGCCGACAACTGGATGCGCTGGCCTACCACGCCCGAGCTGCCGCTCGCCGCGAAGCGGCGCATGCCGGCTTCGTGGGCCTGGCGGAAGCGTTGCGGGATGATCGTTTCCGACACGGTGCGGCCTAACACTTCCGCACGTGTCCAGCCGAAGATCTCCTCGGCGCGCGGATTCCAGTCCGTGATCCGGTTGTCGCTGTCGATGCCCACAAAGGCGTCGAGCGCCGTATCGATGATGGCCTTGACACGGCTTTCGCCCTTGCGCGTCTCCTCGATGGCGCGGTGCAGTTCCGCGGTGCGCTCGCCCACGCGCGCTTCCAGGCCCGCGTTCAGTTCGCGCAGGCCCTGCTCGTTGGCGAGCAGCTTGGAGAGCAGGGCATCGAAGGCGCTGCGCAGGATCTGCACTTCGGTCAGGCGGCTGGACAGGGGCGGCAGCGTGCGCGCGTCGCCGCTACGGAGCGCATCGGCCTGGCGCGCCAGCGTTTGCAGGGGACGTGCGAGGTCGCGGGCGAAGGCCCATACCAGCAGCGACACGATGGCTGCAGCGCAGAGGCCGGCCCACAGGATCTGCTCGCGTAGCTCGGCCACGGGCGCAAAGGCGCGCTCCAGCGGCTGGCGCACGACCACCACCCAGCCCAAACCCGGATAGGATTCGTGGCCGACGCTGCGGCTGTAGCCGACCAGGTAGCGCCTGCCGTCCGGCCAGGTTTCGATGACGGAGTCGTTCCCGCCGCGCAGCGCGCGCCGGAAGCTCTCCTGGTTCAGCTGTTTGTCGGCGTAGTCTTTCGGCCCCAGCAGCACCACCCCGTTGCGGCTCAGGATCAGGGTATCGACCGATTCGCGCGCGGCGAGCGGGCGCAGCACCGAGCGCTCCACCGCGGCCGCCCACTGCCAGCTCAGGTGGGTGCCGAAGATGCCCTGAATGACGCCGTCCGGGCCGCGGTAGGGAAAGGCGATGTCGAAGAAACGCTTCGGCTCGCGCGTCGGGTTCGGCAGCAGCTTGGCCAGCAGCACCGCCTCATGCACGTCGTGCAGGTGCACGCCTTCGTAGGCGGCCGCGAACCAGGGGCGGCTCGACACGTCCTTGCCCTCCAACAGGCCGCCCGTGGCGATGCGCACCGTGCCGCGGTTGTCGGTCATGCCGATCCAGGCGTAATACGGGTGGGTGCTCTGCATGCTCTGCAGGGCGGCGCGCTTCACTTCGACCGGCACGGCCGGGTCGGTGATGCCGTGGCGCTCGGCCATCAGCTTCACTTCCCGGTAGCGCTCGTACATGCCGCGGTCGAGCTTGTCGGTGGTCTGGAAGGCCAGCTCGGCCAGGGTCTGGCCGATGTCGGCTTCGGCCTGTTTCGCCAGGGTCTGCCCGACCAGTTGCAGCGTGATCAGGGTCATCAGGAGCACGATGGCGGCCGATACGGCGGCGAGGGCGGGCGCCAGGGCCAGGCGGCCCGAACGGAAAGAAGACAACATGGGTGTTTGCGGTAAGCAAGAAAATTGCAGCTCAGCAGCTTACCATGGGTATTTCAAAGGCAAAACGGTCTTGCCGCGCAGGGCGTCCTTGGCGATGGCAAGGCGGCATCGTTCTGTCGCCTGGATGGGACAGCTTGCCGGTTCGGCCATGCCCGGAATGCAAGTTCGCCGCTTGTGTCGAAGCGTGGACGGCTCCGCCGTCCACGCGTCCGGCGTCAGAACGCCGCGATACCCGTCTGCGCCCGGCCCAGGATCAGGGCGTGGATGTCGTGCGTGCCTTCATAGGTGTTCACGACTTCGAGGTTGACCATGTGGCGGATGATGCCGAACTNGTCTGCGCCCGGCCCAGGATCAGGGCGTGGATGTCGTGCGTGCCTTCATAGGTGTTCACGACTTCGAGGTTGACCATGTGGCGGATGATGCCGAACTCATCGGAGATGCCGTTCCCGCCAAGCATGTCGCGCGCGACGCGCGCCACGTCGAGCGCCTTGCCGCAGGAATTACGCTTCATCATCGAGGTGATCTCGACAGCGGCGGTTCCCTCGTCCTTCATCCGACCCAGGCGCAGGCAGCCCTGCAGGCCGAGGGTGATCTCGGTCTGCATGTCGGCCAGCTTCTTCTGCACCAGCTGGTTCGCCGCCAGCGGTTTGCCGAACTGGTGACGATCCATGGTGTACTGGCGCGCCGTCTGCCAGCAGGCCTCCGCTGCACCCAATGCACCCCAGGCGATGCCGTAGCGCGCCGAGTTCAGGCAGGTGAACGGGCCCTTCAAACCACGCACGTCGGGGAAGGCGTTTTCTTCGGGGCAGAACACATTGTCCATCACGATTTCGCCGGTGACGGAGGCGCGCAGGCCGAACTTGCCGTGGATGGCAGGAGCGCTCAGGCCTTCCATGCCCTTGTCGAGGACGAAGCCGCGAATCGCGCCTTCATCGTCCTTCGCCCAGACGACGAACACGTCGGCGACCGGCGAATTGGTGATCCACATTTTGCTGCCGGTCAGCGCATAGCCGCCGTCGACCTTGCGCGCGCGCGTGACCATCGAGCCCGGATCGGAGCCGTGGTTCGGTTCGGTCAGGCCGAAGCAGCCGATCCATTCGCCGGTGGCCAGCTTCGGCAGGTATTTCTGCTTGGTCGCCTCGTTGCCGAATTCGTAGATGGGCACCATCACGAGCGAGGATTGCACGCTCATCATCGAGCGGTAGCCCGAATCGACGCGCTCGACTTCGCGCGCGATCAGGCCATACGCCACATAGTTCAGGCCGGGGCCGCCGTATTGTTCGGGAATGGTCGGGCCGAGCAGGCCGAGTTCGCCCATCTCGCGGAAGATGGTCGTGTCCATCGCCTCGTGGCGGAAGGCTTCCAGGATGCGCGGCTGCAGCTTGTCCTGGCAGTAGGAAGCGGCGGCGTCGCGGATCATGCGTTCCTCGTCGGTCAGCTGGCTGTTGAGCAGCAGCGGATCGTCCCAGTGGAAGGCGGCCTTGCGTGGCGAATCGGAATGGTTCATGGATGTCCTGGTCTCGGTTNATGGTCGGGCCGAGCAGGCCGAGTTCGCCCATCTCGCGGAAGATGGTCGTGTCCATCGCCTCGTGGCGGAAGGCTTCCAGGATGCGCGGCTGCAGCTTGTCCTGGCAGTAGGAGGCGGCGGCGTCGCGGATCATGCGCTCGTCGTCGGTGAGCTGGCTGTTGAGCAGCAGCGGATCGTCCCAGTGGAATGCGGTCTTGGTCATGATGGTCTCTTCAATATATAGATAGAATCAGCGCGCGAAATCAGCGTGCAAAATACAGGTCGTGCAGGTGGTCGAGGCTGACCTCGGAAGCCGCCTGCGACAGCACCACTTTCCCGCTTTGCATCAGGTAGACGTGGTCGGCGACGCCGACTGCGCGCTGGGTGTTCTGCTCCACCAGCACGATGGTACGACCGTCGCCCTTCAGGCGCCCAAGGATCTCGAACAATTCGTTCACCATCACCGGCGCCAGGCCGAGCGACGGCTCGTCGATGATGAGGAGCTTCGGGTCGCTCATCAGGCCGCGCGCCATCGCCAGCATCTGCGCTTCGCCGCCCGAGAGGGAGCCGGCCAGCTGCTTGCGGCGTTCGCGCAGGCGCGGGAACATGAGATACGACTTTTCCAGGTTGGCGTTGGCGCTGGCCCGGTGCTGGGGCGCAAAAGCGCCCATCATCAGGTTTTCCTCGACCGTCATGTCGCGAAACACCATGCGGCCCTCGGGGATCATCGCCATCGAGACGTCGTTCATTTCCCAGGTCGGCGTGCCGTTGAGCGGCTTGCCGTTCAGGGTGATCGTGCCCTGGTTGACCGGCACCAGGCCCATGATCGCGCGCAGCAGCGTGGTCTTGCCGGCGCCGTTGGGGCCGATGATGGTGGTCAGCTTGCCCGGCTG
The DNA here is from genome assembly GCF_001424165.1 of Massilia sp. Leaf139. Lineage (GTDB taxonomy): Bacteria > Pseudomonadota > Gammaproteobacteria > Burkholderiales > Burkholderiaceae_D > Telluria. The sequence continues at coordinate 1,051,012 of NZ_LMOJ01000001.1, forward strand.
TACGCTGAGCGACAAGTCCCACAGCACGTTGATGGCGCCGTAGCCGGCGCGCAGGTTGCTAATCTCAAGCATGGTCTGCTCCCGTGTAGCTTTTCACGACTTCCGGATTGCTGAACACCTCGGACGGCGTGCCTTCCGCGATCAGCTGGCCGAAGTTCAGCACCGCGACCCGCTCGCACAGGTTGCTGATGGTCTCGATGTCGTGCTCGATGATGCAGATCCCGACCTGGAACTTCTGGTGCAGGCCTTTCAGCATCTGCATGAAGGCGCGCTTGCCGTTGGTCTCGAGGCCGGCCAGCACTTCGTCCAGCAGCAGCAGCTTGGGGTCGGTGGAGAGGGCTTTCGCCACTTCCAGCGCCTTCAGTTCCGTCAGCGCCAGGCCCGTGGAGGCGTCGCGTTCGGCCTTGGCCGTCAGGCCCGTGAAGGCGAGGATCTCCTCGATGCGGGCAGGGTCGATGCGTCCGGTGCCGAAGCGCTGCGACACCTGCAGGTTCTGGCGTACGGTCAGTTCGTGCATCGGCTGCGGGATCTGGAAGGTGCGGCCGATGCCCATGCGGGCACGCTGGTACATCGGCGCCTTCAGCACGTCGACGCCGTTGAACACGATGCGGCCCGCGGTCGGGCGCACCAGGCCCGAGATGGCGTTGAACAGCGTGGTCTTGCCGGCGCCGTTGGCGCCGACCAGGCCGACGACGTCGCCGGTGCCGATGTTGAGCGAGACGTCATTGACGGCGGTGAGGCCGCCGAAGCGCACGGTCACGTTTTCAAGCTGTAGCATCTTTTTTCCTCATGAACTTCTTCACCAGGCCGAACAGGCCATCCGGGCTGGCGATGATCATCCCCACCAGCACCACGCCCAGCACCAGCTGGTGGCCGGTCGGCATGATGTTCTTCACGAACAGCTGGTCGACCAGATACACCACCACGGCGCCCACCAGCGGGCCGGTGATCGTGCGGTAGCCGCCGAAGATCGCCGCGACGATCGGGATCGTCACCCAGCCGGCGGAGAAGGCGTAGTCCGGCTCCAGGAAATTGATGTAGTGGGCATTGAAGGCGCCGACCACGCCGCACATGAAGGCCGAGACCAGCAGCATCAGGCCCTTGAGCAGCGTGTTGTTGACGCCGACGACGCGGGTCGCGTCCTCGCTGTCGTGCATGGCGCGCAGGGCCAGGCCGTGCGGGCTGCGGCGGATGATGTCGTAGACCCAGGCAAACAGCAGCACGATAGTCAGGATTACCAGGTAGTTGCCGACCTTGCCGCTGAAGTCGATGCCGAACAATTCAGGCAGGCGCGGAATGCTGGCGATGCCGCCCGAGCCGCCCGTGACCGACTGCCACTCGGTGGCGAGGATGCGGAAGATGTGGGCATAGGCAAGGATCGCCAGCGCGAAGTAGGGTCCGCGCAGGCGCAGCACCGGCAGCATGGTGATGGCCGCCACCACCGCGCCGAGGCCCCCCATGACGAGACCGACGAACACCGGCACGCCGTGCTGCATCGACAGCACCGCCGAGGTATAGGCGCCGACGCCGAAGAAAGCCGCGTGACCGAAGCTCACCATGCCGCCCAGGTTGCCCAGCAGCGCCCAGGAGAGGGCGATGCCGCCGATGACGAGCGAGGCGATCACGAGGCTCATCACATAGGCGTTCCCGCCCAGCAGGAGCGGCACGCCGACATAGGTGGCGGCCAGGATAACGATGAGGAGTTTGTTGAGTTTCATCCGCGCCTCCGGGCAGCACCGAACAAGCCGTTAGGCATGACAAAGAGAACCAGCAGGAAGAGTCCCATGCCGGCCAGTTCCTGCAGGGCCGAGCTGGCGAGGGTCACCGTCAGCGACTCGGCGATCCCGAGCAGTACCGCGCCGATCAGCACACCGGGAATCGAGCCGATACCGGCCAGCACGGTGATGATGAAGGCCTTCACGGTCAGCACGCTGCCGGTGGCCGGGCTGATGACGCCATAGCTGAACAGGGCCACGCCGGCGAAGGCGGCCAGCAGGCCGGCCACCAGGAAGGAGACCAGTTCGGTGCGGCCCGGGTTGATGCCCATGAGCTTGGCGGCGTCGCGGTTGCTGGAGACGGCGCGCACGGCGCGGCCATACCAGCTGCGCGAGAGCCACCACCACAGGCCGACGATCAGCACGATCGAGACGCCGAAGAACAGCACTTCGCTGCGCATGCTGTACAGGTCGCCGACGATGAAGGCTTCCTGCATCCAGGACGAGCTCGTGGCGCGCACGTCGGCGCTCCAGATCATCAGCACCAGGTTAGTAAGGATCACGCCCACGCCATAGGTGAGGGTAAGCGAATTGATTTCGCGGTTGGTCTTGATCTGGCCAACGACGAAGTAGAGGAGGGCGGAGGTGATCGTGACGACCAGCACCGCGACAGGGATGGCCATCGCCGGGTTCCAGCCCAGCTTCGTTTCGACCGTGTAGGCAATATAGGCCGCCAGCAGCACCAATTCGCCGTGCGCCAGGTTGATCACCTTCATGGCGCCGAACACCAGCGCCAGGCCCAGGGCGATCAGGGCGTAGGAGCCGCCCTGCAGCAGCCCGGAGTACACGGACTGCAAGATTAATTCCGTCATGTCTGCATTCCAATCTGTTTCATGCTAATTACCTACGCACGTCACGGAGCCTCGAGAAACCGTAGCGAGCGGCAGGCCTGGCGGTCGAGAAGCGCAGCCGTACGAGTAGTACGGCGAGCATCGCAGACCGCCAGGACAACGCGCAGTAGGTTTATCGAGGTTCCATCACCAAGGCACGCCTGGATATTGCGGTTTCCCGTTGGCCGAATCCTTCGGCCACACCAGCACGACTTCCTTGCCCTGGTGCTGGCCCATGCGCTGAACGAAGTTCGGGTTGTCGCCGCCGGCGTTGAACTGCACGCGGCCGATCAGGGTCTGGGTGTCGGTCTTGCGCAGCTCTTCGATCACGCCGCCCTTCTTGATGGTGCCGGCGTCGGCCGCACGTGCGATCGCCTGGAACAGCAGCATCGACTGCACGTAGCCGAACTGGCCGAGGTAATCCGGCTCCTTGTTGTGCAGCTTCTTGTAGCCTTCGCCGAAAGCCTTGCCTTCAGGCGTGGTGAAGTTCACCGGGAAGGGCAGCACGGCGGTGCCGTACACCTTCGGCATCAGATCCGGGAAGTCGGCCGCCATCTTCGGCGTGGCCAGCGACCAGACGCCGGCGATCGCCTTGACCGAGGTCGGTTTCAGCACGCGGGCGGCGCGCAGGATGCCGACGTAGTCGTTCTCGTAGCCGACCATGGCGATGAATTCCGAACGGTCTTGCAGCTTGACCTTGTTCATGATCGGCTTGAAGTCGGTGATGGCCGGGTCGAAAGCGTGCATGCCGACCTTGATGCCTTTGGCGCCGAGGGTCTTCTGGACGTCGGTGGCCAGGCCTTCGGTGGCGTCCTTGGTCGAGTAGATGATCGAGACCGATTTCACGCCCAGGTCGGAGATCAGGCCGACCAGCGCTTTCTGGTAGCCGGCGGTGTTATTAATGCGGAAGAAATTCTTGCGGCCGGCCTGCACCAGGCCGTCGTCGACGCCGCCCGAGGTAATGTAGGCCAGGCCCAGCTTGCCCGCAGCGTCCGACGCGGGCGAGATGTTGTTCGAGCCGTAGCCGCCGGTGACGGCGACCACGCCTTCGCTGGCCAGCTTTTCGACGGCCGCCACGGCTTTGGCCGGGGCCGACTCGTCGTCCACCGTCACCAGTTTGATGGTGTGCTTGCCGTTGGTCTTGTTGAAGACTTCCGCGGCGACGCGGATGCCTTCCTGCGTGCCCATGCCGACGCGCGCCAGCGGGCCGGTCAGGGGGATCTGCACGCCGACCTTGAATTCTTCCGCCTGAGCGTTCACTGTGGCTGCCGCGCCGCTTGCCGCCACGATTGCCAGGACGATGCTTGTTGCCTTCTTCATGTCTCCACCTTTTCAGTAATGTTCACGGGGTTTGCTGCAGCCGGCGTTGCGGTGTTCGCGCGCCGCCGGCAAGGTCTTTACTGCCTTTTTCAACTGTCCGGACAAGGCCGGGGGCGCCAGGCCGCGCTGCGGCCCGGCATATATCGGGATGCTGCTCAGCCGAGGTTGCGGCCCATGCTCATTTCGACGCCGCGCACGAGCTGCACCAGGCGCGGGCCCAGATCCTCGACCAGCTTTTCGCGCGGGAGCAGGAAGGAGGGGCCGCCGCAATTGAAGGCCATGGTCTTGGCCGGATCGGGATCGACCAGCGGCACGCCGACCGCGCTGATGTTCGCGTCCCACAGGCCCGAGGACATCACGAAACCGCGATCCTGGTAATCCCTGAAACCCTGTTCGAGGTCGGCCTTGATGTTCGGCCAGTTGGTCTCGGTCTGCAGGCGGATGTGATCCATCAGGAAGTCGCGGTCGTTCTGCGGCAGGCCGCACAGGTAGGCCTTGCCCATCGCGGTGGTCGCCAGCGGGATGCGCGAGCCGGCGTCGCGGCGCAAGGTCACGGCGGCGCTGCCGCGGCAAGCCTCCACATACACCATCGACAGGCGGTCGCGGATGCCGATCGCCACGCTGCATTGCGCGTATTCAGCCAGGGCCTGCATCGCCGGACGCGCGAGTTTGCGCACGTCGAGGTTGGCGAGCAGCGTGTAGCCGAGGGCCAGCACGGCGGCGCCCAGCTGGTAGCGGCCCTGGTCGGGAGAATAGGTGAGGTAGCCGAGGCGGGTCAGCGTATACGTGAGGCGCGAGATCGTCGGCTTCGGCATGCCGGTGCGCTTGGCCATTTCGCTGTTCGACAGATAGGTCTCGCCGGGGCGGAAGCAGCGCAAAATCTCCAGGCCGCGCGCCAGGGCCGTCACGAACTGGCGGTCTTTGGCTGCATCGTCTTCGAATGATTCGATCTCGTCTTGCATGGCTTCCTTTGCTGCGACTGCGTTGTCCCGGTGCCCTGCGTCTGGGGCCGGGTCTGAGCGGATATTCACACAGCCGGAAGAAAAGTGTCAACAGTTTAGTGAAATTGCCGTTCGCACTGCGGAACGAATATTCCGCTGTCCTATGAAGCATCGATAGGCGTGGAAATCGGAAAGCCTCCTTCACGGGGCGTAATTACACCGGAAATCCTGTCCACAAAAGGGGATTTACAGGCCGGCCAAACTTATGTATGGTTGATTTCGCCAAGATTTGCAAAACACCATTTCGCACAGCGAAACGCCAAGCGAACATCACCAAGGAGACAGGCTTGAACACCACCGCCGCACCTGCCAGCGTCGCACAGACCTGCATCGATGACATCCTTCTGGTCACGATCGACAACCCGCCCGTGAACGCGCTCGGCGTCGACGTGCGCCGTGGCCTGCTCGCGGCGATCGAAGCCGCCGACGCGGATTCCACCGTCAAGGCGGTCGTCATCGCCGGCGCTGGCCGCAATTTCCTCGGCGGCGCCGACATCCGCGAATTCGGCAAGCCGCCCCAGGCTCCCGCGCTGCCGGACGTCTGCAATCGCATCGAAGCCTGCGCCAAGCCGGTCATCGCCGCGATTCACCGCGCGGCCCTGGGCGGCGGCCTGGAAGTGGCGCTGGGTGCCCACTACCGGGTCGCGCTCGGCAGCGCGAAACTGGGCCTGCCCGAAGTGCTGCTCGGCCTCTTGCCCGGCGCCGGCGGCACCCAGCGCACGCCGCGCCTGATCGGCGCCCAGGCGGCGCTGGAACTGATGCTCAGCGGCCGCCACATCGGCGCCAGGGAAGCAGAGAAACTCGGCCTGGTCGACAAGCTGGCCGAAGGCGAGGACGCAGCTGCCGCCGGCCTGGCCTATGCGCGCGAACTGGTCGCCGCTGGCGCCGCTCCGCGCCGCACCAGTCAGGCATCGGCCCTGGACGACCGCGCCGCCACGCAAGGCGCCATTGACGCCGCCCGTGCCGAGACGGCCAAGAAAGCGCGCGGCCTGTTCTCGCCATTGAAAATCGTCGACGCCGTGCAGGGCGCGCTCGACCTGCCTTTCGACGAAGGCATGGCGCTCGAGCGCAAGCTCTTCATCGAATGCCTGGAATCGCCGCAGCGCGCCGGCCTGGTGCACGCCTTCTTCGCCGAACGCGAAGCGGCCAAGGCACCCGAGACCCGCTCGGCGCAGCCGCGTGAGGTCAAGAGCGTCGGCATTGTCGGCGGCGGCACCATGGGCGCCGGCATTGCGGTGGCCGTGCTCGATGCCGGCCTGTCGGTCGTGATGATCGAGCGCGACGACGAGGCGCTGGCGCGCGGCCGCGCCAACGTCGAAAAGGTCTACGACGGCCTGATCGCCAAGAACCGCATCAAGCCCGAGGCGAAGGACGCCATCATGGCGCGTTTTTCGGGTAGCAGCCGCTACGACGCCCTCGGCCAGGCCGACCTGGTGATCGAAGCCGTGTTCGAAGACATGGCGGTAAAGCAGGCCGTGTTCAAGGAACTCGACCGCGTCTGCAAGCCGGGCGCCGTGCTGGCCACGAATACTTCCTACCTCGACATCGACGAGATCGCCGCCAGCATCGGCCGCCCGCAGGACGTGATCGGCCTGCACTTCTTCTCGCCGGCAAACATCATGAAGCTGCTGGAGATCGTGGTACCGGCGAAGGTGGCGGCCGACGTCGTCGCCACCGCCTTCGAGCTGGCGAAAAAGCTGAAGAAGACGGCGGTGCGGGCAGGCGTCTGCGACGGCTTCATCGGCAACCGGGTGCTGGCCGTGTATGGCGCCGCCGCGCAGGCGATCATGGAAGACGGCGCCTCGCCCTACCAGATCGACAAGGCGGTGCGCGACTTCGGCTATCCGATGGGGCCCTTCCAGGTCTCGGATCTGGCCGGCGGCGACATCGGCTGGGCCACGCGCAAGCGCCGCGCCGCTACCCGCAACCCGGAGGCGCGCTATGTGCAGATCCCGGATCGCCTGTGCGAGCGCGGCTGGTTCGGCCAGAAGACGGGCCGCGGCTACTACCTGTATCCCGAAGGCGCCCGGGTCGGCACGCCCGATCCGGAAGTCGAAGCCATCATCGACGCCGAACGCCGGCGCGCCGGCATCGTGCCGAAGACCTTCAGCGACGAGGAGATCGTGCGCCGCTACCTGGCCGCGATGATCAACGAAGGCGCCAACGTCGTGCACCAGAAGATCGCGCTGCGCCCGCTGGACGTGGACGTGACTTTTGTGCACGGCTACGGCTTCCCGCGCTACCGCGGCGGCCCGATGCACTACGCCGACACGGTCGGCCTCGACAAGATCCTGGCCGATATCCGCGAATTCGCGAAGGAAGACCCGCTGTTCTGGCAGCCGTCGCCGCTGCTGGTCGAGCTGGTCGAACGCGGCGAGAACTTCGCCAGCCTGAACAAATAACAGAATCAATCTAGGAGACTCGCCATGCGCGAAGCCGTCATCGTTTCAACCGCCCGTACTCCGCTCACGAAAGCGCACCGCGGCGAATTCAACATCACCACCGGCCCGGAACTGGCCGCCTTCGCCGTGCGCGCCGCCGTCGAACGCTCCGGCATCGACCCGGCCCGGATCGAGGACGCCATCCTCGGCTGCGGCTATCCGGAAGGCACGACCGGCCGCAACGTCGCGCGCCAGACCATCATCCGGGCCGGCCTGCCGATCAGCATCGCCGGCACCACCGTCAACCGCTTCTGCGCCTCGGGCCTGCAGGCGATCGCCATCGGCGCCGGCCGCATCGTGGTCGACGGCGCCCCGGCCGTGATCGCGGGCGGTGTCGAGTCGATTTCGCAGATCCGCACCCGCGATTCGGGTGATTCCGGCATGGATCCGTGGATCCTCGAGAACAAGCCGGCCCTCTACATGCCGATGATCGAGACCGCCGACATCGTCGCCGCGCGTTACGGCATCTCGCGCGAGGCGCAGGATCGCTTCTCCTTCGAATCCCAGCGCAAGACCGAGGAAGCCCAGCTGGCCGGCCGCTATGCCGACGAAATCGTCGCCTGCACTACCACCATGGCCGTCACCGACAAGGAAACCAAGGAAGTCACCAAGCGCCAGGTGACGGTCAGCGAGGACAACTGCAACCGCCGCGGCACCACCTACGAGGGTCTCGCCAAGCTGGCGCCGGTCATGGGCGAAGGCAAATTCGTCACGGCCGGTAATGCCTCGCAGCTCTCGGACGGCGCCTCGGCCTGCGTGATGATGGAAGCGAAAGAGGCCGAGCGCCTCGGCCTGACGCCGCTGGGCGCCTTCCGCGGCATGGCGGTCGCCGGCTGCGAGCCGGACGAGATGGGCATCGGCCCCGTGTTCGCGGTGCCGAAACTGCTGGCGCGTTTCGGCCTGAAGGTGGAGGATATCGACCTGTGGGAGCTGAACGAAGCCTTTGCCTCGCAGGCGATCTACTGCCAGCAGAAGCTCGGGATTCCCGAGGAGCGCCTGAACGTGAACGGCGGCGCGATCTCGATCGGCCATCCCTTCGGCATGACCGGCGCCCGCCTGGCCGGCCACATCCTGCTGGAAGGCCGCCGCCGCAAGGCGAAGTACGCGGTCGTCACGATGTGCATCGCCGGCGGCATGGGCGCCGCCGGCCTGTTCGAGATTTTCTGAGGAAGCCTTTATGGATCTGAATTTCACCCCGCAAGAAGAAGCCTTCCGCGCCGAAGTGCGCGCCTTCCTCGCCGAGAAGCTCCCCGAACGCCTGTCCAGCAAGGTCGCCGAGGGCAAACACCTGACCAAGGCCGACATGGAGGAATGGCACGCCATCCTCAACGAACGCGGCTGGCTGGCCAACCACTGGCCCGAGCAGTACGGCGGCCCGGGCTGGAGCGCCGTCGAAAAGTTCATCTTCGAGAACGAGAGCGCCATCGCCCACGCGCCGCGCATCGTGCCCTTCGGCGTCAACATGCTCGGCCCCGTGCTGATCAAGTACGGCAACGAGGCGCAAAAGGCTTATTGGCTGCCGCGCATCCTGGACGGCTCCGACTGGTGGTGCCAGGGCTATTCGGAACCGGGCGCCGGCTCCGACCTGGCGGCCGTGAAGACGACCGCCGTGCGCGGCACGGACGTGCAGGGCGAGCACTACATCGTCAACGGCCAGAAGACCTGGACGACCCTCGGCCAGCACGCCAACATGATCTTCTGCCTGGTGCGCACCGACCGCGAGGCGAAGAAGCAGTCCGGCATCAGCTTCCTGCTGATCGACATGACCTCGCCCGGCATCGAGGTGCGCCCGATCATCACCCTGGACGGCGAGCATGAAGTCAACGAGGTCTTCTTCACCGACGTGCGCGTCCCGCTTGAAAACCTGGTGGGCGAGGAAAACGCCGGCTGGACCTGCGCCAAATACCTGCTGACCTACGAGCGCACCAACATCGCCGGCGTCGGCTTCTCGGTGGCGGCCCTGGCGCGCCTGAAGAAGATTGCCGCGCGCCAGACCCGTAACGGCAAGCCGCTGCTCGAAGATCCGAGTTTCGCCGCGCGCCTGGCGCGTGTCGAGATCGACCTGGAAAACATGAAGACGACCAACCTGCGCGTGATCGCGGCGGTGGCCGGCGGCGGCGTGCCGGGTGCGGAGAGCTCGATGCTCAAGATCCGCGGCACCGAGATCCGCCAGGAGATCACCTCGCTGGCGCGGCGTGCGATGGGCGTGCATGCGCGTCCTTTCACCCAGAACATGCTCGACGCCGACTACACGGGCGAGCCCTTCGGCCCCGATTTCGCGGCGGCCGCCTCGGCGCAGTACTTCAACAACCGCAAGCTGTCGATCTTCGGCGGCTCCAACGAGATCCAGAAGAACATCATCTCGAAGATGATCCTCGGGCTGTAAGGGAACGACCATGAATTTCGAACACACCGAAGAACGGCGCATGCTCGCCGACAGCCTGAACCGCTTCATCGCCGAGCGCTATGGTTTTGAAGTCCGCAACAAGATCGCCGGCAGCGCGGAAGGCTATTCGGCCGAGATGTGGAACCACTTCGCCGAACTGGGCGTCATCGGCGCCCTGCTGCGCGAAGAAGACGGCGGCTTCGGCGGCGGCGGCTTCGACATCGCCGTCGTCTTCGAAGCCCTGGGCCGCGGCCTGGTGCTGGAACCCCTGCTTGCCAGCGCCGTGCTGGCCGGCGAAGCGATCGCCACGGCCGGCAACGAAGGGCAGCGAGCGCTCCTTGACGGCATCGCCGACGGCAGCACGATCGCCAGCTTCGCCCACGACGAGCCGGACACGCACTACGAACTGGCGCGCGTGGGCCTGATCGCGACGCGCCACGGCGAGGGCTGGGTGCTCAACGGCGTCAAGTCCGTCGTGCCGGTGGGCGAGCAGGCCGGTCTCTTCGTGGTCTCGGCGCGTACGGCCGGCGCGGTCGACGACGAAGCCGGCATCTCGCTGTTCCTGGTGCCGTCGGGCACCGCGGGCTTGTCCGTGCGCGGCACGCCGACCATCGACGGCGGCCATGTGGCCGAGCTGCGTTTCGAGGAGGTGCTGCTGGAAGCCGGCGCGCTCCTGGGCGCCGAGGGCGAAGGCTACGCCACGCTGGAACGCGCCACCGGGCGCGGCATCCTGGCCCTGTGCGCGGAAGCGCTGGGCGCGATGGAAGCGGCCAAAGCGGCCACGCTGGACTATCTGCGCACCCGCAAGCAGTTCGGCGTCCCGATCGGCAGCTTCCAGGCCCTGCAGCACCGCATGGCCGATCTGCTGCTGGAAATCGAGCAGGCGCGTTCCGCCGTCATCAACGCGGCCGCCGCCCTGGACGCGGACCGGATCACGCGCGAGCGCGCGCTGTCCGCCGCCAAGATGAGCATCGGCCGCATCGGCGCCCTGGTGGCTGAAGAATGCATCCAGCTCCACGGCGGCATCGGCATGACCTGGGAACTGCCGCTGGCCCACTACGCCAAGCGCCTGGTGATGATCGACCACCAGCTGGGCGACGAGGATCACCACCTCGAGCGCTACATCGCGCTCGGACGGCAGGCTGCATGAGCCTCCTCGTTCGCACCGAGGGTGCGGTGCGCATCCTCGTCAACAGCAATCCGGCGGCGAGGAATGCCATCACGCCAGAGCTGTATGACGCGCTGCCTGCCGCTCTGAACGAAGCGGCGGCTGATCCGGCCATTGGCGCCATCGTCTTCGCGGGCGACGGCGACTTCTTTTGCGCCGGGGGCGACCTGCGCCAGCTGGCCACGCGGCGCGACCTGACAATCCCCGAGCGGCTGGAAAAGATCGGCCGCCTGCACGACCAGATCCGCGCGTTGCGCGCCTGTCCGAAGCCGGTGATCGCGGCGGTGGAGGGCGGGGCGGCCGGCGCCGGCATGTCGCTGGCGCTGGCCTGCGACATGCTGGTCGCGGCGCAGGACGCCTTCTTCACCATGGCCTACATCAAGGTCGGCCTGAGCCCAGACGGCGGCGCCACCGCCTTCCTCTCGCAATTCCTGCCGCGCCAGCAGATGATGGAACTGTGCCTGCTGGGTGAGCGGATTCCCGCAGCGCGCCTGTATGCGCTGGGCGCGGTGAACCGTTTGGTGGAGCCCGGCACGGCGGTCGAAGAGGCGCTGCGCCTGGCTGAGCGCATCGCAGGCGGCCCAGCCAACGCGGCCGCGCGCATCAAGCGCCTGTGCGAGAATGCCGGCCACGCCAGCCTGGGCGAGCAGCTCGACCTGGAAGCGGCGCTGATGGCCGAATCGCAGGGCGACGACGAGGCGCAGGAAGGCATCCGCGCCTTCTTCGAGAAACGCGCGCCGGATTTCGCTTCGCTGCGCGGGAAGCACTAGAAAAAAGGCCGGGGCATCGGCGCCCGGCCGTACAGGAGACTCATCGTGACAAACACATCCTCACTGCCGCTGGCCGGCGTGCGCGTTCTCGACCTGTCGCGGGTGCTGGCTGGGCCCTGGTGCGCCATGGTCTTGGGCGACATGGGTGCCGAGGTGATCAAGGTCGAGCACCCGGTGCGCGGCGACGACACCCGCGACTGGGGCATGCGCGTCGGGAACACCGAGACGGCCTACTTCAACAGCGTCAACCGCAACAAGCGCTCGGTCTGCCTGGATCTGAAGACCCCTGAAGGCCAGCAGATCGCGCGCGACCTGATCCGCAAGAGCGACATCGTCATCCAGAATTTCAAGTTCGGCGACATCGAACGTCTCGGCCTCGGCTACGACGAACTGGTGAAGGAACAGCCGGGCCTGATCTACTGTTCCATTACCGGTTACGACCGCACCGGGCCGGAGGCGGCGCGGCCCGGCTACGACCTGGTGATCCAGGGCGAGACCGGCCTGATGGCCCTGAACGGCGAACCGACCCAGCCGCCGCTGAAATTCGGCGTCGCGGCGGTCGACATGATGACCGGCATGTACGCGGCCCAGGGCGTGCTGGCCGCGCTGTATGAGCGCGAGAAAACCGGCGTCGGCCGCCACGTCGGCATGGCCCTGTTCGACTGCGGCCTGATGATCACGGCGTATTACGGCCTGGAAGCCCTGCTGCGCGGGAACGATCCTCCGCGCTACGGCAACGCCCACCCATCGATCATGCCCTACGGCGTGTACGAGGCGGCGGACGGGCCGCTGGTCATCGCCGTCGGCAATAACGGCCAGTACCTGCGCTTCTGCACCGAGGTGATCGAGCGGCCGGATCTGGCCGAGGACGAACGCTTCAAGACCAATCTCGAGCGCACCATCCACCGCGAGGAACTGGCGCCCAAGCTGCGCGACGCCGTGTTCGCGCGCAAGCGCAAGGATCTGCTCGAGCGTATGGCGCGGGTCGGCATTCCCTGCGGCGAGGTGGCGGGCCTGCACGAGGCGATGACCTCGCCGCGCGCGGTCGATGCCGGCCTGGTGACGAAGATGGCGCATCCGGTGGCGGGCAGCGTGGATGTGATGGCCTCGCCCTACCGCTTCAATGGCGAGCGGCTCCCGGTGCGGCGGGCGCCGCCGACGCTGGGGGAGGGGACGAACGATGTGCTCGGCGAGTTGCTGGGGCTGTCGGAAGAGAAGCTCGCGGGATTGAAGGAGCGCGGGGTCGTTTGAGCGCCGCGTGGGGGCGGGCGGTTTAACGCGGGCATGCCCGCCCTACGGTACGCCACCGCCCGTAGCACCGTAGGGTGGACATGCCCACGCGTACGTGCGTATGCATGGTGCAACGCATGCCGCGACCCGAATGCATGCGCCCCGATGGTATGTGAACGAACGTGGCGTCATTACCGCCGCGTCGGTGCGGGTGGTGTTACGCGGGCATGCCCGCCCTACGTTACGTCCCCATGCAAACCTTCACGAATTCCCCATACCAACACCCCAAATTATTTCCTCCTGCCGCGCTTTCATTCCGCGCGCCACGGGCTAGATTGATGGAAGATCCACCCGCTTTGGAGGAAGCATCATGTCAGCCCGTCCGCTCCTTCCCGCCGTCATCGTCACCCTGCTGACGGCCTGTATGTCGGCCACCGCGGTCACGCCGCGCGCCGATCTGCTCGGGACGCCCGTGCCGGCCTCGGCCGCGACCCGTACGGTCAACCTGAGTCCGAACATGCATTCGATTAATGTGGTGGCCGGCGATACCATTCGCTTCGTGAATGGCAGCGGCGAGTTCGGCTGGAGTTTCGATGTCAGCCCGCTCGTCCAGGTGTTCGACCTGAACCAGGTGGCGCCGAGCGGCGCCCTGGGACATCCATTGCGGGTGTACGTCGCGCCCAATCCGCTCTACTCGGAACGGGCGCAGTTCAACGATCACGACCGCCGGGATACCAGGCTCCCGACGGTGATCCGTTAAGACTTATTTGCCAGCATTCAAAGCACGCAGGAACTGGCCCTTGATCTTGCCGCCCTCGACCGTACCCAGGATGGTATTGGCGATGGTGCCGCCCTTGCTGTCCAGGCCGTCGATGTCGTTCGGGTTGTACATGGCCGGCAGGGTGGTGAAGGCCTTTTCCATCTGGGCGCGGATCGCGGTGGCGTCGGTCGTGGTGCCGGCCAGCTTCATGGCGGCCACGGTCGCGTGCACGGCCGAGTAGTTCAGGCTGATCTCGGTGCTTGGATCCTTGCCCGGGTTCAGCTTGCGGTAGCGTTGGGTGAAGGCAACGGCTTCCGGACGGTCGTCGTTTGCCAGCGGCATCACGCCGATCGAACCTTCCAGCGGGGCGATGCCGCCGACCACCTTGGCCATTTCGTCGATCTTGGCCTGGTCGAGGATGATGAAACCGCCCTTGAAGCCCAGCTCGCGCGCCTGCTTGGCGACCAGTGCGGTCGGCTCCGAGGCGCCGCCGATGAACATGACGTCCGGCTTCGCCTGCATCGCACGCGACACGCCCGAGTAGAAGTCGGTGGCCTTGTTGTAGGACATCGGGTTTTCCGCGACGACCTTGCCGCCGGCGGCTTCCCAGGCCGGCTTGAACAGGGCAGCCCAGGCCTTGGCGTAATCGTGGTCGGCCTGCACCATGGCGACGTTCTTGCCGTGCTTGCTCATCATGGCCTTGGTGAACGGGCCGATGTAGCCGGTGAAATCAGGCGGGATGCGAATGGTCAGCTTGTTGCCGCGCTCGGTCACCTGCGGCAGGCTCGTGTAGGCCAGCAGCAGCAGGTTCGATTTCTCGTTCATGCCCTGCACCGCGAACACGCCGCCCGAGTGCGGTACCAGCACGGCGGCGGTCTTGTGCTGCTGCACCAGGCGCTGCACGTTGATGCCGGTCTCGGCCGGGTTGTACTTGTCGTCCAGCGAAACGATCTCGACTTTGTAATTCTTGCCGCCGATTTGCAGCGGCTTGGCGTTGATCTCGGCGGCGGCCATCTCCATGCCGCTCAGGACGTTCTTGCCGTAGAGGGCGGCGCCACCGGAGAGGGGCCCCGAGAAACCGATCTTGATGACTTCCTGCGCCTGCACGCCGCCGGCGGCGAAGGCAAGGGTGGCGGCCGCGGCGGCCAGCAGGGTACGGCGGGTGAACTTGGCTTGCACTTTCATCTTTGTGTCTCCTGAAGATTTACTTGTTGTGGTTGCTACGGTGGGTTCGACGTCTATGCGCCGTGAATCTATGCTCCGTGAATCTATGCTCCAATATATGCTTTGCGTACCTGCTCGTTATTCAGCAGCTCGTCGCGGCCGCCTTCCATCACGATGCGGCCCTGTTCGATCACATAGGCGCGGCTGGCGATGTTCAGCGCAGCATACGCGTTCTGCTCGGCCAGCAGCACCGTGGTGCCGGCCTTGTTGATGCGCGCGATCACCTCGAACATCTGCTTGACGACCAGCGGCGCCAGGCCCAGCGAAGGCTCGTCCAGCAGCAGCGCCTTCGGGCGGCCCATCAGCGCGCGGCCGATCGCCACCATCTGCTGCTGGCCGCCACTGAGGGAACCGGCCGGCATGTCCTTCTTCTCGTGCAGGATCGGGAACAGCGCGAACACTTCTTCCAGCGACTTCTGCGTACCTTTGGCATCGCGCCGGTGCACATACGCGCCCAGCGTCAGGTTCTTCAGCACCGACATGCCGGGGAAGAGCTTGCGGCCTTCCGGGCAGTGCACCAGGCCGTCGGCCACGATCTGCGAGGGCTTGCGGCCGACCAGCTCGTGATTGGCGAAACGGATGCTGCCCGTGCTGGCTTTCTGCAGGCCGCTCATGGTGAGGAAGATCGAGCTCTTGCCCGCGCCGTTCGAGCCGAGCAGGACGACCAGCTCGCCCTCGTCGGCGTGGATCGAGACGTCGTGCAGGGCGCGGAAGCTCCCGTAGGAGAGGGAGACCTTGTCAAGCCGCAGCATGTTCGCTCCCCAGGTAGGCTTCGATCACGACCGGATTGGCACGGATTTCGGCGGGCGTGCCTTCGGCGATCTTCTCGCCATAGTTCAGCACCAGGATCTTGTCGGCGAGATTCATGATCATGTCCATCTTGTGTTCGATCAGGCAGACCGTCAGGCCGCTGTCGGCCATCTTGCGGATCAGGCGCGCAAGGCCGACGGTCTCCTCGGGATTGACGCCGCCGGCCGGTTCGTCCAGCAGCAGCAGGGTCGGGTCGGTGGCCAGCGCCAGCGCAAAGGCGACGCGTTTTCTTTCTTCCTGCGAGATATCGCCGGCAATGCGGTTTTCCACGTGCGACAGGCCGACGAAATCGAGCGCGGCGCGCGCCTTTTCGCGGCAGACCCGTTCTTCATCCTTCAGCCGTTTCGAGCCCAGGATCACGTCGAGCAGCCCGGACTGCGTGCGCAGGCGGTGGCCGACGATCAGGTTGTCGAGCACGGTGGCCGTGTCGAACAGGGTCGTGCTCTGGAAGGTGCGCGCCATGCCGAGGCGCGCGACCTGGTCGGCACGCAGGCCGGTCACGTCCTTGCCGTCGAAGACCACCTTGCCGCTGGTCGGGACGATCGCCCCGCTGACCAGGTTGAAGAAGGTGGTCTTGCCGGCGCCGTTCGGGCCGATGATGGCATTGATGGTACCGCGTGCGAACTTCACGCTGACGTCGTTGACGGCCGCCAGTCCGCCGAAGCGCTTGGTGAGCGAATCGATTTCAAGCATGGGTCGCTCCTTTCGCGGTGTTCAGGGTCGAGACCGGGGCCGGGGCCGCCGGCGCGGCGGCTTGTGCCGCCTGCGCTTCTTTGCGGCGTTTGCGGTTCATGTAGGTGCCGACGATCCCGTACGGCAGGAAGATCACCAGGATCACCAGCAGCGGGCCGAAGACGACGAAGCGGTAGTCCTGCAGCACCTGCAGGTACTGGGTCAGCCAGGGCATGCCGATCGCGCCCAGCAGGGGGCCGAGCAGGGTGCCGATGCCGCCGACGAGCATGTAGATCGTCATGTCGAAAGTGTGCTCGACGCTGGCCACGCCTGGGCCGATGAAGCGGACGAAGCCCGCGTACAGGCCGCCCGCCAGCCCCGAGAAGAAGACCGACAGCATGAAGGCGAGCAGCTTGTTGCGCATCAGGTTGATCCCGAGCGCCTGGGCCAGGTCGTCGCCGTTACGGATCGCCATGAAGGTGCGGCCCAGCAGCGAGCGCACGATGCGGTGCATGATCCAGAGGCTGGCGACGAGGAAGAACAGCACCAGGTAGTACTGCGGGCGTGGCGACGAGAAATCGAGACCCGCGAAGGACTCCGGCGCCGGGATGCCGATGATGCCGACCGTGCCGTGGGTGAGGCTTTCCCATTTCTCGATCACGAGGTACATGATGTAGCCTACGCACAGGGTGAAGATCGAGAAGAAGTGGGTCTTCAGGCGCAGCGACACCAGGCCCACGAAGAAGCCGAGGATGGCCGCGAACACGCCGGACAGGGCGAAGGCGATCCAGAACGGCACCTGATGGTCGACCGTCAGGATGCCGACCGTGTAGGCGCCGACCGCCATGAAGCCGCTGTGGGCCAGGTTGTACTGGCCGGTGTAGCCGGTGATCAGGTTCAGGCCGATGGTGGCGATGGCGTAGATATAGGCCGTCGACATCACGGTGAGGTGGTAGTCGTTACCCGCCAGGTAGGGGAAGGCGACGGCCAGCACCAGCAGCAGGCTCCAGCCGACGGTAGGAGTGAAGAGTTTCATCAGTGGGCTCCCTTGGCGAACAGGCCCTGCGGGCGCACGGACAGGATCAGCACCAGGATCGCGAAGGCGATGATGTCCTTGTAGTCGGTCGAGATGTAGAAGGCGCCGAAGGCTTCGGCGAAGCCCAGGATCAGGCCGCCGACGATGGCGCCCGGCACGCTGCCCATCCCGCCCAGCACGATGATCACGAAGGCCTTGGTGATCACGAGGTTGCCCATCGAGGTGTAGACCAGGTTGATCGGCGCGTACAGCACGGCTGCCACGCCGGCCAGCGCGCCGGCGATGGCGAAGGTGAGCATCGCTACGCGCGTCGCGTCGATGCCGACCAGGGCCGCGCCTTCGCGGTTCTGGGCCATGGCGACGATCGTAGCGCCGGTGATGGTCTTTTTCAGGAACAGCTGCAGCAGTGCGACCAGCAGGAAGGCCGCGGCGATGATCAGCAGGCGCTGCGCCGGCAGGGTCAGGCCGCCGAATTCGATCAGCTGGTTATAGGGTGTCTCCATGCGGTGGAAGTCCGCGCCCCAGATGGCCTGGGCGCCGGCTTCCAGGAACAGCAGGATGCCGATCGAGGCGATCATGTGGTGCAGGTAAGGGGCCTTGCGCAGCGGATGGAACACCAGGCGCTCGGACAGCACCGAGATCAGGGCGACGACGACGGCCGCGCCCAGCATGCCCCACCAGTAGCCGAGGCCCAGCTTGGTCATGATGAAAAAGGCCGAATAGGCGCCCGCCATGTAGAAGGCGCCATGCGCGAAGTTCGGTACGTGCAGGATGCCGTAGACGAGAGTGAGCCCGAGTGCGACCAGGCTGTAGACCCCGCCAAGGGTCAGCCCGTTGAGGACTTGTTGCAGGAAAAGCTCCAAAATCGTGTCTCCATTATTGGTGTGAGCGCTTGGTGCGTCGTTATTTGATTTGGATGCTGCGGGGACGAGACGTGCTTACGGCATACGCGCACCTCGTGGCTTGGAACGGGGGAACGGGGAGGGCATGGCGCCGCGGACTGCGCCAGTGCGGGCCGGGCGGCCCGCCGTGGTATTCGCCAACACATGATGCGTGAACATGCGACTCCTCGAAGTGGGCGCGCAAGCTGCGCTCCCGATGGATTCAGCGATTTTGGTTTTACTCTGCGAAACTACAGGGTGTAAAATGGAACAAAAAAAGGATACGATAATTTCAGATGAGTAGCAACGTTTTGTTGTCGAGGCACAAACACCAACGCTGGTGAGCCAGCACAAAACGAAACTATATGTGTTGCGGCAACTCATCTGCCGGCAAGGCAAGGCCAGTGTGCCATGCCTTGCGTCCAGCGGCAAAGCCTCTTTTCACGAGAAAGACGGCCAGGCCGCTTTCCAACATCCAAACCGGGGTGCATCGATGCAGTCGAGCGATACGAATACGAGCGGGATCGATCCCGATGGCGCCGACGGCTTCGACGCTGCGCGCAAGAACGAGGAGCGCTACTTCATCACGGCGCTAGCGCGCGGGCTGGAGGTGCTGTCGTGCTTTCGCTCGGCCGACAAGGGCCTGACCAACCAGCAGATCGCCGAACGCTGCGGCCTGCCCAAATCCACCGTCACCCGGTTTACCTACACGCTCACGCGCCTGGGCTACCTGGTGCAGGAAAGCGGCGGCCGCTTCGTCCTCGGCACGGCAACGCTCGGCCTGGGCAGCGCGATGCTGGCCCGCCTCGACATCCGCCAGCTGGCGCGCCCGATGATGCAGGAGCTGGCCGACTTTTCCGGCACCACGGTCTCGATCGCCGTGCGCGACCGCCTGTCGATGATCACCATCGAAGTCTGCCGCAGCACGGCCGCCCTGGCGCTGTCGCTGCAGGTCGGTTCGCGCATGCCGCTGGCGGTATCGGCGATCGGCCGCGCCTATCTGGTCAAGGCCACTGAACAGGAGCGCAAGGACATCCTGGATCGCTACCAGGAGATCGACGAGATGGCCTACAAGGCCCTGCTCGACGCGATCGAACGCGGCACCCGCGACTATGCGCAGTACGGCTGCACCACCTCCTTCGGCGAGTGGCAGAAGGATGTCAACGGCATCGCCGCCGGCTTCGTTCCCATCGGCGGCAACCAGCTCATGTCGATCAACTGCGGCGGGCCGTCCTCGAGCGTGTCGCAGGCCTTCCTGCTCGAGGAAGTGCGTCCGCGCCTGATCGAGATCGCGGCGCGGCTGGAGTCCTGAGGACGGAACGCGCCTATGGGGGTAGTGGTCTGCCGGGCAAAGCATAGTGAGGCGCCGGCGAGGTGAAACGCTTGCTGGTACCAGCCATGCATTTGTTATGCCTTACCGGAGGGGGGCAGCAAGCGCTTCGCAATCTGGCGTGCGCGCTCGCCCGCGTGATGCGAGTCCGCGATCTCCTGTATTAGTTCGGCCAGCGATTGGTCTCCACTTTGCGTGATCCCGCTGTTGAGCATGCGCTTGATCATCAGCAGATTGAAGTTGCCTGGTGTACGGCGCACCGATTCCAGCAATGCCGGTTCATAGCCGGGCAGGCGTTCCAGGCAATGGAGGATGGCCCAGAACACGCCGAAACCGTCATGCTCGGGAAAACGCTCGAATATGGCCAACAGCGCCTCGATATCCCGGCGATCCGTATCCCGGCCCGATAAGTAGGAAATGGATTCGTCCAATCTTTGTAATTGGAATTCGTCCTCCGGAGAATCGAACCAGCTTAAATCGAGGGTAGCCATTTCTGCACCGAATGGGTAATACTTCGCGTTCATACTGCATTGTAATGAACGAAAGCCGCCATCGATGCCTTATTTGATCTTACTGAGCCTGCTCCTGCCCTTGAATGCGCTGGCCGGCTGCAAACCCGGCGCACCCGAAGCATTCGCCCGCTTCATCGACGCTTTTGCGCGCGATAAAACTTTTGCCCTTGCGCGCACGCTGTATCCGATGCCCATCCTGCGACACGAAATCGGCTATGAAGACGGAAAGGTCATCGACGAAACGGTCGCGACGCCGCTATCGAGAGAAGATGACGCGGCCTTGCCGACGATGAGAAGCTACGCCCGCGATAATGGCTTGCAGCTGAGCACATCCAGCGTGCGTAAAGGCAGTGGAAGTGCGGGAAGTGCGGGAAGTGCGACGGTGCGGATCGAAAAGCCGGACACGGATTGGCTGCTGACCTATCATTTCGTGCGCCGTGCCGGTTG
This sequence comes from Massilia sp. Leaf139, assembly GCF_001424165.1. GTDB lineage: Bacteria > Pseudomonadota > Gammaproteobacteria > Burkholderiales > Burkholderiaceae_D > Telluria. The sequence continues at coordinate 1,071,605 of NZ_LMOJ01000001.1, forward strand.
CTGGTATCTCCAGCGTATCGAGGATCATTCCGTATGATGCATGGCCTCTTCCCCGCGGGCTCTTCGTTCTACTTACAGATTGATACTTGTCTTACAGCGCCTTCAACAGCTTCCACTGCGATTCGGTGACACACTGTGCCCCTACGTGCAAGCCGAACTGGAATCGATCCGGCACGATATTCTTTAATCCGGGAGAAAAAAATGTCACTCGCTCGCCAACACCTGATGCGTTTCGTCGCCGTCCTGGCCCTGGGCGCCGCGTCGGCGTCCGCCTTTGCCCAAAGCGCCGAGTACCGCCGCGGCTATGACGATGGCTTTGCCGCCGGCCAGCGCGCGGGGCGCGACGATTACGGCCGCCCGGGCGGCGGTAACCGCCTGCACATCGAACGCGCGGAATACGGGGCGCGCGGCGCCATGTGCGATGCACGCCGGGCCGTGCGTCAGGAGATGGAGCGCAACGGCGGCGCCGTGCGCGCCGACAACGGACTGTGCGGCGATCCGGCCATCGGTGTTGGCAAGCGCCTGACCGTGGTCTACCGCTGCGGCGACGATCAGCCGCAACAGGTCAGCACGCGCGAAAACGACACGCTGCGCCTGAGCTGCCGCCGCTGAGGCGGATCGCTCCACGCCAAGCCGCGCATCGCAAGGTGCGCGGCTTTTTTGCGCGCGCTGACCTTGGGCGGCTAGTAACCCGCGTCGAGCTGGGCTGCCGTCAAGGCCTTCATTACCGCGAACACGCCGCTGGCGCGCAGGATGCGCCGTTCGCCCACCATCAGGTCGCATTCGGCAAAGGCGACGCGCGCGCCGATGCGGCCGATGCGCACGTGCGCCTCGACCCAGTCACCGGGGCGGGCCGCATCGAGAAAATCGCTGCCGAGGTTGACGGTCACGAAGGAGTTGCGGCCCTCGCAGGACATGGTCAAACCGAGGCCGAGGGCCGAATCGGCCAGGCTGGCCAGCATGCCGCCGTGGACGATGCCGCGCATGTTGGTGTGCTGGTCGGCCATGCGCATCGCGATGGTGATGGCGTCGCCCTCGCGCCGGCAGTACAGGTCGCCAAGGCTGGCCATGTAGGGGCCGCCCCGCTTGAGGCGCTCGAATCCCGCTGGTACGGATACTGAGGCCACGTCGTGGCCGTCCTTGTCTTGTGTTGTCATGGTTGAATCTGTGTAGCCAAAAAAAACGGCGACCCGAGGGCCGCCGTGGTGTTGCATCTTACCTTGCCGAACCGTCCAGCATTAGAACATGTGCATCACGCCGGCGGTGAAGCGATTTGCCTGGTCGCTGCCGACAGCCACGAAGCCTTGCGCCAGGTTGATGCCGGTCGCGGTTACGACCGCGTCGGTGTTGGCGCGGCTGTAGGCGCCGTAGGCCACGGTGCGCTTGCTGAAGGCATATTTGGCGATCGCGTGGTACTGCTGCGAATCGTCGCGCAGGTCGCCCGAGCGCTTGGTGTTGTAGAACGCGCCGGTCAGGGTCACGGCCGGTGCGACAGGCACGTCGACGCCGACGCCGATGACGGCGATCTTGCGCTGGCTGACATCGAACTTGTTGGCGATGTAGGTGCCCTTGATGACGGCCGCCGGCAGGCTGTACTTCAGGCCGACGCCGTAGGAGGTCAGCAGGTCGGTATCGAGGTTGTTCTTCATGCGCGCGTAAGCGCCGGCGACGCCGAACGGGCCCGCGTTGTAGAACACCGAAGCGCCTTGGTAGGAGCTCTTCTGGATGCCGGCGCCCTGTTCGCCGAAGGCGCGCATCACGGCGAAGCCGAGGCCGCTGAAGGTCGGCGAGACATACTTGACCGAGTTACTCTGACGCAGGGCGCTGCCGCTGCCGTTGGCGCCGTAGGCACCGTAGACGCCGGCGTGGTTCATGCCGCCGAACAGCACGTTCGGGCTGGTGGCCGCGAAAGCCAGGCCCAGCGGGTCGGCCAGGCCGACCGAACCGATACCGAGAATGTTCTGGCGGCCGATGTCGATCGAGCCGAAGGCGCCGCTGAGGCCGACGGTGGCTTCGCGGTCGAACAGGGCGGTGGTCGGCACGGCGCCGGTCGCGACGCCGGCGGCGCCGGTGTCGTTGAGCAGGGTGCCTTCGAGGCCGAAGCGGGCCTTCAGGCCGCCGCCCAGGTCTTCGGTACCCTTGAAGCCCCAGCGCGAGACTTGCAGCTGGCCGGCTTCGACCGTGGTGCGGTCGCCGATCGGGCCATCATTGGTCGTGTGGGTAAGGCCGGCATCGACGATGCCGTAGATGGTGACACTGGTCTGCGCCGACGCGGTCGACATGCAAGCAGCGAGCACGGCCATTGCAAGGATGGTCTTCTTCATTAATGCGGTCTCCTGGGTTTTCGAGGTGCTCCGGCCCCGACGAGGCCGGACGGCAAGGTACTTCGGGTATAGCGGCGGCGTTTCTCTTGGTGGAACTGTGCCATCTATAATGAAACTGTATTTTCTTGGGTCAATATTGTCAACGACTTAATCTCACTTGCGAAGTCTTTGTGCAAAATCGCACAAGAAGTGTGTTCAAGATGAGATAGATCAGGGTGCAAGCAGGTGAATGCGCACGCCGCGTGATAGTCATATTGCGTGCGCGCGAAAAAAAACCCGGCATCGCCATGCCGGGTTTTTTGCAATTACTCTTCGTGGAAGGCTTCTTCCCGTTTCTTGCGCAGGGACGGCAAGAGCACGATGATCATCGCCAGCGCCGCCAGGGCCAGCATGGTGGCGCTGATCGGACGCTGGACGAACACCATCGGGTCGCCGTGCGAGAGCAGCAGGGCGCGGCGCAGGTATTCCTCCATCATCGGGCCGATGATGTAACCGAGCAGCATCGGCGCCGGCTCGGCGCCCAGCTTCGCGCAGATATAGCCGAACAGGCCGAACAGGGCCATCAGCCAGACGTCGAACTCGTTGTTGTTCAGGCTGAAGACGCCGATCGAGCAGAACATCAGGATGGCCGGATACAGGCGGTGGTAGGGCACCGTGATCATCTTGACCCAGAGGCCGATCATCGGCAGGTTCAGCACGACGAGGAACAGGTTACCGAACCACATCGAGACGATCAGGCCCCAGAACAGCGCCGGCTGCTCGGTCATGACGGCCGGGCCCGGCTGGATGCCCTGGATGATCATCGCGCCGATCATCAGCGCCATCACCGGGTTCGACGGAATGCCGAGGGTCAGCATCGGGATGAACGAGGTCTGGGCGCCGGCATTGTTGGCTGCTTCGGGCGCGGCCACGCCTTCGAGCGCGCCCTTGCCGAACATGGCCGAGTTCTTCGAGATCTTCTTCTCGATCGAATACGCGGCGAAGGACGCGAGCATGGCGCCGCCGCCAGGCAGGATGCCGAGCGCCGAACCGAGGCCGGTGCCGCGCAGCACCGGCGCGATGATGCGCTTGAAGTCGTCCTTGGTCAGCATCAGGCCCTTGACCTTCTTCATCATCACGGTGCGCGACTCGTCGTGCTCGAGGTTGCGGATGATTTCGCCGATGCCGAACATGCCCATCGCGACGATCACGAAATTGATGCCGTCAGCCAGTTCAGGCATGTCGAAGGTGTAGCGCGCCTGGCCCGAGTTGACGTCGGTGCCGATCAGGCCCAGCAGCAGGCCGAGGATGACCATGCCGATCGCGTTGAGGAGCGAGCCGCTGGCCAGCACGACCGAGGCGACCAGGCCCAGCACCATCAGGGCGAAATATTCGGCCGGGCCGAATTTCAGGGCCAGGTCGGCCAGCGGCGGCGCGAACAGGGCCAGCAGGATGGTGGCGACGGTGCCTGCGAAGAAAGAACCGAGCGCGGCCGTGGCGAGCGCCTTGCCGGCATGGCCCTGGCGCGCCAGCTGGTAGCCGTCGATCGCAGTCACCACCGAAGAGGATTCACCGGGCAGGTTGACCAGGATGGCTGTGGTCGAGCCGCCGTACTGCGCGCCGTAGTAAATACCCGAGAGCATGATGAGCGCCGAGACGGGCGGCAGGCCGAAGGTGGCCGGCAGCAGCATCGCGATGGTCGCGATCGGGCCCAGGCCCGGCAGCACGCCGACGGCGGTGCCGACGAACACGCCGATCAGGCAATAGGCCAGATTGGTAAGGGTGAAGGCCGTTTCCAGGCCCAGTCCGAGGTTGGCAAAGATTTCCATGTTTTCTTTTTCTTACATGCCGAGCTGGCCGAACCAGGGGCCGAGGATGGGCATCGGCAAGCCGAGCAGCTTGACGAAGACGATGACCGCGAACGCGGCCAGGCCGGCCGCGAGCAGCAGCGACGGGCCCCAGGTGAACTTGGGACTGGCGTAGGCGGAAAGCAGCACCAGCACCAGCGCCGCCGGCACCAGGCCCGCATTGCGCATCAGGAAGCCGAACAGGATGACGGCCAGCAGGATCAGGACGATTTCGCGGATGTGGAACTTGCCGACCGGTTCGCCCTCCCGCAGGAAGGAGCGGATCACGCCCACCAGGCCCACCAGGCAGAGCAGTGCGCCGAGCGCGGTGGGGAAGTAGGCCGGGCCCATGCGCCGGCCCGTGCCCATCGGGTAGTCGAGGCCGATGACGACCGCGGCCATGCCGAAGAACAGGAAAATGATGCCGATCCAAAAATCCTTTGGATGGCGGATGAATGATGCCACTGCGCGCTCCTTCTTGTTATTGCTGATGCGTTGCTCTTGAATGCTGTGCTGCATGCGGATGCGCCGGCGGGATCGCAGTCCCACGGCGCACGCGCAGCGAACCGGCCACGCCCATGCTGCGGCGTGGCGGTTCGCGGCTTGCTTGCCGTCGGTTTAGTCGGCGTAGACGCCGGCCTTGGTGATGATCGGCTGCCAGCGCTCGATTTCGGCCTTGACGTGGGCGCGCAGGGCTTCCGGACGGGCGCGCGATTCCGCGACCGGCTCGGTGCCGAGGTCGGCGAATCGCTGCTTGACGGTCGGATCCTTCAGCGCCGTCTGCAGGGCACCTGCCAGGGTGTCGACGATCGGCTTCGGCGTGCCCTTCGGCGCGTACAGGCCGTGCCAGACCGCCACGTCGAAGCCCGGCAGGCCCGATTCGGCCAGGGTCGGGAGTTCCTTCATGAAGGGCAGGCGCGTCTTGGTGGTCACGCCATAGGCCTTGATCTTGCCGCCCTTGACCTGGCTGGTGGTGTTGGTGGTCTGGTCGCACATGAAGTCGACCTGGCCGCCGAGCAGGTCGTTCATGGCCGGGCCGGTGCCCTTGTACGGAACCGTGGTGAGGTCGGTGCCGATGGCCGTCATGAACAGCATGCCGCACAGGTGCGAGGCTGAGCCGACGCCGGCGTTGGCGTAGGTGACCTTGTCCTTGTTGGCCTTGACGTAGGCGAGCAGCTCCTTCATGTCCTTGGCCGGGAAGTCCTTGCGCGCGACGATCATCATCGGCACGTCGGTGACGAGGCCGATCGTCTCGAAGTCCGTCTGGGCGTTATAGGCAAGCTTGCGGTACAGCGAAGGCGCGGTGGAATGGCCGATGTGGTGCAGGAACAGCGTGTAGCCGTCAGGTGCGGCCTTGGCCACGCGCGCCGCGCCGATCGTGCCGCCGGCGCCGCCGACGTTCTCGATGATGATCTGCTGCTTGAGCTTGGTGCCCATCGACTGGGCCACCAGGCGCGCGACGGTGTCGGTGGGGCCGCCGGCGGCGAAGGGTACGATCATGGTGATCGTCTTGGTTGGATAGGTCTGGGCATGGGCCATTGCGCTGCCAAACAAGGCCAGGCATGCGGCGGCGCGCATCAGGGTGATTTTCATGGTGTCTTCCTCGGTCTCTGTTTATAAGTATTGCCCAACCGTCCACTTGAACCGCAAGATCCCGTGCTTCCACGCGAGTAGCCTCGAGGGATCTTGTTGAACAGGTATGTACGCAGGCTCGGTTGTACCAGCAAATAGATTGATATGCAACTAAGGGAAAACCGCAATTGCACGCATTGCAACGCTCATCCTTATTCCTGCGGCAACCTGGAAATCCGCCTGCAATCCTGGCGATTCACGCTACTCATCCATATTAGTCCGATGGCGCGCGAAGCGGCGCGCGCACTGGGCGCCGGCGGTGCTAGCCTTGCGGCGAGGAGGCCGCCATGATCCGAATACGCCTGACCGCCTGGTTCGCGCTGGGCGTCGCATTGCCTGCATTACCCGCCGCGCCCGCGCTTGTGTGGGAGGCGCCGCGCGAGATCGCCGCGGGCCGCGGCGAGAAGGGCGCCTGGCGCCAGAACGATTCGCGCTACGACTATGTCGACGACGCCACCGTCGCTCTCGCCCCGGACGGCGAGCAGTACCTGGCCTGGGTGGAGCAGGGAAGCAAGGATGTCTGGCTGCGCACGGCAATGGGAGGGCGCCTAAGTGCGCCCGTGAACGTGTCGCGCAGCCCGGCGACGTTTTCCTGGCTGCCGCGCATCGCCGTCGACCCCGGGCAGCCGCGGCGCATCTGCCTGCTCTGGCAGGAGATCGTTTTTTCCGGCGGGTCGCACGGCGGCGACATCCTGTTCGCGCGCTCGGACGACGGCGGCCGCACCTTCTCGGCCCCGCTCAACCTGTCGCGCTCGCGCGGCGGCGACGGCAAGGGAAGGCTCGATCGCGCCACCTGGTCGAACGGCAGCCTCGATATCGCCATCGGCGCCGGCGGCCTGGTGCTGGCCAGCTGGACGGAATACGAGGGCGCGCTGTGGCTGGCGCGCTCGCTGGACGGCGGCGCCAGCTTCTCCGCGCCGCAGCGACTTGCGGGCGATGGAAAGCGGCCGGCGCGCGGCCCGGCGCTGGCGATCGGGCCGGACGGCGCCGTCCACCTCGCCTGGGCAGTGGGAGAAGACGCGCGCGCCGCCATCCGCGTCGCACGCTCGCAGGACAAGGGCGCCAGCTTCGGCGCGCCGCGCCTGGTGGGCGGCGAGGAGGGCCGCGCCGATGCGCCGCGCCTGGCCTTCGACGGCGCCGGCCGCCTGCACATGGTCTACGCCGAGCACGGTGCGGCAAGCGCGCGGGTGCGCCATGCGCTTGCGGACGACGCTGTCCGCTTCGCGCCCGCGCGCACCCTGGCCGCGCCGCTCGGCGCCGGCGGGGCCGCCTATCCGATGCTGGCGGGCGACGGCGCGAGCGGGCTGGCCATCGTCTGGGAAATCCTCGGACGCGACGGCCGTCCGCGCTCCCTCGGCATCAGCGTCTCGCGCGACGGCGGACGCAGTTTCACCGCACCGTCGGTCGTGCCGGGTAGCGCCGCGCCGCACGGCGGCAGCAACGGTTCCCAGCAAGGCCTGTTGGGCAGCAAGCTGGCGCTCGGCCGCGACGGGCGCATCGCCATCGTCAACCGCAGCCTGGTGCCCGGCCAGGGCAGCCGCATCCGGCTGATACGCGGACATGTGGCGCGCTAGATCGGCGCTGCAACCGGGTTGCGCCGTAGAAGATAAAGCACGCAATGGCGGATCAGGTCGCAATAATTGCTCGTAAGACACGGGCAGCGTAGGATCGGTGGTCGTCACCGCCTTCGGGCGCATCAAGGATCGCTTCGCGGCCGGGTCGAAAGCGGCCGTCGGCGGCGCGCTCCTGGCGGCCATGAACACGGCTTCGGAATACGGCCTGGGGCGGCATGCGCATCGCGCTCGCCGCCATGTCTGATCTCTTCATCCAGGGCACGCAGGACGCGCAAATTCCGCTCGAGGTGCTGCACCGCGTGGTGGCCATGGCCAGCGGCGGCATGGACACGCTGCCGCACAATGGCGCCGTCATCACGCTTACAGGCGCGGGCCCGGGCGCCAGGGGAAGCCGGCGACGGCCTCGAGGCCGCCTTCGGCAAAGCGCGGCCACAGTTCCAGCGCCATCTGCGGCGTCACCCCGGGCAGGTGCGACACCGCATTTTCTTCGTCGCGTTCGAGATAGGCGGAACGGTCTTCGTCGAGGCGCAGCGTCCATAGCGTATCCCTGCGCACCATCCAGGCGCCCGCATGTTCGGGATCCTCCTCCCGATACAGTTCGGCGACGATGTCGGCCAGCTGCTGCTCCGTCGGCGCATCGGCGCTGGCGCCCCAGCGGGACTGGACGTGAATGTTCGTGTCGGTCATGCGATTTCGCTCGGCAGGGACAAATGGCGGTCGATGAGCGGCGCCACGCGCTCGGCCAGCGTGCAGCCGAGACTGTGATCCGCTCCAGGAAACACGTGCAGGGTGGCGCGCGGGAGCAGGCGCGCCAGCGCCTCTCCGGCCTGTACCGGACTAATCGGATCGGCGTCTCCCCACAGCAGCAGCACCGGCATGCGCAGCGTCGGCAGACGCGGGGCAAGGTCGTCGCGGTAGCCCTCGAACCAGTCGGGCAAGCCCGGATGGGCGGCGCGCATCGCCGGACGCCAGTCTTCGGCGTCGAAGGCCCCCATGTCGATCCCGCCCGAGGTGGCCGACAGCACCAGGTGCGTCACCAGATCGGGCCTGCGCAGCGCCGCCAGCATGGCGATGACGCCGCCCATCGATTGCGCGACCAGCGCACCGGGTGTGCGCATGCGGGCCAGGAGCCTGTCCGCCAGGTCGTCGATGCGCGTGACGGCGGGGTCGCGCGGAACGCCGTTGAAGCCCGGCCAATCGACATGAACCTGGCGCGCGGCATGCTGCAGCAGTGCGGCCGCGGGATGCCAGAATTCAGTGCGGCCCAGGGCGCCAGGCAGAAAGAAGACGGTGGACGGTGTTTGCATGGCCGGACTATACAGCAGCGCATGGCCGCCATGAAGCCTTTGTCGAGCCACGCTGAAACCCGAGGGAGGCCGCAACCGATGCCGCCTCCATCACGACGGCTACGCGCGCACGCCCGCCACCGCCAGCGCCGTCATGTTGACGATCCTGCGCACGGTCGCGCTCGGGCTCAGGATGTGCACCGGCTTGGCCGCGCCCAGCAGGATCGGGCCGACCGTCACACCCTTGCCCGTGGAGACCTTGAGTAGATTAAAGGTGATGTTGGCGGCGTCCAGCGAGGGCATCACGAGCAGGTTGGCGCTGCCGGCAAAGGCGCCCGAAGGCTGGTAGACCTGGCGGATCTCTTCGGACAGGGCGGCGTCGCCGTGCACCTCGCCGATCAGCGCCAGATCCGGATCGGAGGACGCGAGCAGGTCGCGTGCTTCGCGCATGCGGCGCGCCGACGGTCGATCCGACGAACCCGCGGTCGAATGCGACAACAGCGCGACCTTCGGCTCGAGGCCGAACTGGCGCAATTCGGTGGCCGCAAGGCGCGTGATCGCCGCCAGCTCCTCGGCGGACGGACTGTCGTTGACATAGGTGTCGGTGATGAACAGGGTCAGCTTGTCGAGCACCAGGGCGTTCATGGCCGCCAGCACGTTCGCGCCTGGCGCCATGCCGATCACGTCCTTCACGTGCACCAGGTGGCTGTCGTAGCTGCCGCGCATGCCGCAGATGAGGGCGTCGACTTCGCTGGCGGCGAGCAGGCGCGTGCCCTGCAGCGTGGTGTCGCCTTCTGCTTCGACCAGGGTGTAGTCGACGCCCGCGCGCAGGCGCAGGCCGTTGGCGGCAATCGCCTGGGCGACTTCGTCGGCGCGGCCGATCAGCACCGGCTGCGCCAGCGCGCTGTCGACCACCGTCTGCACGGCGCGCAGTACGCGCGCGTCGTCCGCTTCGGCATAGGCCACGCGGCGTGGGTTGGCCTTGGCCTGGGCGAAGACGGGCCGCATGAAGAAGCCGGTGTGGTAGATCATCTCGGCCAGGCGCTCGCGGTAGGCCGCCATGTCGGTGATGGGACGTGCGGCGACGCCCGACTGCTCGGCCGCGATGGCGACTGCCGGCGCGATGGCCGCCATCAGGCGCGGATCGAAGGGCTTCGGGATGATGTAGTCGGAACCGAAGCGCAGGTCTTCGCCGGCATAGGCCGCGGCCACGGCGTCGTTCGGCTCGGCCTCGGCCAGTTCCGCGATCGCCGACACGCAGGCCAGCTTCATCTCGTCGGTGATGCGCGTCGCGCCGCAGTCGAGGGCGCCGCGGAAGATGTAGGGGAAGCAAAGTACGTTGTTGACCTGGTTCGGATAATCCGAACGGCCGGTGGCGACGATGCAGTCGGGCCGCGCCGCGCGTGCCACCTCGGGCCGGATCTCCGGTTCCGGATTCGCCAGCGCCAGGATCACCGGGCGCTCCTTCATGGTCTTGACCATCTCCGCGCTGAGCACGCCCGCGGTCGAGCAGCCGAGGAAGACGTCGGCGTCCTGGACGATGTCGGCCAGGGTGCGCGCGCTCGTGGTCTGGGCATAGCGCGCCTTGTTCGCTTCCATGTTGGCCTCGCGGCCCGTGTAGATCACGCCCTTCGAGTCCGCCACGTAGATGTGCTCGCGCTTGACGCCGAGGCTGACCATCATGTCGAGGCAGGCGATGGCCGCCGCGCCGGCGCCGCTGGCGGCCAGCTTGACGCTGCCGATGTCCTTGCCGACCACTTTCAGGGCATTCATCAGCGCGGCGCTGGAGATGATCGCGGTGCCGTGCTGGTCGTCGTGGAAGACGGGGATGTTCATCCGTTCGCGCAGCTGCTTCTCGATGTAGAAGCATTCGGGCGCCTTGATGTCTTCCAGGTTGATGCCGCCGACGGTGGGCTCGAGCATCGCGATGGCGTCGACCAGTTTATCCGGGTCGAGTTCGTCCAGTTCGAGGTCGAACACGTCGACCCCGGCGAATTTCTTGAACAGGCAGCCCTTGCCTTCCATGACGGGCTTCGAGGCCAGCGGCCCGATGTTGCCCAGGCCAAGCACGGCGGTGCCGTTGCTGATCACGGCCACCAGGTTGCCGCGCGAGGTGTACTCGGCCGCCTTGGACGGATCGGCCGCGATCTCTTCGCAGGCATAGGCCACGCCCGGCGAATAGGCCAGCGACAGGTCGCGCCCGTTCGACAGCGGCTTGGTGGCCACCACTTCGATCTTGCCGCGCACGGGGCTGCGGTGGTACTCGAGGGCGTCGGCGCGCAGTTGGCTGTCGCGCGACTCGTCCTGGCTGCTTTCGGTGCTCATGTGGTCTCCTTGTCTGGGCCGGCGCCGTGCGTGCGGATGGAGCGCATCCAATGCGCTCATGCAGCGCGCTTATGCAGTGCGCGTATGCGCCGCGCATGGGGCGGCCCGCTGGTCTTGGGGTTGTCCGCTCATCATACGTGAACGGAAAAAATCCCGCGCCTGGCAGAGGAGACAGTAATGGGGCGCGGCGCTCAGTGCACCATCTCCCGTTCGAGCAAGCGCTCGAAGGCCTCGCGCGGGACGGCCGGCGAGAAATGGTAGCCCTGGATGTAGTCGCAGCCGAGGGCGGCGAGGATGGCGCGCTGGGCGCCGGTCTCGACGCCCTCCGCGATCGTCTCGATGCCGAGGCGGTGCGCCAGGTCGACGATGGCCTCGGTCAGGGCGCGGTCGCTGCCGTCCTCGGTCAGGCGGTCGATGAAGGACTTGTCGATCTTGAGGTAGTCGACGTCGAACTGCTTCAGGTAAGAGAGCGAGGAGAAACCGGTGCCGAAGTCGTCGATGGAGACACGCGCACCGGCCGCGTGCAGGGCGTCGAGACAGCGCGTGACCTGGGCGGCGTCGCTCACCAGTACGCCCTCGGTCAGTTCGATGGTGAGGCTGTTGGGTGGCAGGCCGGCGTTCACCACCCGCGTCAGCCAGGGCAGCTTGGCGTGCTGCTCGAACTGCACCGGCGAGACGTTCACCGACAGCTCGACATCCACACCGTACACGCGCCGCCAGCGCTCGATGCTGGCGATCGCCTCGACCAGCACCCATTCGCCGATCTCGTGGATCAGGCCCGTTTCCTCGGCCAGCGGGATGAAGCGCGCCGGGCTGATCATGCCTAGTTCCGGGTGCTGCCAGCGCAGCAGGGTCTCGGCCTTGCGGATACGGCCCGTGGCCGTCTCGACGATGGGCTGGTAATGCACCTGCAACTGCTTGCGCGCCAGCGCCGCGCGCAGCTCGTTGGTCAGGCTCAGGCGCTCGCGCGCATGCTGCTGGAGCGCGGGCGTGAAGTACTGGAAGCGGCCGCGTCCCGCGCTCTTGGCCAGGTAGACGGCGTGTTCGGCATTGCGCACCAGCTCGGCCGCATCCATGCCGTCGTCGGGGAAGACGCTGATGCCGACGCTGGCAGAGACATACGCAACGGCCTCGCCGCCGAGATCGAGCGGCGCAGCCATGGCGCCGATGACGGCGTCGGCGGTCGTCTCGAGGTGGCGCCGGCCCTCGAACTCGTCGACCACGAGGGCGAACATGTTCCCGCCGAGGCGGGCGATGGTGGCCTCGGGCGAGACGCAGCGCGCCAGGCGCCGGGTCAGCTCCACCAGCGCGGCATCGCCCCTGGCGTGCCCATAGCTGTCGTTGATGTCCTTGAAGCGGTCGAGGTCGAGCAGCAGCACGCCCAAGCCCTGGCCTGCCCCTTGTGCCTTCTTCAGATCCTGGGTCAGGCGGTCGAGGAAGAGGCGGCGGTTGGGCAGGCCGGTGAGGGCGTCGAAATTGGTCTGGCGCCAGATCAGCTCGTCCTTCTCCTTCTGCTCGCTGATGTCGTGGAACTGCAGTACGTGGCGGTGGATGCGCCCGTCCGGATGGCGGATCACGCGGATGTCGACGTACTTGGCATTGATCGCTCCGTTCTCCGCGCGCTCCAGGATCTCGCCTTCCCAGTGGTCTTCCGCCAGCAGGGTCTGCCAGAGGCGCTCGTAGAAGCAGCTGTCGTGCATGTTCGATTCGAACAGCGCCGGCCGGGTGCCCGACACCTCGCGCAGGCTGCGGCCGGTCTGGCGGCTAAAGGCCGGATTGGCGTCGACGATCAGGTTGGCCTCGTCGGTGACGACGATGGCTTCCAGGCTGGTCTGGTAGATCAGGTTCGCCATGCGCATCGACTCCTCGAGGTCGCGCCGCTGGGTCACGTCCTGGACGGTGCCGCGCAGCTTGACCGGGCGGCCGTCCTCCATCACGGCGCCGCAGACCGAACGCACCCACTTGCGCTTGCCCGCGCCGCTGACCATCTCGAGCTCGATCGTGAACGGGCGGCCCTCCCGGGCCGCCGCGTCGAGCGTTTTGCCGATCAGGGCGCGGTTTTCCTCGTTGTAGCAGGCGGTGCAGGTGGCCGGCGTGACCGGCAGGCCGGGCGGGATCTCGTAGATCCGCATCAGCTCGTCCGTCCAGTGGAAGGCGTCGGTGGCCAGGTCGATTTCCCAGGCGCCGATTTGGGCCAGGGTGCTCATTTCCTTGAGCAGCTGATCCTGCTCGCGGATCGTGCGCTCCTGTTGGCGCCGCTCGGTGATGTCGCGCGCCACGCCGAGCACGCCGATCACGGTGCCGTCCGGCCGGGTGACCGGGGTCTTGATGGTTTCGAAGACATGTCCCGCGAAGTGGCCCGTTGGCGCGGTTTCCTCGACCGTCACGGGGCCGCCCCTGGCGACCGCGGCCGCGTCGTCGTGCGCGAACTTGCCCGCCGTCCGCGCGTCGAACAATTCGGTGTCGCGCTTGCCGAGGATGTTCTCGCGCGCCGTCCCGAACACCTCCGCGGTCTGGGCGTTGCAAGCCTGATAGACGCCCCGGCGGTCTTTCAGCCAGATCAGGTCGGGACTGTTTTCCAGCAGGGTGCGCAACTGGGCCTGCTCGCGCTCGAGCTGCGCAGTGCGTCCGCGTACCGCGCGCCGCACCGACGCCAGCCAGGCCGCCAGCAGCAACAACATGGCGAACAGGGCCACCAGCACCTGCACCAGTCGTTCGGCATAGCGGGTGGAGACCAGCGGGCGCCCCATCCACTCGTCGCGCAGCGCCTCGAGTTCGCCCGCGCCGATGGCGGCCATGCCCCGTTCGACCTGCGCCAGAGTGGCCGTATCGCCCTTGCGCACGGCGCGCCGCAACCGGTCGCGCGTGACCTCGAACGCCCTGACATAGGTGCGGTGCATGCCTTCGCGGTAGAGGCGGTAGTCGGCCGAGTACTCGTCCAGGCACAGCAGCTTGAGTTCCTGACGCGTGGCCGCGGCGATGAGCGCCTCGTAGGTGGGGAACACGCGCATGGTGCGGATGCCGGCGCGCGCGAGCTGCTCGGCGCAGGCGTCGCCTTCCTGCACGCCGACCTCGAAGCCCTGCAGGCTGCGCAGGTCGTGGATGCCGCCGATCGAGGCGTTCGCATATACGCCGGTGGAGACGGTCGCGTACGAGGGCGAAAAATCGAAGCGTGCGGCGCGCGCCGGCGTCTGGAAGATGGGATCGATGACGTCAGCCTGGCCCGCATCCAGCATCGGCAGCACCTGCGCCCAGTTGGCGGGAATCAGTTGTACCGGCAAACCGGTCTTTTGCTGCCACAGGCGCCAGAGGTCGACCGTATAGCCGTCGAGCTTGCCCTAGGCATCGAGGAAGGAATAGGGCGGGTAGTTGCGATCCATGACCACGCGCAGCGGCACCGCCGGCGCGACGTACGCGGGCAGCGCGAGACAAACGATCGACAGCGAGGCGATCGGCAGCGAGCGGACAAGCGTCCTGGACATGGCGTCTCCCGGAGGGCCGGCCTGGCAGCCGCGCCGATCCAGGCCCGGCCGGCACACCGGCCAGTCCGGAAAACGATACCACGAAGGACGATCCGGTGACGCAGCGGTAGGCTCAGCAACTGAGTCAGCAACTGAGTCAGCAACTGAGTCAGCAGGTGAGCCAGCCGCCGACGGCGCGCGCCAGGTATTACCGGACAATCCCGGCCGGCCTGGCCGCCGCTCAGGCCTTGGCCGCCTTCTTGTGCGCCTGCTTGATCGTCCAGTAATAAATCGTGCGGCCTTCGACGCTCTCGGTTTTCTCCGGCGGCCATTCCGGGCCCATGTCGAAGGCGTGCGACACGACGCGCGAGCCGACCTTCAGCTGCTTCCAGAGCTGCGGTCGCAGCCGGGTGTTCACGTTCGGCAACAGGTAGAGGGTGACGACCGAGGCGGCCGAGACGTCGGTCTCGAACAGATCGGCCACCTTGAAGCTGACCTTGTCGGCCACGCCCGCCTGCTGCGCGTTCTTGCGCGCCTCCCCGATGCGTTCGGAATCGAGGTCGATGCCGGTGCCGCGGGCGCCATGGGATTTCGCTGCCGTCACCACGATGCGGCCGTCGCCGCAGCCCAGATCGAACAGCACGTCGTTCTTGCCCACCTTCGCCATCTGCAGCATGCGCTCGACCACTTCCTGGGGCGTGGGCACGTAGGGCACGTCCAGCGAGGGCGTGGTGACGGTGGTCTGGGCCAGCAGGGGCGCCGCGGGCAGCAGCAGGCCGGCGGCGCCGGCGCCGAGGCGGGTCAGGGTCTGGCGGCGTGGTAGCGAAGTCATCGACGATCTCCTTGTTGAGGTGATGGGACGCATCAGGTGTCGGGGTCGGGCCGCGCGCGCATCCAGGGCAGGAGCAGCAAGCCGACCGCAAGCACGGCAACCCCGATCCAGGCGGCGTTCAGCCCGCCGAGCGTCTGGCTGGTGACATAGGACAGGCTCGAATACAGCATCCAGGCGCAGGTGGCGCAGAACAGCAGCGGCAGCAGCGGGAACAGGGGCACCTTGTAGGGCCGCGCCAGGCCGGGCTCGCGCCGGCGCAGCACGAACAGGGACAGGCCGGCAAGCAGGAAGAACAGCCAGAACACGGGCGCGGTGAATTCGACCATGGCCTTGAAGCCGCTGCCGAAGGCGGTGCCGAGGGCGACCAGAAGCAGGGCCGCCACGCCCTGCACCAGCATGGCGGCGGCCGGGGTGCCGCGCTCGAAGTTCCAGTGGCCGAGCCGGCGCAGGCGCTGCCAGTCGCAGCCCATGGCATAGCCCGAGCGCGCGCCGACGATCATGGTCGCGTTGATTGAGGTGAGCGCGGAGATCGCCACCAGCAGCGACATCGCCTTTTCGCCGCCGCTGCCGAGCGTTTTGCGCATGACGTCGGCGGCCAGGGTTTCGGAGGCGGCCATGCCGCTCATGCCCAGGGTCTTCCAGCAGGCCCAGGTGACGAGCAGGTAGAGCGTGGTGATGATCAGGATCGAGAGGGTGAGGGCGCGCACCATGTTGCGCGGGCCGTCGCGTACCTCGGCGCTGATATAGGCCGCCTCGTTCCAGCCGCCGTAGGTGAGCAGCACGAAGACCATGGCCATGCCGAAGGAGACCGAGCTGTCGATCGCCGGGGCGGCTTGCGCCGGGCCGGGGCCGGTGAAGAGCAGGGCGGCGCCCGCGATGAGCAGCAGTCCGGCGATCTCGGCCAGGGTCAGCCAGCTCTGCGCGGCCGCCCCGCTGCGCAGGCCGCACAGGTTGACCAGGGAGAGCAGGGCGATGATGGCGGCGGCATACGCGGCCGGGCCCCAGCCGGCGGGCAGGCCGGGCAGGGGCCAGGCCTGCTGCATGTAGTCGCCGAAGACGAAGGCGAGCAGGGCGATGGAGCCGGTGGTGATGACGGAAAAGCGCGCCCAGCCGAAGAGGAAGGCGACCGTGCGGCCGTAGGCGCGGCGCAGGAAGTGGTAGTCGCCGCCCGGGTGGGCGCAGGAGGTGGCGAGCTCGGCGTAGCACAGGGCGCCGGCCAGCGACACCAGGCCGCCCAGCAGCCACATGCCGAACATGCCCTCGGCGCTGCCCGACAGGCCGGCGACGATCGCCGGCGCCTTGAAGATGCCGGCCCCGATGACCACGCCGACGATCAGGGCAACCGCCTCGCGCAGGCCGAGCACGGGCCGCGGACCGGCGGCCGTGTTTGCTGCGGCAATACCCTCTGAGGCGTTCCGGTCCATGGCGTGAGACCCTGGTTCGACTGCGGCTTGATCACATCGGCGCCGGCTTGCTCGCTTGCGCCGACCTGGAAATACTTGACGTCCAGGTTCGACGCTGCCGAGCCGGTTTTGGTTCCCGCGCCGCCTTGACCGACGACAGATGACACTCTTTCAATAGTGACGCCACACCAGCCGCGCATGCAGCAGCTCGCGTTCCTTGCCCGGATCGACGAGGTAGTGGATCTTGCCGGCGACGACCGTCGCCACCGGCACCCCGTCGCGAAACAGGATGCGGTTCGCGCCCAGAGCCGGCACCTTGTCGCCGGGCAGCAAGATGCCGCACAGGTTGAGCGGATCGACGCCGGAGATCACGACCAGCGAACCGTCGAGCGGACGGCGGCGCACCTCGCGCAGCAGCGGCACCGCGTCCGGCAGCGCGAACTGCTCGCCCGAGAAGCCGGCCACAAAACGCCCGCCACGGATCTCGCCGCGCGCCTCCAGCCGGTGATAGACCGGCAGCAGCTCGCGCCAGGACGGCATCCAGGCCGCCTCGCGTTCCAGCAGGCGCCAGAACATGACGCCGTAGCGGCGCAGGAGCGTCATGGCGACATAGTCGAGCGTCTCCGGGTCGAGCTTGCGCCGGCGCGGCGGCGTGCCTGTCTCGTCGGGCGCGGCGCGCCGCACCAGCGCCCAGCGGCCGGCTTCCTCCATGGTCGGGCCGGCGCCGCGGCGCTTCTTGCGGTCGTTGCTGGCGCGCTTGGCGGCCGGCAGCAACATGGCGCGCAGGCCGGCGAAGCTGTCGGCGTTCACCATGCCGGTGGCCACCAGTTCGCCCAGCGCCGCCTCCAGCTCGACCGGCATCATGCGTGTATCGAACTGCAGCTCGTCGAAGAACATGGCGCCGTCGCGGCGTAGGGACTCCAATACCTTGGCCGCACGGGGAGAAGTGTCCGGCGGCCCGGAAGGTTGCGGCAGCGCGTGCCAGAGCGCCGAGTGACGCCGCGGCAGCAGCACGATGGGCGTGCCGCGCACCGGGCCGCCGGCGGCCGTGCGCGGCGCGTCGATGCGCGTCCAGACGATCTTGCCGGCGCGGCAGAGATCGTCGAGCCAGAGCATCGAGTAGTCGCGCAGGCGCAGGCCCAGCACGTCCGCTTCCCAGGCGCCGGCGGCGGCTTCGTAGCCCTCCAGCAGGTTCAGGAGCAGGGGCAGGGTGTCCTGGCCCTGCCATTGCGTGTCCTCGGTCAGGTGCTGCCAGTCGAACAGGAAGCGCATGAAGTCGCGCAGTTCGACCGGCTCGATCTCGCGGCGCAGGCGGCGGATCGTGTAGCGGTGGATGCGGGCCAGCAGGTGGCGTTCGCACCATTCTTCTTCCTCGGCGCCCGGCGTGAAGCGCCCGCGCAGCACATAGCCCTGCGACTCGAGCGCGCCCAGCGCAATCGCCGCGGTGCTCTGCGCCAGGGCCAGCGGCGCCGCGATGGCGACCAGGGTCTGCGGCCCGAAGCCGGACAGGCGCGCACGCACCAGTTCGAGTAGGGCGTCGTCGCGCGTCCAGGGGGCGCCGTCGTTGCCGCGGTGGCTGTCGGGGATGGTCAGCACCGGCGAGGTCTCGGCGTCCGGGTAGGCGGCCAGCACGCCGTCGAGCCGTTCCAGCGCGGCCCATGCCTGCAAGCCCTCGCTGCGCACGCGTGTGGCGCGCCCGGCCTCGGCCAGCTCCTCCAGCCATTGCGGCCAGCCCTCGCGTGCGCGCGCCTCCTCCTGCGTGACCAGGGCCAGCGCGACCAGCGCTTCCTGCACTTCGTCGGCATTCCTCGCCGCGGGCCAGGCTTCCTCGGCCACGCCCGCGATGGCGTCGAGGTCGAGCGCGCCCATGTCGTCGGTGCTGGCCGGGTCGCTCCAGCGCCGGTTGATCACGGCTTGCGTGCGCCGCTCTTCCAGCGGCGCGTCGTCGAGGAAGGCGTAGGGACGGGCGTTGAGGATCTCGGCCGCGAGCGGCGAGGGCGCCGGCAGGTCGCGCGCCAGCAAGCGGACCGCGCCAGACTCGATCCGGCGCAGCAGCGCCAGCCAGCCCTCGCTGTCCATGGCCTCGTGCAGGCAGTCGTCCAGGGTCTGCGCAACGAGCGGATGGTCGGGCAGCTCGCGGTCGCCGGCGATGTTTTCCAGGCAGGCCGCGCCGTCGGGGAAGATCGAGGCCAACAAATCGTCGCTCTTCATGCGCTGGAGCTGGGGCGCGACTTTTCTGCCGCCGGCAAAGCGCGGCAGGGCCAGCGCCGTGGTCGCGTTCCAGCGCCAGCGCACGTTGAACAGCGGTGCATCCAGCAAGGCCTGCACCAGGATCGGCTCGGCGGTGGCCGCTTTCAGATAGCGCCAGACCTCTTCCAGCGGGAAGCTGTGGCTGGTCGAGAGCGAGAGGATGATCGCATCCTCGGTGGCGGCGGCCTGCAGCTCGAAATTGAAGCTGCGGCAGAAGCGCTTCCTCAGCGCCAGGCCCCAGGCGCGGTTGATGCGGCTGCCGAAGGGACTGTGCAGCACCAGCTGCATGCCGCCGGATTCGTCGAAGAAGCGCTCCATCACCAGCGTGTCGTGGGTCGGCAGGGCGCCCAGGGCCGCACGCGAACGGGCGAGATAGTCGACGATCTGGCGCGCCGCGTCTTCGTTCAGACCGAGGTGTTCCAGCAGCCAGTCGACGGCCAGGTCGAGGGCTGCTTCGCCGCTGCTTCTCGCCAGCTGGGCTTCGATCTCGGCGCGCAGGCGGGCCACGCCCATCGACAGTTCGTCGCTGCGGCCGGGCGCTTCGCCATGCCAGAAGGGGATGTTCGGTACCGCGCCGCCGGCATCCTCGACGCGCACCTTCCCGCTCTCGACCTGTATGATGCGGTAGGAGGCGTTCCCGAGCTGGAAGACGTCGCCCGCCAGGCTCTCGACCGCGAAGTCCTCGTTGACGGTGCCGATCGAATGGCCCGCCGGTTCGAGCAGCACCGTGTAGTCCGCGTTTTCCGGAATCGTGCCGCCCGAGGTGACGGCCGCCAGCTGGCCGCCGCGCCGGCCGCGCAGCGAGCGGGTGGCGGCGTCGCGGTGCAGGTAGGCGCCGCGCACGCCGTTGCGGGTGGCGTAGCCTTCGGCCAGCATGCGCAGCAGGGCGTCGTAGCTGCGCCGGTCCAGTTCCGCATAGGGCGCGGCGCCGCGCACCAGCTCGAACAGCGCGTCCTCGCTCCATTCCTGGCTCGCCACCTCGGCCACGATCTGCTGGGCCAGCACGTCGAGCGGTGCGCGCGGAATGCGCAGCAGGTCGAGTTCGCCGCGCCGCACGCAGTCGAGCAGGGCGGTGCATTCGACCAGGTCGTCGCGCGAGGTCGGGAACAGCCGGCCCTTGGGCGTACCGCCGACCTGGTGGCCCGAGCGCCCGACCCGCTGTAAAAACGCCGCGATATTGCGCGGCGAGCCGACCTGGCAGACCAGGTCGACGTCGCCGATGTCGATGCCCAGCTCCAGCGAGGCGGTGGCCACCAGCACGCGCAGATCGCCCCGTTTCAGCCGTTGTTCGGCCTCGAGCCGGAATTCCTTGGCCAAGCTGCCGTGGTGCGCGGCCACGTGTTCGCTGCCGAGCCGATCCCCCAGGTGGCGCGCCACGCGCTCGGCCATGCGGCGCGTGTTCACGAAGATCAGCGTCGTGCGGTGCAGGACGACCAGCTCCATCATGCGGTCGTAGACGCGCTCCCAGACTTCGTTCGGCAGCACCGCTTCGAGCGGCACCGGCGGCAGCTCCAGGCCAAGGTCGCGCGCGCGCACGTGGCCGACGTCGACCACGGCGCACGCATCCTTGCCTTTCTTGCCGGCGCGCCCGACCAGGAAATCCGCCACCAGCGACAGCGGCCGCTGGGTCGCCGATAGGCCGACCCGCACCGTGCGCCGCCCGCACAGGGCGTCGAGGCGCTCCAGGCTGAGCGCCAGGTGGCTGCCGCGCTTGCTGCCGGCGACGGCGTGGATCTCGTCGACAATCACCGTGCGCACGGTGGAGAGCATGGCGCGACCGCTTTTCGAACCGAGCAGCACATACAGCGACTCCGGCGTGGAGACCAGGATGTGCGGCGCGCGCTTCCGCATCGCCACGCGCTCGGCGGTGGTGGTGTCGCCGGTGCGCACGGCCGTGCGGATGCCGTGCGGCGGCAGGCCCATGGCATCCAACTGGCGGCCGATGCCGGCCAAAGGGCCTTGCAGGTTGACGCGGATGTCGTTCGACAGCGCCTTCAGTGGCGACACGTACAGCACCTGGGTCGCATCCGGCAGCGGGCCGTCGGCGCTCTCGCGCACCAGCTCGTCGATCGCCGCGAGGAAGGCGGTCAGGGTCTTGCCCGAGCCGGTCGGCGCGGCCACCAGGGTCGGGCGGCCGGCCTGGATCAGCGGCCAGGCGCGCAGCTGTGCCTCGGTCGCGGAGGGGAAGCTGGCGGCGAACCAGCCCGCCACGGCGGGGTGGAAGTCGTGGTGGAGGTCGAAGGGCGCGCGGTCGTTCATGCTGTGCAGTTGGGGGCGGAGGGCGGTTTGGCAAGCTTACCCCATGCCGCTCAAGCTGGACGCGGGACGGGGAACCCGTCCCCCCTAGGGCATACGCCGCATTTGCTACACTGCCGCTTTTATCTGCTCGAGACTGACCATGCTTGACGCGCTCGAATTGCGGGCCGGGGCGCTTGCCTGCCTGCTGGAGACCGACCCGTACACGAAAGCCGCAGGCGTGGCCGCGCTGGCCCAGGCCTTCGCGGCCGGCGCACTGGCGCTCGACAGTGCCGCGGTGCTGCGCGATACGGGCGGTATCCCCGGCCGTCCGGTGCGCCCGCAACTCGTCCCGCCGCGCCTGGTCGGGCGCCGCTCGATGGCCACCGTCGAAGGCCGTGCCATGCTGGTGCACGCCCTGGCCCACATCGAATTCAACGCCGTCAACCTGGCCCTGGATGCGCTCTGGCGTTTTCCCGGCATGCCCGACGCCTACTACACCGACTGGCTGCAGGTGTCGCGGGAAGAGGCCTATCACTTCACGCTGCTGGCCGATCATCTGGCGACGCTGGGCCACGCCTACGGCGACTTCACCGCCCACGACAGCTTGTGGGAGATGGTCGAGAGTACGAAAGGCGACGTGCTGGCGCGCATGGCGTTGGTGCCGCGCACGCTGGAAGCGCGCGGGCTGGATGCGATCCCGCCGCTGCGCGCGAAGATCGCCCAGGCCGGCGACCTGGCCGCCGCGGCCATCCTCGACATCATCCTGCGCGACGAGGTCGGCCACGTCGAGATCGGCAACCGCTGGTACGGCTTCCTGTGCGAAGCCCGCGGCCTGCCGCTGCGCGCCACCTACGACGAACTGGTGGTGAAGTACCGGGCCCCGGTTCTCAAGGGCCCGTTCAATCTCGAGGCACGCCGCCGCGCAGGTTTCAGCGAAGAGGAGCTTGCGCGCTTCGCGTGAGGCGTTGCCCCATCCATTCGCCCGTCCACCAGGCCAGCGCGGCGGCCGGGAATGCCATGCCCGTGAGCAGCGCTGCATCCCAGCCGTGGCGCGCGAACATCCAGGCGCCGAGCGCCGACCCGACCGCGCCGCCGGTGAAGAACAGAGCGAAAAAGATGCCGTTCAGCCGGCTGCGCACTTCGGCGCCGAGCGCGAAGATGGCACGCTGGCCCAGCACCAGGTTGGCGGCCACGCCCATGTCGAGAACGATCGAGGCGAGCGCCAGGAGGCCGAGCGCGATCGTGCGCGCATCCGGTGCGAACAGCGGCAGGGCGAAGCCGCCCACGCCCAGCAGCAGTGCCGCGGCTGTGGCGTAGAGCGTATGGCCGCGGTCGGCGAGGCGCCCGGCGATCGGCGAGGCGACCGCGCCGCTGATGCCGACCAGGGCGAAGACCGCGATCCCGGTCTGCGACAGGCCGAAGGCGGGGCCGGCCAGCACGAGCGGCGTCACCGTCCAGAACAGGCTGAAGGCGGCGAACATGCCGGCGTGATAGGCGGCGCGGCGGCGCAGCACGGGCGTCGTCGCCAGCAGCGTCCACATCGAGCCGATCAGGCGCGGATAAGGCAGGGACGTGCCTGGACGACGCTGCGGCAGGCGGGCGCGCAGCAGCACGGCCAGCGCGGCGACGGCCAGCGCGGCGCCGCCATAGACGGCATGCCAGCCCAGGTGATCCGCCACGAGGCTGGCGGCCGGACGCGCCAGCATGATCCCCAGCAGCAGGCCGCTTACCACCTTGCCAACGGTCTGGCCGCGCGTCGCTTCGGCCGACAGATGGGCCGCGAAAGGCACCAGCACCTGGGCGGCTACCGATCCCAGACCGATGCCCAGCGAGGCTGCCAGGAACAGCCATGCGCTGCCGCTGAACGCCGCCGCGCCGAGTAGGGCGCTGGTGGCCAGCAGCAGGCCGACGACGAGCTTGCGGTTTTCCAACAGATCGCCGAGCGGCACGATGAAGAGCAAGCCGAGCGCATAGCCGACCTGGGTCAGGGTGACGATCAGGCCGGCGGCGTCCGGCGACAGGCCCGTGGCCTGGCTAATCGGGCCGACCAGCGTTTGCGCGTAGTACAGGTTGGCGACGATCAGGCCGGCGGCGACGGCAAGCAGCCGGGTCATGCCGGGGGAAATGTCAGGTGCGGAAGTGGGGTGCATGGCGGCTCCTTGTTGGGTATCGCGCTATTCTCCGGCCGCCGATTGTAAAGATAAATACGTTTCCGCTTGCTATACAATTCAGATTTTGTGAACAATCGGAGGCGTCATGGATCGGTTCAAGGCCATGCAGATCTTTGTCCGGATCGTCGAGGCAGACAGTTTCACGCGCGCCGCCGAGACGCTCGGCCTGCAGCGCGCTTCGTTGACGGCGACCATGCAGAACCTCGAAGCCTATCTCGGAACCCAGCTCCTGCAGCGCACCACCCGTTCGATCTCGCTGACCAGCGACGGCGCCGAGTTCTATGCGCGCTGCGTGGAAATCCTGGCCGCGGTCGACGCGGCCGAGGGGCCGTTTCGCGGCGGCGGCGATGCGACGCAGGGGCGCTTGCGGATCGAGCTGCCCGGTGCCCTCGGGCGGCGCGTGGTGGTGCCGCGCCTCGCCGATTTCCACGCGCGCCATCCCGGCGTCGAACTGGTCGTCGGCCTTTCCGACCGGCTCGCCGACCTGACGCGCGACGGCATCGATTGCGCGCTGCGGGTAGGGGAGCTCGAGGATTCGTCGCTGATCGCGCGGCCCATCGGCAGCATGCGCTTCGTGACCTGCGCAGCGCCCGGCTACCTTGCCCGCCATGGCACGCCGCAGCATATCGACGATCTCTCCCGGCACCTCGGCATCGTCCATTTCTCCGGGCGCAGCGGCCGGCCCTTCGACTGGGACTTCATGGTGGACGGTCGCGCCGAGCGCCGCCGCGTGCCCGGCACGATCGCCGTCAACGACGCGGACGCGTATGTGTCCTGCGGCCTGCAGGGACTGGGACTGATCCAGGCCGCGACCTACATGGTGGACGAGCACCTGGCGCGCGGCACGCTGGTGCAGGTGCTGGCAGACTGGCCGAGCGTGCCGATGCCGGTGTCGCTGGTCTATCCGAAAGGGCGCCTGGCCGCGCCCCGCCTGCGTGTGTTCGCGCAGTGGATCGAAGCGCTGTTCGCGCAGCAAGCCTTTTTGTGCCGGCCCAGCACGCCGATGGAGAACCGATGACCGACCATATCCGCCCCGTTCCGCTCGACAAAGCCTACCGCTTGCTCAATCACGGCCCGACCGTGCTGGTATCGAGCCACTTCGACGGCGTCGACAACGTCATGGCCGCGGCCTGGGCCTGCGCACTCGATTTCGCGCCGCCGAAACTGACGGTGGTGCTGGATAAGGCAACCAGGACGCGCGAGCTGGTCGAAGCGAGCGGGCGCTTCGTGGTGCAGGTGCCGACCGCGGCGCTGCTGAATCTGACGAACGAAGTCGGCAAGCGCAGCCTGGCGCATCATCCGGACAAATTGCAGCAGGCCGGGATCGGGTTGCTGCGCCTGTCCGGCGGCACGCTGCCTTTCGTGGATGGCTGCTCCGCCTGGCTCGAATGCGCATTGGTGCCCGAGCCGCATAACCAGCAAACCTATGACCTCTTCATCGGCGAGGTGGTCGCCGCCTGGGCCGACGACCGGGTGTTCCGCGACGGGCACTGGCAGTTCGACAGCGCGGGGCCGGAATGGCGCAGCATCCACCATGTGGCGGGCGGCCATTTCTATGCGATCGGCGAGGCGATGCATGCCCGCGAGCGCGCCGACGAATAAGGCATTCGAAAATTTCGACGATAGGACTGCAAACTACTCGCTTTTTGTTCGCCCGGCCGGCGCGCATAATTCAACACATGCACAACACGGCAGCGCCGCAGAGGGAAGAACCCGGAGCGGCGCCGAAGTTCGAATCGTTCGAACGGCCGATAACAAAAGGAGCGCATCATGTTGAAAGTACGTAAAAGCGAAGACCGCGGCGTCGCCAACTTCGGCTGGCTCGATTCGAAGCACACCTTCTCCTTCGGCCACTACCAGGATCCGGCCCACATGGGCGTGGGCCCGCTGCGCGTGATCAACGAGGATCGCGTCTCCGCCGGCCGCGGCTTCGATGCGCACGGCCACCGCGACATGGAAATCATCTCGTATGTGCTCGACGGCGCGCTGGAACACAAGGACAGCATGGGCAACGGCTCGGTGCTGCGCTACGGCGACGTCCAGCGCATGAGCGCCGGCCAGGGCGTGGTGCACAGCGAGTTCAATCATTCGAAGACCGAGCCGGTGCACTTCCTGCAGATCTGGATCCAGCCGAACGAGATCGGCAAGCCGGGCGGCTACGAGGAGAAGCATTTCGACACGGCCTCGAAGACCGGACGCCTGCGCCTTGTGGCGTCGCCCGACGGGCGCGAAGGCTCGGTGTCGATGCGCCAGGATGCGTCGCTCTACGCGGCCATCCTGAACGGCGGCGACGACCTGGCCTTTCCGCTGCAGGCGGGGCGCATCGCCTACGTGCATGTGGCGCGCGGATCCCTGAACGTGAACGGCGTGGCCCTCAGGGCGGGCGACGCGGTGCGCGTCGACGACGAGGCGAGCGTGCAGTTGAGTGACGCTGACAATGCGGAAGTGCTGCTGTTCGATTTGCCGCAGTAAGCGGTTAGCCGGCTTGCAGGCGGTGTAAAGGCGTGGAGTCGCGACTCCACCCTACGGTGTACCACCGCCGCGGGCAGGATCGGAAGCCCGGATCAGCCGCGTAACCTAGGGTGGAGTCCCCGACTCCACGCGGTACGCAGGCCGCATATCGAAACGCCCGCCTCAGCGCGGCTCGAGCAAGCGCCCCACGCTGGCCGAGCCGCGCAGCCGTTGCCGCCACCAGCGCAGCGCGGCCCCGTCTTCCCCCGTGCGCCAGGCCAGGTACAAGGTCTCGTCCGGCTTCGGCTCTTCCACTTCCTTCACGATCAGGCGCCCGGCCGCGATGTCCGCGCCGACCCAGGCCGCGGGCAGAAAGCCGAAGCCCAGCCCCGCGCGCTGGAAGTCGTACTTGGTCTGCATGTCCGGCGCCGAGATCGTGTCCTGGCCGAACAGCAGGCCGACCGTGCGCGCCTGCAGCTGGCGCGCCGAATCGGCCACCGACACCGCGCGGTGCGCGCCGAGATCGCTTTTCGAGAGCGGATGCGCCACCTGCGCCAGCGGGTGCTTCGGCGCCACTACGAACACGAAGGAGACCGTTCCGATCGGCTCGGCCGTGTAGCCGCCGCCCGACGGGCCGCTGCCGGCCGCGCCCACCAGCAAGTCCGCACGCCGTTCCAGCAGCGCGTCCCAGGTGC
Organism: Massilia sp. Leaf139; assembly: GCF_001424165.1. GTDB lineage: Bacteria > Pseudomonadota > Gammaproteobacteria > Burkholderiales > Burkholderiaceae_D > Telluria. The sequence continues at coordinate 1,098,073 of NZ_LMOJ01000001.1, forward strand.
CCGACAATTCCTCCTTGCGCAGGCGCAGCCGGGTCTGGTCGGCCGCCTCGTAGAACGCGGTGATGTCGTCCATCAGGGCGCAGGGCGAGCACATCGAGTCGATGGCGATGGTGAATTCGGTCTCCCAACCCGAGGCGACGCGCCGCACCCGGCGCTCCAGGTCGCCCGCCGCCTTGAGCAGGTAGCGTCCTTCCTTCAGCAGCTCGGCGCCGGCCGCCGTCAGTTCGACGCGCGGGCCGAAGCGCTCGAACAGCTGCACGCCCAGGTCTTCCTCGAGCTTGGAGACCGTATACGAAATCGTCGAGGGCACCCGGAACAGTTCCTTGGCGGCGGCGGCAAACGAGCCGCGGCGGGCGATGGTGTCGACGGTGAGCAGGGCGTCGAGGCTGAGTTTGAGCATGCGGGCGCTGAAGGAGGCTGGAACGATGCCCGCATGATAACCCACCGTCCGGACAGCTCAGCAATTGATGGCAATCAATTTCCCAGCCTCTCGAGCGAACAAATTTTTGAGCTATAACAAACCAACAACATCCTTCGTAAGTCCCGTGTAAGAAATCCGTAAGGAAACAGGCACATCCTGCGCATTGATGTGCCGGTATTGACCGGAAAAAGCGTGTGACACTGCCAGACAATTTCACACGCGCGAAGTTCGCTCGAAGCCGGAACGTGCATGTATCGATTCAGTCCGTTTATAAAAACCAGACAGGAGACATACCATGAAGAAGGGTGATAACGCGAAGGGTAGCAAGCCAACCACGCAGTCCATGGCCGACCGCAGGAAGTTCCTCGGCGGCGCCGCCGCCGGCACCGCGGCACTCGCCGCTCCGATGATCGCCACGGCGCAGACACCGACCAGGATGCGCTTCCAGAGCACCTGGCCCAGCAAGGACATTTTCCACGAATACGCGCTCGACTTCGCCAAGAAGGTGAACGACATGACCGGCGGCGAGCTGCGCATCGAGGTGCTCCCGGCCGGCGCCGTCGTTCCCGCCTTCGGCCTGCTCGACGCCGTCTCCAAGGGCACCCTCGACGGCGGCCACGGCGTGATGGGCTATAACTACGGCAAGCAGGCCGCGATCGCGCTCTGGACGTCCGGCCCGGCCTACGGCATGGACGCCAACATGGTGCTCGCCTGGCACAAGTACGGCGGCGGCAAGGAATTGCTGGCCGAACTGTACAACGGCATCGGCGCCAACATCGTCTCCTTCCTCACCGGCCCCATGCCGACCCAGCCGCTGGGCTGGTTCAAGAAGCCCGTCAGCAAGGTCGAAGACCTGAAGGGCATGAAGTTCCGCACCAACGGCCTGGCCATCGACCTGTTCACGGCCATGGGCGCGGCGGTGAACGCGCTCCCCGGCGGCGAGATCGTGCCCGCCATGGACCGCGGCCTGCTCGACGGCGCCGAATTCAACAATGCCAGCTCGGATCGCCTGCTCGGCTTCCCGGACGTGTCGAAGGTCTGCATGCTGCAGAGCTTCCACCAGAGCTCGGAGCAGTTCGAAATCACCTTCAACAAACCCAAGTACAACGCACTGCCGGCCAAGCTGAAATCGATCATCGAGAACGCGGTCGAGGCCTCATCCTCGGACATGGCCTGGAAGGCGGTCGACCGCTACTCCAAGGACTACCGCGACATGCAGGCCCAGCAGGGCGTCAAGTTCTACAAGACGCCCGACGCGGTGCTGCAGGCGCAGCTGAGGGTGTGGGACGAGGTCGTGGCCAAGAAGGGCGCGACCAATCCGCTGTTCAAGAAGGTGGAGGCCTCGATGCGGGCCTTCGCCGAGCGCGCCATGAAGTGGGACATGGACACCAACAATCCGCGCCGCATGGCCTACAACCACTACTTCGCACGCAAGGCACCGGCGCCGGCCAAGGCCTGAGCCCGGGGTTCGCGCGCTTATCTATAAGCTTGTTTAGCAGCTTACGCGTAGCAGTGTGAACGCCATCCCGGGCTTGCCCGGGATGGCGCGTGGTGTCCGTCGCCAGCGAGCAGGAGCATCTTCATGCAGAAGTTATTGTTATTCGTCGACCGGCTCAGCAGCTGGGTCGGGCAGGCCTTTTCGTGGCTGATCGTCGCGCTGACCTTCCTCATCACCTGGGAAGTGTTCGCGCGCTATGCCTTCAACACCCCGAACCCCTGGGCCTTCGACCTGATGATCATGATGTACGGCAGCGCCTTCATGATGGCCGGCGCCTATACGCTGGCCAAGAACGGCCATGTGCGCGGCGACGTGCTCTACACCTTCTTCCCGCCGCGGCTGCAGGCGGGCCTCGACCTGATCCTGTACATCGTCTTCTTCATCCCCGGCGTGGTCGCCCTGGTCTGGGCCGGCTATACCTACGCGGCCGAATCGCTGGCGATCCAGGAGCATTCCACGCTGACCGCCAACGGGCCGCCGCTATACCCCTTCAAGATGGTGATTCCGGCCGCCGGGGTGCTGCTCCTGCTGCAGGGCTTCGTCGAGATCGTGCGCTGCGCGGTCTGCCTGCGGGACGGCGCCTGGCCCTCGCGCGAGGCGGACGTCGAGGAAGTCGATGTCGACAAGCTCAAGGCCATGGTGCACGCGGACGAGGCGAAAACACAATGAAAAAAGAAATCTGGTTCGGCCTTTCCATCCTCGTGGCGATCGTGGTCGCCCTGTTCGCGCTGATGCCGGCCCCAAGCGAGATGACCAACGGTCACCTGGGCCTGCTGATGCTGGCGCTGGTCGTGGTGGCCATCATGCTCGGCTTTCCCACGGCCTTTACCCTGATGGGCATGGGCGTGATCTTCGCCTGGCTCGCCTTCCGCAGCCAGGATCCTGACGCGGCGGTGCGTCTGACCCTCGACCTGATGGTGCAGCGGGCTTATTCGGTGATGGCGAACGACGTCCTGATCTCGATCCCGCTCTTCATCTTCATGGGCTACCTGGTCGAGCGGGCCAACCTGATCGAGCGCCTGTTCAAGAGCCTGCACATCGCCATGGCGCGCGTGCCTGGCTCGCTGGCGGTGGCGACCATCGTCACCTGCGCCATCTTCGCCACCGCCACCGGCATCGTCGGCGCCGTGGTCACGCTGATGGGCTTGCTCGCGCTGCCGGCCATGCTCAAGGCGGGCTACAGTACCCAGCTGTCGGCCGGCTGCATCACGGCGGGCGGCTGCCTCGGCATCCTAATTCCACCCTCGGTGCTGCTGATCGTGTACGGCGCGACGGCCGGCGTCTCGGTGGTCAAGCTGTATGCGGGCGCCTTCTTCCCGGGGATCATGCTGGCCGCCCTGTACGTCGGCTATGTGCTGATCGTGGCCAAGCTGAAGCCCTCGGCCGCGCCGCCGCTGCCGGAGGCGGAGCGCATCGTCGCGCTGCCCGCCTTCACGCACGCCATCCCGGACGCCTACCACAAGCGCGCGCTCCCGGGCCTCATGCGCGCCAGCCTGCCGACCCGCGCGCGCGCGGCGAACATCTTCGTGGCCTTGCTGCCCGCGCTCGCCTTTGTCGCCGTCATGGGCGTGAGCTATCGGCTCGTCACCGCGCCGGAGGCCGCGCCGACCGAGCTGGTCGAGATGGGCGCGCAGGGATTCGATGCGGCCGGCGGCAGCGACGCCGGCAGCGACGCCGGGGGGCTGCAGGAGCCGCCGGCCGAGGGCGGCCTGGCCGAGCCGCCCGTCGACGGCGGACTGGCCGAGCCGCCGGTGGAAGGCGCAACCGGGACGTCCGCCGCCGCCGTGGTGCCGCGCCCGGCCCCGGCCACCGACGCCGCCGCGGTCACCCGCACCGACGTCGCCCCCGCGGGCGGGGCGGCGCCGGGCGAGCCTGCCTCGAACCCTGTCTCCAAGCCGGCCTCCAAGACCTTCTGGATCGTGCTGGCCGCGGGCCTCGCCCTGCTGGCGCTGTTCTACCTTTTCTTCAGCTTCGCGCGACTGGAAATCTTCAAGATGCTGCTCGGCTCCCTGTTCCCGCTGGCGATCCTGATCCTGGCTGTGCTCGGCAGTATCGTGTTCGGGCTGGCCACGCCGACCGAGGCGGCGGCGATGGGCGCCTTCGGCGGCCTGATCCTGGCGATCGCCTACCGCCGCTTCAACTTCAATCTGCTGCGCGAATCGGCCCACCTGACCACGAAGACGACGGCGATGGTGTGCTGGCTGTTCGTCGGGTCGAGCATCTTCTCGGCCGCGTTCGCGCTGCTGGGCGGACAGGAGATCATCAACGACTGGGTGCTGGGGATGGATTTGAGCCCGGTGCAGTTCATGATCCTGGCGCAGGTGGTGATTTTCCTGCTCGGCTGGCCGCTCGAATGGACCGAGATCATCGTGATCTTCATGCCGATCTTCGTTCCGCTGCTGGCGCACTTCAACATCGACCCGCTGTTCTTCGGCCTGCTGGTGGCGATGAACCTGCAGACGGCCTTCCTGTCGCCGCCGGTGGCGATGTCGGCCTTCTACCTCAAGGGCGTGTCGCCGCCCCACGTGACCCTGAACCAGATCTTCATGGGCATGCTGCCCTTCATGGGCATCCAGGTGCTGGGGATCGTGCTGCTGTATGCCTTTCCGGCCATCGGGCTATGGCTGCCGGAGGTGCTGTACAAATAACGCGGACAAAAAAGACCACGGTCGCCCGTGGTCTTTTTTCTTCGCCGCCGGATGCCAGGCTTAGAAGTAGAAGTTCACCAGCGCGCCGACGTGGTCGCCCTTGACCGAACCGCTCGTCGTCTTTTCCTTGAACTTGTCGTTCACGTAGCGCAGCTTGAAGCCGATGCGCGGAGAGTACAGGTATTCGATCTCGGCGACCGGGCTGGTGCTGTCCTTGAACTTGTAGTCGCCGAAGTCGGCCGCGCCGCTCGAACGCAGTTCGGTGCCGGTCACGTAGCGCAGACCGCCGCCGACGCGCACCTTGTCGTTCACGTGGTAGTAGCCGAGCAGCTCGAGCGGCACGCGCTGGAAGCGCACGTCGCCGTTTTCGCCGCTGGCGTTGTCGACGTGGTAGCCGATCGTGCCCTGCACCGAGAACTGCGGGTTGACGCGGTAGTCCAGGCCGGCCAGGAAGGCGATGCTGCCGCCGCCGTCGATGTCGACCTGGTCGCCGTCTTCATAGGCGACCGTGACCAGTTTCTCGCCGCCGAAGGTGACGCCGGCGCCGACCACGAAGCGCAGCGGCTTCGAGGCGAGGTCCGGAACCGGTTCCCAGGTTTGTGCCTGGGCGGTCAGGGAGGCGAGGGCGAGGGCAAATCCGAATGCAATCTTGTTCATGTCTTTATCTTGGTATTGATCGTTCCGGACGACGCGGGCTTGCGTGTTCCGTGGAGCGACATGATAAAGAGATAATTTCTACAAAGCAATAACCAAACGAGAAGCGACCAACATTTGTTGTTTTTTTACGAACATATGTTGGCGCCACCGGCGGAGCCGGGGAGGAAAGGTGGACACGGCCGGCGGCAGGCAGCGTCCACGAACGACTCAGGCGAGCAACTTAGAACACGCGCTGGATCCAGCCGTGCTTGTCTTCGGCGCGGCCGTTCTGGATGTCGAGCAGGGCGCTCTTGAGGCGGGTGGTGACCGGGCCGGCGTCGCCGCTGCCGATCGCCGCTTCGAAGCCGCGGCCTTTGACTTTGCCGATCGGGGTGACGACGGCGGCGGTGCCGCAGGCGAAGGCCTCGGTCAGGCGGCCGCTGGCGGCGTCCGCCTTCCACTGGTCGATCGAGTACGGCTCTTCGCGCACGGTGAGGCCCAGGTCGCGCGCCAGTACGATCAGCGAATCGCGGGTGATGCCCGGCAGGATGGTGCCGGTCAGCGGCGGCGTCTGGATCGAGCCGTCTTCGAACACGAAGAAGATGTTCATGCCGCCCAGTTCCTCGACCCATTTGCGCTCGACGGCGTCCAGGAACACGACCTGGTCGCAGCCTTCGCGCGTGGCTTCGGCCTGCGCCGCCAGGCTGGCGGCGTAGTTGCCGCCGCACTTGGCGTCGCCGGTGCCGCCGGGCGCGGCGCGGATGTAGTTCTCGGACACCCACAGGGTCACGCCGGCGGCGCCGCCCTTGAAGTAGTTACCGGCAGGACTCGCGAACACGCAGTACAGGTACTCGGCCGCCGGGCGCACGCCGAGCGCGGCTTCGGTGGCGATCATGAAGGGGCGCAGGTAGAGGGCCGAGCCTTCGGCTTGCGGAATCCAGTCGCGGTCGGTGCTGACCAGCGCGTGCACGGATTCGAGGAAGAGCTCTTCCGGCAGCTCGGCCATCGCCAGGCGCGCGGCCGACTTGCGGAAGCGGCGGGCGTTGGCTTCAGGGCGGAACAGGGCGGCGCCGCCGTCCGGCTGCGGGTAGGCCTTCATGCCTTCGAAGATTTCCTGGGCGTAGTGCAGCACCATCGTCGTCGGGTCGAGCGGCAGCGCGCCGCGCGCCTCGACCTTGCCGTCGTGCCAGCCACGGCCTTCGGTGTAGCGGATCGTGACCATGTGGTCGCTGAAGGCGCGGCCGAAACCGGGATTGGCAAGCAGCGCCGAACGGTCGGCCGGTGGAAGGGGCATCAGGCTTTTCTGGATCGACAGGGTCGATGATCCAAGGTTGTTCATACAGTCTCCGTGAATTCTGGACAGGTGGCGCCAGGCAAAACCGTAATTATCAATCAATTCGCGGGAACTGGTGGGTACTTTGGCATGCCTGAGCCTGGGAAATACGCGCAAAACGGACGCGACTGTCTTGCGACAACACAAAGTATCAAGAAATTGTTGGCGGGTTGTATTGCTCCGAGATAAAATCGCGTGTCTTTACATATTTCCAATTGGCATTTTTAATTCCGCCTGCACAAGGATTCCGTGTCGATGAATGACTTTACCCACCAGCTGGTCGATGAAGACGAGCTACCGGCTGGCGCCCCCCGTGCGCAAGCGGCCGCCAGCCTGCCCGATGCCGCCCAGCGCTTCGAGCTTGCCGACGTCACCGACCGGCACGACGCGCCCGAATTGCTCGCCGCATGGCGCGACATGCTCGGCCGTGGGACGAGTCCGGAAAAGCTTTACCAGTCCCCGGAATTCTTCCGCTGCATCGTCGAATCCGAACACGGCACGACGCGCACCCACGCACTGTACGCCGTTCACCGCCGCAGCGATGGCGCCTGCGTCGGCATCGTCCCCGTCCGCAAGAGTGCGCAGGAAGTCGGCTTCGGCGTCGGCCCGCTGCGCTTCGGCGGCCGCAAGCTGGCGACGCTGCAGGTGCTGGGCAGCGTGCCGCTGCTCGACCGCAGCGAGCCGGGCCTGGCCGCCTTCGTGTTCGACAGCCTGCTGCGCCGCCATCCGGAGTGCCAGGTGCTGTCGATGCAGGCCGTGCCGGCGCCGCAGGTCGACGCCCTCGACAGCCTGGCCGGACTGACGGCCAAGGTGTTCAACGGCATGCGCGGCTGCCATACGGTGCCGTTGCCGGAGAATTTCGACGCCTACCTGCAGAAATTCAGTTCCAAGAAGCGCTACAACCTGACGCGCCAGGTGCGCCTGCTCGGCGCCGAGGCCGGTGAAGTGCAGGTGTGCCGCATCGAGGCGCCGGAGCAGGTGGCCGGCCTGATCGAGGCGATGCGCGCGATCCTGCCGGCCGGGCATTTTGCCGAGCTCGCCAATGCGGCGCGCCTCGAACGCATGGCAAGGCATGGACTGATGCATTCCTACGTGATCCGCTGCGGCGTGCAGGACGTGGCCGTCGTCCTCGGAACGCGTTCCTCCGACGTCTGGCACGTGCACAACATCGCCGCGCTGCCGAAATACCATGCCCTGTCCGCCGGCACCAGCGCCGTGCACCTGGCACTGCAGGACGTGATCACCCATTTCTCGTTCGCCGATGCGGACTTCGGCTACGGTTCGCCGAACCAGGACTTCCGGGCGACGCATGTGCTGAAACACCGCTGCACCGTGCTGGTCTGCCGCGCGCGCAGCGCCACCGCTGCGCTGCTGGCTGCGCACCGGGTGTGGCAACACGCCGCCGACGGCGTCGTCGCGCGCATCAAGGAAGCGCAGCGCCGCCTCAAGCAGCGCAACATCGCCGCGCGCCAGGCAAAGGCGGCTGCCGGCTGAGGGCGGTACGGGCGCCGTGCGGGACGGGGGCCCGATCGATGACATCATGCAGGCTGCGCCGACGCGGCCTCGATCCGGAGGAAAGAATGCCGCTTTCGTCTGACGCTGACCCGGCGCCGCCGCTGCCGCCGCTGGGCCTCGCCCTCGTGCTTCGCATGCTCACCAAGCGCGCTGGCCCGCCGCCGGACGGCCCGGTGGCGCCGCTGCGATCGCGCTTCACCCTGTCCGGCCTCGACCAGGCCCACGTTGCGCGCTACAGCGCCGCGCTCGGCTTCGGGCCGGGCGCGGTGCCGCTGACGTACTGGTATCTACCGGTGCAGCGCGCGCACATGGCGACCATGCTGGGCGAGGGCTTTCCCTACCGGCTGGCCGGCATCGTCCACGTCGAGAACGAACTGGTCGCCCACGCACCGGTCGCCCACCTCGCCGCGCCGGCCGCTGCGCCGATCGTACTCGCCACCCGCATCGACATCCTGCCGCCGACGGCCTCCGGCGCCGTCTACTGCAGCCTCGAAACGGTCGGCACCGCGCACGGCGCGCCTGTCTTCACCTGCACCAGCAAGTACCTTGCCGTGCGCGGCCGGCGCACCGGCAAGGGCAAGGGCACGCGCCCGGCCGCCGAACAGGGCGCGGTGATCGACAGCTGGACGCCGGGGCCGGCCAGCGGCCGCGACTACGCGCGCGTTTCGGGCGACTGGAACCCGATCCACCTCACGCGCTGGAGCGCGCGCCTGATGGGACTGCCCGCGCCGATCATCCACGGCATGCATTCGCTCGCCAGAACCTGCGCCGCTCTCGAGCAGGTTCATGGCCGGGCGGTGACGCGGCTGTCGGTGCGCTTCACGGCGCCGGTGCCGCTGGGCGAAGCGGCCGTGCTGACGCGCGGCGAGGCGCCCGATCGCTACGTCCTGTTCTGCGCCGGCCGGCCTGCCGCGGACGGCGCCTTCACCCTGGCCTGACGGCGCCCGCCGGCAAAACGGAGGCCCGCCCGGTGGAGACGCGCAAAGCCCCGTACAATGATTTTGCGGCGCACTGTCGCGCCGGGCCAAGCTCCCTCCACATATGAACGACCACCACGGAAGACCCGTCCACGAACTGACGATGACGGTGCTGATGACCCCCGACATGGCCAACTTTTCCGGCAACGTCCACGGCGGCACGATTTTGAAATTCCTCGACAGCGTAGCCTACGCCTGCGCCAGCCGCTATTCCGGCTCGTATGTCGTGACCCTCTCCGTCGACCAGGTGATGTTCCTGCAGCCGATCCACGTGGGCGAACTGGTGACCTTCCTCGCCTCGGTCAACTACACGGGCACCAGTTCGATGGAGATCGGGATCCGCGTCGTGACCGAAAACATCCAGCAGCGCACCCAGCGCCATGCCAACAGCTGCTATTTCACGATGGTGGCGGTCGATGCGAACCGCAAGCCGCAGGCGGTGCCGCCGCTGGTGCCCGAGACCGAGGAGCAGAGGCGGCGCTTTGCGAAGGCGGAGGAGCGCAAGCGCTCGCGGCAGGCGCTGCATGGCAGGACGCGTTAAAGAGCCGTGGATTTCAGAGGCGCGTGGCTCCCGGCCGCGGAGCGTGATGGGTACCGGTGATCCGCGTGGGCATGCCCACCCTACGGTACGCATCGGCCTGAGGCTGTCGTGCACCGTAGTGGGCATTGTGGCCAATGGCCGCAATGACGGGTTCACCGGGCATGCCCACGCGTTCCGGCCGCCGCGCAGCCGCCCCATTGTGCCGCTGACGGGACACTGTTTCCCTCGCTGGCCGTCTAGTGGAAACCCGCACGCGACCTTACAGTAGGGGTATCGGCCAAAGCAAGCGGCCATCCACTACGCCCCAAGGAGCCACCATGACCACCTCCCGACTCCCCGTCTATTTCATCTCCCACGGCGGTGGGCCCTGGCCCTGGATCGAGGGGATGCGCGGCATGTACGCGCGCACCGCGGCCGAATTCGCCGCGCTGCCCCAGCGCCTGCCGGCAAAACCGAAGGCGATCCTGGTCGTCTCCGGCCACTGGGAAGCGCCCGCCTTCACCGTCGCCACCGCGGCGCAGCCGCCGATGGAATACGATTATTACGGCTTCCCCGAGCACACCTACCGCATCCGCTATCCGGCGCCGGGCGCGCCCGGACTGGCGGCGCGGGTGGAGGCGCTGCTGGCCCAGGCCGGCATGCCGGTCGCGCGCGATGCGGGGCGCGGCTTCGACCATGGCGTCTTCGTCCCCTTGAGCCTGATGTACCCGGAGGCCGACGTCCCGATCCTGATGCTGTCGATGAAATCGGACTACGACCCCGCCGAGCACCTGCGCCTGGGCCGGGCGCTGGCGCCGCTGCGCGACGAGGGCGTGCTGATCGTCGGCAGCGGCCTCACCTACCACAACATGCGCGGCTTCGGCCGCGACGAATCGACGCCCGTGGCCGCGGCCTTCGAGAACTGGCTGAACGGGGCCATCGCCCAGCCCGACGCCCAGGTGCGCAACGCCATGCTGGTCGATTGGGAACAGGGCCCCGGCGCACGCCAGGCCCACCCGCGCGAAGACCACCTGGTGCCGCTGATGGTGGTCGCCGGGGCCGCCGGGGACGACCGCGGCCGGGTGCTGTTCGTCGACCACGTGATGAAGGTGCCGATGGCGTCCTACGAATTCGGGGCGGCCGGCACCTGAGTGAAGGCAGGACGGCCCGGCCTCAGCCCGGCTCCGCCTGCATCACGCCCCAGCAGGCATTGACCAGCGCGTCCTCGAATTCGATCGTCCCGAGCAGCGGCGAGTCCTCCAGCGAAGCCGAGCGCACCGTCCCCGCCAGCAGGCGCGTCAGCACGAAGGCCGTGGCCGGCGAGGGCGCGCGCAGCAGCGGATGGCGCATGCGCTCGATATGCAGGGCGATGCGCTCGCTCGCTTCGCGCAGGTACTGCACCAGCAACTGCTGGTTGTCGAGCCGCCATGCCAGCCGGATCAAGGCGCGTCGCCCGGGCCCGCCGGTGCCGAAGGTCTCGAGATAAAAACGGATAAAGGCGCGCAGCAGCGTGCGCGGATCGGGTTCGGCCGCACCGGCGTGGCCCAGCAGCAGGTCGAGCTTGGCCATGCACTGCGTGCGTTCGTGCGCGAGCATGGCGAGCACGATCGCCTCCTTGCTGTCGAAGTACTGGTACAGGCTGCCGATCGAGACGCCGGCCCGTTGCGCGATGCGGTTGGTCGTCAGGGCCATTTCGCCGTGCTCGTCCAGAACCTGAGCCGTCGCCTCGAAAATGACGCGGATCGTGTGCTCGGCGCGGGCCTGCGAGGGGATGCGCCGCGGCGGCGTCGAAGGAGAAACGGCAGTCGGGCGGAGCTTGGTCGGCATAGCGGGCGTTGGTCTGAAATCTGAGCGAAAGGCGAGTAGGAAAGATGAGCGATGCTCATTATAGTCATGTCTTGAATGCAACTCGCGAAATCATCGGGAAAGGAATGCATGCAAGCCATCGACCAGCTCCGCGCACGTCAGGTTGCCCTGCCTGCGCAATCGGCAATTACCCACGTCTACGGCAGGGTGCACCTGGCCGACGCATTTTCGATCGCGCTGCCTGTCGGGGCCTCGCATGAGCCCGAGCGCCTGGCGCGCTTCCTGTTCGCGCAGCAGCCGGCCTGGGTCGGATGGCTGATGGGGATCCGCGACGCCGTCGTCGCCTGTTTCGGCCTGAAGACGGGCAGGCAGCTGGCGGCGCTCGGGCCGGGCGCCAAGGCCGAACGGGTCGGCATCTTCAAGGTCTATGCCAGCGGCGCCGCCGAGATCGTCGTGGGAGAGGACGACCGGCATCTCGATTTCAGGGTGTCGGTGCTGGTCGAGCGCGCGCCGGTTGCCGATGCGCGGCTGACGATATCGACCGTGGTGCACTGTCATAACCTTCTGGGCCGCAGCTACCTGTACGTGATCGCGCCTTTTCACCGGCTAGTGGTCAGGGCCAGCCTGCGCCGCGCGGCGCGTGTCGGCTGGCCCCGCGCCGATTAGTCGAGCTGTTCGTGGTGCTCGGCCACGCCGCGCTTCCAGTAGGCGGACACGCGCATCGCTTCCTTCGGCAGCGCCTTTTCAATCGCCAGCACTTCGCGCAGCGCGCGCATCGCACCGGCCTCGCCGGCCGCCCAGGCAAAGCCTTCGCCGCCAGGCAGGGGCAGGGCGCGCACCGCCTCGGCCAGCGCGTCGGCGTCGTCGATCCAGTGCACCTCGGCCCGGGCCGCGCCGTCAAAGGCGATGCGGTCGTCCTGCGCGGCGGCCGCGACGACGATCACGCGCGCGCTTGCCGGCAGTTCTTCCAGGCGGCGGCGCATCGCCGGCAGGGCGCTGGCGTCGCCCGCCAGCAGGTGCCAGTCGTAGTCCATCGGGATGATCATCGAGCCGCGCGGCCCGCCGATCACGGCCGTGTCGCCGACCCGCGCGCGGCGCGCCCAGTCGGAGGCGGCGCCCTCGCCGTGCAGGGCGAATTCGATCGTCAGTTCGCGCGCTTGTGCGTCGAAGCGGCGCGGCGTATAGTCGCGCCGCACCTGTCCGCCGCTGCCGTCGTCGAACATGAATTTCACATGGTCGTCGAACGAGAGCGAAAGGAAACCGGCCAGCGAGTCTGCATGAAGAGTGATGGCCACGAAGTGGGCGCCGAGCGGTGCGACGCGCGCCACGACCACGTCGCGGCGGTGCAGTTCGTGGCGCACGCGTTTGATGCCGCGGCGTTTGCTGTGTTCCATCATGGATCCTGAATTTGGTTGATAATGTCCCCTATTATGAAAAAAACCGTTGATAAAGTCAACCAAAATCACACGTCCGCGGCGCAGGATGTCTTCGAGTCCATCCATGCCATCATGCACCTCTACCGCGCACGCCAGATGCGCACCCCGGCGGGCGCCGCGCCGGAACTGACCCACATGGAAGGCAAGGTGCTGGGTTTCTTCGCGCGCCATCCGGGCGCGACGCTGAGCGACCTGGTGGCCTATTCGGGACGCGACAAGGCGCAGCTGACGCGCCTGATCCGCGGCCTGCGCGAGAAGGAGCTGCTGGTAGCGCAGGCCGACGAAGCCGACCGCCGCAGCACGCGCCTGCGCCTGTCGGCCGGCGGCGAGGCCCTGCACGCGCAGTGGCACCGAGTGGGCGCCGAGACGGCGGCGCAGGCGCTGGAAGGCGTGCCGGAGGACGAACGCGCGCGCCTGCTGGCATTACTGGAACGCGTGCGCGCCAACCTCAGCGCCAACCTCAGCGCCGACGAAGCCTGAAGCGCTTCAGCGCGGCGCAGCGGCCGGAATGCTGCGCAGGTAGGCCAGCAGGTCGCCGACCTGCTGGCGGTTGCTCATGCCCCAGAAGCGCATCTTGTTGCCGGGGACGACGTCGTCCGGCGCATCGATGAAGGCGGCGAGGGTCTGCTCGTTCCACACGATGCCCGATTTCGCCATCGCCGGCGAATAGCGGAAGTCCGGCGTGGCGCCGGCGCGGCGGCCGAAGACGGCGTTCAGCTGCGGGCCGAAGCCGGCGCGCGCCGCGGGGCCGACGCTGTGGCAGGAGCCGCAGCGCGAGGCGAACAGGCGCTGGCCCTTGGCCAGGTCGGCGGCGTGGGCGGCGAAGGGCATCGCGGCCAGCAGGATGAGGGCGAGTCTGCGCATGCGGCGAGAAAGACGAAACGCGGCTGCCCCGATTATAGCGGCGGCCGCCCGCCCGCACTTCAGGCGGCCATCGCCTGTGCCGGCGCGCTTGCGGACGCGCTCCCCATTTGCCGGTTCACCGCCGACAGCACCGCCTTGAACGAGGCCGTGACGATATTGCTGTCGATGCCGGCGCCGAACAGGGTCGGCCCGTTCCCCACGCGCAGCTCCACGTAGCAGGCGGCGCGCGCGTTGGCGCCCGAACCGATCGCATGTTCGTGGTAGTCCATCAGGCGGATGTCGATGCCGAGCGCGTTGACGAAGCCGTCGATCGGGCCGTTGCCGCTGCCGCGCAGCACGCGCTGCATGCCGTTCTCGAAGGCCGATACTTCCACCTGCACCGCTTCGCCGGCCGCCGTGTCCTCGCTCATCCGGTGCGAGGCGTAGCGGTAGGGCGCTTCCTGTTCCAGGTATTCGCGTGCGAACAGGGCGTGGATGTCGCTGGCGGCGATCTCGCGTCCGCTGCTGTCGGCCAGGCGCTGCACCACGCGCGAGAATTCGATCTGCAGGCGGCGCGGCAGCTCCAGGCCGTATTCCTGCTCCAGCAGGTAGGCCATGCCGCCCTTGCCGGACTGGCTGTTGACGCGGATCACGGCGTCGTAGCTGCGCCCCAGGTCGGCCGGATCGATCGGCAGGTAGGGCACTTCCCAGATCGCCTCGGGCTGCTGGCGCGCGAAGCCCTTCTTGATCGCGTCCTGGTGCGAACCGGAGAAGGCGGTGAACACCAGGTCGCCCGCATACGGGTGGCGCGGGTGCACCGGCAGCTGGTTGCACTCCTCGACCAGCTGGCGCACGCCGTCGATGTCGGAAAAATCCAGGCCCGGGTGCACGCCCTGGGTGTACAGGTTCAGGGCCAGCGTCACCAGGTCGACGTTGCCGGTGCGCTCGCCGTTCCCGAACAGGCAGCCCTCGACGCGGTCGGCGCCGGCCAGCACGGCCAGTTCGGCCGCCGCCACGGCGGTGCCGCGGTCGTTGTGCGGGTGCACGCTGATGACGAGCGACTCGCGCCGTTCCAGGTGGCGGCACATCCATTCGATCTGGTCGGCATACACGTTCGGCGTGCTCGCCTCCACCGTCGAGGGCAGGTTGACGATCATCGGCTTGTCCGGGGTCGGCTGCCACTCGGCGCTGACGGCGTCGACGATGCGCTTGGAGAAGTCGAGTTCCGTGGTCGAGAAGGACTCCGGCGAATATTCCAGGCCCCATTGCGTCTGCGGATGCTGCGCCACCAACTCCTTGATCAGGCGCGTGCCGCTCACGGCGATGTTCACGATCTCGTCCTGCGTCATGCCGAAGACGACCTTGCGGAACACCGGCGCCACCGAATTGTAGACGTGGACGATGGCGCGTCTGGCGCCCGCCGCCGACTCCACCGTGCGGCGGATGAGTTCTTCGCGCGCCTGGGTCAGGACGATGATGGTGACGTCGTCGGGAATCCGGTTGTGTTCGACCAGCATGCGCACGAAATCGAAATCGGTCTGCGAAGCCGAGGGGAAGCCGACCTCGATCTCCTTGACGCCGATTTTCACCAGCATCTCGAAGAAACGCAGTTTTTTCTCGGGGCTCATCGGCTCGATCAGCGCCTGGTTACCGTCGCGCAGGTCGGTGCTCATCCAGATCGGCGGACGGGTGATGGTCATATTTGGCCACTGGCGGTCGGCCAGGTCGACGGCGGGGAAAGGGCGGTACTTCGAAATCGGATTGGTGATCATGTTCGTTACTCCTGCTGGGTGTACGGTGCCGGTATCGGCGCGGGAGTGGCGAAGAGGCTGCCGGACGGGCCACGGAACGCTAGGCCCGGCAACCGATCGGTAGTTTTAGCAGCAGACGAACGACAGCGCGTGCGCCCAGTGGGAGAGGCAGCGGTTGGGTGAAGAGCTGGGTGGTGTGCTGGAAAGCGGACATCGGTCGAATCCTTCTTGCTACTTACTGGGAACCGGCAGGGCCGGACGCGGGAAATCAGGCGCGTAGTAGTAGCGCTAGCGATAGGACGCCGGCGTTTGGTAGAAGGGTCGACAGATGCAGTGAGGAAGTCATTGAGTCAACTCTAAGCGCGACGGCGGGAGGCTGTCAAGCGTTCATTTGTGCAGTGCGTCAGGGCTGTTGCGGCTGGGTCAGGAAGATCCAGGCGACCGTAATGACGACGGCGCCGGTAGCCGTGATGCAGCTCCAGGTGAAGAACCAGGCCGACAATAGGGTCGCCTGCAAGGCCCGCTCGACCAGGCAACCGAGGGCGAAATCGAGGACGGTGAGGAAGGACCAGCGGCGCAGGTAGACCGGCAGGTATTTGCTCATGCGCCGGTTGTGCTGGGTGGCCGCATGGCGTTCGATGGGCGTGCGCGCGCCGCTGACGTCCTTGAAGAGCCAGTCGAAGAAGATGAAGCGGTAGAGCAGGGTGCGAAAGCGCAGTTCGTGCACTTCACCCCGTTCGCCGCCGTGGTGCTCGCTGGTCATGCCGGCTCCCCGGGCGCGTGCGCCCCTGCGGTGGAGGCAGTATGCCGCAGGCTGGGCGGGTGGCGGCGCGCTGTTCGGTACTGTCTTCGCGCGGGCATGCCCGCCCTACGGGTACGTTCGAGGCGAGATCGTGCGTAGGGTGGGCATGCCCACGGGGGTGGACGGCGCCTGCACCGCCGCCCGCCGCGCACGCGCCCGGCTCATCCTTGCTAGAATTCCTCCTTTCGCCGCCACCGATAGCGGCGGCACACCATCCAGAGGAATGCATGAAGAACACCGCAGTCGCACTCGCCGCGCTGGCCGCCGCCGGCCTCGCGCACGCCCAGGAAGTCGTCAAGATCGGCCACTCGGCCGCCGTCACTGGCCCGGTCGCCTACTTCGGCAAGGACACCGAAAACGGCGCGCGCATGGCGATCGAAGCGCTGAACGCGCGCGGCGTCCTCATCGGCGGCAAGAAGGCGCGCTTCGAACTGCTGGCCGAGGACGATGGCGGCGACCCCAAGCAGGCCACCAACGTCGCCCAGAAACTGGTCGACGCCCGCGTCAACGGCGTGGTCGGCCATGAGACCTCGGGCACCACGATTCCCGCTTCGAAGATCTACCACCAGGCCGGCATTCCGCAGATCTCGCCCTCGAGCACGAGCCCGAAATATACCCAGCAAGGCTTCAACACGGCCTTCCGCGTGGTGGCCAACGACGTCCAGCTGGGCCAGGCGCTGGGCCGCTACGCCGTCAAGGACATGAAGGCGCTGCGCGTGGCCGTGATCGACGACCGCACCGCCTATGGCCAGGGCCTGGCCGTGGAATTCGCCAAGGGCCTGAAAAGCCAGGGCGCGCAGGTGGTGGCGCGCGAATTCACGCACGACAAGGCGACCGATTTCAACGCCATCCTCACCAAGATCCGCGCGGCCAAGCCCGACCTGG
Organism: Massilia sp. Leaf139; assembly: GCF_001424165.1. Taxonomy (GTDB): domain Bacteria; phylum Pseudomonadota; class Gammaproteobacteria; order Burkholderiales; family Burkholderiaceae_D; genus Telluria. The sequence continues at coordinate 1,115,144 of NZ_LMOJ01000001.1, forward strand.
TCTTCTTCGGCGGCATGAGCGCCGTGGCCGGCCCGATGCTGCGCCAGATGAAGCAGCTCGGCTTCAACGCCAGGATGATGGGCGGCGACGGCATCTGCTCGGACGAGATCCACAAGCTCTCCGGCGGCGCGATGGCCGACGGCCAGGTATTCTGCGCCGAAGCCGGCGGGGTCGACGCCGCCGGGCGCGCCGCGCTCGACCGGTTCCGTACCGACTACAAGAAGCGCTTCGGCATCGACGTCCAGATCAACGCGCCCTATGCCTACGATGCCGTGATGACGATGGCCGACGCCATGGTCAAGGCCGGCTCGAGCGCGCCGGGCAAGTACCTGCCGCTGCTGGCGAAGACCCAGTACAAGGGCGTGACCGGCCCGATCGCTTTTGACGCCAAAGGCGACATCCGCGACGGCACGATCACGCTCTACACCTTCAAGGGCGGCAAGCGCACGGTGCTCGCCGTGACGAAATAACAGCGGGTAGTCAGGGCGCCAGCGCCTCCAGCAACGCCAGTCCGAGCCTCGCCTGCTCGGACTGCGCCATGTCGGTATTGTTGAGCAGTACCACCACGCGGCCGTCGGCCGGGGCGTAGGCCAGCAGGGTCTTGAAGCCGCCGCTGACGCCCGTCTCCCAGGCCAGTGTGCGTACCGCCGCGCCGCTGCCGGCCCGTTTCACCCTTCCTCCCAGCGCATAGTCTTCCGCCGCGTACTGCACCGTCAGCAGTTCTTGCCGCGAAGCCGGCTTCAAGAGCGCGTTCCCGTATACGGCGTCGGCGATCTTGACCAGGTCGCGCGCGGTGCTGTAGAGCGTGCCGCTGGCCGCGACCATCGGCGGCGCCGGCATCATCTTGCGCCTGGCTCGGTTCGCCTCGTAGGGCGCGGCCAGCCCGGCGGGCGTGGCATCCAGGACGACGAAGCCGGTATCGTGCGCGCCGCTCGGCGCCAGCACCAGGCGCTCGACGTTGCGGATGAAGGGTTCGCCCGTCGCGCGCTCGATCGCGCCGGCGACGATGAGCCAGTTCGTCGGCGAATAGTCGAACTGGGCACCCGGCGCGAAGCGCAAGGCGCCGCTGCCGAAGCGCAGGGCCGCTTCGCTTGCCGGGATCGTCAGGCGTTCGACGGCGCGATCCTGCTTCAAGGCCAGGCCCAGCCCGTTCTCGATCCCGCTCGTATTCGAGAGCAGGGCGCGCAGCGTGACCGCACCGCTGCCGGCCGGCAGTTCCGGCAGCCATGCCGTGACCGGCTTGTCGAGATCGAGCTTGCCCTGCTCGGCCAGGCGCAGCACCGTCACCGCCGTGATCCATTTCGATACCGAGCCGATCATGAAGCGGCTGTCGGGCAGGAGCGGCGCCGGCGTCTCGAACTCGGCCTGGCCGTAGGCCCGCACCAGGGGCGCGCCGCCGCGCGACGCGCGCAGCAGAACGACGCCGTTGTAGTCCGGCGACACGTGCGCGGCAAGCAGATCCGGCGACGGTGTCCGGGCCGGGCTGCCGGCGCAGGCGGACAGCAGCACGGGAGGCAGCAAAGCCGCAAGGGGCAGCGCCGACAGGACGCGCCGGCGGCGGAGGGCGAGAGACATGGACGTCCTTGGCTGTTATGGCGGCAATAGGCTACCGTAAATGTGTTGACAAGAAAACAGCAATCTTGCCGTTGTGGCTGGTTTGCATCTTTTTTCCGGCGTGGATGAACCGGACGCCGAAAGTGCCTGCAAGGGCGCTACACTGGCAGCGTCGCATGCCGCCCGCATAAGGCCGGCATACCATGCACGAGGACAGCCATGCGTAGACGCCAGGGAGGAAGGGCAGCATGAACACCCCGCAGGAGCCTGCGGCCGACGGGGCTGCGCCTGATGACGCTTCCGGCGCTGCGGCTGCCGGCGCGGCCGCGCCCGATCCTGTCCAGTTGCAGCGCCTGTGGACGCTGGTCGATAAGCTCGACGCCTGTTTCTACGTCAAGGATCTGGAAGGACGCTACCTGTTTGCCAACCAGGCGCTGGGGGCCGTATTCGGCACCGACCCGGCGCGCATCGTCGGCCAGCGCGACGACAGCTTCGTCGATCTCGCCGCCTCGGGTATCGGCGCGACCGACACGCAGGCCCTCTCGACCGGAGAAAAAGTCGCTACCGACGAGGTGGTGTGCATGATGGACGGCACCTGCCGCACGTTTCGCAGCGTGAAACTGCCGCTCTTCGATGCCGAGCGCCGTGTCGTCGGCCTGTGCGGCATCTCGACCGACATCACCGAGCAGCGCCGCGCCGTCGACGAACTCATCGAGCGCAACGCCCTGCTCAACACTATCCTGGCCAATGTCGACGCCGCCATCTACCTCAAGGATGCGCAGGGCCGCTATCTGTATGCCAACCGGCCGGTGCTGGCGCTGTACGACCGCGAACTTGGCGACCTGATCGGCCGCACCGACCGCGAACTGATGCCGCCCGAAAGCGCGGCGCTGGTGGCCGAGTACGATGCCGATGTGTTCGCCGGCGAAGGCGGTGCCGTGCGCGAGGAAACCATCGTCGGCGCCGACGGCAACAAACACCATTTCAGGTCGCGCAAGGTGAAGCTGCAGCTGCCCGGCCAGCCGACCTGCCTGATCGGCTTCTCGACCGAGATCACCGAGCTGCGCGGCCTGCGCACCCGGCTCGAGCAGGAACGCATCACCGATTCGCTCACGGGCCTGGCCAACCGCGTGATGTTCGAGTCGGCCCTGGAGGAGCAGCTCGTCATGGCCACGCTCGGCGGCGCCCGGCTCGCCGTCGTGATCATCGATCTCGACCAGTTCAAGTACATCAACAACAACTTCGGCCAGGCGGTCGGCGACCAGCTGATCCAGCTCGTCGGCCAGCGCCTGCAGCAGTCGAACGTCGTGCTCGGCAGCCTGGCGCGCCTGTCCGGCGACGAATTCGCCTTCACGCTGCCCCTGGCCGAGACGATCGAGGAGGTGGCGCACCAGGTCGAGCAGATCCGCGCCTTCCTGGCCCAGCCTTATCCGGTCTTGCGCCAGCCGCTGCACCTGACCTTCAGCGCGGGGGTGGCGCTCTCGCGCGGCAGCCTGCACGGGGCGGCCGAGCTGCTCGGGCGCGCCGAGGCGGCCATGTACTCGGCCAAGGACAACGGGCGCGACCAGTACCGTTTCTATTCGCCCGAGCTGGGCTCGACGGTCGCGCGCCGCGTCGAACTCGAACGCGACCTGCGCGCCGCCGTCGGCACAACCGTGGGCACGGCCGAATTCGCGCTGCACTACCAGCCGAAAATGCGACGCGACGGCAGCATCGCCGGCTTTGAGGCCCTGATCCGCTGGAACCGGCCCGGCGTCGGCCTGGTCGCGCCCGACAATTTCATTCCGCTCGCCGAGCAGCTTGGCCTGCTGCTGCACCTGGGACGCTGGGTGATCGAGCAGGCCTGCCGCCAGATCGCCGCCTGGCGCGACGCCGGCCTGGGTACGATCCCGGTCGCGGTGAATCTCTCCACCAGCCAGCTCACCAGCGCGGCGCTGCCCGACTATGTGTTCGACCTGATGCGCGAGCACCGCATCGAGCCCGGCTGCCTGGAGATGGAACTGACCGAATCGATGATGATGTCCGATCCGGATCTGGCGATCGCCATCCTGCACCGGCTGCGCAGCGGCGGCGTGGCGCTCTCGATCGACGACTTCGGCACCGGCTTTTCTTCCATGTCCTACCTGCGCCAGCTGCCGGTGAACTACCTCAAGCTCGACCGCTCCTTCGTGCAGAACTGCGCCGTCGACCCGAAGGACGCCGATCTCTGCGCCGGCATCATGGCGCTGGCGCACAAGCTCGACATGCACGTGGTGGCCGAGGGCGTGGAGACGGCCGAACAGCATCGGACGCTGGCGGACTGCGATTGCGATCTGTTCCAGGGGTTTCTGTTCAGCCGGCCGATGCCGGCGGGGGCGGCGACGGAGTTTTTACGGGGCATGCATTAGTTGGCGCGTGGGCTGGGCGGAGTAACGTAGGGCGGGCATGCCCGCGTTCCGGCGCTCGATCGGTGTTCACGCTCAATCCCCCACCACCCCATTCAAATACGCCACCGCCTCCACCGCCCCCATCTTCGCCGCCGCCTCCCGCATCGACACCCCGTCCGCGTCCACCACGCGCGGATCGGCGCCGTGCGCGACCAGCAAGCGCATCATCTCCACCCGGTTGAACATGGCCGCGATCATCAGCGCCGTCTTGCCGTTCGGCCCGGCCGCATCGACCTCGGCGCCGCGTTCGAGCAGCAGCTCGACCACGGCGGCATCGCCCTTGAAGGCGGCGCCCGCGAGCGGGGTTTGGCCAGCGTCGTTCAGCAGTTCCGGGTCGGCGCCGTGCTCGAGCAGGACGCGCGCCGTGTCGGCATGGCCGTGGTAGCAGGCCAGCATCAGCAGGCTGTCGCCGCGCTCGTTGCGCAGGTTGGCGGGCAGGCCCTGAGCGAGCAGATCGGCCAGTGCGGCGGTCTCGCCGACCCTTGCGTGCTGGAAGACGCGGCGCGCAAAGGCGAGGGTGTCGTCGTCGAGTCGGGTGTCCATGTCAGCTCCGTGGTTCGATTGTGGTTCGAGGCCCGGCCAAGTCTACCAGTCTCTCTTCGATGCCGTGCGCGGCGGCGGGCGCAGCAGAGGATAGGGATTGATCGCCCCATCGGCCTCGTAGATCCCGTAATGCAGGTGCGGCGGCGTGCCGGCTGCATTCCCCGTGGTGCCGACATAGCCGAGCACCGTGCCGGCGCGCACGCGCTGGCCGTTCTCGATATCGGCCCACCTGTCCAGGTGCGCATAATAATGGCGCTGTCCGCCCGGCCCCAGCACCCACACCACCTGGCCGCCCAGGCGGTTGGTCGAGACGCGCAGCACCACGCCTTCGGTGGCCGCGACCACCGCCGTGCCGCGCTTGGCAAAGATGTCGATGCCTTCGTGCTTGCGGCCCTCGCTGCGGGCGCCGTGCCAGGTGTCGCGCAAGCCGCGCGGCTCAATCCCGCGCACCGGCACCGGCAGTGTGGCTGGCGCCGGCATCGAGGCCAGGCGCATCGCGTACAGCATGTTCTTGATGTAGGGCCCCAGCAGGGCGTAGCCGCCCAGCAGCAGGGACGCGAGCAGGGCAAGACGCAGCAGCGAGCGCAGGACGGTGCGCATCGGATCTCCGGATGAGGATGGTGGGGGAAACGGACGCGGCGAAGCGAACGCCGGGCTGCGTGCGGGGCGTTCGCGGAGCTTGCGCGCGCCGCCGGCGCGCTGGTCGCGTGTCGGGGCTGGCGGCTTACTGCTCCTTGCCCATCACGTCCTGGTCGAGACTACGGCCGAGCGAACCCTGTTGTTCCTGGCCGCCCTGGCTGCTGCCTTGCCCGCTCTGCTGGCTGCCGCTGCGCGCGCCGCCCTGGCTGGACTGGCCGGCCTGGCTGCCCTGCGGCTGCTGGCTGGCGCGGCCGCGGGTGCCGCGTCCGAGCGCTGGCGTGGTCTCGCCGTCGTCGGGTTCGGCCGACTGGCGGTTGCCTGCACGATAGCCGCTGTCGTCGGGCGACGGCATGCCGATGCCGCCATCGCGCGTGCCGGTGTTCAGGTTGCCGGTGGTGCCGGTGATGCCGGCACTGCTGGTGCCCACGCCCGTCAGTTCGTCGTAGTTGCGGCCCTTCGTACCCTTGCCTTTGTTTTCGCCCATTGCTGCCTCCTGCTGTCGGTGATTGGTTCCCCGATGGTAACGCCAGCCCGGCAGGGAACAATAGGCGCATGCGAGAGAGCCTTGTAGGAAATGTCGGACGCGGTCTCGGCATCAGCGCGATCGAAGCGCGCACGATTGATCCGGCGCGGTGAGCAATCGGGGCCGCGGATGCTTTACTCGTCCGGCGCGGCGTTGCATACTCATTGTTCTTGTGTCTATCTTTTGAAGGGACAGTCGATGTCGTACATGTTGCTGATCCATGAAGCCGTCGGCCAGCGCGCCACCCGTACCGACGAGGAAGGGCGCGCCCTCTACGACCGCATGCTGCGCTTCGGCGACGCGCTGCGCGAGGAGGGCGTGCTGCTGGGCGCGCAGTCGTTGGCCCCGCAAAGCCGGGCCACGCGGGTGCGGGTCGAGGGCGGTCGGGCGCGCGCCGTCGACGGGCCCTTCGCCGAGGCCAAGGAAATGATCGGCGGCTTCTTCCACGTCGACGTGGCGACCCATGAGGAGGCGGTGGCCATCGCCGCGCGCTGTCCGGCCGCCGAGTGGGCGACGGTCGAGGTGCGGGCGCTGGCTCCCTGTTTCGAGGCCTGAAAAAAATTTTTGCGCGCGTGTCGAAATACGGCGTGCCGGTTCGTCGTATGTGCAAGAACGGTCACTGCGCGGCCATCGCCGCGCCCGGATCCCACAGGAGAGCACCATGCGTTTCATGATCATCGTCAAGGCCACCCCCGAGTCCGAAGCCGGCTGCATGCCCGAGGAAACCCTGCTCAACGCGATGGCCGACTACCACGGCGAACTGGCGCGCGCCGGCGTGCTGCTCGACGCCAACGGCCTGCACCCGAGCAGCCAGGGCTGGCGCATCCGCTACCAGGGCAAGGAGCGCAGCGTGGTCGACGGCCCCTTCACCGAGTCGAAGGGAATGATCGCAGGCTACACCATGATCAGCGTGCGCACCCGCGAAGAGGCGCTGGAATGGGCGCGCCGGTTCCCCAACCCGCGCGGCGAAAACATCGACGCCGAAATCGAGCTACGCCAGGTGTTCGAGCTCGACGACTTCACGCCTTCCGATGCGCTGGATCGTTTCCGCGAACTCGAGGCCGGCCAGGCCGCGCAGTCCTGAACCGTCGATTAATCACGACAAAGGAGACGCCATGCACAAGCATATTTTCGTGAACCTGCCGGTGAAAGACCTGGCGCGCAGCCGCCAGTTCTTTACCAGCCTCGGCTTCAGCTTCAATCCGGAATTCAGTAACGACGACGGGGCCTGCCTGGTCATCGGCGAAAACATCTTCGCCATGCTGCTGGTCGAGCCCTTCTTCAAGACCTTCACCAACAAGCCGCTGGCCGACGCCAGGGAGGCGACCGAGGTGCTGACCTGCCTGTCGTGCGAAAGCCGTGCGGAAGTCGACGCCCTGGTGTCGAAGGCCCTGGCCGCGGGCGGGCGCGCGCCCAATCCGGCGCGCGACCACGGCTTCATGTACGGCCACGGTTTCGAGGATCCGGACGGCCATATCTGGGAGCTGGCGTGGATGGATCCGGCCGCGATGGCACCGCTGGCGCAGGGAGACTGATGGCGAGGCCGACGCCACATGCGGTCGATCAGGCCATCGGCGCCGTCTGGCGCATCGAGTCGGCCAAGATCGTCGCCGGCGTCGCGCGCCTGGTGCGCGACATCGGCCTGGCCGAGGAGCTGGCCGGCGACGCCCTGGTCGCCGCGCTGGAAACCTGGCCGGCCTGCGGCATCCCCGATAATCCGGGCGCCTGGCTGATGCGCACGGCGAAGAACGCGGCGCTCGACCACCTGCGCCGCGACAAGGTGTTTCGCGAGAAGTGCGTGCAGATCGGCCACGACCTCGAAGCGCAGGAGGCGCATGTTGTGCCCGACTTTGTCGACGACCTCGACGCCGCCCGCAACGACGTCGTCCATGACGACCTGCTGCGGCTGATGTTCACCGCCTGCCACCCGATCCTCCCGACCGAGGCGCGGGTGGCATTGACCCTGAAACTGCTCGGAGGGCTCAGCACCCAGGAGATCGCGCGCGCCTTCCTCGTGCCCGAGCCGACGGTCGCCCAGCGCATCGTGCGCGCCAAGCGCAGCCTCGGCCAGGCGCGCGTGCCCTTCGAGCTGCCGCCGCCGGAAGAACTGGGGGAGCGCCTCGCTTCCGTGCTGGAAGTCGTCTACCTGATCTTCAACGAGGGCTATACGGCCACCAGCGGCGGCGACTGGATGCGCATGGAACTGCAGGACGAGGCCCTGCGTTTGGGCCGTATGTTGGCCGGACTGGCGCCGCGCGAGCCGGAAGCGCAGGGACTGGTCGCCCTGATGGAACTGCAGGCCTCGCGCGCGGCGGCCCGGGTCGACGCCGTGGGCCGGCCGGTGCTGCTGCTGGAACAGGACAGGGCGCGCTGGGACGGCATCCTGATCCGCCGCGGCCTGGCGGCGCTCGCACGCGCCGAGCTGTTGGGCGAGCCCGGGCCATACACGCTCCAAGCCGCGATCGCCGCCTGCCACGCCCGTGCGCGCACGGCGGAGGAGACCGACTGGGCGCGGATCGCTTCCTTGTACGGCGCGCTGGCGCGGGTGAGTCCCTCGCCGGTGGTCGAACTGAATCGGGCGGTGGCGGTCGGCATGGCCGAGGGGCCGGCGGCCGGGCTGGCGCTGGTCGATGCGCTGGCTTCCAGCGGCGCGCTGGAGCGCTACCAGTGGCTGCCGAGCGTGCGCGGGGATTTGCTGGAAAAGCTGGGGCGGCACGCGGAAGCGGCCGCGGAGTTCAGGCGGGCGGCGGGGATGGCGGCGAATGCGCGGGAGAGGGCGCTGCTGGAGGAGCGGGCGCGGAAGAACGGAGCTTAGGAGCATACCTCTACCGGTTCTCGTTTACCCGTAGGGTGGGCGGGTCTCCCGCCCGCGCGTTCAATCAGCGAGCGAAGGGCCTGCGCGCCAATCCTTAAGCAAACCTATACGGTTCTAAATGCACTGCGTCCAGGCAACCGTGCGTTGAATGCGTGGGCGGGGAACCTGCCCACCCTAGGGCCCTGCTCAAGGTATTCCTCGCGAAAATTTTCAGTAAACGGCGTCTTTCTTCGATGCCGATGCTGTAACAAAGATGAGCGCCGCCCTCACCGCTTCCAGCCGCGGTCGCGCGCGGCCCGTTCAGCGGCCGCGTTCAAGGGCGTGCCGGCGATGCGCTCGTCGATGGCGTCGAGCACGGCTACCGGCGTCACGCCCGCGGCCGGGCGCGCCTCGCCGCGCGCAGCCTTCGCTTCGCTCAGCACCGGAATACGCCAGGTCTCGCCGTCGCGGCAGGCCAGGCCCGTGCTGGCGCCGATGCTGAAGCTGCGGCAGTAGCCGCCGGCGCGGGTGGCGAAACTGACGCCGATGCGCACCGGGCTGGTCGGCGCCGGATCGGTCGCCAGCTGGCGCGCCAGCGCGCCGGCCAGCTGACCGCGCGCCACCAGGCGCCCGTCGGCCTGGGCCGTGACCATGCTGCCCTCGCCGCTGCTGCCGTCGAACCAGAAGCTGCCGGCCAGCACACCCAGCACCAGGGCTGCGGTGAGCGCGCCCCAGCGCGGCCAGGCGCTGGGCGCGGCCGGGGCGGGCGCCGGCGGCGGAGCGGCGACCCGAGCACGGGCGCTGCGCGCCGCTTCCAGCGACAGTACCTTGCCGGTGGCCGCCGGCTGCGGGCGCGCCGGCCCCGGTTCGCCGGCCACGATGGCGCGGCGCCGGGCGCGGTGCTGTTCGACGATGGCGGCCAGCGCCGGATCGGCGCGCACGGCGCGTTCCACCTCGCTGCGCAAAGGTTCGGCCAGGGCGCCGTCGGCATAGGCCATCAGGATATCGTCGGGATAGTTCATGGTACGGGTCTTTCGTCGGACAACTTTTTATTCTTGAAACCTCATCGGCTGGGCCAGACCGATGAAAACGGCAATGTCAAGCTTGGCAATGTGAATTCTATGCTATCGGCCGGGGATTGCATGTTTCATTCTGTCTACTTTGGGAGAGCGCGCTTGGCAGTCGGGCAGGGCGGGTCTTTATGCCAGATGCACATGTTCTTATGGGAATTCGATCCTTCGTCCGTTCATTCACATCGCGTATACTCGCTGGTTCGTCCATTCACGACCCCGGAGTTTCCATGGCCACCCGCCGCACCCTGCTTGCCTGCGCAATCGCGCTTTCCGCCCAATTCGCCCTGGCGGGCGCCGTCCAGGCCGACCAGCTGGCGGACATCAAGAAGAAGGGCGAGATCGTCTTCGGCGTCCTCGGCACCGACGAGCCGAACAGTTTCATCGACCCGAAGACGCGCGAACTGGTCGGCTACGAGATCGACCTGGCCAAGGCCGTAGCCAAGAAAATCGGCGTCACCCCAAGGTTCAAGCAGATGTCGGTCGCGGCGCGCATCCCTGAGCTGCAGCAAGGCCATGTCGACGTGCTGGCCGCCACGCTCACCCACAACAAGGAGCGCGAATCGCAGGTCGACTTCGCGCTGACCCATTTCGTGACCGGCTCGAAGGTCATGGTGCGCGCCGCCAGCGGCGTCACCGCGCTGCCGCAACTGGCCGGCAAGAAGGTGGTCACGGTGCGCGGCGGCACCCAGGAAACCAACATCCGCGCCGCCGTGCCGAGCGCCACCGTCGTCACCTTCGAGAACACCCAGCAAGCCTTCCAGGCCCTGCAGCAGGGCAAGGGCATCGCCTACGTGAACGACGAATCCTCGCTGCTGGCCGACTACGGCAAGCTGGGCCCGAACGCGAAGAACTTCACCATCCTGCCGAGCAGCATCGGCGTCGAGTCGATCGCGCTCGGCCTGCGCAAGGGGGAGAAGGGGCTGAAAGCCGTGGTCGACGCCACCCTGCGCGAGCTGGAGGCGAGCGGCGCGGCCAATGCCCTGTTCAACAAGTGGTATGGCCCGGGCACGCGCCCGAACATCGCCAAGCGCGCCTTTACCATCCATACCGACAAGATCTGAGTAGCCTCTTTTGACGTTTTTCGACGCAAGCCTGATTCAGTCGGGGCAATACCACGACTGGCTGGTGCAAGGCCTCGTTCTTTCGCTGCAGCTGCTGGCGGCCAGCTTCGTGATCGCGCTGCCGCTGGGCGTGGCGATCGCGCTGATGCGCACCTCGGGCAGCCGGGTGCTGCGCGGCGCCGGCGCGGCCATCGTCGAGGGCATCCGCAATGTGCCGCTGCTGGCGCACCTGCTGTTCTGGTATTTCGCCTTCCCCGAACTGCTTCCCGAGACGGTCAAGCTGGCCCTCTACGACAGCAATCCCGAATTCATCTGCGCCACCATCGCGCTGAGCTTGTACGCGGGCGTGCACATGGCCGAGGACATCCGCAGCGGCATCCGCGCCGTGCCCGCCGCCCAGATGGAAGCGGCGCGCTCGCTGGGCCTGGGCCGCATCGCCGCGCTGCGCCTGGTGCTGCTGCCGCAAGCGATCCGCATCGCGGTGCCGCCGCTGCTGTCGCAAACGGTCAACCTGTGGAAGGACACCAGCGTCGCCACCGTGATCGGCGCCGCCGAGATGATGTACCAGGCCGCGCGCGTGGAGACCGCGACCTTCCGCAGCGTCGAAGCGTTCACCTTTGCCACGCTGGCCTACCTGACGGTGTCGCTGGCGATTTCGCTGGCCGCGCAGCTGTACGCGCGCCGCTTCCCGGTGCGGACGATCTGAGACGGCCATGCTCGAACTCATACAAGACTATTGGCTGTATTTCCTCGTCGGGCAGTATCCGAACGGGCCGCTCGGCGGCCTGTCGCTGACCGTCCTCCTGTCCGCCGCCGCGCTGATCCTCGCCATGCCGCTCGGCCTGGTGCTGGGCGTGGCGCGCGTGAGCCCCTACCGCGCCGTGCGCTGGCCCGTCGCCGTGCTGGTGCAGCTCGTACGCGCCGTGCCGCTGCTGCTGGTCGTGTTCTGGGCCTATTTCTTCCTGCCGGCCGTGACCGGCGTGAAGACGGGCCAGGCGACGACCATGCTGATGACCCTTGTCCTGTTCGACGCCGTCTACCTGGCCGAGATCGTCGGCGCCGGCATCAAGGCGCTGCCGAAAGGGCAGCTGGAAGGGGCGCGCTCGCTGGGACTGTCGTATGCCCAGGCGCTGCGCCTGGTGATCCTGCCGCAGGCGCTGCGCCATGTCTCCCCTTCGCTGGTGAGCCAGCTGGTGGCGACCATCAAGGCCACCTCGCTCGGCTACATTATCGGCCTGTCGGAAGTGTCCTTTATCGCCACCCAGGTCAATACCCTGGTGTTCACCAAGGCGGTGGAAGTGTATATCGTGCTGGCGGCGACCTATTTCATCCTGTGCTTCGGCCTGTCGCGCCTGGCCTTCCTGCTCGAGCGCCGCCTGGGCCGGCGCCCGGCACTTGTTTCTGCAGAATCGGCAAAGGAAATGTCATGATCGCGCTCGAAGGCGTCAACAAGTGGTACGGTCAGTATCACGCCCTCGTCGACGTCACCGAACGCGTCGAGAAGAACGAAGTGGTCGTCGTGTGCGGCCCGTCGGGTTCGGGCAAATCGACCCTGATCCGCACCCTCAACCGGCTCGAGGAGATCGACGGCGGGCGCATCGCCATCGACGGGCGCGACATCCATGCGCGCGGACTCGACGTGAACGCCCTGCGCGCCGGCATCGGCTTCGTATTCCAGCACTTTAATCTGTTCCCGCACCTCACAAGCCTGGAGAACTGCATGCTGGCGCCCGTCAACCTCAAACGCGCCGGCACGGCCGAGGCGCGTGCCTATGCCATGGAGCTGCTCGACGGCGTCGGCCTCGCGCACAAGGCAAACGCCTATCCGCACGAACTGTCCGGCGGCCAGCAGCAGCGCGTGGCCATCGCCCGCGCGCTGGCCATGCGCCCGCCGGTGATGCTCTTCGACGAGCCCACCAGCGCGCTCGATCCGGAAATGGTGGGCGAAGTGCTGCAGGTGATGCGCCGGCTCGCCGATCAGGGCATGACCATGGTCTGCGTCACCCACGAGATGGGTTTCGCGCGCGACGTGGCCGACCGCGTCCTGTTCATGAGCGAAGGGCGCATCCTCGAGCGCGCCGCGCCGGAAGAATTCTTCACGCAGCCACAGCATCCGCGCGCCCGGCAGTTCCTGGCCGACCGCAGCGGCCGCTGATCACCGTTTCCCGGCGGCTTTCTGCGTCGCCAATGCGCTCAAGTCCAGCTCGATCCAGGTCGGCACGTGGTCGCTCGGCTTCGCCTTGCCGCGAATGTCGTGATCCGTTCCGGCCGCGCGCAAGGCCGGCGCCAGGGCAGGGCTGAGCAACAGGTGGTCGATGCGCAGCCCGGCGTTGCGGCCGTAGGCATCGCGGAAGTAATCGTAGAAGGTGTAAATGACTTCGTCCGGATGCATGGCGCGCAGCGAATCCGTCCAGCCCTGGCCGATCAGCCGGTGGAAAGCCTCGCGCGATTCGGGACGGAACAAGGCGTCGGTCAGCCAGCGTTCCGGCTTGTAGACGTCCAGCTCGGTCGGCATGACGTTGTAGTCGCCCGCGATGACGACCGGCGCGCCGGTGTCGATCAATTGCTGCGCGCGCGCGATCAGGCGCTCGAACCAGGCCAGCTTGTAGTCGAATTTCGGCCCCGGCGCCGGATTGCCATTCGGTAGATACAGGCAGGCAACGACGATATCGTTCACCACCGCTTCCAGGTAGCGGCTCTGCTTGTCGCTGTCGTCGCCCGGCAGGCCGCGCGTGACCTCGACCGGATCCACGCCGCGCGCCAGGATCGCGACCCCGTTCCAGCTCTTTTGCCCCTGCCAGATCGCGCCGTAGCCAGCTGCGTTGATCTCCGCCAGCGGGAAGCGTTCCTGCGGCGCCTTCAGCTCCTGCAGACAGGCCACATCCGGCTTTTTCTCTTCGAGATAGTCGAGCAGCGCAGGCAGGCGGCTGCCGATGCCGTTGATGTTGAAGGTGGCGACACGCATGGTTTCTCCATTCTGATTGCACGCTCCACACGCTAACGCAGCCCGGCAGTAACCGGCGCACGCCAGGCTGTCAATATTGCCGAAAAGACATGTATCTTGAGAACCACACGCACTGTTGAGTGTGCGCGACAATTTTTGCAAAAAAGATATTATTAAATCCTATTCAACTCCGGAGACACACATGTTCACTTCCTTCCTGCGCACGATCGCCCGTCCAGCCGCCGTCACCCTTCTGCTGGCGGCCTCGGCCACGGCCTCTGCGGGAAGCTGGGTCGTCGAGCCGCTCGACGTCGAAGGCGTGCTGGTGGAAGCAGTCGGCCCGGCCGACCGCTGCCTGTCCAAATTCGGCGGCACGATCAGCGGCCATGGCGACAGCAAGATGATGGGCGGCAAAGTCGTCTTCATCGCGACTGACTGCATCACCCCGGTCGGCCCGCTGTTCAACTTCAGCGGCGGCAAGTTCATCGTCATGACCACCTCGGGCGACCAGATCTACGCCAACTACAGCGGCCAGTTCGTGCCGACGGGCGAGGGCGCGAAATACGTCTTCTCCGGTGCGACCTTCCAGGTCACCGGCGGCACCGGCAAGTACGCCAAGATGACCGGCGGCGGCACCCTGACCGGCGGTGAAGACATGATCACCGGCGCCGGCAACATCAAGCTGACCGGCCGCGTGCTGTACTTCAAAAAATAACCGGGCTTGAACCGAAGCGAGCGGCGTCCCAGGGGACGCCTTTTTTTTGGCCATGAGGTTCATACGGCCGAGTCCTACAACGCGCCCTCCCGTGCGCCGCTAGTCCTCTCGCGCGCGCACACTATCATGCATGTATATCAACGCATGAGGAGAACACGATGTCCACTTACGACGACAAGAAGGATGCCAAGGGCCGTTCCTGGGATCAGATCACCAAGAACGGCACCAGCAGCGCCGGCAGCATGGGCGTGGGCGGCACCGGCGACAGCGGCAAGCTGCAGCGCGAGGCCGGCAACGAGCAATCGGGCAGCCGCACCGACGACCTGCTCGACGACGGTTCCTCGCAGGAGCAGGACACCGGCTATTCGCGCGGGGGACAGGTCGAGACCGGACTGGAAGGCATCGGCAACCTGAGCGGCGGCGCACAGGGCAACCGCCAGTCGGGCGTCCAGGACCGGCAGACCGTGCGCCGCGCGGAAGACCGCGGCGACGACGACAAGGGGAACAAGGGCCAGCAGAATCGCTGACGCTTGTCCTGGCCGGAGCGCGCCCGCTAGCGCGGCGCGCGCAGCGTGATCCGCACGATCTCGCCCGGCTGCCACAGGCGCATGCGCGGCCCCCAGCTGCCGGCGCCGCGGCTGATGACCAGCGCCAGCGGCCCGAGCGCGTGCTGGCCGACCAGTTGCGGGAAGCGCCGCTGCACCAGGTAGCTGAATGGCCAGATCTGGCCGCCGTGGGTATGGCCCGACACCATCAGACCGACCCCGCGCGCGGACGCCATCTCGAGCACGGGCGCGGCCGGAATATGCGAGAGCAGGATGGTGGCCTTGTCGACCGGCGCCGGCAGAACGCCCGCCAGGCCGCCCGTGATTTGCCCTTCGCGCCGCATGGCGCGCCCCACGTCCTCGATCCCCGCCAGCATCAGGCCCGGCGCCAGTTCCACTTGCGCGTCGCGCAGCCAGCGCACGCCGCCTTCCTCGAATTCGCGCACCGTCGTCTCGACGTCGCCGTAGAATTCGTGGTTGCCGGTCACGGCCCAGACCCCACGCGAGGCCTGGAGGCCGCGCAGCACGTTCGCCAGGCGCGGCTCGCCCAGCGGATTGTCCTCGACCTGGTCGCCCACCATCAGCACGGCGGCCGGCTGCAGGGCATTGATCTGGGCGACGCGTTTCTCCATCCAGTCGGCCCGGCGCTGGGCGCCCAGGTGCAGGTCGGTGACCATCACCAGCACCGTGCCATCGAGGGCCGCCGGCAGCTTCGGCATGGCCACCTCGTAGTCCACCACGACCGGGGCGCGCACGCCCTGGAAGATCGCATAGGCGCTCAGCAGCACGCCCGCCAGTGCGCCGATCGCGAGCAGGCGCTGGGCCCGCGCGCGCCACCAGAAGCCGAAACCGGTGACGATGTCGGCCGGCAGCAGGCACAGGGTCATCACGAACAGGATGCCGAGCCAGGTGAGCGCGAACTGCCCCGGCCACCAGCGCCAGTCGAGCGCCTCGTCGCCCAGCTGCACGCCGCCGATGTAGACGAGCCAGACCAGCAGCGCGCCCAGCCACCAGGCCTTGGCGGGAATGCGTGCGCGCACCGGGATCAGGGCGAACAGGCGGTGTGCGACATAGAAGTGGAACAGGGTGCCGACGAGGTTGAGGACGATCGAAAACATGGGCGCCGGCCTTCAGCAGGCGTGGCCGGGCAGCAGCGCGTGGTCGACTTCCTGCAGCGCCAGGCGCGCCAGCGCGCGGATGCCCTCGTAGGATTTGGCGGCGGCGATGAAGCGCCCGTTGTGGCAGAAGGTGGCGTCCGGCACGCCGCTGGCGCGCGCCAGGTCGGCGTCGCGCAGGCCGGCCCAGGCTTCGGGCAGGTCGGCCCTGGCGTCGAAACTCTCGGCGCTGACCGGCACCGTATGGATCATGTAGCGCTGCTCGGCGATGCTGTGGCTGATCACGAAGAGCACCTTCGGCATCTCCTTGCGCACCACGGCCGTCCAGGGCAGGGCGCCGTTATCCAGGAACAGCACGCGGCCGCCCTCGAGCACCTCCGCTCCGCGCACCTGGGCCAAAGCCAGCAGGGCGCCGACGCGGTACTTGACGGCATTGATCATGATATCGGTGAGGAGCGCCATCGCCTTGCGGAACTGGCTCAGGCGGTAGGCGTCGGAGGCTTCGCCGTAGCCCAGGCGCTGCTCGTCCATCCAGTTCGGATTGAAACCCGAGACCACCGCCGACAGGCCATAGCCGCCGGGCGCGTTCTTGGCCGCGCCGACATCCGACAGATCCAGGTACTGGACGATGTCGGCGTCGATCGCATACGCCATCTGCTGGGCCGCATCCGGCGACAGGGTGTGGCCGGCGTGTTCCAGAGCCAGCGCCGCGACGCAGCGCGCGCCGTATTCGCGCCAGACCAGACCTGCGCTGGCGTAGGGCACGCCGCTCTGGCGCGCCGTATCGAAACCCTTCTGATGGTGGTCGAAGCGGCCCGTGCTCGGGTCGTGGATGCCGCCGACGTCGATGGCGAAGTCGGCCGCCTCGATGGTAGCCGTGTCGCGCGTGCGCACCAGGTGGCTGTCCGGGTACAGGATGAAGAGGACGGCCACCGCCCATGCGTCGTCCGCGTGAAACTTGCCGCTATGTGTTACCACTACCATGCTGAACTCCCGTGCCTGTTCCGTTTGAAGCCGCCCGGCCGGCGTCGCGCCGGCGGACAAGAAGCACAGATGATACCGGTTCAGGCTTCGGCGCGTGCGCGCGTGCGGCCGAGGCTCAGCCGGCGGCCCGCTCCGGCGCGGCGAATTGCGCGCAGCGCGAAACGAAGTCGGCCACCGCCTGCGGCTGGGTCACCGGCAGCATGTGGCCGCCCTCGACCAGTTCCAGGCGCAGCCCCGGCACCTTGTCGGCCAGGGCCTGGCCGTGCTCTTCCCAGGCCAGGATGGCGTCGCCGCGGCCATACAGCACGCCCGTCGGCACGGCCAGCTGGCCGTAGCGATCCACCAGGCGCGGCATGTGGGCGGGCAGGGCCTGCATGTCGCTGGAGGCGGCCAGGAACTGGCGCGGACGCAGGCTGAGCATGCCGCCGCCTTTGACGGGAAAATCGCGCGGCACGCTTTCGGGGGCGAACACCGTGGCCAGCACCTTCTTGCCCCCGGCGATCGCGCCCGGCGTGGCCAGCGTCCAGGCGAACAGGGTACGCAGCCAGGGCGAGCCGATTGCCAGCGCGCGGAACACCTCGGGCGGCGCGCTCTGCACATGGGTCAGCGGCGCGATCAGGGCCAGCGCCCCGACCTTGTCGGGATGCTCGAGCGCGAGGGTGAGCGCGACCGCGCCGCCCAGCGAATGCCCGGCCACGGTCGGGCGCTCCAGGCCCAGGGAGCCGATCAGCGCTGCCAGCGCGGCCGCCTGGGTCGAGAGATCGGCCGGCGTGCCGGGGACGCGCTCGGACCAGCCGGAGCCGGGCCGGTCGACCGCGATGACCCGGTGATTGCGCGCCAGCGTTTCGAATACGCCGTAGTCGAAGTGGGCCGACTGGCCGCCGAGACCGTGCACCAGCAGGATCGCCGGGCCGACGCCGGCCTCGCGGATATGCAGGCGCGCGCCGGGCACGTCCACGAACCACCCCCGGGCCGGCAGGAAGGCTTCGATGCGGCGCGCGGTGCGGCCGGTGAACCAGGCCAGGACAATGAAGACGAGGACGAACAGCGCGAGTACGAGGAACAGGATTTTCATCGGGCGGTCGCTTTCTTGAGGATACGCCAGTAATTAACAGGGGAAATGCGTTCGAGGAGCGAGACCACCTTGGCGTCGCTCCCGACCAGGATGCGCGACTGGCGCCGCTCGATGCCGCGCGCGATGATCTCGCCGGCGGCTTCGGGCGCGAGACGCAGCAGCTTCTCCGCGATCTTGCGCCCGCGCGCGATCTCGTCCGGCGGGGTGTCGGCGGGCACGCGGGCGTTGCGGGCGATGGAAGTCGCCACGCCGCCCGGATGCACCACGCTCACGCCGACGGTGCTGCCTTCGAGCTCGTGGCGCAGCGCGTTGGAAAAGCCGCGCACCGCGAACTTGCTGGCCGAGTAGGCCGCCTGCCCCGGCGGCGAGACGATGCCGTAGATGCTCGAGACGTTGACGATGCGCGCCTCGTCGCTCGCGCGCAGCAGCGGCAGGAAGGCGCGCGTCATGCGCACCACGCCGTTGAAATTGATGTCGATGAGCCAGTCGAAATCGTCCTCGCTCACCTGTTCGAAGGTGCCGCCCAGGGCCACGCCCGCATTGTTGACCAGCAGGTCGACCCGGCCGTGGGCGTCGAGCACCTGGGCCGGCAGCGCGCGCACGGCGGCGCGGTCGGCCACGTCCAGCGCGTGGGTGGAGACGCGCACGCCGAGGTTGGCCAGCTGCGCGGCGGTTTCCTTCAGGCCGGCGGCGTCGATGTCGGCCAGGGCCAGGTGGCAGGAGCGGCGCGCCAGCGCCAGCGCGGTGGCGCGGCCGATGCCGCTGCCGGCACCGGTGATGACGGCGACCCGGTTCGATACGTTCATGGTAGCTGTCCTTTCGGCCCGAAGCGCATCACGCCGTCGGCGATGCGGCCGAAGCGGATGGTGAACATGTCCTGTAAATAGTTTTGGTAGACCTGCCAGGGGCGGCGCGATCCCTGCTTCGGCAGCAGGGCCTGGGCGCGCTGCACGTAGCCGGAGGTGAAGCTGAGGAAGGGCTCGTCCGCCACGCCCGGGTCGCGCCGTACCACGGCGATCGCCTGGCCGCTGCGGTCCATGTGCTGCAGCAGGCGGCACACCCAGCCCGCCGTCAGGTCGGCTTTCAACGTCCAGGAGGCGTTGGTGTAGCCGAAGGTCATGACGCTGTTGGGCATCTCGCTCAGCATCATGCCCTTGTAAGCCATGTGCTCGCTCGGCGCGTAGGGCTGGCCGTCGACCTCGATGCGGGCGCCGCCCAGCACCGAGAGCGACAGGCCGGTGGCCATGACGACGACGTCCGCTTCCAGCTCGCGTCCCGAGCGCAGCACGATGCCGCGTTCCGTGAAGTGCGCGATATGGTCGGTGACGACTTCCGCCTGGCCCTTCGTCAGGGCGCGGAACAGGTCGCCGTCGGGCACGACGCAGACGCGCTGGTCCCAGGGCTTGTAGTCGGGCGTGAAATGGGCGACGTCGACGTTCGGGCCGAGCTGGTGCTTCGCCATCTCGACGATCTTGCGCTTGGCTAGTTCCGGCTTGCCGCGCGCGACGCGGTAGAGCAGCATCGATTCGGTGATCACGCGCCAGCGCGTGGCCCAGTAGGCCAGGCCCGCCGGCAGGCGCTTCTGCAGGCGCCGCGCGAAGCGGTATTCGGAGGGACGCGAGACCACATAGGTGGGCGAGCGCTGCAGCATGGTCACGTGGGCGGCCGTCTGCGCCATGGCCGGTACCAGGGTGACGGCGGTGGCGCCGCTGCCGATCACGACCACGCGCTTGCCGGCGTAGTCCAGATCCTGGGGCCAGAACTGGGGCTGGACGATGCGCCCGGCAAAGGCGTCCTCGCCCTCGAAGCGCGGCCGGTAGGCATGGTCGTAGCTGTAGTAGCCACTGCACATGTGCAGGAAGCGCGTGCGCACGGTGCGCAGCGTACGCTCGTCTCCGGTCTCCGCTTCGATCGTCCACAGCGCGTCCGCGCTCGACCAGGACGCGCGCACCACCTTGTGATTGAAGCGGATGTGGCGCTCGATCCCGTGGCTGCGCGCGGTGTCCTCGATATAGGCGCGGATGTCGGGCCCGTCTGCGATGGCCTTGGCCGCCAGCCAGGGCTTGAAGCCGTAGCCGAGCGTGTACATGTCGGAGTCCGAGCGCACGCCGGGATAGCGGAACAAGTCCCAGGTGCCGCCGATGGCGGCGCGCGCCTCGAGGATGGCGTAGCGCTTGCCGGGACAGCGCCGCTGCAGCATGGCGGCCGCGCCGATGCCGGACAGGCCGGCGCCGACGATCAGCACGTCCAGGATCTCGTCGCCGTCGCCGAGGCTGGAGGATGAAGGGGTATGCATGTGTCTCGCACTGTTATTCTGATAATTGACACTGTATGTTGTCACATTCTTTGTGACAAGTAAATATGTCAGAATAGCGGCATGAACACCGAACCGACCGCCTCCCGCGCCTACCGCGGCGCCTCTCCCGAGCAGCGCCGCGCCGAGCGCCGCGCCAAGCTGATTGCCGCGGCGATCGCCGTGTATGGCGAGCGCGGCTACCGCCAGGCCACCGTCAAGGCCGTGTGCGAGGCGGCCGGGCTCACCGAACGCTATTTCTATGAGTCCTTCGAGAACAGCGAAGAACTGCTCGTCACCTCCTTCAATGCGGTCACCTACGCGGTCTTCGGCGAGATCACGGCGGCGGCGGCCGGCGCCGGGCGCGGCCGTATCGCGCGCGCCCGCGCCATGCTGGACGCCTATTTCAGCGCCCTCCAGCGCGACCCGGCCTCGGCGCGCGTCTACCTGGTCGAGATCCGCGGCGTCAGCCGCGAAGTCGACAAGGCCTTCGACGCCGCCCTGCAGGCCATCGGCGCCGAGGTGGCGCGCCAGATCGCCCCGAAAGAGGCAGCGCCGGACGAATTGCTCCAGGCCGGCATCGTCGGCGGCGTGATGCATATCGCGCTGCGCTGGATCGGCAACGGCTACCAGCCGCCGCTGAGCGAGGTGACCGACGCCGCGCTGCGGCTCGGCATGGTCTTGGCGCAGCCCGTGCGCGCGCGCGCCTGAGGCGATCCGTGCGCATCGGACTTCGATCACTCCTGCCGCGCGGGCTGCGCGCGCGGCTGGCCCTGGCCTTTTCGCTGCTGTCGGTGATCCTGACCCTGGCCCTGCTCGGCCTGGTCGAGCGGCGCGCCGTCGGCCGGCTCGAGAACCAGATCGGCGAAGGCCTGGCGGATCTCGCGTTCCAGACATCCGACAAGCTCGAGCGCGGCATGTTCGAACGCTACCGCGAGGTCGAGCTGATCGCCGGCCGGATCGCGCCCGGCGACGCGGCGCAGGACGCCGCACGCATGGCGGCCATGCTGCGGCGGGTGCAGGACAGCTACGCCTATTACGAATGGATCGGCATGGTGGGCGTGGACGGCAAGGTGAAGGCGGCCGGCAACGGCCTGCTGGTCGGCGTCGACGTCTCGAGGCGCGATTGGTTCCGCCAGGGTCTCGAGGGCGGCTTCGTGGGCGACGTGCACGACGCGGTACTGCTCGCCAAGCTATTGCCGCCCCAATCCGAACCGCGCCGTTTCGTCGACGTCGCCTTTCCCTATGCCGATGCCGAAGGCCGGGTGCAGGGCGTGCTCGGCGCCCACCTGTCCTGGAACTGGGCGCGCGACGTCGAGCGCTCGGTGGTCGGCTCGGCGGCGCGTACCAGCCCCGTGCAGGCGCTGATCCTGAACGGCGAAGGGCGGGTGCTGCTCGGGCCGCCGGATCTAGCCGACAAGGTGCTCGCCCTCGAGAGCCTGCGCCGTGCGCGCACCGCCCGCCGCGGCGGCCACCTGGTGGAAGCCTGGCCGGATGGCCGCACGTACGTGGTCGGCTACCAGCAGGGCAGTGGACACGGCAATTATCCTGGCCTGGGCTGGACGGTGCTGGTGCGCCAGGACGTGAGCCAGGCCTATGCGCCGGTGCGCGACATGCGCGCCCAGGTGCTGTGGAGCGGCGCGGCGCTGGCCCTGCTGTTCTCGATCGTCGGCGTGTGGGTGGCGCGCAGCATCACGCGGCCGCTGGCGCGCCTGGCCGGCGCCGCCACGCGCCTGCGCCAGGGCGGCATCGAGACCATCGATGCGCGTGCCGACGACTACGCCGAAGTGCGCGCGCTCGGCCGTGCGCTCAACGCGCTGGTGACCGACCTGGAGGCGCGCCGCGAACAGCTCGAGCGCCTGAACGGCAGCCTGGAGCAGGTTGTCGAGGCGCGCACAGTGGAACTGCGACGCGCACTGGCCGGCGTGCAGGCCAGCGAAGCGCGCATCCGCGCCATCGTCGAGACGGCGCAGGACGCCTTCATCGGCGTCGACATGACGGGCCGCATCCTCGACTGGAACCGCCAGGCCGAGCTGCTGCTGGGCTGGCGGCGCGAGGAGGCGGTCGGCCAGATCCTGTCCGACCTGATCCTGCCGGCCGAGCTGCGCGCGGCCGCGGGCGGCGCGTTGGCCGATTTCGCGGGCGGCGCGCGCCGCCGCCTCGACCATCTGAACCAGCGTGTGGAACGCGTGGTGACGGACCGCCACGGCGCCGAGATCCCGGTCGAAATGAGTACCGGCCTGACCGGCGAGGGCGACAGCGCGGTGTTCAGCATCTTCCTGCGCGATATCACCGAAAGGAAGCGCATCGAGGCGATGAAGAACGAGTTCGTCGGCACCGTCTCGCACGAATTGCGCACGCCCCTGACCTCGATCCGCGCTTCGCTGGCGCTGCTGGCCGATGGCGCGCTCGGGGCCTTGCCGCCGGACGTGCTGGAACTGATCGAGATCTCGAACAACAACTGCATGCGCCTGAACCGCCTGGTCGACGACATGCTCGACATCCAGAAGATCGAGGCCGGCATGATGTCCTTCGCGCCCGTGCTGCAGCCGCTCTTGCCGCTGGCGCGCGAAGCGGTGCGCACGATGCGCGGCATGGCCGGCGCCGCCGGCGTGTGCCTGGTACTGGAAGGCGAAACGGCGGGCGAGGGGCCAACGGCCGCCTTCGACTACGACCGCATGACCCAGGTGCTGGTCAACCTGCTGTCGAACGCGATCCGTGTGGCGCCGGGCGGGACGCAAGTCGTCTTGAGGGTCGCGGCCGATGGCGAGGGCGCCAACCTGGCGGTGGCCGACAGCGGGCCGGGCATCGCGCCGGCGCTGCGCGAGCGCGTGTTCCAGCCATTCGTGCAGATCGGCGATGCCGGCAGCGCCCCCAAGGGCGGCACGGGGCTCGGCCTGGCGATCTGCAAGCGCATCGTCGAGGAGCATGGCGGAACGATCACGATCGGCGACGCGCCGGGCGGCGGCGCGCTGTTCTGCGTCAGGCTGCCGGCGCGGATGCCGGCGTAGGGCATCAGGCCATCAGTTCCGCGGCTGCCGCCAGCAGGTCGCGCGGACTGAAGGGCTTGACCATGTAGCGGTCGGCGCCCGCGGCCATGCCGGCGGCGACGTCGGCGTCCTGGCCGTAGGCCGAGAGCAGCAGGATGCGGATGGCGCTGGTGGCCGGGTCAGCCTTCAGCGCGCGGCACAGTTCCAGGCCGCTCTCGATCCCGAGCGAGACATCGAGCACCATCAGGCGCGGCGGATCGTCGCGCACGAAAGCCATCGCCTCGGCGACGGTGCCGGCCGTCTCCACCCGTCCCAGGGTGATCAGGCTGAGGCGGATCAGCAGCCGCAGTTCGCGCTGATCGTCGACGACGAGGATGAAGTTACCCATGCCGGTCTCCCGATTCGGCTTGCGCCGCCGGCAGGCGGATCGTCAGCGTCGTGCCGGCGTCCGGCGCCGAACGGACAGCGACGGCGGCGCCGTGGACATCCATGATTTCCTTGAAGATGGCCATGCCCAGGCCGGTGCCGTCCTCCTGCGCCTGCGGCCCGCGGTGGAAGGGCTCGAACAGGCGTTCCCGCTGTTCGGGCGTCATGCCGGCGCCGGCATCGGCCACTTCCAGCAGCACAAGCGAGCCATCGGGCGCGGCGCTCGCATGCACCCGCACCGGGGTCTCGGGCGCCGAATAGCGTAGGGCGTTGTCGAGCGCATTCGCCAGGGCCAGGGCCAGCCGGTGCGGGTCGGCCGCCAGCGGGGGCAGGCCGGGGGCCAGATCGATCTGCACGCGCGCCTGCGCGTCGGGCAGCTTGACGGCGGCGAGCGCCTGCACCAGCACGCCGTCCAGCGGCGTGGCGGCCAGGCGCAGCGCGGCACGCCCTCCCGCCTCGATGCGGGCCAGGTCGAACACCTGGTTCATCACGGTGGCCATGCGCTGCCCCTGGGCGTGGATGATCTCGAGCAGCTCGCGCGCCTCGCCTGGGGCGAACTCGCGCTTGATCAGCAGTTCGGAAAAGCCGAGGATGCTCGCCAGCGGGGTGCGCAGTTCGTGCGCGGCCTGGGTGAAGGTTTTGTGGCGGCGCTCGCCGGCGGCGCGCACGCGCCAGGCCTGCTCGGCGTCCGGCGCGCTGTCGCGCACGGTGAGGACGGTGCGGCGCGCGCCGTGTGCGCCATGCAGGCGCGCGTTGGCGTGCATCGGCCGGGTGGCGCCGTCCGCGCCGCGGCCGGTGAGCTGAAGAGAAAGCGGCGCATCCGCGCCCTGGCCGCTCAGCGCGGCGCCGACGGCTTCCACGAAGAGGGTGCCGACGCCGCGCCCGGCGAGCTGCCCGGGTTCGCGGCCGAACAACAGGCCGGCGGCCGGATTGGCCGCGACGATCCGCAGATCGCCGTCGAGCAGCAGGACACCCTCGGGCAGCTGCGCGAGCAGCGCCGTCAGCCAGGCGTCACTGTCGCCGAGGGGAGGGCGGGTCGCTGCGGACATCGACGCGCCTCAGGCCGCGGCCGGCATGCCGATCGCGTCCTCGACGGCGGCGCGCAGCTGGCCGAAGGGCACGGGTTTCGGGAAGACCGGGATGTCGCCCGGCAGGCCCATCGAGTCGATGGTCGGGCGATCCAGGCCGCTGACGACGATGATCGCCATGTTCGCCAGCAGCGGATCGGCGCGCAGGGTGCGGATCATGCGGAAGCCGTCCATGCCCGGCATGCTCAGGTCGCTCACCAGCACGTCGGGCCGCTGTTCGCCGATGCGCAGCAGCGCTTCGAAGCCGTCCGGGGCCTTCACCAGCGTGAGCGGCAGGTTCCAGCCGGCGATTTCGAGCTCGTACAGGCGCAGCAGGGTGCGGTCGTCGTCGACCAGCAGCAGCTTCTTGCGGCTGGGCGCACTCGGCGCCGCTTCCTGCGCGATCGGCGCCGCGCCCGTGACTTCGCGCCGCTCGTTGACCAGCTTGTGCACCGAGGTCATGGTGATGCGGCGGTGGCCGCCGGCCGTCTTCCAGGCCTGCAGGGCGCCGTTCTCGACCCAGAGCTGGACGGTGCGGTGCGACACCCCGAGCAGGCGGGCGGCGTCCTTGGTCGAGCAGAATTCTGCGGCGTTGTAGGCGAGGTCGGAGTGGGCGTCGGGTCTTTGCATGATTACGAATCGTTCGGCATGACGGGCAGCGCAGTCGCTGCGGCCGGCGCCGATGGTGAAATGGTTGCGGTTGCGCCTGCAGCCGCAGCTGGGGTAATGTGGACAGGATCGTCCAGAACGGCGCACAGCGCCTCCAGGTCGACCGGTTTGACGAAATGGTGGTCGAATCCGGCGCCGCGCGCAAGCACCTTGTCGTGGGCCTGGCCATAGCCGGTCAATGCGATATAACGCGTCGGGCGGCCGGCTTCCTGCGCGCGCAGGCGCCGCACCAGTTCATAGCCGTCGATGTCGGGCAGGCCGATGTCGAGGATGAAGACGTCGGGCCAGTCGCCGGCGGCGAGATCGAGCGCCGCGTGCGGATCGAAGGTGCTCGTCACCGCATGGCCGAGGGCGCCGAGCACCTCGGCCAGCGACTGCGCGGCGTCGGCGTTGTCGTCGACGACCAGCACGCGCCGCGGCGCCGGCCCCTCCGCCTGCGCCTGGGACGCTGGCGTCGACGCGGCGTCCGCCGGCGGGGACGCGCCAGGGCCGGCGGCCAGGATGGCGTCGAACACAAGGCGGAACGTGCTGCCGCGTCCGAGCCCGTCGCTGTGCGCCTCGACGCGGCCGCCGTGCAGCTGCACCAGGCTATTCACGAGGGCCAGGCCCAGGCCGAGCCCGCCCTGCGAACGGTCGGGCGTGCGCTCGGCCTGCGAGAACAGGTCGAACACGCGCGGCAGCATGGCCGGATCGATGCCGATGCCGTTGTCGCGCACGGCGATGACGACGCTCGCGCCGCTGTCGTGCCGCATCAGCCCCGCCGAGAGCGCGATGCGCCCGCCCTGCGGCGTGTACTTGGCGGCGTTGTTCAGCAGGTTGGCCAGCACCTGCACCAGGCGCGTGCGGTCGCCGAGGATGCGTGTGCCGGCGCCGAGGCCGTCCAGATCCAGTTCCAGCAGATGGCCGCGCGCCTCGATCAGCGGGCGCGCCTGCTCGACGGCGCCGGCCACCACCGCCGCGACCTCGACCGGCGCACGCTCGAGCGTCACCAGGCCGCGCGTGACGCGCGACACGTCGAGCAGGTCGTCCACCAGCGCCGTCATGTGGCGCACCTGGCGGATGATGACTTCGCTCGACTGGCGGATGCGCTGCGTGCTCGAGCCGGCCATGGTCAGCAGCTGGGCGGCATTGCTGATCGGCGCCAGCGGATTGCGCAATTCGTGCGCCAGCATCGCCAGGAACTCGTCCTTGCGGCGCGACGCGGCGCGCAGCTCGTCAGTGCCGATCTTCTGGTCCTGGATGTCGGTAAGGGTGCCGATCCAGTGGGTGGCCCGGCCGTTCTCGTCGAACGAGGGCAGGGCGCGGTTGAGCACCCAGCGGTAGCCGCCCGCATGGTGCATCAGGCGGTGCTCTGCGTCGAAGGGCCGGTTGGCGGCGAAGCTCGTCTTCCACTGGGCCAGCAGCGCGGACCAGTCGTCCGGATGCACCACGCGGCGCCAGATGTCGGCGCCCAGTTCCGCGTCGCCGATGCCGGTGAATTCGTGCCAGCGGTCGTTGACATACTGTTCGGTACCTTCGACATTGCTCGACCAGACCATCTGTGGAATCACGTTGGCGATGCCGCGAAACTTCTGTTCGCTCTCGGCCAGCGCGCGCTCGGCCGCGACCTGGGCGGTGATGTCCATCGTCGCCGCCACCGCGCCGGCCGGATTGCCATGCGCGTCGCGCATCGCCTGGGCGCGCACCAGCACCGTCTTGCGCTGGCCGGGCGCGTCGAGCGGCTCGATCTCGATCTCCGCCTCGTGGCTGCTACCGCTGGCCAGTGCCCGCATGATCGGCCATTCCCCCGGTGCCAGCGGGCGCGGGGGTACACTGCCCTCGCCGGGAACCCAGCCTTTCCATGCATCGAAGCCGAGGCCGCCGGCGGACGGCAGGTCGCCGCCCCAGATCGCGCGGTTGGCGGCGTTCGCCAGCTGCATGCGTCCATCGAGGCCGGCATAGGCAATGCCGACCGGCGCCGCTTCCAGCAGGGCGTCCAGGCGGCGCCGGCTGTCTTCCGCACGCAGCGTCGCGGCCGCGGCGCGCTCCTCGCTGGCGACGCGTGCGGTGATGTCGACGGCAATGCCGGCGAAGCGGCGCTGGCCGCTGGCCGGATCCGTGAACACCTTGCCGCGCGCGTTGACCCAGACATCGACACCGGAGCGCTGCGGAATCCGGTAGTCGATGTCGTAGCGGCTGTCCGTGGCGATGGCGGCGGCGATCGCGGCGAGCACGCGCGGCCGGTCGTCGGGATGGATCATGTCGGTGAAGCGTTCCAGCTCGGTGCCGGACTGGGCCAGCGCCGCGTCGATCTGAAACAGGCGCGCGAAGCGCTCGTCGACGTAGGTCGTGCCGTCGTCCAGATCATAGGACCAGGTGCCGATGTTGCCGGAGGCTTCGAGCGAGAGCGCCAGGCGCTCCTCGGCCTCCTTGTGGCGGGCCAGTGCCTGCACCTTGTCGGTGACATCCACGCAGGTGCAGATCAGGCCGCGCACGACGCCGCGCTCGTCGCGCAGGGGGCTGTACGAGAAGGTGAACCAGGCCTGCTCGGGATAGCCGTTGCGCTCGAGCGTGACGGCATAGTTCTCGAAGAAGAAGGATTCGCCCCCCAGCACGCGGCGCACGTAGGGCCCGAGGCTGTCCCAGACTTCGTGCCAGACGGCCGGGAAGGGCGCGCCCAGGCAGTTCGTCTTGCGGCCCAACATGGATTCGTAGGGGTCGTTGTAGAACAGGGTCAGGTCGTCGCCCCAGGCCAGGAAGGTGGGGAAGGAAGAGCCGAGGACGATGCCCAGGCTGGTGCGCAGCAGCGCGTCCCAGCCCGCGATCGGGCCCAGCGGGTGCTCCGACCAGTCGCGCTCGCGGATTTCACGGCCGATCCTGCCGCCGTTGTCCAGGAAACCGACCTGCCTGTCTTGCTCGTTCACAGTCGCCCCGGGCTGAAAAGCTCCATATTCTACAGGAGTTGCCGAGACGTTAAGGTCGAGCTCCGAAAACCGATATCCGCTGCCGGCCGTGGGCGCCTGCGCCGGCCAGGCCGCAGACGCTGCCGCTGCCGCTGAAGTATCGATTTTATCGGATTTGAGCATTCCGCGAGTCTACGCCATCCTTGACGTTTCCAAGCGAAAACATTCACATCGTGCGCGATCGCGCGTTGCGCCGGCGAGACAGGCGCCGGAGTAAGCATGCTCAATCCCAGCCCCGCTCCGACTCGCGCTCGTAGCGTTTCAGGTCGCGCGCGAACATTTCGTTCAATTCGTCGCGCGCCTGCTTGGACAGCGAGGCGTACTGCTCGCGATCCTTGTAGAACGGGTAGACGGCGTCGACGCTGGCCTTGTTATGTTCGCGGAACTTGAGCGCCGCCTCGCGCGCGCGGTAGGCGCCGTAGCCGAGCTGGCAGAGCACGCGCCGGCCCAGCTGCAGGGCCGCCTCGAACGTCTCGCGTTCGATGACGGTCACGCCGCGGTCCATCAGCTGGTAGTAATGCGTGACGTTGCGCGCCCGCGCCAGGATCGGCAGGCCGGGGAAATGCTCGCGCACGGCGTCGACCAGGGCCAGGCTGTCCTCGACGTCGTCGATGGCCAGCACCAGGGCCCGCGCCTTGGCCGCGCCAGCCGCGTGCAGCAGGTCGACCCGGGTGGCGTCGCCATAGAACACCTTCCAGCCGAAGCGGCGCAGCAGCTCGATCTGGTCGGGGTCGTGGTCGAGCACCGTCAGCTTGATGCGGTTGGCGTTCAGGAGACGCCCGACGATCTGGCCGAAGCGCCCGAAGCCGGCGACGATCACATGGCCCTCGTTGCCCTCGATGGCGTCGGCCTGGCGCAGGTTCTGGCCGTGGTAGCGCGGCTCCAGCACGCGGTCGTACAGCACCAGCAGCAGCGGCGTCGTCACCATCGACAGCGCCACCACCGCCACCAGGATCGAGCCGACCTCCGGCGTGAACACGCGCGCCGCACCGGCCGCGCCGAACACGACGAAGGCGAATTCGCCGCCCTGCGAGAGGAGGAAGGCGAACAGCCAGCGCTGCCCGCGCGCGATGCCGAAGCGGTACGACAGCCCGAACAGCACCGCCAGCTTGATGAGAAGGAAACCGGCGACCGCGCCCAGGATCAGCCAGGGGTGGGAGGCGAACACGCCGAAGTCGACCGACATGCCGACCGCGATGAAGAACAGGCCGAGCAGCAGGCCCTTGAACGGTTCCAGGTCGGTTTCCAGCGCATGGCGGTACTCGGAATCGGCCAGCAGCACCCCGGCCATGAAGGCGCCCAACGCCATCGACATGCCGACCCACTGCATCAGCAGAGAGATCGCGATCACCAGCAGCAGCGCGAAGGCGGTGAAGATCTCGCGCATGCCCGACTTGGCGATGATGCGCAGCGCCGGGCGCACGAGAAAACGCCCGGCCAGGATCACGCCGAGGATCACCGCGCCCAGGCGCGCGGCGCCGAACCAGCCTTCGCCGCCGCCGCTGTCGGCCGCGGCCACGCCGAGCAGGGGAATCAGGGCGATCATCGGGATCGCGGCGATGTCCTGGAACAGCAGGATGGCAAATCCGGCCTGGCCGGCCGGCGTCGCCATCAGATTGCGTTCCCCGAGCGTGGACAGCGCGATGGCCGTCGACGATAGCGACAGGCCGAGCGCGGCGACCAGGGCCACTTGCCAGGCCACGCCGGCCAGCAGCGCCGCGCCGAACAGCGCGCCGGCCACGCCCAGCACCTGGGCCGTGCCCCAGCCGAAGATCGGCCGCCGCATCGACCACAGGCGCGCCGGTTCCAGCTCCAGGCCGATCAGGAACAGCAGCAGCACCACGCCGAATTCGGAAAAATGCAGGATGGTCTCGACCTCGGTGATCAGTTTCAGGCCCCAGGGGCCGATCGCCATCCCGGCCAGCAGGTAGCCGAGCACGGCGCCCAGGCCCAGGCGTTTGGCCAGCGGCACTGCGAGGACGGCGGCGGCCAGGTAGACGACGGCGTTCGCCAGCAGGTTATGCTCCATGGACGGCCTCCTTTGCCGGGGTGAGAAGGAAGGCTTCCAGGCGGGCGCGGAAGGCGGCCACGTGGGCGGCGACGGCGGCGTCGTCCGCGCCATGGGCGCCGTGCAGGATGTGCGGCGGCCACCAGTCCATCCCGCACAGGAGGGCCGTCTGTTCGAAGGGCGGCAGGTAGGCCTCGAAAGGACGGCCGTGGCGTTCGCCGGCCTGGTAGGCGTCCTCCGGGCTGCCGGTGGTGACCGCCAGGAGGTAGCCCTTGCCGCGCAGCGCCGTGGCCCCCGGCCCGTAGGCCCAGCCGGCCACCAGCACGCTGTCGACCCATTCCTTCAGCAGCGAGGGCATGCTGTACCAGCGGATCGGGTGTAGGAAGACGACCAGCTCGGCCTGCGCCAGCAAGGCCTGCTCGCGGGGGACGTCGATGTAGAAGTCGGGATAGGTTTCGTACAGGTCGTGCACCAGCACGCCGTCGAGGGCGCGCGCGGCCTCGGCGAGGCGGCGGTTGATGCGCGAGCGGTGCGGGGCGGGATGTGCGTAGAGGACGAGGATGCGGGTATCGGGCATGGGGAGTGACCTTGTTGTTTTGCCAATTGTACAGCCTGCGTGCGGCTGCCGCTCCCTTCGCCGTGGTCTGCGCTAGCCCGGCAGTGGCGCCTCCTCAGGCAGCAGGCCTTCGTGCACCAGTTCCTCCCAGAACGCGCGCGGAATGGCCATGTCCATCAGGGCCGCGTTGCGGCGCAGGTGCTGCGGGCTGCTCGCGCCGGGGATCGTGGCCGACACCACCGGGTGCGCCGCTCCGAACTGCAGCGCGGCCGCGGCCAGATCGACCCCGTGGCGCGCCGCGACCTGGCGCAGGCGCTCGCGCTGGGCGTGTTTTTCTGCGCTCGCCGGCGCGTAGTCGTAATGGTCGCCGCCGGCGAGGAAACCGGAATTGAAGGGGCCGCCCAGCACCACCGAGGCGCCGCGTTCGGCGCACAGCGGGAAGAACTCGGCCAGCGGCGTCGTCTCCATCAGCGTGTAGCGGCCGGCGAGCAGGAAGACGTCGGGGTCGGACGCCTGCAGTGCGCGCATGCAGGGTTCGACCGTGTTCACGCCCATGCCCCAGCCCTTGATGATGCCCTCCTCGCGCAGTTTCACCAGTCCCTCGAAGGCGCCGCCAGGGCCGGCCGCGATGGCGAAATGGTGCTCGAACTCGGCCCGGCTGAACTGGTCAGTGGAGAGGTCGTGGACGTAGACGATGTCGATGTGGCCGAGGGCGAGGCGCTGCAGGCTGTCCTCGACCGCGCGGCGCGCGCCGTCGGCCGTGTAGTCGAGCACGCGCCGGAAGGGCAGGCTCGACACGAAGGGCGCGGCGATCTCGCCCACGGGATCGGGACGGAGCAGGCGGCCGACCTTGGTCGACAGCGTGTATTCATCGCGCGGATGGCGGCGCAGGGCCTGGCCGAAGCGGTGTTCCGACAGGCCGGCGCCGTAGTGGGGCGCGGTGTCGAAGTAGCGGATGCCGGCCTCCCAGGCGGCATCGACCGTCGTGCGGCCGGCCTCGTCGCTCGTCGTGTGGTACATGTCGCCCAGCCCGGTGCCGCCAAGGCCCAGGCGCGTGATCGGTCGGTAGCGCGGGTTCACGGTGCGTCCTTTCATGGTCAGGAAGAGCAGCCATGATGCACGCGGCCGTGCCGACCGGCGCGCACGTTTGCCGGGACGAAAAAAAACCGGGAAGCGCACTTCCCGGTTCCGGTTGCCGCTCAAGCGGCGTACTGCATACTAAAGAATTTAGAAGCGGAAGGAAACGCCGGCCAGGACGCGGGTCGCGTCGCTCGAAGGCTTTTGCACTTCCAGGCGGCCCTGGACGACCGGGCTGAAGCTGTAGCCCAGGCCCAGGCCGTACAGCACGTTCGAATCGTGTTCCTTGGCGCTGAAGCCAGCCACGTCGGCATCGGCTTCCAGGCGGTTGTAGCCGAGGCGGCCGTAGACGTCGAAGCCGTTCGACAGCGGCACGCTGCCGAGCAGCGAGACGTCGATCTGGTCGACGGTGACGTTGGCGGTCAGCGGTCCCGAACGGAACTCGGTGTCGGCCAGGCGGTGGTAGCCCGCTTCGACGGCGAAGCCAGGGGAGAACTTGTAGCCGATGAAGGCGCCGTAGCCGCCTTCGCGGTCGAAGCCTTCGATCTTGGTCGAACCGGCATCGATACCGGCATAGAACGGCTGCGGCTCGACGGCGAAAGCGGCGTTGGAGGCGGCGATCAGGGCGGCGGCGGCAGCGATTTTCTTGAACATGTTCAGCTCTCTTATGTTAGGTGAATGAGAAGGCCGAAAGACGAAGCTTCGACCGGGCGCGGATTATCGCATGCTTTGCAAAAATGCACCGGCTCGGTGCAATGCAGCGCGGGTAATTCGTGTTTAAGAGCTTTAAAAGCAACAAAGGGTTCTGCGGGACACGCGGATGTTGTAGTATTTCCTTGTGGCAATATGTTGGCCTGTGCACGCGTGCAGTAACCCACTCTTTTTATCTAGGTATTTCAATGAAAACAGCCCTTGTCATCGTCGCGTTCTTCGTCGTGTTCTTCCTGTTCGCCGCTGTCGTCGCGATCCAGCTGAAGAAAGGGAAGGGAAGCAAGCGCACGGGCGCCTACCGCCGGCGCAAGCTCATGACCGACAACGAACGCGAGTTCTTCGGCAGGCTCGTGGCAGCGCTTCCCGGGCATTACGTCTTTCCCCAGGTGGCCATGGCCGCGCTGATCGAAGCGGCCAGCAGCGACAGGAAGACAGCGCATGGTGACCGTTTACGCATTGCCCAGCAGCGCGCCGACTACGTCGTGTGCGATGTCGCCGGCGAAGTGATCGCCGTCGTCGAGCTCGATGACAGGACGCATTCCCAGGCGAAGGATCAGCTGCGCGATTCCCGGCTCGAACAGGCGGGCATCCGCACCGTGCGCTTCCAGTCCCGCAACAAGCCGACGCCGGCTGCAATCCTCGTCGCCATCCTGGGCGCGCCCGCTGCGGCCGGAGAGCCGGTGGCCGTATCCGAACCGGCATACCTGACCGCGGTCGCTGCCGCCCAGTGAGTACGCACCGGCTGGCGCACGGGCCGCCGTGCGGTGGCGCCGGAAAGAAAAGGCCTGCTCGCGCAGGCCTTTTTTTATGACGTCGCCGCTAGACCAGCAGTTCCGGATCGGCCCCGCGCGGAATCACCAGCGTGTGCATGCGCGCAAAGGCGACGACGGCCGCCGTCAGGCGGTCGTACAGATCGTCGTCGACGTAGGGCAGCCCGTCGGCCTGGTCGTCGTGTTCGAGCGCCTCGACCGGCAGGAAGTTGCGCAGGCGGGCAAGATCGGCCAGCACCGCCAGCGCCATCCCGGACGGCAGGGCGCCGCGCCTCACCAGGTGGGTGTGGAGGAAATCGATCAGCTTCTCAAAATGCTCGTTCCAGTTGATGTTGCCGTTGCCCTGGGCTTCATGGCGCAGCTTTTCGACGGCGCGCAGCAGTTCGCCCTGCACCGTCAGCGACTGTCCGGAGCGGGGCACCAGGTGCCGCCAGATCCAGGCCGCGACGGCGTCGTCGTCGCCCTCGCACGGGATGCGGGCGGGGGCGCCGCCGGGCAGCGGCGCGGAGGCAGCCGCCGCGAGTGCCGCCGCACGGCGGTGCATCGCCAGCAGCGCGAGCGCGACGGCGGCGACAACGCCGGCAATGCCGATCAGTTCCATACCCTGGCTTTTTGCGTGCCGTCGGAACTAGATATGCAGCGCGTGGCCGAGCGCGCGCAGCGCCGCTTCCTGCACCGCCTCGCCCAGGGTCGGGTGGGCATGGATGGTGCCGCCCACGTCTTCCAGCCGCGCCCCGAGTTCGATCGAGTGGCTGAAGGCCGTCGACAGTTCCGACACGCCGCGCCCCACCGCCTGCCAGCCCAGGATCAGGTGGTTGTCGCGGCGCGCCACGACGCGGACGAAACCGTCGGTCGACTCGATCGTCATCGCACGGCCGTTGGCGGCGAAGGGGAAGTTGGCGACGATCGCATCGATGCCGGCCGCTTCCGCCTCGCCCGGCACCATGCCGACCACGACGACTTCAGGATCGGTGAAGCAGACCGCCGGCATGGCCGCCGGCTGGAAGTGGCGGCGCTTGCCGGAGATGATCTCGGCGACCATCTCGCCCTGCGCCATCGCGCGGTGCGCCAGCATCGGCTCCCCGGCCAGGTCGCCGATGGCCCAGACATTGCGCATCGAGGTGCGGCACTGGTCGTCGATCTTCACGGCGCGGCCGTTCATGTCGAGCCGCAGCGACTCCAGCCCCCAGCCGCCGGCGCGCGGACGGCGGCCGACGGCCACCAGCACACGGTCGGCCGAAAGCACCATCTCTTCGCCGTGCGCCGTCTGCACGCGCACGCCATCGTCGGCCGCGTTCAGGCCCAGTACCGAGGTGCCCAGGCGCACGTCGATGCCGAGGCGCTTGAGCGCCGCGCCGACCGGTTTCGTCAGTTCCGCGTCATAGGCCGGCAGGATGCGCTCCGCCGCTTCGATCACGGTGACCTCCGCGCCCAGCTTGCGGTAGGCCGTGCCCAGCTCCAGGCCGATGTAGCCGGCGCCGACGACGACCAGCTGCTTCGGAATCGAAGTCGGCGACAGCGCTTCGGTCGAGGACACGACCATGCCGCCGAAGGGCATGAAGGGCAGCTCGACGGCTTCGGAGCCGGCGGCCAGCAGCAGGTGCTCGCAGCGCACGCGCTGCAGTTCCCCGTCCGCCGCCTTCACCTCGACCGTCTTGCCGTCGAGGATGCGCGCGAAGCCATTGATCACCTGGACGTCGTTCTTTTTCAGCAGGCTGCCGACGCCGCCCGTCAAACGCTTGACAATGCCGTCCTTCCAACCGACGGTGCGGTTGATGTCGATGGTCGGCGCCGCGGCTGCGATGCCGAGCGGCGAATCGCCGGCGTAGTGGCCGGCCTTTTCGAATTCCTCGGCCGCGTGGATCAGGGCTTTCGAGGGAATGCAGCCGATGTTCAGGCAGGTGCCGCCCAGCTGGCCGGCTTCGACCAGGATGGTCGGAATGCCGAGCTGGCCGGCGCGGATGGCGGCGACATAGCCGCCGGGGCCGCCGCCGATGACCAACAGGGTCGTGCTGATGTCGTTCATCGGGTCACTCCACGAACAGGGTTGCCGGGCACTCGAGGTAGCCGCGGATGGTCTGGATGAATTCGGCGGCCACCATGCCGTCGATCACGCGATGGTCGAAACTGGACGACAGGTTCATCGTCTTGCGCGCGACCATGGCGCCGTTCAGGATCACCGGCTTGTCGATGATGCGGTTCACGCCCACGATCGCCACTTCCGGACGGTTGATCACCGGCGTGGTGACGATCCCGCCCAGCGCGCCGAGGCTGGTGATGGTGATGGTCGACCCCGTCAATTCCTCGCGCAGGGCCTTGCCGGTGCGCGCGGCTTCGGCCAGGCGCGCCACCTCGGCGGCGCTTGACCACGGGTCGCGCGCTTCGGCATTGCGAACCACCGGCACCATCAGGCCGGCATCGGTCTGGGCCGCGATGCCCAGGTGTACCGGGTTGTAGGTGGTGACGATGTTGGCGTCGTCGTCGAAGCGGGCGTTCACCGACGGGTACTTGCGGATCGCCAGCACGACGGCGCGCATGATCAGCGGCAGCAGCGTCAGTTTCGGACGCTGGCCGGCGTAGCGGGCGTTGAGCTGCACGCGCAGCGCTTCCAGTTCGGTGACGTCGATCTCCTCGACATAGGTGAAGTGCGGGATGCGGCGCTTGGCCTCCGCCATCTTCTCGGCGATCTTGCGGCGCATGCCGATGACCGGCATGGCCTGCTCGCCCTCCAGCACGGCGTAGCGGCGGTCGCCTTCGGCCGCCTTTTGCTGGCCGCGCTGCACATAGGCGTCGAGGTCGGCGTGGCTGATGCGGCCGGCCGGGCCGGAACCGGTGACGTATTGCAGCTCGATGCCCATGTCCCAGGCGCGCTGGCGCACGGCGGGTGCGGCCAGCGGCTTTTCGCCGGGCGCGCGGCCGTGGTGGGCCGGGGCGTTGGCGCCGTGCGAAGGCTGTGCATGGGCCGGGGCCGAACGCGGCGGCGCCACCTGCGCCGGCGCCACCGTCGCTTCGCTGGTCACGCTGGTGACCACGGTTTCCGGCTGCGCCACCGTGATCGGGATGAACTCGTCGACGGTGGCGCCGCCGCCTGCACGCGCGGCTGTGGTGCCGGCGCTTTCGGCCGCCGCGACGGCTTCGTTGCGCATCGCCTGCGCCGGGGTCTTGGCGTCGACTTTGAAATTACCCGCGCCTTCGACCTCGAGGCGGATCAGTTCCGCGCCCACGGCCATGGCTTCGCCCAGCTTCCCGCCCAGGGAAGTGACGGTGCCGTTCACCGGCGAGGGAATCTCGACGGTCGCCTTGTCGGTCATGACGTCGGCCAGCACCTGGTCTTCCTTGACCGTGTCGCCCGGCTTGACGTGCCAGGCGACGACTTCGACTTCGGCGATGCCTTCACCGAGGTCGGGCATTTTAATGACATGAATACCCATTTACTTCGCCTCCATCGCACGTTTGAACGCGGCGCCGACACGGTCGGGCCCCGGGAAATACGCCCATTCCTGCGCGTGCGGATAGGGCGTATCCCATCCGGCGACGCGCTCGATGGGCGCTTCCAGGTGATAGAAGCAGTGTTCCTGTACCAGGGACGCGAGCTCCGCGCCGAAGCCGCTGGTACGCGTCGCTTCGTGCACGACCACGCAGCGGCCGGTCTTCTTGACCGACTCGACGATGGTGTCGAGATCGAGCGGCCAGAGAGTGCGCAGGTCGATGATCTCGGCGTCGATGCCGGTTTCGGCGGCCGCCGCTTCCGAGACCCAGACCATGGTGCCGTAGGTGAGCACGGTGAGTTCGGCGCCCGGGCGGAAGATGGCTGCCTTGTCGAGCGGGACGGTGTAGTAGCCGTCGGGGACTTCGCCCATCGGATGCTTGGCCCAGGACACCACCGGACGGTCGTGGTGGCCGTCGAAGGGGCCGTTGTAGAGGCGTTTCGGTTCCAGGAAGATGACCGGATCGTCGTTCTCGATCGAGGCGATCAGGAGGCCTTTCGCATCGTACGGATTGGACGGCATCACCGTGCGCAGGCCGCAGACGTGGGTGAACAGCGCCTCCGGGCTCTGGCTATGGGTCTGGCCGCCGTAGATGCCGCCGCCGCAGGGCATGCGGATGGTCAGCGGCGCCGTGAAGTCGCCGGCCGAGCGGTAGCGCAGGCGCGCCGCTTCGGAGACGATCTGGTCGGACGCCGGATAGAAATAGTCGGCGAACTGGATTTCCACGACCGGACGCAGGCCGTAGGCGCCCATGCCGACCGCCGTGCCGACGATGCCGCCTTCGGAAATCGGCGCGTCGAACACGCGCTGCTTGCCGTACTTCCCCTGCAGGCCGTCGGTGGCGCGGAACACGCCGCCGAAGTAACCGACGTCCTGGCCGTAGATGACGACGTTGTCGTCCTTGCCCAGCATGACGTCCATGGCCGAACGCAGGGCCTGGATCATCGTCATCTGGGTGGTCGTCTTGTTGTTCTCGGGCTCCTTGCCGCCCGGGTTTTGATCGTTATCGTCGCGCGCCATCTCACACTCCCAATTGTTGACGTTGGCGGCGCAGGTGCTCGGGCATCTCTTTATAGACATCCTCGAACATCGACGCAGCACTCGGGACGCGGCCATCAGCCAGCGTGCCGTATTGTTCGGCTTGCCGTTGGGCGGCCAGCACTTCCGCTTCCAGGTCGGCCTGGACGCGTTCGTGCTCGTCGTCCGACCAGGCGCCGATCTTCGTCAGGTGCTGGCGCAGGCGGGCGATCGGGTCGCCCAGCGGGAAACGGCTCCAGTCGTCGGCCGGGCGGTAGCGCGAAGGATCGTCGGAGGTGGAGTGCGGGCCGGCGCGGTAGGTCACCCATTCGATCAGGGTCGGGCCGAGATTGCGGCGCGCGCGTTCGGCGGCCCAGCAGGAAGCCGCGTAGACGGCCAGGAAGTCGTTGCCGTCCACGCGCAGGCTGGCGATGCCCGAGCCGACGCCGCGCGCGGCGAAGGTCACGCTCTCGCCGCCGGCGATCGCCTGGAAGGTCGAGATCGCCCACTGGTTGTTGACGACGTTGATGATGCAGGGCGCGCGGTAGACGTGGGCGAAGGTCAGCGCGGTGTGGAAGTCGCTTTCCGCGGTGGCGCCGTCGCCGATCCAGGCCGACGCGATTTTCGTGTCGCCCTTGATCGCCGAGGCCATGGCCCAGCCGACCGCCTGCGGCACCTGGGTGGCCAGGTTGCCGGAGATGGAGAAGAATCCCTTCTCCTTGACCGAATACATGACGGGCAGCTGGCGGCCCTTCATCGGATCGCGCTCGTTCGAGAGCAGCTGGCAGATCATGTCGACCATCGGGTATTCGCGCGCCATCAGGAGGCTTTGCTGGCGGTAGGTCGGGAAGCACATGTCGCCGTCCTTCAGGGCCAGCGCGTGCGCGGTGCCGATCGCTTCCTCGCCGAGCGAGGTCATGTAGAAGGACATCTTCTTCTGGCGCTGGCCGATGACCATGCGCGCATCGAAGATACGCGTCTTCATCATCGTGCGCAGGCCGAAGCGCAGCTGGTCGACGTCGATCTGCGGCGCCCACGGGCCGACGGCATTGCCGTCCTCGTCGAGCACGCGGATCAGGGAGGAGACGAGGTCGGCGGTGTCGCCGAACAGGACGTCCACGTCGGGCCGGCGTACGGCGCCGGCAGGACTCATTTGTAGATACGAAAAATCGGTCTTGCAACCCGGCCGGCCGGTTGGCTCCGGGACATGCAGCGACAGAGGGTTACCCTGGCTCATAATGCGCGTTTCCTTTGTGAGGTGATGTGCGGCAAGGCGAGATGATAAATCGTGGGAGTGCGCGCACGAGCATTGCAGAGAAGTATTTTCGTGCTGCGGTGCGGCATATTTAGGAGGGGGCTGCGCGTTCGCGAATGATCATGCGCCGCGTATCAACGCATGGACGGCGAAGCCGTCCACCCTACATCACGCCGTAGGGTGGACGGCTTCGCCGTCCACGCGGTGATCGCTATCTTTCCAGAAGCCCCGCACGCACCGGCGCCCACGTCCTTCGAAAACGTATCACGCGGCCTCGCGCGTAAACCCGACCGAAACCAAGCGTGCGCGCCTCAAGGCATCCACCCACCCCCCAGCGCCCGATACAGCCCGATCAAGTTCTCGATCTGTGTGCGCTGCAGCGTAACCAGGCTTACCTCCACCTGATATAAATTGCGCTGGGCGTCGAGCTGCTCCAGATAGGAGGCATACCCGGCCTGGTAGCGATCCGTCGCATACCCCAGCGAACGCGCCAGGATATCGCGCCGCTGAATGGCATGGCTCACCTGTTCCGCCAGCCGCGGCACGCCGGCCAACGCGTTCTCGACCTCGGAAAACGCGGTCAGCACCGTGCGCCGGTAGGCAAAGGCGGCCTGGTCGCGCTGCGCGGCGGCCGCTTCCAGCTGGGCGTCCAGCCGCCCGCCCGAGAACAATGGCGCGAGCACGCTGCCGCCCAGGCTCCAGACCGCGACCGGATCGTAGTCGAGGGCGTTGACGAGCAAGCTGCCCAGCTGCGCGCTCAGGTTCACCTGGGGCAGGAAAGCCTGGCGCCGCACGGCCAGCGCCGCATCGCTGGCCGCCAGCAGCAGGGCGCGCTGGGCAATGTCCGGGCGGCGCTCCAGCAGCTGCGAGGGCAGCATGGCCGGCACCGGCGGCAAGCGCAAGGCCGCGAAGCCGGCGCCGCGCGGGTTTGACCGCAATACCGGCCCCGGCACCTCGCCCGCCAGCAGGCGCAGCGCGTTCTCCTGGCGCCGCAGGGCCAGTTCCAGCTCGGGCAGCGCGCCCAGCACCGACTGGTATTCGGACTGGGCCTGCGTCAGCTGCAGCTGCGAGATATAACCGACGCGGGCCTGATCCTCGGCCAGTCGCAGCGCCTCGGCGCGCGAGGCGACGGTTTCGCGCGTGATGAAGAGCTGGGCGTCGAGCGCGAGCAGGGCGACGTAGTTCTGGGCGGTGGCCGCGGCGACGGCGAGCGCGGCCGCATCGCGTTCCGCCTGGCTCGCGCGAAACTGCAGGTTGGCGGCGCGGATCTGGTCGCGCAAGCGGCCGAACAGGTCGAGTTCCCAGTTCGCCTGCAGCCCAGGCTGAACGACCTTCGTATTGCTGATACCGGTGGCTTCCAGCGCGCGTCCGGCCTGGACGCCGAGCGCCGCATTCAGGGCCGGCAGGCGCGCGCTTTCCGCCAGCGCCGCCTGGGCGCGCGCCTCGTCCACCCGGGCGACTGCGATCAGGACGTCGCTGTTGCGCGCCAAGGCCGCCTCGACCAGCGCGGCCAGTTGCGGGTCGCCCAAGGCGCGCCACCAGTGCGGGTCGATGGCGGCCGTGCCGTCGCCCGGCTCGCGCCAGGAGCCGGGCGCGACGACCTGCGCCAGTGCCGGGGAGGGGCGCTGGGCCGGCAGGCAGCCGGTCAACGCGCCCGTGCCCGCCAGCGCCAGCGCGGCGTTGAAGCGGCGCCGCCTCATTGGCCAACTCCGGGCCTCGCCCCGCGCGCCGTCTCGTGCAATGCGGCGCCCGTGTCGACTTCGGCCGTCACCGACATGCCGGGCCGCAGGCGTTTGGCCAGCGGCTGATCCGGGTCGATCGCGATCCGCACCGGCAGGCGCTGCACCACCTTGGTGAAATTGCCGGACGCGTTATCCGGGCGCAGCACCGAGAATTCGGAGCCGGTCGCCGGCGCGATCTGTTCCACATAACCGGTGAGGGTTGCGCCCTCGAAGGCGTCGACCTTGAAGGTCGCCTGCTGGCCGATGCGCATGCGCCAGGTCTGGCCTTCCTTGAAATTGGCCACCACCCACAGCGTATCGGGCACCAGGAACAGAAGCTGCGAGCCGGCCGTGACGTACTGGCCGCGCCGCACCGAGGCTTCGCTCACCTGGCCGTCGCGCGGCGCGCGGATCACGGTGTTGGCGAGGTCGATCTTCGCCAGTGCCAGCTGGGCCTCGGCCGCGGCCACCTGCGCCTCGAGGCCGCCGCGCGAGACCGTCGTGCCTTTCACGCGCTGCTGGGCGATCTCGATCTCGGCCTGGGCCTTCAGGACGTTGGCCGCGGCCAGGCGCGCCGAGGTACGCACCCGATCGCGTTCGCTCAGCGAGACCGAGCCGCGTTCGGCCAGTTCGTCGACCCGGGCCTGCTCCGCGCGGGCGCGCGCGCTTTCGGCCTGCGCCGCCACCAGGTTGGCGCGCGCCGAGCCGACGGTGGCCGTGTTCTGGGCCTGGGTCTGCTCGGCGTTGTTCAGCTGCGCGGTGGCGTTGGCGACCTGGCTTTCGGCCGCGCGTACGCGCTGCGCATAGATACGGTCGTCGATACGCAGCAGTTCCTGGCCTGCCTTCACGTACTGGAAGTCCTTCACCGCCACGTCGGCCACATAGCCGCTCACCTGGGGCGCGAGCACGGTGATCGCGCCGCGCACATAG
Source organism: Massilia sp. Leaf139 (assembly GCF_001424165.1). Classification (GTDB taxonomy): domain Bacteria; phylum Pseudomonadota; class Gammaproteobacteria; order Burkholderiales; family Burkholderiaceae_D; genus Telluria. The sequence goes on from NZ_LMOJ01000001.1 coordinate 1,157,055, forward strand.
GCGTTGTCGGTGCTGACGCGGGTGGTGTTAAAGGGGCCGAGGTGCCAGGCCCACATGATGAGGGCGATGCCGACCGCGGCGACGACGACCATGATGCCGATCGAGGCCGGGGTGGCCTTGATCTTCTTCGGCGGCGCAGCCGGCTGCGCCGGTGCGGGCGCCGCGGCGCCGTCGTCGGAATCGGCGGGCGCGGGCGGGTTGGCCTCGGCGGCTTCGGTTTCTTCGCGGGTGGGCGGGTGTGGAGCTTGCATACGAGGTTTCAGGTGGTGGCGTTGGGCGACGCCGGGTTGGAAGCGGCCGCGTCGAGGCGGCGGTTGCGGATCGCGGCGCGTACCGCCACGAACAGGGACCAGAACAGGAACAGCAGGGCCAGCACGCCGGACAGCGCGAAGACGTCGTTAAAGGCGCGCACGTTGGCCTCGCGCCGCGCGATCTGCGCCAGCAGGGCGGTTCCCTGCGCAGCGCGCAGGGCCGGATCGGCCACGGTGCCGCCGTAGATCCCGGCCTGCAGCTGCAGGCGCCGGGCCACCTGCGGATCGGCGGGGTTCAGTTGCGACACCAGCTCGGTCGAATACACCTGTTCGCGGTGCAGTTGATAGGTGCTGAGCAGGGCCGAACCGGTGAGGGCGCCCAGGGTCTGGGTCATCGACAGCACGACCGTAAAGGTAATCACGTAGTTCGGGCCGAACTTCAGGGCCTGGGTGATCCCGAGCAGCACCAGGGGGCCGAGGAACATGCCGCTGCCGAGGGCGACCAGGAACTGGCTGAAGTAAAAGTCCTGCGGCCGGTCCAGGCTGGTGCGGCCGTAGTCGAGGGCCGCGGCAGCACCGAACAGCACGATGGCGACGATGATCTGCGGGATCAGGGTCTTGGGGCTGAAGGTGAGCGAACTGGCTGCGATGCCGCAGACGGTGCCGGCCAGGATCACGGCGAACAGCGGCTGCATCTGATCGGGCCCCATCCCCAGCACGCGCAGCAGGCCGACCGCGCCCACGGTCTGCTCGGTGGTGAGGAAACGGATCAGGAAGGCGCCGACGATGAAGCGCAGCATGGTCGGCGTGGCCAGCCAGCGCGTCTGGATCAGGGGATTTTCACGGTGGTGCTCGATGTAGAGGGCCGCGCTGAGCAGCACCAGGGCGCCGATCGCCAGGTAGGCCAGCCAGACTTCGTCGAACCACCAGTGCGCATAGCCCTGGGCCAGCAGCGCGACCAGCATGGCCGCGCCGGGCGCCATCAGGGCGAAGGTGAGGAAGTCGAGCTTCTCGAAGACCTTGATGTGCATCCCTGGCGGGAGCTTCAGTACGACCACCGCGGCCAGCGAGCACAGGGCCAGCCCGGCTTCGAACAGATACAGGTTGTGCCACTGGCCGTAGACCAGCAGGGTAGGCGAGAGCAGCCAGGCCAGGGGCGTGGCCAGCTGCGGGATGCCGACGCCCACCACCACCATCTTGCCGGTATAGGCGCGCGGCATGGCCTGCAGCATGTAGAGCATCGACAGGGTGGTGGCCGCCGCGCCCGCGAAGCCGCTCACCGCGCGTACCGCGACCGCCATGGTGAAGCCGCCCACCATCAGGTGCAGCAGGGTCACGGCCGCGTACAGGGCCAGGCCGATCTCGGTGAACAGGCGCAGGCCGTACTGCTGGCGGAACTTGAACACCACCAGGTTGACCGTGATGTTGACCATCACGTAGGCGGCCGGCAGCCAGGTCGCCTCGCTCGGCGTCAGGCCGAGCTGGCCGCCGATCGCCGGCAGGTTGGCCGAGACCAGCGCGTTGCCGAGGCCGCCGGTGATGCCGACCAGGAGCGCGACCGCCGCATAGGCCAGGCGCACGGCCGGCGTGTGATAGGGCATCGAGGCCGAGCCTGGCAGGGTGGGCTTTTCGTGCTCCTCCCAGTCCGGCGTCGGCTTCAGTAGCTGGGCCATCTAGCGTCCCCGCCGGGGTGGGCCCAGGCCGTCCTGCAGGAGTTCGAGCGCGCGCCGCACCAGGTTGCGGCGTTTGGCCGGGGTGGCGCCGCGCAGCGCGGCGCCCAGCATGCCCGCCACCAGCACCAGGTCGGCCGGACGCAGGTCGGCGCGGCATTCCTCGCGCGCCTGGCTGGCGGCCAGCGGCGCCCGGAACAGCTTCGCCAGGCGTTCGCGCGCGCCCGTGGCCGCCGGATGGCCGGGTTCGAGCGCGCGCCAGTAGTCGGCCAGCGCGGGCGACGCGACGAGCGCCAGGCCGACCTGCTCGACGAGGCCGAACAGGTCGTGCGCCGGCGCAGCGCTTTCCAGGACGCCGATCGCGCGTTCGAACAGGGCCTCGACCAGCGCCGCGCGGTCGGGGAAGTTGCGGTACAAGGTGGCGCGGCCGACGCCGGCGCGCGTGACGACCAGGTCGAGCGGGGCCGTGATGCCGCGTTCGGAGAACACCGCATCGGCGGCATCGAGAATCTGGTCGCGCCGCAGCGCGGCATCGGAGCGCAGTAAGGTCATGGTTGTGGACACCGTTGTCCGGTTGGTTCAGACCAGAATACTGCGATGCGGCGCGAATGAGCGCACGGCTGGGGATTGGGTGGAGGGGAGCGGCCCGTTACCGAAGAGGGTGCAAGGAGGCGTGCGTAACACGTGGGCTCGGGGAGCCCACCCTACGGTGCGCTGCGGCGTCGTACGCGTTTGCGATTACCGGCGCTCGTAGGGTGGGCGCCCCGCGCCCACGCGGAGTAACGAATCTTCAGCGCCGACTCAGCGCGCGACCCGCCGCTGCCGGATCGCATACCCCACGCACAGCACCAGCAGCCACACCGGGATCAAGTACACCGACATCCGCAGCCCCGGCGTCATGTACATCACCACCGTGATCCCCGCCAGGAAGGCCAGGCACAGCCAGTTCGCCAGCGGGTGGAAAGGACTCGGGAACAGCGTCCGCTGTCCAGCCTTGGCTTTCCTGAAGCGCAGGTGCACGATCGAGATCGTCGCCCAGTTGATGATCAGGCCCGACACGGCCAGGCCCATCATCATGCCGAAGGCTTCGCGCGGCAGGAAGTAATTTACCGCGATGCAGGCCGCCGTCACCAGCGAGGACACGCCCAGCGCCGCCAGCGGCACGCCGTGCTTCGTCACGTTCATCAGGAAGCGCGGCGCATTGCCCTGCGCGGCCAGGCCGTAGAGCATGCGCGTGTTGGCATACACGCCGCTGTTGTAGACCGACAGCGCGGCCGTCAGCACGACGACGTTGAGCACCGTGGCGACCATGGGGCTGTCGAGCGCCGCGAAGATCAGCACGAAGGGGCTGCCGCCGCCCGCCACTTTCTGCCACGGGAACAGCGAGAGCAGGATGAATAGGGCGCCGACATAGAAGATCAGCACGCGCCACAGCGCCTGGTTGGTCGCGCGCGGGATCGAGCGCGCCGGATCGTCCGCTTCGGCCGCGGTGATGCCGATCAGTTCCAGGCCGCCGAAGGAGAACATGATGACGGCCATCGCCATCACCATGCCGCTCACGCAGTTCGGGAAGAAGCCGCCATGCTGCCACAGGTTGGCCACGCCCGCTTCCGGGCCGGCCGTGCCGGAGACCAGGAGGTAGCCGCCGAACAGGATCATGCCGATCACGGCCACGACCTTGATCACCGCGAACCAGAATTCGAGCTCGCCGAAGGCCTTCACGTTGAGCAGGCTGAAGGAATTGATGATGACGAAGAAGACCAGCGCCGAGACCCAGGTCGGCACCTCGGGGAACCAGTACTGGACATAGATGCCGGCGCCGGACAGCTCGGCCATCGTGACGAGGATGTACATCACCCAGTAGTTCCAGCCGGCGATGTAGCCGGCCATGTGGCCGCCGTACTTGTCGGCGAAATAGGCGACCGAACCGGCGACCGGCTCGTCCACCACCAGCTCGGCCAGCTGGCGCATGATCAGGAAGGCGACGATGCCGGCGATGCCGTAGCCGAGCAGCACCGAGGGGCCGGCCATCTGGATGGTCTGCGCGATGCCGAGGAAGAGCCCGGTGCCGATGGCGCCGCCGAGGGCGATCAGCTGGATGTGCCGGCTTTTCAAGCCGCGTTTGAGTTGCTGCGAGGGTTCTGCCATGGCCGCCTGCCGGTGTACAAAAGTCAATGATTCTAATGCATTTGGGCAAACGGGGGGATGAATACGGACGCGCGCGCCGCGGAGCAAGGTTTATCTATAAATGGCCGACGGACACGTTTGCAACGCGTGGGCTCGGAGAGCCCACCCTACAACAGCTGCGCACCGTAGGGCGGGCATGCCCGCGTGACGGCCGCTGAAGCGGCCTTGCGCCGCCGCTGCGCCAGCCCTTCGAGGAAGGAAAACGCCGCCATCCCCGCCACCATCGCCCCGACGAACAACAGCGGCCCGCGCAAGCCCGTCGCCAGCGAAGCCAGCGCCGGCCCCGGACAAAACCCCGCCAGTCCCCAGCCCACGCCGAACACGAGGCTGCCCAGCAGCAGGCGGCGGTCGATGCCGCCTGCAGCCGGCAGGCGCAGCGGGGTTCCCAGGAGCGACGCGGGCTGCCCGCGCGCCAGCCGGAAGCCCACGGCCGCGACCAGGATCGCGCCGCCCATCGTGAACAGCAGCGAAGGATCCCAGGCCCCGGCCAGGTCGAGGAAGGCGAGCACCTTGCCCGGATCGGTGAGACCCGAGAGGATCAATCCGAGCCCGAACAGCAGGCCGATGAGGAAGGTGGCGATCAGGTACATGCGGATTCTCAGGCGGCCACATGGCGCAGCAGATAGACGGTGACGAAGCCGGCGCCCACGAACACGCAGGTGGCAGCCAGCGAGCGCGGCGACAGGCGCGCCATGCCGCACACGCCGTGCCCGCTGGTGCAGCCGCTGCCGTAGCGGGTGCCGGCGCCGACCAGCAGCCCGGCAGCGACCAGCATGCCGTCGCCGGCGGCGATGTGCAGCTCCGGCAGCGGACGCAGCAGCCCCCAAACGACCGGCGCCAGCACCAGGCCGAGCAGGAACAGCACGCGCCAGGCGGTCTCGCCGCGCCGGGGCGGGAGCAGGCCGCCGAGGATGCCGCTGATGCCCGCGACACGGCCGTTTACGAGGATCAGCAGGGCCGCCGCGAGGCCGATCAGCATGCCGCCGGCAAGCGCTGTCCATGGCGTGAACGCATTCCAGTCGATGTGCATGTGTCCTCCTGCCCGGTTCAGTGCGGCGCGGCCAGCGTCTCCAGCCGTTCCTCGAGCGCCGCGCGCGAGAGTTCGCCCATGTGGCGTCCCGCCAGCATACCGCGTCCGTCGTAGAACAGGGTGGTCGGATAGCCGACGGCGTCGAAGGCGCGCGCGGCCGTGCGCGCAGGGTCGAGCAGGACATTCTGCGGCGCGACGCCGGCTTCACGCAGGTAGGCGCCGACGGTCGCGCCGTCCTCGCCCACGTTTACGAACAGGAAGGCGACCCCGGGATGCGCGGCCTGGGCGGCGGTCAGGGCCGGCATCTCGCGCCGGCAGGGCGGGCACCAGCTGGCCCACAGGTTGACCACGACCGGGCGCCCCTTGAATGCGTCCAGCGCGACGGCTCCGCCGCCGAGCCGCTGGAGGGCGATGGCCGGCAGCGGCGTTGCGGCCGGCGCGCCGGCGCGGATCGCGACCGTGGCGCCGGCCCAGACCACGACGCCGCACAGGGCCGCCGTCGTCAAGGGGCGACGCAAGGCCGGATGGCGGCGCAGCTGTTCGAAGCCCACCGCGCAGGCCGCCAGCAGGCCGGCAAAGGCGACGAAGCCGCCGTCCCGGATGTCGAGCATGGCGAGCGGGGTGCCGCGATATGTGTCGAAGTGCTCCAGTACGAAGGCGGCGCGCGCGGCGACGAAGCCCCACAAGGTCATCTGCCACAGGGCCGGGGCAGCGTCGACGCCGCGCCGCTTCTGCCACAGCCAGGCCGCCCCGTTCGCCGCGAACAGCGCGCCCAGCGGCGCGAGCACGCGCAGCGGCAAGACCAAAGGCCCGAGGTTGATGGCATCCATGCTGCGCTCCGTCGTCGATCGAAAGCGCAAAGGATAATGCGGCAGTATTAACGGAACGTTAAGGAAGGCGACGGCATGCCGATCGCCGATCGCCGATTGCAGCCGGCGCCCGGCCTCGCACCGATCGACCCGGCGTTTCGTCGTTTCGTCCGATCGCCCGTGCGCGCGGCGCCCACGTTTGGCATAGTCGCGCCAAACGACAAGGAGGGATAAATGGAAGGAAGGAGGTTGAAGACGGCTTCAGGCCGCGTCGCCGCGCACCCCGTCCTCGTCGGCTTCCGCGGGCGCGGGCGGCACGTGGGTCACCAGCAGCTTGTCGATGCGGTTGCCGTCCATGTCGACCACCTCGAAGCGGTACTCGCCCCATTCGACGCAGTCGGCGCCGCGCGGGATGTAGCCGAGCTGGAAGAGCATGAAGCCGGCCAGCGTGTGGTAGGCGCCCGTGTCCTCGCCGGGGAAGCGCAGGTTCGTTCCCATCAGGTCGCGGAAGCGCTCGAGCGCGACGCTGCCGTCGACCAGCCAGCTGCCGTCCTCGCGCTGGACAGCGTCGATCTCGTCGTCCTCGCCGATGACGGAGACATCGCCCACCAGAGCGCTCATCACGTCGGTCAGCGTGACCATGCCCTGGATGTCGCCGTATTCGTCGACGATCAGGGCGATCTCCGCCTTGTTCTTCTTGAACAGTTCGAGCACGCCCATCGCGCTCACGCTCTCGGGCACGTACAGGATCTCCTGCACCGCCCGTTCGATGTCGATCGCATCGACGTTGCCGGTGCGTACGGCCTGCGCCAGCAGGTCGCGCGTGTGGACGAAGCCGATGATCTGCGAGCGGTCGCCGCGGCAGACCGGCATGCGGCTGTAGCGGCTGCAGGCGATGCGCGCCAGGTTGTCCTCGCGCGGGATGTCGAGGTCGACCAGGGTGAGGTCGACGCGCGGCGTCATCAGGGCCTTCAGGTGCTGGTCGTCCAGCCGCAGTGCGCGCGAGACGATGTCGTATTCGGTCTTCTCGAACACGCCGGCGTCGGTGCTCTCCTTGATCATGCCGGTGATGTCTTCCTCGGTCGGCGCCGCTTCCTTGTGGCGGCCGATGCCGAGCAGGCGCACGATGGCCTCGGTGGCCAGCGCAAGGATCTTCACGAAGGGCGACATCACCATCGAGAGCAGGCGCAGCGGCGGCGCGATCAGCGTGGCCATCGCTTCCGGATACTGCATCGCGATCCGCTTGGGCACCAGTTCGCCCAGGATGATCGAGGCGAAGGTGATGCAGACCACCACCAGGCCGAGCGCGACCTGGTAGGCATACGGCGCGATGACGGGGATTTCCTTGAACTGCGGCGTCAGGTGGGCCACCAGCGAGGCCTCGCCGAAGGCGCCGTTGAAGATGCTGATCAGGGTGATGCCGACCTGCACCGTGGAGAGGAAGTGGCTCGGTTCGTCGGCCAGGTCGAGCGCGGCGCGCGCACCGCGGCTGCCTTCGAGGGCCGCCTTTTCGAGCCGCATCCGTTTGGCCGAGACCAGCGCCAGTTCCGACATCGCAAACACGCCATTCAGCAGGATCAGGAAAAGGATGATCAGGATATCGGTCATCATGGCGCGGGGTCGGGTCTCCGAAGGGCTTGCCGGGCCGGTGCCGGGGCGCGCTGCGGCGCCGATGTCGTCAGGTTCGAACTTGTCGATAGTGAAATGACATCATCGCACGTTCGCGCGCACGGCCCGCGCACCGCAGGCTCACGCTGTGCTGCGGACAGTGCTGCACTCCCACGCCGCGATGCATGCGCGAATCCAGGCGTGGGTGCGCGCCTGGGCCAGGGCGGACAGCGGCGTCGGGAAATGAAGGAAGCCGTGCGGCGCCTCCGGCAGCAGCTGCAGCTCGGCGTCGCCGCTCTCGTTCCAACGCGCGGCCATCAGCAAGCTGTCGTCGCGCAGCGGATCGCGTTCGCCCGCGAACAGCAGGGCCGGCGGCAGGCCGGAGAGGTCGCCGTACAGGGGCGAGCAAGGCGCCTGGCGCCGTTCGGTGTCGCCGCATTCGGGAGTGAGCATGCGCAGCGCCCCGACCATGCCGGGCCCGTCCAGCACCAGCGTCTCCGGCCCGGCCGCGCGTACGCTCGGACTGCCGCCGAGGTCGTACACGCCGTAATAAAGCACGGCGCCGGCGATGCGCTGCGGCAGGGGCGCGGCCGCCTTCAGGCGCAGCAGCACGGTCGCGGCCAGGTGGGCGCCGGCGGACTCGCCGAGGATGAACAGGGGCAGCTCCGCGAATTCGCGCAGGCCGGGGCCGAGCAGCCAGCGCGCGGCGGCCAGGCAATCGTCCATCGCGCCCTGCAGCGCTACGCGCGGCAGCAGCCGGTAGTCGACCGAAGCCACCGCCACCTGGCAGGCGGCGGCCAGCGCAGCGTTCAGGCGGTCGTCCATACGCGCATTGCCGATCACCCAGCCGCCGCCGTGGATGTCGAGCACCACGCCCTTCACAGGGCCGGCCGGGCGCAGGACACGCAAGGGCACGCGCAGGCCGTCGATCGCCGCCCAATGCCGTTCGACGCGGATGCCGCGCCGCGCCAATCTGCCGTCGGCGCCGAGCTGGCCGGCGCGCAGCAGCCATTGCGCCACCGCCGGCGTGAAGCGGTTGCGGATCCGGAAGCGCGGCAGGCGTGCCAGCCGCGCGTTAAAGCGGAGCACGGCCTGCAAGGCTGCGTCGTCGAGCACGATCTTCGTCATGAATCAAAAGGGGCCGTCCGCGGGACGGCTTTCAAAAAAGCCTTGCGTCCATTCTACCCATCCACGAGGAGACACCCATGCACCACACACTCACGGCCCTGCTGGCGGCTGCCGCGCTGCTCTGCGGCGCCGCGCACGCTCGACACCAGGCCCCCGCCCAGCCCACGCCCGCCGCCGACTATCACCAGCACGTGTTCAGCGACGAGATCATCGCCCTGATCGGCCCCGGCTCGGGCCTCGTGCCGCTGCCGGCGAAAGACCTGATCCCGCTGCTGGACGCGGCCGGCATCCGGAAGGCCGTGCTGCTCTCGACCGCCTACATGTACGGCAGCGCGAACCGGAAGGTCGACAATGAATATGCGCGTGTGCGCCGCGAGAACGACTGGACGGCGGAGCAGGCCGCGCAGTACCCGGATCGCCTGATCGCCTTTTGCGGCATCGCGCCGATGAAGGACTATGCGCTCGAGGAGATCAGGCGCTGCGCCGGCCGGCCCGGCCTGAAGCACGGCATCAAGCTGCACCTCGGGAATTCGGACGTGCAGCTCGGCGAGCCGGCCCACCAGGCGCGCCTGGCCGAGGTGTTCGCCGGGGCCGACCGCGCCGGGATGGCGATCCTGGTGCACATGCGCGCCAGCATCCGCCACAAGCGGCCCTACGGCGCGGCCGAGGCGCAGGCATTCCTCGACAAGGTCTTGCCGGCGGCGCCGAACGTGCCGGTGCAGGTCGCGCACCTGGCCGGCACCGGCCCCGGCTACGACGATCCGCCCTCGCGCGACGTGCTCGCCGTGCTGGCCGAGGCGATGGAAAAGCGTCACCCGGCGACGCGCAACCTGTGGTTCGACGTGGCCTCGATCGCGCAGAACGACACCACGCCGGAGGACGCGGCCGAGCTGGCCAAACGCCTGCGCCAGATCGGATTGACGCAGGTGCTGTACGGCTCCGACTCGGCGCAAGGCGGCAACCTGCGCCCGCGCGAGGCCTGGGCGGCCTTTCGCAAGCTGCCGCTGACGGCAGGCGAGTTCGAGCAGGTGGCCCGGAACCGGCCGCCGTACATGAAGGACTCCCCTGTGCGAGAGGAGCGGCCCTAAGAAAAATGGCGCCCCGCGGGGGCGCCATGTGCGTGATGCAGGCTTGCGCGAGGAGCGGATCAGCCGCGGCGGCGCAGCAGGACGCCCGCCAGGCCCAGGCCGAGCAGGGCCAGCGAGCCTGGTTCGGGCACCTTGGCGGGCGGCGGCGGCTCGACAAGCGGAGCGCCGGCGACGAAGCGCCAGTGGCTCAGGCGCTGGGCATTGCACTTGCTGTCGTCGCCGACGGCGCAGTCGCCGCCGATCAGGTAGTTCACGTCCTGGGCGCGGAAGGCCAGCTGGGCCACGTCCTTCTCGTTGCGGAAGAAATAGGTATCGAGGTTCGTATTGAACTTGGTGTTCTTCGGCATGCCGAACTTGAGCAGGAAATAGCCGGCCTCGGTCGGTGCATCCTGCAGGATCCACAGTCCGCTGGCGCTGTCGTAGCGCACGCTCGGGGTATTGTCGTACTGGAGGTCGCCCTTGTCGAAGTCCAGCTTGCTCAGCGCTTCGAATTTGAGCAGCACGTCGGGGTCGCCGGAGTTCTTCATGGCGTAAGCCTCGAGGATGGTATCGGCGATCGGCACCGCCGTGGCACTGCCCGCTGCAAACATCATTGCGGCGACCGCCGCGCTCAGGACGCTCTTCAAGTTCGATGGCTTCATGGATTCCCCCAGGTTGGATACAAGCTCAACTATTAGCAAACATCATGCCTGAGAGTATAACTTATTGATTTAAATCAATCAAAGATAATAAAACTTCCATATTAGTTGTTTAATGTAAAGTTTCCCGACAGCGTTCAGTGTTCAACCCAGAACGGTGATGACCACCGTGCGCCGGTGCGGTGCGCTGCGGTGCTCCCACAGATACAGGCCCTGCCAGGTTCCCAGCAAGAGCGCACCGCCGCCCACCGGAATGGTGACGCCGGTGTCGGTAAGGACGTTGCGCGCATGGGCGGCCATGTCGTCCGGCCCCTCGTCGTCATGGCGGTAGGCCGGATCGCCGTCCGGCGCCAGGCGCGCCAGGATAGTCTCGAGGTCGCGCCGCACGTCGGGATCGGCATTCTCGGTGATCGTCAGCGAGCAGCTCGTGTGCTGCACGAAGACATGGGCGATGCCGGTGTCCACGCCGGCACGCGCGACCGCCGCGTTGACGGCGCGCGTGATGTCCTGGGTGCCGCGTCCGCGCGTCTCAACTTGCAGGATTTCCTGGTGCGCCATGGCGGCCTCTTTGCTCAGGGCGTGCGCCGGAAGTTTTTCTGGATGCCGGCCCAGCAGTCCTGGTAGCCGCCCTGCAGCTGGGGCGAGGCCAGTGCGTGTGTGGTCGGGCACAGCACGTGGCGCGTCTCGAACATGAAGGCCATGGTGTCGCCCACCTTGGCCGGCTTGCCCGTGTCGGCATTGCTGGCTTTCTCGAAGGTGGCCGCATCCGGCCCGTGGCCGCTCATGCAGTTGTGCAGACTGGCCCCGCCCGGAACGAAACCCTCGGCCTTGGCATCGTAGGCGCCGTGCACCAGTCCCATGAACTCGCTGGCGACGTTGCGGTGGAACCAGGGCGGGCGGAAGGTGTCTTCGCCCACCAGCCAGCGCGGCGGGAAGATCACGAAGTCGAGCGTGTCCACGCCCGGCGTGTCGCTTGGCGCCTGCAGCACCAGGAAGATCGACGGGTCGGGATGGTCGTAGCTGATCGAGCCGATGGTATTGAAGTGGCGCAGGTCGTATTTATAGGGCGCGTAGTTGCCGTGCCAGGCGACCACGTCCAGCGGCGAGTGCCCGATCTTCGCGCTCCACAGGTTGCCGCAGAACTTGGCGACCAGTTCAAAATCGCCCTCGCGTTCTTCGAAGCGGGCCACGGGCGCGAGGAAGTCGCGCGGGTTGGCCAGACCGTTCGAGCCGATCGGGCCCAGGTCGGGCAGGCGCAGCAGGGCGCCGAAATTCTCGCAGATATAGCCGCGCGCCTCGCCATCCGGAAGGCGCACCTGGAAGCGGATGCCGCGCGGGACGACGGCGATTTCCTGCGGTTCCAGCGCGATCGTGCCGAGCTCGGTGGCGATTTCCAGCCGTCCCTGTTGCGGCACGATCAGCAGTTCGCCGTCGGCCGAATAGAAGAACTTGTCCGTCATCGAACGGTTCGCCGCGTACAGGTGGATGGCGCAGCCGCTCATGCTCTCGGCCGAACCGTTGCCCGCCATGGTCACCAGTCCCTCGACGAAATCGGTGGGCGCGGCGGGCATCGGCAGCGGGCTCCACCGCATCTGGTCGGGCGGCGGCGCCACCTCGGCGAAGTTGCCGACGATGCGTCCCTTGTCGATCTGCCGGAAGGGGCCGTGCATGGCGGCCGGGCGGATGCGGTAGAGCCAGGAGCGGCGGTTGTGCGCGCGCGGGGCGGTAAACGCCGTGCCGGAAATCTGTTCGGCATACAGGCCGTAGGCCACGCGCTGCGGCGAATTGCGGTGCGCGGGCAGGGCGCCGGGCAGGGCTTCGCTGGCGAATTCGTTGCCGAAACCGGATTGGTAGCCGGCGAGCTGGTCGGTTTGGGTGCCGATGTGGATGGTCATTGCGTCTCCTGGCGAGCATGGTTTTCCGCACTCTAAGTCAGGCGTTGGCGTTTTACGACGTGAATAGAAAAATGTAGACTATTCATCATATCAATATTGGACAAGCCATGATCGAACCCCACGACGTCGACTTGAACTTGCTGGCCGTGTTCCAGGAGGTCTACCGCGAACGGCAGATCTCGGGCGCCGCGCGGCGCCTGAACCTGAGCCAGTCGGCCGTCAGCAACGCGCTGGCGCGGCTGCGCCGCCTGTTCGGCAATGAGCTGTTCGTGCGCACCGGGCAGGGCATGCAGCCTACGCCCTTCGCCGAAAGCCTGGCCGAGCCGGTCGGCAGCGCCCTGGCACAGGTCACGCTGGCCTTGAACCGCCGCAGCGGTTTCGACCCGGCCGGCAGCACGCGCCGCTTCAGCATCGCCATGACCGACGTGGGCGAGGTGCATTTCATGCCCGCCCTGATCGAGCGCTGCCGCGCGCTGGCGCCGCTTGTGCAACTCAGCTCGCGCCGCGCCGGCAGCATCGCACTCAAGGAAGAGATGGAAAGCGGCCGCGTCGACCTCGTGATCGGCCCCTTCGACGACATCTCGGAAGCGCTGTACCAGCGGCTGTTGTTTCGCCAGCCCTATGTCAGCATGGTGCGCCGGGGGCATCCGCTGACCGTCGGCAAGGTCGACCTGGCGCGCTTCGCCGCGGCGGAGCACCTGTTCGTCGACTCCAGCGAAAGCCCCTACGACCGCATCAACCAGCTGCTGGAAAAAGCGGGGATCGGCGCCTCGACCCGCTTCCGGGTGCCGCATTTCACCGCCGTCCCCTACATCATCGGGAGCAGCGACCTGGTGGTCACGGTGCCGCAGCGGCTGGCCGAGCGCGCCGGCCCCCCCTTCGGCCTGGCCTGGATCACGCCGCCACTGCAACTGCCGCTCCTGCAGACCAACATGTTCTGGCACCGGCGCTACAACCAGGATCCGGGTAACCAGTGGCTGCGCGGCATGGTCGCCGATACCTTCGGCCAGTGAGCTCCAAAAGCGCCGGAAAAAATCGTCTTTGCGCGCGCCCGGCTGTCGGGTATGCTCCGCCGCGAGCATGACGATTCGACATCGTCGTCCGCGGAGCGGCGCGTAACTGGCGTATCATTCCGGTCGTTCCGCATCCGTCCCGAAGGGACGCCATGCTCGGGATCGGCGCAGGTTCCGCGCTGCGCCGCCCGCAGGGTTCCGCCAGGCAGCACGCTCATGAGGCGGGCGCCGGCTGGAGGAGATCATATGCACCGAAAAGGAAAAGAGATGGCTGACCTGTTTGACAATCCAATGGGCCTGATGGGCTTCGAATTCGTCGAGTTCGCCTCGCCGACGCCGGGCGTGCTCGAACCGCTCTTCGAGAAACTGGGCTTCACCAAGGTGGCCGTCCACCGCTCGAAGAACGTCGTGCTCTACCGCCAGGGCGAGATCAATTTCATCGTCAACAACGAACCGAAGAGCTACGCGGCCTATTTCGCCGCCGAGCACGGCCCCTCGGCCTGCGGCATGGCCTTCCGCGTCAAGGATTCGCACGCCGCCTATAAGCGCGCGCTGGAACTGGGCGCCCAGGCCGTCGACATCCCGACCGGCCCGATGGAACTGCGCCTGCCTGCCATCAAGGGCATCGGCGGCGCGCCGCTCTACCTGATCGACCGCTTCGAAGACGGCAAGTCGATCTATGACATCGACTTCGAATTCCTGCCGGATGTCGAGCGCCGCCCGGCCGGTCACGGCCTGAAGATCATCGACCACCTGACCCACAACGTCTACCGCGGCCGCATGGCCTTCTGGGCCGGCTTCTACGAAAAACTCTTCAACTTCCGCGAGATCCGCTACTTCGACATCAAGGGCGAGTACACCGGCCTGACCTCGAAGGCGATGACGGCGCCGGACGGCAAGATCCGCATTCCGCTGAACGAAGAGGGCAAAGCGGGCGGCGGCCAGATCGAGGAATTCCTGATGCAGTTCAACGGCGAAGGCATCCAGCACATCGCCCTGCTGACAGACGACCTGATCACAACCGTCGACGGCCTGCGCGCCGCCGGCGTGCCCCTGATGAGCGCGCCGCCTGAAACCTATTACGAGATGCTCGACGGCCGCATTCCGGGCCACGGCGAGAATGCGGGCGAACTCCAGGCGCGCGGTCTGCTGCTCGACGGTAACGTCGTGGACGGCAAGCCGCGCCTGCTGCTGCAGATCTTCTCGGAAACCCAGCTCGGGCCAGTGTTCTTCGAATTCATCCAGCGCAAGGGCGACGACGGCTTCGGCGAGGGGAATTTCAAGGCGTTGTTCGAGTCGATCGAGCGCGATCAGGTGAAGCGCGGCGCGATCGGGCAGGCGGCGGAAGCGGCGGAAGCGGCGTAAGCGTCGCGGCCGATGCAGGGTGGACTCGGGAGTCCGCCCTGGCTTGGTATCCGCGCCGATCGGGCGCGACCAGGTCGCGCCCGTGGGCCTTCTCAGGTCGGATTGGCCCAGGTCTGGGTATTCGCCGCGGGGGTGCCCGGCTTCTTGATCAGCGAGCCCAGCGCCAGCAAGGCGCTGACGCCGCCCACCACCAGCGCAGTGGTACTGTGCGAAAAGCCCACGGCGTGGCTCTTGGCCAGCTTGCCGGCTTTCGGCGCGATCAGTTCCATGCGGCGCTTGGTCATCTGCGAACCGAGTTCCGACAGGCGCGCCTTGCTCATCAGGGTTTCGGCCTGCGGCAGCAGCGTCGTTTCCTCGTCGGCCACGTGGTGGATCACGTCGCGCATCAGTTCCAGCAAGATCTTGTCGTGACGTGGATCGGACGCGCTGGTGCGGCGCAGTTCCGCGATCAGGCGGCGCATGTCGTTGTGCTCAGGCTCGGCCTTGTGGACGAACGGCTCACCCTTGTCGAGCTGGCGCATCACCGGATAGAAGACTTCCTCTTCCAGCGTGGCGTGGATCTCGAGCGCCGTGCAGATGGTATCGGCCAATGCTTTCTTCACGCTCGGCGACTTGTCCTTCGTGTACTGGTGGAACGTCACCATCACATGCGAGTGATCGAAGCGGATCATGTCGGTGATGGTCGGGCTCAGTTGGTTCAAAGAAAACATTTTGTAGACCCTCCGGATTGACGAATAATTAAGATCGTAGTCCGGTCAGCAGGCGCACGACGTAGGAATGCTTCGCATGGCGTTGTCGGCCAAGGCCGCGCGTTTACCATCCAAACAACGCCATCAAAACAACTCGAATGCCGGCGTCTCTGCCTCCTCTCGCCCCGTCTAGCGGCGGTTGTCCATGCCGGTCAGCTCCTGCTCGGCCTGCTGCCAGGTTGCCTGGCCGTCGACGTCGACGTCCGGCGGCTGCAAGAGTTACAGCAGCATGTTCAGCACCGTCAGGCGCTGGCCGAGTTCGTCGTGCAGCCCGCGCGCGAGCCGCTTGCGCTCGTTTTCCTGGGCCGTCACGAGCTGCAGCGGCAGGCGCGCCAGCTGGTTCTTGAACAGGTAGTCGACGGCGCCGGCGCGCAGCGCGTCGACGATGGCCTCCTCGCGCGTCACGGCCGCCATTGCAATCAGGGGAATGTCGGCATGCGCCGCGCGCAGGATGGCGAGCGCCTCGAGCGCGCCGAAGGCGGGCAGTACGACGTTGGCCAGCACCAGGTCGGGCTTCGCCCCCTGCGCCAGCGCCGCGCGGAAAGCGGCGTCGTCAGTTACCCGCTCGACGTTCGCGGGGAGACCGGCACGGCGCAGGTGATGGGCGAACGGTTCGGCGTCGAAGGGGTCATCGTCGACCAGGGGCAGGCGCATGGCGGCCGCGTCCTGAACGACGTCAGCGTCCAGCATTCCGGAATGCGCCTCGTGCGCAAACGGAGTCTGCATCTTCTATTTATATGGGCAGCTAGGGTAGCTCCGATCTTAGCGCCGCCAGGGGGGGCAGGCGGCGTACGTAATTGTTGTGTAACCGAAAGTCGTAAATATAGGCTAAATCCAGCCGGAAACAGACGTTTCGGGCTTGATAGTTTGTCACCCATGTCCTACATCGACACGGCCAGCATGCTGATTACTTGTCATCCTCCGCCTGAGAAGATGAGCCATGTTCGACTGACGGTGCAAGGCCGTGCAGCCGTATTGGTAGGGCGTCGCACGCTGTCGCGTGGACGCTTAGTTTTCATCTATCGGAGGAGTCGGAATGTTTGCACATAACAAACGCCTGCAATACACCGTGCGTGTCGCCGGGCCCAACCCTGGACTGGCGAACCTCATGCTCGAGCAGTTCGGCGGCCCGCAGGGCGAGCTGGCGGCGGCCATGCGTTACTTCACCCAGGCCGTATCGGAAGACGATCCAGGCCGCAAGGACATGCTGTTCGATATCGCGACCGAGGAACTGAGCCACCTCGAGGTGATCGGCCACATCGTCGCGATGCTGAACAAGGGCGCCAAGGGCCAGCTGGCGGAAGCCGTCGATACTGAAGCCGAGATGTACCGCAAGATCACCGGCGCCGGCAACGATTCCCACATCACCCAGGTGCTGTACGGCGCCGGCACCCCGTTGACCAACTCGGCCGGCGTGCCCTGGACGGCAGCCTATATCGACTCGATCACCGAGCCGACGGCCGACCTCCGTTCGAACATCGCCGCCGAGTCGCGCGCCAAGATCGTCTACGAGCGCCTGATCGCGCTGACCGACGACCCGGGCGTGAAGGAGGCGCTCGGCTTCCTGATGACGCGCGAAGTGGCGCACCAGAAGTCCTTCGAGAAGGCGCTGTACTCGATGGAGTCGAACTTCCCGGCCGGCAAAATGCCAGTCGATCCACGCTTCTCCAGCGTGTACTACAACATGTCCCAGGGCCCGGGCGAAATGCGCGGCCCATGGAACCAGGGCCCGCAGTGGGACTTCGTCACCGACCGCGAGAAGCAGATGGGCGTCGACGGCGGTTCTGGCGAAGCCGAGGTCAAGCTGCCGACGAGTGACGTCGAGGTGCTGAAGCAGATGCAGATGCGCACCATGTCCGATCCGACCAAGGATCCGCAGACCGGCGCCGAACTGGGCCTCGATCCGTCGACGCCGAAGGGCGCTTCGGCGGTGAGCAAGCCCTGAGCGACTAGCTTGGGCTGAGCAGTAACGAGCGGCGCGCGCAGGGGCGGACACGAAACCGCCTCGCGCGCGCCGCGGCCGTCGGGGTTTTTGTTACGCTGGCTTATGGCGGCGGCATCTGCTCCGGCGGACAGAAGGGATCGTGGATGGAATCCAGAACACAGAAATTGCGTTGGATCGGCGCGCTCATGCGCGCGCTCACGGTACGGCGCGTCATTGGCCTGCTGATCTGTTCGGCGGGCTGCCTGTTATTGCTCGGCAGCCTGGTCGAGCAGCTGATCAATGCCAATCCGAAGATGCATGCGGCGCTGCTGGGCGGCGCCACGGCGGCGGCAGCCACCGCGCTGGGCACCTTGCCGGTCTTGTTTTCACAGAATTTTTCGAAGCGCACCTATGACGGCTTCCTCGGCTTCGGCGCCGGCGTGATGCTGGGCGCGACGGCCTTTTCGCTCGTCATTCCGGCCCTGGCCGCCGCGCGCGCGGCCGGCGCGGGCGCGTGGGAAGCGAGCCTGTCGGCCGGCGCCGGGATCATGGCCGGCGCCGGCGCCATCCTCCTGCTGAGCCGGGCCACGGCGCCGGCCCAGGTGCTGGTGGGCGACGTCCACGGCAACTCGCTGCGTCGCGCCTGGCTGTTCGTCACGGCGGTGGCCCTGCACAACCTGCCCGAAGGGATGGCGATCGGTGTTGCCTATGCGGGTATCGACATCGAAAAGGCGCACTCGCTGACCACGGGCGTCTCGATCCAGGACGTGCCGGAGGGACTGGTGGTGGCGCTCGCCCTGCGCACGGTAGGCTACAGCCGCCTGACCTCGGTCGGGCTCGGGGTCTTGTCTGGCGTGATCGAGCCGGTCGCGGCGGCGTTTGGCGTGGCCCTGATCGGGATTTCAGGCGGCTTGCTGCCGTTTGCGCTGGCAGCCGCCGGTGGGGCGATGCTGTTCGTGATCGTCAACGACGTGATTCCGGAGATGCGCGAGAACGGGAACGGGACGTCGGCGACGATTGCGCTTGTCTTCGGGTTCATTTTGATGACGGTGCTGGATACGGCATTGGCTTGAATCCTTGCTTGTTTTTCACCGTTTCCGGCACGGGTGAATGTGCGGCGTGCGGAGGCACGTAACGCGGGCATGCCCGCCCTACGTACGGCAAACATCGTTGACGGTCGCGCACCGTAGGGCGGGCATGCCCGCGTGACGGTCGCCGGCATGTTGCACGGTCATTGTCGACCGGCGCCATCACGGGTCGAAATGCCGCACGAACCACTGCGCGGCCAACTCTCCCACCCGATCCAGCGCCCCCGGCTCCTCGAACAGGTGTCCGGCGCCCGGCACCACCTCCAGCCTCGACTCGCACCGCAATTGCGCCTGCGCCTCCCGGTTCAGCCCGAGCACGGCGCCATCCTCGCCGCCGACGATCAGCAAGGTCGGCGCGAGTACCTGCGCGGCGGCCGGCCCGGCGAGATCGGGCCGGCCGCCGCGCGAGACCACGGCGGCGATGCCGGTGCCGCTGTCGGCCGCGACGCGCAGCGCGGCGGCCGCGCCCGTGCTGGCGCCGAACAGCCCCAGGGGTAGCGGCGCAGTGAGCGGTTCGGTGCCGAGCCAGCGGGCGGCGGCCTGCAGGCGGCTGGCCAGCACCTCGATGTCGAAGCGGTTGCGCACGTCCGTGTCTTCCTCGACCGTGAGGAGATCGAGCAGCAGGGTGGCCACGCCGGCGTCCTGCAGCGCGGCCGCCACCTGCAGGTTGCGCACGCTGTGGCGGCTGCTGCCGCTGCCGTGGGCGAACAGGACGACGCCGATCGGATCGGCGGGCAGGGCGAGCATGCCTTCGAGGCCGGCCGCGCCCGCGTTGACGGTGACGAGCCGGTTCACGGGCTGATGAGGAGTCATGGCCATCTCCGCACAAACTCGTTGGACAGCATCCACATAACGAAAAATTCGCAAAAAATTCGCAAAAAATCCGGCCGAACGCGAAGGTTCGGCCGGATTTCAGGTGCAACGTGCCGCCCGGGGGAGGGCGGCATTCGTCGACTGTCTAGTCGCGGATCTCCAGCTTGCGGTTCAGGCTCAGCGCCGCCAGCGAGCCGACCGCGCCCGACAGCAGGTAGAGGCTGACGTAGCCGAGACCGAAGTTGGCCGACAGGCCGAGGGCGACCAGCGGGGCGAAGGCAGCGCCCACCAGCCAGGCCAGATCGCTCGTCAAGGCCGCGCCGGTGTAGCGGAAGCGCGATTCGAAGTTCGAGGTCACGGCGCCCGCGGCCTGGCCGTAGGACAGGCCGAGCAGGCCGAAGCCGATCAGGATGAAGGCGTTCTGGCCGGCCTCGCCGCCGTCGAGCAGCATCGGGACGAAGGCCGAGAAGATCGCGATCAGGGCGGCCAGGGTGCCGAGCGTGGTGCGGCGGCCGACCTTGTCGGCGACGATGCCCGAGATCAGGATGCAGACGGCGGCCACGCCGGCGCCCCACATCTGGATGTACAGGAAGCCGCTGATCGGTCGGGTGTCGTAGAGCTGCATCCAGGACAGCGGGAACACGGTCACCAGGTGGAACAGGGCGTAGCTGGCCAGGGCGGCGAGGGCGCCGATGACGATGTTGGCGCCCTGGGTGCGGGCCAGTTCGCCGACCGGGGCCGGATCGAGTTCATGGCAGTCGAGCAGGCGCGAATATTCCGAGGTCGAGATGAGGCGCAGGCGCGCGAACAGGGCGACGACGTTCAGCGCAAATGCGACGAAGAAGGGGAAGCGCCAGCCCCAGACCAGGAAGTCGTCGGTCTGCAAGTTGTCCAGCATGTAGGCAAAGATACCGGCGGCGATCAGGAATCCTAACGGTGCGCTCAGTTGTCCGAGCATCGCGTACCATCCGCGCTTGTGTTCGGGTGCGTTCAGGGCCAGCAGCGACGGCAGGCCGTCCCATGAACCGCCCTGGGCTACGCCTTGCGCGATGCGCATCAGCGAGAGCAGCACGATCGCCGTGGAACCGATCTGGGCGTAAGTGGGCAGGAAGGAAATCACGACGGTCGCGGTGCCCATCAGGAAGAGGGCAATGGTCAGCTTGATTTCCCGGCTGAAGCGCTCCTGGATCTTCATGAAGACGATGGTGCCGATCGGGCGCGCGATGAATGCGAACGCAAAAATCGTAAACGAGTAGAGTGTGCCTTCCAGCCGGTCAGCCCACGGGAAAAATACCGCGGGAAAGACGAGGACAGAAGCGATCGCGTAGACGAAGAAGTCGAAATATTCGGAGGCGCGGCCGATGACCACGCCGACGGCGATGTCGCCCGGGGAAATATGGCCGTCCCGGGCGTTGATATTACGGGCTCCGCTATGCGGGGCAGTGACGGGAGCGGCTCCTGCGCCGCCGTAGGTATTCGTGCTTTGCATATTCTTCGTCTCCAGGTAAGTGCGCGGCCCCCAGAGTGATCCCCTGGCCTGGGCAAGGGTGGGACAAAACGTCCAATGTGCAACGAAGGCCGATGGCAGTACAGTAGCATGTTCTCATTCCCATGTAACGTTAGATACCTAGCATGATTCCTAAAATTGTCCGACCCGGACTGTCCTTACTCCTGCTTGCGGTGCTGTCCGGCTGCAACACGGTGGTAATGAACCCCTCCGGTGATATTGCCAAGCAGCAGGCCGACCTGATTACGGTCTCCGTCCTGCTCATGTTGATCATCGTCGTCCCGGTGATGCTCCTGACCGTGTTCTTCGCCTGGAAATACCGCAAGAGCGCGAACGCGAAGTACGAGCCGGACTGGGATCACTCGACCAAGCTCGAACTGGTGATCTGGGGCGCGCCCCTGCTGATCATCATCGCGCTGGGCCTGATCACCTGGATCAGCACCCACAAGCTCGACCCTTATCGTCCGCTCGAACGCCTGGACGAGAACCGCCCGATCCCGGCCGGCACCAAGGTGCTGGAAGTGCAGGTGGTCTCGCTCGACTGGAAGTGGCTGTTCATCTACCCGGAGCAGGGCATCGCCACCGTCAATGAACTGGTCACCCCGGTCGACACCCCGGTGCGCTTCAAGCTGACCTCGTCGACCGTGATGAACACCTTCTACATCCCGACCCTGGCCGGCATGATCTACACGATGCCGGGCATGGAGACGACGCTGAACGCGGTGATCAACAAGGCCGGCGACTACAAGGGCCAGTCGGCCAACTTCAGCGGCGACGGTTTCTCGCACATGAAGTTCGCCTACCGCGGCACCA
Source organism: Massilia sp. Leaf139 (assembly GCF_001424165.1). Lineage (GTDB taxonomy): Bacteria > Pseudomonadota > Gammaproteobacteria > Burkholderiales > Burkholderiaceae_D > Telluria. The sequence goes on from NZ_LMOJ01000001.1 coordinate 1,178,631, forward strand.
GCCAGGCCGACTTCGACGCCTGGGTCAACAAGGTCAAGACCAGCAGCACGGCCCTCGGCCGCAACGACTACCTGACCCTTGAAAAGCCGTCGGAAAAAGAACCGGTCAAGCATTACGGCAGCGTCATGCCGAACCTGTTCCTGTCGATCGTGAACCGCTGCGTGGCCGAAGGCGCCGTCTGCATGAACCACCAGATGGCCATGGACGCCCAGCGCGTGCGTAACGACATCGCCCTCAAGCAGCTCCCGCAAGACGCCAAGCGCAACGTGGCGCAGGCGGACGCCGAAGTGTGCGAAACCCCTACCAATCCTGTGAAGAAGTAACCATGCAAGACTCATTTGACTTGACGAAGCTTATCTTCGGACGGCTCAGCTGGGACGCGATTCCGTTCCATGAGCCGATCCTGATCGCTACCTTCGCAGGCGTGCTCGTCGGCGGTGCGGCCCTCCTTGGCCTCATCTCCTACTTCCGCCTGTGGGGCACCCTGTGGCGCGACTGGATCACCAGTATCGACCACAAGAAAATCGGCATCATGTACATGGTGCTCGGCCTCGTGATGTTCCTGCGCGGCTTCGCCGACGCGCTCATGATGCGCGCCCAGCAGGCCATCTCCTTCGGCGAGAACGCCGGCTTCCTGCCGCCGCACCACTACGACCAGGTCTTCACCGCCCACGGCGTGATCATGATCTTCTTCGTGGCGATGCCGTTCGTGACGGGCCTGATGAACTACGTCGTGCCGCTGCAGATCGGCGCCCGCGACGTGGCCTTCCCGTTCCTGAACAACTTCTCGTTCTGGATGACGACCATGGGCGCCGTGCTGGTCATGGCTTCGCTGTTCGTCGGCGAATTCGCGCGTACCGGCTGGCTGGCCTTCCCGCCGCTGTCGGGCATCCTGGCCAGTCCCGGTGTCGGCGTCGACTACTACATATGGTCATTGCAGATCGCGGGTGTCGGCACCTTGCTATCCGGTGTCAACCTGATCGTCACGATCGTCAAGATGCGCGCCCCTGGCATGGATCTGATGAAGATGCCGGTGTTCACCTGGACTTCGCTCTGCACCAACATCCTGATCGTCATGTCCTTCCCGATCCTGACCGCCACCCTGGCGATGCTGGGCATGGATCGCCTGTTCGACACCAACTTCTTCACGAACGACAAGGGCGGCAACGCCATGCTGTACGTGAACCTGATCTGGATCTGGGGCCACCCGGAGGTGTACATCCTGATCCTGCCGGCCTTCGGCATCTTCTCGGAAGTCGTCTCGACCTTCTCGAGCAAGCGCCTGTTCGGCTACACCTCGATGGTGTATGCGACCGTCGTCATCATGGTGCTGTCCTACCTGGTCTGGCTGCACCACTTCTTCACCATGGGTTCGGGGGCGAGCGTCAACGCGTTCTTCGGCATCACCACGATGATCATCTCGATCCCGACCGGGGCCAAGATCTTCAACTGGCTGTTCACGATGTACCGCGGCCGTATCCGCTATGAACTGCCGATGATGTGGACGGTGTCGTTCATGCTGACCTTCACCATCGGCGGCATGACCGGCGTGATGCTGGCGATCCCGGCGGCGGACTTCGTGCTGCACAACTCGCTGTTCCTGACCTCGCACTTCCATAACGTCATCATCGGCGGCGTGCTGTTCGGTCTGTTCGCGGGCTTTAATTACTGGTTCCCGAAGATGTTCGGCTTCAAGCTGAACCGTTTCTGGGGCGTGGTCTCGTTCTGGCTGTGGTCGATCGGTTTCTGGGTCGCCTTCCTGCCGGGCTACATCCTGGGCTTCATGGGCGTCACCCGCCGTTCGAGCCACTTCGAAGATCCGGAACTGCAGACGCTGTTCGTCATCTCCTTCATCGGTACCCTGATGATCGCCGGCGGTATCGGCGCGCTGCTGATGCAGATCTTCGTCTCCTGGCGCGACCGCAAGAAGAACGCCGACGTCACCGGCGACCCATGGGATGGCCGTACGCTGGAGTGGGCCACCTCGTCGCCGCCGCCTGACTACAACTTCGCCTTCACGCCGGTGGTGTACGACAACGACACCTTCGCCGACATGAAGAAGAACGGCTGGAAGCGTCCGCTGAACGACTTCGTCGCGATCCACATGCCGAAGAACACCTGGGCCGGTTTCGTGATCTCGGCGCTGTCGATGGTGGTGGGTTTCGCGATCATCTGGCACATGTGGCTGCTGACCGCGGTCGCCTTCGTCGCGACGGTCGTGGCCACCATTGTCCATACGTTCAACTACAAGCGTGACTATTACATCCCGGCGGCAGAAGTTGCCCGCACCGAGGAAGCACGCACCAAACTGCTGGAAGCCCATGTCTGAAATTAACGCAACCATGACTTCGTCCGCCGGCGTCCCCGGCGCCGACGCCGGCGCGCGCTACCACGTGCGCGAGCATCATCCGGAGCACGGCACCATGCTGGGCTTCTGGATCTACCTGATGAGCGACTGCCTCATCTTCGCCAGCCTGTTCGCGACCTGGGCCGTCCTGGGCCGCAACTACGCCGGCGGCCCGTCGGGCGCGGAGCTGTTCGACCTGACTCTGGTGGGCATCAACACCGCCTTCCTGCTGGTCTCGTCGATCACCTTCGGTTTCGCCATGATCTCGGCCCAGGCCAAGAACCTGGCCAAGACCCAGCTCTGGCTGGCCATCACCGGTGTGCTAGGCGCCTGCTTCCTGGCGCTGGAAATCTATGAGTTCTACCACCTGATCCACCAGGGCGCCGGCCCCGCGCGCAGCGCCTTCCTCACCGCGTTCTTCTCGCTGGTCGGCACCCACGGCCTGCACGTGCTGTTCGGTATCGTGTGGCTGGTGACGCTGATGTTCCAGCTGGCCAAGCACGGTCTGTCGGTCGAGAACCTGCGCCGCATGGCTTGCCTGTCGCTGTTCTGGCACTTCCTGGACGTGGTCTGGATCTTCGTCTTCACCTTTGTTTACCTGATGGGAGTGCTGCCATGAGCGACCACAACCACCAAGGCCATCACGGCCATGACGCTCACGCCGGTCACGATGCACTGCACGGCCACACCCACGGCGACCATCCCGGCGTGCACTACAGCGCCAAGGACTACACGATCGGCTTCGTGCTGGCCGTGATCCTGACGGTGATTCCGTTCTGGCTGGTCATGGGCAACATCCTCGACCCGAGCATGACGCGTTTCGTCATCATGGGCTTCGCGGCCGTCCAGGTCGTCGTGCACATGATCTACTTCCTGCACATGAACTCGAAGTCCGAGGGCGGCTGGAACATGATGGCGCTGATCCTGACCATCGTCCTGCTCGTCATCGTGCTGGGCGGCTCGATCTGGGTCATGTACCACATGAACGCCAACATGATGCCCGGCATGGGCGACGCCGCCGGCATGACCGGCCACGGCGCCCACGACATGCAATGATGGGCCGGCACGATCCGGACGCCACTTTGCTTGCGACCGATCCCCGTCCACGCTCCGTGGTGCGGGCGATCCTCGCGGTCATCGGGCTGTTCCTGATCGTGCTGTTCGCGGGGCTGGGAACCTGGCAGGTGCAACGCCTGCAATGGAAACTGGCCCTGATCGAGCGTGTCGAATCGCGCGTCAGCGCACCGGCCACCGCGGCGCCGACGGGCGCCCGGTGGCCTTCCGTCTCAAGAGAATCCGACGAATACCGGCACGTACGCCTGGCCGGGCACTTCCTCTACGAATTTTCCACGCCGGTGCAGGCCGTGTCCGCACTGGGCGCCGGCTACTGGCTCGTCACGCCGCTGTGCATGGCGGACGGCACGATCGTGCTGGTCAATCGCGGCTTCATCCCGGCCGCCGCCAACCGGCCGGGCAGCTATCCGGCGCGCCGCGCCAGCGGCAATCCTTGCGCGAATGTGGCCGGCGCGCCGCACAGCCTGACCGGGCTGCTGCGCATCGCCGAGCCGGGCGGCGGCTTCCTGCGCGAAAACGATCCCGCGAACAACCGCTGGTTCTCGCGCGACGTCGCCGGCATCGCCGCGGCGCGCGGCCTGGGCAATGTCGCGCCGTACTTCGTCGACGCCAAGCGCAACCAGGATCCGGCAGGGGCGCCCGAACGCCCGGTCGGCGGCCTGACCGTCATTTCCTTCCAAAACAATCACCTCGTGTATGCAATCACTTGGTATGCTCTCGCCTTGATGGTTGCCGGGGCCTGGTGGTTCGTTGCCCGCTCCGGAAACAACATGGAAACCGGCAAGGCAAGGAACGATGGCAGTAAAGCTTGATCTACTCACGAAAATAAGTCCGGCACTGGCGCCGGTGCTGACGCCTGCGCCGGGGCCGTCGGCCGAAGCCAGCGTCGAATACGCCGCCGGCCACAAGAACATGCTGCAGCTCATCGAGCTGCGCTGGATCGCCGTCATCGGCCAGATCACGACGATCGCGGCCGCCATCCTCGTCTTCGACATCAACCTGCCGCTGGTGCACATGCTGCAGGTGCTGGCCTGCCTGATCGCCTTTAACATCGCCAGCCACCTGCGCTGGCACGAGCGCCGTCCGGTCGCCAACAGCGAGCTGTTCATGGCCCTGCTGGTGGACGTGGCCACGCTCACCGTGCAGCTCTACCTGTCGGGCGGCACCACCAATCCATTCGCCTTCCTCTACCTGCTGCAGATCATTATCTCGGCCGTGCTGCTGGCGCCCTGGTCGACCTGGACCATCGTCGTCATTACCTTGCTCTGCCTGGCCCTGCTGGCCGTCTATGCCCAGCCGCTCGCGCTGCCTTTCGACCATGCGCGCGGGATCGCCAGCCTGTACGTGCAGGGCATGCTGCTGTGCTTCGCGATCAATGCGGCGCTGCTGGTGATCTTCATCACCCGCATTAGCGGCACCCTGCGCACCAAGGCGGCCCAGCTGGCGGATCTGCGCCAGCGCGCCGCCGAGGAAGACCATATCGTGCGCATGGGCCTGCTGGCCTCGGGCGCGGCCCACGAACTGGGCACGCCGCTCGCGACCGTATCCGTGATCCTGGGCGACTGGAAGCGCATGCCCGCGTTCCGCGGCAATCCCGAGCTGCTGGAAGAAATCGCCGAGATGCAGACCCAACTGAAACGCTGCAAGTCCATCGTCAGCGGCATCCTGCTCTCGGCCGGCAGCACCCGCGGCGAGTCGGCGGTGCGCACGACCATCCACACCTTCCTCGACGGCCTGGCCGAGGAGTGGGAAGACAGCCGCAAGGTGGCCACCTTCGCCTACGAGAACCGGATCGGCGAGGACATCCCGGTCGCCTTCGATTCGGCCCTGAAGCAGACCATCGACAACCTGCTCGACAACGCGCTGGAAAGCTCGCCAGACTGGGTCGGGCTGGAAGCCGGCGTCGAGGACGGCACCCTGCGCCTGGTGGTGACCGACCGCGGGCCGGGCTTCGCGCCCGCCATGCTGACCCAGTTCGGCAAGCCCTACCAGTCGACCAAGAGCCGGCCCGGCGCCGGCGTCGGTCTGTTTCTGGTGGTGAACGTGGCGCGCACCCTGGGCGGCGGCGTGGCCGCGCGCAACCGGCCGGAGGGCGGGGCGGAGGTGACGCTCACCATTCCGCTGGCCGCGATCGCGCTGCAGGGAGAGGGCGAGCATGTCTGAACTGGACCACGGCATTGTTCAGGAGAGCCCGCTGCTGCTGATCGTCGAGGACGATGAGGCCTTCGCCCGCACCCTCGGCCGCTCCTTCGAGCGGCGCGGCTACCGGGTGCTGCATGCGCCCGGCCACGAGGAGGCGGCGGACATCTTGAAGGAACACGATCCCGGCTATGCCGTGGTCGACCTGAAACTGAAGGGCAATTCCTCGGGCCTGAACTGCGTGCAGTTGCTGCATGCGCACGACCCGGAGATGCTGATCGTGGTGCTGACCGGTTTCGCCAGCATCGGCACCGCGGTCGAGGCGATCAAGCTGGGCGCCTGCCAGTACCTGGCCAAGCCCTCGAACACCGACGACATCGAGGCCGCCTTCGGCCATGTCGCGGGCAACGCCGACATCGAGGTCACCAATCGCTCGACCTCGATCAAGACGCTGGAATGGGAGCACATCCACGCCGTGCTGGCCGAAACGGATTTCAATATTTCTGAGGCGGCGCGCAGGCTGGGCATGCACCGGCGCACGCTGGCGAGGAAGCTGGAGAAGCAGCGGGTGAAGTAGCTGGTGAAAGAAAAGCGGCGGCGCCGGGCGGCGCCGCCGTAAAGCTTCGCGGTGGAGCTTCGCGGTAAGGCTTATTTAGGACGGTACAGCGCGCACAGCTTGTTGCCGTCCGGGTCGCGCACATAGGCCAGGTGCAGCGCGCCCAGCGCGCCTTCGCGCAGGCCGGGCGGCTCTTCGGCCGTGGTGCCGCCATGGGCGACGGCCGTGTCGTGGAACTGCTTCACCTGTTCCGGCGAGCTGCACTTGAAACCGATGGTGCCGCCATTGGCGCAGGTCGCTGCTTCGCCGTTGATCGGCTCGGTGACGCAGAAGCTGTTGCCCTCGTGGCGGTAGAACAAGCGGGTGTGGCCCGTTGCCGCCACGTTGCGGAAGGGCTCGCCGACGCCGAGCGTGCCCAGCACCGCGTCATAAAAGCGCTTCGAGCGCTCGATATCGTTGGAACCGACCATCACATGACTAAACATCCTGTCTCCTTTGTTGTGTTGTAGGGAAAATCAAGCCGTCAAACGCTGGAACACTTCGCGCGCCGCCAACCCGCCGCCGCCGATCAGCAGGGCAAAATAGACGATGGTCGCGATGTTGCTGATGTGGCCCAGCAGCACGCAGACGCCGTCGCGCTGCAAGAGGCCGATGGCAAAGAAGAGCAGGGCCACGGCCGGGAAGGTATTGCTGAACGGGATCAGGCCGAAGGGCATCATCAAGAGCACGGCGCCCAGGATCAGGGACGCATTGTTCAAGTGGGCCATGGCGCCGTCGGCCACCAGCCAGCGGATGCGGTCGGGACGGCTGACGCGTTCGATCTTCTGCAGCCATGGGAGGGCCTTGCGCAGCAGCGGGCGCAGCTTCTTGGTGGCGATCACGCGGTGCTCGATCTTCGAAGGAATCCAGAGTTCGCGCCGGAACAGGCGCGCCAGCCCGATCAGCAGGATGGCCGCGCCGAACACGGTGCTGACGCCCGGAATCGACACCGGAATCAGGAAGACCAGGGTCAGCAGGGCGGTCAGGATCAGCAGGCCGTCGTTGCCGACCCGGTGCACGAGTTCGGCGAGGGTGATGCCGGTTGGCGGCAGGGATCGCACCAGGGAGCGCAGGCGCTGGGAGATCGGTTCACTGTGCATGGTGTCCTTGAAATGATGATGAGGTGCGGGCGCGGATTTCAGCGCCGGGCGATAGTATAACGGCCGGGCCGGCGAGGCGGGCACGCGTGGCCAAATTTAGCCGCCGCTGTTGCGCTTCAGAGGCCGGCGAGCAGCTTGCGCACGGCCTGGTGCGCCTCCAGCCAGCCGCTCTCGGCCAGCGTCGGGCGGCATTCGGCGCATTCCTCGAAGGGATTGCAGGCATGCGGCAGCTCGAGATAGTTCTTGCCGATCACCGGCTTGGCGCCGTGGGCGTCGCGCGAGACAGGTGCCCCGGCGTCGGCGGAGGGCGCCGCGCCGCCGGCGGCGATCCAGCGCGCGAAGGGCTCGGCGTCCTTGCCGTCGGGGACGTACCAGCATTTGCGGGTCGGGTTCCAGCGCGCGCCGAGGGCCTTGGCTTCGTCTTTTTCGGCGTAGGGAACCTTCAGGAGGATCATGCGTGTTCTTTCGATAGGCGGATACGGGCCCGGTATTGTAAGGGAAGTCGAGGCGTCAGTGGCGGCGGGTAGAGAGCGCAAAAAAGTTCGGTCATCCCAACCGCCGGCCGACCCAAGAAGTTGTTCAATTGCTATAATCTTAATTCTGAACAACACCTTAATCGACCGCAAGGGAGCAGGTTTGGAACACGAAAGCCATCATCATCACCACCCGCACAAGACCGGCGTGCGCTGGCTCGACCTCGGCCTCGGCCTGGCGGCCGGCATCGTTTCGCTGGTGTCGCTCTGGCTCGGGCTGCATTCGGCGCACTCGATGGAGAAGCTGGTGGCCTCGAACAGCTATCCCTACGTCGAAACGGGGCGCTCGAACCGCACTGCGGAGCGCGATCCTGAAACCGGCCAATACACCAAGCAGATCGACTACGTCCTGGCGAACAATGGCGTCGGGCCGGCGCGCATCGAATGGGTGCAGCTCGAATTCAAGGGCAAGCCGATGGCCAGCCTGCGCGAACTGCTGGACGCCTGCTGCAAGCAGCCACAGTACGACACCGTCGGCCTGAACCACCGCGGCGTCGTCACCGGCACCCTGATTCCGCAAGGCCGCGAGCTGCATACCTTCACCTGGGAAGCACCGCGCAGCACCAATCCCGCCTTCGAGGCCCTGCACGCGCAGATGAACGACATCAAGGTCTCGGTCTGCTATTGCTCGGTATTCGACGACTGCTACAAGCGCACCTGGGACAGCAGCAAGCCCGAACCGGTCGAGCAGTGCACGCGCCCGAAGGCCGCCTTCGAGCCGAGCCTCGAAGCCGGCTGATCATCCCGCCGTCTTGCTGAGCGCGAACGCCGCAAGGAAACCCAGCACCGTGATCAGGCCGGCGAAGTCGTGGGCCTCCTCGAAGGCCTCGGGGATCATGGTATCGGCCAGCATGGCCAGAATCGCCCCGGCCGCGACGGCGTTGGTGGCGGCCACCCCGGCCGGCGGGACACCCTCGAACAGGGTAAAGCCGGCCAGCGCCGCCAGGCCCGAAGCCAGCGCGATCGCGCCCCAGATGCCGAAGATGTAGGCCGCGCCGCGCCCCGCCTTTTTCATCCCGGCCGCGCTCGACAGGCCCTCGGGCACGTTCGACAGGAAGATGGCCGACACCGCCACCAGGCTGACCTTGCCGCCGCCGAGCATCGACAGGCCGATCACGATCGACTCCGGAATACCGTCGAGCAGGGCGCCGACGGCAATGGCGCGGCCGCTGCCGCCGTGTTCCTGTTCGCTCGGCTGGCAATTAGAGCGCTTGCGGTGGCGCGCGCCGCCATGGGCCAGCCACCAGTTCGCCAGCGTGTAGACCGAGGCGCCGGCCAGGAAGCCGAGCGCCGTGGCGGGGAAACCGCCGGTCTCGAAAGCTTCGTCCATCAGCTCGAAGGAGAGGGCGGAGATCAGCACGCCGCTGCCGAAGGCCATGATCGCGGCGACGAGCCGCGCCGGCACCTCGAAGTGGTAGCCGACAAAGGCGCCGATCAGCAGCGCCGCCCCCGCCAGCAGTCCCCAGCCACCCGCCTGCAGCCACATCGGTACTCCCTCCATCGTGCCTCCTGTCGTTTTGTCAACATGGTACGCGTGTGCGGGAAGCCGCAGCGCCCGCCAGTAGCCCAGGCGTCATATGGCTGTGCTACATTGCCGTTTTTTACGGAGAAATACGGAGAAGCGCATGAGACCGTTTCCGTCGATGCTGTCGTGGACCTTGCTGGCAGCGCTGCTGTCCGGCTGCGCCGGCCTGGTAGGCGCCCCCGGCCCGGACGACGTCGCCTTTGTCGTGATCGGCGAGGACGGCGCGGCCACTGCGCGCCTGATCACCGCGGCGGATGCGTGCCCGCCGCTGGTCGTCGACAACCGCGCCATGCCGATGCGGGTGCGGGTGCCGAAGTCCGCCATCCCGGCGCGGCCCGGCCAGGCGCACACGCCGCCCTCGAGCGCAGTGCTGGCTTGCGAGGCGCCGGTCGCCGCCGGCAGTGTCACGGCCAGCGTGGCCGGGATCGCGCTGCCGATCCCGAAGGCCGAACCGAAGCGCATCGTCGTCATCGGCGACACCGGCTGCCGCCTGAAGGGCAAGGAAATCCAGGACTGCAACGACGCCAGCCAGTTTCCCTTCGCGCGGGTGGCGGCGCGCGCCGCCGCGTTCGAACCGGATCTGGTGATCCACGTCGGCGACTACCATTATCGCGAAGACCCGTGCCCGGCCGACCGTCCCGGCTGCGCCGGCAGTCCCTACGGCTATGGCTACGACGCCTGGGCCGCCGACTTCTTCACCCCGGCGCGCAAGCTGCTGGCGGCGGCGCCCTGGGTGCTGGCGCGCGGCAACCACGAGAACTGCAGCCGCGCCGGGCAGGGCTGGTGGCGCTGGCTCGATCCGCGCGCCTTCCAGACCGGGCGCGATTGCGATGATCCGGCCAACGACCTGCTCGGCGAATACAGCGACCCCTACGCCGTGCCGCTCGGCGCCGGCGCCCAGCTGATCGTGTTCGACACCGCCAACACCAACTGGAAGGGTCTGCCGAAGACCGACCCGCGCCGCGCCATCTATGCCGACAGCTACCGCAAGATCGAGCGCCTGGCGCGCGGGGCGCGCTACAGCATCGGCGTCGACCACCATCCCCTGTTCGGCTTTGGCGCCAACCGCGACGCGAAGACGGGCGCGATCAGCCTGTTCGGCGGCGACGCCGGCCTGCTCGATGCCTTCGGCGACGTCGATCCGCGCTACATGCCGGCCGGTGTCGGCATGCTGCTCTCGGGCCACGTGCACCTGTGGGAGCAGGTCAGCTTCGCCAGCGCGCATCCGACCCAGTTCATCGCCGGCATCTCGGGGTCGGCGGAAGACACGGTGCCGCTGCCGGCGATGCCGCCGCCGGGCGTGACGCCGGCGCCAGGCGCGGTCGTCGAGCACATGAGCTCCTGGATCGGCGGCTTCGGCTTCATGAGCATGGAGCGCACCGGCCCGGAGGCCTGGCTGGTGAAGGTATGGGATCTCGACGGACGCGAGCGCAACCGCTGCCAGGTGACGGGGAAAAAATCGCGCTGCGAGGTAACGCAGGTGAAGACGCAGGTGAAGTGAACGACAATACGTTCGCACAAATGTAGTTGCCAATGAAATATATTTCAGGCAATATGGCGGGGTTCGGAGCACAGCCGCCACGGCGGGCTCCCGATCAGCGATGAGGCGCTCTTGCGTTTCTTTTGTGCCCCCGAGGCCGGCTTGGACTCCAACCCGAACTTCATGCCAGATGTCGGGGGCCGTTTTTTCGCGGGAGGCGCACCGCCCGGTGCGCACGCATCCTCCCGTCCCATCGAGGAGAATCCATGCCCGAATCCTTTCCGAACTATGCCGATCTCGGCCTGCAACTGGCCTGGCCGCTGGCCATCGCCCTGTCCTGGATGGCGGGCGAACTGATTTTCCGCTGGACGGCGCTGCCGCGCATCGCCGTGTATGGCCTGGCCGGTTTCGTGTTCGGCAACCTGGCCGCCGGCTATCTTCCGCCGTCCGAATCGAAGAACTTCATGCTGCTGGCGAACCTGGGCTTCGGCCTGATCCTGTTCGAACTGGGCTACCGCATCAACCTGCGCTGGCTGCGCAATAATCCCTGGATCGTTGCCACCTCGGTGCTGGAAGCGGTGCTGACCTTCGCCGCCGTCTACCTGGTGGCGGGCGCCTGCGGCATGGAGCCGCTGGCCGCCGCGCTTACCGCCTCGCTGGCGATGTCGAGTTCTCCGGCGGGCCTGCTGCGCGTGCTGAACGAGCAGGGCGCCGCCGGCCAGGTGACGGAACGGGCCATGCACTTGACCGCGCTGAACTGCGTGATGGCCGTCTTCACCTTCAATGTGGTCGTCGGCATCGGCGTGTTCCAGACCTCGGGCGACCTGGCCCATGCGGCCGGCAGCAGCCTCTTGGTGCTGGGCGCGTCGAGCGTACTGGGTGCGCTGTTCGGGGCCCTGGTGCCGCTGTGGCTGAGGATGATCGACGCTGCGCGCGACGCGACGCTGGCCTTTGCGCTGGCCGTCGTGCTGCTGGTGTCCGTCACCCACGTGCTGCAATTCTCGCCGGTGCTGGCCGCGCTCACCTTCGGTCTCGTGGCCCGGCACCGCCGCATCGCGCTCTCTCCCGCCCAGCGCAACTTCGGCGTGCTGGGCGACCTGCTGGCCGTGCTGATGTTCTTTTTTGTGGCCACCAAGGTCGAGATCGAACACCTGGGCGGCGGCATCGCCCTGGGCCTCTTGCTGGTGCTGGTGCGGGCGCTGGTCAAAGTCGGCGTCTGCACGGCCTTTGCACGCGTTTCGGGCATCTCGGCGAGGAAGGGCGCCCTGTCGGGGCTGGCCCTGACGCCGATGGCGGTCTTTGCCATCCTGCTGATGGAGCAGACGCGCTGGATCGGCGTCGACCTGTTCGACAGCCTGGCGCCGCTGGCGGCCGTGATGCTGCTGCTCGACGTGCTCGGCCCCGTGCTCACCCAGCGCGCCGTGGTCTGGGCCGATGAAACCCGCAACATGAAGGAGGTATGACATGGCCTTGCCACCATTCGCGCAATCGCATTCGCTCACCATGGGCGTCGAGCTGGAACTGCAGCTGGTCAGCCTGTCCGACTTCGACCTGGTCGCCGCCTCCCCCGACATGCTCGAACTGCTGGAGCGGGCGCCATTCCCCGGCAACGTCACGCCCGAGATCACCGAAAGCATGATCGAGATTAATTCGAGCGTGCATACCCACCATGGCGAACTGCTGAAGGAATTACGCGAGATCCGCGACACGCTCCTGCGCGCCGGCGACCGCCTGAACGTGGGCGTATGCGGCGGCGGCACCCACCCCTTCCAGCAATGGTCGCAGCGAAAGATCTTTTCGAAGCCGCGCTTTCGCGAAGTGTCGGCGCTGTACGGCTACCTGGCCAAGCAGTTCACGGTCTTCGGCCAGCACGTGCACATCGGCTGCAAGTCGGGCGACGAAGCCTTGTACCTGCTGCACGCGCTGAACCGCTACATCCCGCATTTCATCGCGCTCTCGAGTTCCTCGCCCTTCCTGCAGGGGAGCGACACCCAGTTCAATTCGGCGCGCCTGAATTCCGTGTTCCCTTTCCGCTGTCGGGGCGCGCGCCCTTCATCCTCAGCTGGGACGCCTTCGAGCGCGACTACTTCCGGCGCATGGAAAACACCGGCATCGTGCGCAGCATGAAGGATTTTTACTGGGATCTGCGGCCCAAGCCGGAATACGGCACGATCGAGCTGCGCGTCTGCGACACGCCGCTGACGGTGGAGCGCGCGGCAAGCCTGGCCTGCTACCTGCAGGCGCTGTGCCGCTATCTGCTGGAAGGCAACGAGCCGCCGCCGCTGGAGGACGACTACCTGGTCTATAACTACAACCGCTTCCAGGCCTGCCGCTTCGGTCTGGACGGCACGCTGGTTCACCCGCAGACGCACGAGACGATCTCGCTGCGCGAAGACATCCTGACTACCCTGCGCCGCCTGGAACCGCATGCGAAAGCACTGGGCAGCGAAGCGGCGCTGGAACACCTCTACCGCGAAACGCACACGGGCAGCGACGCCCAGCTGCTGCGCGATGCGTTTGCCGAGGCGGGCAGCACCGAAGGCATCGTCGATGCGGCGCTGCGCTGCTTCAGGGAGGCTGCCGGGTAAGCGCGCGCGAGCCCGCCGGGTTCAGGCCTGCGCAGCCGCGCCTGCGCGCTGCGCGTACCAAAGGCGCAGCGCGTCGGGGGCCAGTGGCCGGCTGAAGAAATAGCCCTGACCCTGATGACAGCCACGTTCGCGCAGGAAGTCCCACGCCTGCTGCGTTTCGATCCCTTCCGCGACCAGTTCGAGCGAGAGGCTTTTGCCCAGCGCGATGACGGCGTCGATGACCGCGCGGCTCGCATCGCCGCTGTCGATGGCACGCACGAAGGACTGGTCGATCTTGAGCTTGTCGATCGGCAGCGTGGACAGGCTGCTCAGGCTCGAATAGCCGGTGCCGAAGTCGTCGAGTGCGATCCTGACGCCGAGCGCTTTCAGCTCGTGCAGCACGGCGACGGCCTCGCCCAGGTTTTCCATGACGGCCGTTTCGGTCAATTCGATGACGAGGGAGCGCGGATCGATGCCGGAGGCGTCGATCAATTCGCGGATTTGCGCAGCGAAGCGGGGGCGCCGGAACTGGAGCGGAGAGACGTTGACCGCTACGGTGAGCTGCAAGCCCTCGGACTGCCATTGCACCTGCTGGCGGCAAGCCTCGCCCGCGACCCAGTCGCCGAGCGGCGCGATGAGGCCGCAGGCTTCCGCGACCGGAATGAAAGCCGCCGGCCCCAGCGCCGGCTCCTGCCCGTCTTCGAGGCGCACCAGGGCCTCCAGCCCGATCGTGGCGCCGCTGCGGAGATCGACGATCGGCTGGTAGTGCAAGGCCAGGCCGTGGTGGTCGAGGGCGTTCTGCAAGCGGCGCTCGACGGCCAGCACGAAGCGCGCCTGCTCGTCCAGGGCCGGGGAATACACGACGACGTTGCCGCTGCCTTGCCGTTTCGCGCGCAGCATCGCAAGGTCGGCCGCATGGAGCAGGGCGCCGGCATCCTTACCGTGTTCCGGATAGTAGCTGATGCCGATACAGGCGGAGAGGTTCACTTCCAGCTTGCCGACCCGGATCGGTGGCTGGAGGACGTCGATGAGCCGATGGGCCGCCTGCGCCGCGTGGCCGCCCGGATCGGCGGCGTCGGCGACCACCAAAACGAATTCGTCGCCGCCGAAGCGTGCCAGCAGCTGGCCTTCCTGGACGCAGGACTGCAGGCGGCGCGCGACTTCCCGCAGCACGGCGTCGCCCGCCTCGTGCCCATGCTGGTCGTTCACGGGCTTGAAGCGGTCGAGGTCGACGTACAGCAAGGCGCCGCCCGCAGCGCCGTTATGCGCGCGTCCAACGGCGGCCTCGACGAAATCGAGCGCCGCGCCGCGGTTCGCGACGCCGGTCAAGGCGTCGTGGCTGGCAGCCCAATGGATCGCCTGTTCGGCCTCGCGCCGTTCGGTGATTTCGCGCGGCATCACGTACATCAGCCAGCGGCCGCGGTGCTGGAGCACGGTTGCGCCGATCTCGACCGGGAAGCTGGAGCCGTCCTTGCAGGTATAGGTGCGCTCGAACGGCGGCGGCGGCGCGGAGCGGCATAGTTCGAACACCGCCTGCAGTTTCCCGACCTCGGCCGCGAGATCGATCTGGGGCAGTGTCATTCCCAACATTTCGTCGCGTGTATAGCCGAGGCGCGTACAGGCCATCCGGTTCGCGTAGTGGAATCTGGCGTCCTCGTCGAAGAGGAGCAGCATCTGGTTGGCGTGTTCGCTGAAAAACTTGAATTGGGCAAGCTCTTCCTGCTGCGCGCGCAGATCGGCGTCGCGCTGGCCCAGCAACAGCGCCGCACGTTCGATGGCGGCGCCGACCTCGGCACTCTCGCGCAAGCGCACGGCGGGCACCGCCAGCGGCTTGCCCTCGCCGAGGGCCATGGCGGGCGCGATGAGGACGCGGAAGGAACGCGCGATCCGCGCGCTCATCGAGCGCGCCAGCAGCAGCCCGAATCCGAACAGCAGCGCGACGGCGGCGGCCAGACCGGCCAGGCGCCATTGCAGCGCACCGAACACGGTCGCGCGGGGAACGCCGACGACGGTGGTGAAGCCGGTTTTCGGCGAGCGCCAGAAGGCCGTGAAGTTGGCCACGCCGTCGAGCGACACCGTTTCCATCATGCCGGCCGGGCTGCGGGCGATGGCGTGGCGCAGGCTGTCGGTTGCGGGGCGGCCGACCAGGCCCGTATTACGCGTGCGCGCCGCGATCCGGCCCTCGGGATCGACCAGGCTGGCCAGCCAGCCTTCGTCAAGGTGGTGAGAAGCCAGGACGCCGCCGAGCTGGTTCGAGGAGATGCCGATCGCAAGCGAATAGAGCACCTTGCCTTGCGTCGCCACGGGGACATGGGTGCTGACCATTGCCCCTCCGGCGGCGGGATCTCCATGCAGGCTCGATATCACGGGCAGACCGGTACGGAAGACCTGGCCTGCCGCCTGCACCGAGGTGGCCGTCGGAGCAAGCCGTTCCTTGCCCTGCAGGATGTCGACCACCTTGCCGCCGTCCAGTTGGAACAGCGAGAGACTGCTGCCCAGGCCCGTAGCTGAAAAGGCCTGCGCCGTACGGTGCGCAAAGCCGGTCGCGTCATCGTTGGTGAGTGCCTGGGCGCGCGCCACCGCACGCGCCAGGGCCTGGGTACGCAGCAAGTGGGTGTCGACCGCCTCGCCCACCGTCCTGGCCAGTTCGATGGCCTGCTGCTGCACACGTCCGCGTTCCTGCCGGTACTCGACCAGCAGGAAGATCGCACTGGCGGCGATGCCCGGGAGGAGGCAGGCCATAACCAGGACGTTGAGGAAGGTGCCGACGGTGTGCGGGCGTGTGGTGGAGGTCTGGAAATGCATGGAAACCGCGGATCTGGTTCATTACCTAGGTGCAATATCGATCATACCCTAATCCTAAGAAACCATTAGTCAGCTCGGCAAATGTGTCAGTTTTGCGTCACGACCGGCAAGGGCGCATGACGCTGGCAGTGGCGGCGCCCATCTGGTGTCCAGTGCGTTGGCTGCTACCCACAAGCGAAAAAAAACCCGCCGGCGGCGGGTTCTTTTCGGGCGCTGCGCTCAGGCGCGGCGGCGGCGCGCGGCGATGCCGGCCAGGCCCAGGCCCAGCAGGGCCAGCGACGCCGGCTCCGGTACGGCCGTCACGCTGACATTGTCGAGCACGCCGTCGAGCGAGATCGTCTGGTTGGTCGCGAGATCCGAGAAGCGCAGGGTGGTGGCGGTGCCGTTAGCGCCGAAGTTGAAGCTGAAGCTGGTCAAGGCGCCATTGGAGCCGCCATACACGGTCTGCGATGCGAGCACCGTCAGGCCGTCGGCGCCCAGCACCGAGGCCAGCAGCGACTGGCCGCAGCTGATCGTGCAGCTGGTGGCGCCGAAATCGAAGTTCACCGTGTACTGCGCTTTGCTCGTGGTGGCGAAACGCTGCCAGATGCTGCCGTTCGGGGTGCTGTCGCCGCCATTGAAGGCGATGGCGTAAACGCCGTTTTGCGCCGGGTTGCCTGCGCCGAAGTAGGAAGTGCCGCCGATTTCCGCAGTGTCGACATTGCCGTTCGTGCTCCAGTTGGCGAGGCCCGCTTCGAAATCGCCGTTAAGGACAGGGGCGGCGCCGGCGCCGGCGGTAGCACACAGGGCAAGCACGGCGAACAGGGACTTGATAAACATCGTTGGACTCCAGGTCAGGGGAAGATGTTTGACATTAAGCAATGTCCATGCCATTGAGTAAATACCCTGCCTGTTCAGGCACTTGCGTTAGCAAGCTGATAAAACTGATTGTCATATGTAAAGTTTTCCGACAGGACACTTTGCCGGCCTGCCTGCTTCGGTGATCAGAGATGGGCCAGCGGTACCTGGGCGCCATCTTCATCCGCTGCGAGCAGTTCGATTAAGCGCGCCAGATCCGCCTCCAGGCGGCGCAGGGTCGCTTCATCGAGGCTCGACAGCGCATCGGGCAGCACGCCTGCAAACGGCAGTGGCGCCCGCTCGAGCAGGGCGTCGGCCGCTGGCAGGGCGCGCAGCGCGACCCCGCGCCGGTCGAAACCTTCGCGCGCAGCAGACACCAGGCCGCGCGTGGTGAGCGTGCGCACCAGGTTGCTGGCGGTGGACTGGTGAATGTCGAGCGAGCGCGCCAGGTCGGTCACGCCGATTCCGGGCGACTGCGCGATCACCGACAGGGCCCACAGCTGCGCGCCGCCCAGGCCGGCTTCGCGCTCGACCTGGCGGAAATGGCTTTTGACGGAATTGAAAACGATCCGGAACTGGCGCAGCACACGGGTGGCCGGCTCGGGATCGGGCGAATCGGGTTGGGTCAATTGTAAAGACATTGTGACATCATAACGGAAAGCGCAGGCCGCCGCGATAGTAGGTCGCGAGCTCGGCCGCGAGCTCGGCCGCGAACTCGGCCGCCGGGCCGGGCGTTCACCGCAGGCGCGCTCCAGCGCGGCTCACTGTCGCCGTCGGCTATACTTGCCGAATATAGAATCATATTCGCAAGGAAAACAGTGGATCAGGACGAGAAGACCGAAACCGGCATTCGCCAGCAGGCCAGGGATTTGTTCGGCAGCGCGGGAGGCAGGGCGCGCGCCGGGGTGCGCCAGGCGCATGGTTTTCTATCGGGCCGGCCGCGCCACCAGCAGGTGCTGATCGTCGGCATGCTGTCGGCGGCGGCGCTGATGCTGGCCCTGGCCGCCTACCTGATCGTCCTGATTCCGCTCACGCCCGGCATCGACGACCTGAAACAGGTCAGCAGCGCGCGCCCGAGCCGCATCATCTCGAGCGACGGCAAGGAGCTCGGCACCTTCGAGCAGGGCCTGCAGGAGCGTATCAAGCTGTCGCAGGTCTCGCCGCACGTGGTGAAAGCGCTGATCTCGACCGAGGATCACCGCTTCTACGAACACCACGGCGTCGACTTCACGCGCATCGCCGGCGCCCTGCTGGCCAGCCTGAAGGGCGATGCCCAGGGCGGCTCGACCATCACCCAGCAGCTGGCGCGCAACATGTTCCCGGACGAGATCGGGCGCGCGCGCAGCATCAACCGCAAGCTCAAGGAACTGATCACCGCGATCAAGATCGAGAACACCTACAGCAAGACAGAGATCCTCGAGGCCTACCTGAACACGGTGCCCTTCCTGTACAACGCGCGCGGCATCGAGATGGCGGCGCGCACCTATTTCGGCAAGCCCGCGCTGAAGCTCGACGTGCTGGAGGCGGCCACCCTGGTCGGCATGCTGAAAGGAACCTATTACTACAATCCCGTCACCAATCCCGAGCGTTCGCTCGCGCGCCGCAACGTGGTGCTGGGCCAGATGGCCAAGCATGGCGCCTTCGACGAGAAGCGCCTGGCGGCGCTGAAGAAGCGTCCGCTGCGCCTGGACTTCGAGCGCCTGGCCGAACGCAGCGGCCGCGATAACCACTTCACCGCCCACGTGCGCAAGTGGCTGCTCGAGTGGGCCGACGAAAACGACTACGACCTCGCGCTCGACGGCCTGATCGTGCAGACCACGCTCGACGCCGAGCTGCAGGAAGCGGCGCTGCGCGCGGTGGAAAAGCAGGCGAGCGCGCTGCAGGCGGTGGCCGACGTCGAATGGGCCAATCCGGGCCTGCCGGGCTCGAGCTCGATCGGCACTTATACGGCCATGCGCAGCAGCGTGGCGCCTTTCGACTACTACTGGCACACGCATCGCGCCCAACTGGACGCGTTTGTCCGCGAGTCGGGCGAGTACCGCAAGGCGGTCGAGGGCGGCGAAGCGCCGGCCGCCGCACTGAAACGCATCAAGGGCGACCGCGCCTTCATGAAGCGCCTGAAGGAAGCCAAGGCGCGCCTGGAGGCGGGTTTCGTGGCCGTCGATCCGACCACGGGCGAAGTCAAGGCCTGGGTCGGCAGCCGCGACTTCGCGCGCGACCAGTTCGACCACGTGGCCCAGGCCACGCGCCAGCCCGGCTCCACCTTCAAGCCTTTCGTGTATGGAGCGGCGCTGGAAAACGGCATCCCGCCGGAGCAGCCCTATGTCGACGCGGTGATGGACATCCGCGCCGCCGACGGCACGGTCTGGCGCCCGACCGACATGTCGGGCACGACCGGACGCCAGATGACAATGCGCGACGGCCTGGTGTTCTCGAAAAATACCATCACGGCACAGGTGATGCGCGACGTCGGCCTGCCGCCGGTCGTGAAGCTGGCGCAGAACCTGGGCGTGCGCCAAAGTAAACTGTCGGCGGTGCCTTCGCTGGCCCTCGGCACCAGCCCCGTCACGCTGCTGGAAATGGTGAGCAGCTATGCCACCATCGCGGCCCAGGGCGAATACCGCAAGCCCGTGTTCGTGCGCCGCATCTCGGACCGCGAGGGCAATGTGATCGCCGATTTCGCCAACGTCCGTCCCGAACGCGCGATGTCGCAGGCGGCCAGCGCGACCCTGATCGACATGCTGCGCGGGGTGGTGAACCGCGGCACCGGCACCGGCGTACGCTACCGCTTCGGCATCAACGGCGACGTGGCCGGCAAGACCGGCACCACCCAGAACAATGCCGACGGCTGGTTCATCCTGATGCACCCGAACCTGGTGGCCGGCGCCTGGGTCGGCTTCAACGATAACCGCGTGACCATGCGCTCGAGCTACTGGGGGCAGGGCGGCCACAACGCCATCCTGCTGGTGGGCGACTTCTTCAAGAGCGCGCTCGACACGGGCAAGATCGACCGCGCCGCCCTGTTCCCGGGCGGCCGCCCACCGGCCCCGCCGCGCGCACGCGAGGAGGAAGAGCCGGAAGAGGAATTCATCGAACCGGGCGACATCATCGAAGGCATGCCGGCCGAAGAGCCGCAGGAAGTGGAGCCGCCCGAGGACGAGGCCGAGGAAGTGATCGACGCGCCGATGGAAGGCGTGCCGCCGCCACCGCCGCAACCGGTGCCGACGCCCATGTATTGATTCGCAAGGCAGGCGCGGTCTCCGGACGCGGCGCGGTGATGCTTGGCGTCGTACGCGGGCATGCCCGCCCTACCTTACCTCGGCGTTCGGGGTGTAAACAAATGGCGCGGCATGCCTGCGGGTTTTTGCGCCGCTTACAAAATCGGCGTCCCGCCCGTCACGGCGATGCGCGCACCCGACATGTAACTCGCCTGATCCGACGCCAGCAGCACATACGCCGGCGCCACTTCGGCCGGCTGGCCGGGCCGCTTCATCGGCACTTGCTGGCCGAAGCTCTCGACCTGATCCGGCGGCATGGTCGACGGAATCAGGGGCGTCCAGATCGGCCCCGGCGCGACAGAATTGACGCGGATGCCTTTTTCCGCCAGCAGCTGCGCCAGGCCCGCCGTGAAGTTGGCGATCGCGCCCTTGGTCGCGGCATAGGCGAGCAGGGTCGGTTTCGGGTTGTCGGAATTGATCGAGGTGGTGTTGATGATCGAGGCGCCCGGCTTCATGTGCTTCACCGCCGCTTTGCAGGTGTGGAACATGGCCGTGATGTTGACCTGGAAGGTGTAATCCCATTCCTCGTCGGGGATCTCCTCAATCGAATCGTGGCTCATCTGGAAGGCGGCGTTATTCACCAGGACGTCGATGCGCCCGAACTCCTGCACCGCGCGCTCGACGATGGCGCGGCAGTGGGCCGGCTCGGCCAGGTCGCCCGGCATCAGGATCGCGCGCCGTCCCGCTTCCTCCACCAGGCGCGCCGTTTCCTTCGCGTCCTCGTGCTCGTTCAGGTAGGCGATCAGCACGTCCGCCCCTTCGCGCGCAAAGGCAAGGGCCACGGCGCGGCCGATGCCGCTGTCGCCGCCGGTGATCACCGTGGCCTTGCCGGCTAGCTTGTTCGATCCCTGGTAGCTGGTTTCGCCGTGGTCGGCCTTGGGCATCAGCGCGGCTTCGACGCCGGGCGGCTGCTGTTGCTGAGTGGGCTGGTTCATCGCATGCTCCTCAAAATAACGGTCGTGGAATTCGCAGCCCGTCCGCGTTCATGCCCCTTTGGGCAGGCTGCGCAGGGTTGCGGGATGGCGGACGCGGTCCTGCGGTACGTCCGGCGCATCCGGTTCGACCGCTTCCTGCAGCAGCAGTTGCTGCGCGCGCGGCGCGGTCGAGATGCCGAGGTCGGCGAACATCTGCATCGAGGCCAGGATCACCGACTGCTGGGTATTCATGAACAGGTCGTAGTCGGCCTCGAGGATGGTGTAGACGATCTCCCACTCGATGAAGTCCTGGGTGTACTTCGCCAGGTGGGCGCGGTCGAAACGCACCTTGTCGATGCGGCCGATGAATTCGGCGACCGCGGTCGGCACCTTGGCGGCGAGACTTGGCGGCGTGTCCGGATGGGCGCGCAGGTTGTAGACGATGCGGCGCGTGACCATGCGCTTGAAGTTCGACACCGTGCTCTTGAGGAGTTCGGCGTTCGAAACGATGATCTGTTCGCCGCTGGAGGCGCGCAGGCGGGTCGTCTTCAGGCCGACCTTTTCCACCGTGCCCGAGGTGTCGGAGGTGGAGATGAAGTCGCCCACCTCGAAGGGCTTGTCGATCGCGATCGAGAGCGAGGCGAACAGGTCGCCCAGCACGTTCTGCACGGCCAGGGCGATGGCGATGCCGCCGATCCCGAGGCTGGCGACAAAAGTCGTGATGTTGATGCCGAGGTTGGACAGCAGGGCCAGCGCGAAGATCACCCAGACGCTGGTCTGCAGCACCCAGATGATGAGGGTGTGGGCAATGGTGACCTGGGCGTCGGCGGCGGAACGGTCGTGGGTCTGGAAATAGCGGCGCGCGGTGACCTTGATCGCGCTGTGCAGGTAGATGGCGAGCTGCAGGCCGAGGGTCAGGAACCACAGGTGGCTGACGCGGGCGTTCCAGGGCGGCGGCAGATCCAGTGCCGAGAGGCCGATCAGGACGCTGGTGGCGAAGACGACCAGGTTGCTGGTGCGGGCCAGGGTCTTGCGCAGCACTTCGGCCACGGGGCGGTGAGCGCTTTCGTCGCTCAGCTGGTCGAGGCGGCGCCGGAACAGCATCAGCGCGCCGTGGATGGCGACGAAGCTGGCCACGGCCAGGGCCAGGGCGAAGAGGGCGTTCGGGAGCGAGACGTCGAGGGACGCAATGAAGGCGCGGATATCCACTGTGGGCTCCTTTTTTTTATCGAAGAGGGGGCGCAAGGGCGCGCAACTGTCACCGGCGCACGGGGTCGCCGGATGGGGCGTTCGACGAGCGAATCCGGTCAGGCGGATTCAACCGTCTATGTCGAGACGCACCGCGGGATGGCCGCGGCGTGAAGCCGCGGCGCCGGGCGGGCGCGCAGGGCGCCCGCGAAAACCATTACAAGCGAGGCTGGGAGACCGGTTATTTATTGCGCTTCAGGTGCTCGCGCACGGCATTGGCCGAGACGCCGACTTCGGCGACGGCGCGTTCCAGCTCTTCACGGCTCACGCCCAGGGCCTCGGTCCAGTGGCGCACTTCCCATTCCTCGTGCACGTTGATGCGGCTGCGATCCTGTTGACCGGCTTGTTGCAGATTATCGGACATGATGAGCTCCTATTGACGAGTTTGAATCCAATATGCCAGTCGCAATGACCCTTGTCGGTTAAGCATTTCACGTTCGGCGCATATTGCGAGGGTGCAGCTCAGCCGTCAGAAAGTTCCTGCGCGTCAGCAGCGATGTTTGATCGACCTCAGCCGAAAGCGCATCTGCGCGTTTCACATTGCCGAGCTGACTCAACAGTCAGGGTTTCGTCAGTCTCCAGTCCGATGATCGAAGGGTCAGCCCTGCACCAATTCGGTGCATTTTGGCAACCCACTTGGAGGCATTCTATGAAAACGCAGCAGCAGCAGCCGCATCAACATCCACACCCCCAGCGCCGTCCCGCCCTCGTGCGCACCGTCCTGGCCGCCGCCGTCGGCGCCGCCTTGATCGCCGGCTGCCAAGGGCCGGGGCGCGTCGACCAACTCAACGACCTGCGCGGCCCGACGCGCGACGTCACCGTCGAACTGCGCGAAGGCACCAACATGGCGGCCGCCCCCTCGCCCGACGGCAGCAAGATCGTCTTCTCGGCCCAGGGCGCGCTGTGGGTGATGCCTGCCGGCGGCGGGAAGGCCAAACGCATCACCGACTGGACGCTGGAGCCGACCGCGCCCGTGTGGTCGCCCGACGGCAAGCGCATCGCCTTCCAGAACTACGCGCCGGAAGGGAATTTCCATATCTGGACGATCGGCCCGGACGGACGCAACCCGCGCGAACTGACCGAGGGCCCTTACGACGACCGCGAGCCGGCCTGGCTGCCCGACGGCAGCGGCCTGGTCTTCGCCTCCGACCGCAGCCGCGACGGCCAATATAAAATCTGGCGCGTCGATGCCGACGGCGGCGCGCCCACCCAGGTCACGACCGGGCCGGGGGCGGAAAGTAATCCTGTGGTGTCGCCGGACGGCGCGCACCTGGCCTATGTCGACGGCGCCAACGTGGTGATGCGCGACCTCGCCGGCGGCACGCCGACCGTGGTCGCGCCGGGGACGGCGCCGGCCTGGACGCCGGACAGCGGCGCGCTGGTCTACCAGAACGCCGCGCGCCAGCTGGTGGGGGCCGGCATCCAGGTCACCCAGGACGAAGACATCTTCCCCTTCCCGGTGCGCTTCCTGCCAGATGGGCGCTTCCTCTACACGGCCGATGGCCGCATCCGCACCCGCGCGGCGACCGGCGCCGACCGCACCGATATCGGCTTCACGGCCGCATTGAAGCTGCGCCGACCCGAGTTCAAGAAGCCGAAGGATCGCCACTTCGACGACCTGCGCAAACGCCCGGTACGCGGCATCAGCGCGCCGGTGCTCTCGCCCGACGGACGCAGCATCGCCTTTGTCGCCCTGAACGACGTCTGGACGATGCGCATCGGCGAAGAACCGGTGCGCGTGACGAACGATGCGGATCGCGACGCCAACCCGCAGTGGACGGCGGACGGGCGCGCCGTCTACTTCTCGTCCGAACGCGGCAACGCCGGGCAGCTCGCCGTCGACCAGGTGGAGCTGGCGACCGGCGCCCGCACGCGCCTGGCCGCCATTCCCGGGCGCTCGCTGGTGACGCCGAAGCTCTCGCCCGACGGCACGCGCCTGGCCTACACCACGCTCTCCGGCCAGCTTGAGATCTGGACGCTGGCGACCGGCACCTCCGAAGTGATCCTGCCCTCGGTCAGCACCCAGGTCAGCACGCCGCAATGGACGCCGGATGGGCAGCGCATCCTCCTGGTCGACAACGAGCGCATCAACAACCGTTTCCGCGAGGGCTACAACAAGCTGCGCGTGATCGACCTCGCCACGCGCCAGGGAAGCTTTTACGCCGTCGCGCCCGAGCCGCGCCAGATCGCCGAGCGCGACGAAGGCGCGGCCGCGCTGTCGCCGGACGGCAGCAAGGTCGCCTTCATCATGGATTCGCGCCTGCACGTGATGCCCCTCGGCGCCAACGGCGCGCCCACCGGCCCGGCGCGCCAGGTAAGCGAGGACATGGCGGACTTGCCGGCCTGGGGCGGCGACTCGGAGACCATCCTCTACAAGTCGGCCGAACGCGTGCGCACGATCCGCGCCGACGGCAGCGGCCGGCGCGACATACCGGTCAAGCTGAGCTGGC
The DNA here is from genome assembly GCF_001424165.1 of Massilia sp. Leaf139. Taxonomy (GTDB): domain Bacteria; phylum Pseudomonadota; class Gammaproteobacteria; order Burkholderiales; family Burkholderiaceae_D; genus Telluria. Next base: position 1,203,523 of record NZ_LMOJ01000001.1, read on the forward strand.
GCCAGGCCGTGCCCGAAGGACGCACGATCATCCACGCCGGCGCCCTGTGGGACGGCGTGGGCGCGACCCTGCGCCGGAACGTCGACATCGTCGTGGAGGGCAACCGCATCGTCTCGGTCGCGCCGCATGCCGAGCACGACGACGACGCGCGGGTGGTCGACGCCGGCGCGCTCACCGTGATGCCGGGCCTGATCGAAACCCACCTGCACCCGCTGACCCTGTACCAGGGCGGGCAGTTCGGCCAGATCGCGCAGCTGATGCTCTCCTACGGGATCACCAGCGCGCAGTCGGTGGCGGGCCCGCTGCACCAGAGTATCGAGATGCGCGAGGCGCTTGAAGCGGGCAATTTGATCGGGCCGCGCCTGTTCGTCTCGCCGCCGCTATGGGAAGGCAACCGCCTGTTTTACAGCTTCGCGCGCACCCTGCGCACGCCCTCGATCGCCGAGATCGAGATTGCCAAGGCCAAGCGCATGGACGCGGACTTCCTGAAGAGCTATGTGCGCGCGCCGATCCCGATCATGGAGCGCATCGCCCAGGGCGCGCTCGACCTGGGCGTGCCGAGCGGTACCCACATGGTGCAGCCGGGCGCGGCGACCGGCCTGGGCGGCACCACCCACCTGTCGGCCACCCAGCGCATGGGCTACGGCTGGTCGAAGTCCTTTGCACGCGCCATCACCTACCAGGACGCGGCCGACGTCTACGGCAAGGCCGACTTCCGCCTGATCGACACCCTGTTCTCGAGCAGCGCGCTGGCCGGGCTGGATCCTGGCATCGTGACCGATCCGCGCTTCATCCTGGTGCCGCCGAACTTCGTCCCCGGCCTGCAAAACGCCCAGCCGCCCACGCCCGCCCAGCTGGCCGCGATCGCCAACGACGCCGCCCAGCAGGCCAAGGTGAAAGCCGCCGGCGCGCTGGTGGCAAACGGCACCGACTCGCCGCTGGTGGTGCCGGGCATCTCGCTGCACCTGAACATGCGCGGCGCGGCGCTGGTGCAGGACAACCTGTCGGTGCTGTACTCGGTGACGCGCGACGCGGCGAAGGTCGCCCTGGTCGACAAGGATCTGGGGACGGTCGAGGAGGGCAAGCTGGCGGACCTGATCGTCGTCGGCGGCAATCCTCTGGCGGATCTGCGGGCGGCGGCGGACGTGCGGCTGGTGGTCAAGAACGGGCGGGTGTACACCCAGGACGAGATCCTGGCGCCGGCGAGGACGCCCGCGCAGCTGGCGGCGCGCAAGCTGGCGCTGGCGGCGCAGGAGAAGTTGTGCCGGGAAGCGCCGCAACATTGCGAAGGGGAAGGGGGAAGTCACGCGCATTGAGGTGCGCTTAATAACCCCGCGGGCATGCCCGCCCTACGTACCACCGACAGTTCCAATGGTGGTGCACCGTAGGGCGGGCATGCCCGCGGGTTTCTAACGCAAGCGGAGAGAGACCTCGCCGCCACACAATATCGTTCCGATAATGCAATAAAACCCTTGGCTCCGCGCCGATGTTTCAGGTACGCTTGTCTAATCGGCATTATTGAGGAGCATCAAATGGCATATGAAACCTCCCAGCCCGAGCGCAGCGCGGTCGATGCGCTGCCCGGCCTCGTCGCCCTCGACTTCGGCACCAACTGGTGCGGCTATTGCCGCGCGGGCGAGCCGCACATTGCGGGTGCGCTGAAAGACTATCCGGATGCGCGCCACATCCAGGTCGAGGACGGCCCCGGCCGCCCGCTCGGCCGCTCGTACCGGATCAAGCTGTGGCCGACCGTCGTCGTGCTGAAAGACGGCGTCGAAGTCGCCCGCGTCACCCGTCCCGACAGCGCCGACGAAGTGCGCGAAGCACTGGCCAAGGCGGTGAACGCATGAGCCAAGCAAACAAGGCGCCCGCCAACAAGGCTCGTACCGTCCTCTTCGCCAGCCTGATCGGCACCACGATCGAGTTCTTCGACTTTTATATCTACGCCACCGCCGCGGTGCTGGTGTTCCCGAAACTGTTCTTCCCGGCGGCCGACCCGGCCGCCGCCGTGCTGCAATCCTTCGCCACCTTCGCCATCGCCTTCTTCGCGCGTCCGGTCGGCTCGGCCCTGTTCGGCCACTTCGGCGACCGCATCGGCAGGAAAGCCACGCTGGTGGCGGCCCTGCTCACCATGGGCATCTCGACCATCGTGATCGGCATGCTGCCGACCTATGCCGCGATCGGCACGCTGGCGCCGCTCCTGCTCGCGCTGTGCCGCTTCGGCCAGGGCCTGGGCCTGGGCGGCGAATGGGGCGGGGCGGTCTTGCTCGCCACCGAAAACGCCCCGCCCGGCAAGCGCGCCTGGTACGGCATGTTCCCGCAGCTGGGCGCGCCGATCGGCTTCTTCCTGTCGGGCGGCGTGTTCCTGCTGCTGACGCAATCGCTCACCGAAGAGCAGTTCTTCGCCTGGGGCTGGCGCGTGCCTTTCCTGTCCAGCGCCGTCCTCGTCGCCGTCGGCCTGTACGTGCGTCTGAAAATCCATGAGACGCCCGACTTCCAGGCCGTGCTCGACAAGAACGAGCGCGTCAAGGTGCCGGTCGTGACCGTGTTCAAGGATCACGGCCGGGCCCTGGTCTTGGGCACGCTGATGGCGACCTCTACTTTTGTCCTGTTCTACCTGCTGACCGTGTTCGCGCTGTCCTGGGGCACGACGGGCCTCGGGTATTCGCGCACCCAGTTCCTGGTGCTGCAGCTGGGCGCCGTGATCTTCTTCGGCCTCTTGATCCCGCCCTCGGCCATCATCGCCGACCGCTTCGGACGGCGCGCCGCGATGATCGGGGTGACGGCGGCGATCATGGTCTTCGGCCTCTTCTTCGGTTCGCTGTTCGTGGCCAACAACCTGGTGCTGGCCGGCCTGTTCCTGGTGATCGGCCTGTCGCTGATGGGCCTGACCTACGGGCCGCTGGGCACGCTGCTGGCCGAGCTGTTCCCGCCCGAGGTGCGCTATACCGGTTCCTCGCTGACCTTCAACCTGGCCGGCATCCTCGGCGCCTCGCTGGCGCCGTATGTTGCGACCTCGCTGGCGACCAAGCATGGGATCGAGTATGTCGGCTATTACCTGACAGGTGCGGCGCTGCTGAGCCTGATCGCGCTGATGCTGGTGCGCAGCGAGGGGCGGCGTAGCGGGGTGTCGCTGGCTTGAGCGTTCTAGTTGCGTGAAACGCGTGGGCTCGGGGAGCCCACGCGTTTCAGCTCTACCGTTAACGCGTCAGGCACCGCCTCCGCTTGGCTCCGCCGTCAGCAGGTTGTCGTCTTCCCGCTTGTCCGACCGCACCGACGCCAGGCGATCGACCTTGATCAAGCCCTCGGCGGCCGCGTGCGAGGCGGCGAAGACGCTGTCCGGCGCCAGGATCAGCTGGGTGCCGGTGCTGCTCACTTCCTCGATCAGGCGATCCAGCGCTTCGATGCGCATCGGGTCGGGGTTCACGTTGCGGATGTAGATCATGCGCACCTGTTTCGGGTGGCGGCGCACGATCTCGGTATAGATTTCCGGATCCTTTTCGCCGCTGTCGCCGATCAGCACGAACTGCATGCCCGGGTAAAATTTCAGGATCAGTTCGATCTTGTCGAGCTTGTGGCTGCCGTGGTTCTGGAGCTGGAATACATTCTGCAGGCCCAGTTCGCGCAGCAGCAGGGGGCCGACCGGGATGTCCTGCAGGCGCAGGAAGTCGACCAGGAAGCCGAACAGGTGCCAGGGGCTGCTCGACACATAGAACATCGGGTTGTTCTCGTCCCCGCCCGTGCCGTCGCGCAGCGCGCGGTAGAAGGCGGCTACGCCCTTGAAGGGCTTGCGCGTATGGGCGTTGGTGCGCGCCAGCATCAGGGCCATGTTCAGCTTGTTGGTGACGTTCGTCCACAGCACGGTGTCGTCGATGTCGCTGATGATGCCGAAGCGGGCCGAGGCCGCCGGCACGAAGGCTTCGGCCGAGGCGCGGATCGGCGCCTTGTCGGCGCCCATCCACTCCGGCAGTTCGAGCTCGACCCGGTGCGAGCCACCGGCCAGCGGCGTGGCGGACGGGATCTCGAAGGAGAAATAGCCGCCGCCGTCGGTCACGGTCTCCCAGCTGCGGCCGTCGAAATGGGCGACCACGCGCGCGCCGGCCACTTCGTCCGATTCGAGCCGGTGGTAGAGGGCGACCAGGTTGCTCCAGCTGCTGTCCTGGCCGGTCTGCTCGCGAAAACTCGCCTCGTCCAGCACCCGCCCCTTGATCCAGAGTTTCTCCGCATTGCCGAAGCCGAGATAGGGCAGCACAAGCAGCGGCCGGTCGATGCCGGCGCTGCGCAGGCGGCGCAGGGCGCCGCTGGCGAACCGGCCGGCGCGCCGCGCCAGGCGCTCGTGCAGGGGTTCTTCCTCATCGGCCAACGCGGCGGGTGCGGCCGCTTCGGTGGGCCCCAGCGGCGCCTGCATGGCAGCGGAGCGGGAATGCTCGATCCAGAGCCGGCCGGCGGGCAGCCCGGCGGCGAGCAGCGCCCCCTCGAACTGGCCGGACAGGTTCGCCGGCAGCTCCTGCGGCAGCACGGCCACGGTGGCGCCGTCCGCCTCCAGTTGTGCGATCTCGGCGGCGCTGGCGACGCCGGGGTTCAGGTAAACGGCGGCGCCAGCCGGCTGCAGGCGCTCGCCGATGTCGGCCAGGCCGGCGCGGGTCAGGATCAGGAAGGCGGTCTCGGATGTGCTCATCGGTTCGGTTGTCACGGTAAGAATTCGAACGCAGAGTATCGCGTATCTGGTCGATTTGCCAACGCACGGATGGCAGGGCGCGCTATGCACGCTAGCGCACAGTCCGATCTCCATTTACAGGGCATACTGTGCGTGTTGTCTACTTGTCACTAAAACTAAAACAGGACTCAGGACGCCTTCACCATGTCATTTGTCGTCATCGCAACCCTGGTCGGACTGATTGTGATTGCCACCCTGCTGCCGCTGTCGCGCCACACCGAGTGGTGGGTGCGCGACATGGATTTCCCGCGCCTGCAGATCGCCATCGTGGCGCTCGCCGTGCTGGTGGCCGAGGCTTTTTTGCTCGACATGGGCGAGCGCGAATCGCCCATCCTGATGATCGTCACGGGCGCCTGCCTGGCCTACCAGGCCTGGTGGATCATCCCCTACACGCGGCCCTTCCCGAACGAAGTCAAGCTGGCGGTGGATGCCGCGCCGGGCGACCGCATCCGCATCCTGACCGCCAACGTCCTCACGCCGAACCGGAACACCGACGGCCTGATCGCCCTGATCCGCGAGCACAAGCCGCATGTCTTCGTCACGCTGGAAACCGACCAGTGGTGGCAGGATCGGCTGGATGTGCTCGAACCCGAGTATCCGTACACGATGAAATGCCCGCTCGACAACCTGTACGGCATGCACGTGTATTCGAACCTGCCGCTGGAGGACGCGAAGATCCAGTTCCTGGTCGAGGACGACATCCCCTCGATGCACGCGCTGGTGGTCTTGCCCTCGAAGCGCAAGATCCGCATCCACTTCCTCCATCCGGCCCCGCCCAGCCCGACCGAACACGACGAATCGACCCAGCGCGACGCAGAACTGCTGGTGGTGGCGAAAAGCGTGGCCGGCCTGGACACGCCCGTGATCGTGGCGGGCGACCTGAACGACGTCGCGTGGTCGACCACGACGCGGCTGTTCCGCAAGATCAGCGGCCTGCTCGACCCGCGCGTCGGGCGCGGCATGTTCAACACCTTCCACGCCGACCACTGGTTCCTGCGCTGGCCGCTGGATCACCTGTTCCACAGCCGTCATTTCACGCTCGGCTTCATCCGCCGCCTGCCGCATTTCGGTTCGGATCACTTCCCGGTGCTGGTCGAGCTGCTCTACGACGAGGTGCGCGGGGCGGAGCAGGAAGGCCTGCAGGCGGACGAGGACGACCACGAACTGGCCGAAGAGAAGATCGCGGCCGAGCCGGTGAGCGTCGACGACGTCCACGAGCCGCAGCCGTAGAGCGTGCAGCTCGCATCCCGTCGGCAGCGTTAACCCGCCTCGCGCTTGAACTCCGGCGCCGGCAACGGATGGCGGCGCTCGTCGGGCCGGGTCAGCACCCTGCGCGCCGTCTCGAAGGGCACGCCCATGCCCGCCATCACGCGCGCCGGGGATGCAGGCGCGGGCGTCTTGATGGCCGCGTCGATCAGCAGGGCGGTCTTGTAGTCGGTTCGTCGATCCATGCGCGCATTCTCGCACGGGAGGGCGGCGGGCGCCGTCCTAGAACGAATACACCAGGGTCAGCGAGGTCTGGGTGTCGGTGTTCTTCTTGTCGACCGGGACGTTGGTGTCGTTGCGCGCCGAGAAGGCGGCCTTCATCTGCATCGTGTCGTTGATCTTGGTCGACAGGGCCGACTCGGCGATCGAGTGCACGTTCGAGGTGCCGCGTTCGACGCTGACGGTCTGCACGAAGGCGGCCGAGGGGCTGACCTGCCAGCGGAAGCGGGCGGCGCCGCGCACGGTGAGGCCGCTTTCGATCTCGCCGGTCTCGCGCTGGCCCTTGAAATAGCCCGGGCCGATCTCCACGTCGAGCGCCTTGGTGTCGGTGTTGTAGAGCTGCGAGCCGTGGCCGGCCGCGAACGAGGAATAGCGCGTGTAGGCGCCGAACTTGTCGTTCACGTGCGAGCCGAGGACGAAGGCGCGCGAACCTTCCTTCATCAGCTTGTAGGCAGCCTTGGCCGACGCGGCCCAGCGCTCGGCCGAGCGCGTGCGGTAGCGTTCGCCGTCGTCATCGGTGATCTCGTCTTCCTTGAAGAAGCCGCTGACGATGTATTCGTTGCTCCAGTCGGCCGTCTCGTGGCGGGCGTCAATCTTGCCGCTGATCGAGGTGCCGGTGGTGTTGCCCGAGGTGCTGATCGCGCCCAGTTCGGCCGAGGTGAACCAGCCGCCATTGGGGATGATTTCGGGACGGTTGACCGAGAGGGCGCTGTGGATGTTGCCGATTTCCGGCAAGTCGTCGGCGGCGCCGGCGAAAGCGCTGCAGTGGGCAAGCCCAAACAGGGCCAGCGCGAGGAAAGAAGATGATTTCATAAGCTGTTCTGCGGCCGCGGCGCCGGCGAACCGCCGCGCCGCCAACCTGCCGGTCGTTCGGGAAAAGAGCGCCGGTGCACGCCGTGCGGCAAAGGGGCTCGGGCCTGATTGTATCCCAGAAGCAGGGGAATTGTGTCGTAAAACGGTCGTGGATCTTGTCGGAGCGGGCCTGATCGGAGCCGGTGAACGCGTGGGCACCCGTGCCCACGCGTTCACCGCTCGAACCGCCACCTCACGTCCCGATATACACGATCTTGAAGATGAACAGCCCCGCAATCACCCACACCACCGGCTTGACGTCGCGCGCCCGTCCGGTCAGCAGCTTCAGCGCGGCATAGGTGATGAAGCCGAAGGCGATGCCTTCCGCGATCGAATACGTGAACGGAATCACCAGGGCCGTGATCGCGGCCGGGATGCTTTCGGTGGTGTCGCCCCATTCGATGTCGCCGAGGTCGCGCAGCATCAGGCAGGCCACGAACAGCAGGGCCGGCGCGGTGGCGTAGGCCGGCACCACGCCGGCCAGCGGCGCGATGAACAGGCAGGCCAGGAACAGCACCGCCACCATCAGGGCGGTCAGGCCCGTGCGTCCGCCCGCCTGCACGCCGGCGGCGCTCTCGATATAGGCGGTGGTGCTCGAGGTGCCGAGCACGGAACCGGCGACGATGGCGCCGCTGTCGGCCAGCAGGGCCTTGTTCAGGCGCGCCATCTTGCCCTCGACCAGCAGGCCGGCACGGCTGGCCACGCCCATCAGGGTGCCGGTGGCGTCGAACAGCTCGACCAGGAAGAACACCAAGACCACGTTGATGATGCCGACCGAGAGGGCGCCCGCGATGTCGAGCTTGAACAGGGTCGGGTCGATCGAAGGCGGGGCCGAAAAGATGCCCTTGAAGGTGTTCCCGCCGAAGAAGAAGGAGAGGACGGTGACGACGATGATTCCGATCAGGATGGCGCCGCGCACCTTCAGCCGGTCGAGCGTCACGATCAGCAGGAAACCGACGATCGCCATGACCGCTTCCGGCTTGTGCAGATCGCCCGCCTTGACCAGGGTCGGTTCGCTGCCGACGACGATGCCGGCGTTCTTCAGCGCGATCAGGGCCAGGAACATGCCCAGGCCGACCGTGATCGCCACGCGCAGCGAGTGCGGGATGCCGTTCACGATCATGCCGCGCAGGCCGAACACCGACACCAGGATGAACAGGCAGCCCGAAAGGAAGACCGCGCCCAGCGCCGCCGGCCAGGCCACGCCCATCCCGAGCACCACCGCGTAGGCGAAATAGGCGTTCAGGCCCATGCCCGGCGCCATGCCGATCGGGTAGTTGGCGTACAGGCCCATGATCGCGCTGCCCAGCGCCGCCACCAGGCAGGTGGCCACGAACACGGCTTCCTTCGGCATGCCGGCGTCGCCGAGGATCGAGGGATTGACGAAAATGATGTAGGCCATCGTCAGGAAAGTCGTCAGGCCGGCCAGCAGTTCGGTGCGAACGTCGGTGCCGCTTTCCTTGAGTTTGAAATAGTTGTCGAGCATCGTGGATGAGAATTGCGTTGGCTGGGCGGTCGAAGGCGGCGCGGGCGCGTCGCCTTGCACAGCGTGTGGTTGGGATGACCGAAGCATAACACCGCACCGTCCGCCGCGGCGCCCTGCGCCGCCGGAAGCGGCCCGCACGCCATGCGCCGTGCATGCCCGGCGGCGCATGCCCCCGCGCATTCGCCGCTCATTTGCTCCCGATCTACTATTTTGTTGCTTTACGTTGAGACATTGGTATCATCAATTTGCTGGCTGTCATGTCGACGGCCGTCTACCTGTGAGCCCGCGATGCAAATCCGTGCCTACCTGTATTTGATGGCCGCAGCAATCCTGGTGCCGGTGATCTTTTTCGCCGGGTTCGCCCTGCGCCTGATCGAGGACACCGAGCGCGAGCTGGCACGGTCGAGCCTGGCGCGAACCGCCGAGCGCATCGCGATGCTGGTCGACGCCGAACATGCCGCAGCAACCGCCTCGCTGCGGGTACTGGCCGGTTCGCCCTCGCTGGCCTCAAACGACCTCCAGGCTTTTCATAAAGAAGCCAAGGCCGCGGCCGACGGCCACGATTCCTGGGGCCTCCTGATGGACGAGCGCGGCAGTGTGCTGCTGTCCACCCTGGGCCTGATGGGCAGCCCCTTGCCGGCCGACGCCGTTCCCGCCTATTTCCCCGCCATGCTGGCGGGAGGACGCGCCGTCGTCAGCGACATCGTGCCCGGCCCGGCCGGCGAGCGCCTGGTCACCGTCGTCGCCTTGCCGCACGCGTCGGGCGCGCGCCGCCATGTGCTGGCGGTGGGCTACGGCACCGACCATTTTCGGCGCCTGCTGCGCGACGCCAAGCTGCCGCCCGACTGGCAGGTCGATATCGTCGACCGCAGGGGCCGCCTGGTGGCTTCGAACCAGGGGCCGGCCGAACTCGTGGGCGAGGCGGGGGCGCCATCGCTGCTGGCGGCCGCCGCGCGCAGCCGCGCCGGCAGAGTCGAGACGGCGCTGCGCCATGGCGGCAGCGGCAGCGTCGCTTTCGAACGGACGGCATCGGCCGGCTGGCTGATCGCGGTCGCGGCGCCTGCCGCAGCGATCTCCGCGGCGGAGCCCGGCGGCACACGGCGCGCGGCCGCGCTGGCCCTGGTCGCCGCGCTGCTGGGTGCGGCCGCGGTCTCGGCCTGGTTCGGGCGCGGCCATGCACGTTCGATCCGGATGGCAGTCGAGGCGGCAAGCAGCCTGGGACGCGGCGAGCTGCCCCCGCCGCAGCGCTCGCGCATCGTCGAGATCGACCGTTTGCTCACTGCCCTGCGCAAGGCCGGCAACGAGCTGCGCCGGGCCCAGGCCACGCGCGACACGGCCGGCTACGAGCGCCAGTCCCAGCTCGAACGCGCCCAGCAGGCGCGCCAGATGGCCGAGGAAGAAAACCGCGCCAAGGATCAGTTCCTGGCCATGCTCGGCCACGAACTGCGCAACCCGCTGGCCCCGATCGGCACCGCGGCCCAGCTCCTCAAGCTGCCCAACCTCGACGTCCACCGCGCGCGCTACGCCGGCGACGTGATCGGGCGCCAGGTCGAGCACATGAACCGCCTGCTGTCCGACATGCTTGACGTCTCGCGCGTCACACGCGGCCTGGTGAGCCTGAACATGGAAGACGTCGACTTGCGCAACATCGTCGAGCGCGCCGTCGAGCAGACCCGCCCGCTGATGGAGGAGCGCCAGCACCGCCTCGAGCTGCGCCTGCCCAACGGCGCGGTGAGGGTGCGCGGCGACCAGACCCGCCTGACCCAGGTGCTGGCGAATCTGCTCACCAATTCGGCCAAGTACACGCCGCCGCACGGCGCGATCCAGCTTGCGCTGGGCAGCAGCGGCGACGAGGCCAGCGTCTCGGTGGCCGACGACGGCGAGGGCATCACCGCGGAACTGCTGCCGCGCGTATTCGACCTGTTCTCGCAGGGCGAGCGCAAGGCCGACCGCGCCCAGGGCGGACTCGGCCTGGGGTTGGCGCTGGTGCGCAGCCTGGTGCAGCTGCATGGCGGCAGCGTCGAGGCGAGCAGCCCGGGGCGCGGCGGCGGCAGCGTCTTCACCGTGCGCCTGCCCCTGAAGACCGAACTGGCGGCGTTGACCACGCCGCACCCCTCGCGCCGCGTGCGGGAGGCCGGCCTGTATGCCAGCCGCGATGGCGTCCACGGACAGAACGGCGGGCAGGGCGCTGTCCCCAGTGCGCTGCGCGTGATGCTGGTCGACGACAACATCGACGCCGCCGTCAGCCTGTCGCTGCTGCTGGAGGCGGCCGGCGACCACCTGGTGTCGACCTATTACGACGCCGCCAGCGCGCTCGAATGGGCTGCATTCGAGCGTCCCGACGTGTTCATCCTCGACATCGGCCTGCCCGACATGAACGGCTACGAACTGGCGCGGCGCCTGCGCGCGATGCCGCAGTTCTCGCATACCTTGCTGATCGCTCTGACCGGCTACGGCCAGCTCGCCGACAAGGTGCGCGCACGCGAAGCGGGCTTCGACCTGCACATCGCCAAGCCTGCCGAGCCGGAGCAAGTGCTGGCGGCGCTGAGCATGGCCAAGGCCACGCCGGAGACCGAACGCGCCGAGTAAGGCCCACAGGGACGGGACACATCTGCGTGCGGGCCGCGCATGGGCCGCAATGCGCTACCATGGCGCTTTCATCATTCACCACGCTTACCATGCCGAAAAATAAGAAGCCCGTGCCGCGCAAGTCGGCCGCCGTCTCCGCCGCCGAAGCCGACACCGACGCCCTGGCCCAGGCGCTGGCCGATCTCGCGCTCGAGGTAGCCGAGGGGGAGGACGCCGACCCGGAAGGGGCCGCCGCCAAGGAAGAGGAGCTGCTGGTCGCAATCCGCAAGGCGCTGCGCAAGAAGCGCGACGAGGTGCTCTACGGCGCGATCGAGCTGGCCCGCTTCACCGATCCGGAAGCCTGCCGCCTGCTGCGCGCCCACGTCGGCGAGCAGTCGGCCACGCTGCGCTTTCGCCGCGAAGGCGAGGACGAATTCGAGATCGACGCCTTCATGATCCCGCTTTTCGTGCGCAGCACGGGCGGCCTGGTCTCGCAGGACATCTTCCCGGACGACGAGGCCTACGAGGCGCTGGCGGCCAGCTTCACCGCTTGCGAACTGGAGAGCCCGCAGGCCAAGGTGGCCCTGGTGCGCCACGCCTACGACCTGGCCGAGGCGGATCACATCGGCTATTCGACCTTGCAGGAACTGTTGCGCGAAGCGGCCGCCTCGCTCTCGAGCAAGAAGCCGGTCGCCGCGCCCTTGCTGGAAGCAAGCATCCGCGGCTGGACGGGCGAACGCTTCGCGCCCGACGAGACGGCCATGGAGCTGCGCTTCCTGTTCGGCTTCGCGCTGAAGCGCGCGGACGACCCGTTCTACGCGGTGCCGAAGAACGAGATCGACGCCGACGTGTATTTCGCCGACCGCATGCGCCGCTACCGGGCCTGGACGGAGCGCGTGGCGCCGCTGGTACGGCGCTGCCTGGCGCGCGATCCGGAGAGCATCAGCGTCGACTTCCTCTACCAGGATCTGTTCCATGGCGCCAAGGAGCAGGGCGTGGCCGAACTGGCGCTGCTCGGCACCCTGACCGAGATCAACAGCCTGCTCGCCGCCAAGGAGCTGGCGGCCGACCGCGTGCGCGCCGTGGTCGCGCCCCAGGACGCGGGCGAACACATCGAACTGCGCGTGAACCTGTACGCCCTCGACGGCGGGCCGCCCTGGGGCGGAACGGTCAAGGCCGTCGACCTGGCCGCCGATCTCGGCGCCGAGGTCGACGAGCTGTGCGATGCCCTCGGCTCGATCGGCATCGACGACGTGTCCACCGCCGACGGCTTCGACCGCGAAGGCCATCCCGAAGGCGCCCAGCCTTATTCTCCGGCCTGAAAACCGAATACCGTGCCGCAGCAAAGGGCGCGCGCGTGTGACTGCACCCGCGTCCCGACGGGGCGTCAGACGGCTCCAACCCATCATTGGCGCGTCCGCCACGGCAGAGTATGCCTACAGCCTGCGGCGCGCCGTTTCGTCACCGCCAGTCGCCCCGGATCCGCTCAGCAGGCCCGTTTCACGGGGTGCGCACGGTTGCGCATGCATCCCGTATGGATGAGTTTTCGTAGTGGATTTCCTTGTATATATGTGGGAATAGGCCTACGAAGATGCCTGATGGACACCGAACTCTCCTATGAGGAAACGCTCTTCATTTCCGACTGGCCCTTTCTGAACGCTAATGTTGCCATGCATAAATGAAAATAATATTAAATTTGCATGTTACGATGCACCGCTCCGGTATCGATCGCAGGGTGTGAAGACTCCGCCGCCGCCTCGACACAACACCGGGATCCAAGATCAATTAAAGCGCCACAAAGGCGAAAGGAAATCAACATGCCGACCCTGATCGTGTTTTGCCACCTCCGCTGGGACTTCGTCTTCCAACGCCCCCAGCACCTCATGACGCGCCTGGCGGAACACTACAATATCCTGTTCGTCGAAGAACCGGTGCACAGCGAGGGCCAGGCACACCTGCAAAAGACGGCCGTGGCGCCGAACATCACGGTGTGCCGTCCGCATACCCCGATCGAGAACACCTGGGGCTTCCATGACGACCAGCTGCCGACCATGCAGCGCCTGCTGGCCGACCTGGTGCCGGAAGGCGAGCGTCCAGTCGTGTGGTTCTACACCCCGATGGCACTGCCGCTGCTGCAGAACTTCGATCCTTCCCTGGTCGTCTACGACTGCATGGATGAACTGGCCGCCTTCAAGAACCCGCCGAAGCAACTGCTGCAGCGCGAATCGGCCCTGCTGAACATCGCCGACCTGGTCTTCACCGGCGGCCCGAGCCTGTACGAAGCGAAGAAAGACCGGCACGCCAACGCCCACTGCTTCTCGAGCAGCGTCGACGCCAAGCATTTCCGCCAGGCCCTCGACAGCGCCATCTCGCACCCTGAGCAGGCCAAGATCGCCGGCCCGCGCCTCGGCTTCTACGGCGTCATCGACGAGCGTTTCGACACCGATCTGGTGCGCCAGATGGCCGCTGCCCACCCGGAATGGCAGATCGTGCTGGTCGGCCCCGTCGTCAAGATCGATCCGGCCGAACTGCCGCGCGCCGACAACGTCCACTACATGGGCCAGCGCAACTATGACGAACTGCCGAAGTTCCTGGCCGGATGGGACGTCTGCCTGCTGCCCTTCGCCATGAACGACTCGACCAAGTTCATCAGCCCGACCAAGGTGCTGGAGTACATGGCCGCCGAAAAACTGAGCGTCTCGACCCCGATCACCGACGTCAAGGTGCCGTATGGCGACGTCGTCGCCATCGCCTCGACCGCCGACGAATACATCGCCGCCTGCGAGCGCATGCTGGCGCTGGGCGAGAGCGAGCAGGCGCAGCTGGTCGAGCGCATGCGCGACATCGTTGCGAATACCTCGTGGGACAAGACCGCCGGCCGCATGCACGAGCTGATCAGCACCACGGCCCCGGGCGCCGCCCGCACCGCCGCTGCCGCCGTGCTCGAAGGCGGCACTGCCGCCCGCGTCAACCCGCTGCCGGTCGCGCAGAAGAGCGCCGCCTGATTGTCGGCTAGCTTGTGAAAACCCGCCCGGCCGCAAGGCCCGGCGGGTTTTTTTACGTCGGGACGGATGCTGCGCGCGGCGTTGCCGTGCCGGCGCCCTCGCGTCCAACGCACGCATGCGCAGGCGCGAAATCAAATCGTGCTAGATCCGGCGGGCTCAATGCCGAAACGCCCCCGCCGCCACATTCCCCGCCGGCGGCCGTAGCGGCGCGCCCCCATCGGCCATGCGCACGATCGACAGCGGGTGCGCGAAGCGGATCTCCTCGCGTTCGAAGCGGCGGTAGATCTCCAGCAGGATGGCCTGCTGGGTGTCCATGTGCGCGATGTAGTCGGGGCTCTGGAAGTGGTAGACGACTTCGAAATTGAGCGACCATTCGCCGTAGTTGAAGAAGTGGGCGCGCTCGAAGGCCGCCATCGGTTCGGCATCCACCACTTCGCGGATCAGGGCCGGCACGCGCGCCAGCTGGGCGTCGGGCGCCCCGTAGGCGATGCGCAGGACAAAGGCCACGCGCCGCGTCTCCATCCGCTTGTGGTTGTGGATGCGGCTTTTCAGCAGGTCGCTGTTGGCGAAGATGACCTGTTCGCCGCCCAGCCCGCGCAGGCGCGTGGTCTTCAGGCCGATGTGCTCGACCGAGCCCAGCACGTCGCCGACGATGATGAAGTCGCCGATCTCGAAGGGCTTGTCGAGCATGATCGAGAGCGAGGCGAACAGGTCGCCGAGGATGTTCTGCACGGCCAGGGCGACCGCGATGCCGCCGATGCCGAGGCTGGCCACCAGGGCCGTGATGTTGAAGCCGAAGTTATCGAGCACCATCAGGAAGGCGATCACCCAGAGCGCCAGGCGCATCAGGAAGCACAGGATGGTGCGCGAGGCCTTGCGCGGCGCGTCCGTCACATACGAGTGGTCGCGCCAGGCGCGCAGCAGGGTGTCGCCCCAGATCGCCAGCTGCAGGATCAGGGCCGCGATCGCGATGCGCGAGATCACGAGGCGCTGGCGTTCGGTCAGCTCCAGCGCGAGGCTGCCAAGATAGGCCGCCAGCGTGATCATGATGAGCAGATAGGTTTTGCGCAGCATCTTGGCGACCAGGTCGTCGGCCAGGGTCTCGGTGCGCTGGGCCACGGTCTGCATCCGGTGCAGGGCCAGGCGCCGCAGCCAGTGCATGGCCAGGGTCGCGCCTACCAGCACGGCCAGGGCGATCGCCCAGCTTTCGAGGGTGTTGTTCAGGTACGTGAAATCCATCGGTTCTCCAGGCTTTCCAAGCGAATGCACGAGCGTGCTGCGCTGCGGCAGCAAAGCCCTAGTGTGCGGGCGCCCCGGCGGAAGGCGCGCACAATTGACAATCGGAAGCGTGAGGCATACATTGCTTTCTTTACAATTACTCACACATTTGCGCGCCCGGCGCGCCAGACCGACCATTCACCGATGAGCGCAGCCGTCCAGCCCCGCATCCTTCTCGTGGACGATCAGCCTGCCAACCTCGCGGTGCTCGAAGCGCTGCTGGCCGGACTGGACGCCGCGCTCGTTCCCGTCGATTCGGGCGAGGCGGCGCTGCGCGCCTTGCTCGCCGACGAGTTCGCGTTGGTGCTGCTCGATGTCCAGATGCCGACCATGGACGGCTTTCAGACCGCCGAGCTGATGCGCCAGCATCCGCGCTCGCAGGCGGTGCCGGTCATCTTCATCACGGCCGGCGATGCCGACGACTTCCCTTACGAGCGCGCCTATGCCCTCGGCTCGGCCGACTACCTCGCCAAGCCGCTGAACGCGCAGGTGCTGCGCGCGCGGGTGAGCCAGTGCCTCGTCGTGTACCGCCAGAACGCCGAGCTGGCACGCCTGCGTGCTGCACAGTCACCCGCACCCGCACCCGCACCCGCGCCGGGCCAGTCCGACCGCCTGCGCCTGATCCTCGACAACCTGCACGGCTACGCCTTCATCGGCACCGATACCGAACGCCGCATCACGGAATGGGAAGCTGGGGCGGAGGAGGTCACGGGCTGGAGCGCAGCCGAGGCGCTGGGCCGCTCGGCCGACATGATCTTCACGCAGGAAGACCGCGCCGCCGGCAAGCCGGACGAGGAGGCCGCGCGCGCGCGCGACACCGGCCGCTCGACCGACAAGCGCTGGTACCTGCGCAAGGACGGCGGCCGCTTCTTCGCCGACGGCATGATGATCGCCCTGCGCGAAGAGGGCGAGCGGCGCGGCCGCCTGCTCGGCTACGCCAAGATCATGCGCGACGCCACCGCCGAGCACGAGGCGATCGAGCACCTGGCCGCCAGCGAGCGCGCCCTGCACGAGAGCACCGAACGCTTCGCGCGCCTGCTCGAGTCCTCGGGCGAAGGCATCGTCGGGCTCGACCTCGATGGCCGCTGCACCTTCCTGAACGCGGCCGGCGCGGCCTGCCTCGGCTACGCGCCGCAGGAACTGGCCGGCGCCGCCGCGGCCGTCCTGCTGCCAGAACCGGCCGAAGCGGAGGGCCTCGGTGCGAGCGCGCTGCTTGACGCCGTGCGCAGCGGCGCCACCCTGCGCCTGGACGATGCGCGCCTGCTGCGCAAGGACGGCACGCGCCTGCCGGTGGCCTGTTCGCTCCATCCGATGACCACCGGCGGCGGCGCCGGCGGCGCGGTGCTCACCTTCACCGACATCAGCGCGCGCCAGCGGGCGGGCCTGGAACGCGAACGCCTGGTGGCCCAGCTGCGCACCGCCAACGAGCGCATGCGCGACATCTTCTACCAGGCCCCCGCCTTCATGGCGGTGCTGCGCAAACCGGAAATGGTGTTCGACATGGTCAACGAGCGCTTCGCCGAACTGGTCGGGCGCCGGGCGCTGCTCGGCAAGAGCGTGCATGCGGCCCTGCCCGAACTCGAAGGCCAGGGGTTGTTCGAACTCCTCGACGGCGTCTACCGCAGCGGCGTGGCGCACGAAGGCAGCAACGTGCGCCTGCAGCTGCAGACGGCGGGCGGGGAGCTCGCCACCAGCTATGTCGACTTCATCTACATGGCCCTGCGCGAGCCGGACGGCGCCGTGTCGGGCGTCCTGATCCACGGTATCGACGTCACCGACCGCACCCGCGCCAACCTGCTGGCCGTAGGCCAGCGCGGGGCGCTCGAACTGGCCGTGTCGGATGCGCCGCTGGACGACGTGCTCGACCTGCTGGCGCGCAGCGCCGAGGACTATGCCGGCGGCGCCGCGCTGGCCGCGATCCAGCTGGCCGGCCCCGGCGGCGCGCTGGTGCACGCGGCCGCGCCCAGCCTGCCTGCGGATCTGCGCCAGGCCCTGGACGCCGTCGGCATTGCGCCGCTGGGCGCCGGCGGCGGCACTGCGGCCTGGCGCGGCGAGCCGGTCGACTGCCCCGACATCGCCGGCGATCCGCTATGGGAACGCTGCCGCGCCGAGGCGCTGGCGGCCGGCCTGGCCGCCTGCCGCGCGCTGCCGATCCTGGCGCCTTCGGGCGCGGTGCTCGGCGCCTTTACCTGGTACGACCGCGCCGGCTACCGCGCCGACCGTGCCGGGGCCGACGCGGCGCTGGCCCTGCTGGCCAATACCGCTTCGCTCGTCATCGGCCAGCGCGCCGAGGCCAGCGCGCGCCAGGCGGCCGAGGAGCGCTCGCACGCCATCCTGGAAAGCATGAACGACGGCTTCCTCGCGCTCGACAGCGGCTGGCGCATCGGCTACGCCAACGGCGCCGCCGAGCGCATCACCGGCATGAGCCGCGACCAGCTCTTCGGCGACGTGTTCTGGGATCTGTTCCCCGACTGGCAGGGCAGCACACAGGAGCGTGCCTGCCGCCGCTGCGCCGCGGATCGCAGCGCCCAGCGCCTGGAAGTGCAGGTGCCGGCCTGGGGCGGCTGGTACGAGATCAACTGCTTCCCGACGCCCGACGGCGGCATCGCCCTTTACCTGCGCGACGAGAGCGAACGGCGCGTGGCCGAGGAAGGCGTGCGGCGCCTGGCGGCGGTGGCCGAGCAGTCCTCGGACTTCATCGGCATCTTCGCGCCCGACGGCGCCGGCCTGTACCTGAACCCGGCCGGGCGCGCGATGGCGGGCCTGGGCCTGGCGTCCGACATCCGCGGCGCGCGCCTGCTCGATTTCTTCTCGAGCGACTGCCGCCCCTTCGTGCGCAGCGACGTGCTGCCGGCCCTGACCGGCGCGGCCGAGAAATGGGATGGCGAGCTTAAGTTCTCGGGGCGCGGCGCCGGCGACGCCATCCCCGTGTATTTCAAGGGCTTTGCCGTACATGGCGCCGACGGCGCCCACCTGGGCCTGGCGACGATCACGCGCGACATCACCGAGCAAAAGCGCGCCGAGGACGAACTGCGCCGCATCGCGGCCGACCTGTCCCAGGCCGACCATCGCAAGAGCGAGTTCCTCGCCACCCTGGCGCACGAGCTGCGCAACCCGCTGGCGCCGATCCGCACCGGCCTCGACCTGCTGCGCATGGCGCCGCCCAGCGCCGAGACGGCCGCGCGCGTGCACGCGATGATGGATCGCCAGCTCGGCCAGCTGATCCACCTCGTCGACGACCTGCTCGACATCGCCCGCATCACGCGCGGACGCATCGAACTGAAAAAGGAGGCGATCGACCTGCGGGTCGCGGTGTCGATGGCGGTCGAGTCGAGCACGGCCCTGATCCAGGCCGGCGGCCACAAGCTCGAGGTCGCGCTGCCCGACGAGCCGCTGCCGCTGGACGCCGACCTGACGCGGCTGGTGCAGGTGCTCTCGAACCTCTTGAACAACGCGGCCAAGTACACCCCGGGCGGCGGGCGCATCGCGCTGGCGGCCTGGCGCGAGGGCATGCAGGCGGTGGTGGCCGTCACCGACAGCGGCATCGGCATTGCGCCCGACGCGATCGGATCCGTATTCGAGATGTTCACCCAGGTCGGCAGCAGCCTCGATCGGGCCCAGGGCGGGCTCGGGATCGGCCTGTCGCTGGTGCGGCGCCTGGTCGAGCTGCATGGCGGCCGGGTGCAGGCGAGCAGCGCCGGGCGCGGCCAGGGCAGCACCTTCACCGTGCGCCTGCCGCTGCGGCGCCGGGCTGGCGACGGCGAGTCCGGGGAAACGCGGGCGGCGCCGGCCATGCCGGCCCAGGCGCGGCGCCTGCGCGTGCTGGTGGTGGACGACAACCTCGACGCCGCCGAAAGCCTGGTCGCGCTGCTCGGCGCTCTCGGCCACGAAACGCGCATGGCCCATGACGGCCCGGCGGGCCTGGCGGCGGCGCGCAGCTTCCGGCCCGAGCTGGCCTTCCTCGACATCGGCCTGCCCGGCATGAACGGCCACGAAGTCGCGCGCGCCCTGAGGTCGAGCAGCGAGCTGCGTGGCGCCGTGCTGGTCGCGCTCACGGGCTGGGGCGCGGCCAGCGACATGACGCTGTCGCAGCAGGCGGGTTTCGACCAGCATCTCACCAAGCCGGTCAGCCGCGAGGCCCTGGAGCAGGCGCTGGCCACCGCGATGGAGGGGCGCGCGTGAGCCGCCACACGGTGTCCTGCGGCACCCTGGTGCTCGATTCGACAGGCCGCCTGCTGCTCTGCCACGTGACGCACACGGCGGCCTGGGACATCCCGAAGGGCATGCGCGACCCCGGCGAGACCAGCCTGGAAGCGGCGATGCGCGAACTGCGCGAGGAAGCCGGTGCGGTGTTCGAGGCCGCGCGCTTCGTGGATCTGGGCGAATTCGACTACCGGCGCGACAAGCGCCTGCACCTGTTCCGGGTCGACGCCGGCGACGAACTGGGCGACCTCTCGCAGCTGCACTGCAGCAGCTACTTCCCGCACGCGAAGACGGGCAAGCCGACGCCGGAGATGGACGGTTTCCGCTGGGCGCGGCGCGAGGAGATCAGCCAGCTGTGCTGGCCACGCATGGGGGCGCTGCTGCTGACGCTGGACTGGTGAAGCGCGCGTGGTCACGGGCTTCGTAGGGTGGGCACACCCTACGTCATGCATCTGGCATGGGTAGCGCGCCAATTCCACAGACAAGCTTCCTCCGTGCGCACGGCGCCGCTGTTTCGCAGTACCATGACCCCGCCAAGCAACAAAGGAGACCGCCATGCCCAGCCAAGCCACCGACAACGACACCCACGACGCCGCCGCCATCATGGGCGGCCTGTATGGCGACGGCATCATCGCCTGCAAGGGCGCCTTCGACCGGGCCTGGGTCGAACGGCTCGGACGCGACATCGCCACCCTGTTCGAGGAAGCCCAGCGCCAGCCGGGCGGGGCGCTCGCGCGCGGGCCGAACCGTTATTACGTCGAGGTGCACCCCGAGCGCATTTCCGGCTTCGCCGACATCATCGGCCACCCGTGGGTGGTGGCGGTCTGCCGCGCCGTGCTCGGCCCCGACTACCGCGTCGTCGAGGCCGGCTTCGATGTGCCCGGCCCCGGTGCGCTGCACCAGCCCTGGCACCGCGACTTCCGCTCGCCCGAAGCCACCCTGGTCGGCCGGCGCCTGAATTCGCTCGCGTTCAACATCACCACCGTCGACGTGACGGAGGACATGGGACCCTTCGAGATCGCGCCCGGCACGCAATGGGACGACCTCGGCGACGGCGACCCGATGTTTCCGCCGAAGGAACTGTGGCCGCGCTACGAGGCGCGCGCCCAGCGCAAGCTGCCGAAGATGGGGGATATCTCGGCGCGTTCTGCGCTGACCATCCACCGCGGCACCGCCAACGAATCCGACCGTTCGCGCCCGGTGTTCGTGCTCGGCGTGGATGCGCCCGACGCGCGCAACGCCGACAAGCACGACCTGCAGCTGACCCACGGCTATTACGAAAGCCTGCCGCCGGAGCTGCGCCGCCACATCACCTGCCGCGTGGTCGAACGCCTGGAGCCGATCGTGCAGGCGCATACGATCGAGGGGCTGAAGATGGGGATCAAGATGTGATGGCCGCCGTCCAGTCGTAGACGAAAAAACGGGCGCCGCGGCGCCCGTTGTGTTGTGCCCGCTGCGTTGCGAGGCCGCCGCCTTACGGCGTGTCCTTGTTCTCGTCTTCCGGCTCGGTCTGCACCGTGCTCGGCATCGATTCGGTCACGCTGCCCGGCAGATCCTCGGGCAACTGGCCGACGCGGCGCGTGTCGTCGCCCTGGATGTCGAGGGCGACTTCCTCGGCCACTTCGAAGCGGCCGTCCTCGGCGCCGTCGTCGCCCGGGAGCAGGTTTTCGGAGCGGTTAAGTTCGTCGGTGCCGGGTTGCGGTGCTTGCGGGCTCTGCGGCTGGCTACGCGGATCGGTGTTTGCCATGATGTTCTCCATATCAAAATGTTCACATGGCTTCATTATGTCGGAGCCCGCCTGACGCGGGCGCACGCGACACGCTTACTTCCTCTCGCGCGGCAGGTTCTTTTCCAGGATCGCCCACAGAATCAGGCCATACGCCAGCAGGCGGATCAGGTAGTGCAACGGCGAGTCCTCGGCGCCCGCGTCGTTCAGGGCCGAATACAGCCGGTGCAGGCCTTCGATGAAGAAGGAGGCCGCGAAATACAGGAAGAAGCGGTCGTTCGAATCGCGCCAGAAGCGCAGGAAGAAGAGGGCGATGACGATCGAACCCATGCAGATCGCGCCGGTGAACAAGTCGGTCATGCTCATTCCTTCTCGTAGATCAGGCCGTACAACAGCAGGGAAATGGCGACGAGCGCGCTGATCAGCCGCGCCGGCAGGAAGTCGATATTCGGGAACACGATCTTGTCGAGCAGCAGGAACAGGTTATTCAGGGTCATCACGGCAAAGCAGGAACCACTCCAGAACAGCAGCCGGTAGCGCGTGCGGCGATAACTCGCGAACAGCAGCCAGGCACAGGCGAGCGAGGTCAGGATGCACAGGGTGTAGATCGTTTCGGCCACTTACGAGTCCTTTCGCAGTTTGAAGGCATCGGCAAATTGCTGGGCCTTGCGGTCGAGAGAAGAATGGATGAGCAAGGTGACTTCCACCAGGTGCCGCGCGTACAGTTCGGCCAGTGCGTCGATGCGTTCGCGCAGCTGGCTTGATGTCGGCTGGTACTGGTAGCAGTCCTGGTGCGGTTCGGCGCAGGGCGCGACCATGCCCGCACGGCAGAGGTCGTCGAGCAGGGCCTGCGCGGTGCGCTCGCGCACGTAGAGGCGCTGCGCCAGGGTGTCGCCATGCCATTGCTGCGTCGGATTCGCGCGCAACAGGAGCAGTGCTTCGAGGAAGGGTACGGACGGTATGCTCGTAAGCACGAAGCGCCGCAAGTCCTCCGGGAACGGGACCTTATCCATTGACGGTGGTTGTTTCCGGGATGGAATGTTGTCGAAAGAGCCGTGATTCTAGACCATTCCGGATGACAATGCACCGTCCATTCGTATCGTGCGCCCGTATTGACGTGTGCTCCTGGACGTAAGGTAATGTGTGTCGGCTACAATGCGCTTTTGTCACACACTGTCGATTCATCCATGTTCCAGAAACTATTTGCCGGGCTCGCTTTGGGCGCGGCGCTGCTGGCCCCGGCGCTCGTACCGTCCCTGGCGCTCGCCTCGAATTGCCCCAGTCACTACCTCGATGCACGCGCGCCCGAGATCAAGAATCCGAAGCTGGCAACCGCCACGCGCGAACTTTGCTACGGCGTCTTTGGCGTCGTGCATTCGGGCGTCACGCGCACGCCCTTGTGGTCGGCCGAAAATCTGCGCGCCGACAACCTGGAGGCGGCCGAGGGCCTCAAGCGCGACAACGCCTTCCATGCCGAATCGCGCCTGCCGCGCGGGGAGCGCGCCGAACTCGCCGACTATGCGCGCAGCGGCCTCGACCGTGGCCACATGGCGCCCAACGGCAACATGCCCGACCCGCGCAGCCAGCGCGACAGTTTTACCCTGGCCAACATGGTGCCGCAGGATCACGAGCACAACCGCGCCATCTGGGCGCGGATCGAGGAAGCGGTGCGCAAGATGGCGAAAAAAGAAGGGCAGCTCTACGTGATCACGGGCCCGGCCTTCCTCGGCGCGAACCTGCGCAAGGTCGGCAACGTGCTGGTGCCGACGCACCTGTATAAAGTCGTCTACAGCCCGCGCCAGAAGCTGGCCGCCGCCTGGTTCACCGAGAACCGCGCCCAGGCCGAGATCCAGGTGATTCCGGTGGCTGAACTCGAACGCATCGTCGGCATCGAGCTTCTGCCCTCGCTCTCGCGCCAGCAGAAGGAACGCATGCTGAACCTGCCGAAGATCCGCCAGAAAAAGGCGCGCTTCACGCCGCGCTTCTCCTGACCTTTCCCCCTGAATCCCGGAGTCCTCCATGACCGCGAAAAAGAAGACCTTTGTGCCGTATGCGAACGAAGCCGACGTGCTCCAGGTCGACAACCTGACCATCGAAAACCGGCTCGACCGCATCACCCTCTCGGGCGACGTCGACCTCACCGCCGACAAGGCCGGCCTGGCCCATGCGCGGCGCCTGAAGGAAGTGCTGGATGCCGTTCTGGTGAAACTGGAAGCGCAGGAGCTGCCGGAGCGTCTGCCGCCGCCCGACGTGCAGCGTGTCGCGAATCCCTTTAACTAAGCAGTGATCACAAGGCCTCGTTCGGGGCCTTTTTCTTTCGCCTTCGGCATCACCTCGATGGCGGCCATGGCGCAATTCATTCAGGGTGCATGAGGCGCGCGCGGCCGCGCGAATCGCAGAGTCGGCACAAGCCGTCTGTGCGGCGTTTCGCCTTTATCTACGCGGTTTCTTTGTCGTTTATCTTTTTTTTGACCTCAACATTTACAGGAGTCAATGGTGCGCGGCGCCCCGGCAGTTTGGAGTACGCTGATTCTGTCTCGCGCTAGCAACCACACGGAGTCGAATCAATGGCAGTCAATCCCGAAGATCAAGTCATGCAGGATCCATTACGGATTCCCGTCATCGCGGAAGAACTCGCCGTCGGCACACGGATGGTGGACACGGGACGCGGCGTACGCATCCACAAGACCGTGGTCGAACAGCCGGTCACCATCGACGAGCGCCTCGCGCGCGACGAGGTGGAGATCCGGCACGTCCCCGTGGATCGTATCGTCGCGCTTGAGTCGGCGCCCGCCAACCGCTACGAGGGCGACACGCTGATCGTGCCCATCCTCGAAGAAGTGCTGGTCGTCGAGCGCCGCGTGCGCATCAAGGAAGAGCTTCACATCACCCGGATCCGTCGCGAGGAACACCATCAGGAGCAGGTCTCCCTGAAGGCCGAGCAGGTCAGTGTCGAACGCTTCGACGAATCCGGCACCCCGCCAATGAAGTAATCAACAGCATCTGGAGGATTCATCATGCAACATACTTTGATCGCAGTTTTCGATAATCACAATGACGCCATGAGCGCCAAGAACGAACTGCTGTCCTCGGGATTCTCGAGCAGCGACGTGCGCCTGTCGCATGGCGACGAAAGCCTGCCTGGCGGCACCATGTCGAGCACCGGCGGCAGCGCTCCGAGCTCCAGCACCAGCCTCTCGGGCGACAACGAGCCGGGCATCGGCGCCAGCATCAAGAACTTCTTCAGCGATATCTTCGGAGCCGACAACGACGAGCACTCGGCCAAGTATTCGTCCGCCGTCGAGCGCGGCAACCACGTGCTGACGGTGAACACCGACAGCGAGCCGGAAGTCGAGCGCGCGGCCGACATCGTCGAACGCTACGGCCCGATCGACATCGACGAGCAGTCGGAAAAATGGGCCTCCGGCGCTGCATCCGGCGCCATGATGGGCAGCGCCGGCAGCATGAGCGGCGGCCAGTCGATGTCGCTCCAGTCCGGCACCGACCGCCTGCCGCTGAACCAGCAGTCGCTCAACGACCCGAACCCGATGGGTACCACTTACCAGGAGCCGCTCGGTTCGCGCGACGAACTGTCGGTGGGCAGCTACGGCGCCGGTACCGGCAGCAGCCTGCAGCAGAACCAGCCCGGCTCGCTGACCGGCTCCTCGCTCGAAGGCTCGGCCGCATCGACCTCGAACCTGCAGGGCTCCTCGATGTCGGGTTCCTCGCTCACCGGCTCAATGCAGCGCGACACCGCCATGGCGCGCGACACCACCAGCGCCGCGATTCCCGTGGTGCAGGAGCAGCTGAAAGTCGGCAAGCGTGAAGTCCAGCGCGGCGGCGTGCGCGTGTACTCGCGCATCGTCGAAACCCCGGTCAACGAAAGCATCGGCCTGCGCGAAGAGCACGTGAACGTCGAGCGCCGTCCGGTCAACGAGCCGATCAGCGGCATGGACGCCACCGCCTTCAAGGAACAGTCGATCGAGATGCGCGAAACGGCCGAGGAAGCCGTGGTCGAGAAATCGGCGCGCGTGGTCGAGGAAGTCATGATCAACAAGGAAGTCACACAGCGCGAGCAGCAGATCAACGACACCGTGCGCCACACGGAAGTCGAAGTCGAGCAGCTCGGCGCCGGCTCGGCGCGCTCCGGCCTGATGAGCGACGACGACTACTACCGCAACCACTTCACCAGCACCTACGGCAGCAGCGGCGGCTCTTACGACGACTATGCACCGGCCTACAGCTACGGCTCGGAAATGGCGCGCAACCAGAAGTACAGCGGCCGCCAGTGGAACGACGTCGAAAACGACCTGAGCAGCGACTGGTCCACCCGCGCCGGCAACAAGGCCGGTTCGACCTGGGAAAAGATGAAGGATGCCGTCAAGTCGGGCTGGGATCGCATGACCACGGACGACGACGACAGCTACTACCGCAACCACTACAACGCGACCTACAGCAGCGCCGGCACCTCGAGCTACGACAGCTACAAGCCGGCCTACAGCTACGGCTCGCAAATGCGCCAGAGCGACCTGTACCGCAACCGTCCATGGGACGAAGTGGAACCGGATCTGCGCTCGAACTGGGAACGCCAGAACACCGGCTCGACCTGGGAAAACATGAAGGACGCCGTGCGTCACGGCTGGAACAAGATGACGAAGTAAGGTAGGAGATCGCGGGCTAGTGCCGCCTGAACCAGAAAGGGCGCCTTGCGGCGCCCTTTTTTTCTAGCGAAATGTAGGGTGCGCTCTCCGAGCCCACGCGGTTCAGCGTGCGCGTACCGATTCGCCACAAATAGCGGAGCGGCACCTGGAAGCTTAACCCCCGTGGACTCGGGAGTCCACCCTACGTACTGCAGGAACGCATCCTGCACGACCGGGATTCAGTCCCGCTTACTGGGCAAACGCCTGCACCGCCGGCGTAATCCGCACATTCTCCGCCTTGATCCCGAGTTTCATTGCCCCGATCCGCTTGTCCTCGTCGAGCACCGCCTGCGGCTTGGCCGCGTCATAGGTGATCGGCGAGAAGGTATCCGACACGAGCGCATTCTTCAGCCCCGCCGCGTCCTTGGTGATGAACACCACCGACAGGTTGCGCGCCGACAGGTGCTTCCGGATCGCGGCATTCACGTCGGCGACCGTGAGTTTAGCCAGGCCGTCGCGCATCAGCTGGGTGAACTCCGCCGTGCCGTGCCACTGCGAGTCGAGCGCGTAGCCGAGGCGCTGATCCTGGGTCGCAGTCATCACGAAGACGTTCTTCATCAGGTAGTCGCGCGTGGTCTCGAAGTCTTCCTTCGACAAGCCGCCCTCGACCATCTTGCCGACTTCATTCAGCGCCAGGCGCAGCGCGAAATGGGCGTTCTGCGGCGCGACCGGGCGGATCCAGACTTCGAACAGCTGCGCCTTGCGGCCCAGGTTCGGATTCGGGAAGAACTGGAACATCCCGCGCGGGAAGGCTTCGATATAGGCGTAGTCGCCGTAGTTCATGCCGCGCAGCTCGCGGATCTGCTGGTACAGGTGCGAACTCGAGGCGCGGTGCTCGCCGAGCCAGGTCTTGGCCAGCCACAGGGCCGGGAAGTCCGGATGCGATCGCGTCACCTCCAGGGACAGGCCGAAGGAAATCGCCGTGGCGCGCGTATTCTTCTCGATGATCTCCACTTCCAGGCCGTTCGGCTTGCGGCCCTGCGGCACGGTGGTGGCGGGCAGGCCAGCGCCAGACGGCAGGCGTGCCAGCGCGTCCTTCAGCGAGGCCGTCATCGCTTCGCCGACGTCGCCCGAGATGCCGACCCGCACGGCGCCTTGCGTATAGGCCTGGCGATAGAAGGCCTTGACGTCGTCGAGCGTGATCGATTCGATGCCCTTGACGGTGCCGAGCACCGGATGCGCGTAGGCCGTGCCGGCGAAGACGTTCGCCTGCAGGCGCTCCTTGCCGAACTCTTCCTCGTTGTTGTCTTTCAGGTCGAGCAGCAGGGCGTTCTTCTGCGCGTCTTTCAGGCGGCGGAAGTCCTCCTCGCGGAAGCCCGGCTCGAGCAGCATCGGCAGCGCGATGCCGAGGTACTCGTCCCAGTTGTCCTTGTGGATCGACCCGCTGAAGACCGTCATCTCCTTGTCGACCTGTTCGCTGAAGCTGCCGGCCAGCGGGAACAGGGCCTTGGTGACTTCGTCGATCTTGCGCGTGGCCGAACCGGCCGAGGCCACCATCGAAGCCGTCAGCGCCGCCAGGCCTTCCTTGCCTTTCGGGTCGTGTGCGGAACCTGCCGCGAACAATAGCTTGAAGCGGATCTGCGGCAGGGCCGACTTCTGCACCAGCACGTCGAACCTGGCCTCGCCCGCCTTGTTTGCTCCCCCTTGCGCCAGCGCCGCCAGTTTAGGCAGCGCCTCGACACCGGCCGGCAGCGCCTCGTGCGCGAGGGTGGTGACGACCATGCTGTCGTCGACCAGGTATTTGCGCGCGGCGGCCTGCAGGTCGGCCGGCGTCAGGCTGTCGACCAGGCGGTAGTAGCGGTTCAGGGTGCCGTAGGAACGATTGAAGTGAACATATGAGGCGAGCGTGGCCGCGATCTGCTCGGTGTTGTCGAGGGTACGCACCAGGCCGTACTTCTGGGCCGATTTCGCGTCATCGAGTTCCTTGCCGGTCACTTGCGTGTCGCGCAGGCGCGCCACCGTCCGCAGGATGGCGTCGCGCACATACAAGGCGTCGGCCGGCTTCTTCACGCGCGCACCGATGGTGGCAAGCGTGGGGTCGACCCGGTTCGGCGTGAAGTCGAACAGCTGGTCGACCTTCTGCTCGTCCTGCACCAGGCGTTTGTACAGGGGCGAGGTGCGGCCGAAGGAAAGCGAGAGCAGCATCGACAGCGCGGCGCCGTCCTTCTGGGTGTCGGAAAACGCCGGGGCGCGGAAGGCGACCGTCACCAGCGGAAGGGTCGGCGTCGGCCACGGCACGTGGCGGTACTGGGCGCCGCGCGGGGCCGGTTCGGCCGGCACCGGCGCGTTATAGCTCCCCTTTTTCCAGCCGCCCCAGTATTTCTCGACCATGGCGACGGCCTTGGTTGGGTCGACGTCGCCGGCGACGATGATGGTGGTCTTCTCGGGGCGGTACCAGCGGTCGAAGAAGACCTTCGAATATTCGTACTGGTTGGGCATGTCCTCGATGTCCTTCAGGAAGCCCATCGTCGTGTGCTTATAGGTGTGGGTGCTGAAGGCGGCGTCGCGCTGCACCTCGAACAGCTTCTGCATCGGGTTCGCGCTGTTCTTGTTGTATTCGCCGAGCACGGCGCGCGATTCGGTCTTGAAGGCTTCGATCGGATAATCGAGATGCTGGAAGCGGTCGGCCTCGACCTTCAGCACCGTTTCCAGGTCTTCCTTGGCGAAGGTGGTGTAGTAGTTGGTGAGGTCGTCGCTGGTATAGGCGTTCTGGCGTGCACCGGCACGGGTGATGACTTCCTGGTACTTTTCGGGAGGATAGGCTTTCGTCCCGCGGAACATCATGTGCTCGAAGAAGTGGGCGAAGCCGGACTTCCCCGGTTCGACTTCGTTGCGCGAGCCGGTCTGCACGGGAATCGTGACCGAGACCAGGTTCGGCAGGCCGGTCGGGACGACGATGATCTTCAGGCCATTGGCCAGCGTTTTCTCGGTCGCTTTGAACGGCAGGACGTCAGAAGCGCCTGCGGCTTTGGCGGAAGCGCCCGCGGCTTTGGCGGCCTTGGCAGGCGCGGCTGGGGCTGCTGATGCGGCGCCGGCTGCCAGCAGCATCGGCGCGGACAACGCCAGCGCCGTCGAAATGAGTTTGGACACACTGTCTCCTTGGGAAAAAATCTAGCCCGAAGCATAAGATATTCCCCAAGGATTGAATAGCAAGATCAGGTATGCATACCAGGCATGCGGCTTCAGCTGCCCTCGGCCAGCGGCAAGCTGATCCGGTTGCGGCCGAGGTGCTTGGCGCGGTAGAGGGCGGCGTCGGCGATCGCCACCAGTTCGCTGGCCTGGTTTTCCGGCCCGACCAGGGCGGTGGCGGCGCCGATCGACACCGTCACCTGGCGCAGCGGCGCCAGGCCGTTAGGTAGGCGCAGTTGCTCCACGCGGCGGCGGATGCGCTCGGCGACGATGGCAGCGCCCTTGAGCGACTGGTTCGGCAGGATGACGGCGAACTCCTCGCCGCCGTAGCGCGCCACCAGGTCGTTGGCGCGCATCTCGCTGGCGACCGCCGTGGCGATGCGTTTCAGGCATTCATCGCCGCCGAGGTGGCCGTTGGCATCGTTATAGGCTTTGAAGTTGTCGACGTCGACCATCAGGAGGGAGAGCGGCTGGCGCAGGCGCAGGGCGCGCTCCCATTCGGCGGTCAGGGTGTCGTCGAAGCAGCGCCGGTTGGCCAGGCCCGTCAGGCCGTCGCGGGTGGCCAGCTTCTCCAGCGCGAGCTGCGCCATCTTTTCCTCGGTCAGGTCGCGCAGGGTCTCGACCACCGCCTTCAGGCGGCCGTCCTCGTCGAAGATCGGGCTGGCGTCGGCCGCCAGGTAACGGCGCTTGCCGGCGCGCGGCATGTCGCACCAGGTTTCGACCGACAAGGGCGACGCCGCGGTACTTCCGGTCGCTGCAGGCTTGCCGTGGCGCGGATAGATATGGCGAATCTCTTCGAGCCGGTTCTGGATCACCAGGTCGGCCAGGGTCGGGCGCGGCTCGTCGTAAAAGCTGCGCCAGTGGTTGTCGGTGCCGACGATCTCGCTGGCGGGCACGCCCGTCAGGCGCTCGCAGGCGCGGTTCCAGATCAGCACTTGGGCCTTGCTGTCGAGTACGAAGGCCGGGATCGCCAGCATTTCCATCAATTGGTAGGCGAAGGCGAGGTCGGCGGCAGGGGCGATGCTGTCGGGGCGCCGGCCCTGGGGCGGGCTGGCGGCGGGCAGGCCGGCAGGGATGGCGACGGGGGAGAGCGTCGCCCCCGCGATGTTGTCATTCGCCGGGGTCGGCACGCGTTGCATCGCTGTACTGGTCATCAGTCGGCCTTTTCAACATTCCGTTGAGCAATCTATTGATTGCTGACAAGAACCGATTCTGCAACCGCAGGGATTCCCAGCTGTTGATATGGAGCAATAGGCTCCGGCTTGACTTTCAGGCCGCTGCGAGGCCGCGCACCCGCGGCAGGGTGAGGCTGAGGGCGCTGCCGCCGTCGCTTTTCGCCGTGATGCGCAGGGCGCCGCCGCAGGCTTCGACGCGTTCGCGCATGGCGGCCAGGCCGCAGCCGCAAGCGCCGCCCGGGCGCCGGCTGCCCCTACCGTTGTCGTCCACGCGCAACGTCAGGGCGCTGCCGCTGCGCTGCAGGCCGACCCGCACTTCCGTTGCGTTGGCCTGATAGGCCAGTCCGGCCAGCGCTTCCTGCAGGACACGGTAGAGCAGGGCGTCGCTCTCGCAGTCGGCCCGTTCCGGCTCGTCCGCGGGGCCGGCCGGCAATTCGAGCTGATGGGCGATGCCGTTAATGCGGGTGAACTCGTCGAGCTGGCGCGCCACCGCGCTGGCCAGGCCTTCGCCGAGCGCCAGCGGGCGCAGCTCGGCGACCACAGCGCGCAGGGCGCCCAGGGCCAGGTCGAGGGTGCCGATCATGCCGCCGGTCTTCGCATGCACGGTCGGCTGGACGCCGTTCGAAGCGGCCTGCATCAGGCAGAGTTCGACGCGCAGCGTGAGCAGCGCCTGGCCGAGGCGGTCGTCGATGTCGCGCGCCATGCGGCTGCGCTCGGCGTCGCGCACGCTTTCCTGCTGGTGCACGACTTTCGAGAGCACGGTCTGGGTATCGGCCAGGATCTCTTCGACGCCGCGCCGGGCCTGCTGCTCGCGCGCCAGCCGCAGGGCGAGCTCGCGGCCACGGTCGTCGGCGTCGATCGAGCGCTTGAGCAACATGCAGATCGCACCGCCCGCACCCAGCAGCCAGAGGATGGTCGGCAGCGTCGACAAGCCCGGCTGCAAGGGAGGCGAGGGGGGCAGGGCCGCACCGGCGGCGCAGGCGGCGCAGCCGAGCAGCAGGACGATGGCGGGCAGGTGGCCGGCTGTTTTCATGACGTTCCTTCCGACGGGTTATAAGAAATTTCCTGCGATTAAGTTACTGCGACGTTACTGCGGGTGGACACGAATTGTGTTGTTGGTAGTCAATACCTGTGCCGTATAGCAAGTACAACAGGCGTCGGTCGAAGCGCCGGCGGGGACTCGGCAAGCCCCGCAGGCCGGGGTATAATGGAAGGTTGACGAGAGGTTTATTGTGACTTACAGCATCAAAGAGATTTTCTATACTCTGCAGGGCGAGGGCGCCCACGCCGGGCGGCCGGCGGTGTTTTGCCGCTTCTCGGGCTGCAACCTGTGGACGGGACGCGAGCAGGATCGCGCGGCCAGCATCTGCACTTTCTGCGACACCGATTTCGTCGGCACCGACGGCGAGCGCGGCGGCAAGTTCCGCGACGCCGACAGTCTCGCCGGCGAGATCGACAGCCTGTGGCCGGCCAGCCATGCGCCCAGCAAGTACGTGGTCTTCACCGGCGGCGAGCCGCTGCTGCAGCTCGACGAGGCCCTTATCGCCGCCATGCACGCGCGCGGTTTCACGATCGCCATCGAAACCAACGGTACCCTGCCGGTGCCGCCGGGCGTGGACTGGATCTGCGTCAGCCCGAAGATGGGTTCGAAGCTGGTGGTCGAGAAGGGCAACGAGATCAAGGTCGTGATCCCGCAGGCGGGCCAGGATCTTGCTGCGTACGAGCAGCTCGACTTCGAGAATTTCTACGTGCAGCCGATGGATGGCATCCTGGCCGCCCAGAACACGCGCCTCGCGATCGAGACCTGCCGCAATAACCCCAAATGGAAGCTCAGCCTCCAGACCCACAAACTTTTACAGATTCCCTGACTGGACGCCCCGATGCTGACCATTACCCGCAAACTCGAATTCGATGCCGGACACCGGATTCCCGACCATAAAAGCCAGTGCCGCAACCTGCACGGCCACCGCTACACGCTCGAGATCACTCTCGTGGGCGAGGTGATCCAGGCCGAAGGCAATTCCGACAACGGCATGATCATGGACTTCTCCGACATCAAGGCGCTCGCCAAGGAGCATCTGGTGGACGTCTGGGATCACGCCTTCATCGTCTACGAGAAGGACGAGAAGGTGCGCGAATTCCTCGCCAGCCTGCCGGGCCACAAGACGGTCGTGATCGACCGCATCCCGACCGTGGAAAACCTGGCGCAGGTCGCCTTCGGCATCCTCAAGGCGGCCTATACCGACCGCTTCGGCACCGGCCTGCACCTGCACAAGCTGGTGCTGCACGAGACGCCGAACTGCTGGGCCGAGATCACGGATGCCTGACAGCCCGTCCACGCTCGTCGTCGCCGACGCCGCGGCAGCCGAGGCCGCTGTGGCCGACGCCCGCTTCATGCAGCTGGCGCTGGACCAGGCCCGGCAAGCCTATGCCGAGGGCGAAGTGCCGGTCGGCGCCGTCGTCGTCAAGGATGGCGAGGTCATCGCGGTCGGCTACAACCAGCCGATCGGGCGCCACGATCCGACCGCGCACGCGGAGGTAAATGCCCTGCGCGCCGCCGCCGACAAGCTCGGCAATTACCGCCTGCCCGGCTGCGAGCTCTACGTCACGCTCGAACCCTGCGCCATGTGCTCGGGCGCGATGATGCATGCCCGCCTGGCGCGCGTCGTGTATGCCGCGAGCGATCCGAAGACGGGCGTGTGCGGCTCGGTGCTCGACTTGTTCGCGCACGCCGTACTGAACCATCACACCAAAGTCGTCGGCGGCGTGCTGGCCGACGAGGCGAGCGCAATGCTCAAGGGCTTTTTTGCCGAACGGCGCGCCGCTGCGCGCCGAAACGTCGCGCCCTGACATCCCATTTCTCGTGCAGCGTGGCGCATGCGCCGCGGTGGGCGCGCACGCACAGCCACGGGCGCCGTGCGTGCTGTGAAAATGCTATGCTGGTTTCAACCTGCCCCGCAATCACGCCGTCGATTCGGACGCCGTGCACGGCAGGGACGCAGCCTCGACTTCACAACCATGCCGGCGCGCGCAGGCGCCGGCCCCAGTCCATGCCTACGCTGACCGCCAACGGGATCCGCATCGCTTTCGACACCGCCGGGGACGCCAAGTCCACGCCGCTGCTGCTGATCCACGGGCTCGGCATGCAGCTGACCAGCTGGCCCGAGGAGTTCGTCGATGGTCTGGTCGAGCTCGGCTTCTACGTGATCCGCTTCGATCACCGCGACTGCGGCCTGTCCACGAAATTCGACCGCGCGGGCAAGCCGAACCAGGCCTGGAACTGGCTCAAGGCGCGCCTGAAGCTGCCGATGCGGCCCGCCTACCAGCTCGACGACATGGCTGACGACGCCCTCGGCGTGCTGTCGGCGCTGGGCGTGGCGCGGGCGCACCTGGTCGGGGTCTCGATGGGCGGCATGGTGGCGCAGATCCTCGCGGCGCGTCATCCGCAGCGTGTGCTGAGCCTCACTTCCATCATGTCG
Organism: Massilia sp. Leaf139; assembly: GCF_001424165.1. Lineage (GTDB taxonomy): Bacteria > Pseudomonadota > Gammaproteobacteria > Burkholderiales > Burkholderiaceae_D > Telluria. The sequence goes on from NZ_LMOJ01000001.1 coordinate 1,237,326, forward strand.
AGCAGCGGCAAGCGCGGCCTGCCGGGGCCGGCGCCGCAGGTGCGCCAGGCCTTGCTGGCGCGGCCCGCCAATCCGAACGACGTCGACTCGATCATCGAGGCCGCGGTCGCGCTGCAGCGGACGATCGGCAGCCCGGCCTATCCGACGTCGGAAAAGCAGTTGCGGCGGCGCGCGGCGCGGGCCTTGCGGCGCTGCTATTGTCCGGCCGGGGTGGCGCGCCAGATGGCGGCAATCGCGGCCGCGCCGGAACGCAGCGAGCTGCTGCGCGCCATCACGGCGCCGACGCTCGTCGTCCACGGCGCCGCCGACCCGCTGGTGCCGCTGGCCTGCGGCGAGGACACGGCGGCCCAGGTGCCGGGCGCGCGCCTTGAGGTCATCCAGGGCATGGGGCACGACTTGCCGGCCCAGTTAACCGAGCGGATGCTTGCCTTGATCGACGCCAACGCGCGCGGTAAGATGGCCGCCAGCTCAACACCGCGCCTCTTCGTCAGGCAATGACCATTTAGTGAACTCCGTAGTGACCAATCCTCGACTCGGCGTCGCTATTGTCGCGCCCGCCGGCCATGTGGCCGACCCTTGCGCCGTTGACCGCGGCATCGCCTATTTGCAGGCGCGCGGCTGCCGCGTCCACAACTATTACGACCACCAGGCGATTTATCAGCGCTTCGGCGGCACCGATGCCGCGCGCCTGGCCGCGCTGTACGCGGCGGCCGAAAACCCGGAGGTCGACCTCGTGATGGCCGTGCGCGGCGGCTACGGTCTGACGCGCCTGCTGCCCGACATCGATTTCGCGCGCCTGGCCGCCGGCGGCAAGCTGTTCGTCGGCTACTCCGACATCACCGCGCTGCAGATGGGTCTGTATGCGAAAACGGGCGCGCTCAGCTATGCCGGGCCCTTCGTCGCCAACGACTTCGGCGCGCTCGATCCCGTCGCCTTCACCCTCGACGATTTCTGGGCCTGCCTGGCCGGGCCCACGCACACCATTGTCGAGACCTGCGCCGGCAATCCGCGCGTGGAAGCGGCCGGCACGATCTGGGGCGGCAACCTGGCAATGCTGGGCTCGTTGATCGGCACCGAATGGTTCCCGCGCATCGAGGGCGGCATCCTGTTCGTCGAGGACATCGCCGAGCACCCGTACCGGATCGAGCGCCTGCTGCTGCAGCTGATGCAGACGGGCGTGCTGGCGCGCCAGCAGGCGCTCGTGCTCGGCGATTTTTCGGACTACCGCCTCGGCGCGCTCGACAATGGCTATGATTTCGACGCCATGCTGGACTACCTTCGCGCGACGCTGCCGATTCCGATCGTCAGCGGCCTGTCCTTCGGCCACATCCCGCGCCGGGTAACGATTCCGTTTGGCGCAAAAGCGACACTGGCGTCGAATGGCGACGGTTTCCGGCTCACTCTGAGCGATTACCCGACGCGTACCGGTTTTGCCGCCACATCCGACCCGGTCAGTCGCCCGAAGTGATAAAATGCCCGGTTAATTGGTGTACTTCGCGGCGTACCTCGCGGCGCACCTCGCGCCGTGTCTGGCGCATTCTTCGCTTATAAGGTTTTATCAGTGCTCTCCACAGCTAACATCACAATGCAGTTCGGCGCCAAGCCGCTCTTCGAGAACATCTCCGTCAAGTTTGGCGAAGGGAACCGTTACGGCCTGATCGGCGCGAACGGCTGCGGCAAGTCGACGTTCATGAAGATCCTCGGCGGCGACCTCGATCCCTCGGCCGGCAATGTCAGCCTCGACCCGGGCGAGCGCCTCGGCAAACTGCGCCAGGATCAGTTCGCCTACGAAGACGTGCGCGTGCTTGACGTGGTCATGATGGGCCACACAGAGCTGTGGGACGCCATCGCCCAGCGCGACGCCATTTACGCCAATCCGGAAGCGACCGACGACGACTACATGCGCGCCGCCGAGCTCGAGGGCAAGGTTGCCGAATACGACGGCTACTCGGCCGAAGCGCGCGCCGGCGAGCTGCTGCTCGGCCTGGAAATCGCCAGCGAGCTGCACCATGGCCCGATGAGCGCCGTGGCGCCTGGCTGGAAGCTGCGCGTGCTGCTGGCCCAGGCCCTGTTCTCGAATCCGGACATCCTGCTGCTCGACGAGCCGACCAACAACCTGGACATCAACACGATCCGCTGGCTGGAAGACGTTTTAAACCAGCGTAACTCGACGATGATCATCATCTCGCACGATCGCCACTTCCTGAACCAGGTCTGCACCCACATCGCCGACATGGACTACGGCACCCTGAAGGTCTATCCGGGTTCGTACGACGACTACATGCTGGCCTCGACCCAGGCCCGTAATCAGCAGCTGGCGAACAATGCCAAGGCCAAGGAAAAGGTCGCCGAACTGCAGGACTTCGTGCGCCGCTTCTCGGCCAACAAGTCGAAGGCACGCCAGGCGACTTCGCGCGCCAAGATGATCGACAAGATCAAGATCGAGGAATTCAAGCCATCCTCGCGCGCCTATCCCTTCGTGCGTTTCGAAGGCGAGAAGAAGCTGCACCGTCTCGCAGTGGAGACCGAGGGCCTCACCAAAGCCTACGACCGCACCCTGTTCAAGAATTTCTCGATCATGGTCGAGGCGGGCGAGCGCATTGCGATCATCGGCGCCAACGGTGCGGGTAAGACCACGCTGCTGCGCTGCATCGGCGGCAAGGACATCACCGGTCTCGACGCCGACCACGGCCGCGTGAAGTGGGCCGAGAATGCCAACGTCGGCTACATGCCGCAGGATCCGACTGAAGAATTCCCGAAGGACGATGTCCTGACCGACTGGATGGGCCGCTGGACGAAAGAGGGCGACGACGACCTCGCGGTGCGCTCGATCCTTGGCCGCCTGCTGTTCAGTGGCGACGAAGTCAAGAAGTCGGTGAAGGTGCTGTCCGGCGGCGAAAAGGGCCGCATGATGTACGGTAAGCTGATGCTGGGCCGTCACAACGTGATGCTGCTCGACGAGCCGACCAACCACATGGACATGGAATCGATCGAATCGCTGAACATCGCGCTCGACAAATACGAAGGCACGCTGATCTTCGTCTCGCACGACCGCGAATTCGTCTCCTCGCTCGCCACGCGCGTGCTGGAAGTGAAGGAAAACGAAGTCGTCGACTTCCGCGGCACGTACGAAGAGTACCTGACGAGCCAGGGCATCGCCTAAGTTTGCGGTAGCTGTAGGGTGGACGGCTTCGCCGTCCACGCGTTCAACCGGCTGCGGCACATCCGCGCCGGCATTCCATCAATGTGAGACCAACATCGCATGAACATCCAGCCCATCCAAACCTACGAATACGACCACCCGCAAGGCGGCAACGCCTGCACGGCGCAAGCCTGGGCGCGCATTCCCGCGACGCCATCGCCTGAAGAAAAAGCCGAACTGAAGGAACGCATCAAGCGCCTCCTGAAGGAAAAAGAAGCAGTCCTGGTCGCCCACTATTACGTCGACCCCGACCTGCAGGATCTGGCCGAGGAAACCGGCGGCTGCGTCTCCGACTCTCTCGAAATGGCGCGCTTCGGCCGCGACCACCCGGCCAAGACCCTGGTCGTCGCCGGCGTGCGCTTCATGGGCGAGACCGCGAAGATCCTCAGCCCCGAAAAGACCATCCTGATGCCCGACCTGGAGGCGACCTGCTCGCTCGACCTGGGCTGTCCGGCCGATGAATTCGCCGCCTTCTGCGACCAGCATCCGGATCGCACCGTCGTCGTCTATGCCAACACCAGCGCCGCCGTGAAGGCGCGCGCGGACTGGATGGTGACCTCCTCGATCGGCCTCGACATCGTCAAGCACCTGCACGCGCAGGGCAAGAAGATCCTGTGGGCGCCGGATCGCCACCTCGGTTCCTACATCCAGAAGCAGACCGGCGCCGACATGCTGCTGTGGCAGGGCTCCTGCATCGTCCACGACGAATTCAAGGGCATCGAACTCGACCTGCTGAAGGCCGAATACCCGGATGCGAAAGTGCTGGTGCACCCCGAGTCGCCCGCCAATGTCGTAGCCCAGGCCGACGTGGTCGGCTCGACCACGCAGCTGATCAACGCCGCCGTGACGCTGCCCGCGACCCACTTCATCGTCGCCACCGACAACGGCATCCTGCACAAGATGCGCGCCGCCGCGCCCGGCAAGCACTTCATCGAAGCGCCGACGGCCGGCAATAGCGCCACCTGCAAGAGCTGCGCCCATTGCCCGTGGATGGCGATGAACGGCCTGAAAAACCTGGCCGAGGTGCTCGAGTCCGGCGCCAACGAAGTCTTCGTCGACCCGGCCATCGGCCGCGAAGCCGTGCGCGCGATCGACCGCATGCTCGATTTCGCCGCCGCCAAGAAGGCGCAGGCGCTGCCGACCGGCGCGCTGGAACAGAACACCAAGCTCTTTTCGAATGTGGGGCCGGCATGACGACTACCTTGCGCAACCCGCACGACGCCTTCGACGAGAAGCTGCAGGCCGCCTTTGAACAGAACATCCTGGCCGCGCTGCTCGAAGACGTCGGCAGCGGCGACCTGACCGGCATGCTGGTGCCCGAAGAGCCGCGCGCCCAGGCCCGCGTCATTGTGCGCGAAGCGGCCGTGCTGTGCGGCGCGCCCTGGTTCGAAGGCGTGATGCTGGCCGTCGACCTGGGCATCGAGATCGATTGGCAGTATGCTGAAGGCGACCTGATGGCGAAGGACAGCGTGGTCTGCACGATCACCGGTTCGCCCCGTTCGCTGCTCACGGCTGAACGCGCGGCGCTGAACTTCATGCAGCTATTGTCCGGCGTGGCGACCGCCACCCGCAAGTATGTCGAACTCATCGCCGGCACGAATGCCGCCATCCTCGACACCCGCAAGACCTTGCCCGGCCTGCGCCAGGCGCAGAAGTACGCGGTGCGCGTCGGCGGCGGCAAGAACCAGCGCATGGCCCTCTACGACGGCATCCTGATCAAGGAAAACCACATCGCCGCGGCCGGCGGCGTGACGGCCGCGCTGGACAAGGCCGCGGCCCTGAACGCGGGCGTGACGGTGCAGATCGAAGTCGAGACCATCGCCCAGCTGGAAGAAGCGCTGGCGGCCGGTGTCAAGTCGGTGCTGCTCGATAACTTCGACCTGGCCATGATGCGCGAGGCGGTGCGCGTGAACGGCGGCCGCGCGCTGCTGGAAGCCTCGGGCGGAATCAACATGGAGACCGTGCGCGCGATCGCCGAGACGGGCGTCGACCGCATCTCGATCGGCAGCCTGACCAAGGACGTGCGCGCGACGGACTATTCGTTGCGGATCGTCGGCTGAGCTTCATCGGCCCGCGATATCGGCACCGACGCGTGGACGGGAATCAGTCCACTGGACTGATTCCCGTCCACGCGTTCCTTGCGAAACCTTAAACCCCGCTCTCGCTGGCCATTGCCAGCGCTTCCGCGCGCGCACTGCGCATGCCGACCGGCTCGCCCACCTGGGCCGCGATCGCGTCGATCGCGCGCACGATCTGGTGCGGATGCGCGTAGTGCACCATGTGCCCCACGCCCGGCTGCAGGTGCAGCTCGCTGCTGTGGCCGGCCGACTGCAGTTCCTCGTGCAGGCGCTCGGAATTGGGCGCCGGCTTGACGATCCTGTCCTGCGTCCCCGTGATGATCTGTACCGGCACGCGCAAGGTGTCGAGGCGCTTGGAGAGCGACATCGCCGCCGGGATCATCAGCGCCGCCTCGGCGCCGCTGGCGCGCAGCTGGCCCGGGCGCAGCGCCATCCAGGGCGACAGCTGGCGGAAGCGCTCCGCGACGTTCAGCGGCGCGAACACCCGCTTCGCTAACAGAGGCCACAGCAGGCGCGAGACCAGCGGCGACACCGTATAGCGCATGATGTCGCCGATGACGGGAATCGCCGGCTGCGCGACCACCGCGACATCGAGGCGCGGGGTAGGGTAGTAGTAGCCCGACAGCAGCACCAGGCCGCGCACGAAGTCCGGCACCTGCAGGCCCATCGCGAGGGCCACCATCGTCCCCCAGGAATGGCCCATGACGATGCAGGAATCGACGCCGATCTCCTGCAGCGCGCGGTGCAGCAGGCGCGCCTGGGCGTCGGGCGTCCAGACCGTCGTGCGCGGGCGCGCGCTGTAGCCGTAGCCGGGACGGTCGAAGACGATCACGCGGTAGCGTTCGCTCAACTCCTCGACCAGGCCGCTGTACTCGAAGTCGTTGGCGAAGGTGCCGTTCCCGTGCAGGAGCACCAGGGTCGGGCCCTCGCCGCGCTCCAGGTAGTGCAGGCGCACGCCGTCGGCCTCGACGAATTTGCCGCGCGGCGGATTCTCGCGCTCGGCCTGGGCGGTCTTGCTGCGCACGAGCAGGTAGGAAGCGGCAAGGGCCAGCGCGCCGAGAGCGAGGCCGCTGCGCAGGCCGCCGCGTCGGCGGTCGTGCATTTCATCGGAACGGCTATCGTACGATCTACTCAAAATACTCCCCTTTCGTTGATCAAATCGATGAGCGCCGGAGCGGCGTGCGCATCGAGCAGGCGCGCGACCCGCGGCAGCAGCGTTTCGGCCGACTGCGCGATCTTCAGCGCGATCATGTCGTCGGCCCGGGTGCGGCCGAGGTTGAGTGCGGCGATCGGCTTGCCGCTCGCGTGGGCGAGACGGCAGAAGCGAAAGCCCGAATACACCATCAGCGAGGAGCCGATCACCAGCAGGGCGTCGGCCGCCTCCATTTGCGCGAGGGCGCTGGCCGTGCGTGCGGCCGGTACGTTGTCGCCGAAGAAGACGACGTCCGGCATCAGGGTGCCGCCACAGCGGCTGCATACCGGCAGCGTGAAGTCGTCGAGGAATTCCGGCTCGACCTGGGCGTCGCCGTCGGGCAGCGGCTGGGCCGCGGCCTGGGCCACCTGCGGATTGGCGTCCACCAGCTGCTCCTGCACCAAGGCGCGCGCCACACGGGTGCCGCAGCCGAGGCAGAGCACCGAATGGATATTGCCGTGCAATTCGAGCACAGCATGGCTGCCCGCCTGCTGGTGCAGGCCGTCGACGTTCTGGGTGAGCACGGAGCCGAGCCGGCCCGCACTCTCGAGGGCGGCGAGGGCCAAGTGTCCGGCGTTCGGGCGCGCCTGGGCCAGCACGGGCCAGCCGATCATGCTGCGCGCCCAGTAGCGCCGCTGCACGGCGGGCGAGCGCCGGAATTCCGGCCCCTGGATCGGCAGCCTGCCGCGGCGCACGCCTTCGCGGTCGCGGTAGTCGGGAATGCCCGAGGCGGTGGACAGGCCGGCGCCGGTCAGCACGAGCGTCTTCGGGTGGCGCACGAGGAATTCCGCCAGCGTGTCCGCCAGTTCGTCTATACCTTCGGCGGCACCGTCGCGCAGGTCGAGTCCTTCAGCCATCGTGATGCATCCTCCCAGTTCTGTCGGGATCGTAGCACTCTTGCGGGTTCAGCCGACACACGATTCCGGGTGTTCATCCCACGATGGTTGCCGCGCCCTCGTTCCCCATCTAGCCTAAGCGCTCCGACACTTTCAAGGAGACTCCATGCGCTACCTGCTGCTTGTTTTGCTGAGCGCGCTGCTCGATGCGCTGATCGCGACCGCCATCCCGGCCCAGGCGGCCGAGTCGCCGGCCCACGTCGGCCGCCACACGTCGACGCCCGAGGATCAGCGCGACATCCGGCAGGTCGTGGCCGACTTCCAGGCGGCGCTCAAGGCGAAAGACATCCACAAGCTCGCTTCGCTGATGCTGCACAGCGACATCGAGTGGGTGTCGCCGCCCTCGCCGGAGAACCTCAAGAAAATCCGCGAAAGCTACGATCCGAACGCGAACGGCCTGCGCGCCGGGGGCTTTCGCGACTTCGTGCGCTTCATCCGCGAGAGCAAGGTACCGGTCGAGGAACGCTTCTACAACCTGAAGATCACCCAGGACAAGCACGTGGCCTGGGTGATGTTCGACTACGAGTTCGTCGAGGACGGCAAGGTCTGGAACCACGGCATCGAGAGCTGGCAGATGCTCAAGAATATCGACGGCAAGTGGAAGATCGCGAACGTCTGGTGGTCGACGAATATGCTGCAATGAGTGATGGAACGCGTTTCAGCGCGCCGACACCGCGATGCCGCCGACGATCAGCCCGAAGGCGAGCGCATGGTAGAGGTGCGGCGCCTCGCCGAGAAAGGCCGAGGACAGCAGCGCCGTGAACAGCGGCGTCAGGTTGATGAAGAAGGAGCCCAGCGTCGGCCCGGCTTTTTGCAGGCCCGCGCCCCAGCAGCGCATGGCGAGGATGGCCGGGCCGATGGCCACGTACAGCAGGGCGGCGGCCAGCGGCCAGCTCCAGGCGACCTGCACATCCTTCACGGCCCACTCCATGCTCGAGAGCGCCGCGCACCAGAGCACGCCGTAGCCGACCTGGGCCAGCAGGAAGGCGGCCCAATCGGCGCGCAGGCTCGCCACGTCGCGCTGCTGCATCAGCATCCAGCTGTAGAACGACCAGGCGATGGTCGCCAGGATCATGTACAGGTCGCCCGCCACCAGGCGCAGCGCGGCCAGCTGCTCGATGTCGCCGCGGCAGAGGACGACCAGCACGCCCGCGATCGAGAGCAGCGCGCCGGCGATCTGCTTCTTCTTGACCGGCGCCTTGTAGAACAGCTTCCCGACCAGCAGCATCCACACCGGCAGGCCCGAGGCCACCAGGGTGACGTTGATCGGCGTCGAGCTCTGCAGCGCCAGGTACTGCAGCGAGTTGTAGAGGCCGATGCCGAGCAGGCCCAGCATGCTGTAGCGGCGCCAGTTGACGAGCACGCCGCTGCCGGGCGCGAACAGGGCGCGCCCGAGCGGCAGCAGCACGAGCAGCGCGATCGTCCAGCGCAGCAGGTTCAGCGTCATCGGGGGCACGGCATCGCGCACCATGCGCCCGACGATGGCGTTGCCGGCCCAGAGCAGGGGCGGCACCGTCAGCAGCAGGGCGGTGGAGAGGGTCAGCTTGCGGTTCATGGAAGCGGAAGAACGCCCGCCGCAAACGGGCGGGTTTTCACCAGCATAGCGGAGATCAGCGGCGATCCGGCGTCAGCACGCTCGGCAGCGCCTTGGGCAGGGTGTCAGGATAGTCGCGCGAATAGTGCAGGCCGCGGCTTTCCCGGCGCGACAGCGCGCTGTTGACGATCAGCGAGGCGACGTCGACCAGGTTGCGCAGTTCCAGCAGGTCGTGTGTGATGCGGAAGTTGCGATAGTACTCGTCGATTTCTTCCTTCAGCAGCGCGATGCGGTGCTGGGCGCGCTCGAGGCGTTTGGTGGTGCGCACGATACCGACGTAGTTCCACATGAAGCGGCGCAGCTCGTCCCAGTTGTGGGCGATGACGACTTCCTCGTCGGCGTTGGTGACGCGGCTTTCGTCCCAGGGCGGCAGCGGCGGATTCTCGACGCGCGGCGCCGCGGCGATCTGGCTGGCGCAAGCGCGCCCGACGACCACGCATTCGAGCAGCGAGTTGCTGGCCAGGCGGTTGGCGCCGTGCAGGCCGGTGCAGGCCGTCTCGCCGACCGCATACAGGCCGGGGATGTCGGTGCGACCGGCGAGATCGGTCACGACGCCGCCACAAGTGAAGTGCACGGCCGGCACGACGGGGATCGGCTCCTTGGTGATATCGATCCCCAGTTCCAGGCAGCGCGCGTAAATGGTCGGGAAGTGCTCCTGCAGGAATTCCGGGCTCTGGTGGCTGATGTCGAGGTGGACGTAGTCGAGACCGCGTTTCTTCATCTCGAAGTCGATGGCGCGCGCCACCACGTCGCGCGGCGCCAGCTCGCCGCGTTCGTCGTGGGCCGGCATGAAGCGCGTGCCGGCGGCGATGCCCGCTTCCGGCGGCAGTTTCAAAAGGCCGCCTTCGCCGCGGATCGCTTCCGTGATCAGGAAGGACTTCGCATACGGGTGATACAGGCAGGTCGGGTGGAACTGGATGAATTCCATGTTCGAGACGCGGCAGCCGGCGCGCCAGGCCATGGCGATGCCGTCGCCGGTGGCGGTGTCGGGATTGGTCGTGTACAGGTAGACCTTGCCGGCGCCGCCGGTAGCCAGCACGGTGTGCTCGGCCTCGAAGGTGAGCACCTTGCCGCTCTTTTCGTCCTGCACGTAGAGGCCGTGGCAGCGCGGCTGGCCGACCAGGTGGGGCGTCCCACTGTGGACGCCCTTGCCGGTGAGCTTGTCGGAGGTGATGACGTCGATCGCGCAGTGGTGTTCGAACAGGGCGATGTTCGGGTGGGCGCGCACCTTCTGTTCCAGCGTGACCTGCACGGCGTGCCCGGTGGCGTCGGCGGCATGGATGATGCGGCGCTGGCTATGCCCGCCCTCGCGCGTCAGGTGGAAACCCAGTTCGGCGCTGGCGTCGCGGGTGAAGGGGACGCCCTGTTCGATCAGCCATTCGATCGCCGCGCGGCCGTGTTCGACGATGCTGCGGGTCGCGGCCTCGTCGCAGAGGCCGGCGCCGGCCACCAGGGTGTCGGCGATGTGCTGGTCGTGGCTGTCGCCGGAATCGAGCACGGCGGCGATGCCGCCCTGGGCCCAGTTGCTGGCGCCGTCGAGCAGCGCGCGTTTCGAGATGATGGCAACCTTGCGCGTCTGCGCGAGGTGCAAGGCCACCGACAAGCCGGCGAGACCGCTGCCGACGATTGCGACGTCAAATTTCATGGCACATTTTTAATTTGTACAGAAGCATCACTATAGACGATTTGTTGCGGATGCGTTCCAACGAGCTTCGGTGCACGAAGAGCTTTACCAGGAGCCGAGCCAGCTGGCGGCGGCGAAGGCGACGGCGTCGCGCCAGACGCTGCGCCGGGCGTCAAGGCCGGCATGGGCAATCTCGACGCGCCGGCTGCGCGGATGCTGCTCCTCGAAGCCGCGCGTGGCGTCCTGGCCGGGGGGCTGCGCGCCGCCGCAGACCAGCAGCACGCGCCCGCCGAAGCCGGCCTGCGCCTGCGCCTGCGCGGGTGTAACCGACTGGCCCGGGACCGCGCCGCCGAGAACGCGGCTGGCGGCGCGGCGGAAAGCCGCGGCGCGGCGGAACAGGCGGTCGGCCGCCGAGCGCGGGCCATAGCGTAATCCCGGCTGCGGCGTCTCCGCTGCGCCACCTGTCGCCGCCGGGCGCGGCGCCAGCACCGGGTCGAGCAGGGCCAGGCCGGTAACGCGCGCGTCCTGCGCCGCATACAGGGCGGCGCTGGCGGCGGCGTCGCCGGCGCAGAGAATGACAGATTCTTTCATTTCGGGCACATGGATGAAAAATTCTTTCATCGCCGCGGCGATATCGTCGAGTCCCTGCAACGCGGCCTGGCCTTCGCTGTCGCCTGCGCCGAGGCGGTCGAAACGCATCACGGCAACGCCGCGCGCCGCGAGCAGGCGCGAGAGCAAGGTGAACTGGCGGTGGCTGCCGGCGCGGTACTGGCTGCTGTCGGCGAGGATCAGCATGCCGCGCGCCAGCGGCCGCTCGGGGACGTCGACGATGCCGATCAGGGCCTCGCCGCGCACGTGAAAGCGCAGGGCGCGTTGTTCGAGCTTCATGCCGGGTCTCCTGAAAACAGGTCGCTGGTGGCCGCGCGCAGGGCCGGCAGGTCGAGTTCGCCGTCGCCGCTCCAGAACGGCGAACCCTCGAGCGGGTGGAAGTGCAGGGTGGCGCCGTCCTTTTCCCAGCGTTCGCCCAAGCGTGCCGCGCTGGCCGCCGTCTTGGACGGCGTGGGGCCTGCATGGGCAAACCAATGCACGGCACAGGGTGGCAAGGCCACATGGGCGGCGTCGCAGGCGTCGATGGCTTTCACCAGCGGCACCGCCACTTCGAAGCCGCCGACCTCGATCGCGCCGTGCACCGCCAGCTGCGCCCTTAGCGCGGCCGTGCTGCGCGGCGCGCCGGGCGCCGGATCCTGCAGCTGCTCGGACAAGCGCAGGAACTGGTTGATGCAGGCGCGTCCGCTCATGAAGGGCTGCCAGAGCAGCACCCGTTGCGCCTCCAGGCGCGCGGCGGCGTCGAGCGCGAGCAGGCCACCCAGGCGCAGGCCCCACAGGGTCAGCGGGCCGCTGTCGCGGTCGGCCAGCCAGGCAGCGGCCAACGCCAGATCCTCTTTCCAGATCTGCCAGCGGCCGGCGCTGAATTCGCCGCAACTGTCGCCACAACCAAACAGGTCGATCTGCAGCACCGCGTAGCCGAGCTTGGCAAAAGCGCGCGACTGCAGCGCCGCCATGCGCCGGGTGCGGCTCAGTTCTCCGGCAAAGGGATGGACGTACAGGATCGCACCGCGCGGCGCGACCTGCGGATTGGGGGCGTGGTAGAGGCTGAAACGCGTTCCAGGCTCGGCATCGAAGAAGAACGGCTCCACGCGCGGCGTGGTCAGCAGCGGAGCATTCATGGCCGGTTGTCTCCTGCACTCAAAGGCCCGGCGCGCAAGGGGCGCGTGTCGAAGCCGGTTTATCGGTGTAACGATCATGCATTTATGTCAATTTGACATGTCCGCGTCAGGGTCGCCTTGCGCGGAGACAGCTGAACCCAAGCAATATCACTTGATAAGGGTCAATAACCGGTTTGCAGTTTTTCTCAATCATGGATTTTTATCCTGAGCAAGATTGGAGAAAACATGGCCCAGCCGGCACATGAACTGGTGGACGCGGCGGCACTCTGGTCGCCCACTGCAACCGCCGTGCGCCACGGCGCCGAGCGCATCAGTTATGCCGGGCTCGCCGGCGCGATCGCGGCCTTCGGCGGCGCGCTCAGCGCCCTCGGCATCGGAAGCGGCGAGCGTGTGGCCGTTCGCTTGCCGGCCTCGACGCCGGCGGTGGTGGCCCTGCTGGGCGCGTCGAGCGCCGGCTGCGCCTTCGTGCCCCTCGACCCCCAACTGGACGCGGCCGCCAGCGTGGCGCAGCTGCGCGACAGCGGCGCAAGGATGCAAGTCACCGATTCGGCCGGCGTCGACACGTTCGGCGCCAGTCTGGCCGACTGTGCGGCGCTGCGCGCGATCGTCGTGCACGGCGCCGGCGCCCGGCTCAGCACCAACGTCACACAACTCCCCTGGGACGCCTTCCTCGCCTCCGCAGCGTCTTCCAGCGCCGCCGCCCGCGCCGAGCCCACCCTCGGTGCGCTGGTATATGGCGCGGCGCCGGGCGAGGATGGCGCCCGGCGCGCACTCGCGCTGTCGCATCGCAATCTCGTGGCCGGGGCGGCATCGACGGCGCGCTGCCTCGGCATCCGGCCCGGCGACCGCATGCTGGCGGCGCTGCCGCTGCACAGCGACTACGGGATCAACGCCATGCTGGCGGCGCTCGCTTCGGGCGCGACCGTTGTCCTCGATAGCGCCGGCGCCGGCCTGGCGCCGTTCGAGACGCAGGCACTGGCGCGCCTGCTCGAACGCGGCGAGATCACGGCGCTGGCTGCTGCGCCAGCGACCTGGAACGCCCTGGCTGCGCACGACCTCGAACGCGCCGCCGATTGCCTGCGCTACGCGGCCTGCGCCGGCGGCGGCCTCGATCGCGATGCGCTGGCGGCCTTGCGCGCCGCGCTGCCGCGAACGCGCTTCCACCTGTTGTACGACATCGGCGACGCCTGCCGCTCGACCAGCCTGATGCCGGCCCAGCTGGACGAACGCCCGGGCTCGATCGGGCGCGCGACCCCGTATTCCGACTGGCTGGTCTTGCGCGCCGACGGCCGCGAATGCGCACCGGGCGAAAGCGGCGAGCTGGTGCGGCGCGGCGCCCTCGTCGCCCAGGGCTACTGGAACGATGCGCGCGCGAGCGGCGAACATTTCCGCTTTCTGGCGCCCGGCGCCGGGCTGGCGCGGCGCGAGATCGGCTACTGGCCGGGCCTCAGCGCGCGCAAGGATCTCGACGGCTACCTGTATCTGAGCGAGGGCCGCAACGACACCATCACCAGCGGCGGCTATCGCATCAGCGGCCGCGAGGTCGAGAAGATCGTCGTCGGCACCGGTCTCGTGGCCGAGGCGGCCGCGGTCGGGGTCGCCCACCCGGTACTGGGCCAGGTGATCGCCGTGCTGGCCACCCCACGCCCCGGCGCCCGGCTCGACTCCTCGATCCTGTTCGGCGCCTGCCGCGCGCGCCTGCCGCAGCACATGCTGCCGGCGATGGTGGACGTGCGGCGCGCGCCCTTGCCGCGCGCGCGCGACGGCCAGATCGATCGCGCGCTGCTGGCCGGCGAACTGGCGCCCCTGTTCGCGGACGTGGCGCCATGAACGGCGCATCCGACGGTTTCTGCGGATGGTTTTCGCGCGAGCCGGCCGCTCTGCCGCTGGCCGACATGGCCGCGCCCTTCGCCGGCGGCCGCCCCCTGCGCAGCGCCGCCCACAGCCTGGGATGCGCCGCGCTCGCGGCCGGAGCCGGCGCGGCCTCGCTGTACCATCACGATGGCCTGCTGATCGCCTGCTTCGGGATCGACGCCGAGGTACTGGCGCGCCTGTGGCGCACGCAAGGCGCGCGCGCCTGCGCGGCACTGTCCGGCCATTTCGCGTTCGCGCTGCTGGACGAGCGCCGCGCTGAGGCGCTGCTAGCCGTCGACCGCTGCGCCACGCGGCCCCTGTTCTATCAGATGGCCGGCCGCAGCCTGGTCTTCGCGACCAGTTCCGAAGCGCTGGCGCGCCATCCAGGCAGCGGGCGCGAACTCGATCCGCAGGCGTTGTTCGACTATCTCTACCTGCACGCGGTGCACGGCCCGCGCACCTTGTTCGCCGGCCAGCGCCGCCTGGCGCCGGGCGAATGCCTGCACCTGCATGGCGGGCGCGTCGAACGCATCCGCTACTGGCGCATGCGCTATACCGAACACGCGCTCGACCCGGCTCCGCACACGGGGCTGCTGGACGCCCTGTCCTGTGCGCTCGATCCTGAACGCAGCCCGGCGCCGGCCGGGGTCATGCTGACCGGCGGCGCCGCCGGCTCGCTGCTGGCCACGCTGCTGCAGCGCGGCGCGGAGGTTCCGCTGCACACCTATGCGGTCGGTTACAAAGTCGGAAAGGGCAGCGGCGACTGTGAGCTGCTGGCCGACGCGCGCACGGCGGCGCGCCGGATCGGCAGCCGCCACCGCGAGCAGCTGCTGGGTGCCGAAGACGTTGCCGAGGCCGTCGCGCAGCTTGCGGCAAGCGCCGACGCGCCCTGCGGCGATCCGGCGGCGGTGGCGACCCTGTTCGCGGCGCGCATGGCAGGCGCGGATGGGCTCGGCCGCCTCCATGGCGGCGTCGGCGCTGCCGGGCTGTTCGGCCTCAGCCGCGGCTATGCGGCCCTGGCCCGGCCGAACCGCTACGAGCGCCTGCCGGGCGCACTGCGCCAGCTGCTGATCGAACCGCTGCTGTTCGGGCCGGGCGCGCACCTGGCCATGTTCGCGCGCCTGCGTACGCG
The DNA here is from genome assembly GCF_001424165.1 of Massilia sp. Leaf139. Taxonomy (GTDB): domain Bacteria; phylum Pseudomonadota; class Gammaproteobacteria; order Burkholderiales; family Burkholderiaceae_D; genus Telluria. The sequence continues at coordinate 1,252,625 of NZ_LMOJ01000001.1, forward strand.
TATCGAGGAGTCGATGGCGCCGCCGCTGGTACGGCTGCGGCGCCGCCATCCGCTGTTCGCGCACGGCATCGCCAACGTGTTCGAACCGGCATTCCTGGAGCTGGTCGACCCGGATGCCCCGGGCAGCGTGCAGGAAGAGGGCTGGTGGCTGGCGCAGGCGCGCAGCGCCGTCAACCGTGCGGTCGACCTGGAACTGCAGGGCGACCTGCCGTGCCGGATCGCGCCGGCCTTCGCGGCCGCCTGTGCGGCGGCCGGGGTGGCGGCCGTGTTTCCGTATCTGGACGACGCCGTGGTCGCCATGTCGGCGCGCCTGACGCCGCGCCAGAAGAGCGGCAGCGGGCCGCGGCGGCTGTTCGCGCGGGCGCTGCGCGAGGTCGGCGGGGCTGCGCCCGTACGCGCCGAGACGCCGTCCGGGCTACCTTTCGGCCGCTGGCTGTTGAACGATGCGCGCCTGCGCACGCTGGCCTGCGACAGCCTCTCGAGCCTGGCCCGGCGCCGCATCGTGCGCCGCGAATTCATCGACCTCCTGCTCGCGCGGCGCCTGCCGCAGGAGCCGGGCGCGCACGGGCAAGCCATCTGGCGGCTGATGATGCTGGAACAGTGGCTGGTACGAGACCGGCGCGGCGGCGCTGCGTTCCAGTCGCGCTCGGACGCCTGCGCGCTCGAACCCAGCTGACAGGGCCAGGGCTGCGCGCGGACTCGTTCGATCCGCGCGCAGCCCTCAAGTCTCGGCGCCGGTCAGCGCGTCGTACACCGCCAGATAGCTGCGCGCCATGGCGGGCAGGCTGTGGTGGGCGATCACCTGGCCGCGCGCGCGGGCGCCGTGGCGCGCACCCATTTCGGGAATCCGGCAATAGTCGGCGATCGCGGCGGCCATCACGTCCGGCGACATGGGCGGCACCAGGATGCCGGTCAGCCCCGGTTGCACCAGCTCCTTGTGCACCCCGACCGAGGTCGCGACGACCGGCAGGCCGGTGGCCATCGCTTCCAGCAGCACGTTGCCGCTGGCCTCGGCCAGCGCCGGCAGCACCATCAGATCCATCGCCCGCATCAGCTGCGCGATGTCGACCCGCTCGCCCGGCAGCCAGGCGCGCTGGCCGGCGCCGGCCCGATCGAGCATGGCCTGGCACTCGGCGCGCATCGGCCCGTCGCCGACGATCAGGAGCCGCAGGCGGCTGTGCGCCGCATGGGGCGAGGAGATCAGTCGCAGGAAGGCTTCGATCAGGGTGGTGTCGTTCTTGGCGTCGTCCATGCGCCCGACGCTGCCGATCACGAAGGCGTCGTCGCGCATGAAGCCGTCCGGGCCGACCGCCGCGTGCGGCCCCAGGCGCGGGTGGAATTCCAGGCTGTCGACCCCGTTCGAGATGTGCGACACGCGTGAGGGTTCGGCGCCGATCCGTTCGATCAGCCAGCGTTCCTGCTCGGCGCTCACCGCGATGTAATGCTTGATGAGCGGACGCAGCATGCGCCGCAGCAGGCTGGGCGGCCGGGTGCGGCCGGACTCGGAGAATTCGCGGCCGTACTCGCCGTGCACGCGCAGGCGCACGCCGGCCAGGGCGGCGGCCAGCTGCCCCTCCAGGCCGCCGAAATTGCGCGTGTGGACAAGGTCGGGCCGCAGCGCGCGCAGGGCGCGCACCATACGTACGAAGTGGCGCGGGTCGGCGCCGTCGCGCTTGTGCAGGTCGATGACCTCCACGCCGTACTCGCGCAGATGCGCATGCAGGTCGGCGCGCAGCGCGCCGGCGCCCTGCAGGCACAGCACGGCGTGCCGGTAACGTTGGCCCGGCATGTGGGCGATCAGGTCGAGCAGGCCGTTGCCGGCGCCGCTGCAGTCGAGCCGGTTGACGACGTGGGCGACCAGGCGCGGCGGGGCGAAGGCCGGCGCCAGCGCGGCGACGGGTCGGTTACCCATGGCAGACCGCCGCCCGGCACAGGAAGAGCCGGTGCGTGCTCATGGCCGGGCGGCCGCGGCGGACGTCGCCGGGCGACGGGCCGATGCAAAGTGAAAATGCGAACGGACGATGCGGCCGGGCCGGCCGGTGGCAGGGGCGAGCGACATGGGGATGGGTCTCCGGTGAAGGCCGCGAGGCTCACGCAACGAGGCTCACGCAATTATATGGCTGCGGGCCGCGCCGACTCCGTAACCCTTTTCCCGGTTGATACCGGTCAAAGCGATCCGTGCACCTACGAAATGTCCTGCTTTACAGCGCTATCAGTCAAGTGATCGTGACAAATTTCTCCCAAGCTTGATCTATATCCAGATAGCAAAGATTCGCGCAAAACGCCGGGAACCCTGTTACTGATGACCTTGTCTGAATGGCAGTCACGACGTTTTCGCCAATGACGGCGGAACGCTTCTTCAGGGAGACCAGTATGTTGGTAGATGAAATGCCGATCGCATCGTTCCAGGGACCACCGATCCTCTCGCCGCGCACGGCCGACGCCGCGGGTTCGGCCCAGGCGGCAGCGCGCGCCGAAAACCAGGTGTTCAATATCCGGGTGGCGCTGTCCGCCGGCTGCCATGCCGACAGTGGCGCCCTGGTACGGCGCATGTATGCCTGGCGCGGCTACGCTTTCGAAGTGGGCGGCGGCGGCTTCGACCGCGTCACCCTGTTCGCTGAAACGGGCGGCGAACTGGTGGGCACGATGAGCCTCTGCCTCGACCGCGGCCAGCTGCTGCCCGCCGACGAAAACTTCAGCGACCGGCTCGACATGCTGCGCGCCGAGGGCCGGCGCTTGTGTGAACCCTCGCGCCTGGCGATCGACACGGGCATGTCCAAGCGCGTGTTCGCGGCGCTGATCCACATCTCCTACCTCTACGCCGGCGACCTGCACGGCTTCACCGACTACGTCATCGAGGTCAATCCGCGCCATGTAGCCTTCTACAAGGGCATGCTCGGCTTCACCGACTTCGGCGGCGAGCGTCCCTGCAGCCGGGTCGGCGCGCCCGCCGTGCTGCTGCGCCTGCCGCTCGATCAGATGGGCGCGCAGATCCGCAAATGGAGCGGTAGCCACGAGCAGCATCCCGGCGAGCGCTCCTTCTACCCGTACTTCTTCCCGCTCTGGGACGTGCCCAGCATCAGCGCGCGCCTGGCGGCCCTGTGTCAGGGAGGGGAACGCGCATGAGCCAGCTCAACGACCTGCCGCAGGCAGCCGGCGTCGCCCTGACGCTGGAAGCCGCCCTTGGCGAAATGGCGGCCGTTGTCGGCGCCGCCCATGTCCTGGCGGACGCAGCCACGCGCGAACGCTACGCGCGCAGCACGGCGTCGCGTGCGGTGCGCCCGCTGGCGCTGGTGCGGCCGGCCGATGCGGGCGAAGTGGCGCGCGTGGTGGCGATCGCCGGCCGGGCGCGCCTGGCCGTGTACCCGATCAGCACCGGCAAGAACTGGGGGTATGGTGATGCCTGCGCCGTCGGCGCCGGGCAGGTGATCCTCGACCTGTCGCGCATGAACCGGATCATCCACGTCGACCCCGAACTGGCCTATGCCGTCATCGAACCGGGCGTGACCCAGCGCCAGCTGTCGGACTACCTGCGCGCGCAGCGCCTGCCTTTGTGGGCCGACTGCACCGGTGCCGGGCCGGATACCAGCTATATCGGCAACATCATGGAGCGCGGCTTCGGCCATTCCCCCTACGGCAACCGCCTGCAGCACGTGGCCGGCATGCAGGTCGTGCTGGCCAGCGGCGAGCTGCTCGAGACCGGCTTCGGCCACTACCGCCAGGCGCGCGCGGCGCATCTGTTCCCCTACGGCGTCGGGCCCTTCCTGGACGGCCTGTTCACCCAGTCGAACATGGGGATCGTCACCCGACTCGGCATCTGGCTGATGCCGCAAGCCGAGTGCGTGAACCATTTCCTGTGCAGCGTGCCCCGGCACGCTGACATCGCACCGGTGGTCGACGCCCTGCGGCCGCTGCGCCTGGACGGCACCCTGCGCAGCATCCTCCACATCGGGAACGACATGCGGGTGTTTTCGGGCGCCGGCGCCTTTCCGCGCGAGGCCGCGCCGCAGGGCGCCTGCCTGCCCGAGGCCCTGCGTGCACGGATGCGCGCCCAGGCCGGCATCGGCGCCTGGACGGTGTCGGGCGCCCTCTACGGCTCGCATGCCCAGGTCGCGGCTGCGCGCACAGCGCTGCGCAAAGCCTTGCGCGGCACCGCGGGCCGGCCGGCTTTTGTGAGCCAGCGCAGCCTGCGCGCCGGCGCCCTGGCGGCCCGCCTGCTCGGCGAAACCGGCCCCGGACGCCGCCTGCGCGCCAAGGTCGCGCTGGGCGAGTCGCTGTTCGCGATGAACCGCGGCGTGCCCGACGGCCGCTTCCTGGCGGGCGCCTACTGGCGCCGCCGCGGCGGTGTGCCGGCCAGTTTCCCTGCGAACGCCAATCCGGCCCAGGACAACTGCGGCCTGCTGTGGGTATCGCCCGTGCTGCCCCTGCGCGGCGCCGACATGCTGGCCGTGTACGACCTGGCGCAGTCGAGCTTCGACCAATATGGCTTCGACCTGTTCGCCACCTTCAGCATGATCAACGAACGCGCCGTGGGCGGCGTGCTGAGGGTCGTCTACGACAAGGACGACCCGAACGAGGCGGCGCGCGCCCGTGCCTGCCACGACGAAGTCTTCGACAATATGTTCGAGGCCGGCTACATTCCCTACCGCGTCGGCAACCACGCAATGGGACGGCTCGATCCGCAGGGCGACAGCTACTGGCGCACGGTCGGCGCGATCAAGGCCGCGCTCGACCCGGCCGGCACCCTGGCGCCGGGGCGCTACCAGCCCGGCGTCGCGGCCGTCTTCATGTGAGGACGGGCCTGCGTTCGCCGCCGCACGGAGCGCGATGAGCGCAGCGACTAGGATGATGGTTCATCCAATATTCAAGGAAAATGCCATGTCCATGACAAATGCCTCCACCCAGGCGGCCGCGCTGGCGGACAAGATCCGCTCGATGCGCTTTGCGATGTTCACCACCGTTGACGAGCACGGCCACCTGATCAGCCATCCGATGACGAACCAGGAGACGGACGAGCAGGGCGGACTCTGGTTCTACACCTCGATCCATACGCCGCTGTGGCAGAACATCGCCCAGCAGCCCGAGGTCAACGTGAGCTTTGCCCAGCCTGAAGACAGCCTGTACGTGTCGATCAGCGGCACCGCCGAGCGCGTGGTCGATCGCGAGCGCATCCGCGCCCTGTGGAATCCGATGGTGCAGGCCTGGTTCCCGCATGGCCCGGACGACGAGCATGTGGTACTGGTGCGCGTGGCGCCGCACAGCGCGGAATACTGGGATTCGAACGACAGCAAGATGGTGCGCCTGTTCCAGATGGCCAAGGCGGCCGTGACGGGGACGACGCCCGACGTCGATCCAGGCGAGCACGGGACGATCAGGCTGGACTCTTGACGCCTGCGCGGCGGGCCGCCCGGCGCCGCCGCATCGACCCGTCGTCCTTCAACGCGCCGGAGGAAGATCCTTCTCGGACTGGTTGGCGCCGCTCTCCGACGTGCCGAGCCCGGTGCCGGTGCCGCCCGCCTGTTCGGCCCGTGTGTCGAAGGCGCCGCGGGCGCCGGTCTGCATGGCGCTGTCGTCCGGCTGCAGGGCCGCATCCGGCGCTGCAGCCGGTGCTTCCCTCTGGGCCTCATCGATTTCACCCGTGCTCTGCGTGAGCTGATCGCCGCCGCTGCCGCCCGTCTCCTGTTGGGTTTCGTGCGCCGGCGTGGCGCCGGCCTGGCCGCTGGTGGTGCCGCCGATGCCCATCGTGGTCGAGGCGGCATCCGGCACGCTGCCCGGTGCCTGAGGTGCGCTGGCATTCGTCGCCATGGTGTTCTCCGTATTCCCGTTAGTCAGTGACTCCCATTATGGCCTTGGATGCCTGCGCCCGCATCGGTGCGTGCAGCGTGGCGCTGTAGGACTGCGTCCAACGGCGCTCCTGTTGGCATCGAGGCGACCGCTTTCATCCGCCCTGCATGAGGGCGAATATTTCGGCCCGGAATCAAGCCAGGGTCAGGCTCCTCGTGTATCGTTGCGAGTGAAAACAACAACGCCAGCGTCCACGCGACGAGGAGACCATCGATGACCGCCTTGCCTCCCAACCCAGGAGTATTCGCCCCGGACACCGGGATCTACACTGGCAGCAGCGCGTCCGATCCGATCCACGAGACGCTCGTGATCGGTGCGGGCTTCGGCGGCATCTGCATGGGCGTGGCGCTGCGCCGCGCCGGCGTCGACAACTTCCTGATCCTGGAAAAGAGCGCCGACGTCGGCGGCGTCTGGCGCGACAACACCTATCCCGGCGCGGCCTGCGACGTGCCTTCGCACCTGTATTCGTTTTCCTTTGCGCCGAACCCGGACTGGTCGCACACTTTCGCGCGCCAGGCCGAGATCCACGCCTACCTGCACGATTGCGTGCGCCGCTTCGGGCTCGCACCATACATCCGCACGCGCACCGCGGTCGAGGGGGCGAGCTTCGACGAGGCGCGCGCCCTGTGGGTCGTGCGCCTGGCCAATGGCGAGCGCCTGCTGGCGCGTCTGCTGGTGAGCGCCGCCGGCCTGCAGGGACGGCCGATCCTGCCGCGGATTCCCGGAACCGAGAGTTTCCGCGGCCAGGCCTTCCATTCGGCGCACTGGGATCACGGCTGCGCGCTGGCCGGCAAGCGCGTCGGCGTGATCGGCACCGGCGCCTCGAGCACCCAGTTCATTCCCGAGATCGCGCCCGAAGCAGCGCAGCTAAGCGTGTTCCAGCGCTCGCCGTCCTATTTGAAAGCCCGCGGCGGCCGCGCCTATCCGCGCTGGCAACAGACCTTGTTCCGCCGTCTGCCGCCGCTGATGCGTCTGCACCGCGGCCTCATCTACGCGAAATACGAGGCGCGCGCGCTGGCGTTTACCCGCATGAAAAGCATGATGTGGCTGGCCGTCGGCAAACCCTTCAAGGCGATGCTGGCGCGCGAAATTCCCGACACGCAGCTGCGCGCGAAACTCACGCCCGATTATCCGATCGGCTGCAAGCGCATCCTGCTGAGCGACGACTACCTGTCCGTGTTCTCGCGGCCGAACGTCGCGCTCGTGACCGAACCGATCGTCCGCGTCACGCCCGACGGCGTCGAGACCGGCGATGGCCGCCATCATCCGCTCGACGTGCTCATCTACGGCACCGGCTTCGCCGCCACGGACTTCCTGGCGCCGATGGCGATCCGCGGACGGGCGGGGCGCTCCCTGAACGACGCCTGGCAGGATGGCGCCAGCGCCTATCTTGGCATGACGGTACCCGGCTTCCCGAATTTCTTCATGCTCTACGGCCCGAACACGAACCTCGGCCACAATTCCATCGTCTACATGCTGGAGAGCCAGGTGGCGCACGTCATGCGCTGCCGCGCCGCGCTGCGTGCGGCCGGCGCCGCGTCGGTCGAGGTCGAGGGACAAGCGCACACTGCGTTCGACGGCCGCATCCAGGAACGCCTGGCCACGACGGTCTGGCAGGGCTGCCGCAGCTGGTACCACGACCGCAAGGGCCGCAACAGCGTCAACTGGCCGGGCTTCACCTTCAGCTACCGTTTTCTCACGCGCCATGCGAGCCTGCTGGCTTACCGTTTTACGTCGCCGATCCCCGGCCAGCCGGGCGGTGTCGAAGTGGCGGCGCCGCGCGCGTGGCCGGAACGGCTGGCCGCCGCCTTCCAGCGCGCTTTTCTGCGCACTTGCTTCAAACCCCTCATTGGGCCGCCGTTCGGCGCGGTCACCCAGCGCCGCTTCGTCGCGCTGCTGTCGCCGCTGATGCCCGGTGTGCGCGGACTGACTTTCGAGCAGCTGCGGGTGGGCGCGCTGCCGGTTGAAATCGTGACGCCGCCGCGCGCCGGGGAGGGCGCCTTACTCTACCTGCATGGCGGCGCCTTCTGCCTGGGCAGTCCGCGCACCCACCGCAGCATCACCACGCGCCTGGCGCGCGGCGCCGGCGTACCGGTCTGGGTGCCGGACTACCGCCTCGCGCCCGAGCATCCGTACCCCGCCGCACTCGACGATGCCCTGGCCTGCTACGACGCCATGCTGGCTGCCGGCATTCCGGCCGATCGCATCGTGCTGGCCGGCGACTCCGCGGGCGCCAGCCTGGCGCTGGCAAGCGCGCTGCGGCTGCGCGAGCGTCGCGCAGGCTCCTACACCGCGCCGGCCGCGCTGGCGCTGGTGTCCCCGGTCACCCGCATGCAGCATGCCGACGCCGGCAGCACGCCCGACCCGATGGTGCGCAGCAGCTGGGTGAGGCAGGGCGCGGCCTGGTATGCCTGCCCGGCGGACGCCTGCGTCCACGATCCGCTGCACTGCGACCTGGGTGGCCTGCCGCCGATGCTGCTGCAGGTCGGCGACCAGGAAGTGCTGCTGCCCGATTCGCTGCGTCTCGCGGAACATGCGGCTGCCTGCAACTTGCCGTGCAGGCTCGAGATCCACCGCGCGCGCTGGCACGTGTTCCACCTGCAGGCCTTTTATCTGCGCTCGGCGGCGAACGCCATCGGCGCGCTGGCGCATTTCGCGCGCGAACGCATCGCGGCGGCCGGCGCGCCCGGCACAGCGGCGGAGCGGGCCGCGCTCGCGACGGACGGCGCGCCGCCGCCATAAGCCCGGCGCTGGAAACGGCCATGTGGTACGCCATCGCCGCTGCGCTCGTCCTGCTGGCCCATCTCGCCTTCGTCCTGTTCGTCGTCTTCGGGGCCGTCCTGGTGCTGCGCTGGCCGCGCATGGCCTGGCTGCACCTGCCGGCGGCCCTGTGGGGCGTCTACATCGAGGTCAGCGGGCGCGGTTGTCCCTTGACGCTGCTGGAAAACCTGCTGCGCCTGCGCGCCGGGATGACGGGCTACAGCGAAGGCTTCCTCGAACACTATGTGCTGTGGCTGCTGTACCCCGAGGGCCTGACGCGCGCCATCCAGTTCGTCCTGGCGGGAGCCGTCGCCGCCATCAACCTGCTGCTGTACGCGTGGATATGGCGCCGCCGGCGGCAGGCAAAGGCGCTGCGGCACCCGAAAAATGCCGCTTGAGCACGCGTACGTGCGACCGGTGCTTGCTCAACCGGGGTTGCCGGAGCAATAATGCGGATGTGCTGGCTTATCGTTATCGCTTTTCGCCATTCGCGTGTAAAGACGCGGCGGCGGACAAGGTGGGTCGATCGGCGCCTCGCGGCAGCGCAGGCGCTTTCCCTCGGTGGTGATTACTTGACCTGAGCCCGTTTGCGCGACGCGCATGCGGAGGAGGGCGCGCACCCGGAAACAGCGGCGGGCGAAGGACGGCAAGACTGCAGGACAGCAGGGCAGCAGGGCAGCAGGGCTGTAGGTAAGCGGGAAAGCCGTTGGCAAGCACCAGTGGCTTCCGACAGGAGACGATAATGAAAAACAGGAGAACACGCAGTGAGCATTTTTAGGACGAAAAATCTCGATACCATGGTCGCGGACAGCCGCACGCCTGGCGGGCTGAAGAAGGTTCTGGGGCCGATGGATCTGATCCTGATGGGTATCGGGGCGATCGTCGGCACGGGCATCTTCGTGCTGACCGGTACCGGCGCGGTCACGGCCGGCCCGGCACTGACGCTGTCTTTCATCATCGCCGCAGTGGCCTGCGGCTTCGCGGCCCTGTGCTATGCCGAATTCGCCTCGAGCGTGCCGGTGGCCGGTTCCATCTACACTTATTCCTATGTCACCTTGGGCGAGATCGTCGCCTGGATGATCGGCTGGGACCTGCTGCTCGAATACGGCCTGGCCACCTCGACGGTCGCCGTGGGCTGGTCGGGTTACTTCCAGTCGCTCCTGAAGGGCATCGGCGTCGTCCTGCCTGAGGCGCTGCGCGCGGCCCCGGGCGCCATTCCCGGCGTGAACAGCGTCTTCAACCTGCCTGCCTTCCTGATCATGATGGTGCTGACCTTCATGCTTTCGCTGGGCGTGCGTGAGTCGGCCCGCGTCAACAACATCATGGTGCTGATCAAGACCGGCGTCGTCCTGCTGTTCATCTTCGTGGGCGTCAACTACGTCAAGCCGGACAACTGGCAGCCCTTCATGCCCTTCGGCGCCGGCAGCGTGATGAGCGCCGCGGCACTGGTGTTCTTCGCCTTCATCGGCTTCGATGCCGTCACCTCGGCCGCCGAGGAAGTCAAGAACCCGAGCAAGGATCTGCCGGTCGGCATCATCGGCTCGCTGGCCGTCTGCACCGTGCTGTACGTCGCGGTCGCCGCGATCATGACCGGCATCGTCCCGTTCATGAACTTCAAGGGCGTCGACCACCCGGTCTCGCTGGCCCTGCAGTACGCCGGCCAGGACTGGGTCGCCGGCTTCGTCGACCTCGCCGCGATTCTCGGCATGAGCACCGTGATCCTGGTGATGGCCTACGGCCAGACTCGCATCCTGTACGCCATGTCGCGCGACGGCCTGCTGCCGAAGAAGCTCTCGACCGTGCATCCGAAATACGGCACCCCGTACTTCGCCACCTGGATGGTCGGCATCATCTTCGGCCTGATCGCGGCCGTGGTGCCGCTGGGCGTGCTGGCCGAACTGGTCAACATCGGCACCCTGGCCGCGTTCTCGCTGGTCTCGCTGGCCGTCATCATCCTGCGTAAAAAGCGTCCGGATCTGCACCGCGCATTCCGTTGCCCGGGCGTGCCGGTCGTGCCGGCACTGGCGATCATCTTCTGCGTCGCCCTGATGTCCTTCCTCAGCGCGACCACCTGGATCGCTTTCGGCGTCTGGCTGCTGCTGGGCCTGGCCGTCTACTTCGGCTACGCCCGCCAGCGCTCGCTGCTGAACAAGCAGGCCTGAGCGATATCGGCGTAAAGAATGGCGCCATACCTGGCGCCATAAAAAAAACCTGGCCGGCGGCATGCGCCGCGCCAGGTTTTTTTACGTTCCTTGGGTAGGCTTGCGCGCTCAGGCGGCCGCGGCGACGCCCTCGAAATCGGCCAGCGCGGCCGTCCGTGCGCCCAGCTCCTCCATGCGCGCGATGGCGCGCTCGCCGTCACCCGCCGCGACCTCCACTGCACGCACCGCGTCCAGCACCACGATCACCTCGAAACCTTCTGCGCGCGCATCGATCACCGTGTTTAACACGCAGTAGTCGGTGGCCAGCCCGCCGACCACCACGCGCCGCACGCCGCGTGCGCGCAACTGCTCGCCGAGGTGCGTACCGTTGAAGGCGGAGTAGGCGTCCGCATCGGCGGTATCGGCCTTGGAGACGACGAGGGCGCCAGGGGGCAGCGCGAGCCGTTCGGAGAACGCAGCGCCCGCGGTATCGGCGACGCAATGCGGCGGCCAGGGCCCGCCACGCGCACTGAACGAACAATGGTTTTCCGGGTGCCAGTCGCGCGAGGCGATCACCGGCAAGCCCTGGCTGGCGAACAGTCCCATCAGTGCGTTGATCGGTGCGATCACCTCGTCGCCTTTCGGCACCCCAAGCTGGCCCCCAGGCAGGAAATCGACCTGCATGTCGATGACGAGGAGGGCGTCCGCCGGGCTGAGCTGGATAGTCTGCATATCTTGTCCTATTGAACTATTTGATCGAAACAGATTAGCACGGCGGCGCCGTGGGTGCCGATGCGAGCGCATGTTATACTGTATAAAAACACAGTATCACATGAAGACAATATGACCAAGTTCGCCCCCATCGACCTCGTCCCGCGCTCCGCCGCCGATCCCGACACGCCCAGTGGCCGGCTCGACGTCAAGATGTTTCGTGTTGCGGACGACCCGATCACCGAAGCCCAGACCGATGCCGAGATCGCGCGCGAGTTCATCGGCAACGGCGAACTGGGCCCCAAATCGATCGCCAACAGCCAAAAGGAATTATTCCGCTTCCTGACCTGGTGCCGCGAAGAAGCGAAGAAGACGCTCGCGCAGCTGAACGTGGCAGACCTCAACGCCTACAAGGAGTTCCTGCGCGACCCGCCGCCGGACTGGGTCTCCGCCACCAAATGGCCGCGCAACGATCCGCGCTACCGGCCCTTTACCGGCCCCTTGTCCGACGCCAGCCGGCGCCAGGCGATGATCGCGGTCAAAGGTCTGCTTGCCTTTGCCGAGCAGACGGGCTACCTGCGGCGCAACCCGGCCGCGCTGGTGCGCAACGTGCGTACCCCGGTGGCCAGCCGCATCACGCGCTACCTCACGCCGGATGCGATCGCCCTGGCCGTCGACACGGTCTCGCAGCGCGTGCCCGATTCGCCCGCGGCCCTGCGCCGGCGCGAACGCGACCGCTTCCTGCTGATCGCCTTCGCCCATACAGGCGCGCGCCTGAACGAACTGGTCAGCGCGAACATGGGCGCCATCTATGCGGAAGGGCAGGATCGCTGGTGGCTCGACGTCATGGGAAAGGGCAACAAGCCGCGCCGGCTGCCGGTGCCAGCCGAGATGCTCGACGCCTTCCGCCGCTACCGCGAGGCCTTCGGCCTGCCACCGCATACGGCCCGCGCCGACCGCATGCCGCTGGTTCTGTCCAGCCGCAGCCGGGCCGTGACCCGGCTCACCGACGAAGCGGCATCGGAAGCGATCAAGGGCGTCTTCGCCGAGGCCGCCCAGGCCGCCGCCCGGGCCGGGCAGGGCGACATCGCCGCCAGCCTGCGCCACGCCTCGGCTCACTGGCTGCGCCACAGCATGCTGACCAACCATGCCAACAATGGCGTACAACTCAAGACGCTGCAGGACACGGCGGGGCACGCCAACATCGCGACGACGGCGGGCTACCTGCACAAGACCGATAACGAGCGGCATGACGAGATCATCGGCTCAGTGCGGAAACGGGACGAGAAATAGGCTGAGGGAAGGGCGCTGCGCGTTCATGATCGCGCGGCTGCCTGAGCGGGCAGGGATAGGATAGTTGTGCCAGGGAGCCCCAGAGGTCGACCAGACGGCGCCTATCTGGCCGGCTGAAGAGGGCGCTCGGGGAGCCGCGCCTCGGGATTTGCGCTGAGTGACGTAGGGTGGTCGGCTACACCCCGCTGTCCGATTCGCCGCGGCATCGACGCCGCCCACGCGTTCAACCACCGGTCGCATCGCTTGATTGCCTGCCTGCGCCTCGCTCGCGGCCACCAAGAATCGAATGACTGATTGGGAGGATCGGAAATCGAGTGCCCGAAGGACACCGAGAACGCCTGGCAAGGTCTGCTCCGCGCACCCAGTATCGAACTCGACATTACGCATTATATTGTCGAGTTCAATGCATCAGGGCGGTCGGCAGGGGGAATAGGTAGCACCCTGCCGCGTGCAGTCGGCTATTTTATCCAAGTTGAGCCCGCTAGAAAATTCGGCGCCGGTGGGCTCGCCGCGTGGTCTTGCCCGCGACCGTACAGGCGGCCGCTTCGAGGGAACGACACCTTGGACACCCGCGAGGAAGCACGCTGCGAGCTGCATTCCCCGGGGTCGCCAGGCTGCGCTCGCCCGTACGGCCTTCGCTGGCGCCGTTTCTCGCCGGCGCTCAACGACGTCCGCCAGATGGTCGTTGAAAGGCTATCAGTCCGGGCGCGGACGCCGGAATCGGCCGGGGCCCGGTTACCACTGTCGATATGCTGCCGCACGGCCCCTAAACGCGGGCTGCCGGGTACCGCCAGCCAAGCATGTCCGGCAGCGAACCGCCGCCAGCTTGTTACGGCGGTTCGGCCAGCTCGCAGCCGCCGTCAGGCATCCGTAATCGCTTACGGCAACCGTCCGACTTCTCTTGAGGCTGGCGTGAGCCGTCCGGCAATCAACGACGACGCGCTTCTGCGCCGAGAACTGGCGCACTGCGTTTCAATCCTGCGCGCAGCTCCCGCGCGTGGCATCCGATGTCGTCTATGAGTGATGGAAGGTTCGCAGGGAGGAGTCTGGCACTGCAGTCCTGCGAACTTGCATAGCCACCTGCAGCATCGCGGCGCACAGACCATCGTCACAGAGCAGGCCACACGATCTCGACTCATCGGGATTTGCGGCAAGCAGAGTGCAACCAGCGCTGATCCAGCTGTCAGTTAGACCGCCGGCGCGCCTGTATTCCGGAACGGGCAGGCGCCGCGCTGACCATAACGAATTTCGCATTTGACATAATATAGATTATGCGAAGTTCGAGAGGGACAGGCACAGCGTTTAAAAACGCACAAGACACATACGCACAGACCGAAATTCGATAGCCTGAGACTATTGTTCTCAGGCTTTTTTTCGACTCGACCACAGGAGGTTTTCCCGTGCGCTACCCGAATTTGAGATACGGCAATCCAACCGAACTGGCCTATTACGCGATGGGCGTCCCGCTCCCCATCCTGGCCCGCCGACTACGCCGCGACGAGCGCACCGTCCGCGACTGGATCAATGCCCGAACCCGCGTGCCTTGGTGGGTTCCCGAGATTCTCAGATTGCAGCAGATCGAGGCCGACGTTCGCCAGCGGCAGATGGGCATGGGCGCTCTCGCACCGCGCCTCGGGATCGTATCGGCCGATGTCGTCACGCTCGCGGACGTAAAAAAGCCCGCGCAAGGCGGGCCGGATCAGGCGCCCCCGATACCTTCTTTCATTTCGTGCGCTTCTTGAAACGACCATTAGCGCCGCGCGGCGGCGTTTTCTTTTTACGCGTCATTTTGGACTCCGGTTTTCACTTCGATCTTGTACAGACGGCGCTCGACCGTCAGCCCCCATTTCGCCAGACCGAGGCCCAGCGAACCCAAGCCCAGCGCCTGCGCAAGCTGGATTGCCTCGATCAGCGTCATTTACTCGCCCGCCTTCGCCAGCGCGGCTTTTGCTTCCGGCAGCAGGACGGCCACGGCGCCCGCCAGCACGCCAACGCCCTGCATCACGGCATTGGCCTTTTCAGGGTCGACGCCGAACAGCACGGACAGCGCGGCGAGGCCCGCCCAAGTGGACGGCTCTTTCAAACGGCTCAATACTTTTTTCATGTGGATCCCTTCGTTTTTAATAGAGGTTGTTGCCTTGGCGGTCGTTGACGGTAATGCTCGCGTCACCGACGAATTTTTTCAGCGCCGGGAATCGGCTAATCACGTACGCGGCCATGAGCACGCCCGCAAGAACGATGATCGTTTCGCGGATCATGGCGGTCGGCGGCGGGATGATGTCTTTTACGACTTTCGGAATTTGAATGTTTTTCATAGGTCACTTGAATGGATTGATGTATTGCAGGAACGTCCCCGCCGAACAGTCGAAGGAAGCGTCCCAAGTGCGGCCCTCGGCAATCGCCAATTCGCACCGCGTCTTGTTCGTGCGCGGGACTCCGACGATGTCGCCGATACCCTTCGACGCGCCCGATACGACGCCGTCGACAAGGTCGACCACGGCGGCGCCCGCGTCCTCCCCGATGTCCTGCAGGAACCCGCCGTTGTTGCCCTCCTCCTCGCTATCGTCGCGCGGACGGTAGAAGGAGAGCGCGAGCACGCCGACGACGCCCGCGCCGATTATGAGAATCTGTCGTTGGGAAAGCGTGGTCATCGGTAATAGCTCGGCGAATAGAACAGGTCGTTGGCGGTCTGCTCGAACACGCTCGGGGTATAGCCCCAATCGCCATCGAGCGCGCCTTTGATGAGGTCGTCGGTCGTCACGTACTTGCCGGGATTCTGCGGGTCGTAGCCCTGCTCCTCCGGCGACGCGGCGAATGCCGAATCGTTGTTGAACACGAACGACGGATAGGCGCCCGAGGTCAGAGCGGCTTTCTTGAACAGCCCCTTTTTCTGCGCGACCATGAAGGCAGCGAAGCCCACGGCGGCGGCCAGGATCAATTTATCGTTGCTCATGCGGCCACCGCCACGGCTTCACGACCGCCCGCGCTGGCGAACACGGCGCGGGCCGTATCCATCGACATCACCGGTTGCCCGTATGGCGAGAACGGCAGCGACGCCCACTCGCGCGCGCACTTTCGGATTGCGACCTCGAAGCGGCCCGCCTTGACATCGGCCAGCGCGCCGCGCTTGGCGATCAGGCCGACCGCCGCCAAGTCTTGCGACGCCGGAGCGAACGACGACAGGCCCATGATGCGCGCGCATTCGTCCCAAGTGGAGGACAGGAACTGGTAAGCGCCCGCCGCCGTGCTCACGTAGCGGCCAGCCGTTACGGTGACGCGCGGATGATCGGCGAAGCTGGCGAACTGGCGACCGCCGAACAGGCGCGAATAACCGCCATCGTCCCCGGTTCCCTCCCCTTTGCGGATCACCCGCAGGAATGCCGCGACATTCCGGTCTTTCAGGTCTACGGCGCTCACGCGCGCCATTTCGGACAGTTTCATTACACCCCCTGTTATTCCGTCGACGGCCTGCGCCGCCGCGTCGAGAACGTCCGGCAGCGCGCCGCCGTCGTCCTCATCGTCTTGCGTCCACCACCACGCCGCCGCCGCCACCACGACAGCCGCGGCTAACAGCGTCCGGTTCATTAGATTGCTTCCTCGACACATTCCATCGTTGCAAACAGCGAAGTGCCAGCGGTCGTGCCAAATACCTTGATCTGACGCCCAGGCTTGACCACGATTGGCTCTTGAAATACGGTTTTGTCTATCTGTCCGCTAGACAGTGCCGCCGTCACGTAGCTTTGGTATATGCTGCCCACCTGCGCGCCGGTCGTGTGGACATAGACCTTTGCAGCGAAAACACCGTCCTGGCTTTTGGAAATGATCCCGGCTACGCTGTTATCCGTGCCGCTCACGCCGTCAGCGATGCACATTCCATACGCCTGTGCTGTGCCCACGCTCACACTTAGCGTTTTTACGATAATATTTTTGCCGGAGCCAGCCGGATTCCGCATGTAGAGAGCGGGCGCAGTGGTGCCGTCGGACGTAGGGGAACCCGACGCGATGAATGCCATATTCGCAAGCGTTTTCGCTTTGCCACCGTCGATTACCTCCACGGCCCCGCTGATACGGTTGTCCTGAAAAGCACCCTCGCCCATCAGCACGTAGCCGACAATCGTCGCCTCGCCCTTGCGGTTCTTCATCGCCCATTCGGAGCCGAGCGCGCGCTGTTGCGACGGAATTCGGTACGACTGGCCCGGATACAGGAACACGCTCTCGCCGCCCGAGCGCGGCGAGAATTCGATAGCCGAATCAGCGCCGCCCGCACTGCCCGCGCGGTAGTAGATGTAATCGGCTTGAACGTTGATGATGCGCACGGCGCCGGGCGCCAAAGTTACGTCGAAGTCTTGCATGGCTTAGCCCCTTTTGTTCATGGCGATCGCGGCCACGGCGGCGGCGCCCGCCACCCCGAGAACGATCATTGTTTTGTTGTCGATGCCGCCCGCCGTCGTGTTGTTCGCGCTGTCGTAGGCTTGGCTCACGCCCTGGCCGAACATGCTGGCGAGCGACGACGTTTTTTCATTGGCTTGCGTCGCAATGTCCTTTGCGAAGGAAAGGACGCTCGACAGGCCCGCGCCAAGCGTCGCGTCCGCGCCTTTGGCGAAGTCGAAGGCTTGCCCGGTCACGACGGAATCGACGCTGTTGTTATAGGAGCCGTCGACCTTGTGCGTGCTCGTGCTCGTGTTGCTGCTACTCGTGTTGCTCAGCTTGAGGCTGTTATCGGCCCACGAGCTACTAGCGTCCCACGACGACAGCGACATGGAATTGTCCGTATTGAGGACTTGCGACATGTCGAGCGTCGACCCGGCGCCGACGACAAGGCCGTCGCGGTTCGTTACGCGGCTGTCGTTGAGCGCGTTGTTTGTCGTCTGATTCGCTTGCGACGAGCTAGAACTTCTACCCATGATTCTTTACCTCTTTTTCGAGAATGATTTCCGCGACCCGGTAGCCCTGCGGCTCAAGTTTGCGCACCAGCCCGCGCCGCTCGGTATGCACCGCGATAGCGTCGACGCCGACGAACATGTGTTTTTCAATGTGCGGCATGAGAACGGCCGTGAGGTCGACGCCGTCACAGGCGCCACCAGCGGCCACCACGACGCCGACCGTGCGGCAGGCGTAGTAATCGACTCGCAGAACGAACGCGCACACTACGGCGCCCGCGTCGTCCTCGACTTGAAACAGTTGCGCGCCGCGCTCGGTCTGTCGCTTGATGTCGTCCAGACCGCCCGAAATGACGGCCTTTTCGATATACGCCTCCGTTACCGGCGACCATTCCGCGCGGCGCACAATCATGCTTTCTTCATCCGCTTAATGACGACCACGGCCACAACAGCCAGCAGCACATGTTCGAGCTTGAGGCCACCGAGGCCGATGGACGCGCCCAATGCCGGCACTACCTCGGCCAGCGAGCCGCCCGTTGACGACACACCCGGCGCCGATTGGCTACGCACCGAATCGACGCCCGAGTTGTCGCCATAGGTGACGACCCAGCCCGAGCCGTCGAAGTTGGTTCCGACGCTTCCGGCCGACTTCGCTTCGCTCGGGCCTGCGGGCGGCGCGGACAATGCCTGGCCGATTGCGCCGATTGCTGCGCCCCACGGCATCGCGCTATTGAGCGCCGACGAGATGCCGCCCGCCGCCGCCATCGCTGGCGATGCGGGCGCAAGCCCGCCACCCCCGAGTTGGCTAACGTCGATCATCAGTCCCCCAAGAACACGACGGCGGCGATGATCGCGCCGATCACGAGCCACGATTGCGGGATCGAGCCGGTAACTACCGGCTCCGAACCGCTCACCGGCTGGCCCTCGTAGTAAGGCACGCCGCTCGGGCCGTACTGTTGCATCGCCATTTTTTGCAGCTGGAACTGTTGGTTGTAGCGATGGTCAATCGCACTTTTCGCCCACAGTCCCGCCGCGTCTTGCAGCATGTCAGACCAGCTTTCCATGCTTTCCCCCTTATGAGTTACAAAAAAGGCCCGCGTTTGCGGCGGGCCTTTTTCTGGCGCGGACGCCGGTTACAGGTTGCCCAGGCTGTCGATGTACTCGACGAGGATGTTGCCGGAGTCGGCGCCCGAGAAGTCGATCAGCCATTCCAGCGAGCGAGCGTCGCGGGTATCGAGCGCCTTTTTAATGTCGCCGTCGACCACGAAGTCGACGGTGTACATGTTCGCCTGCGGGACGCGGCCATGACGGGTTTGCATGAACTCGTTTTCGTCCTTCACCGATTCATGCACGACGAGGCTGTCTTGCTTGACGGTGACGCCGGTCACGACGTTGCTGTTGCTCACGATGTGCAAGCGCTTGATGATCGCGCCATTCTGCGGGCCGAATGGAACCGTCACCGGCAGCTTGCCGCCGTTGGCGATGTTGTACGGGTAGCGCAGCACTTTCGACAGCAGACCGGCGAAAGGCAGGAATTCGCCTTGGCGGGATTTCTGCGAGCCGGATTCGCTCAGGATCGGCGTCAGCACCGGAGCGGTTGCGCCCGCAATGGTGACTTCGGTCGTGAGGTTGGCGATACCGACATTCGTGTCGAGCGAACCCACTTGGCGGTCGAGTTCATTGTTCAGGCTGTAGTCGGCGAAGAAAATGTCCAGAAACTTGACGTTGGTCGTGCCGGTGCCACGATAGGCGTTCAGCTTGTCGATTTCGGTGCCGGTGCCTTCGATGATGGTTTTGCCGTTCGCCTTCATGCGAAACAGGGTAATCATCGCCTTAGTGAGCGCCGTGCCGCCGAGTTTCAGTTGGAAGTTTTCCAGCGTGCGGCCAACCATGATGTTGTTCGTGGCGGTGCCTGCGGCGACGACGTTCGAGAACGGCAGGCCGTAGCGGGTCAGTTTGCCGACCGACATTACAGCACCTCTTTGACGTACGGCACGCGCTTAGCGACAGCGACAGCACCGATTGCGATTGCGGCGGCGGCGCCATACTTGCCGCCGAACTTGTATGCGCCGATCAGCGCGACGGCAGCGATGCCGTATTTCATCATGTCAGCTTGACTCATCGTCTTTCCCTTGTTGGTCTGTGAACAGGCACACATGGCGCCTCCTCGTTTTCAAAAATCAGACCGTATAGTCGAGCAGGAAAAGCGACCCCGGCAAACCCCGTATCCGTTACCGTTACCGTTACAGGAATTCGCCATTTTTTCAGCGCGAAAAAGTAAGTTTTTTCTTCGTGATTTCGTGCGTTACAGGGTCGACCATGAAGAATTGAAACGGCGCGAGCGTTTTTAATTCCTCGATATCGAGTCCGGTCGAGTTCGCCACATACTTGATGTCTTTCGGGCGCGTCGTAAAAACGATGTAGTAGGAGGCATTCCCCATCGCGGTTTTGTCGGCCTCCGACCACCGTTGCGAGATTGCGTAAATGTTGATCCCGCGTTTCAGGCCACGACGCACCAAAATGCCCCAATTCCCCGGCGCCTTGCTCGGCGTGCTTACGTCGGCCAGCTCCTCGGCCACGTAATCGAGCGGCGCGACATGGCGCGCGGCATACCACACGCAGCCGCAACAGAAGTCGAATTCCTCTTTCAGATCGCCGCCCGCGACATAGGCCACCCGCATATGCCCCGGCGTCTGAATCGCCGCCAGAAGCTCTTTCCGCGTCGTCACCTTTCGCCAGCCCGGTAGCTCGCACCATTGCGCCTCCGGATCCCATGCAACCGCGCGGCGGCTGTTCTTCGTCATCCGCGCGACTTGGGTCGACTTGCCGCACCGAGAAGCCCCCGAAACGACGTATAGGCGTCCGTCGACGGTTTTCATGCTACGGGCGCCCCGATGGTTACCGTATCGGCCCCCGGCGCCGCATACGCGCCCGGCACGGCCTCCGGCTTCGCCTGTCGACCATCCGCGCCGACTTGCGCCTGTTTTGGCTTCCTGGCCTCGATATCGCCCTTCACGGCGCCATAGGTGGCGAACGCGAGCGGGCCGACGACGAACAGGCACATTAGTTCCGGCCCGTACTCGCCACCGACGCCGCCTTGCAGCCAGCCGTACTTGTCACACACCCCTGCCACCGCCGCGCCAGCGGCGCCGCACGACTCCTCGGTATAGATTGCCGCGATGCTCGGGAACGCGGGCGCGACCACTTTCGACAGCATGAGCAACATGCCCGCCAATTCTTGATCGAGCGGCGGCGGCAGCGGCGGCGGCGGCGGCGCGTCTGGATCGGGCAGCGCGTTCGGGTCGTCCTCTGCTTGGCGTTCGAGCGCGCGCAGATCGGCGGCGGCTTCGGCGCTCAGGCTTGGGCCGGTATCCGGCCCTTGTTCGTCATGCTGCATGTTTCACCCCCAAGATGCCGAGGGCGTCCGCGAAGTTGGCGCGGCGGCGCGCTGGCGGCGTTTCCGGTGCCGTTACAGGCGCGGGCGCGGCGGGTTTCTCCGTTACCGTTACCGTTACAGGATCGGCGGCGCCGACGACCGGGCGCGCGGCCCACGGATACCGCGCGACGAATTTGCGCACGCGGGCCGGATTACCGCCGACGCGCAGTTGCCCCCGGCACTCCTCGCAATGCCCGAACGGATCGCCGTTCTTGTCGTGCTTCACCGCCATCTGCTCGGGGCAATGCGGGCATGGAATCATGCCCAAGATTGCTTTTTCTTCTTTCGCCATGCTGTCTTTCTCCCTTGTCTTGGATGCGGGCCGCGCGTCGACGGCCCGCCGTGATTACGCCTCTGCGGGCGCGTTCACCTGCTCGAACAGACCGGCGACGGTGTCTTGCAGCGCCGTCACCTGCTCGCGCACGGTGCCGATGGCTTCGACGCGCGCTTGCTCGACCTCGGTCAGGCCGGTAATCGCATCGGCCATCTTCTGCGAGATAGCCCACAGTGCCAGCAAGGCGGCACGATGGTCGTTGTAGGCCAGTTCGGTAAATTCGTTTTCGTTCACAGCATTTTCTCCAGTTGCTTCCACTTCAAATAAACCGCCAGACGTTTAAAAAACGCCTTAGCGGGCTTGGGCAAAAAAAGCCCGTACTGCCTGATAAGCGCCATAGCCTCGCGCTCCAATTCGTCGGATTCGTTCATTCGTACTTTCGTCGTAGTTCGTTGAGGTGGGCGCCCTGGCGCATCGGCGCAAAGCGCGGGGATAGTTCTTTAAATCGCTCGTCGCGGGCCTTGTCGGCGTCGAAGCTCCACCCGGCGCCCGCCGTGCGGCCGTCGCCCCGGTTTTCCATCGACATACCGCGCGATGGGCGCCCGCTAAATTCCGGCTCGCCCGTACACTTATTTACACCAGTCCAAGGAGACCCAAGAGCCACCCCGGCGCCGTCGGCGGCTTCGATAGTCCACCGATACCGCACCGACTCGTAGACCTCATTCGGGAAGGCCGAGGCGTACACGCCTGCGGGTTTGTCGTCCTCATAGGTGGCATACCGGCCTTTGATCGTCACCGGGCGCGCGGCGATGCGCACGGCCAGCTTGCGGCGCTCGACAGTCGGCCCGCCCTGCGCGTTCAGGTAGTCGGCGAAGCTGGCTTGCTTAGCTACCGCCGCATCTTCCGATTCAATCTTTTGGCACGCCGCATGAGCCGCCTTAATCGCTTCCGGCGCGCCCTGTATCGTTTCAGCCTTGATGCGGCGAAGCTCACGCCACACGCCGACCGGCGCGCCGCCGATTTGCTGGAACTGGCGAATGCCCCACACTTGCGACCAGTAAGTAACCCGAGCAGAAGGAGTAATTTCAACGTCGCCGAATACATCAGGCGCAATAACATAGGTCGTCCCGTTCTCGAATGTCTTGTGATCGCCGACCCCGGCGCCGTCGATGTTCTTCGACACGTACTTGGCGATGTAGCCCGCCGCGGTGCCCTTGCCCGCCTCGATCCGCACCAGCTTGACGCGGTTTTTCTGGGCGCCCTTTTCGTCGCCGTCCTCGGCCAGCGCGTAGTGCCGGACAATGGCCTCCATGCGCTCGGCGTGCTCCGGCGCGACGAACAGCAACATGTGCCAGTGCGGACAGCCGTCGCTATGCGGCTCGGCGATGCGGAACCCGTAGGGACGAATGCCGACGCGGTGCAGCGCCGAGCGGATCAGCGCGTAGACCTCGACCAAGTAGGCTTGCGCCTGGCGCGGCGTCGCGCCGTTGTAGTTCGGGTTTGCGCCACCGACAGAATGGAACTTCGACGGGCAGGTAATCGTCCAGAACATGCCGACATCGCCCCGACTGTCGGCGCACTCCTCGAAGCCGCGAATGCGAGTCATCAACTCACCCCGGCGAAGCGTCTTGTTTGCCATGCCCTTGTCGGCCAGTTCGGCGACGGTGTAGGACTGGCCGTGCTCATTGGTGGCGATGCGCTGTTCGAGCAATTGGCGGTTCGCGCGGTTCTGCGCCTCTTGCAACAGCGCGGACTCCCGGCTTACATAGGGATCGTTGCGAACAGAGGTCAGGCCAAGTTGAATCGACACATGCTCGAACCGGCGTTTCCATTCCGTGCGAAGGTGGCGGCGCCACCATGCCTTGTCGACCGCCCGCGCAATCTGCTCTTGCTCGGTGTCGCCCTTCGGCGCCTCGATACCACGGCGCGCGCACTCGACGCCAACCGCGGCGAGAATCGCGTCCATCGTTTGCAGCGAGAGGCAATGTTCATGCACATAGCGGACGGCCCGCTCGGCGGCGTGCCAGATCGCGGCGGCGCCGGTAATCGCGCCGGTATCTGTAGCGAGCGGAATGCGGTCGTCGTCCAGTAACAGGCGGTCGATCAGATCAACCTTCGGTTGGTGCGCCTCTTGGCCGTCGCGTTGAAAAACGCCGTACATGGCTTTCGCCATGCGCGTAGGGATTCCCCAATTCAAAGCGCGCATCAGTGGACGCCTTTCGGCAAGCCGCCATTCATCGGCGCCCTCTTGTCGACCGCGTGCGGCGGCGTCGAATTCCCGCCGTTCATGCACTTTTTGACGGTTTGCAGATCGGCGACGAGCTTATCGAGCGCGACCCACACCAAGCCGCGCTCGAGCGCGTCGAATTTGTTCAGGGTGTCCTCGGCACGGGCCTTGTCCAGACCCGCCGACATCACGGCCACGGTGCGCACGCCGAGAGGCATACGGAGCCAGAAGGCGGCGCGCACGGCCTCGGCGTCAGCCGGGCGCACGAGGAGATTGCGGACAGCCTGCACGCGCTCGATACGGACTTCGACAGGCGTCGCCGCGATGCTTTCGCACACGGCGGCGAATTCGGCGAGGTATGCGGCGGTGGCGATTTCCTGCGGCGTGCGTTGGACGCCGACAGCGGCCAGCGCGGCGAGTTCGATGCGCTCGGCCTTCATGCTGGCTCTTTCAGTTGACCGGCGACAGGCGTAAGCACCGCGATTTCCGCGTTAATCTCAGCTGTCACTACCGGGTTGTAGCATTCGATATTGCGCAGTTCGTCAATGCGCGCTTGGATGACTTCATGCACAGCGGCGGCTGTGTCGGATGGCAGGATCAGAAAGACGCGGCTCATGGCTTATCGCTTCCGCAGCAGTTGCGTTTTTAGGAGGCGGGCGACTACGTCCGCGCGCTTCTTTTCAGGATGCGCGGCGAGCCAGGCATCGAACTCGGCGCACAGTTCGACCGGCAACCACACGGTCATAGCCTTGAGCTTGTTGTGTTTGGCGTACCGCACGAGGCGGGCGCGGGCCTTGTCGGCGGCGCTCTGCGCTGGCGTGCGCTCGCCTGCTAGATCGTGCTCCGGCAGGAGTTCGCCGGTTTTCTTGTCAGATGCGGTTTTCACGCGACCTCCGCAATTACCATCACCTCGAACGAGCGGCGCTTCGCCACCAGCTTGCCGACGACTTCGCGCAGATCGCACGCTCCAGCGCGGAACAAGCGCGCGCCAACGAGCGACCACGCTGTAAGTACCTGTCCCTTTCTGCCGAAGCCGTAGAAATAGCGGCCTTTTAGCTTTACGACGACAGCTTCATCCTTATGCGGCGCTGCCATATCAGACCCCTACGCCCAAGAACCACAGCACGAAGGGCGCGGCGATCAGTGCGGAGCCGACGACGGCGGCGGCGGCGTTTTCGATGTGGGCGCGCATGGTCAGCCCCGAGCGAAGTAGTCGAAGGCGACGACGAACAGGCAACCGACCGCGCAGCCGATATAGGGCAATGCCTGTATCAGCATTGCTTTTTTGTAAGATTGTGTTTCCGACATGTGGCCTCCTCAGGCTCGTTTTCCTCTGGCGGGAATGTCGCGCGGCGCGGTCTAAGCCGCCTGCGCCCGAGGAGAGTGATGAAGATTTCCGCGCGACAAGCGAACTCTACACTACGCCCGTTGTGTAGGTAAAGGACTATGTGCACATTGGCTGTTGTGGTGTTGTGTGCACATAGCCCTTGAAGTATGCTTCGGCCAGTTAACTAGCCCTGAGGAGAGCTAAAAATGAACACCTTGGATTACCTGGCCGAGTGCAAACGGCGCTTGGGTATTGAGAGCGATTACGCGCTTGCGAAGGCGCTAGGCGTAACGCAACAGGCGGTTTCCAGCTACCGCGCTGGCCGAAGCCGCATTGATGATGACGTCGCGTTGACTGTTGCTGAGATTCTGCAAATTGAGCCGCTGGCCGTGATTGCTGCGGCTAATGCGGAGCGCGCAAAAACGCCCGAACAAAAGGCCCGCTGGACGGGCATTATGGAAAAATTTTCCGTGTCTTTTCGTAACCTCCTACCCGTTTGGGACGGCAAGGAACGTCGGGCTACGCCCCGTCATTTCGTGCTTGGGTAGGTAGTAAGTCCCTCTCGACTTCGCATTTTCCAATCTATAGATTATGCGAAGTTTTAGATAATGGCGAGCAGGACTCCTTATGCACCTCATTCCCGTCATTTCTCCTTATTCCACACAGGTCAACGCTCACCCAAGCCGCACCATGCGCCACTTCCGTTTCCCCGCACTTAGGCTTCGCTTAATTCCATTTTTCACAAGCCCTCGCTGATCTATACTACGCGCATCTCGACCCGCGTCGGCCAGCCTTTGCCGCAAACAACCAGCCCAGTGAAACTACCGACGCCTCCCTCCAGCGGGAATCTCTCTTCATGCCGTGCAGCCTCGCTGTCCACGGCGCAGTACAGGATCTGGCCATGACCGGTATGCGCTTTTCCAGTTTGCTTCTCCCGATCGCATTCGCCGTCGTCCTCGCGCTCCTGCTGCGGCACTTCCTCGGTTCGCTGGCCTGGGCTGCGCTGCTGGCGATTATCACCTGGCCGCTGCACCTGAGCTTGCTCGCGCGCGGCTGGCCGCGTGCGCTGTCCGCGAGCGTGCTGCTGGGCGTGCTGATCGTCAGCTTCGTCGGGCCCGCCATCCTCCTGCTCGACACCCTGGGCAGCGAAGTCGCCGGTGTGCACCGCCTTGTCAGCGAGCTCAATGCCAGCGGCGTGCCGGTGCCGGGCTGGATCCCCGATCTGCCCGTCATCGCCGCCTCGGCCCAGGAATGGTGGGAAAAGCACCTGGCCGTGCCCGGCGGCCTCAATACCCTGATCCAGACCACCGTCGGCGACTTCATGCCGCACCTGACCGGTGCCGCGCGCAGCTGGGGCTCGACCATCCTGGCCAATGCGCTTTACCTGTTCCTCACGCTGCTGACCCTGTTCGTGCTCTACCTGCACGGCCCGACCGTGATCCGCCACGTCGACCAGACCGGCATGCGCCTGCTGCCGGCGCACTACGGCATGCTGCGGCGGGTGCTGCCGCTGTCGGTGCGCGGCACTGCGCTCGGGCTGTTCTCGATCGCGATCCTGGAAGGCATCGTGCTCGGCAGCGCCTACGCGATTGCAGGCGCGCCGGCGCCGGTGCTGCTGGGCGTGATCACCGGCTACCTGGCCCTGATTCCGGGCGGCGCGCCGCTCTCGTTCACCATGGTCTCGCTGCTGCTGCTGGGCCAGGGACATTCGGCGGCGGCGCTGGGTTTGTTCTTGTGGGGAACGGTCGAGCTGTTCCTGGTCGATAAATTCGTGCGCCCGAAACTCATCGGCCACAAGGTGAACCTGCCTTTCCTGGCCGTGCTGTTCGGCCTGCTCGGCGGCGTGTCTACCCTGGGCGTGATCGGCCTGTTCGTCGGCCCCTTCATCATGGCCGTCCTGTTCGTCTGGCTGCGCGGCGCCGATAGCATCGCCGACGACCAGCCAGCGGTGACGATCGTTCGCGTGGATTGAGCCAGCCCGCCCGTCGGATTGGTGGCGGCGCGCGTTTGAGCCGCATCAACCGCGCATCCGGGGCGGGCGTCAGACTGGCTTCGCAGGCGTAGAGACGCGCCGCTGTCCCACGGAGGAGCCACCATGTTCAAGCGCATCCTGTTACCGACCGACGGATCCGAACTGTCTTCGCGCGCCGGGCTGGCGGGCGTGAGCTTCGCCAAGGAGGCCGGCGCGCAGGTGATCGGCATGACCGCCCTGCCCGGCTATAAAACCTTCACGGCGAATGCCGACATGATCGAAAGCACCGAGGACGAATACCTGGCCGCCAGCGAGGCGCGCGCCGGCAAATGGCTGGCGGCCGTGAGCGACGCGGCAAGGGACGCCGGCGTCGAGTGCGCCACGGTGCTGGTGCGCGCCGACGATCCGCACGAAGCCATCCTGCGCACGGCGCGTGACCGTGGCTGCGACCTGATCGTGATGGCTTCGCACGGCCGGCGCGGCCTGGGTGGCCTGCTGCTGGGGAGCGAAACGCAGAAGGTGCTGGTGCACAGTTCGATCCCGGTGCTGGTCTACCGCTGAGCTCAAGCAGGCCGGTGATGGTTCGCCGCGGAATTTAAATCCAGTAGATGAAGACAGCCAGGCCCGCGATCAGCGCGACCTTGGTCACCTTGTAGGCCGTGCCGTTCCAGGCTTTATAACGGCGCCGGTACCCGCCCATCACATGCGAAATGCGGAACAGCTTGCTCACCAGGCCGGTCTGGTCGCCGGTCTCGTTGGGCGAGCTGGCCGCCGTCATCATCGTGCGGCCGAGCCAGCGGTTGATGGCCGCCATCCAGCGCGTGCGCATCGGGCGCTCGATGTCGCAGAACAGGATGATGCGGTCGCTGTCGCTGCCGTTGATGGCCCAGTGGATATAGGTTTCGTCGAAAATCACGCCTTCGCCGTCGCGCCAGCTATGACGCTCGCCGTCGACTTCGATGAAGCAGCGGTCGTCGTTCGGCGTGGCCAGGCCCAGGTGGTAGCGCATCGATCCGGCGAACGGGTCGCGGTGCGGGTTGAGCTTGGCGCCCGGCGGCAGTTCGGCAAACATCGCCGCCTTCACCGACGGGATCTTCTGCAGCAGCGCATGGGTCTGCGGACACAGGCGCGCCGCCGACGGGTGGCTGGCGTCGTACCACTTCAGGTAGAAGCGCTTCCAGCCGGTCTTGAAGAAGGAATTGAAGCCGGCGTCGTCGTTCTGTTCGGCCGCCTTGATCTTATTGAGCGCGATCAGGTTTTCTGCTTCGGCGCGGATGATCTGCCAGTTCGCCTGCAAGGGCGCCAGCTCGGCGAAATCACGAACAGGGATGTAGGGCGTGCTCGGCACCCGCGAGAACAGGTGCATGAAGATATTGATGGGCGCCATGAACGACGAATGGTCGAACAGCTGGCGGCCGAAAGGCAAGCGCACCTTGCCCCGGAAGTGAATATGAAGAACCGCGAGGATATAAAAACCAACCAGCGCCCACTTCATCTTTCCCCCAGCCTGGCCTGCGTGGCCAGCATCAACTTAAACAAGGGCGCAAGAATAGCATATCCACCAGGCGTCCGTTGGAGGCCCGGTGAAAACGGCGTCGCTCGTTGCGTGCATGCCGACGCTTGCACGCCGGCGTGCGTCCGCCGCCGCAAATGCGGATGAAGCGTACGCTCTTTTAGTGGAGCGCCGTCATCGCATAGCCCTTTTCGGCAAGCTGGCCTGTCAGGTTGTCGATCTCGTAGTCGGGCAGCTGATCGGCATTGTCGTCGATCTCGAAGGCGCGGGCCTCCACTTCCCAGTCGGTATTGGTTGCTTCTTCGGGGATGTTGCGGGCTTCCGGCACGGCCAAGTAGGAGAACTTGCCGTCGCTTTCGGCTCTGCGGTAAATGTCCAGGCGCATAATCGTTTCCTTACAGTGAAAAAGCGCGCTTTCGGATGAAAGCGTACGGCTCCACAGTAGGCGGTTCCGTTCGGGGCGTCTGTTAATTGCCCCACACTCTGCCGGACAGAGCCACCGGCTTCTCAGCGCCCCGGCGACAAGCCCAGCACGCGCGCCGGCAGCATCAGCACCGCGCGCAGCAGGCTGAAGACGGCGTTGACGCCGATGCCCAGCAGCCGCAACGGCAGCAGGATCAGCCAGACGACGGGATACAGCACCAGCGCCAGCAGGGCGAGCGGCCAGCACAGGAAGAGAAGCAATAGCCACAGCAGGAATCCGAACATCGGTCGCTCCAGGTCAGGATGTGAAGCGAGTGTAAGGCGCGGCCGGCAGGCAGGCGGGTGGAATGCGACGAATGGCAGGCTGGCGCGGCCAAGCTGCAAAATAGCGGGACGAACCAGGCCGGGCGGCCTGGTACGGGGAGCTTCTTACGCGAACTCGACGGTACGCACGGCCACCGGGCGTGGCGCTTCCACCGCGTCGAAGGCGATGCTGGCGCGGATCGCGGCTTGCAGGCTCGGAATCGAGGCGCCGGCGCGGTACTGGAAGGATACGTTGACCACGTCGCCCGCCACCACGTCCAGGGGCTTGGCCAGCGGCAGCGTCATGTAATGGTTCAGCCAGTCGATCGTGCTGCCGCGCTCTTCCACGATGGAGAGTACGTTCTTGGTCACGAAGCGCAGGGCATTCAGTTCACCGTCCTGCTCGACGGTGAAGCTGCCGTGCCAGGCGATCAGGCTGTCGACGGGTTCGGCAAAATCGAGCACGCTGTAGACGGCCGGCTGGGCCAGCTCGACCGTGCCCGGATAAGCGACGGCGGTATCCTGGAACTGCACGATGGGCGCGTGGTAGCCGTGGAAATTGTAGTCCTGCTGCAGCGGCTGCACCGCCATCACGACCGCTTCCGGCATGAAGATGGGCAGCGGGCCGCCGAAACGCGCGAGGTAACGCTGCTTGAAAGCTTCGATGACGGCCACCTGCTTCTCGCGCAGCATGGCGACGTGGATCATTTCGCAGATGACGACGTCGACCGGTTCCGGCGGCAGATAGTCGAACGCATCGGCGTGGATCACCTCGACCTTGTGGCCGTTCGGGTTCTTCGCCAGGAAGCGGCGCGCCTCCTGCACCAGATCCGGATTGAATTCGACGCAATACACTTGATCGGCTTGCTGGGCCGCGAAGAAGGACAGCACGCCGGTACCGCCGCCCAGTTCGAGCACCTTCATGCCGGGACGCACCGCGTGCGCGATGGCGGCCTGGAAGGCGCCCATCCGGTTCTGATCCATCAGCATGTTGTGGTGGTAGTGCACCGGGATGAATTGGCCGAGATAGCAGCTTTCGATTTCGCGTTCGTTCAGCATGGATTTCCTCCGTGAGCGGCACAGGTTTCTGTATCGCAATATTTGATTCGGTGCCGAGATTATCGGCTGCGCCGCCGCTTGTCGATCAGGGGAGGAAAGACGGGATTACCCGCCAGTTCGGGCGACGCGCGTGTCGGACTCCGTGGAGCCGGGCGAAAAAAAACCGGCCTGGAAGGGCCGGCCGCTCATCGGTGCGGAACGTTCAGCCGCCCTGTTCGAGCGCCCTGGCCACGCGCGGCTTGCCGGCGCGCTCGGCCAGCTGAACGGCGGTGAGGCCCTCGGTATTCTTGCGCAGGCGGTCGGCGCCATGGGCGATCAGCACCAGGGCGGTGCCGTCGTGCCCTTCGCGCGCGGCCATCATCATCGGCGTGTAGCCGCCGCTGGCCTTGGGCGAGACGGCATCGACCTTCGCGCCGCGCGCGAGCAGCAGTCGCACGATCTCGTCGTCGCCGGCTGCCGCCGCGTAATGCAGCGCCGTCCAGCCCGGCCGGTTGACGGCCGCGCCGCGCGCCAGCAGGGCTTCCACCGCCGGCCGGTTGCGTTTGAAGGCGGCCATCATCAGTGCCGTGTTGCCGTTGGCCGCCTGCGTTTCCGGATTGGTGCCCGGATGATCGAGGAAGACCCGGAACACCGCCATCGCATCCTCGCGCAGGGCCTGCACAATGCCGGGCTCGCCTCCGATCGGATTGATCTGGTTGGCGTTGACCACCGTGCCGATCATCGCCTTGACCGTGCGCGCGTCGTCGATCTGCACTGCGCGGAAGAAGGTGGTCAGCTGGGATGGATCGGGCGCCGTCGGCGCCGCCGCGTGAGCGATGCCGCCCACCAGGCCGAAGGCGAAGACGAGACTGCGAAGACTGCTGCGGCGCCGTGGATCCATGTCAGGCCTTTGCGTGCTGGAACAGGTTGAAGAAATTCTCCGTCGTGCGGTCGGCCACCTCGCGCAGCGGCACTTCCTTCAGAGTGGCGATGTATTCCGCCACATGCGCGACATAACCCGGCTCGTTCATCTTGCCGCGGAAAGGCACCGGCGCCAGATAGGGCGAATCCGTCTCGATCAGGATGCGATCGAGCGGCACCGCCCGCGCCACCGCCTGCAGGTCTTTCGCGCTCTTGAAAGTGAAGATGCCGGAGAAGGAAATATAGAAACCCATCTCGATTGCCGCCTCGGCCACTTCGAGCGACTCGGTAAAGCAATGCATCACGCCGGCCACGCCGCCGTCCTGCGTTCCCGCGCCCTCTTCGCGCATGATGCGGATCGTATCCGCACTGGCCGCGCGGGTGTGGATGATCAGCGGTTTGCGGGTCTCGCGCGAGGCGCGGATGTGCGTGCGAAAACGCTCGCGCTGCCATTCGAGGTCGCCTTCGAGGCGGTAGTAATCCAGGCCGGTCTCGCCGATGGCGACGATCTTCGGATGCTCAGCCAGTTCGACCAGCTGCGCAACCGTTGGTTCCAGCGTGTCTTCATAGTCGGGATGGACGCCGACCGAGGCATAAATGTGGGGATATTGCTCGGCCAGGGCGAGCACCGAGGGAAAGTCGGGCAGGTCGACCGACACGCACAGGGCGTGGGTGACGCGGTTCTCGGCCATCTTGGCGAGCACCTCCGGCATCCGGCTCGCGAGCTCGGGGAAATTGATGTGGCAGTGGGAATCGATGTACATGCCGGTATTGTACGGGGAGCGGCGACCTCGCGTCACGCGGGGCGGATACGTGGCCACAGCCGTAGGCAACGCGGTTCATTTGTCGAAACCCGCGGGCATGCCCGCGCGTTCACCGCCCGATCAATCGACGACGCGGCGTCCGAGAACGATCACTCGTAGGGTGGGCTCACCGAGCCCACGCGTTCACCGCCCGATCAATCGACGACGCGCTTGCCCAGGATAATCAGGTCGCGCTCGATCCCATCCAGATTCGCCACCCGCGGAAAATTCGCCCAGGTCTCGAACCCGAACTTGCGGAACAGCGCCAGGCTCGGCACGTTGTGTCCGAAGATAAATCCGAGCAGGGTATGCACCTTGATCCGCGGCGCGAAGGCGATCGCCTGTTCCAGGCAGTAGCGTCCCAGCCCACGGCCGCGCCATTCCTCGTCGATATAGATCGACAGCTCGGCCGTGCCGGAGTACGCCGGGCGGCCGTAGAAATTCGAGTAGGACATCCAGCCGATCACGGCCGGCGCGTCGGACACGTCGTTGACATCGTGGATCACCCACAGCGGCCGGCGTTCGGGCGTGTGTTCGGCGAACCAGGCTTCGCGCGAAGCGACGCTCACCGGTTCGGTGTCGGCGGTGACTTCGCGCGAGGCGATGGTCGAATTGTAGATGTCGACGATGACGGGCAGATCATCGCGGCGGGCAAGGCGGTGTACGTAGGACGGCATGGAGATGAAGGGTGATTACAGGGTATGCGTGGCGCGCGAGGAACGCAGCGCCGCGCCCAGGATTTCTTCGATACGGGCCTTGGCGCGCTGGCCAGTCTCGTCGGCCGGGAAGTGCACGCCGATGCCTTGCGCCTTGCTGTTGTTGGCGCCGGCCGGCGTGAGCCAGGCGACCTTGCCCGCGATCGGGTATTTGTTCGGGTCGTCCATCAGCGACAGGATCAGGTAGACCTCGTCGCCGAGTTTATACGGCTTGTTGGTGGGCACGAACATGCCGCCGTTCTTCAGGAAAGGCATGTAGGCCGCGTACAAGGCCGCTTTTTCCTTGATCGCCAGCGACAGTACCGACGGCCGCGGCACCAGCGAAGCGTTCGGGTCGGTGGTATTGCCGGTCATGTCCATCCTTTCAAGCGGCGCCGCAGCAGGCCGCATAGTCCAGCAGCATGTCCTCGACGAAGAGCTTGGCGGACAAGGGATGATCCGCCACCGCGCGCCGTTCGTTCGTGGACTTGATTGCACGTAACAGGTTCGCAGTGTGCACGTTGCCGGCCAAGGCTGCAAGTTCCTTCTGGTAGCGCGGATAGTAGCGCACCGTGCCTGCCAGCTTGCTCGACAGGAGGTCGTAGAGCCAGCGCTGCTGCCAGGAGACCAGCGACGAGAGCGGCGTCTTGCTCAGCTTGTCGGCCTGGCGCAGCGCCGATTCGACGTTGGGCCGGGCCAGGAAACCGAGCAGGGTATCGAGTTCCTCGCGGCTGCCGCCCTGGGCCTTGTCGAGCGCCGCCAATGGCGCGCCGCCCTCCTCGCGCAGCCAGCTGTCGGCGTCGTTCACGCCCTCCGCCTGCAGCCAGGCCAGCGCGGCGGCGTGATCCGGCATCGGCAGCCCGAACTTGCGGCAGCGCGACAGGATGGTGGGCAGCAGGCGATCCAGGCTGTTCGAGGCGAGCAAAAAAACGGTGCCCGGCGGCGGCTCTTCCAGCGTCTTCAGGAGCGCATTCGAGGACGGCATATTCAGCGCCTCGGCCGGATACAGCACCACCACGCGCAAGCCCTGGCGGTGGGTCGAGATGTTCATGAAGTCGGCCAGGGCGCGGATCTGCTCGATCTTGATCTCTTTCGAGGGCGCCTTGCTGGCTTTCGCCTTCTTGTCCTCGCCGCCTTCCTCGCCCTCGCCCGCCGGCTCGTCTTCCAGCGCTTCCGGACGCACCCGGCGATAGTCGGGGTGGTTGTGCTGGACGAACCAGCCGCAGGAAGCGCAGGCGCCGCAGGCCTGGCCACCCGGCTGGACGTTCTCGCACAGCAGGGCCTGGGCGAAGGCTTCGATGAAGTCGGCCTTGCCGATGCCGGCCGGGCCGTGGAACAGGATCGCGTGCGGCATGCGCTCGCGCATCGCCTGGAGCTGCGTCCAGGCGGTTTGCTGCCAGGGGTAGATCATTTTAATACTCGCGTCACAACAGTCTCTCCAGCGCCGCGCCGATGGTGCCCTGCGTCTCGGCGATGCTGCGCGTCGAATCGATCACGGCGAAACGCGACGGATACTGGTTCGCGCGGCGCAGGTATTCGGCACGGCAGCGGGCAAAGAACTCGCCCTGCTCGCGTTCGAATTTATCGAGCGTGCGGGTGGCGTCGAGCCGCTCGCGCGCCACTTCCAGCGGCACGTCGAACAACAGGGTCAGGTCGGGCTGCAAGTGCGGGTGCACCCAGGCCTCGAGCGCTTCCATCTTCACGCGATCCAGGCCGCGTCCGCCGCTCTGGTAGGCGAAGCTGGCGTCGGTGAAGCGATCCGACAGCACCCAGGAGCCGGTATCCAGCGCCGGCTCGATCACCTGCGCCATGTGCTCGCGGCGGCTGGCGAACATCAGCAGCGCTTCGGTTTCCAGGTGCATTTTCTCGTGCAGCAGCAGATCGCGCAGCTTCTCGCCGAGCGGCGTGCCGCCCGGTTCGCGCGAGGACACGACGGTCTTGCCGCGCGACTCGAGGAAATCCTTCACGAAACCGATGTGGGTGGACTTGCCGGCCCCGTCGATGCCTTCGAAGGAGATGAACTTGCCGCGAATTTCCACAGCTTCGCTCATGGCGTGCTCGCCCCGCGCTGGTACTGGTTCACGGCGCGGTTATGGTCGTTCAGGTTGTCCGAGAACTGGCTGGTGCCGTCGTTGCGCGA
The DNA here is from genome assembly GCF_001424165.1 of Massilia sp. Leaf139. Taxonomy (GTDB): domain Bacteria; phylum Pseudomonadota; class Gammaproteobacteria; order Burkholderiales; family Burkholderiaceae_D; genus Telluria. Next base: position 1,287,326 of record NZ_LMOJ01000001.1, read on the forward strand.
CACGAAATACAGGGCCGGCGTCTTGGCCGGCGCCAGTGCGGCGGCGAGCGACTGGGTGCCCGGCAGCGCGATCGGCGTCGGCGGCAGGCCGTAGCGGGTATAGGTGTTATAGGGCGTGTCGGTGGTCAGATCCTTCTTCGCGATCTTGCCTTCGTAGCGTTCGCCCATGCCGTAGATGACGCTCGGATCGGTCTGCAGCATCATGCCGGTGCGCAGGCGGTTCACAAACACGCCGGCGATCATCGCGCGTTCGCTCTTCTGCCCGGTTTCCTTCTCCACGATCGAGGCCATGATCAGCGCCTCGTACGGGGTCTTGTACGGCAGGTTCGGTTCGCGCTTTTCCCAGGCCGCCTTCAGGCGGTCGAGCAGCATCTGGTGCGCCTGCTTGTAGATCTGCAGGTCGCTCGCGCCCTTGGCGAACAGATAGGTGTCCGGGAAGAACAGGCCTTCAGGGTGCTTGTATTCGCTCGAGATCTTGGCCATCAGCTCGGCGTCGCTCAGCTTGGCCGTTTCGTGGCGCAGGGTCTTGGTGGCGGCGATCGCCTCGCGCATCTGGCGGAAGGTCCAGCCCTCGATGATGGTGACCGCTTCCTGCGCGTATTCGCCGCGCACGAGCTGGGTCAGCAGGCGCCGTGGCGAGGTGCCGGGTTTCAGTTCATAGCTGCCGGCCTTGATGCGGGCCGCATCGCCGGTGACGCGCGCCAGGATCTGGAACAGGGTCGGATTGACGGGCACGCCGGCCTTGACCATCTGCTGGGCGGCCGCGCCGACGCCGCTGCCCGGGGTGATCGTGAATTCGATGGGCGCGCCATCCGTGGTCAGCGGCCCCTTCGACCACCACGAGAAACCGCCGACCGCCACGATGGATACGATGACGCCGGCGACGAGTGTTTTTTTTATGAATGCCATTTGTTTTCGTCAGTCTTTTGCATATGTACGGCGCCTCGTTTTGCCGTCTCCGGCGCGAATTGCTCGACAACTCTATAATGAGGCCGTAATGATAAAGCCTAAACCGCAAAGCATATTGCATTTATGAGCAACTGGACAGAATATCTAGCCGGGCATGGCGCCCGCGTCCATATCGACGAAGCCACCCAGGTCGAGGATTTCGGCCGCAGCTTGAGCACCGCCGACCTGGCCGCCGGTTTCGTCGCCCCCGTCACCGATCTTGGCCTGATCGCCGTGTCCGGCGAGGACGCCGCCCGTTTCCTGCACGGCCAGCTGACGAACGACGTCGAGCACCTGGGTCTGAACGAGGCGCGCCTGGCCGGCTTCTGCACGCCGAAGGGACGCCTGCAGGCGACCTTCCTGATGTGGCGCGATCCCGAGACCGTCTGGCTGCAGCTGCCGCGCGCCATCCAAGCGCCGCTGCAAAAGCGCCTGTCGATGTTCGTGCTGCGCGCGAAAGCCAAGCTGCGCGATGCGTCCGAGGAAGACGCGGTCGGCGCGGTGATCGGCATCGGCGGCGCCGCGGGCGAAGCGGCCCTGCGCGCCCAGGGCCTCGACCTGCCGGCCGCGCCCTACGCGACCCTCGCTTCCGAGCGCGGCACCGTGCTCCGCCTGGCCGACGCCTTCGGCGCGCCGCGTTTCCTGTGGATCGGCGCGACCGCCGCTGGCGAGACGCTGCTGCCGGCCCTGGCGAACACGCTGGCGCTGGGCGGCAACGCTGCCTGGCACCTCGCCGCCATCCACGCCGGCGTGCCGCAAGTCACGCTCGCGACGCAAGAACAGTTCGTCCCGCAGATGATCAACCTCGAACTGCTGGGCGGCGTCAATTTCAAGAAAGGCTGCTACCCGGGCCAGGAAATCGTCGCGCGCAGCCAGTATCTCGGCAAGCTGAAGCGCCGCACGGCGCTGGCCTCGGTCGAGAACGCGGCGGCGCGCGCCGGCGATGAAGTATTTTCCACCGCCGACCCGGATCAGCCTTGCGGCATGGTGGTCAACGCCGCGCCGAATGGCCTGGGCGGCGCCGACCTGCTGGTCGAGATGAAGCTGGCCGCGCTCGAGGAAGACGTCCACCTGGGCTCGAGCAGTGGCGCGCCACTGCGCTTCCTGCCGATGCCGTATGCGCTGGATGCGCTCGACCTCTAGCATGATCGACCTCTACGTGTATTACAAGGTGCGCGACGCACACGCCGCCGCGCTCGCGCCGCTGGTCTGCGCCTTCCAGGCGCGCCTGATCCAGCCCGGCGCCGCGCGCCTGCTGCGCCGTCCGGAAAGCCGCGATGGCCTGCAGACCTGGATGGAAGTCTATCCCGACGTGCCCGACAGCTTCGCCGCCGAACTCGAGGCCGCCGCCGCCGGCGCCGGCTTCGAGGGCCTGATCGAAGGCCCGCGCCGGGTCGAAGTTTTCATGGAGTTCCCACCATGTGCCTGATCGTTTTCGCCTGGCGCGTCATTCCCGGGGTGCCGGTGATCGCGGTGGCCAACCGCGACGAGTTCTACGACCGCCCGGCCGCCCCCGCCGCGCCCTGGCCGGAACACCCGAACCTGATCGCCGGCCGCGACCTGGAACATGGCGGGAGCTGGATGGGCATCACGCGCGAGGGGCCGAACGGCCCCAAGTTCGCGGCGCTGACCAACATCCGCGCCCCCGGCGAAGGCCGCGCCAACGCCCCTTCGCGCGGCGAGCTGGTGGCGGACTTTCTCAAGGGCTCGCTGACCGCGGCCGAGTATCTGGCGGAAGTCGACGCGAGAGGCGACGTCTACAACGGCTTCAACCTGGTGCTGGGCGACCGCGAGAACCTGTACTGGTATTCGAACCGCGCCGGCGACGATCCGCGCAACGGCCAGCCGCTCGAAGCCGGGCGCATCTACGGCGTCTCGAACGGCCTGCTCGACGCGCCCTGGCCGAAGGTCACGCGTACGAAAGCCCAGTTCGCCAGCCTGCTGTGCCAGGGCGCGCCCGAGGACGCCTATTTCGAGATGCTCGCCGACACCACCCGCGCCCCCGACATGCGCCTGCCCGAAACCGGCGTGCCGCTCGACCTGGAGCGCGTGCTGTCGGCGGTGTGCATCGAGACGCCGGGCTATGGCACGCGTACCTCGACGGTGGTGAAGCTGTACGAGAATGCACCGGCGGAGTTGCACGAGCGGATCGTACAGCCGTAGAGAATGTGTAGGGTGGGCACTCCGTGCCACGCGGTGCCGTGCGGGCGTGTCGAGATGTGTTTGTTGCCGCGTTCGTGCGGGCACACGTAACGCGTGGGCATGCCCGCCCTACACTGACTTGGTTCCGCATGCGCGGTTGATCGAGATCGCACCTGTGGCATCCCACGGGCTTAGCGTCGTGGCTTTCACCGCGCGGAGGCTCACCATGCGCACACTGCGATTGCTCTCGGCCACCCTGGCCGCACTGCTGCTCGGCTGCCAGACCACCAGCGGCGGCTCGGCCGGCGACTTCCCCAACAATAATCCCACCGCCACCAGCGCCGAACTCGCCACCGGCGGGTAAAAAAAGGCGGAGCCCAGCGGCTCCGCCCTTTCTGCCGATACTGCCGCGCTTACATCCGCGAACGCAACATCTCGCGCACCTGCGGCGTCGCCGCGTACGGATCGGGCGGGTTCTTGCCGCCCACGATGGCTTCCATCCGCTCCTGCACGCCGCCCAGCGCCTGCGGGTGCGAATAGATGTAGAACTGGCCCTCGCGGATCGCATCGAAGGTGATGCGCGAGACGTCCGTCGCCGACACCTTGCCCGACTCGACCGCCTTGACCGTCAGCGCCTGGGCCGCCATCTGGCTGGCGGTCGGGCGCGTGTCCGGGGTGAGTTCCTCGGGCCGGTTGCGGTGCGACTTGTGGATGCCGGTCGGTACGAAATACGGGCATAGCACCGAGGCGCCGATCGGGGCGCCCACCAGTTGCAGGTCGTGGTACAGCGTTTCCGAGAGCGAGACGACGGCATGCTTGGAGACGTTATAGACCCCCATCGCCGGCGCGTTCAGCAGACCCGCCATCGAAGCCGTGTTGACGATGTGGCCCTCGTAGTCCGGATCGCGCTTGGCGCATTCCAGCATGGCGTGCATGAACACGCGCACCCCGTGGATGACGCCCCAAAGGTTCACGCCCAGCACCCATTCCCAGTCGGCCTCGGTGTTCTCCCAGATCAGGCCGCCCGAGCCGACGCCGGCGTTGTTGAACACCAGGTGGATGCCGTGGAAACGGGCGATGGCCGCGTCGGCCAGCTCCTGCACGTGGGCGCCCTTGCTGACATCACACACCATCGCCAGCACCTCGGCGCCCTGCCCCAGCAGTTCGTCGGTGGCGCGCTCCAGCGCGTCGGCCTGGACGTCGGCCAGCACCAGCTTCATGCCCAGTTCGGCCGCGCGGTCGGCGAATTCACGCCCCAGGCCGCTGCCGGCGCCGGTGATCACCGCTACCTTGCCCCTGAAATTCTTCATGCCGCTCTCCTCAGACTGCGGACACGCCGCCGTCGATGGCCAGGATCTGGCCGGTGATGTGCTTGCTCGCGTCGGAGGCGAACAGCACCACCGCGCCTTTCAGATCCTCGTCGTCGCCCAGGCGGCCGAGCGGCGCGCCCTGCGCCAGGCGGTCGACGCCGATCGAGGCCAGCACGCCCTTGGTCATTTTAGACGGGAAAAAGCCTGGCGCAATCGAGTTGACGGTGATGCCGTGGCGGCCCCACTCGCCCGCCAGCGTGCGCGTGAAATTGACCAGCGCGCCTTTCGAGGTGTTGTAGGCGATCGTGCTCATCGTGCCCGGCGCATTGCCGGCCAGGCCCGCGATCGAAGAGATGTTGATGATCTTGCCGTAGCGGCGCGGAATCATCGACAGCTTGCCGACCGCTTGCGACACCAGGAAGATGCTGCGCACGTTCAGGTTCATGACCTTGTCCCAGGCCTCGAGCGGATGCTCCTCGGCCGGGGCGCCCCAGCTGGCGCCGGCATTGTTCACGAGGATGTCGATCTGGCCGAGGCGGCGCAGCGCTTCTTCCACGAAGGGCTGGACATTCGCTTCGCTCTGCAGGTCGGCGGCGATGGCGGACGCCTCGATGCCGCGTGCCGTCAAGTGCGCTACGGCCTCGTCGAGTTCTTCCTGCTTGCGCGCCGAAATCACGACGCGCGCGCCCTGCTCGCCGAGCGCCTCGGCCATCTGCAGGCCGAGCCCGCGCGAGCCGCCGGTCACCAGCGCGGTCTTGCCTTGCAACGAAAATAGTTCCTGGGTAGTGCGCATGCTGTCTCCGTGTTTTTATGGGTGGGTTGAGTCGGTATCAGACTTCGTAATCCATGCACTGGCGCCCTTCGCGGATGGCGCCGATGAAGGGCACCAGCGCCTTGTGCGTCGGGTGCGCGGCGTAGGCGTCCAGGGCCGCCTTGTTCTCGAATTCCGAGTACAGGACGACGTCGTAGGTCGCTTCCAGGCCCGGCTGGGCCAGCGTGACTTCGAAGGTCAGGATGCCCGGAACGATGTCCGCGCATTCGTCGAGCCGGCGCTTCATTTCGCGCGCATTGGTCAGGCGGTCCTTGCCTTCCGCCTCGTCCTTCAGCTTCCACATGACGATGTGTTTGATCATATCTTTCTCGAATCTCAGCAGTAACTTTGCATGGTTTTACGTATCAGAGCACGTGAATCACAGCACTTCAAACAGGCCCGCCGCGCCCTGGCCGCCGCCGATGCACATGGTGACCACGACATACTTCACGCCGCGGCGCTTGCCTTCGATCAGCGCGTGGCCGACCAGGCGCGCGCCCGACACGCCATACGGATGGCCGACGGCAATCGCGCCGCCGTTGACATTCAGGCGATCCATGGGAATGCCGAGCGTGTCGGCGCAGTACAGTACCTGCACCGCGAAGGCTTCGTTCAGCTCCCACAGGCCGATGTCGGCTACCGTCAGGCCCGCCTTTTTCAGCAGCTTCGGCACCGCGAACACCGGGCCGATGCCCATCTCGTCCGGCTCGCAGCCGGCCACCGCGAAACCGCGGAACACCCCCAGCGGCTGCAGACCCTTCGCTTCGGCCATCGACCGGCTCATCAGGATCGACACCGAGGCGCCGTCCGAGAACTGGCTGGCATTGCCGGCCGTGATCACGCCGCCCGGCAGCGCGGTGCGGATTTTCGAGACCGCCTCGATGGTGGTGTCGGCGCGGATGCCTTCGTCGGCCGCGATCGTCACTTCGCGCGTCAAGAGGCGGCCCGAGGCCTTGTCGGCCACGCCCATGACGGTCGTCATCGGCACGATTTCGTCATTGAAGAGGCCGGCGGCCTGGGCGGCGGCGGCGCGCTGCTGGCTCTGTACGCCGTAGGCATCCTGGCGCTCCTTCGACACGTTGTAGCGCTTGGCGACGGTCTCGGCCGTCTGCAGCATGGGCCAGTAGATTTCCGGCTTGTGGGCGCGCAGCCAGGGGTCGGTCAGCATGTGGGTGTTCATTTCCTGCTGCACGCAGGAGATCGACTCGACGCCGCCGGCGGCCAGGATCTCGGCCTCGCCCGCGATGATGCGCTGTGCGGCCAGGGCGATGGTCTGCAGGCCGGACGAGCAGAACCGGTTGACGGTCATGCCGGGCACCGTGGTCGGGCAGCCGGCGCGCAGCGCGATCTGGCGCGCGATGTTGGCACCGGTGGCGCCTTCCGGATTGGCGCAGCCCATGACCACGTCCTCGACCTCGCCCGCGTCGATGCCGGCGCGCCCGATGGCGGCGGCCAGCACATGGCCACCCAGGGTGGCGCCGTGGGTCATGTTGAAGGCACCTTTCCACGACTTGCCCAGGCCCGTGCGGGCGGTCGATACGATCACTGCGTCTTGCATGCTGGTCTCCTGTTGTCGGACATTGTTGGAATTGGATCAGATGAGAATAGCACAATTAAGAACGGTCGTTCGTAAACTCTCTGACCGGGCTCAACACGATTTTCCGATCTTCGGGGCGGCTGCCGAGTCCAATGAAGGAGCGACTCGTCCGGTTCGCTCCCTGCCGGTTTCTCCACAAGCGAACCCGTCAATAAACTGTAAGTTTCGGGTAAGTTTGGAGCAAGCATGACGTAAGTTTATCGGTCCACACTGCGTCACAGCTGACAAAGTCTCGGCTATCCGATGTTCTAAATATTATACGGAGACAAAAAATGGCAATCACACCCGGCATGACCGCGGGCGGCAAGGCAGTGCCTTCCTCCCATGGGATGACCAAGGAAGAACGCAAAGTGATCTTTGCGTCCTCGCTTGGCACCGTGTTCGAATGGTACGACTTCTACCTCTACGGTTCGCTTGCCGCCATCATCGGCAAGCAGTTCTTCCTGGGCGATCCCACCACCTCGTTCATCTTCGCCCTGCTCACGTTTGCAGCCGGCTTCATCGTGCGTCCTTTCGGCGCCCTCGTGTTCGGCCGCCTGGGCGACATGATCGGCCGCAAGTACACCTTCCTGGTCACCATCCTCCTGATGGGCGCCTCGACCTTCATCGTCGGCCTGCTGCCGGGCTATGCCACGATCGGCATCGCGGCGCCGATCATCCTCGTCACCCTGCGTATCCTGCAAGGCCTGGCGCTGGGCGGGGAATACGGCGGCGCCGCCACCTACGTCGCCGAGCACGCACCGGAAGGCAAGCGCGGCTTCTTCACCGCCTGGATCCAGACCACCGCGACCATGGGCCTGTTCCTGTCGCTGCTGGTCATCCTGGCCACCCGCACCGTCGTGGGCGAAGAGGACTTCACCGCCTGGGGCTGGCGCATTCCTTTCCTGCTCTCGGTGATCCTGCTGGGCGTGTCCGTCTGGATCCGCCTGTCGATGAACGAGTCGCCGGCCTTTGCCAAGATGAAAGCCGAGGGCAAGACCTCGAAGGCGCCGCTGTCGGAAGCCTTCCTGAACGGTAAGAACGCCAAGATCGTCATCCTGGCCCTGGTCGGCCTGACGATGGGCCAGGCCGTGGTCTGGTACACCGGCCAGTTCTACGCGCTGTTCTTCCTGACGCAAACGCTCAAGATCGACGGCGCCACCGCCAACATCCTGATCGCCGTCGCGCTCCTGCTGGCCACGCCCTTCTTCATCGTGTTCGGCTCGCTGTCCGACAGGATCGGCCGCAAGTGGATCATCCTCGGCGGCTGCATCATCGCCGCGGCGACCTACTTCCCGATCTTCAAGGCCATCACCCACTACGGCAATCCGGCCCTCGAGCAGGCAATCGCCACCGCGCCGGTCACCGTCGTCGCCGACCCGGCCACCTGTAACTTCCAGGTCGACCCGAGCGGTACGCGCAAGTTCCCGGCTTCCTGCGACATCGCGACGCGCATGCTGACCAATGCTTCCGTGAACTACACGACCATCGACGCGCCGGCCGGCACCGTGGCCCAGATCAAGGTGGGCGACAAGGTCATCCAGTCCTTCAACGCCAGCATGACCGCGGATGGCCTGAACTTCGATGCGGACAGCAAGGCCAAGGAAGCCGCGCTGAAGACGGAAGTCGTCGGCACCCTGAAGGCGGCCGGTTACCCTGAAAAGGCCGACCCGACCCGGATCAACAAGCCGATGCTGGTGCTGCTGCTGTTCATCCTGGTGCTGTACGTGACCATGGTCTACGGCCCGATCGCGGCAATGCTGGTCGAGATGTTCCCGACCCGGATCCGCTACAGCGCCATGTCCCTGCCTTACCACATCGGTAACGGCTGGTTCGGCGGCCTGTTGCCGACCATCTCCTTCGCCCTGGTGGCAGCCAACGGCAACATCTACTATGGCCTCTGGTATCCGATCATCATCGCCCTGATCACGGTCGTGATCGGCGGCTTGTTCGTTCGCGAAACCAAGGACAACAACATCTACGCAGCCGACTGAGCCGCGTAGCACCCGCAAATTGAAATGCCGCTGGAAACAGCGGCATTTTTTTTGGCCCTGCCGGCGCCAATCATCCGGCAGCGCGAGTTATTCGGCAGCGGGAGCTATTCGGCAGCGGCATCCGCGGCCGGGCCGACCCGGTAGGCGCAGCGCCGCGCGCCGGCCAGCTGATGTTCGATCCGCACCACCGACACCCCCGGCCCCAGCACCCGCCCGAACACCTCGAGCTCCGAACGGCAGAGATCCTGGCAGTTGCGCGCCGCCGTGCGGATCGGGCAGTGGTTCTCCACGAGCAGCATGGCGCCGTCCGCCTGCGCTTCGGCCTCGGCCATGTACCCCTCGGCGTCGCGGGCACGCGCCAGCGCGGCCACCCGTTCCGGCAGCGTCGTCACCGCCTCCACCTCGCGCCGGTAGGCCGCTTCGCTGGCCGTTTCGCGCGCGGCGATCAGGCGCGCCAGGCCCTCCTCGCCGAACAGGGCGCGCACCTGCGCGATCAGTTCCAGGGTGAGCACCGCATGGCGATCCGGGAAGCGCGCGTGACCCGCTTCGGTCAGCGTCCAGCGCCGCACCGGGCGTCCCACCTTGCCGGGAGTGTCGGCCCAGGCCAGCAAGCCCCTGTCCTCGCCGGATTCGAGCTGGCGCCGCACGCCCATCGAGGTCAGACCCAGCAGCGCGGCCAGCGCCTGGGCCGTCTGCGGCCCGCGCGTCTTCAGCAGCACGAGGATCTCGTCGAAGGAATTCATGCGGCTTCCACGGCACGCACGGCGCTGTGCGCGCTCCAGCGGCGCAGCGCGAGCGCCGCTCCCACCGCGAAGATCCCGCCGACGATCAGCACGATGCGCGTATCGAACAGGGCCAGGATGCCGCCGGCGAGGGCCATCACGATGTTCGCCAGGCAGAAGGTAGTCGACAGCAGCCCCATCACGGCGCCCTGGCCATGCTCCGCGAACCGGTCGGCGGCCCAGCCCTGGATGGTGGCGTTATAGAAGGCATGCGGCAAACCGAACAGGACGATGGCAGCCAGGCCGACCTCCAGGCTGCCGAAGCCGACCGCGAGGATGGCCAGCGCCGCTGCGCCCGCTTGCGCACCCGCGCGGCGCCGCGGCTCCCTGGCGCTGGCGCGGCCGGCGAACAGCGCGGCGAAGGTCATCAGGGCGCACATGCCCATGTTGACGAAGGCGATCTGCGGCACGTCGTAGCGGCCGACGTCGACCAGCCAGAGCGGGAAGAATTCATAAAAGGCGGCGACCCCGCAGGCGTAGGCGAAATGCACCTGGAACAGGCGTTTGAGCGGCGCATGGCGCAGCAGCGTGAAGGCGTGGCGCTCGCGCGCGACCGTCCACCAGCGCGCGCCGTGCCCTGGCGCCACCGCTTCGCGTTCCAGGGACAGCGCCGCGAGCAGCGCGCCCAGCATCAGCGCGCCGGCCGCGATCGCGAACGGCAGCACCAATGAGACGCCCACCGTCAGACCGGCCAGCAGCGGCCCGAACAGCCAGCCGAGGTGGAAGGCGCCGTTCTGCCAGGACAGCGCATGGTTGCGCAGGCCCCCGCTCACCTTTTCCGCCAGCATGCCGCGCATGATCGCGCCGTTGCCCTCCAGCAGGCCGGTGGCGAAGCGAGCCAGGAGGAACAGCGGGTAGGATTCCGCGACCAGGGCGGCGGCCGTCAGCGCATGGCCGGCGGCCGCGCCGATGGCGGTCGCGAGCAGCATGCGGCGCCGGCCGAAGCGATCCGATACCGCGCCCAGCACCGCGCTGCCAATCAAGAGGCCCAGCGGGTTGACCATCAGGGCGATGCCGAGCAGGAGCTTGGGCGGCAGTCCGAGGAAGGAAACGAGACCGTTGCCGGTATCGCCCGCGAACAGGGGCGCCAGGATCGGATACGGCAGCGAGGCGCCGGTCGTCGACAGCAGCCCGAGCAGGCAGGCGCTGGCGATGAGCAAACTGGTTCGGGTCGGGGATGCTTGCATGCCCCGATTCTCGCCTTGGCTCGGCAATAAGTAAACGAGATTGTTTATTTAATCAGCCACCGACCGCAAAGGAGGCGCGGCTCAGTCGCCTGGGTCGGCAAGCGGCAGCATGATCGTGAAGGTGCTGCCCTGATCCGCGCCGCGGCTGTCGGCGCCGATCGTCCCGCCGTGGGCCTCGACCAGCTGGCGCGTGATCCACAGCCCGACGCCCAGCCCGCCCGCGGGCAGCACATCGCCGTCGCCCTCGGCGCGCGTGAACAGCTCGAACAGGCGTGCGAGCGTGCGCGGCGACATACCGATGCCGTTATCGGTCACCCGCACCAGCGCCTGCGTTCCGCGCAGCTCGACGTCGACTTCAATGCGCACGGGCGCGCGCGAATACTTGATTGCATTCGCGATCACGTTGTTGAAGGCCTGGGCCAGCCGCGTCGGATCGGCCCGCACCGGAACCGGCTGCGGCGGCATCGACAACAGCAGGGTATGCGTCCTGGCCGACACCAGGGCGCGCGCGCCCTCGACCGCCGCCAGCACCGCGTCCTTCAAGTCCAGCGCCTGCGGCCGCACCGCCGCCTGGCCGTAATAGATATAGGAGGTGTCGAGGACGTCCTCGAGCAGCCGGGTCATGTGGCCGAACTGGCGCTCCATGAGCGCGACCACCGCTTCGGGCATCACGCCCGTTCCGGGCCGGCCCAGCAGCCTCAGGCTGTTGCGCACCACGTTCAGCGGATCGCGCAGCTGGTGCGCGAGCACGGCCAGGAACTTGTCCTTGCGGCGGTCGGCGTCCTGTAGCGAGTCGAGCAGGCGCAGGCGCTCCATGTGCACCCAGGCGCGGTCGGCGATGTCGCGCACCAGCGCCACGTCCTCGGGGCGCCAGTCCAGCGGCGCGCGGCTGATGACGGCCGTGACCGCCGCCGGCCGGCCCGCCACGATGTGCGGCACCAGCAGGCAGGCGCCCACCGAAAGCGGCAGGCCCGGATGGTTCTCGCCTGCTGCGACCGTCTCGCCGCGCGCGAGGCGGGCGACGACGTCCGGGCCGAACTGGGGCAGCACCAGGCCGTCGAGCTCGACGGACTCGAGTTCGCCGCACACCCCCGCGACGACGCAGCGCACCGGCCCGAGATATTCCTCGATCAGGGCGCGCGCGCTGGTGGCGATGTCGTTCGGCTCGACGGCCGCGCGCACCGCGCTGGCCAGGGTGTCGAGCAGGCGCAGGCGCGTCTCGTGGCGCTTGCGTTCGGTGATGTCGTAGGAAACCACCAGCGCGGCATGCACGCGTCCGTGGGCATCGGCGAGCGGCGTGCCATGCGACTCGTACCAGCGCGCGCCGATGCGGTGTTCGCGCACGAAGCTGCCGCCGGCGAGGATGCTGCGGTAGTCCGCCGTGAACTGGGCCAGCAGCTCCGGCGGCAGGGCTTCCTGCAGGGTGCGTCCCTCGAAGTGGGCGGGCGCGAAGCCCGAGGCGCGCAAGCCCGAACCCGCGGCCAGCACATAGCGCAAGCCCGGATCGACGACGAACACCGCGCCGCAGGGCAGCTGCTCGGCGATCGCCCGATAGAGCGTGGAGCCGCCGTCGCCGCCTGCGCAATCCGCGCCGCTCATGCCGGCTTGCCCCGCGGCCCCATGGGTCGCCGAACCCGCGAGGGCGGCCAGGCTATCCTGCAAGGCATCACGGAAGGGCGCAGTAAAGAATGGCATGGACGATATCGGGAAGCTGAACGTAAATACTCCGTTAACGATCTTAGCACGACATTTTGTCTGTTATTCGATAGAAATATTCAATTCGAATATCCGATTTGAAAGCCTGTTTATCCTCGGCCCATTCGTCTCGGCGCAGGATGCACCGACATCGGAATACGTCGGACTGGATCAGGGCGCAATCGGCGAAAAGATTAACTCTTTTTATCGATGAGAGTATGCCCACCATTCGCCATCTCATCAATCGGAAATGATTATCATTTGCGGAACGCTGGATTATCCATTATGTAATCGACTTTCGCTTCGCCCAGCTGCCTGCGCGTCCAGCCCTGCAGCGCATAGAAGCGGTCGGCGCGGGTATGCGCCCCGGTATCGAGCTTTGCAGATGCATGGCCGATCTCGAAAATCCAGTCAACGGCCAGGTGCAGCAGGGTTTTGGCCAGGCCCCGCCCTTCTTTTTCCGGATCGACGAACAGCGCCCAGATCGATCCATCGTTTTTATCGGCATAACAAAAGGCGGCAATCTCGCCGCCGATTTCGGCAACCCAGCCGCGGCCGTCCTTCTCGAGATAATCCTCATACATTTGCGCGGTCACGCGCTTCGGATCGGACAGCACGTTTTCGCGGACGGATAAGCGGATGCGCGACATGGCCGGAATATCGGCGCTGCGCGCGCGCCGGTATTCGGCACGGCAATCGATGGACATGGTTTCTTTCGTTGTCAATGTAAAAACGCTCTCCGATTCGCCGGTGGCGAATCGGAGAGCGTCGTTAAAACGGCAGGTTCGGAATCGCTCAGCCGTTAAAACCCTTGCCCTCGCCCGCCAGGCGCTCGAGCAGCGGCGCCGGCGTCCAGGCGTCGCCGTGGCGGCCGCGCGCGAAACCGCGCATGGCGTCCAGCACGTTCGGCAGGCCGACCGTGTCCGCATACAGCATCGGGCCGCCGCGGTGCAGCGGGAAGCCGTAACCGGTCAGGTAGACCATGTCGATGTCCGACGCGCGCAGGGCGATGCCCTCTTCCAGGATGCGCGCGCCTTCGTTCACCAGGGCGAACACCAGGCGCTGGACGATTTCCTGATCGCTGACCTGGCGCCGCTCACCGCCGCTCGCCTGCACGTGCGACAGGATCATGTCGGTCACGACCGGCGACGGATAGGCGGTGCGGTCGCCCGCCTTGTAGTCGTACCAGCCGGCGCCGGTCTTCTGGCCGAAGCGGCACTGTTCGCACAGCAGATCCGGCACCTTCGAGTATTCGATGTCCGGGGTCTCGATGTAGCGGCGCTTGCGGATGTACCAGCCGATGTCGTTGCCGGCCAGGTCGCTCATGCGGAACGGGCCCATGGCGAAGCCGAATTTCTCGATGGCCTTGTCGATCTGCTCCGGCAGCACGCCCTCTTCCAGCAGGAAGAAAGCCTGGCGCAGGTACTGCTCCAGCATGCGGTTGCCGATGAAGCCGTCGCACACGCCTGACACTACGCCGGTCTTCTTGATCTTTTTCGACAGCGCCAGCGCGGTGGCCAGCACGTCCTTGCCGGTCTCCTTGCCGCGCACGATTTCCAGCAGCTTCATCACGTTGGCCGGGCTGAAGAAGTGCAGGCCGATCACGTCCTGTGGACGCTGCGTGAAGGCAGCGATCTTGTCGAGGTCGAGCGTCGAGGTGTTCGAGGCCAGGATCGCGCCCGGCTTCATGACCGCGTCGAGCTGGCGGAACACGGTTTCCTTGACGCCCAGGTCTTCGAACACGGCTTCGATGACGATGTCGGCCTGCGCGATGTCCTCATACGCCAGGGTGCCGCTGATCAGGCCGATGCGCTGGCCCGCCTTCTCCGGGCTCAGCTTGCCCTTCTTGACCGTGTTTTCGTAGTTCTTGCGGATCGTAGCCAGGCCCTTGTCGAGCGCATCCTGCTTCGTTTCCAGGATGGTGACCGGGATGCCGGCATTCGCGAAGTTCATCGCAATGCCGCCGCCCATGGTGCCGGCGCCGATCACGGCTGCTTTCTCTATCTTGCGGGTCGGGGTGTCGGCTGGCACGTCCGGCACCTTGCTCGCGGCGCGCTCGGCGAAGAAGGCGTGGCGCAGGGCTTTCGATTCGTCGGTCTGGGCCAGGGCCAGGAAGCGGTCGCGCTCGTACTTCAGGCCGTCCTCGAATTTCATGGTGACGGCGGCAGCCACGCACTCGACGCATTCGAGCGGGGCCGGGAAGGCGCCGGCCATGGCTTTTACGGTATTGCGCGAAAACTGCAGGAAGGCTTCGTGGTTCGGATAATCGACCTTCAGGTTGCGCACTTTCGGCAGCGGACGGACGTCGGCGATGCTCGCGGCGAAGTCGACGGCACTGGCCACCAGGTCGGCACCCTCGGCGAAGACCTTGTCGAACAGTTTGGTGTCGGCCAGCTTTTCCGACATGACAGGGTTGCCCGAGACGATCATGTTCAGGCCCTGCTCGAGGCCGACCACGCGCGGCAGGCGCTGGGTGCCGCCGGCGCCGGGCACCAGGCCGATTTTCACTTCCGGCAGGCCGATCTGGGCGCCCGGGGTGGCGACGCGGTAGTGGCAGCCGAGCGAGAGCTCGAGGCCGCCGCCCATGCAGACGCCGTGGATCGCGGCAACAACGGGTTTGCTCGAATCTTCGGCGGTGGCGATCAGGGTGTGCAGGGTCGGTTCGGTCAGCGCTTTCGGCGAATTGAATTCGCGGATGTCGGCCCCGCCCGAAAACACCTTGCCGGCGCCCGTGATGACGATCGCCTTGACGGCATCGTCGCTCGCCGCGCGGCGCAGCCCTTCGACGGCCGCGGTGCGGGTCGCCATGCCAAGGCCGTTGACGGGCGGATTGTTCAGGGTGATGACGGCAACGCTGCCATGCACGACGTAGTCTGCACTCATGTCTCTTCCTTTGTAATAGTTGAACCAACACTTTTTACTATAACTGAAAAAAGTACGGTCGTCTTATTCCAGGCATCGAAAAATTCGCCGGCTCGATTAGCCCGGGGTCTCTGCAGCGTGTGTGTCCAGGGCGCGTGTGTCAGAATGCCGGCTTCGCGTTACCACCCACGAAGGATCGAGATGGAAAAGCTGATTGCCGAATTGCTGCGCTTGTTCGTCATGGACGCCGCCGCCGCGCCCGCGCTGGCGCGCCAGCTGCAGGGCCAGCCGCCGGGACAGGACGGCGGCGACGCCGACCTGCTCGCGGCCGGCGGGCTGACGCGCGCCGTTGCCATCCCCTTCGAGAAGAGCAAGGACACCCCGGCGGGCGAACACTGGGCGCAGCTGTGCGAGGCGGCCAACGCCCTGCAGGCCGAGCACGGCTTTCCCGCGCCGGCGGTGAGCGTGACCGGCCTCGGCTACTGCCTGTGGATTGCGCTCGCCGCACCGGTGCCGGCGGCCCAGGCGCGCCAGTTCGTGCGCCGGGTACGCCAGGCCTGGCTGCCCGAGGGCGCCGCCCGCGCCGAGGCGAAAACGCCGCCGCTGCCGCCCTGCCTAGACGCCGCCAGCGGACGCTGGGCCGCCTTCATCCACCCGGGCATGGGCGCCTCCTTCGCCGACGAACCCTGGCTCGAGATCGCGCCGCCGCCGCTGGCGCAAGCGGCCTTCCTGGAAGGCGTGGACAGCGTCGCACCCGAGGAGTTCGCCGCCGCGTTTGCCGCGCTCGGACGTCCGGAGGCGGCGCCCGCCCTGGCGCAGCCGGCAACCGTCGCGGTTCAGGCGCCGGCGCCGGCCGCAGCCGCTCCCGCCGGGCTGCTGCTGGCGGACGCGACGCTGGAAGACATCGTGCGCCACCTGCATGCGCGGAACATCGAGCCGACCTTCCGCCACCTGCTGCCTGCCCCGGACGGGCGCTAGGCGCCTGGCAGAAGAGCTCGCCTATTTCGCTGTCTGTACGCAGTATTGACACGCGCAGGTGTATCCTTTACGCATGGAGCGCCGTCAAGAGGCGCACACAAGCGGAGGCTGCATGACGGAAGAACGACGGCATATCTGTCTCGGGTTCACGGATGAGCGCTATCCCGAGGGTACCCACATCTGCTACCTGTACAACAGCGACGAGGAGCGCAGGCGCATCCTGCCGCTGTTCGCGCGCCATGCGCTGCTGGAAGACGAGGTCTTCGGCTACCTGGCCGATGTGGCGACCCATGCGGAACTGGCGCACGCGGCCGCCGCGCTCGACCTGACGCAAGCGCTCCGGGGCCCGGCGGATCGGGTGCAATTGCTGACCACGCGCGAAGGCTACTATCCGGACGGCAGCTTCGATCCCGACGGCATGCTGGCGCGCCTGCGCGCGCAATATGTCCAGGCCAAGGCCGCCGGTGCGGCCGGCGCCCGCTTCGCCGGCGAAATGGACTGGGCGCTGCGCGGCGTGCCGGGCCGCGAGCACATCATCGAATGCGAGTCGCGCATCAACGAGCTCGTCAAGGAGACGCCGATCACCGTGATGTGCCAGTACGACCTGCGCAAGTTCGACGGCGCGATGATGTTCGACGTGATGAACGTGCATCCGGTGATGATCGTCGGCGGCCACATCCTGCGCAACCCTTTCTTCCAGCGCGCCTGAGCATGGACACGCCGGCAAGCGCGGATGCGGACAGCCCGAGCGCTGCCGTGCTGGGGCGCTTGCTGGTGATCCAGCAGGCCATCGACGCCATTCCCGACGAGTTGCGCATCGCCGATTTCGTGCGCCGCGCCATGTCGGCCGTGCCGGGCATCGCCGATGCCTTTCTCTACCTGAAGGGCGTCAACCAACCCGAGCCGGCCCTGGCGGGACTGCTGGAACGCTGCTGCGGGGAGGTGCCGCGTGAGCCGGCGCAGAACCTGCTGCGCCAGCTGGCTCCGGACCTGCAGTGCTTTCCGATGTATGCGCCGGGACAGCACCTGGGCTGCCTGGCGATCCGGGTGGCCGACGCCGCCGCGTTGCGCCCCTACCTACCCTTCCTCAGCAATATTTCGAGCGCCATCCACCGCATCATCGAGGCCCGCCGCTACCAGGCGCGCCTGGCCGAGGCGAACGAAGCGCTGCGCATCGCGCGCGACACGCTGGAAATGCGCGTGGCCGAGCGCACCCGCGAGCTCGAGCACCGCGCCACCCACGACCAGATCACCGGGCTGGCGAACCGGGCCCTGCTGGTCGACCGCATGCAGGGGGCGATCCTCAATGCCCAGCACGAGGGCAGCCTGGTCGCCGTCGTCTACCTCGACCTGGACGGCTTCTCGTTCATGAATACGGGGCTCGGCAATGCCTGCGGCGACGCCTTCCTGTGCGAGACGGCGCGCCGCCTCGCCCGCCTGGTGCGCGACAGCGACACCGTCGCGCGCATCGGCTCCGACGAATTCGTCGTCCTGCTGTGCGGACTCGACAGCGCAGGGCGCAGCAGCGTGCTCCTCTCGGCCATGCTGGCCGCCGTGCGCGAACCGGTACGCCTGGCGGGCAAGGATGTCGTGCTGACGGCCAGCATCGGCGCCTGCATCTATCCGCTCGACGGCGACGAGCCCGAACCGCTGCTGCGGCGCGCCAACACGGCCATGCACCGGGCCAAGGCGCAAGGCAAGGACAATGTCCAGTTCTACGCCAGCGCCCGTGACGCGGCCGTGGCCGAGCGCATGGAACTCGAGAGCGAGCTG
The DNA here is from genome assembly GCF_001424165.1 of Massilia sp. Leaf139. Taxonomy (GTDB): domain Bacteria; phylum Pseudomonadota; class Gammaproteobacteria; order Burkholderiales; family Burkholderiaceae_D; genus Telluria. The sequence goes on from NZ_LMOJ01000001.1 coordinate 1,305,384, forward strand.
CGCCGCGCTATCCCGGCGGGAGAACTGGTGGTGCACTACCAGCCCAAGCTCGACGTGGCAAGCAACCGCTTCGTCGGCGCCGAAGCGCTGGTGCGCTGGCAGCATCCGACCCGTGGCCTGCTCCCGCCCGGCCAGTTCATCCCGATCGCGGAAGACTCGGCCCTGATCGTGGCGCTGGGCGAGCATGTACTGCGCCAGGCCTGCCTGCAGGCGCGTCTGTGGCAGGAAGCCAGCACTGGTGCGGCGAGGGAGCTGACGGTCGCGGTGAATGTCGCGGCGCGCCAGCTGCGCGAGCGCCGCATCGTCGAGACGGTGCGCGCGGTGTTGCGCGACACCGGCTTGCGGCCGGCCTGCCTCGAGCTGGAGATCACGGAAAGCTCCATCATGCACGACCTCGAGCACGCCACGGCGCTCCTGCACGAACTCAAGGGCCTGGGCGTGACGATCTCGATCGACGATTTCGGCACCGGTTATTCGAGCTTGAGCGCCCTGCGCAACTTCCCGGCCGACAAGCTCAAGATCGACCGCTCCTTCGTGCACGAGATCGAAACGGTGCCGAGTGCGGCCGCAGTGGCGCTGGCCGTGATCTCGTTTGCGCGCACGCTTGGCATGCGCGTGAATGCTGAGGGTGTGGAGACCCTGGGCCAGGCCGACTGTCTGAAAAAACACGACTGCGACGAGATCCAGGGCTTCCTGCTGGCGCGGCCGGTGCCGGCCGGGGAGATCCTCGCTCTGTTCAGCCAGCCGGGCCTGCCCGGATGGGAAGGTTTTAGCGCCTGAACCGCGCTAGCGCGGAACGAACTCCATCGTCCAGTTGGTCTCCCAGCTGGCGCCGCCGTCGTTCGAGAAGGACTGCTCCCAGCGCGGGTGCGCACCCGGCGTGGCCGTCCAGGTGAAGCGCACCCGGATCGGCTGCCCGTTCAGCACGTCGTCGGCATAGAACAGCCCGACGCCGTCCATGAAGCGGCCGCGCACCGGCACGTCGAGCATGGTCGGGTTGCGTCCGTCGAGCCACCAGATCGACCACACTCCCGTGGCTGCGCAGAACGAGCGCACGGCGATCGCGCGCACCGCGCCTTCCGGAAAATACAGCAGGTTGTCCTCGAGATTGCCGAAGCCCCCGAGGGTCTTGCTGGTCGAAGACAGGCCCTCGAATTCCGTCCAGTCCGTGCAGTTGGCCAGGCGGGCATCCAGGCGCCGGTGCAGCACCTTCCAGTCGCCGACGATGAAATCGAAGTCGGTCGGCGCGTTCGGATCGATCGGCAGCGGCATCGGCACTTCTCCTCAGGCCGTCGGCAGCTTGTGCTCCCGATACTGATCGCGCAGCCGGTTCTTCTGGATCTTCCCGGTCGCCCCCATCGGCAGCGCTTCGGTGAAGACCACGTCGTCCGGCAGCCACCATTTGGCGATCTTGCCCTCGAAGAAGCCGAGCAGCTCTTCGCGCGTGACCTCCGCTCCGGGCCTTTTGACGACCACCAGCATCGGCCGCTCGTCCCATTTCGGGTGGGCCACGCCGATGCAGGCCGCCTGCAGCACGGCCGGGTGCGCCATGGCGATGTTTTCCAGGTCGATGCTGCCGATCCATTCGCCACCGGACTTGATCACGTCCTTGCTGCGGTCGGTGATCTGCATGTAGCCGTCGCTGTCGATGGTGGCCACGTCGCCGGTCGGGAACCAGCCGTCCTTCAGCACGTCGCCGCCCTCTTCCTTGAAGTAACTGGAGATGATCCACGGGCCCTTCACGTACAGGTGGCCGTAAGTCGTGCCGTCCCAGGGCAGCTCGACGCCGTCGTCGTCGACGATCTTCATGTCGACGCCGTAGATGGCATGGCCCTGCTTCTGCAGGATCTTGCGCTGCGCATCCGCCGGCAGGTTCCGGTGCTTGGCCTGCAGCGTGCTGGCCGTGCCGAGCGGCGACATCTCCGTCATGCCCCAGGCGTGGATTACCTGGACGTCGAGCTTGTCCATCAGGGTGTCCATCATCGCTGGCGGGCAGGCCGAGCCGCCGATCACGGTGCGGCGGAAGGTCGAGAACTGCAACTTGTTCTGCACCGCGTGGTTGATCAGGCCGAGCCAGACCGTCGGCACGCCGGCCGAGAAGGTGACGCCTTCGGCTTCGAACAGCTCATACAAGGACTTGCCGTCCAGCGCCGCGCCCGGGAACACCATCTTGGCGCCCGACAGCGGCACCGAATACGGCAGGCCCCAGGCATTCACGTGGAACATCGGCACCACCGGCAGCACGGTGTCGCTCGACGACACGTTCAGCGCGCTCGGCGTACTGGATGCGTAGGCGTGCAGGATGGTCGAGCGGTGCGAGTACAAGGCACCCTTCGGGTTGCCGGTGGTGCCCGAGGTGTAGCACAGCGTCGCGGCCGAGTTCTCGTCGAACAGGGGCCAGGCGTAATCGTCGCTGCTCGATGCCATCAGGTCTTCGTAGCACAGCAGGTTCGGGATCTTGGTCTCGGCCGGCATGTGGGCACGGTCGCTCATCAGGACGAAGCCCTTGACCGTCTTGCAGTGGGCGGCCACGGCTTCGACCAGCGGCAGGAAGGTCAGGTCGAAGAACAGGTACTGGTCTTCCGCGTGGTTGACGATGTAGGCGATCTGTTCCGGATGCAGGCGCGGGTTCACCGTGTGCATCACCGCGCCCGAGCCGGACACGGCGTAATACAGCTCGAGGTGGCGGTAGCCGTTCCAGGCCAGGGTGGCGACGCGGTCGCCCAGCTGCACACCCAGGCCCTCGAGCACCTTGGCCATGCGGCGCGCGCGCACTTCGCATTCGCGGTAGGTATAGCGGTGCATGTCGCCTTCGACGCGGCGCGAGACGATTTCGTTGTCGCCGAAATGGCGCGCCGCGAATTCGATGATGCTCGAGATGAGCAGCGGCTGGTTCATCATCTGGCCCATGAGCGGGCTCTTCGGATAGGACATGTGCGGGGTCTCCTGTGGACGAAATATCAACTCTCCGGTCGAGTGTGATTCGCGCCAGCGCAGCCCGTCAAGCCCTTTCCATGCTGCGACGCAGCACGACCGTGCTATTCGTTACGGAATGTAAGCCCCTGCCGCAGATCGGGCGTGCGCGAATAGAATTTGCCGGGTACGGTAGAATCCCGCTCAATTGCGTTGATTCTCTTCACTGGAGCTGCCATTACACCTGCCGACCTGCACATCGAGAACGGCTTCGCCGCCCTGCCGCCCGCGTTCTACACGCGCCTGATGCCGACGCCCCTGCCCGCGCCTTATTTCGTCGCGGCCAGCGAGCGCGCGGCCAGGCTGATCGGTCTCGACGCCGCCAGCCTGGCCCAGGACGATTTCGTCGCGGCCCTCACCGGCAACAGCCTGCTTCCCGGCTCGGAGCCGCTCGCGGCCGTCTATTCCGGCCACCAGTTCGGCGTCTGGGCCGGCCAGCTCGGCGACGGCCGCGCCATCCTGCTCGGCGACATCGACGGCCCTGAAGGCCGCATGGAACTGCAACTGAAGGGCGCCGGCAAGACGCCGTATTCGCGCATGGGCGATGGCCGCGCCGTGCTGCGCTCCTCGATCCGCGAATTCCTGTGCTCGGAAGCGATGGCCGCGCTCGGCATCCCGACCACGCGCGCACTCAGCGTGACCGGCTCGAACCAGCGCGTGATGCGCGAGAACATCGAGACGGCGGCCGTGGTCACGCGCATGGCGCCCAGTTTCGTGCGCTTCGGCTCCTTCGAGCACTGGCATTACCGCGACAAGCCGGACGAACTGAAGCGCCTCGCCGACTATGTGATCGACACCTTCTATGCCGAGCTGCGCGGCGCCGAGAATCCGTATGCCGCCCTGCTGGCCGAAGTCACGCGGCGCACGGCGCGCATGATCGCCGGCTGGCAAGCGGTCGGCTTCATGCACGGTGTGATGAACACCGACAATATGTCGATCCTCGGCCTGACCCTGGACTACGGCCCCTTTGGCTTCATGGAAGCCTTCGACGTGAACCACATCTGCAATCACACCGACCAGGGCGGGCGCTATTCGTACGCGAACCAGGTGGCGATCGGCCACTGGAACTGCTACGCGCTGGGCAATGCGCTGCTGCCGCTGATCGGCACCGTTGAGGCGGCCCAGCAAGCGCTGGACGTCTACATGCCCGTCTTCGAAGCGAAGCTCGACGAACTGCTGCATGCCAAGCTGGGCTTGCGCACCTTCGAGGCCGACGACCGCGCCCTGATCGACGGCCTGTTCACCGTCATGCAGGGGAGCCACGTCGACTTCACGCTGCTGTTCCGGCGCCTGGGCGAACTGCAGGTTGACGCACCCACGGATCAGCTTGAACTGCGCGATGAGCCGATCCGTGACCTGTTCATCGACCGCCCCGCCTTCGACGAGTGGGCCGTGCGCTACCGCGCGCGCCTGCGCAAGGAGGCGAGCGTCGACGCCGAGCGCCGCGCCGCCATGAACCGCGTCAATCCGATCTACGTTCTGCGAAACTATCTGGCCCAGCAGGCGATCGAACAGGCGCAGAACGGCGATTACACGGGCGTGCGCGAACTGCTGGCCGTGCTCGAACATCCCTTCGACGAGCAGCCCGGCAAGGAACGCTATGCCGCGCTGCCGCCGGACTGGGCGGCGCACCTCGAAGTGAGCTGCTCGTCCTGAGGCACTTCCCCATTCCTGTAGAAAGACTAACCATGACCGACAAAGTGACCAAGACCGACGCCGAGTGGCGTGCCCAGCTCGACCCGATGGAATACCAGGTGACGCGCCACGCCGCCACCGAACGCGCCTTTACGGGCAAGTACTGGGATCACCATGAGCACGGCATCTACACCTGCGTCTGCTGCAATACGCCGCTGTTCGAATCCGACGCCAAGTTCGAGTCCGGCTGCGGCTGGCCCAGCTATTTCAAGGCGCTGGATCCCGACAACGTCATCGAGAAGACCGACCGCACCCACGGCATGGTGCGCACCGAAATCATCTGCGCCGTCTGCGACGCCCACCTCGGCCATGTGTTTCCCGACGGCCCGCCCCCCACCGGACTGCGTTACTGCATCAACTCGGCAGCATTGAGTTTCAAAGAAGTTTAATCGCCTGGAACCCCATGAAATTTTTGTTCGACTTTTTTCCGCTGATCCTGTTCTTCCTGGTCTACAAGATCGGCAACGGCAACGAGGCGGCCGCGCTCGCGATCGCCGAGCAGTACCTGGGCGGCATGGTTTCCGGCGGCAAGATCATGGCCGCGCAGGCGCCGACCATGCTCGCCACCGTCGTCGCCATCATTGCCACCATGCTCCAGGTGGCTTACCTGCTGGCGCGCAAGCGCAAGGTGGACGGCATGCTGTGGGTGTCGCTGGCCGTGATCGTCGTCTTCGGCGGCATGACCATCTACCTGCACGACGAAACCTTCATCAAGTGGAAACCGACCATCATCTACTGGATCTTCGCCGCGGCGCTGCTGGTCAGCCAGCTCTTCTTCGGCAAGAACCTGATGCGCAAGGCCATGGAGGAAGCGCTGCCCTTGCCGGACGCCGTCTGGCCCCGCGTCGGCTATACCTGGGTCGTGTTCCTGTTCCTGCTCGGCGCGCTGAACCTCTTGATGGCCTTCGTCGTCTACCGCGACAACATGGCGGCCTGGGTCAATTTCAAGGTCTTCGGCATGACCGCCATCTTCTTCGTGTTCACCATCGCCCAGTCGATGCTGCTCATGAAGCATATCCCGCAGGAGGAAGCATAAGCATGAACACCGGCACCACCAAATTCCCCAACGAACGTCTGGAGCGCATCCACACCGCACTGGCGGCCGCGCTCGAACCCAGCTTCCTCGAGGTCAGCGACGACTCCCACCTGCACGTCGGCCATGCCGGCGCGGCCTCGGGCGGCGGGCATTACAGCGTGAAAATCGTCTCGGATCGCTTCCATGGACTGAGACTCGTCATGCGTCATCGACTGGTGTATGATGCCGTGGCCGAAATGATGCGGGCCGAGATCCACGCCCTGGCGATCACGGCCCTGACGCCTTCCGAATCGGACTGAGGCCGGTTCAGGATGGCTTAAGAATGATGCTTCACACTCTGTATTGAACTGCTCTGCAAAAGAACTACTCTAATCTCGTCCAAGCAACTCCCTCCACAGGAAATTCAATAATGACTTTTAAGCCAGCACGCCTGCTGTTAGCCCTGATCGCCATGATCGCCGCACCCGCCTTCGCCCAGAACTTGGCCGTCGTTAACGGTAAGGCCATCCCGACCTCGCGCGTCGATGCGATCGTCAAGCAGGTCGTCGCCCAGGGCCAAGGCCAGGATTCCCCGCAACTGCGCGAAGCCATCAAGCGCGATCTGATCGCACGCGAAGTGCTGATGCAGGAAGCCATCAAGCAGGGCTACGACAAGAAGCCCGACGTCAAGCAAGCCCTCGACAGCGCCCGCCAGGCCATCGTCGTGAACCAGCTGGCGCGCGATTACATCGCCAAGAACCCGGTTACCGACGCCGAGATCAAGGCCGAGTACGACCGCTTCGCCAAGACCCAGTCCGGCGAGAAGGAATACCACATCCGCCACATCCTGACCACGACCGAAGACGAAGCCAAAGCCGTCGTCACCAAGCTCAAGGGCGGCGCCAAGTTCGAAGACCTGGCCAAGACCAGCAAGGACACCGGTTCGGCAGCCAATGGCGGCGACCTCGACTGGGCAACCCCGGCAGCCTTCCCGCCTGAGTTCGCGGCCGGCTTCACCAAGCTGAACAAGGGTCAGTTCACGGAGACGCCAGTGAAAACCGGCGCCGGCTTCCACGTCATCAAGGTCGACGACACGCGCGCCGTGAAAGTGCCGGCCCTGGACGAGATCAAGGCCCAGATCGCGGAAAGCCTCACCCAGAACAAACTGGCGGCTTACCAAGAGGAAATGGTCAAGAAGGCGAAGGTACAGTAAGATGTTTGCCACCGGCGCCGTCGCTGGCGCCGGTCTCGCGTCGCCAGCGGGCGACTTTTCGTGTTTTTATAGGATCTGAACAATGATTTTGAAGCCAACCCGCCTGTTGCTCGCCATGTCGTTCATCGTGGCCGCACCTGTCTTCGCCCAAAACGTTGCGACCGTGAACGGCAAGCCGATTCCGGCAGCGCGGGTCGACCAGATGGTCAAGCAGGTCGTTGCCCAGGGCCGTGCAAGCGATTCGCCGCAGCTGCGCGAAATGATCAAGAAAGACCTGATCGGCCGCGAAGTGCTGATCCAGGAAGCCGACAAGCAGAACGTAGGCGCTAGAGCCGACGTCAAGGCCGCCATCGACAACGCGCGCCAGAGCATCATCATCAACGCGATGCTGGCCGACTACGTCAAGAAGAACCCGGTCAAGGATGCCGAGATCAAGGCCGAGTACGACAAGGCGAAAGCCGGCGCACCGGACAAGGAATACCACGCGCGCCACATCCTGGTCGAGAAGGAAGAAGACGCGAAAGCCATCATCAGCAAGCTCAAGGCCGGCGGCAAGTTCGACGAACTGGCCAAGCAGAGCAAGGATCCGGGCTCGGCTGCCAATGGCGGCGACCTCGGCTGGGCTGACCCAGGCCGTTTCGTTCCTGAGTTCTCGAAGGCCATGACCGCCCTGCAAAAAGGCGGCATCACCGAGACCCCGGTGAAGACCCAGTACGGCTACCACGTCATCAAGCTGGAAGAAACCCGTCCAGTGACCATCCCGCCGCTGGAGCAGGTCAAGCAGCAGGTCGCGGAACAACTGCAACAGCGTAAGCTGGCGGAATACCGCGAGTCGCTGCTGAAGAAGGCCAAGATCCAGTAATTCCGGATCGGCTCGATAGAAAGGCGCTTCCATGGAAGCGCCTTTTTTATTGCCGTAGGGGTGGTCGGGGCCAATGGCCTCGACCACGGCTTCACCGGTCGGCTCCAGCCTACGGTTTGCTCCCCTCGCGACCTGAACGCCGCCACGCGTTCAAGCGGCCCATGCATGCCGCGCGGCCGTTCTTGTGTCGGTTGAACGCGTGGGCGGCGCACACGCAGCGTCGGCGCCCATGCCAGGGTGGAGCCGACCACCCTGCGCGAACAACAACGCCTCCGGAGGGAGGCGTTTTTCATTCGCGTATCTGGCTGATCAGCCCACCCACTTGCGCGCATTGCGGAACATGCGCATCCACGGCGCGTCGTCGCCCCAGCTCGGCGGCGCCCACGAGTGGACGGCCGTGCGGAACACGCGTTCGGCGTGCGGCATCATGGCCGTGAAGCGGCCGTCCGGCGTCGTCACCGCGGTCAAGCCGCCCGGCGAGCCGTTCGGGTTGAACGGATAGGCCTCGGTCGCCTGGCCGCGGTTGTCGACGTAGCGCAGCGACTGCACGACTTCGTCCAGGTTGCCGGTCAGCGAGAAGTCGGCGAAGCCCTCGCCGTGGGCGATTGCCAGCGGCGCTTGGGTTCCCGCCATGCCGGCGAAGAAGATCGACGGCGAGTCCAGCACTTCGACCATGCCGAAGCGCGCCTCGAACTGCTCCGACTTGTTGCGCGTGAACTTCGGCCAGGCGTGGGCGCCCGGGATGATGGGCTTCAGGTTGGCCAGCATCTGGCAGCCGTTGCACACGCCCAGGCCGAAGGTGTCCTGGCGCGCGAAGAAGGCGGCGAACTGGTCGGCCAGCTGAGCATTGAACAGGATGGTCTTGGCCCAGCCCTCGCCCGCGCCCAGCACGTCGCCGTAGGAGAAGCCGCCCACCGCGATCACGCCATGGAAGTCGGATAGTGTCGCGCGGCCCGCGATCAGGTCGCTCATGTGGACGTCGACGGCGGCGAAGCCGGCCTGGTGCATCGCCCAGGCGGTCTCGATGTGCGAGTTGACGCCCTGCTCGCGCAGGATGGCCACGCGCGGACGCACGCCCGTCGCGATGAACGGGGCGGCGATGTCCTCGCTCGGGTCGAAAGTGAGGATCGGCGTGATGCCGGGATCGCTTTCGTCCAGGAGGCGCTCGTATTCCTGGTCGGCGCAGTCCGGATTGTCGCGCAGGCGCGCGATGCGCCAGCTCGTTTCCGACCACAGCCGGTGCAGGCTGCTGCGCTTGGCGTTGTAGATGACTTTGGCGTCGCGCGTGAATTCGATCGCGCCGCGCTCGTTGACCTTGCCGATGATATGGCTGCAGGCGCCCAGGCCCAGTTCGCGCAGTACGTTCATGACTTCGCGTTTGTCGGCGTCGCGCACCTGCAGCACGGCGCCCAGCTCTTCCGAGAACAGGGCGCGCAGCGTCATTTCGTTGCGGCGCTCGCCCACCTGCGTCGCCCAGTTCTTGGCGTCGCCCCAGTCCGACGAATGCTCGCCTTCCATGGTCAGGATGTCGAGGTTGACGGAGACGCCGGCGCGGCCGGCAAAGGCCATCTCGACCAGCGTGGCGAACAGGCCGCCATCCGAACGGTCGTGGTAGGCCAGCAGCTTGCCCTCGCCGTTGAGGCGCTGGACGGCGGCGAAGAAGGCTTTCAGGTCTTCCGGCGAATCGACGTCCGGCACCGAGTCGCCCAGCTGCTGGGTCACCTGCGCCAGGCTGGATGCGCCAAGGCGGTTCTTGCCGCGGCCGAGGTCGATCAGCACGAGCGCCGTGTCGCCCACGTCCGTGCGCAGTTGCGGGGTGAGCGAACGGCGTACGTCCGTCACCGGCGCGAACGACGAGACGATCAGCGACACCGGCGAGATCACGGATTTATTTTCGCCGTCATCGTTCCAGGTCGTGCGCATCGACAGCGAATCCTTGCCCACCGGGATACTGATGCCCAGTGCCGGGCACAGCTCCATGCCGACCGCTTTGACCGTGTCGAACAGGGCCGCGTCCTGGCCCGGCTGGCCGCAGGCGGCCATCCAGTTGGCGGACAGCTTGATGTCTTCGATGCTGGCGATCGGGGCGGCGGCGATGTTGGTGATCGCCTCGCCCACGGCCATGCGGCCCGAGGCGGCGGCGTCGATCACGGCCAGCGGGGTGCGCTCGCCCATCGCCATCGCTTCGCCAAGGAAGCCTTCGTGGCTCATGGTGGTGACGGCGCAGTCAGCCACCGGCACCTGCCACGGGCCGACCATCTGGTCGCGCGCGGTCATGGCGCCGACCGAGCGGTCGCCGATGGTGATCAGGAAGGACTTGTCGGCCACGGTCGGCAGCAGCAGCACACGGCGCGCCGCCTCTTCCAGTTCGATGCCGGTCAGGTCGATCGCAGGCAGGGCGCGCTGGACGTGCTCGACCTCGCGCAGCATTTTCGGCGGCTTGCCGAGCAGGACGTCCATCGGCATATCCACGGGATTGTTACCGGCCTGCGGATCGACCACGCGCAACTGGCGCTCCTCGGTGGCGACGCCGATCACGGCGAAGGGCGAACGCTCGCGCTCGCACAGCGATGCAAACAAGCTCAGGCTTTCAGGCGCAATCGCCAGCACATAGCGCTCCTGCGACTCATTCGACCAGATTTCCTTCGGCGCCATGCCCGATTCTTCCAGCTGGATCTTGCGCAGATCGAAGGTCGCGCCGCGCTTGGCGTCGTTCACGATTTCCGGGAAGGCGTTCGAGAGGCCGCCGGCGCCGACGTCATGGATCGAGATGATCGGGTTCTTCTCGCCCAGCTGCCAGCAACCGTTGATGACTTCCTGGGCCCGGCGTTCCATTTCCGGATTACCTCGCTGCACCGAGTCGAAGTCGAGGTCGGCCGTGTTGGTGCCGGTCGCCATCGAGGACGCCGCCGAGCCGCCCATGCCGATGCGCATGCCGGGGCCGCCGAGCTGGATCAGCAGGCTGCCGGCCGGAATGTCGTTCTTGAAGGTGTGCTGGTCCGAGATGTTGCCGATGCCGCCGGCGATCATGATCGGCTTGTGGTAGCCGTAGACGCCGCCCGCCGCCTGCGCGTTCTGCTCGTAGGTGCGGAAATAACCGCCGAGTACCGGACGGCCGAATTCGTTGCTGAAGGCGGCGCCGCCGAGGGGGCCGTCGATCATGATCTGCAGGGGCGAGGCGATGCGCTCCGGCTTGCCGTAGACAGGAGCGTCGGCTTTGGCGCCGGCAGCCGTCACGTCGGCGGCGTTCTCCCACGGACGCTGGGCATCCGGCAGCAGCAGATTCGAGACCGTGAAGCCGGTCAGGCCCGCCTTCGGCTTGGCGCCGCGGCCGGTCGCGCCTTCGTCGCGGATCTCGCCGCCGGCGCCGGTGGAGGCGCCCGGGAAGGGCGAAATCGCGGTCGGGTGGTTATGGGTCTCGACCTTCATCAGGGTGTGGGTCAAGTCGGTGACCGGCGCGTATTCCCCATCTTCGCGTGGGAAGAAGCGCGTCACCGTCGCACCTTCCATGATCGAGGAATTGTCGCTGTAGGCCACCACGGTGCCCTTCGGCTGCAGCTGGTGCGTGTTCTTGATCATGCCGAACAGCGACTTGTCCTGCTTCACGCTGTCGATGATCCAGTCGGCGTTGAAGATCTTGTGGCGGCAGTGTTCGCTGTTGGCCTGGGCGAACATCATCAGCTCGACGTCGGTCGGATTGCGCTGCGCTTTCGTGAAAGCGTCGAACAGGTAGTCGATCTCGTCGATCGACATCGCCAGGCCGAGTTCCGTGTTCGCGCGCACCAGGGCGTCGCGTCCCTGTCCGAGCACGTCGATCGCTTCGAGCGGCTTGCCCTCGAGTTCCTGGAACAGCTGGGAAGCCTCGTCGGCGCTGCGCAGCACGGTTTCCGTCATGCGGTCGTGCAGCAAGGCGGCGACATTGGCCAGTTCTTCTTCACTCAGCTTCTTCGGCGCGCCGATGCTGCTGCCGAGGATCCCGCTCTTCAAGACCAGCGTGTAAGCCACGCCGCGCTCGATGCGGTGCACGTGGGCCATGCCGCAGTTGTGGGCGATGTCGGTGGCCTTCGAGGCCCAGGGCGAAATCGTGCCCAGGCGCGGAATTACGAAGAACGCGACCGTGGTGCCTTCGTACAGGGTCTCCGGCACCGGCTCGCCGTAGGTCAGCATGGCGGTGAGCTGCCGCGTGTCCTCGATCGAGAGCGGGGCGCCGCTGTCGATGAAATGGACGAAGCGGGCCTGCACCGCGGCGATCGCGGGGGCGGCAGCTTGCAGTTGGGTCAGGAGGCGTTGGCTACGAAATACAGACAGGGCGTTGGAACCCGGCAGAATCAACATGGCTGGAAGTCGGTTGATGCAGCGTGGCTGCGGGTGGAAGATAGCCCGCTATTATACAGGGTTGACAATATTGCCTGCGATCGCAGCCTCGCTGCCGGTTGCCGCGCCCGGCGCTTGCCGGTATTGTAGCGATCGGAGAACGCGGCCACGAGGCTGTCCAAGAGAGAGACGATGCAAGAAAACAGCCAATTATCGGTACTGGTGATCGACCCGAATCCGGGCATGCGCAGCAACCTGCAGAACATGCTCAACCTGCTGGGCATCAGCAAGATCGAATACGCCGTCAACTCCGGCACCGCGATCCGCCAGCTGATGCGCCGGGCCTACGACATCGTCCTCTGCGAATACGACCTCGGTAGCAACGCGGGTGACGGCCAGGACGGCCAGCAGCTGCTGGAAGACCTGCGCCACCACCGCCTGATCAGCCCCTGGGCGATCTTCATCATGCTCACCTCGGAAGCCGTCTACGGCAAGGTGATCGGCGCGGCCGAGCTGGCGCCGACCGATTATGTGCTGAAACCCTTCACCGCCGAAACCCTGGGCGCACGCATTGGGCGGGCGCTCGAGCGGCGCGTCGTGTTTCTGCCGACCTGGCAGCTGGTCGCCCAGGGCAAGACGCAGGAAGCGATCCGTTCGGCCGCCGCCGCCGAGATCGCCCATCCGCGCTACGCCCTCGAGTTCGCCCGCCTGCGCGCCGACCTGCATGTGAACCTGGGCCAGCATGGCGAGGCCGAGGAAATCTACCGCAAGGTGCTCGACTACAAGGCGCTGGGCTGGGCCGCGCTCGGCCTGGCGCGCGCGCAGTTCGCGCAGAAGAACATCGAGGACGCGCGCGAGACGCTGCAGGTGCTGGTCGCCGCCAATCCGCGCCTGATGGCGGCCTATGACTTGCTGGCGCGCTGCCACGAGGCGGCCGGCAACCACGCCCAGGCCCAGAAGATCCTCGAGGAAGCCGTGGCGATCTCGCCGCACATGGTGCGCCGCCTGCGCAAGCTCGGCGAGCTCGCGCTGGAAGCGGGCGACGCCGCGGCCGCCGAAAAATCCTTCAGGCAGGTAGTCGCCAAGGCGCGCTATTCGGAGTTCCGCGATCCGGAAGACCACGTGCGTCTCGTAAAAGCGCTGGTCAAGCGCGGCGACGTGCTCGGTGCGAGCGGCGTGGTGCGCGAACTGGAGCGCTCGATGAAAGCCTCGCCCGAACTGGACGCGTGCGTGGCCGTCTCCAACGCCGCCGTGCACGACGCCGCCGGCAATCGCGCCGGCGCCCTGGCCGACCTGCAGGGCGCCGTGGGCGCCGTGCGCGCCAGCAGCGGCTTGTCCACCGGCCTGAAGCTGGGCCTGGTGCGCGCCTGCCTCGAGCACCGCTTCGACAAGGGCGCGCAGGACGTGATGATGGCGGTGGTGAACGATACGGGCAGCGGCATCACTTCGCAGGACGCCCTGGCCCTGTTCGCCGAAGCGGGCCGGCGCGACCTGGCCGACGGCGTCCAGCAGCAGCTCAAGGCCCAAGCCCAGATCCTGCTCGGCGTGGCCGACGAGAAGCGCAACATGGGCGACGTGCGCGGTGCGGTGCAGACCCTGCTGGAGGCGCTGCACATGGCGCCGCAGAACCTGCAGGTGATGATCGCCGTGGCCGGCGGCGTGCTCCGCCAGATCAACGAGCTGGGCTGGGATCACCCGCTGGGCGCACTATGCCGCGCGCAGCTGGAGAAGATCCGGGCGATCGATGCGCAGCATCCGCGGCTGGAGCCGCTGGAGGCGGAGTACCACGCGATGCGGCGGAAGTACGGTATTTCGGGCTGATGGCCGGCCCGCGCCGGCGCATTCGGCATATACCCTACGGTTCGCCATACCCTCCCCCGCCTGGCGTGGCGATCACGAACATGTCGCCCGCCGCCATCTCCACCTTGCCGATGTGCCCGATCTGCTCGACCCGCCCGTCCGCGCGCACCACCGTGTTGATCCCGCGCTGCCCGGGCCCGCCGCCGGCCATGCCGAAGGGCGCGTAAATCCGGTTGTTGGACAGGATCGCCGCCGTCATCGGCTCCAGGAAGCGCACTTCACGCACGCCGCCATTGCCGCCGCACCAGCGCCCGGCGCCGCTTGAGCCGGTGCGGATCGCATAGCTCTCCAGCCGCACCGGGAAGCGGAACTCCAGGATCTCCGGATCGGTCAGGCGCGAGTTGGTCATGTTGGTCTGGACGACGTCGGTGCCGTCGAAGCCCTCGCCCGCGCCGCTGCCGCCGGAGATGGTTTCGTAGTACTGGTACTTCGCATTCCCGAAGGTGAAGTTGTTCATCGTGCCCTGCGAGGCCGCCATCACGCCCAGCGCGCCGTAGAGGGCGTTGGTGATGCAGGTCGAAGTCTCGACGTTGCCCGAGACGACCGAGGCCGGGTAATGCGGGTTGAGCATGGAACCGGGCGGGATGATCACTTCCAGCGGTTTCAGGCAGCCTCCGTTGAGCGGAATCTCGTCCTGCACCAGGGTGCGGAACACGTAGAGCACGGCCGCCATGCAGACGCTCGACGGCGCATTGAAGTTGTTCGGCAGCTGGGACGAGGTGCCCGTGAAATCGATGCGGGCGCTGCGCGCCTGGCGGTCGACGCTGACCGCCACCGCGATGCGCGCGCCGTTGTCGAGTTCCACCGTGAAGGCGCCGTCGTCCAGGGCTGTGATCACGCGCCGAACGGCCTCTTCGGCATTGTCCTGCACGTGGCCCATGTAGGCGCGCACCACGTCCAGGCCGAAGTGCGCGACCATCCGGTGCAGCTCTTCGACGCCCTTCTGGTTGGCCGCGACCTGGGCGCGCAGGTCGGCCAGATTTTGATCCGGATTGCGCGCCGGGTAGCGCGCGCCCGTCAGCATGGCGCGGACTTCAGTCTCGCGCAGCACGCCGTCGGCGCCGTCGACCAGCTTGAAGTTGTCGATCAGGACGCCCTCCTCGTCGATGTGCGTCGAATCCGGCGGCATCGAGCCGGGCGTGGTGCCGCCGATGTCGGCGTGGTGGCCGCGCGAGCCGACGTAGAAAAGAATCTCTTGTCCCGCTGCGTCGAACACGGGCGAGATCACCGTCACGTCCGGCAGGTGGGTGCCGCCATTGTAGGGGTCGTTCAGCACGTACACGTCGCCGGCGCGCATGCGGCGGGCGTTCGCGTTCATCACGGTCTTGATGCTCGCGCCCATCGAGCCCAGGTGCACCGGCATGTGCGGCGCGTTCGCCACCAGGTTGCCGTCGGCGTCAAAAATGGCGCAGCTGAAGTCGAGCCGCTCCTTGATGTTCACCGAATGCGCCGTGTTCTGCAGGCGCAGGCCCATCTGCTCGGCGATCGACATGAACAGGTTGTTGAAGATCTCCAGCATGACCGGATCGGCGGTTGTGCCGATCGCGCGCCGCTCCGGCAGCGCCTCCACGCGGCGCAGCACCAGGTGGTTATAGGGCGTGACTTCCGCCTGCCAGCCGGGTTCGATGACGGTGGTGGCATTGTCTTCGGCGACGATGGCCGGGCCGGCGACGAGGTCGCCCGGCCCGATGTCGGCGCGGCGGTAGATGCTGGTCGCGCGCCACTCGCCGGCACCGAACATCGGCACCGTTTGCGCCGGCGCCGGCGGCGAGGCGCGTTGCGTCTTTGCTGCGATCGTCTCCGGCGGCGCTTCCGAGCGGCCCAGGGCTTCCACCGAGACGGCTTCCACGATCAGGGCGCGCGCCGGCATCAGGAAGGAGAAGCGGCGCTTGTAGGCCGCTTCGAAGGCGGCCTGCATGGCGCCGGCGTCGGCATGTTCGACGACCAGGGCCGAATCGGTACCCTCGTAGCGCAGGTGTACGCGCTTGACGACCTCGATGCGGGCATCGGGCACACCCTGCGCGCGAAGTTCGCCCACGGCGGCCGCGGCCAGCGCCTCCAGGCGCGCGCCGAGCGCCGCGGCCCCGCTCTCATGCAGGCGTTCCTCGACCGCCTGCTCGCGCATCGCGCTCTGGTCGGCCAGACCCATGCCATAGGCGGACAGCACGCCGGCCAGGCTGTGGATGAACACCGTCTTCATGCCGAGCGCGTCGGCCACCAGGCAGGCGTGCTGGCCGCCGGCGCCGCCGAAGCTGGTGAGCGCATAGTCTGTCACGTCGTGGCCGCGCTGCACCGAGATCTGCTTGATCGCGTTGGCCATGTTGCCGACCGCGATCTGGATGAAGCCTTCGGCCACCTGTTCCGGCGTGCGCGCGTCGCCGCTGGCCGCTTCGATCTCGCGGGCCAGTGCCGTGAACCTCCCGCGCACGATGTCGAGGTCGAGCGGCGCGTCGCCGTTCGGCCCGAACAGGTGCGGGAAGTGCGCCGGCTGGATCTTCCCGAGCATCAGGTTGGCGTCGGTGACCGTGAGCGGCCCGCCGCGCCGGTAGCTGGCCGGGCCGGGATTGGCGCCGGCACTGTCCGGGCCGACGCGGTAGCGGCTGCCGTCGAAGTGCAGGATCGAGCCGCCGCCGGCCGCCACCGTGTGGATGCTCATCATCGGGGCGCGCATGCGCACGCCCGCGACCTGGGTCTCGAACACCCGTTCGAACTCGCCCGCGTAATGCGAAACGTCGGTCGAAGTGCCGCCCATGTCGAAGCCGATGACGCGCTCGAAGCCGGCCAGGCGGCTGGCGCGCACCATGCCGACGATGCCGCCGGCGGGCCCGGACAGGATGCTGTCCTTGCCCTGGAAGGCACGGGCGTCGGTCAGGCCGCCGTTCGACTGCATGAACTGCAGGTTCACGCCCGGCAGCTCGCTCGCGACCTGGTCGACGTAGCGGCGCAGGATCGGCGACAGGTAGGCGTCGACGACGGTGGTGTCGCCGCGCGCGACCAGCTTCATCATCGGGCTGACCGCGTGCGAAGCGGAGACCTGGGTGAAGCCGATTTCGCGCGCGATGCGGGCCAGCGCTTCCTCGTGCTGGGTGTAGCGGTAGCCGTGCATGAGGACGATCGCCAGCGCGCGCGTGCCGCCGTCGAACACGGCCTGCAGGTCGCGCCGCGCGCGCTCCAGGTCGAGTTCGCGCACGATCTCGCCATGGGCGCCGATGCGTTCGACCACGTCGACCACCTCGCCGTAGAGCAGCTCGGGCAGCACGATGTGGCGCTCGAACAGCTTGGGCCGGTTCTGGTAGGCGATCCGCAGGGCGTCGTGGAAGCCGCGAGTGATGGCCAGGGCCGTCTTCGCGCCCTTGCGTTCGAGGAGCGCGTTGGTGGCCACCGTGGTGCCCATCTTGACCGCCTCGATGGAGGCGCCCTGCAAGGTCGCGCCGGGCGCCAGGCTCAGGAGGTGGCGGATGCCCGCCACGGCCGCGTCGCGGTACTGTTCGGGGTTCTCCGACAGGAGCTTGTGCGTGACCAGCGCACCGTCGGGGCGGCGCGCCACGATGTCGGTAAAGGTGCCGCCGCGGTCGATCCAGAACTGCCAATCCATCGTCAAACTCCCTGCCGGTTCAAGTATTCGCGTATTGTATGCGCCCAGCGCCCGAAAATTGGCGAAAATGCATGAACACGAAAATTTTGGAACTCATATGGACACTCGTCTTTACAGCGTAGCGCAGATCCGCGCCATCGAAGCGGCCGCCGCGGCCAGCCTGGAGCCGGGCACCCTGATGCGCCGCGCGGGCCGCGCCGCGGCCGACGCCGCCCTTGCCCTGCTCGGCAGCGAACGCGCGCGGCCGGTGCTGGTGCTGGCCGGCCCCGGCAACAACGGCGGCGACGCGCTCGAGGTCGCGGCCAACCTGGCCGAAGCCGGCGCCGACGTCGTCGTCCTGCACCTGGCCGGCAGCGGCAAGGTCTCGCCGGAGGCCGCTCAGGCGCTCGCCCGCGCCCGCGCCAGCCGCGCCAATTTCGCCGACGTCGGCCTCGACGTGCGCGACTGGGCGCTGGTGGTCGACGGCCTGTTCGGCATCGGCCTGGAACGCCCGCTGGAGGGGCGCTACCGCGAGCTCGTCACCGGCATCGACCGCCTGGCCTGCCCGGTGCTGGCGCTGGACGTGCCGAGCGGGCTCGATGCCGACAGCGGCGCCATCGTCGGCAACGGCGTCGCCGTACGCGCGACCCACACGATCACCTTCATCGGCGACAAGCCCGGCCTGCACACTGCCGAGGGGCGCGACCACGCGGGCGCGGTGCAGGTCGCCGATCTCGAACTGGAATCGAACCTGTACGAGCCGGCCCAGGCCAGCATCGCCTCGCCCGCCCTCTTCGCACCGTATCTGGCGCCGCGGCGCCTGAATTCGCACAAGGGCCAGTACGGCGACGTAGCGGTGATCGGCGGGGCGCACGGCATGGCCGGCGCCGCGATCCTGGCCGCGCGCGCGGCGCTGTACGCGGGCGCCGGACGCGTGTTCGCGGCCATGCTGGGGCCCGCCCTGGCGCTCGACCCGCTGCAGCCGGAGCTGATGCTGCGCGCCGCACACGATGTCGAGCTGGCCGGACGCGTGCTGGTGCTCGGGCCGGGTATGGGCGGCGCCATGGAAGCGATGCGCGTGCTCGGCGCCGGCATCGACGGCACGACGCCGATCGTGATCGACGCCGACGGCCTGAACCTGGTGGCGGCCAGCCTGGAACTGCAGGAGCGCGCGGCGCGGCGCCAGGAACCGACGGTCGTCACCCCGCATCCGCTGGAAGCGGCGAGGCTGCTCGGGATCACGGCCGTGGAGGTGCAGGCCGACCGCCTGGGCGCCGCCCGCACCCTCGCCAAGCGCTTGCAGGCGGTAGTGGTGCTCAAGGGCTGCGGCACCGTGCTGGCGCGCCCGGATGGCGAAGTGGCGGTCAACCCGACCGGCAATCCGGGGCTGGCGACGGGCGGCAGCGGCGACGTGCTGGCGGGCGTCTGCGGCGCGCTGCTGGCGCAGGGCTGGCCGGCCTGGGAAGCGGCCGTGGGCGCCGTCTGGATGCACGGCGCGGCGGCGGATCGGCTGGTGCAGGAAGGGATCGGGCCGGTCGGGATGACGGCCGGGGAATTGCCGGCGGCGGTGCGGGCGGTGTTCAACGGGCTGGTGAAACAGCACGCGGCAGGACGTTCTTAAGCTGCTTGAACGCGCGGGCGGAGAACCCGCCCACCCTACATCCTGCGCCGTACGGTGGGCGGCTCTGCTGCCCACGCGTTCAACAGGCGCTCGCGATTCGAAACGCTAAACCAGCTTCCCCGCCGCGATCGTAATGGTTCTCCCGCAGCGCGCCGCCATCGCCGGATCGTGCGTCACCAGCACGAGCGTCGAACCGCGCTCGCGATTGAGTTCGAACATCAGCTGAATCACGGATTCACCCGTTGCCGCATCGAGGCTGCCGGTCGGCTCGTCGGCGAACAGCAGCGGCGGTTCGGTGACGAAGGCGCGGGCCAGGGCGACGCGCTGCTGTTCGCCGCCGGACAGGTATTTCGGATAATGGCGCAGCCGGCTCGACAAACCGACCCGGCCCAGCATCGCCTCGGCCTTTTCGCGCGCACCGTTATCGCCGCGCAGTTCCAGCGGCAGCATGACGTTTTCCAGCGCGTTCAGGTGCGACAGCAGCTGGAAGGACTGGAACACGAAGCCGAGCTTGGCCTTGCGGAAGGCGGCGCGGCCGTCCTCGTCGAGGGCGAAGATGTCGGTGCCGTCGAGCAGCACGCGGCCGCCGCTCGGGGTGTCGAGACCGGCGAGCAGGCCGAGCAGCGTCGACTTGCCGGAGCCGGAGGCGCCGACGATCGCGAGCGTCTCGGCCGGTTGCACGGTAAAATCGATGCTGTGCAGGATGGTGAGTTCGCCGCTGGCGTCCGCCACCCGCTTGGACAATCCTTCCACCCGTATCGCGGCGGCCCCGGTCGCTGGGGCGGCCTTGCCGCCGACGGTATTTTTGAACGCCTCGGAGTTATCGCGCATGCTTGCTTTATTCAAGAAATTAATTGTCGCCGCAAGCCTGGGGCTCGCGGCGGCGAGCGCCTATTCTGCACCAAAAACCGTACTCGTGGTGGGTGACAGCCTGTCGGCCGAATACGGCCTGACCCGCGGCGCGGGCTGGGTCGCCCTGCTCGAACAAAAACTCAAGCGCGAGAAAATCGACGCCACCATCGTCAACGCCAGCATCAGCGGCGAGACCACCAGCGGCGGCCGCGCGCGCCTGCCGGCCCTGCTCACCGCGCACAAGCCGGACGTGGTCGTCATCGAACTGGGCGCCAACGACGGCCTGCGCGGCCTGCCGGTGGAAGCGGCCGCGACCAACCTGCGCCAGATGATCACGCTGTCGCAGCAGCAGCGCGCCAAGGTCATGCTGATCGGCATGCGCATGCCGCCCAACTACGGGCGCGCCTATACCGAGCGCTTCTTCGGGATGTTCAGCGCGCTCTCGAAGGAATTCAAGGCGCCCCTCGTGCCCTTCATGCTCGAGGGCGTGGCCGACAAGCCGGCGCTGTTCCAGGCCGACCGCCTGCACCCGAGCGCCCAGGCCCATCCGATCATCCTGAACAACATCTGGCCGACCTTCTCCACCCTCATTCAACAACGCTGACATGCCGATGAAATACCCCGCCGTCCTGAGCTTTGCCGATATTCTCCCCGACCTCGACGGGTTCGACACCATCATCGACGCCCGCAGCGAAGGCGAGTTCGCGCTCGACCACCTGCCCGGCGCGATCAACTGCCCGGTGCTCGACAACGAGCAGCGCATCCGGGTCGGCACGCTCTACAAGCAGGTCGGCGCTTTCGAAGCGAAGAAGCTGGGTGCGGCCCTGGTGGCGCGCAACATCGCGATGCACCTGGAGACGCGGTTCGCCGACAAGCCGCGCGAGTGGAAACCCTTGGTGTATTGCTGGCGCGGCGGCAACCGCAGCGGTTCGCTGGCCCACATCCTGGCCAAGATCGGCTGGCCGGTGGTGCAGCTCGACGGCGGCTACAAGGCCTACCGTGCCCAGGTGAGCGCCGCGCTGGAGGCGCCGCCGGCGCTGGCATGGCGCGTAATCTGCGGCACGACCGGCAGCGGCAAGAGCAGGCTGCTGGAAACGCTCGACGGCATCGGCGCCCAGGTGCTCGACCTGGAAAAGCTGGCAGCCCACCGCGGCTCGGTGCTCGGCCACCTGCCGCACGAGCCGCAGCCGACCCAGAAGCTGTTCGAGACCCGGATCTGGGACAAGCTGCGTCATTTCGACCCGAGCCGTCCGGTCTTCGTCGAAAGCGAGAGCAAGAAGGTCGGCAATCTGCGCGTGCCGGACGCCGTCATGGAAGGCATCCGCGCGGCGCCCTGCGTGTCCCTGAACCTGTCGCGTCCGAACCGGGTGCGGCTGCTGATGGAAGACTACGAACACTTTGCACGCGATCCGGACGCCCTGAACGGCCAGCTCGACCACCTGGTGCAGCTGCACGGGCGCGCCAAGATCGACGCCTGGCATGCGCTGGCGAACGAGGGCGCGATGCCGGAGCTGGTCGACCAGCTGCTGGTGGAGCACTACGATCCGGCCTACCTGCGTTCGATCGATCGCAATTTCGTGCAGTATGGGCAGGCGCAGGTGCTGGAACTGGGCGATATCGGACAGGCTGATTTTTTGCGGGCGGCGCGGGTGTTGCACGCGGCTTGAGCCGCTCCGGTTGACTCCGAATTCGGTTTCGACTTTTTGAACGTGCGTACGCGTGGGCTCGGGGCGCCCACCCTACGGAACACCACCTTCAACAGTACCGTAGGGCGGGCTCTACGAGCCCACACGTTTTACGTGTGTTCGCACGCCGCATAATCTCTTCACACCAAACGTAAAAAAACCCGGCTGCGAGAGCACCCGGGTTTTTTTGTCGTCGCAAGAGGCCCGCAGGCCTCTTCCATTTATTCCGCCTTGGCCGGCGCCGCCGCGTTGATCTTCGCCTTCGACTTGACCTTGATCGCCTCGACGAAGTTGTACAGCTCGGCCTGGCCGACCAGGTTGCCGATCTGCTCGGCTTCCTGGGCGCGGCGCGCGGTATCCGGCTGGGCCGGCTGGGCGACCTTGCCGATGCGGTAGACCGCGTAACCCTGGCCCGGCAGATCCACGCCGACATAGGCCGGCAGCTTGGTCACGTCGGCCTTGAACACGGCCAGCGCGCCGACCGGGTTGATCGCCGGTTCCTTGGTGCGCGACAGCACCTTGACGTCGCCGAAACCGGCGGCGTCGCCCGAGGCCTTGGCGGCGGCCAGCTTCGCTTCGCCGGCCTGGCGCGCCAGGCGCAGCGCTTCTTCCGCGGTCACGCGCTGGCGGATCTGGGCTTCGACTTCGGCCAAGGGACGCTTGGTGGCCGGCTTGAACTCAGCCACGCGGCCGGCGATCAGGACGGCCGGTGCCACTTCCACCGCTTCCGTGTTGCGCTTGTTCTTGATCGAATCGGTCGAGTACAGGGCGGCCAGGAATTTCTCGTTGTTGAACGGCGCCGCGCCCAGGGCCGGGTTCGGCTTGCGGGTCAGGCCGTCGGCGGTCTGGATGGTCAGGCCGAGCTTCTCCGCGGTCGGCTTCAGGCTCTCCGACTGCTCGTACACGCTGTCGTTGAACTGTTCGGCCAGTTCCGAATACTTCTTCGACAGCTTCGACTTCTTCACCTCGGCGGCGATCTCGGTCTTGGCTTCTTCCAACGATTTCTGGACTTGCGGCTTGAGCGAAGTGAGCTTGATGATGTGGTAGCCGAATTCCGACGGCACGATGCCGCTGACTTCGCCATCCTTCAAGCCGTAGATCGCGTCTTCCACGGACTTGACCAGCGAGCCGCGCTCGACCAGGCCGAGGTCGCCGCCCGCCGGCGCCGAACCCGGATCTTGCGACTGGGTCTTGGCGATGGCCGCGAAATCGGCCGGGTTCGCACGTACCTGGGCCAGCACGGCTTCGGCCTTGGCCTTGGCAGCGGCTTCCTCGGCCGGCTTGGCGCCCTGCGCCTTGGTGATCAGGATGTGGCTGGCGGTACGCTGTTCCGGCGTCGTGAAGCGCTTCTGGTTGGCGCTGTAGAACTGGCTGATTTCGGCGTCGCTGACGCTGACCTGGCTTTCCACGGCGGCGCTGTCGAGCACGATGTACTCGGCCTTGACGGTTTCCGGGATCTGGAACAGGGTCGCGTTCTTGTCGTAGAAGGCTTTCACCATCTCGTCGGTCACTTTGACTTGCGGCAGGTACTGGGCGATCGGGAACACCAGTTCCTGGACTTCGCGTTCCTGGTCGTTGATGTCCGAGATGCGGCTGGCGACCGAGCGCGGCACGAAGGCGGTGCCCTGGATCGATCCGGCCAGTTGCTGGATCGCCATGTCGCGGCGCATGCGCGCGTCGAAGGCTTCCGGCGTCAGGCCCTGTGCGGCCAACGCGGCGCGGTAGCCCTCCATGTCGAAGCTGCCGTCCGGCTTGCGGAAGGTTTCGATCGCATTGATGGCCTTGAACACGGCCTGGTCGCTGACGGTCAGGTGGCTGCGTGCGATTTCGGCGTTGACCGCGCGTTCGGCCACCAGGTTCTCCAGCACTTCGCGCTTGGCTTGCGGCGTGTCGAAGATCTTCTGGTCGAACTGCGGGCCCATCTGCTGGCGCGCCTGGTCGATCTGGCGGCGCTGCGCATCGTCCCATTCCTGCTGGGTGATGTTGCGGCCGTCCACTTCGGCGACGCCGGTGGCGCTGTCACCGCGATCCTGGTAGCTGTCGACGCCGACGAGCACGAAGGAAGGGATGATCAGCAGCAGCAGGACGCCCTGCAGCAAGCGCTTGTTGTTACGTACGAAATCAAACATGGTGCACCAATCGCTGTAGAAATGGCTCGCAGTAAAAAACTTCTAAGCACATGTTAAAAAAAAAGGCGAACTCGCGTTCGCCTCTTCTCGTTGAAGTGCTCTTTCTCAAGCACTCCAGGTATCACTGAAATCTGGCGGAGCGGACGGGGCTCGAACCCGCGACCCCCGGCGTGACAGGCCGGTATTCTAACCAACTGAACTACCGCTCCAAATTCGTTGTATTCGTGGCGGAGCGGACGGGGCTCGAACCCGCGACCCCCGGCGTGACAGGCCGGTATTCTAACCAACTGAACTACCGCTCCACGAAATACTGGGTACTACATCAACCTACAAGAAAGCCGAGACGACCAGGCTTCCCTCAGGAAGTTTTCTTTGCATGTCACTGCAACGAAGGCATTAGTTTACAGCATCTTTTAGCGCTTTACCAGCCTTAAATTTCGGAACCTTGGCAGCTTTAATCTTGATCGGTTCCTTGGTGCGCGGATCGCGGCCGGTGCGGGCGGCGCGATCGCCGACGGTGAAGGTGCCGAAGCCGACCAGGGTCACGCTGTCGTTGTTCTTCAGGGTGTTGGTCACCGCTTCGATCATCGCGTCCAATGCACGGGTGGCCGAGGCCTTCGTAATGTCCGCGGATTTCGCGATTTCTTCGATCAGTTCAGTCTTGTTCACTCGTATCCTCTAGTCGTTCTGACGCGGCGGCGCTGCGCCTTCCTGCAAAAAGTGCAAGCGCGTATTAAACAAGGGTGAATTGCTTCTGTCAAGCAACATTCACTGATGAATGGTTCAGTTGCGTGATTTGTTGGGTAGTGTGTGATGAACGGGATTCGGCGGCAGTGCCCCGGGGTGCTTGTTTCGAATGCGCAGCGTTCAACACGCGGGCATGCCCGCCCTACGGTGCACCACCGTTTCGATCAGAATGTCGTTAGCAGCCGCATAACGTAGGGCGGGCATGCCCGCGCGATGATCTGGCGCAGCCCAACAACAAAAAAAAGGCGCCCCGCAGGGCGCCTTTCATTCCATCACGAAGCGATCAGTGCTTGACCACCTCGCCCTGCCCTTCGGCAGTCGGGTTCGGCGTCACCGACACGGCCGGCACGTCGACCAGTGCTTCCGGCTGGCGTTCCAGCGCAACTTCCAGCACCTTCTCGATCCAGCGCACGGGCACGATCTCGAGCTTGTTCTTGACGTTGTCCGGAATCTCGGCCAAGTCCTTCACGTTCTGCTCGGGGATCAACACCGTCTTGATGCCGCCGCGGTGCGCCGCCAGCAGCTTTTCCTTCAGGCCGCCGATCGGCAGGACTTCGCCGCGCAGCGTGATCTCGCCCGTCATCGCCACGTCGGCGCGCACCGGAATTCCGGTGAAGGCCGACACCAGCGCCGTCGTCATGCCGATACCGGCGGACGGACCGTCCTTCGGCGTCGCACCCTCCGGCACGTGGATGTGGATGTCGTTCTTCTCGAAGGCTTCGGCCTTGATGCCGAAGCGCTGCGCACGCGAACGCACCACGGTGCGGGCCGCTTCGATCGATTCCTTCATCACGTCGCCCAGGGTACCGGTGCGGATGATGCCGCCCTTGCCCGGCACGTTCACGGCCTCGATCGTCAGCAGGTCGCCGCCGACTTCCGTCCAGGCCAGACCGACCACCTGGCCGACCTGGTTGTCCTTCTCGGCCACGCCGAAATCGTAGCGGCGCACGCCCAGGAACTTGTCGAGGTTCTTGTTGCTGACGACGACAGCCTTGTCCGACTTCTTCAGCAGCAGCATCTTGACGACCTTGCGGCAGATCTTCGAGATTTCACGCTCGAGCGAACGCACGCCGGCTTCGCGGGTGTAGTAGCGGATGATGTCGCGAATCGCCGACTCTTCCACCTTGATCTCGCCGTCCTGCAGGCCGTTCGCCTTGACCTGCTTCGGCAGCAGGTAGCGCTGCGCGATGCTGGTCTTCTCGTCTTCGGTATAACCCGACAGGCGGATGACTTCCATCCGGTCCAGCAGTGCCGGCGGGATGTTGAAGGAGTTCGAGGTCGCCACGAACATCACATCCGAGAGGTCGAAGTCGACTTCCAGGTAGTGATCCGAGAAGGTGTGGTTCTGTTCCGGATCGAGCACTTCCAGCAAGGCCGACGACGGATCGCCGCGGAAGTCCGCGCCCATCTTGTCGATCTCATCGAGCAGGAACAGCGGGTTGCGCACGCCGACTTTCGCCAGCGACTGCAGCACCTTGCCCGGCATCGAGCCGATGTAGGTACGGCGGTGGCCGCGGATCTCGGCTTCGTCGCGCACGCCGCCCAGGGCCATGCGCACGAACTTGCGGTTCGTGGCACGGGCGATCGACTGTCCGAGCGAGGTCTTACCAACGCCTGGAGGGCCCACGAAGCACAGGATCGGGGCTTTCAGCTTGTCGACGCGCTGTTGGACTGCAAGATACTCGAGGATGCGTTCCTTGATCTTCTCGAGGCCGTAATGCTCGGCTTCCAGCACCTTCTCGGCGTTCGACAGATCGTTGGTGACCTTCGACTTCTTCTTCCATGGCAGCGAGACCAGGGTGTCGATGTAGTTGCGCACGACGGTGGCTTCGGCCGACATCGGCGACATCAGCTTGAGCTTCTTGATCTCGGCGGTGGCCTTGTCGAGCGCTTCCTTCGGCATCTTGGCGGCGATGACTTTCTTCTCGAGCTCGTCGATGTCGGCGCCGTCTTCGCCCTCGCCCAGTTCCTTCTGGATGGCCTTGACCTGTTCGTTCAGGTAATACTCGCGCTGCGACTTTTCCATCTGGCGCTTGACGCGGCCGCGGATGCGCTTCTCGACCTGCAGGATGTCCAGTTCGCCTTCCAGCTGGCCGAGCAGGTGCTCGAGGCGCTTGGCGACGTTGAAGATTTCCAGGATGACCTGTTTTTGCTCGAGCTTCAGCGGCAGGTGCGCGGCGACGGTGTCGGCCAGGCGCCCGGCGTCATCGATGCCGGCCAGCGAGGCGAGGATCTCGGGCGGGATTTTCTTGTTCAGTTTGACGTACTGGTCGAACTGCTGGACGATCGCGCGGCGCATCGCCTCGACTTCGGAATCGTCGCCGATTTCCGAACGCAGCGGGGTCAGCTCGGCGACGAAATGCGTCGGCGCATCGCTGATGTGGTCGATGCGGGCGCGCTGGGAGCCTTCGACCAGCACCTTCACGGTGCCGTCGGGCAGTTTCAGCATTTGCAGGATATTCGCGACGCAACCGATCTCGTAGATGTCGGCGGCCGAAGGTTCGTCCTTGGCGGCCGCCTTCTGGGCGGCGAGCATGATGCTCTTGCCCTGCTCCATCGCGGCTTCAAGCGCCTTGATCGATTTCGGGCGGCCAACGAACAGGGGTATTACCATATGGGGAAATACGACCACGTCGCGCAACGGCAGCAGGGGCAGCGTCGTTTGCTCGGTTAATTTCGAAGTTGTCATGGTATACCTTATAAAAAGCGTGTAACGGATGTTGGGCGTACACGGTTAAAACTCAAGACCGTCCAAAATAATTTCTTCGAATAAAAAAAGTCGAAAATTTTTGGTAGCTAAGTGCAATCTGGACGTTCCAATAAAATCCCGATTTGAAATGAAAAAGCCACCACGCGACCGGAGTCACGAGTGGCTTTTCGATTGAAGCCGGATGCTTTTATTGAGGTAAATTGTACCGCCAAGCTCCCAGCGCACAAGTGGTTTTGTGGTTTCCGCGCGGATATTTTTTAATTTTCTCCGGACGCTTTTGCAGTTTCGCTATAAATGAGCAAAGGTTTCGCGCCATTCGTGATCGTATTTTCATCAACCACGACTTTCACGACGTTTTGCTGATTCGGCAATTCGTACATCACGTCGAGCAGCGCGTGTTCCAGGATGGAGCGCAGACCGCGTGCGCCGGTCTTGCGCGCCAATGCTTTTCTCGCAATGGCGTGCAATGCGGCTGGACGAATTTCCAGTTCGGCGCCTTCCATTTCCAGCAGTTTCGAATACTGCTTGATCAGCGCATTCTTCGGCTCGATCAGGATCTGGATCAGCGCTTCTTCCGTCAGCTCGTTCAGGGTAGCTACGACAGGCAGACGGCCGACAAGTTCCGGAATCAGACCGAACTTGATCAGGTCTTCCGGCTCGGCTTCCATCATGATCTCGCTGTTCGAACGCTGGGTGGCGCTCTTGACGCTGGCCGCGAAACCGATGCCGCCCTTTTCCGAACGGTTCTGGACAATCTTGGCCAGGCCGTCGAAGGCGCCGCCGCAGATGAACATGATGTTGGTCGTGTCGATCTGGACGAAGTCCTGGTTCGGGTGCTTGCGCCCGCCCTGCGGCGGCACCGAGGCCATCGTCCCTTCGATCAGCTTCAGCAGGGCCTGCTGCACGCCTTCGCCCGAGACGTCGCGGGTGATCGACGGATTGTCGGACTTGCGCGAGATCTTGTCGATTTCGTCGATATAGACGATGCCGCGCTGGGCCTTTTCGACTTCGTAGTTGCAGCTCTGCAGCAGCTTCTGGATGATGTTCTCGACGTCTTCGCCCACATAGCCCGCCTCGGTCAGCGTGGTGGCGTCGGCGATGACGAAGGGCACGTTCAGCATGCGCGCCAGGGTCTGGGCCAGCAGGGTCTTGCCCGAGCCGGTCGGGCCGACGAGCAGGATGTTGCTCTTGGCCAGCTCGACGTCATCCTTCTTGCCCAGGTGCTTGAGGCGCTTGTAGTGGTTGTACACCGCCACCGACAGGATGCGCTTGGCGGTCTGCTGCCCGATCACGTACTGGTCGAGCAGTTCGGCGATCTCGTGCGGCGTCGGCAGGTCGGACTTGGCGCCCGCCACCGACTCGACGTTCGATGTCTCGTCGCGGATGATGTCGTTGCACAGGTCGATGCACTCGTCGCAGATGAAGACCGATGGGCCTGCGATGAGTTTTTTGACCTCGTGCTGACTCTTGCCGCAGAACGAGCAGTACAGAAGCTTTTCGCCGCTGGAGGATTTTTTGTCAGACATGGGGGGCTTTGTCTCGTATGAAGTACTAAGAAAGAATAGAACGCAAGCAGCGTGAGCCGTGACGCTAGCATGTAGCGCGAGCATAACGCGAATGCGGGGCACGCGGCAATGCTCGCGTACACCACCATGCTACCCGAAATAAAAAACAAACGCCCGAACGTGTTTGCGCCCGGGCGTTATTTAAGCAACACCTGTGTGATGCCTCAAGCGCGCTTACGAGCGATTCGTCAACACCCTGTCGATTAGACCATACTCGACGGATTCCTCGGCCGACATGAAGCGGTCGCGGTCGGTATCCTTGTGGATCTGCTCGATCGTCTGGCCGGTATTGTCGGCCATGATGCGCGCCAGGCGCTCGCGCAGGTACAGGATTTCCTTGGCCTGGATCTCGATGTCCGAGGCCATGCCCTGCGAACCGCCCGACGGCTGGTGGATCATGACGCGCGAGTTCGGCAGCGAGAAACGCTTGCCCTTGGCGCCGGCGGCGAGCAGGAAGGCGCCCATCGAGGCGGCCAGACCCGTGCACAGCGTCGACACGTCGGGCTTGATGAAGTTCATCGTGTCGAAGATCGCGAGACCGGCCGAGACCGAGCCGCCCGGCGAGTTAATGTAGAGCGAGATGTCCTTGTCGGGATTCTCGCTCTCCAGGAACAGCATCTGGGCGACGATCAGGTTGGCCATTTGATCGTTGACAGGACCGACCAGGAAAATCACGCGTTCCTTGAGCAGACGCGAGTAAATGTCGTACGCGCGTTCGCCACGGCCGCTTTGCTCAACTACCATCGGCACGAGGCCGAGTGCTTGGGTGTCCAATGCCGGATTACGGTTCATACCTGTCTCGTTCCTTGTAAGTGGTGCTCGAAAAGGGGAAGCCCAAAACGCCGAGCCTACCCCGCCAATCAAGCCTGTGGGTTGCTGCCCATCAATTCGTCGAATGCGACGGCCTTGGAAGTGACCTTCGCCTTGCCAAGCACATAGTTAACGACGTTTTCTTCCAAAACAAGGGACTCCACCTCGCCCAGACGACGACGATCGCTGTAGTAGTACTTCAGCACTTCCTTCGGATCTTCGTAGCTCTGCGCGAAATCTTCGATCTGGGCCTTCACCTGCTCTTGCGTTGCCTGCAGGTTGTTCTCCGACACCAGTTGCGACAGGATCAGACCCAGGCGCACGCGGCGCTCGGCCTTCTCGGCAAACAGTTCGGTCGGGAACGGCATGTTCTTGACGTCCATGCCGCGCTGGGCCATGTCCTGGCGGGTCTGCTCGGCCAAGCGCTCGGAATCCTGCTGGATCATGACGGTCGGCACGTCCATCTCGGTGACCTTGACCAGGGCGTCCATCACGGCTTCCTTGTTGCGGGCCTTGACGCGGGCGTTGACTTCACGCTCCAGGTTGGTCTTGATGTCGGCGCGCATCTTTTCGATCGAACCGTCTTCGATGCCCAGCGACTTGGCGAACTCTTCGTCGACTTCCGGCATGTGCGCCCATTCCAGCTTCTTCAGCGTGATGGTGAACTCGGCGGTCTTGCCGGCGACGTCCTTGCCATGGTAATCCTCAGGGAAAGCCAGCGGGAAGGTCTTCGCTTCACCGACCTTCAGGCCGACGGTGGCGGCTTCGAATTCCGGCAGCATGCGGCCTTCGCCCAGCACGAAGGCGTAGTCTTCAGCCTTGCCGCCTGGGAACTCGACGCCGTCGATTACGCCGACGAAGTCGACGGTCACGCGGTCGCCATTGGCTGCGACCGGCTCGCCGCCGTCGCCGTGCTCGCCTGTCTCGCCCTTGGTGTGGTAGTGCACGCGCTGTTTGCGCAGGATGTCGATGGTCTTGTCGATCTCGGCGTCCGACACCTCGGCGGCCACGGTTTCGACTTCGACGTTCGAGAGGTCGCCGATGACGACTTCAGGGAAGACTTCGAAAGTGGCGTCGAAGGCCAGCATGCCTTCCGGCGCGTCTTCTTTCGGCTCGATTTTCGGGAAGCCGGCAACGCGCAGCTGGTTCTCGTTGGCTGCCTCGTTGAAGGCGCGACCGACGCGGTCGTTCAGCACGTCGGACTCGATCTGGTAGCCGTACTGGGCTGCGACCATTTTCAGAGGCACTTTGCCCGGACGGAAACCAGGCGCCTTGGCGGTCTTGGCCTGCTTCTTGAGGCGTTTTTCAACTTCCGAACGGACGTCGCTCAGCGGAAAAGTGATCGTCAAGCGACGCTCGAGTTTATCCAGGGTTTCGACTGCAGTTGCCATCGTAAAAATCGTCCAAAAAAATAATTATTCGTGGTGCGAGGAGGGGGACTCGAACCCCCACACCATTGCTGGCGTCAGGACCTAAACCTGGTGCGTCTACCAATTTCGCCATCCTCGCGCAGGATTGCATATTGCCACATAAACAAAGGGCGCCCGACAATGAAACCGGCCGCCCTTGCACTCCATTGTTTAGGGGCTACAACTTCAACCCGGTATTTTACTGGATTTTCTGACACTATAGGAGTGAATTTTCATTCGGTGCGGGCTTGGTCGGTATGCATATATCGGATGGCGTGATTATTGGCCAGCTGCACCGATATTCGAGGGCTGAACGCGGGCATGCCCGCCCTACGGTGCACCACCCCCCGTAGCAAGTTCACGGAACAGTGGCGTAACGTAGGGCGGGCATGCCCGCGTCCCGCCGCATGCGAATCGAAACGCCCCAAAACGTCTCAACGCACCGGCTTCTTCACCCTGAACCACGCCGCATACAAGGCCGGCAGGAACAGCAGGGTCAGTGCGGTCGCCACCAGCAAGCCCCCCATGATCGCCACCGCCATCGGCCCCCAGAACACCGAGCGCGACAGTGGAATCATGGCCAGCGCCGCCGCCGCCGCGGTCAGCAGAATCGGCCGGCAGCGGCGCACGGCGGCCTCGACGATCGCGTCCCAGGCCTCGGCGCCGGCGCGGATGTCCTGCTCGATCTGGTCGACCAGGATCACCGAGTTCCGGATGATCATCCCGAACAGCGCGATCACCCCCAGGTTGGCCACGAAACCGAAGGGACGATCGAGCACCAGCAGCGCCATCGCCGCCCCCGCCACGCCCAGCGGCCCGGTGAGGAATACCAGCAGTGCGCGCGAGAAGCTGTGCAGCTGGAGCATCAGCAGGGTGAAGACGATGAACAGCACCAGCGGCACGTTGGCCGTGATCGAGGCCTCGGCTTCCGAACTGTCGGCCGCCGCGCCTTCGAGCGTGATGCGGTAGCCGGCCGGCAGCCTGGCGCGCAGGTCGGCCAACTGCTCGGCCACCTGGCTCGATACGGTCGGCCCCTGGATGCCGGCCACGACGTCGGACTGCACCATGATCGCCCACTCGCGGCCCTCGCGCCAGATCACGCCCGGCTCCCAGACGAAGTCGACCCGCGCCACCTGTCCCAGGGTCACCGAGCGGCCGGAACTGGTCGGGATGTTCATGTCCTTCAGCACCGTGATGGTCGAGCGCTCCTCGATCGGCTGGCGCACGGCGATGTCGATCAGTTCGTTCGTTTCGCGGAACTGGCCGATGGTCGTGCCTGTCAAAACAGTCTGGACAGAGCGCCGCACAAGTTGCGAGGTGACGCCGAGCGCGCGCAGTTTGTCCTGGTCGAGATCGAGGCGCAGCACCTTCACCGACTCGTTCCAGTTGTCGTTGACGCCGACCGCGTTCGGATTCGCGCGCAGCACGTCCTTCACCTGGTCGGCCACGCCGCGCACGATGCCGATGTCCGGCCCTGCCACCTGGAACTGCACCGGATACGGCACCGGCGGCCCGTTCGGCAGCAGTTTTACGCGCCCGCGCACCTCGGGGAAGTCGTTGCGGAACACTTCTTCGATCTTGCCCTTGAGCGTTTCGCGGTGCGCCGCGTCGATTGGCAGCACGACGAATTGCGAGACGTTCGACTGCGGGAAGATCTGATCCAGCGGCAGATAGAAGCGCGGGCTGCCGGTGCCGACATAGCTGGTGATGCTTTCCACGCCCTCTTGTTTGCGCACGAAGGCTTCGAACTTCCTGGCCAGCGCTTCGTTGGCGGCAAAGCTCGTCCCCTCGGGCAGCCACATCTCGACCATCAGCTCCGGCCGGCTCGAATCCGGGAAGAACTGCTTCTCGATGAACTTGAAGCCGAACACGCCCAGCGCGAACACCAGCAGGCTGACCACGATCGTCGTCTTGCGGAACTCCACGCACCAGCTCACCACCCCGCGGAAGCGCCGGAAGCCCGGCGTATCGAAGACATCGTGCTCGGAATGCCCCTGTCCATGCGGGTTCACCTTCAGCAGGATGAAGCCGATATAGGGCGTAAAGGTGACGGCGACCACCCACGACACCAGCAGCGCGATCGCGTTCACCGAGAACATCGAGAAGGTGTATTCGCCCGCCGCCGATTTGGCCAGGCCGATCGGCAGGAAGCCGGCCGCCGTGATCAGGGTGCCGGTCAGCATCGGCATCGCGGTCGAGGTGTAGGCATAGGTGGCCGCCTCCAGGCGCGACAGGCCCTCCTCCA
Source organism: Massilia sp. Leaf139 (assembly GCF_001424165.1). Lineage (GTDB taxonomy): Bacteria > Pseudomonadota > Gammaproteobacteria > Burkholderiales > Burkholderiaceae_D > Telluria. Next base: position 1,338,663 of record NZ_LMOJ01000001.1, read on the forward strand.
TCTTGCGCACCATCATTTCGACCGCGATAATGGCGTCGTCCACCAGCAGGCCGAGGGCGATGATCAGGGCGCCCAGCGAGACCTTGTGCAGCGAGATGTCGAGCATGCGCATGAACAGGAAGGTAATCGCCAGCACCAGCGGAATGGTCAGCGCCACCACCAGGCCCGGACGCACGTCGAGCGAGAGTTTCGGCTTCGTGTGCAGGCCCAGCGCGAGGAAACTGACGGCCAGGACGATGAAGACCGCCTCGATCAGCGTGCGGATGAATTCGCTGACCGAGGCCGTGACGGCGCGCGGCTGATCCGACACGCGTTCGAGCTCGATCCCGACCGGCAGCTGGGCGCGGATGCGCTCGACCGTGCTCTCCAGCGATTCGCCCAGCTTGATGATGTTTCCGCCCTTTTCCATCGACACGCCCAGGCCGATCACCTCCTTGCCGTTGAAGCGCATCTTGTCCTGCGGCGGATCCTGGTAGGCGCGTTTGACGGTGGCGAAGTCGCCCAGGCGGAAGGTCGTGCTGCCCGCGCGCAGCTGCAGGTCTTCGAGTTCCTTCACGGTCTTGATGGCGCCGGTGACGCGCACCTGCAGGTTGTCGGTCGGCGTCACCAGTACCCCGGACGCCTCGACATTGTTCTGGGTGGCGAGCTGGTTGACGATCTGCTCGAAGGGCACGCCCAGCTGGGCGAACTTCTTGTTCGAAAAGAGAATGTTGATCTTCTCGTTCTGCACGCCGAACTGTTCGACCTTGGCCACCAGCGGCACCGCGAGCAGCTGCTGGCGCACGAAGTCGGCGTAGTCCTTCATCTCGGCATAGGTGAAGCCGTCGCCGGAGAGGGCGAAGATCGAGCCGTAGGTGTCGCCGAATTCGTCGTTGAAGAAGGGGCCGATCACGCCCTGCGGCAGGGTTCCTGCGATGTCACCGATTTTTTTTCGCACCTGGTACCAGGAATCGGGCACGTCCTTCGGCGGCGTCGATTCGCGCAATTCGACCAGGATGGTCGTTTCGCCCGGCTTGGAGAAGCTGCGGATCTTTTCGATGTACGGCGTTTCCTGCAGCTTGCGCTCGAGCTTGTCGGTGACCTGCTCGGCGATCTGGACGGCGGTCGCGCCTGGCCAGATGGCGCGCACGACCATCACGCGGAAGGTAAACGGCGGATCCTCGTCCTGCCCCAGCACGTTGTAGCCGAGGATACCGCCGATCAGCAAGGCGCCGATCAGGTAGCGCGTGAGGGGAATGTGTTCGAGCGCCCAGCGCGAGAGATTGAACCCTCTCATTTCGGCGCCCCAGCGCCGGATGCCGCGGCCTCGGTGTCGTCGCGGCGCGCCACGTCCGCGGTCAGGATGCGCACCTTCTGGCCCTGGCGCAGCAGGTTGACGCCGGCGGTGACGACGGTCTGGCCGGCTTTCACGCCCTCGCCCAACAATACGTCGTTGCCGGCCTGGCCGACGATCTTCACCGGCACGCGGCGCACGGCGCCGTTCTCGACCAGCCAGACGCCGGTCACGCCCTTCTCGTGGTGCAGCGCCGTCAGCGGCGCGCGCAGGCCGCCGCCGCCATCCTTCGACGCCACCTGCACCGCCGCCGTCATCCCCAGGCGCACGTTCGGGCTCGGCGGGATCGCGATCTTGGCGGTATAGGTGCGGGTCGCCGGATCGGCCACCGGCGAGACTTCGCGCACGCGGCCGGCAATCGCCGCGCCGGGCGCCGCCCACATCCGCACCGTCACCGAATTGGCCTTGCGCAGGTCGCCGACACGGTCTTCCGGAATGCCGATCACGACATCGAGTTCGTCGGTACGGGCCACGCGCACCACCGGGGTGCCGGCCGTGACCACCTGGCCGACCTCGGCGTCGATGCCGGTGACGACGCCGTCGATGTCGGACACGAGGCTGGCATAGCCCGCCTGGTTCGACTGGCCGCGGAAGGCCGCGCGCGCGGCGTCGGCTTCGGCCTGGGCCGCGCGCAGGGCGGCACGCTTGGTGTCGAGCACCGACTGGCTGACGAAATTCTTGGCGCGCAGTTCCTGGTAGCGCTTGTAGTCGGCGTTGGCGAGATCGCGGTTGGTCTCGGCCGCGCGCAGGCTGGCCTGGGCCTGGCTCGCGGCCAGCTTCAGATCCTGCGGATCGAGCTGCATCAGCGTTTGCCCCTGTGTCACGGCGCTGCCGACGTCGACCTCGCGCGCCGTGATCTTGCCGGCCACCCGGAAGCCCAGGCGCGATTCGATGCGCGGGCGCACCTCGCCCGAAAAATCGGCGCTGGCGCCCGCGGCGCCCTCCGTCAACACGGCGGCGCGCACCGGGCGCACCGGCTCCGGTTTCGCTTCCTCTTTCGAGCAGGCCGTCAGCAACAGCGCGCACAGGAGCAGGGCCGGCGCGGCCAGCCTGCGGTTCAGTCGGGTCGAAGTGGACACGGTGTTCTTCCTTGAATTCGTGGCATGGGACAGGTGCGGCGGCACGGCCGTCGTCAAGCTTGTCTGCGTCATTATCGGCATCATTATCAGCGCAATTCGGCCTACTCAAGCGCGGCAATTATAATGTTGCAAATACATTTCGCAAATGACCTACTGGTCATTTCAGTCGCATGGCCGTCGATCATTACGAAAACTTCCCCGTTGCCTCCATCCTCCTGCCGCGCCGCCTGGTGCCTGCCGTGGAAGCCATCTATGCCTTCGCGCGCGGCGCCGACGATGTCGCCGACGAGGGCGACGCCCTGCCCGCCGAACGCCTGGCCGGCCTGGCCGAGTACGAGGCCGCCCTCGACGACATTGCCGCCGGCCGCACCCCGAACCGCCCGATGTTCGTGCGCCTGGCCGGCGTCGTCGCCCGGCACGGATTGTCGCTGCAGCCGCTGCGCGACCTGCTCTCCGCCTTCCGCCAGGACGTGGTCACCACCCGCTACCCGGACTACGCCGCCCTGCTCGACTATTGCCGCCGCTCGGCCGATCCGGTCGGACGCCTGATGCTGGCCCTGTACGGCGTCGGCGGCGCGCCCAACCTGCGCGACGCCGACGCCATCTGCAGCGCCCTCCAGCTGATCAACTTCTGGCAGGACGTCGGCGTCGACATCGGCAAGGGCCGCATCTACCTGCCGCAGGAAGACCTGCAGCGCTTCGGGGTGACCGAGGCCGACATCGCGAACGGGACGGATACCCCGGCCTGGCGCGCCCTGATGGCCTTCGAGGTGGAGCGCGCACGGGCGCTGATGCTGTCCGGCGCGCCGCTGGCCACGCGCCTGCCCGGCCGCATCGGCTGGGAGCTGCGCCTGGTGATCCAGGGCGGCCTGCGCATCCTGGAGCGGATCGAAGCGGCGGATTACGACGTGTTCCGGCGCCGCCCGCAGCTGGGCAAGCCGGACTACCTGGTGATGGGCTGGCGCGCAATCCGGATGTAATTGGCTAAAAAGGCGGGCACAGCGGCCCGGCCATGGCGCGCATCGGCTAAGATAGCGGATTCGCATCGCCTAATATTGCCTTTTTTACATGTCTCCTGACGAATACTGCCAGCAAAAGACTGTCCAGAGCGGTTCCAGCTTCTATTACAGCTTCCTGTTCCTGCCGCCCGAGCGCCGCCGTGCGATCACGGCCCTGTACGCGTTCTGCCGCGAGGTGGACGATACGGTCGACGAAGCGACGGACGCCTCGCTCGCCCGCATCAAGCTGGCCTGGTGGCGCACCGAAGTGTCGACCATGTACAAGGGCACGCCGACGCACCCGGTGACCCAGGCCATGAAGCCCCACCTCGACGTCTACCACCTGGAAGAGCAGCACCTGCAGGCGATCATCGATGGCATGGAGATGGATCTCGACCAGAGCCGCTATCTGGACTATCCAGGCCTGCGCAAGTACTGCTGGCATGTCGCCGGCGTGGTCGGCATCCTCTCGGCCAGCATCTTCGGCTACGCCAATCCGCAGACCCTGGCCTATGCCGAGAAGCTGGGCCTGGCCTTCCAGCTTACCAACATCATCCGCGACGTCGGCGACGACGCGCGCCGCGGCCGCATCTACCTGCCCGTGAACGAGCTGCAGCAGTTCGGCGTGACGGCGGCCGACCTGATGAATGCGAAGCACAGCGAGAAGTTCGAGGCGCTGATGCGCTTTCAGACCGAACGCGCCCAGGCCATGTACGACGAGGCGCTGGCGCTGCTGCCGAAGGAAGACCGGCGCGCCCAGCGGCCCGGCCTGATGATGGCCGCCATTTACCGCACCCTGCTCGACGAGATCGCGCGCGACGGTTATCACGTGCTGAACCAGCGCATCTCGCTCACGCCCCTGCGCAAGCTCTGGCTGGCGTGGAAGACCTATGTCCGCAACTAAAGGAAGTGGCCTCGGCGTCGCCGTTGTCGGCGGCGGCTGGGCCGGTTGCGCGGCGGCGGTCGAACTGGCGCGGCGCGGCGCGCAAGTCACCCTGTTCGAGGCGGCGCGCACCCTGGGCGGACGCGCGCGCCAGGTCGAAGTCGACGGCCGCGTGCTCGACAACGGCCAGCACATCCTGCTCGGCGCCTACAAGCAAACCCTGGGACTGTTGAAGCGCGTCGGGGTCGAACCAGGCCAGGCGATCCTGCGCCTGCCGCTGCAGATGCGTTATCCGCCCGGCGCCGGCGGCATGGACTTGGTCGCGCCGCGCCTGCCCGCGCCCTGGCACATGCTGGTCGGCCTGCTGCGCGCCAAGGGCCTGGCTTACGAGGACAAGAAGGCGCTGGCGCAGTTCTCGAGCGCCGCCAAATGGATGGGCTGGCGGCTCGACACCGACGTCAGCGTCAGCACCCTGCTCGAGCGCTTCGGCCAGACCGAACGCGTGCAGCGCCTGATGTGGCATCCGCTCTGCCTCGCGGCCCTGAATACGGCGCCGGAGCGCGCCTCCGCCAATGTCTTCCTCGCCGTACTGCGCGACAGCCTGGGCGCCAGGCGATCCGCATCCGACATGCTGATTCCCCGCCTCGACCTGGGCGCCCTGTTCCCGCAGGCGGCCGGGCGTTACCTGGCGTCGAACGGCGGCAAGGTGCACCTGGGCGCCAAGGTGACGGCGCTGACGCCGGCGGCCGGAAAGTGGGAACTGGACGCGGCCGGCCAGGCCCTCGGCGGCGCCTGGCGCGGAGAATTCGATGCGGTCGTGCTGGCCACGCCGCCGGCGCAGACGGGCGCCCTGCTCGCGCCGCTGTCCGAAACCGCCGACCAGGCCGCGCAGCTGGCCGCCTTCGAGTACGAGCCGATCGCCACCTGCTACCTGCAATACGCCCCCGGCCTGCGCCTGCCCCATCCGCTGTACGCCCTGCTCGACGCCCCTGGCCAGGCACGCTTCGGCCAGTTCGTGTTCGACCGCGGCCAGCTCGACACCAACCAGGCCGGCCTGCTGGCGGTCGTGATCAGCGCCGCCGGCGCCGCCGCGGCGCTGGATCAGGAAGCACTCGCGCGCGCCTGCGCGGCCCAGCTGGGCGCCGCCTTCCCGGGCCTCGGACTCGACGCCCCGCAGTGGAGCCGGGTGATCACGGAAAAGCGCGCCACCTTCGCCTGCACCCCGGGCCTGGCGCGTCCGGCCAATGCCACCGCCCTGCCCGGCCTGGTGCTGGCCGGCGACTACACAGCCAGTGAAGGCGACGCGAACTACCCCGCCACCCTCGAGTCGGCCGTGCGCAGCGGCCAGGCCGCGGCCGCGGTCATCCTGCGTGGCGGCAGTTCAAGCGCCGGAAACGGCAGCTTGTCGCATGCCGCTGGCAAGAGACATGCCGGATCCGTACAGTAGTCCCATCGAATACCCTGCCACACTCACTGTTCACCGGACACCGCCATGACACCCCAACTCGGCCTGCGCACCCTGCTCCTGCTGGCCCTCGTCGCCGCCAGCACCCTGGTGCTGGTCGCTCCCGAACTCCTCGGCGCGCGCACCAACGCCACCGGCCCGGCGCTGCTGTCGATGCTCGCCGTCGGCCACGCTTGAACGATGGGCAAGCTCGACTACCTCGACGCGCTCAAGCGGGCCATGCTCGGCCTGCCGCCGGAGCTGCAGGCGAAGACCCTGGCTTGGTACGAGCAGCGCTTCGTCGACGGCATCGCCGCCGGGCAACCTGAAACAGAGATCGCGGCCGAGCTGGACGATCCAAAGAAGGTCGCCCTGACCCTGCGCGCCAACGCCCACATGAGCGCTTTCGCCCAGCAGAAGAACCCGGCCAACCTGGTGCGCCTGTTCGTCTCGGTGCTCGGCCTGTTGATCTTCAACCTGTTCATGGTGATCCCGGCCGCCGTCTTCGGTTCGCTCCTGGCCGCGCTCTACGCCTGCGCCTTTGCGCTCTACGTCGGCGGCATCGCGATCACCGCCACCGGCCTGGCCGGCGCCAACGAACTGGTGCTGGGCGGGCCGCTGCGCGAGATCATCAACGACATCGGCGGCGAGATCGGCAACGAGAACGTACGCACACGCGTGCGCATCGACGAAAGAGGGGTCGAGGTGAGCAGCGAAGCGGAAGCAGGCGGCGACGTGGACGGCGCGACCAGCCCACCCGTGGCCGTCGACGGCATCCGCATTTCGTCCGATATGGACGAGGAGTCGCGCGCGACGCAAACGGTGCTGGGGGTGTCGGCGGTGCTGGGCGGGATCGTGCTGTTCCTGGTGTCGATCGCCGTGACGCGCTACGCCGCCCTTGGCGTCAAGCGCTACCTGCAAATGAACATGTCGCTGCTGCGCGGCAGTTAATAGAGCTTACCCAAGTGAGCTTACCTGAGGAGAAGCGATGCGTTCCTACCTGCGCGTAGGCCTGGGCCTGCTGGTTCTCGCCTTCGTCCTGATCGGCCTGGCCTACGGCGCCCTGCGCGCCCAGGGTGGCAGCGCGCGCCTGGATGCGCGCATCGTCGGCGAAGAGACGCGCCAGGTCACGCGCCAGGTGCGCGCCGTGGAATTGAGCGGCCCGATCGACCTTACCCTGCGCTACGGCGCCCAGCCGGCCCTGACCGTGCGCGGCGAACAGCGACTGCTGGCGAATGTCGAAACGACCCAGAACGGCCGTGTGCTGAGCATCGGCACGCGCGGCATCGTGCTGCGCCACCGCCAGCCGATCGAAGTCGAACTCACCCTGCCCGCGCTCGAACGGGTCGGCGTCGACGGCAGCGGCGACACCCGCGTCAACGGCTTCTCGGGCGAGGCGATCGAAGTGGAGCTGAACGGTTCCGGCAGCCTCGATTTCAACGGCCGCTACCGCCAGGCGAAGGCGGTTGTGCACGGCACCGGGCAGCTGACGCTCGACGCCGGCAACGGCGACAGCGTCGAGGCCGAGCTGACCGGCTCCGGCACGATCGCGATCGCAGGCGCGGCGCGCAGCTTCCAGGCGATGTCGAACGGCTCCGGCACCCTCGACGCCCAGCGCCTGCGCGCCGAGAACGTCAAGGTGCGCCAGACCGGCTCCGGCAACGCCAGCGTGACGGCCAGCGCCGCCGTGGCGGCGGCCGTCAGCGGCAGCGGCGACGTCGACGTCCACGGCAATCCGCCCGAGCGCAGCGTCAGCCGCACCGGCAGCGGCGACGTGCATTTTCATCACTGAGTTCGATCACTGAGTTTGATCACTGAGTCCGGTCACTGAGGCTTCAGCAGCTCCAGCACGCCGCGCGCCGCGGCGCGGCCGCTGGCGAAGCAGGCCGTGAGCAGGTAGCCGCCGGTCGGCGCCTCCCAGTCGATCATCTCGCCCGCCACGAAGACCGTCGGTAGAGCGCGCAGCTGGCCATGTTCGTCCATGGATTCGAAACGCACGCCGCCGGCGCTGCTGATCGCCTCGTCGATCGGGCGCGGACGTTTCAATGTCAGGGGGAGCGCCTTGATGCTCGCGGCCAGGGTTTCCTCATCCAGGTAGTCCGCCTGCGCCAGGCATTCACGCAGCAGGCCCGCTTTCACCCCCTTGATCCCGAGCCGGCTTTGCAGGTGGCTCGACATCGAACGGGCGCCGCGCGGACGCGTCACCTCGGCAAATACCCGCGCCGCGTCGTGATCCGGCGCCAGATCCAGGCAGATGGTGGTCTCGCCGCCTGCAGCAATCTGGTCGCGCAGCACGCTCGACAGCGCGTACACCAGGCTGCCCTCGATGCCGCCGGCGGTGACCACGAACTGGCCCTGGCGCCGTGCGCGTTCTCCGCTGCGACCGGTGTATTCGATCGCCACCGTGGTGAGCGGCGCGCCCGCATGCTTCTCGCTGAAATGCGGCGTCCAGTCGACGTCGAAGCCGCAGTTGGCCGGCACCAGCGGCGCGACATCGACCCGGCGCGCTTCCAGCAGCGGCACCCAGGCGCCGTCCGAACCGAGGCGCGCCCAGCTGGCGCCGCCCAGGGCCAGCACGACCGCGTCGAAAGCGAGGGTGGTCTCGCCCACGGGCGTGGCGAAGCGCAGTGCCTCGCCGTCCCAGCCCAGCCAGCGGTGGCGCATGTGGAAGCGCACGCCGCTTTCGCGCAGCCGGTGCAGCCAGGCGCGCAGCAGGGGCGCGGCCTTCATGTCGGTCGGGAAGACGCGGCCCGAGGTGCCCACGAACGTGTCGATGCCGAGCCCATGGATCCAGGCGCGCACGTCGCCGGGCGTGAAGGCGGCAAGCCAGGCTTCGACCTCGCTGCTGCGCGCGCCGTAGCGGGCGACGAAGTCGGCATAGGACTCGGAATGGGTGATGTTCATGCCCCCCTTCCCGGCCAGCAGGAATTTGCGGGCTACCGAAGGCATGGCGTCGAAGACGTCGACCTCGGCGCCGCCCGCCGCCAGGACTTCGGCGGCCATCAGGCCGGCGGGGCCGCCGCCGATGACGGCGACGCGACGGGGTACGGGTACGGTAGAAGACATGCTGGCGACGATAAGGGAAGGACGCGCATTGTAGTGCAGAACACGCGGCCGAAGAAAATGTAAAGGGTACTTGACATCACTTTCGGCCTAGCCTACGATGTAAAGCATACTTTACAGTAAAGTTCACTTTACATCCAGGAGACCATCGTGCACGAAAAACGCAATGCAAAGATCTACATGCGGGAACTCTTCGGCGCCATCGCGCTGTACACCATCCTGCTGATGGCCGCGATCCGGTTCGGCCGGCCGATGGAAGCCGGCCTGCTGCGCACCGTCGTCCTGCTCAGCCCCATGCTGGGATTCGGCCTGGGCATCTGGGCCATCGCCCGCCAGATCCGGCGCGCCGACGAATATGTGCGCAAGCACCTGCTGGAAAACGTCTCGCTGGGCGCCGCCATCACGGCCGGCCTGACCTTCAGCTACGGCTTCCTCGAAACGGCCGGCTATCCGCGCCTGTCGATGTTCACCGTCTGGATCGTGCTCTGCCTGTCGGTGGTCGTGGTGCAGGTCGCGCGCAAGCTGCTCGACCGATGAACAACCACATCAAGGAATTGCGCGCCGAGCACGGCTGGAGCCAGGCCCACCTGGCCGAGCTGCTCGACGTGTCGCGCCAGACCGTGATCGCCATCGAGAACGGCCGCTACGACCCCAGCCTGCCGCTCGCCTTTGCGATTTCCCGCCTGTTTCAGCAACCGATCGAATCGATCTTCAACCCCGACCCGGAGCCAGTATGAAAGCATCCTTGTTGTTCACCCTGCTCGTCGCGAGCGCCGTGCCGGCGCTGGCCCAGACCGCCGCCCCTGCCCCCGCCACCCAGAACCGCTTCGCCGCCGTCACCGTCCTGCCCGAACGCCACTTCGAGCTGCAGGGCATGCTGGTCGAGCGCTACGGCAGCGGCAGGCAGGCGCTGATCCTGATCCCGGGCCTCGCCAGCGGCGGCTGGGTGTGGCAGGAGACGGTGCGCCAGTTCGCCGGCAGCCACACGGTGTATGTCGTCACGCTGCCCGGCTTCGACGGCCGCCCGGCGGTGGCGGGCGACCCGTTCGATGCGGCCAAGGCGGCGCTGACCCAGCTGATCGAATCGAACCGGCTGGTCAAGCCGGTGCTGGTCGGGCACAGCGTGGGCGCCACCCTGTCGATCGCCCTGGCCCAGGATCTGGGAAGCCGGATCGGCGGCGCGGTTGCCATCGACGGCCTGCCGGTATTCCCGCGCACCGAGGACACGCCGCCGGAGCAGCGCGGCGCCATGGCCGAGAATATGCGCCAGCGCATGGCGGCGGCCACGCCCCAGGCTTTCGCGGCCCAGCAGCGCCAGTACATGCGCACCATCGGCGTGGTCGACATGGGCAAGGCCGACGACCTTGCCCAGCTCACCGCGCGCAGCGACCCGGCCGCGGCCGCCGCCTATGTCGGCGCCGTCCTGGCGCGCGACCTGCGTGCCGGCCTGCCGAAGATCCAGGCGCCGGTCATGCTGATGGCGCCGACCTACGGCCCGGACGCCGCTGCGACGGGGATGTCCGCCGGCGAGAAGCTGGCGTATTATCGGGAACTGATGACCGGCACCCCCAAGCTGGAAGTCGTCCAGATAGACAACGCGCGCCACTTCGCCATGATCGACCAGCCTGGCGCGGTGCACGACGCCTTGCGCCGATTCCTGAAAACCCTGTAAAGGAGACACACCATGCCCCCACTGCGCCACTGGATCACGCAGTACCTGTTCGCCGTCGTCTCGATGTTCGCCCTGCTGACCATCATCGACCTGGCCAGCGGCGAGACATTCGAACGGGCCTGGCCGTCGGCTCTGGCCTGGGCGGCGGTCGCCTCGGCCTTGTTCATCGGCGCCCGCTACCGCAATACCAAGCGCGGGCTAGCCTGCGGCGTCTGCGACACGCTCGACCGGAAATAAGTTCCTTTTCTAGGAATCATCCTCCTTGACGCCCCCGAAGCCTGCCGTCCGCGGCAGGCGCGATACTCATCAGTTATTCACGGTGCATTTGTTAAGAAAACAAGATACTGCTTGACAAGCTTTATCGAAGGAATATTCTTGTAAGCACCTAATAGGTATAAAAAGCGAACGACGTTTGTCATCAGATAAATGCGATTCGCCCGGTAGTGTCGTTTTACTCATCTTGGAGGATGAATATGTCGTTGAAGACAGGGCCGATCCTGGCTCGTAGAACCCTGCTGGGCGCGATCGCGTCCAGTCCCCTGTGGCTCGGCAGCGCCTGGGCCGCATCGCAGTCGATGAAAATCTCGCACCAGTTCCCCGGCGGCAGCATCACGGAAGGCGACTTCCGCGACCGCCTGTGCCGCATGTTCGCCACCGATGTCGAAAAGCGCACCCGTGGCAGCCTGAAATTCTCGATCTACCCGAACGCCAGCCTGATGGCCCCGAACAACCAGTTTGCCGCCCTCAGGAAGGGAAGCCTGGAGCTGGCCCTGGTGCCGCTCTCGTATGCCGCGGCCGAGTCGCCGGAAGCGAACATCGGCCTGATGCCCGGCCTGGTGACGTCCTACGCGCAAGGCTACGGCTGGAAGAATGCCGAAGTCGGCAAGGAGCTGACCCGCATCCTGGCCGACCAGGGGCTGATGGTGATCAGCTGGATCTGGCAGGCCGGCGGCGTCGCTTCGCGCGGCGCGCCGATCGTTGCCCCCGAAGACGCGCGCGGCCTGAAGGTGCGCGGCGGCTCGCGCGAGATGGACCTGATCCTGCAGGAGGCGGGAGCGACCATCGTCAACGTGCCCTCGAACGAGATCCACAGCGCGATGAAGAGCGGCGCCCTCGACGCCGCCTTCACCTCGTCGACCTCGCTGATCTCCTTCCGCCTGCACGACGTTTCGCGCTCGCTCACCACGGCGCGCAGCGGCGGCTACTGGTTCATGCTCGAGCCGCTCCTGATGTCGAAGACCGTGTTCGACCGCCTGCACAAGGATCAGCAGGCGGCGATCCTGGCCGTCGGGGCCGACCTGGAAAAGTTCGCGCTGCGCATGGCGCAAGCGGACGATGCGGCGCTGGCCAACGTGTACGCCCGCACCGGCGCGCGCGTGGTCGACATGGATGGCGAGACCCTGCGCAAGTGGCAGGAGATGGCGCGCACGACCGCCTGGGCCGCCTTCGGCGCGCGCAATGAGAATTGCGCCAAGCTGCTGGCGCTGGCCGAGAAGTCGATCGCGGCCTTGTAAGGCGCAGGGTGGGCATGCGGGTTCATGCGGTCTCGATATACGGGCGACACGCCGTGGGCTCGGAGAGCCCACCCTACAACTTCACCCGCCGGTCACCGGCGGGAAGAATGCCACCTCACCACCCTCGCTCACCTCGGTCTCCGGCCCGCACATGACGTGGTTAAACGCCATGCGCAGCGCCCGCTCCTCGCCGAGGGCCGTTTCCCAGGCGCCGCCGCGGGCGATCAAGTGCGCGCGCACGGCGCCCACCGTGGTCACGTGCGCGGGCAGTTCGATGCGTTCGCTGGCGAGGCCCAGGGCTTCGCGCACGGACGCGAAAAATCGCAGTTCGATGTGCATGGTGTCAGTGCTGTAGTTCGGCGAAGGGAATGAAGCGCACGATGTCGCCTTCCTGGATGCTGCGTCCCGGCGGATTGTCGATCAGGCCGTCGCCCCAGACCGTGGAGGTGAGCACGCCCGAGCCCTGGTTCGGGAACAGGTCGAGGCCGCCGCCGGCGTTCAAGCGCGCGCGCAGGAACTCGTTGCGGCGGTCGGCCTTCGGCAGACTGAAATCGGCGCGCAGCTGCCAGGCGCGCGGCTCCACCGAACCCGTCACGCCCTGCAGGCGCAGGATGAAGGGCCGCACGAAGAGCAGGAAGGTGATGAAGCTCGAGACTGGATTGCCGGGCAGGCCGAGGAAGAACGCGCTTTTGCCATGCTCGCTCTCCCTGCGCACCTCACCGAAGGCAAGCGGCTTGCCCGGCTTGACCGCGATCTGCCACATGTTCAGCTGGCCCTCGGCTTCCACCGCCGGCTTGATATGGTCTTCCTCGCCCACCGAGACGCCGCCCGAAGTGATGATCAGGTCGTTCTCGCGCGCTGCGGCGCGTAGCGTATCGCGCGTGGCCTCGAGCGAATCGGGCACGATGCCGAAATCGGTAATCACGCAGCCGAGGTTCTCCAGCAGCGCGCGCAGGGTGAACCGGTTCGAGTTGTAGATCGCACCCGGCGCCAGCACGCCGCCCGGCGCTTCGCCCGGCATGGTCAGCTCGTCGCCGGTGAAGAAGACGGCCACGCGCAGGCGCCGCCGTACCGGCAGGGCCGCGAGTCCGACCGAGGCGGCCAGTCCCAGTTCCTGGCTGCGCAGGCGCGTGCCCGCCGGCAGGATGACGGCACCGGCCTGGATGTCCTCGCCGGTGCGGCGGATCCATTCGCCGCTTTTCGGCGTATGACGGATGGTGACGGTGTCGCCCGCCAGCTCGCACTGTTCCTGCATCACGACCGCGTCCGCCCCAAGCGGGATCATGGCGCCGGTGAAGATGCGGGCCGCGGTGCCGGGCTCCAGGGGTTCGCCCACATGGCCAGCCGGGATGCGCTGCGCCACGCGCAGGCTCGCGCCGCCGTTCACGCAATCCTGCGCACGCACGGCATAGCCGTCCATCGAGGTGTTGTCGGCCGAAGGCACATCGATGGTCGATGCCTGATCGGCAGCCAGCACGCGGCCGTTGGCTTCCAGCGTGGGTACCCGTTCGATGTCCTGCACCGGGCGCGCGGCGGCCAGCAGCGTGTCGAGCGCCTCGCGCACGGAGAGCATGGGGCGCGGCGCCGGTTTCTCGTTCGTTCCGTTCATGTTACAGCCCCGTATGCGCAGCGATGAAGGTCTTCATCTCGTCGACGTTCGGGCGCATCAGCACGAACTTCTGCGGCAGCGCTTCGATGTCCTCGAAGCCGGCGGGACGCTCCGCGTCGGTGCCGAGGGCTTCAAGGATGGTCTCGTTGAACTTCGCGGCCAGCGCGGTCTCCAGCACGATCATCGGCACGCCCGGCGCCATGTGTTCGCGTGCGACCTTGATGCCGTCGGCGGTATGGGTGTCGATCACGATGCCGTAGTCGTCGGCGACCATGCGGATGGTGTCGAGGCGGTCGGCGTGGGTCGAGCGGCCGGAGACGAAGCCGTAGTCGCCCACGCGCTTGAACTCGTCGCCGTCGGCGCCGGGGCCGCCGGAGAGGTCGAAGCCGCCGTGCGTCTCGACCTTGCGGAACAGCGCGTGGGTGCGTTCGCTGTCGCGGCCCACCAGGTCGTAGACGAAGCGCTCGAAGTTCGAGGCTTTCGAGATGTCCATCGACGGGCTGCTGGTGTGGAAGGTCTCGCTTGACTTGCGCACGCGGTAGACGCCGGTGCGGAAGAATTCGTCGAGCACGTCGTTCTCGTTGGTGGCGACCACCAGCTTGTCGATCGGCAGTCCCATCATGCGCGCGATGTGGCCGGCGCAGATGTTGCCGAAGTTCCCAGAGGGGACGGTGAACGACACCTTCTGCGCGTTGTCGCTCGTCGCGGCCAGATAGCCGCGGAAGTAATACACGACCTGCGCCACGACGCGCGCCCAGTTGATCGAGTTCACCGTGCCGATCTTGTGGCGCGCCTTGAAGGACAGGTCGTTCGAGACGGCCTTCACCAGATCCTGGCAGTCGTCGAATACGCCTTCGACGGCGATGTTGAAGATGTTCGGATCCTGCAGGCTGAACATCTGGGCGGTCTGGAAGGCGCTCATCTTCCCGCTCGGGGACAGCATGAACACGCGCACGCCGCGCTTGCCGCGCATCGCATATTCGGCGGCGCTGCCGGTGTCGCCCGAGGTGGCGCCGAAGATGTTGAGCTCCTCGTTGTCCTTCGCCAGCGCGTATTCGAACAGGTTGCCCAGCAACTGCATCGCCATGTCCTTGAAGGCGAGCGTGGGGCCGTTCGACAGCGCCTGCAGAATGAGCTTCTGTCCGCCCTCGTCTTCCAACGTGCGCAGCGGCGTGATGTCGGCGGCGTTCTCGCCGGCGCGCGCGTTGCGGTAGACCTCGGGGGTATAGGTTCTGGCGGTGAGCGCCTTCAGGTCGGCGTCCGGAATGTCGGTCGCGAATTTACGCAGGATCTCGTAGGCGAGTCCGGCGTACGAGAGTGTGCGCCAGGCGTTCAGTTCCTCGTGCGAGACGCGCGGGTATTCGGCCGGCATGAACAGGCCGCCGTCGGGCGCCAGGCCGCCGAGCAGGATGGTCGAGAAGGTTTCCGGATTGCGGGAAGCGGACGCGCTCGTTGCGCGGGTAGACACGTAGTGCATGTTTTGGATGATCCGGTAGGCTCGCGTTGATCTTTTATTATAGTGCGCGCGCCGGAATCATGTGTGCGGACGGGTTTGCGTTGTCAACGCGGGCATGCCTGCCCTACGCGATCGTGTGTCCCGTAGAGCGGGCATGCCCGCGTATATGTCCTCAACAAGCCGCGTGATTCACCGTCACCACATGAATCGCCAGGCCGCCCAGCGAGGTCTCCTTGTACTTCACCTGCATGTCCGCCCCCGTCTGGCGCATGGTCTCGATCACGTTGTCGAGGCTGACGAAGTGGGTGCCGTCGCCCTTCAGGGCCAGCGAGGCCGCCGTGATCGCCTTGATCGCGCCCATGCCGTTGCGCTCGATGCAGGGGATCTGCACCAGGCCGCCGATCGGGTCGCAGGTCATGCCGAGATGGTGTTCGATGCCGATTTCGGCAGCGTTCTCGATGCGCTCGTTCGAGCCGCCGAGCGCCGCCACCAGGCCGGCCGCCGCCATCGCACAGGCCACGCCGACCTCGCCCTGGCAGCCGACCTCGGCGCCCGAGATCGAGGCGTTCTTCTTGCACAGCATGCCGATGGCAGCGGAGGTCAACAGGAAATCGCGGATGCCCTTCACCGAATCCGTCGGACGGCAGTCCTCGGCGTAGTAGCGCAGCACCGCCGGGATGATGCCGGCCGCGCCGTTGGTCGGCGCCGTCACCACACGCCCGCCGGCCGCGTTCTCCTCGTTGACGGCCATCGCGTACAGCGTCACCTGGTGGGTCGCGTCGTGCGGCAGTTCGTTCACGCGCTTGCCTTCGATGCAGTGCGCCTGCTTCCAGAGCGTGGCCGCGCGCCGCTTGACGTTCAGGCCGCCCGGCAGCTGGCCGTGGGTCACCAGGCCGTGGTCGATACAGTCGCGCATCACGTGCCAGATGCGATCCAGGCCCGCATCGAGTTCGGCTTCGCTCATGCGCGCCAGCTCGTTCGCCCGCAACATGTGCGGGATCGAGAGACCGTGCGCGCTGCCCTGGGCCAGCAGCTCGGCCATGGTGGCGAACGGGAACGGCACCGGGGCGCCCGTCGTCTCGGCCGGCCGCTGGCTCTCGCCGGCCGCGGTGATGAAGCCGCCGCCGACCGAATAGAAGATCCGCTCGATCACGCTGCCGTCCGCAAGCTGCAGCACGAAGCGCATGCCGTTCGGGTGCTCGGGCAGGCTCGATTGCTTGTGCCAGACCAGGTTGGCGCGCATTGTGAACGGCACTTCCTTCGAACCGAGCAAACGCAGCACGCCGTCGAGCTCCGCTTCCGCCAGCTTGTCCTCGACCGTATCGGGGTCGATGTCCTGCGGGGTCTCGCCCATCAGGCCGAGCACGACGGCCTTGTCGGTCGCGTGGCCGACGCCGGTCAGCGCCAGCGAGCCATACAGGTGGGCTTCGACGCCGACTGCGCTGTCGAGCGGCCCGCATTCGAGCAGGAAGCGGCGCGCCGCCACCATCGGGCCCACGGTGTGCGAGCTCGATGGGCCGATACCGATCTTGAACAGATCGAAAACACTCATATCCATTGTTACTAGTCTCCTGGGCCCTCGCAGGCCCTTGTCATTCTTATGGTGTTCAGGCGGCGACGCTGACGTCGATATTCTCGAGCATGCTGGCCACCATTTCTTCGATGCCGACGCGCGCCTTCCAGCCCCAGTCGGCGCTGGCGCGGCTGTCGTCCAGGCTCTTCGGCCAGGTATCGGCGATCGCCTGTCGGCTGTCCGGCTTGTAGGCGATCTCGAAGGCCGGCACGGCCTTCTGGATGCTGGCGGCCAGTTCGCGCGGGTTGAACGAAACACCGGCCACGTTGTACGAGGAGCGGATCTTGACCTGCTCCAGTGGCGCGTCCATCAGTTCGATCGTCGCGCGGATCGCGTCCGGCATGTAGATCATCGGCAACGTAGTGTCCGGGCCGAGGAAGCACTCGTAGGTTTCGCCCTTCAGGGCCGCGTGGAAGATCGCGATTGCGTAGTCGGTGGTGCCGCCGCCCGGAGGCGACTTGAAGCTGATGATGCCCGGGTAGCGGATGCTGCGCACGTCCACGCCGTACTTGGTGTGGTAGTACTCGCAGAGGCGCTCGCCGGCGAGTTTGCTGATGCCGTAGATCGTGGTCGGATCCATCACCGTGTACTGCGGCGTGTTGTCCGCTGGCGTATTGGGGCCGAACGCGGCGATCGACGAAGGCCAGAAGACCTTCAGCGGCTTACCCGCCTCGCCGCGTTCGCGCGCCACTTCCAGGATGTTCAGCAGGCCGTCCATGTTCAGCGTCCAGGCCTTCAGCGGGGCCTTTTCGCCGGTGGCCGACAGCAGCGCGGCCAGCTGGTAGACCTGGGTCACACCCTCTTCCTCGACCAGCGCCATCAGGCGCTCCTTGTCCAGCACGTCGAGCTGGGCATAGCGCGCGGCGCCGTACACGTTGTTGGCGCCGATGTCGGTGGCGAGGACGTTGGCGGCGCCGTGCTGTTCGGCCAATGCGGAGACCAGCTCGCTGCCGATTTGGCCGTTGGCGCCGATGATGAGGATGCGTTCCATAAGTATTCCTAAACTAAAGCCGGTTTGATTAATTGTTTTTGATGATGCCAAGTTCGCGGCCGGCCTGCTCGAAGGCCTTGAGCACGGTGTCGAGTTGCGCGCGGGTGTGGGCGGCGGACAGCTGGACGCGCACGCGCGCCTGGCCCATCGGCACCACCGGATAGAAGAAGCCCGACAGCAGCACGCCCAGTTCGAACATGCGCGCCGCGAATTTCTGCGCCACCGGCGCGTCGAACAGCATCACCGGCACCACCGGGTGGGTGCCCGGCTTGATGGTGAAACCGATGCGCTCGATCTCCTTGCGGAAGTAGGCGGTGTTCTCGTGCAGGCGGTCGCGCAGCTCGGTCGACTTCGAAATCCGCTCCAGCACCGACAGCGAGGCGCCGGCGATCATCGGCGCCAGCGTGTTCGAGAACAGGTAGGGACGCGACTTCTGGCGCAGGGTCTCGATGACTTCCTTGCGGCCGGAAGTGAAACCGCCCATCGCGCCGCCCAGGGCCTTGCCCAGGGTGCCGGTGATGATGTCGATGCGGCCCATCACGCCGCAGTGCTCGTGCGTGCCGCGGCCCGTCGCGCCCATGAAGCCGGAGGCGTGCGATTCGTCGATCAGGGTCAGCGCGCCGTACTTGTCGGCCAGGTCGCAGATTTTATCGAGCTGGGCGATCGTGCCGTCCATCGAGAAGGCGCCGTCGGTGACGATGACCTTGTGGCGCTTGCCCGCTTCGGTCGCTGCGATCAGCTGCTTTTCCAGGTCGGCCATGTCGTTGTTGGCGTAGCGGTAGCGCGCCGCCTTGCACAGGCGGATGCCGTCGATGATCGA
This sequence comes from Massilia sp. Leaf139, assembly GCF_001424165.1. Taxonomy (GTDB): domain Bacteria; phylum Pseudomonadota; class Gammaproteobacteria; order Burkholderiales; family Burkholderiaceae_D; genus Telluria. The sequence continues at coordinate 1,357,098 of NZ_LMOJ01000001.1, forward strand.
GGCGTGGTTCAGGGCGTCCGAGATGATGGCGTCGTTCTCGTCGAACAGCGGCTCGAACACGCCGCCATTGGCGTCGAAAGCGGCGGCGTACAGGATCGTGTCCTCGGTGCCGAGGAATTCGGAGAGCTTGCGTTCAAGTTCCTTGTGCACGGTTTGCGTACCGCAGATGAAGCGCACCGAGGACAGGCCGTAGCCGTACTTGGCCAGCGCCTGCTCGGCGGCTTTCTGGGTCTCGAGGTCGCCCGACAGGCCGAGGTAGTTATTCGCACACATGTTGATCAGGGTGCGGCCGTCTTCCGACTGGACTTCGGCGCCCTGGCGCGAGGCGAGCACGCGCTCCGGCTTGAACAGGCCCTGGTCGCGCAGGGTGGACAGGTTCTGCTGCAAACCGGTGTAAAAGGCGTTCTTCGCTTGCTCGCTCATCTGATTACCTCGTCTGTGGATGCCGACTTGACCGGCGGTTGGACTATGCTGTACCGTGATTCGCTGCCATGCATTTTTAACAGCAGGCCGAATTTTCGGTATCTCGAACTGAAATTCAATATAATGAATATTACGCCGACCTGTCGAACTTGGCAAGATCGGACGCTGCACTTACATCTCTGCCAAAACTCAAAGCCGCCTGACAATGAAAACCCTGGTCACGACCAATAACGCCCCGCCCGAAGTCGGCGCCACCCTGCAGCGCCTGCGCCTGGCGCGTGGCCTGACGCTGGAGGATCTGTCGCGCATCGCCGGCGTGTCGAAGTCGATGCTGTCGCAGATCGAGCGCGAAAAGGCGAATCCTACCATCGCCATCACCTGGCGTCTCGCGAACGCGCTCGGCGTGCAGATCGGCGAGCTGCTGGCGTCGGAAACGCGCGACGTCGAGGCGATCCGGGTGCTTGACGCGCACGAGACCCCGACCCTGCCCGGCACCCACGCCGGCTACACCCTGCGCATCCTGGGCCCGATGGAACTGGCCGGCCAGTACGAATGGTACGAGCTGACCCTGGCGCCGGGCGGCGAGCTGGCCTCGCAGGCACACGACCCGGGCACCAAGGAACACATGACCGTCATTAACGGCACGCTCGAGGTCGAAGTCGGCACCTCCAAGCGCAAGGTCAAGGCGGGCGGCACCGCGCGTTATCCGGCGGATCAGGATCACGTGGTGAGGAATGTCGGCAAGACCGAGGCCAAGGCCCTGCTGGTCGTCGTGCACCGCTGAACCTCGCCGGCAGGCCGCCCGCCGCGGCGGCAGACTTGTTGTTCCATTTATTTTGTTCGAACTGCATCCAAACCATGGTTGGCAGCGTAGTAAGGGCATCGACAGCGCGACAGCGCCCCGTTTTCCGGTGATGTCGATCCGATTCCTTACCGCACGGCATGTGCCAACCATTTTAGGATGCAATCATGAACAAGAAGCTTTTCCCCAAGCTGATCCTCGCCTCTTCCATCGCCCTGGCGCTGGCCGCTTGCGGCGGCAGCGACGACGATGACATGCCGGCCCCGGCGCCGGCTCCGGTTCCGGCGCCGCCGGTGATGACGGCGGGCGACGTGTTCGCCATCACGGCAAGCAACAAGCTGGTCTCGTTCAACCGGGACGCGCCCGGCACCATCCGCACCAACGTTGCCGTCACCGGCCTGCAGAGTGCGGAAACCCTGCTCGGCATCGACTTCCGGCCCGCCGACGGCCGCCTCTACGCGGTAGGCAGCAGCGGCCGCATCTATACGATCGATACCACGAGCGGCGCCGCCACACAGAAAGCGACGCTGGCGGCGGACGCCGCCGATACCACCATGCCGTTCACCGCCCTGAGCGGCACCGACTTCGGCGTCGACTTCAATCCCGTCGCCGACCGCCTGCGCGTGGTCGGCAATACCGGACAGAGCCTGCGCATCAACGTCGACAGCGGCGCCACGACGACCGACGGCGACATCAACGGCGGCGCGGCGAATGCCGCGGTCACCGCCTCGGCCTACACGAATTCCTTCGCCGGCACCGCGAGCACCACCCTGTATGCGCTCGATACCGCCACCGACACCCTGTACGTGCAGAACCCGCCGAACAACGGCACCCTGAGCCTGCCGCTGGCGCTCGGGGTGGATGCGGGCGCGGCCAACGGGATGGACATCGATGCCCGTACCAACATGGCCTATGCCGTGCTGACCGTCGGCGGCGCCCGCAACCTGTATTCGATCAACCTCGCCGCCAGCGCCAGTCCCGCCACCAGCGTTGGCGCACTCGGCCTGGCCGAAGACATCCGCGGCATCGCGCTGCGCCCGGCGGCGGCGCCTGGCGTCTACGGCCTGTCCGACGACAACCGCCTGCTGGGCTTCAAGCCGGCCACGCCGAACACGATCGACAGCTCCGTCGCGATCACCGGCATGAACAGCGGCGAGACCCTGCTCGGGATCGACTTCCGCCCGAAAGACGGCCTGCTCTACGGGATCACCTCGGCGGCGCGCATCGTCACCATCGATCCGGCAACCGGCGCGGCCAGCGTCAAGGCCACCCTGGCGGCCGATGCGGCGGACACCAGCACTCCGTATGCGGGCATCGCCGGCACCATGTTCGCCGTCGACTTCAACCCGGTCGCCGACCGCCTGCGCGTGATCGGCGACAGCGGCCAGAGTCTGCGCATCAACGTCGACACCGGCGCCACCACGACCGACGGCGCCATCAACCGCGCCGGCTTCATGCCGATGGTGAGCGCGGCCGCCTATACCAACAGCATCGCCGGCGCGAGCGCCACCGCGCTCTACGACCTCGACAGCGCCAGCGCCAGCCTGGCGCTGCAGAATCCGCCCAACGACGGCACGCTCGCTCTCGTCGGGCCGCTCGGCGTGACCTTCGCGGGCGATGCCGGCATGGACATCGCCGGCGGCGCCAATGGACTGGTGCTGGCGGCGCTGCGCGCGAGCGCGGGCGGGCCTTCCTCGCTGTACCGGATCGACCTGGCGACCGGCGCCGCCGTCCTCATCAACAGCGCGGCCAGTCCGGCGGCATCCGCGATCGGCAACGGCCAGGTCGGATTGCGCGACATCGCCATCCTGATCAAGTAAGGGAGGAGCGGTTGCCCGCGCGTGCGGGCAACCAGACGACCGTGCCGTCCGCTAGAGCATGCGGACGGCGCGGCCGATGTACAGGATCGGCCCGGTCGGCCGGTCGAGCGGCGAGCCGCTCTTCGGTTCCAGCGTGATCTCGAACAGCTGGTTGGGCTGCAGCGGCGGCAGCGCCGCCACCGATACCCCGGCCCGCTTCCCGGGTTGCACCAGGCCGAGCGAGACCGGGCCTTTCCATCCGTCTGCCTTCGTCCACAGCTGCAGGGATTTGTCCGGCGGCACCGCGGTCGATCCGAGCGGCACCAGCTCGAGCTGCCCCGCGGCGCCGGCCTGCACGATCCAGCCCGGCGCCATGTTGCCTGGCGCAGCCAGCACCACCATGTAGCGCGGCGTGGCTTCTGGCGTTTGCAGGCGCGGAACGACCGCCAGGATTGCCGCCGCGGCGAGCCCCGCGGCGGCCAGGCCGCGCCAGACATCGAGCCGATCCCACCAGCGCGAGCCGGTGGCGGCCGGCGCAGGCATGCGCGAGCTGCCGAGCGCGGCTTCGATCCGCGGCCACAAGCCGGAGGATGGCTGTACCGGTTCGGCCAGCCCGCTCAGGGGCAGCAGCCGCGCCTCCCAGGCCGCCACCGCCGCACGCAAGGCGGGATCGTGCGGCAAGGCCAGCGCGACGCCGCGGCGCTCGTCTGCCGACAGCGTGCCAAGCACGTATTCGCCCGCCAGATCGCCGGCATCGGCGTCGAACTCGTCGTTGTGCGAACCCGTCATCCCATGCACTCCTTCAGCGCGTTCAGCCCGCGCTTGATCCATGCCTTGATGGTTCCCAGCGGCGACTGCATGCGCGCGGCGATCTCGGCATGCGAGCAGCCGTCGACATAGGCATACAGGATGCTGTTGCGCTTGGATGGGTCGAGGCCCACCAGGCAGTCGTGCAGGCGGCCCAGATCCATGCGCCGTTCGAAAGCGTCGGCGAGGCCGGCGCCGTCCGCGCCGGCGCTGTCGGCCCCGATCGCATCGAGCGTCTCCTCCGCGGCTTGTACTTCGCGGCTGCTGCCGCGCACCGTGTCAAGCGCCTGGTGGCGCACGATGCTGTAGATCCAGCCGCGGCCCGCGCCGCGCCGCGGATCGAAACTGCCGGACTTCGTCCAGATGGCGAGGAAGGCATCGTGCAGCACGTCCTCGGCGACCTGGCGGCGGCGCACGATGCGCAAGGCGACGCCCAACAGATGGCGGCCATCGCGGTCGTAGATGCTGCGCAGGGCGTGCTGGTCGCCGCGTGCGCAGGCGGCGAGCGCGGCCTCGTAATCGAATTCGGTCGGCACATTCATGCGGCGGCGCTTTCGTATTCAAAAAAAAAGGAGCCGTCTGGCGACGGCTCCCGTGCGGCTTACATCTTCAGGGCCCGGCTCAGGAAGCCCCAGCGATCCGCCACTTCCTCGATCTGCTTGGCCGTCGGCTTGCCCGCGCCGTGGCCGGCCTTGGTGTCGATGCGGATCAGTACCGGGTTGCAGCCCGCTTGCGCGGCCTGGGCCGCGGCGGCGAACTTGAAGCTGTGCGCCGGCACCACGCGGTCGTCGTGGTCGGCCGTGGTGACCATCGTCGCCGGGTAAGCCGTGCCGGGCTTCAGGTTATGCAGCGGCGAGTACTTGACCAGTGCCTTGAACTCTTCCGGGTTGTCGGCCGAACCGTAGTCCGAGGTCCAGGCCCAGCCGATGGTGAACTTGTGGAAGCGCAGCATGTCCATCACGCCGACCATCGGGATCGCCGCGCCGAACAGATCCGGACGCTGGGTCATGGCCGCACCGACGAGCAAACCGCCGTTGCTGCCGCCGCCGATCGCCAGCTTCGCCGGCGAGGTCACCTTGTTGGCGACCAGCCATTCGGCCGCGCCGATGAAGTCGTCGAACACATTCTGCTTCTGCAGCTTGGTGCCGGCCTGGTGCCAGGCTTCGCCATACTCGCCGCCGCCGCGCAGGTTGGCGACCACGTAGACGCCGCCCATCTCCATCCAGGCCAGGTTGGCCGGCGAGAAGCCCGGTGTCATCGAAATGTTGAAGCCGCCGTAGCCGTACAGGTAGGTCGGGTTGCTGCCATCCAGCTTGATGCCCTTCTTCGAGACGATGAACATCGGCACCTTGGTGCCGTCCTTGCTCGTGAAGAACTGCTGGCGCGTCTCGTAGTCGGCCGGGTTGAAGTCGACCTTCGGTTGGCGGAACACGCTGCTCTGGCCGGTCTTCAGGTTCAGGCGGTAGATCGTGGTCGGCGTGGTAAAGCCGGTGAAGGAATAGAAGGTCTCGGTTTCGCTCCGCTTGCCCGACAGGCCGCCGACGGTGCCGATGCCCGGCAATGCGATCTCGCGCGCCGGTTTGCCCTTGAGGTCGACGACCTTGACGACGCTGCGCGCGTCCTTCAGGTATTCGAGCACGAGCTGATTATTGATGATGTCGGCGCCGGTCAGGGTCTCGGCGCTTTCGGCGACGATTTCCTTCCAGTTCGCTTCGCCCGGCTTGCTGACGTCGATGGCGACGATGCGCTTTTTCGGCGCCTTGCGGTCGGTGCTGAAGTAGAACACGCTGCCGACGTTGTCGATGAAGGTGTAGCCGGCGTCGAAGTTGTCGATCAGGTCGACCACTTTCGAATCGGGCTTGGACAGATCCTTGTACGAGACACGGTATTTCGGCGCCGTGCCCTTGGTGGTGGTGATCACCAGGTAGCGGCCGTCGTCCGTGGTCTGGCCGCCGAAGCCCCATTCCTTCTGGTCGGGACGGTCGTAGACCAGGGTATCGGCGCTTTGCGGGGTGCCGATGCGGTGGTAGTACAGCTTCTGGAAGTAGTTGACGTCGGCCAGCTTGGTCGCTTCCTTCGGCTCGTCATAGCGGCTGTAGAAGAAGCCCTTGCCGTCCTTCGTCCAGGCCGTGTTCGAGAACTTGACGAACTTGACGTGGTCGTCCAGATCCTTGCCGGACTCGATGTCGCGCACGCGGATCTCGTTCCAGTCCGAACCGGAAGCGGCGGTGCTGTAGGCCAGCAGCTTGCCGTCCGGGCTGACCTCTGCGCCGGCCAGGGCGACGGTACCGTCTGCGGCCAGCTTGTTCGGGTCGAGCAGCATGCGTGGCTCGTCGCCCAGATTCTTCAGCGTGTACAGCACGGACTGGTTCTGCAGACCGTCGTTGCGGGTGTAGAAATAGCGGCCGCCATCTTTCGACGGGACGGAATAGCGCTCGTAGTTCCACAGCTTGGTGAGGCGCTGGCGGATCGCTTCGCGCTGCGGGATCTGGCCGAGCCAGGCCTGGGTCACGGCGTTCTGCGCATCGACCCAGGTTTTGGTCTGGGCGCTGTTCGCGTCTTCCAGCCAGCGGTAAGGGTCGGCAATCGTGGTGCCGTGGTAGTTGTCGGTGTGAGCGACTTTCGCCGTGACCGGATAGGTCGGCGCGGTACCGGCGGCGCAGGCGGCCGGATCGGCCGCCTGCGAGGAACCGAAGGCCGCCATCAGGGCGACGGCGAGCGTAGCGTGTCTCATGCGCATATTCAGGTGCATATTCTTCTCGAAAACGGTGGAAGGCGGAATGTGCCGAGAGGCATCATAGCGCGAAACCCGGCGGGAAGCGAACCCATGTTTCGCCCGTCAATACGGGCGGCGCGGCCGTGCCGCCTATTGGCCGGCCCGGCGCGCCATCACCTCGCGGTGGCTCATCTGCCACTTGTGCTGCAGATCGAGCGCCCAGCCGATTTCGGCGGGACTCAGGCGGCGGGCGACGATGGTCTTGTTGACGTTGGCCGCGCTGTCGCCGCCCTCGGCCGCCAGCAGCATCCACATGTAGGCGCGCACGGGGTCGCGCGCCACGCCCAGGCCGCTGCCGACCATGCCGCCCAGGTTGTACTGGGCCAGGGCATGGCCCTGCTCGGCGGCCTGCTCGTACCAGTAGACGGCCTGTTTGTCGTCCTGGGCCACGCCCTGGCCGCTGGCGTACATCACGCCCAGGTTGTTCTGGGCGCTGGCGTCGCCCTGCTCGGCCGCCAGGCGGTACCAGTAGGCGGCGCGCGCCTCATCCTTCTCGACGCCCTGGCCGTTGGCATAGATGACGCCGAGGTTGAACTGGGCATTCGGGGCGCCTCCCTCCGCCGCGCGCCGGTACCAGTCGAAAGCCTGGGCCGGATCGCGTTCGGTGCCGCGCCCGTGCGCGTACATGTTGGCCAGGTTGTACTGGGCCGCCACGTGCCCGCCGGAGGCCGCGCGCGTGAACCATTCGAGGGCGCGCACCTCGTCGCGCTCGACGCCGCGGCCGTTGAGGCACATGGTAGCGAAGCGGAACTGGGCTTCGCGGTCGCCGTGTTCGGCCGCGCGCTGCAGCCAGGCGCCGGCGCGGCGCGCGTCGGGGCGCACGCCGCGGCCCTCGGCATAGGCGATGCCGAGCTCGCGCTGGGCGCCGCGCTCGCCCGCGGCGGCGGCCTTGCGGAACCAGTACAGCGCCTGCTGCTCGCTGGCGTCGACGCCCTGCCCCTGCTGGTACATCATCCCCAGGTTGAGCTGGGCCGCCGCTTCTCCCTGCAGCGCCGCCTTGCGGAACCAGGCCATGGCCAGCGGATAGTTGATGGCCGCGCCGACGCCGTGCAGATAACATTCGCCCAGCTGGTTCTGCGCGCCCGCCATGCCCTGCTCGGCCGCGCGGTAGTACCAGGACAGCGCGCGCTCGGGGTCGATCGCCATGCCGCGCCCCTGGCGGCACATGTGGCCGAGATTCTGCTGGGCCGAGGCGTCGCCCTGCTCGGCGGCGCGCCGGAACCAGCGCGCCGCCTCGTGGTCGCAGCGCTCGACACCGCGCCCGTGATAGTACATGGCGCCCAGGTGGTTCTGGGCGAAGGCCAGTCCCTGGACGGCGGCCAGGCGCAGCCAGCGCACGGCGGCCGCGTCGTCGCGCTCGACGCCCTTGCCCCTCTTGTACATGAGCCCGAGGTTGAACTGGGCATAGGCGTTGCCGCGTTCGGCCGCCTGGCGGAACCACAGATAGGTCTGGTGGCTCTCGTTCTGGAGCTTCTGGTGGTTCATGCTGTTCCCCGGTTCGGAGTCGACGTTTGCCGTGTTCGGTTGTCGGCCGCGTGCCTGGCGCCGAGACGAAAATGCGCCGAAAAATCCCGACAAGCGGCCTCATATGTATTAACAAAATTTTAACGAGGGCGACCCAGCGCGGGTTTGACCGTGCACAATCGTGCCGGCGCGCGGCAAAGAAAAAACCCGCCGGGCGCGGGGCGCGGCGGGTTCGAAGCGGGCTCGGCCGAGCGCTCAGTCAAGCGCTCAGGCGGGCGCTCAGGCGAACATTCAGGCGAGCGCGCTGCGCTTCGGCCCGAGGGCGTAGACGAGCATCGCCAGCAGCGCCAGACACCAGACGATCAGGGCGCCCGACGGCAGGTCGAGCACCACCGACAGCACCAGGCCGGCCGCATAGCCGCCGATGCCGACCAGGTAGGCCACGGGCAGCTTGCGCGCCTCGGCATAATGGCGCACGGCCAGGCTCGGCACGATCAGGCTGGCGAACACCAGGTAGACGCCGACCAGCTGCACCGAGGCCGTCACCGCGAGCGCAAAAACCAGATAGAAGCCGAGCCGGCCGAGGCTATTGCGAAACAGCGCGAGCAGCGCCAGGATCAGCACCGCGCCGATGGCCGGCATGACCAGTTGCCCGTAGCTGACCCAGAGGATCTGGCCGGCGAGCAGATCCTGCAGGTGCTCGCCGCCATGCGGAATGTGGGCGAGGAGCAGCAGGCCGGCGGTCGCCGCCAGCACGAACAGCACGCCGATCTGCGCTTCCTGCACGTCCGGCCAGCGCTTCTCGGTCCAGGTCAGGAGCAAGGCCCCGAGCACGGCTGCCACGCCGGCGGCCACCTGGATCGTCCAGCCGTGCGGATCGAAATCGAGGGTGCTGGCGACGATCACGCCGAGCGCCGCGATCTGGGCGATGGCCAGGTCGATGAAGACGATCCCGCGCCGCAGCACCTGTGCGCCGAGCGGGATGTGGGTGGCCAGCACGAGCAGCCCGGCGACGAAGGCCGGGAGCACGATAAGGAAATCAAAATTCGCGAAGGTATCGAAGCTCACTTGGCCGCTTCCGTCAAACGCTGCACCGTCGTGTCGAACAGCGCGAACAGGTCGCGGCTGCCGGCATCGGCGCCGACCGTGTAGGGAATCACCACCGCCGGGATGCGCGCGCGCTGAGACAGCCATTGCGAGGCGCGTTCGTCCTGGTAGGCGGCGCGCAGCACCATCTTCGCCGGCTGTTTCTGCAGTTGCGCCAGCAGCTGGCCCAGCTGGGCCGCGCTCGGCTCGACGCCGGGTTTCGGCTCCAGCGTGCCGACCTGGCGCATGCCGAGCCAGGACAGCAGGTATTCCATGTTGCGATGGTGTTCGACCACCAGCACGCCACGCAGCGGCGCCGCCTGCGTTTCCCATTTGCGCATCGCCTGCGCCCAGCGGCCGGCGAAGTCGGCCTGGCGCGTGCCGTAGAAGGCGGCGTTGGCCGGGTCGATCGTGGCCAGGCGCTTGGCCAGCTGCGCGCTGATCAGGGCGATGTTGTGCGGATTCAGGTGCACGTGCGGGTTGCCGTAGGCGTGGACGTCGCCGTCCGCGCGGTCGAGTTTCGTCGGGATGTCCAGGCGCGGCACGAAACTGCCCGCTTCGAAAAAGCCCGGCTGGCCGCGCGCGATTTTTGCGTTGCCCGACTGCTGCACCAGCAGCGGCAGCCAGCCCGCTTCCAGATCCAGGCCGGTGCAGACCAGCAGGTCGGCATTTCGGGTGCGCGCGATCAGGCCGGGACGCGCCTCCACGCGGTGCGGATCCTGCAGCGCCGTGGTCGCGCTCGAGACGTTGACCTTGTCGCCGGCCAGTTCCTGGGTCAGCGCGGCCCATTCGGGTTCGCAGGCGAGGACGTTGATGGCGGCCTGCGCCGGCGTGGCCAGGCTGGCGAAGACCAGCGCGCAGCCGGCCAGCAGTTTCAGATGAAGTGAAGTCATGGCGAAGCCTCTCAGAAGGTATGGCCGGCGTGCGCGCCAAGGCTCATGATGTATTGCAGGAAGAGCTGATTGTCGGACTCTCCCGGACGCGCCTCGTCGCGCGCGAACTGCAGGCGCAGGCGCGAGAACTCAGACGGGCTCCAGTCCAGCATCACGCTCGAGCGCTTCGGCTTGTAGGCCGCCAGCGCCGGGAAGGCATCCATGCCGAGCGCGCCGCTGTCGACCAGGCCAATGAAGTGCCTGCCGGAGGAAAGCCGGTCGTGGCGCAGGCCGGCGCGCCAGTTTGGCATGAACTGGTAGACGCCTTGCAGGTACCAACCCGACTGGGTGCCGGCATAGGCGTCGGCCAGCTCGCCGGATGCCAGGCTGCCGCTCTCCTTGCGCCGCATGTACTCGCCCTGCAGCTTGAAGTTGGTGCGGGTCGGGTTGCCGTCCGGCGCCCATTTGAAGACGGCGTCGGCGACCCACAGCCGCGAGCGGCCGTCGAACACGGTCGGCACGCCGCCTTCGTCGTACTCGCGTCCCGCCGAGCCGGTGCGCAGGTAGGAGACGCCGGCGCGCCAGCTGGCGGAGTCGCCGATGTCGTCGCCCACGTGCGCGAACACGCTGGCGGCGTTGAAGCCGTTCTTGTTGCGGTCGTTGCCGGGGAAGCTGCGCCCGCTGCCCAGTTCCGCGCCCAATTCGAGGAAGGTGTTCAGCGGCGCCAGCCAGCGCACCTGGATGCCGTCCGGCTTGTACTGGCCGCCGAAGAAAGCCTGGTAGTTCAGCGGTGCGTCGACGAAGTCCCAGGTGTGGCTGTGCTGGCCGTTCAGGTAGCCGACGCTGGACAGGAAGCGGCCGGCCTTCAGGTTCATGCCGCCGCCCAGCTCGCGCGTGAGCACGAAAGCTTCTTCGACTTCGGCCTCGTTCTCGCCCGTCAGCGCGAAGGTCAGCTGGCCGGCGAACATCGGGTCGATGTTGGCGGCCATGGTCAGCTCCGACTCGCCCAGGTTGAAGCTGCGCGCGCCGGGGCCGATCTCGCCTTCGGGCGGCATGAAGCCGCCGAAGCGGTAGCTGCCGGGATCGCGCTGCAGCTTGTTGAAAGTGCCGCCCAGGACGAGCGAGATGCTCGGATTGAAGCTGTTGTCGCGCTGCGCCACGATGGCCGGCGCCGCTTCGGGTACCGGAGCCGCCGCCGGAGCGACCGGTGCGCTCGCAGCCGCCTGCTGCGCGCTCGCCGCCGCGTTCTGGGCCGCGGCCACGGCGGCCTGCGCATCCTGCAGGCGCTGTTCGAGCGCCTGCAGGCGCGCTTCGTAGGATTGCTTCATCTCCGCGATCTGGGCGCGGATCGCCGCCAGTTCAGGAGTATCGGCGGCGGAGGCGGACAGGGGCAGTGCAAAGGCGGCGGACAGCGCCACCGACAGGCAGGTAGTTTTCAACATCGTGTGCTTTCGATCGAATAGGGAACGACAGGCGGCTTCCGGCAAGGCGTGCGGAAGGCCAGGGGCAAAACGGTTCGCTAGACGATGGAAGGCGGTGCGCGCGAGTGGAAGGCGCAGACGGTGCGCGGCGCGACTTGAACGGTGGCGAAGGCGCCGCCGCGCTCGGCGTGGAGGTCGAGCGGGACGAACTGGCGCGGGGTGCTGCCGATGGCCGAGGCCATCTCGGCGAAGGCCAGGCACTGGCTGCAGCTGCCGTCCTGCGCGACCGAGCTGGAAAGGTCGGATCCCGCCTCGACCCCGGCGACCGCGACCGCGGCTGCCGACACGGGGGCACCGATCTTGCCCGTCCAGTGCGACATCGCATGCGCGAAGGCCATCTGCTGGGACGCCAGCAGGAGCAGCGCGAGCAGGACGTGGACGACAGACGTAGGCAAGGAACGGCGCATCATGATGGCGGCATTGTAATGCCATCACGGCAAGCGCGGTGAACCGCGATGTGATTACGCGGCGTTTTTTTCGGCCACGTATTTACCGAGCCAGGTGGGCACCCGCGCCGCCGACAGCTTGTTGATCGATACCAGCAGCTCGGGTGCGACCTGGGCCAGTCCGTAGGAAGTGCCCAGATGGCGCCCGATGTGGATCAGCACTTCGGCCGCGACTTCCGCATCGGCCTCGGCGCGGTGGGCCGCGCTGCGAAAGGCGATGCCGAGCTGGCGCGAGAGCGTGCCCAGTTTATAGCTCGGCATGCCGGGAAAGACGCGGCGCGAGAGTTTCAGCGAGCAGACCAGGTCGGCGTGGCCGCAGGCGCGGCCCAGGCGTTCGCTCTCGGCCAGCAGGAATTTCTCGTCGAAGCTTGCGTTGTGGGCCGACAGGGTGTCGCCGCCGATGAAGTCGAGCAGCTCGGGCACGACCTGGCGCGCGGGCGGCGCGCCGTCGACCATCTCCTGGGTGATGCCGGTCAGCTGGGTGATGAAGCTCGGGATGCGCGCGCCGCAGTTCACGAGCGACACATAGCGCTCGGTCACCTGGCCGCCCACGATACGCAGGGCGGCGACCTCGGTGATGCGGTCGCCCATGGCGGGCGACAGGCCCGTGGTCTCGAAGTCGAGCATCACGATAGGGCGTTCAAATATGGACATACGATCCTAAGAGCATGTGAAAAAAATCGTCATGGCTGCGTTGCACCTCCTCGCCGTACCCTTGTACTGTCTTCGTCGGCGCGCCTTGCCCTGACAATTTTTTCACAGGCTCCAAGGTAGGCATACGAAGCTTTTAGCCGAATTTGCGCCGCGCGTCCAGCGCCAGGCCGGCGCCGATGCTGCCGAACAGGTCGCCCTCGACCTTGCGCGCGCCCGGCACCAGGGCGCCGATGCGCTCGCGCAGCAAGCCCACGCCGCTCGAACCGCCTGTGAAGAACACGGTGTCGACCTGACATGGCGCCACGCCGGCGTCGTCGAGGAGGCGCAGCACGGTGGCGTCGATGCTGTCGAGCAGCTGGACGATGGCCGCCTCGAAGGCCGCGCGTTCCACCAGCAGCGTCTCGGCCGGGCGCAGGCGCTCGAGTTCGAGGGCGACCTGCTCCCGATCCGACAGGGCGATCTTCGCGCCCTCGACCTGCATCGCCAGCCAGTGGCCGGCGCGCTCGTCGATCAGGTGCTGCAGGCGCGCCAGCTTGCCCGGCTCGCGCGCGTCGCGCACCAGGTCGTCGAGCTGGACGATGCTCTTGCGCGTATAAGCCTGGTTGATCGTGTGCCAGGTCGCGAGGTTAAAGTAATAGCTGGACGGGATCTCGGCGCCCGAACGCAGCGCGCTCTTGTAACCGAGCAGCGGCATCACCGAGTCCAGGCTCAGGTATTTGTCGAAGTCGGTGCCGCCGATATGGACGCCGCCAGTGGCGAGGATGTCGTCGCGCCGCTCGAGCTTGCCGGCGCGGCCCGGCCCCAGGCGCACCAGGGAAAAGTCCGAGGTGCCGCCGCCGATGTCGGCGATCAAGACCAGTTCCTCGCGGTCGATCTGGGATTCGTAGTCGAAGGCCGCCGCGATGGGCTCGTACTGGAAGGCGACTTCGCGGAAACCCACATTGCGCGCCACCTCGGCCAGGGTGTCCTCGGCCAGCTTGTCGGCCTGCGGGTTGTCGTCGATGAAGAACACCGGACGGCCGAAGACGGCGTGCTCGAAGCCGCGCCCGGCCTGGGACTCGGCGCGGCGCTTGACCTCGCCGATGAACTGGGCCAGCAGCACCCGGAACGGCAGCGCGCGCCCGGCCACTTCGGTCTGGCCGTCCATCAGGCTGGTGCCGAGCAGGCTTTTCATCGAGCGCATCAGGCGCCCGTCGTAGCCGGCCAGGTAGTCCGCCAGCGCGGCGCGGCCATAGCGCACCTCTTCGTCGTCGGCGTTGAAGAACACCACCGACGGCAGGGTCGCCTTGCCGTCTTCGAGGTGCAGCAGGGCGCCGGCGCCGGCCGTCGGGCTCGCACCGGGTTTGATCCATCCGACGGTGGAATTGGACGTGCCGAAATCGACGCCGCAAGCGTTTGTCATGGTTGCCTTTGATATTGCCCGCGCTGAAGCACGCGTTTTGAAGGGCCGACACTTTACCAGAAATCAGCTCCTCTGGCGAAGGCGAGAGGTCGGGCGTTGCGCGCCGGTCACGGCGATACAACTGTCATGCGCGCGGCATGCACTGCCTGTCTTTCCTATAATGAAGCGGCCCACCAACCTCGATCCCGGCCGCGCCCACGCCGGTTCCGGCTGCCTGCCATGACGCATACCTGGATCCTCAAGCGCAACTGCTCGCTGACGCCGCGCCAGTCGGCCGCCGCCTACATCCTCTTGTGCACCGGTTCCTTCGGCATCGCCCTGTTCTTCCTGGTGCAGGGTATCTGGATCGTGCTCGCCTTTGCCCTGCTCGAGATGGCGGCCGTGGGCTGGGCCCTTCTCCATTACGCGCGCCACGCGCTGGACGTCGAGCGCATCGCGCTGACGGAGCGCAGCCTGCTGGTCGAGCGCATCGATGCCGGGCGTCGCAGCCAGTACCGCTTCGATCCGACCCGCACCCGCATCGCTCCGCCCCTGCCACGCGTGCAAAAGCTGATCCGGCTGGAGGCGCCTGGCGCCACCCTCGAAATCGGCAGCTATGTGTCGGAAGCGATCCGCCAGCAGGTAGCGCTGGAGCTGGCGCGCGCCATGCGCGGCCACCCCGCCCGCCTCCGTTAAAAATGTTGTCTTCGTTGTAAGTTTCTTCTTACATTCACGCGGCTGTACAACCGATAGGTGTTTTCTATCCGGTTTTGCATAATTGTCTATTAGATATGCCAAGCGTCACGAGCGTAAAGGCAACGAATAGAGAGGAAGAGCGAGTGAGCAACACGGATCAAGGTTTCGCCATCGTCGTTCACGGCGGCGCGGGCGAACCGCTGGACTACGCCGACGGCTGCGAGCGCGCCGCACGACGCGGCCACGCGCAGTGCATCGAGACTGGCGACGCGCTGGACGCGGCGATCGCCGCGGTGATGGTGTTCGAAGAAGACGAGCGTTTCAACGCCGGCACCGGTTCGGTGCTCTGCCTGGACGGCGCCACCATCGAAATGGATGCCTCGATCATGGACACGCGCGGGCGTCTGGGCGCGGTCGCCGGCGTGCGCGACGTGCGCAACCCGATCCTGCTCGCGCGCGCCGTCGCCGACACCCCGCACGTGCTGCTGGCCGGCGAAGGCGCCGACCGCCTGGCGCGCGCGCTCGGCCTCGAGCAGGCCAGGCCGATCAGCGCGGCCCAGCGCAAAAAACACGAACAGCTGCTGAAGGAACTGGCCGGTTCGGTGCCGGTCATGCCCGGCATCAACAACCGCATGTTCGAACGCTTCTGGAACTACAAGACGCCGCTGCAGCTGCCCAAGAGCGCCGCCCACGACACGGTCGGCGCCGTCGTGCGCGGGGCCGACGGCCACTTCGCCGTGGCCGGTTCGACCGGCGGCTCGGCCCCTTCCCTGCTGGGCCGCGTCGGCGACACCGCCCTCATGGGCAGCGGCTTCTATGCCGGCCCGCTGGGCGCGATCGCCGCCACCGGCGTGGGCGAGCACATCGTGCGCCACATGCTGGCACGCACCGTCTATGGCTATCTCGAACAAGGCCAGTCCCTTCGGCAGGCGCTCCAGCGCAGGATCGACCTGATCGACAAGGACGTCGACACGGGCCTGATCGGCGTGACGAAAACCGAAGCCGCTTCCTGCAGCAATACCCATATGCCAACCGCCATCATCGAAAAATAATGAAAACTGAACCGCATCAAACCGCAAAGCATGGCCACCTCGTCATCATCGGCGGCCATGAAGACCGCCAGTACGGCAAGGAAATCCTGACCCGCTTCGTCGAGCTGTCCGGCGGCGAGAACGCCCGTATCGTCGTCATCACCGCCGCCAGCAAGATCGCCGACGAGATGTGGGGCATCTACGACCAGGCCTTCGGCGACCTCGGCGTGCGCCAGGTGAGCCATCTGACCCTGACCAGCCGCCAGGACGCCAACGACGAGGAGAAGGTACGCATGGTGGCCGAGGCCGACGGCATCTTCATGACCGGCGGCGACCAGAAACGCCTGCTGGCACTCATCGGCGGCACCGCGCTCGACGCCGAGATGCACACCGCCCTCAAGGTACGCGGCGCCTGCATCGGCGGCACCAGCGCCGGCGCCTCCGCCATGTCGGGCCACATGCTCGCCCAAGGCAAGACCGACCTGCTGCCGGAAAAAGGCGCGGTCAGCCTGGCCGCCGGTCTCGGCTTCCTGCACCGCGTCGTCATCGACCAGCACTTCTCCGAGCGCCAGCGCCTCTCGCGCCTGCTGTCGGTGGTGGCGCAGAACCCGTATTTGCAGGGCATCGGCATCGACGAGGACACGGCCCTCGTCGTCGAACGCGGACGCGGGATCGAAGTGCTGGGCGAAGGCTCGGTGACGATCGTCGACGGCCGCACGATGGACACCAACATGGCCGACATCCAGGAACGCGCCACGCCGGAACTGATCGACGTGCGCCTGCACCTGCTGCCGGCAGGCAGCCGCTTCTACCTGCCGACCGAGGATGAGCCTCTGGCCAAGCCGATGTCGCCCTCGCTGCGCGATTTTTTAGAAAACGTCACAAAACGGAACCCGATCTCATGAGAATCATCGAACAACGCTTCCTGCGCGGCCCGAATCTCTTCTCCGCCGCACCCTGCCTGATGGCCGTCGTCGACTCGAACGGCCTCGCGCTCGCGCCCGGGTTCGGCGCACGCCTGCTCGCCCTGCTCCCGGGTCTGCCGCTCGACGTGGCGGCGCGCCTGTCGCAGATCACCCTGGCCGCCGAAGCCGTCGAGCCGGTCGTCATGGAACTGCAGCGCCTGGCTGGCGCACCGGCCGACTTCAGCCAGACGCTGGAGCTGCCACGCAAGCCTGAGGCGCGCCGCGCCGTCTGCGGCTACCGCACCGAACAGGTCGCGCGCCAGGCGCTCGACCACGCCATGGCCATGATCAAGGCGCTCGCCAAAGGCGAGGACTTCGACCTGGCGCCCGCCATCGAACAGCTGCACGAGACGGCCGAAGACTACGCGATCGGCACCAGCACCGGCGCCGTCGTCAACGCCGCCCTCCGCCGCGGCATCCCGGCCCTGCGCATCACCGACGAAGCGAACCTGTTCCAGCTCGGCTGGGGCTCGAAGCAGAAGCGCCTGCAGGCGACCATCACCGGCGCCACCAATTCGATCGCGGTCGGCATCGCCAGCGACAAGCAGCTCACCAAGACACTGCTCGAGCAGGCCGGCGTGCCGGTACCGGGCGGCGCCACCGTCACCACCCTGGCCGAGGCCCAGCGCGTGGCGCGCCGCCTGAACGGCCCGGCCACGATCAAGCCGCTCGATGCCAACCAGGGCAAGGGCGTGACCACCACCTGCACCACGCCGGAAGAAGTCGAAGCGGCGTTCGCGCATGCGCGCAAGTACGGCCGCCACGTGATCGTGGAAGAATTCCTGGCCGGGCGCGACTACCGCGTGCTCGTCACCGGCAACAAGATCGCCGCCGCCTCGTGGCGCCGTCCGCCCTGCGTCACCGGCGACGGCCACTCGACCGTGCGCGAACTGGTCGAGGTCGAGAACCGCAACCCGGCGCGCGGCGAAGGCCATACCAACATCCTCACCAAGATTCCGATGGACGACCTGGCGGCCCAGACGCTGGCGAAACAGGGCTACGATTTCGATTCGGTCGTCCCGGCCGGCGTGAGCGTCGACCTGCGCGGCAACGCCAACCTGTCGACCGGCGGCACCGCCGAAGACGTGACCGATCTGCTGCCCGAGGAAACCCGCGACATCTGCATCCGCGCCGCGCGCACGATCGGTCTGGACGTCGCCGGCATCGACGTCATCTGCCAGGATATCGCCCAGCCGCTGCGCGAGCAGAACGGCGGCATCATCGAAGTGAACGCCGCGCCCGGCATTCGCATGCACCAGTTCCCGAGCCGCGGCACGCCGCGCGACGCCGGCGCCTCCATCGTCGACGCCCTGTTCGGGCAGGACGACGGCCGCATCCCGGTGATCGCGATTACCGGCACCAACGGCAAGACCACGACTTCGCTGCTGGTCGCGCACACGGCGCGCCTGGCCGGCCTGCGTACGGGCGTCACCACCACTTCCGGCGTCTACGTCGACGGCCAGATGATCCGCGAAGGCGACTGCACCGGCTACCATTCGGCGCGCAGCCTGCTGACCGCGCCGGACGTCGACTTCGCCGTGCTGGAAACGGCGCGCGGCGGCATCCTGAAACGCGGCCTGGCCTACGACCGCTGCGACGTCTCGATCGTGCTGAACGTGTCCTCCGATCACCTGGGCCTGGACGGTGTCGAGACCATCGAAGAACTGGCCAAGGTCAAGGCGGTGGTGGCCCAGCGCGCCTCGCGCGCCGTGGTGCTCAACGCCGAGGACGACTATTGCGTGGCGATGGCCAAGGATCTGCAGGAATCGGTCGAAGTCATGTACTTCTCGCTCGACGCCGACAACCCGACCCTGCTGCGCCACCTGGAGCGCGGCGGCCGCGGCGTCTACCTGGAGGACAACACCGTCGTGCTGGCCACCGGCGCGCGCCACGAGGCCCTGCTCGACGTGCGCCACATGCCGGTGTCGCTGAACGGCTGCGCGCGCTACAACATCGCCAACGCGCTGGCCGCGACGGCCGCCCTGGCCGCCACCGGCTTCGGCAACGCCGAGATCGTGGCGGGCATGTGCAGCTTCGTCTCCGACAGCAAGCACAATCCGCTGCGCTCGAACCTGTTCGACGTCGAAGGCGTGACCGTGATCGTCGATTACGCCCACAACTGCGCGGCCTACGCGGCGCTGTCGGAAACGGCGCGCGCGATGACGCCGGGCCGCGTGGTCGGCGTGGTCGCCGCCCCGGGCGACCGCCGCGACGCCGACCTCATCGACATCGGCCGCACCTGCGCCGCCGGTTTCGACGAACTGATCGTGTACGAAACCGAGAACCGCGGCCGCGCCGATGGGGACGTGGCCGCCCTGCTCGCGCAAGGCGCGCGCCTGGGCCGCATCGCCCACGACAAGCTCTCGCTCGAACTGAACGTCCACAGCGCCATCCGCCGTGGCCTGGCCCTGTGCCAGCCGGGCGACGTGCTGGTGTTCGGCTGCGGCTCGTCGATCTCGGAACTGACCGAGGCGCTGCGGCCGACCAAGCCGGAGATCGCGCGTCGGATCGAGGCGGAGGCGGTGTAAGCGCTCGGTTTGTTGGGCACGAAAGCGGCCCGCGAGGGCCGTTTTTTTTACGCCGTCCGAATGATCGACGAACATCCGCGGGCATGCCCGCCCTACGGTGCACCATGGTCTTGTTTTTCACTGCGGCTGTCGTGTAACGTACGGGGTCTCGACCGAAATCTCTTGCGGCGGCTTACCGTAGGGCGGGCATGCCCGCGTTCCCCGCTCGCTCGATCGAACCACGTGCAACCTTCAAGGGCACAAAAAAAACCCCGCACACCGCGGGGTTCTCTTCACTCGCCGGCAACGATCACGCCGCCTGCGCCTCGATCCGATCCGCACTCTCCGGATCGTCCACCCGCAACGCATCGATGAAGGTCTTCAGCGACGAGCCGCAGGCAAACACCAGCACGTCCCCCGCGCGGCACAGCGAGAGGCCAAGGCGGATCGCCTTGTCGACCTCGATCTCGCGGTGCGTCGTGTCCGAGGGCCCGATCACCTTCTCGATGCCCTCGATGATCAGATCCACCGCGCCGCCCACCGGACGCCCGCGGCTTTGCGACTCGTACACCACCAGCTCGTCGAAACGCTCGCCGCAGACTTCCCCGATCTGCACCAGGTCGCTGTCGCGGCGGTCGCCCGGCGCGGTAACGATGCCCACCAGCTGCCCCGGCAGCAGCGCGCGCGCCATTTCGGCCAGGGCGACGTAGGCGGCCGGGTTGTGGGCGTAGTCGACGATCACGGTCACGCCGCGCACGTCGAAGACATTCGTGCGCAGCGGATTGGTCTTGCTGTCGGAAACGAAGGTCGACAGGCCGTCGGCGATCTGCAGGTTCGAAAAACCCGAGGCCATCAGCGCGGCCGCCGCGGCCAGCGCGTTGGCGATGTTGTAGCGCGCGCGGCCGCCGAACGAGGCCGGCATCGCTTCCACCCGCATCAGTTCCTGGTGCAGGTTGCCGTCGGCGACGACGATGGCGTTGTCCTGCAGGTAGGCGCCGCGGCCGCCGTCCTCCAGGTGCTTCAGCAGGATCGGATTCTCGGCGTCCATCGAGAAAAAGATGATTTCCGCGCCCGGCTTGGCGCGCCGCACCATCGAGACGCAGAAGGCATCCTCGGCATTGAGCACCACCGCCTTCGAAGCCGACGATGCGACCACCGCCTTGACTTGCGCCAGGTCTTCGATGGTGTCGACGCCGTCCAGGCCCAGGTGATCGGCCGCCACATTGAGCACAACGCCGACGTCGCACTGGTCGAAGGCCAGGCCGCGTTTCAGGATGCCGCCGCGCGCCGTTTCCAGCACGGCGAAGTCGACGTCCGGTGCCGACAGCACCGTGCGCGCCGACCAATAACCGGTGCAGTCGCCCTTCACCAGGCGCTTGCCGTTCACGAACACGCCTTCGGTGGTGGTGACCCCGGTGCCCAGGCCGGCCACGCGCGCGGCGTGGGCGATCATCAGGGTGGTGGTGGTCTTGCCGTTGGTGCCGGTGACGGCGATGACCGGAATGCGTCCGTTCGAGCGCCCCATCAGGCCGTCGACGATGGCTTCGCCGGCGTCGCGCGGCTCGCCCCGGCTCGGGTGCTGGTGCATGCGGATTCCCGGCGCGGCGTTCACCTCGATCACGGCGCCGCCCTGCTCGTCCAGCGGCACGGTGATGTCGCGGCAGACGATGTCGATGCCGGCCACGTCCAGGCCGATCTTGGCGGCGGCGCGCACGCACAGGGCGCGCGTCGATTCCGGCAGCAGGTCGGTGCAATCCTCGGCGGTGCCGCCGGTCGACAGGTTGGCGTTGCTGCGCAATTCCACGCAGACGCCCGCACCCGGCACCGAATCGGGCGTATAACCCTGGCGGCGCAGCATGTCCTCGGCATGGGCGTCGAGCGACAGGCGCGTCAGCACGTTGCTGTGGCCGGAGCCGCGCGCCGGGTTCTGGTTCTCGATCTCGACCAGTTCCGTGATGGTGCTGACGCCATCGCCCTCGACGTGGGCCGGACGGCGGAAGGAGGCCGCGGCGATGCGGCCGCCCGCCACCAGCACGCGGTAGTCGCGCCCTTCGACGAAGCGCTCGACGATGATGCGGCGGCCGTATTCGCGCGCGAATGCAAAGGCCTTCTCGACCTCCTCCGGCGTCTCGCAGCGGGTGGTGACGCCCTTGCCCTGGTTGCCGTCCAGCGGTTTCAAGGTCACCGGCGCGCGCAGGCGGCGCGCAATGCGCTGGGCGTCCTCGACGGTGGTGACGGTGCCGCCTTCGGGCACGGGCACGCCGGCTTCCTTCAGCAAGGCCTTGGTCAGGTCCTTGTCGCTGGCGATTTTCACGGCGACATAGCTGGTGTCGCCGGTGGTGGTGGCCTGCAGGCGCTTCTGCTTCGAGCCCCAGCCGAGCTGGAACAGGTTGGCCTCGTCGGTGATGCGCGAATACGGGATGCCGCGCTCGTGGGCGGCGGCCAGCACGGCCGCGGTGCTGGTGCCGATCGAATAACGCGACGCCAGCGAGCGCAGTTCCTTCAGGCGCGGCTCCAGGTCGAAGGCTTCGCCTTTGGCGAGCGCGGTGACCAGGTCGACGGCGAGCTGGAAGCTGGGTTCGGCCAGCTTTTCGATGGCGTACTGGACGACGACGCGGTACTGGCCGGGACGGCCGGCGGCCGGACGGGTGCGGCCGTAGCCGACCGTGGGGCCGGCCATCGACTGCAGGGTGAGCGTGACGTGTTCGACCACGCGCGCCAGATAGGTGCCGGCGCGCAGGCGCTGGGCGAAGCCGCCGGGCTGCCCGGTCGGCAGCAGCTGGCCGTGCAGCTTGGGCAAGGCCTCGAGCATCGCGTCGTTGAAGCCGGGGATGTCTTTCGAAGAGACGCCGTACAGGTCTTCCAGGTCGAGCACGCTGAGCAGGCAGGGGGTATCCGCGTGGACGTTCGGGCCACGCAGGAATCGTTGTTCGAGGATATACACGAGAAAGTCCCTATTATTTTGAATTATCGGTGCTACTGAATCGGTGCGGCCGGTGCGCTCTCAGCAAACGCAACGGCCAGCTACAACGGTGGTACGGCGTCCTAGATGTCGAGCAGCTGGGTGTACATGCGCGTCGCCATCAGGCCGGCCGCGCTGTGGTGGCTGGCCGGCGTCATCAGCTCGAGCAGCAGCGCCATCGCCTCGCCCTTGCCGCTGGCGGCGGCCACGCGCTGCTCCAGCAGGGCGAGTTCGTTCTCGCTGCCGCTGTCGCGGGTGGCGCGGCGGCGGATCAGGCCGCGCTCGGGGAAGCTGTTGCTGCGGTCGGCGTGCTGGCCGAGGTTGTCGAGGGTGCGCTGGCGCGCGCGGTGGCTCAGCACGCGCTCTTCCTTGACGCTGCTGCCCGGTACGCTGACGATCCAGTCGCGCAGCACCTGCTGCTCGTAGCTGGAAAAGACGCCGAACATCTCGGCGCGCTCGCCTTCGATCAGGCGCCAGAAGCGGCTGTGCTCGACCTCTTCGCCGCGCTTGATCCAGCCGGCCGATTCCATCGCCGACAGGAAGCCCGGAATCTGGCCCGGTTCGGCCAGCCAGTCGTTGACCGAGCGGCCGGCGACGCGGCAGTAATCCGAGTGCATGTTCTTGCCGACCGTGCTCTTCTGCGCCAGGATGCGCACCAGTTCGTCCTGCAGGTCGAAGTCGGCGATCACGGAATTCGTGCTCGCGCCCAGTTCGTTGAGGCGGTAGCCGTCGAGCACGCGCTTGTAGAAGGCGGCGCGGTCGCCCACGCGGGGCATCAGGTCGAGCAGCGCCTGCACCGCCTTTTGCGCGTGACCGGTGGCCGCGTTGTCGACCGTGACGTGCAGCGTGAAGTAATACGGGTCGATGCCGAACTCGTTCAGCTCGTAGGACGTGATCAGGAGGTGCAGCGGCAGCTGCTCATAGCCGAGATTGAAGCCGATCACCTCGGGCAGGAAGCGGTCGGCGTTCTGGCCCAGCGCCAGCTGGATCGCGCCCTGCATGAAATGCTCGTCGTCGAGTTCTTCCCAACCCTCGATGCCGTGGGTGGCCAGGAGTTTACGGTAGATGGTGACGTGGTTCTTGCTCGGCGCGCCTTCGCCCAGCTCTTCCAGGTAGGTCTTGATCAGCGGATGGAAGTCCGGGCTGTCCCAGTGCTTGAGCAGGCCATACAGCCAGGAGCCGTCGACCAGCTTGGTCGGCGCGACCGACTTGATGAAGTTCAGCGCATGGGCGCGGTTATGAAAATAACGGCGCGGCGCGCCGCCCTTGCGCGCGGCCAGGTATTCGCGGTACTGGATGCCGACCGCTTCGCTGCGCGCCTCGATCCAGGCCGGGAGCTGGGCCAGGGTCGGCGGCAGGTCGGCCGGGATGTCCTGCACGCGGGCGATCTGCTCGCGCAGGAAGGCTTCGCCGGCGCGCGCATGGGTCAGCGGGTCGGCATACAGGTCGAAATACAGCGCCTTGGCGGCTTGATGCGGGATCGCCGCGTCGCGCCGGGACTGGACTGATTCGGATACATCGGTAACGAGCGATGGCGTCATGGAATGTTGTTCACAATCTTATTGAATGATTACCGGAATTATCCGGGCTGGACTATGCAACGCACATCGGCACGCAAGCTTCGTAAATGTAAGATAAGCCTTACAAAAATATAAAAATGATCACACCCCCGTCGCTCCGGCACCCGGCGCCTCGTCGCCCAGGCAGATGCCCAGCTCGCGCGCGGTGGCGATGGTGTCGCCGGCGGCCGGCACCGTGCGGGTGCGCCCGGCGACTTCCCGCAGCGGCACGAGTTCGATCGCCTCGGGCCCGAGCGCGACCATGACGCCGCTCGCGCCCGCCGCCAGCGCACGCACCGCCGCCGCGCCGAAGCGCGCGGCGATCACGCGGTCGAAGCCCGAAGGACTGCCGCCGCGCAGCAGGTGGCCCAGCACGACGCTGCGGCATTCCTTGCCGGTCGCGGCGGCAAGCTCGGCTTCCAGGCGCGCGCCGATGCCGCCGAGGCGCTCGGCCCGGCCCGCCTCCGCGCCGGCCTGCACCGCGCGCTCGCCCCCCACGGGCTGCGCGCCCTCGGCCACGACCACGATCGCATGGTGGTGCCCGGCCGCCTCGCGTTGGGCAATGGCGGCGGCAATCGCCTCGACGCGGTAGGGAAGCTCGGGGAGCAGGATGACGTGGGCGCCGCCGGCGATCCCCGCGTGCAGCGCAATCCAGCCGGCGTAGCGCCCCATCACCTCGACCACCATCACGCGGTGCTGGCTGTGCGCGGTGGTGTGGAGGCGGTCGATGCAATCGGTGGCGAAGCCGACCGCGGTGTCGAAGCCGAAGGTGGAGAAGGTGCGGTCGAGATCGTTGTCGATGGTCTTCGGCACCCCGACCACGCGCAGGCCCTGGGCGTGCAGCGCCTGCGCGATGCCCATCGAACCGTCGCCGCCGACGACCACCAGCGCGTCCAGTCCGCGCGCGCGGCACAGGGCGACGACCTCCCCGCTGCGATCCGTCTCGACCGGCGCGCCGTCGGCGCCGCGGCCCGGGTAGCGCAGCGGGTTGCCGCGGTTGGTCGTGCCGAGGATGGTGCCGCCGAGGTGGCCGATCGCATGCACGTCCACCGCGCCCAGGCGCTGCACGGGCGGGCCGATGCAGGTCTCGGGTGCGAGCAGGCCGTTGAAGCCGTCGCGGATTCCGTGACACTCCCAACCCAGGCGCGTGGCCGCCAGCACGACGGCGCGGATCACGCCGTTAAGGCCGGGCGCGTCGCCGCCGCCCGTCAGCAGCCCGATGCGGCGGACCGGCGCCGCTTCTGCCTGCGCCCCTGACGTCGATTTCAATTGTGGATGTGCGCTCATCTTGTCTCCCTGCCGGCGCGGCCGGATTTTGGTGCGCCCATGATGAGCGGCCGTACCTGCGCGCGGCGCACGCATGGGAAGGGCGGCATGGACGGACGATTCCGGGTGCAATCGCAACGCGGTCGTCGTACTTGGCGCGCGCTCGCGGCGACACGCGCGCCATCCTACGCCGGTCAGCCGACCGGCGTAGGATGTCCTGACGTCCTGCGCTCAAGGCGCACGAGGAGGTGTGACATGCGGGAAACTGAAGTCTTGATCGTCGGCGCCGGCCCGAGCGGACTGGTGCTCGCGCTGTGGCTGAAAGCCTTCGGCGTGGACGTGCGCCTGGTCGACGCGGCAAGCGGGCCCGGCACGACCTCGCGCGCGCTCGCCGTGCAGGCGCGCACCCTCGAACTCTACCGCCAGCTCGACCTCGCCCAACCGGTGCTGGAGGACGGCCACCCGATCCAGTTCTTCAACATCTGGTCGGAAGGCGAACACCGGGCGCGCATCCCGCTGGGCGCGATCGGCGCCGACCTCACGCCCTACCCTTTCCTGCACATCTATCCGCAGGATCGGCACGAACGGCTGCTGGCCGACCGGCTCGCCGCCGGCGGCCTCGAGGTGGAGCGCAAGGTCACGCTCACTGGCTACGCGGAACGCGGCGACCATGTCGAGGCGCGCCTGGCGCATGCGAACGGCGACGAGGAAACCTGCGCGGCGCGCTGGCTGATCGGCTGCGACGGCGCCCGTTCCAGCGTGCGCAACGCCATGGGCGTCGGCTTCCCCGGCGGCACCTACCGCCAGGTGTTCTATGTGGCCGATATCGAAGGCGACAGTCCCGCCCTGAACGGCGAGCTCAACCTCGACCTGGACGAGTCCGACATCCTGGCCGTGTTCGCCACCGCGCCGCGCGGAAAGGCGCGCCTGGTCGGCACCGTGCGCGACGAACGTGCCGAACGCGCGGAAACCCTGCAATTTTCCGACGTCAGCGGCCGCGCGATCGACAACCTGATGATCAGTGTGCACATGGTGAACTGGTTCTCGACCTACCGCGTGCACCATCGGGTGGCCGACCAGTTCCGGCGCGGGCGCGCCTTCCTCGTCGGCGACGCCGGCCACATCCACAGCCCGGCCGGTGGCCAGGGCATGAACACCGGCATCGGCGACGCCATCAACCTGGCCTGGAAGCTGGCCGCCGTCGTCCAGGGGGGAGCGGCCGAAAGCCTGCTCGATTCCTACGAGGCCGAACGCCTGCCCTTCGCGCGGCGCCTGGTCGACACCACCGACCGCGCCTTCAGCTTCATCACGGCCGACGGCCCGCTGGCGGAAATCGTCCGCACCGGAATCGTGCCGCGCATCATGCCCCTGGTCGGCAAGCTGCCGGCGGCGCGCGAATATTTTTTCCGCACCATCTCGCAGACGGTGCTGCATTACCGGCATGGCCCGCTGAATGCCGGCCGCGCCGGCAAGGTACATGGCGGCGACCGCCTGCCCTGGGTACGCTTCGAAACGGGCGACAATTTCGCCCCGGTCAAGCCTAACGGCGGCCCCGGCCTTGGGGTGCGCACGGACTTCGGCACGCGGCCGGGCTGGCAGGCCCATGTCTACGGCAGCGCCCGGCCCGAGCTGATCGCCTGGTGCGCGCTCCACGGCGTGCCCCTGCGCCAGTTCGAATGGAGCCTGGACTGCGCCAACGCCGGACTGGCGGAAGACGCCTTCTACCTACTGCGGCCCGACAGCTATGTCGGCCTGGCGGCTGCGGTCGGCGCCGGGCCGGCGGCGACCGAGGTGCTCGACGACTACCTGCGCACGAACTCGTTGCGGCTGTGAGGCCGCGGCGCTGAACCCAGGCGATGAAGAAGCATTCGTAGGGTGGGCGATTCTCCGCCCATGCGTCCAAATCACGGTGCTGCAGCCGTGCGGCTATTCACATCGCAACGATCACCGCGTGGGCGTTTGTAATTCAGGCCATTGGCCTGAATTACCCCGCCCACCCTACGGCTCATCCCCGACGCTTGTAATTAACCGCAGGCAAAGCTGCGCCACCTCAGCCGGATTCGTTCCACTATCGAGGCAAATGCGGCACCGTCCGCACGCATGCACCCGCATTCGCCATTTGACCACTAACCTTCGGAGAACCATGGAACTCACCGTCAACAACAGCACCACCGCCGCCACCCTCGTCACGGTTTTTGCCGAACTCCAGGACGGACGCTTCGTCGCCAAGGTCATGCCCGAGACCGACGTACCGTACACACCCTATTTCGAGAACGAACTCGACCAGGTGATCGTCTACATCTCGCCCGACGAGGAGCAGCTGCAGGCCATCCTCACCGCCCTCAACGAGCGGCGCCTCCCCTTCGGCGACCTGCAGAATTACGGCGCGGCCGGCGGCGGCACCTCGACGATTCCGGTGTAAGCGCCACGGGCCGGCGCGCGGGCCTTCAAGCGCATGGGAGCTTCAGCTATTGGGCGCCGTTCCCGCGCGCCGTGCGCCCGGCCCGTCCGGTGACGCGGGCAGCCTCCTGCGGCCGCGCGATGCGGGTTACCAGCACGCAGGCGATGCGCCGGTCTTCGACCTCGGCGACCTCGAAGCTGAAGTCGTCGACGTCGAGGCGTTCGCCGACCTTCGGCAGCGTGCCGAAGCGCTCCAGCATGAAGCCGGCCATCGAGCTGTAGTCGTCGCTCTCGCTGACCAGGGTGTCGATGCCCAGCTCCTGTTCCACGTAATGCAGGTCGGCCGCGCCGTCGATGCGCCAGCGGCCTGGCGCCTGCTGCACCACGGCCGGCTGCTCGTCCTCGTCGGGGAATTCGCCGGCGATCGCCTCCAGGATGTCGATCGGCGTTACCAGCCCCTGCAGCGTGCCGTATTCGTCGGCGATCAGCACCAGCTGGCCGTGCGAGCGTTTCAGTGTTTCCATCACTTTCAGGGTGTCGCCGGTCTCAGGCATGATGATCGGGGTGCGCACGTGCGCCGGGTCGATGCGCCCGCTGACCGCCAGGTCGGCCATCAGGTCGCGCGCCCGCACCACGCCGATGACCTCGTCGAGCTGCCCCTTGCAGACCGGGAAAAAGCTGTGCGGCGTCTCCATGATCTGGCCGCGGATCACGTCCGCGTCGGCGTCGATGTCGATCCAGGAAATGTCCGAGCGGTTGGTCATGATCGAGCGGATCGAACGCTGCGACAGGCTCAGCACGCCGCTGACCATGTTGCGCTCGGCCGGCTCGAAGGCCTGGGCCTGGCTGTGGGCCGCCACCGCCGCGGCGCCGGGCCCGGCCGACTGCTCGGCCTTGCCGCCCAACATGCGCAGAATGGCGTCGGCCGTGCGCTCGCGCAGCGGCAGGCGCGCCTCTTCCTTGGCGACATTGCGTCCGGCCAGCTGGTTGAAGGCCTCGATCAGCACCGAGAAGCCGATCGCCGCGTACAGGTAGCTCTTCGGAATATGGAAGCCGAAGCCCTCGGCCACCAGCGACAGGCCGATCATCAGGAGGAAACTCAGGCACAGCACCACCACGGTCGGGTGGGCGTTGACGAACTGGGTCAGGGTCTTGGAGGCGAACAGCATCACGCCCATGGAGACGACCACGGCCGCCATCATGACCCAGAGTTCGTCGACCATGCCAACCGCGGTGATCACCGAATCGAGCGAGAACACGGCGTCGAGCGCGATGATCTGGGCCACCACGACGCCGAAACTCGCGTATTCGACCACGCCGCCCCGGTGCGCCGTCTTGCCCTCGATCCGCTCGTGCAATTCCATGGTCGCCTTGAACAGCAGGAACAGGCCGCCCATCAGCAGGATCAAGTCGCGCCCGGAAAACGCCAGGTCGCCGACCGAGAACAGGGGTTCGGTCAGCGAGACGATCCAGGAAATCATGGTGAGGAGGCCCACCCGCATCAGCATCGCCAGCGACAGACCGAGCAGGCGCGCGCGGTCGCGCTGCTCGGGCGGCAGCTTTTCGGCGAGGATCGCAATGAAGATCAGGTTATCGATGCCGAGAACGATCTCGAGGACGACCAGGGTCGAGAACCCTATCCAGATGTTCGGATCCGATAACCATTCCATTGCGACATCGCCTCCTCAGGTGCGGGCCGCGCGGCCCGCGTTTGTACGGCCTATGCGTAGGCCGGCAGTTTGGACAGGAGCTTGTCGAGCGTGATCGGATAATCGCGCACGCGCACGCCGGTGGCGTTGTAGATGGCGTTCGCCACCGCCGCCGCCACACCGCAGATGCCGAGTTCGCCCACGCCCTTGGCCTTCATTGGCGAGGTCATGGGGTCGGTCTCGTCCAGGAATACGACTTCCTGGTGCGGGATGTCGCCGTGCACGGGCACCTCGTAGCCGGCCAGGTCGTGGTTCACGAAGAAGCCGATCCGCTTGTCGACTACCAGGTGTTCCATCAGCGCCGCGCCGACGCCCATCGTCATCGCGCCGATCACCTGGCTGCGCGCCGACTTGGGATTCAGGATGCGCCCGGCCGCGCACACGGCGAGCATGCGCCGCACCCGGATTTCTCCGGTAGCGGAGTCGACCGCCACTTCGACGAAGTGGGCGCCGAAGGTCGATTGCTGGGTCTTCTTCTCCAGGTCGCCGTATTCCATGATGTCTTCGGCACTGATCTCGGCGTCGCGCGCGACCTGGGCCAGCGGGATCGAACGGGTGCCGAGACGCACGGCGCCGTCCGCGAACTCGGCCGTGGCCGGATCGAGGCCGGCCTTGGCGGCCACCATCTCGCGCAGCTTCATGCAGGCCGCATACACGCCGGCCGTGGACGAGTTGCCGCCCCACTGCCCGCCCGAACCAGAGGACACAGGGAAGCTGGAGTCGCCCAGGCGCACGCTGACGCGCTCGATCGGCAGACCCATCATCTCGGCCGCGGTCTGGGCAATGATGGTATAGCTGCCGGTGCCGATGTCGGTCATGTCGGTCTCGATGGTGACCGTGCCGTTCTTTTCCAGCCGGGCGCGCGCTGCCGACTTCATGTTCATGTTGTTGCGGAAAGCCGAGGCCACGCCCATGCCGATCAGCCAGCGGCCCTCGCGCACCTTGCCCGGGGTGGCATTGCGGTTCTTCCAGCCGAAGCGCTCGGCGCCCTGGCGCATGCATTCCACGAAGCGGCGCTGCGAGAACTTGCGTGAGCGCTCTTCCGGATCGACGGTCGTGTCGTTGACGATGCGGAAGGTCACCGGATCCATTTTCAGCTTTTCCGCCATCTCGTCGATCGCGATTTCGAGCGCCATCATGCCGGGCGCCTCGCCCGGCGCGCGCATCGCGTTCGCTTCGGGCAGGTCGAGCGTGGCCAGCTTCAGCTGGGTGAACCGGTTGGCGCCGGCGTACAGCAGTCGGGTCTGCTGCACCGCGGTTTCCGGCTGGCCGTCGGGCAGGTCGCCGGAGACGCTTTCGTGCGAAATTGCCGTAATCCGGCCCTCGCGCGTGGCGCCGATGCGGATACGCTGGATGGTCGCCGGACGGTGCGTGGTGTTGTTCATCATCAGCGCCCGCTGCAGCGCGACTTTCACCGGACGGCCGGCGGCGCGCGCGCCGAGCGCGGCCATCAGGGCTTCCGCGCGCAGGAACAGCTTGCCGCCGAAGCCGCCGCCGATGTAGGGCGAGATCAGGCGCACGTTTTCCTTGGGTATGCCGAGCGTCTTGGCCATGTCCTGGCGGCCCCAGTTGATCATCTGGTTCGACGTCCACAGGGTCAGCTTGTCCCCCTCCCAGACGGCGAGCGAGGCATGCGGCTCCATCATCGCGTGCGACTGGTCGGGCGTGGTGTAGGTGGCGTCGAGCTTGACCGGCGCGTTGGCGAAGCCGGCGGCGAAATCGCCGGTTTTCGTTTCCGGCTTTTCCTCCTTCTTCGGCAGGCGGGCGTTGTTCTTCGCGCGCTTGAGGTCGTATTCGCCCTGGGTCTTCACGTACTCGACCTTTACCAGGCCGGCCGCGGCGCGCGCCTGTTCGAAGGTCTCGGCCACCACCACGGCCACGGCCTGGTGGTAGTGCTGCACCTCGGGGCCTGCCAGCAGCCGGGCCGTGTTGTATTTTCCCTTGTCGAGCTTGCCGGCGTTCTCATAGGTGACGACCGCGAGCACGCCGGGCGCGCGCCTGGCGGCGGCGGTGTCGATCGAGGCGATCCGGCCCTTGGCCACGGCCGATCCGATCACGTGGCCGTAGGCGGCGTTCGGGGCGGCCGCGTGCTGTTCGTAGGCATACGGCGCGGTGCCGCTGGTTTTATAGGGGCCATCGATGCGATCGGTGGGCTTGCCGACGACCTTCAGCTGGTCGATCGGGTTGGTGGTGGCGGGAGTGGTGAATTTCATGCCGTCAGCCTTTCTTTGCGTCGACCAGCACGCTGTCGAGCGTGCGCCGGATCAGCGGAACCTTGTAGGCGTTTTCAGCCGTCGTTTTGGCGCCGGCCAGCAGAGTGTCGGTCGTGGCCCCGGCGCCGCGCGCCAGGACGGCGTCGGCCGCCGGCACGCGCCAGGGTCGATGGGCCACGCCGCCCAGGGCGACGCGGCCGCTGCCGTCCTTCTGGACGACCGCCGCCACCGAAACCAGGGCAAAAGCATAGGAAGCGCGGTCGCGCACCTTGCGGTAGGTGTGGTAGCCCCCGAGCGGACGCGGCAGCACCACGCTCGTGATGAGTTCGCCCGATTGAAGGGTGTTTTCGATGTGCGGGGTGTTGCCCGGCAAGCGATAGAAATCGGCGATCGGGATCACCCGCGTGCTGCCGTTGGCGCGCACCGTTTCCACGCCGGCATCGAGCAGCTGCATGGCCACCGCCATGTCGCTCGGGTGGGTGGCGATGCAGGCCGCGCTCTGGCCGACGATCGCGTGGTTGCGCGTATAGCCGCCGATCGCCGAACAGCCGCTGCCCGGCACGCGCTTGTTGCAAGGCAGATTCGTGTCGTAGAAATACGGGCAGCGGGTACGCTGCAGCAGGTTGCCGGCCGTGGTCGCCTTGTTGCGCAGCTGGGCCGAGGCCCCGGCCAGCAGGGCTCGCGCCAGCACGGCGTAGTCGCGCCGCACGCGCGGGTCGGCGGCCAGGTCGGTGTTGCGCACGAGGGCGCCGATGCGCAGGCCGCCGCCTTCGACCGGCTCGATCCGGTCAAGTTTCAGGCCGTTGACGTCGATCAGGTGCGGCGGCGCCTCGATCTCGAGCTTCATCAAGTCGAGCAGGTTGGTGCCACCGGCGATGAAGCGCGAGCCCGGATGGCGCTCGGCGGCCGCAGCCGCCTCTGCGGGCGTGCGCGCCCGTTCGTAGGTAAATGCCTTCATGCCTTGCCCTCCTTGCCGGATGTGCTCGCTACTTTGCCCGATCCCGGCATGCCGGCCACCTCGGTGATCGCATCGAGGATGTTCGAGTAGGCGCCGCAGCGGCACAGGTTGCCGCTCATGCGCTCGCGGATCTCGTCCACGCTCAGCAGCGGCTTGGCGTTCAGGTCGGCGCTGACATGGCTCGGGATGCCCTGGCGGATCTCGTCGAGCACGGATACCGCCGAACAGATCTGGCCGGGCGTGCAGTAGCCGCACTGGTACCCGTCGTGCTTCACGAAAGCCGCCTGCATCGGGTGCAGCTTGCCCGGCGCGCCCAGGCCCTCGATGGTGGTGACCTCGTCGCCGTCGTGCATGATGGCCAGCGACAGGCAGGAATTGATGCGGCGGCCGTTGACGAGCACGGTGCAGGCGCCGCACTGGCCCTGGTCGCAGCCTTTCTTGGTGCCCGTGAGTTTCAGGTTTTCGCGCAGGGCGTCAAGCAGCGTGGTGCGGGTGTCGACGGTGAGTTCGCGGCGCTGGCCGTTCACGCGCAGCGTCGTCCTGGCGCTCGTCGGCGGCGGGTTCGGCGGCGTTTGCGCCGCTTGCGGCGCGTTGGCCTGGGCCGCGGCCACGGTCGGTATTGCGGCGGCGGTCGCGGCGGCGGCGCTCGACAACAGCAGGTCGCGCCGCGAGAGCTTCAGGTCGCTCAGGTCATCCATATTCTTCGAAGCCTTCTGGTCTGTGGCCGCGTCCTGCGGCCGGGTTGGTTCGGTTTCCAGAAGGGCGCCGCGGCGGCCGTCCGGGAAGTCGCCTTATGATAAAGATATTCTCGAGGGCGGGCGGCACGGTTGACCCGCCCTGTGCCGGTGCGCCACGACGGGGCACGAAAGGCGTCCGGCGCACCAATCGGGGGCATTCCTGGCGGCCGCGGATACTGCAGAGCTGCAAGTGGGCAGCCGGGCGCAAGGCAGGGTATGATCCCGGTTCCGCCGATCCCGCTCTGCCCGTTTTCGTGGCGGAATGTCCTCTTTCCACCTGCCGCGCAGTGCGCCACCACGATGAACGCATCGATTCCCCTGGATCCCGATCACCAACGAAGAACCCGACACGACTATGAGCGCCGGCGCGAATTTGCCGGGCTGTTCGAGGAAGCGCCGACCTTCATGGCGCTGCTGCACGGTCCGCAGCTCGAGTTCGAGTTCATCAACCCGGGCTACCAGCGCCTGATCGGGGGACGCGACGTCATCGGCCGCAACATGGCCGATGTGCTGCATGACGTCGCCGCCCAAGGCTATGTCGCCATGGTCGACGCGGTCTACCGAACCGGGGTTCCGATCACCGCCTCCGGTGCGAAATACGGGATGCAGGTGGAGCCCGGCGGCCCCGTCCTCGTGCGCTACATCGATTTCGTGCTGCAGCCGGTGCGCAACTCGGCCGGCGACATCGATGGCATCTTCATCCTGGGCACCGACGTCACGGATCGGGTGCTGATCGAAGCCCGGCGCGATGCGCTGGTTCGGCTGACCGACATGGTGCGCGACGCGACCGCCGCCCAGGACATCGTCAACGGCGCCTGCCGCATCCTCGGCGAGACGCTGGGAGCGAGCCGGGTCGGCTTTGCGGTGGCCAACGCGGCGGACGAGACCGTGCGCCTCGACGGCAACTGGCAGCTGCCGGGCGCGGCGAGCCTTCCCGAGACGATCAACCTGCGCGCCTTCGGCGATTTCATCGACGACCTCCGGGCCGGCGCGGCGGTCGCGATCGACGACGTGGCGCTCGATCCGCGTACGGCCCATGCCGCGCAGGCCCTGGCCGAACTCGATTCGGTCGCCTTCATCGACCTCCCGGTCATCGAGGACGGCCGGCTGGTGGCGCTGGTCTACGTCAACAGCGCGGAGGCGCGCACATGGAGCCCGGACGACGTCGCCCTGGTGCGCGAGGTGGCCGAACGCACGCGCACCGCGAGCGAGCGCCTGCGCAATGCCGACGCGCTGGCGGCCAGCGAGGCAAAGTTCCGCACCATTGCCAACGCCATGCCGCAGATGGTCTGGTCGACCCTGCCCGACGGCTTCCACGACTACTACAACGCGCGCTGGTACGACTTCACCGGCGTGGTGCCGGGCGAGACCGACGGCGAGCGCTGGGCCGACATGTTCCACGCCGACGACCGCGAGGAAGCCTGGGCGCGCTGGTCGCACAGCCTGGCCACGGGCGACACCTACGAGGTGCAGTACCGCCTGCGCCACCGTTCCGGGGTCTACCGCTGGGTGCTGGGCCGCGCGCTGGCGGTGCGCGACGACGCCGGCCGCATCATCCGCTGGATGGGCACCTGCACCGACATTCACGATCAGAAGCTGGCCGAGAACGAGCTGCGCCAGGCCAACCAGCGCAAGGACGAATTCCTCGCCATGCTGGCCCACGAGCTGCGCAACCCGCTGGCGCCGATCAGCACAGCGGCGCAAGTGATGCGCCTGCGCCACCACGACGCCGACTACGTCAAGCGCGCCAGCGACATCATCGGCCGCCAGGTGCGCCACATGACCGACCTGGTCGACGACCTGCTCGACGTCTCGCGCGTCACCCGCGGCCTGGTGCAGATGGCGCGCGAACCGGTCGACCTGAAGCTGGTCGTTAACAGCGCGCTGGAGCAGGCGCGGCCCCTCATCGAGGCGCGCCACCATGCGCTCGACGTGCACGTGGACGGCGAGCCCGCCTGGGTCAGCGGCGACCGCACGCGCCTGACCCAGGCGGTGTCGAACCTGCTCAACAACGCCGCCAAGTACACCCAGCAGCACGGCCGCATCGAGGTCACGCTGCAGCTCGCCGACGGCCAGGCCAGCCTCGCCGTGCGCGACAACGGCAGCGGCATCGCCCCAAGCCTGCTGCCGCACGTGTTCGACCTGTTCACCCAGGGCGAACGCACGCCCGACCGCGCCCAGGGCGGCCTCGGACTCGGCCTGGCCCTGGTGAAAAGCATTGCCGCCCACCACGGCGGCAGCGTGCGCGCCGACAGCGGCGGCGCGGGACAAGGCAGCAGCTTCACGATCGCGCTGCCCCTGATTGCGCCGCCGGCACTCGAGGCCGCCGCAGGCGCTGGCGCCGGCGCCCAGCCGCAGCCGGTGGCCCCGCGCCGCATCGTCATCGTCGATGACAACCGCGACGCCGGCGCGTCGCTCGCCAGTGCGCTCGAAGCGCGCGGCCACGGCATCGCCCTCTTCGACGACGCCCAGTCGCTGCTGGACGCGGCCGAGCTGGGCCCCGTCGACGCCTATATTCTCGACATCGGCCTGCCCGGCATTGACGGCTACCAGCTGGCGCGCCGCCTGCGCCAGAACGCCGGCGGCGCGCAAGCCCTGCTGGTCGCCCTCACCGGCTACGGCCAGGCGCATGACTTCACGCTGTCGAAAGCGGCCGGCTTCGACCACCACCTGGTGAAACCGGCCGACCTCGAGCAGCTCGACCGCATCCTGGCCGCGGTGCCTGCACCGGCATCGGCGCCGGCACAGGAACCCGCTCCAGGCGCCTAATTGCTCATGGCGAGCTCGCCGTCGACCGCAGCCAGGCCGTCGGCCGCGGCGGCGGCGGCGACCATTTTCGCGGTCAAAGGCGCGCCGCTGTCGTAGTCGACCACCTCCTCCCCCGCGCCGTCCTGGTGGCTGATGCGCACGCGCATGCGGTGGGCGTGCGGCGCCGCGCCGCCGTCGACGGCGTCGACCACGAACCGGTAGCCGGGGCGGCCGTTGTAGCGCCCCGTCCCGTCCAGCCGCACCTGGCCGCCGCTGCGCGAGACAGTACCGACCTGCTCGCTCTTGAACGCGAACGGCCGGTTCAGCGCCACGACCGCCCTGGCCGAACCCAAGCCGCCCTGCGTGCCGAGCGGCGCCCACAGCGCAAATTGCAGGGCCCTGCCCGCTTTGGCGTCCGCCTGCGTGGCCGCCAGGGTGCCGCGTCCGCTCAAGGCGGCGACGCCCGGCGCGTTGATCAGTACCTGGCGGCGCGTCTCGGTCGTGCGGCCGCCCGAATCGGTCACCCGCAGCACCAGGGTCTGGAAGCCCGGCGCGCAGAAGGTATGGCGCAGGCTCACCTGGCCGCGGCCATTCGCCTCGGTGACCAGCGGATGCGGCGTGGGGCAGCTGTCGCCCCAGTCGGCGACCGCAGTGTGGGTCTGGCGCGCGGAATTGTCGACGAAGCCGAGCCTGGCCGTCACTTCCTGGCCGACGGTGACGATGGCCGGCAGGCCCAGCACCGGACCCAGCACGGGCGCGTCGGGAGCACATCCTTCACATCCAGCCTGTAGAATCCGCTTTTTGCCCGGCCCTCCCCCATGACTACACAAGCCCCGCCGTCCGTCACGCCCCCGCCCGCCTCGGAACTGATCCTCGGCCTGGAAGACCGTCCCCGTCCCCTGATCGGCCTGCTTGCAGCCCTGCAGCACCTGCTCGCCATCATCGTGCCGATCGTTACGCCGGGCTTGCTGATCTGCCAGGCCCTGGGCGTGTCGGCGCGCGACACCAACCTGATCGTCTCGATGTCGCTGGTCATCTCGGGCATCGCCACCTTCGTGCAATGCCGCCGCTTCGGGCCGCTCGGCGCGGGCCTCCTGATCGTGCAGGGCACGAGCTTCAATTTCGTCGGCCCGCTGATCGCCGGCGGCAGCTTGATGGTCAAGAACGGCACCCCGGTGGAAGCCGTGATGGCCGCCATCTTCGGCGTCGTCGTCGCAGGATCGTTCGTCGAGATGGGCGTGTCGCGCATCCTCCCTTACGTCAAGCGCATGATCACGCCGCTGGTGACGGGCATCGTGGTGCTGATGATCGGCCTCACCCTGATCAAGGTCGGCCTGGTAAGCATGGGCGGCGGCTTCCAGGCCATGCAGAACGGCAGCTTCGCCAACGGCGAGAATCTGCTGCTCTCGGGCGTGGTGCTGGCTTTGATCGTCGGCCTGAACCGGGTTCCCGTGGTCTGGATCCGCAGCTGCGCCATCGTGATCGCCCTCGCTGTGGGCTACCTGCTGGCCGCTTCGATGGGACGGCTCGATTTCAGCGGCATGCACGAGGCGCCGCTGTTCCAGGTGCCGCGCCCGCTGCACTTCGGGCTCGACTTTTCCTGGTCGCTGTTCATCCCGATGATCGTCATTTATCTGGTGACTTCGCTGGAAGCGATCGGCGACGTCACGGCCACCAGCAAGATCTCGCGCGAGCCGGTCGAGGGGCCGCTGTGGATGCGCCGCATCAAGGGCGGCGTGCTGCTCAATGGCGCGAACTCGCTGCTGGCCGGCGTCTTCAATACCTTCCCGAGTTCGATCTTCGCCCAGAACAATGGCGTGATCCAGCTGACCGGCATCGCCAGCCGCCATATCGGCGTCTACATCGCCCTGTTCCTGGTCGTGCTGGGCCTGTTCCCGGCGGTGGCCGGCGTGATCCAGGCCGTACCGGAGCCGGTGCTGGGCGGCGCGGCGATGGTGATGTTCGGCGCCGTGGCCGCGGCCGGCATCAACATCCTGGCCAGCGTCACGCTCGATCGCCGCGCCCTGCTGATCATCG
This sequence comes from Massilia sp. Leaf139, assembly GCF_001424165.1. Taxonomy (GTDB): domain Bacteria; phylum Pseudomonadota; class Gammaproteobacteria; order Burkholderiales; family Burkholderiaceae_D; genus Telluria. Next base: position 1,394,877 of record NZ_LMOJ01000001.1, read on the forward strand.
CCGTCTCGCTGGCGCTGGGCCTGGGCATCTCGCAGGTGCCGGAGTTCCTGGCCCACATGCCATCCGCCCTGCGCAACGTGTTCGAATCGGGCGTGGCGACGGGCGGCATCTGCGCGGTGCTGATGAACTGGTTCCTGCCGGCGAACCCGCAGGAAGGCGCGCGGATCTAAAGCACCACCGGCGTCGGCAGCGGCCGGCCGGCAAAGTGGGCCACCAGATTGTCCACGGCCAGCCGTCCCATCGCCGTGCGCGTCTCGATCGTGAAGCTGCCCACGTGCGGGGTCAGCACGACGCGCCCGGATTCGCGCAGCGCGGCGGGCACGCGCGGTTCGTCGGCGAAGACGTCGAGCGCCGCCGCGCCCAGGCGCCCGGCCTGCAGCGCCGCGACCAGCGCTGCTTCATCCACCAGCGAGCCGCGCGCGATGTTGACCAGGGTGCCCTCGGGCCCGAGCGCAGCGAGCACGGCGCCGTCGATCATCGCGCGCGTGGCCGCACCGCCCGGCGCGCACACCACCAGGAAATCGCTGGCTGCGGCCAGTTCGAGCAGCGATTGGCTGCGCGGATAGCTGACTTCCGCCGTGCTGCGCTGGTAGTAGGCGATGCGCATGCTGAACGCTTCCAGGCGCGTAGCCACCGCGCGCCCGATGCGTCCCAGGCCGACGATGCCGGCCACCTTGCCGCGCAGGCTGCGGCCAGGCGCCAGCGGCGTCTTCGCTTCCCAGCCGCCGGCGCGCACATAGCGGTCGAGCTGGGGCAGGCGCCGGCTGGCGGCCAGCAGCAAGGCGACCGCCAGATCCGCCACGTCTTCGGTCAGCACGTCGGGCGTGTTGGTGACCGCGATGCCGCGCGGCGCCAGCGCCGTGAAATCCACTGCATCGACGCCGACGCCGTGCACGGCCACGATTTCCAGCTTCGGCAGACGCGCCGCCATGGCCGCGTCGATGCCGGCGGTGCCGGTCGTGAAGACGCCACGGATGTCGGCGCCGACGCGGGCGAGGAAGGCGGCGCGTTCGGCGGGTGGTACCTGCGCCAGGCGGTGGCATTCGAATTGCGCGTCGAGCAGCGCGTCGACTTCGGGCACCCAGCCCGAGCCCAGGAGTAAGATATTCGGCCGCACGGGCGCCTCCATTCGTGATGAGATCCGGAGAGTATAGGACGGATCGCTCGCGCCGGCGCCGCCAGCGCTATGTGTCATGCGGCTGCTTCGGGCGCATCGGCGCGCCGATCGCCGGGGTGGTGGGCGGCAGCGGGCAGCGCTTCGGCCCGGCAGCGCTTGCGCATGCGTGACAGCGCCCGCCGCCCGGCGTAAACTCATGCTGACGGCCGCGCCCCGGCCGCATCGTTTCCACCGTGTCTTCCCTTCTCCCAGGAGGCAGCATGTACAAGACCATCGTGGTTCACGTCGACGACAGCAATGCCATGGAAGCCCGGCTGCGGGCGGCCGCCCAGCTCGCCAACCTGTTCGAAGCCCATCTGGTAGGCAGCGCCGCCACCGGCCTGTCCTGGCCCTCGTATGCCCTGCTGACGGGCTCGATGGCGGTGGCGCCGATCGACGAATTCAACGAACTCTGCGCCAGCACGCGCGCCGGCCTGCGCCACTTCGGCGAGCGGGCGCGCCAGCTCGGCGTGGAATCGTTCGAGGAACGCCTGACCGAGGACGAGCACCGCCACGCGCTGCTGCTGCAGTCGCGCTATGCCGATCTGGTCGTCACCAGCCAGGACACGGGTGCACGCGGGCTTGTGCACAGCGGGGCGCGCGGCCTGCCGCAGTACGTCGCCCTGCATGGCGCGCGGCCGGTGCTGGCCGTGCCGGCGGCCTACGAAGGCCGTCCGCTGCACGAGGAGATTCTGGTCGGCTGGGACGGCAGCCTGCAGGCGACCAGGGCGATTGCCGCCGCGCTGCCGCTGCTGGTACGTGCCAGCAGCGTGCGCCTGGCGCTGGTGAATGCCGACCGCGAAACCGGGCTGCACCGCGGCCTGCACGGCGACGAACCCGGCGCGGACATGGCGCTATATTTGGCGCGCCATGGCGTGCGTGTCGACGTCGTCCTGGAGAAGAGTTCGGCGCCCATCGGGGAAGCCCTGCTTGCGATGGCGCGTGCCTACGATGCCGGGCTGGTGGTCAGCGGGGCGTTCGGGCACAGCCGTTATCGGGAACTTGTGCTGGGCGGGGTGACACGGGTGCTGCTGGAGCGCAGCGACTTGCCGGTGCTGGTGGCGCATTAGGGACGGCGCGGGCGAGATCGGCGGCGCGGTTTGCAGCTGACACGTATCACCGCGTGGGCACAGGGTGCCCACGCGTGCGCAACGTTAAAATGCCCGCGACGTCGAATCGAATCCGAAACGCCTGCACATCCTTCACGGCAGCTTGTCCGTCCCCGCCTTCGCCTCGATCAACCCCGCCAGCAAGGCATCCCGCGCCGGCGCCAGCTGCGAACCATCGCGCCCGGCCAGCGCCGCCGCGACACCCTCCGCCAGCTGCGCCTTGAGCGCCTCGGTGATCGCCGGCGTCCCGAGATCCGCCCACCAGCTTTCGATCGGCCCACCGAGGTGATCGAGCATGTGCCGGATGCCGCCTTCCCCACCCGACAGGTGCAGATTCAGGAAAGGCCCCATCAGCGCCCAGCGCAGCCCCGGCCCGCAGGCGATGGCGGTGTCCACATCGGCCACCGTCGCCACGCCCTCCTGCACCAGGTGGAACGCTTCGCGCCACAGCGCCGCCTGCAGGCGGTTGGCGATATGGCCCGGCACTTCCTTGCGCACGTGGATCGGACGCTTGCCGATCGCCGCATAAAAGGCGAGCGTACGTTCGACGGTTTCGACCGAGGTGAGCGCGCCGCCGATCACTTCGACCAGCGGGATCATGTGCGGGGGATTGAAGGGATGGCCGAGCACGACGCGTTCGGGATGCGCGCAGGCTTCCTGCACACGGCTCATCAGGAGGCCCGACGAACTCGAGGCCAGGATGACCGAGGGCGGCAGCAGCGCGTCCATCTCGCGAAACAGCGCCAGCTTCAGGTCTTCGCGTTCGGGCCCGCTCTCCTGCACGAAGTGCACGCCGGTCAAGGCTTCCTTCAGGTCGGCCGAAAACCGTAGACGCTCCGGCGACGCCCCCTCCGCCAGCCCCATCTGCGCGAGAATCGGCCAATGCGCACGTACCGCCGCGCGCAGCGTGTCTTCCGCACCCGGCATCGGGTCGGTCGCCGAGACGTCGAAGCCGCGCGCGAGAAAACAGGCCGCCCAGCTGGCGCCGATGACGCCGGTGCCGACGACGCCGATGCAGGTGATCCCGTTCATGCCCTTCCTCACGCCGATTTCTTGTTCAGGCCCAGGTAGGTGTCGATCACCTTCGGGTCGTTCGCCAGCTTCGCCGCCGGCCCTTCCATCACCACGTCGCCGGTCTCCAGCACATAGCCGTAGTCGGCCGCCTGCAGCGCGGCGCGCGCGTTCTGCTCGACCAGCAGGATGCCGACGCCGGTCTCCTTCAGGCGCACGATGACGCGGAAGATCTCCTTGACGATCAGCGGCGCCAGGCCCAGGCTCGGTTCGTCCAGCATCAGCAGGCGCGGTTTGGCCATCAAGGCGCGCCCCAGGGCCACCATCTGGCGCTCGCCGCCGGACATGGTGCCGGCCGCCTGCGTGCGGCGCTCGCGCAGGCGCGGGAACAGCTCGTACACGGTCTCCAGTCCCGCCGCGTAATCCTTTTCGCGCCGCTTGTAGCGCGTGTAGCTGCCCAGCAGCAGGTTGTCCTCGACGCTCATGGTGGTGAACAGGTCGCGGCTCTCGGGCACCAGGCTCATGCCCTGGGCCACGCGCTCCTCGACCGGATAGCTGCGCACGTCGACGCCGTCGAGCAGCACCGATCCGCGCGCAGAGGCGCTGGCCGCCTGCGCGCCCGCGATCGCGTTCAGCATGGTCGACTTGCCGGCGCCATTCGGGCCGATGACGGTGACGATCTGCCCGGCCCCCACGCGCAGGTTCAAGCCGTGCAGGGCCTCGACCTTGCCGTAGGCGACGTGCAGATCCTTGATTTCCAAAATCGGCATGGCCATCAGTCGATCCCTCCCAGATAGGCTTCCAGCACGGCAGGATCCTGCTGCACCTGGGCCGGATTGCCCTCGGCGATCTTGGTGCCGAATTCCATGACGATCAGGCGATCGGTCAGGTTCATGACGAAGTCCATGTCGTGCTCCACCAGCAAGATGCTCATGCCCTCGCCCTTCAGTTTGTTCAGCAGCGTGGCGAGCGCTTCCTTTTCCTTGTAGCGCAAGCCGGCCGCCGGTTCGTCCAGCAGCAGCAGGGCCGGATCGGCGCACAGGGCGCGTGCGATCTCCAGGATGCGCTGCTGGCCCAGGGCCAAATTGCCGGCCTGCTCGTAGAGCATGCCGCCCAGGCCCACGCGTTCCAGCTGGCGCCGCGCCTCCAGCAGCAGCGCCGCCTCCTCGGCGCGGTCGAGCGAAAGACTGCTGGCGATCACGCCGCGCCCGGCGCGCAGGTGGGCGCCGATCGCCACGTTCTCGAGCACCGTCATCTCCGGCAGCAGGTGCACGTGCTGGAAGGTGCGGCCGATGCCGAGCTTGACGATCTCGCGCGAAGGCAGCGAATCGATGCGGCGCAGGCCCTCGTTCGTGGCGAAGCGGATCTCGCCGCTGGTTACCGGCAGTACGCCCGTCACCAGGTTGAACATGGTGGATTTGCCGGCGCCGTTGGGGCCGATCAGGCCGACGATCTCGCCGCTGTTCACCGTAAAGACCATGTCGTTGACGGCCACCAGGCCGCCGAACTGCTTCCTCGCCTTGTCGATCACGAGCAGCGGCTGGCCGAGAGGCGGACGCGCGCGATGCGGCAGTTCGGGTGCGGCGTCCGGCGCCACCGCCGCCGGACGCTGCGGCAGCCAGCGCGCGATGAAGGGCCAGATGCCGTTGCGGGCATGCTGCAGCAGGATCACCATCAGGATGCCGAAGACGATGATCTCGAAGTTGCCGGTCGAGCCCAGCAGGCCCGGCAGGTAGCTTTGCAGCTGGTCTTTCAGGATGGTCAGCACGGCCGCCCCGAGGATCGCGCCCCACAGGTAGCCGGCCCCGCCGATCACCGCCATGAACAGGTATTCGATGCCCGCGTTCAGGCCGAAGGGCGACGGATTCACGGCGCGCTGCAGGTGTGCGTACAGCCAGCCCGAGACGCAGGCCAGCAGGGCCGCGATCACGAAGATGCGGATCTTCATCGCCGCCGTATTCACGCCCATCGCCTCGGCCATCAGGCCGCCGCCCTTCAGGGCCCGGATCGCCCGGCCCGAGCGCGAATTGAGCAGGTTGCGCAGCAGCGCGATGGCGGCAATCAGGATCACCCAGATCAGGAAGAACATGCTCGAACCGGCCCCCAGGTTCAGCCCGAACAGGGTCAGCGGAGGGATGCCGGCGATGCCGTCGTATTTGCCGAGGAACTCCAGGTTCCCGAACAGGTAGTACAGCGACAGGCCCCAGGCGATCGTCCCCAGCGGCAGGTAGTGGCCGGACAGGCGCAGCATGATGGCGCCGATGAACAGGGCCGAGGCCGCGGTCACCAGCAGGCCGGCGGCCAGGCCGATCCAGGGCGAGATGCCGTGCGCGGTCGACAGGTAAGCGGTGGCGTAGGCGCCGAGGCCGACGAAGGCGGCCTGGCCGAAGGAGGTCAGGCCGCCGACGCCGGTCAGCAGCACCAGGCCCAGTGCGACGATCGCATACAGGCCGATGTAGTTGGCCAGCGTGACCCAATAGGCCGGCAGCGGCAGCAGGCCGAAGATGGCGACGGCAATCGCCAGCGCGGAAAGCGGATGGCTGAAGATCGGGTGCTTCATTCGTCGCCCTCCTCGACTTGCGGGTGGACGATGGAGCGCCACAGGAGCACCGGAATAATCAGGGTAAAGACGATGACCTCCTTCAGGGCGCTGGCATAGAACGACGAATAGGCCTCCAGCAGGCCGACCAGCAGCGCGCCGGCCGCGGCCAGCGGATAGCTGGCCAGGCCGCCGATGATGGCGCCCACGAAACCCTTCAGGCCCATCAGGAAGCCGCTGTCGTAATAGATGGTGGTGAGCGGCGCGATCAGCACGCCGCACAGGGTGCCGATGCTCGACGCGAGCAGGAAGGCCAGGCGTCCCGCCTGCGTGGTGCCGATGCCGACCAGGCGCGCGCCGCGCCGGTTCACCGCCGTGGCGCGCAGCGCCTTGCCCGACAAGGTACGGTCGAAATACAGGTAGAGCGCGCCGATCAGGAGCAGCGCGGTCGCGATCACGACGATGCTCTGGCCGGAAATGCTCAGGGTGCCGACGTTGAACACGGCATCCGAGAACGGCGCCGTGCGCGAACCTTCGGCGCCGAACAGCACCAGGCCGATCCCGAGCAGCACCAGGTGTACCGCCACCGAGACGATCAGCAGCACCAGCACCGGGCTCTCGGCCAGCGGCTGGAAGGCCAGGCGGTAGATGATCGGGCCCATCGGCGCGACGATGGCGAAAGTCAGGGCCAGTTGCGCCAGCATCGGCCAGCTTGCGCCTTCGGCGCTACGGGCCACGAGATACACCGCGGCCGGGAAGATCATGAATTTGGTGAGGGCCATGCCGACCGCGCGTACGCGGTTCACCTGCCCCGCCGGCGTGCGCAGGGTGGCGAACAGCTCCTGCAGGAAGGCGGCCGCGCCGAGAATCAGCAGCAGCGCCGCGCTATGCGGGGACTTGCCCGCCTGGAGCGCCGCCATCGTCAGCGCGCCGAAGGCGAGGAACTCGCCGAGGGGAATGAAGATCACCCGGGTGATCGAGAACACCAGCACCAGCGCCAGTGCCAGCAGCACGTACACCGCGCCGCTGGCGATGCCGTCCTGGGTCAGGATGGCGAAAATCGTTAAATCCATACCGCTGCCTGGAGCATGCCGATGCGTCGCGCGGCGCGATGCGTCTCCTCATCGCGTTCGCCACCGGCCCTGCCCGCGTGGCCCTCCTTTTCGGTTGTCGTTGTAAGCACGCTTTCGTTCGACCGCATCGAAATGCGCCATGGCGGCAGCCTGTTTTCCATCCGCCATGGTTAAATGATATGCGAAAACAGTTAGGGAACTGACATTTTTTCCTTCGTGTCAGCCTATACTAGTGCCCAGGGCCGCCCCGCCGCGGTCACTTTTTGAATACAACAGGAGACAGGCATGACCCGCATTTCCCGCCTCAGTACCGTCCACAACAGCGCCCGCAAGCGTGTCCTCGTCGTCGCCGCATTGGGGGCCGCCTTCGCCGCCGGCGGCGCGCACGCGCAGATCAAGGTCGGGGTCTCGATTTCGACCACGGGCCCGGCCGCATCGCTCGGCATCCCGGAGAAGAACACCTTCGCGCTGCTGCCGAACGAGATCGCGGGACAGAAAGTGCAGTACATCGTGCTCGACGACGCCTCGGACGCGACCCAGGCCGTCAAGAACGCGCGCAAGCTGGTTTCCGAAGACAAGGTCGACCTCCTGATCGGCTCCTCGGTCACGCCGACCTCGCTGGCCATGCTGGAAGTGGCGGCCGAAACCGAGACGCCGATGATCACCATCGCCGGCGCCGCGCGCATCGTCGAACCGATGGACGCCAAGCGGCGCTGGGTCTTCAAGACCACCCAGCACGACGGCCAGATGGCGGCCGCCATCACCCAGCACATGTCGAACGCCGGCGTGAAGACCATGGGCTTCATCGGCTTCGCCGACGCCTACGGCGAAGGCTGGTATGGCGAGGCCGCGAAATACGCGCCGGCGCGCAAGATCAAGCTGGTGGCGAACGAGCGCTATGCCCGCACCGACACCTCGGTCACCGGCCAAATCCTGAAGCTGATGGCGGCCAATCCGGACGCGATCCTGATCGCCGGCTCCGGCACTCCGGCCGCTCTGCCACAGAAAGCCCTGCGCGAGCGCGGCTACAAAGGCAAGATCTACCAGACCCACGGCGTGGCCAACAGCGACTTCCTGCGCGTCTGCGGCGCCGATTGCGAAGGCACCTTTGTGCCGGTCGGCCCGATGCTGGTCGCGAACCAGCTTCCCGAGTCCAATCCGATCAAGAAAACCGCCCTGACCTATGTGACCAAGTACACGGCGGCGCACGGCAAGGACAGTGTCTCGACCTTCGGCGGCCACGCCTGGGACGCCTCGCTGCTGCTGGCGGAGGCGGCGAAGACCGCGGTGCCGAAGGCCAAACCGGGCACCAAGGAATTCCGCGCCGCCCTGCGCGATTCGCTCGAAGGCCTGAAGAACGTGCCGGCCTCGCACGGCATCTTCAACATGAGCCCGACCAACCACCAGGGCCTGGATCAGCGCTCGCAGGTGATGGTCAAGATCGAGAAGGGTGCGTGGAAGTACGTGCCGTAAGCAGGAACCAGCGCGCGGCTGGCTCCGCTAGCCGCGCGATAGAAAGGCGTCCAGCACGGCGTGGTCCGTGCTGCGATTGAGCAGCTGGCGCGCCTGCGCCGGCGTCGCCAGGTGCACGGCCTGGGATTCCCATCCCATGCCGGCCGGATGGCCGCCGACCCGGCGCGCCAGATAAAAGCGGGTATGGGTCTGGGTGCGGCTGAAGTCGCCCAGCCAGCCCGTCAGGACGATGCTCAGCCCCGATTCTTCCCAGGTTTCCCTGATCGCGGTTGCGCGCAGCGAGGCGCCCATCGCCCTTCCTTTCGGGAAGGTCGCCGTGTAGCCGCCGAAAGCGTTCGAGGGCGCCACCAGCCAGAGCCGCCCGTCCGGTTCCACCACCACGGCGCCGGCCGCGGCCTGCTTGCCGGCCGGGAGGACAAAAGGCGGCTCCTCGATCGGCTCGGCATCGGCACGCCACATCGCGTGTTCGATCTCCGATTCGGCCGCTTGCGCCAGCACGACCCCATTCAACATGTCGCCGCAGGCGCTGCCCGGAATGAAGGTGACGCAGGCCTGCGCATCTGTCAGGCGCGCCAGGTCGCATTCCTGCGAGGGGGCGAGCAGGCGCAGTTTGCGGCCGTGTTCGTCGGGATGGGGGTGGTAGATCTCGCTCATGCCTGCAAGGTCTCCTGGATGTCGGATTCCAGCATCACCCGGTCGCGCCCGGCGCGCTTGGCCGCGTACAGCGCGCGGTCGGCCGCTTCGATCAGGGATGGGGCATCGAGCAGGCGGCCCGCCTCGTAAGTCGCCACGCCGATGCTGAGGGTGACGTGCGGCCGGGTGGCGGCCGGCGCATGGGGCAGCGCCAGCGCCGCCACATGGGCGCGGATCGCATTCGCATGGCACAGGGCCTGCGCCGCCGAGGTGTCGGGCAGGATCGCCGCGAATTCCTCGCCGCCGTAGCGTGCCGCCACGTCGGCCGGGCGTTTCATCATCGCGGCCAGCGCCTGGGCCACCGTGATCAGGCAGGCGTCGCCCTGCTGGTGACCGAAGTGGTCGTTATAGGCCTTGAAGGAATCGATGTCCATCAGCAGCAGGGCCAGGTCGCCGCCGTTGCGCTGCGCCCGGCGCAGCTCGCGTTCCAGCGAGAGGTCGAAATAGCGCCGGTTGTGGATGCTGGTGAGGCCGTCGACATAGCTGCGCGCGCGCAGCGCTTCCGCGTGCTCCAGCAGGTGGCGCTCGCGGTCGACGATGCCGGACACGTCGCGGATCTCGATCATGCAGAAGACCGCCTTGCCTTCCCTGAAAGGCGTGACGACGATGGCCTGGTCGATGCGCTCGCCGTCGAAGCTGCCGGCGGCGCGCAGCGGGAACGGCGTGCGCTCCTGCGCTTGCGATACCGTCCGCGCTGCACCCGCGCTGTCGCCGAGCGCACCCAGCACCGCCGCCTCCACGCGCGAACCGCCCAGCTCGGGGAAGACCGCGAACAGCGAGTGCCCGCGCACCCGCGCCGCGGCGCGGCCCGAGCGGCCCACCATCCAGCGGTTCCACAAGACGATGCGGTATTCGGCGTCGAGCACGATCACGCCGCAGTCGACGAGGTTGAGGGCGGCGGGGGCGTGGTCGTGGGTGGTGTCTGGTGCGCTGATCATGACGCTATTGTACGGGAGGGAGGCCGCCCCCGCGGGGGGCGGCGCAGCGGCCCCTCAGGGCTGGAAGTTCACGCTGCAGCGGATCCCGGCGGGGATCTTGTTGCCCGCGTTCGGCAGCTGCAGGCGCACCCAGAAGGTGCCGCTGGCCGGATCGATCAGTTTATCCACGACGACGACCTTGGCTTTATAGGTGCCGGGGAAATACGGCGCGAGGCTGACCGAACCGGTCATTCCTGCGCGGACTTTGCCGAACAGCGCGGCCGGCGCGATGACCTCGATGTTGAGCGGATTGAGCTGCGCCAGCTTGAGCACCACCGAGCGGTCGGCGCGCACCAGTTCGCCCGGGCCCAGCACGCGTTCGACCACGACGCCGTTGAGAGGGCTGACGATGGTGCGCAGGTTCAGGTGTTCCAGCTCTTTCTTCAGCTCGCCCTCGCGCAGCGCCGCCTCGGTTACCATCTCGTCGCGCTCCTGGGCGGAGATCAGCTGCTTCTTGAACAGGGTCTCGTTGCGTTCGACCTTGCGCTTGTCGTACTCGATGCGCGAGCGCGACAGCGCGACCGCGGCCGCCTCGACGCCGGACTGCAGCCGCGCCACCACTTGCCCCTTGCTCACCGAGCCGCGGCGGTCGACCGGCGCCGAACGATTATTTCTCGGTGGAAAATTTAACCCGTATGGCCGGGCGCTTCTCGTCGCGTCTGTGCAACAAAATAAATTGCTTTGAAAAACAGGCGCGAGGTGCTAATCGGCACAGGCTGGCTGCAAGCGACCCGTCTGCCTCGCCCATGCATGCCGCCACGGCGACCTTACTGCTTCGCCACCGACTGCCCGGCAGCCGCTGCAATGCACGCCTCCCCCTCTGGCGCCAGGAAGCGGGTCGACGGCCCGCCATCGGCGTTGTGCTGCACGATGCGCACCGGCCGTCCCTGCCCGTCCAGCCACACCTGGCCGATGCCGGCGCCGTTCCAGACGCGCTCGCCTTCCTGGCGCCGGTCGGGCAGGCGCGGCGTCAGCGCCAGATCGCGGCGCTGGGTGAACCAGTTCAGCGGCGAGCGCGGCGAGTACAGCCAGCGGTTGAGGCGGTCGAGCCAGGCGAGCAGGCGGGGCGGAAATTCGTTCTTGATGCCGCTGCTGGTGACCTGCCAGATATGCGGCATGCGATCCGAGTCGCGCAGCTCTATATCGTAGGCGAACGAATAGTGCACGTCGCCCGACAGGATCACGTAATTGCCAGGCGTGCGCGAGTGGCGGAAGATGTTGAGCATGCTGCTGGCCGCGCCGCGGTGCGCCATCCAGTTCTCGGCGTCGACGGTCAGGGCCAGGCCGGCGAAGGTGGCGAGCCGCTGCACCACCTCGATCAGCTTCACACCGAACATGGGCGCCGGCGAGACGATGACGGCGGCGGTTTCGTCGAGCAGCTCGTGCTGCAGCTCGGTCAGCGATTCCCAGTCCATCAGGCCCGACGGATGGCCGGGCCGGCGCCGGTCGCGCCAGCGCCGCGTGCGGGTGTCGAGCACGATGATCGTCGGTTGCGTGCGTATGACGAAGTGCCACTGGCGAAACGTGTGCAGGCGCTCGATCAGCGCGTCCTGCAGCGGCGCATCCAGACGGTCGTCGGACGTCGCCGTGGCGCCCAGCTTCTCCAGATCGTCCAGCGCCGACGCGAACACGTCGGGGCGGTTGCCCCAGCCCTGGCACAGCATGTAGGCGACCAGCGCATTGCCGACGATGCGGCGTGAGAACGGGTGCTCGTAGGCGGTCTTCTCCCACTGGGACGACAAATTCCAGTCGTCGGTGATGTCGTGGTCGTCGAAGATCATCAGGGTCTGCACGTGCGCCAGCAGCCGTGCGGCGCGCGGCAGATCTTGGCGAAAGCCCGCCAGCGCCTCCGATTCGCGCCGCCAGCGCTGCGCATGCTTCGCGTCCAGCGCCGGCGGCGGCGCATCGGCCACCAGTTGCCAGGACACGGGCGACCAGGCCAGCAAGTACATGGCCATCACCTCGGCGAAGGTCACCAGGTGGTTGTGCGCGTTCGCGGTGGTGAAGATCGGCTTTTCGCTGCCGCCGAAGAAGCGCTCGCGCAAAGCGAGGTTGGACTTCGTCGCAGGCAGCAGCTCTTCGCGCCGGTAGTAGCCGGCCGGATGGCGGTACAGCGCGTCGCTGTCGGCGACCAGCGCGCCTTCCAGGGTTTCGCCGTACAGGCCCAGGCGCCGGATCAGCGCGTGGATCGCCGCCAGCATCGGGCCGGCGACGTCGTCGGCATACACCTGGTCGCCGCACAGCATGAGCATGGCGGGACGCTCCTCGGATCGCTCGACATGATCCGCCACCAGCGCGTCCGCGCGCGCCAGGCCGTCGCGCGCGGGATGGTGCGGCTTGCGGCAGGAGCCGAACAGGATGTTGTCGCTGCGGCTGCGCAGCACCAGGTTCGGCCGCGCCGCGCCCGCATGCAGCAGGTGCGGCGCCCACTGCGCGATGCCGGCTTCGCCGCCGTCGCCTTGGTCGATGAGCAGGTCGTACTCGATGAGCGTGTCCTGCGGCAGCGGCGCGGGCAGCGCGACATCGATCAGATGCACGCAGGCGTGGCGGCCGACGCGCACCACGCGGCAGCGGCCTTCGTCCAGGCGCAGACGCTGCACGGCGCCTTCCCGCGGCGCCAGCACCAGCGTCAGGTCGAGCGGCGCGCTGCCGGCCAGCCACAGCACCAGCCGGCCAGGCTCGAGGCGGCGCAGGATGGGGCCGGCGAGCACGGGCGGCAAGGACTCGGGAGCGGGAGTCTGGATCAATCGGGTAGGCTGGAGTGGTTAAACGAACAAGGCAGTGTAGCAGACAGGACGAGGGACTCGAACCCGCCGCTTGTTTGTTGCCCTTCTCTCCGAACGCTGGGAGGACTACAGACCCTTAATGTATTGACAAACATTCGATAAGCTGGATACTGGGCTGCACCACAACAGGAGCATCGCATGCACGGACTCGGGATCGGGAAACTCGTCGCGCCAGGCGCGCTGGCACTGGCAGTCGCCCTTCAAGGAAGCGCACTGGCTGCCCCACCCATCGACCAACAGGTGCATGCGCAGGCGACGCAAGCGACCCCGATGGTGTTGAGCCTTCTGGAAAAGCTGGTCAACATCGATTCCGGCACGGCGAACGAACGCGGGCTCGACGCCGTCGGCGCGATCGTCGCCGACGAAGCGCGCAAACTCGGCATGACGGTCACGCTCTCCCCGGCGCTGGCGCCCGCGGTCGGAAAGAATGTGGTCGCCACCCTTGCTGGCACCGGTTCGGCAAAGATCCTCCTGATGACCCACATGGACACGGTGTTTGCCGAGGGCACGGCCGCGGCCCGCCCCTTCCGCGTCGAGGGCGACCGCGCGTACGGCCCGGGTGTCATGGACGACAAGGGCGGCATCGTCCTGGCGCTGCAGGCGATCCGGATCCTGCAGCAGACGCAGTTCAACAGCTTCGGCAAGATCACCCTGCTCGTCAACACCAATGAGGAAACCTTCTCGAAAGGCTCGCGCGGCCTGATCGAGTCGCTGGCCCGCCAGCACGACGTGGTACTGAGCATGGAGCCGGGGCGTGCCGCCGACGGGCTTGTCGTCTGGCGCAAGGGCTCGGCCGACCTGCTCATCGACGTCAAGGGCAAGAGCGCACACGCCGGGGTGGCGCCGGAGGCGGGCCGCAATGCCGCGATGGAGGCCGCGCACCAGATGCTGCAGATGTCGAAGCTCGGCGATCCCGCCAAAAGCACCACGGTCAACTTCACGGTCATCAAGGGCGGAGAACGCCCGAATGTGATCCCGGACGCCGCGCGGGTGCAGGGCGATATGCGCGCCACCCAATCCGCCGAATTCGAGCGCGTCGAAAAAGAGATGGCGCGCATCGCCACCAACAAGCTGATCCCGGACACCGAAGTCAAGACCAGCCTCGTCCAGGGGATGGCGCCGATGCCGGTGAATCCGCGCACCGATGCGCTGGCCGGCCGGGCCCAGGCCATCTATGGCGAGCTGGGAATGAAACTGACCCTGGAACGCTCCGGCGGCGCCGCGGACGCGAATTACACGGCGGCGCAGGGCGTGGCTACCATCGATGGCCTGGGTATCGTCGGCGGCGGCATCCACACCGAGAGCGAGTATGCGGAGATCAAGAGCATTGCGCCGCGCCTGTATCTGCTCGTGCGCATGGTGAAGGAACTCAGCAGCCAGCGTTGAGCGTGTCGCGGCAGTGCCGCCAGCGGCGTCGGCACCGCTGTTTGCGCACGTCGACCGGCCCCTTTTCTATAAAGGGGATTGCTCACTCCGGCACCACCGCCGTCACCTCGATCTCCACCTTCGCCCTATCTTCCACCAGCCCCGCCACCTGCACCGCGCTCATGGTCGGGAAGTGGCGGCCGATCAGGTCGCGGTAGGCGGCGCCGATGGCGGGATAGGCGGCAACGTATTCCTTTTTGTCGAGCACGTACCAAGTCATGCGCACGATGTGCTCGGGCCTGGCGCCGCCCTCGGCCAATACCGCGACGATGTTTTCCAGGGCCTGGCGCACCTGGCCGGCGAAGTCGTCGGTCTGGAAGACGCCGTTCGCGTCCCAGCCGACCATCCCGCTTACGAACACCATGCGGCCGGAGGCGGCGATGCCGTTGGCGTAGCCGCGTGGGCGCGGCCAGTCTTTCGGTTGGAGGAAGTCCATGGTGATACCTTTCGTTGACTAGTCTGCGCCCGCGGGCATGAACTGGAGGATGGATGTGCGCATGGCGTCTGGGATGCGGGTCGCCCTGCCCTGCGCCAGATCCATCGTGACCAGCACCAGGGTCGCACGCACGCGCTCGGCGCCATCCTCGCCCAGCAGCCGGATCGCCACCGTGAGCGAGGCGCCGCCGATCTTCACAACCGAGAGTTCCGCGCGCAGCAGGTCGCCGAGCCGGCTGGGGGCGAGGAAGTCGGCCTGGACGTTCACGGTCGGCAGGCCGAGCTTGCGCTCGCCGTGCAGTTCGCGAAAGCTGGTGCCCAGTCCCTGCGCGCACCAGTCCTCGACCAGGTTGTTGAACATCTCGAAGTAGCGCGGATAGAAGACGATGCCGGCCGGGTCGCAGTCGCCGAAGCGCACCAGCACCTCGCGCGCGAAGGTGTGCGCTTCAGCCACGCGGGGCCGCCTCGGCCAGCAATTCACGCGCGATGATCAGCTGCTGCACCTCGGTCGCGCCCTCGTAGATGCGCAGCGAACGGATCTCGCGGTACAAGCGCTCGACCGGCTGTTCGCTGACCACGCCGAGGCCGCCGAACATCTGCACCGCGGCGTCGATCACCTGCTGCGCCGTCTCAGTGGCGGTCAGCTTGGCCATCGCGGCCTCTTTCGTGACGCGCCGGCCCTGATCGCGCTGCCAGGCGGCGCGGTAGGTGAGCAGCGCGGCGGCATCGATGCCGGTCGCCATCTGCGCCAGCTTGGCCTGGGTCAGCTGGAAGTCGGCCAGGGTCTTGCCGAACATCTTGCGGCTGGTCGCGCGCGCCAGCGCCTCGTCCAGCGCGCGGCGCGCGAAGCCCAGCGCGGCGGCGGCGACCGAGGTGCGGAAGATGTCGAGGGTCGCCATCGCCACCTTGAAGCCCTGTCCCGCCGCGCCCAGGCGCTTGGAGACCGGCACGCGGCAGCCGGAAAAGCGCAGGCGCGCCAACGGGTGCGGCGCGATCACGTCGATGCGCTCGGCGATCTCGAAGCCCGGCAAGCCGGCGTCGACGATGAAGGCGGAAATGCCGCGCGCGCCGGGCGCTTCGCCGCTGCGCGCGAAGACCACGTACATGTCGGCGATGCCGCCGTTCGAGATCCAGGTCTTCTCGCCATCGAGCACATAGTCGTCGCCATCGAGCGTCGCCGCGCAGGCCATGGCCGCGACGTCGGAGCCGGCATCCGGCTCGGACAGCG
This sequence comes from Massilia sp. Leaf139, assembly GCF_001424165.1. Taxonomy (GTDB): domain Bacteria; phylum Pseudomonadota; class Gammaproteobacteria; order Burkholderiales; family Burkholderiaceae_D; genus Telluria. Next base: position 1,410,782 of record NZ_LMOJ01000001.1, read on the forward strand.
CGAAAGCGGCGATCGCGTCGCCGCGGCCGACCCGGGTCAGGTAGTCGCGCTTGTTCTCTTCGCTGCCGAACAGGGTGATGGCGCCGCTGCCCAGGCCCTGCATGGCAAAGGCGAAGTCGGCCAGGCCGGAGTGCCGTGCCAGGGTTTCGCGGATCAGGCAGACGGCGCGCGTGTCGATGGCCTCGCCCGCGCCGCCATAAGCCGTGCCGCCGATCGCATGCTTCAGCCAGCCGGCTTCGCCCAGCTGCTTGACGAGGCCGCGGCAGGCGGCGTCGACATCATGATCATGCTTCTGCGCGATATGCTGCGCGGCCCAGGCGTCGAGCGCGCGCGCCAGTTCGCGGTGGCGGCTGTCGAGAAACGGCCAGTCGAGATAGTCGGTGTCGGCCACGGGTTCAGTCTCCTTCGAATTGCGGTTTTAACTTGGCCACGAACGCGTGGTAGGCGCGGTGGAAGTCGTTGGTGGCCATGCAGATGGCCTGGGCTTGCGCTTCGGCCTCGATGGCTTCGTCGACGCCCATGTTCCACTCCTGCTGCAGCATCTTTTTGGTCATGCCGTGGGCGAAGGTCGGCCCGGCGGCCAGCGCGGCGGCGAAGCCCTGGGCCTCCGCCAGGACGGACTCCGGCGCGCACAGGCGGTTGAAGAAACCCCAGCGCTCGGCTTCCTCGCCACCCAGGCTGCGCCCGGTGTAGAGCAGCTCGGCAGCGCGACCCTGGCCGATCACGCGCGGCAGCAGCGCGCAGGCGCCCATGTCGCAGCCGGCCAGGCCGACGCGGGTGAAGAGAAAGGCGGTCTTGCTGCGCGCGGTGCCGTAGCGGATGTCGGACGCCAGCGCCAGGATCGCGCCGGCGCCGGCGCAGACGCCGTCGATGGCCGCCACGATCGGCTGCGGACAGGCGCGCATCGCTTTCACCAGGTCGCCCGTCATGCGGGTAAATGCCAGCAGCCCCGGCATGTCGAGCTTGGTGAGCGGGCCGATGATGTCGTGCACGTCGCCGCCCGAGCAGAAATTCTCGCCGGCGCCGGTGACGACGATGGCTTTGACGTCATCGGCATAAGCCAGCGCGCGGAACAGGTCGCGCAGCTCGGCGTAGGAATCGAAGGTGAGCGGATTCTTGCGCTCGGGACGGTTCAGCGTAATCGTGGCCACGCCCTGCGCGAGGCCGAACATGAAGTGCCTGGGGCTGTAGCCGGCAAAGTCCTTGCGGTTGCCGGGCAGGTGGTGCGGTTCGCCTGGAAGATGGCGCATGCGTTCTCCTAGTCTTGCGGTTGGTGCGGGGTTTGCCGAGATGGCGCGAGACCCCGCTTCATGGTCGAGAGCAGCGCCAGCAGCGCCGCGCGTTCCGATGCGGTTAGTCCTGCCATCAGTTCGATGATCCAGGCTTCGTGGCGCGCCGCCATGCGCTTGAAGGCGCGCCGTCCGTTGGCGGTCAGGCGGATGCGATAGGCGCGGCCGTCACCCGGCACCGCCTCGCGCGCCACCAGGTCTTCCTGCTCGAGCAGGTTGACGATGCCGGTGACGTTGGCGCTGGTGACCATCATGCGCTTCGACAGTTCGCCCATGCGCAGGCCTTCCGGATGGCGGTCGAGCTGGGCCATCAGGTCGAAGCGCGGCAGCGTGATGCCGAATTCGAGGCGCAGGCGGCTGCGGATCTCGGTCTCGATCAGCGTCGTGCAGGACAGTATGCGCAGCCACAATTTCAAGGACTGGTGGTTGTCGTCGGTGAGGCGGCTCTCGACATCGAGCGATGCTGCGGTGCCGGCATCGACGGCGCTGGCGGCAAGGGTCAGGGTAACCTGTTTGCGCGCCATCTCAGCCTTCCAGCAGCTTGGCCGCGACCTGCTGCGGGGTCAGGCCGCCGGCGGCGGCCGCCATCTGGCGCTCGCGCTCCAGGTTGCGTTCGAGCTGCAGCTTGCCTGCGTAGTACTGCTTTGGCCAGGGAACGGGTGTGTAGCCCAGTTTGGCCGCTTCGTGCAGCGTCCAGGCGGGGTCGGCCAGGTGCGGGCGCGCGATTGCGCACAGGTCGGCGCGGCCGGAGGCGACGATGCTGTTGGCGTGGTCGGCCTCGAAGATCGCGCCCACCGCGATGGTCGGAATCCCGACCTCGTTGCGGATGCGGTCGGCGAACGGGGTCTGGAACATGCGCCCGTAGACCGGTTTCTCCTTCTTGCTGACCTGCCCCGAGGAGACGTCGATCATGTCGGCGCCGGCTTCCTTGAACAGGCGCGCCACTTCCACCGCATCGTCGGGCGTGAGCCCGCCCTCGACCCAGTCGTGGGCCGACAGGCGTACGCTGATCGGTTGGTCGTCGGGCCAGACGGCGCGGATCGCATGGAAGACCTCCAGGGGATAGCGGCAGCGGTTCTCGATGCCGCCGCCGTATTCGTCCGTGCGCCCGTTCGTCAGCGGCGAAATGAAGCTGGACAGGAAGTAGCCGTGGGCGCAGTGCAGCTCGAGCCAGTCGAAGCCGGCCTTCACCGCCTCGCCGGTGGCGCGCACGAAGTCGCGCTTGATGCGTTCGAGATCGGCGCGAGTGGCTTCGCGCGCGACCTGCGACACGCCCTCCAGGTATTGCTGGGGCGAGGCCGAGACCAGGGGCCAGTTGCCCTCGTCCAGCGGCTGGTCGATGCCGTCCCAGGCGCGCCTGGTCGAACCCTTGGCGCCGGCGTGGCCGAGCTGCAGGGCGATCTTGGCGTCGCTGTTGGCGTGGACGAAGTCGACGATGCGCTTCCAGGCCGCCGTATGCTCCGGCGTGTACATGCCGGGGCAGCCGGGCGTGATGCGGGCGTCGGCCGACACGCAGGTCATTTCGGCGAACACCATCGCCGCGCCGCCCAGCGCACGCGCGCCCAGGTGCACCAGGTGGTAGTCGCCGGCGACGCCGTCCACCGCCGAATACTGCGCCATCGGCGAAACCAGGATGCGGTTCTTCAGCACCGTGCCGCGCACGCGGTAGGGCGTGAACATGGGCGGGATGCTGCCGCCGGCTACGGGCAGCGGCAGGCCTGCCTGGGCAAAGGCGCGGCCGGCGATCCAGTCCTCGAAGCGCGCCACATAGGCCGCGTCGCGCAGGCGCAGGTTCTCGTGCGAGAGGCGCTGGCTTCGGGTCAGCATCGAATAGGCGAACTGCTCGGCCTCCATCGCGGTATAGCGCTCGACGTTCTCGAACCACTCCATCGAGTTGCGCGCGGCGCTCTGAATCTTGAGCACCTCGACCGAACGCAGCTCCTGGTAGGCCGTCAGCACCGCGTCGATCCCCTCCTCGCCGTTTTGCGCAAAGCAGCGCGCCAGTTCGATCGCGTCTTCCAGCGCCAGCTTGGTGCCCGAGCCGATCGAGAAGTGCGCGGTATGGGCGGCGTCGCCCATCAGCACGACCGGCACGCGGCGGCCGTCGACCTCGTTCCAGTGCACCCATTCGCGGCAGACGATGCGCGGGAACTTGATCCACATGGCCGAGCCGCGCAGGTGGGCGGCATTGCTCATCAGGCTGTGGCCGTCCAGGTACTTTGCGAACAGCTTCTCGCAGAAAGCGATGCCCTCTTCCTGGCTCAAGCCTTCCAGGCCGGCTTTTCTCCAGACCTCTTCCGGCGTCTCGACGATGAAGGTCGAGGTGTCGCCGTCGTACTGGTAGCAGTGGGCCTGGAACCAGCCGTACTCGGTTCGTTCGAAGGCAAAAGTAAAAGCGTCGAACTTCTTCTTCGTGCCGAGCCAGACGAAGCGGCAGTGGCGGGTGTCGATCTCGGGCTGGTAGGTGGAGGCGTAACGGGTACGCACGCGGCTGTTGAGGCCATCGCAGGCGATCACCAGGTCGGCGCCGTAGCGGCGGGCGATGTCCTGGTCGTCCGCGACGTCGGTCTCGAACACGAGGCGCACGCCGAGCTCCTCGCAGCGTGCCTGAAGGATGTTCAGGAGGCGCTTGCGGCCGATGCCGCAGAAGCCGTGCCCGCCCGAGGTCACCGTCTGCCCCTTGAAGTGGACGTCGATGTCGTCCCAGTGGTTGAACGATTGCAGGATGGTGCGCGCGGTCTGTTCGTCCGCCGCCACCAGGTTGCCCAAGGTCTGGTCGGAAAAGACCACGCCCCAGCCGAAGGTGTCGTAGGCGCGGTTGCGCTCGATGACCGTGATCTCGTGCGCGGGATCCTGTTTCTTCATCAGCAGGCCGAAGTAGAGGCCGGCCGGGCCGCCGCCGATGCAAACGATGTTCATGAGGTCTCCACGATCTGCCGCGCTTCCTGGCGCAGCTTGAAGCGCTGCAGCTTGCCGGTCTCGGTGCGCGGCAGCGCGCTGCGAAACGCGATGCGGCGCGGGTATTTGTAGGGGGCGATGGTCTGCTTCACGTAATCCTGCAGGGTTTTCGTCATCCCGGGCCCGGCTTCATGGCCGGGCCGCAGCACAACATAGGCCAGCACCAGCTGGCCGCGCTCCGGATCGGGGGCGCCGACGACACCGCATTCGGCCACCGCCGGATGCTGCAGCAGCGCGTCCTCGACCTCCGGCCCGGCGATGTTGTAGCCGGCGGAGATGATCATGTCGTCGAGGCGCGCCTGGTACCAGTAATAACCGTCGTCGTCCATGCGGTAGGCGTCGCCGGTCAGCGTCCAGCCATTGCAGACGGCGTCGAGCTGGCGCGGGTCGGCCAGGTAGCGGCAGCCGGTCGGGCCCTTCACCGCAAGCCGGCCGACCACGTTGGCGCCGAGCGGATGGCCGTCGTCATCGAGGATGCAGGCGCGGTAGCCGGGAATCGGGCGGCCGGTGGCGCCGGGGCGGATGGCGTCGCCGGCGGCGGAGATAAAGATGTGCAGCATTTCGGTCGAGCCGATGCCGTCGATCATGGCCAGGCCGGTGGCCTCCTGCCAGGCCTGGCGCGTCTGCAGCGGCAGCGCCTCGCCGGCCGAGACGGTGCGGGTCAGGCTGGACAGGTCGTGGTTGGCGGCCAGCGGCGTCATCTGCCGGTAAAAGGTGGGCGCGGTGAAGCAGACGGTGGCGCGGTACTGGGCGATCGCGGCCAGCAGCGCATCGGGCGTGAGTTTTTCCAGCAGCACGGTCGAGGCGCCGACGCGCAGCGGGAACAGCAGCAGGCCGCCCAGGCCGAAGGTAAAGGCCAGCGGCGGCGTGCCGACGAAGACGTCGTTTTCGGTCGCGCCCAGGGTCGAGCGCGGGAAGCAGTCGCAGATGGCCAGCACGTCGCGGTGGAAGTGCATGGTGCCCTTGGGGCGGCCGGTGGTGCCGGAGGTGAAGCTCAGGAGGCAGACGTCTTCGGCGGCGGTGTCGACGGCCTCGAAGCGCGCCGGCATGGCGGCAAGCTGCGCGTCGAAAGCGCCTTCGTTAAAGGAGAGCACGCGCGGCGGCGCGTCCAGAGCGTCGCAGGCCAGGTCGAGTTCTTCGCGCAGGTCGGCCGCACAGAGCACCGCGTCCACCCGGGCCAGCTCCATGATCGTGCCCAGCTCTTTCGCGCGCAGCAGCGGCATGGTCGGCACCGCGACATAGCCCGCTTTCCACACGGCCAGTACGCAGGCCGCCATCATCGGGTTGTTGGCGCCGCGCAGCAGCACGCGGTTGCCGGGCACCAGCTGCAGTTCCGCCTTCAAGAGGCCTGCAATACGGTCGACCTTTTCCGATAGTTCCGCATACGTCCATGTGACGGCCGCGCCGCGGATCGCGACCGAGGCGCCCTGGCCGTGCGCCACCATCGCGTCGAGCAGTTCGGCCGCACAGTTGAGGCGTTCGGGGTAGTGGAGCGCGTCGAGCTCGAAGATCAGCTCGGGCCACTGCTCACGCGGCGGCAGGTTATCGTTCGCAAAGGTGTCCAGGTACGCGGTTCCGTTCATGGGGTCTCCGGGCAGTACAGGGAATGCGGATGGCGTAGGGGCGGTCGCCGTGTCAGGTAGTGAACATACTTTAAGCCTAAACTAGTTCGGGACGCAAGCGTTTGGTGGACGTTCAACTGCGCGCCACGGCTGTGAGCGATCTCTACAATGGAAAGGCCATTCACTGCATCGGAACGAATACCATGACCCTGCGCAACCTCCTCCCTTCCATCCTGATCGGCGCCGTCGCCAGCGCCCGCTCGATGACGCCCATGGCCACCATCGCGGCCGCGCGCCTCGCGCACCGCGAGACCTCGGGCGAGCTCTTCCTGCTCGACCGCCCGACCTTCAAATACGGCGCGCTAGCGATGGGCGTCGGCGAACTCCTGGGCGACAAGATGAAGAGCGCGCCCGACCGCACGGTCTTCCTCGGCCTGCTGGCGCGCGTGATGAGCGCGGGGATCGCCGGCGCGGCCCTGGCGCCGGAGGGCCGCGAACGGGACGGCGCGGTGGCGGCGGTGGCCACAGCGGTGCCGCTGGCGTATCTCACGCTGGCCGGGCGCAAGCAGGCGATGGCGCGGATCGGGCAGACGCGCAGCGGCTTGATCGAAGATGCGCTGGTGGTGAGTGCGGGCGCCTTGATCGTGGCGCTGGCGACTAGCCGAGGCGGCGACTAGGCGGGGCCGTACGGGGGCTGCTACACTTCCCCGTTTCAGATCCAATGCTCCTGCACCAACCATGAAAAGCAGCGCTAAAGGCGGCCTCGTCTACTCCACCGAACACGGCCGCATGTGCCCGGGCTGCGGCCAGCCCCTCGCCGCGTGTACCTGCAAGGCCGACGCCGCTCCCAAGGGCGACGGCGTGGTACGCGTCTCGCGCCAGACCAAGGGACGGGGCGGCAAGTGCGTGACGGTGGTCAAGGGCCTGGCGCTGGGCGCCGCCGCGCTGGCCGCGCTGGGCAAGCAGCTGCGTACGGCCTGCGGCTCGGGCGGCACCGTGAAAGATGGCGTGATCGAGATCCAGGGCGACCATTGCGACCTGGTGATGGCGGCGCTGGCGCAACAGGGGCATCGACCGCAGCGGGCCGGCAGCTGAAGAAGGCAGGATTCGCAGGCTGAACTCATGCAGCCATCTCATCAATCAGGCCTTATTCAGTACTACTGTACATGAACCGCCGGCCCCATCGGCTTAGTCGATGGCACGTCGCCCGCAGCTGGTCAATACGCGGCAGATGACCGCCGCATCGACGTCGCGGCTTTTCAGGTACTCGACGGCGCTGACGGTGCTGGCGCTGCGCTGCACCTTGAGGGCGCGCTCGACGGTGCACGCATCGTAGCGGACGCCTCCGTGGCTGGTATGCGAGGCGCGGCGGCGCTCGTTAAATGGTGCATCCATGGTGGTATCCCGCTTGGTAAGGTTTGGAAAGCATGACGCAGCCTGCACCGGCAGCATGACAGCTTGATGACGCACGCTGCGTACAAGTTCCTCCGACAAGATCCTTTAACGAGCGGGCACAGGCAACATGCGCCCGGTCTGCCGCTCAGTCGGCCTTGTTTTTCTTGCGTCGCGGCAAGGCAAACACGTCGGCCAGCACCGTGCTCTCGCCGATCTGACGTCCCGGCGAAGCGGAATCGTAGACGACCAGCAACTCGTCGCCGGCGCCGAGCTTGTCATCGAACAGCGTGATCCCTTCGGGATGGTCGACGCCCGCGCCGTAGGGCAGGTCGACCAGGTGTTCGAGCTGGCCCGCCGGCACCACCGCATCCCTGCCCGCCAGCACGCCGCCGGCCCAGCGGTACAGGCGCACCGGCCCGTCCAGATCCATGGTCGGCCCGGCGAGGATGAGCAAGTCGTCGCCCTGTACGCACAGGTCGCGGATACCGAGTCCGCCGAGGTCGAGGAAATGCTTGCGCAGCAGCGCCCCTTCGTCGTCCACCGGCCCCAGGCGCAGCCAACCCGCCTCGGCATCCTCGACCGGCGCGATGGCGATGATTGCCGCCCAGCCGCGCAGCACGGGCCCGCGCAGTCCCAGCAGCAACTGTTTGGCGGCCACCGCGATGCCTTCGATGTCGAAGCCGTTGTCCTTGCCGGGGATGGCGAGGAAGGGCCCGAAATGCGGGTCGTCCGCGAGCAGCGCGGTCAGCTCGTTGCCGTGTTCGTCGCCGCGCAGCATGGCCGCCGTGCGTTTCCGGTCCTTGCGCCCCGCCTCCCTGGCCAGCGTGTATTCGCCGGGCGCGCCCTCCTGTTCGGCGATGGGGATGCGTCCGATCAGGTAGCGGTTGCCGTCCTTGCTGACCGAGCAGAGGCGCTTGTGGGCCTTTTTCGTGCCGTCGTCCGCGCGCGGCTGCTTGCGGCGTAGGCTGTGCGAACCCGTCAGCCACAGGTACTTGCCGTCGCAGGCAAGGCCCTCGATGTCGGCCTCGTTGATGTCGTCCGCCGTCTCGCCGTGGGCCGGCAGCGGCAGCCGCAGGAAGTCATGCAGCGCAAACTGCCGGTGGTCGCGCGTGAAGCTGCTGCGGCCGGTGCTGTCTTTCTCTTCCAGGGTCAGGCGCTCCAGGCTGACCGTTTCGTCGTTCGCGAGCCAGAGCGTGCGTCCCATGCGCAGCACGACGGACAGGCCGTCGCGCAGCTCCTTCTGCGGCGTCAGGTTGTCGTGCTCGGGATGGAACTGGAGCAGAACGATATTCGTCGGGTGCATGCATTCTCCTCGGTTGTCGCTCGCAGCATACCGCCATTGCTGACCTCATGCGCGCCCGAATCGGTGCCGGTGGTAGGCTCACGGAGCAGCCGCCGCCGCGGGAGCGGGGCCGCATGTAACGTGCCTGTCATATTCGACAACCATACTGCTCTTTTCGCATGACTCCGCGCCGCAAAATGGACAAGAAGGTGAAACACGACGAGGCGCCCCCGGCGCCCGTGCTCGATCGCGCCGCCCAGTTTCTGAACCGCGAACTCTCCCTGCTGGAATTCAACCGCCGCGTCCTGGCCCAGGCCGAGGACGAAGCGCTGCCGCTGCTGGAAAGGCTGCGCTTCCTGTGCATCGTCAGCACCAATCTCGACGAATTCTTTGAAGTGCGGGTGGCCAGCCTGCTGGCCCAGCACACGATCGAGCGCAGCATGGACGGCATGCCGCACTCGCTCGCGGCCACGCTGGCCCGCGCCAGCGAGGAATGCCGGCGCCTGATCGCGCGCCAGTATGCGCTGCTGAACCACGAGATCCTGCCGCGCCTGTCGGACAACGGCATCCACATGCTGCGCCGCGGCGACCGCAACCCGGCCCAGCGCGCCTGGGTCAAGCAGTATTTCGACAAGGAGGTGCGGCCCCTGCTCACCCCGGTCGGACTCGATCCGGCCCACCCCTTCCCGCGCGTGATCAACAAGAGCCTGAACTTCATCGTCGAGCTCTCCGGCAAGGACGCCTTCGGGCGCGGCACTGCGATCGCCATCATGAAGGCGCCGCGCGTGTTGCCGCGCGTGATCCGCCTGCCCGACGAACTGTCGGAGCGGCCCGGCGCCTCCTACTGCCTGCTGTCTTCCGTGATCCAGGCCCACTTGCCCGACCTGTTCACCGGGCGCGAAGTGATCGCCTATTCGCAGTTCCGGGTCACCCGCAACAGCGACCTCTGGGTCGACGAGGAGGAGGTGAAAAACCTGCGCCAGGCCCTGCAAAGCGAGCTGCACACCCGACAGTACGGCTTCGCGGTGCGCCTCGAAGTGGGGCGAGGCTGTCCGGCCCACCTGTCGAACTTCCTGCGCGATCAGTTCTGCATCGACGACAGCCGCGTGTTCGCCGTCGACGGCCCGGTCAACATGGGGCGCCTGCTCGAAATCGTCAACAGCCACGCGCGCCCGGAACTGAAGTTCGCGCCCTTCACGCCGGGCTTTCCGGCCAAGCTCAATCCGCACGACATCTTCGGCACCCTGGCGCGCCAGGACGTGCTGCTGCACCATCCTTTCCAGTCCTTCCAGCCGGTGGTCGACTTCATCCAGTCCGCCGCGACCGATCCGGCGGTGGTGGCGATCAAGCAGACCATCTACCGCGCGGGCATGAATTCGGAGCTGATGGAAGCGCTGATCAGCGCTGCCCAGCGCGGCAAGGAAGTTACGGTCATCGTCGAACTGATGGCGCGCTTCGACGAGGAAGCCAACATCAACTGGGCCGAGCGCCTGGAGGAAGCCGGCGCCCAGGTGGTGTACGGCGTGGTCGGCCTGAAAACCCACGCCAAGATGGCGCTGGTGCTGCGGCGCGAGGCGGCGGGCCTGCGCCCCTACGCCCACCTCGGCACCGGCAACTACAATCCCACCACGGCGCGCTTCTATTCCGACTTCGGCCTGCTCACGGCCGATGCCGGCATCACCGCCGACGTCAACGAGGTCTTCATCCACCTCACCAGCATGACCAAGCCCAAGCAGCTCGACTGCATGTGGCTGGCGCCCTTCACGCTGCAGAAGGAAATGGTGCGCGCGATCCGCCAGGAAGCGGCGATCGCGCGCGAAGGCAAACCGGGGCGCATCATCGCCAAGATGAATTCGCTGACCGACGAAACCGTGATCCGCGCGCTCTACGACGCCTCCGGCGACGGCGTGAAGATCGACCTGATCGTGCGCGGCGCCTGCTCGCTGCGACCGGGCGTGCCCGGGCTGTCGGCCAACATCCGGGTGCGCTCGATCGTCGGTCGCTTCCTCGAGCACACGCGGGTCTTCTACTTCCGCAACAACTTGAAGCACGACGTCTACCTGAGCAGCGCCGACTGGATGAACCGCAACCTGATGCGCCGCATCGAGGTGGCCTTCCCGGTCACTTCGCCGGGACTGAAGAAACGCCTGCTGCGCGAAGGCCTGCAACCCTACCTGAAGGACAACACCAGCGCCTGGGAGCTGGGCAGCGACGGCCAGTACCGGCGCCGCAAGCCGCGCTCGGGCCAGAAGCCCTGCAATGCCCAGGAGCTGCTGATGACGATGCTCGGCGCCGGCGCCCACGGCGACCCGGCGAAAGGAGAATAGACATGGATCTGATCCTGTGGCGCCACGCCGAAGCGCAGGACGGCGAACCCGACGCCAAGCGCGCCCTCACCTCGAAGGGCAAGCGCCATGCGGCGCGCGTGGGCGCCTGGCTCGACCATCAATTGCCGGAGCAGTGCCGGGTGCTGGTCAGCCCCGCCGTTCGCTGTCTGCAGACCGCGGACGGGCTGGGTCGCCGGTACACCATCCACGAGGCCCTGAACACGGATTCCACGGCCGAGCGCATGCTGGAAGCCTGCGGCTGGCCGAACCACCGTTTTCCCGCCCTCCTCATCGGGCACCAGCCGCTGCTGGGCGAGCTGGCGTCCCTGATCCTGGCCGGCACGGCGCAGCCCTGGAAGATCCGCAAGGCCGGCGTCTTCTGGATCAAGGGCTCGGACGCCGAGGACAGCGTGCCCTTTATCCGCCTGGCGGTCGGCCCGGAACTGATCGGCAAGCTGCGCTGACGCGCTTGCCGCCGGGGACTTAGCTCAGGCTTCCCTGAACTGGAAGTTATGGCCGGCGTCTTCCCAGGCGGTGCATTCGCGTTCGAGCCAGAAGCGCATGGTCGGGTGGGTCTTTAGCCAGCCGGGCGCCAGCTCGACCTCGATGCGGCTCTTCATGCGCACCCGGAAGCCGTCGAGATCCTCGTCCACGCGCGCGTGCATGCAGGCCACGGCCAGGCGCAGGGCCAGCACCATGCGCGCCAGCGCCGGTTCGCCCAGGGCCTCGCGGATCTTGCGCAGGTTGCCTTTGTGGCCGAGCACCAGGGTCGCCATCAAGCGCTGCTCGCGGGTGGTGAAACCCGGCAGGTCGACGTGTTCGACCAGGTAGGCGCCGTGCTTGTGGGCGCCCGTGTGCGACACCGCCAGCCCGATCTCGTGCAGCATGCAGGCCCAGCCCAGGTAGTGGCGGCAGCTCTCGTCGGCCGCGCCCAGCTGGCCGTAGAGGCGCATCGCGATCGTCGCGGTGCGCCCCGCCCGTGCCGGGTCGACGCCGAAGCGCTCCATGCAGGCTACGATCGCGAGCTCGCGGCGGTCGTGCTGGCGCGAACGCAGCTCCAGATCCGACAGCGCTCCCAGGCGCAGGCCGGCGTTGATCGCCAGCACGCGCTCGATGCCGAATTCCTGCAGCACTCCCATCAGGATGCTGACGCCGCCCAGCACGGCGACCACACGTTCGCGCTTCAGGCCCGGCAAATCGACCTGGTCGACGTGGCCGCAGGCGACCAGCGCATCGCGCAACGCGCCCAGGCCGGCCAGCGAGAGCGTGCCGTCGCCCAGCCCGCCGCGCGCGATCGCCTCGGCCATCGCGCGCATCGTGCCGGAGGAGCCGTAGACGGCGCTCCAGCCGCGCGCGCGGTAGGCGGCGGCCGCATCCTCGAAGGTGGCGCGCGCCATCGTGGTGGCGGCCTCGAAGCGGGCGTGGCCGATGCGGCCGTCGGCGAAGAAGCCCGAGGCCTGGGGCTGGGTGCCGATGCTGAAGGATTCGACCAACGCGATGCTGTCGCCGGTGCCCGCGACCACTTCGGTCGAGCCGCCGCCGATGTCGATCACGAGGCGCTGCTGGCCGGGGTCGGCCAGGGCACGGGCCACGCCCATGTAGACCAGCCGGCCTTCTTCTTCCCCGGAGATGACTTCGATGGGGTAGCCGATCGCCTTTTCGGCCAGCGGCAGGAACTCGGGCGCATTGCGCGCCACGCGCAGCGTGTTGGTGCCGACCACGCGCACGCCGTCGAGGCGGAACTCCTGCAGGATCTGGGCGAAGCCGGACAGGCTGGCGAGCGCGGTGGCGATCGCGTCGGCCGTCAGGTTGCCGTCCGGGCCCAGACCGGCGGCCAGGCGCACCGGGTCGCGCGCGGTGCGCACGATGCGGATGTCGCCGTCGACGGGTTCGCCGACGTGCAGGCGAAAACTGTTCGAACCGAGATCTACTGCTGCGAACATGGGTGATTCTTTCGTAAACGTGGTTGCCGAAGTATACAGGCGCGGGCGCGACAGCGGCGGCACGGATGGGGTAGGATGAAAGACTGCCATTCTATGCATCGCTTACGACGTAACCGGCCAAAAAGGATCGCCATGGAAACCGAACTGAAACTGCAGGTGCCGCCCGCCCAGCTCGAGCGCATGCGCCAGCATCCGGTGCTCGCCGAACATGCCGCCGCGGGCCCGCAGGAACACCAGCTGACCGACACTTATTACGACACCGCCGGGCACGCGCTCTGGAAGCAGGGCCTCACGCTGCGCGTGCGCGAAAGCGCCGGCGCCTGGATCCAGACCGTCAAGACGGCGGCCGCCAGCTCGCCCGGCCTGCATGAACGGGGCGAATGGGAATGCGCCTTGCCGGATGCTACGCCACAACCGGTACTGCTGGCGCGCCAGATCAAACAGGCCGCGCTGTCCGAAGCGCTGGCGCGCGCCGAGGCCGAGCAGCTGCTGCCGATCTTCCGCAACGTGACGCGCCGCACCACCTGGTCGCTGCGCTGGCCAGACGGCGACGAGGTCGAGTGCGCGCTCGACGCCGGGCGCATCGAGTCCGGCGTCCACAACACGGAAATCGCCGAGCTGGAGCTGGAAATCAAGCACGGCTCCGCGAACCACCTGTTCGAACTGGCGCTGGCCCTGCACGCCGACATCCCGCTGCGGATGTCGAACGACAGCAAGGCCGCGCGCGGCTTCGCGATGCTGAAACCGGCGCCGAGCGGCGCGGTCAAGGCGCAGGCCGTCAAGCTGGGCCGGCGCGCCACGCTCGAGGATGCCTTCCAGCTGATCGGCCTGAACTGCCTGCGCCAGATGGAGGCCAACGTGCCGGGCGTCCTGCAGCAGGACGTGGAAAGCCTGCACCAGATGCGCGTCGGGCTGCGCCGCCTGCGCGCCCTGGTCGACATGTTCGAACCCTTGATTCCGCCGCCCGCCGAGATCGCCGAGGGGCTGGACTGGCTGGCCGGGGCGCTCGGCGCCACGCGCGACTGGGACGTGCTGGCCGATTCCACGCTGGATCAGGTGCACGGCATCGATCCCTCGCCGCTGCGCCAGGCGGCGCGCGCGCGGGCCGACAAGCTGCACAAGGAACTGCTGCAGATGATCGGTTCGTCGCGCTTCACCCAGGTACTGCTGAGCGTGAACGGCTGGCTGCATGCGCGCCAGTGGCGCGACGCGGGCAAGCTGCCCAAGCATTCGCCGCTGGCCGAGCGCGCAAGGGAGGCTTGCCTGCCCCTGCTGCGCAAGGCGGAAAAGCGCCTGAGCCGGCGCATCGCCGCTTTCGACGGCAAGGAACCGCAGCATCGCCACCGCATCCGCATCGCGGCGAAGAAGGCGCGCTACGGCGCCGAGTTCTTCCGCGACCTGTTGCCGGGCAAGGAGGTCAAGCGCTACGTGGCGCGGCTGTCGCAGCTGCAGGATCGCCTCGGCCTGCTCAACGATTTCGCCGTGGCCGAGCACCTGCTGCCGGAACTTCAAAAGGGTAACGGCGAAGTGGCGCGCCAGGCGGCCTATGCGCGCGGCTTCCTCGCCGCCGCCTCGGAGGCCGACGACGGCGAACTGGCTGCTTCCTTGAAGGCGGTGGCGAAGCTGCGCCTGCCGCGGTGAAGCCATTTCGGCCTCGGCGTCAGGCGCAGGCGCGCCCTGTCGGCGCCAGGAAGCGCGTCTCGAATTCGTGCGGCGGCAGCGGCCGGGCGATGTAATAGCCCTGCACCTCGTCGCAGCCGAGTTCCTGCAGGATGCGCAGCTGCGCGGCCGTTTCGACGCCCTCGGCCACGACCGTCATGCGCAACGCGTGCGCCATCGAGACGATGGCCTGGAAGAAAACCCGTCCCTCACCCTGTTCTAGTTCGTTGGTGAAGGCGCGGTCGACCTTGAGCACATCCATCTTCAGGGTGCGCAGCTGCGACAGCGAGGAATAGCCGGTGCCGAAGTCGTCCAGGTGCAGCTTGATCCCGAGCGCGCGCAGCTGGGCCAGTTCGGCCAGTACCTCGGCCTGCTCGCCCATCATGGCCGATTCCGTGATCTCGACTTCCACCAGCGCCGCCGGCAGGCCGTGGCGCCGCAGCGCCGCCTCGAACTGGCGCACGACGGTGCCGCGCCCGAACTGCTTCGGTGAGACGTTGATCGACACCGGCACCGGGCATAATCCGTCGGCGCGCCAGGCCGCGAGCTGGGCGCAGGCCTTCTCGATCACGAGCGCGCCGATCGGCAGGATCAGACCGCTCGACTCGGCCAGCGGGATGAAGTCGCCCGGCGGCACCATCCCGGACTCGGGGAGCTGCCAGCGCAGCAGCGCCTCCATGCTCAGCAGCTGGCCCGAGACGGGGTCGACCCGCGGCTGGTAGTGCAGCAGGAACTGGTCGAGTTCGATCGCCCGTGCCAGCTGGCCCTTGAGCCGGGCGCGCTGTGTGATCTGCCCCGACAGGAACTGGTCGAAGAAGCGGTACTGTCCCTTGCCCTCTTCCTTGGCCGCGTACATCGCGATGTCGGCATTGCGGATCAGGGTGCCGGCGTCCGTTCCGTCGCGCGGGAACAGGCTGATGCCAACCGAGGCGCCGACCGCCGCCTGGAGCTCGCCGTCGAGGGTAAACGGGGCGGCGAAGGCGGCGACGATACGCGCGGCCACCGCCGCCACATCGGCCTGGGCCAGCCGGATCTCGCCTGCCGCGGGACGCAGCAGCACGACGAACTCATCCCCGCCGAAGCGTACCACCTGGTCGGCCGGGCGCAGCAAGGCGCCCAGGCGGCGCGCGGCCGCGGCCAGCAGCTGGTCGCCAACCGCGTGGCCGTGGGAGTCGTTGACCTGCTTGAACTCGTCGAGGTCGATGAACAGCAGGGCCAGGCCCTCGGGTTCGGACGGCGCATCACCCAGCAGCGTCGGAATGAAGTTCAGCAGCCAGCTGCGGTTGCGCAGGCCAGTGAGCGCGTCCTCGTTGGCCAGCCGCTCCAGATCCGTCTCGTGCCGTTTGCGCTCGCTGATGTCCTGCAGGGTCACGGCCAGGCCGTCGCCGACGCGCACCAGGCGCCGGCGGCCCCAGGCGATCGTCAGCCGGTCATCCTGGGGCATGCGCCGGTCTTCCTCGTAAAAGCCGTTCGCCATCGCCAGCCGGTAGGTTGCGATCACTTCGGCGCCCGTGATGCCGCGGTCGATGGTCGATACCGCCCGTCCCACCAGGTCGGCGCGGCGCATGCCGTAGAAGGCGGCGCCGCGCTCGTTGCAGTCGACGATGCGGAAGTCGACGATCTGGCCCTTGCGGTCGCGCAGCGGCGCGGCCATGTAAAAGCCGTCATTCGCGCTCTCGGTCGCGGTGCGGTAAGCCAGCCGCACCGCTTCGTGTTCGCGCTCGCGTGCCGCCGCGCGCAGCGACAGGAAGCTGGCCAGCGCTGCGAGCATCAGCAAGCCGATGCTGGCGGCCAGGCTGCGGTCGCGGCTCGCTTCCCAGTTTTCCAGGGCGGCAGCGCTGCCCTCGTGGCGCGACAGCGCAGCAACGGCCACCACCGGATATACCGGCGAATCGCGCCAGCCGAGCGCCCGCGCGACGCCGTCGCGGAAGCCCTCGGCGCCGACCAGGCGCGGCCCGCCGTCCAGGTTACCGACCAAGGCCGGGTGCAGGATGCTGCCGTTGCCGGCGCGCGCGGCGCCGCTCTGCTCGATCCAAAACCTGCCGCCGTCGCCGGCCAGCGCCAGCAGACCGTCGCGGCCCAGCGTCGATGCGCCGACAAACGACGTGAAGTAGCTGCCGTCGACAGCCATGACGACGATGCCGTCGAACTCGTCGTCGGCGCGATCGAGGCGGCGCGTGAACAGCACCGGCTGGCGCCCGCTCTCGAAGCCGGCCGGGGCGAGATCGATGCGCAAGGCCGTGGAATTGTTGTTCTGGTGCTGCAGGAAGAAAGGGGACTGCGCCACCGAGGGCGGCATCCCGCCTTCCTTGGTCGAGGAGCGCACTGTGCCGTCGGCGCCGACGATGCTCACGGACAGCAGCGCGTGATCGGTGAACATGCCGTCGCTGCGCATGTCCTCGACCAGGGTCGGGTTGCGTGAATGTTCCCAGCCGTACTTGAGCTGCATGGTGATCTGATCCATCTGCGCGAACGACCGGGTCACGTATTGCTCGTAGGCCTGGGCGTAGGTGTCGACTTCCTTCAATACCAGGGCTTCGGCGCGCTCGGACTCGGACTCCGCGCGCGACAGGGTCACGGCCCAGAGCGCAAGACAGCACAAGGCGGCAAGGACGGGCCAGAGGATGGCGAGAAACCGGTTGGTACGGGAAAGCGAGGATGAAGCGGGTTTGATCATGCACGTCACGCGTCGCGACGACGCCAGGTTTTCCGGCAGCGAAGCTTCGCTTGCGGTCGCCGGGTGGAGGAACCGGGAGCATAGCGGCTGAGTATGACAACTTAATGAATTTCGGAAACTGTCGGCATTTGCGGCCACGCCGGCCGCGACCGAACGCGGGCACCGCGCCACCTCTTCTCTTACCTTCTCCCTGTTACCCGCGTGCCAGCGCGCGCAGCGCCGTGCGCGCCGCGGCGAGATCCCAGGCGGCGGTGCCGACGCTCTTGAACACGGCGGGCCGCGCCAGATCGACCGGGCCGCGCAAGAGCGCGCCGAGCGAGGCCACGCGCGACCAGTCGACGTTCGCCCGCAGCAGATCTCCCGCCTCATGGCGCGCGCCGGCCGGATCGTCCGCATAGAGGTCGCTGCCATCCAGGGTCGCCGCACCCAGCTCCGCCATCTCCGGCTTGAAGGCGCCGACGCCGACCACCAGGCGTCCGGCCCGGGGCGCCTCGTCGTAGACCGGCATGGTGCTGGTCGTCAGCGTCACCACCACGTCGGCGTCGGCCGTCGCCGCATCGCATGGCTGCAGGCGCCCATGCAGCGCCTGGTTTAACTCGCAGAAGCGCCGCGCCGCCTCGATGCTGCGTCCCCGCACGAAGAGCTGCGCCTGTGGATACAGGGCGGCCAACGCCTCCACGTGGTAGCGCGCCTGCGTCCCTGTGCCGATGAGCCGGATGCGGCCCGGCGGATGCGGCAGCAAGCGGCGGATCGCCAGCAGGGTAACGGCGGCGGTGCGGCGACCGGTCACCTCCGGACCGTCGAGTACGCATGCGATCCGGCCCGTGGCCGCATCGCACACGGTGACGGCCCCGTGAATGGTCGCCAGGCCCCGCCCAACATTCGCAGGATGGACGTTCACCAGCTTGTGGATGGCGATATCGGCCGCCGCCGCGGGCATGCTGAGCATGACGGCACCAGCGCCGAGGGGCAGCACCTGCCGTTCGGGACTGAGGATGGTGCCGGACTCGAGCTCCGCCGCGGCCAGCGCCACGGCATCGACCAGCTCGGCGAAATCGAGCAGCGCGGCCGTGCGTGCGCGGTCGTGGACGACGATGTCGCTGCTGCCGCTGCCGGATGGGTCTGGATCGTGCATGCGTTGCTCCATGAGAGTCTGGCCAGCACTCATCATGGTCGATCGTTGAGGATTATGCAACATCGAAGCGGAGAACCGCGCTTGCAAAACGCCGCGCGTAGGCGCACGATGAGCTGGACTGCCCGAGCTAACCCAACGAGGAGACAGACGATGATCAAGGTAAGCGTGATGTATCCGAACAGTCCCGACGCCCGTTTCGACGCGGAATACTATCGGGATCGGCACATGCCGATGGTGAAGGAACTGATGGGCGACTACTGCAAGTACTACACGGTCGATCGGGCGGTTTCCGCCGGTGCCGGCGGCGCGGTCGCGCCCTATATCGCGATGGGCCACCTGTTCTGCGAGTCGGTCGAAGCCTTCCAGGCCGGCTTCGGCCCGCACACGAAGGAGATCATGGGCGACATTCCGAATTACACCAACCAGAAGCCGGTAATTCAGATCAGCGAAGTGCTGGTCGGATAGCGCGCCCTATCCAGCCTACGGGACGGCTACTATTCGAGCCCTCGCCACCAGTAGCTGAAGGCCTGCTGCGGATCGCTCAGGTACACCGGCTCACCGATGCGCGGCGTCAGCAGCCGGTAGGGCTTGCCCTTGCTCGCCTCGAGGGCGCGCTCAAAGGGTTCGTCCCAGGCGTGGCGCGCCAGGCTGAAGCGGCCGGCGTGGCCGCTCAGGAGGGCCTGCGCGCCGAGCAGCTCGGCCGCACGTGCCGCCTGCTCCGGCGTCATGTGGATGTCGGCCCACTTCGCGTTGTACTGCCCGCCGTCGAGCGCGGCGAAATCGAAGCGCGCGAAGCGCTTGCCGATATCCGCGAAATGCGGGCCGAAGCCGGTGTCGCCGCTGAAGTACAGGCGCCGCCCCTGCGTCTCGACGGCATAGCTGGCCCACAGGCTCTGATTGCGCTCCATGTAGCGGCCCGAGTAGTGCTGGGCCGGCAGCGCATGCACGCGCAGGCCAGGGTCGAGCTCGACGCTGGCGTGCCAGTTCACTTCGCGGATCTTGGCGGGCGGGTAGCCCCAATGGCGCAGATGGGCGCCGTTGCCGACGCCGGCGATGACCAGCCGGGTCTTCGGCTCTAGGGCGCGCATGGTCTTGTAGTCGAGATGGTCGTAGTGGTCGTGGGTGATGAGGACGGCGTCGATCTCGGGCAGATCTTCGATCGCGAACGGGCTGGTGCCCTCGAAAGCGCGCACCATCCACGGCAGCGGCGCCGCATAGCCGCTGAAGACCGGGTCGACCAGCAGGCGCTTGCCGCCGACCTGCACGAAGTAGGACGAGTGGCCGAGCCAGACCACGACGTCCTGCGCGCGCGGCAGCGCAGCGAGATCCGTTTTAATGGCGGGCAGCGCGACGCCCGGGGCGGTGCGCGGATCGCGCGGCTCGAAGCGGCCGCGGATCATCCGGAAGGCCATGCCGATCCCGCCGGGACGCGGAGGCGAGGCCACTTCGTTGCGGAAGGCGCCGTCGCGGTACTGCGGCGCCGCCTGCAGCTGCTGCCGTTCCGGCAGCTGGCCGAGGGAAGGAACGACATACGCGCAGGCGCTGATGCCGAGGGCGCAGGCCAGCGCCAGGCTGGCAATGAGAAACCGTTTCAAGTGTGCTCCATCGATGAGATACCCGCGTATGCTACACCTTCCGAGCGACAGCCCTGCGCCGCCGAGTTCACGGCAGCGCCTTCCCTCGCCAGCGAGACATCCGATGACAAGCCCATTGATGACGATCGAATCGATGCGCCTCCTGCGCAGAAAGCGAATCGCCGCCGTGACGGCGGGCGCCCTGTTCGCGCCCTACCTGCTCCTGGCGGCGCTCCTGATACCCGCCGGCGTCGACGGGCCCGGTCACTACGACATCGGCAACGCCCTCGTGCACGCGATTTTCTTCAGCTACGCCGCCCTGGCCGCCCAGCTCGGGCCGGTAGTGGCGATCGCCATGTACAGCGGGTATGTCTACCTTGCATTACTCCGGCGCCGGCGCCTCGGGCTGATGCTGTTCGCAGCGCATTACGTGATCGCCGGCGCGGTCGTCGTGCCGGTCTATCTGCATCAATGGCCCAATCTGCGCGAGACGACGCGCCTGCAGATGATCGTGCTGGCAGATCGACCGTGGACGCTGCTGTTCACCTTCGGGCCGTTCGTGCTGGCGAACGTCTGGTATCTGGCGCGGCTGCTGGCGCCCGGGCGCGCGGAAACGCCGGCGTACGTGCCCTGAAATGCAAAAAGCCCATCAACCTAAGCTGATGGGCCTTTCGAAGAATTCTGGTGGGAAGTGCAAGTTTCGAACTTGCGACCCCTGCAGTGTGAATGCAGTGCTCTACCCCTGAGCTAACCTCCCTGACAACGAGGCGTATTATGCCAAAAACTTTCTCTACCGTCAAACCTTTGGCGAATAATTTCTCCAAACGCATTCGCCTTTGACACCCTTGTCGAGTCCGGCGAGCACATTTTCGTGCTCGGCCATTTCTTCGAGGCTCGCGGAGACGACGATGATCTCGCCCAGCGGGAGGGCGTCGAGCTCGATGCCGCCAGCCGAAGCCTCGACTTCCACATCCATCGACAGGGTGTTCTGGCCGCGCGTCATGGCCAGGTAGACGTCGGCCAGCAGTTCCGAGTCGAGCAGCGCACCGTGCAGTTTGCGGTGGGCGTTCGAGACGCCATAGCGGTCGCACAGGGCGTCGAGCGAGTTGCGCTTACCCGGGTGCATCTCCTTGGCGTTGACCAGGGTGTCGATCACGCCGCTGCAGTGCGACACGAAGCTCGGCAGGCCCAGGCGCTGGAATTCGGCATTCAGGAAGCCCAGGTCGAAGGGGGCGTTGTGAATGATGACTTCGGCGCCGTCGATGTAGGCGCGCAGTTCCTCGGCGATCTCGGCGAACTTGGGCTTGTCGCTCAGGAATTCGGTGGTCAGGCCGTGCACCGCGAGCGCGGCCTCGTCGGACTCGCGCTCGGGATTGATGTACTTGTGAAAGTTGTTGCCGGTGAGCGTGCGGTTGACCAGCTCGACGCAGCCGATTTCGATGACGCGGTCGCCCGTACGTGGGTTCAGGCCGGTGGTTTCGGTATCGAGGACAATCTGGCGCATGGCGGGCTAATCTTGAAAAAAGGCAAGACCGCAGTATAGCGTATGCCTGCGACCGTCAGCGTCGCAGCGTCGCTACACCGCGGTTCGCCAGCACGTCGGCGCGTTCGTTGCCGGGATGGCCGTTGTGACCGCGCACCCAGCGCCATTCGACGGCGTGCTGTTGCTGGGCCAGGTCGAGGGCTTTCCACAGGTCGTCGTTCTTGACCGGCTCCTTCGCCGCCGTCTTCCAGCCGCGCGCCTTCCAGCCGTGGATCCATTCCGAGATGCCCTTCTGCACGTACTGGCTATCGGTGTGCAGCACGACTTCGCAGGGACGGTTCAGCACGCCCAGAGCCTCGATCACGGCCTTCAGTTCCATGCGGTTGTTGGTCGTGTTCGGCTCGCCGCCGAAGATCTCCTTCTCGTGACCGTCAGCAACCAGGAGCGCACCCCATCCGCCCGCTCCGGGATTGCCCTTGCAGGCGCCATCGGTAAAAATTTCCACTTTCGTCATGCCGCCGGGTCTTTCCTTGATTCGTTGTTCTATGAATTATTCGCGATTCGTCGCGGGCACCGCCTGCGGCGCCCGGCTCGTTTTCTTGTTCCACGCCGGGCCGATCAGGTGCATGCCCTTCACACGCTTGACCGCGTGCACGATGTAGACGGCGCCCAGGTAGGGCCACCACTTCTGCCCCGCCCCTTCCATCACCGCGAAGCGGTTGATCCACTGGGCCGTGCGAAACGGTGGCGCATAACAGCCGAAATGGCTGCGCGAGACGCCAAGATTCAACAATTTTAACCAGTCTTTCATGCGGGGCATAGAGATGAATTCGCCTGCCGCCGGCAGGTAGCCACTGCGCGTGACCTTGCCGATGCCCTGGCGCAGGCCCCACAGGCTGGCCGGATTGAAGCCGCAGATGATCACCTGCCCTTCGGGAATCAGCACGCGCTCGACCTCGCGCAAGACCTGGTGCGGCTCGGCGGCGAATTCGAGCACGTGCGGCAGCACGACCAGGTCGAGGCTTTGCGAAGCGAACGGGAGCTCGGCGAAATCGAGCGCGACAGCGATCTGCTTGCCCTTGGCGGCGAATTCCAGCTCGTCGGCGGTCGAGGTGCGCGTTGCGGCCTGCCACTTGTTCGGCATGCGGTTGGCGGCCAGCGCGTCGATCTGCGGCACGCCGATCTGCACCGCGTTGTAGCCGAAGATGTCGGCAGTAAGCTCGTCGAGGCAGGCCTGCTCGAAGGCGCGCACGTAGGCGCCTGCCGGAGAAAGCAGCCATTCGTCGAGCGCTATAATGGATTTTTCGGACGCAGCGCTATCCATGCCACCCTCTCATACGAACCATGCTAACCAGACCAGAACCCAACGACGATACTCCCGGCCACAACGATTTGAGTGTCTTGACCGTGCCGGCGTTCAAGGATAATTATCTTTGGTTGATCCATGACGGTCTCCACGCCGCGGTGGTCGATCCCGGCGATGCGGCCCCCATCCTGGCCGCGCTCGACGAACACGGCCTCACGCTCACCGCCATTCTACTCACCCATCACCATGCTGACCACATTGGTGGCGTGGCGACGCTCCGCGCGCGCTTCCCGGTGCCGGTGTTCGGCCCGCGCGCGGACGGCATCGAGGCCGTCAGCGAGCCGCTGGGCGAAGGCGATGTCGTGGCGGTGCCCGGCCTGAACCTGGAACTGGCGGTGCTCGATGTGCCCGGCCATACGCTGGGCCACATCGCCTATGTGCGCAAGACGCCAGGCCTGCACTGGCTGTTCTGCGGCGACACCCTGTTCGCGGGCGGCTGCGGCCGCCTGTTCGAGGGCACGCCGGCGCAGATGGCGGCCTCGCTCGAAAAGCTGGCGGGCCTGCCCGAGGATACGGAAGTCTATTGCGCACACGAATATACGCTGTCGAACCTGCGCTTTGCGCTGGCCGTGGAGCCGGGGAATGCGGCGCTGGCATTGCGCATGCGCGACGAGAGCGCCAAGCGCGCAGCCGAACTGCCGACGGTGCCGTCGAGCATCGGCCTGGAGCGGCGCACGAATCCGTTTTTGCGCTACCGGGAGCCGGAAATCGTGGATTCGCTGGTCGCGGCCGGCAAGTTGCAGGACGGGGCGGCGCCGGTTGAGGCCTTTGCCGCGCTGCGGGAGTGGAAGAACGTTTTTTGAATTGAAAACGGCGCCGTCGATCGTGACGGCGCCGCTTCAGGAATTACGCGGCGCTCAGATTTCCTCGTACAGCGGCAAGGTCAGGAATTCCGCGAACTGTTCCGAGGTCGACATTTCCTCGAAGATCTCGGCGGCACGTGCATAGCTCGGGTTGTCGCCGTTCGGTGCGGCCGCTTTCGCGTTCGCCAGTTCTTCCGGGATCATGGCGCGCACCATCTCCGCCGTCACCTTGCGTCCGTCCTCGAGCACGCCCTTCGGCGAGCGGATCCATTGCCAGACCTGGGAGCGGCTGATCTCGGCCGTGGCCGCGTCTTCCATCAAATTGTGGATCGGCACGCAGCCGTTACCGGCCAGCCAGGCGCCCAGGTAGTGGATGCCGACGTTGATGTTGTAGCGCAGGCCCGCTTCCGTGATCGGGGTTTCCGGCTTGAAGTCGAGCAGCTGGGCGGCCGTCACTTCCACGTCCGGACGCTGCTTGTCGATCTGGTTCGGCTTGTCGCCGAGTACTTTCGTGAATTCCGTCATCGCCAGTTCGACCAGGCCCGGGTGGGCGACCCAGCCGCCGTCGTAGCCGTCCGTGGCGTCGCGGGCCTTGTCGGCACGCACGCCGGCCATCGCGGTCTCGTTCTTCTCCGGATCGTTCTTGATCGGAATGAGGGCGGCCATGCCGCCGATCGCCGGCGCGCCGCGCTTGTGGCAGGTCTGCAGCAGGAGCAAGGCATAGGCGCGCATGAAGGGCGAGGTCATCGTGACCTTGGGCCGATCGGCCAGGCAGAAATCCTTGTCCAGCTTGAACTTCTTGATGCAGGAGAAAATGTAATCCCAGCGGCCCGCGTTCAGGCCGGCGCTGTGTTCGCGCAGCTCGTACAGGATCTCGTCCATCTCGAAGGCGGCCAGGATGGTTTCGATCAGCACCGTCGCCTTGACCGTGCCGCGCGGCAGGCCGAGCGCTTCCTGGGTGGCGATGAAGATGTCGTTCCAGAGGCGCGCCTCCAGGTGCGATTCCATCTTCGGCAGGTAGAAGTACGGGCCGGCGCCGCGCGCCAGCTGCTCTTTCGCGTTGTGGAACATGAACAGGGCAAAGTCGAAAATGCCGCCCGAGACGCGCTTTCCGTCGACCAGCACGTGCTTCTCGTCCAGGTGCCAGCCGCGTGGACGCACGACCAGGGTCGCGACCTTGTCGTTGAGCTTGTAGCGCTTGCCGTTCTGTTCGAGCGAGATGGTGCGGCGGACGGCGTCGACCATGTTGATCTGGCCGGTGATCTGGTTGTCCCAATTGGGCGCGTTCGAATCCTCAAAATCGGTCATGTAGCTGTCGGCGCCCGAGTTCAGGGCGTTGATGACCATCTTGCGCTCGACCGGGCCGGTGATCTCGACGCGGCGGCACTCCAGTGCCTGCGGGATCGGAGAAATTGTCCAGTCGCCCTCGCGGATGTGCTTCGTCTCCGGCAGGAAGTCCGGACGCTCGCCTGCATCGAGGCGCTTGGCGCGCTCGACGCGGGCGGCCAGCAGTTCCTGGCGGCGCGGCTCGAACCGGCGGGTCAGCATCGCGACCAGTTCGAGCGCCTCGGGCGTCAGGATCTGTTCGTAACCGGGCTTGATCTCTGCCTTGATTTCCAGGCCTTGCGGGGTGGCGATGCTCATGTGCTGCTCCTTCTTGGAAATGAATGATCGTGCGGACGCGGAACGCCAATACGGTGGAGTATATGCCAGCTTGGCGTTTGTCATATCATCAAGTATATTCACCAAAACATAGTGAAACGATACATTTACGCATTTCATTCGTGCGTAAATGTGATGAATGGCTGGCGAGAGGAAGCAGATTTGGCTAAGTTCAGGGAGATCTCGACCTTCGTCGAGGTGGTGGCGCGCGGCAGCCTGTCGGCGGCGGCGCGGGCCGAGGGCATCGCGCCGGCCATGATCGGGCGCCGCCTCGACGCGCTGGAAGCCCGGCTCGGTGTCAAGCTGCTGCAACGCACGACGCGGCGCCTGGCCCTCACCGACGAGGGCGCGGCTTTTCTCGAAGATTGCCAGCGTATCCTGGCCGAGATGGAAGAAGCGGAAGCGGCCGTCTCCGAGCGCAGCGCGCACGCCAAGGGACACTTGCTGGTGTCGGCGCCGGCCGGCTTCGGCCGCCAGCACGTGGGGCCGCTGCTGCCCTCTTTTCTTGCCGAGCACCGCGAGGTGACGGTCAACCTGAACCTGAACGACCGCGTCGTCGACGTGGTCGGCGAAGGAGTCGACGTGGCCATCCGCATTGCCAGCCTGGGCGACTCGAACCTGGTCGGCGTCAAGCTGGCGGACAATGCGCGCGTGGTGGTGGCCAGTCCCGCTTACCTGAAGCGGCACGGGACGCCGCGCACGCTGGCCGAGCTGGCGCGCCACAACTGCCTGGCGATCAGCAGCGAAGGGAGCCAGCGCGGCTGGACTTTCCGCGACGGCCACAAGACGGTAACGCTGAAAGTAGCGGGCAATATGGTGTGCAACGACGGCGAGGTGCTGCATGACTGGGCGCTGGACGGCAAGGGACTGGCCTGGCGCTCGATGTGGGAAGTCGGTGCGCAAATCGAAGCCGGACGACTGGTGACAGTGCTCGACGATTATGCTGCGCCAGGCAACGATGTCTACGCGGTATTCGCCCAACGGCGTCATTTGCCGCTGCGCATACGCGCCTTTGTCGATTTTCTGCGGCGTGCTTATGCGCAACCAAATTACTGGCGGAAAGAAATTGAACAGCGCGCGGAAGCCTGATTTCAGCGCTTCGAAACGGCTGTGCCGTCGCAGTCTTACACCCGGTTTACGGCAAGATTCCGGAACGATGGACGAAAAAAAATCCTCGGCATGCCGAGGATTTTTTCATCGTAATACAGTCGCTAAAATTACAGCGGCTGGATGTTCGATGCTTGTTTGCCCTTAGGACCCGAGGTCACGTCGAACGAGACGCGCTGGTTCTCTTGCAGGGACTTGAAGCCTTGGCTCTGGATAGCCGAGAAGTGCGCGAACAGATCTTCGCCGCCTTCATCAGGGGTGATGAAGCCGAAGCCCTTCGAGTCATTGAACCATTTAACGATGCCAGTTGCCATTACAATTTCCTATTTCAGTTAAGTGGGCTTGCGCCCGTTTATGATCGTTTGAAGAAGCAAGAAAGAAATGACAGACAGACTGCACTACTAGCTCGAACCCAACGATCCCGTATTATACCGAATAAACCCACGCGCAAGCGATTTTCGCAAAATAAAAAAACCTACGGATTTACAATGCTGTGAATCAACTTTCTGCGTTCCTGTTTCAACATCGGCAGTACGGACAATATAGGTCATCGACTGTCTTCAAGTTTGCGGTGGATCAAACGGCTCGACGCTAGAATTTTAATTCAAGGCAACAGCGAAAACGCGGCGCTATGATAAGCCGGAGGCGGCGCCGCCAGGCCGGTGCGGACAAATTCGTCCAGCTCGGCGAGCCAGGCGCGCCAGTCGTCTTCGCCGACCAGTTCGAACGCGGTCAGCACACGCAGGCGCTGCTCCAGCGCGCGTGCGCCCTGCCCCAGCTCGCGAAAGCCGAAGGTGACGGCGGCGCCGGCCAGCGCGTGCAGCAGCGACTGCAGCTCGCCCGCCAGCGGCGCGCTCGGCGCGGCTGGATCGAAACCGGCGCCGGCCGCGCGCAGGCGCGCCAGCGTGGCCGGCAGGCCGGCGCGAAAGCCCGCGTTCGCCTGCGTCAAGCGGACAAAGAAGTCCGCATCGACAGTCCGTGCCACGGCTTACTTGGTACCGAAGATGCGGTCGCCGGCGTCGCCCAGGCCCGGCACGATATAGGCGTGCTCGTTCAGGTGCGAGTCGAGCGAGGCCACGTACAGCTTCACGTCCGGGTGCTTGTCGTGGAAGACCTTGACGCCTTCGGGCGCCGCGACCAGGGCCAGGAAGATGATCTGGTCGTCGCGCACGCCGCGCTTTTTCAGCACGTCGACGGCGTGCACCGCCGAGTTGCCGGTGGCGACCATCGGATCGCACAGGATGAAGGTGCGCTCGGCGGTGTCCGGCAGGCGCACCAGGTATTCGACCGGCTCGTGGGTGTCCGGGTCGCGGTAGACGCCGATGTGGCCGACGCGCGCCGACGGCACCAGCTCCAGCAGGCCGTCGCTCATGCCGATGCCGGCGCGCAGGATCGGCACGATGGCCAGCTTCTTGCCCGCGATGACGGGCGCGTCGATGGTGACCAGCGGCGTCTGGATCGGGCGCGTGGTCAGCGGCAGGTCGCGCGTGATCTCGTAGCCCATCAGCAGCGTGATTTCCTTGAGCAGCTCGCGGAAGGTACGGGTCGAGGTGTCGTGCTCGCGCATGTGCGACAGCTTGTGCTGGATCAGCGGGTGGTTCGTGATGTACAGGCTGGGAAAGCGCGGGTCTTGTTTCATGGTCGACATAAAAAATATTCTGTGGTTGAGGCTCGTAACCCGCCATTATCCCAGCCAAGCGCGGTTTTGTCGCGCCCTTGGCGTAGAAATAAACTGCTAGACGACGAGGGCACGCGCCAGGATCGCGTCGAAGTCGGTGCCTGGAGGCAGGCGGCCGAAGGCGCCGCCCACGTCCTGGGCGATGCGCGATGCGACGAAAGCCTCGGCCACGAAGGGCGGCGCATGGCGCAGCAGCAGCGCACCCTGCACTGCGATCACGAGGCGCTCGGCCAGGCGGCGCGCGCCCTCTTCACC
Organism: Massilia sp. Leaf139; assembly: GCF_001424165.1. GTDB lineage: Bacteria > Pseudomonadota > Gammaproteobacteria > Burkholderiales > Burkholderiaceae_D > Telluria. The sequence continues at coordinate 1,438,937 of NZ_LMOJ01000001.1, forward strand.
GGTGTCCGACATGTCGCGGCCGAGCTGGCGCACATAGTCCGCGAAGCGCGCGTCCAGCGCGGCCGCCGGCGCCAGTTCGGCCTCGAGTGCGGCGCGCGCCGCTTCCGGCGCCTTGCCGAGCGCGCGCAGCACGTCCAGGCACATCACGTTGCCCGAGCCTTCCCAGATCGAGTTGACGGGGAATTCGCGGTACAGGCGCGCCAGCGGGCCGTCCTCGACATAGCCGTTGCCGCCCATGACCTCCATCGCTTCGGCGCCGAAGCCTGGGCCGCGCTTGCACAGCCAGTACTTGCCGGCCGGGGTCAGGATGCGGCCCAGCGCGGCCTCGATCGGATCCTCGGGGCGGTCGAAGCAGCGCGCCAGGCGCAGCGCGAAAGCGGTGGCTGCTTCCGATTCGAGCGCAAGGTCGGCCAGCACGTTGCGCATCAGCGGCTGCTGGGCCAGCGGCTTGCCGAAAGCGGCGCGCCCGCGCGCGTGGTGCAGCGCATGGCAGAGCGCGGCGCGCATGATGCCGGCCGTGCCGACCACACAGTCCAGGCGGGTGTGGCTGCCCATTTCGAGGATGGTCGGAATGCCTCGCCCGACCTCGCCCACCAGCCAGCCGACGGCGTCGTGGAACTCGACCTCCGACGAGGCGTTCGAGCGGTTGCCGAGTTTGTCCTTCAGGCGCTGCACGCGGATCGCGTTGCGGCTGCCGTCGGGCAGGTAGCGCGGTACGAAGAAGCAGGACAGGCCTCCGCTGCCGGCTTCATCGGTCTGGGCCAGGATCAGGTGTGCGTCCGACTGCGGCGCCGAGAAAAACCACTTGTGGCCGACAATGGCCCAGGCGCCCTCGCCCTCTTCGCCGAAGCGCGCCCGCGCCTCGGAAGGCAGGAGCTCGCGAGCGCGGGTGGTGTTGGCGCGCACGTCGGTGCCGCCCTGCTTCTCGGTCATGCCCATGCCGATCAGGGCGCCGCGCTTGTGTTCGATCGGCAGCGAGCGCGGATCGTACTCGTTGGAGAGGATCTTCGGCAGCCAGCGCTCGCCCAGCCGGCCTGCGCGGCACAGCGCCGGCACGCTGGCATAGGTCATCGTCACCGGACACTGGGCGCCGTTCTCGACCTGGCCGAACAGCAGGTAGGCGGCGGCACGCGCCACCTGGGCGCCGGGACGCGGATCGCGCCAGGGCGCGCTGTGGGCGCCGGCGCCGATCATCATCCCCATCAGTTCGTGCCAGGCCGGATGGAACTCGACCTCGTCCACACGGTGCCCGCTGCGGTCGAACGCGGTCAGGCGCGGGCCGTTGGCGTTCGCCAGGCGCGCCAGGTCGAGCACCTCGAAACGGCCGAGGCGCGCGCCGAGGGCGTCGAGCGTATCGCCGGCCCAGGCCGCGCCTTCGCGCGCCAGCCCTTCCCGCAGGGCCGGATCGCAGCGCAGCAGGTTGACGTCGCCGAAGGGCGGCGCCTGGTTGAAGACGTCGTGCGTGTCGAACTGGTTCATGGCGGCTCCTCACCCTCGGGCGCATGCTGGTCTATAATGTTGCGGGGAAGCATCGGATTCGCCCTGACTCCTCAGTTAGGGCTTTCTTCGATGCAACGTTTCAGCCACAATGGCGGTTTTGTATTGACGCCGCCTGTTAGCGATCCGGCAACAGGCTAGCGCAAAGCGTCGCGTCAGGCAAGGCGTACTGAGATTCGTCAAACGAAGCCATCGATGGCCTCAGCGCCGATGTTTTTTAATGCCCCTTGGAATTTTTCAGTGATAAGGTGGCCCGTGGTTTGTTAAACTCGCCCGGTGCCACCTGTTCCGGGTGCCAGCAATAAGGCAGATATTTCAACAATGCGCTCCACTTCCGTCGCCATGCCGCTCGACCAGCCGCGTCCCGCGCCTGGGCATGGCCCAGAGAGCGTGCTGGAGGCGGCCGGCGATTGCGCCTTCCGGATCGCCCCGAATGGCGAGATCCGCGCCGCCAGCCAACGCACACGCCGCCTGCTGGGCGCGCAGCTGCCCCTCGAGGGCCTGCCGCTGACTGCCTTCGTGCACGAACTCGACGGCGCCGCCCTGCGCACCGCCATCGTCGACGCGAATGCCGCCGCTGAACCCGTCCTTGCACGCGCGCGCCTGCGCTGCGGCGACGGTTTCGCCGCCTTCGAGCTGCGCATCGCCGTTCTCGGCGAGGGCGACGGCTTGCTCGTGATCGGGCGCGACATGAGCGCCCAGCTGGCCACCGAGGAACGCCTGCGCCACATGGCGACCCACGACGCGCTGACCGAGCTGCCCAACCGCGTGCTGCTGTCCGACCGCATCCGCATGGTGGTGGCCAATGCGCGCCGCTCGGGCCAGGGCTTCGCGGTGGCCACGGTCGGCATCGACGGCTTCAAGAAGGTCAACGACGGGCTGGGCCACACGGTCGGCGACGCGGTGCTGCGCCAGGCCGCGACCCGCCTGCGCCGGGCAATGCGCGACAGCGACACGCTGGCGCGCGTGGGCGGCGACGAATTCGTCGTGATCCTGCCCGGCACCGCCACCGAAGCGCAGATCAAGCTCGTCACCGGACGGCTGCTGGCGACCCTGCAATCGCCCTTCGAACTCGAAGGCCACACGATCTATCTGGGCGCCTCGGTGGGCGTCGCGCTCTACCCCCAGCATGCCGAGGACGACCACGGCCTGCTGGCGCTGGCCGACGCCGCCCTCTCGCGCGCCAAGGAAACCGGCAAGGGCCGCGCCCTCGTCTACAGCGCCCGCGAACAGGGCCCGCCGCAGCACGACATCTCGCTCGAGGCGGCCATGTTCTCGGCCGTGCGCGAAGGCGAATTCCTGCTTTACTACCAGCCGATCGTCGATGCGCGCACGCGCCTGATCGAAGGCTTCGAGACGCTGATGCGCTGGAAGCACCCGACCCTGGGCATGGTGCCGCCGGTGCGCTTCATTCCGATCGCCGAGACCAACGGCCTGATCAACATGCTCGGCGCCTGGGCCCTGCGCTCGGCCTGCGCCCAGCTGCTGCAGTTCGAGGAAGCGGCCAAGCGCGAGCTCTACATCTCGGTCAACATCAGCCCGCGCCAGTTCAGGAGCGACAAATTCCTCGACGTGCTCGACGAGGCTCTGACGCTGTCCGGCATGGCGGGCAACAAGCTGGTGCTGGAGATCACCGAAGGCACGCTGATGGTCGACCCGCAGCATGCGGAAAGTATCCTTGGCAAGATGGCCGGCCGCGGCGCGCGCATCGCGATCGACGACTTCGGCACCGGCTATTCCTCGCTGGCCTACCTCAAGCGCTTCCCGATCTCGGTGCTGAAAGTCGACCGCGCGTTCGTGAAGGATCTGCCCGACGCGCCGAAGGAAGCGGCAATCTGCAGCGCCGTGCTCGACATGGCGCGCCACCTCGACCTGTCGGTGGTGGCCGAGGGCGTCGAGACCGAGGAGCAGCTGGACTGGCTGCGCCAGCGCGACTGCCGCTACATCCAGGGCTACCTCACCGGCAAGCCGATGCCGGCCCACGTGGCCCTGGCCGCCCTGCAGGACAACCATTACACGGCCTTGTTGCCGCCAGACCGACAAGGCACCACACCATGACGCCAGCCACGAACGAACACGGGCCCCAGGCCAAGGCCACTCTCGCGCTGTTGTGGGAACGCATCCGCCGCCAGGGCGACATGCCAGGCTTCACGCGCGCCATCAACGCCATCCTGGCCTCGATGCGCGGCGAAGACGAGCGCGAATTCTCGATGACCCAGACCGTGCTGTCCGATCCCGTGCTCACCCAGAAGGTACTGCGGCTCGCCAACAGCGGCATGTATTCCGCCTTCGGCCAGCGCATCAACACGGTCTCGAAGGCCGTGCTGGTGCTGGGCACCGAGGCCATCGGCCACCTGGCGCTGGGCCTGAAGCTGATCGAGGAACTCTCCAAGAGCACGCCGGATTCGGCGCACGCCCACGTCGAAATGGAAAAGGCCGTGCTGGCCGGGATGGTGGCCCAGCAGGTGGCCGCCAGTGCCGCCACGCGCGACCCCGAGGAAGCCGTGGTCTGCTCGATCCTGCACTCGCTCGGCCGGATGATGGTCACCTTCTACATGCCGGAGCGCTGGAGCCAGATGCAGGCGCAAGCCGGCGCCGGCTTCGAAGGCGCGGCCGCGTTCGACGTGCTCGGCCTCTCGCTCGAAGAGCTGGGCCGCGCCACCGCCGAACACTGGGGCTTGCCGCGCAACCTGGTGGCCGGCATGCGCACGCTCGAGCCGGGCGATCGCGAAGACGGCTTCGGCCACGACGACTGGCTGGCCGCGCTCGGCACCATGTCGACCCGCTGCGCCAGCTCGCTCTGGAACGACGACGAAGCCGGTGCCGCCGAAGTGGCCGAACTGGCCGCGGCCTTTGCGCCGATGCTGGGCGTCGAACCCGAGAAGGTGATGGTCGCCATCGGCAAGGCGAAGGTCGACGCCCAGGCCGATCTCACCATCGCGCCGCTGGCCAAGTCGCAGGAAAAGCGCGCCCAGGCCGATGCCAAGGGCCAGGCGGCCACCCGCAAGCGCGAAGCCGGCAACCGTATCCTGATGAGCGGCGTGGCCGACATGCGCGACGCCGGGGGCGCCGCCAATCCGGGCCAGATGATGTCGATGGCGCTGGAAACCATCTACCAGGGCCTCTCCTTTACGCGCGCCTTTGCCTTCCTGCGCAACCGGCGCGAGGGCAAATACCTGGCGCGCATGGGCTTCGGCGACGGCGCCAAGGCCCTGATTCCGAACCTGTCTTTCGAGGATGCCTACGAGGCCGACGTGTTCCACGCCTCGCTCACCAGCGACCGCGTGATCTTCATCGAGAACGCGCGCGATCCGAAGTTCGCCGCCAAGCTGCCCGGCTGGTGGCGCGGCACGCTGTCGGAAGCGCGCTGCTTCGTCGTGATCCCGATGTGCATGAACGGCCAGCCGGTCGGCTTCATCTATGGCGACTGGGACGACAGCTTCCCTTCGGTGAGCCTGAGCCAGACCGAGTTCGCGCTGCTGAACGACCTGCGCACGCTGGTGGTGAACACGCTCGAACGGCGCGCCCAGCCGGAGCACACGGCGAAGAGCGCCTGAGCCGAAGGTAGGCGCGCGTGGACGGCGCAGCCGTCCACCCTACTTTTTAAATTCTAGGCGTATCGACGCGTACGTCGCCGCATTGCGCGCGCTGCATCAGCGCGTGGTCGATCAGCACCAGGGCCAGCATCGCCTCGGCGATCGGCGTGGCGCGGATGCCCACGCACGGGTCGTGGCGGCCGAAGGTTTCGACCGTGGCCGGGTTGCCCGCCTTGTCGATCGAGCGGCGCGGCACGCGGATCGAGGAGGTCGGCTTGATCGCCAGCGAGACCGTGATGTCCTGTCCGGTCGAGATCCCGCCCAGCACCCCGCCGGCCTGGTTGCCGACGAAGCCTTCGGGCGTGAGTTCGTCGCCGTCCTCGGAACCCTTCTGCGCCACGGCCGCGAAGCCGGCCCCGATCTCGACTCCCTTCACCGCGTTAATCCCCATCATCGCGTAGGCGATGTCGGCGTCGAGCTTGTCGTAGATCGGCTGGCCGAAGCCCACCGGCACGCCAGTGGCGACGACGTCGATGCGCGCGCCGATCGAGTCGCCGGCGCGGCGCAGGTCGTCCATGTAGGCTTCCATGCGCGCCAGCAGGGCCGCGTCATCGGTGGCGGCGAAGAAGGGGTTGTTGGCGACGTGTTCCCAGCCGCCGAAGGGCACCACGATCTCGCCCAGCTGGCGCATGCAGCCGGCAAACGCGATGCCGTAGCGCTCGCGCAGCCATTTCCTGGCCACGGCGCCGGCGCCGACCACCGGCGCGGTCAGGCGCGCCGAGGAGCGGCCGCCGCCGCGCGGATCGCGCACGCCGTATTTGTGCCAGTAGGTATAGTCGGCGTGACCCGGGCGGAAGGTCTCGGCGATGTTGCCGTAGTCCTTGCTGCGCTGGTCTTCGTTCGGGATCAGGAGCGCGATCGGCGTGCCGGTGGTGACGCCCTCGTACACGCCGGACAGGATCTGGACGCGGTCGCCTTCCTGGCGCTGGGTCACGTGGCGCGAGGTGCCGGGCTTGCGGCGGTCGAGCTCGGGCTGGATGTCGGCCTCGGACAAGGCCATGCCCGGCGGGCAGCCGTCGATGACGCAGCCGATCGCGGGGCCGTGCGACTCGCCGAAGGTGGTGACAGAGAACAGCTTACCGAAGGAATTACCAGACATGGGCGTCATCATCGAAGTGCAAAAAAGCCATTCTACCAGCCCGCGCGGCGGCCGGCGGGAGGCGGGATTTTCTCGCCACCAGCCCCGGCTCGTTTCCTTGTGGATATATATTTTCCTACAAGAACATGTTTTGACCCCGTACGTTCAGTATTGTCCGCTATACTCCACGGGTAAGAAATGCCGAGAATAGGCCTGGAGACGCACCAATCATGCCCGCATCGATGACGCCCCGCGTCGCCGCACCCATGCACGACGACCTGGTTTTCCTGGACGAGGCCCCGCTCGCCCAGTCCCGCGACAGCCGGCCCGGCTGGCGCATCCTGATCGTCGACGACGATGCCGACGTCCATTCGACGACCACCTTCGCCCTCGCCGGCCTCGAAGTGCAGGAGCGGCCGCTGGAATTCCTGCACGCCTATTCGGCGCACGCGGCGCGCGCCCTGCTGGCGCGCGAGCCCGACATCGCCGTGATCCTGCTCGACGTCGTCATGGAACAGCCCGACGCCGGCCTCCACCTGGTGCGCCACATCCGCGAATCGCTCGGCATGCGCGACGTGCGCATCATCCTGCGCACCGGCCAGCCGGGCTACACGCCCGAGATGGAAGCCATCCGCGACCTCGACATCAACGACTACCGCACCAAATCCGAACTGACCCGCACCAAGCTGTACACCACGGTGGCCGCCGCCGTGCGCGCCTACCAGCAGCTGCACGCGCTCGGCGTCGGGCGCGCCGGGCTCGAACGCATCGTCCATGCCGGCACCGAACTGATGCGCCTGCACGGCGCGCGCGACGTGGCGCGCTCGGTGCTGCAGCAGGCCGCCGCCCTGCTCGGCCAGGATGCGGCCGGCGTACTCTGCGTGGGCGAGTCCGGCGCCCTGCGCGTGCTCGGCGCCGCCGGCGATGCCTTGCACCTGGAAGGCCACACCCTCGAACCCGGCCAGGACGCGCTCCTGCCCGGCGCCGCGCGGCGCGCGCTGGCCGAGCGCCGTCCCGAATTCGGCCCGACCTGCCTGGCGCTGTACTTCCCCGGAAAATCGGGCCGCGACTTCTGCGCGGCGATCCCGCTGGCGCAGCCCGTCAGCGATGGCAAGAAGCGCCTGCTGCACGTGTTCGCCAGCGTCGTCGCCGTCGGCCTGGACAATGTCGAGCTGGTCGGGCGCCTGAACACGGCGGCGTTTTTCGACCGCCTGACCGGCCTGCCGAACCGTACCCGCCTGGTCGAGGAACTCGACGCGGCGCTGGCCGCCGGCAGCGCGGACGATGCCACGCTGACCCTGGTCGACCTCGACCATTTCGCCGACACCAACGACGCCCTCGGCCACCAGTTCGGCGACGAGCTGCTCGTCACCGTGGCCGGGCGCCTGCAGCGCCAGCTCGACCCGCGCCTGACGGTGGCGCGCATCGGCGGCGACATCTTCGCGGTGCTGGGGCCGGGCGCGCTCAATACACCAGCGGCGATCCACGCGCTCTTCGCCGCCCCCTTCGCAATCGACGGCCAGCAGCTGCAGGTCTCGAGCACGCTGGGCCTGGTGCGCCTGGCCGAACACGAAGGCAGCGGCGGCGACGCCTTGAAAGACGCCGACATCGCCCTGAAACGCGCGAAGACCCAGCAGCGCGGCGCCCACTTCTATTTTTCGCGCGGGATGGGCGTCGAGATCCGCGAGCGCGTGCGGCTGATGCATGCGCTGCGCAGCGGCGTCGCGCGCGGCGAACTGTTCCTCGCTTACCAACCCCAGGTCGACCTGGCAAGCCATCGCCCCTTCGGCGCCGAAGCCCTGCTGCGCTGGCGCCAGCAGGACGGCAGCATGATCCCGCCGGACCGCTTCATTCCGATCGCCGAGCACTCGGGCCTCATCGTCGAAATCGGCGCCTGGGTGCTGCGCGCAGCCTGCGCCGAACTGATGCGCCTGCGCGCGGCCGGCCACGTCGACTTCACGATGTCGGTGAACGTCTCGCAGGCCCAGTTCCGCCACCCGCTGTTTGTCGAGGTGCTGCGCCGCGCGCTGCAGGACACCGGTGCGCCGCCGCAGTACGTGGAACTCGAAATCACGGAATCGATGGCGATGGAAGAACCTCAGCAGCTGGCCGAGATGCTGGCCGAGGTCAAGCGCACCGGTGTCTCGATCGCGATCGACGACTTCGGTACGGGTTTTTCCTCGCTGTCGCACCTGCAGCGCCTGAAGGTGGATCGCCTCAAGATCGACCGCTCCTTCGTCAGCGAAATCACGGGATCCGCGCGCGGCAGCAGCATCGCCGAGATGGTGATCCAGCTCGGGCGCAACCTGGGCCTGTCGGTGATCGCGGAAGGGGTCGAGGACGAGCGCCAGGCCCAGATCCTGCATGCGCTGGGTTGCCCGCTGGCGCAGGGGTATCTGTTCTCGCGGCCGCTGTCGCCGCAGGCGTTGCTGGAGTGGCTGGGGCAAGTGAACGCCGCCTGATAACCCGTCTCCGGCCGGGAACGCCGAGCAGACCCGTAGGGTGGGCGGGTCTCCCGCCCACCCTACGTGTATGGAATCACGTTAAGGTGTAACGCAAAGCCTCAGTCTTCGGTCGCCTGCTCCGCCGGCCAATCCCTGATATACGCCTTCAGCATCCGGTTCTCGAAACTCTGCGCCTCCAGCACCGCGCGCGCGACGTCGTAGAACGAGATCACGCCCAGCAGCGTCTTGGCGTCCATCACCGGCAGGTAGCGCGCGTGCTTTTCCAGCATCATGCGCCGCACCTCGTTGACTTCGGTTTCCGGTGTGACCGTGATCGGGGCCTCGTCCATGTGCTTGCGCACGGTGCCGGCGCCGAGGGCGCCGCCGTTGGAATGCAAGACCTTGATCACTTCACGGAAAGTCAGCATCCCGACGAGGTCGCCATACTCCATGACCACCAGGGAACCGATGTCCTTTTCCGACATCGTGTTGACCGCGTCGGCGAGCAGTGTTTCAGGGGTCACCGTGTAGAGGATGTTGCCCTTCACCTGCAGGATTTCTGAAACTTTCATATTAGCCACCCCGGCTTCTGTTGGAATATTCACTAGTCGATTTCTTTGTCTAAGGCATAACACGAATGTAGCCTAAGCCTAGCAGAAAATCCAGTTACCGAGGGAGAGAACCGCGGACTAGCCCCGCCTTCGCTTGCGCAGCAGTGAAAGAATGCTACGATGCCGCCCATAATTATTTCCTGATAATCCCAAAGGGAGACACCATGAGCGGTCCACGATACCCCGGCTTCGACACCCTGTCGCTGCACGCGGGCGCAGCGCCCGACCCGGCCACCGGCGCACGCGCCACACCCATCCACTTCACCTCTTCCTTCGCCTTTCGCGACTCCGACCACGCCGCCTCGCTGTTCAACATGGAACGCAGCGGCCATGTCTATTCGCGCATCTCGAACCCGACCAATGCGGTGCTGGAAGAACGCATCGCGGCGCTGGAAGGCGGCGTGGCCGGCATCGCCACCGCCAGCGGCCAGGCGGCGATGCACTTGGGCCTGTCGACCATCGCCGGCGCCGGCTCGCACATCGTCGCCTCGCGCGCGCTCTACGGCGGCTCGCACAACCTGCTGGCTTATACGCTGAAGCGCTTCGGCATCGAGACGAGCTTCGTCGATCCGCGCGACCTCGACGCCTGGCGCGCCGCGATCCGGCCGGAGACCAAAGTGCTGTTCGGCGAGACCCTCGGCAATCCGGGCCTGGACGTGCTCGACATCCCGCGCATCGCCGCGCTTGCGCACGAACACGACCTGCCGCTGATGGTCGACGCCACCTTCACCACGCCCTACCTCCAGCGTCCCTTCGACCTGGGCGCGGATCTGGTCTTCCATTCCGCCACCAAGTTCCTGTGCGGGCACGGCACGGCGATCGGCGGCCTGCTGGTCGACGGCGGCACCTTCGACTGGCAAGGCGCCTACGCGCGCAGCGGCCGCTTCGGCGAACTGTGCGAACCCTACGAGGGATTCCACGGCATGGTGTTCGCGGAAGAGTCGACCGTCGGCGCCTTTGCCCTGCGCGCCCGGCGCGAAGGACTGCGCGACTTCGGCGCCGTGATGAGTCCCCACAACGCCTTCGCCGTGCTGCAGGGGATCGAAACGCTCGGCCTGCGCATGGATCGCCACGTCGCCAACACGCGCCGCGTGATCGACTTCCTGCTGGCGCATCCGGCCGTCGCCTCGGTCTCCTATCCTGAACTCGAGAGCCATCCCGACCATGCGCTCGCCAGGAGCCTGCTGCCGAAAGGCTGCGGCGCCGTCTTCACCTTCAACCTGAAAGGCGACCGCGCCGCCGGCCGGCGCTTCGTCGATGCCTTGAAAGTGTTTTCGCACCTGGCGAACGTGGGCGACGCCAAGTCGCTCGTCATCCACCCGGCCTCGACCACCCACTTCCGCGTGCCGCCCGAGCAGCTGGCGGCGAGCGGCATCACCGAAGGCACGATGCGCCTCTCGGTCGGCCTGGAAGACGCGGACGACCTGATCGAAGACCTGGGCCGCGCCCTCAAACTGTCGCAGAAGGGAGCCTGAACATGATCTTCGATATCGCAGGGAAGGCAGCCTATTGCTACAGCGGCGGCAAGCCCTTCGACGCGGCGCTGCCGACCGTCGTCTTCATCCACGGCGCCCAGAACGACCACTCCGTCTGGGGCCTGCAGTCGCGCTGGTTCGCGCACCATGGCTACGGCGTGCTCGCCGTCGACCTGCCCGGCCACGGGCGCAGCGCCGGCCCGGCCCTGGCGACGGTGGAGGCGATGGCGGACTGGCTGCTGGCTGTGCTCGATGCCGCCGGCGTCGCCCAGGCCGTCCTCGTCGGCCACAGCATGGGTTCGCTGGTATCGCTGGAAGCGGCCCATCGCGCGCCGGGCAAGGTGCGCGCCCTGGCCATGCTCGGCACCACCTATCCGATGAAGGTCTCCGACACCCTGCTCGCCACCGCGCGCGACGACGAGGGCATGGCCATCGACATGGTCAACATCTGGTCGCATTCGACCTGGGCCCACAAGCCCTCCAGTCCGGGGCCGGGCTTCTCTGTGATGGGCGGCGCGCGGCGCCTGATGCAGCGCATGTCGGCGCTCAATCCGCAGCAGCTCTTCCACAAGGACTTCTCGGCCTGTAACGCCTATGCCAATGGCGAAGCAGCTGCAGCGGCCGTGCGCTGTCCAGTGCTGTTCATCTTCGGCAGCAAGGACATGATGACCCCGGCCCGCTCGACGGAGGCGTTGACGAGTGCGATGGCCCACGGCAAGGTGGTGCAGGTCGACGCCGGCCATTCCCTGATGAGCGAGCAGCCCGACGCGATGCTGGACGCGCTGGCGGCGTTCACAAGCACATTGAAACAGGAGACGACGGCATGAGTTTCGACGAGTTCTATCCCTATTACCTCACCCAGCACGCCGACCGCCGCTGCCGGCGCACGCACTTCATCGGCAGCTCCGGCGCGCTGCTGGCGATCGCCACGGCAGTCGTCACCGGCAACGCCTGGTGGGTGCTGGTCGCCCTCGTGTTCGGCTATGGCGGGGCCTGGATCGGGCATTTCTTCTACGAGCACAACAAGCCGGCGACCTTCGCGCAGCCCTGGCTGTCGTTCAAGGCGGACTGGGTGATGTACTGGCAGATGCTGACGGGGAAGCTGAGTTTCTGATGTCGTGGGGTGAACGATGCCATTGGCATCGCTCACCCCTATGGGTTCAATGGCCGGCGAAATAGCTGGCGATGGTCTGCTCCAACCCCTGCGCCACCGCCGCTTCCACCTGCCGCGCCAGCGCCTCGGTATCGAGCGACAGGCGCGAGCCCGCCACCTGCTGCGCGTTCGGCGCCAGCGTCGCCGCGGCCCCGCCGAACACGAACAAGCGGTACACGTCCGCCACCCGCAGCAGGCCGGGGTCGGCCAGCAGCACCCAATCCTCGGCCCCCGCGCGCCCGGCCGCGCCCCAGCCTTGCGGCCCCGCCTCGCGCTGCACCCGTCCGACCCAGCCGGCCGCCACCATCCCCTCGAGCAGCACGCTCAGTTCGTCGTAACCGATGCGCGTATGGCGCCGGATCGCGTTCGCCGACACCAGGGCCGAGCCGGTCGCATGCGCCCCGCCGTGCAGCACCTTGAGCACGGCCATGGCGTCGACAAAGGCGCCGCCCGGCGCCGGCACATGCCACCAGCGCTCGTAGCGCACCACCGGCAAGGCGGCCGCCACCACCGCGCCCAGCAGCGTGATCAGCCAGGACAGGTACATCCACAGCAGGAACAGCGGCAGCGCGGCGAGGGCGCCGTAGATGATGGCGTAGGTCGGAAACTGGCGGATGAACAGGGCGAACAGGCGCTTGGCCAGCTCGAAGGCGATCGCCGCCGCCAGCGCGCCCCACAGGGCGTCGCGCCAGTCGACATGGCGGTTCGGCACGGCCACGTATAGCAGGGTATAGGCGCCGGTGGTGAGCGCGACCGAGGCCAGCGTCGCCAGGATCGCGCCGACGAAAGGAAGCGCCCTGGTCACGCCGCCGGTCGCCGTGAACAGCTGGGCCGTGAGGCTGATCGACAGGCCGAACAGCAAGGGGCCGAGCGTGATCAGGGCCCAGTAGGTGAGCACGCGCTGCATCAGCGGGCGCGGCCGCCGCACACGCCAGATCTGGTTGAAGACGCGCTCGATCATGCCCATCATCGCCGTCGTCGTGAACAGCAGCACGACGGCGCCGAGGGCGGACAGGCCCTTGGCCTTGTCGGCAAATTGCGTCAGGTTGGCGATGATCGTGTTCGAGATGGCGCGCGGGATCAGGGCCTGTGCGAAATACGTTTCCAGGGCCGTACGGAGCTGACCGAAGATCGGAAACGTGGTAAAAATGGCCAGTACGATCGTCAGCAGGGGCACCAGCGCCAGCGTCGTCGTAAAGGTGAGGCTGCCGGCGACCTGCGGCAGCATTTCCTCGCGCAGGCGGCGCCGCGCGAAGCGGATCAGGTCGCGTACCTCGATCAGGCTGAGGCCGCGCACGCGCTCGAAGCCGTCGCTAAAGAGCTCGTTCGTGGAACGCGACAGGGTGTTTAATTTCGCGTGAACCGTTTTGGAAAGCATGTTGTCGTTCTAGAAGCACCCGAGGGTATTCGCTGCAGCAAAGCATTCTATAATATCAACGATGAACCCGACCTCCCTGACAATTCTCGTTTTGTACTACTCGCGCCACGGCGCCACCCGCAAGCTGGCCGAGCTGATCGCCCAGGGCATCGAAAGCGTTCCGGGCATGGAGGCGCGCCTGCGCACCGTGCCGGCGGTCTCGACGGTGGCGGAAGCGACGGCGCCCGCCATTCCAACGGATGGCGCTCCTTACGTCGAGCTGTCCGACCTGGCCGAGTGCGCGGGACTGGCCTTGGGTTCGCCCACGCGCTTCGGCAACATGGCGGCAGCGGTCAAGTACTTCCTCGACGGCACCGCGGCCGAATGGCTGGCCGGCACCCTGTCCGGCAAGCCCGCGGTCGTGTTCGCCTCCACCGGCAGCCTGCACGGCGGTCAGGAAGCGACCCTGCTCTCGATGATGATTCCGCTGCTGCACCACGGCATGCTGGTGATGGGCCTGCCCTACACCCAGCCGGAACTGATGACCACGTCCAGCGGCGGCAGTCCCTACGGCGCCACCCACTGGGCCGGCATCGACGGCGACAAGGCGGTCACGGAAGACGAAAAGCGCCTGGCGATCGCGCTCGGACGCCGCCTGGCCGAGGCCGCAGCCAAGCTCCACACGCATTCGCAGGCACCCCTGCACGGACCACGCTGATGCAAACCCAAAAGCTCTTCCACGGTGGCGCCATCGCCAGCCTGATCTGGCTGATCGGCTGGCTGGTGGCCTGGGAAATCTGGGTCGCCCCGCTGCACCCGGGCGGTTCGCTGCTAGCGCTTAAAGCCTTACCGCTGCTGCTGCCGCTGCGCGGCGTCATCAAACGCGACCTCTACACGCTGCAATGGTCGTCGATGGTGATCCTGATCTACTTCACCGAGGGCGTGGTGCGCGCCTGGAGCGATACCGGCGAGCTCTCGCGCATGATGGCGCTCGGCGAGGTCGGCCTGGTCTGCGTGTATTTCGCCTGCGCCCTGCTCTACCTGCGTCCCTATAAAAAGGCGGCGCAGAAGCTGGCCAAGGAACTGCTCGACAAGGTAAAAGTGCCGCATGACTGAGGATTTCCTCGGACGCTGCCGCGGCATCGTGGGCACGTCCTGGGTGCTGTCCGGCGAGGCCGAGATGGCGCCCTACCTCACCGACTGGCGCGGCCGCTTCACCGGCCGCGCGCGCGCGGTGCTGCTGCCCGCCACCGTGGAGCAAGTCGCGCAACTGGTGGCCGCCTGCGCCGAGACCCGTGTGCCGATCGTGCCGCAAGGCGGGCGCACCGGCCTGGTGCTGGGTAGCGTGCCCGATGCCAGCGGCGCGGCCGTCGTGCTCTCGCTGCGGCGCCTGAACCGCATCCTCGAACTCGACACCACCAACCGCACCATCACGGTCGAAGCCGGCGCCATCCTGCAGCAGATCCAGGACGCGGCCGCCGCGGCCGGCCTGCTATTCCCGCTCTCGCTGGCCGCCGAAGGCAGCTGCACCATCGGCGGCAACCTGTCGACGAATGCCGGCGGAACCGCCGTACTGCGCTACGGGAACACGCGCGACCTGTGCCTGGGATTGCAGGTCGTCACCCCGCGCGGCGAAGTCTGGGACGGCCTGCGCGGCCTGCGCAAGGACAACACGGGCTATGCGCTGCGCGAACTGTTCATCGGCGCCGAAGGCACGCTGGGCGTGATCACCGCTGCCGTGCTGAAACTCTATCCGCAGCCAAAGGCCTCGACCACGGCCCTGGTGGCGATGGAATCGCCCGAGCGCGCCCTGGCCCTGCTGTCGCTGATGCAGGATCAGTGCGGATCGAACCTCACGGCCTACGAGCTGATGTCGGACTTCTGCCTGCGCCTGGTGGGCGAGCACTTCCCGCACCTGCCGCGCCCCTTCGCGCGCAGGCATGCGCAATACGCGCTGCTGGAAGTGTCGAGCAGCGAATCCGAACAGCACGCCGTCGGCCTGCTCGAAGGCGCGATCGAAGCCGCGCTCGAAGGCGGGCTGGCGGACGACGCCGTCGTGGCCACCTCGATGGCGCAGTCGACCGGCCTGTGGCAGCTGCGCGAACACATTCCGCTGGCGCAGGCGAACGCCGGCAAGAACATCAAGCACGACGTCTCGCTGCCGATTTCGCAGATCTCCGCCTTCATCGCCGCCACCGACGCGCTGCTTGCCGCCGCCTTTCCGGGATGCCAGGTGGTCTGCTTCGGCCACCTGGGCGACGGCAACCTGCACTACAACGTCGCGCCGGCGCAGGGCGTGTCGCACGACGCATTCCTGGGCAACCAGGGCGCCATCAACCGCATCGTGCACGACAGCGTGGCCCGTTTCGAGGGCTCGATCTCGGCCGAACACGGCATCGGCGCCCTCAAGCGCGACGACCTGCAGCGCTACAAGGATCCCGTCGAACTGAACATGATGCGTGCCATCAAAGGCGCCCTCGACCCGCTCGGCATCATGAACCCTGGCAAAATCTTGTGAGGGAGCGAACCATGAAAACGACGATGACGATGCTGGCCCTGTGCGCGCTGGTGCAGAGCGCGGCGGCGCAGACGGTCTACAAATGTACGGTGGACGGCAAGGTGAGCTACCGCGAGCAGCCCTGCGCCGAGGGCAAGACGACTCCCCTGACCGTGCCGCCGCCACCGCCTGGCGCCGACAAGGCCGCAGCGGCCAGCCTTGCCCGCAACAAGGCGCGCCTTGCGGCCGTCGAGAAGGAACGCAGCGCGGCGGCAGCGCGCGAGGAACGCGAGGGCGAACGCGCCGCCCGTGCCGAGGCGACGGCGCGCAGCAAATGCGACCGCCTGCGCCTGCAGCAGAAATGGGCGCAGGAAGACGTGGCGCGCGCCGGGCGCGAAGCGACCGAGGCCCAGCAAATCAAGGCGAGGCGGCAGGCGGAGGCATTGGCGGTTCAATGTCCGGGCTGAGCACGCTCTCGCGCTGGCTGCTGCTCGGCGAGTGGCGCGCCCATCCGGTGCGCGCCGTGCTGGCGGTGACCGCCATCGCCGTCGGCGTCGCCATGGGCTTCGCCATCCACCTGATCAACGCCGCCGCCTTCAACGAATTTTCCAGCGCAATCAAAAGCCTGTCGGGCCAGGCCGACATCCAGGTCGCCGGGCGCGAAGCGCTGTTCGACGAAACCATTTATCCGCTGCTGGCGCAGACCGAGGGCGTCGCGCTGGCGTCGCCGGTGCTCGAGATCCAGGCGGCAGTGCCGCGTGCCGGAGGATCGCTGCGCCTGGTCGGCATCGACCCGCTGCGCGCCGGCTACATCGCGCCCGACCTGCTGGGCATGCCGCAGGACGGGCGCAGCAGCGACATCCTGGCCGACGACGCGGTCTTCCTCTCGCCCGCCGCGCAAAGCTGGCTGGGGCTGCAGCCTGGAGGACGGCTGACGGTACGTGCCGGCACCGGCGACCTGGCGCTGCGCCATGCCGGCCCGGTGCAGCGCGCACGGCCGGGGCAGCGCTTCGGCGTGATGGACATCGGCGCCCTGCAATGGCGCTTTGGCCAGCTGGGCAAACTCTCGCGCGTCGACCTCAAGCTGCGCGACGGCGTCAACCGCGCCGAGTTCGAAGCGCGCCTGACGGCGGATCTGGAGCGCCGCTTTCCGGGGCGCTTCCGTATCGGCCAGCCCAACGACAGCGACCAGCAAAGCCGCAACAATAACCTCAGCCGCGCCTACCGCGTGAACCTCACGGTGCTGGCCCTGGTCGCCCTGTTCACCGGCGCCTTCCTCGTTTTCTCGACCCAGGCGCTGTCGGTGATGCGCCGGCGCAGCCAGTTCGCGCTGCTGCGCGTGCTCGGCGTCGAACGCGGCCAGCTGCTGCGCCAGGTGCTGCTCGAAGGCGCCGGCCTGGGCGTGATCGGCGCGCTGCTGGGCGTGGCGGCCGGCTATGCGCTGGCTGCGCTGGCGCTGCGCTTCTTCGGCGGCGACCTCGGCGCGGGCTACTTCCCCGGCATCAAACCGCAAGTCGTGTTCACGCCGGTGGCAGCCACCGTCTTCTTCGCGCTGGGCCTGGGCGTCGCCCTGCTCGGCTGCCTGGCGCCGGCGCTGGAAGCGGCGCGCGCGCGGCCGGCCGTCGCTCTCAAGGCCGGCAACGACGAGGCCGCGCTGTCGCGCCTGTCGCGGGTCTGGCCGTCCCTGGTCTGCCTGGCGCTGGCCGCCCTGTTCGCGTTCGCGCCGCCCGTATTCGAGCTGCCCCTGTTCGGCTATTTCGCGATCGCCCTGCTCCTGATCGGCGGCATCGGCCTGATGCCGCGCCTGGCCTCGGGCGGCTTCCGCCTGCTCGACCGCGCGCTGCTGCATTTGAAGCGCCCGCCGCCGGTGCTGGCGCTGACGCTGGCGCGCCTGGCGAACGCGCCCGGCCAGGCCTCGATCGCGCTGGGCGGCGTGCTGGCCAGCTTCAGCCTGATGGTCGCGATGGGCATCATGGTCGCGAGCTTTCGCATCTCGGTCGACGACTGGATGCGCCACATCCTGCCGGCCGACCTGTATGTGCGCAGCAGCGCCGGCGGCAGTTCAGGTTTCTTCGGCAAGCCCGAGCAGGATGCGATCGCGCGCGCGGCGGTCGGCCAGGTGCAGTTCCTGCGCACGCGGCCGGTGTCGCTGGCGGCCGACCGGCCCGACGTGATCCTGATCGCGCGCGACATCGACGCTGCCGATCCGGGGCGGCTGCTGTTTCTCGTTGGAGATTCAAGCCCCGTACCCGCCGGTGCGCGCCCGGCCTGGGTGTCGGAAGCCATGCTCGACCTGTATGGTGTACAGGTCGGGCAGACGCTCACCGTACCGCTGGGCGGGAAGCCGGCCTCCTTCTTTGTGGCCGGCGTCTGGCGCGATTACGCCAACCAGTCCGGCTCGGTCGTCGTGCGCCTGGCGGACTACCGCGCCCTGACCGGCGCGCTCGAAGTGACCGACGCCGCGATCTATGCCGGCAGCGCGCGGGAGACCGACCGGATCGAACGCGCCCTGCGCCAGCTGCCCTTCGGCGGCGCCCTGCAGCTGGCCCGTCCCGGTGAAATCCGCGCGGCCAGCCTGCAGATCTTCGACCGCAGCTTCGCCGTCACCTACCTGCTGGAAGCGATCGCCATCGTGATCGGTTTGTCGGGCGTGGCCGCCACCTTCTCGGCGCAGACGCTGGCGCGGGCGCGCGAGTTCGGCATGCTGCGCCATGTGGGCGTTACGCGCGGCCAGGTGCTCGGCATCCTCGCCTGCGAGGGCGGCTTGCTGACGACCCTCGGCGTGGGCTGCGGCTTCGCGCTCGGCCTCGTGATCAGCCTGATCCTGGTCTTCGTCGTCAACCCGCAGTCCTTCCACTGGACGATGGGGCTGCACCTGCCCTGGGGCTTGCTGGGCACGGTGGCTGCGGTGCTCGTCGCCGCATCGGTCGGCACGGCGCTGGTCTCGGGCCGTTATGCATTGTCGGGCGGGCCGGTACGCGCTGTCAGGGAGGATTGGTGATGCGCCTGCTGTTGATTGTCATGCTGTTCTTGTCAGGCCTGGCCCAGGCCGCGCCGCCGACCTTCGCCCCGGTGACGCCGGGCCAGGCGCTCGCCTTTCCGCGCGATTACGGCGCCCATCCCGACTTCCGCACCGAATGGTGGTACGTCACCGGCTGGTTGAATACCTCCAGCGGCAAGCCGCTCGGTTTCCAGGTCACCTTCTTCCGCAGCCGCACCGAGCACGATCCGGCCAATCCGAGCGCGTTTGCGCCGCACCAGCTGGTGATCGGCCACGCCGCCCTGTCCGATCCGGCCGTCGGCCGCCTGGTGCACGCCGAGCGCAGCAGCCGCGCCGGTTTCGGGCTGGCCTGGGCGAAATCGGGCGACCTCGACGTGAAGCTCGACGACTGGCGCATGGTGCGCGGCGCCGACGGCAATTACCGCGTCACCTTGAAATCGGCCGAGATCACGCTCGACCTGACCCTCGCGCCGACCCAGCCGGCGCTGATCCAGGGCGAAGGCGGCTATTCGCGCAAAGGCGCGGCGGCGCGGCACGCCAGCTATTACTACAGCCTGCCGCAGCTGAAGGTGACGGGTGTGGCCGGGCGCGGCACCGCTGCCGGGCCGGTCACGGGCAGCGCCTGGTTCGACCACGAATGGTCGAGCGAGGCGCTGCAGCCCGAGGCCCAGGGCTGGGACTGGATCGGCGCCAATCTCGACGACGGCGGGGCGCTGATGGCTTTCCAGATCCGCGCCAAGGACGGTGGTAAACTATGGGCGCACGCCACCGTGCGCGGCCGCGACGGCAGGGTCACCCGCTACGCGCCGGATCAGGTGGCGTTTTCTCCGCAAACGCGGTGGAAGTCGCCGCGTACCAATGCCGCCTATCCGGTCGCGACCACGATCGCGACGGGCGCCACGCGCTGGACGATCGCGCCCCTGCAGCTTGACCAGGAACTCGACTCGCGCCGCTCGACCGGCGCCGTCTACTGGGAAGGCGCGGTGACGGTCGCGCGCGACGGCGTGCCGGCGGGACGCGGCTACCTCGAGATGACGGGCTATGTGCGGCAGATGAAACTGTGAATCACACCATAACGACAAGTAGAACAACAAGCGACACGATGACCAAGCGCTCCACCCTCTCCGGCAACAACGCAGCCACCGCTCCAGACAGCACCGGGCCCCGCAAGGGCAGCCTCGCCGCGCTCAAGGGCTTGATGCCCTTCATGCTTCCCTATCGGCGCCAGTTCATCCTGGCCGGCATCGCCCTGCTGTTCGCGGCCGGCGCCACGCTGGCCATCCCCGCCGCCTTCAAGCAGATGATCGACCACGGCTTCGGCGCGCAGGCCGGCGCCCAGAGCATCCGCCACGTGGACGCCACCTTCCTCGCCCTGTTCGGCGTCGCCGCCGTGCTGGGCGTCGCCACGGCCGCGCGCTTCTACATGGTGTCCTGGCTGGGCGAGCGTGTCACGGCCGACATCCGCAGCGCAGTCTACCGTCACGTCGTGCACCAGAGCCCGGAGTTTTTCGAAACCACGCAGACCGGCGAGGTGCTCTCGCGCCTGACCACCGACACCACGCTGATCCAGACCGTGGTCGGCACCAGCATCTCGCTGGCGCTGCGCAATACCCTGCTGTTCACTGGCGGCCTGGTGATGCTGTTCGTGACCAGCGCCAAGCTGACCGCCATCATCCTGGCCCTGCTGGTGCTGGTGATCGTGCCGATCGTGCTGTTCGGCCGGCGCGTGCGTAAACTCTCGCGCGATTCGCAAGACCGCATCGCCGACGCATCGGCCCTGGCCGGCGAGATCCTGAACGCGATGCCGACCGTGCAGGCCTATACCCACGAGACCATCGAGTCCGAACGCTTCGGCCGCAGCGTCGAAGGCGCCTTCGGGGCCGCCATGCAGCGCATCCGCGCGCGCTCGCTCCTGACCATGCTGGCCATCGTGCTGGTGTTCGGCACCATCGTGTTCGTGCTGTGGCTGGGCGCGCATGCCGTGCTGGAAGGATCGATGACCGGGGGCGACCTCGGCCAGTTCATCCTGTACGCCTCGATCGTGGCCGGCTCCATCGGCGCCCTGGCCGAAGTGATGGGCGAGGCCCAGCGCGCCGCCGGCGCCACCGAACGCCTGCTGGAACTGCTGGCCGCCCGCTCGGACATCCGCAACCCCGCGCATCCGCGCGCGCTGCCGCAGCGCTCGTCCAACGGCGCGGCGCTGGCCCTGCACGACCTGACCTTCGCCTACCCCTCGCGCCAGGACACGGCTGCGCTGTCGCACGTGAGCCTGGCCATCCGCCCCGGCGAGACCGTGGCCGTGGTCGGCCCGTCGGGCGCCGGCAAGACCACGCTGTTCCAGCTGCTGCTGCGCTACTACGATCCGCAGGCCGGTTCGATCACGCTCGACGACATCGACATCCGCGACCTCGACCTGCACACCCTGCGCGGCGCGATCGGCATCGTCCCGCAGGACACGGTCATCTTCTCGGCCGACGCGATGGAGAACATCCGCTACGGCCGCCCGGAAGCCTCGGACGAAGAAGTCATCGCGGCCGCGCGCCTGGCCGCCGCCCACGAATTCATCGAGCGCCTGCCGCAGGGCTACCGTTCCTTCCTCGGCGAACGCGGCGTGCGCCTGTCGGGCGGCCAGCGCCAGCGCATCGCGATCGCGCGCGCCCTGCTGAAAAATCCCCCGCTGCTGCTGCTCGACGAAGCGACCAGCGCCCTCGACGCCGAATCCGAGCGCCTGGTGCAGGGCGCGCTGGAAGCGGCGATGGTCGGCCGCACCACCGTCATCATCGCCCACCGCCTGGCGACCGTGCAGCGCGCCGACCGCATCGTGGTGATGGAAGACGGCCGGGTGGTCGAAACGGGAACCCACGCCTCGCTGGTGGCCCTCGGCGGCATCTATGCCAACCTGGCGGCACTGCAGTTCCATAACGTGCATGTCGAACATTAAAGCTGATGAAATGTTGCGCACGGGTGTTGCGCAGCGAAAAAGAATTACCGGATTTTTCGATATTATGTATTGACTCACGGCAATACCGGGGTATGATCGGCATTATCTACTCTCGGTTTTCTCAGCCATGACCACTCAATATCACCCGTCCAACTGGAATGTCGGCACCAAGATCAGTGCCTTCAGCTTCGCGCTCGTCGGCGCCATCATCGCCGCGCTGGTGCTGACCATTACGGTCACGACCGCCTCGCTGCTGGAGGATCGCGCCCAGCAGAACATGCAAAACGAGTTGCATGGCGTTGTCAACACCGTCGAGCTGTTCAACCGCACGGTGTCGAGCGAAGCCGTCAGCTTCGGCAGGATCTTCGGCGCCGATTTCGGCGGCAGCTTCGAAGTCGATCCCGCCGCAACCGTCGACATCGGCGGCAAGCAGGTACCTTCGCTGAAACACGATGGCAAGGTATTGAATCTCGATTTCAGCGCGCCGGATCGCTTCAGCGCCGAGACCGGCGGCAACGCCACCATTTTCGTGGCCGACGGCGAGGACTTCGTGCGCGTCACCACCTCGGTCAAGAAGGAAAACGGCGAGCGCGCCGTCGGCACCCAGCTCGACCGCGCCAGCCCCGCCTACGCTGCCCTGAGGGACGGCAAGGTCTACGTCGGCCTGGCCAAGCTCTTCGGCAAGCAGTTCATCACCCAGTACGCTCCGGTGCGCGACGCCGCCGGCAAGGTGGTCGGCGCCCTCTACGTCGGCGTCGACATCAGTGCCGAACTGGCCGCGCTCAAGGAGCGCATCCGCGCGATCAAGGTCGGCGACACGGGCTATTTCTACGTGCTCAACGCCGCGCCCGGCAAGGCTTATGGCGAGCTGCTGGTGCACCCGAAGCGCGAAGGCGACAATATCCTCGACAGCAAGGCCTCGGATGGGCGCGCCTTCGTCAAGGAGATCCTGGAGAAAAAGAGCGGCATCATCCATTACGACTGGCAGAATCCGGGCGAGTCGGCCGCGCGCGAGAAGGTCGTCGCCTTCGACCACTTCAAGGATTGGAACTGGGTCATCGCAGGCGGCACTTACCGCGACGAGATCACCGAGGAAGCGGCACGCCTGCGCAACAAGTACATTGTCTTCGGCCTGGTCGCGCTGTCGGTGTTCGCCGCCTGCCTGTACGCTTTCGTGCGCGCCACCATCACCCGTCCGCTGGCCGTCGCCCGCGACGCCGCGATGCGCATCGCCGACGGCGACCTGACGGTCAATATCGAACGCCGCCATGCTGACGAGATCGGCCTGCTGATCGATGCCATGAACGGCATCAGCCGCAAGCTCTCCACCGTGGTGGGCCAGGTGCGCATCGGCGCCGAGCAGATCGCCAACGCCTCGAATGAAATCTCGACCGGCAACCTCGACCTGTGCAGCCGCACCGAGCAGCAGGCCAGCAGCCTGGCCACGACCTCCTCGTCGATGGGCGAACTGACCGAGACCGTGCGCCAGAACGCCGAGCACGCGCGCCAGGCCAATACCCTGGCGGTGTCGGCGTCGACCATCGCCCAGAAGGGCGGCAGCATGGTGGCGCAGGTGGTGGAGACGATGGAATCGATCAACCAGTCCTCGCGCAAGATCTCGGACATCACCGGCGTCATCGACGGCATCGCCTTCCAGACCAACATCCTGGCGCTGAACGCCGCCGTGGAAGCGGCGCGCGCCGGCGAACAGGGCCGCGGCTTCGCGGTCGTCGCCGGCGAGGTGCGCAACCTGGCCCAGCGCAGCGCCGCCGCGGCGAAAGAGATCAAGACCCTGATCGCGGCCTCGAGCGTCGACGTCGACGCCGGCCGCGAGCTGGTCTCGAAAGCCGGCGCCACCATGAACGAGGTGCTCGCCAGCGTCGGCCGGGTGACCGACATCATGGCCGACATCACGGCCGCCAGCGCCGAGCAAAGCAGCGGCATCGAGCAGGTCAACCGCGCCATCGGCGAGATGGACGACACCACCCAGCACAATGCCGCGCTGGTCGAGGAAGCCAGCGCCGCGGCGCAGGCGATGCAGGATCAGGCGGCCGAACTGGCGCGCGCGGTACGCTTGTTCAGGCTGGATGAGGGTGTGGCGGCTGTGGAGGCGCCAATGCGCCGCCTCGCGCTGACACAGGATTAGTCTGCGGCTATGGCGTAGGGTGGGCATGCCCACGCGTTCACGGTGTGATCCGTTGCGGCTAAACCGGGAACGCTGACGCTCGCTGTTCACGTTACGCAGCCTTTCGGAATGTTCACGGCATGCCCCCGCACGAACGCGTGGGCATGCCCACCCTTGTATCTTGATCGAGTTGGTGGTTAGCTACTGCCAGCAGAGGTGAAGACCAGCTTGGGCCCACCCTTAAGGCTCGACCTTGGAAGGTAGNTGCCCACCCTTGTATCTTGATCGAGTTGGTGGTTAGCTACTGCCAGCAGAGGTGAAGACCAGCTTGGGCCCACCCTTAAGGCTCGACCTTGGAAGGTAGATCAAGTCCTTCACCTCGTTCCCACACCATACCAAACACTGGACGGTAGCCAAGGGCAATGACCCTGTATGCACAAGGAGAGTGGGTGTGATGATCGAGAACACAAGGAGAGAACATGTTTTACCTGGGCGTCGACGTTGCCAAAGCCAAGCTCGATTGCATGCTGCTCGACTCAACGAGCGGCAAGATGAAGTCAAAATCGATTCACAATACGCCAGCTGGTTTTGTCCAGCTGCTGGAGTGGCTGACTAAGAACAAGGCACCCAAGCCGCACGTGGTGATGGAGCCGACCGGGATGTATCACGAAGGCGCTGCATTGGCGCTGACCGATGCTGGCTTGACCGTTTCACTGGTTAATCCTGCCCAGTTGCGCTCGTTTGCCCAAGGCTTGGGCGTGAAAACCAAGACCGACAAGGCCGATAGCGTCGTCTTGGCGCGTTACGGCGCCACCCAAAATCCTGACCCTTGGCAGCCACCATCGCCATCGGCCAGGCAGCTCAAGGCTTTGCTGGCGCGACGCGATGCGGTCGCGGACGATTTGCAGCGCGAGCGTAATCGCAAAGAAGCCAATGATTTCAGTCCGACACCTGAAGCAGTTGGAGAATCGATTGCTCAATCAATTGCTTTTTTAGAGGCAGAGCTCAAGCGTCTCGAAAAGCTGATCACTACGCATATCAACGACGATCCGGATATGCGTAACAAGAAAGAGCTACTCGAGACAATCCCCGGCGTTGGCCCGCGTGTCTCGAGCCATATGACAGCGTTATTTGCCGCGCGAACGTTTGAGCGTGCCGAGCAACTAGCCGCTTACCTTGGGCTGGTGCCGGTTCAGTGGGAGTCTGGCTCGTCGGTGCGTGGTCGGCCACACATGTCAAAAGCCGGGCCTGCCCATCTACGCAAAGTGCTGTACATGCCCGCCGTCGTGGCACGACGCTGCAATCCTCATATCAAGGCACTTAACGACAGGCTGCTCGCCAAAGGCAAGTCAACGATGGCCGCAATCGGGGCAGCGATGCGCAAACTGGCACATCTTTGCTTCGGTGTCGTCTACACCGGCAAGCCTTACGATCCAACATTTGCGATGTGAGGCTTGACGGGCAAGACGGTATCTAC
>NZ_LMOJ01000002.1 GCF_001424165.1 Massilia sp. Leaf139
CACCCCTTCCCATCCCGAACAGGACCGTGAAACGACTTTGCGCCGATGATAGTGCTGCAACCAGTGTGAAAGTAGGTTATCGTCAGGCTAGTTATAAGAGAAAAACCCGCTGATTACGATCAGCGGGTTTTTTTTCGTCTATCGCTTTTAATTTGTAGGTCTTCAACACCTGCATTTTGTCTCTTATTGTTCACCTATTCATTTTTAATGGCATATATCAATTCCCTACGGCATCATTAAGGCTAGGTTTTTACTTTTGCCGAAACGGGAATGAGCATGCAACGCACCCTCCTCAGTATTGCCGCTGGACTCCTCCTGATCGCTGCTCAGGCCGACGCAAGCACCCCTGCCGGCGTCAAAAATGCACTGCAGGGCGAATCGATCGGACTGCTGCCCGCCGACGGTTTCCGTCTGCGCAGCGGACAATGCGCTGACTGCCCCATCCCCAAACAAAACCTCTGGTATTTCGAGAACGAGCTGATTGCCGTACCGGCCAGCGCGGCAGCCGCTGCCGGTTTCACGAAGGGCGGCGACAGGAACGGCGATGTCGCGCAATGGGCAACAACGCCCGAGGCAGCGCGGCTGGCCCAACCTTCGATAGTCTGGATCGGCGCCCCGAACATCCTCGAGGGCGCGACCATCCTGCCAGGCGCACAAGGCGTACGCACCGCCGCCGGCCAGGAGCTCGCATTGAAACTGGCCCCGAAGCTCTCCACCAACCGCTCCTATTTCAACGAAGCCAGCGCCGCTTACTTCAAAGGACGAGAGGTACGGATACGCGGCACCGTCGGCCAGGCAAACGGACAGCCGGTGTTCACCGCGCGCACCATCTGGCCCGCCGATTTCGCGATCGACAGCGCACAACTCAACAGCCGCCCTCTGAACAACGCAGACGAATTGACCGCCTTCGTACGCGAACCCGGCAAGCCCAACGCCGGCATCGAGACGCGCCTGTTATGGGAACGCCGTCCCGGCCAGGCGCGTGCCTGGCAGGACAAGCCGGTACTCGGCGTCATGCTCAACGGCGCCCAGGGCGACGACGACGAATCGCTCGGCGGCCATTTCGCCATCGCGACTGGCCGCTTCGGCGCCAAGGGTGACTGGTCGCAATGGGCCGTCAACAATTTTTATAACCTGGACTCCGTCAGCGAGAAGGGCATCCTCGCCGCGACGGTACCGATGGATAACTACCTGATGGATCTGAACAGCGGGCAGCAGTACTACCGCCCATCGGTCATGCTGGTTGCCGTCCTGAATAATGCGCGCGCGGCCGTCGCCTACCAGGGCGGCGTGCAGCGCGTGTTCAACCACTTTTATCGGCACGACTTCCGCTACCGCCACGCCGCCGCCAACTGCACCGGCATCAGCGTCGACGTCTTCAAGGCGCTCGGCTGGCACCTCCCTGAGCGCGGGCCGACGGCGCCCCTGAAATCGCTGGGCGCGTACGCCTATGTGGCGGCCAAGGACGCCAGCCTCAGCAGCGGCCGCAACATCTACGATTACCTGAACGAAGAGCAGACCCGGCTGCTGCCGGCGGTCGCGTTCGACGCGATGGGCCAGGATCTGCTGCGCATCGTCGGCGCCAACGGCGCACCGGGGCGCGCGCTGTCCGCTTATGAAAAGCAGCTGCGCGACGATATCGAGGCGATCGTGCTGGTACGGATTCCGCAGATTCCCTCCAGCCGCGCGCCCGGCTCGGCGCCGGTGTTCTCCTTCAACGAATTCCGCGCACGGGTGCCGGAAGACCAGGCCGACTGGAAGATCGTCCCGGTTGACGCGCGTCCCTTCCCGGCAGCCCTGCAGGACAGCGGTTTTACGCCAGAGGCCGACCCATCCCCGGTACCCTGGCCGATCGCCGGCATCGGTGCAGGCGGCGTGCTGGCGGCCCTAACCTGGCGCCGTCGCAAGGTGAGCCGGAAACCGGCGAACAAGCCTGCTGCCGTGCTGGAAACGGTGGAGTAAGCGTCACCCGCTACCGCCCGGCGATCGCGGTTCCCGGAACGCAGCCGCAGGCTGCCGCATCCTCCCTAGACAAATTCCGCGTCTGTATTCGGCATCGACCCGGGTACAGACGCCGGCCGATTGCTTCAGCTCATCCCGGATAATTTTCCAAGCGGCAAACTTCCTAGTTTATTCACTCTGGAGAAGCCCATGGATACCCTGTCCGACCAAACCGCCCTGGCCGACAAGCTGAGTGCGCCCTTCAACGCCATCGTCTCGCGCCACCGCGCCTCGCTGATGCCGATGCTGGGCGGCAGCGCCCCGGCCGCGCGCGCGGCGCTGGCGAACGACGAGGCGGTGCGCAAAGTCGCCGTGTTCTGCTATCCGCTCCTGCCCGGGATCGTGCGCCTGGCGATCAAGGAACACGTCTTCATCGGCTTCGTCATGAATAACCGCGAACGGCTGCTGGCGCGCCTGACGACGGAAACGCCGGCCACCGGCATTTGAACTGCCTTATTGCGCTACCGGTTCGGCTTCCTTGGCGACGGCACGGCCGCGGCTGATGCTGTCGCCGTCCTGGCGCCGCAGCCGCCAGAAAATCCCCGCCGATACGATCGTCATGATGGACAGCGCCCAGAACGCGTGGTGCAGGGCGCCGGTCACCAGCGCCTGGTTCGTTTGCGGCACGCGGCCCAGGAACCAGGCGGTGACGAGCGAGCCTGCCGCCAGGCCGAAACTCATCGACAATTGCTGGAACGAGCTTGAAATCGTGCTCGCCATGCTGGTGTCGCCCGCCTCGATATCGGCATAGGCCAGCGTGTTCATGCTGGAAAACTGCAGCGAATTGAAGAAGCCCTGCATCAAGCTGATGGCGACGATGGCCGCCAGCGGGGTGTCGCGTCCCACCATCCCGTATAACGCGATCGTCAGGCCGATGAACAGGGTGTTGAACACCAGCACCTGGCGGTAGCCGAAGCGGGCCAGCACTTTCGGGGCGATCAGCTTCATGCCCATGGCGGCGGCCGCCGACGGCATCATCAGCAAGCCCGACTGCCAGGCCGGCAGGCCGAGCCCGAGCTGGTACAGCAAGGGCAGCAGGAAGGGCAGGCCGCCCACGCCCAGGCGCGTGACGAAACCGCCGACCACCGAGATGCGGAAGGTACGCACCCGCAGCAGCGCCAGGCGCAGCAGCGGGAACTGGATGCGGCTGGCGTGCAGCGCATAGGCGGCGAGCAGGCCGATCGACAGCGCCAGCAGCAGGCTCATGGTGGTGGTGCTGAGCGTATGCTCGCCGAACACTTCCAGCAGCCAGGACAGGATGGCGGTGCCGGAGCTGAACAGGATCAGGCCGATCACGTCGAGCGGACGGCGCGCGTCGCCGTGGTAGTCCGGCATGTGGCGCCAGACCAGGTACATGGCGATCAGGCCGAAGGGCACGTTGATGAAGAAGATCGCGCGCCAGGACGTCCAGTGCACGATCAGGCCGCCCACGGTCGGGCCCAGCAGCGGGCCGATCAGGGCCGGGATGATGACGAAGTTCATCGCGCCCAGCAGTTCGGACTTGGGGAAGGTACGTACGATGGCGAGGCGACCGACCGGCATCATCATCGCCCCACCCAGACCCTGCAGCAGGCGCGCCGCCGTCATCATGTTGGCGCTGGGCGCCAGCCCGCACAGCACCGAGGCTAGGGTGAAAATGCCGATGGCGATCAGGAAGACGCGGCGCGTGCCGAAGCGGTCGGCCATCCAGCCGCTGACCGGAATGCCGACGGCCAAGCCGAGGATATAGCTGGTGACGACCGACTTCAGGCTCAGCGGCGTGACGCCGAGGCTGGCTGCGATGCTGGGAATGGCGGTGTTGACGACCGTGGCGTCGAGCTGCTCCATGAACAGGGCAGTAGCGACGAGCCAGGGCAAATAAGTCTTGACGGTGGAACTATCCAAACGGGCCTCATCCGACTTGGCACGCACGGGTGCGCATGCTTGTTCGGATTGTCACATAAATCATGCGATGCCGATTTCAAGCGGACGCCGTACCGACAGCGTCCGCTCGCGCCCTCCAACCCCGTTTCAGAACTGGTAGCGCGCGCCGACTACCAGGAAATTCACGCCGCTGTTGGGGCGCTTGATGCTGGCGTTCGAATAGTGCTGGATCTTGACGCTGAAATCCCACTTGGTCGGCGTGACGTAGCCGATGCCGAGGTGGTCGCCGAACTGGAAGGCGGTCGAAAGCCGGTTGTCGTCGTTGTTGTACAGCTCGGAGAACAGGTTGGCGCCGATGCCGGCCTCGACATACCAGCCGAGCTTGTCGTCGCGCTGGTAGCGCGCCACCGGCGTGATGCCGACCACGGCGATGTTCTGCTCTTGTCCCGGCTGGTTGCGGTAGGCGGTGCCGCGCCAATAGGCGGCCGACAAGTCCCAGTAGCCGGACAGATGGCGGCCGTTGGAGGCGAACCAGCGCGACTCCCAGTTCTTCTGTACGGCCACGCGCGCCATGCGTACTTTGGCGCCCGTGCCGAATTCGAAGGATGCCGAGTCGACCCAGCCGTTGTCGGCGGCGCCGGCCTGCGTGGCCACCAGGGCAGCGGCCACCCCAAGAATGGCCCCGATTTTTTGAATAGAGAACATAATTGCTTTCGTAATTGCGATCGTCAGTAGGGCACCAATCCATGCTGGTGCGTTCAATTATTGTACTAGTATTAACAAAACCACGTGATCGCTCATCAAATAGTACAAGGGAACCGTATGGCGCTTCCAGTTGTCGCATTTCTTGGTATCGGACTGATGGGCGGGCCGATGGCCACTCGCCTTTGTGCGGCGGGGTATCCGCTGCGTGCCTGGAACCGGAACCCGGCCAAGGCGCAGGCGCTCACTGCAAGCGGCGCCGTCGCCGGCGCATCGACCCTTGATGCTGTCACAGGAGCGAAGATCGTCGTGTCGATGCTGGCCGACGGCGCGGTTGTGCAAGAAGTCATCGAGGCCGCGCTGCCCGGCATGGCGCCCGGCACCCTGTGGATCGACATGAGTTCGACGCGTCACGACGAGGCGCTGTGCTGCCATGCGCGCCTGGTGGAGCAGGGCATGCGCTTTCTCGACGCGCCGGTGTCGGGCGGCGTCGGCGGCGCAGAGGGGGGCACGCTTGCCATCATGGCCGGCGGCAGCCTGCACGATTTCGACGAGGCGGCGCCGCTGTTCGCCGTGCTCGGCAGTGCGCAGCTGGTCGGGCCGGGCGGCAGCGGCCAGGTGGCGAAGCTGTGCAACCAGCTGATCGTCGGCGCCACCATCAACGTCGTGGCCGAAGCCCTGCTGCTGGCGCAGGCAGCCGGCGCCGATCCGGCCGCCGTGCGCGAGGCGATCCGCGGCGGCTTTGCCGGCAGCCGCATCCTGGAAGTGCATGGCCAGCGCATGCTCGATCGGAATTTCGTGCCGGGCGGGCAGGTGAAAAGCCAGTTGAAGGACATGCGCAACGTGCTGGCGGCGGCGGGAGAGGCGGGGCTGGTGTTGCCGATGACGGCGGCGGCCACGCGTAGTTACGAGATGATCGAAGACCTGTTGGGTGGGGCGGATCATGCGGCGGCCTTGCTGGCGCTGGAGCGGATCAATCCGGGGCAGCGGGTGGGACATGGGGCGGATGTGTTGCCGTAGCAGATAGGCGTTGCTGGCGTTGCGGTAAGCATGGGCACGAAACGCGGGCATGCCCGCCCTACGGTACGCATCGGCCACGGGCTGCGGTGCACCGTAGGGCGGGCATGCCCGCGTCAACACCCCACGCGTGGTGGCGCCTCTATTTCACCCCACCGGCAATCCGGTCTCGACCAAGCGCACCCAATAACTCGCCCCGATCGGCAACAGCTGGTCATTGAAATCATAACTCCCGTTATGCAGCTGACATGGCCCCAGCCCGTGTCCGCCTGCACGGTGCTCGCCGTCGCCATTCCCGATGAACACATAGCATCCCGGCTTCGCCTGCAGCATGAAGGCAAAATCCTCCGCCCCCATGGTCGGCTCGACGGCCGTGTTCACGTTGGCGACGCCCACGACCGCGCGCATCGCCTCGATGGCAAACGCGGTCTGCTCGGGATGGTTGATCAGCGGTGGGTAGTTGCGCTTGAAGCCGAAGTCGATGCCCGCATTGAAACCGGCGGCGATCGCATTCGCCATCTGCTCCATGCGCGTCTCGATCAGGTCGAGTACGGCGTTCGAGAAGGTGCGCACGGTGCCGATCATGACTGCTTCGTCGGGAATCACGTTGGTCGCGCTGCCGGCGTGGATTTGCGTGATCGATAGCACGGCCGTCTCGAGCGGATTCTTTTCGCGCGAGACGATCGTTTGCCAGGCCTGCGCGATCTGCACCGCCACCATCACCGGATCGATGCCGCGGTGCGGCTGCGCCGCGTGCGCGCCCTTGCCTTTGACGACCACGCGGAACTCGTTACTCGACGCCATCATCGGCCCCGGAATTACGCCGAAGCTGCCCGCGGGCAGACCTGGCCAGTTGTGCATGCCATAGACGGCATCCATCGGAAACTGGTCAAACAGGCCATCGTCCATCATGCGCCGGGCGCCGGCGCCGCCTTCCTCGGCCGGCTGGAAAATCAGGTAGACCGTGCCGTCGAAGTTGCGGTGACGCGACAAATAGTGGGCTGCGCCCAGCAACATCGCCGTGTGGCCGTCGTGGCCGCATGCATGCATCTTGCCGGGGTGGCGCGACGCATGGTCAAATGTGTTGAGTTCCTGCATCGGCAGCGCATCCATGTCGGCGCGCAGGCCGATCGCGCGGTTCGATGTGCCGTTTTTGACAATGCCGACCACGCCGGTGCCGCCCAGTCCGCGTACGGTCGGAATGCCCCAGTCTTCCAGGCGCGCGGCGACGGTGTCGGCAGTGCGGTGTTCTTCGTAGCAGAGTTCCGGATGGGCGTGCAGGTCGCGGCGGATGTGCTCCAGTTCCGTCTGAAACGCCAGGATAGGTTCCACGAGTCTCATCTTGTTCTCCCTGTTTGCATGGACATGAATGCAAGTGTTGTAAACCATTGTAGCCCGCCTCAACATGGGAAATCCATACCCGGTAACGGCGTCGGCCACCGGCCCCGGCTGAATCAGATAAAGTATTGGTTTGTCGACGTTTTTCCCGAGAATTGAACCCGATGTCCATCACCCAAGTCCGCGCTGCCTGCCCCCACGATTGCCCCGATACCTGTGCCCTGCTCGTCACCGTCGAAGACGGTGTGGCGACCGAAGTGCGCGGCGATCCGGAGCATCCGACCACGGCCGGCGTGCTGTGCACGAAGGTGGCGCGCTATGTCGAGCGCACCTATTCGCCGGATCGCGTGCTCTACCCGATGCGCCGCGTCGGCAAGAAGGGAGAAGGGAAGTTCGAACGCATCAGCTGGGACGCCGCGCTCGATGAAATCGCCGCGCGTCTGAAACCGATCGCGGCACACGATCCGCAAGCCATCCTGCCTTACAGCTATTGCGGCACCATGGGCCTGGTACAGGGCGAAGCGATGTCGATGCGCTTCTTTAACAAGCTGGGCGCCTCGCTGCTCGACCGGACGATCTGCGCGACCGCCGGCTTCACCGGCTACAAATACACGATCGGCGCCTCGATCGGCACCGACATGGAGCAGTTCCAGGATGCCAAGCTGATCCTCATCTGGGGCGGCAATCCGATCGCCTCGAACCTGCACTTCTGGATGCGCGCCCAGGAAGCGAAGCGCCGCGGCGCCAAGCTGATCGCCATCGACCCCTACCGCTCGCTGACGGCCGAAAAATGTCACGAGCACATCGCGCTGCTGCCCGGCACCGACGCCGCCTTCGCGCTCGGCCTGATGCACGTGCTGATCGCGGAAGACCTGCTCGACCACGACTACATCGCCAACTACACGCTCGGCTTCGAGGAACTGAGGGAACGCGCGGCCGAGTGGACGCCGGAGCGCACCGCCGAGACCTGCGGCATCAGCGCGCAGGAAATCGTCGATCTGGCGCGCCTGTACGGAAGTACGGCGCAGCGCGGCGAGCCGGTGGCGATCCGCTGCAACTATGGTGTGCAGCGTGCGCGCGGCGGCGGCATGGCGGTGCGCAACATGAGCTGCCTGCCGGCCCTGGTCGGCGCCTGGCGCCATGCGGCCGGCGGCATCCAGCTCTCCACCTCCGGGTCCTTCCCGGCCAACAAAGCCAAGCTGCAGCGCCCGGATCTGCTGGCCGGCCGCACGCCGCGCACGATCAACATGACCACCATCGGCGACGATTTATTGAAACCGGCGTCGCCGGAGTTCGGCCCGCAGGTGGAAGCCGTCATCGTCTACAACGCCAACCCGCTGGCAATTGCCCCGGATTCGGCCAAGGTACAGCAGGGCTTCGAGCGCGAGGATCTGTTCACGGTGGTGCTGGAACAGTTCCAGACCGACAGCGCGGATTACGCCGACATCCTGCTGCCGGCCACGACCCAGCTCGAACACGTCGATGCGCACCTGGCTTATGGCCACCTGTACATGATGGCGAACAACGCCGCCATTGCACCGATGGGCGAAGCCAAGCCGAACAGCGAAATCTTCCGCCTGCTGGCCGCGCGCATGGGTTTTACGGATGACTGCTTCACCGAATCCGACGACGAACTGGCCGCGCAAGCCTTCGACAAAACCCACACGCGCGCAATCCACTTCGACTGGGAAGCGCTGAAGCAGAAGGGCTGGCAAAAGCTGAACATGCCCGACGCGCCTTTTGCCGAGGGCGGTTTCCCCACACCCTCGGGCAAGTGCGAGTTTTACTCGGCATCGATGGCGCAGGATGGCCTCGATCCGCTGCCGGCCTATATTGCCCCCTACGAATCGGCGGCTTCGAATCCTGAATTAGCGAAGAAATATCCGTTGGGGATGATTTCTCCGCCGGCACGGAACTTCCTGAACTCAACCTTTGTCAATGTACAGAGCCTACGCGCAACCGAGGGCGAGCCGCACCTCGACATCCACCCGAACGACGCCGCAATGCGCGGCATCGCCCACGGTGACATGGCGCGTATTTTTAACGACCGCGGCTCTTTTATTGCCAAGGCGCGCGTGACCGAGAAAGCGCGACCGGGCCTCGTGGTGGGCTTGTCGATCTGGTGGAAGAAACTCGCCAAGGACGGCAAGAACGCCAACGAAGTGACCAGCCAGCGCCTGACCGACATGGGTCGGGCGCCCACTTTCTAC
This sequence comes from Massilia sp. Leaf139, assembly GCF_001424165.1. GTDB lineage: Bacteria > Pseudomonadota > Gammaproteobacteria > Burkholderiales > Burkholderiaceae_D > Telluria. The sequence continues at coordinate 9,132 of NZ_LMOJ01000002.1, forward strand.
GACACCCTGGTGCAGGTCGAAAAAGCCGCACCGCGACCCGGACATGAAGATTCCATCCCCTAAACTCTCCTCGTTGTTCCGGCGCGCGCTCGTTCTGGGCGCCGCTGCCGGCATGCTTGCCAGTTGTTCTACTCTGAATTACTACACCCAGGCCGCCCAGGGCCAACTCGAACTCCTCTCCGACGCACGACCCATCGATGACTGGCTGGCCGATCCGGCCACCAACACGACGCTGCGCCATCGCCTGGAAACGGCGCGCCAGATCCGCCGCTTCGCCGTCCAGCAAATGGGCTTGCCCGACAACGGCAGCTATAAAAACTACGCCGCCTTGAAACGCCAGTACGTGCTGTGGAACGTCGTCGCCACGCCGGAATTGTCCCTGAAACCGCTGCAATGGTGTTTCCCGGTCGCCGGTTGCGTGAACTACCGCGGCTACTACAGCAAGGAAGACGCGCAGGCCTATGCCAGGCAACTGCGCGCCGAAGGCCGCGACGTCGAAGTCGGCGGCGTGAGTGCCTATTCGACCCTCGGCTGGTTCAGCGACCCGCTGATTTCCACCTTCATCAACTATCCCGATGCCGAACTGGCGCGCATGATCTTCCACGAACTGGCGCACCAGGTGACCTATGTGCAGGGCGATTCGCGCTTCAACGAATCCTTCGCCAGCGCGGTGGAAGAGGCCGGCGTCGAATTGTGGCTGGAGCGTTTCGGCAATCCGGCGATGCGCGATGGTTACGCGCGCTATTCGGTGCGGCGCAAGGATTTCCTGGCATTGCTGCTGAAGTACCGGAAAGAGCTGGAACGCACCTACGCCGCCATCATCCCCGACGAACAAAAGCGCATCGGCAAGGCGCGCCTGTTCATCGCCCTGAAGGAGGAATACCAGGTGCTGAAGGCGAACTGGGGCGGCTATGCCGGCTACGACCGCTTCTTCGCCGAGCCGCTCTCGAATGCGCACCTGGCCTCGATCGCCACCTATAACGACTACGTGCCGGCCTTCCGCGCGATGCTCAGAAAGGAAAAGGATTTCCGCGCGTTTTACAGTAAAGTGAACCGGCTGGCGAAGCTGGACAAGGGCGAGCGGCAGGCGGCACTGAAGCTGATCGACGTGAGTTCGCCACCGGCGAATTTCATGGTGCAACGCACCAATGCGGCCATGCCATAAACCCTGCCGTAGAGTGCCTGTTCCAATCTCGCCAAAAGCGCTTGCTTATGCGGGCGCTGCCCGATAGCATCAATAACAAACGCATAATGTACGGCGTGGGTGTCGTTCGCGTTGCGAAATTGCGCCCACGGACGATGACAATCCTATTGGAGACAGAGGCACCTGATGGACAAACTTTGGCTGAAGTCGTATCCCCCTGGCGTACCCGCGGAAATCAATCCCGAACAGTACACCTCGCTCGTCCACCTGCTGGAAGAGTCCTTCCAGAAGTTCGCGCAAAACAACGCGTACGTCTGCATGGACAAGTTCCTCACGTATGCCGAGCTCGACGCGTGCTCGAAGCGCCTCGGCGCCTGGCTGCAAAGCCGTGGCATGAGTAAGGGCGCGCGGGTGGCGGTGATGATGCCGAACATCCTCCAGTACCCGGTCGCGATCGCCGCCATCCTGCGTGCCGGCTACACCGTCGTCAACGTCAATCCGCTCTACACGCCGCGCGAACTCGAACACCAGCTGAAGGATTCGGGCAGCGAAGCGATCATCGTGCTCGAGAACTTCGCGCACACGGTCGAGCAGGTGCTCAAGAATACGCCGGTGCGCCACGTGGTCGTGGCCAGCATGGGCGAAATGCTGGGCGGCGCCAAAGGCATGCTGGTCAACTTCGTCGTGCGTAACGTGAAGAAGATGGTGCCCGAGTTCGCGCTGCCGAACATGGTGCGCTTCAAGGATGCCATGGCGCAGGGCGCCAAGATGCCGTTTTCGAAACCGGCGCTGACCCAGTCCGACATCGCCTTCCTGCAGTACACCGGCGGTACCACGGGCGTCTCGAAGGGCGCCACGCTCACCCACCGCAACGTGATCGCCAATGTGCTGCAGACCGAAGCCTGGGGCGAGCCGGCGCTGGCGCAGCCGCCGCACGTGGAGTTCCAGACCATCATCTGCGCGCTGCCGCTGTACCACATCTTCGCGCTGACGGCCTGCGCCCTGTTCGGCATGCGCACCGGCGCCCTGAACGTCCTGATCCCGAATCCGCGCGACATCCCGGGCTTCATCAAGGAACTGGGCAAGTACAAGTTCACCATGCTGCCGGCTGTGAACACCCTGTACAACGCGCTGGTCAATCACCCTGACTTCGCCAGCCTCGACTTCTCGCAGCTGAAAACCGCGAACGGCGGCGGCATGGCCGTGCAGCAGGCGGTCAACGACAAGTGGAAGCAGATCACCGGCAAGAGTATCATCGAGGGTTACGGCCTGTCGGAAACCGCACCGGTCGCCACCTGCAACCGCTCGGACGAAACCGGTTTCACCGGCAGCATCGGCCTGCCGGTGCCGTCGACCGACATCGCCATCCTGGACGACGACGGCAAGCCGGTACCGCTGGGCCAGCCCGGCGAGATCGCGATCCGCGGCCCGCAGGTGATGGCCGGCTACTGGAACCGTCCGGACGAAACGGCCAAGGTCATGACGGCCGACGGCTTCTTCAAGTCGGGCGACATCGGCACCATGGACGAACGCGGCTACGTGAAAATCGTCGACCGCAAGAAGGACATGATCCTGGTGTCGGGCTTTAACGTCTACCCGAATGAACTCGAAGGCGTGATCGCCGGCCACCCGGGCGTGCTCGAATGCGCGGTCGTCGGGGTGCCGGACGAGCACTCGGGCGAGGCAGTGAAGGTCTTCGTGGTCAAGAAGGATCCGGCCCTGACCGAAGCGGTGCTGATGGACTACTGCAAGCAGCAGTTCACCGGCTACAAGAAGCCGAAGTTCATCGAATTCCGCGACGAACTGCCGAAGACGAACGTCGGCAAGATCCTGCGGCGCGCGCTGCGCGACGAACAGCAGCAGAAGCAAAAGCAAGCAGCTTGACGACGCGTTAGTCGCATTGCGTCCGGCTGGCAAAGCCGCCCGTCAAAACGGGCGGCTTTGCATTTTTATTGGACACAAAGTTTTAAGAAGGCGAGGCACAGATGGACAAGTTTTGGCTCAAGTCGTACCAGGGGGGCGTACCGGCGGAGATCGACCCGACGCAGTACCGCTCACTCACCCATTTGCTGGAAGAGTCCTTCCGCAAGTACGCGGCCCAGAACGCCTTTGCCTGCATGGACAAGACGCTGACTTACGGCGAGCTCGATCGCCTGTCGGCGCAGATGGCGGCCTGGCTGCAAAGCCGCGGCCTGCAGCCGGGTGCGCGCGTGGCGATCATGCTGCCCAACGTGCTGCAATACCCGGTGGCGATGGCGGCGGCCCTGCGCGGCGGTTATACCATCGTCAACGTCAACCCGCTCTACACCCCGCGCGAACTGCAGCACCAGCTGAAGGACTCGGGCGCCGAGGCGCTGGTGGTGCTGGAAAACTTCGCCCACACGGTGGAACAGGTGATCGCCAACACGCCGGTGAAGCACGTCATCGTCGGCACCATGGGCGACCTGCTCGGCGGCGTGAAGGGCACGATCGTCAACTTCGTCGTCCGTAAAGTCAAAAAGATGGTGCCGGCCTGGTCGCTGCCGGGCGCGATCGGCTTCAAGAAAATGCTGGCCGAAGGCGCGCGCCTGACCTTCAAGCCCGTGAAACTCGGCCACGACGACATCGCCTTCCTGCAGTACACCGGCGGCACCACGGGCGTCTCGAAGGGCGCCGTCCTGCTGCACCGCAACGTGCTGGCCAACGTGCTGCAGAACGAAGCCTGGTTCGGCCCGTCGCTGGGCCGCGCACCAAGCGACAAGCAGCTCGAATTCATGTGCGCGCTGCCGCTGTACCACATCTATGCGCTGACCGTCTGCGCGCTGCTGGGCATGCGCCTGGGCGCGATGAACGTCCTGATCCCGAACCCGCGCGACATGGACGGCTTCATCAAGGAACTGGGCAAGTACAAGATCAACGTGTTCCCGGCTGTGAACACGCTGTATAACGGCCTGGTCAACCAGCCGGCCTTCGCCAACCTGGATCACTCCACCTACCTGGTGTGCCCGGGCGGCGGCATGGCGGTGCAGCAGGCGGTGGCCGACAAGTGGCTCAAGATCACCGGCACCCCGATCGTCGAAGGTTATGGCTTGTCCGAGACCTCGCCGGTGGTCACCGCAAACCGCTGCGACATCACCGATTTCACCGGCACCATCGGCCTGCCGCTGCCGTCGACCGAAGTGCTGATCCTCGACGAAGCGGACAAACCTGTCCCCTTCGGCCAGTCCGGCGAAATCGCCGTGCGCGGCCCGCAGGTGATGGCCGGCTACTGGAAGCGCGACGACGAGACGGCCAAGGTCATGACGGCGGACGGCTTCATGAAGACCGGCGACATCGGCATCATGGACGAACGCGGCTACACCCGCATCGTCGACCGCAAGAAGGACATGATCCTGGTCTCGGGCTTCAATGTGTACCCGAACGAAGTCGAGAACGTCGTCGCTTCGCACCCGGGCGTGCTGGAAGTAGCCTGCGTCGGCGTGCCGGATAAACACTCGGGCGAAGCGGTGAAGCTGTATGTGGTCAAGAAGGACGCGTCGCTCACCGTCGAGACGCTGATGGAGTTCTGCAAGGAAGAGCTGACCGGTTATAAACGTCCGCGCACCATCGAGTTCCGCGATACGCTGCCGAAGACCAATGTCGGCAAGATCCTGCGGCGTGAATTGCGGGATGAGAAGCAGAGCGCCTGACCATCTAATCGGCACCTGGGGTGATCACCCGTTGATCCGCGTGGGCTTGGAGAGCCCGGTGAACCCGTCATTGAGGCCATTGGCCTCAATGACCCCTACGCTTTGCACCTGCCGCGGGTGCTTGCGCACCGTAGGGTGGGCTCCCCGAGCCCACGCGTCCGCATCATCCGCACCGCGATAAAAACGTTCGAATCGCACCGGTCGAACGATACGCTCACACCCGCTCGATCCGCCCCGCCCCCACCGCAAACGCCGCCAGCTCCGCTTGCCCCGAGCCCGCATCGCGCACATCGTCCAAGCCCATGAAACGCGCCTGCGCCCCGCGCGGCGTCAGCTCCACCAGCATGTAGCCGCGCCGGTCGCTGCGCCCGTACAGCATGTGCGGATTGCGCTCGACATTCTCCTGCGTGCGTCCCTGCGGCCGTGAACTCGAGGTGATCGAGGTGCCGCACAATTCCGCGGCAAGCACCGGGTTCGCCTTCGACACCGGCCGATTGAAATCGCGCCGCAATGTGCTCGCATAAAAGGTGTGCACGTCGCCCGCCAGCACCAGCGGATTCTTCGCGCCGCTACTGGCCAGCGTGTCGAGCAGGCGCCGCCGCGCCGCCGGATAGCCATCCCATCCATCCGTCCAGAAGCGGCCGTCGTCGGGCGCGCGGATCGGCACGCCGCTCGACTGCGCCAGCGGCGTCTGCTGGGCCAGGATGTTCCAGTGCGCGCGCGAGGAGTGCAGGCCCTGCGCCAGCCAGGCTTCCTGTTCGGCCCCCAGCATCGTGCGGCTTGGGTCGCGCAGGGCTTCGCAGGCGCGCGCCAGTACCACGTTCGAGCCGCCGCGTCCCGGTTTCGAGCAGGGCAGGGCCGAGCGGTACTGGCGGTTGTCGAGCACGTGGAAGCGCGCCAGGCGGCCCCAGTCGTGGCGCTGATACATGCGCAGGCTGCCGAAGCGTCCATTCGGCGGCGGTAGGCGCAGCGGCATGTGTTCGTAAAAGGCCTGGTAGGCGGCGGCGCGGCGCGCGGCGAAGCCGCCGGACAAGCGCTCGTCGATGTCGCCGGCGTAGTCGTTGGCGACCTCGTGGTCGTCCCAGGTCACGATCCAGGGCGCGGCTTGGTGCGCCGCCTGCAGGTCGCGGTCGCTCTTGTATTGCGCATAGCGCGCGCGGTACTGCGCCAGCGTGAACGATTCGTCGCTGCGGATCGCGCGCTGCGGATGGCGCAGCTGGTAGGGGCCCCACTCATAGATGTAATCACCGAGGAAGGCGACCAGGTCGGGCGCGGCGGCCGCGATGTGGCGGTGCGCGGCGTAGTGGCCGAACTCCCAGTGCTGGCAGGAGGCCACCGCCAGTTTCAGCGAAGAGGGCAAGGCGTCGCCCGCCGGCGCGGTGCGCGTGCGACCGACCGGACTGACGGCGTCGCCCAGCATGAAGCGGTACCAGTACCATCGCGCCGGCTGCAAGCCGACCGCATCGACGTGCACGCTGTGCGCCAGGGCAGGAGAAGCGACCGCGCTGCCGGCCGCGGCGATCTTGCGAAAAGCCTCGTCCTCGGCCACTTCCCAGCGCAGCGTCAGGGCCAGTGGCGGCGCCGATGCCGCGTTCAGCGGATCGGGCAGGATGCGCGTCCAGAGGATGACGGAATGGGGCAGCGGCGAGCCGGAGGCGACGCCAAGCGAGAAGGGATACGAGCTGCCCGCGGCCTGCGCATTGAAAGACGTGCCCGCCGTGGCGGCCGCGGCCAGGCGCGCCGCGTCGAGCAGGAAGCCGCGGCGCGCCTCCAGCATCGTTTACTGGTGCGAGATCAGCGATTCGATCGGCGGCAGCTGGCGCGGCTTGCGATCGGGGCCGGTGGCGACATAGGTCAGCGTCGCTTCGGTGACTTTCACGATGTTCGACTGCAGGCGGTTGCGCTCGGCATACACCTCGACATACACGGTGATCGAGGTGTTGCCTACCTTGACGATATCGGCGTAAAACGACAGCAGGTCGCCGACGAACACCGGGTTCTTGAACAGGAAGGAATTCACCGCGATGGTGGCGACGCGGCCGTTGGCGCGGCGGGTGGCCGGCAGCGAACCGGCGATGTCGACCTGGGCCATGATCCAGCCGCCGAAGACATCGCCATACACGTTCGCATCGGGCGGGCCCGGCATCACGCGCAGCTGCGGCATTTTTCCTTCCGGCAGACGGTTCGTGTTCGGGTTGCTGCTGGCGGGCGCGGTGTTTTCTGGCGTGGTCATCTTGAATTCTCGTGAAAAGCTACAATCGTCCCGAATTGAACCATAGATCCCGGATCCCTGCCATGCGACGCTCTTCACCTAGTTCCCTCTCACCGCCTGACAGCAAAGACCGGCAGCGTACCGACTGGGCAACCCTGAAAACCCTGTTCCCCTACCTGTGGGTCTACAAATGGCGCGTAATTGCCGCACTGGGCGCGCTGATCGGCGCCAAGATGGCCAACGTCGGCGTGCCGCTGGTGCTGAAAACATTGATCGACCAGCTTGCCATCGACCCGGCCCACCCGCAGGCGCTGCTGGTGCTGCCGCTGGGCGCGCTGGTGGCCTACGGCCTGCTACGCCTGTCGACCACGGTGTTCACGGAACTGCGCGAGTTCCTGTTCGCGCGCGTCACCCAGCGCGCCGTGCGCACGATCGCCCTGAAAGTGTTCAGGCACCTGCATGCGCTGTCGCTGCGCTTTCACCTGAACCGCCAAACCGGTGGCATGACGCGCGATATCGAGCGCGGCACGCGCGGCGTGAATTCGCTGATCTCCTACTCGCTCTTCAACGTGCTGCCGACCCTGGTCGAGATCACGCTGGTGCTCGGCTACCTGGTGATCAACTACGACAAGTGGTTCTCGATCATCACCGCGGTGGCGCTGGCCGCCTACATCACGTTTACGGTCGTCGTCACCGAATGGCGCACCCACTTCCGGCGCACGATGAACGACCTCGATTCGAAAGCCAACACCAAGGCCATCGACTCGCTGATCAACTACGAGACGGTGAAATACTTCGGCAACGAGGACTACGAAGCCAAGCGCTACGACCAGGGTCTGCAAAGCTACGAGAACGCGGCGGTGCGCTCGCAGACCTCGCTGTCGGTGCTGAACACCGGCCAGTCGCTGATCATCGCGACCGCCGTGACGCTGATCCTGTGGCGCGCCACCGAAGGCGTCATCGCCGGCACCATGACCCTGGGCGACCTGGTGCTGGTGAACTCGTTCATGATCCAGCTGTACATCCCGCTGAACTTCCTGGGCGTGATCTACCGCGAAATCAAGCAGGCGCTGGCCGACATGGAACGTTTGTTCGGCCTGCTCGACCAGAACCGCGAAGTGGCGGATTCGAAGGACGCGCAGCCGCTGGCCACCCGAGGCGCCAGCGTCGCCTTCTCGCATGTCGAGTTCAGCTACGAGGCGAAGCGCCAGATCCTGTTCGACGTCGATTTCACCATCCCGGCCGGCACCACCACCGCCGTGGTGGGCCACAGCGGTTCCGGTAAATCGACCCTGTCGCGGCTGCTGTTCCGCTTCTACGACGTGAACAAGGGGTCGATCAGCATCGACGGCCAGGACATCCGCAGCGTCACCCAAGCCTCGCTGCGATCGGCGATCGGCATCGTGCCGCAGGATACGGTGCTGTTCAACGACACCATCGAATACAACATCGCCTATGGCCGGCCCGGCGCGAGCAAGGACGACATCGTCGCCGCCGCGCGCGCCGCCTCGATCCACGACTTCATCGAGAGCCTGCCGGACGGGTACGGAACGATGGTGGGCGAGCGCGGTTTGAAATTATCGGGCGGGGAGAAGCAGCGCGTGGCGATCGCCCGCACCCTGCTGAAGAATCCGGCGATCCTGATTTTCGACGAGGCCACCTCCGCGCTCGATTCGAAGTCGGAACAGGCAATCCAGGCGCAGTTGAAGGAGATCGCCCGGAATCGCACCACACTGGTGATCGCGCACCGCCTGTCGACCATCGCCGACGCACAGCAGATCATCGTGCTCGACCACGGCAGGATCGTCGAGCGCGGTACGCACGGCAGCTTGTTGGCGGCGCAGGGTTTATATGCGCAGATGTGGGAACGGCAGCAGGCGCGGCCGGATGAGGAATTGGCGAGTCCGCCGCTGGAGTTGCAGGGGGAGTGAAGCGGGAATCCGCGTGGGCACGGAGCGCCCGGTAAGGCCGTGGGCGAGGCCATTGGCCACGCCCACCCCTACGAATCGTTAACGTGTCCCGTAGGGTGGGCGCCCCGTGCCCACGTGGGATTCAAAGCGCCGCTAGCATCCCACGCCACAACGCCCTGCACGCATCAATACGTCGAAAACATCTTCTGAATATCCCGCGTATTGGTCGTCTTGGTCAGCGCCAGCATCAGCAGGATACGCGCCTTCTGCGGCGACAGATTATCCCCCGCCACGAAGTCCAGCTCGTCGTCGTTCGCCTCGCCATTCCGCGCCACGATGCCCTGGCCGACCCTGCTTGACCTCACGATCAGCACGCCCTTCTTACGCGCGGCGGAGAGCGCCGGACGCACCTTGGCCGGCAGCGAGCCGTTGCCGACACCCGCGTGGATCAAGCCCTTGGCACCCGATGCCACCAGCGCCTCGACCGCGACCGGCCCCACGTTCGCATGCGCGTACGCGATCTCCACTTGCGGCAGGGTCGACAGGTTCATCACGTCGAACTCCGTCTCCACCGTATGCTTGCGCGTCGCCGTGCGATAGAAATACGGCTTGCCGCCCTGGATGTAGCCCAGCATGCCCAGTTCCGACGCCTTGAAGGTGTCGGTGGTCGTCGTGTTCGACTTGGTGACATCGCGCGCGCCGTTGATCTGGTCGTTCATCGCGACCAGCACGCCGCGGCCGATGGCCTCCTGCGAACCGGCCAGCATCACCGCGTTGTACAGGTTGATCGGGCCGTCCGCCGACAATGCCGTCGACGGACGCATCGAGCCGACCACCACCACCGGCTTCCTGCTCTTGACGACCAGGTTCAAGAAATATGCCGTCTCTTCCAGCGTGTCGGTGCCGTGGGTGATGACGATGCCGTCGACGGTCGGCTGCGCCAGCAGGGTGTTGACGCGCTTGGCGAGAAGCAGCCAGTGCTCGTTGCCCATGTTCTCGCTGGCGATCTGGAACACCTGCTCGCCGCTGACGTTGGCGATCTTCGTCATTTCGGGCACGGCCTGGATCAGCGTCTGGATGCCGACCGTGGCCGCCGTGTAGCCGACCGTGGTGGTGCTGGTGGCGCCGGTGCCGGCGATCGTGCCGCCGGTGGCGAGGATGGTCACGTTCGGCAGTGTCGACGTCTGGGCCTGCGCTGCCAGCGAGAGGCAGAACAGGAACCCGAACAGCGCAGCAGCCGAGCGGGCGGTTTTCTGGAACAGCATGGACTTCTCCTTCAACTAAAAACTAGGGCGCCTTACAGCTTCTTGTAGACGACGCCGTCCTTCATTACAAACTTGACTTGTTCGAGCAACTTGACGTCGCGCAGCGGGTCGCCCTCGACCGCGACGATGTCGGCCGCGAAGCCCGGCGCGACCATGCCCAGGCGCTGCGGCTGGTCGAGCAGCGCGGCGGCGTTGACGGTCGCGGCGCGGATCGCATCGATCGGGCTCATGCCCGCTTCGACCATGTAGCCGAACTCCTTGGCGTTCTCGCCGTGCGGGAACACGCCGGCGTCGGTGCCGAAGGCGATCTTCACGCCGGCCTTGTGCGCGCGCGCGAAGGTCGCCTGCAGCTGCGGGCCGATGGCGGCGGCCTTCGGACGCACGAGGGCCGAGTAGTACGATGGATCCTTGGCCTTGTCGGCGACGTAGCGGCCGGCCGAAATGGTCGGCACGTACCAGTGGCCGGTCTTCTTGAACAGGGCCACGGTCTCGTCGTCCATCAGGGTACCGTGCTCGATCGAGTCGACGCCGGCGCGCAGCGCGCGCTTCATGCCTTCGGCGCCGTGCGCGTGCGCGGCCACGCGGAAGCCATAGTCCTTGGCGGTGCTGACGATGGCGCGCAGTTCGTCCTCGGTGTACTGCGAGTTCTGGCCGTTCGGCGCCTGGCTCAGCACGCCGCCGGTGGCGGTGATCTTGATCAGGTCGGCGCCTTCCTTGTAGCGGGCGCGCACGGCTTGCCTGCCGCCTTCGGGACTGTCGATCACGCCTTCGCTCGGGCCCGGCGTGCCGATGGCTTCGCCCAGGAAGTGCGACAGGTTGTTGGTCGGGTCGGCATGGCCGCCGGTGGTGGCGATCGATTTACCGGCCGTGAACATGCGCGGGCCGGGAATGGCGCCCGCCGCGATCGCGCGTTTCAAGGACACGTTCAGCGCCTGCTCGGCGCCCAGGTCGCGCACCGTGGTAAAACCCGCCATCAGGGTGCGCTCGGCATACTTGACCGAACGGTAGGCCAGGTCGGCCGGGTCGGCGGTGAGGCGGTCGCGGTAGGCCTCGACGGCCGGCGCGGTCTCGCCGGTCAGGTGCACGTGCATGTCGATCAGGCCGGGCAGGCAGGATTGCTTCGACAGGTCGATGTGGCCGGCCCCAGGCGTCGTGGGGCCGATCGACTTGATGGTGCCGTCTTCGATCACGATGCTGACGCGCTCGCGCCAGGTGCCGCTTTTCACGTCGAGCAGGCGGCCGCAATCGACGGTCTGGGTAGCGGCGTGGGCGCCGTTCAGTGCAAGCAGCATTCCTGCCGCGACGAGCTGTTTCATCTTCTTGTCTCCATGCTTGTTTATAAAAAAAGGCCTCCCATCGCTGGAAGGCCCCGTGTGTCCTTGTTGCTGATTAGCGCAGCGGCGAAGTCGCGACGTCCTTGTGCGGCACCGGCTCCTCGAGGTCGCCCTCCCATTTCGCGACGACGGCGGTGGCGATGCCGTTGCCGATCACGTTGGTGGCCGAACGCGCCATGTCGAGGAAGTGGTCGATGCCCAGCAGGAGCAGCAGGCCCGCTTCCGGGATGTTGAACTGGGCCAGCGTGGCGGCGATCACGACCAGCGAAGCGCGCGGCACGCCGGCCATGCCCTTCGAGGTCAGCATCAGCACCAGCATCATCATGATCTGGGTCGACATCGGCAGGTCGATGCCGTAGGCCTGGGCGATGAAGACGGCGGCGAAGGTGCAGTACATCATCGAGCCGTCGAGGTTGAACGAGTAACCGATCGGCAGGACGAAGGCGGCCAGGCGGTTCTTGACGCCGAATTTCTCGAGGCCTTCCAGGGTTTTCGGGAAGGCCGCTTCCGACGAAGCGGTCGAGAAGGCCAGCAGGGTCGGTTCCTTCAGCAGGCCGATCAGGCGCAGCACGCGCGGGCCGAGGAAGGCCATGCCGATGCCGATCAGGATCACCCACAGCAGCACGATGCCGAGGTAGAACTCGGCCATGAAGATGCCGTAGGTTTGCAGCACGCCCAAGCCGCTCTTGGCGACGATGCCGGCCACCGCCGCGAACACCGCGATCGGCGCGAAGTTCATCACGTAGCCGGTCACTTTCAGCATGACGTGGGCGACGCCGTCGATGGCGTCGATCATCGGCGTGGCGCGCGCGCCGACCGCGGCGGCGGCGGTGCCGAAGAACAGCGAGAACACGACGATCTGCAGGATCTCGTTCTTGGCCATGCCGTCGGCGATCGAGGACGGCACCAGGTGGGTGATGAATTCCTTCAGGGTCAGGCCGGTGGTGGTGATGCCCGACGAGGTGCCGACCGGCGGCAGGTTGCCGGCCAGGGCCATCGCGTCGCCCGGACGGAACAGGTTCACCAGGATCAGGCCCAGCGACAGCGAGATGACGGAGGCGATCACGAACCAGCCCAGCGCCTTGACGCCGATGCGGCCCACTTCCTTGGCGTCGCCCATGCGCGCGATGCCGACCACCAGGGTCGCGAAGACCAGCGGTGCGATGATCATCTTGATCAGGCGGAGGAAGAGCGTCGTCACCAGCGACATCGTGTCGGCGAAGCCGGCGGGATTCGCGGCGTTCACGTTGACGAAGTAGCCGACGACGATCCCCAGCGCGAGGCCGATCAGGATATAAGTGGTGAGACGGTTTCGATTGTTCATGGACTGCTTCCTGTAGTCGGCCTGCGCGTTCGGCCTGGCCTGCCCGGATTCGTGGTCGTGGGCAGCCTGGCTGGATAATAAGGGTGGTTCTGCGTGCGAACGAGGGATCGTTCTGAGTATCTTGGCAAGTTCCGCAGTATCCTAGGGGCTGTTAGTGCTGTCAAGCACGGTCAAAGGTGTGGCAGGAATGATAAAAAAATGATTGAAATCGACAAGGTCAGCAAATGGTACGGCGACTTCCAGGTGCTCGCCGATTGCAGCACCCGGGTGGCCCGCGGCGACGTGGTGGTGGTGTGCGGCCCGTCCGGTTCCGGCAAGTCGACGCTGATCAAGACCGTCAACGGCCTGGAGCCGGTGCAGGCGGGCGCGATCCGCGTCGACGGCGTGCTGGTCACCGACCGCAAGACCGATCTGCCCAAGCTGCGCGCGAAGATCGGCATGGTGTTCCAGAACTTCGAACTGTTCCCGCACCTGTCGGTCACGGAAAACCTGACGCTGGCGCAGGTGCGCGTGCTCGGGCGCGCGAAGGGCGAGGCGATCGAGCGCGGCCTGCGCTATCTGGATCGGGTCGGCCTGCTGGCGCACAAGGACAAGTTCCCGGCCCAGCTCTCCGGCGGCCAGCAGCAGCGCGTGGCGATCGCGCGCGCGCTGGCCATGGATCCGGTGGCGATGTTGTTCGACGAGCCGACTTCCGCCCTCGATCCGGAAATGATCGGCGAAGTGCTGGAGGTGATGGTGACACTGGCCCAGGACGGCATGACGATGATGGTCGTTACCCACGAAATGGGTTTTGCGCGCAAGGTGGCCGACCGCATCGTCTTCATGGACCACGGCCGCATCGTCGAGGACAGCCCGAAGGACGCCTTCTTCAGCGCCCCTCGCTCGGAGCGGGCGCGCGAGTTCCTGGCCAAGATCATCCATTAAGGGCCGGGCGCCTGGCGTATTGCCATCCTGATCATGGGTTGTCGCCGGCGACGGCGGGCGCGGCGCGCCATTCCCTATACAGGTAAAATGACGCCGTCCCGCAATCCGAGAGCCGCCATGTCCACCATCGAGATCCCGCAATCCATCACCATCACCCGTCCAGACGACTGGCACCTGCACCTGCGCGACGGCGCGGCGCTGGCCAGCGTGCTGCCGCATACGGCGCGCCAGTTCGCGCGTGCGATCGTGATGCCGAACCTGAAGCCGCCAGTCACGACGACCGCTGCCGCCGCGGCCTACCGCGAGCGCATCCTGGCAGCGCTGCCGGAGGGGATGCAGTTCGAGCCGCTGATGACGCTTTATCTGACTAACAACACCGATCCGGATGAGATCCGGCGCGCGATGGACAGCGGTTTCATCCACGCGGTCAAGCTCTACCCGGCCGGCGCCACCACCAATTCGGATGCCGGCGTGACCGACCTGCGCAACTGCTACAAGGTGCTGGAAGTGATGCAGGAAGTGGGCATGCCGCTGCTGGTGCACGGCGAAGTGACCGACCACGACATCGACCTGTTCGACCGCGAAGCCGTCTTCATCGAACGCGTGATGCGCCCGCTGCGCCGCGACCTGCCGGCCCTGTCCATCGTCTTCGAACACATCACGACGAAAGATGCGGCCCAGTACGTGGCCGAGGCCGAAGGCCCGATCGCCGCGACGATCACCGCGCACCACCTGCTCTACAACCGCAACGAGATTTTCAAAGGCGGGATCCGGCCGCACTATTACTGCCTGCCGGTGCTGAAACGCGAAGAACACCGCTTGGCGCTGGTGACGGCCGCCACCAGCGGCGACGAGCGCTTCTTCCTCGGCACCGACTCGGCCCCGCACGCGGTCGGCGCGAAAGAGTCGAGCTGCGGCTGCGCCGGCTGCTACACGGCGCTGCACGCGATGGAGCTGTACACGCAAGCCTTCGCCGACGCCGGCGCGCTCGATAAACTGGAAGCCTTCGCCAGCTTCAACGGCCCCGCCTTCTACGGCATGCCGAGGAACGAAGGCACGGTCACCCTGACGCGCGAATCGTGGACGCTGCCGGCCACCGTGCCGATGGGAGAGCACCAGCTGGTGCCGCTCAATGCGGGCGAGCGCATCGACTGGAAGATGGTCTAAGTGGCGTCGGCGCAGTTGTCCGCGCAGTTGTCCGCGCAATTGTCCGACCTTGCGCTGATCGACTGGTCGCGGCCATGGTATGACGCCGTGCGCCCGGCCTTCGATGCCCTCGGGCTGGAGGACGGGGAGTTCGCCGGCGCCTTCAACCGCCAGGCCGCGCTGCTGGCGCTGCGCAACCACCGCGGCCTGCCGCTCGCCTTTGTGCCGCAGGAGTCACTGCCCGAAGGGACGGCGTATGAAGCGTTCATCAGCGCCACCGGCAATGTCCCGACGCGCGACAACCTGCATGACTTCTTCAATGGCCTTGTGTGGCAGACCTTCCCGTCTATCAAGCGCGAACTGAACGCCCTGCAGGCGGCGCAGATCGAAGCGTCCGGCGGCAGCAAGGCGCGTGGCCCGGCGCGCGACGCCGCCACCATTTTCGATGAGAACGCGGCGCTGCTGGTGGTGCGCGCATCGAGCGAGGGGCGCGAACTGGTTGACGAACTGCGCGCCCACTGCTGGGAAGCCGCGCTGTTCGAAAAGCGCGCCATGTTCGGCCCTGATGCCGAGTTGTGGCTGTTCGGGCACGCGCTGATGGAAAAGCTCGTTGCGCCGCGCAAGGCGATCACGGCGCACGTGCGCATCGTGTTCGCCGCGGACGAGTACTTCGGGCTCGACGCCGCTGCCCGGCGGGCCTGGCTTGACGCCACGGTGGCACGGACGCTGCGCGACGAGGGCCTGGCGACCGCGGGCTTCACCCCGCTGCCGGTGCTCGGCGTGCCGGGCTGGTGGCCGGATCAGGATCGGGCCTTTTATCTGGACGCGAGCGTCTTCCGTCCGAAACGGGCCGCCTAGCTGCGGTGAATCCGCAACGCGGCGTGGCGTTTACCTCGCGTCTGTATGTTGACATCCTATCATGGGGGCGAATACTCGGAGCCGCTGTTCCGATTCCCTTCGCCTTCCTGGAGCTTGACCATGCACTTCCTTCGCGCCGCCGTCCTGGCCGCCTGCCTGCTGCCGTTCGCCGCCCACGCGGCGCCGGTTCCCGTCCCTGCCGACAAGATGGCCTATGTCGGCGACTGGCAGGGCAAGGACATGCGCATCCAGATGGCCAAGGACGGCAAGGTCAAGTACATGCGCAACCGCCCCGGCAAGCAGATGGATCTCAGCGTCGACCTGCAGGGTTTTAATGGCGATAACTTCGACGTCGGCGTCATGCTGGTGCGCTCGACCTTCGTCGTCAGCAAGCCGCCGCATCGCGTGGGCGACACGTGGAAGATGACGGTCGATGGGGTGGAGCTGACGAAAGTCGAGTGATGCCGCGTGCTTGACCCGTAGGGTGGGCGGGTGACCCGCCCACCCTACGAACCCATGCATGCGCCCCGGTTCGGCGACTGATGTATATTTGTTATCGTTAATCAACCAACACTGACGATAACGAACCGCCGATGAAACGATTCCCTATGCTGGCGCTCGCGCTGCTGCCCCTGTTTGCCGCCAACGCCCACGCCAGCCCCCAGTCGGGCGCGCAGCGCACGCCGATGCTCGTTCCCGCCACCACCACGGCGCCGCCCTGCAAGGCCCCGTTCTGGTCGTACACGGATGCGGACGGCAAGCTCTCCGACAAGACGCTGTGCGGGGTGTCCGTGCTCTATTCTGCCCGTCAGCGCGGAATGTACGTCGACCGGTATCGGGCGGCATTCCGGAATGGGGTGCTCACGGGTATCGAGCGCGTCGACGATGTGACGCGCAATATTCGTCCCGCCGAGTGGACGGAGGTCGGTAAGGTCGAGGGGCCGAGCGGCCTGTGGTGGGGGCGCAATCCCCAGACGGGCGCCGTGGCGGTCGGTTACGAATCCTACGATTTCATCGTCCGTCACTTCCAGTTGAATTTCGCGGAGATCATGCGCAGGGAAGGCGCGCCGGCGGCAGTCCAGTTACAGATGGACGCCTTGCAGAGCCGCTTCTCTCCGTTTCCCGCAGCGCAGATGCGCTACGTCCAGTCCGCGCCGAGCCAGTCCTTCCTCTCGGGCGGACTGGGCGGAATGCGGGGCGACGACAACAAGCACAAGCCGGCGCCGATCACCAATGCGCAGGTGAGCATCGCGACGCTGCCGGATCTGCAAGGGACGCTGACGTTCAATATCGAGATCCAGGGCAAAGTGCGCACGTATGAGATCCCCTTGAAAAACAACCTCGACGACGGCGACGATCCGCGCGTTGAAGTGCACAAGCTGTTCCGGCTGCGCCACGGCATCCGGGAGGGAAACCGGATCGTGAACTGCAAGCCGGTCACCTGCCGTTATCCCTACTATGACGTGGCGCGCAAGGCGAGCGAAGGGTATGCCGCGTCGGGCTCCTTCTTCGGCCCGAACTCGGAATACCTGGCGATCAAGATCGCGCTCGAGGTCGATATCCTCGAGCGCAGCAAAAGCGGTGTGAGAACGGATGGCATCGTGATCCTGCGCGCACAACGCTAAGAGCTCACACCTTCAAAAACTCTTCGCGCCCGCCGAGCCAGCGCGCCAGGTGCGCATCGACGATCTCCACGTTCGGCCCGACCTCGCTTTCGAGCAGGCTGGCGGCGATGTCGCGCGCATGTTCGACCAGCCACTGGTCGGTCTCGAGATCGGCGAAGCGCAGCATGGCCTGGCCCGACTGGCGCGCCCCCAAAAATTCGCCCGGCCCGCGGATCTCCAGGTCGCGCCGCGCAATTTCAAAACCGTCGGTGGTCTCGCGCATCGTCAGCAGCCGCTGCTTGGCCACCTGGCCGAGCGGGCTTTGGTACAGCAGCAGGCAGACGCTGGCCGCCGAACCGCGCCCGACGCGCCCGCGCAGCTGATGCAGCTGCGACAGGCCGAAACGCTCGGCGTGCTCGATCACCATCAGCGAGGCATTCGGCACGTCGACCCCGACTTCGATGACGGTGGTCGCCACCAGCACGTGCACCTCGCGCGCGGTGAACGCATCCATCACGGCCTGTTTCTCGGCCGGCTTCATGCGGCCATGCACCAGCCCCACCTGCAGGTCGGGCAGAGCTTCGGCCAGGGTCTCGTAGGTCTCGGTCGCCGTCTGCAGCTGCAGCGCCTCCGACTCTTCGATGAGCGGACAGACCCAGTACACCTGCCGTCCTTCGAGCGCGGCCGCGTGCACGCGCTCGATGACCTCGTCCCTTCGGTTCTGGTCGATGGCGCGGGTGACGATCGGGCTGCGGCCGGGCGGCAGTTCGTCGATCACCGACACTTCCAGGTCGGCGTAATACGTCATGGCCAGCGTGCGCGGGATCGGCGTGGCCGACATCATCAACTGGTGCGGCACCAGGCCCTCGCTGCCCTTGTTGCGCAGGGTGAGGCGCTGGCCGACGCCGAAGCGGTGCTGCTCGTCGACGATCACCAGGCCCAGCTTGGCGAACTGCACCGTGTCCTGGATCAGCGCGTGGGTGCCGATCACGAGCCGCGCTTCGCCCGATTCGACCATCTCGCTGGCCGCCACCTTGTCCTTCTTCTTCAAGCTGCCCGTCAGCCACGCGACCTTCACGCCGAGCGGTTCCATCCAGGCCGCGATCTTCCTGAAATGCTGTTCGGCCAGGATCTCGGTCGGCGCCATCAGCGCGGCCTGGTAGCCGGAGTCGATCGCCTGCGCCGCGGCCAGCGCGGCCACCACCGTCTTGCCGCTGCCGACGTCGCCCTGCAGCAGGCGCTGCATCGGATAGCCTTCGCGCAGGTCGGCGCGGATCTCCTGCAGCACACGTTGCTGGGCGCCGGTCAGGCTAAAGGGCAGCACACCCAGCAAACCTTCGGTCATCCGGCCAAGCGCGCGCAACTGGGGCGCGCCCTTGTCGCGCCGTGCGCGCTGGGCCCGTTTCAGGGACAGTTGCTGCGCCAGCAGTTCGTCGAACTTCATGCGCGTCCAGGCCGGATGCGACTTTTCCATCAGCGCGTATTCGTCCACGTCGACGGGTGGATAGTGCAGCAGTTTGACGGCCGGTTCGAAGTCGATCAGGCCCATCTGGCGGCGGATCGCGGCCGGCACGGTGTCGACCCAGTTCACGCGCCGCATCG
This sequence comes from Massilia sp. Leaf139, assembly GCF_001424165.1. Classification (GTDB taxonomy): domain Bacteria; phylum Pseudomonadota; class Gammaproteobacteria; order Burkholderiales; family Burkholderiaceae_D; genus Telluria. The sequence goes on from NZ_LMOJ01000002.1 coordinate 28,123, forward strand.
CTTCCGCGATCGCGCGGCGCAGGATCGGCTGCGACAGGCCTTCGCCCGACGGATACACGGGCGTGAGCGAGGTCGGCAAGGGCGCGTTCTCGTTCACCACTTTATAGGTCGGGTGCACCATCTCGGCGCCGAAGAAGCCGTGCTTGATCTCGGTACGGGCACGCACGCGCACGCCTTCAGCCAGCTGTTTTACCTGGCTGCCGTAGAAATTCATGAAGCGCAGCAGCAGCTCGCCGCTGTCGTCGGCGATGGTGACGAGCAGCTGGCGCCGCGGTTTCAGGGCGATCTCGTTCTTGATCACGACGCCCTCGACCTGCGACACATGGCCGCCGCGCAGGCAGGCCTCGCGGATCGGCACGATCTTGGTCTCGTCCTCGTAGCGCAGCGGCAGGTGCAGGATCAAGTCCATGTCGCTGCGCAGGCCGAGCTTGGCGAGCTTGGTTTGTGTCGTTTTCGGGGCGGGTGGCGTCTTGGGAGCGGGCATAGATACAGCAGTTTGGCGTGCAACAGCGTAAAATAGAGGGTTCGCCGTACGCATTTGGGGCCATATTGTAAGGGCGCCAGCACTCATTTTCCCAGAATTGAACAGAACGCACTTGCTTATGTACTCGCTCTCCGACTTCGATTTCCATTTGCCGCCCGAGCGCATCGCGCAATTGCCGCTGCCGAACCGCAGCGCCTCGCGCCTGCTGCAGCTCGATGGCGACCAGATCCTTGACCGCCACTTCGCCGACATCGTCGACCAGCTCCAGCCCGGCGACCTGCTGGTGATGAACAACACGCGCGTGTTGAAAGCGCGCTTCTTCGGCGTTAAGGAAACCGGCGGCCAGGTCGAAGTCCTGGTCGAACGCGTGCTGGACAACCGTACCGTGCTGGCCCAGGTGCGCGCCTCCAAGTCGCCCAAGCCCGGCAACCGCATCCGCCTGGCCGACGCTTTTGACGTTACCACCGGCGAGCGCGCCGGCGAGTTCTTCACCCTGCATTTCGAGGGCGATGTTTTCGAGCTGATCGAAGCCCACGGCCGCCTGCCGCTGCCGCCGTATATCGAGCACACGGCCGACGAATTCGACGAGCAGCGCTACCAGACCGTGTATTCGAAAGAGCCGGGGGCAGTGGCCGCGCCGACCGCCGGCCTGCACTTCGATCAGCCGCTGCTCGACAAGCTGAAAGAGAAGGGCGTCAACTTCGCCTACGTCACCCTGCACGTCGGCGCCGGCACCTTCCAGCCGGTGCGCGTGGAAGACCTCTCGCAGCACCACATGCACACTGAGTGGTACACGATCGGGCAGGAGACGGTCGACGCCGTGTGCGCCGCCAAGGCGGCCGGGCGCGATGTGGTCGCCGTCGGCACGACCAGTTTGCGCGCGCTGGAATCGGCCTCGCAAACGGGCGAGCTGGTCGCGGGCAGCGCCGATACCGCCCTGTTCATCACGCCCGGCTACAAGTTCAAGACCGTCACGCGCCTGATCACCAATTTCCACCTGCCGAAGTCGACCTTGCTGATGCTGGTGTCGGCCTTTGCCGGCTATGCCGAAATCCGCAAGGCCTATGCCCATGCGATCGCCAACGAATACCGTTTCTTCAGCTATGGCGACGCCATGCTGCTGACCACCCAATCTCGTCAATAAATACGATGCTCGAATTTACGCTTCTTAAAAAAGACACCAGCGGCCTGTCGCACGCGCGCCGCGGCCGCCTGACCCTGAACCACGGTACCATCGAGACGCCGATCTTCATGCCGGTCGGTACCTATGGTTCCGTCAAGGCGATGGATCCGGTCGAACTGAAGACCGTCGGCTCCCAGATCATCCTCGGTAACACCTTCCACCTGTGGCTGCGCCCGGGCATCGACGTGTTCAACAAGTTCGGCGGCCTGCACGGCTTCATGGGCTGGGACAAGCCGATCCTGACCGACTCGGGCGGCTTCCAGGTGTTCTCGTTGGGCGCGATGCGCAAGATCACGGAAGAGGGCGTCACTTTTGCCTCGCCGATCGACGGCTCGCGTAAATTCCTGTCGCCGGAAGTGTCGATGCAGATCCAGCGCGCGCTGAACTCGGACATCGTGATGCAGTTCGACGAATGCACGCCTTATGAAATCGACGGCCGCGCCGCTACCGCCGAAGAAGCGGCGAAGTCGATGCGCATGTCGCTGCGCTGGGCCCAGCGCTCGATGAACGAATTCACCGGCGGCGGCAATCCGAACGCGCTATTCGGCATCGTCCAGGGCGGCATGTACGAGCACCTGCGCGACGAATCGCTGGCCGGCCTGGAAGACATCAACTTCCCGGGCCTGGCGATCGGCGGCCTGTCGGTGGGCGAGCCGAAGGAAGACATGCAGCGCATCCTGGCCCACGTCGGCCCGCGCCTGCCGGAAAACAAGCCGCATTACCTGATGGGCGTCGGCACGCCGGAAGACCTGGTCGAAGGCGTGGCGAACGGCGTCGACATGTTCGACTGCGTGATGCCAACCCGGAACGCCCGTAACGGCTGGCTGTTCACGCGCTTTGGCGACGTCAAGATCAAGAACGCGCGTTATAAGGAAGACACGGCGCCGCTGGACGAATCCTGCGACTGCTACTGCTGCAAGAACTTCTCGCGCGCCTACCTGCACCACCTGCACCGCTCGAACGAGATCCTCGGTGCGCGCCTGAACACGATCCACAACCTGCACTATTACCTGAACCTGATGCAGGAAATGCGCGATGCGATCGATGCGGATGGGTTCCACGCCTTCCGCCTGCAGTTCGCGGCCGACCGCGCCCGCGGGATTTAAATCGCTGGCCGTCGTGCACCGTAGGGTGGGCATGCCCACGCGTACGTGCCGCGGCAATCCACAAAAATCGCGCTCGCAACGGCGGGCCGATTTCCGGCCGTGTCCGGTGCACGCGATCTTGCTCTCACGCGCGACAACGCGTGGGCATGCCCACCCTACGGCACGCCGTCGCCAACGAATTTCCTTAATTTCCAACTTGCAATTTATGAATGTCATTCCCACATACCGTGGAATGGCCGCTGGCAGTTCGCCGGTGCTAGAATACAGCGCTGTTTTTTTTATCTCACAATCGGAGTCCTTGTGTTCATTTCCACCGCGTACGCGCAAACCACCACCGCTGCCGACCCTGGCCTGATGGGCAACCTGACGACCTTCGCGCCACTGCTGATCATGTTCGTGGTCATGTATTTCCTGATGATCCGCCCGCAGCAGAAGCGCCAGAAGGAAATGAAAGCAATGATGGACGCGCTGGCCAAGGGCGACGAAGTCGTCACCGCCGGCGGCATCCTGGGCCGCGTCGTGCAGGTGAAAGACGCCTACGTGACCCTGGAAATCGCAGCCGGCACTGAAATGGTCGTGCAGAAGAACGCAGTCACCACGCTGCTGCCGAAGGGTACGCTCAAGTCCCTGTAAGCCCGCGCCGCGGCCTCTCTATATAGAAGGGCCGCGCCGCTTCAATACCCCAACGCTGGAACACTATGAATCGCTATCCCGTCTGGAAATACATACTGATCGCTGTCGCGCTCCTGCTGGGTGCGCTGTACACGGCGCCTAACTACTTTGGCGAATCGCCGGCGTTGCAGGTCACGACCGGCAAGACGACAGTCAAGATCACGAGCGAGACCACGTCCCGGGTCGCGGACGTGCTGAAACGCGAAGGTGTTCCCGCGAACCAGGTCAGCCTGGAAGGCTCGGGCAACTCGACGGCCGTGCGTGCGCGTTTCGCCACCACCGATGCCCAGTTCAAGGCCAAGCTCGCGCTCGAGCGCCAGCTGAACCGCGACGCCACCGACCCCGATTACATCGTCACCGTCAACCTGGTCAAGAATACCCCGGCCTGGATGCAATCCCTGCGCGCGCTGCCGATGAACCTCGGCCTCGACCTGCGCGGCGGCGTCCACTTCCTGCTGCAAGTCGATTCCAAGGCCGTGCTGGAAACCAAGGTCAAGGGCACCCAGGCCAGCGTGCGCAGCATCCTGCGCGACAAGAACGTGCGCCATACCGGTATCGAGCGCAGCGGCAATACCGTGGAAGTCAGCTTCCGCGACGAAGCCACCCGCAGCGCCGCCCGCAACGCCCTGTCGGCCCAGGTGCAGGATCTGGCCTTCGCCGACGCCGCCGACGGCACCGACCTGAAACTCCTCGTCACCCTGAAGCCGGAAGCGCTCAAGCGCACCGTCGAAGAAGGCGTGAACCAGAACATCACCACGCTGTCCAAGCGGATCAACGAACTGGGCGTGACCGAGCCGGTCATCCAGCGCCAGGGCGCCGACCGCATCGTCGTGCAGCTGCCGGGCGTGCAGGACGTGGCCCGTGCGAAAGACATCATCGGCCGCACCGCGACCCTGGAAATGCGCATGGTCGATTCGACCATCACCCCGGGCACCGAACTGTCGGCCGCCATCCCGCTGAACTCGGAACTGTTCACCGAAGGCCGCGGCGCCCCGGTCGTGGTGTCGAAAGACATCATCATCACCGGCGACTACATCTCCAGCGCCGTCGCCACCTTCGACCAGAACCAGCAGCCGGCCGTCTCGCTCGACCTGAACGGCGACGGCGGCCGCAAGGTACGCCTGGCCACCCGCGAAAACATCGGCAAGCGCATGGCGATTTTGCTGAAGGAGAAGGGCAAATACACGGTGCCGACGGCCCCGACCATCCAGGGCGAACTCGGCTCGACCTTCCAGATCACCGGCATCGGCACCATCGAGGACGCCAACGAACTGGCGCTGCTGCTGCGTTCGGGCGCGCTGTCGGCGCCGATGGAATTCATCGAGGAACGCGTGGTCGGCCCGCAGCTGGGCGCCGAAAACATCAGCCGCGGCCTGCATTCGACGGTTTGGGGTTTCGCTGCGATCGCCTTCTTCATGATCGTCTACTACCACATGTTCGGCGTCTTCAGCGCGATCGCACTGGCGGCCAACGTGATGTTCCTGCTGGCCCTGCTGTCGATGCTGCAGGCAACGCTGACCCTGCCGGGCATCGCCGCTATCGCGCTGGCGCTCGGTATGGCCATCGATTCGAACGTGCTGATCAACGAGCGCATCCGCGAGGAACTGCGTGCCGGGGCGACGCCGCAGCAAGCGATCACGAACGGCTTCAGCCATGCCTGGGACACGATTTTCGACTCCAACGTGACCACCCTGATCGTCGGCCTGGCGCTGCTGATCTTCGGTTCGGGCGCGGTGCGCGGCTTCGCCGTCGTCCACACCCTCGGCATCCTGACCTCGATGTTCTCGGCCGTGTTCGTCGCCCGCGGCATCGCCAACCTCTGGTACGGCCGCCGCGGCAAGAAACTGACCAAGCTGTCCATCGGCACCGTCTGGAAGCCAGGCCTGCCTGCTGAAAAGAATTAAAGACTAGGAATCGTCATGGAATTTTTCAAAATCAAACGGGACATCCCGTTCATGCGCCACGCGTTGATCTTCAACGTGATCTCGGCGCTGACCTTCGTGGCCGCCGTGTTCTTCCTGGTGACCAAGGGCCTGCACTTCTCGGTCGAATTCACCGGCGGCACCGTGATGGAACTGCGTTATCCGCACGCGGCCGACCAGGAAAAGATCCGCGCCACGCTGCGCGGGATCGGCCATGAAGCGCCGGAGGTGGCCAGCTTCGGCACCGCCCAGGACATCATCCTGCGCCTGCCGCCGGTGAAAACCGCTGCCGGCGCCACCGTGTCCTCGGAAGCCTTCAATGCGATCTGCGCGTCGGAAGCGGGTACGCCGAAGCAGATCTCCGTGCTTGAAAAGGGCCAGCAAGTGGCGCGCACCACCTGCGCCAACGCCGCCGGCGCCGAGCTGGTGACGCTGCAGCGCGTCGACTTCGTCGGCCCGCAGGTCGGCGACGAACTGGCCACCGACGGCCTGAACGCGCTGATCATGGTCGTGGTCGGCGTCGTGATCTACCTGGCCGTGCGTTTCGAGTGGAAGTTCGCCGTCGCCGCCATCCTGGCGAACCTGCACGACGTCGTCATCATCCTCGGCTTCTTCGCCTTCTTCGAGTGGGAATTCTCGCTGACGGTGCTCGCGGCCGTGCTCGCGGTGCTTGGTTACTCGGTCAATGAATCGGTCGTCATCTTCGACCGGATCCGCGAAACCTTCCGCAAGCAGCGCAAGATGAGTGTGACCGAGGTCATCGACCACGCGATCACCAGCACCATTTCGCGCACGATCATCACCCACGCCTCGACCCAGATGATGGTGCTGTCGATGCTGCTGTTCGGCGGCCCGTCGCTGCACCACTTCGCAATGGCGCTGACGATCGGTATCTGCTTCGGTATCTATTCGTCGGTGTTCGTCGCCGCCGCGCTGGCCATGTGGTTCGGCGTCAAGCGCGAAGACCTGATCAAGCCGGTCAAGGAAAAGGACGAAACGGACGGCGCCGTCGTCTAAGCGTCCGCTTCAATAAAAATGCCGCCCTGCTGCAAAACGGGCGGCATTTTTCATTCCGGGGATCGGGCGTGGCGCCTGTGCTTCATCGCTTAATCGATTTTTACAAAGGAAATTGTCTGAATGTGACATTTCCTTCTCATGTGTGAGTTATCGCACAGAGGCGCGGGAGGGCGGAACCGTATAGTGGAACTGTCTCTTTCAGGACATCCCTAGTTTTGGACTTCACCCGCTCCCCCTCGGAGCGGGTTTTTTTTTGCCCCTTCCGCCAGCGGACACAAATGTCGAGAAAATGTCACAAATGTGAACTGGCGCACAGAGTGTGCGGGAACCGGGAAGTAATATGGACTCGTCTCTTTCAGGACATCCCTAGTTTTGGACTTTGCCCGCTCCCTGAGCGGGCATTTTTTTTGGTGCATCGGATCGAAGTCCCATCATCCGTTCGCGCGCAGCCGTTATTTTTTTGTACGGCGGGAGCAGGCTACCGAGATAGAATCGGTGTCAATACCGCTCAGCTACCCGATCCATACCGTGCACATCACAAACATCCTGGTTGTACTGGCTGTCCTCGTTTCATCGGCGGGTGTCGCGATTCATCTCGGCGCCCTGGTCGCCGGCCTGTCCTGGCTCGTGTTCTTCAATGCGCCGGCGAGCGTCGTCGATTCGTACAAGGCCGGAACATGGTTCGCGCCTGTCAGCTGCGTCGTCATTGCCGCACTCATGGCTACCTGCGGCTATTACGCGGCGTCGGTGCTCGGCTGGGTTCGGCGCCCGCCGCTGCAACGCCTTGGCCTGGCCACGATGGCCGCCATCTGCATGATCCGCGCCTTGCTGTTGCCGATCCTGGCGGTCTCGAACCCGGAACTGCGCAATACCTTCGAGATTGTCGCGGCCGCCGTATGGGGCCTCGCAGGGATCGGTTTTATGGCGGCATTCGTGCTCGCCCGAGCCCGGCGTGAGCAATCCGGGATATTGCCCTCATTGGACGCGGCTTGACCGTAGGGTGGACGGCTGAGCCGTCCACGCGTTGCGGCAATAAAGCGGAGAGGGTGCGGAAGGGGAGATGGTTGACGCGTGGACGGCGACCCGTCCACCCTACAACAAGGCCGACGTCAGACTCTGCACTTCGTGCGCCGATTCTTCCATGACGCGCGCCAACGTGCCGTCGCCCACGGCGAAATCGATCGAGGCCGCCGCCGCAACCGTGGTTGCGCCCGGCCGCTCCAGCAGGGGGGAGGCCACCGGCGACAGGTCGTTCGCCAACAGCAGGGTGTCGCCCAGGGTTTCCGGCGGCAGCGCGCGCATGCCGTTCCACATCGCTTCGATCGCGCCCATCACCGGCGTCGGCACGCCCAGGCGCAGCAGCACGCCGCGGCCGACCGCCACTTCGCCATGTTCCAGCCAGTCGTCGGCACTGCCATCGCCATCGAGCAGGCCCGGGTACAAGTGCGCCTGCGACAGCATATAAAAGCCGCCGACTTCATGGACGATCCCGGCGAACATCGCCGTCTCCGGATCGACGAAGGAAACCCGGCGCGCGATCACCTGGGCCAGCGCGGCAACGTGGGCCGAGTGGCGCCAGAGGGCGTCGGCGCGCTGGCGCAAGTGCGGATCGGTGATTTCGCTGCTCAGCTGGCGCACGATGACGCTGGCCGCGAGCGCGCCCAGCGTACGGAAACCCACGCGCTGCACGGCCGCGCGCACGTTGGTGACGTCGTTGCCGGAGCGGTTATAGGTTACGGAATTGGCGATGGCGACGGTGCGCGCCGCCAGCAGCGGCTCGGCCTGCACCAGGCGGGCCGCCGCGTCGGCGTGGCATTCGGGATCGTTCAGGGCTTGCTGCAGGCGCAGCGTGGCGTCGACATTGGTCGGAAAGCTGAGTTCGCCGCGGGTGGCCTGGGCCGCGATACTGTTGAGGGCGTCGAGTCTGTCCATCGAAAAATTATACCCTCATGTACAGACGTAACCCAGCAAACTTTGCCTTAGGGCACTTTTACAACGCCGGAAGGAGCCGCGGTTTACGGCTCGCTGAAGATGGCGTCGCAGCCGTCCTTCGGCTCTTCCGTGTCTTCCAGCTCGTCGACCAGGCCGAGGTCGGCCAGTTCTTCGACGGCGTTCATGAAGCTGTTGATCTTGGCCGCGCCGATCAGGCGGTAGATTTCGCCGGCTTCGTTGCGCACGCCGATCAGCATCTTGTGCTGGCGCACTTCCTCGACCGGGGCGACTTCGAGCAGGATATTGCCGATGATGTGCTTGTCGAAATGGGCAGGCGTCATGCCTTCGAGCAGGGTGGTTTTCAAGATTCTTCCTTTTGTTGATGTGATGTCGGGGAAAGGAGTGGGGACGGGCGGCCGGCCTGGCCGATGCGCTCGCGCAGCTTGCGCAACACCGCATCCATCTCGTCGAACTCGGCACTACTGAATCCGGCAAACAACTGCTTGCCGTGAGCAATCACTTTCGGGAACACTTCGCGGAACACGGCATCGCCGGCCTCGGTCAGGCAGACGTGGAAGGAGCGCTTGTCGTCGCTGCTGCGCTCGCGCCGCACGATGCCTTTCTGTTCCAGGCGCTCGATGACGCCCGTCAGCGTGCCCTTGGTGATCAGGGTGCGTTCGCCGAGTTCCTTGTAGCTCATGCCCGGTGTATTGCCCAGCGTGGCGATAATGTCGAATTGTGCATGCGTCAAGCCGTAATGCCGCACCGATTCGCCCGAGTAGCGTTCGAAGCCTTGCAGGCATTCGGCCAATAAACGGACGCTCTTTAAATATCGTTCCCCCATGGGCTGCGATTATAGCCGTCTCCGTGCGCTCCCCGGGCTCCGGTTCGCCTTTTACTGCCGAGGCGCGTACCATACGCGTTCTTGCCGATCCGCCATTATTGTCCATGACCCGCCACCTCCACGGCATCCTCGCCCTGCTGCTCGTCACCCTGGTCTGGGGCACGACCTTCCCCGCCATGAAGGATCTGACGGGCCATTTCTCGGCGGTCTGGATCATCCTGGTGCGCTTCGCGCTGGCGGCCGTCATCCTGTTTCCCTTCCTGTGGCGCGCGAAAGGATCGGACGTGCGCTCCGGCGCCATCCTCGGCGTGTTGCTGTTCTTTTGCTTCGTGTTCCAGGTCGAGGGCCTGGCCCTGACCAGCTCCAACCGCAACGCCTTTATTTGCGGCCTGAACGTGCTGGTCGTGCCCTTGCTGGGCGTGCTGGCCGGACGCCTGCCCGAGCGCCGCATCGTCCTGGCCCTGGTCATGTCGATCGCGGGCCTGGCCGCCCTGTGCTGGGACGGCGGCGCCTGGGGCACCGGCGACTCGCTCGCCCTGATGAGCGCGCTGTGCTTCGGCGTGTATATCAAGGTGATGGAACTGCGCACCCGGCGCGCCACGGGCCTGCTCACCATCACCGCCACGCAAATCGGCACCGTCGCCCTGTGCGCCCTGGTCTGGCTGCTGGCGCGCGAGCTGCCGGGCGAGGCCGCCGTCCGCAGCGCCTGGATCGGCGCGAGCATGACCAGCATCGGCGCACACGGCTGGAATTTCGCTTATCTCGGGGTGGTCGCCACCGCCGCCATCATCTCGCTGCAGACCTGGGGCCAGTCGCGCACGACGGCCAACGAGGCGGCCGTCGTCTACGCCTTCGAGCCGGCCGCGGCCGCCTTCTTCGGCTACTTCTGGCTGGGTGAAGCCTTGACGGGCAGGGGCTGGCTGGGCGGCCTGCTCTTGATCTCCGGTATGATAGTCAGTCAATGGAATTCCGAAAGACGGCCCGCCGCCGCGCTTGCCCCCGAGTGATGACGTTCGAAATCTGCCCCGATGCCGCAACCTGAACTGTCCGTCCTGGCGCAGGAACGGCCGCTGCGCATCCTGCTGGTGAACGCCGGCGAACCGGACGCCCTGACCTGGTCGGGCCTGGTACAACCGCTGCGCCAGGCCGCGAAAATCCTCGGCCCCGAGCGCCTGCACGTGGACGTGCGCAGCCCCGACAAGTTCACCAGCGACGCCCAGCGCCACTGGCACCTGGTGCTGCTCGCCGCCGACGAAGCGCAGGCCGGACTAAAACCCGCCAACTTCCGTGCCCTGGTCGAACGCTGCCGCGCCGCCCCCTTCTGGGGCGGCGTCGGCGCCGGCGTCCTGTGGCTGGCCGAAGCCGGCGCCCTGAACGGCGTGCGCACCGCGCTGCCCTGGTCGCTCTACGCCGACGCCGACAGCCGCGCCGACCAGGCGACCTTCACCCCCCACCTCTACGAAATCGACGGCAACCGCCTGACCTGCTGCGGCGGCGCCGCCTCGGTCGATTTCGCGCTGACCCTGATCGACATCGTGTTCGGATCGAGCGTACAGGCGCCCGTGAAAGAGCTGCTCTGCGTCGACCGCGTGCGCGGCAGGGAAGAGCGCCAGCGCGTCGCCCTGCAGGCGCGCTTCGGCACCCTGCAGCCGAAGCTGACCGAGGCGGTGACCTTGATGGAAGCGAATATCGAGGAGCCGCTCTCGACCGACGAGATCGCCCAGCTGGCGGGGGTGTCGCGGCGGCAGCTGGAGCGGCTATTTAAACAGTATCTTGGGAGTTTACCGTCGCGCTACTACCTGGAACTGCGCCTGAACCGGGCGCGGCAGCTGCTGCTTGATACGAATTACTCGATCGTGCAGGTGGGGCTGATGTGCGGGTTTTCGTCGGGGTCGCACTTTTCGACGGCGTTTGGCGCCCTGTTCGGCAATACGCCGCGCGAAGAGCGCCAGAGAAGGCTTGCCGAATAGCTTTACTTCGAAATGCGCAGGATGGCCGATGCCAGGCGCGAGAAGCAGGGCGTCAGGTCGGCTTCGGTCGCGGCGTAGCAGTACATGCCGACAGGCTTTTCCGGCTTGTAGCAGCGTGCCGGTGCGTCGGCCACGTTGGCCATGCATTTCAACAGGCTTTCGCCGGTTTCGTTATCGACGCCGCTCTTGACCTTCAAGGAATTACCCATTCCCAGCGTGAAGACGAAAATGCCTTCGTCGCGTGCCTTGTCGGCGACTGCTTCGGGCAGATTGCGCGAGGCGCGATCGACGTTTTGCACATAGCTCGACAAATTCAGGTCGGCCGTCACGGGACGCGGATAGCTGGTCACGATCGGAAACTCACGCTTGTTGTCGTGCGCGTTATAAAACTCAGGCAATTTTTTGACGTACAAGACGCCGTCGCGATAGATGTCGCATTTCGTGCTGATCAGCACAGGATTACTGTCGTCAAGGCGGTTCAGGCCGGCGCCGTCGTTGTTCATCACGCCGGCAATGGGATTGCCTGCGAGATCCTTGCAATCGCCCGCCGCGTTGAAGTTCAGGGCGGCCCCGAACCCGGTCGGCGCGCCGTCGGAAAAGAACACGATGACGCGCATGGCCGAGCGGTTTACGAGGGGAATCCGGTTCAGCTGGTCGCGCGCGTGCCACATGCCTTCGACGGAGGACGTGGTGCCCGGAAAACTATAGGCGTCAATCTTGCTCAGCATGGACGTGCGGTTGAAACCGCGCGCCGAGGTATTGATCGGGTTGTCGACTTCGGCGCCGGAGCCGAACTGGATCAGCGCCACCCGGTCCTGGGTGACGTTGAACTTGTTCAGAAAACTCTTGGCGGCGGCGCGTACCGCGACGCGGTTGTCGTATAGCGAACCGGAGTTATCGACTACGAAGGCCATGTCCAGGTCGCGCCGGATGGTTTGTGCATAGGCGCGCGGCGTCAGTTCCGTAAATCCCAGTACCTGCATGACCGACACCGGCATCGGCGCCTCGGCGCGTACGTCGATGGTGACCGTGCCGCCGCTGAAGCTGACGTCGGTACCGGTCAGTCTCGGCTGCGAGAGCATGTAGCCGTTCGGGATATTCGCCGCGAAGAACTCGGCGGCAGCGGCCTGGGCGCTGGCTGTCTGTTCGGTCTGGTTATTCCCGGCCGGGACGGCGCGCGCGGCGGCCACGGCGGCCGAGTCGACGGCCGCGTTCAGGCGCGCCTTGACGAGATAGGCGAGGCCGCCGTCGATGACCAGGCCGACCACAGCCAGCAGCACCAGCATCCCGAGGGCGGTCATGATGGCGATGGCACCGCGCTGGCGCCGGAGGTTTGGAAGCATGTCAGAACACCGTCATCGAATACAGGTCGGGCCCGAGCGCGGGCAGGCTCAGGGCGGAAGTCGCGGCCGTCGCGAGCAGCATGTCGTAGCGGTAGAAGGTTTCGACGACGTGCACGACCTCGCCGTCGGCCAGCTGGCCGCTCATGGTCGAGACCGTTGGACGGCTCGTGCTGCCGATCCCGCTGCACTGGGGGCCGATCCAGGCGGTGCAGCCGTAGACGCGGCTGGCGGGCTGATAGCTGGAGCTGCGGTAGCCCAGATTGCGGGCGGCGTCGTCCCAGCGGTACTGGTCGAGCACCACGCTGGTGGCGACGCCGCTCTTCACCACGCCCATCACGCGCGTGATGTAGACCATGCCTTGCTGGTTCACGTTCAGCGGCGGTGCGCTCGCCATCAGTGCGTACATGATCTCCTGGCTGCCGGTCTCGAGCTGCGTATTGCCGCGCGCGACCAGGTTCGCGCCTTCACGGCTGATGTTGGTGATGATGATGTTGGCCTGCAGTGCGCGCGCCGCGTCGATCATCCCGAACAGCAGCATCAGCAGGATCGGCAGCAGCAGGGCGAACTCGACGGCGGCCAGGCCGCGCTGGCGGCGACGATGGCCGATCATGGGAAGAACTCGTTACGCATGGTGGCGGCAACGGCAAAATGGTATTTGCCATTGGTGAAGAACCCCGAGAGGAGCGGCGTCGTGACGACCCAGTCGCAGTCGATCTGCAGCACGATGAGGCTGCCCGGAGCGCCAAACATGCCGCTGCTGTAGGTGCTGCTCGAATACGCGGTGCCGTTCACCGAAATGACGGGCGCCAGACGGTCGTACATGCCCAGCGAATGATCGCGGATGTTCTGGATGACGGCGGCGTAGCGCTGCTGGCTGGCGGTATTCGGGTCGAGATTGCTCTGGCCGGTCACGGCATAACGCGCACCTTCGCGCACCGCGTACTGCATCGTCAGGGTCGAAAAGAACATCAGGCTGAATTCAACCAAGGCCAGCAGTATCAGCAAAAAAACCGGTGCAATAATCGCCATTTCGACAATTGTGGCGCCGGATTGACGATTGAACGAATTAAATCTCATGAAAATGACAACTTTGCGTAAATTTGACGACGCTTAATGTATTCTTCGAGATTCTACATGGCAATATTCTGCTATGTTTGGTTTTTACTGATTTTCTGTCTCTGTCGGGTCTGAACAACATGCAAGCAATGGGTCTCGAAGCAGTCTTTCGCCTGGCCAGGTGGACGGTGCACGGCGGCGCCGGTGCCGCCTCGCCGGGCGCGGAGGCCTGGATGGTGTTCGGCATGCGCTTCCTTCTGTCGGTCTCGACGCTCCTGACCCTATATATCGGCCCCCATACGGTGGTGCTGGCGGGACGCTGGATGTGGCTGATCTTCGTCGCCTATGCGCTGCACAGCCTGGTGCTGCTATGCGTGGCGCGATCGCGGGCCGGTTTCTGGCATGGCCCGGTGATCTACTGGGTCGACATCGGCTGGTACGGGCTGATGGTATATGCCAGCGGTGGTGCACCCAGCCCCTTCTTCACCCTGTTCTTCTTCGCGATCCTGGCCGCGTCGTTCCGCCATGGCTTCGATGCGGGCGCACGCCTGACCCTGGGGGCGGCGGCCGTGGTCACTGCCGCCGTGCTCGGCGCACACGGTGCGACAACGCTCTACCTGCTGCTGCTGCGCACCACGTTTTTGCTGGCACTGGGCTACATGATCGCGTTCTGGGGCGGCCTGCTGGTCGATCAGCGCCGCCGCCTGGCACTGCTGCGCGACGTCAGCCGGCTGTCGAATCCCCGTTTCGGCGTGCAGCACACGCTCGACTCGTTGATGGGCAAGATCCTGCGCTTTTTCGGCGGCACGACCTGCGTCCTGCTGATGCAGGACGGCAGCGGCCGCTGGATGCTGCATACCGTCCATCATCCAAGGAGCGGGCGCGCGATCCGCCGCAGCCGGATCGAGGACGCCGATGTCCAGCCCTTGCTCGCGCCCGGCGACGGCGTCGTGCTTTATCACAAGGGCAAGAGCCTGCTGCTGCCCGATGCAGGGCAAATGGCGATCCTTCCGGCCAGAACCGGCAGCGCAGCGGAAACGGTCGCCTGCGCAAGCATCGCCGACCTGCTCGATACCGAACGCTTCATCAGCGCCGCACTGCCGCTGCGCAAGGGCGCAGGGCGCATCTTCGTGACCTCCGGGGCGGCGCTGCGCCGCGGCGACGCCACCTTCCTGCACCATATCGTGCAGCAGGCTTTCCCGGTCATCGAAACCATCAACCTGCTCGACCGCCTTGCCTCCGACGCGGCCTTCCGCGAGCGCCAGACCATCGCGCGCGACCTGCACGACAGTACGATCCAGCCCTATATCGGCCTGCGCCACGCGGTGGCGGCGATCCGCAGCCGGGCCGGCGACGACAATCCACTGACGGCCGACCTCGACCGCCTGCTGGCGATGAGCACCGACGTGATCGGCGACATGCGCCAGTTCGCGCAGCGCTTTCGCCATGGGCGCCAGGAAGAGCCGGAACTGCTGATCGCCCTGCGCCGCCAGTTGAACCAGGTGCGTTCCTTCTACGATGTCGAGGTGACGCTCGATGCGGCGGGCGCGCCGCCCATCAACGATCGCATGGCGGCGGAGGTATTCCAGATCGTGACCGAAGGCGTCAGCAACATCTGCAAGCACACCCATGCGCGCAGCGCCCGGGTGGCCCTGTCGGGCGATGCCGGCACGCTCGAGATCGACATCACCAATCCCCAGGGACCGGGCGCCGCGCCGGCCCCCTTCCTGCCCCAATCGATCGCCGAACGGGTACGCGCCGTCGGCGGTACGCTCGCCATCGAGACGGCGCAGGGGCAGACGCGGCTGCGCATCCGCGTGGCCACCTGAACGACACCGGAGACAAGCATGACCATCCGCATTTTGCTGGTAGACGACCACAAGACGATGCTGTGGGGCCTCGAGCGCCTGATCCAGGCCGAAGCCCCGGCCTTTACCCTGGCCGGCAGCGCCGGCGACGCGGCCGAAGCGACCGCGCTGTGCACGGCGCTGCGGCCCGACATCGTCCTGCTCGACCTCGACCTGAAGGGCAGCAGCTCGCTCGCCATCCTGCCCGCGCTCCTGGCCAATGAGGGCACGCGCGTCGTCATTTTCAGCGCCAACCGCGACCAGGCCACGCTGACCGAGGCAGTGAAGCTCGGTGCGCGCGGCGTGGTCGGCAAGGAAGCCCCGACCGAGGATGTGCTGGCGGCCGTGCGCAAGGTGCACAACGGCGAACTCTGGATCGAACAGTCGCTCATGCAGGCCTTGCTCGGCCAGCTCACCGCACCGCCGCCGGCCAACCCGGAAAGCCAGCGCATCGCCTCGCTGACGGCACGCGAACGCGAAGTGATCGGCATGATCGTGGCCGGCAAGGGCGCCCTCAACAAGGAACTGGCCGAGCGCGCCTTCATTTCCGAGCGCACTCTGCGCAACCACCTGAGCACGATCTACCAGAAGCTCGACGTCGCCAACCGCCTCGAACTCTACGTCTACGCCACGCGCAACGCCTTGTCCTGACGCGGCCAGCAGGAGAGACAGGACATTTGTCCTGGTTGGCCTGGCCGAAGCTCCTACGCCGAAAGGTATATTTGACGGATGTGATGAATCCGGTCAAATCATAAGATGCTGTTCATGCGCTGCGCATCGAAGCACGATGCGGCGGCAACAGACAGGAGCAAACGTGTACGACAAGGAAGACTTGCAGGAACAGCAGTATGAACGCACCGGAACCCCGGCCACGTCGTACATCGTCCTGGTTGCCCTGCTCGCGGTCGTTGGCTTCATCGCAGTGTTGGCTGCATGGACAAGCGCATAAGCCAAGCAATTTTTCAATTTCTCTTAAAGGCCACATCATGAACTTCATCAAAAACTTCATCGCAGAAGAAGACGGCGTCACCGCAATCGAATACGCCCTCATCGCATCCCTGATCGCCGGCGTGATCATCACCGCTGTGACTCTGCTGGGCGGCAACATCAGCAGCATGTTCGGCGCGCTGGCCGCCAAGATCTCCCCGACCGTCAAGTAATCGCGTCACCGGCGTGCCGCCGGCACGCCACCAATCCGGAACGCCACCGTTCCGGATTTTTATTTTCACCGGAGTCCTTCCTTGGCACTGCTCCCCCTGATCCTGCTGCTTGCGCTGCTTGCGGCCGCCGTCTGGCACGACGTGCGCGCGCGCCGCATCCCGAACGCCCTGGTGTTCCCGGGCATGCTGGCCGCGCTCGCGTTGCATACGCTGCTGCCGGCGGGAGCAGGGCTGTTCGGCACACCGATCGGCGGCCTGGGAATCGGTTTCGCCAGCGGCGGCCTGGCCCTGGGCCTGGCCTTCCTGCTGCCGATGTACGCGCTGCGCCTGATGGGCGCGGGCGACGTCAAGCTGCTGGCGATGGTCGGCGCCTTCGTCGGCGCCGGCCAGATCTTGACGATCGCGCTGTTCACGCTGGTAGCCGGCGGTGTGCTGGCGCTGGCCTTCGCCGCCTGGCAGCGCAAGCTGCGCCAGCTGATCGGCAATGCCTGCCACATGGCGCTGCACACCAGCGTCTCTGCGCTGTCGGGCAGCATTGCTGTGCCGGCACCGGCGAGCGCCAGCGGCCGCCTGCCCTATGCGGTCGCGATCGCCGCGGCCAGCGTTCCTTGCGTACTCTGGCTGCACGCCTTCGGGGAGCTGCCGCTGTGAGCACGCTGTCCAGCCTGGCGCCGGCCGAACTGCGCGCACCGCGCACGGTCGAGGACACCGGCCTGCCTTTCCTGTTCCTGGCCGAGCTGCTGGCCAAGGTGCTGCACCAGCGCGGCCAGATGCGCTTGCCGGAACTGGCCGCGCACCTGAAACTCAACGTCGGCGTGATCGATCCGCTGGTCGCCTTCCTGCGCGCGGAAAAGCTGTGCGAAGTGGCGCGCGTCGGCAACAGCGGCACCGACGCCGACCTGTCCTATCTGCTGACCGAGGCCGGCCGCGCACGCGCCGCCGCGGTGCTGGCCCGGAATGCCTATGCCGGCCCGGCGCCGGTCACCCTGGCCGCCTATACCGCGCAAGTGCAGGCGCAAAGCGTCGCCGGCGTGCACGTCACGCGCCAGCAGATGGACGCCGTCTTCGGCGACATCGTCGTCAACCCGCGCGTGCTGGCGCAGCTGGGCGCCGCCATGAATTCGGGCCGCGCGCTGTTCCTGCACGGCCTGGCGGGCAGCGGCAAGACCTACCTGGCCGAGCGCCTGCGCGACCTGCTCAGCGGCGCGATCGCCGTTCCCTACGCAATCATGGTCGACGGCGAAGCCGTACCGCTATACGACGCCGTCCAGCACCGTCCGCTGAGCGGCGCCGCCGACATCGCGGGCGAGCGTGGCTTCGACCGCGGCAGCGCGCCCGACATGCGCTGGGTGCGCGGCCTGCGCCGTCCTGCGGCCCTGGCCGGCGGCGAACTCACGCTCGACATGCTCGACCTGCATTTCGATGCGCACACCCGCCTGTACCAGGCGCCGCCGCACCTGAAGTCGAACAACGGCATCTTCATCATCGACGACCTGGGCCGCCAGCGCTGCACCCCGGACGCCCTGATGAACCGCTGGATCGTGCCGATGGATCGCAATGTCGATTACCTGACCCTGCACACCGGCCATAGTTTCGAGGTGCCCTTCGACGTGATTGTCGTGTTTTCCTCGAATTTCGTGCCGCAGCGCCTGTCCGATGGCGCTTTCCTGCGCCGCCTCGGCTACAAGATCGAAGTGCCTGCCGCCTCGAACGCGGAATACGCGCGGCTGTTCGAGCAGGCCTGCCGCAGCGCCGGCGTCGCCTTCGATGCCGGCGTTTTCGACTACCTGCTCGATTGCCACCGCCGCCACGGCGTCCCACTGCTGGCCTGCTACCCGCGCGACCTGCTGCGCCAGCTGCGCGACCTGGCGCGCTACGAGGAAGAAGCGCCCTGCCTGTCGCGCCGCACGCTCGATTGGGCGTGGGATAACTATTTCGCGACCGGCCATGGCGCCGGCTGCACCCTGGAACTGGAACGCCGCGAACGCGGCAAGATGGAGAACGACTGATGCGTAATTCGAAAGCACTCTTGATCGTCGGCGCGGCACTATTCCTCGCGCTGGCGGCCGTGCTGGTGGCTGCCAAGTGGATGAGCGAGCAGGGCGCGGCCGGCACCCGCATCGCGGTCGCCACGATCGACCTCAACCAGGGCACGCGCCTGGCCGCGGCCAATCTGCAGCTGGTCGACTGGCCCGCCGCTTCCGTACCCGAGGGCGCCATCACCGACTTGAAAGTGCTGGAAAACCGCGTCGTGCGCGCCAACATCGGCAAGGGCGAGCCAGTCGTCGAAACGAAGCTGGCGCCGGCCGGCACCATGGGCGGCCTGTCGGCCGTCGTCGCCGCCGGCAAGCGCGCCATGACGGTGCGGGTCAACGACGTCGTCGGCGTCGCCGGTTTCGCCTTGCCGGGCAATTATGTCGACATCCTGGTCAACCTCGAAAGCACTGGCAACGACCTCGGTGCGCGTTCACCGTCCATCTCGAAGATCGTGCTGGAACGGATCCTGGTGCTGGCGGTGGCGCAGGAATCGAACCGCGACGATACCAAGCCGCGCGTGGTAAACGCCGTGACGCTGGAGCTGGCGCCGGATCAGGTCGAAAAGCTCGACCTGGCGCGCAGCATCGGTTCGCTGTCGCTGGTGCTGCGCAACCAGGTCGACCCGCAGCCGGCCAACACGGCCGGCGCGACACGCGAGTCCGTGCTGGGCCTGCCGCCGGCTGCGCCGGCACCGCTCGCCGCCCCGCGTCTTGAAGCCGCGGCGCCGGCCCCGGCCCCGGTGCGCATGGCGGCGCCGGCTCCTGCGCGCACGCCGCGCGCCGACGCCGTCCTCGTGATCCGCGGCCTGGACGCCTCTTCGCAAGCATTGAACTGACATGACCATGACTTCCCTGAACAACAAGACCTTGCTGGCCTGCGCGCTGGCGCTGTCCTTCGGCGCCGCCCATGCGGCTACGCCCGACTGCATCGACCTGCGCGGCAATAGCCAGGGCGGGCGCCTCGAACTGGTGCGCGGCAAATCCGTCCTGAAACGCTTCTGCAGCCCTGCGTCCCAGGTGACCGTGGGCGCACCGGACGTGGCCAATGTCGTCGTCCCCAACGCGAACGAGGTCGTGATCGTGGCGCGCAGCGTCGGCTCCACCAACCTGATCGTTGCCGGCCGCGACGGCCGCTCGACGGTGCTCGATCTGGTGGTCGGCATCGACACCGCGCCCCTGCGCGCCCAGTTCGACACCCTGTTCCCGCAGGAAAAGGAGATTCGCATCGGCAGCAGCGGCAATGCGCTGGTGCTGTCGGGCATGGTCAGCGACGCCGCAGTGGCGGCCCAGCTGATGGCCCTGGCGAATGCCTACCAGGAGGGCGCCGCACCTGCCGCGGCAGCGGGCAGCCCGTCGCCGGCGGGCGTGGGTGCAGCCGCGGTCAGCGCCGCACCTGCCGCCGCGGGCGCCGCCAAAGTGCTGAACCTGCTGTCGATCGCCGCGCCCCAGCAGGTGATGCTGGAAGTGAAGATCGCCGAAGTGTCGAAGTCGCTGGTCGACAAGCTGGGCGCGGCCGCCGGCTACAGCAAAATCAGCGGAGGCTGGACCTATGGCCTGCTGTCGAACCTGCTGAGCGGCAGTGGGGGGCTCATCAGCGACGTCAAGAACAACGGCATGAAGCAGTTCGCCATCGACGGCGAGAACCGCGACGGCCTGGTCAAGATCCTGGCCGAGCCCACCGTGATGGCCGTCAGCGGCCAGGAAGCCAGCTTCCTGGCCGGCGGCAAGATCTTCATTCCGGTGGCGCAGAACGCGGCCGGCGGCGCCAACACCATCACGCTCGAGGAAAAGGAATACGGCGTGGCCGTCAAGTTCACGCCGACCGTGCTCGGCGGCGGACGCATCAACCTGCGCGTGGCGCCGGAAGTGTCGGAACTGAACCGCGAAGGAATCGGCGTCAGCGTCAACGGCTCGTCGAACGCAACCGCCATCCTGCCGGCCTTCACGACCCGCCGCGCGACCACCACCGTGCAGCTGCAGGACGGCCAAAGCTTTGCGATCGGCGGCCTGATTCGCAATAACGTCACCAGCAGCATCAAGCGCTTCCCGCTGCTGGGCGAAGTGCCGGTGCTGGGCGCGCTGTTTCGCAGCAGCGACTTCCAGAACGACCGCACCGAGCTGGTCTTCATCGTGACGCCGCGCCTGGCCAAGCCGCTGCCGGAAGCGCCACGTCTGCCGACCGACGAGTACCGGCAGCCTACCCGTGCCGAGTTCCTGCTCAACGGTCAGCACGAAAGCCACGCCCAGCCCGGCGCAGCCAAGGAAAAACCATGAACCGTCTTTCGAACATTGCCGGCGCGCTGGCCATCTCGTCCCTGTTGGGCGGCTGCGTTGCCGCCACTCCCTCGGCCGGCGGCGCCAGCGTGCGCGCCATCCTGGCCAGCCAGGCGCTACCGGCACAGCCGCGGCCGGATACCGGCGCCGACGCCGGCGCCGCGGTGGCCGCGTATGTGAACTACCAGCGTTCGTATGCCGCGCCGGTATCGCAAACGGACACCCTGACCTTTGGCAGCAAGTGAAAGGGCCGACATGAAAATCGCTGTGTTGTCGCGCGACGAGCGCCACCTGATCGACCTGGCGCGCCAGCTGCGCGCCCGCCCCGAAACCGACGAAGTCGACATGATTCCCGGGGCTCCGGCGCGCCTGGCGACCCTGGCCGACGAAGCCATTCCCGACGTGCTGGTGGTCGATGCGCCGCGCATCGTAGAAGGCGACCTCGAGCAGATCGAACGGCTCGGCCACCTGTTCCCGAAGCTCGCCTTTATCGTGCTCTCGGCCGACCTGTCGCAGGAGTTCCTGCTGCGCGCGATGCGAGCCGGCGTGCGCGAAGTGCTGCCGCCGCAGGCCGGCACCGCCCTGGACGAAGCGCTCGACCGCGCCGCCGACAAGCTGGGCAGCCAGGGCGGTGCGCCTGGCAAGGTGTTGGCTTTCATTTCCTGCAAGGGCGGCAGCGGCTCGACTTTCTTGGCCACGAACCTCGCCTATGCGCTGTCGGCCGGCGGCACGAAGAAGGTGGCGCTGATCGACATGAACCTGCAGTTCGGCGACGCCTCGCTGTTCGTTTCCGACAGCAAGCCGCTGGCGACCCTGTCCGACGTGGCGACCCAGATCCACCGCCTCGATCCATCCTTCCTGGCTTCGAGCATGGTCGCCGTCACGCCGAACTACGGCATCCTGGCCGCGCCCTCGGATCCGGCCCACGCCAGCGACGTCAAGCCCGAGCACATCGACGCCATCGTCAAGCTGGCGCGCCGCCAGTACGACTTCATCGTGCTCGACGTCGGCCGCAGCCTTGACCCGGTGAGCATCCGCGCGCTCGACCATGCCGACACGATCTACCCGGTGCTGCAGATGACGCTGCCGTACATCCGCGACGGCAAGCGCCTCCTGAGCGTTTTCCGCAACCTCGATTACGGCAAGGACAAGGTCGAGCTGATCGTCAACCGCCACGACAAGAACAGCGACATCCGGCTGAAGGATCTGGAAGAGGCGTTCGACACCCCGATCCTGCGCACCATGCCGAACCACTACGACGCGGCGGCGAAGTCGGTCAACCAGGGCGTGCCGGTCACGCGCCTGATGCCCGACAGCCCGCTGAGCAACGCGCTGACGGAGATGGCGCGCGGCCTGACCGGAGAGAGTGCGCCGGTGGCGCCAACCAGCCTGATGACGCGCCTGTTCAAGCGCCGCATCACCGATGTCTGATTCCCAGGATCCACCCATGAATACCCCGGCTTATTCCCTGCGCGAACGTCTCGGCAACAGCGCGCCGCGCCCGACGGCCCAGCGCAGCGGCCCGATCGACAACCGCGCCTACCATCAGCTCAAGTCCCGCATCCACGAGGCGCTGCTCGACCGCGTCGACCTGGAGAGCATGCAGCGCCTGAACCAGGATCAGATCCGCCAGGAGTTGCGCCTCCTGGTCGAGCGCCTGCTGGAAGAGGAGATGGTCGTCATCAACGATGCCGAGCGCAAGACGCTCACGCGCGACATCCAGAACGAGATGCTCGGCTTCGGCCCGCTCGAAACGCTGCTGGAAGACCCGACCGTTTCCGACATCCTGGTCAATACCCACAAGCAGGTGTATGTCGAGCGCCGCGGCAAGCTCGAACTGACCGACGTCACCTTCACCGACGACGCCCACTTGATGAAGATCATCGACAAGATCGTCTCACGCGTGGGCCGCCGCATCGACGAATCGAGCCCGATGGTCGACGCCCGGCTGCCGGACGGCTCGCGCGTCAATGCGATCATTCCGCCGCTGGCGATCGACGGCCCGGTGATGTCGATCCGCCGCTTTTCGGCCGATCCGCTGCGCCTGGCCGACCTGGTTTCCTACGGCAGTATGACGCCCGAGATGGCCGAGGTACTGCAGGGCCTGGGCAAGGCCAAGGTCAACATCCTGATCTCGGGCGGCACCGGTTCCGGCAAGACCACCATGCTCAACGTGATCTCGAATTTCATCGGCAAGAACGAGCGCATCGTGACGGTCGAGGACGCGGCCGAACTGCAGCTGCAGCAGCCGCACGTGGTGCGCCTCGAGACCCGCCCGCCGAACATCGAGGACAAGGGCGAAGTGACCCAGCGCGCGCTGGTGCGAAACGCCTTGCGGATGCGCCCGGACCGCATCATCCTGGGCGAAGTGCGCGGCGCCGAAGCGCTCGACATGCTGGGCGCGATGAACACCGGCCATGAGGGCTCGATGGCGACCATCCACGCGAATACCCCGCGCGACGCCCTCACGCGCCTGGAAAACATGATCAGCATGGCGGCAGGGAACCTGCCGCCGAAGGCAATGCGCCAGCAGATCAGTTCCGCCGTCGGCGTCGTGGTGCAGGTCACGCGCCTGACCGACGGCAAGCGCAAGGTGCTGTCGATCTCGGAAGTGACGGGGATGGAAGGCGACGTCATCACCATGCAGGAGATCTTCGCCTTCAAGCAGACCGGCGTGGCCGACGACGGCAGCGTGATCGGCCATTCGGGCGCGACCGGTGTGCGTCCGCGTTTCGCCGAGCGCCTGCGTACCTTCGGCGTGACCTTGCCTGCCCACGTGTTCGAACCGCGCTAGGGAAAGCCGCATGGATCTCACTTTCCTCCTGTTCGTGGCGCTGCTGTTCGCGGCCGTCATGCTGCTGGTGTGGGGAGCGTATGCCGGCTGGCAGGCGCACCGCAGTCCCGAAGCCGAGCGCATCGCGCGCCGCCTGCGCGGCGTCATCGGCGCGGAAGCGCAGCGCTCCGACGTCACCATCGTCAAGGAGCGGCGCTACAGCGAGGATCCGGAACTCGACCGGCTGCTGCGCCGCCTGCCTGGCGTACACCGGCTCGACCGCATGCTGCAGCAGGCGGGTTCGCAGCAGCTGGTGGCGCCCCTGGTCGCCGTATGCGCCATCGGCTTCATGGCGGGATTGATCGCAGCGGTATGGCTGCACCTGCCGCTGCTCGCATTGCCCCTGGCTGCATCGGGCGGCGCCAGCCTGCCGCTGCTGCGGCTTGCGCGTGCGCGCGCCGCACGCATGGTTCGCTTCGAACGCCAGCTGCCGGAAGCGCTGGACATGATGAGCCGCGCGATGCGCGCCGGCCATGCCTTTCCGACGGCGCTCAAGCTGGTGGCCGACGAAGTCGCCGCGCCCCTGGGGGAAGAATTCAAGGCCGCCTTCGATGAAGTCAATTTCGGCGTCGCGATGGGCGATGCCCTCAACAACCTGGCCCAGCGCGTGCCCAGCATGGACTTGCAGTACTTCGTGGTGGCCGTGCTGATCCAGCGCGAAAGCGGCGGCAACCTGACGGAACTGCTGGCGTCGATCGCCAACATCATCCGCGACCGCCACAAGCTGGCCGGCCAGGTGCGCGTCTTGTCGGCGGAAGGGCGCATCTCGGCCTGGGTGCTGTGCCTCTTGCCTTTTGGAGCGGGCTTCAT
Source organism: Massilia sp. Leaf139 (assembly GCF_001424165.1). Lineage (GTDB taxonomy): Bacteria > Pseudomonadota > Gammaproteobacteria > Burkholderiales > Burkholderiaceae_D > Telluria. Next base: position 52,612 of record NZ_LMOJ01000002.1, read on the forward strand.
GATGTACCTGGCCAATCCGGGAACGATGGGCGTGCTGTGGACCGATCCGGGCGGCCGCAAGATGCTGTATTCGGCCCTGGGAATGATGTTGTTCGGAGTGCTTGCGATTCGCAAGATCGTGCGCATCCGCATGTAAGGAAATACGATGACCAACGCACAATTGCTCATCCTGGGCGCACTGTTCGTCGCCATCTTTGGTATCGCGATGCTGGCCATGCTGCTGTTGACGCGCAATCCGATCCAGGCACGCCTGTCTGCACTGGACGAGCGCGATACCCGACGCACGGCCCGTGCCGAAGGCTGGCGCCAGCGCCTGGCACGCCTGGCCGAGCCGTTGGCCAAGCTCTCGGTGCCGGCGGACGGCTGGGAGAGTTCGCCCGTACGCCTGCGTTTCATCAACGCCGGCTGGCGCGATCCGGCCACGCCCGGCCTGTTCCATGCCGGTAAAACCGCACTCACGCTCGGATTGCCGCTGCTTGCCTGGCTGGTGCTGCGCCACGATCCCGACCGCGTCGCCGGCGTCACTTTCCTGGCGCTGGTCTCGGCGGCGGCCTGCGGCTACTATGTGCCCGATATCCTCCTCAAGCGCCGCATCGCGCAGCGCCAGCGCGAGATCTTCGAAAGCTTCCCGGACGCCCTCGACCTGATGACGGTCTGCGTCGAAGCCGGCCTCGCGATGGACGCCGCGCTGGGGCGTGTGGGGGCCGAAATCGGCTTGAAAAGCCCGGTGCTGGCCGAGGAACTGCAGCTGGTAACGCTCGAAATGCGAGCGGGCAGCTCGAAAGAAAAGGCACTGCGCAACCTGGCTCTGCGTACCGGGGTGGAGGACGTCGATGCCCTGGCAAAAATGCTGATCCAGGCTGACCGCTTCGGCACCAGCGTTGGTCTCGCCCTGCGCATCCAGTCCGAACAGCTGCGCGTGCGGCGGCGTCAATTAATCGAGGAAAACGCGGGGAAGATCGCCACCAAGCTGCTGTTCCCGCTGATCTTCTGTATTTTTCCGGCGCTGCTGGTGGTGTTGCTGGGGCCGGCGTGCCTGCAGATCATGCGCACGGTGATGCCTGTCGCGGCCGCGGCAAGCTGAGCCGGCACGCGCCGAGGGGCTTGCCTGATTGGCAAGAATGCCATCCTGCCCCGAAAACAGGCCTGCCAAAAATGAAAATCCCCGTCGCACTTCAGCAAGAACTTGCCCCACCCTCTCCCTATAATGACCAGGTTCGGCGCCCGCGTCCCGGCGCGCCAGTCACTCCAACGGATGAGGAAAAAGTCATGAATGCAAAGCTCGAATCGGGTGTCACAACGCGGCCTGTCACTCGGCAGACCTTCGATGAAGTCCTCGTTCCGACCTACGCGCCGGCCGCGATGGTGCCGGTGCGGGCGTCGGGGCTGGACGTGTGGGACCAGGAGGGCAAGCATTACCTCGACTTCACCTCCGGCATCGCCGTCTCGAGCCTGGGTCACTGCCACCCGGTGCTGGTCGACGCGATGACCAAGCAGATCAACACCCTGTGGCATCTCGGTAACGGCTACACCAACGAGCCGGTGCTGCGCCTGGCATCGAGCCTGGTCGAAGCTACTTTTGCGGATCGCGCCTTCTTCGCCAACTCGGGTGCGGAAGCGAACGAAGCGGCCCTGAAGCTGGCGCGCAAGTACGCGCACACCAAGTTCGGCCCGCATAAATCGCGCATCGTGTCCTGCCTGTCGTCCTTCCACGGCCGCACGCTGTTCACCGTGTCCGTCGGCGGCCAGCCGAAGTACACCGAAGGCTTCGAGCCGCTGCCGCAGGAAATCAACCACATCCCGTACAACGACATCGAGGCGGCGCGCGCCGCCATCCTCGACGACGTCGCCGCCGTGATCGTCGAGCCGATCCAGGGCGAGGGCGGCGTCATTCCAGGCAACCACGACTACCTGCAGGCGCTGCGCGAACTGTGCGACAAGACCGGCGCGCTGCTGATCTTCGACGAAGTGCAGTCGGGCGTGGGCCGTACCGGTTCCTTCTACGCCTACATGCAGACCGGCGTGACGCCGGACATCCTCACCAGCGCCAAGGCGCTCGGCAACGGCTACCCGATCGGCGCCATGCTGACCACCGAAGACATCGCCCAGCACCTGAACGTCGGTTCGCACGGCACCACCTACGGCGGCAATCCACTGGCGGCGACCGTCGCGCTGAACGTGGTCGAGATGATCAACCAGCCGGCCTTCCTGGCGCGTGTGAAGGAAGCCAGTGCCAAGATCTTCGCCAACCTCGAAAAGCTGACCGGCGACTACCCGCAGCTGTTCGGCAAGCCGCGCGGCATGGGCCTCCTGATCGGCCTGCCGCTGGCCGAAGGTTTCAAGGGCAAGGCCAAGGACATCACCAAAGTCGCCGAGAAGATGGGCCTGATGCTGCTGATCGCCGGCCCGGACGTGATCCGCATGGCGCCGGCCCTGATCGTGTCGGACGCGCAGATCCTTGAGGCCGATCGCATCCTGCGCGCCGCGGTCGACGAGTTCCTGGCCGCCGCCTGATTCACGCGCGGCAGGCAGCGTCCCCACCCCTCCGGCTGGGACGTGCTCGTTTAGAACCTGTCCGCACCGATCCTCCAAGGGAGCCCCCATGTATGTAGTCCGTCCGGTAGAACTTGCGGATGTCGACGCGCTGGAAACGCTGGCCGCCGTGATGACGCCCGGCGTCCACACGCTGCCGCGCACGCGCGAAACGATCGCCGCGTTCATCGAGCGTTCGATCGCCTCGTTTGCCGCGCAAGTCGATATCCCGAGCGAGGAGTCCTACCTGTTCGTGCTCGAAGACAGCGCCAGCGGCGAGGTGGTTGGCACGGCCGCCGTGCACGCCTCGGCCGGCTCGAACGGCACCTATTTCGCCTTCCGCAACGACGTCATCGCGCAGGTTTCGCGCGACCTGAACATCTCGCACAGCGTGCATGCGCTGACGCTGTGCTCGGAACTGACGGCCTGCTCGCAGCTGGCCGGCTTCCACCTGCGCGACCGCGAGCGTGCCGGCATCGAGGCCGCGCTGCTGTCGCGCGCGCGCCTGCTGTTCGCGGTGCTGGCGCCGCACCGCTTCGGCGACCGTTTCTTCGTGCCGCTGGCCGGCGTCACCGATGGCGACGGCCAGTCGCCGTTCTGGAATGCGCTCGGCCGCAAGTTCTTCAAGATGGATTTCCTCGACGCCGAACGCGTCATCGGCGGTTCGCGCAACCGCACCATGATCGTCGAGCTGATGCCGCACTATCCGGTGTACGTGCCGCTGCTGCCGGGCGACGCCCAGGCGGCGATGGGGCAGATCCACCCGAGCGGCCAGCTGGCCTTCGACCTGCTGACCGCCGAGGGCTTCGAAGCGGACGAATATGTCGACATCTTCGACGGCGGCCCGATCCTGGCGGCCCACAAAATGTCGCTGCGCTCGTTCTGCGGCTCGCAGCACCGCCGCGTCGAAACAGCGGAAGCGGACGCGCACGATAACCTCGTCACCTATGCGGTGGCGACCAATGCCGAGCGCTTCCGCGCCATCACCGTGGCCTGTCCACCCTGCGACACCTCCGACGCCCTGTGCCTGCCCCTGGCCGCACAGGGGGCGCTGGGCGTGCAGCCGGGCGACAGCGTCGTCTGCGTCAGAATCTGAGAGAGGCACCATGCTCGTCATTCGCTCCATTGCCGCATCGGATCTCGACCCGCTCCTTGACATGGCGCGCGACGTCGGCGGCGGCATGACCACCCTGAAGCCCGATCGCAAGATGCTGGGCGACCGCGTCGCCTGCGCCGTGGCCTCGTTCCAGGGCACCATCCCGCCCGAAGAGCGCGACTACATGTTCGTGCTGGAAGACACCGAGAACGGCCACATCGCCGGCGTCTGCGCCATCAAGGCCGCGGTCGGCCTGAACGAACCCTTCTATAACTACCGTATCGGCACCCTGGTGCACTCCAGCCGCGAACTGAACGTGTTTACGCGCATGGAGACCCTGTACCTGTCGAACGACCTCACTGGTGCGACCGAACTGTGCTCGCTGTTCCTGAAGCCGGACTACCGTAAGGGCTACAACGGCAAGTGGCTCTCGAAAAGCCGTTTCCTCTTCATCGCCCAGTTCCAGCAGCTGTTCACCGAGAAGATCATCGCCGAGATGCGCGGCTACCTGTTAGAGGACGGCACCAGCCCGTTCTACGAGGGCCTTGGGCGCCACTTCTTTAAGATGGATTTCAACCACGTCGACGGCCTGACTGCGGTCGGTAAAAAATCCTTCATCGCCGAGCTGATGCCGCGCCAGCCGTTGTACGTCGACTACCTGCCGGAGTCGGCGCGCGAAGTCATCGGCCAGGTGCACCGCTCCACGCTCCCGGCGCGCAAGCTGCTGGAGCAGGAGGGCATGCACTACGAGGGCTATGTCGACATCTTCGACGCCGGCCCGGTGCTGCAGGGCCGCGTGAAGGAACTGCGTTCGGTGCGCGACAGCGTGCTGCGCGTGGCCGTCGAAGGCCGTCCGGAAGGCGAGACCGAATGCCTGCTGGTGTCGAACACGCTGCTCGACGATTTCCGCATGGTGCTGGCCCAGGCCACGCTCGACGGCGCGGAAGTGGCGCTGTCGGCGCAGGAGCTGGCCCAGCTGCACGTCAAGGCGGGCGACCCGGTACGCACGCTGTCACTCAACGTAAGGAAGAACAATGGCTAACCTGTCGAATTACATCAACGGCGCATGGTGTGAAGGAAGCGGCGCGGAACTGGTCACGATCGACCCGTCCAGCGGCCGCCAGACCTGGAGCAGCAAGGAATCGACCAGCGAGGACGTGCAACGTGCGGCGCAAGCCGCCCACGATGCCTTCGAAGCCTGGGCGCTGCGCCCGCTGGAAGAACGCATCGCCATTTGCACCCGCTTTCGCGACCTGCTGAAGGAACACGCGGAAGAGCTGGCCTCGATCATCGCCGAGGAAGTCGGCAAGCCGCTGTGGGAAGCGCGCACCGAAGCGACCACCATGGCCAACAAGGTCGACATCTCGGTGCAGTCGTACGGCGCGCGCACGGGCGAAACCAATGCCAAGGTCGCCGACGGCAATGCCGTGCTGCGCCACCGTCCGCACGGCGTGTTCGCCGTCTTCGGCCCGTATAACTTCCCCGGCCACCTGCCGAACGGCCACATCGTGCCGGCCCTGATCGCCGGGAACACGGTGGTCTTCAAGCCGAGCGAATACGCGCCGCGCACTGCCGTAAAAACCGTGCAGCTGTGGGAGCAGGCCGGCCTGCCCGCCGGCGTGCTGAACCTGGTCAACGGCGGCCGCGACACCGGCATCGCCCTCGGCCAGAACGCCCTGATCGACGGCGTGCTGTTCACCGGCAGCAGCCAGACCGGCGCCGCGCTGCATAAACAGTTCGGCGGCCAGCCGGGCAAGATGCTGGCGCTGGAAATGGGCGGCAACAATCCGCTCGTCGTCTGGGATCTCAGCGGCAACACCAAGGATGTCGACGCCGCCGTCCACCACACCGTGATGTCCGCCTTCATCTCCGCCGGCCAGCGCTGCACTTGCGCGCGCCGCCTGGTGGTGCAGGACAACGAACAAGGCCAGGCCTTCATCGCGCGCCTGGTGGAAGTCGCCTCCAAATTGCAGGTGGGCGCTTCGAAGGCCGAGCCGCAGCCGTTCATGGGGCCGGTCGTCTCCGCCGCCGTCGCCGCACGCTTGGTGCAGGCCCAGGCCGAGATGGAAGCGAAGGGCGGTAAAGTGCTGCTGCAGATGCGCCAGCTCGATCCGAACGCGGGTTTTGTCACCGCCGGCATCGTCGACGTGACCGATGCCCAGGGCATTCCGGACGAAGAGTGGTTCGGCCCGTTGCTGCAGATCGTGCGCGTGCAAGACTTCGACCAGGCCATCAAGGTGGCGAACGCCACCGAGTTCGGCCTGGCCGCGGCCCTGCTGTCGCCGTCGGAAGAACTGTGGAAGCGCTTCGCCATCAAGGCGCGCGCCGGCATCGTCAACTGGAACCGTCCGACCACGGGCGCGGCCAGCTCGGCGCCGTTCGGCGGCGTGGGCAAGTCGGGCAACCACCGTCCGAGCGCATACTATGCCGCGGACTACTGCGCTTACCCCGTCGCCTCGATCGAGACGGCCGAACTCGAAATGCCGGCCAAGCTGTCGCCGGGACTGACTTTCTAAATCATGCGTAACGCTCGCGAATACAATTTCGACGGCCTGGTTGGCCCGTCCCATAACTACGCCGGCCTCTCGTTCGGCAACGTCGCCTCGTTCAGCAATGTGCGCAGCGCCTCCAACCCGCGCCTGGCCGCCCTGCAGGGCCTGGCCAAGATGCGCGACCTGGCCGCGCGCGGCTTCGCCCAGGCCGTGATGCCGCCGCAGGCGCGCCCGAACTTCCGCCTGCTGCGCAATCTCGGCTTCTCGGGCACCGATGCCGACGTGCTGGCGCAAGCCTGGCGCGAAGCGCCCGTGATCCTGTCCTGCGCCTGGTCGGCCGCGCCCATGTGGACGGCCAATGCGGCCACCGTCAGCCCCTCGGCCGACACCCGCGACGGCCGCGTCCACTTCACGGCGGCGAACCTGAACAACAAGCTGCACCGCTCGGAAGAGCACGTACAGGCCACGCGCACGCTGCGTGCGATCTTCGGCGACCACGACCACTTCGTCGTGCACGATCCGCTGCCGTCCACCCCGGCCTTCGGCGACGAGGGCGCGGCGAACCACACCCGCTTCGCCGCCGACCATGGCGCGGCCGGTGTCGAGTTCTTCGTGTATGGCCGCGTCGAGTTCGATCCGTCGGCGCCGTTCCCGAAAAAATACCCGGCGCGCCAGACGCTGGAAGCTTCGCAGGCCGTGGCCCGCCTGCACGGCCTCGATCCGGCGCGCACCGTGTTCGCGGCGCAGAATCCGGACGTGATCGACCAGGGCGTGTTCCACAACGACGTGATCGCAGTCGGCAACGGCAACGTCCTGTTCTATCATGAGCAGGCGTTCGCCGACGAGGCGGCGACGATCGACGCGCTACGCCGTTCGGTGGCCGGCGTCGGCGCCGAGTTCGTGCCGGTGCGCGTGGCCGGCGCCATGGTGCCGGTGGCCGATGCGGTGGCCAGCTACCTGTTCAACAGCCAACTGCTGTCCAAACCGGACGGCAAGATGGCGCTGTTGGTGCCGCACGAATGCCGCGAAAACCCGGCGGTGGCAAACTACCTGGCGGGACTGGTCGGCAGCGGCGGCCCGATCGACGAGCTGCTCGAATTCGACCTGCGCCAGAGCATGCGCAACGGCGGCGGCCCCGCCTGCCTGCGCCTGCGCGTGGCGCTGACCGACGACCAGGCCGCGGCGCTGCATGGCGGCGTGATCATGACGGAAACGCTGTACGCGCAGCTGGTGGAGTGGGTGGAGAAGCATTACCGCGATCACGTCGAGCCGAAGGATCTGGCCGACCCGCAGCTGGCGATCGAGTGCCATACGGCGCTGGAGTCGCTCGAGCGCATTCTCGGTTTGCCGGGGTTGTACGATTTGAGTTGAGGCGCCGATGATCGAACGGTGAGACCGCGTGGAGTCAGGACTCCACGCGGTACGACAGTAAAACAGCAGCAAAGCCCGAGCCTGGCGCAAACGCACCGGCTCGATATGAACAACGAATCAAACGCTTCCGGGACAAGGAAGCCACGAACCTGGACGGGACAACCCTGTCCATACAAACGCTGGTGCGGGCAAAGCCACAAGCCGTCGCGCGCACGGGCGATAAACATTCGCTTTGGAGAAGCAACAATGAAAGACATGCCGCAAGATTTGCGTACCCAGACCCTGAACCTGGTGACCAGCCAGCCGGCCGCCGGCGCGACCGATAACGTGCGCGCCCTGATCAGCGCCTGGCTCGGATCGCTCGACGAGGAAGATCTGGCCGGTACCGCGCCGCAGGCCCTGGCCCCCGTCCTGTGGGACGGCTTCATGCAGGTGGCCAAGCGCACCGGCGACGGCTGCCAGATCGCGCAACTGCGCTACACCGATACCCGCGGCGGCATGGCGACTGCGCTGCTGATCCTGAACCCGGACATGCCTTACCTGGTCGACTCCTTCGTCATGGCGCTGCGCAAGGAACGCGTGCTGGCCGCCGGCGTGATGAACGCCGTGCTGCCGGTGCAGCGCGATGCGAACGGTGTCATGACCGCCGTCGGCACCGCCGGCGCACCGCTCGAATCCTACGTGCTGGTGCTGCTGAACGACGAACTCGCCTTCGAAGAACTCGACAAGCTGACCGCGCGCATCCGCATGGTCGCCAACGACGCCGCCGTCGTGCATCGCGACGCGCTGGCCATGGGCGACCGCATGACCGCAGTCGCTGCCGCCGCTGCCGCCAACGGCACCCCGGCCGGCCAGGAAGTGGCCGCCTTCCTCGAGTGGGCCAAGAACGAAGGCTTCGAGCCCTTCGGCTACGCCTACTACGAAGTGCAGCCGGGCCAGTCGCAGCTGGTGCGCGACATCCCGAGCCGCATCGGCGTCCTGAAGGACACCGCACACCCGGTCTACGGCACCTGCCTGGCCAACATCCCGGGCGAACTGAGCACCCTGTCCTCCCGCGCCGAAACCCTGTCGATCGTCAAGGCCGACGTCGAGGGCACGCTGCACCGCGACCAGCCGCTCGACTTCATCGGCGTGCGCAACACCGACGCCCAGGGCAACATCCTCGGCGAGCACTGCTTCGTCGGCCTGTTCACCCGCGCCGCCACCTCGACCCCGCTGGCGCGCCTGCCGTTCGCACGCGGCCGCGTGGCCAAAGTCCTGAGCCTGGCCGGTGTGCGCCAGGAAGGCTTCCGCGCCGAGAAATTCCTCGAAATCCTCGAATCGCTGCCGCGTACCGAAACGGTGGAAGCCGATCCGGAATGGCTGGCGCAAGTCTGCGGTTCGGTGGTGTCGCTGTACAAGCAGCCGCGCCCGAAAGTCTTCGCCCGCCGCGACGTGTATGGCCGCCATCTGAACGCGCTGGTCTACCTGCCGCGCGAGCGCTACAGCGCCGCGGTCGCCGCCGCGCTGGCGCAAGCTCTCAAGGACAGCTCGGGCGCGCACGACGTGCGCTCGTTCACCCTTGTCGCCGACGGCCCGCTCGCCCGCGTCTACCTGATCGCCCATGGCGCGCGCAATCCGCTCGACCTGGAAACCGACATCCAGCAGCCGCTGCTGGCCGTGCTGGACGGCTGGCATGACCGCTTCGCCGCCATGACCAACGGCGTCGAAGAACACGCCCAGCGCAGCAGCCTGCGCAAGCTCGGCGCCAACCTGCCGGTCTCCTTCGTCACCGCCACCGCGCCGGACGTCGCCTTCCGCGACCTGCAGGCCCTGCTGAACCTGGGCCACCACGACCGCGTCGCCGTGCGCATCGAACCTGGCAGCGGCGAGGGCAATGCCGCGCGCGACGCCTCGATCCGCCTGTACTCGGGCGAGAACGTGCTGTCGCTGTCGCGCATCCTGCCGGCCCTGCAGAACGCCGGCATCGCCGTCGACCGCGAACAGACCTGGTCGATCACGACCGCCGATGGCGTGCGCCACCACGTCACCGCGCTGGCCGTGGACGACGAAAGCGGCGACAAGCTGGTGAAAGCCGGCATCGCGCCGGTGGCCGAAGAGCTGTTCACGGCCCTGTTCAACAACGAAGCCGAAGACGGCCGCATGAACGGCCTCACCATCGAAGGCGGCCTGTCGATGCGCGAAGTGCAGCTGGTGCGCGCCTACATTAGCTACTGGCGCCAGCTCGGCTCGAAGTTCTCGGTGCGCTACATGGCCGAGACCCTGCGTGCGCAGCCGGCCCTTGTGAAAGAGTTCGTCAACGCCTTCGTGCAGCGCTTCGACCCGGCCCTGTCGGAGTCCGAGCGCGCCGCCGGCACCGCGAAGCTGGCCTCGCTGAAGGCCGGCCTGTCGAGCGTGAACCATGCTGACACCGAGGAAATCATGGCTGCCCTGGTCGAGCTGGCGCTGGCGACCGTGCGCACCAACTACTTCCAGAACACCGGCGAGAAGATCATCTTCAAATTCGACACCAGCAACCTGTCGCTGGCGCCGGAACCGCGTCCGTACCGCGAGATCTACGTGTTCTCGCGCCGCTTCGAAGGCGTGCACCTGCGCGGCGGCCCGGTCGCCCGCGGCGGCCTGCGCTGGTCGGATCGCATGGAAGACTATCGCACCGAAGTGCTGGGCCTGGTGAAGGCGCAGATGGTCAAGAACGCCGTCATCGTGCCGGCCGGCTCGAAAGGCGGTTTCGTCTGCAAGCAGATGCCGAAGGACGCGGCGCGTGAAGTCATCGCTGCCGAAGGCGAAGCCTGCTACCGCATGTTCATCTCCAGCCTGCTGGAGCTGACCGACAACCGCGTGCGCGGCGCGATCGTCCCGCCCGAGAACACCGTGCGCCACGACCAGGACGATCCGTACCTGGTCGTCGCCGCCGACAAGGGCACCGCGACCTTCTCCGATATCGCCAACGGCATCGCCGTCCAGCGCGGCTTCTGGCTGGGCGACGCGTTCGCATCGGGCGGCTCGAACGGCTACGACCACAAGAAGATGGGCATCACGGCGAAGGGCGCGTTCGAAGCGGTGAAACGCCACTTCTACGAAATCGGCCACGACATGAGCACCACCCCGATCACCATGGTCGGCGTGGGCGACATGTCGGGCGACGTGTTCGGCAACGGCGTGCTGCTGTCGCGCCAGCTGAAGGTGCTGGCCGCCTTCGACCACCGCCACATCTTCCTCGATCCGACCCCGGACGTCGCGGTCTCCTTCGCCGAACGCCAGCGCATGTTCGCGCTGCCGCGTTCGTCGTGGGAAGACTACGACAAGAGCCTGATCTCGGCGGGCGGCGGCGTGTTCCCGCGCTCGGCCCGTTCGATCGAACTGTCGCCGCAAGTGCGTGCAGCCCTGGACATCGAAGAAACCTCGCTGGCGCCGGAAGAGCTGATGCACCGCATCCTGCTGGCGCCTGTGGATCTGTTCTACAACGGCGGCATCGGCACCTACATCAAGGCCTCGACCGAGACCCACGCGCAGGTGAAGGATCGCGCCAACGACAACATCCGCGTCAACGGCAATGAGCTGCGCTGCAAGGTGGTGTCCGAAGGCGGCAACCTGGGCGCGACCCAGGCCGGCCGTATCGAGTTCGCCCTGAACGGCGGCCGCATCTTCACCGATGCGATCGACAACTCGGCCGGCGTGGACTGCTCCGACCACGAAGTCAACATCAAGATCTGGCTCGACACCGAAGTCAACGCCGGCAAGCTGCCTGAAGCCGACCGTAACCGCATCCTGAACGAGATGACCGGTGCGGTGGAGGATCTGGTCTTGCGCGACAACACCCAGCAGACTCGCCTGCTGACGCGCGAAGTGCAGGCGCAGGTCAACGGTTCCATCGTCGACAGCTACGCTGCCCTGATCACCAGCCTCGAAGGCGAGGGCGCCGTGTCGCGCGAGCTGGAGCAGCTGCCGCTCGACACCGAACTGCAACGCCGCAAGGCGCTGGGCGTCGGCCTGACCGCGCCGGAACTGGCGGTGGTCGTGGCCAACGTCAAGAACCGCTTCAAGCGCATCCTGGCCGCGCTGCCGCTGACCGACGAGCCATGGGCGGAAACCGTGCTGCGTCCGTACTTCCCGGCGCAGCTGGTCGCCACCCGCGATCCGCTCGATCACCCGCTGGCCAACGCCATCCTGGCCACCGTGCTGGCCAATGAGGCGGTTAACCGCTGCGGCCCGCTGATGATCCGCGACCTGGCCGCCGAGCACCGTGTCGACGAAGCCGAAGTGGTCAAGGCCTGGGGGCGCGCCTGGTCGGCGCTGAACCTGGCGCCGATCTTCGACGCACTCGACGCCGACGCCCTGAAGGTGCCGCGTGAAGTGGCGGTGGCCGTCGATCAGCGCACCCGTGCGCTGCTGCGCGCCGTGATCGAAGGCGTGCTGTCGCTGCCGCAGGGTACCGACGGCATGGACGAGCTGAAGTCGCTGTTCGCGAACGGCGAGCAGCTGCGCCAGCTGATGCCGGCCAAGTCGGAAGCCGACGGCCACGCCGGCCTGAACGCGGGCTTCGTGCAGGCCTGGAAGTCGGTCGAGACCATCGAGTCGCTGGCCACCTTCCTGTTCGCCGCCGTGTCGGTGCAGCGTCCAGCGGGCATGTCGCTGGCCCAGTTCCTGCAAGTGGGCATGGCGCTGCGCGAAAAGGCCGGCATCGACACGCTCGAGCGCGGCCTGAAGCTGCCGCCGCAGAGCAAGTCGCAGGAACAGCTGCGCAACTACGCGATGCAGGCACTGCGCCGCACCCAGCAGCGCCTGCTGCTGCAGGTGATCGAGCGTGCCGGCAGCGGCGATGCGCTGGCCGCCGTCGACAAGGTGACCTCCGAGATGGGCTTGAGCGGCTACGCGCCGGCCACTGACCTCGAACAGGCAATGCTGGACGTCTGGTCGCTGTCGGAAGGCTCCAATCCGGAACGCCTGGCAGCGTAAGCGATGAGCGCACCCGTTCATTCCCTGGTGCCTGACGCGGTGCGCGCGCTGGCCGAAGCCGATTTCGGCACGGTCGCGCAGCGCTTCCGCGACGCCGGCTTCGTCGTCGGGCTGCCTGCGAAAGGCATCCTGACGGTGAAGGGTGTGCAGCCCGTGACCCGGCCGGCGGTGCTGCTGTCGGTTGGCGTGCATGGCGATGAGACCGGGCCGATCGAAATGGTCGCGCACGTGATCGAAGCCTTGTCGCGCGCGCCGCAGGCGCTGGCGGTGGACTTGATGCTCTGCGTCGGCAACATCGACGCCATCGCCGCCGGCAAGCGCTTCATCGACGCCGACTTGAACCGCATGTTCAAGCCGGATCGCGGTGCGCTGGCCGGCACCGCGGAGAGTGCCCGGGCCGACGAGCTGATCGCCGCGACCGACGCCTTCTTTGCCGGCACCGGCCCGGTGCGCTGGCACCTCGACCTGCACACGGCGATCCGCGCCTCGCACTATCCGATGTTCGCGATCGTGCCGGATCTGATCGCCGAACACGGCAAGGAGGCGCTGATCGACTGGCTGGGACAGGCGGCCATTGGCGCCATCGTCATGAACCCGAAGTCGGCCGGCACCTACAGCTATTATTCGAGCGAACACCATGCGGCCGCCGGCAGCACGGTGGAGCTGGGACGGGTCGGCACGCTGGGCCAGAACAACATGGCCCAGTTCGTCGACGCATCAAGCGCCCTCGACGCCCTGCTGCGCGGCGAACAGGTAGCGGCGAAGACCGAACCGCACGTGTTCAAGGTGGCACAGGAGATCGTCAAGCTGTCCGACGATTTCAAGATGGGTTTCAGCCGCGAGACCCCGAACTTCGCCTCGCTCAAGCGCGGCGACGTCATCGCCACCGACGGCGAGACCGTGTATTCGGTCTTCCACGAGGAGGAGATGGTGGTGTTTCCGAACCCGGATGTAAGGGTTGGCTTGCGCGCCGGCTTGATGGTGGTGCGTGTGAATTGAGCAGAACGCCGCGACATCGCGGCGTTTTTATTTTCCCGATTGATCGCGTTTTTATGCGCGGGCATGCCCGCCCTACATTACACGGCGGCCGCTGGCTTTCGCATACCGTAGGGCGGGCATGCCCGCGTGACGGCCGCCTGCAGAATCCCCCCATGTTCGCTAGACTGGCCCATTCGATCAAGAATGGAGCCGTCCCATGAGCATGCTGTTCACCCCCTACCAACTCGGCCCGCTGGCCCTCGCTAACCGCATCGCCATCGCCCCCATGTGCCAATACTCGGCCGACGAGGGCCTGGCCACCGACTGGCACATGATTCACCTCGGCCAACTGGCCCTGTCGGGCGCGGCGCTGCTGATCCTGGAAGCGACGGCCGTCACGCCGGAAGGGCGCATCTCGGCCGACGATCTCGGCCTGTGGTCGGACGCGCATGCGGCGGCGCTGCGCCCCGTCATCGAGGCGATGCGGCGCCATTCGCCGATCAAGATCGGCATCCAGCTGGCCCACGCCGGGCGCAAGGCCTCGAGCGCCGTGCCCTGGGAGGGCGGCGCCAACATCGCGCCGGATCAGCCGCGCGGCTGGCAGACGGTGGCGCCATCGGCTGTGCCGCATGCCGAAGGGGAGAGCGCGCCGCTGGCGCTGGATCGCGCGGGCCTGGAGCGCATCAAGCAGGGCTTCGTCGACGCCGCCCTGCGCGCGCAGGCGCTCGGCCTGGACGCGATCGAACTGCACGGCGCCCACGGCTACCTGCTGCACCAGTTCCTTTCTCCGCTGGCGAACCGGCGCGAGGACGACTACGGCGGTTCGCTGGAGAACCGCATGCGCTTCCCGCTCGAAGTGTTCGCCGCCGTGCGCGCGGCGGTGCCGGCGATGTGCGTCGGCATGCGCATCTCGGCCACCGACTGGGTCGAGGGCGGCTGGGACATCGAGCAGAGCGTGCAGTTCGCCCATGAACTGGAAAAGCTTGGCTGCCACTTCATCCACGTGTCCAGCGGCGGCGTCTCGCCGCGCCAGAAGATCCCGGTCGGCGCCGGCTATCAGATCGCCTTTGCCGAACGCATCAAGCGCGAGACCACCATGCCGACCATCGGCGTCGGCCTGATCACCGAGCCGCAGCAGGCCGAGCACATCCTGAACTCGCAGCAGGCCGACATGGTGGCGCTGGCGCGGGCCATGCTGTACGACCCGCGCTGGCCCTGGCATGCGGCCGCCGAGCTGGGCGCGCAGGTGGCGGCGCCGCCGCAGTACTGGCGTTCGCAGCCGCGCCAGTACAAGACGCTGTTCGGCGAGACGCGCCTCGGCCAGCGCTGAGCATCACCGTTCACCCCATGAAATGCGCAGTCCGTCGCAGCGGGGGCGACGGCGGGGAGGGCGCGGCTTAGAGTGGGATCATCGGCGCGCACGCGCCTTCCCACGACAAGAAAGGTTTTACTTCATGCGTACTCTGCTCGCCCTCGCCTGTATCGCCGCCCTCGGCGGCTGCGTCGTCATCGCCACGCCCACCGGCACCGGCGGAAAGGACTACCAGGTCTACACGCCCTTCAGCGGCCAGACCATCGAGGGCAATGGCGTCGCCGCGCGCGATACGCGCAACGTGGCGGCCCTCACCGGGCTCGATGTCGGCGGTTCGATGATCGTCGAGGTGCGTGTCGGCGGCGCGCCTTCGGTCGTGGTCGAGGGCGACAGCAATGTGCTGCCGTACGTGAAAACCGAAGCGCGCGGCGGCGCCCTCCACATCGGCACCGAACACCGCCTGCGCAGCACCACGCCTTTGAAAGTGACTTATACCGTGCCGCGCTTGAGCCACCTGAATTCGGGCGGCTCGGGCCATGTCACGGTGCGCGACCTGAAGGGCGAGCCGCTGTCGGTGCGCCTGGGCGGCTCGGGCGTGGCGCGCCTGTCGGGCGAGGTCGCCGAGCTGGATGCGCGGGTGTCGGGATCGGGCAAGATCGAGGCGGGAGAACTGCGTGCGCGCAGCGCCGACGTCGGCGTCAGCGGCTCGGGCGGGGTCGTGCTCGGGCAGGTGCGCGGCGATTACCTGCGCTCGCAGATCAGCGGTTCAGGCGGGATGCACGCCAACGGCGCGGTGCGTTCGCTGAACGTGCGCGTGAGCGGCTCGGGCAGCGCCGACCTGGCCGGCCTGACGGCGGATCAGGGAGATTTGGCCAGCAGCGGTTCGGGCGGCATCTCGGCCACCGTGCGCCAGTCGGTGTATGCGCGCACCAGCGGCTCCGGCCCGATCCGCGTGTACGGCCAGCCGGCCCAGCGCGATGTGGGCGGGCGTGGGGTGCAGATGTTGTGAGGACGATCGCGGCACGGTGATGCCGTGCGGGCGATGTTTTATGGTGCGCGGTGCAAGGATGCGCCCCGGCGGCATCGACACATCGCCCGCACGCCATCCGTTGATTACAGCAAGTGATCCAGCAAATCCGGCCCGAACACCTCGCGGTGCAGGCGCGCCGCCGGCACGCCCGCGTCCAGCAGCGCCAGCCACTGCGCCTGCATGAATTTCAACGGGCCGCACAGCCAGACGTCGGTCTGCGCATGATCCCACTGCGGCAGGCGCGCGATCTCCATGCGGCCGGCCAGCACGCCGGCGGCGTCGCCCACGTTTTCATAGAAGCTCACCACGTGCAGGTTCGGCATGCGCGCCTGGGCGGCGGCGACGTCGTCCTGCAGCGGATGGTGCGCGCTATCGCGGGCGGCATAGGCGAAGATCACGTGGCGCTGCGGTGCCACCCGCGCGATGCGGTTCAGGGTCGAGACCATCGGCGTGATGCCGACGCCGGCCGACAGCAGCACGATCGGCGCTTCGGACTCGGTGTCCGGCGTGAATTCGCCGAAGGGGTGCGTCACCTGCAGCACGCTGCCTTCCTTGACGTTCGCATGGATCCAGTTGGAGACTTCGCCAGCCGGCGCCTTGTCCAGCGCGTCCTCGCGCTTGACCGAGATGCGCAGGCTGTCCAGGCCCGCCGCGTCGGACAGGCTGTACTGGCGCAGCTGATGGCGCCCGCCTGGCAGATCGACGGCGACGCTGACATACTGGCCGGCCTTGAACGGCGGCAGCGGCCTGTCGTCAGCGGGCACGAAACGGATCGACAGCACGTTCTCGCTCTCGCGCTTTACCTCCGTCACGCGCATCGGACGCGTCTCGCCCGGCTCGATGCCGGCCGTGCTGTACATCTCGGCTTCCGCCTGGATCAGCAGATTGGCCAGCGAACCATAGGCTTCGGCCCAGGCGTCGAGCAGCGGCTGCGTGGCGGCCTCGCCCAGGGTCTGCGAAATGGCGGCCAGCAGGTGGCGGCCGACGATCGGGTAGTGCTCGGCGCGGATGCCGATCGAGACGTGCTTGTGGACGATGCGTTTCACCACGGGCCCCAGCGCTTCCGGATTGCCGATGTTGGCCGCGTAGGCGAACACGGCCGATGCGAGCGAACCCTGCTGGGCGCCGCTGGCCTGGTTGCCCATGTTGAACACGCGCGTCAGTTCCGGGTGCTCGCTCAGCATGTTCTTGTAGAACAGGGTCGTGATGGCGAGACCATGTTCGCGCAGGACGGGGACGCTGGCATCGATGTAGGGGCGGGAAGCGGCAGAGATCATCGTGGTGTACTCCTCATTAATAAGGCATTTCAAATGCAAGTTTAAAATTCAAAAAAACGCCCATGTCGATGGGCGCGTATCCGGGCCGCCGGCTCAGGTAGCCGGGCTGGCGTCTGTTCCGCTCCAGAACATCCTGTGCATCTTGACGATCTGCTCGCCGGTGCTGCCGCCGGTGATGCTGGCCAGCGTGTGGCGATCCATCTCCGCATAAAAGGCGCGCATGCCCGCCTTGAGCACGCCGCGCAGCTGGCAGTCGAGGCTGAGCGCGCAGCGCGTCGCTTCGCAGTCGACGAGTTCGTCGTCGCCTTCGAGTTCGCGCAGCACCTGGCCGACGGTCAGCACTTGCGGGTCGGCGGACAGGCGCAGGCCGCCGTTGCGGCCGCGCAGTGCGCGCACCCAGCCGGCGCGCGCCAGGTGGCCGACGACCTTGACCATGTGGTTGTGCGGAATGGCGAACTGGGAAGCGATCTCGGCCGCCGTTACCGGATGCGGGCGTTCGCCGGCGCGCTCGAGGTAAATCAGCACGCGCAAACCAATGTCGGAAAAGCGGGTCAGACGCATAAAATGTCGCTAGGAAAGAACGTCTCCATTCTAGCCCAAAAACCAGTATCGCAAATGCAGCTTTAGCGAAAAGTATTTTCTCAACAACGCTTGATCGGCCCTATAATCGCCAACTTTGGCGGCGTTTCGAGCTCAGCCATTTCTCTATTTAGCGACAAAGGAAACACCGTGAATCCGACACTGAGCCAGAAGCTGATGCGTACCAAACCGGCTGAGCGCGCGCACGAAGACAGCCAGGCCCATGGTGGCGGCCTGAACCGCACGCTGGGGCTGTTCCCGCTGACGATGATCGGCGTCGGCGCCACGGTCGGCACCGGCATCTTCTTCACCATGGTCGAAGCGGTGCCGAAAGCCGGCCCGGCCGTCATCCTGTCTTTCCTGATCGCCGCGATCACCGCCGGCCTGACCGCCCTGTGCTACGCCGAGCTGGCGGGGCGGGTGCCGGCCTCGGGTTCCTCGTATTCCTTCGCCTACGCCACCGTCGGCGAGTTCGCGGCCTTTGTCGTGGCCGCCTGCCTCCTGCTCGAATATGGGCTAGCGGGGAGCGCGGTCGCCATCGGCTGGTCTGACTACCTGAACAACTTCCTGCAGAACGCTTTCGGTTGGGAGATCCCCGCCCACCTGCGCTCGCCGATGTTCGTTTCGGATCACAGCAACCTGACCGTCCACTCGGGCAATTTCAACCTGCCGCCGGTGCTCCTGATCGTCATGTGCTGCATCCTGCTGGTGCGCGGCACCAAGGAATCGGCCACGACCAACGCCATCATGGTGGTCGTGAAACTGGCGATCCTCGCCTTCTTCTCCGCAATCGCCTTCAGCGGTTTCGATGCCGCCAACTTCACGCCTTTCTTCAATACCGATAACTCGAAAGGCTTTGCCGGCATGGCCGGCGTTACCGCTGCCGCCGGCACCGTGTTCTTCTCCTTCATTGGCCTGGACACCATCGCCACCGCCGGCGAGGAAGTCAAGGATCCGCGCCGCAATGTGCCGATCGGCATCCTGGCTGCGTTGATCATCGTCACTGCCTTCTACATGCTGGTTGCGCTGGCCGCGATGGGCGCGCAGCCGGCCCACATGTTCGAAGGCCAGCAGGCCGGCCTGTCGGTGATCCTGCAAAACGTCACGGGTAAAACCTGGCCGGCGCTGGTGCTGTCGGCCGGCGCCGTCGTCTCCGTGTTCTCGGTGACCCTGGTGACCATCTACGGCCAGACCCGCATCCTGTATGCGATCAGCCGCGATGGCCTGATCCCGAAAACCTTCCAGAAGGTGAACCCGAAGAGCGGCGCGCCGGTGTCGAACACCCTGATCGTCTGCTTGGTGGTGGGCCTGATCGCCGGCCTGGTTGACTCTACTTTTCTTTGGGACATGGTCAGCATGGGCACGCTGACGGCCTTTATCGTGGTCTCGATCGCGGTGCCGGTGATCCGCGCCAAGCAGGGGCCGGACGCCGAAGTGGGCTTCCGCGTGCCGTTCGGGCCGTATGTGATCCCGGGCCTGTCGATCGCCGCCTGCCTGTACATCATGAAGGATCTGCCGCTGGCGACCTTCCGCGTGTTCTTCATCTGGATGGCGGCCGCCGTCGCCACTTATTTCCTGTACAGCGTGCGTCATAGCCGCCTGAACAAGAAAGGCTGATCGCCCTTGCCATCGCATGCCACGCCGCGCTCGACGCGGCGTTTTTTTTGCCGGCCCATTGACCTGTACTGGACGATTGTTTATGTTGTGGCGAGACCTGGATAAACAGCCGAGAAACCATGAAAGCCGCTGACAAGATCCCGCATTTGCGCGATGGGGAAAACCTGATCCTGTTCGACGGTGTCTGCAAACTATGCAATGCGTGGAGTAATTTTATTATCCAGCACGACCACCGGCGCCGTTTCAGGCTGGCGAGTGTCCAGTCGCCCGAAGGGCAGGCGATCCTGGCCCATTTTGCGTATCCGACCGATTACTTCGACACCATGCTGGTCGTGCGTGCCGGTGCCTGCCTCGAGAAAAGCGAGGCCTTCTTTGCGGTGATGCGCGAACTCGGGTTCCCATGGAAAGCGGCCTGCGTATTCAGCGTGCTGCCGACACCGTTCAGGAATTGGCTGTACGACCGCATCGCATTGAACCGCTATGCGCTGTTCGGGAAATACGATTACTGCGCGCTGCCGCACCCGGATCATGCCGGACGCTATCTCGGCAGCAGCTAGCGCGCACGAGGCATTGCGCCGCGCCCGCTGCGAGGCTGTAGCGCTAACCATCATCAAGGAGAAGCATGTCGCAGCTCGAGAAAAAATGGTGGTTCATCCTGCCGGTGATCGTGATCAGCCCCATGCTGACCATCTTCCTGCTGCGCAGCGCGGACGCCTGGCCCGCCGAGAACCTGGCGCGCTGGATCGTGTATTTCTTCTGCCTGCTCGGCATCTGGAAAGCCGTGTCGTTTGTCGGCTGGCTCATCGTCCTGTTCGCCAAGCCGACCAGCCGCGCGCTGGATTGAGATCCTGCGCCGCAGTGTGGGATGTGGCGTCGTCCTCGCCGTCGCGTTTTCCCGGTGCATGGCGGCCTTGCCGGATGACCAGGCATCCGGCAAAAGGTGCTATTCTCCATGTCTTTGCAAGGACGGCGTCGCCCTGACGCCGTTGTCGGCAGCGACCGGATCTTGCTTTCACGGCAGTACTCTACGAGCAAGCAATGACCCAGACCGCTTCCGCCGCGCCCGGCGCCAACCGCTTCGCCGGCAAGCTGCCGCCATTCCAGCGCCAGGCGCTGTGCGCCGCCCTGGCCATCGCGGTGCTGACTGCGCTCCTGATGCCGATCGCGGCCACCAAGTGGCCGGCCATTCCTTCCTTCCTGCCGGCCTACCAGACGGCGATCATCGGCGCGTATTCGGTGGCAGCCTACCTGCTGTACGGATATTTCAGGCAGATCGGCACCCATGCCATCCTGTACTTGTGGGGCGGTTCGGTGTACACGGCGGCGATCCTGACGGCCCAGTTCCTGTCGGTGCCCGGCGCTTTCGTCCCCGGCACCCGCTTGCTGGGCGGCGGGCAGACGACGAGCTGGCTGTGGTTCTTCTGGCACCTGAGCGCAACCGGCATGCTGTTCTGCTACGCGCTGTCCGAGCTGCGCGCGCCAGGGCGGGTCTCCGCTGACCGCGGCGCCGCCTTCCGCCGCTGCCTGGCCTGGACGGCCGCGGCCGTGCTGGCCACGCTGGCCGGCGTGACCACCTTCGAACCGCTGTTGCCGGTGGTTGACATCGCGGGCGACTTCAACCGCATCACCCACAGCGGCTATGCCCCCTTCATCCAGGCCGTGATCATGGCGGCGATCGCGATGCTGTGGCGTGCGACCCGCTTCCAGACCCCGATCAGCGCCTGGATCGGCGTGGCCATGGTGGCGCTGGCCTTCGACAATGCGATCACGATGGCGGGCGGCACCCGCCTGTCGGTCGGCTGGTACATCGGACGTGTCAATGCGCTGGTGGCGGCGCTGGTGATGCTGGGCCTGTACCTGAAGGAAGTAAACCGGGTCTACCTGCGCGCCGCCCAGCATGCGCAATTGCTGGCGCAGGCCAACGAACGCCTGGCCAGCGAACACGCTCGTCTGTTGAGCCTGTTCGAGCAGGCGCCGGGCTTCGTCGCCGTGCTCGGCGACGACGAATGCCACCTGCAGATCGTGAATGCCGCCTTCGGGCGCCTGGTCGGCAAGCGCGCGCTGGTCGGCCTGCCGATCCGCAAGGCCTTGCCCGAGCTGGAAGGGCAAGGCTGGTTCGACTGTCTCGACGAGGTCGTCCGCAGCAAGCAGCCCCAGGTGGTCAGCGGCATGAAGCTGAACCTGCGCCGGGGGCCGGGCGGCAGCGCCGAGGAACGCGTGATCGACGTGCTGTTCCAGCCGAACATCGGTGCCGACGGGGACTTGGCAGGGGTCTTCATCCAGGGCCAGGACGTGACCGAACAGTACCTGGCGCGGGTCGAGCTCGAGCGCCACGGCAGCCGCCTGGAAAGCCTGGTGCTGGAACGCACGCGCTCGCTGGAAGAAACGCAGGCGGCGCTGATGCATGCGCAAAAGCTCGAGGCGATCGGCAAGCTGACCGGCGGCGTCGCCCACGATTTCAATAACGTGCTGCACATCATCAACGGCAACGTCGACCTGATCAAGATGCTCAGCGCGGCCAACCCCAAGGTGCAGGAGCGCTGCCAGTCCGCGCAGACAGCGGTGCGGCGCGGCGCCAAGCTGTCGGCCCAGCTGCTCGCCTTCGCCCGCAAGCAGCCGCTGCAGCCGGCGCCCTTGCAATTGGGCGAGGTGCTGACCGGCATCGACCTGCTCCTGAAGCGGGCCGTCGGCGAGCGCGTCGAGATGCGCTTCGAGATCGCGCCCGATGCATGGAATGTCGAGGCCGATCCGCAACAGCTGGAAAACGTGATCCTGAACCTCGTCCTGAACGCCAGCGATGCGATGCCCGAGGGCGGCAGCCTGATGGCCAGCGTGACCAACACCCTGCATGAAGGCCTCGACTACGTCCGCTTGTCGCTGCGCGACAGCGGCATCGGCATGACGGACGAGGTCAAGGCACGTGCCTTCGAACCCTTCTTCTCGACCAAGGGCGTAGGGAAAGGCACCGGCCTGGGCCTGAGCATGGCCTATGGCTTCATCAAGCAGAGCGGCGGCCATATCGACATCGACAGCGTGCCGGAGCAGGGCACGACGGTGCATGTCCTGTTGCCGCGCACGAACGAAACAGTAACGGCGCGCAAGAGCGAGACGGCGGTACCCGTCACCGGCGGCAATGAGACCATCCTGGCGGTGGACGACGAGGCCGAGATCCTCGACAACGTCGCCGCCATGCTGACCCAGCTCGGCTACAAGGTGCTGACGGCCGCTAGCGCCGACGCCGCGGCCCGCCTGCTCGACGCCGAAACGCGCATCGACCTGCTGTTCACCGACGTCATCATGCCGGGCGAGATGAGCAGCACGGCATTGGCCGAGCATGCGCGGCGCCTTCATCCGGCCATCCGCGTGCTGTTCACCTCGGGCTATACGGAAAATGCCGTGATCGACAACGGCCGCCTGGCCGACGGCGTCAACCTGCTCAGCAAGCCGTATGCGCGCGAGGATCTGGCGGGCGCGGTGCGCGGCCTGCTGTCGAAAGCGGCCGCCGGGTAGCATGGCGCGCTACCCCGATGGCCATGTCACGCGCCTTTGCAGCCAGGCGCGCAAAGCCATGTGGCGGACAGCATACTGGCGGTTCGACAACACGCCGCCCGCCGCCGGGCCTGTCCACCATGAATAATTTCTTCCGAGCGCTGCTGCTGGCGCCGCTGTTCCACCTGCTTCCCGCGCTTGCCGCCGACGATGCCCTGGCTTCGCCTGCCGCCTGTCCCTGGCAGGACGACCTGAAACCGGTCTCCTTCACCCGGGTGCCGGGCCCTTTTACGCGCACCGTCGATACCGACGCCGGCAAGCAGTCGGTCTCCGTCGCGATGGGGCAGAGGGTGATGCTGGCCTATCCCGGCACCGACCCGTTCGTGAACCTCAAGCTGGAGCGCTCGGTCGCCGGACACTATGCCGCCGACAAGGCGGCGATCATGGCGCAGCTGCGCATGATCGAGCGGAAGGCGCCACCGGAGTCCGGCGACAGGGTGCAGCGTGTCGAACGCGGGCTCGAAGTCGTGGCGCTGAATAACCGCACCTTGACGCCCGGTGTCGTCAGCATGGTGGTGTGGTTCGACGATGTACATGGCGTCATCGCCACCGCCTACTTGCTGAACCAGAAACCGGAACGGCGCGCTTTCCAGAACTTCGAGGAATACGCCATCCTGCGCGACCGCTTTATCGGCGATTACACCGCCTGCATGGCCGCGGTGCGCGAGGCCGCCCCGCCGCCCGTCAATTAAGCGGGACGAAAAAAAGCCACGCGCCTCTCGGCAGCGTGGCTTTTGATTCAACGAGGCGCCGCGGCGCCTCATAACGCATTACAGCGCGTTCATTTCCTTCAGCAGGTTGTCGGCCTTGTCCACATGCTTCATGTTCCACAGCATGTAGCGCACGTCGACCTGGATGTCGCGGGTGTTGGCCGCATTGAAGTCCCAGTCCGAGATGATCGAGTCCAGGGTGCCGTCGAAGGCCAGGCCGATCAGTTCGCCGCGCTTGTTGAGTGCTGCCGAACCCGAGTTGCCGCCGGTGATGTCGAGCGTCGCCAGGTAGTTCACAGGCACGGTCTTCAGCGCCGGATCGACATACTTGCCGAAGTCCTTGGCCTTGATGGCGGCCAGCTGGGCGGCTGGGGCGTTGAACTCGCCTTCGCCGGTGTGCTTCGCAACGACACCCTTCACGGTGGTGAAGGCGGTCCACGAACCGGTGCCGTCGGCGCCGTGTTCACGGCCCATGATCTTGCCGAAGGTCACGCGCAGGGTGCCGTTGGCGTCCGGATAAACGGCCTGGCCCTTGCTGTTCATGTAGGCGATCTTGGCTTTCATGTAGCCCGAGTAGGCCTTCTGGATCTTGCCGCCCAGCTCTTCGCCCTTGGCTTCGTCCTTCAGGTCGGCGTCATACATGGCGACGGCAGCCTTGATGAAGCTGTCGTTGCTGGCCTTGAACTCGGCCGGGGTCTTCTTCAGCCAGGCGCTGCGCTCGTCCTTGTTGGCCAGCTTGGAACCGGCGTACATGGTGTCGATCGCGGCCTTCAGTTCGTCCTGGCTCATGCCCGAACGGATGCCCAAGGCCTTGTTGAAGGCGGTGTCCTGCTCTTTCGCCGGCTGGGCCAGGTACTTGGTCAGGAAGTGCAGCACCAGCGCCTTGTCGACCTTTTCGTCGTAGGTGCGATCCTGGCCGGTGATGACCGAGGTCATGCGCGCCATGTCGCGTTCCTGGTAGCCCGATTTACGTGCGGCGTCCGGCTTGGTGCGCTCGTTGGCCAGGCGGTACAGGGTACGTGCCGAGCTCAGGAAGCGTGGCTGGGCGTAACCCAGGTAGAAGCCTTCCTTGGTGCTGTTGTCGCGCTCGGCGATCAGCTTTTCCACGGCGTCGATGTCGCCCGCGAACTGCTTTTTACGAGCAGCGTCGGCGTTGACCCAGGCCTTCATCGCATTGTGTTCGGCGGTCTTGCGCTGCAGGAAATCGCTGTTCTCGTAGGAGGTCAGCATGCCCTTGCGGTTCTTGTAGTAGTTGTTGACGCCCGCGATCTGGCCAGCGTACTTCAGCTTGGCTGCCGGGTCGTTCTTGGTTTCGCGCTCGATGATGGCGAGCACGTCACCCGAGGCTTGCACGAAGGCCGGGTAGTTCCAGTCGAAGGTGTACTGCACTTCCGACGGCAGGCGGTGGCGGTTGGTGCGGCCTGGGTAGCCCAGCACCATGATGAAATCGCCTTCCTTCGAGCCTTCGGTGGCAATCTTCAGGTGGTGTTTCGGCACGTATGGGACGTTGTCGGCCGAGTAGTCGGCGGCCTTGCCGTCTTTCGAGACGTAGGCGCGGTAGAAACCGTAGTCGCCGGTGTGGCGTGGCCACATCCAGTTATCGGTGTCGCCGCCGAATTTACCGACGCCCGACGGTGGCGCGTGCACCAGGCGCACGTCGCGGATTTCCAGCTGTTTCAGGCGGTAGAACTCGAGGCCGCCGTAGTAGCTGGCCACGGTGCAGCGGTAGCCCGGCGTTTTTTCGCAGGCTGCAACCATTTCCTTCTGGTTCTTTTCGATCGCATCGATACGTGCCTTGCCGGTCAGCTTGGCGACCTTGGCGTCGATGATCTGGTCGGTGACGTTCGCCACTTCCTCGGTCACGAACACGCGGCTGCCTGGCGAGGCCGGCACTTCTTCACCCAGGGTCTTGGCCAGGAAACCGTTGGCCAGCAGGTCTTTCTGCGGCGTCGAGTTGACGGCAATGCTGTTGTAGACGCAGTGGTGGTTGGTGACCACCAGGCCCTGCGGCGAGACGAACGAGGCCGAGCAGCCGCCCAGGCTGACGATCGCGCCCATCGGGAATTCGGTCAGCTTGGTCAGGGTTGCCGGATCCAGCTCGAGGCCGGCGGCTTTCAGTTGCTGGGCTACTTGTGGCAGCTGCTGCGGCATCCACATGCCTTCGTCCGCGTGTGCGGCGAAGCTGGTCAGGATGGCCAGCGAGAGGAGAGTCTTTTTCATTCGCGATCGATCAGGATGGTTTCGGGAAAACGTCGGCTCCGGTGGAGCATCCCGAGAGTATCCGTAATCCCTTACCAGCTCGTCAACCGATATATTTCCGCCCCGCGCAGCGCCCGCGTGAACGGTATTTACAATTGCGAGCCGAACAGCGACGCGAATTCGCCGCTCAGCTTCTCCGTCCAGGAGCGATTGTTCCAGGCGGCCAGCGTCATGCGCCGCGCGCGCTTCCAGTCGTCCTCGAAAATGGCGACCTGGGCACGGGCGAAATCGGCGTCGAGCACGTTCAGGTTGGCCTCGTCATTGATGCTGAACGAGCGGTTGTCGAAGTTCGTCGAGCCGACCGAGACCATCAGCGCGTCAACCACCAGTGCTTTCACGTGGTACATGGTCGGCTGGTATTCGGCCATCTCGACGCCGGCTTTCAGCAAGTCGCCCCAGCGTTCGCGCGAGGCCAGGCGCACGATGCCCGCATCGATTTCCTTGCCCGGCAAGATGATGCGCACCTTGACGCCGCGTTTGGCGGCCGACGCCAGGGCGCGGATGGTCAGTTCGTCCGGCACGAAATACGAGGCCGACAAGTCGATCGAGGTGCGGGCGGCGGTGATCGCCATCAGGTACATCAGGTGCATGCTGGCGCTGCCGCCGGTCGGCGAGCTGGAGAACATCTGGGCCGGCATGCTGCCCACCGCCTTCAGGGGCGGGAAATACAGCGGGCCGTCGAGCACGACGCCGGTGGATTTCGTCCAGTTGTCGGTGAACACGGCCTGCATCTGGCCGACCACCGGGCCTTCGACGCGGAAATGGGTGTCGCGCCAGTGCTTTTCGTCCTGCGCATTGCCGCGCCACTGATCGGCGATGCCGACCCCGCCGGTAAAACCGACGCGGCCGTCGACGATCAGCAGCTTGCGGTGGGTACGGTTGTTCAAGCGCGCCAGCTTCCACCAGGCCGGCTTATGGTAGCGCTGCAATTGCACGCCGGCGTCGCGCATCTTTTGCATGGCCTCGTCCGTCATCTTCATGCTGCCGATGAAGTCGAGCATGACATGCACCTTGACCCCGGCGCGCGCGCGCTCGGCGAGGGCTGCGGAAAATTCCTCGCCGATCGATTCCGACCAGTAGATATAGGTTTCGAAGGTGATCGTTTCCTTGGCGCCGCGGATGGCGTCCAGCATGGCGGGAAAGATCCGGTCGCCGTTGACCAGGGCCTCGACCCGGTTGCCCTCGATGATGGGCGGGCCCAGCAGCACGCCCATCGAGCGCCGGAACTGGGCGTCGTGCACGTCGTACTGGCGCACGAGCTGGGTCTCGATCTGCTTTTCGCTCGGCATGAAATTGAGCGCCAGAAAGCCGGCAAACAATGTCAGCAGGCTGGTGACAATCGAAACGGTGACTTTACTGGCGCTCATAAGATTTTTTGGCAAAAAAAAACCAACGCGTGGAAGCGTTGGTTAGGTGGAGCAGTCCACTGATTAACGCACGCGGCCGCGACGCAGCAGGTTGACGATAGCCAGCAGGATGACAGCACCCAGGAACGAGACCAGCAGCGACGAAACGCTGAAGTCATCCGAATTGATTGTGCCCGTACCGAACAGTGGGGAGAGCAACCAGCCGCCCAGGAAGGCGCCGATGATACCGACCACGACGTTCAGAATCATGCCTTGCTCCGCATCGGTCTTCATGACCATGCTTGCGAGCCAGCCCAGGATACCACCGACGACGATCCAGATAATGAATAGCATTTTAGTTCCTCCTCATAGTAAAAAAAACCTACCCGAGGCCAATTGATTCCGGTGGCCATGTGAAAAAGTCTACAGATCGCCAACATCGCGGGTCGGTGCGGCAACGAACGTTAGACGACGAATCTGCAAATCGTGTTCCGCACCCCGTTTTTTCGCGATTTTGATTGCCGTCTGGAATGTCCCGAAGTGAGTGCGTCAGCGAACAGAAGGGCCTGACGGCGGGGCATATTGTTCGGCTACTGGCAACCCAATGTTGCAAGACCTGACCGCACTACGAACCTTTGAAAGGGATACATCATGAGCTACGATACGAATAAGCAAAATTCGCGCATGGTCACCGGCCTGTTCCCGGACCGCGCCAGCGCAGAACGCGCTTACAGCTCGGTCTCGGACCGTGGCTACAGCAAGGACGACGTCAACCTGATGATGTCGGACTCGACCCGCAAGACCCACTTCGGCGATACCGATACCGAACTGGGCAGCAAGGCCGCTGAAGGCGCCGGCATCGGCGCAGGCATCGGCGGCACCATCGGCGCCGTCCTGGCTGGCATCGCCGCCGTCGGCACCACCCTCGTGCTGCCAGGCTTCGGCCTGGTGGTCGCCGGCCCACTGGCCGCGGCCCTGGCCGGCGCCGGCGCGGGCGGCATCACCGGCGGCCTGATCGGCGCGCTGATCGGTGCAGGTATCCCTGAAGAACGCGCTAAACACTATGAAGAAGGCATCAAGGGCGGTGGCATCCTAATGGGCGTGAACGCCCGCAACGACGAAGACGCTGCCCACATCGAACGTTCGTGGACCGAACACGGCGGTTCGCACGTCATCGGTACCGGCGTCGGTGCTGTCGGCGGTGCGCTGGCTGGCGCCGCCATCGGTTCGGCTGCAGGCCCAGTCGGCACCATCGCCGGCGCCGCCATCGGTGGCGTCACCGGCGGCATGGCCGGCAAGGGCGTGGGCGAAGTCGTCAATCCGAAAACCGGTGACGACCTGAACGAACACCACCTGGCCAAGGGCGTCGGCGCCAGCGCCGGTGCGGCTACCGGTGCCGCGATCGGCGCCGTCGGCGGCCCGATCGGCATGGCGGCCGGTGCCGTCGTCGGCGGCCTGGCGGGCGGCGCAGCCGGCCGTGGCGCGGGCGAAGTCGTGAACCCGAAGGGCAACGACGAACTGGGCGACCATAACCTGGCGCAAGGCGTCGGTGGTGCCGGCGGTGCAGTCGCCGGCGCATCGATCGGTGCTGCAGCCGGCCCGGTCGGCATGGCAGCGGGCGCCGTGATCGGCGGCCTGGCGGGCGGTGCGGCCGGCAAGGGCGCAGGCGAAGTCATCAACTCGAAGCCGGAAGACGACCGCAGCGACCATAACCTGGCCAAGGGCGTGGGCGCCGGCGGCGGCGCGGCAGCGGGCGCCTCGATCGGCGCCGTCGGCGGCCCGCTCGGCGCGGTTGTCGGTGCGGGTGTGGGTGCGGCGATCGGCGGCATGGCCGGCAAGGGCGTCGGCGGCCTGGTCAACCCAGCGCAGGAAGACGAACACTGGCGCAACAACTACCAGACCGAGTCGCACTACACCCCGGGCTACACCTACGACGACTACCAGCCTGCATACGCGTTGGGCTATAACGGCAAGAGCCGTTACCCAGGCAGCTACGAGCAGAACGAGTCCTACCTGGCCGACGAGTGGAACACGACCAAGGGCAATTCGCGCCTGTCGTGGGAGCAGGCCAAGTCGGCCAGCCGTGCCGCTTGGCATAAGGTCGAGCGCGCCATCCCGGGCGACCTGGATCGTGACGGCCGTTAATTCAACGGTCTAGGTTCTACCAAGTAAAAAGCCCCGCTGCCGGAAGGTAGCGGGGCTTTTTTTATAGGGCCGACTTTTACTGCTTGACGGCTTCCACTTGAATCGCCAGTTTCACTTCCGGCGAGAAGTTCGGCAGGCCGAAGTTGATGCCGTAGTCGCTGCGCAGGAAGAAGCCGTGGGCATCGGCGCCGCAGACTTCGCGTTTCAGCATCGGGTGCTGGATGCACTTGAACTTGGCGATGTTCAGGGTCAGCGGTTTCGTCACGCCGTGCAGGGTGAAGTTGCCCTCGACGGCCACCAGGTTCTCGCCTTCGAAGCGCAGCTTGTTGCCTTTGAAAGTCGCAGTCGGGAACTGGGCGACATCGAAAATGTCCGGCTTCTTCGCATGCTCGTTCATCTTGGCGTGGCCGAAATCGACGCTGCTCATGTCGACGGTAATGTCGAAGCTGCCGGTCTTGGCGGCGCGGTCGAGCGTGATGGTGCCGTCGGTCTTGGTGAACTTGCCGCGCCAGACCGAGATGCCCATGTGGTCGGCTTCGAAACTCGGGTAGGTGTGGTTCGGTTCGATTTTATAGGTGTCGGCGGCGGCGAAGGCGAAGCCGGCGCTGGTGGCGAGGGTGGCGGCGATCAGGAGCTTGAGTTTCATGGGATTCCCTTGGTAAATAAAATTATTGGCCCGCAGTGACGCGGAACTTGATGACAACTTCATCGGCGACCATGCTCGTGTCTTTCCACTCGCCTTCGCCGATATTAAAAGCCAGCCGTTTGATCGGCAACTGTCCTTCGAATACTTGCTTGTTCGCTTCGCTCTTCACCGTCAACGGAAACTGCACGTCCGCGGTCTTGCCCTTGAGCGTGAGCTTGCCGGCCACGTTCAGCTTGCCCGGCCCGGCCGGCTTGATCGCGGTCGAGACGAAACTCGCTTTCGGGAACTGGGCCGTATTGAACCATTCCTTTTTCGCCACCTCGCGGTTGTACTCGGCGTCGCCCAGATCCATGCTGGCGGTCTGGATCTCGACCGTCGCTTTCGAGGCTTCGGGACGGGCGGCGTCGTAGTCGATCTGGGCCGTAAACGATTTGAACTTCGCTTCAACCGGCACGTTCATCTGCTTGAAGACAGCGGCCACGCTGCTCTTGGCCGGATCGGTTTTCAGCACGGCGGCGCCGGCGAAGGCGCTGGCAAACAGCGAGGCGAGGGCGAGTGCGCGCACGGGTTTCATTGAATTGATTCCTTATTTAGTCGAAAAGGGCAGCATGCGTCCCATGATGCCGTCGCGGTCGATCAGCAGGTGCTTGAAGGCGGCCAGCACGTGCAGCGCCACCAGGGCGGCCAGGCCCATATTCAGCCAGTAGTGCAGGGCGCCGAGCACGGGTTTCAGTACCGGATCGGCCTCGATCAGCGTCGGCAAGGGGAACAGGCCGAAATACACGACCGGCACGCCGGCGGCCAGGCTATAGAAATAGCCGGACAGCGGTACCGCGAACATCGCCACATACAGCAGGGCGTGCAGCGCATGGGCGGCGCGGCCCTCCCAGGCGGGCATGCTGCCGGGATAGGCAGGTGGGCGGCGGCGCAGGCGCCACAGCAGGCGCAAGGTGGCCAGCGCAAGCACGGTCACGCCGGCCCATTTATGCCATGAGAAATAGCGCAGCTTGGTCGGCGTCAGTCCCGGGATGTCGGTCATCACCAGGCCCAGCGTGAAGGTGCCGATGATCAGGAGCGCCAGCAGCCAGTGCAGGACGATCGCGGGAAGGGAATAACGCTGCATGGTTGCCGTCGCGTGTTAGTACTGATTAGAACTAAACTATAACAAAAAAGAATGGGCACCGCTCGTCAGCTGCATGTTTCTCTTCGTACACTAGCATGGTTTATTAAACGTGCACAGCAGGGGCGTGGGTGAATGTAAAATCGAAACAGGCGCAGATTCACAATGAAACGGCACACTGCCCCCAGTGAATCCGGCCAAAAAGAGCGCACAATAAAAACGGGCCAGCCCGTGTCGAGGAGTCGTATGCACAATTGTTCCCCAAGCCGCCCAAACCTGCGTGCGCTGGTTCTGCTGCTTGCCGCCGCGTTCGCGCAGCATGCCCATGCAGCCGATCCGCAAGGGGCCGACTTCGCCGACCTGTCGATCGAGGAGCTGGCAAACATCCAGGTGACCTCGGTGTCGAAACGGCCCGAGCGCCTGCTCGACGCGCCGGCCTCGGTGTTCGTCATCACGGGTGAGGACATCCGCCGCGCCGGCGCGCGCAGCCTGCCGGACGCGCTGCGCCTGGCGCCGAACCTGCACATCGGCCAGCTCAGCGGCAGTGGGTACTCTATCAGCGCGCGCGGCCTGAATGGATCGGGCAACAGCGCGCCGAACAAGCTGCTGGTGATGATCGACGGCCGCTCCGTGTATGCGCCGCTGTTCTCGGGTGTGTTCTGGGATCAGCAGGACGTGGTGCTGGAAGACGTCGAACGCATCGAGGTCATCAGCGGGCCCGGCGGCACGATGTGGGGTGTGAACGCGGTCAACGGGGTAATCAACATCACCACGCGCTCGGCGCACGCCACCCAGGGCAGCCTGGCCGTCGTGAGCAACGCCACCGATGGCGGCGGCCTGGCCTTCCGCCAGGGCGGCCGCGCAGGCGAGGCCAGCTGGCGCGTCTATGGCAAGGCATTTACGCTCGCGCACGGCGAGACGGCCGCGGGCGGGCGCGTCAACGATGCCTGGAACCAGGCGCAAGTCGGTTTCCGCGCCGACTGGGAGCGCGGCGACGACGTCTTCAGCCTGAACGGCAATGCCTACCGCGGCGAGCTCGAACAACCCGAGCCGGGCGCGATCTCCGTCACCGGCACCGCCCTGCGCCTGGGCGACATCGACACCCACGGCGCCAACCTGACGGGGCGTTGGGAACGCGTGCTGGCCGACGGCGGCCGCCTCAGCGTACAGGCCTATCTCGACCATACGCGGCGCCAGGTGCCGCCGACCTTCACCGAATCGCTGAATATCGCCGACCTGCAGTTCCAGCATTCGCTGCCGGCCTGGGGCGCGCATAGCCTGGTCTGGGGCGCCAACTACCGCCATAGCTGGGATCAGGTGACGAACAGCGAGATCATCGCCTTCCTGCCGCCGAAGGATCAACAGACCTGGGCCAGCCTGTTCGCCCAGGACGAGATCGCGCTGCGTCCCGACCTCAGCCTGACGCTCGGCGCCCGCATCGAACGCAACGATTACACCGGCAACGAACTGCTGCCGACCGCGCGCCTGTCCTGGCGCCTGACCCCGCGCCATGCGCTGTGGACGGCGCTCTCGCGCACCGTGCGCGCGCCGACCCGGCTCGACGTCGATGCTTTCATTCCCGGCCGCCCACCCTATCTGCTGCGCGGCGGCCAGCAAGTGCGGGCGGAAGTGGCCAAGGTGTTCGAACTCGGCTACCGCGGCCAGCCGCTCGCCGGGCTGTCGTATTCGGCCACGATCTTCCATAACGAGTACGACCACCTGCGCACCCAGGAGATCGACCCGACCCGCACCTTCCTTACCTTCGGCAGCCTGATGGAGGGGGACGCGACCGGCATCGAGATGTGGGGCAGCTACCAGCTGAGCGAGGCCTGGCGCATGTCGGCTGGCTACACGGCCCTGCGCGAGCGCCTGCGCCTGAAACCCGCCAGCAACGACGCCGCCGGGCCGGGCAATGCGGGCAAGGATCCCGACCACACGCTGCAGCTGCGCTCGCACTACAGCTTCGACGACCAGCGCGATCTCGAGGTCGGGCTGCGCAAGGTGGGCGCGCTCGAAAACCCGGCCGTGCCGTCCTACTGGGCGCTGGACGCGCGCTTCGGCTGGCGTTTGAACCGTCATCTGGAGTTGTCGCTGGTCGGGCGGAATTTGAACGGCAGCCATGGGGAGTATGGGCCGATGGCGACGCGGGCGGAGCTGGGGCGCGAGGTAGGCGTGAAACTCGTCTGGCAGCATTGATCTGGAACGGTCGCGTAACGTAGGGTGGGCATGCCCACGCGTGGCAAAGCGTGCGGACTACGTCCTGCGTTTCGACCGGGAGCCGTGCGTAACGCGTGGGCATGCCCACCCTACGTTACATAACCGCCGCGTCAATAAAAAGCCCGCGCCATATTCTGACGCGGGCTTTTTCATGAAGCACGAACCACTTAAATCTTCTTCGCCAACTCCGCCGCCAAGCCCGTGTAATTCGCCGGCGTCATCGCCAACATCAGCTCCTTAGCTTCCTGCGGCACCGCCAGCGTGCCGATGAACTCGCGCAGCGCTTCCTTGGTGATGCCCTTGCCGCGCGTGAGTTCCTTGAGCTGCTCATACGGATTCTCGATGCCGTAGCGGCGCATCACGGTTTGCACCGGCTCGGCCAGCACTTCCCAGTTCGCGTCCAGATCCTGTTCCAGGCGCGCCGCGTTCACTTCCAGCTTGTTCAGGCCGCGCAGGCAGCTGTCGTAGGCGAGCAGGGCGTAGCCGAAGCCGACGCCGATATTGCGCAGCACCGTCGAATCGGTCAGGTCGCGCTGCATGCGCGAGACCGGCAGCTTTTCTGCCATGTGGCGCAGCACGGCGTTGGCCAGACCCAGGTTGCCTTCCGAATTCTCGAAGTCGATCGGGTTGACTTTATGGGGCATGGTCGACGAACCGATCTCGCCGGCCTTCAGCTTCTGCTTGAAATAGCCCAGCGAAACATACGTCCAGATGTCGCGGTTCAGGTCGAGCAGGATGGTGTTGGCGCGCGCGATGGCGTCGAACATCTCGGCCATGTAGTCGTGCGGCTCAATTTGAATCGTGTACGGATTGAAGGTCAGGCCGAGGCGCGATTCGATCACGTCCTTCGAGAAGGCCGGCCAGTCGAAGCCCGGATAGGCCG
Source organism: Massilia sp. Leaf139 (assembly GCF_001424165.1). GTDB lineage: Bacteria > Pseudomonadota > Gammaproteobacteria > Burkholderiales > Burkholderiaceae_D > Telluria. The sequence goes on from NZ_LMOJ01000002.1 coordinate 86,727, forward strand.
ACAGGTGGGCGTTATAGTTGCCGACCGCGCCGTTCATCTTGCCGAGGATCTCGACGTCGGCGATGCGCTTCACGGCGCGCTGCAGGCGGGCGACGACATTGGCGAATTCCTTGCCCAGGGTCGTCGGGCTGGCGGTCTGGCCGTGGGTGCGCGAGAGCATCGGCAGCGCCGCGTTGGTGTGGGCGATCTCGGTCAGCTTGGCGATGATGGCCTGCAGCGCCGGCAGCATGACGCCGTCGCGCGCGGCCTTGAGCATCATGCCGTGGCTGGTGTTGTTGATGTCTTCCGAAGTGCAGCCGAAGTGGATGAACTCGCTGGCTGCCACCAGTTCCGGCACGTCCTTGACTTGTTCCTTGAGCCAGTACTCGACCGCCTTGACGTCGTGATTCGTGACCGCTTCGATTTCCTTGATGCGGGCGGCGTCCTGCTCGCTGAAATTTGCCGCCAGCGCGTCGAGGTGAGCACTCGCTTCGTTCGAGAACGGCTTGATCTCGTCGAAGCCCGCCTGTGCCAGGGCCTGCAGCCAGGCGATCTCGACCTTTACCCGATGGTGCATGAAGCCGGCTTCGGACAGGATCGGACGCAGCTTGTCGGTCTTGGCGGCATAGCGGCCGTCCAGCGGCGACAGTGCCGACAGGGAGGAAAGTGGGGCGGTAGCGGTCATGGCGGGCAGTCCGTGCAAAAACGCGGATTTTACCACCGTAGCGCCCCCGGGGCCTTGTTGCGGGCACAGCGAAACGGGCCTGCGCGGCCGTTTTCGGCAAGCGGCCCGATGTTATACTCCTATTAAACATGACATCTCGAGCATCTATGAAACTCATCGGTTCGAACACCAGCCCCTATGTGCGCAAAGTCCGCGTCGTGATGGCGGAAAAGAAGCTCGACTACGCATTCGAGCTCGACAACGTGTGGAGCGCCGAGACCCAGGTGCACCAGTCCAACCCGCTGGGCAAGGTGCCCTGCCTGGTGATGGAAGACGGCAATGCCCTCTACGATTCGCGCGTGATTGCCGAATACCTGGATACCCTCACGCCCGTCTGCAAGCTGCTGCCCGCCAACGGCAACGGCCGCGACCGTGCGGATGTCAAAGTGTGGGAAGCGCTGGCCGACGGCGTGCTCGACGCGGCCGTGCTGGTGCGCCTGGAAAAGACGCTGCGCCCGCCAGAGCAGCAAAGCCCGCAGTGGATCGAGCGCCAGATGGGCAAGGTGCATGCGGGTTTGGCCGTCATGTCCGACAAACTCGGCGAGCAGCCGTTCTGCATGGGCAAGGCCTATACGCTGGCCGACGTCGCCGTCGGCTGCGCGCTCGGCTGGTTGTCCTTCCGTTTCCCCGGCATCGCCTGGCGTGACGACTATCCGAACCTGGCCAAGTTGTTCGACAAGCTCAGCGAGCGGCCCTCGTTCCGCGACACGGCGCCGTTCGAAGCATGAGCGGCGTGAACCTTACCGCCACCACCATCGTCTTCGGCGAAGCCCTGGTCGACGACTTCGCCACCGAGCAAGTCGTCGGCGGCGCGCCCTTCAACGTCGCGCGCCACCTGGCCGCCTTCATGGCGCCGCAACTGATGATCACGCGCGTCGGCAAGGATCATAACGGCGAGACCATCGCGGCCGAGTTCGAGCGCTTCGCCATGTCGCAGGCCGGCCTGCAGCGCGACAGCATCGAGGAAACCGGCCGCGTCATCGTCGAGCGCGGCGCCCACGGCCACCGCTTCGTCATCGTGCCGAACCAGGCCTACGACTACATCGCACGCGAGGACGCGCTGGCCGCCGCCAAGGCGGTCGACGCCGGCGCCTTGTATTTCGGCACGCTGGCCCAGCGCGCCGAGCGTTCGCGCGGCACCCTGAAGGCGCTGCTCTCAGCGACGTCCGGCCTGCGCTTCCTCGACGTGAACATGCGCGATGGCCAGGTCGACGAACGCACCGTGTCCGACTCGCTGCACGCGGCCGACATCGCCAAGGTCAACGAAGACGAGCTGCAGGCGCTGTTCGGCTGGTACTTCCAGCTCGGCCCGAACGACCCGCCGATGGCGGCCGACGAAACCCGTTCGGCCTGCGCCGCGCTGCTGCAGATGTTCGGGCTGCAGGCGCTGATCGTCACGCTCGGGCATCGCGGCTCGGTGTATTTCGGCGCCGGCGGCGTCACGATCGACACCCGCGACACGCCCCCGCCGGCCTTTGTCATCGACACGGTCGGGGCGGGGGATGCCTTCTCCGCGATCTTCCTGCTCGGCCGCGCCCGCGGCTGGCCGCTCGAATCGACGCTCGCACGCGCCAACGAATTCGCCGGCGCGATCTGCGCGATTCCCGGCGCCGTCCCGCGCGATCTGGGCTTCTACGATCAGTGGATGACGCGCTGGCGTTGAGGATTTTCATGCTGGCGTCGGTGTAACGTACCGGGTCTCGCTACGCACGGATGCGCACCGTACGGGGTCATTGTGGCCAATGGCCACAATGACGGGTTCACCGGGCACCCCGTGCCCACGCGTTACGCACGTATGATTGATTCGCCGGCGATGACATATCGCTCGCAAGACATGCCCGTGCCGCGATCGGTCACTTGCATGCGCTGCGGAGCGACACGCTCCCGTCAACAATGTCGGACACGCCCGTAACGCGTGGGCACGGGGTGCCCACCCTACGTTACGCAACCGCCGCGGGTGCTATCAAAACCCGAACCCTTGCCCGGCCCCCATCAGCGTCGCCATCCCCAGCCCCATGAAGATCACCGCCGCGATCCCGTGCACCAGCGCCAGCGGCACCTTGTTCGCGATGCGCTCGCCGAACAGCACGGCCGGCACATTCGCGATCATCATGCCCAGCGTGGTGCCTGCCACCACGGCGGCGATCTCGGTATAGCGCGCGGCCAGGGCCACGGTGGCGACCTGGGTCTTGTCGCCCATCTCGGCGACAAAGAAGGCGAGCAGCGTCGTCATGAAGACGCCGAACTTGGCGAACGAGGCTTCGGTCTCGTCGATCTGGTCGGGGATCATCGCCCAGATCGCCATGCCGAGGAAGGAGAGGCCCAGCACCCAGCGCATTACGGAAGGGCCGAGCAGTTCGCTCACCAGGGCGCCGACGGCGGCGGCAAAGGCGTGGTTGAGCAGGGTGGCGATGAAGATGCCGAGGATGATCGGCAGCGGGCGGCGAAAACGGGCGGCCAGCAGGAAGGCGAGGAGCTGCGTCTTGTCGCCGATTTCAGCGAGGGCGACGATGCCGGTTGCGACAAGAAAGGCATCCATGGGAGCAGCGGATAAATACGTGATCAAGGCAGAGCGCGCATCATAGCAGAGCCGGCCTCGGCGCAGCGTCACTCAGCGTCACTCAGTGTCACTCAGTGTCAATACAGGCGTAAGGGCGCGCTTTCGCGGCCGCGGCGCGCATGCTATTCTTCTCGCGCCTCCGCTCTGCCATTCACCATCAAGCACATGACCAGCTCCCTCCTGCGCGCCACCGCCTGCGCCATTCTCGGCCTGCACGGCGCCACCGCCTTTGCCTTCGACCCGCTCAGCTATGCCAATGTGGAACAGGTCAAAACGCGCGCCCTGCACCTCGACCTGAAAGCCGATTTCAAGAAGAAGACGCTGGCCGGCCACGCCGAACTGACGCTCGACTGGCTCGACAAGGACGCGCGCCGCCTCGTGCTCGACACGCGCGAACTGGCCATCTCGAAGATCGAAGCCCAGGACGCGCGCGGCCGCTGGACGCCGGTGCACTACACGCTGGCCCCGTTCGACAAGGAGAAGGGCCAGGCCCTGCGCATCGACCTGGCGGCGCAGGCGCCGAAGGTGCGCATCCACTACCGCACCGCGCCCACCGCCAGTGCCCTGCAATGGCTGACGCCCGCGCAGACCCTGTCGGGCAAGCGTCCCTTCATGTTCAGCCAGTCGCAGTCGATCAACGCCCGTTCCTGGGCGCCGGTGCAGGACACGCCCGCGGTGCGCTTCACCTACACGGCCCGCATCGACGCGCCGGAAGGCCTGCGCGTCGTGATGAGCGCCGATAACGACCCCAAGGCGACGGGGAAGGGAGGCTGGAAGTTCAGCATGCCGCAGCCGATTCCTTCGTACCTGCTGGCGATCGGCATCGGCGAACTGGAGGCACGTACGCTGGGCGGACGCACCGGCGTCTACGCCGAACCGAAACGGATCGAGGCCGCCGCCTACGAACTGGCCGACACCGAGAAGATGGTCGCCGCCGCCGAATCGCTCTACGGCCCGTATCGCTGGGGACGCTACGACATGCTGGTGCTGCCGCCTTCGTTCCCGATCGGCGGCATGGAAAATCCGCGCCTGACCTTCCTGACGCCGACCATGATCGCGGGCGACCGCAGCCTGGTCGACCTGATCGCCCACGAACTGGCGCACAGCTGGTCGGGCAACCTGGTTACCAACGCCTCGTGGAAGCACTGGTGGCTGAACGAAGGTTTTACGACCTACGTGACGACGCGCATCCTCGAAAAGCTGTATGGCGAAGAAGTCGCCACCATGAACCTGCAGCTCGAGCAGGAAGAGGCGATCGCCTCGCTGGCGGAGATCTCGAAAGAGAAGCAGGCGCTGCTCACGCGCGACCCGGATACCTCGTCCGCCACCTACACCAGCGAAGACCTGGCCTACCCGAAGGGCGCCTGGCTGCTGCGCACCCTGGAGCAGCGCGCCGGCCGCGCCGTGTTCGATCCCTTCCTGCGCGGCTGGTTCGACGGCCATGCCTTCCAGAGCGTGACGACCGAACAGTTCGTCGCCTACCTGCGCACCAATCTGCTGGCGAAGCACCCGCAGGTGATGAGCGAGGCCGAACTCGACGAGTGGCTGTACGGCCCCGGCATTCCGGCCGGCGCCAAGTACGCAAGCTCGCAGCGCCTGGTGGCGCTCGATGCGACGACCGCCGCCTGGCTGAAGGGCACGCTGCCGACCGCGCAGCTCGACACCAAAGGCTGGAGCGCGCTCGAGTGGATGAAGTTTTTGAACGACATCGACAACAAGGCCGACGCCGCCCGATTAAAAGAGCTCGACGCCGCCTTCGGCCTGGCCAAGACCGGCAACAACGAAGTCGCCTTCCGCTTCTACCGCGCGGCCGTGCACGCCGGCTACCGCGCCGTGCGCCCGCAGCTGCAGGCTTTCCTGATGAGCGTCGGCCGCCAGAAGTTCGTGGTGCCGCTGTATGCGGCGCTGCGCGCGAATGCGGAGGATCGTGCCTGGGCCGAAAACGTCTACAAAACCGCGCGCGAGCGCTATCACCCGGAAACGCAGGGTAGCGTCGACCGCGCGCTGACGAAATAAGCAGAAAAGTAAGCAGATGAGCCAAGGGCCGGGAGACGGCCCGTTTAACAAGGACTAGAAGAGTGCAACCCATGAACCGCATTGCAGCCGCGATCCTGATCGCGTTTTCCGCCCTCGGCGCCCACGCCATCGCGCAGACGACCGCAGCGCCGGCGGCGTCGGCCGTCGCCCCGGCCTACGACCTCGAACAGGACGTCACCCGCGTGATGAAAGCCTTCGACGTGCCCGGCATTGCGATCGCCGTCGTCAAGGATGGACAAGTCATCGCCGCGCGCGGCTTCGGCGTCCGCAAGCTCGGCGAGCCGGCCAAGGTCGACGGCCAGACCCTGTTCGAGATCGCCTCCAACTCGAAAGCGTTTACGGCCGCCGCGCTGGCGATGCTGGTCGACGAGGGCAAGCTGAAATGGGACGACCCGGTGGTCAAACACCTGCCGGACTTCCAGATGTACGACGCCTACGTGACGCGCGAAATGACGGTGCGCGACCTGCTGACCCACCGCAGCGGCCTGGGCCTCGGGGCGGGCGATTTGCTGTGGTGGCCGACGACGAACTTCAGCACCGACGAGATCATCGAGCGCCTGCGCTATGTAAAACCGGCGACCAGCTTCCGCAACAGCTATGCCTACGACAACCTGCTGTATATCGTGGCCGGCAAGATCATCGCCCGGAAGTCCGGTAAAACCTGGGGCGACACGGTGCGCGAGCGCATCCTGAAGCCCGTCGGCATGAATACGACCACCACCAGCCTGGCCGAAAACGCCGGCAACCCGAACGCCTCCAACGCGCACAGCAAGATCAACGACAAGATCGCCGCCGTGAAGTCCATGCCGGTCGATAACGCGGTCGGTGCGGTCGGCATCAATACCAATGCCGAGGACATCGCCAAGTGGATGAAGGTGCTGCTCGACGGCGGCCGTATCCAGGGTGCCAAGGGCGCGGACGGCAAGGAGCTGCGCCTGTGGAGCGAGGCGCAGTCGCGCGAGATGTGGACGGCGCAGACGCCGATGAAGATCAGCCAGCCGAAAGGCCCGCTGGCGGCGGCGCGTCCGAACTTCTACGCCTACGGCCTGGGCTTCCAGCTGCGCGACTACAAGGGCCAGCTGGTCGCCATGCACGGCGGCGCGCTGCAGGGCTTCTATTCGCGCGTGCTGCTGGTGCCGGAATCGAAGCTGGGCGTGGCCATCCTCACCAATGCGGAAAGCGGCGGCTCCCTGAATGCCCTGCAATACCGCCTGCTCGACCAGTACATGACGGGCAGTGCGCCGACCGACTGGATCAAGCTGATCGCCGACGACGAAGACCGCAGGCACAGCGAGGAACTGGCGCGCCTGAAGAAGACCTCGACCACGCGCGTCGCTGCCTCGAAGCCCTCGCTGGCGCTGGCGTCCTACGAAGGCCAGTACACCGATCCGTGGTATGGCGCCATGACCATCAAGCGCGAGGGCAAGAAGATGATCCTGTCGTTTACGCGCACGCCGGATCTCACCGGCGAGATGGAGCACTTCCAGCACGACACCTTCATCGTGCGCTGGAAGGAGCGTAACTTCAACGCCGACGCCTACGTCACCTTCGCGCTGGATCACGAAGGCGCTATCGAGCATGTGAAGATGAAGGCGGTGTCGACCGAGACCGACTTCAGCTACGACTTCCACGATTTGCTGTTCACGCCGGTGAAACCGGCGAAGGCGAAGCTGTAAAACAGAACGGGGCCGCGGCCCCGTTTTTTTTACCTCTGTGCCGGCGTGCGTCGAACACGTGGGCACGGGGACCCACCCTACACGGCTCTACGTCGCCGTCAAGCCGTGTAGGGTGGGCGCCCCGAGCCCACGCGGTTTGCGGAGTCAACCGGCCATCATTGCTTCACGAACTTCAAGGTCATCCGGTCGCTCTCGCCGATCGCCATGTACTTCTCGCGATCCTTGTCCTTGTTGGCCAGCACCGGCGGCAGCGTCCACACGCCCTTCTCATGATTTGCCGTGTCCTTCGGATTGGCGTTCACTTCCGATTTGCCGGCCAGCTTGAAGCCCGCGCTCTCGGCCATCTTGATGACATAAGCCTCGTGCATATAGCCGCTCGAGGCCTTTTCGTCCTGCTGCATCGCAGCCGGCAGGCGGTGCTCGACCACGCCCAGCACGCCGCCCGGCTTCAAGACCTTGTGGATCTCTTTAAACGTCGTCTGCAGTGCTGCCTCGCCATTGCCGACCCAGTTGTGCAGGTTGCGGAAGGTGAGCACCATGTCTGCGCTGCCCGCCGGGGCGATCTCGTAACGGCTCGGCGGCTCGAACACGGCGGTGACGGCCTTGCCGTACAGGGCCGGATTGGCGTCGAGCTTGGCGCGCAAGGCTTGCGCGCCCTTTTTCTCGGGCGCCTGGCCGGCGGCGATGTACTTGCCCTTGTCGCGCAGGTAGGGCGCCAGGATCTCGGTGTACCAGCCGCCGCCCGGCACCAGTTCGACCACCGTCATGGTCGGCTTGATGCCGAAGAAGGTCAGGGTTTCGTAAGGATGGCGGGCGCCGTCGCGGGCGGCGTTGGTGGCGCGGTGTTCGCCGGCGATGACGGCTTTCAGGGCGTCGTCGGCCTGCACGGCGCCGGCGGCGCTCGCGGCCAGCAGGGCGGCCAGGATCAGTCGTTTCATGGGTCGGTGTCTCCGTAGGGGTTATGGGCCGGTGGCCGCGGTGGCCGTTGCCGCGCCGATGATCGAACAAGCAACCCGGCCAGTCAAGCGAAACCGGTGCATATGCACTGTCCGGCGGGTGTCCGGGCGGACAGGCGGACACCTGGTGGACAACGTACGTACGCCCAAAAACCGCATACCACAGCCAGTTCGCAGCCACTTTGCGACTGGTATAAAGATTGCCTATTCAAAATCATTGGTTGCTGCTAATGTTTAACGGTTTGCCATTCAGGTAATGCGCGATGGCACCACGAGTTCACCACATACATATGCGGCTGCGCCGCCCCCGAAGAAGCGGAATTCAGGAGACAGCATGGAACGTCGTACTTTCCTCAACATCAGCACGCTGGCCTTTGGCTCGATGCTCATTCCCGTCGCCGGCCGTGCGATCGCGGCCGAAGAACTGCTCAGCCCCATGGCCGTCGCCGCCAAGAAGGCCCTGGCCGACACCGCGCTGAACGCCGCCACCAAGGCCGGCGCTTCCTACTGCGACGTGCGCATCGGGCGCTATCTGAACCAGTTCGTTACCACCCGTGACCTGAACGTCGAGAACGTCGTCAATACCGAATCGGCCGGCGTCGGCGTGCGCGTGATCTGCAACGGCGCCTATGGCTTTGCCGCCACCTCGGACATGACCCCGGACGGCATCGCCGGCGCGGCGCGCCAGGCAGTGGCCATCGCCAAGGCCAACGCCAAGCTGCAGACCGAGCCGGTGCGTCTTGCACCGGTCAAGGGCGTGGGCGAGGTGAGCTGGGCGACGCCGTACAAGAAAGACTGGCGCGCGGTGCCGATCAAGGAAAAGGCCGAGCTGCTGATCGCGGCGAACAAGGCCGGCATGGACAGCGGCGCCAACTTCATGCAGTCGATGCTGTTCCAAGTGAACCAGCAGAAGTATTTCGCGTCGACCGACGGCTCCTACATCGACCAGGATCTGCACCGCCTGTGGGCGCCGTTCAGCGCCACCGCGGTCGACAAGGCCAGCGGCAAGTTCCGTTCGAGGCAAGGCCTGGGTGCGCCGGTCGGCATGGGCTACGAATACCTGGACGCGCGTCCGGAGCACAAGGTCAAGGCCGCCGGCGGCGTCGCCACGCTCTACACGAATTCGTACGACATGATCGAGGACGCGCGCGCCGCCGGCCGCGACGCCAAGCGTAAGCTCACCGCGAAATCGGTCACCCCGGGCAAGTACGACCTGATGCTCTCGCCGGAACACCTGTTCCTGACCATCCATGAATCGGTCGGCCACCCGACGGAACTCGACCGCGTGCTCGGCTACGAAGCCAACTACGCCGGCACCAGCTTCGCCACCCTCGACAAGTGGGAAACCAAGAAATTCAAGTACGGCTCCGAGATCGTCAACCTGTACGCCGACAAGACCACCCCTGGTTCGCTGGGCGCCGTCGCCTACGACGACGAAGGCGTGCGCTGCAAGCAGTGGGACATCATCAAGGACGGCATCCTGGTCAACTACCAGGCCACGCGCGACCAGGCCCACATCATCGGCGAGAAGGAATCGCACGGCTGCTCGTATGCGGACTCGTGGAGCAACGTCCAGTTCCAGCGCATGCCGAACGTGTCGCTGGCGGCCGGTAAAAAGAAGATGAGCCCGGACGACATGGTCAAGGGCATCAAGAAGGGCATCTACATCGTCGGCGACGGTTCGTTCTCGATCGACCAGCAGCGCTACAACTTCCAGTTCGGCGGCCAGCTGTTCTACGAAATCAAGGACGGCAAGATCGGGCAAATGCTGGAAGACGTCGCCTACCAGGCCAACACCCAGGAATTCTGGACGGCCTGCGCCGGCATCTGCGACGAGCGCGACTGGCGCATGGGCGGCTCCTTCTTCGACGGCAAGGGCCAGCCGCCGCAGATCAGCATCGTCTCGCACGGTTCCTCGACCGCGCGTTTCAACGGCATCAACGTGATCAACACCGCCCGCAAGATCGGCTAAGGAAGACCATGACCATCCTGACCCAGGAACAAACCAAACGCATCTGCGACCGCGTGCTGTCGCTCTCGAAGGCCGACGAATGCATCGTCAGCATCGGTGGTGAACGCAACGGCAACATCCGCTTCGCGCGCAATGCCGTCTCGACCGCCGGCCTGACCGACGACACCACGCTCACCGTGCGCGTCGCCTTCGGCAAGCGCCAGGGCACGGCCACCATCAACGAGTTCGACGACAAATCGCTGGAAAAGGCCGTGCGCCGCGCCGAAGACCTGGCGCGCCTGGCCCCGGAAAATCCGGAGTTCATGCCGACCGTTTCGAAGCAGCAGTACAAGGCCTCGAACACCTTCGTCCAAAAGACCGCCGACATCGACCCCGAGATCCGCGCCCAGGCCGCCGCCTACGCGATCGAGGCCTGCCGCAAGAAGGGCCTGGTCAGCGCCGGCTTCCTGACCGACACCACCTCCTTCCAGACGGTGGCCAATTCGAACGGCGTGTTCGGCCACCAGGCTTCGACCTCGCTCGACTTCACCTGCACCATCCGCACCGAAGACGGCCGCGGTTCGGGCTGGGTGCGCCGCTCGGCGCGCGACCTGGCGCGCTTCGACCCGCGTGAAGCGGCCGATGTCGCCATCGAAAAGGCGCTGCGTTCGGTCGATGCCAAGGCGCTGGAGCCGGGCCGCTATACCGTCATCCTGGAACCGGCCGCCACCAGCGACCTGATGAACTTCATGATGAACGGTTTCAATGCGCGCAACACCGACGAGGGCCGCAGCTTCCTGTCGAAGAAGGGTGGCCTGAACCGCGTCGGCGACAAGCTGTTCGACCAGCAGGTCAACATCTGGTCGGATCCCTGGGATCCGCTGGTGCCGGTGCTGCCATGGGATCAGAACATGCTGCCGCGCGAGCGCCAGCAGTGGATCAAGGACGGCCGCGTGGCCGACCTCGAGTACTCGCTGTACTGGGCCAAGCAGAAGAACAAGCGCGCCATCGGCAGCGCCGGCAACTACATCATGGGCGGCAGCGACAAGAGCCTCGACGAGCTGATCGCCAACACCAAGAAGGGCGTGCTGGTCACCCGTACCTGGTACATCCGCATGGTCGACCCGCAATCGGTGGCGCTGACCGGCCTGACCCGCGACGGCACCTTCTATGTCGAGAACGGCAAGGTCAAGCACCCCATTAAAAACTTCCGCTTCAACGAGAGCCCGGTCTCGATGCTCAACAACATCGAGGAAATCGGCAAGTCGGTGGTGCTCGGCGGCGACGAAGGCCCGAACCCGATGGTGGTGCCGGCGATGAAGGTACGCGACTTCAATTTCACCTCGCTGTCGGACGCGGTTTGATGATTGTGCGGTGGACGGCGGCGCCGTCCACCGTACGCGGAAACGCCGCGTGACGATCGACACCGCGGCAACGGAGACACAATGGAACGACGTACCTTCTTAAAAATCGGCGCCGGCACGGCGGGCGCCATGGTGGTGCCGGTGTTCGGCAACGCGATCGCGGCCGAAGACCTGCTCAGCCCCATGGCGCTGAGCTTCAAGAAATCGCTGGCCGACGCCGCCCTGAACGCGGCCACCAAGGCCGGCGCGTCCTACTGCGACGTGCGTATCGGCCGCTACCTGAACCAGTTCATCACGACGCGCGACCTGAACGTCGAGAACATCACGAATACCGAATCGACCGGCGTGGGCGTGCGCGTCATCGCCGGCGGCGCCTACGGCTTCGCCGCCACCAACAGCATGAACCCGGACGCCGTGGCCGCCGCCGCGCGCCAGGCCGTGGCGATTGCGAAAGCCAACGCCAAGCTGCAGCTGGAACCCGTGCAGCTGGCGCCGGTGAAGGGCGTGGGCGAAGTCGCCTGGGCCACGCCGATCAAGAAGGACTGGCGCGCGGTGCCGGTGAAAGACAAGGCCGAGATGCTGATCGCCGCTAACAAGGCCGGCCTGGAAGCGGGCGCCAGCTTCATGACGGCGAACCTTTTCCAGATCAACCAGCAAAAATATTTTGCCTCGACCGACGGCTCCTACATCGACCAGGACATCCACCGTCTGTGGGCGCCGATCAACGCGACTGCCGTCGACAAGAACACGGGCAAGTTCCGCTCACGCGCCGGCCTCGGTTCGCCGGTCAGCATGGGCTACGAATACTTCGACGTGGCAGGCGGCGGCAAGGTGCGCGCCGCCGGCGGCGTCACCACGCTGTACACGAAATCCTACGACGTCGTGGAAGACGCGCGCCTGGCCGGCAAGCAGGCGCGCGAGAAGCTGTCGGCGAAATCCGTCGAGCCGGGCAAGTACGACCTGGTGCTGGCGCCGGAACACCTGTTCTTGACCATCCACGAAGCCGTCGGCCACCCGACGGAGCTCGACCGCGTGCTCGGCTACGAAGCCAACTACGCCGGCACCAGCTTCGCCACGCTCGACAAATGGCAGAGCAAGAACTTCAAGTTCGGCTCGGAGCGCGTGAACTTCATCGCCGACCGCACCAGCCCGGGTTCGCTCGGCCTGATCGGCTACGACGACGAAGGCGTGCGCGCCAAGGAGTGGAACATCATCAAGGACGGCGTCCTGGTGAACTACCAGGCCACGCGCGACCAGGCCCACATCATCGGCGAGAAGGAATCGCACGGCTGCTCGTACGCCGATTCGTGGAGCAGCGTGCAGTTCCAGCGCATGCCGAACGTCTCGCTCGCAGCGGGCAAGGCGCGCCTGACGCCTGACGAGATGGTCAAGGACGTCAAGAAGGGCATCTATATCGTCGGCCGCGGTTCCTACTCGATCGATCAGCAGCGCTACAACTTCCAGTTCGGCGGCACGCTGTTCTACGAGATCAAGAACGGCAAGATCACCAATCCGCTGGAAGACGTCGCTTACCAGTCGAACACCCAGGAATTCTGGAATGCCTGCAGCGCCATCTGCGACGAGCGCGATTGGCGCATGGGCGGCTCCTTCTTCGACGGCAAGGGCCAGCCAAGCCAGGTCAGCGCGGTCTCGCATGGTTCGAGCACGACGCGCTTCAACGGCATCAACGTGATTAACACTGCCCGCAAGATCGCTTAAGGGATAGACAGGAAAAACGATGAAACAGCTGAACAAGGAAGAAGCACAACGCATCTGCGAGCGCGTCATCAAGTTCTCGAAGGCGGACGAATGCAGCGTCGACATCAGCGGCAAGCGCGAGGGCAACGTGCGCTTCGCCCGCAACAGCATTTCGACCGCGGGCTCGAACGAAGACATGCAGCTGACCGTGCAGGTCGCCTTCGGTAAAAAATCCGGCATCGCCCAGCTCAACGAATTCGACGACAAGTCGCTGGAAAAGGCCGTGCGCCGCGCCGAGGAACTGGCGCGCCTGGCGCCGGAGAATCCGGAATTCATGCCGGCCGTCGGCAAGCAGGACTATAAGGCCTCGCCGACCTTCGCCCGCGCCACCGCCGAGATCGACCCGGAATACCGCGCGCAAGTGGCGGCCTACAGCATCGAAGCGGCGAAGAAGGCCGGCCTGGTGACGGCCGGCTTCTTCAACGACGGCAAGCGTTTCAATGCCACCGCCAATTCGAACGGCGTGTTCGGCTTCCAGGAAATGACGGATCTGGCCTACACCTGCACCGTGCGCACCGAAGACGGGCGCGGCTCGGGCTGGGTCACGCGTTCGGCCACCGACGCCAGCCGTTTCGACGCGCGCGAGGCGGCCGCCGTCGCCATTGAAAAGGCGCTGCGTTCGGTCGAAGCCAAGGCCCTGGAACCGGGCCGCTACACGGTGATCCTGGAGCCGGCGGCGACCTCCGAGGTGCTGGGCAATATGTTCAGCTCCTTCAGCGCGCGCGACGCCGACGAGGGGCGCAGCTTCCTCACCAAGAAGGGCGGCAAGAACCGCCTGGGCGACAAGCTGTTCGACGAGCAGATCAACGTCTGGGCCGATCCGTGGAACACGGACGTGCCGGTGCTGCCCTGGGACGGCCAATCGGGCCTGGCGCGCCAGCGCACCGACATCATCAAGAATGGCCGCATCGCCTCGCTCGACTATTCGCGCTACTGGGCGCAGAAGCAGGGCAAGGTCGCCACGGCCGGCCACGGCAACATGATCATGGCGGGCGGCACCAAGTCGCTGGAAGAGCTGATCGCCTCGACGAAAAAAGGCGTGGTCGTGACCCGCACCTGGTACATCCGCATGGTCGATCCGCAGTCGCTGCTGCTGACGGGCCTGACGCGCGACGGCACCTTCTATGTCGAGAACGGCAAGATCAAGTACCCGATCAAGAATTTCCGCTTCAACGAGAGCCCGGTCACGATCCTGAACAATGTCGAGGAACTCGGCGTGGCGCAGGTGATCGGCGGCGACGAGGTGCCGTACCAGATGGTGCTGCCGTCGATGAAGGTGCGCGACTTTAACTTCACCTCCTTGTCGGATGCCGTGTAAAGAAGTTCGCTAGATGGCCCGTTACGATTTTTACTTCACGCGCCTGCTGTACGAGTCGGGCGACTGGGATGTGGACGTGCGCATGCCCAGCAACGTGCTCAATTCGCTGGTCGAGTACACCACCCTGAAGGTGGATCCGGCCGAGCGGATGATCGCGCTGTCCGACCCGAAGGTGCTCGAAGCGCCGTTCTGCTACCTGGCCGGACACAAGCTGGTGCAGTTCACGCCCGCCGAGCGCAAGAACTTCGAGCGCTACGTGCGCGGCGGCGGCTTCGTGTTCGTCGACGACTGCAACCACGACGTCGACGGGCTGTTCGCCAAATCCTTCGAAGCCGAAATGGCGAAGATTTTCGGCGCCTCGGCGCTGCGCAAGATCCCGAACAACCACCCGGTGTATTCGAGCTTCTTCAAGTTCGACGGCCCGCCGAACACCTCGGTGGAGCTCAACGGCTGGGGCGACGACCTGGTGCACGAGTACCTGAAGGCGATCGAGATCGGCGGGCGAGTGCGGGTGCTGTACTCGAACAAGGATTACGGCTGCGAGTGGGATTACGACTTTCGGAATAAACGGTTTCTCGCGGTGGACAATACCCGCTTTGCGGTGAACATCATTCAATATGCGTTGGGAGCATGAAGTGGCAGAGCATGACACGGTAAGCTGGAGCGAGTCCGAAGTGAGCGACCTGGTGGCGAAAGTAGGGGCGCTCAAGGCCAGCATGGCGCGCGTGATCATCGGCCAGGAGGGAGTGGTCGACCTGCTGGTGACCTGCCTGCTGGCCGGCGGCCACGCCCTGGTCGAAGGCGTGCCCGGTCTCGGTAAAACCTTGCTGGTGAAATCGCTGGCGCAGGCCACCGACATGCAGTTCCGCCGGGTGCAGTTCACGCCTGACCTGATGCCCTCGGATATCGTCGGCACCGAGATCCTGGAAGAAGATGCAGCGACGCGCCAGCGCTCGTTCCGCTTCCAGCCAGGCCCCGTGTTCACGCAGGTGCTGCTGGCCGACGAGATCAACCGCGCGCCGCCCAAGACCCAATCGGCGCTGCTGGAAGCGATGCAGGAGCGCTCCGTGACCTTCGCCGGCCAGACCCACAAGCTGCCGCGCCCCTTCTTCGTGCTGGCCACGCAGAACCCGATCGAGCAGAGCGGCACCTATCCGCTTCCGGAAGCCCAGCTCGACCGCTTCCTGCTGCGCATCGACGTCGTTTATCCGACCGAGGACGAAGAAGTGGCGATGGTGGCGATGACGACGCAATCGAACCTGCAGGATGCGGAACCGGCGCTGGATCTGCAGACGCTCTTGCGCTTGCAGCAGCTGGTGCGCGACATCGCCATCGGCGAGCATCTGCTGCGCTACGCCACGAGACTGGTGCGTGCGACGCGTCCGCAAGAGACGACCGTCGCGGCTGTGAAAAAACACGTCGGCTGGGGCGCCGGCCCGCGCGCCGGCCAGGCCCTGGTGCTGGCGGCGAAAGCGCGCGCCCTGATGGCCGGACGCCTGGCCGTCACGCGCGAAGACATCGGCGCCATGCTGCTGCCGGTGCTGGCGCACCGCGTGCTGCGCAATTTCGAGGCCGAAGCCGATGGCGTGGCGATGGCCGACATCCTGCAGGCGATCCGCGCCGAGATCCGGGTCGACTGATCGCTAATGGCACTGGCCAGTTCCGCGCTGATCGCGCATACGACCGACCTCGACCTCGTCATCCGCCACGTGCTGGCGGGACTGGGGCAGGGCGTGCACGCCGGCCGCGAGCGCGGCTCCGGTGTCGAATTCTCCGAGTACCGCGCCTATGCGCCGGGCGACGAGTGGCGCCGCGTCGACTGGAAACTGCTGGCGCGCGCCGACCGGTATTACGTGCGCGAGGCCGAGCGCGACAGCCACGTGGCGGTCTGGCTGCTGCTGGACGCCAGCGCCTCGATGGCGGAACCGAGCCGCAGCATTCCGGGCCTGGACAAGCTGGGCTATGCGCGCACGCTGCTGGCCTGTGTCGCCGCGATCGCGCAGCGGCAAGGCGACGCCTTCGGGCTTGCGGTCTTGTCCGGCGGCCGGGTGCAGTTCGTGCCGGCCGCGCGCGGCCCGCGCCAGCTGCAGCGGGTGCTGGCCAAACTGACGCAAGTGCAAGCCGAGGGCGAGTTGCCCGACGCCGCCGTCCTCAAAAGCGGCTTGCGCTTCGCCGGCTCTCCTTCCCTGATTTTCGCCGCCACCGATTTTCTCGACTGGCCCTCGCCGCTGTCGGAAGCGCTGGTGCGCCTGCGCCACATGCGTCACGACGTGCGCGCCGCCTGCCTGCAGACCGCGGCCGAGTGCGAGGGCAGTTTCGATAGCGCCCCGGCCTACCGCGACCCGGAACGGGACGCTGCCGTGTTCCGCTTCGGCGCCGACCTGCGCGAGGGCTATCTGCGCAAGCGCGCACAGCATTTCGATGGCGTGAACGCCGCCATGCGCGCCAACGACGTGCCGCTGGTGAACGCGCGCATCGAGGGGGCGCCGGGCGAGATCCTGCGCCAGTGGCTGCGCCCACGGGGCGGTAATGGAGGGCGCCGATGACCAGCCTGTGGTGGCTCGCCTTGCCGACCCTGCTGCTGCCGATCTGGTGGCACCGCAAGAAGCGCGTGCAGGTGAAGGCCGAACCGCTGGCCAGCGCGCGCTTCCTGCCGCGTACCGAACCGCGGCAAATGCGCGTCTGGCGCTGGTCGGATATCCTGCTATTGATCGTGCGCTGCCTGCTGCTGGTCTGTGCGATCGCCTGGCTGGCCGATCCGGTCTTCCCCTGGCGCGGCGACACGGTCGTGGTGGCGCAGGGGACGGATGCGCGCTGGGTCGAGCGCGAAATAAAAGCCGCCGGCTACGTCGAGGCGGCGCGCCTGCCGCTGCCGGCGCACGAGGCGCTGGCCTGGATCGGCGCCCACGAACGCGAATTCAAGCCGGAGGCGCGCCTCCTGGTGCTGGGCGATATCCCGATGCCGGCCGGCCTGCCGGCCTTCCGCCGGCCGGTCGCGTTGCGTACGCTGGCGGCGCCCGTGCCGCGCTTGGAAGCGCGCGTGGCCATCGTCAGCGCGCGCGCGCCGGAATGGCGGCGCATGTTCGCGGCGCTCGACGGCCCGCTGCGCGTCGTGCTCGAGAACACGCCGGGGCCGAAGACCGAACTGATCGTCTGGGACATGCCGGACGCGCCGCCGGCCGGCATGCGCGCGCCGCTGTGGTGGACGACCGATACCGGCGCGTTTACGGAACTGGCGCAATCGAAGGCGGTGGGCGGCATCCGCTATGCCGACGGCGCGCGCGGGCGGGTCTGGGCCTCGAACGCCTGGCCGCCGGCCGACCCGGGCGCGGCGCGCGCGCTGCTGGAGACCTGGCGCGAACTGCATTACGCACCGGTGCCCTATACGGCGCCGCCGCAGGCCTTTGCCCCTAGCGCGGCTGCCGCGCGCACCTACGCCAGCGGCGCCCTGCGCGACTTCCTGATGTGGGCGCTGGTCGCCTTGTTCGCTATCGAGAGGATCCTGACCCATGCACGGCGACGCTGACATCCTGCGCCGCCTATGGCGTGCGGCCCTGCTGCGGCGCCTGCCGCTGTGGCTACTCGGCACGCTGCCCTGGCTGGCGCTGCGCCTGCTGCCGGGCCTGCTGGCCTGGGTCGCCTGGTGCATGTGGGATGCGGCGCGCCTGCGCCGGCAGGTCGCGCACGGCTGGAGCGGCTGGCTGGACGCGGCCGTGCCGAGCCTGGAAGACAGCAGCGCGCTGCTGATCGAAGCGGACACGCCGCTGGCGCGCCTGCAGCGCCAGCGCCTGCTGGCCCGGATCGACGCCGCGCTCGACAAGCCGGCGATGCGACGCGCCGTGTATCCGCACATCGGCACCGGCTTCATGTGGCTGTTGCCCTGGCTGGCGCTGGCAGCCGTGGTCTGGTTCTTCGGCCAGCGGCCGGCCGTATCGGCGCCTGCCCCTGTGCCTGTCAGCGCGGCGGCCAAAGCGGCGGCCGTGCCGCAATTGACGGTCACCGCGACGCCGCCGGCCTATACCGGCGCCGCCACCAGCAGCGGCGCGCCGCGCGACATCAGCCTGCCCGAAGGCGGCAGCCTCGCCTGGTGCCTGAAAAATCCGGAGGCGGGCGCGACGACGCTGGAACTGAGCGACGGCCGTACGCTGAAGGTGGGCGAACGATGCGCGACCCTGGTCGCCACCGAATCCCTGTTCTGGCGCTGGCGCGGCGCCCGGTATACCGTCAAGGTGACGCCGGATGCGCCGCCGACGATCACCATCGCCCAGCCGGTTCAGATGATCCAGGAACTCAAACCGGACGCCACGTCGGCCGCCATGGCCCTGTCGGTGCAGGACGACTACCGGGTGCAGCGCGCCACCCTGCACCTGACCCTGGCGCGCGGCAGCGGAGAGAACATCAAGTTCACCGACCGCGAAATGCCGCTGCCGGCCTCGAACAATCCGCGCCAGCGCAACTGGGCGAAATCCTGGACGCTTGCCGAACTGGGCATGGAGCCGGGCGACGAGCTGTATTTCTTCGTGCGCGCGGCCGACAACGCCACGCGTGCCCACACGGTGCAGTCGCCCACCTACACGTTGCGCCTGCCGGCGCCGGAAGTGGAAGACAGCGAGCAGACGGCGGCCATGCCGATGCTGGTGAAACCGCAAAGCCTGCGCAGCCAGCGCCAGATCATCATCGATACCGAGCAGCTGATCGCCGACATGCGCGCCACCCGCATGAGCGCGGAGACGGTGCGCGAACGCAGCGAAGCGATCGCACTCGACCAGGGCCAACTGCGGCGCCGCTACGGCCAGTTCCTGGGCGAGGAATCGAACCTGTTCGGCGGCGAAGAGCACGACGACGACCACGCAGGGGAGGCCGGCAAGATGGACGTGCTGCACCAGTTCGGCCACGCTCACGACGAGGCGGAGAACGCGACCCTGTACGACGAGGAGACCAAGAAGGTGCTGCGCCGCGCCCTGGTGGCGATGTGGGACGCCGAGAAAGCGCTGCGCGCCATCTCGCCGAAAACGGCGCTCGCGCCGGAATACAAGGCGCTGGCGGCGATCAAGGAATTGCAGCAGGCCGACCGCATCTACCTGCACAAGACGGCCTTCGTGCCGCCGCCGATCCGGGAAGAACTGCGCATGACGGGCGATGTCGTCGGCGCGGTCAGCTATACGCGCGAGCAGGGCGGTGCGAACGAAGCGATCCCGAGCGACTTGCGCGCGCTGGTGGCGGCGCTCTCGAACGAGGGCGCGCTGCCGGCCTTATGGACGCGCACGGCGCACGACTGGGTGCGCGAGCGTCTGAAGGACGACGAGCAGCGCCTGGCGGCCCAGCGCGCGATCCAGGACGTGCAGGACGGCTGCCTGCGCTGCCGCCCGTCCCTGCGCGCCTGGCTGAGGGCCGGCGTCGAGAACGCGCCGGTGCTGCTGCAGGCCCAGCCCGTCACCGCTACGCCGTTTACACGCGCCTGGATCGATGGAGGCGCCAAATGATCATTGCGATCAGCCTGATCGGCGCGGCCAGCGTGCTGCTGTATCTGTGGCGGCGGCGCTTCTTCGACGCGCTGCTGGCACTGGTCGCCACCGCGGCGCTGGCGCTACTGGCGGCGGATCTGCGCATGCCGGGCGAGTCTGGCGCCACGCTGGCGATCGATGCCCGTAACCCGCCGGCCTCGCTCGCAGGCGTGCGCAGCCTGAGCCTGAACGGCGACGGCCTGCGCGCCGCCCAGTGGCAGGATCTGCCGGCGCGTCCGCTGGCCTGGACGCCGCCCGCGACGCCCGTGCTGCGCCTGGAATTTCCGCGCCAGCTGGCGCTCGGGCGCCTGTTCGCGCTGACCGTACGCCGCAGCGGCGCGGCGCCGGCGCGCCTGCAGCTGCTGGCCGAGAACGGACAATTGCTGGCCGAGGCGCGCGGCGCCGGCGACCTGACGGTGTCCTGGCTGCCGCCGCTGGCCGAGACACTGCTTTTAAAGGCGCGCCTGCTGGACGGCGAGAACAGGTTAGTGGCCGAAGGGCCGGTGCCGGTGCTGGTCGCCGAGACCCGGCCGCTGGCGGTACGCGGCCGCTTCAGCGCGCCCTCCTTCGACGTGCGTGTGCTGAACGATTTGTTGACGCAAAGCCGGGCCTTGGTCGACTGGCAGGTCACGCTCGGTAAGACCGTTACCCGCAGCGAGAGCGCGCGCGAAAAAATGGAGAAGCCGGATCTGCTGGTGGTCGACGCCGCCTGGTTCGAACGCGCGAACGCGCCGGCGCGCGCGGCCCTGCTGGAGCAGGTCGGGCAGGGCGCCGCCTTGTTGGTGCTGGGCGCAAGCGCAAATGACGCCGGCGTCTGGTCGCGCAGCCTGCAACTGCCGCTGCAGGCGCAGCCGGCCGACAAGCTGACCGGCGGGCCGCTGCCGCTGCCGGTGGCGCCGCTGGCGCCGGCCACACGCCAGGCCGGCCCCTGGCAGGGCAACGAAGCGGGTCTCTGGGCCCGCCAGTGGAATAATGGGCGGATCGGCTGGCTGGGCGCCGCCGACTGGCACCGTCTGGCGATCAGCGAGCCGCGCGCGCTGGCCCTGTGGTGGCAGGGTATGCTCGACGCGGTGCGCGTCGAACGGACGGAAGACATTCAATGGCTGGCGCCGCGCGAGATGCCGCTGCCGGGCCAGCGCCTGGAAGTTTGCGCGCTTGGCGTACGCGGCAAGCTGGGCTTCCCGGCGCTCGGGTTGACGCTCGACTGGCAGCGCCGCCCGGATCGGGTGGACGCGTCCTGCGTCGCCGTCTGGCCGCGCGCGCCGGGCTGGCTACAGATGGAAACCGGAGGATCCAAACCGGTACGCAGCCAGGTGTATGTGTACGCGCCTGAGGACTGGCCGCTGTGGCAGGCGGCCGAACGGCGCGACGCCAGCGCGCGCTATGCGGCGCGCACGCCGGCGCCGGCGGCAGCGGCCAGCCGGCAGGCCTTGCCTCAATGGCCGTTCGGGGTTCTGTTCGCGCTGGCGATGCTGGGCTTGTGGTGGCGCGAGCGGCGCTAAGGCGGCGCTGGCGCCCCTGTTCAGCAGTCGTTGTCACATTGCAACGACCACCAGTGGTCTGTTTCGTTACCGCAAGTAAATATCTCGACATTCTTTATTGCCTTCGGTAAAGTTTGATCGCCCGCGCTTGTCTATATCTGTCACAGCGCCGCGGGCTGGCTGGCCACGACCGCCACGACTGCTTACCAGATTCTTAGAGATTGGCCGCATGCCTTATCGGATCCCCGCCGCAACGATGCCCTGCAGGACGCTGCCGTGAACGCATTGCGCCGTCTCGCCATCCTGCTCTGCGGCAGCGATCCGCGTCTGCACCGCATGCTCCAGTACTGGGCCGCGACCTGCGTGCTCTACGTGATCTGCATCGGTCTGTTGATGGTGCAGGTCGAGCAGGGCGTGATCCATACCGGCGCGGCGCGCGGCCTGGCCGCCTTTGGCGCGGGCGGCGCGCTGGTCTTCTATGTGCTGATCCGCGCGCACAGCCTGTTCAGGCTGGCGCCCGACCAGCTGGCCGTGTTCCAGGCCGCGTTTTCCCTGGCGTGCGCCGTCTGGGCCTATGCCATTTCCGGGCCGCTGCGCGCCTCGATGCTGGCGATGACGGTCGTGATCATCGTGTTCTGCATGTTCGCCCTGCGGCCGCGCCAGACGCTGATGCTGTCGGCCGCCGCGATTGCCGGCATGGGCGCGACCATGTGGTGGCTGCAGGCGCACGACCCGCTGCGCTATCCACCCCTGACCGAGGCATTGACCTTCGGTTACCTGGCCGGCGCGCTGGTGTCGACCGCGCTCCTGAGCGGCGAGATGAGCAAGCTGCGTTCGCGCATGAAGCGCCAGAAGGGCGAACTGTCGGACGCCCTCGACACCATCCGCGTGCTGGCGACCGTCGACGAACTGACCTCGCTGATCAACCGGCGCCACATGAACGAAGTGCTCGAGCGCGAGCAGCGCCGCCAGGCGCCGGGTACCGATACCTGCATCGCCCTGATCGACATCGATTTCTTCAAGCAGGTGAACGACCAGTACGGCCACGCCACCGGCGACGCCGTGCTGCGCCTGTTTTCGGCGGCCGCGCGCGCCTCGCTGCGCGCCAACGACGTGCTGGCGCGCTGGGGCGGCGAGGAGTTCCTGTTGCTGCTGCCGGACGCCTCGCTGGGCGATGCGCGCGCCGTGCTGGAACGGATGGCCGAGCGCGTGCGCGGCATGACGGTGCCCGGTCTCGACGGCCGCCGCATCAGCTTTTCCGCCGGACTGGCCAGCCGCCGCGCCGACGAGCCCTTCGCCGACGCCATCAGCCGCGCCGACAAGGCTCTATATGAGGCCAAGGAAGCAGGCCGCGACCGCATCGTGCTGGCTCCTGCCGCCGACGCGATGCCCGAGTGCCGCCACGCGGCGCGCTAATCAAAAAAACCAAGGAACGGACATGCAGTGTACGCATTGTGGATCGGATCACACCCAGCGCCTGCAGCTGGTGCATGAGGGCGGTACGCAGCTCATCAGCACCAGGAGCCATACCGGCGAGGTCATGGATCTCAGCGACTCCCTGCGGCTGACCGGCCTGACGACGACGACATCCGGCGTGTCCAGTTCCGTGCTCGCGCAACGCGCCGCCCCGCCGGAAAAGAAGAAGCTGATGGCGGTGTCGGTGGTGGCGCTGATCGGGTTCGGGCTGTTCCGCAGCGAGGAGCATGACGCGATCGGCTTCCTCATCATGGTGTTCGGCGCCTGGAAAATCTATGAGGCGATCCGCTTCAACAGCCGCGAATGACCGGTTCTATACCGGCAGTGGCAGTGCAGCTGGTTGTGCCACAAGTGCGGCCACACCTACCAGCAATAAGCATGCGTGGCAGCCCGGGCGGGCCGCCGCTCTTCCTCAGAATGTATACTCGGCCCGCGCATACATCGTGCGGCCGTTGATCCCGAACGGGCAGGTCTCCCAGCAGTGCGTGAAGCCCATCTGCGGGAAGGGCGCGGCGCGGGCCGTGTCCCAGCGCGTCGGGTAGCGGTCGAAGGCGTTGTCGACGCCGGCCGTCAGGCTCAGATTGCGCGTGAAAGCAAAACGCAGCGCCAGGTCGATCAGCCATTTTCCTTCCCAGGTCTGCACGAAGGGCGCCGTGAAGCCCTGTCCCTGCACCCGGCCGTAGTAGTTCGCGCGCAGGTTCGCGCCCCAGGCCCCGCGCGCGTAGTCGGCCGCGACCACATGATGCTGGCGCGGCTGGCCGCGTTCGATCAGCGTCACCTGGGCGTCGTCGAACAGTTGAAAGCCGTTCAGCACCGGCGAGGACGAGTGGCGCGCTTTCACGGTGGTGCGGTTCAGGCCCAATTGCCCGGACAGTTTCAAGGTGCCGGCGGCCAGGTTGCGCGTCGTGTGCTCGGCCACCACGTCCAGCCCCAGCGTCTCGGTATCGATCGCATTCGTGAAGAACTGGGCCTGGCCCACGCGCAGCGGATCGAGAATGGCGCGGATCGGGCAGGCGGCGGCCGTCGGGCAGGCGCCGCTCTCCGGCGCGACCGTGCTGGAGAAGACGATACGGTCATCGATGTCGGTGCGGTAGACGTCCGCCGTCACCGAAAAATTGGAGACCGGACGCAGCACCATGCCTATGCTGGCGCTGCGCGAAGTCTCATCCTTGAGCGGGGCGATGCCGAAGGCCCGGGTGACGGCGCTGCCTTCGCGCGCGGTCAGGGTCTCGGTCAGCACGCCCCCATTGTTCAGATTGGTAGATACCGAGCTGTAGAACTTCTGCTGCACCGACGGCGCCCGGAAGCCCGTCGAGGCGCTGGCGCGCAGGCCAAAGGCGCGGCTCGGGTCGAGGCGGGCGATCAGCTTGCCCGTGGTCGTGTTGCCGAAGTCTGAATAGCGCTCGTGCCGCAGGGCCGAACCGAGCGTCAGCTGCGGACTCCATTTGTGCTCGAGGTCGAGATACCAGGCGGTGTTGTGGCGCCCTTCATAAACCTGGGTGGCCGGCGTATAGCCGGGAAAACCCTGAATCCCGGCCTGGGCGATGCCGCCCAGCTGGTCGCGGATGACGATCGCCGGATTGTTGGTGCGGCCGTACTGGTAAGACACCGGCTCGCCCGCCTCGATGCGGTAGCTGTCGCGCCGGTATTCGAAACCGGTGGCCACCAGGATCGGCTGGCCAACGAAGAACACCTGGCCTTTCAGGTCGAAATTGAAGGTCGACTGCTGGAAGCCGAGCGTGCCGGTATAGGCTTCGCGCGGCGATTCGCCGCGGATGTCGCAGGCGCAGTTCGGCTCGTACCAGTAGCTGACGTTGATCGAATTGCGCTCGTTGAATACCAGTTCGCTGCCGCCGTGATTGAAACTGGTGTCGAACTTCCAGCCGCCGCCGAGATCGGCGCGGTAGCCGACGGCGAGCGAGGCGTCGCGTACTTCGGTGCGGATATTCGGCAGGAAGCCGTCCGGATACACGGCCGGCACGTTGCGCGCATTCTCGCGCGGGCGGAAGAAGCCGGCCGCGTCGCCCGTGCGACGCGAGGCGCCGCCGAACAGGTACAGTTCGCCGCCATGCCCGACCGGCAGCACGGCGTTCGTCCACAGGTAGGCGTCGCGCGCCAGGCTGTCGCCGATGCGCTGGGTGACGCGCGGCGGATTCACGCGCAGGGTGTCGAGGCCGGCGCGGTTGGTCTCGCCGCGGCGGCGGCCCTCGAGCGCCAGGTTCAGGTAGCCACCGGCATTGCCGAGCGCGAAGCCGTGCCAGGCGCTGGCGCCGTAGGTGTCGCCGTCGCCCTCGGCCGTGGTGCCGGCGCTGAGGCTGGCGCCGCCCTTGCCGGCGCCTTCCTTCAGCACGATGTTGATCACGCCGGCGATCGCATCCGAGCCGTACTGGGCGGCGGCGCCGTCGCGCAGCACCTCGATGCGGGCGATGGCCGCCATCGGAATGGCGTTGATGTCGGTGCCGGCCGAGCCGCGCCCGACCGTCTGCTGGACGTTCACCAGGGCCTGCTGGTGGCGCCGCTTGCCGTTGACCAGCACCAGCACCTGGTCGGGGCCGAGGCCGCGCAGGGTGGCAGGGCGAATGATGTCGGTGCCGTCGCTGATGAAGGTGGTGCTGAAGTTGAACGAAGGGTCGAGCTCCTGCAGCGCCTTGCCCAGCTCCAGGTTGCCGGTCGAGGCCAGGTCTTTCGCGCTCACCAGGCCGACCGGCACCGCCGTGTCGAGCGCGGTGCGGGCCGCACCGCGCGAGCCGACCACGACCACCTTCTGCGCCGCTTCCTCATCGGCTGTCTGCGCCTGGGCGTAGGGAAAGGCGGCCAGCAGCGCGGCAGAGAGCAGGGTCGGTTGCAGGGTCTTGTGCATCATCGTGGTTCCCGTTGAAGAGTGTCAGTGATTGACGAATCTTGCCCGGCGTTCCTCCTGCGAACTTGTGCTATGTCAAGGCTCTCAGGATGACCGGAGCACATGTATCTAGTCGGCAACACTAGCTGCCCTACCAGTATGTTTCCCAACAACAATAAGTTAGTATGTTGAGATAACAAATAAACTACTGAAAGAGGCAATATGGATCTGGTTTACAAGAACGAGAAGACCTTGTTCGCGCTGATGCTCGTGTTTTCGCTGCTGGCCTGGGGGGGGCTGGTGGCCGGCATGGGCTGGATGGTGCTCGGCTATGCGCTGATGTTCTTCCTGTTTTACTGCTTCGCGCAGTCGGCGCTGATTTCCTATATCAAGGGCACCGGCGTGCGCATCACGCACGAGCAGTTCCCCGACCTCGAACGCCAGATTTCCGCCTGCTGCGCCAAGCTGGGACTCGAGCGCGAGCCGGAAGCCTACCTGCTGCAGATGGGCGGCTCGCTGAACGCCTTCGCCACCCGTTTCCTGGGGCGCGATTTTCTCGTCCTGTATTCGGACGTGGTCGACGGCCTGCATGACAATCCGGACGCGCTGAATTTCTACATCGGCCACGAGATCGGCCACATCAAGCGCAAGCACCTGAACTGGGGCACCGTGCTGCTGCCGGCCTCGCTGCTGCCGTTGATCGGCGCGGCCTATTCGCGCGCCCGCGAATACACCTGCGACCGCCACGGCCTGGCCGCCTGCGAGCAGCCTTTGAATGCCGAATTCGGCCTGGCCGCGCTGGCGGCCGGCGGGCGCCGCTGGCGCACCATGAACAAGAGCGCCTTCATCGAGCAGGCGCGCGAGACCGAAGGCTTCTGGATGTCCTTCCACGAACTGGTGGGCGACTATCCGTGGCTGGTGAAACGCATGGCGGCGGTGCGCGCACTGGCGGCCGGACGCGAAGCCGAGCAGCCGCGGCGCCACCTGCTGGCGACCCTGCTGGCGCTGTTCGTGCCGCGCCTCGGCGTGGCCGGCGGCGCGGGCGGCGTGGTGGTGACCATCGCCGTGGTCGGCATCCTGGCGGCGGTGGCGGTGCCCGCCTACCAGGGTTACCAGCAGAAGGCGGCCGTGGCCGGCGCCTATTCGGCCGGGCGCGCAGCCAGCGCCAAAGTCGAAACCTATCTCGCCCAGCAGGGCAAGATCCCGACCCTGGCCCAGGCCGGCGTGGCGCCAGGCGGCGGCGCCGTGCGCGAGATGAGCCTCGACCCCGACACCGCCGTGCTGCGCGTGGTCACCAGTGTGGACGGCAAGGATGGCGCCGGCGTGCTGGTGTTCGAACCGTCGATGGACGAACACAAGCGCATCGCCTGGGACTGCACGGCCGAAGGCATTCTGCCGCAAGCCATGCCGCGCGGCTGCCATTGAGGCATGGATCGGGGTGGCGCGCCCAGCTCAGCCCTGCTGGTCGCGCATCCACTCCTTCAAGCCTTCCACCCATTTTTTCGCGGGCAAATTCAGGCGCCGCTTGATCTCGCCCGCGCGTTCGAACAGCAGAGAGAAATCGATCTGCGGCGCCTCCTTGAAGGCGATCACGACGATGTTCGCGTCGTGCACCTCGGGTAGCCAGACGACGGCGTCGAACACCTCCGTCATCGCTTCCAGGTTCTTGTCGTAGTTGCCGAATTCCCCGAACACGTTGGCGGTCATGATGCCGCTTGGCGTCAGGCAGTCGAAGCAGCCCCGATAAAACTCGGGCGTGTCGAGCACCGGGCCGCGCGCTTCCTCGTCGTAGAGATCGACCTGCAGCGCGTCGGCCGTGCCGTGGTTGCTCGGATCGAGCACGAAGTCGAGCGCATTCATCTCGCGCACCCGCAGGCGCGCATCGTCGGGAGGCAGTTCGAACAGGGCGCGGCAGATCGCGATCACGTTCGGATTGAGTTCGACGGCGGTGACGCGCGCCTCGGGAAAGCGGCGGTAGCAGAACTTGGTGAGCGCCGCGCTGCCCAGGCCCAGCTGCACGATGTGCTTCGGCGCGGACTGGAACAGCAGCCAGGCCATCATCATCTGCACGTATTCGAGTTCGATCGCATCCGGACGCGCCAGGCGCATCGCGCCTTGCTCCCAGGAGGTGCCGAGGTGGAGCGAGCGTACGCCCTCGAATTCGGTGATCGTGGCCGGCGGATGGCCGGGCTGGCTGAAGCGGGGATCGAAGGGAACGTTGTCAGGCATGGTCGGCGGCGCGGGTGAGGGGCGATCTTACCAGAGCCGCATTTCGAGGGCGCATTCAGGGCACGCCGTTGGCGCACCACGCACGGTAGCCCGGCCGTGCCGCCAGGCGCTGCAGATACGCGGCCACGTGGGGATAATCCGGGCGTTCCATCGGCGTCATCGACCAGCGGTTGAGGGACAGGCCGATGACGACGTCGGCCAGCGTGAAGCGCTCGCCCGCGACATAGGCGCCGGTGGCGGCCAGTTGGGCGTCGAGGATGCCGACGTGGCGGTTCCAGTTGGCGACGCCGGCCGCGATCTGGGCCGGATCGGCGTGCGCGGGACTGGCGCGCACCAGCGCCATGAAGGCGTAGCGCCAGGCGTTGTTCAGCTCCGTCGCCTGCCAGTCCATCCACTGTTCCACGCGGGCGCGTTGCTGTGCGCCGGCGGGCAGCAGGGCCTGCTCTTGTGCGCGTGCGCACAGGTAGCGGCAGATCGTATTCGATTCCCACAGCACGAAATCGCCGTCGACCAGCACCGGCACCATCCGGTTCGGGTTGAGCGGCGCGTGCGCCTCGTTCCAGTCCTCGCGCGCGAACGGCAAGTCCAGTTCGACGCAGGTCCACAGCACCTTGCGTACGTTGATCGAGGTCGGCTTTCCGATAATCCTGAGCATGCGGTTTCCTTTAGTGAGAGGTGAGGGCGGGCAGGATCATCGTCACGGCCAGGCCTCCGCCCTCGCGGTTTGCCAGCAGGATGCGCCCGCCGTGGGCTTCGGCAATTTCGCGCGCCAGCGCCAGGCCCAGGCCGGTGCCGCTGCGCTTGGTCGAGTAAAAGGGCACCAGGGCGTTGGTCAGCACCGCCTCGCTCATGCCGCTGCCGCGGTCGAGCACTTCGATGCGCAGCAGATCCTGGGCGCGCCGCACCTGCAGTTCCACCTCGCCGGGCGGAGAACCGGATTCGTGCGCGTTCTTGAGCAGATTGAGCAGGGCCTGTTCGAGCTGGGCCTGGTCGAGCAGCGCCGGTTCCGGCGGCAGTTCGCCGTCCAGGCGGAAGGGCACCTGCGAGGCGAGGCGTGCGATGAAGGACGGCCAGGCGCAGCGTTCCAGGCGCGGCGTCGGCAGCTTGGCGAAGCGCGCATAGCCGAGGATGAAGCTTTCCAGGTGACGGGTGCGCTCGCCGATCGTTTCCAGGATCTGCGGCAGGCGCTCGGTCTGGCCGCGCCGCACCAGTTCGGCGCCGGAATGGGCCAGCGAGGCCAGCGGCGCCAGCGAATTGTTCAACTCGTGGCTGATGACGCGGATGACCTTTTTCCAGGTCTGCACTTCCTGGCGCCGCAGTTCGGCCGTCAGGTGGCGCAGCAGCAGCAGTTCGTGCTTGCGCCCGTTCAAACTGAAACTGCTGCGCGCCAGGTGATAAACCTGTTCCTCTTCGCCTTCGCCGGCCGTGAACAAGCCGTCGCCGCCGCGCGCCAGTGCCTCGCCCAGCGCCGGCGAGGCGCCCGCCAGCAGTTCGTCGAGCGCGTGGCCCTCGAGCTTGCGGCCCTCGGCCAGCAGCTGGCGCGCGGCCAGGTTGGCGTAGACGACGGCGCCGGCCCGCTGCGGCACGTCGGCCACCAGCAGCATCGCCACCGGGGTGTTCTGCACCATGGTGTCGAGCAGCAGTTCGCGCTGCACCAGGTCGCGCCGCTGCTCGCGCAGCACGTCGCCGAGCGCGTTGTGGGCGCCGATCAGGTCGGCCAGCTCGTCGTTCTGCGGCCAGTGCAGGCTGAAGGAGAAGTCGCCGTCGCGGTAGCTGGTGACGGTGCCCTCCAGCGCGCGGAACAGCGACAGGATCGGCTGCACCTGCGAGCGCACCGTGATGACCGCGAGCGGGATCACGCAGGCTAGGCACAGGGCCGCCACCAGCAGCGGCCGGCCGGGCAGCAAATGATCCAGGCCGAGGGCGAGGATGATGCCGACCGTGAGCAGGGTGCCGACCAGGGCCGAGAAGCGGGTGACGAGGGAGAGACGGAGAGGCGGCCGCATCGGCTTAGATGCGGCCAATGCCGAGGCGCTCCATGCGCCGGTACAGGGCCTGGCGCGACAGGCCGAGTTCGGACGCGGCTTGCGATACCACGCCGCCGGCGCGGGCCAGGGCGGACGCGATCGTCTCGCGGTCGAGCTCGGCCTCGGGCAGTTGCGGCTGCGGCGGCGCGGCCGCTGCCGGCAGGCCGAGGTCGGGCACGCGGATCGTGTCGCCTTGCGCCAGCAGGTTGGCGCGCGCCATCACGTTCTTGAGTTCGCGCACATTGCCGGGCCAGGCGTGGGCCAGCAGGGCCGCTTCGGCGCCGGGGTCGAGCCGTTTGCCGGGCGCCAGAAACGCCAGCGCCAGCGGCAGGATGTCGCCTGGACGCGCGTTCAGGGCCGGCAGGCGCAGCTCGATCACGTTCAGGCGATAGAACAGGTCTTCGCGGAAGCTGCCGGCGCGGATCATGGCGGGTAAATCCGCATTGGTGGCGCTGATCACCCGCACTTTGACCTGGCGCTCGCGGTTCGAGCCGAGGCGCTCGAAGCGGCCGGTTTCCAGCACCCTTAACAGCTTCATCTGGCCTGCCGGCGGCAGGTTGCCGATCTCGTCGAGGAACAGGGTGCCGCCGTCGGCCGCCTCGAATTTGCCCTCTCTCGCCCGGGAAGCTCCGGTATACGCGCCGGCGTCGGCGCCGAACAGTTCGGCCTCGATCAGTTCCGAAGGCAGGGCGCCGCAGTTGAGCACGACGAAGGGGCCGTCCTTGACCTGCGAATTGGCCTGGATGATCTCGGCGATGCGCTCCTTGCCGGTGCCGTTCGGGCCCGTGATCAGGATCGGCACGTCGGCGCGCGCGACCTGGCAGGCCAGCTGCAGCACGCGCTCCGTGGCCGGGTCGGCCCAGACCAGGCCGCGCAAGTCGTATTGCCCTTCCAGCTCGCGCTTTTCGCGCCGCTCGCGCCCGACGCGCTGGGCCAGGGCGCGGTTGGCCTGCCCTAGTTCGACCAGGTTCGTCACCGTCGCCAGCAGGCGCTCGTCGTTCCAGGGCTTGGGCAGGTAGTCGGCGGCGCCGGCCTTGACCAGGTCGACCGCCGCGTCCAGGTGTGTCCAGGCCGTCAGCAGGATCACCGGCAGATCCGGATACAGGCTGCGGATCTGGCGGAACAGCGCCACGCCTTCCTCGCCCGAGGTAGTGTCCGCCGTAAAATTCATGTCCTGGATGACCAGGTCGACCGGCGCGCGCGCCAGCACGGCCAGGCCTTCCTCGGGCGAGGCCGCATGCAGCGCCGCGATGTCGTGCAGGGAAAACAGCACGTCGAGGGCGATGCCGACGGCGGCGTTGTCGTCGATGATGAGTACAGTAGGCATGGCCGCTAGGATAGCATCGGCATCAAGCGCTGCGGGTGGCCAGCGCCGGCGAAATGCTCGCTGCGCGCCAGGCCGGCCCGTACACCGCGATCACGCCCAGCGCCCACAGCACGACGCCGCCGCCCGCCAGGTATTCGAGCGGCAGGCGCGCCATCTCGAGCTTGCTCACCAGGAGCTGGTTCAGCGCCACCCCGAGCAGCACGCCGCCGCCCACGCCGGCGCTGGTGATCATGAAGTTCTCGGTGATGAAGTAACGCAGGATGTCGCGCTTTTTCGCCCCCAGCGCGCGGCGTACGCCGATCTGCTTGCGGCGCTGGGTGACCCACAGGCTGGCCATGCCGACGATGCCGCTGGCGGTGATCAACAGCAGCAGCACGCTGACGGTGACGAGCATCCACGACAAGGCCATGTCGGCGCGGTAGCGATCCTTGCGGTACTGGTCTTGCGTGGTCGTTTCCAGGATCACCGGCGTCGGCGAGGCCTTGCGCAGGGCGGCCTCCACCTCGCGGATCACGCGCTCGCGCTGGCCTGCTTCCGCGCGGATGGTGTAGAGCGCACCCGGGAAATTCCCGTACATGCGCATCGGCGCGATGCTGGAAAACTCGCCGCGTTCGGTCACTTCCGCACTCTGGGTCTGCAGGCGTTCGACCACGCCGACGACGCGCACTTCGATCGCGTCTTCGCCGGTACCGAAGTACATGTTCCTGCCGACGGCCGGCGCGCCTGGCCACATCTTCTCGGCCAGCGCCTTGGTGACGATCACGTGGCCGGGAGTGACGTTAGTGTTAGCGTCGATGTCCATGTATTCGTTCGGCAGGAAGTCGCGCCCCTCGACCAGTTTCAAACCCCAGGTCTTGACGAGCGAATCCGGCGAGAAGAAGAACGAGGACGGCGCTGTCTCGTCGACCTGCTTGCGGTCGACGGCGACGCTGTTGTTCCAGCCCGATTGCGACAGCGGGATCTGGTTGACGTTGGCGACCGAGACCACGCCCGGCACCGCGCGGATGGTCTCGGCCTCGCGCTTTTGCGTGGCCAGCTGCTGCTCGGGCCCGCCGGCGCTCAGGTTGCGCACGTGGGTCGAGAACACCTGGCTCTCTTCGGCGATGCCGCTCGGCCGGCTCGAGGCGACGCGCCGTTCGCTGACGATGTGCAGGGCGTTGGCGAGAATCGCCAGGCTGAGCGCCACCTGGAGGGCGACCAGGATGGCGCCGGTCTTGTTGCGCAGGAGCGCGGACAGGATGGGACGGATTTCCATGATGATGTCTCTCTCGCTTATTGTGATTTCAATTGCAGGGCCGGCGTCACCTGGCAGGCGCGCCAGGTCGGCAGCAGGCCGGCCACGATCGCGGCCAGCACCGACAGGACGAAGGTAAAGGCCAGCATGGTCATGTCCATGCGCGCCACCACCGCCACTTCGCTGCCTTGCATCGCCAGCAGGGCCAGGGCGCCAAAGGCGAGGATCAGCCCGAGCACGCCGCCGGCCAGGCCGACCACGGCGCTCTCGATCAGGAACTGGCGGAAGATCTCGCGGCGCGAGGCGCCCAGCGCGCGGCGGATGCCGACTTCGGCGGCGCGCACCGAGAACTTCGCCAGCAAGAGGCCGATCGTGTTCACCAGGCACAGCAGCAGGAAGCCGAAGGCGAGCCAGGCGGACAGTTTCGTGTCCTTGCCGACCACTCCGCGCTCTTCCATCCACTCGTTCACGTTGAACAGGCCATTCGGCGCGGCGCGCTTCATGCGGCCGAGCTTGCGCTGCTCGGCGGCATAGCTGTCGATGTATTGCTGGAGCGCGGCGCGGTCGGCGCTGGATTCGGTCTCGAACCAGAACTGCAGCCAGGTGCAGTTCGAGCGCAGGGTGCCCTCGTAGCCGGGTTCGGCGCGCTCGGAGCAGTTCATGCCGCCGTTGCGCTGGGCCTCGTGGCGGATCGCGCTGGACAGCGGAATGAAGAAATCTTCGCCCTTGCCGAACTGCTCGCCGCCGACGATGCGGTAGTAGCGCGGCTGCGGCGCCCACTTGTCGATCACGCCGACGATGGTGTAGGGCGCGCCCAGCATGGTGATGCGCTGGCCGACCGGGTTCGATTCGCCGAACAGGCGCTCGGCGATCTCGCGGCTGAGCACGACGACGTCGGCGCCGCGCTCGTCGTCCTGGGCGCTCCAGGCCTGGCCGCGCAGGAAGGGCACGTCGAACATGGCGAAGAAGTCGCGCGTCGGCGCCATGCCGTTGCCGGAAAACGCGGGCAGATCCTTGCGCGGCGGCTCGATCGGCGCCGAGACGCCGTAGACGCCGGTGCGGCGGATGCCCTGGCCGCTTTTCAGGAGGTTCATCACGTCCGGATAGCTGACCTGGTTCTCGCGCAGCTTGTCCCCGGGCTTGTAGTTGTCGACCGGCGCGACGTCGAAGATCGGCACGAACAGGCGGTCGCTCTTGTGGGGGATGGGGTCGCCCGACATCATGTGCAGGATGGTCAGGGTCGAGACGCTGGCGGCCACGCCGATGGCGAGCGTGAGCACCATCAGCGCGGTGAGGGCGGGATTGCGGCGCAGGCTGCGCACGCCGAGCTTGAAGTAATAGTTGAACATGGCGCTGTCCTCAGGCCACGGTGGCAGCGGCGTGGTGGGCCAGGGTCGGGCCCTTGCGCACCAGATCCGACACCTGGCCGTCGATGATGTGCACGTTGCGGTGGGTGCGCACCGCCAGTTCCGGATCGTGGGTGACCATCAGGATGGTGGTGCCGGCCGCGTTGATCTCTTCCAGCAGTTCCATCACGCCGCGCGCCATCTGCGTATCGAGGTTACCGGTCGGCTCGTCGGCCAGCAGCAGCTTGGGCGAACCGGCCAGGGCGCGCGCGATTGCCACGCGCTGCTGCTGGCCGCCCGACAGCTCGGCCGGGAAGTGCTTCATGCGCGACGCCAAACCGACCTTGGCCAGCGCATCCTCGATGCGCTCCTTGCGCTCGGCCGCGTTGAAGCCGCGGTAGCGCAGCGGCACGTCGACGTTGTCGAACAGGCTCAAGTCCGGAATCAGGTTAAAGCCCTGGAAGATGAAGCCGAGCTTCTCGTTGCGCAGGCGCGAGCGCGCATCGTCGTTCATGCCCTTCACGTTGACGCCATCGAGCACGTACTCGCCGCTGGTGAATTCCTCGAGCAGGCCGGCGATGTTCAGGAAGCTGGTCTTGCCGGAGCCCGAGGGGCCGGTGACGGTCACGAATTCGCCCTGGTTCACCTGGATCTCGAAGCCGCGCAGCGCGTGGGTCTCGATCATGTGGGTGCGGTACACCTTGGAGAGGTTGGTCATGCGCAGCATGGGATGTCCTTTCAGGAGACGTGTTTGCTTAGTTAATTGAAATACGGTTGGCGTTTTCGAAGGTGTCGGTGCCGGCGACGACGACCTTGTCGCCCGGCTTCAGGCCTTCGATGATTTCGACGGCGGAGATGCTGGTCGCGCCCAGCTGGATCGGCGTGCGCACGGCCACGCCGTCGCGCACCACATAGGCAAAACGTCCGCCTTCGCTTTCGACGAAGGGGCCGCGCGGCAGCATGACGACGTTCGGCTTTTCTTCGATCAGGAGGCGCGCCGTGACGCGCTGGCTCTGGCGCAAACCCTTCGGCTGGGCGCCGTCGAAACGGACACGGGCCAGCACCTGGTTCTTCACCACCTCCGGCGAGAGGGCCACCAGCTTGCCGCTCGCCGTGCCCGAGGGCAGGGCGATCTCGGCGCTCATGCCGAGCCCCATGTCCGACACATAGGTCTCCGGCACTTCGAGTTCGACTTCCAGGCGCGACAGATCGACCAGGGTCATCAGGGGTGCGTTGGCCGCGACCACCATCCGGTTCTGCACGTTCAGGGTGCCGATGAAGCCGTCCACGGGCGCGCGCACTGTCAGCTCATCCACGCGGCGCTGGGCGTTCGCCATCGACAGGCGCGCGCGTTCCATCTCGTTGCTCTTGGTGCGGATGGCGAGGGCCACGTCATCGCCTTCGAGATTGGCCGCCTGCGCCGCGTGTTTGGCGCGGATGCCGGCCGAGTTCAGCGCGTCCTTCGCCTTCTGGTAGTCGATCTTGGCGATGACGCCGACCTGCGCCACGCTTTCGTAGCGTTCCAGCGTGCGCTGCGCGGACAGGCGGTCGATCTCGGCGACGTCCGCCTCGCGCTGGGCCAGCAGCTTCTGTTTGCGCGACAGGATCTGCTGGCGCGCCACTTCGGCCTTCAGTTGTTCGTAGGTCGACTGTTCGCGTTTCAGGGCGTCCGACAGATCCGGGGATTCGAGCACGGCCAGGACGTCGCCGCGTTTCACGGTGTCGCCGGCGGCGACCTTTAAATTGACGGTGGCGGGCGCGGTCGAGAACAGGGTCGGGCTGACGGCGGCGACCACGCGGCCGTTGACGGAAGCGTCGCGCACCAGCGTGCCGCGCCCGACTTCGGCGATGCGCAGGCGGCTGGCGCTGACGGAGTGTTCGGCGTTGCTCCAGTTCGAGAACAGCAGGGCGGCGACGGCGGCCAGCGCCACGCCGGCGCCGGCCAGCAGGGTGCGCCGTTTGAGTGCCTGGCCGGGCGGCGCGGCGACGACGGTGTCTTGATGAGAGGTATCGCGGATCATGGTGGTTTCGATAACGACGTGAATGCTGGTCGTTACTGCACGATCCGTGCCAACAGCTAAGCTGTTGATTTTATTCGAGAGACATGCGGACGGACGGCTGTCCGGGGTGTCCGTACAGGGCCGTCCGTACGTACGCGGACACGAGAGTGTCCGCGCAGGTTGACGTATTTACCTCAGGCGCTTATTTCTGCGGCTTCTGCTTCTGCCCGTACTTGCCGACGATCTCGCCCTTGCCGATCACATGGCCCTGCATCGCCTTGAGCAGGGTATCGCGGTCGGCCCCGAAAGGCACGTCGAGCATCGTATCGAGCGCATACACCTGGAAGTGGTAGTGGTGCGCCGGCTCGCCCACGGGCGGCTTCGGCCCGTAATAGCCCATCGAGCCGCGCGTGTTGCGGCCCTGCAGGACGCCCTCCGGGTCGGTCAGGCGCGGCTGCTCCTGCAGGCCTTCGGGCAGGCTGGTGACATTCGCCGGGATGTTCCAGGCCAGCCAGTGGACAAAGGGCGTGACCGGCTTCGCGTCCGGATCTTCCATGACGATGGCGTAGGACTTCGCATTCGGCACCGCCTTCCAGGCCAGCGCCGGCGAGACGCCGTCGGCATACTCGCTGTACTTCTGATCCATCGCGCCCTGGTGGCGGAAGCTGGGCGAGCTGACCGACAGGGCGCCCGACGATTGCGTCTCGGGCCGCTTGTTCGCCAACGGCACCTTGTTGCCCTTGTTCGCCTGCTCCTGCATCGGGCCGCTGGGCGCCGTGGCGGCCGCACCGGCCGGCGCGCCGGCGGCGCCGCTGTGGGCAATTCGATAAATCACGCCGTTGCCGTCGTCGGCCATCAGCAGCGCGCCGTCCTTCGCAAAAGCCAGGCCTACGGGACGGGCAATGTGGGTCTTGCCGCCGTCGGTGAGGAAGCCGGTCACGAAGGGTTCGATACCCTTCGGCTGGCCGTTCTCGAAGCGCACGCGCACGATCTCGTAGCCGGAGGCCGGGTTGCGGTTCCAGGAGCCGCGCATGGTGGCGAAAGCGTCACCGCGGTATTCGGCCGGGAAGGCGCTCCGGTTGGCGAACACGAACTGCATCGGCGCCGCGTGCGCCGTGTAGCCCAGCACCATCGGCGTCGAGCGTTCGCGCCACTGCTGCTTGGTGAGTTCGCCCACCGGCGTGCTTTGCGGGTAGATCTCGTTCGCGCCGTACACGTGCGGCCAGCCGTACTGCTTGCCCATCTCGATCTTGTTCAGCTCTTCCTGCTGCTGGTTATCGCCGAGGAAGTCGATGCCGTGATCCAGGCCCCAGAGTTCTCCCGTCTGCGGATGCCAGGCGAAGCCGATGGTGTTGCGCAGGCCGCTGGCGAAGATGCTTCTCTGCTTGCCGTCGATCGAGGCGCGCAGCAGGGTCGCGTTTTCCGGATTGCTCTCGTTGCAGGTGTTGCAGGTGCTGCCGACGCTGATGTAGAGCATGCCGTCCGGGCCGAAGGCGATGGTGCGGTTCGGGTGCTGGCCCGAGTCCGGCAGGTCGCCGATCAGCATTTTCAGCTCGCCCAGGCGGCCGTCGGGCTGGATGTCGGCCGCGAACACTTCCTTTACGGTGATCAGGTAGAGCTTGTTGTCGCGGATCGCCAGGCCGTGGGCGCCGGCGCGGTTGGCCACCGTGATCGGCGCGCCGTCGGCACGGCCGTCGCCATTGGCGTCGCGCAGCAGCAGCACGTCGCCCTGGTCGCGCCGGCTCACGTACACGTCGCCGTTCGGCGCCACCGCGATGATGCGCGCATTCTTGAGGCCCGTGGCGAACGGCGTCACCGTGAAGCCGGGCGGAGCCTTGATGCCGCGCATGCGTTCCGGCGTCGCTTCCAGCTTGTTCGGCTTGAAGATGTTGTTATTCAGGGAGACCTGGGTGCCGTCGCCCTGCTGGGCATAAGCGCCGGTTACCGCCATGGCCATCAGGGATGCCGCAAGCGCGCGTTTCATCGTGCTTCCTTTCGAGTCATTTGAATTGGGTAAGTGTTGGTTGATCCATCCTGCCAGAGGCACGCTCGGCGGTATGTGGGGGAACGAACATTCGAATCGACATCCGGGCAGTGGCGAAATAAGTGTTGAAATTCGTTAACTTGTTCATAATTACCATCTGACATCTTTTCCAGCCAGGACGCCCGTGCCCGACATCGCTGCAAGCTTGATCGCAACCGCCAAACGCGCCGAACACACCGTGCGCCTTTGGCTCGCCCTGCCGCCCGCCAACCCGCTTGACTATCCGTTCGCCGATAGCGACGTCGCCCAGTTGCAGCGCGTGAGCGCCGGCCCGGACAGCTTCGCCCTCGACGATCAAACCTGGAACGATCTGCTGCTGGCGCCGTATCTGGCGACGCTGTCGGACGAGGTCAGCATCGCCGGCCGCCAGGAGCTGTATCGGC
Source organism: Massilia sp. Leaf139 (assembly GCF_001424165.1). GTDB lineage: Bacteria > Pseudomonadota > Gammaproteobacteria > Burkholderiales > Burkholderiaceae_D > Telluria. Next base: position 124,940 of record NZ_LMOJ01000002.1, read on the forward strand.
GCCTGCGCGCGGGGCTGGACGACGAAAGGCGCGCCGCGCTGGGCCTGCGCTTGCGCGCCCTGCACGAAGCGCCGGCGCGGATCGACACGCTGCGCGAGGCCCTGCGCCCCCTGCGCAGGGCCGACACCGAGATCGCGGCCCTGCTGTTCGAAGGCGAGCCGCTGACGGCGCCGCGCTGGCTGGACTGGCGCTGGCTGCTGCCGCTGGCGCTGGTCGTCTCGGTCCTGGCGGTGATCCTCAGCCCGCTGGCCTGGATTCCGGCGGCCGCCGCGCTGTACGTCCTGATGGCGCTGCAGATGCGCTACCACGAGCGCGTCGATGCCTGGAAGCGTTCGCTGAACACGGTGCAGCTGCTGCTGGCGGCGACGCAGCAGCTCGGCGCGCAGGCTGCGGAGGACGATGACGGCCTGGAGACGGCGGCCCATGCCGGGCGCCTCAACGCCAGCTTGTCGCGCTCTTTCGTCACCCGGATGAGTCCGGACGCCGGTTCGTACGGCGACTGGTTCGCGCTGGCCAACGTCAAGCATTACTTCAAGACGAATGCGATCGTATTTCGCGAGCGCGCCTTCCTGCGCGCCTGCTGGCTGCGCTGCGCCGAACTGGAAGCCGACGCCGCCCTGGCGCGCGCACTGCTGGCGGCGCCGCACTGGTGCTGGGCCGAGACTGTGCGCGCGGACGCACTCGCGATCGAGGACGGCATCCACCCGCTGCTGGCGGCGCCGCTCGGCCTGTCGCTCGGATTGAACGGGCAGGGCGCCTTCATCTCGGGCCCGAACGGTGTCGGCAAGAGCACCTTCCTGCGCATGCTGGGCCTGAACCTGGTGCTGGCGCGCGCCTTCGGCTTCTGCCATGCGCGCAGCGCCCGCCTGCCGATGCTGCCGGTGTACGCCAGCATGCAGAACGAGGATTCCCTGTTCGACGGCAATAGCCTCTACGTGAGCGAACTGGCGCGCGCCCGGGCGCTGCTGGCAGCCGGCGCCGGGCCGCATCCGGGCGTGTGCCTGATCGACGAGATTTTCCGCGGCACGAACCATGTCGAATCGGTGGCGGCCGCGGCGGCCGTGCTCGATACGCTGGCGGAGACCTCGCTGGTGCTGGTGTCCTCGCACAACCTGGAGCTGGCCAGCTTGCTGGAGCACCGGCTAGCGCCGTTTTGCCTGGGACGTGATGCGGGTGGACGGTTAGTGCTGGCGCCGGGGGTGCTGGATCGGACGAATGGTATCGCGCTGTTGGGCGCGCAGGGGTTCGGGGCGGAGATTGAAAACAAGGCGCAGCGGGTGGCGGCGTGGTTGACGGGGTATCTGGGGAAGCCGGAGGCGGGGGCGCATGTGTTGGGGGAGCAGGGGCGTGCGGTAGCGCCTTTGCGGGCGTTGTAACGCGTGGGCCCCCCGAGCCCACGCGTTTTCGAACGATGAAAAACGATACGGCTTACTTGCGCGGCAACGGCGTCCCCTTATCGATCACCTCGCGGCAATCGCCCTTCATGCGCGCATTGTCGTAATCGGCCCAGCCATAACTGTCGACATAGCGTTTATGCCGCGTCAGCCGCGCGCTGGCGATGCTGCGTTCGAGCGTCTCGCCCGGATAGCGGATGTCGCCCAGGTCGACCAGGGTATGGAAGATGTTCTCGGTCGACAGCGGCGCCGCGCGGTGGGCGCGTAACTGGACGACCTTGTCCGGAAAGCGCGCGCCGTAGGCGTCCGAATACCAGGCAAAGGCGGGCACGTGGAATTCGTGCTGGTTGTTATGGCCATGGAAGACCTGGCGGCAGGCGCCGTCGAACAGGGTCTGGCCGTGGTCGGCCACGTACATCAGCGCGGCGGCCTTGTCGCCCGTTTTCAGGCTGCCGATCAGCTGGGACAAGAACCAGTCCGTGTATAAAATCGAATTGTCGTAGCTGTTGTTCAGCTGCGGTTCGATCGCGGCATCGGTGAGCACCGGTTTATATACGCCGGCCAGCGAGGGTTTCCATGCATCGAAGCGAGCCGGATAGCGGTGCGCGTAATTCCAGTGGCTGCCCAGCGTATGCAGGACGATCAGCTTTTTCGGCGCCGCATCGGCCAGCGCGCGCTGGAAGGGTTTGAAGAGCACCTCGTCGTAATTCGAATTGTCGGTGAAGCCGCCCAGGTTCAGGAATTCGACCTGATCCGCTTCTTTGGCGAAGACGGAGACCGGCGTGTCGAATTTGCCGAACGAGATCTGGTTCGACAGCCAGAAGGTCTTGTAGCCGGCTTCCTTGAAAGCGGTGAGAAAGGATTTTTCCGTGAAGCCGTCTTTTAAACTTTGCATCGCCGGCTTGCGCGAAATGATCACCGGCACCGACAGGCGCGTGGCCGAGACCGAGGTGATCAGATCCTGCAGCATCACCAGGTTCGCTTCCTGCGCGAGTAAAGGGTTGGTGGGGCGCGCGTAGCCGTTCAGGCTCCAGCGGTCGAAGCGGGCCGATTCGCCCAGTACCATGACGATCACGTCGGGCGCATTCGCCGGGTCGGCCTGGACTGCATTGAAGCGGAAGGCGGCGCTGCGCCGGTGCAGGTCGGCCAGATACACGCGCTCTTTATAAAAATCGAGGCCGCGCGCCACCACGCCGAAGGGCCAGGACTGGGCAAAGGCCTTGATGTCGAAGGGCGGCTGCGCCCAGTGCGGCAGGCGCGGCAGGGCGGATGCTGCTGCCGGCTTCGCGCCCGGGGCTACATAGCGCATCTTCGCCGCCGGATCGGCCTTGACGGCCGCGCCGCTGACGCCCGCCTTCTGGCCGTACAGGAAGAGCGCGGCGCTGATCGCCAGTAGTCCCAGCACCAGCGGGCGCGAGCGGTCGTTCCAGTCGAGCGCGCGGGTGTTCAGGGCGAGGCGGTAGGTGGCCGCCCACCAGGCGACGACGCCGACGAGCACCGCCAGCAGCAGCCAGGCGCGCGCGCCCAGAAATTCCATGGCTTCCAATGGACTGGTTTCCGCCATGATGCCCAGGTGGTGGGTGGAGATGCCCTGGCCGTAATACAGGTACAGGTAGAGCTCGGCGGGCAGCGCGAGGAAGGCCGGCAGCAGCAGCCAGTGGAAATACGCCGGGCGCTTGAACAGAGCCCAGGCGCCGATCCAGGCGAACACGGCCATGCCCGCCAGCTGGCTCGGGCGCGCCACGGGCGTGCCCAGCAGCAGCGGAAAGAAGGGCACCGCCGACAGCACCAGGTAAGTGAGCACGAGGGCAAGGTGGGCGGGGCGCAGCAGAGTTCGCATCGAAAAGAGGGGCCGGGGAAAGTCGGCTATTATCCGGCCTTTATTGCCGGAAAAGCGAATTCCGGACGCCGCACGCCTGCCGCGTCATCTCGTCAATTGTGTCAGGACTACCACAACCGTTCGGCCCTTCGGCGCCGGCGCTGCCCGTTAAATCGGCAAATCGGTTGACCGCGGATTGCGAGAAGTCTATACTCGCGAGTTCTCGATTTATTCTGCACATCGTATACGCATTCGCAGCCGCTCCTTCGGTGAGCGGCTTTCGGCGCCTGTGCTGTCAGACCGTCGGGACTAGGTTTCAGTCCCCGGACACCAAGTTCGGGTCATCAACTGTAGTACTTTGTTGGATTAGGAACGATGCCAACCATCAATCAACTGATTCGCAAGCCGCGCGTTGCCGCGGTTGTGAAGAGCAAGTCGCCGGCACTTGAAAACTGCCCGCAAAAGCGCGGTGTCTGCACCCGTGTGTACACCACGACCCCGAAGAAGCCTAACTCGGCTCTGCGTAAAGTCGCCAAAGTTCGCCTGACCAACGGTTTCGAAGTCATTTCGTACATCGGCGGTGAAGGCCACAACCTGCAAGAGCACAGCGTTGTCCTGCTGCGCGGCGGCCGTGTGAAAGACTTGCCAGGTGTGCGTTACCACATGGTTCGCGGTGCACTGGATACCCAGGGCGTCAAAGACCGTAAGCAAGCTCGCTCGAAGTACGGTGCCAAGCGCGCCAAGGCCGGCGCCAAGAAGTAATCTGCGGTTCCGGTCATACCGGGGTCACATATAAACGTTAAGTTGAGCCGGCCGGAAGGCCGAGTAAGTGAGTGGTCATGATGGCCCTCGCGAGTGCGGAACAAGCACTCAACTGAAGATAAAGGAATTGAAATGCCACGTCGTCGTGAAGTACCCAAGCGCGAGATCCTGCCAGATCCAAAATTCGGCAATACCGATGTCGCCAAGTTCGTCAACGTTCTGATGCTGTCCGGCAAGAAGTCGGTCGCTGAAAACATCATCTACGGTGCGTTTGAACATATCCAGACCAAATCGGGCAAGGACCCACTGGAAGTGTTCGCGGCCGCGATCAACAACTGCAAGCCGATGGTCGAGGTGAAATCCCGCCGCGTCGGCGGCGCCAACTACCAGGTGCCAGTGGAAGTTCGTCCGGTCCGTCGTATGGCGCTGTCCATGCGTTGGTTGCGCGAAGCCGCAAACAAGCGCAGCGAAAAATCCATGCCACAACGTCTCGGCGGTGAACTGATGGAAGCGGCTGAAATGCGCGGCGGCGCGATGAAGCGTCGTGACGAAGTGCACCGTATGGCTGAAGCGAACAAGGCGTTCTCGCACTTCCGCTTCTAAGCACTTAGCAGTATCTGTTGTTCAGGCCGGGCACATTTTGATAACAAGATGCCGCCCGGTTTTGTCCATTCAAAGATTTAGGAAAAATTATGGCACGCAAGACCCCCATTGAGCGCTACCGCAACATCGGTATTTCCGCTCACATCGATGCTGGTAAAACCACCACCACCGAACGCGTCCTGTTCTACACCGGCGTGAACCACAAGATCGGCGAAGTGCACGATGGCGCCGCTACCATGGACTGGATGGAGCAGGAGCAGGAACGCGGCATCACCATTACCTCGGCAGCGACGACCTGCTTCTGGAAAGGTATGGCCGGTAACTTCGAGCCGCACCACATCAACATCATCGACACCCCGGGCCACGTCGACTTCACCATCGAAGTCGAGCGCTCGATGCGCGTCCTGGACGGCGCCTGCATGGTTTACTGCGCAGTCGGCGGCGTGCAGCCACAGTCGGAAACCGTGTGGCGTCAGGCGAACAAGTACAAAGTTCCACGTCTGGCCTTCGTCAACAAGATGGATCGTACCGGCGCGAACTTCTTCAAGGTCTACGAGCAGATGCGCGCTCGCCTGAAGGCGAACCCGATCCCGCTGCAGATCCCGATCGGCGCGGAAGAGAACTTCCTGGGCGTGGTCGACCTGATCAAGATGAAAGCGATCATCTGGGACGACGCGTCGCAAGGCATGAAGTTCGACTACCGCGACATCCCGGCCGAGCTGGTTGATCAAGCCAACGAATGGCACGAGAAGCTGGTGGAAACCGCCGCTGAAGCGTCGGAAGAGCTGATGAACAAGTACCTGGAAGAAGGCGAACTGTCGGAAGCCGAGATCAAGGCCGCCCTGCGCCAGCGTACCATCGCGTCGGAAATCGTCCCGATGATGTGCGGCACCGCGTTCAAGAACAAGGGCGTGCAAGCCATGCTCGACGCCGTGGTCGAATACCTGCCATCGCCAGTCGACATCCCGCCAGTCGCCGGTACCGACGAGGACGACCAGCCGGTCACCCGTAAGGCTGCCGACGACGAGAAGTTCGCTGCGCTGGCATTCAAGATCATGACCGACCCGTTCGTCGGCCAGCTGATCTTCTTCCGCGTCTATTCGGGCATGGTCAACTCGGGCGACACCGTCTACAACCCTGTCAAGGGCAAGAAGGAACGTCTGGGCCGTATTCTGCAGATGCACGCGAACCAGCGCGAAGAAATCAAGGAAGTCCGCGCCGGCGACATCGCCGCCGCGGTCGGCCTGAAAGAAGCGACCACGGGCGAAACCCTGTGCGATCCTTCGGCGATCATCACCCTGGAAAAGATGGTCTTCCCTGAGCCGGTCATTCAGCAGGCTGTCGAGCCGAAGACCAAGGCCGACCAGGAAAAGATGGGCCTGGCCCTGAACCGCCTGGCACAGGAAGATCCGTCGTTCCGCGTGCGTACCGACGAAGAATCGGGCCAGACCATCATCGGTGGTATGGGCGAGCTGCACCTGGAAATTATCGTTGACCGCATGAAGCGCGAATTCGGCGTCGAAGCAACCGTCGGCAAGCCACAGGTTGCCTACCGCGAAACGATCCGCAAGGCCGTCACCGACGTCGAAGGCAAGTTCGTCAAGCAGTCGGGTGGTCGTGGTCAGTACGGTCACGCCGTGCTGTCGATCGAGCCGCAAGAGCCGGGCAAGGGCTTCGAATTCGTCGACGCCATCAAGGGCGGTGTGATTCCTCGCGAATACATCCCTGCGGTCGAAAAAGGTGTGCGCGAAACGCTGACCTCGGGCGTGCTGGCCGGCTACCCGGTCGTCGACGTGAAAGTCACCGTGACCTTCGGTTCGTACCACGACGTCGACTCGAACGAGAACGCGTTCCGTATGGCCGGTTCGATGGCATTCAAGGACGGCTGCCGCAAGGCGAATCCGGTCATCCTCGAGCCGATGATGGCCGTGGAAGTGGAAACGCCGGAAGACTACGCCGGTAACGTGATGGGCGACCTGTCGTCCCGCCGCGGTATGGTGCAGGGCATGGACGAAATCCCAGGCGGCGGTGGCAAGATCATCAAAGCCGAAGTGCCTCTGTCGGAAATGTTTGGTTACTCGACCTCGCTGCGTTCGGCGACCCAGGGCCGTGCGACCTACACGATGGAATTCAAGCACTATTCCGAAGCGCCTAAGCACGTGATCGACGCGATCGTCACTGCCAAGTCGAAGTAATTTGCGGTACCAGCCTGCCGGGGCCAGTCCCCGGCAGGCAAACTAACAAAACACAATAAATCGTTCTTTTAAAGGAAGATCAAAATGGCAAAAGGTAAATTCGAGCGGACCAAGCCGCACGTCAACGTCGGCACCATCGGTCACGTTGACCACGGCAAAACCACCCTGACGGCTGCAATCGCAACCGTTCTGTCGAAGAAGTTC
>NZ_LMOJ01000003.1 GCF_001424165.1 Massilia sp. Leaf139
TGTTCAGGTCGTAGCGGTACTGCTCGCGGCGGTCGGCCGCGCCGGGCTGCAGGCGCAGCTTGACGGTCGCAACATCGCTCAAGCCAGCCTGCAACGGATCGATCGCTTTCGCATACTGGATGGTTTCGATCACCTTGCCGGTGGCGTCGTAGCGGTTTTCGCTAACGGCGCCGAGCGCATCGATCGTATAGACGAGACGGCCGGCGGCGTCGTACGCACGGCGCGTGGTTTGATCCAGGGGGCTAGTGGAGGCGGCCAGCATCGCCGCGAGCGAAGCCGTGGTCGTCGGGCTCGTGACAGTGAGACCGGCGAGCGTGGCGACGTTGGCATTGCCTGAGATGCTCCAGTCGGAGACGCCATTTGCGAGGGCATCCGGAACCACCAGGCCCTGGAGTGTGCTCGACACCTGGAAATTGGTGTACAGGGCATTGTGGCCGGTCTTGTCGGGGGCCGTACCGTCGCGGTCGCCGTAGCAGTAGATGCTAAGAACTTCATCTTCCGTCAGCGTGCGGGTGGCGGTCAGCTTGCGCCATCCGCCGTCGCCGTTTTCGATCGAATAAATGGAGTTACTGTAGGGAGTAGCGCCGCCGGTATCGCCCAGGAAGATCATCCCCGTCGTGCCTGGGTCGCTCTTGTACCAGACCGTTGCGGTCACGGTGTCGCCCGCCTTGAACGCCCCGATCACCTTGCTGAGCGAGGAATTCGTTCCGGGCGCGTACCAGACCTGCACGCCGGTTAGCGGCTTGGCATGTTCCACGGTTCGGATCAGATTGCCCGACGCATCGTAGANTGAGCGAGGAATTCGTTCCGGGCGCGTACCAGACCTGCACGCCGGTTAGCGGCTTGGCATGTTCCACGGTTCGGATCAGATTGCCCGACGCATCGTAGACGCGTTCGCTGACGGCGCCTGTGCCGTCGATCGTGAAGGCGAGACGGCCGGCCTGGTCGTAGGTAAACCGGGTGACCTGATCGGCCGCATCCGGGCGCAGCAGCGTCGCCACCGATGCGCCGGTCGGATCGATCGCCTTTGCGTAACGGATCTGCTCGACCACGTGGTCGCCCGTATCGTAGCGGTTCTCGGTGACCGAGCCGAGCGCGTCGACCGTGTACACCAGGCGGCTGTCGCCGTCGTAGACGTACCGCGTCACGTTCGCAGTTCCTGACGGCGCTGGCAGCGTGCCAGGCGATGTCCTCAGGTTCAGCAACGCGGCCGGGCCTAGCACGGTGGTGTAATCGCTGCGCCGGATCATGTTTCCGTTGGCGTCATACGCGAACTCCACGGCGGAGCCGCCCGCATCGACGCTCCAGATCAGGCGGCCGCCGGCATCGTAGCGCCGGATATTGTGCGCGTCGCGCGTCGCGTTCTCGACCAGCTGGGCGCGGACGGCTTCGGGCGTGACACCACCGCCAGTTAGATCGATCGCGGTGGCATAGCGGATCGTGTGAACGACATTGCCCCATGCGTCGTAACGGGTTTCGCTGACGATCCCCACCGAATCAATGCCGAATACCTGCCGGTCGTTTTCGTCGTACACGAAATGGTGACGATGGGCCGGTCCGCCCTCCGCGGGTAGACGGGCCGGGTCGGCGGACAACGCCGCCATCGCCGCAGGGTCGAGTGCGGCGGTGTAGGCGATCCGTTCCACCAGATTGCCGGCCGCATCATAACGCAACTGGACGGCCGCGCCGGCCGGATCCACAGTCCAGATCAGACGGCCCTCAAGGTCATGGCGCTGGAAGCCGTGCACGTCGCGGGCGGCGTCAGGTGCTAGTGCGGCAAGCACCTGGGCGAGACTGTTGCCTTGGGCCGGATCGATCCGGTTCGCGTACTGCACGGTTTCGATTACCCGGCCGTTGCGGTCGTAGCGGCTTTCACTGACCGTGCCCAGGGCATCGATGCTGAACACGAGACGGTTCAGTGCGTCGTACACGAGTCGCGTGACGCTCGCAGCTTCGGCAGGTGCCGGAACCGCGCCCGGATCCGCGGCGAGCGCGGCGAGCGCCTGCGGCGTCAGGGCTTGTGCGTAGAGTGCGCGGCTGGTGAGGTTGCCAAGGGCATCGTAAGCAAGGCGCGTCGCGGTGCCGGCAGCGTCTACGCTCCAGGTCAGGCGGCCGGCATTGTCGTAGCGCCGGATCTGGTGCATGTCGCGGGTGCTGTCGGGGAGCAGCAGGCTGCTGCGCACCGTCGCCGGGGTCAACGCCGCGCCAGTAAGCGAGGGCAGCGTGGCAGCACCGCGCGCGTACAGCACCGTGTCGATGAGCTGATCCTTGCCGTCGTAACGCGCTTCGGTGATGGCGCCCGCCGGATCGACGGTGAATACCAGGCGGTTGTCGGCGTCATGCACGTAGAACGTGGCGCTGTAGGCGGCGTTGGCGGCGACGGCCGGCGCCAGGCGCACGTCAGCCGCCAGCGCGGCCAGCGCGGCGGCATCGAGCGGTGCGGCGTAGACAGCGCGGCTGTTGACGTTGCCGTTGGCATCGTAGCCGACGCGCGTAGCGATGCCGTTGCCGTCCACCGTCCAGGTGAGACGCCCGTCCTTGTCGTGGCGTTGGAATGCGTGGACGTCACGTGCGGCATCAGCCTTTAGCATCTCGCGTACGGCCGACACCGTCAAAGCGCCGATGTCACTGCCGGTGCCGGGGGCTGCCGCGATCGCGTTAGCGTAACGAATGGTCTCGCTGACCTGAGGGGCGCCGTCATAGCGCGTTTCGACAACGCCGCCCAATGCGTCGACGGTGAAGACCAAACGGTTCTCGCTGTCGTAGGCGTAGCGCGTGGTGCTGAAGCTGGCGTCTGCGGCGACCTGCGGCGGCGCAAGCGGATCGCCGTCCAGCAGCGCCAGCGCGGCAGCGCCGAGCGGCTCGTTATAGACGATCCGGAAAGTCACGTTCCCGTTCAGGTCGTAGCGCAGACGGGTCACCGCGCCCAGCGCGTCGACGCTCCAGACGAGACGTCCCCGGTTGTCGTAACGTTCGTACGTGCGGGCGTCGCGGACGCCGCCTGCGGGCAGCAAGGCGCGCACCGATGCCACGCTCAGTTTGTTGGCCGCGGCGTCGTTGGCGAGCCCGGCGAGTTGCACCAGCGGCATAGCGTACTGGATCGACTCGACAATATTGCCATTCGCGTCATACACGTTTTCGTCGACCGTACCCAGGGCGTCAATGGTGAAGACGAGACGGTCGGCGGCGTCGTAGACGTAGCTGACGACGGTATGCGCGGTGCCGGGCGCCGGCAGCGCGGCCTGGTCGCTGGCCAGGGCCGCCAGCGCAGTCGTACTCAAGGCTGCCGAATAGGCCACGCGGGCGGTGAGGTTGCCGCGCGCGTCGTAGCTCAGCTGTGTGGCTTTCCCCACGCTGTCCACATCCCAGACCAGGCGGCCGAGCTGGTCGTAGCGCTTGTACGCGTGGCTGTCGGCCGCGCCTGGCTGGAGCGAGGCGCGTACCGTGGCGGCGCTGCTGCCTGCAGCAACCGCAACGGTTCCAGCATAGGCCACCGTTTCGACCACGTTCCCGGCCGTGTCGTAGCGCGTTTCGGTCACGCCGCCCTGCGGGTCGATGCTGAATACCAGCCTGCCCCTGGTGTCATACACATAGTGGGTGACGCTGCCTGCCGAGCCGGCGGGCGCCGGCTGCAATGCCGGATCAGCAGCGAGCGCGGCCATGGCCTCGTCGGTGAGCCGGCTAGCATGGACGTTGCGACTGAGCAAGTTACCAAGGGCGTCATAGCGCAACTCGGTGACCACGCCTGTGCCGCTGACGCTCCAGGTCAGCCTGCCGTCACCGTTGTAGCGCAGGATCCCGGTCGTGTCGTAAGCCGCCGCGCCCAGCCTGGCGCGGACGTCGGCTGCGCTCAGCAGGGCAGTGGGCGCAGTCGGGGTAACCAACGTGGCGTAACGCACGCTCAGGATAGGGTTGCCATTGGCGTCGTAGCGCGTTTCGTTGACGATTCCCAGCGAATCGATGACGAAGATCAGCCGGTTGTTAGCGTCGTAGATGCGCTGATCTGTGGCTCCGTTGGGATCGGTAGCGGTGATCTGGTTCCCTTCGAAATCATAGGTATACCGGACGATCGATGCCGGCTGTCCGGCAAGCGCCACCCCCACCTGCTGCTCTGTCAGAAGGTTGTACTTGTCATAGACATACTTCGTGACGACCCCGCCGCGCGTGGCACTCGCCAGCTGGGCGTTCGAGTCGTAGGTATAGGTTGTCGTGTTGCCGGCACCGTCGGTCTCTGAAAGGAGCAGGCCATGCCCGCCGTAGCTCACGGTCTCGACAATGTCGGCGCTGCTGGTGACGACCGCTTGCTGCGACCAGTTTTCGCCTGCCTGCAGCTGGGCCGCGGCAGGCAATGCATAACGCACCGTTGCGACCTGGCGCCCGCGGCCATCGTAACGCTGCTCGCTCAGATAGCCCTGGCCGTCCAGAGTAAAACGCAACTGCCCGCTCTTGTCATAGGCGTAGCGGGTGACGCTGTCACGCGGGCTCGCCGGTGGACTCGCGTTGGCGAAGACGGGATCGGTCGCGAAAGCCGCTATATTGACCGGGGAGGCACGACGTACGAGCTGAGTAAGGCGCGATGCGCCGTCGTAGACATGATCGGTCACGCCCCCCTGCGAATCGACCGTCTTCGATAGACGGTTAGCGCTGTCGTAAAGGCGCCATTCGCGGCGGTCGCTTTCCGCGGCTGCGGGACGCAAGCCGGCCTGCTCGAGCGTCAGCGCCAGGGGCTTCCCGTCGGATCCCAGCAGCGCAGCCGTCGACACCTTAGTGGCATAGGCAACGGTATGCACCAGCTGGTCGTTCTGATCGTAGCGGTACTCTATTAGGCTGCCAGCGGCGCTGATGTCCGCGGTCTTGCGGCCCGCCTCGTCGTACAGGATGAAGCTGCGTCCGCCATTCGGATCGGTTCGCATGCGCAGCTGCCCGGCGCCGTCGTATTCGTAGCTGGTCTGGCCGGCGGCTACCCCGCCCTTGTCCGCGCGAATTACGGCCGTTAGCTGACCGGCCTTGTCGAATAGAGACGTGCTGGTGACGCCATTCCCGTCCGTGATCGTGATCCGGTTACCGGCATAATCATAGCTGTACTGCTCCAGGTATCGTTGGTCGTCCTCGACGTACCGGAGCTGCCCCAGACCGTCATAGGCATAATAGGTCTCGTTGTTACCGTCGTAACTTTGAGTCACCTGGCCATTGATGTTGTAGATGTAGCGTAGCGAGGTATAGGGATCGAAGGTCGACGCCGCTGTCGTACTGACTACGTATGCCTTCTCAAAGGTCACTTTTTGGCTCACCAAGCCACGCGGATCGTAGAAATACTCGATCCGGTGCGACAAGCTCGATGCGACTTCGGCGCTGGCCGACCAGCTCGACAGTGCGCTGAATGTATAAGTGCTATCCGCGGCGCCATCAGGCTTGCGCGCGTCGAGATAGGAGAGTTGCGCACTGACCTGGCCGTTCGTGTTGTAACGCCGCTCCTCGACACGGCCTTCTGGGTCGATCGTGAAACGAAGGCGGTTGTTGGCATCATAGGCGTAGCGGGTGATCAGCCTGTTGGACGGCTCGCCAGCGCCCGAGCCGTCCGGATCCACATCCACGAAGCGGGCTTCGCTCATCAACAGGTTGGCCGTCGAATAGGTGCGCTTGATTGTGTTGCCGGCCGCATCGCGTTCTAGGATGCGGTTGCCATTGTTGTCATAGCCAAACTCGGTGACCAAGCCACGCGCATCGATCATCTGCGTGATGTTACCTGCGGAATCGTATTGGAACTGGCTGATCTGACTGACCCCGCCGACACTCGGCGCAACTATGCTTAACAGCTGGCCATGCGCGTCATACGCGTAAGCAGTGCGCGACCCTAAATGGTCGGTCACCGTTGTCTTGCCGGAAACCGAATAGTCAAAACTCGTTTTACGCCCGAGCGCGTCGGTGATGCTGGTCACGCGATCCAAGCCGCCGCTTGATTCATAGGCCAGGATCACCCGCGTACCGTCGGATTGACTGATCGACTCGACTAGGTTGCTGCTCCCCACATAGGTGTAGGTCGTAACGTAAGTCTTAGCGTCATTTTTGACTAGGTGGGTCAGGTCGACCGTGGCGGTCACGAGCCGGTTCTGGCTGTCCCATGTATAGCTGATCCGCGACTCCTCGATCGAGGAGCCGCTGCGCTTAACGCGTACTTTCGACACGTTCGCCCCGGCATAGTCAAAAAACATGTCGTCGCCGGTAGCATCACGGATAGCACTTACCTGCTTGTTCGCATTGTAGGTGTACGTCAACCGCACGCCGCCCGCGTCGCCGGCAAACCGGATCAGGCCGGTGGCAAGATCGTAGCGCTCGTATTGACCATCCAAGTCGTAATGGTTCGAGCGCCATGTCCATTCGTTGCTGGTACTGCTGAAGGTGAGCGTCTGGTAGGCACCGCCGCCATCGGTGCTAACGTAGGCGCTACGGGTGGAGTCATAGCTGAAGCGAGAGACACTGCCGTCACCGTCGATGCGTGTCACGGTGCTGCCCGCCGCGTTGACCGTGCCCGTCAGTCCGGCGATTTGCTTCCGTACGCCCAGCTGCCAGTTTGCTCCATTTCCGCCCACGAGCGCACCGCGCGAGTTGTAAGTACGTGTCAGAGACAGGTCAGTACCCTTCGACGCCACATAGTCGTCCAGTCTCTGAAGAGACAGGTTCCCCGTCGCAACATTGACGTAGACGCCTTCCTTAGTAGCGCCGGCAGCAGCTGTACCGACGATTCCATCCTGCCCTAGAGTTCCTGCCGACGTGTTTGCAAGACCAACCCCACTACCGCTAACGACCGCAACCATTTCAATCCCGTATCATGGAGCCGGAGAGGCCGGCATTAATCAGCATGCACAATCGCGGCCAGGCCTACGCCGGCTTTAATCATGCTTCTAGAATATATCCATCGATTTGGGGAAATGTTTAGCGGGAGAAAAAATTTATTGATTACCGCTTGGGCGAGAATAGGAGGCAGTCTGTGCATAGTTGATCGCTGCAGGCCAGCTAGCCGGCGTCGACAAGTTAGGCCACTGCCGCAGCCGAGTTGATGCGGCAAATATTCGCATGGTATCCGGGTTTTGAACGCAACCAAGATGCCAGTTAGGATCGCGCTCTTAGGGGACGTGGTCGGAAAGCTTCAGGGCCGGACGCAGCGCCTCGGATTCCGCCGATGACCAACCGGCCTGGCAGGCAGGCGAAATAGCGCGTTTCCCGCTCAGTTCCGGCATTGACGTCAGTGCGCCACTCCACCGAACGTGCCGACGCGGCTAATGCGCAGCGGATGGCGCAGGCGCTCGACATGCTCCTTTAGCGCGCGCAGGTCAAAGCCGATCACGCTCCAGCCGATGATGGCGTCCGGATCACGGCGCGTCATCCACGCTTCCAGCTTCTCCAGCAAGGCCAAGCGCGTGTTGCAATATTTAAGCGCAAAGTCGAGGCCCTTTGGATCGCCGTTCGGCGGCCCCAGCATGTACACCTGGCGCTGGCCGCAGCCTTCCAAGCCGATCGAGCGCAGTTCGCAATGCATCGTGATTTCAATGTCGAGCGAGACAGCACGCAGCCTTGGGCGGTAGCCCGGCGTCGGTTTCAGGTCTGCGGCCAGCTGCAGCGCGGGTTCGGCAGGGATCCGGCATACCCGTTAACGCCACCGGCGCCGTGATGAAGCGCTCCATCAGGTAGCGCTCGGGCGAACGGATGTCCGTCTTGTAGACGTCGATCCCGTGTGCGCGCAGGCGCTTCTCCAGCCGCAGCAGAGGGCGGTAGTGGCAGTACGGCCCGAGCGCGGGACGTGCGCGAATGTCGCACAAGGGCAATAGCCGCAGTTCGGCATCGCGTTCCCACTGCAGCAGGCTCTGCGCCGCCGCCTCTTGATCGCCGGGGCTAAAGCGACCGCTTCCGTCTCCGACAGGCGCAGGCGGCATAGATCATCGCCAGTAGCGAGTCACACCTCGATGCCGCCGCCGCTTGGATCACGCTTCTCCCTATGATCCTCATGGTCATCGTGCCTGTCATGGTAATTGCAGTTTCACTTGTGAACCCGGCGACCGGCGTCTGCGTATTGTTTAGCGCAGGCCAATTTGACTTCGCCAGCATATTTCAGCGTGAAATAGTAGGCCTGTCGGCTTTGGCCACATCCTTGCTCGGGCGCTACGAAACGAGCATCTTCACTGCCTACCAGGAAAAATCGTGTTGTGGGTCGGTGCCTCCCACGCAATTGGCTGCACGCTATGTGGTGGACATGGGCGCGATACGCTCGACTTCTTCGTCAGTTTGGCGGTAATCTCATATCTGCTGCTCCTTTTTTTCGTGATGGCCGCACGATTGCGGCGCGTGTCATGTGCGGTATCCATCAATTCGCGCTACAAGCGTCCGCTTGTTGACAAGTTCGCTCCCCCTATCCGGGCTACCGTGAAGGGCAATGTCCAGGTCGCGGTAGCGCAGGGCGCCTTGGGTAGTCTGGACTTTCTGGTTTACTACTCAGTCTCGACTGATAACGGGGTATGAAAGAACCGCTGAGTGCCCGCCGCTAGACTATACTTTCGTATATCAAGGATCGCTTAGCGTAGCTGTTCAGCCGTTCCGACTCCTGCTTCTAGGGTATGACGCCGAATTCGACGCAGGTCGTAGTCAGTTGCATCACGAAAGACGTAACTCATCTAAGATTCCGGTGTCTATCTTGCTCCCGTGTTGGTAGCGAATGCAGGACTACGTTGGGCTAAGGCCGCGAAAATTTATAAGCTGCTTATAGTGTCAACCCAACGGTTCGATTGGTGGGTGTAACTTCAAGTAGAGTTCGGTACCTTTTTTTGCTGCCAAGGCGTTATCGATTATATGCAGCTTTCATCTGCCGAATCACTTCACGGCTATGGTTCGTCGTTTCTTTGCATGGGAAATTTGGCAGATTTTTGTAATTTATAAGCTGCTTATAAGCTTGGCGTTAGGCAAATTGCCAGCGAGTCACACCTTGAGCTTTGCAAGAGGAAAACTTTGTCAACGATACCTTGTGAGTGTAAAAGTCGAGGAACTGCGCTGTAGCGATCCTACTTAAGGCTAGCCAGGAGCGAAATAGGCGAAGAGTGCATCACCAGCCTCGCTGATTCTCTGGACAGCTACATCCCGACTCCAGCGCACTGTTGATGGCGCCTTCTTGATGCCAGTCGAAGACGTGTTCTCGATCTCAGGTTATGGCACCGTCGTTACCGATCGTGGCTCTACGGCAGAGAGGAAGAATGCGGTCGCCCAATATCATCGATAGCGTGATTTGCTTGGATTTCTGACAATGGACTTTCTCCAGATCTTCCGGGTTTGGTCTAAGCTCGACTGCTAGAACTCGACGGATTGGAAATTCGGCGACGTCAAGCTGGTTTCAAGCGGGCTCTTGTACGTCCTGAACGCGGGTAATTATAAGCAGCTTATAAAGCGTCCACATGAGTACGAGCATGCTCTGTTAAACGTGAGCCAAAGCACCTCAGATATTCTGGACATGGTTACGACCGTCGACAGAAGCACCTAAACCTGGCCGGCCGTGGCATTGACATTCATGAAACTTCCTTTGGAACAGAACACGTCTACAAAGTGCTGAGCGCTAATCAGCTAACCGTTTGCTGGATCCCATAGCTAGTCCGTGCCAATACTCACCTGATAAGTCAAACCATGGTCTGCGCCTGGACGACCAACTTCTACCTCATGCCTGCCCACGATAATTGTGGCGCTTTAGAATGTTTTCTATGTGCATCACGAATGTAATGTATCTCGACAGCATGATCGAGCAGGATCTTTGAACCACCCATCGGTTGTCGACAAGGAGTTTCCGTTCCAAGATTAGCTTCGGTATGTTAGGTTGAGACCACACGGTGTGGATCTCGCGCTTCGCAGGACACTCTGGTTCCTGTAGATCCTCACCTTACGTCGCTGTTCCGTACCAGCGCGATATCCAATGGCCTTACTCCATCGCGACAAGCATCCGTAATAGTGCTCGTGCCGACTCTAGTGTGCACGTCTATACAGAACGTGTTGTCGAGCAAAAAACCGTTGAGAACGCTGATCAAGCAGGGAGTGACTTGAAGCGGTCATTGGTGATCAGTGGTTTCCTTGACCGTTCGCCTCGTTTCTCGCCAAGATTTGAGTTCCTGCTCCCGGCAAGGTTCACCCATGTGTGTCGAAATGTACACCGGGATGTTGGTTACGGAAAATTGACGCTTGAACCCGGATGGGAACATACGAAAAAGGCGCCCACACGATTACCCAGCATCACCTGGATCAACTCCATGTAGAGGCTCACCTTCTCGAGCGTTGCCTCAGATACTAAGAGCGTATGAAGAGCGAGGGATGGGAAGAATACCGTCTCCTTTGGCGCAAGGGCGCCATGGGGCTTCCGTTGCCTCTAGTGAACCAAATCACGTTGACATGTCTGACGTGGGCTCCCTGTAAAGTCTCACCTCGCGTCGGTTAAAGAAGCTGAGTAGAAGGCCTACCAGGTGGAAACGAATACATTTCAGGCCCATACTTACGGGCTCTATTAGGCAACCACTGTTCGCGAGCAGGAGCTGAGCAACGAGCTCGGGAAAGGGTGTTGAGGTGCGAAACCATTTATGTACGGCTCGTCATTTCGGATGGCGGGCGTCGGCTACGCACTAACAGGAGAAAGGCCTGAAAGAAAGAAATGAAGGGATGTGACTACCGTGATAGGTCGTATTGCCGCCCAAACGAAAAGGGCGCCACGAGGGCGCCCGTGAGGCGGTTATACCCGTCGTCGTACACATCAGATCGTGCCGACGAGAGATCAATGCCGAACTAGTCGCCCGTTTTAGCGGCTTTCACTTTTTTCGGCAGCTCGAGCGTACCGGCAAGCTCGCGTAACGCGGTCAGCGCGCTTTGCAGAGCCAACTCGACATCGACGCCATCCTCGACCTGAATCACGATATCACGTGACTTCAGTTGGACACGGAACGCCGACTCGCCATTCTTATCGCTGATCGTCCGCGGCAAAGGCATCTTCATACGTACACGCTTCGCTTCGAACGGCTTGAGCAGCACGGCGCGCAACTCCGACTGATCCATGGTTGGCTTGTCGATCAAGGCTTCGACGGCGCGGATGATCGTGTCCTCGCCGGCAGGATGCTTGCCCAACACCTCCTTGATGACGCGCGCTTTGCGGTAGGTGATTAGCTCCGGATACTTCGCCATCAAGTCCAGCAGAGGCTGGGGCAGGTCGAACAAACTCAGACACTGAGAAACGCGGGCTTGCGTGCAACCGAAAACGGTGGCGACCTCCGACTGTGTCGATGCGTAGCCTTCGCTCAACGCCGTCTTGTAGGCCAAGCCGCGTTCATAATCGGACAGTTTGACATTGCTTTCGTTGTGCACCAACGTGGCGAGGCATGCCTCGCGATCCGACAGCCTGACGACGCGCGCATCGAGCTCCGACCAGCCGATCAATCGCGCAGCCCTCACGCGACGGTGGCCGGCGATCAGTTCGAACTTCCCACTGTCGAGCAAACGTACCGTGATCGGTTCGTCCTGTCCGCGTCCCTTCAGGGTTTCGCCGAGCAACTGCAGCTCGGACTCGTCGTACTTCTTCCGGGGTTGGTAAGGCGAGTCAACGATCAGGTGCAAGGGGATATGTCGCGTCGCCATCCCATCGCTTTCAGCGTGACCAGATACGCTGGGGAGTTCGTTGCGCGACGGCTGGTCGCCTCGTCCCTGATTATCGTTCAACAGATCCGTGAGCGATTTCGAGGGGCCGCTCGGCAGGTCGTTCATGTGCATCGGCGCGGTGGCGCGCGGCGTGGCGCGCAGGCGCTCGGCCAGGGAGGCATTGAAATCCGCCTCTGATTGCTGATGTTTTGTCACAAATTCTCCATTTCATCGACAGGCGGACGCTCAGGCGGCGCGCGATCCATCTTTCTGAGCGCTAGCGCTCAACATACCCATTCTCTCGACGAGCTCGCGGGTCGCTGCACGTAGCTCGTCGGCCGGCGTACTCGCTGGACGCGCCAGGGTCAACGGCAAACCGTCGTCCTCGTCGAGCACTTTTTTGAATTCCTCGCTCGTGCTGATCTGATTGTCCATCCATGCCTCTGGATACTTACTGGTGAGCGCAATGACCTGGGCCGCAACGCGAACGCGCTTCGCGTCGAAGAAATTGCCGAGTACGGACAGCTGGGGGAACTTGCTGTGCGTATTCTTCATTTCACCAATGACGTCAGCCAGGTAGGACACCGACTTCGTACTGTAGCGTTCCATAGAGACCGGGGCCACGGCGAAGTCACTCGCCAGCAAGGCGCCGCGGGTCGTCTGATTCTTCGCCGGCGGTGCGTCGAACATCACGACGTCGTATTGGGAAAGATCCAGGTCAGGATTCCGGCCCGACAAACCCTCATCCAGCCAGCGTGCGATCGCCAGTTCCGGCTTCTTTCCCATGATCGCGTCAACGGTGAACAGCGCTTCCAGCCTGTCGAGGGTCACTTCAGATGGAACCAGGTGCGGACCGTTCTCGCCGAACGGCTTTTTGATCACCTTCGAAAGCGGTTGCACAGCGCCGTTTTGCTGCCACTGCGGTAGCAGGTGCCCAAGGTGATATTCGACACATGTCGATTGGGGTAGTCCAGCCGCGGTGGCCTCGTCTGGCGTCAGTTCCGGATCGTAGCCGAACGAGATCGTCAGATTCGCCTGGAAGTCGAGATCAACCACGAGCACCCTTAAGCCCATCAACGCCAGGATGCAGGCGATGTTCGAACTGATCGTGGTCTTGCCGACGCCTCCCTTGGGCGCGTAGACCGTCAGGATCCGTTTTAGTTTTGGTGCCAGTCCGTACTTGCGCGCCCGGTGCGCGGCAAGATCGAACACGTTCTCGACCGTGAAAATTCGCGTCTTCGGTCCGCTGCCGCCCTGACGTTCGATCTGCAGGCCCGCCTCGTCAGCGTCACGTCGTACAGAGTCGACGCTGATGCCCAATAGCTTAGCCACGCCCTGTACCTTGAATGTCTTACGTCCCAAGTCCGTCTCCCTCGGATTAATTTCCATGATTGTGCTTCAGCTAGCTCTGCCATGCAAGGAAAAAATCTCGATATCAATGGGAATCCTTGCAGCGTCTTGTTTTAGCGAGACCGAAGACTTTCCCTAGCGTTCGTATTCCCTCAACGGTTGAGTCGCTTGAACTTTGGGTGAGCTTCTACAGGGAGTGGTCATAACCCCTGGAGCTTTTTCAGGGAAGCACGATGAAGGCGACGCTCACCGACGCGCCACCCACTACTAAGCAAGAACGACGTGCCGCGGGAGCGCAACCTATTCTTCGTGCTTCTGGTGGCGATCATTGGAAGTATGAAGGAAGGTGGGGCTTCTTCGAGAGAACCGGGGCCTTCTCATCGGTGAAACAGGTGCCCCGGCCGGAAGGTGAGCCTCCACAGGTACCTGATCATACGGAGACCGCTCAGATCCCAAACTTTCCGATCAGCAAAGGAAGACTAACCACGTCAGCAAGCACTCATCGACTATGAGCTAGGTACCCTTCTCAGCGAACGGTGCCGGTTTTCGCACGTCAGCCTTCCGGAGACACGCGAGTGCTGGCCAAGTCATCACACTCTCTGATTTTCCGCGAAATATTGAGAGGTCTTAGTTAAAAAACCAAAGTTAAACCCCGTTTACCTGTTTACCGCGTCTGAAAGCCAGCACCCATGCGGGTTACAGGAGATTGAGGTGAGACCGTCCGGTGACTTGGGTGAGTTCATACAGGGACTTGAGTGAGTCCCGTCGGGGAGCTGATGACTCAACAGTGAGGCGCCTCAGGGAGCTTAAGTGTGTGCACACAGGGACTGCACGGGTCAACGTGAGATCGCACGGGGACGGCATTCAAGCAAAGGTGAGACCTGGCAGGGAGCGGGAGTCCATTAGTGAGGGCCTACAGGGACATATGACCTGTCGCTTCGCCGTTGGACGAGGTTTGCCCGGATGGCTGTACGCGTCCCGGATTCGAACCCAGACGCTACTACTCTGATCCCCCATTGGATGCAGAAAGGTGAGCCTGGACAGGGATCGTACGACCAGGGACAGGGCGATCGACGTGCATCATTGCTTCGCTCCTCGGACGTGTCGTGATCCCATATCTCGTCTACCACCACCTGGGGTGTTTCGATGAAATCACAGGGTCAGGATTGATGAGGATCATTCATTTGTACTACGAACAAGCGTAATGCGAGCACACTCGCCAGCGTCGATGTGGCGGTCGATCGATGGTTAGCGTAGGCATGTCCGCATCCTGAGCGCCGGACGCGTGGGCCTGTCGGTCTAAAAGGTTGAGGAGGCGGAAGCATCATGTCTCCAATGTGACCTCTGCTTCAGTGCTTTACTCGAAGTTTTGAGAGGTTTTATTAGAAAAACAAAGTTAACCCATGTTTACCTGTTTACGTTGCGCGAAAGTCAGAGCGCATGCGGGTTTCGACCGTTTCAGGTGAGACTGCCCAGTCACCTCGGTGAGATCCATCGGGGACATGGGTGAGACTGTCCGGGGATTGTCGACCTGCTGAGTGAGTAAGCGCAGGGATCCATGGTGAGCGGATTCAGGGAGCGAAATAGCCAAAGGTGAGGGTTTGCAGGGACGAGGGCCTAGCTAATGGTGAGACGTCACAGGCACCCCTGTCGCCAAGGTGAGACTTGACAGGGAGCGGGCACGTATCCCTGTTCCTTGAACCGGTTACAAGGCTGCCGGAGGCCAGACATGACAGGGTGCCGTTACCCTCATCACAATTCCAGGTGAGACTCCTCAGGGACAAGAGCGCTTTCAGCATCAAAGGTGAGCTTCCACAGGCAGTCCTCAGGGAACGCGCAGCATTCTCACGTGGCGACATCGACCTACCTTGCTACGCGATATGCTGAGTGCGAAGCCGGGTTGACAGCTGCTCTTGCTGGTACGGCAATGGTCTTTGGGATTCCGAGTGGCCGTGCTCGCGTAATCGTAGACCAACCGCGACTACAGTTGGCTCATAGGTGATACCGCACAGGGATCATTAAGCCTTCTGGCCGCTTGGGTGAGGCTTTACAGGGACATCGATGGCCGCTGTATGACGTAACGACCATGTGTCTGGCTTTTACAAACCGGAAGACATACCCCTGCCGACGGTAAACGATCTCGGGTGAACTCCCACAGGGACAGACGCAAGCGGCCGCGCCAAAGGTGAGTTTATACAGGGAGAGCACGATTGGTGAAATGTTGTGCTCACCGTTCCAAAGGTGAATATACTTGACTCACGTATAGCCCATCATGCCATAATGTATATGGGAAATAATGTTGATCGAGTGTGGTTTGAACGGAGAGCGTGGATGGCGGAAGGCGCCAAGGAGATGACGACCAGTGCGGTGGACGTGGTCGATACGTCCGTCAAGCAGGCCGCGCCACGTTCGGAACTCGAGATCCGTAAGTCGAACGAGGCGATCGGGCTGCGTGTCGTATCGGGACGCTTGACGCTTCTGAATCGCAAGGTGTTCAATGTCCTCATGTACCATGCTCAGCGGATACGCAAGCTGGGACAGGACGCACCGATCGACACCCCTGCCGCTCAAAAATACTTTTGGGTGCCGCTGTCGGTTCTGGCTCGCAACGCGAGCTACGATAGCCGGGACATGCAGTTTTTACGCGAGCAGATCGCGGAGATGCAGGACATCAAACTTCTGCTCGAGACGGATCGTCAGTGGACCAGTGAGCGCTTGATTGCTTCGGTCACGTTCGTGAATCCGAAGGGCCTGAACAGTCGCACTGGCCAGGTGTGGGTTGGCTTTGCGTTCCCGCCGGAAGTCCATGAAAGCGTCATGCAGCCGGAAACCTATACACGGCTGAGTATTCAATATCAAGGACTCTTAAAATCCGGCACGGCTCTGGCTCTGTACGAATTGTGCCGGCGCTATGCCACCAATCCATCGAAGTTGACGTCGACCTATTCCGTTGAGCATTGGTATGGACTCCTGACGGGGAATCCCATGCCTGACAAGCCGGAGGATCTGCCAGAGTACAAGTACTTCAAACGGGATGTGCTGAAGAACGCGATCGCCGAGGTCAACCGGGTCACTGACATCGAGGTCGAGCTGATCGAGCATAAGCTTGGGCGCCGAGTGCAGCAACTGCAGTTCCGGGTCGAGTTCAAGCCTGATCCGCAGCAGGAAACGCGTGCGCCGTTCACCATCGATCTGAGCTTGCTCGAAAAGCTGATGGCATTGGGAATGTCGCAGCAAGAGGCCAGCAACGTCATCGGCGAGTACGCCGACGACAAAATTAGCCAAGCCCTTGCCGTGGTAGAGGCCCGGGTGAATTCCGCCAATGGAGGGCCGGTTAATTCGAAAGTCGCGTATCTGCGTTGGGCCTTGAAAAATGAGGCCAAACTACCCGAGAAGAAAACGGAGACCAGGCTCAAACGGGGTACCGCGGCCGAGGGGCCAACACTGCTAGAACGTTTCCTGACCGCGCGCGCAAAGGTCGCGCTCGACGTGTTCAACGAGATGGACGCACAGCAGCGTAGCGTGACCTACGAGCAGTTCAAAGCGCAGGCAAGCGGAAAAGTGCCTGCGTTGGATAAGGTGTTGGAGAAGGGTGTGACGCGGACGGCCCTCAGCCTGTGGTACGCCCAGGCCCTGTGGGGTGAACCAACGGTCGAGAAGCTGTCTTATTTCGCGGACAAGAACCAGGTCTCGATCTGACGGGTACCCAGTGCCAGCTTCCATGCGCCGCACGACGTATGGACTCATCAGGGGCTGCGGACTAGGTGCGCCATCGTCGCCATACGGTCAACCATGGTTCGCACGTCATCGATGCGCAGATGCGGTTCATTGGCAAGAAACTGCTTGTACAGCAGCGAGACGATCTGGAGCGAGTCCACCGCACGCACTTGAACTGCCACAGCGGCCTTGCCGCGCTGGATAAGTCGGAAAAAGTAATGCGAGTCCTGGAACTCAATCTGGAGGGACTTGTCGTGCTCGCGGCCATGGCCGTCAAAGCGCACGGATCGGATCTTGTTCTCTAACAGAGCAAGCACCTGGTAGGCTTCCTGCACCGTTAACTGCACCACGATCTTGTTGGGCCAGTCGAACGTCTTGCGAACGCCACCGCCGGCAAGCGCCACGGCGCCCTCGATATTGATCGTATGCTTGCGCTCAGCCCGAGTCGTGGCCTCCGAGATGCACAGTGCCGCAGCTGCGCCAAAAATTTTGAAGCTGTAATACGGCGGATCTCCCGCCGGCGCGCTGTCCGCGATCGCAGCGGCTGCGCCCAGCTCCGCAAGATAGCTCCGCGCGGCCGCGGCGCGGGGCGTGCGCATCGCGATCGCGTCGATTGCGTCGAAGAAGCGGCGCTGCTCTTTGCATGCGAGCGTGATGAGCTGGTCGACCGGCAGCTGGCCACCAATGCGCTGCAGGGTCGACCGGGTCTTCGCGTCGAACACGCGGACGGTCACTTCGAGCTCGGGGCGTCGCTGGCGATCTCCAGCGCCGAAAGCGATGAGCGCCGCTTGGAAGCGTTTACCGCCGCCTGAGCCAGCGAGCTCGAGAAGCTGGTCGCGCGACAGTGCCGGCAACCCGGCCGCAGCCAGGATGCTTGTGATTTCAGAGAGCCTCATCGCACTTTTTCTTCCTTGGCTTGGCGGTTTCGTAAATGTCGGCTGATCGTTCCAGCGCCAGGCCGAGATAACCCTTGATGTCGTTTTTCGTGCGGCCGTGCTCTTTCAATTGTTGCGCGGCGAAGGTGTTTCGCAAAGTGCGGCCACCGCTTCGGTTGACGTCAATGCCGGCACGGGCGAACGTCGCCTTTACTTGGCGCCAGAGCGTCACCTTCGACATCGGTCTGCCCCCGGCATCGCCGGGGAAGACCAGGTCGCCCTTGATCAAGCGTTCGCCATTGCCATCAACAGCCAGCCGTTCGATGAGCCAGTAGCGTAGCGCATCCGCGCCGTAGCCGTGGACGATGGTTTCATGTTCATAGCTCGTCGCGTGCTTGTCTGCTGGATTGATCTTCAGCCGGATCGGCAGTAGGTCGAACGAATCCTCGACCTCGTCCAGGTGCAGCCCAATTGCTTCGGCCACCTTCAAGCCTCCGAAAAGCATCGCCGCCTGGACGGCATGGTCGCGCCGGCGCTTCCACGCTTTTGGCAGCCGCCCGGGCCGGTTCGGGCCTGGCGGTTCGCGGGAGGGGAGGGCAGCGACGAAAGCGTCCACCTGTTCAGGAGCCAGTGCTTCGGTGCCGACGTCCTGCGCAAGGTAGTGGTTGTCGGTTGCGAGCTTGGTCGCCGACGTCGCCGGATTCGGAGCAATCTGCAGATGGCTGTAGCAGCGTTCCAGCAGGCGCAGATATCGTTCAGTGATCCCGCTGTTTTGCTCGCCACGTCGGCGCAGCTGGCTGATGAAGCGCACCAGGTCGCGTTCTTCGACTTGCGAGAAACGCCGGTTCTGGCCAGCGAGCCATGCCGTGAATTTTCGGAACATGAAGATATAGATCTCGGCCGACTTTGTGGAGATCGCCCCGGGTTCCGCCTCGCCAAGCCGCCGGCTGGTGCTGGCAAAAGCCGGCGTCGTGACAAACGCCATGAAGGCGGCAAGGGGATCGTCGTCCCACGTTTTCGGATAAGGCATAGCTACCTCGTTGTCTGCGTTTGCCGCAGCCGTTCTGCGGCTGGCACCAATGGGTCTAAAGGTCATCAGCGTTGATATGGACTCCGCCAAGAATACCAGAATTGAAACTAACAGACAGTCGAAGATTGACTCCTATCGGTGCGCGAACCCTGGTGGCTCCGGACAAAGGCCGAGGGGATTCTTTGGATTCTCTTTGTTCTTTTTGTTTTCTTCACTCCTTTAGCACCGTATGGGAAGCGGTCAGGCGAAGGCTGAGTTTGAGTGGCCCGAGGCGTGTCTGGTGGGATGTTTGGTTTGGTTGTTGTGTTTGTTAGTTTCAAATATGGTTTGCTTTAGTGCTAAAAATGGCCGGGCCGGGAAGGGGTGGAAAGCTCAAACATCATCCTTCAACCCGGCGTGATCCTGCTTACCGAAAGCGCCTCTTTTTCGGTGAAGGACTTCAACGGACAAGCTCCAGCGGTGAGGGTGCTGGCAAATGCATGAAAATGCGGTCGGTGTTGGTACCGGGAGAAGCGGATGGGAAGGTAGGGTACTAGGCCACGCCGACGCCACCAGCATGACCTTTTCAAATAAAGAAGATGCCATTCACGATCCGGCGCCTGATGAGTGGAAAAGATGACGAATACCCGACGAATCGGTAGGCTCAAATATCCTTTGAACGCTCGCGTGAAATCATAAGCGGACGCTACAACGGTTTGCTGTGCGCCGCCACATGTGGCGTCACTGGGCGCGCGCAGTGGGTAAGTACCGCGAGGCTATCGATGCGATGTCCGCCTCTTTTACCTCTGGAGCGCTTAAGCGGCGCATCCAGGCCACACTGCCTGGTTGGAATTTACTGGTCGCAGGCCGCCTGGTGCGCACAAAAGCGAGACGGATCACCGCTTGCCGAACCATAACCTCAACAGTAATACCGATAGTGAACAAAGCCTCGCAGTCCTGTTATTCCATCCGCGCACCAGTTTATGTATCCTGGCATCTGCATAGGTGACAGTGCCTGCGCTGACGCAACTACCGACACCTGGACTGGGTCTATCATCAGGCATTGGTCGAACGCAAAGACATACTCACTGCGAGCCGAATTGAACTGGTTTTGATTCTTCTTCCTATCATTAACAACATGGAGGCCGCATGGGCTCTAGCAGCTAGCGGCGTACCATTCGAAGTAGCGGCACGCGTGCTAGCAACCCCGGCGGAGCGGCGAGTCATGTTGCAGCATCGGTGCATCTGGTCTAGCGCTGATGATGAAGACTAGCTCTCCATAGCTTCGGATAACTGCCGACATTCCCCCCGCGGTCCAGGTATGACCGCCTCGCGCCCAAGGAGACAATTGGCGATCTGTGGAATGTCTGGTATGTACCAGGGAACATCCTCCGGGGATTGAACAGCGGCTGAGAGGTGTGTTGCAAGTTCAGACGCTGCCTGACATGGGGCTCAAGTGGAATGGCCGCAAGCGGCGCAGCTCTCATCTAATCCCGCGTTGGCCGGCGGCTTCGCTCTACGTTAGGCCGCGCCAAACTCCACGGAGGGCCCGTGAAGATCACAGCAATTGTCACAAATTCAGTCGCTGGTCATGAAGTCATCGTTCGAACCGGCAACTCCGCCCAGGCCTTGAATGTGCCGCCAAAGAGCTCGAATAAAGGCTCTGCCATCAACGGTGGCGAGTTTCTTATCCTTGCGTTGGCAACCTGCTACTGCAATGATCTGTATCGCGAAGCCGAGCGTCTTGCGGTACTGATCGAAGGCGTCGAAGTGGAGGCAAGCGCTGAGTTTCCGGGCATCGGTCTCGCCGCCACCAATATCACCTACCGGGCAACCGTGTCCTCGTCTGCTCCGAGTTCCGCAATAGCGCAGCTGTTGCGTGAAACCGACGCAGTAGCCGAAATACACAACACAGTTAGGGCTGGCGTGCCAGTCGAGTTGGTGCAGAGGTAGGTCGGGCGTTTAGCTGGGTTGGGAATGGAATTCGCCCGTTTCTACACAGCCTCGGCCGATTGCAGACGTGTTGTAACGTCCGCAATCGGCCCAAGGCGGATCTATCAAGTGTCATGTGATTACGGCCGGTAGCTAACATATTTTATGCTCTCTGCCTGCGACCTATTGTGAACGCCTGCATATCCAAGCGCTCGTCCATTCCGTTCCTGCTTATAACTGCTAAAAATCCATTTCAAAGTTACCCCTATGGCGCAGGTGAAGAACAGGAACGCAGGGTTAGTCGATCCACCTGTTGCCTACCTTAATACGACACTCTATTGCAGCTGCCCTATGGGATGAATGCTTGCTTCATTGATGCATGGTGCTACGCCACCAATCCCGATGAGCACCGTGAACTAACGCACACCTCGCCGCGGCCTGAGCTACCTGTTCTGTACTTTGCTGTTTGCGTACACCCATGTGTATTCAGCGCCGAACAGGAAAATCTGCGCAGAATAGTAGAACCATGCGACGAGGATCACAAAAGAGCCGGCTGCGCCAAAGCCCGAGGCCACGTCTGATTTCGCAAGATACAACCCGATCAATGACTTACCTATGTTGAAGAGCAAGGCTGTGACCGCGGCCCCCATCCAGACATCGTGCCAGGATATCTTCGCGGTTGGCATGATCTTGTAGATCATCGCAAACAGCACCGTAAAGAGGGCGAACGACACGGTGAAATTCAATGCACTTGCCAAAACACTTGCCGTTGCGCCGCCCCCGCCCAACCATTCGCTCGTCGCTGCGAGTGCAGCGCTTACGACGAGTGAAACCATCAGCATGAACGCGAGGCCAAGAACCAGTCCGAAGGACAATACACGGCTGCGCAGCCAACCCCACAGGCCCGACGGTTTCGCTTTCGCCGGAACCTCCCAAATGCGATCCAGATCGGTTTGCAGCTCGGCGAAAATCGCAGTTGCGCCCAGCAGCAAAAGAACACCGCCGACGATACTCGCGACAATGCCGGTGGACGGTTCACGCGCAGCTTTCAGCAAGCCCTGCACAGCCGTCGCCCCTTCCTGACCCATGATTCCTTGAAGCTGCGCGACAATTGCTCCTTCTGCGGCGTCCTGTCCAAATACCATCCCGGCAATCGCGATGACGAGGACTAATAGCGGCGCCAACGAAAACAGCGTGTAATACGAAAGGGCTGCGCCCATGCTTGGCGCGTAGTCGTCGACCCATGCATTTGCCGCCGCCAGGAATATTTGCCACTGCCTGCCAAGCCAGCTCGCCGAGGTGTGCTCGAACCTTGCGCGCGGGGGCGTGCTTGCGGCTGGTTCCGTGTTCTTCGCTTCGGGTGTGCGATCGTGTACACGCGCTGGCGCATCGTCTGTGTCACTCTGGATCGGGGCGGACGCGTCGACGCTGGCATTGTTCCTGAGCGAGGCCAGAGAAGCTGCCAAAGAGACAAGAAAGCTACCCGCCTTTAGAAGATCCCCGCTGTCGGCCGTGCGTTCCATCGCAATCTTGAATACAGGCGTTTTTTTGCGCCTGACGAGCGCATAGCCCGCCGCGGCGATTCCCAGTACCGCAGCGCCACGGACATACGGCGAGGAGAGCACGTCTGAAGCCTTCGATTTGAACAGGTGGAATTGCTGATTCGTTCTCAACTCTGCCTCAGCCAGATGCGTTTCGGGCTCCTGCATTTCGTGAGGGGTAGTGGTCATATTGTCCTCATGTGATCTACTTTCTGCCGGGCCGTCCTGCTGTGACGGGAAGATGGGGCGTCTTCTTCGGTTTCTTCGTCTGATTCAGCGGCTTAATTGTTCGTTGGCCTGCTCAATGCCAGTTTTCGTACGTCAGCAGTCATGACGCCGATGTCCTTGACTACACGTTCGATTTCCTCACATGTAACGTTTAGATCTTCGGTTCAGTAGCAAACCTCTTGTTTTCATGCACGTTAATATGAAGCCGACCTTACTTAGCACGGCTCTTAAGTCATCAGGCGCGCCACCTCCTTGAAAGCTTCACCGTAAGCCTTCCATAAGTAAGCGTCAGTACGGTGACTCACCATCTGCAAAGCAAGAGAAGATCATTGCAATCGAAATTCCACTTTCGTACTGCGACCACTGTTGAAGAACCGCAACCTACAGAACCGGTTGGCCCAACGCGATACGGCCGCGCCCGAAAATGGCGAGACCATGGCGACGAATGCGGCGCGACATGCCGAGGATATGATCAAGGCAGCACGAGACCGTGCCGAGCAGATCGCCGGCGACGCATACAAGGCCATGAACGATGCCGAGTCTCTAAAGCAGGTTGCAAAGGCAATGCAGAATGTGGTCGCTGGCTATGGGGACAAGTACCTGAAGCCTACGATTAGCCTGATCGATGACCTAGCAGACGAATATGGCTTCGAAGAGGCCGGGCAGCAGCTCAAAATCGCGCGCGATCGCAGTAAGCGAATGATCGATGGGAATCAGGCTGCAGCATGTGACTATGTGGAAGTGTCGCGCCGCGACACTGCAATTCGCTTCGTTATCGATGCGTTTAATGGCCGCGTCGACTCGGTGCTATCAAGGGCAAAGTCCGACAATGTTGGTACGCTGGAGCAGCAGATTCGCGATGCCTACGCCCTCGTAAACCAGAATGGATCGGCGTTCCGTAACGCGCGGATCACCGAGCAGTTCATGCAGGCCCGTTTAGATGAACTCAAATATGCCTGCATGGTTCATGCGCTGCGCGAACGCGACAAAGAGCAACAGCGCCGTATTCGTGAGCAAATCCGCGAGGAAGAAAAGGCACGCAGAGAGATCGAACGCGCGCTGAAGGACGCCGCCAAAGAAGAGGATGCCTTGCAAAAGGCGATGGCTAAGGTGCAGGCCCAGGTAGCGAAGGCTAACGACGAACAGCGGGCGGCATTCGAAGCGCAGCTTCGGGAACTGCAGACGAAGCTTAGTGAAGCAGAGTCCAGGAACCAGCGTGCGCTGTCGATGGCCCAGCAGACCAAGGCCGGGCACGTGTACGTCATCTCGAACATCGGCAGCTTTGGTGAACATGTCTACAAGGTTGGCATGACCCGGCGCCTTGAGCCCCTCGATCGAATCAAGGAGCTTGGTGACGCTAGCGTGCCGTTTAGCTTCGACGTACACGCCATGATTTGGTCTGACGACGCGCCACGGTTGGAATCCCAACTCCACAAGGTATTCGTACGCTCCCAGGTGAACAAGGTAAATCCCCGCAAGGAGTTCTTCCGAGTGCCGCTTGGCGAGATTCGTGGATATCTGGAGCAGCAGGGTATCAATGCTAGCTGGACGGTTACCGCCGCCGCGGCAGAATACCGCGAAACGCTTGAGCTGGAACGTCAGCTCGCCGAGAACCCAGCAGCCGCAACTGAATGGTTGAGCCACCAGCTTGCTGCTGCAGACGAGCAGCAAGTGCAACTTGCTGAAGCAGGCGACGAATAAGGCAGCGGTAGCAGACTCTTAAACTGCAGATGACGTTCTCGGTGGCTTAAGCGCGCTACTTAAATCGACCGTAATCGGCCAAAAGTGGATACTGGAGTGTTGTAATAATCTCAACCTCAATGAGATGAGCTAAACGCGGCGCGAGCATTCAGCTGTAGCGCCCAGCGCAAGGTAATACTGACCTCTTAACTAAACCTTTCAGTTCTGGAATATAGATGTTTCGCCTACTTGCAGCCCTATTGATACTCATCCTCGGCCACATCTCCGTTTCGGTAGCGGGTCCAAAAGGCAGTAGTGGCGCGGTTGCTGTACGTGGCTACTACAAGAGCAATGGCACCTACGTAGCGCCGCACTACCGGTCGCCCCCCGACGGCAATTCGTACAACAACTGGAGCACCGTAGGTAACATAAATCCGTACACGGGCGCTCCGGGCACAAAGCAGCCCTATTCGGGTATCGGGCGGACAAGCAGCCATGATGCAAACCAGAGGCCTGCCTATGCAGAAGATCTTAGCCAGCTATCGGAGCCCGCGTTCGAAAGAGCACCTACTAGCCCATCCAGATCGTCGGTAGCCTTACCCGCGCCGACTGGACGACAATTAGATTCTCCTCCCCTCAGCCATCATGACAACGAATTGATCGAACGTGCGTGCAGTCTGACCGAGTATGACGGGCCTGCCGCGTACAACGCCTGCCGGAATTTACAGCTGAAGAAGCTAGCCCGTGGACCGAAAGCCCCTGATCTTGCTCACCTTAGTGGACAGGAAAAAGATCTGATCGACCGCGCATGCAGCTTGGTCAAGTATGATGGGCCTTCCGCCTACAACGCCTGCACGACGTCGCAAGTAGAGCGGCTGGCGCGCGGACCGAAAGCGCCCAGCCTAAGCCGGCTCAGCGCGCAAGAGAGAGACCTCATCGAGCGCGCATGCAGCCTGGTCAAGTATGACGGGCCTGCCGCGCATAATGCGTGCACGGCGTCGCAAGTGAAGCAACTGGCGCGCGGGCCCAAGCTGCCCGACCTAGGGCTCCTCAGTGGGGAAGAAAGAGAGCTGATTGGCCGTGCGTGCAGCCTGGCCAAGTATGACGGACCGGCAGCACATAACAGGTGCGTTGCCTCTCAAGTCGCCCAATTAGTTAAGTAGCTAAAGGCCGTTAGCGATACCGAGCAGGTGACGCTCAACTGCATGCGATCGTCTTTTGTCCAATAAGGAAATTAGGTGAAAAATCTGTTAATTGGTGCCGCCGTCGTAGCCAGTGTGATTTTTTTTGTGAACGACAAAAAGACCTTGACCTCTACCAACTCTCCTCATTCGGCACTCTACTCGCCGAGCTCTACAGTACAGGAGGTTGATGTTCAAAAAGAGCTGCCTGACAGCGAGACGGTTTCGCCAGGCCTGTACTACGCTGGTGATCCGTGTACGAGTGATTGCTCTGGACATGAAGCTGGGGCTACATGGGCGGAGGAAAACCAGATTGAAGATCCTGAACATTGTGGGGGCAATTCTGATTCGTTCATTGAAGGTTGCCGTACGTTTGTAGAAAAAAAACTGGAGGAAGAGGAACCGCTTGATGGCAGCGAAGATTTGTAGCACGCGGCCGACTCGCTCGTATACGCTTTCGTGACCTTATCAATGCTGATCGATGCACACAGTGGTGCGCACCATCTGCCTCGGCCTCATCTTGCAGCCGTTCTTCCCGTTTCGGCAGCCCTTAAAGCGGCTCTGGTGCAAATTGTAGTTTAGGGACGTTGGACCAGCCAACCCAGGAAGCCGCTGGAGAGACGGCACTTCGAGTTTTCGATCTGTGCACCCGATCGATTAGGAGGTCCGCAATGGGTCGAAACCGGCCAATGGCCGATGACCAGGCTCTACCTAACGGACGATTTCCGAGTTCTGTGCGCCCCAAGGAGGTGCTGTAGGGCGCTTGGCCAGGCGCGCATCTCTGATCGCCAGATCGACACCCCACCTGCCTGGCGATAGGAGAACTGGCCTACTCGATGATTCAGAGACCGAACACCGCTCAGCAATCGCCCACTACCGGCAAGCTCTCACCAGCTATTGGCTGATGGTTGGGTGTCCATCACCAGCACTTCAGCCAACATCCCGTTCATTCTCCGTCTCAGAATTGCGACTTTATCGCACAGAGCGGTATTTGCCTCTTCCAATTTTTCGGAATTGGCGCGCTTCTTCTTTTGCTGAACAGATGCAACCGAGCGTGCGTTATCGACAGTGCTCAGGATGTCTTTTATAGACGCGGTCGGATCGTCAAACTTCCGAGTAATCATTGGTGAACGTTGGATCGCTGACATGATCCATCTTAGTTCGCGCATATAAGTAGGGTCAGGATCGGCAGATTTGAGCGCCTCCAGGCGTGCTGTCGCCACAATGAAGCGATGTGCCTGCTTTTGTAGCATTGATGACTCAGCAATATTACAGATGCGCTGCAAATCCCTCGATACCGCATGTGTTTCCGGAATATACAGCGTCATCGTTTCATGCGGATCGGTACGCCAGCCCGGCTCATCTACATCTAGGGAATATTCGATATAACGTTGCAACCATAGATAATAAATTGGACTGCTATCGCGTGGGCCGTCCTTGACGCTGGTGTAAGCCACAATAAAAGGATGAACGAATTCCTCGGCATACAGAGCGGTCCGGCGTGGGAACCCACTCAGGTGAATACCTTTCTTGCCGACTTTAATTGCATCCTGAGTGCCCTTGACTTGGAACACCAGGAACTGGCCTGCGCCGTTGCTGTTGTAGCGCTCGACAAGCGCATCGACGCCATAATCGCGCTCGTCGATCGAGCGTAGCAGCAGATCCTGGCCGAGCTCCAGGCTTACCTTCTTCATGGCGAGCGTATCGGTACGGTGCTGCGCTGTGCGTTCTGGCAGAGTGATCAATGCATGTCCTTGGTTGAAGCGGCCGAGCGACCGGCGTTGAAGCCTTAGTATGTCGCAATGTTGTTCGTGGTGCAACGAGTTGCTGTTGCTCGCTGCGCAAACATACCGATGGCGCGACTACCGTTCTTGCTTTGTCTCTCATCGCCAGATTGCCGGCGCTACTGCCAGCCCTGGCCGGCGAATTCGAAGCGATGATGCTCTCGTAATGCGCAACTGAAGGCAATCTATGCATGTCCGGCTTAGGTCGGATGCTACCTGTCGCGTCCACTCTATGGCGTTTTCTCTTCGGCAACATGCTATGCTTGCTCGACCGTCCGCAATCGGCCAAAAGCAGACATACAGATATTCAAATGAAATGCCCCAAAAGGGGCATTTTGGACATCTCGGGTTAGTTCACTATTAGAAGGCTTCCCAGTCGCCCGCGCCAGCTGTCGCTACCTCGCGCGGGGAGGCGACTGGGGCTTTGAGAACTGCTCGCGCAGCCTTGACGCCAGGCTTGGCCGGCTTAGCGACTGTATGTTGGGTGCTAACCGTAGCTGCTGCATGTTTCTCGGCGCCGAGCTTGAATACGCTGACCACTTCGGCCAAGTGTGCAGCCTGCTCCTGCATAGCTTCTGACGCCGCTGCCGCCTCTTCGACCAAGGCTGCGTTTTGCTGGGTGACCTGATCCATTTGGGCTACTGCCTGATTGATCTGTTCGATGCCAGTGGTTTGCTCTTGGCTTGCAGAAGAAATCTCAGCCATGATATTGGTCACGTGCTGGACGCTTTAGACGATTTCGTGCATGGTCGCCCCAGCATTGGCAACTAACTTGCTACCGGTTTCGACCTTCTCGACCGAGTTACCGATGAGCTGCTTGATCTCCTTCGCGGCGCTGGCCGAGCGTTGCGCTAGCGTACGTACCTCGGATGCCACTACTGCAAAGCCACGGCCCTGCTCGCCGGCCCGCGCTGCCTCAACCGCAGCGTTCAGTGCCAAGATATTGGTTTGGAAGGCGATGCCATCGATGACCGTAATAATGTCTACGATCTTCTTCGCGGAATCATTAATCTGTTCCATGGTGCCGACTACTTCGTGGATCACGGCGCCGCCTTTTACGGCAACTTCCGACGCTTTGGCGGCCAGTGTGTTGGCTTGGCGTGCGTTTTCAGCATTTTCCTTGACAGTCGAGGTCAACTCTTCCATCGAGGAAGCGGTTTCCTCAAGAGAGCTAGCCTGCTGCTCAGTACGCGACGACAGGTCCATGCTGCCTGCAGCGACTTGCGCCGACGCCGTAGCAATTGCATCTGTGCCGGTACGGACTTGACCAACGATCATTGCGAGACTGTCGCGCATCTTCTTCATGGCGAACATCATGCTTGACTGGTCGTCCGGTTTGGTCGTGATCGTGACATTCAGATCACCGCTGGCAATCTTGGCTGCGATGCTGGAGGCCTCGCTTGGTTCACCGCCGAGCTGGCCAGTCAGGTTTCGCGTAATGAGGACACCCAGTCCCAGGCCGGCAAGAGCGCTGCCGATGGTGAGCATAATCATCAACGACTGACTTGATTCAAAAAGCTGAGTTGTCTCCACGGAGGCGGCCTTCGCACGTGCTTCCTTTTGCTTGGCCAGTTCGGTTAGCAGGTCGTCCAGGGTATTGGCATTCTTGCGGGCTGCAACCAGCGCGGCATTCAGTTCCTCGCTGCGTTGTGCCAGTGGCTCCGTGCCTGCCAACAAGAGCGTCCGGTCAAGATCTTGCTGATACAGTGCTGAAACGGTTTCGAACTCGGCAAAAATACGTTTGGCCTCGTCACTGACGAACAGGGGTTTTGCGATGTCGAGGTGCTGCTTGATCGCCGTAGTGTACTTTTGTATGTTGCTGCGGTTCGTGTTGCGTTCCTGCTCCGTCGTGGATAGTAGGAAATTACCGCGTGCCCGTCCCGCGTAGATGAGGTTGATGTTGGCCTCCTTAATATGCGACAGGCCAAGAAGCTCCCGTTCATACATTGCGTCGGCCAGATCATTAATGCGGCCCATGTTGATGATGCCGATAACTGCCACAACAGCGCCGACAAGTGCTAGTGTCAAAAATCCAGCGATCAGCTTCGTGCCAACTTTCATATTCGCAAACATTTTGTATCCAATCAGGAAAGAACAGCTTACGCTGCGGTTTCCTCGGTGTACCCGAGAAACTCAACAGACGACATTAGGCGTACGATATCCACAAGGATGAGCATGCGCTCATCAAGCGTGCCTAGACCTGTCAGATAATCGGCACTCAAGCCGCCTCCCATCTCAGGCGCTGGGCGAATTTGCTCGGCATTTAAGTTGGTAACGTCTGAAACGCTATCAACAACTATACCGACAGTCCTCTTCCCAAGATTGAGTACGATGACTACTGTTGTGCTGTCATAACTTGGGTTGACCAAGTTAAATTTGATACGCATATCCACGATCGGAACAATCACACCACGGAGGTTAACGACCCCCTTAATGAAGTCGGGTGCGTTGGCGATATGCGTTACTGGCTCGTATCCGCGAATTTCTTGTACCGAGAGAATATCGATGCCGTATTCTTCTTGTCCCAGCTTGAATGCCAGAACCTCTTTGCTGGCGTCTTCGTGATTTGGATTCATGGTTGGATCGTGCTTAGCTCGGTATCAGTTTGAGGGTTAATGTGGCTGAAGCATAGATGCGCTTCCCAAGACAATATTACCCCAACGTAAGACAAGTCCTACATTTCTTTAACAACCCAATAACACAATTTAACGCTTTAGTTGCCCTTGCGCAACATTTGATGAATTTGACGATTCCCTTTCACCCTAGTCAAAACAGCTATCTTTAGTATCCGCCACAGACACCATCTGAGCCTGATGAGGTTGAAGTGTGTAAGTTAAACTTAACTGGATAGTCCGCTTAGGGTCGTAAGCGGACGTCGAGTTCGTCTAGGCGAGCTGTCTGAACTTTCCGATCTGGCAACAACTACGGTAGACTGATCGCTTCATTATCGTCTGCTATCGGCCAGGAGCGGACAGCCATTTAGCTTTGGAATACACGATGCGTATCGTTGGCTGGCCTGAAGAACCTGATGCAGATGGCGGCATACTTCCTGTGACAATTGTTGACGTAGATTTTCAGGGAACGCCGGAAGAGCTGCGTGCGATTGGGGAGTTTTTTTTGAAAGCAGCGGCAGAAATGAACCTTGCTAAGGCCGAGAACTCGGCGTTGTACTTAAGCGTTGATCTAGGAAATTCAAACCCTGTCGCCGAAGTTGGCCTCTCGGTTAACGTCGTGCGGCATGCCGAAGCATAGGGGCTGCAATGGGTCAGTAGCGACCGTACAGTGACGTATAGACCACCTGAAAGTTAGTAGCAATTTAAGCCACGCTGTGGCGAAGGCCGGCGGCCGCCTCCTCAGGCCGTGCTAAGTCGTGTGCAGGCGCGCACCAGCGCGCCCCGGCATGCCGCTTGGTACCTCGAGTCCCTTCCGTGTCGACACTTGGGCACTAATTTCGCGCATCGGATCCGTTCCCGATAGGGCCAAGCCTGTCGCGCACGACTTCCGGTTCGGCGACTCACCATTGGCAGTTGCGCGCCAGTTGTGTCGCCAGTTTGATGCTCCGCAAACGGTCAGTGTTGACTTAACGCGAATCTCTATAGTGTGGGCTCACAGACGCCTGTTGTCCCGATCCAGTCCGGTTGCGGCGCCGCCAGTCGAATGGCCTGCGGCACCTGCACGCGCAGCACGCCCCGACGGCGTACTCGACCCGCTGAGACGAGCAGGCGTTCAACGAGTCGTCCTGTTCTCCCTCAGCGCGCGCCAGTATGCGCTCCCAAGGAAGTGTTACTTTCCCAAGGAGACGAAGATGAATGACAAAGCTGTAATTCGCGGTAACGAAATGCTCGACGCTTGCTTGCAGCTTAGCCGCACTTCGATGCGATCGATCCCGTACGCAACCTCCGGACTGCTCGGCTGGACGGCCGTGCTACGCGGCGCAGGCAAGAGCAACGCCCCTCTCGTCATTAACGAGCGGCTGTCGATCCAAGAGTGGACCCGCAATTTCATCGATCTTGGAGGAGGCCCAGAAGGACGAGAAGAAATCGCTGAGAGGGATGCCAGCCTTAGAATCACGTCTACTCCCACGAAGTTACCAGTTGGTTTGATGCAAAACCTGACTTCTTTCGTTCCGAGTGTTTGCGTCACCCTGCTGCTGGGTGCCAGCGTTGTCATCCTGGCGACTTCGCCTGCGCGGGCCGAGGGTGCCGGTAATTCGTATGCGGGCACCACCAGCTCTAATTTGAACCGGGGCATTAAAGCGAAACTGCCGAGTTCGCCTAGCGGTGACCTGTGCGTGGCCACCGGCGGCGCTGGTGTGCGCCCGAGTCACCTGTGTGTGGCCACCACTGGCACTGTATCAAGCCCGAAGGCGCTGGCGAAGCTAGCGACTTCGCCTATGAAGGCGGGCACCACTGGCAACATGGCGACCGCCGGCTCTGTTTCGACTCCGGCAACGCGGGCGAAGCTGGCTACCTCACCAGCCGGGGCAGTCGGAGTTGGTCATGTGCATGTAGCGACTACCTGCCGTGATCCAAGCCATGGTTCGCAGCCTACGATGGCGACTCTATCGGCGGGCGGCGCTGTCACGCACGACCTGTATGTCTCACCCGCTGGTACTGGCCCGGATTCGGAAACGCAGGCTTACCTGCCGCCTTCCGCTGTGCTGGTCCCCGCGACCGGTCACTTGTATGTTGCCGCTGACGGCTCCGACTCGAACCCCGGAACGCAGAAGGAGCCGCTCAAGACAATCGCCCGCGCAGATGCCCTTGCACGTCCGGGCTATGTCGTCCACGTCGCTCCTGGTACGTACAATGTGTCGGCTCCGTCGGCCAACAGCAACGGTATCAAGACCACCAAAAGCGGCACCGCCGAGAACCGTATCAGGTTTGTCTCGGACGTGCCGAACGGCGCCAAGATCGTTGTGTCGGGCACCGGCACAGCGTGGAACTCCATGGGCAATTATGTCGACATCGAAGGTTTTGACATTTCGGGTACCGGTCGTATCGGCCTGGCTTCCGGCGGCGCCCACATGTCCTTCAAGAACAACCTCGTCCATGACCTGACGATCAGCGGCGGTTGCACTGGTGGGGGCGGTGCAGGCATCCTGACCAACGGTAAACTCGGCAACGTCGTCATCGATAGCAACGTGGTTCGCAACATTGGGGCTCAGATGAGCGGCTCATGCAATAAGGTACAAGGCATCTATATCTCCAACGCGAACAACATCGTCTCCAACAATCTGGTCTCGGGCGTCGCTGCCGTCGGCATCCACCAATGGCACGGCGCGACCGCGTCGACGATCGTTAACAACAAGGTCTTCGGTAACATGGCCGGCATCCTGCTCGGCCAGGGCGATGCCGGCGCCACCTCGGCGGGTTCGGCCAACAATTACGTCGCCAACAATACGGTGTACGACAACACTACTTATGGCATCTATGAGTTTGGGAAAGTGGGGGGTAACAACCGTTACGTCGATAATCTCGTGAGCAGCAGTAAGAAGAACTATCGCGTGAAAGGCAGCGTCACCGACTCTGGCGCTGGCAAGTAACCGTCGAGGATTGGCAGGTAGTGATCCGGCAGTTTTCTGCAAGGCCGTTGCCGGGAAGACCGCCCTGCGCGACGGCGGATCTTTCGATGCCGGGGTACCTGAACGGTGCCCGTAATGCCCTGAGATCCAATTGGTATTTGCTTCGTAGAACGCACGGGCGGAGAAAAGGCAATCCTTGCCTAAACCGCAGCAGGGCGGCCTGTCCCATTTCAGGAAAGCAGCGAAAGCTAGCGAGTATCTATCGCTCCCTTGCAACCACTTTTTCCCGTGGAGGCTTTCCTTGATCGCTCTCCTCGTGGTTTTTGCCCTTGTCGACGTCCTTCTCCATACCGGCGCCCTTGCGCTGAAGCGCGTCCTCGTAGGCCATCAGGTTTTTGATTGGCTGGCCGGTGGTGATCTGCTGGTGTATATGGCGCCGCGCAAGCGCAACGAACTCCTCGCGCGCATCTTGCGGTAACATCTCTGCCGCGAACTTCTTCGCGGCGTCGAGCAGCGCATAGGCCGGCGCCAGGTCAGGATGCTTTTTCACTACGAAGCTTGGCTTCTTGTCCTCGAACTCCCTGGCCTTCTTTACCAGTTCCGGATCCGGCGCCTTGGCTGGCACGTCGTCCCCCTTGGCATCGCCCTTACCCGTTGATGCGGCGGGCTGCCCTACAGATACCGCGCTACGTTCCCTGACCGCGCCTTTCTCCACCGTGTTATTGGCCGGCTCCGCATGCAGCTCGGCCAGGTCAAGGGCGGTCGGCTTATACCCCTCAACCTGCAGGCCCGCCTGCACGGCCTGCATCCATGCGCTGCGCCGGAAGTGTTCCGTGCCCTTGACCATGATGGCGTCCCAGCCGCGCGCCTTCGCAATCTCGATAAGGGAGCGTATAACCTCGGGATGGGCGCCGCGTGTCGCCAGCCTGGTGCCGCGATCGCTGAATGCCGGTGTCCGGTCTGGAAAGTAATAGTCGTCCTTGTCCCGCAGGAAGCGACGTGCGACTGCGTCAGGAACGATGGTGGACTTGTCGATGGCAGCCGCTGCAGGCTTGTCGAGCGATACCGGTTTGGCCGATCCTGCCGGTGCAGTGGCGTCAGCCGCTGCGCGCGGCGCCGTCCCCGAGCCGAGCCAGGTGCTGACGGTGCGGGCGGCTCCGAGGATGCGGTCAAGGAGACTCTGGCCGCGGCTGGCGCCGTGCTGCGCGGCCTGGGCGGCCTGCGCGGGCTGATTCCACTGTACTTGCGCCTCGGTGGGTTCGAAACTGTTCTCGGCTTCGTCACGGCTACCCTGGCGGGCTGCGTGCCTGGCTTCCTGCCCTGCGTCGAATGCACGCCCCAGATCGGGATCTTGTTTGTCGAGTTCCGCCTTGTAGTGAGGTTGCGCCTTGCTGCTTTCCCGGATCGCGTTCAAAGCACGGTTCCGGTTGAAGCCGTCCATGATGGCGCGCAGCTCCTGGAGATCGCCGGCGACCAGGTCTGCCGCAAGTGCGGGTGCCAACTCCACGTACGGTGTCTTCGTTAGGAGATGCGCCGTTGCGACCACGTTGTACGCATGCCTGGTATCTCGCGCCGGGTCGGTCGGATCGATCGCGGGGATGCCCGGCTTTTCTGCGGCAATGTCGAGCCCACCCAAACGAGCATGGACGGGCGATTGCGAGGACGTAGGCAACGGGCGAGGCGCGTACGAGACAGCTGGTGCCGTCGCCAATTCCTGTCGCGGTGCCGGTGCCTGCTGCGGTGCCGTTGCCGCTTGAGGCGCTGGCGCGGGTCGCTGTACCTTGAACCCGTTTTGCTTCATGGCGACGGCAAGCGCATGCGCGTTCACTTCTGCTTGCGGACTGACCGGCGGCCGCGTTGCCATTAAGCGCTGGTACATTGCCTCGGAGCTTGCTGCCGACATCGCCTGGTTGGTGATGTGGTACTCGACGAATGCCCGGCTGGCAGGATCGAGCTTGATGAAGTCAGCCGGGCTTGCATCCGGGTTGCCCAGGAAGCTGATCGCCCCATGGGTGATCGGGGGGATGCCGTCGTCGCGCGTGGCGCCGGCAACGCCATCCTGGCGCTGCCCAGCCATAGGCCCTGGTTCCGCCACGGTGGCGGCCTTGCGTGGCTTGCGGGGCGCCTTCGGCACTGGAGCCTTTCCCGCGTCCTCCGCCAGGCTACCCTCCTTGTCTGCCTTCGGCTTGCGGGTGCGCCGTGCCGGCTTCTCAGGCGGCGCGCCCTTGGCCTGGGCCGCAGCGGCGGCCGGCTCGCGCCCGTCAGGGTGGTGCGCGGGCGGGTCTTTCTTGCTCGTGTGCGGTTCAGCGTCGATGGCGAGCGCCTTGGCCTTGGCAGAGCCTGCGACAGCGCTGTCGGTGGACGCCTGGCGGCCCGGTTCGTCGGGCCGGCCGCCGTTCCCGTCGATCGCCTGCCCTGGGTTTGCCAGACGGTCGGCCGCAATGCCTGGCAGCTGGGGCGTAGGCCCCGCGGTATCGTCGCTACTCATGGCCAGCTCCTTTGCTTATCAAGTTGGTATCGCGCTCATGAACATGTCGAAGGTTTCCTCGACTTCCTTCTTGGTCAGCTTTTCTCCTTTCGGTATTGGCACGTCCTTGAAGTTCGCGGCATAGTCGGTCAGTTTGACTTTGTCCAGCTTTGATATGTCCTCGGCCGTGATTGCGCGCGCCGAGCGCGCCTTGCCGCTCGTTTCATCAGCCGCGGCAAGCACCGGCGCCGGCGCCATGGTGATGGGAACGGCGGGGACGTCGGGCACCCGGCGCTTGGCGCGGACGTTGAAGAAGGGGCTGAGCCAGTACCAGATCTTCCGGCAGAAGATGGGCCGGATGTGCTCCATGAACACGATCTGGTTGTTGGGGCCCATCAGCTTGACCTCCTGCGGATCCAGCAGTGCGCGCGCGGCCTTGGAGGCGGTAACACTCACCGCCTGCAAGCCATGGGCCGGGCGTGAGGTGGACTTGTTCTCGACCGTGAAAGTGCCCAGCTCGCGCGAAATGTCGACCGCGAATGCACTGTCGTTTGGCGCGTAGACGATGCGCGCGCCTGAGCACGCAATGATGTTGCTGGTGTGCTCCGGGCCGTAAATCGCCCGCAGCTGCGGCAGCGAGTGCGCAATCAGCAGCAGCCGGATTCCATAGCCGCCCATCAGCTGGATCGAGCTTTCGATGATCGGCATGCGTCCCATGGCGGCGAACTCGTCGGCAATGACCAGCAGTTCGTGCTTGATGCTGTCATCTTCTTCGGGCATCTTGTCCATGTTCGCGTCGATCAGCATGGTGAAAAACAGGTTCATCAGGAGCGACAGGCGACCAAGGTCGCCGGGCTGGACGCCAAGGTAGATCGTGATGCGCTTGCGGCGCAGATCGCGCAGGTCGAACGAATCGCCGCTGGTAGCGGCGTCGATCAACGGGTTGGTCCACAGCTGCAGCTTGGCGGTGAACGTCTTGCGTACCGACGATTGTGTTTGTGGACTCAGGTTGATGAAGTCGTACAGCATGCGCTTGCACGTGCCCGACAGTGGCTTGCCTACCCGGTCGCGCTCGGAAATGACTCGCTTCCAGTGCGCACTCACCGAGTCATCGGCGCCGTGCATGACCTGGCGCACCATCTCGCCCATGGTGCGCGGAAAGCCGGGCGTAATCTCAGCTGTCTCGATCACGTACAGGCCGATACCCAAAAACAGGTCGCGGCAGGATGCCGGCCAGAACACGTCGCCGGCGGCCGGGTCGGGTGACAGCTGGTTTGCCAGCTTCTGCAGCCGGTCGACGCGCAGGGCCTCGCCGTCCGGAATGTAGAGACGCGAAATCGGGTTGCACTGAGCGGTATTGCCAGTGGGTGACAGTGGATCGATCAGGTGGACTTCCGAGAACAGCCGGCGCCATCCGGCAGTGATGCGGTGGCATTCCTTGCGCGCGTCGTTCACGACCAGGCTCCCCAGCCAGGACAAGGCGTTGGGCTGAACCAGCCCCGCGCCTTTACCCGACCTGGGCGGTGCGATCACGATGGCGCTCAACTGCTTGCCGAGCACCAGGATGCGCCATCCCCAGCGGCCGAGGACGATGCCTGACTGGATGAACAGTCCCGCGCGCTTGACCTCCGCCAGCGTGGCAAAGCGGGCGTCGCCATGGAGTGAACGTCCGACTGGACGCGCCAGGTAGAAGATGCCGACGATGGTCGGCAGCGCACCGGCCGCGAGGCAGGTTTTCAGCCAGAAGACGGTGTACGGGTCGGTGCCGTATTGCTGCCAGTAGCGCACGATCGTCAGCGGCGTCGCGGCGAGCGGCGGGAGCGCAGGGTGGTTCAGCTTCATCAGGAGGAAGTAGCTTGCGAGGTAGAGGGCTACAAGCACGGCGGCGATGAACATGCCACCGAAGGCCAGCGTTTTGTAGCGCGGACTGTCGATCGGCGTAATCAGCATGATTTCTCCTACCCGAAGTGATGGGCTGCAA
Organism: Massilia sp. Leaf139; assembly: GCF_001424165.1. GTDB lineage: Bacteria > Pseudomonadota > Gammaproteobacteria > Burkholderiales > Burkholderiaceae_D > Telluria. The sequence continues at coordinate 36,916 of NZ_LMOJ01000003.1, forward strand.
AGGCGGGGTCGTAGTACACCTCGCTGACGACACGGCGCCCGTCGGGCAGGCGCTCCATCTGGATCACAATGTCGACGAGGGCGAACAGGTTTTCCATGATGTCGGCCATGGCCAGGCCCGCACCCTCGGGGCTGGCCTTGACCAGCAGGGCCAGGCGCCGGAAGGCCGCTTTCGCGCCCGAGCTGTGGACGGTCGTGATGGTGCCGGGATGGCCCGAGTTCAGAACGTTTTGCAGGAAAAAGAACGTTTCCGTACCGCGCAGCTCGGCCAGCAGCACCCGGTCGGGCCGCATGCGCAGACTGGCCTCCAGCAAGTCGCGCGCCTGCAGCCTGGACAGTCCACCTTCACCCTTTTTGTACTCGAGGTTGACTTGGTTTGGATGCGGCAACCGCATTTCACGGGTGTCCTCGATCGTGATAATGCGTTCTTCCGGCGGGATCAGCGCGGCTAACGCGTTGCCGAGCGTAGTTTTTCCCGACCCGGTTGCGCCCGACGACACGATGTTCTTGCGTGTCACCACCGCGGCGTTGAAGAACGCCGCCCAGTCCCTACGGCGGAAGTGCCGCAGCATCTCGCGTCCACGCGCGGGCAGCTTCGATTCGAGGCTGTCGCGCACGGCGCTATCGAGCACTAGGGACTGCTCGCAGATGGTGTCGGCGAACGCGCCGCCCTCGATGATCTGGGCCAGCGTGAAAGGTTCGTCGCTTGGACGCCGGATGGTGATCGAAATCGTTCCCGCCCTGACGGCCGGCGGCGCGACAACCTGCACGCGCAGGTTGCCGGGCAGCTGGCCGCCAAGTAGCGGCCACTCTTCGGTGAGGGCCTGGCTTTCGCAGTTGCCGATCAAGCTGACCAGGCTTGCGCACCATGTATAGTCGAGTTCCGGAACCGCCAGCGCTTCAAACCCTTTGCCGCGCTCGATGAGCACTTCACCCGGTTTGTTGATGATGATTTCCGTGATGGCCGCGTCGGCCAGGTTCACGTGCGTGGTGAGCTGCTGCAGGTGCAGGTCGATGGTCGAGGTTTCTTGTGGCATCACGCTCTCCTGATCTGGGTGAAGAATTCATCCACCTGCCGCTCCTTCCTGCCCGTTGTACAGCCTGCGACGTAGCATCTCGTCCGCCGCGCATGCGGGTTAGCCCCGCAGAAAGTCGGGGTGGAACAGCATGGCCTCGCCCTTCATTCCGGAAAAGCCTCTACGTTCCTCGTTGTGGCCGCGGCCGGTCGCCTCGGCCTTGCAGCACTCGCGGATATCGGACAGTTCATTGGCAGTCAGGAAGAGTGCGGGCTTGCCGCCCCAGGGCGCCGCGCCGCCGGCGCACGCGGCGTAGTGCGGCGCGGCGCCGGCAGTGCCGTAGGGGATGAAGATGCCCATGGCTATCTCGCCCGTTTCAGTTCGTAGACATCCCGGAAGTCGAGATCCTGGTTCAGGTAAATCAGCACCTGCGCGCCCTGCGGCACGGTGATCGTCGGCGGAATGTTGATCGTGCTTCTCAGAACTTCCGTCATGACTTCCTGCGGCCCCGCGAGGTTGGGGAAGGCGATCGTCGTGTTGTTATTGCCGCCACCCTGGCGCGTGGCCACAAGGTAGGGGCCGACGTCGCTGATCAGGCTCAGGGCGATCGCGGCGCCGAAGCGATCCCAGAAATGGTTGTTCACCTGGCCCGGGATGCCGATGCGGCCGAGGGAGTCGGCAGCCGGGGAATCCAGGTCAATCATGACGTGTCCAGGGGCGGGCCCGCGGCAGCGCGACCAGATCATGCCGACGCGCTTCTGGCCGCGCGCGATGCCGCCACCCTGCTCGCCGGTGCAGATGGTGCCGGCATCGAGCAGCGGCACCTTCTGGTCGGCGCCGCGCACGTCCTCGGCCACGATGCAGTCGACGATGCCGGGCAGAGTGGTGTCGATTGCCGGTCTGACGATGCAGGGAATCACGGTACCTTTCGGCATGATCATGCTCGGGTCGGGCAGCAGGTAGGCACGCGACGCCTTGAAGGCCCCCGGTTGTGCAGGGGTACCGATCGCGGCTGCCGCATCGCTGACGGTGCCAGCGGAGGCCAGCTGAAGCGAGTCGGCGGGCCCGCCACCGCCTCGCCCAGCGTCCGGCGTGAAGCGCAAACCAGGTTTCAGGCGGCGCTCCATCAGGAGCTGCGCCTGCGTCTTCACCGGCGGCTGGCCGCCTGCTACCGCCGGCGCCCCCTGGCTGGCGGGCGGCGTCATCGGTGGCATGCTCGGCGCCGGGGCGGCGGGCGGCACCGGTTCCGGCGGGGGCACGACAAGGGGCGGGAGCTTGACCGACACCGTACGCGACTGGTCGACCGGTGGCGCTGCTTTCTCGTCGTACTTCTGGTACATGCCGGCGTAATACTTGTACAGGCCGAGTCCGGCGAACAGGCAGCAGCTGCCGATGATCGCCCAGTTGGTGAGACTGTTTTGCAGACGCACGCCCTTGTTGACGGGGGTAATGTCGCGCTCGCCGTTGACGCTGCTTTCGTCATCCAGATCCGGCTCGGGTTGCTGGCGAGTGAACAGGTTCATCTTCCGACACCTTTGACAGTACGCTTGACGTAGGGTGAGGCGGTATTCGTGGAGGCGCGTGGCGCGTTGCGGTCGTACGCCTCGTTGTAGACGCAGGTGACCATGCGTCCGAGCCGCAGGACTAACTTGGTTTTTACGCCTGGCACCTGGACGACACCGTCGTTGACGACCAGGTTCTTGATTTCGTCCAGCGTGTCGTTGCCATCACTGCGGGGGCCGTAGATGGCGGGAATTGTGCCGCGCGCACGGAAGCGCATGAAGGTGGTGCGGCCGTCGTCCCACACTTCGATCGGCTCGAGTTCGCTCGATCCATCGGCCGAATAGCGCCGGTTGCCTACCGGAGTATTGGCGTCGAGCAGGGCGCGTACCTGGTCGCTCTCACGCTGCGCCGTGGCCGCTGGAGACTCGGATGCGGGATAGCGGAAATGCACGCGCATGAACGCCACTTGCCCGCTGCCGGGACGTGCCTTGCCCTGCGCTGCCTTCGCCGGCCTGACCAGCTTCAAGTCGAAGCTGTATTTACGCTTGCTGGTAATGACTTGCAGATCGGAGTCCGCGTCCGTGGTGGTGGGCTTGAGGAACAGGCCGTTTTCCGCCCTGGTTGATGCCAGGCCCCAGGCCTCGACGTCGCCGCCCACCATGTCCATGATTTTCTCGTCGGGCTCGAACAGGATGGTGGTGCTCTTGCCGATGGCCGTGTAGATGGTGACGACATCATAAGGGTCGTAGATGGCGAAGCGGATCCGCTTGTCCTTCTTGCCTGGCGCAGGCACCTGGGCAGCGTGAGCGGTGGCTGCCAGCGCCAGCGCGACCAGCAGGGACAGGAGACGGCGGCTCATGGCCACACCCGTTGGCCGTTAGTTGGCGCCACCACCGCCACCGGCGAGGTCTGGGTCTGCGCGGCATGCGCCGGCGCCGCTGGCGGCTGCTGTTGCGCCGGGCCTCCGACGTCGCGGTCGACGACATAGTCGGTGATTTCCATGCCGAGGTCATTGATCCTGCGCGTCTGTTCGTCAGTCGGCTGGTTGACCCAATGAAACGGGATCGTCGCAATATAGTTGGCCGGAGCGCCGGTCTGCTGGCCGTTGACGACTTCGACCTTCGTGAAACCGACGCGTGCGCTGATGAAGGCGCCGGCCGGGTTGCGCAGCAGCGTGATCGAGCCAACGGTCGGCTTTACCTTGCCGTGCTGCTTGTACCTGGCCAGCGGCGAATCCGTGGGGTGCTGCCAGTATTCGATCCACTGTGTTTTGAGCTGGGGACTCATGAAGGCGGCGGCCGTGGTGTAGTCGGCGTCGACGTTCTCGTAGATATAGCGCTCGCGTGCCGCAACGAACGTGGCGATGTTGCGCCGGATAGTGGCCTCGGCCGGCTCCATCTGGAACGCCTTCAGCGAAATCGCCGGTTCTACTCTGCCGCTGGCGCGTTCTACGACCAGCACTTCGGGTGGCGGAGCCGGCTGCATCGAGGTCATGACCGCACCGCCTGCGACCGCCATCGCCAGCACGGCGATGCTGCCAAAAGCGGCGCTGACTCGCCAGGCGCATCTCACCGAGGCCTCCTTCTCCATGGCGCGGCGGTCGGCCTCATCGGCGGCCAGGTCGAGCATTTCCTGGACGCCCGGGTAGGCCTGAACCAGTTTGTGCAGCTCGCTCAGCTGCTGCTCCACCGGGATAGGCTGGTTGCGCATGTCCATCGTCAACTCCTCAGGCGGCCATACCGCAGCTTGGGTGGAATACCTCGGCACGATCCGGGGCGTTGATAGGGCGGCGGTTCTTGCCGTCGCAGGTGGGCAGGGTGCTTGCGCAGCCTGCTACGCTGGCTGCGATCGCCAGCAACGTGAAGATTTTGCGCATAGGTTCCTCGTGGGTCATATGGGGAGACGGGGACGCGCATGCTCCCGCGCAGCGGTGACAGATCGCGGTGCAGGCGTCGGGGTACGTGAGACACTGTTGCGCTGACGGTTCTGGTAGGCATGCCAGCCCGCGCGTACCGCCTTCTTCCCGGCCCACGCGACCGGTCGCGCCGCTGTTCCGATCACTTTGCTGGCCCCGTGTTTGAGCAGGCCGCCCGTGAAGCGCCCCATGCCGAATGAGGACAGCGCCACGCCGCCGGCCAAGCCCGCCGCCACGCTCAGCACCGAAGCCAGCGCCAGCAGGCAAATCAGGCCCATTGCGAGAAACGGGAATGCCTGAGAAACCTCAGTTGCCTGCGTGACGGCAAGCGCACTGGTTGCGGAGCGTGAAAACAGCGTCATGAGCAGGAGGTTGACCATGATGACCAGCACCGGCACCAGGAAGTAGTTCGTCATCTGCCGGATCCATGAATTGAAGAAGCCGGCAGTGGCCTCGAACAGCAGGCCGATGAAGACCAGCGGGCCTAAGCCGACCAGGATGGTGACCATGACCTTGGACACGGCAATGAGGAAGAAGCCGTAGGCCGTAACGACAATGGTCAGGATCATGACGACGGCGGCGATAACGTACATGCCGAAGTCGCCGTGGAGGATTCCGGCCTTGGCCCAGTAGCGGCCGGTCAGCTCCACGCCTTGCGCGAACATGGCGTCGAGCCCACTGACAACGCCGTTGGTACCGGTCGACTGCGCGAGGCTTGCAATCAATTCGTCCGGTCCGCGCAGGAAGGTATCGGTAATCAAGGTGTTATAGACGGCCAGGTTGTAGCCGACGGTAAGCACTGCGGTCAGGGTAAGGACGCGCTTGATGAAGTCATCGAAGGGTTCACGGATCGCGCCGCGCATGGTGGCCATGCTCCACAAGAGGACGTAGATTCCAAGCATGGAGGCCACGAACGGCGCAACGAGGCGCGCAATGGCTGCGACATTCTGGCCGACGTAGGCATCGCAGACGCCGTTGATGAAGGTCAGGATGTCAGTATAGAAGGTGGAGTTGAAGGGCATGGCATCCTCCTAAGGCACTATTCTCGGCATGCGGGCGATGCTGCCGAACGACGCGATACGGTCAGCACGTTGTACGTTGATGCAGTTGGCGTCGTGGCCGGTGCGCCCGGGGTCGTTGCTGCATACAGCGCTGACTTTCTTGCGCAGATCCGGTTGCGCGAGGAATTCGTCGACGGTATAGACCCGCTTCGCCTCGGGTACGGCCTTGGTCACTTCGTCGCTCGTGCAGGCCGCGAGCGACAGAGCCAGGGCAATGAAAAGCATACGAGCCATTGTGATTCTCCTGAATGTTGAGAACGAAGCTGAAGGAACTGACTACGCGTCTGGATCGGTATCGGTAGTTGGGCCACTGTGCGCCAGCCGCCAATACCCACCAAGGAAGACGGACAGTGAACACGCCACCGTTCCGATGGCATAAAGAATTGCGATGCATGCGTAGCACCAGAGAACCGCCCCGAGATACGCAGCGAGGAATGTGTTTGTTAGACGAAGGGCGAACGCTGCAGTCAACAAGGCTTTACTGACTTCAAATGCCTGTACAAGAAGCCCGCCAAAGTGCCAGCGCCCGCTAACCGTAGTAAGGACGACCAGCTGCTCGACCGAAAGCCTGAGGCGCGCGACGAGCTGGGCCTTGGTCGACGCATCCGGCCCAAAGGAGCCGAACCGATTATCGAAATCTTGACTGATTGCGCGCACGAGTATGGCTAGCCCAGCCATTGGGGCACGCGCCATCAAGGGAGTGGTCAGGTCGGCAGCAATTTCAGCAGTGTGCATGTGACTCTCCGTCAAGTTCTTGAGGCACCGCTTCAGGGGAGCGCCGTGTCGATCCTCGGCATGGCGGTGCCAAAGGCTGCGGCGCGCATCTGCGTTATCCTCAGCTTCTGGTCGCGCTCTTCGACAGCGGCGGCATTGGCGGCCGCGATCAGCTGGTTCTGATCCTGCATGAGCGCCGCGTGCTCGATGGCGATTCGGTTGGCCAGATCGTAGGCGGCTTTCGGATCCTGAGTAGAAGCTAGTGCGTCGGTGAAGCCTTGCAAGCGCGAGTGCCGGGCGGCGGCAGATCTGTACGCAATTTCAGCCATCGCCTTGTTTGCCGCCGACACGTCCTGCATCTGCGCCAGAAGCGTTTGCACGTCGGGTGAGAGAAAAGTCGCTTGCTCGGGCGTCAGCACAGCGCCCGCGTCCTTGATCTGCCGGGCAAGCGCAGACAGTTGGGACATCGCGTGTGCCCAGTCGGGCGGAAGTTCAGACGCGACATGTGGGAGCAGCGTCGCCATGCCGCGGTTGCCCGTCATGGCCTTTAACTGCGCATTCATGGTGTCGATCTGGGTGCGCATTTGCTGGTACTGCTCACCCCAGGCTCTCACCTGCTTGCCCGCTTGCGCGAGCACCGCGGGATCGATCACCTTCAACTGCGCGTGGACGTTAACTGAAGCGCAGGCCAGGCCAATTACGAGAACGAGGGTACGGAGTTTCATGATTGCTCCTTATGTAGCGGATCGAATGGAGGTCGAGTCGGCCGGGACGATGCCGAGATCACTAGCGCGCGGGTTGGAAGCATGCTTGACCCTTTCGCGGTTGAAGTGAGGAACCCATGCGTCCGGATCTTCGCCGTACTGCGCGATGAGCCGATCCATTAGCGCCAGGTTGGTGGAGCGGGCCGACAGCACGGCCATGTCGTCTTCCATCCCATCGAGCGGCAGTCGGCATACGATGGAATGCTTGCCTTGCTTGAGGAGGAAATAGCCTTGTCCCTCGGGCATATCCTTTTTCACCAAGTCGTATTCGCGCTCGGAGCAGCCGATGTATTCCACGTATTCGCGCTTGTCGGCCTTGTCGTTCGGGAATAGGATGAGCGTAGGGCACTGCTCGATCAAGGTGCGTGCGATCGGCAGGGTCACTGCATCGCTCGGGGACTGCGTATCGAGCACCACGAGCCCATCCAGCTTGCGGACGGTCTTGAGCGCTTTCTTGAAGTACGCCGCATAGTGGCGGTCTCCTAGGGGCTTCCAAAATTCGGAAACGAACAGGGCAAAGCGGCGCCCATCCACAAGGCGCGTGGTCAGGTGCAGCAGGTGCATGTTGATCGGCGTGCGCAGTTCGGGATCGTCCAGGTAGGCTGTGGTGTCGAATGCGGTAGTCGCGGCCGATCCGAGCTCGTCGGCGATTGAGCCGGCCAGGTTGTCGAACACCCAGGCGAGCGGGCCATCTTCGCGCCCAAGCTCGCGCGCATAGCACCAGCGCGCAAGACGTTCGTACAGATCGCCTTTCGGCAGGAAGTCGAGCACACGCCCGAGGCGACGGGACTCGCGCGGGATACGAAGCACCGAATCGATCGCGCCATCGAGCCGCTTTTCATCCTGGACGGTGAGAGGCTTCGTGTCGACCTCGGCGCCAGTATCCGTGACCACTGGCCGGGCTAGTAGCCTGCGCACCAACGTACGGAGGTGGCGCACGTTCACCGCCTCGGCCGGGTCGAGCGCAAATGGCGCGAGCCCGGTCGGCTCGTTCAGGCACAGGCGGTACACTTTGCCGCGCAAACGGCGCACCGCGATCTCAGTGTCGCGGTCAGTCGAAAAGAGGACGGAGGTAACGCCAAACTTCTGCAGCATCATGAGCGTGAAAGCGACCTTCGCGGTCTTCCCTGCTCCAGTCGGCCCGATTAGCATTGCGTTGCCGACGTCCTTCTTGTTGCCACCGTTCGCTGCCCTCGGATCTGATCCGTGCAGATTGAAGTAGAAGGGCGTGCCGCCGTTGGTCAGCAGCATGGAGAGGGCATCGCCCCAGTGATTGCCCTTGCGCCGCCCGATCGGAAAGTTGTGCAGCGGGATGAACCCGCACAGATTGCGACTGTTGATCGGCGACAGTCGCGGCCGAAACATGAAGTTCCCCGGCATCTGTGCCCAGTACGCGCTCTCGCTCGCCAGGTCTTCGCGCGCAGGCTTGATGCCGGCATCCGTAAGCACGGCGTCGATATCGGCGATGTTATCGCGCAGTTCGTCCAGCGTCGGCGCCTTGACAAGTACGCTGTAGTGGTGCGCACCCGCGACGGAGCGCCGCGAGGCCACGTCGTCCTTAGCTTCCGCTATCTCATCGATCTGTGAGGTTGCAGCATCGCCGGCGCTCTCCATGCGGTTGCGGGCCAGGGTCATACCGCGCATTGCCGCGTCCCTGGTCTTGAATTCGAACGACTGCGTAACGACCAGCTCGAAGGGCAGGGACAGCAGCTCTTCCAGGAACATCGGCGTGGTTACCTGCGGGTAGCTGTGAATACCCAGAATGGCGCAGAAGTGCGTACCGCCTGGATTCCGCACTTCGACAATTTCATTGCCGAAGATCGGCCGCACGCCGCCGATGAGATAGCGCAGGGGAACCGGGGCGAGCGGTACTGGTGTCCATCGGCCGGTGACGAGAAACTGCAGAAACGAGGCGGCTTCGGAAAACAGCACCCCATCGCGCTCGTGCACTTGCAGCGGTGCCGCGTCATAGTAGCCGAGCGAGGCCACCAGCTTGCGCACGATGTCCTCCAGCTCGGCCACGTGCTGCTCACGCACCTTGGCGTGGAATTCCCGACTATGGCCAGCGACGAGCTTGGCAAAAAGGCCTTCCGCCCGGGTACGATATGGGCGCAGTACGACCGTGAGATAGAGGTAGTTCGCCATCAGGCGCAGGCCCCCGATCTTAGCCCTGTACCGATCATTCAGCTCGCGCGCGTAGCCGGGCGGGAAGTGGCCGTCCGGGTACTGGCTTTCCTCCGTCTTGACGATATGCTGCCAGGTCGTGATGCGTGGATTTGCCAGGCTCATGACGGCCCGGTTCAGGCGCTCATGGCGATTGTTGATCACGCTGTCGTCGGCGCACTCCATCGATGCGCCGCCGACGCGCAGCACGCACAGAAGGTCGCCACCGGTGGTATCGATGATGCTGCGCGTGAGGTGCCCTGCGTAGGGAAGGTTCTCTGCCACAGGCGTCTCGCGCCGGATGGCTAACTCTCGCCTTGCTCTTGCTTTCACGGCGACCGTCATGATTCGGTCTCCTGTTTCATGCGGCGCTCGAAACGCCACCGCTTGAACAAGCCTGGCCGCTCGCGAAAAACCAGGGGGCTGTACGACGAAGCCGACCAGTACCAGTGGGTTGCAACCAGGTTGGCAAAGGTCGTCTTCAGCCATAGCCACAGCAGCTCGAACGCACGCGGATCGTTGAGCGTGATAAGGAAGCAGACCGCGTGTAGCGGGATGAATAATCCGAGCCAGGCGACGTTGCGCGTCCAGATCATGGCTTCAAGTGCAATGAATCCGTTCAGGATGCAGGCCACGTACGGCACGCCGGCCACCGTCGAGGGCCGCGTCGGACCCACGGCGAGATTGTCGACATCGATGCCTTTTTCGTTTTCCACGTTACGCTCCTCCCCAGGATCGAACCATCGAAATAACCTGCTCGTGGCCGAAGAAGCCGATGATGCCGACGACTGCCAGCGCGAACAGGCCCCAGTGCGCCTTACCGGCCAGGCAGGCGAAGAACAGGAAGATGACGACGATCCCAACGATTGGGGTCAGCAGATCGACAAGCCAGGTCTTCGCCTGGGCCCCGGTTTGCGTGAACTGCGCGAATGCAGGCTCCGCAGACAAAAGAAACACGGCAAACAGGAGCAGTGCCGTGGCAATGCGAGTGCAGGTAATGCTCATAGTCAGTCCCTCCGGGAGACGTTTGAAAATGTGGTGGTGTTACTGCTGTCGCTGTTTGGGATGCAGATGCGGACAGGGCTGTTGGCCTTCGGTGCACTGGAAGCGCTGACGGTGTCGCGTGGGACGTCGCTGGCGCGAACCATCGAAGGCGCTATTTCCTCATGACAAAATTGGGAAGAGCGCCGGTCGGCTGCTTTCTCCTGACGGCGGGTGCTCGGACGACTCGACGGTCTCGGTGCACCGGTGGAAGGTGGCGGCATTGAACCAGTATGCGTTCTGGCTGGCAGCACGCGTCTGGCTCGCAGCTCGGCCTCGCGGGCCGGAGCACTGTCGTCGTCGTCTGTTCCTTGCGGCGCCGTGTGCGCAATCGGATAGGCGCCGCGCGTTTGCACGGGCATCGATGTGGTGAGCGCTCATGGGGATTCCCTTCGCGAATCGGTGGAACCATCGCTGCTGATGCTGCGTGTATAAGGATCCCAGAAGCGGGCGGGGCGCTCGGCCTTGGGCACGCTCGGGGCAGGTACGCTGGCAGCCGGTGGGCGGACGGCGCGCACCACCAAAGGCGCTGTTTCGTCATGACGAAATTCGGATGCGGGTGCCGGCGCGACGCCTGTACCCGCCAGCTCGCGTCCGAGCGCCTTGATGTTCTCCGTGTGCCGGTGGACTGCAAGCGCGTCAAAACCGGCCTTTGCCTTCGCCAACGCCGCACGTTCGGCATGCAACTCGGTTTCGAGGATCATGCTGCGGTCGCCGTCTCGTGCTTTCTGCAACGATTTGTCGACGGTCGGATAGCCAGACTGCGCTTGCGCGCACGCCGATACGACGGAAAGCAGGGCGAGGGTTGCAAAGCGGGGGGACATGGTCGCCTCGTAAAAGTTATGCAGTCAAGGTAGCCAGCCAATTACGTGCGCCGTTTGATTTTTCACAAACGGTGCATGTTGACTTAACGTGAACCTCTATAAAACTTGCTCATCGATGTTGCTAAGCCAGAGGAAGTCATGTCCATCAAGCGGCTTCAAGAGGAAGAATTCGACGCGCTCCGGCGGCACCTGGGACAGTTCAAGCAGGAAAACGTGGAGGCGATTCGCCGCGTTCTGGTTGACGGCGTACAGCAGAAGGACATCGCAATCGAACTGCAGGTAACCAAGGAAGCGGTAAGCGCGATGGTGGGTCGAGCCTGGCGACTGCACCTGGAACACAGTGACCGGCCTGAGGGATGGGAGACGGTAAGTGTATTACTGCCGCGTGACTTTGCGCGGCTCGTGAAGTACTTGGCGGCGATCGTTCGAAAGGCACAAAAATGAGGACGTTTATTCCGGTGAACCAGAAGGGCGGCGTCGGCAAGACCACGACAGGCTACAACTTCGCCCACTACGCGGCCGATGAAGGCTACCGCTCCGGACTGGTCGACGGCGACGAGCAGAGCAACGCCACCAAGGCAATGAATCCCTACGCGATTACCGAGTTCACATCGGCGGATCTGTTCGACAGCCGGCCACTGCCCCTGCCGGCAAAGTTCGCCAAACTGGTGTTGATTCCAAGTGATCGGGCGCGCCTGATTGCCCTCGAGCGCTCTCCGCTCGAGGACGATGAACTGCTGGCAAACCTGAAGGCACGCTTGCTGGAGCTCGCCGCGCACTTCGACTACCTGACGTTCGACACGCCGGGAGCGAACAGCCGCATCGCCAACGCCTTCCTCGCTGTCAGCGATTTCACTGTCATCCCCTGCAAGATCGACTCGTTCAGCGTCGACGTCTCAGCCGAGGTGCTCATGCGGATCATGTTCATCCAGAAGCACTTCAATCCCCGCTTGGTGAACTTCGGGATCATGGCGAGCGAGTACGACCCCAGGCAACCGACGCAGGTGCGGGACTTCAAGCAGCTGCTTGCCGACTATAGCCAGTTCATGTTCCCGCGGGTTGTCACCGACCGCCAGGCATACCGCGAGGCAGCAGGCGCGCAGGTGCCCGTGTGGCAGCTCAAGGAGCGCGGTGAGGACGGCAAGATGCGCGTGAAGACGGCCGCGCGTGACGCCGCAAGGGAAATGCGGGACGTTTTCAATCTGATGATGGAGCGGATGAAGAATACAAGGGATGCGGGGAGGGCTGAGGCATGAATGGAATGCTGAAGTTGACAGGGCTTGCTGACGCGGCGCGGGCCCAGGCGCAGGCAGCGGACGCTGGCCTGCCGCCCAGGATGGCGCTGGCCGACATCCTTTCGGATCCGGACAACCCGCGTAAGCCGTTCGAGGAGCGATCGCCCGAGAAGCAGAAGAAGCAACGTGAACTGAATGCGAACATCGCCGCGCGTGGTGTAAAGAATCCGATCTCGCTGCGCCCGCACCCGACGATTCCAAATAAGTGGATCATCAACGCCGGTCACTGCCGGTTCGAAGGCGCCACAGTTGCCGGGCACGCGGACATTCCGTATTTCATCGACCGCGACTTCAACAGTTTCGACCAGGTGAACGAAAACGAACAACGCAGCGATCTGACCCCGTGGGAGTTGGCCACGTTCATCCAGAGGAAAATCACGGAAGGAATGAGCAAGGGCGACATTGCGGCAGGCCTGCACAAGTCGGGACAGGCTTTCGTGACGGAGCACCTAGCCCTGATCGACCCGCCCGCCTGCCTAGTAGGGGCATACAGCGCGGGGGTGCAGTCGCCGCGTACCCTGTACGAGCTGCGCAAGGCGCGCGATGAGTTTCCGGAGCAGGTTGATTCCTGGTGTGCCGGCGGCGCTGCGATTACCCGGGACACCATTAGGGCCTTGGTGACCATGTTGCGCGACCCGCGACCGGCGCCGGACATCTCCCAATTAGCTTCGCTCGAGGCTGCGCCACCCACGGATGTGGCCGGCATGCCGGAATCTCGTCCAGGCGAAGATACACGCGTTGCAGCCGACGACAATCCGGAAGACGAGGCTGCCATTGCCGCGGAGACCTCGCAAGCCATCAGAGCAGGGCAGGAGCGCGTCGCTGACTGCGCGGCCGCAGGAGCAGCGCCGACGGCGTTGGTGCCGCCAGCCGACAAATATTACGCGTTTCGTCATGACGAAACGGCGCCGGCGGCCCGATCCCGGGATACGGTTGGCGCATCGCCGGTCAAAGTAAGGGACGGCCACCGTGGCATCGCCGTGCAATACAAGGGCAGGGCGGCAACCCTTGAAAGCGATACGGTCGTTAAAGTCACCGTCGATGGGCACGACGCGCCGCTCGAAGTGAAGGTGTCGGATCTGGTATTCAAGAAAAGGTAGCGGCAACGCGGCCCGTGTGCGTATGGGCCTGGCCATTAGCCGCATGGAGGACGACATGAATCCCGATTTGAAAGCAATCGCATGATCCATTACCAAGGCAGCGTTGAGGACACTGCGCTTTATCTTGTTTGTGCTCCTGTCGCTGGCCGGGCGGGTGGTCTGCCCACTTGCACGCGGGGTAAGTGCATGCGGCCTGTTCGTGTTTCTATTCCTCGCACTCTTTAGGCGGGATCTGGCCGACATCATGTGGGTCGCCGGCGGCATCACGCTCACCGCCGGCCTGGTGTCGGCCGGCTACGACGCGCTGATCCGGCTCGTGGCGCCGGAGGGTGTCGTGGTAGTGAGTGACATTTGAACGGATCTGCATCGGTACCCGGTCATGAAACGCAAACCGTATTTACTGCCCGCTGTCCTGGACGGTGGACGATTGCCGGCGCAGCCTGCAAACTGCGCGAGCGATCGCGCGATGTCTTTAAGGGGTGCGTTGGCTGTAGCGCTTGCCGCCGCTCGCCCGTTTGCGCGGTCGAAGTCGGGGTGCGAAGTGCGCCCGCAGTCCCGAAGGGACGAGGACTAAAGTTTAAGAGCCAACGGCGCTTAAACTTTTAAGACGACAGTCTATCCAGCCTCAATAAAAACCAGTCTGCAAGCGTGAACCGTTGGATGCGGATGGCCCGGCCAACGGAGAGAAATCGAATCGCAACCGCCGTTTTCGCCTGGAGCCGACATGGCCACGATCGGAGCAGCAGTCAGCGCGCAGATGAAGAACCAGTTCTACGAGGAGGCGCGGGCGCGCTCCTGGACGCCTTCGAGCCTGGCCGGGCACGTGCTCGCAGAATTCCTCGCGGGGAGGCTGCGGATCGACGAGCCGCCGGCGAAGGCCCCGAGGTCGAGCCTGATCCTGGCGCCTCCGCCTCCGCTCGAAACACGCACCGAGCAGGTGATCATCCGTCTCCAGCCATACCACTACGGGGAATTGTCCCGGCTGGCAGAGGAGCGCCGGTGGTTCCCTGGCACCTACCTCGCGAGTCTGACGGCCGCCCACATTGAAGCGCGTCCCGTAATGTGTGCGGCCGAGATAAATGCACTACGCCAGGTTGCGCGCCAGCTCGCGGACTTGGGTCGCAACTTTAACCAGATCGCCCGCTCGCTCAACAGCTCACCCAAGGAGGCGCACAAGGCCATGGGCATGGAGATCGACCTGGTGCGAATGCTGGTCGATCTTGAAACCAATGCGGTGAAGGAGCTGATTGGTGCAAACGTCCGCGGATGGGGAATCGCGGTGGACTCAAGCGATTGACAACCAGAAGACGCGGCCCTAAGGGAGGATGCCGGCATGGACAACGATGAAATACTGGAACACGACCAGCCCGGCCGGAAGTCGGGAATCCGGCGCCTGGTGTACCGGCCGCCCCCGGACGTACCGGATGGACGCAAGCGCCGCCAGGGCGGCAAAGCGCGCTGGCGGGACGATCGTAGCTGGCCGGAGATCAAGAAACAGCTTCAGCGAACCCTGCGCCGTGCGCCTGAGGTCGTCATCATCGTCAGCGGCAGCCGCCGCGGCCACGCTGACGACCGGGCCGCGATCAAGGGCGTGTTGCGCTACATGCTCTACATATCCCGCAACGGCCGCCTGCTGACGGTGGACGAGCACGGCGCTCCCATCGATGGCCGTGATGCGATCCGGGAGACTCACGCGCGCTGGGATCTCGACATGCAGCGGCTATGTAGCGCCCGCGGCGAACCCTTGCACCCTTCGTTCAACATCCTCTTTTCGATGCCGGCTAAAACTGCGCCGGACAAAGTGTTCGACGCGGTGCAGGCATTCGCGCGCGAGCACTTCCAGAAGCATGAGTATGTGATGGCCTTGCACACCCCGGAGACGGATCCAGGCAACAAAGTGCCTGAACACCCGCACGTTCACGTCATCGTTCGGGCTGAGGACAAGGACGGCAAGCGCCTGTATATCCGCAAGAGCACGCTGCGCGCCTGGCGCGAACGGTTCGCCGCGGAACTGCGTGCGCGCGGGATCGACGCCAACGCGACGCCGCGCGCCGAACGCGGCATCTCGCTAAAAGCACACGGCGCCGCGGAGTGGCGCATCGACAAGCGCAGCGAGGACGAGCAGCGCTCCGGCAAGGAGGGCAGGGCGATCAGCAGGGCCAAGCTCGCGCGCTTCATGGAGGCGGCTAAGGAGCTTCATGAAGGTTCCCCCGGGCCCAAGCCGTGGGAGCTGGCCATGGCGGCGCGTCGCCGCGATGAGCTGCGCAAGCTCGCGCAAAGCGCCGCCGCGTTGCGGCGGGAAGGCGACGCCGAGCTGGCCGAACAGGTTGAGCGCTTTATGCAGGACATGCCGCCACTGGATACCGAACGGCGCCAGATGCAGCGCGCACTCGCCGAGCGAGTAAGAAACCGCATGCAGGAACGAGGCCTGTGACCTCGGAAAAATCCGCTATAAAGGTTCCCCATAATAGGTCGATCTGTCCTGACCCAGCGCAATCCGGGTAGGACATTTCAGCCTGGCCGAATAGGACGGGCTGTCCTAGACTGTAAGAGCACCCGGCCGCCTTGACGAGGTGTTTACACGAGTGGGAGACGCAATGGACACGATGGATTTCTACCCGGTTCAATTGAGCACGGCACCGCTGGTTCCGCAGCGCCTGGAACTCGCCCCCGAAGGTTGGAGGGAATTTGTCCAATATGCCGCGCATGGCGACACGTTCATGCGGGATGGCGCTGTGTACTGTAAGGACTGCGAACGCGAGCTGCACCAAGGCCGCGGACACGATGTCATGTGCCTGACGATCCGTGCGCGCCTCATGCTCGATGAAGAGTCTCGCTTGCATGCGAGCCGGACGCAGGAAGCGCTAGCTCACATGCTCTTCCTTCAGGAAGCCGACATCGACAAGGTGCATGCAAACCGGCCGCCGGTCGACGTAATGCAGCTCAGTCATCCAGTGGCACGCAATCCGGCACCGCCGCCGGCACGCCAACGCTCCTCCGACGAGGGCCTGAAGCGTCCGTGGCAGACGGCAGGTCACGGGCACTACGAGTACATCCAGACAGTCTGCGATGCGTATGAGTCAGGCATGGGCGACGCCCTCGCCAGCAAGTCGCCCCAGAATCCCTACCGCTATTCCGACGATCCCGACCGGCGCGCGGCATACAAGGCAGGCTTCGCCGCAGGGGCCCAATTGGCCACGGACTTTGCAGATGCCGCGGACTCGACTTTCCCGGCCGAGGAAGCCGACCCTCGGCGCGAGTATCTGGCCGCCCGCACCACCGTCGTTAAGCTGATGCACAGTAAAGGCATGAGCGACAAGGCGATTGCCGACGTACTGGCCACGACTGTCGATCAGGTGCGTCTCATTCGCACGAGCCATTTAGATGATCCGGCCCTTGCACCGGAAGTCGCCGCACAGGCAGACGCCGTCGCCCAATCACAAGACGACTCACGGGACGCCCGGTGGTATCGCCTCCTGCGCGATGCCAAGAAGCTGCCGGCCGAAGTGTGGGCCGCGCTGGAATTCGGCGAAGGGCTCGACCAGGCGATGGATCGCTTCGACATGCTGCGCAAGCCGATCCCTCTCTGCCCGTCGTGCAAGGCAGGGCGCTATGCCGAGTGCGAATGCGCCATTCCCTGCGCACTGCCGGCCGACGACGCGGACGTTTAGCTCGCCCTGAAAGAGGCCACAAAATGATGCGCCTGCTCGCAAAGGTGCTGGCGCGACCAGCCTTTGCCGGCTGGGTTATCCGCCGCGCATAGCGTGGGCCTTGCGGATCCATCGTGGACGGTAACTGCGGCGTCCTTTTAGCGCAAAGCTGGCTGGTCAACCCGCAGCTGGCCACTTGCCCGGGACGATGCTGCGCTCGATCCGCAACCATCATTCGATGCGCGCCAACCCGAAGTCGCATCCGTCTAACCTTCCCCGGAATGCACGTATCTTTCTCCTGCGCGGCTGGAGCGAAAGGAAGCGCCAAGATCCATTCTTCGGATCCGTCTAGCTGCTCTTACCTGCTGGCTCCGCAGAGTGCACGGTCTCTGACTAGCGGCATTGGCGCTCTTGAACACCGTGATGGAGAATGGTCGTGTCGATCTTCAGGCAATCTGGAATGCCGCGAACCTGTTGAGCATCAGGCCGCAATGCCCGGGCTGTGACATCCTGAACCCACTGGATCGAATGACTTTACGCAGATGCCGCCATAGCTGATTGAGGCCATCGCTGGCCTGGTTATCCGTTGCTTAAATGGGGCGCTAGCGTATCGTTTCACGACCGGGGATGCAGCTGCGGGAGACACGCCGGCAGAAGGGACACTGGGCGTCCCAGGCCGGTTTCGACTGGCCTAGTCATGCCCCGCCTTGATCCGGTGTTCACAAACGGGGGATTTACGATGACACGGAATGCCGTGGCCTCTGCGCTGGCAGCGCGAACCGCTCTGTGCGCATACTGTCGAATATCTGTGCTGGCGGCGGAAAGCGCTTGCTCTAGTGCGCTTGAAGGCGTCCAATAGGATTCCCCGTGTAACCTTCTCTGTGAGTCCCGTGCCAGGTTCCCCTGGACAGGAGCGTCATCATGAACCGTATGGTTGTCATCGTCCGCCCCCTGTGGCTGGGGGCTTGCACCGGCGACGAAGTAGTCACGGCAGTACCCGACGCGACGCGCGTGTATACCGTCGACGAATTCCTTGCGCAACCGGATCTGCGCAAAAAGGTCAGCGCCGTGTGCAGCAATGACCCGGGGCGCACTGGCCTCGACGCCAACTGCCTTAACGTGCGCCGTGCAGATCGCGTCGCCTCGTTCGGCAACGTAGCTAACATGCCGCGCATCGTACCGTAGGAGGGCGTCATGCCCTGTTCCGTTACCGCCCATGTCGACAGCCAGGACACGGAAAAGTGACACTCAATAAGGACGACCGAATTCTTGAGCGCGTGCAATGCACCGGCATGCTTAAGCCTTTCGACTTCGTTTTTCACAATGCGGGCCCTCTCCGAGCGGCGCGGTCGAACTATCGCGTAGCCAAACAGAATCTGTCTGAGCTATACGACCGTTTCGAGGCAGTGAAGCGAGAGGAAAAGCGCCTGTGCGGCCGCAACGCTAGGTTGAAGGCGCAACGAGGTATTGGCCTTAATGTACCGGGGAACGATAGCCCATGAGCCGGCCATCCGAGGAAACCCTGCACCCTTTTACCAGTACGTTGTACCGGCCGCCGACCCGGGATGATCTCATCGCCGTAATTGAACTGCTCGGCAAGCCAACGGAGAAAGAAATTGCAGACCTAGTCGGGGTCGCGGAACGCACGATCCGCCGCTGGATCGCTGCGCCGACAGCGAAGACCCGTACCCAGATCGACTATGCAGCCTGGCGGCTGTTGCTGCTCGAAGCGGGGCTGGTGCGTATCCATACGCGCCGATCGCGTTCCCGCAATAAGGAGAAGGCACGTTAAAAAAGGCAGAGCTGTCCAATGGCGCTAGCTCGAACGTTTGGACGACCCTATGGCGCGTTCAGGTCAAGCCACTCACTCGTGATGGAATCGGAAGCCTTCCTACGGAAAGGCAGCATATGACACTCATGCATTGTAAGCTGTGTGAATTCGCCGTAAGGTGGCTAAAGCACCTGCAAGCTGATTAGAACCAGGGGACTGAGTTACCTTCTCGAAGTCACGGAGACCGGAAAGGTGAGACGTCCGACACTATTAGTACCCGTGCCATGGCCCATAATAATTCTGCTCTGGTGTTCGCGGTAAAGGTAAGTTGCACAAATTTCTTTGCCAATTGTAAAAAGCCATATTCGCATCTGATTATGTCAACAGATACGTAGGGTTGCTTCAGCGCTGGGAATGTATTCGCGGACAACAGGAATTCCACGTTCACTGTTATCGCTCTAATGACATATGTCCTTGGGAGATCTTCGGTTAATTTATAAATTTAACGATTTGCCCGGCCTGCTTCCAGGTTGCGCTTTTGGCCAAACCTAATCCGGGCCGAGAATTCCAAGCTTCCTGTCAGACTCGGCGCGCGCCTGAGCCTCCGCTAACCGCTGCTCCTCGGCTTCCGCTTCGGCGACAATCTCAGCATCGTCTTCTTCACTGGCCCGCTCCTTGTCGTTTTCCCAGCGACTTCTAGCGGTAAGTAGTTCAATCTTGTCGTGCAGTATTCCCCACGAATCGCCATCGCTATAAGCGTTCGCAATCACCGCCGCCAACATGTTCTGGACATGACCGAGCTGCGAATCTTTAGGTTCTAAATAGACATCAAGCTCGATGTTCTTTTCGGTAAGGGCAGCGTCGGTCAAATTACTGCTGCCAATAATTGCCCATTCGAGTTGACAATGTGGTGGTGCGCAGGACCACATGCTGTAAAACTTAGCGTGTAGCTTTGGGACGAACACGACTTCCATCCGCTCTTCTAAGTTTCTCGAAAATTTAAGAAGATTCGCTGCTACCTCTGTACAATCCCTAATTTTCCTCGCGCGCTCATCAGCCTTGTCTGCCGGGTGTCGCTGATCACCTATGAATAGCCGGAAGGAACGCGAATCGCTTACTTTGAGCCAATCATCCACCGCAGCACCGAAACGATCAAACGTCGTTCCTGAAAGATATTTTGCGAAGCCGACCCCTACGTCGAATCGCTCCCCACAGTTGGTTCCGAGCGCTAGTACGATTTCCTCGAGCAGCGTTGCTCCATAGTACGGGTTAATTATCTGCATGGTTCTTCCGCGTCCGATTATGGACGGGTATTCGTGTGGATCGGTGGCGCGAATTGCACCTTGCTGATCTGGTGTGGAATGATGTGTGTGTTCGCAGGAACTTAATGCATTAGCCTGTGTATTAGTACATGCAGATCTTTATCCATGGCAGATCACCGCTGCGAGAGACTTACATCCGCTCGGTCGCTGCACACGACATCACAAAGGAAGGTAGATTGTTACTCCGAGCGCAAGGCAGGATCGCTGCTGCGGCGTTAGAACCGACGATGTGGCGGAAGTCAATATACTTAAGCCTTTGAGAGTCGGCAACCAAACTTCTACAAGGCTGTGAAATGACGAAAAGCGGCCCGAAGACAGTTACCTCAGCACGTAGCCTACCATGATAATTGTATTATTGTCGAAGGGACTTTGCTGCAAACGCCCATCTGGCTGGTCGCCCAATTAATAGGCAATCCGCACAAAGCCCCACGAGCGCTGGTTCTTACGAAGTTATGAGTAAGGTTATCCACCAAAAATGTGGATATCCATGCCTTGCACTGAGCAGTACTCGTACGCTCAAGGTGTAGCGCTATGAATCGCCACGACTATCATAGACACTCCTGAACTATAATGTCAGGCATAAGGAGAAGATATGAGTGGGAAGCGGTACACAGAGAATTCAAGATTGCAGCGGTAAAGCAAGTGGCTCAGGGCGGTCACCCAGCGAGCGAAGTTGCGGCTCGGCTCGGGATAAGCATCCATAGCCTGTACGCCTGGACGAAGCGCTATGGCGTGCCCGAGGCCGAGCGCAAGGCCATCGATGCCCAGTCCGACGAGATGCGGCGCCTGAAGGCCGAACTCAAGCGCGTCACGGAGGAGCGTGACATATTGACGAAGGCCGCGGTGTACTTTGCCCAGACGTCCGGGTAAGGGTACACCTTAATTGCTCAGTTACAGGATCGATTCCCGGTGCGCCGGCTGTGCAAAGTGTGATGGGGCATTCCGATTGGGGCAGTCAGTTCAGCAGCTACGACTGGTGCGACTTCCTGAACCAGCACGATCTGCAGCAAAGCATGAGCCGACACGGAAACTGCCACGATAATGCCGTGGCCGAGAGCTTCTTCCAGCTCTTAAAAAAGGGAACGTATCCGACTCAAGATTTACGGCACCCGGAACGAAGCAAGGCAGGACGTCTTTGATTACATCGAGATATTTTACATTCAAAGGGCCGACACAGCTTCAACAATTACCTGTCGCCAGTCGAATATGAAAAGCAATATTTCCAGCGGCTTGCGAGTGTGGAAAAAACTCGTGGCAATTCAATATGGCGTGGTCGTTCGTTCAACGGGAGGTCATCGCGAGCACATTGTCCCGCGAATCATTATCCGTAATGGTTGTCTTGCTATGCTTAATGCAGGGGCTTCAATTAATGACCTACGAGACGCTATCATCGTGCATCTAGGTATCGTAGAGATTACGCGACAAGAAGCCTACTATCTTGACTACGAGTTGAATTTGAAAATAAGATTTCCGTGGGTTGGCGTTTTGGAATTGACGATCCATTTGCGCGTATCAGAGCCGCTCAGATCAGGCTATTGGACGATAACATCCGTTCGTAGCTTCGGGTCCTGGGCTAAAAGCATCAGAGCTAAGAAAAATGCCGCTGCCATGAAATGATTTGGACGCCTCAATGCGAGGGCAAATATGACCACAATCAAATGCCCATTGGTCAGATTACAGGATGAAGAATGACAGCTACCGCCGGAGATTTTATACTCGGGACGAGGTGAAGCCCATACGCGGCGTATGCCGTCAGGTCTTCGGCGCCATCGCCAGAGCTGCGCCAGTACTGAGACCTCGACCGGGAGCGAATGGGTATATTTCACGCTGCATTTCGGCGAGGCGACTTTCGAACAGTACGAGGCTGCAAGCAAGGTGGTGCTTGAGGTAGAGGCGCCGGCCCATGTTTTGGGCTACGGCCGCCTGGTACCGGCGACGCGGTGCATCGCCACATGCAGTTCATTAATGAAGGCATCAAGCTCCCGAACCTTGCTCGGATCGCGTACGTCGCTGGCGGCCTGGAGACGCGCGAATGCCTTAGAGACGCGCTTGTTGTTGCTCACCAGGCCGTCGACCTGGGCGATCGTCTTCAAGTGCTCACGGCACAGATGGCGTCCCTGATCCGTCAAGCCGTGGTAGAGGGCGACGACCGTATCGTTGGTTTCGATCCTGACATAGCGGATGTGGGTGTCGTAGACGTGCAGGCGGGGATGGAAGTAATCGTCGATCACCTTGGGGTAATGTCTTGCGGTGTGGGGCAAATCGCACCAGTTAGCGTCCGACTTCTTCTGGTTACAGTCCCTGCAACACACGACCAGGTTTCGATACTGCATCGAAAATTGCGGATAGTCCTTGCGCGACAAGACATGTTCCACCGGACGCGCGTGCGCGACGTTTTGCAGCCAGCGGCGGCAATAGCAACAGCGGCCCTTCTGCAGCCCCACCAGGTGCAAGCGTAGAGCGGCAATGACTTCCTTGCCGAATTCGCGTGGTTTTTCACCTTTGAAGCTCTTCTTGTAATCGGTCAAGGCGAACCAACGATCCAGGCGGCTGGTCTCGGCGCAAGCCTGCTCGGCTAGCCACAATGTCTTCGCTTCGGCCCACAGCCGCTTCGTCTTGTGCGGCTGCGACAGGAAACGCTGCTGATCCCCGTCGATCTCGGCCCCGGGCCGGTGCATCAGCTTCATTCATCCTCCTCCCCGGAATCTTCCACGGCGAGCGCGGCCATTTCCCTGACAGCTGACTTGGCTTGCTCGATCAGGTTTACGTCAAAGCTCATTTCTTCGCGCGCCAAGAAGCGGCGTTGATGATCGATGACTTGTTTCATGTCGTCGAGCTTGTCCAGGATGGGCTGGGCACTTTGGCGTGGGTCATCGTCGCCATTCGCCTCCTCGATAAATTGCGCTACCAGGGCGGCGCAGCGCTCGTGAACCTCGCGGTTATTGCTGGTGTAGGTTCGGAATCCTTCGAACAGCGCCGTTTCGACGGAATTCCTGTCCTGGCGTGGGAGCGCGTTGAGTGCCCGGTCGCGGACTGTGAAACAGTGGTCGCCATCGCCGTCCGCACCGGCAACGAGAACGGGTGAATGCGTCGCCACCAGGACATCGGCCCCGAACTCCCGGGCTACCGTCTCGAACAGTTTGGGCACGATGCGCTGCCACCCGACGTGCAAGCTGATTTCCGGCTCGTCGACCAGGAATAGCACATTACGCTTGGCTTCTGAGATCATCTTTGCCGCTAGCATGATGATCTGGTGTTCGCCCGAACTCAATTCATCGAAAGGCAGGATAGTGTCGCGGTGGTGTGCGCGCCGCAGGCCGAGCTTGTATTTCTTTGCCAGCAGGGGGGACGCTTGCAGCGTGTCTATTAATTGGCGGTCGCTGGCATCCTGGGATGCAAGCCGCACGATGCCGCTGATCAAGCCACGCTGCTGCCCACCATTTGCCTTCAATTCCCGCGGAATCATGAACAATTCGGAGGCGAAGCCGACCAGGTCAAGTACGCGGTGCAAGACCTCCAGCATCTGCGGATCCGCGTGGATCCGGAGCATCAGCGCGCCAATGTCGACTGCAGCTTGCAGGGTATTGATACCGGTGGTATTGGTGCGTGCGCCCATGTAGCGATAGAACGCTTGCGCCTCGGGCGCCAGCTTCCGGAGAAAACGGTCGCTGGCATTGAAGGCGATGACCACCGTGGGCCGCCGCCGGGAAGCGCTTTCGACAGCGATATCGCGCAGCAGTAGGCTTTTGCCTTCGCCGTTGTTGCCAATGATGTAGATCCGCTGTCCGACTCCGTGTGCCGTCTCCAGCAAGGCGTCCAGCTGGCGTCGGTCAATCCCGCGTTCCCAGAGGTCACCGGCCACGGGCGTCAGATACGGTTTCGCCGCCAGGATGGCGTCCCGCTCGTGTATCGCCTCATAGGACACCGAGCGCGACAGGCCGGGCGCTTCGTAGGCGGTGTGATCGAATTCGCGCTTAAAAATGTTGGCCAGCAGCGGTTCGGCGTGTTCGAGGCGTTCCAACAACCGATTACGGTGTCCATCGGCCTGGAAAAGGGGCGCGATTAGGGCGCCCATGAAATCGGCGCTCAGCTGGACATCGCGGGCGGGCGTGAGGCGGCCGAGTGGTTCAGCGTCGATGAACAGCACCTTACGCCTGTGAGCAGGCACGACGGCACGCCGCCCCGTGATCAGCCATGCCGAAAATCTTCGCCGTCCCGTCAAGGCGCTAGCGGGCAGGTCGACAACGGCGGCTACCATCTCGGCGGCCAGGAGTTCCTCACGCACATGCCTTTGCCAATGCGTTGTCGTGCAGGCCAGGTGCGGGACGACGACCAGCGCCAGGCCAAAGCGATCCCGCAGCCTGGGCAGTTGCTGTGCGAGGCGAATGGCCGACATGGCGAGTTCGGCATTGTTGCCCGGTGGTTGCGCAGGGGTCGTGCTGCCGCTCGCTGGAGTGGGATCCAGAAGCAGGAAGTCCGCGAAAATCGGCAGCGCGGGGTCATCCGATCCTACTCCCTTCAGGTCGACGTAATGGAAATAGATTCCTTGCATGCAAAGGCGCATGGCCGTGAAACGATCGGTCACGGCCTGGGAAATGATGCACTCCGGCCGTGCCATGCCTGCGGCAATAGCCAGCCGCGGCAAGCAAGCGGTCGGACTGCCGAGATCCGCGACGGTGGCATCCGGCTCGATGGTGCAACTGAGGGCCAAGTATGCGGCGAAGTCCTCGCGGCCGACATCGCGCTGGTTGCCGATGCGCTCGCGCTGGCCATGGTCGAAGGCGTCTAGGACGCGCTGCATGCCGTGCTCGCGGGCCCAATTCACAACCAAGTCGAATTGTCGTCGTGGCCAGTCGGCTTGCACATTAAATATATGCTGCTGAGGCCCTACGTAGCCGAACGATCGCAACGCGTCCATGACAGCGTCGAAAACGAGAGCAATCCTCTCCGGGTAGGGCCGATCGGTCGCCCCCTCGAGCCAATGCATTATGTAGGGCTGCCCCATTATTTGTGCGGACAATTGATCAGATGGTTGCCCGGTGATTGCGACACTGAGCCGATCCGCAGTGCGAGCGTGATGGGCGCCTTGTGCCGACACCAGAAAAAGCAGAAGCAGCCCGTGCTCATACGTCTCGGTGGGCTGCGCGGACGACGGAGCGACTTTGAACAAGTCTTCCCAGAGCCTCGTGATCACGATGGTGCTCTCGCGATAATCTTCCATGCTGCGTTCGCTCATCAAAGAATGTTGCTGGATTTTATCATCTGATGAGCGCACGATTTGCTTCATCGGAGTGTCGAAAAGAAAACAGTGCCAGCTGCCGCGATGTCCCCGGAATTCCTTCGCTAGTTTGCTGCTCAAGGAGGCATCAAACAGTTTTTCCGAAAAGTGATTAAATCTAATTCTGAAAGCTGAAAAGCGGCTTGGATCATTACCTCGGTGCATTACCATTAAATGATAATTGCTATTATCACTCAAGCGTTTTTGCTTAGTCTCGATCATCAGTCTTCTAAGCTGAGGGTCGCTGGTTCGACCCAGCTGGGCAGGCCAAAAAGCCCGTTTAAAATCAATGTCTTGGCTATTCCAAAACAGTCGGCATAATTTACTATTTTCTTCAAGTAAGCGATAAGTAATCGAAATTAACGTTTTGCATCCCTGCAGTAAGACGAGTAGCCGTTCTTCGTTTGTTCCACAGCTTTTACCGCTCACTAATCATGGTCGCTGACTCGGAGTGATTGTCGGTAAAGTATGTTATGCTCAGAGGAACTTTTGACCGAGGGAACGATGGTTTTGTTTCAACTTCCATATCGAACGATCTTCATTCATGGTCTCGACTCGCCAAACTTGAGCGGAGCCTCTCGTTTCGATTTCCGATTGATAGTCAAACTCGGGCCTGAAGAGTTTTTTGGCGATGCACCGTTGACCGGACGACTGAGAATTTTTCCTCCGCACTCTGCTTTTCAGGTCGCGGGAACCTTCTTTGGCGGCATTGGCCGAACGAAAGCGGTTGAAGGTACGCGCCTGGAGAAATTCAAATACGTTCGCAATGTCGGCTGGGCCATCTTATCAGTCGACGGAAGTCTTGCGACTATCGACTTCGCAGTAAGTAAATTGGATCATGCTGGGGGCATCGTTCAGCGAGTTGTCGAGTTTCTTCCGGCATCGTTTGCTGCTGCGTCAACTTGCGCCGTTACAATCTTGTCAATAGAAGGTATGGTCAACGGAGTGCCTCTCGACGTGCGGTTCGAGGGCAATGCACCTGGTGGCGAATCTTTTTCGGTGAACGAGATCAATCCGGCAGTCGCAGAGTATTTTGATGCAGTAATGCCACTTCTGACCAGTCTGCCAAGGAAGATCGTTGCCGCTCACCGATACCTTGCGCAAAGCTTTCTGCTTGAGGCTGGGTCACAGTTTTCGTACGACTACACAGGTGAGCGCGTGCTGAACCTGTGCAAGGCGCTTGAGGCTCTGGTGCCGGATAGTATTGTGGGCGATATTGACTCGATCCGCGAATTCTTGAAGGGGTGGGGCCTTAGCCATCTTGAAACTGAAGTTTTCGCAAGCCTAAAGTATTTGCGAAGCCAGCTCGATAGCGCGCACATTGCCATCTCGCCAATTCCAGATAGTGCGCACCGCGCGGTTGCTCGATTCATCGGAATCGCTGAGAAAGCAGTGCAAGCATTGCTGCTTACTGCTGTAAAAAAGTACACTTCGGACAATTCGCTCTATCCCGAGAGACGCTTGCAAACAAACGAGCCAACTGCCGTTAAGCACTTGGCGAAGTATGACAATCTCATAATTCCGAGGGATTGGGCGAAAACGTGATGTTTTTTTAAAAAAAATTTAGCCCAGTGATCACCTGAACTGATCAATACGACTAGGTAGCACCGGACGAAAGTTGCAACTAAGCGGCTTAACCCAGCTGGGCAGGCCAAATACCGCGGGCCGAAGTCGCCCACCGCTATAGGATTGCGTATGCCATGCGCGACGTTGTTCGGCGCGAATCGGGATCGATACGCAGGCCGACCTGTGCCTGTCGTCGATACGGGCCATTCGGCTACTGGTATTTTACGGGCCCCGGAAAGGCTCGCGGAAGAAGAGACGGGCACGCGGATGGTATGGGTCATTCGTGGGCGCCAGAGCGCCAAGTTGTTGGGAGGCGGCGACGCCGGTGGTCTTCCGGCTCGTGGCAAACTTAGCTCCCGATTGAAGGCCGTAGTGCCCGATCACGTACTGCACTACTTTCTCGCTTCAGCGCGGCCGTCCCACCTTCTTACGGCGACATCGTGCGAAATCGTGTTGTCGAGGGCACGATCACCGCCAAGACGCGGGGCGCATCTGCTCCGCGATATCTTGACAACGATCAGGAGTTGAAAATGAAAGGGATTCAGTCACGAATCGTTTGTGCTTTTACGCGAGCGCATGCGCATCGCAGTATGAGCTGATCATCTCCGTAGCGAGGCGAGAGTCGTCAATGTCAAGGGTAAGCATTTCGTCTCTCTCAAGCTCGATGCCAAGGGCTCGGCTGACGATATCCCGGTCACATGTGTACGCGCCGGAAAGAACCATTAATTTTTCCTTCCACAGGACGTCTCGCGCGCCCCCATTGCTTCGAACGCGCCGCAAAGGATCCTTTTGGTTTGCCACGCTGCAGATCACATGGCGCGGAATGGCTCTTCCTTTGACCTTCCGGAGCAGGTGAAGCACACGGTTCGTACCGCCTGCAATTGTCTTGATCTCTTTAACGAGTTCTGGCAGGTGGGCAAGAAAGTTCGGGGCGTACGGCTCGTTCTCGACAATCCAGGAGATATTTGCTCGGTGCTCGCTGCTCAGGCTGCGTTTTGAGTCTCGATTCTCGGCATTGAGCTGATGTTCCTCAACATACGCGAGTCCAACCCGGAATTCGGCCTTCTCTTCGTCATAGGCGATCAGCAGATTAATACGGTCGTGGCTTGACTTGGAGAACATCCAGTTCCTACCCATCGTGGTCTTGATGTCGACATCCTCTCCGGCTAGAGTCAAATCGAGTTTCTTGCCTCGCGGAATATCGAAGTGAAAACGGATCATGCGTTCAATACGTTTCCCAACCGCGGTCTTTTCGTCAGGCTCCAGGTCAGTTACAGAATACCGGTAGAGCGTTGGCGCATCGATAACATAGTCGACGGCAGCGCGGATAATGTCGCCTGTCCGTTTGGCAAAGTGCTCTTCGCCGTTCATATGCTGGAACAGGTCTTCCTTTACCTTCTGCATCCGTTCAGCAATTCTGGCCTCCGGGGGCTGGGCCTCCGAAATCTGCAGGGGAATTTCGGATTCGACGATGAGCGCTAGTTCGTGCTGCGGGGCGGATGAGAAGGGCATGCTAGTTTCGTGATCGTTGCACTAGATCACTAGACTAACTGTATGTTTTCAAATAGTCAATTTCACAAAGAATGGCTCTAGCTTTGCATGAATGCTGCTAGCTGCTCTTCAAGTCCATCCATTCTCCGCACGTCGCACTCCCAAAGTTCAAGAACGATCCAGCCCGCAGCCTGCAGCGCACTCAGGTTGCGCGCGTCGCGTTCCTTGTTCTTCAATATTTTCTCGCTCCAGTATCCAGTGTTCGATTTAGGTTTAGAAGCAAGGCGGCACGTGTGCCCATGCCAGAAGCACCCGTGCACAAGTATGGCCTTGCGGTGCCGGGGAAGGACGATGTCAGGACGGCCAGGAAGATCCTTGCGGTGCAGACGGAAGCGGTAGCCCAGGCGATGCAGTATGCGCCGCACAGCAATTTCTGGTTTCGTGTCCTTGCTGCGGATGCGGCTCATGAGTTCTGAGCGCTGTGCTTGGCTGATAGTATCCATGTGGAGCGCTGGTAGCGGCCGGTTGGCTTTGTACGCCGCTGGGACCGGGTTCGGACAATGCTGGCTCCGCATTCTACGCCCAAGTGACATTCTCGCCACACACGCCTGGAGTATGCATTCAGGGTGCCGGAACATCTACGATGAGCACTCTGTAGTGGACACTTAATCCGTATAATCTGTGTTCGCTAGAATTATATGAAACAGCTTCCAATGAATTTGAACACGATTGAAATGTGCGCTGGCGCCGGCGGACAGGCCTTGGGCCTGCACAATGCGGGCTTCGTGCACGAAGTCCTCATCGAGATAGATGAATTTGCTTGCAAGACGCTGCATCACAACAACAACAAGCTCGGGTTTGGCTGGAAGGAAATCGTTGAAGGCGACCTGAAGGTGTTTGCGGAGCAGCGGGCAGCTGAATTCCACGGCAAGATTGCGCTCGTCGCTGGCGGCGTGCCCTGTCCCCCGTTCAGCAAGGCGGGCAAACAGCTTGGCGCTAAGGACGAACGCGACCTTTTTCCGACTGCTCTTGAGATTGTCCGGAAGGTACAGCCCCAAGCAGTACTGCTTGAGAACGTTGCAGGACTGATGGAACCGCAGTTCGCGGACTACCGCAAGCTGATCCAGGGCCAGCTGCTGGAGATGGGATACGCGTCAGACTGGAAGCTGCTGAACGCAAGCGACTATGGAGTGCCCCAGCTCCGTCCCCGTTTCATCCTTGTTGCGTTGAAAGAGCCTCTGTTTGAATACTTTAACTGGCCGGAGCCGAGCCAGGTGCCGACCCCGACGGTTGGCGAGACGCTGTTCGACTTGATGGCTGGCCGCGGCTGGTCCGGCGCCGATGCGTGGCGGGAGAAGGCCTGCTTTATCGCCCCGACGCTCGTTGGCGGTTCCAAGAAACATGGCGGGCCAGACCTCGGGCCGGCCAGGGCCAAGGCGGCGTGGTACAAGCTTGGAATCAATGGCCACCGGCTCGCGGCAGACGACGAGTACCCGCATGCAGAGTTTCAGGGAGCACTGCTGCGCGATGGCCGCGTAAGGGAAGGTTTTGAAAATATGCCTCTCCTGAACGTCCGCATGGCCGCCCGCATTCAGGGGTTCCCGGATTACTGGGATTTTGCGGGCTCCAAAACCCATGCATACCGCCAGGTAGGAAATGCATTTCCGCCACCAGTGGCTGAAGCTGTCGGTTTGCGGATCGCCCATGCTATTCGCGAACATGAGCGCCACAAGGCTGGCCTTGCTGCAGCGGCGCAGCAGGCTGCTTTGCAAGAAACGCCTGAGCTGCGCTGCGCAGCGGGCTGAAGACCAAGCCGCCGGTCAGGAGCGCCTAGCCTGGCTTGCGCCAGGCTAATGCAGGCTGTTGATCAGCCCAGGGATAGACAGGCTTGGCCTGGAATGCATGCTGCCGGTTATAGTTCCGGCTCCATTTACGCGTTGCCTTTAGCCGCCGGAGCGCGGACCTGTGCCTGCCAGTTTATGTGCATGGGAGGCGATAAGATTCTTCACGATTTCGTCCAGCCTTTCGATAGTGTCCCGTGAAATACGGATCTGCTTCAGCGAGTACTGGCTGCTAGAAACGAATCCTTCGGTATCTATATGATGGAAATCTTCGATCGCCGCCACCGCTGCGCGAAGTTCAGGCGCGTGCCGGGCCCAGTAAGGCTTCGGGAAAGAGAGGACTTCCGTGTGGCCGGCCCGGATGGCCGCCAGCCCAATATGCTGTTTTTTGGCTGTGATGATCTCGAATAGCAAGGTTTCGCTATTCGGCGGCAACCTGGTCTTCAGGCCAAGTGCAGTGAGACTGTCATACAGCCGCTTTAGGCGGCCAGACGGATCTGAGCCGAGCATTTTTTCAATTGCCGCTGCTTTGTAGGTAGCTGCCAATTCAATTCCTTAACTGTTGTGCTGACTTGTAAAAATACCGGCGCTGCAGGAGCTGCTCTTAAAGCTTTTCCGGCACTTCCGGGCCAGGCGGGCCGATTACGAGCCGCGAGCCAAATGCGCTAGCCTTCGGATCGTCGGGCCGGAAAATATAAAAGTTGGCAGGAAATGCAGCCCGGGCCAGGACGTCGAACGACCCGAGAGAAAATCCACGTATCTGCAGTCCCGGAGCTAATCCCGGATAAATGGATGCCGGAACCCCGCTTAGTGACACGCGCTTTCCGTTATGCGTAAGAATACGTAGGCGAATGAATTCCCCCGCGGCGAAAGTCTCCGCCACCGTTCCAGCCAGGTCGAACGGGGAAAGCATTTCTTCTGCAGCCAGTCCGCCCTCCAGGGCACGCATGTACACAGGGCAGGAAGGGCGGACAAAGCATGATTTGCACCCAGACCCTGGCGCCGCAAGGCTTTCGCCATGAACCGGCTCTAGCTTCGGGAGGCGTGTCTTCAGCGTAGCAGCAGCGTCCCTGGCCATCGCTTCGAGCCGGCCGTCCAGCACTCCATGCCAGCTGCTGGCAGGACCAGCAAGTTCAAGCGCGACTTCCTGCAGGCCCAGCATGTCTTTCGTAAGCAGGCCATATGCGGAAATCTGCAGCAGGTAGGCATGCTTCGGGTGGCCGTCCGCGTCAAGAACATTCCCGGTTTTGAAATCACAGACATGAACAGTTCCTGAGCTGTCCTTGTACACAAGGTCAACCCAGCCCTCCATATCGAGTGCAGTAGACGCAAGCTTGCGCTCCCGCCCGAAGACGAAGGCACGGCCAGCCCTGGCGGGGGAAGTTTCCGGCCCACGGCGAGCCGCTGATCCAGGCACCTGCCTTGCAAGAACCTTCCGGATGAACTGGCACGTGCTGGCTTGTTGATCGGCCGGACAAAGCGCATTCACTCCCTGCCGCTGGAAGGCGAAACGGATTAGCGGGTTTGCGCTAGGGGCAGCCACTGCGTGCGCGAATGCTCCGAGAAATATCTCGCGCAGCTGCTGGGGCGGCGGATGCGCCCTCTCCGCAAGCTGCTCAATAGCCCGGTGCCCCGCAGCGCCATCAATCCATGAGGCATTCTCCCAGAGCCAGTATTCTCGGTCTCCAAGGCATACCGCAGCGGGCATAGCGAAAATACCCCCAGCTTTGATGGCGATACCGGCTTAGTGCGCCTCACCAGGAAAGCACAGTCAAGCGGCGTCTTGCCGATGCTCAAGATGACTTCAGCCGGTGAAGCACGTCGCCCATGCGGCGGGACAGGTCAAAGGTCGTTACGGCAGACATCCCCTCGGATTGCATGTACATGTCCTCTAATTCCGGATTTGCCGCAAGGACGGCATCCCAGTTCCAAAGCGGGTGAATAACGGCTGCCCATTTGCCGTGTCCTCTCGCAATCAGAGGAATGTTCCCCGTCATCGTCACCGGGGTCGACAGGAAACCTGCAGCTTCTTCCGCGAGCTGCCGTGCAACGGCTGGCCAGTCGGCGACACCGGGCGCTGTAAAATCGCCATCCAGGCCGGCAGTATGGTGCCCGTCGAGCAGGAGCTTGAGGACAGTCGATCCGAGGCGCCAGTCAAGCAGGCCGTGGTAGGTCTGGTTGCCGTATCTGTGTAGGCAACGGTAGCATCCAGTCAGGCATTTCGAGCGGTGGCCTTCCTCGAGCATGCCGGGCAGGGGGGATTTTCCCTGTCCTGAAAGGATTTCGCGGATTACCTCCAGTACGATTGGCTGCCCTGTGGCTCCCGGCTGGTTCAACCTGTTGCACAGCCCCGAGCCATTGACCAGGTCATCCGAAATCTGCATGAACGGAATGAACGAGCCATCGTCGCGGCGCTTCACCCGAGGTTCCAGAATCTGGAATTCGTCAGGATCGACGTCCAGAAGGACTCTGGACGCATAGTCAATCACCATGAAGCATGCGGAGAGCGCAGCCGCGCGGAATGCCCCGGTCAAAAGACGGGTTCCGTCTTCCCGGGACGAGATACAGTGCAGGTGGGCTGGCACCGAGCTCGGAAGAAGCACGAGCGAATCCGTCATTTTGGGTGCGAGCAAATAGAAGCCCTCCACGGCAGTTTCGCCCGGCTTGAACCGGTTCTTCAGCCCATGGGGCGAAGCGGCATCGGCCTTGGCCGCAATATTATCGATGTAGACGCCGTTGACCCAGGCCTTCCGCCGCACTCCCCCGGCGACATAGCTTGCTTCGAGGTCGCCCTTGACTGCCGTGAAACCCGGGAACATGTTCTCGACCGATTGTCCCTTGTTCATCCGCAGAACGCGCGACTGTCCGCTCAGGCCAGTTGCCAGATTCGAGCCGGTCCACAGCTGGACGGGGATGTCTTCTGCTTCTGCAGTGACAGTCCGGTTGGGCCGTATCGACGCTTCGTCGAGGATTTCGTCTGGCTTGCGCGCTTCCAGCGAAGTGATGAAACCGCGTGGCACGTAGGTTTTGTACTCTAGCGCTCCTGACAGTTCAGACTTGCACGACTTACATACAGCGCCTTCGGCAACCGCTTCCGCAGGCGCCCACGATTGGCACACGGGACATTCGGCGAAGTTCTGAAGCTCCCCGAGATCGCCGGGCATGGAGTGGAAGCTTTGCTTGCGGAAGCTGTCCTGGTAAATCATGCTTCCGGCGTAGCCGGCCGTGAGATACCGCCGCTTGTCCTGGGTCAGCAGCCTGCCGGGAGCGAATTCCTGGATCGCTACATCCAGATCCCGATCTATCGTGGCGAACGAAACCGCGTCGTACTTGGTGCTGGTGGGCCGGGTGTGCAATAGCCGCGTGCGCGTCGGCATGCCATACATCGGGAACAAGCCGCGTTCGGCAAGAGCTTCGGCCAAACCCTTTCCTTCCATCGCTGGGTCATTAACCGCCCTTTCCACTTCGTTCATAACTGCTGCGGCCGTAAGCCCAGCGGTAATTGCATCGGCACGTGCTTTGTCGCCCTGGGTGCAGAGGAGGGCGAACCTGTCTCTTTGCGATGCGAGCGCCTCGAGCTCGGCGCGGATCTTTGGGAACCATTCCGCTTTCTTTGCCTTTAACGTTGCGGTCTTGAAGAATTCGCCATGGTTGTCTGGCGCCGACTTCAGCTCGTCGCCAGGCCACTTTTTCGAGTGTGCCAGCCGCAGGTTGCGGAACGCCGCAACCAGCCACTGCTTGAGAATAAGCCGCTGTGCAATCTGGTTGAGGCTGGTCGTAAGGAACGGAGGCGGAGGCGGGTCGCCCGTGATCTGTTCCGGATTCCGGAAGTAGTGCAGATCGTGGCTCTTGCTACGGCAAACAGTCAGCACGAAAGAAAACGCCTGTCCGCGGCGGCCGGCGCGGCCGACGCGCTGCTGGTAGTTGAACCTCTGGGGCGGCATGTTTGCCTGGAATACTGCGCGCAGGTCTCCGATGTCGACGCCAACTTCCATTGTCGTGGTAACGGAAAGGACGTCGACAATCCGGGCATCGCGGTCAAGCTTGGAGTCTGGCGGCAGCTGTGGGAACCCTGCTGGAAGGATGTCGTCGTCGTCCTGAACCAGGATCCCTTTGAACCGGCGCAGGCGCGCCGCGGGATTGTTTGTCATGCCCGTCAGCTCTTCGGCACGCAGGCGGTAGACGCCGTGGGATTCCGAGACGCGCTTGCCCACGAAGTTGTTCTCGCGCAGTTCCGATACCTTTCCGCTGGCCTGCTGGGGCAGCGGTGAGCGGCACCTGGTGCATATCTGTGCGCCGCGGTGCAGGTGAACCCTGCCGCAGATGCTGCACCGCCAGTACGCAGCCTCCGCAGGCAGCGGCCTGTAGTACACCTTGCCAGCCATGACGATCCCGCCAGGGTGGCCTTTCTGGGCCAGCAGGTCGAGGAAGCGCTGCAGCACCATGTCTACTGTCCCCCCGGTTGCCTCGCAATAGGCCTGCACGAATGTACGCAGGCGGCGCGTCGCGTCCTGCGGGGAATTCCACGGGTTCTGCTTGTACGCGTAAGGGGAGGTGTCGAGGCGGTTCGAGTCAGTAAGTACCCGCATCATCGCATCGAAGGGAGCCTGGGATTCCCTGGTTTCGCCTTCGGCGAGCGGGAAGCATGGATAGCCCCATCCAGATTCTTCGACTGCAAAATACGTCTTGCTAAACAGGACTTCGCCGACGAGCCGGACCAGATCCTGTGCGATCTTTTCGGCGCCTTCTGCCAGCTCTCCGACATAGCCAGGATGGTAGGTCCACGCCCAGTCCTTTCCGGACCGGGTAAACAGCTGCTGCCAGGCGAATGTGACTTGCTTGCCAAAGCTCGGCTCGGGGACAGGAGAGATGCCGGTCGGATCGATCGGGTGGATCCCGCGGCTGACAAGCGCATTGAGCACGGCCTTGGTGCGCGTTCCCGGCTGCGGTGCTGCGGGCTCTAGAATATCGGCGACCGCGACGCAATCCGTACCGGCAGCCTTCTCCAGTGCTGACAGATTCTTGTGTTCTTCCGATAGCCGCGAAAACTCTTCGTCGATCTGGCCGTTGATTGCGCGCTGCTGGATCGCGGCCTTGAGCTTTGCCAGTTCGTCTTTTATGCTCCCGGGCGACGCCAGATTCTGCCTGAGACCTTCGAGACTGCGTATAACGAGTTCCCGGCGCACGTCTTCATGGTGGCCGCTTTCGAGATCGTAGGCAGCCTTCGCGGCATCCTGGCGGCTGTCGGAGAAAGATATCAGCCGCTCGCCTGGATTTGTGCGCCGCAATTCGTTCATCAGCGTGCTGGCCAGGATCTGGGTTGTCTTGGCAAAACCGACCCGGAAGCCCCGGATAGGCGACGTCTTTCCCCGGCCAAAACGGTACGACACAGCGCAGGCCGGACATTGGAACGGAAGGGCTGTACCTGGGTCCGAAGGCAGATTCTGGCCGCGCCTGCTATCACCGGAGAAGTGCGGCGCTTCGGCTAGGTAATGCCAGCCAAGAATTCCGTTGCCAGGCTCCTTGTGCGGCGGCAGCACCTTGATGGTCGCGGTAAAAGGGTCGTATTCCGCCCGCGCCCATGTGCCTTGGGCGTCCTCCTCGGAGAGCTCCTCGCTGCCAAGCGGCCAGAAGCGGCTCACGGTAGGCATGAAGATGCTGTAATCCTCTGCCGAGCGCTGCTCTACCATGCTCGCTTTCGCCCGCTCTGGCAGCGCCTCGGTGTCCGGATCGTTTGGCAGAAGCTCGATCCGGTCTAGCTGCCCTTGTGGGCGGGCATACTTTCCGCCGTAGAAAAGCACGCCGCAGCATTCGCAGTAAAGCATGTCGACGTTCCGTGCACGCTTTTCTCCGGTTTTGCGCGTGCCATAGCGCACGCCCGAGTCCACCGATAGGTCGCCGAACAGGTACTCCGCGCGTTCAGGCGCAGCGAGGCCAGCAGGCGCAGGAAGCGGCGCGGCGAACAGCCCTTCCAGCGCGCGCAGGAAGGTGTGGACCCGGAAGCGGGGAATCGGGTCTACCGGTTCTAGACTATGTCCGAAGCGCTTGCGCCATGTGTCGGAAAGTGCCCTGGCCCAGACAAGGAGTTCTGCTGCTTCGTGCGACTGCGCCCCAGGCCCGAAAAGGGCATGGCCGATACCAGCAGCCGAGGTCGCGCGGGGATTGCCGTCCGCTCCCACGGCGCACCCGCTCCTTAGCAGGCGCCCAGCCTTGGCAACGCAGTCTGCAGCGATCTCTTCTTCGCTGCGGCCCTGCTGCGCAATTTCAAGCGCTGTTGCGATTGCTTTCCAACCGCCACAGCTTGGGAAGCCGGATCCGCTCCCTGCCTGGCCTTTGGCCTCCCGGAGAGCCCTGCAGAGCACGTCCACATTGCCGTTAAACGTTTCTTGCTTTACTGCGGGAGACTCGCCTTTGACGATCGCCCCCGCCCAGTCCTGGCGGGTAGCGCCGTCCCCAATGCCGGCCTTTCCAAACAGGCCCCACAGGTAGTCCAGGCTTTGCTGCCCTGCCTGGCCCTCCAGCGGAAGGGATGCGCTCGAACAGAGGATGCGGAGCTTGTGCTGGTGCTCAGGCCGCGTGAGTCCTAGTTCGGACAGCAGCATGCGCAGCAGATAGCCGACTTCGGTCCCGGGGGAACCGCGCTGCAGGTGCAGCTCGTCGATGACGAGGTAGAAATAGGCATCCGGATCCGACTCGAGCCACTGCCGGGTCAAGGCAAACACAGGCTCGTCGATCTCGCGCACAAGCATCGTAGCGAGCATGCTTGTATTCGTGATGAGGATGTCTGGCGGCGTTCTATGGATGTCCCAGCGGCTAACGGCCTCGTTGCCTGGAACACGCGGGAAATTGAATGGCAGCGATTCGTCCGTGCCGTCCTCTTCCAATACCTGCTGGACTGCAGCCTGTGTTTCTTCCAGCTTGCGAAAATAGTTGCGAAGCTCCCCGGTTCGCTCCTCCGCTTTCTTCTGCTCGGCGGCGGTAGTGATCCGCGGATGCTTCAGCCACCCGGTGACTTTGGTCGCGCCGGTGTAGCGGCCGTAGAAGATGCGGTTGCCGTTGAAGTTGCGGTTCATTGCGGCATGGGCGGCATCCGAGTCCAGGGCTTTCCTAAGCCTTACCATCTGGTCTTCGACCAGTGCGTTCATCGGATAAAGCACCAGGGCGCGGACGGCCTTCGGGCGTTTTGGCGATTCGTGCGTTTCGCGCTGGAAGGTTGGCGCGCCTGATTCGTTGCGCCACCACGGCGCCCACTTCTGCAGGTTAGGACTGGCCGGCCATTTCATCGCTTCTTTTGCGAGCGCTGCAAAGATCGGCAGGAGGAAGGACTCGGTCTTGCCCGAGCCTGTGCCCGATGTAACGATGCCCGGCGTTCCGCTCCCCACGCCTTTCCGGAGCATCTCCAGCTGGTGGCTGTACAGCTTGAACCGGCCCTTTGCCGGGTCGCCGCCGTCTGCCGGCAGTAGGCCCGCAAGGCACAGCTCCGCAAAGGCCTTGCGTTCTTGCGGTAAAAAGCCAGGCAGCCATTCCTTTCCATATTTATCGGAGACGAGGTCGTCGGCGCGCAGGCCGAGATCCTTGTAAGCGGGAAGCGGCTCAAGATAGGCTTCGGTACATAGCGTGCCGGTCTGTTCAAGCAGTTCGCGGCGCTTTGCCTGGATACCAGGGTCGCCGATGCGGAACGCAGTTTCCAGGTACGTGATGTAGAAGTCGCGGATTGCGCCGAACGAGCTAATCGGGTCTTCCATCAAACTGCTCCCATGTCAAAAGTTTGTGTAAAGGCGGCTTCAGCCGCATATGCTTTGAAAGCCGGAGCGAGCTCGCCGCCAGCGGCGTCGATCATGGCAGCCAGCGTGCCGCTATCTGCCCTGCAGTGGGCTAGCGCCACCAGCGGAACTAGTGCGCTTTCAGATGCGCCAAGGCCTGCCGCCATGCATGCGCCCTTCATCTTCCTGGCGGCTTCGATGGCATTGCGTGGAATTCCGCGTGCGGATGGAAGAGGGACAGGGCCGGGCGGCGAGAACGCCGCGAACAGTTCCGGTGCGATGGCCGCGCACGGAGAAGGAATCTCGAACTCGGGTTCGTGGTAGTCCGCCCATGGCGCGTCGGTATCGATGATGGGGATTTCCCATGCAAGCGGTGGCATCAGCGGAAACACGGAGCGGCCGTGAGCGAGTTCCAGTAGGAATACAACAGGGCACTCAGCTGTAATGAGCTGGAGCGAGCCGTCCTTGCGTGCCCATGTAATTGCGCTGCCGCCGACGGGCGTTCCCGCAATCTCCAGCAGCTCGGGGATCAGCGACTCGGGAGGCGCCCGGTTAGCGCCGCGGATCCGGACGATAGATACCATCCCGGCAGCTTGCTGGCGGGCGATAAAGGCGCCCAGCTGCCCGGCGCGGCTGCCATGCGCATCAGTAACCGTAGCAGGGGCGTTCATGAGATCGGAAGTGTTGAACATGTCCGCGCTAACGGAGACGGCGCAGCTGGTGCCCGCGGCGAGGGTAGATGCGAGCGCGGCGGCAGCCTCGTGCCGCCGCGTTCCTGCGAGTATGGCCACCCCTTGTGTCGCCGCTGCTGCGATCAGTGCCTGGAGCATCCGCGTGCTCAGCCCGTTGTGGAGCTGCCAGCTGGCGAGTACCGGACGGAGCTGCTCCGCGCTGGCGATATGGATGTGCTTGGGCAGAGCCGGCTGCTCGAGAGCCGCACCCTGCGCGGCCTCGCGCTCCGCAGGCTGCGCAGCAGGGGCAGTGCCAGCCGGGTGCGCAGCGGAGAGGCCGAGTATGTTTTTGAAAACGGAAAGTTCGGCAAGTGTCTTCAGGCCGTCGGCTCCGGCCCGCTCGAAGGCCTGCTTGATTTCGCGCGCGGCTGCTGCTGATTCTTTTTTCCTTGCCTGCTTGAGGTTTTCGATCTCGGACTGAAGCTGCTTCTTCTCGGCCGCCAGCTTTCCAAGCTCGGCTCTCGAACTCTCGGCCTCTTCGCGTACGGCCGCTGCGGCACGCGTTTTCTCGGCTCCGATCGCCTCTGCAACGGAGGGCAGCAGCACGATCTCTTCCATCAGCGAACGCAGCTCCTCCTTGTTGTCGAACAGCTGCTCGAGCCGGGCTTTTGCGCGCTGGACCGACTGTTTGATCGTGGCGTCCGTGGAATGCCGTGCTGCCGCATCCGCAAGCTCGCTAATCTGCCGCTTCGTCAGGACTGGCAGTCCTGACAGCTCGGCGGATTCGCGGAACAGTTTCCGGACGGCGGTACGGATTGGCGCGCAGTCATACTGCAGGCGGCTGGCGGGGAAGGGCTCGATGACGATTGTCCGGCCGCTCCACTTCACCGTCGGGTGTTCGCGGTAAAGGGGCAGGGCGGCATCGAAATTCGCGGTCCGGGGATCGGTCACTTCGGCAGGAAGCTTCACGATTGGGCCATCTTGGAGCCGGAAGACGGGGAAGACGTCATGGGCAGGCTTGTAAACTTCCTTGATCCAGTCCCGCACTAGATCGGGCTCAGAAGAAGGATGCGGGATATCGAAGACCTCGTAGGTATGCGACATAAAATCTGTCACCACATACTGCACCTTCTTGTCCGGGCTCTTGTGCTCTACCTGCCAGACCGAGAGGCTCTCAGCCGAGCTGCTGCCGACATGGACGGTATTCGGAAAACCGGTTGCGTCGCCCGAGTCTGGAAAGACCAGTTCGGATTCATCGGGCGTCAGATAGACAGGGGTGCCGTCGAGCAGGATGCCGCTGATCTTTATGAAAAACTGCCCTGTCGGCAGCACTGTTGTGCGCCTGCCGAGAACCGTAAGGACGGATTTGTCGTTCAGGAGGACTTCGCTCAGCCGGAGGGGCAGCGCGCTGGCAAGACTGCCGGGCCGCATGCTGGGAATTGCCCCGGCAATTTTCCCGGCTGCCGCGCTGTCCGGAGCACTGCTCTTGGCGGGCTCGCGGGCGTGTGAAGGCTTGACCACGATAATACCCTCGTCTTTCATCGCTTGAGGCAGAACCG
Source organism: Massilia sp. Leaf139 (assembly GCF_001424165.1). GTDB lineage: Bacteria > Pseudomonadota > Gammaproteobacteria > Burkholderiales > Burkholderiaceae_D > Telluria. Next base: position 77,223 of record NZ_LMOJ01000003.1, read on the forward strand.
GCGACCGGGCGACAGACGAATGTTGGAGGAAAGCGTCAACCGCATGGCTGTTGCGCTGCTGGACAAACGCAGCAAGAACGGACCGCCAGTGCAGGCGCCGTCCACCCCTGTCCAGGGCCGCAGCTTCAGCTTCGTCCGCCAGGATCCTGCAGGCATCCTGCACATCCGGAAGATCCTCGAAATTTGCGTTTGCATAGAACCAGTCGCGGATACAGGCCATCGGTTCCTCGCGCAGCGTGCTGATGAACCTAGCTTGCTCTTCTGGCCGCTCCGGAAGGTTGTCGGCGCGCGCGCCCGCTTTGAGCAGATGCAGTTTCTTCTTCTTCAGGCACTGGGCCAGCTCATGCTCGTCTGCGCCGGTTAAAAACATCAGCAGCTTCCTGTCCTTGGCGTTCGGCTTCGCTAGGTGCCTCGCCGGCGCCTTGATAGGTGCAGACCGGCCTTTGCCGGAAAACGGTGGGAATGCGGACAAGGTGTTCTGCTCCTGTTAGTAGCCAGCCGGCTGCTGCGCTTTGCGGAGGCGCAGGGCTAGCCTGCGCCGTTCGAGCGCAGCATCATGGCATTGTTGGGATGGCGCTGCTGCGGCGATGGCCGCAAACCAGCTTCGTAAATCGCTCCAGGCAGCCGCGCCGCTACCGCTGGCCAGCACGATTTCGCCTGATGGCGCCACGGCGGCGCAGCCTCCGCCCCAGTGCATCCACCAGCGCACCAGCGGCAGCGGAAGCCTGCCGAGCCGTACGTCAAGCCAGCAGTTTCCCGCAGCGTCTACTTGGCCGACCGGCTTGTTCTCAACGGCGAGGCCAATCATGAACGCCCAGGCCTCGCTGTCGGTTTCGAGCCAGCCTCCGGGCGCTGCGACCCAGAACGCGCGCCTTTGCTGGCGGCTGATCCGTACGATCGTTCCGGGCACTGGCGCTGTACCCAGGCCGCCTGCAGGGCCCCATTTGCGCTGCGCGGGGCTCCAGGATTCGGCATCGGCGGCGCTTCGCATAGCATCCGCTGCCCCCCCGGCGGGCTCGAAAACTCGCGGAGGAAGGAAAACTGGCGGCGTTCCGGGTTCCCTGCTGAGTATCTCAAGTTCGAACTGGCGTGCCAGCTCGGCAATCCGCGCTTCGCTGGTGAGTTCGACCTGTATTGCGCCGATGCCGAACAGGTCTCCAGCCGGCGCGAGGCGGACCGCCGACTCTGCCGGGCCGAGCGAGGCGCGGAGGAGGGCGCATTCGGACTCTGGAAACATGCCGGCGATCCGGGCCGTGTGCATGCTCCCAGCCGTGCCATACAGCGCTATTGTTCTGGGTGCGGCGGCTACTACCGGATGGGGCGAGCTTCTTTTCTGCAGCTGGACAATCCAGCCCGCGCTGAACAGCAGATTCCTGACAGCCCAGTGACGCGCGTCCGCCGCGGCGCATGCGGGCCGCAAATGGCTGGAGAGGTCGGCATATGACAGTGTCTGGCGCCGCTGGAAACGCAGTGCAAGCGCTTCGCACAGCCATCCGTACGGATCGGGCACGGCGTCTAGATCCCGGCTTTCTGTCGCTGCTTCGAATGCCAGCTCGCTGCGGCTGAAGCGGGGATGAAGTGCGGGCATGCGCGCCTGACCGGCCGGGCTGTCTGCAAACCCAGGTTCAGCGGCTAGCCCGGCAAGGCGGCCGCATGGTCCGTCCGCCAGCCATGCATTAGGATCGGCAAGCCGCATAGGCGGGGCCATAGGGATATTTTTTGCGAGCGGAACGCGCATCCCTTCCATAGCCTTTCCGTCCCGCGACAGAGAGACGTACGCCGTATCGAATGCTGGCGCAGCAGCGAGTGCGGACGGCGGTATCCGGAACTTTCCGTCCACTTCTTCAAGCTGGCCAGTTACAGGCTTCGTGTCCGCGCCAATCAGCTCGTACGAGCCGGAGGCGGCTCCGGACAGTCCGAACAGGGGGGTGCTCGCCGGACTAAGCAGCAATGACTGGCCGTACCAGGCCCCGCCGCTGCACGATATCCGCGGCGGGCGCCAGCTGCCGGGCAGGGCCTGGCGTGCGGCTTCGGGGAGCGCTTCTGCGAGCCTCGCCATCGAGGCCGTGCTAATGGAGTCAAAGAACAGAACGGTCCAGGCGCCAAAAGCCCCCCCGGCCTTGGCCTCGGCTGGCTTCAGCCCAAGGTGGGATGAGGAGCTGCGGATTGCAGGCACGAGTTTCTCGTGCACCAGGAGGCAAGCGGGCCCGCCATCATAGTAGCTGCCGCCGGAGGTAAGGCTATTCTGGGCACTGGGGAAAAGCGCGGCGCAGCCAGCGGCCAGATGCTTCCAGAGCCTGGCCTGCGCCAGGCGCGGTCTAGACGCTGTTAAGCCTAAAAGTTGTGCGGGCGTCCAGGACGCGCAGTCGGGCAGATGTGCGGCGTACAGATAATCGGTAGCGACTGGAAGGTTCTTGCAGAATGCCGCGTTGCCGAGGCTGCTGCGGCCGCGCTCATCTGTAAGCAGATAGAACTCGGGCCAGCCAGGATCGGCGGCGTCAACGCCAAGGCAAAAGCTTCCGATCCGCTGCGAAGTAGCCTGGTCGTCGTCCCACGTTATCGCCTGTACTGCCCGCCAGAGAGGGCTGTTGTAGGCCTCGCCGTATCTAGCCTGCGCAACGAGGAGCTGGAAAATCTTGAACTCTTCAAGAAACGCTGCGCTGAATTCCTTTGGCAGTGACGCGATCGCGCTGGCAATATGGCGAAAATCCGAGCCGCTGCTGAGCTTCCGGCTGTGCAGAAGAGACTGAAGTTTGATTTCGTCGCGGTAGGCGGGAAATGCGAGGCGCTTCGAATGGCCGATGAGGACTTCGATGCCTGGATGCGGCAGTCGAAGGATCCTGCAGTCGCCGAGCTGCTTTGCACGCAGCCGGCTCCAATCCTCGACATGGAGCCATAGCTTTGGCAGGACGCTAAAATTGGGGGCAGCCACGTTAACGGGCTTTAGCAGCTCGACAAAGCGGTTTCGGAAGTTTCCCTCTGTATAGGTTTCCTCATCGGCGCTTGCTGCTAGCAATGTCAAATAAAGTGCAGCGAAGACTTCAGGAATATTGTCTTTGGCAGTTCTGCTGGGAGACGGTTGTGGCCACTTGAAACGCCGCCGGATGCAATCCGAAGTCGAACCAAACGAGGCGATAAAGGCCCGTTGCGCATCTAGGGGATTGCAGGCGGGGTCTCCTGTGCACTGGGCCAGGAATTTTTCAGAGGTCTGGATGCGCGTTATTTCGCGGTTCAGGCGGCCGGAGTCGAAAAAGACAGCCTCGACCAGCGCCCTGTTCCAGTCGCTGAGCGTCCATGATTGCCAGGCCATCCTGAATCCAGTCCCTATCTGTGCATAGCGTATACCCGCGATTTGCGGAGCCGCCGGGTGTTTCGTTTTATTGGCCGCATCTTTTGATGTGCGACAGGAATTTTCTTGCTTTGAAGCTATTAGATACGAAAATATAGTGAACTAGCAACACTTATTTGCATCATAAACCGCTGTGCTTTTCTTGCTGCAATGCGCTAATGCCGGGAAGGCTCCAGTCTAAAAAAACGGAAAACTTTCCGCACGCTGTCGTGCCTTCTCCAAGTCGTTTTGAGACTGTTTCTTATGTCCTGCCATGGCACTAAGCGGAGGACAACATGAATATTAGGAAAACGAGTGCGGCCGCTGACGGGAAGCCAATCCGCTGGCGCCCAAAGTGCGGCATGATCCATGGCGCCGAATGCAAAAGCGTCTGGCGGCGGAGTGAAGTAGTTGTGAGGTGCAGCAGCAAATCAATCACGGACGCGTTCCGCGCCATCCGGGCCGGTGCCAGCTGCGCATAGCGCTGCACCATCTCGGCCGACTTCCGGCCTCTCATCTCTTGCAGGGTGAATAGCGTTGGAGCAAGCAGCTGGCCCAGGTGTGGCGTAGGCCGCGCCAGGGGAAGTTCTCGATCCTGGCTCGTTTCCGGGCGCTGCGCCAACCGCGTGTATTAGGCCAGCGGGCAGGCTTTTCCTGGTAAGTGAACACATATTTTGGATGCTTGCCATGCTGGCACTACAGAACCCCGATCGCGAGATCGGTGAAGGACAGGTGCAGATCGTCGCCGTTTTCTCGTCCTCGGTATGCACCCAGCCGTCCTGCGCGCGATAGCCACTGGAACGAGCGCAGGCCGGTCACGTTGCCTTGCCCGAGCCCTGTCGCCAGGCACAAGCAGCACGATGCCGTGCCCGTGGTTGTGCAACTCCGCCAGGAGCGCCTGGCCTGTTCCGCAGTGATCCAGCGTACCTCCAGTTTGGGCTCCTTGCACACCTCACCTTCGGCGCCTTCTCGATCTATTCCCATTCGTCGCAAGCCCTGCGCTGGATTTCGCGGATGAGAGCCACGTGGCAGTTGGGCCTGTGAGGACGATAGTAATGAAGACAGTTAGAGCTTCGCTGGCACTAGCGGCGACGGATTAGCTTGTTAAAGGTATCGTTCACTTTGGGTGAGATTGCTGCTTGGTGGTGAGCTAACTTCGCCTTACCTTATCTTGGTATTAAACCAACGCATGTGGCAATCCTCGTTACCTATTACTGGCTTCCTGCTCACTTAACCGTAACGGCAACTGACAACTAGCAGCTTTAAGCTGGACAATTACTTACGGTTAATATAATTTGCCAGCTCACTGTGCCGGTGACCAGACAACGAATTTGACGACGTGGTGCCATTGGGAGATTTAAGTGGGGATGCGGGAACAGTTTCAACAGTACATGCAGACGCAGAACTACCAGAAAAAAACTGCGCAGGAGTACGCGCGGTTCATTGAGGATCTGTCTAGGCACTGCGGTAGGAATATCTACGAACTTTCATCCGCCTCTGATTTAGAGCCGCTTGTAGCGAGATATAACAGCGGTGGTGTCGATCACGCTGAGGGCAATAAGTACAACGGCGAACCGCGCGCTGCTATCAAGCGGTACTTGGAATTCCTCCAAGCGGGTGCCAGCTCATTTGGACTGCCCCCAGTTCGCTAGACAAATCGAGACCTCACGCTGAGGCGCGTTCAAAAGCTTTGGGGCTGACTCCGCCCAGATGGCTGTGGCGCCTGGTTCGATTGTAAAAGACTTCGATGTAATCGAAGATGTCGGCCCGGGCCAAATCGCGGGTTTAACAGATCCGTTTGCGGATGCGTTCCTTCTTCAGACTGCTGAAGAACGATTCAGCCACAGCGTTATCCCAACAATTTCCGCGCCGACTCATGCTCGGTTCAAGGTTGTTCGCCTTGCAGAAGCGGCCCCAGTCATCGCTACCGTATTGGCTGCCCTGATCTGAATGGACGAGCACTGGCTTCTTGGGCTTGCGGCGCCAAAGCGCCATCAGCAAAGCGTCGATTCCCAGCTCTCGCGACAAGGTCGGCTTCATCGACCAGCCCACGACCTTGCGTGCAAAAAGGTCGACCACAACGGCCAGGTAAAGCCAGCCCTGCCAAGTTCGAATGTAAGTGATATCGGTGACCCAGACTTGGTCAGGCGCATCGACGGTGAACTCGCGATTCAAACAGTTGGGCGCGATGATCGAAGGCCGCCCAGCAATCCTTTGAGGCGCTTTATAGCCGCGTACGGCCTTGATTTTATTGATCTGCATGAGTGGCGCAATACGATTGCGACCACACGTTTCACCAGCCTCTCGCAGGTCGCCAGAAATGCGGTTGGCACCATAGACACCGCCGCTGGCCGAATACGAATGGCGGATCACTTCGACCAGTCGGGCATCTTCCTTCGCTCGTTCCGATATCGGTTGATGCAGCCACTGGTAAAACCCGGCCCTGGCCACTTTCAGGACGCGGCACATCAGCACAAGGGAAAACTCCCGCCGGTGCTCGTTCATGAATCGGTACTTTACTCGGGCTCCCTGGCAAAGCACCGTGCGGCTTTTTTTAGCAGGTCTCGCTCCTCTTCAAGGCGGCGCATTTGGGACCGCAGCCGCAAGATCTCGCTTTTTGCTTCGACCAGCTCGGCACTCTGTTTCTCGTCTTTGGTCGGCATAACTGCCTTGAACCACTTGTACAAGCTATGGGCCGACACGCCCAGCCGGGCCGCGACCTCCGACACTGCGTAGCCCCTTTCGACTACCTGCCTGACTGCTTCTTCCTTAAATTCCGGCATATAACGCTGTGTGCTCATTCATTTCTCCTATGCTCAAATCGTAGGTCAGAAATGTCTACCGGAGTGAGGGTAGTCCACCAGCGGCTCGCGAGTGTTTAGGAAACTCGTGGCGATTCAGTCAGGCCGTGCGGTCTTGCCAGGGCTTTGAGGTTGACGGCAGGAACTATCCGTAATAACGTTACCGGTTTGTCAGGTCTACTGTCGCCACATACTTCCGGGGGAAACGTGAAGCTGATCCATATCTGTGCCTTGTTGATGAGCGTTGGCTTGGCCTCCTGTAAGCCATCGGAGGCAAGCAAGGATCGCCGTACCGCCAGCACCGGCACCGGAGTAGCTGCGGCTGCAACCGGCACCACCGCGATCGAACCGCAGTTCGCGTATGCGTCGGCTTTCGAGGACGGTCTAGCACTCGTCAAGGTCGGGAGTGGCCCCGCGGCGATGGAAGGGTATGTCGACACCCGTGGCACGTTCAAAATCAATCCGACTTACACAGACGCCGAGTCGTTTTCTGAAGGGCTCGCCGCCGTCAACATTCCCAGCGGACAAGAGTCGCGATGGGGATTCATTGATACCAGCGGCAAGCTCGTTATCGAACCACAGTTCAGCTCCGTCACGGAGTTCGACGATGGAGTCTCCATCGTCAAGATAGGCGACTTTAGAACAGGCAAGATGGGCGTGATCGACAAGCAGGGCCGGTTCCTGCTCAATCCCCAGTACGACTTGCTCATGTACATGGGCGAGGATCGCTTCCTCTTCCGCACTGCCGGGCCTGATACCCCGTATGGAATCATCGACGGCCGTGGAAAGATAGTCGCCGAGCCGCAGTTCAAAAACCTGGGCTCACTCAAGGATGGCCTTGCCGCGGTTACCATCGGCAATGGAGACAAGGCCATGTGCGGCTATGCCGACCGTGACGGCAAGATCGTGATCAATCCACGCTTCATCCGTTGCAAATCCTTTAACGAAGGATTTGCGGCCGTGGGCGCGGTGCATGAAGGCAAAGGCGGATGGGGTTATATCGACCGTAGCGGTAATTTCGTCGTCAAGCCTCATTACCCGGCTGTCCAAGCCTTTAGCGACGGGCTGGCGGCAGTGGCCATCGGCGACAGCGAGGAAAGCGGCAAGTGGGGATTTATCGACAAGCGGGGCGTCATGGTGATTACGCCGCAGTTCGACGAAGTCTATTCATTCCGCAACGGTTATGCAGTCGTGCGCGTCGGCGGGGGTGGCGGCAGCCAGGGGCAGGACGAAGTGATGAGCCAATATGTCGAAGGCAAGAAGATCGCCGCGGGCAAATGGGGCGTGGTCGACAAGCAGGGCCGCTATGTCCTCAATCCGCGATTCGACAGTCTGCAGCCTGGTGAGAAGGTACTGCCGATGCGGGTCGGTGACCACCTGACCGGCAAGTGGGGCTTTGTCCACCTCTGAACATGTACGCGGGCGGCGGCGGCCTAACCGCAGGCCAGCCCGGCAGTATAGCGAGGCGCGGTGCCGGGTAGCGCATCGTAGGGCGCCAGCCAGGCGCACCTGCCCAATCCCGAGCGCGAACGGCTTGGGCGCCACGAAACCAGACGATGGCGCCCTGGCGAGCTATCGTCGAGCGGAGGCAGGCATGCCGCCGCGTGATAGTGGAGGGCTGCAGGTTGCAGCGCGAGGCCTCCGTTCGTCCGCGAGCATTAGATGTCAGGCAACGGCACGGTGCGGCTGGCCGGTTTCGGCGCAGGCTCGCTGGCGCATGTGCTCTATAAGCGCGGGCAATTCGTGGCCGCTGCCCGGCAGTACCTGGCCGGCCAGCCCGCAGCCCAGCAGCAGCGTCTTGAACGCTGACGGTGCATGCTGAGGCACGTCTTCGTCACTATCGCAGCGGCCGCGCATCCATTCGGCCTGATGCCCTTCATCGAGCCCGGGGCCGATCCGCAGCGCGATTGCCTGCTCGAGTTGTGCGGCGCCCCAGCGTAGCGCTGCCGCCAGTTCCGACAGCGATGTGCGTGCGTGGGTTTCGTCGATGCCGCGGCAGGCCGGTACCATCAACTGGCCAGCGCAGCCGGCGAGTCGCGCCAGCGCATGCGCACGCAAATTCGTCGTCTGCGCCTGCGCACATGCGGCGCAGCGCAGATCCAGGGTGTGCTCGCGGCCGGTATCGAGGTGGTTCAGCGCGTCGACGACAAGCAGCCAGAAGCGCCCCGCGAGCGCGTCGTCTTCGCCGTCGGCGTCGCCAGCCTCGGCTAGCGCCAGGACGTCCAGGTGCAGGAAGCCCACGCGCATGAGGAAGCATTGCTCGTCGATTCGCTACGCATTCATAGGGTTCCTGCCGACACCGAGCTGATCAATACCCTAGATGCACGGCACCTCGTCAAAAATGTCGCCAAGTTTGGAATTACCGCTGCGCGGCATGAAGAGGCGGAAGTTACTTTAAGCTATGCGGGATTCCTTGCGCACGTATTGCAGGATACTGCGCCCGGAATGAAGGTAAAACGTTTCGCTAGAAAAGCGCCGCACGTCATCAAGCATGAGTGCGGGTGTAGCCACCTTGCCGATTTTCGGGAAGAAGATGACGAAGCAGAGACCGACGGTACGGTTTTGCTAGGGTCAGAGCCCGACGAGGTGTCTGATGTAGACGAGCGCCTCGTGCGGTTGCTGGATACCTATAAAGGCATTCGACGCCACTTGTGGCGACATACGCTTCGCAAGCATCAACGTTGTATTCTTAGCGCGGCAAAGTCTCTCTGGTGGAACATGCATGGAAAATCAACAGTCCAATTCTGTCCCAGTGCGATGGCGTTCCTGCGGTGGCGCATGTTCTGGGAAGGTTGTGGCGCGCCTCGGTATCTCTATGTAGCTCCAACAAAGGAGCTGTACGGCATCATTGGCTGGCATCTCGCCAGGCCTGAGACAATCCCTTCACACTGGTCACCCGTAACAAAGGCTTGGATCACTTGTCATGTTTTTGCCGCCTCGCTCGTGGAGTGCTTCGACGTACTCATGCGCTGGTCAGATCAGGCCGACAGTAGGGCGACCATACGGTGGGACCAACCGATGAGTCCTGTCAACTATTCCAGTCTGTGGGCTGTTTCCGGACGCGATTGCACTGACAGGCCGGCGGTCATCTACGTACGAGGCCCTTCGGCTAAGCGCCTACGTGCACCACTGGTCGCCTTCACACGATCGCATTGGCAGTCACACCAGGCGCAAGTAGCACGATTAGTTCGCTGAACAAACAGTCTTAAGCGGGGCAGGAGACATTTGCAGTGTCCCACTGCCCATAGGATGAAGTCGCGCTACCTAGTCGGTATCCACTGTGCTTCAAATGCCAGGACATCCGGTCGTACCTGTTCGGTCTGTCGGATCAGGTCGAGCGCTTCCTGTTCGGTGTAGATCATCGTGGTACTAATGTCACGGTGGCCCAGCCAAGCAGCGACACTGCGCATGTCTTCGCCCTGCATCAGCGCAGCTTTGGCAAACGTATGGCGCAGCCAGTGTGGGGAGGCCTGTTCAAGCTGAGTTTTCCGGTCGTGATCGCCAATCGATTCCAGAAACGCTGCCGCGGCGCGTAGCCGTTGTTTGACGACGTAATACAAACCGTGGCGGGAGGTGATCGCGCGCCATTTGCCAAAGTCCCGTCGTGTCGACACGCTTTTTAGTTGCACACCTCGTGCAGTTGTCGCGTTACGCTGTGTCCTTGGCGAGAGCAGCAGGGGAGTGGAATCGGCAGGGCCCGGCAAGGATTGCAAGCTGAACGCTTCGCGGTACGCTACCAATGCCTCGAACACGTGACGGGTAACAGGAATCTTGCGTTCGAGGCCACCTTTTGCTGTTTCTACAGTCACGTGCATGATCCAGTATGACCGACCCGACTTCGGATCAAACAGCCGCTGAAACGCTCCCATGTTCGCCTTGACTAATTCACTCGAACGTAGGCCAAGCTCACGCAAGGCAATTAGGAGGAAGCGGTCACGCACATGCCGCTGCCGCGCTTCGAACGTATCTTTCGGCTGGTCTTCCATCGTCTCGAGCACTAGGTCGAATAGGTCCAACGAGACAGCACGGTTCGCATTGATCTTTCTCTCCGTACCCGCCCCATGGAAACCCATCGGGTTAGCCTGTACATAGCCCACCTCCCGCCACGCGCGAAACAGCGCGTGGACGCACTTTTGAATATCGGAGCGACTGCTTGCCGAGGGTACGCACCGGAACGGGGTATATCCGGTTTCGCCCAGTTCGGCAAAACGGCCTGCGTAGTCCCTTTCACACAGCGCGTGTTCAGGAAGCTCTTTGAGGAAACGGTAGAAGGCGTCAACGTCCTGAACTGTCCACTGCGACGGCATGTTCATGCTGACGTTTTCACAGTACCAGCGCAGTTTCGCCAAGTGCTGCCGATAAGCTGTCACGGTCAAAGGTGAATTACGACGTGGACGGTTAGCGATCGCTTGCAACCACACTTCCGCGGCGTGCCAATCGTCGGCAACCACACCAAGCGCGTTGCTGACTTCGAAGACTGAAGCCGGCTTACTCGGATCTAATACGTTTGTCATCGAAATCCTTTGTTTTTAGCTATGTCCCGTTCACTAACCAGTCGACGCATTGCGTCGAGCTGCTGGAAGTCCTGCTGGCGCTGTAACTCAAGCTCTGCACACCGGTCCTTCCAACGGCGCACTTCGCCACGCACCTCGTCGATCGCCATGAGGGCAAATTTTCGATTGCCATCTGCACTTTCCTGGATCACCAGAAGCTGCTCGATAAGCTTCTCGTTGGCCTGGCGCTGTTCTCGCAGTTCCTGATCAGCAATCTCGGCACGTTGCCTTGTTAGCGCCAAGTCGGTGACTAATTGCGCCGCCGTAGCACGCAGGCCTCTTAATTCACCTTCGCACTCCACCAGCCGGTTTTTGAAAAACTCAACCTGGGCCGATCCGGCCGATATGTCCGCAGCAGGCAAATTGGTCAGTCGTAGGTCGAGTTCGTCGGCGATCACGTTGCGGATGGCCTCTGCAAATCGTTCCCGCTGGACGTCATCCACACCGGCGGCTCGGTCGAGCTGCTCAGCAGTATTCATGATGTGCGCACGTTCACTGGCAATCGTTGCAGTGGACGGTCTGCGGGTGGGCGCGTAGGCACGCAGCAGCCGCTGATAAATCATCGGGCTATAAAAGCTACCAGTCGCCTCATGTACGGCCTGGATAAAGGCGCCGACAAAAGGGCGATGGTTGTTGGTGTCAAGCGGAATGTCCCGGTCGAGCACAGCCACGCGCTGCACGATCTTGCGGGCTTGGTCATCAGGGAGACGGAAGAAGGGGCGGCTCATCAGGTGCGCAATGATAACGAATAACCGGTATCTTAACAGGTATATTTATGATCATCAATTTATACTACTCAACATAGCCCGCGTTATGTTGAGTAAATTAGTCGGTGGGTTTCGGTGTTCCACGGACAGTGTTTTAGGCCGTGGAACAGTACCCAAGGGGCCGTTTACTGCGCATAACGTTAACGATATGCAATAGATTCAAGGACAGTGGAATGGAAGGCCTCAGCCGGTTGACGTCGTACATCCAGGCAGAATGCGCATACATCAGCTGTGGACTCAGGCAACTCAGCGAAATTGTGTGTTTGGCTGGTAGGCCGCGAAGCGATGCGTCCCGGTGCTTAGCCCGGTCAGCCGGATTGTCAATGCTTTGTTACCGCGTCTGCCACGAGGTTATTGCTGGTGGACGACGGCACTGCGTCGGGTGCGCGAATATGCCGCAACTGTGTCGGGCGTGGAAGCGCCCCTGTTCACGCCGAAGGATCTTACCCAGCTCGAGAGTACTTCTCCGCACGCCTTCCGGCACACGTTCGGCACGCTCGCGGTGGAAGACGAGATGCCCATCGTTGTCGCGCAGGACATTCTTGGACATGCGAGCGCCTCGACGACTGCGATTTACGTGAAAGCAAAGGACAAGCGCATTGCGGAGGCGGCCAAGCAGTATTACGCCGGGAAACGCGGAGGCATGCCTACAAAGTCCGACCTTAAGGAATAAGGAGACTCATCCTCGAAGAACGGCAATTTCGGTTCCGCATTTACTTATGTGACGGATCGCAATGCGTTGATATCTTCTAAATAGGAAGAGCTGTAAGACGGCGCCCCACGAAGCAGATTGCCGCTTGCGTAGCTGCTGTGATTCTTCAATAAACATGCTGGTTACCATGTTAACGGTATATCTTTCTGACTGCCATTAATTCTGGACTTCCTTCTACCTACCTCGTCAGGAGAAAAAACATCCCTAATAAAGTCACTTACTATCGCATGATCTGAGCGAAGCGGTGTCTCGCAAACTCTGCTATAAGCATCAATCCAAAAAATACTTTTTACCCGGTTCCTTATTACATCAAGAATAAAGGCGTAACCCAACTATAATTTCAGCAGAATGTTTAACGTTGTGTTTATAAAGAACAGCTCTCAGCATACCAATGTCCCGTCGACATATAAGCTGGATCACCTTGATGAAACCGAGTCATTAGCGATCTAGCACCTTTACCGTCCCGTACTAAATTTTCCGGTGACATAAGCAGTTTGAGAAGCTCTTTAAAGCGCTTTTCCGTATGCGGATTACCTTTAGCTTTATCGCCAGGATTGCAGAAGAAATCGGCGAGTACTAACGTAAGTACACTGAACATGTCTAATTGCGGCGTCGGCAAACGCAAGTACGGTGTACCTGGTGGGTGCGCAATCTCAACTGCCAGCTCAGCTCGTCCGCGTTTATACTGTGCTTCCCAGATTTTGCGAATAACAGGTTCAGTCACATTGCGACTGACACCCCTCTGCGCGTGAAAAATTGGGTGAAAAGAAGTTTGGTTCTCAGAAAGTTCAAAATCAAAGTGCAGTGCGTCAAATAAGGTTAATGTAGTAATATGTCCCTCAATTTTGCTTTTAAAGAATGATACGTTACAGTCAGCCTTCGTCATTATAGCTTCGCCGTCCACGACATGCATATCGAACGAACCATGTATAAAAATGGCTAAACGGATCGCATCGTTGCTACTCCGTGTACTCGACGCTTTTGTCGGAGCATTGAAGATTGCAATTGGTTGTGTAGGTCTGACGGTATAAGTTGAGCTCCCTTCAGCAGGCTCGTTCTGATCGAGCCTCGCGGGAAAGATTAATTTGGCTCCTCCTCGAGCTTGCACTAACTGCTGCAGTGGCGACTCCCACTTCTGCCAAAACCGTTCGAGTTTTACAATAGCACCTTTACTCACAAAATTTCTCTCCTAAATACTCAGTAACGGGCCTAGTTCTTCATATAACTCTTCTTTTATGCAAGCAAGCTGAGCTCCGGCTGGGATCCAGTCTGGGTTAGGTCCTGCATCTGAAGCGGCAATAGGTTGCTGAGATAAAACGCAAAAATAAGCCGCGCTGTCGGGGTGCTCGGTATCAACTCGCGTAAGCTCAAAGCCAGCGGGTAAAGGTGCGTTCGCTATGTCTCCTTCATATTGATCTAATATCTGAAGTAAGCGATGCCGCCAAAACAACGGTGCAATATTTCCAAAGGGACCTTGATACTTTGACGATGATACTAGTCCCTGAATTTCTTCAGATTCAAATAAAGATGGTTCGATGTTTAGAAATGCTGCTGCCGCTGTCGAGTGGAGTATAGGCCCAGGAAATTCGAGGATATAATTTAACAACCAATATCCAAGCTGCGTCGATAAACGAACCGGATCTACTGGATTGGACATTTCGTCATCTGTCTCCGACGGCGCGAAAAAAAACACATTTTGGGCTGTGTACCCTAAGAAGTCTGCTGAAATCTCCGGACAGCCTAATGCATCAGCCAATAAAACAGCCGGCCCCCCAGCGGTTTCCAAATCAGGATACTGCGTTAAGAAACTGACCAATTCGGAGAATCCCGCATGTACCGCTAATAACCATAAGGCTAGGCCGGGAAGGTCGCCCTTCACCATTTCGGGAGGAACCCATACAGCGCTAGACCCCTCCAATCCAATTCTACTAAGCCGGCGCACATGGCTAATCGCTGTTTGGCTGTGCCGCTTAGTGTATCGGCAAACTGGGATTCCCGCAGCTAGACACGCGGCCCTACAAGAAGCTTGGCTAATTCCGGTTCTTATTTTTGATAAATCCGTGTCTAGTACAACAATATCCACCTTTTTCTCTGCACGAAGCTCAGAGAACAGACTAAAAAGTTGCTGCTCAATCGAAGAAGTGTCAGCGAAATTTTTATTTAAACCAACGTCATGGACGGTCAAAAGTATAATATCTTCTGCGGCTGTCACGACCCGGAACCGCTCGACAAAGTCTTGCTCATCCTCAATCAAGAGAACTTTCATAAATTCCTCACTTAAGTGGTAGGCTCAGCCGAAAAGCGGTTACGAAGCCGGCAGGCGCGCGGTCGAGCAACTGGATTTTTCCATTGAGTTTTTTTACGACTTGCTGGACAACACTTAGCCCCAGTCCCAAGCCCGATGCCATAGGATTTTCAATATCGTTGTCACGAGTTGTGCTAAAAAGTGGATCCCAAATCCTGTCTCTTAGGAATAGAGGAATACCGATCCCATTGTCGGCACACACCAAAACGTGTGTATCATTATCATTTGTAGCGTACACCCTAACACGTCGATCGTCGCCGGCCTTAGCAACCAACGCTTTAACCGCATTAGATATTAAATTAATAATAACTCCGTTATAGGCTGCCAGCGGAACTGCTGGGCCAAGTAATTTTGTGTCAATATCGATTTCAATGTCGATATTATGCCCGTCTAACACGGGACTTAAAGTTTTGATAGCACGGCTTATCTGAGCACGAGCTTTAAAAGATTGTAGGACAGGATCACGCGCGCGATCGATAAATACGCGCATGTAGTCAAGATAGTTTGCTAGAGCATGTTCATGTTTTATTACCTCCTCAGCAGCATCGGCGAACTCGGGCTTCAGCTTTGAGAGCAATCTTAGGTTGTCAGCTGCTCGGGACAGTGTATCCATAGCTTTCTCAAACTCATGAGTCATAAAGCCAGCCATAACACCCATCATCGACATTAGCTCTAGAGATAGTCGGGCGTCCTTTTCGAACCTCTCGGTTGCTATAAGATTCGCTTCAACCTGCTCCAGCTTCTTGACAATCTCTTGTCGATGTTGAGGCAGAATCGTCAACGAGTCTTTAAGCTCATTAATGGTCGCGCTAAGGCCAGTGCGCGCCTGTTCCTGAATTTGACGGTATTGCTCGCGCTCGGCCTCTAATCTTAGCTTTCGATCAAAGTGGGCAATTGTCTCTGCAGCGAACCTTGCCAGATGCCAAAGGGATCGAAATGCGCCATTAGCTCGGAGTGACTCACGATCCATATTTGGCTGGAGCCATCCATCACTCGATCTCGATCTCGACGTTAATGGTTTAGATGTCGAAATATGCACCCGCCCGATTAACTGAGTGTTACGCGGCAAAGCGAGCATCGGGTTTTTTGCTGGATCCGATCTAGCTTCGGCTGACATTGGGTATATGGCCGGCGTAAAGATTGATTGCCATGTGCGTTCGTTACGCGACTTACTAGCGTCGATCCCTAGCCAATCGCTCTCTTCGCCTGCATACGCTGCCATGGAAAAATTATTATCGACAATTCCATAGCTAGCATTTTCGCGCACCCAACCAAGTGCTAACCGCCCATCTAAAGGCAATCCCGAGAACGCTCCTTTTCTTTTCGGGAAAAAGCGGAGGTCTATGAAAACTGGTGAGTGCAGTTCAGTTGAGACTGGCAGTTGTTGAATTGAAGCCAACGATGCCTTGAGCCCTCGAATGTCACCTAGCTCATCTTCTTTCGCTAGCGCTTCGTCTGCCGTAAACCCCTCGCAGTAGTCTGCCAATTTGAATTTACGCTTTTCGATCGGGCCGTTGAAGCCCTTCCAGAAAACCTCATAAGCGACGGTTCCCTCTTTGTTCAGCTCTAGACGGATTCGCCCAACAAATGACCGCAACACTTCAGATTGTAAGTTGTCGGAGTTTGACGCATTATCGCTGCCAACGAAAGATACAGTGAACCCAGGATCCTTTTTTGCTATGACTGACTGTTCAGCAAAAAATGGCGGTGGTTCAAGGCCCGCCCCAGGGTCGGTCAATTTTAATAGATCCGTTTTAAGCGTACCTAATGCCAATGCTTCCGCTTCCGGCCGAATCTTTCTTATTGTTAGTACGGTTCCCGTCCGCGTTTCAGGAGGAACTGCTTCAATATAGTAAGGGATAGTTACGGCTTGGATGTTGCTAGCGGAGGTAATCGCGTCCCAGTCAAATTCAGCAACCAGCTTTTGACGAGCTCCATTTTGTAACTCAGCAACCGTTTCAAGTAGCACCTCGCGCCCAAGATAACGTGCAGAAAAGCGACCTACCCCTTTCGACCCTGCCATTGTACGGCGGTAGCTTCGAGAATATCGCTGACGCGACTTATTCTGCGCGCTAATCACCATCCAGTTATTTAGGAATACATCCTCAGTCATTCCGTGGCCATCGTCGGCGACCGAGATGGCAGTTTCGCTGATTCCAACTTCGCACCGTGACGCATCAGCGTCATAAGAATTTTTGACAAGCTCTGCCAATGCAATTTCAGGACGACTAACCAGTCGCTCCCCTAACTCTTCCAAAAGAGCTACATTAATTTCGAAATTTGCAATTCGACGGATGGCTGCCGGCTTGACTTTTCTTATCACAATAGTCTCGACCTATATATGTTCTAAGACACTATTAAGTTGATTTACTTCAATCTTATTTAAATTGTTTGCATGACTTACAACTTTGCTTCTGAAGTCGTAACTCATTAGTTGTTTGTGCAAAACTGAAGGATCATGGCGACCTGAGAACACAGCATAGACGGATCCCACGGCGACTGCTTTAACTTTATTGATAACAACCTTAGGGGTATTTCCGATAAAACCAGACGCTATCAATAGTTCGGGAACTGAATGAGGCTTATACCTATACCATACCGCTCGCGCGGTACATGTACTATACTTCTGCCAGCTATCCTGCACGGTCAAAAGATACTGCGAAAGCTGCGCAGATAATTTTTCCGCATGTGATTGGATTAGCCAACAGCGCCGGCCCTTCTCAACATAATATTGGATAAAGGCCTTTTCGTCCAAAGTACTTTTTCCCGACGGGAAATTACGGAGACTTGTTATCGCTGGCACGACATCGGTGCGTCTACTCAAACCATGAAATAGTCGTTCTTCTTCGGTCAACACAAAAATCTCCTGGCCCCCTGGACTTAGTCCCCGAAGGGCAAAAGTGGATGCTGATCGCGGAGTGTACTTCAACACTTCGCTAGTGCTCCCAGAGGGGCTTGAAACATATTCCACTGCACCATCAGCGTGAATTATTCCAAATCTCCACAACCCCGCTTTATTCGCCTTATCAATAATAGTTATCGAAGCGGTAGTCAGAACTTTCGGAAATATATCCGCAGCAAATCTGAGGACGGTTACAGACCAGCCTTCATTCTTTATGAAGTTTCGTAATTCTAAGGCGCTAGGTCTTGTCACCCACTCATAAGGAATAACTTGAACAACTAAACCATCATCTTTTGTCGATAAGATAGCTTTTGTTAAAAATAGTACGAACGCATTAGCTGTAGCTTTTAACTTAACACCGGATTGCGCAAAGTCGTGAAGTACCGCAGAACGCCAGTCTTTGTCAAGATGATGATGGCGTACATAAGGCGGATTACCAATGCACAGATCAAAATCGACATAATTTTTCTCCAAGGCGTCACCTAACACAACTCTAGCGTTAGGAGGCAGTTGGGCGGTTTGAAACCGAGAACAGTCGCGTTCAATACCTAAATAGCTTTCGAAATATTCTGGCCTTAAGGCAAAGCGGCAATCGCCAGCACCGAAGTCAATAACATTTTTGAACTTTGAACGCTCGCGAGCTTCTCTCGCCAATCCCCACGCTAAGTCGACAACTTCGTGGGGTGTTTCAATCTGACAACTTGCTAGGTGAACATCCTTCATTTTGCTGGCTTGAATTGCAATGTAACTCAACATTATGGCATGTATGCCCTGTCGGTGAGTAACCCTATTCTAGCCATAGAGGAAATTTATTTGTGGCAACCCGCCCTTTGCTTGTCGAGGGGGCTGCCGTCTATGGGTGCGATGACGATGTGGTTGTTGAGTAAGGTGACCGCCTCGTGGCTACGAGGACAGGAAGCCAATAGGGGCGTCCACAATCTGCATCAACCGTTGGTCTACCTAGATAGTGTCCCTCGGAGGCTGATAGTGGGGTAGACAAGCCACCGGTGCCTTGACAACCCGTCATGTTCACATCGAGGCAGACTTAACGCAGACTCAAAAGTGCCGACGACTACGGAAGTCTGATCCTACTTGGATTAGAACGAAGCACATGTAGAGCAGATCGCAGCGCCGTTATACGCCCTCTGCCGTGCCTCGCAAGATGTGTGTCAGCGCGTTCGCGGACGTGGAAACGACCGGATCAGAAACACCATTTATGGAAACGACATCGCGGCGGCAGTGGACTAATCGCTGACCACCTAAAAACTTTCGACTTAGCCACCATTAAGTCGAATTATTTGCAGCATGATTATGTTTCGACAAGGAGCGGTTTCAACCCCACAGCTACGACCCGAAAGGTTCTAACCGGTGCTGGCCCCGACCGGCATTGTTCCCTGGTCATCTCACGAGTGGGACGCCCGCATTCCCGATGACGCCTCACAGCCCTATCGGCACGCGTTCGTCCTTGTAATGATGTTCATTCTGATGCAAAATCGATTCATCTTTGATGCTGGAGGCGCCATGAGGACGACGGTCACGATCGACGACGAGCTGTACGCGAAAGCCCTGGACATGGCCGATCCGGAGATGGATCGGGCAGACCTGTTCCGGGAAGCCATCAAAACGTTTGTCCGGGTGCAGGCGGCAAAGCGTCTCGCGGCACTCGGGGGAGCGTCACCGGAGATGCCCGAGGTGCCGCGCCGCGCCGCTGAATCGGCATGACGGGCGGTGTCCTGGTCGACACCTCGGTATGGGTCGATCATTTTAGGCGCCGCAACGAGGCCCTCGTCGGTCTACTGACGCTGGATCTGGCGTTGACGCATCCAATGATCGTGACGGAGCTGGCATGTGGTACGCCGCCGTCGCCGCGGGCGCGCACACTCAGTGACATCGCAATGCTTCCGCAGACGCGGCAAGCGAGCCTGAACGAAGTGAGGGAGCTGATCGAGCGCGAACAGCTATTCGGGCTCGGATGTGGCCTGGTCGACCTGGCGCTGTTGGCATCGGCATTGCTCACGCCAGGTGCCCGGTTGTGGACACAGGACAAGCGCCTCTTGCAGCTGGCCGAGCGGTTTGGCATCGCTTATCTGCCAGCTCGACACTAGCAAAGTTGTTGTGTTCGTTTGGATCAATCCGCTTTAGTGCTGGATAGTCGTCGTTCACTTAGCACGGATTAAGGTAAATAGTTTCTACGGTGCCTTTTCTGTTCCACGGGACGCTTTCGACGCCGCGATCGGGACAAAAGCCGGGCAGGTATTAGAAGAGATAGAGGAAAAGGTGAGCTTCTACAGGGAGCTGGCCAGCGATGGATCACGCTGAGTATCGAGTGAGCCACTTGGAAACTGACACATGTTGCAGGCTCAGTTGCCGTGGGAGGACTTTTCTAATTCGAGCATCCTGCCTACTGTCGTTGACGGATGTGCTATATGACTCCCGGTAGGCTGATCGAACATGATGTAGCTTTGAATTCGCCCATTCCGAAGTGCCCGTAGGGGCTGTCGATACTGCGAAGGCAACCGGGGTGTTAAAGATGAGCTACTTCCAACGGGTGAATGCAGTCTGCAGGGCAAACTCAACATAACTTCGAATATGCAGCTGGATGAGCCATGTCCTTCATCGCCGGTGTCTACCAAAGAATTCAAGCACCATCCGACTTGCCTCCGGCCCTGCTTCCGCATTGAATCGCAAATTCGAATCGCCACCGCTCCATGCATGGCCCAAGCCCGCGATACGAACCACGCGTAACACGACCTTGCGCCCGATTAGGTAATCGTGAATCTCCTGCGCATTCCGGCCGCCGCCCCGGCCAGCTGGTTTCACCGTCACGCGCGTTGCCGGACCGTCCGGTACGCCATTCAATTGCAACCACTGACGCGTCAGGTGCTGCTGGTTTATCGGACGCACCACCTGGTCGTCATCCCCCTGGATCAGGACAGCAGGTATCATCGGCATCAATTCCGGCGCGCGTGGCGACGCGTTCGCGGCACGGCGCTGCATTACGCCAAGGATCGCCGCATCGGACTGCGCCCCCGCGCCATGGCGCATCACATGCAGCGCACCTGCAGGTGTATGCCCGACACCGAACACGGGCCCGGAATGCAGGCCGACAGCAGCGATCAATTCAGGATGATTCAGCGCGAGCACGGCCGCCATGCCGGCACCGGCGGACAGGCCGCACGCATAGATGCGGCGCCGGTCGATCGAATGCTGTTCACATAGGTTCCCGATCAACGCCGCCAACGCGACGGTTTCCCCACCGCCCTGCTGGGTGGATCGGTCATACCAGCGCCAGCAGCGCTGGGCCTGCACACTCATCAGTTGCTCCGGATAGAGCACCGCGTAGCCTTTGTCTTCCGCCAGCCGGTTCATGCGTGTGCCCTGGGCGAACTCGGTCGCGCTCTGTTGACAGCCGTGCAGCATCACGATCAATGGCCAGCCGTGTCGCTCCACGATGTCCGGAATACGCTTCGGTACGTACAGCCAGTAACGCATGTATTGTACGACTGCCTGTCCCGGCCGTATCGGAAGCGGATAGCGCTCTGCCAGCCATTGGCCCGGCGCGGACCGACTGGATTGCTGGTGGCGCCAGACGTCCGCTAACGGGACTTGCAGATTGGCGTGCGTTGACAGAGCTTTGCGCGGCGGCGCCTTGCGCGCGCGCTTTTTCGGTGGCGTCGCGTAGGTGTCCAACACCTTGAACAGCGTCGACTGTTGCGTTTTTGCGGCTCGAGCCAGCGTGCGCATGAGCCGTACACCCGGGGCGCGTTTCGCCATAGTGTTCCGCCAATTTTATGGTGCACTGCAATATACCGCCGACTCTACACGTGTTCCGTGCGCTGGCATACCCCAACCGTCATCTGCTCCAGCTGCCGTTGGATTGGCGTCCTGAGCCGCCCCGGGTTTTCGTGGCGGCGGGTCAGGGCGAGCCAGGCCTGGTGATCTGCACGGGAAGTTCTACCTTTAATCTGGCTCTGCAGGAAGAAGCGCAACATTTCCCTGCTGGCGTTAGGACTACTCACATCGGTATAGCTGCCGCGTCCGCTCCCATCTGACCAGGCATGTGCAGCGCCATGGATGATCCAGCGCCCGGCCGCTACCTCGCCTGAAAGGACGTACTCGCCCAATGTGCCTGTTTAGCACCTACGCGAAGTACAGTCACACATTTACTTCATCCCCGTCAGTAGTCACACATTTCCTTCGTGAGTAGTCACACATTTCCTTCATCGGACGACGGCCTTGCCTACGGGACAACGCCTCGACACCCGTACCTTAGAGAACATTGCTACCGCACGCCACTACTGTGCATTTATACAGTGCTATGACTCTCGTTTGGTTATTTAAGAGAAGCAGCATGACGAAGCAGCGCGCAGCCAGAACTGATTACACCGCTGTTGCATTCGATTTTCCACACGAACCAGATGGCACGCACTGGAATCGCCTCGTGACCTAGAATATATGCGAGGAACTTGCGCTGCATCTCGCAAGCGAATGCGCACAGCTCCAGCTGGAGTCGGATCGGTCTGTCAGGCCGATCGACATACTGCTGAAAGTGTATCTTCTGGTTGAAGCACTTGGGTTGGGCGAGCTACCTTTATTACGGTGGGTAATTCGTCGCGTCGCGGCCTTGCTTGACTGGCCAGCGCCAGACGTCGCTCAACAACAATGAGCAACACGACATGCTGTCCAACCAATTCATTCGAAGGAGATCAACAATGAATTTTCAGCTAAATTTTCTAGAACACGACGTCTCGATTGCTGAGGAAACCTAGACTGCTTTGGTAACCACAGGCACCGATCCGTCCCTTGCGAATATCCGGGCTGCCATCATGGGCGTTCTAGAGCGGAACGGTACTTTTACCGTTGAGGACGCCAATGACCAGGTCGTACGCCGTATCGAGACCGCTACTGAGTTTGAAGGATTCATGCAAGAAGTTGAGATGCAGCGCAACAGTATCAACAGGAGCAGGCTCAATAAAATCCATTGCATGGTTCGTGGTGCCGTCGACATGGCTGGCTACTCCGACGCCAGCCATCTGGGATGGGCGTCAGAACAACGCACCCTGCGGTCTGGTAAGGCGCGCGACGCTATCGCCGACAAAGGGCAGAATGCCGTCGGCGACAGGTTCCAGCTGCTTGACCAGATAGTGCTCGTAATCGATCGGCGACCGCTTATCTTCCATCCAGGCCTCCATCGGCTCAGGCCCGGCGGTCGTCATCAGGTAGCGAATCCAGCCCGTTGCGGTATTGCGCTCCCCGGCCTTGGGCGATATAAAAGCCGTCAGCGATGCGGGCGGCGCGCACGTGTGACGGCACGTTGTGCTCGTACTGCTCGAGTGGCTGGCGCAGGCGCTTGTAATAGACGAGCAGGTCGTCGAAGTCCCCGCGCAGGATGCGTGCCACGTAGTCGCGCACGTAGTCCTCGTAGGACTCGCGCCGGAAGATGCAGCCGTACAAACCCTGCTGGAACTGCTGCGCCAGCGGCGTCCAGTCGATGCGCACCGCTTCCAGGCCCTTGAACACGATCAAATCAAAGCCATCAGGCGTGCCGGCCAGGCCGGCATAGCGCTTCTTGCTGCCCTTGATGGAGCCGCGCACGGTCGGCATCAGGAAGCGCCAAAAATGCGTATCGTACTCCAGCTCGAGCGCGCTCCCGAGCCCAGACTCCTCGTGCAGACATTAGAAGAGTTGGAACGATGCACTGCAAAATTTATCTAGCTTCAGCCCTGTTCCTATTAGCGGCTCACAATGTTTGATTGGTCTCAGCGGCAATGTATGGAACAGCTAGCATTCGCCAACCTTGGCAGGCTCGTGTATAAAGTAGAACCGCTAACGTCGAAAGAATTGATATGACCTTTTGTTTCGCATACGCGAAGAATGGAATAAGCCTCGTTGCGGCCGACACACGAGTAACCTTCGGGTCAGCGCCACTCACTGCGGCAGATGATCGGGAATTCATCATCGAGCATGACTTAGGCGTGCTCACGCTCTCGGAGAAATATCGGAAAATCCAATTCGTCGAAGGCAGCTGGTATACGGCTGCTGGAGACTACCTTGTCAGCCGCGAGTTGCTCAGCTGCATAAAGCGAAAAAATGCATCGGATAGGAATGGCGCATTGAAAGCGATAAACACTGAGGTTTGCAATGTTGTGCAAGCGGTGGTATCTCAGACCAACTTACCAATCGACGGACGATATAACGTCCGGATTCTCGGAGCTCCTTATAAGACAGGGAATAATCGCGCCTGGGCAGCACAAATTTATCCTGAGGACACTGCTGCGGTTATTGCAATGGCTCAGTTGGTGGCGAACTGGCCCTTCTCAATTGATGACGCAACCAAAAAAAATGCTGAGAATCGCTTTCTCACGACAGTAGAAAGTAGCATTCATGCAGCCGACTATATGAAGGCAGCGGCACAAATGATAACTTTCGGCATGGGTGCCCCAGACTGCAGTGACTATGCTCAAATTGGCCTGACAATATACGAAGGTGGCGACCGTTCAAAATCATTCTATGTCCAAGGAGCTGCGATCGATCTAGCGAACATGTCAAACGAGGAGATAATGGCTCATTCGGAACCTGCACAATGAAAAAATCGCATACTAAATTTAGTTGCTCGATTAAAATTTAAGTAGAACAGTTACCTTATGTATTCTGGGACATGCGTGTTAACAACCCCGGTAATTGTACCGGCATTGCGTTTCGATCAGTTCGACTTCGGACTGGAGTCGGAATTTGTTACAGGGTGTACGATCGCATGTCCTGACGCTAAAACGATTGTCACGACGATGCACATAACGCGGTGCACCTCAGCACGCACCATGGAAGACCTTGCTCTTGCATTACTTAGATTGATATTATTTAGGCTTGAAGCTAAATTTGGAATGCTGACTGGAACCTCAACCTGTCAAATTCAAAATTTGCAGGACGAAGCTGGGCGCCGACTAATCTCCGCTCGGGGCAGCGCCACGATGCCCAGCGTGTCACCCGCATCAATTATCATCGAGCGAAGTACGGAAGAGCTCCGATCCGTCATCGAAGCACCTGCCACGCCAAAAGATATTTATTTAGAGCTTTATCATCATGCCCGCTCCGCCACAAATCCCACTGTGCAGTTCCTAGGGCATTACTTGATCATATCTGCTCTTCTAGGCGAACCATCGCAAGCACGATTTGATAAATTTGTAGCCGATCATGATCCTTCTAACCCTCCTTTCTCCCCACATCCGAAAACTGGCAGGGACGAATCGATCTATACGCGGCTGCGGAATGAAGTGACGCATGTAAGGACTCCTCCGGGAAGTATCTTCCCCAAAGATCCTATCCGCAGTCAAGGGGAAATCGAGCTTAGTTGCGGCGGCCTATCCCGCCTAGCACGCATTGCAATTGATCTTTTAGCGTAAATTTGTTTATTTTTTATTGACTCGAGGATCACGCAACGTTATCGACATAATCCTGCTAGCCACCGAACGGTATTTTCACATGCCTTACTTTTGCGTAGACTCGTCCATCGTCCATATGAGAGGACACAAAGGTGAAAGTACCATCACGCGGCTCACTTCGTTACATTGAGGGCGACTTGCTTTGGCCAATCTGATCCCCTAGTGCTCGTCCGGAGCCTCGCGAACGTAGTATGCGGGCGGCATACGACTGCAGTACCTCTTTTTCGTCACCGGAGGTGAACTTCTGCTTCAGCTGCATTACCGTTGCTTCGTTAGTTGTCAAGTCCCGCCTGGTCATAAACCCGTTTAACGAATAATTCCGGGCGCTTCTTCTGCCATTCCTTGAGCGCCAGGATCGGTGTCTTGCTGTCGATGGCCCGTTGCGGAATATGGTGGTTGTACAGCTTCAAATAGTTCAGCAAAGTCGTCTCCAGGTCAGCCCTGCTGTCGAAGCGCGTCTGCTGCAGTAGCTCATTGATACGGCCATTGAAGCGTTCCACCATGCCGTTCGTTTGCGGGTGGCGTGGCGGCGCCAGGCGGTGCTCGACAGGTAGAGCGGCGCAAGCGACATCGAAGGCATGTTTGCCGCTGGGCTTCTTGTCCTTGTTGGCGAAGTGGTCGGTAAATTGAGAACCGTTGTCGGTCAGGATCTTGGCAATCTTGATCGGCGAAGCGAGCGTGAGCCGGCGCAGAAAATCGACGCTGCTCTTGTCCGTCATGTCGCCATAAATGTGCATGAATACCCAGCGCGTCGCGCGGTCGATGGCAACGAACAGGTAGCGGCGCGAAGTCTCATCGGGCATTTGCGGCAGGTATTTGATGTCGATGTGGATGAAGCCCGGCTCGTAGTCCTTGAAGGTCTTTTTCGGCGGCAGCGTCTCGCCTTCGGCCTTCGGAATGACGTCCTCCAGGCGCGACATGCCTTCGCGCTTGAGAAGCCGGGCGATGCCGGATCGGGAAACCTCGGAATTGATGTATTGCCGAGTAATGAACAGCAGGTCGTCCAGTGGCAGATAGAGTGTCTGGCGCAGCGCAAGAACGATATTCTCCTGGGCAGCACTGAGGGTCGTGTGCAGCGTATGGGCACGATGGGAGCGGTCTTGTATGTCATCGCGCTTGAGCCATTTCTTGGCGGTGGCCCGGGTAATGTTGAAGACCTTCGCTGCCTGGCGATCCGACAGGCCGGAGTCCTTGATCTCTTGCCGGATTTTCGGGGTAGTACGCGCTTGCGGGTGAATGCGTGCACTCATGCTGCCAGCTGCTCCTGCTGTGAGTGAATGCCTGGACTGCTGAACCCAGCAATCAACTCGCCAAGCATAGCCTTTGCACGGAACAAAGGCCAGCTACGACGAGGGACATGATCACACGAAACTAAACAGTTAGTTGCTTTGAGATCAAAATCTCGCTGCTATCGAGGATGCTCTGAACCTCGCGGTAGTTGGCCTTCCCCCACCACGACGGACACTTTCGATAGGTATGATGTTCCTATCGGAGGTATTGAATGGCACGTGAAAGACGGTTGTTCTCAGAAGAGTTTAAGCGCGAAGCAGTCAAGCTGGTAGGCCAGCCTGGCGCGAGCAAGGCAGCAATAGCCCGCGATCTTGGCATCGGTGCTAATTTGCTGGGACGGTGGTACAGAGATTCCAACGTCGATGCAGAGGTCGCAATCGGGCGTGAGAAGGTATCGGCCCAGGAATACGAGCGCATGCGGCGCGAGCTGGCGCAGGTCAAGACGGAGCGCGACATATTAAAAAAGGCGCTCGGCTACTTCGCAGCCGACCTCAAGTGAAGTACGGCTTCATCGCCAAATATCGACCCATCTGGCCAACACGAACGATGTGCCGTCTGCTCGGCGTATCGAGCAGTGGCTTCTACGACTGGCTCGGCCGGCCAGCAAGTGCCCATGAACGCGAGAACGCCCAGCTCCTCAACGCAATCAAGCACAGCCACGAAGCCAGCGATGGCACATACGGTTCGCCGCGCGTAGTGCGAGACCTTATCGACGCTGGTTTTTCCTGCAGCGAGAATCGCGTGGCGCGACTGATGAAAGCGGCCGGCATCAAGGCCCGTCACAAGCGGCGCCGGGCGCCAGGTCAGCTTGACTCACCAGTGCATGCCATCGCACCGAACCTGCTGGACCGGCAGTTTGAAGCGACAGGCCCGAACCAGAAATGGGCGGCCGACTTCACTTACGTATGGACTGGCGAAGGCTGGCTGTTTGTTGCTGTCGTGCTGGATCTGTACTCACGGCGCGTGGTGGGCTGGTCAATGCAGCCGACAATAACGGCAAAGCTAGTGATGGACGCTCTGCTGATGGCCGTCTTTCGTCGTGGCCGACCTCACGCTGTGCTGCATCACTCGGATAGTAAGAATGTCGGTGCCAGTGTTCCTGCGCGATCTGTTTCTCCATAGGATAGATCAACCAGAAATGATCTGGTGCTGTAGAGCGTTCTGGGCGACCTGACCCGCACTCTGATCGACAAAATACTGTCTTCCCCTGGATCTGTCGGTCGCCCAGCAACGTTTTGCGGCGAGGTTTCGCCTCGTCGGTACATGTGACCCAAGAAGGGCCTGACGCTCTGTCGCTTTACTGTCTTGTCCAGGTATTGGTGAGCGGCGAAATCGCCTAACTATTACCTTTGGGGAGCGGCGGGCCATGGATGAGCAACGGGTTGTAATCGGTGGTGTGGATACCCACAAGGATCTGCATTTCGCAGCGGTAGTGGATGGTCAGGATCACGTTCTGGGCAACGAGTGCTTCGCAAATACGCGTCATGGGTACAAACAGATGTTGGCTTGGTTTCGTTCGTATGGTGAGCTTGCTCGGATCGGTGTGGAATGCACCGGAACCTACGGCGCCAGTTTACTCCGTTACCTTCAGCAAGCTGGCGTCACCGTGCTGGAAGTGACGGCGCCGGATAAACATGATCGCCGCAAGCGAGGTAAGGACGATACGATCGATGCAGAAAATGCTGCCCATGCAGCGTTGGCCCAGGTGCGTACCGTCACACCCAAGACACGCGATGGCATGGTCGAATCCTTGCGGGTACTGAAAGCGTGCCGCAAGACTGCGATCGCCGCTCGCCGGGTTGCCCTGCAACTCATTCAAAACACGATCGTTAGCGCACCAGACGAGCTTCGGGAATCGCTGCGCAAGTTGACACGCATGCAGCTCATACGAACCCTGGCAGCCTGGCGCCCGAACCTGTCCGATTACCGAAATCTGACCTCGGCTTATCGTATCGCGCTCAAGTCCCTGGGCCGGCGCTATCTGGAATTGCACGATGAGATCGCTGACCTCGACACCATGATTGCTGGGCTCGTCGAGGAATTAGCTCCAGAACTCATTGCGCAAAACTCGATTGGATATGAGTCGGCGTCTCAGCTGTTACTGACGGCTGGCGATAACAGTGAGCGCCTGCAGTCCGAGACCAGTTTTGCTGCGCTATGCGGCGTCAGCCCAGTGCCCGCCTCCTCCGGAAAAGTCTCAAGACATCGCTTGAATCGTGGAGGCGACAGAGCGGCAAACAGCGCGCTGAATATCATTGCGATTGGTCGCTTGCGGACCGATGCCCGGACACAGGCATATGTAACCAAACGGCTCAGTGAGGGACATTCCAAACTTGAAGCCATCCGTTGCCTCAAGCGCTACATTGCTCGCGAAGTCTTTCACATCATTCGACGAAGGCAGCATGAGATCAACACCACACAAATCGCCGCTTGACACTTAGAAGGGCGTCCAGGGCTCGCAATATACGAGCTAGGATTTCCAGCGCCTGCTCGAATCACACGGCATTGTTTGCAGCATGAGCCGTCGCGACAACTGCTGGGACAACGCTGCAATGGAAAGCTTCTTCTCGACGCTCAAGACTGAGCGCCTAAGCAAAAAGCATTACCGAACCAGGGATGAGTTACGCGCAGACGTGTTTGATTACATAGAAAGGTTCTACAATCCACGCCGGCGTCATTCCACTATCGGCTACATCGGCCCGGTACAGTTTGAAAATCTAAAATGCGCCTAACGGAAGTGTCCGTATCGATGGGGGAAGGCCAGATTTCCCTCTGCCATTGGGTCTTTCATTGAGCTTTTGGTCTTCTATTGTAATGACACTGTCGCGTAGGCTTTTAGATTGATCGAATTAGGTATCTCGGCCATCGACAAGACACGAAGGTGCGGCAGTACTCGCTCGGAAAGCATGCGCATGTGACGTCGTAAGTCAGGCGAACAAAGTAAAACAGGAAGCATATTGCTTTTCATCATTCGCTCGGATTGGGCCGCTAGCCGCGACAAGAGCAGTTCCGCTGTCTTAGGCTCCACCGCTAGCGTAGTACCTGTCTCGACGGCCCTTACGCTTTCGATTAGCGTTTGTTCGATGGCCGGGTCGAGCGTTACGACATGGAGCGCCGTCTGTTCTCCTAGAAGGGCTGCACAGATTGCCGGGCCCAGGCGCTGGCGCACCACCTCGGTGAGATATCCCAGATCCTTGCTACTACGGCCGACGTCGACGAGGGTCTCCAGCACCACCTCTAGGTTGCGGATCGACACCTTTTCCTTCAACAGGTTTTGCAGAACCTTCTGCACGTCGCTGAGCGACAGGATGGTCGGCACCAGTTCTTCGACCAATCCGGGCTGCTGGTCGCGGATGCGCTGCAGCAGCCGGTCGGTTTCCGTGCGGGTCAGCAAAGCGGCGGATTGCTGCTTCAGCACCTCGCTCAGATGGGTCACAAATACGGTTCCCGGATCGACCAGGGTGTAGCGCGAAGCGCGCGCGACTTCCTTTTCGCTGTCCTCGACCCAGACGGCAGCCAGCCCGTAGGTCGGCTCGCGCGTCGCGATGCCTTTCAAAGGACGCGCCTCGCCGCCGGCATGGATCGCCAGCGTCCGATCGGTCATGATGTCGCCACGTCCGGCGATGACGCCGAATACGTAGAGCTCGTAGGCGTTCGCGCCAAGGTGCGGCGCGTCACGGAAGCGCACGCGTGGCAACACCATGCCGGACTCGAGGGCATACTGCTTGCGAATCGCCGCGATGCGCTCCATGAAGACGGTTTGTTCGCCGGCCACCATCGGCGCGATGCCGGAGCCGACCAGTACCTCGACCGCCTCGACCTTTAGCGAATCGTAAGTCGTCTGCTCGTCACCGGTGGCGGCGGGCGCTTCCTCCTCGACCGCATCCTTGCCGCCCGTCTGGCGGCGCGCGATCACGATCCCGGCGAGCAGCAAACCGCTTACAAGGAACAGCACAGGCACGACGGGAATGCCAGGCATGAGCAGCATGATCGACAGGGCCCCTGCGACGATGAACAAGGTCTTTGGGAACGAGGTCATCTGATGCAACACTTCCTTGCTGAGGTTGCCGTCCGACGCCGACCGGGTCACGATGATGCCGGTGCCCACCGCGATGACGAGCGCGGGCACTTGGGTGACGATGCCGTCTCCCACCGTCAGCAGCGTGAAGGTCTGCAGTGCTTCGTCCCAGCGCATGCCCATCTGCATGACACCGATCACCAGGCCGCCGATGATATTGATGAGCAGGATAACGATGCCGGCGATCGCGTCGCCCTTGACGAATTTACTGGCGCCATCCATCGCGCCGTAGAACCCGGTCTCCTTCTCGAGCGTCTTGCGGCGACGCTTGGCCTCTTCCTGGTCGATGAAACCCATGTTGAGGTCGGCGTCGATACTCATCTGCTGGCCAGGCATGCTGTCTAGCGTGAAGCGCGCGGCCACCTCCGATACGCGCTGCGCGCCGTTGGTAACGACGACGTACTGCACGACGACCAGGATCAGGAACACGATCATGCCGATCACGTAGTTGCCGCCGATGACGTAGGAGCCGATCGAGGAAATCACGCGCCCGGCGTCGGCGTCGGTCAGGATCAGGCGAGTGGCGGCGACGTTCAGGGCCAGCCGGAACAGCGTGGCGATCAGTAGCAGCGAGGGGAAGGTCGAGAATTCCACCGGCCGCGTTATGTAGAAGGTCAGCAGCAGGATCAGCAAGGCGAAACTGACGTTGACGAGGATGAGGAAGTCGAGCGCGACCGATGGGATCGGTACGAACAGGACTGTCAGGATGCCGACGACCAGCAGCACCATCACCAGGTCGGAGTTACCGCCAAAAAAACGACGCAACATTACACTGCCTTTCTAGACGCGCTTCGAATTGCGCATTGAATAAACCCACACCATGATCTTGGCGACCTGCGGATACCACTTTTCCGGCACGTAGCCTTCGTAATCGACTTCGCGGAACAAGGCCCGTGCCAGCGGCTTGTTCTGCACGACCGGGATGTTGTGGCGACTGGCCGTCTCGCGCATCTGGCGCGCCAGCGCCCCCGCCCCTTTCGCGATCACTTTCGGCGCGCCGGATTCGCCGTGGCGGTAGCTCAGCGCCACGGCGATGCGGGTGGGATTGGTGATCAGGACGTCGGCCTTCGGCACGTTCGCCGCCGACTTGCTTCGCTTGAGCACTTCCTGACGCAGCTCGCGGATGCGTGAGCGGATGCGCGGATCGCCTTCCCGGTTCTTCGATTCGTCGCGCACGTCGCGTTTGCTCATCCGCATTTTCTTTGCGAACTCCATTCGCGTGAACACAAGATCGAGCACGCCGATCACGAGCAGGGCCAGCACCAGCTTGACCATTAGCGCCGCCGACAGGCCGATCAAGGGCTGGGCATAGGCCTTGGCGTCGACGGTCGTCAGGGCGACCATGCCGGGAACGGCGTCGCGCACCACGACGTACATCAGCGCGCCCAGCACGACGAGCTTGATCAAACTCTTGACCGTCTCGAACACGGTACGCATGGAGAAGATCCGCTTCAGGCCCGTACCTGGACTGATGCGGCTCAGGTCGGGAATCAAAGGATGAAAGCTGAACACGGGGCCGGTCTGAAACAGATTGACGACGACCGCCACCACCACCAGGGTCAGCAGGAACGGCCCCATGACGGCCAGCATGCCGATCGCCAGTTCGCCCATCCAGGCCGCTACCGCATCGACGCCCATCTCGCCGCGCAGGGGCCGCGTGAGGATCCGCTGCTGCATCTGCAGCAACTCGCGCAGCCCAGTCCAGCCGATCGAATACAGCGAGACGGTCAGCGCCGCCATCATCGCCATCGCGGTGAAATCATTGCTTTTGGCGACCGAGCCCTTCTTGCGCGCTTCTTCCAGCTTGTAGGGAGTGGCGCTTTCGGATAGATCCGCGTCCTGCTCAGCCATGGGTCAACACCTGTTCCCAGAATTGAAAGATCGACGCGTACACCTTGCTCATGCCCGGCCCCAGCGTGACCACGGTCAGCGCGAACAGCGACAGGCCGGCCACCAGCTTGATGGGAATGAGCACAATGATCACGTTCATTTGCGGCAGCACGCGCGATACCACCGCAAGTCCCAGCTCGACCAACAGCAGGCACAGCACCACCGGAATCACCAGCGACAAGCCCAGCGAAAACACCAGGCCGAACTGGGCAACGACCGCGTCGGCATCGAGCGCGGCGAAGCCGCTGCCCGGTGGGACGCTACGCAGCGAGAACGCCAGGCCGCGCATGAAGGCATGATGGGCATCCATGCCGAAGAAAACGACGACCGCCGCCATGTTGAGCATCGTGGCGAACAGCGGCGCACCGCTCCGCGTGACCGGGTCGTACACACCCCCGATGCCGAAGCCGCTCTGGATGTCGAGGATCTTGCCGGCCAGGGAAAAGGCGCCGAATGCCGCCATCACGCCGAATGCCAGCGTGGCGCCGACCGCCACTTCCAGCACCGCTGCGAACACGATCGCGCCGAGCGAGAGCGCGGCCGGCGCAGGCGGCACCTGCAGGTTCGACACCAGCAGTGCGCTCAGCACCAGGGTCAGCAGCACACGTACGGTCACCAGGCCGTTCAGGCCGGTGAAAACCGGCGACAACATCAGGAGCACGCCGACCCTCAGGGACACCAGGAACACCGACATGGCCCACGCCGGATCGAAGTCGATCGTCATGCGCCTGCCTAGAAGTAGCTCGGAATATTGGCGATCAGGCTGGCCGAGAATCCGACCAGCCGCTTGAGCATCCACGGCCCGCACACGACCAGCACCACCACCGCCGTGACGATTTTGGGAACGAAGGTCAGGGACGCTTCCTGAATCTGGGTTACCACCTGCAGCACGCTGACGATCAGTCCCACCACCAGCGTGACGGCCAGCAGCGGCGCCGAGATGATCAGCGCGTTCCACAGCAGTTCGGAGAGCAGCTGCAACGCGAGATCAGGCCGCATGGTGCCTCCGGTTGAGGTACGCGCGCCGGTTGAGTGGATGATGCATATTAAATCCTGAATCTGTCGACATGAAAATGATGGGATCGCCGCTCAGCTATGGCGGGCGAGCAGCTGGTCGATGGCTTCGCCGACCAGCTGCGCGCAGGCGGGCTGGCTTTCCATGGCTTGCTGCACGTCGTCGACCAGTTGATGAAACCGGGGATCGGCCACCATTTGCTCGCCGAAGGACGACAGCAGCACTGCCTCCAGAAAAACCCGGAAGGCCTTCCGGCCGCGCTGCGGATCGTCGCGCCCGATCTGGCGGATGCGCGCCGCGATCAGGCCCGGCAGCCTGGACTGCGCATACCGCGCGCCGCGCGGCTGGCTCTCGGCAAGCGCGCCTGCCGCGCGTTGCAGCGGCGTGGCGACCTTCGACAGCTCGCTACGGATGACCGTGACGAGCTGGCTGACGCTGGAGACCGGGCTGCTGGCGACCATTCGACTCAGTGGCTGGTATTGCCGGTGTAGGCGGACAGCAGCAGGTGCGGGATGTCCTCGGCCGCAGCCGGTTCCGGCGCGCTCTGCCCTCGCGTTGCGCGCAGCGGAGCCAATTCGTCCAGCAGCCTGCGCATATCGGTGTTCAACGCGTCGTTGGCGTGGTTGTGTGCAATGCCGCTTTCCAGCAGGCGCACGGTCTCGTCGAATTCGTCGCGCACCAGCGCGCACAATCCTTCGCCGAACAGGCGCAGCGGATCGGCCTGGCCCAGATCCGAGAGCGGCGCCAGCACCTGCACAGCGCGCTCGGCCGCGCCGCTCGTCAGCCACAACAGGCCGAGCTGCAGACGCGCGATCGACAGCCCAGGATCAAGCGCGAGCGAGGCTTCCATCTCGTTCACGGCGCGGTCGTACAGCTTGATCTGCGCGTACTCGGAGCCGAGCAGAAAGTGCGCGTTGGCGGTTGCATCGGTGCGCGACACGGCTTCCTTCAAGTAGGCAATGGCGGCGCCGGCTGCACCACCGTTGCTCGCATCGATCGCCAATTGCAGCAGTTCGGTCTGGTCCAGCAGCGATAAGGAATTGGGAATCATGATGTCGTCTCCTGAAAAATGTTTGCTTCGATGCCGGCGGCGCGTACGCGCGTCAAAAACGCAGATCCATGTCGCTGGACTTTTCCAGCTGAATGCGCAGTCCCGCCAGCGCCTGCTTATGTAATTGCGATACGCGTCCGCGGGTGAGCGACATGTTCGTCGCCACCTCCTCGAACGCCATGTGGTGCAGATAGTGCGAGGTGATCACCTGCCGCTGGTTTGGCGGAAGCGCACGCACCGCCACCTTAATTCGTGACTGTAACCGCTTCATCTCCACCGCGGTATAGCTGTTATCGGCATAGTGGGCATCTTCGGACATGTGCATGCCCGACTCCTCGAGCGCGAGCCCGACCGCCAGGCCGATCGCGATCTCCGCCAGCCGCGCGAACACGTCCTGCGCGCCCGCCTGCTCCGGCGCCTTCTCGGCGAGCGAAGCGACACGCTGACTGACCAGGCGCTTGCGCGCATGCAGCTGCTGCTGAAGTTCGCTACAGGTTTCGATCCCGTTGAGCATCGCGCCATTGATCCGGCTGCTGGCATAGGTTTCGAACTTGATGCCTCGTGCTGGTTCATAGCGGTCGATCGCTTCGATCAGCCCCACCCTCGCATACTGAAAATAATCGTCGAACTCCATTTCGGTAAAGATCCGCCGCGCGAACACCTTGGCCGCTAGCATTCGCGCAAACTCCGTGTACGCCGCCAGCAGCCGCTCGCGCGCCGCCGGGTCGCGGCTGTGCACATAGTATGCCCACAGATCCGAAACTTCCCCGGCATCGGGACGCAACGGAGGGCGTACGGCAAGCGAAGTCGGCGAGTTCATCGGCGGGCGGCTGCTAGCTGAAGGTACCTAACAGGGCGCGCACCACCAGACTCCAGCCGTCGATCAGGACGAACATGAGAATCTTGAGCGGCAGCGAAATCGAGGCCGGCGGAACCATCATCATGCCCAGCGCCATCAGTGCGCTCGAAACAATCAGGTCGACCAGCAAGAACGGCAGGAAAACGACAAAGCCGATCTGGAATGCGGCCCGCAGCTCGGAGAGCATGAAGGCCGGGATCAGCTGCACCATGCTGATGTCGTCGATGCTCGACGGCTGCTCGGCTTTCGCCAGCTCGACCATGAGCGCCAGATCCTGCTCGCGGGTCTGGCGCACCATGAATTCGCGAAGCGGGCCGGTTCCTTTCGTTACCGCCGCCTGCGGCGCCAGCTTACCGTCCATGAAAGGCTGCAGCGCCTGTTCGTTTATTTGGTTGAGCGCCGGCGCCATCGTGAAGAAGGTCAGGAACAGCGCCAGGCTCACGATCACGGTATTCGGCGGCGTTTCCTGCATGCCCAGTGCATGGCGCAGCATCGAGAGCACGATCACGATACGGACGAACGAGGTCATCGACATCAGGATCGCGGGTGCCAGACTGAGAACCGTGAGGCCAAGCAGGATCTTGACGGCCGAGCCGTATTCGCCGCCGCCCTGTGTGCCGAAGGTGACCTGCATGCCGGCCGCGCTCAGGGTCGGCTCGGCCGCGGCTGCGAACCCGGCGGCAAACAGCGCCAGTAGGCCCGCGCCGGCCAGCGCAACGCGGCGTGCATTGATCGGAACGACGCGGATCATGGCTCGCCGGCCGCGGGCGTGCTGGCTACACATGAAATGCCGTGTTCGCCCTGGGCGATCAGGTAGCGCGTCCCCGAGAATTCGACCACGGATAGCAAGGTGCGCGGCCCCAGACGCTGCGATTCCAGCACCTTGACCAGGCGTCCGCCGCCCTGTTGTGGCTGCCCCAACCCGAGGCGCTTGCGCACTACCAGCACCGCCGCGATGGCAAGCAGGGAAACGACCAGTACACCGGCCGCGCCACCGCCGAATGCGGACGTATCGGCACCAGTGTCGCGCTTGAACGGGATCGCGGGCGCCGTCGTCTGGGCGGGTGCCGCGAATGCCGCACCGGCCGCTGGCGTCGGAGCCGGAGTCGGTGAGCTCATCGTCACGCTTTAGCGGCGACTGCGACTTCGGTGACGCGCACGCCAAAGGCGTCGTCGATCACCACCAGCTGACCGCGTGCCACGACATTGCCATTGACGACCACGTCGACTGGATAATCGGCCTTGCGATCGATCGTCAAGAGGTCGGCTTCCTTCAGGCGCAGCAGCTCGCCGAGCGTGGTGCGCGACTGGCCGACAACCACCGACAGGGTGACGTCGATGCTGTCGAGCAGCGCGTTGCTCGTCGTCAGTAATGCGCTGCCGGTGCCGGCGCCCGCATCCAGTTCCGGCAGTGCGATCGGTTGGGTAGCGCCGGCGGCGACCGCGGCGACTGCCGCCACGGCTTCGAGGGAAATACTGCTCATGTTGCTGCTCCAGATAGAATTAGTTCAAGCGGGTCAGTTCGACGGCCAGCTGGCCGCCGGACTTGCCCATGTAGCCGTTCAATACGGCGGCGCCCGATGGCAGGCGCAAGGCGACGGGCTGCTCGACCGACGTGTCCAGGCGGATCACGTCGCCGACAGCGAGCGCCAACAGGTGATTCAGTCCGACTTGGGCACTGCCGACCGTCAGATCGAGCGTCAGCCCGGTACCGGCCAACGCACCCTGCAGGTCGATCTTGCCGAGCGGCGGCAAGTGCAGCG
Organism: Massilia sp. Leaf139; assembly: GCF_001424165.1. Lineage (GTDB taxonomy): Bacteria > Pseudomonadota > Gammaproteobacteria > Burkholderiales > Burkholderiaceae_D > Telluria. The sequence continues at coordinate 113,976 of NZ_LMOJ01000003.1, forward strand.
CACCGGCGGGCGCGGCCAACGCGCGCACGCAGGCACCGTCCAGCAACAGGCTGGCGCGCACGCTGCCGACGGCGATCGACAGCACCACCGCACCGGCGCCGCGGGCATATAGCGCCGCGCCCGGCGCCGTGCGCGAGGCAGGCGACCGGCCGCCCCCCGGAAACGCGACGGCCGTCAATGCCATGGCCAGTGCCTCCATGGCCTGGCGCGCGGCGGCCGGGGCCAGCTGCGCCATGGCCGCGTCCTGCTGCGCCGGGGCGATGTCCGGCGGGAACATCAGCGCGCACAATCCTTCGGTGCTGGCTGGATGCCAGCCGAAATAGGCGTGGTGATCCTGGGCGTACGAGCACGACCAGGCCAGGCCATCCTGGACGCCGTGCTCGTAGGCGCGGCGCGCGCCCACCGAGACGGCATCGTGCACGATTCCCCACTCGCCGGCCCAGGCGTGGAGGGCCGGCATGACGGCCGATTCGATCGACGCCAGGGCCGAGGCGCCGATCAGCATGAACGGAGTCGCCTTCATCAGCGGCCTTTCATGTCGAACAATTGCTGAATCATGTCGTTCGCGGTGCTTACCACGTGCGACGCCGCCTGGTAGCCACGCTGCATGAGGATCAGGTTGCCGAACTCCTCGGCCAGGTCGACGTTGGAACCCTCACGGTGGCCGGCGGCGAGCTTGCCGAACGACTCGGAACCGGCGTAGCCATACAGCACCTGCGCATTTGCGGTCTTGCGGAAGGCCGCCCCGCCCGCGTCCTCGAGCGCTCCGTCGGCCTGGAAGTCGGCCAGCGCGATACGCGGCCCCTTGGCGCTCTGGCCGTTCGAGTACTGGACGGTGAGCGTGCCGTCGGCGCCAATGGTCTGGTCGGTCTTGGTTCCGCCGACGTAACCGTCCTGCGAGGCCACACCGATGCTGGCCACGCTGCCGAGCGAGGTTTTCGAGAAGTCGAGCTTGACGTCGACCGCGCTGCCGCCAGCCGGCGCGTAGGAGAACGTCATACTGTCAGAGCCAGGCACCGGGACGATGCCGGCAAACTTGATGGCGCCGGTCGCCACCGTTTCATTGGCGGCATTCATCACCGTCACGGTGTAATTGCCATCGCCATCGTTCGCAATGCTCAACTTGACCGGATGGTCGATGCCGTTTGCGTCGAGAATCATCACGTTGTTTACACCGGTGCTGACCGGCGGCGTGCTCGGCGCGGCGTTCGAGATGCTGCCATTGAAGACCACCGTCGATGTCGCTTTCGGCACGCTGCGTGCCAGGCTGTCGAGCGTGATGTCGGTCAGGCGGCCGTCGGCGTCGAGTCCCTGTACCAGGTCGCCGCTCGAATTGACCAGGAAACCTTTTTCGTCAAAGCGGAAATCGCCGGCGCGGGTGTAGAGCAGCTGTCCGTCGCGCTTGAGCGTGTAGAAGCCGTTGCCGTTGATGGCCACGTCAAGGGGATTGCCCGTACTTTGATCCAGCCCGGCGCGAAAACTGACGTCGAGGCCAAGCGTAGCGAGGCCCGTGCCGCCGCCGCTGGTCTGGCCGCCGCCGGCCTGGCCAGCGCCGCCACCCTGTTCGAACAGGTTCGTGAACTGGAGCTGCGAGCTCTTGAAGCCAGGTGTGTTCACGTTGGCCAAGTTGTTGCCGACCGTGCGCAAGCCCTTCGCATGGTTCAGGAGGCCGGAGGTGCCGATGAAGATCGTATCGAACATGGTATTCCCTTACACGCGGATATTGAGAATTTGCGCGAGCATGATCCCGTCACGGAATTCGCCCGTCGCAGTCTTGATCGTCATGACCGGTTGGCCCGATGCCAGCGAGAGCGCCGTAACGTCGCCGCTCAGCACGCTGCCGTTGAATTCGACATCCACCTTCTTGCCAAGCAGGCCGACGGACTGGGTCGAGCCCTGCAGCGACAACATCGATTCGAGCTTGCTGTTGAGCTGCCGGCTTTGCTCGAGCGTCGCGAACTGGGCGATCTGGGCCACAAAGTCCTGGTTGTCCATCGGCTTGAGCGGATCCTGGTTGTTGAGCTGCGTCGTCAGGATCTTCAGGAAGTCCTGGATACCGATGTTGCTGGACTGTCCCGCAGGGTTGGTGCCGGCGGCACTGATGGTGCTGATGGTCATGGATTTCCTTCGGAGACTGGCTGGGATGGATAGCGGAGCGATGACTCGGCCCCGCCGTCAGGGTTTTGCTGGAACACGGCGTCGTCCTCTTCTGCCTCCGCATGCGGAGTGCGTGCGGCGACGTTCTTACCGTTGACGGTCAGGCTCGCGAGCTGCTGGCCGGTGGCCGCCATTTCGGCCGCCAGCCCTTGCGCGACCGTGCGAAGTTCGTTGGCTTGCAAGGCCGTATCGCGAATGAAGGCGTGCACCCCCTGGCTGTCGACGAACAGGTGCATGGCACGTGCGTCGAACGGCGTACCGGCCGGCGAGCGCTTGGCCGCGCCGGCGGACGCTTCCTGGAATGCCGGTGCGCCATAGGCAGCCGCTTGCTGGGCCGCCAAGCCGGCGCCTGATATGGCCGAGAGAAACAGGCTGGGCGCGATGCGCGCAGCGCCGCGCAGCGCGTCGACACCGGCGCTTTCCAACACCGCGGAGCCAGCTGGCGAGACCCTGGCCGCCGTCGCCGCGCCCGCCGCCACAGCCGGCGCCATATCCTGCGTGCCTGATTCCGCCACAGACCCATCGGCCTTCCCGTGGCTACCCGCACTGGCTGGCGCAGCGGCGTCGCGCGCGTCCGCCCGCGCGGTATGCAGAGCCGCATGCGGCGGCATCGTGCGCGCCGCACTATGCGAAGGCGCGGCCCGCAACGCCGGCGCCGCAGCCGCGTGTGCTGGGCTCGATGGCGGCATGCGCGCAGACGCCGGGCCGGCGGCGGCCACAGGCGCGCCCTTCTCACCCCCGTCGTCCCGCGCATCCCCGCTTGTCGTGAACGCCTTTTCGAATTCCAACATCCAGCGATCTTGCCGCGCCCCCGCATGACGGCGGTCGGCACGCAATGGCGACGCATCGACGCCCAGCGTCGATTCCAGATTAACTGTCATGAGCGACCGCTCCTGATTGAAGTGTGTTCCATTGATCGTCGGCGAGTTTAAAGTCGCCGCTCAGCCGCTGCCGGATGAACTGGTCGTGCATCTCCTCGCGATGGGCCTCGGCGGCCTCCACGGCGCGCTTGGCGAGGACGACGCGCTCGACTGTCGCGTCGCGCAGCGCAGCTAGTTCGGCCATGCGCGCCGAGGCTTCGCGTGCCTGGCGCGCCAGCTCGCTCATGTAGCGGGTGGCCAGTGCGAACTCGGTCACCGACTGAAAGCGGCCGCTCGACTTGCACTCTTCCCAGGCTGCCGCCGCTTGCGCGATACGTGCTTCGATATCGGCCTGCGCTAGAGCATGCGACGCGATTGCGCCATTCTGTTCGCCTAGTTCGAGCAGCAATGCGTCCAAGTGCCAGGTACGGGTCAGCCGCACCGGTTCCAACGCGTAGTGAAAGCGTGCGCCGCGGCTCATGGCGCCCCCGAACCAAGCGCCGTGCGCAGGTTATTTAAAGCCTGCGCGCGCGTTGCCGATTCCAGCACGGACTGGCGCAACACGGCGCGCAGTGCCGGAAACACATTAATGGCGCGGTCGATCGCGGGATTGCTGCCGGCCTTGTAGGCGCCCATGTCAACCATCTGGCGGTTGCGTTCATAGGTCGAAAGCACCTCGACGGTGGCCGTCATCAATGCCTGTTCCTCGGCGCTTGCCAGCTCCGACGCGAGCCGGCTGGTGCTTTGCAGGACGTCGATCGCGGGGAAATGGGCCTCGTGCGCGAGGTCGCGCGAGAGCATGATATGGCCGTCGAGCGTGGCGCGGACGATGTCCGAAATCGGCTCGTTAAAATCGTCGCCTTCGACCAGCACCGTGTACAGCGCGGTGATCGAACCGCCGGAGTCGGTGGTGCCGCAGCGTTCGCATAGCGCGGGAATGTCGGCGAACACCGACGGCGTATAGCCACGCGCGGTTGGAGGCTCGCCGGCGGCCAGGCCAATCTCGCGGCGGGCCATGGCAAACCGGGTGATCGAATCCATCATCAACAGCACTTGCCGGCCTTCGTCGCGGAATGATTCGGCGATGGCGGTGGCCACATGCGCCGCGCGGGTGCGGGCCAGGGCCGGCTGATCCGAGGTCGCCACCACCACTACGCTGCGCTGCAGGCCTTCCTTGCCCAGATGCTTTTCCACGAATTCGCGCACTTCGCGTCCACGCTCGCCGATCAGCGCGATGACGTTGATGTCGGCCTTGACATCGCGCGCCAGCATACCCAGCAAGGTGCTCTTGCCGACACCGCTGCCGGCGAAGATCCCCATGCGCTGTCCGCGGCCGAGGGGCAGCAGCGCATCGATCGCGCGCACTCCGCTTTCGAGGAGGTGCGCGATACGCGGACGGGTCAGCGGATTGATCGGTTCGGCTAGCAAGGCACGGGTACGCTCCGTGCGAGCCGGAGGAAGGCCGTCGAGCGGATTGCCGAAGGCGTCGATCACACGGCCGAGCAGTGCGCCGCCAACCCCGATGCCGGACTCGCGGCCGGTGGCATAGACGGTGTTGCCGATTCCGATGCCGCGCAGGTCACCGTAGGGCATCAGCACGACCCGGCCCGGCTTCATGCCGACCACCTCGGCCAGCAGCGGCGTGCCGCCGTCGAGCGCGATCTCGCATACTTCGCCGATCGTCACATCCGGGCCGGTCGCCTCGACGCTCTGGCCGGCGATGCCGGTGACGCGGCCTTCGCGCCGGGTCAGGACGGCGTCGCGCACGGCGGACAGGTAGGCTTGCATCAGGCAGCGTCCTCGCCGGGCTGGCGCGCCGCACGCGCCGCGAGCAGTGCTTCGCCCAGCAAGGCAAGCTGGATCTCGAAGCGCGCGTCCAGGGTGCCCTTGCCGCTGTCGACGACGCAACCGCCCAGCTTGACGGCGGGATCGGCAGCGATGCGTACCTGATCCTCGACGCCCTCCCGCCCGGCCCGCAGCATTGCTGCGTCGTCCGGGTGCAGACGCACGGTCAAGCCATCGCGCGTGGCGGCCGCGGCCTCGCGCACCAGCCGTGCGACGGCGTCGCGTTTGGCGCCCTGTTCACCCAGGATGCGGCATACGGCGGTATAGGCAACCTCGACCAGCGCATCCTCGGCATCGTCGAGTACCTGGCCCCGGGTTTGCGCCAATTCCGCCAGCAGCGACTGCGCCCGTTCGATCTGACCCTGCAACAGCTGGGCCGCCGCCTTTTCTCCCTTCGCCGCGCCGGCATCGTACCCCTTCTTCTCGGCGTCGGCGTGGATCACGGCGAGATCGGCCTTGATCTTCTCGATCTGGGCGTGAAGCTGCGCCAGCTCCGCGTCGCGCTCGCGCAATGCGGCTTCCAGCTTGACTTCGGTTGCCGAGAGCGCGGCCGGCGTCGTCTCGACCGCAGGCATGACAAGTGTCTGCGTGTTGGTCTGCGCGGCGCCAAGCGCCTGCCCGGCTGGCGCCGCAGTTGGCGCGGCCACGGCCGGCCGCGCCCGGCCGATCGGCCGCGCCACAGGCGACACCGGTGCGCTGCGGATTATCGAGTCCATGGCGCGAATCTATGCAAGGTGCGCGCAAGAGCGCTGAGGCGCGGTTCGGTACGCGCAGGCGTGCCAGCGGCCGCCGTGCCAGGCATGTCCGCCAATTTCGCGGCCACCGACTCGAGCAGGAACTGGCTGCGGGCCGGCGCGGCGGCGATACCCGCGCGCAGCGACTCCGCGGCCAGCATCCGACGCGGCTGCGGCAGCAATTCAAGGAAACCGTTCGCCCACGGCCAGCTGTCGAGCGCCAGGACGCAGGCCTGCAGACTGGCGGGTTCATGGCCCAGAATCGCCAGCATGGCGGCCGGAGAAGCATGCCTGAGTGTGCGCCGCATCGCAGCGTCCGGCTTGCCGTCGTCCTGCGCCGCAGCGCGCGGTGCCGGCTCCGCCATCGCCGCCGCGATGCCAGGCGTGTGCTCGAATCCTAGTTCCGCCAGCTCGGCCAGCAGGCCGCGCAGGATATCCTGGTCGGTTTCCGGCAACTCGGCAAGGATGGCGCGCCGATCCTGCGCGGCCAGGCCGTGCAGGGCGACGGCCGCCTGGCGATGACCGCTCATTTCCGAACCTCATGCATGTGAATCTCCGCCGGCGCCGCGATCCAGCGCCGCACGTCGCTCAACATCTGTTCGCGCTGGGCGCCGTCGAGCCGCGCAACCTGCCGCGGCGCGCGCCGCCGTGCCACGATCGTCGCGGCGAATGCCAGCAGCACCAGTACCAGCAGCGCCACCAGCACGCCGATTACAACGTTGGCCGATGCGGCGTCAGGTTTCGCTGCACGCGTTGCTTGCATTGGATTCTCGGCCGGCGCCTCAAGCGCCGGCGTCGCGGCCGGAACGGCGCTGCCGACCAGGCGCTCCATCGAGTTGACGACGATGGCGTCGCCGCGTGCGCCGTTGAAGCCAACCGCGAGCGACACAACTTCCTTTAGCTTGTCGATTTGCTCTTCGGTCAAAGGCTTCTTGACGACCACCGCGACCGTCATGCGCTTGACGGTGCCGCTGGCGACGGCGACCTGTTCAACGCGACGCCCCACCTGATAGTCGAATTCGGTGGTCGTCGTGCCGCCAGCCGCCGGCTTGCTGCCGGCGACGCCGACGGCGGCGCTATCGGCCTCGCGCACCGTCTGGCGGTCACGCACGACGACGCCGGCGACCGGTTGGTCGGCCGCGTTCCCGTTTGCGGGCAGCACTTCCTCGGTGATGAGCTTGCCGCGGTCGAGGTTGAGTGCCACGTCGACGCTGGCGATCGCTTCACCGGGGCCAAAGGTTTGGTCGAGCACGGCCGACACCTTCTTGAGCAGGTATTCCTCGGTGCCGCGCTTTGCGTCGAGCTGTTCGCCGCTGGTCGGTGCCGTTTCGTTGTCACCATTGACGCGGGTAAGCGCCACGCCGTGCTGGTCGAGCACGGTGACGTCGCCGCTGACGATGTCGGGAACCGACGCGGCCACCAGGCGCTGGATGCCGGCGACCTGCTCCGTGCCGAGAACCTGGCCGCGCTTCATGCTGAGCGTTACGGAGGCCTTGGGCTTGGTCGTGGCTTTCTTGAACAGGCCCTGGTCGGGAATGGCCAGGTGCACGCGCGCCGAGGCGATGCCGTCGATGGCCAGGATCGTGCGGGTAAGCTCGCCTTGGATCGCGCGCAGGTAATTCACCTTTTGAACGAATTCGGTCATGCCGAAGTCGGCATTATTGAAGACCTCGAAGCCGACCGCCCCATGCAGGGGCACATCCTTGTTCATCAGGGCAAGGCGCGTCTTGTATACCAGGTCGCGCGGAACCAGCACCGTGGTGCCGCCATCGGCCAACGTGTACGGCGTCTTCATCTTGTCGAGTTCGGCCGTCATGGCGGCGGCATCGCGCGCCGCGACATCGGAAAACAGGACTTGGTAGTCGGGCCGGTAGGCCCAATAGCCGAGCGCGAGCGCCAGGCCGACGATCAACACGGTGCCGACAATGAGGCCGGTGCGCGCGGCGCGCCCCAGTTCAGACCAAAACAGAGAGAATGTTGCCACCTAAGACTCCTAAACCTGCATCCGCATGACTTCTTGATACGCTTCCAGCAGCCGATTGCGCACTTGCGCCAGCAGCTGGAACGACAGCTTCGCTTCTTCCATTTTGATCATCACGTCATGCAGGCTCTGGCTTTCGCCGGCGACCAGTTTGCGGATGTCATTGTCGGTGTCGACGATGCCGGAATTGATGTTCTCGATTTCCTGGGCAAAGCGCTGGCCAAAGCCGGGGGCAGCCTCCTGCACCTTGGCCGGCGCCAGGAAGCCGTCGACGTCCTGGGCCAGGTTGATCGCGCCGATTGCCTCGATCGTCATTGGCGGCCTCCGATCTCGAGCGCACGCGTGGCCATCGCCTTGGCGGCGTTCATCGCGGCGACGTTGGCCTCATACGCGCGCAGCGCGGTGTTCACGTTCATCATTTCGGCGGTATGGTTCACGCCCGGATAAGCGACGAAGCCCTTGGCATCGGCATACGGGTGGCCCGGCTCGTACACCATCCGCAGTGCCACCGCTTGAGGCTCGACCGCCACCACGCGCGCGCCGCCGGCCGCTGCGTACAGGCGTCCGAATTCGTGCGAGAAGCTCAGCGGCACGGCCTGCTGCAGGACGCGCAGCGGCTGATACACCCTTCCCGCATCGGCCGCCGCCGAATGCATGTTGGCGATATTGGCGGCAGTGATGTCGAGGCGCAGCTTTTCGACGGCCATGCCAGTCGCGCTGATCTGAAAGCCTGCGTTGTAATCCATTAGCGCTTCCCTTCGTTGATGGCCAGACCGACCAGTTCGAGGTGCTTGTTCAGCGCCTTCATGAGCATCTGGTGGTGCAGCACCGTTTGCGACATGTCGGCCATCTCGAGGTCGAGGGCGACGCCTTCGCCGGGCGCGCCGGCCGCTTCGAAGACCGGACGCGCATGCGCCAGGTCGGACAGGGACGGCGCCGCGCCCGCCCGCGCGCCTGCCGCCAGCTGCGCCATGCGGCTTTCGAAGCTGACGCCGATGCGCTGATAGCCGGGAGTACTGGCGTTGGCAATGTTCTGGGCGATCGCCTGCTGCCGCATGACGGCGGCGTCGAGCGCAAGGCTCAGCAAAGCGGTCGTATTGTTGTCGATGACGGATACCACGTTGACTGCTCCGGTTGCTTCACATTGAAAAGCCCGCGGTGCCACGCACCGTAGGGAGAAAATCACTGGACGATCAGTTCCGCATGCAGCGCGCCGGCAGCCTTTACAGCCCGCAGGATCGAAATGATGTCGCGCGTATTGGTCTTCAGGCGCGCCAGCGACTGCACCAGGTCGCCCACCGTATTGTTGGCGGAGACATAGCCGGCCCTGCCGGTTTCCTCGACGTCAATGCGGGTGTTCGAGTACGGCACCGATCCCACGCCAGGGCCGAGCTGGCGTACCAGCAGCGGCTGCGACACCGCGTTCTCGGTCACGATCGACACCTTGAGGTCGCCATGCGACACGACCACTTTCGAGATGCGCACGTCGCCGCCGGAGACGATCGTGCCGGTGCGCTCGTTGATGACGACCTTGGCGCGCCGATCCGGCTCGACCATGACGTTCTCCAGCGTGGTCAGGAAGTCCGCCAGGCGCTCTCGGTTCGCGGCCGGGATCTGCACTTCGACGCCGGAGGCGTCGCGCGCGACCGCCAGGCCGCCGCCGAGGCGCGCATTGATGGCGCTGGCGACGCGGGTCGCGGTGGTGAAGTCGGGGTCGGACAGCACGAAGGTTACGGAGCCGCGCTCGCTACGGATGTCATTGACCAGCCCCACCTCGACCGTTGCGCCGCCGGGAATCGAAGCGACGGTTGGGTGGTTCTTCTGCACCACGTTGCCATTGAGGTCGTATTTATAGCCGCCGACGGAGAGCGTGCCCTGTGCCAGGCCGTACACCTTGCCGTCGGGGCCTTTGAGCGGCGCCAGCATCAGCGTGCCGCCGACCAGGCTGCGGGCGTCGCCGATCGAGGTGATGGTGACGTCGATGTTGTCGCCAGCGCGCGCGAACGGCCCCAGGCTGGCGGTGACCATCACCGCCGCCACGTTGCGGCTCTGGACGTCTTCCGCGGCCAGCGTCATGTCGAAGCGCGAGAGCATGTTGGCGATCGACTGGCGGGTCGCTTTGTTGCGCGACGAGTCGCCGGTGCCGGCCAGACCCGTCACCAGGCCGTAGCCGGTGAGCGCGTTGTCGCGCCAGCCCGACATCTTGCCGATGTCTTTGATGCGGATGGCGTCGGCAGCCGCGGCGTTACCGACCAGGAAGAGCGCAAACAGGCACGCAGACAGCGTACGGAACAGGATGGACATGCGGCTCAGGCTCCGAACAGGGTCAGCAGGCGTTGCCACCAGGCGGGACGCTGCTTGTCGGCGAGGTCGCCCTCGCCCGCGTAACTGATCTTGGCATTGGCTACCCGGGTCGACAGCACGACATTCGTGTCGGATACGTCTTGCGGACGGATGACGCCCTCCACCGAGATCTGCTGCCGCTCGTTGTTAATCTCAAGCATCTGCTCGCCAGCGATCAGCATGTCGCCGTTGTCCTCGATGGCGCGGATGGTGACGGTAATCTGCGCCAGCACCTTGCCTTCACGCGCCGTGCGGCCGCGGCCATCGGTCTTGTTGGTCGCGTTCACGGTGCCCGCATAGCGCTTGCCCGGAGTGCCCTCGACCCCGAACCCGACGCCCGCGTCACGTGCGGCGGTGGTGTTTGCGGCGCTGCTCGCGCTGGCGTTTTCGTAGACCATGACGGTGATCAGGTCGCCCACCTTGCGCATGCGCAGGTCGGAAGTCAGGGGCTGGTACATGCCGGGCTTGTACAGGCTGGTCGCACCCGCGGCCTGCATGCACGCAACGAGCACCAGCGCACTGCGCCACAAAGTCGTTTTCACGGTAGCTGTCCTATTCGATGATGACGGTGCCTGCCTGGCCGACGCGCCCGGTCAGTGTTTCACTTGCGCCGTTCGGGCGCACCGCGAGCTGCTGCCCCGGCCCCGCTTCGGCCAGCGCGACGGCTCCGGCCTCGATGCCGATCTGGCCGTTTCTGACGATGATCCTGACGCTATCGCCGCGCAGGATTTTTCCTTCGTTGAGCATGGCGCCAGCGGCGAGCACTTGCCCCTCCTTGAGCGGCGTGCGCAGGCGGAACGGCTGCAAGGCCGGATCCACGGCGGCGGCGGCAAGACCGGCCACGTTTGCATCGGACACCGTAAAGTCGGCGGGGCCTACCCAGGCCCCCTGTTCCAGCGCCCGGCGCGCCATGTACACTTGGCGCTGCTGCGATACGGCCAGCGGTACGACGGCGGAACGGTAGACCGCGCCGTCGACCAGAACGTCAAGCCATTGCGTCATGCGCTTGTTAAGCACAGTGCCGCTCACCCGGCGCGCGCGCAGTTCGAGCCTGCCGTCCGGCACTTCCAGCGGTGCCAGCTGGCCGGCGAGCCGCACTTCCAATCCGGGATGCGCTGCACCGTACTCGGCACGCACGGCGTCGATCGCGGCGGCGGCCAGGGCATCCGTCCCGACCGCATGCGACTGTGCGCGCACGGCGACGCTGTCGGCGCCGGTCCACGCAATCGCTTCCACGTCCGACTGGCGCCGTACCGCCTGTGCAATCTGCGCGCGCGTAAAGCGTTCGACATAGCCGACCCGCGGCGTCTTGCCGAGGTGGAGAGCAGCGAGGCGCGCCGCCCCGGGGTGGCCCGTATCCAGGATCGCCACATTGCCCAAAGCGATACCGACGCCGGCGACCTGTGCTTCTGCGCGCAGTTCAAGCGCCATCGTGCGCGGCGCTTGATCGGCGGCGCACGCGGCGGCCGGCAGCAGTGCGCAGGCACCGATGGCGAACAGGGAATGAAGACGGAAACGCATGCTCGGCTGTCGGGCTTACTTGCGCAGGTTATTACTCATGGCGAGCATTTCATCCGAGGCCTGGATCACCTTGAGGCTGGTCTCGTAGGCACGCTTGGCAACCATCAGGTCGACCATCTCTTCGACCAGATTGACGTTGGATCCTTCGACGAATCCCTGGGCGAGCATGCCGGCGCCGTCTTCGCCTGCACGGGCGGCAATGGCATCGCCCGAACGTTCGGAAGATTTATAGAGGTTACTGCCGAGCGGAACCAAGCCGCTCATATCGGCGAAGCGAACCAGCTCGATGCGGCCGACTTCGCTCGCCTCGCTGTCGTCGCGGCTGCGGACGAACACCCGGCCGTCCGCCTTGATGCTCACTTCGCGCGCATCGTTCCCGATGTGGATCGAGGGCTTGAGCGCGTAGCCGGAGGCGGTGGCCAGGAAGCCGTCCTTGTCGACCGTCAGCGTGCCGCCACGGCTGTAGGCTGGTGCGCCATCGAGCGCGACCACTTCCAGGAAGCCATCGCCCTCGATTGCCAGATCCATCGCCTGGTCGGTCTGCTTGAGGGTGCCGGTGGCGAAGGATTTCACCATCGAGCCGATGCCGACGCCGCCGCCCTGCCACATGCGGCCGGCAGCACCGCTGTCGAGACTGGCCGCCGCGCCGTTCAAGTCGCGATAGACTAGGTCTTCGAAACTCACCTTGCCCTTCTTGAAGCCGGGCGTGTTCACGTTGGCGAGGTTATTGGAAATCGTGTCGACGCCTTTTTGCTGCATGTGCATGCCGGTTGCGGCGATGTAGAGCGAGTCGTTCATGAATTAAAACTCTCCGAGCTTGCGAATCGAATTTTCCAGCATGCCGTCATAGCCTTGCACCAGCTTTTGGAGCGCTTCGAAATGGCGCACCGTCTCGGTCATGCGCACCATTTCATACGGCGTGTTGACGTTGGAGCCCTCGAGGAACCCCGCGCGCAGTGCGGTGCCTGCCGGAGCGTCCTGGGCTTTCGCCTCCCCTGCCAGATAGAGGCCGGCGCCTGCGGCCTGTAGCTGGCCGGACTGCTCGAACGCGACCAGCTTTAGCCGGCCGACGAGGCGGCCTTCCTGACTGATATCGCCATTCGGAGCAATGCTGAAGGGAGTATTGGCGACGCGGATCTCTCCGCCCGTCCCCATCACAGGCAGATTCGAGCCGACCACGAGGCGGCCCTGCACATCGGCGCGCAGGTTGCCGAGCTTGGTGTAGGCAGGGCCGTTCGGGGTCTGGACTTCGAAGAAGGCGGCGCCTTCGATAGCGACGTCCTGGGCATTACCGGTCGGCCGCATCGCGCCCGTACTTGCATCGACGGCGAGACTGACGGCGGGCGCCGCCTGGAAGCGCACCTGCGCCATGCGCGCGTTCTGCACGTTGGCGACCTGGACTTCGAATGACGGGGTCGTCGCGACCTGGCGCTTGTAGGCCAGGGTCAGCGAGTTCGCGGCGTTCTGACTGATGCTTTCCATACGCGCCAGGTCGGCTTGCATGCCGATACTAGCGATTGCCAATGCGTCCACGGTGTTCTTCTCCAATGCAACCGGGGGTGGCCGGCGGCAACAGTTTCACGGTGGCGAGATACTAGCATTGCGTTTGCGCAAGTTGCATGTAGAAATTTTTTTATTTTTTACAAAAAAACGACAGGATTCTACAGTTCAAGACAAATGTTAATTAACTAATTCGATTTTTGTAACAAATACATCAGGTTAAATCTATCAAAAAATCACCGCTGTTGAGCTAATACGAAAAATTCGTGTACACGTTAAACTTGTTAAGAAATCTTTGGATAGATTGTTTGAGTATCTCTGGTGAGCTATCGCACGTATGTTGTCAACAAAAAAATTTTTGCTTTGACCTTGTCGCTACACTTAGTTGCATTTCTGCATCATTCGCCTTGATCCGGAGCAAACTGTCGAATTTGTGATTTTGCTAACTTAGATTTGCGTTCCTGTCAATTTGACGATCGTTTGGCATTGTGTCATAGAAAAGGTTCAGACACCCTGCGCTGATTTTGTTGAACAAAAAGCAGGCTCACTGGCAAGACTTACGATGTTTTGATGCTCATTTCCCACTGCTAGATCGTCTACAATTTGCAGGAGAATTTTCGCTATCAAAAGACAGCCGCGAGAAAACTAGAACGACCTTACCTCCCCAGCCTTTCGATTCTCCGTCTCACCCACGCGTCATGCGCGCTACCGGTACCAACGGCTATGAGTCTTGAAGATGAGAAACGATAGCAGCGGTCGCGCTGCTTCGACGGCGTCCAGACTACAGTTGGCATAGCGTTGATGCGGATCACTAGCTGGAGCGCGACGGAAAAGATTTCTGTCGGAACTGAAACCTCATCAGGGTGCCGCAATAGCGCTTGCCTTAGGCTGCTGGGTCAACGGCCGTAGCAAACCTAGTTTTGTCGACGTAGGGCCAATCCCTCACATGCATCTAGTTCGCCACGTTTTGTGCGTCCTGAAGCCATATCCCTCACTCGAGGATTGTGAACCCTCCATGTGAATGCAAAGGTCGAGCCGAATGTCAGGCAATTAACATTAGTTCCTATACAAGCGCAAGTTGAAGCAGAGCCCAGGTCAACTCGCCTGGCACCTTTGCACCAAAAAACTATGGGATTGGCGACGGATAGATGTAATCCGCACACGCTCGGCTGCATCTCCCCTTCCCTAGCTGGCAAAGCTGGTTGAGCTACCGACATGTGGAAGCATTCCGAAGTCGTGTCTGAATAACAGACCTGACCTGTTTCCAGAGGCCTTCCAAATGTCGGGGGCCGGGCAACCTTGCTCTACCTCAGGCCCAATCCTGCACCTGAGGTATAAAGGCGTCACTCACGAGCGCACTAACTATGAGCAGCTATTCGTTTCGTTAAGAATTCGAAAAAATCACTGGCATAGGGAACTGCTTCACCAGAAGGCAACCGCAACTTGATTGGACACTCTCCTTGCTGGAAATCGTCGTAATCAAAAAAATAGGTTTCGCCCGAGTCCGTCTCGCTGACAACCAGCTTTGCGTCATCCAGCACGCCAGACTTCCTGTTCATCAGATGTTGGAAAACGATGTCTCCGCCGTTTACGGACTCAAATGGCATTCCGTAGATGCTATAAATCTCCTCGCCTCCGACCTCACCGCCGGCGTATTGACGAAGGAACCATTTATAGGAGTCAGGCAACCTGCGCCCAAGTGCGCTTTCCGCACTCAGGATCCACTCCTCGTCAACAGCATCGTCTACAGTACCAAAATCCACGATATCGCTGTGTCTATTTATAAGCTTTTGAAGCTCGTCCGTAACCAAAGCCATGATTTAATTCCCAAAATTATTTGCTCGATCCGTCCAATAACGCGACTTCCATGCATCAAATGCATTGCGATCGATACCAGATGGAATTGTATTCGGATTTATATGAATAATTTTGCTATTTTTCTGATGGAATGTTTGAGTCATCTCTGCAATCGGACTGTCGTTAGCCTGGGTCATGTGATGCAAATTAACTGACTTTCCATCAGTGCCGATAGGAGCACGTCCGGTTGCCATCCGCTCCAAATTCGTTCCAGTTACGACTTTACCGCCTTGGCGCCAGCTGGTCATTTGATTAGGATCGAACGCATCTGCCCGCTGATACACCCGAGTTCCCTCAAACTGAGTTCGGTTAGTCCAGAACGCCCGACTTCCGCTCTGAGGCGCTGCCGGCTTCTGTGTGTTGATGTTATACGTGACACCAGCTGGCGCCACCTTCGGTGGTGCATAGTTGCCAGTCGGGCTCGCAGATGCCGGATTAGTTTTGCTATTCCCTATTGTAATCGACTGCGAACTTGGTGCGCCCAGCTGTGCGTTCCGTGGGAGTACCGGCGCGTTTTGTTTCGCCAGACGCATCGACGCAGCGCCATTGAGTCCTTGGTCGAGGATACTGGCAGAGCGAAGCGCAAATTGACGATCTACTACGCTGCTATCTTTTGTCATCAGAACAGCAGCTGCCCCGAATACACCACCTCGCGCGGCATCAACGGCATCACTCGTTGCTTGCCACACTTCAGGATGCGCACCGGCGTAGTTAGCTGTGATCTGGCGCAGCTCCCACCGCTCTTGCTCCATTGCCGGGGTACGTACGGGAGATGGCGTAGCACCAAACCAGCTGCCTACCTCTGCCTTGACGTCATGCCACAAACCAAGCGCATCATAATTGGCACTCAGGTTATAAAGACGTTTGCTGGCGTAGGCATAGTCTTCTTGCGACAAGTTAGCACCCAGCCCGCTCATGTCAGCGCGAGTAAATTCTTTCGTTCCGGCGTTGCCATCCTCAGTCACGTAACCATCGGTGTAGTTCCAGACCGTTTTTTCGTCAGTGGTTTGAACTGACAAATATGTACCTTTGCCGTCGGAGTGACGTAAGCTTCGACTGCCTGCAACTTCCACCGTGGACGGGATTCCCCCGTTTGTAGACGCAGTCAGATCGTCTTTTGGTTTACGTTTTTCGCTAGCGATGGCCACGTCTAGTTGCCTCTGCTCTTCAGGCGAGAGTTGTTTACCGCCGCTTCCTGTTGCACTCGACGGCTTGTTCTTGATACGGAGCTGGTCTCGGCGCGACGCCTCGATGGAGTCTCCGATGGTGCTGCTGACTGCGTCTGCTGCGACGGCCGCCCAGGAAATGCGCCCTCCGGTAACAACCATTCTGACGGTCGCCGAGACAAGTGCAGAGGTTGAGTTCTGCGCCAACGATACGACACTAGCAGGCGCTCCTGCCAACTCCTTTCCGATTCCTCCCTTTACCGCCGACATGATTGGTGCAGAGATCGCACTCACCGCAACGCTCTTCCAGCTGAAGTGCTCCTGCGTACCCATCATCTTCCCGACGCCCTGCCCGATGATGTTATTGGCGACTGCAGTCACTACCTGGTTCGCGCCCAGAGCAGACAGGCCAGCTCCTGCACCAAACGTCAAACCGCCTGTCAAAGCACTGCTGCCGACGGCACGCCAGTTAATCTTGTCCTGCATGCCCATGGCGACCCCGGCCATCTGGCTAGCAATGCTGCCCAGGGCTGCGCCAGCGGCCATGCCTGCCGCGCCTGCTGCCGTTGCTCCGAGGGTTCCTACTGCCGCAAGACCGCCTGCACCAACAGCGCCGCCTCCTGCCGCTGCGTAGATTGCCTGGCCGATTGCCGGTCCCGCATACACGGTCACCACCACCGCAATGACCGCCATGATGATCATCCCCAGCCCGCCACAACCGCCTCCGCTCTTCTGCGGCGGCGGCGCCGGCAACGGCGCATCCGGCAGCGTCGGGCTGAGGTCGCCGATGATGGCACCCGCATCGTACGGCCGCGAGGTGCCGCTGTTGTTGTGGATGTTGGTGACCTTGTTCGGGATCGTCAGCGTCTGGTTCGGCGTCAGCGGGGTCTCGGCGGTGATGCCGTTCGCTTCCGCGATTAGGTACCACATGCTGACATCGCCCCATACCGCACCTGCGATCGCATACAGCGAGTCGCCGGCCTTGACGACATAGGTGCTGCCAGTTGCCGCGGGATAGGTGCGGTTGATCGGCTGGTAGTTCTGGTCGAAATCGGCGCTGCTGATCGGCGTCCAGTTCTTGTACATCTCCTCGCGGCTGGCCTTGGCCTGGCCCAGCGACTGCGCATAGTCGAGGCGCGCGTCACCGTCGTTGCCGACGTCGCCCACCATGGCGCCGTTCAAGTACAGGTAGCGGTGCATCATGCCGACCTTGTCGCCGGTGTACTGCTCGCGGCGCAGCACCAGGCCCTGGGCGTTGCTGATATAGCTGAAGGTGACGTTGTCCTTGTCCAGCTCGGCCGTGCCCATCTTGCCGTCGGCCCCGGCATCGGTCGCCGCTTTCAAATGGCCGTTGACGTCATAGGCCATCGACGAAACGCCTGGGCGCCATGCGGTGTCCGGCTTGTACGCCGTTTCGCCCTTGACCGTCAGGCTGCGCTGCTTGGCTTCGTCCCAATAGTCATAGGCCGTGTAATTGGTAATGACCGTGCCGTCCTTGGTGGTCGTAGTCACGATCGCGAGCTCGCCCGCACCGGACGCACTGACCTTGGTGACGCTGTCGGCACCATTGACCAGCTCACTGTAGTACTGGTACGTGACCGTGCCGTCAGTACCTGATTGGCTCAGCTGGCGGCCGTCCGCGCTATATACGGTCGAGCGCTCATAGGTCATGCCGCCCTGCGTGTTGTACTCGTAGTAATTGGTCGTGCGGCCGAGCAGGTCGTTCACACGTTTCGACGCCAGCGCGCCCTGCATGCTGTCGTTGGCGTTGATATACGTGTCTTCCAGATAGCCTTCGACGCCGTACTTGTAGTCCTCGCGGTGATTGTCGCGCGCGTACACCGCCTGGATGCGCTGGCCGGCCTTGTTGTATTGCAGGCGCACGCCCTCGCTGCCGGCTACACCAAGCACCACCTTGATGCTGGTATCTCCCGCGGACAAGGCAGCCGCACCCGACAGCCTGCCCATGGTGACCGTGAAACGGTTCATGTTGTCGTAGTCGTACCAGAAGTCCTGGATCTGCATCGAACCCTGTACGCCGTCGTGGTAGACGCTGCGCACGCGGCGGCGGTTGCCCACCGCGTCGTATTCATAGGTGATGTCGGCTCGGGTATCGTGAATCCGGGTCACCCGGACGCCGTCGTGGTAGACGCTGCGCACGCGGCGGCGGTTGCCCACCGCGTCGTATTCATAGGTGATGTCGGCTCGGGTATCGTGAATCCGGGTCACCCGGTTGGCCGCGTCGTAGTCGATCGCCGCGTTCTCCAGGTATTCGGTCACCCCGTTGACGGTGCGGCTGTACGACTCGTATTTGCGRTTGCCTGCCTCGTCGTACTCGTAGTGCGATTCCGTGTTCAGYGCGATGTCACGGATGCTCTCGACATAGCCGTTGGCRTARTAGGTGTACGAGATGTTCTGGCCCGTGCTGCCGGTTTGCCCGGTCAGCCAGCCAGCGTARTTGAAGCTGTAGACGAAGGTRTGGCCGCCMAGGTCGGTATGCGCGGTGGTGCGGCCATAAGCGTCGATCTGGTCGACCGAGGTGCGGCCCATCGGATCGGTGATGGTCTGGCGCCAGCCGCCGGTGACGCGTCCGCCGGTGCTCTTGATGGCGTTGTCCCARACGTACTGRTARSTGCTCGAGCGTCCGGCCGGCGTCATCACCTTCGCCACCCGGCCCATGCTGTCGTACCAGGTCTTGCTGGTGAAGGCGGCAAAGCTGTCCGTCACCTTGGC
>NZ_LMOJ01000004.1 GCF_001424165.1 Massilia sp. Leaf139
CGCTGCGCGCCCCGGGCGCCTCGGCAGTGATCTACGGCCAGCTCGACGGGTCATCGAGGTCGACAGTTTGTTCTGGGTGTTCGACAGCGAGTTCTGTGCGGACAGGGAAGCAGCGTTGGTGTGAAGGCTCAGCATGGTTGGCTCCGATTAGTTGGGGTTCAAGGAGCAGCTCATCTGCTCTCACAAGTACAAGACGACCGTACTCAGCCGTTCATTAAATGCCGTACGGAAATTTTTTGATTTATTTTTGCAGCCCCTGTTTTGGGACGCCGCCGCTGTCCCTGCACGGAGCGTGGCGCCCTTCTTGCTGCACGTAAACTGCGCCCTCTATAATGGAACGCAAGCTCCTCGCCACGCCTGCTATCCTTCAGGACGCCGATCCGCGTACCGCTCCACCTCACCAGCAAAGGTTCTCGACCATGGGAAAACACAGTAAAGGCGCACGATTCACGCCCGCCAATCCAACCGCGGCACGTGTGGCCACACTGTTCGACGAGGGGATCGCGTTTCACCAGAACGGCCAGCTCGAGCGCGCGCTGGCGGCCTACGAAGGCGTGCTGCGCCTGATGCCCAGGCACGTCGAGGCGCTGCACCATACCGGCATCGTCGCCTTCCAGCGCGGCGATTACCCGGCTGCGGCCAAGTTCATCGGTGCGGCGCTCGCGCTCAGCCCCGACATGGGCGCCGCCCACGGCAACCTCGGCAACGCCTTGAAGGAGCTGGGCCGCTACGACGAGGCACTGGCCAGCTACGCGCGCGCGCTCGCCCTGCAGCCCGACGACGCGGACACCCTCTACAACCAGGGCAGCGTCCTCCAGCACCTGGGCCGCTACGACGAGGCCCTGGCCAGCTTCGCGCAGGCGATCGCGCTCAATCCGAACGACATCGATGCCCTCAACAACCGCGCCGTCGTCCTGCACGCACTGCAGCGCAACGAGGAAGCGCTGGCCGATCTGGATCGCGCGCTGGCGCTCAACGTCGGCTTTGCGCATGCCCACAACAACCGCGGCAACGTCCTGAAGGATCTGGGCCGCTTCGAGGAAGCGCTGAGCGCTTTCGAGTTCGCGCTTGCAGCGGCCAACAATTTCGGCGACGCCTGGTACAACCGCGGCATCGTCCTGCACGTGCTCGGCCGGCCGGAAGACGCGGTGGCCAGCTACGACAATGCGCTGCACCTGAATGGCGAGTCGGCCGCCATCTGGCACAACCGCGCCCTGGCCCTGCAGCTGCTGCGCAACTACCCCGAGGCGCTGGAGAGCTGCGAGCGCGCCCTGGCCCTGCAGCCTGACAACCCGGAAATCCTGCGCCACCGCAGCCGCCTGCTGGCCCAGCTGCACCGGCACGACGCCGCGCTCGGCAGCCTGGAACAGATGCGCGCCCAGCGGCCGGACGATCCGAAGACCCTGCACCTGCGTTCTCAGACCCTGCGCGAACTGGGCCAGCTCGACGCCGCGCTGGCCAGCGTCGACCGCGCGCTGGCGCTCGACCCGGATCGCTACGAATTCCTGTTCACGCGCGGCTCGCTGCTGCGCTCCCTGCTGCGCTATCCGGAAGCCCTGGCCGATTTCGACAAGGCGGTCGCCCAGCGTCCCGACGCCGCGGCGGGCCACGCCGATCGCGGCATCGTGCTCGCCGACCTCGGCCGGTTCGAGGAGGCAGGCGCCGCCTACGACCGCGCGCTGGCCATCGATCCCGATTTCGCCATCGCGCGCTGGAACCGCGCGCTGCTGCGCCTGATGCTGGGCGACTTCGCCGCCGGCTGGCCGGATTACGAGGCGCGCTGGAACGTGGAAGGACTGAACGTCTTCCACGAAAAGCGTGACCTCGGCGCACCGCTCTGGCGCGGCGCCGAACCGCTCGCGGGCAAGACCATCCTGCTGCATGCGGAGCAGGGCCTGGGCGACACCCTGCAGTTCTGCCGCTATGCGCCGATGGTGGCGGAGCAGGGCGCGCGCGTCATATTGGAGGTGCAGCCGTCCCTGCTGCCGCTGATGCGCAGCCTGCCGGGCATCGACGGGCTGGTGGCGAAGGGCGATCCCTTGCCGCCCTTCGACCTGCAATGCCCCCTGATGAGCCTTCCGCTCGCCTTCGGCACGCGGCTCGATTCGATTCCCGATCCGGGCGCCTATCTCAAGCCGGGCGCGGCCAAACTCGCTCAATGGGCGGCCGAGCTGGGCGAAAAGACGCGTCCGCGTGTGGGCCTGGTCTGGAGCGGGAACGCGCATCACCGCCTCGACCGCTTCCGCAGCATGTCGTTCCTGGCGGCGTCGAACCTGGTGTCGGACGGGTTCGAATTCGTCTCGCTGCAGAAGGAATTGCGCCCGCTCGACAAGGTCGTGCTGGGGATGAAGCGCAACGTGCGCCACTTCGGCGAGCGCCTGGCCGACTTCGAGGACACGGCTGCGCTGATCGCGCAGATGGATCTGGTGATCACCGTCGACACCAGCGTCGCCCACATGGCCGGCGCCATGGGCAAGCCGGTCTGGATCCTGCTGGCGGGCGGCACCCTGGCCGACTGGCGTTGGCTACTCGAGCGCGGCGACAGCCCGTGGTATGCGAACGCGCGCCTGTATCGCCAGGAGGTGCCGGGCGACTGGACGCCGGTGCTCGAGCAACTGAAGACGGATCTGCGCGCGCTGGCCGTGAACTGACCTGGCGCGGGTCACACGGCGTCGGGTCGGATTGGCTTGCTCATGGTCGACGACCGGACTGCATAACCCAGCTCTTCATACAGCCGTTCGGCTGGTTGGTTGAATGTCCAGACTTCGAGCTGGATCTCGCTGGCGCCCTGCGAAGCCGCCCAGCGCTCCGCGTATTCCATGAGTGTCCGTCCGATGCCGCGTCCACGCATCGGCTCCGCGACACATAGCGTGCCGATCCTTGCAAAGCGTAGCGGCCGAAGCAGGCAATGGCGCTCTTCAGCGACATGCACGGTAACGAAGCCGACATCGATCTCGCCATCGCATGACAGGAAGGTCGCCGCGGCGTCGCCCTCCAGGCTCTTCAGCCAATGCGCCTGTTCCGCGTCGCGGTCGGGGTTCGGCTCGAAGAGCTGCGGCCATGCCGCGTGGTGCAAACGGTTGACGACCTGGCCAAGTTCGCATATCGACGGCAGGTCTTCAACGGTAGCGCGGCGGTAAGACAGCGTGTTTTGAAACATACAATGTCCGCAAGAGGGTGCCCGCTGCCGCCGGCTCGGGCGTGAGGGAATGGTTGTCGTGCCGACTCAGGCGAAAAAGGCCTTCACCTCGGTTGCGATCAGCGCCACCTCGTCCGCGCTCAGGTAGGGCGCCATCGGCAGGCTGAGGATCTCCGCCTGCAGCCGCTCGGTGACCGGGAGCGCCGGCCAGTCGTGGCCGGCATACGCCCCCTGGCGATGGCAGGGAATCGGATAATGGATCTGCGTGCCGATTCCGCGCTGCGTCAGGTGCTCGCGCAGGGCATCGCGCCGGGGCGTGCGCACGACGAGCAGGTGCCAGACCGACCGGGCGCCATCGGGCACGCGGATCAGCTCGACCGGCGTGTCGGTCAGCGCTGCGCGGTACGCCTCTGCGACGGCCGCGCGCCGTGCGTTGTCGGCATCCAGGTGCTGCAGTTTGACGCGCAGCACGGCCGCCTGCATCTCGTCCAGGCGCGAATTGATGCCCGCGGCATCGTGCTGGTATTTGATCGAGGAGCCGTAGTTGCGCAGCTTGCGCAGGCGTTCGGCCAGATCGTCGTCGTTCGTCGTGATGGCACCGCCGTCGCCCAGCGCGCCCAGGTTCTTGCCGGGATAGAAACTGAAGCCCGCCGCGTCGCCGAGGCCGCCCGCGCGCCGGCCCCGATACTGCGCGCCATGCGCCTGTGCCGCGTCCTCGATGACGCGCAGGCCATGGCGATCCGCGATGTCCCGGATCGCGTCCATCTCCGCCGGCATGCCGTATAGGTGCACGGGCATGATCGCGCGCGTGCGCGGCGTGATCGCGTCTTCGATCCGCTGCGGGTCGATGTTCCAGGTTGCGTCGTCGGGTTCGACCGGGACGATGCGCGCGCCGACCAGGCTGACCGCGAGCCAGGTGGCGATGAAGGTATTCGCCGGTACGATGACTTCGTCGCCCGCGCCGATGCCGTAGGCGCGCAGGATCAGGTGCAGGGCATCGAGGCCATTGCCCACGCCGATGCAATGCTCGACGCCGCAGTAGCTTGCAAACTCCCGCTCGAATGCGGCGGTTTCCTCGCCCATGATGTAGTAACCCGAGCGCAGCACGCGGTCGATCGCCTCGCGCATCGCCGCTTCATAGGGGGCGTTCGCGCGGCCCAAGTTGAGAAAGTCTATCGGCATTGTTGGTCAGTTTTTTATACGGGACAGGTCAGGCGCCGGCGAGCTTGTTCTGCCGGACGCGTTCGAGAAATTCGTCATAGTCACGAATATAGTCGTCTTCGCTATACCGTTCCGACGCCAGCACCATGCAGACGCCGCCTGACGAGAAATTATCGAGCGTGCGCCACATCATCGGCGAGATATACAGGCCATAGTAGGAGCGGTTCAATTGGAAACGGCGCTGGCGGTCGCCGTCGTCGAGCACGATGTCGAAGCTGCCCGACATGGCGATGACGAACTGATGGAGATTTTTGTGCGCATGCGCGCCGCGGTCGGAGCCTCCCGGCACGTCGTACAGATAATAGACGCGCTTGATATCGAAGGGGATGTGGTTTCCGCCTTCGACGAAGGTGAGGTTGCCACGGGGGTCGGAAATCTTCGGCAATTCGATCAGGCGGCAATCATTGAGAGGCATTCCCCGCTCCTTGTCAGTTCAACTCGTAAAAATCATCACGACGCCGCCGGCGCCGAAGTTTGTGCTGCGCATCCCCGTGTCCGCTTACGCCTTCGTGCGCACCTTGATCCAGTTACTCGTCTCTTCCAGGTATTTGACGAAGCCGAAGAGCGAGCAATGTTGCTGGTAGTGGCGCGCGAAATCGCGGCACTGCTCCCGGTGGGATTCGGGCGAGGCCATGACGCGCTCCGCCTTGATGCGTAATCCGCCGGCAGCGCCGTCGAAGAACAGGTCACCGTAGTCGCCGCCCAGGAACGTCTCGTACGGCCAATTCGATCCAGCCAGGAAGCCCGATCGGTTGCTCATCGCTCGCAAGGTACGGTCATGCAGGGCATCGTGAATCGGCGCCGCATCGACGATGCCGTACTGGGACGCGAACTGGAATGCATTATCCGATATCGTGTCGAACGACAGGAATTCGTGATGGCGGTTTTGCCTGAGCCGGAAGCGCTCCCATCCCCGCCCATAGATCTTGAGCGGCACATCCGCCAGATCGTTGACGATGTGCTCGGCGACCGTATTGCGATGGATTTTGTCGAGCAGCGCATGGACGTGCATGCGCACCGCCAGTTCCGAGCTGCTGAACTCCGCGCACAAGGCTGCCATCAATTCCGCGTCCAGCATGCCGTCGATGATGTCATGGTGGTTGGTTCGGTCGCCGTTCCTGAATTCGCCGATGATCGCATCCGCCGCATGGAGCAGGAAGCTCCCGAGCAGTTGATGCGATTCCGCACGCCACCTGTCCAGGGTCGTGTCGAGATCGTCGAGATTCTTGGGGAGGACGAAGAAATTCCCCTCGAACTGGCCTTTGACGCCATCGGTAAACAAATTCGGCGTCGGGAAGAACGTGGCGGCGATCCGGCGCGGAAGGTGGGTGTTCGCGAACCGGGCGAACGACGCCGTGCTGTAGATGTGCTGCACCCATGGCGAGGTGGCCGTGTGATTCAAGGGCATCTGGGCTGGATGGTCGCCGTGATAGCACAGTACCGGCACCTGCAACTGTTCCCAGAGGGTGGTGGGGTCGGTGTCCGTCGCGCCAAGCTGCAAACCGATGCCCTGCCATAGGATGATAAAATCGATACCTTCTTCGTTGATCGCGGCCAGCTTGTCCACCATCGAATCGTCGATATCGACAATATGAACCGACCGCCCCATACGCTCGATTGCCTGCTTCATGCATGTGCTGAAATAGGTGAAGAAATCATTTTCTCCTCCCTTCCAGTTGATTATCACGATGTTCATAGTTTTAAAAGATGAGTGGGGGAAGTCGTGCGAAGTGCGCGCTGGCGTGCAAAGACAATTTTGCCGGAATGATCTGCGTGCGCTTCCAGGCCGTGGGCCGCGAACTGTCGGTGCCCCTATTTTAGATGGAAGAAGATGTTTTAGGATAATACTCACCGTCCTGGGCGTGTCGTTCGGGCGTCGAAGCTCCATTCGGGTTGTACGAGCATGACCGGACGCCGCGCACTCGTCACCGGCGCCAGTGGCTATGTCGGCTCGCAGCTCGCGCGCCGCCTGGTGGAGGAGGGCTGGGAGGTGCATGTCCTATTGCGCCCCGGTTCCAGTCTCGACGCGCTGGCGCCCGTGATCGACAAACTTACCGTGCACCGCTTCGACGGCGGCACGGCCGCGCTGGCCCACATTGTGCGCGAGGCCGCACCCGACGCCGTGTTCCACCTGGCCGCCGTGTTCCTGGCCCAGCACCGACCCGACGAGATCGAAGCCCTCATCGAGGCCAACGTCCTGTTTCCAACCCAGCTTTTGGAAGCCATGGCGGCCAACGGCGTGCGCATCTTCGTCAACACCGGCACCGCCTGGCAGCATTTCGAGAACCGCGCCTACGATCCGGTGAATCTGTATGCCGCCACCAAGCAGGCCTTCGAGGCGCTGCTGGCCTATTACGTCAATGGGCTCGGCTTCTCGGTGGCGACGCTGGCGCTGTTCGACACCTACGGGCCGCAGGATCCGCGGCCGAAACTGATGAGCGCCCTGTGGAAGGCGGCCGCCAGCGGCGCGGCGCTGTCGATGTCATCCGGCGAGCAGCTGCTCGACATGGTGCATATCGACGACGTGGTCGACGCCTACCTCGCCACCGAACGCGCCTTGCGCACGGCCGGCCCGGTGCAGCTGCGCTACGGGGTGTCCTCGGGCGCGCCGCTGCGCCTGAAGGAGCTGGTGGCCGCATTCGAAGCGGCGCTCGGTGCGCGCCTGCAAGTGCGTTGGGGCGCGCGCCCCGATCGCCCGCGCGACACCCTGCGCGCCTGGACGGACTTTGAAGCGCCCCCCGGCTGGCAGCCGCGCGTGCCTTTCGCGGAAGGCCTGCGCCGCAGCGCGCCCCCCGGTTGGCAGCCGCACGATCCGGTCGAATAGAATCCGAAGGCGCTTACTCGCGCCGGACTTTCTTCTGGCGTGCGCTGTGCAGGACGCCTTCGGCCAGCACCACCTTGGCCGGCACCTTGAACGAGTTCAGCTGGGCCAGGCACGCCTGGCGTACGCGCTTCTTCACGCTGTCGACCGGCTCCGGCTGTTCGAGCACGATCTTGGCGACGACGATCTGGCCCAGCAGCGCGTGCTTCTCGCCGAACACGGCCACATCCTGCACATTGTCCAGGTCGAGGATCACGCTCTCGACCTCGGCCGGGTAGACCTTCTGGCCGCCCACGTTGATCATGTCCGTCACCCGGCCCAGGATGCGGAAGTAGTCGCCGTCGACCTCGACCTGATCCTGGGTGTTGAACCAGCCGTCGGCATCGAATTCGGATGGCGCGTTCAGGTACCCGACCATGGCGTAGTCGGACTTGATCCACAATACATTGTCGACGATCCTGGTCTGGAAGCCCTCGCCGCCGATGCGCACCCACAGCGAGCCGTCGTCGCGCGACTGCGAGCGCAGCACGCCGACCTCGGACAGGCCGTAGGTCTGCTGCAGGTTCACGCCCGGGAAGGCCGCGCGCACGCGGTCCAGCGTCGATTGCGGCATCACTTCGGTGCCGTAGGTGATCCGCTTGAGCGAGGACAGGTCGTACTCGGCGTACAAGCCGGAGGCCATCAGCAAGGTCAGGAAGGAGGGCGTGGCCGGCAACAGCTCGACCTTGTAGCGCTCGATCGCGCTGCAGATGTTCGCCACCGCGCGGTCGGCCACCGTGACCACGGTGCCCAGGCTGGCCGTGATGGCCAGGATGGTGTTGATGCCGCCGAAGTGGTCGATCATCAGGAACGGAATCGCCACCACCGGCGCGCGCTGCTTGCGGAATTTTTCGGCCACCTGGTTGAAGTCGTGCAGGATGCCCTTCGGCTTGCCGGTCGAGCCCGACGAGAACAGCACCAGCCCCGGCGTGCCGCGCTGGCGGAATTCAGCCAGCAGTGCGTTGTCGCTGGCCAGGTTGCGGTAGCCGATGCTGAAGCCGCGCCCGGCCGTGTCGAATTCGATATACCAGTCGCAGCCCGACACCCCGAGCGCCACCGATTCCTCGATCACCGACTGGCGCGTCAGCGGAATCACGATCGCGCCCAGCTGGGCCAGTGCCAGCATGGTGCAGAACACTTCGGGCGAATAGTCGCCCAGCACCACCACGGTCTGGCCGCGCGTCACGCCGGCGCTGGCCGCGCGCGCGCGGAAGGCGTTCACGTTGGCCACCACGGCGCCGTAGCTGACTTCGCGGCCTTCGTGGATGAATGCCAGCCGCTCCGGGGCGGCGGCGAACCGTTCGATCAGCCAGTCCATGCTCAGCCTTGGGCGCGCAGCTGTTGCTCGAGGACGAGCTTGATCAGCTGGTAGGAGGTGATGTCGCCCGCGTCCTCGTCGGGAATCGTCACCTTGAACTCTTCTTCCAGCGCGAGCACCAGGTTCATGTGGCGCAGGGAGTCCCAGCTGGGAATGGTGTCCATGCTCGCGTCGGGGCCGATGCTGGCCGGATCCACGTTCAACATGGTGGCCATCACGTTTTTCAGGGCGTCTTCATTCAGCATATTTGATCTCTATCCAAGGGGAGGCGGGAGCGGTGAAGGTGGCGAGGGGCACGCCGTATTCGCGTGTGCCGTCGGCCATCCGGTTCAGCAGGG
The DNA here is from genome assembly GCF_001424165.1 of Massilia sp. Leaf139. GTDB lineage: Bacteria > Pseudomonadota > Gammaproteobacteria > Burkholderiales > Burkholderiaceae_D > Telluria. The sequence goes on from NZ_LMOJ01000004.1 coordinate 8,877, forward strand.
GCAGGCCCAGGCGGTCGTAAAAGTCGGCCACCTGGGCATTCTTGGCGCTCGGGATGTACTGCGCGCGTATTTCGGTGCAGGCGCGCGCGGCGGCGCCGGCGGCGATGTGCGACCAGATGGCGGTCTCGACGCCACGTCCGATGACGCGGCAGCTCATGAAGAAATTGTCGACGTGGGCGACCGGGCCCGCATAGCGAACGACAACGACGCCGGTCAGGCCGGCACTGCCGAAGCGATCGGTGACCACCAGCGAATACACGTCGTGCTGCCCGCCGGCCATCATCTGCTCGACCTCGGCCCCGCTGTAACGGCGCGTGGTCAGGTTGAACTGATTCGATTTCTGCGACAGCTCGCTGATGCGGGCTACGCTCGCGTACGCGTTGCGGCTCAGTTCCACGGCCAGCTGCAGCGACGCCAGGTATTCCTCCTGGGTTGCGAACGCGGCATCGAGGGCCGCGGCGCTGGCGCGCTGGCGGTATTGCTCGGTCTTGCCGCGGCTGTCGGCCGCGATGCCGCCGGCCAGGAACAGCCCGCGAATCTCGCGCACCACGCGCGGGTACTCGGACAAGGTGGCCGGCACCTGCACCGTCTTCACCATCGGCAGCTGCTGGCGCACGGCCTCGCATTCGAAGGCGGAATCGTCGAGGAACACGAAGCTGTCCAGACCGAGGTTCAGCTCCTGGGCCAGCGCGCGCAGGTTGGACGGCTTGTCGTCCCAGTTGATGCGGCGCGCCACGATCTGCGGCGCACGCAGCACCATGTCGGGGTGGTCGCGCAAGACTTCGTCGACGTCGGCCGGGTTGTTCTTGGTGCACAGGCAGAGCAGCACGCCGGCGCGTTCCAGCGCCGCAAACTCGTGCTGCATGCGCCAGTAGATATTGCCGGGATAGTCGTGCGGGCCGAGCTTGATGCCGTTCAGCAGATCCTCGCCGACCACGCCGCCCCACAGGGTATTGTCGCAGTCCAGCACCAGCACTTTGTAGAAGTGGGCGCCGAAGCCGCGCGCGCTGGCCGCGATCCGGCGCGCCAACTCGTTCATGTAGACGCCGCTGTAGGGCGCCTTGTTGCGGAAGTAGAAGCGCAGGTCGAAGGCGGCCGCCGGGCCCACTGTGCGCAGGATGTCCTCGCTGTCGACGATGCGGATATTCGCATGCGCCGCCGCTTCTTCGCGCAGCGCGGCGTTGAAGCGCGCCAGCACCGCGGCCACCGCGTCCTGGCCGTCCGCGCCGGCCGGGCTGCCGAGGCGGTGGAAAGTCGCCAGCCAGACGCTGTCCATGCCGCGCGCCTTGGCGAAGGCCAGGCGGTAGCGCGCCCGCAGTTCGGCTTCCCTGGCGTCGAGCGCGTCCGGCGCCATGCCGTCCAGTTGTGCTTCGAAGGCCGGCAACAGCGTGTCGAAGAAGGGCAGCAGCACCATGTGGCGCACGCCCTGTTCAACGAAGCGTTCGACGTCGCCGATCGGGTCGTCGTAATTGCCGGGCACGATCTCGATGCGGGCGCCGGCCAGCAGGCCGTGCTTGCGCAGGTAGGTGCCCAGCAAATCGATGGTGGCGGACGACGACAGGCCGATCTTCAGGTGGCGCGCGGACGGCTCCTGCTCCAGCACAGCCATCGCCTTCATCAGTTGCGGCAGGGTGGTGCCGGCAGCGGCCAGCGTCGCCAGCGCCTCCAATGCCTCGGCGCGCTCAGTCGGCAACGCCGTCATCGGATCGCCATCCCGCCGTTCACGGCCAGCGTATCGCCTGTGACGAAGCCGGCATCGCTTGATACCAGGTAGGCCACGGCCGCGGCCACGTCGGCCGGCTTCGCCAGGCGGCGCAACGGGGTCTGGCGCGCGATCATCAGCTGCGCCTTTTCCGGAATGTCGCCGATCAGCGTGGTTTCGCACATGCCGGGCGACACGCAGTTGACCGTGATGCCCTGCGGGCCCAGCTCGGCCGCCATGTACTTGGAAAAGACGGCCAGCGCGCCCTTGGCCATTGCATAGCCGGTCCAGCCGAGCGAAGGCTGTCCATCGAGCACCTGCGAGGTGATGTTGACGATGCGCCCCCAGCGGCGTTCGCTCATGCCGGGCACCACCGCGCGCGTCATCAGGAAAGCGCCCTTGACCTGCACATCGATCTGCCGCTGCACGTCGCCCCAGTCGGTATGGCCGAAGGGCTTGGGATTGATGCGCGGCGAGGCATTGTTGACCAGCACGCCGACCGGGCCGAATGCCCGCAGCGCCGCCTGGTACAAGGCCTGCGCGCCTTCCTCGGTGGCGATGTCGGCCTGCACGGCGAGCGCCCGCGTCTTGCCCTGTTTGTTGATTTCTTCTGCGATGGCGACGGCGCGGTCGGCCTGGCTGCGGTAGTTGACCACCACGTGGTAGCCGTCGCTGGCCAGACGCAGGCAGATTGCCTTGCCGATGCCGCCGGCGCCGCCGGTCACGATGGCCACGCGCGGCCGTTCCTCTTGCTGCTGCGCCGCTTCCGGCACGGCGCTGACCAAGACCTTGACCTTGCCCTGGCCGGACAGCACCAGCTGCTGGTTCTGGTTGACGATGCGCGTGTCGAGCTCGAGCAGGCGGTCGCGCTCATGCTTCTTCAGCACGGTGGCGCTGATGGTGAGCCGGTCGCCGAGCCGCACCGGCAGCAGGAATTCCATGTTCTGCGACACCCACAGCGCGCCGGTGCCCGGCAGCTTGGTGCCGATCACGGTGGAAATGAAGGAGGCGCCCAGCATGCCGTGCACCACGATGTCCTTGAAGGCCGTGGTTTCGGCGTAGGCACGGTCGACGTGCAGGGGATTGTCGTCGCCTGTCATGTCGACGAACTTGCGCACGTCCGCCTCGGTGATGTCCTTGACCAGCGTCTGGGTGTCGCCGACCTGGATCGCGTTGAAGTCGCCGAACATCTCAGGCTTCCCGCTTCGGCATGTGCCAGCGCCATACCGAGGCGCCGAAGTTGAAGCCGGCGCCGACCGCAGCCAGCACCACCAGTTGCCCATCTTTTAAGTGGCCTTGTGCCACCGCCTCGCTGAGCGCGATGCCGACCGACGCGGCGCCGGTGTTGCCCACCTCGGCCACGTTGGTGAAGGTCTTTTCCAGGCCATAGCCCATCTTGCGCACCACGTATTCGATCATCTTCAGGTTCGCCTGATGGAAGATCAGGAAGTCCACTTCCTTCGGATCGACATCGCTCTTCGCGCAGGCGCGCCGGATCACGGTGGGCAGGTGGGTGATCGCCTGCTTCCAGGTGGCGATGCCGTTCATTTCCATGTAATCGACGGCCGCATCGAAACCGCGCTCGCGCAGCGGGAAGCTGGAGCCGCCGCCGCGCATGCGCACCGCCTCGAAATTCGAGCTGTCGGTATGGAAGGCGGACGACTGGATGCCGAGGCCGGGCGCGCAGCGGCTCAGCACGACGGCGCCGGCGCCATCGCTCATGTAGATCGCCGAATTGACGTCGCTGCGGTCGATGTAGCGCGAGTTGATCTCGACGCCGATCACCAGCGCGTGGCGCACGCTGGCGTCCACCAGCATGCGGTCGGAAGCGGTCGTCAGGCCAGTGACGAAGCCGCTGCAGTTGGCCTGCAGGTCGAAGATCTGCGCACCCTGCGCGCCGAGCAGGTTCTGTACCTTGGCCGACACCGGCGGGAAGATGTAGTCGCCGGAGAAGGTGCAGACCACGATCAGGTCGATCTCGCCCGCTGGCACCCCGGCCATCTCGAGCGCGCGCCGCGCCGCCTGCGCCGCGTAGTCGGACGCCGAGTCGCCCGGACGCGCCAGGTAGCGGCGCTTGATGCCGGTCTTTTCGATGATCCAGTCCGGCGTGACCTCGAGGTTCGCGCACAGCGTCTCGTTGTCCTCGATCAGGTCGGGCAGGTGATGGCCAACGCCGGAGATGGCTACGCCGCTATCGAATTTCATAGTGTTCAGAATGTTGTTCTTCAGTGGTGTTCAAGCCCAGGAAGGCCAGCAGCGCCTTGTTGTCGCTGCGCACGGCCGCGCCGCTGGCGCTGTCGCCATGGCCCGGAAACACGGTGTGCCCGGCGCTCAGCAGGGGCCACAGCGCGAGGATACTTTGCTTCAGCTGCGCGCGGTCTTCGCCGGGCAGGTGGGACAGGCCGACGCCGCGGCTGTAGATGGTGTCGCCGGTGAACAGTGCCGTGCCCAGCTGGAGCACGCAGGAGCCCGGCGTGTGGCCCGGCGCGCCGTGGAAAGTCAACGCATGTGCGCCGACGGCGATCGACAGGCCGGCGCTTGCCGCGGTGATCTGCGCCAGCTTGACGCGCGTCGCCAGCTTGCATGCCATCAGCAGGAAATTCGACGCCTTCAAAATCTTGAGGTCGGCGCCGTGCAGGTAGACCGGACAGCCGTACTTCTGCTGGAAGTACTCGGCTCCGCCGGCATGGTCGAAATGGCCGTGGGTGCAAAACACCGCATGCGGCTGCACGCCCAGCTCGCCCATCGCCGCATCGATCGCGGCCGGATCCAGGCCGGCATCGATCAGGATGCAGCCGCCGGGCAGGTCGATCCCGCAGATATAGGCATTCGAAGGAAACTCGCCGCTGGTGACGCGCCAGACCGGCCCGCCGCCCCAATGGCCTGCAGCCGCGATCATTTCAGTTGACCCCGCCGAGGAAGACGGTCTGCGCGGTGATGATGGAGCTGCGCTCGGCGGCGAAGAAATCGATCACGTTCAGGATGTCGTCGGGTTGCGAGAAGCGCGGCACCGGCAGGCCGGCGATGATGGCGTCGATCTTGTCGCGCGGCAGCTGGGACAGCATGTCGCTGTCGATCGCGTTGATGGCGAGCGTATTGCAGGTCACGTTCATCGCCGCGAACTCCTTGGCCATCACGTTCGCCAGCGTGCTCAGGCCGGCCTTGCAGGCGGCGTACATCGAGTCGCCCATCGGCTCCAGGCTGGCCGCCATCGAGCCGATGTTGATGATGCGGCCCCATTTGCGCTTGCGCATCATTTTGGCCGCCTCGCGCGACACCATGAAGGGGCCGAGCAGGTTGACGTTGACCATGGCCTGGGCCGCTGCCGGCGGCATGATCATCGCGTATTGCGAGGTCAGCACGGCCGCGTTGTTGATCACGATCTGGATCGAGTCGGTCACTTTCTTCACTTCGCCAAAAGCGCGCACGACGGCATCGGTGTCGCCGACGTCGACCTCGAAGTGGTGGTAGGACGGGTGTTCGATGGCGGCCGCGCCGCGCGCGAAGCCGAGGACGGTGGCGCCGGCCGCCAGGAAGTGCTCGGCGATGAGCTTGCCGACGCCGCGCCGGCTGCCGGTCACCAGCACCACTTTGCCGGCGTATTCGCTGGGCACGCTCATGGCGCCTCCGCCAGCAGTTCGACGATGTAGTCGGTCAGCGCCTGCACGTCGGTGAACGGCGACACCGCACGGCTCATGGCGCGGTCGTCGGTCAGGCTGATGGCGCGCCCGATGGCGGACGAGACATCGCCTTCGACGTCGACGATGACGGAGACCAGCGACAAGGAATCGAGCGCGGCGTCGGCGCCGAACAGCGCGGTGGTCGGGCTCACCTCGAACTTGTCGTCGGGGCCCATCTCATCGTTTACGGTGTCCAGCGCGCGCAGAATGATTTGCAAAATATCGGCTCGATTCAACATTCCTGGCTTTCTTCTAAAGAGGGAGAAAAATTAAGATTGGGCAGCTTGCTGGCGTGCCATCTTGATCAGCACTTCCATGCGCGGCAGGGCCTCGCTGCGGTATTCGTCGGCCAGCAGGCCGAGGCAGACGGCATCCTGCCAGGCGCCGTCGATGAAGTAATGCTGGCGCAGCCGGCCTTCCTCTTTCATGCCGAGGTATTTCTGCCACTTGATCATGCGCCCGTTACCGGAAGCGACCGTGCCGTGCACGCGCACCAGGCCCAGTTCGTCGAAGGCCAACTCGTAGAGCAGCTTCATCGCCTCGACCGCGGCGGGCATGCCGCGCGCGCCGTCCTCGTCGCCGATCAGGAAGCGGCCGCTTTCCGCATGGCGGTTGACCTTGTCGATACCGACCAGCGCCAGCATGCCCAGCGGCCGGCCATCCTTGCGTTCGATGATGAAGTTGCATTCGCCCGCCGGGCGGCCGGCGATCCAGCGCGCCTGGGCGTCCACGTCGGGCGCGCCGGCATTGAGCAGGCGCGCGCGCTCGGCCTGGCGCCAGGCGAAGGTGAGGGCGGCGTCCTCGATGCGCAGGGGGCGCAGGTCGATGAACTCGCCGATCCGGCGGCTGCATGCTTGCATCTTGGTATACAGCCGCGTCCCGCGCGGCGCGGTTTCCGGCCCGCTTTCGGCGTGCTGTCCTGTATCTGTTGATCCGCCGGCCGTGACCGCTGCGTTATGCCAAAGGCTGTATTATACGAGGCCATCCCCGTTTCAGTTCGCAGAAATAAGCCACATTCACCGGTCTGCTCGACTGATGCCAGCGCGCAACAAGTTGCGTCGTGGAATCATCTGCCACGCTATAATCGGCTACTCCTTCCCCAACCAAAGTCGCCCTTCCCATGTCCGATTTCGACCGGCCGAGCCTCACCGAGTGGCACCAGGCGGCGGCGCCTTCCTCACCTGGCCAGGATCCGTCCCGTCTCGACCAACGCGATCCCGACGGCATCACGATCAAGGCCCTGTACACGGCGGCCGATCTGGAAGGCCTGCCGCATACCGACACCCTGCCGGGCTTCGCGCCCTTCGTGCGCGGCCCGCAGGCCACGATGTATGCGACGCGGCCATGGACGATCCGGCAATACGCCGGCTTTTCCACGGCCGAGGAATCGAACGCGTTCTACCGCCAGGCGCTGGCCGGCGGCGCCCAGGGCGTGTCGGTGGCCTTCGACCTGCCCACCCACCGCGGCTACGATTCGGATCATCCGGGCGTGGCGGCCGATGTCGGCAAGGCCGGCGTTGCGGTCGATTCGGTGGAGGACATGAAGATCCTGTTCGAGGGCATCCCGCTCGACCGGGTGTCGGTCTCGATGACCATGAATGGCGCCGTACTGCCGGTGCTGGCCGGCTACATCGTGGCGGCCGAGGAGCAGGGCGTGCCGCAGGCGCAGTTGAGCGGCACGATCCAGAACGACATCCTCAAGGAGTTCATGGTTCGCAACACCTACATCTACCCGCCCGAACCGTCGATGCGGGTGGTGGCCGATATCATCGGCTACACCGCGCAGCACATGCCGCGGTTTAATTCGGTGTCGATCTCCGGCTACCACATGCAGGAAGCCGGCGCGACGCCGGTGCAGGAACTGGCCTTTACCCTGGCCGATGGCATGGAATACGTGCGCACCGCGCTGCGAAGCGGACTGGACGTGGACGATTTCGCCGGCCGCCTGTCGTTTTTCTTCGGGGTCGGCATGAACTTCTACCAGGAAGTGGCCAAGCTGCGCGCGGCGCGCCTGCTGTGGTGCCGCATCATGCAGTCGTTCGGCGCCAGGGAGCAGAAGTCGCTGATGCTGCGCACCCACTGCCAGACCTCGGGCTCGTCGCTGACCGTACAGGATCCGCACAACAACGTGGTGCGCACCACGATCGAAGCGATGGCCGCCGTCTTCGGCGGCACCCAGTCGCTGCACACCAATTCGCTGGACGAGGCGGTTGCCCTGCCGAGCGAATCGGCCGCGCGCATCGCCCGCAACACCCAGCTGATCCTGCAGGAAGAGACCGGACTGACCCAGGTGATCGATCCCTGGGCCGGTTCCTACATGATGGAGAAGCTGACCCAGGACATGGCCGACGCGGCCTGGGCCCTGATCGAGGAAGTCGAGGCGATGGGCGGCATGACCGAGGCGGTCGGCAATGGCTGGGCCAAGCGCCGTATCGAGACCGTGGCCGCGGCCAAGCAGGCCCGCATCGACAGCGGCAAGGACGTGATCGTCGGCGTCAACAAGTACCGCAGCGCGCAGCAGCAGCGGGTGGAGGCGCGCGACATCGACAACGGCGCGGTGCGTGCAGCCCAGCTGGCGCGCCTGGCCGCGCTGCGCGCCGCGCGCGACCAGGGGGCCGTGGACGCGGCGCTGGGAGCCTTGACCGCCGCTGCCCGCGACGGCGGCGCCAACCTGCTGGCGCTGGCGGTGCATGCGACCCGTGTGCGCGCCACCGTCGGCGAGATTTCCGATGCCCTGGAGCTGGCATGGGGGCGGCACCGCGCCAGTAACGAAGGCGTGACCGGCGTGTACGGCAGCGGACTGGGCGAGGACGCCGAGTGGGCGCGCCTGCGCGGCGACACCCAGCGTTTCGCCGAGGAGCAGGGGCGCCGTCCGCGCCTCATGGTGGCCAAGCTGGGCCAGGACGGCCATGATCGCGGCGCGCGTGTGGTGGCCTCCGCGTTTGCCGACCTCGGCTTCGACGTCGACCTCGGCCCGCTGTTCCAGACGCCCGATGAGGCGGCGCGCCAGGCGATCGAGAACGGCGTGGACGCGATCGGCGTCTCCACGCTGGCAGGCGGCCACAAGACCCTGGTGCCGGCCCTGACGGCGGCGCTGCGCGCCGGTGGCGCCGGTGACATCGTCGTGTTCGTGGGCGGGGTGGTGCCGAGCCGGGATCACGATTTCCTGTACAAGGCCGGCGTCGAGACCATCTTCGGCCCCGGGACGCCGATTCCGCAGTGCGCGGCCGAGGTGCTGGGGTGCATCGCAGCGCTTGCCCGCCGGCGCATGAAAAGCGCCGCCGTGCCAATGGATGCGAATGCGGCTGCGGATGCGGCCAGGTTGCCGGAGCTGTTCGGCGGCTAGTCGGCTAATCGGCCAGCGCCGCGATCACCTCCGGCGGCGCTTGTACCAGTTCGATCAGCACCCCGGCGCCGCTGAGCGGAAACGCGTCGTTGGGACGCGGGTGCACGAAGGCGACCTCGTGCCCGGCCGCGCCCTTGCGGATGCCGCCCGGCGCAAAGCGCACGCCCTGCGCCTGGAGCCAGGCGCAGGCCTGCGCCAGGTCGTCCACCCACAGCCCGATATGGTTCAGTGCCGGCTGGTCCACGCGGGGGCTGCGCGCCGGATCGACCGGCTGCATCAGATCCACCTCGACCTGGGCCGCGCCGCGCCCGAGCAGCACGATATCCTCGTCCACGTTCTCGCGTTCGCTACGAAAGTGTCCGGCCGGCTGCAAGCCGAACAGGTCGACCCACAAGGCGCGCAGCGGCGCCTTGTCCGGCCCGCCGATCGCAATCTGTTGCAGGCCCAGGATGCGGAAAGGCCGAGCGGGGGGCGTGGCAGCGCCGTTCACGGTTCGCACACCGGTTCATCCATGGCCGTGGCCGACGGCCGAGGCAGACGGTGTTGGGGAACGGAGTTGAGGCACTCGATCGCGGTATGAGGAAATTTATCGTGCATCGTCGGAGCTGAATATTTTGCATAGGCATTCTAGCTCAGTCACTACCGAAACAGCCGGTTAGAAGCGCACTATCGCGGGTGTGATACGAACGAGCGTTGATCAGGGCCATGGCGCTATCTGCGCGTACTTCGCCGATCCGGCGAGGCTTTATCTCTCGAGGCTGTGTTCTCTTGTTCCAGGCGTTTATAGAGATCGACGGCAGCCTCATGCGTCAACGCACGCCCCATCGCGGCTTTCTCTTCATCGGATGCGGCAGTGGGCGTCGTTGAGCGCTCGTTCTGATGTTGCGTCGGTATGGGCATGGCGCCTCCTCAATCCCACCATGCGCCACATTGGCACCGGCGTCAATCGATTGCTTCCGACCGGCGACCGTCGTCGATGGTTCGTCCTGAATGCCGTCTAACGCCAGGACGCTGTACATTCGGTGAATTGTTGTCATGAACGCGCAAGCCGCGACGAGGCGGCCAGGAGAAACGTATGGAAGAGATTCAGCGAAGAGCAGCGTTTCGCGGGCTGCCCTTGACTTCGCAACAGGACAGCGAGATCAGACATTACATTCATTGCAGGCAACGCAACGGTCTGCCTTGGGATACCGAGGAGCTTGGCTCCATGCTGCACGATATGCTCTCGCCCCCTGAAGCGACGAGCGAAGAGAGCGGGGCGATCGATGGCGAGACCCGCAAGGAACGTGATACCGCCCTGAGTGAAGCTTACCTGGATGGGCGGGAGATCGACAAGGAATAAAGGCAGGTACGTCCTTGGCCGCAGCGGGCGGCCCAGGCGCGGACTGAGGCCGGATCGTTCACGGGGACGGGCGTCTGTCGTCGTCCGGCCGCCCATGTTACACTCTCGCGCTTGACCCTCGGCCAGGCCGTCGTCTTGCGCCCATCGGGAAGGCTGGCGGGTGCAAGCGCCGACGCGTCTGCGCGTACATCACGCTGCCATGCTCGCATGCGCTCTGCGCGATTCGGGTGAACGTTTCTTTCCGATTCATTCCACCTGCGCGTACTCGAGCAAACCATCTCCACCAGGATAGTCTGCCACTGGATGCGAGTCCATGTGTCCCCTGGCGTACCTGTTTAATCTCTCGCGTGCACCCTGGGTGCACCTTGTGCTGCACATGAACAAAACTAGCGAAAATAGCATCGGCGTGAACAAAAGGCGGCTGAGCGTCGCCCCGATGATGGACTGGACCGACCGCCACTGCCGCGTCTTCCACCGCCAGATCACCCGCCACACCTGGCTCTACACCGAGATGGTGACCACCGGCGCCCTGGTCTACGGCGACGTTGAGCGGCACCTGCGCTACGACGAGATCGAGCATCCGGTCGCGCTGCAGCTGGGCGGCAGCGAGCCGGCCGACCTGGCGAAAAGCGCGAAGCTGGGGCAGGAGTGGGGCTATGACGAGATCAACCTCAACTGCGGCTGTCCGTCCGAGCGCGTGCAGCGCGGCGCATTCGGCGCCTGCCTGATGAACGAGCCGCAGCTGGTGGCCGACTGCGTGAAAGCCATGCGCGACGCGGTGTCGATTGACGTCACGGTCAAGCACCGCATCGGCATCGACAAGAACGAGGAATACGGCTTCGTGCGTGATTTCGTCGGCACGATTGCCGACGCCGGCTGCCGCACCTTCATCGTCCATGCCCGCAACGCCGTCCTGAAGGGCCTGTCGCCCAAGGAAAACCGTGAGATCCCGCCGCTGCGCTACGAGGTCGCCTACCAGCTCAAGCGCGAATTCCCCGAGCTGGAAATCATCATCAATGGCGGCGTGAAGAGCGACGACGAGATCGCCCTGCACCTGCAGCACCTGGACGGCGTCATGCTGGGCCGCGAGGCGTATCACAATCCCTACCTGATGGCGAACTGGGACGCCCGCTTCTACGGCGACACGGCGTCGCCGAAGACGCGCGCCGAGGTGCTGGCGGCGATGGTGCCCTACATCAGCGCCCAGCTGGCGCAATACGGCCCCCTCGGCCTCAAGCTCAACAGCATCACCCGCCACATGCTCGGCCTGACCGCCGGCCTGCCCGGTGCGCGCGCTTTCCGCCAGATGCTGTCCGATCCGAAGAAGCTGGCCACGGCCGATCCGAATCTGCTACTCGAAGCGGCGGGCCAGATCCGCAGCTTGTAGGACATCGACGGCAGCTGTTCACGCTGCCGTTTTTCAGTCCGGACGACACGAAAGACGGCTTGGCAACAAGGTCAAGTCGTCCTTTGCGCTTTTGTCATTGCAAAACCACTTATTTTCGTTGCCTTACGTAATAAGTCGGTATGACAAAGATAAGAACACCCGTGCTAATTCTCTTGCGTGTAGGAAATTTACTACAAGGAAACGAGAATTTGTGTAGACAAATCATGCCAGTGCTTGCTCTACAGCAAGCTCCAATCCATAATTTCGACACGGGGTTTTAACCCAACGCAATACCGAAGCACTTTGTGCAGCGAATCCGCGCAATACAGCTGTGCATTACATCTGCCTAGTACATTTGCTTAGTACGTCTGATCAACCATTAGGAAGCGAAATGAATTTATCGAAGATGAAAGTCGGGATGCGCTTGGGACTGGGCTTTGCCCTGGTGCTGGTGCTGCTCGTGGTCGTCACCATCGTCGGCATCGTGCGCATGTCGCAGATCCAGGATCGCCTCGACTATGTGGTCAGCGTGAACAACGTGTCGAGCCGCGCCGTCATCGAGATGCGCAACAATGTGCACGACCGTCTCGCTTCGCTGCGCGTCCTGACCTTGATGACCGACGCCACCGAAATGGAACCTGAACTCAAGAAGTTCAAGGAACAGACCGCCAAGTACGACGAGGCCCAGAAAAAACTGAGCAGCATCTTCGCTGCCGAAGGCAGCACTGGCGAAAAAGCCCTGCTGGCCGAGATCAAGTCGCACGAAGCTGCCGCCATGCCAGCCATTGCCAAGGCCTCGGAACTGTATCTCGCCAACGACGCCATGAGCGCCACCCGCGTCATGATCAAGGAAGTGCGTCCAGTCCAGAAGAAGTGGACGGAAGCGCTCGACAAGCTGGTCACCATGGAAGACGCGCAGAGCGCCCAGAGCCAGAAAGATGCCGAGTCGGCCTTCGCCAGCACCCGTAACTTCATGCTCTTCATGCTGGTCGCGGCCCTCGCCATGGGCGTGGCGGCTGCCTGGTTCATCACCCGCGGCCTGATCAAGCAGCTCGGCGGCGAGCCGGACTACACCACCAAGATCGCCGGCAGCATCGCCCACGGCGACCTGGCCATTGCCATCGACACCCGCACCGCCGAAAAAGGCAGCCTGCTGGCCGAGATGAACGAAATGCGCAACAGCCTGGTCAAGATCGTCGGCCAGGTGCGCCGCGGCACCGAGACCATCGGCACCGCCTCGCGTGAAATCGCCGCCGGCAACATCGATCTGTCCTCGCGTACCGAACTGCAGGCCAGCTCGCTGGAAAAGACCGCGTCGGCCATGGAAACCCTGACCACCACCGTCAAGCAGAACGCCGAACATGCCCGTGAAGCGAACCAGCTCGCGGCCAGCGCCTCGGATGTGGCCCGCAAGGGCGGCGACGTGGTGTCGCAGGTGGTTGGCACCATGGGCGAGATCAACAGCTCGGCCAACAAGATCGCCGACATCATCGGCGTCATCGACGGCATCGCCTTCCAGACCAACATCCTGGCGCTGAACGCCGCGGTGGAAGCGGCACGTGCCGGCGAGCAGGGCCGCGGTTTCGCGGTCGTCGCGTCCGAAGTGCGTAACCTGGCCCAGCGTTCGGCAGCGGCCGCGAAAGAAATCAAGACCCTGATCGGCGACTCCGTCGAGAAGGTCGAGCGCGGCAGCAAGCTGGTCGGCCAGGCCGGCGTGACGATGGACGAAGTGGTTGCCAGCGTCAAACGCGTCACCGACATCATGGGCGAGATCGCCAATGCCAGCACCGAACAGAGCGCCGGCATCGAGCAGGTGAACATGTCGATCATCGAGATGGACAGCATGACCCAGCAGAACGCAGCCCTGGTCGAAGAGGCAGCCGCCGCCGCCCAGAGCCTGCAGGATCAGGCCGGTGAACTGAGCCGCGTGGTCAGCATCTTCAAGCTGGTCGATGGCGAGGAGCACAGCATCGAACAGGTCGCCGCCTTGCCTGCAGCAGTACCTGCAGTCGCCAAGCTGCCGGCAGTGCGCACCCCGGCACCACGCCCGGCACGCCCGGCGCTGAAGAAGAGCGCACCGGCAGCGGCCCAGCCGAAGCCGAAGAAAACGCCGGTTGCAGCAGGCGACGACTGGGAAGAGTTCTGATTTCGCATTACGTTTTTAAGTTTTACATTCACGGCGATTTCGCCGGACACACTGAAAGACCGCAAGCAGTCAGCGGCAGATAAACAACAACTACCAAGGAACGACCATCATGAAAAACACCATCATCGCCACCATCGCTATCGCCTTCGCCGGCTCGGCTTTCGCCGCTGAAACCCCAGCTTCGTTCGACCCATCGAAGTGCAAGGTCGAATACCCGAAAGCCTCGCTGATGAACGAAGAGCAGGGCACCACCTCGATGTCGTTCCTCGTCAATGCCGACGGCAGCGTCGCCGATTCGAAGCTGGAAAAGTCGAGCGGCTTCAAGGGCCTGGACAAGGCAGCCCAAAAGGGCCTGGCATCGTGCAAATTCAAGCCGGGCATGAAGGACGGCGCACCAGCCCAGACCTGGGCCAAGGTCGACTACGCATGGAAGCTCGACTAATTTGCTGATGCACCTTGCATGAAGAACAGCCGGCCTCGCGCCGGCTGTTTCGTTTTACGAGTGCCGCATTGGTAGCCGGACTCGTCCGTGCGCGTTCCAAATGGCCGACGAGGTAGCATAAGGTTTCCAGTCTGTTAATGGATTCCTGCCAAATGTATCGATTGTAAGCACTTGCATCAGTGCTACTGTGCGCTGGAACGTTTGGCTATAGTGATCTCACACCGAACCGAAAGGAGCACTACCATGAAACGAATTCTCTTAGCAGTTGCAGCCGCCGTGATCAGTACCGCTGCCTTCACCCCGGTGGCGCAGGCGCAGCACACCCGCACCGAAGTCATCGTCGTGCAGAAGGCGCCACCGCCGCTGCGTCGCGAAGCGGTTCCGGCGGCACGCCGCGGCTATGAATGGGTGCCTGGCTATTGGAACTGGAATGGCCGCCGCTACACCTGGGTCAAGGGCCATTACGAGCGCGTTCGTGTCGGCTACGTCTATGCCCGCCCTGAATGGCGCCGCGACGGCGACGGCTGGGTGCTGAACCGCGGCGGCTGGCAGCGCGGCGACCGCGACGGCGACGGTGTCTCGAACCGCCATGACCGCGACCGCGACAACGACGGCATCCCGAACCGCGCCGATGCGCGTCCGAACAACCCGAATCGTTACTGATCGGGGAGGGCTCCGGCCCTCAGTCATCAAGGCCACCCGCGGGTGGCCTTTTTTGTTCGTTCAGCGCCTCCATGCCGGGCTAACCCAGCATGGATATCGTGGCAAGCATCGGGTATCATTTCGGTTTCGATAGCGAAACGAAAGCAATACCCCATGCAGGATGCAATGACGGCTGCGCAAGCTGCCGACCTACTCAAGCTGTCCGAGCAGCGTGTCAGAACCTTGCTGCGCTCCGGCGCTATCGAAGGCAAGCAGATCGGCAAGCAATGGATCACGACGCCCGCCGCGGTGGCGACGTTTCAATTGTCCGGCGCGGCGCCCGCGGCGCACGACCATCCGCGCATGCCCGGCCCCTTGCCGCAACTGAAGGCGCTGTCCTTCTTTTCCGGCGCCATGGGGCTCGATCAAGGCCTGGAAAAGGCCGGCATCCACGTACTGCTGGCCTGCGAGATCGACAAGATCTGCCGCCGCACGATCACCGCCAACCGCCCGGATATCGGCCTGCTGGGCGATATCTGGAAGTATTCGCCCGCCGAGATCCGCACCGCCGCCGGCCTCTCGGACACCGACGAGATCGACATCATCGTCGGCGGCCCGCCATGCCAGGCCTTCTCCACCGCCGGTGCGCGGCGCGGGTTCGAGGATGCGCGCGGCAATGCGTTTCTGCGCTATATCGAGATCATCCTGGCCCTGCGCCCGAAATTCGCGGTGATCGAAAACGTGCGCGGCTTATTGTCCGCGCCGATGGTGCACACGCCCCATGCCGAGCGCGGCCCAGGCTGGCAGCCCGATCCGGAAGAACGTTCGGGCGGGGCGCTGTACCACGTGCTGCAAATGCTGCGCGCGGGCGGTTACGGCGTTTCCTTCAACCTGTACAACGCCGCCAATTTCGGCGTGCCGCAATCGCGCGAGCGCGTCATCCTGGTCTGCTCGCGCGATGGCGAAAAACTGCCGCACCTGATGCCGACCCATTCCCAGGACGGCGCCTTCGGCCTGCCGAAATGGAAAACCCTGCGCGAAGCGTTCGAGGGACTCGATCCGAAAGCCGGCGACCATGAAGTCTTCCCCGAAGCCCGGCTGCGTTTCTACCGCATGCTCGGCCCCGGCCAATACTGGAAGCACCTGCCGGTCGAACTGCACCGCGCTGCGCTCGGCAATTCGCTCGATTCCGGCGGCGGCAAGACCGGCTTCCTGCGCCGGCTCGACTGGGACAAGCCCTCCTGCACCCTGGTCACCTCGCCGACCATGCCGGCCACCGACATCTGCCACCCGGAAGAGGATCGCCCGCTCTCGGTACAGGAATACAAGCGCATCCAGCAATTCCCCGACGATTTCATCCTGTGCGGCGCGATCAGCGACCAGTACAAACAGATCGGTAACGCGGTGCCCGTCGGCCTGGGCGAAGCGGTGGGGCGGCTGATCCTGGCGCACATGGCAGGGAAGGACGTGCGTCCGCCCGCCGGTTTCCCGTTCAGCCGCTACAAGGACACGGACGAGGTGTCGTGGGAGCGCAATACGCGCATCGCGATGGGGCTCGACCAGAAGCAGCCGAAGGTGAAGGCGAAAGCTGTAGCAAAGCCATCGGCGAAAGACAACTCGCAGATGGCCTTGTTTGTGGCGGATGCCGAGCTGCAGTAAGAGGAACTAGCCTTCGCGACGCTCGGTGGCGAAGAGTGCCGTGAACTTTCTGATGTCGAGGATGAAGGACGACTTCGCGTTCGGGTCGCCAGGGCCCACACGATGTTGGTAAGAATGCTCGGGGGCGCCTGCTTCGATCAGCGCAGCAACATCGCTGAACGGCAGATGGAAGATACCGCCGTAATAGTCAACCGTACCCCAGCGCGAGCTTGTCTCCGTCCAGTCGAGCCAGAAATAGATCGAGATGTCTGAGTAGTACGCTTTGTATCGCTCGTAATCCTTGCGGTTGAAGGTCACGGCGTAGCGCGGGTCGATACCAAAGCGGCGCGCCGTGTAGAAGGGCGTTCGCTGCGACTTCAAGTCGGCAAGGCCGCCATTCACCATTAGATCCGGTGCGCACGGATCTTCATCTTTCGCCGGGTTGATCTCGGCATCGAGTCCGAACTTTGTCCGGCAGAGCTTGACGAACTCCTTTTCCATTGCCGCGCCATGGAGGTACCACCAGCCGCGGTCTTCGGTATCGTGAGGCACGTTCGGATTTCGATCGCTCATGTTCTTCCTTTATGTTTTCAAAGCGCGCAGGTAATTCTTGACGAAGGTTCTGAATCCTTCTTCGCACAGGTGTGGGCGCAATTCGGCGTCCGGAAAAGCGTTCCAGTTCGATCCGGCTTTCTTGGAGAATGTCCTGTGCCACTTCTCGATCAACGTGCCGATGCGAATCGCACTGCTCGACGAGTTCTCGGAATTATCGCGATTCTTGATCTGCAAAACAGTCCAGGGGCCGCCCGGTAGCGCCGGCGGCTTGATGAAGTCGACCGCTTTTACGATGGAGCCGGAACACCAGATCCAGCCGAGCGGTTCCGCAACGGAAGCGATATACCGTTCCAGCAAATCCCCCACCATGTTTTCCGCGCCCATGGAAAGCGCATGTTCTTCTTTTGCCCTGGCCAGGTTCGCGGCTGGAATACCGAAATACTCTTGCAGAATTAACGAAACCATTTCGTCGGGAACGGTGGCAGGCGCTGCTGGTGCCCGCGGTTCCCTAGCGACGACGAAGATCCTGGCGAGGCGTTCGATATGAAGTTTCGAGCCGACTTCAGGTGCATACCTGCCGCGTATCAGTGCTGCGGAGTGGGGCGAACTGACCAGATAGCGAATGAGGGTAACAAATTTTCCGACGAGCGAAGAGTCGATCGCAGTCATCGCATCGCGGGCCACGATTTCCGCATTGGCTGGGAAACTCATATTTGCTGGGAGCAAGTTTAAAATAAAACTGTAGCACACCGGCTCATGGGGCAATGCAGTTTCTGAAACTATTAGTCTCAGTTCGGAAAACAAAAAAGGGTTACACGCCGAGGCATGTAACCCTTTCTGTACAACGAATTCTTGGGGTGGCTGATGGGACTCGAACCCACGACAACAGGAATCACAATCCTGGACTCTACCAACTGAGCTACAGCCACCACTGACTTACTTGACTACCTTGCTTTTCTATCTCAGCACTGCCGAGACAGAACGAGATTATACAAACTTCGAAGCAAACTGGCAAATCTAATTGTTCTGCCCGATCAACATGCCGCCGGCGCCGTCCGCAGCCACCTCGTGGACGGGCGGATCGATGCCGAGCAGGCCCGTGAAGGCGCTTGATAAGGCCGTGCTGCTGGCGCTCGTATAACCGTCGAGCCGGGCCGGAACATCGGTGGTACTGCGCACGATGCCGCCAGCTGCCAGCAGCCGCGCCAACTGGCGGGCCACGGCCTCGCCGGTATCGATCAGCGTGACAGGACGGTCGGTCGCGGCGGCGATCACGCGTTCGATCGAGGCCTGCACCAGCGGATAGTGGGTGCAGCCGAGCACCAGGGTGTCGGCGCCTTCGTCCAGCAGGGGCAGGATGAAGCGGCGCAGCAGGGCGTCGGTCTCGTTCGAGTCGAGCGTGCCGAATTCGATCTGGTCGGCCAGGCCGTGGCAGGGCTGGAGCAGGAAGCGCGCGCCAGTGGCGGCGGCGATCTGGTCGCGCAGCAGCAGGAACTTGGCGCCGGCCAGGGTGCGTTCGGTGGCCAGCACGCCGACCACGCCGTTGCGGCTGGCGCTTGCGGCCGGCTTCAGGCCCGGTTCGACACCGACGATGGGCATGCCAGGGTAACGCGCGCGCAGGGCGGCGATCGCGGCGACGGTGGCCGTGTTGCATGCGACGACGATGGCTTTCGCGCCGCGTTCGACGAGAAAGGCGCCGATGGCCAGGACGCGTTCGGTGACGACGTGTTCGGGCTTGTCGCCGTAGGGGGCGAAGCCGGAATCGGCGAAGTAAATGAGGTGTTCGTGCGGGAGCTGCGCGCGGATATGGCGCAACACGGAAAGACCGCCGACGCCGGAATCGAAGATGCCGATGGGGGCGTCGGGGAGGGTAGGGAGCATATGCGTGGTTGCGAACGTGGACGGTAAGCCGTCCACGCACGTGTTTAGATCGCGTTGACCGGAATGCCCTTCAGCGATTCGATCTTCGCCGCCCATTCCTTCGGGCCGGTGTTGTGCACCGAGGTGCCGCTCGAATCGACGGCAACCGTCACCGGCATGTCCTGCACCTCGAACTCGTAGATCGCTTCCATGCCCAGGTCTTCGAAGCCGACGACCTTGGCCGACTTGATCGCCTTCGAGACCAGGTAGGCCGAGCCGCCGACCGCCATCAGGTAGGCCGACTTGTGCTTCTGGATCGATTCGATCGCGATCGGGCCGCGCTCGGCCTTGCCGATCATCGAGATCAGGCCGGTTTTTTCGAGCATCATGTCGGTGAACTTGTCCATGCGGGTGGCGGTTGTCGGGCCTGCCGGGCCAACCACTTCCTCGCGCACCGGATCGACCGGGCCGACGTAATAGATCACGCGGTTGGTGAAGTCCACCGGCAGCTGCTCGCCCTTGGCCAGCATGTCCTGGATGCGCTTGTGGGCGGCATCGCGGCCGGTCAGCATCTTGCCGTTCAGGAGCAGGGTCTGGCCCGGCGTCCAGGAAGCGACTTCCTCTTTCGTCAGCGTGTTCAGGTCGACGCGCTTGCTCTTCTCGGTGTCCGGCGTCCACTGCACGTCAGGCCAGGTCGAGAGCGAAGGCGGTTCGATGTACGAAGGGCCCGAGCCGTCGAGCACGAAGTGCGCGTGGCGGGTCGCGGCGCAGTTCGGGATCATGGCGACCGGCTTCGATGCGGCGTGGGTCGGGTACATGCTGATCTTCACGTCGAGCACGGTCGTCAGGCCGCCCAGGCCCTGGGCGCCGATGCCGAGCGCGTTGATCCTGTCGCACAGTTCGATACGGAGTTCCTCGGTCTTGTTCTGCGGGCCGCGCTGTTTGAGCTCGTACATGTCGATGTCTTCCATCAGCGACTCTTTCGCCATCAGCATCGCCTTTTCGGCCGAGCCGCCGATGCCGATGCCGAGCATGCCCGGCGGGCACCAGCCGGCGCCCATCAGCGGCACGGTCTTCAGCACCCAGTCGACCAGCGAGTCGGACGGGTTGAGCATCACGAACTTGGTCTTGTTTTCCGAACCGCCGCCCTTGGCCGCGACCTTCACGTCGACCGTGTCGCCCTCGACCAGTTCCATGTGCACGACGGCCGGGGTGTTGTCCTTGGTGTTCTTGCGCTCGAAGTGCGGGTCGGCGACGATCGAGGCGCGCAGCTTGTTGTCGGCGAAGTTGTAGGCGCGGCGCACGCCTTCGTTGACGGCGTCGGTGACGGTGCCGCTGAAGCCTTCGAAGCGTACGCCCATGCCGATTTTCAGGAACACGTTGACGATGCCGGTGTCCTGGCAGATCGGGCGCTTGCCTTCGGCGCACATGCGCGAGTTGGTCAGGATCTGGGCGATCGCGTCCTTCGCGGCCGGGCTCTGCTCGGCCTCGTAGGCGCGCGCCAGGTGCTGGATGTAGTCGGCCGGGTGGTAATAGCTGATGTACTGCAGCGCGGCGGCGACGGATTCGATCAGGTCGTCCTGTTTAATGACGGTCATGGTAGTTCTCGGATAGATGGATTAGTGGTTCTTCGACAGGTGCGTCGTCATGACGATGCGGTCGGTATAGGCAATCGCCATGGCCGACAGCAGGAAGGCGAAATGGATGATGGTTTGCCACATCATCGTTTCCGGCGCGTAGTTGGCCGCATTGATAAAGGTTTTCAGCAGGTGGATCGACGAGATGCCGATGATCGCCATCGCCAGCTTGGTTTTCAGCACCGAGGCGTTCACGTGCGACAGCCATTCGGGCTGGTCGGGGTGGCCTTCGAGGTTCATGCGCGAGACAAAGGTTTCGTAGCCGCCGACGATGACCATGATCAGCAGGTTCGAGATCATGACGACGTCGATCAGCCCCAGCACGACCAGCATGATCGTCACTTCGGTCAGTTTCGTCGGACGCGCGGCGCCTTCCACGGTCACGGCATCGAGGATGTGCTCGAGCGAGGCGACATTGCCCATCGCCGCGCCGATCAGGTCTTTCAGTTCGACCCAGAAATGGAACACATAAACGCATTGCGCCAGGATCAGGCCGAGATAGAGCGGCAACTGCAGCCAGCGGCTCGAGAAAATCAGGCGGTTCAGAGGGGTAAGCTTGTGCGGCTCGCGTGCGGGTTGGTTTTGCGCCATCAGGTACGACTCCAGAGTTCCGACAAAAATCAGCCCATCATTTTACACGGCTGGCGCGCGCTTGCAGATGCCCGCCTCGGTTTGTTCGCGGGTTGGTAAAATCGCACTGGAACAGGGAAGGCGGCAACGTGCAAGGCTGTAAGGGATCAGTAAGCGCGGGCGCCTAAGGTATGGCAAAACTATTACGACAGGAGACTAGCATGGCCGAGAACGAGACCAATCAGGAAAACCATGGCTTGCAGGAACACCGCGTGTTTCATCCGCCAGCGGAGTTCACTGCCAAGGCCGCGATCGCCGGCATGGAAGCCTACGACAAGCTGTGCGCCGAAGCGGCGGGCGACTACGAAGGCTTCTGGGCCCGCCTGGCAAACGAGCACCTCGACTGGCACAAGCCCTTCACCAGCACCCTCGACGAATCGAATGCGCCCTTCTATAAATGGTTCGCCGACGGCCAGCTGAACGCCTCGTACAACTGCCTCGACCGCCATCTGCAGAACGGCAACGCCGAGAAGACCGCGATCGTCTTCGAAGCCGACGACGGCAGCGTCACGCGCGCCACTTATCGCGAATTGCACGAGCGCGTCTGCAAGTTCGCCAACGGTTTGAAAAGCCGTGGGATCAAGAAGGGCGACCGCGTCATCATCTACATGTCGATGTCGATCGAAGGCGTGGCCGCAATGCAGGCCTGCGCCCGCATCGGCGCCACCCACTCGGTCGTGTTCGGCGGCTTTTCCGCCAAGTCGCTGCAGGAACGCATCATCGATGCCGGCGCCGTGGCCGTCATCACCGCTGACGAACAACAGCGCGGCGGCAAGTCGCTGCCCCTGAAATCCATCGTCGACGAAGCGCTGGCGCTCGGCGGCTGCGATACCATCAAGGATGTGATCGTCTATAAGCGCACCGGCGGCAACATTGCCTGGAGCGAAGGGCGCGATCTCTGGCTGCACGAGCTGGTCGACAACCAGAGCGCCGAGTGCGAGCCGGAATGGGTCGATGCCGAACACCCGCTGTTCATCCTCTACACCTCGGGCTCGACCGGCACGCCGAAGGGCGTCCAGCATTCGACCGGCGGCTTCCTGCTGTGGGCGGCGCTGACGATGAAATGGACTTTCGACATCAAACCAAGCGACGTGTTCTGGTGCACCGCCGACATCGGCTGGGTCACCGGCCACAGCTACATCGCCTACGGCCCGCTGGCCGTCGGCGCCACCGAGCTCGTGTTCGAAGGCGTGCCGACCTTCCCGAACGCCGGGCGCTTCTGGGACACCATCGCCAAGCACAAGGTGTCGATCTTCTACACGGCGCCCACCGCGATCCGCTCGCTGATCAAGGCCTCCGACGTGAACCCGGACGTCCATCCGTCGAAATACGACCTGTCCTCGCTGCGCCTGCTGGGTTCGGTGGGCGAGCCGATCAATCCGGAAGCCTGGATGTGGTACTACAAGAACGTCGGCGGAGAGCGCTGCCCGATCGTCGACACCTTCTGGCAGACGGAAACGGGCGGCCACATGATCACGCCGCTGCCGGGCGCCACGCCGATGGTGCCGGGTTCGTGCACGCTGCCGCTGCCGGGCATCATGACGGCCATCGTCGACGAGGCCGGCGCCGACGTGCCGAACGGGCAGGGCGGCATCCTGGTGGTGAAGCGTCCGTGGCCGTCGATGATCCGCACCATCTGGAACAATCCGGAGCGTTTTAAAACGAGCTATTTCCCTGAAGAGTTGGGCGGCAAGTACTACCTGGCCGGCGACGGCGCCATCCGCAACAAGGACACGGGCTATTTCACCATCACCGGCCGCATCGACGACGTGCTCAACGTCTCGGGCCACCGCATGGGCACGATGGAGATCGAGTCGGCGCTGGTCGCCAACCCGAACGTGGCCGAGGCCGCCGTGGTCGGCAAGCCGGACGACACCACCGGCGAAGCGATCTGCGCCTTCGTGGTGCTGAAGGGCGCGCGTCCGACCGGCGAGGAGGCGAAGAAGCTGGCCGCCGAACTGCGCAACTGGGTCGGCAAGGAAATCGGCCCGATCGCCAAGCCGAAGGAAATCCGCTTCGGCGACAACCTGCCGAAAACCCGTTCCGGCAAGATCATGCGCCGCCTGCTGCGCGTACTGGCCAAGGGCGAGACCATCACCCAGGACGTGTCGACGCTGGAAAATCCGGCGATCCTGGAGCAACTCAAGGAATCGGCCTGATCCTGGGATCGAGGACTGTCCGCGTACCGTGCGCGGGCAGTCCTTCCTTATAATTTGACCATGACACGGATTTTTCGACATACGCTGGCCGCCTGGATCGCGCTCTTTGCGCTCCTGTTCGGCGCGCTCGCGCCGACGCTGTCGCATGCCTTCGTGCGCGCGGCGCCGCAGGCCGTCGAGTTTCCGATCTGTAGCGCCGGCGGCCATACGCCGGAGCTGAAGTCCGCGGGCTTGCCGGATCTCGGCGTCGATCCCTCCAAACATTGTCCCTACTGCGCCGATCAGCACCATGCGCCGGGGCTCCTGCCACACAATGCTGCCGCGATCCTTGCGGTCGGCGGCTTTGTCCGTCCTTTCCTGTTCTATGCCGCGCCGGCGCCACTGTTTCAGTGGTCGACGCCACAGTCGCGCGCCCCGCCACGGCTTTCTTGATTCCCCGCTGATGTCGTGACCATGCCTTCCGGTATGGTGCATCCGCACGTCCTGGCAAACGCGCAGCCCGTCGCCCTGTCTGACGGTGACGCGCGCTTGCAAGCGTGATCGTAGTGAACAGGAAAAACAATGAAACCAGTCAAATTCGTCCTGGCGCTGTCCGTCGCAGCCGCCTTCAACACCGGCGTCCATGCTCAGGAAGCGCAGGAAACCCAGGACGCGTCGCCGAGCGCCGCGCCCGTCAAGCAGATGGGTACCGTACTCGTCACCGGCAACCGACCGACCTCGCTGCCGACGCAGATCCCGACCACGATCGAAGACGTCACCGCCGAGGAAATCGCGCGCACCGTCAACGCCTTCGACGCCGAAGACGCCCTCAAGTACCTGCCGAGCCTGCTGGTACGCAAGCGCTATATCGGCGACTACAACCACGCTGTGCTGTCCACGCGCGCCTCGGGCACCGGCAACAGCGCGCGCTCGGCCGTGTATGCCGACGGCATCCTGCTGTCGAACTACCTCGGCAACGGCGCCACCTTCGCGCCGCGTTGGGGCATGGTCACGCCGAGCGAGATCGAGCGCGTCGACGTGCTCTACGGCCCGTTCTCGGCGGCCTACGGGGGCAACTCGGTCGGCGCTGTCGTCGATTACGTGACGCGCATGCCGCGCCGCTTCGAGGCGCATGCCAAGTTCTCGCTCTCGCACCAGCCCTTCCGGCTCTACAACACACGCGACGATTTCAGCGGCCGCCAGGGCAGCGTTTCGCTGGGCAACCGGCAAGGCGCCTGGTCATGGTTCATCGACCTCAGCCGCAACGACAGCGAAGGCCAGCCGCAAACCTTCGTCACCCGCCTGCCTGGCGCCGGTACAGCCACCACGCTGGCCGACAGCGTCAGCGGCGCCGTACCCGGCCAGGATCGCAGCTATCGCGACTGGCTGATCCTCGGCACCGCCACCCGCTACCAGACCGTGCAGGATCACCTGAAGGCCAAGCTCGCCTACGACCTCTCGCCCAGCGTGCGCGCCACCTATGTGCTCGGCATCTGGCAGAACGAATCCGAAGGGCGGCCCGACAGCTACCTGCGCAACGGCGCCGGCCAGCCCGTCTACAGCGGCCCGGTTACCATCGGCGGCCGCAGCTACACGCTCGTCCAGACCGACTTCAACGTCTCGAACGAAGACCTGCGCCATGTGATGCACGGCCTCTCGGTGAAAAGCCATACCAAGGGCGTGTTCGACTGGGAGCTGGCTGCCAGCCTCTACGATTACGCCGACGACACCCTGCGCGCCGCGACCGTGGCGCTGCCGGGCGCACTGAACGGCGGCGCCGGGCGCATCGTCGACGGCAGCGGCACCGGCTGGAACACCTTCGCCGCCAAGGGCGTATGGCGCCCGGACGGGCAGGGCGGCGCGCACATCGTCGAGTTCGGCTACCAGCGCGAAGCGTACGAGTTGTCGAGCATCGAACGCGCGACGTCGGACTGGATCGACGGCGCACCTGGCGCGCGCAATGCTGCTTTCGGCGGCCGCACCCGCACCCAGGCGATCTATGCGCAAGACAGCTGGCGCTTCGCACCGAACTGGAAAGCTGTGCTCGGCCTGCGCCTGGAACAGTGGGAAGCGCGCGCGGGTCGCACCTCGAATGCGAGCACGACCGTGGCCCACGGCGAGCGCAGCGAACATTACGCCTCGCCCAAGGCCGCGCTGGCCTGGCAGGTCGTGCCGGACTGGACAGTGAAAGCCTCGCTCGGACGCGCCGTGCGCATGCCGACCGTGTCCGAGCTGTACCAGGGCGGCGTCAACGGCGCCGGCGTCCTCATCAACAATGACCCTGGCCTGGCGCCGGAACGCTCCTGGACAGGCGAGCTGACGGCCGAGCGCAAGTTAGAAGCCGGCTCCTTGCGCCTGACCGCCTTCGGCGAACGCACCCGCGACGCGTTGTATTCGCAGACCAATGTGCTGGTCACGCCCAATGTCACCAATGTCCAGAACGTAGGCCGGATCGACACCAAGGGTTTCGAGCTGGCCTACGGTGCGACCGACGTGAAGTGGACGGGCCTCGATCTGAACGCCAGCCTGACCTGGACGGACTCGACTATCGAACGCAACGCAAACTTCCCCGCCAGCGTCGGCAAGCGCCAGCCGCGCATCCCCGAGTGGCGCGCGACCGGGGTGGCTTCCTACCGCTTCAACGACCGCCTCGCCCTGACGCTGGCCGCGCGCTACAGCGGCGACCAGTTCTCGACGCTGGACAACACCGATCCGAACGGCTTTGCCTACCAGGGCGCGAGCAAGTATTTCACCGCCGATCTGCGGGCCACGTATCGGCTCAACGCCCAATGGAGCGTCGCGCTGGGAATCGATAACCTGAACAATGATCGGTACTGGAATTTCCATCCCTATCCGCAGCGAACCTTCCTGGCGGAGCTGAAGTACGACCTGTAGCAGGTTGGCAGTCGTGAAACGTAGGGCGGGCATGCCCGCGGATTCGGTACCTGAGCAATGCTTGCTCCCGCCAATGCCGTACATCGACGCGCACCGTAGGGTGGACACCCGTGTCCACGCGGTTCACCATCCGCACCGCGCCTACGCATACCCCTGCCCATAAAAAAATGCCAGCCGATCGATCGGCTGGCATTTCTATCGACTGCCTGCTATTGCGTCGCGAACTTACGACCCAGCAAACGGGCTGCCGACAAGCCCCACGGCCAGTTCGGCCCAGACGAACATGAAGCCCAGCACGATCACGGCGCAGGTGATCAGGCGCGATTTGGTCGTGCGCAGCTTGGTGCGGGCGAATTCGAACAGCAGGCCGAAGCTGCCAATCACGATGGCACCGATCACGAAATCGCTGGATGTCCAGTTGACTTCGCGGGTGAATTGCATGGCGACCAGGGGGATCAGCAGGATGGCTGCGGTGACCATGAGCACACGCAGGAATTGTTTGCTGCCGAAATGTTGTGCTGATTCGTTGCCGCTGGTCATGGCGTTCATGGTGGGCTCCAGGATGT
Source organism: Massilia sp. Leaf139 (assembly GCF_001424165.1). Lineage (GTDB taxonomy): Bacteria > Pseudomonadota > Gammaproteobacteria > Burkholderiales > Burkholderiaceae_D > Telluria. The sequence continues at coordinate 35,483 of NZ_LMOJ01000004.1, forward strand.
TGGATCGAGATTCGAGAATGTCAGTTTGCCATGACCGGCGGTGGAGTTCAACGATTGTTTAGAGAGTACCAGGCATCGGGGCATCGATCATGAACGCCGCCATGGCCAGGAGGACGAAGGCGATGACCGAGATGACCGCGTGCGCCACCACGATGCTCTTCGGTAGCGGAACGTTTTTTAGGTGGTAATACAAATTCAGGACGATGCCGCCGATGGAGCCGCCCAGGAACAGCAGCAGCGACAGAAAGGCCATGCCGGGGGCCTTCAGTACCAGCACCGCGTAGGCGAGCAGGGTGACGCCGGCGGCGGCGAGAAAGCCGTGGGCCATGGCGAGCCAGGAGGGAGGATTTTTGGCCGCGCTGAAGCGGATCCAGGCCATGACGATGCCGCCGAGGGCGGTGAGGGTGAAGAGGTAAGTCGCGATTTGCAGCATGTGGGTTGCTTCCATTGCGGTTCTCCTGGTGTTGTTATTAGCGCTGTCGAGATTGTCTTGGCAATATAACCAGAATATGGAGGGAGGGGGGGCGCCCTCGGCGCGCGGGGCCGTCGCCCCTTGGGCGACGGCAGTCAGTAGATTCGAAGAGGGCTGGTGCCCAGCCCTTCGAATCCCCCTCTCTCCGCCACAAATGAAAAAAGCCACCCCCCGGGTGGCTTTTTTCATTTGTATTCTGGCGGAGAGAGGGGGATTCGAACCCCCGGTAGGCTATGAACCTCTAACGTAGGGTAAACAGGGGGAGGGGAGGGGAGTGCCTCATAGGAGAGCAACCCCTACAATGCCCTCGATTTCCCCTCGGTTTCCCCGGGAAATTCCCCGGACGCCGATATCGCGCGCTCCAACTTGTCCATCTCCCGATCGTCGTCGGCGCCGGTGATCCATTTGGCGTACACCGTGAAGAACATCCGCAGGCTGTGCCCCAGCTGGCCGGCCATGAAGCCCGGCTTCACGCCGCTCATCAGGCCCATCGTCGCGTACGTGTGGCGCATGCTGTATGGCCGCCGGTATCTGATGCCCAGCTTCTTCAGCGTAGCCTGCCAGAACGACCGAACGTCCGTGATTTTAACGTACGTCCAGGGCTCGCCGGTCTTCGGGTCGTGGAAGACGTGGGCGCCGGCCAGGTAGGTGTGCGCCTTCTGCCGCTGCAGCGCTTCGACCGCCATCCCGTTCAACTTCACCACGCGCGACTCGTAGGTCTTCGTCGTGTCGGCTTCCTCGTCATACACGTTGGCGCCGTCGATCAGCACTTCCTTCTTCCGGAAGTCGATGTCCGCCCAGCGCAGCGCGATCCCCTCGGACGTGCGCAGTCCGGTGAAGAACATCAGCTGCACGAAATTCAGGATCTGCTCGGATCGGTGCTCACGCAGATGGCCGAGGATCGCGTTCACCTCGCCAAGGTCGAATGGATCGGGGGCCGGCTTCTGGTACCCGGCGCGCTTCACCTCCGCGCATGGGTTGTCCTTGATCAGCTTGTCCAGGCGCGCGAACTCGAACACGCCGTTGATCAGGGACAGCTCGTTGTTGCGGCTCTTTCCGCTCTTCCATGTGCCGCCGTTCAGCGCCGTGAGGATGTCGGAATAGCTGACCTCGCCGATCGGGCGATCCTTCAGTGCTTTCTTCCAGAAACTTTCCAGCCGCTTGCTGTACTGGCCCCGAGTCGATGCCTTCCCATCGAAGACCTCGATCCATTTGTCCATCACCTGGTGCAACATCGGCACGCCTTCCTCCGGCTCGTCCGCGTGCGGCGATTTCGGGAAGTACTCCGCATATTCGAACGTGCCGTTGTCGATCTTCTGCCGGATCTCCGCGACCAGGCGCTTCGCGTACTTGGCGTTTGCCGGCGTCGGGGCCATCGGCTCGTCGCCGATGTACAGCGTCTCCTTCCGCTGCTTGCCCCGGTACTCGAAGCGGATGCGAATGCTCCGCTCCCGCAGTTCTACGCCGCCTGTTCGACCCACTTGTAATACTCCTGAACGTTCATCGTGATCCGGCCGTCTGGCGCCTTGCGGAAGTGCTTGCTTTGCAGCCACACTCCGTCCTCGATCTTCCTACGCACGGCCTTCTCGGTGTAGCCGGTGAGGGCGCAGAACATAGGCAACAGCACCCATTCTACGTGTATTGCTAAGCTGCCCATCTTGCTCTCCTTCGCGTTTGTCGTTTGCATATCTATTCCATTCCTGATTCCGGGAAGCGCCGGCGCTCAGCGCGCGGCGGCGTCTCTCCATACCCAATTCGTATTGCCGACGGCGGTACCGGCTGGCTGCGCATGGCGCGCCGGTCGAGGCCGTCGCGGCGCTCGGGCAGCAGCTGCTCCGGCGAGCGCGCGCGCCAGCGGCGGTCAGGGCCGCGGGCGATCACGCTGCCTCCCGTGCGATTTCTCGCTCGTGTGCGAAGTTCGCGCGGATCAAGGCTTCCGACAGCGGCGGGCAAACGCTGTTGCCGCACATGCGCACCTGGGCCGACTTCGTCAGGCGCACGCGGGGCAGCGACAGTGGGTCGGCCGCGACCTGGGCACCGTCGCGGAACAGCAGCGCCGGATCGGGAATCTCGTCGATGACGTAGTGCTCCGGGAAACCCTGCGCGCGGTACAGCTCGTGCGGCGCCAGCATGCGCAGGCCGATGTCGACGATTTCGTAGTCCTGACCGCTGATGGTGACTAGGCCGAAACGATCGCGGCTGGTGACGGTTGCAAGCGGCGTGCCGGGCGCCTGATCCTGATCGGTACCGTAATAGGCCAGCAGGAAGGCGCGCACCTCGGCGTGATGCTGGCCACCAGCACTGATCGTGTGCAGGGGCTCGTCGGAGCCGGCAGCGGTGCTGGTGCCGCCCAGCTTCACCAGGCTGCTGGCCACGACAGCGTGCCGGTTCTCGGTCGTGATCGTGTTGATCGGCTCACCTGGCAACTGGCCGCGCGCATCTGTCGGACGCTTGTCGCTGTAGTACGGCGAGATGTGGGCCGCCACCAAGCTGTGATGGTCGCAGCTGGTCACGGTGCCGATCGGGTCGGCCAGGTCGGAGCCGACGACGCCGGTGTAGTGCTTCGCGAGGAATGCGACGCCGAGTGCCTTGTTGCCGCTGGCGGTCACCGTTCCGAGAGGTTCGTCTACCGGCTTCGCACCAGTGCCCCAGCGTTTGACTCCGGTCGGAGATATCTCCCCGTGCGCGGCGTCCACCAGCGTGGCCGAGACCAGGCCGAAGTGCCCTCCCTTGACCTGGGCGCAGACTGTGCGCAGCGGTGCGTCCGCTGGCATGACGCGCTGGTTGCTCGCGTTCGCATGCTCATTCAGGAAAGCAGTTACCAATGCCGCCTTGGCCGAACCTGCGACGACGGTGCCGAGCGGCTTTTCGATGTCGAGCGCGCGCGGCGCCTGGCCCTCCCGCTCCCCGTAGCCGGTCTGCACCATTGTGGCCACGGCCAGCGCCTTCTCGCCACGCTGCGCGCCGGTAATGGTGCGGAACGGTTCGAGCACGGATTCGCTACGATCGCTGCCCTGGTGCGTGACCGGTACGATGGACGGCAGGACAACGGCGCGGTGGTTCTCAGTGGTCAAGGTGCCGAACGGCTGGTTCGCCGTAACCGGCTTGCCAGCGTAGATCGGGCCGCCCTGGCCCACGATAAACGGCTCGGCCGCGTCGACCACGTAGCGCATGATGCCCTTGGCGATGCGACGCAGCGTCGCCTCGGCCAGCGGCTTCTTGCGGTCGAAGATCGATGGGCACGGCAACGACCAGTCGATGCACTCCGCCGCGGTGCGATACGGCTGCAGCTTGCCGGCGCGGACGCCTGGCGAGTCCGGCGCGCCGTGCGTCGCCGTTGGCCACTGGATCGGCAAGCCGTCGCGCCGCGCCACGAGGAAGAAGCGCTTGCGGATCGTCGGTGTCGCGTGGTCGCTGGCGCGCAGCTCGCGGTGCTCGACCTTGTAGCCGTGGCCCTGCAGCTGGCGCACGAAGCTGTCGAAGGTTTTGCCCTTCTTGGCTGGGTCAGGCTTCCAGTTGCCGTGCTCATCGCAGATCAGCGGGCCCCACGTTTTGAATTCCTCAACGTTCTCCAGCATGATCACGCGCGGCTTGCACTTCGCCGCCCAGCGCAGCGTTACCCAAGCCAGCCCGCGTATCTTCTTCTCGACTGGCTTGCCGCCTTTGGCCTTGCTGAAGTGCTTGCAGTCGGGCGACAGCCAGACCAGGCCGACCGGCTGGTTGCCGGTGACCTCGATTGGGTCGACGTCCCACACGCTCTCGCACAGATGCTTCGTGTACGGATGGTTGATGGCGTGCATGGCCAGCGCTTCCGGGTCGTGATTGATCGCGATGTCGACCGGGCGGCCGAACGCGGCTTCAAGACCCGTGCTCGTCCCGCCGCCGCCGGCGAAGTTGTCGATGATGAGCTCGCTGCCCAGGTCGAGCTGCATGGTCATGAGGTCGCGCTTCATGATCAGGCCGCCTCGCCCAGGAGCGACTTCTGATCCGGCTCGACGTCCAGGGCGTCGCCTTCCGACAGCAGCTTCGAACGCTCCTCGATGACGATCGTCACGTAGCCGCCCTCGGCGTCTGCCAGGCTGTGCGCCCAGTCGCCCTTGGCCAGCGTCAGCACCGCCTTCACGCCGTCCTTGAACACGACCTGGTCGACGTTGGCCTGGAAGGTCAGGCGCGCATTGCTGGCGATGATGTCGACCGCGTCGCGCACGGCCTCGCGGCAATCCCGGTGCACGGTGGCCAGCACGCTCTTCTGCTCGCCTTCCTTCATATCGATCCACGGCTTCGACAAGGTCTTCAGGTGTTTGGTCGCGGCCTTGATCATGGCGCCGAGCAGGAACTCTTGCGCGAACGCCTTGCCGTCGAGGACACCGTGCACGCCGGGGCGGGCGAAGACCGCGATCGGGCCTTGGTCGCTTTCGGCCACGGCGGCGAGCGTCCAACCATCGCCTTCAGGCGCAGCTGGCACCCAAGGGCTGATGTCGGCGCCACCGCCGAGCCAAAAAGCGGCGACTTCCTTTGCGTTCTTGTCGTCGCAGAGCTCGACGATTGCGATCTCGTTGCCATTCACCACGGCACCGGGCTTAAGACCTTCTGTCGGTACGTGGAAGTCTTCGAAACCGGGCAGGGCGCCGTAGCCATTCTCGTTGCGCTTGAGGGTGGCTTTCGTGATTGCTTCAGCAGCTTGTTTCGTGGTGGCGTTCATTCTCTATTTCTCCAGGGTGGTTTGATTTCTTGGGTCTTGCAGGTACTGCTGGTATCGCTGGCGGATTCGTTCGTTCCACCGGCCGCGCGCCGCCTCGTCCTGATCCAGCTCCCTGCGCGAGCTCACCTCGCACAGCTCCTTCACCCGGATCGCGGCGGCCTGCTCGCCGTCGACGCCGAGGAACTGCTGGAAGGCGCGCTCGCGGCAGCGCTGGACTGTCCAGAGGCATGCGCGCTGGCCGGTCATTACGCGGCCTTCGCCTGGCCGGCCGCTGCGATACGGCGGATCAGCGCGGAGCACATCGAGGGGAAGTCCGCCTCGTGGTACAGCACCGCGGCGCGGTCGCGGCCGGCGGCGGCGAAGCCCAGGGACGCCAAGAAGTCGGCGGTCAAGGCGAAGCCAAGGCGCTCGGCGATCTGGCCCAGGCGTAGGGTCGGCGCGGCGCCGGCGGCGGCCGGGCGTGCTGTAGCGATCGGCATTACCTGGGCGGCCGGCGCGGTTGGTGCGGGCTGGGCCGCTGCTGCGCGCGCCGCGGCCTCTGCGTTGGTCTGGGCCAGCGCTGCCGCCTGCTCGCGGGCGTCCTCCTCGGCCTGGCGTGCGGCTGCCTCGGCGCGCGCCCTGGCCGCTTCCTGCTGCTGGCGTGCCTGCTCGGCCTTCTCCGCCTCGATGCGCTTGTGGTTGCCGATCCGCGCGTTCACGACTAGCTGGAAGTCTTCGTCGGCCTTCTGGATGATCGACTGCAGGTCGGCGAACAGGAACTCGAAGCCGGCGGCGTGCTCGCGGTACCAGGTCAGGCGGCCGCGCACGGCCTTGGCGATCGCGTCGACGGTGATCTTCGCGTTGGCCAGCTCGGTGTCGACCGCATCCTGCAGCGTGGCCAGCGTGCGCTTGTTCTTCATGGCGCCGGCGAAGTCGCGGGACTGGAACACCAGGCGCAGCGGTGCGATCTCCTGCTCGAGCGCGGCGACGTACTCGGCGAAGACCAGCTTCACCTTGTGCAGGATCTCGGCCTTGATCTGTTCCTTCTTGGTCGTCACGGTCTTCGACAGCGTCAGGCGTTTGGCGCGCAGCTGCTCGCTGATCAGGTCGATGGTGCGCATCAGGTCGGCGATGTCGACGGTCTGCTCGAGCGCGGCCCGCTTGGCTTGCGCCAGGTCGCCTTCGGCCTTCTCGCAAAATTTCACCGTCGCTTCGGCGTCAGCGAAGTCCTGGTCGGTGACCAGGTCGGTTTTGATGCTGGCGATGAAGCGCTCCGCCTTGGCCTGGAAGGCGGGCAGGTTGCTGGTCGCCACTTCACCGCGGATCTGGATGACCAGGGCGGGCAGGGCCATGATGGCTTCGGCCTCAGGCTTCGGTGCGTATTGGCGCGGTTCGTACGCGGCCAAGTCGGACTCAAACTGGTTCCAACCTGCGATGATCTCGGCGCGTAGCGCTTCATTCGGCTCGTACCAGAAGTGGCGCTCGTCGACCAGGTTGTCGTTGTTGTCCCACTTCGTGGCGAGGAACAGACAGCGTTCGGCGCCGGACACCAGCAGCTGCTGTTCCATCTGCACCTGATAGTGGCGGCCGAGCTGGTCGGCGGACTCGCATGCGCGGATCTCGTCGTTCAGCGTCTTGTGTTCCCACGCCACATCGCCCGCCATGGTGATGCCGTCGAACGACGCCGACAGGTTGCCGAGCGAGCCGGTGACCGGATACAGATCCTCTCCGACCAGCTGCTCGGCGCGGGGCCGGGCCAGCGCCTCGAAGCGGTGGCCGTCATCGAAACGTGCCTGGGTGGCAGCGTCGACCTCCGGTGCAGCGCCGGTATGGCACGCGTGCAACAGCTCGCTGCGGCTGCGGTATGGCGAGCAGCCCATCATTGCGGGGGCGTCGCTGGCGTTGCGGTGGGTGGCCCGGTAGGCATGCCAAGCTGGCGAGCCTTGTTTGAGGTTATGGATTTGCATGGCGGCTCCTTATTCGCCTTCGTGCGACCAGCTGTCGATGGTCAGCTTCTGGTTCTCAGTCAGCACGGTGCGCGTTTCGATGAAGGCGATCAGTTCCGCCGGTGTCTTCTTCTTGTCGAGGATGGTCTTGCGCCAGGCCGCGGTGTTCTTCGTGAACTCTTCGTCGCTGCACGCAGGGAGACCGGCGCCGACGACTTCGCCCGTGGCCTGATCGACCGTGCTCTGATCGTCATCACGATCGTCCACAACGACCATGTCGCCGTCGATCGTGAACGGCTTGTTCGCATCGACCGCGGTGGCCACGTCCATGGCGCGCTGAACCTCGATCGATTTCGGCATGTACTTGAGCACCTGGAGCAGCACCACCTTGCGGGCGTACATCTCCATGTTCTGTCCGTTCTTCTCCAGGGCGTAGTGGCGCGCGCCGACCTTGTTGAACTTGTTCAGGTGCTTGATCACCTTGTCCATCGTCCAGACCTCGATGACCGGGAACTGGCTGCCGTTAACGCGGCCGATGGCATAGACGTGCGTGATGTCCCGGTAGCTGTCGCCGCCGGCGCCAGGGCGGTGCTTGACGTACGGTGCATCACCCAGCGCCCAGTCGAACTCGTCGCCGACGTAGACGGCCCCGGTCCAGACCGTGGCGCGTCCGGCGCGCGAGACCAGGTCGACCAGACCTTGCCAGCCCGGGACGAATTGCGCCTTGCCGCCGTACGGCACGAGGTAGCCCTGACCGCCGACGCCGATCTCGAGGCCCAGCTGCGACGCGACGACGACCGAGCCGAAGATGCTGTTCAGGTCACACTTCTGCAGCGCGGCGTTCTGGCTGAACGCGGTCATGGTCAGGCGCACCATGCGATCCGGGCTGATGTGCTTCGGCAGGGCGTTGGCAATTTGACCTTTATATTTGTCCAGGAATGTACTGAGGCTCTTGGCCGGGCTGGCGACTACTTGATTCATGGGTGGATCCTCTCGGGGTTAAAAGCCGTTTTTGTATGCGCGGATTGCGCGGGTGATCGCCTTGCGGCGACCGAAGCCGGAGCGGCAGGCGTGGCGGTACTGGTGGACGACGAAGCGCAGCATCACCAGCCCTCCACCGCGCGGCGGTCTTGCATCAGCCGAACCTGGTGCAGATGCATGGCGCCCTCGGCTTCGGCCAGGTCGGCACGGAGGATCTGCAGGCGGGTCAGCTCGAGCTCGGACTGCTCCAGGCGGATAGTGGTCAGCAGCAGGGCCAGCGGCTTGAGCAGCTTGCGCAGGGCGCGGCGCGGGGCGCGGATGGCGGCGGCGGTCATGGGGCCTCCACAGCGGCCAGGGCATCAGCGGCATGCTGCTTGACGAAGGCCATGGCCTGCTCTGCCGTCCAGTCGTCGCCGATGGATTGCGTCTTGATCACGCGCAGCGCCTTGACCAGCTCCTCGTGCGCGTTGCAGGCGCGGACGATGAAGGTGGCGTTGGCCGCGGCCTCTTCATCGGACGGGAAGAAGCCGCTACCGTTGTAGCCGTGAGCACCCGCGATCAAAACTCCGTGCTCAGAAATCGGACGGCAGTCGTCTTTGATATTCGTGCCGTCGGTGACGCGCCATGGCGTCGGCGTATGCTTCGTTCCCATCCTGCTCTCCTGGTTGGCGCCGGCCCGGCCGGCTTCGTTATTGGCCCCGGCCTTTCACCGGGTGGCGAGCTCTAACCGCGCTCGTCGCGGGCCTATGCGCAATCAGGCTAGCGAGTGGTGGCCGACGGGCCGCCGATACTTCAGACAGCGGTGCAGGCGCTTGGCGGCGCCGCCGGTACCACACAGAAGCAGCCTCCAGCCTTCCGATTGCTGGAGCCCCTCTTCCTGACGGGCGCCGTGCACAGCGTTCCCCGTCATTCCGTGCGCTTTCTCGGAGTCGCGCCGCTGCTTCTGTGTGGTGCCTGTCTGTTCCAGGCCGCCAGGGCATTTGAGAATCCCACTCCCTCTATTTCTTCACCCGAGATCAGGGCTATCCGCGCGTTGTGCTCCGGGGCGCGGCGCTTCGGTGGTCAGGTTCGGTGCCAGATGGCCAAGTCGATCCGCGCCTGGTCGTCGTCCTCGCGGGCGTCGGCTTCGATGCGCTGCAGCTCTTCCTCGGCGCGCTGCTCGGCCTCGACGCGGATCAGGCCGGCCAGCACCTTCGTGAACGGGTTGCCGCCGGCGGCGGTCTTGCGCAGCAGCTCGGCGCGCGCCTGGTCATCCTGGAGGTACTCGGCCAGTGCTTCGTCGATCAGCTGCATCGTCTTCGGCAGGCCGGCGGCCAGTGCCTGGGTGATAGCGTCGGCCGCTTCGTCGGTGAGCTGACCGAGGCGCTCGGCGCGCTTCTGTTCGTAGGTGATTGGGTCGTGGAGGGCCATGGTTACGCGGCCTCCGGGACGTTCGACTCAGCCATGCGGCGTACCATCAGCTCGCTGACCTGGGTGTCGGTCATGTCGGTGCAATCCGTCCAGCTCGGCGCCTTGATGGCGATCTCGCTCACGTGGAAGTGGTCGGACTTGAACCCGCAGGGGCTGACCATGAAGCGGTGCTCATGGAGCTTGAGGGATGGTGTAGGGGTGGTGCGCATCTGCTCTCCCGGTTGTAGGGCCAACTGCTTGGGCCGCTTCTCGTTTCAACTAACTACAACCACAGGTTACAGCAAGTTCAACCGTAGTGCAAATAAAAGTTGTAACTACCGGCGAAAAAAAGCCCCGGCATGCGGGGCGTCTTTGCGGCAGAAAGTTTTGATCTAGTCCGGCTGGCGCGTGTAGCGCTTGTTCGTAAGCACATCCTCGAAAACGTCGCCGCCAAGCGGATTGATGTGCCGGCCAGAGGAAGTTTGGTACTCGCGCGCGCCAGGGATCATCTTGGTTCCTGACAGAGCACGATGCGCGATCATCTTGGTGAGTTCGATGATTGTACAGGTGGAACCATCTTCGGCCACGGCGATGAAGCTATCTGTTTCTTCAAGCATGAGACTTTCTCCTTAGGTCGGCATATTGGCGTGCCGTTGCGCGTCCTTCAATCCGCAGCGAAAAAATTATCTACTTTGGCACCAAGGGAGTTGGCGGCCGCGACGAGTCGACGGGCATCCTCCAAGTCTTTCAGATGGAATATATAGTTCCCGCCACATACGCCCCACGTGGTTACCGCTAACGTCAACCTCGACTGTCGCAATGAGAAAGCTGCAAGGCGCAAGTCTGACAAAGGTATATTTACCTTCTCCGCACCGCATATCGCTTCTTTACGGACAAAGGGATTTTGAATCCATTCGCCATACCCGAGCTGTTGGAACGTCTTTACTGACTCATCACGGCTGAGTTGCGGCAGTGCGGTAATATCTTGTGTTGCACATCCAGCTAAAGCCAAAATTAAGCAGAGTGAGAGAAAGGCGCGTTTCATCGATACTCCAAATAGATAAGGCGATACGCCGTTCAGTATTAAAGTTTTCCCGCAAGAGTGCGCCCAGCCTGATAAACCACCCGGCCAACGACACTCAATTGTCCACTGCGAGTGTTCACCGGCTTAAAGTCGGAATTCACGTAGCTGAGATACCACTCTGCACCACGTTTCACCAGCTGCTGCACGCATGCCTCGCCGTTCCAATTAACTGCATACACCTCCCGGCTTCGGATCGCCGTGTCGCCGGTGTCGATCACAATCCAGTCATCTTCGAATAACATCGGCTCCATGCCTCGATCGCGGACACGAACCGCGAGCAACTGGCGCGAGTGTTGCGGCATCGCTGCCAACGCAGCGGCCGGCACCGACATGGTTCCACCTTCGGACATATCGGGCTCAGTTTCGAAGCCGGAGACGCCGGCACGCAAGCGAAGCTTTACGCGCTGCGCTGAGACTGCTGTCATACGCTCGGCCTGAATGCAGCTTTTGGAATATGCCCCAGCACCAGGTGAAGTGCCTGAATATCCGAGCAGTCGATGATGATGTTCGGATGGTCTTTGTTCACCGATTCAAAGCAGCTTTGCCCATCTCGCATCCATAGCAGTCTCTTAATCATTCTGCGGCCGTCAGCCAGCTGGACAATAACCTCGTCGCTGGGAAGCACCTCGGCGCACGGGTCGACGCCAACAAACTCACCAGGCAAATAACGCGGACTCATGCTTTCGCCGCGGACTCGCAGCGCATAAGCCTCAATACACGAGCTATACCAAAACATGTGACCTTCTGGACTCTCCAAGGGGGTGTCGTCAATATGGATGACGCCATCGGCGCCGGCCTGGACGCGGCCTGCGACCGGGATGAGGCGTGGAGTTGCCACGATCGATGGAGCTTCTTCAAGTTCCGCTGGGGCCCTGAGCGGGGAGAGCGGCTTATATGGGCCGCTGACCTCTAGGCCGAATTTCAGTTCCACTGGCGAGATGCCAAGAAATTCCGCTGCCAGCTCAAGATTCTTGCCTTTCGGCTCCGAGACCCCTGCAATCCACTTCTGCACCGCCTGCGGCGTGACGCCGACGAAACGCGCCAGTTCAGACTGGTTGCCGCCATTCTTCGCAGCTAAAAATTTCTCGATCCGGTTTGCCATAGTTTCCATCCAGTCATCTTACAAGCGCAGGTTGTAATTCGCACTGCAATTTTGAGTTGTAGAAGAGATCGCTTTACTGTAACCTGCGGTTGTAGACAACAACTTAGGCAGGATCATGGAAACCGGAATCGCAAAAGCTATTCGCCTTGCAGGCAGTCAGACCGCTCTCGGCACCATGCTGGGCCTGACCCCGCAAGCTGTCCAAAAGTGGGCATCCCAAGGATTCGCCCCTGGCGACCGATGCCGCGAGGTTGAGGCCGCGCTCGGCGGCCAGGTGACTCGCTACGAGCTGAACCCAGCTGTCTTCGGAGACCCACCTGCAGTCGAAGCCCAGCCACAGTAACAGTGCGTTAAGGAAATAGCATGCGGAGCAATCCACACAACCCAACGAAGACCCGGATCGCCATGTACCGCGAGTGCGTGGAGGAATGGCGCAAGCGCGAAGGCTGGAGCCGCGAGACCGTCTGCCAGATGATCGTCGAGGCCCACGAGAGCATTGGCGGCCCGGCCACGACCGACATCCGCTTCGAGCCGCCGACCACCGACGCGTACGAGCGCCAGAAGGTGAACGCCGAGCGGATCTTCCGCTGGCTGGACGACGTTAGCAAGGACAGGAACCTGTTGCCGGCGAACTTCGAAGCCTCGATCGAAGCTGCCTTCCCGATCGACATCTACCTGAAGTTCGAGAACATGCGCTTGGCGCGCCGCGGCGTCGAGCTGCGCCTGGTTGAGGCCGAGCCGCGGCCAGCTCTGGACGTCACCCCGCACGTACGCAGCATGGTCAAGGAAGACGCCGAGGCAATCAGCTCGCTGCTGAGCCTCGGGCCCGACTCGACCGTCGAGCAGCTGAAGGCCGCATGCCGCGAGCTGCAGGACGCTGAGGACTCGGCCGCCGGCGCCAAGCGTGACATCCAGTGCGAGATCGCGCGTCGCAGCGCCGAGCCGAAGGCGGTTGTATGACGACCACGATTGACGTCGCGCCAACGCGCCCGGTGCTGCGGTACCACGGAGGCAAGTTCCGCCTGGCGCCGTGGGTAATCAAACACTTTCCCCCTCACCGTTGCTACGTCGAACCCTTCGGCGGCGCGGCCGGCGTCCTGGTGCAGAAGGAACGCGCCTATGCCGAGGTCTATAACGACCTCGACGGCGACATCGTGAACGTCTTCCGCGTGCTGCGTGACGCTGGCCAATGCGATCGCCTGATCCAGCTGCTGCTGCTCACGCCATACGCTCGCGACGAATTCGACGCTGCGTACGAGCCGACGGACGACCCGATCGAGCGCGCGCGCCGCACACTGGTGCGCGCCGAGATGGGTTTCGGCTCCGCCGGAGCAACGAAGGGCACGACTGGGTTCCGCATCGATACCAGGCGTAAGCATGGCACCGCGCAGCAGCTATGGGCGCGCTTCCCTGAATCGCTCGCTCGAGTATGCGCGCGTCTGTCCGGCGTCATGATCGAGAACCGGCCGGCCTTGGGCATCATCGAGCAACATGACGCCGAGGACACGCTGTTCTACGTCGACCCGCCGTACGTCATGGACACCCGTAATGTCGGCGCGAAGCACGGCCGATACTACGACTACGAGATGAAGGATGCCGATCACGTCCAGCTGCTCGAAAAGCTGCTTGCCGTGAAGGGCATGGTCGTGCTAAGCGGCTACTCGAGCGCCATGTATCTCGGCGCCCTGCAGGGCTGGGCCATGGCCAGTACGGAAGCACGGATCTCGGCCGCCCGTGGCACAGCGATGCGTACCGAATGCCTGTGGCTAAATCCCGCCGCATCACGTGCGCTCGATCGCACCGGTCTATTTGCCGAGGTGATGCTGTGAACTTCTACAAGCGCCACATCGGCGACTACATCAAGAAAGCCGGCCACCTGACGCTGCTCGAGCACGGCATCTACGCGCGCCTGATGGACGTCTACTACACACGCGAGGCCGGCATCCCTGCGGACAAGGCCGCGCGTCTCATCGGCGCCAGGTCAAAGGACGAGCAGCAGGCGCTGGCCAACGTGCTCGACGAGTTCTTCACGCTGGTCGACGGCCTGTGGACGCAGAACCGCTGCGAAGAGGAAATCGAGGCAGCAAACGCACAAGCGGATGCGAACCGAACCAACGGGAAAAAGGGCGGAAGGCCGAAACGGAAGGAAACCGATCCTAAACCCACTGGAAACCCATTGGGTTTTGATCCGGTTAGCGAAAATAACCTTAGCCAGACACCAGACACCAGACTCCAGACTCCAGACCTTACACACCGCGCCTCTACTCAACCGGAGTTGGGCGCGGGGGAAGGGCAGGAACCAACCCCCGTTGGCGCCCTCAGCATCGCGATGCGCGGCTTCGGGATCATGTCGAACCCGGGAGATCCTCGCCTGATGGCCATTGCAGCGCAGGGCGTTACGCCGGAGACCGTCAAGGCCGCATGCGAGCAGGCCAAGCGCTCGAAGCCGAACGAACCTATTGGCCCGGCCTACGTGTTCGCCATCTTGGAACGCTGGGCGAAGGAGGCCTCCGACCTGAACGCCGCCGGCGCCACGCGGCCAGCAGCACCTGGCACCCCACCGGCGCCGATCCCGATCCGCAAGCCCCAGGGCATGGATCCGAAGGGAACCGACGAGAGCTACGAGGAGTACCAGGCCCGTATCGACGCCGCCGAGCTCGCCCGACGCAAAGGCAACGGCGCATGAACCGCGACCACCAGCCATGCGGCAAGTGCAACCGCTTCCCGCCAGCCGCCTCGGCGAAGGAAGAGGCGCAAGAGCGCACAGGCCACTGCAGCGGCTGGGAGAAGCCAGTGCTGTCGACCAACGTCGAACAGCCCTGCGTGCTCTTCCTCGAGCGCGGCACCTGGGCGACCAGGCAGCGCGAGAAGGCCGTAAGCCGCGACCAGTTCCCGCGCGATCGGAAAGCACCAGCACAACCAGCCCGGCCAGCCCGGGCAACCACAACGACAGGAGAAACTGCACGATGATCGCATTCACCATTCCCGGCCAGCCAGTGGCCAAAGGCCGCCCGAAGTTCGCCCGCCGCGGTGCGCACGTTGTCGCGTACACGCCGGCCAAGACGGCCAGCTACGAAAACCTGGTCAAGCTGGCCGCGACCACTGCCATGTCTGGCAAGCTGCCGAGCACGAAGCCGGTGGCCCTGTCGCTGGTGCTCAACCTGCAGGTGCCGGCCAGCTGGTCGAACAAGCGCCGCGCGGCCGCCATCGCCGGGACGATCTGCGCCACGAAGAAGCCCGACGCCGACAACGTGCTCAAGGGGATCAAGGACGGCTGCAACGGCATCGTGTGGGGCGACGATGCCCAGGTGGTGCGGATGACGATCGAGAAGCGTTATAGCGAGACGCCGAGCGCAATCGTCGAGGTGGTCGAGGTGCTGGGAGAAGCAGCATGACCGCCGTCGCCGTCTGGATCGCATGCTCACCCCTGGTCGGGGCCGTGATCGGGCGCTTCATCGGCGCCGGCATGGTCGACCGCGCGCGGAAAGGAAAACCTTGACCGATTACGAACGCCGCGACATCGGCTCGCGCCTGGAGAATTGGGCGCGAGTCTACCGGGACACCTACCGCATCGGGATCAGCGCGACGGGAGCTTTCTGCGACCAGCTGCGCCGCGAGGCACTGGGCGAAATCGGATCACCCGAGCGGAGGGCCCTCGACGACGCTGACGCCGAAGTAATCGAACTCGCGATGCGTACCCTCGAAACGAAGCACCGGATGATGATCTGGTGGTGCTACATCAAGCAGGCGCATCCGGGTGAGGTCTGCCGCAGCCTCAGCATTGCCCACCGACCCGTTACCGTTTTCACCACCGCCTTCCGGGCCGCGCAGCTCGCCGTCGAGAAAGCAGCAGAGCCGCGCAACACTTTCCATGATGCCTAATCGAAAGTTCTTGACAGCAGGAAAACTCAGCAGTAAATTCCATCCGACAATTTATTTCCATCTCTCAAGATGCGTATCCGGTTGCCTGATGGCAGCCGGAGTCACGTCTGAGGGAATCCAAGAGCCCCGCGATCAGCAATGACGCGGGGCTTTTTGCTTTCCACCACCAGGAGAAAACATGCTCGGATCAATCGGCCGCCGGATCGCCTTCGCTGCCGCAGCGGTTCTCGCCTCGTGCACTGGCATTGCGCCCGCCACAGCGGCCCAGACGAGGATCGCGCACGCGCCAGCCGAATCGGGCACCCCACGCGGGTTGTTCAACAGCTGGCCGATCAGCTCGCCAGCACGCTACGGCCGAAAGGGCGCCGGTATCTCGATGGCCCAGCAGCAGCGCGCCGCGGCGAAGAAGCGCTGCATCGCGCGCAACCGCCGGCACTACCGATAACCGAGGCCCAGCCTCTGACCAGCCGGGAACAGCAGCGGCACCACACGACGGGCATCTGGTAGTAGGTCGGCGCGAAGATCAGGCGCGACCGGTTGAACCCAGTCGCCCGCCGTGTGGTCAAGCGCTGATCGCGTGAGGCCCTCGTGGCCGCCACAAGATGTCTCCAGGGCTGTCTCAGCAGCAGCCCCTTCGCCCGGCCAAGCGCCGGGCTTTTTTATTCCTGAGGTGCGTATGAAGAAGGTTGCGATCAAGGCTTCGTCCCTGCCAACACGTTCGCCTGTCGGGCCCGGCCTGCTGCTGTGGCTGTTCCTCGAGCATATCCAGGCACCCGGTTGGGCGTACGGCGTTTTGTGGGCTGTAATCGCTCTCGCCGCAATCGCCTGGATCCACTGCTTCTGCACCACCACGGAACGCGACGTACCCGGCTTCGGCGAGAAGTAGCCATGGACTTCGACACCTGGTACCGCCACCGGATCCGCGTCGCACATGCGAAATTCATGGAGCGCACGTCGTACAGCCTACGGTGCGATTGGCCCGTATTTTCGCCCGAAGGTATTGCAGGCTTCTGCTCGCGGCCGAGCTGATGGTCTGGGGCACGAAGAGCCGACACGAGCGGGGCTACGGCACAGCGTGGGTCAAGCTGCGCACCAGAATCATGGAGCGCGACTGCGGCCTGTGCCAGGTGTGCAAGAAGGACGGGCGCGTGACCGTTGCATACGCGGTCGACCACATCGTCAGCAAGGCCAACGCCGCGCGCCTCAGGTGGACGTCGGAGCAGGTCGACCACCCGAGCAACTTGCAGGCAATCTGCCGGCCGTGCCATGACGTGAAGACCCAAGAAGAGCAGGGGAAGGCGAAGAACAAGCCCGTGCGCATCGGTATCGACGGCTTTCCGATCGAAGGGTAGGGGGTGGTCAAAAGTCCAAAGCCCCCGTTGCTAGGTACCGTCCGAGTTCCTTTTATTTCGCACGTGCAGGATAGGAAAAACGGTTTTTGAAGGAACACACATGCCAGGCCCACCGAAGAAAGCGGCGACGCTCCATGCCGTGCGGCGCCGGCACCAGCGGTCGAACTTCCGGTTCTCGACAAGGTGCCCGAGGCGCCCGACTGGCTGCCGAACGCGCACGCCGTCAAGGAATGGAACCGGCTGGCGCCGATTCTGACCGCGAACAAACTGCTGACGGAAGGCGGCCTGTCCGCGCTCGCCCACCTGTGCGCAATGCACGGGAAGATCGTCCAGCTATACGCGGCCGGCGAGGCGCCGACGGCCAGTATGGCCGGCACGCTGCAGAGCATGATCAACGACTTCGGCCTGACGCCGGTGGCCCAGGGGAAGGTAAAGCCGCATGGTGGCGAAGAAGACAAAGGGAACAAGTTCGCCAGAAACGGCAAGCGCACCGGAACAGCGTGATTACGTCCAGGTCGCCATCGATTACGCGAAGGCGGCCGTGGCCGATAAGAAGGGTAAGCGGTTCGGGCGCTGGGTGCGCCTGGCTGCGGCCCGATTCCTGAACGATCTGAAGCGCGCACGCTACGATCACGCGAAGGGAGCGTCGACAGCGACGCGAAAGAACGCACCTTTTACGTTCGACCCCTGGCACGCCTGGGATCCATGCGACTTTATCGAGAAGCTGCCGCATGTCGAGGGCGAGTGGGGTACGCCGACGGTCGTCATGCACGAGTCGCACATTTTCTTCGTGGTGAACCTGTTCGGATTCCGCAACCACGACGGCACGCGCCGCTTTACCACTGCGCTGTTTGCCGTGGCGCGGAAGAACGCGAAGTCGTTCCTGTGCTCGGCCATCCTGCTGTACTGCTTCTGCTGCGAGACCGAGAACGGCCCCCAGGTGATCAGCGCGGCGACGACCGGCTCCCAGGCTCGCATCGTGTTCAACACCGCGAAGCGCATCGTCGAGCTGGTGTCGGATCTGCGCGAAGCCTTCACTCTCGATCCGTTCGCGAACGCGATTGCGCGCTACGAGGTGGGTGGCACGTTCAAGCCGATTAACGCCAAAGCCAGCACGCAGGACGGCCTGAACCCGTCGCACTGCGGCATCGACGAGGTGCACGCCCACAAGAATCACGACCTGCTGAACGTCCTGAAGTCGGCTGCCGGAGCGCGCAAGAACCCGCTGTTCCTCTACACCACGACCGAAGGCTATACCAACCCAGGCCCGTGGGGTGAGATACGACACTTCGCCAAGCAGCTGCTGCAGGGTGTCGTCGAGGCCGACCACTTCTTGGCGGTGTATTACGCGCTGGACGATGAGGACAAGTCGGCCGGCATCGAGGCAGACGGCGACTTCGACGAAACGAAGTGGATCAAGGCGAACCCCCTGATGGAGGTAAACCCTCTCCTGATGAAGGAGATCCGGAAGGAGGCGGTCGAGGCGAAGTCGATGCCAGGCCGCCACGCTGAATTCAAGATCAAGCGGCTGAACCGGCCATCCGCCGCAGCCGGTGGCTGGGTCAACCTGGTCAAATGGAAAGCCTGCAAGGGCGCGGTCGACCTGGAATGGCTGCGGCAGTTCCCATGCTGGGGCGGTCTCGACTTGGCCAGCACGCGCGACCTAACGTCGTTCCGGCTGGTCTGGAACGTCAACGGCGTGCTGTACACGCACGGCTGGCGGTTCGTTCCGGCGGCCGCAGTCGCCGGGCGCACCGAGCGCGGCCTGGTTCCGTACCAAGCGTGGGTGCAGGGTGGGTTCCTCATCGAAGCCGGCGCCGAGGTCACCGACTACGACGCCGTGCAGTCCTGCATCCTGGCTGCGAAGGAGCGCTTCAACATCCAGATGATTGGCTTCGACTCCTGGAACGCGAAGCAGCTGGTTCAAAAGCTTCAGGCCGAAGAGGTGCCGCTGCAGGAATTCATCCAGGGCGGCAAGAGCTACCACCCTGCCATGCAGGCGTTGGAACTGGCCTACGTCGAGGGCAATCTCGCGCACGGCAGTGACCCGGTGCTGAACTGGTGCGCATCAAACCTGGTCGCGCGCACCGATCCGAACATGAATACGGCGCCTGACAAGAAGCGAGCGCCAGAAAAGATCGACGACATGGTCGCGCTCCTGATGGCGGTCGGCGTCATGCAGAGCGCAGTTGTCGAGCCGCCGAAGAAAGTTAAGAAGGGCTTCGTGACGCTCTGATAAGGAAGATATGGAACTGGAATTATTCGACGCGGTTGGCGCCACAGCCCACTGGCCGGTGACCCGCAGATTATCGCGCACTTGGGCGGCGTCTCGGCCACCAGCGGCTTCGCCGTCACGCCAGACACCGCGATGCGAGTGTCCGCAGTGTTCGCGGCCGTGCAGCTGCTAGGCGGTGCGATCGCTTCCATCCCTGTGGCGATCTTCCGAGACGATCCAGCGGGGCGTCAGAGCATCAATCCCGAATTGTGGTGGCTTCTGAACGAGCAGCCGATCGGCAACTGGACGGCGGCGGCGATGTGGGAATGGGTCATGAAGTCGATCTGCCTGCGCGGCGACGGCTTCGTCGAGATCGTGCGCCGCGGCGCCGACGTGAAGAACCTCCGGCCCCACCATCCTGACCTGGTCGCCGTACGACGCATCGACGACACGCTGATCTACACTGTGACCGACGAAACGGGCGGCGTGCGGACGCTGCACCAGGATGACATGCTGCACTTCCCGGGCTTCGGCTTTAACGGCACGCGAAGCATGTCTGTGATCGCTCATGCAGCCTTCCAGTCGATCGGCATCGCGCTGGCCACCGACGCGCTGTCGGGAAGCTTCTACGCGAATGGCGCGGCGCCGAAGCACGTCATCACCACCGACAAGGAGATGGACGAGGAGCAGGTCGAGATGCTGCGCAACGCGTACAAGACGAAGAACGCCGGCGTCGGCAATGGCGGCCTGCCCCTAGTTCTGACCGAAGGCCTAAACATTCGCGAAATGAGCATGACGGCTGGCGACGCTCAACTTCTCGAGTCTCGCAAGTTCCAGGTGATCGACATCGCCCGCGCCTTCGGCGTGCCGCCGCACATGATCGGCGCGCAAGAGACCACCAGTTCCTGGGGCACCGGCATCGAGCAGCTCTCTATCGGCTTTATCCGCTGGGCGCTGCAGCCGCACATCAACCGCATCCGGCAAGAGTTGAACCGCAAGCTGTTCCGCCGCGCCTCGCCTTTCGTCGAACACAAGATGGACGCGCTGCTTGCGGGCGATACCAAGGCGGAGGGAGAGCGCAACCGCCAGGCGATCGGCGGATCGCAGGGCCCTGGCTATATGACCATCAACGAGGTACGCGCAAGCCTCAACCTGCCGCCGATCGCTGGCGGCGATGTGCTGTACACCCCGGCGGCGCCGGCCAAACCGAAACCCGAACCGAAGGAAGACGATGAAACAGCTGGTGCAACTGATCCGCAATAACGCGCGGCGCGAGCCGGCGCGCATCGCGGCCGAGAACGAGCCCGACACGCTCTTCCTCTACGACGTCATCGACCCGTACTGGGGCATCGGTGCGAGCGACTTCAATAAAGCGCTCGCCGGCATGGCGGGCAAGAAAGTCACCCTGCGCGTGAACTGCCCCGGGGGTGACGTGTTCGACGGCCGGGCGATGGCCGCCGCGATCGCGCAGCACGGCGACGTGCACGCGGTCATCGAGGGCGTCGCGGCCAGCGCCGCCACCTTCGTCACCGCTGCGTGCGCTTCGATCACGATCGCCAAGGGCGCGCTGTACATGATCCACAACGCATGGACGATGGCCTACGGGAACAAGTCCGACTTGCGCCAGACCGCCGAGCTGCTCGAAACGATCGACGGCACGATTCTCGACGACTACGAGCGCCTCACCGGCCAGCCGCGCGAGCAGCTNCAAGTCCGACTTGCGCCAGACCGCCGAGCTGCTCGAAACGATCGACGGCACGATTCTCGACGACTACGAGCGCCTCACCGGCCAGCCGCGCGAGCAGCTTGCCGCCTGGATGGACGCGGAGACCTGGTTCAACGCCGACCAGGCTGTCGAGCACGGCTTCGCCGGATCGGTAGCCGAGGCAGCTGCGGCGAAAAACTCGTGGGATCTGTCTGCCTACAACAATGCACCGAAGCCGCCGGCGCCCGCCGCCGACGACTCGGCCTGGGAAGCGCTGCGCCAGCGGAACATGAACCGCCTGCGCATCCACGAACTCGGATAGCGCGCTCGCGCAATCCAGTCACCGCCGCCTCGAGCGGCTTTTTTTACGTCTGTCATACAAGGAAAACGGATGAAATCGATTCAAGCATTGCGCGAGCAGAAGCAGAACCTCGCCCGTGAAGCACGCAACCAGCTGGCCCAGAAGGGCGACCGCACCTGGACNAAAACGGATGAAATCGATTCAAGCATTGCGCGAGCAGAAGCAGAACCTCGCCCGTGAAGCACGCAACCAGCTGGCCCAGAAGGGCGACCGCACCTGGACCAAGGAAGACCAGGCCATCTTCGACAAACGCTCCGACGAAATCGAAGCGATCGACAACGAGATCGCGGCGGTCGAGCGCGTGATGGCGATGGAAGTCGAGAACGACCACAGCGACGTCGAGCAGTTCCGCCGCGCGCCGGAAAACAAGGCGGAGGCCAAGGGGCGCGAGATGTTCGCGAAGCTGGTGCGCTTCGGCCCGTCGGCCCTGTCGACCGAGGAACTGCAGCAAGTTCGCAACACGATGTCGACCGGTACCGGCTCGCAGGGCGGCTACACCGTCCAGACCGACGTCGCCAAGCARCTGATCGAAA
>NZ_LMOJ01000005.1 GCF_001424165.1 Massilia sp. Leaf139
ACGACTTTGCGCCGATGATAGTGCTGCAACCAGTGTGAAAGTAGGTTATCGTCAGGCTAGTTATAAGGGAAAAACCCGCTGATTACGATCAGCGGGTTTTTTTTCGTCTCAAGCTTTTATTCAAATGCTCGACATATGTTTTGATGAAATAAACATGTGTTGATCAGGTTTGCACTTCCCATATAAAAAACCCCGTCGGTATGCCCGACGGGGTTTTGTTTTCTCATCCGATTTGTCCGTCGATCAGCGTTTGACCGGCTTGTCGATCTCGATTGGAAACTGCGCCCGGCATTTCAAGCCCGCCGGCAGTTCCAGCTTCGGATTCGGAATCTCGAGGAATACCGCAAAGGTACCACTGGCCGCATCGATCACCTTGTCGACCGTTTTGACCTTGCCGACATAACGGCCGCCAACCGGCGCTTCCGGCAGCACGTCCACACTCAGACCCGGCTTGACCTTGGCAAAAGCGGCGATCGGCAGAATCACGTGCACCCGCAGCGGATCGAGCTGGGCCAGTTTGAGAATTGCCTTTTTCTGGCCGCCTGGCTCGACAATCTCGCCAGGATAGACGAACTGGTTGACGACCACGCCATTGAACGGGCTACGGATCGTGCGCAGGCTGAGTTGGCTGGTCTGCTGCTGCCACTCCAGCTTCGCCATTTCCTTGTTTTCCTTCGCCAGCTGCAGTTCGCTCTCGGCCAGCTTCATCTCGCTTTCCGCTTCGTCGCGCTCTTGCCCCGACATGAAATTCTGGGCCGACATATCGCGCCGGCGCTGGAATTTTTTCTTGGCAAATTCGATCTTGTTCTCGGCCGACCGGGTCGGCGCCGCCATGTTCGATTTATAGTGCGCCAGCGCGGCCGTCGCTGTCTCCACGCGCGATTCCAGGGTGGCCACCACTTGGCCCTTCGCTACCTGGTCGCCACGGCGCACCAGGACTTTATCGAGCAAACCGACCACCGGGCTGCCGACTTCGACCGTCTGGGTCGGCTCGAGGAGGCAATCGTAAGGGCCGGCGGCGACTGCGCCGGCATGGGTCATCGAAAGGAGCAAGCCGAGCGGCAGCGCCGGCAATAAACGGGAAGTCATCGGTCGTAATCAGCTAATCAACAAGCCAGTCAATGAATCATTCCATGAGCAAGTTGCGTGGATGTCACGCTGTTGCTAATTCGGAATTAATTTCCTTGGAAGAAGATTGATTATGCTACACTAAAATACATAATGAACAGGCAAATGGTTGATTTCCTTCACGGTGCGACCGATTTTGACGTTGATCTTGGGTCGTGAGAATGATGGGCGTGTGGCGGGCGGTAGTGACGGCAATCGGTGTCCTGGCGGCGAGTTCCGCACTGGGCATGTCCCTGAACCAGGCGGTGCAATTGGCACGCCAGAGCGACCCGGCCCTGCTCGCCGCCGGCTCCAGCGTCACCGCCTCGCAGGGCCGCGTCACCCAGGCGCGCAGCGCCTTGCTCCCCCAGCTGTCGATCAATGTGGCCACTAACCGCAACTCGCGCGAATACGTCACCCGCGGCGGCCCGATTCCTGTGGACGAGGATCGCTTCCTCAGCAAGAACGCCCAGCTCAACCTGAACTACGCCCTGTGGCGTCCGGCCAACCTGTATGCGCTCGACCAGGCCAAGGCCGCCGTCGCCCAGGTCAGCCACCAATACGCCGCGGCCGAACAGGACATGCTGCTGCGCCTGACCCAGGCCTGGTTCGACCTGATGCAGGCACGCGACGCCGTCCTGTATGCGGCAGGCCAGAGCGCCGCCAACAAGTATCAATGGGATCAGCTCAGCTACGCGGTGCAGGTCGGACTGGCCAGCGCGCCGACCTTGGAAGAAGCCCGCTACAAGTACGAGCAGGCCGAGGCCGAGCACGTGGTGGCCGAGGGCGAGCTCGAAATCAAACTGGCCGCGCTCGAACAGATCATCGGCCCGCAGCCCCAGTTCCGCCCGCCGGCCCTGTCCGAGCGCTTCGTCGCCGTCGGCCTGCAGAAAACCACGCTCGAGGAATGGCTGACCCAGGCCGAGGCCAGCAGCCCGCTGGTACTGGCTGCCAAGGAGGCGCTCGATGCCGCCAGCCACGAAATCGCCAAGCAGCGCCTGGCGCACGGCCCGACGGTCGAACTCGTCGGTAACCTGAGCAACAACGGCCAGGGCGCCGGCACCTTCCCCGGCCAGAACGGCTACGACATCACCCAGCGCTCGATCGGCCTGCAAATCTCGATTCCGATTTTCTCGGGCGGGAACACCGCCGGCAAGGTGACCGAGGCGGTGGCCCTGCGCGACCAGGCGCGCCACGACCTGGAGCTCGCGCGCCGCAACGTGCGCACCGCCGCGAAGCAGGCCTGGTTCGGCTGGCGCGCCGGGGAAGCGCACCGCGCCGCCTCGCAGCAGGCGCTCACCTTCAGCACACTCAGCCTGCAGGCGGTACAGGCCGGACAGGACAAGGAGCTCAAGTCCGCGCTCGAGGTCTTGCAGGCGCGCCAGCAGCACCTGGCCGCGCTGCGCGACCTGCAGCGCGCGCGCTACGAAATCATCACCAGCCGCTTCAAGCTGCTGGCCAGCGCCGGGCGCCTCTCGGTGGAAGAGGTGGTCGCCATGGATGCCTGGCTGACCGACGACAGCGCCACGCCGCTGCGCCTGGCGGGCCAGCCCCCCGCCGAAGGGAGTAAATGAGATGACCGTCCATAGCGCCGAGCAGGTTCGTCAGGGTGCCAGTGCACCCGCCACCGAGGCCCAGCTGTGGCGCGCCTTTGCCGCGCGCGGCACCGACGCCCAGTTCTGCCAGGCCTGGCTGAACCTGCTGTGCCGCCAGCTGCCCCAGGTCAGCGCCGCCGTCGTGCTGATGCAGTCGCCGGAAGCGAACACCTTCCTGCCGCTGGCGCTCTGGCCCGGCATCAAACGCGACCTGTCCGGCCTGGGCAAGGCGGCCGAGCGCGCCCTGACCGAAGGCCGCGGCGTGGTCGAGCCGAGCGGCGAGGGCGAGGCCCAGCGCCTGCACGTGGCCTATCCGGCGGAAGTCAACGGCCGCATGGTCGGCGCCGTCGTGCTGGAGGCGGCGCCGCGCCCCGAAGCCGAGGTGCACGCGCTGCTGCGCCAGCTGCACTGGGGCGTGGCCTGGCTGCACGACCTGGTGCAGCGGCGCGAACGCGGCGAACTCGAAAGCAAGGCCGAGCGCATCGGCGCCCTGATGGAATCGGTGGCCACGGCGCTGCGCAGCGGCCGCCTGCAGCAGGTGCTGTTCGACCTCGCCAACCAGCTGACCGGCGCGGCCGCCTGCACACGCGTCGCCATCGGCCTGGCCGGCGAGTCCGGCGCAACGGTGAAAGTGGCGGCGCTGTCGAATGCGGCCTGGTTCGAAAAGAACGCCAGCATCATGACCTTGTATGCGCAGGCGATGGAAGACACGCTCGACGCCCTGGCGCCGCTCGATTACCGGCGTCCGGCGCTGGCCGACGCGCTGGCCGTCGCCATCGAGGATTCGGCGCACGCGCGCCTGGTGCGCGAGAGCGGCGCACACGTGGTGCTGTCGGTGCCCCTGGTACTGGGCGCGAAATGCATCGGTGTGCTTACGCTCGAGCGCGACAAGGATCAGCCCTTCGATGCGGCCGAGCGCAGCTGGCTGGGCACCCTGGCGGGCCTGCTGGCGGCCGTGATCGAACAAAAGCGCGACGCCGAACGGGGCCACGTCGCGCGCCTGGGCGCCGACGCGCGCAAGCTGTTCGAGCGCCTGGCCGGCCCTGGCTACCTGCTGTGGAAGGGCGGCGCCGTACTCGCCCTGGCGACGGTGCTGGTACTGGCCCTGGTCGACATCGACTACCGCGTCACCGCCAAGACCGTCGTTGAAGGCGAGGTGCAGCGTGCCGCGGTGGCGCCCTTCGAGGGCTTTGTCGCCGCCAGCTTCGCACGCGCCGGCGACAGCGTGCGCCAGGGGCAAGTGCTGGCGCGGCTCGACGACCGCGAGCTGCGCCTCGAACAGCAGAAGTGGAACAGCGAGCGCGAACAGTACAGCCGCAAATGGCGCGACGCGATGGCGCGCCACGAACTGGCCGAAGTGCAGATCCTGGGCGCCCAGCTGCAGCAGGCCGAGGCCCAGCTGGCCCTGGCGAGCGACCGCCTGCGCCGCACCGCGATCACCGCGCCCTTCGACGGCGTGCTGATCTCGGGCGACCTGAGCCAGCTCACGGGTTCGCCCGTGCAGGCGGGCGAAAAGCTGTTCGAGATCGCGCCCCTGTACGCCTACCGCGTGATCCTGCAGGTCGACGAGCGCGACATGCGCCAGATCCGCGTCGGCCAGGAAGGCAAGCTGATGATCTCCGGTGTAGTGGGCGGTCCGGTCGCGCTCAGCGTCAGCAAGATCACGCCGGTCGCCACCGCCCAGGACGGCCGCAACTTCTTCCGCGTCGAAGCGCGCCTGGCGCAGGCGCCGGCCCACCTGCGCCCCGGCATGGAAGGCGTGGGCAAGGTCGAGACCGGGCAGCGGCCCTTGTGGTGGGTGCTGACCCACGACCTGACCGACTGGCTGCGGTTGGCGGTCTGGACCTGGTGGCCTTGACGCGCCATGGGACGCTCCGTCTTCAGCCAGCAATGGCATAACGCCGCCGCCCTGCGTCCGCGCCTGCTGCCGCACGCGCGCTTCTATCCGCACACCTACCGCGGCAAGCGCTGGTACGTCCTGCAGGACAGCGCCGGCGCGCGCTATCACCGCCTCAGTCCCGCCGCGCACGCGCTGGTATGCCGCATGGACGGCAGCCGCACCGTCCAGCAATTGTGGGACGAGGCGAGCCTCGCCGGCGGCGACAGCATCCCGACCCAGGACGAAGTGGTCGAACTGCTGATGCAGCTGCACTCGGGCGACCTGCTCCAGTGCGACGTGACTCCCGATGCGGCCGAGCTGTTCGAGCGCTACAGCAAGCGCCGCAAGCAGAAATGGAAGCAGTGGCTCACCAATCCGATGAGCCTGCGTATCGCCTTGGTCAATCCGGATCGCTTCCTGGCGCGCTGGGCGCCGCGCCTGGCCTGGCTGTTCGGCTGGCGCGGCGCCGCCCTGTGGCTGGCAACCGTGCTGCCGGCGCTGGTGCTGGCCGGCCAGCACTGGAAGGAATTGACGGGCAATCTGTCGGATCAGGTGCTGGCGCTGGACAACCTAGTGGTGCTGGTGCTGGTCTTCCCCTTCGTGAAAGCCTTGCACGAGCTGGGGCACGGCTTCGCCACCAAGGTCTGGGGCGGCACGGTGCACGAGATGGGACTGATGTTCCTGCTGTTCGCGCCCACGCCCTATGTCGACGCCTCGGCGGCGTCCACCTTCCGCTCGAAGCGGCGGCGCGCGCTGGTGGGCGCCGCCGGCATGCTGGTCGAAGTCTTCGTCGCCGCGCTGGCGATGTACCTGTGGGTGCTGGTCGAACCGGGCGCGGTGCGCGCCGTGTGCTTCAACGTGATGCTGATCGCCGGCGTCTCGACGGTCATCGTGAACGGCAATCCGCTGCTGCGCTACGACGGCTACTACATCCTGTCCGACCTGATCGAGATCCCGAACCTGGGCCAGCGCGCCACGCGCCACCTGACGGCGCTGTCGGATCGCTACCTGTTCGGCGCGCGCCGCATCGAGGCCAGCGAAGAGACGCCGGCCGAGCAGCGCTGGCTGGCCTTCTATGCGGTCGCCTCCTGGTGCTACAAGGTGTTCGTGACGATCTCGGTGATCCTGTTCGTGGCCGGCGCCTGGTTCATCTTCGGCGTCCTGCTGGCGCTGTGGAGCGCGATCGGCCTGTTCGTGGTGCCGCTCTGGAAGGGCGCGCGCCACTTGCTCGAAAGCCCGACCCTGCACGGCCGCCGCGAGCGCGCCGTGCGCCTGACCCTGGGCACGCTGGCGCTGCTGGCCGTGCTGCTGGGCGTGGTGCCGGCGCCGCTGCTCACGCGCGCCGAAGGCGTGGTCTGGCTGCCCGACGAGGCCATGCTGCGCGCCGGCGTCGACGGCTATGTGCGCGAATGGCTGGTCGCACCCGGCACCCGGGTAGCGCCCGGTACCGCCGTGCTGCAGCTGGACGACCCGCAGCTGGAGGCCGAACTGGCGGTGGCGCGTGCGCGCGCGCGCGAGGCGGCCGCGCGCTACCAGGCGGTGCAGTTTACGGAGCCCGTCCAGGCCGACCTGGCGCGCCAGCAGCTGGCGCAGGAAGAACGGGTACTGGCGCGCATCGCCGAACGCTATGCGCGCCTGACGGTGCACAGCCGCAGCGGCGGTGTGCTGACCGTCCCGAATGCCCAGGACATGCCGGGACGGTATTTCAAGCAGGGCGAGATGCTCGGCTATACGCTGGAACGGGGCGCACTGGTGGCGCGCGTGGCGGTCGCCCAGGACAACATCGGCCTGGTGCGCAGCAGCCTGCGCGGCGCCGAGCTGCGCTTTGCCGACGACATCCGGCGCATCTGGCCGGCGGCGGTGCTGCGCGAAGTGCCGGGCGGCCTGGCCGAACTGCCCAGCGCGGCGCTGGGGCCGCAGGGCGGCGGCACCATCGCGGTCGACCCGGGCGACGACAAGGGCGTGAAAACCTTGGAGCGGGTGTTTTATATCGACCTGCGCCTGCCTGAGCAAGCCGTGCCCGGCAGCTTCGGCGGACGGGTGTTCGTGCGCTTCGAGCACGCCGCGGAGCCGCTGGCGCAGCAGTGGTACCGACGCCTGCGCCAGCTGTTCCTGAGCCAGTTCCGTGTCTAACGTCGGCGCCCTGCTCAACGGCCGCGCGCTGCGGGTGGCCGATGGCGTCTACCTGGAGCGCCTCGACGAGCGCCAGCCGGTGCTGGAAGAACACCTGCGCGCGCTAGCCGCGCGCCTGCCATCCTTCGGCGCCCAGCGCGCGCGGGTGCGCCGCTTCATCGCGCTGGCCGCCGCCGCCGAGCCGGCGCTACGCGGCCTCGACGATGCGGCGCTGGTGGCGGATTTGCAGGCCACCTGCGTCGCCATGCGCAAGCAGGGTTTCGCCGATCCGCTGCTGGCGCGCGCCTTTGCCGCCGTGCGCGAAGGCTCGCGCCGCACGCTCGGCATGCGCCACCACGACGTGCAGCTGGTCGGCGGATGGGCCCTGCTGCAGGGGATGATCGCAGAGATGGAAACCGGAGAAGGCAAGACCCTGGTGGCGACCCTGGCCGCCTGCACCGCCGCCGCGGCCGGCGCCGCCGTCCACGTCATCACCGTCAACGACTACCTCGCCAGCCGCGACGCCGCTCAGAACCTGCCCCTGTACGGCTTTTTCGGCCTGCGCGTGGGCGTGGTGGGGGAGGGCATGACGCCGGCCCAGCGCAGCGCCGAATACGCGGCCGAGGTGGTCTACGTGTCGAACAAGGAAATCGTGTTCGATTATCTGAAAGACCGCATCGCCACCGGCGGCGTGCCCGCCAGCCAGCACCGCC
Organism: Massilia sp. Leaf139; assembly: GCF_001424165.1. Classification (GTDB taxonomy): domain Bacteria; phylum Pseudomonadota; class Gammaproteobacteria; order Burkholderiales; family Burkholderiaceae_D; genus Telluria. Next base: position 7,407 of record NZ_LMOJ01000005.1, read on the forward strand.
TGCGCGGCCTGTACCGCGCCGGCCAGAACCCGGAACTGCTGCTGCGCGGCCTGCACGTGGCCATCGTCGACGAGGCCGACAGCATCCTGGTGGACGAGGCGCGCACGCCGCTGATCATCTCGAAGACCGTGCCCGACGAGCATGGCGGCGAGCTGTATCACACGGGCATTGCGCTCGCGCGCCAGCTGGTGCGCGGCGAACACTTCGAACTCAACGAGCACCGCGAGATCTGGGTGACGCCGGCGGGGGAGCAGAAAACGGTCGAACTGACGGCGGCCCTGGACGGCGTGTGGAGTTCGACCCTGTGGCGCCGCGAACTGATCGAGAAGGCGCTCACCGCCCTCTGGTGCTACGAGCGCGACCAGCATTACCTGCTGGCCGAAGGCAAGGTGCAGATCGTCGACGAGTTCTCCGGGCGCGTGATGCCCGACCGTGCCTGGGAGCGCGGCTTGCACCAGATGATCGAAGCGAAGGAGGGCTGCGAGATCAGCGGCCAGCGCATGACCCTGTCGCGCATGACCTACCAGCGCTTCCTCGGGCGCTATCTGCTCCTGTGCGGCATGACCGGCACCGCCGCCGAGATCACGCCCGAACTGCGGCGCGTGTACGACATCGCCGTGTTCAAGGTGCCGACCCACGTGCCGAGCAAGCGTGTGCGCCTGCCCAGCCGCTGCTGGCTGACCCAGGAAGCACGCTGGCAGGCGGTGGCTGCGCGCGCTGCCGAGCTCAGCGCCGCCGGCCGCGCGGTGCTGATCGGCACCCGTTCGGTGGAGGCGTCCGAGCGCCTCAGCCGCGACTTCGACGCGCGCGGCATCGCCCACGCGGTGATCAACGCGCGCCAGGACAAGGCGGAAGCCGACACCGTGGCCGAGGCCGGCCTGCCGGGCCGGATTACCATCGCCACCAACATGGCCGGACGCGGCACCGACATCCGGCCCGACCCGGCCGTGCTGGCGCTGGGCGGCCTGCATGTGATCCTGACCGAATTCCACGAGTCGGCGCGGGTCGACCGCCAGCTGTTCGGGCGCTGCGCACGCCAGGGCCAGCCGGGCACCGTGGAGGCCTATGTCAGCCTCGACGACGAACTGTTTATTCGCTTCGCGCCGCTGCTGCGCGCCGCCATGCTGCCCGCCGCGCGCCGCTGCGGCAGCCTTTCCCCACGCCTCCTGAACCTGCTGGTGCGCCATGCCCAGGGAGTCGCCGAGCGCTACAACGCGCGCATCCGCCTTTCCACCATCAAGCAGGATCGCAAGCTGCAATCCCTGCTCGCCTTCTCCGGCACGCCGAGCTGATTCGCCGCGTTCACGCGTGCCGCATAGTTAGCAAAAAAGCTTATCAAAAATTGTTTTCGTTCAATTAATTTGTTGCCCACAGTAATGTTTTGAGGTAACGTAATGACGGTATAAATTTCACAACGGAAAGTTAACCGCTTGTGAGCGAAATCAACCGATAACACCGCGCCGCACCCCCGGATCAGCCGGGTCAGCCGAATCAGCCCCGCCAATCTTTCATCACGTTCTCCATGTCCAAGCCAGAATCGAAAGCAAGTGCCCCCCTGAACAACAACCAGCCGGGCCTGCTCCGGCCGCTGCTTGGCGCGGTGCGCAAGGCCCTGGTACGCAAGACAGCGCCACAGCGCCCGGCGCCGGCCGCCGTGCCGCGTTCGATCCGCTTCGAGGCCATCGAGCCGCGCGTGATGATGGCGGCCGATCCGGTGCCGGCGCTGGACATCAGCGGCAGTCTCGACGTGCCGGGCGAGGTCGACCGCTACACCTTTAATCTGGCCCAGGACGCGCGCATCGTGTTCGACGCGCTGACCAACTCGGGCAACATGAACTGGACGCTGAGCGGCCCGCGCGGCGTCGAGGTGTCCAGCCGCAGCTTCAGCGCTTCCGACGCGAACGGCGCCACCGGCAGCCCCTTCCTGAACCTGATCGCGGGCGACTACACGCTCACCGTCGATGGCGTGGGCGATACTACGGGCGCCTACAACTTCCGCCTGATCGACCTGGTCAAGACGGCGCAGATCGCACCGGGCGAGGTGGTCAATGCCCAGCTCAGCCCCGCCAGCGAGACCGATGTCTACCGCTTCGACGCGGTGGCCGGCGACCGCTTCGCCTTCGACAAGCTGACGACCAATTACAGCAGCCTGTGGTGGCGCCTGTACGACCCGGCCGGCGTGGCCGTGTTCGGCCCGACCCGGATGAGCGACGGCATGGTCAACCAGACGCTGGCGCTGACCGGCAGCTACACGCTGCTGATCGAAGGCCAGATCGACATCACCGGCACCCGCGACTACAGCTTCAGCGCGCGCAAGGTGGTCGACGAGACGACCACCCTGAACCTGGGCGTGGGCGTGAGCGGCGCCGTCGCCCTGCCGGGCCAGCTCGACCGCTATACCTTCAGCCTGGAGCAGGCCAGCAAGCTGTATTTCGATGCGCTGACCAACAACGCCAACCTGAACTGGACGCTGACCGGGCCGCAGGGCACCGTGGTGTCGGCGCGCAGCTTCACGGCCTCGGACTCGGCCGACTATACCGGCGCACCGATCGTCGACCTCGTCGCCGGCGACTACACGCTGACCATTGCCGGCAGCGGCAATGCCACCGGCGGCTACGACTTCCGCCTGTCCGACCTGACCCAGGGTACGCCGATCGCGGCTGGCGCGACCGTCGCGGGCACGCTCGATCCGGCGCGCGAGACCGACATCTATACCCTCATGGCCGAAGCGGGCGACCGTTTCTATTTCGACGGCGCCGCCAGCGCCGGCGCCGACGTCTACTGGCGCCTGCTCGACCCCTACGGCAAGCTGGTGTTCGACCGCACCACGCTGCGCACCGACGTCGGCGTGCTGACGCTGCCCTACGGCGGCGCCTACACGCTGCTGGTCGAGGGGCGCGTCAGCGCCGGCGGCAGCGCCAATTACAGCTTCAGCGCCCAGAAGGTCACCGACGATGCCGCCACGCTGGCGCTCGACACGACCATCGACGGCCGCATCGCCGTCGCCGGCCAGCGCGATGTCTACGACTTCACGCTCGACGCCGCGACCCAGGTGGTGTTCGATTCGCTGACCGCGAACGGCAACATCGGCTGGTCGCTGACCGGCCCGCGCGGCGAAGTCATCAGCAGCAACTTCCTGAATACCCAGAACCGCATTCTCGGTTCGGAAGGCATGACGCTGGCCTACGAGGGCGACATGGACGACGGCTTCGTCCAGGTCAAGGCACCGTTCGACATCAGCTTCCTCGGCCAGCAGTATGCGAACCTGTTCGTCAGCTCGAATGCCTTCATCACCTTCAACAGCGGCTCGGGCCAGATCGGCAACGGTGCAAGCAGTCCGGCGCAGCCGGGCATCCACATCCTGCCGGGCGACCGCCGCCTGCTCAAGCTCTACACCCAGCACATCGGCGACGCCTTCAAGCTGCGCGTGGAAGGCTATAACTACAGCAGTTCGCCTGCGGCGACGCCGCTGGTCTACGAGGTCACCTTCTACCGCGGCAGCGACCAGGCCATGCTGGATCTGGTCTCGATCCCATCGTCGGGCGTCACCGGCGGCGTAACCGACGGCAGCACCTACCTGAGCCAGTTCACGCCGGCTGCCGGCACCTCGTACAGCATCGCCGCCGGTATCGCCACCCAGGTGCCTTACGCCAGTTCCCTGACCCAGCCGGCGCCGCTGCTGGATCTGGCGGCGGGCGCCTACCGCCTCGTCGTCGACGGCAACGGCGACGCCGTGGGCGACTACGGCTTCCGCCTGCTCGACCTGGCCTATACCCCCATGCTGAGCGTCGGCACGCCCGTCAGCGGCACGCTCAGTCCGGCCAGCGAAAGCGACCTGTATCGTTTCGCTGCCAAGGCCGGCGAGCAGTACTTCTTCGATGCGCAGGGCGTGTCCGGCATCGCGCCGACCTGGCGCCTGGTCGACCCTTACGGCAATGCCGTGTTCGGGCCGAGCAACCTGAGCGGCACCGATGTCGGCCCGCTGACGCTGCAGCGCGATGGCATCTACACCCTGATGATCGAGGGGAATGCCGGCGCCACCGGCAGCACCGCCTATACCTTCAATGTCGAGGCGCGCGGCCAGGCGACGCCGCCGGCGCTGCCGAGCACGACGCCGATGGCGCTGGGCAGCACCGTGTCCGGGGCGCCCACCGTCCTCGGCCAGCAGGACCGCTACAGCTTCACGCTGGACGCCGACACCCGCATCGTGCTCGATGCGCTCATCAGCAATACGGGCATGCGCTGGTCGCTGGCCGGCCCGCGCGGCACCGTGGTCAGCAACCGCGCCTTCGCCACCACCGATGCGGTCGACGCCAAGGGCGCCACGATCCTCGACCTGGCGGCCGGCACCTATGTACTGACGGTCGACGGCAGCGTCCTCCCGTACAGCTTCCGCGCGCTCGACATCGCCGCCGGCACCCGTCTCACGCCCGGCACCGCCGTCAGCGGACAGCTCAGCCCCGCGTCCGAAACGGATGTCTACCAGTTCGACGCCCAGGCCGGACAGCAGTTCTACCTCGATGCATTGTCCGCCACCGGCGGCCAGGCCTACTGGCGCCTGCTCGACCCGTACGGCAAGCTGGTCGCCGATGCCACCGCGCTGGCCACTGACATCGGGTTGCTGACGCTGGCACACACCGGCGCCTACACCCTGCTGGTCGAGGGCCGCGTCAACGCCACCGGCAGCACCAACTACAGCTTCAACGTCCAGAACGTGAGCGACGACGCGGCCGCGCTGACGATCGGCACCAGCATCGCCGGCAGCATCGCCCACGCCGGGCAGCGCGACCTCTACCGCTTCTCGCTGAGCGACGCCAGACAGGTCTACTTCGACGCGCTCAGCGCCAACACCAACGTCAACTGGACGCTGGTCGGGCCGCGCGGCGCGGTGGTGTCGGCACGCGCCTTCAACGCCTCCGACTCCTACGATTTCACGGCCGGCTCGCCGGTCTACGACCTGGTCGCCGGCGACTACACCCTGATCGTCGATGGCGCCGACGACGCCGTCGGCGCCTACGGCCTGCGCCTGCTCGATACCGCGCTGGCCACCACGATCACGGCGGGCACACCGGTCACGGGTCAGCTCGACGCGGCCAATACCACCAACCTGTACAAGTTCGTGGCCGCCGCCGGCGAACGCTACTACCTCGACCAGCGCACGCAGTCCGGCAATGGCGACGCCTGGGTGCGCCTGCTCGATCCGTTCGGCCGTGTGGTGTTCGAGCGCTCCGCGCTGAATGCCGACAGCGGCCCGCTCACGCTCGCCCACGACGGCGTCTACACGCTGCTGGTGGAAGGGCGCGCCGGCGCCACCGGCCTTACCGGCTACGGCTTCCAGCTGCAGCAGGTCAGCGACGACAGCGCCGCGTTGACCATCGGCGCCGTCACCACGGGCGCGATCGCGCACGCCGGCCAGCGCGATTTTTATACCTTCACGCTCGATGCGGCGGCCCAGGTGTATTTCGACGCGCTGACCAGCAACCCGAACCTGAACTGGACGCTCACCGGGCCGCGCGGCACGCCGGTGGCCGCACGCAGCTTCAACGCCACCGATTCGAACGACTTCGCCGGCTCGCCGCTGCTCAACCTGGTGGCCGGCGAATACACGCTGACGATCGACGCCGTGGGCGATCTCGCCACGCCCTACGCCTTCCGCCTGGCCAATACGGCGCAGGCGACCCGCATCGCGTCCAATACGGTCGTCAGCGGCCAGCTCGACCAGGCCAACGCGACGGCGCTCTACCAGATCGACGGCAAGGCCGGCGACCAGTACTTCTTCGACCGCCTGAGCAGCTCGGGCGGCGAACTGTACTGGCGCCTGCTCGACACCTGGGGCCGCGTCGTATTCGACCGCACCTCGTTCGCCAGCGATGCCGGCCCGGTCACCCTGGCCGCGAACGGCACCTATACGCTGCTGCTCGAAGGACGCATCGGCGCCACCGGTACCACCCAGTACAGTTTCAATGCCCAGCGCGTGAGCGACGACGTCGCCCAGCTCACCCTCGGCACGGCGGTCAATGCCGCGATCTCGCAGGGCGGCCAGCGCGACTTCTACCGCTTCACGCTGGACGCGGCCAGCCGCGTCTACTTCGACTCGATGACGGCCAGCAGCGACCTGACCTGGACCCTGACCGGGCCGCGCGGCACGGTGGTCGGCAACCGCACCTTCGTCAGCAGCGATTCCTACGAGCTCAGCGGCGCCAACGTGTTCGACCTGGTCGAGGGCGAGTACACGCTGATGGTCGACGGCGTCGGCCTGACGGTCGCGAACTACGGCTTCCGCCTGTCCGATCTGGCCCAGGCTACTCCGATCACGCCCGGCACCCCGGTCACCGGCCAGCTCACGCCGGCCAGCGAAACCGACCTGTACCAGTTCAGCGCCAAGGCCGGCGAGCGCTATTACTTCGACTCGCGCACCAGCCCCACCGGCACCTGGCGCCTGATCGACCCGTACGGCCAGCTCGCCTTCGACATGACCGGTCTTGGCGGCGACGTCGGGCCGCTGACGCTGGCCCACACCGGGGTCTACACGCTGCTGATCGAAGGCCGCGTCTACCAGACCGGCACCGCCAGCTACACCTTCAACGTCCAGCAGGTCGTCGACGACAACGCCGCCCTGGAACTGGGCGCGACGATCAGCGGCGCCATCGACGCCAGCGGCCAGCGCGACTTCTACCGCTTCACCCTGAACGAGGCAACGCGCGTCTATTTCGATTCCCTCACCAGCAGTTCGAACCTGAACTGGACGCTCGCCGGCCCGCGCGGCAATGTCGTGACGGGCCGCAGCTTCAGCGCCTCCGATTCGGGCGACATCTCGGGTGCGACCGTGTACGACCTGATGGCGGGCGACTACACGCTGACCGTGTATGCCGATTCGGCCACGACCGGCGCCTACGGCCTGCGCCTGCTCGACGTGGCCCAGGCCACGCCGCTGGTGCCAGGCACCCCGATTGCCGGTACGCTCGGCCCGGCCAATACCACCGACATGTACCAGTTCAGCGGCGCCGCCGGCGAGCGCTTCTACTTCGATTCGCGCAACGCCTCCACCAGCAATGCCTATTGGCGCGTGATCGATCCGAACGGCCGCGTGCTGGTCGACGCGACCAGTTTCGGCAGCGATGCCGGCGTCCTGACCCTGACCTATGGCGGCGTCTACACCCTGCTGATCGAAGGCCGCGCCAGCCGCACCGGCACCCAGGCCTACAGCTTCAACGTGCAGCCGGTAAGCAACGACGACGCCGCGCTGGCGCTGGGCGCGGCCGTCGCGGGAGACATCGCCCACGCCGGCCAGCGCGACTTCTACCGCTTCACCCTGGATGCGGCCACCCGCGTCTACCTGGACGCGCTGAGCAGCAGCAGCACCCTCAACTGGAGCCTGAGCGGCCCGCGCGGCACGGTCGTCTCGGCGCGCTACTTCAACGCCACCGACTCCGGCGACTATACCGGCGCGCCGCTGCTCGACCTGGTGGCGGGCGAGTACACGCTGACCGTCGATGCCGACAGCGATACCCTCGGCGCCTACAGCCTGCGCCTGCTCGACGCGGCCCAGGCCACGCAGCTGGCACTCGGCACCCTCGTCAGCGGCGAACTGAGTCCCGCCGCCGAGACCGACCTGTACCGGTTCGACGCCGCCGCCGGCGACCAGTTCTTCTTCGATTCGCGCAGCGCCATCGGCAGCAATGCCTACTGGCGCCTGGTCGATCCGTACGGCCGCGTGGTGAGCAGCGTGACCGCCTTCGGCACCGACATCGGCCTGCTCACCCTGCAGTTCGCAGGCACCTATACGCTGCTGGTCGAAGGACGGGCCGTGCGCACCGGCACCCAGGCCTACAGCTTCCAGGTCGACCCGCGCGGCAACGTGCCGGTGACGGCGCTGCCGGCCGGCACCCCGCTGGCGCTGGGCAGCATCGTCTCCGGCGTGGTGTCGACGACAGGCGAGAAGGATCACTACGTGCTGACGCTCGATGCCGACACCCGCATCTACGTCGACTCCTTCACCAACAGCAGCCTGCGCTGGTCGCTGGCCGGCCCGCGCGGCACGGTGGTCAGCAACCGCGGCTTTAACAGCACCGATTCGTACGACCTCGGCGGCGCGCCGGTCTACGACCTGGTGGCCGGTACCTATGTGTTCACGGTCGACGGCACCGGCACCGGCGGCTACAGCTTCCGCGTCAGCGATACCGCCCAGGCCACCGCGATCACGCCCGGCACCCTCGTCAGCGCCCAATTAAGCCCCGCCAACGAATCCGACCTGTACCAGTTCAACGCCCAGGCCGGCGAAAGTTATTATTTCGACTCGCGCACCAACACGGGCGGCGACGCCTACTGGCGCCTGCTCGACCCGTTCGGCCGTGTCGTCTTCGACCGCACGGGGTTCAGCACCAACCTCGGGCCGCTGACGCTCGCCTACAGCGGCGCCTACACGCTGATGGTCGAAGGCCGCGCCTACACCACGGGCAGCACGACCTATTCCTTCAACGTCCAGAAAGTCACCGACCAGCAGGGCACGCTGGCGGTCGGCACGCCGGTCGCCGGCGCGGTCGATCATTCAGGCCAGCGCGACTTCTACAACTTCACCCTGACCGAGGCCACCCGGGTCTATTTCGATTCGCTGACCAACAACGGCAGCCTGAACTGGACGCTGACGGGCCCACGCGGCACCGTCGTCGCCGCTCGCGCGTTCAACGGGTCGGACTCCTACGATTTCGGTACCGGCTCGCCCGTGCTCGACCTGGCCGCCGGCGACTACACCCTGACGGTGGCCGGCAATGCCGAAACTGTCGGCAGCTACAGCTTCGTGCTGGCCGATGTGGCCCAGGCCGCGCAGTTGGTGCCGGGCACCCTGGTCAGCGGCGAGCTTGCGCCCGCCACCCAGACCGACCTGTACCAGTTCAATGCCGTTGCCGGCGAACGCTATTTCGCCGACGCGCGCAGCATGAGCGGCGACATCTACTGGCGCCTGCTCGACCCGAACGGACGCGTCGTGTTCGACCGCACTTCCATGAGCAGCGACGTCGGCCCGTTGACCCTGGGCGTTACCGGCACCTACACGCTGCTGATCGAAGGCCGCGTGTATGGAACCGGTACCAGCAGCTACAGCTTCAACCTGCAGCCGGTCAGCCACGACCGGGCCGCAATGACCCTGGGCGTTCCGGTCACCGGCCGGATCGACCATGCCGGCCAGCTCGACTATCACACCTTCACGCTGGACAAGGCGACCTCGGTCTACATCGACTCGCTGACGTATAACAGCAACCTGACCTGGACGCTGACCGGCCCGCGCGGCACCGTCGTCTCCGCGCGCACCTTCAGCGGCACCGACACGATCGACTTCGGCAGCACGCCCTCGGTCTACGACCTGGCGGCCGGCGAATACACCTTGACCGTCGACGGCACCGGCGACACCGTGGCCAACTACAGCCTGCGCCTGTCCGACATCGCCCAGGCCACCGTGCTGACACCGGGCACCCTGGTCAGCAGTCAGCTCAACCCCGGCAACGAGACCGACCTGTACAAGTTCACCGCGAACGCCGGCGAACAATACTATTTCGATCACCGCAGCTACACCGGCGGCGAGACCTACTGGCGCCTGCTCGACCCGTACGGCGGCGTCGTCTTCAACAGCACCCACATCAGCAACGACGTCGGCCCGGTGACCCTGGCATTCACCGGCACCTACACGCTGATGATCGAGGGGCGCATCTACAATACGACGGGCAGCACGAACTACAACTTCAGCGTCGCCGCAGTACCGCCGAGCGCGGCCATCGTCCTGAGCGGCATCGGCGCCGAGCCGGGCCCCGACCTGCAGGTGCGTAATCTGACCATCGTGCCGGCCGGCGACGCCCTCGTCTCGGGCGGGCAGGTAACGCTCACCTGGGACACCTTCAATGCGGGCGACGGCGCCACCGACACCGCCTGGCAGGATCGCCTCATCATCCGCAACGTGGCGCGCAACGAAATCATCGGCAACTACCTGGTCAGCTACAGCGACCTCGGCACCGAACCGCTGGCGCCGGGCGCCGCGCGCCAGCGCCAGATCGTGATCACCCTGCCGGACGGTAACCGCGGCGCCGGCGAACTGTCCTTCCAGGTCAGCGCCGACGTCGGCAATACCGTGACCGAACGCGGCGCCGGCGGTGCCGCCGAACTGAACAACAGCAGCACGGTGCGTCTGCCGTCCACGCTGGCGCTGTATCCCGATTTGCAGGTGGCCAGCCTGGCGGTCGAACCGGCCGGCGGCTGGAGCGGCGGCCAGCCCGTCACCGTCAACTGGCGCATCAACAATGCCGGCACCGGCGCCGTGAACGGCGCCTGGACGGATCACGTCCTGGTGCGCAATCTGACCACCGGCCAGGTGCTGGCCAATGCCGACCTGCGCTACGATGCGGGCGGCCTGGCCGCCGGCGCCGTCGTCGACCGCGCCTTCACTTTCGACTGGCCGTTCGGCGCGATCGGCGCCGGCCAGTACGAATTCGTCGTCACCAGCGACTACGGCACCGAGATCGTCGAGAACAACGCGCTCGATAGCGGCGACACGAACAACGTGCGGCGCCTGACCGCGGTGTCCGGCCCCGACCTGGCGGTGCGCAATCTGCAGGTCGGCACCGAGGTGATCGAGGCCGGCGCGCTGCTGGCCATCAGCTGGGAGACCTGGAACGGGGGCAGCGCCCCGGCGCCGTCCGGCTTCAACGACCGCATCGTCATCACCAACCGCAGCACCGGCGACAAGCTGCTCGACACCAGCCTGGCCTACGACCCGGCGCAACCGGGCGCGGGCCTGCTGGGGGCCGGCGAATTCCGCCTGCGCCAGTTCAACTTCCGCCTGCCGGAAGGCGTGCGCGGCGCGGGCGAGATCGAGATCCGCATCACCGCCGACCAGAACAGCGCGGGCCAGAGCGCCCTGTACGAAACCAACCCGGCGGGCGACGCCGAGTACAACAACAGCGCCACCTTGAACACGCAGTCGGCGGCGAAACCGTATGCCGACCTGCGCATCGCCAGCTTCGAGGCGCCGCCGGCCGGCGTCGGCGGCCAGCCGCTCAGCCTGTCGTGGAGCGTGCGCAACGACGGCGCCACCGACACCTCCGGCGCCTGGAACGACCAGGTCGTGTTCAGCACCGATGCCGTGTTCGGCGACGCCGACGACATCGTGATCGGCACCTTCCGCCACAGCGGCACCCTGCGTCCGGGCGAGAGCTATGCGCGCACGGTCACGGTGAACCTGCCGTTCAAGCCGGAAGGGCAGTACTACCTCGGCGTGCGCTCGGACAGCGGCTTCGAGGTGGTGGAGCCGGATACCCGCGCCGACAACCTCAGCGCGCTGGCGCCGATCGAACTGGCGACCCCGTTCGCGGATCTGGTCGTCGAATCGGTCAGCCTGCCCGACCGCGCGCTCTCCGGCGAAAGCATCGAATTGAGCTGGCAGGTACGCAACCTCGGCAACGCCCTGACCGACCTCGGCGTCTGGAACGACCGCGTGATCCTGTCGCGCGACGCCACCCTCAGCGCCGACGACATCATCCTGGCCGGCTCGATTACCCATGCCGGCCAGCTGGGCCCGAACGGCAGCTATACCGCGCGCGCCACGCTAACCCTGCCGCGCGACCTGCAGGGCGATTTCTACGTCCTGGTCGACACCAACTCGACCCGCAACGTCACCGAGACCGGACGCACCGGCAACAACGTCGGCGCCAGCGCCAGCCTGCTGCGCGTCACGCTCTCGCCGAGCAGCGACCTGACGGTGTCGAACGTCGCAGGCCCGACCGCCGTGCTGCCGGGCGAGACCGTCACCATCACCTACACCGCCACCAACGGCGGCCAGACCGCGGCCAGCGCGCCATGGCGCGACCGCGTCTATCTCGACACCGGTGCCGGCAACTTGCTGCTCATGGCCGACAACTGGATCGCGGCCGACCTCGACGCCGGCGCATCGGTGCAGCGCAGCGTCAGCGTGAAGGTGCCCGCGAACGTCACGCAGGGCAGCTTCCGCTGGGTGGTGCGCACCGACAGCGACGACACCGTCTACGAACGCAATGCCGAGACCAACAACCAGGCCGCGGCAAGCGGTTTGGTGCGGGTGGCCCATGCCGACCTGGCGGTGACCGAAGTGACCGGCCCCGGCCTGGTGCGCTCGGGCGAGAACCTGCGCCTGTCCTGGCAGGTCGCCAACGGCGGCAACCTGGCGCTGGGCGCCTGGGTCGACCGCGTGTATCTGGTCGGCGGCGGCGTCACGCGCCTGATGGCCGAAGTCGCGCACGCCGGCCCGCTGGCGGCCGGCGCCAGCTACGACGCCGCGGCCGAATTCATGGTGCCGCTCGACTTCTCGGGCGAATACCAGCTGCTCGTCACGACCAATGCCAGTTCCGTGCTGGCGGAGGGCTCGCGCGCCGACAACAGCCGCTTCGACGGTCTCACTGTCACGCTCGCGCCCTACGCCGACCTGGCCGTGACGGCGCTGAATGCGCCCGAGATCGTGATCGACGATCCGGCCACGCTCGACGTCTCCTGGACAGTGGTCAACCAGGGCACCGGCGCCGGCAAGACCGGCGCCTGGACGGACCGCGTGATCCTGTCCGGCGACGCCATCCTCGGCAACGGCGACGACCGCGTGATCGGCGAATTCCGCCACGAGGGCGCCCTGGAAGCGGGCGCCGGCTACACCCGCAACGAACGCATCGCGCTGGCGGCTGCCACCAGCGGGCGCTATCGCCTGTTCGTGGTCTCCGACAGCAAGGGCGAGGTGTTCGAAAACGGCGCCGAGAACAATACGGCGCAAGCCGCGCACACGGTCGACGTCATGCCGATCCCGTATGCCGACCTGCAGGTCGCCGCCGTCACCACGCAAGGCGTCGCCGCCAGCGGCCGTCCGCTGCAAGTCAGCTGGACGGTGGTAAACAAGGGCATCGGCATCACGAATAGCGGCTCCTGGTCGGACTCCGTTTGGCTCAGCCGCAATGCCGACGGCAGCGACGTCGTCGCCAAGTTCGCCTCGGCCAGCCATATCGGCCAGCTCGGCGTGAACGACCAGTACACGCGCAGCGTCAGCGTCACCCTGCCGGAAGGGATCGAGGGTACGTTCTACCTGAACGTCAAGACCGGCGGCCCCTTCGAGTTCATTTACGGGAACAACAACCAGGGCAGCTCGCTCGGCATTCCGGTGCAGCTCTCGCTGTCTCCCGACCTGGTGGTCGAGGCGGCGGCCGTGCTCGACCCGACCGCGCAGGAAGGATCGCTGGTCGACCTCTCATGGACGGTGCTGAACGAAGGCGCGGCGCGCGCCGAGGGCAGCTGGATCGATACCGTGACGCTGGTGCGCGCGGACGGCAGCGGCACCCCGGTGGTGCTGGGCAGCTTCACCTATGACCGTGGGCTCGACAGCGGCATCCGCTACACCCGTACCGAGCAGGTGCGCCTGCCGGCCAAGATCGAGGGCCTGTACCGGATCCGGGTGGTCACCAACGCCACCAACACGCTCTACGAACACGCCGCGGCCAAGGCCAACAACACCCTGGTCTCGGGCGAGAGCACCGAAGTGAGCCTGAACGCGCGCCCCGACCTGCGCATCGGCGCCGTGGTGGCGCCCGAACACGTGGCCGCCGGTACCAGCGCGGCCATCCGCTACACGGTGCAGAACATGGGCGCGGTGGCCGCCACCGGCCGCTGGCAGGACAAGGTGTATTTGTCGCTGGACGGCACCCTGAGCGCGGACGACGTCCTGCTCGGCCGCTTCGACAACGGCTCGGCGCTGGCGCCGACCGAGAGCTATTCGACCGAGACCCTGGCGGTCGACATCCCGATCCGCTACCGCGGCGACGCCTGGCTGATCGTGGTGGCTGACGCCAACAACAGCCTCGACGAATATCCGAACGAGGCCAACAACGCCAAGGCGACCAAGATCCTGATCGACCCGGTGCCGTTCGGCGATCTTGTGACGGGCGCCGTGGTGGCGCCGGACCAGGCAGTGCATGGCGCCAGCATCGAGGTGCGCTACACCGTGACCAACCGCGGCAGCGCCGGTACGCGCGGCGAGGCCGCCAGTGTCGACAGCTGGACGGACACCGTCTGGCTGGCGCGCGACAAGACCCGTCCCGGCGCCTCCAAGGGCGACATCCTGCTCGGCTCGTTCAAGCACACCGGCAACCTGGCCGTGGGCGCCGATTACCTCGGCACCGCCCAGGTGGTCATCCCCGAAGGCACGCTGTCCGGCTCCTACTTCCTCACGGTCTGGAGCGACACCTACGACGCCATCCTGGAAGAGTCGTCCTCCGCGACGGCCAATCCGGACGATCCGAACACCGCCGACAGCAGCAACTTCAAGGCGCGCGCCATCGCCATCCTCGGCATCGCGCCGCCGGATCTGGTGGTGAGCGAAGTCACGCCCGCGGTGCAAGCCACGGGCGGCGCGCCCTACAGCTTCAGCTACAGCGTGCAGAACCGCGGCGACCTGTTCACCGGCAGCTGGACCGACCGGGTCTACCTGGCCGACAGCCCGGATCTGGCCAGCGCCAAGGAAAGCTGGCTGATCGGCACGTATGAACAAAACCGCAGCCTGGCCAACGGCGAACGCTATACCGTCGAACAGATGGTGCAGCTGGCGCCGTCGGTGACGGGCCGCTACCTGATCGTCAAGAGCGACGCCAACAATAACCTGCGCGAACTCATTGAGGACAATAACGCCCGCGCCGGCGCCACCAATCCGGCCGTCGCCGCGGCCGACCTGCAGGTGACGGCCGTGAGCACCGAGCCGGAGAGCTTCTCGGGCGAGGAAACCACCGTCAGCTGGACGGTGACGAACCTGGGCGCCGACGTCTGGGCCGGCACCCGCAGCTGGCGCGACACCGTCTATTTCAGCCCCGATCCGACCTTCATCGCCAGCCGCGCCACCGTCATGGGTTCGGTGATCCACGCGAACGCGGCGGGCCTGGCCGCCGGCGCCAGCTACAACGCGTCGGCCAAGATCCGTCTGCCGCAGGGCACCGACGGCCCGTACTACATCTACGTCATCACCGACGCGATGGCGCCGACCGGCCCGCAGGCCTATGCGCCGCAGGCCGAACTGGCGCGCAGCGGCACCAACGACCAGGCGCTCGGGCTGTACGAGAACAGCGTCTTCGAGGGCGCGCGCAACGACAACAACCTCGGCCGCGCCACCCTGAACGTCACCTACCGCGAGCCCGACCTGCAGGTCGATACGGTCACCGTCTCGGATCCGAACCCGTCTTCCGGCCAGCAGATCACGGTCACCTGGACGGTCACCAACCGCGGCACGCGCGAGGTGCGCACCAATGCCTGGTTCGACGGCGTCTACCTGTCGCGCGACGGTTCGCTCGACGACGCCGACTATCCGCTGGTCGACCGCGGCAGCCAGGCCGAAGCCCTGCTGCGCGTGCGCCAGACTGCCGTCGGCGCCGGCGCCCCGCCGTACCTGAAACCAGGCGAGTCGTACACCAACTCGGCGACGTTCACCCTGCCGGAATCGATCGGCGGCGACTTCCAGATCATCGTCAAGGCCGATACCGCCACCTTCCGCGACACCGATCCGCTGATCGCCAGCACCATCCGCGACGGCCTGTACGTGCTCGAGGGCAGCGGCGCCGGCAGCGTCGGCGAATTCCGCGACGAGGGCAACAACGTCAAGGCGATCGCATTGCCGATCACGCTGGCCACGCCGCCCGACCTGCAGGTGGCGCACGTGACCGCGCCGCCGTCGGTACTGGCCGGCCAGGCCTTCGAGGTGCGCTACCAGGTGCTCAACGCCGGCGGTGCGACCCCGGCCGACGGCCGCAGCTGGAACGACCTGGTCTACCTGTCGAAAGACCGCTTCCTCGACGTCAACCAGGACCGCTATGTGGGCTACCTGGCCCACACGGGCGGCCTGGCCGCCGGCGCCAGCTATGACGCCAGCCTGCGCCTGACGGCGCCGCGCGACCTGGAAGGGGCGTATTACGTCTTTGTGGTGGCCGATCCGGCGCGCGCCTTTGGCAGCGGCGACGCCGGCCAGGTGCGCGAATTCGGCAAGGAGCAGAACAACGCCACCGCCGCCGCCCAGCCGATGCTGGTCGAAACCCCGCCGCCGGCCGATCTGACCGTGGCGCAGGTGGTGCTGCCGTCCCAGGCCGCCGTCGGCGACCCGGTGCGCATCGACTACACGATCCAGAACAGCTCGCAGTACACCGCCTACGGGCGCTGGACGGACGCGCTCTACCTGTCGGCCGACAACGCCTGGGATCTGGGCGACATCCTGCTCGGCAAGGTCGAACACGTGGGCGACCTGGCCGGTAACGCCAGCTACAGCGCCACGCTGCAAGCCATGCTGCCGCCGCTAAAGGACGGCAACTGGCGCATCGTCGTGCGTCCCGACCTGTACAACGAGGTGTTCGAGGGCCGCATCGCCTACACCGCCACCGGCCTGAACCTGCCGCCGGGCGAAGCCAACAACCGGCAAGCCTCCGGCGCCACGCTGCAGGTCAGCGTGCCGGCACTCGCCGTCGGCGCGCCGCTGCAGACGACGCTCTCGGGCGGCCAGGCACGCGTCTATAAAGTCAGCGTCGCCGCCGGCGAAACGCTGCGCATCGCGCTGGACAGCCTGGCCCAGGACGGCGCCAACGAAATCTACGTGCGTTACGGCGATGTCCCGACCGCGTATGCCTTCGACGCTGCCTATACTGACGCCGTGGCGCCGGATCAGCAGGCGCTGGTCGCGAGTACCCGTGCCGGCGACTACTACGTGCTGGTGAAATCGCGCCAGGGCGCGGCCAACACGCCGGTCACGCTGCGCGCCGACCTGCTGCCGCTGTCTATCACGGCGGTCACGCCGGACCAGGGCGGCACCGGCGACGCCGACCACCGCTGGGTCACGGTCGACATCCGCGGTTCCCACTTCAAGGCCGGCGCGCTGGTCAAGCTGGGACGCCCGGGCGTGGCCGAAATCGAGCCGGCCCGCTGGCAGGTGCTCGACGCCACCCACATCCGCGCCATCTTCGACCTGAGCGCGGCGCCGCACGGCCTGTACGACCTGTCCGTCATCAATCCGGACGGCCAGCGCGTCACCGAGGCGGTGCGTTACCTGGTCGAGCGCAGCATCGAAGCCGAGGTCACGGTCGGCATCGGCGGCCCGCGCGAACTCGAGCCGGGCGCCAGCGGCGTCTACAGCGTCACGCTGCAAAGCCTGACCAACGTCGACACGCCTTACGTGCGCTTCGACTTCGGCGTGCCCGAAATGGGAGAAAGCAAGGACGTGCTGGGCGGGCTGAACCTGCCGTACGTCGTGTTCGGCACCAATGTCGGCGGCCAGCCCGACGGCGTCACGCTCGACGCCGGCGGCAATACCCAGGCCTACGGGCCGACCCCGACCGACGGCACCCTACGCCGCGATGTGCCCTGGGCCAGCCTGGACGGCGCCGCCAACACGGCCGGCTTCAACCTGGCGCCGGGCTATGCCTTCGACCTGGCCGCCGGCGGCTTCGCCGGCGTCAGTTTCAATGTGCAGACCTATCCGGGCCTGGCCGAGTGGCTGGCCTACGATTTCGAAGGCCTGCGCGACAAGCTGTACGCGGCGCGTCCCGACTGGCAGGCGCAGGGCCTGCTGGCCGGCGGCGTGCGCGACCTCGACAAGATCGCGGAAGGCCTGGCCGACCGCTTCCTGTCCACGGACGAAGAAGTCCACGTCAGCAAGCTCGAAGCGCTGGCGATGCCGTTCCGCTTCAACGTCAGCGGCGCGGCCACGCCGCTGACCCGCGCCGAATTCATCGCCGAGCAAAGCGTGTATGCGCGCCAGCTGCGCGCCGCGATCCTGGCCGATGCCGCCGCGCCGGCCAGCCTGGCGGTGCTGGCGGCCGACCAGGACGGCTGGGTGGCCGGCTGGCTCGGCGCGCTGGAGGCGGGCGGCATGCTGCGTCCGCTCGACCAGGCGCCGCCGATCCGCGAGCACGCCAAGGTGATGAGCCTGAACGCGACCCTGGCCGCCGGCATCCTGCTGAGCAAGGGCGGCGACAGCTACCGCACCCAGGCCGACATCCTCGGCTTCTTCTCGAAAGTCCAGCAATGGTACGGCGACAGCGCGCGCTACGCCGGCGACCTGGCGGCGCTCGACGCGCCGGTCGAGTACTACGAAACCCGTACCGACCAGTACGGCAATGAAGTCACGGTGCCGGTGCCGGTGCTGGCCGACCGCGCCGACTACGACCGCGGCGCGAGCGCCGACACGCAGTTCGTCAACTTCAACGTCTTCGCCGGCGCCCGCACCGAGCTCGAATACCTGCGCCGCATCGGCGTGCTGGACGACGAGTTCCGCCCGCGCGACGCGGCCGACCTGAACTTGGTGCGCTACCTGCAGGGGGCGCAGGACAGCGCCGCCGCCGCGGGCACGGTGCGCATGCAGGGGCCGCAGGGCGCACCGGACGGCAAGGGCAGCAGCTACCTGCCGGCCGCCACACCGCTGCCGTACAGCGTGGCCTTCACCAATCCGACCGGCCAGGCGCTGGGCCAGATCCGCATCGTCACCGAACTTGATGCCGCCCTCGATCCGCGCAGCCTGCGCCTGGGCGACCTGAAACTAGGCGACATCAACGTCCACGTGCCGGCCGGCCAGGCCAGCTTCCAGGCCGACTTCGATTTCAGCGCCAGCAAAGGATTTATTTTGCGCGTGAGCGCGGGCATCGATGCCGCCAGCCGGGTCGCCACCTGGCTGCTGCAGGCGATCGACCCCGACACCGGCGAGGTGATGCGCGACGGCCTGCAAGGCCTGCTGGCGCCGTCGGACGAGCCAAACAAGGCCGGCGCCGGCGCGGCCAAGAATGGCTTCGTCAGCTACACCGTGCATAGCGATGGTGGCGCCGCCTCCGGCGCCGCAATCTCGGCTTCGGCCCGGGTCTTCTTCGACGACGCCCCGCCGATCGACAGCGCCAGCGTCGCCAATGTGCTCGACGCCGCCGCACCGGTCACCAGCATCGCCGCCACCATGCTGGGCACCGACGCCCAGGGTGCGCCGAGCTTCGACGTGCAGTGGCACGCGGTCGACGACGCCAGCGGTGTGCAGCACGTGACGGTGTACGTCGCCGAAAATGGCGGCGACTTCCGCATCTGGCTGCGCCAGGTCGTGGCCGGCACCACCCAGGCGGTGTTCACCGGCGAGGCCGGTAAAACCTATGAATTCCTGGCGGTGGCGACCGACAAGGCCGGCAACAGCGAAGCGGCCTCGGTCGCGAACGCGATCCTGCCCGACGACGGCAGCCGCCAGGCCGTGCTCGACGGCCTCGGCGCCAACGAGACGCTGACCCAAACCCCGGAACTGCCGCTGGCGGCGCCGGACCGCAGCTATCCGGCCAACGCCCTGTTCGAGCAGTCGACCCAGCTGCTGCCGGGCTTCGTCGCGCCGGCCCAGCCGGCCGAACTGCAAAGCGTGCTGGCCCCGTTCATGCTGCGCGGCTTCGCCGAGGGCTTCATGGCGAGCGCCGGCGACATCGGCGCACTGGCGCTGGTGGAACTGGCCGACGGGTCCATCCTGGCCAGCGCCGGCAGCCTGCGCAACGAGGTCTTCCGCTTCAGTAAGGAGGGCGGCCGCAGCACCACGCCGCTGTTCACGCTGGACGCGCCGGTGCTCGACATGGCGCTCGACGCCGTCGGCCAGCTGTGGGTCATGACCGGCAGCGAACTGCTGCAGGTCGACGCCGAGAGCGGCGCGATCCTGCGCCGCATCACCGGCCCGGGCCAGGAGCCGCTCACGCATGCCCTGGCGATCCAGGCCGGCACGGGCGACATCTATGTCACCTCGGGCAATGGCGTGGAAATCTTCCGCCCGAACGAGAGCGACCCGGCCAAGGCCTGGAAGCACTTCAGCAACGAACGCATGGGCGACCTGGCCTTCGCGCCGGACGGCCGCCTGTGGGGGGTGCGCTGGAGCGGCGGCGCGATCGCAAGCACGAGCACCGACATCGTCAGCTTCCCGATGGCCGGCCGCAGCAGCGGCCGAGCGGAGCTCGAATACCGCCTGGCCGGCAGCATCGACAGCATCGCCTTCGGCGCGGCCGGCACCCCGCTGGCCGGCCTGCTGCTGGCCTCGAGCAACCTGGCGCAGCGCCCGGTGGCCGATACCGCCCTGGTCTCGGCCGCGCACGGCGCGGCGCTGTGGATGATCGAACTGAACTCGCGCCGCGTGCTGCAGCTGGCCAAGGGCGGCACCCGCGGCGAGAGCATCGTCGCCACCCGCGACGGCCGCATCCTGGTGGCGCAGACGGCGGGGATCGATGAGGTGGCGCCGCTGCATGCGCCGCGCGTGACCGCGGTCAGCGTGCCGGATGGGGCTTTGCTGCCGCTGCCGGTGAACCAGATTTCGGTGAGTTTCGATCAGGCGATGTGGCTGGGCGCTGCCAACGACGGCAATCCTTCCGCGGATTTGTCGAGCGTACTCAATCCCGAGAATTTCCGGCTGACGGCGATCGGTATGAACGGCGTCATCGTGCTGCCGCGCAGCGTCAGCTGGGACGCGGCGACGCGTACCGCGGTGCTCGATGTGGGCGGCCTGGCGGCCGGCCAGTATCAGCTCGAGATCGCAGCGAACCTGCGCAGCGCAGCCCAGGCCCGGATCGGCCAGGCCTACGTCAGCCAGTTCACCGCGGTGCTCGACATGAGCAGCCAGCTGCAACTGGCATTCACCAATACCAGGGCCGACCGCGCGACCGGCGCGATCAGCTACGACGTGCAAATCACGAACATCGGCACCGACGATCTGCGCGGCCCGCTGATGCTGCTGCTCGACCCGGGCCTGTATTTCCAGGATCGCGTCGATGGCGCCGCGCAGGGCAGCGGCGTCCAGTCCGACCTGTGGATCGTCGACCTGAGCGCCGCTTTGTTGGCGCAGGGCGGCCGTCTGGCGGCCGGCGCGACGCTGGCGAACCAGACGGTCAGCGTGATGCCGGCAGCCTGGCTGGGATCCGATCCCGCGTCGGCGCCGCTGGTGAAGTTCAACCTCGGCCATGGCATCTATGCCGTGCCGATGGCGAACCTGCCGCCGGTGATGAGCATCGTGCCTGTCGGTGCGGAAGCGGTTGAACTGACGGCCGAGATGTTCTGGCAAGCGGCACTGCCCACCGCCGCCGTTGGACAGCCATGGACGGCCGAACTCGACGCACTCGATCGCGACGGCACCCGCCTGTTCTGGGAACTGGTGCAGGCCCCCGCGGGAATGCGCTTGAGCGCGGACACTGAGGTACATGCGGCCGCCGACGGCTACCACGGCCGCGCCACCTTGACATGGACGCCGACGGCAGGCGACCGCGCCGACACCGAGATCGTGGTGCGGGTGCTGGACAGCCGCGGCGGCAGCGCCCTGCGCCGCCTGACCGTGGCGGTCGCCGGCGCCAACCATGCGCCGGTCATCAATCCGCTGCCAACTGTAATCCTGCGCGAAGGCGAAGCGCTGGCCTTGCCGGTGATCGCCGCCGACGCCGATGGCGACCGCATGACGGTGCTGGTGAGTAACCTGCCGTCCGGCGCGGTCTACAACGCCGGCACCGGCGTGCTGTCCTGGACGCCGGGGTATGACCAGACCGGCATCTACGAGAACATCATGGTCGTCGTCAGCGACGGCAAGTCGACCGTGCGCGAGCACTTCACCATCGTCGTCGAACAGGGCTACGCCGCACCGCGGCTGGCGCCGGTCGTCCCGCAGATCCTGCGCGAGGGCGACAAGTTCTCGCTGCAGCTGGCAGGCAGCATGCCTGGCGGTCTGTCCCAGGCCGACGGCACCACGATCAAGCTGAGCTATTCGGCGCCATGGCTGCCCGCCGGCGCAACGCTCAACAGCGAAACCGGCTGGTTCGAATGGACGCCGGGATTTGCGCAGCACGGCGACCTTGTCGTGCCAGTGACGCTGAACGCCACGTATTCCCTGGCCGGGGGTTCCGGCACGGTCACGACCAGCGTCAGCGCCAATCTGGTGCTGAAGGTACAGAACGCGAACGGCGCGCCTCAGTTCGTCCCGGCCGAGACATGGCAGGTGCTGGAAGGGGCGCCGCTGCGCATCAGCGTGTTCGCCTTTGACCCGGACAACCCGGGATTCGAGCCGAAATTCCGCCTGGCGCCGGGCTTGCCGGCCAGTGGCCCCGACGGCAGCGCACCAAGTGTCCGCTACGAGGTCAGCGGCTTGCCGGCGGGCGCCAGCTTCGACGCCGAGACGCTTGAAATCGTGTGGGCACCGGGCTACCAACAGGCTGGTACCTATCACGTGCACGTAACCGCGATCGACGACGGCGACGGTACCGGGACGCCGGCGATCAGCGCGATCACGCTGCCGATCGTGGTCAGCGACGCCAACCGGGCGCCGCAAATCGGCGACCTGAGCAATGCGTTCGTCGACAAGGGCACGACGCTGAACATTCCCGTGAATGCCTTCGACGCCGACGGCGATCCGCTGCAGCTGAGCTTTATCGGCTTGCCGCATTTCGCCACGTACACCCAAAATCCGTCCGCCGTTCCGGGCACCGGAACGGGCATGCTCAGCTTCACGCCTGGCGCGGGCGACCGCGGCGACTACACGATCACCGTAATGGTGCAGGACAATGGCGGCGGCGACCCCAACAAGGTGCTGACCGAATTCAAGAGTTTTGTGATCACGGCCCGTAGCGTCACCGAAGCGCCGGTCGTCAGCGCGCCGCACCAGGTGGTGGCGCTGGTCGGCCAGGCCTTCAGTCTGCCGATCGGGGTGTACGACGCCGACCAGGACGCGTTGACCATCACCGCGAACGGCTTGCCGCTGGGTGCTGAACTCGTCAGCCAGGCGCAATACGGCAAGGTGCTGCTGAACTGGACGCCGGAAGCCGGCGACGTTGGCGCACGCGACATCGAACTGGTGATCACCGACAGCGGCTTGCCGCCCCAGGATGCCGGCATCGCCCTCGATCCGTCGCAGCCGCGCGTGCCGAACGTGGTACGCCACACGATCCGCGTGGTGGTGCGCAACGAGAACGCCGCGCCGCTGCTGTTGGGCGCGCAGGCGAATGGCCAGGCGGTGCCGGACAGCGGCGGCATGACGGCGCTCGGCGCGACCGAGGGCACGCCCTTGAGCATCGACGTCTTCGGGCTGGATACCGATCTCGATGTCCTGGCCTGGACCGCAACCGGTCTGCCGCCGGGAATGGTGCTGGAAGTGCCGGCCGCCGGTTCCCCGCACGCGATCCTGCGCTGGACGCCAGGGCTGTTCGCCGCCCAGGGCGGCAGCGGCGCCACGCCGGGGCTGTACACCTTTACCCTGCAGGCCAGCGACGGCGCGGCCGTCGCGACGCGCACGTTCCAGATCAGCGTCGCCAACGTCAACCAGACCCCGACCATCCTGCCGCTGCCGCTGCAACTGGTGAACGAGGGCGATACGCTTGGCTTCAACGTCGCGGCGGCCGATGCCGACAACGATGCCGTGCGCCTGGCGCTGCTGCATGACACTACGACCCCGGCCGGCGTGTTCTTCGATCCCGCCACCGGCTACTTCGAGTGGACGCCGGGCCAGGACGCCGTCGACAACGCCGGAGAGGACAGCAAGCTCTTCACCTTTACCTTCGGCGCCACCGATGGCAGCGCCGCCAGCCAGCGTACCGTCCAGGTACGCGTACTCGACGCCAACCGCGTGCCGCGCCTGTCGGCCGGCAATCACGCGATCGTGGTGGGCCAGAGCTTCAGCCTGCCGGTGCAATTGGGCAGCGGCGCTAGTGCCGGCGCCGGCGCCATCGTCGCCACCGATGACGACGGCCTGGCCCAGACCGAAGCGCTGACGGTCGGCTTTACCGGCTTGCCGGAAGGCGCACGCTATGACGCGCAGGCACGTCGTTTGAACTGGACGCCGGGCCCTGGACAGGTCGGCGATTTCATCGTCACCGCCCATGTCAGCGATGGCCGCAACACCGCGGTGCAGACCTTCACCTTGCGCAGTGTGGCCGACGCCGGCGCGAATGCGCCGGCGATCCTGGTATCGACAACGCCATCCACCCCGGTCGTACCTGGCCAGCTGGTGCTGGCGACCGTGCGCGCCGACAGCTTCAGCGCGATCGCATCGTTGTCGGTGCGCGTGCGTGGCGCCGGCATCGGGCATGGGATGGGGCAGGATGCATGGCAATCGGTGGCGCTCGACAGCGCGGGGCGCCTGCGCCTGACGCCGACGCGGGCCGGCCTGCTCGACATCGAGGTCACCGCCGTCGATGTCGACGGTTTCAGTGCGACCCGCATCCACAGCGTGCGGGTCAAGGATCCGGCCGACACGGCTGCGCCTTTCCTGGTCTGGGAAGGAGCGCTGCGCGGCGCCAATGTGGCCACGGCGCCAGTGGAGTTCGACCGCACCATGCCGGTCACGGCGCAACTGACCGAACGCCAGTTGCTCGGCTATAAACTTGAGATCGCGCCGGCCAACTCCGGCCGATGGACGACGCTGGCCGAGCAGACGGCCGCGGCGGAGAACATCGACGCGGCACTGGCGCTGGCGAACATCGATCCTGCGCTGTTCGCCAACGGCGTGTATCAGCTGCGCCTGTCGGCATGGGATCTGGTGGGGCGCACCACCGAGATCGAAGCCCGCATCGTGATCGACAGCGCCGACAAGCACATCGCATCGCATCAGGTGAGCGATGCGCATTACACCCTGGGCGGCCATGCGCTGGCACTGGTGCGCACCAGCGGCGGACAGGGCGTGGCCGTGGATGGCGCGCCTGACGATTTCGGCAACTGGAGCATGCCGCTGCTCGACTTCGGACTCAGTACCGACCAGCTCGGAACGGATGCACAAGGCATGACGCTGCCGTGGATGGAAGGCGCGCGGGTCTGGCTGCAGGCGCCGGCCGCCTTCGACGGCAGCGGCGCACCGCAGTCCCTGCGCTTCACCCTCGCCACCAGCAAACAGACGCTGAGCACGGTTCCCGGAGCGCCGGCGGTCTACTATCCGGTCTTCACTTCCGACCAGGGCTGGCGCCTCGAAGCCCATTCCGACGCGCTGTTCGCGGGGCCGGATGCGCCCGAGGGATTGCAGCGCCAGGGTAACCGCCTGTACAGCCAGGTCAGCGGCATGCCCTGGGTGCCGGCCTCGTACACGCTGACGGGCCCGGACGGCACCCGCTACCAGCTCGACGCCCAGGGCCGGCTCGGCGCGGTCGTCTTTACCGACGGCGTGCAGTGGCTGGTGTCGGATGGGGGGATCGCCGTTGTCGGCCAGGACGGGCGCGTGGAATTCCTGCGCGACCAGCAGGGCCGGATCGAGCGCGTCGCCGCAACCAATGACGACGGCGTGACCGATACCATCGTGTACCGCTATGACGCCGAGGGCCGCCTGGTGCTGGCGCGCAGTATCCTCGCCGCCGGCATGGGCACGGCCTACGCCTACGATGCGTCAGGCGTGCTGCTGGGTGACACGATCAGTGCCAATCTCGGCGCGGCGGTCGACTGGCGCGCCGGGGCCGATGTCAACCGCTGGAGCGGTCAATTGACGCCGGCCGCGACGACCACGCTCGCCTTCAGCGTGCGCGAGAGCGAAATCGCGTCCACCGTCAAGGTGCCGGGCGCGCAGGGTGCGGTCATCGTCGCCATCGAGGTCGGCGCGGCGGATGCCGCCGTCGAGGTGACGGGTGCGACCGTGATCGGCACGGCCATGAACGGCTCGGTCAAGACCATCCTGGTACGGGTTTCCGAGGCCGGCCTCAAGCTGATCCGCGTAAGCGGCAGCGGCGCCGCTTCGGTGCGCGTGACGGTGGCCGGTGACCTCAACCGCGACGGCGCGGTCGATGGCGCCGACTCGGCGGCCTGGGAGCAGAGCCGGGCGCTGGCGGAGGCAAGCGGTGACCTCAACGGTGACGGCGCCGTGGATCAGACCGATCGCCAGGTGCTGTATGCCAACTACGGCTGGCGCGCCAACCAGGCGCCGCTGGCGGTTGCGGGCGCGGCGGCGGCCAAGACCCATACCGACCTTGCACGTAAGCTTGGGCTGGAGTCGGTGGCGATCGACATTGAAGGCGACCAGGTATTCTGGCGCCTGCTCGAGAGCGAACACGGCACTGCTCGGCTGAGCCCGGATGGCGCTTCGCTCTGGTTCACGCCCGAGGCCGGATTCAGCGGCCAGGCGCGGGTGCGCCTGCAGGCCGACGACGGCTACGCCAGCGCCGCGCCGATCGACATCCTGATCAACGTCAGCGGCGCCAAGCTGATCAGCCTGCGCATGGAGCGCTTTGCACTGCTGGCACCGGGCAGCACCGCGGTGATGACCGTCATCGGCGATTTCGAGGACGAGACCGGGGTGCTGCTGAGCGGCGACTTTGTCCAGTTCGCGTCGACCAATCCAGGCGTCGTCCAGGTGGGCGACGGCGGCACCGTACGCGGGCTGGTCGCAGGCACCGCCATCGTGAGCTACCGCGCACGCGGCATCGAAGGCGTCAATGCGTTCACGGTGGGTACGCTCGAAGACCGTCCGCTGCTCGATGCCAACGGCTTCGAAGTCGACGTGTACCCGCGTGCGATCATCCTGCCGACAGCGGGACAACGGCAGTTGAAAGTCACACTGCCGGATCGCACCAACATCTCGGCGGCGGCACAGGGCACGCGTTACTTCGTCAGCGATTCCTCCATTGCCGAAGTCAGCGCCGATGGCCTGATCCTGGCGAAGGCTGCCGGCACGGTCGTCATCAGCGTGATTAACGGCGGCATGCAGCACGAGATCGTGCTGCGCGTGCAGGAACCCGAACTGGGCGCTGCGACCGTGCGCGACAAGGCCGGCGCGATCGCGCAGGACGCCGACGGCAACGTGCTGATGGTGCCGCCTGGCGCGCTGCCGGCCGGCACCGTCGTGTCGGTCAGCACCCGTGCGTTCGACGAGCTGGGAATGCCTTTGCCGGCGCCTGCGCTGCTGGACGCCCTGGGCGCTTTCCGGATCGATCTCGGCGGCGCCGAATCGGCACTGCCGCTGCAACTGGCGATCCAGGTCAATGGCCCGCTCGACCCGGCGACGGGACAGCCGCAGCCGCTGGCCGCCGGCACCGAGGTCATGTTCTGGCGCAAAGGCACGATCCAGGATGTCGACGGCAGTCTGCACGATACCTGGTGGCTGGTCGATAACGGCTTCATCGGCAGCGATGGCGTCGCCCGTACCGCGAGCCCGCCTTACACCGGCGTGCAGGGCGGCGGCGGCGATTTCGTCGTGACGAGAATCGCCGGCGACAGCAACCCGAACACCGGCGAGGTGAAAATCGCCGGCGCCGCCGTCAATTTCAATGCCATTTGGGTGCAGATGGGCTTGATGGCGATTTCGCCGATGACCAGCATGGCGGGCAGCGCGCTGGGCTTGCTCAGCACCATGCCGTATGCGGTCAGTGCCATCCAGTACACGCTGGAAGGCGCGTTCAAGAAAGAGATTCCCGCATCGGCATTCGAACTGGCCAACATCACGACGACCTTCCCGCAAGTGGCGCCGAGCCGGCTTGCGACGCCGGTCATCACGGGCACGAACTACAACCCCGCAACCCGGGTGCTCAAGGTCACGGGCGTCGATTTCATCCCGCAAGGGCAGGCACCCGGCAATTTCGATCTGAAGCTGTGGCTGGTTCCGCGCGGCGAGCAGTTGCATCGCCCAGGCCTGGCGGGGACGGCGCCGGAGCGTGGTCTCGTCTGGCAAGGTTTCGAGACCACCGTGATTTCGGCCACCGAGCTGGAAATCACCTTGCCGGAAGGCGTGGCGCTGTCGATGCACAGCATCTATGTCGAACGCAAGGCCAATTTCGCGGTCGAGGGCAAGAAGGCGGGCAGCATCGCGGTCGACAGCGTTCCGGTGCAGTCATGGACGCTGGGTACGAACAATGTGCTGATCACCACGGCGGCGCAGATCGGGGTGTATCGCACCGACGCCACCGGTAACCAGGTGCTGATCCGACAGATCACCAAGGACGAAAAAGGCCATCCGATCGATTTCCACGGCCGCTACACCGAACAGATCGTGTTTTCCGGAGACGGCACGCTCGCCTTCGTCGCGGGAACGGGGAACAAGATTTTTGTGGTCGACATGCAGACCCTTGACATCGTGCACACGATGGTGCTGGAGGGCGCCACGTCCTCCACGGCCTTGCGCAGCCTGGCCGTCTCCGACGGCTGGCTGTACGCGGTCGAGGGCGACCGCTACGCCGCCAGCGGCGGCCGGCTCCTGCGCATCAATATCGACGCGCTTGCAAGCCGGTTCCTGGAGCAGTGGCAGACCGTCAAGTTCGCTGGAACCGCGCCTTACGGCTTCCAGGACATGGCGATCAACAATGGCTCGTACCTGGCGCTTACCGCACCGCTCGGCGCGGATTCTCTATACAAGCAGGGGGCGACCGCGCCGGCCGGGAACGTCTATATCCTCGACCTGGGCAAGATCGACCGGGACGGGAAATACCTCGGCACCGTGGTCACGGTCGATGCGAACAAGATGGGCGGCAAGGGTCGCTTCGCCAGCTTCATCACGAGCGGTGAGAACAATGGCGAATTCCTGTTGTCGGCCTCGCAGAACTACGATGCCGGCCTGGTCGGCATCAAGGCCGGCGTCGACACCCGCGGCAACCTCGACGGCAAGGTCAGCACCACGACCCTGACGCTGACGCCGACACTGTCGAATTCGTCCTGGTGGAAAGGTAAATTCCAGCAAGATATCCAGCGCGCGCAGGGCACGGTGCTCGTCGAATACGACGGCAAGCAATACGCGCTGGTGGCCGACTACAACTTCGAGTTCAACGATCCGCATCACGGCTCCCTCGATAGCGTGGGCAAGCAAATCGGCGGCAAGATCGGCGTGATCGAAGACCCGTTCGGCAATCCGGTCTATCTGGGCGCCACTACCCCGATCGTCGGCGGCGCGGTCGACCACTTGACGCTGGGCGCCGACGGCAAGCTGTATGCCGACGTGCTGATGTATAACGATCCGTTCCAAAGCGACCGCATATTCACCTCGCTCTTCGTCTGGAACACCGCCGGCCTCATCCAGTCCGCGCTCGATGCACGAAAGGATGGGCAGAAAACGTCGACGCCGATCGACCGCTTCGCGGGCGAGCTGGGCGTCGCGGGACAACGCACGCCGGCGATCTCGCAGCGTTACGATCAGCGTGGCGACGGCCAGAACTTCGGCTGGACCTACGGTATCGGGGCGTATGCCGTTCCCGGCCGCTTCGCGCAGGTCGGCAAGGTGCAAATCGTCTACCCGCCACGGGAAGCCAAGGATGGCGAGAACATTTACAAGGACATGTTCAGCATCACCGACAAGCAGATCGCGCAGCAAAAGGAAGACGGCACCTATTCGGCCTTCGAGCACCTGTCGAAGAGCCTCTTCTACAACGGCTGGAACTTCTTCACGCTGGGCTTCCTGGACAAGCAGTCCGAACGCTATAACCAGTTCGCCGACGGCAAGATCAGCACCACCAGCTATTACACGGCGAGCGCGGTCGACGGTGTGGCATCGATCGCCAGCATTGCCGTGGGCGGGCGGATTGCGAGCGGCGCCGCTTCGCGCGTGGGCCCCGGCATGTGGGGCGCCGTGGCCGACGGTGCGGCGGAAGCCGGGCTGACCACCATCATCATGAAAGAAGGCGAGATCATCAGTTATCAGATCACCGATCCCGGCAAGCTGGGCAGCGATTACTACAAGGCGGCCATGACGGAATTGACGGTGGCCACGGCACTCGGCGCCGGGATTCCGCTGATTGGCGGCCTCATGAGCGGTCAGGGGCGCAACGCCGCCAAGGTGATCTGGAACAGCCCGAACACGCTCAACCCGACGCGATTCAGGATCGTGCAGCCGATCGCCCAGTCGTCGCCGCTGCTTGGTTCGCTGGCCGATACCAGCGGCAGCATCCTGAATCATGCCAGCGGTTCGCTTGTGACCCCGGGACTGAAACGGATCGCACTGCCGAAGACCGCCTCCCTGACGGATGCGGAAGCGCTTGCATGGCAGCGCGCGCTGGCGAGCGAACTGCCAGGAATGCTCAACAGCCAGGCTTCTCTGCGGGAGCAGGCTGCGCAGGCGGTACGTCTCAAGAACGACTTGGTACTTAGCGCGCGCAACGCGATGGACGATGCGAACGCGGCAGCCCAGCTGAGCATCAGCAGGCCGACGCGCACCTACGAAGAGATGCTGGCTGCGCGTTCGGGCGATTATGCCGGCGACGCCCTGTACAAGCGCGTGATCCAGGACGCGCAGGACGAGCTCGCGGGGAAATACGACATTACCGACTTGCTCAATCAGGAAGGCTTCTGCTTTGCCGCCGGCACCCTGGTGCACGCCAAGGACGGCCTGGTGCCGATCGAGCAAATCAACACCGGCGACTGGATCCTGTCGCAGCCGGAAGCGACCGGCGAGCGGGCGCTCAAGCGCGTCGTGCGTACCGTCCAGTTCGAAAGCAAGGCCGTCTTCCGGGTGCGCTGTACCTCCCTGGCCAACCAGCCGGCGCGCAAAGAGACGCTGGTCGTCACCGGCAACCACCCGTTCTTCGTGCATGGCTACGACGTCGCCGACATCTTCGGCGATCCGGAAACCTATGCCGGCATGCCGACCGGCTGGGTGCGGGCCGACTGGCTGCAATATGGCGCAATTGTCGAACTGGCAAGCGGCGAGCGCATGCGCATTTCGATGGTCGATCCGATCTGGCGCACCAAGACCGACGGCGTCGGCTTCATCGCGCCGCGCGACCAGGAGATGGGCGACCTCATCGACATGCGTGACGGCAGGATCGAACAGACGTTCGGTGCGGGCATCACGGCCGATTTCCTTGGCGTCGAAGACTTCAACTGGCGCTACGAGGACGAAGAGACGGCCGACAAGTGGGCCTACAAAACGGCGGTCTACAACTTTGAGGTCGAGGACTTCCACACCTATTACGTCGGCGAAGCAGGGATCTGGGTACACAACACCAACTGCTTCGAGAATGCGTTCAAGCCATTCAAGCGCGACGGCAAATTGACCTCGCCCGACATCGAGGTCTATGCCACCGACTCGGACGTTGCCGCCATGACGGCGAAGTTGACGCAACCAAAGGGCATGTTGCTGGTCATCGAGCAAATCTCGAACAAGTTCCTCCCGTGGGTGAAGTACCAGCACGGCGTCGAGGGCGGCCTGGCCGCCAAGGACGGGTCGTTCTTCCTGGCCCGCACCTTGTTGTTCAAGAATCCAAAGACCGGCGGTGCCGACCACATCCGCCTGGGCGATGGCGCAGCCTATATCCGCGGCACCGATGGTTCCAAAGTCCTGTCGAAAACGACCATCGATGCGAAGTCATGGCATGCCTATCGAGGATTGACTGGTGATGACGAAGCCAAGGCGGCGGCCCAGGCGACCATCCTCGACTCGCTGGGCCGCACGAGCGCCGCGCTCAGGCAGAACCCGGGCTTCAGCCATGTACTCGAGTTCGAAAACGAAGCGACCATGAAGGCGGTCATCGAATTCCTGCAGAACGAGGGATTGAACGACCCACGGGTCACTTCGGTCTTCGGTAAGGACTGGCTGTCGAAGGACATCTTCTTTACCATTGGTTCCAAGACAGCGGATGATTCGAGGCGCGTGCTGTCCGAAAACTTGTTGGGGTTTGAGAAGAAGCTGGATGCCGACGGCAATATCGCGGCATTGGATCTCATTCCGGTTCGCAAGAGCGACATTCTGGTACCGATGGACAAAGGTGCCAGCGTCATCGATTCCATCAAAAAGTTCTTCGGCAGCAGCGAACCAAACCTGCAGCAGGTCGAGAACGAGGGCCCTGGCGTCCCCGGTGCTGCCCTGACGGCCGATGCGGTGGAAGCCCTGTTTGCCCAGGCCAAGCAGTTCTGGATCGACCATGGTGCCCTGGCGAGCGTGCTCGCTCAAGCAAGCTGGAGCATCGGCGAACTGGCGGGCACCGCGGTGGCGCAAACGCAGGGCGGGAACATCGCCCTGTCGGCCGATGCTGGCGGCTGGGGCTGGTTCATGGACAGGACGCCTGATTTGAACGAAGAGTTCGAGCAGTCCGGTACATCGCTGGAGTACCTCGCCAAGGCGGGCGGCGAAGCGGCCGGCAAGATCGACCTGCTCGGCGTGCTGATCCACGAACTCGGCCATGTGCTGGGACTCGAGCACTCGGATCACGCGGCCGATGCCATGGCCGCCACCGTCACGCCGGGGCAGCGCCGCTTGCCTGCTGTCGGGGCTGGGGAAATGACCTATGGTTTCGGCAGCGTCGTCACCTCGGGCGGATCGGCAGCCACGCCGGGCGCCACCGCGGCGGATCGCCAGGTTGCCGGCAATGCGGTGCTGACCAATGCCGATTTCAGCAAGGCCGACGGATGGCTGACCCGCGGCGCCGTTACCTTCGCGGATGGCGCGGCAACCTTGTCCGAATCGACGGCGTATCAAACCCGATTGAACCAGACCTTCCTCCTGGGCGAGCACGACCGCTTCCTGAGCTTCACCCTGGACGGCATCGCCCTGGACGACCAGGCAGGCCCGGACGATGCTTTCGAGGTCGCCCTGCTGGATGCGGCGACCGGCCGGTCGCTGTTCGGCGGCACCGGATTGAGCCGCAACGATGCGAGCCTCAACCTGCAGACGAACGGAGACGAGTTCAAGGCACAGGGCATTACCCGCGTCCTGAACGCGGACGGCAGCCGCACTTACCTGGTCGACCTGTCGCATGTCGCCGCCGGCACCGCCGTCACCCTGTCCTTCGACTTGATCGGCTTCGGCAACACGGCGGCCACCACCGGCAGCCAGGTCACTGTGCGCGACCTGCGCCTGGGCGTGCCGCAGCCGATGGACGACGTCGTCTCCACGGACGAGGACACGCCAGCGGTCATCGACGCCCTGGCCAACGACCTCGACGCGCGCCAGCCCGGCTTCGTTCCGGTGATCGTCGACGGCCCGGCCCATGGCCAGGTGACGGTGAACGCCGACGGCAGCTTCAGCTTCGTGCCGCAGGCCGACTGGTTCGGCGAGGACAGCTTCACCTATCGACTCAGCGACGGCCGCGTCGAATCAAGCCTGGCGACCGTGCGCCTGACGGTCAATCCGGTGAACGATGCGCCGGTGACCCAGGCCGATACCGGCAGCGCGCAGGAAGACGGGCTGGACGTCGTGTTCGAAGCCGACACCCTGCTAGGCAACGACAGCGATGCCGATGCGGACGACACCCGCGTCATCGTCGCGGTCGGCGCCTCGGCGGCCGGCGCGCAGGTGGCGCTGGTCGACGGCCGCATCGTCTACTCGGTCGGCAATCTGTTCCAGCACCTGGCCGCCGGTCAGGAAGCGCTCGACACCTTCACCTACACCATCGCCGATGGCGCCGGCGCGACCAGCACCGCCACCGTCACGATGCGCATAGCGGGCGCGAACGACGGGCCGCGGGTCGTGGCCGACATGGCCGCGGTGGAAGAAGACGGCGTCACGGTCGCCGGCGGCAATCTGCTGGCGAACGACAGCGATGCCGACGCCGGCACTGTCCTGGCGGTCGCCGCGCCTGGCGAGTATGTCGGCCAGTTCGGCACGCTGGCAATGAGCGCCGACGGCAGCTATGTCTACACGCTGGCCAGGGATTCGGTCGCCGTGCAGGCACTGCGCTCGGGTGAAGTCGTCAGCGAGGTGTTCGGCTACTTGGTCACCGACGGCATCGCCAATACGCCGTCGAGCCTGACGATTGCGATCCGCGGCGCCAACGACGGCCCGCAGGCGCAGGCCGACAGTGCCGCCGCGGTCGAAGACGGCGCGGCCCTGGTGCTCGATGGCGCCGCGCTGCTGGCCAACGATACCGATGCGGACGCCGGCGACAGCAAGGAGATCGTCAGTGTCGGCAATTCGGCCCATGGCGTGCAGGTGCGCCTGGTCGACGGCAAGGTCGTCTACGATATGGGTGGCCAGTTCCAGCAGCTGGCCGCGGGCGAGCAGCTGGTCGACAGTTTTGAATATGTGATGCGCGACGCGGCAGGCGCAACCAGCACCGCACGCGTGACGGTGACGGTCACCGGCAGCAACGATGCGCCGCAGGCGAGTGCGTCGACGGTCAGCGGCAGCGAAGACACGCCTTACTTCTTCGCCTGGAGCGACTTCCGCGCAAGCGACGCCGACACCAGCGACGCACTCGCGCTGGTGATCGCTGCCCTGCCGGCCGAGGGCCAGCTGCAGCGCTTCACCGGCAGCAGCTGGACGGCGATGGCGGCCGGGCAGAGCATCGCCCGCGCCGACATCGAGGCCGGCCGCCTGCGCTTCGTCCCGGCGGCGAATGGTTCGGGTTCGCTCGCCTATGCCGGCATCGGTATCGGCAACCGCAAGCAGCACTATGCGCAGTTCGGCTACCAGGTCAGCGACGGCCTGCTGCGCAGTGCAGCGACCACGATGACGATCGATATCGTGCCGGTGGCCGATGCGCCGATCGTGCAGATCGGTGCGGCGGACGACGGATGCGGTGGCGTGTCCGAGCTGTTCCGCACCAGTTGGGAGAGTGTGCCGAACCGGAATCCGGTCTTCGCCCTGGTCAAGGCCAGCCAGCTCGAGGGCTGGAGCCTGATCGACGAATGCAATAACCGGCAGGTCTTCGAAATCTGGAGCAGCGGCGACAAGATGCCCGATGGCCAGGGTGGCCCGAGCGTCGTGTATGCAGGGGACGGCAACGGCAAGAACTGGTTGAGCCTGAACGACGGGAACGGCAACGGACACGACACGCTAGGTATCGAACGCAGTGTGACGACGCAGATCGGCGCGACCTATACGCTGAGCTTCGACTATGCCGCCCAGCCAGGCACCAACGCCAACCAGAACCGCGTCGCCGTCTATGTCGATGGCGTGAAACTGGGCGCGCATGGCGACACGGGTTCGGGCACGGCACTCGATTGGGAGACGCTGACCTTCCAGTTCACCGGCAATGGCCGGGCGCGCACGATCCGGATCGTCACCGAGCCAAGCTATACCACGGCGAATGGCCGCGGCGCGATGATCGACGACATCGTGCTGACCGAAGGGTGGCCGTTGAACACCGGTTATGCCGGCCTGCCGATCAAGCTGTCCGCGATGTCGGCCGCCTTGAGCGATACCGACGGCTCCGAACAGCTGGCGCTGCTGATCCAGGCGCTGCCGGCGGGCACCCGCCTGACCGACGGCTACCGCAGCTTCACGGCCACGGCGTCGGTCAATTCGGTCGACGTGACGAACTGGAAGCTGAATAACCTGTGCATCGTCACGCCGCTCTTCGGCGCGAGCAGCATGACGCTCAAGGTGAAAGCGGTTGCCACCGAAAGCGCGACCGGCGCCCAGGCGACGACCACGCGCGACCTGGTGGTGTCGGTCAAGCCGCTGCTGTCGCTGCTGTTCCCGTCGAGCGCGAGCATCACCATCACTTCGCAATTCGACGAGGCCACGATGGCGGCAGGGCTGGCGGCGACGACGGAAAACGGCTTCGAGGCGAGCGCGTCGGTGGAGAGCAGTGTCGAGTCGCTCGAATCGCTTGCGTCGTTCGAGTCGGTCGTGTCCGCCGGCTCGGTGACGGAAAGCGCACCGGCGCCGCAGACCGTCTACGTCACCAACGGCAGCGAAATCAAAGCCGTGTCGATCTCCGAATTGCCGGTGATCGACTGGTCTGGTTCGCTGCAGCTGCCGCGCGATCCGGACGACGAAAGTGCGGGTACGGACGAGTACTGGGTGGTCGACTTCCTGGGGGCTGGTCTGGAAGGGGAGGATTTGGGCAGTTTGACGGGCTTGACGGTGACACTCGGTCAGCAACCTGCAGCAGAGCTGCCTTGACACAGGCGGTAAGGCAAGCTGCATCATTTGGGTAACTGCTCAAATGATGCACGGTCTGATTTAAGGGAAGCCCTTTTCTCATCCAGCGGTTCGTTGTTTGTTGATGTTTATCTCTTTATCTGGATTTGCAATGTTTTCTCGTACCAGCTTTGCCTGTTTATTGATGA
This sequence comes from Massilia sp. Leaf139, assembly GCF_001424165.1. Lineage (GTDB taxonomy): Bacteria > Pseudomonadota > Gammaproteobacteria > Burkholderiales > Burkholderiaceae_D > Telluria. The sequence goes on from NZ_LMOJ01000005.1 coordinate 43,308, forward strand.
TCTCAACTACTGTCGAGACCCGCGCTATGCCGCCAGAGCGTCCAAAGCAACCACTATTCAGCAGTTTTTATGTGGAACCGTCAGGCGCACTAGTAGTTGGAGCTGAGCCTGCTGGATTCTTCCGTAGCAGCGATGGTGGACAGCACTGAAACCGATCGCAGACACGCCGGACTTCCGCAAGCTGCTGAACAGCGGACTCGATCCAGTAGGCAGATCTGCAAACCGCGTGATTTCGGTGCCGTCTGGACGTGCCTGGGAATCTCAGAGGATGTACACGGCGTAGACCGCGAGGGCAATTTATACAAATGTGATACCAGTAGCACTGCTATCAGCAGGGATGGCGCCAGGAGCTGGAAAAACACGGGCATGAATGCACTTCCAATTGCCAGTCGCCTTTACTGCGGTGCGACGACTGCCTCGGACGAAGACACCCGCATGATTGGAGCGATGTCTGGATCACGCGGTGTCTTGTTTGCTACGGCAATCGAGAGTTCGACATCGGACTTGTCGATCCGAATGAGCGTCAATGGCGGCCGCACTTGGCGGCGTCAAACGTTCGGCCTTCCGGAGAGCTGGCACACATTTAGTATGGAACGCGTCTTGCAGGACACCGTATATTTCTTCGCAGCTGAGAAAAATGTGCCAGGCCAGCAGCCGGCCTTGTACCGAAGCGTAGACGGTAAGCTTGCAGAACACATGAATCCTCCCATCGATTACGGTAGCTGAGTAGACATACAGGCTGGACTGCATGGGGCTATCTTCGTCGTTACGCGACTTGCGATCCACCGGTCTGATGACGGCGGAAAGACGTGGCGAAAGCTGGGGCGCAAGGGTATCGCCTGGTAGTGCGCAGACGAGTTCGCACACAAGCTTGCAGCGCTCGGTCGTTTCCCGTCAGACGTAAACCCATGAACAAAAGGGCTTGCGCGAGCCTGTCGAGCTTGGCTATAATTCGCCTCCGCTTCGGCGCTGTCTGCAAAACGTTAACGAAATCAAGTAGTTAGATTCGTAATTTCTTTGCAACGAGCGACGCGGTGGAANTTGGCTATAATTCGCCTCCGCTTCGGCGCTGTCTGCAAAACGTTAACGAAATCAAGTAGTTAGATTCGTAATTTCTTTGCAACGAGCGACGCGGTGGAAAAAAAGAAGTTGACGACGCAAACGAAACGCTGCATAATCTCACTTCTCTGCTGCTGACAAACAAAACGATTTGTCGACAAGTAGCATGCAGTACCGAATAAGTTCTTTAACAATTAACAGTCGATAAGTGTGGGCGTTTGATGAAGGTGCCAGCTGACTAGTTCAGCTGATTACTTAAATTATCAAATGTTCRCACAAAAGAAATACGTTGTCTCAGCAATGGGATGACGGTCAGTATTTTGAGTGAGCGACTCCTGAGAAATCAGGATGGCAGCAATGCCAACAAACAGAGATTGAACTGAAGAGTTTGATCCTGGCTCAG
>NZ_LMOJ01000006.1 GCF_001424165.1 Massilia sp. Leaf139
GGTGTAGCCGCCCTGCGAGCCGGTACCGGTCGACATCGTGTTGCGAACTTGCTGCAGTTCCTCGGTCGACAGGGCCGACGGGCCGAAGCGCACCAGCTTGGCGAACATCTCGCGGCCCTTAGCTTCGGCCTTGTTTTCCGGCGGGCGGCGGAACTGCTCCACGTCGCTGTGGTCGTTCTCGACTTCCATGGCCATCACGCGCTCGACTGCCGCGATCTCGTTGTCGATCGCTTCGATTTCGTCGGAGCGTTTGTCGAAGATGGCCTGGTCTTCCTTTGTCCAGGTGCGGTCGCCCTTCTGGGCCAGCTGGTTGCGTGCTTCACGGGCGAGGTTCTGCTTCTGCTCGCGCAATGCTTGAATCGATTTCATCCGTTTTNGTCCAGGTGCGGTCGCCCTTCTGGGCCAGCTGGTTGCGTGCTTCACGGGCGAGGTTCTGCTTCTGCTCGCGCAATGCTTGAATCGATTTCATCCGTTTTCCTTGTGTGACAGACGTAAAAAAAGCCGCTCGAGGCGGCGGTGACTGGATTGCGCGAGCGCGCTATCCGAGTTCGTGAATGCGCAGGCGGTTCATGTTCCGCTGGCGCAGTGCTTCCCATGCCGAGTCGTCGTCGGCAGGCGGCGGCGGCTTCGGTGCATTGTTGTAGGCCGACAGATCCCACGAGTTTTTCGCGGCGGCAACCTCGGCCACCGATCCGGCGAAGCCATGCTCGACAGCCTGGTCGGCGTTGAACCAGGTCTCCGCGTCCATCCAGGCGGCGAGCTGCTCGCGCGGCTGGCCGGTGAGGCGCTCGTAGTCGTCGAGAATCGTGCCGTCGATCGTTTCGAGCAGCTCGGCGGTCTGGCGCAAGTCGGACTTGTTCCGGCAAGACAATGCAACGCCGCCATGGGGGCTTTGGCAGGCGGTCGCTAGGAANAGCTGCTCGCGCGGCTGGCCGGTGAGGCGCTCGTAGTCGTCGAGAATCGTGCCGTCGATCGTTTCGAGCAGCTCGGCGGTCTGGCGCAAGTCGGACTTGTTCCCGTAGGCCATCGTCCAGGCGTTGTGGATCATGTACAGCGCACCCTTGGCGATCGTGATCGAGGCGCACGCCGCAGTGACGAACGTGGCTGCGCTGGCGGCGACGCCCTCGATGACCGCGTGCACGTCGCCGTGCTGTGCGATCGCCGCGGCCATGGCCCGACCGTCGAACACGTCGCCACCAGGGCAGTTCACGCGCAGGGTGACCTTCTTGCCGGCCATGCCAGCGAGTGCCTTGTTGAAGTCGCTCGCACCGATGCCCCAGTACGGGTCGATGACGTCGTACAGGAACAGCGTGTCCGGCTCGTTCTCGGCGGCGATGCGCGCCGGCTCCCGCCGAGCGTTATTGCGGATCAGTTGTACCAGTTGTTTCATCTTCTTCCTTCGGTTCGGGTTTCGGTTTGGCGGCCGCTGCCGGGGTGTACAGGACGTCGCCACCTGCGATCGGCGGCAAGTTGAGGCCAGCACGCACTTCGTTGATGGTCATGTAGCCCGGGCCCTGCGATCCGCCGATTGCCTGGCGGTTGCGCTCTCCCTCTGCTTTTGTATCGCCCGCGAGCAACGCGTCCATCTTGTGTTCAACGAAAGGCGAGGCGCGACGGAACAGCTTGCGGTTCAGCTCTTGCCGGATGCGGTTGATGTGCGGCTGCAGCGCCCAGCGGATGAAGCCGATCGAGAGCTGCTCAATGCCGGTGCCCCAGGAGCTGGTGGTCTCTTGCGCGCCGATCATGTGCGGCGGCACTCCGAAGGCGCGGGCGATGTCGATCACCTGGAACTTGCGAGACTCGAGAAGCTGGGCGTCGCCAGCCGTCATGCTCATTTCCCGGATGTTCAAACCTTCGGTCAGCACCAGAGGCAGGCCGCCGTTCCCGACGCCAGCATTCTTGGCCTTGTACTCGTTGCGGAGCATCATGACCTGTTCTTCGTCCATCTCCTTTTCGGTCGTGATGACGTGCTTCGGCGCCGCGCCATTCGCGTAGAAGCTTCCCGACAACGCGTCAGTGGCCAGCGCGATGCCGATCGATTGGAAAGCCGCGTGCGCGATCACGGACATGCTGCGGGTGCCGTTGAAGCCGAAGCCCGGGAAGTGCAGCATGTCGTCCTGGTGAAGCGTGCGCACGCCGCCGGTCTCGTCGGTGACTGTGTAGATCAGCGTGTCTTCGATGCGGCGCACGCTAACTAGGTCGGGGTGGTGTGGCCGCAGGTTCTTCACGTCGGCGCCACGGCGGACGATCTCGACAAAACCGTCGCCACGCAGGCAGATGGACTTCATCACCCATTCCCACATCGCAGCCGCCGTCCAGTTGCCGATCGGCTGTTCATTCAGCAGCCACCACAATTCCGGATTGATGCTCTGGCGCCCTGCTGGATCGTCTCGAAAGATCGACACAGGAATGGAGGCGATGGCGCCGCCCAGCAGCTGCACGGCAGCAAACACCGCCGACACGCGCATAGCGGTGTCCGGCGTGACCGCAAAGCCGCTGGTAGCCGAGACGCCGCCGAGGTGAGCGATGATTTGCGGGTCACTACTGCGGATCAGCTTCGTGGCGTTCTCAACCTGCGCCGGCTCCTTCCGCCAGTGGGCTGTGGCGCCAACCGCGTCGAATAATTCCAGTTCCATATCTTCCTTATCAGAGCGTCACGAAGCCCTTCTTAACTTTCTTCGGCGGCTCCGGTGCCCGTTTCTTGTCGGGCGCGGTGTTCATGTTCGGATCCGTGCGCGCGACCAGGTTGGATGCGCACCAGTTCAGGACCGGGTCGCTGCCGTGCGCGAGGTTGCCCTCAACGTACGCCAGCTCGAGCGCCTGCATTGCGGGGTGGTAGCTCTTGCCGCCCTGGATGAATTCCTGCAGCGGCACGTCCTCGGCCTGGAGCTTTTGCACCAGCTGCTTCGCGTTCCAAGAGTCGAAGCCGATCATCTGGATGTTGAAGCGCTCCTTCGCGGCCAGGATGCAGGCGTGCACGGCGTCGTAGTCGGTGACCTCGGCGCCGGCCTCGATGAGGAAGCCGCCCTGCACCCACGCCTGGTACGGGACCAGGCCGCGCTCGGTGCGCCCGGCCACCGCGGCCGCCGGCACGAACCGCCAGCCGTGCGTGTACAGCACGCCGTTGACGTTCCAGACCAGCCGGAACGACGTCAGGTCGCGCGTGCTGGCCAGGTCGAGTCCGCCCCAGCAGGGGAACTGCCGCAGCCATTCCAGGTCGACGGTGCCCTTGCAGGCCTTCCACTTCACCAGGTTGACCCAGCCGCCAGCCGCAGCGGATGGTCGGTTCAGGCGCTTGATCTTGAATTCGGCGTGGCGCCCGGGCATGGCCTTCGCCTCGACCGCCTCCTTCCGGATCTCCTTCATCAGGAGCGGGTTCACCTCCATCAGGGGGTTCGCCTTGATCCACTTCGTTTCGTCGAAGTCGCCGTCGGCCTCGATGCCGGCGGTCTTGTCCTCGTCGTCCAGCGCGAAGTAGACGGCCAGGAAGTGGTCGGCCTCGACAACGCCCTGCAGCACCTGCTTGGCGAAGTGCCGAATCTCGCCCCACGGGCCCGGGTTGGTGTAGCCCTCGGTCGTGGTGTAGACGAACAGCACGTTCTTGCGCGCGCCGGCCGCTGACTTCAGGACGTTCAGCAGGTCGTGATTCTTGTGGGCGTGGATCTCGTCGATCCCGCAGTGCGACGGGTTCAGGCCGTCCTGCGTGCTGGCCTTGGCGTTGATCGGCTTAAAGGTGCCGCCCACCTCGTAGCGCGCGATCGCGTTGGCGAACGGCTCCAGGGTGAACGCCTCGCGCAGGTCCGACACCAGCTCGACCATCCGCTTCGCGACGTTGAACACGATGCGCGCCTGCGAGCCGGTGGTTGCCGCGCTGATTACCTGCGGGCCATTGCCGGCCTCGCAGCAGAAGCAGTACAGCAGCACCGCCGAGCAAAGGAACGACTTGGCGTTCTTCCTGGCCACGGCGAACAGCGCGGTGCTGAAGCGGCGCGTGCCGTCGTGGTTGCGGAACCCGAACAGGTTCACGACGAAGAAGATGTGCGACTCGTGCATGACGACGGTCGGCGTGTCCCACTCGCCCTCGACGTGCGGCAGCTTCTCGATGAAGTCGCACGGATCCCAGGCGTGCCAGGCGTCGAACATGAAGGGCGCGTTCTTCGGCGTCGCCTTCGATGTGCCCTTGGCGTGGTCGTACCGCGCGCGCTTCAGGTCGTTTAGGAACCGCTCGGCGGCCAGGCGCACCCAGCGCCCGAAGCGCTTGCCCTTCTTGTCGGCTACTGCGTCCTTCGCATAGTCGATGGCGACCTGGATGTAATCACGCTGCTCCGGCGCGCTTGCCGTTGTTGCCGAACTTGTTTCCTTTCTTTTCCTCGCCGCCATTCATCTTCACCTTCCCCTGTGCTACCGGCGTCAGGCCGAAGTCGTTGATCATGCTCTGCAGCGTGCTGGCCATGCTGGCGGTCGGGGCCTCGCCGGCGGCGTACAGTTGGACGATCTTCCCGTGCATCGCGCACAGGTGGGCGAGCGCCGACAGGCCTCCCTCAGTCAGCAGTTTGTTTGCGGTCAGGATCGGTGCCAGGCGGTTCCATTCTTTGACGGCGTGCGCGTTCGGCAGCCAGTCCGGCGCCGACGGCACCTTGTCGAGCACCGGCAGTTCAACTGCTGGCGCCGGCGCCGCACGGCATGGCTGCGTCGTGCCGGAGATCGACTTCAGCGTCGCCGCTTTCTTCGGTGGGCCTGGCATGTGTGTTCCTTCAAAAACCGTGAACTCGGACGGTACTTAGCGATGAGGGCTGTGGACTTTTTACCCGCCCTCCCCCTCCTCGATTGGAAAGCCGTCGATGCCGATGCGCACCGGCTTGTGCTTCGCCTTTCCCTGCTCTTCCTGGGTCTTCACGTCGTGGCATGGCCGGCAGATCGCCTGCAAGTTGCTCGGGTGGTCGACCTGCTCCGACGTCCACCTGAGGCGCGCCGCGTTGGCCTTGCTGACGATGTGGTCGACAGCGTATGCAACGGTCACGCGCCCGTCCTTCTTGCACACCTGGCACAGGCCGCAGTCGCGCTCCATGATCCTGGTGCGCAGCTTGACCCAGGCTGTGCCGTAGCCCCGCTCGTGTCGGCTCTTCGTTCCCCAGACCATCAGCGCACCGCAACAGCACCCTTGCGTGCGTTTGCGTCCGGCAGCAGCCGCGCCAGCTCGACCAAGCTTGTCCAGGGCTGCCCGTAGCCTTTGTTTCGCATGATCCGCTTTGCATCCTCAGCGTCGGCTAAACGCTCGCACACCCGGCCGAGCGCGTCACTGTCGACCTCCTTAAACAGGAGCGCAGGCCGCTGCCCGAATACTGTACGGATAATGTGATCCCTGTAGACCGTCACCTGCATGTGGCGGACTGAGTCAGTCTTTGCCGCTTTTGGCGCCTCGCCCGCTCCGTGCATGCGCACGATGAACGGAATCTCGCCGATACGCTCAACGAGCAGCTCGCCTTCTTCGATGATCGGCGCCATACAGGAGATGGTCGCGCGGCCGGTATGGTCATACTCAAGCACGCGCAGCTCGGCGCGGCGCTGAACCACGATGCCGTCGATCTCGACCCTAACCGTGATAGGGTCACAGCCTTCTGCGTCAGCTTCGGTCATCACGCACCTCGGAATAAAAAAACCGCCTGTGCATAGTTGCAGCAGGCGGCAAACCAGATGACTATCTGGACGGAGACATTCTTGCCGGTTACAGCGTCCGGCGGCGTAGCGCGCCTGGGGTGCGGTCGCCTGTGCCAGCCACCGCTGGCGCACAGATGCTATATTTGTAATTTTCTAGAAAGGAATGGAAATGGTAGACATCGTTACAGCTGCAACTATTCACGGGAGCCAGAATTTCGATACCAACGGGAATACGAAGTGGACTATCACGTTCACTAACAATGAAAGCCGCAAAGGCCAGGTCGTTTCATTGGGCAATGGAACGTTCATGCTCAACGGCGATCAACGCGTCTACTACTTCTCGGCCGAGCAAGTCGTGTATATGACGATCTCGGATGTTCAAGCCTAAGCACCACCTACGGCGTGGCTGACTCCCAAAGCAAAAAGCCCGCTGAGTAGCGGGCTTTCTTTTCTCTGGACGTGCGAAATCGCCCAGTGCCGCTACTCTACAAAAAATACAGCCGTGTTGCAATGTGTTTCCGCAGCTTTTCTTCGAGCTCGGCCCGCGCCTCCTGGAGAGCGGTGGCGTAGTCAGCATTCGGAAACCGCCAGCCGCGCGAAATGCCCTGGCTCTTGCAGATCGCCCAGCGGTGCAGCTGCGAGAGGCCATCGATCATGACGCCTACGGCCTCGCCGGTCTTGAGGTCGGCAGCGCGCTGCGCTGCGTGGACATCGATTTCCTGCCCGGCGTCGGTGGCCAACTTCATGCCGCCGGCGCTGAGGTCGCGGTCGTTGGTACGCATGTGATCGACCCAGCACGCCATCAGCAGCGCATACGGATCAGGCTTATTGAAAGCAGGTTTCGCCACCTCCTCGCGACGGACACGACGCAAGGTAGGTGCGGTAAAGATGCCGAGCGTCGCGGTAAGGGACATTACTTTCTCCTGTTGAGTGAGCCCCCATGTTAACGAATGCCATCCAGAAATTTCCGCGTGTCATTGAACTATTTCTGCATTGTCGGTGTTATTGTCGCGCGCGCGACGCTGGATCGCCACGTATTGCCGGCGCGCCGCTAGGTTTGGCCAGTCGAGCCGGTACGACACGCACGTTCCGCTATCCCAGTCGACGTGAACCAGCGGCTTGCCCTGCTCACCCTTTTGGCACAAGCCTTTGCCCTGCGCCGCATGCTTGGGATCAGCCGCCCTGACCGAATATTCGTCGCAGAGCGCGCAGATGTCGTCTGGACCGCGGCCGCGAATCACAGTGACTCCGTTGTAACGCGGCTGTATTTGTAATCGATCGTGCCTGGGGTCTCGCCGTAGACCCAGTCGATCGTAATTCCGCGCCGGGCCACTTCGCGGTGCAGTCGGTTGCTTTCCTCCGTCAGCTGTCGCGCGTCGGCGACCAGCTCCGCGTCGGTTTTTTCCTTGATGCTCACTCACGCTCTCCTGTGTTGACGGCGCCGGTCGATGCCGGCCGCCTGCTAAATTACCGATGACTGTAGATAATCCGGAGTGCCTTTATCTAAAGGCTTTCTGCGGTCTCGCGCGCCACTTTCGCGCCACCGAACCCGGCTTTTTCGGCGATCACGTTCTGTGCGTGGGCTGCCCGGCCGAGGTTCTTCTCCAGGTAGCCCATGGTGGTGACGTGGTTCTTGTGGCGCATGACCTGCTGGATGGTCTGGATCGGCACGCCGGCCTCGGACAGCAGCGTCGCGAAGGTACCCCTCAGGCGGTGCGGCGTGATGCCCTTGACCGAGCAGGCCGTGTTCGCCCGGCGCATGGCCTGGCGCGCGAACCCGGGTGCGAAGGCCTGGCCGTTCGGCTTGGTGACGATGAGCCCTTCCACCTGGCGCCCGGGCTGCAGGTGCGCGCGCAGCCAGTCCGGCAGCGGTACCGGTTCGGCCTCCCTGCCCTTCGTGATCCCTGGCGTGTACGTCGAGCGCTCCCAGTCGATCCATTCCCAGCGCGCCGACGCCGACTCGCCCTCCCGCAGCCCCAGGCCGAACATCAGGCGCACCGCCGTGCCGACGCCGGGCGACCGCTTCGTCACCTCGTCGACGGCGGCGAACCAGGTGCGCGCCACGTCGATCGGCAGAAACGAGCGCGGCCGCTTTTGCACCTTCAGCATCTGCACGCGCCACGGCGACTTCGCCAGGGTGCCGCGCTTGACCGCCCACATCGTCAGCAGCTTCAGGATGCGCAGCCAGTGGTTCGCGCTGGCCGGCTTGTGCGTTTTCAGGTGCTCGATGCGCGCCAGCTCGACGGCCTCGGTCGTGATGTCGCCGATCGGCGTGTTGCCCAGGGTGTACATGTGCAGGCGGCGGAACGTTTCGACGCTGCGGATGTGCGCTGCGCTGACCACCGGCCTGTGCACCACCACCCAGGCGCCAGCCAGCTCGTCGAGCGTCGGCACCGGCTCGCCGCCGTTGGCTCGGATCACCGCGGCGTCATGTTCGCGCTTGGCCAGCTGCTCGGCCGCCACCTTGTTGGCCATACCGGTGCTGCGCTGCACGCGTGTTCCGGCGACCTGGAAGCGGAAGTGGTAGATCCGGCCTTTCTTGAAAACGGTCGCGCTCATAGGTGGGCCGCCAGTCCGCGGTTACCGCGGCGTTCTGGCGCCTTCGACGGCACCCAGCCGCGCGCCAGGCTTTCGAAGCGGGTCTGCTCGCCGATGTAGGCCAGCGCAGCGCGGCCCGGCGCGCCCTGTCGGCAAAGCGCCACGTCGACCTCGCACACGCCCTTTTCCGGACTGTCCGGGTTGTAGACCTCGTCGCGGTACAGGAAGACCACAGCGTCGGCGTCCTGCTCGATGGCGCCGGAGTCGCGAAGGTCGGCCGGCATCGGCCGCTTGTTCGGGCGCTCTTCCAGCTTTCGGTTCAGCTGGGACAGCAGCACGATCCCGATGTCCAGTTCCTTGGCCAGCGACTTCAGGCCGCGCGTGATGCCCTCGATCTGGGCGTTGCGGTTGTCGCCGTCGCCCTCCATCAGCTGCAGGTAGTCGACGATGAGCAGATCGAGCCCGTGCTTGCGCTTCACCCCCTTCGCCTTCATGCGCACGTCGAGCAGGCGCAGGCCGCCCTGATCGTCCTGATGCAGCCGCATGGCAGAGATCTTCTGCGCCGCATGCGTGAGCCCCGCCCAGTCCGTGTCGGTCATCATCCATGGCTTGAGCAGGTGCTCGAGCGGGATACGGCCCTGGACGGCCAGGTTACGGTCGTGCAGCTGCGATTTGGGCATTTCCATCGACAGCACCAGCACCGAGTGATCCACCGCTGCGTTGCTGGCGATGTTCAGGGCAAATGCGGTCTTGCCCATCTTCGGGCGCGCGGCCAGGACGACCAGTTCGCCGCGGCGGATTCCGCCGTTCAGCTTGTCGTCGACGGCCTCGTAGCCGGTCGAGATCGCTTTGACGGTGCCGGCCATGCGGCGCTCGATCTCCTCGACGTGGGCGGTCAGCTCGTCGGCGGCCAGGGCCGGCTCGACCCGCGTGCGCGCCAGGGCCAGCTTTTCCAGCGCCGACGAGGCCTGGTCGAGCAGCGTGGTTGCGTCCGAGGCCGAGTTGGTCGCGGCCTCCACCACGTCGCGGCCGAACTGGATCAGCCCGCGCTTGATCGCCTTGTCCCGCACGATCCCCGCATACCGGCCGATGTTGGCGGCCGACGGAGTGCTTTGCGCCATCGCGTTCAGGTACTGCATGCCGCTGGCGACCTTGGCGCCGAGCGCGTCACCCAGTGAGATGACGTCGCAGCTACGGCCGGCGGCCAGGTTGCGCATCAGCTCACGGAAGATCGTGGCGTGGTCGCCCAGGAAGAAGTGCTCGGCGCGCAGGTCGCCCATGCGGTCGACCGCGTCGTTGTCGCGCAGCAGGGCGCCGATGACGCTCTGCTCAGCTTCAATGCTGTGGGGTGGTGGTTTGATGTCGGTGCTCATGCCGCTTCTTTCGATTCGTGGATTTTTTGGGCCTGCTTGCCCAGCGTGGTCAGGAAGTAGGCGCCGTTGCCGTCGATCGCCCAGAGCTTCAGGTAGTTGCCCTCGACGTACTTGCGGAAGGCCTGGCGCCAGTCCTTGTAGCGCTTCGCGTCACCGGTGCCTCCAGGGCGGAACCGGCGGCAGAACTCGACCCAGGCCAGGGCGACGAAGTCCTGCGACAGGCCCGCGCCCTCGGCGTAGCGCCACAGCGGCTCGTAGTCCCGTAGCGGCCGTTCGCCAGCTGCCGCGCATGCGTCGAGGAAGGTCTGCAATGCGACCGCTCCCGGTTTCGTCCTGGCCGGCACAAGGCCCCCGTCAGGGGGTTTGGGGGATGTTTTTAATTCTCCCTGTCCCTCTCCCTCTCCCTTAAGAGGCTTTTCCGCCGGAATTCCGCAGGCTAATTTGAATGTTCCAGCGGAAGTGGTGCTGGTTTCCATCGGAATTGCTGCGGTTTCCTGCGGAATGGCGTCGGAAAGGAGGTTAGGTTCCAGTGGAAGCAGGAGCGGCGTACGCCCTTCGGCTTCACGCTGTTTGTTTGCCTTGCGGATGCGGTCGCACTCCTTCTTCCATGCGTGGTGCAGCTTCGCGCGCCAACTTTCCAGCGCTTTCTCCGCGACTACGGGGTGGTAGAGACGGCCGTCGGCGCACTTCACCCAGCCATGCAGCGCGCCTTCGCGCACGTTCATCCACTCCTTGACCACGCGGCCATAGCCTGCAGCCTTGGCGAGGAAGCGGTCGTCGTCTGGAAGCGAGGCGGCCGGCACCTGGTGCCAGGCTGCGCTCCACAGGAGCACTGCGGCCCAGCACGATTCGGGCGATTGATAGGCGGCCATGTCGCTGTCGCGCAGGCGCGCCACGTCGAGTGGCATGAAAGCGAAGTCCTGGAGGTTGCAGTCGGCAGGAGTAAGCGGGGCCGGCAGAATGGTCATATCGATAGGTTTCATACAGCCACCTGACGCGCAGGGGCTGGGCCGAACAGCGCGGCTACGAGTGGGTCTCGGCGGTTAATGGCTGGGAAGGTGCGCACGGTGGACTGGAAAGGGATCATCGCCTGCTCTTCGCGGTTTGGCGCGCCCTGGGCCACCAACGTCTCGCCCAGCTTGAGTTCAGCGGTGTCGGCCGGGCCGGCGTACCAGAGGTAGGCCACCCCACACCAGCCTTTGATCGCGATCTGGCGACGGTGGGCGCGCTGCTCCAGCTCGAGCTGCTCCAGCCTTGCGCGCACTGCGCCAACCGAATAGCCCAGTTCACGTGCGACTTCGATGATGCCGCGCGGACGAGCTGCGATGACGTCCTCTACTGCACAGAGCAGCTGGGCCAGCGGCACTTTCCGGTCGTTGGCCCTCATCATTGCGTTGCTCCGCTGCGGCGCGCGATCTCGCACTGGAGATCACGCTTCGCCGACGCTGCCGAGTCCTGAGCTTCCTGGAGCTCGCGGCACGCATGCTGCAACTGGTCGACGGTCGCGTCCGGCCCGATGCTCAGCAGGGAGGTCGTGGCCTCAGCCGATTCTTTCACCAGGGCACGCAGGTGCGGTGTCACGTCCAGGGTTGGCCGCGGCTCAGCTTCGACCACGCGCAACTCAACGCCTTTGCGTGCCAGACGCATGTTCTCGAACTTCAGATAGATGTCGATCGGCATGGCCTCCTCGATCGATGGTTCGAAGTTCACCGGCAGCAGGTTCTTGTCCTTCGAGACGTCGTCCAGCCAGCGGAAGATCCGCTCGGCATTCACTTTTTGGCGCTCGTAGGTATCGGTGGTCGGCGGCTCGAAGCGGATTCCGGTCGCAGCCGGGCCGCCGATGCGCTGGTGGGCCTCGACGATCATCTGGCAGACGGTCTCGCGACTCCAGCCCTCGCGCTTGCGCCACTCGTCGAGGCACTCGCGGTACATGGCGATGCGGGTTTTGCTTGGATTGTGTGGATTGCTCCGCATGCTATTTCCTTAACACACTGTTACTCTGGCAACACTGAAATCGTGAAGCCGAGAAAATGGAGACTGAAGTCGTCGCCGATCAAGTTCCTACAGGCAACTTTTCCGGCGAAGAAAAAGCTTCGAGATCATTGACCCTGAGGCTCTGCCTGTTTCGATCCGTGTGGCTGCGGTAGAGGGAACACGTCCGGATTGTCGAGTCGGACGCGAGGGGGGATTCCTCGCTCCTTCCAGTTCTGGACGCGTTGCACGCTGCACCCGAGCCGAGCGGCCAATTTCGCTGGGCCACCCAGGCTCTCGATCAGGTCTTTATCTGCTGACATTGAGGTCATCCATTGATTTACGATGCCTCAATTAAACACCATGTTTAATATCAAGTCAACACAGCGTGTAACACATCTTGTTTAGTTACCGGGATAATTGCCAGATGCACATACAAATGGAACGGCTGTACCACGCGGCCAAGGAGCTCAAGGGCATTAAGACCCAAGCTGAGCTCGCGCGAGCGCTCAACCAGTCGTCTCAAACGGTCAAGAACTGGGAGAGCCGCGGCATGTCGAAAGCTGGCCTAGTCAAGGCCCAAGCTGACATCGGCTGCTCGGCAACGTGGTTGGAAACTGGCGAGGGGGAAATGACGATGGTTCGGTCGACGCCTGCTGCGGCAGTTTCAATAGCGTATGAGTCTCCATTCGTCGAAGCATCTGGCAACGTAGCCGGCGCGCAGCAGGTGCGCGCTGGGGACGACGCAGAAGCAGTGTCTATCCCGCGGGTCAAATTACGTCTGCGCGCCGGTGTTGCGAACTTCGACACCGAGCCGGACATGAATGGGGACGGACACGAGCAGATCCCCACTGCTGTCCTGTCCTCCCTACAGCTGAATCCGAAGAACCTGCTCGCCCTGCGCGTTCGCGGGACGAGCATGGAGCCCATGATGTTCGAGGACGACGTGGTGATTATTGACACGTCTGACACGAAGCCGATCAGCCGCGAGTTATATGCAATCAACTTCGATGGCGAGGCCTGCATTAAGCAGCTGCTGCTTCGAGGCGGCCAGTGGTATCTGTATTCGATCAACCCGGATCACGAACCTGTAAACGTGCGAAGCGGGCAATGCAGTATCGTTGGCCGGGTCGTATATCAGCCTGGGCGCGTCGTAACTGGACGTCTGTAATCTGGCGCGCCGGCACGCCCTGATGCCGAATAAGGATGAGAAATGGCATTGATAAAATGCGCGGAATGCAGTCGTGTGATTAGCTCGGAAGCGTCAGCGTGTCCAGGGTGCGGGGCAAAACCTAAGCCGCGGATTGGGCGGCTCGGCGCCATTTCGATCATAATCCTGGGCGGCTTTGTGCTCAGTACCATCGCAAATACGATAAGCCCGCCTCCGCCTGCTCCTCCTTCAGCGCCGCAGCCGACCGAGGCACAGATGGCGGAGAAAGCTGCAATTAAGGCTGCCGCACAAAAGCGATTCACCGCCACCGTTGGCGTCCTCACATCGATCAAGTCAGCAATGCGCGATCCGGATTCGCTTAAATGGCAGGACATTCGTGCGAACGATGACGGAAGTGTAGTTTGCGTGGTCTATCGTGCACGGAATGGGTTTGGTGGGATGAATCTTGAGCACGCATCGTTTGCGGGCAAATCAATCAGTACTTCAGACGCTTCGTGGAACAAGCACTGCGCGAACAAGTCGCTATACGAAATGGGCCACGCCAAATTCGCCAGCAGCTTGACCTAGGCGACGCGCCCTACCCATATTTAGCGCCCCGCGAGTCGGGGCTTTTTTTCGCCCCTGTAGTCGAGCTGTTAAACGCCAGCGCCGCCAAGCTAACTTAAATTAAACAAGGTGTTGACTCACTCTATAAACATGGTGTTTAATATCTCCAACGAAACGAGCTCAGCATTCGCCGAGCGACGACTTGGAGAATTGAATGAAACCCTTCCTCATCACCGCGCGCACCGCCACTGTTTGCGTCACCTTCAGCGCCTTGGCGCGCACGAGCAGTGAAGCCGCCCTTCTGACCGCCGAGCTGCTGGGCGACCAGCCGTGCGGCATCACCGTCGTCGCCGGCGCGCGCTGAAATGGTGCACGCCGAACCTGACCGCATCTCGCTCGAGATCGCCCACCGCATGCTGTGCGTAACGGCCTCGATCGACGAAATGCTCAAGAACCCTACCCTGCGCGTAGTTCTGCGCGCCGTCGCCCGCAAGCACATGCAGCGCCGTGACCAGGTCGACGTGAAGAAGCTCCAGGCCAACGACATCCAGGAGGCGCCATGATCCGCCGTGCCGGCGCCGCGCTCCTCTTCGTGCTGGCCTTCCTCATCCTCGTCGGCGAGATCCAGCGTTACGAAGCCCGCGCCGATACCGATCTGGCCGAGTCCTGGGCGCTCGAATACCGAATCACAAACCACCACCAAGGAAGCGAGAAATGAACGACAACTTGCAGCCAGCCCGTCCGACGATGGTCGACGTGATGATCGACACCGAGACGCTCGGCACCACGCCTGGCTCGGCCATCCTGAGCATCGGCGCCGTGATGTTCGGGCCCTCCGGCCTGGGCGAAACCTTCTATGCACCTGTGCTGCTGTCTTCGTGCATCGACGTCGGGCTCGTCATCGATCCGGGTACGGTCAGCTGGTGGATCAAACAGAGCGAGGAGGCGCGCACTGCCGCGTTCCGCGCTGACGCCGCGCCGCTGCGTGTCGTGCTGCAGAAATTCGCCTACTGGTTCGAGATGCAGGGTGCGAAGAAGCCCTGGTGCCATGGCGCGACCTTCGACGTCCCTCTGCTCGACGCAGCCTACCGTGCCTGTCGCATAGCGCAGCCCTGGGAGTTCTGGAACGTGCGTGACACCCGCACGCTGTACGACCTGGCCGGCCTGCAGGTCGACCGCAGCGCCGGCACGCACCACAACGCGCTCGACGACGCGATCGCGCAGGCGAAGACGGCGGCGCAGGCGCTGCGCGCCCTCACCCGCGAAGAGGTGTGCGCATGAGCGCGATGGAGTGGACTGAGGCCGACACTGTGCTGCCCGACGACGACACCCTGGTATTGCTCGCACTGAACGACGACGACGTGTGGCCAGGCTACCGCGACGGCGACGTGTGGCGGTATGTAGATGCGATGCCTATCACGACGGAGCGCGTCACGCACTGGATGCCCATGCCGGCCGCGCCGACCCACGGTGAACCTGCGTGAGCGCAGCGGAACCAGTTCAGCCGGCCACGACCTTCGAACAGACGCGTGCGCTGTACGGAAGCGACGAGCAGATGGCCCGCGCCCTGTTCGAGCAGCTGACGATCACGCGCCTCGACCTCGAGCTGCAGAGCGCGCTGCGCCGCCGCGCCGAGGACAAGCTGCAGGCCCCGTGGCATTTAAATAGAAGACAGACAGGAGAAAAGAAGCGATGACCCAACGGAACGAAAGTAGCGGCGCCGCCGCGGCCCCAGCCATCCGCACCTGGCGCGAGCGCATCGGCGCAGGCCCAGACTTCCCACTACACGCACCGAACGACGTCGAGCGCGCCATGGAAGCGGAGATCGCCGACCTTCGCGCGCACGCCGCGCGCCATCACCTGCTGCCGCTGAACGAGGACACGCAGTTCATCCTGGGCCGCCCGAACTTCGCTTGTGCAGGTATCGCGAACCGGTTGCGCCAGCTGGGCCACGACATCCAAAGGCGGGCCGAGAGCGAGCAGGCGGCTGTGATCCATTTTCTGCTGAACCTCTATCAACAGCATGGCGCCGCCTGGCGCGAGAGGGCAAGCGACTACCTGAGCCGTTCGGCTGATGGCAAGGGCAACGACGTGACTACCGTTACTGAGGAGCGCTCGAAGCTGCTGTCGGAAGGCGACGCCGTGAACGTAGAGCCGGATCAGAAGTCGCTGCTGGGCGAGGCGGCCTGATCATGAAGCGCGACCTCATGACAATGGCGCTCGACCTCGGCAGCGAGCTTATCATTGACAACTTTGCCGGCGGCGGCGGCACCAGTACAGGCCTTGAGCGCGCGTTCGGCCGTCCGGTCGACATCGCGATTAACCACGACCCTGAAGCGCTGGCCATGCACGCCATCAACCACCCGCACACGAAGCATCTGTGCGAGAGCGTGTGGGACGTAGATCCGATTGAGGTAACCGGCAACCAGCCGGTCGGCCTGGTCTGGCTCTCGCCCGACTGCAAGCACTTCAGCAAGGCCAAGGGCGGCAAGCCGGTCGAGAAGAAGATTCGTGGCCTGGCGTGGATCGCTTTGCGCTGGGTCGCACTGACCAAGACCCGCGTCCTTATGCTGGAGAACGTCGAGGAGTTCAAGACGTGGGGGCCGTTGATCCAAGACGAACACGGCAACTGGAAGCCTGACCCGGCTCGCCGCGGCAAGACCTTCGACAGCTTCGTGCGCCAGCTAAGGGGCCACGGCTACAAAGTCGATTACCGCGAGCTGCGCGCGAGCGACCACGCCACGCCGACCATCCGGAAGCGGTTCTTCCTAGTGGCGCGCCGCGACGGCATCCCGATCGAATGGCCAGAGGCATCCCACGGCGCACCTGATCTGCCTGCTGTCCTTGCTGGAAAGATGCGCCCGTACCGCACCGCGGCCGAATGCATCGACTGGTCGCTGCCGTGCCCGTCGATCTTCAGCCGAAAGCGCCCGCTCGCCGAGAACACCCTGCGCCGCGTGGCGAAGGGCATCATCCGCTATGTAGTCGAGGCCGAGAAGCCGTTCGTTGTGCCGCACGGCCCAATGCTGGTGTCGCCATTCCTAAACGAGCATGCCAACGCCAGCACGCAGCGCGTGATGCCGGCGGACGAGCCGCTGCGCACCATCTGCGCACAAGTGAAGGGTGGACACTTTGGGCTGGTCCAGGCCTTTCTGGCCAAGCACTACACCGGCGTGGTGGGTTCCGATCTGAACGACCCAATCGGTACTGTGACCGCGACCGACCACCACAGCCTGGTGACCGCTCACCTGACGAAGTTTCGCACTGGCTCGACCGGCAGCGACTTGGCCGACCCAATGCCGACCATCACGGCCGGCCCGAAGGAAAACCCCGCTGGCGCGCCACACGCGCTCGGGCTGGTGACCAGCAACCTTGTGAAACTTCGCGGCACCAGCTGCGCCGCCAGCATGGACGAGCCGTTGCACACGATCAGCGCCCAGGGCCAGCACCATGCGGAGGTTCGCGCATTTCTGATCAAGTACTACGGCGCAGATCAGGATCCACGCCTGGAGGAGCCGCTGCACACGATCACGACGAAGCACCGGTTCGGACTGGTGACGATCCACGGCGAGGATTACGAAATCGTCGACATCGGTTTGCGCATGCTGGAGCCTCACGAGCTGTACCGCGCGCAGGGCTTTCCGGAGCACTACGTCATCGACGAGATTCCCGATCCAGCGCTGCTGTTCCGCGACGGCGCCCAGGTCGCGTCCAATCCGCTATCGCTGCCGCGCGTGCGCCTGACGAAGTCGGCCCAGGTGCGCATGTGCGGCAACAGCGTTTGCCCGCCGCTGTCGGAGGCGCTGATTCGCGCCAACTTTGTACACGAACGCGAGATCGCGAGGGTTGCAGCATGAGCCAGATCGGAATCATGGATGCAGGTACGCAAAAGCGACAGTGCCCATCAGCTTTGCTCTGCGGCGTGTGCTTGGTTATACCTTGGCACGGCAAACTCGAAGTTGTGTTTTATCTGGAAATTGGTCAGCTCGGCCATGACACGCTGGATCTCGGCCAAGCTTTCGTTCAATTCGTATGTAATCGTCCGCGACAGCAGCTCCATTACATCCCATTCAATGGGCTCGGTTGCTGCACTGTAGTTTCTATACTCGAGTCGCAAGGATCTTACACGTGTGCCGATCCACGCCAGCCTTGCTGCGAGCTGGTTGGGCAGATATACGAGAGGTACCAGTTCGTCTGCTGTCCACAGGTCATCATCGCTAAAACGCTGAGAGATGTCGCCGAACATTACCCTCGGGTCGTCGGGCTGGTTGAGCGGCGTCGCCAAGGCGTTACGCGCCTGGGCCAGTACACGAACTACATTTCGGAGCCTTACTTTGAAATGAGCTGCTGTTACAAGAGCAAGGTTGAGTTGCTCATTGCGTTTGGTGCGAGATGCATCGGTCGCCAACCAAATAGTCATGGCCAGCGTCGCAACCGTTCCGATAGATCCGACCCAAGTTCCCCAGTCAGATTTGCTCAGTTCGTAGGCTTGACCCAACAGGATGAGGTCTGTGACGCAGCCAAGCGCGAGCAAGGTGACGAGTACAACCGGGTTATTCAGCAATTTGACCGTAATTTTCATTGGGAAATCTTAGCACGGCCACAACGATGCCAGGAGCTGCCGCATGAATGAACGAAAGGGAGACCGCCGCTGGCGAACGCGCACGCCAGAGCAGCTGTTGCCTGAGCGCCGCGACGGCCTCGATCGGCGCGCCATGCGTAGCCAGCCGGTACCGCCGTCGGCAATACGAATTGGGTATGGGGAGACGCCACCGCGCATCGAGCGCCGGCGCTTCCCGGAATCAGGAACGGAATAGGAGGACGAAGAGATGAGCGAAAACGAACTGATTCAGCAGATGGCGGCCGCGGTCGCCCAGCACCTGCAGCCGGCAATCCCGGTGCAGATCGACATGTGGGACGTGGCGACGATTGCGCGCGTGCTCAAACGGAGCGAGACCCAGGTGCGCAATCGGATGATCTGTCTGCCGGACTTCCCGAAAGCGATCCGCTTGCCGGTCGTCGGCGGCGGCCGGGGGCAGCCGTTATTCCGCGCGAGCGAGGTGTTAGAATGGGCCGGCAAGTATCAGGATCGGCATTGAAGGACGGAAGGTGGGGGCGGCGCCAGTACGCTGTTCCCCTCCCTGTTCAGCATTGCGACCTCTGCAAAAATACTTTCCTACTCCGCAGAATTTACGCGCACACCCTCCAACCCTTTGAATTTCCTACAGTTTGGGCTCCGGCTCGGGGCACCAACGATTTTCTTGCGCAGCGCCTCGCCGAGGCCGGCGCACAGCCCCCCGCGCCTGTCCTGCATATCCCACTTTAGTATCCGCCGTAAATGCGTTCGAATTCGGCGATCGGCACCGGGCGTCCGAGCAGGTAGCCCTGAAGCGTCCCGCAGCCGCCATCGACGAGGAAGCTGCGCTGCGCTTCGTGCTCCACGCCCTCGGCAACGATCTCGAGCCTGAGCTTGCGCGCCAGCGCGATGATTGCCTCGACGATCGGCGCGGCATCCGGGTCGAGGTGCACGTCGTGCACGAAGGAGCGGTCGATCTTGAGTGCCGTCAGCGGAAAGCGGCGCAGGTAGGCGAGCGAGGAGTAGCCGGTGCCGAAATCGTCGAGCGAGAACTGGACGCCAAGGCCGCGCAGTGCATGCATCCGCTCGACGGTCTCGGCGACGTTCTCGGCAAACACACTTTCGGTCAGCTCCAGGCACAGGCGGTCGGCGGGAGCGCCTGTGCGCCGCAGGACATCGGCAACCCTGTCGGGGAAATCCGCGCCACGCATCTGGTGCACGCTGACATTCACCGCGAGCTTGAGGCTGCCGAGCGTGCGCTGGCCGCGCCAGCGCGCCAGCGCCTGGCAAGCTTCGTCGAGCACGTACTGGCCCAGCGGCACGATCAGTCCCGAGGTTTCGGCCAGGCCGATAAAGGTGTCCGGCCCGAGCAGGACGCCGTCGCCCCGATCCCAGCGCACCAGCACCTCGGCGCCCACCAGCCGGCCATCGCGGCTGAACTGCGGCTGGCAGAACAGGACGAACTGGTGCATCTCCAGGCCCCGCCGCAGGCCGCTTTCGAGCGCCGCCTGGCGATCCGCCGAGGCCTGCATCCCGGCGTCGAAGAAGCGGGCGGTATTGCGACCATCCGCCTTGGCGCGGTACATGGCGAGATCGGCCTGCTTGAGCAGGGTCTCGATGCCCGCCGACGTGCCGTCGAACAGCACCACGCCGATGCTCGGCGTGCTCGAGAACGCACGTCCGGCGAGATCGTAGGGCTGGCCCAGCGCATCTTGGAGCTTGGCGATGACGTGGTTCGTTTCCTGTACCGCCGTCTCCGCCGAGCAGCCGAGGTCTTCGAGGACGATCACGAATTCGTCGCCGCCCAGGCGGGCCAGCGCGTCGCTGTGGCGCAGGGCGCGGCGCAGGCGCCCGGCGACCTGGCGCAGCAGCATGTCGCCAAGGTCGTGGCCCATCGTGTCGTTGAGCAGCTTGAAGTTGTCCAGGTCGAGGAACAGCAGCGCGCCGAACCGGCCCGAGCGGTGACTGCGGGCCAGGGCCTTGTCCAGTTCTTCGATGAGAAAGCGGCGGTTCGGCAAGCCCGTCAGGTGATCGAAATAGGCCAGTTCGTAGATGCGCCGCTCCGTGCGCTTGCGCTCGGTAAGATCGGTGTTGGTACCGGAGATGCGCAGTGCCTTGCCGTGCGCCCCACGCAGCACGAAACCGCGCGACAGCACCGGAACGTGATGACCGTCCCGATGGCGCAGGCGCAATTCGATGCTGTAGTTCTCGTGCTGGCCGTCCAACAACTGACGCATGAAGTCACCGACGCGGGCCTTGTCGTCCGGATGGGTCAGGCGCAGCCAGAGCCCGGCGTCGCCCGGCAGCGCGCCGGGCTCGTAGCCGAGCATGTTCCACCAGCGGTCGGAATAATAGACTTCCCCGGTGTCCACCTCGTAATCCCAGGGCGCGTCGGTAGAGCCGCGCAAGACCAGGCGCAGCCGCTCTTCCGACTTCTGCAGACGCTGCTTGGCGCGTTTCAGCGCCGTGCAGTCGGTGAAGCAGACGACCACCTGGTTCAGGCGGCCATCGGGATCGTGTTCGGGATAGGCATTGCAGATCAGCCAGCGCACGGGTTCGGTTCCGGTGGCGAGCACGCCCACGATGAGGTGCGCAAGCTTTTCGCCGGTACGCAAGACGACGTTGACGGGATAGTCCTCCGGCGCCATCGCCTGGTAATTCGGGTGGACGAAATCCCAAGCCGCCGCGCTCGATTCCGTGCCTTTGAGCTGTTCCGCGCTCTGCCCCAGCAATTCGCAAGCGAGACAGTTTGCCGCAACGATGCGTCCGTCGGCGCCGTGCACCACGACGCCGGCGGGCAGGTGGTCGAGCAGGTCATCGAGCCGGCGCTGGACAGCCGCTGCCGCGTCGAGATTCATGATCATCGCTGCGATTCTGAGGGTTCGCCATGCAGGAAATAGTAGCACGGGCACCACGCGATGCGGCACGCATTGCCGCATCGACGCGGACATCTTCCTCGGCCACTTCAGCAGGAGCGGACTGATCCGGCCAGGCGCCGCCGGCGCTTCGGTTCACCGGATTACATTATATTGAATGATTAAACGTCGTGCGATATAATATTCGCAGATAGAATGTACCGCAAGGAGAGGCGAACGATGCGCAAGAACCCGAAGTTGAACCTGGAGGCCATGCAGAATGCGGCGGCACAGGCCTGTGCCCTGCTGAAAGTGCTGAGCAATCCCGACCGGCTGATTCTTCTGTGCCAGCTGACCCAGGGCGAGTTCTGCGTCAGCGAGCTCGAGACCATGCTGGGGATCTCACAGCCGACCCTGTCCCAGCAGCTGGGCGTGCTGCGCGAGGAAGGCCTCGTCAGCACCCGGCGCGAGGGCAAGCAGATCTACTACAAGATCGAGAGCGCCGAGGCCACTACGCTCATGGGCGTGTTGTACGAACTGTATTGCCTGCCCGCACAGGAAGCGCGCAAATGACGATCGACTGGCTGCACTTCACGCCCTGGACGGCGCTGGCCGGCGGCCTGCTGATCGGCCTGGCCGCGGCGCTGCTCGTCCTCTTCAACGGCAGGATCGCCGGCATCAGCGGCATTCTTGGCGGCCTGCTGCGTGCCGCGCGCAGCGACGTCGGGTGGCGCCTCGCTTTCCTGGCCGGCCTGCTGACGGCGCCCCTCCTGTACGCAATGATGGCGGCGCTTCCCGAAGTCACGGTGGAGGCTGGATCCGGCACCCTGGTCGCCGCCGGGCTGCTGGTCGGCGTCGGCACGCGCTACGGATCGGGCTGCACCAGCGGCCATGGCGTCTGCGGCATTTCGCGTGGGTCGCCGCGTTCGCTGGCCGCCACCGCGGCCTTCATGTTCGCCGGCTTCGTCACCGTTTTCATCGTGCGGCACGCACTCACCTGAAGGAACCGGCATGCACATCGTAATGGCACTACTGGCCGGACTCGTCTTCGGCATCGGACTGATCGTATCGGGCATGACCGACCCGGCCAAGGTCATCGGCTTCCTCGACCTGGCCGGCGCCTGGAACCCCTCGCTCGGCTTCGTCATGGGCGGGGCGATCCTGGTCGGCGTCGTCGCCTTCGCCCTCGCCCGCAGGCGCGACCGCTCCTGGCTGGGTGCTCCCATGCGCCTGCCGACGGCGACCGCCATCGACCGCCGCCTGGTACTCGGCGCGCTCGCCTTCGGCGCCGGCTGGGGCCTGGCCGGCTACTGCCCGGGGCCGGCACTGGCATCGCTGGCCACTGGCGGCGCCAAGCCGCTGATCTTCGTGCTCGCGATGCTGGCCGGCATGGCCTTGTTCGAGGTGTTCGAGCGCATCGCAGCGGTGCGCGCACTGGCAAAGGCCTGAACATGCTCGCCGGTCTCGGACTCGGGCTGGTGGTTGGACTGATCCTGGCGCTGACCGGCGCCGGCGGCGGCATCCTGGCGGTGCCCTTGCTGGTATTCGGGGTCGGCGCGACCGTCGCCGAAGCAGGCCCGGTCGGGCTAATGGCTGTCGGCATGGCCGCAGCCCTGGGCGCGGTGCTCGGTTTGAAGGAAGACACCGTGCGCTACCGCGCCGCCGTTCTAATCGCCGCCGCCGGCATGCTGCTGTCGCCGGCCGGACTGTGGGCGGCCAGGCAAGTCGACAGCCGCTGGCTGGCCGTCGTGTTTGCGCTGGTGCTGCTGTATGTCGCCGTTCGAACCTTCAGGCAGGCCTCCGGAACGAACGGCGCGCTGGCCAAGGCAGGCGCCGTGTGCGTCCGCGACGGCATGAGCGGCCGATTCGTCTGGACCCGGCCCTGCGCGCTGGCCATGGCCGTGTCGGGCGGCGTCGCCGGCCTGCTTTCCGGCCTGCTCGGCGTCGGCGGCGGCTTCGTGCTGGTGCCGGCTTTGCAGCGCACTACGGATCTGCCGATGAAATCGGCCGTGGCCACCTCGCTGGCGGTCATCGCCCTGATTTCGCTGATGGGGGTGGCAGCGACCGCCGCCAGCGGCGCCATGGACTGGGCACTCGCCCTGCCCTTCTCTGCGGGCGCGCTGGCAGGAATGCTCGGCGGCCGATCCCTCGCCGCCCGCCTGTCCGGCCCGCACCTGCAAAAAGGCTTTGCATTCGTTTCCGCGCTCGTCGCCATCGCGATGATCGTCAAGGCGCTGCCGTAAGGCAGTCCCGCCACCACGTTGAAGGAGAAAGCACCATGCAACTGAATCCGATCCAGCTGTTCGACACCGAATCGTCCACTTTCACGTATATCCTGAACGCGCCGGGCTCGAAGCAGGCCGTCATTATCGATCCCGTCGACCGACACTGGGAACGCGACCTGCGCCACCTCGAACGCCTGGGACTGGAGCTGGCCTATGTGCTGGAGACGCACGCCCATGCCGATCACGTGACTTCGGCCGGCAAGCTGCGCGAGCTCACCGGCGCCCAGGCCGCCGTGCCCAGCGGCTGCGGCATCGCGCCGGCCGAGCTGCAGTTGAACGACGGCGACATCATCCGCTTCGGCACGGGCGAGGAAATCCTGGTGCTGCACACCCCTGGCCACACGGCCGGCAGCATGAGCTATGTCTGGCGCGGCAATGTCTTCACCGGCGACACGCTCTTGATTGATGGCTGCGGGCGCACCGACTTCCAGAGCGGCAGCAGCGACGCGCTCTACGACAGCGTCACGGGCAAGCTGTTCACGCTGCCCGACGACACGCGGATGTGGCCGGGGCACGATTACAAGGGCCAGTCGGTGTCGACGATCGGCTGGGAGAAACAGCACAACGTGCGGCTGGCGAAACGCAGCCGCGAGGATTTCGTCAAGCTGATGGCTGAACTCAATTTGCCGAAACCGAAACTGATCGATGTGGCGGTGCCGGCGAACCAGAACCTGGGCCTGTAGTACTGCGTTGGACATCTGCGCCGCGCGGCCCGGCTGCGCCCCCTCGTGGACGCTTGTCCGGTTCGGCAGAAGGAAGGCCGTGCCGGTTCCGCGCATGCAAGGAAGCACGGTACAAGTCGGGAATTTTTCCCACGCCTGAGCACACGCATTTCCCGTACTCTTCCATTGACAATAACAGGCCGTCAAGGGAGGCAAGGACAATGCCACTTCCACTTTATCCTCGCTTCGTCTCCCTGCTGGGAGCGGCCTGCGGCGCCATCGCGGCGCCAGTGCTCGCGCAAACCGATCCAGCCATGCCCGTGGTCGAAGTCGTCGGCACCACGCCGCTGCCGGGCATCGGCGTCGACCGGGCGCTGCTTCCTTACCCCGTACAGACCGCCGGCAAGGCCGAGCGCGAACGGTCGGGTGCGGCCAACCTGAGCGAATACATGGCCCAGAACCTCACCGGCGTCAACGTCAACGAGGTGCAGGGCAGCCCTTTCCAGAACGACCTGACCTTCCGCGGCTATCGCGCTTCGCCGCTGCTGGGCGCGCCCCAGGGCATCTCCGTCTTTCTCGACGGGATACGCATCAACGAAGCCTTTGGCGACGTCGTCAACTGGGACATGCTGCCCGAAGCGGCGATATCGAGCGTGATGCTGGTGCCGGGCGCTAATCCGACCTATGGCCTGAATGCGCTGGGCGGGGCGCTGGCCTTCAGAACCCGATCCGGCCGTACCGACCCGGGCTTCGAGGCAGGCCTGTCGCTGGGCAGTTTTGGCCGCAAGCGCATCGACCTCGCCTACGGCGGGCAATTCGACGGCGGCTGGCATGCCTTCGTCGCCGGCACCCGCTTCGCCGAAAACGGCTGGCGCGACCACTCGGACGGTCGGCTCGGCAACGTCTTCGCGAAACTCGGCCGCAGCATCGGGGGCGACAGCTGGAGCCTGGCGCTGCTGCAGGGATCGAGCACCCTGGTGGGCAACGGCCTGCTGCCGGACGACCTGTACGAGAACCGGCGCAGGACGGTCTATACCCATCCCGACCGGAGCAGGAACCGGGTGCAGCAGCTTGCCTTCAATGCCGAACACTGGCTCGACAAGGACACCGTGGTCTCCACCCTCGTCTTCGGCCGCAAGAGCCGGCGCGCCACCGTCAACGGCGACATCCATCCCGCCTACGAAGCCTATGCCGACGCCTGCGCGGACGGATTCGACGCCGCCGGCGCGCCTCGCGACGACGATTGCGTCGATAACGCGGGCAACCCGCTCACGCGCGACGCCGCACTCGGTCTCGCTCCGGGCGTGCTGAATCAGACCCGCAGCCGCCAGAGCGCGTACGGATTCGGCTTGAACCTGTCGCGCGACAGCGGCATCCACAAGCTCAGCGTCGGCTTCGCGGCCGAGCGCAACCGGGTGCGCTACGCGCAGACCACCGAAGATGCGGGCTTCGACGCCAGCCGCGGCGCCGTCCCCTTCCCTGGCGCGGCGCCTGCGCTCGACGCGGCCGTGCGCGGCCACGCCTGGAACGCCGGGGTGTACGCCGCCGACACCCTGGCGCTGTCCGGTTCCACCCACCTGACGGCTTCGGCCCGTTACAACGTCGCCAAGGTCACGAACACGCTGACGGACGAGGACGGGGTGCAGCCCACCGAATCCTTCCGCTACACCAAACTGAACCCCGCGCTCGGGATTACCCACCGGCTCGCGGGCGGCTGGACGCTGTTCGCCAACCTGGCCCGGAACACGCGTGTGCCGACCGTGATCGAACTCGGATGCGCCGACCCCGAGCAGCCTTGCGCCCTTCCCACCGGCCTGCAGGCCGATCCTTTTCTGGAGCAGGTGAGCTCGCGCACGATCGAGGCGGGTGCGCGCTTCGGCGACCGCAAGGGCGCGCTCTCGGTCTCGGCCTACCAGAGCAGCAACCGCGACGACATCCTGTTCCTGCGCGCCGGCGCGACCCAACTGGGCTACTTCGACAACTTCGAACGCACCCGCCACCGCGGCATCGACCTGTCGGCGCAGCGCGGATTCGGACGCTTCGCCGCCCGCCTCGGCTACAGCTACCTGGAGGCGACCTATGACGCGCACGGCAGCCTGTTCGCGGGCGAACGCACCGTGCAGGTCGGCCCCGGCACCCGCATCGCCGGCCTGCCGCGCCATACGGTGAAACTGGGGCTGGACTGGCGCCCGTCCGCGCAGTGGACTATCGGCGCCGACCTCGTCGCCGTCTCCAGCCTGGTCACGCAGGGCAATGAAGACGGCCTGCTCGAGGATCCCGAGGACGACGAGCCCCTCGCCCTCGGCGACGCCGGCATTGCCGGCCACGCCCTGCTGGCCCTGCGCGCCAGCTACAAGCCCTCGCGCCAGCTGGAGTTTTATGCGCGCGTCAACAACGTGCTGGATCGGCGGTACGAAACCTATGGCGTGCTGGCCGAGAACCTGTTCCCCGGAGGAGTGCTGGCGCAACCGGCGCTTGCTACCGAGGGCGCGCAGGACGCCCGCTTCGTTGCACCCGGCGCGCCGCGCTCGATCAACGTCGGCATGAACTTTCGGTTCTGACGCGAAGCCGCCTGCAGGAAGCCTCCGGGGAGCAGCTAGCCCGGCGCGATGATCCCACGGCGCAGAGCCAGATGCACGAGCGCCGCCGACGTCGATACGTTCAGTTTCGCCTTGACCCGCGTCTGGATGTTGGCGGCGGTCTTCTGGCTGATGTTCAGCAGCTGCGCGCAGTCGGCTGCGGAGCGGCCTTGCGCCAGAAGGCGGAACACTTCGAACTCGCGCTGGCTGAGGGAGTCGAGACAGCGGCTCTCGTCGTCGGCGCCCGCATGCAGCAGGTGGCGCGACAGGTTCGCGCTCAGGAAGCGCCGGCCGGCATGGGCCGCGCGCACGGCGGCGACCATGTCCTCGGGCGCGGCCTGCTTGCTGACGAAACCGCAGGCCCCGGCGTCGAAGGTGCGCCGCACCAGGTGGGCCGAATCGTACATGCTGAAGACCAGCACCCGGGCCTTGTCGTCGCGCGCCCTGATCCTGTGCAGCAGTTCGAGTCCGCCCGTGC
Organism: Massilia sp. Leaf139; assembly: GCF_001424165.1. GTDB lineage: Bacteria > Pseudomonadota > Gammaproteobacteria > Burkholderiales > Burkholderiaceae_D > Telluria. Next base: position 26,693 of record NZ_LMOJ01000006.1, read on the forward strand.
CGGGCAGGGACAAGTCCGTCACGCACACGTCGGCCGGCTGGCGCACGAAGGCGGCATAGGCCTGCTCGGCACTGCCGGCTTCGTCGATGGCCATGTCGCCGCCCTGCTCCAGCAGGCGCCGGTAGCCGGCGCGCACGACCGGATGATCGTCCACCAGCAGCACCCGTATGAGATCCCGGTTCATGTTGCGGCCGCCGCAAGCGGCAGCACCGCTTCGATGCGCACGCCCTGGCCCGGCCCGGCGCCGACCTGCATGCTGCCTTGCAGGCTGGCCACGCGCTCGCGCATGCCGGTCAGGCCGAAGCCTCCCTGGAGTTCGCCCTCTGCGCCGAGGCCACGGCCGTCGTCCTCGATCGCCAGGCGCAGCTTCCGCCCGCAGTCGCTGCGGCGCAGTTCGACCCTGACCTGGCGCGCGTGCGCATGGCGCGCCACATTGGTCAGGCTCTCCTGCACCAGCCGGAACAGGGTGATGCCGAGCAGGTCGTCGAGCTCTTCGGGCACGGCGACCGGGAAGAATGCGCAGCCGATACCGGTCTGCTCTTCCCACTGTTCGCAGAGTTCCTGCAAGGCAGGCACCAGCCCGAGGCTGTCGAGCGTCATCGGGCGCAGCCGGCGCAGCATGGCCTTGACCAGCCCGTACAGCGCCTCCGAGGTAGCGGCGATGCGCTGCGCACTGGCGGCGATGCCGGCGCCGTCTCCTGGCGGCGCGTGCAGGATATAGGTGGCATCAGCCCGGATCGCGGTGCAGTTCTGGCCAAGCTCGTCGTGCAGTTCGCGCGCCAGCGTGCGCCGTTCGTTCTCCTGCACCAGGATCAGCTGGCGCGCCAGGTCGCGGTTACTGAGCAGCAGCGTCACCACCTGCCTTTGCGCCGCCAGCCGTTCCCGCACTTCGCGCTGCGCCTGCCGGGTGCGGCGCCAGGAAAACCACAACAAGCCGGCGAACAGCACCACCAGCGTTCCAGGCAGTTCGTCCACCTGCCAAGCCTCGTGGCGCAGCTCCCAGGCGGTGATCCGCTCGGACAGCTCGAAGCGGATCGAGAAAAGAAACGCCGTCGCAGTCAGGGCGACGACGACGCCCAGGTCGATGGCGACGCTGTGGCGGCCGGCGTCGGTGCTGGCGCGCGGGGACGCGTGGACAGGATCCTGGGCCATCGATAGTCGCGCATTCAAGGATTGGCAAACGGGCCGCGATCGCCCGGTGGAGGCGCGGTGCGGCGTGTGCAGGGCAATTCGAGCATAGTGTTTTCTTGTGTCGTTGTCCATGCAGGTGGAATAGCGGAGGCAGCGCCTCCCTCGGCTACGCGTGTGGAAAAAAACAACGAAACCGCTACCGTCTTTCCTGCCGATCCCCGTTCAGGCGTAGAGTGATCGATGCGTAGTGCAGCATGGCGGGGGACGCATGAACGGTAGCGACAAGGCGGCAACCGGTGCCACCGGCGGGCCGCGCCAGATCATCCTGTGCTGCGACGGCACCAACAACACGCTGACCGGCGGCAGCCACGACACCAATGTCCTGAAGCTGGTCGGCCTGCTGGCGCCCGAGCGCCATAACCAGCTCGTGTATTACGACCCCGGCGTCGGCGCGCCCGACCAGCTGCCGGCGCTCGGCGCCTGGAACGAACTGGTGCGGCGCAAGGAACGCATCGCCGGCCTGGCGCAGGGCAAGGGCGTGTACGAGAACATCGCCGAAGCCTATTCCTTCCTGGTCGAGCACTACGCGCCGGGCGACCAGATCTACATCTTCGGCTTTTCGCGCGGCGCCTTCACGGCGCGCTGCGTGGCCGGCATGGTGAACCTGTTCGGCATCGTCCGCTCCGACAGCAAGACCCTGATCCTGACCCTGATCCGCGTGTATTTTTCCACGCCCAGCGACGCCACCCGGCGCGGCCGGGTGTCCTGGGGCGCCATGCGCGCGCGCCAGGCCGAGGAAGGCCGGCGCGAGAACGCGGCGCTGGCCGAGGAAACCGGCATGGTGTCGGGGAACGCGAGCGAAGACGCGATCGACGCCTATTTCGCGCGCAAGAAGAAGCGCAAGAGCACCCAGCGCGAGGTGGCCGAGCAGGTGCGCGCCGACTTCGCATCAAGCCACGGCAAGACGGCGCAGATCCACTTCATCGGCGTCTGGGACACCGTGGAATCGGTCGGCATTCCCCTGCTCTCGCGGCGCACGATCACGCGCAACGGCGGCACGCGCGACAAGCCCGGATTCCGCCACATCCGCCATGCGCTGTCGCTCGATGAAGTGCGATCGAGCTTCGCGCCGCGCCTGTACTGGGACGAGGACTACGCGCTCGACGAGCACGACCCGGCCAGGGCGCGCACGCTGCGCCAGCGCTGGTTCCGCGGAGTGCACAGCGATGTCGGCGGCGGCTACGACGTCAACGAATCCGGCCTGTCGGATCAGGCCCTGCACTGGATGCTGGCGGAGGCCGAGGCCTGCGGCCTGCGCCGCGAACCCGACACGCGCGCGCCCGGAGCGCAGGCCAAACCCTACATCGCCCACGACACCCCCTACGACACGCCCTGGTGGGGCGTCGCCGGCCTGAGCGTGCGCACGAACGTCACGCACCGCGACGGCGACGAAGCGCACCGGATCCGGGTTCTCGGCGAAGGCGCCGCCCTCGATCCGCAGGCACGCATCTATTCGGTGTGGAAGAGTGCCACGCTCCTGCGCAACCACCGATTCTGGCTGGCGCTGGGATGTTTCTTCATCTTCCTGCTCGCCTGCGGCTGGCTCGGCCACGCGGCCCTGCACGCCGATGCCGGCGTCGGCTTCGTCGATGCGGCCCGCCAGGGCGGCTTCGGCTTCGACGCCTGGCAGCGCGGCTTCCTCGCCGCCTGCCTGGGCGACTGGGCGCACTGCCCCGCGGCTCTGCCCTCGCCCGCGGCCGCGGCCTGGGCGGTCGGCTTCGACTTCGGCCTGATTGCCGCCTATGCCTGGCTGCTCGGACTGTGCGCAACCTGGGCCTTCCGGCAGATGGCCGGCGTCCGGCGTCCCGACGATCCGGTGCCGCCGGTCTTCGTGCTGGGCAAGGCGCCGCTGCTGGCCGTGCTGGCCGACGTGCTGGAAAACCTGATGACGCTGCTGACGCTGTGGGCCGCCGCCTGGCACAGCGACTGGCTGGCCGCCGCCTTCGGCGCCGCGATGCTGCTGGCCAACCTGGCCAAATGGACGGGCCTGGCCGCCAGCCTGGTCTTGCTCGCCTGCGGCATCCTGGCCGTCAGCGCGCGCCCGCTGCCGGCGCCTTCGCGGCCCTGAGCTTGCGCCGGCGCAAACGGACAAGCCCGTCCGCTTCGGCTCGGCGGCGCCGTGCGCGTGCGCCGCACGGTAGGATGGACGTCGTTTCCAGGCCGGCCATTCCGACAACGACAATGAACGATTCCCTCTCCACCGAACGAGCCCTTTCCGCCCTGGCCGCACGCCGCCGCAGCCTCTACCTGCGCGTACACTGCTGGGCCGCCCTGATCGCGACGCCCTTCCTGCTGCTCGCCACGCTCACCGGCCTGCTGTACGTCTTCGTGCCGCAGATCGAAGCGCGGCTCTACGAAGGGCTCGACCGGGTGGCGCCGCGGGGTGTGATGCTGCCGCTCGACCGCTCGGTCGCCGCCGCCCAGGGCGCCGTTCCCCATGGCCTGGCGCTGCGCTCGGTGCTGCCGCCCTTCGCGCCCGGCGACAGCGTCAAGGTCTTGTTCGAGCCGGCGCGCGGGCACGAGGCAGCCGGCCATCATCACGGCGCGCCGCCCGCGTCCGCCCAGGCGGCGCGCCCGCTGACGGTCTTCGTCGATCCGTATTCCGGCCGGGTGCTGGGCGTGCAGAATACGGGCGAGCGTTTCAGCGACTGGTCGAAGTCGCTGCATTCGCGCCTGCTGCAGGGCGATGGCTGGCGCTGGATGATCGAACTGGGCGCCAGCTGGCTGCTGGTGATGCTGCTGACCGGCGTCTATCTGTGGTGGCCGCAGCCCGGCGGGAGCGGCCTGCCGCGCGCCGGCAAGACCGGCCGCGCGGCCTGGCGTCAATGGCATGCCTTCGCCGGCGTGGCGCTGGGTCTGCTCAGCCTCGTGATGGTGGTGACCGGGATTACCTGGAGCCAGTATGCGGGCGAGCAGGTGCGCCGCCTGCGCGACGCCGCCGGCCAGGCCTCGCCGCGCGCGCCAAGCCACCTGCATTCGCGCCCGGCGCCGGGTACGCGCCAGCTCGACTGGGAAGGCGCCTGGGCGCACGCGCGCGGCATCGCGCCGCCGATCGCCATGAGCCTGAGCCCGCCGCGTGGCGCCGACGGCGTCTGGCGCGCGGCCGGGGCCGATCGCACCCAGCCGACCCGGCGCTTCGACCTGGCCTTCGATGCCTACGACGGCCGGGTGCTGTACCGGGCCGGCTGGGAGGATCAGACCGCCTTCGGCAAGGCCACCGCCGTCGGCATTCCCTTCCACCGGGGCGAATTCGGGCTCTGGAACCAGGCGCTCCTGTTCCTGTTCGGCCTCGGCGTGCTGTTCTCGCTGGTCTCGGGCTGGGTGATGTTTTACAAGAGGAAGCGCAGCGGACGGCTCGGCTTGCCGGCCCTGCTGCCGGGCGCGCTGCGGGCAGCATCGCCGCTGGCATGGCTTGGCGCGCTGGCGCTGTGCGCGCTGATGCCGCTGTTGGCGGTGTCGGCGGCGGTGGTGCTGATGCTGGAGTGGCTGGTGCTGCAACGGGCGCGGCCGGCCTGAGGGCTGCCGCGGCCCGGGATCAGACGAGCTCCGGCGCCGCCGCTTCGGCGCCGCAGAGGGGCAGCACCCGCGCACGGTCGTGCGTGGCGCCTGCATCGCCGGCGCGGCGCGCAGTACGTGCCGGTGTCAGGGTAGACAGGCGCAGCGGAGGCCGCGCACGCCGGGCCATCGCGCTGCATGCGCGGGTACAGGTCACAGCGCTCATTGCGGCGCCGCCAGTGCCAGCGGACGCGCGGCCGTTGCCGGCGCACCGGCCTGCTCCAGGCGGAACTCGCCCACCAGCGCTACCAGGGTGGCCGCCTGTTCCTGCAGGCTTTCGGTGGCGGCAGCGGCCTGCTCGACCAGGGCCGCGTTCTGCTGGGTGGCGTCGTCCATCTGCACGATCGCCTGGTTCACCTGGCCGATACCGGTACTCTGCTCAGCGCTGGCGGCGCTGATCTCGCTGACGATGTCGGTGACGCGGCGCACGCTCTCGACCACCTGCTGCATGGTCTGCCCCGCTTCGGCCACCAGCATCGACCCCATGCCGACCTTGTCGACCGAGTCGCCGATCAGGCCCTTGATCTCCTTCGCCGCGGCCGCGCTGCGCTGGGCCAGGTTGCGCACCTCGGAGGCGACGACCGCAAAGCCGCGGCCCTGCTCGCCGGCGCGGGCCGCCTCGACGGCCGCATTCAAGGCCAGGATGTTGGTCTGGAAGGCGATGCCGTCGATGACGGAGATGATGTCGACCACCTTGCGCGACGACGCATCGATCGAGGCCATGGTCTCGACCACCTGCGCCACGACCTCGCCGCCGCGCACGGCCACCTGCGAGGCCGAGGCCGCCATCTGGTTGGCCTGGCGCGCATTGTCGGCGTTCTGGCGCACGGTCGAGGTCAGCTCCTCCATCGAGGCGGCCGTCTCCTCCAGCGCGCTGGCCTGCTGCTCGGTGCGCGCCGAGAGGTTGGCGTTGCCCTGGCGGATTTCCAGGCTGGCGCCGGCGACGCTGTCGGAACTGCTGCGCACGCTGATCAGGACGTTCTGGATCTTCGCAACGAAGCTGTTGAAACCGGCCGCGATGGTGGCCAGCTCGTCGCTGCCGCGCACGTCCAGGCGCGCCGACAGGTCTGCATTGCCGCCGGCCAGGCCGGTCATGGCGGCGGCCAGCGTGCGCACCGGGCGCATCAGACGGCGCAGCACGGTGACCATGGCAAAGGCCGACAGCACGGCGCAGGCCAGCGAGACGAACAGCGAATATTTCACCAGTTCGCGCGCCGAGGCGGTAGCCACGTCATGCGGGAAGCTCAGCTGGACGGCCCAGGGCGCCATGTCCGGGTGCGGGCGCAGCGGCTGCAACAGGCGCACCATGCCCTTGTCGTCGGTGAATTCATAGGCCTTGCCCTGGCGGATGCTGTCCAGCGCCGCGGCCGGCAGGTCGTCCGCCTTCTTGCCGTTGCGCGCGGCGTCCGGATGGCTGGCGTACAGGCCGCCGTTCGACACCAGGGTCAGCACGCCGCCCTCGATCGGCTTCATGGCGGCCAGGATCGCCGACAGTTTGGAGACCAACAGGTCGCCGGTGGTCGCGCCCTGGAACTTGCCGTCGATGATGACGGGCACCACGAGCGAGGCGATCAGCACTTCCTTGCCGTTGACCGGATAGGCATAGGGCTCGGAGAAGTGGCGCTTGCCGCTGGCCTTGGGAATCTCGTACCAGCCGTCGGTGGCGGCATTGCCGCTGAAGACGTTCGGCTCGACGCGGATCGAGCCGTCCTCGGCGCGCGTCCAGTAGGGCATGTAGCGGCCGGTGTCGTCGTATTCCGGCTTCTTGCCCGCGAACTCGGCATCCTTGCCGTCGAAGGCGTTCGGCTCCATCGCCACCACGGTGCCGACCAGGTCGGGCGCGCCCTGCAGCGCGGCCTTGGTGATCGCCCCGAGCTGCGGACGCGCCAGCGGCTCGCCATTCGTCGCGGCGACCGTGCTCGACAGCACGTCGACGGCTTTCAGGTTGGCGCCGATGCGGCCTTCGAGCACGCTGGCGCTCTCGCGCGCGGCGGTGCGCGCCAGGCGCATCGCCGCCTCTTCGGAAGCTTCGCTGCCCTTGATGCCGATGACGGTCGAGGTGATACCGAGACCGAGGACGACCAGGGCGGTGGCGGTGACGCAGATGCGCGCATTGAGCGAGAGCGCAAAGCGCTGGGTGGAATTGGTGGTGTTCATGGGCGTGCTCGCTGGAGATGACGGATCGGAGGCTGCGGATTAAAAGCTACGGTTCAGGCTCAGCACGAAGCCGCCCCTGGCCGGGTTCGAATAGGCGATGCGCCCGGCGGCGTTGGGCACGCCGGTGCTGTAGTGGTCGTAGGCGTGGGTGGCGCCGAAGGCGCGGGTATAGGCCGCGGCCGCGCTCCAGCCGCCGTGCAGGCTGCGCGTCAGGCCGACCTTGAGGTCGCGCCAGTTCCAGTAGTCGTTGCCGGCGCCGGCCACCCGCCCTTCGCCCGCGTGCAGGTTCAGCGTGGTGGCGGCCCCCAGCGCGATGTTGGCGCCGCCGTCGAAATAACCGGTGCCGCGCGCGTTGGCGATGCCGAAGAAGTCGCGGGTGAGCGTGTAGTTGTACTTGGCGTAGACCGACTTGTAGCTGAGGCCGGCGGAGAGTTCGCCGTAGTCGTAGCGCGTTCCGGTGGCGCCGATGACGGCGCCCGGATATTTGTAGTACAGCGCCGTCAGGCTGTAGCCGAGCGGGCCCAGGCTGCCGCTGTAGCCGCCGTACAAATCCCACTCGAGGCGGCCGTTCTCGACGTAGCGCTCGTCCACGTTCGAGACCCAGCTGCCGGCGCTCCAGCCGCTCGCATGCGCGGCGTCAACGCCGAGCTGCAGGGCCGGCTTGCCCCAGGTCTGGCGAAAGCCGCGCGAGACGTACTGGGAGACGATGCCGGCATTGCCGCTCACGCTCCAGGCGCCCGCGGCGCCGATCCCGCTGGTGGATTGATCGGCATGCGCTCGAGGCAGCGCGCACAGGGCAAGGCAGGCGAACGGCAGCAGCCGTCGGGTCAGGGTCGTCATGGGGGGCGGTGGCGCATTGCGCCGGTCAGAGGGCAAAGATTCCGTAAGGCAAATTTCCTACGGGAATTCTATGCGTCTCTTGCGACCATTTCGCCGTTTCATGACAGGATGAACATACGATATTTCTGGTGCTGCATCTTCGGCGCAACACACTAGTCAGGATGGCATTCGATCTTGATAACACCGCGGCGGGTCGAGGCCGCGGTGTCGTACCGCGCTGCTTACTCCGGCAGCCAGACCAGGGCGGTTTGCAGGCTGCCGAACACGTCCGATCCAATCAGCAGCAGGCGGTTCCCCAGCGGCACGGCGTCGAGAACGGTTCCGTCCAGCGCGGGCATGCGCGCCAGCAGCTGCGGCTCGCGTCCGGCGGGCCGGCCGTCCAGGCTGCGCGTGCGCAGCACCGTCGCGAAAAACGCCGTGCCGCTGTCTTCCGGCCACAGCTGGCCGTACTGGTTCGCGAGCACGGTCAGCTCGCCGGCGCCGCCGCCGCCGAACACGCGGCTGCCCTCCCCGACCTTGGTCAGCCAGGGTGCCTGCAACGCTTCGCCGGACAGGCTGGCGCCGGCCAGCACCAGGTCGCCGCCGGCATCCAGGCGCGCCACGCGCAGCGGGGCCGGCATGGACTCGCGGCAGCTAAGGGCCAGGCCTGGCTGCAGCGCGACCAGGCCGACGCCGGCGCAGTCGCCACCCTTCAGGTCGAGCGCGCGCTCGGTCAGCGCGCCGCTGGCGGCATCGACCAGGGCAAGGCGGCGTTCGCCCAGCAGGCCGTCTTCGCGCCAGGACAGGGCCAGCCGGTTGTCGGCAAACACCATGGCGGCGTCGTCGATGAGGCGACCGGTGGCGCTGCGCACCATGCGCTCGGCACCCAGCGGCGCGCCCGCGCTGTCGAAGCTGCGCAGCATCATCGCACGTTGATAGAGGCCGTTGCCCGCGCTGCCCTCGCGGATCCAGTTCAGCCAGAGCCGGTCGCCGCCCTGGGCCAGCCGGTAGCTATTGCCTTCCAGGTCGCGGATCATGCTGCCGTCGCTCTGCAGCAAGACGGGCGTGCGCAGGATGCGCTGCCCGTTTCCGTCGAAGGCGAGCATCGACACCGCGGACCAACCGGTGCGCGCGACCAGGCGCAGCTCCTCGCCCACGCGCAGCAGGCGCAGCTCGTCGAAGGCGGTAGCGCCGGGGAACAGCTCGGACAGCTCGTACTTGCGCAGCGCCAGCACCTTGCCGCGGTTGTCGAGCTGGGCCAGCGTGATGCCGTTCGGCGGGCGCTGATCCGGCAAATGGACGGCGACCACCGCGTGCGTGCCGAAACCGACGGCGGCGACCGGACGATGCAATCCCGGCGCCGTCGCCGCCAGTTCGGGCGGGATCGCCGTTTTCGCCATGGGGAGGTAGCCGAGACCGGTGCTGACACCGTCGAAACTTTCCAGGGTTTCCGTGACCACCCGGCGCGGCAGCTGCGGATTCTCGGCAGTCCGGTCGATCCGGCGCTTGACGATACCGAGACCAGGCGCGTACCAGAAACTTTTCACCCCTTCCTCGATCGGCGCGACGACGTTGCCGCGGCTGAGCACGATCTGCACGCGGATCGTCAGGTCGACCCGCACGGTCTCGACACCGCGCCGGTTCGGCAGGTCGAACATTTCCTTGCCGATCACGCGCGTCCAGGCGGCAATGTTGACCTTGTCCTTCGTGCCGTCGCCGTCGAAGTCGTCCGTGAGCGGGATGCCCTTGCGGTCGATGGCGACGAACTGCTCGTTCTGGCGTACGGGCGAACTCAGTTCGACGAATGTGCCCGAGGCCACGTGGTTCCCGTTGATCGCAATGTTCTCAGTATGGGTGTAGCGCCCGTCTTCGAAGCGCAGCGGGCCGAACCCGTCGAGACCGTCCATGTAGCGGTTGCCGACGGCCTCGCTGAAGACCCCGCCCGACTCCGTCATGGTGACGGTGTTGGTATAGACCTCAGGGCGGGTCGCGGCGGGATCGCCGCGTTGCTCGACGCCGCGGTACGTCCACGCGGCATTGTGGCGCAGCACCCGCAAGGGCCCCGCGTCGGCAAACAGGATCGGGCCGGTTGAACCCGGCGCCGTCACGAGGCCGCTGGGTGGGAGCGCCGGGAGTTCGGGCACCGTGGCAAAACGCGGCGCGGCGTCGCCACCGCCTCCGCCGCATCCGGCCATCGACAGCCCGATGACCAGAGCCAGGCCGCTCATTCCAACACGTAAATGCACATACACCTCATCGAAATCTCGGGACACACGTCATCGCATTTGCAAATGACGAAAGCGCAATATCCTAAACGATTTCGGCGAGGAAATTCTATCGAATGATCACAGCAGCGTGGAAAGTGCCGCGGCCCGATTTGTTCAGCTGCCCTGGTAGATCAGCACGGCGCAGGCCGCCGCTCCGATGGCGAGCAGCCCATATAGAAAGTAACGCATTGCAGTGGCCAGGCCGGTCACCGCCTTGTCGGCATCCTTGCTGAGCATACCGCGCTTGCGGCCGGCATTCATCAGCATGGCGACCGCGATGAAACAGAAGAACAGGGTCAGGACGAATTTCATGGCGTAGATAGCGGATGCATGCCGTCAGGTGCGGGCCAGCACCAGGCTCAGGGCGACCACCGCCAGCACGATCGATCCGGCGGCGGTAAAACCGATCAGGGTGAGGCGCTCGCGCGCCGCCTGCAGCTTCGCCACCAGCTGGGCGTTCTGGTCGGCCAGCTCGGCGATCAGCTTCGAGGCTTCGCGCACCTGGCCTTGCAATTGCGCGAGCGCGATGTCCTGGCGTTCGACCTGGGCCGCGATCAGCGCCATGCCGTCGTCGAGCGGCATGTGCGCCACCGCCTCGTCCAGTTCGGTGTTCGGCGTGGCCACGCCCTTGCCCCCGACCGTGTCCCACAGCCTGCGCGCACTGTTCGCCACCTGCGGCGCCGCCGCGATGACTTCGCCCCATGGAACGGATTTCAATACCCTCAGCCAGGCTCCCGCCATCGTGTTCTCCTTTGCTTGTCGTTTGTACAGCATAGCATCACCGCCGCCGCGCACCGTTCCAGCCCGGCAGGATCAATCGTGCGGGCGTCGCGTTTGCAGTACCATGACTCCCATGTGTGGACGATTTGACCAAAGCCAAACGGCACGATACTACGCGAGCGTCTTCGGCTGGGCCGACGCCGTGTACGACAGCGAATCGACGCCGGCCTATAACGTGCCGCCCGGGACGTATCGCCCCGTCATGCACATCCAGGATGGCGAGCGCCGCATCGACGACGTGTTTTGGAGTTATCGGGCGAAATGGGCGGAAGGAAAGCTGCCGATCTCGATCAATGCCCGGCTCGACAAGCTGACCAACCGCTACTGGAGCCGGCTGATGAAGAACGGCCGCGCCATCGTGCCGGCCGACGGCTGGTACGAGTGGACGGGAGAAAAAGGCAAGAAGCAACCCTGGCACATTCACCGCAAGGATCGCGCGCCGCTGTTCATGCTGGCGCTGGCGAACTTCGGATCGTTCACCGAACACCGCGCCGAGGCAGGCTTCGTGCTCGTCACCGACGATGCGGCCGAAGGCATGCTCGACATCCACGACCGGCGCCCGGTGGTGCTCGAGGCGGCCGACGCCGCGCTCTGGCTCGATCCGGACATCAGCCCGGAACAGGCGCTCGAACTGGCGCGCCAGGCGGCCCTGCCGCCCGATGCGTTCGACTGGTTCAAGGTCACGCCGCAGGTGAACCGCCCCACCGCCGACAGCGCGGAGATGGCGGCGCCGCTGGACGACTAGCGTAGCGGCAGGCGCACCCGGTCGGCGTCTGGTTTTACTCGAGAACCGTCAACAGCGCCACCAGGCCCAGCGACATACCGATCAGCACGCCGGCACGGTTGCGCAGGCGCTGCCCGCGTTCGACCACCTGCTTGGCGATATTGCGGCGTGGACGGCCACTGGTGCTGCCCGATTCTTGTTTCGACTCTTGTTGCATGTTCATCTCTACGATATCCATTGGGTGAATCCGGAAAATTGGCAAATGCAGGGTTGCCGGGCCGCGCCATCGCGGCAGCCGGTCGGGGTGCTCGGGCACGACGCACGCGTCGGCCGAGCTCAGGCAAGCCGGGCGGAATGCCTCGAATGGGAAGCGCGGGGGGCGCCCTGCGAACATCGGCACGGGCAAGCAGCGGAGGCGGAAGCGATAAACGCGCGAGCGGGCGCTGCGCCGTTCCAGGACATACAACTGAACCACTTGTGATGCGCAATGCGTGACATGCCGGTTACCGTGTTCGACCTGCTGTCGGGAACGCCGGCATGCGCCACGCGTCACCGGGACGTCCGCCCCGACCCACAACATGAAAGAATTGATTCTACACGAAGCACTCTGCCGTTCAAGACGCATTTGCGAGTAGAGTTTGCGAAGAATCAATACGTGGGGTTTTTCCCAACTCAGCAGTCATTCCGGGGTTCCGGCGCCCGCGCTGGCCAGCGCATCGAGCGGCTTCCGAAAACAAAAAACCCCGCCTGCCTTGGGGCAGCGCGGGGAACGCGGGCCCGCAGGCCCGGCTGGCAAAACGATCTGCTCGGTGCTTGAGGAATGCCCGATCAGTGCTGATTAGTGTTGATAAGCGCCGATGTCGAAGCCGGTCGTGGTGTTGCGCGGCTTGCCATCGATGTCGGTCGGGTGGGCGTAGGTCGCGATGCCGCGGCCGATGACCGGCGAGCTGGTCGATGGCTTGAAGTTCGGCATCGCGGCGGTACGCGAGTAGCCGACCAGCAGCGGCTCGGATGTGATCGTCGCGGTGTGCTTCAGGCCATTGCGCAGCTGCCAGTTGTAAGTCGTGTTCTTGAACACCAGGTTGTTCTTGTAGGTGTTCGCGGTACCCGTCTTGCCCTGCTCCGAGATGCCGTACTTGTTGTCGTACACGATGTTGTTATACACGTGCACGTTGTTGGCGCCGGCCGAGGTGAAGTAGTAGTCACCGCCACCGACGATGATGCCGAAGACCGACGAGCTCACCGTGTTGTTGGTGATCTTCAGGTTGGTCGCATCGTGCCAGAGGTGAATTGCTGCCGAACCGACGCGGTAGACCACGTTGTTCTTGATCGAGCCGGAAGTGCTGTGATAAATGCCCTGGACATAGGTGCAGCCGGCCGGGCCGATATCGTGCACGACGTTGCCGATGACGTCGCCCATCACGCCCTTGTAGTAGCTGTCGACGCCGATCGCCGAACCGCCTGCGCTCGAGCAGGGAATCGTGTTGGCCGTGTGGTGCACGTGGTTGCCTTCGATGACGTTGTAAGAACCGCCCGTGTAGATGCCCAGCGTCCACTTGGTGCCGCTCTGGATCTTCGAACCGTCGACTTCAAAGCCGATGATGCTGACGTAATGGCCGCGGTTGTCCCAGGCGGTCTTGTTGACCGAGCTGGCTGGCGGCACGATCTTGGCGCCCCACTTCGTGGTCGACACCCAGTAGATGCGGGCCGAGGCGGTGCCGTTACCGGTGGTCTTGAAGCCGCCGGCATAGGTGCCTGGTGCGACGAAGACGGTGGTGCCCGGCTTGATGGCGGCCTTGGCGGCGCGCGCCAGGGTCTTGAACGGTGCGGCCTTGGTGCCGGCGGCAGTGTCCGAACCGGTCGGCGACACGTAATAGTTGTAGGTGGTTGCTGGCAGGGTGGCGCTGCTTTGGGTGCCTGGGGTGGCGCTGAGGCTGTCGTAGCCCGTCAGGGCAACTTGCGCCGAGGTTTGGGCGTTGGCGCCGGCGGCAGCAACGGTTGCGATCAAGAGGATGGCGGCGTTGCGGAGGACTGCGTTGGTGGCTTGCTTCTTCATGCGAAAGTTTCCCTAACAAAAAAAGTGAATACGTACCTTTGAGCTGTGGAAACTTCCTAAGTTCAACGTTTTCGCAAAAAAATTTCTTACAAGTATCAATGTTATACAGTACGTTTGTTTCAAGAAACAATAGTTAATGAACTGTGTTCTCTTCCCTTGCGCCGGAATTCGGTGACTATTTGCATCGCACCGACGAAAAAAGCCCCACGCACCTTGCGGCTGCGCGGGGCGGCTCATCAAGCCAGGATGGCTTGATGATCACTTCTGCCGATCAATGCTGATTTGTACTCATCAGTGCTGATAGGCGCCGATGTCGATACCCGTCGTGGCGTTGCGTGCCTTGCCGTCGATGTCGGTCGAGTGGGCATAGGTCGCGATGCCACGGCCGATGACCGGCGAGCTGGTCGATGGCTTGAAGTTCGGCATCGCGGCGGTGCGCGAGTAGCCGGCCAGCAGCGGCTCGGTGGTGAGCGTGCTGGT
>NZ_LMOJ01000007.1 GCF_001424165.1 Massilia sp. Leaf139
TGCAATCTTGAATTCCTCTGTGTACCGCTTTCCACTCATACCTTCTCCTTGTGCCCGACATTATGGCTCAGGAGTGTCTACTGAACTCGTGGCGATTCAATATCCGCTATCACAGGCGAAGAAGCAAAGGATGCTCGGTTGTCTAAACCTAGTTTCATAATGCCGGTAGCAGTCGGATTCAAGGCAATGGGAGCACATCAATGTGTAACCGCGGACTATCTCATCCGTGGAGCCACTGGATGGCATATGGTGCATGTTCGACTTGTGCGGCGCATCGGCGGAAAGTGGGTTGCACAAGAGATTGTGCTAGATGAGCAGGAGATCCAATCATCTTGCTACGCTGATTAACTCCGTATTTCGCTACGCGGTGCCCCCTCTGATTTACGGTACCGATGGTTTTTGCGAGGCTGGTTCAACCGCATAACTTCCCCCCAGCTTCCCCAATGCCTCATGCGGCGCCCCCTCATCCGCCAGCATCGGCGAAATATCCGGATCACGAGCAAATTCGTCCGCGAAGAAGGACACGAAATGGCTGATCTTCAGCGAGGGCCGGCGCGCCGGCTGGAAGACGACGTTCAGCGGTAGCGGCGGTAGCCGGTATTGCGTCAGGATCGGCTTCACGCGCCCGGCGCGGATGTCGTCACCGTACACCCACTGCGGCGTGTAGCAGATGCCGAGGCCCTCGACCACGGCCTGGCGGATGGCTTCGGAACTGTTCGATTGCAGATGGCCGCCGACGCGTACCGTGTGCTGGGCGCCGTCCTCGTCCTGGAAGTTCCACTCGTTGACGTTGGCGAGGCCCGTGTAGACGATGCACTGGTGCCGCGCCAGCTCGCTTGGCGCGCGCGGCTCGCCGTGGCGCGCCAGGTAGTCGGGGGAGGCGAGCAGGGCGCGGTGGGCGGTGCCGATGCGGCGCGCGATCAGGCGGCTGTCCTTCAGTTCGCCGACGCGGAAGGCGACGTCGATGCCGCCCACGACCAGGTCGACGAAGCTGTCGTCGAGCTGCAGGTCGATTTTCAGCTGCGGATAGCGCGCGAAAAAGGCGCCGAGGCGCGGCACGATGTGCAGGCGGCCGAAGGAGACCGGGGCCGCCACCCGCAGCACGCCCGAGATCTCGTTCTCGGTGCGCTGGATCTCGACCCGCGCTTCTTCCAGCGTGTCGAGCACCTGGCGGCAGCGCTCGTAATAGCGCTTGCCCGCTTCGGTCAGCGCATGGCTGCGCGTCGAACGCACCAGCAGTTTGGCGCCGAGCATGGTTTCCAGCGCCTGCACCTGCTTGCTGATGGCCGATTGGGTGCTGCGCTCCTCGCGCGCCACGGCCGAGAAGTTGCCGGTTTCGACCACCCGGACAAAGGTTTCCATCAAGCGCAGCCGATCCATAATCTCTCCATCCATTCCGTTCAGGAATAGATCTTATCATTCGTGCGGCCTACCCACAGGCGGCAGGAATACTTATAGTGCTCACTGTCGTGGCCGCCGGCGCCCGCTTTGACATTGCGAAGCGACCGGCGGCCCACCATTTCCCAGCATTCAACCAGAACGGATCGAACATGACGCACAAACTCTTTCAGCCCACCCGTATCGGCGACATCGAGGTTGCCAACCGTGTCGTGATGGCGCCGCTGACCCGCAGCCGCGCCGACGAGGCCGCCGGCGACATTCCAGGCAGCCCGATGAACGTCGAGTACTACCGCCAGCGCAGCAATGCCGGCCTGATCATCAGCGAAGGCACGCAAGTCTCGCCGGTCGGCAAGGGCTATATGGCGACGCCGGGCATCTATTCGGACGAGCAGGTCGAAGGCTGGAAGCCGATCACCCAGGCCGTGCACGAGGCCGGCTCGAAGATTGTCGCCCAGATCTGGCACGTGGGCCGCGTGACCCACCCGAACCTGACCGGCGGCGTGCAGCCGATCGCCCCGTCGGCCGTGGCCGCGAAAGTGACCGCCTACACCCACGCCGGCAAGGTCGAGGCACCGGAACCGCGCGCCCTGACGGTCGACGAGATCAAGGAGGTTGTCGCCGAATACCGCCGCGGCGCCGCCAACGCGATCCGCGCCGGCTTCGACGGCATTGAACTGCATGGCGCCAACGGCTACCTGATCGACCAGTTCCTGCGCGACGGCGCCAACAAGCGCACCGACGAATACGGCGGCTCGATCGAGAACCGCGCCCGCTTCGCACTCGAGGTGGTGGACGCGGTGGTGGCCGAGATCGGCGCCGGCCGCGTCGGCATCCGCCTGTCGCCGGTGACGCCGGCCAACGACCTGGCCGACAGCAATCCGCAAGCCGTGTTCGGCTACCTGGTCGAGGAACTGAACAAGCGCGGCATCGCCTTCATTCACTTCGTCGAAGGCGCTACCGGCGGCCCGCGCGATATTCCCGGCTTCGATTTCGCCTGGGCGCGCCAGGCTTTCAAGGGCACCTATATCGCCAACAACGGCTACGACCGCGAGATGGCGCTGGACGCCGTCGAGTCGGGCCGCGCCGATGCGGTCGCCTTTGGCCGCGCCTACATCGCCAACCCGGATCTGGTGCAGCGCCTCAAATTGAACGCGCCGTGGAACAAGCCGAACCCGCAGACCTTCTATGTGCCGGGCGAAGCAGGGTATATCGACTACCCGACGCTGGATCAGGCGGCATAAGTCCTTTGCGCTGAAACAAGAAAGCCAACCTGCGGGTTGGCTTTTTTTATATGCGGCGTATACAATCAATATACGTTTCGTATATGGAGAATCTCATGGGCATCGTGAACATCGAAGAAGAACTGCACGACCAGCTGCGCCGCGCGACCAAGGTCTCCTGCCGCTCGATCAACGCGCAGGCGGCGTTCTGGATCAAGGTCGGCATGCTTTGCGAGACCAATCCGACGCTCAGCTTCAACGAGATCATGGAGCGCGAATTGAGTTCGGCCGGGGTCTCGGCGCAATCCCTGGCCTTGAGCGCGGCATGACCAAGACCCCGGAAGAGCTGGCCCTGATGGCCGAATCTGGCCGCCTGCTGGCCTCGGTCTTCGGCATGCTCGACCGCACCGCCTTGAGCGGCATGTCGACCCTGCAGATCGACACTTTAGTTGAGCGCTTCATCGTCGATGAGCTGCAATCGCGGCCGGCCAGCAAGGGGCAATACGGTTACGGTTTCGTGCTGAACTGCTCGGTGAACGAGGTCGTCTGCCACGGCGTGCCCTCGGCGGGGCAGGTGCTGAAGGGGGGCGATATCGTCAACCTCGACATCACGCTGGAGAAGAACGGCTATATCGCCGACTCCAGCAAGACCTACCTGATCGGCGAAGTGGATGTGCGCGCGAAGCGCCTGGTGCAGACCACGTACGAGGCCATGTGGAAGGGCATCCGCGCCGTGCGTCCGGGCGCGCGCCTGGGCGACATCGGCTATGCGATCGAACGCCACGCCAAGCGCAACGGCTATTCGGTCGTGCGCGAATACTGCGGCCACGGCATCGGCCGCGAGATGCACGAGGAGCCGCAGATCCTGCACTTCGGCACCCGGAACACCGGCCTCGTCCTGCGCGAAGGCATGGTCTTCACGATCGAGCCGATGCTGAACGCGGGCGGGCGCAGCGTGCGCACCGAGGCCGACGGCTGGACGGTGGTGACGCGCGACGGTTCGCTCTCGGCCCAGTTCGAACACACGGTGGCGGTAACGAAGAACGGGGTTGCCGTGCTGACCCTGCGCCCCGAAGAACAAGGCGTGCTGGCCGCTGCCTGAGCGTTGACGGGTTCGTAGGGTGGACTCCCGAGTCCACGGCCTTTCCCGGGCAAACCTCCGGCGCCTCTCGACATGCACACCTAAAAGCCGTGGACTCGGGAGTCCACCCTACAAAAGCGGGGCGGGCGCACGATTGCATTTTCGGCAAGGTACAGCGCGGCAGTACAATCGGGCGCACCGTCCACGGAAAACCCGCCATGCATAAGCACCTGATCGCCGCCGTCTCCCTGCTCGCCCTGACAACGTCGCCTTCCATCCATGCCCAGCCGGCCGCCAAAACCGTGCAAATCAAGATCGGCACCGCCTCGCCGCTGTCGGGCACCGGCGCGCACCAGGGCAAGGACATCGAGAACGGCGCGCGCATGGCGATCGACGAGCTGAACGCGAAGGGGATCGTGCTCGGCGGGAACAAGGTGCAGTGGGTCTTGCAGCCGGAAGACGACGCCGCCGATCCGAAGACCGGGGCGGCGGTCGCGCAAAAGCTGGTCGACGCCAAGGTGGCGGCCGTGGTCGGCCACCTCAATTCAGGAACGACGGTGCCGGCCTCGAAGATCTACGCGAATGCCGGCATTCCGCAGATTTCGCCCGCCGCCACCACGCCGCTCTACACCAATCAGGGCTACAAGACGGCCTTCCGCGTCGTCGCCAACGACAACCTGGTCGGGCGCACGCTGGCCACCTATTCAATCGGAACCTTAAAAGCGAAGAAGATCGCCGTGATCGACGACCGCACCGCCTTCGGCCAGGGCCTGGCCGACGAATTCGTCAAGGGCGTGCGCGCCTCGCGTGGGGCCGCGAGCGTGGTCAGCCGCCAGTTCACCAACGACAAGGCGACCGACTTCAATGCGATTCTCACCCAGATCCGTGCGCGCGATCCGGACGTGATTTTCTATGGCGGCATGGATGCCGTGGCCGGCCCGATGCTGAAACAAATGAAGGCGCTCGGCCTGCGCGCCAAGCTGGTGTCGGGCGACGGCGTCTGCTCGGAAAAGATGCCGCTGCTCGCCGGCGACGCCCTGGTCGACGACAAGGTCTATTGCGTGGTCGCGGGCGGCGTCGGCGCCGAGCAGGAAGCCGGCCTGAACGCGTTTACCCAGCGCTACGAGGGACGCTTCAAGATTCCGCTGCAAACCTATGCGCCTTACGCCTACGATGCGGTGATGGTGTTCGCGAAAGCGATGCAGACGGCGAATTCGGGCGACCCGAAACGCTTCCTGCCGGCGCTGGCCGCCGTCCAGCACGAGGGCGTGACCGGCCGCATCGCCTTCGATCCGAAGGGCGACCTCAAGAATGCCGCCCTGACCCTGTATACCTTCCGCAAGGGGCAGAAGGTGAAGTTGGCCGTGCTGCGCTAGACGAAAGTCAGCGCAGCAGCTTCAGCAGCGCCTCGGCCGCCGCTTCCGACGAGGCCGGATTCTGGCCGGTGACCAGCAAGCCATCGGTGATCGCATACGGCTGCCAGTCGGCCACCTTCGAATAGTCGCCGCCGTTTTCCTTGAGCATGTCTTCGACCAGGAAGGGGACGACCTGCGTCAGCCCGACCGCTTCCTCTTCGGTGTTCGTAAAACCGGTCAGGCGCTTGCCGCTCACCAGCGGCTTGCCGTCGGCCGCTTTCGCATGGCGCAGCACGCCCGGCGCGTGGCAGACGAGGGCCACCGGCTTGTTCGCGGCGAGCATCGCTTCGATCAGCGCGATCGAGCTCTTGTCCTCGGCCAGATCCCAGAGCGGGCCGTGGCCGCCCGGATAAAAGACGGCGTCGAAGCTATCCGCCGACACGTCGGCGAGCCGGCCGGTGGAAGCCAGCGCCGCCTGGGCTGCCGGATCGGCCTTGAAGCGCCGGGTTGCCTCGGTCTGCGCGTCCGGCGCATCGCTTTTCGGATCGAGCGGCGGCTGGCCGCCCCCGGGCGAGACCAGGGTCAGCTGCGCACCCGCATCCTTGAGCAGGTAGTACGGCGCGGCGAATTCCTCGAGCCAGAAGCCGGTCTTCTTGCCGGTGTCGCCCAGCCGGTCGTGCGAGGTCAGTACCATCAGAATGTTCATGTCGCTTTCCTGTGAAGTCCTTGTCGAACGATTACTCTAGCAAACCCGCGCGATTGCGATCGCGCGGGTCGATCCAGCGGCAAGCGTGTACCGGCAAGCGCGGCGCGCGGCCTCAGGCGCGCACGCCGGCCCGGGCGCGGCGGCGTGCCGCGAACATCAGCCCGCCCAGGGTGGCGAACAGGGCGGCCATGCCCGGCTCGGGCACCTCTTCCGCGTCGAGCTGGGCCGCGGCAAAGGCTTGCAGGGCGAGCGCCGTGTTCACGTCGATGCCGAGTTCGCGCGCGGAGTATTCGTTGCCGCCCAGCGAGCGCGGATCGAGTCCGGTGACGCTGCCGAAGATGGTCAGGGCTTCCAGGTAGTAGCCGTAGACGCTGCCGTGGTAGGAATCCGGCGCCCACAGGTTGATCTGGCCGGCGCCGATGCCGTCGTACGGGTTGGCGTCGGCCAGGCCGCCGGCAATCGCCCGGTTCCAGGCCTCGCCGACCGGGATCACGCCGTTGATGTGGTCTGACGCCGCATCGGCCGCGTCGTAGCCGGCGCGCACGTCCAGCGCCATCGCGTAGATCGGGTCGCCGTACCAGGGGCTGCTGGTATTCCGGTAGGTGAGGTCGGCGCGCGACCAGGTCGCGGTCAGGCGCACGTCCACGTTCGGATTCTGGGCGTAAAGGGCGTCGGCCAGCAGGCCGGAATAGCGGATCAGCGTGGCCGGATCGCCGGGACGGCTGGCGTCGAGGGTGCTGTAGCTTTGCAGGACGACCGTGTCGAAGGGTTTGACGATGGTGCTGTACTTGCTGTTGTAGTGGTAGTCGAGTCCGGAACCGCCGCGGGTTTCCAGGCTGACGTCATAGTTCAGGCCGGCCTGCAGCGTCATCGCCTTGAACAATGCCGGCACGCCGCCGATGTTGCTGCCGTTCAGGTCGGTGACCGTGCCCGGCCGGTAGGCCTGGACTGTGGGCGGCTGTGCGCCGGCCGGGTCGCCGTAGGTAAAGCTGTTACCGACAAACAGGATGGTGCTGGCCGATGCCGGCAGGGCGATGCTGCCTAGGAGGAGGGTGGCGAGCAGGGTGCGGCGCAAGTTGCGAGGAAAATGCATGTCGTCTCCAGTCTGATTGTGAGTGCACAAGCGGGGTGTGTGCGGACATGGAGTAAGCAAGTCGTATGCCTCGTCTCTTCATTACTGAAGAATCAGGCGCTTAGCGTTCGGGCTGCCGATGTGCCGGGCGGCGGTGTAAGAAACGCTGACAGCGTTTGTTTTGCAGTGCGAATCTCGCGCCGGGAATCGTGCCTGACTTCAGGCGGCCAGTGCCGCGGGCGTGTGCAGGCCGGCCAGCACCTGTTCGAGCGGCTGCGGACGGGCGAACAGATAGCCCTGCATGGTCGGGCAGCCGTTGGCGGCGAGGAAATCGGCCTGTTCGCGCGTCTCGACCCCTTCGGCCACGACGCGCAGGCGCAGGTGCGCGGCCATGGCCAGGATCGAGCAGACGATGGCGTCGCCGTCGCCGTTATCCGGCGTATCGCGGATGAAGCTTTTATCGATCTTGAGTTCATACAGCGGCATGCGTTTCAAATAGCCCAGGTTCGAGTAGCCGGTGCCGAAATCGTCGATCGAAAAACGAATGCCGAGCGCGGCCAGCGCGTGCATGCGCGCGATCGTCGCGTCGCGGTCCTTGATCAGGTGGCCCTCGGTCAGTTCCAGGATCAGCTGGTCGGCCGGCACGCCGGTCTGCGCCAGCACAGCGCTTACCTGCGCGACGAAATCGGCCTGGCCGAACTGC
The DNA here is from genome assembly GCF_001424165.1 of Massilia sp. Leaf139. GTDB lineage: Bacteria > Pseudomonadota > Gammaproteobacteria > Burkholderiales > Burkholderiaceae_D > Telluria. Next base: position 7,539 of record NZ_LMOJ01000007.1, read on the forward strand.
AGCGGGCTGACGTTCACCGACAGCGGCAGCGGGTGGCCGGCGGCCTGCAATTGCAGCCAGGCCAGGCAGGTCTGGTGCAGGGCCCAATGGCCTAGCGGGACGATCAAGCCGCTCGCTTCGGCAATCGGAATGAACACGTCCGGCGGCACGAAGCGGCCGTCGGCGCGGCGCCAGCGCATCAGCATCTCGGCGCCGGTGGGGCGGCCGGCGGCGTCGCATTGCAGCTGCAGATACAGGGCCAGTTCGCCGCGTCCGATGGCGCCGGCCAGGTCGCGCTCCAGGGTCAGGCGCTGCTCGACTTCGGCGCGCATGGTCGCTTCGAACAGGGCCACGCCGTTGCGGCCGCGCGCCTTGGCGTGGTACATGGCGGTGTCGGCTTCGCGCAGCAGGTCGTGCGCGCTCCCGCCGCTCGGCGCCAGCAGGGTCACACCCAGGCTGGCCGAGGCGTTGTAGCGGTTGCCGTCAATGTCGACCGCCTCCAGCAGCGCATGGCGCAGGCGGTCGGCGCCGGCCAATGCGGCTGCGGTGGCACTGGCCTGTTCGCTGCCGATATGCGGCAGCAGCACGACGAATTCGTCGCCGCCGATGCGCGCCACCGTGTCGTGCGGCCCCATCAAACCGAGCAGGCGCGTGGCGACGCTGCGCAGCAGGGCGTCGCCGGTGGCGTGGCCGCGGGCGTCGTTGACGAACTTGAAGTGATCGAGGTCGATGAAGACGACGGCGCCCCAGTCCTGGCCGGCCTGCGCCTCGGCCAGCAGCACGTCGAGCCGCTCGAGCAGGAAGCGCCGGTTCGGCAGGTCGGTGAGCACGTCGTAGTACGCCAGCCGGTGGATGGCGGTGGCCGCCTTCTTGCGCTCGCCGATGTCGCGTGCGACCACCACCCAGTGCGTGTGGGCGCCGGCTTCGTCGAGAAAGGGCACGAACTCGATCTCGACCCAGCAGGGCAGGCCATTGCTGGTATAGGCCACGATCTCGGCGCTGGCCGCTTCGCCGCGCCCCATGGCGGCGACGATCCGGTTCGACACGGCGGGATCGGTCTCGGCGCCGTTAAACATCAGCATGCTGCGCCCGAGTACCGCTTCACGCGCGTAACCGGTGCGGCGCACGAAGGCGTCGTTGGCGAAGATGATCGGCCAGGCGACGCCCTCGCTGCCGTTGGTGCCGGCGATCAGCACCATGTCGTTGAGCTGGGCGACGGCGGCCGCGGTCAATTTCAGTTCGGCGTTCAGGTTGTGCAGGGCGTCCTTGCCTTCTTCCAGCGACTGCGCCACGCCGTGCAGGTGGCCGAGCGAGGACGTCAATTTTTGCAGCAGGGTGCTGCAGGACACCGTAATCAGGGCGCCGACGAAGAGGAAATTGAGCGCGATCGTCCACGCCGGCAGCAGGGGCGCGCCCGCCGTTGGATCGACGCCGGCCTTGATGTAGCCGGCGGCGCCCAGGAGCAGGATCAGCAGGCTGCTGGCGCCGAGCGCGGCCAGCGCCGGGCGCCGCCCCAGCAGCACCGCAGCGAAGACGGGCGGCGCGATCAGGTACAGTTCGGCCACCTGGCCGACGTTGACGATCATTCCCGCCGAGACGAGGAAGACGATGGCGATGAAGTTATAAACCCGCACGCGGTACGACCAGCTGCGCAGGCGCCAGATCGCGACCAGCCAGCCGATGGCGACGACATCGACCACGATCAGCGACCACAGGCGCTGCTCGACGGCGAGCACGATGCTGGGAATGGCCGTGCCGATACCGAGCACGAGCACGATCGTCATCAGGCGGGAAAAGATATGGGCGCGCCAGTGCGCAATGTCGGTGAGGGGAGCCACGCGGAACCTTCGGTCGCAGAGGATGCGTTGATTGAGCGCATCATAAATTGCTGCAACGCATCACTATAACGGAAGACATTCGCTTTGTGGTCTGATCGCGGCGTAGTTGTTGTACCCGGTGTTGTACCCAAACATCGTTGCAAATGTTAACCGGAGTGGTCTAGCGCTCGTCCGCCGGCCGCGCCGCACGTCGGCAACGCTCGGAGCAATATTTGACCTGTTCCCAGTCGCGCTCCCACTTCTTGCGCCAAGTGAAAGGCAGGGCGCAGTGGGCGCAGGTCTTCACCGGCAGGTCGGATTTCTTGCGCATTTTCATGGGGCGATTCTAACGCCGAACCTCATGCGCCATCCGCCCGTCGTGCCATGACGGCGATACAACGGTCACAGCAGATAATCCTTCCAGCCGTGTATTGACGGGCGTAGTATCGTTGGCAGCTACACAATATTTCACATCCCGAATAACGTCCTCGACAAGAAGGGAGTGTCATGCCATTTTTCGATCCGACAGAAGAGGAAGAACGCAGTTTCCTGAGCGTCCTGCGGCACACGGTGCTCGAGGGGCCCTTGCAGCTGATGCGCTTCACCAGCGCCACGGCCAATCATGAGGCCGCCTACGGCAGGAAAGATAAAAAAACCGGCCTCTACGCTTCGTACTGGATGTACGCATCCGAAATCGAAGAACTGCTCGATGAGGCGACCGGTGCCGGGCCCTACGGAATGAAGATCATCAAGGAGGCCAGCAGCCGCTGGGCGATTTGCGACGACTGGAGCGACCTGGGCCACCTGTGGCTGATGACCATTCCGCCGGGCCGCACCTTGAATGCCTATTTTGGCTTCGCCAAGTTCCAGCCGAAAGTATCGCGCAAGACGCAGGAGGAGACGGGCCGCAAGACGACGAATAGCTACCCCGGCGGCTCGATCCAGCTCGTCGTACGCTTGAGCAACAATGAAGCGCGCTGGGTGACGGGGCCGCTTCGCACCGTGGATATGTCGTCGAAGAAGCTGCGCGCATTGCGTGCGGCGGGCGAAGGCAAGCGCTAGGGTAGCGCGCGAAACGGGCGCCAAAACAAAAACGCCGACCTGCAGAGGTCGGCGTTTTTGTTGATACTGCTTTTCTGAATTCTTGGTGGCCCGGGGCGGAATCGAACCACCGACACAAGGATTTTCAATCCTCTGCTCTACCAACTGAGCTACCAGGCCAAGGCGGCGAATTTTAGCATGAAGTTCTGTCTCGTCCATAATTTCTTGCGCTAAGTGCGCTTAACAGAACTGTCAGGGCAAGGCGCTGCAACGCAGCCATGGCGGTTTTGTCAGGCGCCCTATAACTCAGCCGGCGTGTTGCATGCGGCGCCAGCGCGCGGGCGAGGTGCCGGTGGCGCGCTTGAATGCGCGCGCGAAGGCCGCTTCCGATTCATAGCCCACTTCCAGCGCCACCGCGGCGACCGGCGCCCGGCTGGCGCGCAGCAGGCCGGCGGCCGCTTCCATGCGCCAGCGCGCCAGGTATTGCATCGGAGGCAGGCTCAGCAGACGCAGGAAGCGCGCGCAGAAGACCGAGCGCGACAGGCCGGCGGCGCGCGCCAGGTCGTCGATCGTCCAGGGGCGCGCCGGGGCACGGTGGATCAGCGCCAGCGCGCGTCCGATCTGGCCGTCGCGCAGGCCGGCCAGCCAGCCGGTGCTGCCGGCCGGCAGGCATTCCAGGTAGCGCCGCAGGGCGTCGATGAACATGGTTTCGCTGGCGCGTTCGAGCAGGGCGGCGGCGCCCGGCTGGCCGCGGTCGGCGCGCAGCGCCAGCTGGCCCAGTTCCGTGTGGGCGGCGGCGCTGCTCGAGGCCGGCAGGTGCAGCAGGCGCGGCAGGGCGTCGAGCAGGGGATTGAAAGGATGGCGGTCGCAGGAGAGAAAGCCGCAGACCAGTTCGGTGTCGCCGGGCTTGGCGTCCTCGCCCCAGGAGAATTCGTACTGCGAGTGGAACACGATCGGGATCGGTTTCGGCGCGTCGCGCGTGGCCGCCACCCAGCCGGGGTCGATCCGGGTCGGCTGCCGGGCCGGGTCGTTCGAGAGCACGTGGCCGTCGCCATGCGGCAGGATGACGACGTCGCCGGCGTGCATGCGCACCGGGTTCAGGCCAGCCACGCAGGCCCAGCCGTCGCCCTTGGTCAGCACGTGGTATTCCATCACGTGCTCGGCCTCGGGAAACAGCAGGCGGCCGAGTTCGCGCATCGGCGGCGCCTCGACCGACCACACCGCCGGGAAGCTGATCTGGTAGAAGACGGCGCCGCGCAGGCGCACCGAGCGCAGCACGTCGGAAAGGGTGTCCGTTTGCATGGCATTGCAGGATGCGCGGGCAAAACGCGCCGACGCCCGGTCAAGCGGAGTACTGCCGCGCACACCATACTGAAAATCTCGATCCGAAATTTCACTCTCGTAGCCGGAGGATGACACCATGGACAAAACTACGCAATCGACCCCGGCCGCCGCGACTGCCCGAGGCGCGGTGCAACCGGACTATGCCGCCATCAAGGCGCGCCAGCAGGCGGCCTGGGCCAGCGGCGACTTCGCCATCATCGGCGTGACTCTGCAGATCGTCGGCGAAACCCTGGCCGAGATAGCCGACATCCGCGCCGGCGAGACCGTCATCGACGTCGCCGCCGGCAACGGCAACGCCTCGCTGGCGGCGGCGCACCGGCTGGCGCGCGTCACCTCGACCGACTATGTGCCGGCCCTGATCGAGAAGGGCCGGGCGCGCGCCGCGGCCGAGGGCCTCGACATCGCCTTCCAGGTGGCCGACGCGGAAAGCCTGCCTTACCCGGACGGCAGCTTCGACGTCGCGCTGTCGACCTTCGGCGTGATGTTCGCGCCCGACCACGGACGCAGCGCCGGCGAACTGCTGCGTGTGATCCGCCCGGGCGGGCGCATCGGCCTGGCCAGCTGGACGCCCGACAGTTTCGTCGGCCAGCTGTTCAAGGTGATCGGCAAGGCGGTGCCGCCGCCGGCCGGCGTGATGTCGCCGCTGCTGTGGGGCACCGAGGCCTACCTGGGCGAACTGTTCGGCGACGCTGCCGCCGACATCCGCACGGCGCGCCGCCATTACGTGTTCCGCTATGCCTCGCCGGCGCACTGGCTGCAGGTGTTCCGCGATTTCTACGGGCCTGTGAATAAAGCCTTCGGTGCGCTCGACGGCCAGGGCCAGGCCCTGCTCGAGCGCGAGATCCTGGAGCTGCTCGAGCGCTTCAATACGGCCGACGGCGCTTCGCTGGTGGTGCCCTCGGAATACCTGGAGGCGGTGATCGTCAAGCGCAGCGCCTGACGGAAGGGGCAATAAGAAACCGGGCGGGTGACGCGCGTCATCCGCCCGGTGTCGTCTTGTGATGACGGTTTGCACCATTATGGTGCAAAATTCACAACGTCGCGTGACTGCCGCGAGGCGTTTCCAGTGATTTCAGCCAGGGACGCAGGCCGTCGATCGCCTCTTCCTTCGACTTCGCTTCGATCTCGATCCAGGGCGCCGTCGCGTAGCAGGACGGCATGGTATCGATCAGGTCGGCATGCTGGCGGTCGTTGAAACCGGTGCGTCCGTTCGAGATGTGCACCAACTGGTGCGCCGGCTCGGCCCAGGTCTCGCGCGCCTTCAGCAGCATCTCTTCCACGCTCGGATGGTCGTAGCTGGGCAGGTCTTCGTGGACGATGTGGTGGTGGGCATCGAACACCATCGGCACGCCGCTGCGCAGGCAGATGTCGTGGATCTCGGCGGCGCTGTACGAGTATTCGTCATTCTCCAGGCCGAGGCGGCAGCGGATCGCATCGGACAGCGCCGCGATGCTATTCACCAGGGCGTCGGCCCGGTTGGCCTTGCCGCCGTGGATTTCCAGCAGGGCCCAGGGCGAGCGCGGCTGGGCGAACAGATCCATGATGTCGGCATGCATCTGCAGGATGACGACGCTGTTGGCGACCACCTGCGGATTGTCCGAACTGAGCACCACGAACTGATCCGGATGCATCACCAGGCGGATGCCGGCGTCCAGCGCGCGCTTGCCGGAGCGCGCCAGGCTCGTCTCCAGCGTCTTTAAAATCGCCAGTCCTTCGGGCGTATCGGCGAAGGGAAAGATCGAGGAGGGCAGGCGGTAGAGCGAGATGCCGTTCTCGACGCAGTAACGCATGGCGGCGTCGAAGGTCTGCAGGTTGTCCCGATAAATGTCTTCCAGAATCTTGGCTTGGGCGTCAGGCGACTGCGCGTGCAGACGCGTGCGCGTGACGGTGCGGTAGCGGATCTCCTTGGAAGCAGTAATACAGACCAGGCCCAGGTGCGGCATGCGAAACCTCGCGTCAATAAGGGAAGAAAAAGTATATGCCGAAGCTTTCGATGCCCGGATTCAGTTGGCGCCCGGCATGAAGAGTGCGGCAAAAGCAAACGCCACCGCCGCTGCTTGCGGACACGGTGGCGTCGTGGGCTGGCGATACCGGGCAAGCGCCCGCGCCTTATTTCGGCATGATCACCGAATCGATCACGTGGATGACGCCATTGTCGGCGGCGATGTCGGTCTTGACGACTTGCGCCTTGTCGACCATGACCTTGCCGCCGGCGGCGCTGACCTGGAAGGAGCTGCCTTCGACGGTCTTGACCATGCCCGGCTTGACGTCGGCCGCCATTACCGAGCCTGGCACCACGTGGTAGGTCAGCACCTTGGTCAGCGCGGCCTTGTCTTTCAGCAGCGCGTCCAGCTTGGCCTTGGGAATCTTGGCGAACGCGGCATCGGTCGGCGCGAACACCGTGAACGGGCCCGGGCCCTTGAGCGTATCGACCAGGCCGGCCGCCTGTACCGCGGCGATCAGGGTATTGAAGCTACCGGCGGACTTGGCCGTATCGACGATGTCGGCCGCCTGGGACGAACCGATGGCCAGGGCGAGAGGAAGTGCAAGCAGGTACTTTTTCATGTGTGACTCCTGATGGGTAAGTAGCCCGTTCAACATTGAACCGGTATGCAGGATAATTTAAGCGCTATCGCGCGCTTTGTCTAAGATTTGTCGCTGTATAATCGGACATCAACGGGACAATGCCGAGACGATAACCATGAACCTACCGCAAAGAACTGAACCGGAACGCATCATGTACCGCAGCGGCGCCGCTGCCCGCCTGGCGGGCTTGCCGGTGGAAACCCTGCGCATCTGGGAGCGCCGCTACAGCCTGTCGGACGCCGAGCGATCCGAACACGGCCAGCGCCTGTATTCGGCCGAGCAGGTGGCGCGCCTGGGCTTGCTGAAACAGCTGGTCGACCAGGGCCATGCGATCGGCGTGCTGGCCGGGCTGGGGCGCGAACAGTTGCAGGCGATGCTGGCGGCCAGTGCGGGCGACGCGCGTCTGTCCACCGGCCCGGTGCGCATCGTGCTGGTCGGCGCGAGCCTGGCACGGCGCGTGGCGGCCGAGCGCCAGGGACTCGGACTGGAAGTGCGCGCCAGCTGCGCCCGGCTCGAGCAGGTGGCGGATCTGGCCGTGCCCAGCGGCGCCCAGGTGCTGGTGGTCGAACTGTCCGAGCTCGACGACAGCGTGCTGCCGCGCCTGGCAGCGGCGCGCGAGGCCGCCGGCGTCGCCGCCACCGTCGTGCTCTACCGCTTCTGCCCCAGCGCCACCATCCGCGCGCTGCGCTCGCTCGGCTGCCTGGTCGCGCGCGTGCCGGCCGACCTTGCCGAGCTGGGACTGCTGTGCCGTTCGGCCCTCGCGGGGCAGCGCCTGTCCTTGCAGGCCGTGCCTGCGCCGGCGGTGGCGCCGCCTCGCTTCGACGAGGAAGCGCTCGCCACCATCGCGGCCGCCGGCAACAGCCTCAGCTGCGAATGCCCGCGCCATCTGACCGACCTGCTGCTGATGGTGGGCAGCTTCGAACGCTACAGCGCCCAGTGCGCCAACCGCAATCCGGAAGACGCGCGCATCCATTCCCAGCTCGAATTGGCGGCGGGGCGGGCACGGATGGTGCTGGAAGAAGCCCTGACGGCGCTGGCCGTCGCCGACGGCCTGCCATTGCCGCGCAGCGTGACCTAAGGGGCACTGGTGGCGCAGCGCGCTCCTTGCTATGCTTCGCACATCGTATAGAAGGAGCGCCGATAATGGCATCGTTGCAGGATCAATTCTTGAAGGCCGGCCTGGTCAACAAGAACAAGGCAAAACAGCTTCAGCAGGACAAGAGCAAGCAGAAGAAGATCGAACGGCGCACCGGCACCGAGTCGATCGACGAGGCGAAACTCGCCGCCGCCGAGCTGCAGCGCAAGAACGCCGAGCGGGCGCGCGAAATGAACGCCCAGCGCGACGCCGCCGCCCAGCAGAAAGCCATCATGGCGCAGATCGTGCAGATGGTGCAGAAGAACCGCCAGAGCAAGGGCAATGGCGACGTCGCCTACAACTTCACGCACGGCAGCAAGATCGAGCGCATCCACGTCTCGGGCGCCGTGCAGGAGCACCTGATGGCGGGCCGCCTCGTCATCGTGCGCCTTGGCGACAGCACCGAGCTGGTGCCGCGCGTGATCGCCGACAAGATCGCCGAGCGCGACGCCTCGCTGGTGGTGCGCGTGAAGAAGACCGAGACCGCCGTCGAGGAGGACGATCCGTACGCGGCCTTCAAGATTCCGGACGACCTGATGTGGTAAGGCGTCGGCCTGCCGCCCGCGTCTTGGCGGGCGCGCGCCGTTCCGGATTTATGCGTAAATGATGGGATGGCGGCACGCCCGCCGCCCCTTACTTACCGCTTACTACGGAGCCCATCATGACGGACACATTCAAGGCCGGCGACAAGGTGCAATGGCATTCGCCGCAAGGCACGGTGCACGGTACGGTCAAGAAGAAGATCACCGCGCCCACCGAAATCAAGGGCCACCACGTGGCCGCCTCGAAAGAGAACCCCGAATACCTGGTCGTCAGCGACAAGACCGGGGCGGAGGCGGCGCACAAGGCGAGCGCGCTGAAAAAAGCGTAGACGCGGTGTTAGAGCGCTTAACAAAACTGTCAGGGCAAGGCGCAGCGCCGAAGACAGTACAAAGGTACGGCAAGGCGCTGCAACGCAGCCATGACAGTTTTGTTAGGTGCTCTTAAGATGCGCTTCATGTACGCGGCTTACGCTGGCGGCTCCTGACCGCTCAACGGAAACCGCATGCGCATCCTGCTGGTCGAAGACGACACCTCCCTCGGCGACACCATCCTCGCCTGGCTGCGCCTGGACGGTCACGCCGTCGATTGGGTGCGCCGCGGCGACTCGGCGCAGACGGCCCTCGCCACCCACCATTACGACTGCGTGCTGCTCGACCGCGGCCTGCCCGGCCTGTCGGGCGACGCCTTGCTCGCTGCCCTGCGCGCGGCCGGCAATACGGTGCCGGTCATCCTGATCACCGCTTTTAATGCGCTGGCCGACCGCGTCGAGGGGCTGGATCTGGGCGCCGACGATTACCTGGTCAAACCCTTCGAGCTGGAAGAAATGTCGGCGCGCATCCGCGCCGCCGTGCGCCGCGGCGCCAGCCAGGCCAGCAATGCGCTGACCCACGCCGGCATCGCGCTCGACCTGGAAACCCGCCAGGCCAGCCTGCACGGCGCGCCGGTGGCGCTCACCAGCCGGGAATACCATGTGCTGTACGCGCTCCTGCTGCGCAAGAACGGCATCGTCACCCGCGCGCAAATCGAAGAGAGCTTGTATGGCTGGGGCGAGGAGGTCGAAAGCAATGCCATCGAGGTGTACATCCACAACCTGCGCAAGAAGTTCGGCAGCGACAGCATCGTCACGGTACGCGGCCTCGGCTACCGCCTGAAACAGGAAGGCGATGGCTGAGGCCGCGCGCCCCTGGTCGCTGCGGCGACGCCTGCTGGCCGCCATCCTCGCCGCCAGCAGCGTGCTGTGGCTGGGCAGCCTGGGCACACTGACCGTGATCGCTTGGCAGGAAACCGGCGAGGTGTTCGACGACGCGCTGGAAGAGTCGGCCTACATGCTGATGGCGGCCACCACCGACCTCGACGCGCGCGGCTTGCTGGCGCCGACGCCGGTGCGCGATGGCGAGGGCGTGCGCAAGGTCGACATGCAGTACCAGGTGGTCGCCGCCGGCCGCGTGCTCCAGCGCAGCGCGGGCGCGCCAGCCACGCCCTTCGTGGCCGGCTTCGACGACGACCATGGCTTTGTCGATCTGGATCGCGAGCGCTGGCGCGTGTTCGTGGTGCGCGACGCCGCGCGGCGCTTCGAAGTGCAGGTAGGCCAGCAGGCCGATAAACGCTTCGAGATCCTGGAAGATTTGGCCGAGGTGCTGTGGCTGCCGGCGCTGGGTTTTCTGGTGCTGCTGGCGCTGGTGTGCTGGTGGCTGACGGGCCGCGTGCTGCAGCCGCTGCGCCGCACCGCCGCCGCCATCGGCGCCAAGACCCCGGACGATCTGGCCCAGGTGGCGCTTGCCGGCCAGCCGCGCGAACTGCTGCCCATCGTGCGCGCCCTGAACGAGGTGTTCGCGCGCCTGGACACGGCGCTGCAGGCCGAGCGCCGCTTCACCGCCGACGCCGCCCACGAATTGCGCACGCCGCTGGCCGGGCTGCACATGCACGTGCAGCTGCTGCAGCGCCAGCATCCCGAACTGGCGGCCTCCTTCGTCAAACTGCGCCAGGACATCGCGCGCCTGACGGCGCTGGTCGACAGTCTGTTGACGCTGGCGCGCCTCGACCCGCTGGCGCGCACGCAGCTGGCCAGTGGAACGGTGGCGCTGGCCCCCCTGTTCGAGGGCTTGCTGGCCGAGCATGCGGCCGAGGCGCAGGCGCGCGGCATCTCGCTAGCGCTGCGCTGCGAACTCGATACGGTGGCGGCCGATCCGCAACTGCTCGGCATCACGCTGCGCAACCTGCTCGCCAATGCGCTGCGCTACTGCCCGGCCGGCAGCCGGGTCGAACTCGGCGCCGCCCTTCACGCCGGCCGCGCGCGCATCGCCGTGCGGGACGACGGCCCCGGCGTGGACGAGGCGAGCCGGCGGCGCCTGACCGAACGCTTCTTCCGGGTGCTGGGGAACGAGGCGGGCGGCAGCGGGCTCGGCCTGTCGATCGTGCAGCGCATCGCGGATTTGCACGGGATTGCGCTTGCCTTCGGGCCGGGTCTGGACGGGCGCGGGCTGGGGGTGACGCTCGATTGGCCGGCTTGAGATCGCGGCTTCTTAAGATCGCATTAATGTACGAGCGGTGTAATGCGTCTGTGCCCGCTGAAAAGCGCCAACCTCTCCATCACGACAAAGGATCGACCATGAAACGCACCCTGCACATCTCCTGCATCGCGACCCTGCTGGCCGCTTCGGCCTTCGCCAGCGCCCAGCCGACCGGCTACACCGGCCCCTCCAACAACACCGCCGCCAAGCCGTCCGCCGCTACCGGCTACACCGGCCCCACCAGCGTGCCGCTGATGACAGCCAAGGATTTGCTGGACAAGGGCAAGGACGACCAGGTCGCCCGCCTGCAAGGCAAGCTGCTCAGCCACAAGGGCGGGGAAGAGTATGAATTCGCCGACGCCAGCGGCAAGATCACCGTCGAGATCGACGCCAAACACTTTCCGCAAGGCGTGAACATCGACCACAACACCCTGGTCGAGCTGACCGGCGAATTCGACAAGGAGACTTTCGGCGACTCGAGCTTCGACGTCAAGCAGATGAAAGTCGTGACGAAGTAAGCTTGTCAGTAAGCAGGTTCAGCGAAAACGCCATCTGGGGTTTATGCTAATCAGTTAAGCCTCAGGGATGACCCGTAGGGTGGGCGGGTCTCCCGCCCACGCGTCCAAACCGCGGTGCTGCAGCGCGTGCGGCTATTCACATCACAACTATCACCGCGTGGGCAAGCGCGAACGCGCATGTCTTGAAAGTGCCGATCCTATGAGCCTGGTGCGCAGGGGAGGGAAGTCAAGGTGGGCCGTGTGGTGGAGGGCTGCACGGGAGAGCTGTTAAGATTTGCGCTCCCTTTCGATACCCATTTGCAGGAGACGACAAATTCTACGTTTTCTCGTCACGGCGGCAATCGCCCGGCCAAGGCTGGCGGCCGCGGTCGCTTTACTCTTGCTGGCAGCGCTGGCCAGCACGATGACCTATACCGGTTTCCTCGTCATCGGCGAGTTGGCCCATTATCTCGGCACGGGCCGGTTCGCGGCGGGCCTGCTGCTTGGCGCGCTGTTCGCCAGGGTCCCCTGGATTCGCAACGGCAAGCTGCGCATAGTCGGGCTGCTGCCGAAACCCGTGCGCCGGCCGCTGATCGTGAGTCTGCTCGCACTCTGCCTGGTGAGCTTCCTGGCACGCGGCGACTGGGTGTCCGCGCTATTTGTCGGGTTCGCCACGGCGTTCCTGCTGACTTATCCGTGGCTGAGAAGCGTCCTGTTCGCTCGCATCTCGTCGTCGGTCTTCAAATTCACGGGCGGCAAGAACCCATTCAAGCGCAGTGACGACCGGGTGATCGAGGGTGAGTTCAGGGAAAAGGAAGAGTAGTGCAAACCACAACGCCACCGAAGGTGGCGTCGATCCTCCGCTGCGGCTGAAGACCGTGAAAAGTAGGACAAGGCTTCGACTGGAGGCTCACTTTTTCTCGGGATCGTGGCCCCAATTCATCAGTGAATAGCGCCAATCGCTCGATGCCGGATCGCTCTTGGTCGGCCCCTGTGCCTGGTGTCGGTGGATGTACCCGATTACCTTGCGCATGTGTGCGATGTCGTCCGCACTCAAGTCCTGAACGTGCCGATGCAACAGTTCGACGATGCGGCGTCCGGACTGGTGCCCGGTCGATTCGGCATTGCCTTGCTTCTGGCCGACACGCTTGGAATCGTCGGTGTCGAGCCACTTCTCCAGCTGGGCTGGCGTCATGTTCACCGCCTGCTTGAAGTCCGCGACCGCCTGGCGCCGGGCTGCGTCGTCATCACCGCTGTCTGCTTGTTTTGACATGCTTACTCCAATGAACGTTAAGATTGGGATTGTCTTTAACGTAGCACGAACGCTGTTTTTCCTGGCGCACCAGTAACTCACTGAATGCCTGTGTCGACGGAATCGTTTGGGCAAGGTGGCGGTGAAAGTAAAACCGCATGCAGAAAACAAAAACGCCACCCGAAGGTGGCGTTCTGCTGTACTGCTGAATTCTTGGTGGCCCGGGGCGGAATCGAACCACCGACACAAGGATTTTCAATCCTCTGCTCTACCAACTGAGCTACCAGGCCAAGAGAGGCATGATTATAGCCAGCCGCCCGCGGCTTCGCAAGTCCCGGCTGCAACTTTCTTCAGGCATTGCGGCGGGCGCGCTTGAAATACGGGCCGAAGTGCAGCCTGAACATGCCGCTATAATGCCTGGCATGACGACCTCCACTTCCTCCTCCGCATCCCATCGAAGCGACGTCTGCATCGTCGGCAATGGCGCCATCGCCAAGACGGCGGCGCTCGGCTTCGCCCAGGCCGGGCATAGCGTGACGTTGCTGGTACCCGCCACCCAGGCCGAGAGCCCGGTCGCCGTCACCGGCGGCGAACGTCAATGGGACGTGCGCGTGTACGCGCTCAACCACACGGCGCGCAATCTGCTCGCCTCCCTGAAAGTCTGGGATGCGCTCGACGCGGAGCGGGTGGCGCCGGTCGACGCGATGGCGGTCAATGGCGACGGCAAGAATGGCGGCAGCCTCGGCTTCGACGCCTTCGGCGCCCATACGGGAACGCTGGCCTGGATCGTCGAGGACAGCAATTTGAATGGCGCGCTCGACGCGGCCCTGAAGTTCGCGCACAAGGTCGAGATCGTCAAAGGCTGCGGCGCGCGCCTGACGTGCGGCTTGGCGGGCGCCGCCGTCGAACTGGAAGACGGACGCCGCATCGACGCCAGGCTGGTGCTGGGCGCCGACGGCCGCGATTCCTGGGTGCGTGGGCAGTGCGACATCGGCATCGACTACCGGTCGTACCACCAACGCGCCATCGTCACCAATTTTTCCTGCGAAAAGCCGCACCACGGCGTCGCCCACCAGTGGTTCACCTGCAGCGACGGCATCATCGCGCTGCTGCCGCTGCCGGGCAACCGCGTCTCGCTGGTGTGGTCGGCGCCGGAAACCCTGGCGGCGACCTTGATGGAAGAATCGATGGGCGAGCTGGCCGTGCGCCTGTGCGAATACGCGGACGAGCCGCTGGGCACCCTGCGTCCGCTGCAGCCGGAAGCGGTCAAGGCGGTGCCGCTGGCGCTGGTGCGCCCGCATGCGCTCACCGCGCCGCACGTGGCGCTGATCGGCGACGCCGCCCATTCGGTACACCCGCTGGCCGGGCACGGCATGAACCTTGGCTTCGGCGACATCCAGGATCTGCTGCGCGTGGTAGCCGAACGCGAGGAACACCGCGCAATCGGCGACGAGCGCGTGCTGGCGCGCTATGCGCGCGCGCGCAAGGAAGATGTGTTGTTGATGCAACTTGCCACCGACGGCCTCGAACGCCTGTTCGGCGCCAACCTCGAGCCACTGCGCGTGGCCCGCAATTTGGGATTAAACTTGCTCGATAAGTTGCCGTTCATTAAGCGTCGCCTGATGGCGCACGCCATCGGTCAGTAGTTATTTAAGGAATCAAAGTGATGTTGAAAACCAAGATCGCCGTGTTGGCGGCGACGGGCCTGATGGCGTCGTGCGTGGGCGCCGAAAATACGACCGAAGCAAGTATCCGCAAGAACATCGAGCCGCGCCTGGGCGGCGCCAAGATCGACTCGATCACCGCAACGCCGTATTCCGGCCTGTACGAACTGCGCATCGGCACCGACATCCTGTACGCGGACAAGAAGGGCGAGTTCCTGTTCATCGGCCAGGTCTACGACGCGAAAAGTTCGAAGAACCTGACCCGCGCGCGCATCGACGACCTCACCAAGATCAAGTTCTCGGACTTGCCGCTGTCGCTGGCGCTGAAGCAGGTGAAGGGCAACGGCAAGCGCACCATCGCCGTGTTCGAGGATCCGAACTGCGGCTACTGCAAGCGTCTGCGCCAGACCACGCTCAAGGACATCGACGACGTCACCATCTACACCTTCATGTACAACATCCTGTCCGAGGATTCGTTTACGAAGTCGAAGAACATCTGGTGCGCGCCGAACCGGGTCAAGGCCTGGGACGACTGGATGATCGACAACAAGCTGCCGCCGGCCGCACCGGCCAACTGCGACACGCCGAACCAGAAGATCGTCGACCTGGGCCACAAGCTCAAGATCACGGGCACGCCGGCGATCTTCTTCACCGACGGCACCCGTATCCCGGGCGCGGTGGATCTGCCGGCGCTGGAAGAAAAGCTCAACTCGATCAAATAAGGCCGTCCATGGTGCAGCTGAACATCAATGGCCGCGACACCCAGGTCGACGCCGATCCGTCCACGCCCATCCTGTGGGCGCTGCGCGACAACCTGAACCTGACCGGCACCAAGTTCGGCTGCGGCGCCGCCCTGTGCGGCGCCTGCACCGTGCACCTGGACGGCGCGCCGATCCGCGCTTGCATCACGCCGATCTCGGCGGCCGCCGGCCACGCCATCACCACCATCGAGGCGATCGCCCAGGACGGCATCGGCAAGGCCGTGCAGGACGCCTGGATCCGCCACGACGTGCCGCAGTGCGGCTACTGCCAGAGCGGGCAGGTGATGAGCGCGACCGCGCTGCTGCGCGCGAACAAGGCGCCGACCGATGCCGACATCGACAGCGCCATGAGCGGCAACATCTGCCGCTGCGGCACCTACCAGCGCATCCGCGCGGCGATCAAGGATGCGGCGTCCACGCTGGCCTGATTCGGGCCTTTGTCCATGAACGCCGTGGCGAATGTTGCCGGAATTCTGCTGGCGGCGGGGCGCGGGCGCCGCTTCGATCCGCGCGGTACCCGTAACAAGCTGCTGCAGCCGCTGCCTTCGGGCGAGCTGGTGGTGGCGGCTAGCGCGCGTAACCTGTTCGCCGTGCTTCCCCGTGTGATCGCCGTCGTACCGCCCGAGGATGGCGGCGTGGCCGCCGCCCTGCGTGCGCTCGGCTGCGAGGTGACGCTGTGCGCGGACGCCGACAGCGGCATGGCCGCGTCGCTGGTGCACGCCATCGGCTGCTCGCTGCCGCAGGCCGCGGCCTGGCTGGTGGCGCTGGGCGACATGCCGTATGTCGCGCCCAGCACCTTGCACGCGCTGCTCGCCGCGCTGGAGGAGGGCGCCGACATCGCGGCGCCCGTGTTCGACGGCCGGCGCGGCAATCCGGTCGCTTTCGGTTTGCGCCACCTGCCGGCGCTGCTGGCGCTCGAAGGCGAATACGGCGCGCGTGCGCTCCTCAAGTCGGCGCCGGTGACGGAAGTCGCGGTCGACGATCCCGGCATCCTGCGCGACATCGATACCCCGGCCGACCTGGCGTAAGGTGGATCGCTGCGCGGCCACGCGTTCAAGCGGCTTCGGAAACCGCGCGGCGATGCCTACCTGCGTTGAACGCGTGGGCGGCGTTCAGGCCACGTCTGTGCGCACTGCCGGATGGAGCCGACCGGTACACCCGTGGTCGAGGCCATTGGCCTCGACCACCCCTACGGCCTACTGCGAAACTTGGCTCGGCATGACGGCCGGTTGTAGACGGGGGCGAATCCGTTACACTACGGACATCGCCCGACTCACTTCGCCATCATGAAAAAAACAGCCCAGAAAAAGCAGCCCGCGATCCACTACACCATCGTTCCGAAAGACCTGGCCGGCCACCTGTTCAACGTGACCGTCACCGTGCCGGCGCCCGCGCCGGACGGCCAGGTGTTCGCGCTGCCGGCCTGGATCCCGGGCAGCTACATGATCCGCGAGTTCGCACGCAATATCGTGCGCATCCGGGCCGAGTCGAACGGTGCCGCCGTGGCGCTCACCAAACTCGACAAGCACTCCTGGCGCGCCGCCCCCGCCGGCGGCCCGCTGACCCTGCACTACGAAGTCTATGCCTGGGATCTGTCGGTGCGCGCCGCCCACCTCGACCAGACCCACGGCTTCTTCAACGGCACCAGCGTTTTCCTACGCGTGCTCGGCCAGGAAGAGGACGCGCACGAAGTCGACATCCAGCGCCCGGCCGACCCGGCCGCGAAAACCTGGCGCGTGGCTACGGCCATGAAGGAACTGGGCGCCAAGCGCTACGGCTTCGGCACCTACGTGGCGGCCAACTACGACGAACTGATCGACCACCCGGTGGAGATGGGCGATTTTGCGCTGGCCACCTTCAAGGCGCACGGCATCCCGCACGACATCGTCATCACCGGCCGCGTGCCGAACCTGGACATGGCGCGCCTGCAGGCGGATCTGAAAGCGATCTGCGAAGCGCAAATCACCCTGTTCGAGCCGCAGACCAACCGCGCGCCGATCGACCGCTACGTGTTCATGACGATGGCCGTGGGCGACGGCTACGGCGGCCTCGAACACCGCGCCTCGACGGCCCTGATCTGCGCCCGCGCCGACTTGCCGAGCAGCGCCACGCCGCAGCCAGGCGAGCCAGGTGAGGGCTACCTCAAATTCCTCGGCCTATGCAGCCACGAGTACTTCCACACCTGGAACGTCAAGCGCATCAAGCCGGCCGTGTTCGCGCCCTACGACCTGCAGGTCGAGAACTACACGCCGCTGCTCTGGCTGTTCGAAGGCTTTACCAGCTACTACGACGACCTGATGCTGGTGCGCGCCGGGATCATCGGCGAGCCGACCTATTTCAAGCTGCTCGGTAAAACCGTCGGCAGCGTCCTGCGCGGCAGCGGACGCCTGAAGCAGAGCGTGGCCGATTCCAGTTTCGACGCCTGGAGCAAGTACTACCGCCAGGACGAGAACTCGCCGAACGCGATCATCAGCTACTACAGCAAGGGGTCGCTGATCGCGCTCGCCTTCGACCTGACCATCCGCGCCAAGACCGGCGGCGCCAAGACCCTGGACGACGTCATGCGCGCGCTGTGGCAGCGATATGGCCGCGACTTCTATCCGAGCGTCGGGCGCGGCGTGACGGAAAGCGAAGTGGAATCGCTGTTCGACGAGATCAGCGGCCTGAAACTGCGCAACCTGTTCGACAAGTTCGTGCGGGGTACGGACGACCTGCCGCTCGCCAAACTGTTCGCACCCTTCGGCATCAAGCTGGCCGACGAGAGAAAGAGCGGCAAGCCTTCGCTCGATGCCGGCATCGGCCGCGACCCGCTCGGCGCCAAGCTGACGCAGGTGCACGAAGGCGGGGCGGCGCACCAGGCCGGCCTGTCGGCGCTCGACATCGTGATCGCCATCGACGGCCTGCGCGTGAACGGCAACCCGTCGAATGTCGAGGCCCTGCTGTCGCGCTACCGCGTGGGCGACAAGCTGACCGTGCACGCCTTCCGCCGCGACGAGTTGATGGCCTTCGACGTGACCCTGCAGGGCGACCGCGTGCCGGGGATTACCCTGTCGCAGGCGGTGCCGGGCAAGAAGTCGTCGGCGCTGCCGCGTCCGAGCGCGGCCTGACATCCACTTTCGTTTTCCGACTCAACAAGAGGTGACCATTGAAACAGCTTGCCGCAGCCGTCCTTGCCCTTTCCGCCCTGCCGGCGCTTCCCGCGCTGGCCCAGTCGTCCGCCCCTTCGAAAACCGAAATCGCCGGCCGCATCAACGGCATGTACCCGTGGCTGGACGCGGTCTACAAGGACTTGCATGCGCACCCGGAGATCGCTTTCCAGGAAGTGCGCACGGCCGGCAAGCTGGCGGCCGAGATGCGCAAGCTCGGTTTCCAGGTCACGGAAAAAGTCGGCAAGACCGGCGTAGTGGCGGTGTATAAAAACGGCGCCGGCCCGACGGTGCTGGTGCGCACCGAGCTCGATGGCCTGCCGATGGAAGAAAAGACCGGCCTGCCGTATGCGAGCCGCGCGAAAGCCACCAGCGACGGGCGCGAGAGTTTCGTCACCCATAGCTGCGGCCACGACATCCACATGGCGAGCTGGCTCGGTACGGCGCGCACCCTGGTCGAACTGAAATCGCAGTGGAAGGGCACGCTCGTCTTCATCGGCCAGCCGGCCGAGGAGACGGTATCGGGCGCCAAGGCGATGCTGGACGACGGCCTGTTTACGCGCTTCCCGAAGCCGGACTACGCGTTTGCCCTGCATTCCTGGCCGCTCGCGCACGGCACGGTGGGCTACAACACGGGGGCGGTGTCCTCGAATTCGGACGCGATCGAGATCGTCTTCAAAGGCCGTGGCGGGCATGGCTCGGCGCCGGACAAGGCGGTCGACCCGATCGCGATCGCGGCGCGCTTCATCGTCGACGTGCAGACCGTGGTCTCGCGCGAGAAGGATCCGAAGGAATTCGGCGTGGTGACCATCGGCGCCATCCAGGGCGGCACGGTCGGCAACATCATCCCCGACAGCGTCCAGGTGCGCGGCACCATCCGTTCCTACAGCCCGGCCGTGCGGGCCAAGCTGCTCGAGGGCGTGCGCCGCGTGGCGGTGGCCTCGAGCGCCATGGCGATGGCGCCGGCGCCGGACGTGCAGCTCATCAGCGGCGGCGCGGCGATCGTCAATAGCGAAGCGCTGGTGACGAAGCTCGAACCGGTCTTCAAGGACGCCTTCGGCGACGCCAACGCTCAGCGCATGCCGGCCATGACGGCGAGCGAGGATTTTTCGCAGTACGTGAACCAGGGCGTGCCGGGCATGTTCTTCTTCACCGGTGTGTACGACCCGAAGATGGTCGAGGAAGCGGCGCGCGAAGGCGGCAAGCCGATCGCGTTCAACCATTCGCCGTTTTATGCGCCGGTGCCGGAGCCGTCGATCAAGACCGCGGCGCAGGCGATGAGTCTGGCGGTGTTGAACGTGTTGGGGCGGTGAGTATCGGGTTGTGCGGACGTTCCACGCGGGCATGTCCGCCCTACGCCCACGGCAGGAGCGTTACGTAGGGCGGGCATGCCCGCGTTTCGTGTCCCGGCATACCCGACGTTTTACATGTGCCGATTCACTGCGGCCCTGCCAACGACCGCAACTGAAACCGATACTGGTGATCGAACAAGAACGTCTCCGAAAACGTCAAGGCCCGCGAATTCGCTGCCAGCAAATTGACCGGCGGCGGTAGCCGGCCGCTGCGCCGCATCGAAGCCAGCGCCACTTCCGACGCATCCGGATCGCGTGAGCGCTGCACCGCGACGTCCTGCAATTCGCCATCCGCCCCCACCGTGATGTTCACGACGACGATTGCCGGCAGCATCGGCGGCAGCTGGCCGCTGAAGGTCTGGCCGCTGTTGGCGCGCATGACGTGCTGCGCCACTTCGGCCTTGTAGGCGTCGAGCGTGCGCGAGGACGGCGCCACCGGGGCGGCGGTCTTGGGAGTGGGGAAAATCGGAGGAAGAATCGCGGCGACGAGGCGCTTGGCCGTGGAAGCGACAGGCTGGACAGTACTGCATCCGCCCAGGGCTGCCAGTAGAAGGAGGAGAGCGGCCCGGGTGCGGATGGTAGTGGTCATGTCAGTCGAATAATCGTCGAAGTTCTTTGCCAGGGCTTGGCGCGCGCATGAACGCTTCGCCCACCAGGAACGCGTGCACGTTCGCTTCGCGCATGCGTTGCACATCGCCTGGCACCATGATTCCCGACTCGGTCACGACCAGCCGCTCGCCCCCGATGCGCGGCAGCAGGCCGATGGTCGTATCGAGCGACACCTCGAAGGTGCGCAGGTTGCGGTTGTTGATGCCGACGAGCGGCGTCTTCAAGCGCAATGCCGCAGTCAACTCATCACCGTCATGTACTTCGACCAGCACATCCATGCCAAGTTCCTGGGCACAGGCTTCGAGTTCGGCCATCAGGCCATGATCGAGGGCCGAGACGATCAGGAGGATGGCGTCGGCCCCCATCTCGCGCGCTTCGTAGACCTGGTACATGTCGACGATGAAGTCCTTGCGGATCACCGGCAGCGCGCAGGCGGCGCGGGCCTGGCGCAGGTAGTCGACGCTGCCCTGGAAAAAGTTCACGTCGGTCAGTACCGACAGGCAGGCAGCGCCTGCCTCGGCATAGCTCTCGGCGATGTCGGCCGGCCGAAAGTCCGGGCGCAGCACGCCTTTCGAGGGCGAGGCCTTCTTGATTTCGGCGATCACGCCGGCGCGGCCCGCGGCGATGGTGCTGCGCAGGCTGGCCTCGAAGCCGCGGATGTCGGCGCGCAGGGCGGCATCGGTTTCGACCTCGCGCCGCAGGCTGGCGAGATCGCGGTATTTCTTGGCGGCCGCCACTTCGTCGGCCTTGACGGCCAGGATCTTGTTGAGGATGTCGGACATGCTAATAAAACCTTCAGTGTGACTTGGACAGTGCCAGCTTGACGCCGAGCCAGACGAACAGGCCGCCGGTGACGCGATTGAGCCAGAGCGAGACGGACGGGCTGAGCTTGATGCGTTCGCTGGCCCTGGCGGTGGTGAGCGCCAGCGCGCCGCACCACAGCATGCCGTTGAAATTGAAGATGCAGCCGAGGACGATGAAGGCGAGCGCCTTGTTCGGCGCGGCGGCATCGATAAATTGGGGAACGAAGGCGAGGAAGAAGATCGCCACCTTCGGGTTCAGCACGTTGGTGAGAAAGCCCTGGGCGAAGATGGTGCGGTAGGGCAGGGCGGGCAGCGCGAGCGGCGCCGCATCTCCCGTCTGCTTGCGGCTGCGCAGCAGGCCGACCGCCATGTAGAGGATATACGCTGCCCCGGCCAGTTTGACTACCGTGAAGGCGGTGGCCGAGGTGGACAGCACGGCCGACAGGCCCAGCGCCGCGGCGAAAATGTGCACCAGGGTGCCGGTGCCGATGCCGAGCGCAGCCGCGCAGCCGGCACGCCAGCCCTGGGTGGCGCTGCGCGTCATGATCAACAGCGAATCGGGGCCGGGCATGATGTTGAGGAGGAGGCCCGAAACGATGAACAGCGGCAGGTCGTGGATCCCCAACATGAGCGCTCCTTTACGCTTGCGCGCCCAGCTGGCGCGTGACGGCGACGAATTGTTCGAGCTTGGCCATGGCCGCGCCGGAGGCGATCGTCGCACGCGCCTTGGCCAGGCCGGCTTCGATCGACGAGGCGACGCCCGCCGCGTACAAGGCGGTGCCGGCATTCAGGGCGACGATGTCGGTTGCCGGGCCGGGCTCGCCGCGCAGCGCTTCCATCACGCGCACTTTCGATTCCTCGGTATTGGCCACCTTCAGGTTGCGGCTGGCGATCATCGGCATGCCGAAGTCTTCCGGGTGGATTTCGTATTCGCGGATCTCGCCGTCGACCAGCTCGCCGACCAGGGTGCCGGCGCCGAGCGAGACTTCGTCCATGTTGTCGCGGCCCCAGACCACCATCGCATGCTGGGCGCCGAGGCGCTGCAGCACGCGCACCTGGATGCCGACCAGATCCGGGTGGAACACGCCCATCAGGATGTTCGGGGCGCCGGCCGGATTGGTCAGCGGCCCGAGGATATTGAAGATGCTGCGCACGCCCAGTTCGCGGCGCACCGGCGCCACGTGCTTCATCGCTGCATGGTGGTTCGGCGCGAACATGAAGCCGATGCCGGTCTGCGCGATCGACTGTGCGATCTGCTCGGGTTTCAAATCGATCTTGGCGCCGAGCGCTTCGATCAGATCCGCGCTGCCGGACGAGGAGGACACGCTGCGCCCGCCATGCTTGGCCACGCGCGCGCCGGCTGCCGCCGCCACGAACATCGAGGCGCTCGAAATATTGAAGGTGTGGGCGCCGTCGCCGCCGGTGCCGACGATGTCGAGCAGGTGGGTGGTGTCGGCCATCGGCACCTTGGTGGAAAACTCGCGCATGACTTGCGCGGCGGCCGTGATCTCGCCGATGGTTTCCTTCTTCACGCGCAGGCCCATGGTCAGCGCCGCGACCATGGTCGGCGACATCTCGCCCGACATGATCTGGCGGAACAGGTGCAGCATCTCGTCGTGGAAGATCTCGCGGTGTTCGATACAGCGCAGCAGCGCTTCCTGTGGGGTGATCTTCATGGGCGTTCCAGTATGCGGTGGTCGGGGAGCGAACGAACGCTCAGCCTTCGAGGAAGTTTTTCAGCAGCGCGTGGCCGTGTTCCGACAGGATCGACTCCGGGTGGAACTGCACGCCCTGGATATCGAGTTCCTTGTGGCGCACGCCCATGATCTCGCCGTCGTCCGTCCAGGCGGTCACCTCCAGGCAGGCCGGCAAGGACGCGCGCTCGATCGCCAGCGAGTGGTAGCGGATCACGGTGAACGGGCTCGGTATGTTCTTGAACACGCCGACACCAGTGTGCGCGATCATCGAGGTCTTGCCGTGCATGACCTGCTTGGCGCGCACGATCTTGCCTCCGAAGGCTTCGCCGATGGCCTGGTGCCCGAGGCAGACGCCGAGGAGCGGCAGCTTGCCGCCGAATTCCTTGATCACGTCGACCGAGACGCCGGCATCGACCGGGGCCTTCGGGCCGGGCGAAATGCAGATGCGGTCGGGCCGCATCGCGGCGATGTCCGCGATCGTGACCTCGTCGTTGCGCACGGTGCGCACCTCTTCACCCAGCTCGCCGAAATACTGGACGATGTTGTAGGTGAAGGAATCATAGTTGTCGATCATGAGCAGCATGCTAGAACTCCCCATCCAGGCCATCCTGGACTTGTTCGGCGGCGCGCAGCACGGCGCGCGCCTTGTTTTCGGTTTCCTGCCATTCCATTTCGGGAATCGAGTCGGCCACGATGCCGGCCGCGGCCTGCACGTACAGGTTGCCGTCCTTGATCACGCCGGTGCGAATTGCGATCGCCACGTCCATCTCGCCGCCGAAGGAAAGATAACCGCAGGCGCCGCCATAGATGCCGCGCTTGGTCGGCTCGAGCTCGTCAATGACTTCCATCGCCCGCACCTTCGGCGCGCCGGTCAGCGTCCCGGCGGGGAAGGTGGCGCGCAGCACGTCCAGGTTCGACATGCCTTCCTTCAAAGCGCCTTCGACGTTCGAGACGATGTGCTGCACGTGCGAGTATTTTTCGATGACCATGCGGTCGGTGACCTTCACGCTGCCGATGTCGGCGATGCGGCCGATGTCGTTCCGCGCCAGGTCGATCAGCATCACGTGCTCGGCGATCTCTTTCGGATCGGCCAGCAGTTCGGCCGCCAGCTCGGCATCGCGCTCGGGCGTCGCGCCGCGCGTACGGGTGCCGGCGATCGGGCGCAGCGTGACCTTGCGTTCTCCAGCGGGCGAAGTTTCGTTGCGCACCAAAATCTCGGGCGAAGCGCCGACGATCTGCATGTCGCCGAAGTTGTAGTAGTACATGTACGGGCTCGGGTTCAGCGAACGCAGCGAGCGGTACAGCGAGAGCGGCGAATCGACATAGGGCTTGCGGATGCGCTGGCCGATCTGCACCTGCATCAGGTCGCCGGCCATCACGTAGTCGTGAGCCTTGGCCACCGCTTTTAAATAGTCTTCCTTGCTGAATTCGCGCACGGCTTCCGTGCGCACCGAGGCGGTCGTGACGGGCGCATCGACGCTCCGGCGCAGCATCACGCGCAGGTCTTTGAGGCGCTGGCGCGCTTTCGAAAAGGCTTCCGGCTGGGCGGTGTCGGCATACACGATCAGGTACAGCTTGCCCGACAGGTTGTCGATCACGGCCAGCTCTTCGGTCACCATCAGCTGGATGTCGGGCAGGCCAAGGGTATCCTTGGGCGCTTTGCCGGCCAGCTTGCGCTCGATGTGGCGCACCGTGTCGTAGCCGAAATAGCCGGCCAGGCCGCCGCAGAAGCGCGGCATGCCGGGGCGCAGCGCGACCTTGAAGCGCGCTTGGAATGCCTCGATGAAGTCGAGCGGGTTGCCCTCATGGGTCTCGACGACACTGCCGTTCGTGACGATCTCGGTGCGGTTGCCGCTGCTGCGCAGCAGCGTCTTCGCCGGCAGGCCGATGAAGGAGTAGCGGCCGAAGCGCTCGCCGCCGACGACCGACTCGAGCAGGAAGGTGTTCTTGCCGGTGTTTTGCGACTGGGCTAGCTTCAGGTACAGGGTCAGCGGCGTTTCGAGGTCGGCGAAGGCTTCGGCGATCAGCGGAATGCGGTTGTAGCCCTGGTTGGCCAGCGATTTGAATTCGAGTTCGGTCATGTTCTTCTCCGGGCCGCCAGCAGTCGAGGTGGAGGATGGGCGGCGGTGGTATCAAAAAACCTGCCGGGTGCGCGTGCAGCCGGCAGCAATCAAGCGGGTTCAGTTAGCCCAGGATTGCCAGCGTCGCCAGACCCAGGCCTCGAGGGCGCCGGTCTGGTTGACGGTGTGTTTTTTAGTGAAGAACATGTATAGATGAGTTAGTTTTGGCTGCTGTTGTGCGCACGAACGAGCTCGGCAGCATCTAGTAGCGAATTAACTATACCATCGGAATCGATGGTTTGCACAGGCCTTCCGTGGTTATAACCATATGGCACTGTGAGCACATAGCAACGCGCCGCGCGCGCCGCTTCGGCATCGTTCGAGGAGTCGCCGATGGCCACCACCTGCGGCGGCGCCAGGTCGAAGTCCGCGCACACCTGCAGCAGCGGCAGGGGATCGGGTTTTTTGCGCGGCAGCGAGTCGCCGCCATAGACCAGCTCGAAGTAGGGCGCCAGTCCCTTTTGCGCCAGCAGCGGCGTGGCAAAGGCAATTGGCTTGTTGGTCACGCAGGCCAGGCGCAGGCCCATGGCGCGCATGGCCTGCAGGCCTTCGATCACGCCCTCGTACAGCACGCTTCGTTCGCCGTTGATGGCAAGGTAATGGCGCTGGTAACTCGCCATCGCCTCGTCGAAAACGGCGTCGATGCGATTCGCGTCGTAGTCGAGCGCGAGCACGTCGCGAATCAGCTTTTCGGAACCCTTGCCGACCATCGGTTCGATGGTCTGCTGGGTGATCGGGGCCAATCCAAAATCGGCGCGCATGCCGTTCAGGGCCAGTTCGAAATCCGGCACGGTGTCGAGCATCGTGCCGTCGAGGTCGATAATGGCAGCCCGGATGGCTGCGGCGCCTGGTCGCATGCTTACTTCCCGACGTTTGCCAGTTCGGCGCGCATGGCGTCGATCACGGCCTTGTAGTCGGGCTTGCCGAAGATGGCCGAGCCGGCGACGAAGGTGTCGGCACCGGCGGCGGCGGCCGCGGCAATGTTCTCGGCCTTGATGCCGCCGTCGACCTCGAGCATGATGTCGCGGCCCGATTCGTCGATCAGGCGGCGCGCGATCGCGATCTTCTTCAGCGCTTCCGGGATGAAGGACTGGCCGCCGAAGCCCGGATTGACCGACATAATCAGGATCATGTCGATCTTGTCCATCACGTGTTCGAGGTAGTGCATCGGCGTGCCCGGGTTGAATACCAGGCCGGCCTTGCAGCCGTTATCGCGGATCAGCTGCAGCGTGCGGTCGATGTGCTCGGACGCTTCCGGGTGGAAGGTGATGATATTGGCGCCGGCCTTGGCGAAGTCGGGGATGATGCGGTCGACCGGTTTCACCATCAGGTGGACGTCGATCGGTACCTGCACGTGCGGGCGGATCGCCTGGCACACCAGCGGGCCGATGGTGAGGTTCGGCACGTAATGGTTGTCCATCACGTCGAAGTGGATGATGTCGGCGCCTGCCTCGACGACGTTGCGGACTTCCTCGCCCAGACGGGCGAAATCGGCGGACAGGATGCTGGGAGCGATGCGGTAGGTGGCCATAAGTTGTGAGCGCTGCGTAACGGTGCGATTGGGTGAAGCCGCTATTTTACGCCGAGCTGCCGCGATCGGTGCCGCGTAGGCGCGCAGCCTGCTTTTGCGTGGCGCGGTATCATGTCCGCAGTGTTATCTCCCAGCACACACGTGCGTCTCCACTAATAAGAAAGAGGGAAGCCGATGGCTGCCTACGATTTGACCGTTACCGTCCGCACCAAATACCTGGCTGAACAGAGCAAGCCGGAGAAGGACGAGTACCTGTTCTCCTATACGATCACGATCCGCAATACAGGCGAGGTGCCGGCCCAGCTGATCTCGCGGCACTGGGTGATCACCGACGCCAACAACCGGGTGCAGGAAGTGTCGGGCCTGGGCGTGGTCGGCCACCAGCCGCTGCTCAAACCCGGCGAGCAGTTCGAATACTCGAGCGGCACGCCGCTGGCCACGCCGCAAGGCTCGATGCACGGGGAGTACTTCTGCGTGGCCGAGGACGGCCACCGCTTCGAGGTCAAGATTCCCGAGTTCGTGCTGACCCTGCCGAGCATGCTGCACTGATCGTCACTCTTGGCGTGGCGGCTCCGGCGGCGCTTTCTCTTCGCGCAGGGGCCGCTTGCGCTCTTCGGGCCGGCCATGGAACATCGTCCACCAGACGATAAATACGAGCAGGAACAGCGCCACGCCCGCTTCCAACATCAAGATCCACATAAACAGTCCTTATGCAAACGATACGCCGTAGTGTACCTCGCAGTGTAGCTTCGTCGTGGGTACTCGTCGCCTTCCTGTTGACTGCTTGCGGCACGCCGCCGGCGCCTGTGCCGGCGCCGCAGCCGCAGCCGAAGCCGGAGCCATCGAAGCAACCGGATATCGTCATGCCGGCGCCGGTAGGCCCGGTCGCCATTCCCGCTGAGCCGCCGAAGCCGCCGCCGGCGCCGATGCCGCCGATGACGCCGGTCTCCTTCGAGGCGCTACCCGGCTGGCAGCAGGACGACCTGCGCCAGGCCTGGCCGGCCTACCTGTCTTCTTGCCGCGTGCTGGCGAAGAAGCCGCAGTGGACAGCGCCCTGCGCGGCGGGCGCCAGTGTGGACGTGAACGACGGCGCGGCGATGCGGCGCCACTTCGAAACCTATTTCGTGCCGAACCAGATGCGCATGCCCGACGGCGCCGATACCGGCCTCATCACCGGCTACTACGAACCGATGCTGCGCGGATCTCGCCAGCGCGGCGGTGCCTTCCAGACGCCGCTGTACCGCGTGCCGGACGACCTGATCACGGTCGATCTGGCGAGCGCCTATCCCAGCCTCAAAAACATGCGCCTGCGCGGCCGGCTGGTGGGCAAGACGGTCGTCCCCTACAGCACCCGCGCCGAGATCGAGCGCGCGCCGCTGCGCGGCAAGGAGCTGGTCTGGGTCGACGATCCGGTCGAGGCTTTCTTCCTCGAAGTGCAAGGATCGGGCCGGGTACGCCTGGAAGACAGCGGCGAGACGGTGCGCATCGCCTTCGCCGACCAGAACGGCCATCCGTATAAGGTGATCGGGCGCTGGCTGGTGGAGCAGGGTCAGTTGCCGGCCGACGGCGTTTCGGCGCAGAGCATCAAGGCCTGGATCGCGGCCAATCCGGCGCGCCGCCAGGAACTCCTGAACGTCAACCCGAGCTATATCTTCTTCCGCGAGGAGCGCCTGCCCGATCCGAACGTCGGCCCGAAAGGGGCGCTCGGCGTGCCGCTCACGCCGGAGCGCTCGGTGGCGGTGGATCCGACCCAGGTGCCGCTGGGCGCGCCGCTCTTCCTCTCAACCACGCACCCGGCCGACGGCGCGCCGATCCAGCGCCTGATGCTGGCGCAGGATACCGGCGGCGCGATCCGCGGCGCGGTGCGGGCCGACTTCTTCTTCGGCTTCGGCGGGAATGCGGCCGAGTATGCGGGACGGATGAAGCAGCGCGGAAATGTGTGGGTGCTGCTGCCCAAGTAGTCGACTAAGTAGTAGCCCTAGCGCAGTTAGCGGGCTTTTTGAACTCATAGTGCAATCTCGATGTGACGCTTTTTGGCATCATTGTCTGCAATCGTGCCGTTCACGTTAGCACCAACATTTTCGGTAGGCGTACCGTAAGTTTCGTTAAGCCGAGAGACTTAACCTGTAAATTGACGGGAGCGGCTCATGAAATGGTTGATGTTTTTAGGCGGTTTTTTGCTGTATGGCGTAGTCGCAGCTCTTAGTGCCTGCTATTTGCTGGCTTTGCTGTCGCCCACGCGCAGTTCCTATGGAGAAGCCGTCACTTGGCTGTTTGCATTGATGATCGGGTTAGTGTTTGGATTTGTCGGGATGTGCTCGAGTTACTACGTCTATAAAAAAGAATACGTTGGCGCAGCAGGCATCAGTGTTGGGCTGACCTTTTTGATTGTTATTGCAATATTGACCCTGCTCTTTCAATCTCGCTGAGTTGGTGTGTCGGCGCTAGACGCAGCGTAGGCGGATCCGTCTAGATGTGGGTGGCGCTGCAAGACTTGACGCGGCAAGCGTGCAATCCTTCTCTTCAATCGTTCACATGGCGTAGCCGGGTTCCAGCCACGCCGGCCACCGCCAGCACGAGTGCGCCGGCCGCCACGCATACCAGTCCGGTGCGCACGCTGAAGCGCTCGGCCAGCGCGCCGGCCGCCAGCGCGCCCACTGGGGCGGTCGCCACCGTCAGCGAACGCATCGTCGCCACCATCCGGCCCAGCACGGCGTCGGGTGTGACGCGCTGGCGCAGCGCGATATAAGGCACGAAGAACAGGGTCGCGCCGCAGTCGAGCAGGAAGACGACGATGCCGTAGGCGCAGGCGGTGATGAAGGCGCTGTCCAGCAGGTTGGCGGGAATGGCCGGCATCAGCGCGAAGCCGAGCGCGGATACGCACAGCCCGACCAGGATCGCGCGGCCGGTGCCGTAGCGGGCGGAGAGCGGCTTCACCAGGATCGAGCCGGCCAGGATGCCGGCGCCGCCCAGCATCTGCGCGGTGCCCATCACACCGGGCGCCATGCCCAGCACGCGCGTGGCGAACAACACGTGCAGGGCGAGATAACCATAGAACAGGAAATGCCAGGTGCCCGCCGTCCAGGCGAGGGTGCGCAAGACCGGCTGGCGCCACACGAAGGCGAGACCGTCGCGGATGTCGTGCAGCGGATGGGCGTTCGAGGCGGCCGGCTGCGGCTCGCGCGCACGGATCCGGCGCAGGTTCGCCAGCGATACCAGGAAGGCGCCGACATTGCACAGGATGGCCAGCGGCGCACCCAGCAGCTGCACCAGCGCGCCCGCCATGCCGGGGCCGAGCAGGCGCGCCGCCGATTCGGTGCCGGCCAGCTTGGCGTGCGCGTCGACCAGGCGCTCGCGTCCGACGACGAAGGTGAGAAAGACTTGTTCGGCGCTGCCGCCGACAACCAGGCCGGTGCCGAGCACGAAGCCGACCGCGTACAGCCAGCCGATCGTCAGCGTGTCCAACCACCAGGCCAGCGGCACGCTGGCCAGTGCAGTGGCGACCATCAGGTCGCTGCAGACGATGATCGGCAGGCGCCGGCAGCGGTCGAGCAGCACGCCCGACGGCAGGCCGAACAGGAGGAAGGGCAGGGATTCCAGGGCAGCCAGCGTGCCCATCTGGCTCGGGCTCGCATGCATCAGCAGCACCGCGCACATCGGCAGCGCGAGCAGGGTGATCTGTGCGCCGAACTGGGTCAGCGTGCTGCTCAGCCACAGGCGGCGGAAGTCGCTGCTGCGCAGCAGGCCATCCTGGGTAAGACGAATAAAGGTTTGGCGTAGCGTGGTAATGGCGGACTCGCTTGCAACTTGCATGAATCGCAATCTTACCTGCCTTTCCCGGCCACGGAGGCGCTACAATTCCCGCACTAATCAATCCCTTCTATATAAAGGTGTCCAATGGAATACGCAGACCTGCTGATCGAAAACCACGGCAAGGTGGCCGTGATTCGCCTGAACCGCCCGAAGGCGATGAATGCGCTGAACGACAACATGATGAACGAGCTGGGCGACGCGCTGTATAAGTTCGACGCCGATTCGGCCGTCAATGTGATCGTCCTGACCGGCAGCGAAAAAGTGTTTGCGGCCGGCGCCGACATCGCGGCCATGGCGAACTACACCTATGCCGACACCTATCCCGGCAATTACATCGGCCGCAACTGGGAACACATCCTGAACGTACGCAAACCGGTGATCGGCGTCGTCGCCGGCTATGCCCTGGGCGGCGGCTGCGAACTGGCGATGATGTGCGATTTCCTGATCGCCGCGGACAGCGCCAAGTTCGGCCAGCCGGAAATCAAGGTTGGCGTCACCCCGGGCGCGGGCGGCACCCAGCGTCTGCCGCGTACGATCGGCAAAGCCAAGGCGATGGACATGCTGCTGACCTCGCGCATGATTGACGCTGCCGAGGCGGAACGCACCGGCCTGGTGTCGCGCATCTTCCCGGCGGAATCGCTGATGGAAGAAGCCCTGAACGTCGCCAACACGATCGCCGAGATGCCGGTTTCCGTCGCCATGGCGATCAAGGACTCCGTGAATCGCGCCTTCGAGACCACGCTGACCGAAGGCGTGCGCTACGAGCGCCGCTTCTTCCACGCGGCCTTCGGGACCCCGGCGCAGAAGGAGGGGATGTCGGCCTTCCTCGCCAAGCGCAAGGCGAACTTCGAGGGCATGTAAGCCGTTGAAGGCGAGCTCGGGCGGCGTCCGTGTTGCGAAAAAGCGGTCGCGCAAAAAGACTTGCGCGACCCGCGTCCGGTTTGCTATAGTTCGCCTCCTCGCGAAAACGACAACGAAATCAAGTAGTTGAAGTGGGAACGAGAGCCGCAGACACTGCGGTGTAGCAAAAAAGAAGTTGACGAGAATCAGAAATTGCTTCATACTCTTCTTCCTCTGCTGCTGACGAACAAAACGATTCGCAGGACGCAGCAAGGCAGTACCGAACAAGTTCTTTAACAATT
>NZ_LMOJ01000008.1 GCF_001424165.1 Massilia sp. Leaf139
CGTCAAGCTGATCAACCCGATCGCGATGGAAGAAGGCCTGCGCTTCGCAATCCGCGAAGGCGGCCGTACCGTCGGCGCCGGCGTGGTTGCCAAGATCATCGCCTAATCAGGTTTTGATCCTTGCCCGGACGCGCTGTTGAGCGTTCTGGGCATACAACAGAGGGGGCAGAATTTCGGTTCTGCCCCCTCTGCGTAGGACGGAACGATGCTATACTCTCGCTCCTTTGCAGTACCGTAGCACCTGACAAATCATTGCCGGCCCTGAGCCGGTTCGCTCTTTTCTAAGGAACTAGCATGTCCCAGAATCAGAAAATCCGTATCCGCCTGAAAGCGTTCGACTACAAGCTGATCGACCAGTCCGCACTGGAAATCGTCGACACCGCCAAGCGCACCGGCGCCGTCGTCAAGGGCCCAGTCCCACTCCCGACCCGCATCCAGCGTTTCGACGTCCTGCGTTCGCCGCACGTCAACAAGACCTCGCGCGACCAGTTCGAAATCCGTACGCACCAGCGTCTGATGGACATCGTGGATCCAACCGACAAGACCGTCGATGCACTGATGAAGCTGGATCTGCCAGCTGGCGTCGACGTCGAAATCAAGCTGCAGTAATAAGGTTCTCGGCCGCGCGGAGCGATCCGGGTGGCCAAAATAAATCAGGGCCGGGAAAGGTCGCCGTGTGGCGAACCTCCCCGGCCCTGATGCATTGGGCGATGCATGTTCGCGCGTGGCGGAGCCGGGTTTGTCCCGCTTGCGACGCGTCGCCGGCGACGGCGCACCCGGGAGCGCGGCGCATCCATGTTAGTATTCACATGTAAAAATTACACGTTCAATTGCAATCCTGCGCCTCGCATCGGGCGCGCCGGCGCATAGCAGTCCTGACAAACTCCAGCATGGCAACAACAACGATCGATAGCCGGGTCAGCAGTGCCAGTACAGCCGTCGGGCTGGTGCTCGCAAGCCTGGTCGTCGGCACCTGGCTGGCCATCCATGTGGGCGCCATCTTCCTGGTCGACTGGAGCGCGCCGGGGCGCTGGCTCGCGGCGCCTGTCGTCATTGTCCTGCAGTGCTGGCTGAGCGTTGGTTTGTTCATCGTCGCCCATGACACGATGCACGGCTCGCTGGCGCCGCAACACCCTTGGCTGAATCGCGCCATCGGCTGCTTCTGCGTCTTCATCTACGCCGGTTTTTCGTATGGCAAGCTCCGTGAAAACCATTCCGCCCACCATCGCCATGCCGGCACGGCTGACGATCCGGATTTCGATACCGAGCATTCCAGACACTTCTGGCCCTGGTACTTCAAATTCTTCCGCCACTATTTCGGCTGGCGTGAATTCGGGATGCTGACCGTTGCCGTGGTCATCTACTTGCTCATCCTGCGTGAGCGTTTCCCGACCATGCTGGTGTTCTGGGCCTTGCCGGCCTTGCTGTCATCGGTGCAGCTGTTCTATTTCGGTACCTATCGTCCGCACCGCGTCGACGACCTACCGTTCGCCGACCGCCACCGCGCCCGCAGCAATGACTTCTCGCACGTCATGTCACTGCTGACATGCTTTCATTTCGGTTACCATCTCGAGCACCACGCGGCGCCCTGGGTGCCCTGGTGGAAACTGCCGGCGCAGCGCCGGTCGACGATCAACCCGACCTGTCCCGAGAGAGAGAATGGATAGCATCTTGCATTACCTCATCCCCATCCTGCTCGTGGTGGGAAGCGTCGCCTTCATGGAATGGTTTGCCACCTGGTCGCATGAGCACATCATGCACGGCTGGGGCTGGGGCTGGCACAAGTCGCACCACGAAGCGCACGAGGCGGTGCTGGAAAAAAACGATCTCTACGCCGTTGTTTTCGCCGTATTCGCCACTGCGCTGTTCGTCGCCTCCACCTGGTGGCGGCCATTGTGGTGGATCGCGCTCGGCATTACGATCTACGGCGTGGTGTATTTCTTCATGCACGATGGCCTGGTGCACCAGCGTTGGCCATTCAAGTATGTGCCGCGCAAGGGCTACCTCAAGCGTGTCTACCAGGCCCACCGGATGCACCACGCGGTCGACGGCCGCGATGGCTGTGTGTCGTTCGGGTTCGTCTATGCCGAACCTGCCGCCAAGCTGCGCAAGAAGCTGCAGGACAAGCGGCCGGGCCGTCCCGTCAGCATGGGCGAGGATCAGGAATAGTACCGTCCGGGCGCTGATCAGCGTTAGCACCAGGGACGCATCGATACGCGTCCCCGTCTCTCGACCCCGTACTCCGATGCAAGCCGAATTAGTGCGTCGTCCAATACAGTGCCTGGCCGATCGACTCGCCGGCACGTTCGGACATGCTGAACAGCAAGCACGCCGCAATCAGGATCACGCAATTGCGAATAAAAGCATTCGGCAGCAGCTGTTTCAGTAAATCCATCTTTTGTCTCCAACATAATATTGTCGACCACACACTTCAGGGCCGGTGAACATTACTATACGTCAATAAGGTAGAATATAGTCAACTGTTTTTGACAACGCACGGAGGCGGCATGAAGACGGCGCGGGCGGAGTTCAGGAAGCGCATCGACTGGCTGCACGAGACGGGCTGGCTGACCATGTTCGCCTATGCCCACATCGTGTTCTTTTGCGGACGCCTGCTGCACTACGCGCTGCCCGACGCGATCGCGCCGCATCTCGACCGTCCGCTCCTGATCCTGCCCTTGCTGCTGCTGGTGGCGAAAGACCTGGCCGGCGCGCCTGATTTCGCGCGCCGCATGCGCCATGTGGCGCGTCCGGGCACGGCGTGGACGACCCGCCTCGGCGCCTTGCTGCCGCCCGAATTCCTGGCCATGTTAAAACTCGACCGCGCCATGTGGCGCGCCTTCTTCCGCTGGCTGCGCCGCGACGCGCCGCCGGCACGCCCAGCCGGCGCCAATCTGACCTATACCCGCCAGGGCGCCTACGGCACCGTGCTCGGCATCGTCGTCTGCGCCGTGCTGATCGAACTGCCGATCGACGCCACGATCGCCCACTTCCTGCTCGATAACCCGACGGCGCGCACGGTGCTGCATGTCATATCGGCCGTCTCGGCCGTCTACACGCTGGCCTGGGTGACAGCCGATCGCTGGTCGATCAAGGGCGCACAGGGCCACATCCTGAGCGCGACCACGCTCGACCTGTCGGTCGGCATCCGCGCCTTCGGCACCATCCCGCTGGCCGCCATCGAAGCCTGCGAGCGGGTCGATGCGCCGCTCGACCAATGGTGCAAGCGCCACGGCATCGCACGGCGCGATACCGTCCTGGTGACGCCTTTCGACGCCCCCAACTGCGTGCTGCGCCTCGATCGCACGCAGCCGGTGACGATCACCCATTACCAGCGCGAGAAGGTCGCGCCGCGCTATGTGTTCCTGTATCTCGACCGGCCCGATCAGCTCATTACGGCGCTGGCGCCGGCCGGCGCGCGCTGAGCTATTACCTTCAACCTGTCATCGGAGAATGCATGAAACGCATCTGGGCCTCGCCTTCCTTTGCTTATACGCTCTTGCTGCTGGTACTGGCCTTTTTCGGGTACGCCGCCTTTACCGCCCCGGAACTGGCCTGGAAGCTGGCGGCGGGCGGCATGGCCGCCCACTCCTTGGTGTGCTTCCTCGACAGGCAGCATCCGACCGCCGATAAACTGAGCAAGTTCCTGGTTGCCGCTGGCAACGGCCTGATGTGCGCAGCCCTCATCGTTCTGATTCGGCAGTAGCGCTGTTCATAGAAGGACGGCACTGGCAGACGCTTAGTCCTTTGATCCCGTTTTCCAGCGCAGCCCGAAATTAAAGCGCCGATCCATCAACTCGTGCGCGCTGGTGCGGCCCTGCTGCTCGAAGTATTCGGTCATCTTCGTCACCTGCAGCTGGCCGCCCTGGTTCTCGATCATGGCGATCGCGCACATCATCTGGTTGCCGCCGCCGTCCAGGCGTACCTCGATCGGCGCCTGGTTCGGCACCGCGATGGTGACCACGCCGTCGGTCGCCGACCAGTTCGGCACGCCCTCGTAGATGAACGTAAAGATGATCGCGCGGCGGATCTGGGCGAACTGGTCGCCATTGATGTACAAATTCTCGCCATTGCTGGCCGCACCGGTGCGGTCGTCGGCGTCGAGCTTGATATACGGCGCGCGCTCGTATTCGCCCCAGGCGTTGCCAAGCGCCTGCACCAGGCCCTTGCGGCCGTCGGCGAGTTCGAACATGCAGCCCAGGTCGAGGTCGATGCCGCCCGAGCGGCGTCGCTTGCCCATGGCATCGTTCATGACGCCGCTCAGGCGCCCCAGCAGGCCGCCTTTTTCCTGTACCGGCGCCGCCTGCGGCGCCATGCCGGACTGGTTCCAGTTCAGGTTGACGTGGATACGCCCGAAGCCGGCGCTGCCGCGCTTGTCGAGCGAGACCTTGTCGCCGCGCTTTTCGAGCGTGACTTTCGACAGCGAGATTTTGGGCGCGGCCGGTGCTGCAGGCGCCGACACCGGCGCCGCCGGCGCGGCCGATGCGGACGGCGCGGCTTCCTCGCCGCCGAAGTGCTTCAGCAGCGCGGAAAGCCCGCCATTAAAACCCTGGCCGACGGCGCCGAAGCGCCACTGCCCGTCGCGCCGGTAGAGTTCGGCCACGATCACCGCCTTTTCGTCGCCGAAGTCGCCCCCCGACCAGGGGAAGCGCAGCGCGCTGCCGAGGGTCAGGCTGCTGGCGCCGAGCGCGCGCATGGTCTGGGCGCCGTCGATGGCGGCCACGAACACCAGCTTGGCGATGGAGGCGGGCAGGGCGTCGAGGTTCACATTAAAACGCGCGCCGCCCGAGCGCAGATCCAGGCGCACGGCGTCGCCTGGGCTCGCCAGCTGGTTGTAGAAGACCATGTAGCGGTCGTCGGAAAGTTTATCGGCGCCGTCCAGGCCGAAGCAGGAGACGTCGACGGAGAA
Organism: Massilia sp. Leaf139; assembly: GCF_001424165.1. Classification (GTDB taxonomy): domain Bacteria; phylum Pseudomonadota; class Gammaproteobacteria; order Burkholderiales; family Burkholderiaceae_D; genus Telluria. The sequence continues at coordinate 4,910 of NZ_LMOJ01000008.1, forward strand.
GCCGGGCGCGCTGATGTCGAGGTCGACCGCAAAACTGCTGCCGACGCCAAGGTCGGATAACTTGCCCTTCTGGCCGCGTGCGAACTGGTTCATGTGCTTTCCTTTTAACGTTTCATCAGGGCGCCGTGCGCGCCGAACATGTGCGACTGCGCGACCAGGCGTTCGGCCCAGGCGCGGTGGGTGGCCACTTCGCACATCGAGTCGTGCATTTTGAAGACGGCCGGGCTGTTCTCGTCGAGGATGGCGTGGGCCGCCGCCAGATCCTGCGGTTTCACCTTGTAATGCTCTTCGATCGGCAGGATCTGGCTCGGGTGGATCGCCGTCTTGCCGACCATGCCGTAGGCGATGTCTTCGCTCACTTCCTGGTCGAGCAGCTCGGGCAGATCGAGGTGCTCGAACACGGGCGCCGTCAGCATGAAGCCATGCGGGCGGAAGATCGTCACCAGACGCGCGATCACGGGGCCGAGCGGGGTGCGGTAGATGGTCATGCCGCGCGGGCGGCGCAGGCCGAGCAGGGCCAATAAGTCGTTGCCGCCGATGCGCAGCGCCAGGATGCGGCTGCGCACGCCGGGCGACTGCAGCAGGTCGCGGAAGGATTCCATCTCGCGCTCGCTGAACACCTCGCTCGTTTCCAGCGTCGGCATCAGCATGTGGTCGGTGTCGCGCACGAGGCGGTAATAGGCTTCGAAATTCTGGCGCGTCGCCTTCGGAATCACGAAGCCGGTCAGTTTATGGGCGCCCGGCATGGCCAGCACGCGCGTGAGCACGTCGGGATTGCGCACGCGGACGAAACGCTCCGCGCCGACGTCGCTGCGCATGTTCTGCAGCACCACTGACAGGTTGAACAGCGCCCAGCCGAGTTCGCGGTCGGCGACCGCATCCTCGGTGCAGAAGATCAGCGAGCGCGCCTGCGGCAGTTTTTCACCGTTGGCCACCTGCAGCAGGTCTTTATGGTTGGCCGGCACGTACAAGGACGCGCCCATCGATTTATGCATCCGATGCACTCCTGATCAGCGATACAGCTTGGTAAGACAGGGCCGGATCGACGTCGACCGGCACCTGTTTTTCGTCGGCCAGCAGGCGCAGGTGCGCCACCGCCGGATGGGTCGGGTCGCGCAGCAGCAGCATGCGCGGTACGCGCCGCAGCAGCACGCGCGTGGCTTCGCCGATGCCCGGTTTCACCAGATTGACGTCGGCGATGCCGTAGCGGCGCAGTGCGGCAGCGATAAAGGCTTCCGAGCGGGCAGCGGCGGCGCGGGTGTCGGCCGGCGCCACAGACTCGCCGGTGCGATCCGCAGCCAGCGCCAAGAGCTCCAGCGTGTCGACAAAGGCGCGCGAGCGATCCCCGGCGGCCAGGTGCTCGTACAGCACGCAGCCGTGGAAATCGTCCGGCCCGATCGATTCGTTCAGCACCGAGCGGCTGATGAGTCCCGACACCGTCGCGTTCAGGATGCTCGACGGGATCAGGTAATCCTCGCAGGAAGCCGCCACCGCGGCGGCGCCGGCCAGATCGGACAGCACGTACAGGCCGGCGTCGAGCGCGACGTCGTGATCCGCATTGAAGCGCGCGATCGTGCCGGCCAGCTCGCGCGCGATCACGCCCTTGCCCGTCCAGCCATCCACGAACACGATCGACTCCGGCGCATGACCTTGCGCCAGGATGTGGCGCAGGGCGTTGGCGTCGATGCCGCGGTCGCGCACGATCGACACCGAGTAATGGTTCGCCGCACGTCCATACACCTTCTCCAGCAGGCGCTTCAGGACGACGCCGACCGGGGTGCCGCCGCGCGCCAGTGACACCAGCGTCACCGAACCGCTGCGGCGCGCCGCGATCAGGCCGGCGAGAACCAGGCAATCGCGCGCCATGCGCTCGCCGTTGGTCCGGCAGGCTTCGTCGAACAGCGCCAGGTAACGCTGCGAGGGCGCGCGCTCGGGCGAGAGCATCTCGCTATAGTGGCGCCGGCCCGACTGGATCAGCTGTTCCTTGTCGGCGACGTCGACGAAATCGGCCAGCGCCAGGCGTTTAAGAAGGAACTGGACATCGCTGTCCAGATAGCTGCCGGCAAAGCTGGTCGATGGACTCACAGCGTCTCCACCGTCAGCTTCGACAGCTGGGTGCGGCGCGGGATGATGGCGTAGTCGCAGTCGGCCATGAAGCGCGCATCCGAGCGGCTGTCGCCCATGCCAAAGGTGACGATCTCGCCATGCTCGCGGCGCAGGCGCTCGGTGACGTAAGCGACGGCGTTGGCCTTGTCCAGGCTGGTGGGCAGGATGGCGAGGTTGTTGCCGTTGCGGTGCACACAGTAGTCGCCGTGCCCGTCCGCGATCCAGGGCAGCACGACCTCGCGTTCGATGCGTTCCAGGTTGGCGTGCACCTTGTCCGGATCTTTCACGACGATGAAGAAGGGCGTGCCGGCGTCTTCCACCAAACGCGTGCGGCCGCCGTAGCCGGTCTCCTCGGCCCAGGCGTCGATGCGCGCGCCCAGCTCCTGCAGGCCGGGTAAGGCTGCCGTCATCAGGCCGTGCATGCGGCCCTGCCAGTCGCGCTCGATGCTGCCGTCGGGCTGGAGGATGATGCCGCCGAAGTTCAGCACGACATAACTGCTGAAGCCAAGATCGACGCGCGCGAAGGAATCGAGGCTGCGCGCCGTGGTCGGGATCACCGTCATGCCTTCGCTGACGAACGCGAAAAAGGCGCGCTGGGCGGGCGTGGTGAACGAGCAGATGCTGCCGTCGCTGTAATAGGCGGCCGGTTCGAGCGCCTCCCGGGGTGCCAATGCGGCGCATTTCTCGATCGTCTGGAACAGCGTGTCGTCCAGGTCAGCGAACAGGAACTTCTTCAACATCGTCCTCGGTAAGATAGTGAAACAGGCGCGCCTCAAGGGTGCGCGCCAGGCCGTGCAGGGCGGCGCCGGCCGGGGTTTCATGGCAGATCAGCACGTGGTCGTACTGGCCAGGTGCGACGTTATAGATGAAATTCGGGATGCCTTCGCCATAGTTGTCGGGGAAGGTCAAGGCATGCTGCACCGCGCCCCAGGTCAGGATGGGCGAGCGCGTGGTCGACTGCACCACGACATCCAGGCCGCGCGCTTCCAGCGCCGCGCCGAGCAGGGTCGACACGTGCATGAATTCGCCGGTGCCCAGCACCAGGACTTTTTCATTCATTGCGATTGTGACGGCAAGCCGATCCGCCAGTGCTTCCGGCGCACGCAGCGTGCGTGTCAGGCCCAGGCGGCCGAAGGCCGTGCTGGCGCCGCGTTCGGCCCCGGCGTCGTAACGCTGGGCCGGAGCGGCGTCCACCGGGCAATCGGCGGGCGTAAAACGGTACTCGCCTTCGACCAGGGCGCCCATCGTGGCCGGCAGGCCGAAGCGCGCCGTCAGGGCGCCAGTGGCCGCCGATCCCATGAAATTGGCCAGCACCGCCAGGTGCACCCGCTCGAGTGCGGGATTGAGCTTGCGGCAGGCGTGGGTCAGGTTCAGGAAGGTATTGCCCGTACTGGCTTCGTCGTCGACCAGCACGATGGTGCGCGCGCTGCGCAGCAGGTCTTGTTCGTGCGCGCCCCGCGGCATGTGCAGGAACTGGCGCGGCGCGTGGCTATGCGCTTCCTCGAATTCGATGATGGAGCCGGCGCCGACGCGGTAGCGCGTCGTCTGCAGGAACAGCGCCTCCTGTCCGGGATGGGCGCGCAGCCAGGCTTCGAACACGCCCTGGCCGAGGCCGACGGCCGTTTCCGCCATCGCGATGAAGAGCACCGGGCCGGGCGCGTCGGGCACACCCGCCGCCATGCGCGCATGGATGTCGAGCATGCGCTGCGGGCGCACCGGCCAATGCTTGCCGAGCACCTTGCTGACGAACAGGAAGCCGCGCTTGGCGTTGGCGCGCGCGGCAAAGCCGAGCAGGTCGTCGAGTTCGTCGGCGCCGCGCTGCAGTTCGACTTCCAGCAGTCCAGTAGGGAGCGCCTTGGCGAACGACAGCGGCAACTGATCGCCGCGCGCGTTCATGCCAGCTCCACGGCGCGCGCCAGCTCGGCCACGCGGATGCCGTCCCGTACCGGGGTGATCTCCAGGCCGTCGTAGCCGTCGGCGAAGCCGCGCAGCGAGATATACGGCAGGTTCGGGCCGGCCACGCAGGCCATGCCGATCCCGCCCGACATGCGCGGGTTGATCTCGAGGAGGCGCGGCTTGCCGCCCGCTTCGCGGAACTGGACGTTGAAGATGCCGTTCAGGCCATGGCTGGCGCATAGCTGCGCGGTGGCTTGCAGGATGTCGGCGCGCTGGTCGATGCGCTGGCCGGCGCCGGCCTGGCCCGATTTGCGGCGCACGACGGCCGTGACCAGGCGGCCCCCATCTCCGACGCAGTCGACGCTGTATTCGCGGCCTTCCAGGAATTCCATCAGCAGCATGCTGCGGAAGGTTCCGAGTTTCTCCAGGCCGGCACGGAAGTCGCCCAGCGACACGTGGTATTCCGCGCCGGCCATCAGCAGCTCGGCGCTGTTGCGTTCCTCGTCGAGCACGGCGAAGCCGAGGCCGTAGATCGAGTGCGAGGGCTTCACGCACAGTTTCGCGTGGCGGCGGCGCAGGCCGTCGTAGGCGGCCTCGAAGCCGGCGGCGTCCTCGAAGTGGCGGAACTCGGCCACCGGCGCGGCCGGCAGATCGGTCTCGGCGTAGAAGCGCGCCTTGTCGTGGATGAGCTGCAGGGCCGCTTCCGAGGCGGCGCTCTGGACGCGCGTGCCGACGGCCTCGAAGCGCGCATGGGCGCCGGCGATGGCGGTGGCTTCGCGCCCCGGGACGAAGATGTCGACGCGCTGCTCGCGGCAGAAGGCGACGCACCAGTCGATATAGTCGGCCGTGGCCAGGCCGGTCGGCTCGGACTGAAATTCATGGGCCAGGCGGGCGACGGGCGACTTCGGATTCGGATTGGTGTGGAGGATGGTGAAACGCCCTTCGCGATCGGCCTGGCGGATCAGCTCGATCGCGGTATGGACGGACGAAAAGCTACGGTTGAACCAGACGCGCATGAAGTTCTTCTGTTGCAGGGTGGAGAAGGGCGTCCCGCCAGCGTGGCGGGACGGGTCTGGCTCGGTGACGCCTAGTTGAAGCTCAGACGTTCACGCCGAACGAACGGGCGAGGGGGCCTAGGCCGCCGTTGTAGCCCTGGCCGACGGCGCGGAATTTCCAGTCGCCGCCGGCGCGGTACAGTTCGCCGAAGATCATGGCGGTTTCGGTCGAGCTGTCCTCGGACAGGTCGTAACGCGCGATCTCGGCATTGCCATTGGCGTTCAGGCAGCGGATGAAGGCCTTGCCGACCATGCCGAAGCTCTGGCGGCGGGTGTCGGCGTCGTGGATGGTGACGCAGAACGAGATCTTGTCGACGTCGGCCGGCACCTTGGTCAGATCGACGGTGACGGTCTCGTCGTCGCCATCGCCCTGGCCGGTGGTGTTGTCGCCGTTGTGGACGACAGAGCCGTCGCTCGACTTCAGGTTGTTATAGAAGATGAAGTCTGAATCGGCGCGCACCTTGGCGTCGGACTTGAGCAGGAAGGCCGAGCCGTCGAGGTCGAAGGCGGCGCCATCGGTCGAGCGCGGATCCCAGCCCAGGCCGATGATGACCTTGGTGAGATTCGGTGCTTCCTTGCTCAGGTTAACGTTGCCACCTTTGGACAGACTGATTGCCATTACAGCTCCTCTCGTTGAATGAACCGGTTATAAGGCGCGGCCCGCGTGCGGCTGCGCTGCGCTGTCGTGAATATAGCGCTAATTGACGGATTTTACACAGGGGGGCTTACGGAAGACTTAGGGGCGATCCGGCATGCATAAAAGCCGCTGGCATGCCCGCCCTACGTTACGCGGCGGCCAGCGCCAGGATGACGCGCGGCGGTGCACCGTGGGGCGGGCATGCCCGCGTCGGGTTGGATTCGAAAGGCCATCATTTCCAACTCGGCTATTGCAAAGCACGACAACCCTTGGCATAATGCGGCTCCCCGGGCGGTTAGTTCAGTTGGTTAGAATACTTGGTCGACATCCAAGGGGTCGCAGGTTCGAATCCTGCACCGCCCACCAAAATTCCAAATGTCGCAGAGCCTCGATGCTCTGCAGAGAAAAGGCGCCTCGGTGCCTTTTCTGTGCTGGCAAGCTTTGCCAGATTCCTTCTTCTCCAGACTACTCGCGATAAACGCGCAACAGGGGCGACATACCCCCGATTCTCTTGTTGCGTCAAGCCCTTTTGCGCGCTATACTAGCCGGCTTCGGTATGGGTTCGTCAGAACTTGTACGTTTTTAGTAGTTCAACTACCCCCGCCCAATCGTAGGTGGGAATGGAGAAAAAATGAGCTTGGGCCTTCTCGGTCGCAAGGTTGGCATGATGCGCATCTTCACGGATGACGGGGACTCGATCCCAGTTACCGTGCTGGACGTGTCGAACAACCGTGTCGCACAAATCAAAACTCCTGAAACCGACGGCTACGCCGCAGTTCAGGTCGCATTCGGTCAACGTCGCGCATCCCGCGTGACCAAGGCTGTTGCGGGTCACCACGCAAAAGCAGGCGTCGAAGCTGGCACCATGCTGCGCGAATTCCGCGTTGACGCTGCCAAGGCAGCCGAACTGAAAACTGGCGACGCAGTCAATGTCTCGCTGTTCGAAGTGGGCCAGAAGATCGACGTGCAAGGCACCTCGATCGGTAAAGGCTACGCCGGTACCATCAAGCGTCACAACTTCGCATCGGGCCGTCAGACCCACGGTAACTCGCGTTCGCACAACGTGCCAGGCTCCATCGGTATGGCGCAGGATCCAGGCCGCGTGTTCCCAGGCAAGCGCATGACCGGTCACATGGGCGACGTCACCGTCACCACCCAGAACCTGGAAATCGCACGCATCGACGCTGAGCGTCAACTGCTGCTGGTCAAGGGTGCTGTTCCTGGCGCGAAGAACGGTCAAGTGATCGTCAAGCCAGCCGTCAAAACCAAAGCACAGAAAGGAGCTTAATTATGGAACTTCAGCTCCTGAATGAGCAAGGTCAAGCCGGCGCCGGCGTTGCAGCTGCCGATGAAGTCTTCGGTCGCGAATACAACGAAGCCCTGATTCACCAGGTCGTGGTTGCTTACGCTGCTAACGCACGTAGCGGTAACCGCAAGCAGAAAGACCGTGAAGAAGTCAGCCACACCACGAAGAAGCCATGGCGCCAAAAAGGCACCGGCCGCGCTCGTGCTGGTATGTCGTCGTCGCCACTGTGGCGCGGCGGTGGTCGCATCTTCCCGAACTCGCCTGACGAGAACTTCACCCACAAGGTCAACAAGAAGATGTTCCGCGCAGGTATCTGCTCGATCTTCTCGCAGCTGGCCCGCGAGGGCCGCCTGAGCGTTGTGGAAAACCTGTCGATCGAAGCACCAAAGACCAAGCTGCTGTCGCAAAAGCTGCAGAGCATGGGCCTGGAATCGGTCCTGGTGATCACCGACACCATCGAAGAAAACCTGCTGCTGGCATCGCGTAACCTGCCGAACGTGCTGGTTGTCGAGCCGAAAGCAGCCGACCCGATGTCGCTGGTGTTCTACAAGAAAGTCCTGGTCACCAAAGCTGCACTGGCCAAGATCGAGGAGATGTACGCATGAGCACCGCAATCAAATTTAGCGAAGAGCGCCTGATGAAGGTGCTGATGGCTCCGGTCATCTCCGAAAAGGCTACCTTCGTCGCGGAAAAGAACGAGCAGATCGTGTTCAAGGTTCTGCCTGACGCGACCAAGCCGGAAATCAAGGCTGCCGTCGAGCTGCTGTTCAAGGTCGAAGTGGAATCGGTGCAGACCGTGAACCGCGAAGGCAAACAGAAGCGTTCGGGCCGTTTCACCGGTCGTCGCAACCACACCAAGCGTGCTTTCGTGTGCCTGAAGCCAGGCCAGGAAATCAATTTTGTCGAGGAGGCTAAATAATGGCACTCGTTAAGATGAAGCCAACCTCCCCAGGCCGCCGCGGCATGGTGAAAGTTGTGACCGAAGGCCTGTACAAGGGCCGTCCGTTCGCAGCACTGGTTGAGAAGAAATCGAAGACTGCTGGCCGTAACAACAACGGTCACATCACCACCCGCCACATCGGCGGTGGCCACAAGCATCACTACCGTCTGGTCGACTTCAAGCGCCAGAAGGACGGCATTCCTGCCAAGGTCGAGCGTATCGAATACGACCCGAACCGTACCGCGCACATCGCACTGCTGTGCTACGCGGACGGCGAGCGTCAGTACATCATCGCCACCAAGGGCATGGCTGTCGGCGACAGCGTCATGAACGGCTCGGAAGCGCCGATCAAGTCGGGTAACTGCCTGCCAATCCGTAACATCCCGGTCGGTACCGTGATGAACTGCGTCGAAATGCTGCCAGGTAAGGGTGCCCAGATGGCCCGTACCGCCGGCGCCGCCGTCGTTCTGATGGCCCGCGAAGGCACCTACGCCCAGGTTCGCCTGCGTTCGGGTGAAGTGCGTCGCGTGCACATCGAGTGCCGCGCTACCGTTGGCGAAGTCGGCAATGCCGAACACAGCCTGCGCAAGATCGGTAAAGCTGGTGCGATGCGCTGGCGCGGTGTTCGTCCAACCGTTCGCGGTGTGGTCATGAACCCGATCGATCACCCGCACGGTGGTGGTGAAGGTCGTACGGCAGCTGGTCGTCATCCAGTGTCGCCATGGGGTCAACAGACGAAGGGCAAGAAGACGCGTTCGAACAAGCGTACTTCTTCGATGATCGTCTCGCGCCGCGGCAAGAAATAAGGGATAACACATGACTCGTTCATTGAAAAAAGGGCCGTTCGTTGACGCCCACCTGGTGAAAAAAGTCGAAGCCGCGCAAGCGAACAAAGACAAAAAGCCAGTCAAAACCTGGTCGCGCCGCTCGACGATCACGCCTGACTTCATCGGTCTGACGATCGCTGTGCACAACGGCAAGCTGCACGTGCCGGTGTACGTCTCCGAGAACATGGTCGGCCACAAGCTCGGCGAATTCGCGCTGACCCGTACGTTCAAGGGCCACGCCGCTGACAAGAAGGCGAAAAAATAATGGAAACTAAAGCTATCCTCAAAGGCGTGCGCCTGTCGGAACAGAAGGGCCGCCTCGTTGCGGACCTGATCCGCGGCAAGAAAGTTGACGCAGCACTCAACATTCTGCAGTTCAGCCCGAAGAAAGGTGCCACCATCATCAAGAAGGTTCTCGAGTCGGCAATCGCCAACGCGGAACACAACGATGGCGCCGACATCGACGAACTGAAGATCGTTCAGATCTACGTTGAAAAAGGCCCGATCCTGAAGCGCTTTACGGCACGTGCCAAAGGCCGCGGCGATCGCATTTCGAAACAATCCTGTCACATCTACGTGACTGTCGGTAACTAAGGAGTCACACGATGGGACAGAAGATTCACCCAACAGGCTTCCGCCTGTCCGTCACCCGTAACTGGGCGTCGCGCTGGTACGCCGGCAACGGCAACTTCGCTGAGATGCTCAACGAAGACCTGAAGGCACGCGCCTTCCTGAAGAAGAAGCTGAAGAACGCTTCGGTCGGCCGCATCGTCATCGAGCGTCCAGCCAAGAACGCGCGCTTCACCATCTACTCGTCGCGTCCAGGTGTCGTGATCGGTAAAAAAGGCGAAGACATCGAAGTGCTGAAGTCGTCGCTGACGAAGATCATGGGCGTGCCCGTGCACGTCAATATCGAAGAGATCCGCAAGCCGGAAATCGACTCGCAGCTGATCGCCGATTCGATCTCGCAGCAGCTCGAAAAGCGCATCATGTTCCGCCGCGCGATGAAGCGCGCCATGCAAAACGCCATGCGTCTGGGTGCCGTCGGCATCAAGATCATGTCGTCGGGCCGTCTGAACGGCATCGAAATCGCACGTACCGAATGGTACCGCGAAGGCCGTGTGCCTCTGCACACCCTGCGCGCCGATATCGACTACGGCACCAGCGAAGCATCGACCACGTACGGCATCATCGGCGTCAAGGTCTGGGTCTACAAGGGCGACCGCTCGGTCACCGGCGAAGCCCCAGTCATCGACACCCCGCCGGACGAGAAGAAGCCACGCGGCCCACGTCGTGACGATGGCAAGCCATCGCGCGGCCCACGTCCAGCCGGTGGTGCCCGTCCAGGCACCGCAGCGCCAACCGTCCGTGCGCGTCCAGCCGTCAAGCTGGCGACCCCGGCCGCCGCTGCACCAGCTGAGAAAGCAGGAGAATAAGCATGCTGCAACCATCGCGCAGGAAGTATCGTAAAGAGCAGAAAGGCCGTAACACCGGCATTTCGCACACCCGCGGCACCGCGGTCTCGTTCGGTGAATTCGGTCTGAAGGCAGTCGCCCGCGGCCGTATCACCGCGCGCCAGATCGAAGCGGCACGTCGCGCCATGACCCGTCACATCAAGCGTGGCGGTCGTATCTGGATCCGTATCTTCCCGGACAAGCCGATCTCGAACAAGCCGGCCGAAGTCCGTATGGGTAACGGTAAAGGTAATCCGGAATACTACGTCGCCGAAATCCAGCCAGGCAAAGTCCTGTATGAGATGGATGGCGTCGGTGAAGAACTGGCGCGCGAAGCATTCCGCCTGGCCGCTGCCAAACTGCCACTGGCGACCACCTTCGTGGTTCGTCAAGTCGGCCAATAACAGGAGTTGAATATGAAAGCATCGGAACTCCGCGGCAAGGACCAGGAAGCGCTGCAAAAGGAGCTGAGTGAGCTGCTGAAGGCCCAGTTTGGCCTGCGCATGCAAATCGCTACCCAGCAGCTGGGCAACACCGCGCAGCTCAAGAAAGTACGTCGCGACATCGCGCGTGTGAAGACTGTGATGAACTCGAAGGAAGCCAAATGAACGACACCACTAAAACGGCGCTGAAGCGTACGCTGGTCGGCAAGGTCGTGTCCGACAAAATGGACAAGACGGTAACCGTCCTGATCGAGCGTCACGTGAAGCACCCGCTGTACGGCAAGATCATCGTGCGTTCGAACAAGTATCACGCGCACGACGAGACCAACCAGGCCAAGACCGGCGACACGGTCGAGATCGCGGAAGGTCGTCCGATCTCGAAGACGAAAGCTTGGACTGTGACCCGTGTTGTGCAAGTTGCACAGGTACTGTAAGCACTAAAATTTGTCTTGCGTGGCCCGCTGGTATCTGGGATACTAGCGGGCTTCGTTCATGTGTTGCCGCAGTTTGTCCCCCTCGGTAACTGCGGCCTGTACGAAGCAATTGGAAAGTCCAATCACCCAATCGTGGTGCTCCAGCAGGGGCGGCACGGCGGGACCAAGACTGACCGCAGGCCTACGGTTTACCGTGGGATTTCTTCGGCTTAAGTTGGGAAAGAAAATACTATGATTCAAACTGAAAGCCGGCTCGAAGTAGCCGACAACACGGGTGCAAAAGAAGTTTTGTGCATCAAGGTGTTGGGCGGCTCCAAGCGCCGTTATGCGAGCATTGGCGACATCATCAAGGTAACCGTCAAGGTTGCTGCGCCACGTGGCCGTGTCAAAAAAGGTGAAATTTATAACGCTGTGGTTGTGCGTACCGCTAAAGGTGTGCGCCGCCAAGACGGCTCCCTGGTGAAGTTCGACGGCAACGCCGCAGTTCTGCTCAACGCCAAGCTGGAACCGATCGGCACCCGTATCTTCGGACCAGTGACCCGCGAACTGCGCACTGAAAAGTTCATGAAGATCGTGTCCCTGGCACCTGAAGTACTGTAAGGAGTCGCAATGGATAAGATTCGTAAAAACGACGAAGTCATCGTTTTGGCCGGTAAAGACAAGGGCAAGCGTGGCGTGGTTTCGCGTCGCGTCGATGCCGAGCACGTCATCGTCGAAGGCGTGAACGTTGCCAAGAAGGCGGTCAAGCCAAACCCGATGACCGGCGTCCAAGGTGGTATCGTCGACAAGACGATGCCGATTCACGTCTCCAACGTCGCGCTGTTCAACGCCGCGACCGGCAAGGCTGACCGCGTAGGCTTCAAAGACCAGGACGGCAAGAAAGTCCGCGTCTACAAGTCTTCCGGCGAAGAAGTGAAGGTGTAAGAAATGGCCCGTCTCCAACAATTCTACAAAGACAAAGTCGTCGCTGACCTGACCGAAAAATTCGGCTACAAGTCGGTGATGGAAGTGCCACGCCTGACCAAGATCACCCTGAACATGGGTGTTGGTGAAGCGATCGCTGACAAGAAAGTGCTCGAGCACGCTGTCGGCGACCTGACCAAGATCGCCGGCCAGAAGCCAGTGACCACCAAGTCGCGCAAGGCAATCGCAGGTTTCAAGATCCGCGAAGGCTACCCGATCGGTACGATGGTGACCCTGCGCGGCGCCCGCATGTACGAGTTCCTGGATCGTTTCATCACCGTGGCCCTGCCGCGCGTGCGTGACTTCCGTGGCGTCAGCGGCAAATCGTTCGACGGTCGTGGCAACTACAACATCGGCGTCAAGGAACAGATCATCTTCCCTGAAATCGATTACGACAAGATCGACGCGCTGCGTGGCATGAACATCTCGATCACCACCACCGCTAAGACCGACGACGAAGCCAAAGCGCTGCTCGCCGCCTTCAAATTCCCGTTCAGGAACTAAGAGCATGGCAAAACTTGCACTGATTAACCGCGAACAGAAGCGTGCAGACCTGGTGGAGAAATTCGCCGCAAAGCGTGCAGCTCTGAAAGCAATCATCGACGACCAGTCGAAGACCGAGGAAGAGCGTTACGAAGCGCGCCTGAAACTGCAGGCACTGCCACGTAATTCGGCGCCGACCCGCCAGCGTAACCGTTGCGCGATGACCGGCCGCCCACGTGGCACGTTCCGCAAATTCGGCCTCGCCCGTACCAAACTCCGTGAATTCGCCATGAAGGGCGAAATTCCGGGTATGACCAAAGCCAGCTGGTAATAGGAGAATAAGCAATGAGTATGAGCGATCCTATCGCCGATATGCTGACCCGCATTCGCAACGCACAAACTGTTCAGAAAACCACGGTCGCAATGCCGTCGTCGAAAGTCAAGGTTGCCATTGCCAACGTCCTGAAGGACGAGGGTTACATTGAGGATTTCGCCGTGTCCACCGAAGGTGGCAAGTCGGAACTGAAAATCGGTTTGAAGTATTACACCGGCCGTCCGGTTATCGAGCGCATCGAGCGCGTTTCCCGTCCTGGCCTGCGTGTCTACAAAGGCAAAGACGAGATCCCGACCGTCATGAACGGCCTGGGCGTGGCGATTGTCTCCACCCCGCAAGGCGTGATGACTGACCGCAAAGCCCGCGCTAACGGCGTCGGCGGCGAAGTTATCTGCTACGTAGCTTAAGGAGTAGACGATGTCTCGAGTAGCTAAGATGCCAATCGCAGTCCCAGCCGGCGCCGAAGTGGCGATCAGCGCGGCCGCGATCACGGTCAAAGGCCCACTGGGCACCCTGACCCAGCCGCTGAACGGCTTGGTCAAGGTTGAAAACAACAATGGCACGCTGACCTTCGACGTGGTGGACGATTCCCGTGAATCGAACGCGATGTCCGGTACCCTGCGTGCTCTGGTCAACAACATGGTGACCGGCGTGACCAAGGGCTTCGAGAAGAAGCTGAACCTGGTCGGCGTGGGCTACAAGGCAGCAGTCCAGGGCAACGCCCTGAACCTGTCCCTGGGCTTCTCGCACCCGGTGCTGCACGCGATGCCGGAAGGCGTCACGGCCGTGACCCCGACCCCGACCGAAATCCTGATCAAGGGTATCGATCGTCAAAAGGTCGGCCAGGTTGCCGCTGAAGTGCGCGCTTACCGCTCCCCTGAGCCTTACAAGGGCAAGGGCGTCCGTTATTCGGACGAAGTGGTGAAGCTTAAAGAAACCAAGAAGAAATAATCGGAGCTGACATGGACAAGAAACAATCGCGTCTGCGTCGCGGACGCCAAACCCGCATCAAGATCGCGCAGCTGGGCGTGAACCGTCTGTCGGTTCACCGCACCAACCTGCACATCTATGCGAACCTGATCAGCCCGGATGCGAAGGTCCTGGTTTCGGCTTCGACGCTGGAAGCAGACGTGCGCGCCGAACTGGCCGGTCAAAGCGGCAAGGGCGGCAACGCCGCCGCTGCTGCACTGGTTGGCAAGCGCGTCGCAGAGAAAGCACTGAAAGCAGGGATCACCGAAGTCGCATTCGACCGTTCGGGTTTCCGTTACCACGGCCGTGTGAAGGCGCTGGCAGAAGCCGCGCGTGAAGCCGGTCTGAAGTTCTAAGGAAGAATCGTCATGGCAAAAATGCAAGCGAAAATGGCAAGCGACAAGCCGGATGATGGCATGCGCGAAAAAATGATCGCGATCAACCGCGTGACCAAAGTGGTCAAGGGTGGTCGTATCATGGGTTTTGCAGCGCTGACCGTTGTCGGTGACGGCGATGGCCGCATCGGCATGGGCAAAGGCAAGTCGAAGGAAGTTCCAGTCGGCGTGCAAAAAGCGATGGAAGAAGCCCGCCGCAACCTGATCAAGGTGCCCCTCAAGAACGGTACCCTGCACCACACCGTCACCGGTCGTCACGGCGCCTCGCGCGTCATGATGTCGCCAGCCAAGCCTGGTACCGGCGTCATCGCTGGTGGCGCAATGCGCGCTATCTTCGAAGTGATGGGCGTGACCGACGTGGTCGCCAAGTCGACCGGTTCGTCGAACCCGTACAACCTGGTGCGTGCAACCCTCGACGGTCTGTCGAAGATGAGCACCGCCTCCGACATCGCCGCCAAGCGTGGCAAGTCGGTCGAAGACATCCTGGGCTAAGGTGAAGACAATGGCAAACACCATCAAAGTACAACTGGTCAAGGGCCTGATCGGCACCCGTCAAGATCACCGCGCTACCGTGCGTGGTCTGGGTCTGCGCCGCGTCAACTCGGTCTCCGAGTTGCAGGACACCCCGTCGGTGCGTGGCATGATCAACAAAGTCTCGTACCTCGTTAAAGTAGTCGGGTAAGCCTTCGGGCTTACCTAACGGAGAAAACAATGGAATTGAATACCATTCAACCAGCTGACGGCGCCAAGCACTACAAGCGTCGCGTCGGCCGCGGTATCGGCTCCGGCCTGGGCAAGACCGCCGGTCGCGGTCACAAGGGTCAGAAGTCGCGTTCGGGCGGTTTCCACAAAGTCGGTTTCGAAGGCGGTCAGATGCCTCTGCAGCGTCGTCTGCCGAAGCGTGGCTTCAAGTCGCTGAACGCGACCTTCAAGGCTGAAGTGCGTCTGTCGGACCTGAACAACCTGGCCGTCGGCGATATCGACATCCTGGTGCTCAAGCAAGCAGGCATCCTGCCAGTGGTGGCGCGCGACGTGCGCGTGATCCTGTCGGGCGAGATCACCCGTGCGGTGAACCTCAAGGGCCTGAAGGCAACCGCGGGCGCGAAAGCGGCTATCGAAGCAGCTGGCGGTTCGGTCGCTTAATTGCGGCCTGCCTGATCGGAGCAAAAATTGGCGACTAATTCACAACTTGGTAAAAGCGCCGCCGCCGGTTTCCCCTGGGGCCGGCTGTGGTTTTTGCTTGGCGCATTGGTCGTGTACCGCATCGGTGCTCACATCCCGGTTCCCGGGATTGACCCGGTCGCGCTGGCGTCGCTGTTCAAGCAGAACGAAGGCGGCATCCTGGGCATGTTCAACATGTTCTCGGGTGGTGCCTTGTCCCGCTTTACCGTGTTCGCACTCGGGATCATGCCCTACATTTCGGCTTCGATCATCATGCAGCTGGGGTCGATCGTCTCGCCGCAGCTGGAAGCGCTGAAAAAGGAAGGCGAAGCAGGGCGCCGCAAGATCACCCAGTACACCCGTTACTTCACGGTGGCACTGGCGTTGTTCCAGGCGTTCGGCATTGCCGTCGCGCTCGAAGCCCAGCCGGGTCTCGTGCTCGATCCGGGCATGGGCTTCCGCTTCGTCACGGTCGTGACGCTCCTGACCGGCACCATGTTCCTCATGTGGCTGGGCGAGCAGATCACCGAACGTGGCCTCGGCAACGGTATCTCGATCATCATTTTTGCCGGTATCGCAGCCGGTCTGCCGTCGGCACTCGGTGGCCTGTTCACCCTGGTGACCAACGGTTCGATCAGCAGCTTTGCCGCGATCATTATCGTCATCCTGGTGGTTGCGGTTACGTATGCAGTCGTGTTCGTTGAACGCGGTCAGCGCAAGATCCTCGTGAATTACGCCAAGCGCCAGGTCGGCAACAAGGTGTACGGTGGCCAAACCAGCCACCTGCCCCTGAAGCTGAACATGGCCGGCGTGATCCCGCCGATCTTCGCCTCCTCGATCATCCTGTTCCCGGCGACGATCGTCGACTGGTACACGCGGGGCAAGGACTCCAGCGGCCCGTTCATCGGGTTCCTGAAAGACCTGGCCGCCTCGCTGACGACCGGTGAGCCGATCCACGCGTTGCTGTATGCGGTGGCGATCATCTTCTTCTGCTTCTTCTATACCGCGCTGGTCTTCAACAGCAAGGAAACGGCGGACAACTTGAAGAAAAGCGGCGCGTTCGTCCCGGGCATCCGTCCAGGTGACCAGACCGCTCGCTATATCGACAAGATCCTGATGCGCCTGACCCTCGCCGGTGCGGTGTACATCACCCTCGTGTGCCTGGTGCCGGAGTTCCTGCAGTCGTTCTGGAAAGTTCCTTTCTATTTCGGCGGCACGTCGCTCCTGATCATCGTGGTGGTGACGATGGACTTCATGGCACAAGTGCAGAACTACGTCATGTCGCAGCAATATGAATCGCTGCTGCGCAAGGCGAATTTCAAGGGCGGAATTCCGACGCGATAAGCGGGGAGTGAAGAGACCGAATGGCAAAAGACGACGTCATCCAAATGCAAGGTGAGATTCTCGAGAATCTCCCAAATGCGACATTTCGCGTAAAGCTGGAAAACGGGCATGTGGTTCTGGGGCATATCTCGGGTAAAATGCGGATGAACTATATCCGCATCCTCCCGGGCGACAAGGTAACGGTCGAGTTGACGCCGTACGACCTGTCCCGGGCGCGCATCGTATTCCGCACCAAGTAAAAAATATTCAGTAAACTCACCAGGAGTACAAAATGAAAGTTAATGCTTCAGTCAAGCGGATCTGCCGCAACTGCAAGATCATCAAGCGCAAGGGCGTGGTCCGCGTGATCTGCGTCGAGCCGCGTCACAAGCAGCGTCAAGGTTAAGAGGAATAACGAATGGCACGTATTGCAGGGGTTAACATCCCAAATCATCAGCACACTGTTATCGGCCTGACGGCGATCTACGGTGTTGGCCGTCCACGTTCGCAGAAAATCTGCGACGCGACTGGTATCGCGACCAACAAGAAGGTCAAGGACCTGGACGACAACGAACTCGAGAAGCTGCGTGACGAAGTCGCGAAGTTTGTCGTGGAAGGCGACCTGCGCCGCGAACTGTCCATGAACATCAAGCGTCTGATGGATCTGGGTTGCTACCGCGGCATGCGTCACCGTAAGGGTCTGCCAGTGCGCGGTCAGCGTACCCGCACCAATGCACGTACCCGCAAAGGTCCGCGCAAGGCCGCTCAATCGTTGAAGAAATAATCTAGGAACCGACCATGGCCAAGCAACAAAGCAGCGCAGCAGCAGCGCGCGTCCGTAAAAAAGTGAAGAAGAACGTGGCTGAGGGCATCGCCCACGTCCACGCTTCGTTCAACAACACCATCATCACGATCACCGACCGTCAGGGCAATGCTCTGTCGTGGGCGACGTCGGGTGGCGCAGGCTTCAAAGGCTCGCGTAAATCGACTCCGTTCGCGGCTCAGGTCGCTGCTGAAGCAGCCGGCAAGGTCGCCCAAGAAAGCGGCGTGAAGAACCTGGAAGTGCGCATCAAGGGCCCAGGCCCAGGCCGTGAATCGGCTGTCCGCGCACTGAACAACCTGGGTATCAAGATCACCGAGATCCAGGACGTGACGCCAGTGCCGCACAACGGCTGCCGTCCTCCAAAGCGCCGTCGTATCTAAATCCAGCCGGGCAGTTCTGCTGCCCAGTTGTTTTCGATACAGCGCTGTAGCAGTTAGCAGTAGCAAAAGCCGGTGCAGTGACCCGAATTCGGGTATACTGCCCGGCTGTTGTCGTCCTGCACCTCGTGCGGGACTTATTTTCAGCCACGTCCGCTCACTCTTGGGTCGGACTAGCGCCTGCCGCATCCTCGGGATGCCTCTGGGGCGTGATTAATACATTAAAGGATTCAACGTGGCACGTTATATCGGACCAAAAGCAAAACTGTCGCGCCGTGAAGGCACTGACCTGTTCCTCAAGAGCGCACGCCGCTCGCTCGACTCGAAGTGCAAACTGGACGTCAAGCCAGGCCAGCACGGCGTCAAGTCGGGTGCCCGCACCTCGGACTACGGCAACCAGCTGCGCGAAAAGCAGAAGGTCAAGCGCATGTACGGCATCCTCGAGCGCCAGTTCCGCCGCTACTTCGCAGAAGCGTCGCGTCGCAAGGGCAACACCGGCGAAACCCTGCTGAAGCTGCTGGAATCGCGCCTGGACAACGTCGCTTACCGTATGGGCTTCGGCTCGACCCGCGCTGAAGCGCGTCAGCTGGTGAGCCACAAGGCCTTCACCGTCAACGGTAACGTCGTGAACATCGCTTCGTACGCCGTCAAGACCGGCGACGTTATCGCCGTCCGCGAAAAGGCCAAGAAGCAAGTGCGTATCGTCGAAGCGCTGTCGCTGGCTGAACAGATCGGCATGCCGAGCTGGCTGTCGGTCGACACCAAGAAGATGGAAGGCACCTTCCGTTCGTTCCCAGAGCGTAACGAGATCGCCGCCGACGTCAACGAAGCACTGATCGTCGAACTGTACTCGCGTTAATCGTTAGTCGGTTGTTTCGCCCGCTCCTCACCGAGCGGGCGTTTGTATTTCAAGATTTTAATAAGCCATCAGCCTTATCGGTGTAACGAGCCGAGGGTATTGAAAAGGACATTTCATGCAAAATAGTTTGTTGAAGCCACGTATCATCGATGTCGAAGCACTCGGCGCCGGTCACGCCAAAGTCGTGATGGAACCGTTCGAGCGCGGCTACGGCCACACGCTGGGCAACGCCCTGCGTCGCGTCCTGCTGTCGTCGATGATCGGCTATGCGCCGACCGAAGTCACCATCGCCGGCGTCGTGCACGAGTACTCGTCGCTCGACGGCGTGCAGGAAGACGTCGTCGACCTGCTGCTGAACCTGAAGGGCGTCGTGTTCAAGGTGCACAACCGTGACTCCGTGACCCTGACCCTGAAAAAGGAAGGCGAAGGCGCCGTGCTGGCATCGGACATCGATCTGCCGCATGACGTGGAACTGATCAACCCGGATCACGTGATCGCTCACCTGACCGCCGGTGGCAAGCTGGACATGCAGATCAAGGTCGAAAAAGGCCGTGGCTATGTGCCGGGTAACGTCCGTCGCCTGTCGGAAGACACCAACAAGACGATCGGCCGCATCATCCTGGACGCATCGTTCTCGCCAGTGCGCCGCGTGTCGTACGCAGTGGAATCGGCCCGTGTCGAACAGCGTACCGACCTGGACAAGCTGATCATCAACATCGAGACCAACGGCGTCATTACCCCGGAAGAGGCGATTCGCCAGTCGGCCCGCGTGCTGGTCGACCAGCTGAACGTGTTCGCCGCCCTGGAAGGCACGGAAGCCGCCGCCGAAGCACCATCGCGTGCTCCGCTGGTCGATCCGATCCTGCTGCGTCCGGTCGACGACCTGGAACTGACCGTCCGTTCGGCCAACTGCCTGAAAGCAGAAAACATCTACTACATCGGCGACCTGATCCAGCGTTCGGAAAACGAACTGCTCAAGACGCCGAACCTGGGCCGCAAGTCGCTCAACGAAATCAAGGAAGTCCTTGCTTCGCGCGGCCTGACCCTGGGCATGAAACTCGAGAACTGGCCACCTGCAGGCCTCGAAAAGTAATATGCACTACCTATCCGGACACCATCGTCCGGATAGTCTTAACCCCAATAACCGGTCCGCGGTCATGCCCTGGCATGAACGATCGAAGAACTGGAATTTATACACTCGAAAGGAAGTACCATGCGTCACCGTCACGGCCTCCGTAAGCTGAACCGTACCTCGTCCCACCGTCTCGCCATGCTGCGCAACATGACCGTCTCGCTGCTGCGTCATGAAGCCATCAAGACCACCGTGCCAAAAGCCAAGGAACTGCGTCGCGTCATCGAACCGATCCTGACCCTGGGCAAGACCGACACGCTGGCCAACAAGCGCCTGGCATTCGCCCGCCTGCGCGACCGCGAAATGGTGCAGAAGCTGTTCGCCGAACTCGGCCCACGTTACGCCAACCGTAACGGCGGCTACCTGCGCATCCTGAAAATGGGTTTCCGCGTGGGCGACAACGCGCCAATGGCGTATGTCGAGCTGCTGGACCGTCCGGAAGTGACCTCGGCTGAAGAAGCACCGACCGCCGAGTAATCGCTCCGCGCGAATGAAAAACCAGGCCCCGCGCCTGGTTTTTTTTCGCCTGTGCCCCTCTAGGCGCCGCCATTTAAGCCTGCCCTTACCCGACGGCACGCGCCCCGGTGTACCATTCGGCTGCACCGTTATCGCCCTGAGCGCCACCAAAGGAAGTCATGTCCATCGCCCGTTTTCGTGAAGCGCGCGCGTGCCTGCTGGCCGCGCTGTCCCTGCTGCTCGCCGCAAGCATGCTGATGGCCGCGCCTGCCCGCGCCGCCGAGGAATTCCTCGACCCTGCAGTCGCCTTCAAATTCTCCGCACGCATGGAAGGAGAGAGCACGGCCGTCGTCACCTACACTATCGCGCCGGGCTACTACATGTACCGCGAGCGCTTCGCCTTCAAGGCCAGCGGCGCCACGCTGGGCGCGCCGCAGATCCCGCCGGGCAAGGTGAAATACGACCAGACCTTCGAAAAGGAGGTCGAGACGTATAAGGGCGAGGTGACGATCCGCATTCCGGTCGAGAGCGCCGGCGCCTTTACGCTGACCGCTACCAGCCAGGGCTGCGCCGACGCCGGGCTGTGCTACCCGCCGCAGGAACACAGCGCGCGCCTCGGGGCGGGCGGCGCGGCAGGGGCAGGAAGCATTCCGTTCGGGGCGGATGCGCAGGCGCCGTCCTCGTTTGGCTTGTCGTCGACGCCGCAGAGCGAAGGCCCGGGCACAGTCGCCTCCCTGCCTCCCACAGGCGCGCCTGCACCAGCCGCGCCAGCTGCATCAGCTGCCTCAGCTGCGCCACCCGCCGCCGGCGCACCGTCCGAGCTCGCCACGATCGACGCCGTCCTGCACGGCGGCCGCCTGTTGGCGATCGTCCCCGCCTTCGCGCTGCTCGGCCTCGGCCTTGCCTTCACCCCCTGCGTGCTGCCGATGGTGCCCATCCTGTCCTCGATCATCGTGGGCGAGGGCGGCAAGACGCGGCGCTCGCGCGGCTTGCTGCTCTCGGTGACGTATTCACTTGGCATGGCCATCGTCTACACGGCCCTCGGCGTCGCCGCGGGCCTGATCGGGGAAGGCCTTGCGGCCGCCCTGCAGAACCCATGGGTACTCGGTGCGTTTGCGCTGTTGATCGTGGCGATGGCAATGTCGATGTTCGGCTTCTACGAGTTGCAGGTGCCGGCCGCATTGCAGACGCGCCTGGCGAACGCCTCCGGCCGCCAGGCCTCGGGCAAGCTGGCCGGCGTGTTCGCGATGGGCGCCATCTCGGCCCTGATCGTCGGGCCCTGCGTCGCCGCGCCGCTGGCGGGGGCCCTGGTCTACATCAGCCAGACCCGTGACGTGCTGGTCGGTGGCGCCGCCCTGTTCTCGATGGCGGTCGGGATGAGCATTCCGTTGCTGCTGGTGGGCGTCTCGGCCGGCTCGCTGTTGCCGCGCGCCGGCGCCTGGATGGAGGGCGTGAAACGCTTCTTCGGCGTGCTGATGCTGGGCATGGCGCTGTGGCTGGTGGCGCCGGTGCTGCCGCCTGCTTTGCAGATGGCTCTGTGGGCGGCGCTCCTGCTCGGCTACGGCGCCTACCTGCTGACCCGCAAGGGACAATGGCTGCGCATTGCCTGCGGCGCCGCCTTCGCGATCCTGGGCGCCATGCAGCTGGTCGGCGTGGCCAGCGGCGGGCGTGACCCGCTCGCGCCGCTGGCGCACCTGACGGGCAACCAGCAGCACGGGCTCGCGTTCAAGCGCGTCAAGACGGTAGCCGAGCTCGACGCCGTACTCGCCGCCAACGCGGGCAAGACGGCCATGCTCGACTTCTACGCCGACTGGTGCGTCTCGTGCAAGGAGATGGAGAAATTCACCTTTGTCGATCCGGCGGTGCAGGCCAAACTGGCCGATACCGTGCTGCTGCAGGTGGACGTGACCGCCAACGATGCCGACGACAAGGCCATGCTCAAGCGCTTCAATTTGTTCGGGCCACCGGGGATCATCTTCTTCGACCGTCGAGGTTCCGAAATTCCCGACAGCCGTGTCATCGGTTATCAGAACGCCGAAAAATTCCTGGCCTCGCTGCAGAAAGTGAATTGACGTCGAGGTGCAAAAAAAAGGATGCCGTGGCATCCTTTTTTACTACATAAACGATTTAGCTTTGCAGCGCCGCACCGCGCTCGCCATGGTGACCACCATGGCCGCCACGGTGGCCGCGGTGCTTGCCGCCGAAGCGCATCGCTTTACTGTCGAGCACCTGCTTCTGTTCCGGCGTCAGCACGGCGTACAGGTTGTTCAGGGCCGCCAGGCGCGCTTCCATGCGCGCGGTGCGCTGCTTCTGGCGCTCGATACGCTGCTGCATGCGCTGCGGCGCGGGCAGGGCGGCCAGCTGGGCGCGGTCGAAACCGCGACCGTCCGCGCGCCCGGCCGGCTTGCCGGCAGCGAGGTAGGCGGCGAAGGCCGCTTCCTGCTGCGGCGTGATCTTCAGTTCGGCGCGCAGCTTGGCGACACGTTGGGCTTGGCGTTCGGCGCGCTTGGCCTGGCGCTCCGCCTTGTGGGCGGCGCGTTCTTCCTGGCTGGCGGCGTGGGCATGGCGGCCCTGCGGCGCCTGCACCGCGGCGGTCTGGGCGACGGCGGCGCCAGCGATGCCGAGCGCGGTCAGGGCGATGAAAAGGTGTTTTTGAATGGTGTTCATGGTGGATCCCTAGGTGTGTGAGTCAGTCGGTTGTGTGCATGGAATGTGCATGAGCTGCTCGCTGCACGGTTCCCATCATCGCGAAAAGATGTAAGCCCAGCGTGTCCTCTGCCACGCACTTTGTATCAATATGTTTCCCCCGTTATTTCATATACATACGGATACAAATGCGCTGTTCATGCCCTGTCGGAGCAGGGATAATCACGGCCATGGACAATCCATCTACCATCCTCATCGTCGACGACGACCGCGACATCCGCCAGCTGCTGGCCGATTACCTCGAGTCGAACGGCTACCGCGCGCTCGCCGCCGGCGACGGCGTCGCCATGTGGAAGATCCTCGACGAGTCGCGTCCCGACCTGATCGTGCTCGACCTGAACCTGCCGGGCGACGACGGCCTGACCCTGTGCCGCAAACTGCGCGCCACCTCCAGCCTGCCCGTGATCATGCTCACCGCCCGCAACGAACCGCTCGACCGCATCCTGGGCCTGGAGATGGGCGCCGACGACTACCTGCCGAAACCCTTCGAGCCGCGCGAACTGCTGGCGCGCATCCGCAGCGTGCTGCGCCGCTCGCACGCGATGCCGTCGAACGCGCCGGCCGAGAACGTCCAGCAGATGCGCTTTTCCGGCTGGACGCTCGACCTTACCGCGCGCCACCTGCTCAACCCCGATGGGATGGTGATCATGCTTTCGGGCGCCGAGTTCCGCCTGCTGCGCGTGTTCCTCGAGCACCCGAACCGTGTGCTCAACCGCGACCAGCTGCTGAACCTCACGCAAGGGCGCGACGCCGATCCGTTCGACCGCTCGATCGACATCCAGATCAGCCGCCTGCGCCAGAAGCTGGGCGAGGACGCGCGCATGCCGCAGATTATCAAGACCGTGCGCAACGGCGGCTACGTGCTGGCCGGCCAGGTAACCGTGGAGCCGGCCACGTGAAAGCCTTCATCGGCTCGATGACGGGCCGTGTCTTTGCGACCCTGCTCCTCGGTATCCTGATTTCGGCCGCGCTGACCCAGTGGCTGGCCGATGTCGAACGCAAGCGCGTGCTCGAACGCCAGCGCGACCAGACCCTGATCGAACGCGCCGAGCAGCTCATCATGGCCACCGAAATCGTGCCGGCCTCGGCGCGGCGCGCCTATCTCGGCGTGGCCAACCGTCCCGGCCTGCAGCTCGAAGCCGGCGCGCCCCATCCGTCCGCGGCCCAGCCGTCGAGCTTCGCCAAGACCCTGGCGGAGCGCATGGGCAAGCAATACCAGATCCATTCGGCCGCCACCGCGCCGGCCGCCTGTGCCCATCCGCCGCGCATGCCGCTGCTGTACGGCCTGCTCAGCACCGAGTGGCGCGGCGCCTGCGAGAACCTGAACCTGCGTTTGCGCGACGGCGAGCAGCTGCATCTCTCGGTGCTGCCGCCGCGTACCCTGGTCGCGGCCGAGACCGACTACCGCGCCGTGCTCGCGCTGTTCTTCGTCAGCATCGCGACCCTGGCCTACCTGGTCGCGCGCATGACCACGCGTCCATTGAAACAGCTGGCCCAGGCTGCACAGGATCTCGGCAACGACATCAACCGCGCGCCGCTCGACCTCACCGGCGCCAGCGAAATCCGCCAGGCCAGCGCCGCCTTCAACGCCATGCAGGCGCGCATCCGCCAGTACATCTTCCAGCGCACGCAAATGCTGGCGGCCATCACCCACGACCTGCAGACCCCGCTCACGCGCATGCGCCTGCGCCTGGAAAAGGTCTCGGATAACGAACTGCAGGAACGCCTGATCGGCGACCTGTCGGCGATGCAGGCGATGGTGCGCGAAGGACTGGATCTGGCGCGCAGCATGGATACTACCGAGAGCATGCAATGCCTCGACCTCGATTCGCTGCTCGACTCCGTCTGCGACGACGCCGCCGACGCCAGCCAGGCCGTCACGCTGGCGGGCCGCTCGGGCATGGCGCTGCTGGGCCGTCCACTGGATCTGCGCCGCTGCCTGGGCAACCTGATCGACAACGCCGTCAAATACGGCCAGCAGGCGCTAGTGACGGTCGACCGCGTGAACGGCGCGGCGCGCATCCGCGTGCGCGACAGCGGGCCCGGCATTCCGCACGCGGAACTGGGCCGCGTGTTCGACCCGTTCTACCGCGTCGAAACCTCGCGTTCGCGCGAATCCGGCGGCACCGGCCTGGGCCTGACGATCGCCCGCAACATCGCCGAACAGCATGGCGGCAGCATCGCGCTGGCCAACCATCCCGAAGGCGGGCTGGAAGTCACCCTGATGCTCCCGGAATACTACCCAGGGAAATAAGGGCGTCACGCAGTGGCGCTGTCACATGCAAGTGTCATACTGATTGACCTCATCGCATTATTTGATTGATAAAGCCGCCGGCACGCGCGGTAAGGGACTTGAATGAAAAAGAATACTCTCGCAACCATCGCCATCGTCGTGGCGGCCGGTATCGGCGGCGCCTGGTACATGAACCGCGGCGCCGAAGCGGAAACCGGGCAGGGCGGCCCGGGCGGCCCTGGCGGCAAGGGTGGCGCGATGCCGCCGACCACCGTCAACGTGGTCACCCCGCAGCGCCAGAACGTCGGCGTCGACGTCGCCGCCAACGGCACCGTGACGCCGCAGCGCACGGTCGACCTGCGTCCGCAGACCACCAGCACGATCCGCCAGGTACACATCAAGGAAGGCCAGTTCGTCAAGGCCGGCCAGCTGCTGTTCTCGCTCGACGACCGCAGCGACCGCGCCAGCGTGGCGCAGGCCGAAGCCGAAGTGGCGCGCGGCCGTGCGACGCTTGCCGACCTCGAGCGCCAGTACAAGCGCAGCCAGGATCTGGTGGCCCAGAAATTCCTCGCGCAAAGCGCCGTCGACACCCTGAAAAGCCAGGTCGAAGGCGCGCGCGCCGCCCTGGCCGCCAGCAGCGCCGCCGTGCGCGCCAGCCAGGTCAACGCCAGCTACACCACCATCCGCGCACCGATGTCCGGCCGCGTCGGCGCCATCAACGTCTATCCGGGCAGCCTGGTGCAGCCGGCGACCTCGCTCACCACCGTCACCCAGCTCGATCCGATCGACGTTGCCTTCACCCTGCCGGAATCGAGCCTCGGTTCGCTGCTGGCCGCCCAGAAAGAGGGCAAGGTCGCGGTGGAAGCGACGACCGGCGGCGAGGCCAAGCCGGTAACGGGCGAACTCAGCTTCGTCGACAACACGGTCGATCCGACCAGCGGCACCATCCGCGTGAAGGCGCAATTCGGCAACGGCGACGGCCTTCTGTGGCCGGGACAATACGTGAACACGCGCGTGACCGTGCGCACGATAAAGGACGCCGTGGTGATTCCGCAGAATGCGATTATCATCAACGCCCAGGGCACCTTCGTCTACGTGGTCGAGAAGGATGGCACCGCGCGCATGGTGCCGATCGCGCGCCAGCATGCATTCGGCCTGAACGCGGCCGTGACCGGCCTGGTCGGCAACGAGCAGGTCATTACCGAAGGCAAGCAGAACCTGCGTCCGGGCGGCAAGGTGCGCCTCGCTGGCGCCAAGCCACAGGGCGCCCAGGGCGCCCCGGGGGCGGGAAAGGATAAAGCGGCATGAATTTGTCCGAACTGTGTATCCGCCGCCCCGTGATGGTGGTGCTGCTGTCGATCAGCCTGGTGCTGGTCGGCATCCTGGCCTACATGCACATCCCGGTCGCGGCGCTGCCGAGCTATAACACCCCCGTCATCAACGTCGGCGCCAACCTGCCCGGCGCCAGCCCCGAGACGATGGCCTCGTCGGTGGCGCTGCCGCTCGAGAAACAGTTCTCGACGATCGCCGGCATCAAGCTGATCACCTCGACCAGCACCCAGGGCAACACCAACCTGACGCTCGAATTCGCCAACGAAATCGACGTCGACAAGGCGGCCGTGGACGTCCAGGCGGCGCTGCTGGCCGCCCAGCGCCAGTTGCCGCAAGAGATGACGGACTTGCCGTCCTACCGCAAGGTCAATCCGGCCGACGCCCCGATTCTGTTCATGCACATGACCTCGCCGTCGATGAACTTGTCGGAGTTGAACGACTACGCCGAGAACATGGTCTCGCCGGCCATCTCGACCCTGCCGGGCATCGCCCAGGTGACGGTGAACGGCGGCAAGCGCTTCGCCGTGCGCGTGCGCGCCCGTTCCGACATGATGAACGCGCGCAATATCTCAATGGACGAACTGGCCGCGGCCCTGCGCGCCGCCAATTCCAACGCGCCGCTCGGCGTGCTCGATGGCCCGGCGCAAACGCTGACCATCCAGGGCGGCGGCCAGCTGATGAAAGCCGCTGATTTCGCCCAGCTGATCGTCGCCACGCGCGAGGGCTTGCCGGTGCGTCTGTCCGACGTGGCCCAGGTCGAAGACAGCTACCAGTCGGTGAAAGCCGCCGGCAGCCTGAATGGCGAGCGCTCGATCGTGCTGATGGTGCAGCGCCAGCCGAACGCGAACACGGTGGAGGTGGTGGACTCGGTGCGCGCGCTGCTGCCGAAGTTCGAACAGCAACTGCCGGCCTCGATCAAGATCCACCTGGTGAACGACCGCTCGATCTCGATCCGCGAAGCGATCCACGACGTCAACCTGACCCTGGCCGGCACCATCGTGCTGGTCATCCTGGTGATCTTCCTGTTCCTGCACCGCCTTACCGCCACCCTGATTCCGGCGGTCACGGTGCCGATTTCCCTGCTGGGCGCGCTCTCGCTGCTGTATGCCTTCGGCTACAGCCTCGACAACATCTCCCTGCTCGGCATTACGCTGGCCGTCGGCCTGGTCGTCGACGATGCCATCGTGGTGCTGGAAAACATCGTGCGCCACATGGAGCTGGGTAAAAAACCTTTCCATGCGGCCCTGGTCGGCTCGCGCGAGATGGGCTTTACCATCATTTCGATCTCGATCTCGCTGGTGGCGGTATTCATCCCGATCTTCTTCATGCCAGGCGTGATCGGCCTGCTGTTCCGCGAATTCGCCGTCATCGTCGGCCTGGCCGTGCTGGTCTCGGCGGCCGTCTCGCTGACCCTGGTGCCGATGCTGTGCTCGCGCCTGTTGAAGGGCGGCGGCCACGTCGAGCCGCACGAGATGTCCTGGATCGGCCGCCGTTTCGAGGCGATGTTCACCAGCGTGCGCAATGCCTATGGCCGCACCCTCGATTCCGCGCTGCGCCACCGCTTCCTGGTGCTGATGCTGGCCTTCGGCACCCTGGTGCTGACCGCCGTGCTGTACTCGACCATGCCGAAAGGCTTCTTCCCCGAGGAAGACCTGGGCCAGCTGCGGGTCACCGTCGAAGCGGCCGAGGACACCTCGTCGGCCAAGCTGATGGAACTGCAGGGCAAGGTCGTCGATATCATGCGCGCCAACAAGCACGTGCAGGACGTGACCTCGTTCACCGGCGGCGGCAACACCGGCCGCATGTTCCTGGTGCTGGTGCCGCGTTCGGAGCGTCCGGCAATGCCGGCCGTGCTCGACGAGCTGCGCAAGGCGACGCGCGGCATCGCCGGCGTGCAGGTCTACATGTCGCCGGTGCAGAACCTGCAGCTGGGCGGGCGCCAGAGCAAGAGCCGCTACCAGTACTCGCTGCAAAGCGTCTCCGGCGGCGAGATCGGCGGCTGGGCCGACCAGTTCCTCGAGCGCATGCGCGCCAATCCGATCTTCCGCGACGTCACCAGCGACTCGCAGAACCGCGGCCTGCAAGCCACGCTCGACATCGACCGCGACAAGGCGGCCCTGCTCGGTGTCGAAATGGCCGACGTGCGCACGGTGCTGTACGCCGCCTTCGGCGAGCGCCAGGTCTCGACCATCTACTCGAGCGCGGCCAGCTATTACGTGATCCTGGAAGCGGCCGAAGCCGACCGTTATTTCGACGACGCGCTCGGTAAAGTCTCGGTGCGTTCGAACTCGGGTCAATTGGTGAAACTGTCGAGCTTTGCCAGCGTGCGCCGCACGGTCGGCCCGATTGCCATCAACCACCAGGGGCAGCTGCAGGCGATTACCCTGTCGTTCAACCTGGCGCCGGACGTGCCGCTGGGCGACGCCACCGCCGCCATCGAACAGATGGGCCGCGACATGAAGCTGCCGGCTTCCGTCATCACCCAGTACGGCGGCGACGCGGCCGTGTTCCAGGACACGCAATCGAGCCAGCTCATCCTGATCATCACGGCGATCGGCGTCATCTACGTGCTGCTCGGCGTGCTGTACGAAAGCTATATCCACCCGCTGACGATTCTGGCCGGCCTGCCGTCGGCGGCGGTCGGGGCCTTGCTGACGCTGTGGATCTTCAACATGGATCTGACCCTGATCGCGATGATCGGCATCCTGATGCTGATCGGTATCGTGAAAAAGAACGCGATCATGATGATCGACTTCGCGCTGGATGCCCAAAGGAATGCGGGCATGAAGCCGGAAGAGGCGATCCGCGAAGCCTGCATCCTGCGCTTCCGTCCGATCCTGATGACGACCCTGGCCGCGATGATGGGCGCGCTGCCGATCGCGCTGGGAATCGGCGCCGGCGCCGAGCTGCGCCAGCCGCTCGGCCTCGCCGTGGTGGGCGGCCTGATCTTCTCGCAGGTCATCACGCTCTACATCACCCCGGTCATCTACCTGTATCTCGACAAGTACAGCGGCACCGGCCCGATGACGGACGACGACGTGGCCGCCGCCGAGGCGGGTCACGCGCATGGCGAGCCCCACGTGCACGCGCCACAGGTGCACGAGCCGGTGAAACACCCGCAGGCACGGGTCGGCTGAAACATCCTGTAACAACCGTCAGGACTGCCGACCTGTAAGCTATAGGCGAAACGCGACCGTGCGAAGACCACCCAAACGGGGTAGACTTCGCACTCGGCCGCCTTTCGCCCACCCGGCTTACCTGGAAAGTGCTATTTGAACTTGCGTGACCATTCCCATATCTCCGCGGCGCACGGCGATGTCTGCGAACATTGCGGGCAGCCCATGCCCGGGCAGGGCGTGCCGCAGTATGGCGACCGCAAGACCAACCGCACCGGCCTGATCGCCACGGTGCTGCTGCACCTGCTGCTGGTGGGGCTGTATCTGTTTCAGCCGGAAAAGACCGAGAAAAAGGCCAGGCCACCCGCCGGCGGCGAAGTCGTCTACCTGACGCCGCTCGCCAAGCCGGCCGAGCCGCCGCCGCAAAAGTCGGCGCAGCGCACCCCCACGAAACCGACCAACACCCCGCGTCCGCGCCCGACCACGCCGCGCGTCGAGCGCCTGCCCGACACCATCACCATTCCCGACGAGAAGCCGGTCGAGGTCGCCAAGAAGGAACCGGTGCCGGAAACCAAGCGCGAGGAAATCCTGCCCGAGATGGACATGGCGGAATACATCGCCCGGCGCAAGGCGGCGCGCGGCGCCACCGATCCGAGCAGCTCGACCGAGGAAAGCGAAGCCGCGCGCGGCACCCGCAATGCGCTGGCGAATATCGCGGCCATCAACAAGCGCGGCCAGGACGATGCCAACGAAAGCGGCGGCGTGTTCTCGATCTCGAACAAGACCTTCCACAGCATGGACTTGAAGTTCCGCGGCTGGAACCCGAACTTCAAGCGCCGCTGGCTGACCTCGGTGACGGTGGAGCAGGGCAGCGAACCGGATATCGAGACCGCCGTCGTCAAGAAGATGATCGAGCTGATCCGCCGCGAAAAGACCGGCGACTTCGAATGGGATTCGCATCGCCTGGGCAAGGTGATCACGATGAGCGCGCGTCCGAGGGACACGGCCGAACTGCAAGCCTTCCTGATGAAGGAAATGTTCCCGGAGTACAGGCCACCGGCGCGCTGAGCCTGGCGTCATCGCAATGGAACGGCCGCAGTGCGGCCGTTTTCTTTTCTGCCGCCATCATCTTCCTGATATTGCCCTGATGCGGCTGCACCTTTGCGGTGCGCCCATGGTCACTGAGTACGGACGAGTTAGGCTTGAATCCAGCTGCCCAGCCGGTTCGAGCCCACCCCGGGTTACAGGCGGGCATGTTCCGGAGCAACCCATGAGCAAGAAGCTGACTCCCGACTTCGATCCGCACCGCCGCACCGTCCTGACCCGCACCGGCGCCGCCCTCGCCGCCAGCATGTTGCCAATCGGCCTGTCCTCGGCCCAATCCGTCGACATCATGAAGCACAAGCCGCGCTATCGCCGCCTCAACGCGTCCGCTTCCAAGGCCGGCGAACGCATGCTCAAAAGTTATGCCAAGGCGGTGCGGGCGATGCTGGCGCTGCCGCCGGAAGACCCGCGCAACTGGTACCGCCACGCCATCATCCACACCCTCGACTGCCCCCACGGCAACTGGTGGTTCCTGCCCTGGCACCGCGGCTATCTAGGCTGGTTCGAGGAGATTTGCCGCGAGCTGAGCGGCAACCCGCAGTTCGCGCTGCCCTATTGGGACTGGACGGCGGAGCAGAAAATTCCCGACGGTATGTTCGACGATGTGCTCGACCCGAACCACAGCGCCTATATCCCGACCGCCACCGACTTCGACCGCCGCCTGCGCGCGGCGGTCGCCGATTCCGGCTACTGGAACCTGGCCAATGGCGTCTTCGACCGGCGTACGCAACTCGGCCAACTGCTCGCGCGCAGCGTGCGCTTCGAGCAGGATGTGATGTTCGACATCGTGGCCGATCCGTCCGGCCGCCTGTTCTACGAGCAGCCGGGCGCGCGCGGGGTGCGCCGCGAGCGGCCCGAGATCAATGCCGCCACCGCCGATTCGGTCTCGAAAGCCACCATCATCGCCGCCCTCAACGCGCCCGATTACCCCACCTTTGCCAGCCCCAAAAGTTCGAACCATGCGACGTCCGCCGGCTTCGGCATCCTGGAAGGCAGGCCGCACAATTCCGTGCACCGCTGCGTCGGCTCGCGCGACTGCAACTTCGTCGAATCGATGGGGTTCATGAGCGACATGCTGTCGCCGGTCGATCCGATCTTCTTCCTGCACCACGCAAACATGGATCGCTTGTGGGACGTGTGGGAACGTAAGCAGGCGGCGCTCGGGCTGCCGACCCTGCCCGCCGGCGTCGAATTGCGCACCGACCTGCCGGACGCCCAGAAGTCGCCGGCCGAGCGGGCCACTGATTACTACCGCTGGGCGCGCGAACCCTTCCTGTTCTTTGTCGACAAGGACGGCAAGCCGGCCGCGAAGACAACGAGCGGCGACTACGCCGCGATGGCCGCCTTCAACTACGATTACGAGCCCGGTTCCGGCGAAGAGGTGGTGCCGCGCACCAACACCCGTCCGCGCGCGCGCCCGGCCGGCCCGCGCGTCTTCCCCGGCAAGGTCACCCGCAGGACGATCGCGGACGCGAAGCCGGGCAGCGCCGAGGTGGCGGTGCCGGCGGCCACGCTCGAGCAGGCGGTGGCATCGGGCGCCACGCTGGTCGCCAACATCACGCTGCACTTCCACGACATGGCGCACGACCCCTTCATGGTGGTGCTGGACGGGCCGGAGGATCTGAGCACGGTCGATGCCACCAGCCCGTTCTTCCTGGGCACCATCGTCATGTTCGGCAAGCACAGCCATAGCGGCCCGCTGACCTTCGCGGTGCCGCTGGGCGACAAGCTGAGCGCGGCCGGCAATGCCCGGCGCGGCGACGCCCCGCTGCGCCTGCGGGTGGCGCCGATGCCCGGGGCTGCGGCGGCGAAGGGACACCACGGCACGCATGAGGCCGCGGTCGGGGTGGAACTGGTGGCGGTGAATATCGAAACGTACTGATCGCCGCGATGTTCGCAGGCGTAAAAAAACCGTGCCGCGGCACGGTTTTTTCATAGACGTAGATACCGTCTTGCCCGTCAAGCCTCACATCGCAAATGTTGGATCGTAAGGCTTGCCGGTGTAGACGACACCGAAGCAAAGATGTGCCAGTTTGCGC
>NZ_LMOJ01000009.1 GCF_001424165.1 Massilia sp. Leaf139
CGCCAGCGTTCAATCTGAGCCAGGATCAAACTCTTCAGTTCAATCTCTGTTTGTTGGCATTGCTGCCATCCTGATTTCTCAGGAGTCGCTCACTCAAAATACTGACCGTCATCTCATTGCTGAGACAACGTATTTCTTTTGTGCGAACATTTGATAATTTAAGTAATCAGTGACCGAAGTCACTGGCACCTTCATCAAACGCCCACACTTATCGACTGTTAATTGTTAAAGAACTTNGTCATCCCATTGCTGAGACAACGTATTTCTTTTGTGCGAACATTTGATAATTTAAGTAATCAGTGACCGAAGTCACTGGCACCTTCATCAAACGCCCACACTTATCGACTGTTAATTGTTAAAGAACTTGTTCCGTAGTGCTTGCTACTTGGCGACAAATCGTTTTGTTTGTCAGCAGCAGAGAGATGAGATTATGCAGTGTTTCGCGATCTTCGTCAAGCTCTTTTTTGCTACACCGCAGTGTTTCGCGGCATCCTGTTGTATCGTCAACTACTTGATTTCGTTGCCGTTTTCAACAGGAGGCGAATTATAGCGAACCATCTCCGCCACCTGCAAGTCCTTTTTTGTGCCCCTCCCCAAACCGTGTTTCCAGCCCTCTTCTTAGAAGAAAATGATGCCGCCCAGTGCGATGCCGTTCATCTTGTCGCGCCCGCCGACGAAACCCTTCGAGCGCGTGTGCCCGCCCTCGGCCACCAAAGTGATTGCGCTGTTGAGCGAGTAATAGGCGCCGACGGTGACGTTCGCATTCGACTCCAGCCCGCCGGTACCAACAGCGTTGTCACTGTTCTCGCTGTGGCCGTAGCTGACGCCTACCTTCAGCTTGTCCGACACCTTATAGGTGCCCTGGGCGAACACATGGGTGCTGCGCACCCGGCCCTGGTCGGCGTCGGACAGGATGCCGAGTCCTGTGCCGCGCTGGACATTGACCAGCAGACCGATCGTCCCGGACTGGTACAAGGCCCCTGCTTCGATGGCACGCATGGTCAGATCCGGCGTGCCGGCCGCCAGCGGATCGAAGCGCTGCGCTTTGGCGCCGAGCCAGGCCTTGACCTCGCCCTGGGTGAACGTCAGCTGCGCCTGGAACTGCGGTGTCGACGCGGAGGTATAGGCGGACGGCGCGACGACCGGGGTGTCGTCCACCGGACTCATGAGGCCGAGGTCGACGCTGAAGCCCGAGGCCATCTTCGGCGTGGCGTAGGCGATCTGGCCGTAATGGTTGAGATAGGCATAGCCGGCGCCGATGTGACCGAGGGCGACACGGCCGCGTTGGGTGGCCTGCACGGGCGCGCCGACGCCTATCAGGGTCATGTCGTTGAGGATGGCATTCGCGCCGAAGATGCCGTAGTCGCGGCCCAGCTTGATGGTGCCAAGCCCGGCATTTCCGAAAGTAAAATAGGCCTGGCGCACGTCCACCCCGTTGTTGGGGGAGATCGCGCTGTCGGTGGCGGTGTGGGCGTAGATACCGATCAGTGCCTTGACGTCGTAGCCACCCAGCTGCGACGAGGCGGACGTGACCAGTCCGCTCGGGAGCAGACCGTTGCCGACCGTCGTGCGGCTGTCGCGCCCGCCGCAGCCCAGCGCTTCGCCGCCCAGCGCCAGGCCGCCGACCTGGCCGCCCGAGCAATCGACGAAGGTGTAATAAGCGTTGACGTTGCCGCCTACGTTGACCGTCCAGTCACCGGCCTTGATGTCGACCGCCAGCGCCGGCTGCATGCATGCGGCCAGCGCACCGAGTACGCTTGTTGCATAAGGTGTCAAAACCCGCTTGTTCATCGCCGTCTCCTTGCTCGGTTATGTGGTGTGCATCACGTGATGCACCCGACAGCGGTGGCAAGTCCTGTGCCCAGCAGTTTCCGGGCTTTGGCGGCGGTTTATTCTCTCCTTTTGTGCAAAAACTGATCAGTTCAATATGTCAGCTGTGCTGTTCGCGTAGCGGCGAACGCGGCGCTAAGGCCCTACTGGCTCAGCCTTGAGTCGTGCGCATTCCTCATCGGTGAACAGGCGCGAGCGCGTCAGGAAGCGGCGCCCGGTGCCGTTATCGAGCGAGAACATGCCGCCGTTGCCGGCGACGACGTCGATGATCAGCTGGGTATGCTCCCAATAAGCGAACTGTTCGCTTCCCATATAAAAGGGCGTGCCGTCCAGGTCGCCGAGGTGGACGTCGGTGTCGCTGAGGTTGAACTCGCCTGCCGGATAGCACATCGGCGCGCTGCCATCGCAGCAGCCGCCGGACTGGAAGAACATCAGCAGGCCATGGCGCTGCCGCAGTTCCTCGAGAAACTCGAGGGCGGCGGGGGTTGCGGTCACGCGTTCGAGCGAGGTCGCCATGCGGGACTCCGAAAGTGTAGTGAATTGACTCCGAAAACATCGCCACTCGCGCCGTACCCAGGTCGCCGGCAGGCTACCCGGGCACGGCGTGTCACGCATTAAAAGAAGCCAAGCGCTTTTGGGCTATAGCTGACCAGCAGGTTCTTGGTCTGCTGGTAGTGGTCGAGCATCATCTTATGGTTCTCGCGGCCGATGCCTGACTGTTTATAGCCGCCGAACGCGGCGTGGGCCGGGTACAGGTGATAGCAGTTCGTCCAGACGCGGCCGGCCTGGATCGCTCGGCCCATGCGGAAGGCACGCGAGGTGTCGCGCGTCCACAGCCCGGCGCCCAGCCCGTACAAGGTGTCGTTGGCAATCCGCAGCGCATCCGCTTCGTCCTTGAAGGTCGTGACCGAGACCACCGGCCCGAAGATCTCTTCCTGGAAAATGCGCATCTTGTTGTCGCCCCTGAACACGGTTGGACGCACGTAGTAGCCGCCGGCCAGCTCCCCGGCCTGCATGTTGCGTTCGCCGCCGGCCAGCACCTCGGCTCCTTCCTGGCGGCCGATGTCGAGGTAGGACAGAATTTTTTCGAGCTGTTCCTGCGAGGCCTGGGCGCCGAGCATGGTGGCCGAATCGAGCGGATTGCCCTGCTTGATCGCCGCCACCCGTGCCAGCGCGCGCGCCATGAAGCGCTCGTAAATCGATTCCTGCACCAGCACGCGCGAGGGGCAGGTACAGACTTCGCCCTGGTTCAAGGCGAACATCGCAAAACCTTCCAAGCACTTGTCGAAGAATTCGTCGTCCTGCGCCATCACGTCCTCGAAGAAGATGTTTGGCGACTTGCCGCCGAGTTCGAGCGTGACGGGAATCAGGTTCTGGGCGGCGTACTGCATGATCAGGCGCCCGGTGCCGGTCTCGCCCGTGAAGGCGATCTTGGCGATGCGTTTATTCGAGGCCAGCGGCTTGCCCGCTTCCAATCCAAAACCGTTGACGACGTTGACCACGCCCGGCGGCAGCAGGTCGCCGATCAGTTCCATCAGCACCATGATCGAGGCCGGGGTCTGCTCGGCCGGTTTCAAGACCACGCAGTTGCCGGCCGCCAGGGCCGGCGCCAGCTTCCACACGGCCATCAGTATCGGGAAGTTCCAGGGAATGATCTGGCCGACCACACCGAGCGGCTCGTGGAAGTGGTAGGCATAGGTTTCGTGGTCGATCTGGGCGATCGAGCCTTCCTGCGCGCGGATGGCGCCGGCGAAGTAGCGGAAATGGTCGATCGCCAGCGGCATGTCGGCCGCCGTCGTCTCGCGAATCGGCTTGCCGTTGTCGATGGTTTCGGCGGTGGCGAGCATGGCCAGGTTCTGCTCCATCCGGTCGGCGATCTTGTTGAGGATGTTGGCGCGCTCGGCGGGCGAGGTCTTGCCCCAGGCATCTTTCGCGGCATGGGCGGCGTCCAGCGCCAGCTCGATATCCTCGGCGGTCGAGCGGGCCACCTCGCAGAAGGGCTGGCCGGTAATCGGAGTCACGTTGGGGAAGTACTCGCCCTTGCTGGGTGCCACGAAGCGGCCGCCGATGTAGTTGTCGTAGCGTTGCTTGAATGGATTGGCGACGCCGAGCTTGCTGATGTCCGCGAGATTCATGTCATCCTCTTTATGCATGGTTATGGGCCAGTTGCGGGCCAAGGCCGGGCCATCGGCGGCAACGGGTGTGTCGAAGCACGCGAGGGGCGTCGCAAATGCCGTGCCAGGCCTGCGTCATAGGGCAGCGTCGTGTTGTGCTGACCGTTTCTGGTACACCTGCTCAAAATCGGAACAGTTCGATGCGCGCGTGTGTCGATACAGCCGGGTACAGCCTCAGCTGATGTTTTTCGATGCGTGATGGCGGAGTCAGTGCAAGCGCCATGCCAGCCGTGCGCGCACACGTTTCGGGGATGGCAGGTATATTGCTTGTCGAATTAGCACGGCGCTATCACCACCATGGAGAACCAATGACGCAAACCGCATTTCGCCTGAACGCAATCGCCGCCTTGTGCGCCTGCTGGCCGCTGGCGACGCTGGCCGCCGACAAGGCAGCCCCCGAGTCCGCCGATGTGCCGCAAGGCCCGATGAACGTGGTCGTCGTCACGGGCAGCCGCTCCGAGCACGCCAGCTTCGACCTGCCGGCCGCCATCGACGTGATCGACGCGGCCGCCATCCGCGACACCCAGCCGCGCGTGAACGCATCCGAAGCGCTGGCCGCGGTGCCTGGCCTGGTTGCGCGCGACCGCCAGAACTATGCGCAGGATCTGCAGATCTCCTCGCGCGGCTTCGGCGCCCGTTCCGCCTTTGGCGTGCGCGGCGTGCGCCTGATCGCCGACGGCATCCCGGCCACCATGCCCGATGGGCAAGGCCAGGCCGCCACCTTCAACCTCGACATGGCCGAGCGCATCGAAGTGCTGCGCGGCCCATTCTCGGCGCTGTACGGCAATCACTCGGGCGGCGTCGTGCAATTATTCACACGCGATCCGAAAGGGCCGCCGTCGATCGAGACCAGCGTCTCGGCCGGCAGCTACGGCATGCGCAAGCTCGACCTCAACGCCCAGGGCGAGGCGAACGGCATCGGCTACCTGATCGATGCCTCGCGCTTCGACACCGATGGGTTCCGCGACCACGGCGCCGCCAGGCGCGACCAGGCCTATGCCAAGCTGACGATGGCGACCTCGCCGACCAGCCGCCTGGTGCTGACCGCCAGCGGCCTGCGCCAGGACGATACGGAGGATCCGCTCGGCGTGACCTGGGCGACTTACCAGCGCGACCCGCGCGCCGGCGAGATCGACACCACCGACACCCAGTTCCCGCAGCGCACCCTGGCCGACCGCTACAACACGCGCAAGAGCATCGACCACAAGCAGGCCGGGCTGACCTGGGAAAACCGCTTCGGCGCCAACCGGCTGCAGGTGACGGCCTATGGCGGCAACCGGCGCGTGGTGCAGTACCAGTCGTTCTCGCGCGGCTTCCAGGCCCCGCCCACCCACTCGGGCGGCGTGGTCGACTTCGACCGCGATTTCCTTGGCCTGGACGTCAACTGGCGTGACGTGCGCGAACTGGCCGGCGGCACCCTGCGCACTACCGTCGGCATCGACACCGGCCGTTCGACGGACAGTCGTCAGGGCTTCGAGAATTTCGTCGGCAATGTATTCGGCGTGCGCGGCAACCTGCGCCGCGACGAGGAAGACAAGGTCAGGAACACCGATCCGTATGTGCAGATGGAATGGGAGCGTGGAGAATGGGTCGTGACCGGCGGCCTGCGCCACAGCCGCGTCACCTTCGACGTCGCCGACCGCTACCTTTCGAACGGCAACGACAGCGGCGACGTGCGTTACAGCCACACGACGCCCCTGGTCGGCCTGCTCTATAAAGTCTCGCCGACGCTGAACGTGTACGCCAGCGCGGCGCGCGGCTTCGAAACGCCGACGCTGAACGAAGTGTTTTATTCGGGAAGCGGCGCCGGGTTCAATTTCAATCTGCAGCCGGCCACCAGCACCCACCTGGAAGCGGGTGTGAAGGCGTTCGTCGGCAACAACATGCGGGTCAATGCGGCGCTGTTCCAGGTGAAAACGCAGGACGAACTCGTGGTCGACGTTTCCAGCGGCGGACGCACCAGCTACCGCAACGCCAGCGCCACGCTGCGCCAGGGCGGAGAGCTGTCGCTGGACGCGGATCTCGGCGCCGGATGGAACGCGAAACTGGCGCTGTCGGCGCTGCGCGCGATCTACGACGAGGGCTTCGGCGCCGTGCCGCGCGGCAGCCGCCTGCCGGGTGTGCCGAAGACCAGCGTGTATGGCGAACTGGGCTGGAAGGAAGCAGCCGGCCGCTATGGCGCGGCCATCGAGACCATCGCCAACGGGCGCGTCTTCGCGGAAGACACGAATACCGCGCAGGCCGCGCCGGGCTATGCGATCTTCAATCTGCGCGCGCAGGCCAGCCAGGAGTGGAGCGGCTGGAAGTTCAAGCAGTTCGTGCGCTTGAATAACGTGCTCGACAAGCAGTACGTGGGCTCGGTGATCGTGGGGGATGCGAACCGGCGTTTTTATGAAGGAGCGCCGGGGCGGAACTGGGTGCTGGGGGTGAGTGGGCAGTATCAGTTCTAAGTCGCTGATTGAACGCGTGGACGGAGAATCCGTCCACCCTACATCGTCAGCCGTAGGGTGGACGGCTCTGCCGTCCACGCGTTAACGATCACCAGCAACCACGTCGCGGTTTTAAAACCGGTAGCGCAGCCCCGCATTCCAGGTGCGCGGCGCGCCCGGCGCCACGAAACGCGCATGCGCCGGTTCCACCGGCCCCGCATGCGGCTGCAGCAGGCGCCCCTCCGGGAACATGTCCACCGCGATCGCCCCGAAACTCTCGTAGCGCCGGTCGAACAGGTTATTGACTCGCGCGAACAGCTCCCAGCCCGGCGCGGGACGCCAGCTGGCATGCAGGTTGACCACGGCATGGCCGCGCACGCTCCAGTCGGCGCGGCGGGCCTCCTCCCCGTCCTCGGCATCGGCAATCAACCCGTCCTCGTTGCCTTGCACGGCCGCATGCGAGACCGCCTGCATGTCCGCGCCCAGCACCAGGCCCGGGCGCGCTTCCCAATCGAGGCCCAGCTTGAGCGTATGGCGCGGCAAGCCCGCGATCGGCGTCCCCGGCCCTACCGTCACCGTGCGCGCGCCGGTGAACAAAGTACCGTCGGCATCGTAGGTCGCGCGCAAATAGCTGTAGTCGGCATGCGCGCGCCAGGCGCCCCGCTGCCCATGCGCGCCGAGATCCGCCCCCTGGTGGCGGGTGCGTGCGAAATTCGAAAAATAGCCGGCGCGCGAAACGCCGGCGCGGCCGAACAGGATGTCGTCGCGGTTCACCGTGCGGTAGACCGTTGCGCTGAAACCGGAGCCGCCGCGCCCGCTTCGAACGCCTGTCTCGACGGTGCGCGAGACGACCTGCTTCAGGTAGGGATCGGACTGCAGCCCGACCGGCAGCCGGCAGGGCTGCTCCGGATCGGCGCAGCCGAGTTCGATCACGGTCGGCACCCGGTTGCTCTGCGCGATATTGGCGAACCAGGTCAGTGCCCCGCGCGCATGGGTGAACCCGAGGGCGGGGTTCAGGCGTCGATACGTGAACGCTTCCGCAGGCAGGACGCCGTCTTCGGTGGTCAGCGTATTGCCGACGCGCGCGTGGTTATAGCGCAGCGATCCCGTTACGTGGGTGGCGGGCGCCAGCGCCAGCGTCGCCGCGCCATACAGGCCGACTGCGCGCGCCGTGCCCGTCACCGAGGACGTCGGCTCGCGTTCCTCCCCGGGGGCGGCCGCGACGCCGCGCGCCGCCGTAAAAAAGGCCTCGTGCTCGAACTGGGCGAAGTGGACGCGGCTGCGATCCCAGGTCGCGCCCAGGTTGAACTGCTTGCCGCCCGCCGTATGTTCCAGGTTGATGCTGGCGCCCTGCCCGCGCTGGCGCGTGCTGGTGGTGTTCAGGCTGGCCGGATGCAGATCGGCCCCGTCGTCGCGCGTCAAGGCGCAATCGTCTTCAAGCGGACTGCCATCGGGCAGGAAACCGTCGGCGCAATCCTCGACGTAATCGCCGTACGCGTCGCCGACATCGCCACCGACGGTGTCGCGCCGGCTGTTGCGGGCATAGGCGGAGGCGGTCAGCTCGCTGTGCTGCGCCAGCCGGTGCGTGAGGCGCAAGGCGCCCTGCAGCAGCCGGTTGCGCGTCTGGTCGGGAAAGGTGTACACGGCGCGCCGGTCATTTTCGTACAGGCTGGGCACGCGCTCGCCGGCCTCGTCGCGGTAGCTCGGCACCAGGCCGTTGCCGAGCATGCGGCTGCGCCCGCCCAGGAACGTCGCCTGCCAGTCGGTGTCGGCGCCCCGCCGGCCCAGCTTGACGAACAGGTTCCCGAGGCGGCCGGCGGAGTGGTCGCGCCAGCCATCCTCGTCGAACAGCGTGGCGGCGGCGAAGCCGTGCCAGCCGTCGTCACCGCGCACCCCATAGGCCAGGTCGGCGCGGCGCCGCCCGTGTTGGCTGACCGAGAGCGTGGCCTCGGCGCCGGGGTCGGCCAGGCCCGAGCGGGTCTCGAGCGCGATCGCGCCGCCCAGGGTGTTCAGGCCATATAAAGGATTCGAGCCGGGCACCAGCCAGAGGCGCGCGAGCGCCGCTTCCGGCAGCATGTCCCAGTTGACGACGTCGCCGAAGGGCTCGTTGACGCGCACCCCGTCGAGATAGACCGACAGCCCCTGGCCGGTGCCGAGCAGGGGAGAAGCGCGAAAACCGCGGTAGCTGAGGTCGGTCTGGAAGGGACTGCCGACGATCTCGTTCACGTTCACGCCATGCAGGCGGCGCGCCATGGCCGCTACCAGATTGCCGCCCTGCCCGTTCTGCAGCGCTTCGCGGTCGAGCGTCTGGATGGCATAGGGCAGCAGGCGCGCTTCGCTGCCGCCGCCGGCGAAGGGCACCACCCCGACCACCTCGACCCGCGCCACCTGGCCGTCCGGTGTCGCGGGCAGTTCGGGTTCTGCTGCCGCCCGGCCCGTCGTCACCAGGGCCAGCATCGCCGCCAGCGCGAGCGCGCGCGCCGGCGCCACGCCTCCCCGCCTTCCCTTCCAGCTCACGCTCCACGTCATGCACTTGTCCCCAGCTAATGGTCAAACATCCATAAAGACCAGCAAGAGCAAGGGGCATGCCATGATCAGGCAACGCACACGGCGGCAACACCTGTCTCAGAAACGGAGCAGGTGTCACACGGCGGCGGTCTGCTCCTTCCCCGGCAGTGCCGCGGCCGCGCCCGGATACAGGCGCGCCAGCGTGGCATCGGTCGCCGGTGCGATCAGCGCCAGCACGCGCGCGCTGGCGGCGCCCAGGTCGGGGGCACTGCGCACGTCCTGCCAGAGCGTGGCCAGCTCGCCGTCCTGCGCGCCCAACGCCGCCTCGACCTCGGCCTGCCAGAAGGCCGGCGCTTCGCTCTCGACATAGTTGCCGCGCCCGCGTCCGAAATGGGCCACTGCCAGATAGCGCAGCACGGCGCCCACCAGCAGGGTCTGCAGGAAGGCATCGGCGAACTGCACGCCCGGTTTGTCGGCATCGTTGCGCTGATTAAAACCCCAGGCGGCGCCGGCCGCCGTCAGGCCGCCGACCAGTGCCCCCAGCAGCGCGCCGCCGCCGAGCGTCAGGCCACCCGCCATCAGGTCGGCCGACAGGCCCGTGGCCGCGCCCGAGACCACCGCGCCCAGCAAGCCCGCTTGCGCCTTGTCGATCGGCGCGCGCACGGCGAAATTCTCGCGGACGCGGGTGTTGATGACCCTCGCTTCGCCCGGATCGACCTTGTGCAGCACCAGCATGCGCATGGTCGCCTTGTTGATTTCTCCGTTCAGCCGCTCGACCAGCGCTGCCATCGCCGCTTCCTGCCGCCCTTGCTGATCCTTGTTGAGACCAACCGCCTTCAAGGCCGAACGCAGGAAGCCGCCGCCGGCCTCGAGCACCGGCTGGCTGTCGCGCGCGGCCGCCGCTACCTGTTCTGCACAGATGCGCAAGGCGCTGGCATAGCGCTGGCGGTTGTTTTCTTCCCAGGCCGCGCGCAGCCGGGCATAACCCTCCTGTTTTTCCGGCGCGACCAGCGGCGCCACCGCCTCGTAGAACACGTGCTCATGCACCCAGCAACGGGCAAAGGCATCGAGCGCCAGCACCTCGCGCACCACGCCGAAACGCGCCAGGTGCTTTTTCCATTCCTGTTGTTCCAAGCCCTCGGCCGCGCCCGGACGTGGCGGCCCCATCTGGTTGAGCAAGACCACCACCGGCTTGCCCAGCCATTC
The DNA here is from genome assembly GCF_001424165.1 of Massilia sp. Leaf139. GTDB lineage: Bacteria > Pseudomonadota > Gammaproteobacteria > Burkholderiales > Burkholderiaceae_D > Telluria. Next base: position 10,148 of record NZ_LMOJ01000009.1, read on the forward strand.
GAGGATGTTCATCTCAGCTGGTAGATAGCCGGCGTCACCTGGAAGTTCCGACGAATTGACGAGGTAGAGGACGACATCGGCCTCTTCCTTGGCCGCGCGCAAAGCCTGCTGACTGAGCCAGAACGGGCGGTCGCGGTAGCGGTCGAACACTTCACGCAAGAACCAGCCGATCGGATTTCCGGCCAGCGCCAGCCGTTTTAACAGACGCACCGAGTCACCGAAGCCGGGCGTGTCCCACAGCAGCAGAGTGTCGCCGGCGGCCGTCGTCTGCAGCGGGTGCGCTTCGGCGAAGGTGGTCACGTGGGCGGCGTCGCGCACTTCTCCCACGTCGGCGCCGACCAGGGTGCGCGCCAGCGTGGTCTTACCGTTATTCGTGTGCGACACCAGCGCGAACTGGATTTTGACTGCGGGTTTTCCCATGTCGGCGTTCATCGCAGCTCCGGCAGGGCCAGGCCCGCACCCAGTTCGATCGGGTGCTTGTTCGGATCGACCAGGTTGACCACGGTGGCGGCGGTACCATGAAAACTGCAGAACTGGCGCCACAGGGCGATGCGCTCGTTCACGCGCGCGTCCAGCCCGGCCTGGCCGGCGCCGCGTTCGGTCAGGCTCGATTCGTCGAGCAGGACGGCGACGCCGCGCCGGCTGTGTTTGACAAGGTAATCGAGGAAGGCGCCGTGGTTTTCCTTTTCCGGCGTGGCCGCCAGGCTGAACAGGGCGGCGGTGACGGTAACGCCGGCCTCGTCGGCGGGCGTATCGCGCAACGCCTCCTTCGGCTCTTCGCCATACGGCACCGTAGGGCGCAGCAGCACGCGCGCCTGGGCGCCGAGGGCCATCGCGGCCACCGTCCACAGGCCGCGGTCGCGCGCCTCGTCGAGCGTAAAACTGTAGGGCAGCACGCGCAGCACGGCGGGCGTACCGGCGCCGATGCTGTCGGCCAGGCGGCGGAAGTACGGATGTTCGAGCTCGAGCGGGAAGCGCCGCGCCATCCGGCGCGCGCGCCAGCCGTCGAAGCCTGCCAACACCAGGCGCGGCAGCACGACCAGCAGCAGGATGGTGGCGCCATACAAGTGCACCCAGCGCTCGCCGCCGGCGGTGGAGGCGGCCGCGGCGGGGGCGCCCGCGCTGAAACGCAAGGCTTCGATGTCGGCCAGCGAAAACCCCTGCAACTGGGGGATCAGCAACAGCACCGGGGCGAACAACCAGGACAACAGGGTGTGCACCTGGGTCGCGTCGAGGAAGGTGCTTTCCCAGCCGGCCACGTACTGGGTCAGCATGCCGCGCGCGTACAGCGACAATACGGCGCCCAGCGCGAATGCGGCCGCCGCCAGGTGTACGGTGCGCGACAGGCGCGCGCGCGTCAGCGGCTCGCTCAGCACCGACCATTCGGCCATGAAATTGGCGAGCCCGGTGGCCAGCGCCCCCGGCAGCTTGCGCGGCACAGCGGCCCTGCCCACGCTCAGGCGGCGCAGCAGTCCCTGCCCCGCCCAGCCACGCCTGCCGCCCGGCACCAGCGCCCAGACCAGCAGCACCAGGTAGACCAGCAGGTTCCAGCCGATGATGAACAGCAGCGGGGCCGACAGCAGGTCGACCCGGTGCGGGTCGGCGATGCGGTCGAGCAGCGCGCCGGCGACTAGCGCCAGCAGAGGCAGCGCGGCCCAGAAGCCGGATAGTCCCAGGCCGCGGCGCTGGAAGCCGGCGAAGGCCGGCGTGCGCTCGGCCAGGCGTTTCAGAATCTGCTCCGAGCGCTGCTCGAGAAAATGTTCCTGGGTAACCGCGGCCTTGCTGTCGGCCGCCTGCCAGGCGGCCAGCTCGCGCGCGCTGCGGCTGGCGTATTTGCGATCGTCTTCGCTGAGCACCTGATGGCCGGTGTCGGCGCTTTCGATCGCGCGTACCAGCACGACCCGCCGTGCAACCTGTTCGTTCATGCTTGTCCTGTTTTATTGGATTGGCAACATCATAGGATCGATTGTGCACCAGATTCCGGCGCCACCCCAGCACGACCGCTGCATCCGTGCATGCGCAGCCATGTCAGGCCACCCGCTCACGACCATTATTTCGGCCTCATGTTCCCCGCGATTGCATGGTGGATGATGCCGGTCTGTAGTTCGCCATGTGGGCTGCATAAGAGACCGGCGCGTATTCAAAAATAGTTGAAAATGGCCGACAATCCGACGGTTGATCGGTGTATTCTCCACAATAGATGGGTGTCAAACTCACAAAACAGTCCATGAAGCGGCAGTTGCCGGTGCATGCGCGGGCGCTCGTTGCGGACACAGGAGACAGCATGTCGAAGTTTGCCGTGGAACACGTCAAGCGCGTCCATTCGGTCGTCCACGACCGCATGGGAGCCGACCGCATCGGATCCGGCAACCGGATCACCCGCTCATGGATCCGGTGTCTCAACGAATACCAGCTCAACCCCGACAGCTGCGCCGAGCCTGAGGTCGTCGCCCCCGTCGAACTGCAGGAGCGCCAGGAACGCCTGGCCGACGTGCAGGCTGTCGCCAAGGTCGAGATGGCGAATCTGTATCAGCAGCTAGCCGGTTCCGGCTATGCGATCATGCTGACCGACCGCGAAGGCGTGCTGCTCAATTACTTCGGCGACCCCGCGTTCACCCACGCGGCCTCCAAGACCGGGCTGATGCAGGGCGCGGTCTGGAGCGAGCGCGTGCAGGGTACCAACGGGATGGGCACCTGCCTGGTCGAACGGCGCCCGCTGACCGTGCACCAGGACGAACACTACCTGTCGCGCAATATCGGCCTGTCCTGCGCGGCCGCGCCGATCTTCGACCACGAGGGCGAACTGGTCGGCGTGCTCGACGCTTCCGGCGAATCGCGTCTGGCCCAGCAGCACACGCTGGCCCTGGTCAGCATGTCGGTGCAGATGATCGAGAACCGGGTTTTCCTGCACCAGTTCCGCCACGATTTCATCCTGCGCTTCCATAACCGGCCCGAGTTCGTCGGTACCCTGAGCGAAGGCGCGATCGCGCTGTCCGTCACCGGGACGGTGCTGGCCGCCAGCCGCGCGGCGCTGTCCCTGCTCGGCTACACGCATCCGGGCGAGATCGTCGGGCGCGATGTCTGCGAGCTGTTCAATCTCACCTTTTCCGGCCTGGTCGACAGCAGCGTGCGGCGCGCCTACCACCCGGTGCCGATTTTCGAGGTACGCACCAATGCGCGCTTTTTCGCCGTCGTCTACCAGCCGGTGGCGACGATCGGCGCGCGCCGTTCCACGCGCGCGGACAGCGCGCTGACGCCGCCGGCCAGCGCCCTCGATGCGCTGCACCTGGGCGACCCGACCATGCGCGCGAACATCGAGACCGCCAAGCGGGTCATGGAGCGCAACGTCGCCATCGTGCTGCTGGGCGAAACCGGCAGCGGCAAGGAGCGTTTCGCGCGCGCGATGCACCTGTCGGGCAGCCGCGCCGCCCGCCCCTTCGTCGCCATCAATTGCGCCTCGATTCCCGAGTCCCTTGTGGAAAGCGAACTGTTCGGCTACCGCGCGGGTGCGTTCACCGGGGCGAGCAAGGAGGGGCAGCGCGGCAAGCTGTTGCAGGCCAATGGCGGCACCCTGTTCCTCGACGAGATCGGCGACATGCCGGTCGCGCTCCAGGCACGGCTGCTGCGCGTGCTGGAAGAGCGCGAAGTGATCCCGCTCGGCGGCGAGGCGCCCGTCAAGCTCGACATCCGCCTGATCAGCGCCACCCATTGCGATCTCGAGAAAAAGATCGAGAGCGGCGAGTTCCGCGAGGATTTGTATTACCGGCTGCAAGGCGTCACCTTTACCCTGCCGCCGCTGCGCGAACGCCACGACCGCACGGCGCTGATCCGCCAGCTGGCGCTCGAGGAGAGCGATGCAGGCTGCCCGGTCGAGCTCGACGACAGCCTGCTGGCCCTGCTCGAACGACAACGCTGGCCCGGCAACCTGCGCCAGCTGCGCCACCTGCTGCGCACCATGATCGCGCTGCGCGAATCGGATCGCCTGACCGTGCACGACCTGCCGCCCGAATACCGGCGCAACCTGGCCGATGTGGACAGCGCCGCGCAGGCGCCGGCCGCCGAGCCGGCAATGGCGCCGCCCTCCGCGGCTGCGCCTGTCGCCGCCGCTGCTTCCGCCGCCATCCCCGCTGGCGCCCGGCCCGCTGCCGGCCTGAATGCCTTCGAGTGCGCCGAGCGCGAAGTGCTGCTGCAGGAACTGAAACGGCACCAGTGGAACCTGAGCGGCGTCGCGCGCGATCTGAACATCAGCCGCAATACGCTGTACCGCAAACTGCAGCGCCTGAATATCGAGCACCCCGACAAATCGCTGTTCCACTGATCCATGGCCGCTTCCCTGTCCCTGCGCTACACCGGCACCGCGATCGCCCTGCACTGGCTGATCGCGCTGCTGCTGCTCGGCCAGTTCGCCTTCGGCCTGATGCTCGAGGACATCCCACGAGGCACGCCCGCACGCGGCTATTACGTGAACCTGCATAAAAGCAGCGGCATCCTGATCGGCCTGCTGATCCTGCTGCGCCTGGGCTGGCGCCTGACGCACAAGCCGCCGCCCTTGCCGGAGACGATGCCGCGCTGGCAGCGGCATGCCGCCAGGTTCAGCCATATCGCCCTGTACGCGTGCATGCTGGCGCTGCCGCTGTCGGGTTATCTCGCGTCCAATTTCAGCAGGCACGGCATCAAGTTTTTCAATGCCGTGCACTGGCTGCCCTGGGGCCCGGACGACAAGGCCCTGTACACCTTCTTCAACGGCGCCCACCACCTGGCTGCGCTGCTGCTGGCGCTGCTCGTCGCGGTGCACGTGCTCGCGGTGGCCAAGCACATACTGATCGACCACGACGGCCTGCTGCTACGCATGTGGCCGCGGCGCAGCGCGCAGGCCAGCCGACTACCCGCCAACCAGCCTGTGGAGAACCAATGAGCATCCCGTCCATCCGCCGCCTTGCCGGCACCCTTGCCGCCGTCGCCTCCCTGACCATGGCCGCGGCACTGCCTTTGCCCCTGCTTGCCGCTCCCTTGGCCTATGTTCCGAACGAAGGATCGGGCACGATTTCCGTTATCGACACCGCCCTCGACCAGGTGGTGGCCGAGCTGCCCGGCGGTTCCAAACCACGCGGCCTGGCCGTGGGCAGCGATGGGCGCTGGCTGTATGTCAGCGACCAGCCGAACAACCGCCTTCAATTGGTCGAGCCGGGTGCGCGCAAGCTGGGCGCGACGGTGGCGCTGGGCGAGTCGCCCGAAGGGGTCTCGATCTCGCCCGATGGACGCTGGGTGATCGCGGCGCTCGAAGGCAAGAACGAAATCGCCGTGCTGGACACGAAGACCGGCGCGCTGGCGTTTTCGATTCCCGTGCGCGGCAAGAATCCGGAACACGCCGTGTTCAGTCCGAACGGGCGCCTGGTGTTCGTCAGCGCCGAGGAAGGCGATGCCGTCGACATCCTCGATTTCACTAGCCGCAAGCAGGTGGCGCAAGTCGCCGTCGGCGCCCGTCCGCGCGGGATCGGCTTTTTGCCGGACAGTAGCCGCGCCTATGTCGCCACCGAGAACGCCAACGAAGTCTTCGTGATCGACACCGCCAATTTTTCCATCGTCGCCCGCATCAAGGCCGGCCTGCGCGCCAACGGGATCGCCGTCCACCCGAACGGCAAATTCGTCTATGTATCGAACGGCGGCGATGCGAACGTGTCGATCATCGACACGGCCAGCAACCAGGTCGTGGGAACCGTGCCGGTGGGCCAGCGCCCCTGGAACATGGCGCTCACGCCGGACGGTAAAAAACTGTATGTCGCCAATGGCCGCTCGAACAATGTCAGCGTCATCGACACCGCCAGCCGCACCAAGCTGCGCGACATCGCCGTTGGCAAGCTGCCGTGGGGTGTCGTGATCAGGTAGGATGGAGCCGCCATGGCGCACGCACTGTGCGCTATGGCTATTCGAATTCAGGAACCTGCGCCTGCAGAAAAGCTGGCCACGTCGATGCTGACCGCACGGCGCCGGCTGGGTCGAGCCGGCATCGCGGCCGGCCCCTTCAACAAGTCGATCACCAGGCCGGCCGGGTTGCAGCCGAGCGAGGCGTGTAGTCCGGCATAGGCAGCCGTCAGGCGCGGATTGACATCGAGCACGACCGCGCCCTGCTCGGCCAGGATGATATCCACGCCGACATAGCCCCATAAGGTAGGCAGCGCCGCCGCCACCTGCTGCGCCAGCCGCTCGAGCGCGCCGTCCGCGTCGTGCAGGCCATTGACGGTACTGCCGAGGAAATGAAAACGGTTGTCGCGCACGGCGACCCGCTCGTGGTTGCCGGCCAGCAGGCGCGCGCTGCCGTCGCAGCAGATCAGCGACAGGCTGGCCAGCTTGCCGGCCACAAAGGGCTGCAGGACATAGCCTTGCGCCGCGCTGGTGCGGATCCAGGCCAGCGCGGCGGCGCGGTCGCTGAACAGGCGCGTGTCGAGGCAGCCGGCTCCGTCCTCGGGTTTCACCACCCAAGCGCCCTCGCCGTCGGGCAATGCCGCATGCGGCCGGTAGGTCGGCACCGTCGCCACGCCGCCCTCGGCCAGCGCCCGCGCCACCTTCAGTTTGCTGGCGGCGACCCGCACCGCCCCCGGCGCGCTGCCCAGCAGGATGCGCTTGCCGCGCAGGATGTCGCGCGACAGGCCTTCCAGTAAGCCTTCGGATTCCGGCGCCAGCGGCCAGACCGCGTCCGCCGCCTGCACGCAGTTGGCGAACCGCTCACTGAAGGAGCGCCCCGGCGCGCCCCCCGCCTCGGGCGCACACAGGGTCGCCATCGTGCACACTTCGACGTCCGGCAAGGCGGCGAGGTCGCTCAGCAAGGCATCGAACAGCATTGCGCCCTGCTGCGTGAACGAGCGCGGCAGGGTACGCGTCATGGAACCGCCCTCCATCACATAGTCGAAAGCAAACACTTTCAGGGGCGCCATCGTGTCCTCCGGCTGATTCCATGTCCAGGCAGCCTGCTTCCACCGGTCTCAGCGCCGGGGAACGGCGACCTTGACCAGGGTGAGCGTCTCGTCGATGGTGGGCCGTGCTTCCGGGATCGTCGCTCCGGGCTGCGCCTTGTCGGGCGCCGCTGCGGACACGGCCGCGCCAGGCACCGCTTTCCCGGATGCCGACGCGCCGGACGTGGCGGTGCCCGCCGTCGCCGCGCCGGGTGCGTTGCCGGGCGCGGTGCCAGGTGCGATGCCGGGTACAGGCGCGCCGGGCTTAGCGGCGCCAGGTTTCGCTGCCGCGGAAGCTGGCGTGCCCGGCGCCGCCGTGCGCGCCACCACCGTTCCCGGCGCCGGCTGGCCGGCGTTCGCCAGGGAGGTGCTGACCTGGTAGATCCCGCCGGGCACGCCGTCGCTGAGCACGAAGGTATAGGTCTTGCGCACATACTTTTCGAAGCGCGCATGCAGCGGGTCGTCCAGGTAGGGCTGGATGCGGATCGCTTGTGCCTCGATCGTCTTGCCTTGCCAGGTGATGCGCTGCGGCGTCACCTGGGCGCCGTCCGCCAGCGCCATCCGGATGCGTTTGCGGAAATAGGTGACCGAGCCGCCGGTCAGGCGCTTCATCTCGGCGATGTCATGCTCCAGGAAGCCGAGCAGCACCGGGTTGCCGTGGGCGTCGTCCGCCTCGGGCAATGCGCGCCTGCGCTCGCCGCTGAGAAAGCGCAGCACGGCATGTACCTGTCCCTTGTCGCGGGAGACATCGAGCTCGACCTTGTCGGTGAAGGCCGGCTCGACATTGCTCTGCTTGCGGAATTCATAGACCAGGGTGGCCGGCACTTTCATCAGCGCCAGGTGATCCGTCTCGAACAGCAGGGTTTCGGCCGCCGACACGGGCTGGGCGGAGGCGCCGGCCGGCAGCGCGGCCAGGACGGCGACGCCGAGGCAGACGGCGCGCGCGCCGAGCGCCGCGCGCGCGGCAGGGAGGCGGGAAGGCATGCGGTTCATGGTGTTTTCGCCGATGCTGCCGATGCTGCCGACGCGGCCGCCGGCGCCTGCAGCGCGAGCTGGGGCACGCCGTATTGCTCGAGGATCGCATGGATCTTCGCTTCGTTGGCGGCGATCAGCTGATCGATCCGCTGGCGGAAATCCTTGTCGCTGTGGCGTACGGCCATGGCGATCTCGAAGTCGAATTTCATGCCGGGCTTCGACACCAGTGGAATGGCGACGATCGGCGCGCCACGGGCATTGCGGGCAAAATAGCCGGCGATCGGCCCCCAGGCAAATGCGATATCGAGCTTGCCGCTGGCCAGATCCTTTTCGACGATTTCGCCAGGATATTGTTCGGCATCGCCGGTCTGGCTCTGGTACCAGGAGACCTGCTCCATCAGGTTGTTCTGCAGCAGCCACTCGGTGACCGGCGAGCCGGCGAAAGCGCCGATGCGCAGCTTCCTGCGTTGCGCAGGGTCGAGCCCGAGCAGGTCGTCGAGGCTGCGCACCCGATCCAGCCCTTTACCTTTCACATAGGCCATGGCATAGCTGGAACGGTAATACGGCCGCGTGGTCGCGGCCATGTCGAATCCTTTGGGAACGCCGGTTACCAGGTCGCACTTGAAGTGCTCGGCGTGTTCTTCCTTGGCGCGCAGGGTATTGCGAATGAACCCCATCCGCTGCGGGAACCAGGTGTGCTCCAGCTTCCAGCCCAACTGCTGCGCAAACAGGGCAGCGATCTTGTTCTCGAAACCGCCCAGGGCCTGGTTCGACAGGGGCAGGTTGTTCGGATCCTGGCAGACCCGCAACACCTTGTCCTGTCCGGGCTCGAAGGTGGATTGCGCACCGGCCAGGCCTGGCGCCAGCGCGCAGGCCAGCATGCAGGCCGCGCCTGTCAGCCATGGCTTTCCCCCTGAGCGCCACCTCATTTGCCGATCTCCTGCAGGCGACCCGGTTCGATGGCGCCGTCCGAGCGCCCTTTCAGATAGGCGTACAGGTTGTCGATGTTTTCGCTGACCATCTTGCTGGTATCAAAATTCGGCATGCCCTTCTCGATGCGTCCTTTGAGAACGGCCGTCTTGAATTCCTCCTTGCTCAGCACACGCAGACTGTTCACCAGCGAGGGGCCGACCATGCCTTCCTGGGCCGCGCCGTGGCAGCGCTCGCAGGCCATGGCGCGCCAGGTTTTCCAGCCACTGAGGGTTTGCGCATCGACCTTGTTTCCTTCGGCGACCTTGTACGGGGCGTTGTCCGCTGCCACCGCAGGCGTGGCCAGCAATCCGGGCATCGCCGCCAGTGTCCAGCATGCGACGGCGAGTACTGCATTTTTCGTGAGTCTGTTCATATCCATTCCTGGCAAGCGAGGGCCGGCCACCGGTGCTGTCGCCACCGGCAGCCGTCCCCGATTCACTTCATTTAACGTAAGAACATCGATGATGGGTCGTGGATCAGCGGTCAGGCAGCGCGAACACGGTCAACACGCCACCGAGTTCGGTGTACTTGGCCAGATCCTTGTAGCCACCCACCGCGCCCAGGCCCTCGGTACCCTTGGTCAGGCCGGCCGCAAGACCGATGCCGGCCCAGCCCCCGATGCCCGACAAGACCCCGATATACTGCTTGCCCTTGTATTCCCAGGTATGGACATTGCCGATGATCCCGGACGGCGTCTTGAACTTCCAGAGCTCCTTGCCGTTCAGGTCGACGGCCTTGACGTGGCCTTCCAGGGTGCCGTAGAACACGACGTCGCCGGCGGTCGACAGCGCGCCGCTCCAGACCGAGAACTTTTCCGGTTTCGACCAGACGATCTTGCCGGTGCCGGCATCCCAGGCGATGAAGTTACCCAGGCCGCCGTGGCTGTTCGGCGCGGCATACATAGAGAGGGTCGAGCCGACATACGGCTGGCCCGCGGTGTATTCGATCTGGAAAGGCTCGTAATCCATGCAGACGTGGTTCGTCGGCACGTAGAACAGGCCGGTCTTGCGGTTGAAGGTCGCTGGCTGCTGATCCTTGGTGCCCAGCGCGGACGGGCAGATGCCTTTCGAGTTGAAGTCGGGCCCGTTCTTGTCGGTGCTGTATTTCGCCACGACTTGCGGGCGGCCGCTCTTCATGTCGACGTGGGTTGCCCAGTTGACCTTCGGATCGAATTTCTCAGCCACCAGCAGTTCGCCGGTCACGCGGTCGAGGGTGTAGGCGAAGCCATTGCGGTCGAAGTGCACTAGCGCCTTGCGCGGCTGGCCCTTGACCTTGATGTCGGCCAGGATCATTTCGTTGACGCCGTCATAGTCCCACTCGTCGTGCGGCGTCATCTGGTAGACCCATTTCGCCATGCCGGTGTCGAGGTCGCGCGCGAAGATGGTCATCGACCACTTGTTGTCGCCCGGACGTTGGCGCGGATTCCAGGTGCTCGGGTTGCCGGTGCCGTAGTAGACCAGGTTGGTGGCCGGGTCATAGCTGTACCAGCCCCACGTGGTGCCGCCGCCCAGCTTCCACTGGTCGCCCTTCCAGCTCTTGAGCGAGGAATCGGGGCCGATCGGCGCCATTTTGCCGTCAGTCCAGGTCATGGTCTTGGCGCCGTCGACGATCATTTCGTTGTCGGGCCCAGTGCTGAAGGCTTTCCACAGGATTTTGCCGGTGTTCATGTCGTGCGCCGTCACCCGGCCGCGTACGCCGAATTCGCCGCCGCTGATGCCGGTCAGCACCTTGTCCTTGAAGACGTGCGGGGTATTGGTCGTGGTTTCGCCGATCTTCGGATCGCCGACCTTGATCTTCCATAGTTCGGCGCCGGTCTTGGCATCGAGCGCGACCAGGGTAGTGTCGGCCTGCTGCAGGAAGATCTTGCCGTTGGCATAGGCGACGCCGCGGTTGACCGTGTCGCAGCACATCACGGGAATCACGGTCGGATCCTGCTTGGGCTCGTATTTCCAGCGGATGCTCTGGTCTTCAAGGGAAAGGGCGAAGACCTTGTTCGGGAACGGACTATGGATGTACATCGTGTCGCCGATCACCAGCGGGCCGCCTTCGTGGCCACGCAGCACGCCGGTCGAGAACGTCCAGGCCACTTGCAGGTTCTTGGCGTTCTTGGCGGTGATCTGCTTGAGTTCGCTATACCGGTGGTTCTCGAAATTACCGGACTGCATGGCCCAGTTTTTCGGATCCTTGGTCAGCTGTTCGACATCGGAGCTGGCGGCGAAGGCGGGAGAGGCAGCCAGCGCCAGGCACGGCCACCAGCGGATGAGTCTCGTGGAAAATGACATGGTTAAGTCTCCTTTGGTTTTTATAGCGGTGCGACCTGGTCAGGCTTCCAATTGCAACAGGCGGGGTAGCCCCACCAATGAGCACAGCACTTAGCGTGCCAGTGCAGCGACTGCGGCCCGCTACGCCGTCCTGCCCCGCAACAGCGGGCCCTGCGTGACACCGTGTTCAACATTCGTGACAGTCGCCGCGGAACCTGTGCCATCCGTGACGCAATGCGTGGCTGCACAGCGGTCTCAACGCTGGGGTACCTGGCAGGCCTTGTTGGCACTCGCCTGGAGCGTGCGGTACTTGCCGGCCATGTCCTTGACCGGCGTGGGGTCGCGAAACAGCGCGCCGCGCTCCCCCGCCAGGGTCTGGTTGCGCAGGGCGGTGGCCATGACCACGTACTCGTCGTAGGTCATGTGCTTGGCGATGTGATCGATGACGCACGAGCACTTGTAGAGGTACTCGTACTTGCCCTCGTGTTTTTGCATGCACTCGAGCACGTACTCGACCCGGTCGCTGGTGGGGTAGTCATGGGCCTGGACTGCGAACGGCGCGAGCACTGCCGCCAGCAGAATGAGGTGTCGCTTCATTTCGTCTCCAATCATTCGGTCAGACTTAGCCGGAACAGGAAGGCATGCTCCTGTTCCGGCGTGCGTGGCGCCGTCACGCGTTCCTGAGCACGCCCCGCGTCTTGGCGACATGGGTCGAGATCGCATCCATCAGCGGCGGCGACAGGGCATCGTAGGGCGGCAGTCCGATCTCGTTCAGGCGCGCGCGGATCGCCCCCATGTTTTCCGGAGGCGCACCGGATTCGATGATCGAAGACACGAAGGCGGCGAACTCGGGCGGCGCCCAGCCGCTTTCCTTCGACAGTTCGGTGTGCACGAAGTCGAGTCCATAAAAGGCGTGGCCGGAATTTTCGATGCGGCCGTACATGTGCACGCCGCAGTCGTGGCAGGCGTAGCGCTGGATCGTGGCGCTGGGGTCGACGACCTGCAGCTTGTCTTCATTGGCGGTGACCCGGACGTTTTCGCGTCCCACCACCGCGACCTGCGAAAACAGCGCGCCGGCCGGCTTCCAGCACTTGCTGCAGCCGCAAACGTGGTTGTGCGCGACCTGCCCCTTGATCTCGACCGTTACAGGATTGCTGGCACAAAGGCAGGTCAAGGTACCGCCGGAAAAATCGGACGGTGCGCGCCGCATGTTGTCGACCGCCGGATGAATGTTCACTGCATTGCTCATGATCGCTCCTCCCTGTTGGATACTGTTGATTGCTTCTGCTTGCGTCGGCTTAGTACAGCACTACCGAGCGGATCGACTGCCCGCTCTTCATCAGCTCGAACCCCTCGTTGATGCGATCGAGGGGCAAGGTGTGGGTGATCAGGTCGTCGATGTTGATCTTGCCGTCCATGTACCAGTCGACGATCTTCGGCACGTCGGTGCGGCCGCGTGCGCCGCCAAAGGCCGAGCCTTTCCATTGGCGCCCGGTCACCAGCTGAAAAGGGCGCGTGCTGATTTCCTGGCCGGCCGCGGCGACGCCGATGATGAAGGACTGGCCCCAGCCTTTATGGGTGCATTCGAGGGCTTGCCGCATCACTTGCGTGTTGCCGATGCATTCGAAGGAGAAGTCCGCGCCGCCATCCGTCAGCTGGACGATGTGGTCGACGATGTTGGGTACTTCGGTCGGGTTGACGAAATGGGTCATGCCGAACTTGCGGGCGATCTCGACTCGGCCCGGATTGATATCGACCCCGATGATCTTGTCGGCGCCCACCATGCGCGCGCCCTGGATCACGTTCAGGCCGATGCCGCCAAGGCCGAACACGACGACATTCGCGCCGGCCTCGACCTTGGCGGAGAACACGACGGCGCCGACGCCGGTCGTCACGCCGCAGCCGATATAGCAGGCCTTATCGAAGGGCGCGTCAGGACGGATTTTTGCGAGCGCAATTTCCGGGACGACGATGTAGTTGGAGAAGGTCGAGGTGCCCATGTAGTGGAACAAGGGCTGGCCTTCGAGCGAGAAGCGCGAGGTCGCGTCGGGCATCAGGCCACGGCCCTGGGTCGAGCGGATCGACTGGCATAAATTGGTCTTGCGGGACAGGCAGAATTTGCATTGCCGGCATTCCGGGGTGTACAGGGGAATGACATGGTCGTCGCGTTTGACCGAAGTGACACCGGGGCCGGTTTCGAGCACGATGCCGGCGCCTTCATGACCCAGAATGGCGGGAAAGATTCCTTCGGGATCGGCGCCAGACAGGGTGTAGTAATCGGTGTGGCAAATGCCGGTCGCCTTGATTTCCACCAGCACCTCGCCGGCGCGTGGGCCTTCCAGGTCGACGTCGGCAATGGACAGGGGTGCTCCGGCTTTCCACGCAATGGCTGCTCTCGTTTTCATGGCATCTTTCTTGTCGATGAAGTCCACCGGTTCGGCGGACAGGTTGGAAACAGGTGCGCCGGATTGCCGCCGCTCCGAAACTGCAACAGTGCTCGCTGGCTTGTTCCAATCGGAGGACAGGTGTTCCGCCGCCTGTGTTCACGCACGGCGTGGAGCGCGCCTGGCGCACGCAGAAATGGAAGAATGCAAGCGCCGTGCCACGCGGCTATCGGAGGGATGGTGAAGATGAGCGGCTGCAATACGGCGCACAGGTGGACGCCGCGCGCCTGCCTGTGCGTCAATCGTGCGCAGAGTGTTATTGAGGAGCTTCAGCGGCGGCCGCGGCCGTGACCCCAGCCATGCCGGTATCCGCCATGATGGCCGCCATGATAGCCGCCACGGTGACCCCGATAAGAATGGTGGTGCTTGTAATAGCCGAAGCCGAAGTCGAGCGCGATGGGTGGCCCGACATAGGTGGGATAGCTGTAGCTGGGATGGTACGGATCGTAGGCGGCGTAAGGCGGCGCATACACACAGCCTCCGAGTCCAACGACGAGCAGGAATGCGGCGAGGATCCGCCCTGCCCTGCGTTTACATTGCGTGTCCATGTCAGTCCTTTCCGAACTGTGAACCCGGATTCAGTGTAGTCGTGAGGACAGAAATTGCAATGTGAATCAGATGGCTGCGGAGCACGGCATCGACATGGAGACCGGACTGACAAAACGCCGGACGAAAAAAAACCCGCTGATGTAATCAGCGGGTTTTTCTCTTATAACTAGCCTGACGATAACCTACTTTCACACTGGTTGCAGCACTATCATCGGCGCAAAGTCGTTTCACGGTCCTG
>NZ_LMOJ01000010.1 GCF_001424165.1 Massilia sp. Leaf139
GACAAGCTCGCATTGGTCGACAAGCTGCAAAAAGAAGGGACTGGCTTACTTAGCGCGGATCGCCTTCGGACAATTTGGTGAGGGGGAATACCGCGTTTTCTATAACGACCTTACGCAAGCCTTGCACTGGCTTGAGGAGTGAACGGGCGGTCCGCTTTGGGTCGAAAGCGGAAGTTCCGAACCGCTCAGTAGAACGTCGAGCACTGGTCGTTTGATCCGCGTGGTGGCCGAGTCGCTAGCCCATGAGAGCGTCATGACAATCATGGCATACCGCACGCAAGTGCGCTTGACCAGATCCGTGTCTACGGGAAAGACGATGATCCTGATCTGGCGACGAAGGGGAAACGCGTGCCAATTAGCGATATTAGGATTGAAAATCTTTGTGTCGAAGACCCGATTCTGCCCTCGGGCCACCAAGAATATCGTTAACGCAACGCCCACCCGTGTAAGTTGGCATTGTAGTTTCTGGGAATTTGCAGTCCTCTTGTCCGGTCTATTCCCGGTCATCCGCGGCAATATCCGGATTACTGCCTGTCACCGAAGAGCAGCCTTGTGAGCTGTTTGCGGTACGCGATGATGGCGCGATCGGCTTCGATATGACGGTCAGCGGATGCATCGAGGCTGTTGGGAGGAGTCTGGGTCACTACGACGCGCTTGTCCTGACCGAGAATCAGCCGGTTGCTCCAGCCCATGACCGTCTCGAACACTCGCGCGATTAATGGCAACCGGATGCGGTGGTAAAAGCGCAGGTAATAGCGTGTGCTATGTTCATTGATCGGAGTGAAGGCAACGATGGTTCCGATGGATGGGCTGAGACGCATTCGCCAAATTCCCGGAAAGAGGAATCGTATCCTGGGAGGCCGGCCCGCCGCCACATCCCGCAGCTCGGTGGGGGTACGCTGCGCTTGGCCGACGTCGCGCGTATTGCTCGACCAGATGCGGATGCCTTGCGCACCCGATCCGACATAGGGACCATCGACGAAGCTGCGTCCGCGCTGTCCCATCGCCGCGCCATGGACGAAAGCCAAGTGGAAACGTCGAGCTGGTTTTCGATCGCCCGGGTGTAATGGACGGACCAGTCGACAATGTCCGTCCGGCACCGCCAGTCCTGCGCCAATTCCGGAAAGAAAGGCAACGCCGGATAGACTTCCCTTTGCTGGCCAAGCCAGAGCCAAATGAAACCGAATTGCTCCCGCAGCGCAAATGTGCCCAGCGCCATCACCTTCGGGATCCGGCCAGTGCTGCCAACAGCCGGGATATGCCGGCACGTTCCCGTACCGTAAAAGGCAAACCCGTGGAACGGGCACACCAGCGCGTCGTTCCGTACTGCGCCGGCACTCAGCGCGGCGCCAAGATGTGGAGGGCGATCATCTTGGGCATGCGCCACGCTCTGGCTATCGCGCCAGAAGACGATGCGCTGCCCAAGCGCTCGACGCCCAGGGGCTCGCGGCGCAGCTCGGGGCTCGAAAGGACGACGTACCATTGGTTTTCCGGCACTTGCATCGACATTCGGCAGACGGATCCGGCCGCTTGTAGGCGATCCGTATTCAACGGAATTGGTAGAGGTAACCCAGGCGCAATGCGCTTTCCGTTTTTCTACCGACCAGCGGGCTGTCCTGTATGATGTCATCCAGGCGTGTGACGCTGCCGTCCACATACACGCTGTGATAGGAAGCCAAGCGGTAGGCGACGCGTAGACCGAGCTCCGGATTGAGCGCACTGCCGCCCATGTATGCAGGCCTGCCCTGCCGGGCTTCGTTCGGGCGGACGCCATAATAGTAGTTCACGTAATCACGGTCGACCCAGTTCAAGGCAAGACGTGGAGCAACCAGGAAAGCGCCAGCGCGCAGGGGCTTGTCAACGGCGGTACGGGCCCGCTTTCCTTTACTATGGCCGCTTGCATCGACCAGCAACTCGGCGCTGGCATTTACGAGTTCGCTATGCCAGCCGAGCGCCGCACCAAGCCAAAAACTGCTCTTGCGCTCCGCCATGTCGTACAAGTCACGTGACTCCGACGATTCGAAACCGTCTTCGAATGCATAGCGGGCACGCAAAGCCAGCGTTACCGGGACCGCAAGCGGAACCTTGAAGTCAGCCGTGGGACCGGCCAAGCGCAGCCATCTGTTTTCATACGAAAGAAGCGGAATCGCATTGGTCTTGTTTCCCATCCCTTTGTACGACTGCTGCTTAAAGCTGAGGCCCACACCGACACCCCAATGGCCGACGTCCGCCGGCGCTTCGGCGGGCGCAGCAACTTGCGCTGCGGCTGGAATTGCCATGGCGCCAAGAAGTAATAAAAAAGTCCAGAACATGGAACCAGGCGAATTTGTCATATTTTTCCGTTTGAAAACAGCGGCCTCGAAGATTAACGCATGCAATATAACAAATTTGCCGTTACGTATTGGCCACGATAGAAGAAAACCAGCCTACAGCCGTGTGGGCTCTGTCGCTCGCGCCAATAGCAACGCATATTTCGACGGGATCTCGAATGCTCTTGCATAAGGGTCATGCATTTTCGTCGGCCGGCGAACGCCGTCCCGTGTCATACCTGTCCTAGTCCAGAATGCTCGGTAGAAGGAATTCGGTTCGTCGAATCCCAGCAGGAACGAAATTTCCGCGGACGGAAATTCGGTCTTTTCGGGGCAATCACGCGCCAGCGATTCCCGGGTGTCCTGCAAAGTTTTCTGGTAGCTGCTGCCTTCCCTGATCCTGCGCTGCAGCCTGCGTCGGCTGAGCGCAAGTTTGTGCGCGATCGCGTCGATCGTGACCATTCCGCTACGTAGACCTTCAAGAAGCGCCGCCTTAACGCCCCGGGACGCTGGCGCCCCACTATCCAGATCGACCAAGCGCTGACGCCGCTCGCCGGGATCGAGCTCATGCACATGATTCGCAAGGATCAGTTCGCTGCCCGTGGTACCACAATGATGTCCTTCTCTGATCAGTTCTACTTCCTGGCGCGACAAGTCCGTTCAAACTGAGGGGCAGCTGCTCCCCGGCGCAGAAAACTTCGTCTGATCTCCGTATTGCGACAAAACCCGATTTCGTCGGCGCCAGTCTCATCACGGTTGGCCAGCGTGCGGGATTTCCGAGTGCAGCGCACGCTTGCAACTTAGCAAGGTTCGACTATATGCCCAACGAATGTAGGTAGCTGTTTGTTCCCGAAGGATTGAAGGCAACCAATTATCGATTCATCAATTTTAACTCTCGACTATGATAATTTGTTGTTTTCCTGCATAAAACAACGATGAGTCAGGATATAAATGATGGATATGACGAAAAACTCATACATTTTTGCAGATATTTTCCATATGGAAATATAATTGACGTACGCAGGTCGTGCCAGGGCAAGCAGTGTCTGTTTTCCTGCTGTCTGCTGCCAACCTCGATCAACAGCCAGCTGTTCCCTATCAGGCCGAGGCCCGGTATGAGCGACGCTCATGCAAGCTGTCCGAACCCATTCCTCGCATATGTTTAGAAAAATTTCATGAAATTTTCCGATCTCAAAATCGCCAAGCGTCTCGCCATCGGCTTCGGTGTGCTGGTCGCGCTGCTCCTGCTCGGCCAGGTCATGGGTCTGACGCTCATGTCGCGCATCAGTGACAGTACGGAGATACTGGCCGAGCGCCGCGTGCCGAACATCAACGCCAGCACCGGTATCCTGGTGGACGTGAACGAGGCCGCCGTCGCGCTGCGCAACATGATCCTCAACAGCGACCCGGCCGACCGCCAGGCGCAACTCGACGCGCTGGCCGGTACCCGGCGCGACACCCAGGAAGGTCTGGCGCAACTGCGCCAACGCCTCACCAGCGCCAGTTCAATCGCGATTCTCGAGCGCATGAAGGCGGCCAACGACAAGTATGTGCACGGACAGGAAGAACTGCTCAAGCGGATCGCTGCAGGCGACATCGAAGGCGCAACCGCCTACCTGAACGCCACGATGCGCCCATTGCTGCGGGATGTGAAGGCAGCAGTCACCGAGCAGGTCGATTTGCAGCAAAAGCAAGCGCAAGAGGCCGCCCAGGCTGCCCGCGAGGCCGACGCGTCTGCGCGCCGCATGGTCGCGCTGCTGTCGCTGGTGTCACTGGTGATCGCCGTCCTGGTCGGCTGGTGGATTACCCGTTCGATCACCCGTCCGCTGGCGCGTGCGCTGGAGGTGGCCGATACCGTCGCCGCCGGCGACCTGACCAGCCGCATCGTGGTGGACAGCCGCGACGAAACCGGCCTGCTGCTGCAGGCCCTCAAGACCATGAACGACAACCTGGCGCGTACCGTCACGACCGTGCGCACCGGCACCGACACCATCGGCACCGCCTCGGCCGAAGTCGCGGCCGGCAACATGGACTTGTCTGCCCGTACCGAACAGCAGGCCAGCTCGCTCGAAGAAACCGCCTCCTCGATGGAAGAACTGACCTCGACCGTGAAGCAGAACGCCGACAATGCGCGCCAGGCCAATACCCTGGCCGAGGCGGCCTCGCAAGTGGCCGAGCGCGGCGGACGGGTGATCGGCGAAGTGGTCGGCACGATGGACCAGATCAACACCTCGGCCGGCAAGATCGCCGACATCATCGGCGTCATCGACGGCATCGCCTTCCAGACCAATATCCTGGCGCTGAACGCGGCGGTCGAAGCCGCCCGCGCCGGCGAACAGGGCCGCGGCTTCGCGGTCGTGGCGACCGAAGTGCGCAACCTGGCCCAGCGCTCCGCGGCGGCAGCCAAGGAGATCAAAACCCTGATCGGCGATTCGACCCAGGCCGTCAACGCCGGCACCAAGCTGGTGGGCGAAGCCGGCGCCACCATGCACGAGATCGTCGAAAGCGTACGCCGCGTGACCGACATCATGGGCGAGATCACCTCGGCCAGCGCCGAGCAGACCGCCGGTATCGAGCAGATCAACGAAGCGGTGGCCCAGATGGACCAGGTCACCCAGCAGAACGCCGCCCTGGTGGAAGAAGCGGCCGCCGCATCGGCATCGATGCAAGAACAAGCCGCCATGCTGGCCGAGGCGGTGAGTATCTTCCGTCTTGATGCGCACACGGCCACGCAGCCGGCCGCCGCACCGCGCCGCGCAAGCCTGGCCGCGCCTGCCGCCGTCGCGCCAGCGCCGCGCAAGCCTGCAGCCAAGCCGACTACGCGCGAGTGGGAAGAGTTCTGACCGGGCCTGGCCCCTCAGCGACAATCAAGGGCTTGCAGCGTGCAGTGAATCTGTTCACCCAGGAGCCGTCGGTGGCTCGTAGGGTCCCCACGCGTTCACATAACGGTGCTGCCGCCCGTGCGGCAGTTCATATCGCAACGATCACCGCGTGGGCGGATCCGCCCACACTTGTATCTTGAACCTCTGTGGAGCTACCTACTCTACATAGGGTTGGGGCAGCCCGTGACCACCCTGATGGCTTGACCATGACTCGTAGATCAGGCGCCTCGACTCTTTCTACTTCTGCCGGCTCTGGTGCAAAACTGCGGCTCGGCTAGAATGACGAGCTTTGCCCAGTATGCGTAACCATCCAGAAAAGAAAGACCTGTTCAAAGGCAGACACTTCGAGCAGGAGGTCATCATTCTGTGCGTACGGTAGTATCTGCGCTATAAGCTCTCCTACCGCAACCTCGCCGAGATGATGGCCGAGAGAGGCCTGTCGGTCGCTCACACGACAATCCTGCGCTGGGTACAGCACTACGCGCCTGAATTCGATAAGCGCTGGAGTCGTTTTTGAGCGCAGGTAGGTTCATCATGGCGAGTGGACGAGACTTACATCAGGATTCGGCAATCGGCTTATCTCTACCGGGATGTCGACTCCGCGGGCAAGACCGTCGTTTTCCGGCTTAGCCCGCGACGCGACGTCGTCTCGGCCAAGGCGTTCTTTCGCAAAGCCATACGTTCTCAAGGCAGGTCGCCCGAGACTATTACGCTGGACGGTTACGCCGCTTCCCAACGTGCTGTTCGCGGCCTGCCTACACTACCGCAAGTTGAATTCAAGCTATAACAGAATAAAGATTGAGTCTCTTATCTAAAGAGCTCATGGTCAAATCCACGAGGCAATTCGGGCCTTACTCGGCTCTCATGTCATAGCCTAGCGCGAACGCTTCGCCACTCCATACGCAACTTTATACTTGTCACAGCGCCGGCTCTTGTGCGGCAGCAATATTGCGAAGCTATAAAAGACCGCTTTTGGCCGGTTGCTGCCGTGCAGTGTACGGCAGCTGTCGACTCAAAGCAGTTGTGGATCTGTTGTAGCTCCGCTAACGAATCATTGTGAAACCTAAGCATGCTCACGTTAGGGGAAATTCCGCAGAATAAAAACGGCTGGGCATCGTCTTCGCTCATCCTCACACCATTCACGACCACCCACCTCCCTTCAACGCTAGCGGATAGAACTCTTGCTCCCCACTTATTCCGTACACGGATCCTTGAACGAGCGATACAGCGAAGTCGAACATCACGCGACGGGTTGAGGAATTGAAAATGATGTCTTCGTTGCCGGACGCAGTCTCACCACGCAAACAATGGTGTTTCCCTTCGAGCGAACCTACCTCTTCGCATTCAGGAGGAACAACGATTGTCGTCGGCAACCTGGGCGTTTCGTTTCTCGACCCATTCCTCCAGCGCCACCTGCGGCAGTGGGCGGCTGAAGTAGTAGCCTTGTCCCAGTTGACAGCCACGTTCGCGCAGGTACCGCAGCGCGCTTTCCGTTTCGATGCCTTCTGCGACCAATTCAAGTTCCAGACTGTTTGCCAAAGCAATCACGGCATCGATCACGGCGCGGCTGGCATGATCGGTGTCGATGCGGCGTACGAAGGACTGGTCGATCTTGAGCTTGTCGATAGGCAAGTTAGGCAGGACGCTGAGGCTGGAGTATCCCGTGCCGAAATCGTCCAGTGCAATTCTGATCCCGATTTTCTTGAGTTCGCTTAGAATTTGCACCGCTTCGGCCATATTCTCCATCACCGCCGTTTCGGTCAGTTCGACGACCAGCCAGTGCGGATTGATGCCTGAGACCGCGATCAGCTTGCGGATCTGGGGCATGAAGTCGGCGCGCTGAAATTGCAGGGCCGAGACATTGACCGAGACCTGGAGATGGACACCAGCGTCGCGCCAGCGGCCCTGCTGGCGACAGGCTTCGAGCGCCACCCACTCGCCCAGCGGCGCGATCAGCCCGCACATCTCGGCAACCGGAATGAAAGCGGCCGGTCCCAATTGCGGTTCGATGCCATCTTCAAGCCGCACCAGGGCTTCGACGCCATCGACCGCGCCCGACTCCAGGTTGACGATGGGCTGGAAGTGCAGCGCAAGAGCGCCATGGTCGAGGGCTTGCTGCAAGCGGCGTTCGACCTGGATAGCGAACTGCGCCTGCTTGTCCATCTCCGGAGCGTAGAAACCATAGCCGTTGCGGCCGTCGTGCTTAGCCTGCAGCATGGCCAGGTCGGCGGCATGGATCAGCACATCGGCGCTGTCTCCGTGTTCGGGAAAGCGGCTGATGCCGATGCTAGCCGACAGTTTCACTTCGATTTTGCCGAGCTTAATCGGCGCGGACACCGCATCGATCAGCGACCTGGCCGTGTCCGCCGCGTGCCGGCCGCCGTCGTCCCGATATCCCAGCAATGCGATGAATTCGTCGCCGCCGACGCGCGCCAGCAGGTCGGTCTGGCGCATCAGGGCCTGAATCCGCTGCGATACTTCCAGCAGCACCCGGTCGCCGACCTCGTGGCCATAGACATCGTTGACCGGCTTGAATCGGTCGAGGTCGATATACAGCAAGGCACCGCTGTCGAGAATGCAGTGCTCGGCCGACAGGAGCGTCAACAGGCACTCGCGCAGGCAGGCGCGGTTCGCCAGCCCGGTCATGGCGTCGTGCGTCGCTGCCCACCTGACCGCCTGTTCGGCCTGCACCCGCTCGCTGATGTCGCGTGGCGCCACATACATCAGCCATTCTCCACTGTGTTCCAGGACGGTGGCATTAATCTCGACCGGGAACACGGATCCGTCGTTGCATGTGTATTCGCGCTCGAACGGGGTGATTTGGTTCGAACGAGAATACTCGAACAACCTACCAAACAGTTTCGGCGTGGCGGCCTTGTCGATCTGGAAAATCTCCATCCCCAGCAGTTCGGCATTGCCGTAGCCGAGGCGCCTGGACGCCATTCGATTCGCGTACCGGATCTGACCGGCTTCTTCGAGCACCAGCAGGATGTCGTTCGCGTTCTCGGTAAAGAAATGAAATTGCTGAAGTGCTTCCTGTTGCGCGCGGAGGGCTCGGTCGCGCTGCGTCAGCAGTTCAGCGGCACGCCCAATGGCAGCCGCGACTTCGTTCGCTTCGGCCAGGTGCAAGCGGTCGAACGCAATCGGCGTTCCCTGTCCCAGGGCGATCGCAGGTTTGATCAAGGCTTGAACCGAATTGGCGATCCGCTTGCTCATATAGCGCGCCAGCAGCAAGGCGAGCCCGAAAACGAGGGCGAACGTGCTGATCAGGCTTGCCAGCTTCATCCGCAGTGGACCGATGAGTTCGGCTTGTGGCACACCGATGCTGGTTGTGTATCCGGTGCGCGGCGAGCGCGAGAACGCGGTCAGGTTCGCGATGCCCTCGCGCGTAATGGTTTCGAGTGTTCCTACATCGCTTTTCAGGACCGCCGCGCGTAGTTGGGGACTCGCGGGCCGGCCGACGTGCTTGTCGCTATCGCGACTGCGACCCGCGATAATCCCCTTGCGGTCGGTGAGGCCGACAAGCCAGCCAACAGGCAAGCCTTGAGCGAGCAGCTCCGCCGTCAGCTCCGTTGTGGGAATAGCGATCGCCGCCGAATATGTCACCTTTCCGTGCAAGATGACGGGCACGTGCGCATTGACGAACGCATGGCCCGAGTCAGGGTCGATGGTCAGGTCGGAAATGACGCTGGTTCCACGCTCGAACACTAGGCGCGCCGCCGCGCTATCAATGGATTCGGCGACAAACCGGTCATCCTTGCTGGAATAGAGGAGAGAACGACCGTTCTCGAACCGGTAGACTAATATGTGACCACGCAGGCCGGCGCCGGCGATTGCCCGCGAGGCGCGCTTTGAGAAGTTCTTCACATCACCCGACAGAATCTCATCGGCGATGGCAAACGATTGGACTAGCGACTGCGCCCGCAAAATGTGGCCATCGATTGCATGACCTAGCGCCCGTGCGCGCTGCATATTGTCGTTAAGCAGGCGCTGACGTTCCTCGCGGTAATCGGCGAAGACAACGATTCCGAGCCCGATCATGCCCGGCAACCAGCACGCCACGACCAGGATGCGTAGCAGATTGGCAACAGGGTAATGATGTCTGAACAACGTGCCGAAAATGTTAGTCAATTTGATGGTGTAGCCCTGCAAGTAGAATCGTATTGTGCTTAAGTATGCACTCTTGACGGGCTGGCGGCTAGGAACGGAGCTTCAGTCCGAAAGCCGGACGCAATTGCGGCCTGATTGTTTAGCTAGGTAGAGTGCCTCGTCCGAGCGCTTGAGCTGGTCTTCCCAGCTGCCATCTGCGTCCATCATGGCGGCGAGGCCAATACTGATCGTGACCGTCACAACGGCGTCCGCCGACTGCACTTCCAGCGCCGCGACCGCCTGCCGAATCCGTTCCGCGCACTGCATAGCAGTTTCTTTGGACGTATGCGGAAGGATACAAAAAAACTCTTCTCCGCCGAACCTGCCGAAATGATCGCTTTCGCGGAGCGTGCCCTGGATGGTTCGCGCCACAGCTTTCAGGACCTCATCGCCAACTTGGTGCCCATGAGTATCGTTGACGCGCTTAAAAAAATCGATATCGAGCATGACAAAAACAAGCTCGGTGCGATAGCGCCGGGCTGCGGAGAAAGCTAGTGCAGCCTGCTGGGCCAGCCAGCCCCGGTTATGGATCCCCGTTAGCGTGTCGTGCGTGGCGTCTCGTATCAGCTTCCTTTCAATCGTCAGGGCATGAAAGCGAATGGCGATGGCAATGCGCATCTGCATGAAGGCGACGACAACTGCGGAGCCATACAAGAGCAGGCCCCGTGCCAGCTCCGGCAAGGTGCACTGCGCGACGCTACATAGGATGAAAAGCAGCGCCGGCGGCGTGACGGTTATCGCAAAATGACTGGCGCCGTTAGCAATGAAGGGAACCAGGAACAGGCCGAGTACGATACCGCCGACGCCCTCGACGAGACCGCCGTCGAGCTGGGCGGTGGCAAGGATGACACCGCTCGAGAGCATCCAGTGCGACCATGTCGCTCGGAAGTGGGCCGTCCCGCTGGAAACGACGGACCAAAATCCGATCGCAGCCAGTCCAGCAAACAGGACACGCGTCATACTTGACTGTATTGCGTTGGCGGGATCGAGTAACAAGTCCCACACTGAATAGACAACAATCAAGGCTGCAAGTGAGGGTCCGACACGCGGCAGGATGCCGGCAAGATTGACTTCGGCACGATCTTGCAGCGCCTGCAACGCAGAAGCACTGATTGCGGGAAGAAAATTCATGTCTGCGGTATGCGTCGTATTCGGGAAAGGTTTGAAGATACCCAACCCTCGCGTCTGTTAGGTTTCTTAACCGCAACACTGACTCGCAATATTTATATGGTAGAGCTTCTGCTCAAGCTGAAAGTATATCGACGATCGACGATTAAGACCTGAACAAAGGCGAGAAACGGTTGCTGATCAACCTTCTCAAGCTGTTCATGCAGCTGCGTCATTTCGCTTGCTTTCGATGTTTGGCGTTCAATGGCGCGGTCCGCTTCTGGCCGGTTGCAGACATTGCGGTTACGTTTGCTTTTGCCCCGAGGTGGATGTCAGCACCGCTTGCCAGTCCAGCCGCTATCGACGTATCACCCATAACCATGCGTTTTTTAAAAGTGACTTGCGCCTCGCGGTTTTTTCAATCTGTACGATCTTTTCAATCGCACTCCAGTCAAGTGGAGGCTGGTGGTCGCATGCCCACCGATGCTTACACTCCGAACACTCTCGGTTTAAATGTGCTCTATCTATCATGCACCCACCTAGGGCTAGCAGTCGTCGCTGCGACGCGGCCATGGCGATAGCGCCAGGGTAACCGTAAATAACTGGAAGGCCCTTCGGGCAGCCGCATTTTGGGCAGAGCAAATTTCCTGAGTTGTGAGCAAGGTGCATAGCGCTTTGAATAGGCCAAAGCCTGTTGAGTGAAGTTCCTTCCCGCGCACGTCCGCTCTTGGCCGGTTGCGGACCTTCGGCAGCGTCCGCTTCCGACCCAAAGCGGTCAATTCACCTGATGTCGCTTAGTTGAGTTGAGACTCGATCGAAGGCGAGATCCGGTCAGATAGCTGACGCTGGCTATCGCGAATCCTGCGGCAAGGGCGAGGACGGAGTTCTGCAAATACGCCTGTGTTGCGTAAAGCAGTGTTGATAGCCAACCTATGATCAGGACAAGGCATTCTGCGACTATCGAAGGAAGTAGAAGGGCTCGCCCTAGGACAAAGCCCAGCAGTAAACTCGTGACCGCTACTGCGACAAAAATCGGTACGACTACCCCTGAGAAAGAGTAGAGATCAGGACTCAGTGACAACGCAATGGCGATTGCGATCGATGTTAGAGCTGCGCTGGAAATCGCTGCTAGTGGGTACATAGGTCTCCAAGGAATACAGCGTTAGAGTCTGCTTCTGGCCGAAAGCAGTCTTCAGTCAGAGGCGGTGCGGAGCTACGAACGTCCTTATTTCATCAGGAAGTCGTCGGGCTTCTTGCCGTTGGCCACCGCTTCTGCCATCCATCTTGGCTGACGGCCGCGGCCTGTCCAGGTTTGCGAAGTGTCCTTGGGGTTTTGATACTTCGCGTCTACCTTCTTGCCGTTTGCCTTCTTTGCCTTCGCCCCTCCATTGCCGAGGAGCTCTTCCACGGAGACGCCGGCGTCTTTGGCAATAGCAAGAATCTGCTCGCGTGCTTTCTGCACTTCCTGTTGCTGACGATCCTTGATTGCTCTTTCCACGTCGTGCTGCAGGCCTTTTAGCTCGCCTAAGGTGTAACCAGCCAAGTCAATCTTCGCCATCTGTAAGCCTTTCGTCGTGTGTCGTTGTGTCTAGTCGATTTTACTATGCGCCGCGGCGCCGAGTTTTATTTACAAAAGTGCCCATAAATGGGCGCCGTGCTTAGACTAGCCCGTAGGAGAAAATCCATCCTCACCCAATGAGGAGGACATATGGATGCGAGCGCCGCCAGGAGCACAAGGAGTCGAGACCCGTGGAACAAAGGACGACTAATCGGTCAAAAGTTACCGTTGAAGCTCAGGGAAATCTGGGCGATCAGGATAAGGTTACAGTTAGCCGAGCGTTTGAGAGATCTGGCGCTTTTCAACCTGGCGATCGACAGTAAGCTTCGCGGCTGCGACCTGGTAAGTCTCCGCGTGAAGGATGTCGCACAAGGCCAAAGCGTCTTCCATCGTGCCATCGTCATGCAACAAAAGACGCAAAGGCCTGTTCAGTTCGAGATTACTGAGCAGACTCGTCAGTCAGTGCTCAGTTGGATCAATCATCGAAAGCTGGCGTCTAGCCAGCATCTGTTTCCCAGTCGAGTGATCGATGCAGGTCATCTGTCGACTCGTCAGTACGCACGAATCTTGTCAGGTTGGGTCAAATCCATCGGTCTCGACGCGACGGCGTATGGCACGCACACTATGCGTCGAACGAAGGCTACCTTGATCTATCGGCGGACCAAAAACCTCCGCGCCGTTCAGTTACTTCTCGGGCATACTAAGCTGGAGAGCACGGTTCGCTATCTGGGCATTGAAGTCGACGACGCCTTGGAGATTGCTGAGCAAACTGAGGTTTAATGTATGAGGCCCACGTCAATGGGCCTTTAGGTCCGCAGTCGGCCAGAAGCAGACGTCTATGTGGTCAGCGTTGTCGAGGGCGGCGATTACTCATGAGTTTCTTTATCGGAGCACCTATGTTTAGGCAGGGATTGCCA
>NZ_LMOJ01000011.1 GCF_001424165.1 Massilia sp. Leaf139
CGGGTGACCCGGATTCACGATACCCGAGCCGACATCACCTATGAATACGACGCGGTGGGCAACCGCCGCCGCGTGCGCAGCGTCTACCACGACGGCGTCCAAGGCTCGATGCAGATCCAGGACTTCTGGTACGACTACGACAACATGAACCGTTTCACGGTCACCATGGGCAGGCTGTCCGGCGCGGCTGCCTTGTCGGCCGGGGATACCAGCGTCCAGGTGGTGCTCGGCGCCGCTGGTAGCGAGGGCGTGCGCCTGCAGTACAACAAGGCCGGCCAGCGTATCCAGGCAGTGTACGCCCGCGACAACCACCGCGAAGACTACAAGTACGGGGTCGAAGGCTATCTGGAAGACACGTACATCAACGCCAACGCCAGCATGCAGGGCGCGCTGGCATCGAAGCGCGTGAACGACCTGCTCGGCCGCACGACCAACTACTACGAGTACAACGCGCAGGGCATGACTTATGAGCGCTCGACCGTGTACAGCGCGGACGGCCGACAGCTGAGCCAGTCCGGCAGCGACGGAAAGGTGACGTACCAGTACTACAATCAGCTGGTAAACGGTAACGACAGTTTGTTTGCCGTAAGCGAGGCTGGAGCTGGCGAGCTGGCGATCGTGACCACCACCGCCAAGGATGGCACCGTTACCACCAGCTATACGGCCTATGACTACTGGGACGAGGCCAAGCAGCGCAGCCTGACGATCAAAGGCGAGACGGCGTACAAGCCGGACACCGAATGGCGCCCTGGCATGTCATCGATGGCTTACGACGTCAACGGCCACCTGAAATCGGCGACCGATGCCGGCGCCGATGGCAAGATGGGCACGGCCGAGCTGGACAAGGACAACGTCACCTTCAGCTACATCAGCAACGCCCAGGGCCTGGTGCTGCGCCGCGAGCAGTACAACGGCGACAAGGTCGGCATGATGCACCGCTACCTGTACCTGAACGGCGCGATGGTGGGCGACGTCGGCAACGACGGCGATGCGCGCCTCGACTATGCGCAGTCGCTGGGCCAGGCCAAGGCCAGCCGCGAGGAGATGTACAAGAACTGGACGCCGATCAGCAGCGCCGACTTCGACCAGAACTACCAGCCGATCAACCGCACCTATCCCGCGGCGACGGGCAGCACCTATGTCGTCAAGGCGGGCGACTCGCTGTATGCGATCGCCGGCGCGGTCTGGGGCGACGTCAGTATGTGGTACCTGATCGCGGAAGCGAACGGCATCACCGCCGAGACCCCGCTGACGCCGAACCAGACGCTAACGATCCCGAACAAGGTCACCAACATCCACAACAACAGCGGCACCTCGCGGCCGTACGATGCGGGTGCCATCATCGGCGACCTCAGCCCGACGCTGCCAGAGGCCCCATTGCCGGCGCCGCCACCGCAGAAGAGCGGTGGCGGTTGTGGCGGGCTGGGCTTGGTCATCATGGCGGTCATCGCGGTAGTGGTAAGTCTTCAGCTAGGGCCGCAGATTGGCGCGGCCATCTACACTGGGGTAACGGGAACCACGACGACCGCAGCAACCCTGGCAACAGTAGCCGCCGGAGGGGCGGCGACAGGCACAGCCGCAGCCGTAGCAGCAGGCATGACAACGCTTGGGGCGGCTGCGGGGATGGCGGCAGGGATGGCGGCAGGCGCTGCGCTAGGAAGCTTTGCTAGTCAGACGGCGGGGATTGCCATGGGAATGCAAGACAAGATCAATTGGCGTTCGGTCGGAACCAGTGCGTTGATGGGCGGCTTGACTTCTGGCGCCGGAAACGCCTTGTCGAAATTGGGGGGGGCGGCTTACCGCGGGCTGGACGTGAGTGTCAAGGCCGCAATTCAGA
The DNA here is from genome assembly GCF_001424165.1 of Massilia sp. Leaf139. GTDB lineage: Bacteria > Pseudomonadota > Gammaproteobacteria > Burkholderiales > Burkholderiaceae_D > Telluria. Next base: position 1,838 of record NZ_LMOJ01000011.1, read on the forward strand.
ACGTTGCTGGACAGGGGCTAGGGAAGCTGACAGGAGCACAAGAACATTTCAGCTGGCGAAGCATGGTAGTAAGTGCTATTTCTGCGCCATTAATGTCAGCGGTTAGAACGAGAATTGGTGGATCCCAGTGGGGACAAGATAACGGCAATTATATGCGTCTCGCCCAAAACACCGCATCGTCAATTGTATCGGCGACCATTGGTATGGTGGTGACTAAGGGACGTATGTCGTGGTCAGCGGTAGCCGCTAATGCGATCAGCGCGACAGTAGCGGATATGTATCACGACAACATTGCTAGTGATTCTCAGGCGACCTTGGGTGACCGCTCAGTAAGCCCGGCAGATGCAGTCCTTCCGAACTCGAAGCAGCTCTCTCGGGCGATGGCGGGAGGAGTGAGATATAGCAGCGTGTCTAGTGGCGAAAAGGACTGGTTGAGAGAACTTGGGCCATATAACGAAAGAATTGTTTCTGCGGACGACGATACGATTAAAGCAGGTGCTTACCTGGCAGAGCCGCCATACCAGCACGTTCGCAAGGAACCGGGCAGCTTCGATCCATCTTCCTGGATGGACGATGAATCAATCAGGCTTAACGCATCTGATACAAGCTATACATCTGTTAGTTACAAGACAAACACCGTTTATGTAAAGCATTATGTCGGTTTGTTTGACGGATTGGACATGGCGCTGGGTAAGGCCTCTAACTGGGTCGTCGACCAGGCAGCCTCGGTTGTAAGGAGTGGTGAGCAAGCTGCGCGTGAAGGCAATATAGGGTTAGCAGCCTATCAGGCGTTTTGGTACGTGCCTACGAAGACGGCCGCGAATTTGATATCAGGTGTAATTGAGACTGCCCGACTTGCTACGAGCCCTACGGCGGCGCCCAAACTTTTCGACGCAATGCGTAATCCGGTACAGACGGCGCGAAGCACATTGGATGGGTTTAGCAGACTTTCCGTTCAGGACAAGACTGCAGCGGCATTTGCGATGGTGCTTCCTGGCACAGGGACGGCAGCACGCCTCGCGAGCAGAATTCCTGGCGCCGGTAAATTCCTACAGGCTGAAGTCGGATATAGTCGAGGGCAAGGCGTTACGCTAGCGACAGGTGATGGTAAGGTATATGGTTCGCTTGACACTACGAACATTGCTGCCGGTCTGTATCCCCGCATTGCCAAGCAAGCAGGCGCAGTCTCGCTCGGTAGGTTTGGTCTAATCAGTGAGACCAGGACCGTTGGAAAAAACACAGCAACATTTTTCTTTGATGCTAATGGCCAAGTCAAGTCTGTTAAAGGTAGCTTAATTGAGGATTTTGGTGGCGGAAAACGAAGTTCGGCCGAGGTTAGCGAGCAGAGTGTTGCAGCTTTGAGTGGGAAGTCTGGTGATCAAGGCGGACACCTAACAGCGTACCGGTTCCTCCCCGAACAGGGAGCGATTAACTTGTTTCCGCAAAACGGGAATTTCAACATGGGTGCCTTTAAAACTATTGAGAACGATTATGCACGTGCGGTGAACAACGGTTATCGTGTCGAATTTCAACATGATCTCCTCGATTTTGATGCAAACATGAGGCCCCAAAGTATTGAGGTTAAATATGAAGTCTTTGATACAAACGGACTAGGTATGGATTCGTTCCATAATGTTTTTGATAATGCTCCTGGGCAGGTTTATAAGAGGCGGTTTAAATGAGTGATGAGAGCGCAAAATATATTATTGAGCTTGCCAAAGATCTGTTTGCAACGATGCGTGTGCAAAATCCTTTGTGGCAAGTGGCATACTTCCGCTATGCAAAGTTTATTGGGTCTACCAGTGCATCTGCTTCTTATCGCACCGCATGTGAAGTAGAGCTATTGAGCGTGTTTCAGCATACAGAATTCTTTAGGCGCGCAAAAAATCTAAGTGATAATATTTTCTTGAGCCTCGATAAAAATACTGGAATGTTTTTGTTGGTGATTAATAAAAACCTTGACTATTCGGTCGAGTTCGAATATGAGGATCCTGATAAGTGGGAAATAACAAAAAGAAATGGTGCTAGCGGAATTCCTATAGGGTATGAAGGGAAGTAATCATATTTCTGTGCTGCAATTTTCAGTAAGGTAGGTGTGGAGTGCATGTATTTTGAAACGGCTATTGTCCTTTTTACTTAGAGTAGGAGTGGTAGACAATTTTAGGATGATGTCTACAAAGACAGAGGCGGAGGCCGTCTTTAACGGAGATAAAGACGGGTTCGACATGCAAAGTAGAGTAATGTAGAGGATCCGATAATGTTATTGAATGGTGAGCGGCTCAGCCAGTATTTTGCGTCGAATGGATTTTCAGTATGGATAAACCTGTAAGTCACAAAGTCAAATTTGCATTGCAGAGCATATTCCCCTCTTTATATAGCTAGGCTCGTTGCCTGCTACTATTCAGACAGAGAGCAGCACAGGCGGGAACATCGTCTACACCTACTACACTGATGACGAGGTGAAGAGCAATTGTGATGTCGCGCTGAAGACGGAGCCAGATTACGATTGACGAAGCTGGCAATCTAGAACTATTCAAAAATGATTAAATTGCTAGACGTTGATACAACGGGTAGGTCTCCCTATCCTGAGGTACATAACCCGATGCTTAGCGAGATTCGGGGGCTGAAAACGTACGGAGGCGTTAGCTTGGCAGGAAGATTTCCTCATTTAACGTTAGTCTTGACGGATGCCGCAGATGGCCCCGCTGGATTGGTCGATTACTTTACGGTTGGATTGCTCAACGTGGTCTCTTCCAAGCTACCAGCCGTTCTTGAGGAAGTGGGTGCAGAAATAGAATATTTTCCGGTTACCGTGCTCTATCACGGAGACGCGACCGCCTCGGAATATTTTGTTGCCAATCCACTCAGGCGGCTCGACGCGATCGACCATCAGCAATCCGTGGTAGAGCTCGATGAAGAAATGGGAGACGCACTAGCGGTAACCAAGCTAGTTCTTGACGAAGCAAGGCTGAAGGATGTGAGGATGGCAGTAATTGCTGAGATCCAGCGCATCGGTGTGCAAGATGACGTTGCGGCTGCGATTGAAGCTGCAGGCTGCATCGGATGTGCATTTGTCGATCCGATATCCATTCGATATTGAATAGGAAGAAAGGGATCCGAAAGACACGCATTGCTGTCACCGACAATGGCCATCCTGATGCAGTATGTAGGAGTCCCGCGCTTCCGCCGATTCTTTATACAACGCTTAACTTTTCGGCCAGCGGCAAATGTATTGCGCTTGGCGCAGGAGCTGTCCAATAGCGGTTGTGTTGTTGCGCAGCACAAAATCCTGGCCTTGCCGAGGAGGCAGGCCTGCATTAAGCGGCCTATGCTGTCCAGCTGGTGTAGCTAGGCGGAGAACTGATTGTACGCACCAGCTACGACGAGCAAATGCCGATTCGCTGCGCGACGTACGGCAAGAATCGGTAATCGGTGCCGCGTGACTAGCATACAGAGACTGTGCATGTACGCGGCTTACGTGCGAGGACTACGTCTACGACACCGAACATTGGCGTTTCCCATTCACATGCATCCTCCGCCAAACGAATTCTCAATCCGTTTTACGCCATTTGATCATTTGATAGAATGCAATACTAATGTCGTTGCTCGCTCACCTTTTTAAAGAGTCGCCATGTTGCCAGGTTTAATTTCCGCAATAGAAGCATCGCAAAAATTAGCACGCACTGAGTCATATCTCGCCTCGGATCCCCGTAATCTCGACCTGCTTGTCATGGCGATCGACCTGTCGCTAATGACTGACGATCCAGCCCGCGCCCGGCGCCATGCCGAGGCTGCGCTGGATCACTATCCAGGCGACGTACTCTTCCTGGCGCGCATGGGCACCATCCTGATGGCTCAGCACGAATGGCAGGGCGCCGCAGCCTCTCTGGAGCAGGCGCTGCGGCGCCACCGGGATGTCGAGCTCGCCTACAACCTATCGTACTGCTACACCTGGCTCGGCCGTCAACGAGAGGCGTTCGATACGCTGGTCGGTTACGGCGCCGAAGGCGAGCTTCCTGCGCATGCGGTGACCTTGCTAGTGCGCGCCCTGCACCATCTCCGCGAGCTCGACCGAGCGATCGAACTGATCCAGGCCGAAATGCCGCGTTGCCAGGAAGCCCCCGCCTTTCTTGGCGCGGCCAGTATGGTCTATCTCGACAACGGCAATATCGAAGAGTCAGCGCGGCTGAGCGAGTTGGCGCTGGCAGGTGGCGTACGGCCCGTCGAGGCCTTGGTGGTGGCCGCTTCGCTGGCGCTGGGGCGCATCGATGCGGATGCTGCGACACGGATCTGCAACGAGGTGCTGGCGAAGAATCCGACGGAAGGCCGCAGCTGGTCCGGCCTGGGCCTGGCGAGCATGCTCAAGCGCGATCTTCCTGCGGCGGAGCGCCAGCTGGAAGAGGCCGTCAGGTACATGCCGGGACACCCCGGCACCCTGCATGCGCTTGGCTGGTGCAAGATCCTGAATCAGGATCTTGCCGGTGCCCGCGCCGTATTTCTCAAGGCGCTCGAGCTAGATCGCAACTTCGGCGACAGCCATGGCGGGCTGGCGGTAGTGCAGGCCTTCGGAGGCGAGCGCGATGCGGCCGGCGAGTCGATCAAGCGCGCGCTCGGACTCGATCCGAACAGCCTGTCGGCCAAATTCGCGCGCATGATATTGGATGGCAAGGTCAGCGATCCAGCGCGCTTCCGCGCACTCGTGCCACGCCTGCTGGCCGGTTACCAGGGGCCGTTCGGGCAAAACCTCGACGCCATGCTGGACGATTACGAGGGCAGCTGAAGTTTCCGCTATTAAGAACAAACCCCGCGAACTGCGGGTTTCGTTTTTCTGCGATTAAACATTTCTAACAATCTCTGGATTCATTGCAAAAGCAGGCTTGCCGCCGGTTGGGAGCACGGTCGTCCTGCGCAATGACTAACGCCAGCTGGGCTGGCTCTACCAAACGGGGATCGAAATGGTTGCAATCGTTAGCGGCAGTGGCGTCGGTTTGGTCAACACCTCGGCAGGAACGCTCGGCCAGGACGGCATCTTCGCTAATGCCGCCTTTGGCACGACCAAAGAGTCTGCATACGTTAACGTTGCGACAGGCAATCTGTCTCTGCAGCTCCAGGACGATTTTGTCGCTTCCAAGGGCATCGACTTGTCGCTTGTGCGCACCTACAATTCGCGCGGTGCGCTGACGGGCATGCGGAATTGGCAGCTTGGCGTCCGCAAGCAGATCACCGGCCTGACCGGCACCGTCAACACCGCTGGCAGTACCCTGACCCGCATCGATGGCGACGGCAGCGCTTCGCTCTACCAGTACGACGCGGCCCGCTCCGCTTACGTCAGCACCGACGGCGGCGGGGCCTATCAGACGATCACCTACAGCAGCACCGCCAACGAGTGGACGTGGCGCGCGGATCACAATGATCTGAAGGGCCTATACGAGCGCTACGATTTCGCCGCCGGCTTGATCAGGTTCGCCGGCGATGCGGCCGGTGTGAGTCTGACCTACGCCTACGATACGAGCAGCCGGGTCATCAGCATCAAGGATGCGACCGGCGACTACATGTATTTCGATTACACGGGTGAGAACGTGTCGAAGGTGCGGGTCAAGAAATCCGGCTCGTCGAGCGACCAGTCGCGCGTCAGCTATATCTACGACACCCAGGGCCGGCTCACCAGCGCCGTCGTCGACCTGACCCCCGACAACAAAACCGACACCAAGACCTACGTCACCACCTACACCTATGTCGGCACCACCAACCTGGTCGAAACGGTCACCCAGACCGATGGCACCAGCCTGCGTCTTACCTATGAGCCCGCCGGTGGCCAGGATCGCGTCACGGGCATGACCGACGGCCTTGGCCGTACCACGCTGTTCGACTACACGGTAGCGGGCAAGACGACGGTTGTCGATCACCTAGGTGCGCGCACCACCTATGCCTACGACGCCAAGGGCCAGCTGCTGAGCATTACCCAGCCGAGCGTCGGTGGTGTCGCCCAGATCAACGAGTTCCGCTACGATGCCGCCGGCAACGTCACGCAGGCGATCGACGCACGCGGCCTTGTCACCGAGTTCGGCTACGACGGCAACGGCAACCGCATTCTCGAACGCGATGCCGCCGGCAACACCATCAAGCGCACCTTTTCCGCCTCGAATCTGTTGTTGACCGAGTCGCGTTTCACGGACATCGACCCGGACGGCGCGGGCACTGCGCAACCGCTCGCCAGCCTGACCACACGCTACGCCTACGACACGAACAACCGCCTGCGTTTCGTCATCGATCCGGAAGGCCGCGTACAAGAACTGCGCTACGACACTGCTGGCCAGTTGACCGCGCGCCTGTCCTATCTCGACGCGCGCAAGCCTGACGGCGCCGCGGCGAGCACCTATACCTTCAGTGCACTGTCGACCTGGGCTGCGAGTGCGGAAGTGGCGTCGAGCCTGGCTACACGCACCGAGTATTTTTACGATACACGTGGGCTCGTCAGTCTAGAAAAGTATTTTGCCAAGCCATATGCTGTCAACCTGGCAAGTGCGCCATCCTTCGAGAGCACTGGCTCGACGACGTACGTGTATAACGTCATGGGACAGGTGCATACAACTTATGACTCGTCGAACAACCCGAGTTATATTGGGTACGACGGGCTCGGCCGCGTTCTGAGTTCGCGCGACCAGGCAGGCAACGCTACCTACCACAGCTATGACGATCTCGGCCACCGGACGATCAAGACCGCGCCGAACGGCGTTGTCACGACCTCTACCTACGATAGGGGTGGCCAGTTGGTGGCTGTTGTCGTGGCGGATGCGGCAGGAACCGGCGCCGGCCAGACCAGCTACGCCTACGACGCCGCAGGGCGCTTGCGCATGCAGACCGACGCCAACGGCACCCGCAGCTTCATGCTATACGACCAGGCCGGTCGCAAGACCGCTGACGTCAGCGCCGCTGGCAGTCTGACCGAGTATCGTTACGATGCCAACGGCCAGGTGGCGCTGACGGTTGCTTATGCGACCAAGGTGTCGACCGCGTCGCTGGTTGGAACGGATGGCAAGCCGCTGCCCCTGACGCTGGAGCAGTCCGGCCTGCGCCCGGCCGCGACCGATGCCGACCGCCGCGAATGGCGGCTGTATGACAGTGCCAACCGCCTGTCGAAAACGGTCGACGCGCTTGGCGTGGTCACCGATTACACCTACGACGGCGCCTCGCGCCTGCTTGAGGTGGCCCGCCGCGCGACCAGGGCCAACCTGACCACCTTCGCCGCCAACCCGGTGGCCGCCAACGCCAACCCGGCGCCGGCGGCCGGCGACAGCATCACCCGCAACGCTTACGACAAGAGCGGCCTCCTGCGCTACACCATCGATGGCGAGGGCTATCTCACCGAGCTGCGCTACGACGGGCTGGGACGGCAAACGGACACAATCCGCTATGCGCTTCGCGCCACCGCGCAGCTGCAAGCAGGCAGCAACTGGTCGCAGCAACCGATCGCCACCAGTACGGCCGACATCACGACCAGCGCGGGCTACGACGCGATGGGCCGGGTAGTGTCTGAAACCGACGGCGCGGGCAACGTGACGACCCATACCTATAACGCCGACGGTTATCGGACGAGCAGCACACGGGCTGGCATGTTCGTGCGGTACGAATACGATCGGGTAATGCAGCTCGTCGCGCAGCACGTGGGCACGCTCGACAGCGCCTCAGGGCAGACTCCGTCAGTGACCCGCTTCGCTTATGACACAGTGGGTAACCAGGTCACGGTGACCGATCCCGCGGGCGGCGTCGACCAGTTCATCTACGATGCCAACAACCGCTTGATCTTCAGTATCGATTCCCTTGGCGTCGTCAGCGAAACCCGCTACGACGCGGAAGGCAATGCGCTCGCCAGCGTGCGCTACGCGACGGCGATCGACCCGACCCCGACCGTGCCCGCAGTGACCCTTACGGCGGCCGAAGTGCGTGCCCGGGTACCCGCCGCGGCTGCTTACGATACCAACGAGGTGCGGCGCTACGACAGCGATGGCCGCCTGGCCTGGAGCGTGGATGGCGCCGGCGCGGTCACCGAATTCCGATATGACGCGGCCGGCAATCTGGTCAGCCGCATCGCGTACGCCACGGTGCTGAGCGACGCGCGTATGGCCGAGCTGGCGGCCAGCCCGGCTGCCATGCCGGCGCCGGCCGGTTCGGCCACCAGCGCGACCAATTATGTGTACGACGGCAGCGGCCGTGTGGTGTTCACCATCGATGCGCAAGGCGGCGTCAGCGAAGCACGTTACGACAACGCGGGCAGCGTCGTGGAAACGATCCTGTACGCCAAGCCGATCACTGTTGTGGCCGGGGCTGGTCTTGCCGCGGTTCGCGCCGCGCTGCAGGCGGGCGCGTCCGACACCCACGAATTCAAGCGCTACGACCAGCTCGGCCGGCTGGCGTGGAGCGTGGACGGGGCAGGGGCCGCGACCCAGCTGAGCTACGATGCGCGCGGTAATCTCATCAGCCGCGTGGCGTATGCGGTGCCGCTCAATGCGAGCGCGCTGGCCACGCTCGCGGCCAATCCTGCTGCGCTGCCGGCGCCAAGCGGGGCGTTCACCGTCGTCAGCCATGTGTACGACAATGCCGACCGCCTGGTGTTCACGATCGACACGCAGGCCGCGGTCGACGAGATCCGCTACGATGCGAACGGCAAGGTCGTCGAGTCGATCCGCTATGGCAAGCCGGTTGGCCAGCTGCTCAACCGCAGCGCGAGTGCCGCCGTCGACAACCTGAGCGTGGCATCGGTGCGCGCGATGCTGGGCGCCGTCGGCGCCGCGGATGCCCGCTCGATCGAACGCTACGATAACCAGGGCCGCCTGATCTGGAGCGTGGATCCGCTGGGCGCCGCCGTGCGCCTGCGCTACGACCTGAACGGGAATGTGCTCTCCCGCGTCGCCTATACCGTGCCGCTTGACGCCGCCGCCTTGGCGGCGCTCGCGGCAGACCCCCAGGCCCTGCCGACGTTCGCAGCCGATGCGCCTGCGCGCACGACGCGTTATGCCTACGATCGCGAGAACCGGCTGGTCTTCACGGTCGACACTACCGGTGGTGTGACGGAAACGCGCTACGACGCCAATGACCAGGTGAGCGAAACCATCCGCTACGCCAATGCGATTTCGCAGGCGAGCGGCAGCGCTACCGAAACGGGCGCCGCCCTAACAGTATCCGCCGTGACCGCGGCGCTGCAGGTCGATGCCGCGCGCGATGTCCACGCATTCGAAAGGCATGACAAGGAAGGGCGCCTCACCTGGACGGTGGACGGCAACGGCATCGCTACCCGCATCGGCTACGATGCCAACGGCAACGTCAACAGCCGCGCTGTCTACACCGCACCACTCGATGCCGCCGCACTGGCCGCGCTGGCCGCTGATGTGCGCGTGGCGCCGGCCGTCGCCGCCAATGCTGCGTACAGCGCCACGTTCTACGTGCATGACGCCGACGACCGTCTGGTATTCACCATCGATCCGGCGGGCGCCATCACCGAGGCGCGCTACGACGGCAAGGATCAGCTCATCGACACGGTGCTGTATGCGCGCGCTGCTGCCACGCTGCCCTCGCTTACCGGCGCGGCGTTGACCCCGGCGACGGTGCGCAGCAGCCTGCTGCTCTCCGACAGCACGCGCGACATGCACCAGATCCGGCGCTACGACAATGCCGGCCGCCTGACCTGGAACGTCGACGCTGCCGGCACCGCGACGAAAATCAGCTACGATGCCCGCGGCAATGCCGTCAGCCGCGTCGTGTATGGGCAGGCGCTCAGCGCAGCGGCGCTCGCCACACTCGCCGCCAGCATCGACGCGCTGCCCGTGCCTGGCGGCGCGACGACCGTCACGCGCCAAGTGTTCGACGCGCGCGACCGTCTCGTCTTCATCGTCGATGCGCTGGGCGCAGTCACCGAGAACCGTTACGATGTCAACGATCAGGTGGTCGAGACCGTGCGCTATGCGAACCGTATCGATCCGGCCCAGGGCGACACCGCGGAACGCGTACGCGCGGCCCTGCGCGCCGACGCCGCTGCCGACATGCGCAGTTTCCGGCGCTACGACCTCGAGGGCCGCCTGATCTGGACGGTGGAGCCCGCTGGTGCCGCGATCCGGCTGCGTTACGACAGCGCCGGCAACCTGGTGGAACGGATCGCCTATACCGAGGTGCTCGGCGCTGCGGCGTTGGCGGCGCTGTCGCTCGATCCGGCCGCGCTGCCCCAGGAAGGCAGCACGGGTACGCGCACCTACTATGTCTACGACGAGCGCAACCGGCAGGTATTCGGCATCGATCCGCTCGGCCTCGTGAGCGAGACGCGCTACGATGCGATGGGCAACGTCGCCGAGACGATCCGCTACGCGAAAGCGGTCGACCTCGCGGCGCTGGTCGCCGGCGCTTCCCTGGCCGATATCCGTGCTCGCCTGACTCCCGACGCGGCGAAGGACACCCGCCAGCTGCAGCGCCACGACGCGGGCGGCCGCCTGACGTGGACTGTGAGCGCGGCAGGTGCAGCCACCCAGTTCGCATACGATGCCGCCGGCAATGTAACCCGGCGCAGCGACTACACGACACTCCTGAGCGCCGCCGCTATGGCTGGCCTGGCGAGCAATCCGGAGACAATGCCCCAACCGGTGGGCACGGCCAACGCGACGCGGTACGTCTACGACGGCGACAGCCGTCTGGTGTACACGGTCGACGCGCTCGGCTCGGTCACCGAGAACCGCTACGATACGGGTGACCACGTGGTCGAGCAGATCCGTTACGCGAAGGCGATCGATCCGACCGGCGCGTCGGTGGCGACGCTGCTGCGCCCGGATGCAGCCGATCAGGTCACCCGGTTCACCTACGATCAGGCCGGCCGTCTCACTTTCACGATCGACGGCACGGGCGCCGTCAGCGAGCGTATCTACGATGCGTCGGGCAATCTGATCCGAACCGTGGAACATGCCAAGCCGCTAACCGGCGTGCAGGTCTGGTACGCGCCCGGAACGAATTCCTCGCTCA
>NZ_LMOJ01000012.1 GCF_001424165.1 Massilia sp. Leaf139
GAGCCAACCATGCTGAGCCTTCACACCAACGCTGCTTCCCTGTCCGCACAGAACTCGCTGTCGAACACCCAGAACAAACTGTCGACCTCGATGACCCGCCTGTCGACCGGCTTCCGCATCAACTCGGCCAGCGACGACGCTGCCGGCCTGCAGATCGCCACCCGCCTGAAGTCGCAGACCAGCGGCATGGCCGTCGCAATGCGCAACACCCAGAATTCGATCTCGATGCTGCAGACCGCCGAAGGCGCGCTGAGCGAAACCGGCAACATCCTGGTGCGCATGAAAGACCTGGCCACCCAGGCAGCCGACGGTTCGTCGTCGAAGGACGACCGCACCGCGATGCAAGCCGAGTACGACTCGCTGGCTGACGAGCTGGGCAACATCATGAAGAACACCAAGTTCGGCGGCACCGCGCTGCTGCACAAGGAAAACGGCAAGCTGGCCGCTTCGGTCACCTTCCAGATCGGCGCCGACAAGGCCGAAACCATGGCCGGCGACTTCACGACCGAACTGACCGCCGTGCACACCAAGGTCGGCNCTGGCCGCTTCGGTCACCTTCCAGATCGGCGCCGACAAGGCCGAAACCATGGCCGGCGACTTCACGACCGAACTGACCGCCGTGCACACCAAGGTCGGCGCCACCAGCGCCCGCTTCTCGGGCGGCACCGCAGTCGGCGCCACCACCACTGGTACCGACATCAGCGGCACGACCGACGCCCTGGGCGCRACCAACGCCAATGCCACGATCGAYGAGCTGTCGCAGGCAATCGACGCGGTCAGCACCCTGCGCTCGAAGATCGGCGCCGTGTCGAACCGCCTSGATCACGTCAACAACAACCTGTCGAACATCAGCACCAACACSCAAGCTGCCGCCGGCCGCATCATGGACGTCGACTTCGCAACGGAAAGCGCGAAGATGACCTCGAACCAGATGCTGATGCAAGCCGGTACCGCGATGCTCAAGCAGACCAACCAGATGTCGTCGATGGTCATGTCGCTCCTGCAGTAATCACGGCGACCGCCGGCTGAACTCAGCCGGTAGTATCATCGGCCAGCCATGTTTTATCGGCTGGCCTTTTTTTCGCCCGTAGTGTCGTCGGAACCGTGCCATGAACCCGCTCTCGCTCTCCGCTCCCCTGCCGCCCCCCACCACGCCGCCCCTGCTGGCGAATGCGGTTGCCGCCATCGCGCCGGTTGCCTTCGCCGCGGCCGAGGCCGAGCTGCCGCTGCCGCACTCGCAGCCGCTGGCCAATCCGCAGGCTGCAGCCGCCGGCGCCGAACACCAGGACGGCGCGGCGATGCGTCCCGACCAGGTGTTCATGTCGCGCCAGATGGTCTTCCCGCAGGCCGACGGCCGTACCCTGGCCGGCAACTGGCGTTCGATGGTCGGCAACTATGGCGCGAGCCTGATCGAGCGCGAGTTGCGTAGCCGCGCGAACGCCCTGCCCCCGGCCCTGCTCCTCGCCGGGCAGGAAGGCCGGACGCCCGGCCGTCCGCTCGACGGCCAGCTGCCGGCCGACGCCTGGCGCTTCACCGTGCATGCGGGCAGCACCCAGGCCCAGCACCTGCAGGTGCTGCGCAAGGGCGCCGATGGCGGATCGGGCCGGCGCCGCCGTCCGCGCGCGGCGCTGCGGCTGGATCTCGCCCTGGCGGACGGCACCCATGTCGCGGTGCAGGTCGAGCCGGCTCCGGGCGGGGTCGCGATCGAGATGGCGGCGCCGGATGCGGCCACGCAGGCCCGCCTGCGCGCGCTGCAGCCGGCGCTCGAGGCGGCCGTGGGACGTGCCGGACTGCTTGTGGTGCGCTGGAATTTCAGGACGGGGATCGTGCCGGCCGGCTCGGCGCATGCGACGCTGGCGGCGGAGGATGCGGCGGAGGTGCTGACGCTGCCCGTGTTCCGGGCAGTGGCGGAGCTGGCCTTGATGCTGCCGGCGCAGGGGTGAAATTTTATTTCATGTAAAACGGGGCGATGAAAGGATATTTCATCGCCCCGTTTTCATTGCACTGACTCGATTACCCGACCGTTCCCACGATCGATACTTCCCGGTTCTCGGGAATCTCGTTATACGACAGCACGTTCAGCCCCGGCGCAAACAGCTTGGCGTAGCGCGCCAGCAGCGGGCGCACCTGCGGCAGCACCAGCAGCAGCGGCGGCGTATGCTGGCCCTTCATCTGCTCGCGCGCGACCGGCATGTTGATCTGCAGTTGCGACAGCAGCTGCGGATCGATCGGGTAGTTGTCCAGCGCGACCTTGCCGCCGCCGCTCTGGCGTGCCTGGTTCAGGGAACCGAGCAGCATGTTCTCCAGTTCCGCCGACAGGTTAAAGGCCGGCATGTCCTTCTTCTTGCCGAACAGGGTCGAGACGATCTGGCGGCGCAGCGCGCAGCGCACTTCGGCCGCCAGCAGGATCGGATCCTTGGTCGTCTCGGAGGAGTCCAGCAGCGTGGTGCCGATGACGACGATGTCCTTCAGCGACACGCCCTCGGCCAGCAGCACGCGGAACACGCGCAGCAGCTGGGTGTGGTTCAGCGCCTTTTCCAGCGCGCCCGCCAGCTTGGGCGACAGGGCGGTGAGGCGTTCCATCAGCGCCGGCACGTCTTCGTGGCGGAACAGTTCGTGCAGGTGGTCGCGGATCACCTTCGAGCAGTGGGTCGCGATCACGCTCGGCACCTCGACCACCTGGTAGCCCAGGCCGAGCGCATGGCCCTTCTGGTCGGGCGTGATCCAGGTCACGGCCATGCCGAAGGCCGGCTCCAGGCCGGGAATGCCATCGAGTTCGCCGTACACGTTCGGCGACGGGATCGCCATCAGGTGCTCGGGATGCACTTCGCCTTCGGCCACGATGACGCCCGACAGGCTGACCGAATACTGCGAGGGGCGCAATGCCAGGTCGTCGCGCACGCCGATGGCCGGCAGCAGCACGCCCATCGATTCGGACAGGCTCTGGCGGATGCCCTTGATGCGCTTGGTGAGCTGCTCGCCCTGCGCCTTGTCGACCATGCCGACCAGCTTGTAGCCGACCGCCACCGAGATCGGCTGCACCACCGGCAGCTGTTCCCAGTCCAGTTCCGGCGCGCGGTCGTCGCGCAGGGCCGCCTCGATCGCGGCAACGCCGCTCGTATCGGCCGGCACCACGCGGGTATGCAGGCGATAGCCGGCATAGCCCAGGGCGGCGGCGAAGATGGCGAAGGTGAAGAAGGGCATGCCCGGGATCAGGGCGAGGATCACCATCACGCCGGCGGCGGCGAACAGCGTTGGCGGCTGGGCCAGCAGCTGGCCGCCGACCTGCTTGTCGAGATCGCCCGCTTCGCCGATGCGGGTCACCAGGATCGCGGCGGCGCTCGATAACAGCAGCGCCGGGATCTGTGCGACCAGGCCGTCGCCGATGGTCAGCAGCGCGTAGACGCGGAAGGCGTCGCCCAGCGGCAGGTCGTACATCAGCGCGCCGATGGCGATACCGCCGATCAGGTTGATGATCAGGATGAGGATCGAGGCGACCGCGTCGCCGCGCACGAACTTCGAGGCGCCGTCCATGGCGCCGTAGAAGTCGGCTTCGGCGGCGACGTCCTTGCGGCGCTGGGTCGCCTTTTCCTGGTTGATCAGGCCCGCGTTCAGGTCGGCGTCGATCGCCATCTGCTTGCCCGGCAGCGCGTCCAGGGTGAAGCGCGCCGACACTTCGGAAATACGTTCCGAACCTTTCGTCACCACGACGAAGTTGATGATCATCAGGATGATGAACACCACCAGGCCGACGACGAAGTTACCGCCGATGACGACGTTGCCGAAGGATTCGATGACGTTACCGGCAGCGTGCGTGCCCTCGTGGCCGTGCAGCAGGACGACGCGCGTCGACGCCACGTTCAGCGCCAGGCGCATCAGCGTGGTGCCGAGGATCACGGTCGGGAAGACCGAGAAGTCGAGCGGACGTTTCGCACTCACCGCGACCAGGATCACGATCAGCGACAGCACGATGTTGAAGGTGAACAGGACGTCGAGCAGGATCGGCGGCAGCGGCAGCATGATCATCCCGAGCAGCATCAGGATGAAGACTGGGGCGGCGTATTTCTGGCGCCGCAGTTCGGCGACAAAAGCGTTCAACGAATTCATGAAGCGGATACCTCGCTCAAATGAGATGGCACGGCCACCTCGTTAGGGAACCGTGGGGGCGCCTGGCGCCGGCCGTCACGGAAAGCGTTCAATTGCAGCACATAGTTCAGCACCTGCGACACGGCCTGGTACAACTGGGCCGGAATCTGCTGCTGCACCTGGCTGGTGTTATAGATCGCGCGCGCCAGCGGAGGCAGCGACACGGTCTCGATCTTGTGTTTCGCGGCGACGCTCTTGATGTAGAGCGCCATTTCGTCGACGCCCTTCGCGACCACGAAGGGCGCCTCGGCGCGGTTCGTATCGTACTTCAGGGCGACCGCATAGTGCTCGGGGTTGACGATCACGACGTCCGCCGTCGGCACCGTCTTGTTCACGTTGCGCTGGGCCAGCTGGCGCTGCAGCTGGCGGATGCGCCCCTTGACCTCGGGCTTGCCCTCGCTGGTCTTGTGCTCTTCCTTCTGTTCCTGCTTGCTCATGCGCTGGTTCTTCGCGAACTGGAAGGCCTGGATCGGCACGTCCAGCACGGCGAAGATCACGAACACGGCAACCAGCGCGAACAGGGCGTCGAACATCATCGTCCCGCCGCGCACGATGGCGTCGCCCAGCGGCAGGCGCTGCAGGTCGACATAGCTGGCGATGCTCGATTGCGTCACGTGCACCAGCACGAAGCCCAGCACCACGGCCTTGGCCACCGAGGTCGCGAAGCCGATCGCGTGCTTTTGCGTCAACA
The DNA here is from genome assembly GCF_001424165.1 of Massilia sp. Leaf139. Taxonomy (GTDB): domain Bacteria; phylum Pseudomonadota; class Gammaproteobacteria; order Burkholderiales; family Burkholderiaceae_D; genus Telluria. The sequence continues at coordinate 4,838 of NZ_LMOJ01000012.1, forward strand.
GGTTGCCCAGGTTTTTCATGGGGCTCAGGCGATCCATCTTCGGCATCAGGTTTTTACCGGACATGATCCAGCCGCCCGGCACCAGGCCGCCGATGATGATCGCCACCGGCACCACGGCCAGGGGCAGCACCATCTTCACGAACAGCGTGGCGGCGGCCATGAAGACCACCGACATGGCATTCTCGATCGCGCCCGTCTCGCCGAGCGGCACGAAGACGAGCCGGAACAGCGAGCGGAACGACTCCATGTAATCGGGCAGCATCAGCGTGAACATCTTGAGGCTGACCAGGATGCCGATCGCGGTCGACAGATCCTTCGAGCGGACGATCTGCCCTTCCTCGCGCGCCTTTTTCAGCTTCTGCGCCGAGGCCTTTTCGGTTTTGTCGCCGTTCTCAGCCACGGGCCGCCCTCATCTGCTGCTGCAGCATTTCCAATACCGCGTTCGTCACCTGGATATAGTGTTCCGGGATGAAGCGCACCAGCTGCACCAGCATCAGCAGCCCGAAGATGGTCACCAGCGAAAAGCCCAGCGAGAACAGGTTCAGCGAAGGCGCGACGCGGTTCAGGAAACCGAAGCCGATCTGCACCACCATCGTCGAGAACACGATCGGGAGCGCCAGCAGCATCGCCGCGGCAAACACCCAGCCCAGGTTCAGCGCCACCGCCTGCAGCGTCATCGACCCCAGGCCCTGCCCCACCGGCCAGGCGTGGAAGCTCTGTCCGAGCACGCTGGTGAGCACCAGGTGGCCGTCGATGGCGAAGAAGATGAAGATCGCCACCAGCGCCAGCAGGCTCGAAATGACGTCGGACTGCTGGCCGTTGACCGGATCGTTCATCTGCGCCATCGAAAAGCCGATCTGGCTCGATGCCAGAAAGCCCAGCATCGAAATGGCCGAGGTGGCGAACTGCAGCGCGAAGCCGATCACGCCGCCGATCACCGCCTGCTCGAACATGGCGACCACGCCGGCCAGCGAGAACGGGTCGGGCATCGCCATGTTCTTTGTGAGCGGCAGCATCAGGAAGGCCAGTACCAGCGACAGCAGCGCACGCACGGGAATCGGCACGTTGCCGTCGCCGATCGCCGGCGCCGAGGACAGCAGCGCCATGATGCGGCAGAACGGCCACCACAGCGCACCGATCAGCGGCAGCAGATAGCTGACGAAATCCATCTAGCTCGCGATGGTGGCGGCGCGCTGGAACACCGACACGCAATAATCCATCAGGTAGCCGGTCATCCAGTGGCCGGCCAGGATCAGCACCACCAGCGTCACCAGGAGGCGCGGCAGGAAGCTCAGGGTTTGTTCATTGATCTGGGTGGCGGCCTGCACCAGCGCCACCACCAGGCCGATCAACAGGCCCGGCACCACCAGCACCATCACCAGCAGCATCACCACGCGCAGGGCTTCGGCGACCAGGTCGACCGCAACATCGGGACTCATTGACACAACCTCCTAATAGCCGTGGATACTGCCGACCAGCGTGTTGACGGTCAGCGTCCAGCCGTCGACCAGCACGAACAGCAGCAGTTTGAACGGCAGCGAAATGACGAGCGGCGACAGCATCATCATGCCCATCGCCATCAGCACCGACGACACCACCAGGTCGATGATCAGAAAGGGAATGAACAGCATCGCGCCGATCTGGAACGCGGTCTTCAGTTCCGACAGCACGAAGGCGGCCAGCTTGACGGTGAAGGCACGCTGTTCGGGCTTCAGGGTGGGCGCCTCGCCGGCCAAGTGCGCGACCTGGGCCAGGGCGCTCTTGCTGGTTTGCGCCAGCATGAAGCGCGACAGCGGCACTTCGGCCGTCTTGAGTGCCTGCTCCAGGCCGATCTTGTTCTGGTCGTAGGGCAGGAAGGCTTCGTTCCAGACCTGCACGCCGATCGGGCGCATCACGAGCAGCGTGAGGATCAGCGCGATGCCGGTGACGACGCGGCTCGGCAGGCCCTGCTGCAGGCCCAGGGCCTGGCGCAGCAGGGACAGCACGATCACGAAGCGCGTGAAGCTGGTGGTCATCATGACCAGCACGGGCAGCAGCCCGAGCAGCGTCATCAAGACCAGGATTTGCGACTTCACGCTCAGGCCGGTGTTGGCGCCGGGGATGACGCCTGCCATCAGATCCTGGGCATGCGCGGATGAAGCACACAATAGAAGAGCGGCGCCCGCCAACCCGAAGGTGGCAGCGCCGCGGCGCGAGATGGCGCCGCTCTTGAATACAATCATGCCGTGATCAAGTCCAGGTTCAGACCGTCGAGATCGATCACTTTCAAGCCGTACTGTTCACCCGCCACCACGACTTCGGCGCGGCCGATCGGGGCGCCGTTGACCTTGATGACGAGCGGCTCGCCGGCCACCGCGTCCAGCGGCAGCACGCTCGCCGGGCCCAGATCCATCAGATCCTGCAGGGAGATCCGGGCCGAGCCCACTTCCAGCGTCAGCGTGACAGGGATACGGCGCATCATCTGCGGCAAGCGTGGATTGCGTGCAGGGGCGCCCACCTCGACGTTGTCGTCGATGAGGAGGTCGTCGGCCAGTTGGTCGTTGAGATTCATGTCCATTTATTCAGCGTCTTCAAAAGAGGTTAAACACAGTTTGCCTTTGTGCTCGGCCACCGCCGCCGTGAACAGGCGGGCTTCGTCGAGCAGAACGTCGGCGCGGCCGACGGAAACCGGAATCACATCGCCTACCTTCAGGGCGAACAGCGCTTCCAGCGTGATCTCGTGCGTAACGAGGCGGCCGTCCAGCTTGACCTTCAGGCTGGCGCCGATCGATTCGCCCTGGCGCTGCGCGCGCTGGGGGCGCTCCGGCTGCAGCGCCTGCAGAATCAGGCCCATCATGCGCGCATCCGGCGAAATATAGCAACGCGCCGTGCTGCCGCCGTGCGGCTCGCGCAGCGTCACGGCCAGCACCCAGGCGTTTTTCGCCGGCACGGGGGCCGGCACCGGGGCCGTTGCACCCGAGTTCGCGGCGCGCCGTTCGACTTCCACGCCAGCCGCGCTGGCGGCCACCCGCACGCGCATCGCCAGCACTTCGAACAGCTGCTGCGTCAGCGTCAGCGCGAGGCGCTCTTCGGTGGCCGTGACACGTTCCCCTGCCGGGTCGCGCAGCGGCTTGGCCGCGGCCTTGCCGCTATAGCGCGCTTCCAGCAGCCCCACCAGCAGGGCACGCTCGAATGCGACGGCGGCGACGCCCTGCGGCCCGCCCATGCTCAGCCAGCGCAAAGCGCCCGCTTCCGGCGCACGTTCGAAGACGACCTGGGCCAGTTCGAAGCTGCTCCAGTAACGGCGCCAGCCTGGCGCGGACAGCATCGCCATCAGGTCTTCGCCAAAGGCATCCGCAAACGCCGGCAGCAAATGCACGGGCCGGCCCAGCAGGGTCGGATCGAGCACCTGATGCGGTCGCGCTTGAACGGTTGAATTGTTAATCGACATGGATAACAAAAATGAGGACGAATTGATGAGATCAAATGGGACGTGTTTTTATTTCATTCCCGAAGGCAACAATTATACCTGCTTAGATGTTTCGGGTCGCTTGATATTCCTCTTTGAATTCCCCATTGCCCTACGGTAAGATCGTATCTTCATTTGCGCCGCTTCCTAGGACAAAACACAGTCTCACGAGGGAAAAGCGTGAAATCTGCCAGGTTTTGAAGCACGGTTTAATGCAGGTTTTACATGCGCAAGATTTAACATTTGACCTTGTGAAGCTAGATTTTAATCGTCAAATGTCGCAGAAAAGCTACTCAGCCTGTCACCCACACGCAACATCGAACGCATAGGATTTAACAAATGGGAATTGAATTAGCCGGCCAGATCAAAGCCGACCTTGCTGCACTGACAAACGAAGCGCAGCGCCTGGCGATTGCACCCTCTGTCGAATTGGCAACGCCTGCAGCTCAGACCGACTTCTCTTTCGCCCAGACGATGAAGAATGCGCTCCAGAGCGTCGATGCGCAGGATCAGGCAGCGGCGGTCAAGATGGCCGATGTCGACAGCGGTAAAAGCGACGATCTGGTCGGTGCGATGCTCGCCAGCCAGGAAGCCAGCCTCTCCTTCTCGATGCTCATGCAGGTACGTAACAAGGTCATGGGCGCGATGGACGAACTGATCAAGCTCCCGGTCTGATTTAACGGAAAAACGGAAAAGCCCAACGTGATTTCGAAACTCAAGAATGCCTTCTCGGGCGACAAGCTCGGCGCGATGCCCGGCCTGCCTCCCCTGCTCCGCAATAACCTGACCCCGCTGCTGGTGCTGGCCGTGGTCATCACGGCCGCCGTCATGATGTTCATGTGGCAGGATCAGGCCAACTACAAGCCGGTCTTCGGCGCCCGCGAAAAGGTCGCCGCCAGCGACATGATGACCGTGCTCGAGGCCGAGCAGATCCCTTACCGCATCCATCCGGACAGCGGCCAGGTGATGGTGCCGTCGAACGAACTGGGCAAGGTGCGTATGCTGCTCGCCGCCAAGGGCGTGACCGCGCAGCTGCCGGCCGGCCTGGAGCTGATGGACAAGAACGATCCGCTGGGCGTGTCGCAGTTCGTGCAGGACGTGCGTTTCCGCCGCGGCCTGGAAGGCGAACTGGCACAGAGCATCCTGACGCTGGACGCGATCGCGTCGGCGCGCGTGCACCTGGCCATCGCCAAATCGAATTCCTTCGTCGCCGGTGCCTCGGATCAGAGCTCGGCCTCGGTCGTGATCGCGACCAAGCCCGGCCGCCAGCTCGGCAACGAGCAGATTGCCGCCATCGTCAACATGGTCTCGGGCAGCGTCGCCAGCCTCTCGCCGGCGCGCGTGTCGCTGGTCGACCAGGCCGGCAACTACCTGTCCTCGCGCGTCGACCTGAGCGAAGGCTTCGATGGCGCGTCGCAGGGCGACGCCGCCGCGCAGCGCGTCTCGAACGAAGTGCGCGCCAACGTCAACGAGCTGCTCGGGCCAGTGCTGGGCGCGAACAACTTCAAGGTCAGCGTCACCGCCGACATCGACAACGACAAGATCGAAGAGACCCAGGAGAAGTACGGCGAAGCGCCGAAGGTCACCAGCGAAGCGATGCGCGAAGAGATGGAAAAGAGCCGCCTCGCGATGGGTGTGCCGGGCACGCTGTCGAACCGTCCTCCGGTGCCTGCCGAGCCGGCCGACGGCGCAGCTCCTGCCGCCGACGGCGCACCGGCCGCGGACAAGGCCAACGACAACAACAACTCGCGCAAGAATGCGACCACCCGCCAGTACGCCTATGACCGCGCGATCACCCAGATCAAGCGTTCGCGTGGCCGCCTGCGCAAGCTGTCGGTTGCCGTAGTGCTGAACAATGCCAGCGCCGCGAACGCGAAGGTCGGCTATACGCCTGCCGAACTGGCGAACATCGACAAGATCCTGCGCGGCGGTCTGGGGATCGACCAGGCCCGCGGCGACGTGCTGGCAGTCTCGAGCCTGAGCTTCCCGGCGGCCGCTCCGGTCGAGCCATGGTGGCAGGAGCGCGACACCATCGTCGACGCCACCGGTTACGGCCTCTGGATCGTCGGCGCCCTGCTCGGCTACCTGCTGCTGGCCCGTCCGATGCTGCGCACCGTCACGGCACGCCTGACGCCTGCCCTGCCGGCACCGGGTTCGGCACCAGCCGCCGCGCTGCCGAATGCCGCTGCTGCTGCCGCGCCGGCAACCGCGATGGCAGCTGGTACGGCTGCGGCCCTGCCAGCGGCCGGCACCGGTGTCGCCGCCGTCGTGCCGCTGCTCGAAAACTATGATCTGCCGCCCGCCGGTTCCGCCGTCGATGTGATGGTCGATCACCTCAAAGTGCTTGCCGGTAAAGAGCCGGAGCGCGTTGCCGAAGTCGTCAAACAATGGGTGCAGAAAAAACATGGCCGAACTGAACAATAACGCCGAGGGCGCGGTGCTGACCCCGGTTGAGCAAGCTGCAATCGTCCTGCTGTCGATCGGCGAAGAGCCGGCAGCTGCCGTGCTGCGCTGCCTCGAGCGCGACGAACTGATCGAACTGACCCAGGTGATGTCGCGCATGAGCGGCATCAAGGTCGACTCGGTGAAGTACGCCGTCCAGAACTTCTTCGACGACTACCGCGAGCAGAGCGGCCTGCATGGCGCCTCGCGTACCTACCTGAAGCGCTCGCTCGATCTGGCCCTGGGCAGCGACATCGCCAACAGTGTCCTGAACACGATCTACGGCGATGCGATCCGTCCGATGATGGCGCGCCTGCAGTACGCCTCGCCGAAGTGGCTGGCCGAATTCATCTCGCACGAACACGTGCAGATGCAGGCCGTGTTCCTCGCCTTCCTGGCCCCGAGCCTGGCCGGCCAGATCATCGAGGGGCTGCCTGAAAACAGCCGCGACCTGGTGCTGCTGAACCTGGCCCGCCTGGACGAGATCGACCGCGACCTGCTGCAGGAACTGGAAGACCTGGTCACCCGCTGCCTGTCCGCGCTCGACACGCAAAGCGCAAGCGTCGAAGGCGTGCGCCAGGTCGCCGAGATCCTGAACCGCCTGCCGAACAACCGTGCCGGCATGGTCGAACTGCTGCGCGCCCACGATCCGGACGTCGTGTCCCAGATCGAGATGTCGATGTACGACTTCTTCATCCTGTCGCGCCAGACCGAACAGGTCATCACGCGCCTGCTCGACGACATTCCGCTCGAGCAGTGGGCGATCGCGCTGAAAGGCGCCGAGCCGGCCCTGCGCGACGCGATCCTGCAGGCGATGCCGAAGCGCCAGGCGCAGTCGTTCGAAGACCTGATGCGCCGTTCGGGTCCGGTGCCGATGTCGCGCATCGAGCAGACGCGCAAGGACATCATGGTTGCCGTGAAGGCGCTGGCCGACGCCGGCGAGATCGACGTGCAGCTGTTTGCCGAGGCCACCGCTGAATGAAGCAGTTCCGGCCTTTTCACTTTCCGCCCCTGCACCAGGTGCGCGCCGCGAGCGGCACCCTGTCGGGCACCGAAGCACCGCTACAGGAAGACTGGGACAGCGCACTGGCCGCAGGCTACCGCCAGGGCCAGCAGGATGGCTTTGATGCCGGCTTCGAGGCCGCGCGCGCCGAAGGCTTTGCCCGCGGCCAGGCCGAAGGCCTCGAACGCGGCCTGGAAGAAGGCCGCGCCCAGGCGCTGGCGCACCTCGACCAGATCGGCAAGCCGGTCGACGCCGCCCTCAAGGCACTGAAAAAACTCAAGAGCGATTTCAAGGCCGCCCAGCGCAAGGAAGTGGTCGACCTGGTCGGCAAGATCGCGCGCCAGGTGATCCGCGCCGAGCTGGCGCTGCAGCCGACCCAGCTGCTGGCCCTGGTCGATGAAGCGCTGGCCGCGATGCCGCCGGCGCGCGACACCGTCGAAGTCCTGATGAACCCGGAAGAACTGAAACGCGTGACCGAACTCGATCCGAAACGTGCCAAAAAGTGGAACCTCCTCGCCGACCCGTCGCTCGACGCCGGCGAGATCCGCGTGAAAGCGGGCGACCATGAAGTCGACGCCGGCTGCCAGGGCCGCCTTGCCGCCTGCATGGAGCAGGTGCGCGACGCCGTCGCCGGCACCGAAGGAGACGCGGCATGACGGCGCTGTTCGATACCCTGCGTTCGCTCGATATCGGCGACGTGCCGGTCGCGACGCCCACCGGCCGCCTGGTCGGCGCGCAAGGCCTGCTGCTGGAATCGGTCGGCTGCAAGCTGCACACCGGCCAGCGCTGCCGCGTCGAACTCAATGACGGCGGCTGGCTCGACGCGCAGGTCGTGGGCTTCCGCGACAAGGTCTCATACCTGATGCCGTTCAAGAAGGCGAATGGTCTGGCGACCGGCGCGCGCGTGCTGCCCGAGAAAAACGCCGCCAGCCTGATGATCGGCCCGTCGTGGCTGGGCCGCATGGTCAATGGTCTCGGCGAAGAGATCGACGGCCTCGGAAAGCTCGGCGGCGACCAGCCCCTGAACTTCACGCCGCCAAAGGTCAACCCGCTGCGCAAGACGCCCGTGGACGAGCCGCTCGACGTGGGCGTGCGCGCCATCAATTCGATGCTGACCCTGGGTAAAGGCCAGCGCGTCGGCCTGATGGCCGGTTCCGGCGTCGGTAAATCGGTGCTGCTCGGCCTGATCACGCGCCAGACCGTGGCCGACGTGGTCGTGGTTGGCCTGATCGGCGAGCGTAACCGCGAGGTGCGCGAATTCGTCGAGAAGTCGCTCGGCCCCGAAGGCCTGAAACGCGCCGTGCTGGTCGTGGCGCCGGCCGACGAGTCGCCGATGATGCGCGTGATGGCGACCGAACTGTGCCACTCGATCGCGGCGCACTTCCGCGACCGCGGCCAGAACGTGCTGCTGCTGTGCGACTCGCTCACCCGCTACGCGATGGCGCTGCGCGAAGTGGCGCTGTCGCTGGGCGAACCCCCGGCCACGCGCGGCTATCCGCCATCGGTGTTCTCGAACCTGCCGCAGCTGGTCGAATCGGCCGGCAATGGCGAGAACCCGAACGGCAGCATGAGCGCCATCTATACGGTGCTGGCCGAAGGCGACGACCAGCAGGACCCGGTGGTCGACACGGCGCGCGCAATTTTGGACGGCCACATCGTGCTGACGCGCGAACTGGCCGAGCGCGGCCACTATCCGGCGATCGATGTCGCCCAGTCGATCAGCCGCTGCATGGCCCAGGTGGTCACGCCGGAGCATTCGAACGCGGCCCGCAAGCTCAAGGCTACGCTGGCGAAGCATGCACGGGTGCGCGACCTGATCCCGCTGGGCGCGTACACGCCGGGCGCCGATCCGGAGACCGACCGCGCCGTACGCCTGCATCCGCACATCGAGTCCTTCCTGTGCCAGGGCACGCGCGAAGGCGCGCCGCTGGCCGACTGTATCCCGCAACTGCAAGGAATGATGCAATGAACCGGCGCGAACAAATCAAGAGCCTGGACACGCTCGTCCATCTGCGCAGCAGCGAAGTCGACAAGCTGCAGACCGAGCTGGCGCGCCAGGAAGCGACGCGCGCACGCTACCAGGCCAACCTCGCCCGGCTGAATTCGCTGGCCGAAGGCAGTGGCGCATCCGGCAAGGGTTCAGCCGGAACCTTGGCGCCGGCGCTGGCGCTCAACTGCGGCCAGTACAAGCAGGCCGTGTTCGCGCTGGTCGACGCCCACCGTACCGACCTCCAGCTGCATGAGGCGAACATGGCGGTCTCGCAGCGGAACCTGGCGCAAGCCTGGACGCGCCGCGAACTGCTCGGCAAGGTGCTCGAGCAGCAGCAGGACGCGTTGGCACGCGAACAGGATCGCGCCGCACGCAAGCGCGAAGATGAAATCGCCACCCAGTCGTGGCTGGCGGGCCGGGCCTGAATCCCGGAGATCAAGGAGAACAACGATGGCAAGCATTTCCACCACTTACGATCCGGCGAGTACTGCGCAAGCGCTGGCCGAAGCCTTCACGTCCGGCCGCCAGACGATCCTGACGCGCCAGACCACGCAGGCAAGCGCCACCGAAAAAGGGTTGAGTACCCTTAGCTCGGCTTTGACCGCCTTCCAGGGCAGCCTGGCCACGCTGACGGGCCTGAACAAGACGATGTCCGCCAGCAGCGCCGTCTTCAGCGACACCGCCGTTGCCAGCGCCACCGCGACGGCCACCGCCGCGGCCGGCACCTACAGCTTCTTCGTCGCACAGGTCGCCAGCGCGCACAAGGTGTCGTATGGCGGCATGACCGACTTCGCCGGCGGCGGCTCGCTCACCCTGGGCGTGGGCGCCAGCTCCTTCGTGGTCGACCTCAGCACCAAGCCGACGTGGACGGTGCGCGAACTGGCGGCGGCGATCAACGGCGCCACCGGCAATACCAGCATGTCGGCCTCGGTCGTGACCACCGGTTCCACCTCGGAACTGGTGCTGACCTCGAAGACGACCGGCGCCGCCAACACGATCAGCGTCGGCAGCACCGGCGTCGATGCAGGCCTCGCGGCCAAGCTCGGCGCCGCGCCGAACACGCTGGCGCAGGCGCTCGACGCTGTTGTACGCGTGGGTTCCGAAACCGGTACCGAGATCCGCCAGGCCAGCAATACCCTCAACGTGATCGACGGCGTCACCATGACCCTGACGAAAGCGCAGACGGCCGGCAGCGCGCCGGTCACGCTGACGGTGGCGTCGGACGCATCGAAGACGGCGGCGAACGCCCAGGCCTTCGTGGATGCCTACAACAAGCTGAAAACGGCAATCGACGCCCTAGTGAGCCCGGGCGACCCGAAAAGCGGCGGCGCACCCGGCGCCTTTGCCGGCGACAGCGGCATACGCGCCCTGCGCGACCGCCTGGTCAGCGTCCTGCGTGGCAGCGGCACTACCAGCCTTGCCAACTTCGGTATCACAGCCAACCGCCAGGGTACGCTGACCCTGGACAGCACCCGCCTGAACAAAGCGCTGGCGACCAACCCGACCGGCCTCGATACGCTGATCGGCAGCAGCGCGGCCACCGGCTCCAGCGGCATCGCCGGCCAGCTCGACAGCTACCTGAAGCTGTGGACGAGCAGCACCAACGGCCAGATCGGCAGCCGCAAGGATGCCGTCAGCAAGCTGCAGGATAACTTGGCGCAACGACAAACTTTACTCGACAAACAGTACGACGGCGCGTATTCGCGCTACCTGGCGCAGTTCACCCAACTGCAGTCCGTTCAAAGCAATATGTCCTATAACACCTCGCTGTTCGACAATTTGTTCAGCAGCGCTAAAGACTAAACTCATAGCCATGTCCTATCAAGAAGCCTACGGCAATTATCAAGCTGTCAATCTCGATTCGCAAACCTCGCGCGCGACCCCGGTCGAACTCGTCCTGCTGCTGACCGACGGCCTGCTCGACGAACTCGCCCGCGTGCGCGGCCACATCGTCGGCAAGCGCTACGAACAGAAAGCCGCCGGCATCGACAAATGCTGCGAAATCATCAACGGCCTGTCGAGCTCGCTCGACTTCGAGAGCGGCGGCGAAACCGTCGCCAACCTGGCCAACCTGTATGAATTCTGCTCGGCGCGGCTGCAAAGTGCCGGCATCAAGATGGATCCCGCCATGGTCGACGAAGTGGTCGGCGTGTTGACGACGATCCGCCAGGGCTGGCAAGGCGTGCAGGCCCGCAATGCCTAGAAGCGTTGCGATCGGCAAGCTGGGCGCCGCGTTTGCGCAAGCGCACGCGGCGCGCGACTGGGAACGCCTGAATACGCTGGCCCTCGCACTGGGCCCGCAGCTGGCACAGCTCGGCCAGCGCGGCGCGTGGAACCGCGACGAGCTGGCTGCGCTCACGCAACTGCGCACCGCCCACGATGCTGCCGCTGCTGCCTGCGGCGAAGCGCTCGACACCCTCGGCGCGCGGCTTGCCGACATGCGTAACAACAAGGATGGCTGGATCGCGTATGCACTCTCCAGCGACACGGATTTTGCCGGACACCAAGAATGAACCTGACATTGACGAACCTGAACCAGCCGGCCGCCTCCGCCAAGAACGCAGCACCCGCGGCGAACGACGCCTCCGCGCCGGCAACGCTCGATGCTGCTACGGCAGCGGTCGCTGGCAGCGCGCAGGCGCCTGAGGCAGCACAGCTGGCGCCAGCCCAGCCGGCGCTGGCGTTTGCCCAATGGCTCGGCCTGGACGGCATGGCGCCGGTGACCGCGGAAGCTGTCGCGCCTGTGCTCGACGGCGTGCCGGCCGAGACCGAAGCTGCGCCGGAAGAGCAACAACAGAATGCCGATACGCCCCTCCTTGGCGCGATGGCGATGTCAATGCCGCTGATGCCGGTCGCCCAGGCGACGCTGGCGGCCGTCGCGGCCGCGTTGCCGGGTGTGCCGGCCCCTAAAGAATCCGCTCCAGCCGCCGATACCGAAGTTTCGATGCCGCATGGAAACACGTCGTCGGGCCGCGAAGGCGGTGTCGAACTGGCAGCCCTGCCGGCAGTGGCGAAAGCGCTGCCGCTGGCCGAGACGCCAGTCCAGGCAGCGCCGTCCGCTGCGGCGAAGCCTGCTGCGGCACCAGCGGCACCAGGCGCCGACATGCTGGCCGCGAACAGCGATGCTCCGCAAGACCAGGCTGCGCCGCTGACCGAACGCGGCGCCGCCAACACCGTCGGCATGAGCGCCCCGGCGACGGGCGGAGCCCAGCGCACGGCCGACACGGTCACGCTGGCAGGCCCGCCGACGGCATGGCGCCAGACCCTGCAGGAAGCGCTGGGCGATCGTCTGCAACTGCAAGTCGGCAACAAAGCCGAGCAGGCCGTCATCCGTCTCGAGCCGCCGATGCTGGGCCGGGTCGAGATCGCGATCCGCCACAGCGCCGGTTCGCTCGAGGTGCATATCTCGGCGACGCACGGCGAAGTGCTGCGCCAGCTGCAGACGGTCAGCGAAAACCTGCGCAGCGACCTGGCCCAGCGCCAGTTCACCGACGTGTCGGTCAATGTGGCGCCGGCGCCGCGCGGCGCCAACGCGGCGCCGATGTTCGCCGGCGGCGATGGCCGTGGCCGCCAGCAGGACGGGCGCCAGCAGGAACAAGAGCCAGGCAATGCCCTGGCCGAAGCAAATCACGGACATTCCCCGTTCTCCTTGAACGGGCGCGGCTGAAAAGCTTCCGCTAATTAACTAAAACGAACAATGAACAGCAAGATGAAAATGATGATCGGCGTGTTCGCCGTCGTGCTCGTGAGTGCGGGCGCGGCCGGTGGCGCCATGTGGTGGATGAAGTCGCAGGAAGCGCCGCACGGCGCCGAAGTGGCCAAGGCGCCGCCGAAAAAGGAAAAGTCGGATGCCCCGGCCAAGTACGTCACGCTCGACAAGGTGATCGTGATGCTGCGCCGCGCGCCGAACGAGACGACGACGCACTACCTGTCGACCGACCTGGTGCTGGCGACCGACGCCAAGGGTGAAAAGCCGACCAAGGAACACCTGCCGCTGCTGCGCGCGATCGCCGTGCGCTCGCTGTCGAGCTTTACGCTGGCGCAAGCCTCGACCATGACGGTCGAGCAGGTTGCCGCACAGCTGAACAAGACCTTCGATGCCAATTATGCCAGCGAAGAACGGGACAAGCCGTTCGGCGAAGTCATGATCGGCAAGCTGATCGTCGAATAACGCCTGGGGACCACGTGGCCTTTTCAGACAATTACGGTGACTACGCCGATACTTCGTGCGCCGGCGGATACCAGGAGGCAGCCGCTGCCGCCGGCATGAGCGCGCGCGAGGAGCAGCAGCACCTGGTGGCCTACGCGCCGCTGGTGAAGCGCATCGTGCGCCAGTTGAATTCGCAAGTGTCCGGCACGATGTCGCGCGAGGACATGGAACAGATCGGCCTGATGGGCCTGCTCGAAGCCCTGCGCCGCTACGGCGCGCCCGACACCGGCTTCGGCAGCTTCGCCTCGCTGCGCATCCGCGGCGCCATCCTCGACGAGCTGCGCCGCCAGGACTGGCGTCCGCGCGCCGTGCGCCAGGACGCCCACCGCGTGCGCGACGGCCTGCGCGCCCTCACCCGCACGCTGGGCCGCGAGCCGACCCCGCAGGAAGCGGCCGATTCGCTCGGCATCACCCAGGAAGCCTATTACCAGCACCTGCTGGACGACGGCGCCGAAGAGATGATGAGCTTCGACGAAGTGCTGCAGGAAGCCACCGAGAATGCCAACAGCACGCCCGGCCCGGAGGAAAGCTTCATGGTGCGGCGCAGTCTCGAGCAGGCCCTGGGCGCGCTGACCGAGCGCGAGCAGCGCGTGATCCAGATGATCTACGAGTTCGAGCTCAGCTACAAGGAAATCGCCGCCGTGCTCGACCTGTCCGACGCCCGCGTCTGCCAGCTCAACAAGAGCGCGCTGGCCAAGATGAAGGCCGCCATCGGCGCCCGCTAACAATAGAAATAATTAAGGAAACAACCATGTTCCTCATCCAGAAAGGCCTGTCATGCAGCAATTCCTAGGTATTTTCATCGTGCTCGGCTGCGTGTTCGGCGGCTTTGCGCTGATGGGCGGTACGGTCACGGCGATCTGGCACCCGATCGAGATCCTGATCATCGTCGGCGCGGCATTCGGCGCCCTGGTAATCGGCAACGAGAAGCACGTGCTGACCGAAATGGCGCACCAGCTCAAGAAGATCGCCTCGCGCAAGAAGCACGACTCGGAATTCCAGCGCCAGCTCCTGCTGCTGATGTACGAACTGCTGCAACTGGCCGCCGGCGGCCTCAAAGCCCTCGACGCCCACGTCGAGGCGCCGAAGGACAGCGCGATCTTCCAGCGCTACCCGCGCATCCTGGACGAGCCGAAGCTGCTGGCTTTCATCGTCGATAACTTCCGTCTGATGGCGATGGGCAAGATCAACGCCCACGAACTGGAAGGCGTGCTCGAGCAGGAACTGGACGCGATCCACGAAGAACTGACGCAGCCCTCCAAGTCGCTGCACAAGATCGCCGAAGGCATGCCGGGCTTCGGCATCCTGGCCGCCGTTCTCGGCATCGTGATGGCCATGTATTCGGTGGCCGAAGGCGCCGATTCGGGCGCGATCGCCGAGAAGGTCGGCGCGGCGATGGTCGGTACCTTCATCGGTATCTTCTTCTGCTACGGCCTGCTCGATCCGCTGTCGAACATGATGAAGCAGCTCGTCAACGGCGAAGCGTCGACCATGGAAACCGTCAAGGTCGTGCTGTGCACCCACGTGGCCGGCAAGCCTGCCCTGCTGGCGATCGACGCCGGCCGCCGCCTGATCCAGCTGAACACGAAGCCGAGCTTCGCCCAGCTGGAGCAATGGATCAACGCGATGGGCGGCGAAGACGAATCGCAGAACAAGCGGCGCCGCACGAGCGACCGCATGACGGGGTAAGCCGTGTCCAAGCCGAACGACAAGCACCACGAACAGACCATCATCAAGCGTGGCGGCGGCAAGCACGACCACGACGAGCATGGCGGCGCCTGGAAAGTCGCATTCGCCGACTTTTGCCTCGCCCTGCTGTCGCTGTTCCTGGTGCTGTGGCTGATGGCCGCACGTGAAAAGGAAGCGGTGCAGAGCATGACGAAGGACGCCGCCGCCGGCCAGCTGGAAGGCCCGGGCAACCGTCCGGAAATCGCCACCGCGCCGCGCGGCAGCCTGATCGAACGTTTCCCGACGCTGCACGACGGCACCGGCCCGAGCAAGGACGCCGGCGCCACCAGCGAAGCGCGCGTTTCCTACGACTCGCCGGCCGACCTCAACCTGTTGTCGAAAAAGCTGGAAAAAATGAGCGAGGACGCGGGCCTGTCCGCCAACCTGCAATCGGAAATCACGCCTTACGGATTGCGCGTAATGTTGCACGATACCGATCGCCAGGGTATGTTCATGCGCGGCAGCGCATTGCCGACCGGGCGTTTCGCGCGCCTGCTGCAAAAGATGGCGCCGCTGTTCGCGCAGATGGAAAACCAGATGCTGATCGTCGGCCACACCGACTCGGTGCAATACACCTTCGCCGAGAAGACCGGTATGTCGAACTGGGCGCTGTCCTCGAACCGTGCGATGGCCGCCCGTGCGCAGCTGCTGCAAGGCGGCATGCGCAACGACAGCGTGCTGCAGGTGGTCGGCATGGCCGACCGCGCCCCGCTCGACGCCAAGCGTACCGATGCCGGCATCAACCGCCGCATCGAATTGATGATCCTGACGCGCGCCCAGTCGCGCTCGGTGGCGGCCATGTTCGGCGCACCGGGCGAAACCGAAGCGTTGCTCGACGGCGTGTCCGTCAGCGCTCCCGGCGCGCAGAAAACGAGCGAAGCGAGTTCGCTGCGTGGCCAACTGGCGAAGTAATTATGACGATTCAATCGAAAACCCGAGGTAACCGCATGAAAATCACTGGAACCGGCGCTCCGACCATGACGCCTGCGATTGGTGGCGCTTCTGCTGCTACCGCTGCCGCTGCCGCCCCGGCTGCCCCTTCGGCGCCCGCGGCCAGCACCTCTTCTCCCCTGCAATCGGAAGTCTTGCAGCCCGCAGCCAAGGCGCTCGCCGCCCTGCCCGACTTCGACGCCGCCCGCGTGGCCGAACTGCGCGACGCACTGGCCAAGGGCGAACTGCCCTTCGACCCGGCGCGCCTTGCCGGCCTGATCCAGCGCTTCCACGGAGGGCGTTGATGAGCCAGCAGTCCCCGCGCATGACGCGCCAGCAGGCGGTTGCTGCCCTGGTCGACGGCGTCGAGCAGGATCTGGCTGCCGCGCAAGCCATCCATGGCTTGCTGGAGCGCCAGTTCCAGGCCGCATTGCGCCACAAGGGCGCCGAAATCGGCGCCCTTGCCGAGGAACTCGCTCCTGCCCTGGACGCGATGGATGCGCGCCGCCGCCAGCGCGTGACGCTGGTGCGCGCCCTGCATGGCGCCGACGGCAGCATGGGCGGCTTCATCGCCGCCCAGCCGGAACCGGGCCGCGCGAAACTGGCGGCCGCCTGGAGCGAGCTGGAACGCCTGGTCGTCGCCTGCAAGGCGGCCACTACGCGCAACGGCAACTTGTTGGCTGAACAATTTACAGTGATGCAGCGCGTGCTGCACGGCGGAGACGGCACCTATGCGCCACGCTGATTTTTCGACGACGGCCATTTCCGCCACCCTGCCGACGGCCCCGACCCGGCCGACCGCCGCGATCGGCGGCGGCAGCGGTTTCGGCCGCGCCTTTGCCGAGGTGCAGGGAGACGTCGCCGACTTCATCCAGAACGGCGGCGGCGCCTCCGCTCCCGAGCTGAGTCCGGAGGGCAGCATGTGGCGTGCGCGCAGCGCCGCCGAAGTCATCGCCGCACCGGAAGCCGAGGGTGGATCGACGGGCGACGACCAGCAGGCCTTCCTCGACAACATCGCGCCCTGGGCCAGGGAAGCGGCTGCCAAGCTGGGCGTTGCGCCCGAGCTGGTGCAGGCCCACGCCGCGCTCGAATCGGGCTGGGGCCAGCGTCCGATCCGCAACGCGGGCGGCGAAAGCAGTCACAACCTGTTCGGCATCAAGGCGACCGGCAAATGGGACGGCGCCGTGGCCGAATCGGCCACCACCGAATACGTCGGCGGCGCGGCCGTCAAGACGAAGGAACGCTTCCGCGCCTATCCGGACGGCGCTGCCGCCTTCCGCGACTATGCTCAGATGCTGCTCGATAACCCGCGCTACAAGGGCGCGATCGGCGCCGGCAACGACGCCAATGCCTTCGCCCAGGGCCTGGCCAAGGGTGGCTACGCGACCGACCCGGCCTATGCCGCCAAACTGGCGCGCCTGGCGGGCAAGCTGCAGGGCATTAACGGTTGATTCGAGCCAGATCGACCGGCTCGACCATGCCCGGCGCGACCACGCGCATCCGCAAGGTCTGACCGCTGGTGGCATTTCGCACCCGAACCGTTGCACCTTTCGCACCGGCGTCGAGCGCTTCGCCAGCGGTGCTGATTTCGATCCCCTCGATCCGCGCAATCATCACGACGGCGTCCCCGCGCTTGACCAAAACCGGGGCCGATAGCGAACTGTTACGCAGAACGTCGCCCGCCCGCAACAATCTGCGGCTGGTTTGCCCTACAGCATCAATTGGAGCGATCACAGGATCCGTAATGGTGGTAATGTCTCGTTGCCCTACGGTAAGATGAGCGTCTGTGAGGACTTCATTGGCGGCGACATTTGTAGTAGTGATCACGACCGATGCCGAAATGCGCGCCCGCACGATGTACTCCGCGCGGCTGGTGCCGGGCCCGGGGCAGCGCACCGCGAAGCGCATCCGGTTTGCCTGCCGTGTGTCGAGGGTATCGACCTCCACCGGCCCGGCGCAGGTCGGCGCGACGCGCGGCGGCACGACGGTCAGCTCGAAGCGGGCGTCGGTCAGGCCGGAGGCAGAAGCCTGCTGTTCCAGCTGGGCGCGGGCGGCCTCCTCGACCTGGCTGACGATGGACGGCGCGGCCAGCGCGGGCAGCGCGGCGAAAAGAACGGGCAGGAAAACGAAGCGAGCGGTACGGACAGTCATTGCAACAAACCCCGGCATCAAAGATTTACCCATTCTAACGAAACACATTGCAGTTCACGACGGAGATCGAACATGACGATTAATTTTAAGGACGCACTGGGAGTTCACGCCGACGCGCTGCATGTGCGCGCCGAGCGCACCAAGGTGCTGGCCGCGAACATCGCCAACGAAAGCACGCCTGGCTACCAGGCGCGCGATGTCGACTTCGGCGCGATGCTGCAGGAACGTGCCGACCTGGAGAACGGCGAGATGGCCATGCTGGATGCCGAGACCCTCTACCGCGTGCCCTTCCACCCCAGCGCCGACGGCAACACCGTCGAGATCGGCGTCGAGCAGGCCGCGTTCTCGCAGAACGCCTCCGACTTCCAGACCAGCCTCACCTTCATCAACATGAAGCTGCGCGGTCTGCAAAAAGCAATCAGCGGTCAATAAGCAGGACAACCCCTATGAGTTTCAAGGACATCTCCAATATCGCGGGCTCGGCGATGACGGCGCAATCGGTGCGCCTCAATACCATTGCCTCGAACCTGGCCAATGCCGATACCGCCGCGCCGTCGGAAGCCGAAGCCTACCGCGCCCGCAAGCCGGTCTTCGCCGCCGTCATGGAAAACGATGCGGGCGGCCGCGTGCAGGTGCTCGACGTCGTGCAGAGCGCCGACCCGGTGCGCAAGGTCTACGAGCCGGGCAACCCGCTGGCCGACGCCGAAGGCAACGTCGTCTACTCGAACGTCAACTCCGTGGCCGAAATGGCCGACATGATGTCCGCCTCGCGCGCCTTCGAGACCAACGTCGAGGTGCTGGGCCGGATCAAATCGATGCAGCAGTCGCTGCTGAAACTGGGCGAAGGCTGAGCCGATGCTGACCAATAATTCTCTCGCAAGCCCGGGCACCAGCGCCGGCGCCAAGACCGACGCCGTCGCCACCAGCGCCGACGTTTCGGCCAACAAGGACATGTTCACCAAGCTGCTCGTCGCCCAGATCCGCAACCAGGATCCGCTGGCGCCGTCCGATCCGAGCCAGTTCGTGAACCAGCTGTCGCAGCTGTCGCAGACCGAAGCGCTGCAAAGCCTGAGCAAGACCACCAGCGCCAGCGCCAGCGTCCTGCAAAGCCTGCAGGTGCTCGCCATGGGCGGCCAGGTCGGCTCGCAGGTGTCGGTGTCCACCGACCGCCTGCGCCTGGACGGCTCGCCGGTCAGCGGCAGCGTCAACCTGCCGTCGGCCAGCAGCGCCACCAATCTCGTGCTGACCGGTGCCGATGGCCAGGCGCATACCGTATCGCTGCCCTTCCATTCGGCGGGCAGCCAGAGCTTCACGATCGACCCGAGCGCGCTGGGCCTGGCGCCGGGCAGCTACTCGATCTCGGCCCAGACCGCCGACGGTGCCCGCGTGCCCGTCGAAATCGCCGGCCGCGTCGACGCCGTCAGGATGTCGGGCGTGGGTGCCGTCGTATTGCAGGTGGCTGGCGTCGGCGACGTCGACCCGTCCGCCATTACTGGTTTCAACGGCAAGGCCTCGCAGGTCGCCGCCAACTAATTCAAGGATCAAGTCATGAGCTTTAACATCGCCCTCTCCGGTATCCAGGCCATCAACGAGCAGCTGGAAGCCGTATCGAACAACATCGCCAACTCGAGCACCTACGGCTTCAAGAGCAGCCGCGCCAACTTCTCCGCCATGTACGCGGGCGAACAGGCGAACGGCGTCTCGGTCGGCTCGCTGACCCAGAACATCGGCACCAACGGTTCGGTCGAATCGACCGGCCGCTCGCTCGACGCCGCCATCGAAGGCCGCGGCTTCTTCGTCACCCGCGATTCGCAGGGCACCATGTCATACAGCCGCGTCGGCATCTTCGCGGCCGACAACGCCGGCAACCTGGTCGACGCCGCCGGCCGCAAGGTGCAGGGCTATGGCCCGACCGTCAACGGCACCCTGGGCACCATGGGCGACATCCAGATCCCGACCGGCCAGATCGCGGCCAAGGCCTCGACCGGCGTGAACTTCGTCGGCAACCTGTCGGCCGACTGGCAGAAACCCACCAACACCACCTTCGACGCGACCAAGCCCGACAGCTACAACATGGTCAAGCAGTCGGTGCTCTACGATTCGCTCGGCACCCAGCACACCGTGTCGCAATACTTCGTCAAGACCGGCAGCAACAGCGTCACCGTGCACTACGGCTTCGACGGTGCCGCGCCGACCGCGACCAAGGCGCTCACCTTCGACGCCCTCGGCCAGCTGCCGGCGGCAACCACCAGCGGCGCCCTGACCCTGACCCCGACCAACGGTGCGGCCCCGATCAACTTCTCGGTCGACTACACCGGCACCACCCAGTTCGCCGGCGAAGCCACCAGCACCACCAACAGCACCGACGGCTATGCCTCGGGCACCTACGTCGGCGTCGAGCTGGCAGCGGACGGTTCGGTCGTGGCGCGCTACAGCAACGAGCAGAAGCAGACCGTCGGCACCATCGCCCTGGCCACCTTCGGCAACGAAGGCGCCTTGACCGCCACCAGCGACACCAGCTGGCAGGCCAACGCCGCATCGGGCCTGGCCCTGTTCGGCACCCCGGGCGCAGGCCTGGCCGGCAAGCTCAATACGGGCGCGCTGGAAGGCTCGAACGTCGACATCACCTCGGAACTGGTCGGCCTGATGACCTCGCAGCGTAACTACCAGGCGAACTCGAAGGTCATCACGACCGAGAACCAGATGATGCAAGCCCTGATGCAAGCCCTGTAAGAACGGACTGACCCACGATGGATAAACTGATCTTCACCGCCGTCTCCGGCGCCGAGCACACGCTGCGTGCCCAGCAGGTACACGCGAACAACCTGGCCAACATGGACACGCCGGGCTTTCGCGCCAACCTGGAACTGGTGACGACGCAGTCGCTCGGTGCGAAAACGAACTACGGCTACGACGACGTGCACATGGCTCGCACCCAGGCCGACGCCATTTCGACCAAGCCGGGCATCGTGCGCGAAACCGGCCGTCCGCTCGACGTGGCCATTACCGGCAGCGGCTACTTCGCGGTCGAGTTCAACGGCGGCGAAGCCTATACCCGCGCCGGTTCGATCGACATCGACGCCAATGGCGCCTTGTCCGTGGCGGGCCGCCCGATCCTGGGCGAAGGCGGCCCGATCGTGCTGCCGCCGCACTCGGCGGTGGAAGTCGGCACCGACGGCACGATCTCTGTGATGGCAGAAGGCGCGACCACGATGCAGGTGATCGACAAGCTGCGCCTGGTGAACGCCGAAGGTTCCGAGCTGACCAAGAACGAGGCGGGCCTGATCGTCTCCCGCAACGGCGACCAGCTCGAAGCCGACGCCAATGTCACCGTGCGCGGCCGTTCGCTGGAAGGCAGCAACGTCTCGGCCGTCGAAGAGATGGTCGCGACCATGGCCCTGAACCGCAGCTTCGAATTGCAGATGAAGTTGTTCCAGGCCGGTGACAAGATGAACGAGGCAGGTAACCGTCTTCTCGGCGCTTAAAACCCGCGCGCAGTCCGGCATGATTACGTCCGGAAACTTTTAGGCGGTGAATCAGATGCCGCAACCAAGGAGAATCATATGAATCCAGCAATGTGGATTAGCAAGACCGGCGTGCAGGCGCAAGACGCCAAGCTGCAGGCCATCGCCAACAACCTGGCCAACGTCAACACCGTCGGCTTCAAGCGCGACCGCGTCGTCTTCGAAGACCTGCACTACCAGGTCGACGCCCAGCCGGGCGCACAGAGCGCGGACAACACCGTCTCCAACGGCGTCCAGCTCGGTAACGGTACGCGCCTGGTGGGCACCCAGAAAGTGTTCACCAACGGTTCGATCCAGACCACCAGCCAGCAGCTCGACGTCGCCATCTCCGGCAACGGCTTCCTGCAGGTGCGCCGTCCGAACGGCGATGCCGCCTTCACCCGCGCCGGCCAGCTGCAGGTCGACGCCAACGGCACCCTGACCAATGCCGCGGGCCTGCCCCTGGTGCCGCAGATCACCGTCCCGAACAACGCCACCGCGATCACCATCGCCGAAAACGGCACCGTCTCGGCCACCGTTCCCGGCCAGGCCGCACCGACCGAAATCGGCGCACTGACCCTCACCGGCTTCGTCAATCCGGCCGGGCTCCTGGCCCTGGGCGAGAACCTGTTCTCGGAAACGGCCGCGAGCGGCGCGCCGACCGAAGGCCGTCCGGGCGACGGCGCCCTCGGCAAGCTCAAGCAAGGCGCGCTGGAAGGTTCGAACGTGCAGGTCGTCGAAGAAATGGTCGACATGATCGCCGCACAGCGTACTTATGAGATGAACACCAAAGTGTTGTCGGCGGCTGACAATATGCTGCAATACCTGGCGCAGGCGGCCCGATAATGATCCGTTCTAGCCTTGCGGCAACTATCATGCTGATGTTGCTCGCCGGTTGCGCTTCGCGCGCACCGGTCGCTGCGACGCCGGAAGAAGATCCGATCCCGGTTGCACGCACCGTCCAGCGCGGCGTCTCGGGCGGCGTGTTCAGCAGCGACGCGTTGTCGCTGACTTCGGATGCGCGCGCCTACCGCGTCGGCGACGTCGTCACCGTGATCCTGCAGGAAACCACCCAGGCCAGCAAGCGCGCCGGCACCAGCTTCAACAAGGGTTCGTCGGTGGGCGTGACCCCACTCGGCGTGCTGGGTAAAACCTTCGGCAAGACCGGCGTCGACATCTCGGCCGACCGCAGCTTCTCGGGCGACTCGACGAGCACCCAGCAGAACGCCCTCTCCGGCGCGCTGACCGTGATCGTGCAGGAAGTGCTGCCGAACGGCCTGCTGCGCGTGGCGGGTGAAAAGAACATGACCTTGAACCAGGGCGAGGAATTCGTCCGCCTGAAGGGTTATGTGCGCGCCGCCGACGTCGATGCCGACAACCAGGTGTCCTCGCTGCGCGTGGCCAATGCCCGCATCGCCTATTCGGCCAAAGGCGTGCTGGCCGATGCCAACTCGGCAGGCTGGCTGACGCGCTTCTTCACCGGCCCGCTGATGCCTTTTTGATTTAGGAAAAACATGATTCAGTTTCGTCGCACTGCCTTCGTTTCCCGTATCATTTTTGCCGCTGCGGTCGGTCTCGCCGCAGTCGCACCCGCGCAGGCCGCCCAGGCGCTACGCAACTTGGTCAGCATCGAGGGCGTGCGCGAAAATCCACTGGTCGGTTACGGCCTGGTGGTCGGCCTGAACGGTTCCGGCGACTCGACCCAGGTCAAGTTCGCCAGCCAGTCGGTCGTGAACATGCTCAAGCAATTCGGCGTCAAGCTGCCTGAAGGGCAGGACGCCAAGAACAAGAACGTCGCCGCCGTCATGGTCTCGGCCGTGTTCCCGCCGGGCTACCGCCGCGGCCAGGCGATCGACGTCACCGTCTCCTCGCTGGGCGACGCCAAAAGCCTGCGCGGCGGCACGCTCCTGATGACGCAGATGCGCGCGGCCGACAACGAAACCTATGCGCTGGCCCAGGGCAACCTGGTGGTCGGCGGCCTGTCGGCTTCGGGCAAGAGCGGTTCCTCGGTGACGGTCAACACTCCGACCACCGGCCGCATCCCGAACGGCGCCATGATCGAGCGCGAGATCGCCACCGATTTCGCCACCCGCCCGCAAGTGCTGCTGCGCCTGCGCCAGCCCCATTTCGAGACCGCCACCAATGTCGTGGAAGCGATCAACCGCCGCTTCGGCCAGGTCGCCACTACCGCCGACGGCACCAGCGTCGAAGTCGTCGCCCCGACCAATCCGACCGAGCGCGTCGCCTTTGTCGCCAAGCTGTCGAACCTGTCGGTCGAAGCCGGCGTCGAGGTGCCGAAGGTCGTCTTCAATTCGCGTACCGGCACGGTGGTGATCGCCGACGGCCTGCGCGTGAAATCGGCCGCCGTCACCCACGGTTCGCTGAAGGTCGTGATTTCGGAAAGCTCCAACGTCAGCCAGCCGGGCCCGCTCTCGCGCGGCCAGACCGCGGTCACGCCGCAGTCGCAGTTGTCGGTCGACCAGGGCGGCGGACGCCAGATGTTCAAGTGGCCGGGCGGCGCCAAGCTGCAGACCATCATCGACGTCGTCAACAGCCTGGGCGCGTCGCCGGACGACATCATGGCGATCCTGCAGGCGCTCGACCAGGCCGGCGCCATCGAAGGCGAACTGGTGGTGATCTGATGGACCGCGCCACGCCCCTGAATCCCCTGCTGCCGCGCGCCGGCGTGAGCAAGCCTGAAGCCGTGAGCCCGGCCGCTGCCGCGGAAGCCGCCGATGCGGCCCACGTCGCCCAGGCCACCAAGGCCGCGGTCGAGTTCGAAAGCTTCTTCATTTCGCAGATGCTCAAGGACATGCGCTCGACCACGCGCGAAATGGCCGACGAGGACAGCGTCTTCAAGGACAAGGTCAACCAGGACATGCAGGACATGGCCGACGGCCTCCTCTCCAAGCAAATGGCCGGTCAGCGCGCCTTTGGCGTGGCCGACGCGATCCTGCGCCAGCTGCTGCCTGCAAAAATTACTCCCGGCAACACTTAATTACTTCAGAAAAACGGTCGCCTGTTCAAATCAGGCCCCCGTTTTCCACGAAAGACCTCCATGACCATCATGACCAACGCCCTGTCGGGCGCGCTCGCTTCGCAGATGGCGTTGTCGGCATCCAGCCAGAACATCGCCAATCTGCAAACCAAAGGCTATACGCGCCAGGCGGCGCTGCTCACGGCGGTCGGTGCGGATGCCAGCGGCAAGGCCGTCGGCAATGGCGTGGCGGTCAGCTCGCTGCTGCGTTTCTCGGACGGCTATAAAAGCCAGCAGATGTGGCGCGCGGCGGCCGAGACCGGCCAGTACTCGCAAACCCAGCCCTATCTCACCCAGCTCGAGCGCGTGATGGGCGACGACACGGCCAGCCTGTCGGTCGCGGTCGACCAGTTCTTCTCCTCGCTCAACGCGGTCGCCGGCGACAACGCCACCTCGACCCCGCTGCGCCAGCAGGTACTGACCGCCGCCGGCCTGCTGGCCCAGCGTTTCAACAGCCTGAACAACGTCTACAACGCCCAGCAGCAGTCGGTCAGCCAGCAGCGCAGCGCGATCGTCGATTCGGCCAATGCCAACATCGAGAAGATCGCCGCCCTGAACGCGCGCATTACCCAGGCCAACGCGGTCGGCGCGCCGGCCTCGAGCCTGATCGACGCGCGCGACCTGGCAATCGACGAGCTGGCCGGCCAGATGGCGCTGGAAGTGTCGGAGCAGCCAGGCGGCGTGCGCGACGTTTCGCTGAAGACCGGCCAGGCCTTGGTCATCGGCAACGTCGCCGGCGAACTGAAGGCCGTCGGCGGCGTCGGCGCCCAGAGTTTTACTCTCACCTTCGCCTCGACCACCTTCGGCCTCGACGCCGCCAAGCTCGGCGGCCAGCTCGGCGGCTTGACGGTCTACGAACAGGACATGCTGCGCCCGATGCAGAAAGGCACCGAGGATATCGCGCGCCAGCTCGCCGACAAGGTCAACACCCAGCTGACCCAGGGTTATGCGATGGACGGCACGGCGGGCAAGCCCCTGTTCGTCTTCGCCGCGGGCGCGACCAACATGCTCAACGTCGCCGCCGGCATGGAACCGACCGGCCTGGCGTTTTCGAGCGACGGTAGCCAGGGCGATACCGGCAACCTGCTGAAACTGGTCGGCATCAACGGCCAGTCGGTGAGCGTGACCGGCCTCGGCAGTGTGCTGCTGTCGGACGCCGACACCCAGCTGGTCGGCAAGCTCGGCGTGCTCAGCCAGCAGAACCAGGCCGCCCTCGCCACCGCCGAGACCATGCGTACCCACGCGGTCGACGACTGGCAAGCCACCAGTGGCGTCAACCAGGACGAGGAAGCCGTCAATCTCGTCGAATACCAGAATATGTACCAGGCCAACATGAAGGTCATGTCGGTCGCCAACGCCCTGTTCGACGCCACGCTGGCGATGATGGGTTAAGGATCAAATCATGCGCATCGCCACCGCCCAGTACCAGTCGAACATGAACCAGTCGCTCCAGCTGAACCAGGAGCGCCTCAGCAAGCTGACCCAGCAGATGGCCAGCGGCAAGCGCATCGGCCTGCCTTCGGACGATCCGGTCGACAGCGTGCGCCTGTCGCGCCTGCAGCGCGAGGAAGCGGCCCTCACCCAGTACCGCGACAACATCGCTGCGACCAAGATCCGCCTGTCGAAGAACGAAGGCTACCTCGGCGGCATGATCAACGACATCACCGCCGGCCGCGACCAGATCGTCTGGGCCCTGGACGGCGGCAATACCCCGGCCGACCTGAAGGCGATGGTCAGCCCGCTCCAGGCGCTGCGCGACAGCCTGCTCTTCAGCGCCAACTCGGTCGACCAGGAAGGCCGCTACGTCTTCTCCGGCACCAACACCGGCACCGCGCCGATGGCCTACAACGCCAGCGCCGCGCCGGGTGCGCGCTACAGCTACTCCGGCAACACCAACGAGCAGCGCGTGGTGGTCGGCAACGGCCTGACGCAAGTCGCCAACGACAACATCAAGGGCATGGAGCAGCTGCTCAACCGCCTGGACGCCACCATCGCGGCGCTGGCCAGCCCCACGCTCGACGTCAACAATCCGGCCACGCGCAGCGTGCTGGAAGCGAACCTGACCGGCTTCGACGGCGCCCTCGACCTGGTAAGCGGCAAGATCGCCGTCCTCGGCGGCAAGCAGAACATCCTCGACACGCTCGACGCGAATCATGGTAACGTCAGCCTGTCGAACCAGATGGCCATCACCGACATCGGCCAGCTCGACATGGGCGTCGCCGCAACGGAATTGAACGGTTATTCGACGGCCCTGCAGGCTACTTACAAGGCGTATAGCCGGATCGGCACGCTGTCCCTGTTCTCCGCACTGTAATCGATGGACACCACGCTTCGTTCCGCCACGACCCCGCTTCCAGTCAATACTGGCACCAACATTGGCACCGGCGTCGGCGCCGCCAAGGGCGCGCCGGCGCCCGTGCGCACCCAGCCGTCGCAGGAAGTCGGATCCGAACTGAGCGCGCCCGAACTGCGCGCGCCCGTACGCCTCGCCCCGCATGCGCCGGCCCAGCGCACCCGCACCCACTTCGACACCCGCCTGCAGAGCGACGTGGCCAGCGCCCAGCAAGCCCGTGACTACCTCGATCGCGTCGCCAGCCAGCTCGAATCGGTGAAAGCGGCCCTGTCGGCCAAGATCGCCGGCATGAAGAGCGGCGCGCGCGACCTCGAAGCCAAGGCGCGCCAGCTCGGCGCCACCATCGCTGCGCGCAGCAGCCAGGCCGGCGGCTCGGTCAATGCCCAGCTCGAGTTTTCCGACGGCGAGCCGGCCCAGCAGCGTTTCCGCATCACGGGACTGGACGTCGCCACGCTGCAGGCGGCCGCTCCCCTGTCGCTGTCATTCTCGGTCGGTGGCATCGGCGGCCCGCAACTTGCCGCCTCTTTCGACCCCGAGATGACGCCCGAGCAGATCGCCGGTCGCCTGGATCGCACCCTCGCCCCGGTCGGCCTGCGCGCCGGCCTCGACCGCCAGGGCCGCATCGAATTCACGACCCCTGAAGCGAACTGGCCTGCCGTGCGCGACAGCATCGCCATCTCCGGCCGCGGCCGCGCCACCACCGAAAGCGTGGCGCCGGATGCCAAACTCGAGTCGCTCGCGCTCGGCAACGCCGACGCCCTGCGCCAGAGCCTGCGCGAAGTCGTGCAGGCGCTCGAACGGGTGCGCCGCTCGCAGGACGCCGCCAGCGCCGCCCTCAGCGCCGCCACCCTGCGCGCCGCGCAATCGGCACTGACGCCCGCGGATCTGGCGATCAGCGCCCAGGACTTCGCCTCGACCGCCGCCAGCCACGACTACGAGTCGCTGCTGGCGATCACCTCGGCCCTGGTCGGCGTCAGCCGCGAGCGCGTGCTGGCGCTGCTGGGGATGCGTTAAATTTTCGCCTAATCCTTGTGGGCTCGGGGCGCCCACCCTACGAAAGCCCGACCTTGTAGGGTGGGCGCCCCGTGCCCACGCGTAAGCCTAAGCCTCCTTCGCCACCGGCACCGGGCGCTCGCCGATCTGCTGGCGCCACATCGCGTAATACAAGCCACGCATCTCGAGCAGCTCGGCATGCGTGCCGCTCTCGACCACCGTCCCCTTCTCCAGCACGAAGATCGTATCCGCATGCATGACGGTCGAGAGCCGGTGCGCGATCAAGACCGTCATCTGCGCCGCCCTGCGTGATATCTCGCGCACCGTATTCGTGATCTGTTCCTCGGTGATCGAATCGAGCGCCGACGTCGCCTCGTCGAAAATCAGCAGCGCCGGCTGCCGCACCAGCGCCCGCGCGATCGATAGTCTCTGCTTCTCCCCGCCCGACAGCTTCATCCCGCGCTCGCCGATCACGGTATCGAGCCCTTCGGGCGAACGTTCGAGCAGGTAGGCGCAGGCGGCCTGGCGCATCGCTGCCACGATCTCCTCGTCGCTGGCGTCGGGCTGCACGAAGCGGATGTTGTCGCGGATGGTGCCGGCGAACAGATAGGTTTCCTGCGTCACGAAACCGATCTGGCGCCGCACCCGGTTGTAGCGCAGGTCGGTCGTGCGCACGCCGTTGTACGAGACCTCGCCTTGATACGGCGTGTACAGGCCCACCAGCAGCTTCACCAAAGTCGATTTTCCCGAACCCGAAGGCCCGACGAAGGCCACGGTCTGTCCCAGCGTGGCCGCAAACGACACCCCGGCCAGCGCATCCTCGGGCGCACCCTTGTGACGAAAGCGCACCGCGTCGAAGCGCAACTCGCTGATCGGCCCGATCTCGACCGGGTCGGGAGGACGCTTCTCGACCGGCTTGTCCATGAGCGTCTTGAAGTTCGTGAGCGAGGCCTCGGCTTCGCGGTGGGCCAGGATGATGTTGCCCAGTTCCTGCAGCGGGGCGAAGATCGACACCGAAATGAACTGCATCGCGATCAGTTCGCCCGTGCTGAGGACGTCGCGGAAGATCAGCCACAGCAGCGCGAACAGGATCGCCAGTTTCAGCAAACTCAACGTCGAACCCTGCAGGAAAGACAGCAGGCGGATGCGCTTGACCTTCTCCATCTCCAGCGCAAAGATCGCGTCGGTCTGGCTGCGCAGGCGGCGGATCTCGGGAAAGGTCAGCCCCAGGCTTTTGATGAGCTCGATATTCCGGAGCGACTCGGTGATGAAGCCGGAATTGCGGTTGGTCTCGCGCGTGATCGAGCGCTGCTGGGTCTTGATCTCGCGGCTCAGCAGCCCGGTCAGCCCGCCCAGCACCAGCACCCCGACCAGGAACACCGGTACCAGCAGCCAGTGCTTGGTCACCGCATACCAGGCGAGGAAAGTCACGCCGACCAGGGCCGCGAAGGCCGTGTTGATGAAGGTGTTGATCAGGCGCTCGCTGTCCGCCCTCACCTTCTGCAGCAGGGAGAGCATCTCGCCGCTGCGCAAATCCTCGAACTCCTGGAATTTCAATCGCAGCAGGTGGCGCAGCCCGTCGTTGAAGATGGCCACGCCCAGCTTCTGCACCACCAGGCGCGTCACGTATTCCTGCAGTGCCTTCGCCAGCCGCGACAGCACGGCGACCAGCACGGCCAGGCCGAGCAGGCGCATCACGTACGGCATCGGATCTTCGTCACCAGGCTGGCGCTGCGTCACATGGTCGATGATGCGGCCGAAGATGATGGGATCGACCAGAGCGAGCACCTGGGCGGTGCCGGCGAAGAGCAAGGCCAGCAGGCCGAGGCGCCAGTGGGGTTGCAGGTAAATCCAGAGGATGCGCATGGAGGCATCTTAGCAACCCCTCGGGAAGCGACGCACACGGATGAGCCTGTGCCCACCCTCCATAAAAAAACCGCTGCCCCGCATTCGCATGCGGTGACAGCGGTTTTCCGCAGAACGCGGGAGTGAACATCCCGCGTCGGCATTACGCTTCGCGCGAAGCCTTCTTGCGCTCGTGCTCTTTCAGGTAGCGCTTGCGCAGGCGGATCGACTTCGGCGTGATCTCGACCAGCTCGTCGTCCTCGATGAACTCGACGGCGTATTCGAGCGACATCTGGATCGGCGGCACCAGGCGCACGGCTTCGTCGGTACCCGACGAACGCACGTTGGTCAGCTGCTTGCCCTTGATCGGGTTGACGACCAGGTCGTTGTCGCGCGAGTGGATACCGATGATCATGCCTTCGTACACCGGGGTGTTGTGCTCGACGAACATGCGGCCGCGGTCCTGCAGTTTCCAGATCGCGTAGGCGACGGCGGCGCCGTCGTCCTGCGAGATCAGCACGCCGTTACGGCGGCCGGCCAGTTCGCCCTTGGTGTTGTCGACCGGTGCGTACTCGTGGAACACGTGGCTCATCAGGCCGGTGCCGCGGGTCAGGGTCATGAATTCGCCCTGGAAGCCGATCAGGCCACGTGCCGGGATCAGGTATTCCAGACGGACACGGCCCTTGCCATCCGATTCCATGTTCTGCAGGTCGCCACGGCGGCGGCCCAGTTCTTCCATGACGCCGCCCTGGTTGACTTCTTCGACGTCGACGGTCAGGTTTTCGTATGGCTCGTGGCGCACGCCATCGACCATCTTGTACACGACGCGTGGACGCGACACGGCCAGCTCGAAGCCTTCACGACGCATGTTTTCCAGCAAAATCGTCAGGTGCAGTTCGCCGCGGCCCGAGACTTCGAAGACGGTGTCGTCGTCGGTCGGGGAGACGCGCAGTGCGACGTTGGCCTTCAGTTCGCGCTCGAGACGTTCGCGCAGCTGGCGGCTGGTGACGAACTTGCCTTCGCGGCCGGCCAGCGGCGAGTTGTTGACCATGAAGTTCATGGTCAGGGTCGGCTCGTCGACGGTCAGCATTGGCAGCGCTTCAGGCGTGTCGACCGCGCACAGGGTCGAACCGATGCCGATTTCTTCGATACCGTTGATCAGGCAGATGTCGCCGGCAACAGCCGAGTCCACCAGCACGCGCTCCAGGCCCTTGAAGTTCAGCACCTGGTTGATGCGGCCCTTGATCGGCGTGCTGTCGGGGCCGTTCATGACGAGTACGTCCTGGCCGGTCTTGACGGTACCGCGGTTGACGCGGCCGATGCCGATCTTGCCCACGTACGACGAATAGTCGAGCGAGGTGATCTGCATCTGCAGCGGGCCGTCCGGATTGTCGTCACGCACAGGCACGTACTTCAGGATGGCGTCGAACAGCGGCTTCATGTCGCCTTCGCGCACGTCTTCGGTCAGGCCGGCGTAGCCATTCAGGCCCGAGGCGTAGACGATCGGGAAGTCCAGCTGCTCGTCGTTCGCGCCCAGCTTGTCGAACAGTTCGAAAGTCTGGTTGATGGCCCAGTCGGCGCGCGCGCCTGGACGGTCGACCTTGTTGACGACGACGATCGGCTTCAGGCCCAGGGCCAGCGCCTTGCGGGTCACGAAGCGGGTCTGCGGCATCGGGCCTTCCTGCGCATCGACCAGCAGCAGCACCGAGTCGACCATCGACAGCACGCGCTCGACCTCGCCGCCGAAGTCGGCGTGGCCTGGGGTGTCGACGATGTTGATGTGGGTGCCTTCGTACTCGACCGCGCAATTCTTCGACAGAATCGTAATGCCGCGTTCTTTTTCGAGGTCGTTCGAGTCCATCACGCGGGTATCCACCGCCTGGTTTTCACGGAAGGTGCCGGACTGACGGAGCAGCTGGTCGACCAGGGTGGTCTTGCCGTGGTCAACGTGGGCGATGATTGCAATATTACGAATTGCGCGTTTGGTATTTGACATGTAGTTTCAGCGTGATTTGCGTGATGGTGCGGATGAACTCGCGGAGGTGTCCGATACAGCCAATTTCGGAAACCGCGTAGTATAGCAGGTTTCATGTGACCGCTTCGTGAAAAGGCCCGTATTTTCAACGGCTTGCTGTGTTCTTAACGGTTTTCAGCAGCTTTTCGCGTGTTTTTGGATGAGCACTGAAGACGCAGGCAGCAGGCCGTAGGGTGTGCGGCTATACCTCGGACTGCCTGACCACGCGGCCCGTCCGCCGCCCGCGCGCTCAACAAGCGATATAAAGCCGATCACGTCGAGCTCTCTCGACTCGGACGCGTAACGGCACAGCCGTCCACCCCACGTCATCATCGCATCAGCGCGGCTGCGCCTTGAAACGCGCCACCAGCTGGGCAAGGTTCGCCGTATAGCGCTTGCCTGCAGCCGCAGTGGCGGCATCCTGTTCCTGCTTGTGCAGGCTGGCGAGGACACGGACGGCATCGCGGTT
Organism: Massilia sp. Leaf139; assembly: GCF_001424165.1. Classification (GTDB taxonomy): domain Bacteria; phylum Pseudomonadota; class Gammaproteobacteria; order Burkholderiales; family Burkholderiaceae_D; genus Telluria. Next base: position 36,954 of record NZ_LMOJ01000012.1, read on the forward strand.
GGCGGCCTGGACGGCGCGGCCGGCCGGCGACTCCATGTGGGCGATGGCTGCCTGCAGTTCCGTCAGAGACAGGCGCTCGACATACATCTTGACGTAGGCGCGCTTGGCCGCCCCAGGATCATGCGCGGCACAGGTATCTTCGCGAAAACGGGAGAACAGCGCGATGACCTCGGGCCAGTAGGCCGAGCGCGGGGAGATCCCGCTGAAGACCTCGCGGTTGGCGGCGTAGGAATGGGCCGCCTGGGCAGCGGCGTCCGCGCCGCCGACGCAGACGCTCTTCGTCTCGCCGTAGGCCTCGTCGATCTGCATCATCTCGGCCAGGCGGGTCGCCGCCGCCGTCTTCCCATCCTGCGCCGTGGCAAGGCAGCAGGCGCCCGCCAGTAGTATTCCCAACAGTGCACGCATTGCAAATCCTTTCTTAGAAAGCAAGAATGCTAGCGCAGTCTTGCAATTTAATAAAGATTTAGCGACGTCGTCAGCCCTGGGATGCCGCAATGAGGCGCTCCGGCGCCAGAATCGCATACTCCTGCAAGTTCGCCGTCCCCAGCAACTTGCCTTCGGCATACACCCGCACCCGGCCCAGTTCCTGCGGCACCAGCACCGATTCCTTGCCCAGCGCCAGGCGCTGGCCGTTGAGGAAACGCTTGGCGAGTTCGGGTGTCAGCTCGACCGCCGGGAAGGTCGACAGCAGCGCGTCGACCGGCGCCAGCAGCGACAGCGGCTCGGCGTGGCCTTGCAGATCTTCCAGCGTGATCATGGTCGCGGCAGTGAGCGCGCCGACCTGGATGCGGCGCAGCGCGTTCAGGTGGGCGCCGCAGCCGAGTGCGGCGCCGATGTCCTCGCCCAGCACCCGCACATAGGTGCCCTTGCTGCAGGTGACGCGGATCTTCAGCATCGGCGCCTCGTAGGAGATCAGCTCCAGGCCGTGGATCGTCACCGGCCGCGCTTCGCGTTCCAGGGTGATGCCTTCGCGCGCGTATTCGTATAAAGCCTTGCCGTCGCGCTTGAGGGCCGAGTACATCGGCGGCACCTGCAGGATCGGGCCGTGGAAGCGCGCCAGCGCCGCCTCGATCTGCGCAATCGTCACGTCGACCGGAAGCGTCTCGATGGCTTCGCCTTCGGTGTCGCCGGTGGTCGTCATGATGCCGAGGTGAACCGTCGCATCGTAGGTCTTGTCCGCTTCCAGCAAGTCCTGCGAGAACTTGGTCGCCTCGCCGAAGCACAGCGGCAGCAAACCGGTGGCGAAGGGATCGAGGGTGCCGGTGTGGCCGGCCTTTTTCGCATTCATCACGCGCTTGGCGCGGATCAATGCGTCGTTCGAGGACAGGCCGACCGGTTTATCGAGCAGCAGGACGCCGTCGACCAGGTCGCGCGGCTTTTTTTGCGGGCGGGCGTTCACTTCGGATCGTCTTCGCTCGCGCCCGGGGCGCTGCCGTCGTCGAAGTCGGCCGCGCGCACGGCGTTGGCCTGGTCGATCAGGGCCGACATCTGCAGGCCGCGCGAGGTCGAGGTGTCGTGCATGAAATGCAGCGCCGGCAGCGTGTGGATGTGCAGGCGCTTGCCGAGCATGTTGCGCAGGTAGCCGGCCGCCTTGTTCAGGCCCTCGAGCGTCTGCTTCACTTCTTCCTTGCTGTCTTTCAGGAGCGTGAAATAGATCTTGGCGTGGGCGTAGTCGGGCGTGAGCTGGACTTCGGTCAGCGTGATCATGCCGACGCGCGGATCCTTCAGCTCGAAGGCGATCAGTTCCGACAGGTCTTTCTGGATCTGGTCGGCGACGCGCAGGCCGCGCTGGGGGATGGTTTTGCTGTGTTTTGCCATGGTGATTGCTTTATATTTTTTGACGATGGTACATCGATTGCAGATTGGGGGGCGTACGGGCGCGGCCCAAAAAAAACGCCATCGGCTGGGCGTGAGCCCGGCGGATGGCGCTTTCGACTTGCGCTGAAAAAATTACAGCGTACGAGCCACTTCGGTCACTTCGAACACTTCCAGGACGTCGCCCACCTGGATCTCGTTGTTGTTCTTCAGCGAGAGGCCGCACTCGAGGCCGGCGCGCACTTCCTTCGCATCGTCCTTGAAGCGCTTGAGCGAGTCGATCTCGCCCGTCCAGATGACGATGTTGTTGCGCAGCAGGCGAACCGAAGAGGTACGCTTGACCACGCCATCGGTGACCAGACAGCCCGCGATCGCGCCGACTTTCGAGACCAGGATGACCTGGCGAATCTCGACCTGGCCGGTGATGGTCTCGCGCTTCTCCGGTGCCAGCATGCCCGACAGTGCCGTCTTGATCTCGTCGATCGCATCGTAAATGATGCTGTAGTAACGGATGTCGACGCCATTGGCTTCGGCCACCTTGCGCGCCTGGGCGTCGGCACGGGCGTTGAAGCCGATGATGACTGCCTTCGAGGCGGTTGCCAGGTTGACGTCCGATTCCGTGATGCCACCGACGGCGGCGTGCACGATCTGCACACGCACTTCCGAGGTCGACAGCTTCTGCAGCGAACCGACCAGCGCTTCCTGCGAACCCTGCACGTCCGTCTTGATGATCAGCGGCAGGTTCTTCACCTCGCCCTCGCCCATCTGGTCGAACATGTTTTCCAGCTTCGCCGCCTGCTGCTTGGCCAGCTTCACGTCGCGGAACTTACCTTGACGGAACAGACCGATTTCACGCGCCTTGCGCTCGTCGGCCATGACCATGACTTCTTCGCCGGCAGCCGGCACTTCGGTCAGGCCCTGGATCTCGACCGGGATCGACGGACCGGCGGTGGCGATTGCCTTGCCGTTCTCGTCCAGCATCGCACGGACACGGCCGTAAGCCGAACCGGCCAGCACCACGTCGCCGCGGCGCAGGGTACCCGATTGCACCAGGATCGTCGCGACCGGGCCGCGGCCCTTGTCCAGACGGGATTCGACCACCAGGCCACGGGCCGGCGAGCCGACCGGCGCCTTCAGTTCCAGCACTTCGGCCTGCAGCAGCACTTGCTCGAGCAGGTCGTCGATACCGGTACCGACTTTTGCCGACACCGGTACGAATGGCGAATCGCCACCGTATTCTTCCGGCACGACGCCTTCGGCCACCAGTTCCTGCGTGACGCGGTCGGTGTTCGCACCCGGCTTGTCGATCTTGTTGATCGCCACGACCAGCGGTACGCCGGCGGCTTTTGCGTGAGCAATCGCCTCTTTCGTCTGCGGCATCACGCCGTCGTCCGCCGCCACCACCAGGATGACGATGTCGGTTGCCTTGGCGCCGCGGGCACGCATGGCAGTGAACGCCTCGTGGCCCGGGGTATCCAGGAAGGTGATCATGCCGCGCGGGGTGTCCACGTGGTACGCACCGATGTGCTGGGTAATGCCGCCGGCTTCGCCAGCTGCCACTTTCGCACGGCGGATGTAGTCCAGCAGCGAGGTTTTACCGTGGTCGACGTGACCCATGACGGTCACGACCGGCGCACGCGCCGTCGATTCGAACTCGGCGTGTTCGCCCTGGTCGGCCAGGATCGCTTCCGGATCGTCCTCGGCGGCAGCGAAGGCTTTGTGGCCCATCTCTTCCACCACGATCATCGCGGTTTCCTGGTCCAGCACCTGGTTGATGGTGCACATCTGGCCCAGCTTCATCAGCTGCTTGATGACTTCCGACGCCTTCACCGACATCTTGTGGGCGAGTTCGGCCACGGTGATCGTTTCAGGAACGTGAACGTCCTTGACGATCGCCTCGGTCGGCGCCTGGAAGTTGGTTTCGCGGTCGTCGTTATGCGAACCGCGGCGGCCACCGCTGCGGCCACCCGCACGCCAGCCGTCACGGCCGCTCGGTGCGCTCGGGGCGCCACGGCCCTTGCCGCCACCAGGCGCGCCACGCTTCTTGGCGTCGTCCGACCAGGTGGAGGACACGTTCGCCGACTTGATCGACTTCTTGTCGCCCGGCTTCTTGTCGCCCGGCTTGGCGGCGGTGCCGTCGGCCGGCTTCTTGTCGGCAGGCTTGTGCAGCGTGCCGGCAGGTGCGGCCGGCTTGGCCACGACTGGCGCCGGAACCGGTTCAGGTGCCTTGATGACACGGCGCGGCTGCGCCATCATCAGCTTGATCTGGGCCACTTCGTCGGCCACGGCCTTGCGTGCACGCTCGGTGGCGGCAGCGCGTTCGGCGGCTTCCTTCGCGGCTTCGGCAGCTTTGGCCTTGGCTTCGTCGGCGACCGCCTGCTTGGCCTGCTCGTTGGCAGCCGAACTGGCGGCGGCGGTCGCGGCGGCTTCGCGCTTGGCGACTTCCGCTGCATCGCGCTTGGCCTGCTCTTCCGCAGCCTTGGCCTGCTCGGCGCGCTCGGACTCGAGCTTGGCCAGGCGTTCCTGCTTTTCGCGCAGATCCGCTTCCTGGCGAGCGACGAGCTCGGCGTGACGGCGTGCCTCTTCCTCGCGGCGTGCGATTTCGGCGGCGTCGATCACCGGCTCGGCCGGTGCGGCCGAAGCGGCAGCTGGTGCCGGGTCGTCACGCTGGACGAAGGTGCGCTTCTTGCGCACTTCGACCTGGATCGTGCGCGACTTGCCCGACGCATCGGCCTGCTTGATCTCGCTGGTTTCCTTGCGGGTGACCGTGATTTTCTTCTTCTCGGTCGATTCGCCCGCACCATGGGTACGGCGCAGGTGATTCAGCAGCTTATCCTTATCATCCTTCGACAAGGGATCTGACGTCGAACTCTTGTCGACGCCGGCAGAACGCAGCTGCGTCAGCAGCAAATCTGCAGGCATCTTCAGTTCGGTGGCAAATTGGGCTACGTTGTTACTCGCCATTCAGTCCTCTTTTCTATGTGTCGCGGAGATGATAAAGATTTGCAAATTATGCCTTGGCCGTTTCTGCAAGGCTCCAGGCTTTCGCCTGCAGCGCCTTGGCGCGGTCATCATATTTACTGTCGACCAGCTTCATCTCATCGTCGGTCACATCATTAAATTCACTCTTGATCAGTTCACGGGCGCGGTCCGACGACAGGGCCAGGATGGCACCGAATTCGTCGTACGCCAGTCCAGCGAAAGCCTCGACCGTCTTGATGCCTGCAAGACCCAGCTTGCCGGCAGTCGTACGGTCCATGCCTTCGAGGTTGACCAGTTCCTCTTCCATGCCTTCCAGCCCCTCTTCCGAAGCGATTGCTTCGGTCACCAGGGCGTCACGGGCACGGGTACGCAGTTCGTTCACGGTCTCTTCGTCGAAGGATTCGATTTCCAGCATTTCCGAAATCGGCACGTAGGCGATTTCTTCCAGGCTCGAGAAACCTTCCTCGACGAGGATGTCGGCCACTTCCTGGTCGACGTCCAGCTTTTCCATGAACAGCGTACGGATCGTCGCCGTTTCCTGGGCCACCTTGTTGGCCGATTCCTCGGCCGTCATGATGTTGATCTTCCAGCCGGTCAGTTCCGACGCCAGGCGCACGTTCTGGCCCGAACGGCCGATCGCGATCGCCAGGTTTTCTTCGTCGACCACCACGTCCATCGCGTGCTTTTCTTCATCGACCATGATCGACGACACGTTCGCCGGCGCCAGGGCGCCGATGACGAACTGGGCCGGATCGTCCGACCACAGCACGATGTCGACGCGCTCGCCGCCGAGTTCGCCGGTCACGGCCTGCACGCGCGAACCGCGCATGCCGACGCAGGTACCGATCGGGTCGATGCGCTTGTCGCTGGTGAAGACGGCGATCTTGGCGCGCACGCCGGCGTCGCGGGCCGCGGATTTAATCTCCAGCAGGCCTTGCTCGATTTCCGGCACTTCCAGTTCGAACAGCTTCATGATGAATTCCGGCGCGGTACGCGACAGGATCACCTGTGGGCCGCGCATATTGCGGTCCACGCGCAGGATGTAGGCCCGGACGCGGTCGCCGATACGCAGATTCTCTTTCGGGATCATCTGGTCGCGCGGCAGGCGCGCTTCGATCTTGCCCGATTCCACAATCGCGTCGCCGCGTTCCATGCGCTTGATGGTGCCGGTGACCAGCGAATCGCCGCGCTCGAGGAAGTCTTGCAGGATCTGCTCGCGCTCGGCATCGCGCACGCGCTGCAGGACGACCTGTTTCGTGTCCTGGGCGAAGCGGCGGCCGAAGTCGACCGATTCCACCGGCTCTTCGATGTATTCGTCGACTTCGATGTCGGCGATCTGTTCTTTTGCTTCGAAATGCAGGATTTCCTGATCCGGCAGCTGCAGGCCGGCCTCATCGGGCACGACGTGCCAGCGGCGGAAGGTTTCGAATTCGCCATTGTCGCGATCGATGCTCACGCGAATGTCGACCTCGCCTTCATAGCGTTTTTTGGTGGCCTGGGCCAGGGCGAACTCGAGCGCCCCGAACACCACTTCCTTATCGACGTTTTTTTCGCGCGCGAGCGCATCAACCAATAACAAAATTTCGCGACTCATGCTTTGCGACTCCTAAAATCCACCTGCGGCACCAAACGTGCCTTGTCCAATTCGGCCAGCGTAAATTCCAACAACGCCGGCCCATCTTTGCCTTCAAATTCCAGACCGATCTTGTCGCCTTCCGGCGCGACCAGGATGCCCGTATAGGTCTTCCGGTTCGCGGTGCCCGGCATGGCAACGCGCAGCTTCACCGTGCATTCGTGGCCGGCGAAGCGCTCGAAATCGGCCAGGGTGCGCACCGGGCGATCCAGCCCGGGCGACGAAATCTCGAGACGTTCGTAATCGACGTTCTCCACGGTCAGTACGTGCGACAACTGGTGGCTCACCGTTGCGCAATCCTCGACCGTGATCGGGCCCTTCTCTTCCGCGACGGCAGCCGGGAAATCGATAAACACGCGCAGCACCCCGCGCTCGCCCCGTTCGACATCAACGAGCTCGTAGCCCAGGCCACCGACTGTCTTGGCGATCAAATCAAACTGCTGCACGACACTTCTCCAAGGGCGTTAAAACGTTTTACCAAAAAAAAAATGGGCATCTGCCCATCTTTTGTATTTACAACCCAACCAGATGAAAGCACTTGCACCAAATTAATACTGGGGAAGGACTTCGATTAGGCTGCAAATTATAACGTATTCGAGGGCACGCTGCAATCGACATACCATTTTATGAGCAAGGCAACAACGGCCGCGCACGTTATCAAAGCAAAAACTGATGTGGTAGTGATCGCAATGCGCTGCCGACCGAATTTTTACCGCTTACGGCTGCGTAACGTAGGGCGGGCATGCCCGCGTGTTTCGCCCGGTTGAGCAGACGCAGCGTGACTCCCGGGCTCCCTACATGAGGACGCTATGCCGCGATTCAAGCGATGATGACGCGTGGGCTCGGAGAGCCCACCCTACGGCATATGACGGCCATCATCAGATTGTTGGCAGCCGCGTAACGTAGGGTGGGCTCCCCGAGCCCACGCGTTCGCCACCTAAATAACGCCGCGGTGCTAAGACGGCCGCGGCAGTGAGAAACTTACCCGCGACGCCCGCGGCGCGGCAAGCCATGCTCCGAACCGCGCGGCCCCTGGCCACCGCGGCGTCCACCGCCACCCGTGCCGGCAAAGCCGAACGTGGTCTGCAGCGGATCAGGCTGCTTTGGACGGCCGCTGCCGCCGCCGCTGCCCGGACGTCCCGATGCGCCGCCGCCGAAGCCGCCGGCATTGCCGCCACGGCCCTTGCCGCCGCCCGCAGGACGGCCCATCGGCGCCGCCATGCCGCCGCGCGGCGGCACGCCGACGCGCGCCACCGGCGGGCCGAACGGATCGACGTTGCGGTTCGCGTCGGCGCGGTCGATGCGGTTGCCGTCCGAACGGCGCGGATCGGCCTGCTGGCCGCCCTTGCCCTTGCCTTTGGCATCACCGCCGGAAGCGCCCTTCTTCTCGATCCCGAACGCGGCCATGAAATTGCGCACGTCGTTTTCTTCCAGCTCTTCCCACCGGCCACGCTTCAGGCCCGACGGCAAGGTCATGGCGCCGTAACGGGTACGGATCAGGCGCGAGACGGTCAGACCGACCGCCTCGAACATGCGGCGCACCTCGCGGTTACGGCCTTCGCCGATCACCACGCGGTACCACTTGTTGATGCCTTCGCCGCCGCCGTCGGCGATCTTGGTGAAGTTCGCCATGCCGTCGTCGAGTTCGACGCCGGCCAGCAGCTTCTGGCGCATGCCTTCTTCCAGCTCGCCCAAGGTACGCACGGCGTATTCGCGGTCGATGTTGTAACGCGGGTGCATCAAGCGGTTCGCCAGGTCGCCAGAGGTCGTAAACAGCAGCAGGCCTTCGGTGTTGAAGTCGAGGCGGCCGACGGCCAGCCATTTGCCGGTTTTCATGGTCGGCAGGCGGTCGAAGACCGATGGGCGGCCTTCCGGATCGTCGTGGCTGACGATCTCGCCGGCTGGCTTGTGGTACACCAGCACGCGCGGCGGCTTGTTGTTGTGCACCTTGCGCTGGATGAGCTTACCGTTGATACGCACGGCGTCGGTCGGCAGGATGCGCTGGCCGATGTGGGCCGGTTCGCCGTTCACCGACACGCGGCCGGCGACGATGAGGTCTTCCATGTCGCGGCGCGAACCGAGACCGGCTTCGGCCAGCACCTTGTGCAGCTTCGGCGCGTCGTCGTCGGCCGTCAGGTCGCGGCGCACCTGCTTCGATTGCTGGCCGCGGCCGCCGTCGTTGGCGTCGAAGGCGTCCGAGGTGACGAAGGAGAACACGGCGTCGGCGTCGTTCGGCTTGCCGCCACCCTTGCCCTTGCCGTTAGGCTTGCCGCCCTGGCCGCGGCCGCCCTGGCCATTCTGCTGCACGTTCGGCTGTGCGCCGCGCTGGCCTTTAACGTTCTTCTGCTGTTTATTCTTACCCTGGCGCCCTTCGCGGCGGGCGTCGCCGCCCTGCTCGCCCTGTGCCGGCGCAACATCGGCCGATGGCGCGGCTGCCTGCGCTTCCGGCGCGGCGGCTGGTGCGATTGCCGGCTTGTTCGCCTCGCGCACGGCGCGCTGTTCGCGCATCTGGCGTGGGCCGCGCGGCTTGCGCTGGCCGTCGGCTTGCGCCTGGCCCTGGCGCGGCGCATCGGCGGCGGCCATGTTGTCGACCGTCGGCGCCGGATTGGCGACGGCGGCCGGCTGCGGCCAGGTTTCCATCGCCTGCGCAGGCGCTTCGGCCGGCTTGGCCTTGGCGGCGCGCGGCTTGCGCACGGAGACGCGGGCCGGCGCAGGATCGGCCGCGGGCGCAGCGGCTGCGCTTGGCGCGGCGGCGCTCTCGGCGGCCGCAGGTGCGGCTGCTTCAGGCGCAGCGGCAGCCTTGGTGCGGCGCTTCGGCTTCGCAGCGGCCGGCGCTTCGGCTGCGGCGGCGGCAGGCGCAGCGGCCTCCACGGCAGCAGCGGCCTTGGTGCGGCGCTTCGGCTTGGCCGCCTCGTCCTTGCCTGGCGCGGCAGGCGTGGTATCGGTGTCAGTTGGGTTCATTGTTCGTTTCGTTGTTGTTGACCCTGTCCACGCCGAAGGCCGGTTGCGGGTCGTGTATCAGGACTTCAACGGGTGAAGTAACTTGTTCTTCTTCGGCGGCCGCCTGGGCGTCCGCCTTGTCAAAATTCTGTTGCAGCGCCGCTTCCAGCGCCTCGAGGCTGCGCCCGTCCTGGGCGTCGGCAATACTATCTAGCGGAGGCAATTGCCCCAGCGATGCCAGACCGAGGTCGTCGAGGAACTGCTTCGTCGTCCCCAGCAGGGCCGGCCGGCCCACCACTTCGCGGTGGCCGACGACGTCGATCCAGCCCCGGTCTTCGAGCATCTTGATCGTCTGCGAGTTCACCGCGACGCCGCGGATCTCCTCGATGTCGCCGCGCGTGACCGGCTGGCGGTAGGCGATGATCGCCAGGGTTTCGAGCGTGGCGCGCGAATACTTCGGCGGCTTTTCCGGAGTGATCCGGTCGAGATACGGCTTCATCTCGGGACGGCTCTGGAAGCGCCAGCCCGATGCCAGGCTGACGATCTCGATGCCGCGGTCTTTCCAGTCGTGGCGCAATTCCTCGAGCAGCAGCTTGATGGTGTCCGTGCCGACGCCGATTCCGAGCACGCGTCCGTTCGCGTCGACGTCGGCGAACAGCTTTTTCATGCCGTGCAGCGACATCGGCTCGCGCGCGCACAACAAGGCGGTCTCGAGTACCCGCTTGGCCTCATCAGTCTTCATTCTCGATGTCGTCAGGGCTCGCAAGCCTGGAAACGTTCAAACAAATAAGCGCAATCACAGCCGCCAACAACGCGCATCGCTGGCCGGAAACGGCACAGCGCAAGCCATATCGCCAACGCGGGTTCGCAACTCAGCTCGTTGAAACAGGAATCAATGGCCCGCGCTTGGACGCGGCGGGCGCAATAACGTGGCGGAACCGGGCCCGGCCACAGGGCTGCACGCGTGCAAGGCGGGCAGCCTACAGATGATTATTCAGCGAAACGCGGATCTGGCATGCGGCCTGGAGGCTGGAAGGCTCGGTGGGCGCGCCATGCAGTAATCGACATCGTTTCTTCAACTGCGGGCCATTGTAACCGATAAAACACAAGAACGGCCACTTGCGCAAGGGGTGCGCAGCGCTTTGGCTTCAAGCCGACAGTTTTTCCGCTAAAACGGCGGACACGCCAAGGAAAGCCGGATATTCGGCGGTGATCACGTAGGTCGGCACCTGGGCCAGGTAGGAAGCGAACCGGCCCTTCTGCTCGAAGCGCTGGCGGAAGGACGAGGCGGCGAAGCGCTCGCCCAGACGCGGCACGATGCCCCCGCCGATGTACACGCCGCCCTGGGCGCCGAGAGTCACGGCCAGGTTGCCGGCAACCGTGCCGAGCATGCCGCAGAACACGTCGAGCACCTGGTTCGACAGCGCGCATTCGCCGGCCAGTGCGCGGCGCGAGATTTCCGGCGCGGACAGGCTCTCCGACGCGACGCCCTGCACATGCGCCAGTGCGCGGTAGATCAGCTCGACCCCGGCGCCCGACAGGAAGCGCTCGGCCGAGACGTGCTCGAACTCGCGCCAGGCGTATTGCAGCACCGCGACTTCGAGTTCGTTTGCGGGCGAGAAGGTGACGTGGCCGCCCTCGCTGTTCAGTGCCGTCCAGCTTGGGCCGGCCGGGATCAGGCCCGACACGCCCAGGCCGGTGCCCGCGCCCAGCAGGCCGAGCGGCGCACCGGCACGCGCAGCTCCGCCGCCGACCTGCACCTTGTCGGTGTCGGCCAGGTGCGGCAGCGAGCGCGCCAGGGCGTAGAAATCGTTGACTACCAACAGCGTGTCGAGCCCGACCTCGCGGCGCACCGCCTCGATCGAGAACTGCCAGTGGTGGTTGGTCATGCGAATCTGGTCGCCGTCGACCGGATTCGCGATCGCCACCGCGGCATGGGCGACGGATCCGAACGCGGCGACCACAGGCGAGGCCAGGTAAGCGCGCATGGCGTCGGCAAACGTCGCATGGTCACCGCAGGCGAGCACCTGCACCGCGTCGAACCGTCCCGGCGCCAGCTCGAGGGCGAAGCGCGCATTGGTGCCGCCGACATCGGCCAGCAGGCGCGGGCGATCGAACTGGGCGGCAGAGGAAACGTGGACGGGCAAGGAAGCAGTCATTGCAGGGCATCAGGCTGGGGATGCCCAAGCTTACTGGATTTCTTTGCGGACTTACAAGAACAATCTGTAGTTTAGGTACAAAGGTGCGGTGATCGCACCAACAATTCCGGTCAGTTCAAGTAGTACGACTACGCGCTGCGCATCTGTGTTGCCTCTTCTCCAGCTGGCGCATGATGGGCCTGCCAGGCATCGAGTCCGCCGTGCAGCGGCCGCGCCCGGTGAAAGCCATTGGCCAGGAACTGCTTGGCGACCTGGGCCGCCGTGACATCGTTCGGGCAGGAGCAGTAGACGACGATGTGGCGATCCTTGTCCAGGCTGGCCATGAGCTGGCCCGGCTCGCAGTCGTTGAACAGCACGGCGCCCGGAATGGCCGACTCGAGCGCCTGGGCGGTGACGCTGCGCGCGTCGACGATCAAGGGGTCGTGCCCGCCTTCCATCAGGGCCTTCAATTCGCCGATCGCGATGCGCGGCACGGCCAGCGTGGCCCGGTGCCGGCGCCGCTCCACATATTTATAGGCGACGAACAGCGCCAGCAGGCTGCCCAGCACCATCAGCGCCGCGCTGCCCATGGTTTCCAGGGTGGACAGCACATTGTCGACGCTGTCGTGGAAGATGGCGCCGAGCGCGATGCCGGTGCCGCCCCAGAGCAAGGCGCCGGTGCCGGCGAAGCCGAGAAAGGTTGCGGCGCCCGTGCCGAGCGCGCCCGACATCGGCGCCGCGATGGTGTTGAAGCCGGGGACGAATTTCGAGACCAGCAGCGACTTCGGCCCGTAGCGGCGAAAGCGGTCTTCGGTCTGGTTGACGCAGGAATCGGGCGAGAGCGAAATGCGGCACAGCAGGCGCAGCACGCGCTTGCCGTAGAAGCGGCCGGCGCGGAACCAGAAGAAATCGCAGATCAGGCAGGCGAGCAGCACGGCCGCCAGGCACAGCTGCCAGCTGGCCCCACCCTCCATCGCCATCGCGCCGGCCAGTACCAGCACGGGAAAGGCAGGAATCGGCAGCCCGAACTGCTCCAGCAGCACGGTGCCAAAGACGAGGAAGACGCCGTAGTTCTGGATCAGGAGAGTAAGCTCGGACATCCGTTCATGGTAGCCGAATTCCCCCTTTTCGGCTGGCGGCTGGCTGCTGGGGTATGACTCCTTTACGCAACGCTTTGCCGAACGCGCAGAAACCTCACGCCAGGCGCGGAATCGCCGCCAGCAGCGACCGCGTGTACGGATGCTGCGGATCGCGGTAGAGCGTATCCGAATCGGCCATTTCGACCACGCTGCCGTGATGCATCACCATCACCCGGTCGGCGATGTAGCGCACCACCGACAGGTCGTGCGAGATGAAGATGTAGCTCAGCTTGTACTCGTCCTGCAGATCCTGCAGCAGATTCAAGACCTGGGCCTGCACCGACACGTCCAGCGCCGAGACCGATTCGTCGCAGACAAGGATCTCCGGCTTCATCGTCAGGCAGCGCGCGATCGCGATGCGCTGGCGCTGGCCGCCGGAGAACTCGTGCGGATAACGGTGAAAGGCCTGGGCCGGCAGGCCGACCCGTTCCAGCAGCGCATGCACCGTCCTGGTGCGTTCGCGGTCATCGTCGCCGATGCCGTGGATGCGCATCGGCTCCAGCAAAATCTGTCCGACCGTGAAACGCGGATTCAGGGAGGCATACGGATTCTGGAAGATGATCTGGATGCGCCGCTTATACGCGGCATACTCGCGCTCGGACAGTGCGAACAGGTCGCGCCCGTCGAAGATGGCGCTGCCGCCGGTGGCGCGGTGCAGGCGCAGCAGGGTCAGGCCGACCGTGGTCTTGCCTGACCCGGATTCGCCGACCACGCCCAGGGTCTTCCCCCGCGGGAGCGTGAACGACACGTCCTTCACCGCGTGGAAGACGCGCTTGCCGAACAGGCCCTCGCGCAGCGTAAAACTTTTCGCCAGATTGTTCACGACCAGCACATTCTCGTCGTCCGGCGCGTAGCCACGCGTACGCTGCGGCAGCGCCGCCAGCGGGTCGCCCCGTCCGCTCAGGTAGTCGTCGATCACGGGCAGGCGCACCGGGCGGCTGTCAAGCGTCGGGCGGCAATGCAGCAGGGCGCGCGTATAGGCGTCGCGCGGCGCGCCGAACACCTGCCCGGCGCTGCCCTCTTCCCGTACTTCGCCATGGCGCATCACGATCACGCGGTCGGCGATCTCGCCCACCAGCCCGAGGTCATGGGTGATGAAGAGCACGGCCATGCGGTGCCTTCTTTGCAGGGCCGCGATCAGCTCCATGATCTGCTTTTGGATCGTCACATCGAGCGCCGTAGTAGGCTCGTCGGCGATCAGGAGTTTCGGTTCGCAGGCGATCGCCATCGCGATCATGACGCGCTGCTGCTGCCCGCCCGACATCTGGCTCGGATAGGCGTCGATTTTAGTTGCCGGATCGGGGATGCCGACTTCCTCCAGCAGCGCCAGCGTGCGCGCGCGGGCTTCCTTCTTGTTCATGCCCATGTGCCGGCGCAGCACTTCGCCGATCTGGAAGCCCACCGTGAACACCGGGTTCAGCGACGACATCGGCTCCTGGAAGATCATCGCGATGTCCTTGCCGCACAGGGCGCGCCGTTCGGCGACGGACAGATGCAGCAGCTCGCGCCCCTCGAACTGCACGCTCGATTGCGGGTCGACCAGCGTCGTCTCCGGCGGCAGCAGTCCCATCACGGCCAGCGAGCTGACCGACTTGCCGCTGCCCGATTCGCCCACCAGGGCCACGGTGGCGTCGTGCGGCACGTCGAAGGAAATGCCTTTGATCGCTTCCACCGTGGTCTTGCGGTCGACACGGAAGGCGATGCGCAGGTCGCGCACGCGCAGCAGCACTTGGGGTTCAGCTTGGGATTCAATCGTCATGCGGCCTCATTTCAGCTTCGGATCGAGCGCATCGCGCAGCGCATCGGTGAACAGCGAAAAAGCCGTCACCAGGATCGCCATCGCCCCCGCCGCGGCGGCCAGCTGCCACCATTTACCGAGGATCAGTTCGTTCTGCGCTTCGTTGAGCATGCTGCCCCAGGACACGGTACCGACCGGCACGCCGAAGCCGAGGAAGGACAGAATGACTTCGGCCTTGATGAAGCCGACCACCAGGATCGACAGCTGCACCAGCGCCACGTGCGAGACGTTCGGGAAGATGTGCGAGAACATCTTGCGCCAGCTCGAGGCCCCGATCGCATCGGCCGCCATCACGTATTCGCGTGCCTTGTGCTTGATGTATTCGGCGCGCACCAGGCGATAGGGCCCCGTCCAGCCGGTCAGGCCCAGGATCAGGACGATGGTCGTCACGCCTTTCTGCTGCAGGACGGCGGCCACGGTGAGGATCATCAGGATCGAGGGGATCGACGTGAAGATGCTGTAGAACCAGTTGAACAGGTCGTCGACCAGTCCGCCGAAAAAGCCGGAGACGGCGCCGAACAGGGTGCCGAGTCCGACCGCGACAAAGGCCGCCACCAGGCCCACCACGATCGAGGTTTCGCCGCCCTTGATGGTTTTTTTCAGGATGTCGTGGCCCCATTTGTCGGCGCCGAAGGGCAGCGTCAGGGCCTTGGGACGCGGCGGGTGCGTGGCCTGCAGCTCGGCCTTCAGCTGCGCGATTTCTTCCGCCAGCGGATCGAAGACGTTCGGCGGCACCGGCGCCTGCGGCTGCGCCAGCGCGACGCTTGCCGCATCGGGGCCGACGAAACCGGGCGGCGCGTAATTCACCGCCACTTCCTCTTCCCAGTCGGCGGCCACCAGTCCGGTCGTGGACTGCATCAGCAGCACGAGAAAGGCGCCTACCACGCCGAGGGCCGCCATCGCGATGCGGTCGGCGCGCAGGCGGCGCCAGGCCAGCGTCCACAGGCCGGGCGAGCCGGCGTGATTCATCGTCGTCATCGCGCCCTCATTTCAGCTGCACGCGCGGATCGACCGCGCCGTACAGCAGGTCGGCCAGCAGGTTGAACACCATGGTCGCGGCGGCGACGTACACGGTGATCGCCTTGATGACGGGGAAGTCGCTGCGCTCGACGGCCAGGATCACCTCGCGCCCGATGCCGGGAATGCCGAAGAAGCGCTCCAGCAGGAAGGCCCCGATCAGCAGCGCCGGCAGGTTGGCCATCACGTGGGTGATGATCGGGATCGCGGCATTCCTCAGCACGTGCACCCAGACGATGCGCCGCTCCGGCAAGCCCTTGGCGCGGGCCGTGCGCACATAGTCCTGGTGCACCTCGTCGAGCACGAAGCTGCGGTACAGGCGCAGGGTCGGCGCGATCGACACCGCCAGGCCGATGATGATCGGCAGCAGCGCATAGCGCAGCAGGTTTTCGCCCAGGCTCTCTCCCCAGCCCTGCACCGGGAACAGGCCCAGCTTGTAGGCGAAGAAGTACTGGAAGACGATGATGTAGACCAGGATCGAAATCGACATGCCGACCGTGCAGGCCACCATCACCGCGCGGTCGGTCAGCGAGCCGCGCACGAAGGCGATGCCGAGCGCCAGCGCGATGCCGAAGAAGGTCTCGAGGATGGTCAGCGGCACCAGCACCGTGAGCGAAGGCCCGAGCCGGCTGGCGATGATGTGCGAGACCGGCTCGCCGGTGCTCCAGGCGTTGCCGAAGTCGAAAGTCAGGATCTGCTTGACGAAGATCCAGAGCTGGACGGAATACGGCTGGTCGATGCCGAGCTGGGCGCGGATGTTGGCGATCGCCGCCTCGTCCGCCATCTTGCCGGCGAGCAGATACGACGGATCGCCGCCGACCCAGTTGAACAGCACGAAGACGAGCACGATGACGCCCGCCATCGTCGGCAGCATCTGCCACAGCCGCCGGAATATGTAAGCCAGCATGAATCTTCCCTCGACCTTCCGGCGCGCCGCCAGCCTGCGCGCACCCGGCCGTATCCAAAAGGCGTAACGATAGCCTAAATCGCCGAGCCCCGGCAGGCGGATTCTGCTGCACTGCACAAGCGCTGTTCAGTGTCCAGGCAGCATCTTGTCAAGGGCCACACGTTAGAGGAAGCCGACTGTTGTTTCCGTGTCATGCATATCGTGTGCTGTCTTGACGTTGCATTCTGCACATGTTTTTATAAAAAGCATCGGAATGAACTGACTACATTCCGAGTCATAACAATATGTATTGGATATGCATATACCGAAGAGAGAACATTTACACCAATATTTTCTCGAAGGTAATATACATATTCTATATGAAAATTTCCCATTGGCTATTTTGGAGTAGAGATGCATAAACGTACACTGATGTCCCAGGCCGTTTCCATGGCGCTGGCCACCGCGTTTGCCCTGCCCGCTTTTGCGCAGGTATCGGGTACGGCCGAGGCGCCGATCGCCCGCGTCGAAGTCACCGGCTCGAGCATCAAGCGCGCCAGCGCCGAGACCGCGTCGCCGGTGCAGGTGGTCACCGCCGAAGACCTGGCCAAGTCCGGAAAGAGCACGGTGTCCGAATACCTGCAGACCCTGACCGCCGACGGCGCCGGCTCGCTGCCGACCGGCTTCGGCAACGGCTTCGCCGCCGGTTCGACCGCGATCTCGCTGCGCGGCCTGGGTGCGACCTCGACCCTGGTGCTGCTCAACGGCCGCCGCATGGCGCCGTTCGCGCGCGCCGACGATGGCCAGAAGAGCTTCACCGACCTTTCGACCGTGCCGATGGAAGCCGTCGAGCGCATCGAGATCCTGAAGGACGGCGCCTCCTCGACCTACGGCGCGGACGCGATCGCCGGTGTCGTCAACATCATCCTGCGCAAGGATTTCGAGGGCCTGATCGCCAAGGCCGAAGTCGGCCAGTCGCGCTACCGCGACGGCGAAATGGCCAAGGGCTCGCTGACCTGGGGCCTGGGTAAACTCGACGAAGAAGGCTACAACGTGCTCCTGAACATCGAGTCCTACTCGAACAAGGAGCTGATGAACAAGGATCGTTCCGAGCGCGACTGGATCGGCGCCGGCGACATCCGCCGCTGGGGCTATCCGCAGAACACCCAGTTCGCGGCCGGCTTCATTACCCCAGGCGCGTCCAGCGCGACCCCGACCGGCGCCCTGCGCGACCCGGTCACCGGCAACTATGTCTCGCTGCCGGGCTGCTCGTCCCTGTCGGCCACGACCGCGCAGGATCCGGCCGGCGGCTGCCTCTGGTACCAGGATCAATTCCGTTCGATGCAGCCCGAGATCAGCGGCCTGAACGTCTACACCCGCTTCACCAAGCGCCTCTCCGGCGGCCATGAAGCGTACGCCGAAGCCGGCTACTCGCGCCGCGACACCGAATTCACGCTGGTTCCGCCATCGGTCTCGCCGACGGTCGCCTTCCCGCCGAACGCCTCTTTCCCTACCGGCGTCATCAACTACGGCACCGGCCCGCAAGCCATCGTGCTGGCCGCGAACCATCCGCAGAACCCGTACGGGGTGCCGGTGCGCCTGCGCTACTCCGCCTTCGACATCGGCCCATCGACCCGTTCGGCCGACAACGCCTTCATGCGCGTCGTCGCCGGCGTGCGCGGCCAGGCGGCCGGCTGGGACTATGACACGGCCTACGTCCACTCGCGTTCGACGCTCGACCTCGACTACAGCAACATGCTGAACATGCCGGCCCTGGCCGCCGCGCTCGGCAACCCGGCCAGCCCGCTGTTCCCCTACTATATCGGCAACCAGGCCGGCCGCAATCCGGCAGCCCTGTACGCGGCCCTGGCGCGCAGCGCGACCTCGCACTCGACCACGCGCCTGGACATCCTCGACTTCAAGGCCTCGCGTGAAATGATGCAGCTGCCGGGCGGCGCCCTGGGCGTGGCCTTCGGCGCCGAATACCGCCGCGAAAAGCTCGACAACCCGTCGCTGTCGGGCACCGAGAACGGCTCGATCAACGCCTCCTACGTGGCCGCGCGCGGCGACCAGGACATCAAGGCGGTCTTCGTCGAAGTCGCGGCGCCGGTCTTGAAAGGCGTCGAACTGAACGGCGCGCTGCGCTATGACCGCTACGAGAACTTCTCCTCGACCACGCCGAAAGTCGGCGCGAAATGGACGCCGATCCCGACCTTCGCCCTGCGCGGTACCTATTCGGAAGGCTTCCGTGCGCCGGGCCCGGCGGAATCGGGCGTCGAAAGCCAGAGCACCGGCACCGCCACCGCGCGCGATCCGATTCGCTGCCCGGGCGGCGTGCCGGCCGCCGGCGGCGCGACCCTGGCCGACTGCGCGGTCGCGGTCGGTGCGGTGAAGATCGGTAACCCGGCGCTGGAGCCGGAAACCTCGAAGGGCGTGACCCTGGGCGTGGTCTGGGATCCGCTGCCGGGCACCAGCATCGCGCTCGACGCCTGGAAGATCAAGCGCAGCAACGAGATCAACCCGATGCCGTACAACGAAGCGGCGGCCCTGCCGGACGCGATCCGTTCGGATAACAACCTGGTCGTCAATGGCGTCGTGGTGCCGAACACCGGCAGCCTGCTGCTGTCGCGCGCACCGTACCGCAATTCGAGCTTCACCGAAGTCAAGGGTATCGACCTCGACATGCGCCAGCGCTTCCGCCTGGGCGCCTACGGCCGCGCCACGGTGGGCCTGACCTGGACGCACATCTCGTCGTGGGAACGCGCCGAGTCCGACACCGTGCGCTACCAGTACGCCGGCACCCACGGCAACTGCGACACCTCGAACTGCGCCGGTACGCCGAAGAACAAGATCAGCGCGGTGGCTTCCTGGGATCGCGAGGCGCTGAACCTGACCGCGACGGCCAACTACCGCAGCGAGATGCAGAACGTGGCCTTCGCCGGCGACCTGTGCGCTTCGCAGTTCGCCAACGGCAGCCCCGCCCCGAACGGCTGCCGCCTAGGCTCGTTCACCACGCTCGACCTGTCGGCACGCTACAACGTCAACGCGAACCTGCAGTTGTACGCGTCGATCAACAACGTGCTCGACAAGGTGGCGCCGCTCGATCCGCTGACCTACGGCGGCCTGAGCTACAACCCGATGGACGCCAGCGGCGCCATCGGCCGCTACTTCAAGCTGGGCGCGCGGTATCAGTTCTAAACGCTAGCGTGGCTTCGGCCTGAGTTCAAGCCCGGCTTCGGCCGGGCTTTTTCGTTAGCCGCCGCGCACCGTAGGGTGGGCATGCCCACGCGTGATACGCACCGGCTCCGACGTCGTGCTCGACGATCTCGCCGCCGCGTATCACCGCGTGGGCACGGAGTGCCCACCCTACAAACCCTCCCCGGCTTCGGCCGGGTTTATTCGTTGGCACCCGCGTACCGTAGGGTGGGCATGCCCACGCGTGATACGCACCGGCTCCGACGTCGTGCTCGACGATCTCGCCGCCACGTATCACCGCGTGGGGCAAGTCAGGCCAATGGCCTGAATTGCGAGCCGCCCACCCTACAAAATCTGCCCGGCTTCGGCCGGGCTTTTTTATTCCTCGCGCAGACGCCGCTGGCGCACCGCCGCCGCCAGCCCCTCCAGCACCCCGACGCTGGTCTCCCAGTCGATGCAGCCGTCCGTCACCGACTGCCCATACGCCAGTTCCTTGCCCGGCACCAGATCCTGGCGTCCGGCCAGCAGGTGCGATTCGATCATCACGCCCACGATGCGTTCGTCGCCGCCGGCGATCTGGCGCGCGATGTCGGCGCACACCGGCACCTGGTTTTCCGGCTTCTTCGAACTGTTGGCGTGAGAGGCGTCGATCATCAGGCGCGAGGCCAGGCCGAGGGCGGCGATCTGCTTGCAGGCGTCGTCGACGCTGGCCGCGTCGTAGTTCGGCGTCTTGCCGCCGCGCAGGATGATATGGCAATCCTCGTTGCCGGCGGTCGAGACGATCGCCGAGTGCCCGCCCTTGGTCACCGACAGGAAGTGGTGCGGCTGCGAGGCGGCCTTGATCGCTTCCACCGCGATCTTGATGTTGCCGTCGGTGCCGTTCTTGAAACCCACCGGACAGGACAGGCCGGAGGCCAGCTCGCGGTGCACCTGCGACTCCGTGGTGCGGGCGCCGATCGCGCCCCAGCTGATCAGGTCGGCGATGTACTGCGGGCTGATCACGTCGAGGAATTCGGTGCCGGCCGGCAGGCCCATCTCGTTGACGTCGCGCAGCAGCTCGCGCGCCATGCGCAGGCCGTCGTTGATGCGGAAGCTGTTGTCCATGTAGGGGTCGTTGATCATTCCCTTCCAGCCCACCGTCGTGCGCGGCTTCTCGAAGTACACGCGCATTACGATCTCCAGCTCGCCTTTGAAACGGCGGCGCTGCTCGGCGAGGCGCCGCGCGTACTCCAGGGCCGCCTTCGGATCGTGGATCGAGCAGGGGCCGATCACCACCATCAGGCGGTCGTCCTGGCCGTGCAGGATGCGGTGCAGCGCGACGCGCGCGCCGGACGCGGTTTCCTCGGCCGCGGGCGTCACCGGAAACTCGCGGATCAGGTGCGAGGGCGGCGTCAGTTCCTTCATTTCGCGGATGCGTAGGTCGTCGGTGCGAGGCATGCGGTACTCCGTTTCGTTTGTCTGGGCTGCAAATGAAAAAACCGCCATCGCTGGCGGTTTCGTGTCGTTCGGTCTGGTCGCTCGTTGCGTGAACCTGCCGCTACTCCACCGCCTGAAGGCTGGAATGGCTAAACCAAAAATAGCAGGTAAAGAAGGCAGCGTTGCGCATGAAAGATCCGAAAAAGGTCGAAATGACTATAACCCCTGGCTATGAATATTGGCAAGAGTTTTGTCGCAGTGCGTCATTTGCAGGCTAAACGGAGGCGCATATGCAAGCGGTTGCGAGAAACAGACAGCATTTCGAACGTCCGGATGACGATTGAGAGATATCAGACAGCCTGTTGCCTTCAATGCAAAAGTCACGACAAGCCCCCGTCCGGCCAGTCGGTTTCTTTGCCCTAGATCAGTTTCTTTAGCTCTAGTACTTGAGACAAGGCCAAGCGCAAGCACGCGGACTGGGATCTCTACACATCTGGGAGTCCGGAAATGACTGAAACCCTGTTATCCCGATCGGTGCGCCTGCTCTTCGCGGGCGCCGGCGCCATCGGTCCGATCTTGCTGGCCCAGCTGCTCGTGGCGCCGCAGGCGCATGCGCAGGAAGCGGCCGAACGGCCCATCGCGCGTGTCGTCGTCACCGGCAGTAACATCCGCCGCGCCGAAGCCGAAACCGCCTCGTCGGTGCTGACCGTCAATCGGGCCGACATCGAGCGCTCCGGCAAGAGCACTGTGGCCGAGCTGCTGCAAACCCTGGCCGTCGACAACCAGGGCTCGGTGCCTACGAGCTTCGGCAACGGCTTCGCGGCGGGCGCCTCGGGCATCTCGCTGCGCGGCCTCGGCACGGCCTCGACCCTGGTGCTGCTCAACGGCCGGCGCATGGCGCCCTACGGCCTGGCCGACGACGGCCAGAAGGTGTTCTCCGACCTGAACGTGATCCCGACCGACGCCGTCGAACGCGTCGAGATCCTGAAGGACGGCGCCTCCGCCATCTACGGCTCCGACGCCATCGCCGGCGTGGTCAACATCATCCTGCGCCGCGACTTCAAGGGCACCACCGTGCGCGGCCTGCTCGGCATCTCGAAGGAATGGGACGGCGAAGAGCAGAACTTCGCCGTCACCCACGGCTTCGGCGACCTCGAGACCGACCGCTACAACGTGCTGCTCAATTTCGAGTTCAAGCGCCAGAACGACATCTGGCTGCGCGACCGCGCCGACCGCCGCTACATCGGCCGCATCGACCTGCGCAACTGGGGCTATTCGGCACAGGAAGCATTGGGCGGCACCGGCGCGATCACCGGCAACAATGCAGCCGGCAGCGCGATCAACGGCAACGTGCGCAACCCGGCCACGAACGAATACTACAACCGCGGCAACCTCGATGCGGCCACGACCGGCTTCACCCGCCTCTTCCCCGGCGCGGCCTGTTCCAACTTCACCAGCCACCCGCAGGGCGACCCCGGCGGCGGCTGCCTGATCGACTCGACCCTGGTCTACAACCAGATGCAGCCCGAGCAGGAGAACTACAGCCTGTTCGGCCGCGGCACCTGGCGCCTGGCCGGCGACATGGAGGCCTACAGCGAACTGAACCTGTACTCGAGCCAGACCTCCTCGTCGACCACGCCGAATACCGTCAGCGCCAACGTCGGCTTCCCGGGCGGCCCGGTCAGCAATGCCGGCGTGCAGTTGGGCGCCGGGCACCCCGACAACCCGTATTTCGGCACGGCGGCGCGCCTGCGCTACCTGGCCGGCGACGTCGGGCCGCGGATCTCGAACATCGATTCCTTCTTCATCCGCGCCCTGGCGGGCGTGCGCGGCACCCTGGCCGGCTGGGAGGTCGACACCTCGCTGTTGTTCTCGCGCAGCAAGGTATCGAACGAGCGCATGGGCTACCTGCAGCGCGACGTCACCTTCGCCATGCTCGATCCGAGCGCGGCGAATGTCGCGGCGGCGCTGGCCACCAGCCCGGCCTATGCGGCGCTGCCGCCGGGCACGGTCTGGCGCATCGGCGAGAACACCGGCCTCAACAGCCCCGGCGTGTACGCGGCGATCGCGCCCATGATCGCCAACGACGCCCAGACCAAGATCGTCCAGGGCGACGTGAAAGCCACACGCGAGTTCGGCAAGCTGGCCGGCGGCGCCATCGGGGTCGCGGTCGGCGCCGAATGGCGGCGCGAGGAAACCGAGCTGCAGCCGACCACCGGCACCGAGCGCGGCAACGTGATCGGCCTGGGCTATTCGGCCTATGCCGGTGCGCGCAACGTGTTCGCGCTGTATGGCGAAGCGCTGGCGCCGGTGCTGCCCGGCCTGGAGATCACCGGCGCCATGCGCTGGGATCATTTCACCGACGTGGGCGACTCCTATACGCCGAAAGTCGGCGTCAAGTGGCAGCCCTCGCGCCAGCTGGCCCTGCGCGGCACGTTCGCGCGCGGCTTCCGTGCCCCGAGCGCGGCCGAGAACGGCGTCGGCGGCCTGGCCGCCTTCTCCACCGCCGAGGATCCGCTGCGCTGCAGCCTGGGGGTGACCCTCGCCTGCGATCCGGCCGCGATCGCCGTCATCACCTCGCCCAACCCGGCGCTGTCGCCCGAGCGTTCGAAGAGCTACAACTTCGGCATCATCTGGGATCCGCTGCCGCGCACCAGCATCTCGATCGACTTCTGGCAGATCAAGCGCAAGAACGAGATCAACCAGGAGCTGACCGACGACGCCATCGCCCGCGGCCAGGTGGCGCGCGACCCGAGCACGGCGCAGGCGGGCATCCCCGGCGACCCCGGCGCCATCACGGCGGTGCTGGCGAACTACGTCAACTCGGCCTCGACCAAGGTGCGCGGCATCGACATCGACGCCCGCTACACGATGCGCCTGCCCGATGGCTGGGGCAACCTCCTGCTCGACGGTAAATGGACTTACCTCGACAAGTGGCTGCGCACCGAGCGCGACGGCAGCTCGCGCGACTTCGCCGGCACCCATGGCAACTGCGACGTGACCAACTGCATCGGCACGCCGGATCACCGCCTCAATCTGCGCGCCGCCTGGGATCGCGGCGACTGGCGCGTGTCGCTGAACGCCAACTACCGCGGGCCGATCGACAACGTGCTGTTCAAGGGCGACCCGGATGGCTGCGCCAGCCACTTCGCCAACGGACAGGACGCGCCGAGCGGCTGCCAGCTGGCCTCGTTCACGACCTTCGACCTGGTGGCGCGCTGGAAGCCACGTCCTGGCTGGGAAGTGTTCGGCACGATCGAGAACCTGTTCGACAAGGTGGCGCCGCTCGATCCGCTGACCTACGGCGCCCAGGCCTACAACCCGCTGGATTATGCGGGCGCGGTCGGACGCACCTTCAGCGTGGGCGCGCGCTATACGTTCTGAGCGGCGGCCACGCCCGGTGCAGCTTGCCGGGCGTGGCTGATGCACACCAGGTTCGGCCGCTGGCAGCAGGCGGCCGGCTTCCATTCCGCTCCGGCGTGCCGTGTTGTGTTCACGTCACGCTCTCGCAAACAGTCCGTCCTGCCGCAGTCCACGCGCAGGGCGAAGCCCGGTTTTTTTTGCGTGCTGTCAGCCGAAACACGCATCGGGGTGCAAGACTCGATTTGACTATCCGGCGCCCGTCATTTGTGTCTGCTCGCGATCAATGTCTCGCGCGATGCATGTTGATCTGTTCGGGCAATGCAGCGGCTAAAAAGGAGCAAGTAACCCGAACCGAGGAGCGACAACATGAACGAAACCATCTTGTCCCATTCTTTGCGCCGGCTGTCCGGCGGCGCCATCGCGGGCCTGGGCCTACTGGCCTGCCTGCCGGCGGCGGCGCAGGACACAACCGGCCAGCCGATCCAGCGCGTCGAAGTGACGGGCTCCTCGATCAAGCGGCTGGCGGCGGAAAGCTCGCTGCCGATCACGACCATCCGCGCCGCCGACTTCGCCAAGCAGGGCCTGACCACGGCGCAGGATGTGCTCAACACGATTCCCATGAACCAGACCCAGACGGTCAGCTCGTCGGCGGTCGGTTCCGGCACCGGCGGACGCTCGAGCGCCGACCTGCGCGGCCTCGGCGGCGACAAGACCCTGGTGCTGCTCAACGGCCGGCGCCTGGCGAACCACCCGTATTTTGCGGACACGGTCGACCTCAACATCATCCCGATCGCCGCCCTCGAGCGAGTCGAGGTGCTGCGCGACGGCGCCTCGGCCATCTACGGCACCGACGCCATCGGCGGCGTCATCAACTTCATCACCCGCCGCTCGGTGAAGGGCAATGCTCTCACGGTCGAAGGCTACGAGCCGCTGCGGCGCGGCGGCGGCAACGAGCAGCGCATCAACATCTCCGGCGGCCTGGGCGACCTCGGCCGCGATGGCTACAGCATGTTCGGCGTGCTCGACTACCACCAGCACAGCGCGCTGCGCGCCACCGACCGCAGCTTCTCGCGCACCGGCGTGCGGCCCGACCGCGGCATGAACGAAGTCAGCCGCACGACCTTCCCTGCCAACTTCTTTTCCGATCTCGGCGTGGCCGGCAACCCCTATTTCGCCAGCGGCTGCCGCCCGCCCGACACGGCGCCCGCCACCGACGAACCGGTGTGCGAATTCGACTTCACGCAGTATGTCGACAACGTGCCCAAGACGCGCCAGTACAGCGCCATGGGCAAGTTCAACCGCCAGCTCACGCCGGATCACCTGGCCAGCATCGAATTCGTGTTCGGACGCAGCACCAACGAGGCGCGCGTCGCCCCGCCGCCGCTGTCGAACATCGGCGTGACCATGACCTCCGCCAGCCCCTACTATCCGGGCGCCGGCATCGTTCCCGCCTTCCCCGGCCTCACCGGCGAAAACCTCGACATCAGCTGGCGCCCGACCGAGACGGGCGGCCGCATCAACTTTGATTCCAGCAGCACCGTGCGCGTGCTGGCCAGCCTGGAAGGCAGCTTTGCCGGCTGGGACTACAACGCGGGCATCTCGCATTCGCTGGGCCGGGCGCGCAGCATCTTCGACGCGGGCTATGTCATCGACCAGCGCATCATCGACGGGGTCGGCGCCGGCATCCTCAATCCCTTCGGGCCGCAGAGCCCGGAAGGCGCCGCCTACCTGCAGAACTCGCTCCTGCTGGGCGAATACCTGCACGCGCGCATCAACAGCAGCGCGGTCGACGCGCGCGCCAGCCGCGAGTTGATGACCCTGCCGGCCGGCCCGCTCGGCTTCGCCATCGGCGCCGAGTTCCGGCGCGACCGCGCCAAGTATTTCGTCAACCGCGCCCTGGCCTCGCAGGCCTCGAGCTCGGGGTCGGCCGATGCCCAGGACCAGTCGGGCCAGCGCAGCATCGGCGCCATCTTCAGCGAGCTCAACGTGCCGGTGATCAAGGATCTGGAACTGAACTTCGCGGCGCGCTACGACCACTACAGCGACGTCGGCGGCAGCTTCAATCCGAAGGTGTCGCTGCGCTACCAGCCGGTGCGCCAGCTCCTGGTGCGCGGCTCCTTCAACAAGGGCTTCCGCGCGCCGACGCTGTTCGACCTGTTCGGCCCGCAGACGACGACCAACAGTTCTGACACCTACAACGACCCGCTGCTGTGCCCGAACGGCACGCCGATCCCCGGCGCCAATCCGAACATCGTCTGCGACCAGCAGCAGAACGTGCGCGGCGGCGGCAATCCGAACCTGCAGCCCGAGCGCTCGCGCACCTGGAGCGCCGGCCTGGTGTTCGAGCCCCTGCCCTCGCTGACGGTGTCGGCCGACTACTGGAACATCCGCCTGAAAGACCAGATCAGCGCCCTGGCCGAGCAGACCATCTTCGCCGACTTCGCCAAGTACCGCGACCTGTTCGTGTACGACGCGTCCGGCACGCGCCTGAACTACGTGCTCGACATCACCAGCAACCTGGGCGAGGTGCGTACCCGCGGCCTCGACCTGTCGGTGCTGTACCGGCTGCCGCGCAATCCCTTCGGCAACCTCAGCCTCTCGATCGACGGCACCTATGTCAACAAGTACGACTACCAGAACGAGCGCGGCGGCTCCTTCACCGAAAACGCCGGCCGCTATGCCGACGCCACGCCGGTCTTCCGCTGGCGCCACAACCTGCTGCTGCCCCTGGTGCGCGGCGACTACACCTTCAACCTCTCGAACCGCTACATGTCGCACTACGTCGACCAGAACACGGCCGTCGCACCCGAGTTCGCCAACAACGTGGGGCATTACTCGACCTGGTCGCTGTCGACGACCTTCACCGGCAACAAGATGTTCGAACTGACGGCCGGCATCAAGAACCTGTTCGACGAGGAGCCGCCGTTCACGAACCAGATCACCAACTTCCAGCTGGGCTACGATCCGCGCTACACGGATCCGCTCGGCAGGACGGTGTATGCGCGCTTGACCTACAAGTTCTAGTAGGGGTGGGCGATGACAATGGCATCGCCCACGGTTTCACCGGGCGCCCCGTGCCCACCATAACGATGCGCTAACGCGGTGCATGCTTCTGGTGGGCACGGGGCGCCCACCCTACCGAGCTCATCCGTTCGCGATACGTCGTCAAAAAAAATTGCCCGGCAAGCCGGGCAATTTTTCATCGCGCTGGCAGACCTTATGCGGTACCGCCCACGGTCACGCCATCGATCCGCAGCGTCGGCTGTCCCACGCCGACCGGCACGCTCTGCCCTTCCTTGCCGCACACGCCCACGCCAGAGTCGAGCGCCATGTCGTTGCCGATCATCGAGATGCGGTTCATGACTTCCGGGCCGTTGCCGATCAGGGTCGCGCCCTTCACCGGGTAGGTGATCTTGCCGTCTTCGATCATGTAGGCTTCGCTGGCCGAGAACACGAACTTGCCGTTCGTGATGTCGACCTGGCCACCGCCGAAGTTCACCGCGTACAGTCCGTTCTTGACCGAGGCCAGGATCTCCGCCGGATCCTTGTCGCCGGCCAGCATGTAGGTGTTGGTCATGCGCGGCATCGGCAGGTGGGCGAAGGATTCGCGGCGCGCGTTGCCGGTGATCGGCATCTTCATCAGGCGCGCGTTCATCGTGTCCTGGATATAGCCTTTCAGGATGCCGTCCTCGATCAGGGTCGTGCACTGGGTCGGATTGCCCTCGTCGTCCATGTTGAGCGAACCGCGGCGATCCTGCAGCGTGCCGTCGTCGACCACGGTCACGCCCTTGGCGGCGACGCGCTGGCCGATCATGCCGGCATAGGACGAGGAACCCTTGCGGTTGAAGTCGCCTTCAAGGCCGTGGCCGACCGCCTCGTGCAGCAGCACGCCGGGCCAGCCAGGGCCGAGCACGATGGTCATCGGGCCGGCCGGGGCCGGACGCGCGTCGAGGTTCACCAGCGCCGATTTCACCGCTTCGTCGGCGTAGCGCTCGAGGATCTCGTCGTCGAAATATCCATAGTCGAAACGTCCGCCGCCGCCCGAGGAGCCGGTCTCGCGGCGGCCGTTCTGTTCGGCGATGACGGTGACCGACACGCGCACCAGCGGGCGGATGTCGGCGGCCAGCACGCCGTCGCTGCGCACCACCAGCACCACGTCGTATTCGCCGGCCAGGCCCGCCATCACCTGCACCACGCGCGGATCCTTGGCGCGTGCTATCTTTTCGACGCGTTCAAGCAGGCGCACCTTGGCGGTGGCATCCAAGGAGGCGAGCGGGTCGCGCGGCAGGTAGAGCGAACGGCCGCCGGTCGGCGTCGTGCTGCGCGCCACTTTCACACGGCCGGCGCCGGCGCGCGCGATGGTGCGCGTGGCCGCCGCCGCATCCAGCAGGGCGATTTCGGAAATCTCGTCGGAATAGGCAAAGGCCGTCTTCTCGCCCGAGATAGCGCGCACGCCCACGCCCTGGTCGATCGAGAAGCTGCCGGTCTTGACGATGCCTTCTTCCAGGCTCCAGCCCTCGCTTTTGGTGAACTGGAAATACAGGTCGGCGTAGTCGACCTTGTGGGTGAACATCGTGCCCAGCGTGGTCAGCAACTTGCCTTCGTCGAGGCCAAACGGCGTCAGCAGCACATCGCGCGCGACAGCCAGGGAGGAGAGGTTCGGTTCGAATGGGGTCATTTTGCGTTCGTGTCTCGGTTGGATGGGGCATTGTGCCATATCCGACAGGATCGTACCGATGCGGACGCGGGTGTTGGCGACGCGGTGTTGGGTACGTGGAAACGTCGGCGCCACGCATTGGCCGGTTGAACGCGTGGGCGGCAGCAATGGTGCGGCGATTCACGCATCACCGGCATAGCCGCCCACGCGTTCAAGCAGCCGCGGAAACCCGCGTAGTTACATCTTCCGATGCTTCAAGGCCGGCAAACTCTCGCGCACCGAAGCCAGGAAGGCCGGATCGAGTTCGCCCGACACCACGCCCTCCCCTTCGCGCAGCACGTCCTTCACCTCGCCCCAGGGATCGACCAGCATGCTGTGTCCGAAGGTGCGGCGGCCGTTGGCGTGGGTGCCGCCCTGGGCCGAGGCCAGCACGTAGCACTGGTTCTCGATCGCCCTTGCCCTGATCAGCACTTCCCAATGCGCGCTGCCGGTGGTGTGGGTAAAGGCGGCCGGCACCACGATCAGGGCGCACTCGCCCATGGCGCGGTAGAGCTCGGGGAAGCGCAGGTCGTAGCAGACCGACAGGCCGACACGCCCGAACGGCGCCTCGAAGCTGCCCACGGCCTCGCCGGGCACGATGGTGCGCGCCTCGTCGTAGGATTCGCTGCCCTTGTTGAAGCCGAACAGGTGGATCTTGTCGTAACGGCCGACGGAGGCGCCCTGCGGGTCGTAGACCAGGGTGGTGTTGAGCACCTTGCCCGATTCCGGGGAGACGAGGGGCAAGGTGCCGCCGATCAGCCAGATGCCGTGTTCGCGCGCGAGCTGCGCCATGCAGTCCTGGATCGGGCCGCTGCCCTCGGGTTCGGCATGGCGCACCTTGTCGCCGTCGCTCATGCCCATGATCGGCCAGTATTCGGGCAAGGTGACCAGGGTGGCGCCGGTGGCGGCGGCTTGCGCCACCAGGCGGCGCGCGGTGGCGAGGTTCTGGTCGACGTCGGGGGTGGACACCATCTGGACTGCGGCAACGCGGGTCATCGTCATTCCTTTGCTTTGGCGGCCGCGGCGGGCGGCGGGTTGTCGAGTTTGATAATGGTAGGCGATTTCCAGGGGCCGGTTACACGCATCTGGTAAGTCAGCGCCTTCATCACCGGCGCGCGGATGAACAGTTGCGCCAGGTAGGAACCCAGGCCGACCACAGGGTTGACCGCCAGCGCATACACCAGCGGGCCAGTGCCGAGATTAAATTCCGGAATCACGACCACGCGCAGGTCGGTCGACTCGTTGGCGATGTCGGCCGTGCCTTCCATCAGGATCGTGGCGGCCACACCGTGCATTTTGAGGTTCTCGGTTTTCACCACGCCGCGCGTGATCATGGCGTTGGCGCTGATGCCGTCGAAAGCCAGGCCTTCCGAGAAGATGTCGTGGAAGTCGAGCTTCAGGAGGCGCGGCAGCGCCTGCAGGCTGAGTACGCCGAGCAGCTTGGCCGCACCCGGATCCTGCTTCAGGAACTGGCCGCCGCCCACGTTCAGCTCGATCTGGCCCGACAGGCTCGGAATGTCGAGCGCATATGGCAGGCCGCTCCAGGAAATGTCACCCGAGAGCTTGCCCTTGCCGCGGCGCAGGGTCTCCGGGAAGCCCAGGCGGTCGAGCAGGCGGCCGGCATCGAGGATGTCGAGCGTGAAGTTCATGCCGGTATTGCTCTTGCCGTCCTTGGTCAGCCAGCGCCCGGTCGCCTTGAGCTGGCCGTCCGGATTGGTCAGCGACAGCCGGTCGATGCGCCACTCCTTGCCGGCCAGCGCCTGCACGTTGCTCGCCTGCAGATCGAGGCGGCCGAACTGCTTGTTGAAGAGTTCGAAGCGCTCGGCGACGATGTCGAGCGCGGGAATCGAAGCGCTGGCGCCGCGGTTCGATTCCAGCAGCTCCTTCACCTCGGCCGCCTGCGATTCCGGAATCACGAGCGAAGCCAGGCGCGCCGTCACCTTGCCCACGCCCGGGCCCTGCCCTTCGCTCCAGGTGAGGTAGCCGGAGGCCTGGCGCGAATGGATGTTGGCCTGCCAGGCGGCGCCGCGGTGCGAGGCGCCGACGACGACGTCGGCCATGCGCCGTTCGCCGACGAACAGTTCCGAGGCGCGCGCGGCGATCGTGGTCGGCATGACGTACTGGGCGAAATTCGGGCCGGCAGCGCCGCCGGCACTGCCGGCGCCACCCTCGCCGGCGATCGCGCGCGCCGTGGCCAGCCAGGCGTCGACATTGAGCGACTTCATGTCGACGTTGATCATCATGCCCTCGTCGGGCTCGGGCGCCGGCAGGTTGACGCCGATACCGCCGCGCTCGACCGTCCAGGGTCCGCGTGGGGCATGGCTGCGCACGTAGCGCGCGGCCACTGCATTGCCCAGCGCCAGGCGCAGTTCGTCGCGCCCGCTGCCGTCGGCCGCCGTCGGCGCGCCATTCAGGACGAAGCGCAGCGGCAGCGCGTCAGGCTCCGGCTTGTTCAGCGGCGCCGGCAATTCCATGCCGAGGCCGGCCAGGTTCGAGTCGATCGCGATATTGAGCTGATGGTCGCGCACCGTGATCGCGCCGGCGTACCGGGTGCTGCCCGACAGGCGGGTGGCCAGGCGCGCGATCGCCGGGGTTTGCGTGCTGCGGCGCATGCCTTCGGCCGACAGGGTGCCGGCCAGGCGGATCGCGATCGCATTGTCGCGCTGGGTGCCGCCCGAGAGCGCCACCGGCCCGCCGAGGAAGTTGGCGCCGATGCCGTTCAGGTTTACGCCATGCTCGGTGAATTCGACCTTGCCATTGGCGGCCTGCAGCGGCGGCAGATCTGGGAACAGCTGCACGTCGTTGTCCTGCAATTGCAGCGCGCCCTGCACTTTCGTCTCGTGCAGATTCGCCAGCGGCATCTGCAGCTTCAGGCCGAGGCGCGCGTTCCCCGTGCCCCGGGTGGTTTCGGTGAAGTTGCCGATCCAGCCCAGCACCGGGCTGGCCGCGACATAGCGCAGGAAGTCCTGCAGGGCGCCGGCGGCGCTGCCGTCGATATCGAGCAGCATCTCGTGCGAACCGAGGTTCGGGATGACGGCCCGCACATTGGTCAGGTTCAAGCCCAGCGTGCGCAACGTCTCGCCGTGGATTTCCATGCGCGCGCGGTCGAACACGATGCTGCCGTTGATGCTTTCCGCCAGCGGCCATTGCACCTTGTTGTCCGGCAGGCGGTGGCCCGGCGCGTATTCGAGCACGGCGTTGGCCAGGCGCCCGGCGACGCGGAACTCGCCGCGCGCGCGCTGGGCCGCGTTGTCGGCGCGGAAGGGGAAATCGGCCAGGTCGCCGCGCAGGCGCAGGCGCACGTCGTTCAGCATGCCGCCCTGTAGCGCCGTGCTCAGCCAGCCGCGCAGGCCCTCGGGCGTGGCCAGCGGCAGGAAGCGGCCCACCTGGGCGATCTGGAAGCCATCCAGGCTGCCTTCGATGTCGGCCACGCCGGGCCCGTGATTCGGGCCGAGCGGCAGCAGGTGGCGGCCCGACAGGCTGCCGCGCAGGCCGCCCTGGGCGAATTCGAGCTTGTCCACTTCGACCAGCAGTTGTTCCTGCGCCTGGTAAGTCCAGCGCGCGCCCAGCGCCAGCCGGTCGAGCGGCATCGAGGGCTCGGCGAACCAGGCCGGCATGCGCAGCGCCAGCGCGTTCGAGTCGATGGTGATGCTGCCGCCCTTCTCGGTGGCGTCGATGCTGCCCGACAGGTTCTCGAAACCCGGCAGGGCCGGCATCGCCGCCTGCGCGGGCACGCCGGGCCCGCCGGCCAGGGCCGCGCGCGCCGCCTGCGGCTGCAGGGTAAGGCCGGCGACCTGGCCCTTGACACGGTAGCCGGCCAGGTTCGGGTATTGGCCATCCCAGGAAGCGGAGAAATCGAGCAGGCGCCCGCGCGGCGCGAAGTCGGCCAGCGCACGCCGCTGGAAATCGGACAGAGGGAGCTGCGCGGCCAGTTCGGCCAGGGCCGCCAGGTCGACCTGGCGCGCCTGGATGGCCACCCGCTGCGGCTGGCCGGCGCGCGCCGGCGTGAAGGTTTCGACCAGCGTGGCCGGCGGCAGCGCGCGGCCATCGCTGGTCGTCACCCGGAAATTGTCGAGGCTGACCGTGTGGCCGTTGGCGCCGAAGGTCGGCTTGCCGTCCTTGCGCCCCGGCAGCAGGGTTTCGCGCGCCGACAGGCGGCCGGCCACGCTGCCCAGGCGCAGTTCCGGCAAGTCGTGTTTGACGCGCGCGGCCACGCCGGACAAGGCCAGGTCGGCGGTGAAGCCGGCCAGGCGCGCCTGGTCGAGCGTCATCCAGGCGCGCAGCGACCCGCGTCCCTGGGTCAGAGAAAACGGATAGTCGAGGTAGCGGCGCCAGGCGGCGAGATCGGCTTCGCGCAGGTTGGCATAGAGTTCTCCGCGCCAAAGGGCGATGTCGGAGGCGCGGCCGCCGAAGCGCGGATGGGTGAAATGGGCGCGCACGTCGAGCGGCTGGGCCAGTTCGGCAGGCGGCGTGGCGGTCAGTGCCAGGCGGTGCGTCGTCCAGTGGTTTTGCAGCACCAAGCCGACCTTGCCCAGCGACAGCGTCGGCGCGCCGCGCTGCGCAT
Organism: Massilia sp. Leaf139; assembly: GCF_001424165.1. Taxonomy (GTDB): domain Bacteria; phylum Pseudomonadota; class Gammaproteobacteria; order Burkholderiales; family Burkholderiaceae_D; genus Telluria. The sequence goes on from NZ_LMOJ01000012.1 coordinate 70,536, forward strand.
CGGTCCAGTCGATGCGGCCTTCGCGGATCAGGATCTCGCGCTGGCGGAACACCCAGTCGCCGCCCGGGCCGCCCTTGTCCTGGTCGTTCGGGTCGATGCGCATGCCGGCCGCCTGGATCACACCGTCCGCGCCGCGGCGCACGTCGAGCTGCGGCCGGATCAGTTCGAGCGACTCGAAGCGCGGCTCGGCGGCGAACAGGCTCCACCAGGAAAACGTGGCCGACACCGAGGGCAGCGCCAGTACCTGGCGCCCCGCCTTGTCGGTCAGGGTGACGTCGCCCAGGAACAGGGCCGGATGCAGGCCGCTCCAGGTGGCGTAGATGCGGGCAATGGCGACCTGGTTGCCGAGCGCATGGCTGGCGGCGCGCTCGATGTCGTCCTTGTACAGGTCGATGTTCGGGAGGATGGCGTAGCGCAGCGCCAGGAACAGGATGCCGAGCCCGAAATACACGAGCAACGCCAGCTTGACGGCGAAACCGAGCAGGTGATGCGAGGCCAGGTTGGCATAGCGGTAGGCGGCACGCATCCGCCGCCAGCGCTCGGCCAGCGGCACGGGCGCCGCCGGTGGCGCCTGTGGTTCCGGATTGTGCATCAAGGTGCTAATAAAAAAGGCTCGCCGTCGTTAATTGATTCTTGAATATGAGCACCTGACAAAACAGCCAGGCTGTTTTGTCAGGTGCTCGAAGTGCGCATGCTAGGATTGCGGCGTCTCCCTTACATCGTGCCGACCGGGCAACACGGCGGGCAATTCTACCGCATGCTGCTCGTAGGAACGCTTTTACACCCGTGCCGAACCACCCGATGACCGAACCCTCCTCCGCATGCCCAGCCAACACTTCGCGCTTCTACCAACGCTGGATCGACGCAGCCCCCGGGCGTGAAGAGCGCGTCGCCCAGCTGGCCCAATTATCGCTGGCCTGTCCGGATTTCGGCGCGTTATTGGAGCACGAGCTGGCCGCCGGCATTCCCTTGCCGCGCGCCATGCGGCGCCTGCGCAACCTGCTGCTGGCCGCCCTGATCCGTCGCGAACTGGCAGGGTTCGCCAGCCTCGACGAGGTCGTCAGCGCCATGACCGGCCTGGCCGACTTCGCCATCCGCACCCACCTGGCCGACCTCATGGGCGAACTGGTGGCGGCGCACGGCATGCCGATGAGCGCCGAATCGGGCCGTCCCCAGGAGATGATGGTGCTGGCCATGGGCAAGCAGGGCGGCGGCGAGCTGAACGTCTCGTCCGACATCGACCTGATCTTCGTCTACCCGGAAGACGGCGAGACGGCGGCCGGCCCCGGCCAGCGCGAACTGTCGAACCACGAGTTCTTCGTCCGGCTTGGACGGCGCCTGATCGGCGCGCTGTCGGAAGTGATCGAGGACGGTTTCACCTTCCGGGTCGACATGGCCCTGCGCCCGAACGGCAATTCCGGGCCGCTGGCGGCCAGCCTCAACATGGTCGAGGAATACCTGATCGTCCAGGGCCGCGAATGGGAGCGCTATGCCTGGGTCAAGGCGCGCGCCGTAACCGGGGCGCCCGAGGACATCGCCGCGCTCGACGCCATCGTGCGGCCCTTCGTGTTCCGGCGCTACCTCGATTTCGGCGTGATCGACGCCTTGCGCAACATGCATGCCCAGATCCGCGCCGAAGTGAAGCGCCAGGAACGCCTGCATCCGGATCGCAGCAACAACGTCAAGCTCGGGCGCGGCGGCATCCGCGAAATCGAATTCCTGGCCCAGGTGTTCCAGCTGATCCGCGGCGGGCGCGATCCGGCCCTGCGCGAACGCTCGACCCGCCTCACCCTGCGCCTGCTGGCCGAGCGCGAGCTGATGACGGCGGAGACGGTCGAGCGCCTGCTGGCCGCCTATACTTTTCTCCGCAACCTGGAGCACCGGCTGCAATACCTGGACGACGCCCAGACCCACACCCTGCCGGCGAACGAGGCCGACCGCCTGCTGGTGGCGCGCATGATGGGCTTGGCGGACGTGCCGACTTTGCTCGCCCGCCTCGAGGGACAACGCGCCTTCGTCGCCGCGCAGTTCGACGACATGTTCGCCGACAAGAGCGCGCCGCCAGGCGAGGAGCGCGCCGAACTCGACGCCATCGCCGCCGATCCCGAGGCGCTGGCCGCGATCGCCGCTCACTTGACGACCCTCGGCTTCGAGGAGCCGGCCGCCAACGCGCGCCGCCTGGCCGCGACCTGGGGCGCACCGCGCCTGCAAAGCCTGCCCGATGCCAGCCGCGCGCGCCTGCTGGCCCTGGTCAACCAGGCGCTGCCGCTGGTGGCGACCGTCGTACAGGAGGCCGGTGTCGGCAGCCACGGGGCGACGCTGGGACGCCTGCTCGACTTCCTGGAAGCGATCGCGCGCCGCTCGGCCTACCTGGCGCTGCTGTCGGAATACCCGCACACGCTGGAGCGCGTGATCCGCATGATGCATGCCAGCGGCTGGGCCGCCACCTTCCTCACCCTGCACCCGATCCTGCTCGACGAGCTGCTCGACGACCGCGGCGGCATCGACGAGCCGGCACAGCTGTCGGCCAGCCTCGACGCGAAGCTGGAAGAAGCCGTGGGCGATACCGAACGCCAGCTCGACATCCTGCGCGAGACCCACCACGCCCAGCAGTTCCGGCTGCTGGCCCTCGACCTGGCCGGCGAACTGACGGTCGAGCGCCTGGCCGACCACCTGTCGGCGCTGGCCGACGTCATCGTCGCCGCCACCGTGCGCTGGGCCTGGAAGACGGTGGCCACGCGCCACCGCGACGACCCGCGCTTCGCCGTCATCGCCTACGGCAAGCTAGGCGGCAAGGAACTGGGCTATGTGTCGGATCTCGACGTCATCTTCCTGTACGACGACGAGGACGACATGGCGCCCTCGAACTACGCCAAGCTGGGCCAGCGCTTCATCACCTGGATGACGGCGCATACCCCGGCCGGCATCCTGTTCGACATCGACACCGCGCTGCGCCCGGACGGCGCCAGCGGCATGCTGGTCAGCTCGCTCGCCGCCTTCGAGCGCTACCAGCACAACGCGGCCTGGGTCTGGGAGCACCAGGCCCTTACAAGAGCCCGCTTCTGCGCCGGCGACGCCGCCATCGGCGCCCGCTTCGAGGCCATCCGCGAAGCCGTGCTGCGGCGCGACCGCGCTACCCAGGCCGAGGAATTGAAGGCGGAAGTGCTCAAGATGCGCCAGCGCATGCACGAGGCCTACCCGAACCGCACCGCCCTGTTCGACCTGAAGCAGGATGCGGGCGGCATGATCGACATCGAATTCATCGTCCAGTACCTGGTGCTGCGCTATTCCTGCCAGCATCCCGAGCTGACGGCGAACGTCGGCAACATCGCCCTGCTGCACCGGAGCGCCGGTCTGGGGCTGATCGACCCGAGCCTGGCCGCCGGCGCAGCCGACGCCTACCGCACCATGCGCAAGCGCCAGCACCAGCTGCGCCTGCAGGGCATGGATCTCCCGCGCGTACCACCGGCGCAACTGTCCACCCAGCGTGAACATGTGACGGCTTTGTGGACGAGCATTTTTTCGTAAATCTTTTTCGCGTCCTGCTTCCGGAATAAATGCTGCGGGTGCACATTGCACCCCGCGAGCAGGGCCGTATTTACCTGAACAAAATCCATTGCAGTGCAGCAATTAACATTGTTTGTTCAATTGTATGCTTTATGCAACATATTTACGGTCTATACAATTGACACCAAGCGAATGAGAGTGTCTTATGTGCAAGTCTCGCCGAACACATCAATACTTCAGCGAACTCTCACGTCCCACGTAGCGTTATCGCGTGGGACGTTGTTTGTATGAGATATGCCGCAGACGACACCAGAAAATTTTTCCATTGGAGAATTCATGCATCAACGTACTAAAATCGCCGTAGCCGTCACCCTGGCCATGAGCGCGATGTCGGCTTTCGCACAGACCGCCGAACCAGTCTCGGCAGCACCAGCCGCCGACTCTATGCAGAAAGTGGAAGTCACCGGTTCGCGCATCAAGCGCGCAGCCGCTGAAGGCTCGCTGCCGATTACTGTCGTCACCCGCGCACAGCTGGAAGACAGCGGCCAGACCACCCTCGCCGAATTCATCCGTACCTCGACCTTCTCGACCACCGGTCAGTTCCGTCCACAGTCGGGCTCGTCGGCTCAGGCATGGTCCGGCGCCAACCTGCGCGGTCTGGGCAGCTCGCGTACCCTGGTGCTCGTCGATGGCCGTCGCGTCGCCAAGGCACCGAACGTCGGTGATGCAGCCGACATGAACTCGATCCCGATGGCTGCTGTCGAGCGCATCGAAATCCTGACCGACGGCGCTTCGGCGATCTACGGTTCGGAAGCGATCGGCGGCGTCATCAACATCATCCTGCGCAAGGACTTCGACGGCGTCTACGCCATGGTCGGCAAGACCAACCCTGAGATCACCGGCGGCGACCGTGAAGAAGCATCGGTGCTGTTCGGCCTGACCGGCGAAAAAGGCCGCTTCATCGCCGGCGCATCGCGCACCTCGCGCGACATCATCTACGTGCGCAACTACCCATGGGGCGCGGCTAAGGGCGCATCCTCGTACGGCAACGCCTTCTACGCGGCTGCCGACGACGGCGCCGGCGGCACCTTCCCGAACATTTCGGCAGCGGGCTTCCGCGGCAATGCCGGTGCATGTACCGACGCCGAGCGCGGCTTCTATGTCGCCGCCAACGGCCGTTGCGTCTACGACTTCAACCTGGTTGCAGCCGATGAAGCCGCCACCGCGACCAAGTCGGTCTTCGCCCGCGCCGAGTACAACATCTCGCCGGACTTCACCGCTTACCTGAACGCGTCGAACACCAACAACACCAGCTTCGGCCGCTTCGCGCCGGTGCCGGATTCGATCCTGGTCAATGCAGGCAGCCCAGGCAACATTTCGCGCACCCCTGATCAGGACGTCTACCTGGCGCACCGCTTCGCCGCCGCCGGCAACCGCGACACCAGCACCGACGGCAACCTGACCGACATGACCGTCGGCATCAAGGGCACGGTCGCAGGCTTCGACGTCGACGTCGGCGCACGCCGCACCGTCTCGAAGATCGTCGAAACCGGCCGTGGCTTCGTCGTCAAGGGCCTGGCAACCACCGCCATCAACAGCGGCGCCTACAACATCGCCAACCCGTTCGCGAACAGCGAACAGGTGCTGCGTTCGATCACCACGACCACCGGCCGTGACTCGAAGTTCGCCCAGTCGGAAATCTACGCAACCGCCACCCACGACCTGTTCGCGATGGCCGGCGGCACCTCGGCCTTGTATGTGGGCGCCGAGCACCGCAAGGAAGTCTATGCCGACATCTACGACTCGCTGAGCGAAGCCGGCGAAGTCCTGGGTTCGTCGGGTAACTCGGCATCGGGCGACCGCAAGGTCGACGCCGTCTCGGCCGAATGGACCCTGCCGTTCACCAAGACCATCGAGGGTAACCTGGCCGCCCGTTACGAGAAATACTCGGACTACGGCAGCGACTTCTCGCCACGCGCATCGGTTCGCTGGGCGCCAACCCGTACGATCACCCTGCGTGCTTCGGTCAACCGCGGTTTTGCTGCGCCATCGCTGCCGCTGATCACCTCGAAGCCATCGTTCTCGGCAGATGCCGTGATCGACGAGCGCCACTGCCTGGCTGACGGTGGCTACACCGCCGCCGAGTGCGTGACCGAGCCGTTCCAGATCAACGGCCTGCGTATCGCCAACCCGAACCTGACGTCGGAAAAATCGAAGCAGTTCAGCTTCGGCGGCGCCTGGGACGTGAGCAACGCGCTGACCATCAAGGCTGACTACTGGAACACCGAGATCACCGACGTCCTGTCGTTCATCGATGCCCAGACCCTGGTCAACCGCGACAACGGCGAAGATTCGCGTCCAGTCCCGGCCGGCCTGTCGGTTCGCCGCGCTGCCAACGGCACCATCCTGCAGGTGGTCAGCGGCACGACCAACGAAGGTATCCTGAAGTACTCGGGTATCGACGCCGCCGCGACCTTCACCCACCGTTACGCCACCCTGGGCCGCTTCCGTCACGACCTGCAGATCTCGCGCATGCTGAAGGCCGAGACCAACGGCGTCGACTTCAACGGCGACTTCGGCCAGCCGAAGCAGCGTATCACGCTGAACAACAGCTGGGCTGTGAGTGCGATGGGCCTGTCGGGCATCGACTTCTCGTACAACATCAACGTCATCGGCAAGAACGGCAAGGAAGACGAAGAACTGCGCGTCGGCAGCTATGTCACCCACGACGTCCAGCTGACCTACGCTCCATCGTTCCTGAAGGGCTTCAAGGCCAGCATCGGTGCCGTCAACGTCGGCGGCCGTCTGCCGACCCTGGTCACCGACGACACCAAGCCGTTCAACTACGATCTGTTCGACGCATACGGCCGTCAGGTCTACTTCCGTCTGGAACAGAAGTTCTAAGGTTTCGGCCTGAGAAACAGCAGGGACAGGCAGCATCGTCCCTGAGTTGACAAGCCGCAGCGATCTTTTTCGCTGCGGCTTTTTTAATGTCTTTCCCGTTGCCGATTTCATCGCTGCCATGACCATTTCACGCCTGTTGCACACGGCCGCCGCCGCGCTCGCCTTCGCCGCCGCCGCTCCCGCCGCCGCCGCCCCGATTCCCGTCCAGGATTTCTTCCGTCCCGCCGCCGCCGTCACGCCGCGCCTGTCCCCGAACGGCGACAAGATCGCGCTCCTGATCCCGGCCCCCGATGGCCGCACGACCCTGGCCGTGGCCGACATCGCCACGCCGACCCGCTTCACCGGCATCGCCCACTTCGGCGACGCCGATATCAACCGCTTCGGCTGGATCAACAAGAACCGGCTCTGGTTCGACGCCATCGACCAGCAAGCCACCGCCGGTGACCAGCTCGGCAACGGCCTGTTCGCAGTCGATGCCGACGGCAGTGCGTTTGCCAAGGTGATCGAGCGCAAGCGCGAGGAAAACCGCCCCGTCAACGTCAGCCGCGCACTCCAGGGCGACCGCCATCTTTTCCTCCAGGCCGCCAACGACGGCAGCGACGACGTCTTCGTCCAGCATTACGAGTGGGTCGGTCAAGGCCTGCCGCTCGACAGCAGGCTGCTGCGCGTGAACACGAAGACGCGGGACGCGCGCAACATCACACCGGTCGGCTCCCCCTCGGGTGTCGCCACCTGGATCATCGACCAGAGCGGTCAGCCGCGCGTGGCGGTCGCCGGCAGCCAGAAGGCCGAACAGACCATCTACTGGCGCAACCCGGCCACCAACGCCTGGGTCAAGATCGCCACCAACAAATCATACGAACCGAACGGCACCAGCTACGAACCGCTGGCGGTCGACTTCGACGGCCAGTTGTTCGCCGTGGCCACCGATCCGGCCAGCGGCGACGCCCAAACGGATGCCCTGTTCCGGATGCAGCTGCAAGACGGCGCCAAGTTGCCGGCCGAGCCGATCCTGCGCCTTGCCGGCTATGATTTCGACGGCGAAGTCCTGTTCGACACCGCCACCCGCAAGACCTCGGGCGTGATTTACACGTCCGACGCGAAAGGCGCGGCCTGGTTCGATCCGGCCCTGCGCGCCGACCAGGAAGCGATCGACAAGCAGCTCGACGGCACCGTCAACCTGTTCGATTGCGCACCTTCCTGCAGCAGCGCGCGCCACTTCGTCGTCACTTCCTATTCCGACCGCCAGAGCCCGGTCTATTTCCTGTACGAGCGCGCCACCCGCAAGCTGCAGCTGATCGCCTCCAGCCGCCCCTGGCTCGATTCGGCCAAAATGGCCGAGCAGGACTTCGTGCGCATCAAGGCACGCGACGGCCTCGAGTTCCCGGTGCTGGTGACACGCCCGCAGGGCAAGGGCCCGTGGCCGACCGTGGTGCTGGTGCACGGCGGCCCGAACGTGCGCGGCGAGGAATGGGGCTTCGCGCCCGACACCCAGTTCCTGGCCTCGCGTGGCTACTTGGTGATCCAGCCCGAATTCCGCGGCAGCCAGGGTTACGGCAACGCCCTATTCCGCGCCGGCTGGCGCCAGTGGGGCCTGGCCATGCAGGACGACGTCACCGACGCTACCCGCTGGGCCATCGCCCAGGGACTGGCCGACCCGAAACGGATCGCCATCGCCGGCGCCAGCTATGGCGGCTATGCCGCCATGATGGGCCTGGTAAAGGAACCGGCGCTGTACCGCGCCGGCATCAACTGGGTCGGCGTGACCGACATCGGCCTCATGTACGAGATCGGCTGGGGCGACTTCATGGGCAGCAAATGGATGGAATTCGGCATGCCACGGCTGATCGGCCACCAGACCCGCGACGCCGAGCAGTTCCGCACTACCTCGCCGCTGCAGCAGGCGGCGCGCATCACCCAACCGGTGCTCATGGCCTATGGCGAGCTCGACTTTCGCGTGCCGCTGCCGCACGGCACCAAGCTGCGCAATGCCCTGGCTGCGAGCGGCAACAAGAACGTCGAATGGGTCGAATACGAGGGCGAGGGCCACGGCTGGATGCTCCTGAAGAACAAGGTCGACTTCTGGAGCCGTGTAGAAACCTTCCTCGGCAAGAACCTGAAATAGAATAGTGCTTTACGGCGGCGCGCCTCACGAGGGCGCGCCGCCCTCCCCCTGTAGAAAAGGAACCACATGAACACCACCCTGTCCCGCCTCGCCTCCCTCGTCCTCGCCTGCGCCCTGCCGCTCGGCGCCGTCCATGCCGCAGGCCAGTCGAGCCCGGCCCCCGCCAAGGGCGCCGCCGTCAAGTCCGGCCCCGTCAACGACGACGCCAAGCGCCGCGGCAAGGGCGACCGCATCATGACGAAAGACGAGCTGCGCGCCTGCATGCGCCTGAAAGACAGCAACGAGGCCCGCACCACGGAAATCGAACGCCGCCAGTCCGAGCTGGACAAGGAACGCGAGGCGCTGGTGAACGCACCGGCACCTGGTGCGGAGGCGCGCGCCGCGGTCGACGTCAAGCTGGCCGCAGTGAAGCAGGCCGACGCCGCCTATGCCGCCTATGGCAAGAAGGTCGAGGACTGGAATGCGCGCATGGCCGAATTCGAGGCGCGCGCAAAAGAAATGCGCAACGCCGACCGCCGCCGCGAAGTGCTCAAGCAGGAGCAGATCGCGCTCAAGAAGGACGAAGGGCAGCTCCTGGCCGAGCGCGAGGCCGCGATCGCCGCCTACGAGGCCTCGGTCAAGGAAGCCAACGCCCAGCTGTCCCAGGGCGACGGCGGCAAGGCCGAATGGAACAAGAAGAGCGCCGCCCTGGCCGCCGACGAGCAGGCCTTGTCCGCCTCGCGCAGCAAGTGGGCCAGCGAATGCGGCAGCCGCCGCTTCCGCGAAGACGACGAAACCGCGATCAAGGCCGGCAAGTGAACGCATACTCCGCTCCTGGAAGCGCCGCCGCGGTGCGTTCCGCGCTGGCGCGCGCCCACCAGCACCTGGCCGACAGCAACGTCCTGTCGGCCGAGCTGGAACTGCGCGCCGTGGTCGAGCAGGCGCCGGACTGCGCCGAAGCCTGGCTGCTGCTGTCGGAACTGGCGGGCGGGCGCGGCGACACCGCGCGCGCCCGCGAGTGCATCGACGCCGCCGCGCGCCATGCTCCCGGCGTGGCGGCGGTCGCGCTGCAGCGCGCCCAATTGCAACTGGCGTCCGGCGAGCCGCAGGACGCCGTCGCCACCCTGGCCGAGCTGCTGGCGCGCCAGCCGAAGCAATACGTCGGCTGGCTGCTGCTGGGCCAGGCCTTCGAGGTGGCGGGCCGCCACGAACTGGCCCTGCGCGCCTGGTCGCAGGGCCTGCGCCACGGCCAGGCCGCGGGCCAGCTGATGGGCATGGCCAGCACGCCGCCGGCCTTCCGTCCGGTGATCCAGCAGATCATCGCCCAGGTCAACGCCGAGCTGTACGGGCCGGCCATCGCCGGCTTCGAGCGCATGCGCGCGCAGTTCGGCGCCAGCGAGCTGACCCGCCTGGAACACGCGCTCGCGGTGTATCTCGGCGCGCGCCAGGACGGGCCGAAGAATCCGCACCAGAAGCCGAAATTCCTCTACTTCCCCGGCCTGCCGGAAGGCCCCTACCACGATCCCTTCCTGCATCCATGGACGAGCCGCCTGGTCGACAGCTTCGACGCCATCCGCGCCGAGGCGCTGGCGGTGCTCGAGGCCGACGCCGGCATCGAGGAATTCCTCCAGTTCGCTCCCGGCCAGAGCCGCGCCGGCTATCTCGGCGGCGCCGGCAGCAAGCCTTCCTGGGACGCGTTCTTCTTCTACCGCCACGGCAAGCGCTACGAGGAGAACCACGCACGCTGCCCGGTGACGTCGAAGCTGCTCGACAGCATCGAGCTGTGCGAAGTCGCCGGCCAGGCGCCGGAAGTGTGCTTCTCGGTGCTGCAGCCCGGCACCGACATCCTGCCGCACCACGGCGTGACCAACACCCGGCTGGTGCTGCACCTGCCGCTGGTGGTGCCGCCCGGCTGCGCGCTGAACGTGCGGGGCGGCGGCGAGCACGTCTGGCGCGAGCGCGAGCCGATGATGTTCGACGACACCTTCGAACACGAAGCCTGGAACCGCTCGGATCGCCAGCGCATCATCCTGCTGATGGATTGCTGGAATCCGCACCTCACCGAAGCCGAGCGCATCGCCACGAAGCACGTGGTCGAGCTGATCAGCGTGGCGGAGAACTTCACGCCGGCCGACCTGGAGACGGCGGCGACCGCCCTGCGCGGATGATCCCGGTTGCACGACACCACGGCCCGCGGCCGGCATGCTTGCCGCCTGCGGGCTTTTTCAATTGATTCGACGCAGTTTCCTGTATGCGAAGGTGGCGGCGAAGCGCCTCGGGTATCATGCACGATTCGCGCGGTTCCTCCGCGCTCATGTGAATCGACTATGGCAATCAAACTCAAGAACGACAAGGACATCGCGAAGATGCGCGTGGCCGGCAAAATGGCCGCCGAGGTACTGGACATGATCGGGGAATTCGTCGTTCCCGGCGTCTCCACCGAAGAACTCGACCGCCGCTGCCACGAGTACATCCGCAAGGTGCAGAAGGCAACGCCGGCCAATGTCGGCTACCACGGCTTCCCGAAGACCCTGTGCACCTCGGTCAATGGCGTGGTCTGCCACGGCATCCCGAGCGACAAGGAAATCCTCAAGGATGGCGACATCGTCAATATCGACGTCACCGTGATCAAGGACGGCTGGCACGGCGACACCAGCCGCATGTACTACGCCGGCACTCCCAGCCCTGAAGCGAAGCGCCTGGTCGACACCACCTACGAATGCATGATGGCCGGTATCCGCACGGTGCGTCCCGGCGCGCGCCTGGGCGACGTCGGCCATGCCATCCAGAAGCTGGCCGAGGCTGCCGGCTATTCGGTTGTGCGCGACTACTGCGGCCACGGCATCGGCCGCGTCTACCACGAAGACCCGCAGGTGCTGCACTACGGCCGCCCGAACACGGGCCTGCTGCTCAAGGAAGGCATGACCTTCACCGTCGAACCGATGATCAACGCCGGCGACGACGAAGTGGCCCAGTTGGATGACGGCTGGACCGTGGTCACGCGCGACGGCTCGCTGTCGGCCCAGTGGGAACACATGATCGCCGTCACCGCCAACGGCTTCGAAATCCTGACGCCGTGGCCGCGCTGATTTTTCTATTATTGTTCTGATCGTCCCTGCCGGCGCCGCGCTCGCGGCGCCCTCCCCCTCCCGCTTTCCCGTATTTCCTGCCGTCCAGGATTTAACAATTGTCCAGACGCGCGTCCTTCAAAATCTCCGTCTTTACGTCAATACGTTCTCTTCTACATGTATATACAGCGCAACTTTCCTCAATTTACATATTTCTAAGGATTAGTTGTTTAATCTATACAAATGAACATTTTTTTTCGTAAATGAATTGTGTGACTTGACTGTGACAATCTCAACATTCAAATTGACTATTGAGACATGTTGCAAGCTCAAGCTTTGCCAAGATGGTTCATCAATGAAATCGGAGATATTTTGAAACTACATCGTGTTTGTAACAAAACCGCGCTGGCCGTCGCTGTGACGCTGGCGTGCGCGCACATGGCGCAGGCCCAGCAACAGCCTGCGGCCGACCAACCGATCCAGAAGGTGCTGGTCACCGGTTCGAACATCGCCAAGATCGATGCCGAAACCGCGATGCCGGTCACCGTCATGCGCCGCGAAGACATCGTGCGCACCGGCGCCAATTCGGTCACCGAACTGCTCAACACCCTGACCGCGTCGACCGGCAGCCTGACCGACATCGGCGGCAGCAACTCGTTCGCCGGCGGCGCCTCCTCGGCGTCGCTGCGCAACCTGGGCAAGCAGTCGACCCTGGTGCTGCTGAACTCGCGCCGTGTGGCGCCTTACGCCCTGGCCGACTACAACGAAGTCTTCACCAACCTCGACTCGCTGCCGCTGGACGCAATCGAGCGCGTCGAAGTGCTGCGTAACGGCGGCTCGGCCGTGTACGGCTCGGACGCCGTCGCCGGCGTCATCAACATCATCACCCGCGGCGACTTCCAGGGCGTGCAGCTGAAGGCCACCCAGGACCAGTCGCTCAAGAACAGCGAATTCCGCACCCGCAGCGCCAGCATCACCGGCGGCCTGGGCGACTTCGGCAGCGACGGCTACAACGTGCTGGCCAACGTCGAAGTGTTCAAGCGCGATCCGGTCATGTGGCGTTCGGTCGTCGACGACATCAACCCGGCCTACGGCGAGAAGTTCAGCACCGTCGCACCGGGCAGCGGCCGCATGTTCGGCGACCGCGGCGCACCGTCCTCGTTCAGCTACCCAGGCAACATCCTCGGCTACGCCGGCGGCGGCGGCCCGGTGCCTGGCTGCACCACGGTGGCTGCGGGCCTGTGCCAATATGACCGCTTCTCGCGCTTCCAGGCCATCCCTGAAGCCGAGCGCGTCAATGCCCTGGTATCGGGCAAGCTGCGCATCAGCGACACGGTCGACGCCTTCGCCGAAGTCCTGCTTTCGAGCACCAAGACCACCTACCAGAGCGCCTTCCCGACCTACGACTCGACCGCCGCCGACACCGTCTGGGGCAACCCGGTCACCGGCGAACGCCTGAGCTTCACGTCGCTGTCGCTGCCGGCTACCCATCCGCTCAATACCCTGGGCGAACCGGCCGGCCTGCGTTACCGCTTCGCCGATTCCGGCGGCAGCGAAGCCGTCAAGAGCTCGCAATACCGCGCCCTGACCGGCCTGAAGGGCTCGTTGAACCAGTACGACTGGGAAACCGCTGTCGGCGTCATGGGCAGCCGCACCAAGTCGCGCGGCCGCGGCACCTTCAGTGCCAGCGGTTTCAAGCAAGTCATCGGCGACTACTCGCAGTACGATGCCGACTACACCCCGCTCGACCCGAACTTCTTCAACCGCGGCTACGTGATCGGCGGCCAGAACTCGCCGGAAGTGCTCAACACCCTGTTCCCTGAATACGGTTACGACGGCAAGATCACCCAGACCTTCATCGACGGCAAGATCAGCGGTGAAGTCGCCAAGTGGGGCGACCGTTCGATCAGCGCCGCAGTCGGCGGCGAACTGCGCCACGAGAAGTTCGAGATCAGCCCGACCGCCAACCTGCTCGCCGGCGACATCGTCGGCAACGGTTCGGCCACGGCCGATGCCAAGCGCATGACCGGTGCGGCTTTCGCCGAAGTCAACATCCCTGTGACCAAGACCTTCGAAGTCACCGGCGCCGCCCGCCTCGACAAGTACGAGGACTTCGACGCCCACGTGTCGCCGAAGCTGGCCTTCCGCTGGGAAGCGAGCAAGCAGCTGCTGGTTCGCGGTACCGTCGAATCGGGCTTCCGTGCACCGAACCTGACCGAAAGCGCCCAGTCGAGCAAGTTCGCCTTCGATAACGGCGTCGTCGACCCACGCCGCTGCCCGCAAGCCTTGGCCCTGGCCAAGGATCTGCGCGCACGTGCCGGTGGCCTCGCCAGCAGCGATCCGAACTACGCCCTGCTCAACGCCCGCGCCGACACCGTCGAAGGCGATGAATGCGCCGCCGGCGTGTTCAGCAACGTCCGCAACAACCCGGATCTGGCGCCGGAAACCTCGCGCAGCGCCACGCTGGGCCTGGTCTTCGAGCCGGTCAAGGGCTACAGCGTCGCCTTCGACTACTGGCGCATCGAGCGCAAGGACGAGATCGGCCTGAAGAGCACCGACGACCTGCTGGCCGCCGAAGCGGATCAGCCTGCCGGCGTCATCGAGCGTGCGGCCCTGTCCAGCGACAAGACCTTTACCGCTGCCGAACAGGCGCAATACGGCGTCACCACCGGTTCGCTGGTCGGCACCTCGGGCATGTTCGAGAACGTGTCCAAGACCAAGACCAGCGGTTTCGACCTGACCGGTTCGGCGCGCTTCCGCACCGCCTACGGCCGTGTCAACGTCGACGCCAACGCGACCTTCCTGACCGACCTGCGCTTCTACAGCACCACGCTAGGCGGCTATGGCGACAACCTGGCAGGCCGTTACGGCGCACCGAAGATCGTGGCCAACACCACCGTCTCGCTGGACTCGGGCAACTTCTCGAACGCCCTGCGCGCCAGCTACAACAAGAGCACGCAACTGCGCGGCGACTTCTTCGACGACAGCTACACCGTCGAAGGTTGCGCAGATCGCGGCTGGGCCGAATCGGAGTGCCGTGTCGGTTCGTACGTGCGTTGGGATTACACCCTGGCCTACCGTGGCCTGAAGGGCTGGACCCTGACCGCCTTCGTGCGCAATATCTTCGACCACCGTCCACCGGTCGACCTGCGCAGCTTCTCGAGCGGCGGCGGCGGCGTGATCCCGCAAAGCTACGAAGACGTGCAGGGCCGCAGCCTGCGCCTGACCGCGGAATACCGCTTCTGATCGTCTCGCTGATTGGTCGATAAAAAAAGGCGGGTGCCATTGGCACCCGCCTTTTTTCATGCCGCTACGCTTACGCGGGCATCAGAAGCCGTATTCCGCCGACAGCTTGATCGAACGCGGACGCAGCGCATAGCCGCCACGCAGGTCGACCGGGCCCGAGGCCAGCAGCAGGTTACGCACGTTCATCGACAGGCGCAGGTTCTTGATCCCGGTGTAGGTCAGGTTCAGGTCGGTACGCACGTCGTCGCGGCGCCAGCACGGGAATTCCCCGGTCGGCTTGATGCGCGACTGGCAGCCGGCCTGGTTCCAGGTCGCGACGTCGGTCTCGTCGAAGTTCAGCTGGGTTTCCGAGCTGCGGTGCACGCGCACCGAGGTGGCGAAATCGCCCTTCTTCCACAGTGCGCTCAGCACCGACACCAGGCGCGGCGTGCCGCGCAGGGCGACCGTGTTCGGGCGGTACTTGCCGGCGCTCACGTCCCAGGCTCGATAGCTCAGGGCCCAGGTGTTCATCAGGCCCAGATTGAAGGTGCCCCAGCTACCCCAGTTCCAGCGGGTGGCGATGTCGACGTCCACACCCGAGGTTTCGGTCTTGCCGAAGTTCTCGTAGTTGAGCAGCAGCGACTGGATGTTACCCGCCGTGAAGCCCAGGTTCGCACCTGGACGCAGTTCGTTGGCGCGCGCGGCCAGGCGGCGGTCGGTATCGCTGACCGGGTTGCGCACGATGAGCGCCTGGTATTCCGGCGTGTCCTCGCGCTGCAGCACGTACGAGACGGCACGGTAGGCGATCTCGTCGCGGCGTTCGATCTTCCAGTAGTCGACCGCGACGTTGATGTTCTTGGTCGGCTCCAGCACGAAGCCCGCAGTCAGGCTGCGCGAGGTTTCCGGTTCCAGATCCGGGCTCGACGAAATCATCGCCGGCACCGAGGTCAGGCAACCCGAGTTATAGGCGGTCGTCGCATCGTTCCTGTCGTTGGTGTTACCGGTACGCAGCGCGTCGCGGATCGCGATGGCCGCGTCGCAGCGCTTCGGATCGAAGGTGCTGTTGAAGAAGCCGGTCAGGCCGACCTTGCCCAGCGTTTCCGGGATGTTCGGGGTACGGAAACCACCGGCAGCGGTACCACGCAGCAGCACTTGCGGAATCGCGCGGTATTGCACGCCCAGCTTCGGCGACACGTGCGAATCGAAGCCTTCGCTCTTGTCCAGGCGTACGCCGGCCTCGAGCGTCAGTTTCCTGGTCAGCGGCGCTTCCAGTTCGCCGTACACGGCTTGCATGGTGCGCGCGCCGTCGATCCACAGCGAGCCGCGGCCGATGATCTCGGCGTTGACGACGTTGTCGGTCGAGCGGATGTACATGTTCTCGCGGCGCACTTCGCCGCCGAGGGCGAAGGACAGCGGGCCGCCGCCGAGCTGCATCAGCGAGCCGCTGAGCTTGGCATCGACGAAGTTCTGCGACAGGTCGGCGTTCGTGCCGATCTGCGGGAACATGCGCGCCAGCAGTTCCTGGCTGTTCGGGCCGCCGATCTTGTACTCGCCGCTCGCCACCGCGTTCGGCATCGCCGTGCGGTGCGCGCCGCGGTCGCGCGACTCGGCGTCGGCGCCGATGCGCCCGCCCGCGACTTCCCATTCCCAGCCATTGGCGAAGCTGCCCTGCAGGCCGGCCATTACGCGGTACTGGTTGGCGACCGACGGGCTGACCCACATGTCCAGGTCGTCCATGAAGCGGTAGTCGATGCCGACCGGGAAGCTGTATGGGTTGGCCGGGTTGCCCACTGCCAGCTTCGGCTTGTTGACCGACTGCGAAGTCTTGGTATTGCCGTCGAACCAGTTCGTTGGCGAACCAGCCGAGTTTGCGTAAGGCAGGCCGCGGTAGGTGGTCTCGGTGCGCGAATAGGACGCTTCGGCGAAACCGCTGATGCCGGGCACGACCTTGAAGCGGGCCTGGCTGAAGAAGTTGACGCGCTCGGCAGGATCCGACCAGGGCGTGATGCCGGTCAGGTCGCTGGTGCACAGGCCGCCCGCGTTGATGCGCTCTTTCGGGCAGCTGGCCACGGCCTGGCGCACGGCGGCGCGGCCGCCCGCTGCCGGCTCGTTCAGGTTGCCCGGGAAGGACAGCAGGCTCGGATCGCCGAAGGCCGGGCTCACGTACTGGCGGTGCCAGGCCGGGTAGTAACGGATCACGTCCGACTGCATGTAGCCCTTGCGGCGGTAGGCTTCGACGGTGGCGAAGACGTTGTAGCCGTCTTCTTCGAGGTCGCCGAAACCGCCGACGATGGCGGCCGTGTCCTGGCCGCCGAAATCGTGGCTCTGGTTGCGCTCGACGTTGGCGCTCAGGCGCACGCCTTCGAAGGTGGTGCGGGTGATGATGTTGATGACGCCAGCCATCGCGTCCGAACCGTAGACGGCGGAGGCGCCATCCTTCAGCACTTCGACGCGCTCGATGATGTCGGCCGGGATGGCGTCGACGTTGACGAAGACTTCCTTGCCGCCGTCGGCAAAGGCGTAGTTCGAAACGCGGCGGCCGTTGACCAGCACCAGCGTGGCAGCCTTGCCCAGGCCGCGCATCGACGCGCCCGAAGCGCCGCGGGCGAAGCTGGTCGAGCTGCCGTCGTCGCGCAGGGTGCCCGTGTCGAATGCGGTCAGGGTGTCGAGCACCTGGCGCACGGTGTTGGCGCCGGTCGCCTTGATGTCTTCCCGGCGCAGCACGGTAACCGGCGAGGCGGTCTCGCCATCGATGCGCTTGATGTTCGAACCGGTCACCAGCACGCGCTGCATTTCCGGCGCGGGAGCCGGGGTGGCCGGCGTCGTCTGTGCCAGAACATGGGTACTGCCAAAGGCGAGCGCGACGGCGATAACGCCGCGCTTGACTACGAAGTGCTTATTCACTGTTGTGTCCCTATTTATATTTTTGACGATGTTTTAATGTATGTATGAATGCATACATTTTGATTCTGACAGGAACTAGTTATGAATTGAGCATCATTTGTAAATTTGCGAAAATTTTCACTAGTTAGTTGCGATTTGGTAACAGTGTTATAGACAAGTAAGTTTCCGTTCGTTGACTTTCGTCAAGGCTGCTGTTACGCCGACCAGGTGAAAAATGGACGAAAAAAAACCCGCCTTGCGGCGGGTTTTCATGTTGCCTGGAAGGCGAAGGATTACTTCGCGTTCATCAGTGCGACGGTGGTATCGAGCATGCGGTTCGAGAAGCCCCACTCGTTGTCGTACCACGACGAGACCTTCACCAGGCGGCCCGAGACTTTGGTCAGGGTGGCGTCGAAGTTCGACGATGCCGGGTTGTGGTTGAAGTCGACCGAGACCAGCGGTTCGGTCTGGTAGGTCAGGACGCCGCTCAGGGCGCCTTCCGAGGCCGACTTCATGATCGCGTTGACTTCGTCGACGGTGGTGTCGCGCTTGGCGATGAAGGTCAGGTCGACGATCGAGACGTTGATGGTCGGCACGCGGATCGCGAAGCCGTCCAGCTTGCCGTTCAGCTCAGGCAGCACCAGGCCGACCGCGGCGGCGGCGCCGGTCTTGGTCGGGATCATCGACTGGGTGGCCGAACGGGCGCGGCGCAGGTCTTCGTGCATCACGTCGGTCAGCACCTGGTCGTTGGTGTAGGCGTGGACGGTGGTCATCAGGCCGGTTTCCAGGCCGATGGCGTCGTGCAGCGGCTTGACCAGCGGGGCCAGGCAGTTGGTGGTGCAGGATGCGTTCGAAATGACGGTGTCGCTCGACTTGAGCACGTCCTGGTTCACGCCGTAGACGATGGTCGCGTCGACGTCCTTGCCGCCCGGTGCCGAGATGATGACTTTCTTGGCGCCGCCCTTCAGGTGGGCCGAGGCTTTCTCTTTGGTGGTGAAGAAGCCGGTGCATTCCAGCACGACGTCGACGCCCAGCTCGCCCCATGGGATTTCGGCCGGGTTACGCTGTGCGAACACGCGGATCGGATCGCCGTTGACGATCATGTTGTCGCCTTCGACCGTGACGGTGCCGGGGAACTTGCCGTGGGCGGTGTCGTAGCGGGTCAGGTGGGCGTTCGATTCGGCGTTGCCGAGGTCGTTGATCGCCACGATCTGGATGTCTTGCTTTTTGCCGCCTTCGTAGAAGGCGCGCAGGATGTTACGGCCGATGCGGCCGTAGCCGTTGATGGCAACTTTGATCGTCATTGCTTAGCTCCTGATTAGAAAAAAACTTTTTTCGACCTGCTCATATGGAAAAAGGCCGCCCGCAGGCAGCCTTATACAACATTACGCAGCGATCACGCCCTTGGCCTTGGCCACGACGTTCTCGACCGTGAAGCCGAAGTGCTTAAACAGCACCGGCGCCGGGGCCGATTCGCCGAAGGTATCGATACCGACGACGGCGCCTTCCAGGCCGACGTACTTGTACCAGAAGTCGGTGACGCCGGCTTCGATGGCCACACGTGGAATACCGCGGGTCAGGACAGACGCTTTATAGTCTGCGCTCTGGCGCTCGAACACGTCGGTCGACGGCATCGAGACCACGCGCGCGGCAATGCCCTCGCCCGCCAACGCATCGGCCGCCTTCATCGCCAGTTCGACTTCCGAACCGGTGGCGATCAGGATGACTTTCGCATCGGCCGCGTCGCGCAGCACGTAGCCGCCCTTGGCGACATTCGCCACGGCAGTGGCATCGCGCTCCATGAACGGCAGGTTCTGGCGCGAGAAGATCAGGGTCGACGGGCCGTCCTTGCGCTGCACTGCCGCGCCCCAGGCCACTTGCGATTCGACCGTGTCGCATGGACGCCAGTTGTCCAGGCCCGGGATCAGGCGCAGCGACGAGACGTGCTCGATCGACTGGTGGGTCGGGCCGTCTTCGCCCAGGCCGATCGAGTCGTGGGTGAACACGAACAGCGAGCGGATCTTCATCAAGGACGCCATGCGCAGGGCATTGCGGCTGTAGTCCGAGAAGGTCAGGAAGGTCGCGCCGAACGGGATGAAGCCGCCGTGCAGGGCGACGCCGTTCTGGATCGCGGCCATGCCGAATTCGCGCACGCCGTAGTTGATGTGGTTACCCGGGATGCCCGAACGCACGGCGACGATCTCTTTCCAGTTCGTCAGGTTCGAACCGGTCAGGTCGGCCGAGCCGCCCAGGAATTCCGGCAGGATCGGGGCCAGGGCCTGGATCGCGTTCTGCGATGCCTTGCGGGTGGCGATGGTTTCTTTCTTGTCGATGCAGGTAGCAATTGCCGCTTCCAGCACTTCATTGAAATTGCCCGGCAGCTCGCCCTTCATGCGGCGCTCGAATTCGGCGGCCAGCTCAGGGTGCTCGGCGCGGTAGGCGGCGAACATCGCATTCCAGCTGTTTTCAGCTTCCGCGCCGCGCGCTTTCGCGTCCCAGGCCTGGTAGATTTCGCCAGGAATGTCGAACGGGATCGGATCCCACACCAGGTGCTGGCGCACGGCCGCGATTTCCTTGTCGCCCAGCGGAGCGCCGTGGACTTTGTCGCCGCCTTCCAGGTTCGGGGCGCCCTTGCCGATGATGGTCTTGCAGCAGATCAGGGTCGGACGATCCGAGGTCTTCGCCTGCGCGATGGCGGCGGACACGGCTTCCACGTTGTGGCCGTCCACTTTTGGAATGACGTTCCAGCCGTAGGACTCGAAACGCTTCTGGGTGTCATCGGTGAACCAGCCTTCGACACGGCCGTCGATCGAGATGCCGTTGTCGTCGTACAGCCAGATCAGCTTGTTCAGACGCAGGGTGCCGGCCAGCGAGGCGACTTCATGCGAGATGCCTTCCATCAGGCAGCCGTCGCCCAGGAAGGCGTAGGTGTAGTGGTCGACGACCTCGAAACCCGGACGGTTGAATTCGTACGACAGCAGCCACTCGGCCAGCGCCATGCCGACGGCGTTGGCGATGCCCTGGCCCAGCGGGCCGGTGGTCGTTTCCACGCCCGGGGTGATGCCCACTTCCGGGTGGCCCGGGGTCTTCGAGTGCAGCTGGCGGAAGTCGCGGATGTCGTCCATCGACACGTCGTAGCCGGCCAGGTGCAGCAGCGCGTAATGCAGCATCGAGCCGTGGCCGTTCGAGAGCAGGAAGCGGTCGCGGTTCATCCAGCCGGGATTGGCCGGGTTGTGGCGGTAATGCTTGTCCCACAGGGCGACTGCGATTTCCGCCATGCCCATTGGCATGCCCGGGTGGCCGGAGTTGGCTTTCTGGACGGCGTCCATTGCCAGCGCGCGGATTGCGTTGGCCATCAGGGTCGTGGTTTGCATAGATGTCATGATCGGTAAGTCTGGAATGGGAGGCGGTGAGCCTTGAACAGGCCGTAACCCGATATTCTACCAGAGCCGTGCTGCCTAATAAAAAAGCGTTATCGCAAAATTGTGTGCTGCAAACGAAAAGGCGCTGTTAGCGTTAAGTGTGGAATCGTACCGAACGCCCCGCACCCAAGGCCGCGCGCAGCAGATCCTCCGGCGTGGCGATGCGGCCGCCGTCGAGCGCCCAGCGCCAGCCCAGGTAATTGCTCAGATAGCGGCTGGCCACGCCGCGAAACGGCAGCAGCCAGCCGCGCAGCCGGCTGTGATAGGCGTTGACGTTCTGCACGTGGATCGCGCCGCGCACCCGCACGCCGGCTTGTAAATTGACCGCTTCGTGCGTGATGCCCGCCCGGCGGGCGAAGCTGCGGTACGCCGCGTGGGCATCGCTCACCAGCAGCACGTCGCGTTCCAGGCGTGGCAACAGGTGCTGGTGCAATTGCGCATGCGTCAGCGCTCCTTTACCCGGTATCCAGTCGAGGGTTTGTCCGGTGCGGTCGCGTGCCACCAGGATGCACATCTGTTCATTGGAGATGCCGCGTTTTGTCGCTTTACCGCCGCGCTTGCGTGGAGCACGGTCGAGCTGGCGGGAGCCCTTGTGCGATTCGAGCATATACATCTCGTCAGCTTCGGCAATGCCCGCCAGGCACTGCGGGCGGTCGTGCTTGCTGACATCGAGGAAGCGGTGGCGCCAGCGAAAACTGGTCGCGCCGGCCACGCCATGGTCGGCGGCGCTGCGGCGGATGCTGCGCGAATCGAGCATGCCGCCCAGGTAGTCGAGCCAGCGGCCCTTGTGGCGCAGGCGCGCCAGGGCGGTACCGGTGAGCGCGTTGCAGGTGCGCCCGCAGTTCTTGCAGCGATAGCGCTGCAGGCCGTGGGCTCGGCCGTGCCGGTAGAGCTGCCGCGACTGGCAATGCGCGCACGCCAGTTCACGTGCCCTTGCGCTCTCGATGAGGCCGACCGCCTTGTCCAGTTCCACCGCCGGCCGCAACAGCGCCAACAAACGCTCGCGCTGTCGTCGGGTCAGCGCCTTCAGGTCGGTGAGGATTTGCTCGAACTTGCGTGCTTGCATGGCGCCTCCGGCTCGGTATGGATGAGCTTTGACCGCAGCCTTGCCAGGAGATTCCACACTTAATGCGAACAGCGCCACGAAAAATGGCGGACCGAAGTCCGCCATCGTCTTTACGGCAGGGCCAATGTTTAGAACTTGAACGAGGCGCCCAGGGTCACGTAACGTCCTACCGCGTCATAGCTTTGCGGGAAGGTGTTGCCGCTGTTCGGGCCGGTGCCGCCGATCGAGCCGCCGACGATCGGCGGTTTCTTGTTGGCTGCGTTGGTGACCGACAGGTTCACGCGCACGTTCTTGTTGATGTTCCAGTTCGCGTTCAGGTCGATGTAGTGGTAGGCATCGATGCTGGCGAAGGCCGGCAGGAAGTTGGTGCCGCCCGGCTCCTCGATCACGCCGCTGACATAGCGCCAGTTGTAGCCGACCGAGAAGGCGCCCACCGTCCAGTTGGTGCGCTGGTTGAACTTGCGCTTGTAGACCGGCGCCGACACGATGTTGTTGCAAGCCACGCTGTAATAGCCGAGGCAATCGCGTTCGACGGCCGTCGGGGTCGCGCGGAACTTGTAGCTGTTGACCTGGTTGGCACCCAGGCTGATGTCGAAGGTGCCGTAGCGGGTGTCAAGACCCAGCTTGTTGGCGGCCAGGCGGTAGGAGACGTTGACGTCCACGCCGCTGGTGCTTTGGGTGCCCAGGTTCGACAGTGGCGTCGACACGCCGCGCGCCTCGTTGCCGTTGAAGGTGCCGTTGATCGTGTTACGGCCGACCATGCCGCAGAACTCGTTGACGGCAAAGTTCGGATTCTGGCCGGCGTTGTAGCAGCGATCCAGGATGTCGGTGGTCGACGGCGACGAGACGGCGTCCTTGATGTCGATCTCGTAGTAGTCGACCGACAGCGCCAGGCGCGGCAGCGGCTCGAGCACGAAGCCGATCGTCTTGGTCTTGGCCGATTCAGGCCCCAGGGCCGGGTTGCCGCCGCTGAGGTTGTTGATCTGGCCCGAGGACGGCGCCGGCAGCGCACCGACTTCGCTCAGCGGCACGCCGGTCTGCACGCACAGGTTCGACAGCGTGCCGGCGCGGGCCGCATCGGCCTTGTTGATGTTCGCGCCCTGGCACGGGTCGGTGGCCAGGTTCGACAGGCCGGTGACGGCCGGTGCGAACAGCTCGTTCACGTTCGGCGCGCGGGTGGCCTTCTGCACCATGCCGCGTACGCGGAACATGTCGATCGGCGCCCACTCGCCGCCTGCCTTCCAGCTGCCGTAGTCGTTCTTGGCGGTGGCGGTGGAGAACTCGGTCTGGCGGTAGCCCAGTTCCATGTTCAGGGTGCGGACGAACGGCAGGTCGCGTGCGACCGGGATCAGCATCTCGACGGCATATTCCTTCAGCGAGAAGCGGCCCGAACGGTCAGGCGTCGGCGCGCCGGTGCCCAGCACTTCGCCCTGCAGCTGCGAGGCCGCGTCCGACTGGGTGCCGGCCGTGACCTTGCGCTGCTCGGCCAGCAGCGACATGCTGATCGGATCCTGCGCGAACGGGCTGCGGACGGTGGCGCCCAGGTTGCCCGAGAGCGACACGGAGGCCACGTCCTGCTTGACGCTCTGGTTCAGGAGCGCGCTGTTGTTGATGAAGGCGGCCTGGGCCGGGGTGATCGAGCCTTCGGCGCCGAACACGTTCAGCGGCACGCAGCCGTTGGTGTTGTTGACGCAGGTGGTCGTGTTGAGCGCGTTCAGCGCCTGCGTGACCTTGGCCAGCGAACCCCAGTTGCGGCGCTGCTGGGCCTGGTCGGCGGTGCCGCGGCTCCAGTAGGCGTCATACGTCCAGTCGTAGGCGATGTCGCCCTTCAGGCCGATGGTGTACTGCAGGGTCTTGTTGTCGAAGTCGTTGAAGCGCGGGCCGAGTTCGGTGAAGCGGCGGTTGACCAGCAGCGGCACGACCGTGGCGTTGCCGGCCACGCAGTTGGCGGCCGGGATGCCGCGCCGCTGGCAGAGCTGCTCGCGCGCGGCCTGCGGGATGTACGGATTGCCGATCGGGACATTGAAGGTGTTGCCGAAGGTGCCGGTCGAGGCCAGGGCCGAGGCGACCTTGCTGTTGGTGGCGAAGACTTCGGTATAGGCTTCCGCGTAGTCGTTGATCTTGTAGTTCGCCATCGCCGTCGCCTGGGTGCGGTTCAGGCCGGTTACATAGTAGTTCGGCGGATTGGTGTTGTAGAGCTGCGCCGGCTGCACCAGACGGCCGGTGGCCGGGTCGATCTGCCACGAGCCCGACAGCACGTCGGGGTTGCCGGCGGTGCCGGCGCTGGTCGAGAACGCGGCGGGCACGGTCGTGCCCGAACCGGTCGGTGCGCCCGTCACCGAGTTCAGGCTGGTGATGCCGTAAGGACGCTCGCCCTGGGTCAGCGGATCGGCCTTGGTCTTGCCGATGCTCAGCACGACATTGCCGCGGCCGCCGTCGAGGTTGGCGCCCATGGTGACGTCGGTGCGCTGGCGCTTGGCGTCGTGCTGGTCGGCCGTCATGCCGTAGGAGGTGGTGACGTCCACGCCGGTGAAATTGCGGCGCAGGTTGAAGTTGGCCACGCCGGCGACGGCGTCGGCGCCGTACACCACCGAGGCGCCGCCCGTCAGGATATCGACACGGCTGAGCAGCGCCATCGGCACCGAATTGGTGTCGACCGTGCCGCCGAGGCTGAAGGGAACGAGGCGGCGGCCGTTGACCAGCACCAGGGTGCGGTTGGTGCCGAGGCCGCGCAGGTCGATCGTTGCGGCGCCCGCGGTGCCGTTGTTCGTGGCCGGGCCGATGGCCGGCACGGCGGCCGGCAGCGACTTGAAGAACTCTTCCACTGCCACCGGCTGCGTCGAGCGGATCTCTTCCGCGGTCACCGACGAAATCGGGCTGTTCGAATTGAAGCCGGGCGCCGTCAGGCGGGTACCCGTTACTTCGACCACCGCCGGTTTCTGTTCCTGGGCCCAGGCTCCCGCACTCAGGCCGGCCAGTACGGCGCCGGAAAACATCAGGCGGACGGATCGCGATAAAACTTTCTCTTTAGTCATTATTATAGTTCCTCGAATTGAACAACATCGACGCGGTCGATCCGGGTAGGGTCGGCGCGCCGCTCCCAACGCAAAATGGCTCCGGCATGTAGCAAATAAATTGCCGCATACATATTTTTGCTTAGGAGATATGACCATTTTGTATTGACGGCTGTCAATACACGAAGAATGACTTTTTCGTAAATACAACAACTGCAAAATATGTATTACGAAGAATTCAAATATGCATGCTTGGCGCATGGTTGGCCGCGCCCTGCCGGCGCTTTACAATTGCGCCCTTCCCTCATTCATGCGCAGGAATTCCATGCCCCGTTTTTATTGTCCCCAGCCGCTTGCCGCGGGCGCCATCGTCGACCTGCCGGAAGCGGTGGCACATCACCTGCACGTGGTGCGCATGCAGCCCGGCGACGCGCTGACCCTGTTCGACGGCCGCGGCGGGCAATATAAGGCCCGCCTGCTCGACAGCGGCAAGAAGCGCGCAAGCGCGCAGGTCGGGGAACACGAGGCGCGCGAGGCCGAGCTGCCCTATGCGATCACGCTGGCGCAGGGCCTGCCCGAGGGGTCGAAAATGGACTGGATCATCGAAAAGGCGGTCGAGATGGGCGTGGCGGCAGTGCAGCCGCTGGCGGCGCGGCGCAGCGTCGTGCGTCTGTCGGGCGAGCGCCTCGACAAGCGCCACGCGCACTGGCAAGGGGTGATCGTGGCCGCCTCCGAGCAGTGCGGGCGCAACCGGCTGGCGCAGCTGGCGCCGCTGGCGGAGTTCGAGCGCTACCTCGCTAAGGGGGACACGGCGCCGCGCCTCCTGTTCTCGCCGCGCGCCACCCAGTCGCTGGCCGATTGGGCGCGGGCGGCGGGGCCGCAGGCGCTGACGCTGCTGATCGGGCCGGAGGGTGGCTTCAGTGCGGAAGAAGAGCAGGCGGCGATCGACGCCGGCGCGCTGGCGCTGTCGCTGGGGCCGCGCGTGCTGCGCACGGAGACGGCGGGCATTGCGGCGGTGGCGGCGCTGAATGCGGTGTGGGAAGGCTAGACGTTCATCGATAGGCAAGTCGAAAAAAAACGGCCCCTCGGGGCCGTTTTCGTTTGCCGATACGCGTCGATCAGAACGAGTAGCGGGCGCCGACGTAAAGGCGGCGCGGTTCGACGAAGGCGTTCGCCTGGCCGAACTGGTACTTGCCGGTGCCGACCGCCAGGGCCTGCGCCGCGGTACCCGACTGCTTGTCCAGCACGTTGAAGAGGTCGAGGAAGAACTCGACTTTCTGGCTGCCGGCCAGCTTGTAGGAGTACTTCAGGCGCATGTCGAAGGTGTAGTAGGACGGGCCGGTCTGGCTGCCGACGGTGCCTGGGGTGATCCAGGAATCGAGGGTATTGCCGAAGACATAAGGGTCGTCCATCACCGGCAGGTAGCGGCGCTGCACCAGCTGGGCGCGGCTGTAGAGCAGGCCGCTGTTCCAGTTGAACACGGCGCTCAGCTCCAGGCCGCTGGCGAAGCCATTGGTGAAGTAGTAGGTGCCGTAGCCCTTGAACTGGTGCTTGATGTTGCCGGGCTGCGGGCCGTAGGCGTTCGGGGCGCGCGGATCGAGTGCGATCCAGTCGCCCTGGAAGTCGGCGTTACTGTCCGAGTTGGTATTGCCCTTGGCTTCGTTCCAGGTGTACGAGACGGCGCCCTGCCAGTTGTCGCGCTTGGCCTTGGTCAGGCTCAGTTCGACGCCCTGGTAGTCGCGCTTGCCGCCTGCCAGCGTGCCGAGCACGTAGTTCGAATTCGGCGCCGAGGAGTAGCCGAAGTAGGAATACGGCAGGTAGAAGACCGAACTCGGGGCCGCGTAGCCCACCATATCGGGCGTGTTGGTCGGATCCGAATACAGGTGCAGGTCGTAGTCTTCCAGGATGTCGCGGGTACGGCGCTTGGTATAGGCCACCGACACGGTGTAGTCGCGGCCCAGGTTGGTCGCATAGCCGAGCATGAACTCGTCGGTGAACGGCGTCTTGGTCGACGGCGCGAACAGCGCATCCGGGGTCTTCTCGCCGCCGCGGGTACGGTAGGTCACCCAGCGGTCGCCGATGAAGGCCTGCTCTTCCTGCACCGGGCCGGTCAGGTTGCCGGCGAAGTCGGACATGTTGGTACGGATCGGATCGTAGTAGCGGCCCAGGAAGGCCCAGACCTTGCTGCGGCCGTCACCGGCCGGGTCGTACACGACGCTCAGGCGCGGCGCGACCTTCCATTCGAACTTGGCCGACTGGTTGCCCTTCGAGTCGTCGTGCTTCCACTCCTCGGCGCGCAGGCCGGCGGTGATGGTCAGCTTGTCCTTGGTCCAGGTGTCCTGGAGGTAGGCGGCCTTGCCGGTGGCTTCCACGCTGTACGGCGAAGCGACGGTTTCGACGCTGCGGTACAGGTTGATCTGGCCGCCCGGGTTGCCGGTGTTGCTGGTGAACTGCAGCGCGCGCAGTTCCGCTTCCGAGACGCTGCCGTTGCCGTTGGCGTCAAGGCGCGCATTGAAGGCGGCGCGATCCGCGGCGGCGGCGCCGTTGATGGCGGCGACGACGCGCGACAGGTCGGGGGCCGAAATCGGCTGGTTGCTCCAGCCGCCCGTGGCGGGAGCCGCGACGATCTGGTCGAAGGTGAAGCCGGCGTGGCGGGCAGCCAGCGAGGTGTACTGCGCCTTGCCGGTGCCGGTGTACTGGGCATCCTCGTAGTAGGTATTCTTCGACATCAGGAAGCCGCCCTTGATCGTATGGGTGCCGGCGTTCGCGGTTTCGAGGAAGTATTCGGTGTTGAAACCGACTTCGTCGCGGTTGCGCTCCGAAACGGTGTCGACGCCGAAGCCGCCCAGCTGGACTTCCGCTAGCGGGATGCTGGTGCGGTTGAAGAAGGCGACGGTATTGCGTGGCTCCTGGCTGGCCGCGAAGTCCGACACTTCGCCGATGTGGCGGAAGGCGTAGGCGTTCAGGCGCAGGTTGCCCATGTCACGCGTGTACGAGAGATTGTAGTTGTCGCCGCCCTGCTTGCGGCGCTGGTCGCGGTTGTTCAGCGTACCGGGCAGCGTGGTGCCGGTAGTCTCGGTCGGATCGTTGAAGAAGGAAGCCACCAGACGGTCGTTCTCGGTCGCCTGCCAGGTCAGCTTCAGGAAGCCGAGCTGGTCTTCGCGATTCACGGCGCGCATGAACTGGTTGGTGTCTTCGTTGAGGACGTCGGTGTCGCGGTTTTTCTTCTGGTAGGAACCGAAGAACCACAGCTTGTCCTTGATGATCGGGCCGCCCAGGGTGACGGCCGCATCGTAGGTCGAGAAGCCGGACGCGGTGGCGTTCTTGCTGTCGGCGACCAGGCTGTCGTTCTGGAAGTAGTAGTTGACCGAGCCATGGAATTCGTTACTGCCCGACTTGGTGATGACCTTCGAGACCAGGCCCGAGCCGCCCGCGTACTCGGCAGGGATGCCGCCGGTCAGGATCTGCTGTTCCTGGATGATCTCGGAGTTGATGTTGGAACCGAAGGTGCCGGTGCTCGGGTCGGTGACGTCGACGCCGTCGAGGATGTAGACGTTGTCGGACGAGGTGCCCGTGGCGCCGTCGATGTCGGAATAGTTCACGCCCGACTTCGAGGACGGGTTGCCGCCCGAGGAAGGCTTGACGCCAGGGACGAGCTGCAGGTAGCTCTGGTAGTTACGGCCGGTCGGGAGCGATTCCACGACGCCCAGGTTGAGAATGGTGCCGACGGTGGCCGAGGTGGTGTCGACGCGCGCCACGCGCGAACCGGAAACGACGACCTGCTGCATGCCGGCGGTAGCGCCTGCCGCGGCGCCCGCGGCTGCCGGAGCGCCCAGGGTGTACGCGACGATAGGGTTCTGGTTACTGACGACCGCGACCTCGGTGGCGGTGAAGTTCGAGTAGCCGGGGGCGATCACTTCAACCTTGTAGTCCGTTGCCGGATCGAGGCCGGCAACGCGCACTGTGCCGTCCGCTTCGGTGGTGGCCGTCTTGGTCACCAGGCTGCTTGGCGAACTGATACGCACCGTGGCGCCGGCAACCGGCGCGCCCTGCGGGTTGGTAATCGAGATCCGCAGGCCGCCGGTTTCGGCAGCAAGTGCAGCGCCCATGAAGCACATGCCGATTGCCACCGAAATGGCCGAGCGGCGCAAACCTGCTGCCCTCGAAGTTTGTTTCACCGTATGCAACATAACTCTCCCTGTTAAAGTTTTTATCAAGCTGGGTAGTACGTCGTTTTGCCACTGGTTGGCCGATAAATAAGTCGGCCTCAAATCGCGATTGAAAGCCTTCAAGCGTTATCTGATCGAACCATAAAACCATAGCAAAAGTGCCAATGTCAACGATCAACATTTCCAGACGTGCATATATACAACACTCGAATAAGATTAAATTTTTAATAACAAAAAATCTTCACCAAACTGATGCGCTGCAGCGAAAAAATGCCCCGTAAAACAGGCGTGCCGCACCATAAGCGTGCGTTTTTTAAATTCGCTTATTTCCGGCGATCACGCGAATTCAAGCATGAGAAATCGAGACATGCATATTGCAACGCAATAAAATTCGGGGTGCGTCTTTACATCCAAACGCGGCGCGCCAGCGATCCCTGTGATCCGCGGCCACTGCCGGGTTAAAATACGCGTTTGCCGGCCGCCTCTATGCGCGCGGCATTGCGCCACCGCTCATCTGGACTTCCCATGCTGCGAATTAACGAACTCAAGCTCCCCCTCGACCACCCCGACCACGCGCTACGCGACGCCATACTCAAGCGCCTGGGCATCGACACCAACGACTTGGTCGATTTCAATGTCTTCAAGCGCAGCTACGACGCGCGCAAGAAAGCGGCGATCGTCCTGATTTACGCGATCGACGTCGAAGTGAAGAACGAGGCGGCGGTGTTCAAGCGCCTGCAGGGTGACCAGTACATCGTGCCCTCCCCCGACACCGGCTACAAATTCGTCGACGCCGCGCGTCCGCCCGCCGGCACGCCGCGCCCGATCGTGGTCGGCACCGGCCCCTGCGGCCTGTTCGTGGCGCTGATCCTGGCGCAGATGGGCCTGAACCCGCTGGTGCTCGAGCGCGGCAAGGTCGTGCGCGAGCGCACCGTCGACACCTTTGGCTTCTGGCGCAAGCGCAAACTCAATACCGAGTCGAACGTGCAGTTCGGCGAGGGCGGCGCCGGCACCTTCTCGGACGGCAAGCTCTACAGCCAGATCAAGGATCCGAAACACTACGGCCGCAAGGTACTGACCGAATTCGTGAAATCCGGCGCGCCGGAAGAGATCATGTATGTCAGTAAACCCCACATCGGCACCTTCCGTCTTGTGAAGATGGTCGAGCAGATGCGCGCCGAGATCCTGTCGCTGGGCGGCGAAATCCGGTTCGAAACGCGTGTGGACGACATCCGCGTCAGCGAAACGAACGGCGTGCGCCAGGTACGCGGCGTGGTGCTGGCCAATGGCGAGGAGATCGCCACCAACCACCTGGTGATGGCGGTCGGCCACAGCGCGCGCGATACCTTCGAGATGCTGTATAACCGCGGCGTGTATGTGGAAGCCAAGCCCTTCTCGATCGGTTTCCGCGTCGAGCACCCGCAGTCCCTGATCGACGTCTGCCGTTTCGGCCCGAACGCCGGCAACAAGATCCTGGGCGCGGCCGACTATAAAATCGTGCACCACGCCTCGAACGGCCGTTCCGTCTACAGCTTCTGCATGTGCCCGGGCGGCACGGTGGTCGCGGCTTCGTCGGAAGAAGGCCGCGTCGTCACCAACGGCATGAGCCAGTACTCGCGCAACGAGAGAAATGCCAACAGCGCCATCGTGGTCGGCATCACGCCGGAAGACTATCCTGGCCACCCGCTGGCGGGCATCGCCTTCCAGCGCGAACTGGAGTCGCGTGCCTTCCTGCTGGGCGGCAGCACCTACGATGCGCCGGGCCAGCTGATGGGCGACTTCGTGCGCGGCGTGGCGTCAAAAGAATTCGGTTCCGTCATCCCCTCGTTCAAGCCGGCCGTACACCTGACCGACCTCGCGCCTTCGCTGCCGGACTATGCGATCATCGCGCTGCGCGAAGCCTTCGTCGCCTTCGACAAGCAGATCAAGGGCTACTACAAGGAAGACGCGGTGCTGACCGGCGTCGAGACCCGTACCTCCTCGCCGATCCGCATCAAGCGCCGCGACGACGACCTGCAAAGCCTGAATACGCGCGGTCTGTTCCCGGCCGGCGAAGGCGCGGGCTATGCCGGCGGCATCATGTCGGCGGCGGTGGACGGTATCCGCGTGGCGGAAGCCGTGGCCATGGCCATGGGCGTGCCCGTACCCGCGCTGCAGGACTGAGCCGCGTGACGTCGCCCGCGAGCACAGGCCGCGCCGGCGCCGGCATCCTGGCGCCCGTCCTTGCCATCGTCGGTTCGCTGATCTCGGTGAACGTCGGCGCGGCCTATGCCAAGGGCCTGTTCCCGCTGGTGGGCAGCGCCGGCATCACCGCCACGCGCGTGGGCCTGGCGAGCATCCTGCTGCTGGCCTTCTGGCGTCCGTGGCGCGCGCCGCTGGCGCGGGCCGACGCCGTCAATGTCGCGATCTACGGCTTCATGCTCGGCATGATGAACCTGCTGATCTACGCCGCCTTCGCGCGCATTCCGATCGGGGTCGCGATCGCCATCGAAGTGATCGGGCCGCTGGCCGTGGTGGTGTGGTCGTCGCGCCACCTGCGCGACTTCGCCTGGGTCGGCTGCGCCGCCTTCGGCCTGTGGCTGCTGGCGCCGACCAGCACGGACGCCGCCGCGCTCGACCCGGTCGGCGTCGCCGCCGCCGCCGCCGCCGGCTTCTGCTGGGCCATGTACATCGTCTTCGGCAAGCGCGTCTCGACGCTCAAGGGCGGCCACGTGGTGGCCTGGGGCATGCTGGTGGCTGCGCTGTGCACGGTGCCGGTCGGGATCGCCCAGGCGGGCAGCGCCCTGTTCGCGGCGCCGGTGCTGCTCGGCGGCCTGATGGTCGCCCTGCTCTCCTCGATCCTGCCCTATTCGCTGGAAATGATGGCGCTCTCGCGCCTGCCGCGCCGCGTGTTCGGCATCCTGGTCAGCGCCGGGCCGGCGGTCGGCGCGCTGGCCGGCTTCTTCGTGCTCGGCGAAGTGCTGACCACGACGCAGTGGCTGGCGATCGGGATGATCGTGCTGGCCACGGCCGGCAGCGCGGCGACCGCCGGGCGGGGCTGACTCGATGTCTTGAATCGCGCGCAATCAGCCCGAGGCAAGGAACAAAGCGCAGCAAGGCTGGCTGCCTTGCGAGCATGTGTGACGCCGCATCGGGTTGATTGCGCGCGATTCAGAGCCAGCCCGACTTTTTGAAGCGGTAGTAGAGGTACCCGCACACGCTGAACATCACGCAGACCGCGATCGGATACCCGTACTTCCATTTCAGCTCCGGCATGAACTCGAAGTTCATGCCCCAGACGCCGGCGAAGGCGGTGAACACCGCGAAGATCGCGGCGTAGGAGGCAAGCTTCTTGTTCACATCGTTTTCTTCGATCGCGACCATCGACAGCGTCACCTGGATCGCGGTGGCGATGGTGTCGCGGATGGTGTCGAGGCGGCCGGCGATGCGCAGCAGATGGTCGTGGATGTCGCGGAAATAATCCTGGGTCTGGCAGGCGACGGGCGGCACCCGGCCACCATGCAGGCGGCCGACGGCATCCATCAGCGGAATGACCGCATGGCGCAGTACCAGCGTATTGCGCTTGAGGTCATACAGGCGTTCGATGTTGTCGCGCTGGGCGCCCTGGCCGCCGAAGATGCGGTCTTCGATCGATTCGAGATCGGATTCGAGTTTGTCGACGATCGGGAAGTAGCGGTCGACGACGGCGTCCATCAGCGCATAGAGGACGAAGCCGGAGCCCATCTTGAGCATTTGCGGATCGCGCTCCGTGCGCGCGCGCACGCCGAGAAAACCCTGGGCCGAATCGCGCCGTACCGAGAGCACGTAGTTCGAGCCGGCGAAAATGGCGACCTCGCCCGAACAGATCTCGTCCCCGTTTAGGTTGACCGTGCGGACGACGGCAAAGACGGAATCGCCGTACTCCTCGAGCTTTGGACGCTGGTGGCCGCGCGAGGCGTCCTCCACGGCCAGTTCGTGCAGGGTGAACTCCTCCTGCATGGTGGCCAGTTCGGCCGGCTCGGGATCGCGCAGCGCAACCCAGACGAAGCAGCCGGGCATTTTCAGGTATTCGCTGATATCCTCGACCGGGATATCGGATAGTTTCTTGCCTTCCTGGTAGGCGACGCAGTTGATCAGCATGGTGTAAATGGATGGGGCAGCGAAGCCAGAGCTTACACCATCCCTCCATCAAACCACGGCCAAGATGGCGCGACGTTCATGCGCCGCCCAGTGAAACCGTGGTCGAGGCCATTGGCCTCGACCACCCCTACTCCTCGCGCGCGCCGTCGATCCCGAGTTCAACGATCTTGCGCGTGATCGTATTGCGGCCAATCCCCAGGCGCATGGCCGCGTCGTTCTTGCGGCCGTGCGTATGCTTCAGCGCCGTCTTGATCAGGGCCGACTCGAACTGCTTGCCGAGCGTGTCCATCACCTCGAACTGGCCGGCGCTGAGCATGCTCGCGGCCTGCAGTTCGAGCAGGCCGATCCAGCCATCGGGCGTCGGCGGCAAGGTCAACGGCGCCGGCACCGCGCCTTCGGCCAGGGGCGCCGCGAACGCCACCGCTCCGGCCGGCGGCGCCTGCGTCAGGTCGCGCGGCAGATCCTTGACCTCGACCGTCTGGCCGGGCGCCATCACGGTGATCCAGTTGCACAGGTTTTCCAGCTGGCGCACATTGCCGGGCAATTCCAGGCTGCTGAGAAAACGCATCGCGCTGTCGCTCATGCGCTTCGGTTCGACGCCCAACTGGTGTGCGCTCTGCACCAGGAAGTGGCGCGCCAGCAGCGGGATGTCCTCGCTGCGTTCGCGCAGGCTCGGCAGGCGCAGGCGGATCACGTTCAGGCGGTGATACAAATCTTCGCGGAACAGGCCGTCGCGCACGCGCTGTTCCAGGTTCTGGTGGGTCGCCGCGATCACGCGCACATTCGCTTTCACCGGCTGGTGCCCGCCGACGCGGTAGAAGTGACCGTCCGACAGCACGCGCAGAAGGCGCGTCTGCAGGTCGAAAGGCATGTCGCCGATCTCGTCGAGGAAGAGCGTGCCGTCCTCGGCCTGCTCGAAGCGGCCGCGCCGCATCGCCTGTGCGCCCGTGAAGGCGCCGCGCTCGTGGCCGAAGAGTTCGGACTCCAATAAATCCTTCGGGATCGCCGCCGTGTTCAGGGCGATGAAGGGCTGCTGCGCGCGCGGGCTGTGCTTGTGCAGGGCGCGCGCGACGAGCTCCTTGCCGGTGCCCGATTCGCCCGTGATCAAGACCGTCACGTTCGACTGCGACAGGCGGCCGATGGCGCGGAAGACTTCCTGCATCGCCGGCGCCAGGCCGAGGATCTCGG
The DNA here is from genome assembly GCF_001424165.1 of Massilia sp. Leaf139. Taxonomy (GTDB): domain Bacteria; phylum Pseudomonadota; class Gammaproteobacteria; order Burkholderiales; family Burkholderiaceae_D; genus Telluria. The sequence continues at coordinate 105,205 of NZ_LMOJ01000012.1, forward strand.
GCGTCTCGGCGGGCGCCGCTTCCACGCTCGCCTCGCGCAGGCTTTCCTCGAGCGCACGGCGGATCAGGGCGACGGCCTTGTCGATGTCGAAGGGCTTGGCGAGGTAGTCGAAGGCGCCGCCCTGGAAGGAGGCGACGGCCGAGTCGAGGTCGGAAAACGCGGTGATGATGATGACCGGCAGGCCCGGGTGCTTGGCCTTGACCGCTTGCAGCAGGTCGATGCCGGACTCGCCCGGCATGCGGATGTCCGAGACCAGCACCTGCGGTGTGTCGGTTTCGAACGCGGCCAGTGCGTCGCGCGCGTTGGCGAAGCTGCGCGTCTCGAGATTCTCGCGCGCCAGGGCTTTTTCGAGCACCCAGCGGATCGATGCGTCGTCGTCGACAATCCAGATTGGTTTCATGTAGGTCGTGCTTTCCGCAATAAATTCGTCGTCGGACAGAGGCGGAAATCACGGCCGCTGCCGCATCAGTGCAGCGGCAGCAGGATCCGGAAATCCGTCAGTCCAGGCCGGCTTTCGCACTCGATCATGCCCAGGTGCTGCTGCACGAAGGTTTGCGCCAGCGTCAGCCCCAGGCCGCTGCCGCCATCCCTGCCCGACACCAGCGGGTAGAAGATACGGTCGCGGATCTCCGGTGCGATGCCCGGTCCATTGTCGATGATATGCAAGTCTAATGCCAGCCCGTAACGCACCTTGGCCAGGGTGACCTGGCGCGCCACGCGGGTGCGCAGGACGATCTCGGCCTCGCCCGCGGCAATGCGGCTTGCGAGCGCCTGCGCGGCATTGTGGACGATGTTCAGCACGGCCTGGATCAGCTGTTCCTTGTCGCCCCTGAACTCGGGAATCGAGGCGTCGTAGTCGCGGCGGATCGTGAGGCCATTCGGGAATTCGGCCAGCACCAGCGAGCGCACGCGCTCGCAGACTTCGTGGATGTTGACGTCGCCGACGATATGCGGCTTCCTGTGCGGCGCCAGCAGGCGGTCGACCAGGGTTTGCAGGCGGTCGGCTTCCTTGATGATGACCTGCGTGTACTCTTTCAGCTCACCGAGGTGCAGCGGCGGCAATTCGAGTTCGAGCAGCTGGGCCGCGCCGCGGATGCCGCCCAGCGGGTTCTTGATCTCATGCGCCAGGTTGCGGATCAGTTCCTTGTTGGCCTGGCTCTGGTCGAGGAAGCGCTCCTCGCGGTCGAGCTTGAGCTGCTGGACGTTCTCGCGCAGCTCGATCAGGACGTCGCCGTCATCGAGGCTGCTGGCGATCGAATGCACGTGCAGGGTTTCGCGCCCCGGACGATCCAGGGTCAGATCCTGGCGCAGATCCGCATACTGGTGGGCGCGGGTCTGCTCGCACAGGGCGGCCAGCTCTTCGCCGTTCGAGAACAGCGCGCCCAGGGTCTGGCGCGAGAGCGATTTCATGGAGGCGTCGAGCATGTTCTCGGCCGCCGGATTGGCATAGCGCACCCGATCCTGCGGGTCGACCAGCAGCACGCTGGAGGCGAGCAGTTCCAGGCCGGCAAAGCGGGACGGCTGCGCGCTGTCGGGATCGGTCATCGTATGTTGGCGATCTCGCGCCGCAGCGCCTCGATGTTGCGCTCAGTGCGGCTGATGTCGTCGCGCATCCCGGCCACGCGCTCCTGGTATTTGGCGTAGTTGCGCTCGTTGCCCTGGCGTTCTGGCTCGCCGTTGTTGAAGACCTTGCGCAGCTCGGCCAGTTTCTGCTCCTCGGCACGCAGCTCCTCGTTCAGGATGCCGCGGCGGTCGTCGTCGCGGGCGCGCTGCTGCGAGGTGTCCACGCGAGGGAAGTTTGACGGGCTGGGCGCAGGTGCGGCCGCTGGCGCATTGCTGGGGCGGAGGGCGCTCGGCGCCGGGCCCTGGCGCTGCGGCGGCGCCGGGATATAGCCCGGCAGGTCGAGCGCCTTGCAGCCCTTCTTGCCGGTATCGGTGAATTCGACGCGCCCTTGCGCATCGACGCATTTGTAGACCGTGGTCTGGGCCTGGGCCGTAGCGCAGAGCAGGACGCCGGCGGCCAGAACAAGTTGTGCACCCCGGCGGGTGACGCTGGTTGTCATTCGCATCAGTAGAGAGCTGCACGGGAGCGTGCGCGGGTATCGTTGCGCCGAATATACCGCATCCAAATAAAAACGCGGGGAAAGCCCTTGGCCCGCCCCGCGTTTGTTACCTGCGCTTACAGCTTTTGATGCCGCAGCGCAACGGTCTGATCAAGCCGTCAAGCCGAGTAGTACATGTCGAACTCGGCCGGATGCGGCGTCATGCGCAGGCGCTGCACTTCGTTCATCTTCAGTTCCAGGTAGGCGTCGATCATGCTGTCGCTGAACACGCCGCCGCGGGTCAGGAACTCGCGGTCCTTGTCCAGGGCTTCCAGTGCTTCTTCCAGCGAGGAGCAGACCGTCGGGATCAGCTTGTCCTCTTCCGGCGGCAGGTGGTACAGATCCTTCGAAGCGGCTTCGCCCGGGTGGATCTTGTTCTGGATGCCGTCCAGGCCCGCCATCAGCAGCGCGGCGAAGCACAGGTAGACGTTGGCCAGCGGATCCGGGAAGCGCACTTCGATGCGGCGGCCCTTCGGGTTGGCCACGTGCGGGATACGGATCGAGGCCGAACGGTTACGGGCCGAGTAGGCCAGCTTCACCGGCGCTTCGTAGCCAGGCACCAGGCGCTTGTACGAGTTGGTGCCCGGGTTGGTGATCGCGTTCAGGGCCTTGGCGTGCTTGATGATGCCGCCGATGTAGAACAGCGCCGTCTCCGACAGGCCGGCATAGCCGTCGCCCGCGAACAGGTTCTTGCCGTCCTTCCAGATCGACTGGTGCACGTGCATGCCCGAGCCGTTGTCGCCGTTGATCGGCTTCGGCATGAAGGTGGCGGTCTTGCCGTAGCTGTGGGCGACGTTCCAGATCACGTACTTCATGTTCTGCGTCCAGTCGGCGCGCTCGACCAGGGTCGAGAAGCGGGTGCCGATTTCGTTCTGGCCGGCGCCGGCCACTTCATGGTGGTGCACTTCGACCGGGATGCCGAGCGATTCGAGGATCAGGCACATTTCCGAGCGCATGTCCTGGAAGCTGTCGACCGGCGGCACCGGGAAGTAGCCGCCCTTGACCGCCGGGCGATGGCCGCTGTTGCCGCCTTCGGTTTTCGCGTCGGTCGACCACGAGGCTTCGTCCGAATCGATCTTGACGAAGCAGCCCGACATGTCGACTTTCCAGCGCACCGAATCGAAGATGAAGAATTCAGGCTCCGGGCCGAAGAAGGCGGTGTCACCCAGGCCGGTCGACTTCAGGTAGGCTTCGGCGCGCTTGGCGATCGAGCGCGGGTCGCGGTCGTAGCCCTTGCCGTCCGACGGTTCGATCACGTCGCACTGCATGAACATCGTCGTCTCTTCCATGAAGGGGTCGATGTTGGCGGTGGTCGGATCGGGCATCAGGATCATGTCCGAGGCTTCGATGCCCTTCCAGCCGGCGATCGACGAACCGTCGAAGGCGTGGCCCGACTCGAATTTGTCGAGGTCGAAGTGCGACACAGGAACGGTGACGTGCTGCTCTTTACCGCGGGTATCCGCAAAGCGGAAATCCACGAACTTGACTTCGTTGTCCTTCACCATCTGCATCACATCTGCGGCGGTCTTTGCCATGCGTTTCTCCTAAATGAAATCGTTGTCGTCGACGAGGCGGGAGCGTTTCGCGCCATCAGCTCTTGTCGACGTGCTTGCAGGAATCTATGCAGGAACCATGCCAGCCTTTGCGGCATGATCTAATACGCATTCGTTCTTTGGAAAGCCGCGAGTTTAACCATAAAATCTCCAGCAACCGGGAATGCTTCAATCGTGCACCCAAATTGAACATTTGCACCATATTGGTGCAGACAACCATAAACGCACCATTCTGATGCACGCCGCACCATTTGGGCAAGCGTGCGCCGACACGGTGCGCTCACGACAAGGACAGTATGAAAACGACCAAGGAAATCCTGGAAGCGGCCCGTGAACGCGCACCCGGCCAGCCTTACGCCGGTGCGGTCACGCCCGACGAGGCCTTCATGCTGCTGCAGGCGGCTCCGAACGTGAAGCTGGTGGACGTGCGCACCAATGCCGAGCGCGACTGGGTGGGCCGTGTCGTGGTGCCCGAAGACCAGCACCTGGCCGTCGAATGGGCGACCTATCCCGGCGGCCAGCCCAATCCCCAGTTCGGCGCGCAGCTCGAACGCATGGCGGGCAAGGACGAGATCCTGCTGTTCCTGTGCCGTTCCGGCGTGCGCTCGCGCCACAGCGCGCGCGTGGCGACCGAACTCGGTTACGAGAACGCGTTCGACATCCTCGAAGGCTTCGAAGGCGACAAGGATGGCGACGGGCACCGCAAGACGGTGGGTGGGTGGTGCAAAGCAGGCTTGCCCTGGATCGGGGCGTAAGCCGATGATGTAGGGTGGTCGGCTCCACCCTATCGTATGAACCTCGCCGCCATGTGCGCCGCCCACGCGTTCAACGCACGCTTGATCAAGCGCGAATGGTCTTGGGCTGCTTGAACGCGTGGGCGGCGCCAACGCAGCGTCCGTGCAGCGCTCAGGGTGGAGCCGACCACCCTACATCTTTCATCAATTCGCCGGCAGCACCAGCACCTGCACGCCCGACGCCGTCTCCGGTGCACGGTACACGCGCTGGGTCGCCTTTTTGAAGTCTTCCGGCTTCGCCTTCGGGATGTGGGTAAAGGTCTGCGGATTCAGGTCGACCAGCGGGAACCACGAGCTCTGTACCTGCACCATGATGCGGTGGCCGCGGCGGAACGTGTGGTTCACGTCGCCGATGGGGAAGCTGAGCGCCTCCACCTTGCCCGGCACGAAGGCTTCCGGCTTCTCGTAGCTGTTGCGGAACTTGCCGCGCAGCGGATTGCCGCGCACCAGCTGCTGGTAGCCGCCCAACGCCAGCGCGGGCGCGGGCACGTCGCTGCCCTCCCGTTCCTGCGCCGCCGCAGGATAGGCCGCAGGGTAGACGTCGATCAGTTTCACCACCCAGTCGGCGTCCGTCCCGGTGGTCGAGACGAACAGCTTCGGCGTGACCGGGCCGGCGATCGTCACGTCCTCTTCCAGCACCTCGCTCTGGTAGACCAGCACATCGGGCCGGGTCGCGGCGAAGCGCTGGTCGGACACCATGTATTCCTGCGGCACGCCGGTAGCCGGATAGCCGATGAAGGGCACCGGCTTGGCCGGGTCGGCGACGTATTCGTCGAACGTGGCGTTCGATGTCGCCGGCTGCTGCCACGTCAGCTTGCCGTCGGCGCCGAAGTACAGGGTGCGTGGTTTCGCCTGCACCGGCGGCCAGGCGCTGTGGCGGCGCCAGGCGTTGCTGCCGGTCTCGAAGGCCGTGACTTCGGCGATGGCCTGCTGCGGCTTCACGCCCTTCAGGTGCTGCTCGAAGAAGGGGAACTGCAGCTCCTTGCGGAAGTATTCCGAGGTCTTGCTGTCGAAGCGCACGTGGCCCAGGCGCGCGCCCTCGCCGCGCGCCCAGCCGCCATGCACCCAGGGCCCCATCACCAGGCTGTTGACGATGCCCGGGTTCTGCTTTTCGATGGCGCCGTAGATACTGAACGGCCCCTGCGGGTCTTCCGCGTCGAACCAGCCGCCCACGGTCAGCACGGCGGCCTTGACGTTTTTCAGGTGTGGCGCGATGGCGCGCGACTGCCAGAAGCTGTCGTAGGTGTCGTGCTCGATGTTGGGCATGAAGAGCGCGCGCTGCTCGGCGCTCATGCTGGCGGCGATGTTCGACAGGGTGCGGTGGCGCAGGAAGAAGTCGTAGCCGTCGGTGGTGCCGTAGTCGAATTCGGCGCGCGTCTTCGGCAGCGGCGTCGGGTTCTGCGCCTCGGTGAAGGCGGCATAGAAATCGAAGTTCGCCGCCAGCATGAAGGCGCCGCCATGGTACGAATCGTCGCCCATGTAGAGGTCGGCGATCGGCGCCTGCGGCGAGGCGGCCTTGATCGCCGGATGCGAATCGATGATGCTGGCCGCCGTATAAAAGCCCGGATAGCTGATGCCGTGGATGCCCACTTTGCCGTTGTTGTTGGGGACGTGCTTCAGCAGCCAGGCCACGGTGTCGTGCATGTCCTGGCTCTCGACGCCTTCGCCGGCGGCGCGCTTGGCGGACGCGTGCGGCGTCATCTCCTGCCACTTCCCTTCCGACATGAAGCGCCCGCGCACGTCCTGCTTGACGAAGATGTAGCCCGCGTCCTCGAACTCGCGCGAGGGGCCGATCGCGGCCGGCATCCAGTCGACGCCATAACGCAGCTCGCCCTCGGCGTGCACGCCCGCGCTGTAGGGCGTGCGCTGCATCAGGAAGGGGTAGCTGCGGCTGGCGTCCTTCGGCACGTAGACGACGGTGAACAGCTTGACGCCGTCGCGCATCGGGATGCGGTATTCGTACTTGGTGTAGGTGGCGCGCAGGTCGCGCTTGGCCGCGGGCGCATCGGCCGCCGCCGTGTTGGCCGCGAGGACGGGGCCGGCGCCAAAGGCCAGCAGGAGGCTCAGCACGAGGGGAGACAAAGGACGACGCATGGTGAATTCTTTCGGAAGCGATTGCACGGGGCCGCCAGTGTAATCCGATTCCGAACAGAATTGCTATTCGGGCAAGCTGCCGCCCGCCATGCTCGTCGCCTGCAGGCGCTGGCGCACGATGTTGATGTGCCCGCGCAGGCCGTATAGGCCGTCGGCATAGGCCAGCGGCACCGACACGTGGTTGACCTGCTCCTCGATCTCGTCGAGGCGCTTCAGCAAGTCGTTACGGACGATTTCACGTTGATCCTCCAGAACGGCTTCCCAGGCCTGCTCCACCGCCCGCAATTCGCCATACCAGCGGTAGACGCGCGAACGCACGCGCCACACGTACAGCGGCGGCACGATCTTCGAGAGCGGGATCACCAGCGCGGCCAGCGCCACCACCACGACCCAGAGCCGCTCGAACAGGTTCGCGAGCCAGAAACGCATGTAGCGCTGCAGGAAGGGCGGCCCGTCGCGGTAGTATTTCGCGGCCTCGTCGGCCACCGGGATCTCGGTGAATTTCGGCGAGGGGAACTGGCCCTGCTGCTGGAACCACCCTGCCCCGCCGTGGATCTCGCCGGCCGCCTTGACGAACAGGTCGATCAGGGCCGGATGCAGATCTTCGCGCGCGACCAGCGTCGCCGTCGGCGCGATCAGGTGGTAATCCTGGGCCGGGATGTCGCGCCCGAGGTCGACGATCCCGCGCGGCAGGGTCACGTGGGTGAGGAAGGGCAAGCGCCGGGTATAGGCTTCGGCCTGGCTGAAATTGAAGAGGCGGATGCCGGGCGTCTGCAGCAGCATCTGGATCAGCGGCGCTTCCGGGGCCGAGCTGAACACGAGGCCGTCGATGCGGCCGGCCAGCAGTTCGACCGTGGCTGGCGTGTTGCCGAGGGCGCTGATGGTGAGCTCGTCCGGTTCGACTCCGTTCACGGCCAGCACCTGGCGGAACAGGTTGGGCACACCCGTGCCTTCCGGCCCCAGGTTGATGCGCAGGCCGCGCAGGCCGGTCAGGCTGCTGGTCTTGACGCCCTCGCGCAGGAACAGCCATACCGGTTCGGTGAACAGGCTGCCCAGCGATTCCAGGCCCAGCTTGTTGGCCTGCGCTTCGGCCGTGGAGCCGCTCTGCACGAAGGCGATGTCGGCCTCGCCGCGGCGCAGGCGTTCGAGGTTGTCCTGGGAACCGAAGGTCGGCAGCAGCGTGACGCGGATCTCGTCCTTCTGCAAGGCCTTCGCATATTGCGCGCCGAAGGCTTCGTAGGCGCTGTTTTCCTGTCCCGTCGCCAGGCGCACCTGACGCGGCGGCGCCGGATCGACCAGCAGGTAGGCGGCGACGATGGCCGCGGTGACGAGGATGATGGTCGGCCCCGAGGCAACCAGCAGGTCGCGCAGCGAGACGAAACTGAAATTGCGGATGCGCGAAACGGCGCGCCGGCTTGCCTGGCGCGCCTTGTCACCTGCCTTCAACGCACGCACGCGCGCTGGCTGGCCACGCTGCCCTGCGGCGGCTCGATCATCGGCATCAGGCTCGGCGCCAGGGAGGTCAGCAGCTGCACCGGCAGTGCGCTGGTGAAGTCGTAGTTTTCCGACTGCGGGCCGTGCACATAGGCCGTCATCGAACCGAAGAAACGCTCGCCGATGTTGAAGACGAACGTGGCCGAACGGTTCACGTAGCGCGATTCGATCAGGCGCCCGCCCCGTGCATAGACGTCGAAGCGCTGGTCGCCGGTACCGGTCTTGCCGCCGACTGCGACCACGCCGCCGTCGGCCGTCGTGAACGCCGTCTTGGCGCGCTTGGCGGTGCCTTCCGAGACCACGCCGCGGATCGCATCGGCCACGGCGCGCGCCACTTCCGGCGCCAGCACGACTTCATGCTCGACCTTCTGCGCGCGCTTGACCAGAGTCTCGTAAGGCGTGCCCTTGGCGAAGTGCAGCGAGTCGATGCGCTCGACGGGTTTGCGTACGCCGCCGTTGATGATGATGCCCATCAGTTCGGCCAGCGCGGCGGGCCGGTCGGCCGAGGCGCCCAGGGTCGTCGCATACGAGGGCACCAGCGAATCGAAGGGGTAGCCCATCTTCTTCCACTGTGCGTGGATCTTGAGGAAGGATTCGACTTCCAAGAGCCCGGCGATGCGCTTGTCCTGGGCGTTCTTGCGGTTGGTCTTGAACAGCCAGGAATAGACTTCCTGACGTTCCTTGACGCTCGCCTTGACCGCCTCGCTCCAGCCGGCTTTCGGATGGTTGCGCAGGTAGCCGACCAGCCACAGTTCCAGCGGGTGGGTCGAAGCGACATAGCCGCGGTCGGCCAGCGACATGTTGGCCGGGTCGAACTGCTCGTACAGCTTCTCGATCCGTTCCTGGTCGACTTCGTTGGTCGGCAGCGAGGCGTTGATGAAGGCGCCGAATTCCTGCAGCGTCGCGTTCGGCGCGATCGTGCGGTGCACAGCGGCCAGCTTCGAGGCGGCCGGACGCACGCTTGCCAGCAGCAGCGTCTGCGCTTCCGGATAGGTCTTGCCCTTGTACTTGTTCCAGAACTTGGCCAGGAAGGTCTTGCCTTCGGCATCGGCGAAGCGGGCCAGGTATTCGGCGCGGCGCGGATCGTCGGCGTCGGCCAGCAGCGCGGCCGAGGAGCCCGGTAGCTGGAACATGTAGTAGCGCGCCACGTCGCGCATCATGCGCACGAAGACCAGGTTGGTCGACTGCTGCAGCGCGTGCTGCACCGTCATGATCTTGCTGTTGTCGAGCTTGCTGAAGTTGCCGAAGTAATGCAGGCCGCCGCCGGTGAAGAAGCCCTCGCCCGGATTGGCCGAGTATTTTCGCTCCATGGCGGCCGCCAGCATCGGCGCCAGGCCGCGGTCTGCGTTCGCCGGCAGCGCCTGGAAGTACTCGACGGCCCACTGGCTCAGGCGATCCTTCGGATCGATGCGCGCCTCGCGCAGCGCCTTCGGATCCATCTCGCCATAACGCTTGTGCAGCTGGTCGACGATGTCGAGATAGGTCACCAGGGTGCGCAGCTTGGCGGTCGAGCCGAGGTCGAGCTTGGCCTGCTCGTTGATGTCGAGCGGCTGGTCGTAGTTGTCGGTCTGGACGCGCAGGTAGTTGACGTTGTCGCCGCGCTCCATCAGCGTGAAGCTGTAGATCACTTTCGACGGGTCGCCGTTGCCGAGCATGCCCTTGCCGGTCAGGCCGGCTTCCTCCGCCGCTTCCGGCGTGGTCAGGCGGCGCAGCGCGGCCGTGACGGCTTGCTGGGCGTCCGAATCAAGTGTCGAGACCACCGACATGTCGAGGCGGTCGAGGTTGTACAGGCGCGGCTCGCCCAGCAGGTAGCCGAGGTGGTTGCGCACCGCGTTCGAAGCCTTGCGCGACACGAAAGCGTTGGCGGCGGGCGGTTCGACGCCCGAGCCGAGCGCCGGTTTCAGTTTGACGGCGAGCGCGGCGTCGCGCAGCTGCGGCGTGATCACGCCCGCCTGCGCCAGCACCCGCAGGTGGCTGTTGGTCAGGGTCTCGAGGTCGGCTTCGCCGGCGCCGAGGTAGTAGGCCGGGCGGCGCTGCGCGATCATCAGCGACAGCGCTTCCTTGTAGACCAGGACGGCTTCAGGGGTGTCCATGCGGCCCTTGAGGGTCTCGCTCACCTTCTGGAAATCGCGGCCGTACCAGACCCACATGCCGTCGCCGATGCCGTTCACTTCGCCGTAGCCGAGCTTGGCCGACAGCGGCACCGTGTTCAGGTAGTCGAGCACGATCTGGCGGCGGGCGCCGGTGGTGTCTTCGCCATGGCGATAGGCGCGCAGCGTGGCCGAGGCCATCTGGATCAGCTTGTCTTCCAGCGAGGCGGTACGGCCTTCCGGCGAGTGGCGGTATTTTTCGATCTGGGTGGCCAGGGTCGAGCCGCCGGCCACGCGGCCGCCGCCGCTGATGCCGATGGCCGACAGCGACTTGTCGAACACGGCCTTCGAGAAGCGATCCCATTCGACGGCCGGATTGCGTTTCGGGTAAGCCGGGTCGAGCAGCTCGCGGTTCTCGATGAAGAGCAGGCTTTGCACCAGCAGTTGCGGCGTGTCGTCGAAGCGCTCGTAGAAGCGTTCCGGGAAGCGCGAGGCGAACAGCGGCTGGCTGCGGCAGTCGAGGATCTCGAGGCCGGTGCGGGTCTTTTCGCTGTAGGTCGCGAACAGGCCGCGGTCGGCCAGTTCCAGCATCTTGGGCGACATGCGCGCCTGGGCCTCGATGAGGTAGTCGCGCGTCTGCAGCTTGTTCAGGAAGGCGGGCAGGTGCGAGTAGCCGAGGCGGGCGTCGTACGGGCTCTCGGCCGGGAAGCGGATCGCATTGCTCGGGCCCTTCTCCACGCGATAGTGCACGTCCTTCATCATGCCGGCGAAGATCTTCGCCTGCAGGGTCGAGGTGCGCGTTTCGTACACCGCATAGGCCGAGCCGGCAGCCACGACCACGAGCAGCAGGCCGAACAGGATCAGCTTGCCGCGGCCCTTGCCCTTGGGCGGCTCGCCTTCGTGCTCGGGTTCGGGCGTGGTGCCCGGCACATCGCCAGCGCCGTCGGCGGCCTCGGTGACGAGGGACAGATGGGGCAAGGGTGCTTCCTGCGCGGCCGCATCGATGGCGGGCGCAGCATTGCCCTCGGCTTGACCGCGCAAGGCGCGAAATACGTTACGGGGCCGTTTGAAACGGCGGGTGCTTTCCATGATGGCTCAACCGGTGTGAATCAATGTTCCTGCAATCCCTGTCAACCTGCTCGCCATCCGTGCTGCCGGTCTGTTCGAGTAATTGAGGTGGTCGTTGTTGTTCATTTTTTGGGGCCGGATTTCATGCGAATTGTGTCGGCGCCCAAGCCATCATTCCACCACATCAACAGGTTTTGCACGAAGCCCTGTTCAACAAATTTGACCTCCCCGGATTTTTTTCGCAAAAAAACAACGGCAGAGTTATCGGGATGGCACTGATGCCTACAAGCATCGGTATTGTCATCCTACAAGGCTCAGATTTCGGCCTGATGACAGTGTAGTCAGCTTCGATTTACGCGGCCGCCGGCGCGGTCGCGTTCGCCGCGCGCAGCTCTTCCAGCGCCTGCAGGCAGTAATACTGGAACCAGAGGCCCGTGAACAGGAAAATCAGGACATATAGCCAGGCGGACAGGATCGCCAGGAAAGGAAACAGCGCCACCGCCAGCACCGCGCCGCCCATCCAGGCGATGCCCGGCAGCGCGCCGAGCACGCCCGAGGCCATGCCGATCCCGAGCAGCGGCCAGCGGCGCGATTGCATGATCGCCTTGCGTTCGGCGGCGCTGGCGTGGGCGGCAAGCGCGTCGTAGCTCATCACGCGCGAAGACACCCAGCCCCACAGCGCCGCCTGCACCGCCACCGCAACCGGCGGCAGCGCGTACAGCGGGATGGTGCAGATCCAGAGCAGCGCGAACACCAGCACGCTGGTGAGGTTCATCCAGACGCTGCCGGCGAAACTGCCGCCCTCCTTCTGCTTGAGTGCGGGAAACTGGCGCCGGCTGACGTGGCGCTCGATCGCGGGCATGGCGAAGATGCCCATGAACAGCAGGGCCGAGGCGATCATCAAGGGCAGGAGCAGCAGGATCGCCACCAGCGGCACCACGACCACCTTCAGCATCCCGAGTCCCAGCGTGGAGAGCCAGCTGCCGCTCGTCTGGAACCAGCCGTATTCGCGGAAGGTGGCGTCGAGCCAGTCGAACAGCGCCGGCCCGAAGGCCCACAGCAGCCCGCCCCAGACCAGCAGCGACAGCAGCAGCGGCACCAGCGACAATAGCATCATGCGCGGGGAAAAACCCGAACGCAGGGCACGGGCCCAGGCGGTGGCGACGCCGTTCATGGCCGGCTCCGGCGGGTGGATTGGACAGGTGCTTGCATGGCGGCGCGACTCCCCGATGTCAAAAACGCATTGTAGAACACGGAGCGTCTCAGGGAGGCGAATGGCGGTTTGTGGGTGCATGCACTACAATCGCCGTTCACAGATTATCGAGGGAACAACATGTCCACTACCACCACCGCTTCCGGCCTGCAGTATGAAGACACCGTCGTCGGCGAAGGCGCCGAGGCGAAAGCCGGTGCCTACGTCACCGTCCACTACACCGGCTGGCTGCGCAACGACGACGGCACCGCCGGCGCCAAGTTCGACTCCAGCAAAGACCGCAACGACCCGTTCCAGTTCCCGCTGGGCGCCGGCCATGTGATCAAGGGCTGGGACGAAGGCGTGCAGGGCATGAAGGTCGGCGGCCAGCGCCGCCTGACCATCCCGGCCAGCCTGGGCTACGGCGCCCGCGGCGCCGGCGGCGTGATCCCGCCGAACGCGACGCTGATCTTCGACGTCGAACTGCTGAACGTCTAAGTTCTTCCCTGCCCTGCGGCGCTCCGGCGTTGCAGGGCCACTCGCGGCGTCCGCCCATCGAGCATCCCCTCTAAAATACCTCGCTAAACCACGCGATCTTGCGCACGCTGCGCTAAGATGGCCGCGCGCATTGCCACCTCGTCAATGCACCTTGTTTATGCACCATCGCGCAATCAGACCACAGGAGTTTTTATGAGCTTGCAAGACCAATTCGCCCAGGCCCAGGCCGATTCAAAGAACCTGCCGGAACGTCCGGACAACATGACCTTGCTGAAGATTTACGCCCTGTTCAAGCAGGCGTCGAGCGGCGACGCCACCGGCGATCGTCCTGGCTTCACCGACATGGTCGGCCGCGCCAAGTTCGATGCGTGGGATGGCCTGAAGGGCACGTCGCAGGAAGAAGCCATGCAGCAGTACATCGATCTAATCGAAGAGCTGAAGGGCTGATGTTTGCGGGCGGGTGCGCGATGCGCCCTCGCCCGCTGCAACCTGCGGGCCGTACCGCGTGGACTCGGGAGTCCACCCTACAAAGTCAACGGCAATAGCAACCCGACTTCACGCCGCCGCGAACACCCGGCGCATCTTGTCCGTCACCTTCGCCTCGATCGCTGGGCGAAACGCACTCATCAGCATTCCCAGCTTGATCCGCAGCGCCGCGCGCTGCTCGCCCAGGGTCAGCGCGCCTTCGACGCCGCTGCGCTCGAAACGCAGCACATCTCCATCCCAGCGCCATTGCATGCCGAATTCGGCGGCCACCTTGTCGGCCACCTGTTGCGCCGCAGCGCGTGCCCGCTCCGGGCTCAGGTTGTGTTCCTGGACGATCTGGATGTCGGCCATGTGATTCCTTTCTTCTACAAAATGCGCGAGACAATCCGCCATGATGCCAGTTGCATCGCGCGGATGCCAGTCCGCAGTGCAATTGATCGTAGTCAAAACCGGTTCCGTGGAGGGCGCGAGTATCGAATGAGCTAAGTCAAGCAAACGCCCATTCACCTGAGGATTGCGCCATGGAACAACGAGCCCTGCTGCCCGACGACCCGATCACTTTCGAACGCGACCAGCCCCCGGTCGCCTTCATTCCAACCCCGAGCGCGGCCTACCGCCAGCACCGCAAGGCGGCCCAGCTGCTCGACCAGCCCGGCGCCCCGCGCGCGGTCGACACCCCGCCCGACTCCAGCGTGCCCCTGCCCTATGCCTTCGGCGCGCGCGTGCTGATGTGGAAGCAGGATCCCGCGGTGGCCGACATGGGCACCCGCAAGGCTTTCCTGCCGGGCGTGGTGCTGGCTGGCCCGCGCGACGCCCGCATCGCGTCCGGCGACCCCGGCATCAGCCCGGTCGAGCCGAACGCCTTCGGCGACTTCGTCACCATGCCGGACACGCCGCAGTTCGACGCCGTCCACACCTTCGCCGTGGTACGCCAGACGCTGACCATGTACCAGCGCTCGCTGTCCTCGAGCGGCTCTGCGATGCCCCTGCCCTGGCAATGGAACAGCAGCATCGACACGGCGCCGCTGCAGATCTTCCCCTACGGCTTGCCGAACGTGATGAACGCCTTTTACAGCCGCAGCCAGAACTGCCTGAAGTTCGGCGACTTCGTGCCCTCGGGCCAGAAGGAGCGCGTGTTCACTTGCCGCTCCTTCGACATCGTCGCCCACGAGACGGGCCACGCCGTGCTGGATGGCTTGAAACCGCACTGGCTGCTTGCCGATGCGCCGCCGCAGACGGGCGGCCTGCACGAAGCCTTCGGCGACCTCACCGCGATCTTCCTGGCGCTGTCCCAGCTCGACCAGTGCGAAGCCGTGGTGGCGCAGACCAAGGCGCGCCTGCACGATAAAACCTTCTTGGCCGACATCGCCGAGCAGTTCGGCCTGGCGCTCGGCGGCACCACGGGCCTGAGGAATGCCGACAACGACCTGACACTGTCGCAGGCCGGCACGCAAGTGCATGCCATTTCGCAAGTGTTCACCGGTGGCGTGTACGACGTGCTGGCCGACATCTTCGCCCTGGAACGCAACCCGGCTTTCGAGGACGACGCCGCCGTGCTGCACCGGGTCGCCGCCTGGCTGCGCGGACTGGTGTTGCGCGCCCTGCTCGCCGCGCCCGAGATCGCCGCCACCTATGCCGACGTGGTCAACGAAATGCTGCGTCTTACTGTCGAGGACGGCAAGCCGCAGGCTTATGTCGATGCGATCCGGCACCAGTTCACGATCCGCGAAGTCGTCGGCGCGCCGGAAGCGCCGGCGGAAACGCCCATGCCCGTCCAGCCGGCGGAGACCGCCAGCGCCACGGCCGCGCCTTGTTACCAGCGCCTGAAGGCGGCGGTCTGCGACGCTCCCGGCGCCCAGCAGGATCGGCGCGCCTGCTGCGGCACCATGAACCTGGCCGAGTACTACAACATCGAACGCGTGCTCGATGCCGAAGCGCAAGCACTGGCGCGCTGGTGCGCCGATCGCGGCCGCAACAGCCCGGCGGGCGAGGAGTTGGTGTTGGAGACAACCGGATCGTAAAAGGCTTCGATTGCGGCCGCCATGACGCGAACGTCCCCCGGGGCAGTGCCCCGGGCTTCCAGGGCACGGTTCGGGAATCCGAGAAGAGCGCCGCGGGACAAATCGCGCGTCATCCAATGTATTTGCATATGTATATTGTGTCTAAACCTAATTTGTCGGAAAAGACGAATTGCCCTAAAATACAGTGCTTTGCCATGTTGGCGGCCCTACCTTGCGCTGATGGCCGCGGCACCCCACCATAGATAGGACTGTTATGACCCACGTTGTCACCGAATCGTGCATCCGCTGCCGGTATACCGACTGCGTCGATGTATGCCCGGTCGATTGTTTCCGGGAAGGCCCGAATTTCCTCGCGATTGACCCTGACGAGTGCATCGACTGCGCAGTGTGCGTGGCCGAGTGCCCGGTGAATGCGATCTATGCCGAGGAAGACGTGCCGGGCGACCAGCAGCAATTCATCAAGATCAACGCCGACTTGTCGCGCTTCTGGCCATCGATCACCAAGACCAAACCGGCCTTGCCCGACGCGGAAGAGTGGAAAGACGTCAAGAACAAGCTGGAACAGCTGGCCCGCTAAGCGCGGGAACGCAGCCTTCGTTTCAGCGCTTGCTGGCGCCGGTTTTCACCGCCGTCAGCAAGCGCGCGTCATCCATGGCACACTAGCGGCCATCGCGTCGCCCGCTTCACTCAAAATCAACAGGATCATTGCGCATGACTATCAGTGCCACCCACGATGCGGGCAGCATCGCCCCTAACAGTTCGTTCGCCGGCGCCATCGACGCCGACGCCGTCATCATCGGCGCGGGCCCGGTCGGCCTGTTCCAGGTCTTCGAACTCGGCCTGCTCGAGATCAAGGCCCACGTGATCGATTCGCTCGCCGCCGTCGGTGGCCAGTGCGTCGAACTGTATCCGGACAAGCCGATCTACGATATCCCCGCCGTGCCCGTGTGTACCGGCCAGGAACTGACCGACAACCTGCTCAAGCAGATCGAGCCTTTCGAGCCGACCTTCCACCTGGGCCAGGAAGTCACCACCGTGCAGCGCCGCGAAGACGGCCGCTTCAACGTCGAGACCTCGGCCGGCACGCAGTTCATCACCAAGACCATCTTCATCGCTGCCGGCGTCGGTTCCTTCCAGGCGCGCACGATCAAGGTCGAAGGCATCGACAAGTTCGAAGGCAGCCAGCTGCACTACCGCGTCAAGGATCCGAGCCTGTTCGAAGGCAAGAACCTGGTCATCTGCGGCGGCGGCGACTCGGCCCTCGACTGGGCCCTGAACTTCGTCGGCAAGGCCGAATCGGTCGTGCTGGTGCACCGCCGCGACGACTTCCGCGCCGCCCCTGCTTCGGTCGCCAAGATGAAGCAGCTGTGCGAAGAGTACGAGATGCAGCTGATCACCGGCCAGGTCACGGGCTTCGACGAAAAGGACGGCAAGCTGTCCGAAGTGAAAGTCACCGGCGCCGACGGCGTCACCCGCCGCGTGCCGCTCGACATGCTGATGGTCTTCTTCGGCCTGTCGCCGAAGCTCGGCCCGATCGCCGAATGGGGCCTGGACATCGAGCGCAAGCAGCTCAAGGTGGTCGACACCGAGAAGTTCGAAACCAACGTGCCGGGCATCTTCGCCGTGGGCGACATCAACACTTATCCGGGCAAGAAGAAGCTGATCCTGTCGGGCTTCCACGAAGCGGCCCTGGCCGCCTTCGGCGCGGCGCCCTACATCTTCCCGGACAAGAAGATCCACATGCAGTACACGACGACCTCGCCGAAGCTGCACAAGATCCTCGGCGTCGAGACCCCGGTCTTCGATTAATACGACCGTTCAGTTTCCGAAATACGACAATGCCCCGGCCCTCCGGGGCATTTGTTTTTATGTGTGCCGCATCACCGACGGCCTATCAAAATGAGGTGTATAACCAACTTGAACGTGGGTCGAATAAACATGTGACGGAAACGGATATTTCCAACAGTCAAGCAACTTATCCTATAATTGACTGATGAATTTTCGCGCACCAGGCATGACGCCCACACGGCCAATCATGCCGGCGCAAGGGCCTGGACTAGGCGTCCTGGCAACACGCACCACACGAAGGAATTACTATGCTTTATCAACTGCATGAAATGCAACGCTCCTTCCTGACCCCGCTGATGCAATGGGCGGATGCGTCGTCGAAGCTGTTCTCCAATCCCGTTTCCCCGTTTGCCCACACGCCGTTTTCCCAACGTATCGCCGCCGGCTACGAGCTGATGTACCGGCTCGGCAAGGATTACGAAAAGCCGGCATTCGGCATCGACACCGTCACCATCGAGGGCGAGGCCGTCGGCATCATCGAGCATGCGCATGTGACGAAACCGTTCTGCAAGCTGGTGCATTTCAAGAAAAACCTGTCTGACGCCGCTTTCGAAAAGCTGGCGCAGCCGACCGTGCTGCTGGTCGCCCCGCTCTCGGGCCATCACTCGACGCTGCTGCGCGACACGGTGCGCGCCCTGCTGCCGAACCACGATGTGTTCATCACCGACTGGATCGATGCGCGCATGGTGCCGCTCTCCGCCGGCCCGTTCCACCTGGACGACTACATTTATTATGTGCAGGACTTCATCCGCGCCCTCGGCCCGGACGTGCACGTGATTTCCGTCTGCCAGCCGACCGTGCCGGTGCTGGCCGCGATCTCGCTGATGGCCAGCGACAACGATCCGAAGCTCCCTAAAACGATGACGATGATGGGCGGCCCGATCGACCCGCGCAAGTCGCCCACCGCAGTGAACGACCTGGCCACCGAAAAGCCATTCTCCTGGTTCGAGAACACCGTCATCTACGCGGTGCCGGGCAACTATCCGGGCTATGGCCGCAAGGTTTATCCGGGCTTCCTGCAGCACGCCGGCTTCATCGCCATGAACCCGGGCCGCCACGCCCAGTCGCACCGCGAGTTCTACCAGCACCTCGTGCGCGGCGACGACGAGTCGGCGGAGAGCCACCGCCAGTTCTACGACGAATACAATGCCGTGCTCGACATGCCGGCCGAGTACTACCTCGACACCATCAAGACCGTGTTCCAGGAATTTCGCCTGCCGAAGGGCACCTGGGAAGTCGGCGGCAAGCTGGTGCGTCCGCAGGACATCAAGAACGTCGCCCTGCTTACCATCGAAGGCGAGCTCGACGACATCTCCGGCGCCGGCCAGACCCAGGCCGCGCACGAACTGTGCAGCAGCATCCCGGACAACATGAAACGCGACTACGTGGCGCCGAAAGCGGGCCACTACGGCATCTTCTCGGGCCGCCGCTGGCGCGAGACGATCTGCCCGAAGATCGGCGAGTTCATCCGCGAATTCGGCTGATCCTGCGGGGTCGAAAAGAAAAAGCCACGACGATGTCGTGGCTTTTTTACGTCCGCATCAGGCCGCTCGGTCTGCGCGCTTACATTGCGTCTTCGCGACGATCTTCTCCACGCGCGAAGTCCGGGTCGGCTTCCTCGTCGTGATTGTCGCGGCGGTCGCCGTGGCGGCGGTCGCCGGCCTCTTCCTGCGGCGCGCCGCCTGCTTCCTCGTTGCCGCTCGGGCGATGCGACACGATGCCGGTCGGGTCAGGGGCGAGCAAGGGGGCAATAATCCATTCGTTCATAGCTTCTCCTGTTGGTGTCGGCCGCGTCTTGCGGCGCATGGCCCATTAAGCCATGCACCGCCCGAGGACATCTGTTCGATACGCCACTTAAGACCCGCCGCCACCCTTCTTTCGGCCCTGTCAGTTCCCCAGGAAGATGCTGGCGATGACGCCGGTGGCGATCGCCGCCAGCACGTAGTCGTTACCGACCTGTACCCAGTGGTGGCCGCG
Source organism: Massilia sp. Leaf139 (assembly GCF_001424165.1). Lineage (GTDB taxonomy): Bacteria > Pseudomonadota > Gammaproteobacteria > Burkholderiales > Burkholderiaceae_D > Telluria. Next base: position 124,422 of record NZ_LMOJ01000012.1, read on the forward strand.
CGGCGGCGCGCTCAGGCGGTGCGCGCGCCAGTTGTCGACGACGTACTGGCGGTTGTGGTAATTCGCCGGCAGGCGCTGGCCGCGGTACAGGTCGTGGCGCGGGCCGGCGCCGCGGCGGGCGTCGCGGTAGCCGTCCTGGTAGGCGCGGCGCTGGTCGCGGCGGTCGTCACGGGCGTCGCGGCGGTCTTCGCGGCGCTCCTCACGAAATTCGCGGCGATCTTCGCGGCGTTCTTCGCGGCGCTCCTGCGCGCGATCCTGGTAATAGCCGCGATCCTGGGCGATGGCCGGCAGGCTCGAGGCAAGCATGACGGCGATCATCGCCCGTGCAATGGTCTTCTTCTTCATGGGGTTTCTCCCGTGGTTGGGGCCGGTTAGGAAACCGGCGAGGTGTCCAGTAGGCCATGTCCTCGCGCCAGTTTCTGTACGCTTCCCCACGCAGAGCGGCGCCCGCCGGGGTATGCCGCCTGTTGTCGCGCTTTTTATTGGATAATGACGCCTTTCACCGCTACCTCCGTCCTCCCCGCGCCGTGACCAAGACCCTTGCCGACCTGATCGAAGACCAGCTGCCGCAGACGCAATGCACCAAGTGCGGCTATCCGGCGTGCCGGCCCTATGCCGAAGCGATCGCCCGGGGCGAAGCCGAGATCAACCAGTGCCCGCCGGGCGGCATCGAGGGCGTGGCGCGCCTGGCCGCCGTCACCGGGCGCAAGGTCATTCCGATCAACCCGGCCAACGGCGTCGAGCGCCCACGTCCGGTCGCCTTTATCGACGAGGCGCTGTGCATTGGCTGCACGCTGTGCATCCAGGCCTGTCCGGTGGACGCCATCCTCGGCGCAGCCAAGCAGATGCACACGATCCTGCCGAGCCTGTGCACCGGCTGCGACCTGTGCGTGGCCCCCTGCCCGGTCGACTGCATCAGCATGGTGCCCGTGACGGGTGAGGCCACCGGCTGGGCCGCCTGGTCGCAGCCCGCCGCCGACGCGGCGCGCGCCCGCCACGACTTCCGCAGCGAGCGCCTGCAGCGCGAACGCGCGGAAAACGATGCGCGCCTGGCCGCCAAGGCGGTCGAGAAGATGCGCGAAGTGACAGCCGAGGCGACCAACACGCCCGAAGAGCTGGCCGAGAAGGAGCGCAAGCGCGCCATCATCGCCGCCGCCATGGAACGCGCGCGCCTGCGCGCTGCCGGCGCACCAACAAATAAGCCCGACTAATGAACCCGGCCAAACGTTTAGAAATATTTACGCGCTTTCGCACCGCTAATCCGCATCCGACCACCGAACTGGAATTCACGACGCCGTTCGAACTCCTGATCGCCGTGCTGCTGTCGGCGCAGTCGACCGACGTCGGCGTGAACAAGGCCACGCGCCGCCTGTATCCGGTGGCGAACACGCCGCAGAAGATCCTCGACCTCGGCCTCGACGAACTGAAGACCTATATCTCGACCATCGGCCTGTACAACAACAAGGCCAAGAACGTGATCGCCACCTGCCAGATCCTCGTCGACCAGCACGGCGGCGAGGTGCCGCGCGCGCGCGAGGCCCTGGAAGCCCTGCCGGGCGTGGGCCGCAAGACGGCGAACGTGGTGCTCAATACCGCCTTCGGCGAGCCGACCATGGCGGTCGACACCCATATCTTCCGCGTCTCGAATCGCACGAACATCGCGCCGGGCAAGAACGTCGACCAGGTCGAGATGAAGCTGCTGAAGTTCGTGCCCAAGGATTTCCTGCACGACGCCCACCACTGGCTGATCCTGCATGGCCGCTACACCTGCGTGGCGCGCCGTCCGAAATGCTGGAACTGCCTCATCAACGACCTGTGCGAGTTTCGCCAGAAGACACCGGCGCCGGACGGCCTGATCGCTCCGGCGCCGGTGCCGCCGGTGATCGCGCCCGCGCTCCAGGACGAACAGGCGTAAAAAAACCCGCGCGGCTTTCGCCGGCGCGGGCTGCAAAAGGTAATCTTCGTGCCGCTCAGCGGCGGACGCCGGCCAGCAAGACGCGCGGCTCCATGGTGGCGATGGCAGGCGCATCGTTGGCCGCGTCCGTGTCGCCCTCGAGCTTGAAGACGCTGACCACGCCATTCAGGGCCACGGTCTGCTCGTTGAGCGCCTGGGCCGCGGCCGCCGCTTCCTCGACCAGGGCCGCGTTCTGCTGGGTCGCGCTGTCCATCTCGGTGACGGCCATGTTCACCTGCTCGATGCCGGCGCCCTGTTCCGTGGTGGCCGCGCTGATCTCGGCCATGATGTCCATCACGCGCTTGACGCTGGCGACGATGTCGCTCATGGTGGCGCCGGCTTCGTTGACCAGCGCGCTGCCCGCTTCCACGCGCGCCACCGAGCCGCCGATCAGGGTCTTGATCTCCCTGGCGGCCGTGGCCGAGCGCTGCGCCAGGTTGCGCACTTCGGAGGCGACGACCGCGAAGCCGCGGCCCTGCTCGCCGGCGCGCGCCGCTTCCACGGCCGCGTTCAGGGCCAGGATATTGGTCTGGAAGGCGATGCCGTCGATGACGCCGATGATGTCGACGATCTGCTTCGACGATTCGCTGATCGACGCCATGGTGCCGACTGCGCGCTCGACGATGTCGCCACCCTTGACGGCGACCTCGCAGGCGCTGTCGGCCAGCACCTTGGCCTGGCGCGCGTTGTCGGCGTTCTGGCGCACGGTCGAGGTCAGTTCTTCCATCGACGAGGCGGTTTCCTCGAGCGCGCCGGCCTGCTGCTCGGTACGCGCCGACAAGTCCAGGTTGCCCTGGGCGATCTCGCCCGAGGCGACGGCGATCGTTTCCGCGCCGCTGCGCACTTTGGTGACGATTTGCGCCAGGCTGCCGTTCATGGCTTTCAGCGCGCCCAGCAATTGCCCGGTCTCGTCGTTGGAATTGACCTCGATCTGCGCGCGCAGGTCGCCCGCAGCGACGGTGGTGGCCACCTTGACCGCGTGGTTGAGCGGACGGACGATCGAGCGCGACAGCATGAAGCCGGCGGCGATCGCGGCGGCCGAACCGAGCAGCATCGCCAGGATGCTCAGCATGGTCGCGCGCTCGCTGCTCGCGTCGGCCTGCTGCACGCTCTGCGTGGTGGCGGCGACGATCTGTTCGCGCGCTTGCACCAGCAGTTCGGATGGCGCCCGGTCCTTGCCCTTGACCGCATGGTCGCCGGCGTGCGGATCGAAACCGGCCGCCTCGAACGCGGCATAGCCCTGGCGGTAGTCCTGGCCCATCTGGGTATGGGCACGGTCGAATTGCGCCAGCAGGTCGCGCTGGGCGCCGGCCGGCAGCGCGGCGATCAGATCGCGCGTCTGCCCGTTGACGCTGTTTTCCGCTTCCTGGAAAGCCTTCCAGTACTTGGCGCGCTGCTCCGCGTCCTTGCCGCGCAGGAGGGTATTTTTCCACTCCTGGATCTGTGTCTTGAAGGTCGACAGCAGGGTCTCGACGCCCTGGGCCTGGCTGTAGCTGGTCACCGCGGCGTGATAGGTCGTGATCGACTGGTTCAGCTCGCGCATGCCGAAGAAACCGGCGCAGGCAACCACCAGGGCCACGGCGGCGAAGCAAAGGGGGAGTTTACGGCTCAGTTTCATGGTCGGTCGGGAATCAGGCGCCGGCAAGGGGCGGAAAGGCATCGGAATTTCGAACCAGTCTAGCGTGAGGTATAGCCGTACGGCAACGAAAAGCCTGGGTTGGGACGTGCGTGATGATTGGGTTGTCGACCGGCAACAACACAGTTATTGGAAGTGAATGCGTTTATGAAAAGGGAGTGGACGGGGTGACAATGGATCGCATCTTCACCCCCGCGGGCATGCCCGCCCTACAACACCGGCCACGTAGCGGGTCTTGTAGGGCGGGCATGCCCGCGTGAGGTTTCAAAGACCCTTAGCAAGGCAGGCGACAGTCCCATTAACGCCCGACCAGCATCGTCGCGCCTACCGCAAACGACGCCGTCTGGATCCGCCCCTCGACGACTTCATACACGCACAGCATCTCCACCGTTCCCAGCCCTTCCGGAAAATTGCGCGTCACGACTTCGAGGTCGGTCACGAAATTCCCGAGCACCGTGCGGCTGAGCAGCCGCGCGTGCAGATCCGGCTCGGCGAAGCGCGCCACGTAGCGCGGGCGGATGGCGTCGTAGCCTTCGGCCAGCAGCGGACCGTGCAGCGTGAACTGGCGCGCGCCCGGCGCATAGGTCAGCATCAGGGCGTCGATGTCTTTGGCGTTGTAGGCGTCGAGCTGGGCCTGCACCACGGCGGCGGGATCGAGAGTCGGCATGGGAATCAGAGGAGGACGAGGTTGTCGCGATGGAGCAGTTCGGGGCCCTCGATATAACCGAGGATGGCTTCGATCTCGTGCGATGAGTGGCGCATGATGCGGCGCACTTCGCTGCTGGTGTAGCTGGTGAGCCCGCGCGCGACGGGCTTGCCCGCCTCGCTGACGCAGGTGATCAGCTGGCCGCGTCCGAATTCGCCTTTCACGGCGACGACCCCGATCGGCAGGAGCGATTTACCTTCCTGCGTGAGCTTCTGGACGGCGCCGGCGTCGAGCACGACCTCGCCCGCCGTGTGCAGGTGGTCGACCATCCATTGGCGGCGCGCGGTCAGGCGCGTGGTCGGGGCGTTCAGTTCGGTGCCGATCGCCTCGCCGGCGGCCAGGCGCGTCAGCACCTCCGGCTCGCGGCCCCAGGCGATGACGGTGTGGGCGCCCGAACGGGCGGCGCGGCGTGCGGCCAGCACCTTGGTCAGCATGCCGCCGCTGCCGATATTGCTGCCGGCGCCGCCGGCCATCGCTTCCAGGCTGGCGTCGCCCGCCTGCGCGCGTTCGATCAGATAGGCGCTCCGATCCTTGCGCGGATCGGCGGAGTACAGGCCGCGCTGGTCGGTGAGGATCACCAGCGCGTCGGCTTCGATCAGGTTGGCGACCAGGGCGCCGAGGGTGTCGTTGTCGCCGAACTTGATTTCATCGGTGACGACGGTGTCGTTCTCGTTGATGATCGGGACGACGCCCAGGCGCAGCAGGGTCGTCAGGGTCGCGCGCGCGTTCAGGTAGCGTTCGCGGTCGGCCAGGTCGGCATGGGTCAGCAAGACTTGTGCGGTCTTGACCCCATATGCTTTGAAGCTCGACTCGTAGATTTGCGCGAGGCCCATCTGGCCGCAGGCGGCGCAGGCCTGCAGCTCGTGGATGTCATGCGGGCGGCTGGCGAAGCCCAGGCGCAGCATGCCTTCGGCGATGGCGCCGGAGCTGACCAGCACGACTTCCTTGCCGAGCGCGCGCAGGGCCGAAATCTGGGCAGCCCAGCGTGCGATGGCCTCGTGATCGAGGCCGCGGCCTTCGTTGGTGACGAGCGAGGAGCCGACCTTGACGATGATGCGGCCGGCTTGTTGAATGACGGACTGGATTGCGACGGAGTTCATGGCGGAAGTCTCACGGTGCGAGTCGATGCGCGCGCGGCCGCAGCGCCAGCAGGGCCAGGCCCGCCAGCAGCTCGATCCCGCTCACGACAAACAAGGCCCCGCTCGGCAGGCCGATCGCGACAGCGGCGACCAGGCGCCCGGCGGGCTGGGCCAGCAGGAATAATGCAACGAGATCGCCGAGGATGGGCTGGTCGCCCCGCCTTGCCGCCAGCATAGCCAGTCCCGCGGTGGCGAGACGGACTCCGACATAGATGGCGTAGAACTGGCTGTAGCCGTTCACGCCAACGAGAAACAGGCCCATTGCGGTCGCGACCCGGTCGGGGTCGAGCATGGCAATGAGCGCCGCCAGCGAACTGGCGGTGGCCACCAGCTGCAAGAGCTGGCCGCGTGCCCAGGCACGCGTGTACTGAAAACCCTTAGTCTTCAAGGATCTTGAAGCGAGGATCGTCCGGATCGATCGAGACGATGCCGCGTGCCTCTTCGGTCATCTGCGCCGACTCGTCGACACGCACGTCGAGCGCGCGCTTTTCTTCCAGGTGCAGGTAGATCGCGTTGATCAGTTCCTGGCAGCCTTCGCGGTTCAGGGCCGAGATCTCGAAGACCGGGCCTTTCCAGGCCATCTTCTTGATGAAATCCTTGACGCGCTTCTTGCGCTCTTCTTCCGGCACCACGTCGAGCTTGTTGAGCACGAGCCAGCGTGGCTTGTTGAGCAGGTCTTCGTCGTACTTCTCGAGTTCCTTGATCAGGGCTTTCGCTTCCTTGACCGGATCGACGGTGTCCTCGAACGGCGCCAGGTCGACGATGTGCAGCAGCAGGCCGGTACGCGCCAGGTGGCGCAGGAACTGGTGGCCGAGGCCCGCGCCTTCGGCTGCGCCTTCGATCAGGCCCGGAATATCGGCGATCACGAAGCTCTTCGCGTGCGACACGCGCACCACGCCGAGGTTCGGATGCAGGGTCGTGAACGGATAGTCCGCGATCTTCGGCTTGGCGTTCGAGACGGCCGTGATGAAGGTCGACTTGCCCGCGTTCGGCATGCCCAGCAGGCCCACGTCGGCCAGCACCTTCAGTTCCAGGCGCAGCTCGCGGCGTTCGCCTGGTTTGCCCTCGGTCTTCTGGCGCGGCGCGCGGTTGGTCGAGGTCTTGAAATGGATGTTGCCCCAGCCACCCTCGCCGCCCTTGGCGAGCAGTTCGGTCTGGCCGTGTTCGGTCAGGTCGGCGATGATTTCGCCGTTGACGTTATCGATGATCAGCGTGCCGACCGGCATGCGCAGATAAACATCGTCGGCGCCCTTGCCGTAGCAGTCGGAGCCGCGGCCTGGTTCGCCATGGCGGCCATGGTGGGTTTTCGAATAACGGAAGTCGACCAGGGTGTTGATGTTTCGGTCGGCAACCGCCCAGATCGAGCCGCCCTTGCCGCCGTCGCCGCCGTCCGGACCGCCGAAGGGGCGGAACTTCTCGCGCAGGAACGAGGCGCAACCGTTGCCGCCGTCGCCCGCAATGACTTCAATTCTTGCTTCGTCGATAAACTTCATTTTTGACCGCCAAAAAACTAAAAAGGCCCTACCAGGGGGCAGAGCCTTTCGATGGAAGGCTTGCGCCTTACAAAGTGCGCCGCTCCGGGCGGCGCTTGCATGCTTTATTAAGCAGCGACTGCTTCTTCAGCAACTGCAGCGTTAGCAACGACGGTCACGTACTGCTTCGAACCGACGCCTTGCTTGACGAACTTGACAGTGCCGTCGACCAGCGCGAACAGGGTGTGATCCTTGCCCAGGCCAACGTTGACGCCAGGACGCACTGGGGTGCCGCGCTGACGAATGATGATGCCGCCGGCGTTGATCGCCTGGCCGCCGTACACCTTCACGCCGAGGCGCTTGCTTTCTGAGTCGCGGCCGTTACGGGTAGTGCCGCCGCCTTTTTTGTGTGCCATTTAAGTACTCCTTGATGACTTTGAAGAGAGGGGCAATTAGCCGTTGATCGAAACCACTTGGATTTCGGTGAAGTTCTGGCGGTGGCCCTGACGCTTCTGGTAGTGCTTACGACGGCGCATTTTGAAAATGCGAACCTTGTCGTGGCGACCATGGGAAACGACCTTCACCAGCACCGTCGCACCTTCGACCAGAGGAGCACCAAACTTGATGCTTTCGCCCGCGCCAACGGCGAGGACCTGATCGATCGTGAGTTCGGAACCAATGTCTGCCGGTATCTGTTCTACTTTAAGTTTTTCGCCAGCGACAACTTTATACTGCTTGCCACCGGTTTTTATGACCGCGTACATGATTGAAAACCTCATCAATTGTTTAATAAAAATCCCTGCGGCGGCGACTGGTCACTGACCGCGCTGCGCTTCTCTGGTGCCGGGGAACAGGGAATTATACACGGTTCAATCTCTTGCGTCAAAAGCCGGGGTCGGCCTCCGATCGACGTGGCATCCCGGCAACGTCGATCGCGCCGTAGGGAAAACCCGGCGCACGGCTGAGGCTTGGTCAAATGGCACGCCTCATGCTTGCATGTCGTATAATCGCCACTCCCGCATACCAGCGCATTCTCAACGTCTACAGCAGGTTCGCCTTGTCCGCCGCTACCCCCCACGCCCAGAACACCATCACCCAATCGATCGCCGCCGACATGGATGCGGTCAATACGGTGATCCGCCAGCGCCTGCATTCGGAAGTCCCTCTGGTCAACCAGATCGCCGAGTACATCATCAGCGCCGGCGGCAAGCGCATCCGCCCCGTGCTGGTGCTGTTGCTGGCCAATGCGTATGGCTACAAGGGCACGGCGCACCACGAACTGGCGGCCGTCGTCGAATTCATCCACACCGCCACGCTGCTGCACGACGACGTCGTCGACGAGTCCTCGATGCGGCGCGGCCGCCAGACCGCCAACGCCCTGTTCGGCAATGCGGCCTCGGTGCTGGTCGGCGACTTCCTGTACTCGCGCTCCTTCCAGATGATGGTCAGCCTGGAAAACATGCGCGTCATGCAGATCCTGTCGGACGCGACCAACGTGATCGCCGAAGGCGAAGTGCTGCAGCTGCTGAACATGCACGACCCGGACGTCAGCCATGAAAGCTATCTGACGGTGATCCGCTCGAAGACGGCCAAGCTGTTCGAAGCGGCCGCCGAACTCGGCGCCCTGGTCGCCGGCGCCAGCCACGCGCAAGTGGCCGCGGCCGGCGAATACGGCCGCTCGCTGGGCACGGCGTTCCAGCTGATTGATGATGTGCTCGACTACGCCGGCGACGCCGCCGAAATCGGCAAGAACGTCGGCGATGACCTGCGCGAAGGCAAACCGACCCTGCCCCTGATCTACCTGATGGAACACGGCACCTTGGCCCAGCGCGAACTGGTGCGCACCTGCATCGAGCAAGGCGACGAGCAGCATTTCGACGCCGTGCTGGCCGCCGTCACCTCCAGCGGCGCCCTCGACTACACCCGCCGCGAAGCCGAAACGGCTGCCCGCCGCGCCAGCGAAGCCATCGCCGACCTGCCCGACAGTCTCTATAAAGACAGCCTGTTGCAGCTCTGCCGTTTCGCTGTTGACAGGAACCACTGAGCAAATTTATATTAATGCTTCCCGAGACGTCTTCTCTGGCGTCTCAAATTAGTCGGGGTGTAGCTTAGCCCGGTAGAGCGCTACGTTCGGGACGTAGAGGCCGGAGGTTCGAATCCTCTCACCCCGACCAGGCAGCTTCAGCAAAGCGGATGTTCCATCCGCTATTTTTTTTCCGGCCGCCAGGCGCCCCGCCGACACACGGCCCTCTCTTCCCCGCCCTTCCAATTCCAATTCCAATTCCAATTCCATCAGGATTTATTTCCTGGAATCTGCAGGCATTAATCATCTTGCATAATATTTCCCTGCAGTTCGTTACAGAGTGCTAGTATTTACAGAGCGCTTGGGCGCAGGGAGAAGGCAGTGGATGGACATGCCGTACTGGTCGTCACCGCGGATGAAACACGTTTTCTTGCGTTCTCGAACCAGCTAAAGAATTGCTCTTCGACAAGCGCGTGTTTACAGCTAATCCTTGTCGCACATCTTGCCATCGCAAAAGCATATATTGCCGAGAACATTGTCGATCTGATCATCCTGGACACTGCAGCAAGCGATGCCGGCGAGCAGGCCGCCCTGGCCGGCGCAATCGCGTCGTTGGCTCCGTATCCCGTCATGCTCTGGACGACCGGCCCGCAGGCGAAGTCGCCTTCCGACTCAGCGCCGTCAGGGGCGGCCGGACACCTCCATGATGCAATGGCGGCGTCCGATGTCATGTTGCAGATCTTCGCCATCATCGCCCGCCAAGCCCAAGCCCGGCTGTTCAGCCAGCAAACGGACAAGGAAACCGCGGTGACGCTGGAGGCGATCGCGGACGGCGTCATCTGCACGGATAGCCGGGGCGGCATCACTTTCCTGAATTCGGCCGCGCGCCGCTTGCTGGGCTTTCCCGACGACCAGATCATCGGCCGCCCGGTCACCGAGTTCATGACGATGCAGACGGGCGGCAACCGGGCGCCGATGACGCATCCCGTGCATCAGGTGATCACCACGCTGCACACCGTGCGGATCGCCGCCGGAACGGTCTTGATCCGGCACGACGGCACCGAAATCCGGATCGAAGACTGCTGCGCACCCATCGTCAGCGATACCGGGGTGCTCCAGGGCGTCGTCATGGTCTTCCACGATACGACCGAGGCCTATGAGATGCAGGCCCGGGTCGACCACCTTGCCTGGCACGATTTCCTGACCGGTTTGCCCAACCGCTTCGCGATTCACAAGCACCTGGACGAAAGTTTCTCGCATGCGCTGACCTATCACCAACAGATACCGGTGCTGTGCCTGGATCTGGACAAGTTCAAGCTCATCAACGACACCCTGGGACACGGCAGCGGCGACAAGCTGCTGGTCAGCGTCGCCGAACGCTTGCGCGCCTGTTTCCGGCTGATCGACCTGGTCGGCAGGCAGGGCGGCGACGAATTCATCGTGGTGATGGCGCCGGGATCGAGCGCGGACGATGCGATACTCGCCAGTGCGCGCATCATCCAGGCGCTCGCCAAGCCCTACCTGATCGGCGGGGAGGAGGTGCGGATCGGATGCAGCGTCGGCATCGCGGTCTACCCGCAGCATGGCAGCACGGCCGAACTCGTGCTGCACCATGCGGACGTCGCGCTGCAGAACATCAAGGCGAACGGCAGAAATGGCTGGTGCGTGTTCACCGAAGAGCTGCATGCGCGCACCCTGGAGCGCCGGCTCATGGAGGACGGCTTGCTCGCTTCCTTAACGGACGGCAGCCTGAGCCTGTTCTACCAGCCGAAGATCCGACTTGCCGACGGCAAGGCCGCTGGCTGCGAGGCCTTGCTGCGGTGGCAGCACCCCGTGTGGGGATGGGTCGCGCCGACCCGCTTCATTCCCTGCGCCGAAGCCTCGGGCCTGATCGGCCCGCTGGGCAGATGGGTCTTCGATGAAACGCTGCGGCAGGCGCAGTCCTGGACAAACGCCGGCATAGAATTCGGCAGCATCGCCATCAACATATCGGCCGAAGAACTGCGTCATCCGGATTTTGTCGCCTACATCCGCAATGGCCTGGCGACATCCGGCCTCGCCCCGGAACGGCTGCAGATCGAGCTCACCGAGTCCGTGCTGATGCAGAACGTCGATCATGCCGGCAAGTACCTGAACCAGCTGAAGGAACTTGGCGTGTCCCTGGCGCTCGACGATTTCGGCACCGGTTACTCGAGCCTGAGCTACCTGGCCGATTTTCCAATCGACGTGCTCAAGATCGACCGCTCGTTCATCCACAGGATCGATGCGGCCGGCACCCGGCAGCAGGCCCTGCTGCATGCGATCCTGACGCTGGCAAAGAGCCTGTCGCTGGTCGTGGTCGCCGAAGGCATCGAGACCGTCGAAGAAGAAAACTTCCTGCTGCAGTCGGGATGTCAGGTGGGCCAGGGCTACTACTACAGCGAACCTCTCGGCCATGCCGCCTACGAACGTTTCCTGGCATCGAGCGCACACGCCGACGGGCCGACCGTCTACGGAGGCGATACCGGCTAGCCGCCCTGGCCCCGGCCCGGCTTCAGGAAGGATTCCCGTCCCGGCGCGAAATGCGCGTGCAGCGGCAGATAGGCCGCGCCGATCACCTTGGCATCGCGCCCGATCGCACCCGGAATGATCTCCGGCCGCATGATGCCCTGCCAGCTGTACTGCCCGAGCGCCGCGCGCACGGCCTCGATCAGCGCGTCCAGCACGGGCGCCTGCAGGGCGCCGTCGACGATCACGGCGTCCAGGTCGAGCAGGCAGGAAGAGGTGTTGATCGAAAAGGCGATCGCGCTGGCGGCGTTGTCCAGCCAGCGCCGCGTGACCGGCGCCCAGGGCGCCTGCAGCAGGCGCGCGTCGCCCGGCGGCAGGCTGTCCAGGCCGACTTCGGCCAGCATGTCGTCGAGCGTCGCCAGCGAGGCGGCAGTGAGCAGCTGCTGCACGCCGCCGGGGCGGCTGCTGTCGACGACGCCGAGGGCCATCGAACCGATCGCACCAGCATTGCCGTAGACGCCCGCATGCGGCTGGCCGCCGATCACCAGGCCGCCGCCGAGCAGCGTGTCGACGAACACGTACAGGTAATTCTTCAGGTGGCGGCCGCGCCCCGCCACCAGCTCGGCGACGCAGGCGGCCGCCGTGTCCTTGGCAAAAGCCACCGGCAAGTGCGTCATGCCCTGCAGGCGCTCGCGCATGTTGGTGCGCGTCCAGGCGTCGGCGTCCTGCGGCGACAGGCCGACCAGTTCGCGCCAGCCGCCGAAGGCCAGCGGCGCTGCCAGGCCGATGCCGCTCACGCGGGCCATCTTTTCCTGTCCCAGCTGGTCTTCGATCCGTTCCAGATGCTCGCCGATTTCGCCGAACACCGCGTCCGGCGAGGCCGCGCGGTACACGATCGACTTGCGGTAGCGCGGTGCGCCGGTGAAGTCGATCAGCGCCACGTCCAGGTTGCGCCGGCCGATCTGCACGCCGATCGAAAAAGCGCCCTCGGGGTTCAGCGCGATCGGCTGCGACGGCTGCCCCACCCTCCCACGCAAGGAATCGCGCTTGACCACATAGCCTTCGTCGAGCAGGCGGTTGATGATGACCGACACCGTCTGCGTACTGAGGCTGGTGAGGCGCGCCAGCTCGGCTTTCGGCAAGCTGCCGTGCAGGCGGATTGCGTGCAGCACCACGCGTTCGTTGAATTCGCGCATGCCGTTCTGGTTCGAACCCGACATGTGTTGCGGCGCTGCAGCATCGGTAAGCGGAGGGAGGGAATCAGAAGGAGGCGGCATGCGGACAAAAAGGAACATCGACAGGAGACGTCGAGTATAGTCTTTTATTATTAAATAAATCAATGTGATTTATTGTATTCGTGACATGGCACATCTGTGGAGGAGTGCGTTGCCAAGCCGTTCACAGCGATTTGTGCATTGGTCATGCGATGGCGCTTCGCGTAGGACGAAATGCAATGTACAAAGAATCGAACAGGTCTTGACGTACTGACACATATACGGCTGGCTTATCGTGGACATCACGAACTGAAAGTATATTTATTGATCCAAGGTACTTATACTGCACCGCAACATCACAGTATTTACTTGGAGCGACTCATGAACGCAGCAACGATCACCCAGGCACAGGACGCCCGTTCGCGCGGCGCCTTCGAAGCCATCCGCAACTTTGCCGAGCAGCTGTTCGCCGCCCAGGGCGGCTGGATCGCAGCCCGCAAGGCCCGCGCAAGCCAGGCGTCGTATGTCGTATCGGAACGCGCCGGCCGCGCCGAGCTATTTGCCCTTGCTGCCGACGCCGAAAAGCACTCGCCGAACCTGGCCGCCGAACTGCGCTGGCTGGCGAACCGCTAAGCAGTCGTAGTTAGTTGTAGTTAGTTGTTGTAGTCGCAGGATCTCGCGCTCCGGCTATCGCCGCCTTCCAGCGGCAACCGGAACGCAAACCTCCCTCCCCTACCCGGGGCGCCGGCGCCCGCCGCGCCCCGGGTTGCAGTACCCTCCCCTTATTGCATCGCTTCTTCGCCATGCCGGCCCAGCGCCAGCAGCTTGCCGATCTCCGGCAGGCAGGAACCGCAATTGCCGCCCGCCTTCAGGCAGGCCGTCACCTGCGCCGGCGTCTCAAGGCGGCGCTCCCGAATCGCTGCGCAGATCGTGTTGCGCCCTACCCCGAAGCAGGAGCAGACGGTCGGCCCCGGATCGGAAGTTGGCGTCGGTGCGCGTCCGGCCAGCAGGGTCGCCCGCTCGCCCGGCGCCAGCGTCTCCTGTTTAAAGAGGCCGGCCAGCCACTGGCGCGGCGGCAGCGCCGTGCGGCGCGCCACGAACACGCAGGCCTGCAGGCGCCCATCGATGAAATGCGCAGCGCGGTAGACGCCGGCGCCGGCATCCTCGTATTCGATCCAGTCGGCCTGCGCATCCACGCCCAGCAACATGCGCGCCCAATCGGCGTGCACTCCTCCCCGTCCACCGAGTTCGTAGCGCACGAAGCCCCCGCCCTGGACGCGCGTCCAGTTCGCGACCTTCTCCACTTCGAATTCTGCGCGCGACAGCACGAATGCCTGCCACTCCACCACGAAGGGCTCCACACGCACCGGCGTGTGCTTGAACTCCGGCTCGCCCGACACCGGATCGACCACTGGATTGACCACGGCACCGACGCGGGCGTCCGATGCCGTCTGGCCGTTCCAGTGGATCGGCACGAACACGCTGCCGCGCGCAATGCCGCCGCCATGCGTCACGCGCGCCACCATCGCGCCCCAGCGGCTGACGATGCGCGCCAGTTCGCCCTCGCGCACGCCGCACAACAGGGCGTCGTGCGGATGCAGATCGACGAAGGGTTCGGGCGTGTGATCCGCCAGGCGCGGCGACTTTCCGGTGCGCGTCATCGTATGCCACTGGTCGCGTACGCGGCCGGTGTTCAGGATCAGCGGATAGTCCTCGTCGGGCGCATGCAGCGGCGCACGCGGCGGCGTGGGAACGAAACGCGCGCGGCCGTTCGCATGGGCGTAGCGGCCGTCGCCGAACAGGCGCGGCGTGGCACCGATGGCGCCGGCCGGCAGCGGCCACTGCACCGGCTCCAGCGCGTCGTAGTCCTGGCGCGTCATGCCGGCCAGGCCCGCGATATCGAACACGCGCCGGCCCGCCTCGCCGTTGCGCCACCCCGAGAGGCGGGCGTGCTCGTCGAAGATCGCGTGCGCGCCGTCGTAATTGAAACCTTTGAAACCCATGCGCCGCGCCACTTCGCACAAGGCCCACCAGTCGGCGCGCGCCTCGCCCGGCGCCGGCAGGAAGGCGCGCTGGCGCGAGATGCAGCGCTCGGAATTGGTGACTGTCCCATCCTTCTCGCCCCATCCCAGCGCCGGCAGCAGCACGTCGGCGTACTCGGTGATGTCGGTACGGCCGACGATCTCGCTCACCACCACCAGCTCGCACTTATCCAGCGCGCGCCGCACCTGCTCGGCGTCGGGCAGGCTGACCAGGGGATTGGTGGCGATGATCCACACCGCCTTGACGCTGCCCTCCTCCACCGCGCGGAACAGGTCGAGCGCTTTCAGGCCGGGTCGGTCGGCGATGCGCGGCGCGTCCCAGAAGCTGCGCACGGCCTCGCGCTGGGCCGGGTTGTCGAGCTCCATGTGGGCGGCCAGCGTGTTCGCCAGTCCCCCGACTTCGCGCCCGCCCATCGCGTTCGGCTGGCCGGTCAGCGAGAACGGTCCCATGCCGGGCCGGCCGATGCGGCCCGTGAACAGGTGGCAGTTGATGATGGCATTGACCTTGTCGGTGCCGCTCGAAGACTGGTTCACGCCCTGCGAATACGCGGTGACGACCTTGCCCGTGGCCGCGAAGACCGCGTAGAAGGCGAGCAGCGCGCCTGGGTCGACGCGGCAGATGCGGGCGACCTGGGCCGGGTCGGCGCAATCGGCATCGGCGGCCGCCAGCGCCGCCTCCAGCCCCTCGGTATGGGCCGCAACGAAGCCGTTGTCGGCAGCGCCGTGCCGCGCCAGGTAAGCGAGCAAGCCGTTGAACAGCCAGACATCGGTGCCGGGCTTGATCGGCAGGTGGATGTCGGCCAGCTCGCAGGTGGCCGTGCGGCGCGGGTCGATCGCAACGATGCGCAAGGACGGCCGCGCCTCCTTCGCGCGCAGGATGCGTTGAAAGAGGGTCGGATGGCACCAGGCCGTGTTCGAGCCGACCAGCACGATCATCTCGGCCAGTTCGAAGTCCTCGTAGCAGCCGGGCACCAGGTCTTCGCCGAAGGCGCGCTTGTGACCGGCCACGCTGGACGACATGCACAGGCGCGAGTTGGTGTCGATGTTCGCGCTGCCGACATAGCCCTTCATGAATTTGTTAGCGACGTAGTAGTCCTCGGTCAGCAGCTGGCCGGAGACGTAGAGCGCCACCGCGTCCGGGCCATGCTCGGCGACGATGCGCGCGAAGCCGTCAGCCACGCGATCCAGGGCGTCGTCCCAGCCTGCGCGGCGCAATTCGCCCTGCTCGCGCAGCATCGGGTGCAGCAGGCGCCCGTCGAGATCGAGCGTTTCGCCCAGCGCCGCGCCCTTGACGCACAGGCGCCCCGCACTAGCGGCGTGCTGCGCATCACCCGCGATGATCGGGATCGACCCGGGGCGCAGGGTCGCCGTGACGCCGCAGCCGACGCCGCAGTATGGACAGGTGGTGCGCACGGTCTGCGCGGGAAGGGACATGTCCATGGTGGTGCTTCCTCAGGTGGTGGCGCACAGCGCCTGGCCGAACAGCAGGCGGTCGCGATAGGGGGAGATGTCGGTGCCGCGCTGGATCAGGTCGAAATACCAGGGGCCGTCCTTGCAGTCGCCCATCAGGACGGCGCCGGTGACGCGCGATCCTTCGAGCACGAGGCGTTTATAGACGCCGTTGAAGCGGTCGCGCAGCACCAGCTCCTCGCTCCCGGGCCCGCCGGCGATGTCCCCGGCCGAAAACAAATCGATGCCGGTCACCTTCAGGCGCGTGGCGAGCGCCGCCTGCACGTAGCGGCGGTGGCCGGCGCCGGCCAGGTGGGCAGCGCAGACCCGGGCCTGCTCCCAGCCCGGCGCCACCAGGCCGAAGGTGGCGCGCCGGTGCTGCACGCATTCGCCCACCGCGTAGATGCGCGGGTCGTAGGTCTGCAGGGTGTCGTCGACGACGACCGCGCGCTCGACATGCAAGCCGGCTTCTCGTGCCAGCGCCACGTTGGGGCGCACGCCGGCCGCCATCACGACCAGGTCGGCCGGCAGTGCGCTGCCGTCGGCGAAGCGCACTTCCTCGACCCTCCCCTCGCCTGCGATGGCACTGGTCTCGGCGCCGAGCAGGATGCGCAGGCCGGCGCGTTCGAGCGATTCCTTCAGCAGGAGTCCGGCTTCGCCGTCGAGCTGCTGGTTCATCAGGCTCGCCGCCACATGTACGACCGTCACGGCCATCCCGCGCCGTGTCAAGGCATGCGCCGCTTCCAGTCCGAGCAGGCCCCCGCCGATGACGACCGCGCGTCCCCCACGGCGCGCGGCGGCCAGCATGGTGTCGACGTCGTGCAGGTCGCGAAAGCCGACCACGCCGGGCAGCGTCGCGCCCGGCACCGGCAGCATGAAGGGCGTGGAACCGGTGGCCAGCAGCAGGCGCTCGTAATGGGCCTCCCTCCCCGATTGCGCAATGACCATCCGGCGTATGCGGTCGATGCGCACGACCGGGTCGCCCGTATGCAGGGCGATGCCGTGCTCGTCGTACCAGGCGCGCGGATGCAGCATGATCTCGTCGACCCCCTTGTCGCCCGCCAGCAGCGGCGACAGGAGCACACGGTTGTAGTTCCCGTGCGGCTCGGCGCCGAACACGGTGATGTCGTACAGATCCGGAGCGAGTTTGAGCAGCTCCTCGACCGTGCGCATGCCGGCCATGCCGTTGCCGACCACGACGAGCCTTGGCTTCATGCCGCGACCCAGACCGTGCCGTCTTCGACCCGCACCGGAAAGCTGCTCACCGAATGCGCGGGCGCCTCCAGGCATTCGCCCGTCTGCAGATCGAAATGGTGCTTGTAGATGGGCGAGGCCACGACGATGCGCTCGCCCAGGCTGCCGACCAGGCCGCGCGAGAGCACGGCGGCGTTGGCGTTCGGGTCGTAGTTATCGATCGCGAACAGGCGGTCGGGGCCAACCCGGAACACGGCCACCTGGCGCCCGTTCAGCAGTGCGCACACGCCGGTGTCGGGCACGATCTCGTCGACGGCGCAGACGGCGCTCCAGTGATGGAGTTGGATATCTCGGTGCATGGCTTTCTCCTCAATGGCTGATTGCGATCGGAATCGTGCGGCGGCGTTCCTCGACCGTGGCCGGCCGCACCTGTCCGCGCTCGGGCATGAAGACGACGTTGTCGTCCTGCGCGGCGCTGTTGACGAAATGGCGAAAGCGCTTGCGCACCTCCGGGTTTTCGACGGCGTTCTTCCATTCGCAGGCATAGCTGTCGACAACGAGCTGCATGTCGGCTTCCAGCTCGGCGCCGATGCCGAGCTTGTCGTCGACCACGACCTGCTTGAGGTAATCGAGCCCGCCTTCCAGGTGCTCGCGCCAGGTGCTGGTGCGCTGCAGGCGGTCGGCCGTGCGCACGTAGAACATCAGGAAGCGGTCGACCAGCTTCACCACGGCCGCTTCGTCCAGGTTGGATGCGATCAGCTCGGCGTGGCGCGGCTTCATGCCGCCGTTGCCGCACACGTACAGGTTCCAGCCCTTGTCGGTAGCGATCAGGCCGACGTCCTTGCCCTGCGCTTCCGCGCATTCGCGCGTGCAGCCCGAGACGCCGAACTTCACCTTGTGCGGCGTGCGCAAGCCCTTGTAGCGGTTCTCCAGCGCGATGGCGAAGCCGGCGCTGTCGCCCACGCCGTAACGGCACCAGGTCGAGCCGACGCAGGATTTCACCGTGCGCAGCGACTTGCCGTAGGCGTGGCCGGATTCGAAGCCGGCCGCGATCAGCTCTTCCCAGATCGGTGGCAGCTGATCGACGCGCGCGCCGAACAGGTCGACCCGCTGGCCGCCCGTGATCTTGGTGTACAGCCCGTACTTCTTGGCGATCTGGCCGACCGCGATCAGGCCGTCAGCCGTGACCTCGCCGCCCGGCATGCGCGGCACCACCGAGTAGGTGCCGTCCTTCTGGATATTCCCGAGGAAGTAGTCGTTCGAATCCTGCAGGCTCGCATGCTCGGGTTTTAATACGAAATCGTTCCAGGTCGAGGCCAGGATATTCGCGGCGACCGGCTTGCAGATGTCACAGCCGAGGCCCTCGCCGTGTTTCGCCAGCAGTTCGCCGAAGCTCTTGATGCGCCCGACGCGCACCAGGTGATGCAGCTCCTGGCGCGAGTGGTCGAAGTGCTCGCACAGCGCGCGGCTGACGGCCACGCCCTGCTGCGCCAGCTCGGCGTTCAGCACCTGGGTCACCAGCGGCACGCAGCCGCCGCAGGCGGTGCCGGCGCCGGTGCATTTTTTCAGGGCGCCGATGCTGGCGGCGCCGTCCCGCACCGCCGCGCAGAGTGCCCCTTTCGAGACGTCGTTGCAGGAGCAGATCTGGGCCGCATCCGGCAGCGCATGGATGCCGACGCCCTGCTTCGGCGAAGCGCTCGATTGCGGCAAAATCAGGCTTTCCGGCGCGTCGGGCAGGTCGATGCCGTTCAGCGCCATCTGCAGCAGCGTGCCGTATTCCGCCGCGTCGCCCACCAGCACCGCGCCCAATAAACGCTTGCCGCAGGCGCTGACGACCAGCTTTTTATAGGTCTGGCGCCGCTCGTCCAGGTATTGCACGCTGCGGCTGCCGGCGCTCGTGCCATGGGCGTCGCCGATGCTGGCGACATCCACGCCCATCAGTTTCAGCTTGGTGCTGAGATCGGCGCCCGCGAAGCCGCCCGGCGCGCCCAGGACGTGGCGGGCCGCGGTACGCGCCATGTCGTAGCCCGGCGCCACCAGCCCGAAGAGCTGGCCGCGCCAGGCCGCGCATTCGCCGACGGCGTAGATGTGCGGGTCGGAACTGAGGCAGTCGTCGTCGATGGCGACGCCGCCGCGCGGGCCCAGCGCCAGGCCGCAGGCACGCGCCAGTTCGTCGCGCGGACGGATGCCGGCTGAGAACACGATCATGTCGGTGTCGAGGACGCTGCCGTCGGCGAAGCGCATGCGGTGGGTAGCGTCCTCGCCGTCGACGATCTCCAGCGTGTTCTTCCCGGTGTGTACCGTGACCCCAAGTTCCTCGATACGTCCGCGCAGCACACGCGCGCCGGGTTCGTCGACCTGCACCGCCATCAGGCGCGGCGCGAATTCGACGACATGGGCGTGCAGGCCGAGGTCGCGCAGCGCCTTGCCGCATTCCAGCCCCAGCAGGCCGCCGCCGACCACGACGCCGCTGCGGGCATGCTCGCCCCAGGCGCGCATCGCTTCCAGATCCTCGATCGTGCGGTAGACGAAGCAGCCGGCGCGTTCGCGCCCCGGCACCGGCGGCACGAAGGGAGCGGAACCGGTGGCCAGCACCAGCCTGTCGTAGGCGAGCACCTCGCCGCCGGCCAGCGTGACCGTGCGTTCGGCGCGGTCGATGGCGACGACCTTCGCGTTCAGGCGCAGGTCGAGGTTCGCGCGCTCGAAAAAGCCTGGCGCGACCAGCGACAACTCCTCGGCCGTCTTCCCGGCGAAGAATGCGGACAGGTGCACGCGGTCGTAGGCCGGGCGCGGCTCCTCGCCGAGCACGGTGATGTGCATGTTGGGCGCCGCAGCGGCCAGCGATTCGACAAACTTGTGGCCCACCATGCCGTGGCCGATGACGATGATGTTCATGCTGTTCTCCTTATGCGCGCGCGGCTGCGGCGCTGCTTGCTGTGCTGCCGAACCGGGCGCCGAGCGCGCACAGGCTGGATACGACGACCAGGCCGCCGAGAATCATCAGGGTCTGGCGCAGGTCGCCCGTGCCCTTCATGAGGAAGCCGGCCAGCACCGCGCCGACATTGCCGCCGGCGCCGACGATGCCCGCCACGCCGCCCAGCGCCTGCGGCGCCACGAAAGGCACCAGCGCGTAGGTCGCGCCGCAGGCCATGTGGGTGAACAGGCCGAAGCAGAGCATGGCGAGCAGCGCAAAGGCGACGCCGTCGGCGTTGGCGAACAGGAGCAGGCCGAGGCCCTCGCCCACCATCAGCACGAACAGGACGGTGACGCGGCTGTTCAAATCGCCCCGGCTTGCGCTGCGATCCGACAGCCAGCCGCCCAGGGCGCGGGCGAACAGCGCCAGCAGGCCAAAGCTGCCCGCCGCCAGGCCGGCCGCGCCGAGCGAGAGGCCGTACTGCTCGACGTAATACACGGCGGCGATGTTGTGGATGAAGATCTCGATGCCGAAGCAGGCGCCGTAGGTGACGAACAACAGCCAGGCGCGGTGGTTGCGGCAGGCGGCCTTGAAGCTGGCCCAGCCGCCCTTGCCGCCGCTCTCGACAGGTACGCCGGCTGCGCGCAGGTCGCTGAAGTTACCGGCCGGGCAGTCCTGGGTATAGCGCCAGTAGACGGCCGCCATGACCAGCATCGCCACGCCCGGCACGATCAGGGCCACGCGCCAGCCCAGGGTGTCGGACACGCCCGCCATCAGCAGCGCCGCCAGCAAGAGCGGCATGAGCGCCTGCGCCGCGCCGCCTCCGGCATTGCCCCAGCCGGCGGCCGCGGCGTTCGCGGTGCCGACGACTTTCGGCGCGAACATCACGGAGGTGTGGTACTGGGTGATGACGAAGCTGGCGCCGACCGCGCCGATCCCGAGGCGGAACAGCAGGAAGCTCTCGTAGCTCTGGGCGAAGGCGACGCCGAGCACGGGGATCGCGCCCAGTGCGAGCAAGCCCGTATAGGTCTTGCGCGGGCCGTAGCGGTCGCACAGGGGGCCGACGACGAGGCGCACCAGGATCGTGATGGCGACGGCGGCGATGTTGATGTTGGCGATTTGCGCGGTCGAGAGCCCAAATTCGCCTTTGATGACCGGCATCAGCGGCGCGCAGGCGAACCAGGCGAAGAAGCAGATGAAAAAGGCGACCCAGGTGAGGTGGAAGGCACGCATCTGCGGCGTGTGGAAGTCGGTCAAGGTGATGCTGCTTGCTTTGCTGGCCATGTCGTCCCTCGTCGTGAAAACAAAAAGGCGTCCGCATCCCGTGGTGGCTACCAGGGAGGCGGACGCCGTTGTCCGGTTGGAGCCGATCCAGCGTTGGATGGGCTCAGTGTCGTGAAGGGATCGCCGTTGATCCTGGTGTCAAGGATTGCAAGAGGCGTGCCAGAAGCCGTCCGGGGCGTGGCTGGTGGGGGTTGAAATGAAAGCGCTCTATTGCGGTGCACAATGCGCGTTGACGATGCAAAACAGCGCACTGTGATGGTGTGGAGTTCTATGCACTGACCCGTAGGGTGGGCGGGTCTCCCGCCCACCCTACGGGTCAGCTCACCAGTTCCAGGCGTACCGCGTCGCGCTGGTGGATCGCGAACGACGCCGCATACCCGGCCGGATCGCTGCCATCCCACACGCGGCCATCCATCAGCCGGCTGCTGCGCATATCGCTCGACGGCACAGCCACCCCAGCCAGCAGCGCCGCCTCGCGGTACAAGGCCACCCGATTCACGGAACGCGCCACGTCAAGATACGCCGGCTCCTCGCGCAGCAAGCCCCACCTGCGCTGCTGGGTCAAAAACCACATCCCGTCCGACAGCCAGGGAAAGGTCGCCTCGCCGTCGCCGAAGAAGCGCAGGCCGGGAAAGTCGCCCCGGCGCGGCAGCAGGCAGCTGCGCAGCAGGCCGACGTCGGCGTGGACGTAGGCCGGGCTGGCCAGCACCTCGGCGGCAGCCTCGCGGTTGGTGGGCGAGGCGTCGAGCCAGCGCGCCGTCTCCAGCAGCGCCGCCACCAGCGCGCGGCAGGTGTGGGGGTGGCGGGCGGCGAAGTCGGCGCGGGTGCCGAGCGCCTTGCCCGGGTGCTGGGGCCAGACCTGGCTGCTGGGCGCGACCAGCACGCCGCTGGCCTCGATCACGGCGCGCCGGCTCCAGGGTTCGCCGGCGCAAAAGCCGTCCATGTGGCCGGCTTCCAGGTTGGCCGCCATCTGGCTAGGGGGCACGGTGACGAGCCGGGTCTGCGCCAGCGGATCGATGCCGGCCGCGGCCAGCCAGTAGCACAGCCACATCGCGTGGTTCCCGGTCGGGAAGGTGTGGGCGAAGGTGTAGCGGCGCGGCTGTTCGCGCATCAGGGCGGCCAGGCCCGCGCCGTCGCGCACGCCGGCCGCCGCGATGGCGCGCGCGAGCACGATCGCCTGGCCGTTCTGGTTCAGGTTCATCAGCACGGCCATGTCGCGCGCCGGGCTGCCGATCCCCATCTGCAGGCCGTACAGCAGGCCATACAAGACCTGGGCGGCATCGAGCGCGCCGCTCGTCAGGCGGTCGCGCATGGCCGACCAGGAGTGCTGCTTTTCCAGCACCAGCTTGATGCCGTACTTGTCGTCGAAGCCGAGCACGGAAGCCATCACCAGCGGCGCGCAATCGGCCAGCGGCATGAAACCGATACGGAGTGTCTCTTTTTCCGGCCCGTCCGATCCGGCGCCCTGAAACCCTGTCATGTGTCCTCCTTCCGCCGGGATCATCCCAGCAAATCCTCGACGTCGAGAATGCGCTGCGCGATCTCGGCCAGCCGCATGTTCTTGTTCATCGCCAGGCTGCGCAGGCGGCCGTAGGCTTCGTCTTCCTGGAGCTGGTGGCGCGCCATCAGCACGCCCTTGGCGCGGTCGATCAGCTTGCGCTCGGCCAGCTTCTGGCGCGTGTCGGCCAGTTCGCCCAGCAGTTTCTGTTCGCGCCGGAAGCGCGCCAGCGCCACGTCGAGAACGGGCCGCACGCGCTCGGCGCGCAGCCCCGCCACGATATAGGCCGAAACGCCCGCCGCCACCGCCGCCTCCATCGCCGCCGGGCTGTCGTCCTCGGTGAAGAGCACGATCGGCCGCCGCGCCTCGCGGGTGGCGATCACGATGTGTTCGAGCACGTCGCGCGCGTCGGATTCGCTGTCGACGATGATCAGGTCGGGCTGCAGTTGGCCGATGCGCTCGGGCAGGTAGATGTCCGGCGGCAGCGAGGCGACGATGTCGTAGCCCGACTCGAGCAGGCCGACGCGCAGCGCGGCGCTACGGAAGGCCTGCGCGTCTCCAGCCTGGGTATCGCCAACGTGCGTGTCGCCGTCGGTGACGACGACGATGCGCAGCTTGCGTGATGGAGCGGTTGGTGTCATGTGGTAGTCGATGCAAGAAGCGCGCCATCCACCAGGATCGGCTCGCCGCCGGGATATTTGTGACGGAAATATCCACTATGCGGACACAGCAAGAGGCCATTCATCAAACGAATCGCCAACATCATGAACCGAAAGTTTGTTGATGAACGGGACCGCTCTATACTGCATCGCAACACTACGCAGTATTTACCAGGAGATCCACCATGACCGTTCTCGAAATGCTCCCAGTTGGCCTCGCCGTACTTGCCGTCGTCGCCCGCATCGCCATGTTCCTGCCGCGCCTGCAGAAGTCGGCAAGCCAGGCGAACTAAGCAGCAATGACCAAGGCGCCCCGTACATACAGGGCGCACGCCGGTTCCCCTTGCCGGATAAATTGTTCGGCACCCTCACCTGTCGCAGAGTGGCTGCGCTAGAATGCATTCGCGTTTTTCTAGCCAGAAAGCTATTTTTTCCACTCACCAGACTCCACGATGCGACTTCCTGCACTGACTTTCCTTGCCGCGCCGCTTTGTGCGCTGCTCGCGCTCCCGGCTGCGGCCGCCCCCACGCCCATCACGCTCGACCAGGCCATGTCCCATCCCGACTGGATCGGCAATCCGGTCGAAGCGGCATGGTGGGGCTGGAACGGCAAGGACGTGTATTTCAAGCAGAAGCGCACCGGTTCGCAGTTGCGCGATACCTTCCTCGCGACCGCGAAGGGGCCGCAGAAAGTCGCCGACAGCGAGCTGGCCAAACTGGATAGTCCGGCCGTGGTCTACGACCGCGCACATACACGCACCATTATGGTGCGTAATGGCGACCTGTTCGAGCGCGACTTGAAGAGCGGCGCGCTGGTGCAGATCACGCGCGGCGTGAAAGCCGAGGATCCGCAGTACTCCAGCGACGAGCGCGCGGTGCAGTTCCGCGTCGGCCACGACTGGTTCGGCTGGGATCGCGCCAGCCGCCTGCAGGCGCCGCTGGCCCTGCCGCGCGCCGCCAAGGATCCGGCCATGCAGGAGCCGGATGCCCTGCGCGACATGCAGCTGCGCCTGATGACGACATTGAAACGCGCCAAGGACGACCGCGACGCCGCCCGCACCCGTACCGAAGAGGAACGCCGCTCCGACGCCACCCGCGCCCCTGCCCAAATCTACCTGGGCGAGAAGGTCACGATCGAAGGCAGCGCGCTGTCGCCCGACGGCCGCTGGCTGGTGGTCGTCACCGCCGCCAAGGGCGCCGAGAAGGGCCGCGTCGGCAAGATGCCGCGCTACGTCACCGAATCGGGCTACGAGGAGATGGACGACGAGCGCACCCGCGTCGGCCGCGCCAATCCCGTGCCGCACCAGCTCAAACTGATCGAGCTCGCAAGCGGCAAGGTGCAGGATCTGGCATTCGACAGCCTGCCCGGTATCGCCGTCGATCCGCTTGCCAAGCTGCGCGCCGACGCCAAACTCGATCCCCTGAAGGGTAACCGCCCGCTGCGCATCGCCGACCGCGCCGACGCCGTACGCTGGAGCCTGGACGGCAAGCGCGCCGCCGTCATGCTGCGCGCCGTCGACAACAAGGATCGCTGGATCGCCACCCTCGACCTGAGCGCGGCCAAGCTGGTGCCGCAGCACCGCCTCTCGGACGAAGCCTGGGTCAACTACGACAACAGCGACTTCGGCTGGCTGCCGGACAACCAGACCCTGTGGTACGTGTCGGAAGAAAGCGGCTACGCCCACCTGTACACGCAGGCGGCGAACGCGCGCCCGCGCGCCCTCACGAGCGGCAAGTGGGAAGCCGGCGACGTGCGCTGGAGCGTCGACGGCGGCACCGCCTACATGCTCTGCAACCGCAAGAACCCGGGCACCTACGAGGTCTGCGCGGTGGATGCGAAGGATGGCGCCACGCGCGAAGTGACGAACCTGGAAGGCGTCGAGCGCTTCACGCTGTCGCCGGACAGCCGCAAGCTGCTGGTGCACTATTCGTCGAGCTACACGCCGGCCCAGCTGGCCACCGTGCCCGCCAGCGGCGGCGCGGCCGTCAAGCTGACCGATACCCGCACGCCCGAGTACAAGGCGCGTACCTGGATCCAGCCCGAATTCGTGGCCGTGCCTTCGAGCGACGGCGGCGACCCGGTGTGGTCGAAGCTGTACCGCCCGGCCAACATGGTGCCGGGTAAAAAATACCCGATCGTGATGTTCGTCCACGGCGCCGGCTACCTGCAGAACACCCATAAACGCTTCCCGGTCTACTTCCGCGAGCAGATGTTCCACAACCTCCTGGTCGAGAAGGGTTATGTCGTGCTCGACATGGACTACCGCGCCTCGCAGGGCTATGGCCGCAACTGGCGCACGGCGATCTACCGCCAGATGGGCCACCCGGAACTGGTGGACTACCAGGACGGCGTGAAGTACATGGTGGCGAACCACCAGGGCGACGCGGCCAATGTCGGCATCTACGGCGGCAGCTACGGCGGCTTCATGACCTTCATGGCCCTGATGCGCGCACCGGAGATGTTCAAGTCGGGCGCGGCCCTGCGCCCGGTCACCGACTGGACGAGCTACAACCACGAGTACACGGCCAACATCCTGAACACGCCGGACGTCGATCCGCAGGCCTATAAGATTTCGTCGCCGATCGAGTACGCCGACAAGCTGCAGGGGAACCTGCTGATTGCCCACGGCATGGTCGACGACAACGTGTTCTACCAGGACTCGGTGCGCATGGCCCAGCGCCTGATCGAGCTGAAGAAGGACAACTGGGAACTGGCCAGCTACCCGCTGGAGCGCCACGCTTACACCCAGCCGGAGAGCTGGTTCGACCAGTACCGCCGCATCTTCAAACTGTTCGAGCGCACGCTCAAGCAGTAAGGCCGGCACCCGGCCTGGCCTAAACGGGCGCCCCGCGGGGCGCCTTTTGTTTTACTGTTCGGTTTGTACCTTGCTTCCGACGATGTTCATGACGCCTTATCGCCTGCCGTTGCGCCTCCCTCTCGCCTTCTTCGCCGCCTTCTGTTGCGGCGCCCTGCACGCCCAGCCGCGCGGCGCCGCCGATGCGCCCGGCTTCGTCGGCCTGCCCGTCACCGGTCAGCTCGATGCCGGCCGCGTCCTGAGCGAGCGCCATGGGGATGGAGCCCGCGACAAGGAAGAGCCGGCGACCAAAGCGGAAACGCGTGCGCGTCCGAAAGCGCCCCCCATCCCCGCCGGCGGCATCACCGGCGTCGTCATCGAAAGCACCGCGAGCGAAGACCAGACCGCGGTGCCGCTCTCCTTCGGCCAGGTCTTTGCCCCCGGCGACCTGCCGCGCGGCGCGGGACTGGCCGGCAAGCTGGCCGACGGTACGCCCCTGCCGCTGCAGCTCGACGTCAAGGCGAGCCACCCGGACGGCTCGGTGCGCCACGCCGTCGTCTCGGCGCTGCTGCCGAAACTGGGCGCCGGCAAGGCGCTCGGCCTGGCCCTGGCGAAAAACACGAAGCAGGCCGCCGCTGCGGGCGCACCAAAACCCGGCGTGGGCGCCGACACGGTGGTCGCCATCGTCGTCGACGGTGCACGCTATACCGCGTCGAGCGCGTCCCTGCTGAAGGCGCAGAGCCCGCAGGTCTGGCTGCACGGCCCCGTCGTGACCGAACTGCAGGTGGCCGGCCCCCTGGTCGACGCCAAGGGCGAGGAACATCCGCACCTGGCGGCGCGCTTTGCGATCCGCTGGTATGGCGCGGCGAAGCAGGCGCGGGTCGATGTCGTCGTCGAGAACGACTGGGCCTACGAGCCCGACCCGCGCAACATCACCTACGACGTGACGATCACGGCGGGCGGCAAGCGCGTGTTCGAGAAGCGCGGCCTGACCCATTACCACCACGCGCGCTGGCGCACCCTGGCCTGGACGGGCGAAGCCCCGGCCCTGCACCTGCGCCACGACAGCGCCTACCTGATCGCTTCGCGCGCGCTGCCGAACTACGACCGCGGCGTCGTCATGCACGAGCGCGCGCTGGCCGCGCTGGCCTCGAGCTGGAACGGCGCCAAGACCGAGCCGATGGGCGTGGGCCTGGCGGCGCCGCACATGCCGGGGCCCGGCGGCCGCGCCGACATCGGCCTGCTGCCCGGCTGGGCCGCCGCCTACCTGCTCAGCATGGACGCGCGCGCCAAGCTCGTCACGCTCGGCACCGCCGATCTCGCCGGCAGCTGGCCGACGCACTACCGCGACAAGCGCACCGGCCTGCCGGTCAGCCTGCTCGACTACCCGTACATGACCATCCTCGGACGCAACACCGACACCCGCAATCCGAAGACCGGCAAGCAGGAAGCCTTTCCGCCCTGCCCACGCGAGCAGTGCAAGTCGCCCAACAATCCCGACACCTCGCACCAGCCGGGCTTCGCCTACCTGCCCTATCTCGTCACGGGCGACCACTACTACCTGGAAGAGCTGCAGTTCTGGAGCATGTTCAACGTGTTCTCCTCGAATCCCGGCTACCGCAGGAACATCCAGGGCCTGCTGGCGACCGACCAGGTGCGCGGCCAGGCCTGGAGCCTGCGCACGCTGGGCCAGGCCGCCTACATCACGCCCGACGGCCACCCGCTCAAGCGCCACTTCAACGCCATCCTGGACAGCAACCTGGACTGGTACAACACGACTTACAGCCACAACCCGTCGGCCAACAAGCTGGGCGCGGTCGTCGACGGCTATGCCGTGCTTTACAAGGACAGGACGGCGCTCGCGCCCTGGCAGGACGATTTCTTCACGGCCGCCGTGGGCCACGTGGCGGAGCTGGGTTTCAAGGATGCCGAGCCGCTCCTGAAATGGAAGCTGCGCTTTCCGGTCGAGCGGATGGTGGGCGACGGCGCCTGCTGGCTGGTGGGCGCCAACTACACCTATACCGTGCGCGCGAGCGCGAGCGCACCCTATTTCGCGACGATCGGCGAAGCCTATGCCGCCACGGTCGGGCCGGAGCGGGCGGCCTTGCCCTGCACCGGCGGCGAGCTGGCGTCGGCGCTCAAGCAGAGTCCGGGCGACATGGGCGGGTATGCGGCCGCCGTCACCGGCTTCCCCTCGAACATGCAGCCGGCCCTGGCCTACGCCGTCGACGCCGGCGGCGAACGTGGACGCAAGGCCTGGGAAGTCTTCATGCGGCGCAGCGTGAAACCGGACTATGGCGAGGGCCCGCAGTTCGCGGTCGTACCGCGAAAATAATTACAACTTGTAAGAGCGATTGCATCGCCGCAGCCGCCGGCGCATCTTGTGGGAATAATAACTTCACAAGGGTTCGACCATGAGACCGTCCCGCGCCGCGCTGCCTGCCCTGGCTGCCGCTTCCCTCGTCCTCGCCGCCTGCAGCACGCCGGACTACAAAGCAGAATCGGTGGCGCAGGCGCCCGCCGCCGCACCCGCCCCGCCGGCGCCGCCGGTCGCGTCCAGGATGTCGCAGCGGGTGGAAGTGACCGGCTCTTCGGTCAGCGCGCCGCACGGGTACGCGCGGGCGCCGCTTTCCGTCTATCCGGGCCCCTGGGTCTTCCAGCCGCCCGGCGCCGATACATTCCCCGAGGCGCAGGCGAACAAGGCGATCCTGGTCGAGGAGCAGCCCGTCTCCACCTTCAGCAGCGACGTCGACACCGCGTCCTACGCTTTCGTGCGGCGCCAGCTCAACGCCGGCCGCCTGCCGCCCGCGGCGGCGGTGCGCGTCGAAGAGATGGTCAACTACTTCCCCTACACCTATGCGCGCCCGGCCAGCCGCACCCAGCCCTTCGCGGTGACGACCGAGGTGATGCCGAGCCCGTGGAAAGCCGGGAACCAGCTGCTGCACATCGCCGTGCGCGGCTTCGACATCGAAAAGGCCGAGCGGCCGCCGATGAACGTGGTGCTGCTGGTCGACGTCTCCGGCTCGATGGGGCCGCAGGATCGCCTGCCGCTGCTCAAGCAATCCTTCCGCCTGTTCGCCGACGGCTTTCGGCCGCAAGACCGGGTCGCGATCGTCACCTATGCCAGCGGCACCGCGGTCGCGCTCGAGCCGACCACGGGCCAGGACAAGCGCAAGATCCTCGACGCCATCGACGCCCTCGGCGCGGGCGGCGCCACAGCCGGCAGCGAGGGCCTGCAGCGCGCCTATGCGATGGCCGAGCGCCACTTCGACAAGGGCGCCGTCAACCGCGTCATCCTCGCCACCGACGGCGACTTCAACGTCGGCATCCGCGACCCGCGCGAACTCGAGAAATTCGTGGCCGAGAAGCGCAAGAGCGGCGTGTATCTCTCGATTCTCGGCGTCGGCGCCGGCAACCTGAACGACGCGCTGATGCAGCGCCTGACGCAGTCGGGCAACGGCAATGCGGCCTACATCGACTCGCTGCTCGAAGCGCGCAAGGCGCTGGGCGAGGAACTCGGCTCGACCATGTTCCCGATCGCGAACGACGTCAAGATGCAGGTCGAATTCAATCCGGCGCAGGTGGCCGCCTACCGCCTGATCGGTTACGAAACGCGCATGCTGGCGCGCCAGGATTTCAAGGACGACAAGGTCGACGCCGGCGACATGGGCGCGGGCCACACGGTGACGGCGATCTACGAGATCACGCGGGCCGCGGCGGCCGGCGCGCTGGTCGATCCGCTGCGCTACGGCGCCGGCAAGAAGGCTGCTGCGAGCGCGAAGGCCAAGGGCGACGAGCTGTGCTTCGTGCGGGTGCGCTACAAGCTGCCGGGCGAATCGAGCAGCCGCCTGGCCGAACAGCCTGTGCGTGCAGGCACGGCGCGCAAAGCGCTCGCTTCGGCGCCGGCCGACCAGCGCTTCGCCGTCGCCGTCGCCGCCTTCGGCCAGCGCCTGCGCGGCGAGCCGCAGGTGGCCGACTACAGCTATGCCGACATCGCCGAGCTGGCCAACGGCGCGCGCGGCAGTGACCTTGACGGCTACCGCGCCGAATTCGTCAAGCTGGTGCGGATGACGGAATCGCTGGGCAAGGCAAATGGAGTCGGTCAGCCGTAACGATTTCGACAGGATGTAGGGTGGGCGGCTATACCCTGGTGTAGGCCCTCACGGTGCGTTGGACGCCGCCCACCCTACGGGTCTCGACAGTATCTACACCGACAGCAGATCCAGCAGCGTCAATGCCACCACCTTGGTCGCCTTGCGCAAATCTTCCAGCGCCAGCTTCTCGTCCGCCTTCTTCGCATTCGATTCGGGCACCGTGCGCGGCCCGGCGCCGTACATCACGGCCGGGATGCCGCGCTCGCCGTACAGGCGCGCATCCGCATACAGCGGCGTGCCGACGGCCGGAATTTGCTCGCCCAGCACCGTCTGCGCATGGCGCTGCAGGCTCTGCACCAGCCGCTCCGATCCCGGCAGCGGGCGCAGCGCCTGCGACAGCAGCAGCCTGCGGATCTCGACGCGGATGCCGGGCAGTCCCGCCACCGCATCCTCGATCAGCGCGCGCACGCCCGCTTCCACCGCCGCCGGGTCTTCCTCGGGAATCATGCGCCGATCCATCTTGAGCACCACCTTGCCCGGCACGACATTCGTGTTGGTGCCGCCATCGATGCGCCCGACCAGCATGGTCGGCGAATCGATGCCGGGCACGCCCGACTTGATCTTCTTGAGTTCCGGCAGCTGGCCGTAGATCGCGTTCAGGATACGCGTGGCGGCCTGCAGCGCATCGTGCGCGGTCTCGGGCATGGCCCCGTGGCCGGCCTTGCCATGCACCGTCACTTCCAGCTGCAAACACGCGTTGTGGGCGGTGACGACCTGGTAGCTGAAGCCGGCCGCGATCACCAGGTCGGGCGCGCTCAGCTTCTGTTCCAGCAGCCAGCCGGGGCCGAGCAGGCCGCCGAATTCCTCGTCGTAGGTGAAGTGCAGTTCGACCCCGCCCTTCAGCGGCGCACCGAGCGCCTCGAGCGCGCGCACGGCGAAGATATAGGTGGCGAAGTCGCTCTTCGACACGGCCGCCGCGCGCCCGTACAGGTAGCCGTCTTCCACCTCGGCGCCGTAGGGCGGATGCGTCCAGCCTTCGCCGGGCGGCACCACGTCGCCATGGGCGTTCAGGGCGACCGTCGGGCCGCCCGCAGCATAGGGTCGGCGCACGATCAGGTTGGTGATGCTCTCCATGCCGTAGTCGCGCACGGCCTCGGCCGGCACCGCGTGGCGCTCGGCCTGCCAGCCGAACCGCGACACCATGTCCGCGACCGCTTCCGCATGGGGCGCGTTGTTGCCGGGCGGGGTGTCGGTGGGAATGCGCACGACCGACTGCAGGAAGGCGACTTCTTCGTCGAAGTGGGCGTCGATCCAGTCGAGCAGCTGCTGCTGTTGGGTGTCCATATGCGTGTCCGCCTATTTGTCTGTTTTTGCGCCGGCTTCGAACCAGGCGCCGACCTGCGCCCGTTCGGCATCGGTCATCTGGGTCAGGTTCGCCAGCGGCATCGCCTTCAGCTGCACCGTCTGCTGGTAGATCTGGGCTGCGTGCTGGGCGACGCGTTCGGGCGTATCGAGCATCACGCCGGCCGGCGCGGCGGCAAAGCCGGGCTGGGTGGGTTTGGCGGCATGGCAGCTGACGCAGCGCTGGTCGACGATGGTTTTCACCTGCGTGAACTGGGCGGCGGTGTCGACGCCCGGCGCTTGCGCCAGCGGCGCCCGCGGCGCGATCAGCACTGCCAGAAGCGCCAGCAGCGCGACGCCGGCCGCCGGATACTTCCACTCGATGCGGCCCTTGTGGCGCAGGTTGAAGAAGTGGCGGATGAGCACACCGGCCGCCATGATCACGGCCAGCACCGCCCAGGCATGCGCGTGGCGGTAGGTCATCGCGTAGTGGTTGCTGATCATGAGGAACAGCACCGGCAGCGTGAAGTAGTTGTTGTGCACCGAGCGCTGCTTGGCGCGGATGCCGTAGACGGGATCGGGCTTTTCACCGGCCATCATCGCGTTCACCATGCGGCGCTGGCCGGGGATGATCACGTGGGCGACGTTCGCCACCATGATGGTGCCGATCATCGCGCCGATGTGCAGGTAGGCCGCGCGCCCGCTGAGCAGGTGGGTGAGCACATAGCTGCTGGCGACCAGGAAGGCGAAGATCACCAGCCCGAAAGCGAGGTCGTGGCGGCCGAGGGGAGACTTGCACAGCAGGTCGTAGACCAGCCAGCCGACCACCAGGCTGCCGAGGCCAATGCCGACCGCCTGCAGGCTGGAGAGGTCGGCCACGCTGCGGTCGACCATCATCGCCTGCGCGTTCAGGTAGTAGACGATGAACAGCAGCGCGAAGCCCGACAGCCAGGTCGAATACGCCTCCCATTTGAACCAGTGCAGTTCTTTGGGCAGCTGGGCCGGCGCGACCAGGTATTTCTGCGGATTGTAGAAGCCGCCGCCGTGCACGGCCCAGAGCTCGCCGGCCACACCCTTGTTCGCCAGGTCGGAACCCGGCGCGGGCGGCTTGATCGTGTTGTCGAGCCAGACGAAATAGAAGGAGGCGCCGATCCAGGCGATGCCCGTGATGATGTGCAGCCAGCGTACGAGCAGGTTGAGCCATTCGAGGCCGTAGGAGGCGAACACGTCCATGCATATTCCTTGTAAGGATCTTCCACCGAAGATAAACCGATTTCATTTTGTACAACATGAAATTAGGCGTATATTCGACATACCCGATTCCATATACAACACGCCATGGCCGCCCTGCCCCAGCACCTGGACATCCACCTGATCCGCATCCTCTACCTGCTGCTGGTGGAGAAGAACGTCTCGCGGGTGGCCTTGAAACTGAACCAGCCGCAGCCCTCGATCTCGGCCTCGCTGCGCAAACTGCGCGAGCTGACGGGCGATCCGCTGCTGGTGCGCGGCGCGCGCGGCATGGTGCCGACCCAGCACGGCGAGAGCCTGCTCAAGCCCGCCAAGCGCATCCTCGACGAGACCGAGAGCCTGTTCGTCAAGAAGTCCGCCTTCGTGCCCGAGGAAGCGGCGCGCACCTTCCACATCGCCGCGCCCGACTACCTCGACACCCAGTTCCTGCCCAACGTCGTGGCCGCCGTGCGCCGCGGCGCGCCCAACAGCCGGGTCGCGATCCACGGCATGGGCGCCGGCGCCGACTACCTGCGCATGCTGTCCGACGGCGAAATGGATCTCGTCATCGCCAACTGGGACGAGCCGCCCGCGCACCTGCACATTTCGAAACTGTTCGAAGACCCGATCGTCTGCACCATGCGCGCCGACAGCCCGTATGCGCGTAGGACGGAGATCGATGCGATGACGATCGAAGACTACCTCAGCCTGCCGCACGTGGCGCCTTCGCAGACCCTGCCCGGCTACCACGGCGTGATCGATTCCTTCCTCGCGCGCCAGGGCATGCAGCGCAAGATCGCGGTCGAGTCGCCCTATTTCGGGCTGATCCCCTACATGCTGACCCAGACCGACCTGGTGCTGACGACGGGCCGCCAGTTCATGCGCTCGTACGAGAAGACGCTGCCGCTCAAGACCTTCACCATGCCCCTGAAGTTCCCGCCGATGCGCTTCTACCAGTTGTGGCACCAGCGCGTGCACCAGTCGCCGGAACACAAGTGGCTGCGCGACCAGGTGAGCCAGGCGGCGCGGGCGCTGGTGCAGAAGTAACGGGTATATGCGGTGGCTTATGAGCGAACCGCACGCAAGATTTATCATCGAACGCTTGATGACAAAAGGCCGACCATGACCACGCTTTTCAGCCTCAACACGCTCGACGACGCTGCCTTTGCCGCGGCCCTGACCGGCATCTACGAGCACTCGCCCTGGATCGCCGAGCGCGCCGCGCCGCGCCGTCCCTTCGCGACGCCGGCCGCACTCAAGCTGGCGTTGCGCGAGGTAGTCGACAGCGCCGCCGAGGACGAGCAGCTTTCCCTGCTGCGCGCTCACCCCGAACTGGCGGGCAAGGCGGCGATCGCCGGCGAACTCACCGAGGAATCGACGAGCGAACAAAAGGCCTCCGGCCTGAACCTGTGCAGCCCGGAGGAATACGCGCGCCTGCAGGAACTGAATGCCGTCTACAACGACAAGTTCGGCTTTCCCTTCATCCTGGCCGTGAAAGGCCCGACCGGGCGCGGCCTCACGCGCGGCGCCATCATCGAGACCTTCGCGCGGCGCCTGAAAAATACACGCGCCGACGAATTCGCCGAAGCCCTGCGCCAGGTGCACCGCATCGCCGAGATCCGCCTCAACGCCCTGCTCGGCACCGAGCCGGCGCTGGGCGCGCAGGTGATGGACTGGTGCGAAACCATCGGCACCTGGAGCGACGATGAGAATGGCCTCACCTGTGCCTACCTGACGCCGGCGCACCGCCGCACCGCCGCCCAGATCGCCGACTGGATGCGCCAAGCGGGCATGATTGTCCACATCGACGCCGTCGGCAACGTGGCCGGCCGCTATGCGTCGAACGACCCGCAGGCGAAGACCCTGATGACGGGCTCACACTACGACACCGTGCGCAACGGCGGCAAGTACGACGGGCGCCTCGGCATCCTGCTGCCGATCGCCATCGCAGCCCACCTGCACGCGCGCGGCGAGCGCCTGCCCTTTCACCTCGACGTGGTCGGCTTCGCCGAAGAGGAAGGCGTGCGCTTCAGGAGCACCTTCCTCGGCAGCAGCGCCATCACCGGGCGCTTCGACGCGGCGCTGCTCGATGCCGTCGATGCGGACGGCATCACGCTGCGCGAGGCGATCGTGGCCGCCGGCCACGAACTGTCTGCGATTCCGGGCGCGATTTCCGCCATTGCGCGCAAGCGTGAAGACCTGCTCGGCTTCGTCGAAGTCCACATCGAACAAGGCCCGGTGCTGCTCGAGCGCGGCCTGCCGCTGGGTGTGGTGACGGCAATCGCCGGCAGTTCGCGCTACCTGGTCGAGCTGGCGGGCGTGGCCAGCCACGCCGGCACCACGCCGATGGGCATGCGCCGCGACGCCGCGGCCGCCGCCGCCGAGATCGTGCTGCTGGTCGAAGGGCGCTGCACCGGCGTGCCGGCGCTGGTGGGCACCGTCGGCCAGCTCGAAGTGCCGGGCGGTTCCGTCAACGTGATCCCCGGCGCCTGCCGGCTCTCGCTCGATATCCGCGCTGCCGACGACGCGGTGCGCCTGGCCGCGGTCGACGACATCCTGGCCGGCATCAGCGCCATCTGCGCGCGGCGCGGCATCGAGGAAAAGCTGTGGAAGATCGTCGAAGCGGAAGCGGCGCCCTGCGCGCCGCGCCTGATGGATGCGCTGGGCGCGGCGATCGAGCGTCAGGGCCTGCCGCGCTTCGACCTGCTTTCCGGCGCCGGCCACGACGCGATGCAGATGGCGCAGCTCACCGAGGTCGCCATGCTGTTCACGCGCTGCGGCAATGGCGGCATCAGCCACAACCCGCTGGAGACGATGACGGCGGACGATGCGGAACTGGCGGCCCAGGTGCTGCTCGATTTCCTGCGCAGCTACGCCGTTTAAAGAAGCGGCTTGGCTGTGCCAGGCAGGCTGCCGCGCACGGTCAGCACGATGGACAGGCCGATCGCCGCGAGCAGCAAGGGACCGCCCGGCACCTCGTGCTGCGGCAGCGCCAGCGCGGCGGCCAGGAACAGGCCGGCCACCCAGAAGCCGACGGCCCACAGCAGGCACAGCGCGATCAGCCTGAACGGATTGCGGCGCGCGCCGGGCGCGGCGCAGGCGGCGCGCGGCGCGCCGCAGACCGGGCAGGCCGCTGTCCCGCTTTCCAGATCCGCTTGCGCGTCGCCGGCACACCCAGGGCAAAAGACCATGTCCATGTTCGCTCCTCCATCGCTTGCGGGCCGATGTGATGTAATACGCAGGAGAGCTTACGCGCCTGAAGCAGCGTTGCCCTGATCGCTGTCATTGGGAAACGTTAGCGGCATTCATCTACGGGATTCGTCATGATCGCACTTCGACCGGCCAGCCTGGAAGATCTTACCCCTTGTTGGGCACTGCGCACGCGCGCCGTCGCGTATGCGTGCGCAGCCCACTACGACGCGGACGTGCTGGCTGCGTGGCTGGCCGCGCCTCTGCCCGAGCGCGTGCGGGAACTGGTCGCTCGGGGCGGCGGGATCGTCGCCGAGAAAGCGGGCCGGATGCTTGGCTATGCCGTGCTCGATGCCGTCAGTGGCGAGGTGGACGCCGTGTTCGTCGAACCGGCCGACCATGGACGCGGGATCGGAGCGCTGTTGATGGAGGCGCTCGACGCCGCAGCGCGCGCCGCGGGATGCGAGCGCTTGTTCCTGTCGGCTTCCCTCAATGCGGTGCCGTTTTATGAGCGCGCCGGTTTCGTCGCCATTCGGGAGGAGATGTATCCGCACCGGTCGGGCGTGGACATTCCCTCGGTGTTCATGCAAAAGCGACTGGATGCAACACCCGCCCTTCCTGTCAGCGGTCGCGTAAGCTAGGAGTCATCGAGGCCGATGCTGTGCTGTCGCGCGCGCGGCGGGAAGCCCCTGCCGCGGCGCTCACTCGGCCTCGGCCAGCAGTGCACGCCGCGCACTGGCCCGGCTCTTGAGCCAGTCGCGCCCGCCCGCGTTGAGGGCGCGGGCGACCACCGTCGGCGGCAGGCTGTAGACCGTGGCCCAGGTGGCGCGGCCATCCGCCCCGTTCGACGGAAAACTGCTGGTTTCGATCGGCCAGTTGTACTTGCGTTTCAGGGTGCGGACGATGGCCGCCAGCGTGACGCGTCCGCGCAGCGGCTCGGCGCCGGTCTGGTCTTCGTCGGACAACAGCACCGCCAGCACGGCGCCGCGGGCGGTCAGGGGCCCGGGAAAGGTAGGAGTTTTGCTCGGCATGCGGGCATTCTAGCCGCGTTTTCGCGAGCCCAGTGCACGCCCGTGCTTCCTGCCCCTCTTCCCCTTTCACCCTAGGCGTCCGCTGCCTCCTGCGCGATCACCTCCTGTTCCACCTGGCCGGCGCGCGCGAGCATCGCGTGCAGCAGCACATTGCAACCGGCCTCCAGGTGCGCGGGCTGGGCGTCCTCGATCTCGTTGTGGCTGATGCCGTCCTTGCAAGGCACGAAAATCATGCCCGAGGGCGCCACCCGCGCGGTATAGATCGCATCGTGGCCGGCGCCCGAGACCACGTCCATGGTCGAATAGCCCAGCTTCGCGGTCGCCGCGCGCACCGCATCCACGCAATCCGGATGGAAGGGGCACGGCGGGTAGTAGGATACGCGTTCGATCTCGATGCCGAGGCCCGTCTCGACGCGCGTGCGGGCGACAAAGGCGAGCATCTCCTCGTGCATCGTATTGAGCAGCTCGTCGTTCACGTTGCGCAGGTCGATGCTGAACTTCACCTGGCCGGGAATCACGTTGCGGCTGTTCGGGAAGACCTGCACCATGCCGACGGTGCCGCGTCCGTAAGGCGGGTAGCGGTTGGCGATTGCCACGACCTCCTGCATGATCGTGGTCGCCACCTGCAGCGCGTCGCGCCGCAGGCCCATCGGCGTCGGGCCGGCGTGGGCTTCCATGCCACTGACCGTGCAGTCGTACCAGGACAGGCCCATCACCGCCGGGACCACGCCGATCACCTTGTCGGCGTCTTCCAGCACCGGGCCCTGCTCGATGTGGGCTTCGAAATAGGCGCCGATCGGGTGGCGGCCGGGCTCCTCCTCGCCCAGGTAGCCGATGCGCTCGAGCTCCTCGCGCACGGTCTTGCCGTCCACGTCCTTCGCGGCGTAGGCGGTCTCTAAGCTAAAGGCGCCGCAGAACACGCCGGAGCCCATCATCACCGGCACGAAGCGCGAACCTTCCTCGTTCGTCCAGAAGGCGACTTCGACCGGGGCTTCGGTAACGATGCCGTGGTCGTTCAGCGTGCGCACGACCTCGATGCCGGCCAGCACGCCGTAGTTGCCGTCGAACTTGCCGCCGGTGGGCTGCGTGTCGACATGGCTGCCGGTGACGATCGGCGGCAGGCTGTCGTCGCGGCCGGGGCGGCGCATGAAGACGTTGCCGATCTTGTCGACCGTGACGGACATGCCGGCTTCGCGGGCCCAGCCGACGACGAGGTCGCGACCCTGGCGATCGAGGTCGGTCAGGGTGAGGCGCTTGACGCCGCCTTTGGGAGTGGCGCCGATCTGGGCGAGCTCCATCAGGGAGTTCCACAGGCGTTGGCCGTTGATGCGCAGGGTGTCGGGCATGGTTGGTCTCCAGGCTGATATACGTAGGCAGCGTTGTTTGGTTGCTACCCGGCTTGCTACGGTTCGTTGAACGCGTGGGCGGAAGATCCGCCCGGTGAATCTGGCAGCGAGGCCACTGGCCTCGCCGCCCTCTACATGTATGGTGTACGTTTCCGTCCTCGATTCAGGCGGTCTGCGTGGTGAACGCCGGCCGGTCGATGTGGCGGCCGGCGCCCTCTTCCGCGCGCAGGTCGCCGCGTTCGAAGACGAGCTTGCCGGCGGCGACGGTATGGGTCGGGATGCCGCGCACGGTGCGGCCTTCGAAGACGTTGAAGCCACCCTTGGCGAACTGGGTTTGACTGGAAATCGTACGGCTGCCGTGCGGATCCCAGACGACGATGTCGGCGTCGGCCCCGACCGCGATCACGCCCTTCCTCGGGTACATGTTGAAGATCTGGGCGGCGTTGGTCGAGGTGACGCGCACGAATTCGGAGGGCGTCAGGATGCCCGCATTCACGCCCGCGTCCCAGACCACGGCCATGCGCTCTTCGACGCCGCCGCAGCCGTTCGGGATGCGCGTAAAGTTATCGGCGCCCGCCGCCTTCTGCTCGGCGCAGAAGGTGCAGTGGTCGGTGGCCGTGGTGTGCAGGTTGCCGCCGCGCAGGCCCTGCCACAGCGCGCCCTGGTGGTGCTTGCTGCGAAACGGCGGGCTCATCACGTGGCCGCGTACAAAATTCTCGTCATCGCTGGCGTACACGCTGTCGTCGATCACCAGGTGGCCCGCCAGCGCCTCGCCGTACACGCGCTGGCCCTTGGCGCGGGCGCGGGCAATCGCTTCCAGCGATTCGGCGCAGGAGACGTGGACGATGTAGACCGGCGTGCCGAGCACGTTGGCGATGGCGATGGCCCGGTTCGCGGCTTCGGCCTCGACCTCCGGCGGACGCGACAGCGGGTGCGCCTTCGCGCCCGTGATGCCGCGCGCCAGCAGCTCCTGCTGCAACTGGAAGACCAGCTCGCCGTTCTCCGCGTGCACGGTCGGAATCGCGCCCAGCTCCAGCGCGCGCCGGAAGCTTTTCACCAGCGTCTCGTCGTCGGCCATGATCGCGTTTTTATAGGCCATGAAGTGCTTGAAGCTGTTCACGCCATGCTCGCGCACCAGGGTGCCCATGTCGGCATGCACCGAGTCGTCCCACCAGGTGACGGCGACGTGGAAGGTGTAGTCGCCTGCGGCTTTGCGCGCCCAGCCGCGCCAGGTGCGGTAGGCGTCCATCAGCGGCTGCTGCGGATCGGGAATCACGAAGTCCATGATGGTGGTCGTGCCGCCGGCCAGGCCGGCCGCGGTGCCGGTGAAGAAATCGTCGGCGGTGACCGTGCCCATGAAGGGCAGCTGCATGTGGGTGTGGGTGTCGATCCCGCCCGGCATGACGTACTGCCCGCCCGCGTCGATGACGGTGGCGTTCGCGGGCGCATCCAGCCCCTCGCCGACGGCCACGATCTTGTCGCCGAAACAAAGCACGTCTCCGCGGAAGGCGCGGTCGGCGTTCACGATGGTGCCGCCGCGGATAATCGTCGTCATGGACACTCCTTGTCAATCAGGTCAAGTAGGGAAATTAGCTGCGGCGCGCACCGCCGGCACCGTGCGGCCCTTCATCATCAGGCCGTACACGATGGCCGCAATGACGACGCCGACGAACCAGGCATAGGTATAGATCGTCTTGAAGGCCTCGCCCACGTTCGGGAAGGCGTTCGGCAACGCCGCGTTCAGGAAGCCCGGCAGGTTCGGCAGCACGCCGGCGGCAAAGGCGACCAGCGCGGCGATGTTCCAGCCGCCGCGGTAGGCATAGACGCTGCGGTCACGGTACAGCTGGTCGACGTCGAGTTCGGTCTTGCGGATGAAGTAGTAGTCGACGATCATGATCCCGGCGATCGGCCCGAGCAGCGCCGAATAGCCGGTCAGCCAGATGAAGATGTAGTTCTGGGTCGTCTCCAGGATCTTCCAGGGCATCATCGCCAGCGCGATGCCGGCCGTGATGTAGCCGC
The DNA here is from genome assembly GCF_001424165.1 of Massilia sp. Leaf139. GTDB lineage: Bacteria > Pseudomonadota > Gammaproteobacteria > Burkholderiales > Burkholderiaceae_D > Telluria. The sequence goes on from NZ_LMOJ01000012.1 coordinate 165,138, forward strand.
CGACCCGGTAAGAAATGCGTTGCGGCGACAGCGCCGAGAAGTCGTAGGCCGGCCCGACCAGGTTGGCGGCCAGGTTGACGCTGGCGGTGTCGATCAGGAGGATCAGCAAGGCCACCAGCACCGCCACGCCCGTCATGCGGCTGGCGACGTCAACCGGATCCCACAAGGCTTTACCGTAGAGGACGATCGTGGCCGAGGTGACGGTGACCGCCAGCGCCGCCAGCAGCGCCATCGGCAGCGGCAGACCGAGCGACTGGCCGATGACCTGGTCGCGCTGGCTGGTGGCGAAGCGGGTGAAGTCGGGAATGTTCAGCGCCAGCGTGGCCCAGTAGCCGATCATGGCGGTCAGCGAAGGCCAGAACACGCTCCAGAACAGGCCGGCTTTCGCGCCGCCTTCGACGAACTGCGAAGGCTGATCGAGCAGCGGGCCGAAGCCGCCGACCTTGTCATACACCCACCAGAGCAGCACGAAGCAGATCGCGATCTTCAGGGGCGCGGTGTAGGTCTCGAGCTTGCGGATCGATTCCATGCCGTGCACGACGAAATACATCTGGATCGCCCAGAAGGCCAGGAAGCAGGCCAGCTGGCCGGCATTGATGCCCAGGCCGGGGAGATTGTCGCCGCCGATCGGGCTGCCGAGCAGCACGCCCAGCAGCGTGTAGATCATGCTGCCGCCGAACCAGGTCTGGATGCCGTACCAGCCGCAGGCGACGATCGCACGCATCAGGGCCGGCAGGCGGGCGCCGCGGGTGCCGAAGGAAGCGCGCGCCAATACCGCGTAGGGAATGCCGTATTTGGTGCCGGCATGGCCGATCAGGAGCATCGGCAGCAGCACGATCACGTTGGCGAGGAAGACCGTGACCACGGCCTGCCAGGCCGACATGCCGCTTTCGATCAGGCTCGAGGCCAGCATGTAGGCGGGAATGCTGATCACCATGCCGACCCAGAGGGCGGCGAAGTGGTACCAGCGCCAGGTGCGCTGGGCGGCGCTGGTGGGCGCCAGGTCGTGGTTCCAGAGTTCGTTGCTGACGGGGTGTTGCGTCACGTTAGAATTCTCCAAACGGGTCTCTCCAGGCGGGTTACTCGATGCGACCCAGTGTAGCGCAAACGTATGGACGGCTGCGGGCGCTTGGAGCGGCCAGCCGCCCCGAGCGCCCTCGCCGGTTCAGGCCGTTTCGATGACAGCGACCGCTTCCAGCACCGCCGGCGCCGGCGGGATCTCCGCGCGCGGATTGCGCGGATCCTGCGTCCAGTTCATGTACGGCTTGCCGGTTTCCTGCGGCACCATCGCGATGCAGGCCTCGACCGGGCAGGTGATTTCGCACAGGTTGCAGCCGACGCATTCACCCCGGATCACTTCATAGCGGCGCGCGCCGTTCTCCAGCACCAGTTGCGCGATCGCCTGGTGCGAGGTGTCTTCGCAGGCGACGAAGCACTTGCCGCAGCCGATGCACTTGTCCTGGTCGATGTGGGCGATCACCTGGTAGTTCATGTCCAGGTATTTCCAGTCGGTCGTGTTCGGCACGGCCTTGCGCGAGAAAGCGGCGACGTTGGCGTAGCCCTTCTCGTCCATCCAGCGCGACAAGCCGTCCTTCATCTCTTCGACGATGCGGAAGCCGTGCAGCATCGCCGCCGTGCAGACCTGCACCGAGCCGGCGCCGAGGGCGATGAATTCGGCCGCGTCGCGCCAGTTGCCGATGCCGCCGATGCCGGAAATCGGCAGGCCGGCCGTGATCGGATCGCGCGCGATCTCGGCCACCATGTTCAGTGCGATCGGCTTCACCGCCGAACCGCAATAGCCGCCGTGGGTGCTGGCGCCGCCCACCTGCGGGAAAGCGACCATGCGGTCGAGATCGAGATGGGTGATCGAATTGACGGTGTTGATCAGCGAGACCGCATCCGCCCCGCCGGCCAGCGCGGCGCGCGCGGGGGCGCGCACGTCGGTGATGTTCGGCGTGAGTTTCACGATGACGGGCAGGCGCGTGTGCTTCTTGCACCAGCTCGTGACCATCTGCACGTACTCCGGCACCTGGCCGACGGCCGCACCCATGCCGCGCTCGGGCATGCCGTGCGGGCAGCCGAAGTTCAGTTCGATGCCGTCGGCGCCGGTCGCTTCGACCAGCGGCAGGATGGCCGCCCACGGCGCCTCTTCGCAGGGCAGCATCAGCGAGACGATCATCGCGCGATCCGGCCAGGCCTTTTTCACGGCGGTGATTTCACGCAGGTTGATCTCCAGGCTGCGGTCGGTGATCAGCTCGATGTTGTTGAAGCCGATGACTTCGCGGTTCTTGCCGTAATGGGCCGAGTAGCGCGAGGAGACGTTCACGGCCGGCGGATCTTCGCCCAGGGTCTTCCACACCACGCCGCCCCAGCCGGCTTCAAAAGCCCGCACGACGTTGTAGGCCTTGTCGGTCGGCGGCGCCGAAGCGAGCCAGAAGGGGTTGGGGGACTTGATGCCGCAGAAATCGATGCTCAGGTCGGCCATGCTGCCTCCGAAACGATGTCGTTGTGGATCGCCAGCGCGGCCAGCTTGCCGTGCTGGACTGCCTGCACCGTCAGGTCTTGGCCGAGCGCGACGCAGTCGCCGCCGGCATAGATGCCGGGCACTTTCGTGCGCAGCGCACCGTCGACGGCGATGCGTCCGCCGTCCTGCCACAAGTCCTGGGCGACCAGGTCGAATTCGGACGGCGGCGCCATCGCCTGGCCGATGGCCTTGAAGACGGCGTCGGCCGCGATCTCGACGAAGGCGCCGGTACGCGCCAGCCGCCCTTCCTCCATGCGCGTCTCCTCGAAGCGCATGCCGGCCACGCGGCCCGCGTCGTCGAGCAGCACTTCCAGCGGCGAAGCCCAGGTGCGGATGCACACGAAGTTCAGCTTGGCGATCTCGATCTCGTGGGCGGTGGCGCTCATGGCGTCGAAGCCGCGGCGGTAGACCAGGGTCACCTCGTCGGCGCCCAGGCGCTTGATCTGTACGGCCATGTCGATGGCCGTGTTGCCAGCGCCGATCACGATGGCCCGGCGCGGCACCGGCAGCGTCGAGAGATCGTCCGCCTGGCGCAGCGCGGCGATGTAGTCGGTGGCGGCCATCAGGCCGGGCGCATCCTCGCCGGTCAGCCCCAGGCGGCGGCTGGCGCCCAGGCCCAGGCCGAGGAAGACGGCGTCGAAGCGCGCGTGCAGGTCGCGCAGCTGCAGGTTCTCGCCCAGCGCCTGGCCATATTGAATATCGATGCCGCCGATCTGGAGCAGGAAATCGACCTCCTGCTGGGCGAATTCGCCGGGCAGCTTGTACTTGGCGATGCCGTATTCGTTCAGCCCGCCCGCCTTCGGCCTGGCTTCGAACACGACGACATCGTGCCCGAGCATGGCGAGGCGGTGCGCGCAGGCCAGGCCGGCGGGGCCGGCGCCGACGACGGCGATCGTCTTGCCGGTGGCCGGGGCGCGTGTAAACGGATGGCCGGCGAAGCTGGCGTTATCGATTGCATGGCGCTGCAGCAGGCCGATCTTGACGGGCTCGCGCTCGGCGTAGTGGTTGCGCACGCAGGCGCTCTCGCACAGGATCTCGGTCGGGCAGACGCGCGCGCAGCTGCCGCCGAAGATGTTCGCCTTGAGGATGCCGATGGCGGCGCCGTTGATGTTCTGGTCGTGGATGTTGCGGATGAAGCTGGCGACGTCGATGCCGGTGGGGCAAGCCCGCATGCAGGGCGCGTCGTAACAGTAGAGGCAGCGCGCGGCTTCGATGGCCGCCTGGCGGCTGGTGAGCGGCGGCGCCAGGTCGGTGAACTGGGCCGCGAGCGCGCCGTGCGAGTCGGCTGCCGGCGGCAGGTGCTGGAGAGTCTCGATCATGTGCATCCCTGGTTATTGTTGGAGTGCTGGTGTTCGACTGCTTGCTACCCTGCCTTTGTAGGGTGGGCACTTGTGCCCACGCGGTGTTACCTGCCCTTGGCTCGGATGCATCACGACGCATCCGCGTGGGCACGGGGCGCCCACCCTACGACGGTAATTATTTCATCTGCGGGAACGCGAACTCCACGCCGGCGCTCGCCGTATTCGGCCAGCGCTGCATCACCGCCTTGTGGCGCGTGTAGAAGCGCACGCCTTCGGGCCCGTAGGCATGGTGGTCGCCGAACATGCTGCGCTTCCAGCCGCCGAAGCTGTTGAAGGCCATCGGCACCGGCAGCGGCACGTTCACACCGACCATGCCCACCTGGATCTGGCGCACGAATTCGCGCGCCACCCCGCCGTCGCGGGTAAACACCGCGACGCCGTTGCCGTACTCGTTGGCGTTGATCAGCTCGACCGCGCTGCCCACGTCCGGCAGGCGCACGACGCACAGCACCGGGCCGAAGATCTCTTCCTGGTAGATGCTCATCTCGGGTTTCACGTGATCGAACAGGGTGCCGCCCACGAAGAAGCCGTTCTCGTAACCCGCTACCTTGTGGCCGCGGCCGTCCACCACCAGCGTCGCGCCCTGCTCCACGCCTTCGCCGATCAGGCGCTCGATGCGCTGGCGCGCCGCCTGCGTCACGACCGGGCCCATCTCCGCGCCCTGGCTCAGGCCTTCGCCGATCTTGAGGTTTCTGGTGCGCTCGGCCAGCGTGGCGACCAGCTTGTCGCCGGCGTCGCCGACCGCGACTACCACCGAGATCGCCATGCAGCGTTCGCCGGCCGAGCCGTAGGCGGCCCCGATCAGGGCGTCGACAGCCATCTCCATGTCGGCGTCGGGCATGACGACCATGTGGTTCTTGGCGCCGCCCAGGGCCTGCACGCGCTTGCCGTTGGCGCTCCCGCGGGCGTAGATGTATTCGGCGATCGGGGTCGAGCCGACGAAGCTGATGGCCTGCACGTCGCGGTTGTCGAGCAGCGCGTCGACGGCAAGCTTGTCGCCCTGCACCACGTTGAAGACACCGTCCGGCAGACCGGCTTCCTTGAGCAGGCGCGCATGCAGCAGCGAGGGCGACGGGTCGCGTTCCGACGGTTTCAGCACGAAGGTGTTGCCGCAGGCGAGCGCCACCGGGAACATCCACATCGGCACCATCACCGGGAAATTGAACGGCGTGATGCCGGCCACCACGCCCAGCGGCTGGCGCATCGACCAGGCGTCGATGCCGCGCGCGATCTGGTCGGTGAATTCGCCCTTCAGCAAATGCGGAATGCCGCAGGCGAATTCGACGACTTCGATGCCGCGCGCGACTTCGCCTTGCGCGTCGCTGAAGGTCTTGCCGTGCTCGCGCGTGATCATGGCCGCGAATTCGTCGGTGTGCTGCTGGCACAGCTGCAGGTATTTGAAGAGGATGCGTGCACGCGCCAGCGGCGGCGTGGCCGACCAGGCCGGGAAGGCGGCCTGCGCGGCGAAGACGGCGGCGTTGACTTCGTCCACGCTCGCCAGCGTCACCTTCGCGCAGGGCTCGCCCAGGGCCGGATTGAACACGTCGGCATAGCGCTCGCCCGCCGTGTCGACGACTTGGCCGCCGATGAAGTGGCCAATGATTTCAAGTTGATTCATGTGTGTCTCTTCTAGTCCAGGTTCTTCAATACGTTGGCCAGCTTGCCGAACAATTCGTCGATATGCTGTTTTTCGAGGATGAGGGGCGGCGACAGCGCGATGATGTCGCCCGTCGTGCGGATCAGGATGCCGTCGGCGAAGGCTTTTTTCAGGGCCTGGTAGGCGCGCGCGCCCGGCTTGCCGGGAATCGGTTCGAGCTCGATGCCCGCGATCAGGCCGATGGTGCGCAGGTCGATCACATGCGGCAGCCCCTTCAAGGCATGCACCGCGTCTTCCCAGTAGGCCTGGATGCCCCTGGCGTGTTCGAGCACCTGCTGCTCGCGGAACACCTCGAGCGTTGCCAGCGCCGCGGCGCAGGCGACCGGGTGGCCCGAGTAGGTGTAGCCATGGAACAGCTCGATGCCGGCCGGCGCCTCCATGAAAGCGTCGTGAATGAACTTCTTGCTGAACACCGCGCCCATCGGAATCACGCCGTTGGTCAGCCCCTTGGCGGTCGTCATCATGTCCGGCTCGACCTCGAAATAGTCGGCGGCGAAGGGCGTCGTCAGGCGTCCGAAGCCGGTGATGACTTCGTCGAAAATGAGCAGGATGCCGTGCTTGGTGCAGATCTCGCGCAGGCGCTTCAGGTAGCCTTTCGGCGGTACCAGCACGCCGGTGGAACCGGAGACCGGCTCGATGATGACGGCGGCGATGGTCGAGGCGTCGTGCAGCGCGACCAGGCGTTCGAGTTCGTCCGCCAGCTCGACGCCGAAGTCCGGCTCGCCGCGCGAAAAAGCGTTCTTGAGCAGGTTATGCGTGTGCGGCAAGTGGTCGACGCCAGTGAGCAGCGGACCGAAATGCTTGCGGTTGGGCCCGATGCCGCCGACCGACAAACCGCCGAAGCCGACCCCGTGATAGCCGCGCTCGCGTCCTATCAGGCGGGTGCGCCCCCCCTCGCCGCGCGCCTTGTAGTAGGCCAGCGCGATTTTCAGGGCGGTGTCGACCGCCTCGGAACCAGAGTTGGTGTAGAAGACGTGGCCGAATTTGTGGTTCGTGTAGTCCATCAGCCGCTCGGCCAGGTCGAATGCCGCCGGATGGCCCATCTGGAAGGTCGGCGCGAAATCGAGCTGTTTGACCATCTCGCTGACCGCACTGACGATCTTCGGTTGGGCGTGGCCGCAAGGCACGCACCACAGGCCGGCGGTGCCGTCGAGGATCTGGTTGCCGTCCACATCCTTGTAGTACATGCCTTCGGCCGACGCCAGCAGGCGCGGATTGGCCTTGAAGTCGCGGTTGTTCGTGAAAGGCATCCAGAAGGCGGACATCGATTCTGGTCTGGACTCGTTCATGCAGGCTCTCCCTAGTTTGCGGCCAATTTCTGGTTTGAATGGCAAAACGATGAGGCAATGATAACAATGTGCGCGCCCGCGTCCCGAATGTAAAGCCGGGGCGCCCGCGCAGTTGCCGGACTGGGCCGGGCGCGTTGCAAAAATGCAAAAAAACCTGCCGATCCGGTAATATAAACGGACGCCGTGATGCCGTCATATCAATTCGAATATAGACGAACTCAATGAGACGAACTCAACACGATGAACTCAACGGCCGGTCTGCGGCGGCAAAACGAGCATGCTAAATCAGCCGGCATGCCGCCAGTATGAGAATGCCAACGCCTTTGATCTAACGCAAACTCAGCCATCGCGGGTAAGGGATCGTGATGCTGATGGAGAACTGCCATGCCCGACACCTTGCCGCCCGTCCTGAATACCGCCCGCCTGCGCCTGCGCGCCTTTACGCAGGACGACGCCGCCGCGCTGTTCCGCGTGTTCTCGGACGAAGAGGTCGTGCGCTTCTGGTCGAACGGCGCCTGGACAGATATGGCCCAGGCCGGCAAGATGATCGAGGAAACCCTGCAGGCCTACCGCGAAGGCGGCCTGAGCCGCTACGCGATCGCCCTCGCCGAGACCGACGAGCTGATCGGCATCTGCAACCTGCGCGGCTTTTTCGAACAGAACCGCCGTTGCGAACTCGGCTATGCGCTGGGCAGCGCCCACTGGGGCCGCGGCTATGCCTTCGAGGCGCTGGAGGCCCTGCTCGGCCACGCCTTCTCGGCGCTCGACATGAACCGCATCGAGGCCGACATCGATCCCCGCAACGAGGCCTCGGCGCGCTTGCTGGAGCGGCTGGGCTTCCGCTTCGAGGGCACCATGCCGGAACGCTGGTTCGTCCATGGAGAATTCGCCGATACCGCCTTCTACGGCTTGCTGCGGCGCTACTGGAACGAGCGCCTGCTGTCCCGTTCGTCGGTCGACGCTGCCGGTTAGCCCATGAAAATGGCGCTTCGTCGGACAGGCCTCGCCGGGCTATTCCGGCAGCGTTAAAGTGTCTCCATCGACTTCAACACAAGGAGCACACTCATGAAAACGACGACCTTCCGATCCTTCGCCGCCGAACTCGAAGATGCCGCCGAACGCGGCATGCGCGTTCTGCGTGGCGGCCTGCGCACCTTCTCGGCCCTGCCCTGGCCGGCGCTGCTGCTGGCGGCGATCCTGACCGCCTGCGCGATCGCCGTCATACCGACCGCCCTGGTGCTGTTCGCGATCTTCCTCGCGATCAAGTACGCGGTGCTGGCCATCAACGGCGATAAGACCACGCCACTCGAGGACTGAACCATGCAAGCCAGCCAGATCAACCGGGCCCTCGATCTCATGCGCGAAACCTTCATCGAAGTGAGCAAGGTATGGTGGGCGTTTTTCGACTGGGTCGCGGTGGTCGACTGGCGCAAGCTCGCCGTCACCTGGCTGCTTGCCTTTGTCTTCTTCGGGATGATGAACACGCCCGAGCCGGCGGTCTGGTACTTCTTCCTGTCGTTCGGCATCAAGGTGCTGGCCGGCGGCAAGCGCCGCGCCGAACTGGTGGCGAAGGACGCGACCCTGAAGGCCGAGGTCGCCACGCTAGAGCGGCGCTTGACCGAAGCGCAGATGGCGGCCCTGCAGGCCCAGGTCGAGCCGCACTTCCTGTTCAATACCCTGGCCCTGATCGGCCGCCTGATCGAGACCGACCCGCCGGAAGCGGCCAAGGTGCACGCCCATCTGATTTCCTACCTCCGTTCGAGCCTGCCGCAGATGCGCTCGAGCGGCGGCGCCACCCTTGGCAAGCAGCTGGAACTGTCGCGCGCCTATCTCGCCATCATGCAGGCGCGCATGAAGGAACGGCTCCAGGTACGTTTCGAGGTGCCCGATTTCCTCGGCAGCGCGCCCTTCCCGCCGATGATGCTGCAGACCCTGATCGAGAACGCCATCAAGCACGGGCTGGAGCCGAAGATCGAGGGCGGTACGATTACGGTGCGGGCCCGGGTCGATGGCGCGATCCTGGTGGTGGACGTGTGCGACGATGGCATCGGCATCGACCTGCATGCGGACGACGGCGTTGGGCTGGCCAATATCCGCGAGCGCCTGCAGCTGCTGTACGGCACCCGCGCCGAACTCGTGATCGAAGCGCCTCCCGGCGGCGGCGCCTGCGCCTCGGTGCGCATTCCATACCAGATGATGGAGGGAGCATGAGCAACATGACCGGGCGTGTCACCGCCCTGATCGCCGACGACGAAGCAGCCATGCGCGAACAATTGCACGCGCGCCTGCTGGAAGTCTGGCCCGACCTCGAAATCGTCGCCCTCGCCTCGAACGGCATCGAAGCGGTGGAGCTGGCCGCACGCCACCAGCCGCAGATCGCCTTCCTCGACATCCGCATGCCCGGCATGGGGGGCATCGAAGCGGCGCGCCAGCTGTACGACCGCTGCCACATCGTCTTCGCCACTGCCTACGACCAGTACGCGGTCGACGCCTTCGAGCACGGCGCCATCGACTACCTGTTGAAACCCGTCACCAGCGAACGTCTGGCCACCACCTGCGAGCGCCTGCGCCGGCGCATGGAACAAGCGCCGCAGGACATCGGCGCCCAGCTCGCGCAACTCGGCAGCATGCTGCAGCAAGGCGCGCCGCCGAAGCGCTCCTACCTGCGCTGGATCCAGGCGCAAGTGGGCGGCAGCCTGCGCATGGTGAGCACGCGCGAAATCCTGTTTTTCCAGTCAGACGAAAAATATACGCGGGTGCAGACGGCCACCGCCGAACTTCTCATCCGTAAAACGCTCAAAGAACTGGCCGACGAACTCGATCCCGACGAGTTCTGGCGCATCCACCGCTCGACCCTGGTGCGGGTGGACGCGATCGCTGAAGTGACGCGCGACCTGCGCGGCCGGCAGATGCTAAAGGTGCGCAACTATCCGCAGGAGCTGGAAGTGAGCCGGAACCATTCGCACCTGTTCCAGCAGATGTGATGCCGGCCGCGCGGGTGCATGCGTTCTTGATCCACCCTCGAAAGGAGCTGGCATGTCACGCGCAGTGCATTTCGAAATCCACGCAAACGATCCGCAGCAGCTGATCGATTTTTATATTGGCCTGTTCGGCTGGACGTTTACCAAATTCCCGACGGGCGAGTACTGGATGATCCACACCGGGCCGGACAGCCAGCCCGGCATCAACGGCGGCCTGGTGCCGCGCCCCGGGCCGGCACCAGGGCCGATGGCGTCGCCGAATGCGTTCGTGATCACCGTGGATGTCGAGGATCTGGATGCGTCGCTGGCGAAGGCGCAGGGCGGCGGGGGTGTGCTCTGTGTGCCGAAGGTGGCGATTCCTGGGGTTGGGTGGCTGGCTTATTTCAAGGATCCGGATGGGAATATCTTTGGGATGATGGAGATGGATGCTAGCGCGGCTTGACAGGACGGCAACGGGGTTTATTGACCAGATCCACGTAAACATCTTTACCCGTCATTTTTTTTATTCTCGTTGGATATAGATAAAATATTAGGAAGCCTCTGACCGCAAAACCGATACCCATCCAACTGACGGGCAACATTGCAACCAATAGGAAAATATGCACAAACGGGAGTCCTATAAGAGTGCGTACAGAACTCATCAAAGGAATCATCGCGATACCAACGACAATGAAAAACGCAAAATAGCGATCTTGCGGCATCTGAGAAAATTTAAAGTATTTTTCCAGAAGAAATTCATCGCCCCGCCGCATATAATAGACCGCGTCTGATTCCTCTTCGTAGATTGAAGCCCGAAGGATCGCATCGCTAAAAGCGCGCGCATATAAAAGAGTAAATTTTCTACACCAAAAAAAATGGCTGACACCATAAACCAATAAAGTAATTCCCCTTATCCAATAAGGCGCATGGCTATATAACACCACAGCCAAGCAAGGCACGATTCCGAGATATGACACACTAGCGAAAGATAAAAAAGGAATACCATAATGCTTCGCTTTCCACCCCCACCTGAAAATTAGAGAAGCCAACGCCAGTAGCGCTGACATTCCAAAGATTATAAAGATTACAAATAAAATAAGATTCTCGCTAATTGGAATGTTCGGTGCGGCGCCGTCGGCCAAGGGGATACTCAGAAGAGTTAAAGCAAATGAAGTGACAACACTTATGCCCGCCAATTTGGAGGGCCGCAATATGTCCGGATTGAGATTATCAAGGTTTCTCAAAATACTGCCTCCTCATAATTCCACAACAGCTTTTTCTTGAGATAACTCCAATGGTAGTGAACGCTCTGCCGCATATGTTCTGCTAAGACTGCGGCCAAACCATCGTTATGTGACTCCCCCATTACCATCTTTCCCAGTTTTTTGTCCAAGTAGTCAGTGCCATAGCTCACCGCTACCCCTACACCGATAGTCAAAGCTCCGACTGCTACAACTGACATACTCGCGCCAAACACCAACATTATTAATAGCACTAAGCACGTTACTATAACTACTGTAACAGCAGCGCTGAATATTGACTTGACGATGGTTGTCAGTAACGATGCGGCCAAGTCGTAACCGTCCTTGGAAACATCGTCCTGCCATTCGGCCATTGCGCTAGCGCTCCCAAAAATAAAACTTATAAGAGCATTTCCTTTAAATGTTCCCACTACCCCTGCAGCAGTAGCTTTAAACGCGCTGTTTGCTTTGCCTGCGCCTCCAAAAATACTCATTATCCGGTCATGTCCTGGGCCAAATCCTCCTGGGCCGAAAACTAAATTAGATTTACTATAGCCTGAGAAATAATATCGAATTTTGCCATTTACACGATGAATTTTTGCTTTTACAAACCGGAAACCAGTATGTGTCTTGCTGTCCAAGCTAGCTCTCAGCCATTTCCAATTATCGCCAACGTATGCAGATACGCCGGCCAGTTGCCCCAACAGCCAGTTACGCGTTGCTATATTATTTGGATCTAGCTCCGCCAATCCAGAATCCCCGCCGCCTTTTTTCAGGAGATTCCACACCTCAGCGGGAATTCCATCCGATGTACCCTCTACAACAAACCAAATTGCAAACCTCATCAATTGGCGCAGCCATAGGCTCCATATTCTTAAGGGAGGCGCGAGCCTGTAGTGTTTTCAATTCATTAATCGTATTTTTCATGCGCTGTTCGGATGACTGAGAAGGGCTACCTAGGGTAATAATGATCGGAACCGGCTTGGTCTTTGGATCATCGTTATATTGCTGAGCGTCGAGCTTCCCCGGCTCGAACTTTAAGACTATCTTTCCTGCTGATTTCAAAACAAATTCGCCTTTAAAATCACGGGCAATCCAAAGGTGCAGTTTATCCCCATCAGCGAAAGAAACACGTCCCTCGCCCTTACCACGGATTAGCTTTTTTTCATCAGCGTTGTAGAAGTCGGAACCCGCTGACTCGACCGTATACGTTCGATTCTGTGTAAGTCTCAGGTCAAAAATGACGTCGCGATGTTTTCGCAGGATCACCTGAACGTTTTCGCTTGAGCGCCAGCACTGCACTTGCTCACCGGGTAGATCGATACAAAGTTTCTGTTGTGTCGTGGGAGTTTTTTGTTTTGGTTTCGCCGAAGCCATGAATTCTCCTTTTATTTACGTCTCGGTTGCTTCGAACGGAAGGATCCCATTGGAACGCTCTTGAGAATTGTCTTCCCGCTGCCGTCGAGTGTTATTTTCTTTTCGACGCCCCCTGAAAATGAAATTTCGATCGGCTCATCCGTAAGCGCGTTCCCATCTGCATCCACATATTCGATTTCCAGATCGCGCTTGATGTTGAGCTCGGAAATTTTCATCGCGATGTCAAGGTTTGGAGCACTGACCGGCCCCGCCAATTCCTCCGCACTCGCCTTGAACTCCACCTTCCCCGGCGCATGCACCTCGATATTCCCGCCCTCCAGCTTGATATACGCCCCCTGCGCCGTCAGCAGCACATGCTTCTTCGGCGCCGAGACCGCGACCGTCTTCGTCACGCTGGCGACGGTGACCGTCTTGTCCGCAATTAGCGAGCTCGTGCCCGACTGGCTTTGGCTGCTGAGCTTGCCGGTAGCCGCGTGGAACTTGATGCCGGTTTCCTGGTTTGGTTTTGTCTTGTTGCTGGCTTTGCCGTAGGTGAAAAGACCGATACCGCTGGCGACCGCCATTGCCGCGCTGGCTTGTGAGACGAGGTTGATGTCCTGGCCGGCGACGATGCTGGTGCTTGTGCCTGCGGCGAGAAGCGCATCGGCCGGAGTGGTGGCGACGATGCCTGCGGGACTCGACAACTGGAGCTGGGGCTCCGCATAGGCGGTCGCGTTCGTGTCGGCCTCCTCGAGCACCTTGACGCTGTGCGTCATCCCCTTTGCTGCCGGAAGCTCGGCCGGCTCGGACTCGTCTTTCAGCTTTGCATTGTGCTTTTGGGCCTGCGTCGGCAGACTGGTTTGCAACTGCACGCTCTCCTCGATCTGCGCCACCGCTTCGCGCGCATCGAGCTGGTGGCCGGTGCCGCCATTGCGCTTGTCGGAGGACAGGAGCAGCCCCTGCCCCGCCCGCAGTGCCGCGCTGTGGGCGGTTTTCAATTCGGCGCCGAAGCCGCCCGTGCCCAAGAGCGCGTTATCGCTCTGGTGCCGCAGCTGGCCCAGGTTCAGTTCGGCCGTACCGTCGTGCGCTTTCGCGTGCCGCTGCAGGGCAAGGCGCGATTGGCCAGGGCTGTCGTCGAACACCAGTTGGCTGTAGGCGCCGCTGCCGTCCTGGCTCGATTGCATGGCCTGGCTCTTGATCCCGGATAGCACGGCCGGATGCGCGTGTCCGGTGCTCTCGCCAGGAAACCAGGGCGATGCGTTGCCGGTCGCGGCGCCGGCGCCGTGTCCAACTCCGTTGTGCTGGGCATCTGGCTGCCCGCGGCCGTTGTAGAGGCTGCCGATGACGACCGGGCGGTCGATGTCGCCGTCCAGGAAATCGACCAGCACTTCCTGGCCGACACGCGGCAGCAGGTTGCTGCCCCAGTTCGCGCCGGCGAGCGGCGTCGCCACCCGTACCCAGGTGCCGGCCGTGTCGTCGCCGGGCGCACCGGTATGCCCGCCGGGATAAGGATGGTTCATACGGCTATGACTGGCAGCGCCGCGCTGCCAGTGAAACTGTACTTTGATCCGGTGATCGCGATCGGTGTGGATGACGGCGCCTGCCGGGCCGACGACGATCGCCGTCTGCTGGCCGTGTACGGTCGGACGCGGATGCAGAAGGCGACCATGTTCATCGGCCCCGCTGCTGCGATAAGGGGTTCTAGCGGAAATGGCGTCGATGCGATTACGGTACAGCGGCCGATCCTCGTTCGGCGAGCGCAAGGTGCGCAGGGCGGCATCGTTCTCAGCAGCCAGCGCGACAGTGCCCTTGCCCAGCAGCTTGGCTACGCTACCGAGGACGTCGGCGCTCAGGTTGTTATGCATCAGGTGTACCACACGGACGATCGCGAACGTGCGCGCATCGTCGTTGTCCAACTCATCGAATACCGTATGGCCGTGCAGGGTGAACGTGGTGCCGGGCGCGAAGCTGCGCACCGTGCCGGCGGCCGTGTGGACGTGCTGCGCCGCTTCCAATGCTTCGAGCTGGTTACGGGCGATACGTTCGGCGTGTGCGCGCGTCGGCCAGGCGTAGACGCCCGGCGCGTCGCGGCTGCTCAACATGGGGGCGTCGGAATATGGCGCCGCCATGCCGGCCTGGCGCTGCCGCACGGTGCGGTAGTCCCAGCTGCCGAGTTCAATTGCACCCGTCGACAGGCGCGATTCCAGGCGCCAGCGGTCGATGCTGTCGGCTTTCATGACGGCGCCCGGCTGCGTGAATTCGACGTGGGCTTGCGTGTTCGGTGTGAAAGCGCCGTTGTGGTCGCCGATGACCAGCGTGTGGCTGCCCAGCAATGGGCCGTCCGATTCGCCGCTGTGTTCGAAAAAGTGGAACAGGCCTTCCTCGTGCATCAGACGCTCGGCGAAGGCCAGGTCGCTTTCCTGGTATTGCGTCGTCAGGCTGCGTTTCGGGTACACGCTGCGGTCGGCGAGCGCGAAGCGCCAGCTTGGCACCAGCGTACCGCGGCCGGCATAGCTGCGGAACACGGCATCGAGGATGTCGGGCACCGTCATGTCCTGGAAGACGCGGCTATCGCGGCCAAGTGCGAGGAAGCGCGTCCAGGGTTCGAGCGTCAGCACGTAGCGGGCGAAGCCGCCGTTCGCGCCCGTCATCTCGGCGGCAGTGATGTGGCCGTGGAAGGGCCGCGGCGTGTCGTAACTGGTGGCGGTCAGCAATTGCAGCAGTGCCGGCTGGCCGAGCAGTCGTTTTAGAGGCAGGTGCGCATCCATCGACAAGGCGTCGATCCGGAACGAGAAGCCGGCACTGAGGCCCTCCTCGCCGCGCACGCATTCCGCCAGCAAGTCGCCCCCGGCGGGCGTCGTCAGCCAGATCAGCCTTGTGTCCTGGGTAAAACGCTTGAACGACGCGAGCAGGCTGGCGGCGTCGAGTTGCTCCGGCATTGATCTCTCCCATGAACGCGGCAAAAGTCGGGCGGCGGCGCGGTCGGTCATGCGCGCGCGCAACTGAACCCAGCGATTACACGTCGAGATGCCCCCTTTGCTGTTGAGCAGGATCAGGCCGCTTGCTGCCGAGCACGCGATGCGCCATTAACGCCACATTGCATTCGGGAAGTAGGAAAGTTCGATTCGGACTGCTCCGATTTACAAAATAAAAAGCGCCGCGACGGTCGACCCGTGGCAGCGCTTTCGATGTCCGGCAAATCCGGAACGCAGGACTTATTTGCTCCTTATTTGTTCAGATCCCAGCTCCCGAATGCGTTCGGCAGTTGCGCCGCCGCCGTCGTCTCGAGGATGTCGCCCTTCAGGTTGGTCAGGACGACCGGCAACTCGTTGCCGCCCAGTTCCAGGACGACCTGGCGGCAGGCGCCGCAAGGGGCGATCGGGCCGTCGGTCTGGCCGATCACGGCCAGGGCCGTGAAGTCGCCCGGCTTGTAGCCGTGGGCGAGCGCGCTGAAAAAGGCGGTGCGCTCGGCGCAATTGGTTAGGCCGTAGGAGGCGTTCTCGATGTTACAGCCGTGGAAGATGCGGCCGTCCTTGCATTCGAGGGCGGCGCCGACCTGGAATTTCGAGTAAGGCACATAGGCCAGCTCGCGTGCGGCGCGGGCTTCGTCGATCAGTTTTTCGTATTTCATGCTCGTTCCTTATGCTGGACGAATGGTACGGTGGATCATCGGCGCGGCAACTGCCTTCTCGGCGCTGATCTGGTAAGCAGCCTGCACTTGGCGCACGGCCTGCTCGGCCGCTTCCTGGGTGCGCGCATGCACCATGGCCAGGGGCTGGCCGACGGCGATCGCGTCGCCCAGTTCGACCAGGCCGGTCAGTCCCACGGCGAAGTCGATCGCATCCTGCGGGCGCACGCGGCCGCCGCCCAGGGCGACGACTGCCAGGCCGAGGCCGCGGGTGTCGACGGCGCTGGCGTAGCCGGCCTGCAGGCTCGGCACCGGCACGATGACGGGCGCCGTTTCCAGGTAGGCGTCCGGCTTGTCCATCAGGTCGGCCGGGCCGCCCAATGCGCTCACCATGCGTGCGAAGCGTTCGGCCGCCTCGCCCGAGTCGAGCGCCGCCTGCAGCTTGGCGCGCGCTTCGCCATCGTTCGTTGCAAGGCCCGAGATGACGAGCATTTCGGCGCACAGCGCCATCGTCACTTCGTGCAGACGTGCCGGACGCGCTTTGCCGGTCAGGTAGTCGATCGCGACGCGCACTTCGACCGCGTTGCCGGCGGCGTGGCAGAGCGACTCGTCCATGCCGGTGAGGATGGCCGAGGTGCGGGTGCCGGCGCCGTTGCCGACGCTGACGATGCTCTCGGCCAGTTCGACCGATTTTTCATAGGTCGGCATGAAGGCGCCGTTACCCACCTTCACGTCCATCACCAGCGCGTCCAGGCCGGCCGACAGCTTCTTCGACAGGATCGAGCCGGTGATCATCGCCACCGATTCGACGGTCGCCGTCGTGTCGCGGATGCTGTAGAAGCGTTTGTCCGCTGGCGCCAGTTGCGCGGTCTGGCCGATGATGGCCACGCCCACATCCTTGACGACGGTGCGGAACAGTTCAGGATCAGGGACGGTGCTGTAGCCCGGGATCGAATCGAATTTATCGAGCGTGCCGCCGGTGTGACCGAGGCCGCGGCCCGAGATCATCGGCACGAAGCCGCCGCAGGCCGCGATCATCGGCCCGAGCATCAGCGAGACCACGTCGCCGACGCCGCCGGTCGAGTGCTTGTCGACCACGGGGCCGGGCAGGTTCATCGATTTCCATTCCAGCACCTGGCCGGAATCGCGCATCGCCAGCGTGAAGGCGACGCGTTCGTCCATCGTCATGTCGTTGAAGTAGACGGCCATGGCGAGGGCCGCGATCTGGCCTTCGGTGACTTCACCGCCGGGGATGCCGCGGACAAAAAACTTGATTTCTTCGGCGCTGAGGATGCCGCCGTCGCGCTTTTTGCGGATGATTTCTTGGGGGAGGAACATGATGCTTTCGCCTCTCAATGTTGTTCAGTGTTGGACGCGACCGTATCGGTCACGCCGAAAACGACGTAGGGTGGGTGCCCCGTGCCCACGCGGTGATCGTTAACGTATGTCGGCCCCAGCACGAAACCGGAGCCGTTACGTATCACCGCGTGGGCACGGAGTGCCCACCCTACAAAATCAATCAGACGCCGTATGGAATCCAGACGTTCTTGACCTGGCTCGCGTGCTGCAGCACGGTACGGCCGCAAGCCTGCTTCGCATCGAACCAGTCGCGGCCCTTGCCGCCGCCGACCCAGGTGCGCTTCAGCGTTTCGGAAGACAGGCGCTCGACTTCGGCGCAGCCCTCGGCCGAACCGTCGTGGCGCCACACGGCGTCGATGTCGCCATGGGTCGCCAGCGTGCGCGCCAGCTCGTCAGCGCTACCGGTGACGATGTTCAGCGCGCCGCCCGGCAGGTCGGACGTATCCAGCACCTGGTACAGGTCGGTGGCCGACAGCGGATAGGCTTCCGACGGCACCGCGACGACGCGGTTGCCCAGCGCCAGCGCTGGAGCGACGAGCGAAATGAAGCCCAGCAGCGGGTTTTCGTTCGGGCAGATCACGCCGATCACGCCGACCGGTTCGTTGAGCGCGACGGTGATGCCGTGCATCGGCGGCTGGTGTGCCTGGCCGTCGTACTTGTCGCACCACGCGGCCCAGTAGAACAGACGTTCGATCGAAGCGGCGACTTCGCGCTGCGGGTCACGCACACCGGTCATGGCGGCCAGGCGCGCCGCGAATTCCTCGGCGCGGATCGCCAGGTTCTCGGCGATGTAGTACAGCACCTGCGCGCGGTTGTGTGCGGTGGCTTTCGACCAGCCGGCAGCCTTGTGCGCGGCTTCCACGGCGTTGCGGATGTCCTTGCGGTTGCCCTCGCCGACGTCGGCCAGGAAGGCGCCGTTGGCGCCGTTGATCGCGCGGCTGTAGGCGCCGTCGGGGCGGGCCTGCTTGCCGCCGATGTAAAGCTTGGCGGTGCGGTCGACGGCGAACGGGCTGCCGCCTTCCGACGCGCGCACCTTGCCCTGTTCAGGCTTGAGCGGTGCGCTCGGACGTGCGTCTTCCGACAGCGGCGTCAGGTATTCGTACATGCCTTCCTTGCCGCCTTCGCGGCCGAAGCCAGATTCCTTGTAGCCGCCGAAACCGCAGGCCGCGTCGAACTGGTTCGCGGTGTTGATCCACACGACGCCGGCCTTGATCTGCGGCGCCACGTCCAGCGCCAGCGAGATCGATTCCGACCACACGCAGGCGGCCAGGCCGTACACGGTGTTGTTCGCCAGCTGCACCGCTTCGCCCGGGGTGCGGAAGCTCATGGCGACCAGCACCGGGCCGAAGATTTCGGTCTGGGCCACGGCGGCCGAGGTCGAGGCGCCGGTGATCAGGGTCGGCAGGAACCACGAGCCGGCCACTGGCGCTTCGCAGGCCGGCTGCCAGATCTCGCAGCCCTCGGCACGGGCGGCTTCCACCAGGCCGTGGATGCGCTGCTGCTGCACCGGATCGACCAGGGCGCCGATGTCGTTCGATTTATCGAGCGGCGAGCCGACGCGCAGGTTCTGCATGCGCACCTTGACCTTGGCGATGAAGCGGTCGTAGACCGATTCCTGCACCAGCAGGCGCGAACCGGCGCAGCAAACCTGCCCCTGGTTGAACCAGATCGAGTCGACCAGACCTTCGACGGCGGCATCCAGGTCGGCATCGTCGAACACGATGAAGGGCGACTTGCCGCCCAGTTCCAGCGACAGCTTCTTGCCGCTGCCGGCAGTGGCCTTGCGGATGATGCGGCCGACTTCGGTCGAGCCGGTGAAGGCCAGCTTGTCGATGCCGGGGTGGTTGACGATGGCTTCGCCGACGCGGCCGTCGCCGGTGACGATGTTGACGACGCCCGCGGGCACGCCGGCCTGCTGGCAGATCTCGGCGAACAGCAGCGCGGTCAGCGAGGTGTACTCGGCCGGCTTGAACACGATGGTGTTACCGGCAGCCAGGGCCGGCGCGATTTTCCATGCCAGCATCAGCACCGGGAAGTTCCAGGGCACGATCTGACCAACGACGCCCACGGCACGGTAGTCGGCGAATTCTTCCGATTGCAGCTGGGCCCAGCCGGCGTGGTGGTAGAAGTGGCGCGCGGCCAGCGGCAGATCGGCATCGCGGGTTTCGCGGATGGTCTTGCCGTTGTCGAGGGTCTCGAGCACGGCGAACAGGCGCGAGTGCTTTTGCAGCAGGCGCGCGATCGAATACATGATCTTGGCGCGGCCATGGCCGCCCAGCGCGACCCAGCCCGGCTGCGCGCGGCGCGCGGCCGCAACTGCGCGCTCCACGTCCTCGTTGGACGCTTGCGTGACTTGCGCCAGTTCCGAGCCGTCGGCCGGGTTGTTCGAGGCGAAGGTCTCGACGCCTTCCGTCCACGCGTTGTCGATGAACAGTCCAAAACGGCGTCCGTGCTGCTCCAGCCACGCTTGCGCTTCTTTGGTGCTCTCGGGTGCGGGGCCGTAATCCATAGTTTGCAGAATCTCTTTAATTGTTGGCATGACGAATCCGTTCGGTATTTAAGGTTGCGCGTGGCGGTGTGCGGCCGAGTAGGCGCCGGTCACGTAGTGCTCGAGCTGGCGCTCGATGTCGGTCATCAGGCTCGAGGCGCCGATGCGGAACAGGTGCGGCTGCAGCCAGTCGTTGCCCAGCTCTTCCTTCATGACGGTCAGGTATTGCAGTGCGCTCTTCGCGGTGGACACGCCGCCGGCCGGCTTGTAGCCGACCTGGAAGCCGGTCTGCTCGTAGTATTCGCGGATCGCGCGGGTCATCACCAGCGACACGGGGATGGTGGCGTTGACGCCTTCCTTGCCGGTCGAGGTCTTGATGAAGTCGGCGCCGGCCATCATGCAGACCCACGAGGCTTTCGCCACGTTGTCCAGCGTGACCAGGTCGCCGGTGGCGAGAATGGCCTTCACGTGGGCCTCGCCGCAAGCGGCGCGGTAGGCGACCATCTCGTCGTACAGGGCCTGCCAGTTACCGGTCAATACATGCTGGCGGGTGATGACGATGTCGATCTCGGTGGCGCCGGCGGCGACCGACAGTTCGATTTCGCGCAGCTTGGTTTCGAGGCTCGACAGGCCGGCCGGGAACGCGGTCGACACGGCGGCGATCGGCAGGCGGCCCTGCAGGATCTTCACGGCCGGCGTGATCATCTCGTGGTACACGCAGACGGCGCCGGTGGTCAGCGATTCCAGACCCAGTGCCTGCATCAGGTCGGCGCGCAGCGGGCGCATCGCCTTCATGCACAGGCGCTCGACGCGGCCCGGGGTGTCGTCGCCACCGAGGGTGGTCAAGTCCATGCACTGCACGGCGCGGATCAGCCAGGCGGCCTGGTATTCCTTTTTCACCGTGCGGCGGTTCGCCAGGCTGGCGGCGCGGCGGTCGGCCGCATTGCGGTTGACCTTGATGTTGTTCACCCAGCCGAGGTCGAGGCCGACGGCGGTGTTACGTTTGAAGTCCAGGTTCTGGGTCATAGCAATGCGGTTCCGTTGGAGAGAGGTTTGACGCCGAGGTGGTTGGCCAGCGTGGCGCCGATGTCGGAGAAGGTCGACGCAATCGGCAGTTCCTGCGCCGGCACGTTCGGGCCGAAGAAGATCATCGGGATGTGTTCGCGGGTGTGATCCGAGCCCGGCGCGGTCGGGTCGCAGCCGTGGTCGGCGGTGATCACGACCAGGTCGCCGTCCTTCAGTTTCGCCATAAATTCGGGCAGGCGCGCGTCCAGCTCGTGCAGCGCGTTCGCATAGCCGGCGACGTCGCGGCGGTGGCCGAAGTGCATGTCGAAGTCGACGAAGTTCACGAAGCTGAGCGATTTTTCCGGGGCAGTGTCGGCCACTTCGAGCAGGCGGTCGAACAGGGCCATGTTGTCGGCGCCCTTGATCAGCTGGGTCACGCCCTGCGCCGCGAAGATGTCGCTGATCTTACCGAGGGCGATGACTTCGCCGCCGTCGTTCTTGACGTGGTCGAGCAGCGTCGGGCTTGTGGGCGGCACGGCGTAGTCGTGGCGATTGCTGGTGCGCTTGTACTTGCCGTTCGCGCCCAGGAAAGGACGCGCGATCACGCGGCCGATGTTGTAGGGCTTGACCAGTTCATAGGCCGCTTCGCAGACTTCGTACAAACGATCCAGGCCGAAGTGTTCTTCGTGCGCCGCGATCTGCAGCACCGAATCGGCCGAGGTGTACAGGATCGGTTTCCCGGTGGCGACATGCTCGTCGCCCAGCTCGTCGATGATGGTCGTGCCCGAAGCGTGGCAGTTTCCGAGCCAGCCGGGAACCTTGGTGAGCTCCTGCAGTTTGTCCGTCAGCTCCTTGGGGAAGGACGGCACCGTCTTCGGGAAGTAGCCCCAGTCGAACAGCACCGGCACGCCGGCGATTTCCCAGTGGCCGCTCTGCGTGTCCTTGCCGGTCGATTGCTCGCGTGCGACGCCCCAGGCGCCGGTGAAGCCATCGCGCTGGTCGAAGCCGGCAGCCCATTCGCCGCTGGCTTTATGGGCGGCGGCGGCCAGGCCAAGGCGCTCCAGGTTCGGCAGCGACATCGGCTTGCCCTCATTTGCCGCCCACTTGGCGATGTGGCCGAAGGTGTTGGTGCCGGCGTCGCCGTATTTGTCGGCGTCGGGCAGCGCGCCCAGGCCGAAGGAGTCAAGCAGGAGGATGAATGCGCGTGACATGGAAGTCCTCGACGTGAATTAAGCTTCTGCGCGCGGGATGGAGCCCAGGCGCTCGGTGAACGAATGGATCAGGGTGACCAGGTCTTTCGCTGCGATCGCCGCGTACTTCAGGGTCTGCTCGTGCGACAGCGGGAACGGCGACAGGCCTTCGGCCAGGTTCGTGATGGCCGAGATGCCGACCACTTTCAGGCCGCAGTGGCGGGCCGAAATCACTTCCGGCACCACCGACATACCCACGACATCGGCGCCGAGCGTGCGGAAGGCGCGGATCTCGGCGGCGGTTTCGAAGTTCGGACCCGGCGCGGCCAGGTAGACGCCTTCGGCGACGGTGATGTTCTTGGCAACCGCGGTTTCCTTGACCAGCGCGCGCAGGTCGGCATCGTAGGCATTGGCCATGCTGAAGAAGCGCGGGCCGAAGCGGTCGTCGTTCGGGCCGGCCATCGGGCTGCCCGGCAGCAGGTTGATGTGATCCGTCAGGACGACGACGCTGCCGGCGTCGACTTCGGTGCGCAGCGAGCCGGCGGCATTCGTCACCAGCAGCATCTCGCAGCCGAGCAGTTTGAAGGTGCGCACGGCCGAGGTCATGACATTCGCGCCATAGCCTTCGTAGAAGTGGCCGCGGCCCTTCATACAGACGACCGGCACGCCGGCCAGGGTACCCAGCACCAGTTCGCCGGCGTGGCCGTGCACGGTGCTGATCGGGAAGCCCGGCAGTTCCGCATAGCTGATCGAGACCGCGTCCGTCATCTGCTCGGCGAGCACGCCGAGGCCGGAACCGAGGATCATCGCCACGCGCGGCTCGAAGCCCGGCTTACGGGCGCGAATGATCTCTGCGGCTTCGAATGGGGTATTGCTGGACATGGTCTTTCCTTCTATGGAATCTTAAAAGCTGGGATGGAGAGGCGGTCGTGCGGGCTGGCGGGGAAGCGGCCCGGCGCCACGGAAGGGGCGCAGATAAGCCAAAAATTATTATAACTATGCATTATCGTGGATATGTAGGGCAAATACCATTTCTCTTGCCCATTTATATGAAGGACGACTAAATCGGCGCCGGTGCATCGGTTCTCGTTGGCCTTCCGCGACAACTTGGCTGTTCGCCATTAACGGTTGACCCGAGCCAAACATTTGTTTAGGATGGACAAACATTTGTTTAGATCACCGACTCCGTGACCGACACCTCGAAAAAAGAACAGTTGTACGAGCTGATCCGCGCCAATCCCTTCATCGCGCAGCAGGACATCGCCGCCGAACTGAATCTGTCGCGCTCGGCCGTGGCCGGCTATATCGCCAGCCTGGTGCGCGAACGGCGCCTGCTCGGGCGCGCCTACGTGCTGGCCGGCGAGCGCCCGATCGTCTGCGTCGGCGCGGCCAATCTCGACCGCAAGCTACGCGCATCAGGCCCGCTGATGATGGGCACCTCGAACCCGGCCAGCGCCGTGGAATCTTTCGGCGGCGTGGCGCGCAACATCGCCGAGAACCTGGCGCGCATGGGCGCAGCCGTCAGCCTGGTCACGGCGGTCGGCAACGATTCCTCGGGACGCGCCCTGCTCGACCACGCCGCCGGCGCCGGCATCGATACGCGCGGCGCGCTGAAACTCGACGACGCCGGCAGCGGCACCTATACCGCGGTGCTGGATGCCGACGGCCAGATGGCGGTCGCACTAGCCGACATGGCGCTCTACGACCGCATCACCCCGGCCTTCCTCGACCTGCGCCGCCAGCAGCGCGCCAGCGCTTCGCTGATCGTGGCCGACCTGAACCTGCCGCAGGACGCGATCGCGACGCTCCGGCGGGACGCGGCCGCCGACGGCGTCATGCTGGTCATCGTCGCCGTCTCGGAACCGAAGATGGGGCGCCTGCCGCCCTCGCTGCAGGGCCTGCGCCTGCTGATCCTGAACGCGGGCGAACTGGCCGCGCGCGTGGGCCGCGCGTTGACAAGCGACGCCGACCTGGCCGCTGCCTGCGCCGAGCTGCAGGCGCAGGGCGCGCAGGACGTCGTCGTCACGCTCGGCGCGCGCGGCGTCCTGTTCACCACCGCCGACGGGGTCGCGCACCTGGACGCGCCGCCGGCCGAGGTCGTCGACGTCACCGGCGCCGGCGACGCCTTTGCCGCCGCCGTGTGCCTGTCGCTGCAGGATGCCGGCGCCGACCTGGCGCTGGCCTGCCGCCGCGGCCTGCAGCTGGCCAGCCTCACCATCGGCTGCCGCGAGACGGTCTGTCCGCAACTGACGCCCGAAACCTTCGGCGCCCTCCTTCACGATTGATTGGAATTACCATGCACTCCTTCCTGCTGTTCTCCCCCGAAGTCGCTGCCGCACGCACTGCCGGCCGTCCTATCGTCGCGCTCGAGTCGACCATCATCTCGCACGGCATGCCCTACCCGCAGAACGTGCAGACCGCGCGCAAGGTCGAGCAGATCATCCGCGATGCCGGCGCCGTGCCGGCCACCATCGCCATCATGGACGGCCGCATCTGCATCGGCCTCTCCGACGAACAGCTCGAACAGCTCGGCACCGCGCCCGATGCGATCAAGGTGAGCCGGCGCGACCTGGCCTACGTGCTGTCGCAGCGCCTGCTGGGCGCGACCACCGTGGCCGCGACCATGATCTGCGCCCAGCTCGCGGGCATCGAGGTCTTCGTCACCGGCGGCATCGGCGGCGTGCACCGCGGCGCCGAGACCAGCTTCGACATCTCGGCCGACCTGCAGGAGCTGGCGCAAACCAGCGTTGCCGTGGTCTGCGCCGGCGTGAAATCGATCCTCGACATCGGCCTCACGCTCGAATATCTGGAGACCCACGGCGTGCCGGTGGTGAGCGTCGGCCAGCCCGGCTTCCCCGCCTTCTTCACCCGCGAATCGGGCTTCAATGCGGACTTCCGGATCGACGGCGCGGAGCAGCAGGCCAGCTTCATCCGCACCAAATGGCAGCTCGGCCTGCAAGGCGGCGTCGTCGTCAGCAATCCGGTGCCGGAGCAGTCCGCAATGCCGAAGGAAGAGATCGACCGCATCACCGAACAGGCGCTGCGCGAAGCGGACGAACAGGGCGTGACGGGCAAGAAGGTCACGCCCTTCCTGCTGGCGCGCATCAAGGAGCTGACCGAAGGCCGCAGCCTGGCCACCAACATCGCGCTGGTCGAGCACAACGCCCTGGTCGGCGCGCGCCTGGCCGTGGCTTTGAACGCTACCGCTTGAAGCAACCATGTCGATCGACCTGAAACAGCTGAAATACTTCCTCGCCGTCGCCGAAGAAAAAAGCTTCAGCCGCGCCGCCGAGCGCCTGCACATCTCGCAGCCGCCGCTCTCCCAGCAGATCATGAAGCTGGAAGCGGAACTCGGCGTGCGCCTGTTCGCGCGCACCACGCGCAGCTTCGAGCTGACCGTGGCGGGCAAGGCGCTGATGGCGGAAGCGGCCGATCTGCTGGGCCGCATGCGCATGACGATCGACACCATCCGCCAGATCGACCGCGGCGAAGTCGGGCGCCTGCGCGTGGGCATCGTCGGTTCGGCGATGTGGGGGCCGATCCCGAGTTTGCTGGAGCGCTTCCAGAGCGAGTTCCCGAAGGTGACCTGGACACTGCACGAATTGGGGCCGGACGAGCAGTTCGAGGCGCTGCGTTCGAAGCAGATCGACGTCGGCTTCTGGCGCGAGCCGCGCCTGGAAGAGGAAGCCTTGAAAAGCGCGCACCTGCACCAGGAATTGTGCTTCCGCGAGAACGTCTGCGTGGCCGTGCACAAGGGCCACGCGCTGGCGCGGCGCGAGGCGATCGACCTGGTCGACATCGCCAACGAACCGATGCTGACCCTGCACCTGAGCCAGTCGGCCGAGCCGCGCTACCTGATCCAGTGCTGCGTCAACGCCGGCTTCCAGCCGACGATCTTCCAGGAGGCGGCCGAGCCGCAGACGCTGCTGGCGATGGTCGGTGCCGGCCTTGGCGTGGCGCTGATGCCGGAGACGACCAGCCGCATCGGTTGGCCGGGGGTGGTGTTCGTGCCGATCAGGACGAATACTCCGTCGGCGAATCTGTATATTACCTACACCAGCCAGGACGATGCGCCGGTGGTGCGGGCGTTTTTGAAAATTTTAAAGCCGGATGGGGGTACGTAGGGTGGGCACTCCGTGCCCACGCGGGATCACGGGTTGATATGCGGCGCCACTAAACCAAGCGGTCACGTGTGCAAACCGGCTGTTTTCAAACGTAATGGGCTATTAACCGCCGTACCGCGTGGGCTCGAGAGCCCACCCTACGTCAGTGGGTAGCTCCACCTGCTTCGACTACGGCCTCACCACCCCGCACCGCCACTTCCATCGCCACCTTCAACCCGGCGATGATGTCGTCCAACGCCATCGACGGCGCCCCCGCGAACGCTGCGGCCTGCTCCGGCAAATACGGCACGTGAATGAATCCGCCCATCACCTGTTTGTCCCGCAGGTGATGCATCAAACCATAGAACACGTGGTTGCAGACAAAGGTGCCCGCCGTCTGCGATACCGACGCCTTCAGATCGCGCTCGCGCATCGCGCCCACGATGGCTTTTACCGGCAGGGACGCGAAATAAGCGGCCGGGCCATCCTCGGCGATCGGCGCGTCGATCGGCTGCTGGCCGCCGTTATCGACGATCGGCGCGTCGTCGACATTGATCGCCACCCGCTCGACCGTCAGATCGGGACGCCCGCCGGCCTGGCCGACGCAGATCACGATGTCGGGCCGGATCTCGTCGACGGCGCCGCACAGCACCCGGTTGGCCTGGCCGAAGACGCAGGGCAGCTGCAGGATTTCGACCATGTAATCCTCGTCGATCCAGCCCTTGAACGAACGCACCGCCTCCCAGGCCGGGTTGATCGTCGCTCCATTGAACGGCTCGAAACCTGTCAGCAGCACAGTTTTTTTCATGATTATCTATTCATGAGGAAGTAGAGGAGGACGATGTTCGCCGCCAGCAAGGGCAGCGCCGTCGGGATTTGCGCCTTGATCACCGCGTTTTTGTCAGGCAACTCCAGCAAGGCTGCGGGGACGATATTAAAGTTCGCTGCCATCGGCGTCATTAATGTGCCGCAATACGCGCTGAACATGCCGATGGCAGCCATTACAGCAGGATTGGCATCGTACTGTCCAATCAAGACGGGGACGCCGATGCCGCCGGCGATCACCGGGAAAGCGGCGAAACCATTGCCCATGATGATGGTGAACAGGGCCATGCCGATGCAATACAGGGCCACCGCGGCGAAGCGCGAATCGACGGCGAACCAGGCGGTCGTCACCTGCGCCACCGCCTTGCCGACGCCGGCCTCGGCGAACAGCAGGCCGAGCACGGCCAGCATGTGCGGCAGCGTCACCGCCCAGCTCATGGCGTCGACCAGGCGCCGCGCCTCGCGCAGGCCCTGCACCGGACTGGCGCGCGTCAGCCAGCAGGCCGCGCCCAGGGCCAGCAAGGCGCCCAGACCCAGGCTGGCGAGCGTCAGGTGCGCCTTGTCGAACAGGGCGAATTCGCCGATGTGCACGTCCTTCAGCAGCGTCGCGCCCAGCACCGTCACCAGCGGAATCACCAGCGCCGGCAGGAACAGGCGGTTGCCCAGGCGGGCGGCGCTGGCGCGGCGGGCGCCCTCGTCGAGCGTGCCGTGCTTGCCCGGCTTGACCAGGCCGCAGCCGGCCAGCAGCGCCATCGCGATCATGACGGCACCGGCCACGGCCGGGGCCATGAAGTCGCCCGCCAGATAGACGGTCGCATACAGGCCCCAGAACAGCGCGGAGGTGATGCGGCGCGGATGATCGCGGTCGAAGGCGGTGAGCAGCGCGACGAAGGCGAGCAGCAGGCCGACCAGCAGATATAGAAGATGCAGCGAAAAGATCACTTGCCCGCTCCTTCGCGGCGGATGGCGGCGTCGAGGCGGCGCAGGTTCCAGCTGTGGATGACGAAGGCGCAGACCGCGGTCGGGATGCCCCACAGCGCCATGTGCAGCGGATCGACCTCGATCCCCTCGGCGCGCAGGATGGTCTGCATCAGCACGATGGCGCCGAAGGCGACGAAGATGTCTTCGCCGAAGAACAGGCCGACGTTGTCGGTGGCCGCCGCCATGGCGCGGATGCGGTAGCGCAGCGCCTCCGAGATGCTGCCATTACGCGCCTCGGCCGCACCCTCGGCCAGCGGCGCGACCAGCGGGCGCACCATCGAAGGCTGGCCGCCCAGGCTGGTCAGGCCCGCCGCGGCCGACACTTCGCGCAGGAACAGGTAGACGATCAAGAGGCGCCCGGAAGTCGCCGAGCGGATCTTCGCGATGCTCGCCATCGCATGCTCCTTCAGCCCGAAGCGTTCGAGCAGCCCGACCGCCGCCAGCGGCAGGAGCAGCACCAGCGGCAGGTTGCGCGTTTTGAGGAAGGCGGTGCCGAGCGACTCGAGCACGTGCATGACGGGCATCGCGGCGGCGGCCCCGGTGACGGCGCAGGCGGCAACGACCACCAGCACGGGATTGGCCCGCAGCAGGAAGCCGGCGGCGATGACGGCCACGCCCAGCAGCGGCCACAGGTTGACGGCGGTTTGCATGCACTCTCCGGCTTGGTAGTTGGCTGAACGATTCGGCGCAGCGAGTGTAACCGAAGCGAGCTTGCGTAGACGAAACATCCTGCGCGGCCCCGCCGACGGCCTGCCCGACAGTCTGTGGCGCGGCCGCCGCACGCGGCCGGCAAGCGCTTGCGCACCTGCGCACGCTTGATTAGGCTCATACGCACAGCACGACCGGCCACTACTCTCGGGGCATCACCGGCAACGCTGCCATCCATAAGGAGACACCATGCGCCTGCCCGACCTGTTGCACGTGTTTTCGCTCGCCCTGCGGCGCCTGGCCAGGCGTCTCGGGCCCCTTGTCCTGTGCGGCGCGCTGGCCGCCTGCGGTGGCGGCGTGGCGATCGGCTTCGGCTATTCCGACTACGACGACGACCACCACGACCGGCCGGACAATCCCCCTCCGCCCGCGGGCGAGCCGGGTATCTTCCTGGTGGCCGGCGGCCTCTGCCCGAACTGCGGCGGCTCGCTCGACGGCTCGGGTTCGAACGCCCGCTTCGACGGCCCTGAAGGCATCGTCACCGCGCCCGACGGCAACCTGTATGTCACTGAGAAGAACAGTGCCACCATCCGCCGGGTCTCGCCGCAGGGCGTGGCCGTTACCTTCGCCGGCAGCGCCGGCGCAATCGGCAGCCTGGACGGCGCCGGCACCGGCGCGCGTTTCAATTCGCCGACCCGGATCGAGGCCGACGCCGACGGCAACCTGTACGTGACCGACACCGGCAACTCGACCATCCGCCGCATCAGCGCGGCAGGTGCCGTCACCACCCTGGCCGGCGCCGCGGGCCAGTGCGGCAGCGCCGACGGCGACGCGCGCAACGCCCGCTTCTGCTCGCCGCAGGGCATTGCGCTCGACCGCCAGGGAAATTTGTATGTGGCCGACACGCTGAACCACACGATCCGACGCATCGACCGCGCGAACGTGGTCACCACGATCGCCGGAACCGCGGGTTCCTGCGGCAGCACCGACGGGCGCGGGGCGGCCGCGCTCTTCTGCGAGCCTCAGGACATCGACGTCGACTCCGCCGGCTTCCTGTACGTGGCCGATACGGCCAATTCGACGATCCGCGAAATCTCGCCCGCGGGCGAGGTGCGCACCATCGCCGGGGCGGCCGGCCAGTGCGGCAGTGCCGACGGCACCCTGAACAATGCCCGCCTGTGCCGCGCCGCCGGACTCGCGCTCGATGGCGCAGGCAGCCTGTTCGTGGCCGATACCGGCAACGGCACGATCCGGCGCATCGACATCTCGAACAAGGTCAGCACCGTGATCGGCGTTCCCGGCAACCAGAACAATGTGCTCGGCCCCCTGCCTGGCGGGTTGAACGCGCCGCGCGGCATTACGGCCTTCGGTGCGGGAGCGCTGGCGGTTAGCGTCCAGAACCTGGTGCTGAAGGTGGTGCCGCGCTAGTCCTGTTCGGGATGCACGGGGGTGGCCGCGAGATCGCCCACGACCGTATTCCAGCGCCGCACGTGGAAGGCGCGCACCAGGCCGTGGGTTACGTAGGGATCGGTGGCGGCGAAGAGCTGGGGCGTTTCCGGGCTGTCGCAGCTGAAGACCAGCAGGGCGCGGTCGGCCGGATCGTCGAGGGCGCCGGCCAGCACGAGCTCGCCGCGCTGCTGGGCTTCCCAGGCCAGCTTCAGGTGGGCATTGCGGAATTCTGCGCGGCGCTCCAGGTAATCGGGCGCGAGATCATAGGTGAGCAGGAAATGCACGGGGTTTCCTTCATTGATGGATTGGCAAAACGCTGCGGCCATAGTACCCGATGCAGATGCGGCACACGCCACGTCCGCCTGAAACACCGGTGCGGCTTGCATCCGCCGTCTGAACGCGTGGGCGGCGTCGCGGCCGCGTGGCATCTTTGCTCCCGGGTGGAGCCGCCCCCCCTACGGATCGGTGCCATCGTTCTCGCAAAAACAGGCGGCAGGAGGTAGGGTGGGCGGCTATACCTGACTGCGTGCGTCGACGCGCCTCGAATGCCGCCCACGCGTTCAACCCAAGCATGCATCATCGATCCATCCCCTGTAGCAAAAAGCACACTCCCCCGACGACCATCTTTCATGCTGCAATGCATGGCGATTTGGCGCACAGAACAATTCTTACCGACGAGGTAGACTGTGCGCATGAATACATCGAAAAAAATGGCGGCGGGGATGGCGGGATTCGCCAGCGTGTTGTGGCTGGGGCTCACGGCCGCGGTCGCCGCGAACCAGCGCCGGCTGGTATTCAATCCGACCATCGTCCCCGAAGTGAACAGCCCGCGCAGCAGCGGCCACCGTACCCGCCCGATCGTCCTGCGCGCGAAAGACGGCACCCGCCTGTGCGGCTGGCTGATGACGCCGCGCACGCCCGGCCCGCATCCGGCCGTGCTGTATTTCGGCGGCCGCTCTGAAGAGGTCTCCTGGGTCGTGCGCGATGCCGGCTCCCTGTTCCCGAACATGACGGTGCTGGCCCTGAACTACCGCGGCTATGGCAATTCGCACGGCATTCCCGACGAAACCCTGCTCGTCGAAGACGGCTGCACCCTGTTCGACTGGCTGGCCGCCCTGGGCCAGGTCGACGCGCGCCGTATCGCGGTGGTCGGGCGCAGCCTCGGTTCGGGCGTGGCGGTGCAGGTGGCGAAGGAACGCGCCGCGCACTCGGTGGTGTTGATCACGCCCTACGATTCGATCCTGGCGATCGCCAAGAAAAAATTCCGCGCGATGCCGATCGAGTACATGCTGCGCCACCGCTTCGAGTCGATCAAGCACGCGCCCTCGCTGAAGGTGCCGACTTATGTGTTGCGCGCCGAGAGCGACGACATCGTGCCGCATTCGCATACCGACCAGCTGTGCGAAAAGCTCGCCAACCTGATCCTCGACGACGTGGTGCCCGGCTCAGATCACATGAACATCCCCTATCTCGAAGCGACCCAGAGCCGCATCGCCGGTTTCCTGGCCCAGCGCTTCAGCCAGCCGCCCCCCCCTCCCGAGCTCATCCAAACTGTGGCGTAGGCAGGAAAATGGAAAAAAATGCCGAAACTTATCGGCATTTATATTTCCATCGAATAAATTGCCAAGTAAAATCGTATTTGCCTTGCATCGACGGACTGATGCATATTTGACAGGTTGAGCTGCGCTGGAATTCGCTAGTCCGAACCACGCGGCGCATGGCCGGCCCTCCCCCCAGGATTCGAACGAGTACGCGCTGTTGCGATGACGCAACATTCGCGCCTATGTCTAGCATTGGGGGAAAGGTTCCGATACAAATCGTAACCCCATGAAACGTCCGGGGCTGACACAATCCGCACGGCATCATGGCCGCGCCCGCACTCATCTGCGATGGCGCGCCGAGCCTTGCCTCTAGGTCGTCCCTCCCAACGCAGCCGTTGCGCCGGGTACAATATCGAAATTCCAGGAGCTCATTCATGAAATTCAAGCAACTCAGCACCACGATTGCGGCATTGTTCATCGCGGGCAGCGCCATGGCGCAAGCGCCGGCGGGTGCACCCAAGCTGGGCATCGTCTACGATGCCGGCGGCAAGTTCGACAAGTCGTTCAATCAGTCCGCTTTCGAAGGCGCCGAGCGCTTCAAGAAAGAGACGAACATCCCTTACATCGAAGTCCAGGCCAACAGCGACACGCAAGCGGAGCAGGTGATGCGCGGCCTGGCGCGCAAGAAGCTCGACATGATCGCCGCGATCGGCTTCTCGCAGACCCAGGCCGTGGCCAAGGTCGCCAAGGAATTCCCCAAAGTCAAATTCGTCCTGATCGACTCGATCGCGCCGGGCGCGAACGTGAACTCGATCATGTTCAAGGAACAGGAAGGCTCCTACCTGGTCGGCGTCGCCGCCGCCATGGCCTCCAAGTCCAAGAAGATCGGCTTCGTGGGCGGCATGGACATCCCGCTGATCCGCGCCTTCGCCTGCGGCTATAGCCAAGGCGCCAAGGCCCAGCTGCCGAAGGTCGAGATCATGTCGAACATGGTCGGCACCACCAGCGCGGCCTGGAACGACCCGGCCAAGGGCGGCGAGCTGGCACGCCAGCAATTCGACCGCGGCGCCGACGTCGTGTTCGCCGTTGCCGGCGGCTCGGGCATGGGCGCGCTGCAGATGGCCAAGGAAAAAGGCAAGCTGGCGATCGGCGTCGATTCGAACCAGAACTACCTGCACCCGGGTTCGATGCTGACCTCGATGGTCAAGCGCGTCGACCTGGCCGTCTATGACTCGTTCATGCAAGTCAAGAACAACACCTGGAAGGCCGGCACCACCTATAAAGGCCTGAAGGAAGGCGGCGTCGACTGGGTACTGGACAAGGACAACCGCAAGGTCGTCTCGCCCGAAATCGAAAAGCGCGTCAACGGCGTGAAAGCCGACATCATCAACGGCAAGGTCAAGGTCATCGACTACCGCGCCGCGGGCAGCTGCCCAGTCTAACTACAACGCATCAACCAAGAGCGCGCCGCGCCGGTTTTCCGGCCCGGCGCGCTTTTTGAATAAATGAATCACCTAATTGACTACTCATCGCTATGCAGCCAGCCGTAGAATTTCGCAACATAAGCAAGGCCTTCGGGCGGGTGCAAGCGAACGCTGACGTCAGCTTCACGATCGCCAAGGGTTCCATCCACGGCGTCATCGGAGAAAACGGCGCCGGCAAATCCACCCTGATGAGCATCCTGTACGGCTACTACCATGCCGACAGCGGCCAGCTCCTGATCGACGGCCAGGCGCGTGCGATCCGCAACAGCCAGGAAGCCATCGATCTGGGCATCGGCATGGTGCACCAGCACTTCATGCTGGTCGAGAACATGACCGTGCTCGACAACGTGATGCTCGGCGCCGAAGGCGGCTTCAAGCTGGCCGCCAAGCGCAAGGAAGTGGAAAACAAGCTGCGCGAGATCTGCACGCGCTACCGCCTCGACGTCGATCCGCTCGCGACCATCCACGACCTGTCGGTGGGCGCCCAGCAGCGTGTCGAGATCCTCAAGCAGATCTACCGCAGCGCCGAGATCCTGATCCTGGACGAGCCGACCGCCGTGCTGACCGCCCAGGAAACGGCCTCGCTGTTCGAAATCCTGCGCCTGTTCAAGGATCAGGGCAAAACCATCATCCTGATCACCCACAAGCTGCAGGAGATCATGGACATCACCGACCAGGTGACGGTGCTGCGCGCCGGCCGCGTGTCGGGAGCGGTCGCGACGAAAGACACCTCGAAGGAGCAGCTGGCCAACATGATGGTCGGCCGCCCGATCGAGGGCAACCTGCCGCGCAAGCCTTTCAATCCGGGCGCCGCCGTGCTGAAGGTGTCGAAGCTGCAGCTGAAGGATGCGAACGGCGTCCAGCTGCTGGCCGACATCGACCTCACCGTGCGCGCCGGCGAAATCGTCGCCATTGCCGGCGTCTCGGGCAACGGCCAGAGCGAATTGATGGAAATCCTGGCGGGCATGCGCCTGCCGACCTCCGGCCAGGTCGAGCTGGAAGGCAAGGCCCTGCCCTACGGCCGCCGCACGAATGCCGACGGCCTGCCCGCCACCTTCCGCAACCTCGGCATCGGCCACGTGCCGGAAGACCGGCTGCGCGACGGCGTCATCAAGGATTTCTCGGTGATGCAGAACACCGTGTTCGGCTACCAGGAACGTGTAAAAAACCGCTGGGGCCTGTTCGACTTCGATGCGATCGCCAAGCGCTGCGCGCACCTGTTGCAGGCCTTCGACGTGCGTCCGAACAATCCGGATCTGCGCATTGGCCTTCTTTCGGGCGGCAACCAGCAGAAAGTCGTGATCGCGCGCGAAGTCTCGGCGGCGCCGAAGCTGATGCTGGTCGGCCAGCCGACCCGCGGCGTCGACATCGGCACCATCGAATCGATCCACACCCAGCTGCTGCGCCTGCGCGACGAGGGCGTGGCGATCCTGCTGGTCTCGGTCGAACTGGAAGAAGTGCGCGCGCTGGCCGACCGCATCGTGGTCATGTCGGGCGGCCGCGTCACGGGCGAACTGAATGTCGATGAATTCGACACCACCCGCATCGGCCTGCTGATGGGCGGGATGCACAAGTCATGAAACAGATGAAACTCACCGAACTGCCACGCTGGGCGACAGGGATCGTCCTGCCGCTGCTGAACCTGCTGTCGGCGCTGCTGGTCGCCGCGCTCGTCATCCACCTGCTGGGCGAAAGCCCGGTCGAATCGATGAAGATCCTGATCGACTCGGCCGTCATCAATCCCGAAGGCCTGGCCTATACGCTGTTCTACGCCAGCACCTTCATCTTCACGGGCCTGGCCGTGTCGATCGCCATGAAGGCGGGCCTGTTCAACATCGGCGCCGAAGGCCAGATGTATTTCGGCGGCCTGGGCCTGACCCTGGCCGTGCTGGCCTTCGATGCGACGCTCTCGCCCTGGCTGCTGATCCCGCTGGCGATGATCGGCAGCGCCCTGTTCGGAGCCCTGTGGGCCTTCCTGCCGGGCTACCTGCAGGCGAAACGCGGCAGCCACGTGGTGGTCACGACCATCATGTTCAACTTCATCGCCGCCAGCCTGATGAACTTCATCATCGTGAAGTACCTCATCCCCGAGGGCGAGCAGAATCCGGCCAGCCGCGTGTTCGCCGACTCGGCCGCGCTGCCGACCCTGAACACCTGGTTCCCCTTCTTCGGCGACACCCCGCTGAACATCGGCTTCCCGATCGCGATCGTGGCGCTCGTCATCTACGGCGTGATGGTCTCGCGCTCGAGCTGGGGCTACCAGCTGCGCGCCACCGGCCTGAACCAGCACGCGGCCCACTACGCCGGCGTGCGCATCAGCCGCATGATCATCGTCGCGATGCTGATCTCGGGCGCCCTGGCCGGCCTGGCCGCGGTGAACTCGGTGATGGGCTCGACCCACTACCTGAGCCTGAACTTCCCGGCCGGCGCCGGTTTCGTCGGCATCGCGATCGCGCTGATGGGGCGCCAGCATCCGGTTGGCATCTTCCTGTCCTCGGTACTGTTTGGCGCGCTGATCCAGGGCGGTTTCGACCTGTCGCTGGAAAAACCGAACATCCCGGTCGAGACCTTCGTTTTCATCCAGGGCCTGATCATCCTGTTCTGCGGCGCGATGGAGAATTTCTACGCCCCGGCAGTCCTGAAACTGATCAACGCAACACGTAAGGGTTAAGCCATGGAAGACTTCCATATCGCCAGTATCGTCGTCTCGACGATCCGCAACGCGCCGGTGCTGATGTTCGCAGCGCTGGCGGGTCTCTTCGCCGAACGCAGCGGCGTGGTCGACATCGGCCTCGAAGGCAAGATCCTCGCCTCGGCCTTCGTCTCGGCCGCCGTCGGCTACACCACGCAAAACCCGTGGGCCGGCGTCGCCGCCGGCATCGCCGTCTCGGTCGCCCTCGCGATGGTGCAGGCCTTCGTCTCGATCACCCAGAAGGGCAACCAACTGGTGGCCGGCATCGCCATCAACATCGCCATGAGCGGCCTGACCTTCGTGGTCGCCCAGTACATCTTTCAGCAAGGCGGACGCACGCCGGATCTGGGTTCGGCGCGCCTGACTGACGTCGTCCTGCCGGGCACCGCCGCCCTGGCCGACATCCCCTTCCTCGGCTGGTTCTACGGCAACGTGATCGGCGGGCACTCGCCGCTGGTCTACCTCGCGTTTGCCCTGCTACCGCTCGTGCACTGGGTGGTCTACCACAGCCGTTTCGGTTTGCGCCTGCGCGCCTGCGGCGAGAACCCGCACGCGGCCGACGCCGCCGGCGTCTCGGTCGAAAAGACGCGCTACATGGCGATGCTGGTCGCCGGCGTGCTGTGCTCGTTCTCGGGCGCTTATCTCTCGATCGTCCAGAGCGGCTTCTTCCTGCGCGACATGTCGGCCGGCGCCGGCTACCTGGCGCTGACCGCTCTCGTGTTCGGTAACTGGCGTCCGCTGCAGACCGTGCTCGGCTGCCTGATGTTCGGCTTCTTCTCGGCCGTGCAGATCCAGATCGAAGGCGTCGACCTGCCGGTGGTCGGCCGCATTCCGGGCTCGCTGATCCAGATGATTCCGTATGTCGTGACCGTGATCGTGCTGGCCGGCTTGATGGCGAAGTCGGTGGCGCCGAAGGCGGTGGGCAAGCCGTTCGTGAAGTCGCGCTAAGCGGCACTTCGCGTCGAATGGAGGGCGGCCTGCGGGTCGCCCTTTTTTATGCATGCGCGCGATGCACGCGTTCAACCGCCAGATGAAACCTCGCGTCGCCATCACTCCGGCTTGAGCATCTGCCCACCCGCATCCATCTTCTGCAGCGCGTGCTTTTTCCCGCTCATCGCTTCGAACCAGGCCGGTAGCACGCGGAAGGTCAGCGCCAGGTCGTAGTCGCCGGGGATGCTGCCGGCGTCCATCGGTTCGGTGCCGGCGCGGTTCTGGAACCAGCGCAGCCACCCTGCCGACCCGGGCGCCGGCGAGTTCAGATACGGTGAGCCGGCGTTCGGCGCGCCGTCCGGCTCGGGCGGCGCCAGCGGCATCAGGAAGGAAGCCATCCCCTTCTTCGGATTGGCCGGGTTCCATTGCGAGGCGCCGTGGCAGCTGAGGCAGGACGAATTGGGCGCGCGCCGCAACAGGCTGCGCTTGCCCGCGCTGACGACCGAGATATCGTTGACGCCATGGTCGTTCGGCCCCGACAGGCGCCCTCCCCAGCCCAGGGTCTCGAGGGCGTAGGGCGGCGCGTGCGGGTTGACCCAGCTTTCCTGCAGCGGCGCGTTCGGCTGCGCGGCGCTGTCCACGCGCGGATCGTTGCCCCATTGCGCGCCCAGCGGCACCATCTGATCCCAGACGCCACGGCTGCCCGGACGCGTCGCGCGGTCGTAGACCAGGCTGGTGAACACCCAGCCCGTCTGCGGCGCCGATTGCGTGTCCTTGACCACGATGTCGACCTGCATCAGGTAGCCCTTGCCGAAGCTGGCGCGGTCGAACTGGCCGGTGGTGGCATTCGCCGTCAGCATCATCGGCCAGGCGAGCGCGCCGCGCATCGCCGGCCACTCGGCGGGCCCCGCCGTCGTGAACGCGAGTTTGACGGTAACCGCGCCCTCGGCATACTGGGTGGCGCCGTTGTCGAGGCGCGGCGCATGCGGATCGCGCCAGATCGCGCCCAGGGTCTGCCCCGCCGTGCGGTTGTAATAGGTGATCACATAGGTGGTGAAGGGTTTCGCGAGGCCGCTCTTCGGGAACAGGCTGTCGTCGATGCGCTCGTTCCCGACCAGCAGGCCCTTGATCGCCTCGCGCTGCGTGCCCAGCCAGGGATCGTTGTACCAGCCGGCGCGGCCGGCGTTCCACTCGCCATCGTTCGCCAGCAGCGCCACCATGTCGCGCGCGACGTAATCCTTCAGCGCCTGGGTGTAGGCGGCCGCGGTTGCAGTGCTGATCGGCTGGTTACCGATCGCCGTACGCCATGGCATGAGGGGCGCCGGCACGCCGGCCGGATAATCGTGGCTGAGCTTGAACAGCGGCCCGGCATAGTCGGCGCGCGCGGGCAGGCTGCCGTTGTGGTCGAGATAAGGATCGGGCGCGGAGGTGGCAGCAACGACGGCGGCCGGCACCGCCAGCAGCAGGCCAAGCACGGAAACGCAGTAACAGAGATACCAGGCTCGCAGGCGCATGTTCGTCTCGTCGGAAGAAGTGACAACAGTCCATTCTTCCGCGTCGCAATCCATGTGGATTGCGTACGAACAAAGTCTCTCTGGAAGTCGCTATGCAGCGCCCTTAATCGCTCGCCAAAGCCACAGATCGCTTGATCGTCCATGACAAGCCAAAGCCCGCCGAGACCCCATTGTCGCGCAAGTGCAGCGGACTCTTGTCGTTCTTGCCGACGCCATAGTTCTCGGCGCGCAGGAAGGCATAGGCGCGCAGATCCGGGTTGATCACGCGCGCCGCGAACACGCCGGCGCGCACCAGGATCAAACCGGCGTCGGCCGCGTAGGCCGGGCGGTTGGCGGTCGCGTGCTGCGGGCGCACCTCGTAAAAATAGCGGTTGATCTTGGCGTCGCCGACCACCGCCGCGAGCTGGGTGTCGAACAGCCATTTGCCGTCGGCGCTGCGGCGCTCGTAGACCAGGCGCGGCTCGAAGGTATAGCCCTGGTGGCGCAGGCCGCTGCGTACCTCCATCACTGCGCGCAGCGGCAGTTCGGCGCGCAGGCCGGAACGGGCGTCGAAGCGGGCCAGGCGCAACTTCAGGCGCGGGCCGAATTCGGCCAGTGCGCCCAGATCCGGCATGCCGGCGCGCGCCTCGACGTCGTCCGAGCGCGCCGGCAGCGAAGCGGCCAGGCCGATATCGAGTTCGGCCGTGTCGGTCTTGAACACGCGTGCGCCGATGCCGCCCTGGTCGGAACGGAAGATCTTGCCACGGTAGATGATGACCGGCAGCGCCAGGCCGCGCGTCTCGCGGTCGTCGGCGCCCGGATACGAAGGCGTGCTGACGGCGCCGGCGGCCAGGCCCAGTTCCCACAGCGGTTGGGCGGGTGCGCCGGTCTGCGCCTGGGCCGAGGTCGCGGCGAGACAAGCCAGGCCGATGCCGGCCAGGTGGTAGCGGTTCATGCGGTGTCCGAAGGTAAGGCGGCGCGGCGCGCCGGAAGCGCCATTCTAGCCGCGCGCGGCCCAGCCCAGCCGCACATATGGAAGGCGGCTATGAAAAAAGCCGCAGCGATGACGCTGCGGCTTCGTGTCGGACGATCAGCGACGAAGGATCAGCCGTAGATGGCTTTCAGCACTTCGGCCAGCTTGTAGCCGCCCTTGATCAGCTGTTCCTTGGCGATCTGCGAGCTCGGCACCGGGTAGTTGGCCGGCACCTCGAGGGCGAAGGTGTAATAGGTCTCGCCCTTCTTGCTGGTCTGTGCCGTGATCTTGCCCGGCACCACGTCGGCATAGGCGAATTTCGACACCACCAGCGCGTCGTCCGCCCACTGGTAAGGCCAGGTCGCCGGATCGCCGCTGTTGGCCTTGATTGCCGGCTTGCTGTCGATGGCGAACTGGGCGAACTGTTCCGGCGTCTTGGTCTGCACGCGGCGGAAGGCATAGTCGACCGTCGTGCTGTCCCAGTACGAGTGGAAGGGTTTTGTGAGCGCCTTCGGCACGCCTTCGCGGATCGGCTTCGGCTCGCCCGGCGGAATCAGGCCCGCGGACAGCTCGGTGAGCTTCTGGTCGTCCAGCAGCAGGTTGTTGCCGCCGCGCGAATCGAAGATCGCGGTCTCGTCGACTTCCGCATGGGTCTTCGGCACGACGAATTTGCCGTCCTTGGACACGAAGGCCGCGCCCACGTGCAGCGGCTGGTGGATGTCGCCGGTCATGTGGGTCAGCAGGATCAGCGCCTGGCGCTTGGTGAACTTGTGCGGATTCAGGGCCGGATCGGTTTTACCTTGCAGGACGGCGATGCACTGCTTCAGGGTCTGCACGATGTCGACTTCGCTGGTGCCGACGCCATGGTCATGGTAGCGCTCGAGCTGGAAAGGCACGTCGGTGTAGTGGTACTCGCTGTGCTTTGGATTGCCCGTGGTGTAGTCGATCATTTCTTGCGACTGCGGGCCGCAATAGGTGCCCTTCACGCAGTCGGCCCAGTTGGCGATCGATTCGAGCGTTTCGCCCGGCAGCAGCAAGGCGGCGATCTGTTTCTGGGCGTTCGTGCCCTTGAGCAGTTTATCGGCGATGGCGCCGACCGCGCGGTGGCCGTCGCCGCCCCAGGCCAGGGCATTGGTCGATGCGAAGGCGCCGGCAAGCGCGAGGACACAGGCTAGTTTTTTCATGGATTCTCCGTTGTGAGAGCGGTACTGCGTTATTTGGTCGTGCGCACTTTGTCGATGCGGGTGGTGGGCGCCAGGCCGGCTTGCGTGCCGCCGGCGCCGGGATTTTTGGCGATGTAGTCGCTCAGGGCGTCGAGGTCGACGATGCCGGTGTCGACGCGATTCGTACCCTTGGCAAATTCCGGGAAATTGTCGCCGCCTTCGGCCAGGAAGTTGTTGGCGACCACACGATAGGTCTTGTTGTCCTCGACCGGGGCGCCGTTGAACTTCAGGCTGCCCGGCACCAGGCGCTGGCCGACCAGACGCGCCGCGTCCCAGGTGTAGGTGAGGCCTTGCGAGACCTGCAGCACCGTGGCGCCGGACGCGCTCGGGCGCTGCCACTGCTGTTCCAGCAGGCGGCGCAGTTGCGCGCCGGTCAGATCCAGCACGACCAGGGTATTCCCGAAAGGCAGTACCGCCTGGGCATGGCCGAAATTGGTGGTCAGCGCGGCATCCGAAGTTTCCAGATCCTTGCGGATGCCGCCATTGTTCATGAAGCCGATCTGCGCGCCCTGGGCACGGGTGGCGGCCAGCACGGCGTCGGCGATCAGATTGCCCAGCGGCGACTCGCCCGCCTCGCTGGCCTTGCGCGCGACGGTGGCGCTACCGAGTTTGCCGAGCGGACGCGCCAGCGCCGCGCGGCTGCGCTCTTTCACGGTGGCGAGGTAGGCGGACACTTTCGGGTCGGCCGGGAACAGTTCCGGGTTCATCACGACATTTTTGACGTCGATGTCGGCGATGGCGCCGCTCTTCCGATCGACCTTCATGGCGATGCGCGACAGCAGGTGCCCCGCCGCATCGGCCTGGGTGACGACGCGGCCGTCGACGGTGCACAGGTAGCCCTGGTGCGAATGGCCGGTGATGACCAGGCGGATCGCCGGATCCAGGCGCTTGACGATGTCGACCACGCCGCCGGTCAGGCCCTTGCAGCCCGGCTGATCCGGCGATTCGTCGGTGCGGCCGCCTTCGTGGATCAGGGCGACGAAGACCTTGGCGCCCTCGGCGCGCATCTGCGGCAGCGCCTTGTTGATGGCGTCGGCTTCGTCGATGAAGTCGAGGCCGGCGATGGCCGAGGCCACGGCGACCGAGGCCGTGCCTTCGAGCACGGCGCCGACGACGCCGACCTTGACGCCCTTCACGCTTTCCACGCGGTAGGCCGGCATGAACGGTTTACCCGTTGCCTTGTCGAGCACGTTGGCGGCGAGATAGGTGAAGCGCGCGCCGCCGTAGTTCGGCAGCAGCTTGCAGGCCTTGGCCGGGCGCGGCGAATCGCAGCCGCCGGCCTGCTGGCGCAGCAGTTCCTTGCCGCCGGCGTCGAATTCGTGGTTGCCGACCGACGACAGGCGCAGGCCGAGCAGGTTCATCGCCTCGATGCTCGGCTCGTCGGCCCACATCGAGGATAGCGCCGGGCTGGCGCCGATCAGGTCGCCCACGCCGATGAACAGCAACTCCTTGTCTTCCTTCCGCCAGGCCGCCAGTGCGCCGCTCAGGGCTTCGATGCCGCCCGCGCGCAGGGTTTCGGTCTTGCCGGTCGCGGCGCTGGTATAGGTGTACTTGCTCGGCTCGAGGTTGCCGTGGAAGTCGTTGATCGCGACCAGGTTCAGGGTGACCGGCCCCTGGGGCGGCGTCGTGCAGCCGGCGGCGGCCAGCGCCAGGGTCAGGAGGGTCAGGGATGCGCGGACGCGCGGGTAAACAATCATGGAGGTCTTTCGCTGATGAACACGG
The DNA here is from genome assembly GCF_001424165.1 of Massilia sp. Leaf139. GTDB lineage: Bacteria > Pseudomonadota > Gammaproteobacteria > Burkholderiales > Burkholderiaceae_D > Telluria. The sequence continues at coordinate 207,260 of NZ_LMOJ01000012.1, forward strand.
GCGCCTGCGGCGCTCCGAATTATTGCATGCAAGATCGCGCACGGCCATCTTTACAGGGCCCCGCGCCGGCAGCACGTCCTCAATAAAAAACAGGCCCGAAGGCCTGTTTCTGGTGGTGCTCCTGCTGTCCGCCACGCGAGCGCGGCGGACATGCGGCGACTTAGATGTCGACCGACAGGGTGAACGACGCGAAGCGTGGCGCGCCCAGGTAGTAACGCAGGGTGCCAGCCGAGATGCCTGGCAGTGCCGTCGTGTTGTTGATGCTGTTCGACGACGGGTTGCGGTACTGCTTGTTCGTGATGTTGCTCAGGTTCACGGTCAGCTTAGGACGCTTGAAGATACCGTAGTTGGCGAAGGTGTAGCCAGCATCGATACCGAAGGTCGTGTAGCCAGGTGCCCATTCGTCGTTGACCAGGGTTGCAGCTTGCTTGCTGGTCGACTTGGCTTTCAGACGGGTCCAGAAGGCGCCGGTCTGGTATTCAGCCGACAGGCCGGCCTTCAGTTTCGGGGTCAGCGGCATTTCCTTGCCGGCGGTCGGCAGGGTAGCCGTTGCGGTCACGCGCAGGTTGTCCTTGATCTCGCTGTCGGTGTAGCCGAACGAGCCGTAGAACGACCAGCCATTGATCGGGGTGTTACCTGCTTCGAGTTCGAAACCACGGGTGCTCACGCGGCCAGCGTTGGTGTAGCTGCTGGTGTTGGTGATCGGGTCGAACGCGGTCGCCTGACGGTTACGGAAGTCGACGTTGAACACGGTCACCGTGGCGATGAACTTGTTGTCCTGGTGACGGTAGCCGATGTCGGTGTTGTACGAGGTCTCTTCCTTCACGTCGCCGCGCAGGGTGGCCACGCCGTTGACCAGGTTGACGTTCGAACCGAAGTTGCTGAACACGAAGTTCGGCGGCGCCTTCATGTTCTTCGCGACCGAGGCAAAGAACTGGTCGTCGTTGGTCACGCGGTAACGCGCGCCCAGTTGCGGCAGGATGTCCTTGTACTTCTTGGTGATGTTGTAGGTCGGACGCAGGTTGGCTTCGCTACGGAAGTTCGTGAAGTCACGCTCGATGAACGGGGTACGGATACCGACGTTGATCTGGCCCTTGTTGTCGGCGAAGCTGATCGTGTCCTGGATGAACGCCTGGTAGGCGGTCGAGACCGTATCCCAGTCGCGGCTCTGGAACAGCGAGCCATCCGAGCGGCGCACCGCCTGGTCTTGCAGGTATGGATCGACTGGCTTGCCTTCGGCCGTCACAGGCACCATGGTGCCGGTCTGACGGTGACGCGCGCGCTCCCACCAGAAGCCGCCCAGGATCTGGTGATCGCCCCAGTTGAAGGTCAGCGACGAGGTCAGGCCAGGACGCTTGGTGTTGGTGACGCTGGCGTTGGCCATGATCACGCTGTCCAGGGTGTCGCCGTCGCCGTTCAGGTCGACGCGGCCGGTCAGGGTGCCGGTGGCCGGATCCATGAAGGTGGCATCGGTGCCGGTCGCTGGTGCGACGCGTGGACGTGGGCTTTCGAAGGCCAGGCGCTGCTGCAGGCCGCCGTTGCCGAAGCCGTACCAGAAGTAAGGCACGATCTTCAGGGTCAGGTCGTCGTTCAGGCGGAACTTCGCTTCAGCCGAGGCGATCGCGTTCTTGAACGGGTTGATGTACAGGTCGTAGTACAGCGGCGACGGCACGACGGCGTTCTGCGCGGTGCCGCGCACTGGCGTCGGCTGCGTCGGGTAGGTCGGGCTGGTGTCGTAGAAGTAGCCGAAGTTGCGGATTTCGGTCAGCGTCAGGTTGTTGATGCTGTTGTTCAGCGCTTCGTTCCACAGCACGGTGGCGTGGATGTAGTTGAACTTGTCCCAGTCGTAGTTGAAGCCGGCATCGATGTGCTCGCGCTTGGCGACGCCCTTGCCCTTCCACTTGTCGGTCTTGGCTTTCGAGCCCGAGATGAAGAACTTCGAACGGCCATCGGCGAACTTGCCGCTGTCGAAGCGGACGAAGGTCTTGTACATGTTCAGCTGGCCCATGGTGTGCATGATGCGCCAGCGGCGGTTGTTTTCCGGGTTGCAGGTGACGATGCCGAAGTTACCGCCGGTCGCGCCGACCTGTGGCGAGTCGACGTCGGTCGAACCCTGGGTCACGAACTGCGAGCAGGTGTTTTCCTGGTCGACGTATTCTTGTGGGTAGACAGCGAACGAACCAGAGTCGTTGACCGGCACGCCGTTGATGGTTGCGCCGATCTGGTCGCTGTTGAAGCCGCGCAGGGTCAGGCCGCCACCGAACAGGCCGGTTGCGTCATGGTTGTAGCTGTTCACCGACGGCAGCATTTCCAGGGCTTCGTACGCATTGCCGCTTGGACGCTGCTTTTCCAACTCTTCCGCGGTCACGGTCGAACGCGCTTTCGGTGCGTCTTCCGTCACCATCAGGCCCATGCCGAGCTTCTTGCCGGTGATGATCACCTGGCGCGTCGGCTGAGCGTCCGAAGCCGTCGTCGTCGTCGTTTCCTGAGCGTGGGCGACGCCGACACATGCCACGTGGCATGCCAGAGCGATCAGGCTCAGGCGCAACTTCGGTTGTTGAATCAAAGCGGATTGCATTCAAAACTCCTAGAGTGTTTAAAAATTTTCAGCTGCAAGCTTGAACCTGCATGACGGCATACGTAGGGAACGGGTTCCTGCTGCACGGGCACGGTACTATAGGGGTGTCGTGTGTCACGCTGATGACAGCCGGCTTACTCAGCCTACTCACTCGCTCACCCGAACTGGAGACTGCCGCAAAGTTGCTCGATTGACTTTCTTTCCTGTCAACCAAGAAACTATGCACGCCTCCCACCACCAAGACAAATACCGATTCCCTTGGGAATTGATACGTTGCCTGAATAAATCCGGCTGCCAGAACCGCAAAACCCGTCTTTACGGCCGGTTTTCGCTTGTCTACGCTACGGCGGCGATTATAAAGGAGGCATTCTGGCTGGAAATAAAAGTGGCAACTATTTTTTGAAATGCCCCGTGCGGGGTGAGAATGTGTAGCGCCGAGGCCACACGCGCCTGGAAATCCATTCAAAAATGCAACAAGGCGAGATGTTTCTCAACATCTCGCCTTGTTTTTTATGCAATGCCGCGCTGCTTTCCGGCGCGTCTTTCAGCGCGTTTTTCAGTGCCTTGTTCAGCGCTTGGGTTTGGCGCCGACGGCGGTCTTGGCCAGTCCTGCCACCTCCGCTTCGAATGCGGCGAAACGGGCGTCGAGCCGGCGCGTCAGGCGTGCCTTGTCGGCAGCCGGCAGGAAGGCGTAGCGGATGCTGTTGTACGCCGTTTTCTTCATTTCCGCGTAGTCCGGCTTGTAGCGGCTGGCGAACAGCACGTATTCCTGCGACAGCGTGTGGCGGGTAACGCCGGCGTCGTCGGTCGAGATCACATACGGCACGCCATATTTGCGGTACAGGGTCACCGGATGGTTCTCGCCCTTGATGCCGCTGATAAAACCGTTCGAGGTCAGGTTGATCTCGACCGGGATATCGTCCGCGCGCATCTTGCGCAGGATGGCGGCGGCGTTCGACTCGTGCGCCAGGTCGATGCCGTGGCCGATGCGGTCGGCCTTGGCCACCACCAGGGCCTGGTCGATGTGGAACTTCAGCCCTTCCGGCGGCACGTCGCCCAGCGCCAGCTCGCCCGCGTGCATCGCCACCTTGACCTGCGGGTAGACGCTCTTCAGGAAGCCGAACATCTTCATGTGCAGCGCGTAATCGCGCATCGAGACATGGGTGCTTTCCTGGCCGACGATGTTCACGCCGACGACCTTGCCGCCCATGGCGGCCGACTTGAAGGCGGCGACCATCGAGGAAAACACCTGCGATGGATTCAGGAGGCGCAGCACATAGGTCTGGTAGCGCATCGTGAAGCGCTCGTCGTCGATGCCGGCCGCGGCCTGGTCGATCTTGGCCACGAAGTCGGCGATCGACTTACCGAAGGCCGGGTCGCGCTCGAGCGCTTCCATCGCCTTGCGCAATTCCAGGTTCAAGCTGGCGTCGTCGTTGGCGAACTGCCAGGCCTTGGCGTCGAAGTCGGCGTTGGCGATGGCCGGCGCCATCTTGAACATGGTCTCGATATAGCTGACGTTCTCGGCGATGGCGCGTTTTTTCAGCTCCTGCAGGCCTTCGGCGAAGTTGGCGTTCGAGACCGGGCCGAAGTAGCCGAAGGTCTGGAAGAACAGGCGATCCGGCGGCGGGTTCAGGACGCCGTGGTTGTCGAAGTCCTTGTTCGACCAGCGCTGCACCAGCTCGCGCCAGGTGTGGTCGTCGGCATAGACTTCGGCGCTGTTGAGGCAAGTGCGTTCCTTGGCCGGCTTGGCGCGCTCGGTTGCGATGACGGCCTTGTCGGTCTCGATGCGGTAGGTCTGCTTGTTCACGCACAGGCCCTGGCGGTCGAGGAAGTCGAGGTATTGCTCGACATAGATCGCGCCCGAGTAATGGTGGTGCAGGTCGCCGCCCTTGGGCATCTGCGTGAAGAACATGGTCAGCTCGGCCAGCTTCGGCTCCTGGCCAGCGATGAGCGCGGCGTAATGACGGCTGGTCGCGGCTTCGTTGGCCAGGCGCGATGCGGTGGCCGGTTCCTTGGCCAGCGCCGCCGGTGCGGCCGCGACGGCCAGGGCGATCAGCAGGCTGCGGCTGAAAATGGTCTGCATGGGGGTCTTTCTTGTTGGGTGACGGGGCCGCGCAACTTTAACGGCTTCGTGCATTGTTGGCAATGTGCGTAAACCCACGCGGGCATGCCCGCCCTATGGTGCACGGCCGCCAACATCGAACATTGTTGACTGATGCGTAAGGTAGGGCGGGATGCCCGCGTGCAGATCCAACACACCGCTAACGTATCAATCAACCGTCCCGCTGCGCTCGTGCACCTTCGCCCCGGCCGCATACGTCGCCCGGATCGCCCGGTCGTCGCCCAACAAGGCCAGCGCGAACAGCTGCTCTTCCAGCGAATTGCAATGGCTGCTGCGCCGCGCCAGCAGCGGCGTCGATGTCGGATCGAGCACGATGAAATCGGCCTCCGCGCCGACGGTAAAACTGCCGATCGTCCCCTCCAGATCCATCGCGCGCGCCGCGCCCAGGGTGGCGAGATAGAACATGCGCAGCGCCGGCAGGTAGCTGCCCTTCATGCGCGCCACCTTGTAGGCTTCGTTCATCGTCTGCAGCATCGAGAACGAGGTGCCGGCGCCGACGTCGGTGCCCAGGGTGACCTTGGCGCCGGCGCCGTCGGCCTTTTCGAAATCGAACAGGCCGCTGCCGAGGAAGAGGTTCGAGGTCGGGCAGACGGACGCCGCCGAACCGGTGGCCGCCATGCGCGCGAAGTCCTCGTCGTCGAGCCAGATGCAGTGCCCGAACAGGGCGCGCGGGCGCATCAGGCCATAGCCGTCGTAGACGCCCAGGTAGCTGCGCGCATCCGGATACAGTTCGCGCACCCAGTTCACTTCGTCCTGGTTTTCCGAGACGTGGGTCTGGATGAAGGTGTCGGGATAGGCCTTGGCCAGTTCGGCGATGGCGCCCAGCTGGGCCGGACTGGAAGTCGGTGCGAAGCGCGGCGTGATCGCATACAGCGAGCGCGCGTGCTTGTGCCACTTGTTGATCAGGGCTTCGCTCTCGCCCACCTGCCCTTCGGTGTCGCGCAGGAAGTCGGGGCAGTTGCGATCCATGAGCACCTTGCCCGCCACCATGCGCAGGTTGCGTGCCTCGCTGGCCTCGAAGAAGGCGTCGACCGATTCGCGGTGCACGGTGCAGTAGACGACGGCCGTGGTGGTGCCGCAGCGGGTCAGCTCGTCGAGGAAGAACTCGGCGGTGGCGCGCGCATGCGCCGGGTCGGCGAACTGGCGCTCGGTCGGGAAGGTATAGGTCTCGAGCCAGGGCAGCAGGCCCGGGCTGGGCGAGGCGATCATGTCCGTCTGCGGATAATGCAGGTGGGTGTCGATGAAGCCGGGCGTGATGATCTGGCCGCGGTAGTCGACGGGCACGAGGCCGGCGGGCAGCGCCGGCGCCAGTTGCGCGTAGTCGCCGGCAGCCTTGACGCGGCCGTCCTCGACGACGAGCAGGCCGTCCTCGAACCAGGAATAGGCGTCGGCGCTAAAGGCGGGGTCGGCGTGAAAATGCAGCAAGCTCGCACGGTAGGCTTGCACGGTTGGGGTCGCGGTGGACATCAGTTGGATTCCGAAGAAACTTGGGGGTGGCTGGCGGCGTTCTCGAACGCCTCCCAGACGGTCAATAGCTGGGCCGCGCAAGACGCGGCGATGATGGCCGGCGCCTTGCCGGCGATGCCGGGCAGGCCGATCGGGCAGACCATGGCGTCGATGCGCTCGTTGGCGATGCCGCGCTCGCGCAGGCGGTGTTCGAACTGGCGGCGCTTGGTGTCGGATCCGATCAAACCGAACCAGTCGGCGGCGGGACGCGACAATATCGCGTTTGAGAGGCGCAGGTCAAGTGCATGGCTGTGCGTCATCACCAGGAAGGTGGTGCCGGGCGCCGCGCCTTCGGCGAGCGCCTCGGGGATGTCGGTCGCCTCGATCGTCACGTTGGCCGGCAAGTCGCGCGGGAACAGATCCTCGCGCTCGTCGACCCAGGTGACGCGGCAAGGCAAGTCGGCCAGCGCGCGCACGATGGCGGCGCCGACGTGGCCGGCGCCGAAGAGCATCAGGTGGGCGCGCGGGGCGAGCACGGCGTCGGCCAGCCAGCGATGGCCGTCGGCATCGGTGAAGACGTGGGTGCCGAGCAAGCGGTCAAAGGCGGGGACAGGGGCGCCGGCGATGTGCCGCCCAGATCCGTCGACGAGCGCCCACGTAGGGCGGACGGGTTTCCCGTCCACGCGTCCAGCCAGCGCAAGCACCCGGATAGTGTCGACACTGCGCCGCCCATCGAGCAGCGCCATCTGATCCCGGTCCGCGATCTCGAACACGAGATGCGCAACGCCGCCACAGCACTGTCCCAGACTCGGCCCCAGCGCGAAGCGCTCCAATCTCGGCGCCCCGCCCTCCTCCAGCATCGTGCGCGCGATCTCGATCGCCCGATGTTCCAGGTGCCCGCCGCCGATCGTCCCGGCGAAGCTGTCCGCCATGACGAGCATCTTCGCGCCCGCTTCGCGCGGCACCGAGCCTTCGACGATGGCGACCGTGACCAGCACGGCCGGCGCACGCAGCGCGGCTGTCAGCCAGTCGTCCATCACGCGCGGGAAGCAGCTGCTTCGACGAAAGCGATGGCGTCGAGGATTTCCTCGCTCGTCGCCGGCGCGTTCAGCGGCGGATTGACGCGGTGGCCGCCGACCGCCGAGATGGCGTCGCGGATCGCGAAGAAGACCGAGAACGGCAGCAGCAACGGCGGCTCGCCCACGGCCTTCGAGCGGTGGATGCTGTCTTCGACGTTGCGGTTCTTAAACAGGCGCACGCGGAAATCCTGCGGGCAGTCCGACACGCCCGGAATTTTGTAAGTCGAGGGCGCGTGCGTCATCAGCTTGCCGCCCGCGTTCCACCACAGTTCCTCGGTGGTGAGCCAGCCCATGCCCTGGATGAAGGCGCCTTCCACCTGGCCGATGTCGATCGCCGGGTTGAGCGAGTTGCCGGCATCGTAGAGCGCATCGGCGCGCAGCAGCTTCCATTCGCCCGTGAGCGTGTCGACCACGACCTCGGCCACGGCCGCGCCGTAGGCGAAGTAGGAGAAGGGCCGGCCGTTCATGGTCTTGGCGTCCCAGGACAGGCCCGGGGTCGCATAAAAACCGTCCGACCAGAGCTGCACCCGCGCCAGGTAGGCCTTCTGCACCAGGTGCGGGAACGGCACTTCCATCGCGTTGACGAACACGGTATCGGCGGCAAAGCGCACGTCGGCCGCCTCCCCGCCGTACTCCTTCGCCGCGAAGGCCGCCAGGCGCTCCTTGATCTGGCGCGCCGCATCCTGTGCGGCCTTGCCGTTCAGGTCGGCGCCGGTCGACGCCGCCGTGGCCGAGGTGTTGGCGACCTTGCTGGTGTTGGTGGCGGTGGCGCGCACATTGTCCATGTCCACGCCCAGTTCGTGCGCGACGACCTGCATCACCTTGGTGTTGATGCCCTGCCCCATCTCGGTGCCGCCATGGTTGACCATGATGGAGCCGTCGACATACACGTGCACCAGCGCGCCGGCCTGGTTCAAGTGGGTGACGTTGAAGGCGATGCCGAATTTGACGGGCGTGAGCGCCAGGCCTTTTTTTAGCACGGGACTGCTGGCGTTGAAGGCATCGATGGCCTCGCGCCGCGCGCGGTATTCGCTCGAGGTCTCGAGTTCGGCCACCAGCTCGTGGATGACGTTGTCGACCACGGCCTGGCCGTAGGGTGTGACGTTGCGTTCGGTCTTGCCGTAGAAATTGATCTTGCGGATGTCGAGCGCATCGACCTGCAGGGTGCGCGCGATCTCGTCCAACACGTATTCCATCGCGATCGCGCCCTGCGGGCCGCCGAAGCCGCGGAAGGCCGTGTTCGACTGGGTATTGGTCTTGCCGCAGGCGGCGCGGATGTCGACGTCCGACAGATAATAGGCGTTGTCGTAGTGGCAGACGGCGCGCGTGGCGACCGGGCCGGACAGGTCGGCCGAGAAGCCGGCGCGCGAGACCATGTCGACTTTCGCGGCCAGTATGCGCCCCGTCTCGTCGTAGCCGACTTCGTATTCATAGTAAAAGCAGTGGCGCTTGCCGGTGACGAGCATGTCGTCGTCGCGATCCGCGCGCAGTTTCACGGGACGGTTCAGCTTGCTTGCTGCGATGGCGGCGGCCGCCGCCCACAGGGCCGACTGCGATTCCTTGCCGCCGAAGCCGCCGCCCATGCGGCGGCACTCGACCACGATGTGGTGCGAATGCAGGCCGAGCGCGTGCGCGACCACGTGCTGCATCTCGCTCGGGTGCTGGGTCGAGCACTGCACCAGCATGCCCTTGTCTTCGCCCGGAATCGCATAGGCGATCTGGCCTTCCAGGTAGAACTGCTCCTGGCCGCCGACAAACAGCTTGCCGGCCACCTTGTGCGGCGCATGCGCAAAGGCCGTTTCGGCGTCGCCGCGCGCCAGGCGCATCGGCGGCACGACATAGGACTTGGCGGCGTGGGCTTCCTGCGGCGTGAGGATGGCCGGCAGCTCTTCGTACGCGACCTTGGCCAGGCGCGCGGCGCGGCGCGCGTTGTCGTGCGTATCGGCGACGACGATGAAGATCGGCTGGCCGACGTATTCGACCTTGCCGTCGGCGAGAATCGGATCGTCATGGATGATCGGGCCGCAGTCGTTGGTACCGGGGATGTCTTTTACCGTCAGCACCGAGACCACCCCGCGCGCGGCGCGCACGGGCGCCAGGTCGAGCGAGAGGATGTTGGCGTGGGCCTTGCTGGATAAACCCAGCGCCGCATGCAGCGTGCCCGCTACTTCGGCGATGTCGTCGGTATAGGTGGCCTGGCCGAGCACGTGCAGCGTGGCCGACTCGTGCGGGCGGGCGCGGCCGACCGCTGCCCACGCCGCCTGCTTGATTGCTGGTGCGCCTGCGTCGTTCATGTGATTCTCCTTACGCCGTGGCTGCGAATGCGTTGACTGCGCTTGGCGGCAGCGGATTGTCCAGGCGCGTCTCGAGCCAGAAGCGGCGCAGCAGGTTCTGCGCCGTCTTCATGCGGTAGCCGCTGGAAGCGCGCATGTCGGACAAGGGCGCGTAATCCCGGGCCAGTGCGGCCATCGCCTCTTGCAGCGCGGCCTCGTTCCAGGCGCGGCCGGTGAGCACCGCTTCGGCGGCCGCCGCCCGCTTGGGCGTGGCCGCCATGCCGCCAAAGGCGATGCGCGCCTCCGTGACGATGTCGCCATCGAGCGTAAAGGCAAAAGCGGCGCAGACGGCCGAGATGTCCTGGTCGAAGCGCTTGGCCAGTTTATAGGTGCGGAAGCGGACGCCTTCGCGCGCCAGCGGCACACGCAGGGCGGCGACGAATTCGTCGGCCTGCAAATCCTTTTGCTGGTAGCCGAGATAGAAATCTTCCAGCGCCAGTTCGCGTTCGCCGTGCGCGCCGCGCAGCACCAGGCGCGCACCGAGGGCGATCAGCCAGGGCATCGAATCGCCGATGGGCGAACCATTGGCGACGTTGCCGCCCAGCGTACCGGCATTGCGGATCGGGAGCGAAGCGAAGCGCTGCCACATCTCGCCCAGTTCATCCGGATAGTGGCGGCAGACGGCCGCATAGGCATCCTGCAGCGTGACGCCGGCGCCGATCTCGAGCATGCCGCCCGCTTCGCGCACCGATTTCAGTTCAAGCACGTTGCCGATATAGAGGATGTCGTTCAGCTCGCGCATCTGTTTGGTGACCCACAGGCCGACGTCGGTCGAGCCGGCGAGGATCAGCGCCTGCGGGTTGGCCGCGCGCAGCGCCACCAGCTCGTCGAGCGTGCGCGGCGCGTGGAAATGGCGGCCTTCGAAGGTATAAGTCGTGCCGGCCCCGCGCTGCAAGGCGCGCAGCTGCTCGGCCACCGCGGCGCGGTCGAACTCGGCGCGCGGCAGTTCGACCATGCGCTGGGCCGCGTCGATGATCGGCCGGTAGCCGGTGCAGCGGCACAGGTTGCCCGAGAGGGCGTCGTCGATCTGGCAGCGCGAGGGGGTTTGCCCTTCCTGTTTCAGGTACATGCCCCACAGCGACATCGCAAAACCCGGCGTGCAGAAGCCGCATTGCGAGCCGTGGCATTCGACCAGCGCCTGCTGCACCGGATGCAGGCGGCCATCGGGCAGCTGCAGGTCTTCCACCGTGAACAGGGCCTTGCCGTCGAGCGTGGGCGTAAACTGGATGCAGGAGTTCACGGCCTTGAGCTCCAGTTCGCCATTCTCCAGCGAGCCGAGCACCACCGTGCAGGCGCCGCAGTCGCCTTCGGCGCAGCCTTCCTTGGTGCCCGTGCAGCGCAAATCCTCCCGCAGGTGCTGCAGGATGGTTTGCGTCGGCGCCACGCTCGTCACTTCGTGGACGGCGTTGCGGAAATAAAAGCGGATGGGTTCGGCCATGCTTGTCTCGGATTGGTAGCAGCGTGCAGGATACCCTGTCCCGACCTCCTCCAACTATATTCCAAGATTGATTTTGATTATCATCCGATCAATATATCAGCCAGCGCACGGATGGGTCTTTCTCCAGTGCTCGGCGATATCAATGCGGCGCGCTATCCACACTTTTTCGTGCTGCAACACGTAGTCAAGAAAGCGGGCCAGCGCCGCGGCGCGCGCCGGGCGGCCAACGAGGCGGCAATGCAGCCCGATCGAGAGCATTTTAGGCGCGTTCAGGCCTTGCGGGTCGCCTTCCGCATACAGTACGTCGAAGGCGTCCTTCAGGTAGTCGAAGAACTGGGTGCCGGAATTAAAACCCTGCATCGCGGCAAAGCGCATGTCGTTGGTGTCGAGGGTATAGGGCACGATCAGGTGCGGGGTCTGGCGCGGCGCGCCGTCCGGGCCGGTGTGCGCGACCTTTTGCCAGAACGGCAAGTCGTCGCCATAGTAATCGGCGTCGTAGGCGAAGCCGCCGTGCTCGACCACGAGGCGGCGCGTGTTCGGCGAATCGCGCCCGGTGTACCAGCCGAGCGGCGCTTCCCCGGTCAGGTCGCGCATGATCGCCACCGCCTCCGCCATGTGCGCGCGCTCGGTGGCCTCGTCGACGTTCTGGTAGGAGATCCAGCGCAGGCCGTGGCAGGCGATCTCGTGGCCGAGTTCGCGGAAGGCGGCGACGGCGTCCGGATTGCGCTGCAGCGCCATCGCCACGCCGAACACGGTCAGCGGCAGTTTGCGCTCCTCGAACATGCGGAGCAGGCGCCACAGTCCGGCGCGCGAGCCGTACTCGTAGAGCGACTCCATGCTCATATGGCGCATGGGGAAGGCCTGCGCGCCTATGATTTCGGATAGAAAAGTCTCCGAAGCCGGATCGCCGTGCAAAGTGGAGTTTTCGCCGCCCTCTTCGTAGTTCAGCACGAACTGCAGGGCGATGCGCACCCCGCCGGGCCAGCGAGCGTGGGGTGGCGTGCGGCCGTAGCCGATCAGGTCGCGCGGGTAAGCTGAATCCATGGGGAGCTCGAGGATGAGAGGTATATCGGCGATCATATATTGACGGAACGGCATCGGTATATGATCCGATAGATATCCATTTTCATCACCTTCGTATAGGAGAAGCGATGGGCAAGCTCAGTACCCATGTCCTCGATACCGCGCACGGCCGCCCGGCCGCCAACGTCGCCATCGCCCTGTATGCCGTGGACGGCGCAGGGCGCACGCTGCTGAAAAACGCCCGCACGAATGCCGACGGCCGCTGCGACGGCCCGCTGCTCGAAGGCGAGTCCCTGCGCGCCGGCTGCTATGAACTGGTGTTCGCGGCGGGCGACTATTTCGCTGCGCAAGGCGTGGCGCTACCCGAGCCGCGCTTCATCGATCGCGTGAGCATTGCCTTCGGCGTGGCCGACCCGGCCCAGAACTACCACGTGCCGCTGGTCGTCACGCCCTGGTCGTATTCGACCTACCGCGGCAGCTGAGCGCTGCACCCGCCGGCACCGGAACGGGACGCCTTTGCACTGAAAAAATTGCTATCCTGAGCACTCACGACAGGAGGGCAGATGGCTTTGCACATTGTTCATTTCATCGGGCCGATCAACCATAACTCGGCCTGCGCCGTGCGCAACCTGTGCCTGCAGGCGCTGCAGAACGGGGCGACCGAGATCGAGCTGCACATGTCGACCGAAGGCGGCAACATGACGGCCGGCTTCGCCCTCTACTTCTTCCTGAAGTCCCTGCCGATACCGCTGACCACCTTCAATATCGGCAGCGTCGAGTCGGTCGGGGTCGTCATCTTCCTGGCGGGAACGAAACGCTATGCCTGTCCGGGTGCGCGCTTCCTGGTGCACCCGCTGCACTGGGGCTTCGGCAGCCTGGTGGCGGCCGACCATTCGCGCATTTCCGAGTGGCGCGAATGCCTCGATTTCGATGCCGAACGCTATGCGGCGATTTTCGACGAGGCCACGAAGGGCGCGCCGGAAGCGCACGACATCCGCCCTCATCTGTTCGGTAATGCCCGCATCTACACGGCCGAACAAGCGGTGTGCGCCGGGCTGATCCATGAAGCCGTGCAGGCCCGTTTGCCAGAAATGGGCGCCACTTCGCACTGGTGGAATTGAACTTGTCTTTGATATTAGACAAACCTTACAAATAAGCTAACGATTACCGTTTCTACTGTTTCGGTAAAACAACAGCGCGCCTTGCAAGGACAGTATTTGTTCCGCATGGCGCGCTTTTTCTTGTCATCACTTTTGCCGTGTGGATAGAATCATTTCCGTCACTTCACGCTTCAGCGTGAGTGCTTTCGAAAAAAAGAAGTAAATAGCAAGAAGTAAATTGCAAGAAGTAAATCTCAAGAAGTAAATCTTATAACCGCAGTATCTGTTACAGGTTGTCTTATGAATAAGCAGATTATCGCCGTCGCCGCACTGGCCCTGCCGCTGGCACTCTCGTCGGCCTTCGCGCAAGAAGCGCAAGGCCCATCGGTCAAGATCAGTGGCTTCGGCACTGGCGCCCTCACCTGGACGAATACCGACCAGGCCGAGTTCGGCCGTCCGAACCAGGCCACCGGCGCCAAGAAAAACCCACGTACCGGCGTCGACTCGAACCTCGGCCTGCAGGCTGACGTCGGCGTCAACAGCTGGCTCTCGTTCACCGCCCAGGGTCTGGTGCGCCGCGACGCCGAAGACGACTACGGTGCGGAACTGGGCTGGGCCTTCGCCAAGGCCAAGCTCAACGACCAGGCCAGCGTGCGCGTCGGCCGCATCGGCCTGCCGGCCTTCATGATCTCGGACTACCGCAACGTCGGCTACGCCAACAACTTCCTGCGTCCGCCGGTCGAGATGTACTCGCAAGTGCCGTTCAACAGCCTCGACGGTATCGACGCGACCTACCAGCACAGCTTCGGCGACACCAACGTCACCGGCCAGCTGGCCTTCGGCCGCGGCGAAGCCCCGATTGCCGGCGGCCTGACCGCCACGGGCAAGAAAATGATCGCCCTGAACCTGGTGGCCGAACACGGCCCGTTCACCGCCCGCTTCGGCCGCGTGGATGCCAAGATCTCGATCGACGGTTCGGCCAGCCTGGCCACCCTGCTCGGCGGCCTGCGCACCTTCGGCACCGCCCTGCGTGCTCCGCAGCTGACCACCATGGCCGACCAGCTCGAAGCCAAGGAAAAGAAAGCCTCGTTCACCTCGGTGGGCCTGGGCATGGACTGGAACGACATCATCGTCCAGACCGAGTTCGCCAAGCGCAAGACCGATACCTACGTCAACGACAGCACCTCGTACTACGTGATGGGCGGCTACCGCATCGGCAAGGTGCTGCCATACGTCATCCAGGGCAAGGTCAAGATCGACGGCCATCCGGCCAACGTCGTCCCGGCCGTCTGCCCGGTCGCCAGCCCGACCGTCTGCGGCCAGCTGGCCGCCCTGCGCGCCGGCGCCGCCCGCCTGCCGTACACCGGTATCGGCCAGGGCGAACAGAGCACGACCTCGATCGGCGTGCGCTGGGACTTCTACCGCTCGCTGGCATTCAAGGCGCAGATCGACCGCGTCAAGCCGGCCATCGGCAGCGGTCTGATGCTGAACCCGACCAACGGCTTCAATAAAGATGTCACCGTCGGCGCCGTCGCCATCGACTTCGTCTTCTAAGGAACACGCCATGAACAAATTTCTGAAAGCGGCCATCGCCGCAGCCGTGCTGACCGCCTCGGTGCCGGCCCTGGCCGAAGTGGTCGTGGTGGTGAACCCGAAGGCCGCCGAAGCGACCATGACGAAAGACCAGGTCGCCCAGTTCTTCCTCGGTAAGTCGAGCAGCATGACCCCGATCGACCAGCCTGAAGACGCGCCGATCCGCGCCGAGTTCTACAAGAAGGTGACCGACAAGGAAGCCTCGCAGGCCAAGGCCCTGTGGTCGAAGCTGGTCTTCACCGGCAAGGCCACGATGCCGAAGGAAGTCGCCAACAGCGCCGCCGTCAAGGCCGCCGTCGCCGCCAACCCGAAAGCGATCGGCTACATGGAAAAAAGCGCTGTCGACGCAAGTGTCAAGGTTGTCCATACCGCGCCGTAAACAAGCTTAGCCACAGGACTTATGTCCCGAAGCAGCCCTGCCCGCTCTCCAGCCGGCAGGGCTTTTTAGCTGAAGAGGTAGGCAGCACCGGTCACCATTGTCAACAGCGCATCGTCAGCAGCGAGTCGAGAGAGATACGAACATGAGCATCAAACGCAGGATTTGGGCACTCCCGGTCATTTCGACCCTGATTTTCGGCCTCGGCGTCGGCATCTCCGCGACCATCGCGAACGATGCCCTGAAGTCGATCAATTCCACCGAACGCACCGACTATCCGGTGCTCGACGCCTCCAAAACGCTCACGCTCGAAGTCGGCGACATCACCGCCGGCCTGCGCGACGCGGTTACCGAAGGCGACAAGGAGCGCATCGACGCCGTCGGCCAGCAGGCCGAGAAGGTGCGCGCCCACCTGAAGTCCTTCGGCCAGATCGAAGGCCAGGCCGCCAACGGCGCGCGCCTGCTCAAGGAATTCAACGATTACTACGCGCCGGCGCTGTCGGCCGCGCGCATCATGCTCGAACTCGAGCAGGGCGACCCGCAAGCCGTGGTGCCGAAGATGCAGAGCACCCTGGCTACCCTGACCAAGGATCTCGAGCAGACGCAAGTAAAAGCCAAGGAACAGTTCGCAGCGGGCATTGCCGGCAGCGAAGCGAACGTGCGCCGCGTGCTGTGGACCATGATCCTGACCGCGCTGGTCGTCGTCCTGAGCCTGGCCGTGGTGTCGTGGTTCGTGGTGCGCGCCATCTGGCACCAGCTCGGCGGCGAGCCTGAATATGCCCGCGAGATCGCCCGCGCCGTCGCCGCCGGCGACCTGGCGATGGACATCCATACCGACGCCAAGGACAGCACCAGCCTGCTGGTCGCGCTGAAGGACATGCGCGCGCGCCTGGCGACGATGGTCGCCGAGATCAAGACCTCGGCCGAGACGATCGCCGTGGCCAGCGCCGAAATCGCCAGCGGCAACGCCGACCTGGCCGGCCGCACCGAATCGCAGGCATCGAGCCTGGAGCGCACCGCGCGCGCCATGGACGAACTGACCGGCGCCGTGCGCCAGAACGCGGCCAACGCCAACGAGGCGAACGCACTGGTGGTCTCGGCCACCGACATCGCCACCCGCGGCGGCCAGGTGGTCGGCGGCGTGGTCAGCACGATGGGCGACATCAACACCTCGGCCAAGAAGATCGTCGAGATCATCTCCGTCATCGACGGCATCGCCTTCCAGACCAACATCCTGGCGCTGAACGCGGCGGTCGAAGCGGCGCGCGCCGGCGAACAGGGCCGCGGCTTCGCGGTCGTGGCCGGCGAAGTGCGCAGCCTGGCCCAGCGCTCGGCGGCGGCGGCCAAGGAAATCAAGGAACTGATCGGCGACTCGGTCTCGAAGGTCAACGCCGGCAGCGCGCTGGTCGACCAGGCCGGCGTGACGATGGGCCAGATCGTCGACTCGGTGAAAAAAGTGCACGACATCATGGCCGAGATCAGCGCCGCCGGCCAGCGCCAGAGCGAAGGCATCGAAGACATCGGCCGCGCCATCGACAGCATGGACGAAATGACGCAGCAGAACTCGGCCCTGGTCGAGGAAGCCTCGGCCGCGGCCGAATCGCTGACCGAGCAGACCGGCCAGCTGACCGGCGCGCTGTCGGTGTTCAAACTGGCCGACGGCGGCGAGACCGCGACCCTGCGCACCCGCCCGGCGCCGCTGGCCCTGCGCTAAAAAAAAGCCGCTCGCGCGGCCCCTGCCCTGCGACGGCGCGTCCTGCATTTTGCAGGCCGCGCCGTTTGTCATTCAGGCGCTCAGGCAGTGCGGCGGCGGCGGCGCGCACCCGCCAGTCCCAGCGCGCCCATGCCCAGCAGGGCGAGCGATGCCGGCTCCGGCACGTCGCCCGGCGGCAGCGTGCCCGTGTCGAGCAGCGCGTAGTGGATGGTGCCGCCGAAGACCAGGTATTCGCCGACGCCGTCGCCCCAGAACTGGACTTTGCTGAAGCCCGAGCTGTCGTCGAAGGCGCCGATGAAGACTTCCGGTTCGCCATCGAAATACACGTCGCCCGAGGTCTGCGACAGGCCGACCAGGATCGGCGCGCCATCGTCGAAAGAGATGAACAGCGACGACGGCTGGCAGCAGGTGCCCCAGTCACCGACTTCGAAGCCGATCGCATTCACGGCTGCGTTGAAGGTGAGGGTCACGCCGCTGCCGATGGCGCCGATGCCGCGCGTTCCCGACGGGGAGATGTCGATCACCTGGCCCGTCAGGTTGCCGTAGGTCGTGGGCGAGATGAAGCCGCCGTTGTTGCGGGTGATGGCGTAGCCCCCACGGTTGATGCTGGTGCCGGAGACGAGGTTCTGCAGCTTGTCGTGGGTGGCGGTGGCGCCGGCGTCCTGGATGACGTCGTTGTAGTTGCTCAGGCCGTCCTGCAGCGAACCGAACACGGTGACGGTGGTGGCGTGCGCGGAAAGCGCGGACATTCCCAGAAGGACAGGCAACACGATGTTGCGCAGCAAACGATGCATTATTTTTCTCCCGATTGGTGTGATGGATTGCCGTATTTACGGCAGAGCCAGCTATGCATTTTGCGTGCCATGGTAATCCGTCTTTTGTAATCAAGAGTTTACGTATTTATATGTACGCTCGCGCACATAAGATGTAAATTATCCCGACAGTGACCGCCGGGTCTGAGCAAGCCGACAATACCTATTGGCAGGGCGTCAACAAACGGCGTCGCACGGGGCGTCATGGTATTTCGTCTACGTGGCGCGCACGCATCTTCGACGTGTTGAAACGCTTTACAAAACTGATGCCTGTAGGCATCATCCGAGGGGTTCGCCGCCCCGAAACAGCCTCGCGCGGCCCTCGTGTCTTTCCTCTAATCCCACGGCTCATATGGCAGCAGTCCTCCCGAACGCGCCCTCAGGCACACCGATGTCCGCCCAGATGTCGGCGCTTGCACGCGCGCTCGTCCAGGCCGGCCGCCTGACCGCGCCCCAGGCCGACGCGCTGCAAAAGAAAGCCGCCGGCGACCGCACCGCTTTCATCGACGCGATCATCGCCGACAAGGCGATCGATTGCGCCAGCCTGGCCGCCTTCTGCGCCGAGACCTTCGGGTACCCACTGCTCGACCTGTCGACTTTCAGCATCGATGCGCTGCCGGCCGGCGCCATCGACGCCAAGCTGATGGCGGCCCAGCGCGTAGTGGCCTTGGCCAAGCGCGGCAACCGGCTGTCGGTGGCGATTTCCGACCCGACCAATACGCAGGCCCTGGATCAGATCAAGTTCCAGAGCGAGGCCGCGGTCGAACCGGTGGTGGTCGCGCACGATGCCCTGCTGGCGCTGCTGGCGAACCTCACCAAGAGTTCGGAGCAAAGCCTGAACGACATGGTAGGCGACGAGGGCGAGATCGAGTTCGCCGAGGACGAACCGGCCGCCGCGCCGCTGGAAGCGACCAACGAAGTGGAAGACGCGCCGATCGTGCGTTTCCTGAACAAGATCCTGATGGACGCCGTACAGCTGGGCGCCTCCGACATCCACTTCGAGCCCTACGAAAAATACTACCGGATCCGCATGCGCGTGGACGGCGTGCTGCGCGACCACGCGATGCCGCCGATGTCCATCCGCGACAAGCTGGTCTCGCGCATCAAGGTGCTGGCCAAGCTCGACATCTCGGAAAAGCGCGTGCCGCAGGACGGCCGCATGCGCCTCATCCTCTCGGCCACGCGCACCATCGATTTCCGCGTCAGCACCCTGCCTACGCTGTTCGGCGAGAAGACCGTCATGCGTATCCTGGACGCGACCCAGGCGCAGATGGGCATCGACTCGCTCGGCTACGACCCCGACCAGCGCGAGCTGCTGCTGAATGCGATCACGCGTCCTTACGGCATGGTGCTGGTGACGGGGCCGACCGGCTCCGGCAAGACCGTCTCGCTGTACAGCTGCCTGAACGTGCTGAACAAACCCGGCATCAATATCTCGACCGCGGAAGACCCGGCTGAGATCAACCTGCCGGGGGTGAACCAGGTCAACGTGAACGACCGCGCCGGCCTCACCTTCCCGGTCGCGCTAAAGTCTTTTCTCCGCCAGGATCCCGACATCATCATGGTCGGCGAGATCCGCGACCTGGAGACGGCCGACATCGCGATCAAGGCCGCGCAGACCGGCCACATGGTCTTCTCGACCCTGCACACCAACGACGCGCCTTCGACCCTGACGCGCCTGATGAACATGGGCGTCGCGCCTTTCAACATCGCCTCCTCGGTGATCATGATCACCGCGCAGCGCCTGGCGCGCCGCCTGTGCACCTGCAAGCAGCCGCTCGAGATGAGCCGCGAGGCCCTGCTGGCGGCCGGCTACCGCGAAGGCGACCTGGAAGGCGACTGGAAGCCGTATGGCCCGGTCGGCTGCGAACGCTGCCTCGGTTCCGGCTACAAGGGCCGCGTCGGCATCTACCAGATCATGCCGATCTCGCCGGCGATCGAGGCGTTGATCCTCGCCCACGGCAACTCGATGCAGATCGCGGCCCAGGCCGAAAAGGACGGCGTCAACTCGCTGCGCCGCTCCGGCCTGATGAAAGTGAAACAGGGGCTCACCAGCCTCGAAGAAGTGCTCGGCTGTACCAACGAATAGGCGATTGAACATGGCAACCTCCCTCACCACCCGCAGCCGCGGCGGCGCGCAAATCAAGGAAGCGGTCTACGCCTGGGAAGGCAAGGACAAGTCCGGCAAGACCGTGCGCGGCGAACTGCGCGCGGGCGGCGAGGCGATCGTCAACGTGACCCTGCGCCGCCAGGGCATCATGGTCACCAAGGTCAAGAAGCGCGTCTACCGCAGCGGCAAGAAGATCACCGACAAGGATCTGACGATGTTCACGCGCCAGCTGGCGACGATGATGAAGGCCGGCGTGCCGCTGCTGCAGGCCTTCGACATCGTCGGCAAGGGCCACGCGAATCCGTCGATGTCGAAACTCGTGCTCGACCTGCGCGCCGACATCGAGACCGGCACCAGCCTCAATAACGCCTTCCGCAAGTACCCGCGCTATTTCGATCCGCTGTTCTGCAACCTGGTCGGCGCCGGCGAACAGGCCGGTATCCTGGAAGACCTGCTGCACCGCCTGGCCGTCTACAAGGAAAAGACGCTGGCGCTGAAGTCGAAGATCAAGTCCGCCCTCACCTACCCGATCGCCATCCTAGCCGTTGCCTTCATCGTGGTCGCCGTGATCATGATCTGGGTGGTGCCTGCCTTTAAGTCCGTGTTCTCCAGCTTCGGCGCCGACCTGCCGGCACCGACCCTGATCGTGATGAACATGTCGGAGTTCTTCGTCGAATGGTGGTACCTGATCTTCGGCTCGGTCTTCGGCTCGATCTACTTCTTCTTCCAGTCCTGGCGCCGCTCGCTGAAAATGCAGCAGGCCATGGATCGCCTGCTGCTGCGCCTGCCGGTCTTCGGCGACGTGATCCGCAAGGCCACCATCGCGCGCTGGACGCGCACCCTGGCCACCATGTTCGCGGCCGGCGTGCCGCTGGTCGAAGCGCTCGACTCGGTCGGCGGCGCCTCCGGCAACGCGGTCTACCTGGACGCCACCCGGCGCATCCAGACCGAAGTCTCGACCGGCACCAGCCTGACGGTGGCGATGCAGAACGTGAACGTGTTCCCGAGCCTGGTGACGCAGATGGTCGCCATCGGCGAAGAATCCGGCGCGCTCGACGGCATGCTCGGCAAAGTGGCCGACTTCTTCGAGGACGAGGTCGACGAAGCGGTCGCCGCGCTGTCTTCGCTGATGGAGCCGATGATCATGGTCATCCTGGGCGTGCTGATCGGCGGGCTGGTGGTGGCGATGTATCTGCCGATCTTCAAGCTCGGTTCGGTGGTGTAAGACGCTCGCCGCAGGGGTTCTGCCCCTTCGTCAGGCAGGGCCGGTCAGCAAGCGGTAGCCAACGCCGGTTTCCGTCAGCAGGTAGCGGGGCTGGGCCGGGTCGTCTTCGAGCTTGTGGCGCAGATGGCCCATGTAGATGCGCAGGTAATGCCCGTCTTCGACATGCGACGGCCCCCAGACGGAGCGCAGCAGCTGCGGATTCGTCACGACCTTCCCTGCGTTCGCCACCAGCAGCGCCAGCAGCCGGTACTCGGTCGGCGTGAGGTGCACTCCTTTGCCGCCTTTCAGCACGCGCCTGTCCTTGAGGTCGACCGCCACATCGCCGAATCGGATCGGTGCGGCATCGCCATTGCCTGACTGCCGCTGGCGCCGCAGCGTTGCCCGCACGCGCGCCTGCAGCTCGCCGACACTGAAGGGTTTGGTCAAGTAATCGTCGGCCCCGGCATCGAGCGCGGCGATCTTCTGCTCCTCGGCCGTGCGCGCCGAGAGCACGATCACCGGAACCCCCGACCACTTGCGCAGGTCGTGGATGAAGCCAATGCCGTCGCCGTCGGGCAGACCGAGGTCGAGAACGACCAGATCGGGCGCGCGCGTTCCCGCATCGCTCAGGCCGCGCCCGATCGTGGCCGCTTCGTGCACATGCCATCCTTCTTCCTCCAGCGCGGCGCGAACAAAACGGCGGATGTGCGGCTCGTCTTCGACCAGCAAGGCCAGCGGCGCGGTTTCTTTCATGCGTGATTCCTCGATTCCATGTCAGGATCCCGGGCGGCGGGCGGCTGCTCCAGCGGCAGCGTGACGACAAAGGCCGCACCGCCGAGCTCGGATCCGGCATAGCGGATCCTGCCGCCGTGCGCCTCGACGATGGCGCGGCAGATCGCCAGGCCCAGACCGACGCCGCCCCGTCCGGACTCGCGCTCGCCGCGGGTGAACTTTTCGAACATCTCTTCTTCGCGGCCAGGCGCGATGCCGGGGCCATCGTCGGCGACGGTCAGGGCCGCACTCCCACCGTGCAGCGCGGCCGAGATGTCGATGCGCGCTCCAGGCGCCGTGTATTTTGCGGCATTCTCCAACAGATTGCACAGCACGCGCTCGAGCAGGATGGCGTCGAAACGCAGCAGCGGAAAGTCTGGCGGGATGTGGGTCGTGACCGTGTGCTTCTCCAGCAGCGGCCCGCTCAGCCGCAGGGCAGTGCCCACCACCTCTTCCAGAGCCTGCCACTCGAGCTTGAGGCGGACTTCGCCGCTTTGCAGGCGCGCCATATCCAGCAGGTTCGCCACCAATGCACTCATGCGCAGCGCTCCCTCGTGCAGGCCGCGTGCCAGTTCCAGCTGCGCCGCGGGAAGCGGCGGCTTCGACCGCGCCAGGGATTCGGACAGCCCGACCAGCAAGGTCAGCGGCGTGCGCAGGTCGTGCGAGAGGGCCGCCAGCAGGGAGTTGCGCAAGCGTTCCGTCTCCATGCTGACCAGGGCCGCTTGTGCCACCTCGATGTAATGGACTCGTTCGATCGCAATGGCCGCAAGCGCGGCGAAGGTATCGAGCTGTGCGCGCTGCTCGGGGATCAGGATCCAGCGCTGCTGCTCGGGCGCGATGGCCAGCACGCCGCGCGTGCGCATCGGTGCCACCAACGGCAGATAGAAAAACGGACTGGCCGGCAGGGTATCGGTGCCCAGGCCGGCGCTTTCGGCCTTGTCATAGGCCCACTGCGCGATGCCCAGGTCGACCTTGTCGGCGCCTTCGGCCTGCACAGGCGCCTGCAGCCGGTCGTCACCGTCGGGCAACAGCAGGACGGCTTGCGCACGGAAGGTGCGCTGGAGGAGTTGGCGCGTGGTGTCGAAAATCTGCTCGGTCTGCAGCGCGCCCGACAGTTCGGTCGCGAACTCGTACAGCGCGCGCGAGCGTCGCTCGCGATGTGCCGCGACCCGGGCCTGGAAACGCAGGCCCGCCGTCAGGTGCCCTGTGACCAGACCCACGGCGAGCATCACGCAGAAGCTCACCAGGTACTGAAGGTCGGACACGGCAAAGGAGAAGCGCGGCGACACGAAGAAAAAATCGAAACATGCCACGCCGACGCAGGTTGCCACAACCGAGGCGCCGCGCCCCAGGCGCACCGCGACCATCACGACCACCAGCAGGAACAGCATCGCGATGTTTGCCAGGTCGAGGAAGGGCAGCAAGGGCATTGCCAGCAGCGCCGTTCCAATGCTGCTGGCGGCGGCCAGCGCATACGACAGCCATCGTCTACCGCCCTGGCTGGAGGCCCGGGCAGCTGAACCTTCGGATACCGTGGGCATCGGCCTGTGCGTAGGGGCGCCGACGTCGACCAGGTCGATATCGGGCGCCAGCGCCGCGATACGTCGGATGTGCGGGGTACGCCATAGCCGCCCCCCGCGGCCCCGCGCCATGACGATCCTGGACAGGTTGTGCTCGCGCGCGTAGTTGACGATGGCGCCGGCGATGTCGCCGCCGGCCAGTACCGATGTCGTGGCGCCCAGACTCTCTGCCAGCTTGAGCGCCAGCAGGATGCGTTCGCGCTGCGGCGCGGGCAGGCGCTGGAGCGCAGGCGTTTCCACATACACCGCGTGCCAGTCGACGCCCAGTTGCCCGGCCAGGCGCGCGGCGCTGCGCACGACATGTTCGCTGCCCGGCCGCGCGCCGACGCAGGCGAGCAGTGCGCCGCCGGTCTTCCAGACCGTGTCGATCGACTTCTCCACGCGGTAGGCACGCACGTCTTCTTCGATGCGGTCGGCGGTGCGCCGCAGCGCCAGTTCGCGCAGGGCAATCAGGTTCCCTTTCCGGAAAAAGTTTTGCGCGGCACGCTCGGCCTGGGGCGCCTGGTAAACCTTGCCGGCCTTGAGGCGGGCCAGAAGTTCGTCGGCCGGCAGGTCGACCAGCACGACTTCGTCGGCCGCGTCGAACATGGTGTCGGGTATGGTTTCAGCGACGCGGATGCCGGTAATGCCGCCGACGGCGTCATTCAGGCTCTCCAGGTGCTGCACGTTCATGGTGGTGAACACGTCGATCCCGGCCTGGAGCAGCTCCTCGACATCCTGCCAGCGCTTCGGGTGGCGCGAGCCGGGAGCGTTCGAATGCGCCAGCTCGTCGACCAGGATCAGCGCCGGATGCCGCGCCAGCGCCGCATCGAGGTCGAACTCGGCGAGCGTCTTGCCGCGGTAGCCGATCAGCTTCGGCGGCAGCAGGTCGAGCGAGTCGAGCAAGGCGCCGGTTTCGGCCCGCCCGTGGGTTTCGACCACCCCGACCAGCGGCGCCCCGCCCTCGGCCCGCAGCTTGCGGGCCGCAACCAGCATCGCGTACGTCTTGCCGACGCCGGCCGACGCGCCGAAATAGATGCGCAGGCGCCCGCGCGCGTCCCTGCGTTCCTGGCGCTGCATCCGGATCAACAGCGCATCCGGATGCGGGCGCGTACTTTCGTTTGAAACCATCGAACCGTGTTTCCTGTGTTCCTGAATATTCAGCGTTTTGCCTGCGCCTCGGCGTCGAGGGCCAGATTCAGCGCCATCACATTGACCCTGGCTTCACCGAAGAAGCCCAGGCTTTGCCCGACAGTATGCGCGGAAATCAGCGCGTCGACACGGCCAGGCTCCAGCCGGCGCGCCGTGGCCACGCGTGCGGCCTGGTACCTGGCCGCGGCGACGCTGATCTCGGGATCGAGGCCGCTCGCCGACGCCGTCACGAGATCGACCGGCACCGGCGCGTTATTGGCGGGATCGGCCGCGCGCAGCGCGGCGATCCGGCCCTGCACCGCATCGGCCAGCCCCGGGTTGAGCGGCCCCTGGTTGGAACCGCCGCTGGCGCCGCCGTTGTTGGCCATCGGGGCGGTCGCCGATGGCCTGCCCCAGAAGTAGCGCGGCGACGAGAACGACTGGCCGACCAGCCTTGAACCGACGACCCTGTCGCCGTTGACGATCAGGCTGCCCGCCGCCTGCTCGGCGAAAGCGAGCTTGCCGATGCCGGTCACCGCCGCGGGATAGAGGACGCCGACCAGCAGCGTCAGCGCGGCAAACAGGACGAAGGCAGGACGGAGTGTGGAATGCATGGCAGTGTCTTTCATACGAGGTGTAGGGCCGACAGGATCATGTCGATCAGCTTGATGCCGGCGAAGGGCAGCACGATGCCGCCGACGCCATAGACCAGGATATTCCTCCGCAACAGGGCCGCCGCGCCGATCGCCCGGTAGCGCACGCCCTTCAGCGCCAGCGGGATCAGTGCGATGATGATGAGGGCGTTGAAGATCACGGCCGACATGATCGCCGAGTCCGGGCTGGTCAAGCCCATCACGTCGAGCGCGGCCAGTTCGGGATAGGTGCCGGCGAAGGCGGCCGGAATGATCGCGAAGTACTTGGCGATGTCGTTGGCGATCGAGAAGGTGGTCAGCGAACCGCGCGTCATCAGCATCTGCTTGCCGATCTCGACGATCTCGAGCAGCTTGGTCGGATTCGAATCCAGGTCGACCATGTTGCCGGCCTCCTTGGCGGCCTGGGTACCGGAGTTCATCACGACCGCCACGTCGGCCTGGGCCAGGGCCGGCGCGTCGTTGGTGCCGTCGCCGGTCATGGCGACCAGCCTGCCCTGCGCCTGGTAGCCGCGGATCAGCTTGAGCTTGTCCTCCGGCGTGGCTTCGGCCAGGAAGTCGTCGACGCCGGCCTCGGCGGCGATCGCGGCGGCGGTGAGCCTGTTGTCGCCCGTGATCATGACTGTCTTGATGCCCATGCGGCGCAGCTCGGCGAAACGCTCCTTGATGCCGCCTTTGACGATGTCCTTCAGTTCGACCACGCCCATGACGTCCCCGCCGTCGGCCACCACCAGCGGCGTGCCGCCGCGCCGCGACACCTCCTCGGCGAGGCGCGCCACTTCCGGCGGATAGGGCAAGCCCATGGCTTCGACATGCTTGCGCACGGCTTCGGCGGCGCCCTTGCGCACCTGCCGCGCCCCCAAATCAACCCCGCTCATACGGGTGTTGGCGCTGAACGGGAGGAACACGGGCTGCAGCGTTCCTAACTCGCGTTCGCGGATATCGAAGCGCTGCTTGGCCAGCACGACAATGGAGCGGCCCTCCGGCGTCTCGTCGGCCATCGAAGCCAGCTGGGCGACGTCGGCGAGCTGCCGTTCGGTCACGCCCGGCGCCGGGAAGAATGCGGCGGCCTGGCGATTGCCCAGCGTGATGGTGCCGGTCTTGTCGAGCAGCAGGACATCGACGTCGCCGGCCGCCTCGACCGCGCGGCCGGAGGTGGCGATCACGTTCGCGCCCATCATCCGGCTCATGCCGGCCACGCCGATCGAGGAGAGCAAAGCGCCGATCGTGGTCGGGATCAGGCAGACCAGCAGGGCGATCAACACGGTGATGCTGACGGGTGCGCCGCTCCCGGCCGCCGCCACGCCGAACAGTGAAAATGGCAGCAGGGTCACGGTCACGACCAGGAACACGATGGTCAGCGCGACCAGCAGGATGGTCAGCGCGATCTCGTTGGGCGTCTTGCGGCGCTTCGCCCCTTCGACCATGGTGATCATGCGGTCGAGGAAGGTCTCGCCGGGATTGACGCTCACGCGCACCACCAGCCAGTCGGACAGGATGCGGGTTCCGCCGGTGACGGCCGAGAAGTCGCCGCCTGACTCGCGGATGACCGGCGCCGATTCGCCCGTGATGGCGCTCTCGTCGACCGAGGCGACTCCTTCGATCACTTCGCCGTCGATCGGGATCACGTCGCCCGCTTCGACCAGGATGGCATGGCCCTTGCGCAGGTCGCCGCCCGGCACCGGCAGCCAGCCCGTGCCGTACTTCGGGGTGGCGAGCTTCTTCGCCATGACGGTCTGCTTCAGGCCGCGCAGCGAAGCCGCTTGCGCCTTGCTGCGTCCTTCCGCCAGGGCTTCGGCGAAGTTGGCGAACAGGACGGTGAACCATAGCCATACCGAGATGGCCAGGATGAAGCCGCTGTCGGTCGCGGCGGGGTCGGCGAAGGACTGGAATGCCATCAGCGTGGTGAGCATGCTGCCGATATAGACGACGAACATGACCGGGCTGCGTGCCTGGATGCGCGGATCGAGCTTGACGAAGGCGTCGCGCAGGGCCGGCCAGGCCAGGCTGGCGTCGAACAGGGTCAGTGGCGCGCGTGGCGCGGGGAGCGGCGGTAGTGCTTTTGCTTGGGACATCGTGGACTCCGGATCCTTGGATAGGGACTTACGCTTTACTGCGGATACAGTTGCAGGTGCTCGACGACCGGGCCCAGGGCCAACGCGGGAACGTAGTTCAGTACGCCGACGAGGACGACGACGGCGATCAGCAGGCCGACGAAGACCGGGCCATGGGTTGGCATCGTGCCGGCATTGGCCGCGAGGCGCGGCTTGGCGGCGAGTGCGCCGGCGATGGCCAGCACCGGTACGATCACGGCGAAGCGGCCGAACCACATCGCAATACCCAGCATCGTGTTGTAGAAAGGCGTATTCGCGGACAGGCCGGCGAAGGCGCTGCCGTTGTTGTTGGCGGCCGAGCTGAAGGCGTACAGGATTTCAGAGAAGCCATGGGCACCGGGGTTGGCAATGCCGATCTTGCCGGCGTCGACGGTGACGGCAAGCGCGGTGCCGGCCAGGGCAAGCACTGGCGTGACCAGAATGGCGATCGAGGTCAGTTTCATTTCATGGCTCTGGATTTTCTTGCCCAGGTATTCCGGCGTGCGGCCGATCATGAGTCCGGCGATGAAGACGGCCAGGATGGCGAACACCAGCATGCCGTACAGGCCCGAGCCGACGCCGCCGAACACGACCTCGCCCAGCTGCATCAGCAGCATCGGCACCGCGCCGCCCAACGGCGAGAACGAATCGTGCATGGCATTGACGGCGCCGCAGGAGGCGGCCGTGGTGACAGCGGCGAACAGGCTCGACGCCGCGATGCCGAAGCGGGTCTCCTTGCCTTCCATGTTGCCGCCGGCCTGGAGCGCACTGACGCCCTGGTCGACGCCGAGCGCAGCCAGCTGCGGATGCGCCGCCTGCTCGGCGCCCATCACGACCAGCGTGGCGGCGACGAAGATCAGGCTCATGGCCGCCAGCAACGCGACACCCTGGCGTTCATCCTCGACCAGGCGTCCGAAGGCGAAGCACAGGCCGGCCGGGATCAGGAAGATGGCCAGCATCTGCACGAAATTCGAGAGCGGCGTCGGATTCTCGTAGGGATGGGCCGAATTGACGTTGAAGAAGCCGCCGCCGTTGGTGCCGAGCAGCTTGATCGCCTCTTGCGAAGCCACCGGGCCCATCGCGATCGTCTGGGTGCGCGCCGCCGCCTCCCGCATGACGGCTTCGCCTTGTGCATTCATCAGCGGCTGGCCATCCGCCCCAAGCGAGGGAGTCGAATATCGCACTGGATCGATCAGCTGGATTTCCTGGTAAGGCGCAAAGTTCTGGATCACGCCCTGCCCCATCAGGAATACTGCCAGCAGCAAGGACAGCGGCAGCAGCACGTACAGGGTGGAACGGGTCAGGTCGACCCAGAAATTGCCGATGCCCTCCCCGGAGCGCGAGGTGAAGCCGCGGATCAGGGCGTAGACGACGGCGATGCCCGTGGCGGCCGACAGGAAGTTCTGGCCGGTCAGCGCCAGCATCTGCGTCAGGTAGCTCATGGTCTGTTCGCCACTGTAGCCCTGCCAGTTGGTGTTCGCCACGAAGCTGATCGCCGTGTTGAACGACGAGTCCGGGCTGACGTTGCCAAGCCCTTGGGGATTCAGCGGCAGCCATGCCTGCAGCCGCTGGAGCGCGAACACGAACAGTGCGCCGATGCCATTGAAGACGAGCAGTGCGAGGGCATACCGCTTCCAGCCCATGCTCGATCCGGGCGAGACGCCGCCGGCACGGTAGAGCAGACGCTCGACGGGCGCGAGCCAACCGAGGCCGGGCACGGCGCCGCCGTCGGCCACGCGGGCCAGGAGTTGACCGAGCGGCCAGGCCAGCACGATCAGTACGGCCAGGAAGGCGCCCAGCAGCGCCAGCGATTGTGCCGTCATCACAGCTCCTCCGCGGTCAAGAGGGCGCGAATCAGGTAGACCAGCAGGCCCGCGGCGGCCAGTGCGCCAATGTGCCAGGTTTCCATCACTTGCCTCCCAGCTTGCCGCAGCCGTGCGCAAAAGCCCATGTCAGTGCGAAGAACAGCACCATTGTCCCGATGTAGATCGCATCCATATCATCCTTGTTGTCATGCTGGTTTTTGAAGCGGCAAGGGTAGCGCCCGCCGCCTAAAAATTTTGTAAACACTGCCGCCCGTGCCGTAAACAAGGCGTAAAAATCAGAAGGTTTTGCTGACGCTGAGGACGAGCGCCGACTTGCCGAGAAACTTTCCGTTGGCAGGCGATGCGTAAGCCGCCCGGCCGGCGTTCGTGCCGACATAGGCCAGCGCCGCGGTCACCAGGCCGACGTCGCGCGTCACCCCGATCTTCCAGTCGGTGTAGCTCGCAGCCGCATGGTGGGCAACGCGCTGGCGGCCGGCGTGCAGGTTCACGACCAGCTTGTCGCCGGCGGCCAGGTTGGCGGCCAGGTCGAGGTAGCCGCTGTGTTCGCTGTCGACGAAGCCGAACAGGTCGGTCACGGCGTGCGAATACTTCACCACTGCCGGGCCGTACGACAACTGCGCGTACAGCTCGGTGGTATTGGCGGTGACGAAGCCGGGGACATCCTTGAGGCCGTTTGACGGATACACATAGGTCAGCACGCCGGCGTCGTAGCCGAAGCCAGGCGCAAGTTCGCCGCGCTTGCCCGCGTACAGGTCGAGTTCGGCCGAACCGGCACCGCCGGCATCCTTCGTCCATTTGATGGTCGAGGCCCATGCTCCCGCATACCAGCCGGACGCGGCGTGCACCAGGTCGGCGCCGCCCTGCAGCGCCGGCTGCAGGCGGGTTTGGGAAATGCCGCGGTAGCGGTAGTCGCTGGTCACGGCGGCGTTG
Source organism: Massilia sp. Leaf139 (assembly GCF_001424165.1). Lineage (GTDB taxonomy): Bacteria > Pseudomonadota > Gammaproteobacteria > Burkholderiales > Burkholderiaceae_D > Telluria. Next base: position 237,148 of record NZ_LMOJ01000012.1, read on the forward strand.
AAGCTCAGTTCAGCAGGTGCCGCCTCTCCGGCGCGCGCGGCGCTGGAAATGAAGGTGGCGACCAGGACTGCGGCCAGGATGCTTGTTTTCATCGTGATTCTTTCTACGAAGCGAAGTAAAAGGGCGAAACAGGAATCGGCGCGATGCGCGCAACGCGCCCTGCCTGCGGGCACGGCAGGCGGCGACAATGAAAAAAGTAGGGAAGTTGTTGATGGCATCGCCACTCCTTCATCGTCGTCAATCGATGAAGGAGCGTATCAAGCGCGCCATAAAGATTTTCTAAAGATTAGGCCGGACGGCGTAAAGAAGGCGTAAAAGCGAACGCGGAAAAGCGAAGTGTGGCGATGGATCGGAGAGGGAAACCGACTTGGGGACTAGCCGAGGCAGTGCTCGCTTACTGGCCGGTTCGCCGCGCCAGCGCGACGAACGCATGCAGGAATTCGACCTCCCAGTCAGCTTCCCGCGCGCCCAGGTGAATGTGCTTCTGGATGCCGCCCGGCCCCAGCCGCAGGGTGTGCAACTCCAGCTGCGGCGCGTAGTCCGTCACCAGCCATTTCGGCAGCGCCGCCACGCCGCGGCCGCTGGCGACCATCTGCAGCATGATGTCGGTCGTCTCGATCGTCTTGTGCCTGCGCGGCGCGCACTTCGCGGGCAGCAGGAACAGGTTGTAGATGTCGAGGCGGTCGATCGGCACCGGATAGGTGATCAACACTTCCTCGGCCAGCTGCTCCGGCCGCACTTCCTCCAGATTCGCCCAGCGGTGCTCTTTGTGCACCACCAGCACCTGCTCGTAGCCGAACACCGGCTCGAAGCGTAGCCCCGGCCGCAGGACGGGATCGGGCGTCACCAGCAAATCGATCTCGTGGCCGAGCAGCGCCTTGACGCCGCCGAACTGGAATTTCTGCTTCACGTCCACGTCCACCAGCGGCCACGCCGCCAGATACGGCGCGACCACTTTCAACAGCCACTGGTAGCAGGGGTGGCATTCCATGCCGATGCGCAGCGTGCCGCGCTGGCCCTGCGCGAACTGCAGCAGCTGCTCTTCCGCCAGCAGCAGTTGCGGCAGCAGGCGCTGGGCGACGGCGTGCAGGTAGTCGCCGGCCTGGGTCAGGCGCAGGCTGCGCCCTTCGCGCACCCAGATCTCGGTGCCGATCAGCCCTTCCAGCTTGCGCATGCTATGGCTCAGTGCCGACTGGGTGACGTTCAGCGCTTGCGCCGCCGCCGTCACCGATCCCAGGCGTTTGAGCTCAACGAGAATCTGCAGGTGGATACGCTCGAGCATGATATGAATGAAATCGATGGATATGTGAGAAATGACCATTTTACTTCATCAATTCTGAGCTCTAGCATGGCCATATCGACAATCCTGAAAGAGCACGCCATGACCACCATCCACAACCTCGGCTTCCCGCGCATCGGCGCGCAGCGCGAACTGAAATTCGGCCTCGAATCCTACTGGAAGGGAGCGAGCAGCCGCGACGCACTGGAAGCGCTCGGCGCCGAGCTGCGGACCCGCCACTGGCAGCAGCAGGCCGGGCTCGACCTGGTGCCGGTCGGCGATTTTTCGTTCTACGACCAGGTGCTCGACATGAGCGTCACCCTGGGTAACCTGCCCGAGCGCGTGCGCGGCTTCCATGGCGAGGCATTGGACAACTACTTCCGGGTGGCGCGCGGGCGTTCGGCCGAATCGGCCGAGGCGCATGGCGGCTGCTGCGGCGGCGTCGCGGCCGGCGAGATGACCAAGTGGTTCGACACCAACTACCACTACATCGTGCCGGAGCTGAGCGCCGCGACCATCTTCAAGTTCGACGGCACGCGCCTGCTCGCGCAACTGGGCGAGGCGCGCCAACAAGGCATCAAGGCTAAACCGGTGATCATCGGCCCCGTCACCTATCTGGCGCTCGCTAAGGCCATCGACGCTTCCGACAAGCTCGCCCTGCTGCCGCAACTGCTCGACGTCTACGCGCAGCTGCTGGAAACCCTGGCGAACCAGGGCGTCGACTGGGTGCAGGTCGACGAGCCGATCCTGGTGACGGAACTCGACCAGGACTGGCAGCACGCCTTCAACCTGGCCTACCATCAGTTGAAAGCTTGCCGTCCCAGGCTGCTGGTCGCCACCTATTTCGGCGAGCTGAAGGAAAACCGCTACCTGGCGGCCAACCTGCCGGTCGCCGGCCTGCACGTGGACGCGACCCACGGCCAGGAAGACGTGCTGTCGCTGCTGAACCTCCTGCCCGACCACAAGGTGCTGTCGCTGGGCGTCATCAATGGCCGCAACATCTGGAAGACCGATTTGAACGCCGTGCTCGACTGGCTGGAACCGGTAGCCACGCGCCTGGGCGAGCGGCTGTGGCTGGCGCCGTCCTGCTCGCTGCTGCACGTGCCGGTCGACCTGGCGAACGAACCGAAGCTCGATGCCGAGATCCGTTCCTGGCTCGCCTTCGCCGTGCAGAAGCTCGACGAGTTGCAGCTGCTGGCGCGGGCCTTGCGCGAAGGCCGCGCAGCGGTGCAGGAGACCCTCACCGCACATGCCGCGGTGCTGGCCGCGCGCCGGGCCTCGCCGCGTGTGACCAATCCGGCCGTGCAGGCGGCGGTGGCGGCGATCGACGCCGACCTCGGCGCGCGCAAGAGCGGCTATGCCGAGCGCGCCGTCGTGCAGGCGGCACGGCTGGCCCTGCCCTCCTTCCCGACCACGACCATCGGCTCCTTCCCGCAGACGGCCGAGATCCGCCAGGCGCGCAGCGCCCATAAAGCCGGCACGCTCGACGCGGCCGATTACGAAGCGGCGATGCGGGCGGAGATCGCACGCAGCGTGCGCGAGCAGGAAACCCTGGGACTGGACGTACTGGTGCACGGCGAAGCCGAGCGCAACGACATGGTCGAATACTTCGGCGAGCAGCTCGACGGCTATGCCTTCAGCCAGGCCGGCTGGGTGCAGTCCTACGGCTCGCGCTGCGTGAAGCCGCCCATCCTGTTCGGCGACATCAGCCGCCCGCGCGCGATGACGGTGGAATGGATCGCCTACGCGCAGTCGCTGACAACGAAACCGATGAAAGGCATGCTGACCGGCCCCGTCACGATCCTGAACTGGTCGTTCGTGCGCGACGACCAGCCAAGGTCAGTCTCCTGCAAGCAGCTGGCGCTGGCGATCCGCGCCGAGGTGCTCGATCTGGAACGGGCCGGCGTGCGCATCATCCAGATCGACGAAGCGGCGCTGCGCGAAGGCCTGCCGCTGCGCCGCTCGGAGTGGCGCCACTACCTCGACTGGGCGGTGGAATCGTTCCGCATCGCGGCCAATGGCGTGCAGGATGAAACGCAAATCCACACCCACATGTGCTACTCGGAGTTCAACGACATCATCGCGGCGATTGCCGGGATGGATGCCGACGTGATCACGATCGAGACCTCGCGCTCGCGCATGGAGCTGCTCGACGCCTTCGAGGGTTTCAGCTATCCGAACGAGATCGGCCCCGGCGTCTACGACATCCATTCGCCCAACATCCCGAGCGAGGAACACATCGTCGGGCTGATGCGCAAGGCGGCCGAGCGCATTCCGGCGGCGCGCCTGTGGGTCAATCCCGACTGCGGCCTCAAGACGCGCCAGTGGGCTGAAGTCCTGCCGGCCCTGCGCAACATGGTGGCGGCGGCCCGGACGCTGCGCGCCGAAGCCCTCGTCTGAAAGCGCTTATTGGGCCAGGCGATCCATGAACGCGCCCAGGCGCCGGATCGCCTCGTTCAGGTGCTCGGCGCTGGCCGCGTAGGACAGGCGCACGTAGCGATCCGCGCCCGCATGGCCGAAGTCCTTGCCAGGCGTGAGCGCGACGTGCGCTTCGTCCAGCACGCGCTCGCAGAACTCCCAGGCGGTGAGGCCCGTGCCGGCCACGTCGAAGTAGACGTAGAAGGCGCCGTCCGGCGGCACCGGCACCGGCAGGCCGATGCCGGCCAGACCCGCCAGCACGATGTCGCGGCGCCGCGCGAACTCGACGCGCCGCGCTTCGCACACGGCCAATGACTCCGGCATGAAGCAGGCCAGCGCGGCCTGCTGCGACAGGTTCGAGGCGCAGATATAGTAATTTTGCGCGAGGCGTTCCATGGTCGGCACCAGCGCCTCGGGCACCACGGCCCAGCCCAGGCGCCAGCCAGTCATGCCGAAGTATTTCGAGAAGCTGTTGATGACGATGGCGTCGTCGTCGAAGGCGAGCACCGTCTGCGGCGGCTGGCCGTTCGCATCGTGGTCGCCCAGGTTCAGGTAAATCTCGTCGACCAGGCGCCAGGCGCCGTGTTCGCGCGCCCAGTCGCAGATCGCGCGCAGTTCGCCGGGCGGCACCGAGGTGCCGGTCGGGTTCGAGGGCGTGGCGATCATCAGGCCGCGCGTGGCGCTCGTCCAGTTGGCGCGCACGCTGGCGGCGTCGAGCTGGAAGCGGCTCGCCGCATCGGTGGCGACCAGGTTGACCTGCGCCCCGAAGCTGCTGAGGAACTGGCGGTTGCACGGATACGAAGGGTCGCCGACGATCACCTCGTCGCCCGGATCAACCAGGGCCGCCGTCACCAGCAGAAGCGCCGCCGAGGCGCCGGCGGTGACGATGATCCGGTTCGGTGTGATCGTCACGCCATGCTGGTCGAGATAGAACTTCGCGATCGCCGCACGCAGGGCCGGCGTGCCGAGGGCCGCGGTGTAGGGCAGCGCGCCGCCATCGATAGCGGCGCGCGCCGCTTCCAGCACGGCCGGCGGCGGGCCGAAATCGGGTTCGCCCAGGCTGAGTTTGATGACCTGGTGTCCCTGCGCTTCCAGGGCGGCGGCGCGTTTGCCGAACTCCATGGCGAAGAAGGGATCGACCGATTGGGCGCGTTGCGAGATTTTCATGGTGGCGTGTCGGATGCGGCGGTGAAGCGAAGATTGTATATGGGCGGCGCCATCCCGGCTGGCGGCCGGCGTCTTTCTAAACGCGGCCGGGCACGATGTCGACGCCGATCTGCTCGGCCAGCGCCAGCAGTTCGCCGTACGCCGCCGGATCGCCGACCAGGCTGCGCGTCGGCGCGCTAGGGGCCAGCACGCCAGGATCGATGCGGTCGCCGAACAGCACCACGGCGCGCGCGCTGTCGTCCTGGCGCGAGATCCAGCACAGGCCCTGCACTTGCGGAAAGCCGGCGTGGATGGCGACGGCCCACTGGCGCGTGACGGGATACTGGTCTTTCTCGGTATCGATCAGGCAGTTGCGCGGCACGCCGAGCTTACGCAAGGCCTTGCTGCCAAGGTCCGCCAGCAGCAGATCGCGGGCCGCACTGAACTGCGAATGGCCCTGCCCCATCAGCTTGTTCTTGTCGTAGGTTTTAAAACCAGCGCCGAAGGGCACGTCGTGGAACACGCTTTCCATCGCCGCGCAGGCGAAGCTGGAGCCGCCGTAGAGCGTGTGGATGGCCCGTCCGGCCGCATCGGCGATGGGGCTGAAGCGCGCATTGCCCCTGGGGCCGGGATTGAACTGCACCGCGCCGTAGTCGAGGTGATGGACGCGGTGCAGGATCGCGGCGCGCGGCCAGGTGGTGGTCGTGATGTGCAGGACAGGCGGTGGCGCGAAGGCGACGCCTGGAGTTGGAGCGGCGTCCGGCCTCGCGGCCGGCGGCTTAACCATGCAGCACGCCTTCGCATTCGTCGGCGGCGGCTGCGATCACGCGTTCTGGCGCGCTGGCCAGCAATTCGCGCGGCGTCTTGCCGCCCAGGTAGCTGTTGGCGGACATGAACCAGTAGGACAGGCCCCAGCTGTCCTTGGATTCGCCGAAGATCCTGAGGATCTGGGCCAGCGGCTTGCGCGGCCGGTAGCCGGCCTGCGGGTCGAGGCCATAGCTGGGGAAATAATCGATGCCGTTGTGGCGGATGGCGAAGATGGCGCCGTCGCGCTTCCATTTATTGGGCTGGGCGCTCGGGTTGCTGGCACTGAAGCCCGCCGCCACGGCGATCTCGGCGGCCGTCATCCAGTCGCCGCTGTCGATCACGGCGGTGCGCGCCCGCGCCAGCATGGCCGCTTCCTTCAGTTCGTTCGGTGTGGGCGGCACCTTCGGCACCAGCGCCTCGACGATCGCTTCGAGCGATTCGCGGTGGCGCGTCTCGACGAGGGTCTTCACGAACTCGGCGATGCTGGCGAAGGTTTGCGCCATCGCTTGCGCCTCGCGCGGGGTGGCATGGGCGATCGTCACCGCCACCACCTGTTCGGCGTCGGAACCGTCCAGGCCCTTGCTGACCTCTCCAGGTTTGCCGGCAAGGGTCGAAATACCGGCCACGTCGTAGTCCAGTACACGCATATTGCCTCCTGCTGAGATTAGATTGGATGGAATGACTTCATACTAACCCATATAACCGCTTTATGCCAGATGCCGTGCTGGCGCCGATCAAGGCCCTTGGCCAGGTAGCGCTTGCTACAGAGGAGCAACATCCACGGGCTCCGCACGGGGAGAATATATAAGCTTCCTTCGCAAATTCAGACGAAACACCCTAAAATAGGTTGATCTACGGAACCATTTCACTCATCTCGGAAGCCTGCATTGGATACTTTACTCTTCGCCGCACCCGGTTCGCTCGGCCCTACCCTGGTTGCCGCCCTGCTGGGCCTCCTGATCGGCAGTTTCCTGAACGTGGTGATCCACCGCATCCCGAAGATGATGCAGCGCGAATCCGACAATTACGTGGCCCATGAGAGCGGCAAGGAATTGCCGCACACGGATCGCTACAACCTGATGGTGCCCCGCTCCGCCTGCCCGCACTGCGGCCACCAGATCACGGCCATGGAAAACATCCCGGTGATCAGCTGGCTGGCGCTGCGCGGCAAGTGCCGCAAGTGCAAGGCGCCGATCTCGGCGCGCTATCCGGCGGTCGAACTGCTGACCGGCGCCTTGTCCGCCCTGCTGGTCTGGACCTTCGGTTCGGGCGTGGCCGGCATGGCCACCCTGCTCTTCGCCTGGCTCCTGATCGCGATGACCTTCATCGACATTGACACCCAGCTGCTGCCCGACGATCTCACCTTCCCGCTGCTGTGGGCGGGCCTGCTGGTCAACCTGGACGGCACCTTCGTCCCGCTGCGCGACGCCGTCATCGGCGCGGTGGCCGGCTACCTGGTGCTGTGGGCGGTGTACTGGCTGTTCAAGCTGGCGACCGGCAAGGAAGGCATGGGCTATGGCGACTTCAAGCTGCTGGCGGCGCTGGGCGCCTGGCTCGGCTGGGCCATGCTGCCGACCATCATCCTGCTGTCCTCGGTGGTCGGCGCGATCGTCGGCATCAGCCTGATCGTGTTCGCGCGCCGCGGCCGCGACAAGCCGATCCCCTTCGGCCCCTATCTCGCCGCCGCCGGCGTGATCGCCCTGCTGTTCGGCGACCAGGTGAGCGGCATCTTCCAGGGCATCATCGCTTAAGCCATGGAACAGGGCCACACCCCCGCATTCTCCGTCGGCCTGACCGGCGGCATCGGCTGCGGCAAGACGACCGTGGCCGACATGTTCGGCGCGCTCGGCGCTTCCCTGGTCGACACCGACGCCATCGCCCACGCGCTGACGGCGCCGCATGGGGCGGCGATGCCGGCCATCCTGGCCGAATTCGGCGCCGGCTTCGCCACGCCTGAAGGCGCCCTCGACCGCGCGAAAATGCGCGAACTGGTCTTCGCCGATCCGGGCGCGCGGGCGCGCCTGGAAGCGATCCTGCACCCGCGCATCCGCGAAGCGACCGCCGCCGCGGCCGCCCTCGCCACCGGGCCGTACACGATCTTCGTGGTGCCGCTGCTGATCGAGTCCGGCACCTGGCGCGAGCGGGTCACGCGCATCCTCGCCATCGATTGCAGCGAGGAGACGCAGGTGGCCCGCGTCATGGCCCGCAACAACCTGACCGAGCCGCAGGTGCGCGCCATCATGGCGGCCCAGGTCACGCGCGCGCAGCGCCTGGCGAACGCCGACGACGTCGTCCTCAACGACGACGGGCTCGAGGCCTTGCGGCCCCAGGTGGAGCGGCTGCACGCGTTCTATATGGAGCAAAGCCAGCGAATAACGCATGGATAAGCGCTTCAACCATGCGGGGTTTGTAATTTTGCTCCGCATGGTTCAGAATCACGCAGTTGCTCGCCAGCCCACATTCAGGGGAATGTCACTTTGATCGTTTACGAATATCCTTTCAACGAGCGCATTCGCACCTTGTTGCGGCTGGAAGACCTGTACGAGAAATTCAAGTTCTTTGTCCGCCAGGAGCACGCGATGCAGCACCATGTCGCGCTCTCGACGATCTTCGACATGCTGGAAGTGGCCGGACGCGCCGACCTGAAGTCCGACCTGCTGCAGGAACTCGAACGCCAGAAGCAAAGCCTGCTGGCCTACCGCAGCAACCCGAACGTCGCCCCCGAGGCCCTGGACGCCGTCCTCGCCGAACTCGACCAGGTCAGCAGCGCCCTCGTGGCCAGCCAGGGCAAGACCGGCCAGAACGTACGCGACAACGAATGGCTGATGAGCATCCGCGGCCGCACCATCATCCCCGGCGGCGCCTGCGAATTCGATTTACCTTCTTATTACGCCTGGCAGAAGCGCCCGACCGAACAGCGTTATGCCGACATCATGGGCTGGTTTGGCCCCCTGATGCCGCTGTGCGACGCCCTCGCCCTGGTGCTGCGCCTGCTGCGCGATTCGGGCCGTCCGACTAAAATGATCGCCACCGCCGGCAGCTATCAGCAAATGCTGCAGGGGAAGGTGTACCACATGCTGCGCCTGGGCCTGGACGAGTCGCTCGGCGCGATTCCCGAGATCTCGGCGAATAAATACATGCTGTGGGTACGCTTCACCACCCAGGGCGGCGACCTGAAACCGAAGTCGCTGGAAGAGGATGTGCCCTTCGAGCTGACCCTCTGTAATTTCTAAAGTACTGCCATGACCGTTGTAGCCTGCCCCACCTGCGCCAAGAAAGTCGAATGGACGCCTGAGAACAAGTACCGTCCGTTCTGCTCCGAGCGCTGCAAACAGATCGACCTGGGCGCCTGGGCCGAAGAGAAATACACCATCCCCGCCGCTGCGCCGAACGAGTCGCAGGACAACCCGCTGGACGAAGACAAGCACTGATCTTGGACAGCCGCCCTGGATTGCTTGCCAGCCTGGCTTTATACGCGATCCGCGGCTACCAGCGCCACCTCTCTCCCCATAAAGGCTTTCATTGCGCCTACCGCTGTGCGACCGGGCGCGACGGCTGTTCCGGCTATGGATATCGGGTGATCGAACGCTTCGGTTTGATGGCCGGATTGCGGCTGCTGTGGCGCAGGTTGCGGCTATGCGGGGAGACCCATCACAGACCTCCCCTGGTGCGCAATCCGGTGCTGCATTACCAGCATGGGGATTGCGATCCGGGCTGTGGTGCGGACTGTCTGCCGGATATGCCGAGCGGCTCGGGCATCAGCCGCTGCGTCGGCGACTTCCTCTGCAGCAGCTGCTCGTGCGACGGTTCGACGTCGGCCGATAGGAAGAAGAAGGACGAGCAGTACACGTAGGGTGGGCTCTCCGAGCCCACGCGTTACGCACGCGTCCTTCGGCCCGAAGCGGTGACTGGCCGTTCGCAAACGCCGAATCAAGCTATGCGGCTTCGCGCATTGTTCACGAGCGATCATTCACCGCACGTGGTGAATGCCTGCGCCCGTACCGCGTGGGCGCGGGGCGCCCGGTGAAACCGTGAGCGATGCCATTGGCATCGCCCACTCCTACAACAGCGACGCTTGATTCACATGCATCGAACGATCGTCGCAAGCGGCCTACGCCGTGACCGTGATCCCGCCCGGCACCAGCACCGGCTTGTTGCGGCGGCCGTAGCGATCCATGAACAGGCCTTCCAGGCCGATCTCCGGCTGGCGGCCCGAGACCATGTCGGCCAGCACGCGGCCCGAGCCGCAGGCCATCGTCCAGCCCAGGGTGCCGTGGCCGGTGTTCAGGAACAGGTTGCGGTACGGGGTCGGGCCGACCACCGGCGTGCCGTCCGGCGTCATCGGACGCAGACCGCACCAGAACTCCGCCTTCGAGACGTCGCCACCCTGCGGGAACAGGTCGGTCACCGAGTGCTCCAGCGTGTCGCGGCGCGCCTGGTGCAGGCTCAGGTCGTAGCCGGCGATTTCCGCCGTGCCGCCGACGCGGATGCGGTCGCCCAGACGCGTGATCGCCACCTTGTAGGTCTCGTCCATGATGGTCGATTCCGGTGCGCCGGCCGCATCGGTGATCGGCACCGTGATCGAATAACCCTTCACCGGATAGACCGGGATGTGGATGCCGATCTGCTTCAGCACCATCGGCGAATAGCTGCCCAGCGCCAGCACGAAGGAATCGGCCTTCAGCTCGCCCTGCGAGGTGACCACGCCGACCACCTTGTCGCCTTCGATCGAGAGACGCTTGATCTCGACGCCGTGGCGGAATTTCACGCCCAGTTCCTTGGCCATCTCGGCCAGCTTCTGGGTGAACTTGAAGCAGTCGCCGGTCTCGTCGTTCGGCAGCAGCAGGCCGCCCACGAACTTGCCGCGCACCTTGGCCAGCGCCGGCTCGTAAGCTTCGCAGCCGGCCGGATCGAGAACCTTGTACGGCACGCCATACTGCTGCAGCACGGCGATGTCGGTCGCGGCGCCGTCGAGCTGCTTCTGGGTGCGGAACAGCTGCAGGGTGCCCTGGCTGCGCTCGTCGTAGCTGATGCCGGTGTCGGCACGCAGCTGCACCAGCACGTCGCGGCTGTACTCGGCCAGGCGCACCATGCGGCCCTTGTTGATGGCGTAGCTCTTGTGATTGCAGTTGGCCAGCATCTGCAGCATCCAGCGCCATTGGACAGGATCGAGTTTCGGCCGCACGACCAGCGGGCTGTGCTGCATCGCCAGCCATTTGACGGCCTTCATCGGCACGCCGGGGCCGGCCCACGGGGATGCGTAACCGGGCGAGATCTCGCCCGCGTTGCCATAACTCGTTTCCATGCCGGCGGCCGGCTGGCGGTCGATGACCGTGACGTCGTGCCCGGCCTGGGCCAGGTAGTACGCCGTGGTGGTGCCGATGACACCACTACCCAAGACGATGATTTTCACAGGGATCCTTCAACAGATTGGTTGACTGCTTTTTTTACCCCGCATAGCGCAGCTGATCGAGCCACGCAAGCAGGGGGATGGTAGCGGGCAGCAGCGGGGTAAGGCCAACTGTCCCTTGCCACGCAAAGGCCTGGCCTTCCAGGCTTTGCGGTTCGCCGCGCCAGTCGCGGCTGATATAAAAATGGAGCCGCACATGGGCGTGCTCGTAGACGTGTTCGACGCAGCACCACTCGGTAGCGCTCTCGATATGCACGCCCAGTTCCTCGACGAATTCGCGCTGCAGCGCTTCGAAAATGGTTTCGCCCGGATCGACTTTACCGCCCGGGAATTCCCAGTAGCCGGCATACGGTTTGCCGGCCGGTCGCTGGCCGAGGAGCACGTCGCCGTTCGGGCGCATCAGGATGCCGACCGCCACATCGATCGGCCGGGTTATCGCTTGCTGCATCAGGGGGTTCGTCCGGAAAAGCCGATATTGTACGCCAGGCTGATGCTTAAAGCATGGGCAGTGTGGTAACAGGCCTTACAAAAATGCGGGGTGGGATAACCGCCGGGAATGGGGTGTCGACGGGGATGATATCGGAAGGTTCAATCAAGGCTCGTAGGGTGGGCACTTGTGCCCACGCGGTATGGCACGGTGAAGATGTCGAAACCTTATTTCGACATGCGTGCGCCGCACCGCGTGGGCTCGAGAGCCCATCCTACTCTATCGCGGTTCGGAGTCCGTGCCGAGCTTGCCGGCGTAATCCTTCGCAAACTGCCACGCCACCCGCCCGGAACGCGACCCGCGCCCCAGCGCCCACTGCAGCGCCTCGCCACGCGCCGCCGCGATCTGCTCCGCCGTGCAGCCGAAACTCGCCAACCAGTGCGCCACGATCCCGAGATAATCCTCCTGCCGGAACGGATAGAACGACAGCCACACGCCGAAACGCTCCGACAGCGAGATCTTTTCCTCGACCGCCTCGCCCGGATGCAGCTCGCCGTCGTCGCCATGTTTATAACCCGTGTTGTCCGACATCTTCTCGGGCATCAGGTGGCGCCGGTTCGAGGTGGCGTAGATCAGCACGTTGTCCGATTGCGTGGCGACGCTGCCGTCCAGCGCTACCTTCAGCGCCTTGTAGCCGGCCTCCCCTTCCTCGAAGGAGAGGTCGTCGCAAAAGATCACGAAGCGCTCGGGACGCGCCGCCACCAGGTCGACGATGTCGGGCAGGTCGGCGAGGTCGGCCTTGTCGACCTCGATCAGGCGCAGGCCCTGTTCCGCGAAGCCGTTCAGGCAGGCCTTGATCAGCGAGGACTTGCCGGTGCCGCGCGCGCCCGTCAGCAGCACGTTGTTGGCGGGCCGGCGCGCCACGAACTGGCGCGTGTTCTGCTCGATCGCGCGCTTCTGGGCGTCGACGTGCTGCAGGTCGTCGAAGGAGATGCTGGACGCGTGCAGCACCGGCTGCAGGAAGGCGCCGCCGCCGGCGCGCCGGCGCCAGCGGAAGGCGAAGGCGCGCCGGAAGTCCGGCTCGCGTGCGACCGGCGGCAGGATCGCCTCGACCCGCGCCAGCAGCCCCTCGGCGCGGTGCAGGAACTGTTCGAGCGGCGTCATGCGCTATCTGCGATTACGAGCGGTAGTCGGCGTTGATGCTGACGTAGTCGTGCGACAGGTCGCAAGTCCAGACGGTGGCGCTGGCGTCCCCGCGTTCCAGGGTCACGCGCACCAGGATCTCGGACTGCTTCATGACGCGCTGGCCGTCCGCTTCCTGGTAGTCCGGATTGCGCCCGCCCGCCTTGGCGACCCAGACGTCGTCCAGGTAGAGATCGAGCTTGCTGACGTCGAGGTCGTCCACCCCGGCATAGCCGACGGCGGCCAGGATGCGGCCCAGGTTCGGGTCGGAGGCGAAGAAGGCGGTCTTCACCAGCGGCGAGTGGGCGATCGCGTAGGCGATCTTGCGGCACTCTTCCAGCGAACGGCCCTCTTCCACGGTAATCGTGATGAACTTGGTCGCGCCTTCGCCGTCGCGGATGATCTGCTGCGCCAGGTTGCGCGAGATATCAGTGACCGCATCGCGCAGCGCCTCGTAGTCGGCGCCAGACGCTTCGTTGACGACCAGGCTGCCGGCGCCGGTGGCGATCAGCATGAAGGAGTCGTTGGTCGAGGTGTCGCCGTCGATGGTGATGCTGTTGAAGGAGCGGTCGGCCGCATACTTCACCAGTTCGTCCAGCACCGGCTGCGCCACTTTCGCGTCGAAGGCCAGGTAGCCGAGCATGGTCGCCATGTTCGGCTTGATCATGCCGGCGCCCTTGCTGATGCCGGTCATGGTGACGGTATGGCCGCCGATGGTCACCGTGGTTGATGCCGCCTTCGGCTGGGTGTCGGTGGTCATGATCGCTTCGGCCGCGTTGAACCAGTTGTCGGCCGTGAGATTGGCGATCGCGTCCGGCAGGCCGGCGACGATCTTCGCGACCGGCAGCGGTTCCAGGATCACGCCGGTGGAAAACGGCAGCACCTGCTGCGCATCGCAGCCGAGCAGCTTCGCCACTTCGGCGCAGGTGGCCTGGGCGTTGGCCAGTCCCGGTTCGCCCGTGCCTGCATTGGCATTGCCGGTATTGACCACCAGCGCGCGGATCGGCTTGCCGCCGTTCTGCACGGCCGCCAGGTTCGCCTTGCTGACCTGCACCGGCGCCGCGCAGAAGCGGTTCAGCGTGAACACGCCGGACACGGTGGCGCCATCGGCCAGGCGCATCACCAGGACGTCCTTGCGGTTGGGCTTCTTGATGCCGGCTTGGGCGAAGCCGATCTCGATGCCGGCGACCGGTTTCAGGTCGGCGGCGACAGGCAGGGGGGAATTCACGGCCATGGTGGTCTCATTGGAAAGATTTCGAATCCGATATTGTACTGCGCGCGCGGCAGGACGGGCGCAGGAACGCGGCGTCTATCCTTCAGTACGCTTTTAACGTTTCCACAACAAATTCCGTGCACTGCAGATGGATGAGTGACTTTCTTATATGTATCGTTAATAACTGGGAACTTTCTAACTCAACGAGCTCTCAGTGAAGATCCCACCTTGGGGTGTTGAAGTGGTACGCTTCTTTCGCCTTATTCTACGAGTCAATTCACGGTCGCAATAGATTGCACGGCATTACGATAAGTGACTACATGACCGTCTGGTTCCGGTCAGAAGCGGTCATTGCATAGCAGCGGAGGTAAACGGAGCAAATACGATGGATGAACCAAGAAAGGACGAGAAATTGGCTAATTTTACCCCTAGGAATACGCGGGTCACCTGGCTCCTCCGTTCAGCGGCCATCGCGTGTATTTGGGGTGTTGCGATCTATGCTTTAAGCAAATTTCTTAGGGCATATTGGGCACCAGAAGCGTGCCTCGATGTGGAGCACGGCAGCTTCGACTATCGCAATTGGCGGTGCTCACAGGAGCAGCAAGACTATATCGATACCGCGCTGAAGGATGTACCTGGCTTCTGGTTTGCGCTAATTGCGGTGCTGATAGCGATTGGGCTAACCGTGCTGACAAGACGCCTCGCGAATGCCGAGTCTGCTCATCGTTGAATCGCGAAGATCCGCTATTGGTCGGAAGCGGACGCTACAAAAGGTCTGTAATCGGCCCATAGCAGTCATCAGCCCAGCATTGCGGAGCATCGTGTTGGCCAATTGCCACATCGGATTTAGCCGGTCTGTAAATCGCAGTGCCGCTGGTTGCTATAGGAACGTACGCTAGTTAAGGGCTGTAACTCAGCTGGTTGTGCCTGTTCACCGAATGCACGGTGGGTCGAAAGCGTGCCCGCATTAATGCGGAACTTACATCAATGACAGTTGTAGCCATTACAAACGAACTTAGCTCATTAATTGTGTCGCGCAGCGGCATCGTAAAGAGCCAAGTATTGGTTTACCATCCGGTCAATACCATGGTGTTGTTCGACGAACTTGCGGCCGGCTGCGCCATGCCGTTTTCCCATATCCGGTTTCTGAACATACTCAGCAATTGCTTCTACGAGATACGTGGGACATGGAGATTCTAGCAACATACCGGTAATGTTTTCCTTGACGATATCGGGAAGTCCGCCCACACGGGAAGCAATTACCGGCACTCCGGTTGCCATCGCTTCCAGCACCGCTACGGGCATTGCTTCCGAGAGTGACGGCAGTACAAACACGGAGAATGTTTTCATAATTTCCGCGATGTCATTGCGAGCCCCTGGGATAGATACAAGATGAGAAATCCCCAAGGCGGATATTTTTTTCTTCAATGGCGTCAACAGCGGCCCATCGCCAATAATGGTGAGTGACAGTTCCTGCCTGCTCCCCCTAAATCGGTCTAGCAAAAGGACAAAGGCATCGACAAGGGCGGCCTGATTTTTCACCTCAGACACACGACCTACCGTCCCGATCACGAAACGGTTTGGCTGGGAGGCGTGTACAGGCCTTGGGGGAAGCTGCGTCGAACCTGGTGAGAATTTGTCCGTATCGACTCCGTTTGAAATACAGGAGATTTTCGACCGGGGTACGCGAACGACGTCTGCAAGCCAGCTTTGCAAGTCACTGGACACCGCAATGCAGGAATGCATCAGCAGTGCCATCACACGGCGTAATACGTTGTACTTGAGATTACGTCCGTCTGCTTCGTTCAGATTACGACCATGTTCGGAATGGAAGCGGATCGGCACGCTTGCGAGCATTCCAGTTGCCGTATATTCGACGGCGCTTATGCAGTAGGTATGCAAGATTGTTGGACGTAGCGTTCTGAGCAGTTTCCAGAGTCTGAGGTGCGCAGAAAGGCCCAGACCGGCTGGTTTATTGAGGCTATAGACAGGGGTGCCGGTGCCCTCGATTTTGTCCACAAAAGCGGAATATCCGCTGATGCAGATGATAGCATGGCGATATCTCTGTCGAGGGATGCGGCGGACACACTCAGCAAGCAGCATTTCCAGTCCACCAAAATCGAACCGGTATATGACGTGCACGATAAGCGGCGCATCCGTCCATGCAGCATCGGGCAAGCCTGTCCTTGCTCGGATGGTTCTTGTCTGTTCAGCCGTTTTATTTTTTCGCCACATCGCCATATTGCGCAGTTGGCGCCTTACGCCCTATATTTACCAACGGATCGTGCATCCCGCATGATCCGATCACCGGCGCCACAATGACAGTTTGGACAGTCAACCGAAAATGCGGCACGTGAAGCTGCAGCATGTGTCGGCGTGTACAGCATGTCGCGCAGTCGCATGTCATGCAAGTTTCCAAGCTTGAACGTGACGTAGCACAGCTGCACCGTACCATCTGCGCCCACCCAGATCATTTCACGCGCGGCACAGGGAACCTTCATTTTCGATCCGAGCAGCAACCAATCCGGCATCGAACGAATCGCTTCAGGTGTGTGACGAATCATCTCGGGGTACTGTTCTTTTAACGTCAGCAATTCATTGATAACGACATCAATCGCTTCCCTGTCCTCATCGCGGAATTGAAGTTCGCGATCCGGACCCTCCGTAAAGTACGGCAGGGAGTAGTGCACCATATCGACCTGCAAGGTCGTATTGTACTTGCGCGCAAATTCGAATGCCTCACGAAGAGATTCCCGATTACAGGTTTGGCGCCGCAGTAACCAGTTGAGCTGCATCTTGACTGTATTGCCATACTTTTGCCTGACATCGGCAATACTCGCCTCCATTCGCTTGGCGCGCCCCGGCCTTTGGGTATATTCGTCGTATTCAGCGCCAACTCCGTAAAAACCGATGGACAGGTCTCTCAGCCCTGCCGCATACAGCTCGTCGATTCGAGAGGAGAGGACGATCGCATTGGTGGTTACCATAGGCGAAAGCCCAATTTCTTTGCAATAGGCGACAATCTTTGTAAGATCCGGGTGAAGTAGAGGTTCGCCGCCGTAGAGCCGGACGTTGTAGATGCCTGCTTCTTTGGCATCGTCGAGCACGTCCTGGATGTGTTCCCAGCTCAACTGCGAACCTGCCATGAAATCCCGGCCGTATTTACAACCCTGGCAGCGCAAATTGCAATAACTTGTTAAAGCGAGCATGATCAGATGGGGACTTGGTCGAATTACCGAAGGAGCAATCCTTCCAACCGAATGTTGTTGCCTCAACATCCAGGTTTCTACCTTGATAGCCGCATCTCGGACGGCAGGTTGGGTTCGAAGAGCTTCACCCACCTGTTGGCGCATCGCATTCCACAAAACGTTAAAAATTTTTCCGCTTCCCATGTGGAGTTACCTTCTCAAGTTAACTTTCAGTAATTATTCAAGAGCAATAACCATGCCACATAGAAAATGTGATTTAATTCAGTGCGTTAAGATTTTCCTGAAAAAACATGTAAAAGATTCCGACACCATAAAATCGTACTAGACTATAAAGAATGACTCCAGGCGACTGCTTAGTACAGCCACTGCTCAAGGGATCAGGTTCCGCAAATCGGAAGCGACTACAGTAACTAAGAAGAACGCTGCCGGTGGAAAGAATGTCCTCGTTCACTGAGCATTTTGAGTGTCGGCTCGCGGCTACAACCGTCTTTCTGTAGCGTCCGCACGGGTCGAAAGCGGACGCTACACTACGTCTGCAACCGGTCAAAAGCGTCCTTTACAAAAACTAGTATCGAGTCTGAACGAGATGGAAACAATCCCACAAGTGATTGTGTCCGTCTGACACCGCTACATCTTCAATATTTGGGGGATGTATAGCTGCAGCTGCTGTTCGATACGGGTTTGGTATCGATCCTGACATTGCTTTGGTGGCCGCAGGGTAGCCAATTACGCGTACCGCGATGTGCGGTTTCGGCCAGAAGCGGACTCTAAGTGGCGCCTACAAATCTCTAGAAAAAAGTTATTGATGGAACAGGAATTTGTTCTCAACCCGATAAACGGCGTTGGCCCCGTTAGCCTTGGCGCGAGTCGAGAAGCGGTCATTGCTGCTCTTGGCACACCAACGGCAAGCTTCTATAAAACGCCAGACTCAAGATACCCAACGGATGCCTGGTTCGGGAATGGATTCCAGGTGTTCTACGAAGGCGAACAGCCAATGGTCGCGTATATTGAGCTGTCCGAAGGCTACGACTTTGAGGCGGTTTTGTTCGGGCTGCCGGTGTTTTCGACGACAACGCCGATCCTGATCCGTGAAGTCGGACGTCATTCCAAACTTGATGAAACCGATCCAGAACTCGGGTACAGCTACATCTTCCCCTCTCTTGAGCTAGCTTTCTGGAGGCCGGACAACGATGACAACGAAGCCCCTTACTTTTCTACGGTCGGGATTGGGATGTCGGGCTACTTTTCCGCATGAGGTGCGGGCGCAGAACATCTGCAATGAGTCGATAGTGGACATACATTGGGCAGTTCGAGCAATGCGACAGCGCCCGTGTTCGCAAACGGCGTAGTGCCAAAGCTCAAGCACTTCTCCTCAAGACTCTTTGAGTCTTCATTGCAGTGGCGCCTCGGGAAGACCGAACGATGCGCTCCAAATTTCCCTCGCCTAGTAACCGCCCGTAGTGTCGGGTTCATTCCCCTTCTTCAGCGCTCCCCTGCGCCTGCCACAAGCACCATTCCCCAAAGCTTGTCAACTGAGCATTTATAGAGTTAACAAAATACATCAGTGCAATCGTGCGCGAGGGCAACATCCCTATACTCGATCGAGCCCGGTTCACAACCTGTTCATGGCCGGGCACGTGCCCTTTCCTCACTTGTCGACGGGGGGCGACCATAACCAGAATCAGGAGACGGAAAATGAAGTTCACCACCAAAGCGCGGCTGCTCGCCGTGCTGTGTGCCGGCCTTGCCGCCGCGCCCGCCGCGTTCGCCGATGGCCAGCCGCGCCAGCTGACGGCGTCCGCCAAGCTGTACCAGCAGTATTTCAAGGAAGCGGCGAAGGAGTTCGACGTCCCGGTCGAACTGCTGGAATCGATCGCCTATGCCGAAACGCGCTGGACTTCGCACGTGCCGAAAGGCCGTCTGAAGAAGAACGGCGAGCCGGAGATCGAGATCGATCCCGATCCGCACCACGGCATGCCGCCCAGCTACGGCATCATGGGGCTGCGCAACGACACCTATTTCGGCACCTCGCTGACGCAGGGCGCCGCGCTGATCCGGGTCTCGCCCGAGGTCGTCATGACCGATGTGCGCAGCAACATCCGCGCCGCCGCCGCCCTGCTCTCCCAGTACGGCGCGCGCAAGACCAGGAACTTCCCGCTCGAGGACTGGGAAGGCGCCGTGGCGCGCTTTTCCGGCATCCCGCAGCCCGAGATCGCCCAGATCTACACCTATGAGATCCTGACCGCTATCCGCCAGGGCCGCGAAGGCGCAGGCTTCAAGATCAACCAGCGCCACGTGGAGATGGAAAAAGTCTACGGCAAGGACAAGCTGAAAAAGCTGTCCGCGCGCCGCATCACGGTCGAGACGGGCGTGCCCGATCCGAAGATCTCGGTGCCCGATTTCGTCGATGCACCGGCCAAGACCAAATAACCAGACTGCGGAGACCAATCCATGAAGAAGAATACGAACGGCCTGCTCGCAGGCCTGATGTTGGCCGCCCTCGGCCTGCAGACGCTCCCGGCGCGCGCGTCGACCGACTATCCGCCGGCGATCTGGAACCCGGCCGCCAGCTGCAACTACTCGGCGCGCACGGCGGCCATCAGCCACGTGACCGTACACACCACGCAGGGCTCCTACGCGGGCTCGATTTCCTGGTTCCAGAACTGCCAGGCCGGCGTCAGCGCCCACTACGTGATCCGCTCCTCGGACGGCCAGGTGACGCAGATGGTGCGCGAGTCGGACAAGGCCTGGCACGTCGGTAATTCGAACGGCTACACCATCGGCATCGAGCACGAGGGCTATATCAACGCCCCGAGCACCTGGTACACCAGCGCCATGTACAACGCCTCTGCGGCGCTGACGCGCGACATCCTCGCCTCGCGCGGGCTGTCGCAAAAGGTGTATGACGGCAGCAGCGGCTGGAACGCGGTGCCATCCGACTCGCTCTACAACGTCAAGGGCCACGTCAACTTCGCCAGCCAGAGCCATACCGACCCGGGTTCGGGCTGGGACTGGGCGCGCTATAAAACCCTGGTCGCGGGCGGCACGAGCGGCGGTGGCGGCAGCGATGCCGGCCTCACCTGGCCCCTCGTCCAGTACGGGAACACGGGCGAGCGCGTTCGTACCATCCAGTACCTGCTGCAGCAATGGGGCTATTCGCTCACGGTGAACGGCAGCTTCGACACGGCGACGCAAACGGCGGTGAAGAACTTCCAGTCCTCGCAGGGCCTCGGCGCCGACGGCGCGGTCGGCAACGCCACCTGGCCCGCGCTCACCATCGTCACCCAGCAGGGCGACTCGGGCGCCAAGGTACGCGCCGTGCAGAGCCAGCTGAACGAAAGCGGTTACGGCCTGGTGGTGGACGGCATCTTCGGCGCCGGCACCAACACGGCGGTGCGCAGCTTCCAGTCGTCGAAGGGATTGGGCGTGGACGGCATCGTCGGCGACAACACCTGGAGCAAGATGGCCTGGTAAGGCATTGGCCCGCGTGCGGCGCGGGCTGGATAGTACGGCCCGGCGCCTCCAGTGCCGGGCCGTTTTTCGTCAACCCTTGCAGTCGCCCAGCCGCGTCAGGCGCTGGGTGGTCTTCTGCGTCGCCGCACCGGCGCCGCCCGTCTTCATCGCCGCCATTGGCGCGGGTGGCAAGTCCTTCGCGCCGGCCTGCATCTGCTTGAAGAGGGCCAGCGAGCGCTCGGCCTCGGCACGTTCCTGGGCGTTGCCCTCCTTCGCCATCTTCTCGGCCATGGCGCGCATGAAGGCCAAGCCGCCGGCCGTATCGGCGCGCGTGGGCGGCCCGGTGAACACCGATTCCGTGGTCGACTCCCAGGTCTTGGCGTCGACTTGGCGCAGCGAGGTTTTGACCTGGCCCCACGAACAGCTGTTCACCGAGACCATCTGGTTGCCGACCACCTGCCCCTTGCCGGCGGTGCAGCCGTCGGCCAGCAGTTCCTTCGGAATGTCGACGGTTTTCACGGGGCGGATGCAGACCTGCTGCGCGCCGTCTCCGGCCAGTGCGTAGCTGCCGCGGCTGCCGTCCGCGCGCCGCACCTGCGCCTGGATATTGCCGGTCGCCCCGTCCGTGACCGTGCGCGCGCCGACCGATCCGGCCGGATTAGCCAGGCTCGAATCGGACACGGTCTCGATCTGGTACTGGCCGGGCGGCAGCAGGTAACGCGTGTCCGCCGCACTGGCTCCGCCGGCGCCCAGGGCCAGCGCCAGGGCGCCGGCGATGATGTTCATGCTGTCTTTCATGGTTTCTCTTGTCTCGAAGATCAATGCCGGCTCGCCGCCCTCGGCAGTCAGGCCTTGCAATCGCCCAGGCGGGTCATGCGCATGACCGATTTCTGCTGCTCGAGGGGGGCGCCCCGCATGGCGGCGCCTTCCATCGGCAGGTCGTCCAGCGGCGCGTCCTTCAGCTCTTCCTCGGCCTTTTTCGCTTCGGCCAGCATCTCCTTGCCCTCGGCGCGCACCTTCGGATCCTTGCTCCGGGCCATTTCCTCGTACACGTCGCGCAGCGGGTGCACGCGGTTATTCCCGCTCGGGAGAGAGGTTTCGGTCATCTCCGTCGTCGTCTCCCAGGTCTTGGCGTCGACCTTGCGCATGCTGAGCTTGATGTTCCCCCAGGGGCAGCTGTGTGTCGCCACCATCTGGCCGCCGATCACCTGGCCCTTGCTGGCATTGCAGCCGTCGACTTTCAGGTTCTTCGGCAGCGCGCCGGGCGCGGTCGGCCCCAGGCAGATCCGGTTCGGGCCGGCGCCGGCCGTGGCATGGCTGCCCGTTTTTCCTTCGCTGCGGCGGAACTGGCTTTTCTGGGCGCCCGTGGCGCCATCCACCGTCTCGCGTGTCGTCGTCTTGCCGCCGGGGCTGTGGCTGACCCGATCCGAGACCACGTCGATCTGGTACAGCCCTGGCGGCGGCAGGTAGGCCGGTTCCGGCGCCGCGCCGGCAATGCTGGAAACGAGACCCAGCGCAAGGGCGCCGGCGAGGGTGTACTGCTTGATGACCATCTGCTGCTTCATACCTTCTCCTGGTGTGACAAAAACAGCCGGCGCGCATACGCCCGGCATCGTAAAACGTTTAGGGCATTGCTGTTAGCGCGGCACGCGCCGCAGTTCGGCGCTGATCGCCTCGATGTTCTGCTGGTGCGTGTGCAGGATCTCCTTCAGGCGCGGCAGCGCGCTCCCGGCCTGGGGCTGGGCGCGGGCCTCCTGCTCGCCCTGCACCAGGGCCTTGCTCGCAGCCTCGAACTTGCGCATCTCCTGCGCCAGTTCCTCGCGCAGGATCGCGGCGCGGTCGAGGTCGCGCGCCGACTGCTCGGCGGCGCTCACCTGCAATTTCGGATCGGCTGCCGCGGCCGCAGCTGCGGGCGCCGTGCGCACGGCGCCGGCGCGCGGCTGCGCGGCCTGGGCGGGACGCGCGGCGTCGCGGTTCTGGATGATCTCGACGCCCTGGGCGTCGATGTAGCGCTGGGCCGGCGCCTGCTGGGCGCTTGCCGCGCCGGCGGAACAGGCCAGACAGGCCAGTGCGGCGCAAAGGAATTGCATGTTCATAGATTGGACTCGTAAAACGGTGTTTGCATGCGCACGAAAGCCTCGCTGCGGATCTCGATGCGCGGTTTGACGCAGGGGCGGTTGGCCGGCGTGGCGCCGCCGGTGCCGAAGGGATCGGCCATGCCGTTGGCCGACAGCGCCGCGTCGCCGGGCCCGAGCGCATTCACGGTGGCGTAGATGACGCGGTCGACGACCGGCACGATCAGGCGGTAGCACCAGGTCACGCGCAGGTGCAGCAGGTTCGCGTCCTGCACCGAGATGCGCGAGGCCGTGCCGCGGCTGGTGTTGCGGTAGTTGAGCGTGTCGTTGGGCAGCTCGCGCCCGCCCTTCCCGTCCAGACGCGCCTGGGCGAAATCGGTAAACGCGGCGCGGGTCGGATTGAGCACCAATAGCGTCGCCCTGCCCGGCCCCTGCAGATCGGTCTTCGCGTCCACCACGGCCTGGTTGTAGGCGAGGATCGAGGGCTGCTTGGCGAACAGCGGCGCCAGGCCGGAGGCAAGCGCGTCGCGCATCTTGACCCTGTCGCCGTGGTGCAGGGCGGCGGCGCGCGCGGCCAGCATGGTCGCGTGGTTCAGGGTCGAGCGCGCCTGGTAGATCAGCGAGAACTGGACGATCCCGAACAGCAGCAGGATCAGCAGCGGCAGCGCGACCAGGAATTCGGTGCTGGCCTGCCCTGCCTCGTGTCGCCCCATCATCGGCCGCCTCCCCCGGGCAGCGCCAGCGCGCAGCCGGGCCGGATGCCGCAGGCCTGGGCCACGCCGGCCGCCAGTTCCAGCACGCTGCGCGCGCGCCAGTGGCCATCCATGCGGCGCGGCGCCAGCGCCGGGCTGACCTTCAGCACGCGGTTGCGGCGGTCGAGATAGACCACGTCGATCGGATAGGCCATGCCGAAGGTGTGGATCATGCCGCACTTCGGCAGCAGCATGCCCTGGCGCGGGCCGAGCGCTGCCCGTCCGAGCAGGCCGCGCATGCGCTCGATGCTCGAGGTGGCGATCATCAGCTCGAGCCGGCCCGCTTCCGTGTCGGGTACGTCGATGCTCAGGTGTCGCATATCGTTTCCCTTAAAACGCGCCGGACTGCATGAACTTGACGGCGATCGGGAACATCAGCACCACGAAAGTCACCGGGAAGATGAAGGCCACCAGCGGGAAGATCAGCTTGACGGGGGCCTCCATCGCCATCTTCTCGGCCAGCTGGAAGCGCTCGGTGCGGCGCTGGTCGGCCTGGGCACGGAAGGTCGGGCCCAAACTCGCGCCCATGCGTTCGGCCTGGATCACGGCGTTAATAAAGCTCGTCACCTGCGGCACCTTCACGCGTTCGTCCATGCGGCGCAGGGCGTCGGCGCGGGTCAGGCCCGAGCGCAGGTCGCGCAGCACATAGGCGAACTCGTTCTTCAGTGGGCCGTCCGGCCCCTTGGCCACGGCCTGGCCGATGGCGCCGGCCATGTTCAGGCCCGCCTCCACGCCCATGGTCAGAAAATCGAGATAGGCCGGCAGCGCCTTGACCACCATCTTCTGGCGCCGCTTGAGCGAGTCCTTCAGCCACATGCGCGGATAGATCCAGCCGAACAGCGAGGCCGCCGCGATGTAGAAGCCGCCGTCCTCGATGCCGGCGGCCGGGAGCAGAACCGCGCCGAGCAGTGCGAAGCCGGCCAGCGAGACCACGCACAGGGCCACGAACTGGGTCGGACTCATCAGGTACAGGAGGCCCGACAGGCGCAGCTTGTCGGCGGCGTCGGCCGTCAGGCTGGCCGGCAGGCGCTGGCAGACGTGGTAATCCACCAGCCGCAGCAGGGGCCAGAGCAGGCGCAGGCCGCGCGGCAGCGGGTCGAGGTATTCGCGGTCTTCGTCCGGCACCTCGTCGGTCAGGCGTACCGCGCTGTAGATGACGCTGCCGGCAAAGGCGACGAAGGCCAGGCCGATCAGGACGGCAATCAGGATCTGCTGCATGCTTCCTCACACATCGATGTTGGTGATCTTGCTGATGAAATGGTAGCCCACGCCCACCGCCAGCAGGATGAAGGCGAGCGTGCACCAGCCGTACCATTCGGTGAACAGCGGCGCCATCGCTTCCGGTTCCATGACGCGCAGGATCAGCACCAGGAACAGCGGCAGCGCCGACATCACCAGGCCCTGCATCTTGCCCTGCGCGGTCAGGCTGCGGATCTTGCCCTCCATTTGCAGGCGCGCGCGGATGGTGCGTGCGACCGACTCGAGCGTCTCGGCCAGGTTGGCGCCGACCTCGCGCGCCAGCGCCATGCCCGAGGTGGCCATCATCAGATCCGGCAGCGGCACGCGCCGCTCGAGGTTCTGCAGGGCGACGCCGAAGTCCGTGCCGAGGCGCAGCTCGCGCAGCAGCAGGTCGAATTCCTGCGACACCGGCGGCTTGCCTTCGGCCGCCACGCTTTCGAGCGCGATCATCAGGCTGGCGCCCGCGCGCAGGGCGCCGGTCACCATCAGCAGCGCGTCCGGCAGCTGTTCCTCGAACTGGCGCAGGCGCCGCCGCGCGATATAGCGCACCACGTAGCGCGGCGCGACAAAGGCGAGCACCACGCAGCCGGCCACCAGGATCAGGTTGCCGGTGGCGAGCCAGGCCAGCACCGGCAGCGAAATGAGGACGGCCAGGTTGATCGTCATGATCCGGTTCGAGCCGGTGAAGATGAACATGCCTTCCAGTTCCGAGGCCGCGCTCTTGGCGTCGCGGCTCTGGCGGCGCGCCACCCAGCGGCTGCCGAAATGCAGGGCCATCCAGATCAGGCCGAAGCCGGACAGGAAAAACGCGGCCAGCAGCACCATCGGACTGGTCATGAGGCCACCTTGCGCATCGAGCCGTGGTTCGCCATCGACGGCTCGCGGCCGAAGATCGACATGTCGACCTCGATCCCGCGCCGCACCAGATCCTGGTAGAACTCGGGCACGTGGCCGGTCGGCAGGCAGCGTCCGCGCACCTTGCCCTCGGGCGTGAAGCCGTCCTGCTCGAAGCGGAAGATGTCCTGCATCGCGATCACGCTGTGCTCGATGCCGGTGACCTCGGTGACGTGGGTCACGCGCCGGGTGCCGCAGGAAAAGCGGGTCTGCTGGACGATCAGGTTCACGGCCGAGCAGATCTGCTCGCGGATCGCCTGCATCGGGATGTCCAGGCCGCTCATCAGGGTCATCACCTCCAGGCGCGAGAGGCAGTCGCGCGGGTTGTTGGCGTGGGCGGTGGTGAGCGAGCCGTCATGGCCGGTGTTCATCGCCTGCAGCATGTCGAGCGCCTCGCCGCCGCGGCACTCGCCGACGACGATGCGGTCGGGCCGCATCCGCAGGCAGTTCTTGACCAGGTCGCGGATCGTCACCGCGCCGCGCCCTTCGATGTTGGCCGGGCGCGCTTCGAGCGAGACCAGGTTCGGCTGCGACAGCTGCAGTTCGGCCGCATCCTCGACGGTGACGATGCGCTCGTCGTCGGGGATGAAGCCAGACAGCACGTTGAGCAGCGTGGTCTTGCCGGAGCCGGTGCCGCCCGAGATCACGATGTTGGCGCGGCGCTCGACCGCCACTTTCAGGAATTCCGTCATCTCGCGGCTGATGGCGCCGAAGGCGATCAAGTCCTCGACGGTCAGCTTGCGGCGTGCGAATTTACGAATCGTCACGCTCGGGCCCTTGATGGCCAGCGGCGGGATGATCGCATTCACGCGCGAGCCGTCCTTCAGGCGCGCGTCGACCATCGGCGAACTCTCGTCGATGCGGCGCCCGAGCGGCGAGACGATGCGCTCGATCGCGGCCAGCACCGAGGCATCGTTCGAGAAGGTCACGTTCGAGCGCTGCAGCTGGCCGTCGCGCTCGATGAAGATGTCGTTGTGGCGGTTGACCATGATCTCGCTGACGGAATCGTCGGCCAGCAGCTCTTCCAGCGGGCCCAGGCCGACCACCTCGTTGAGCACCACCGAGCAGAGGGTATCGCGCACCGGGCGCATCGGCGCGAACAGCGGGTCGGTGTCGACCAGTTCCTCGATGATCTTCTGCACCGCCACGCGCAGCTCGGCGTCGCCCATGCGCGAGACGTTCACGCGGCGCAGATCCATCGCGGCGATCAGCTTCTTGTGCAGGGCCGCGCGCGAGGCGATGCCTTCCGGCGTCTCCAGCGGCGCCAGTTCCAGCGCGGGCTTGGCGATGTGCACCGCGCGTTCCGGCTCGGCGCGCAGGGGCTGCACCGGCGCCACCACCCGCAACTGCTCGACCAGGTGCAGGCGCAGCGTGTAGTCGCCCACCTCGACCACGTCTGTCGTGGCCAGCGGCCCGTATTCGTTGATCGCATTGCCGTTGATGCGGATCGGCGAGATGCCGCCGCCATCGCTGATGAACAGGCCGCCGTCGCGCACTTCGAGCTGCACCTGGCGGCGACCGATGCGCCAGCCGGCCAGCGGCAGCAGGCTGTCGTCGTCCTTGCCGAGGAAGCAGGACAGGCCTTCGGAGGTCGCTTCGCCGACCATCTCGTCGCGCTTGAACAACTGAACATGGATCATGACTACTCTCCCGACGGCTGCGCCGCCTTGTTGACCTTCTCTTCGAATTCGCGGCGGCCCTTCTCGCCGCGCTCGCGCAGGGCGGCGGCGAGGCCGTCGCCGGCGTTGATGATTTCGCTCTCGACGAACACGATCAGTTCGGTCTTGCGGTTGCGGAAGTCGTCCGAGCGGAACAGGCGGCCGAACAGCGGGATCCGGCTCAGCGCCGGCACCCGGTCGATCGCGCTCGACAGTTCGCTGTTGACCAGGCCCGACAAGGCCACGACCTCGCCCGGCTTGACGCTGATTTCGCTGGCCGTGCTGCGCGTGATGAAGCCGGGGATGCCGCCCACCGTCACCGACGGGTCGATCTGCGACAGTTCGGTCGAGAGTTTGGCGGTGATGACGTTGTTGGCGTCGATGTGCGGTTCGACCGAGAACAGCATGCCGTAGGGCTTGAATTCGACGGCGGTGCTGCCGAAGGCGCCGGCCAGCGGGATCGGCACTTCGCCGCCCACCTGCAGGCGCGCCTTGCCGCCGCTGCGCGCGGTCAGCTCGGGCGTGGCCAGCACGCGCGCGTCGCCGTCGGAAATGGCCAGGCGCAGGCGCGAGCCGATGGTGGTGGCCAGGCCGAGGAAGATGCCGCCGGTCGCGCCGTTACGCGTGGTGAAGCCGGGGTTCGGATCGAGCAGGTTGCCGCTGCCGCCGTCGGGCGGGATGTTCTTGTAGATGCCGGTGTTCTTGGCCACGCCGGTCAGGCCGAGCGAGGGGCCCATCGCTTCCTTGTCCCAGTTGACGCCGATGTTTTCCAGCAGCGAGCGGTTGATCTCGACGAAGTGCAGGCGGAACAGCACCGAGCGCGTGTAGGCCAGGCCCTGGTCTTCCTGGATGTTGTTGACCACGCCTGGGGTGTTCTCGAGCGCGCCCGCCAGCTTGTCGAGCACGGCCTTGTGCGCGATCCCCGACAGCACCAGCTCGGCGCCGACCTGGTCGATCTTGATGCCCTTCTCCTCGCCCACCAGCGCTTCGAGCTTGGCGCGCACCGCCGCGAGTTCGCGCGGCACGACCTGCACCTTGTAGGTCTGCACGGTGGAGCCCGTCCAGACCAGCAGCGAGGTGTCGCCCACCTGCTCGCCGATCAGCAGCAGGTTCTGGTCGACCGTGGTCGCGCTGACGACCGAGCCGCTGCCGAGCGCGACGCGGCGCACCTTGGCGCGCATCGGCAGCAGCTTGACCTCGCCGAGCGCCATGATGAGGTTCTGGGCGGGGCCATAGCTGACGGCGGTCGGCGCCGGCGCCGGCCGTGCAGCGACGCGGCGCATGGCCGGACGCGCGGCCGGGCGTGCCACGGCCGGGCGCGCGCAGGCGACGGCCGGCGGCGCCGTGGGGCAGACGGATGCGGCCGCGGCGGCGCCGTCGGCTACCGCGGCGGTGGCCGGAACCGGGGCGGGAGGAACATCGGCGGCGATGGTGACGGAGGAGTACAGGACGGCGCACAGCAGCGCCAGGAACAGGGGAAGTCGGTGCATAAGTCGCTTTGTCGGTTTTTCTTTTGAATTTATTGCTTGCGTTGGGAGATGATCTGGTCGCCCCGGGTAGTCGGCGCGCTGATGGTGATCGAGGTACGCCCTGGTTCGGCCGGTTTCGCCGCCTGGACGGCCTGGGCGGCCTGGGCCGCTTCCGCCGCCTGGGCCAGCTTGGCGACGCGTTCCAGGGCCGCGCCCGGATCCTGCGACGGCGGCACCGCCAGTTCGGAGACGATCTTGTCGCCCCTGCCGCCGACGATGAACTCGATGCCGGCATCGCGCCGGCGCAGGCCGCCGCCGCCCATGACGTCGGGGCCGCGCAGCGTGGCCTGGCGGATGGTGGCGCGATCCTGGCCGCCGCGCAGCACGACGCGGTAGGAGCCGAGCTTCTGGCCCATCATCAGGCGCGCCGCCTGCTGCGGCGTCACCAGCAGCGTGACCGTGTCGTAGCCGCGCTCGCGGCCGTCGACCTCGCCCGGCCGCACCATCTTGTCGAGCGCCGGCCCGTCGCTGCGGGTCACGTCGTAGAACTCGGTGCCGGTGGCGAGCACCACCATGTCCTGCATGTACAGGCTGACCTGTTCGCTGTTGCCGTCGGCCTTGCTGAGCAGGTAGATGTCGATGCGGTGGTTCGGCCGCAAGGTCTGGGCGATCGAGTTGACGTTGTCGATGTCGATCGTCAGCGCGCGCTGGCCGGCCGGCAGTACAGTGGCGACGTCGCGCACCTCCGGCATCTGCAGGTCGGTCACACGCAGCGGACGGCCGCGCATCACCGGCCGCGCCAGCTTCATGCCCTGCATCGATTCGAAGTCCGAGGCCAGCACGGTGTCCGGATACACGAGGTCTTCCTCGACCGGGCGCGAGACGAAGGTGTCGAGGCTGAGCACGGTGCCGACCGGCGCGTCGGCCATCGGCACGGCCACCTGCACCAGGCGCGGCCCGCCGCTCTTGCCGCTGGCGGCGATTTCGGCCTTCATTGCCGCTTCGCGCTGCTGCAGGTACTTCAATGCCATCCAGGCGACGCCGCCGGCGAGCACGGCGGCGATCATCACCAGAACCAGCGGATTCTTGAGCCCGGACTTGACCCGGTTGACGGTATGGGGGGGTGCCATGAAACTCCTTGACGTTACGGTGTGACGGAAATCGCGTACGAATACGCTGCAAAATAATCCTTGATGGCCTGGATCACCTCGACCACCGGCGCGGGCCCGAAGGCGCTCACCACCAGCACGACGACGCAGAACGCGAGCACCACGAGGTACTCGGTCGAGGCCTGGCCGCGCATCGCCTTCACAGGCTCTCCGCCTGGTTGACCACGATATGGGTCTCCATGTCGCGCCAGAGGACGACCTCGATGCGCTCGCGGCCGCGCTGGGCGCTGACGACCATGGCGTTCTCGCGTCCGCTGCGAGGCGCGGCGTCGGCGCGCACGCTGCTCCAGTTGTCGTCCTGCAGGCGGCGCATGTAGAAGGCGCGCAGGGCCTCGACCGGCTGGCTGGAGACGAGGGCGGCGATCGTGCCGCGGCGGCCGTCGTCCTCGCGGCTGCTGACGCTCGAGAGCACGCGCGCGCCGGGCGGCGCCAGCGGCGCGCGGACGGCCACGGGTTTGAGCGGATTGACCGCGAAGAAGCCCTTGGCCTTGCCGCTGTCGGCCAGCTGCAGCGTGGCCAGGCAGCGCTCGCCCAGCGCCGAGACGATGTTCCAGCTGCCGGCGCGGTTGCGCTTGACGTCGAAGCCCTCTTCCCGCCAGGTGCGCTCGACGCGGTCGAGCACCGCCGCGGCGGGTTCGGCACCTTCGACCATCAGGATCGACAGGTTCATGCTGTCGACGCGGACGCCCTCGCCGACGACGGTCGGCTTGAGGCCGGCGGGAACGCGTTCCGGGCAGGCGCCGGCCAGCAGCGGCAGGAAGGCGGACAGGACGGGGATCAGTCGAACCTTGTTCATCGCAGGCGATCCCCCGGCACGACATCGGGCGCGATCTTGCCCAGTTCGACGTCGGGCACGTCCGTGTCCCAAGCCTTGATGCCGGCGCCGACCACCCGGTCGATCGCCTTGCCGAGCCCTTGGGCCGTCGGCACCGACTGCGCGACCATGTCGCGCGTGCCGCGCGAGCCGTTGGCGCCCCAGGTATTCGAGACGATGCCGCCGGTCGCCTTGAAATCGAGCCCGCGCCACTGCGCAATCCAGACGCCGTCGCGCGGCCACAGGCGCTGGTAGGCCTGGCTGTCGCGCGCGACCTCGCGCAGCGACACGGTGGCCACGGCCATGGTGTCGGACGGCACCGGCGGCACCAGGCTGCCGGTCATCGAAGGCGGCAGCGGTACTGCGCCGATCACGTCCAGCGCTGTACCCGAGGCGTCGCGCGGGGGCCGGCTGTTGGCGATGCCGGTGCTGGCCTGGTCGAACTGGCGCAGGAAGGGAACATGCGCGTTGTCGTGCCAGAGCGGGTCGGTGCCGTTGGCGAAAGTGGTGGCGTTCTTGTCGGTGTCGGCGATCACGCTGACATTGCGCGAGCGGTCGTTGAAGACACGCATCGCCAGTTCGGCATGGATCTGGCTGGCGCTCTTGCGGTTCGGCGCATTGATGGTGTCGAACTGGCCGCCGCCCTCGTACCAGACGGTGCGTTCCCAGGCGGCGTAGCGCGAACCCATGTTGGTGGTGTGCTGGACGTCGAGGAACTTGCCAAGGGCGACCACGGCGAGGAAGAGCGGCACCAGGAAGAACAGCCCGGCGACGATCATCTCGACCAGGGCCTGGCCGCGCTGGCGGCGCTTGTATCCGTGGTTTCTCATTTACTGTGCTCCCTGGGAGGCGTTGCGTTCGCCCTCGGTGCGGTCGCGCAGGCGCGCCTGCCAGTAGGGGTTGAACAGGCTCGCCATTTCGGTGCGGTTGTCGGCGCGCTTCCAGCCGGTGCGGGTAAAGGCGCTCGAGTCCCGGTTCGGCCGGTAGAAGAAGGCGTGCGCCGAAGACAGCGTGCGCATGCTGCTGCCCTTCATCTGCGGGTCGAGGCGGATATTGGTGGCGCCGCCGAGGAAGGTCGACGAGGTGCGCACGCTGGCCTGGCCGCGCTCGACCTCGATCGTGAGCGGCATCTGGCCGCCATTGAGTTCGAAGGACTGGTTCGCGGGCTTGATGAAGTCGGCGATGTCGCGGTAGGTCGGCTGCAGGCCGCCCTGCGCATCGAGCGTCGTGCCCGGCCCGTTGCGGTAGCGCCGGCCGGCCGGTGTCGGCACGCCCGTCAGGGCGCCGCCGTACTGGCGCGCCGCCGCCGGATTGCCGGAGAAACCGTTGCGGTCGTTGTAAGGGCCGCCTCTTCCCGCGACGGCGCCGCCCGATCCGCCCTGGCCGTGGGTACGGCTCGGATCGCGCAGGCTCCGGAACACCGGCACCGGCACCTTGCCGATCATGTACAGGCAGCCGTAGCTGCCGCTGCCCTGGGTCGCGTCGAGCGCCAGCCAGCGCTTCTTGTCGGCGCTCAGGAGCGTGCCGCCGCGGTGCTTGAAGCTGAATGTGGTCCACAGCGGGCGGCCGCCCTTGCAGTACGAGGCCTTGGTCGCGCTTGTCCAGCGCGGCAGCGGCGTCGAGCGGCGGTCGCGGACGAATTCGTCGGTCGATTCGGCGTTCACGACGACGTTGGCGAAGCGGTTGGCGGCGTTCGAGTTGTCGTTGGCGGAATGCTCTTTCGTGTAATCGTTGCGCCACTTGTCGCGCTGGGCGACGGTGGTGCCGAGCTGGAAGGCGCCGGTGCTCACGCCTGCTTGTGCATCGTTCTGCTTGACGACGTCGTCGACCACCAGCATGACGCTGTCGGCCGTGACCGCATGGTGGGTCTGCTGCGCCTTTTCGAACGCACGGATCAGTTTATCGATGGACTGGACGGCGGTCGCCGACATCTGGCGGTAGGCCGTGTTGACGGAGGTGATCGCGAGCGGCGGCGGGATCGCCCTGATCGCGAACCAGGCGGGAGCGGCCACGGGGATCCGGGCCTGATCCGACTGCACGCGGTCGTTCATGCGGTTGCGGGTGCTGGCCGCATCCTCGAGATAGGATTGAAGGCTGATCAGCTGCGCGACGGCGACCTGGTTGGCCACCATCGCGCGGTTGGCATAGGCGGAGAAATTGTGGTCCCGGGCGAGCATCACGGCGCCGCTGTAGGCGCCGGCGTCGGCCGCGTTCTGCAGCTGGGTCTTGGTGTTGGCCAGCATGCCGCTGTTGAACAGCAGCAGGCAGGCCAGGGCCGCGGCGCCCGCGAGGAGCAGGCACAGGATGAGTGCCTGTCCACCGGATTTTGCGATTGCCGTCTTCATGCCGCCACTGCCTGGAACCACGATTCCCATCGATCAGCCGCCGGCGCCGCCGCCGCCCGCGCCGCCACCACCAGCACCGCCGCCGCCGGCAGCGCCTGCGCTCTGATCGTTTTCCTTGTTGTAGGCCGACATGCCTTTGACCTTGTCCGCACGGGTCGCCGAATCGCCCGAGGCCTTGCCCGCTGCGGCAACCTGATCCTTGGCGTCGTTACCCGAAATCTCCTTGGCCAGGCCGGCGGTCTGGTTGCGGACGGTCTGGCCGAAGGTGCTGTAGACGCCGATGGCGGCCACGGCGATCAGGGCGACGATGATGACGTATTCCATCATCCCCTGGCCCCGTTGTTTGCGTTTGAGTTTGAAATTGAATTGCATGAAGTTCTCCTTTGATTGGACGATGGACACTGCATTAACCGGGAGACCGCCCGTCCTGGTTCGGCTCCCGCTGTTAATCCTTGCTGTTTATTGCGACGCCTGGCTCTTTTCCTGGTCATTGGCATAGGCGTATCCGGCCATGCCCTGTTTCTTCGGATCGTTGGCGCGGCCAGCGGCCGCATTGGCGGCGTCGAGCGCTTTTTCGGTCGATGCCTTGGTGCCCGAAATTTCCTGG
Source organism: Massilia sp. Leaf139 (assembly GCF_001424165.1). Lineage (GTDB taxonomy): Bacteria > Pseudomonadota > Gammaproteobacteria > Burkholderiales > Burkholderiaceae_D > Telluria. Next base: position 270,714 of record NZ_LMOJ01000012.1, read on the forward strand.
GCCATGCCGGCGGTCTGGACGCGCACCGTGCGGCCGAAAGCGGAATAGATACCGATTGCCGCCACTGCGATCAGGGCGACGATGATCACGTACTCCATCATTCCCTGGCCCCTTTGATATGGAAATCGTTTCATTTCACGCTCGCTCACGAAATAGGATGGTGGGTTTTGTCGTACCGACTAGCTCGACACGGGAGAATGTTATCGACAAAGGGCGCGTGAGAATTTCACATTTCGATTTCCCGACTGTTTGTTTTTATTAATAACTCAGCGGTAATCGATTAATATTTCCGAGGCGAATCTAGGATTATTCCTAGGATACTCAGCACTTTCCTATGAAAACAAGGCAGCAACTAGCCAATTGCGGGCCGAATTCTTGTTTTATCTGAACAAGAGTTTTATATAGGAAATTTTCTTTCTGGAATTTACAATGTAAAAAAGATGCGTTTTCCGTGTTATTTGCACAACAATGTGAATTAAATCGCATTGTCAATGGTGCGCGGCCTAAGCGACATGCATGGAAAAACATCGAATCTCAGCCATAAAAGTGACAATTCGAGAGAATGTAACAAGGCCGATGTGGTCGCATATGGTGTATTGATAGGTGTGTTTTGAATGAATCGGCACAGCAGATAAGGTGCAGGCATAAAAAAAGCCGCGGTTTAACGCGGCTTCGATATTCAAAAAAACGGATTAACGAACGACGAGTTCCACCCGGCGGTTCCTGGCCCGCCCTTCTTCGCTGGTATTGGCCGAGACCGGCGCAAAGCTGGCGACGCCGCGCGCGCTCAGCCGGCCGGCGGGAACGCCGTATTTGCCGCTCAGCGCTTCCACGACGGCCTGGGCGCGCTTTTGCGACAGCGCCAGGTTGGCGTCGATATCGCCCTGGTTGTCGGTATGACCGACGATCAGCACCTTCATCGCCGGCTCGGCCTTCAGGGCCTCCGCCATGCTTTGCAGTTGCGGCGCCGAGTCCTCGCGCAGCACCGCCTTGTTGGTATCGAAATGCACCCCGTACAGGGCGATCTTGCCGTCGCGCTGGAGGCCGGCGCCGATCGCCTTGGCGTCGACCGTGACCTTGCCCAGTGCCGCCTGCGCCGGCTCGACGATCTGGACGAACTGCTCCACGCGCCCATTGCCCGCGAGGGCGACCTGGACATGGGTGTACCCTGCCCCGACTTGCTTGCGCGCGCTGATGTAGTGGAAAGCCGGCTGGTTGCCGCTATTGAAAATCGAGGAGACCCGTGCGTCGAACATGGCCCATTTGGTCTGTTCCGGGAAATCCTTCACCATTCTCTGGACGCCGAGTTTTTCGCATTGCGCCGTTTCGCAGCTGAACATCGTTTCGAAGCCGGCCGCCTGCAGGGCATGCACGTAATTGCGGTGAATCTCGAGCGCGCTGCCGCCTTCGGGCACCCAATACATGCGGTTGGCGACCTTTCCTTCGATCCGGCGCAGCACCGGCTTGTCCTTTTCGCGGTCGACGATTTGCACCGGCGCCAGCGGGACTTCGCCATAACTGTAAAGGAGCGAACCCTGATAACGGGACAGCAGCGGATGATCCTTGCCGCCCTTGATGTCTTTCAGGGGCGGCGCCGCCGATACCGCCATGGCGGCGGACAAAATAAAAACGGCGGCAATACAGCGGGAAGCAAAAGCGTATTTCATCGTGAATAACCTGGCGGCCAGGCGGCGGTGGATAATGCCCAGCATTCTAAAGGCGTTTATCTGCGCACGATTCGGGGATGCGCCAAATGACCCGCCGCGCATGGTTACGCAGATAAGAGCGCCTAACAAAATGTTCAGAGCAAGGCCCGACGACGAAGACAGTACGAATGTACGACAAGGAGCTGCAACGCTGCTATGGACGTTTTGTTAGGCGCTCTAAACCGGCAAAAAAAACGGCCGGAATATCCGGCCGTCTTCGTCACGAACAACGCAGGCTTATGCCAGCTTGCCGTGGCACTGCTTGAACTTCTTGCCGCTGCCGCAAGGGCATGGATCGTTGCGGCCGACCTTCACGCCCATGTAGGTGCTGTGGTCTTCGGACGCCTGCGGCGTGCTGCCCGGGGTGGCGACCGGCGCCAGCAGTTCTTCCGGTGCGGCCGACGGGTTGAACTCGGAGTGCTGGAAGTTCAGGTTTTCCAGGTGCGCCGCCTGCGCTGCCATGGCCGCTTCCGCCGCCTCGACTTCTTCGCGCGACTGGATACGAACCGTCATCACGGTGCGGATGACCTCGTTCTTGATCTGATCCAGCATGCTGCCGAACAGTTCGAAGGCTTCGCGCTTGTATTCCTGCTTCGGGTTCTTCTGCGCATAGCCGCGCAGGTGGATGCCCTGGCGCAGGTGATCCAGCGCGGCCAGGTGTTCGCGCCAGTGGGTGTCGACGCTTTGCAGCATGACGTTGCGCTCGAAGCCGCCGAAGGATTCCTTGCCGACGACCTCGATCTTGCTGTTGTAGGAGGCGTCGGCCGCGGCCAGCACCTTTTCCAGGATGTCGTCGTCGTTCAGGTTCGGCTCGTCCACCAGCATCTGCTCGAGCGGCACGTCCAGCGCCCATTCGGCGGCCAGCACCGATTGCAGCGACTTGACGTCCCACTGCTCTTCGACCGATTCGGCCGGCACATAGGTGCGCACCACGTCGGTGAAGGTACCGGTGCGCAGCGAGGCGATCAGTTCCGAGATGTCGGCCGCTTCCAGCAGTTCGTTACGCTGGGTGTAGATCACCTTGCGCTGGTCGTTGGCGACGTCGTCGTATTCGAGCAGCTGCTTGCGGATGTCGAAGTTGCGGGCTTCGACCTTGCGCTGGGCGGTTTCGATCGAACGGGTGACGATGCCCGCCTCGATCGGCTCGCCTTCCGGCATTTTCAGGCGTTCCATGATGGCGCGCACGCGGTCGCCGGCGAAGATGCGCAGCAGCGTGTCGTCCAGGCACAGGTAGAAGCGCGAGGAGCCCGGGTCGCCCTGGCGGCCCGAACGGCCGCGCAGCTGGTTGTCGACGCGGCGCGATTCGTGGCGTTCGGTGCCGACGATGTGCAGGCCGCCGGCCGCGACCACGTGGTCGTGCAGCGATTGCCATTCGTCGCGCAGCTGCTGCGATTGCAGCGTCTTTTCCGCTTCGGACAAGGCGTCGTTCGCCTCGATGATCTGGATCTGCTTCTCGACGTTACCGCCGAGGACGATGTCGGTACCGCGGCCGGCCATGTTGGTGGCGATGGTGATCATCTTCGGGCGGCCCGCCTGGGCGATGATTTCCGCTTCGCGGGCGTGCTGCTTGGCGTTCAGGACGTTGTGCGGCAGGCCGGCGCCGGTCAGGATGCCCGACAGGAGTTCCGAGTTCTCGATCGAGGTCGTGCCGACGAGCACGGGCTGGCCGCGCTCGTAGCAGTCCTTAATGTCGAGCAGCATGGCGTTGTACTTTTCCTGCGCCGACTTGTAGACCTGATCCTGGCGATCCTTGCGCTGCGACGGACGGTTCGGCGGGATGACGACGGTCTCGAGACCGTAGATTTCCTGGAACTCGTAGGCTTCGGTATCGGCCGTACCGGTCATGCCGGACAGCTTGGTATACATGCGGAAGTAATTCTGGAAGGTGATCGAGGCCAGGGTCTGGTTCTCGTTCTGGATGCGCACGCCTTCCTTGGCTTCCACGGCCTGGTGCAGGCCGTCTGACCAGCGGCGGCCCGTCATCAGGCGGCCGGTGAATTCGTCGACGATCACGACTTCGTTGTTCTGCACCACGTAGTGCTGATCCTTGTGGTACAGGACGTGGGCGCGCAGCGCCGCGTACAGGTGGTGGATCAGCGTGATGTTGGCCGCGTCGTAGAGCGAGGCGCCTTCCGGCAGCAGGCCCATCTTGGTGAGGATCGCTTCCGCGTTCTCGTGGCCGGCCTCGGTCAGCAGCACCGTGTGCGCCTTCTCGTCCTTGATGTAGTCGCCCGGGACTTCGATCTTGCCCTTGCCGTCCGGGGTTTCCTCGCCGATCTGCTGGGTGAGCTGCGGCGGCACTTCGTTCATGCGGTGGTACAGGTCGGTGTGGTTCTCGGCCTGGCCCGAAATGATCAGCGGGGTACGTGCCTCGTCGATCAGGATCGAGTCGACCTCGTCGACCACGGCGAAGTTCAGGCCGCGCTGCACGCGTTCGCGCGCCTCGTAGACCATGTTGTCGCGCAGGTAGTCGAAACCGAATTCGTTGTTGGTACCGTAAGTGATGTCGGAACCGTAGGCGCTCTGCTTGGTGCCATGATCCATCTGCGACAGGTTGACGCCGGTGGTCAAGCCGAGCCAGCCGTACAGGCGGCCCATCGAGTCGGCATCGCGCTGCGCCAGGTAATCGTTGACGGTAATGACGTGCACACCCTTGCCGGACAGCGCGTTCAGGTAGACCGGCAGGGTTGCCATCAGGGTTTTACCTTCACCCGTGCCCATCTCGGCGATTTTGCCTTCGTGCAGCACCATGCCGCCGATCATCTGGACGTCGAAATGGCGCATCTTGAGGACGCGCTTGGCGGCTTCGCGGCAGACGGCGAAGGCTTCCGGCAGGATGGCGTCGAGCGTCTCGCCCTTGGCGACGCGATCCTTGAATTGGGGAGTCTTGGCCTGGAGGTCGGCGTCGGACAGCGCTTCCATCTGCGGCTCGAGCGCGTTGATCTGACGTACGGTTTTTTGATATTGCTTGAGCAGCCGCTGATTGCGGCTACCGAAAATCTGGGTCAGTAATGACATGCTAAGTTTCTTAAAAAGACGCCGCAAAAAAGAGCCCGGAATGTATCAAAAAAGATACCTACCTAAGACCGACGGTGGCATAAAGCGAATGATTTTATCATGCGATGCGGCCACACTTGGGGATGATAGGCAGGATAACAAGTATCGTGCCCGAAAGAATGTTGCCATTTTGCCTTGCCCGCGACGGATTGGCACGCGCTTAAGAGCACCTAACAAAACTGTCAGGGCAAGGCGCAGCGCCGAAGACAGTAAAAAGGTACGGCAAGGCGCTGCAACGCAGCCATGGCAGTTTTGTTAGGCGCTCTAAGGCGCTTATGGTATGTTGCGGCCTTCAAGACCCCATTCTTTTCCCCCTCCGATGCACATCTACGGCACCCGCAACCGTCCCACGTCCTTCGAGGCGACCAGCTTCCTGCGTTCGAACGAGCGCATGGCCAGCCTGCTACCGGCGGCGATGCGCATGGCCGACCTGCAGCGCGACGTCGGCATGGCGCTGCCGGCGATCGCGGGCAATTGCGACGTGCTTTCTTTCCAGGAAGGCGTGCTGACCCTGGCCGTGCCCAGCTCGGCCGTCGCGGCGCGCCTGAAGCAGCAATTGCCGAAGCTGCAAAGCACCCTGCTCGCGCGCGGCTGGCAGGTGAATGCGACGCGGCTGAAAGTGCAGGTGACGCGGGCGATGCCGCAGCGGGTGGAAACGCGCGTGCTCGAACTGCCGCCGACGGCGGTGGATGCGTTCGAGGAGCTGGGGGAGAGTTTGCCGGATACGCCGCAGAATGCGGCGTTGGTGGCGGCGGTCAAGCGCTTGGCCGCGAAGCGGCGCGGCGGGTGATCGAACGGTGAACGCGGGCATGCCCCTTGAACCCGTCATTGATGCCATTGGCATCAATGACCCCGTACGTTACACAACGGTTCCATGAACTTGCAACGGACGGTGGTGCACCGTAGGGCGGGCATGCCCGCGTAACGGCGCTTGAACACCTGCTACGTCTGCGCCCACTCCTGCTGCATCTGCTTCACGTACGACGCCGGCGCGCTCTTCAATTCGTCGAAGGACACGATCTCGTACGCATCCGGCCGCGCCAGCAAAGCGCGCAGCAAGTCGTTGTTCAGCGCATGTCCCGACTTGTGCGCCTCGTAGGCCGCCAGCAGCGGATGCCCCACCAGGTACAAGTCGCCGATCGCATCGAGAATCTTGTGGCGCACGAATTCGTCGTCGTAGCGCAGGCCGTCCGCGTTGAGGATGCGGTATTCGTCCATCACGATCGCGTTTTCCAGCGAGCCGCCACGGGCCAGGCCCATGCCGCGCAGGCTCTCGACGTCCTGCATGAAGCCGAAGGTGCGCGCCCGCGCCACGTCGTGCACGTAGGACACCTGGGCGAAATCGACCGTGGCGTTCTGCATGGTGCCGTCCACCGCCGGGTGGTTGAATTCGATGAAGAAGTCGAGCTTGAAGCCGTCGTGGGGTTTGAGTTTCGCCCACTTCTCGTTGTTGCCCGTGCCCTGGCGTACTTCCACTTCCTTCAGCACGCGGATAAATTTCTTCGGCGCGGGCTGGTCCTGCACGCCCGCCTGCTGCAGCAGGAACACGAAGGACGAGGCCGACCCGTCCATGATCGGAATCTCTTCGGCCGTGACTTCGATGTACAGGTTGTCGATGCCCAGGCCGGCGCAGGCCGACATCAGGTGTTCGACGGTGGAGACGCGCGCGCCGCCCTTGATCAGCACCGAGGCCATGCGCGTGTCGCCGACCACGTCGGCGCTGGACGGGAATTCGACCACCGGGTCGAGGTCGACGCGGCGGAACACGATGCCCGTGTCCGGTGCGGCCGGGCGCAGCGTCAGTTCGACCTTGCGGCCCGAGTGCAGCCCGACGCCGGTCGTGCGCACCAGTTCTTTGATGGTTCGTTGTTTGAGCATGGCGCGATTATATCTGCGCTTGAAAATCGGTGCCGGGCTCTAGCCTCGACTTATTGAAATGTCAAGGGTGTTCGGATTCAGCGTGGACTTTCTCATGGCGCACGAGATAAATCCCGCTGCCGATAATGATCGCCGCCCCGATCAGCGTGTACTTATCCGGCAGTGCCTGCCACAGCAGCCAGTCGATCGCCACGCCCCAGGCCAGCGCCGAATACTCGAAGGGCGCCACCACCGAGGCTTCCCCATGGCTGAAGGCTTCGGTAATGGCCAGCTGGCCGAAGAAGCCGGAAATCGCCAGGCCCACCAGCAGCCAGACGTGGGCCGGATCCAGCGCCACCCAGTTGGGCGCGGCCAGCGTGGTCGCGCCGATCGCCATCAGCAGCATCAGCCAGAACATCATCTGGCGCGTGCTGTCCGTACGCGCCTGTACCCGCGCGGCAATCGCCGACACGGCATAGCAGACGGCCGAGGCCAGGATCGCCAGCCCGCCCAGGGTCAGCATGCCCTCGCCTTCCGGACGCAGCACGACCAGCACCCCGCCCAGTCCGACGACGATCGCGATCCAGCGCGCCAGGTTGACGGTCTCTTTTAAAAAGAACACCGACATCGCCGTGATCAGGGCCGGCGCGATGAAGAAGATCGAATAGGCTTCGGCGAGACTGAGCTGCTTCAGTCCATACGCGAACAGCGCCAGCATGCCGATGCCGAGCGCGCCGCGCAGCAGGTGCAGGCCCGGCTTCACCTGCAGCATGGTGCCGAAACCGCCGCGCCAGGCGACATAGGCGCACACCAAGGGCAGCGAAGAGAGCGCGCGCAGGGACGCCACCTGCATCGCCGGATAGTGCGCGGCGAGCAGCTTCATGGCCGTGTCCATCAGGGAGAACATGAGGACGGCGATCAGCATCGCGTAGATGCTGCGCAGGTTGCCGGAGCGGGGATGGGCGTTATGCATGGCGACGGGAACAAAAACGGCGCCGTGGCGCCGTCGGGTAGAACGAGAAAGCGAAGATCAGCCCAGTTGCGACAGCATCGTTTCGGCGCTCGAGACGTCGAAACCGCCCTGCTCCACGTTCAGCTGGGTGACGACGCCGTCTTCGACGACCATCGAGTAGCGCTGCGAGCGCGTGCCCATGCCGTGCTTCGAGAAGTCGGCGTCCAGGCCCAGGGCTTTCGAGAAGGCGGCGTTCCCGTCGGCCATCATGCGCACGATGCCGGTCGACTTCTGGTCGCGGCCCCAGGCGCCCATGACGAAGGCGTCATTCACCGAGATGCACCAGATTTCGTCGACGCCCTTGGCCTTCAGCGCGTCGGCGTGCTGGACGTAACCCGGCACGTGCTTGGCCGAGCAGGTCGGCGTGAATGCGCCCGGCAGGCCGAAGATGGCGATCTTCTTGCCCTTCGCCAGTTCGCTCACCTGGAAGGTGTTCGGGCCGAGCGCGCAGCCTTCGGTTTCGGTCTCGATGAATTCGGCCAGGGTGCCTTCCGGCAGGCGGTCGCCAATCTTGATGGTCATGCAGTCTTCCTCTAGTGTTGTTTTGGAATCCCGCCAGTATGCCTGATGCGGCGCGCCCTTGCACGGGACGGCCAGGATGCTACTATTGCCGCCAGATAATTCACTCGCCACGAGATCACTGGAACCGACCATGCGCCATGCCGTGCTTGCCATTCTCGACGCGCGCACGATCCGCGCGGTCAACAGGCGCTCCCGCTACGCCGACGCCCTGCGCGACGTGCCGCCGGCGCTCCTTCCCTTCTGGCGCGAGACGGCGCCCGACGAATTCCCCGGCATCCCGCCCTACGCACGTTTCTATGCCCGCTCCCTCGAAGCCCTGCTGAGCTTTTTCGATTGCGCGTCACGCGCGCGCCGGCCCTGCGGCCTGCCATCGAGCGCGGCGGACTCCGTCTGGCATGCCTGGCTGCGGCTGGATCCCGACGGCCTCGAGCGATTCTGCCGGCACCATTTCGGGCGGACGATTGCGCATGTGGCCTCCGGCGACATGGCGGGACAGATGGGCGGCGCGCTTGCCGTCTGCCTGGTCGAAGCGCGCAAGCTCGATCGCCAGGCACCGGCGGCGTCCACCCTGCCCCGGCTGTTCGCACTCGACCGTGCGCTGCGCATGCCGCTCGGTTTCGGCTACACGCTTCAACAGGGCGCGGTGGCCTTTGCCCGGCTCGACAAGGCCGGCCTGCCGCAGGAGCCGGCCCGCCACGTCGACCAGCTGGCGCCGCACGGCCTGTTCGCCGCCGGCTTGATCAGCGAAGCGGAATACGAGCTCGGCTCGATCATGGCCGCGCGCCGGCGCGAGGATCCGGGCGCGCAGCCGGACGGAGCATGCGGCACCTTGGCGACGCAGGCTGGCGGCCGCTCCGCGGACTGCGCGGATGATGGCGCGAGCGGCGACAGTGGCGGCGCATCGGGCGATGGCGGCAGCTGCGGCGGAGGCTGCGGCGGCGACTAGGACAGTCGCCCCGCCCGCTTATTGCGTTGCTTATTGCGTTGCTTATTGCGCCGCCAGTGAGCGCCGATCGCGCTCCTGATCCTGCGCCCGCGCCAGCGCCGCGACGAAGCCGGCGTCCGGCACAGCGCAGGCCTTTGCCGTGCAGGCGCCGATGTCCTCGGCGATCCGGAAGCCCTCGCCCAGGCTGCTGGCATTGGTGCGCCCACCATGCCCGCGCGCCGCGCTGCGCAGCACCTGGCGCGAGGACGAATAGCTGCCGCCGCGCGTGATGAAATAGTCGCCCTCGGTTTCGCAGCCGCGCGTCCAGGCCGAACCGTCGATGGGTGCGCCTTCGTAGTCCGGGTGCTGGCAGTCGGCCACCCATTCGGCGACGTTGCCCATCACATCGTGCAGGCCGAAGGCGTTCGGCTGGTACATGCCGACCACGCTCGTGTACTCGGCGACGTCGTCGCAGTCGGTCACCAGCATGTCGAGGCCGAAGTCGCGCTTGGCGGCGGCCCGGAAGCGGCGATCCTTCATGTTCGCGACCTCGCACAGGCGCTCGGGCGCGTCGCCCGAGGGGTATTTGCTCGTGCTGCCGGCGCGCGCCGCGTATTCCCACTCGGCCTCGCTCGGCAACCGGAAGCGCCGGCCGGTCTGCTGCGACAGCCAGGCCACATAGGCGTTCGCGTCTTCCCAGGTCACGCACAGCGCCGGATGGAACTCGGTCGGGGCGTGCACGGGCGCGTCCCATGCGGTGTCGGCCAGCTTGATGCCTTCGGCCCTGTCGTACTGCCAGCACTGTGCCTGGGTCTTGTGGCCGGTCGCGGCGACGAACTGGCGGAACTGGCCGACTGTCGTCTCGTACTTCGCCATGCGGAAGGACGGCACCGTGACGGTGTGCACCGGCCTCTCTCCCGGATTATGGCTGCCGTCGCCGATGCGCGGCTCGCTGCTGCCCATCGCGAACGAACCGGCGGGAATGGTGACCATCGGCGGGACGATGGGTGCAGCGCCCGGCTTGGCGGCCTGCACGGCGAGTGCGGCGCATGCGAGGGACAGGAAAACGATGGCTTGCTTCATTCGGGGCTCCTTGCGTTGTCGTGGAGATCGGGGACGGCGATATGCCGTCCCTGCATGTCCACAGATTGACCGCAGGCCAGCCCGGCGGCGATTCCACTGCGACGGTTCGACAATGGCGCCGACGATTGGCAAGGAAGCGCGCTACATCGCCTGGAACAGCGGCACGTAGGCGCGGCTCACCGGCAGCTCGGCCGCATGGCCGCGCATACGCAGGAACAGGCGGCTGGCGTCGTCGCGGCGGGTGCCGGCCAGGTGGGCCAGGTTGACGATGGTGGAGCGGTGCACCTGCCAGAAGTGATCCGGGTCGAGCCGGGCGGCCAGCTCGGCCACCGGACTGCGGATCAGGTATTCGTCGCCCGCGGTGCGCACCACCGTGTACTTGTCGTCGGACTGAAAGAACAGGATCTCGTCGACGGCGATGTTGTGCACCATGCCGCCCTTCGCCGCGCGCACGTAACGCAGGCGCTCGCCCGCGGGCGCGGCCTGCTCGATCAGGCGGCGCATGGTCTGGGCCAGGGTCGCGTCGCCGGACGCGCTCGGGGCCGCCAGCGAACGCCGCACCCGCTCCAGGGTGCGCCCGAGACGGTCGGCGCGCAGCGGCTTGAGCAGGTAATCGAGGGCCGCGTGCTCGAAGGCCTCGATCGCATATTCGTCGTAGGCGGTGACGAACACGACCCGCGTCGCGCCTTCGATCCCCTGCGCCACCTCCAGGCCCGACAGGCCCGGCATGCGGATGTCGAGGAAGGCCAGCTCCGGTTCGAGTTCGGCGATGGCGGCGGCCGCCTCGATGCCGTTTGCGGCCACGCGCACGGTCTGGAGTTCGGGCCAGAGGCGCTCCAGCAGTTGTTTCAGATGCTGGGCAAGATGGGGTTCGTCGTCGGCGATGAGTGCACGTGTCATGGGTTGGCCCGATAAGGAAGTTCGATGCCGGCGCTGGCGCCGCCGCTGCCGGCGCCGGCCAGGGTCAGCCGGCCGCGTTCGCCGTAACGGTGCTGCAGGCGGGCGCGGATGTTCGCCAGCGCCATGCCGCTGCCGGCGCGCAGGGAGGGTTTCGATTCAGTATGCTCGTTGAACCCGAGCCCGTCGTCGTCGACGCGGATGCGCAGCCGGCCGTCCTCGACACAGGCGTGCACGCGCACGCAGCCGCCGTCGACCTTCGGCTCCAGCCCGTGGCGGATCGCGTTCTCGACCAGGGGCTGCAACAGCAGCGGCGGCAGCCGCGCGGCGCGTGCCTCCTTGTCCGCCTCCACCGAAAAGCGCAGGCGCGCGCCCATGCGGATCTGCAGCAGGCGCAGGTAGTTGGCGGCCATGTCGAGTTCCGCGCCCAGCGTGGTCTCGGCCGCGCGCAATTGCGTCAGCCCGGCGCGCAGGTGATCCGAAAAGGCTTCGAGCATCGCGCGCGCACGGTCGGTGTCGGTTTCGAGCAGGCTCTCGATATTGGCCAGGGTGTTGAACAGGAAGTGCGGCTCGATCTGCGCGTGCAGCAGGCGCAGCTGCGCTTCGGCGGCCTGGGCCTGCAAGGCATAGCGCTGCAGGCGCACGCGCCAGACGAGGGCGCCGACCACCGCCAGGAACGGCAGGAATTGCAGGAAGCGCAGTTGCCGCCCCAGTACCGAGGACGTGAACAGCTCGCTCTCCGGATAGACCCAGGCCAGCACCAGGCTGCCGAGCAGGTTGCCGGTCATGATGCCGGCGACGAGCAGCAGGCTGACCAGCCCCGCCGAGCGCCAGTCGCGCACCGGCGACAGCATCGCCAGGCGCGCCTCGGGCAGACACCATTCGGCCAGGCGCACCAGCGCCAGGATCGACAGCGCGATGACCTGGAACAGCAGCAGCACGCCGATCGCCAGGCGCCGCAGGAAGGCCGGATCGGGCACCTGCACCGCCACCACCCCGGACATGCCCAGCAGGCACAGCGCGCCCCAGGCGAGCAGGGCCAGCAGGCTGGCGATCAGCACCCGCGCCCACGCCGGCCCGTCATGGTGCTTGCGCAACGTCCAGAAGGAACGCCAGGAGGAGAAGACGGCGGAAGTGATCAACATCGTCTCAGTTTACGTGAGGGCGCGCGGCAAAAGCCGGGCATATAAAAAACCGGGTTCGGAGCCTGCGCCCCGAACCCGGTTTCTATTCAAGCTTCGAGAAGCTTAGTCGGCCTGCTTGCGCAGAAAGGCCGGAATGTCGTAGGTCTCGACGCCATTGCGCTGCATTGCCTGCACCTGTTCCGATGCCTGCTCACGGCGCCACACGGCCGGCTGCTTCATGCCGACGTCGCCGGCGGAAGCGTGGCCCATGTGGACGCCGGCGGTCACGGCCGCGGTGCCCGACATCATCGGCGCATTGTAGGTACCGGTGCGCAGCACCTGCTGCGGCTGCACCAGCTGCATCTTCTGCGCCTTGCCCAGGCCGGTCGCAACGACGGTCACGCGGATCTCGTCGCCCATCTCGTCGTCGTAGGCGATGCCCTGTGCGATCGACGCGTCGGCGGCGGCGAAGGCGCGCACGGCGGCCATGACTTCCTTGATCTCGCGGCCCTTCAGGCCGCGGCTGGCGGTGACGTTGACCAGCACGCCCTTGGCGCCCGACAGGTCGATACCGTCCAGCAGCGGCGAAGCGACGGCCTGCTCGGCGGCGATGCGCGCGCGGTCGACGCCGGAAGCGGTGGCGGTGCCCATCATGGCCTTGCCCTGCTCGCTCATGATGGTCTTCACGTCGTTGAAGTCGACGTTGATGTGACCCGGCACGTTGATGATCTCGGCGATACCGGCGACGGCGTTGTTCAGGACGTCGTCGGCGTGCTTCATCCAGTCGAGCATCGATTCGTCTTCGTAGATCTCTTCCAGCTTTTCGTTCAGGATGATGATCAGCGAGTCGACGTGCTTCGACAGCTCTTCCAGGCCCGCTTCGGCCACGTCCATGCACTTCTTGCCTTCGTACGAGAACGGCTTGGAGACCACGGCCACGGTCAGCGCGCCCATCGTCTTGGCCACTTCGGCCACGATCGGTGCGGCGCCGGTGCCGGTGCCGCCGCCCATGCCGGCGGCGATGAAGACCATGTGCGCGCCGCGCAGCGAATCCTCGATGCGCGAGCGGGTCTGTTCGGCCAGCTGGCGGCCGACTTCAGGACGCATGCCTGCACCCAGGCCGGACTCGCCGATCTGGATGATGTTGTTCGCACTCGAAACGGCGAGCGCCTGGGCATCGGTGTTGGCGGCGATGAACTCGACGCCCGACACACCTTTGTTGATCATGTGCTGCACGGCGTTACCGCCTGCACCACCCACGCCGACGACCTTGATCACCGTTCCCAGTGCTGCGTTATCGACCATATCGAACTCCATGATGTGACTCCTAATTTTCAAAGTGCTATATCCATGCACCAAACCTCATAAGGGTATCAGGCCTAGCGCATGGATACTGCTAAGTATTATAAAAAATATGTGTTTTGTATCGAATCAAAGACGCTTCTTGAACACGCCTGCATTACCGCTTAGAAACTGTTTAGAAATTACCCAAGAACCATTCCTTCATGCGCTGCCAGACCGCCTTCACCGAGCTGTCCTGACGCGTCACGGTGTAGCCGCGCATGTACTGCTTTTTCGCTTCCATCAACAGTCCCAGCACCGTCGCGTAGCGCGGGCTGCGCACCACGTCGGCCAGCTGGCCGCGGTAGTCCGGCGTGCCCAGGCGCGTCGGTTTCAGGAACATGTCTTCGGCCATCTCGATCATCCCCGGCATCATCGAGGTGCCGCCGGTGAGCACCACGCCCGAGGACAGCACGTCTTCGTAGCCGGACTCGCGTAGCACCTGGTGCACCATGGCGAACAGCTCTTCGACGCGCGGCTCGATGACGGCGGCCAGCGCCTGGCGCGAGAGCGCGCGCGGGCCGCGGTCGCCCAGGCCCGGCACCTCGAGCGTTTCGCCCGGATCGGCCATCACCTGCTTGGCCACGCCGTAGCGCAGCTTGATTTCCTCGGCCTCGCCGGTCGGCGTGCGCAGCGCCATCGCAATGTCGCTGGTGATCTGGTCGCCGGCGATCGGGATCACGGCCGTGTGGCGGATCGCGCCTTCGGAATACACCGCGATGTCGGTGGTGCCGCCGCCGATGTCGATGATGACGACGCCGAGCTCCTTCTCGTCGACCGTCAGCACGGCGTCGGCCGAGGCCATCGGCTGCAGGATCAGGTCGGACACTTCCAGGCCGCAGCGGCGCACGCACTTGACGATGTTCTGCACCGCCGACACCGCGCCGGTGACGATGTGCACCTTCACCTCGAGGCGGATGCCGCTCATGCCGATCGGCTCGCGCACGTCTTCCTGGCTGTCGACGATGAATTCCTGCGGCACCGTGTGCAGCAGCTGCTGGTCGGTCGGGATGTTGACGGCCTTGGCCGTCTCGATCACGCGCGCGACGTCGGTCGGCGTGACTTCCTTGTCCTTGATCGCCACCATGCCGCGCGAGTTGAACGAACGGATATGGCTGCCGGCGATGCCCGCGTAGACATTGCGGATCTTGCAGTCGGCCATGAGCTCGGCCTCCTCGAGCGCACGCTGGATCGATTCGACGGTGGCCTCGATGTTGACCACGACGCCCTTCTTCAATCCCTTCGACTCGTGCTGACCGAGGCCGATGACCTCGTGGCGTCCGTCGGACATCACTTCGGCCACCACCGCCACCACCTTCGAGGTGCCGATGTCGAGGCCGACGATCAGGTTTTTCGCGTCTTTTGTCATTGCTCGCCTGCTTAGATGTTCTTTGTTGTCTTGTTAGTCGGAGTTTTTGTTTTCTTCTTCGCCGCGGCCTTCACAGGCTTGGTGGCATCCGCCGGCACCGTCAGCGCCGCGGAAGACAGCGCCAGCCCGTTCGGATAGCGCATGTCGATCGTATCGATGCGGCCTTCCTGCAGCCGGGCGACCAGCTGCGGGTAGACCCCGACCAGGCGCTGCACGCGCGCCTTGACGGTGTTCTTGTCCTGCTCGCGGCCGAGCTCCACGCTCATGCCGTTGTCCAGCCTGACCGTCCATGCGTAACGCGAAGACAGCGACAGCTGTTGCGGCACCAGTTTCACCGGCGCGAACCACGAACGCAGTTCCGAGAAGCGCGCCAGCACGTCCTTCTCGCTGCCGGCCGGCCCCACGAAAGCAGGCAGCTCGTGGTCGTCGTCGGCCTCGGCGAGGTTGGCGGTGAAGACATCGCCCTTCACCGACAGCAGGCGTCCCTCGCCCCAGGTACCGAGCGCCTCGTGCTCTTCCACTTCCACGATCAGGCCGTTGGGCCACTCGCGCCTGACCGTTGCGCGGCGCACCCAGGGCACGGCCTCGAAGGTGCTGCGCACCTGCTCCAGGTCGGTCGTGAAGAAGTTGCCGCGGATTTTCCCCAACACGCTGTTGCGCACCGTCAGTTCGTTCACGTGCTTGAGGTCGAGCCGATACATGCTTTCGACCCGTACCTCGCGCAAGGTGAACATCGGACGCTGCGACAGCCACCACACGCCGCTCGCGATACCGGCGAGCAGCGTCGCCGCCAGCAGCGTGCTGGCGGTGGCGTTGAGGGCGCGTACGTCATGCCACATACATTCAGCCTTGTGCCTTCACCATCTTGCAGCGCGCCGAACGCAGGATCTCGATGCACAGGTCTTCATAACCGATGCCGACCGCGCGCGCCGCCATCGGCACCAGCGAGTGGCCCGTCATGCCCGGCGAGGTGTTCACCTCGAGCAGGAAGGGGCGCATGTCGCTCTCGCGCACCAGCACGTCGACCCGGCCCCAGCCCTCGCAGCCGAGCGCGCGGTAGGCGTCCACGGCGTGCTTCTGGATCTCGGCCGTCAGTTCGGCCGGCAGGTCTGCCGGGCAGTGGTACTGGGTGTCGTCCGTAAAATACTTGTTCTGGTAGTCGTAATTGCCTTCGGGCGCGACGATCTCGACGATCGGCAGCGCGCGCGCATGCTTGCCGCTGCCGAGCACGGCGACGGTAAACTCGCGGCCGGTGACGAATTCCTCGGCCAGCACAATCTCGTCGAAGCCCGTCGCCAGCGCGACGGCAGCCTCGAATTCCTCGGCCTTCTCCACCTTGGTGATGCCGATGGTCGAGCCTTCGAGCGGCGGCTTGACGATCAGCGGCAGGCCGAGGTCGGCCACGATGGCGTCGAGGTCGTCGCCCGGCACCACGGTGGCGTAGCGCGGGGTCGGGATGTTTTTCGACAGCCAGATGATCTTGGTCGTGATCTTGTCCATGCCGACCGACGAGGCCATGACGCCGCTGCCGGTGTAGGGAATGCCCAGCTGTTCGAGCGCGCCCTGCAGACTGCCGTCCTCGCCGTAGCGGCCGTGCAGCGCGATGAAGACGCAGTCGAATTTTTCCGCGGCCAGTTCGGCCAGCGTGCGCTCGGCCGGATCGAAGCCATGGGCGTCGATGCCGCGGCTTTGCAGCGCCTGCAGCACGCCGGTGCCGGACATGATGGACACGTCGCGCTCGGCCGAACGGCCGCCGAACAGGACGCCGACCTTGCCGAAATTGGTAACGATGTTGGTATTTGCGTCGCTCACGATGCAGCCTTTTGAGTGGTGAGTTGCTCGGTTAATTGCGCCGGGATGCCGCTGATCGAGCCCGCGCCCATGGTCAGCACGACGTCCCCGTCGCGTACCGCCTGGAGGATCGCGGCCGGCATCTCGGCAATCGTTTCCACGAAAATCGGTTCGATCTTGCCGCCGGCGCGCAGCGAGCGCGCCAGCGCACGGCCGTCGGCCGCGACGATCGGCGCTTCGCCAGCCGGATACACGTCCGCCAGCAACAGCACGTCCGGCGTCGACAGCACCTTGACGAAGTCCTCGAACAGGTCGCGCGTGCGGCTGTAGCGGTGCGGCTGGAAGGCCAGCACCAGACGCCGGCCCGGGTAGGCGGCGCGCGCGGCAGCCAGGGTCACCTCGGTCTCGACCGGGTGGTGGCCGAAATCGTCGACCAGGGTGAAGCTGCCGCCCCCCTCCAGCTTCACTTCGCCATAGCGCGTGAAGCGGCGGCCGACGCCACGGAATTCCAGCAGGCCCTGGGCGGTGGCAGCGTCGTCGATGCCGATCTCGCGCGCGATCGCAATGGCCGAGCAGGCGTTGAGGACGTTGTGCATGCCCGGCTGGTTCAGCACGAATTTGGTGTCCGGGTAGCCGTCCTGGCGCACCGTGAAATGCATGTGCACGCCGTCGGCATAGGCGTCGAGCGCGCGCACTTGCGCGTCTTCCGCGAAGCCGTAGGTCGTCACCGGCTTGGTCACCTGCGGCAGGATCGAGCGCACGTGCTTATCGTCGATGCACATCATCACGCGGCCGTAGAACGGCAGGCGGTGGGTGAAGTTGACGAACGCGGCCTTCAGCTTCTCGAAGTCGTGCTCGTAGGTTTCCATGTGGTCGGCGTCGATGTTCGTGATCACTTCGATCATCGGCGTCAGGTTCAGGAAGGAGGCGTCCGATTCGTCGGCCTCGGCCACGATGTAGTCGCCGGTGCCGAGCTTGGCGTTCGCGCCGGCGCTGTTCAGGCGTCCGCCGATCACAAAAGTAGGATCGAGGCCGCCCTGGGCCAGCACCGAGGCGACCAGGCTGGTCGTCGTCGTCTTGCCGTGGGTGCCGGCAATGGCGATGCCGCGCTTCAGGCGCATCAGTTCGCCCAGCATGATCGCGCGCGGCACCACCGGGATCTGGGCGCTGCGCGCGGCCATGACTTCCGGATTGGTCTCAACGACGGCGGTCGAGGTGACCACCGCATCGGCGCCGAGGATGTTGTCGGCCGCGTGGCCGAGATAGACGCGCGCACCCAGATCCTTCAGGCGGTTGCTGGCCGCATTGCTGCCCAGATCCGAGCCCGACACTTTATAACCGAGGTTGAGCAGCACTTCGGCAATGCCGCTCATGCCGCTGCCACCGATGCCGACGAAGTGAATGTGTTTGATCTTGTGTTTCATTGTTCTTCTTTGTCTTATTTGTTCTTGTTGGCCAGCTGTTCCAGCACGTCTGCAATCGCTTCATTCGCATTGCGCTTCCCCACGGCGTGCGCCGCCTCGGCCATCGCCAGGCAATCGGCGCGGCTCGTCGACATCAACAGTTGCGCCACGCGCTCGGCCGACAGCTCGCCCTGCGCCAGGTGAACCGCCGCTTTCTGCCCCGCCATCCAGACCGCGTTGTCGCGCTGGTGGCTGGTGGTGCTGGCCACGAAGGGCACCAGCACGCTGGCCACGCCCGCCGCCGTCAATTCCGACACGGTGATGGCGCCGGCGCGGCAGATCACGAGATCGGCCTGCGCGTACGCGGCCGCCATGTCGTCGATGAAGTCGACCACGTCCGCTTCCACGCCTGCCTGTTTGTATGCCGCGCGCAGCGCGTCGATGTTCTTCTTGCCCGACTGGTGGGTTACGAGCGGACGCACATTCGCGTCGATGCGCGCCAGCGCGGCCGGCACGCTGTCGTTCAGCACCTTGGCGCCCAGGCTGCCGCCCACGACCAGCACGCGCAGCGGGCCGCTGCGCCCGAGGAAACGCGCGGCGGGCGCCGGCAGGTCGAGGATCGCCTGGCGCACCGGGTTGCCGGTGACGACCGCCTTGCCCGCGGCATTGCCGAAGTCGGCCGGGAAGCCGAACAGCACGCGGCTGGCGAGCGGGGTCAGGGTCTTGTTCGACAGCAGCAGGGCCGCGTCGGCATTCACCAGCGCCAGCGGAATGCCGCGCGTGCGCGCCATCAGGCCGCCCGGCACCGTCACGTAGCCGCCCATGCCGAGCACGACGTCGGGCTTGCGCTGGCCGAGATAACGCAGGCAGGCGCCGAAACTGGCGGCCATCTTGAAGGCGCCCGTCACCGTGTGCTTGATGCCCTTGCCGCGCAGGCCGGCGAAGTCGATGGTGTCCATCTCGATGCCGTGCTTCGGCACGAACTCGCGTTCCATTCCGTGCGCGGTGCCGAGCCAGGTGACGCTCCAGCCGCGCGCGCGCATGGTCTGGGCGATGGCCACGCCGGGGAAGATGTGGCCGCCGGTGCCGGCGGCCATGATCATCAAGCGTTTCACAGGCTTATTCATAGCCGCCCTCCTCGCATCAAGACCCGATTCTCGTAGTCGATGCGCAGCAGGATCGCCAGGCCCACGCAGTTGATGACGACGCCCGAACCGCCATAGCTCATCAGCGGCAAGGTCAGGCCTTTCGTCGGCAGCAGGCCCAGGTTCACGCCCATGTTGATGAAGGTCTGCACGCCGATCCAGATGCCGATGCCCTTCGCGGTCAGGCCGGCGAAGAACTGGTCGAGCGCGATGGCCTGGCGGCCGATGTCGAAGGCGCGCTTTACCAGCCAGTAGAACATCGCCAGCGTGACCAGCACGCCGACCAAGCCGAGTTCCTCGCCGATCACGGCCATGATGAAGTCGGTATGCGCTTCCGGCAGGTAGTGCAGCTTCTCGACGCTGTTGCCGAGGCCGACGCCGCCGATCTCGCCGCGCCCGAAAGCGATCAAGGAATGGGTCAGCTGGTAGGCCTTGTCGAGTGCATTGTCTTCCTGCCACGGGTCGAGGTAGGCGAACATGCGCGCGCGGCGGAACGGCGACAGCGCGATGATCGACGTGAAGATCACGACCAGGATGGCGCCGATGCCGCCGAACCAGATCATGTTGAAGCCGCCCAGGAACAGGATGCCCATGGCGATGCAGACGATGACGCCGAAGGCGCCCAGATCCGGCTCGAGCAGGAGCAGCAGGCCGACCACGCCGATCGCGGCCGCCATCGGCATGAAACCCTTGGTCAGCTTGTGCATGTACTGCTGCTTGCGCACCGTGAAGTCGGCGGCGTAGAGCACGGCGACGATCTTCATCATCTCCGACGGCTGCAGGTTGAACACTTTCAGCGACAGCCAGCGCCGCGCGCCGTTCACCACCACGCCGACGCCGGGGATCAGCACCAGCATCAAGAGCACCAGGGTGGCCACGAACATCATCGGCGCCAGCTTCTGCAGCACGGCGACCGGGATGCGGAAGGTGATCCAGGCGGCGATGATCGCGGCCACGATGAAGAACATCTGGCGGTACAGGAAGTATTCGTGGCGCCCTTCCAGGTAGGCGAACTTGGGCGAGTCCGGCAGCGCGATCGAGGCGGAATACACCATCACCATCCCGAACAGCATCAGGATCAGGGTGATCCAGACCAGCGGCTGGTCGTAGTCCATCATCTTCGAGGGACGCGAACGCTCGGCGATGGCGGCATCGCTGCTCGAACCGGAGAACTTGAAGGGAAGCTGGAAGGCCATCAGATCTCCATTCCCTTGTCCAGTGCGATCTCGCGCACCGTATCGACGAACACCTGCGCGCGGTGCGCGTAGTTGGTGAACATGTCGAGGCTGGCGCAGGCCGGGGACAGCAGCACGCTGTCGCCCGCGCGCGCCAGGCCGGCGGCGCGGCGCACCGCCTGCGGCAGGTCGTCGAGGTCGAAGCACGGCACGCCGGACGGTTCCAGCGCGGCCTTGACCGCCGGCGCATCCTTCCCGATCAGCAGCACCGCGCGCACATAGCGCGACACCGGCTCGGCCAGCGGCGTGAAGTCCTGGCCCTTGCCGTCGCCGCCGGCGATCAGGAGGATTTGCTGGTCTTCGCCCGTGAAGGCTTTGCCGAGGCCGAGCAGCGCGGCGACGGTGGCGCCGACGTTCGTGCCCTTGCTGTCGTCGTAGTAATCGATGCCCTCGATGCTGCCGACCAGTTCCACGCGGTGCGGCTCGCCCGCGTATTCGCGCAGGCCGTGCAGCAGCGGCGCCAGCGGCAGGCCGGCGGCGCGGCACAGGGCCAGCGCGGCCAGCGCGTTCGACGCATTGTGCAGGCCGCGGATTTTCAGGGCGTCGGCCGGCATCAGACGGTTGACGATCACCTCGACCGGCTCGGCGACTTCGCCTTTCCTGAGTTTCTTTTCGCTCGCTTCGCCGGCGACGGCATTCGCCAGCCACAGCACGCCGCGTTCGTTGACGATGCCGAAGCTGCCCGCTTCCTGCGGTTCGCCTGTGCCGAAGCTCAGCTGCGGGATGCCGGGCGCCGCCATCCCCATGACGATGGCGTCGTCGCGGTTCAGCACGCGCGTCGTATCGGCCCCGAAGATGCGCGCCTTGTCCGCCGCGTAGGCGGCCATGTCGCCATGCCAGTCGAGGTGATCCTGGGTGATGTTGAGCACCGTGGCGGCATCGGCATTCAGGCTGAAGGTGGTGTGCAGCTGGAAGCTGGACAGTTCCAGCACCCAGGCCTGCGGCAGCTTGTCCTCATTAATGGCTTCGCGCAGCACGTCCAGTGCCGCCGGGCTGATGTTGCCGGCCACGCGCGTGTCGAAGCCGGCGCGGCGGCACAGCAGGCCGGTCAGGCTCGTCACCGTGGTCTTGCCGTTGGTGCCGGTGATCGCGATGACCTTCGGCGCATAGCCGCGCTCCGCCTTCAGGGCGGCCAGGGCTTGCGCGAACAGTTCGATCTCGCCCCAGACGGGGATGTTCTTGTCAAACGCGGCCGGCGCGATGGCGGCCAGTTCCTTGTTCGGCGCCAGGCCCGGGCTGACGGCCACGAAGTCGACGCCCTCGACCAGGCTGGCCGCGAATTCACCGGCGACGAATTCCGCGGAAGGTACCGCTTCGCGCAGCGCGGGCAGGCGCTGCGGCTGCGCGCGCGTATCGGCCACGCGCACGCGCGCACCGCAGCGGGCGAGCCATTGCGCCATCGCGAGCCCGGATTCGCCGAGCCCCAGTATTAGGGCGAGTTTGCCGTCGTAGTTCATCAGTGCAGCTTTAACGAAGTTTCAGTGTAGAGAGACCGACGAGGACGAGCACCATCGTCACGATCCAGAAGCGCACCACGACCTTGGTCTCCTTCCAGCCCTTCTGTTCGAAATGGTGGTGCAGCGGCGCCATCAGGAAGACGCGGCGGCCGGTGCCGTAGCGCTTCTTGGTGTACTTGAACCAGGTCACCTGGATGATCACCGACAGCGTTTCGGCCACGAACACGCCGCCCATGATGAACAGGACGATTTCCTGGCGCACGATGACGGCAATCGTCCCAAGCGCGCCGCCCAGCGCCAGCGCGCCGACGTCGCCCATGAACATCTGCGCCGGGTGCGCGTTATACCAGAGGAAGGCCAGGCCCGCGCCCGCCATCGCGCCGCAGAAGATCAGCAGCTCGCCGGCGCCCTCGATGTGCGGAATGAACAGGTATTTCGCATACGTGACGTTACCGGTGAGGTAAGCGAACAGGCCCAGCGCCCCGCCCACCATCACGGTCGGCATGATGGCCAGGCCGTCGAGGCCGTCGGTGAAATTGACCGCGTTCGAGGTGCCGACGATCACGCAATAGGTCAGCGCGATGAAGCCCCAGACGCCCAGCGGATAGCTGATGGTCTTGAAGAAGGGGACGATCAGGTCGGCCTTGGGCGGCAGGTCGAGCGAGAAGCCGGACTGCACCCAGGCCCAGAACAGCTGGGCCACGCCCCACGGGGTCTTCTCGGACACCGAAAACGCCAGATACAGCGAAGCGGCCAGGCCGACCAGCGACATCCAGAAGTATTTTTCGCGCGAGCGCATGCCTTCCGGATCCTGGTAGACCACCTTGCGGTAATCGTCCACCCAGCCGACGGCGCCGAAGCCTAGCGTGACGATCAGCACCGGCCAGATCAGGCGGTTCGACAGGTCGCACCACAGCAGCGTGGAAATCGCGATCGCGATCAGGATCAGCACGCCGCCCATGGTCGGGGTGCCGTGTTTCTTCAGGTGGGTCTGCGGGCCTTGCGTGCGCACCGCCTGCCCGACCTTCATCTCGGTCAGCTTGCGGATCACGGCCGGCCCGGTGATCAGGCCGAGCGCGATCGCGGTGATCGCGGCGAACACCGCACGGAAGGTGATGAAGTTAAAGACACGCATCGGACCGATATAGTCCTGCAGGTATTGTGCAAGCCAGAGAAGCATTAGTGGGCGTCCTTGCCAGTGTGTGTGGATCCGATCAGGTGATTGACGACGCGCTCCATCTTCATGAAGCGCGAGCCTTTCACCAACACAGTTGCATCAGAATTGCCGCCCAGTTGCTTGTCCAGTGCTGCCAAAACATCCTCAAACTGCTCAAAATGTCGGGTGCCATATGCGGCCATGTGCCGCGAAAGTTCCCCCGTCGCCAGCACCGTCTCGATGCCGCGGTTGTGCGCGTAAGCGCCGATCTCTTCGTGGAACTCGCGTCCCTGCGTGCCGACTTCGCCCATGTCGCCGACCACCAGGATGCGCGGCGCCGGATAGCTGGCCAGCACGTCGATCGCGGCGCGCATCGAATCCGGGTTCGCGTTGTAGGTGTCGTCGATGACGAGCGCCCCGTTGGCGGCCTGCTTGCGCTGCAGGCGGCCGCCCACCGGCGCAAAGGCTTCCAGGCCGCGCACGATCACGTCGTGCCCGATGCCGGCGGCCAGCGCGCAGGCGATCGCGGCCAGCGCGTTGCGCACATTGTGCTCGCCCGCGGCCGCCAGTGTCAGTTCAAACGTGGCGCCCGGCGCCGTTACTTTCAATTTGTTACCGAATCCGTTGCTGGCATAGGACGCGTGCACGTCGCAGGTGTCCAGCATGCCAAAGGTCAGGCTGCGGCAATGTGCGGCCAAGCCCTGCCAGAGCGCCGTATAGGTGTCGTCGCCCGGATAGACGGCCACGCCGTCGCCCGGCAGCGCGGCGAACACGGAGCCGTTTTCCTGCGCCACCGCTTCCACCGTGTGCATGAATTCCTGGTGCTCGCGCTGGGCGTTGTTGACCATGGCGACCGTCGGCTGCGCGATCGCGGCCAGGCGTGCGATCTCGCCCGGATGGTTCATGCCCAGTTCGACGACGGCGGCGCGGTGCGACGCTTCCAGGCGCATCAGCGTCAGCGGCACGCCGATCTCGTTGTTCAGGTTGCCCTGCGTGGCCAGGCGCGCCTGTTCGCCGAAGGCGGCGGCCAGAATGGACGCGATCATTTCCTTGACCGTCGTCTTGCCGTTGCTGCCGGTGACGCCGATCAGGGGAATCGCGTATTGGCGGCGCCAGTGGTTGGCGATCTGGCCGAGGGCCGTCAAGGTGTTCGGCACGAGGATGGCCGGCAGCGTCCAGCCTGCGGGCAGGCGCTCGGCGATGACCGCGGCGGCGCCGTTGGCGGCCACCTGCGGCAGGAAGTCGTGGGCGTCGTGGATGTCGCCGCGCAATGCGACGAACAGCGTGCCGGCATTCGCCGTACGGCTGTCGGTCGAGACCTTGTCGAAAGGCGCGTCAGCGGTGAGCTGCGCGCCGGGCATCGACGCAATCAAAGTTGCGAGCGTACCGCGCATGCTAGTGAGTCCTCATCATGGTGAGCCGCGCGCTCAAGGCCAGCGCGGCGTGGTCGGCGTCGGAAAACGGCAGCTTCTTGCCCTTGATTTCCTGGTAGGGCTCGTGGCCCTTCCCCGCCAGCAGGATCACGTCCTGCTTGTTAGCCTGCTTGACGGCGGCCAGGATCGCAGTGGCCCGATCCTCGATCGCCTGCACGCCTTCTTGATTCATGCCGGCCAGGATCTGGGCGATGATCGCGCCGGGTTCCTCGCTGCGCGGATTGTCGCTGGTGACGATGGCCTGGTCGGCCATCTGGGCGACGGCGCCCATCTGCGGACGCTTGCCCGGGTCGCGGTCGCCGCCGCAGCCGAACACGCACCACAGCTGGCCGCCGCGCTCGTTCGCCACCTGGCGCAGCGCCTGCAAGGTTTTTTCCAGCGCGTCCGGCGTGTGCGCGTAGTCGATCACGACCAGCGGTGCGTCCTGACCGCCGACCTGCTGCATGCGGCCCGGGGCCGGCAGCAGCGCTTCGATCGCCTCGACCGCACGCGGCAATTCGACACCCTTGGCCAGCAGCGCGCCCAGCACCGCCAGCGCATTGCTGATGTTGAAGTGGCCGACCAGCTGCGTCTTCACCAGCGCGCCGCCTTGCGGCGCCGTCAACTGGAATTCGCTGCCTTGCGGGCGGCTGCGTTTGTTCGAGGCGCGCAGGATAGCCACGCCTTCGATGGCCGGCTGCGCCGCCTCATCGTCCAGCGTGTAGCCGGTGATGGCGAGTTGGGGCCGGGTCGCGCGCAGGTGCGCCACCAGGCGCTGGCCGGCCGGATCGTCCAGATTGATCACGGCGGTTTGCAGGCCGGGCCATTCGAAGAGCTGGATCTTGGCCGCCTCGTAGGCTTCCATCGTGCCGTGGTAGTCGAGGTGGTCGCGCGTCAGGTTCGTAAAGATGGCGACGTCGAAATGCAGGCCGGCCAGGCGCCCTTCCACCAGGCCGATCGAGGACACTTCGATCGCCAGCGAACGCGCCCGCGCTTCGCGCACGGCGGACAGGCGGCTGGCGAGCAGCACGGCGTCCGGCGTGGTGTAGCCGGTGACGGCGAACTCGGGTTCGCTGCCTTTCCTGTACATGGCCACGCCCAGGGTGCCGATCACGGCGGCGGTCTCGCCCAGCTTGGCGAAGGCCTGGCCGAGCCAGACGGCGCAGGAAGTCTTGCCGTTGGTGCCGGTCACGCCGACGGTGAACATGTCGGCGTCGGGCTGGCCGAGGACGGCGTGCGCGATCAGGCCGGCCTGCGGTTTCAGGCCGGGCACGGCCAGGTGCGGCACGGCGAGCGCGTCGTCCCAGGCGAAATCGCGTTCCTCGAAGACGACGGCGGCGGCGCCATTGGCCACGGCCTGCGCGATGAAGCGGCGGCCGTCCGCGGTTTCGCCCGGATAGGCGAAGAACACGTCGCCCGGCGTCACCTGGCGCGAGTCGGAAACGAGTTTGCCGCCCGGTGCGGCGGCAACGATCCACTTGCAGATCTCGTTCATGCTAAGCGCCATCCACGCTCTCCTCGAGTGGCATTTCCGGAATGATGATGTCGGTGACCGACGAATCCGGTGGAATGTTGTCCGCCCTGAGCGCGCTCGCTGCCAGGTCGGCGAAAGTAGGCGCCGCAACGCCGCCGCCGGTGTGGACGGCCCCTTTCGGATCGTCGACCATCACGGCGATCACGAAGCGCGGCTTCGACATCGGCGCGATGCCGACAAAGGAACCGACATAGCTCGTATGCGAATAGCGGCCGTCGACGATCTTCTGCGCTGTGCCGGTCTTGCCGCCGACGCGGTAGCCGGCGACCTGGGCGCGCGAAGCCGTGCCTTCCGGGCTCACGACGGATTCGAGCATGGTGCGCACCTGGGCCGCGGTCTTCGGCGAGATGATCTGCTGGCCGACCGGCTCTTCGTTGAGCTTCACGAACGAGAGCGGGATCATGTCGCCATTGCGGGCGAAGACCATGTAGGAACGCGCCATCTGCAAGAGCGAGACCGAGAGGCCGTGGCCGAAGGACATGTTCGCGTATTCGACCGGACGCCAGGATTTCCATGGACGCACGCGGCCGGCGGCCGGGCCCGGGAAGCCGAAGCGCGGCGCCTGGCCGTAGCCGAGTTTGGTGTACAGCTCCCACATTTCCTGCGGCGGGATCATCTGAGAGATCTTGACCACACCGACGTTCGACGACTTCTGGATGATGCCGCTGGTGGTCAGCATCGGCTTTGGGTGCGAGTCGCGCATGGTGCGCCCGCCCACCGTGATGCGGCCGGAGCCGGTGTCGAACACGGTGTTCGGGGTGATGATCTTCTTTTCCAGGCCGAGCGCCACCGTGAACGGCTTGATGATCGAACCCGGCTCATAGGTGTCGGTGATGACGCGGTTGCGCAGCTGTTCGCCGGTGAGCTTCTTGCGGTCGTTCGGGTTGTAGGTCGGGTAGTTGGCCAGCGCCAGCACCTCGCCCGTGTGCACGTCGAGCACGACGGCGGCGCCGGCCTTGGCGTTGAACTTCTCGACCGCGTTCTTGATGCTGGTGAAGGCGATGTACTGGAGCTTGGAATCGACCGACAGGGTCAAATCCTTGCCGTCATGCGGCTCGCGCGACAGGCCCAGGTCTTCGACGATGCGGCCCAGGCGGTCCTTGATCACCTTGCGGCTGCCCGGCACGCCGACCAGCGACTTCTGCTGCGCCAGCTCCATGCCTTCCTGGCCCACGTCTTCGACGTTGGTGAAGCCGACCATGTGGGTCATGACTTCGCCCTGCGGGTAGAAGCGCTTGTATTCCTTGCGGGTGTCGAGGCCGCTGATTTTCAGCTTGTCGATCTTGGCGATGACGTCCATCTCGACCTGGCGCTTCAGGTAGACGAAGGTGCGGTCGGAATCGAGCTTCTTGCGCAGTTCGGATTCCGGCATCTCGAGCAGGCGCGCCAGTTCCGCCAGCTTTTCCGGCGGCGAGGCCAGCACGTCTTCGGGGATCGCCCACACGGCTTTCACCGGCAGCGAGGATGCCAGCACCTGGCCGTGGCGATCCATGATCTTGCCGCGCGTGGCAGGCAGTTCGAGCGTGCGCTCGTAGCGGCTCTTGCCCTGCTTTTGCAGGAACTGGGTCGACATGGCCTGCAGCCACAGTGCGCGCAGGCCGAGCGCGGCAAAGGCTGCGAACAGCACGAACAGCACGACGCGCGAGCGCCAGTCGGGCAGGCGCACGGCCAGCACCGGGCTCTTCGAGAAGGCCATGCCCTTGGCGGCGGCGACGCGCCCCGTGCGGCTGGACGTAAACGGCTTGTCGCGCTTCATTGCGCGCCCTCCGCCGTCAGGTACTGGGTGCGGGCCGGGGTCAGCGGAGTCATATTCAATTCGGTCCGGGCAATCTGTTCGATGCGTTCGCTTTTACCCAGCGTCGATTGGTCCAGCTGCAGCTGGGCCCAGTCGATGTCGAGCTGGCGTCCCGTCTGCTGCAGGCGCTCGAGCTCGATGAACAGGTGGCGCGCCTGGTAGCGCGCGTTCACGAGCGTCAGGCCGCAGGCGATCAGGCCGGCCGCCAGCACGATGTTGAGCTTGTTGCTCATTTCGCCGTGCCCTTCGCCACGTCGTCGAGGCGTTCGGCCACGCGCAGCACCGCCGAGCGGGCGCGCGGGTTGGCGTCGACTTCCGCATCGGACGGCTTGATCTTGGCGATCAGCTTCATCTGCGGCTGCGGCAGGTCGACGGCACGGATCGG
This sequence comes from Massilia sp. Leaf139, assembly GCF_001424165.1. Lineage (GTDB taxonomy): Bacteria > Pseudomonadota > Gammaproteobacteria > Burkholderiales > Burkholderiaceae_D > Telluria. The sequence goes on from NZ_LMOJ01000012.1 coordinate 298,920, forward strand.
CAGGCGGCGGTCCGGCTGCGCCACCTTGGCTTTGCTGGCCAGGAATTGCTTGACCATGCGGTCTTCGAGCGAGTGGAAGCTGATCACCGACATGCGCGCGCCTGGCGCGAGCATGGCGTAGGCAGCCGTCAGCCCTGCCTCGAGGTCCTCAAGCTCTTTATTGATGAAAATCCGGATAGCCTGAAAGGTACGGGTGGCCGGATCCTTGCCTTTTTCCCTAGTCTTGACCGCGTCTGCCACGATTGCGGCAAGCTGGCGTGTGCTTGAAATTGGCTCGATTGCCCGGCGAGCAACAACCGCCTTTGCAATCTGAAAAGCAAACCGTTCTTCCCCATAATCACGTATAACCTTTTCCAGTTGTTGTTCGGTCGCCGTGGCTACCCATTCGGCGGCCGAAAGTCCGCGTGTCGTGTCCATCCGCATGTCGAGCGGGCCGTCGTTGCGGAAGCTGAATCCGCGTGTGGCGTCGTCGACCTGGGGCGAAGAGATGCCCAGGTCGAGCAGGATGCCGTCCACCTGCGCCACGCCCCGGGCGGCCAAGGCCGAGCCCATGGTGGCGAAGCTGTCGTGGACGATCGAGAATCGTGGGTCGTGGATCTGCTCGGCGGTGGCGATCGCCATCGGATCCTTGTCGAAGGCGACCAGGCGGCCGTTCGGCCCCAGGCGCGACAGGATCAGGCGGCTGTGGCCGCCACGGCCGAACGTGCCGTCTATATAGATGCCGTCGGCGCGAACGCCGGCCAGGTCGAGCGCATCGACCGCTTCGTCAAGCAGCACCGTGCGATGCTGCAATTCGGGCACCGGAGTGGCAATCGTCATCCGTGCCTCAGAAAGAGAAATTGGAAAGTACATCGGGCATGCCGCCGGCGACGGCGGATGCTTCATCGGCGGCCAGCTTGGCGGCGTCCCAGATTTCGAAATGGGTGCCCATGCCAAGCATCATCACTTCTTTTTCCAGGCCGACGGCAGCGCGCAGTTCGGGCGAGATCAGGACGCGGCCGGCGCTGTCCATCTCGACATCGCAGGCGTTACCAAGGAAAATGCGCTGCCAGGCGCGCGCCGACATGGGCCAGGCGGCGATCTGGTCGCGGTGGGTTTCCCAGACGGGACGGGGGAAAAACAACAGGCAGCCGTGCGGGTGGCGGGTGAGCGTGAGGCGGCCTTCGCATTGCAGCGCGAGGGCGTCACGATGCTTTGCCGGAATCGACATCCGGCCCTTCGCATCGAGATTGATCGCTGACGCGCCTTGAAACACGTAAATACCTAGCTTGGAGAGTTTTCAGTTTAGTTGTTTTGCGCGCCGGGAGAATTCATTTTCTCCCACAAAACTGCACTTTTTCACACCGTTTCCCACTTTAGAGGAAGCGTTGTTACTGGTCAAGCGAATTCCGGTAGGAAAAATCCGGATTTTGTTAATGAAATGAAGGACTTAGCGCGTAACGCTCAAGCAGTGTCAAGACAAAATCTCTCGGAAAATTAAGCACTTAGCTTAAAGTGTGAAAGTCTTACCTCATCTAGACAGGTTGCTTACACCGTTGCTTTATAGAAAATTTTTCTGTAAAGACGGCTCTTCTCTTATGCGCAGCTACAACCCACACTGCACAGCAGGAAATTGCAGATTCATGCGGGAAGGATTAGGATTTCTCAGCGCCCGGCAGTTCGGCGAACCCGGGCGTTGATGTTGTCGTAATCGCAAGGAGATGAACTTGAGCCTCCACCTGAGCCTGACCATCGCCCGCACCCGCACCGTCTACGACCTGCTCGACGTCCAGGATGCCCTCGATCGCAGCCGCGGCCGCTCGCCCGAGCTCGAAGCCTTCTACGAACGCATGCTGGGGGCCGGGCCCGAACGTTTCGTCACCACCCCCGCCTCGACCGACGCACTTGATCCGCTGTTCGAGGAATGCCCGAATTTCGACAGCGTGCTGGACGACCTGGCGCGCTACCTGCGCCTGGCCCATGCCGGCAACAAGGGCTTCAATGTCATGCCGATCCTGCTGCTGGGCGGGCCGGGCGTGGGCAAGACCCATTTCGCCAAGCGCCTGGCGCGCGTGATGGGCACCGACTGCGAGCTGATCAGCATGAACGCGCTCTCGGCCGGCTTCGTCATCACCGGAAGCTCGGCCAGCTGGCGCGGCGCCAAATGCGGCAAGGTGGCCGAGCGCCTGGTGCGCGGCCAGTATGCCAATCCCGTCGTCGTGCTCGACGAAGTGGAAAAGGCAAGCGGCTCCTCGCAGTCCGATCCGCTGGCCGCCCTCTACCAGCTGCTGGAACCGGAAACGGCGCGCGCCTTCCGCGACGAGTTCATCGACGTCGAGATCGACGCCAGCCAGATCTTCTGGGTGCTGACGGCGAATTCGACCGAGGGCATCCCGGCGCCGCTGCTGAACCGGATGGCCGTCTACGAAGTGCCGGCGCCGACGCCCGAGCAGGCCGCCGGCATCGCCCAGCGCATGGTTGCGGCGCTGCTGGTGGAATTGAATTTGTCCGGCTTCGACGCGCGCCTGGCGGATGCGGTGCTCGACAAGCTGGCCGGTGTCGCCCCGCGCGACCTGCGCAAAGTCCTGCTCGACAGCCTGGGGTATGCGGTGGCCGATGGGCGCGGGCACGTGACGCCTGAAGACGTGCGGCTGCGGCCGCTGCCGGGGCGGGCGCGGATCGGGTTTTAGCCGCTGGGTGCGGGAGCGTTCATTGGTTCTCGGGCGGCGCGTATCACCGCGTGGGCGGCGCACGCTTTTCGCTGACGCTTTCTCCACGATGGAGCCGCCCACCCTACGCTTATCTCGATTCGAAAACCCCTGATACCGTAGGGGTCATCGTGGCCAATGGCCGCGATGACGGTTTCACCGGGCTGCTCCACCCGTACAGGAAAAATCATCGAAAAGCGAGCGCAGCCCACGCGGCGATACGCGTCCCCACCCGATCGCGCCCGTGAGCGTCAGCCACCAAACACCACGCAGCGCTAGAATGAAGCCATCACTTCAACCAGAGAGCCCCATGACCGAGTTCGCCTTCACTCCGCCCGCCACGCCTTCGCTCGCCATCTTCGGCAGCAGCGCCCGCTTCCCGATCCGCCGCGTCTTCTGCGTCGGCCGCAACTATGCGACCCATGCGCGCGAGATGGGCAGCGATCCGGATCGCGAGCCGCCCTTCTTCTTCACCAAGCCGGCCGACGCCGTGGTGCCGGCCGAAGGCGCCCTGCCCTATCCGCCGGCAACGCGCGACCTGCACCACGAGATCGAACTGGTCGTCGCCCTGCGCGCCGGCGGCGCCGACATTCCGGCCGACGAGGCATTGAGCAAGGTGTGGGGCTATGGCGTCGGCATCGACCTGACCCGGCGCGACCTGCAGGCGGTGGCCAAGGAAGCGGGCCGCCCGTGGGACATGGCGAAAGGCTTCGACGCCTCCGCGCCCTGCACGCCGCTGCGTCCGGTCAGCGCCTTCGGCCATCCCACCGAGAATGCCTGCATCCGCATGCTGGTCAACGGCGAAGTGCGCCAGGACGGCTGCCTGGACGAGATGATCTGGCCGATCGCCGACATCATCAGCCACCTGTCGCGCCTGGTGACGCTGGCGCCGGGCGACCTGATCTTCACGGGCACGCCGGGCGGCGTCGGCGCCCTGCAGCCGGGCGACCGGGTGCATGGCGAAGTGGCGGGGGTCGACGAGTTCGATCTTGAGATCGTCGAGAAGTAAGCACGCAGGGGCGCATGCGCCCTTTTGACCGGCCTAGCGCCCCGTCTGCGCCGCCCGCAGGGCCGCCAGAAATCGCTCCGGCTGCTCGACGCTGATCAGCAGCGCCGGGCCGCTGCGCGCAGGCAGGTAGACGACGCGCTCGCGGTCGGTCAGCAACACCACGATGGCGCCGCCATCGCGTGCGGTGTACCAGCCCGCCGCATACCCAGGCAGGCCGATGCCGTTGGTGCGCACGCCAAGCCGGGCTTCGGGAATCGCGTCGTAGCGGCCGCTGCGCGCCCGTGCCAGGTCGAACTCCGCCAGCGGCCGCTCCGCCTGGTAGAAGTGCGCCGCGTGCAGCACGATCCGGTCGCCGTCGAGGCGCAGTTCGTTGTCCGACATCGTGAAGGCGAGCGCCGCCGTCAGGGGCACGATCAGGATCGTCGCCAGGCCGATATTGCGCAGGGTAAGCGCGGGGCCATCGCGGCGCCGCACCAGCAGCGGCGCGGCCACCACCGACACGGCAATGGCGAACACCGTCCAGTACACGAGGTCGGCCACTGCGGGAACCGCAAAGGTAGTGGCGCCGTTCAATGCTCGACCCAGCCCTTGGCATGCTCGACCGCCCGCGCCCAGCGTGCGCGCAACTCGGCGCGCAGTTCGGCCGGCATGTCGGGCTCGAAGCGGCGCTCGGCGCACCACAGGGCCTGGATCTCTTCGCGCGAACGCCAGAAGCCTTCGGCCAGCCCGGCCAGGTAGGCCGCGCCCAGCGCCGTCGTCTCGGTGACGAGCGGGCGCACCACCGGCACGCCCAACAGATTGGCCTGGAACTGCATCAATAAATCGTTGCGTGCGGCGCCGCCGTCGGCGCGCACTTCCATCACCGGACAGGCCGCGTCCTTCTGCATCGCCGCCAGCAGTTCCGCGCTCTGGTAAGCGATGGCTTCCACCGCCGCGCGCGCGATGTGGGCGGCGGTGGTGCCGCGGGTCATGCCGACGATAGTGCCGCGCGCATACGCATCCCAGTGCGGCGCGCCCAGGCCGACAAAGGCCGGCACCAGCATCACGCCGCCGGCATCCGGCACCGAGGTGGCCAGCGCCTCGACCTCGCTCGAGTCCTTGATGATGCCGAGACCGTCGCGCAGCCATTGCACCGTGGCGCCGCCCATGAAGACGCTGCCCTCGAGCATGTAGTCGGTGCGGCCGTCGACCTTCCAGCCGATGGTGGCCAGCAGGCGGTTGCGCGAGACCGGCGGCACATAACCCGAATGCATCAGCATGAAGCAGCCGGTGCCATAAGTGTTCTTGACCATGCCCTTGTCGTAGCAGGCCTGGCCGAAGGTCGCCGCCTGCTGGTCGCCGGCGATGCCGGACAGGGGAATCGGCGCGCCGAACCATTCGCTATGGACTTTGCCCACCTGGCCCGAACTGCGCACGACTTCCGGCAGCATCGCCTCGGGCACGCCGAACAGCTCGAGCAGCGCCGGATCCCAGCGCATCGTATGGATGTTGTAGAGCATCGTGCGCGACGCATTGCTCACGTCGGTGACATGGCGCCCGCAAAGTTTAAAGGCGAGCCAGCTGTCGATGGTGCCGAAGCACAATTCGCCGCGCTCGGCCCGTTCGCGCGCGCCGGGCACGTTCTCCAGCAGCCATTGCAGCTTGGTGGCGGAAAAATAGGCGTCCAGCTCGAGCCCGGTGCTGCGCGCGATCTGGCGTGCATGGCCCGCTTCGCGCAGGCGGTCGCAGGCGCCGGCGGTGCGCCGATCCTGCCAGACGATGGCGCGCGCGATGGGTGCTCCGGTCGCGCGATCCCAGACGACGGTGGTCTCGCGCTGGTTGGCGATGCCGATAGCGGCGATCTGCGATGCCGGCACGCGGCTGTCGGAGATGACCTTGCGCGCGCAGGCGAGCTGGCTGTTCCAGATGTCGAGGGCATCGTGCTCGACCCATCCGGGCTGCGGGAAATGCTGGGGATACTCCTGCTGGGCGCAGGCGAACACCTGCCCCTGGCGGTCGAACAGGATGGCGCGGGAACTGGTCGTTCCCTGATCCAGGGCGAGGACGTATTGGGGCATCGATGTCTCCGCAAGAAGCCTGCATGGGCGCCTGCCGGCTACTGGCGCCGATGCATTGTAGCCAGAGTCTATTTTTTCAGGCGGTTGTTTTCTTTATGGCAATAAAACCTTACAATGCGCCATTTGCGACTTGTCAGATTACCATGGGTCTACGTCTTACCTTGTCCTGTATTCTGCTGTTGTCGCTCACTGGCTGCGGGAGCACGCCAATCAGCCCCGCAGCGCCGCAAGAAACGACCGGAGCGCGGCCGGTTGCGATCGTTACCCGTCAACAGCTGGAAGCCAGCGGCGCAACGACGCTTTCCGAGTATGTCCGTGACTCGACCTTTCTCGCTATTCCAGCACCCGACGATACAGTCCTCTTGATCAATGCTCCAGGTGGTGCCTTTCATCAATTTAAGACCGACACCATCGATGCCCCGCTTGACATGACTGTTGAACTGACGATCAAGCGAATCAACACGCACCCACGATTTGGACCGCGCGGCGGCGTATGCGTGAGCAGCGGCGCTTCGGATCATCACGCCTGCATTTACGTTGAACGGCGTCACGCCGACGGCACAGAACTACAGGTCAAAAGGAATCTGTACAAAGGCAAGGCACTGATGTCGAGTGTGCCGATGGCAGGCGGCTTCGAAGTGGGCAGCCCGATCATGATCGGCTTGCGTTCGCGCGCCGACGCCATCGAGTTCAAGGTCGACGACGGCGCCTGGCAGATGCAGGCGCTTCCATTCAGTCCGCAGCCCATTGACGTGCTTTGTGCGTCGGCAGTGTGCAAGTTGCACCTCCGTCCCGGAACCAAGGCAGCGGATTGAAAATTCAGTGTAAAGCAGGCCGATAGGCCGGATTCTGTGTAGTGGTCTCCCTTGCGGGACGCCCCTATGACAGCCATTCCTCTAGGCGCCGAATTACTCCGGCGCTCAAGCTTCCTACCCGCACGCTCCGCGAGCAACATCAACGCGTGCCTATTTGGAATTGCTCCGAGTGGAGGTTACCGCGTTTCACCGTAACTGAATACGCTCGTCTCTGTGGCCCTATTCCTCGCCTTATACCAGGCTTGCGCCTGGCTTTCGGCGGACGGCCGTTAACCGTCACCCCGCTCTGTGGAGTCCGGACCTTCCTCCCGCCGGTACCTTGCGATACCAGCCAGCGGCTGTCTGGCCTGCTTCACGGGCAGCATTGTAACCTACGATAGTCTGGGTGCCGTCATTTCTGAAAATCGGTGTCGCCATTTCAAAAGCCCGAGGTCGGTCGATTGCATAGAATGCCACGATGCCCAACTAAACGGATGACCGACACATGACGCACCCTCTTCGCACCGGCGGCCAGATCCTGGTCGATGCACTGCATGTCCACGGCGTCGACACCGCCTTCGGCGTGCCTGGCGAAAGCTATCTCGACGTGCTCGACGCGCTGCACGACTCAAGCATCCGCTTCGTCATCAACCGCCAGGAAGGGGGCGCGGCCTTCATGGCCGAGGCCTACGGCAAACTGACCGGCAAGCCCGGCATCTGTTTCGTCACGCGCGGCCCGGGCGCCACCAATGCCTCGATCGGCGTGCACACGGCCTACCAGGATTCCACGCCGATGATCCTGTTCATCGGCCAGGTCGGCAACGACTTCATCGACCGCGAAGCCTTCCAGGAAATCGACTACCGCCGCATGTACGGCGAGATGGCGAAATGGGTGGCGCAAATCGACCGCGCCGACCGCATCCCCGAATACATCGCGCGCGCCTTCCAGGTCGCCACCAGCGGCCGTCCGGGCCCGGTGGTGCTGGCGCTGCCGGAAGACATGCTGGTCGAGACCGCGCAAGTGCCTGATACCCGCCGCTACCAGCCGGTGCAGGCAGCGCCCTCCGCCGCGCAGATCGCCACCCTGCGCACGATGCTGGCTGAAGCACAGCGCCCAGTCGTGCTGCTCGGCGGCGGCACCTGGAACGCGCAGGCCTGCGCCGACCTGCAGGCTTTTGCCGAAGCGAACGCGCTGCCGGTGGCCTGCACCTTCCGCTTCCAGGATCTGCTCGATAACGCGCATCCGAACTACATCGGCGACGTCGGCATCGGCATCAATCCGAAGCTGGCCGCGCGCGTAAAGAACGCCGACCTGATCATCGCCATCGGCCCGCGCCTGGGCGAGATGACGACCGGCGGCTACACCCTGCTCGCTTCGCCGGTGCCGAGCCAGCGCCTGATCCACATCCATGCCGATCCGGAAGAACTGGGCAGCGTCTACCAGGCCGAACTGATGATCGCCAGCGGCGCGCCGCACATCACCAGCATGCTGGCCGCGATGGAACCGGTCGATGCCGGCGCCTGGCGCCATACGGTCGAAGAAGCGAAAGCCGAACTGGCCGCTTTCCAGCAGCAGCCGCCGATTTTCAAGGACGGCCTGGCGCCGCTCGACCTGTGGCAGGTGGTGCAGGACATGATGGCCGTGCTGCCGCGCGATGCCATCATCACCAACGGCGCCGGCAATTACGCCTCCTGGGCGCACCGTTTCTACCGCTACGGCGGCATGCGCACCCAGCTGGCGCCGACGAATGGGGCGATGGGCTACGGCGTTCCTTCGGGCGTGGCGGCGAAGATCGTCCATCCAGAGCGCAGCGTCGTCACCTTTGCCGGGGACGGCGAATTCATGATGACCGGCCAGGAGCTGGCCACCGCCGTGCAGTACCAGGCCGGCGTCGTCATCGTCGTCTTCAACAACAGCATGTTCGGCACCATCCGCATGCACCAGGAGAAAACCTATCCGGGGCGCGTCTCGGGCACCACCCTGCACAATCCAGACTTCGCGGCGCTGGCCCAGGCCTACGGCGCGCATGGCGAGATCGTCGAGAAGACGGCGGACTTCGCACCGGCCCTGGCGCGCGCGCTGGAGCACGCGAACGGCAAGAACCTGCCGGCCCTGATCGAACTGCGCTACGACGGCAATCTGATCACGCCGAACCTGACCCTGGAGGCGATGCGCGAGGCGGCGCAGGCGGCCAAGGCGGGCTGAGCGTCAGCGGCTGGGAAACGAGCCCCTGTCTTGCAGGGGCTTTTTTTATGGGCAACCGATCCCGCCCTCAGCACCCGTTCGGAAAAAAGACGCGCACGATCGCGCGCCGCACCGTGCCAGTCGGGGCAGTAAACGTGATCTCGAATTCGGGATCGGTCACGGTATAGCAGGCGCCCGCGTCCGGCCCCGGGCAGGCCGCCGCGAGATCGCGCCAGCGCGCATCATCGGCCAGCGCCTTGGCGATATGCGCGCGCCGCATGGCGAGCGGCTGGGTGACCGGCTCCCGCACCCGGAACACGCCATGGGCCGCCGCGTCCAAGGGCGACCAGGCGCCGCGCTGTTCGGTGCCGGGCACGTCGACATGCGGGCCTTCGTCACCCACGTTCAGGTAAGTGACGGAGCGCTGCCGCACCGCCACCCGCGCGCCCGGCTGCGCACGCACGTGCAACAGCAGCGGCGACGAGCCGTCAGTGGCGGCGGCCTCGAACAGCCCCGACTCCCGGTCGAGGCGAATCAGCCCGTCGTGGTCCTCCCCCCTGTTCCAGACCACCGCGGCGGCGAGTTGTGGATGGCCGACGGGGTGCAGGCTGACCGACGGCATGCCGTCGCCGGCTTGTACGCCGCGGCCGGCCAGCGCGGACAAGAACACGCACCAGAGGAGCAGGCGGGTGACTGCGGATCGCTTGCGCGTGGTCGTTTCCATCATCAAAGTATAGCTGTAACTACCGCCGTAACTACCGCCGTAACTACCGCCGTAACTACCGCCGTAACTACCCGCCTGCCGATGGCGGAGCTGTGCCTACCCGCCGCGCGTACCCATGCACGCTTGTTTCGCTTGCGAAACGCAGCATTGTCCCGAACAGGCTATGCTGTCCGACTGAGGGACTGTCCAGCGCAGGCCATCGTGCACTGCCTGCGCGAGGCCCCATAACAAGACGAGGAGACCGAGCAACGTGAGCATCACCCCAGAACTGGTACTGTGCATTCCCGGCCCATGGGAAAACAGCAGCGTCCTGCGCGACGAGATCGCCGCCAGCGGCACCGGCTATGTCCTGGACGGCAAGCTGCTGCGCGAACCCGACACCGGCTTCGCCTGCGAACTCGTGCTGCAGGGGGCCGACCCGGAACTGGTGGCCGATTTCGCCAAGGCCGGCCCGCACTGGGCGAAGACCGAGGCCATGGCCGACATCGACCTGCACCGGACGGTGGCCTACCTGATCGGGCCGGGCGGCTCGCGCGCGGCGGCCGATGCGATGATGCGCGCCGGGACGGCCCTGATCGATGCGGGCGGGCTCGGCGTGAAGGTCGACAGCACCGGCATCGCCCATGCGCCGGCCTACTGGACGGACATGAGCGATCAGCTCGAGCAGCTGACCGCGCACCGCGCCCTGGTGGTGTACGTGGCCGGCAACGACGTCTACTCCTGCGGCATGCACAACTTCGGCCTGCCCGAAGCGATCACGAGCGGCGGCGACAAGGCGCAGGCGGCCGACATGCTGCGCTTCTTCACGCGCTACCTGCTGGAACACGCGCCGGAGCTGGCCGACGGCCACACGTTCTCGGTCAGCGAAGGCAAGCCGGTGTACCGGGTCGAACGGGTCGAGGCGATCGACTACGGCGAAGGCTCGCTGTTCAACAATCCCTACGGCGCCTGGCGCCTGACGCCGGTGGCGCCGGAAAAGAAGGGCAACTGGTGGGCTCGTAATCGACAGGGACAATAAGCGGCAAGGACAAAGAGCGGCAAGGACGATAAGCGCGGCACGATCTACCGCGCCGCAGGCTGCGGGGTGCGTTCGGCCGGCAGCGGCGCATCGGACGCGCCCCGCTGCTCGGCCGCCGGATGCGTGAGGAAGAGCGCGACCAGCGCGATGAAAGCCCAGGCGATGGCCTGCCGCAGCGTGGCCGCGGAACCAGGGACATAGCCGCTTGCGCGCAGCCGCTGGATCAGCTTCCGGACATTCATCGGTCTTCTCCTGGCTCAGGTCAGCAATTCGCCTTACTCTAGCCCTGCGCAGGCATGCTCGCCAGTGCGCACGCCTGGCCCAGGTTTTGCCCGTTTCAGGCTGTCGAACCATGCCCGCACCCTGCCGCCGAACTGTCGCGTTTGCGCACGCCGGCACGGTCGCACCCGGCCCAGTTCGTTGCCGATTCGTCAGTACGTCCCTCTGGTAAAATACGCGCGACCCTTTTCGTCGTGCCGGTGCAGCAAGCCGGCATGTGCATGCACTACCCTCCTTTACTGAACCCATGTTTAGTTTCTTCAAAAGAAAAAAAGCCGCTCCTGACACGCCGGCGCCGAACGAGCTTGCGCCGGCCCCCGCCACCCAGATCCCCGAACCGGCCCCGGCTCCCGCCCCTGCGCCGATCTTGACGCCCGCGGCCCCGCCAGTCCTCGCCGAAGCCGATCTCTTCATCGAGGAAACCGCCGAGCGCCCGACTACGGAAGCGGAAAAGAAAAAATCCTGGATGACGCGCCTAAAAGCCGGCCTGTCGAAAACCTCCAGCAACCTCTCGCTGCTGTTCGTCGGCGCGCGCATCGACGAAGACCTGTACGAGGAACTCGAGTCCGCGCTGCTGATGTCGGACGCCGGCATGGACGCGACGCAGTTCCTGCTCGACGCCCTGCGCCGCAAGGTCAAGGAAGACAAGCTGCTCGACGCCGCCGCCGTGAAAGCGGCGCTGAAGGTGCTGATGATCGAGATGCTGGCGCCGCTGCAAAAGCCGCTGGAACTGGGCCGCCACGAGCCGCTGGTGATGATGATCGCGGGCGTCAATGGCGCCGGCAAGACCACCACCATCGGCAAGCTCGCCAAGCACATGCAGCGCTCGGATCAGTCCGTGCTGCTGGCCGCCGGCGACACCTTCCGCGCCGCCGCGCGCGAGCAGTTGATGGTCTGGGGCCAGCGCAACAACGTCACCGTGATCTCGCAAGCCTCGGGCGACCCGGCCGCGGTGGCCTTCGACGCCGTCCAGTCGGGCAAGGCGCGCGGCGTCGACGTCGTCATGGTCGATACGGCCGGCCGCCTGCCGACCCAGCTGCACCTGATGGAAGAACTGAAGAAGATCAAGCGCGTGATCGGCAAGGGCATGGACGGCGCGCCGCACGAAACCCTGCTCGTCATCGACGGCAATACCGGCCAGAACGCGCTGGCGCAGGTGAAAGCCTTCGACGACGCGCTGCAGTTGACGGGCCTGGTGATCACCAAGCTCGACGGCACGGCGAAGGGCGGCGTGCTGGCCGCGATCGCGCGTACGCGTCCGGTGCCGGTGTACTTCATCGGCGTCGGCGAGAAGCTCGACGATCTGCAGCCCTTCGATGCCGAAGAGTTTGTCGAAGCGCTGCTGGGTTAAACGAGAAACCGACCCGCGATGATCGAATTCCACTCCGTCTCCAAGAAGTATTCCGTCGACGCCACCGCCCTGCGCGAGGTGTCCCTGAACATCAACAAGGGCGAACTGGTCTACCTGGCCGGGCCGTCGGGCGCCGGCAAGTCGACCCTGATGAAGATGATCGCCGCCATCGAGCGTCCGAGCAGCGGCCGCGTGGTCGTGTTCGGGCAGGACATCGGCAAGCTCGGTAAAGCGGGCGTGCCTTTCCTGCGCCGCAAGCTCGGCCTGATCTTCCAGCACCAGCGCCTGCTGAACGACCGGAATATCCTGGCCAATACGATGCTGCCGCTGCTGGTCACGGGTGCGCCCCGGGCCGGCGCCGAGCAGCGCGCCCGCGCCGCGCTCGACAAGGTCGGCCTGCTGGAACGCGCCGCGGCCCTGCCGCTGGAATTGTCCGGCGGCGAGCAGCAGCGCGTGGCCATTGCCCGCGCCATCGTCAACCGCCCGCAGATCATCCTGGCCGACGAACCGACGGCCAACCTCGACCGCGTCGCGGCCGACAAGGTTCTGGATGCCCTGCGCGCCTTCCACTCGGTCGGCGTGACCTGCCTGATCTCGACCCACGACGAGCAGGTGCTCGACGGCGCGGCGCGCGTGATCCGGCTGGAGAACGGTCAACTTGTTTCTTCGGATCGTACGGGAGGTGCAGCATGAGCCCGTGGATCCGCGAGCACCGCTTCGCGCTCGGCTCGGCGCTCTCGACCCTGCGCAAGGCGCCGGGCAGTTTCCTGTTCAACGTGCTGGTGGTGGCGGTCGCGCTGGCCCTGCCCTTCGCCGGCATCACCCTGCTCGACAACGTGCGGCCGATGTCCGAGCAGCTCTCGGTCGAGCCCGAGGTGAGCCTGTTCGTCAAGCCGACCGCCACGCGCGAGGACGCGCAGGCGCTCGAACCGCAGCTGCGCCAGATCCTGCAGGGCAGCCAGGCCCGCATCGATTTCGTGCCGCGCGAACGGGCACTGGAAGAGCTGAAGGAGCGCAGCGGCCTGTCCGACGCGCTCGACACGCTGGGCGACAATCCGCTGCCGGACAGCTATGTGATGAAGCTGCAGGGCTTTTCCAGTGCGCTCGACGCCAACCGCATCGACGGCATCGTCGAGCAGATGGGGGCCCTGCCGCAGGTGGACACGGTGCAGGTGGACTCGGCCTGGGTGAAGCGCCTGGCCGCCCTGCTCGGCATCCTGCGCCTGGCGCTGCTGCTGCTGGCGATCACCCTTGGCGTGGTCGTGATCGCGGTGGTGTTCAACACGATCCGCCTGCAGGTGCTGACCCAGCGCGAGGAGATCGCCGTCTCCAAGCTGCTGGGCGCGACCGACAATTTCATCCACCGCCCGTTTTATTACACGGGCGCCCTGCTCGGCCTGTGTGCGGGCGGGGTGGCTCTGGGTGCGGTGCTGCTGGCGCTCAATCCTTTGAACGCGGCGATTGCCGAGTTTGCGCGGCTGTATGCCTCGGAATTCCAGCTGGCGCCGCTCGGCGTGCTGGAAGCCGGCGGCCTGCTGGCGATCAGCGCCGGGCTGGGCCTGATCGGGGCCATGCTGTCGGTACAGCGGCACCTGGCGCGCCTGCGCTGAGTTTTATCCAGGGAAACGAAACGGGTGACAGGGCCAGGCCCTGTCACCCGTTTTTGCTTGGGTCACCGGTACATCGCCTTGTCTTGCAAGAGTTGCACGATATGGCGCCGCCCTGCGATTTTTCACGCCTTGGCTTGTAGGCATGCATGCCGCCGCCACGCCGGATATCGGCGCATGTGGGCTTTGAAGCCGTTCTTTCGTGCGCCAATTAACAGAAAACGGTAGTTCGCTGCCCGTAATCTGGCCTTCTGATCGCTACCGCAAGCCCAGCATCGTTGAGTTATCTCAACAATTATGCAAGATTCTGCTCTACAGTAAATCAGCCGTTTTTTGATTCTTTTTAGAAATACTTTGATGAAACTTAAACGCCTTGCCGGAATGGGAGGGTCGCTGGCACTCTCACATGGGGAGTGCTAATATATGTTCTCAAGTGAAGGTAAACAAGGTCTGATCGCATCCTGTACGCAGTCGGCGTGCAGCAGCCTCCGGGATGTCCCGGCGGCTTGACGGTGTAGCAAGTTACTCTACGGGGAAAAATATGATGTCCGCACAATCCGCATTGGTTCCTGCTAGCAATCGTGCCCTGAACCTCGGTTTCACCGGCAATCTCGGCAATATCGACGCGTACATTTCCGCCGTCAATCGCCTGCCGATGTTGACCCACGAGGAAGAGGTCTCGCTGGCAAAGCGGCTGCGGGAAGCGAACGATCTCGACGCCGCGCAAAAGCTGGTGCTCTCGCACCTGCGCCTGGTGGTGTCGATTGCGCGCGGCTATCTCGGCTACGGCCTGCCGCACGCCGACCTGATCCAGGAAGGCAATATCGGCCTGATGAAGGCCGTGAAGCGTTTCGACCCGAACCAGGGCGTGCGCCTGGTGTCGTACGCAATGCACTGGATCAAGGCCGAGATGCATGAGTACATCCTCAAGAACTGGCGCCTGGTCAAGGTCGCCACTACCAAGGCCCAGCGCAAGCTGTTCTTCAACCTGCGTAGCAATAAAGTAGGGCTGGACGCGATGACCCCGACCCAGGTCGACGACCTGGCAAAACTGCTGGACGTGAAGCGCGAGGAAGTCATCGAGATGGAAACCCGCCTCTCGGGCCGCGATATCGCCCTGGAAGCGCCGACCGACGACGAGGACGATAAGTTCTCACCGATCGCCTACCTGTCGTCCGACCAGCAGGAGCCGACCCGCGTGCTCGAGGCCGAGCAGGTCACGCGCCTGCAGTCCGAAGGCCTGGAAACGGCGCTGGGCAAGCTCGACCCGCGTTCGCGCCGCATCGTCGAAGCGCGCTGGCTGGCGAACGACGACGGTTCGGGTGCGACCCTGCACACGCTGGCCGAGGAGTTCGGCGTGTCGGCCGAGCGCATCCGCCAGATCGAGTCGGCGGCCTTGAAGAAAATGAAGGGCGCGCTGGCGGCCTACGTGTAAGCAGCCAGGCGTTTCTAGCAGTACACAGCGGCCCCGCGAGGGCCGCTTTTTTTTGTGCGGCAAGCGCGCGCTGCACGCGGCAGAGTGGGCGTAGCGTGGGATCTCTACTTCATGGAGGCGGACATGCTGGCAAACACGGATGCGATCGCGACGGTCGGCGTACGCGATATGGCTGCTGCACGCACATTCTACGGCGAGGTGCTGGCGCTGCGGGAAGATAGCGAGCGCAGCAGCTACCCTGATTTCCTTACCTACCGTAGCGGCGCCACGCGGGTGCAGGTGTATCAGT
The DNA here is from genome assembly GCF_001424165.1 of Massilia sp. Leaf139. Taxonomy (GTDB): domain Bacteria; phylum Pseudomonadota; class Gammaproteobacteria; order Burkholderiales; family Burkholderiaceae_D; genus Telluria. The sequence goes on from NZ_LMOJ01000012.1 coordinate 314,355, forward strand.
CGGACTATGCGGGAACCAACAAGGCGACGGCGATTACCTGGGATCTCGGCAGCGATCTCGCCGCCGTCGTCGCCGCGCTCGCCGCCAAGGGGGTGCGCTTCGAGCATTACGACATGCCGGGGATGCGCCTGGAGGGCGATATTCATGTTGCCGACGGGATGAAGGCGGCGTGGTTGAAGGATCCGGATGGGAATGTGTTGAATTTGAATGGCACGTGAATTGGGCCGCGTGGTGGCGACGGGTTGACGCGGGCATGCCCGCCCTACGGTGTTCTATCGTTGGCCGTGGGCTGACTTAATGCCGCAACGCGTGGGCTCGGGAGAGCCCACCCTACGTTACACAACGGCCAACGATGGAACTTGCGACGGCGGTGTACCGTAGGGCGGGCATGCCCGCGTTACGTCGGTCGACCATCGTTATCGCTGTTTTGTCTCGGCAGATGCGTAACGTAGGGTGGGCTCCCCGAGCCCACGCGTTACGAACGCTCGTCCCCCCCCCCCGCGGCCGCCGCAATAATTACGTCTTCCCCATCTGCTCCCGCGCATACCCCGCCCCCGCCCCATTCGGCGTCAACTCCAGATAGGTCTTGTACGCCCCCCTCGCCTTCTCCTTGTTCCCCGCCCTGAAATACGCATCCCCCAGGTTCATGTACGCGATCGCGCGCGACGGATCCATCTTGACGGCATTCTCGAACCAGCGCGCCGCCTCGGCATACTTCTCCTGTTTGTAGAACACGAAGCCGAGATTGTTCGCCGCCAGCGCGAAGTTCGGCCGCAGCTTCAGCGCTTCGGTGAACTGCGCCTCCGCCTGCGCGTACTGCTTTTCCTTGTACAGCAGCAGCCCCTGGTCGTTGGCCCGCTGCGCTTTCCGGCGATCCGACACGGGAATCGCGGCCGGTGCGGTGAGCCGGGTCTCGCCGCCCTGCAGATCCTTGACGACGACGACAGGCGCCGAGGCCTGCGCATCGAGCTTGGTGTTCAGCGCGATCGCATCGTTCGACAACTGCGTCGTGGCGGTATTCAGGAACTCGCTTTCCTCCGGCAGTTCGAACACGAACTCGCCGCCCTCCGACCCCGGCAGGCTGCCGAAGGCGGGCGTCTGCTGCGACACGCTCGACACCGCCGGCGCCACATAGGCCGCCAGTTCGGTGCCCGTGATCAGGCCGTCGCCGTTCAAATCGCCCTTGCCGCCGAGCGCCTGCAGCAGCGTCCAGGTGAACACCGAGTGGCCGTTCGGGCCGCCGTCGGACACGAGCTGGTCGGTGCCGCCGGCGGTCAGCATCTGCCGGCCCAGGCGGCGCGCGTTATCGCGCAGGAAGGCGCCATTGGCAGCGCCGCGCGTCAGCCCCAGGCCGCTGTAGCAGGCGTCCATCACGAACAGCGCGTGCTTGGCCGGCAGGCTCTCGGCGATGTTCTGGATTTCGGTCATCGGGATCGCGTCGGTGGCGAGTTTGTCCGGATCGGCGTCGACCGGGACGATGTAGCCGAGGTCGCGTCCGGAACTGAGTTTGCGCGTCGCGCCATGGCCGGCGAAGAAGACGAAGAGGCGGTCGTTCGGCTGCAGCTTGCTGTGCGCCAGGCGGTCGTGGAAGGCGGCCAGGATGCCGTTGCGGGTGGCCTGCTCGTTCTTCAGGGTGAGCACGCGCTCGGGCGCAAAGCCGAACTTCTGCACCAGCATCTGGCCTACACCTTCGGCATCGCGCACGGCATACTGCAGCTGCGGCCATTTCTGGTACTTGTCGATGCCGACCACGATCGCCCACGAATTGGCATAGCCGGTGGCGGCCGCGCGCGGTACGGCGGCCGGCGCGGCGCTGCCCGCCGTCTTGAAGGACTGGCCGTCCCAGCCGGCGAACTGATAGCCCTCGGCCGTCAAGCGGTCGAGAATGGCCGGCAGCGCCTTCACGGTACGCTCGTGGATGTCATGGAACAGGACGATGCCGCGTCCTTCCTTGTCGACCGTGCGCAGCACGCGCTCGGCGATCGAGGACGGCACCGGATCGGCCCAATCGAGTGAATCGATGTTCCACATGACCGACTTCAGGTGGGCGTTCTCCAGCGCCTGCATGCCCTCCTTGTTGCGCGCGCCGTAGGGGAAGCGAAACAGCGGCGACCGTTCCGGGTCGACCGCTTTCAGCAAGGCGTCGGTATGCAGGATCTCCGCCTTCAGTCCTTCGCCCGTCTGCTTGGAGAGCTGCACGTGCGAGAAGCTGTGGTTGGCCAGCACATAGCCGGCCTGCTTCAGGCGCCGGCTGACCTGGGCGCCGCCGTTCAGGGTCGTCTTGCCCTGGGCGTCGAGCGCGCCGATATTGCGGCCCACGCTGAAGAAGATCGCCGGCGCGTTGTACTGCTTGAGGATGGCGGCGATCTCGTCGGTGTAGCGGCGGTGCGGGCCGTCGTCGAAGGTCAGCACGATGGTCTTCTTCGGCAGCGTGCGGCCGAAGATCTCCTCTTCCTCGCGGCCGGCCTGCGCCGGCGGCTGCGCGGCCTCGGGCTTGGAAGGATAAGGCAGCACCACGCCGTAATCCTTGAGGATGCGCTCGCGCTGGTAGATCGTCTTCAGGTAGGCGACATAGCTGTCCCACTTCTCGCGCTTGAGCGTGATCGCGCGCGACTCGAAGCGGCCGAACACGGCGCGGATCTCCTTTTCGTAATTGCGTTCGATCTCGGCCAGTGCATCGAGGTCTTCCGATATCCGCTTGTGCAGCTTGATCGCCGGCAGCGAGGAATCCTTCGCCACGTGGCCAAGGAGGGAACTCATCACTTCGCGGAAGACCAGACGGTCGGCGTCGTACAGGCCCTCGCCCGATTCGACGTAATCGAGCACCGTGCCGATGGCCTCGAAGCGCCCCGGATCGTTCACGGCCAGCAGCCGCGCCAGCGCCTCGTCGAGCTGGCCGATGCGCGCCTGGTTTTCGTGGAACAGCTGCTGGCCAACGCGGTTGGCTTGCGCCTTTTCCTCGCTCGAGAGCGTCGCTTCGTCCTGGGTCAGCACGATGATCTTGCGGTAGGCGTCCAGCAGCGCGCGCATGTCGGCTGTGACGGCGCTGGTGTCGGTAGCGGGCTTCGCGGCGACATTGGCGGGGACTGGCGCGGGCGCGGGTGCGGAAGCAGGTGCGGGCGAGCGGGTGCCGACGATCAGGCTGCCGGCGGCGGCGCCGGCCAGGGCGGCGACGCCGGCGACGTAGTAGAGGAATTTGCGTTTCACGGGGTTGGCAGAATTAGTTTTATTCTGGCAACAATATCATCCGTCACCGCCGGTGTGGGGAAAACGTGGTGAATGTATTAATAACGAGACAGCTGCGAAACACACGCATAAAAAAAGCGGCGATCCCTGTGAAGACCGCCGCTAACCCTACTCCAGCTTGCGCAGGCCTCGTGCCCGCGTCATATCAATAAATCGCCGCGCCCGACGCGTCCTTCAGCTGCACCTTCCATGCGCCCTGCACCAGCTTGACGACCGATGCCGGCATCGGCACATAGTCCAGCTCGGCGGCGGCGGCGGTGCCGTTCTTGTAGGCGTAGTCGAAGAACTTCACGACCTCTTTGCCCTTGGCGGCGTCAGCCTGGGCCTTGTGCATCAGGATGTAGGACACGCCGGTGATCGGCCAGCTGTTCTTGCCGGCGGTGTCGGTCAGGACGACGGCAAAGCCCGGGGTCTTCGTCCATTCGGCGCTGGCGGCAGCAGCCTTGAAGTTCTCGTCGTCCGGCTGCAGGAACTGGCCGTCCTTGTTCTTCAGCTGGGTGTGCGAGAGCTTGTTCTTCTTGGCGTAGGCCCACTCGACATAGCCGATCGAGCCCTTGATGCGCTGGACGTTCGCGGCGACGCCTTCGTTGCCCTTGCCGCCCACGCCGGTCGCCCATTTCACGGCCGTGCCGGCGCCGATCTTGCTCTGGAATTCAGGGTTCACCTTCGACAGGTAGTCGGTGAACAGGAAGGAGGTGCCCGAGCTGTCGGCGCGGTGGACGACGGTGATGTCGTCGGCCGGCAGCTTGACGCCCGGGTTCAAGGCCGCGATCTCGGGCGCGTTCCACTTGGTGATCTTGCCGAGGTAGATGTCGGCCAGCACCGGGCCGGTCATCTTCAGCTGGCCCGGGGCAACGCCCTCGACGTTGACGACGGCGACTACGCCGCCCATGATCGCCGGGAACTGCATCAGGCCGGCTTCTTCCAGTTCAGCGGCTTTCAGCGGCATGTCCGAGGCGCCGAAGTCGACGGTCTTGGCCTTGATCTGCTTGATGCCGGCGCCCGAGCCGACCGACTGGTAGTTCATGCCGGTGCCGGTGGCGGCCTTGTACATCTCGGCCCACTTGGCGTAGATCGGGTACGGGAAGGTCGCGCCGGCGCCGGTCACATCGGCGGCGAAGGAAGAGGACATCACCATCGCAGCAGCGGCACCGGCGATCATCGTTTTGAACATGTGCTTGATTTTCATTTTTTCTAGCTCAGGGTGGGTAAGTGATGCGGGCAGTCTAGCCAGCGAATATGACGGCTGTATGACGCCGTTTGACGCCGTTTGACGCCGTACCACGCGCCCGCGGCCGGGCAAACTTGCTATGCTGCGCACACCGACACCTCTGATTTGCGATGCGCCACCTGCTCCTCATCCCCGTCGCCTGCATTACCCTCGCCGCCTGCGCTGGCGCGCCCGGCGTGCTGCCCTCGGCGGGGCCGTTCACGCTCGAACCGGGCGGGTCGGCCGAGGTCATGCCCGGCCTCACGCTCAGCTTCGACGCCGCCGACGACAGCCGCTGCCCGCCCGGCGTGCGCTGCGTCTGGGCCGGCAAGCTGGTCTACCGCTTCAGCATCCGCCAGGACGGCGCCGCCCTCGAGGAGTTCACCCTCTCGCCGGCACAGCCCGAGGCTGCACCGAAGGCGCTGAACGGGCGCCGTATCGTGCTCGACGCTGATGCCATTTCCGCGCCCGCCGCCGAAGGCAAGAGCGCGCGCCACCGCGCCATCCTCACCCTCACCCTCACCGCGCCCGATTCTTCCACCCCGCCCAAAACTCCATGACCCGCACCGCGACCGCCCTCACCCTCTCCCTCACCATCATCCTCCACGCGCCGCTCGCGCTTGCCAAGACGCCGGTCGCCACCGGCAGCGGCGGCGCCGTCGCCACCATCAGCGAACAGGCCTCGCAATCGGCCATGAGCATCCTGAACAAGGGCGGCAATGCCATCGACGCCGCCGTCGCCGCCGCGGCCACGCTGGGCGTGACCGACCCATTCAGCTGCGGCATCGGCGGCGGCGGCTTCATGGTGATTTATCTGGCCAAGGACAAGCGCGTGATCACGATCGACCACCGCGAAACGGCGCCGGCCGCCGTCACGCCGGCGGCCTTCCTGGAGAACGGCAAGGAGATCGATTTCGAGAAAGCGGTGGCGAGCGGCGCGGCCGTCGGCGTGCCGGGGACGGTGCGCGGCTGGCACGAGGCGCTGGAGCGCTACGGCACCATGCATTTCAAACAGGTGCTGGCGCCCGCCATCGACGTCGCCAACAAGGGTTTCAAGGTCAGTGGAATTTTTTCTCAACTGACGCGCGAAAATGAAAGGAAATTCCAGCAGTTCGCGACCACCAGCGCGCTGTATCTGCGGGACGGCAAGGCGGTCAAACCCGGCACCCTGCTGCGCAATCCGGACATGGCCAAGGCCTACCGCGAAATCGCCGCCCGCGGCCAGCGCGCCTTTTATGAAGGGCCGATGGCGCGTGCCATCGTCGACGCCGTCCAGCGCCCGCCGGTGGCCGCGGGCAGCAGCGTACGCGGCGGGAGCATGATGCTGGCCGACCTCGCCAACTACGAGGCGCGCATCCGCCAGCCGGTCGTCAGCACCTACCGCGGTTATGAACTGTATGGCATGCCGCTGCCGAGCAGCGGCGGCGTCACCGTCGCCGAAGCGCTGAACATCCTCGAAGGCTACGATTTGAAAGCGATGCCGCGTGCGAACGCCGAGCACCTCTACCTGGAAGCGAGCCGCCTCGCCTTTGCCGACCGCAATGCCTATCTGGCCGATCCGGAATACGTCGATGCGCCGGTGGCGGGCCTGCTGTCGAAGCAATTCGCGGCCCAGCGCCGCAGCCAGATCGATACTAAACGCGCGGCGATGGAGGTGGCCGCCGGCGACCCCTACGCCTTCCAGCAGGATCCGAGTATCCCGCTGCGCCCGCAAGCGCGTCCGCAACGGGCGCTGGGCAAGGAGAGCGCGCACACGACCCACTTCACCGTCTCCGACAAGGACGGCAATGTAGTCTCCTACACCTTCACCATCGAGTCCTGGGGCGGCAGCGGCATCGTGGTGCCGGGCTACGGCTTCCTGCTCAACAACGAGATGACCGATTTCGATTTCTCGGGTCCGCGCCCGAACGTGCCGGAAGCCGGCAAGCGCCCACGCAGCAGCATGGCGCCGACCATCGTCCTCAGGAACGGCAAGCCGGCCTTCACCATCGGCAGTCCGGGCGGTTCGACCATCATCACCACCGTGCTGCAAACCATCGTCAACCACGTCGACTTCGGCATGCCGATGGATGCGGCGATCAATGCGCCGCGCCTGTCGCAGCGTAACGGCGCCCTTACCTCGGTCGAACCGGGGTTTGCCGGTTCAGGCCAGTCCAAGGCGCTGGAAGGATTCGGCCACGGATGGGAAACGCCGCCCGAGGAGATCGGCGCGGCGAATGCGATCGTCTTCAATCCCGACGGCACCGTGACGGCGGTGAGCGAAGGCCGGCGTCACGGGGTCGGCAGCGCGCTGGTGCAGAAACGCGCGCACTGAGCGCGTTTGGGTTCAAGCCAGGCGCCCCACCGGAAAGGCGTGCGGCGCATCGGCCAGGGCGCGCCAGCGCCAGCCCGTCGCCAGCACGGCCAGCAGCACCGATACTAGCGCGGCCGTCGGCAGCAGCGGCGTGCCGAGGACGCGGCTGGCGACGAAGGCCGCCGCGAAGGAAACGGCCGTCGACGCTGCCAGCCCCAGGAACAGCCGCACGCCGCTACTGATGGCACTGACGCTGCGGCGGGCGTGGTCGCGCAGGGCCGATGCCAGCACCGGCAAGCTCAGGCAGCAGAAGCAGAGCTGACGCCAGAAGATGTCCGCCGAGGCGCCGGTGATGACGAGGATGCCCAGCATCAGCGCCGAGATGGCGATCCATTCGCCCATGACCGCGCCCAGCAGGCGGCGGTTGAACAGGCGGTTGAACGCAGCGGCGCCGCCAGGCAGTGCGGGCGCCAGCTTCACCAGGCTTTGTTCGCCGCGGGTGGTGTCGAGCCGCGCCAGGCGGCGTTCCTGATAGAACAGCAGGAGCAGCTGCGCCCACGACACGCCGGTCCAGCTGCCTTGCGCGACGGCCTCGAGGATATCGGCGTTCGCCTGGTGGCGCAGCAGGAACATCACGACGGCCGCGCCGGCGAGGATCAGCGGTACCTGCACGGCAAGCTGCATCGGATGGGCGACCGGGCCCAGCACGTGCATCATCAGCGCGCCGCTGTCGCGCCGGGCGCTGGCGCGGCGCAAGACCACGTTGTACACCGAGCGCGCCATCTCCTGGATACCCGGCTGGCGCGCCTGCCCGCCCATGGTGCGCCGCTCCAGCGCCCGCTTCTGCGCCGCGCGCAGTTTGAAATGGCGGTCGCCGCCAGGCGGGAACATGGTCTCGAGCGTCCAGGCGGCCACGGCCAGCAGCAGCAAGGTGGCAACCACAAGGCCCGGCGTCGTGGCGAGCAGCGCCAGCCACGCATCGGGAATCGCCCGGTTAAACACGGAGAGCATCGGGAAGCCGAACAGGAGCACCATGCCGGCACGATGGCCGCTCGCGATCAGGCCGACCGCGATCAGCCAGAAGCCGACAAACAGGAAAGGCCAGCGCATCGGCAGCGTGGTGCCCGCGGCCAGCAAGGCGCTCACTGCCGCCGTCACCAGCCATGCCAGCGCCGTCAGCTGGATCAGGCGGCGGCGCATGCGCGGCACCAGGGCCGCATTCGCCGGGGTGTTGAGCCGGACGGCGGTCGGCACGAAATATCCTAGATAACCGATGGCCGGTACGGCGAAGGCAGCGCGCAGGCAATTGGCGAGCACTTCGAACGGATCGGAGGTCTTGACCCAGGCCAGCAAGCCGAAGACGAGCATGGCCAGCAGCGTCAGGCCGGCCAGCACGAGGTGCACGCGTCCCGGGCGGATGGTCAGCCCCGCGCGCCACAGCATGGCGAAATCGCGCAGTACGGGCTTCATTGCGTCACCTCGATGAACAGGTCTTCCAGGCTCAGGCTCTCCACACGCACGCCGGGCTGGGCGCCGATCGTGCCGAGCGCCGCGCCCTGCGTGACCACGCTGACCGAGCCGTCACGCGAGCGCTGGCGGCGCAGTTCACCGGCCAGCTTCATGCCGTCGAGCACGGCGCCGGGGCCGACTACGCGGCGCGCGCCTTCCAGCAGTTCGTCGAGCTGGCCCTGCAGCGCGATCTTGCCATCCTTGAGGAAGGCGACGTCCAGCGCCACACGTTCGAGGTCGGACAGGATATGGGTCGAGAACACCACCGTGGTGCCGTATTCGATGACGCCGTCGATCAGCTCGCGCAGGAAGTCGCGGCGGCCGACCGGATCGAGCGCGGAGACCGGCTCGTCGAGCACCAGCAGTTCCGGATCGGGCCCGAGCGCGCGAATGATCGACAGGCGCTGCTGCTCGCCGCCGGAAAGCTTGGCGATCGCCTTGTTCTGCATGAGCTGGTCGAAGCCCCAGCGCTCGAGCAGGCCGTTCACCTTGGCGTCGTTCCAGCGCGGGTACAGAGCCTTGAAGTAGGCCAGCATCTGGCGCGGCGTCATCCAGTCGAACAGGTCGGATTTCTGCGGCACGTAGCCGATGCGGGCGCGGGTGGCATCCGACAGGTTGCGCACCTCCTCGCCGTAGATATGCACGCTGCCGGCGTCCAGTTCGCGCACCCCGAGCAGGCATTCGAGCAGGGTCGACTTGCCGGCGCCGTTGCGCCCCAACAGGCCGATCACCTGCCCCGGCATCACCTGCCAGTCGAGGCCATTCAATACGGGCGCGCTGTCGAACTTCTTGCTGATCGACGAAAGCTGGACGATCGGGGTGTTCATGCTTGTTCCTTCAGGATGAGGGTGAAGAGGTTGAGGACGGTGTCGGGATCGAGTTCGAGCTGGCGCGCTTCCAGGGCCGCGCGTTCGAGCGTGGGCCGCAGCAGTTCGGCGCGCTCGGCGGCGCTGTGGCCGCTGGGCGCGCGTTCGGCCACGCTCATGCCCATGCCGCGCTTGCGGGTGAGCAGGCCTTCCATCTCGAGCAGGCTGTAAGCCTTGGAGACGGTCATCGGGTTCAGCGCCAGCGCCTGCGCCACTTCGCGCACGGAAGGCATGCCGTCGCCGGGCGCCATCTGGCCGGCGGCGATCAGGCGCCGCACCTGCTCGACGAGCTGGCGGTAGATCGGCTCGGGAGAGCCGGTGGTGATCGAAAACAGCTGGGCGGTGTGGGTGGCCATGGCGTCTAGTGTATTAGTTGATTAATACAGTAGACACAATGTGTGGCGATGTCAACAAGAAAATCCGTTCTTGATACAGCCCATCAGGCGTATGCTATGGCGCAAACTACTCCGAGAGACGACCATGACCCGACTGACGGCAAACGATTTCGATCCCGAAGTACTGCAGCTGTTCGACGGCTACGTGCACGGGCGCCTGTCGCGCCGCGAATTCTTGTCCCGCGCCTCGCGTTATGCGGCCGGCGGCATGACGGCGGCGGGCCTGCTGGCGCAGCTGTCGCCGTCGTTTGCCGCGCCCCTGGTGCCCGCGTCCGACAGCCGCCTGACAACGCGCTACCAGGACTTCCCTTCTCCGCAAGGCTACGGCACGGTGCGCGGCTACCTGGCCGTTCCCGCCAACGCCAAGGGCAAGCTGCCCGCGATCCTGGTCGTCCACGAAAACCGCGGCCTCAACCCGCACATCGAAGACGTCACGCGCCGCCTGGCGCTCGAAGGGTTTATCGCCTTCGCGCCCGACGCGCTGCATCCGCTGGGCGGCTATCCGGGCGACGAAGACAAGGCGCGCACCCTGTTCCAGACGCTCGATCAGGGCAAGTCGCGGGCCGACTTCGTCGCCGCGGCGGGCGCCCTGAAGGGACTGCCTCAATCGACCGGCAAGGTCGGCGTGGTCGGCTTCTGCTACGGCGGAGCGATTGCCAACTACCTGGCGACCGTCCTGCCCGACCTGGGCGCGGCGGTACCCTTCTACGGCAGCCAGCCGAACGCCGCCGAGGTGCCGAAGATCCGCGCGCCGTTGATGATCCACGACGCCGCCAAGGATGCGCGCATTCTGGCCGGCTGGCCAGCCTACGAGGCGGCGCTCAAGGAACACAAAATCGACTACCAGCACTTCGTCTACGAAGGCGCCGAGCACGGCTTCAACAACGACACGACGCCGCGCTACGACGAGGCGGCGGCAAAGCTGGCCTGGGGGCGCACGGTGGCGTTCTTCAAGGCGAAGCTGGGGTAGTGCGCAGGAAGAGTCAGCCGAGACGAACGCAGTTCGACATCTTGAACCAGTATTCTTTGCCGGCGCCGCCGTACCGGAAAACCACGAACTCCCCTGCCCGTACCGTTTTTCCCAGGAAGGGTGAATATTCGCTTTCCTGCGATGGTCTTCCGGTGCCGGTGCCGGGTTTGCCGGATGAATTCGCGCATTGATAGGCCTGTTGCGCCGGCGCTCCTTGTGGGGGACGGCCAGGAGCCCCGCCCGCTTTTCTGTGTGCGAATGGAAGTCTTTCGAGCGCTTCGGCTTGTTCGATGGCGTCGGCTTCCCTGGCGGCTTCAAGCTTGCTGTACCTTGTGCGTCCGTCGTAGCTTGTCCCGGTGACTCGTTCGTAGGTTTCGATGTCGTTGACATCGAATTCATCATCATCGTCCAGGTCAGCCGAGCGTTCACCGGCGTCTTCAGCGGAGAAGCGCTCTTCATCGACCGACGCCTCGACGTGCGCGATCGTCGGGGAAGCGGGCTCCGAACTACGTCCGGACAATGCCAGGGTAATCGCCACGATGATCCCAACCGGTATCAGCGCCAACAGGGCTGCATACGGGGCGCCGGATCTGGGTGGTTTCGGCTGTGCCGGGGTTGAAACGTCCTTCTCGCTTTCCTCGCGCTTGAAGCCGAAGGTATTCATGAGCAAGGCAAGTACCAGCGTATGCGGCAAGGCCGCCGCCAGGCAATAGGGCGCGAAGCATGCCCCGAATACGAATACTTGATTGGCGATCAGGATAAGCAGCCAGACGATCATGAACCGCTTGGCGTTGTCGGCGGCCGACCGGAGAACTGTTTTGAACATGGAACTAGCGCGGTACTAAATACAATACGATAACAGTTTATTCCGCGCAGAAACTATCGAATTATTGCTTTCAAGGCGAGCGTTCTCGGGCTTCGCGTTCCAGTACTTCGAGCATCAGGCTGGCGGCCGCCCTGGGCTTTTCGCCCTCGTCATTAGGAAATTTTCTAGTGTGATGGTTCAAGCGTTTACGACGTACAGACTTCTCGAACCTTGATTGGGAGCCGCTTCCGTCTACCATTGTCGTTGACAATGGCGAAGCCTTCTTCCAAGACGATAGAGAGAGGTGCTCCCTCATCCTCATGACTCATCACTTTCTGAGGAATAATTTTTATTCCTATTCCATGGCCGATGTAACGCCGGGGTTTGCCCGTGCTGACACTGCTGCCGCCCACTGGTTTGAGTTCAATCAATTTCCCGGACGAAGAGACAATGAGGCCCGCGGCTAACTCGTATCCTGTGAGGTGTCCCCTGCTCATGACTGTGCCATAGCAAGTCTTTGAATCCAGTCTGTCCATTGCAAGGTTACGGTTCATTGGTATATCAATTGCCCTTGCTGAATTGATAGCGAGGGGTATGCAGACCAGGCCAATCCATCGATATTTCATATCGTCCCTATAGCAATCACCGTCCAAGCGTCATTCTCGACCTGTGTTTTCCTATCCATTTCGAGACCATCGCTCCATCGGCCGTCCGGGCCGGGCGCTTCCGGTTTCGACCTGAAGCCCGCTGCGTCCGCTCCCGGCCGAAAGGGAACGGTTCGTAGGGCTCAGTGTCGGAGCTTGTCGCCATCAGGGCAATCACGCAGCCTTGTCAAACGCTCTTAAAGACCACCAGACGCGAGCCCGACCGTATAGTGCCCTTTCTCCGCCTTCGTCAGTACGAGAAGGTCGTAGGTTTTCAACATGTCCAACAAGCCGGAGTGTCCGTAAATGGCAGGTGTGAACGCGGGGTCGGTTCGCTTGAGATACTGGCCCAGCCCGCTCAAATGAACCTGGCCGTCGGTACTGGCACCCGCCAGTAGCGAAACGGCCTCGACCACGAACCTTGGCCGCCGCTTGACCGCTGACGTTCCGGATTTCTCCGGCAAGGGCTTGCTGCTGTCCTCGTTTGCCGGCGTCGCCTGCTCCGGAATCCACTCGAAGAACTGGTCGCTTGCATGGCGCAGCGCGTTGGGTGTCTTCGACTCGCCCACGATCGCGACGCTCGCGCCACGTTCGCGCAGCTTGCGGCAGAGATAGGCGAAGTCGGAGTCGCTGGTGACGATGCAAAACTTCTCCGCGCGGCCGTCGAACATCGCTTCGAGCGCATCGAGGGCCAGTGCGATATCCGAGGTGTTTTTTCCAGCCGCGTACTGGAACTGCAGGCATGGCGTGAACGCGCGCTCGACGAGCGCGTCCTGCCAGGTTCTCGCCAGCGTGGCGTGGTTGCCGTATCCGCGGCGAAGGACGACGCGGCCGAACTGGGACGACATGCGCAGCGCAAAATCCAGGATGTCCGGGCTGGCGTTGTCGCAGTCGACCAGGACTGCTACGCGTGCTTCCGTCATGGCGTGTGTCGTACTCATGCGCGGGTGACCATGTGTGTTCCTTTATTTTCTCAGGCCGGAATCAATGGATTCTCGACAGCTAGTTGCCCGGGATTTCCAGCACTTCCTGCACCCGGCTCGCAGCCACCCCCACCTTTTCGCCGCCCCCCATCAGGAAGATGCGCTTGCCGACCGCGGCAGCACCGTGTCCATGCCGTGGCGTCGGCATCGGCGGCAGGGCCGACCAGCGGTCGGTCTTCGGATCGTAGACCCAGGCATCGGCGAACACCTTGCTGCTCGGGACGAACTGCTCGCCGCCGAAGGCGTACAGCTTGCCGTCATGGGCAGCCGCGGCCAGGCCGCCCTGGGCCTGGGGCAGCGCCGTCTTCGTCTCCCAGCGGTTGGCGGCGGGGTCGTAGACTTCCAGGGTCGCCAGGTTGACCGGGCGCTGCCGGCCGTCGGCCTGCGTCACCATCTGGCGGCCGCCGACCACGTAGATCTTGCCGTCGATGACAGCCGCGGCGGCGCTGTTGCGTGCGGTGGGCGCGTCGGCGATGGGCTCCCAGCGGCCGGAACGCGGATCGAGCGCCTCGCCGCGTGCGGTATCCGTGTGCTGGCTGATGTGCGCCGCAGTGGCGCTGTTCGGGACGCGCCCGCCGATGAAGTAGATCTTCCCCTTGACCGAGGCGACCACGCCTTCGGCCCGCGCCTGCGGCAGCGCCGGGCCGGGCGACCAGCGGTTCGCCCCGGCGTCGTAGACGAACACCGTCGCATGCGCGCGCCAGTCGGGAATCGCGCCGGAGAAGCCGCCGATGCCGTAGATCCTGCCGCCGGCCTCGGCCAGGGCGATATGGTGCCGCCCTTCCGGCAAGGGCGCGAGCGTGGCCCAGCGGCCGGTTTTCACGTCATAAGCTTCGACATGCTCGGTAAAGCCCGGCGCCTGCGAGAGCACGCCGCCTGCCACGATGATCCTGTCGCCGAGCACGGCGGGATAGATCTCCTGCCGCGCGATGGTGGCGTCGGCGGTGCGCGACCACTGCGCGCTGGCCGCTGCCTGTGCCGCGGCCTCGTAAGAGATGGCGCTCAGCGCCAGGGCGAGCATTGCCGGCAGAATGGGTTTCAACTGTTTTTCCTTCGCTTATTGGTCTAGCTGGCTTGGACAAGCTGCATCAGTTGCACTCGCAATCGGTCTTGTCGGTTTTGATCTCCGTCCCCTGATGGAAAGTATTCTTCCATCCTTCCGGTGTCTTCACCCAGACGCGCACGAACCGGCCGCGGAACAGTTTGCTCCCCGGCTGGCGGCTTTTGAAAACGCCCGCCACGACTGCGGTTTTGCCGCCGTCGAGCACCTGGATTTCGGTCGATTCGTTCTCGTACAGCTCGAAACGGAAGTCGCCCCGTTCCAGTGCGGTGATCAGCTCGGTCTTGCTGCGCACCCGGCCCCGGCTTTCCACGTGACGATAATAACGATCCATCAGCATGCGCAGCGCCGACGTATTCCGGTTGAGGATCGCGTTGGCACGCTGACGCTCGACCCGTACCAGGCTTGCCTCGATGTCGGATCGGTGTGCCGTGTTCTGCACGGGCTGGGCCGCCGTCCCAAAGACGGTGCATGACAAGGCGAGCGTGGTGGCGAGTAGCCTGGCGCACATTGAAGCGTTCATCGCGCGGTTCTGGATAAGCATTGATCGTGAATTGCATCATAGCAGCGTGGCTGGTTGCAGAACATGGATCGCTGTGGCCGGCAAAGCCCTTCACCCTACGACCGACGAAAAAAAACCGGGGACGTGTCCCCGGTTTTCATCGAACACCGACAAGCGCTGCGATTACAGGTGCGGCGTAATCGACGGCATCAGGTCATCGAAGGTGCGGCCGCTGGCGTTTTCGCCGATGGCGTGCATCTTCCACTCGCCGTTGTGGCGGTACAGCTTGGCCATCACCTGGGCGGTGTGGGCGCCCTGCACCGACAGGTCGTAGCGCGCCACTTCCTTGTTGCCGGAGGCGTCGAGCAGGCGGCAGTAGGCGTTCTGCACTTGCGAGAAGTTCTGGCCGGTGAAGCTGTTCACGGTGAACACGAGCGATTTCACGGTGCCTGGCACGGCGGAGAGATCGACGTTGATCTGCTCGTCGTCGCCGTCGCCGGCGCCGGTGCGGTTGTCACCGGTGTGGACAATGCTGCCGTCCTTGCTTTTCAGCTGGCGGAACCAGACCACGTCGACCGGGCGGTTCGACTCGTCGAACATGACGACCGAGGCGTCGAGGTCGACGCTTTCGGTCTTGGCGCCGAAGCCGAGGAAGCCCTTGGTCTTGATGGCGTCCCAGCCCAGGCCCATGGTGACACGGGTGAGTGCGCCGCCGCCCTCTTTCGAGAGCGAGATTTTCTGGCCTTTTTGCAGACTGACTGACATTGCGTTACTCCTAGTTGTGGGCGTCGCGGGAAGCGACGCTTAGCGGGCCGGTGCCTGCATCCAGGCCTTGAAAGCGGCGCGGTTACGCGAACACACGTAGACCTTGCCCTTGCCCGAAAAGCGCAGCACCATGCCCTCGCCGCTGGTTTGGCTGTTGATCAGGTTGCCCAGGAAGCCGCCGCTGGTGCCGGTCGTGATCGAGATCTCGTAGCGCAGCGTGCTGTCCCAGCACACGACGTGCGAGTTGTCGATGATCGCGTCCTTGCCCGGCTCGACGTCCAGCATCGACATCGATCCGAAGCCCGACACCACCACTTGCCCCTGGCCGCCCGTCTCGGTGACGAAGAAGCCGCCGCTGTTGGCGAAGAGCGCATTGCCGAGGTTCTGGGTGCGCACTTTCAGTTCGACGCCGGAGCTGGCGGCGACGAAGGCGCCGTCGCTGATGATGTACTGGTTCGGGCCGCAGTCGACGATCTGCATCGCCCCCGGCAGCGTCGGCGAGAGCAGGCAGTCGCCGTTCCCGCGCGTCGCTTCGATGTGCTGCTGGAAGAACGATTCGCCGTTGGCGAAGGTGCGCATCAGTGCACTGCCGAGCCCGCCCCGCATCTTGCCCTTCAGGTCGAGGGTCGATTCCATCATCACCATCGCGTCGGATTCGCAATAGATGGTTTCGCCCTGACGCATCGACACATGCAGGAAGGGATCGACATCCCCGGTCACGGTAAAAGTTGGCATTTGTTTTGGCTTCCTAGTTGAGAGCGGTCTCCTGCGCGGAGACCGCGTACCTGTTAGTTAGACGTTGACGCCGTAGTTCTTGGCGAGTGGCCCGAGGCCGCCCTGGAAGCCCTGGCCAATGGCGCGGAATTTCCAGTCGGCGCCGTTACGATACACCTCGCCGAAGATCATCGCAGCTTCCGTCGAGCCGTCTTCCGACAGGTCGTAGCGGGCGATTTCCGCATCGCCGTTGGCGTTGATGCAGCGGATGAAGGCCTTGCCGACCATGCCGAAGTTCTGGCGGCGGGTGTCGGCGTCGTGGATGGTCACGGCCAGCACGATCTTGTCGACGTCGGCCGGCACCTTGGTCAGGTCGACGGAGACGACTTCGTCGTCGCCCGCGCCTTCGCCGGTCTTGTTGTCGCCCGAGTGAACGACCGAACCGTCGGCCGACTTCAGGTTGTTGTAGAAGATGAAGTCGGCGTCGGAGCGGACTTTGCCGGACGAGTTCAGCATGAACACTGCGCCGTCGAGGTCGAAGGCGGCGCCGTCGGTGGCGCGGGTATCCCAGCCGAGGCCGACCTTCAGGTTGGTCAGGCCAGGGGCTTCTTTCGACAGGTTGACGTTACCGCCTTTTTGCAGACTGATTGCCATGATGTGTATCTCCTTAGTGGATGGACTACTTTTTTGAACACCGGGTTTTACCACGCGCAGCGAGCTGGTGTTCTGCCGCTCGCCGTGCGGTTCGTGCTGCGCAGCGTTGATGGGCGCTGCGCGAAATCCTGTGCTGCTGTGCTTGCCTTGTAACGCGTGGGCATGGGTGCCCGGTGAACCTGTCATTGAGGCCATTGGCCTCAATGACCCCATACGGTGCACAACCGTGCGTAGCAAGATCATGCACCGTTGGCGGTTGCGTAACGTAGGGCGGGCATGCCCGCGTTTGCAACGTTCCCGCATCCGGGACGGTGGCAACCTACCGCCACCGCCCGTCCTGCTTACGCCAATTCCTTGGCGCCATGCCCTTCCAGAGCGGCATGCTTCTTCTTGTACTGGATCGACGACCACAGCGAAGCCGCAATGAAGGCCACACCGGTCAGACCCGTCACCAGCTCAGGCACGTGGACATGCATACTTGCCAGCATGATCACCGCCAGGATACCGATCGCGTAGTGCGCGCCGTGTTCCAGGTACACGAACTCGTCCAGCGTGCCCTTCTTGACCAGGTAGACCGTCATCGAACGCACGAACATCGCGCCGATCGCCAGGCCCAGCATGATGATCACGACATCCGAGGTGATCGCGAATGCGCCGATCACGCCGTCGAAGGAGAAGGATGCGTCCAGCACTTCGAGATACAGGAAGCCGCCGATACCGCCGCGCTTGACCATGTCGCCCACGTTGCTGTTTTCATCCGACTCGCTCTTCTCGAGCAGGCTGCTGATCATGTCCACGCCGACGTAGACCAGAATGCCGTAGATACCTGCGACCAGAACGATCATCCTTTGAGCATCCGCAACGAAGGTCGATGCGAACAGCAGGGCCGCCAGCGAGATCATCACCGAGATCGAGGAGACCTTGCCCAGCGAACCGAGCTTCTTCTCGAAATTGCCCAGCCAGTGGGTTTCCTTCTCATCGTCCAGCAGGAAGTTCAGGAAGACCAGCAGCAGGAACATACCACCGAAGGCCGCCACTTCCGCATGGTGCGCCGTCAGGTGGCCGGAGAACGATTTCGGATCGTTGATGGCCAGATTCCAGACTTCGGTCAGGCCCAGGTCGGCCGCCACCGCGACGATGACGATCGGGAACACCAGACGCATACCGAACACGGCGATGATCATGCCGAGGCCCAGGAACAGCTTCAGCCAGAACTCGTCCCAGCCCTTGAGCACCGAGGCGTTCACCACGGCGTTGTCGAAGGACAGCGAGACTTCCATCACCGACAGGATGGTCGCGATACCGATTGCCGTCAGCGCGCCGGAGACGCCGCCATGCTCGTAACCCCACCATCCCGCCAATGCCAGACAGATGATCGTGACGAGGAATGATCCTCGGAAGTGCTTCATGTTGGTTTCCCCTTATAGAAAATTTGTTTCATCTTAAATCCCTCTCAATGTTGAATTGATGGAACGCAGTGTACGGCTGTGCAGACTATTGAAAAAGCGAAGATAATCGAAGCATTACTTCGAAAAAACAGAAGAGATGAAAAACGCAGGCACCAATTTCCGCCACCTGTATTATTTTTGGGTCGTTGCCAAAGAGGGAAGTATTACACGCGCCGCCGAGCGTTTGGGACTTGCCGTACAGACCGTCAGCAGCCAGATCACCCTGCTCGAGCAGGCCGTCGGCAAATCCCTGTTCACCCAGCAGGGCCGTCGCCTCGTGCTGAGCGAGGCGGGCCGCCTGGCGCTCACCTATGCTGACCAGATCTTTCTGCTGGGCGAGCAGATGCAGGACGCGCTTGACCAGAGTTCCACCTTGCGCACCCGCTTGTCGGTCGGCATTTCCGACTCGCTGCCGAAACTGACCGCCTACCGCCTACTGGAGGCGACCACGCGCTTGAGTACGCCGGTGCGCCTGGTGTGCTCCGAGGATTCCTACGAGGCCCTGCTGGCCGACCTCGCCCTGCACAAGCTTGACGTCGTGCTGACCGACCGCGCCTTGCCCTCAGGCAGCACCCTGCGCGTGTTCAGCCATATGCTGTTCGAGAGCGAGATGACGGTGGTCGGCACGGCGGCACTTGCCACCCAATACGCGCAGGACTTCCCGCAGAGACTGAATGGCGCGCCTTTCCTGCTACCGACACGCAATAATGCCTTGCGCGTGAAAATCGACGAATGGTTCGAATTGCAGGGCGTGCATCCGGACGTGGTCGGCGAGTTCGAGGATAACGCCTTGCTCAACACCTTCGGCCGGCGCGGCCTGGGGCTGTTCTTTGCGCCGGCGGCGCTGGCGACCGACCTGGCTGAACAATTGCAGGCGGTGCTGGTGGGCCGGGTGTCCGAGGTGCGCGAACAGTTTTATGCGATCTCGAACGAGCGCAAGATCCAGCATCCGGCGGTCGAGGCGATCCTCGCATCGGTGCACCACGGCATGCTCGGCGGCGGTTGAGCCCGGCCAGCTTGTACAATGCTCATCGTTGTGCCTCTTATCAACTCAGCTTTTATATGGAAAATATTTTATTTGTCGTTCTGGCACTCTTCCTCGTTGCCCTGAACGGCTTCTTCGTGGCGGCCGAATTCGGCATCGTCACGTTGCGCAAGACCCGCGTGCGCGCCATCGCGAAAACCACCGGCCTGCGCGGGCGCATCCTGGCCAAGGTGCACGGCCAGCTCGACGAATACCTGTCGGCCTGCCAGCTCGGCATCACCCTCGCCTCGCTCGGCCTGGGCTGGGTCGGCGAACCGGCGTTCGCCAGCCTGCTCGAACCGCTGTTTGCCCTGGTCGGCGTCACCTCGCCGCAAATCATCCACGGCGTCTCCTTCGTGGTCGCCTTCAGCGTCATCTCCTTCCTCCACATCGTGGTCGGCGAACTGGCGCCGAAATCGCTGGCGATCCGCATTCCCGAAGTCGTCGCGCTGTGGTGCGCCCTGCCCCTCTATGGTTTCTACTGGGCCATGTACCCGGCGATCTGGCTGCTGAACAAGAGCGCGAATGGCGTGCTGCGCCTGGCGGGCCTGGCCGGGGCCGGCAGCCACGACACCCATTATTCGACCGACGAGCTGAAGCTGATCCTGCGCACGAATACCAGCACCGGGAAAGAAAAATTCACGCACGACGAGCGCCACATCCTGGCGCAGTCGCTCGAGTTTTCGGAGATGGCCGTGTCCGACCTGATGCGTCCGATTAACGAAGTGATCGCGCTGCACGAAGACCTGTCGATCGAGGAAAACCTGGATACGGTGCGCCGCAACCGCTTCTCGCGCTACCCGTATTTCGACGAGGAAGGCGAAGAGGTGCTGGGCGTGATCCACCTGAAGGATCTGTTCTTCGCCCAGCAGTCGGGCAAGGACATCAGCGACCTGTCGCAATACCTGCGCCCGGTCGAGACGATCTCGGCGCGCACGCCGGCCCAGGACATCTTCCGCCGCTTCCGTACCGGCGCCCCGCACTTCGCCCTGATCGGCGAAAAGGGCAAGCGCCCGGTCGGTTTTATTACGCTCGACAATCTGCTGGGTGCGATGGTCGGCGAGATCCGCGACGAATTCCGGATGAACGAAAACGACTGGCTGCCGCAGTCGGACGGCACCTATATCGGCAAGGCGTCGCTGCCGATCTATTCGCTCGAACGCCTGCTCGGGATCGACATCGACAACGAGGAGATGGGCCTGGACGACGTCGAATCCGTCGGCGGGCTCCTGATGGCGAAGCTGGGCGACATCCCGAAGCAGGGGCAGCGCATCGAGTTTCCGAAGTTCGACGTGGTCGTCAAGAAGACCAACGGGCCGCGTATCCTCTTGGTCAAGGTGATTCCGCAGTTGGAACGCGGTGAAGATCACGACGATAACGGCTGAGTTATCGGGCTATATTGGTGTTACAAACCGGGAAACCGGTTTTCTGTTTGCATGGGTATAATGTTTCTTTGGAAATTCCCATAGTTCACAGTGAGGCCCCCATGAGCGTGCGTCTGCGTAACAACGTCACCGTCTCCGGTTCCGGGCCCACCACCATCGTCTTCGCCCACGGTTTCGGCTGCGACCAGGTCGTGTGGCGCTTCATGGCGCCCGCCTTCGAAGCGCGCTACCGCGTCGTGGTCTTCGACCTGGTCGGCAGCGGCAACTCCGACCTGACCGCCTACGACCGCGAGCGCTACGCCAGCCTGCACGCCTATGCCGACGACCTGCTGGAGATCATCGACGATCTCGGCGGCGGCCCGGTCGTGTACGTCGGCCATTCGGTCAGCACGATGATCGGCCTGCTGGCCGGCATCAAGGCGCCCGCGCGCTTCCTGGCCCAGGTGATGATCGCGCCCTCCCCCTGCTTCGTCGACGATGCCGGCTACCACGGCGGGTTCAGCCGCGGCGACATCGAGGAGCTGCTCGAGACCATGGATGCGAACTACCTCGGCTGGTCGAGCAGCATGGGCCCGGTGATCATGGGCGCGCCCAATCGGCCGCAGCTGGGCGTCGAGCTGACGAATAATTTCTGCCGCAACGATCCCGACATCGCCAAGCACTTCGGGCGCGTGACCTTCCTCGCCGATCACCGCGCCGACCTCGAACATGCCACCGTGCCGACGCTGATCCTGCAATGCAGCGACGACCTGATCGCCCCCGCTGAAGTGGGCGACTACCTGCATCGCAGACTGGCCGGCAGCGTGCTGCGCCGGGTACGCAATGTGGGCCACTGCCCCCACATGAGCGCGCCGGAGGAATGCGTGCACTTCACCAAGGAATTCCTCGCCAGCCTGGGGCAGCCCGCGTGACCCGCCTGCCTGGCGACGATGCGTTGTACCAGCACGCCGCCTGCGGCCTCCTGCTGACCGACGCCGCCGGGCTGATCCTGCGCGTGAATGCGACCCTGTGCCGCTGGCTGGGCTGTTCGGCCACCGCGCTGATCGGCAAGGTGCGCATCCTCGACCGCTTTCCCGTCGGCGCGCGGCTGTTCCACCAGACCCATTGCCTGCCCCTGCTGCAGGTGCAGGGTTCGGTGGCGCAGATGCAGGTCGATATCCGCGACAGCGCCGGGCAGCGGGTGCCGGTGCTGGTCAACATCGTGCGGCGCACGGTCGACGGCGAGGTGTTCGACGAGTGGGCCATGTTCGCCGTGAACGAACGGCGCTCCTACGAACGCGAGCTGGTGGCGGCGCGCAAGAGCGCAGAGCACGCGCTCGAGGCCCGGCTCGAGGCCGAGACCCAGCTGCGCTCCCTGAACGACGCCCTCTCCGACGCCGACCGCCGCAAGGACGAATTCCTTGCCACGCTCTCGCACGAGCTGCGCAACCCGCTGGCGCCGATGCGCAGCGCCCTTGAGATCCTGAAGCTCGAACACGCCGCCGGCGGAAGTCCCGAGAAGCGGCCCCTGCTCGACGTGTTCGACCGCCAGCTGCACCACCTGACGCACCTGGTGGACGACCTGATGGAAGTCTCGCGCATCACCCAGGGCCGCATGGAACTGCGCTGCGAACAGGTCGTGCTGGCCGACATCGTGCAGGACGCGGCGGACGACGTCGCGGCCATGGTGCGCGAGGCCGGACACACGTTCTCGGTCGCCATCGCGGCGCCGCACGCGGTGGTCGATGCCGACCCGACGCGCCTGTTCCAGGTCGTGGTCAACCTGCTGACGAACGCCTGCAAATACACCCCCAACGGCGGCGCCATCAGCCTGACCCTGTCGGCCGAAGGCCAGGAAGCCGTGATCGCCGTGCGCGATTCCGGCATCGGCATCCCGGCCCACGCCCTCGGCAGCGTATTCGACATGTTCTCGCAACTGAAGCCGGCCCTGGATCGCTCGAAGGGCGGCCTCGGTATCGGCCTGGCCCTGGTGCGCGGCATCCTGGCCCTGCACGGCGGCAGCATCCGGGCCGACAGCGAGGGAGAGAACCGCGGCAGCACCTTCACCGTGCGCCTGCCGCTGGCGCCGGTGCAGGCGACGCCGGCCTCGATCCAGTCCGCGCCCGATGCCGTCCAGCCGGCCAGCGTGCTGGTGGTGGACGACAACGTCGACGCCGCCGAGACCCTGCTCATGTTCCTGGAACTCTCCGGCTGCCAGGCGCGCGTCGCGCACTCGGCGGGCGAGGCGCTCGGCGTGCTGGAAGGGTTCACGCCGCAAGTGGCCCTGTTCGACATTGGCCTGCCCGACATGAATGGCTACGAACTCGCCCGCCGCGTGCGCCTGCTGCCCGGCGGCGCGGACATGCTGCTGGTGGCGGCCACCGGCTGGGGCCAGGAGTCGGACAAGCGGCTGGCCTTCGATGCGGGCTTCGATCATCATCTGACGAAGCCGATTGATTTCGACAAGTTGCGAGCGTTGTTGGCGGGGGCGTGAGGCCGCGGCAACGCACATGTTGGAACGCGTGGGCTCGGGGAGCCCACCCTACGGTGCTGAAAATGCGTGGAGTCAGGACTCCACCCTACGAACCGCGCTGATTGTAGGGTGGAGTCCTGACTCCACGCAGTACTGCGCAAACAGGGCCAGGGCCGGCATTCGGCCCCGTCCCGCCCTCGCTCACGGATTGCGCGTCACCCGCCACACCGTATTCGCCAAATCATCCGCCACGATGAGCGCCCCGCGCGGATCGACGGTCACGCCGACCGGCCGCCCGCGCGTCTTGCCATCCGCATCGCGGAAGCCGCTGACGAAATCGACCGGCGCACCGGCCGGACGCCCGTTTGCGAACGGCACGAAGACCACCTTGTAACCGACCGGATTCTTCGTGTTCCAGCTGCCGTGCTCGCCGACGAAGACGCCCCTGGCAAAGGCGTCGCCCATCACCGGCGACGAGAAGGCCACGCCCAGCGCCGCGACGTGCGCACCCAGGCTGTAATCGGGCTTGATGGCGGCGGCGACCTTTTCCGGATTGCCGGGCTTGACCCGCGTGTCGACGTTCTGGCCCCAGTAGCTGTACGGCCAGCCATAGAAGCCGCCCTCGCGCACCGAGGTCAGGTAGTCGGGCACCAGATCCGGCCCGATCTCGTCGCGTTCGTTGACCACCGCCCACAGCTGCCCGGTCTCCGGCTGGATCGCCAGTGCCGTCGGATTGCGCAGGCCGGTCGCGAAGGGTTTATAGGCGCCCGTGTTGACGTCGATCTGCCACACCATCGCGCGGTCGACTTCCGCTTCCATGCCGCGCTCGGTGATGTTGCTGTTCGAGCCGATCCCGACATAGGCGAAACGCCCGTCGGGACTCATGGTCATCGCCTTTGTCCAGTGGTGGTTGATCTCGGACGGCAGTTGCGTGATCGTCTTCGGCGCGCCCGCGGCCGTGGTCTGCCCTTCCTGGTAATCGAAGCTGACCAGGGCATCCTGGTTGGCGACATACAGCTTGCCGTTGGCGAAGCCCAGGCCGTAAGGGGCGTTCAGCTTGTCGGCGAACACGGTCTTGAGCTCGTAGCGGCCGTCCTTGTCGGCGTCGCGCAGCAGGGTCAGGCGGTTGCCGCTCTTGACCTTGGTATTGCCCTTGGCCTTGATATAGCCGGCGATGACGTCCTTCGGCTTCAGCTTGGCCGCGCTGCCGCCGCGGCCTTCGGCCACCAGGATATCGCCATTCGGCAGCACCAGGGTCTGGCGCGGAATCTGCAGGTCGGTTGCGATTGCCGTGATGGTGTACCCCTGCGGCACGACCGGCTTGCGCTCGCCCCAGGCTTCCGGCTCGGCGATCTTCATGTCGGGCAGCAGGCCGCGCTGGGGCGCGGG
Organism: Massilia sp. Leaf139; assembly: GCF_001424165.1. Lineage (GTDB taxonomy): Bacteria > Pseudomonadota > Gammaproteobacteria > Burkholderiales > Burkholderiaceae_D > Telluria. The sequence goes on from NZ_LMOJ01000012.1 coordinate 338,669, forward strand.
CAGCTTCGGATCGGGGCCGTGCGCCAGGGTCTTGCTTCCCTCGTCGCTGCAGGCGCCCAGCAGCAGCGCCATTCCCAGCAATGCCAATGTGTTCGCGCGTTTCATTGCACACCTCCCACGCGTGGCTTCAGTGCGATCCAGGCCGTCACCAGGATCATGATGGTGACGATGATCGACAGCACCAGGCCGGCTGGCATGACGGCCCAGGCGTCCTTTGCGTGCTGGAAGGCGTTCCCCAGGCCCAGCACCCAGGTTGCCAGGAGCAGCACGAAGTACATCAGCGGCTGGCCCGACTTGCGCGGCGCCCGCAGCAGCGCGACCAAGGCGAACAGCAAGGCGAGCCCGGAGAAGAGCAAACCACCCGCCAGCAGCCAGGAGGCGAAATTGCTCCACTGGATCTGGTAGGTATTGTGGTAGGCGATATCGCTCAGCAAGGTACCCAGGAACAGGGGCACCGTTCCTGCAAGCAGGATCGTATGGAGCGGCCCTGGCGGGCTGCGATAGGCCGGGGTGGCCGTGGACACAGAAGACATGGAAGGCCTTATCAATGGATTTTATTATCGAAAGCATATCGAGTTATCGACAATGCCGTCGCATAATTAAATCCGGCTCAGTCCCCCTTCTGCCTGACGATCGGATCGCGCGTCCCCGTCCACTCGCTCACCAGCGAATAGCCGACCGCCAGCAGCACCGGCCCGATGAACATGCCGACCACGCCGAAGGCGATCACCCCGCCCAGTACGCCGAGCAGGGTGAGCAGGAAGGGCAGGCTGGTGCCGCGGCTGATCAGCATCGGGCGCACGACGTTGTCGACGCCGCTGATGAGCACCGTCCCCCAGATCACCATGAAGATGCCCCAGCCCGTGCTGCCCTGGGCGAACAGCCAGATCGCCGCCCCGCCCCAGATCAGCGGCGGGCCGAAAGGCACGAGCGAGATGACGAAGACCAGGATCGACAGCAGCGGCACGGCCGGCACCCCGGCCATCGAAAAGCCGATCGCCGCCACCAGCGCCTGCGCCAGCGCCGTGCCCAGCAGGCCGTACATGACGCCGCGCGTGGTCTGGCTGATGATGTCGGTAACTGATTCGGCGCCCTCCCCCATCACCTTGTTCATCATGCTGCCCGTGACGGCGATCAGCGCATGGCCGTCGCGGTAGACGAAGAAGCTGACAAAGGCGGCCAGGCTCATCTGCACGACGCCGGTGCCGAGCATCAGCCCGCCCGCCATCAGGTAGCGCCGCGCCGGCTCGACCATGCGCTGGGCCAGGGCCAGCATCTGCTCGCGGCTGGCGACCAGCTGGCGCAGGTAATTGTCGATGACTTCGCCGAGGAAGGGCAGCTCGCGGATCCATTGCGGCGGCAGCAGTTCGCCATGCTCGAGCGCGTAGCGCATCTGGCCGAAGGTAGTGGCGACGTCGTCGGCCAGGTTGTAGGCGACGGTGGCAAGCGGGATGATGACGAGCAGGGTCAGCGACAGCGTCATCGTCAGCGCGGCCAGCGTGCGCCGCCCGTGCATGGCGGCCAGCAGGCGCAGGTACAAGGGCCAGGACGAGATGACGACGGCGACCGCGAACAGGATCGCCGGCAGGAAGGGCTTGAGGACGAACAGGCAGCCCAGCGTGAGCAGGACGACCGTGGCGATGCGGGTGTAGTTTCTGCCGATTGGCTTTTCCATGTGTCCCCGTCAACGTAACAGAAGCCTGAGAAACCGTAGCGAGCGGAAGAGGTTTGGCTGAGACGCGCAGCTGTACAATTGTACAGCGAGCATCGCAGGCCTAAGCTACGACGCGCAGTAGGTTTATCAGGCTTCCATCTACAACAGTTGGCGCAGGTCGTGGGCGATCGGCGCCGGGCCCTGGCCGTGGCGCAGGAACAGGCGCACCCGCCCTTCCTTGTCGAACACATAGCTGCCGGCCGTGTGATCCACCGTGTAGCTGCCCGGCTCCTTGCCCGGCACTTTCGAGACGAAGACCTTGAATTCCTTGGCCGTCTGCGCGGTCTGCTCCGGCGTGCCGCGCAGGCCGAGGAAGCGCGTGTCGAAGGCCGGCACGTAGGACGCGAGCAGTTCCTGGGTATCGCGCTCCGGATCGAGGGTGACGAACAGCACCTGCACGTCATTGGCCGAGGGCCCGAGTTCCTTCATCACCGCGGCCATCTCGGCCATCGTGGTCGGGCACACGTCCGGGCACTGGGTATAGCCGAAGAACAGCACCACCAGCTTGCCGCGGAAGTCGGCCAGGGTACGCGCCTTGCCCGTGTGGTCGGTCAGCGAAAAGCCCTTGGCATAATCGAGCCCGGTCAGATCCGTGTTCTGGAAGGCGGCCGGTTTCGAGGACAGCTTGTCGCAGCCGGCGCTCAGCAAGGCGACGGCGACCATGGCCGCGGTGATCAGTCTTTTCATGTCAGAACTTAAAATAGTGATCGACCAGCAGCGCCGCGAACAGCAGCGACAGGTACAGGATCGAGTAGGCAAAGGCGCGGCGCGCCGTCTGGTCGCTGTAGTGCTTGTGCACGCGCCAGGCGTGGCGCAGGAACAGGGCATTCAGGACGATCGCCGCCGCCAGGTAGATCAGGCCGCTCATGCGCACGGCGTAGGGCAGCAAGGTGGTCGCGGCCAGCGCCAGCGAATACAGCCAGACCTGCTGGCCGGTATAGGCCATGCCGTGGGTGATCGGCAGCATCGGCAGGCCGGAGCGGGCATAGTCCTCGCGCCGGTACATGGCCAGCGCCCAGAAATGCGGCGGCGTCCACACGAAAATGATCAACACCAGCAACCAGGCCTGCATCGGTACTTCGTTGGCCACGGCCGCCCAGCCCAGCGCCGGCGGCATCGCGCCCGACAGGCCGCCGATGACGATGTTCTGCGGCGTCGCCGGCTTCAGGTAGATGGTGTAGATCACGGCGTAGCCGACGAAGGTGACGAAGGTCAGCCACATGGTGAGCGCGTTGACGAAGGCGTACAGCACCCACATGCCGAGACCGCCGATGATCGCGGAAAAGACCATGGTCTGGTTGCGCGTCAGTTCGCCGCGCGCGGTGGCGCGGCGGGCGGTGCGGGCCATGCGCGCGTCGATCTCGGCTTCGATCAGGCAGTTGACGGCGAAAGCGGCGCCGGCCAGCAGCCAGATGCCGGCAGTCCCGGCGATCAGCACGCGCCAGCCGGGAAAGCCGTCGGTGGCCAGGAACATGCCGATGATGGCGCAGAAAACGGCGAGCTGGGTTACCCGGGGCTTGGTCAGCGTCCAGTATTGGGAGATGCGGCTGGTGGGTCGGAGGGCGGTCTGGGTGGTCATCGATACGAGTTCGCAGGAACGTCGGCATTCGCGGGGGTGCGCTGCGACACGTCGAGCAGGTGCTCCACCTTGTAGTTTAACATGGTCACCAGCAGGACGAGGAGTGCCGCCCCTGCGTTATGCAACACAGCAATGGCCAGCGGGAAGTCGAAAAACACCGTCGCCACGCCCGTGAACAGCTGGGCCAGCAGTACCGCGCCGATGAGTTGACCCGTGCGGCGCAGCGCCGGCTGGCGCGCCGCGTGCCATGCGGTCAGGCCCAGCACCAGGGTCACGACAATGGCGAAATTGCGGTGCACCCAATGGATCGCCACCAGCGCCGAGAATTGCAAATAGTGCCCGGCCGCCGTCTTGCCCAGTTCGCGCCACAGGGTAAAGCCATGCTCGAAGTCCATTTCTGGCACCAGTTTGCCGTCGCAGAGCGGGAATTCGTCGCAGGCCAGGGTCGCGTAGTTAGTGCTCACCCACCCGCCGAGCGCGATCTGCACCACCAGCACCACGGCCGCCACCAGCGCCAGCGTGCGCAGCGCGCGCAGGCCGGCCAGGTCGCGGCTCGGCGCCGGCGGCTTTAAAAGGAAATCCTCGCGTCCGCCCAGCCAGGCCAGCATCGCCAGCAAGCCCATGCCGAGCAGCAGGTGGATGGTGACGATGACCGGCTGCAGTTTCAGGGTCACCGTCCAGGCGCCGAAGGCGCCCTGGATGCAGACGAAGACGAACAGCGCCACCGGCAGCGCCGGGGCAAACGCCTGCTGGTGCGTTTTGCGCCACTGGCGGATCGACTGGAACATCAGCGCCATGATCAGCACGCCGATGCCCATCGCCAGGTAGCGGTGGATCATCTCGATCCATGCTTTGACTTTGGTGACCGGCCCGGTCGGCATGAGGGCCTCGGCCGCGGCGATCTGCTCGTGCGCGATAAAGGGATTGGCGGCGCCGTAGCAGCCCGGCCAGTCCGGGCAGCCCAGACCGGAATCGGTGAGCCGGGTGAAGCCGCCGAAGACGATCAGGTCGAAGGTGAGAAAGGCCATCACCCAGACCAGCTTGCGGTACTTGTTGGCGTCGGAGGACAGCCAGACCATGGTCAGCGGGATGCTGGCGATGAAGATGCCCATCAGGGCCAGCTGGAACAGGGTCGATGCGTTCATGTTCATTGCTTGCTCGATCCCGTCATCCGATCGCCGAGGCCTTCAGGAGCTTGGCCAGATCCTTGTGTACCTTGCGCGGATCCGGGTCTTTCGGGAAGCGCATCATGACGTTGCTGCGCGGGTCGATCAGGAAGATGTGGTCGTCGAGCGTCGTCCCGATCTCGACCGGCAGCCAGCGCGAGAGCTGCTCGCGCGGCACCCGCAGCATGTGCACGTCGTCGTACTGGCGGATCAGCATGGTGTCGATCGGCGCGTCGTCGGTGATCAGCCAGACGCGCTCGACGCGGCTCATGTTCTTGCCCTGCATGGTGCGCAGCTGGCGCATCGCGAACAGCTGCTTCTGGCAGGCGTCAAGGCAGGCGCCGCCGCCGACCTTCACCATGATCCACTTGCCGGCGAGTTGCTCGAGCGTCTCCGGACGGCCGTCGAGGGTCGTGCTGGCGAGTTTCGGCATCGGGTGCGCGCGCTGGTCGATGAAGGCGCCGTAGTTCGTGCGCCCTTCCGGCTTGATGATGTAATAGGTGACATACGAGGCGATGATCGGCGCGGCGCACACCAGCAACAGTACGATCAGCTTCAGGCGGCCATTCCAGCGGGCCTTGTTTGCCTCCCTTGCGGCGACTTCAGACTGCTTGTTTTGTTCCACTTCGAAATCCTGTCATCACGAAAAATAGGGCCGCCATGGCCGCCAATGCATACCACTGGAATGCGTAGCCGCGGTGCTTGTCGACGCCGAAGTCCGGCGCCGGCCACTCGCGCACCAGGCCCTCGTCCTGCCCTGCTCCCGCCTGTTGCACGAAGAAGGGCTGCAGCGCCACGCCGCTGGCGCGCGCCACCGTCTCGATGTCGAGGTTCTGCACGCGCGTGCCCGGCTTCGGATCGGCAGCGCCGCCGAGCTGCATCAGCTTGCCGGCGCTGAGCGTGGCCACGCCCTCGATCGTCACCGTGCCCGGCGGCGTTTGAAATGCCGGCAAGCGCGCATAATCCTGCGCATCGCGCGGCAACCACCCGCGCAGCACCAGCACATGTTGTTCCGAACCCGCTATTTTAAACGGCATCGCCAGGATGAATCCGGCCCGCCCGTTCAGCGGCCGGTTATCGAGAAACAGCGGCCACTCCGCCACCCACTGCCCGGTGACACGCACCCGCCGGTATTCGATATCCCCGGGCGCCGGCACGCTGCCTGTCTCGCCGCGCACCGTAGGGTGGGCACCCGTGCCCACGCGTTCGTGCCCAAGCACACTACCACCGTCCCCAAGCACCAGAGGCGCGGCCGCACCACGCTCGGCCAGCTTCGCAGCAACGCCAAGCTTCTCCTCCGCCCGCCGCGTCTGCCAATTGCCCAGCACGATCCCGAGCACCACCAGCACCACCGTTGCCACGAACGGAATGACCCTAAACCGGAACGCCAAACGCATTACAATGAACCCTTACTCGATACCGCCGGCCTGCACATGAAAATCTTTGTCGCCATCGCCTTCATCCTCATCATCGCCAGCCTCGGCTCGGCGCTGTTCTTCCTGATGAAGGACAAGGGCCGCAGCAACCGCACGGTGCAGGCACTGGCGATGCGCGTGGGCCTGTCGATCACCCTCTTCCTGATCCTGCTCGCTTCCTACAAGATGGGCTGGATCCAGCCCACCGGCATCCGCTGAGCTCGGCCGTAGATGTGACAAGGGACAGCCGGTCAGGCTGTCCCCCTTATGCCAGCCTGCCGACTGGTTACAGCCAGTACACCACGACGTAGAGGCCGAGCCAGACCACGTCGACGAAGTGCCAGTACCAGGCCGCGCCTTCGAAACCGAAGTGGTGATCGGCCGTGAAGTGGCCGCGCAGCACGCGGTACAGCACCACCGACAGCATGATCGCGCCCATCGTCACGTGGAAGCCGTGGAAACCGGTCAGCATGAAGAAGGTCGAGCCGTAGATGCCCGAGGTCAGCTTCAGGTTCAGTTCCTGGTAGGCGTGCATGTATTCATAGACCTGGAAGCCCATGAAGACCGCGCCCAACAGGATGGTGGCGAACAGCCAGACCGCGGTGTTGCGGCGGTGGCCGGCGCGCAGCGCGTGGTGCGAGATCGTCAGCGTCACGCCCGAGAGCAGCAGCAAGGCCGTGTTGATGGTCGGGATCGGGAACGGGCCCATGGTGTTGAAGGCGTCGACCGTGCCGGCCGGGCCGGTGTTGCCCCAGTTGCCGGCGAAGTCGGGCCACAGCACCTTGTGGTCGAGGTCGGCCAGCCAGGGCATCGAGATCGCGCGCGCATAGAACAGCGCGCCGAAGAAGGCGGCAAAGAACATCACTTCGGAGAAGATGAACCAGCTCATCGACCAACGGAAGGACAGGTCGATGTTGCGGCTGTACTGGCCCGATTCCGACTCCTTGATGGCGTCGCCGAACCAGAAGTACAGGACGGTCAGCATCGCGACGATGCCGGCCAGGCAGACGGCCGGCCCCCAGGAGGCGCTGTTGACCCAGCCGGACGCGCCCAGCATGGTCACCAGCATCGAGATGCCGCCGGCCATCGGCCACATCGAGGGGCCCGGCACGAAATAATGCGGCGCGGTCTTTGACACACTCATCTTCATCTCCTGGATCGTTGTTCTAATGCGTTGAATTGAAATGCCTGAAACTTGTTTCTATGAGACTGCCATCCTCACCAGCAGCAACAGCACACCGATAAATATCGCCAAGCCCAGCAGCGCCGCCACGATCACGTGGAAGGGGTTCAGGTTCACCGCGTCGTCCTCATAATCGCGCCGCTTGCGCACCCCGAAGAAGGACCAGAACACCGCCTTCATCGAGGCCAAAAACGAGGCCTTCCTGCTGCGCTGGGTCGGTTCCATCAACCCGGTTCCATCAGTTCGCCGCCACCGCGCCGGATATTTCGAAGAAGGTGTACGACAGCGTGATGTTCTTCACTTCCTTCGGCAGCTTTGGATCGATGAAGAATACCACCGGCATCTGGCGCGCCTCGTTCGGCTTCATGAGCTGCTCGCGGAAGCAGAAGCATTCCACCTTCTTGAAATGCGGCGTCGCCACCTGCGGCGCGTAGCTCGGAATCGCCTGGGCCTTGACCGCCCGCCCTTGCGTGTTCACGACCTCGTACACGACGGTGGCCAGTTCGCCCGGATGCACCTGGATCGAACGCGTGGTCGGGCGGAAGCGCCACGGCCCCTGCGCATTCCCGTCGAGTTCCACCGTGATCAGGCGCGTCTTGTCGACCTGCGTGTTTTCCGGCCGCTCGACCGTGCCGTCCTGCTGGGTCAGCACGTTGATGCCGAGTACCTCGCACATCTGGCGATACACCGGCACCAGCGCATAGCCGAAGCCGAACATCGCCACCGCCACCACCACCAGCTTGCCGAGGGTGGAGCGGTTCAGGCGCAGGCGCTCTTTAGCCGTGTAACTCATTTACATGAACCACATGCGCTTGACGATCACCGCCGCGAAGAAGAAGGCCGCGATCACGCACAGGATCAGGGCCGTCTTGCCGTTGTTCGGCTTCTTACGGGTATTCATTTACTTCACCAGCGGCGGGTTCTCGAAGGTGTGGAACGGCGCCGGGCTCGGCACGGTCCACTCCAGGCCTTCCGCGCCTTCCCATGGCTTCGCATCGGCTTTCGGGCCGCCCTTGATGGTCGGCAGCACGACGGCGAACAGGAAGTACACCTGCGACAGGCCGAAGCCGAAGGCGCCCACCGAGACGATCATGTTGAAGTCGGTGAACTGGACAGCATAGTCCGCATAGCGGCGCGGCATGCCGGCCAGGCCCAGGAAGTGCATCGGGAAGAAGGTGATATTAAAGGTGATCAGCGACAGCCAGAAGTGCATCTTGCCGCGGCCTTCCGGATACATGTGGCCCGTCCACTTCGGCGCCCAGTAATAGAAGCCGGCGAACAGCGCGAACAGCGAACCGGCCACCAGCACGTAGTGGAAGTGCGCCACCACGTAATAGGTGTCGTGCACCTGGATGTCGATCGGGGTCACGGCCAGGATCAGGCCGGTGAAGCCGCCCATGGTGAACACGAAGATGAAGCCGACGGCGAACAGCATCGGCGTCTCGAAGGTCATCGAGCCCTTCCACATGGTGGCGACCCAGTTGAACACCTTCACGCCGGTCGGCACCGCGATCAGCATGGTGGCGTACATGAAGAACAGCTGCGAGGTCACCGGCATGCCGGTGGTGAACATGTGGTGCGCCCAGACGATGAAGGACAGCACGGCGATCGAGGCGGTCGCGTAGACCATCGAGGCGTAGCCGAACAGCGGTTTGCGGGCAAAGGCCGGCAGGATCTGCGAGACGATGCCGAAGGCCGGCAGAATCATGATATAGACCTCGGGGTGGCCGAAGAACCAGAAGATGTGCTGGTACATGACCGGGTCGCCGCCGCCGGCGGCGTTGAAGAACGAGGTGCCGAAGTGGCGGTCGGTCAGGGTCATGGTGATGGCGCCGGCGAGCACCGGCATCACGGCGATCAGCAGGAAGGCGGTGATCAGCCAGGTCCAGCAGAACATCGGCATCTTCATCAGGGTCATGCCGGGCGCGCGCATGTTGAGGATGGTGACGATGATGTTGATGGAACCCATGATCGACGAGGCGCCCATGATGTGCATGGCAAAAATCGCCATGTCCATGCCAGGGCCCATCTGGGTCGACAGCGGCGCATACAGCGTCCAGCCGGCGGCGGTGGCGCCGCCCGGCGAGAAGAAGGAACCGGCCAGCAGCAAGGCCGCCGGCGGCAGCAGCCAGAACGAGAAGTTGTTCATGCGCGCGAACGCCATGTCGGACGCGCCCACCTGCAGCGGGATCATCCAGTTGGCGAAGCCGACGAAGGCCGGCATGATCGCGCCGAACACCATCACCAAGCCGTGCATGGTGGTCAGCTGGTTGAAGAACTCGGGGCGGAAGAACTGCAGGCCGGGCTGGAACAGCTCGGTGCGGATCATCAGCGCCAGCACGCCGCCCGAGAGCAGCATGATGAACGAGAACCACAGGTACAGGGTACCGATGTCCTTGTGGTTGGTGGCGAACAGCCAGCGGCGGGCGCCGGTCGGCATGTCGTGCGCGTGGTCATGGCCGTGGTGGTCGTCGTGCGTATGGTCGAGAGTGCTGGTAGTCATGTCAGTGTCCTGAAAACTTTACTACGTTACTTGCTGCGCGCAGCCAGAACCTCGGCCGGTTGAACGATGTTTTCCGCGGCCTTGTTCGACCAGGTATTGCGGGTGTAGGTGATGACGGCTGCGATGTCCGAGTCCGACAGCTGCTTCCAGCCCGGCATGGCCGAGGCGTAGGCCGGGGTGTCCTGGCCGTTGAGCAGCACGTCGATCTGGTGCGCCTTGGCGCCGTTGACCACCTGCGAACCGTCGAGCGGCGCGAAGGCGTTCGGCACGCCCTTGCCGTTGGCCTGGTGGCAGGCCACGCAGTTGGCGGCGTAGACGGCTTCGCCCTTGGTCTTCAGTTCGTCGATGGTCCAGACCTTGGTCGGATCGTCGGCCAGGGCGGCCATTTTCTTCTTCTCGCCGGCGACCCAGGCCGTGTAATCCTCGGCCGAGACCACGCGCACCACGATCGGCATGAAGGCGTGATCCTTGCCGCACAGTTCGACGCAGTTGCCGCGGTAGACGCCGATCTTGTCGGCCTTGAACCAGCCGTCGCGCACGAAGCCGGGAATCGCATCCTGCTTGATGGCGAAGGCGGGAATCGTCCAGGCGTGGATCACGTCGTTGGCGGTCAGCACCATGCGGATCTTCTTGCCGACCGGGACGACCATTTCGTTGTCGACTTCGAGCAGGTAGTTTTCGCCGCGCGGCTCGGTGTTGGCGACGCCCGGCTCGCCGATCTGGCTGCGCGGGGTGGACAGGTTCGACAGGAAGCTGATGCCTTCGCCCTCGCCCTTCAGGTAGTCGTAGCCCCATTTCCACTGCATACCGGTCGCCTTGATGGTGATGTCGGCGTTCGAGGTGTCTTTCAGGTCGACGACGGTCTTGGTGGCGGGCAGCGCCATGCCGATGACGATCAGGAAGGGAACGACGGTCCAGGCGATTTCGACAGCGGTCGATTCGTGGAAGGTGGCCGGTTTGTGGCCGAGGGATTTGCGGTGCTTGAACACCGAATAGAACATGACGCCGAAGACGCCGATGAAGATGATGAGGCAGATCAGCATCATCCAGTTGTGCAAGCTGTAGATGTCAGCGCCGATCCCAGTCACCGGAGGTTGCATGTTCAACTGGTGTTCCACCGGCCGCCCCGTGATCTCCGGCGCAGCCAGTGCCGGGATACTGGTCCATACTGCGAGACCGAGCACCATGGCGTGAAGTCGCTTTGCATATGTCATGAATTGTCCCCAACCACCCAAAATAAGAATATTTTTAAACGGTCAGCAATTCCATGAACGAACCGCCGCCGCTCCGAAACCAGTTGCAAGTCGGTTCCCGGCGGCATGGCGTGTAGACGCATAACGGCTTGAACCATACGCGTCCACCAGCAACTGCAAAACACACTGACGGGCGCGAAACTTGCGGATGCTGCTTTTTCAATTTTCTAATTCTTCTCCCATTCCCTCCCGTTTTTCAACGTTTACGAGGCGCTGGGCGAAAAAATAGTCATTGATTATACTCAAATCGCTAATTTTTATTCAAGGAAAATTGCCGCTAAGGCTGTGTTATTTCGTGCATTAAAGCATCAATTCTTGCCGCTTGGGGCTTGCTGCTGGGAGTGGTTCATGCTAGCGCTCGGGTTGCTTCCGGTACGAGCGTGGGCATGCCGACCCTACGTTACGCAACCGCCGTGACGTTACCGCTTTTCACATCACGGTTTGCGCGGCCGGAACTGCACGATCGCCTCCCCCGCCGCCGTCGTCTTCGGCACCGGCCGGAACGCATGGCCGTAAATCACCTCGAAGCTCAGCCCGATCTTGCCGTCCGCACCGCGCATGGCTTCCAGCGCATCGACCATGCGCCGCCAGGCCGCGCGCCCGATCAGCCCGCGCCGGCGCGTGGCCAGCGGATTGCCGCCGATCGCGCGCACGTCGGCCAGCAGCGCCGCCACCGTGCCATAGGTGACCGTGATGCGTTCGGCATCCATCACCGGCGTCGAGAAACCCGCTTCGACGAGCTGGTCGCCGAAGTCGTGCATGTCCACGAACGGTAATGTATGCGGCGTCTCGTCGAGCGCGGCAAAAGCGGTGCGCAGCTCCTTGAAGGTATCGGGGCCGAAATTCGAGAACATCAGCAGTCCGTCCACGCGCAGCACGCGGCGCCATTCGGCGAACACGCGGTCGGGTTGGGGATGCCAGTGCAGCGCCAGGTTCGACCACACCAGGTCGACCGAGTTCGGGCCGAATGGCAGGCTACCGAAGTCGCCGCAAAGAAGATCGACGCCGGCCTTGGCCGGCATCAGACGGCTGAGCATGCCGTTGAGCGAACGCATGGGGGCCGCCGGCGCCTTGGCGCCTTCCAGCATGGCCGGGGAGGCGTCGATGCCGACGATCTGGGCCGCCGGATAGGTCTTTTGCAGGGTGCCGAGGTCGGGCCCGGCGCCGCAGCCGGCGTCGATCACGCGCTGGGGCACGATTTTGACCAGGCTGAGCCGTTCGTGCATGCGCGCGGCGATCTCGCGGCGCAGGAAGTCGGCAGGCGCCACGCGCTGCGGTTCCGCGAACAGCGCACGCACGCGCTCCGCGTCAATCGGTGCGCTCATTTTCGATGGGGACGAGGGAGAAGCCATGATTCTGTTGCGTTCAAATGAGATAATGGCGGGAGTGTACATGGTTGCGGACGCTGGAGCAGATGAGGGAGCAGATGAGCGCATCGCTGGTCGAACGCATGGGGTTGTTGTCGCTGCGCCGGCCGCGTGGCCTGGCGCGTGGACTGGTGCATGCGCTGCTGCCCTGCTCTTGCGCGCTGTGCGGCGAACTGGCCGCCGAGCCGGTCTGCGCGCACTGCACGCTCGGCTACGCGGGGCTGGACGGCGCGCGCTGCCCCTGCTGCGCCAACCCGCTCGGCGCCGGCGAGACGGCGGGGCAAACCTGCGCCGCCTGCCTGGCCGGCGCCCCCGCCTACGACGCCACGCTGGCCGCGAGCGACTATGCGGCGCCGCTCGACGGCCTCGTGCTGGGACTGAAATTCGGCGGGCGCCTGCCGCTGGCGCCCTGGTTCGCGGCCCGCATGCGCGACGCCGTACTGGCGCAGCCGGGCTGGCCCCTGCCCAATCTGCTCTGCCCTGTGCCGCTGGGACCGGCCCGCCTGCGTGAGCGCGGCTTCAATCAGGCCCTCGAGATCGCCCGGCCGCTGGCCGCCATGCTCGGCGTCGCCCTGCAGCCGCGTCTGGCAAGACGGACGTTGGAGACGGCGGCGCAGTCGGGCGTGGCCCCGCGCGAACGTGCGGGTAACATCCGCGGCGCCTTCGCGATCGAAGCGGAAATGGTGCCGCTGGTCGAAGGACGGCATGTCGGCGTCGTCGACGACGTCATGACCAGTGGGCACACCCTGAACGAACTGGCCGCCACGCTAAAGGCGGCGGGCGCGGCGCGCGTCTCGAATCTCGTATTCGCACGCACGCCACCACATTAATTAGGAGCCCGAGAAGCCGTAGCGAGCGGAAGGAGTGTTGACCGAGAAGCGCAGCTGTACGGAGGTACAGCGAGCATCGCAGGCCAACAATCCGACGCGCAGTAGGCTAATCGGGTTCCTTAAGGAGAATTGATGTTTCACGTCGTACTGGTCGAACCCGAAATCCCGCCGAACACCGGCAACGTCATCCGCCTGTGCGCCAATACCGGCGTGCAGCTGCACCTGATCGAGCCGCTCGGCTTTCCGCTCGACGACGCCAAGATGCGCCGTGCCGGCCTCGATTACCACGATTACGCGACGATGAAGGTGCACAAGAACTGGGAGGCTTTCATGGCCGATACCCGGCCCGATCCGGCGCGCATGTTCGCGCTGACGACGCACGGCTCGGCGCCCTTCGCGAATGCCGCCTTCCAGCCGGGCGACGTCTTCGTCTTCGGCCCCGAATCGCGCGGCCTGGCCCCCGCCTTCCGCGAGACCTTCCCGCCGAATCAGCGCATCCGTCTGCCGATGATGCCGGACAACCGCAGCCTGAACCTGTCGAACACGGTGGCGGTGGTGGTGTACGAGGCCTGGCGCCAGAACGGCTACGCGGGCGGGGCTTGAATCGAAGCCCGCCAAACGCGGGAATGCCTGATACGAGTACGTAGGGTGGGCTCTCGAGCCCACGCGGTCATGCGCTTGCCTACCTTTACGCTTATTAAAAGCTTAAGACCGCGTGTTACGCTTTAACCTGCATGCACCGTACCGCGTGGGCTCGAGAGCCCACCCTACATCCCGAAAGATTCAAACCGCGCGGCAAGGTGCGGCAACTAGTCTGCCTCGTTTCTCCACATCACCCGATTGCGCCCGCCCTGCTTGGCCCGGTACAGCTGCACGTCGGCCGCCTCGAACAGCGCCGCCGAGCTTTCCGAGCGCGCCGGATCGAGGGTCGCGCCGCCGATGCTGGCGGTGACGCAGGAAGCCGCCGCGGAACCGGCGTGGGCGATGTTCAGGTAGGCGATCTCTTCGCGCAGGGCCTGGGCGATGCGCAGCGCCTGGTCGGCATCGGTCTCCGGCATCAGCAGTACCAGTTCCTCGCCGCCGTAGCGCGCCGCCAGGTCGGCCGGGCGGCGCATGTGGGCGCTGGCCAGGCGGGCCACGGCGCGCAGCGCGCGATCGCCGGCCGGGTGGCCATATAAATCGTTGAACTGCTTGAAGGAGTCGATATCGAGCAGGGCCAGCGACAGCGGCCGCCCGCCTCGGCGTGCGCGCTGCCATTCGAGGTCGTAGACCTCGTCGAAGCGGCGCCGGTTGGCCAGTTCGGTCAGGCCATCGACGTGGGCCAGGTGTTCGAGCAGGCGGCGCTGGCGCACCAGCTGCAGGTGCAGCGCCACGCGCGCCAGCACCACGGTCGCGTTGAAGGGCTTGGTGATGTAGTCGGCGGCGCCCATTTTCAGGCCGGCCGCCTCGTCTTCCGGCCGGTTCAGGCCCGAGATGAAGATCACCGCGATGTGCTCGGTCTGGGGCGCCGCGCGCAACCGGCGCAGCACGTCGAAGCCGCTCATGTCGGGCATCATCACGTCGAGCAGGATCAGGTCGGGCACGTGGCGCGTGGCCCGTTCCACGGCCTGGGCGCCGTTCTTTGCCAGCAGCACCGTGTACTCGGGCTGCAGCAGCTCGCACAGCACGTCGCGGTTGATCGCATCGTCGTCGGCGATCAGGACTTTTTGTGGTTCGGCGGGCGTCATGCCACTTCCTCCATGTTCAGGCCGAGCTGGCGCGCCAGCGCCTTCAGCGGCGCCAGGCCGGCCTCGTATTCCAGCTCGTCGACCGCCTGCGCGATCGCGGCCAGCGGCGCGGCATACCCGGACTCTTGCAGCAGCGCCTGCAGTTGCGCCAGCGTGTCGCGCGCGCGGGCGTCATCCGCGGCCAGGTAGGCGGCCAGGCGTTCGACCAACGCCGGCAGCGCTTCCGGCAGCGGCGCGGGATCAACGCCGGCATTCGCCAGCGGCGCGATGCCCGCCAACACCGCCTCGAGCGCGGCAATTAGCGCCGGCGCCAGGGCGGCTGCCCGCGCAGGTTCGCCGGCCCGCAGCGCGTCTTCGACCTGGCGCGCGCTGGCGGCCAGTGCGTGCGCGCCGATATAGGCCGCGCTCGACTTCAGGTTATGGGTGAATTTCTGCAGCGGCGCGTCGTCGCCCGCCGCCAGCGCCGCGGCCAGCGCGCGCGGCGCGGCGCCGTACTCGCGCGCGAAGCCGCGCACCAGTTTCACCAGGCGCGCATGCTCGTGGTTCACGCGCACCAGCGCCGCTTCCCAGTCGATGCCGGCAACCGCCGGCAGCAGCACCGCCGCGGTGGACGGCGCCTGCTGCGATACCTCCGGCGCAGCGCGGCCAGCCAGGCGCACCGGATCGATCCAGGCCAGCAGCGTGCGCAGCAGCACGTCCGGATCGATCGGCTTGGCGATGTGGTCGTTCATGCCGGCGGCCAGGCAGCGCTCGCGGTCGCCCGCCATCGCATAGGCCGTCATCGCGACGATCGGCAGCGCCCCCATGCCGTCAAGGGCGCGGATGCGGCGCGTCGCCGTCAAGCCGTCGACCTCGCGCATCTGCACGTCCATCAGCACCAGGTCATAGTCGCCGTCCCGCACCATCTCGACGGCTTCGCCGCCATGGAGGGCGACGTCGACCCGCACCGGCGCGGCGGCCAGGAAGTCGAGCGCCACTTCGCGGTTGTTGGCGTTGTCCTCGACCAGCAGGATGCGCGCGCCGCGCAGGCGCTCCAGACCGCGCGCATTCGGTGCGCTCGGGCGCGGCGCGGGCGGCATCGGGGATGCACTGCCCTGCCCCAGTTCGACCGCAAAGGCGAAGCTGCTGCCGGCGCCCGGCGTGCTGGTAACGACGATCGTGCCGCCCATCAGTTCGACCAGCTGCTTGGTGATCGTCAGGCCCAGGCCCGTGCCGCCGTACTTGCGGGTGATCGAATCGTCGCCCTGGCTGAAGGACTGGAACAGGCGCGCCAGCTGGGCTTCGTCCATGCCGATGCCGGTGTCGGTGACCTCGAAGCGCAGCTTGACGCCGTTCGCAGTCTGTTTCACTGCCTCGACCGCAACGACGATCTCGCCGCGCTCGGTGAACTTGACCGCGTTCCCGGCCAGGTTGATCAGCACCTGGCCCAGGCGCAGCGGATCGCCGACCAGGCGCGGCGGCACGCCGGGCGCGACGCGCAGCGCGAGGTTCACGCGGCGCGCATCGAGTTTGATGGCGGTGAGATCGGCGACGTGTTCCAGCACCTCGTCGAGGCCGAATTCCACGCGTTCCAGCGTCAGCTGGCCGGCCTCGATCTTCGAGACGTCCAGGATGTCGTTGACGATGCCGAGCAGGTGCTCGCCCGCGCCCTGGATCTTGCCCAGGTAATTGCGCAGGCGCGGCGCCGGGTCGGCCATGAGGGCCAGGCGGCTCATGCCGATGATGGCATTCATCGGCGTGCGGATCTCGTGGCTCATGTTGGCTAGGAAGTCGCTTTTCAGGCGCGTGGCTGCTTCGGCGCGCAGCATGGCGTCGCGGATGGCGCCGGTGCGCAGGCCCAGCACACGCATGAAGATCACCATGTCGACCGCGTTGGTGAACTGGAGCGCGTGCATCGTCCAGAAATTGGCGCCGACCTTCCCGCCGATCATCTGGCTCAGCACGATGGAACCGGCGAAGCTGAGCGCCCAGCCGAGCAGGAAGTACACGCCCACCACGTCGCCGCGGCGCGCGCGCAGGAAAGCACCCGGCAGGCCGAGCAGCATCGGCAGGACGCCGAGCGTGCTGACGACCAGCACCAGCTGGCCGACGCCGATCAGGTCGAGCGCAAACGCAAAAGCCGCGAGGGCCGCGAGCGCCGCGCCGATTTTCATCAGCCGGCTGAAGACGCGATCCTGGCCGGGCCGGGCCAGCGCCTGCTCGACGAACAGGTAGGCGCCGCAAGAGGACATCAGCGCGAACAGGCCGCCGGCGTGGATGTTCATCCAGGCGTTGGCGCCCCACACATACTGGCTGCCGATGCCGAAGAATTCGGCCGAGAACAGCGTGGTGCCGAGGATCATCAGCGCGTACTTGGCGAACAGCGGCTCGCGCAGGTGTACGGCCTGGGCCAGGCTGTAAAGCAGCAGGCACAGGGACAGGCCGAGCAGCAGGCCTTGCAGCATCTGCTCGTCGACGGAATGCGCATGGAAGACGGAGGGCAGCGAGAAGCGGATCGGCAGCACCAGGGCGCCGATGTTCTCGACGCGCAGGTAGAGGTCGTGGCGCCCGCCCGGCGCGAGATCCAGCAGCATGGCC
Organism: Massilia sp. Leaf139; assembly: GCF_001424165.1. GTDB lineage: Bacteria > Pseudomonadota > Gammaproteobacteria > Burkholderiales > Burkholderiaceae_D > Telluria. The sequence continues at coordinate 355,983 of NZ_LMOJ01000012.1, forward strand.
GGCGTGCGCACCCGTTGCGCGCCCGCCGCCACCGGCTGCAGGTTGCCGGCCAGCGCATGCTGGCGCACCCGCCCATCCTGGACGACGAACAGCTCCACCTTGTTCAGCACCGCATAGTCGATCTCGAGGATCCAGGTTGCCTTGCTGTCGGCCGGAACACTGACCGGGATGCGCAGCCAGACCGGCTCGCTGCGCACGCCGAGCGTCGCGTGGCCGGATGCCGGCGCCGCGAAGCGCCCGGGCGCCGCCAGCACGGCGCCGATGTCGAGTTTGCCGCCGATGTCGAGTTTGCCGCCGGGGTCGGCCAGCATGGTGAGTACAGGCCAGGCCTCGATGCTGCCGCTGCGCTCGTCGAGCAGCAGCGGCGCCGCTCCATCCGCTCCGGCCGCTCCGGCACGCGGCATCCAGACGAGCAGCAGCGCCAGCACGGCCAGGAGGCAGGCCGCGCGCGCGCTTGCACATAAGCCGGAGCGGAGCGATAGCATCATGCGCGCGCCTCACCGCCGCGTCCGGAGCGCCGCATTCTCCAGCGCCGTTCGATGGCGTGCAGCCAGCGCGGCGCCTGGGCATCGCGCTCCCAGTCGTTCACGGTGTCGTCGAGCTGGCGCCGCTGCGCCTCCGGCAGATCGAGCGGCCGGGCCGGGTCGGCAAGGAAGCGCTGCGCTAGCCGATGGCCGAGGACGCGTGCGCCCAGACGCAGGAGCGACCAGCGGCGCGAGAGCGGCCTTGTCACCGTGTCGGCAGCGCGCGCCAACGCGAACAGCAGGCGCGCACGCAGCGGCGGGCGGCCGTCCAGGCCCAGGGCGCGCAGGCTCGCGGGCGTGCACAGGCGCCGCGCCAGCAGCAGCGGGAAGGCAGCCGAGCCGCGCTCGTCCTGCAGCATGCGCTCCAGGGCCGCGCCCATCGCCGGACGCGGGTCGATCGCTTTTCCGAAGGCGGGCGCCGTGCCCTTGCGCGCGGGCCCCGCATAGCGGGCCTCGGCGCCGGCACGCGCCACCTGTTGCATGCGCGCGAAGCTCGCCGCCGCTTCCTTGGCCGATGCCGTCAGCAAGGCCTCTTCGATGCCGAGCAGGTAGCCGATCACGTTCCAGGCATGCAGCCAGGCGCCCGCTTCCTGCCTGGCGAGAGGAGCGCCGAGGCGGCGCAGGCCGTGCGGGAAGACGTGCTGCCAGGTCAGCAGCCAGTAGGCCAGCTCTTCCTGGTTGCGCGGTAGGCCGTTGGCGCGCACGTCCCAGCCGCGCGCGAACAAAGTGCGGTAGCGCTCGTCACCCTCGGGGCGCAGGGCCGGCACCGCGGCGCCGTGCGCCAGGGCCTCGGCCGGGTTGCCGCGCACGACCAGGTGGCGGATCAGCGCATGCGTGAGGCGCAGCCGCAGCAGCTGCGCCAGGCCGGCGCCGCCGGGTTCCAGCAGGCCGCCCGGCAGCAGCGCCGCGAACAGCAGGCTTGCGGCCGCACGCAGGCGTTCGTCGGCCGGCTGCGCCAGCGGATCGACCGCCGCATCCAGTTCCGGCAGGATGGCGCAGGCCAGCAGCGTGGGCGCGAGCATGCCCGCCTCCGCGAACACGCCTTCGGCGCAGCCGATCTTGCCGGCGTCCAGCCAGGCCGGCAATTGGCGCGCTGCGCGCACGTAGTCTTCCAGCGCCGCGGCGATCGGCGCCGGCGTCGCCGCATCGGCACGCCAGCTTGCCAAGGCGCCGTTGCTGTCCCAGCCCGCCAGCGCACGTTCGACGAGGGCGACCGCTTCCCAGCGCGTCACGGACGGTGTGCCGTCGCGCCACGCGCCCAGGATGCGGCTGATCGCCAGGTCGGCCAGCGGATCGGCGCGCAGGCGCGGATCGGCGGCGGCGGGATCGATGATGTCTTTAGAAAGCTCGCGCATGTCGCTGATGTCCCCGCCCTCAGAACCGGTAATCGACGCGCAGCGCCAGCGCGCGCGGCTCGCTCGGCACGGTCATGCCGAAGCTGTCGATGTTCACCGGCTCGACCTTGTTCTCCAGGTTTTTCACGCGCAGCAGCACGCTCCAGGGCGAGTTCGATGGCTGGTAGCCGAGTTTCAATTCCGTCTCGCTGCGTCCCGGGATGCGGTAGCGCAGCAGCTGGTTCGGCACGCCGAGCGTCCAGTCGCTGCCGATGCGCGTAAAGGCGCCGGCGCTCAGGCGGCCGTCGCGCAGGATGAAGCCATGCTCGTAGCCGAGGGTGAGCACGGTACGCGGCGCGCGATCGAGCTGGTAGCCGGCCCAGGAATGCACGCCGTCCGGGCTGTAGGCCAGGTAGTGCGCGTCAAGCAGGGCCAGCGTGGCGTCCAGGCGCCCGTTCGTCGTCGGCTTGAAGGCCGCTTCGATCTCCAGCCCCTTGACGCTGGCGGCGCCGGCATTGCTGGTGAAGAAGCGCGGCACGCCCTGCATGATGGCCACGCCCGACAGCTGCAAATTGTCGTAGGCGTAGCGGAAGGCGCTGAGGTTCAAACTGGCGCGGTTGTGCCAGAAGCGGCTTTTCAGGCCGACTTCGTGGGCGGTCAGGGTTTCGGGACGGTAGACCAGGGTCGACTCGGGCACGGCCAGCATGTCCGGGCAGGCGACGCCGAGTGCGCTGGTGCCGGCCAGGCAGCCGTCGTTGAAGCCGCCCGCCTTGTAGCCGGTCGAGACGGTGGCATACAGCAGGGTCGACGGCGCGAGATCGAACTCGGCGCCGAGGCGCCAGGTGGTCTTGCTGGTCGCCAGCGTCGCTGCGTTCGGCAGCGTCAGGTCGGTGGCGGGATTGAAGACGGCTTCCCCCTGCAGGTTGGTGGCGCCGTAGCGCGACTTGCGGTCCTCGGTGCGGCGCGCGCCCACGGTCAGGCGCAGGTGGTCGACAGCGCGCCAGGTCAGCTGGCCGAAGACGGCGCGGCTGCTGGAGACGGCCGGGTTCAAGGGGAACACGTAATACGGCGGCAGCCCGATCGGCTCGAGGTCGCGGAAGACCGCCAGCTGTTCCATCTCCTCGCGGAACCAGTAGACGCCGGCCTGGCCCGAGACCGGGCCGCTGCCCTTGGTCGCCAGGCGCAGCTCGTGCGAGTCCTGGGTGTAGGCGCCGTCGAAGTCCTGGCGCACGCCCAGCGCGAAGCCCGGCATGATGCGGTAATAGTAGTTGACCAGGAAATCGTGGTCGAAGCGGCGGCGCGAACCCAGATAGTGCAGCGTGGCCGGGCCCAGATCCCAGGCCAGATCGAGACCGAGCCCGGTGCTGGCGCGGCGGCTGTGGCCCTGCTCCGGCACGCCGTTGGGCGCAATGAAGCCGTTGGTCAGGCGCGCGCTCGTGCCGGCGTCGAACGGGGCCGGGGTACCGGTCTCGATGCCGCGATAGAAATTCGTGTCGGGGACGATGACGTCGTTGTTGTCGCGCTGGACGCTGCGGTCGAAGCGCAGCAGCGCCTTGGCCGAGCCCAGCGCCAGCCTGGCCGACAGGCGCGCCGAGCGGTTGTCGCGATCCAGGCCGAGCGTATGCGGCGTGCCCTGTTCGTTGCGCAGCAGGCTGTCGCGGCCGCTGGCCGAGACGGCGGCGCGCAGGGCCAGGGCCTCGTTCACCGGCACGTTGAGCATGGCGTCGAGCTTGCGGCTGCCGTGCTTGCCCATCTCGGCGCCGGCTTCGCCCTCGAAGCGCGCCGTCGGCGCCCGCGAAATCACGTTGACGACGCCGGCCGTCGTGTTGCGTCCGTAGAGCGTGCCCTGCGGGCCGCGCAGCACTTCGATGCGTTCGACGTCGAGGAAGTCCAGGTTCTGGCCGTGCGGGCGCGCGATGTACACGCCGTCGAGCATGAAGGCGCTTGATCCCTCGCCCTTGTCGGTGGCGTCGGCATTCGAGACGCCGCGGATCGTGATCCTCAGGCCGTCGGCCGCGCCGCCAAGCGCGATGCCGGGCAGGCGCGCGCCGATGTCCGACGGGCGTTCGAGTCCGGCGGCGGCCAGCGCGGCGCCGTCGACGACGGCCACCGAGACCGGCGTCTTCGATTCGGCACTGCTGGTGCGCTGGGCGGTGACGACGACTTCCTGGAGCTGGCCGGCGGCGTCTGCTTCCTGCGCCGGCGCGGCGGCGCTCCAGGCGAATCCCGCGACGGCAACCGCCAACGACAAATGGTTCGACCGAACCTGGCGGTTGGACATGCTTTCCCCTGATTGTTTTATGTGGACATACGACGCCTGGTTGTGGCGCCTGCCCACTGTGTGTTTAATTTAAATCAACACATCTTTTGATTGGGCGTGAATCAGAGGAGTTTATCAGTTCATTCCGTTAGGAAATAGTCTCTTGAACGAATGCGTGGGCGGGCAACAACTGTCGGGCTGATGCGTTATGCATGAAATAAGTAATCCGGCTCTGGATTATGAATGCGGTGCATAACGCCTACTGTCGTGCCCACGCCAACGCCTGCAGGTAGCCGGGGCTCTCCGAAATCGTGTTGTGGCCGGCCCCGGCGATCACGACCTCGGCAGCGACGCCGTCAGCGAACGAGGCCAACAGCCGCGCCGTGCTCGCCGCGGGAATGACTTCGTCGTGCTGGGCCCGGATGACGAGCGTCGGCGCCTTTACCTGCGGTGCATGGCGCAGGGATTCGTAGCGGTCGCGCAGCAGCCAGCGCACCGGGAACAACGGGAACTGGCCGGCGGCCAGCGCCGCCAGGCTGTCGTAGGGCGTGACCAGCACCAGCTTCTGCGCCGGTCGCCGGCTCGCCACCTGCAGCGCGATGCCGGTGCCGAGGCTGCGCCCGACCAGCACTATTTCCAGATGCCCGGCGGCGACGCGGTCGAACAGGGACAAGGCGTCCGCCACCAGCGCCGCCTCGCTCGGTTTGCCCGTGCTGCCCGTGTAGCCGCGGTAGTGCAGCAGGTACAGCGCGTGCTCCGGAAAAGCCGCGTCGAGCTGGGGCAGGCTCATGCTGACGTCCTCGCCGTTGCCGCCGAGGTAGATCAGCGCCTGCCTCCCCGGATGGGGACGTTCAGACACTTTGACCATGGCGTCCGGCACGCTCAGGGTCGAGACTTTGGGCGCCGCGATCGCGGCCTGGGCCGGCGGGAAGTAGATCAGCGAGCGCTGGACGAGGAACAGGGCGAGGCAGGCGCCCAGGTAAAGGACGAGTACCAGCACCAGCAGGAAGCCCAGAGTTTTCTGCATGCCCTGCCAGCGCCCGGCGCCTCAGCCGGCACGTACTTTCGTCAGCAGCTTGGTCGTCGAGCGGTCGTGCTCGAAGTCGATGGCGACCGCCTGGCCGCCGTAGGCCAGCACGGCCTGTCCTTCGGGAATCGCGCTCATGGCATAATCTCCGCCTTTGGCGTAGATCTCGGGACGCGCTTCGAGCACGGTTTCCAGCGCCGTGTCTTCATCGAACTCGACCACCAGGCTCACCGATTCCAGCGCGGCCAGAACGGCCATGCGGTCGGTCAGGGTGTTCAGGGGGCGGTCGTCGCCCTTGCCCAGGCGCTTTACCGAGGCGTCGGTGTTCGCGGCGACCACCAGCGAGGCGCCCAGTTCGCGCGCCTGCGCCAGATAGGTGACGTGGCCGCGGTGCAGGATGTCGAACACGCCGTTGGTCAGTACCACGGGTTTCGGGAGGGCGGCGACGCGCGCCTTGAGCTCGGCGCGCGAGCAGATCTTGGTTTCGAAATTCGGCATGGTTTTATTGTGGAGTGGGGTCTTGCGGTTCTTCTTCCAGCATCATCGACAGCGGCGAGGCCTTGCCGCCGCCCTCGTCTGCTTCGCGCCGCTCGCCCGAGAGCTTGATCTGCAGGCGCAGGCCGTTGGCCGAGTCGGCGTTGCGGATCGCCTCGTCGTAGCTGATGTGGCCGTTGTTATAGAGCTCGTACAGCGCCTGGTCGAAGGTGCACATGCCCAGCTCGCGCGACTTGTGCATGATCTCCTTGATGCTGTGGAAGTTCCCTTTCAGGATCATCTCGCCGATGGTCGGGGTATTCAGCAGGATTTCGATGGCGGCCTTGCGGCCCTTGCCGTCCTCGGTGCGCACCAGGCGCTGCGAGACGATGGCGCGCAGATTGGCCGATAGATCCATCAGCAGCTGGCTGCGGCGCTCTTCCGGGAAGAAGTTGATGATGCGATCCATCGTCTGGTTCGCGTTGTTCGCGTGCAGGGTGCCCAGGCACAGGTGGCCGGTCTCGGCGAAGGCGATGGCGTGTTCCATCGTCTCGGTGTCGCGGATCTCGCCGATCAGGATCACGTCCGGCGCCTGGCGCAGCGTGTTTTTCAGGGCGTTGTGCCAGGAATGGGTGTCGACGCCGACCTCCCTGTGCGTGACCAGGCAGTTCTTGTTCTTGTGGACGTATTCGACCGGGTCTTCCACCGTGATGATGTGGCCGGCCGAATGGCTGTTGCGGTAGTCGATCATCGCCGCCAGCGTGGTGGACTTGCCGGAGCCGGTGCCGCCGACCACCAGCACCAGGCCGCGCTTGGTCATGACGACCTCCTTCAGCACCTCAGGCAACTCGAGCTTTTCGAAGTTCGGGATTTCGGACGCGATCGTGCGCACCACCATGCTCACGCTCTGCTGCTGCACGAAGACGTTCACGCGGAAGCGGCACACGTTCGGCAGCGAGATCGCGAAATTGCATTCCATCTGCGCTTCGAACTCGGCGCGCTGGCGCTCATTCATCAGCGACAGGGCGAGCGCGCGCGTGACTTCGCCCGTCAGGCGCTGCTGGCTCATCGGTTTCATGGCGCCCTGGTGCTTCATGCTGGGAGGGAAATCGGCGGAAATGAACAGATCCGAGCCGCCCTGCTGGTGCATCACGGTGAGCAGCTTCTGGATATAGGCCAGCGCTTCGGCCGGGCCAAACGTGGTGGACATGCGTGCCTTTCGAGTGTCTTGGTGCGGTTGCCGGACAATTATTCACTGCCGATATCGCCCGCCGGGCAATTATATCGACTAAGATTCTCGGGTAAATACTATTTCTCGGCCAGCCATGCCGGGCCATGGCAGCTTTATTATTGCATCAGTGCAATTCGACTGACCATTTTCCTATGACACTCACCGAGCTGAAATACATCGTCGCCGTCGCGCGTGCCAAACACTTCGGCCACGCCGCCGAATCCTGCTTCGTCGCCCAGCCCACCCTGTCGGTCGCCATCAAGAAGCTCGAAGACGAGCTCGGCGTCACCCTGTTCGAACGCGGCGGCTCGGAAGTCTCGGTCACGCCGGTCGGCGCCCAGATCGTGGCCCAGGCCGAACGGGTGCTGGAACAGACCGCCGCGATCAAGGAACTGGCGAAACAGAACAAGGATCCGCTGGCCGGCCCGCTGCGCCTGGGCGTGATCTACACGATCGGGCCGTATCTGCTGCCGCCCCTGGTGAAAAACCTGATCGACAACGTGCCGCAGATGCCGCTCGTGTTGCAGGAAAATTTCACGGTCAAGCTGCTGGAATTGCTGCGCCAGGGCGAGCTCGACGCCGCCATCATGGCGCTGCCGCTGCCCGACCACGGCATGCTGATGCAGACCCTGTACGACGAACCCTTCGTCGTCGCCACCCCGCGTACCCATCCCTGGTCGAAGCGCCGCGAAATCCCGGCCGACGATCTGAAGGCGGAAACCATGCTGCTGCTGGGCAGCGGCCACTGCTTCCGCGACCAGGTGCTGGAAGTCTGCCCGGAAATGGCGCGTTTTTCCTCGCCAGGCAACGGCATGCAACGCACCTTCGAAGGCTCGTCGCTGGAAACGATCCGCCATATGGTGGCCAGCGGCATCGGCCTGACAGTCTTGCCGCGCGCTTCGGTGCGCGACATGGAGGACCCGAACGGCATGCTCTCCTTCGTCCCCTTCACCAACCCGTCGCCCTCGCGCCGCGTGGTGATCGTCTGGCGCAAGAGTTTTACGCGGCGCGCGGCGATCGAGGCGGTGTGCAATGCAGTGGCGCAGTGCGATTTGCCGGGCGTCGACATGCTCGCGCTCGACAAGGCCGCGTGATGGTGCGTGGACGGTTCCGCCGTCCACGCGTGCAACGCACGTTCGCATTGACGGTCACGAATCGATTCGCATCCGCCGGTTGAACGCGTGGACGGGAGAACCCGTCCACCCTACGCAAACCCGGTAAAATCGCTGTCTTGCACACAATAATTCTTGCGCGACAAGAAGCGAACCATGACCAAGCTGGCGCTCTATTTCCGGCTGATCCGCGCTGACAAGCCGATCGGCATCCTCCTTCTGTTGTGGCCGACCCTGTGGGCGTTGTGGATGGCGTCCGGCGGGGAGCCCGATCCCGTCATCGTCCTCATCTTCGTGCTCGGCACCGCGCTGATGCGCTCGGCCGGCTGCGCCATCAACGACTATGCCGACCGCGACTTCGACAAGCACGTCAAGCGCACCGTCGACCGGCCCCTGACGAGCGGCCGGATCAAGGGCTGGGAAGCGCTGATGGTGGCGGCGGTGCTGGCCATCGTCTCCTTCCTGCTGATCCTGCCGCTCAACACGCTCACCAAGCAGCTGTCGGTGCTGGCCGTGATCGTGGCCGGCACCTATCCCTATTTCAAGCGCTTCTTCGCCATTCCCCAGGCCTATCTGGGCATCGCCTTCGGCTTCGGCATTCCGATGGCCTTTGCCGCCGTCCAGGACACCGTGCCTTCCGTGGCCTGGTGGCTGCTGGTGGCGAACGTGTTCTGGGCCGTGGCCTACGACACCGAATACGCGATGGTCGACCGCGACGACGACCTGAAAATCGGCATCCGCACTTCGGCCATCACCTTCGGCCGCTTCGACGTCGCCGCGGTCATGCTGTGCTACGGCGTGGCCCTCGGCATCGACCTGGTCTGCGGCTGGATGCTGGGCCTGCGCTGGTGGTTCGTGGGCGGCGTGGCGGTGGCCGCCGGCATCGCCCTCTACCACTACACCCTGATCCGCGAACGCGACCGGATGCGCTGCTTCGCCGCCTTCCGCCACAACAATTGGTTGGGTGCGGCACTTTTTGCCGGTGTCGCGTTAGACTATGCATTAGGATAATATTGTCCGAAATGCACGACCCGTCATGCAGTGTTCCTTGCATGGACGCGGTCGCATCTCACACTTACATGAAGAGGACTCCCCATGATGGAAAAAATCCCGACCCAGACCGGCGCCCGTGACCAGCTGCTGGCCGACCTGAAAACCGTCATCCAGGACGCCGAAGCCTGGCTGCGCCACGGCAGCTCGCTGACCGGCGAAGAGCTGACCAAGGCGAAGGCCAAGTTCGAAGGCGCCATCGCCGGCGCCAAAGAGGGTCTGGCGAACCTGGAAGTCATCGAGAAGTCGAAAGCGGCCGCGAAAGCCACCGACACCTATGTCAAGGACAATCCCTGGAAGGCGGTTGGCATCGGCGCCGCCGTCGGCGTCGTGCTGGGCATGCTGATCAACCGTCGCTGATCGCGGCGCGAATGGTCATCACCGAGACAATCGGCCGCATCGGCACCAACCTGGTCTCCATGGCGCGCACGCGCCTGGAACTGGCAGCCGTCGAGGCGCGCGAGGAAACGCAGGCGATCCTGGGCTACGCCGCCTGGACGCTGCTGGCGGCCTTCCTCGGCGCCTTCGCCTTCATGCTGGCCGCCCTGTTCGTCATCGTGTTGTTCTGGGACGAGCACCGCTTGACCGCCATCGGCGCCATGGCCGGCGTGTTGCTGCTTGCCGCCGCGGCCATCCTGGCGAAGGTACGCGCCGGCTTCGCCGCCCGCGCCCCGATGCTGGCCGCCACGCGCGCCGAACTGGGCAAGGACATCGCCTTCATCAAGGGCACGGGAGCGCAGCATGAACAGTGAAAAGACACCGCTGGCGGTGCGGCGCGCCCACCTGGTCGCTGAATGCGCGCGCCAGCGCGGCGACATGGCCGATCAGCTGAATCTGCTGAAGGCGCCGGTCGAACGCGTCAACGGCGCGGCGGATTTTTTACGTGAACACCGCAAGTCGGTGCTGGCCGGCGCCGGCGTCGCGCTGGGCGTGCTGATCGCGCGTCCTAAGCCGGTGCTGGCCGTGCTCGCGGCGGGGGCTTCGCTCTGGCAGCTCGGGCAGCGCGCGCTGCCGCTGGTACAGCGGATGATGCCGGCGGTGCAGCGTGTGCTGCCAATCGTGCGGGCGCGCTTGCAGGGGCATCTGGAGTAGCGGACTGCGGATGGGTGGCGGGCGATTGTTTTCCGTCGCCGGCCTGGATTGACGTTCGTACCGCGTGGGCACGGGGCGCCCACCCTACGGTAGGGTGGGCGCCCCGTGCCCACGCGCTTACTGCGCATCGCTCGGACACGCACACCCTAATCGGCCCCTAACTCATCCCCCAACGCGCGCCCGCGCGCTGCGGCCGCTTTCATGGCTTCTCCGATCGCCGCCTTCACACCAGCCGTTTCCATGCTGCTGATCGCCGCATGCGTCGTCCCACCCTTCGAAGTCACGCGCTGGCGTAATACGGCAAGCGAATCGCCCGACTGCGCCGCCAGCTCCGTCGCCCCGGCAAAGGTGGCTAGCGCCAGCTGCTTGCCCTGCTCTTCACTGAGCCCCATCTCCACCGCCGCGGCCTGCATCGCTTCGAGAAAATAGAACACGTAAGCGGGCCCGCTGCCCGACACCGCCGTCACCGGATCGATCAGCGCCTCATCAATCAGCCACACGGTCTGCCCAACCGCGCGCAGCACATTGTCGGCCGCGGCGCGCTGGCTCTCGCTCACGCCCTCCAATGCCACCATCCCGGTGATGCCCATGCCGATCAGGGCCGGCGTGTTCGGCATGGTGCGCACAATGGCGCCGTAGCCGCCCAGCCAGCGCGAAAGATCCGCGCCGCGGATGCCGGCCGCGATCGACAGCACCAGCGGGCCGGCGGCCAGGTGCGGCGCCAGCGCGGTCGCCAAGGTGGTTGCCACCTCGCGCATCTGCTGCGGCTTCACCGCCAGCACGATCACGTCGACCTCGGCCACGGCCGCATCGATGACGGTGGACGTGCTGGCGCCGTACTGCGTCACCATGCGCTCCAGCGCATCCGGGTTCGGATCGACCACGTGTACCTGCACGCTGGCGCCGCCATCCTTGACCAGGCCTGCGATGAGGGCGGTGGCCATATTGCCGCCGCCGATGAATGCGATCTTCATGTTGTCCTTATCGTCGTCTAGTCGTAGTTGCGGGCGCCGAAAATGGCGCTGCCGACGCGCACGATGGTCGCGCCTTCGAGGATCGCGGCCGCCATGTCGCCCGACATGCCCATCGACAGGGTATCGATCGGCAGGCCGGCCGCGCGCAGGCTGTCGGCCAGCGTGCGCAGCTTCGCAAACGCCGCGCGCTGCAGCGCCGGATCGGTTTGCGCTTCGGGAATCGCCATCAGGCCGCGCAGGGCCAGGTTCGGCAGCGCCGCCACCTGGCGCGCCAGCTCGGGCAGTTCGCTTGGGGTGGCGCCGCTCTTGGTGGCTTCGCCGCTGATGTTCACCTGCAGGCAGATGTTCAGGGGGCCCATTTCCGGCGGGCGCTGTTCGGACAGGCGCTGGGCGATCTTCAGGCGTTCGACCGTGTGCACCCAGGCGAAGTTAGCGGCGATGGGGCGTGTCTTGTTGCTCTGGATCGGGCCGATGAAATGCCATTCGACTGCAGTATCCGGTTGCGCGCGCGCCACGGCGGCGATCTTTTCGACGCCTTCCTGCAGGTAGTTTTCACCGAAGGCGCGCTGCCCGGCGGCCATCGCTTCGAGCACGTCTTCCATCGGGAAGGTCTTCGACACGGCCAGCAAACGCACGCTCGAAACAGGCCGGTTCGCGGCCTGCGCGGCGGCGGCGATTGTCGCTTCGACAGCTTGCAAGTTGGCGGCGATTGTGGACATAATCGTTTTCTATGGGAAATATTCGAGTGATGCGCAATGCATGCCGGCGCTTCTCTTTCACGGCTTAAGGATTATAGATGGACATCTCGGAATTACTCGCCTTCTCGGTAAAGAACAAAGCCTCCGACCTGCACCTCTCGGCCGGCCTGCCGCCGATGATCCGCGTGCATGGCGACGTGCGCCGGATTAACCTGCCGCCGCTCGAGCACAAGGACGTGCACGCCATGATCTATGACATCATGAACGACGGCCAGCGCAAGCAGTACGAAGAGATGCTCGAATGCGACTTCTCGTTCGCGATTCCCGGTCTCGCCCGTTTCCGCGTCAACGCCTTCAACCAGGAGCGCGGCGCCGCGGCCGTGCTGCGCACGATTCCCTCGAAGATCCTGTCGCTGGAAGAACTGAACGCCCCGAAGATCTTCGGCGAACTGGCCCTGAAACCGCGCGGCCTGGTGCTGGTGACCGGCCCGACCGGCTCCGGCAAGTCGACCACGCTGGCGGCGATGATCAATCACCTCAACGAGAGCGAGTACGGCCACATCCTGACGATCGAAGACCCGATCGAATTCGTGCACGACTCGAAGAAATGCCTGATCAACCAGCGCGAAGTCGGCCCGCATACGCTCTCCTTCAGTAATTCGCTGCGTTCGGCGCTGCGCGAAGACCCGGACGCGATCCTGGTCGGCGAACTGCGCGACCTCGAGACCATCCGTCTCGCCCTCTCCGCCGCCGAAACCGGTCACCTCGTGTTCGGCACCCTGCATACCTCGTCGGCGGCGAAGACCATCGACCGTATCGTCGACGTGTTCCCGGCCGAAGAAAAGGAGATGGTGCGCGCGATGCTGTCCGAGTCGCTGCAGGCCGTCATCTCGCAGACGCTCTTGAAGACAAAGGATGGTTCGGGCCGCGTGGCCGCGCACGAGATCATGCTCGGCACCCCGGCAATCCGCAACCTGATCCGCGAAGCGAAGATCGCGCAGATGTATTCGGCGATCCAGACCGGCAGCAATGTCGGCATGCAGACGCTGGATCAGAACCTGACGGATCTCGTCCGCCGCAACGTCATTTCGAGTGCGGCCGCTCGTTCGGCGGCGAAAATTCCCGAAAACTTCCCGGGTTAAGGACAGGACATGGAACGCGACCAGGCCTCCAAATTCATGTTCGACCTGCTGCGCCTGATGGTCAGCAAGGGCGGCTCGGATCTCTTCATTACGGCCGGCTTCCCGCCGGCGATCAAGATCGACGGCCGCATGACGCCGGTGTCGAGCCAGCCGCTCACCGCCGCGCACACGGCCGACCTGGCGCGTTCGATCATGAACGACAAGCAGACCGCCGGCTTCGAGACCACGCGCGAAGCGAACTTCGCGATCAGCCCGGGCGACCTGGGACGCTTCCGCGTCTCGGCTTTTGTCCAGATGAGCAGCGTCGGCATGGTGCTGCGCACGATCACGACGCAGATCCCGAAGTTCGAAGACCTGGCGCTGCCGAACGTGCTGAAGGACGTGGTCATGTCCAAGCGTGGCCTGGTGATCATGGTCGGCGCCACCGGCTCCGGTAAGTCGACCACGCTGGCGGCCATGGTCGGCTACCGCAACGAGAACAGCTACGGGCACATCATCACGATCGAGGATCCCGTCGAATTCGTCCACCCGCACCGCAACTGCGTGATCACGCAGCGCGAAGTGGGGGTCGATACCGACAGCTTCGAGGCGGCCCTCAAGAACTCGCTGCGCCAGGCGCCGGACGTGATCCAGATCGGCGAGATCCGCGACCGCGAAACGATGGAACACGCGATCGCCTTCGCCGAGACCGGCCACCTGTGCCTGGCCACGCTGCACGCGAACAGCGCCAACCAGGCGCTCGACCGCATCATCAACTTCTTCCCCGAGGAGCGCCGCCAGCAGCTGCTGATGGATCTGTCGCTGAACCTGCGCGGCCTGATTTCGCAGCGCCTGATCCCGAAAAAGGAAGACAAGGGCCGCGTGGTGGCGATGGAGATCATGCTCAACTCGCCGCTCATTTCCGACCTGATCTTCAAGGGCGAAGTCCACGAGATCAAGGAGATCATGAAGAAGTCGCGCGAACTCGGCATGCAGACCTTCGACCAGGCCCTGTTCGACCTGTACGAGCGCAATGCGATCAGCTACGAGGACGCGCTGCGCAATGCCGACTCGGTCAACGACCTGCGCCTGAACATCAAACTCAACAGCAAGAACGCGAAGGACCGCGATTTCTCGAGCGGCACCGAGCACCTTGGGCTGATCTGAGCCGCGCTTATGCCCGTGGCGCCATCCCGGCCGCGGGCAGGTGGCGGTTGATCCAGGCCGTCGTATCGGCCATCACCTCGTCCTTGCCGTAGTCGTTGAACAGGTCGTGGTAATGCCCTTCGTAGAGTTTCAGGGTCTTGTCGCGCGAGCCGACGGTGTCGTAGAAGAACTGGCTGCCGGCCGGTACTGTCGCGGTCGACCGTGCCGTGCATGACGAAGACCGGCAGCGTAATGAGCTGGAATTCCTTCTCCAGGCGCTCGTCGGCGCAGATCAAGGGCATACACGGCGCAGCCTTTAGCCGTCAGCTGGCCCGCCGTCCAGCCATACTGGCCGCTGTGCGAATTGACGCCGTGACAGATGACGCGCAGCCGTCCGGACGGACGGCCATCACCGATCCAGCTTATGTCGTTTTTGCGGCAGCTTGCCCGCGTCAAGGATCACGTTTGATGTGGCACAAGGATTTGTTCATTGAGATGCCCGTTGCTCTTTTGGTATCATCGGCCCCATGAACGTATTCGACTTCTCCGCCACCGCCCTCGACGGCGCTCCCATCGACCTGTCGCGCTACCGCGGCAAGGTACTCCTGATCGTCAACACGGCCAGCGCCTGCGGCTTCACGCCGCAATACAAGGGGCTGGAAGCGGTGTACGGCCAGTTCCGCGAGCGCGGCGTGGAAGTGCTCGGCTTCCCCTGCAACCAGTTCGGCCAGCAGGAGTCCGGCAGCGAGGCCGAGATCGGCGCCTTTTGCGAAAAGAACTACGGCGTCAGCTTTCCGCTCTTCGCCAAGATCGAGGTCAACGGAGAGAGCGCCCATCCGCTGTTCCAGCATTTGAAACGCGAGGCGCCCGGCCTGCTCGGCACCCAGCGCATCAAGTGGAACTTCACCAAATTCCTGGTCGGGCGCGACGGGCAGGTCGTAAAACGCTACGCGCCGCAGACCAAGCCCGAAGCCATCGCGAGCGACATCGAAGCCCTGCTCGCCCAATGAAAAAAGCCCGCGCGGTGCACGGGCTTCCGAAACAGTTACTTGCGTGATTATTTGGTGGTCGCGGTCGTCGAGACGTGCGCGCCGTGGTTGTCGGTAGAGGCCTTGACGTCCGACTTGACGGCGCCCGTGGCATCCTTGCCGTCGGCTTTGGCATCGGTTTTCGCTGCGGCCTTGACGTCCTTGGCGGCGGCTTTCGCTGCCTTGGTGTCGGCCTTGGTGGCTTCGCGGACGACCTTGCCGTCAGCGGTTGCGCCGGCTTTCAGATCCTTGTTATCCACCAGGACGCCGGTTTTTGCATCCGCCTGCGCGGCAGGGGTCGCCGGGGTGGCAGGGGTGGCAGGGGTGGCTGGCGTCGCCGAAGTTTGTGCGAAGGCAGCGGTAGCGAACAGGCCGGCGATCAGGGTGGCGGTGATTTTCTTCATGGTGCAGCTCCTCGGTTTGGTGTCTCAGTGGTTGTCTTTAGTGCACATTCTGCATGTCACTGAACCATCAACGGCGCGCGAAACCATCCTGTTGACGAACTTAACAATCGCTTACATTCCTGGCATTTGCTTACAAGTAAGGAAATGAATATTTCATAAGGCGGCAGCGGCAGTTACCATGGCGGGTAACACAACAGCCCTGCCCGTCCATGCGCCTTCTATCCAGGTTGTCCACCGCCCTTCTCATCCTCGCCGCGTTGGTGCAGCCGGCCTTCGCGGCACGCGTGCTCGACGAGGGCAGCATCGACATCGACGGCGAACGCCGCCGCTATTTCCACCTGCACGACGGCGCCGCCGCGAACGACGGCCCCCTCATCGTTTTGATCGACGGCTCCGGCTGCGGCAAGTTCAGCACGCGCCTGCCAAGCTTTTTCGAGGCCTATGGCGGCAAGCTCGATCTGTATTTCCTGGAAAAACCCCATGTCGCGCCGGATGCCCCGGCCCAGCCGCAGCGCTGCTCCGCCGCGTTCGAAGGTGCCGACCGCCTCGACAAGCGGGTGGCCGACATCGTCCAGTTTCTCGAGCGGGAGCCGCGCCTGAAAGCCGCCGGCGCGCGTTCGATCGCCCTGCTCGGCTTTTCGGACGGCGGCGCCGTTGCGCCCCAGGTGGCCGCTGCGAGCCGCAAGATCGGATGGCTGGCGGTGATCGGCGCTGGCGGCATGCGGCAGCGCGACGAGTTCCTGCTGTTCGCCGCGCGCGGCGTGCAGCCGTATGCCCAGCTCGTCAACGAGGAGATATTGGCGGACATCGCCAGGCATCCCACGGCGCTCGACAAGCATTTTTTCGGCCACAGCCATGCGTTCTGGGGTGCGCGCCTGTCCTACGACCCGCTGGCCTCGTACGCAAAACTGAACATCCCGATCGTGGTGGCGATGGGAGAAAAGGACGACAGTGTGCCGATCGAATCGGGGCGCCTGCTGCGGGATTACTTCGCCGCGCGTCCGCAGGCCGACTTCCGCTTCTTCGAATTCGCAGGAGCCAATCACGGCCTGGGAACGCCGGGTGGGTCGGAGCTGAAGCCCTTCCTCGCGCGTTTAGTCCGCTGGTTCAAGGGCGAGCCGGAGGCCTTCGCGGGACTGGCGCCCGCCGCCTCCGTCACACACTAGGCCACATTCAGGCCCATCGCGCGCACGATTTCGGCCGCCTGGCGCGGCGAGATCGTCGCGCCTGCGAACAGCTTCGCATTGATCAGCTTCAGTCCGCCAAGATCGGCCTCGCGCAGGTCGGCGCCGTCGAAGCGCGTGTCCTTCATATGGGCGTCGCGCAGGCTGCCGCCTTCGAACACGGCCTCGCGAAAATCGCAGCCTGACAAATCGGCGTCGGCGAAATCGAGCCCGGCGAGCGTCATCTTGCGGAACGACATGCGGCGCAAGTCGGCGCCGATCAGCAGGCAGTCCTCGAAAGCCAGGCCGAGATAGCTCACCTCCTCGAAGGCGGCGCCGGTGAGCTTGCAGCTGCGGAAGCTGCACGAGGCCAGCTTGGCGCGCCGCCAGCCTGTGTTGTTCAGATCCGAGGCATCGAATCGGGCGTCGACCAGGTCGGCGGATTCGAAATCGGCGTGACCGGCGCGGCAGCGCTGCCAGCGCGTGCGCGAGAGATTGGCCGCATAGAACACGGTGCCCGGCAGCGCGCAGTTGCGAAAGCCGGTTTCCTGCAGGTCGAGGCGGGACAGGTCGGCCCCGGAAAAATCGCAGTCCTCGAAGACGAGCATGGCGCCGCCCTGCAACAGCGCTTCCATGCGGGCGCGGTCGATGCGCTCGCCGCTAATGGTGAAGGTGGGACGCGCCATGCTCAGCGCGTCTCGACCTGGGCCGTGGCGTGCACCACGCAGGCGCGGTTGACGTTCTCCAGGAAGCGGATCGCTTCGCCCTGCGACAGCGAAGACGGGATCAGGCGCGCCAGCGCGCTGTCCTCGCTCACGCGGTCGAGCCCATAGGCGGTAAGGCGCGAGACCTCGCGCCCGGTCTTGCCGTCGCTGTTGTACAGCGCATCATAGACCCCTACCTCTTCCCACAACGGCACGAAGCCGGGGCTGGTCGAATCCTCGAACACGACGACGGGCTCCGGCCCGCCCTCCTCGCGCACGAGGCGGAATACGAAACTCATGGTTGTCTCTTGCAGGTTTTCGAAAGCAGAGGATGCTATCACGGCCTTACCGGCCCTGCAGAGGGCTCCTGCGGACGAAAAAAAAAGACCAGGCCGAAGCCTGGTCTTTCGTTACAGCCTTAGTGCTTCAAGCGTTCAGCTTAGAACGTGTAGCTTGCGGCCACGCCGAAACGGCGGAACTGCGAGCTGAAGCCCGAACGCCAGTCGATCGGCGCTTCCTGCTGGAAGACGTTGTCGACGTACAGGCTCAGCTTGATCTTGTCGAAGCCCGAGTACGACAGGTTGTAGTCCACCGTGGTGTTGCTGCCGGTGTGTTCGCAGGTCGCCATGAATTCCGGCTTCACAGCCGAAGTCGTGCAGTAGTTCGGCGACGACAGGCTCAGGTTGCTGTAGCCGCTGCTCCAGTTCACGGTCACGCCGTGGTCGAAGTCGCCCTGCTTGACGTAGGTGCGCAGCTTGGCTTGCATGCGTGGGCCAAAGTCGTAGGTACCGACGATGTTGTCCAGGTAAGCCTGGTTGGCGACGCTGTAGTCCTGGTATTTCAGGACATAGCTGCCGTCCAGCTTGACGCGCACGTCGTAGCTGCCGACCTTGAAGCGGCCGTTCGCATCGAAGTCCAGACCCGACACGCGGGTGCGGCCGCTGTTGACGTACGGGTTGTACACCAGGCCCAGCTGGCCGACGCCACCGTAGTTGACGGTGTTGTTCGGCGCGTACTTGCGCACCAGTGCCAGGAACTCGTTGTCGTTGGCGGTGCTGTCGACACGGATCAGCTGACCGGCCGGCAGCGAGGCTTCGCCGCGCAGGATGTCGGTGACCGCACGGGTACCGATTTCATTGCGACGCTCGATGAAGTAGTAGTCCAGGGCCATCGACCAGTTCTTGGTCGGCTGGAACACGATACCGCCCGTGAAGGTACGCGAGGTTTCCGGTTCCAGATCCTTGTTGGCCGACACGAAGCTTGGCAGGTTGGCCAGGCAGTCCGAGTTACGGAAGGAGTTGGCCAGGGCCTTGTCCGAGGTCGTCGCGCCAGGAGCGTTCTGCACCAGGGCGTTGAGCGCGTTGGCGGTCGGGCAGCGGCGCACGTCGTTGACGCTGGTTGCAACCGAGCTACGGCCCAGGCCGTTACCCGTTTCGACGATGTTCGGTGCGCGGAAACCGCCGGCTGCCGTAGCGCGCAGCAGCAGGTTGTCCATGGCGCGCCACTTCACGCCCAGTTTCGGCGAGATGTGGGCATCGAAACCGGAAGTCTGGTCGGCGCGCACGGCGGCTTCCACGTCGATGCTCTTCGTGACAGGCAAGTAGGCTTCGGTGAACAGCGCGTACTGGTTGACCTTGTCGTCGACCTGCAGGCCGAACACGCCCACCAGTTCGCCGCGCAGGACGTTTTCCGAGCTCGACATCCAGTAGCTGTTGCTGCGGATGTCGGTGCCGACTGCGAAGCGCAGCGGGCCGGCCGGCAGTTGCATCACGGTGCCGCTCAGGGTGGCGTCGAAGAACTTGACGTCCGATTCGCCTTCGGTGGTACGCACCGGGAACATCGACTCGAGCAGGGCCGCGTCGTTCTGCTGGCCGAACTTGTAGGTGGCGTTGCGGATCGCGTTGGTGTAGTTGGTCGCGTGGACGGCGCGGGTGGCCTTCACTGCCGACGAACGCAGCACGCCGACGGCCGAGCGCCAGTCGTAGGCGCCGAGGCTGCCTTCCAGCGACAGCATGACGCGCTGCTGGTCGGATTCGGTGGTGTTGAAGTTGAAGCCGTTGCCGGTGTCCATCATACGGGCACGCAGTTCGACCGGCACGGTGTATGGATTGTTCGGGTGGCCGACCGGCAGGCGTGGGTAGGTGAACGGACCGACCAGCTTGCCTTCGCGGGCGTTGTACCAGATGCTGGCCGCGGTGGTCGAGCTGCCGTTACTGACGTTGAACGGAGCGACGATGTAATCGCTTTCCGCGGCAGCGTGGGTGATCTCGAACTTGGCGTTGACCGACTGGCCGATCTTGAAGTTGGTGACGCTGGCAACCGCGTAACGCTGGTTGTCGGTGGTCACGCCGCTGTACGGCAGGACATCCCATTTGCACAGGTTGTCGGTCGGATCGATGTCGGCGGCCGGGCAGCCAGGTGCGCGCACCAGCTGGTTGTTGATGAAGTAGTTACCGGTCGGCGAGAAGGTGCTCTTCGCATCCCAGGTCGAACGGCCTGGCGACTGGCGGTGCCATGCCGGGTAGTGACGGGCCAGGTCGCCGGTCGTGTAACCGTCGCGCTTGTAGGCTTCGGCGGTCAGGTAGGTGTTGTAGCCGTTCTCTTCGATGTCGCCAAAGCCGACGATCGCCGACACGTTACGGGTACGGTCTTCCGAGAAATTCTGCTTTTCCGAGTAGTGGGTACGCACGCGCGCGCCCTGGAAGTTGCTGCGCAGGATGATGTTGACCACGCCGGCGATGGCGTCGGAGCCATAAATTGCCGATGCGCCGTCTTTCAGGATTTCGATACGCTCGACCGCATCGCTGGCGATGGCGTCGACGTTGGTGAAGTTTTCCTGCGCGCCGTCGGCCAGGCCGTAGGACGCGATGCGGCGGCCGTTGACCAGCACCAGGGTGCCGACCTTGCCCAGACCGCGCATGGTGATGCCCGACGCGCCGGTAGCGAAGCTGCCCGAGCTGGCGGTTGCCACGTTCAGGTTGGTGTCGATCGAAGCCGTGCTCAGGAGAACGCCGAGAACCGTCGTTTGGCCGGTACGTTCGATGTCGTCGCGGGTCAGCACCTGCAGCGCGCCGGCGTTTTCAGCCTCGGTACGCTTGATGCTGGAACCGGTCACTTCCACGCGTTGCATCTTGACAGCTGGCTCGGTCGGCTGCTGTTGTGCCAGGGCGAAGGCCGGGTAGGCCAGGGTTACTGCCAGTGCAATGGCGCTTTTATTCAAAGTACTCTTGTGCTTCACAACGACTCCCGAATGGTATGTTTATTTTGACAACTCGCGTCGTCTTGATGAGGATCGATCGACGACCCATACAGACAACGTGCATAAATACTGTTACACAACATTGATGCCTAGCAAAGTTCAGAACAGAAA
Source organism: Massilia sp. Leaf139 (assembly GCF_001424165.1). GTDB lineage: Bacteria > Pseudomonadota > Gammaproteobacteria > Burkholderiales > Burkholderiaceae_D > Telluria. The sequence continues at coordinate 376,695 of NZ_LMOJ01000012.1, forward strand.
AAAATTACCAACTCGTTAAATAGTGTGACTTCCGTCGTAAATTAGATACATTTTGTTACCACTAGACAACACGGCTGAACAATATTCATCGAACCTCTGTTTCTAAAACTCAATTATTGCTCACGACATGCATATACGCCGGCCTGGCAGCTGCGGATGAACGCACTGCCTTTGCCGTAAAAAGAGAATGCGCCCTCATGGGCGCCCAGGGTATGAAAGCGCCGCCGTGGGCGGCCTGCTCAGGGGGCTGCCAATGCCCGATCCAGCAGTTCGATCCAGTGGGTGACCGGGGTGGCGGTGCCCGACTGCAGGTGGGTCATGCAGCCGATGTTGGCCGAGACGATCTCGCGGGCGCCGGTCGCTTCCAGCGTGGCCAGTTTGCGGTCGCGCAGTTCGTGGGCGATCTGCGGATGCAGCACGGAATAGGTGCCGGCCGAACCGCAGCACAGGTGGCTGTCGGCGCACAGCACGACATCGACGCCGGCCGCGCGCAGTACCCCCTCGACCTTGCCACGGATCTGCTGGCCGTGCTGCAGCGTGCAAGGGGGATGGAAGGCAACGCGCTCAGTGATCTTGCCGCGCAGGCGGGCGGCCAACTGCTCCTCGAAAGCCGGCAGGATCTCCGACAGGTCGCGCGTGAGCATCGCAATGCGCCCCGCTTTCGCGGCGTATTCCGGGTCGTGGGCCAGCAGGTGGCCGTACTCCTTGACCGTGACGCCGCAGCCGGACGCCGTCATCACGATCGCCTCGACTTCCTCGCGCTCGACATAGGGCCACCAGGCGTCGATGTTGCGGCGCATGTCGTCCAGGCCCGCGGCCTGGTCGTTCAGGTGGTAGCGTACGGCGCCGCAGCAGCCGGCTTTCGGCGCCACAACCAACTGCACGCCCAGGGCGTCGAGCACGCGCGCGGTCGCCGCGTTGATGTTGGGCGCCATCGCCGGCTGCACGCAGCCGTCCAGCACCAGCATCTTGCGCGCGTGCGTGCGCGTCGGCCAGTGGCCGGCTGCGCGCGGACGCTGCACCTTGTCCTGCATTTCTTTCGACAGCAGCGGGCGCAGGGCCGTGCCGAGGCCATACGCCGGCTTGAACAGGTGCGTCCTCGGCAGGAATTCCTTGAGCAGCGTGCGCTTGACGCGATCGGCGGCGGGACGCGGCACGCGCTCCTCGACCACGCGGCGGCCGATATCGACCAAGCGTCCGTATTTCACGCCCGAAGGACAAGTCGATTCGCAGTTGCGGCAGGTGAGGCAGCGATCCAGGTGCAGCTGGGTCTTGCGGGTCGGCTCGGCGCCTTCCAGCACCTGCTTGATCAGGTAGATGCGCCCGCGTGGGCCATCGAGTTCGTCGCCCAAGAGCTGATAGGTCGGGCAGGTGGCGGTGCAGAAGCCGCAGTGGACGCAGGCGCGCAGGATCGCTTCGGCCTCCTCGCCCTCGGCGGTGCCCTTGATGAAATCGGCCAGGTTGGTTTGCATGCTAGAACAGTCGTCCGGGGTTGAAAATCTGCGCAGGGTCGAAGGCCGACTTGAGGCGCTCGTGGATGCGCGCGACGCCTGGTGCCAGCGGCTGGAACACGCCGACACCCTTGTCGCCGCCGCGGAACAGGGTCGCATGGCCGCCGACCGCGCGCACGGCGCTGCGGATCGTGGCGGCGTCGCTCGCGGCCGCGCGCAGCCAGCGCTGCGCCCCGCCCCACTCGATCAGCTGCTCGCCGTGCAGGACGATGGCGCCCGTGGTCGGCGGCACCGACAGGCGCCAGAGCGGCATGTCGCCCGCGAAAAAGGCATGGCGCTGCTCGCGCAGCTCCGTCCAGAAGCTCGATGCGTCAGGCAGTTCCTGCCCGCCCAGCGTCCTCACCGCCGCGTCCACCGCCGCGCGCGCACCGGACAGGCGCAGCGCCAGCCTGCCCGCATGCCAGCAGCTGCCCGAGACCGGCAGCGGCTGGCCGCCCCAGACGTTGAGCATGCGGATCGCCTCGATCTCGCCCGTCTCGAACACGAGCGTCGTCTCCGCCACCGTGCGCGGCAGCACCTTGACCGATAGTTGCAGCATCAGGCCGAGCGTGCCCATCGAGCCCGCCAGCAGGCGCGAGACGTCGTAGCCGGCCACGTTCTTCATGACCTGGCCGCCGAAGTTCAGGACATCGCCCTTTCCGTCCATCAGCTGGGCGCCCAGCACGAAATCGCGCACGGCGCCGCTGTTGGCGCGGCGCGGGCCGGACAGGCCGCTCGCGACCGCGCCCCCGAAGGTTGCGCCCTCGCCGAAATGCGGCGGCTCGAAGGCCAGCATCTGGTTCTGCGCGGCCAGCACGGCCTCGATCTCGGCCAGCGGCGTGCCGCAGCGCGCCGTGATCACGAGTTCCGTCGGCTCGTAGTCGACGACGCCGCTGTGGCCGCGCGTGTCGAGGATGTCTCCTAGCAGCGCGCCGCCGTACCAGTCCTTGCTGCCGCCGCCGCGGATGCGCAGCGGCTGTTGGCGAGCTGCGGCCGCGCGGATCTGCTCCCTGAAGTGTTCGATCATCGTTATCTTTAAAAGCGCGGGAGTTCGGGGAACGGCACCTGGCCGTGATGCACGTGCAGCTTGCCGAATTCGGCGCAGCGGTGCGGCGTCGGGATCGCCTTGTCCGGATTGAGCAGCATTGGCGCGTCAAACGCCCGTTTGACGGCGAAGAAGGCGTCGAGTTCGGCACGCGCGAACTGCACGCACATCGAATTGATCTTCTCCATGCCGACGCCGTGCTCGCCCGTGATCGTGCCGCCCACTTCCACGCACAGCGCCAGGATGGCAGCGCCAAAGGCTTCGGCACGCTCGAATTCGCCCGGCGTGTTCGCATCGAACAGGATCAGCGGGTGCATGTTGCCGTCGCCGGCGTGGAACACGTTGGCGCAGCGCAGTCCGTAGGTGCTTTCCATCGCCTCGATGCTGCTCAGCACGTGAGCCAGCTGCTTGCGCGGGATGGTGCCGTCCATGCAGTAGTAATCGGGCGAAATGCGCCCCGCCGCCGGGAAGGCATTCTTGCGGCCCGACCAGAACTTCATCCGCTCCGCCTCGTTCTGCGAGACCGCGATCGCGCTGGCGCCGGCCCCTTGCAGCACCTGCGTCATGCGCTCGATTTCTTCGGCTACCTCCAGCGGCGTGCCATCGGCCTCGCACAGCAGGATCGCGGCAGCGTCGGTGTCGTAGCCGGCGTGCACGAAAGGTTCGACCATGCGCGCCGAAGTGCGATCCATCATCTCCAGGCCGGCCGGGATGATGCCGGCCGCGATCACGCTGGCCACCGCATTGCCCCCAAGGACGACGTCGTCGAAACTGGCCATGATCACCTGGGCCACGGCCGGCTTCGGCACCAGCTTGACGGTCACCTCCGTGACGATGCCGAGCATGCCTTCCGAGCCGATGAAGACGGCCAGCAGATCCAGGCCCGGCGCGTCCAGCGCCTCGCCGCCCAGCTCGATGATCTCGCCCTCGATGGTGGCCACGCGCACGCGCAGCACGTTGTGCACGGTGAGGCCGTATTTGAGGCAGTGCACGCCGCCCGAGTTCTCGGCCACGTTGCCGCCGATGGTGCAGGCGATCTGCGAGGACGGATCGGGCGCGTAATACAGGCCGTACCGGGCCGCCGCCTCCGAAATGGCGAGGTTGCGCACGCCCGGCTGAACGACGGCCGTGCGCGCGTAGTCGTCGACGCGGACGATGCGGTTCAACCTGGCAGTCGACAGCACCACGCCGTCATGGATCGGCAGCGCCCCGCCCGACAGGCCGGTGCCGGCGCCGCGCGGCACGATCGGCACCTGCAATTCGCGGCAGACGTTCAGGATCGCCAGCACCTGCTCCTCGTTCACGGGCAGGGTGACGATCATCGGCAGCTGGCGGTAGGCGGCCAGGCCGTCGCATTCGTAGGGCCGGGTGTCTTCCGGATCGGACAGGACGGCGCCATCGGGAAGCTTCGCGCGCAAGGCGGCGGCGACCTGCTGGCGGCGCTCTGGAGAGACGTGGAGAGGGGCGGACATGGCGTCGATTGTAGCCACAATCACATCGATTTGTCGTATCCTCGGGCTATCTTTTTTTATGGGCTGGGCATCATCATGGGTAATCGACTTTCCAAAATCGCCACGCGTACCGGGGACGACGGCAGCACGGGCCTCGGCGACGGCAGCCGCACCGGCAAGGACAGCGCCCGCATTCACGCCCTGGGCGAAGTCGACGAACTCAATTCCTTCGTCGGCCTGCTGCTGTGCGAAGACATGCCGCCAGACCTGCGCGAGGAACTGGTCTCGATCCAGCACGATCTGTTCGACCTGGGCGGCGAGCTGTGCATCCCCGGCTACCAGATGATCAAGGACGAACACGTCGCGCGCCTGGACGGCCTGCTCGAAAAATACAATGCCGACCTGCCGATCCTGAAGGAGTTCATCCTGCCGGCCGGCTCGCGCGCGGCTTCCACGGCCCACGTCTGCCGCACCGTCTGCCGCCGCGCCGAGCGCGCCATCGTCGCCCTCTCGAAAGAGGACACGATCAATCCGCAGCCGCGTCAATACGTGAACCGCCTGTCGGACCTGATGTTCGTGCTGGCGCGCGTGCTGAACCGCTTCGCGGGCGGCAGCGACGTGCTCTGGAACCACGAACGCCAGCGCGGCTAAGGACACCATGACAGGCAGTACGCTGTTCGACGTCCGTTTCTACACGGCCGGCGGCAAGTGGCCGGGCAACCCGTTCCGCCTGCGCGGCCCGGGCACGCTCGAGGTGCAGGCCGATTTCGTCATCGTGCGCGGCAGCAGCCAGCGCTCCTTCCGCATGCCGCGCCGCGAGGAGCATACGCTGCGCCGCGTCGACATCGTCAATGCCTATGCCAGCGGCCAGGACGTCCGCTTCGACGTCATCGGCGTCAAGGAAACGGTGACGGTGGGTTTCTCGGCGCTTGACCGCGAGACGGCGGCGCGCATCGTCGCCCTGCTGCCGACGCGCCAGACCGAAGCCTTTACGCGCGAGCACGAAGAGAACGAGGTCTTCCACGACCGGATCGACTACTGGAGCCCGTCGACGCCGGTGATCTGGGGCCTGCTGGCGGCGAATATCGGCATCTTCGCGCTGATGTGGCTGGCCATCAAACACTTCCAGTCCCAGCTGGTGGGGCCGCTGCGCCTGCTGTTCGCGCTGCAGCCGCAGGCCGAGGCGATGCTGCACGCGCAGCAGCTGGTCGAATGGGGCTCGAACGTCGGCCGCCTGACGCGCGGCGGACAGTGGTGGCGCCTGGTCAGCTCGATGTTCCTGCACGGGAGCCTGCTGCACCTGGTCTTCAACATGCTGGCGCTGTGGCAGGTCGGGCGGCTTACCGAACGCATCTTCGGCAGCACGCGCTTCGTCGCCTTGTACTTCATCGCCGGCATCTGCGGCAGCGTCGCCAGCGTGCTGTGGAACCCGCACGTCAACAGCGTCGGCGCCTCTGGCGCCATCTTCGGCATCATCGGCGGCCTGCTCGCCTTCCTCGGCCGCGCCAACAGCGGCGTGCCGCCGACCGTGGTGAGCGAACTGCGCGCCTCCCTGATTCCCTTCCTGCTGTTCAGCCTGTGGATGGGCTTCGTGTATCCGCACACCGACAATGCGGCGCATATTGGCGGGCTAGTGGGCGGCTGGCTGGCCGGGCATTTGCTGGCGCGGTCGATTCATTTGCCGGAGCAGCACAAGTAGCACCATGATCGACTTCGTGCAGCGCTGGACTGCAGACTGGGCCCGCCTCGGCCTGCACGCAGACGCCGCCTGGCGCGACCGCCTGCTCGCAAGCTATGCCGAACCCGGGCGCCACTACTATACGCTGCAGCACCTGGCCGAATGCCTGGAACTCTGTGCGCAGGTAGAGCATCTGGCCGCGCATCCCGGCGAAGTCGCCCTCGCCCTGTGGTTTCACGACGCGGTCTATGTCCCGACGGCGCGCGACAACGAGGCGCGCAGTGCGCAATGGGCGCGCGAGGCGCTGCGCGCGGCCGGCGCCGATCCGGCGGTCGTTGCGCGGGTGGAGACGCTGATCATGGCCACCTGCCACCACGGCGCGCCGCCGGACGGCGACGCGCATCTCGTCGTCGACATCGACCTGGCCATCCTCGGGGCCGCGCCGGCGCGCTTTGCGAAGTACGACCAGCAGGTACGCGCCGAGTACGCCGCCGTTCCGCTCGACGTGTACCGGCAAAAGCGCCGTGCGGTGCTGCTCTCCTTCCTGAATCGGCCCGCGCTCTACACGACGCCGGCACTGCATGCCCGTTTCGATCGGCAGGCGCGCCTGAACTTGCGCCACGCCGTGGCGAGCTCCTCGCCCGACGCTCTCTAGAAGCCCAAGGCCGGCCACCAGGCTGCTAGGCCGGCATCCCGCCTTATATACCCTCCTTTCTCGATAGACGATCGAAAATTTCGATTGTTAATCCGTAAATATTCCGTTTTTCATCTGCTTCCGAGCCACGCATAATGGCTCCATCGCATCGACAACAAGGCAAGCCCGACAGCAAAGGGCCGAGCTGAAGCTTCGATACATTCGATGATCCGTGCAGTGAACGCCAACCCAACCTGAACCAACGACAGAGGAGAACACCATGAACAACGCCAAACTCGAAGTCCTGACCCCGCAAAACTCGCAGCTGATCATCATCGACCACCAGCCGCAGATGGCCTTCGGCGTGCAGTCGATCGATCGCCAGACCCTCAAAAACAACGTGGTGGGCCTGGCCAAGGCGGCGAAAGCCTTCGGCATCCCGACCATCATCACCACCGTCGAGACGGATTCCTTCTCCGGTAAAACCTACCCGGAAATCCTGGACGTGTTCCCGGATCACCCGATCCTCGAGCGCACCTCGATGAATTCCTGGGACGACCAGAAAGTGCGCGACGCCCTGGCGAAGAACGGCAAGAAAAAGGTGATCGTCGCCGGTCTGTGGACGGAAGTCTGCAACACCACCTTCGCCCTGTGCGCCATGCTCGAAGGCGAGTACGAGATCTACATGGTGGCCGACGCCTCGGGCGGCACGTCGAAAGATGCGCACGATTTCGCGATGCAGCGCATGGTGCAGGCCGGCGTGGTGCCCGTCACCTGGCAGCAGGTGCTGCTCGAATGGCAGCGCGACTGGAAGAACCGCGAGACCTACGACGCCGTCATGAAGATCGTCACCGAGCACTCCGGCGCCTACGGCATGGGTGTCGACTACGCCTACACGATGGTGCACAAGGCGGCCGCCCGCAACGGGGGGCAGAACGAGGTGCTCGCTCCCGTTTCTGCGCCGATCCGTTAAAGCGTCCCCGCGATCCGCCGCCACGGCGGATCGCCCACCATCACCAACGCCGCCGGGCGAATCGGAACAACCAGGAGAACACCATGCAAGCACAGGCCAGCCAGGGCGCGACGCTCATCCTCACCAACGGCAACTTCGCCACCCTCGACCGCGAACAGCCGCAGGCCAGTGCGGTCGCCATCCGCGACGGCCGCTTCCTCGCCGTCGGCGCCCTGGAAGACGTGATGCGCCACCGCGACGCCGCCACCGAGGTCATCGACCTGAACGGCCGCACCGTGATCCCCGGCCTGAACGATTCGCACATCCACCTGATCCGCGGCGGCCTGAACTACAACCTGGAACTGCGCTGGGAAGGCGTGCCCTCCCTTGCCGACGCGCTGCGCATGCTGAAAGACCAGGCCGACCGCACCCCGCACCCGCAGTGGGTGCGCGTGGTCGGCGGCTGGAACGAATTCCAGTTCGCGGAAAAGCGCATGCCGACGCTGGAAGAGATCAACGCCGCCGCGCCCGACACGCCCGTCTTCATCCTGCACCTGTACGACCGCGCCCTCTTGAACCGCGCCGCGCTGCGCGCCGTCGGCTACAGCAAGGACACGCCGAATCCGCCGGGCGGCGAGATCCAGCGCGACGCGCTAGGGAACCCGACCGGCATGCTGATCGCCCGTCCGAACGCGATGATCCTGTACGCCACCCTGGCCAAGGGCCCAACGCTGCCCTACGACCTGCAGGTGAATTCGACGCGCCAGTTCATGCGCGAACTGAACCGGCTCGGATTGACCAGCGCGATCGACGCCGGCGGCGGCTTCCAGAACTACCCGGACGACTACGCGGTCATCGAGGAACTCGACCGGAATAAACAGCTGACGATCCGCATCGCCTACAACCTGTTCACCCAGAACAAGGGCCAGGAACTGGAAGACTTCCAGCGCTGGACGGGCATGGTCAAACCGGGCGAAGGCAGCGATTACTATCGCCACAACGGCGCCGGCGAGATGCTGGTGTTCTCGGCGGCCGACTTCGAGGACTTCCTCGAGCCACGTCCGGAGCTCGCCGCCGGCATGGAGGACGAACTCGAAAAAGTGGTGCGCCACCTAATCGAGAACCGCTGGCCGTTCCGCCTGCACGCCACCTACGACGAATCGATCACACGCATGCTCGACGTGTTCGAGAAGGTCGACCGCGACATCCCCTTCAACGGCCTGCACTGGATGTTCGACCACTGCGAGACCATCAGCGAGCGCAATATCGAGCGCGTGAAAGCGCTGGGCGGCGGCATCGCGATCCAGCACCGCATGGCCTTCCAGGGCGAGTACTTCGTCGACCGCTACGGCAAGGTGGCCGCGAGCGCCACGCCGCCGGTGAAGCGCATGCTGGAGACCGGCGTGCCGGTCGGCGCCGGCACCGACGCCACCCGCGTCGCCAGCTACAACCCGTGGACGGCGCTGTACTGGCTGGTGTCCGGCCGCACCGTCGGCGGCCTGCCGCTGTACGGCGACAACGGCCTGCTGCCGCGCACTACGGCGCTGGAATTGTGGACGTCGGGCAGCGCCTGGTTCTCGAACGAACAGGGCCGCAAGGGCCAGATCCGCGCAGGCATGCTGGCCGACCTCGCCGTCCTGTCGCAGGACTTCTTCACGGTCGAGGAAGAAGCCATTAAATCGATCGAATCGGTGCTGACGGTGGTCGGCGGGAACGTGGTCTACGGCGCCGCCGAGTTCACGAGTCTGGGGCCGCCGCCGATCCCGGTGCTGCCGGAATGGTCGCCGGTCGCCAAGGTGCCGGGACACTGGCGCAAGGCCGCGCCGCAGCCACAGCAGCAAATCGCCCTGCCCCACCAGTGCAGCGGTCCCTGCGGCGTGCACGCCCACAGCCACGACCGCGCCCGTCAATCGAGCGTGCCGGTGTCGAACTTCGGCGGCTTCTGGGGCGCCCTCGGCTGCAGCTGCTTCGCCTTCTGAACGGGAGACGCACATGAAGAACGCACACTTCCAGCGTCTGCAAGGCGCCAGCATGGGCTTCCTGGCCGGCTATGTCGACACCCTCGGCTTCATCGCCCTGTTCGGCCTGTTCACCGCCCACGTCACCGGCAACTTCGTGCTGATCGCGGCGGCGCTGGCCGACCCGGCGCAGACGCCATCGCTGCTGAAGCTGCTCGCCTTCCCCGCCTTTATCCTGGGCGTGGCGGCGGCGCGGCTGGTGGTGGCGCGCTACGAAGGGCGCGAGACGGGGGCCACGCGCCCGGTCTACCTGCTGCAACTGGTGCTGCTGCTGGGCTTCATGGTGTGCGGCATGCTGGACGAACCGGTCGGAAATACGGCCGGATCGTTCGCCTTTGCCGCCGGCCTGCTGGGTGCGGCCGCGATGGGTGCGCACAGCGCGGCCAGCAAACTCCTGCTGACGAACCTGGCGCCGACCTCGATGATGACCGGGAACGTCACCCAGCTCGTGATCGACACCGTCGACCGCCTGCGCGGCGCCGCCGACGAAGCCACCCGCGCCCGCTGCGCCAAGTTCTTCTGGCCCGTGTTCGCCTTTGCCCTGGGCTGCGTGGCCTCCGCATTCGCCTACCGCGCCTTCGGTTTCTTCGCCCTGGCCGTACCGAACGCGATCCTGGTCTGGCACCTGTTCCTGTCCGAACCGCAGGCGGCGCAGTGAACGCGGTGATGGGCAAGGGCCGGCTCGAGGCCTTCAGCGACGGCGTAATCGCGATCATCATCACGATCATGGTGCTGGAACTGAAGCCGCCCCAGGGCACGGCGCTCGCCGATCTGACGCAGGTACTGCCCGGCTGGCTGCGCTATGCACTGAGCTTCGTCTACGTGGGGATCTACTGGGTCAACCATCACGCCCTGGTCGAGCGCGTGGCGAAGGTCGACGGCGCGCTGTTGTGGGCCAACCTCCACCTGCTGTTCTGGATGTCGCTGATCCCCTGGGTGACCGCCTGGGCCGGCGAGAACCCGATGGCGCCGGTGCCGGTGGCGCTGTATGGCGTGCTGCTGCTGCTGTGCTCCGTCTCCTTCATGCTGCTGTCCTGGCGCCTGCAACGAGAGACCGACCCTGACCACGTAGCCGCATGGGGCAGCCGCAAGAACCGGGTGTCGATCGTGCTGTACGCGCTGGCGATCGGACTGTCGCTGATGCATCCGCCGCTGGGGGCGGTGGTGCATGTGTTGCTGGCGCTGCTGTGGCTGGTGCCTGAACGGGCTCCGCGCACCAGCTTGAGCATCCCCTCCGGCTCCATGGATCGGGAAGGCTGAGCGTGGCCGGCATCCTTGCGGTTACAATGCATCATTACTAAAATGCAACGACACGCAATCCAGCGGATGTTTCGCAACCCTTATGACCGGCCTGACAGAACACGCGAAACAGCAGCTCGGCTACGTCGCCATCACCATCGTCGCGTTCATCGGGTTGAACTGGATTAACGAGGCCTTCTTCCTCCGGTTCGAGCACGGCAGCGGCGTCAACTGGGTGTTTCTCCCAGCCGGCATCCGCCTGCTGGCGACCCTGCTGTTCGGCTTCGCCGGCTTCATCGGCCTGCTGCTGGCCAGCCTCTACCTGAACTTCCACCATTTCGCCTTCCAGGAGGTGCGTGCCTTGAGCGGCGCCGTCGCGGCGGCGGCCGGCCCCTATCTCGCCTACCTGTTCGCGAAACACTGGTTCGACCTGGGGCCGCGCCTGCGCAACCTGACCCTGGGGCGGCTGCTGTTCACCGGGCTGCTGTGCGGCGTGGTGAGTCCCGTGTTGAACCACGCCTTCGTCTGGGTGCATACCGGGACGCTGGACTGGGCGGCGCTGCTGGTGATGATGGTCGGCGATATCGCCGGCATCCTGATCGTGCTGACCATCTCGAAGGGCCTGCTCACCCTGACCGACCCGCGCGACGTCGACGCCCATCTGCGTTAGCGCGGGGCGTCCCATTCTGGCTGCTCGCCGATGGTCTCGACCAGGTAATCGATGAACACGCGTACCTTCGGCGGCAGGAAGCGGTTCTCCAGGTAGACCGCGAACAGCCGGTCGCCGTGGGCGCCGTGCGGCACCCAGTCCGGCAGCACGCGCACGGCCTCGCCGCGGCGCAGATCCTCACCCACCACATAAGTCGGCAGTAGCGCGATGCCGCCGCCGCGCAGCATCGCCAGGCGCAGCGCCGGACTGCTGTTGGCGCTCATGACCATGTTCGGCTTGACGCTGTCCTCCGCATCCGCCCGCTCGAATTCCCAGCTGACTGGCGCGCCGCTGCCGAAGACCAGGCAGCGGTGCGTCGCCAGTTCCTCGATGCGCGTCGGCGTGCCGTGCCGTTCCAGGTAGGCCGGCGATGCGGCGAGCACGTATCGAATCGGCGCGATCGGCCGCGCCACCGCACTGAGCATGTCCACGCGCGGCGCCATGCGCAGCGCGACGTCGATGTTTTCCTCGACCAGGTCGACATAGCGGTCGGTCATGCTGAGGACGACGCGGATCTCCGGATAGCGCGCCATGAATTCCGGCAGCAGGCCAGCCAGCCAGGTGTTGCCGAAGGCGAGCGAGGCACTCACGCGCAGCATGCCGCTCGGCCCCGCCTGCAGCCCGGCCGCCGTGGCTTCCAGTGCACGCGCTTCTTCCAGCATGCGCAGCGCGTTCTGGAAGATGGCGGTGCCCGCTTCCGTCAGCCCGAGCTTGCGCGTGGAGCGGTTCAGCAGCCTGGCGCGCAGCGTCTTTTCCAGGCGCGCTACCGCCTTGCTGATGTTGGCCTTGGTCGTGCCCATCTGGCGCGCCGCCTCGGAAAAGGAACCGGTTTCGACGACCCGGACGAAGGCCCAGACATCGGTGAAATCGCGTGGCTGCATCTCGCTCATCGTATCGCTTTCGGAAACAATCAGTCATCGTTTTGGTGGATTGTAGCGCAGGTGTGTTCGGCCTAAGCTGGCCTAACCATTTACCGGAGACAGCGATGACGACGACGATCAGGCTTCCAGCACCAGCACTCACCAGCGTGGGCGGCATCGCCCTGCCCCTGCTGTTCATTGCGATGTGGAGTTCGGGCTATGTGGTCGGCAAGCTCGCCGTGCCCTATGCCGCGCCGTTCACGCTGCTGACGCTGCGCTTCGGCCTCGGCGCGGCACTGCTGCTCCTGATCGCGCTGGCGACGCGCGCGCCCTGGCCGCCGACATGGCGCGCGCTCGGCCATCTGGTCGTGGTGGGCCTCCTGATCCAGGCGCTGCAATTCTCCGGCCTGTACACGGCCCTCAAATGGGGCGTGTCGGCCGGCGAATCGGCGCTCATCGTCGGCACCATGCCGGTGTTGACGGCATTGGGCGCGGCGCTGATGCTGGGTGAACGCACGGGCGGCAAACAGTGGCTGGGTATGGCCGGCGGCGTGCTCGGCGTGCTGCTGGTGGTCTGGCACAAGCTCGGCACCGGCACGGCGGGCATCGGCGCCTATGCCTGCGCCGTGGTGGCGCTGGCCGGCATCGCGCTCGGCACGCTGTACCAGAAAAAATACTGCGCCGGGATGGATCTGCGCACCGGCGGCTTCGTGCAGCTGTTCGTCGCCACGCTGGTCGCGCTGCCCCTCGCGCTCGGCCTGGAAAGTTTCGATGTGCGCTGGACGCCGACCATGGTGTTCGCCTCCGGCTGGCTCTCGATCGTGAACTCGATCGGCGCCACCAGCCTGCTCTTAGTCCTGATGCGCAAGGGCGAAGCGGGCAAGGTGGCGAGCCTGTTCTACCTGATCCCGGGCGTGACGGCGCTGATGGCCTTCGCGGTGCTGGGCGAGACCCTGAATGCGCTGACGCTGGCGGGCTTTGCGGCGACGGGGGCGGCGGTGTGGTTTTGTACGCGCTCGCGGTGAAGAGCGCGGCGACCCGGCTTGCCACGGCCGGGCGCGGCCGCTCGTCCAGACGTCGCTGTCATCAGCCTGACATGTTGACGAATTAAAGTGCGCTCACTCCAATGTCCTTTTCAAGGTTTTGTCCGTCCACCTCCAGTGGACGGAACTTTTTCGTTACAAGCAGTCTCCGAAATATCGAAACCCTGTTTTCGAAAAATGGCGGCCGCCGGGAGAGAATGGATGTACTACCTGATCCTGACGATGGCCCTCTGGCGACAGGACGCCGGCGGCGGCAACCCGTCTTCCTCGATGCAGACGCTCGAGTTCCGGGACGAACCGGCCTGCCGCAAGGCCGCGGCCGCCTGGAAGGCCGACATGCTTGCGGCGGACGCGAAGTCCGACCGGTCGGCGCCCCGGCCCTCCTATGCCCTATCGGCCATCTGCGTGCCGAGCGACAGCACCTCGAGAATCAAATAGGGCGTGCGCGATGAACCCAAGTGACATCGATGCAAGATTGTACTGACCACTAGTTAAATTTCTTTACAGCAATCCAATTAGTCTTTACAGTCGGGCTCTTCCTCGTTCCTGCCCTCCCCATGTCCAATCTGCAGTCCCCCGGCGCCATCGCACGCTGGCGCGGTGAATTCACGTCCGCCGCTACCGAATCGGCTTTCCTGCGCGACCAGGGCGGCATCATCCGCCACGAACTGACGCGCTCGCTCACATTCTGTGCAATTTTCTACCTCGGCTTCGCCCTTGCCGATATCGCCCACCTTGGCCAGAGCAGCCGGACACTCGCCTTGTTCGTGGCGCGCCTTGCCATCGCGGGCGTGGCCCTGGCCAGCATCGTGCTGACCCGCCGCAGCGCCGATCCAGGGCGCACCGCCTACCGCGCAGCCACCGCATTTTCGACCCTCTCGATGCTGTCCTTCCTGGTGGTTGCCTATTCGCGGGGCGAGCCGCTCCTGCATGGCATGTCGATGGCCATCATGCTGATCATCGTCTATCTGTTCATTCCAAACCGTCTCGTCAACGCAAGCATCGTCGCACTGGCCGCGAGTGCGGGATTCCTGGCGCTCGTCTACCTCTCCGGCACGGTCAGCGCGCGCCATCTGTCGACCATGACGATGCTTCTGCTGCTCGCGAACCTGTTCGGCGCCATTGCCGCCCTCCGCGACGCCCGTGCGTCGCGCCGGCAATACTGGACCCAGCAAACGCTGATCAACCAGTCCGTCCGCGATCCGCTCACGGGCGCCTTCAACCGGCGCCACCTGAACGCCGGCCTGCTCGAGCATGCGATCGAGCGCGCCCGCCGCGAGGAAGCCCCGCTGACGGTCGTGATGTGCGACCTGGACAGTTTCAAGGCCATCAACGACACCCACGGCCACCAGGCCGGGGACACCCTGTTGCAGGAATTCGCCGGCTTGCTACTGTCGATGACCCGCGACGGCGCCGACACGGTCGTGCGCTACGGCGGCGAAGAATTCCTGCTGATCCTGCCCAATACCAGCCTGGCCGACGGCCACGCCCTCGCCGAGCGGATGCGTCTACGCCTTGCCGAAGCGAGCATCCGGCACGGGGAGGTGCCGATCCGCGCCACGGCGAGCTTCGGCGTCGTCAGCGCACACTATTCGTCCCGGTTGCCGGGCGTCCCCGGCCAGGCCCTGATCGCGCGCGCCGACGAGCAGTTGTATGCGGCCAAGCGCAGTGGGCGCAATCGCGTTCTTGGGACGGAATACAGCGCCCCTTAGCGCCAAGCTCATGCTGCCGCGGCCGAGCGCGCCTGGAGCTCCTTGTTCACTTGCGTGACCAGGAACGCGGCGACGATGGTGGTACCGACGACCACGTAGCCGACATTCGGAAAGCCTTGCAGCTTGCCATCCGCGCCGGTGCTGACGAGGTGACCGGCGACGATTGCGGCCAAGCCGCCGGACAATTGTTGCAGCGACGAGCTGATGGCATTGAACGAGCCGCGCATATGCTGCTCGGGAACCGACGCCGCCAAGGCCTGGTACGGAATCATGCGCGAGAAAATGCCGACGAACATGACCACATTGATGACGATAACGACCGGCAATGGCACAGGCGGCAGGTGCGTGTAGGTCAACACCATCAGGATCGTGACCGCGGTACCGAAATAAAACACGGGCATCTTGCCGAACCGATCGGCCATTTTGCCAATGAGCGGCCCTGCGAAAATCGTGCATAGCCCCGTAATGAGATAAATCGTCGGCAGGCGATCCAGGCCGATGCCGAGGTTATTGACGGTAAACACGCTACTGAAGGGCATCAGCATGAAGCCGCCGGTGGCGAGCAGACAGGTGGTGGCCAGCGCAGGCAGGTGGCGCCGGTCGGTCACGGTGGCGATCAGGTGCTGCAATGCGTTCGAGCGTGCTTGCCCTTTCAGGTGGGCGTCGACCGGTTCCAGGCGCCAGGCAAGCACGACGCCGCCGATCGCACCGATGCCGACGATGAGAAAGAACGGTGCATGCCAGTTGAAATGGTTCGACAAATACAGCGCCACAGGGATCCCCAGTACCTGGCTTGCGGCGAATGCGGTCTGAATGATGCCCATCACCCGGCCGCGCAGATTTGGCGCGAACAGGTCGGTCGCGATGGCCAGCAAGACCGAGCCGATCACGCCGCCAAAGATACCGGTGACGATGCGCGCGGCGAGCATGGATTCGAATGAACGCGCCAGGCCGCACCACAGCGTGCCGCAGATAAAACCAGTATAGAAGAACAACAGCAGTTTCTTGCGGTCGAAACGGTCGGCAAATCCGGCTGCGAGCAAGCCGGACAGGCCGGCACTGAACGCGTAAGCCGACACCACGATGCCGAAGCGCGTCGGCGAAATGCCGAGCGAGGGCATGATCACGGCGCCGAGCGGCGCCATCACCATGAAGTCGAGGATCACGGCAAATTGCAGGAAAGCGAGCAGGCCGGCCACGAACTTCTGGTAGCCGGTAAAAGGGACAGTGGCAGCTTGGCCGGTTTTCTTGTCGAGGGCTAGCATGAAGTTCCTGATTGAGGTTGGCGCCCGGCCTGCGGCGACACAAGGGCTATGCCGCAATATACTGGCATTCGGCATCTTGCTCATTCGTTCCCGTGATTTGTCGGCGAACATGCCGCCCTCGACCTTCCACTTTCCGGAACAATTGCGTCGCAACGCGCCGCCCCCGACAGCGCAGCGGCTGCAACGGGCGTTTTGCTCTACACTTCCTACCGCCACCGTGCACCGCCAGCGCCGACGCATCCTTCGCGGCGCGCGGCAACGGGTGCGCACCGCCTCGACAACCTGGCAACAATCCGCGAATGGAGATCTGCAAAACATGAATGTGAACATGCTCGGCCTCGCCACCACTTTTTCGCTCACGCTGCTTGCATCCGTCGCCGCCCCGGCGCCCGCGAACGCGCAGGCCAATGCAAGCGCAACCAAGGGCCTGCCTTTCGAAGTCAAGCCGGTCGGCACGTTCAATAGCCCATGGGCCATGGCATTCCTGCCCAACGGCAACATGCTGGTGACGCAAAAGGAAGGGACGCTGATCCTGTTCGATCCCGCAAGCGGTAGCAGGCGGACGGTGTCCGGCACACCCGCCGTCAGCAGCAAGGGCCAGGGCGCGCTCATGGACGTCGTGCCCGCGCCCGATTTCGCGGCCAGCAAGTTGCTCTACTTCAGCTACTCCGAAGCGGCTTCCGGCGCCGATACCCGGGTCGTGCTCGCCACTGCGACATTCGATCAGGCAGGCGGCGCGCTCAAGGACACGAAGGTGATTTTCCGCGGCAACGACGCGTCGACCGGCGGGCACTATTCGGGCCGTATCGCCTTTTCGCCCGATGGAAAATATCTCTTCTTCACCAGCGGCGACCGCCAACTGTTCGATCCGGCGCAGGATCCCAAGTCGACGCTGGGCAAGGTGCTGCGCCTGAACCTCGACGGCACACCGGCTGCCGGCAACCCGCTCGCAGCCAAGGGCTTCCATGCCGGCGTCTGGTCGTATGGCCACCGCAATCTGCTGGGCATCGCCTTCGACCGGCAGGGGCGCCTGTGGGAAATGGAGATGGGGCCGCGCCATGGCGACGAGATCAACCTGATCAAGCCGGCCCTCAACTATGGCTGGCCGAAAGCATCGAACGGCAGCCACTACGACGGCCGCGACATCCCCGACCATGCGCCCGGCGACGGCTTCGAAGCCCCGAAAGTGTCCTGGAATCCAGCCATTTCGCCAGGCGGCCTCGCCTATTACGATGCGGATCTGTTCCCGAAGTGGAAAAATTCCCTCTTCATTACCGGCCTCTCGGGCAAGTCGCTGGATCGCATCGCCCTCGACGGTGAGAATGCGAGCAAGGTAGACCATTGGGACATGGGCGAACGCATCCGCGCCGTGCGCACCGGGCCGGACGGCGCGCTCTGGCTGCTGGAGGACGGTTCGCGCGGCCGGCTTCTGATGCTGACGCCGAAGAAATAAACAGCGAAACTGCCAGGAGCGGGTAGGCCCGCTCCTGGATGCTTGTAGACCGACCTGAGCGTCCGTTCTCGACTTGACGGGGACGTTCATATTTCGTATGCATCCCCCTTCGGTAACGATCCGACGGGTCTATATGTCCCCTAAAAAATCGATGACGTCTCCGAGTCCATCGAGATTCCTCGATGTCGATTGTGGATAGGGCTGAAGCCAATCCCGTCGCGCTTTCTCCCGCGCCAACGCGTCAATTGCCTTGCGCGATGCAATTTCTTGCGCACTTAGCCGCACTCCTGGAGGAAGGATAGCGCCGCAGAATAAGCATTTCTCTGCGCTCCTGTTCAGGACGCCACGGAGACAACTCGCACATTGAAAGTGCGGCTTTATGTCATCCATCTCTTTTCCGATTAGTCATGCGTTCTAATGGCGGTTCCTGGCCGATTGCGGACAATTAGGCGATCAGTCAAATTGAGTCGTTGTCATTGCAATTTAAACAGCGCGCTTCGACGTCTGCTTCTCACTTAGAGTAGACCACGTTCCATTAAATCCGCTTCACTCCTGCCGATATCGCCTTCCATCGGTGTTCATCATGAATAATTAAAATCCAAATTTCATAATGCTTGCTTTAATCAAGGCGAAATATTCGGCGCTGGCGGCGGCGTGGCAAAAGAGCTAGAACACAGAAGCCCTAGGAAAATTGCAATAACTTTGAATTTCATAAGCAATCCGTGAGGAATCGCCGAGGGCACGTTAGGTTGAACCATATGGGGTACCCGCCTAATAGCTGAACCGATTTCGGCAACACATTGATGTTTGATGCCATGCACTTGCTAACTACTAAAACGCTTGCGCTGGATAATTGACGCATGCAGGCAAGCGCGCCAACGGCAAGGCATTGAAACCGAATCAGCGGGTGCTTGGCAAATAAAATATGCATATATTGTTACATCTTCAAACAATAATTCGAAGAATCACTGTGGCTCAATGTTTTTATTTAAGCAATAATCGCGCTGCGCTCGGGATTTAGCCCAGCGCCCCACTACAACAAAGGCAATCATGTTCAAAAAAATCGCAGCCACGGCTATCCTAGTCATCACTTCGTCCACTGGGTTTGCCGCCGAGCCAAACAGCTTCTACGCAGGCGTTGACCTTGGCCGCACCAAGATAGACGATATTAGCGGGCGTGGCACCAGCGCTGGCGTCTTTGTCGGCTACAACGTCCTCTCGAATATCGCCATCGAAGCCGGTTATCGCCGCCTGGCCAGCCTTGAATACACGGCAGTGCCCGGCATTAACGGCGACATTGACCTGAATCAGGTGTCGCTGTCGGCTGTGGGAACCCTACCACTGAGCAACGGCTTCAGCCTGCTGGGACGCCTCGGCTACAGCCGTGTAGAAGCGGAAGACAAAGTTCTCGGCAGGCGCGTGAAGACGTCGGACTCGAACGGCATTGTCGGCGTCGGTGTTGGCTACGCCTTCAACCCGGCCATCTCGGCCCGTCTGGAATTCCAGAAGCCGTCCAGCGACTCCCAGAACGTAAGCATCGGCCTCGCCTACCAGTTCTAAGAACCGGCTCCCCGCGCGAGTATTGCCAGCGCGGCGCACATGAGCAATGCCCGGCTTACGCCAGGCATTGTCGTTCCATGCGCAGCAGTGAATGCGTTCATCCGGTCTCGTACTGCCGCACCTGTTCCAGGTACTGGCCTCAGGCGTTGAACTGTCCAGCCTATCGCTCTCGCTTTTTCTTAGGCCATAGGGCGGAGCAGATGCCGCAGAAGACACCCACGAATGCGGCACGTTCCCAGTCAGGTTCATGTGCACTGCTCAAGAAGCCAGTGTAGAGAAGTGTGCCAATCGCAGTCCCCGACACGGTAATCAAAAAATTCTTCATAGTTTGCAAGCTGATTCTGAGTTGAGCATGTTACAGCTGGCAGCTGTACTAGCGTCCGCTTTTGGCCGATAGCGGGCAACACGAAGATGGACGGCGACAGAGGTCACCTGAACGTCGTTGCCGAGCTCTGCCTGGGCGATTCGGCTCAGTACTAAAGCCATATCCTGCTTGGTCGCACCGCCTTCGAAGTGGATCTCGATATCGGCTGCAACCTTACCTACTCCAGCACGTGTGTTCGATTCGATATTGCTCACCCGCGGCAGCGTGTGCAGTGCTCGTTCTACCGAGCCTGTCAGCAGTTCGTCCACGCGTGTCGCTGAGCTTTCGCTCACGACGTACTGCACTAGTACAACACGGGGCAATTCATCGGCCACGGTCGTACCGGCGCTCATAAGGGCGATCATGGCAGCGGCAAACTTTCGTCTTGAGAGCAAAGGGCGTCCTATCGTTCTGCCTGCATGAGTTGCAGGCTGTCTGTTAGTCAGACATGGCGCGATCATGTCGGCTCGTCTGCGCTTGCAGGAAAATATCTGCTTCTGGCAAATTGCTGACTGCATTAGCGTCCGCTAACGACCCATTGCAGACATCGCTATGTATGCCAGACTGTCTGGTAATCGATAGGGCGCTTGCTTTTGGTTGATGGGATGGCGTTGTAAGTTGCGACTACTAGCCATCAGCAAATTTTAGCCAACAAGATTCCGTGGTTGGTTACTTTAACGGAAACCTAACGTCAACTTAACAGTGTCGAGATTCAAGTCTTGTTAAGCTTTGCAGTTTGGCGCGTCGGTTGGACGCAGTCACTGCTCAAGGCACCTTGACGATATGAATCACAGAAATGTTCACGAAGTAATGGATGAGTTGCCTTCCATGCAGCCTTACGCATATGGATGGGGTCGGCTTGGTCCTTACTTCAACTTGTTTTTCCTCTTGTTTTTCGGATTGCTTATTCTGTCCATATCGCGTGTCGCACTTGTTTTCTGGCAGCGCGATCGGGTTCGAGCTACCGGCATGATCAGCGAAATATTTGTGCAAGGCATTCGAGCTGACTTAATTTTGCTCGGCTACTTCATCATCATACCGCTGGCACTCGCGCCATTTCTTGCACGCAGGCACACGGCGCAACTGTGGGCCAAATTGACGTTCTGGTGGACAACGGGCGCGCTTGTCTTTGTCGGATTCCTGGAACTGGCTTCACCTCAGTTCATCCTACAGTACGATGTGCGTCCCAATCGCCTTTTTATTGAATACCTTTCGTACCCCGCCGAGGTCTTCGGGACGCTATGGAACGGTTACAGAGCTGTGTTGCTAACAACAGTTACCGGCACTCTCATGCTCGCTTGGGCATTGCACAGCGTGCTCATACGGCTGTCAACGCGCATGACGATATGGCCGACTAAAAAGCTGCTGCTTACCTGGCCTGTTTTGATGCTGCTGGTATTGATGCAAATTCGTTCGACAACTGCACACCGGCCGGCGAACACTGCACTCTTTGCGCTAAGCGGCGATGCTTTAGTTAACTCGCTGGTCATCAATTCCGCCTGGTCCGTGCTTGATGCAATTAGCTCACTTCGCAAGGAAGCTAACTCATCGGAAATCTATGGCAAGATGGCCCGCGCAGAGATCCTGGCGGAAGTTGCTGCCGCGCCGTGGCTTCGAGACTATCGGTATCCGATAACGGAACGTCCGACCCTTCATCACCAGCAAGCGGCTATCACTCGCGATCGGCCTCTTAATCTGGTCATTGTGTTAGAAGAAAGCTTGGGCGCAACCTTCGTGCAATCATTGGGAGGGCTTCCTGTCACGCCTGAGTTAGAGAAGCTCAAGCACGAAGGCTGGTGGTTCGAGCAATTGTACGCAACCGGTACACGCTCTGTGCGCGGCATCGAGGCTGTAGTAGCCGGTTATCCCCCGACACCTGCAAGGAGTGTGGTCAAACTCTCTCTAGCACAGAACAATTTTTATACACTGGCACTCGGTTTGGGCAAGCAGGGCTATCAGACGGAATTCGTTTACGGGGGCGAAGCACACTTCGATAACATGCGCTCTTTTTTCACTGGCAACGGCTTCCAAAATGTAGTCGACCGGCAAAGCATGCAGCCACGCTTCGTGGGTAGCTGGGGTGCCTCGGACGAAGACCTGTTCGACAAGGCACTGCAACGGCTGCACCACCTGCATGCCGAGAAAAAACCGTTCTTCAGCCTGATCTTTACATCTTCCAACCACGAGCCGTTCGAATTCCCAGACGGCAAAATTGCTCTGCATGACCCTGCTAAACAGAGCGTCAATAATGCCGTCAAGTATGCGGATTATGCGCTAGGAAAATTTATCCGCGCAGCGAAGCAACAGGATTACTGGCGCGATACCGTGTTCCTCATTGTGGCTGACCACGATAACCGAGTGTACGGAGATAGTCTGATTCCAATCAAGAAGTTTCATATCCCGGGTTTGATTCTCGGTGCCGACATAAAACCGCGACGGATTTCGACGATGGCCAGTCAGATTGACCTCGGCCCGACTTTGCTTTCCCTGCTTGGAGTCTCTAGCCAGCATCCGATGATTGGCCGCGACCTGGTTCGCGACAGTACTTCGCCGGGTAGAGCAATGCTGCAGTTTAATAACTACTTTGCTTGGCTTGAAGGCTCCTCGGCTACTATCTTGCGTCCCGGACAGGCTCCGTTGCCTGGCCGTTATCATGCGGGCACTAGACAACTGACACTTGACTCAACAGCGGCCGATGAGCGACTTGTAAAACGAGCAATGGCACATGTCATGTTGCCCTCGCTACTCTACAGGGAACAGCAGTACGGACTGGCAAAGTAGTTGTGGTCTCCGACTCCTTAACTGCCTGTTCCCATGAGCGTCTTGTCGATAGAGTTTGCCTCTAACTACCTTGCTCGTACATCGACTAATAACTAACCGTTTCGCCTGTGCTCTAGAATAGCCCAATGCGTATTCTCATCGTTGAAGACCACCCTGACATTTTGGCTAATCTCTACGGTTTTCTCGAACCGAGAGGCCACCAGCTTGACTCTGCCCGTAATGGTTACGGCGGACTTGCGCTCGCTTCTGAGCATGACTACGACGTCATCGTCCTCGACATCATGTTGCCTGGTTTAAACGGCTTGGAGCTGTGCCAGAAGCTCCGAACAGAACTCGGCAAGGCTACCCCAGTCTTAATGCTTACCGCGCGCGACAGCCTTCCGGACAAAGTCGCGGGCTTCGACAGCGGCGCCGATGACTACCTTGTCAAACCATTTTCACTAGTGGAATTGGAAGTGCGGCTCAAGGCGCTGGTCAGGCGTTCTGGAGCTGCCCATGCAGTGCCTGCGACTATGCGTTACGGAGAGCTCAGCTACGACCCTGACACACAGGAAGCCTCGCGTGCCGGCGTTCCGATACAACTGACAAAGACTGGCTATACATTGCTGCGCTGCCTTCTCGCCAGTGCGCCCCGCATCGTTACCCGCGAGACTCTCGAACAAGCTGTATGGGGTGAAGACCGCCCAGACAGCGACGCGCTACGCACGCATATCCATGCGTTGCGCCAGGCAATTGACAAGCCCTTCGCGATACCGATGCTGCAAACGATAGCTGGTGTTGGCTATAAGCTGGTCCAGACCGATCCCAAGCGTCCCCCTTCAACATAATGCATCCCGCTGATTCCCTAAAGCGACGCATCGTTGTTGCCTTCGTTCTGTTTGGACTAGTTGCCTCGGCCTTCTTCGCAATCATCGCAGCGATTGCGGTGGAGGGCATCGAGGTACAACTGGTTGATAAGCGTCTGGAAGCAACCGTGGCCTGGGCCGCGCCGCGGCACGCCGCGGGCTTGGACGTCGACATGCCTGCTGGTCTACGTTTTCACCGCAACGAGGCGATCCCAGCCCCCCTACGCGGTTTGTCCGTGGGAGTACATAAAGTCGACGTCGGCGCTACTCGCCTACATGTGCTAGCTGGGCAGGATTCTCGAGGCCAATGGGTGCTGGTCGACCATGAAAGCGATTACGACAAGATCGAGCTCGTAGTGTATTCGATGTTTGCTGCGGTGTTCGTCGGCTTCCTTTTGCTGGCCTCTCTCCTCGGGGGGTTTCTGGGTACGCGCGTGGTTACGCCGATTAGTGAGCTGGCACAGTCTGTTCGCAACGACAACGTACCTCCCACGCTCAGCGGACGCAAGGATGAGCTCGGCGTGCTCGCTCGCGCGCTCGAAGCGCATACCGCGGAACTGCGCACCTTCCTCGACCGAGAACGTTACTTTACTGGCGACGTCAGCCACGAGTTGCGCAGCCCGCTTACAGTGATTATGGGCGCTGCGGAGATTCTGATACAGGAAAGCGCACCGGCTATTCGCGGCCCAGCCGAGCGTATCTATCGTGCAGCGCACGAAGCTGCAGAATCCGTCACTGTACTTCTGCTTCTAGCACGTGCTCCTGCCCTGAGCACGCTACCGCCGGTCGACATCCACGCTGTGGCAGAAGACGAAGTCGAAAAATACCGTGTTCTTGTTGCCTCTAAACCAATTACCCTAAGCTTTCTAGACGGCCCCCCGTTAACGGTTCGCGCCCCGCGCGAACTATGCGCCGCGGCCATTGGTAACCTGGTGCGCAACGCCTGCCAATATACTGATCATGGCAAGGTAGTGGTGCATCTGCTGGAGGGGCAGGTCGTTGTCGAGGATACCGGACCTGGCTTGCCCCCAGCAGTGGTCGCTACCTTGGGCAGCGGCGGCGCGCCGTCAAGTGGATCGGGTGGTACGGGGCTCGGTCTTGCGCTAGCCCGACGCATCTGTGATTTTTTGGGAGCCGGCTTTACCTATGAACCGCGCCCCGGTGGCGGCAGCCGCTTCATCTTGAGCTTCCCGGCCGTGTAGTCCATGCTATTCACACGAACTTAACTGCCTCTTGATCTGTTGCTCACGCGGTACGTTGTATCTTTGAATGGTATCGCAGCCATTTCGGTTGCGCGCCTGAAGTGATACCAAAGTGCAAAAATTCCCGACTCGGCGCATCAGCGCTAACCTGCTTGTCTTTTCCGTTGCTCTTTTACTGACCATATTTGCTAATCTAAACTTCTGGTCAGATTTCATCCGTGCCATTGGCGGTCTCTCACTAACGCGGGTACCGCTGCTAGCAGGCAGCTTTGCGATCGTCCTGCTGTTGTTCTATGCCTCCCTCATTCCCTTCAGCTTCCGCTTCGTTGCCAAGCCGGTCCTGATTGCCCTCATCCTGACCGCCTCGGCCTCGGCGTGGTTCATCAATGAATATGGGGTAGTAATCGACAAAGCCATCATTCAAAGCATTTTCGAGACCGACCTACATGAAGCCACAGAGCTGCTGAACTGGCGCCTGGTTGCTTTCATTGCCCTCACGGGCGGGTTGCCGTCGCTGTATGTGGCTCGCGCTGCCGTTAGCTTTCCTGCTGGCGCCCGCGGCATGCTGCAGCGCGCCGGGATAGTCGCGGCTGCGTTGGCAGGCGCCACGCTGCTGACAGTCCTGCTGTTCAAGACTCTGGCACCGACCGTTCGCGAACACCGCGAACTGCGCTACCTGCTCACGCCAACCAATGCGGTGCAGGCCCTAAATGGCTACCTGCGCAATCGCTGGCGCACTTCCATACCGTTGCAACCCATCGGCTACGACGCGGTCAGAGGCAATCGCTGGGCAGGTCAGGAGCGCCGCACGGTAACGGTGATCGTAGTCGGAGAGACTGCACGCGCCGCCAACTTCTCGCTCAACGGCTATGCCCGCGACACCAATCCGCGCCTGGTGCGCGAGGATGGCCTCATCAACTTTACGCAAGTCCGATCCTGTGGCACGGCGACCGCTGTATCGGTGCCCTGTGTGTTCTCGGCAATGGGACGCGAACAGTACGATGACAGCGTCGCCGCGCATCAGGAAGGACTGCTGGACGTACTCAAGCACGCCGGATTCCGCGTCCATTGGCGCGACAACAATTCTGGCTGCAAAGGCGTGTGCGACCGCGTCGAATTCGACGACGTCTCGAATTCGAGCGCGAGCAAGGGGCATTGTTCCGGCGATGAATGCTACGACCTGGAGTTACTGGATGGCCTGCCTGAGCTGATCCGCGCTTCCACGAAAGACCTCGTCATCGTGCTGCACCAGAAAGGCAGCCACGGTCCAGCCTATTCCCGGCGCTATCCGGCTGGCTTCGGCCAGTTCGGCCCGGTTTGCGAAAGTAGCGAATTCGAATCCTGCAGCCGCGGCTCAATCACCGCGGCGTACGATAATACAATCCTCTACACCGACACCTTTCTTGCCGAAACCATCGATTTACTGCGCAAAACCGCGTTGGAAGCAAATGTCGATACCTCAATGCTGTACTTCTCGGATCATGGCGAGTCATTAGGCGAGAGAAACATGTACCTCCACGGTGCGCCCTACATGTTGGCCCCCGAAGAGCAGAGCCACGTGCCGATGATGCTGTGGATGTCGGAAGGCTTCAGCCAGCGCTTCCACATAGACCGCACTTGCCTGCAGGCGCGTCGCGACCAGGCGCTCTCACACGACAATGTGTTCCACTCGGTGCTCGGCATGCTCAACGTCGAAACCGCCGTGTTGAACCCAAAACTGGATCTGTTCAATGCCTGCGTACGCAGTTAGCACCCCAACTCATACGAAAAGCGAGTGCGAATCCGCAGAAACCAGTGAAGTTGTGTCGGCTGAAGGACGCCCCCAATTCATCCCACGTCTCATGTCTGCACAGGCCTGCGTGCGACTTGGTGCTACGCTCGCAGTGGCAGCACCGCTCATCTATGTGCTGGGACGATTTACAGACGTCGACCTAATGCTGGCTGACCTTCTATTCGACCGCGGCGCCAAAACTTTCCCCTGGCGCGAAGCTTGACTGACAACGACTTTTGGCCACAGCATTGTCAAGTCGGTTCTGCTTGTGCTCGCAGTCTTGGTTCTCACAGTAACTGTCGCCAACTCTGTCTGGCCGCAAACAGCTCTGGCCAAACCGTTAAATCGGCTGCGGCTACATGTAATTGCATGATCCGCCGTACTGGTACCGATAGCGATTAGTCTACTGAAACAGGCGAGTGATGCGCATTGTCCCTGGGATCTAGCGCATTACGGTGGCACTGAACCATATGTCAGATTGTTCGAAGCATTACCACCTGGCGTTCTGCCTAGTCACTGTTTGCCGGCAGGACACGCGTCAAGCGCGCTGTGGCTGGTATCGTTAGTGACGTTGTCCTTGCCTGGACCGGCAGGACGGTCGTCTCTCATATGGGGCCTCGCGCTGGCGCCGGGGCTGGTGTTGGGATGGATGCAGCAGATGCGCGGCGCACACTTTCTGACCCATACCCTATGGTCGGCTTGGATCGCCTGCGCTATCGTGCTCGCCCTGGTCACGCTGCTACAGGCACGAGACACACGGCGCTCGCTTAGCAATAGTGCGGGCAACTCCGTTTCAAACAGCGCTCGCAATAAGGTACGGTAACGTCAAACAAGCGGCGGCTTCGGGGCTTCCCCATGTCTGCTCTTGGCCGCTAGCGGTCAGATCGTACTGCGTGCGCCTGGCAATGGCAACGTGCAACGTTTTTGCAAGCCTCCGAACGCTACAGCTTCGGTCACATGCTCTGCATAGAGACTCCAAAACGTTGCTTGAACTGCTTGCTCGGCTCGTGAACGCTTGAACAACCGGCGACACGCAGCCAGGTCGAAAATCGTGTGCCAAGACCGCTGAACTTCGGCATGCAACGCATGATTTTTTAAGGGCACTTCGCTGTACAACGGAAAACCGGCAGCTTTGCAATGGCGTTCGAAGCGGTCGCTCACGCGTCGTGCTGCAAGGTGGAAATAGTTGAGCGGGTAGTGCCAAGCCTCATAGTCGTGTAGTAGCACGTCGTTGTCTGGCACGTCGAGCGTTAGCAATACCTGTGGCTCGTCAAGCCGACAATTCTTATACGCACTGTGTCGTAGATCTGGTTTGGGCTTCTTTTCACCCATGTATCGATACCATGCCCAAATCGGATAAATCGAAGGCGCCGGACGGCGCAGGCCTCGCTCCATCATCTCATTGCAAAGCCAGTCGTAGGCCAATTTAATTGCAGGCGCATCCGAGCATATCCATTCTTCCGGATCTTTCCACGGCTCAGACAAGAAAATACCTGAGCGGCAGAGCGTGTCATAGATCGAGAGGGGCTGAACAGTGTATAGACGCATGAGTGGAAAGCCGGTTTGAGTTGTCAGCTTCTGGCCGGTTGCAAACATATTGCATCGTTCGCTAACGACCCGAAGCAGTCATTGAATTTTCCGCTCGATTGCAGAATTTGCACAATCAGGGGGGATAAACCGCCGGCGCCCTTCGGCCTCATATTCCTCAAGACTTTGCAGGCCAATAGCCAAACGTCGACGATTTACCAGCTGTCGATCGTCAACCGGCTTTATTACCAAATGACAGCGATCCGTTTGCGAAACCTGAGTTCCGTATTCTTGTGGACGACCCTCATTGGCAGCGATGCGGTCAGCAAGATAGGCAAGATCTCGCGCCGCCGCGATACCGGCTTTAACAGAGACTTCGAGAAGTCCTTTTGCGAAGCGTTGGAATGCAATGTCGCTATCCGCATGCTGAGCCAACAACCACGCACTATGGCTGTCTTTGCTTGTTTTGGGCCAGCCGCAGGCCGTAACGATTTGTTTGAGCTGCGTAAGATTCTCACTATCGACAGTGCGCCATCGCTGTTGTAAGTCATCTCTCTGGGCAGCAGTCGTTTTGGCGTCTTGCTCAAGCAAGTTCCAATCTTGCCGGATTTGTTGATCCGCACGGGCCAACTCGTTAAGATGGGCGCCAATACTCGTACAGTCGGTTTGCTGAGCCACTGCGTAACATCCTTTTACTATCATTAGGGTGACGACCGCTACCACCCCTTTGGAGATATTCGATCTACCTGTTCGGGACAATTGCTTAGCGCAACAGTAAAGCGGTTTCCTCATCTATGCGCGGTTGCCCAATTTGTACAGAAACAGAAGTTGGCTCGACGTCCTTACTTATCTCTAACTGCGCAATTTCGCTTAAGACCGCTAGTAAGTCTTTGCTGGTCGCCCCGCCTTCGAAATGAATCTCAAGATTCATAGCAACGCCTCTAAAAATGCCAGTCGTAACAGATGCCATACTGACGACTCGCGAAAGCCCACGCAGAGTTCGTTCGATCGGAGTCGTTAGAGCATTTTCCACACGTCCAGCAGACCTTTCGCTAACAACATACTGGACAAGAATCACGAGTCCCGGCCGTTCAGTAGCGACAGCAATTCCTCCAGTTGCAAGAATTGCACTAGCTAGGGCAAATTTTCGTCTAGACAGCAAGGCTACCTCTTTTTTGTGCTGCGGAACACGTACGCTCCTAACCGATTGCAGACGCTAATGAAGCGATAAGTCTACCCTAACTGTTGCCAAAGGGGAAAGTGTTGGCAGCTCGCCCCGACGAGCTCGACGTCCGCTTACGACCCAAAGCAGACATGGCCGAATCAGTCATCAAGTGCTCGTCAGGAGCCCTGATTTACCCCGGAAGATGACTTCCAGTGTTTCACGAATTGAGCCCACGTCCTGACTTTCAGGATGGAACTCGGTAGCGTATTCCGAGTAACCATCGAGTGCGCGCGCTAAATCATGGTTCACCCTGACGAGAATGCCAGTTGGCGAAAGTATTACGCCAAGACCGCCGCTCGTCTGGCTGCGCTGGTCCGAGGCCATCACTTCAATAACATCAGAGTTGACCCCGCGAGATAGCGAAAACCAGTAAGCAGTTTCGGCATCACGTATCCAAACATGAGCCATGCGGTCGTACTCCTCATCATCTGGTGAGGCAAAAACAACTCCGCACAATAGCTTCTTCATTCTGACTCCATCCAATGTCCGATCTTGGCCGGTTGCAGACGTATTGTAGCGTCCGCTTACGACCCAAAGCAGCCGTTCATCAAGAAGGCATCGTTGATGTAAGTGGCATTTATCTCCGGCCGTACAGCTGTTCGTACTATTCAACTCTTGCAATAAGCGATCTTTTTCCCTTCGACAACGCGGCTTATGTAGTTGCCTTTGCAGACGGGACAGGATTTCTGAACATGTCTCAACAGATGAACTTCACAGTAACTCGTGCAACTTGATGGAGGATACGTCGATTCCGTGATCGTTACAGAGTCTGCTTGCGCAAAACTGGGCAATTTCATACGGAGCATAGCGACGTCATCCCAGCCACAGCCCACAAAGATTTGCATGTAGGCATCTGACTTGGACGCTTTACTAGCGACCTTATAGGCCTCCACGAGACTTATAGAAAAAAGGTGTGCAGTCCACGCGGCCGCTTCTTTTTGAGCAGTTGGATCGATTCGGCAGCAAACATCGAAATCAATTGGACCTTCCACCTTACCCCCTAATTTGTATCAAACAACGTCCGCTTTTGGCCGATAACGGACATTCAAAACGGCCCAGTTTACGGCACAGTTACCATCATGACACGCATCCATAATGCTTGCCTGCCAGCACCGAACAGCTCCCATTGCACGCCTATGCTATCGTCGTGTTCCAATTCTGATAACGCATCGCGCCGTGGCGCCGATGGCCTATTTCGAAGGACAAAGCATGAACCGTTTCAATGAAAAAGTCGTACTGGTGACCGGCGCCGCGTCCGGCATCGGCCTGGCATGCGCCCGCCGCTTTCTCGATGAAGGCGCACGCGTCGTCATGCTCGATATCGACGAAACCAAGCTGAAGAAAGCGGCCGTCGAATTGCCGCAGGATCGGATCGCCGTCCTGGCCGGCGATACGGCCGACAAAGCGAGTGCGAAAACCGCCGTCAAGACGGCTGTCGATCGCTTCGGCGGCCTGCACATCCTGATCAACAACGCCGGCATGGCGACCGAGGGCGACATCACGCAGACGAGCGAGGAAGATTTCGAACGCGTCATGGCGGTGAATGTCGGCGGTTACTTCCACATGGCCAAGGCGGCGATGCCCGAACTCGTCAAAACCCGCGGCTCGATCGTGATGACCTCCTCCGTCTCGGGCCTGGGCGGCGACTGGAACCTGTTCGCCTATAACACCTCGAAAGGCGCCGTCAGCAACATGGTGCGCGCGATGGCGATGGATGCCGCAAAGGACGGGGTACGCGTGAATGCCGTCAATCCGAGCTTCACGGACACCGGCATGACGCAAGACATGATGAGCGATCCGGAACTGGTTGCGAAGTTCAAGGAGCGCATGCCGCTCGGCGCGCCCGAGGATGCGGAGGGCGTCGCCGCCGCGATGGCCTTCCTCGCGAGCGAGGACGCGCGCCTCATCACCGGCGTCAACCTGCCGGTCGATGCCGGGCTGCTGGCCTCGAACGGACAGCCGCCGCAATAAGCGACGCAAGGGGCGCGCATGGGCAAGAACAGGCTGGAAGCCTTCAGTGACGGCGTCATCGCCATCCTCATCACCATCATGGTGCTGGAGCTGAAGGTGCCGCACACCCCGGATTTTCACGCCCTGCTGCCCTTGTGGCCGGTCTTCATGAGCTATGTGCTCAGCTTTATCTACATCGGCATTTACTGGAACAATCACCATCACCTCCTGCACGCCGTCGAGGAGGTCGAGGGCGGCGTGCTGTGGGCAAACCTGCATCTGCTGTTCTGGCTGTCGCTCATTCCCTTCGTCACCGCCTGGATGGGGGAGAACCATTTTGAGACGGGGCCGACCATTGCCTATGGCATCGTGCTGTTCATGAGCGCGGCGGCGTATTCGCTGCTGGTGCGGCGCCTGATCGCCCATCACGACAAGAACACGACCCTGGCGGACGCCGTCGGCGAAGACCGCAAGGGCAAGATCTCCCTCGTGCTGTACCTGGCCGGCATCGCCCTGTCCTGGTTCGCCGCCTGGCTGGGTTTCCTGGTCTATGTTGGCGTGGCCGTGATGTGGCTGATTCCGGATCGGCGTATCGAAGAGAAAGTGATCGAAGAAGAGGAACGGGAAGAAGCGTCCGGCGAGGCACGCGGATGAGCGCCGCGCGCCATGCCATCGCGGTGGTGATCGTCACCGCCTGCCGCGCGTCGCTGACGCGGGCGCTGCGCTCGGTGTTTCGCCAGCGGGAAGTCGAGGGCAGCATCCAGGTGCTGCTCGGCGTCGATTGCGATCCGCAGGGGCGCCTGCAGGAACTGCTCGCCGCGGTGGCGCCGGAATGTCCGCCCAACGTGGCGCTCACGCTGATCGACCTCGGCTATTCGACTTCGCAGCGCCACGGCGGCCTGCATTCCTCGTTCTACGGCGGGTCGCTGCGCTCGGCGCTGACGATGCTGGCCGATGCGCGCGTGGTCGCCTATCTCGACGATGATGACTGGTTCAAGGAAGAGCACTGCGCACGCCTCCTGCGCGCCATCGAAGGCCGCAAATGGGCCTACACCTATTCGATCTACGCCGACGGTAATACCGGGCGCGAGTGGTGCGTGGACGAGATCGAAAGCGTGGGCGTCGGCCGCGGCGTGTTTGCGCAGCGCCTCGGCGGCTTCGTGCGGCCGAGCGCGCTCGCCATCGACAAGCTGCAATTGCTGCACGTGGTGCACCTGTGGTCGTGCGCCGCATACGCCGCCGGCGACGGCGACGACCGCAGGGTGTTCGAGCAGCTGCGCCACGAGCCGCACGGCTGCACGGGCGTGGCGACGGTCTGTTACGCGATCGACCCGAACGATGCGATGCACCCGCATCGCGTCGCCTTCATGCGCTCGTGCGGCATCGCGTACGACGGCGCGGCGAAGATCGACTCGGATCGCCCGGCGCCGCCCGGACAGGAACGGGAATGACGACAGCCAGGCACGGCCGCTGGCTGGTTTATGCTTTGCTTGGCACGGCCGCCGCGCTGGCGCTGGACGCCGCCCATGTACGGCAGCGCAGGCAGCGCCAATTACGGCGTGGCGGGATCCGTGAACTGCATAGCCAGTGGTGGAGGATCGATGGGCAGCACATGCATGTCCGCGCCGCGACCGCCCCCGCACGCTCGACGCTGCCGCTGGTGCTGATCCATGGCCTGGGCGTCTCCGGTTCCTATTTCGTGCCGGCGGCGGAGCGGCTGGCCACGCAGTTCGACGTCCACGTTCCCGACCTTCCCGGGCATGGGCGCAGCCAGAGCCCCGATGTCCAGCCCGATATCCCCGGACTCGTGCAGGCCCTGGTCGACTGGATGGATGCCGCCGGCCTCGCCAGGGTTGCGCTGGTGGGCCACTCGATGGGCTGCCAGGTCGCCGTCGAGACCGCACTGCGCTACCCAGAGCGTATCGACCGCCTGGTGCTGATCGCCCCGGTGCCGGATCCGGCGGCGCGCAACGCCTTGCAGCAGGTGGGCCGCCTGGCCATCGGCGGCGTCTTCGAACGGCCCTCGCTCATTCCGCATGTGCTCAAGGATTATTTGCGCATGGGCCGGCGCTTCCTGCCGGAGTTTCGCCACATGCTGGCCTACCCCATGGAAGCGAAGCTGCCGCAAGTTCAGGCGCCGGCCCTGCTGGTGCGGGGCGAACACGACCTCATCGCGCCCCAGGTCTGGCTCGATCAGGCGGCCACGCTGCTGGGTGCGCCGCCCCCGGTCGTGATCGGCTACTGGGGCCATGCCGTGCAGTACAGCGGCGCGGATCAGGTGACGGCGGCGTTGCGATCCTTCCTTGCCGCCGGAGAGGCTGGCGCCGTGCCTGCCATGGAAGCGCGAGAGGAACGGGGATAGGCCTGGCTTGCGGACAAGGCTCGGCAGCGGCCAAGGCGCACGCCAATTTGCGCATTAATCTCCGCCCTGCAGCTCCAGCGCCCGCCGCACCGCATCGGCGTCGGCGTCTCCCGCCTCGATCGCCTTGAAGTACTGTTCGGCCTGCGAGCGCGTGATGTGGGGCGGCAGCGGCGGCATGTCGGGGTCGCTCATCACGTCGATCACGAACGGGCGGTCGGCGCGCAAGGCCGCGTCCAGCGCCGTGGCGATCTGCTCCGGCCGTTCGACCCGCATGCCATCCAGGCCCAGCAATTTGGCGTAATCGGCATAGGCGACGTCCGGCAGCGGCTGCGATTCTTCCACCTTCGGCTCGCCGGCCATGCCGCGCTGTTCCCAGGTCACGAAACTGAGGTCGCGATTGTTCAGTACCACGATCACGATGCGCGGATCGGCCCAGGCCTTGTAGTCGCGCGCCATCGTGATGAGGCCGTTCATGCCGTTCATCTGCATCGCGCCGTTGCCGGCCAGGGCAACCACCAGACGGCCGGGATGGGCCAGCTTGGCTGCATAGGCATAGGGCACGGCCGAGCCCATGGTGGCCAGCCCGCCGGACAGGGAACCGAGCATGCCGGGTTTCGCCTTGATGTCGAGCGCGTACCAGGAAGCCACCGAGCCCGAATCGACGGCGAGCACCGCATCGTCCGGCAGGCGTTCCGACAGCTCCCAGAACACGCGCTGCGGATTGACCGGGGGCGCCTCCGGGTTCATGGCCTTGCGCTCGAGCAGCGCCCAGCTCTCCTTCACGGCCGCTTCGATGCGCGTGCGCCAGCTGCGCTCGTCCTTGCGCCGCAGCAGTGGGATGAGGGCCTGCAGCGTCGCCTTGCTGTCGCCCACGAGGCTGCATTCCATCGGGTAGCGCAGACTGACCATCTTGCCGTCGATGTCGATCTGCACGCCACGCGCCTGCCCTTCCGGCGGCAGGAATTCCGAGTACGGAAAACTGGAACCGACCATCAGGAGGGTGTCGCATTCGTTCATCATCCGGAAGCTGGCCTGCGTGCCGATCACGCCGATCGAACCGGTGACGAACGGCAGGTCGTCCGGCAGCACCATCTTGCCCAGCAGCGCCTTGGCCACGCCGGCGCCGAGCAGGTCGGCCACCTGGATCAACTCCGCGGCGGCGCCGTGGGCGCCCGCGCCCGCCAGGATCGCGACCTTGGCGCCGGCATTCAGGATATCGGCCGCGGCCTGCAGCGCCTCCGGCTGCGGCGCCATGCTGCGCCCGACCATGCCGATGCCCGACAGGACGCTGCCGTGCTCGCGCGGCGGCCTGGGCACCGCGTCTTCGGTCTGCAGATCGCTCGGCACGATCACGCAGGTGGGACGGCGCTCGCTTCTGGCGATGTGGAAGGCGCGGTCGACCAGGTGGCGTATCTGTTCCGGGCTGGACGCCATCTGCACGAAGGCGCCGGCCACGTCCTTGAACAGGCTTACCAGGTCGACTTCCTGCTGGTAGTCGCCGCCCAGCGAGGCGCGCTTTTGCTGGCCGACGATGGCGACCACCGGCTGGTGATCCAGCCTGGCATCGTACAGGCCGTTGAGCAGGTGGATCGCGCCGGGGCCCGAGGTTGCCAGGCAGACGCCGACCTCGTCGGTGAACTTGGCATGGGCGCAAGCCATGAAGGCGGCCATCTCTTCATGGCGCGCCTGCACGAAGGCGATGCGATCGGGCTTGTCCGCTTGCTTGTGCAGCGCCGCCAGGATGCCGTTGATGCCGTCGCCCGGATAGCCGAAGATGCGCCGTACGCCCCAGGCGCCAAGGCGCTCGACCAGGAATTCGCCGACCGTCTGCTTGCTCGCTTCTTGCGCCATGCCGCCCTCCTCAGCCGACGCGGCCTTCGCGCGATTCGATCAGTTCGACCTTCAGCCAGCCCGGACGGCGCAGGTCGAATTCCTTGTAGGCGTCGATCACCGAATCCATCTCTTCGCGCCTGGTGACGATGGCGGTTGGATCGATGGCGCCGATGCGCACCAGCTCGACCAGATCGGGTATGTATTTGCGATGGTTGCAGTTGCCCATGCGGATGGTGAGGTTCTTGTTCATCGCGGCGCCGATCGGGAAGCTGTCGTCGGCGGGCGGATAGACGCCGATGATCGACAAGGTGCCGGCCTTGGCCAGCGCCTGCACCGCCCATTGCAGGGCCTGGGACGGCGCGTCGCCGGGCACCCAGTTGTCGCCGTCGGGGTGCTGTACCGGCGCGACCTTCTCGACCTCCTGCTGGAACTGCTCCTTTTTCCCGGCCGCCTCTTTCGCCGCAGGGCCGTGGTGCGGGCATTGCGCATCGACGCCGACCGCATCGATCGCGCAGTCCACGCCGACGCCGCCGGTCAGCTCCATGATGATCTTGACCGGGTCTTCCTCGTCGAAGTTGATGACCTCGGCGCCCTGGCGGCGCGCCATGTCCAGGCGGTCGGGAAGATGGTCGACGGCGAGCACCCGCCCGGCGCCCATCAGCTTGGCCGAAGCGATGGCGAACTGGCCGACCGGGCCGCAGCCGAACACGGCCACCGTATGGCCGTGCTTGATGTTGGCCATGTCGGCGCCAAAATAACCGGTCGGGAAGATGTCCGACAGCAGGATCGCCTGGTCGTCCGTGACCTCGTCCGGCAGCTTGACCAGGTTGACGTTGGCGAAGGGAACCCGCGCCTTTTCCGCCTGCAAGCCGTTGAAGCCGCCGGCCGCCTCCGGGCCGCCGAAGAAGGCGGTGCCGGCGGTCGGGCCGCCCGGATTGGCGTTGTCGCACTGGGCATAGTAGCCGGCGCGGCAGTAGGAGCAATAGCCGCAGGCGATGGTCGACGGGATCACCACGCGGTCGCCGACCGACAGGTTGCGTACGCCGCCGCCGAGCTGCTCGACGATGCCGACGGCCTCGTGGCCGAGGATGGTGCCCTGCTTCATGCCGCTGAAGGTGCCGCGCACGAAGTGCAGGTCGGTGCCGCAGATGGCGCTGGTGGTGATGCGGACGATGGCGTCCATGG
This sequence comes from Massilia sp. Leaf139, assembly GCF_001424165.1. GTDB lineage: Bacteria > Pseudomonadota > Gammaproteobacteria > Burkholderiales > Burkholderiaceae_D > Telluria. Next base: position 412,849 of record NZ_LMOJ01000012.1, read on the forward strand.
GCTGTTCGATCTTCGGTTCGGGGACGTCATCGAGGCGGATATCGCCGATGTCGTGGAATACGACGGCTTTCATCGGTGTCCTTTCGCTGGTTGAACGAGGCCACGCCAGCGCTGCGGCAGGCATGGAAAGCCAGCTTAGCATTGTGATTTGTGGTCGAGCCGCACGTTACCTCTGGTAATCGAGACCAGTGCCGGCGCCGGTCACCGTGTAGTACGCCCCTGACGCGCAGCTCACATTTCCTTACAAAGCGCGCTAGCCCGGATTGTAAAAAGCGTTAAGCTCTACCTTCGCCGAACCTGGAAGTCGTAGCACATCATGAAAACGCAATTGCTCGAAGACATAGGCCAAAGCGCGGAATCATTGCCTACGCCTTCTCAGCCCGTCGCACCTGCGACAGCACGCAAGGAGGTACACCAGCCTGCGCCCGAAGGCAACACGACGCCGGCGCGACAGCGCACCGCGGCGGGCGTCTGGCGGAAAAAGAGTGCGGCAGCGCCTGTGATTCCAACGTCGCCACAGCCAGAGCCGCAGCCGACACCGGTCGAGTTGCAAAGCGTCCTAGAGGAACTTGCAGCCCTGGAAGCGCAGTATGTACCGCCAGGCGCGCAGCAGGCGCCTGCCGTTGTTCCGGCCGAGCTTGAACACGTGCTCGCCACGCCCTCGGAAGCGCCCCTCCCTGCGCCTGACCTTCCTCCGGCCGAGCCCACGCCGCCACCCATGTTCGCGCAGGATGCGACGGTGCCGCGCGACCCCTTGTTCGACTTCACGGAGCCCTTGCCGCCGTCGCAGGCGCCTGAGCGGGCGGCCAATCCGTTCACGCGCGCCCCGGCTGCACCTGCGCGGTCGCGGCGCTATGCCATCTGGGGCGCGTCCGCGCTTGCCGTCGCGCTGCTCGCCCTGGGCGGCCATTGGCTATATCAGGAACGCAACGATAGCGGCTCGCTCGCGCTCATCGCCAACGAGGCGCAGCAGACGGTGAAGGCGCCGGCGATTGCTGCAAGGACGTCGACGCCGAGAGCGGAAGCCGAGGCGGCTGTAACGCCACCTGAACCGGCGAGCCGTCCTGCCTCTAGCGTGCCGCCTCTGGTGATGCTGAAACCCGATCCGCCTGCCGCCGCGAAGCCCGAGCCGCCCTCCCCTCCCGCAGTGGATTCGGCGGAACCCGAGCCGCCGGCGAAGGCGGAACCGGTTGTGCAGCAGAAGCCGGCCCCTCCCTTACCAAAGCGAACGGAACGCATAGTGCGCAAGCCGTCCGACGTGGAACGCAAGCGCGTGACCAAACCGGTGGAGCGCCCGCCCGTGCGCCAGGCCGCACGCGCAGCGGCCGTCGCGACAGGGAAGCCAGCCGGCCTCGACACCTCGATGGAAGCCACCTTGAAGGCCTGCCGCGAACACGGCTATCACGCCGCGCAATGCGTCAAGCGGGATTGCCGCGTGACCGAATATGGGTTTGTTTGCCGGGGACGGTAAAGCGGCTGGAAAGCGTCCCGGCTGAGCTACACTGGCGTCCGCAGCTCAAGTAGCCTAACCTCAGCCAACAGGATCGACCTTGAACGACTTCATCGGCATCTACGACAACGCCCTCACGCCCCAGCAATGCGACGCCATCCTCGCGCGTTTCGACAGCAGCGACAAGGTCGTGCGCGGGCGTACCGGGAACGGGGTCGACACCAGCAAGAAGGACAGCTGGGATCTGACCATCGGGCCGCACAAGGAGTGGCATGACGTCGGCAACCTGATGATGGCGGCGGTGGCGCAGCATCTCGCCGCCTACATCGACCAGTACCGGGCGCTCGTGTTGGGCGCGCTGGCGCCGATGGTGGCGCACCCGGCCACTGGTGCGCCGGTGGCGCTGTCGCTGGAGAATTTCGACGAGTGCGGCCGCCCGCACCTGCCTGCCCTGCTGCAGTCGATGTACCGCTGCGGAGCGATCAACCTGCAGAAGTATCTGCAGGGAACCGGCGGCTACCACCACTGGCATTCGGAGATCTATCCGCAGAATGCGAGCTGCGAGACGCTGCACCGGGTGCTGCTGTTCCAGTTTTACCTGAACGATGTGGCGCAAGGCGGCGAGACCGAATTCCTGTACCAGGCGCGCAAGGTGGAGGCGCGCAAGGGGCGCCTGATCATCGCGCCGGCGGGGTTCACGCATACGCACAAGGGGCATGTGCCGGTCAGCGGCGATAAATATATTGCGACCTCGTGGATTCTGTTCAGGCGGGCGGAGGAGTTGTTTGGGAAGGCGGGGTGATCGTTCCGCCCCAAGCGCAAACATGATGCCGCAGTTCGCATGGGCACGGGGCGCCCATCCTACAAGATCGGAGTCTCGGACGTTGGCGCGGGTGTAGGGTGGGCGCCCCGTGCCCACGCATTTAACGGCCACCGTTCACGAAATAAAAAGCGGCGCATCGAGCACCGCTTTTTCATTCAACACTTCAGGTGTTGTTCACCACCAGCCTTGGCTCCCCCGCCGCGCCGAAGCGGGCGCGGATCGAGGCGGCGATGCCTTTCGCATCGAGGCCGACGGAGGCCAGCAGTGCCGCCGGGTCGCCCTGGTCGATGAACTTGTCAGGCAGGCCCAGGATCAGGAGAGGCTTGACGATGCCGGCGGCCGCCATCGCTTCGGCCACCGCGCTGCCGGCGCCGCCCATGGTGGCGCCCTCTTCCACCGTCACCAGGCAGGCGTGGTCGGCAGCCAGCTGTTTCAGCAGTTCGACGTCCAGCGGCTTCACGAAGCGCATGTTGGCGACCGTCGCGTTCAGCTCGTTCGCCGCACCCAGGCTCGGGGCGACCATCGAACCGAAGGCGAGGATGGCGATGTCCTTGCCCTGGCGCTTGATCTCGCCCTTGCCGATCTCGATCGAGGTCAGCGCTTCGACGATCGGCGTGCCGACGCCGGCGCCGCGCGGATAGCGCACCGCAGCCGGGCCGGGGTAGTGGTAAGCCGTCGTCAGCATCTGGCGGCACTCGTTCTCGTTCGACGGCGCCATGACGACCATGTTCGGGATGCAGCGCAAATACGGCAGGTCGTAGTTGCCGGCGTGGGTGGCGCCGTCGGCGCCGACCAGGCCGGCGCGGTCGAGCGCGAAGGTCACGTCCAGGTTCTGCAGCGCCACGTCGTGGATCAGCTGGTCGTAGCCGCGCTGGAGAAAAGTAGAATAGATCGCGACCACGGGTTTCAGCCCTTCGGTCGCGAGGCCGGCGCCGAAGGTCACCGAGTGCTGCTCGGCGATGCCGACGTCGAAATAGCGCTCCGGGTACTGCTGGTGGAAGCGCACCATGCCCGAGCCCTCGCGCATCGCCGGCGTGATGCCGACCAGGCGCGAGTCGGCCGCTGCCATGTCGCACAGCCAGTTGCCGAAGACTTCGGTGTAGGTGATTTTGGAAGGCGCCGTGGCCGGGATGATGCCTTCGGTCGGATTGAACTTGCCGGTGCCGTGGTACAGGATCGGTTCGGCTTCGGCCAGCTTGTAGCCCTGCCCTTTTTTCGTCACCACGTGCAGGAACTGCGGGCCCTTGAGCTTCTTGATGTTTTCCAGGGTCGGAATCAGCGAGTCGAGGTCGTGGCCGTCGATCGGGCCGATGTAGTTGAAACCGAATTCCTCGAACATCGTGGCCGGCACCACCATGCCCTTGGCGTGTTCCTCGATCTTGCGCGCCAGGTCGAGCACGGGGCCAGGCAGCACGCTCTTGCCCACGTTCTTGGCGGCGGCGTAGAACTGGCCGGACATCAGACGCGCCAGGTAGCGGTTCAGCGCGCCGACCGGCGGCGAGATCGACATGTCGTTGTCGTTCAGGACGACCAGCAGGTTGCAGTCTTCCTCGACGCCGGCATTGTTCAAGGCCTCGAAGGCCATGCCGGCCGTCATCGAGCCGTCGCCGATCACGGCGATCGCGTGGCGCTGCTCGCCTTTCAGCTTGGCGGCGGCGGCCATGCCCAGCGCGGCCGAGATCGAGGTCGACGAGTGGGCGGTGCCGAAGGTGTCGTATTCGCTTTCGTCGCGCTTCGGGAAGCCCGACAGGCCGTTCAGCTGGCGCAGCGTCGGCATGCGCTCGCGGCGGCCGGTCAGGATCTTGTGCGAATAGGTCTGGTGGCCCACGTCCCAGACGATGCGGTCGTGCGGCGTCTCGAACACGTAATGCAGGGCGATGGTGAGTTCGACCGTGCCCAGGTTCGAGGACAGGTGGCCGCCCGTTTTCGACACCGAGTCGAGCAGGAACTGGCGCAGTTCGTTGGCCAGGGGCGTCAGCTGCGTGCGCGGGAGCTGGCGCAGGTCGGACGGGTCGTTGATGGTTTCTAGCAGTTTCATTTAGGCCTTCCGCTGCACGATCAGATCCGCGAGTTCGCGCAGCCGCAGTGCTTGTTCTCCAAATGGCGCCAGCGCATCATGCGCGTCGCGCCGCAATTGCTGCGCCAGTTCCTTCGATTGTTCCAGGCCGAGGATGGACACATAGGTCGGTTTGTTGTCGGCCGCATCCTTGCCGGCGGTTTTACCAAGCGTGGCCGAATCGGCGGTCGCATCCAGGATGTCGTCGACCACCTGGAAGGCCAGGCCCACCGCCTTCGAATAGGCCTTCAGGGCTTCGAGTTCGGTGGCGCTCAAATCCTTGCCGCACAGGGCGCCAAGCAGGACGGAGGCGCGCAGCAGCGCCCCGGTTTTCAGCTGGTGCATGCGCTCGAGCTGTTCCAGGCTCAGGGCGATGCCGACGCTGTCGAGGTCGATCGCCTGGCCGCCGCACATGCCGCCCGAACCCGCGGCCTCGGCCAGCAGGCGCAGCATGGCGACCTGGCGGTTTGCCGGCAGCGTGTCGTTCGAAGCGAGCACCTCGAAGGCCTGCGCCTGCAGCGCGTCGCCCACCAGCAGCGCGGTCGCTTCGTCGTAGGCGACATGCACCGTCGGTTTGCCGCGGCGCAGTTCGTCGTTGTCCATGCAGGGCATGTCGTCGTGCACCAGCGAATACGCATGGATCATCTCCAGCGCGCAGGCGGCGCGCGCCAGCGCCTGGCTGTCGGCGCCGAACAGCGCGCCGCTGGCGTACACCAGCAGCGGACGCACGCGCTTGCCGCCGCCGAGGACGGTGTAGCGCATCGCTTCATGCAGCTTGGTCGGCACCAGATGGGCGGCCGGCAGGAAGTCGGACAGGGCGTCCTCGACTTCGGCCTGGACGCCCGCCATCCAGGCCGCGAATGGCAAGGCTTCGGTCGTATCGGCCATCAGCCGCCCTCGCCTGCGCCGTCGGCGCTGAATGGTTTGAGCATGTCGCCCTCAAGCACCTTGACCTGGGCTTCGACTTTCTCGAGCTGGGCCGCGCAATACTTCACCAGCTCCGAGCCGCGCGCATAAGCGGCGACCGAGGCTTCCAGCGGCAACTGGCCGCCTTCCATCTGGGCGACGAGCTGGGCCAGTTCGGCCATCGCCTGTTCGAACGAGGCCGGGGCCGTGGTCGTTCCCGCGTTAGTAATCTCTGCCATAGTGTCTTATTCTGTTGGGCCGGCGATCCCGTCATGCGCCTTGGGTGCGCCGCGCGGGAATCTAATCGCGTATTTTAAAACAAACCACACCCTTGGGGTGGCCTGCGCGATTGCCGAGCGCCTTTCTAGGGAAACTCATCTAGAGCCTTGTCGCCCCAAGCAAGCGTCTTTTATGAAAACAATGCCCTTCTGGCACTTTCTGTGTCATTCAGCCCCACAATCTCGCGACGGCCCCGGACGGCAGAGCTCGTAACGCGCTATAATTTCAGGTTCTGTCCGAAATACCGTATTTCCTGCTAAAAAATACTGGTCTTTGGATTCTTTCTCTTCTTTGGGTCGATGCTTCTATAAGGGGGGTTGGGATGTCCGATCTGGCTACCCACGCCAAGCTGGCGCGCTCCTGCGCTCAGCTTCCGGTAAATGTTTATTTTGACAATGCGCTGCTGCAGCGCGAAATCGAACAGCTGTTCAAGAAAGGCCCGCGCTACGTCGGCCATGAACTGATGGTGCCGGAAACCGGCGATTTCGCCACCCTTCCTTCCGAAAACGAAGGCCGTATGCTCGTGCGTAATGCCAACGGCATCGAGGTGCTGTCCAACGTCTGCCGTCATCGCCAGGCGTTGATGTTCAACGGCCGCGGCAACGCCAACACCATCGTCTGCCCGCTGCACCGCTGGACCTACGACCTCAAGGGGGAGCTGATCGGCGCCCCGCATTTTGCGGAAACGCCCTGCCTGAACCTGGCCAAGTCGACGCTGCAAAGCTGGAACGGCCTGCTGTTCGAGCAGAACGGCTACGACGTGATGGACAAGCTCAAGTCGATGTCGGTCTCGAAGGATCTCGATTTTTCCGGCTACCTGTTCGACCACGTCGAGATCCACGACGTCGACTACAACTGGAAGACCTTCATCGAAGTCTACCTGGAGGACTACCACGTCGAGCCCTTCCACCCGGGCCTGGGCAACTTCGTCTCCTGCGAAGACCTGAAGTGGGAGTTCGGCCGCGATTTCAGTGTGCAGACCGTGGGCGTCAACCGCGGCCTGCAGAAGGCCGGTTCGCCGACCTATAAGAAGTGGCAGGAACAGGTACTCAAGTTCAACGGCGGCCAGGAGCCGAAACAGGGCGCGATCTGGCTGACCCTGTACCCGAACATCATGGTCGAGTGGTATCCGAACGTGCTGGTGGTGTCGACCCTGTGGCCCCTGGGCCCGCAAAAGACGCGCAACGTGGTCGAGTTCTACTACCCGGAAGAGATCGCCCTGTTCGAGCGCGAACTGGTCGAAGCCGAACGCGCGGCCTACATGGAAACCTGCGTCGAGGACGACGAGATCGCCCAGCGCATGGACGCCGGCCGCAAGATCCTGGTCGAGCGCGGCGTCAACGAAGTTGGCCCTTACCAGTCGCCGATGGAAGACGGGATGCAGCATTTCCATGAGTGGTATCGCAGCAAGATCGAGCTCTAGGCGCTAAGCCGATGCGTGGCCCCGACCGGGGCCACGCTGCTTTTCGGCTCCCACTTTCGGCCCCTCTTCTGCGCACCGCCGCAAGCTGCTGTATCGTCTACCTAGTTTTCGTCTTGCCAGGAATGTAATGCCTTCACTTTGGATGCTGTTCGCCAGCTTCGCGTTTGCCGCCATGGGCGCCGGCGTGAAGCTCGCCTCCGAGTTCTACACCACCTCCGAACTGCTGTTCTACCGCGGCCTGATCGGCTCCGTGATCCTGTTCGCCATCGTGCGCCACCAGGGCGGCAGCTTCGATACGCCCTTCCCGAAAGCCCACCTGTGGCGCAGCGTGGTCGGCGTGACCTCGCTCTGGCTGTGGTTCTTCGCGATCGGCAAACTGCCGCTGGCCACGGCCATGACGCTGAACTACATGGCGCCGATCTGGATCGCGGCCGGCCTGTTCCTGGCCGGCTGGTGGTCGCGCACGGAATCGGGCGAAAGCGCGGCGGAGTGGCCGCTGGTACTGGCCGTCGGCGCCAGCTTTTTCGGCGTGATCCTGGTGCTGCAGCCGGCGGTCGAAAGCAATCAGTGGCTGGGCGGCCTGGCGGGCGTGTGCTCGTCGGTGATCTCGGCGATGGCCTATATGCAGGTGCGCAAACTGGGGCAGATGGGCGAACCCGAGTACCGGGTCGTGTTCTATTTTTCGCTGACGACGGCGATCGCCGGCCTGATCGGCGTGCTGGCCGGCGACGGCAAGCCGGGCGGCATGCCTTTCCACGGCCACACCACGGGCGGCGCCGTGCTGCTGCTCGGGATCGGCGCGGCCGCGCTGATGGCGCAGATGGCCATGACGCGCGCCTACCGCGTCGGCAAGGTGCTGGTGGTGGCGAACCTGCAGTACACCGGCATCGTGTTTTCCAGTCTGTGGGGCCTGGCCCTGTGGGGCGACCGCTTCGACTGGCACGTGTGGCTCGGCATCGGCGTGATCCTGGCCTCCGGCATCGCGGCGACGTTCTACAATACGAAGAGCACGCCGAAAGGCGCCGCCATCAAGAAGACCGATCCGATCGCCAGCGAATTGTGAGGAGCCCGACGCCATGTACACGACCCTGATTTCCGCCGCCGACCTGGCCCGGCACATCGACGATCCGCAACTGGTCGTCGTCGACTGCCGCCACGACCTCGTCAACCTCGCCTCTGGACGCGAAGCCTATGCGGCCGGCCACCTGCTGCATGCCGTCTTCGCCGACATGGAGACCGAGCTGTCGGGCGCCAAGCATGGCGCGGACGGCGCCTTCCGCGGCCGCCATCCGCTGCCGGAAAAGGAGGCGCTCGCCGCCACCTTGCGCCGCTGGGGCGTGAACGACGCCACGCAAGTCGTCGCCTACGACGCCCACGGCGGCATGTACGCGGCGCGCCTGTGGTGGCTGCTGCGCTGGATCGGGCACGAGGCCGCCGCCGTCCTGGATGGCGGGCTGCCGGCCTGGCAGGCGCTTGACCTGCCCCTGTCGTCGGATCCGCCGGAGCCGCGCAGCGCCGGCAACATCGCCGTGCGCGCGCCCTTCGTGCCGACCGTGACGGTGGCCGAGGTGCTGGAGAATATCGAGAGCGCAGGCCGCACCGTGGTCGACGCGCGCGCGGCCGACCGCTTCCGCGGCGAGAACGAGACCATCGATCCGGTGGGCGGGCATATCCCCGGCGCGAAGAACCGCTTCTTCAAGGACAACCTCCACAATGACGGCCGCTTCAAGGCGCCGGAGCGGCTGCGCGAGGAATTCGGCGCCCTGATCGGCGACCCGTCGCAGGCGATCATGCAGTGCGGCTCGGGCGTGACGGCCTGCCACAACCTGCTGGCGCTCGAAGTGGCGGGGATGCCGGGCGCGGCCCTGTATCCGGGCTCGTGGAGCGAGTGGAGCAGCGATCCGGCGCGGCCGGTGGCCACAGGCGCCGCCTGAACGAGAGACAGATTCATGGAACGCAATACCAAGCAACGCACCGCCATCCAGCACTGCCTCGCCGATGCGGGGCGCCCGCTCTCCCCGCAAGAGATTCTCGAACACGCGCAAGGCGCCGTGCCCGGCATCGGCATGGCGACCATCTACCGCAACATCAAGGCCATGCTCGAAGCGGGCGACATCACGACGGTGTCGCTGCCGGGCGGCGGCGACCGCTACGAACTGGCCGGCCACGGCCATCACCACCACTTCCACTGCCGCTCCTGCGACCGCGTCTATGAAGTGCACGCCTGTCCGGGCGACATGCAGAAGCTGGCGCCGGATGGCTTCGTGCTTGAGTCGCATGAGCTGACCTTGTACGGTTTGTGCAGCGCCTGCCGCACCAAAGCATAAATTGTAGGGTGGGCGGGGGATAACATTCCGGGGGACTGTTATCCCGCCCACGCGGTGCTAGTTGTGATGTGAATAGCCGCACGGGCTGCAGCACCGTGATTTGAACGCGTGGGCGGAAGATCCGCCCACCCTACGACGCCGGACAGCGCCGGCAAAACACGTGGTTGCGCCGGTGCGCCATCAGCAGCAACACGCTGCTGGCCACGGCGAGCGCCGTCTCGGCCGCCTGTCCCCATGTCGGGCCGGCCACCAGCACCGCCAGCAGGAACAGCGCCAGTCCGGCGCTGCCCAGCATCAGCGGCCCTTTGTCCCGATGCGCCAGGTAGCCGGGAATCAGCGCCAGCAGCACCGGCACGGTGACGCCGGCGAGCAGCAGGTCGTGCAGGGCATGGTGCTCGCCCCCGAGCCCGAGCAATGGGAAGGCGGCCAGCACCAGCGGCATCGCCAGGCAGTGCACCAGGCACAGGCTGGAAGCCGCCATGCCGGCATAGTCGGCGAACCGGATCAACTGTCTCATCAGAACAGGAAGCGCACGCCGGCCGTCAGGTTACGCCCGGTCAGCGGCGCCGCGCGCTTGATGAACGAGGTGTGGCTGAAGGCCAGTTCGTCGGTCAGGTTGTTGATGCGCGCGTAGAGCTGGGCCGGCACGCCGCCGATGCGCGTCGTGTAATGGGTGCCGAGGTTGAGCATGTTGTAGCCCGCCGTCGGCGTCTCGAAGGCGGCGACGTCATCCTGGGTGCCGACCCGGTAGAACTCGACCATGCCGTGCCAGGCCTGCCAGTGCGCATTCACGCGCGCGCCGATGCGGTGCGGGGCGATGCGCGGGATGTTGCGGCTGCCGGCGGTGCTGTCATTGTCGACGCGGTTGTCAAACCTCGCGCGCACGTAGTCGCCGAACAGCGTCGCGTCCAGGCTGGACGAGAACTTGTGGCGCAGCTCCCCTTCCAGGCCGGTGAAAGTGGCGTCGCGCTGGGCGTACTCGACCAGCTGGAAGCCTTCGTGGTTGTCGAGCGTGTTGGCGTAGATGTAGTCGCCCATCCGGTTGTGGAAGGCGCTCAGCGAGAAGGTCGTGGCGCCGGCGAACTTGCGCAGCGTGAGGTCGAGATTGTTCGAGGTTTCCTTGTCCAGGTTCGGGTTGCCGAGCTCCCAGGTGCTGGTGGCCAGGTGGGCGCCATCCGCGTACAGCTCCTCGGCGGTTGCCAGGCGGTGGCTGCGCGCCACCGAGGCGCGCAGCGAATACTCGGGGCGGAACTTCCAGACCGCGCCCAGCGCCAGCGAGGTGCCGCGTGCTTTCGTGTCCGGCAGCGCGGCGTCGACGGCGATCTTCTGCCACTCGTGGCGCGCGCCGGCCTCGAAGCGCCAGTCGCCCAGCTTGTATTCCTCGGTGAGGAAGACGGCGTGCTTGTGCGTGACCGTCGGCGGCACATAGGCTTCCTCGCCCTGCGTATCGAAATCGCGGCGCGAGGTCTGGGCGCCGAAGACGCCGCGCCAGCCGCCCAGCGGCGCGTGTTCGAATTCGACGCGCGCGTCGCGGCCCTTGTTGAAGAAGCTGGTGGCGATGACGCCCTCTTCCAGCTCGTCGTGGCGGTAGTCGGTAAAGGAGGCACGTAGGCGCGCGGCGGTGATGCCGGCCACCGGGTTGCGCAGCTCGCCGCGCAGATCCCAGCGCTCGCTGTCGAGCTTCACGACCGGGACTTCTTCCGCGCCGTGCTCGTGTTCATGCTCGTGCTCTTCGCCCTCATGGTCGTGCCCCTCGTGGCCGCCGCAATGCAGGTGGTCGCCATGCGGATGGCAGCTGCCGAATTCATGGTTGTGGCCGGGGATGCCGTATTCGGTGCGCTCCTTGGTAAAGGCCGCGCCCAGGTAGCCGCGCTCGCCCACCCAGGACACGCCGACGCTGCCCGAGTCCGACTTCTTGAAACTGCCGCCGACGCGGCGTCCCTCTTCCCAGCCCTCGCCGACGCGATACGGGTCGGCGTCGCGCTTGACGCCTTCCGCATGAATGGCGAGATTGCGGCCGAGCGCGCCCGTGACTTCCGCGGCGCCCGTCTTCTCGCGCGCGGCCGAATTGGCGCGCAGCTCCATGCTGCCTTCGAAGCCGCCCTCGGGCAGTTGGGTCGGGATCTTGCGGTCGATGACGTTGACGACACCGCCCACCGCGCCGCCGCCGTAGGCCAGTGCCGACGGGCCGCGCAGCACCTCGATGCGCTCGGCCAGCACGGGCTCGAAGGCGATCGCGTGGTCGGGGCTGATGGTCGAGGCGTCCTGGATCTCGGCGCCGTCGGACAGGATTTTCACGCGCGGGCCGTCCATGCCGCGGATGACGGGACGGCTGGCGCCGGCGCCGAAGTGGCTGGAGGTGATGCCGGGCTGGTTGTTCAGGGTCTCGCCCAGGGTCGACTCGCGGGCGCGCACCAGCTCTCCACCGGAGAGCGAAGTCACAGGCGTGATCATGTCGTCGCCCAGCAGGCCGAGGGCGCTGGCCGAGATCACGACCGTCGGGATGCTGTCGGGGTCGGTGTGCGGGCGGCCGCTTTCGGCGTTGGCCGATTGGGCATGGGCGAGCGGTGCGCCGAAAGCGCACAGCAGCGCCAGTGCGAGGGGAGTCGGGGTGCAGGTCGGGAGAGGCATGTGGCGTCCTTGTCGGTAAATGGCGGCGCGGAGGCGGGCCGCGGCCCATCTCTCGCTTTTTGGTAATGATAAGCCATTATCATTAAATGCTCAAGAACGGTTTTGTGCGAGCGCGGCACTTACTCGGTGCGCAGGAACAGGCCGGGATAACGCAGGATGAAACCGCCGGCGTCGACCGTCAGCTCGGCCTGGAAGCCGGTGCCGACGCTCTCGAACAGCACCCGCTCGGCATCGAGACGGGTATATGCCTGGGACGCCTTGACAACGCTGAGCGCGGGAACGGCGACCCAGGCGACATCGATCGCCTGGCGCCGATCCAGGACATGCGCCAGGCGGCGCAGCGGGAGGGTATTCGTAAAACAGCTGGCCGTCAGGTCGATGTCGATGCAGCCGGCTAGCGCGGCGAGCGGCGCGCCGGCTTCGTCGTACCAGTTGCCGGCGCCGTCGGCGACAAGGGTCAGATGGGCGCCGCCGGCGACATCGACCACGACGCGGCGCACATGCCAGGCGCTGTCGCATTCGATGGTGTAGCTGGCGCCGAAGCGGGCGCCCTCGTCGTCGCCGATCACGAGGCCATGGGCTGTGACCGCGCCCTCGTGATGGTGGACGACCAGGTGTTCGAGTCCGGCCCCAAGCTCGGGAATCCAGCGGCGGATGGTCATGGCAGGCTCCGTTCGTCGACACGACCGGCGCTGCCGTAGGAATCAACGCCCGGTCAGGAACAGGACGATGATAACGCCAAGGCCAATGAGAAGCACCTGCGGCACCGATTCCTTCACCGTCGCCCTCCTCTGCATCTGCGGCATCAGGTCGCTCACCGCAATATAGATGAAGCCCGACGAGGCGAACACCAGCACGTAGGGAATCAGGCCGCTGGCGCGATCCAGCGTGTAGTAGCCGAGCAGGCCGCCGGCCACCGACAGCAGGCTGCACAGCAGATTGAACACGTAGGCGCGCATGCGCGAGAAGCCGGCATTGAGCAGGACGATGAAGTCGCCGATCTCGGTCGGGATCTCGTGGGCGACGATGGCCAGCGCGGTGACGATGCCCAGCTCCGGATTGGCGAGGAAGGCGGCCGCGATCAGGATGCCATCGACGAAGTTGTGCATGCCGTCGCCGATCAGGATCATCCAGCCCGACTTACCCGCCTCGCGCGCGTCGTGGCCGTGGCCGTGGTGGTGGCCGTCGCCCTCGTGGTGGTGCGAGTGGCGCAGCAGCGCCAGCTTCTCGAGCAGGAAGAAGACGAGCAGGCCCGCCAGCAGCGTGCCGAACAATTTATGGGTGCTCGCGCCCGATTCGAAAGCCTCGGGCAGCGCGTGCAGCAGCGAGGTCGAGAGCATGATGCCGACCGACAGGCTCACCAGCCGCTCCACCATTTTGGAGAGCAGCGTGAACGAAAAGATTGCGGCGGCCGAAATGCTGACGACGCCGGCGATCAGGGTCGCCAGCAGGATGGAGGAAAGAATCGGGTCGATGTGAAGCCTCTTGTTCTGGACTTGCTGGGCGTGGCAAGCCGGGCATTGTACAGTGCCCGGCCTGCTTATGCCCGACTCAGACCACGCCGTGCGTGCGGAACCAGTCCAGCGCGCGCCGCCAGCCATCCTTCGCGTCGGCTTCGTTGAAACTCGGGCGGTAGTCGGCGTGGAAGGCGTGGCCCGAATTCGCATAGACATGGAAGGTCGAGCCGCTGTTGCCCTTGTCGAGCGCGGCGCGCATGCGCTCCACCGATTCGAGCGGAATGCCGGTGTCCTTGGCGCCGTACAGGCCGAGCACCGGGGTTTTCAGGTTCTGCGCGATGTCGATCGGGTGCTTCGGCGAATTGGCGGTCGGCTCGCCCACCAGGCGCCCGTACCAGGCCACGCCGGCCTTGACCTTCGGGTTGTGCGCCGCGTACAGCCAGGTGATGCGCCCGCCCCAGCAGAAGCCGGTGATGCCGAGTTTATCGGTGTCGCCGCCGCGCTGCCTGGCCCAGTTGACGACGGTGTCGAGGTCAAGCATGACCTGCGCATCCGGGGTCTTGCCGACGATGTCGCGCATCAGGTCGGCGATGTTCGGCACCTTACTGGCGTCGCCCGCACGCACGAACAGATCCGGCGCGACCGCCATATAGCCCTGCTTGGCGAAGCGGCGCGCCACGTCCTTGATGTGTTCGTGCACGCCGAAGATCTCGGAGATCACGAGAATCACCGGCGGATTGGTCTTGCCTTCGGGCTGGGCACGGTAGACCGGCACTTCCTGGCCGTTGATGACGATGAGGTGGTCGCCGGCGGACAAGCCCGTGACGTCGGTCTTGACCAGGGTCTGCGCCTCGACCGGCAGCACCGCGGCCGCAAAGCCCGTCCCCAGGGCAGCCTTCAGGAATACGCGGCGGTCGACGCCGTCCTCCAGCGTGCTGGCGCCAACCAGGCTGTCGCCGTCTTGTACGAGATCCTTCATGTGCATCCCTTTCGTCGGTGGTGGTCAATCTGTCTATATTACCGTGACATGGGGGCTTATGCATGGGCAGGCGGACGCCTACAGCGCGGCGGGAGGATTTCAGTTGCCAAGACCCGGCGATGGCCTGAAAATCGGGCGGCAGCATATCTTTTATATATCTACAGCAGCAGGAATCCGAATGGCCCGCCATGTTTGAACGCTTCAAGCACTTATTCAGCTCCGCCGACGGCGGCGGCGCCGATCCGCTCGACGACGATGCGCTCGATTACGAGGAAGTCATTCTTCTCGATGCCGAAGACCTGGCCGAGGGCGGCATCCTGGAGGCCTACGAACAACTGCATCCCCAGTTGCGGCAGTACGACGCCGTACCCATCGATATCGCCGAGGAGATCGATTCCGACGAACCGAGCTACACGGTGTTCGCCGACGGCAAACGCTATGACATCTGGGACAAGGAGGACGAAGACGCCGCGTGGGCATTGGCCACGGTGGCCTTTTTCGAGATCGTCAATGCCGGGCTGGCCGGCTCGGATCACCGTTTTTATGCGCTCTACGGCGGCAACGACCTGTCCGGCATCTTCCTGACCGACGAGCAGTTCCGGTCAGCACGCGAGGGTATCGCAAAGCGCGCGCACTGGCCCTGGATACCCACCGACCAGCCCCCGCACTACGGCTTCCCGGTCGACGAGGAAACGCCGGACTGAACGGCAGGCGTTTCAGTCGCCCGCGCTGACCGATCCCAGGCCCGCCACCGACCTGTTCACCGTGCGCGGCCGGCCGTAGTAGCTCAGGCTGCCCATGCCCTGCACCTTGACGTCGAGCTTGTCCTTGGCATACACCTTGACGTCGCCGATGCCCTGGAAGCGGATGTCGACGTCGTTGGCGATCAGGGCCTTGGTGTCGACCTCGCCCACGCCTTCGGCCGTCATTTTGAACGTCTTGACTTGGCCGTTGACCGACATGCTGCCGGCGCCGCGGTAGCTGACGTCGAGGCGCTCGCCGCGCACGTTGTTCAGCTTGATTTCGCCCGCACCCTCGGCATCGAAGGCGCGCAACTGCGCCATCCGGATCACGATGCGCTGGTCCTCGTGGGTGGTGGTGAGGTTTTTTTCCTCCATGCGCAGGCGCAGTTCGCCGTTGACGACTTCGCTGCTCAGGCCCTTGATGAACTTGTCGCTGCCGCGTACCAGCACCGACTGCGGCGCGCTGCCGGCGTCCACCGTCACGCTGATCGGGCCCTGCACCCGGATCGAGGTAAAGGGCGCGGCGGCGCGCACCTGGTCGGCGGCCTGGGCGGCGCCGGCGGCGATGACGGAGAGAGCGAGGACGAGGGCGAGACGGCGCATGATGTATTCCTTGGTTCGTTAAGAAGTAGGATCATCGTAGGGCGAAGCGCCCGCGCCGGCGCTCATTTTGCGACGGACTGCACGATTCGCCGGATGCGCTGCGCTCCGGCGATGCTCTAGACCTTTGTTCAGCCGCGCAGGTAGCCTGCGATCGCCTCGCCCACTTGCGTCGTGCTGGCCTGGCCGCCCATGTCGGGCGTGCGCGGCCCCTGCGTGAGGCAGGTTTCCATCGCCTGCACGATGGCGTCGTGGGCCGCCGTGTACGTGGCGTCGCCCTGCCCCAGGAACTCGAACATCATCGCGCCCGACCAGATCATGGCGATCGGATTGGCGATGTTGCGGCCGTAGATATCGGGCGCGGAGCCGTGCACGGGTTCGAACAGCGAGGGGAACGTGCGCTCCGGGTTCAGGTTGGCCGACGGTGCGATGCCGATGGTGCCGGCGCAGGCCGGACCGAGGTCGGACAGGATGTCGCCGAACAGGTTCGAGGCGACCACGACGTCGAAGCGCTCGGGCGAGAGCACGAAGCGCGCGGCCAGGATGTCGACGTGGTACTTGTCCCATTTGACGTCGCCGTATTGCTCCCCCATGGCGGCGACGCGTTCGTCCCAGTAAGGCATCGAGATGGCGATGCCGTTCGACTTGGTGGCGGCGGTCAGGTGCTTCTTCGGGCGGCGCTGGGCGAACTCGAACGCATATTTCAGGATGCGGTCGGTGCCGTGGCGGGTGAAGATGGCTTCCTGCAGCACCAGCTCGCGCTCGGTACCTTCGAACATGCGCCCGCCGACCGAGGAGTATTCGCCTTCGGTGTTCTCGCGCACCACATAGAAATCGATGTCGCCCGGCTTCTTGTTCGCCAGCGGGCACGGCACGCCGGGCATCAGGCGCACCGGACGCAGGTTCACGTACTGGTCGAACTCGCGGCGGAATTTCAGAAGCGAGCCCCAGAGCGAGATGTGGTCGGGCACCGTGTCGGGCCAGCCGACGGCGCCGAAATAGATGGCCTCGAAGCCCGAGAGCTGCGCCTTCCAGTCGTCCGACATCATCTGGCCGTGCTTGGCGTAGTAATCGCAGTCGGCCCAGGCGAAGGTGGTGAATTCGAGCGCGATGCCGAAGCGCTCTGCCGCTGCCCGCACGACGCGCAGCCCTTCGGGCATGACTTCCTTGCCGATGCCGTCGCCTGCGATGACGGCGATTTTATGCGTTTTCATGGCCAGTCCTTTCACAATGATGGCATCAGGATAACCGAATACGCACCGTTTATAATCGGGCAAAGTGTGGTGTCAAGGAACACGATTCATGAACAATCCGATCGAGAACGAAGACCTGCGCGTGTTCGTCACCGTGGTACGCAAGACGAGCTTCGCCGCTGCCGCCGAGGCGCTCGGCATGTCGCCTGCCTATGTCAGCAAGCGCATCGGCGTGCTGGAGGGCGCGCTCGGCGTGCGCCTGTTCGGGCGCACCACGCGCCGCATCGTCATCACCGACGAAGGCGAGCAGGTGTATGCGCGCGCCCAGGCCATTCTCGACAATCTGGACGAACTGGTCGACGAGGTCTCCGAGCGGCGCCGCGGGCCGAGCGGCCGGGTGCGCATCTGCAGCAGCTTCGGCTTCGGACGCAAGCTGGTGGCGCCGGCGGTGGCCAAGCTGGTCGCCGCCTATCCCGGCCTGCAGATCCGCTTCGAGGTCTTCGACCGCCTCGTCGACCCGGTGGCCGAAGGTTTCGATCTCGACGTGCGCGTGGGCGACGAGATCGCGCCGCACCTGATCGCGCGGCGCCTGATGGACAACCGCCGCATCCTGTGCGCGGCGCCCGCCTACCTGGCGCGCCACGGCACGCCGAAGACGCTGCAGGAACTGGCCGGCCACCAGTGCCTGCCGATCAAGGAGCGCGACCATCCCTTCGGCGTCTGGCGCCTGCGCGGCAAAACCGGGGAAGAGACGGTCAAGGTGTCGGGCGCGCTCTCGACCAACCACGGCGAGATCGCCCTGCGCTGGGCGCTCGACGGCGCCGGCATCGTGCTGCGCTCGCGCTGGGATGCCCAGCCCTATCTCGACAGCGGCGCGCTGGCGACGGTGCTGCCCGAGTACACGCAGGAGGCGAACGTGTGGGCGGTGTACCCGCAGCGCCTGGCGGGGTCGGCCAGGCTGCGGGTGTGTGTGGAGTTCCTGGAGCGGGAACTGGGCACGGTTGACGTATTACGAGTACAAGGACGTTTGAGTTAGGGTGGACGGGTTTTCTGCCCATGTGTGACGTAAGGTTCCGGTCTGCGTCCGTTGCGGCGGTCGCATCACGTAGGGTGGGCACTCCGTGCCCACGCGTTACGCACCTTACCACTCTGCATTGGCGGTGAAAGATCGCCTCGCGGCTTTCTTAAGCTCTCGCTATCTACGTCGTTATTTTTTCACATCTGCGTTACGGGCTGTGTGACACGCCCGTAACGCGTGGGCTCGGTGAGCCCACCCTACGTTACACAACCGTCTCGCGCTGTGAACGCGGCACGTAAGCTCTAGGAACGTTACCGACCTCCACGCCGTCGAGCACCTGTGATCCGCATCGAAGCTGGTCAACACCTTCACACCCCGCCCGCCGCCACGTTCGGCCCAAGGACGACGGACGAGGTGATGGTCAAGGCTGCCCCGCTTCGCAGGCACCTCGCTGCCGCTGTTTGGCTTGCCCGTTCGACGCCTCAGGCCACCTTCACGGCAGGCGCCACGCGCTTGCCGACGACCTTCACCACAGCCATCTTCTCGCTGCCCACCGACACCATGGCATCGGCGCGCACTTGCGACTTGTAGCTTTCGGCGCTGGCGTAGGTGGTGCCGACGACGGCGAGGGCGGCGACCAGGAACAGCGTTTCCATGTGTTTGAGGACGTTCATTTCAGGCTCCCTTCGGTTGGATGATTGGCCCTTGTCGCGTCTGCGTTCGGGCTTTCGATGGGAGTACTTTAGCAAGCGCCTTCGCCCTTCTCCATCGACGTGCGACGAAGTGCAGGAAACACGTGATGAAATGCGCAGGGCGGGGATTTGAGCGATGTTGAGGCCGTACGGAAGCGCTTTGTGCGCCGATCTGCGCTGATCAGTGGATGACGGCGTCGCCGTAGGTGCGGCGCTGGTCGGGCTGCTGCAGCACGCGGTGCGCGGTTTCGAAAGGCACGCCCTGTTCGCACAGCATGCGCGCGGCCACGTACATGCCGTGCGCGCGCAAGGCAGCGATCGAGGCGTCGATCAGTTTGGCGGTGTCATAGTCGCGGCGCGGTTTCATCTGACTCTCCTGGTCGGTACTGCGCGATCCATACGGTGGCGCCGCCGCAGGCCGCATCGTCTTGCGTATGCCGCAGGACACGAAAGCCGTTCGCTTCCAGCAGGCCGCGGTACTCGGCACTGTTCAGCGAAGCGTGGTATAGCAGCGCGCCACCATTATCGCTCCAGGTCTCGCCCTGTGCGCTGCCGGACGTGAACATCAGGATGCCACACGGGTGCAAATGACGCGCGAACCTTGCGAACATCGCGCGCTGGCCGTCGTGCGGCAGGTGGAACAGGCTGTGCCAGGCGACGATGGCGTCGAAGCCGCGGCCGAACGGCAATGACCGCATGTCCGCATGAACGAATGGCGTGCCAGGAAAACGCTTGCCGGCGATGGCGAGCATGGCGGCGCTCGCGTCCACGCCCGTGACCGCGCACGATCGCTCCAGCAGATAGCGCAGTATCGGTTCTCCCGTCCCGCAGCCGAGATCGAGAATGGCGGCACCCCGCTCCAGGTGCTGCAGGAGCAGGTCGAGATAGGGTTGTTCCATCAGCGTCCGGGTGCGATGCCGATCGAACCAGTCGGCAATGTCCTCATACGCCTGGCCGGACTCCGGATGAGCCGATGTCATGGCAATTGGGATCGGCTAGCCATCCGTGCACCGATGCGTCAATAAGGACGTAAAGTTACGTAAATACAACAAGACCGACATAATCATCATTTTTTATTCCCTTGTGGAAATTTATTCGAAAAATATGATTAAATTGAGGCTTGGATAGCAACTCTCGAAATTGCCATGCGCGCCTTACACCGTCTCAAGCTCGTTACCCAACTTTACCTCGCTTTCGGACTCGTCCTGGCGATCACGCTGTTCCTGGCCACGTTTGCGGCGACACGCATCACGACCATCCAGGGTGCGCTGCAGACAGCGAACAGTGTGCGCAACGAGGAACTCGAACCGATTTATGCGGCTCGCGAAATGCTTGCCCAAACCGGTATCGCGGCGCGCAACGCCTATATTTTCAAGGACGAGGCCGCGGCCGGCCGTGAACTCGACCTGGTCGATCGGTTTAAGGCCGATTACCTGGCCAGCCTGCGCGCGCTCGACCAGAAACTCGGCGCCGATCCCCGGTATGCCAAGGTCAAGGAAGGCATGCTGACAATGGCAGCGGCGCTCGAGCGTCCGCGTGCCTATCGCACGGCCAACGACATGGAGGCATTCGGCCGTTTCCTGGTCGAAGAATGCAGCCCCTTGCGCAGGCAGATCGTCGCCGACATCGATGTTCTGGTGAAGGCGCTCCAGGAACGCAATGCGGCGACGACTGCGCGCGCCAATGCCGAAGCTGCCCAGGCCCATGTCTGGATCGTCGGCCTGAGCGCCATCGCCGCGTTGCTGTGTGTGGTCGTCGGCCTGGTCATCATGCGCAGCCTGCTGGGACAACTGGGCGGCGAACCCGTGCAGGCCACCCGCATCGCCCATGCCATCGCCAGCGGACAACTCTACCACGCGGTGGATGCCACCCGCGCAGCCCCCGCGAGCATGATCCATGCAATGGCCACGATGCGGCGCTCGCTGGTGGAGATCGTCACCGAGGTGCGCCATGGAACGGCTGCGATCGAATCCGCATCGACCGGAATCGCCGTCGGCAACGTCGAGCTGTCGAACCGTACCGAAACCCAGGCCGCCGCCCTTGCGCAGGTAGCGAACTCGATGAAGCACCTGGTGGAAGCCGTACAGCAGAATGCTGCATACGCTGCGCAGGCAACCACCCTGGCCGGCACCGCAGCGTCTGTCTCGGTGGAAGGAGGAGAGGCCGTCAACGAAGTGGTGGCGACCATGACGCTGATTCATGAATCGTCGAAGAAAATCGTCGACATCATCTCGGTGATCGACGGCATCGCCTTCCAGACCAACATCCTGGCGCTCAATGCGGCTGTCGAGGCTGCCCGCGCGGGCGAGCAGGGACGCGGCTTCGCGGTCGTGGCCGGCGAAGTACGCAACCTCGCCCAGCGCTCCGCGGCAGCGGCCAAGGAAATCAAGGCGTTGATCGAGGACTCGGTCTCCAAGGTCGATACCGGTACCGTGCTCGTGGCGAATGCCGGCGAAACCATTCGCAAGGTGGTCGATGGGGTACACCGTGTAACGGATATCATGGGTCACATCAGCAGCGCGACCAGTTCGCAGCGTTCGGACATCGAGCAGGTGGACAGCGCCATCGCCCGTCTCGATAAGATGACCTTGGAAAACACCTCGCTGGTCGAGGAAGGCGCCGCTGCGGCCGAGTCCTTGCGCAAGCAGGCTGCCCAGCTAAGTGCAACCGTGAGTATTTTCCAGCTCGAAGAAGGCGCACAGCGGCTGCAGCTGGGACATCCCGCTTGACCACTGCTGTCCATGCCATTCCCTTCCGACATCCCTTCGTCGCGCCTGGCGCTCGATCGCCGGCGCGCGGAATTTGCGCATCCCGAAACCGAGCGCAGGTTCGTCGAGCACGCGCTACCCGAACGTAACAGGCAGCTGCGGGCAAGCCTGCTGTTTGCCGCTGTTTTTTACGTGCTGTTCGGCGCCACCGATATCGCCGAGCTCGGCGCGACGGGGATAGCCTGGGAACTGGTCGCATTGCGCCTCGTGGTCGCAATCGTCGCACTCGGTGGACGGGCCGCCGTGGCGCGCCGGCCTGAATCGGCGCGCGTTTCGTATGCAGCGGCCTGCTCGCTCCTGGTGGTGGCGCTCGCTGTCTTCATGGTGCTGTGCTGGTACCAGCCCGGTGCGCTTGCCTGGAATACGATGTCACAAGCACTGATCGTGATGGCAGCCTATATTTATTTTCCGAACCGCTTCGTGTACTCGGTCGCGATCGGCATCGTCTCGAGCATCGTGTTCGGTCTGCTGCTGATGCTGCAGGGGCAACTGGGCCCGGATGACATGCTCACCCTGGCCTTGCTGCTTGTCCTCACCAATGCCCTCGGCTACATCGCATCCAGCCGCATCCACATCGCGCAGCGCAGGCAGTTCCGGGCGGCCGTATTGCTGCAACAGATCGCCGACCGCGATCCGCTGACGGATTGCTACAACCGCCGGGTGCTGCAGAAAGGCATGCTAGACGCCGAACTGAACCGCGCGCGGCGCTACAACAGCGCCCTATCGGTCATCCTGTGCGACATCGACCATTTCAAGCGCGTCAACGACACCCATGGCCATGCGACCGGCGACCAGGTGTTGGCCGATTTCGCCACCATCCTGTTGGGCACGACCCGCGAAAAGGTCGACCGGGTAATCCGCTACGGCGGCGAAGAATTCCTGGTCGTGCTCCCGCAGACCGACGCGGCCGGCGCGCATGCCATGGCCCACCGCATCCGCCTGGCCTTTTCCAATACCGCCAGCCCCACTGCGGAGGGCGGTATCGTCCACTCGACGGCCAGTTTCGGCATTGCCACGATCCTGGCACAGGACAGCGAACAGGCGATTTCGTCCGAGGCGCTCATCGCGGCAGCGGACGAACAACTGTATGCAGTCAAGAAGGACGGCCGCAATGGCGTACGCGGTGTCGTCGTCGCCGATACGGGCCGGATTGCACCGACGCCCCGTCCAGCCTGCTGAGTCCGTTTTCCGGGACGCGCTTGCAGCCCCTTACACGGCCCGATGCGACGATCGGACTTAGTGCGCCGCTTCCCAGCTCGCGCCCACGCCCGTCTCGGCCACCAGTGGCACCTTCAGCTCGGCCACGCCGGCCATGAGTTCGGGCAGCCTGGCCTTGACCAGTTCCAGCTCGGCTTCCGGCACTTCCAGCACTAGTTCGTCGTGCACCTGCATGACCATGCGCGTGGCCAGTTTTTCCTCCTCCAGCCAGCCCTGCACCGCGATCATCGCCAGCTTGATCAGGTCGGCGGCCGTGCCCTGCATCGGCGCATTGATGGCGGCGCGTTCGGCGCCGGCGCGGCGCGGGCCGTTCGGGGAGTTGATCTCGGGGAGCCAGAGGCGGCGGCCGAACACGGTTTCGACATAACCCTTGGCCTTGGCGGCGACGCGGGTTTCGTCCATGTACTGCTTGACGCCCGAGAAGCGCGCGAAATAGCGGTCGATGTAATTGGCAGCGGCGGCGCGCTCGATCTGCAGGTTGGCGGCCAGACCAAACGCGCTCATGCCGTAGATCAGGCCGAAGTTGATGACCTTGGCGTAGCGGCGCTGTTCGGAATCGACTTCGTCCGGCGCGACGCCGAAGATCTCGGCGGCGGTTGCGCGGTGGATGTCCACGCCTTCGGCAAAGGCGCGCAGCATCGCTTCGTCGCCTGAGATGTGCGCCATGATGCGCAGCTCGATCTGCGAATAGTCGGCCGAGACGATCACGCTGCCCGGCGGCGCCACAAACGCTTCGCGGATGCGGCGCCCTTCGCCGGTACGCACCGGAATGTTCTGCAAATTCGGATCGTTCGAGGCCAGGCGCCCGGTGATCGCCACGGCCTGCGCATAGTTCGTATGCACGCGGCCCGTGTTCGGGTTCACCATTTTCGGGAGCTTGTCGGTATAGGTCGACTTCAACTTCGACAGGCTGCGGTGTTCCAGCAGCACCTTCGGCAGCGGGAAGTCTTCTGCCAGCTTTTGCAGCACTTCCTCATCCGTCGAAGGCGCGCCGGTGGCCGTCTTCTTGATGACCGGCAGGCCGAGCTTGACGAAGAAGATCTCGCCGATCTGTTTCGGCGAACCCAGGTTGAAGGGGCCGCCGGCCATCTCGTAAGCCTTGGCTTCGAGCTCGACCAGGCGGGCACCCAGTTCGCGCGACTGCGCTTCAAGCTTTTCGGCGTCGATCAGCACGCCGTTGCGCTCGATCTTCTGCAGCACGATCTGGGTCGGCAGCTCGATGTTTTTATAGATGAATTCCAGGCCCTTGTCGGCCAGCACGTGCGGCAGCATGGTCTGGTGCAGACGCAGCGTGATGTCGGAGTCCTCGGCCGCGTATTCGGTCGCGCGGTTCAGCTCGACCTGGTCGAAGCAGATCATGTTCGCGCCCTTGCCGCACACGTCGACGAAAGGAATCGTCGTATAGCCGAGGTGGCGCATCGCCATCGTGTCCATGTCGTGCGGCTTATGCGATTCGAACACGTAGGATTGCAGCAGCGTGTCGTGCACGATGCCCTGCAAGCTCACGCCATGGTTGTTGAAGATGTGCATGTCGTACTTCAGGTTCTGGCCGAGCTTGGGCTTGCTCGGATCTTCCAGCCAGTAACGCATGCGCTCCAGCACCTCTTCGCGCGGCAATTGCTCCGGCACGCCGGCGTAGCGGTGCGCCACCGGGATGTAGGCGCCCTTGCCCGCTTCCGTCGACAGCGAGATGCCGACCATCTGCGCCGTCATCGGGTCGAGCGAGGTGGTTTCGGTATCGACCGAGGTCAGTTCGGCCGCGTTCGCCAGGGCCAGCCAGCGGTCGAGCTGCTCCCAGGTAGTGACCAGTTCGTATTCGCCCTTGATGATCGGCATGCCGGGCAGCGTATCGTCCGAGCGCTGGGCGCCTTCCGGCGAATTCAGGGCCGGGCCGGTCGGCGCACTGCCCTGCTGCAGTTCGCGCAGCATGGTCTTGAAGCCGTAGCGCTGGAAGAAATCGCGCAGCGCGTCCGTGTCTTCCGGGCGGGCGACCAGGCTTTCCTCGATGGTGACCACATGGCCCATCAGGTTGCAGTCGGTCTTCACGGTGATCAGCTCGCGGCCGCGCGGCAGCCATTCCAGCGCCGTGCGCAGGTTTTCGCCGACGGCGCCGCCGATGCTGTGGGCGTTTTCGATCACGCCGTCGAGCGAGCCGTGCAGGGCCAGCCATTTGAGGGCCGTCTTCGGGCCGCACTTGTTTACGCCCGGCACGTTGTCGACCGTGTCGCCGATCAGGGTCAGGTAGTCGATGATGCGGTTCGGCGCCACGCCGAACTTGGCCAGCACGCCGGCTTCGTCGAGCTTTTCGTTGCTCATCGTATTGATGAGCATGACCTTGTCGTTGACCAGCTGCGCCAAGTCCTTGTCGCCGGTGGAGACGATGGTGTTCATGCCCTTGGCGGCGGCCTGCACGGCCAGGGTGCCGATCACGTCGTCAGCCTCCACCCCTTCCACCATCAGGATCGGCCAGCCCATGTGGCGCACCACCTCGTGGATCGGCTCGATCTGCTTGGACAGATCGGGCGGCATCGAGGCGCGGGTCGCCTTGTACTCCGGATACATGTCATCGCGGAAGGTTTTACCCTTCGCATCGAACACGCAGGCGATGTAGGCGGCCGGATAGTCGGCGCGCAGGCGGCGCAGCATGTTGACCATGCCGTGCATGGCGCCGGTCGGGTGACCGTCGGGGCCGCGCAGATCGGGCAGTGCGTGGAAGGCGCGATACAGGTAGCTGGAACCGTCGACGAGCAGGAGGGTATTTTGCATGGGAATATGGGTGAAGCCGAGAATAGCCACATGAGAGCCAGAGTGGCGTTCATTATCGCAGAATCCGGCATGGTCAAAGCACAACAGGGAAGCCGTGCACCCGGACAATATGGGGGCGGCGGCGCCGATGACCAGCACACTTTTCACAGCGAGTCACTGTGTTTGTTACAATGGTTCAAACGATACAAGGTGACCATCATGCCGCGCTCAATTCCCCGCCTGACCCTGTCGATCGCCCTGCTCGCCTGCGCCGGCGCAGTGAGCGCGCAAACGGCCGCAACCGGACAGACCTCGCCGGCGCCGGCGTCGGCCACGCCGACGACGAGCACCGGCCAGCCGCCGGCCACCGAACGTATCGAGCCGGAAAGCGAAACCCCGGCCACCAACATCGAACCGCGCCGCGGCACCCAGATCCGCGAGAAGCGCAACAACGGACAAGTCACCGAGGTCGAAGTCCAGAGCGGCCGCAGCCGCTACGTGCTGAAACCGAACCAGCCGGCCGGCAATGCGGTACCGGGCGACGCCCAGAGCAGCGCCTTCCGGGCGCCGCAATGGCAGGTGATGGAATTCGACCTGAACGCGAAGAAGAAAGCGGCCGCGGATGCCGAAGCGGCAGCTGCCGCAGCGGCGGCCGGTGCTGCCACCCCGGCGACGACGAAAGCCGCGGCGAATGCCTCGGCCACCCGGGCGCCCGCAGGCAATGTACCGGCGGCCACCGTCCCGATGACGAAGCCGGCCGACATTCCACCGCCGCCACCGCTGCCGGCGAGCCGTTGACCGACCCGCTGAACAAACCGCCCACCAAGCCGCCAGGCGGGCGCAGCGCGTCCGCACACCCAGACTCATCTTCTCAACCCACCTTCGCATAATGGCAGTTTTCACCGCAGTCACACTGGATGAACTCACCCAGTGGATGGAGCAGTTTCCCCTCGGCCAGGCAACGGCGCTCCAGGGCATCGCATCCGGCATCGAAAACAGCAATTTCTTCCTGACGACCGAGCGCGGCGAGTTCGTGCTGACCGTGTTCGAGAACCTGAGTTTCGAGCAACTGACCTTCTACGTGCAGCTGATGCGCCACCTGGCCGAGCGCGGCATTCCAGTGCCGGCGCCGGTGGCCAACCATGCAGGCGAGCTGGTCGTCGCCCTGCACGGCAAGCCGGCCGCCATCGTCAGCAAACTCGAGGGCAGCTCGCAGATGGATCCGCAGCCGATCCACTGCGCCGAAGTGGGCGCGATGCTGGCGCGCATGCACCTGGCGGCGCGCGACTTTCCGCTGCAGCAGCCGAACCTGCGCGCGCTCGACTGGTGGCAGGCGACCATGCCGCAGGTGCTGCCCTACCTGTCGCCCGAGAATGCGCGCCTGCTGCGGGACGAAGTCGCCTTCCAGACCGAGTTTGCCGCGAGCAGCACGTACGCGCGCCTGCAGCGCGGCCCCGTCCACGCCGACCTGTTCCGCAACAACGTGATGTTCGTCGGCGAACGCCTGACGGGCTGCTTCGACTTCTATTTTGCCGGCGTCGACACCTGGCTGTTCGACCTGGCCGTGACCGTCAACGACTGGTGCATCGACCTCGCCAGTGGCAGGCTCGACACGGCGCGCGTGAATGCGCTGCTGGCGAGCTACCGCGCCGTGCGGCCCTTCACAGATGACGAAGACGCCGCCTGGCAGCCGATGCTGCGCGCCGCGGCCCTGCGCTTCTGGCTGTCGCGCCTGTACGATTACCACGTGCCCCGCGCAGCCGAGATGCTGACGCCGCACGATCCCACCCATTTCGAGCGCATCCTGCGCGAACGCATCGCCACGCCCGCACCCGAGTTGGCAACCAAGTTGGCCCACAACGAATGAATAACATGCCCGCAATTACCGGCTGGAACTGGCTGAAAGAAGGTACCGGCCTGTTCCGCAAACAGCCTGCCGCACTGACCACCCTGCTGTTCGCGAATATCCTGTTCAGCCTCCTGGTCAGCGCCGTGCCCCTGCTGGGCAAGATGGTGGCGGTCGTCCTGATCCCCTCGTTCTCGATGGCATTCATGAAGGCTTGCCTGATGATCGAGAACGGCGAACGCGTCACGCCCGCCGTGCTGCTGACCGGTTTCAAGAAGCCCGTGTTGCCCGCCCTGTGCAAGGTCGGCCTGATCTATCTGGGCGCCTCGCTGCTGCTGACCCTGCTGACCAAGGTGGCGATCGACGCCAGCTTCTGGCAGCAGGTCTCGCAGCCGGTCGACCCGGCCAACCCGCCGCAGGTGCACGCGTCCGATCTGCTGGCCATGCTCGGCATTTTCGTGCTCGACGTCGCCGTCCTGATCGCGCTCGCCTTTGCCGCGCCGCTCACCTACTGGCAGCAGATGAGCCTGGGCAAGGCGACCTTCTACAGCTTCTTCGCCGTCCTGAAAAACGCGCGCGTGTTCATCGTGCTGCTGATGGCGTGGTTCGCGATCTTCTTCGGCGTCTGCTTCGTCGTCGCCCTGGTACTCGGCGGCTCGAGCCTGGCGCGGGTGGCGATCATGTGGCTGATCTTCCTGTTCGTGCTGCTGCTGCAATGCGCGATGTATGCGGGATACCGGCAGATTTTCGGCAAGCCGATCGATACGGTGGCCGGGCGCGTCAATCTCAACAAGTAAGGGGACATCATGCGCTTCCTCATTGTCAGCCTTGCCCTGGTGCTGACTGCTGGTGGGCTGTACGCAGCCGTGTATGGCGGCAATGCGCTGCTCGATCTGTTCAGCGCGTTGAGCGACAGCGAGCAGCGCTTCGTGAGTGGTGGGCTGGCGGCCTTCAGCGCGCTCGTGCTGGCGCTGGGGGGCTGGTTGAGGAGCCGGAAGGCCGCGGCGGAGGAGTAGTTCATAGGGGTGGGCGAGGCCAATGACCTCGCCTACGGTTTCACCGGGCGCCCCGTGCCACGCGGTCGTACCGATGCACACCGCAATGCTTGTGAACATCGCAGCACGTAGCCGAACGCGGCGTCCTGGCATGCACGCTCAGTACCGCGTGGGGGCGTAGTGGGGAATTCGGGCAGCATGCTGCCCGCCCACGAAGCGCCCTGCCTGATAAGGCAGGGCACGGGGCGCCCACCCTACGATCAGCCGTTGACCATGATGATCAGCGGCTGACGCGCTCCAGCTTCGCCACGGACAGATCCAGCACCTTCATCCCGGCCGCGCCGAAATTGATCTGCGCGCGCGCGGCGCCGGCGCCGCCTTCGATGTTCACGATCACACCCTCGCCGAACTTGGCGTGGGCCACCGCTTCGCCGATGCGCCAGCCCGAGCCGCCGCTCGACTTCTGCGTGATCTGCTGGGCGATCTTGTTGTCGCTGCCGGCATTGCGGAAGGCGGCGTCGTCCCAGGCGTTCGGCGCCTTGTTCTTGGCGAACCAGTGGCTCTGCACGCGCGGCGACAGCCATTTCAGGGCTTCTTCGGGCAGCTCGTCGAAGAAGCGCGATTTCATATTAAAACGGGTCTGGCCGTGCAGCATGCGCTGCTGGGTAAAGCTCATGTACAGACGCTTGCGCGCACGCGTGATCGCGACGTACATCAGGCGCCGTTCCTCATCGACCCCATCGGCCTCGCGGGCGCTGGTCTCGTGCGGGAACAGGCCCTCCTCCAGGCCGGTGATGAACACGGCGTCGAATTCCAGGCCCTTGGCCGAGTGCACGGTCATCAGCTGCATGGCGTCCTGGCCGGCCTGGGCCTGGGCGTCGCCCGCTTCCAGCGAAGCGTGGGCCAGGAAGGCGGACAGCGGCGACATGACCTGCGGCAGCGGCGTGTCGGCATCCATGATCTCGATGCCGTCCTGGTAGACGACGGCGTCGCCGGCCTGCGCCTGCGCCGGCGGGCCCAGGTGGGCCGGGGCGAACTGTCCGAACCCTTCTTCCTGCACGAACTGGGTCGCCGCGTTGACCATCTGCTCCAGGTTTTCGATGCGGTCGGCGCTTTCCTTTTCGTTGCCGTAATGCGTCAGCAAGTTGCTGCGCTCGAGCACGACGCGCACCATTTCCGGCAGCGCCAGCTGCTGGGTCTCGAAGCGCGCGCCCTCGATCAGCTTCACGAACCCGCCCAGCGAGGTGCCGGCCTTGCCCGTCATGTAGGGCACGGCCGCGTACAGCGAAATGCCGTAGGTATCGGCCGCTATCTGCAGCTGCTCGATCGAACGCACGCCGATACCGCGCGTCGGGAAATTCACCACGCGCAAGAAGGCCGAATCGTTGTGCGGATTGTCCATCAGCTGCAGGTAGGCGATCGCGTGCTTGACCTCGGCGCGCTGGAAGTAGCGCAGGCCGCCGTACACCGTATAGGGGATGCCGGCCGCGAACAGCGCGTGCTCGATCACCCGGCTCTGCGCGTTCGAGCGGTAGAGGATGGCAATCTCCTTGCGCTCCAGGCCCTCGGCCATCAGGCTCTTGGCTTCCTCGATGATCCACTGCGCCTCTTCGAGATCGGACGAGGCTTCGTAGATGCGCACCGGCTCGCCCTGCCCCGCGTCCGTGCGCAGGTTTTTACCGAGGCGCTTGGTGTTGTTCGCGATCAGGTAGTTGGCGCTGTCGAGGATGTTGCCGTGCGAGCGGTAGTTCTGCTCCAGCTTGATCAGGTTCTTGACCTGGAAATCGCGCTCGAAGGCCTGCATGTTGCCGACGTTCGCGCCGCGGAAGGCGTAGATGCTCTGGTCGTCATCGCCGACGGCGAAGATCGCGCCGCCGACCTGCTCGCCGTGGCCGGCCAGCAGTTTCAGCAGGTTGTATTGGAGGTCGTTGGTATCCTGGAACTCGTCGACCAGCACATGCTTGAAACGCATCTGGTAGTGCTGGCGCAGCGGACCGTTACGCGACAGCAGCTCATAGGCGCGCAGCAGCAGCTCGGCGAAATCGACCACGCCTTCTTTCTGGCATTGCTGGTCATAGAGTTCGTACAGCTCGACCATCTTGCGTTCGATCGGGTCGTAGGCTTCCACCTGCCCGGCGCGCAGGCCCTGATCCTTGGCATTGTTGATGAAGTACATCAGGTTCTTGGCCGGATATTTTTCATCGTCGACGTTCGCCGCTTTTAACAGGCGCTTGATCATCGACAGCTGGTCTTGCGAGTCGAGGATCTGGAAGGATTGCGGCAGCGCGGCGTCCTTGTAGTGCGTGCGCAGCAGGCGGTTGCACAGGCCGTGGAAGGTGCCGATCCACATGCCGCGCGTGTTCACCGGCAGCATGGTCGACAGGCGGGTCAGCATCTCCTTCGCCGCCTTGTTGGTAAAGGTCACCGCTATGATGCCGGCCGGCGAGACTTGTCCGGTCGAGAGCAGCCAGGCGATACGGGTGGTTAACACGCGGGTCTTGCCCGAACCGGCGCCAGCAAGGATCAGCGCGCTTTGGGAGGGCAGCGTGACCGCGGCCAATTGTTCGGGATTGAGATTGTGAAGGAGATTCATGCGGCCATTATACCGCCGCGATCTACTGTATGCCCATCCAGTCTCGCTTAGAAACTGTTCGGCACTGGAATTGAATTTCATAAACGGCGCATCGGTGAAATATTCTTTCACTCCAAAATCCGCTAGGCATAAACTCTTCGCTTCGGAACTCGGCGGAATCGTCAATTCCATGCAGCCTGAATATCGGCCAATTTCCTCATAAAAATTGCCAACCTTGCCCGATGTGCAGGCAACTGCTTTTAACTCAGCAGTATCCGTAGATAAGTCTCCCGCGCGCCCCCTGTTCAGAAATTCGCTTAACTTAACGACAAATACGCGAATTGTCGCGTGGCCCATGACGACCCAACCATTTCGAGCCCAACGGAGGCTTGTGCGCGCTTCAGGTCGGGCCCCCATGCTTGTTGTCGCGCGCAAGCCGAGTTATTGCTAAAGGAGAAACTTATGCTGAACCGAGTCGTGACTGTTGCCGCCCTTGCCGTCGGTGGAATGATGCTGTCGAAGCAAATGAAAAAGAACCGCACCCAGAACGGC
This sequence comes from Massilia sp. Leaf139, assembly GCF_001424165.1. Taxonomy (GTDB): domain Bacteria; phylum Pseudomonadota; class Gammaproteobacteria; order Burkholderiales; family Burkholderiaceae_D; genus Telluria. The sequence goes on from NZ_LMOJ01000012.1 coordinate 444,122, forward strand.
GACTCGTCGATCATCGAAGCCATCGAGGTCAACGTGCCTGTGCGTACCGCCTACAACCAGTTCACCCAGTTTGAAGATTTCCCTCAGTTCATGAAGAGCGTGAAGGAAATCCGCCAGCTCGACGACAAGCGCCTGCACTGGAAGGCGAACATCGCCGGCGAAGACAAGGAATGGGATGCGGAAATCACCGAGCAGATCCCCGACAAGCGCATCGCCTGGCGCAGCATCGGCGGCGTGCACAATGCCGGCGTGGTGACCTTCCACAAGATTTCCGACGACGTCACCCGTGTGACCCTACAGATGGACTACCAGCCGGACGGCGTGCTCGAAGCCATCGGCGACGCCCTGGGCGCAGTGCGCATGGAAACCCGTGCCAACCTGTCGAACTACAAGGAAATGCTGGAGAAGCGCGGCGCCGAAACGGGCGCATGGCGTGGGAAGATTAACCAGCATTGATACGTATTGTTAGCAGCAAAAAGCCCGCAGGCCGATTTGGCGCGCGGGCTTTTTTTGCCGTGTCGACTGCGCTCCAACTACATGTCGAACGATCGCGCCATCACCACACCCTGCACCGCTTCACCGGCGCCATCGGCTGCCCCGGCTTGCACGCGAATGCCTTCTCGAACTCCGGCATGTTGACCACGACCCCATTCACCCGGTACTTGCCCGGCGAGTGAGGATCGGTCACCGCCGTCACGCGCAGGTTTTCCGGACGGTCGTTTTCGCAGGCCCATTGTGCGTAGCCGACAAAGAAGCGCTGCTGCGGCGTCAAGCCGTCACGCAAAGGCTGGGCCTGCTGCGGCATGCTGGCCATCTGCGACTGCCAGGCCATCCAGCCGAGGATCAGGCCGCCAAGATCCGCCACGTCTTCGCCCAGCGTCAGCTTGCTGTTGATCTTGATGTCGTCCACCACGGTGTAGCGGGCGTACTGGTCGACGATGCACTGCGCCCGTTCCGTGAATTCCTTGGCGTCCTTTTTCGTCCACCAGTCCTTCAGATTCCCCTTGGCATCGAACTGGCGGCCCTCGTCGTCGAAGGCATGGGTCAGCTCGTGGCCGATGGTGCCGCCCGTGTTGCCGTAGCCCGGCGCGTCATCCATCTTCGGATCGAACAGCGGCGGCTGCAGCACGCCGGCCGGGAAATTGATGTCGTTCATCTGCGGATTGAAATAGGCGTTCACCGTCGGCGGCGTCATCAGCCATTCGCTGCGGTCGAGCGGCTTGCCGATCTTGGCCAGCTGGCGCCGGTTCTCGAACAGCGTGCCGCGCACGACGTTGGCGGCAAAGTCGTTCGGCTGCACCTCGTAGGCCGAATAGTCGCGCCAGGTGTCCGGGTAGCCGATCTTGTTGACGATGGCGTCCAGTTTTTCGCGGGCGCGCTTCTTGGTCTCCGGGCTCATCCAGGCCAGCGACTCGATGTCCTTCGCCATCGCTTCTTCCACCTGGCGCGTCATGTGCAGCGACTTCGCCTTCAGTTCCGGGGAGAAGGCGCGGCTGACGAATTCCTGCCCCAGCGCCTCGCCCAGTTGGGCGTCGACCAGCTGCACGCAGCGCTTCCAGCGCGGCTGCTGTTTCTCGACGCCGCGCAGGGTCTTGCTGAAGAAAGCGAAATGCGGCTCGTCGAACTGCGGCGACAGGGCCGGCGCCATGGCTTGCAGCACATGCCAGCGCAGGTAGGTCTTGATGGCGGCGAGTTCGCTCGTGCGCAGCTGCTTGCCGAAGGCGCGGAAGAATTTCGGCTGCGTCACGTTGAAGGTATCCAGGCCGGGCTGGCCGACCTCGGCAAGATAGGTCTCCCAGTCGAAGCCTGGCGTCATGCGCTGCAGGGCCTTGCGGTCGGCCTTGTTGAACAGTTTATACGGGTCGCGTTGCTCGACGCGCGTCAGCGAGGCCTTCGCCAGTGCCGTCTCGATGCGCATGACCGTCGCCGCCGAGCGTTTCGCCACGGCCGGCGGCTGGCCGATCAGCCCGAACATAGTGGCCATATGCGTTAGGTAGGCGGCGCGCAGACGCTTCGAGCGCGCATCGGTTTTCAGGTAATAGTCGCGATCCGGCAAACCCAGGCCGCCGGCGTCGGCAAACGCAATCACGCGGGTCGAGTCGCCAAAGTCCTGGTTGGCGGAAAAGCCGAAGAAGAAGTCCGTGCTCGACAAGGTCAACTGGAGCGCCGCCAGCAGGCGCGGCAGGTCGCGCTTGCTGGACAAGGCATCGATCTGGTCGAGCCAGGGTTGCAGCGGCGCCGCGCCGCGCCCTGCGATCGCGCCCTCGTCCATGCAGGCGCCGAAGTAATCGCCGATCTTCTGCTGGGTGGCGCTGCGGCCGTCCTTCTGTTTCGCCAGGCCGTCGAGGATGCCCCACAGGTAGCGCTGGTTGTCCTGCGCCAGCTTGCTGTAGACCGACCAGCGCGCCTGGTCGCTCGGCACCGGATTGTTCTTCATCCAGCCGCCGCAGGCGTACTGATAGAAGTCGACGCAGGGATCGGCCTGCTTGTCCATCGCCGTTACGTCCAGGCCGGGCGTATAGGGGAAGGTCGTGGCCGGGCGTTCCGGCTGGGAGGTCTGGGCAATGGAAAGGCTGGCGGCGCAGGCGAGCGCGCCGGCGACGGCAAGACGGGTGAGGTGGTGCATGGATGTGGTTCCGGAAAATGATCCCGCATGCTGACATACAAATATTGCTAAAGCAATATCGCGCATGGAAGGCCGGTGAGTTGCAACCAAGACACATTCCCTCTAGACTTGCCAGGTTTATATCGCCCACTGAACCCGCATGCGCGCCACGCCCTTTTTCCTGATCGCCCTGTTCGCCGCCTTGCAGGCCCTCATCGCCGCCTACTGGGTCTGGGGCGGCGGCACGCGCTCATTCGTGGACGTGCTGATGGCCATCCACGGCCGGCTGCCGATGTGGTCGTCACTGGCGTTTTCGCTGCAGTGGCACTGGCTGTATGTGCCCGGCGCCTGCATCGTGTGGCTGCTGCTGGCCTGGGCCCGGCTAGCGGACAGGAACCGCGCCTGGCGCGTCAGCCTGGGTTCGCTCTGCGTCGTCCTGCTGATGCTGTACGCGATGTATCCGCTGCACCTCATCTTCGCCGGGCATTGAGGCAGCACGCGATGCCGGAACTGATCAAGCTCGCCGCCCTCTTCGCCTTTACCGCCCTTGCCGAAATCGTCGGCTGCTACCTGCCCGGGCTGGTGCTGAAACAGGACAAATCCCCCTGGCTGCTGGTTCCGGCGGCCGTGTCGCTGGCCCTGTTCGCCTGGCTGCTGACCCTGCACCCGACCGCTGCCGGCCGCACCTACGCGGCCTATGGCGGCATGTACATCGCAGTGGCGCTGCTGTGGCTGCGTTTTGTGGACGGCGTCGGCCTGACGCGCTGGGATGCTGCCGGCGCGGCGCTGGCGCTGGCGGGGATGGCGGTCATTGCGCTGCAGCCGCGCTAGGCGGGTCGCGTGCGACGCATGCGTACACCGGCTAATTCATTCAGTCGCCCGGCCCCTCCCCCGGCATGGTATCGGCCATCAGGCGCAGTTCTTCCGGCGTCAGCTCTTCCGGTTTCTTGTCCTTCAGGCCGTCGAAGGCATCGGCCGGCGACTGCGCAGCGGGCTGCTGCGCGGCCGGCTGGCCGGCCTGGTTTTCCTGCGGATCAGGGGTAGGTTTTTCGGTATTCATGCTGCGCTCCTTGCCATGGATTGATTGCCTCCAGTCTGGCACAGGAGCGCTTGCGAAGGCGCCGGCTTAGCCAGCTCAGCGGCCAGGGCCGCCGAAGCCGCCCGGCGCCATGCCCGGGCCACCCGGGCCGCGCATGCCTGGCCCGCCCGGACGCTGGCCGGGGCCACCGAAGCGGTAGTTCAGGCCGACCGAGAAAGTGCGGCCGTCGAAGCGGCGGGTGCTGGTCTGGCGCAGGCGGTCGGTTTCGGTGATCACGTCCATCTTCTGCGAATCGAAGATGTCGTTGACGTTGACGACCAGCGACAGCGCCGGGCTCAGCTGGCGGCGGTAGTTGAAATCGGCTGTGGTCGAGGGCTCGCGGTAACCCTCGCCGAGCAGGGTTTTGCCTTGCGCGTTGATCATCAGCTGGAACTGGTTTTCGCGGTCGAGCTGGTAGCCGATGCGGGCGCGGCCGTTGATCGAAGTCGCCGTGCGCTTGTCGCCGCTGGCGCTGCCGAGGATGGTCTGCTCGGCATAGCCGAGGTTGCCGCTGGCGTTCAGGCTCAGCTTCTCGGTCACTTTGCCGCCGAAGGAAAACTCGAGGCCGCCCGAGTTGTTGCTGCCGGCGTTTTCGCGCGTCGTCAGCAGGACGTTATTGTCCAGGAAGAAGCGGCGCTCGGAGATCAGGTCGGTATCCCGGCGCGCGTACAAGCGCAGGGTCGTATCCACCTTGCCCAGCTTGGTTTCCATGCCCAGTTCGAGCGAGTCGGAATCGCTCGGGCGCAGGTTCGGGTTGCCCGAGGAGACGTTGAATTCGTCGACGTAGATGACGAAGGGATTCAGGTCGCCCGCGCCCGGACGGCGGATACGGTGCGCGTAGTTCAGGCGGATCGTGGTGTCGTCCGACCAGCCGTAGGTGACGAAGGCGCTCGGAATCGCGTCCAGGTAGTTATTGCTGGCGCGGACATTGGTGGTGACCTGGAACATGTCGACATCGGTGTACTCGGCGCGCAGGCCGCCCTGCACGCTCCACGCGCTGTTGATGCGCCACTGGTAGGAGGTGTACAGCGCCGCCGTCGTCTCGTCGAGCTCGAAGCGGTTGGTGCGGTTGGTGTTGATGCGCTCGGCCAGGGTGGCGGCGTCGACGTCGAGATAGGCGTTGTCGAACACGCTGCTGGTGCGCGCCAGCTTGAAGCCCGTGCGGAAGGTGCCGTGCGCGCCCGGCAGCTCGTAGTCGCCGGTGAAGTCGGCGATGCGGTTCTGGTTCAGGTTGTCCTGGCGCGTGTTGGCGGCCTGGGCATTCGGCGGGCGCACCGTGTAGTCGGTGGCGTTGCGGCTGTCGCCTTCGTTCTTCGCGCCGGACAGGCGCAGATCCAGCTTGAACAGCTCGCCCTGCGCATCGCCCTTGTGGTCGTAGCGGGTGGAGAAGTTGTAGTTGCGCGTGCTGCCTTCGCGGCGGCCCGTGCGCAGGTAATCGCTGTCGGGCACGCCGGCGAAGTTCGCGCCCTGGTAGCGTTCGCTGGAGACGGCTTCGTTGTCGCTGCCGCCAGCCATCAGCGAGGCGGCGACCACGTCCTTCTCTCCCAAGTTGTAGCTGACCGTGCCGTTCACGCCAACGAAATTGGTGTCGGTCTGGCTGTTCGACACCTGCGTGCTGCGCGCCACGGCGCCGGTGGCCGGGTCGATGCGTTCGCGCACCGTCTCGCCGGTCGAGTTGCGCTCGTCGTGGCGGCCGAACACGCCGCCCTGCGCACTGATGCGCCCGGTCGTGTAGCTGCCGAAGGTATTCCCGTTGAAGCGGCCCTTGCTGCCGGCGTTCGCGCTTACCGAGCCGAAGCCGCCCGGCGTGCGCTCGCGCCGCATCACCAGGTTCAGGATCGGCCCGCCGCCGCCCTCGTTGCCGAACTGCGCGCCGGGATTGTTGATGACCTCGACCGAATCGAGATCGGCCGCCGGGATCGCGCTGATGGCCGCGGCGCGGTTCTCGCCCTGCATCATGGCCGACGGCTTGCCGTCGACGTAGATCTGCACATTGCTCTTGCCGCGCAGGCTCACCGCGCCGTCCGCATCGACGGCGACCGACGGCACCTTGTTCAGGGTGTCGGCCACGCTGTCGTTCGAGCTGGCCGGATCGGCTTTCACGTCATAGACCTGGCGGTCGATACGGTTCGCGTTGCGCCGGGTGGTGACCGAGACGGTGGCCGGCGCGTCTGCCGTGGCCTGGTTTTGTTCGGTCACGGGCGCCGGCGCAGGCGCGGGCGCGGTGGCCGCGGGCGCGGTGGTTGCCGGCGCGGGCGTCGCCTGCTGGGCGGCGGCCGAGACGCTGGCGAGCAGCGCAGCGAGCGCGATCGCCGTTTTGGCGGGGTGACGGAGAGGAACGGCAAATGCGGAGGAATCGCTGAGGTATTTGGCAGGCATGAAGGTGAAAGATGGCGTGTATTGCGGAATATGATCAGCTGCAATTGTCGCATGCTTGCATAGACAAAAATTCTTCCAATCCTGACCTTTTGGTAACGGCTTGTTTCCAGAGGCGTGCGCTCCCTCGTTCCCACGCAGCGGGCCGGGAAAATCTTTGCAATTTTTTACACGGGTGCAAGGTAAAATCGTCCCGCCCGCGCGACACCGGCCCGGAATGCTCGCGCCCGCGCTTTCGTCCACGACCACAAAGGAATGCAATGCCGACTTCCCGTCCCCTCGTCAAGACCGTTCTCTCCACGCTGCTGGCCACCTCCCTGTCGTTGCCCGCGTTTGCCGCCGAACCCGCCTGGGTCACGAAGAGCAACGAGAACGCCAAGGTGCTACTGAACGTGCTGGCGAAGTATTCGCCTGAAAGCGCGAGCTCGCTGGGCGTGGACGGCTACGACGAGCAGATCACCGACATGTCGCGCGACCAGTTCGAGGCCAACAACAAGGATCTGCGCGCCGCCATCGCGGATCTGCAAAAGCGCATGAAGGCCGAGACCGATTCGAAGGTGAAGCAGGACTTGCAGATCCTGATCGACAAGGCGCAAGACCAGATCACCTCCAATACCTTGCAGCGCAAGTACTTCATGCCCTTCGACGACCTCACCGGCATGATCTTCGGCGTCGTGCGCGGCACGCTCGATCCCCGCATCCCGAAGGCGCGCCAGCAAGCCCTACTGGTACGGCTGGACAAGTACGCCGGCCTGGCCAAGGGCTACCGGCCGGTCACCGAGCTGGCGCACGAACGCCTGCAGGAACGCCTGAAGGCCAACAAGAACCTGCTCGGCCCGTACAAGGGCGAGATCGAGCAGGCGCTCAATGACGGCCCGACCCTGCTGAAGGGCATGCGCGAACTGCTCGTCAAGAGCGAACTGAAAGGCTGGGAGAGCCGCTTCGACGCGCTGGAAAAGCAGCTCACCGCCTACAACGCGCGCCTGAAAACCGAGATGCTGCCGCGCGCCCGCACCGACCATAAACTGCCGCCGGAGGTCTATGCCGACAACCTGAAAAACTTCGGCGTCGACATCAAGCCGCAGGAACTGATCGCCAAGGCCCTGACCTCGTTCGCCGAGATCCGCAACCAGATGCAGATCACGGCCAACCTGATCGCGAAGGAACGCGGCTTCAAGGACAGCGACTACCGCGCCGTCATGCTCGAGCTGAAAAAGCAGCAGATCCCGGCGGACAAGGTGATGCCGCTCTACGCCGAGCGCCTGGCCGCGCTGGAAGCGGCGGTGCGCGAGCAGCGCGTGGTGACGCTCCCGAGCCGCAAGGCTGTGATCCGCCTGGCTTCAATGGCCGAGAACGCGGCCCAGCCGGCGCCGCACATGAGCCCTCCGCGCCTGATCGGCAACACCGGCGAATACGGCGAATTCGTGCTCACCACCGGCATGCCGCCGGACGCCAGCGGCAAGCGCCTGATCTTCGACGACTTCACCCACCAGGCAGGCACCTGGTCGCTCACGGCGCACGAGGCGCGTCCCGGCCACGAGCTGCAATTTGCGAAGATGATCGAAACCGGCGTCTCCACCGCGCGCGCCGTGTTCGCCTTCAACAGCGTCAACGTCGAAGGCTGGGCCCTGTATGCGGAAGCCGAGATGCAGCCCTACGAGCCGCTCGACGGCCAGCTGTTCGCGCTGCAGGCCCGCGCCCAGCGCGCCGCCCGCGCCTTCCTCGACCCGATGGTGAACCTGGGCGAGATCACGCCCGACGGCGTGAAAAGCTTCCTGATGCGCGACGTCGGCCTGTCGGAAGGCATGGCAACCCAGGAAATGCAGCGCTACACCTTCCGCGCGCCAGGCCAGGCCACCTCCTACTTCTACGGCTACCAGCGCCTGATGGAAACCCGCCAGGCCGCCGAGGTGGCGCTGCGCGGCAAGTTCGATCGCCAGAAGTTCAACGACTTCGTGCTGGCCCAGGGTCTGGTGCCGCCAAGCCTGCTGCGCAAGGCGGTGATGGAAGAGTTCGTGCCGGCGCAGGGAAAATAATTCAATCGTTGGCGGCGGTGCACCGTAGGGTGGGCTCTCCGAGCCCACGCGTTACGCACGCGTCCCGTGGCCCGGAACCGGGAAGTCTCGCCCACCGACGTTTGCAAGGATGGTTACCGCGCTCGTGCGTTTTTTAGAAGGCCGGGAATAAAGCATCGGCGCCAACGGCAAAAGGAGACGCCCGTAACGCGTGGGCTCGGAGAGCCCACCCTACGGTACGCCATTGCCAACGTATTTTTAACCGCGTTGCGGGGCCGGACGCGCCTTGCCGCTGGCGACGGCCTCGCTGATGATGCCGCGCGTGGCGCGGTCGGCGTCCTTTTGTTGCGCTTCCATCTGCTCGCCCAGCACTTCCATCTTCTTGCCGAGCGCTTCCATCGGCTTGCCGGCGTCTTCCATCTTCTTGCCGATGGCTTCCATCTTCGTCTTGTTCAGGGTGACGGCGGCCATCGCCATCTGGTTACCGTAGTCGCCCATGGCCTTGCCGTGGCGGCCCATTTCCTCGCCGTGCCTTTCCATCTCGGCGCCGGTTTTTTCCATCGACGCCCAGGCCTGGCGCACGCGCTCGAGGGTAGCCACGTCCTGCACGATGAAGTCCTTGCCGTCCTTGCGGAACCAGAAGAAGTCGCCCTGCACGTTGCGCTTGAGGGCCTTGATGTCGGCGCCGGAGACGTGGTCGCCGGTCATGTCGATGCGGGTGCCTTCGCGCACCAGCGCATAGGGTTCGCCGCCTTCGCCGCGGTGGATGGCGCGTACCTTGTGCACGCCGTCGGACGGCGGCGCGGCTTGTACGCTCAGCAGCGGCGCGGCGCAGGCGGCAGCCGTGGCGCCCAGCAGGAGTGCGTGTTTGAAGCGGGAAGTGAACGAGTGGCGTGCTTGCATGGTGGTCTCCAGGTCGATTGACGATGGAGCCACTGTAGGAGAACCGCATGCCGCCCGCCCGCGCCGTGCGACAGAATGCCGCCTTTGCGGAACAGGCAGCGAGAGCGTCCGACAGAACACCCATGGCCATGTTGCATCGTCTCGCCGTACTAGCGTACTGTCTTCGACAATGCGCCTTGCCTTGGGCGCCCTGTCGGACGCTCTCAATTTTAAGCTTAGTACACGACCACCGAACGAATCGACTCGCCCGACTTCATCAAGTCGAAGCCTTCGTTGATGCGCTCGAGCGGCAGGTGATGGGTGATCAGGTCGTCGATGTTGATCTTGTTTTCCATGTACCAGTCGACGATCTTCGGCACGTCGGTGCGGCCGCGCGCGCCGCCGAAAGCGGAACCCTTCCATTCGCGCCCGGTCACCAGCTGGAACGGACGGGTCGAGATTTCCGCGCCCGCCTCGGCCACGCCGATGATGATCGACTGGCCCCAGCCCTTGTGGCAGCACTCCAGCGCCTGGCGCATGGTCTTCACGTTGCCGATGCACTCGAAGGAGTAGTCGGCGCCGCCGTCGGTGATCTGGACAATCGTGTCCACAACGTTCTCGACCTGGGTCGGATTGACGAAATGGGTCATGCCGAACTTGCGCGCCATCTCCTCGCGTGCCGGATTGATGTCGACGCCGATGATCTTGTCCGCGCCGACCATCTTCGCCGCCTGGATCACGTTCAGGCCGATGCCGCCCAGGCCGAAGACGACGACGTTGGCGCCCGCCTCCACCTTGGCCGTGAAGATCACGGCGCCGATACCGGTGGTGACGCCGCAGCCGATGTAGCAGATCTTGTCGAACGGGGCGTCATTGCGCACCTTGGCCAGCGCGATTTCCGGCACCACGATGTAGTTCGAGAAGGTCGAGGTACCCATGTAGTGGAAGATCGGCTTGCCGTCGAGCGAGAAGCGGGACGTCGCATCCGGCATCAGGCCGCGGCCTTGCGTGGAGCGGATCGCCTGGCACAGGTTGGTCTTCTGCGACAGGCAGAACTTGCACTGGCGGCATTCCGGCGTGTACAGGGGGATGACGTGATCGTCCTTCTTCAGGCTGGTCACGCCCGGGCCGACGTCGACCACGACGCCGGCGCCTTCATGGCCGAGGATGGCCGGAAACAGGCCTTCCGGGTCGGCGCCCGAGAGGGTGTAGTAATCGGTGTGGCAAATCCCGGTGGCCTTGACTTCGACCAGTACCTCGCCGGCGCGTGGGCCGTCGAGCTCGACTTCTTCGATCGTGAGCGGCTGACCCGCTTTCCATGCAATCGCTGCCTTGGTTTTCATGAATATTCCTGTGACTTGGTAGGTAGAGGGGTTTGCCATCATACCAAGCACCGGAAAACAACGTCGCCTATGCACCCTGCAAAAATGCTGCACTTGCACAATAGCAAGGGCCAAAAATATAGCATCAAATAAATCATTCATACCGTTTTCAATCGTGCGAGTGTGCAACATTGCAACACGGCTGAGCACGATTGATTTGTCAATTGCACATACATACAACCCGTGCCTACACTGGCCTCAGCCGCAGCAGTTGTTTTATTTACGGCAAACAAAACGTTTTATAGAAACGTGCACGCGAGCAAAGAATCGCGGCATTTCGATAGGCTTTTATACGGAGAAGTAAACATGATTCAACGTTCGACTCGTTTTACGAAAAAGACTTTCAGCCTGTGCCTGGTCGCAGCCGCGGTCGGGATGCTCTGCAATACCGCCAGCGCCGCCGAGGTTGACGGCGACACCACCCGCGTCATCGTCAAGTTCAAGAAAGGCCAGAAAGCCCTCCTGAAAGGCCTGGTCGGCAACCTCAAAGGCAAGGTCAAGCACGAAATCTTCAATGAGGACGCGATGGCCGTCGAAGTGCCGCGCGCCGCGCTGAAAGGCCTGGAAAACAACCCGAACGTCGAATACATCGAGGAAGATGCGAAGCGTTATCCGCTGGCGCTGACCTCGCCATCGACCGGCACCCCTTACGCCGCCGGCCAGCTGGTGCCATACGGAATCAAGATGGTGCAGGCCGACCTGCTGAGCGATGCCGCCGCCGCCAATCGCAAGGTCTGCATCATCGACTCCGGCTACGACCGCAACCACGAAGACCTGTCGGCCAACGTCGTCACCGGCGAATACGACAGCGGCACCGGCTGGTGGTACACCGACGAGAACCACCACGGCACCCACGTCGCCGGCACCATCGCCGCGATCAACAACAGCGGCACCGGCGTAGTCGGCGTCAACGCCAACAAGCAGCTCAAACTGCACATCGTCAAAGTGTTCGGCGCGGACGCCTGGGCCTATTCGTCGAGCCTGGCCTCGGCCGCCAACAAGTGCAAGGCCGCGGGTGCGAACGTGATCTCGATGTCGCTGGGCGGCTCGGTCTCGAACAACACCGAGAAGAACACCTTCGCCTCGCTGGAAGCGGCCGGCATCCTCTCGATCGCCGCCGCCGGCAACGACGGCAACACCCGTGCCTCCTACCCTGCCGGCTACGCCAGCGTGGTCTCGGTCGGCGCGGTCGACGAGAACAAGGCCTGGGCTAGCTTCTCGCAGTACAACAGCAAGGTCGAACTGGCCGGCCCAGGCGTCGGCGTGCTGTCGACCGTGCCGATGGGCTCCGGCCAGGAAGCCGTGCTGACGGTCGGTTCGTCGAGCTATGCACCGGGCGCGATGGAAGGCTCGCCGGTGAAAACCGCGACCGCGCCGCTGGCCGATTTCGGCATCGGCGACAAGGTCAACACCGCCGTTTCGGGCAAGGTCTGCCTGATCCAGCGCGGCACGGTCGACTTCGCGGTCAAGGTGCAGAACTGCCAGAACAGCGGCGGCGTCGGCGCAGTCGTGTACAACAACGTGGCAGGCGCCTTCGGCGGCACGCTGGGCACGGTCGTGACCAGCATCCCGTCGGTCACCGCCACCGACGCGGCCGGCACTGCGATGAAAGCGCAGCTGGGCCAGAGCGCCACCGTCGGTATCAAGGCATCGAACTACGCCTACTTCGACGGCACCTCGATGGCAACGCCGCACGTTTCGGCCGTCGCCGCCCTGGTGTGGAGCTACTTCCCGACCTGCACCGCCACCCAGATCCGCGCTTCGCTGGGCAAGAGCGCGCTCGACCTGGGCACCGCTGGCCGCGACACCAAGTACGGCTTCGGTCTGGTGCAGGCGAAGGCTGCCTACGACCGGATCAAGTCGCTGGGCTGCGGGATGTAATTTGGTTGTAGGCCCACCGTAAAAAAGGACGCTTCGGCGTCCTTTTTTTACGTCGCGTGGTTTCATGCGGTGAAACGCGTGGGCACGGGTGCCCATGCGTTTGCCCTCGGCAAACCGGCAGCGTCTTATTGTTTGCTCGACGGCTGCATCGTCAACCCGATCAAACGCGCCACGACGGATGCCAAATACATCAAGCCGACGAACATCTCGATGCTGGCCAGCGCACGCGCGTGCACCGTCAGGGGAATGACGTCGCCGATACCCGTCGAGGACAGCAGCGCGAAGCTGAGGTAATTCAGCTCCGTCCAGGTGCGCGGGAGGTCGGCATTGACGGCGGCGGCGAACGACCCGGGCGCCAGCGCCTGCACCACCAGGTAGAGGTGGGTGAAACCCCAGGCCAGCAAAGTAAAGGTCGCGCCGGCGGCGAACAGCTCGTCGGTGGTGACGTGGCGGTCGGCCATCATGTAGGCGATCAGGCTGCCGGCGGCATAGAAATAGAACAAGGCTTCCAGGGCCGACGACCAGGCTTGCAGGTAAGGCAGCTCGAACAGCATCTGCGCCGTCAGGAGCGCGATGATCGGCACCGACATCGCGACGCAGAACCAGGTTTCGCCGGGCGTGCGGCGCACCATGCGGATGGTGAAGGCGAGGATCACGATGCCGAAGGCGTTGAAGGCAACGTGGCCGTAACGCGTCTGTTCGAGGAAGGGATACAGCACCATGCCCAGCAGCTGGGACAGCAGCAGGATGGCGGACGGGTGGCGGCGGGTACGGACGATCAGGCGGAGAAGGCGCATCGGTTTTTTATGGAAAATAGTCGATGGCGCCATTGTAGGCACAAGCGCAAGCCGGGTGCGGCACGCTCGATCGAGGTATAAATTCGGGCATGAAAAAACCCGCCTCGGGGACGGGTTTCGTGCGAAGCGGCTGTGCCTTACGCGGCGACGGTGTCGATGACGCCCATCTCTTCCGACGACATCAGGCGGTCGATGTCGACCAGGATGATCATGCGCTCGTCGACGGTGCCGAGGCCGACCAGGTAGTCGGTGTTCAGCGCGCCGCCCATGTCGGGTGCCGGCTTGATCTGGTCGGCGGTCAGCGAGATCACGTCCGAGACCGAATCGACCACCATGCCCACCACGCGATCCTGGATGTTCAGGATGATCACGACGGTGAACTGGTTGTAGGTCGGCTCGCCCAGCTTGAACTTGATGCGCATGTCGACGATCGGCACGATGGTGCCGCGCAGGTTGACCACGCCCTTGACGTGTTCCGGCGCGCTGGCGATGCGCGTCACCGATTCGTAGCCGCGGATTTCCTGAACTTTCAGGATCTTGATGCCGTATTCCTCGTTGCCGAGTTTAAAGGCGAGCGCTTCGAGCACGCCATCGTTCATCAACGTGTTGTCCATGATAATGAGGGGGTAGGAGAGAAAAGAATACCGGGATTATATATTTTTGCCGCAAGGCAATAAACAACGGCGTGCATCGCCACCCCGATTTGTCTCTCCCTTGCAACGAGAAGTCACCCGATCTCTGGCTTATCGAACAAGGCCGCCATGCGCCGCGCCGCCGCTTCCGGTTCGGAGTCGCCATAGACAGCCGTGATTGCCGCCACCATGTCCGCCCCGCGCGCCACCAGCGGCGCCGCGTTCTGCGCCGTCATGCCGCCGATGACGACCAGCGGCAGCGCCAGCTGTGCGCGCGCCGTATCGAGCAGGGCCGGCGGCGTGACGAAATCATAACGCTTCACCGGCGACGGATAAAAGCCGCCGAAGGCGGCATAGCTGGCGCCGTCGCGCTCGGCCGCGTGCGCCAGCGCCAGCTCGCCGTAACAGGAGACGCCGACGATCCTGTCCTGCCCCAGTGCCCGCCGCGCCGCTGTCGGCGCGCCGTCGAGGGCGCCTAGATGCACGCCGTCGGCGTCGATGCGCATGCACAGGTCGAGGTGATCATTGACGACGAGGCGGCGCCGGTGGCGCCGGCACAGCGCCAGCAGCGCCGTGGCCTGTTCCAGGCGCAGGCTGCCGTCGGCGTCCTTGTTCCGGTATTGCACCAGGGCGGCGCCGCCGCGCAGGGCCGCTTCGGTGGCGGCCAGCAGGCGGTCGGTATCGCTCCAGTTGGGGGTGACGAGGTAGAGGCCGCGCATGGGGGCTCCTTAAGAGGACGGTTGAAGAAAGCGGCGCGGAATGCGCTGCCCGGGGGCGATCGCATAGGCCTGCGCGAGCGCCGCATGGCAGTAGGCCTGGGCCGCGCCGAGGGCGTCGAGCATGCCCTCGCCCAGCGCCAGGCGCGCCGCCAGCGCCGCGGCCAGCGTGCAGCCGCTGCCGTGGTACTGCGCAGGCAGGCGCGGCCAGCGCCAGCGCTGCACCAGGGCGCCGTCGCGGTACCAGCGGTTGGTGACGAACTGGCCCTCGCCATGGCCGCCCGTGACCAGGAGCTGGGCACAAACTGAGTCGCTGATGAGGTCGCCGATACTGCAGGCCTCCGGCTCGTTCGGCAGCGCGATGGTGGCCAGCGCCAGCAGTTCGGCCACGCTCTCGACCGGGTCGTCCGTGCCCAGCGCGTCGCCGCGGCCGCTCGAGAGCACCGGGTCGAGCACGATCGGCAGTCCTGGGTTGTGCGCGCGCAGGCGGCGCAGCAGGCCGGCGATCGCGCGCGCGTTCGCGCGGCTGCCGGGAATGCCGATCTTGACGGCGCCAATGGCGCACACGGCCGCCACCGCTTCGGCCTGGCGCAGCACGAAACCGGCGTCGACCGGCTGCACCGCGTGTACGCGCTCGTTGTCCTGCACCGTGAGCGCGGTCGCCACCGGCAGCGCGTGCGCGCCCTGCGCGGCGATCGCCTGCACGTCGGCCGCCAGGCCCGCCCCGCCGCCGGGGTCGAGTCCGGCGAAGACCAGCACGCAGGGCGGGTTCACGCGATGTGCCCCTCGAGCGGCGAGGACGGCGAGGCGGCGAAGCGCCTGGGCATGCGCCCGGCCAGGTAGGCTGCGCGCCCGGCCTGCACCGCCAGCTTCATCGCCTGCGCCATCAGCACGGGCTTCCGCGCATTCGCGATCGCCGTGTTCATCAGCACGCCGTCGCAGCCGAGTTCCATGGCGATGGCCGCATCCGACGCGGTGCCGACGCCGGCATCGACCAGCACCGGCACCGTCGCCTCCTCGATGATCAGCCCCAGGTTCCAGGGGTTGAGGATGCCCATGCCCGAGCCGATCAGGGAAGCGAGCGGCATCACCGCCACCGCGCCGATCTCCTGCAGGATGCGCGCCTGCACCGGGTCGTCGCTGCAGTAGACCATCACGTCGAAGCCGTCGCGCACCAGGATATCCAGCGCCTTGATCGTCTCCGGCATGTGCGGGAACAGGGTCTTCTCGTCGCCCAGCACCTCCAGCTTGACGAGCCGGTGCCCGTCGAGCAGCTCGCGCGCCATCTGCAGCGTGTAGACGGCGTCCTGCGCGTTGTAGCAGCCCGCGCTGTTGGGCAGGATGGTGAAGCGGTTCGGCGGCAGCACGTCGAGCAGGTTCGGGGCATTCGCGTCCTGGCCGATGTTCACGCGCCGGATCGCCACCGTCACGATCTCGGCTTCGGCCGCGAGCGTGGCCTCGCGCGTTTCGTTCAGGTCGCGGTACTTGCCGCTGCCGACCAGCAGTCGCGAATGGTAGCTCTTGCCTGCGATGGTCAATAGGTCTTCGTTCATAGGTTCTCCTCCTCAGCCGCCGCCGATGGCGCGCACGATGTCCACCCGATCCTGCTGCGCGAGCGGACGTTCTCCCCATAGCCGGCGCGGCACCACCTGGCGGTTCACGGCCAGCGCCACCGCCTGCCCCCCGATGCCGAGGGCGCGCACCAGGTCGTCCAGGGTCTGCCCTTGCGGCAGGCGATAGGGCTCGCCATTCAGGTCGATGTCGAGCATGTTCATAGCTCGCGGTACAGCTTGGCGCCGCCGCGTACGAATTCGATTGCCTTTTCCTCCATGCCCCGGGCCAGCGCGCCGTCCTCGCCGATGCCCTTGGCGGCGGCGTAGGCACGCACTTCCTGGGTAATCTTCATCGAGCAGAAATGGGGGCCGCACATCGAGCAGAAGTGGGCCACCTTGGCCGACTCCTTGGGCAGGGTCTCGTCGTGGAAGGCGCGCGCCTTGTCCGGGTCGAGGCCGAGGTTGAACTGGTCTTCCCAGCGGAACTCGAAGCGTGCTTTCGACAGCGCGTTGTCGCGGATCTGGGCGCCAGGGTGGCCCTTGGCCAGGTCGGCCGCGTGCGCGGCGATCTTGTAGGTGATGATCCCGTCCTTGACGTCCGCCTTGTCGGGCAGGCCGAGGTGCTCTTTCGGCGTCACGTAGCACAGCATGGCGGTGCCGTACCAGCCGATGTGGGCCGCGCCAATGCCGGAGGTGATGTGGTCGTAGCCGGGCGCGATGTCGGTGGTGAGCGGGCCCAGGGTGTAGAACGGCGCTTCCCGGCAGCTCTCCAGCTGCAGGCGCATGTTTTCCTCGATCAGGTGCAGCGGCACGTGGCCCGGGCCCTCGATCATGGTCTGCACGTCGTGCTTCCACGCGATCTGCGTCAGCTCGCCGAGGGTGGCCAGCTCGGCCAGCTGGGCTTCATCGTTGGCATCGTAGATCGAGCCTGGGCGCAGCCCGTCGCCCAGGCTGAAGGCGACGTCGTACTGTTTCATGATGGCGCAGATCTCTTCGAAATGCGTGTAGAGGAAGGATTCCTTGTGATGGGCCAGGCACCATTTGGCCATGATCGAGCCGCCGCGCGACACGATGCCGGTCAGGCGCTTGGCCGTCATCGGCACATACGCGAGGCGCACACCGGCGTGGATGGTGAAGTAATCCACGCCCTGCTCGGCCTGTTCGATGAGGGTGTCGCGGTAGATTTCCCAGGTCAGGTCTTCGGCCTTGCCGTCGACCTTTTCCAGCGCCTGGTAGATCGGCACCGTGCCGATCGGTACCGGGCTGTTACGCACGATCCATTCGCGCGTTTCGTGGATGTGCTTGCCGGTCGACAGATCCATCACGTTGTCGGCGCCCCAGCGGATCGCCCAGGTCATCTTGTCGACCTCTTCGCCGATCGAGGAGGTGACGGCCGAGTTGCCGATGTTGGCGTTGATCTTCACCAGGAAGTTGCGGCCGATGATCATCGGCTCGCTTTCCGGGTGGTTGATGTTGGCCGGGATGATGGCGCGCCCGCGCGCCACTTCTTCGCGCACGAATTCCGGCGTGATCTCGGCGGGAATGGAAGCGCCGAAGGACTGGCCCGGATGCTGGCGGCCCAGCAGTTCGGCCGTGCGCCTGCCCATCGGGCCGCTCGCTTCCAGCTGCGCCAGGTATTCCTTGCGGCGCAGGTTCTCGCGCAGGGCGACGAATTCCATCTCGGGCGTGACGATGCCGCGCCGTGCGTAGTGCATCTGGGTGACGTTGGCGCCCGCTTTGGCGCGGCGCGGCGTGCGCGTCAGCTCGAAGCGCAGCGCGTCGAGGCTGGCGTCGCGCAGGCGCTCCTGGCCGTAGTGCGAGCTCGGGCCGGGCAGCTCCTCGGTATCGCCACGCTCCACGATCCAGCCGCGCCGCAGCGCCGGCAGGCCGCGCCGGATGTCGATGGCGGCGGCCGGATCGGTGTAGGGGCCCGAGGTGTCGTAGACGAAGATCGGGGGATTGGCTTCGCCGCCGAAGCTGGCCGGCGTGTCGCTCTGCGCGACGGCGCGCATCGGCACCCGGATGCCGGGGCGGCTGCCTTCGATGAAGACCTTGGTCGAGTTCGGGAAGGGGGTGATCGCGTTCGTGTCCACCGTGGCGGTGGCTGCGTCGAACTTCATTCGTGCATTCATGCGGCTCCTTTGCGTAGGAGCCAGCAAAGGAGGCGCAAGGCGGGGCGTGCGGGCGCACGTTCCATGTCTCGAAAGCTTCCCTTCGCTGGCATTATCCAGATCAGGTTCGGAGGGTATTTCTCACCCGCGCAGCGTTTCGATGCGCAGGACCCCTAGCGTTTGCTGCCGTGTGGCAGCGAGCGGATTATAGCGTCTCCGATTATCTTTACAAGAGATTAATTTGGGGCCGGGCCGGGAGCGCATCCCCGCCCGCCTCCTCTATAATGGTTCTTTTCGCACATTCAAACGCCATCACATCATGGAACTAGCCAAGTCTTTCGAGCCAGCCGACATCGAACAATACTGGCGCGCCGAGTGGGAACAGCGCGGGTATTTCACCGCCACCCTCGACGCCGACAAACCATCGTTCAGCATCCAGCTGCCGCCGCCGAACGTGACGGGCACGCTGCACATGGGCCATGCCTTCAACCAGACCGTGATGGATGGCCTGACGCGCTACTACCGCATGCGCGGCTATAACACCGCCTGGGTGCCGGGCACCGACCACGCCGGCATCGCGACGCAAATCGTGGTCGAGCGCCAGCTCGACGCCCAGAAGATTTCGCGCCACGACCTCGGCCGCGACGCATTCATCGAGAAGGTCTGGGAGTGGAAGGAGCAATCCGGGAACACCATCACCGGCCAGATGCGCCGCCTGGGCGCGTCTCCCGACTGGAAGCGCGAATACTTCACGATGGACGAGACGCGCTCGAAAGTCGTGTCCGAGGTCTTCGTGCGCCTCTATGAACAGGGCCTGATCTACCGCGGCAAGCGCCTGGTGAACTGGGACCCGAAGCTGGGCACCGCCGTCTCCGACCTGGAAGTCGACTCGGTCGAGGAAGACGGCTCGATGTGGTACATCCAGTACCCGCTGGCCGACGGCTCGGGTCACCTGACGGTGGCCACCACCCGTCCCGAGACCATGCTGGGCGACGTCGCCGTGGCGGTCGATCCGACCGACGAGCGCTATACGCACCTCCACGGCAAGCTGCTGAAATTGCCGCTGACGGAGCGCGAAATCCCGATCATCGCCGACGACTACGTCGACAAGGAATTCGGCACCGGCTGCGTGAAAATCACGCCGGCCCACGACTTCAATGACTACGCCGTCGGCCAGCGCGGGGGCCTGGCGCCGATCACGGTCATGACGCTCGACGCGAAGATGAACGAGAACGCCCCGGCCAAGTACCAGGGCCTGGATCGCTTCGCCGCGCGCAAACAGATCGTGGCCGACCTCGAAGCCCTCGGCCTGCTCGAACAGGTCAAACCGCACAAGCTGATGGTGCCGCGCGGCGACCGTACCGGCGTCGTCATCGAGCCGATGCTGACCGACCAGTGGTTCGTCGCCATGACCAAGCCGGCCCCTAGCGGCACCTTCAATCCGGGCAAGTCGATCACCGAAGTGGCGCTGGAAAAGGTCGCCAGCGGCGAGATCAAGTTCGTGCCCGAGAACTGGAGCACGACCTACAACCAGTGGCTGGGCAACATCCAGGACTGGTGCATCTCGCGCCAGCTGTGGTGGGGCCACCGCATTCCGGCCTGGTTCGACGAGCTTGGGAACATCATCGTCGCCCGCGACGAGGAAGAAGCCAAGGCGAAAGCCGCCGCGCAAGGCATCACCGGCGCGCTGCGCCGCGACGAGGACGTGCTCGACACCTGGTTCTCCTCGGCCCTGGTGCCTTTCTCGACCATGGGCTGGCCTGAAGAGACGCCGGACATGAAGATGTTCCTGCCCTCGTCGGTGCTGGTGACCGGCTTCGACATCATCTTCTTCTGGGTCGCGCGCATGGTCATGATGACGGCGCACTTCACGGGCAAGGTGCCCTTCGAGACCGTCTACGTGCACGGCCTGGTGCGCGATTCGCAGGGTCAGAAGATGTCGAAGTCGAAGGGCAATACGCTCGACCCGATCGACCTGATCGACGGCATCGACCTCGAGTCGCTGGTGAACAAGCGCACCGCCGGCCTGATGGATCCGCGCGCCGCCGAGAAGATCGCCAAGGCGACCCGCAAGGAGTTCCCGAGCGGGATCCCGGCCTTCGGCACCGACGCCGTGCGTTTCACCATGGCGAGCTACGCCTCCTTAGGCCGCAACATCAACTTCGACCTGGGCCGTGCCGAGGGCTACCGCAACTTCTGCAACAAGCTGTGGAACGCGACCCGCTTCGTGATGATGAACACGGAAGGCAAGGATTGCGGCAAGCCGGATGACGCCGACCTGTCGCCGGCCGACAAGTGGATCATCTCGCTGATGAACCGCGCAGAGCTGGAAGTGGCGAAGGGCTTCGCCGACTACCGCTTCGACAACATCGCCAGCGCCATCTACAAGTTCGTCTGGGACGAGTACTGCGACTGGTACCTGGAAGTGGCCAAGGTCACCGTCCAGCAGGGCACCGAGGCGCAGCAGCGCGCCACCCGCCATACCCTGCTGCGCGTGCTGGAAGTGATCCTGCGCCTGGCGCATCCGGTGATCCCGTTCGTGACCGAAGCGCTGTGGCAGGCAATCGCACCAATGGCCGGCAAGACCGGTGATTCGATCATGCTGCAGCCCTACCCGATCGCCAACGAAGCCCTGATCAGCGAAGAGGCCGAAGGCTGGATGGCGCAGCTGAAGGAGTTGACGAATGCGACCCGCAACCTGCGCGGCGAAATGAAACTGTCGCCGTCGGTGCGCGTGCCCCTCATCGTCGAGCCGGGCAACGACCAGGATCGCGCCAACATGGCCGGCTTCGCGCCCTTCATCGCGTCGCTCGGCAAGCTGGCCGAAGTGCAGATCGTCGACGCGCTGCCGGAATCGCCGGCCGCAGTGTCGATCGTCGGCACGACCAAGCTGATGCTGAAGGTCGAGATCGACGTCAAGGCCGAGCGCGAGCGCCTCTCGAAGGAGATCGCGCGCCTGGAAGGCGAGATCGCCAAGGCCAACGGCAAGCTGTCGAGCGAGAGCTTCGTCGCGCGCGCGCCGGCGGCCGTCGTGGCCCAGGAAAAGGAACGCGTCGCGAACTTCTCGGCCACCCTGGCCAAGATGCAGGAACAGCTGAGCAAGCTGGCCGCGGAGTAACCCGCACCATGAAGAACGCGGCCCCGGGGGCCGCGTTTTTTTTTGACCCAGGAAGAAGACCATGATCCGTGACCACATGTATGTGCTGGCCGTGCCCGACCTTGCGCGTTCCGCCGCCTTCTACCGCGACGCCCTCGGCTTTACCGTGCACGAGATGGGCGACCCCGGCTGGCGCATGTTCGAACGCGACGGCTGCCGCATCATGGCCGGCGCCTGTCCCGACGCCATGCCCGCGGCCGACACCGGCGACCATGCGTATTTCGCCTACCTGGTGGTGACCGATGCCGATGCCGAGCATGCGCGCGCGCTGGCGGCCGGCGCCGAGATCGTCAAGCCTCTGCGCGACGAACCCTGGGACATGCGCGAGTTCGGCCTGCGCACGGTGGACGGCCACCGCATCATGGTCGGCCATGAACTGCCGGGCGCCTGAAACATCCGGCAACGTTTTTGTTGGCAAGTTGCGCGCAGGGTTTGCTACACTGCCTGCCAGCGACATCACAACAATGGAGACACCACCATGCGTACCCTCATCAAAGCCGGCCTGATCGCCACCATGCTGTTCACCTCCGCCGCCTGGGCGCAAAACAATTCGGCGGTCGGCCTGTGGAAGACCATCGACGACGAAACGGGCAAGCCGAAGGCGCTGGTGCGCGTCACCGAAGAGAACGGCGCCCTGCAAGGCAAGATCGAAAAGCTGTTCCGCGGTCCGAACGAAGACCAGAACCCGACCTGCAGCGCCTGCACCGACTCGCGCAAGAACCAGCCGATCGTTGGCATGACCATCGTCTCGGGCCTGAAAAAGGACGGCAACGAATACACCGGCGGCGAGATCCTCGATCCGGCCAAGGGCAAGGTCTACAAGAGCAAGGCGACGCTGCGCGACGGCGGCCAGAAACTCGAAGTGCGCGGCTATATCGGCGCGCCGATGTTCGGCCGCTCGCAAGTGTGGCAGCGCGAGCAGTAAGACGTTTTAGCGTATCCACGAAGCGGCCCGCGGGCCGCTTTTTCATTGGTATCGAACGCCCATGACCCTGACCCACAGCTACCTCTTCCTCGCCCTCGCCATCGTGGTCGAGGTGATCGGCACCACGGCCTTGAAGGCAACGGAGAATTTCACGCGCCTGTGGCCGAGCGTGCTGACCGTGGTCTGCTACGCCGCGTCCTTCTATCTGCTGACCTTCAGCTTGAGGGTGCTGCCGACCGGGATCGCCTATGCGATCTGGTCGGGTGTGGGAATCGTGCTGATCTCGGTGGTGAGCTGGGTCGTCTACAAGCAGCACCTGGATTTGCCGGCGCTGATCGGGCTCGGGCTGATCATTGCCGGCGTCCTGGTGATCAACCTGTTCTCGAAGAGCGTCGGGCACTAGAGCCGGGTCATGCGGATCGTGTAATGCTGCTCCTCGCCGTCGCCATCGGTGCTCCAGCGCTGGTGCGCTTCCAGGGTGCTGTCGTCGACGCGGCGCCAGATGAACTGGCTGGGCGCGTTCACGGGTGCGAAGGTGGCGTGGTCGGCGCCGATCTCGGAGGCGCGCCAGGTGAACTTGCCCCACTCGGACAAGACCTCGCCATCGAGGAAGGTGATCGTGCTGCCGTCGCTGTGCTGGTCGAAGGCCGCGTTGCTGAAGCGGCGCGAGCGGAAAGTGCGCTGATCCAGCCGGTCGTACTGCTCGAAGAATTCCTTGCCGTCGGGGCTCTGCCCTTTCCAGCGGCCTTCGAGAAATTGCAGCTTACTGAAATCGTCCAGGCTGAACATGACAGGCTCTCCGTGATGGCATTCGATGGGCTGGTAAGGGCGGCTGGCCGCCATGGCACTCTACACCCGGCGCGCAACCATGGGCACGCGCCAGACGGCGGCACGCGGTCGGCGCATCGGGCGCATCTCGCTCATCTAGGTACGCGGCGCCGGTCGCGCGTGCGCTGCTGGGCAGGCGAGCACAGCACACGCAATGCGACCTTGCGCGGCACCCCGACGAGTTGCATGAACTCGAGCGCGGGCGACATGCCATCCGTTCGCAACAAATTCAAGGCGTCGTCGACCCGCGCGGCCAGATAAGCATTGGCACGCGGATCGGCGCGCTCGGCTGGGTTAGCGCTTCCTGACATTCAATAGCCTCGCTACATCCACCTCTAGGGCGCATCCTAGCAAAGCGGGATGGATGTGGCGCGCGTTTGCTGGCGCGCACTACGTGAACATCGATCGCGAGCCTAGTCGCGTAACAGCTTCAGCACCGTTTCGATCCGGTAGGGTTTAGGGACAAACAGGTGAGTATGGCCGTGGCTGGCCATCAAGGCGGGCGAGGTGTATCCCGAGGTCAGCACTACCCGGATCGACGGGTATAGATAGCCGACGGCATCGGCCAATTGCAAGCCGGTCATGCCGGGCATCATGATGTCCGAAAACACGGCGTCGATGTCCGGATCGCTCTCCAGGATTTGCAATGCCTCGGCCGCGCCATAGGCCACCCTCACTTCCAAACCGTCGTTACTGAGCAGGGCTTCCACCAGATCGGCACGATCGTGCTCGTCGTCGACGACCAGCACCCGGCGCAGCACGCGGGTCAAGGTGCTGCACTTCACTGTGGGCATTTCCTCCATCGCTGCGCCGCCGGGCAACCAGCCCTGGCCCCCACTACAGTCCACGTCAGGCGCCAGCTGCATCAAGCCGCCCGCTGGCCGGGAACGCGCTTTGCCGTTTCGTCGGACACGAAGCCCTTCGGCATGCGCGGCATGGTGACCGTGAACGTCGTGCCTTCGGCTTCGGTGGACGCGAGTCCGACCCGTCCTCCATGCGCATGGACGATCTCGCGCGAGATGAAGAGGCCGATGCCGAGGCTGGTACGTTCGGTGTAGTCGCTCGTTGCGTTGATGTTCGCGGCGATGCGCACCATGGGATCGAAAATGCTCGACAGCTTGTCGGGCGCAATTGCCTTGCCATGGTTATTGACCGCGATTACCAGGTCGTTTTCATTCGCCGTTACCCGTATCGTCACCGCCTCGTCCGCGACGCCGTACTGGATCGCGTTGCCGATCAGGTTGGACAGCACCTGGGCGAAACGGCTCTCGTCGAAAATGGCGTCGAGCTGGGGCGGGACATGCAGATCGATCGTCTGCTCCGGATGAAAGGTGCGCAGCTCGTTGACGACCTCTTCGCATACGGCGACCACGCTGCCTTCCCTGACCCGGATCGGGATACCTGGCCCGAGGTGGGTACGCGTGAAGTCGATCAAGTCGTTGATCAGCTTGCTCATGCGTTTGGCGCTATTGAACATCCGCGTGGCGACCAGGACATACTTCGGGGGGATATCGACGGCCTGCATCATGAAGTTCGACCCGCTCACCACGGTGCCCAGGGGATTACGCAGGTCGTGGCCGAGGATCGCAAGGAACATGTTCTGGGATTGCTTCACCATGAATTCGTAGCGCGCGATGGATTCGGCCAGGGCCTGGTCTACCGCTTCGTTGAAGCGCGCGATGTCGCCCATGTGGGCAGGATGACTGTCGTCGGTGTCCGCAGCCCACAGTGTCAGCACGCTCGAACGCAGCGCACGGTATTCGGACACCAGCTGCACGACGGTGTAGCCCGACCGCAGGCGTGCTTCGGCATGGGTTTCGGCGGCGGTATCGTCGTCCCCGCGCTGGCCAAGACCTTTCGACTTGGCTGCGCGCTCCGCCTCGGATTGCGGCGTTTCCAGATCCGCGGCGAACACCAGCAGCATCTGGCGAGCGTGATCGCGTAATTCAGTGTCGTCCATCGTCAATGCCGGCGGCTCGATCGTGCGGGCGAAATCTTCCCATGCCTGGAGGATCGATTCCATATTATTTTTTATGAAGCTGCCGAGCCGATATTTTGTCGTTGCCATTCCATCCTTGTGTGTACCCTTTCTCAACGAGATTCGTTTCGAACGGTTACCCCATACTAACAGCCATTCCTCCTGATTATTTAAGGGGCGGATAACGTGCACAATGGGAATCTAAATTCAGAAACAATTAGGATATTCGGGAAAAGCCGTGTATCGTTCACCTCGCACTACGTCAAGTCGTTGTTCTTGCTGGTCTTTCTTTCCCGTCTCGCCTTTTGGCAGTCCTGTTTGATTTCCTCCTGCTACACCCTCTCTTGGTCGAATGTGCATTTCGGGCATCGTTGCCCATGCAAATCTAAAAGGAATGTAAATGACTACTCAAACTGGCACCGTCAAATGGTTCAACGACGCAAAAGGCTTTGGCTTTATTACGCCTGACGCAGGCGGCGGCGATTTGTTCGCCCACTTCCAGGATATTCAATCCGAAGGCTTCAAAAGCCTGTCCGAAAACCAGCGCGTGTCGTTCGTGCGCTCGACCGGGCCAAAAGGCGAGAAAGCCGGCAGCATCTGCGCTATTTGATCGCAAAATAAAACAATGGTGCGCACTACGCAGATAGCGTGGGCGCGGCCGTCAGCGAAAAAGCCCGCCAATTGGCGGGCTTTTTGCGTCCGAAGACGTATGGGCGGCTGACCGCGGTTTCAGTTCAGCTTTTGCTCATCGGCCGCAGGATCGCCAGGATCACCAGGGCGAGCAGTGCGCTCACGACCGCCGTCGCTTCGCGTCCCATGCCGGCAGCGATGCCGACGGCGGCGGTGAGCCAGACGCTGGCCGCCGTCGTCAGGCCACGGATATCGTTCTTGTTGTTCTGCTTGAGGATGGCGCCGGCCCCGAGGAAGCCGATGCCGGCCGTGATTCCCTGCAGCACGCGCGACAGGTCTTCGATCTTCATGCCGGCCTGCAGCGGAATGATGACGAACAGGGCCGAACCGAGCGAGACCAGCATGTGGGTGCGCAGGCCGGCCGAGGCGCCGACCGATTCGCGTTCATAGCCGAGTATGCCGCCCAGCACCACCGCCACCAGCAGGCGCACCACCAGCCGGGTAATCGATTCGACGTCGCCCAAGTCGGAAAATTCCTGTTGTATTGTCATCCAGCTTTGCTGCCACCACACGTCATGCTCCAGTCACGATTTCCAGGGATCATGACAGATTGGCGAGCTCAGCGGCGCACGCGGGGACGTGGCCCCTACAGCCAACCCGCATCGCGCGCCATCCGGTACGCCTCGATCCGGTTTGCCGCCCCCAGCTTGCTGATCGCCTCCGACAGGTAATTCCTCACCGTCCCCTCCGACAGGTGCACCTGGCGCGCGATGTCGGTGCTGCTGCGGCCCTCCCCCGCCAGGCGCAGCACCTGACGTTCGCGTTCGGACAGCGGATCCTGCGCCCCGCCCCAGATCTCCAGCGCCAGCTCGGGGGCGACGGCACGCCCGCCGCCGTGCACGTTGCGGATCGCCGCGGCCAGGTTGTCGGCCGGGGCGTCCTTCAGCAGGTAGCCGCGTACGCCGGCGGCCAGGGCGCGGCGCAGGTAGCCGCTGCGCCCAAACGTGGTGACGATCACGACACGGCTCGCCAGCGCCCGCTCGGCCAGCGCAGCGGCCAGTTCCAGCCCGGTCATGCGCGGCATCTCGATATCGGTCAGCACGATGTCGGGCCGCAGCTGCTCGCACAGCGCCAGTGCGTCCTTGCCGTCGGCGGCCAGTCCTACCACCTCGAAATCGGGTTCCAGGCCGAGCAGCGCGGCCAGCGCGCCGCGCACCAGGGCCTGGTCTTCGGCGATCACGATGCGGATCCTGGGCGGGTTCAAGCGCGTGCTCCCGCCGGCACCCGCAGTTCGAGCGCCAGGCCCGCATTCGCGCGCAGGGCCAGCTTCCCGCCGATGGACGCCACCCGTTCCTGCATACCGGCCAGGCCGTTCCCGGGACGCAGCTCGGCGCCGTCGCGCAGGTGGGCGCCATCGTCGGCCACGCGCAGCACCACGCTGCCACCCTCCATGCCAATCGACAGCCGGCAGCGGCGCGCGCCTGCATGGCGCACGACGTTGGTCACCGCTTCGCGCAGGGCCAGCGCCAGCACGTGTTCGGTGGCGGGCGCCAGAGCGCGCGTGGCCTGCGCGTCGACCTGCTCATCGAGCGCGACGCCGCCCGCCGCCAGGCTGGCGCGCGCGCTGGCCAGGGCATGGGCCAGGCCGCTCTCGCGGTAGCCGCTGACGGCGGCGCGCACTTCGCCCAGGGCCTGGCGCGCGCTGGCCTCGATGTCGGCGATCTCGCGGGCGCAGGCGTCGGCGTCGCGGTGCACGAGCTTGCGGGCCAGCTCGGCCTTCAGCGCGATCAGCGACAGCGAGTGGCCGAGCAGGTCGTGCAGGTCGCGCGAGATGCGTTCGCGTTCGGCGATGGTGGCCATGTGCTCGACCTCTTCCTGCTTGCGCACCAGCGCCTGGCGCGAGCGGCGCAGGCGCGCATCCATGACGGCGCCGAGGCCCACCGGCAGGCTGACGGTCAGGATCGGCATCAGGAACAGGAAGCGCATCTGCTTCTGCTCGATCTGCAGCGACGCGAGCGCCGCCAGCAGCACCACGCCCAGGATCGCCAGCAGCGCGCGCCGCAGGTCGAGGATGCCGGCCGCCATGGCGCAGGCGAAGATGAAGAAGCTGGCCGCGCCGACGTTCCAGCGCATCCATGCCAGGCCGATCGCGCAGCCCGCGACCATGCAAGCGCCCACCTGCCAACCGCGCGCCCAGAAGCTGGCGCAGTACAGCGGAATGAACCCCACGATGGTCAGCGCCAGCAGCGCCGCCTCGAGGGCGGTCGGCGCCACATAGGCATACTTCCAGGACAGGTAGCCGAGGCTGAGCAGCCAGAAGTACGGCATCTTGCCCATATCCGGCGGGATCCACGAACCCCTGATTATCCTGCTCGCCACCTGGCCGATCCTGTTCATGGTGTGTGTCGTCGTGATGGTTATTGGGCCAGCAGGCGCACGTCGGCGATCTCGAAGCGGTAGTCGCCCGGCTGCGGGCCGGCGTTGAATCCTAACATGGTGACCGCCGCCGGATCGATGCCTTTCAGTTCGCTCAAGGGGATGCTCACCTCCGACCATTCCGGCCCCGCCATGAAGGCTTTCGTACCCGGGATCTGCACGCCTTGCGACATCGCGATCATCTGGTAGGTCTTGCCGTCGCCGCGCACCTTGAAACGCACCGTCTTGACGGCCCCGAGGTCGACCGACTGCATCGGCTGCGCGCCCGGCATGAAGGCCACGCCGGCCCAGGCATAGGGCAGGCCCGGCGCCACCTTCGCATTGATCGCGAGCGGCACCTGGCCGTCGGCCAGCGCCGGCCCGGCAGCCAGGACGACGGTCGATTTACCGCCGATGAAGCTGTCGGTCGACGGCCCCCAGCCGATGCCGACCGGGCTGCCCAGGTGCTTGTCGCTGAACTGGCTGATGCGCCCGTCCGGCGGCAGCGCGAGCGCTTTCGCACTGCCCTGCTGCGCCTTGGCCACCTGCTGGCGCTGGCCCTCGCGCAGGCCGTTGGCGCTTGCGCCATCCTTCCAGACTTCGACGATGCGGCGTGTGGCAAGGATGTCCGCCGCCGGATTGCCCTCGACCAGCAGCAGGTCGGCCTTGTAGCCCTTGTCGATGCGGCCGCGCCGGCCCAGCTTGAAGGCGTTCGCCGGCACGCTGGTGGCTGCGGCCAGCGCCTGCACCGGCGTCAAGCCCGCCTCGACCAGCGCCGCCAGTTCGCGGTGCATGCTGACGCCGTACTGCGTGCCCGGATTGCCGGCGTCGGTACCGGCCAGTACCGGCACGCCGGCTTTCACCATCGCCGCGGCGACCGCCCTGGGCGCCACCAGCCTCGCCGGGCGCGCCTGATTGCCGTAGCGCGCCTTGAGCGGCGCCTGCGCATCCTTGTCGAGCAGGCCGGCCAGGGCCGGCGTGGCGAGCAGGTCGTCGCCGCGCCAGCCGGCCATGCTTTCCAGGACCGTGAAAGTCGGGATCACGAAGGCGCCCTTCTGGCGCGCCAGCGCCGCCAGGCCTTGCGCGTCGGCCGACTCGCCGGGGAACAGGTGCACCAGGCCGTCGGCGCCCGCTTCCAGTACGGCGCGCGCATCCTTCTCGTTGCCGATGTGGACGACGGCCAGCTTGCCGCGCAGGTGCGCCGCATCGATCACGGCCTTCGCGGTGGCCAGGTCGAGCGAGGGAAAGCCGTAGCCGCTTTCCATGACGATCTTGATGAAGTCCGAGCCCTCGGCGATGCGCGCATCGACAAAGGCCTGGGCTTCGCGCGGGCTCTTGATGGTGGGGATGGGCACGCCGAACTGGGTGCCGTGACCGTTCGGGGCGGTGACCAGGGTACCGGCCGAGAACAGGTCGGCGTGCTGGTGGTTGCGGCCCTGCGCCATCTCGTCCTTGGCCTTCTTCAGCAGGCGCACGTCGGTGAACATGTCGATCTGGGTCGTTACGCCGAACAGCACCGGCAGCTCGGACAGGCGGAAGGCGTGGGTATGGGCGTCGATCAGGCCCGGCAGCAGCGTGCGGCCCGCGCCTTCGACGACGCGCGCACCGCTTGGCGCCGCGCCGCGAAAGTCGGCGTCGAGGATGACGCCATTATCGAACAGCACCGAGCGGCGCTCGTGCACGGCCTGGCCGTCGAAGACGCGCACATCCTTGACGAGCGTGGGTGCGGCAAAGGCGATCGGGGCGGCGCTTGAGGTGGCAACAACGGCGGCGCACAGCAGCAGGCGTTCGAGGGTGGTCGGTTTCATCGGTCTCTCCAGTGGGTTCGGGATGAGACCAGTATCCGGATCGCGCGGCGGCCGCGGTAGACACGGTTGCCATCAGTTTGGGTGACAAATGTCACCCATGAGATTAACTACGCGGACGGTGCCGCGCCAGGTGGCGGTCGAGGGCGTTGGCGAACTGCTGGCGGTCGGACTGGCTGAAGGCGGGCGGGCCGCCGGTGTCGACGCCGCCGCTGCGCAGCTCTTCCATGAAGGCGCGCATCGTCAGCTGCTGGGCGATGGTGTCCTTCGTATAAAAGTCGCCGCGCGGATTGAGGGCGAAGCCGCCCTTCTCCAGCACCTGCGCCGCCAGCGGGATGTCGCCGGTGACGACCAGGTCGCCCGGATGCAGGCGCTCGACGATCTCGGCATCGGCCACGTCGGCGCCGCTCGGCACCTGGACCGAGCGGATGAATTTCGAACCTGGCACGCGCAGCAACTGGTTCGCCACCAGCGTGACCTGGATCTGCGTGCGCTCGGCAACGCGGTAGAGGATGTCCTTGATGACGGCCGGGCAGGCGTCGGCGTCGACCCAGATCTGCATCACCGAAGGCTCATCGTAAATTGTCCCACAGGTCGCCCGTGGGACTGATGCGTGGCGCGGCGACGCCAAAGTGCTGGTAGGCGGCCGGTGTGGCGATGCGCCCGCGCGGGGTGCGCTGCAGGTAGCCCTGCTGGATCAGGTAGGGTTCGAGCACGTCTTCGATGGTGTCGGCCGCTTCGCCGATGGCCGCCGCCAGGTTGCCGATGCCGACCGGGCCGCCGCCGAATTTGAAGAGCACCGCTTCGAGCAGCTTGCGGTCCATGACGTCGAAGCCGACCGAGTCGACGTCGAGCATTTTCAAGGCACGGTCGGCCATCTCCATCGTGATCTCGCCGGTGCCCTTCACTTCCGCATAGTCGCGCACGCGGCGCAGCAGGCGGTTGGCGATACGCGGCGTGCCGCGTGCACGCATCGCGACTTCGCGCGCGCCGTCTTCCTTGATCGGCGCTTCGAGCAGGGCCGCGCTGCGGGTGACGATCTTGGTCAGCTCCGCGACGTTATAGAACTCGAGGCGGGCGACGATGCCGAAGCGGTCGCGCAGCGGATTGGTCAGCATGCCCGCGCGCGTCGTCGCCCCGACCAGCGTGAAGGGCTGCAGGTCGAGTTTTACGGACCGCGCGGCCGGGCCCTCGCCGATCACGATGTCGATCTGGTAGTCCTCGAGCGCCGGATACAGGATCTCTTCCACCACCGGAGAGAGACGGTGAATCTCGTCGATGAACAGCACGTCGTTCGGTTCGAGATTGGTGAGAATGGCCGCCAGGTCGCCCGGACGCTCCAGCACCGGGCCGGAGGTCTGGCGCAGGTTGACGCCCATCTCGCGCGCGATGATGTGGGCCAGCGTGGTTTTACCCAGGCCCGGCGGGCCGAACAGCAGCGTGTGGTCGAGCGCTTCGCGCCGCTTTCTCGCGGCGGAAATGAAAATCTCGAGCTGGTCGCGGATCTTTTCCTGGCCGACGTATTCGTCGAGCTGCTTCGGGCGCAAGGCGCGCTCGATCGCCTCCTCGTTGGGCGAGGCCGGGGCGGAATCGATGACCCGCTGCTCGGTGAAGTTGTCGGTCTGGATGCTCATTATTCAATCTCTGGTTGCTACGGTGCGCGTCAGCCCTTGGACAAGGCTTTCAATGCGAACTTGATGCCGTCGGAAACGGTCGAGCCGGCCGGCAGGTTCTTGGTCGCCAGCAGGGCTTCCTTGTCAGAATACCCCAAAGCCAGCAGGGCATTGAGCACGTCCGATTGGGTGTCGTCGCGCGGCGCGCCGCCGACCACGCCGATGTCGGCGCCGAGCTTGCCCTTCAGTTCCAGCAGCAGGCGCTCGGCCGTCTTCTTGCCGATGCCCGGGATTTTCACCAGGCGCCCCGACTCCTGCAGGGTGACCGCCTGCGACAGGTCGGCCACCGTCATGCCCGACAGGATCGCCAGCGCGGTGCGCGCGCCAACGCCGGTGATCTTGATCAGCTGGCGGAACAAGGCGCGCTCGCTGGCCGTGCCGAAGCCGAACAGCAGGTGGGCGTCCTCGCGGATCGCCTGGTGGGTGAACAGCACCACCTTCTCGCCCGTGTGCGGCAGGTTGTAATAGGTGCTCATCGGCACGTCGACTTCATAGCCGACGCCATTGCAGTCGACCAGCAGTTGCGGCGGCGTTTTGTCGAGCAGGATTCCGGAAATGCGACCGATCATGGTTGGCCTTCTTGTTGTGTTTGGTTAGACGAGACGCCCGTTCTTCATGCGCAGCGCCCCCTTCTGCGGGCTCAGCACATTGAGCAGCGCCAGCGTGTCGTGGCTGTGGGCATGGCAGATGGCGACGCCAAGCGCATCGGCCGCATCGCTGCCGGGCAGGCCGGGCAATTTAAGCAGGCGCGCGACCATGTCCTGCACCTGCGGCTTGGCGGCCTTGCCGGTGCCGACGACGGATTGCTTGATCTGGGTCGGCGAATATTCCGCCACGTCGAGGTCGAAGCCGACCAGCGCGCTGATCGCGGCGCCGCGCGCCTGGCCTAGCAGCAGGGTCGATTGCGGATTGACGTTGACGAACACTTTTTCGATGGCCGCGCACTGCGGGCCATAAGTGGCCACGACTTCGCGCACGCCGTCGAGGATGATCTTCAGGCGCGGCGGCAGCGCCCCCTCCAGGCCGGTCTTGATGGTGCCCGAGGCGATGTAGCGCAGTTTGCTGCCATGTTTTTCAATAACCCCAAAGCCGGTGGTGCGCAGGCCTGGGTCGATGCCGAGGATAATCATTATCGAATGTTATACCGGCCAGCAACGTTCGTGGGAAAAATACTGTGTAAAAACACAGTTGAGGTAGGGTTTGCGCAACCGTAGGGTGGGCGCCCCGTGCCCACCGAACGATGTGGTAACGCGGCATGATGGTGGGCACAGGGCGCCCACCCTACGAAATTAATGGCGGAAGTGACGCGTCCCGGTGTAGAGCATGACGACACCACGCTCGTCCGCCGCGTCGATCACTTCCTGGTCGCGCATCGAGCCGCCCGGGTGAATCACGCAGGTCGCGCCGGCGTCGACCACGACATCGAGGCCGTCGCGGAACGGGAAGAAGGCGTCCGACGCCACGGCCGAACCGGCAAGCGACAGGCCGGCGTTTTGCGCCTTGATCGAGGCGATGCGGGCCGAGTCGATGCGGCTCATCTGCCCTGCCCCGACACCCAGGGTCATGCCGTTGCCACAGAAGACAATGGCGTTCGATTTCACGAATTTCGCCACGCGCCAGGCGAACATCAGATCCTGCAGTTGCTGCGGAGTCGGCTGCTTCTTGCTGACCACGCGCAGGTCGCCCAGACCCACGTTTTTCGCGTCCGGCGCCTGCACCAGCAGGCCGCCGCCGACGCGCTTGACGTCGTACGGGTTCTGGCCAGCGCCGAGGGCGATTTCCAGCAGGCGCACGTTCTGCTTGGCCGCCATGATCTGGCGTGCTTCGGCGGTGAACGACGGCGCGATCAGCACTTCGACGAACAGTTTCGCCAGCGCCTCGGCCGCGCGGCCGTCGACTTCGACGTTGAAGGCGATGATGCCGCCGAAGGCCGAGGTCGGATCGGTCTGCAGGGCGCGGGTATAGGCGTCGAGCGCGTCGGCGCCGATCGCCACGCCGCACGGGTTGGCGTGCTTGACGATCACGCAGCCGGCCGGATGCTGGAAGCCTCCCAGCGACTTGACGCATTCCCAGGCCGCGTCGGCATCGGCGATGTTGTTGTACGAGAGTTCCTTGCCCTGCAGCTGGCGGTAGTTCGCCAGCGCGCCATCGACAGCGGCGACATCACGGTAGAAGGCGGCGCCCTGGTGCGGGTTCTCGCCATAGCGCATGTCCTGCACTTTTTCGAAGGCCATGTTGATGGTCTGCGGATAGGACGAGCGCGTCGCGTGGGCCTTGTCCTCGCCCAGGCTGGTCAGATAGTTCGTGATCGCGCCGTCGTACTGGGCGGTGTGGCTGAACACTTTCTTGGCCAGGCGGAATTTGGTGTCGTAGCTCACGGCGCCGGCGCTTTGTCCGGTGCCCTTCATTTCAGCCAGCACGACGCCGTAGTCGCTCGGGTCGCAGATGACGACCACGTCGCGGTGGTTCTTGGCGGCCGAGCGCAGCATGGTCGGGCCGCCGATGTCGATGTTCTCGATCGCATCTTCCAGCGAGCAGTCATCCTTGGCGACGGTGGCCTGGAAGGGGTACAGGTTGACCACGACCATGTCGATCTGCGGAATACCGTGCTCTTCCAGCTTGGACACGTGCTCGGGGAAATCGCGGCGCGCGAGGATGCCGCCATGTACCTTCGGGTGCAGGGTTTTCACACGGCCGTCGAGCATTTCCGGGAAGCCGGTGTAGTCGGCAACTTCCGTCACCGGCACACCATTGTCTTGCAGCAGCTTGGCGGTGCCGCCGGTGGACAGGATGTTGACGCCGAGCGCGGACAGGGCGCGCGCAAAGTCGAGCACGCCGGTCTTGTCGGAGACGGAAATGAGAGCTTGTTTGATCATGGGGTGGCCACTGGTTGATGAGAATTCTGGTCGGAATTCCGGCGCGCGCTTTGTTCGCCGCGCCGACGCGGCCACGCGTGTCGGAATAAAACTTAGAGCAGTCCGTGCTCTTGCAGCTTCTTGCGCAAGGTATTGCGGTTGATGCCCAGCATCTGGGCCGCATGCGACTGGTTGCCGTCGGCACGCGTCATCACCACTTCGAGGATCGGCTTCTCGACGGTCATCACCATCATGTCGTAGATGTTCGTCGGCTTCTGCTCGCCCAGGTCATTGAAATAGTCCTCGAGGCTCTTCTGGACAACTTCCTGGATACTCTCTTTGCTCATGTCTGCTGCTTCATCCTGGTTAGTGATTGCTCCGCCCGTTGTGCAGGCGGTGTCCCCAAATCGTTCTTGTTGTTTTACTAGTTGTACTAGTTTTTATGCCGCAATTGCTTCTTCGACATTCGATGCGGGCCGGTATTGTAACCGCTCGCCATGACGAAGTTGCGATTCAAAAAAATTATCGACAGCTGCGAGTTGCTCGGCAGTCGATTCCAGCAGGTTCATTTGCTGGCGGAATTCCTCGCCGCCCGGCAAGTCCTCGACATACCAGCCGATGTGCTTGCGCGCGCTGCGCACGCCGATGTAGTCGCCATAAAAGGCGTAATGCGCCGGCAGGTGTTCGTTCATCAGGGCGCGCACTTCTTCCACCAGCGGCGCCGGCAGGTGCTCGCCGGTGCGCAGGTAGTGGTCGATCTCGCGGCAGATCCAGGGCCGTCCTTGCGCGGCGCGGCCGATCATGACGGCATCCGCGCCCGTGTAGTCGAGCACAAATTTCGCCTTTTCCGGGGTCGTGATGTCGCCGTTGGCGACCACGGGAATGCCGACCGCCGCCTTCACGGCGCGGATCGTGTCGTATTCGGCCTCTCCCTTGTAGCCGTCGGCACGGGTGCGGCCGTGCAGGGTCAGCATCTGGATGCCGGCCTGTTCGGCCATGCGTGCAATGGTCAACGCATTCTTGTTTTGGCGATCCCAGCCGGTACGGAATTTCAGGGTCACCGGCACGTCCACCGCCGCCACCACCGCGTGCAGGATGCGCTCGACCAGGTCTTCGTGCTGCAGCAAGGCCGAACCGCACCAGCTGTTGCACACCTTTTTCACCGGACACCCCATGTTGATGTCGATGATCTGGGCGCCGCGCTCGACGTTATGGCGGGCGCAATCGGCCAGGTCTTGCGGGTCGGCGCCGGCGATCTGCACCGCCTTCGGCTCCATCTCGCCCGCGTGATCGGTGCGGCGGCTGGTCTTTTCGCTGGCCCACAGGCGCGGATTCGATGCCGCCATCTCGGACACCGCATAGCCCGCCCCGAGCTGCTTGCACAGCTGGCGGAACGGACGGTCGGTCACGCCGGCCATGGGGGCGACGAAGACGTTATTGCGTAGTGTATAAGGGCCGATTTGCACAGCGGGAAGAGGATAAGAATGGACGGGAACCCGCTATTTTACCTGAACTGCTGCTCAATTTACGGGCAATATTTTTTCCAAACTGTCGCGAACGGGATAATTCGGTGTAGACAAAAGGAAAAGAATTGCTTAGGGATTACCCAATTGGCATGTGGATTGGCTTAAGCAATTGGACGAGCTCGAACTCGCCCGTGGCAGTCGCGCACCGTAGGGTGGACTCTCGAGTCCACGCGTTACGCACGCATGCCTATCGAAACGTACGGAGAATGTCTGGCTGATTAGCCGCCGCACCGCGTGGGCTCGGAGAGCCCGGTGATGCTGTAGGCGATGCCATTGGCATCGCCCACCCCTACAAAACCAAGCTTCAAACGTCGTCGAGCACTGCGGGCTGCAAATGCGCGACCTCACCCCAGCTCACCAGCTCCAGCTTGCCATCGCGCACGATAAACCGGTTGATGCTCGCATTGAGCACCTTGAAATCGCGCGGCGTCTCCAGCGGCAGGTTCAGGGCGGCGCGGTAGATGCACTCGAGCACGCCGCCATGGGCGACGATGGCCAGCGATTTGCCGGGATTGTCCGCCGCCCAGCCCAGCACGGCGCCCGTCACGCGTTCGTAAAATGCGCGGAAGGTCTCTCCCTGGTTCTGCCCCGGCGGCAGCTGGGCATCGACATCGCGCCCCTGCCAGGCCGCGAACTCCTTCGGGAAACGCTCAGCGATGTCGGCGTACAGCATGCCCTCGAAACCGCCATAGCAGCGCTCGCGCAGGCGGCCATCTATATAGAGGGGCTGGCCGCTGAGGTCTCCCAGCGCCTTGGCCGTCTCGCTGGCGCGCGCCAGGTCGCTCGAGACGAGCACGTCGAAGCGTTCGTTGGCCAGGGCTGCGGCCAGGGCGCGCGCCTGGCGCTGCCCTTCTTCGTTGAGGTCGATATCGAGGTGGCCTTGCAGGCGGCGTTCGGCGTTCCAGGCGGTTTCGCCGTGACGGATCAGGACGATCCGGGTGGGGGTGTCGTTGTGCATGCGGTTCGGTAGCGCCCGGTTGTCCGGGCGGGGATTCAGGTGGACAGCGTCGGCGCGATCTCGGGATTGAGCGAATAGACGCCGAAGATCTGCGCTTCGTCGAGGATATGGCCGGTCAGCGCCAGCCGCGCCTCGGCGCAGGTGAAGTTGCCCTCGAGTGGAAACTGCGGGATGTCGAGCGCATAGATTGTAAACACATAAGTGTGAACGCGCTCGTCGTTCCATGGCGGGCATGGGCCGTCGTAGCCGAAGTACTCGCCGGCCATGGTGGGATCGGCCGCGAACCAGCCGGTATAGTCGTTGATGCCCTGGCGCAGCTGGTGTTCGGTGCCGTTTTTCACCAGGAAGGAAACGTTCGGGCCGCTCTTGCCGCCGGGCGTGACCATGTCGGAGAACTGCCCTTCGTCGATGGACTTCAGGCTGGGCGGAATGTCGACCAGCGCCCAGTGATAGAAATCGGCGCGCTTGAGCGAATCGGGCACGCTGCGCCCTTCCTTGTTGACATCGGTACCGTCGGAGGGGGCATCGCCATCCACGCACAGGATCACCAGCGACTGGGTGCCGGCCGGCACTTCGTCCCAGGCCAGGTGGGGATTGCGGTTGTTCGATAAACGCACGTGCGTGGCCGGGTCGATGACCGCGAATGCGCATTCCGGCGGAATCATGCCGCCTTCGGTAAACGAATCACTCCAGATTTTCATCTTCGACTCCACTCGGCCTCCCCAGTAAGTATTGACCGCGCGCGGCGGTACGGGTTTCAACGCGAAACAACGACCGGATCAACACGCAGCCAGATGGTCACCGGACCATCGTTCGTCAGGCTCACCTTCATGTCTGCGCCAAATTGACCGGTTTCAACTTTGCCATGGCGCGCCCTTGCCTGGCGCACGAAATAATCGAACAGGCGGCGCCCATCCTCGGGGCTGGCCGCGGGCGAGAACGACGGACGGGTGCCGGAGCGGGTGTCGGCCGCCAGCGTGAACTGGGGCACGAGCAGCAGCGCGCCTTCGGTGTCGGTCACGCTGCGGTTCATCTTGCCGGCCGCGTCGGAAAACACCCGGTAGCCCAGCAGCTTGGCCAGCAGGGCGTCCGCCTCGCGCTCGGTATCGCCCTTCTCCGCGCACACCAGCACCATCAGACCGCCTCCAATGGCGCCGACCGTGGCGCCGTCGACCACGACGCTGGCGTGGCTGACGCGTTGCAGGAGGCCGATCATGCCGTGAAGGTCACGCGCGCGAACTTGCGCTTGCCCACTTGCATGACGAACTGGCCGGCTTCAACTTTCAGATTTTTATCCGACACCACGTCGCCGTCGATGCGCACGCCGCCCTGGTCGACCATGCGCATGGCTTCCGAGGTCGAGGCGCACAGGCCGGCCGCTTTCAGCAACTGGGCTACGCCCAGGGGAGCACCGGCCACTGCCACTTCCGGCACGTCGTCCGGAATGCCGCCTTTCGAGCGGTTGACGAAGTCGGCCAGCGCGTCCTGGGCAGCCCCGGCCGAATGGAAGCGCGTGACGATTTCCTGGCCCAGCGCCACTTTGGCGTCGCGCGGGTTGGCGCCGCCCTCGACCGCGGCCTTCAAGGCGGCGATGTCGTCGAGCGAACGGAAGGACAGCAGCTCGAAATAGCGCCACATCATGACGTCGGAAATGCTCATCAGCTTGGCGAACATCGTGTTCGGCGCCTCGGTGATGCCGATGTAGTTGTTCTTCGACTTCGACATCTTCTCGACGCCGTCCAGGCCTTCGAGCAATGGCATGGTCAGAATGCACTGCGGCTCCTGGCCATAGTCCTTCTGTAATTCGCGGCCAACAAGCAAGTTGAATTTCTGATCCGTTCCACCTAGCTCAAGGTCTGATTTCAAAGCGACCGAATCATAGCCTTGCATCAACGGATAAAGGAACTCATGCACGGCAATCGGAGTCCCACTCTTGTAGCGCTTGGTGAAGTCGTCGCGTTCCATCATGCGGGCAACGGTGTAGCGCGAGGCCAGTTGAATCATCCCGCGTGCGCCGAGCGGGTCGCACCACTCGGAGTTGTAGCGCATCTCGGTGCGCTCGGCGTCGAGCACCAGGGAAGCCTGACGGAAATAGGTCATGGCGTTTTCCTCGACCTGCTCGCGGGTCAGCGGCGGGCGCGTGACGTTGCGGCCCGACGGATCGCCGATCATCGAGGTGAAGTCGCCGATGAGGAAGATCACCTGGTGGCCCAGGTTCTGGAGCTGGCGCAGCTTGTTCAGCACCACGGTGTGGCCCAGGTGCAGGTCGGGGGCGGTCGGATCCAGGCCCAGCTTGATGCGCAGGGGCGTGCCGGTCTTTTCCGAGCGCACCAGCTTTTGGATGAATTCGCTTTCGATCAGGAGTTCGTCGACGCCGCGTTTGGTGATGGCGAGCGCTTCCTGAACCTTGTCGGACAACGGTAATTGGAGCTTGGAAACGGAGTTGTTACTACTACAAGACGCAGAGTCTGTCATAAATTCTTTGTAGGAAATTGGCTAAAACGGTTGTAGGACGCGATATTTTGGTACAATGCTCGATCCCATCAATCTTGCCGCATGAAAACTTTTTAAAACAACAAGAAAAATAGTAGTGCTAAGTTCAAGCGGTAAATTTTAACTGATTGCATGAACCCTATCTATAAAATCACTGGCAAGCTCGCCAATACGCGTCGCAAGACCCGTATCGTCGGCGCTGGCGCCCTGGCCCTCGCACTGTGCGCATTCGGCGCCGTTGCGACCGCCCCGGTCGTCCAGGACGACAGCGATGTCCAGGTCGTCTCGGTCGCCGAGAACCTGGCCCTCCCTAACCTGTCCGATCAAATCGCCGCCCTCCAGCAGGACGAGCAGCAATTCATCCACGAAGAGCGCGTGCGCTCGGGCGACTCGGTCGGCACCATGCTCGGCCGTCTCGGCGTAAACGATGCCCAGGCCCAGAACTTCATCCGCTCGGACAAACTCGCCCGCCGCATCCTGTCGCTGAAAAACGGCAAGCGCCTGCAGGCCGAAACCGACGAGAACGGCCAGCTGCTGTCGCTGCGCGCCACCCTGACCGACAAGAATAGCGCACCGATGACGCTCACCATCGCACGCGATGGCGACGGCTTCAAGGCCTCCCAGGCCCCGGCCAAGCTCGAGCGCCGCGTCGAAATGCGTTCGCGCGAGATCGTCAACTCTTCCCTTTACGCTGCCACCGACGCCAACGTCGACGGCGGTTCGATCCCGGATTCGATCGTCGGCGAAATCGTCAAGATGTTCTCGACCAACATCGACTTCCGCGGCGACCTCAAGCGCGGCGACCGTTTCAACGTCGTCTACGAAACCTTCTGGCTCGATGGCGAACTGGTCAAGACCGGCCGCATCCTGGCGGGCGAGTTCATCAATCGTGGCGTCAGCCACCAGGCCGTGTGGTTCGAAGACCCGGTCACCAAGGACGGCGGCTACTATAGCCTGGACGGCAAGTCGCTGAAAAAAGCCTTCCTCAAGTCGCCGCTGGAATTTTCGCGCGTCTCGTCGGGCTTCTCGAACCGCGTGCACCCGATCTCGGGCCAGTGGAAAGCGCATAAGGGCATCGACTACGCTGCTTCGCTCGGCACCCCGATCCGCGCCGCGGGCGACGGTACGGTCGAGTCGGTCGGCGTCTCCGGCGGCTACGGCAACATGGTCGTCATCAAGCACTGGTCGAACTACAGCACCGCCTACGCCCACATGAGCCGTTTCGGCAGCGGCCTGCGCAAAGGCGCCAAGGTCAGCCAGGGCCAGATCATCGGCTATGTCGGCTCGACCGGCTGGTCGACCGGCGCCCACCTGCACTACGAGTTCCGCGTCGCCAATGTCGCCCGCGATCCGAACTCGCTGAAGAACCTGATGGCAGCTCCCCTGGACGCCGGTGAAATGGCCCGCTTCCGCATGGCCGCGGCGGACATGAAACACCGCTTCTCGCTGCTGACTCCGGGCGGCAACGCCATGGCTGCCCGCTAAGCATCCGACGCATCCCCTGAAACGCCTTCCGCTGCGCGAGCACGGAAGGCGTTTTTACTTGGGACTCCCCCTTGCCTCCCTTATGATGAGCCCATGATGACCTCTTCCCTCTACATTGGCCTGATGTCGGGCACCAGCCTCGACGGCGTGGACGGCGTGCTCGCCGATTTCAACAACGGCGCGATCCGCACCCTGGACGCCGCCTTTGTTCCCTTTCCCGCCGCGCTGCGCGCCGAGCTGATGGCGCTGCAGGCGAATGGCGCCAACGAGATCGAACGCGAGGCGATTGCCGCCAACGCTCTGGCGCGTGCCTACGCCGCCTGCGTCGCGCAACTGAAGGCGCAGGCGCCGGGGCCGGTCGCCGCCGTGGCCGTGCACGGGCAAACCATCCGCCACCGCCCGGAGCTGGGGTTTACGCGGCAGACGAACAATCCGTCGCTGCTGGCCGAACTGACCGGCATCGACGTGATCGCCGACTTCCGCAGCCGCGACATTGCCGCCGGCGGCCAGGGCGCGCCGCTGGTGCCGGCCTTCCATGCGGCAGCGTTCGGCAAGCCGGGAATCGCCCGGGTGGTGGTGAACATCGGTGGCATCGGCAACATCAGCGTGCTGCACGGCGACGGCCGCGTGACCGGTTACGACACCGGGCCGGGGAATGTGCTGCTGGACGGCTGGATCGGGCGCCACCAGGGGAAGGAATACGATGCCGACGGCGCCTGGGGCGCGAGCGGGGTGGTCGACCCCGCCCTGCTCGCGGCGCTGCTGGAAGAGCCGTATTTCCACCAGCCGGCGCCGAAGAGCACCGGACGCGATCTGTTCCACATAAAATGGCTGGACGAGAAGCTGGCGCGCTTTGCCGGCCTGGATGCCGCCGACGTACAGGCGACGCTGACCATGCTCACCGCGCGCACGATCGCCGACGCCATCCTGCACGAAGGCGTGGCGGCCGAGGCGGTGTATGTCTGCGGCGGCGGCGCCTACAATGGCGCCCTGCTGCGCGCCCTGCACGCCGCGCTGGGCGGCAAGACGCCGGTGGAATCGACCGCTGCGCTCGGCATCGCCCCGAACCGGGTCGAGGCGCTGGCGTTTGCCTGGCTCGGCTACCGGTTCAATGGGCGTCAGCCGGGCAATATGCCGGCCGTGACGGGAGCGGCGGGGCTGCGCATTCTGGGCGCGTTATATCCCGCCTGAATGGTAGGGTGGGGGCTTGTGCCCACCCTACAAACCTCATCAGCCCACAAAAAACAAATCCGGGCAGTGCCCGGATCTGGTAGCGACAT
The DNA here is from genome assembly GCF_001424165.1 of Massilia sp. Leaf139. Taxonomy (GTDB): domain Bacteria; phylum Pseudomonadota; class Gammaproteobacteria; order Burkholderiales; family Burkholderiaceae_D; genus Telluria. The sequence continues at coordinate 486,158 of NZ_LMOJ01000012.1, forward strand.
CCGGCCAGGCCGGATTGCGCGTCACGCTTACGCCGAGAACGACGAGCCGCAGCCGCAGGTGCTGGTGGCGTTCGGGTTCTTGATGACGAACTGGGCGCCTTCGAGGTCGTCCTTGTAGTCGATTTCGGCACCGACCAGGTACTGGTAGCTCATCGAGTCGATCAGCAGCTGCACGCCGTTCTTCTCCATGGTGGTGTCGTCTTCGTTGACGATTTCGTCGAAGGTAAAGCCGTACTGGAAACCCGAGCAGCCGCCGCCTTGCACGAAGACGCGCAGCTTCAGGTCGGGATTGCCTTCTTCCTCGATCAACTGGGCCACTTTCTGGGCAGCGCTGTCGGTGAAGACGATGGGGCTAGGGATGGTGTCAAAGTCAACTGCTTCGGCCACGGCGGTCATGGATAAACTCCTGATTGGATTCAAATTTATTCCATTATAGACGGTTCGCGCCGCTCATGCTCCCGACGCCTCCGCCACTGCCAGATGAAACACGGGTTCGCCCGTGGGCTGGTGCGTCAGCTTGCCCGTCACCAGGGCGCCACCATGCATTTCCAGCAGTTTGTAATGGACATCCCCATGAATGCGGCCTTTCGGCTGTAATTCAAGTAGTTCCGTCGAATGCACCGACCCGGCGATGAAACCGTTCACCACCAGGTTGGCGCAGCGTACTTCCCCCTCGATGCGCGCGTGCTCGGACACGATCAGCACGCTGTCCACACCCTCGCTGGCGATCACGTTGCCGTGTACCTCGCCATCGATACGCAAGCCGCCGCTGAAGCACAGGTCGCCTTCGATGCGGGCGGCGATGCCGATCAGGCTGTCAATTTCGCTTTTTGCGTTGCGACCGAACATGGTGGCACCCCTGTGAGATAGATGAAGCGGATCGGAAAATACCGACCAGCGCATCGGTCAATTTACCGCTCTCAACAGTTGCCACCTTGATCTAGCTCTGTTCCATTAATGCACGCTGGAAACACAACAGCGTCGCGCTTTTCGATCAAGGCAGCAGTGCGATCTGCTGCAGCCCGGTCGTTTCTTCGAAGCCAAACATCAGGTTCATGCACTGCACGGCCTGGCCCGAGGCGCCTTTCACCAGGTTGTCCTGCACCACCAGGATAACGACGGTGTTGCCGCCGTCCGGACGGTGCACGGCCAGGCGCAGCATGTTCGAGCCGCGGGTCGAGCGCGTTTCCGGATGCGAGCCGAAGGGCATGACGTCGACAAAAGGCGAATCCTTGTAGGTGTCCTCGAACAGGGCTTGCAGCTGCTCGTCCGTGACTTCCTTCGTCAGGCGCGCATACAGCGTGGCGTGCATGCCGCGGATCATCGGCACCAGGTGCGGCGTGAAGATCAGGCCGACCTTGTCGTCGGTATAGCGCTGCAGCTGGGCCGAGGTTTCCGGGGTGTGGCGGTGGCCGGCCACGCCGTAGGCCTTGAAATTGTCGCTCGATTCCGAGAACAACGTGCCGATCTCCGCCTTGCGGCCGGCGCCCGAGACGCCCGACTTCGCATCGGCGATCAGGTTGCCGGCGTCGACCAGGCCGGCCTTCAAGAGCGGGACGAAACCCAGCTGCATCGTGGTCGGATAGCAGCCCGGATTGGCGATCAAGCGCGCGCCCTTGATGGCCTCGCGATTCAGTTCAGGCAGGCCATACACGGCTTCCTCGATCAGCTCGGGCGCGGTGTGCTCGATCTTGTACCATTTTTCGAAGCTGGCGCGATCCTTCAGGCGGAAGTCGGCGGCCAGGTCGATGACCTTCACGCCGGCTGCCAGCAGGGCCGGCGCCTGCGCCATGGCCACGCCGTGCGGGGTGGCGAAGAACACCACGTCGCACTGGGTGAGATCGGCCTTGTCCGGCGCCGAGAAAGCCAGGTTCACGCGCCCGCGCAGCGACGGGAACATATCGGCCACCGGCAGGCCGTCTTCCTTGCGCGAGGTGATCGCGGTCAGCTCCACATCGGGGTGGACGGCCAGCAGCCGCAGCAATTCCACGCCCGTGTAACCGGTTCCGCCAACGATGCCAACTTTGATCATGTTCTTTCCTTTGAATGTGAAAATCTTACGATGGCCGCAATTTTAACAGTCCATTCCATTCGCAGTGGCGCGGACGTCCTGGAGGCGGCATTGCAAAGAATATTTGCACCCTGCCCTCTTCCTGCAAATATTCCATGCCGGGCAATCAGTCGCCCGTCCCCGTCAATAACTCCGCCTCGTGCACCGGCACCGGATCCATGGTCGACATCCTGCCGATCCGATCCAGGTTCCGCGCCAGCCAGCGCTCCGCCGTCTCCACACCGAGCGCACGCAGGCGCAGCAGGAAAGGCAGCTCGGTATTGAACTTGCTCGACAAGTCCAGTTGCTGCAGGGTTTCGTTACCGCTGATCAGGTGCAGGCGCACCGCCGCCGCGTGGACGCGGTCGTTGTCCTCGGCGTCGGGCAGGCCGCCCAGGTGGCGGATCGAGGCGACTTCGCGCACGAACGCGACGTTGAAGGCGATCTCGCTGGTGCGGCTCTGAACGTCGCTCATCGTCATCGGCAGGCCGGGACGCGCCACCGGATTGTTCTGCACGATGACGATATCGGCCGGGCCGTCCTTGACCAGGGGCGACAGCGAAGGATTGCCGACGAAACTGCCGTCCCAATAGGCTTCGCCATCGATCACGACCGGCGCGAACACATACGGCAGGCAGGCCGAGGCGGCGATCATGCGCGCGTCGAGTTCGGCGCGCCGGAAGATGCGCCCCTTGCCGCTGCGGATGTTCGTGGCGGGAATGAAAAGATCGATTTCCTCGCAGGCGCGTACACGTTCGAAATCGATCAGCGAGGCCAGCACCGGAATCAACGGGTTCATGCTCAGCGGCGAGGCCGGCGGCGCAAGCAGGCCGGCAAACAATTGCATCAGCTGGTAACCGGGAGATGTTGCCAGGCTGGTGCCGCCCATGGCCCAATCGACCGGTGTCAGGCGTACCGGACTGATCATCGCGGCGGTCGCGCTCAGGCCGTGCCAGAAGCGCTCGAGTGCCGCGCGCGCACCCTGCTGCCCGCCGCCACGCGCATAGCCGTCGGCCAGCACGGCGGCGTTCACACTGCCGGCGCTGGTGCCGCTGATGGCGGCGATCTCCAGGCGCTCCTCGGCCAGCAACCGGTCGAGCACACCCCAACCGAAGGCGCCGAAGGCGCCTCCACCCTGCAGCCCGAGGCTGATTCGTTTGGTTCCGATCGTCACTTTGCTGCTCCCACGTCATTTCCAACCGGTTAGCTTAATTGGGGAACCATGTCTTGGCCGTGCGCTAGCGAACGCTTGTGCAGCGCAACATGAATTGACTCGCATTTGCAACAGGCATAAAAAAAGCCGCCCGGAGGCGGCTTCTTGTCCAGCAGTAAGCAGCTTGAAGCTGCTTGAAGCGATTAACGCTTCGAGAACTGCTTGGCGCGGCGTGCTTTACGCAGGCCGACTTTCTTACGCTCGACTTCACGGGCGTCACGGGTGACGAAACCGGCACGTGCCAGGTCGCCCTTGAGGCCTGCATCGTAGTCGATCAGTGCGCGGGTGATGCCGTGACGGACGGCGCCAGCCTGGCCCGACTCACCGCCGCCATGCACGTTGACCTTGATGTCGAAACGTTCGACGTTGCCGGTCAGTTCCAGCGGCTGACGGATGACCATCAGGCCGGTTTCGCGCGAGAAGTATTCGTTCGCAGGCTTGCCGTTCACGACGATCAGGCCGGTGCCGGCTTTGATGAACACGCGAGCGACTGCACTCTTGCGACGGCCGGTGCCGTAGTTGTAGTTACCGATCATGTCAGTTCCTTAGAGGGTCAGTGCTTGTGGTTGCTGTGCTGCGTGCGGGTGGGTACCTTCCGCGTACACTTTCAGCTTCTTGATCATTGCATAGCCCAGCGGGCCCTTCGGCAGCATGCCTTTGACAGCTTTTTCCAGGGCGCGGCCAGGGAAACGCTGTTGCATTTTCAGGAAGTTGGTTTCGTAGATACCGCCCGGGTAGCCCGAGTGACGGTAGTACGTCTTGTTGGTGGCTTTCGTGCCGGTCACGCGCAGTTTGCCTGCGTTGACGACGACGATGTAGTCACCGGTATCGACGTGCGGAGTGAATTCTGGCTTGTGTTTGCCGCGCAGTCGGAGTGCCACTTCGCTGGCAACACGTCCGAGGACCAAGTCCGTCGCGTCAATCACGAACCAGTCGCGCTGGACTTCATGGCCCTTAGCGGAAAAAGTTTTCATGTTGACTTCCTAAAATAGGTAAATTGCTCAAATGGCGGTTCCGCAATTGTTGCTGCGGACTCTTCCTTATTATCTTTTCCAGAGCAAATGGAAAGCCAGCGATGATACCTCAACCGACTACTTCCGGTCAAGGCGCCGATGCCGGCCTGTGGCATCGATGCCTCCTCGCCAATGCCACTGCGATGGCATGACGTGGAACAATCAATTCCTTGCGTTAGAGGCTAGACTCGGCCCAACCATTCTCCAGCGAAACTATGGGTTGACTGTAGAAACGATAGCAAATTACTATGAGTCAACTATCTGAGGAGTCTTCGTGAAAACACGTTCCATCCTGCCCGCCCTGCTGGCGCTGCTGTTCGCCGGCGGCGCGGCGGCGGCCGGCGCGCCCGAAGCGCCCAATGCGCCGCCTTCGGCCAAGCCCGCCGCGCGTACCTGCCACCTGCCCGGCGCCGAAGGCGCGCTGCGCTGCATCGCCGTCCCGGTGCCGCTCGACTATGGCAAGCCGGCGGCGGGCGGCCTGAAAATCCACGTCACTGTCGCCCCGGCGTTCCGGGAAGGCGCCAAGGCCGATCCGCTGTTCGTGCTCGCCGGCGGCCCCGGCCAGGCCGGCAGCGAAGTGCTGATCGCCCTCTCGACCGCTTTCCGGCGCGTACGCGCCACCCGCGACATCGTCTTCATCGACCAGCGCGGCACCGGCCTGTCGGGCCGGCTCGGCTGCGAAGAACGGCCCGAACACGAGACGATGAGCGACGCCGAACTCGAAGCCGAAATCCAGCGCTGCATCAAGAACAGCCGCGCCCCGTTCGCCGCCTACACCACCGCCAACGCCGCGCGCGACCTGGAACAAGTGCGGCGCGCGCTCGGCTACGCCAAGGTGAATGTCTTCGGCGCCTCTTACGGCACCCGCCTCGGCCAGGCCTATGCGCGCGCCTTCCCGAACAGCGTGCGCGCCCTGATCCTGGATGCCGTGGCCGCGCCCGACCAGGTCATTCCCGCCGGCGGCCGCGACGGCCAGGCCGCGCTCGACAAGCTGTTCGAGCACTGCAGGAAGGATGCGGGCTGCAATAAAGCCTATCCGAATCTGCGCGCCGAGTTCGACAGCCTGGCTGCGCGCGCCGAAGGCGGCATCAAGCTGTCCATTACCGACCCGCGCACCGCGCAGCCGGTCACCGTCACCATGAGCGGCCAGCGTTTCGCCGGCACCGTGCACAGCATCCTGTACTCCCCGGCCGACGCGCGCCGCCTGCCCTTCCTGATCCACAGCGCCTACCGCGGCCGCTGGGAACCCTTCATCGCGCGCCAGAACCTGAGCGGCGACTTCGCCGGCGAAGGCGGCAACGCCTTCCTGCTGCACCTGGCCGTGGTCTGCGCCGAGGACGTCCCGCACATGACGCCAAGCCTGATGAAGGACGAGGACGCCGTCATCACGCGCCCGCTGGCCGACCGCATGCCCGCCATGTGCAAGACCATGAACGTGCCGGCCGTGCCGCATGCGACGCCGACCATGATCGAGGCGCCGGCCCTGCTGTTCTCGGGCGCGCTCGATCCGATCACGGCGCCGCGCCGCGCCGAGGCGGCCGCGCGCCATATGCGCCGCGCGAACCACGTGGTGGTGGCCAACGCCGGCCACGGCGTCTCGCAGCTCGGCTGCGCGCCGCGCCTGATGCGCGAATTCCTCGACAAACCCGAGGCCCGGCTCGACACCAAATGCCTGGCCGAGATTCCGCCCCCGACCTTCCAGCTCGGCAGCGCCGGGCCGCAACCCTGAATCGAGTCCTCCCATGATCGAAGTTCATGATGTACGTAAGAAGTTCGGCGACGTGCAAGCCCTCGGCGGCGTCGGTTTCAGCGCGCGCGACGGCCAGATCACGGCCCTGCTCGGCCCCAACGGCGCCGGCAAGACCACGCTCCTGCGCACCCTGGTCGGCCTGCTCAAGCGCGACACCGGCACGATCGCCATCGACGGCGTCGACCCGGAAAAGGATCCGCTGTCGGTACGCCGCAACATCGGCTTCCTGACCGACCAGTTCGGCCTCTACGAGCGCCTCTCCACCCGCGAATACCTGAGCTATTTCGGGGAGCTCAACGGCATGGGCGGCGCGGCCCTCAAGCAGCGGATCGACGAAGTGTCGGAACTGCTGTCGATGGACGACATCCTCGAGCGCCGCACCAAGGGCTTCTCGCAAGGCCAGCGCATCAAGGTCGCGCTGGCGCGCACGCTCCTGCACCGCCCGCGCAACCTGCTGCTCGACGAACCGAGCCGCGGCCTGGACGTGATGAGCACGCGCGCGCTGCGCCGCGCCCTGGTGGCGCTGCGCGAGGACGGCTGCTGCGTCATCATGGCCACCCACGTGATGCAGGAAGTGACCCACCTGTGCGACGACGTGATCGTCATCGCCAAGGGCCACACGGTGGCGCAAGGCTCGCCCAAGGATCTGTGCCGCCGCACCGGCATCGAGAACCTCGAAGACGCATTCGTCAGCCTGGTCGGCGAAGAAGGGATCGCCGCGTGAAGCCCCCATTCCTCACCATCTTCATCAAGGAACTGCGCGAGACCCTGCGCGAGAAACGCAACGTCGGCCTCCTGGTGCTGGTGACCCTGATGTACCCGGTCATGTTCGGCATCATGATGCAGCAGATCATCGACCGCGCCACCCGCTCCGAACGCGAAGGCATCGAACTGGCCGTGATCGGCGCGGCCAAGGCGCCCACGCTGATGGCGCAGCTCAAGCAGAAGAACATCACGGTGCACGACACCGCCCCGCTGGACGAGCCGGCCATCGAAGCCCTGCTCCAGAAGGGCAAGGTGGTCGGTGTGCTGCGCCTGTCGGACAAGTTCACCGATAACTACACGGCCATGCGCCCGGCCCGCATCGAGCTGTGGTACGACTCGGCGGCCGAAAAGGGCGGTCAGCGGCGCGAAGTCGAGGAGGTGCTCGAAGCCTACGGCAGCAATGTCGCCAGCGCGCGCCTGCTGGCGCACGGGGTGTCGCCGGCGACGCTGGCGCCGATCCAGGTGCAGCGTTACGACACCGGCACGAATGCCTCGCGCTCCGCGGGCCTGATCGGCGGCATGCTCAGCTTCCTGTTCTTCCCCGCTTTCTTCTGCGGTATGTCGGCCGCGGTCGACAGCACGGCCGGCGAGCGCGAACGGCGTTCGCTCGAAGTGCTGATGGCGCAGCCGGCGCGCGCCTGGGAAATCGTCACCGGCAAGTGGCTGATGGCGACCTTCCTGGCCGTGGTCGGCCTGACCCTCGAACTGATCTTCGCGCACATGGTGCTGGGCTGGCTGCCGCTCGAGGAACTGGGCATGTCCTGGAGCCTGAACTGGTTCGACGTGGCGATGGTGTGCGTCGTCGCCGTGCCGCTGTCGATGCTGGCCGCGGCCCTGCAGATCGCCCTGGCCATGAACGCCAAGTCCTTCAAGGAAGCGCAAAGCCTGCTCAGCATCGTGCTGATGCTGCCGATGCTGCCCGGGGTCGTGGTCTCGATGATGGACTTGAAGACCTCGATGTGGATGTACGCGGTGCCGATGCTGTCGAACCAGACCCTGCTGCGCGAACTGGGCAAGGGCGTGGAAGTCGGCGTGCTGCCCTACGTGCTCACCTTCTTCAGCGCGACGCTGCCGGCGCTGGCCATCGTCGCCTTCGCCAGCTGGCGCATGAAGAGCGAACGCTACGTGCTGGCCGTGTAAGCCTTGCTCGCAGCGCCCTCGAAAAACAGCCCTCTCCGGCGAGCCGGTCAGGGCTGTTTTACAATAGCCGCCACCCATTCATTACCACTCGCGGAGAACACGCATGGAAGTCAAAGTCAGCTGGAACGGCCCCTCGGGCATGAGTTTTCGCGCCCAGACCGGGTCGGGCCACATGGTCGCGATGGACGGCGCGCCCGAGGGCGGCGGCCACAACCTGGCGCCGCGGCCGATGGAGATGCTGCTGGTCGGCACCGGCGGCTGCACGGCCTACGACGTGGTGCTGATTTTGAAGCGCGGGCGCGAGAACGTGCTGGGCTGCGACGTCACGCTGCAGGCCGAACGGGCCGAGACCGATCCGAAGGTGTTCACCAAGATTAATTTTCACTTCGTCGTCACCGGCCGCGGCCTGAAGCCGGCGGCGGTGGAACGCGCGGTGAAGCTGTCGCACGAGAAGTACTGCTCGGCCTCGATCATGCTGGCCACAACGGTGGAGATGACGCATTCGGTCGAGATCGTCGAAGCCGATTGAATCGGATGAACACGCGGGCATGCCCGCCCTACATCCACAGACAGTCGCGCACCGTAGGGCGGGCATGCCCGCGCGGATGGTCGAATCATGTTGGCCGACGAACGCGGCGACGTCGCCATCGCACCAGACCCACCGCCGCGCATACTTCAATTACAAATAATACGCGGTCGTCGTCATTACCTTCGCCATCGCCCGCATCGCCAGCTTGACCGGCACCGGCATCTCGGCCGCGCCCAGGGCCTGGGCGGCGTCGCCGTGGGCGACTTCGTCGAGTCGCATCTGCTCGACGATGGCGCGCGACTTGGCGTCGCCGGCGGGCAGCTGGTCGAGGTGGCTGTTCAGGTGCGCTTCGACCTGGCGCTCGGTCTCCACCACGAAGCCCAGGCTGCGCGCGTCGCCCAGCTTCGCGGCCACGGTGCCCATCACATAGGCGCCCGCATACCAGAGCGGATTGAGCACGCTCGGCTGCGAACCGAGTTCGCCGAGGCGCTGGGCCGTCCAGGCCAGGTGGTCTTCCTCTTCGCGGCCGGCCTGCGCGAACTGGGCGCGCATTTCAGGGCTCTGGGCGTGGCGCGCCTGCGAATCGTAGAGCGCCTGGGCGCAGACTTCGCCGACGTGGTTCACGCGCATCAGACCCGCGCTGCGGCGCTGTTCGCGTTCGTCGAGTTCGCAGTCGACCGCGTGTGCGGCCGGATTCGCGCGGGTTGCCGAGGCCACGCCGCCGACCACGCGCAGCGCCTTGTCGAAACCGACGATCAGGTCGTCGAGTGGACTGATGAAGGGGTTGGCTCGCATAGGGATCTCTTAGTCGCGGGAAAACCACATTATATGCGCCGTGCCTGCCGCTTGCCGCGCGGCTAAGAACGCCTCTGGCGCGGCGCTCCATTCCCCCTTTTGCGCACTCTGGGCGGCCCTGCGCGCCGTGCGTCGCAGCGGGCTGCCCGAGTCAGCCATTAGGGCATACAATGCAGTCGTGAAAAAAGCTTGGTGGAAATGAAATATGCGCCAAGCAAAAAAGATTACCTGGAGTCCTCATGGAATTACGCATCCGCAATTTGTCCAAGACCTACGCCAATGGCGTGGTGGCGCTGGACAAGGTCACGCTGAACATCCCGCCCGGGATGTTCGGCCTGCTGGGGCCGAACGGCGCCGGCAAGTCGACCCTGATGCGCATCCTCGCCACGCTCCAGGAATGCGATGCCGGCTCGGTCTTTGCCGACGACATCGACGTGCTCGACGAAAAGGACGAGGTGCGGCGCATGCTCGGCTACCTGCCGCAGGACTTCGGCGTCTATCCGAAAGTCTCGGCCTACGAGATGCTCGACCATTTCGCGCAGCTGAAAGGCATCGGCAACCGCAACCGCCGGCGCGAGGTCGTGGATGGACTCCTGCAACAGACCAACCTGTTCGAGGTACGCCACCAGAAGCTGGGCACCTTCTCGGGCGGCATGCGCCAGCGCTTCGGCGTGGCGCAAGCCCTGATCGGCGACCCGCAACTGATCATCGTCGACGAACCCACCGCCGGCCTCGACCCGCAGGAGCGGGTGCGCTTCCATAACCTGCTGTCGGACATCGGCACCGACAAGACGGTGCTGCTGTCGACCCATATCGTCTCCGACGTGGCCGATTTGTGCGCCAACATGGCCATCATCCACAAGGGCCATGTGCTGCTGTGCGGCGAGCCGGCGCGCCTGATCGACGACATCGAGGAGCGCATCTGGGCGCGCTTCATCGACAAGGCGGATCTGCCGCTGTTCCAGAAGCAGCACACGGTGATCTCGACGCGCCTGCGCGCCGGCCGCACCCTCATTCACGTGTATGCCGACGGCGATCCGGGCATGGGTTTCGAAGAGGCCCATGCCAGCCTCGAAGACGTGTACTTCGCCACCATCGCCGGCTGCCACGACTACCAGGCCGGGAACGGCTGACGATGTCCGCGCTCTTCACCATTGCCCGTTTCGAGCTGCGCGGGCGTTTGCGCCAGGTCTCGACCTGGGTCTGCTTCTTCGCCTTCGTTGCCTTGACGATGCTGTGGACGGCCGCCGCCGGCGGCGTGTTCAAGGACACCGTGGTCGCCTTCGGCTCGCGCGTGCTGATCAACGGCCCGCGCCAGGTGGCCTTGTCCGTCGCCTTCCTCGGCTGCGCCGCCGTGGTCGTGACGGCCGCCTTCATGGGGCGCGCCGTGCAGCAGGACTTCGAGCACGGCATGCATCACTTCTTCTTCAGCGCCCCGATCCCGAAATACGCCTACGTGTTCGGCCGCTTCCTCGGCGCCTGGCTGCTGCTCGCCTTCGTGTTCGCCGCCATTCCGCTGGGCGCCTGGTGCGGCAGCCTGCTGCCGGGGATCGATCCGGATCGTCTCGGCGCGAACGGCTTCCCGAGCTACCTGAATCCCTGGCTGTTCACGCTGCTGCCGAACCTGTTCATCTTCGGTGCCATCTTCTTCGTGCTGGCGGCGCTGTCGCGGCGCATGCTGCCGGTGTACGTGGCCAGCATCGTGCTGATGGTGGGCTATACGATCGCGCCCTCGCTGGCGCACGACTTCGACTACAAAACCCTGGCCGCGCTGATCGACCCCTTCGGCACCACGGCGCTGCTGCGCCTGACCGAATACTGGCCGATCGGCGAGCGCAACGCGCGCCCGGTGCTGCTCGAGGGCGTCTACCTGGTCAACCGCCTGGTCTGGTGCGGCTTCGGCCTGGCGGTACTGCTGCTGGGCTACTGGCGCTTCCACCTGGTCGGCCTGCTGGAAACGCGCGGCGTCGATCCGCGCGCGAGCGGCGAGACGGCATCCACCCTGTCGCAAACGGCCGCGAATACCCGCGAACGGCCCGACTTCGCACGCCGCAGCCTGGGCCTGCTGCTGGCGCGCGAAACCGCGCTGCACCTGCGCCAGTCGGTGGCGACGCTGCCCTTCGTGCTGATCGCGCTGGTCGGGATGGCGCTGCTGGTAGTCGGCAGCTTCGACATCGGCCGCCTGCACGGCGCCGGCACCTGGCCGGTCACCTGGCAGATGCTGGAACTGATCCGCGACGGCTACTCCCTGTACATCCCGCTGGTCACGGCCTTCTATTCGGCCCAGCTGGTATGGCGCGAACGCGATGCGCGCACCAGCCAGCTGTTCGACGCGCTGCCGGTGCCGGGCTGGCTGGCGCCGCTGGCCAAGACCCTGGCGCTGGTCGCCATGCAGGCCCTGTTGCTGTTCCTGGCCATGCTGTGCACGATGCTGTGCCAGCTGGTGCGCGGCTACTTCGCGCTCGAACCGGGCCTGTACCTGCAGACCCTGTTCACGATCCTGCTGCCGCAGTATGTGCTGCTGGCCGTGCTGGCGATCGCGGTGCAGGCGCTGTGCAACCGCAAATACCTCGGCTACGCGGTCTTCGTGGCGTTGGGCGTGGCCGCCGTCGCCCTGCAGGGCCGCGGCCTGGATCACGTGCTGCTGCCCTTCGTCGGCCTGCCCCTGCTCGACTATTCGACCATGAACGGCTACGGCCACCACCTGCTGCGCGCGCGCATGCTGGCCCTGTACTGGGGCGGCCTGCTGCTGATGCTGCTGGCGGCCAGCGTGGTGCTGTGGCCGCGCGGCGTGAACGCGGAATGGCGCAGCCGCCTGACGCTGGCGCGCCAGAACCTGACCCTGCCGGCCCTGAGCGCCTTCGGCGCCGGCCTGCTGGTGTTCGCCGGCAGCGGCGCCCTGCTCTGGTACGAACTGGAAGTGGCGGGCAACTACCGCAGCCCCCATGCCGAAGAGCTGCGCCGCGCTGCCTACGAGACGCGCTACCGCGCCTTCGCCCGCCTGCCGCAGCCGCAGCTGGCCGCGGTCGATCTGCGCGTCGACCTCCATCCGCGCAGCCGCGTGCTGGCCGTGCAAGGCCTCTACCAGCTGGAAAACCGCAGCGGCACGCCGCTGTCGGATCTGGTGCTGTACCAGCAGCCGGGCGCCGATCTGGCCACGCGCCTGTCGCGGCCGGCCCGCTTGATGACGGCCGACCGCAAACGCGGCTTCTTCCACTATAGGCTGGCCGCGCCGCTGGCGCCGGGCGCGCGCATCGACCTCGCGTTCGAATTGAGCAGCGCGCCGGGCGGCCCGCTCGGCATCGGCAGCGACACGCCGGTCGCCGCCAACGGCAGCTACCTGACGAACGAGGCGCTGCCGCGCATCGGCTACCAGGCCGAGGTCGAACTGGACGATGCGCGCGACCGCCGCCGCCACGGCCTGGCGCCGCGCGCGCACCGCGCGGCGGTGCCCTCGGGCGAGCGGATCGCCTTCAGCGCCATCGTCAGCACCGCCACCGACCAGGTGGCCGTGGCGCCGGGCATGCTCGAACGCGAGTGGATCGGCGCCGAGCGGCGCCATTTCCATTACCGCTCCGAGGGCCTGGTGCCGAATGCCTACGCGATCGCCTCGGCGCGCTACGCGGTGCGCAACGAGCGCTGGCAAGACGTCGCCATCGACGCCTACTTCGAGCCGGCCCATGCTGACAACGCCGGGCGCCTGCTGCGCGGCGCCGGCGCCGTCCTCGACTACGGCACGCGCCAGTTCGGGCCCTACGGCCAGCACGACCTGCGCCTGGTCGAGACGCCGCGTGGCAGCGCGGCGCGCGCCTTCCCCGGCATGCTGGCCCTGCCCGAAGACAGCGCCTTCATCGCGCGGTACGACGGCAAGCCGGGCACCATCGACTATCCCTTCTACATGGGCGCGTGGAGCACCGCGCACCAGTGGTGGACGCGCCAGCCAGGCGGCCTGCTGCTGGCCGATACGCTGGCCGAGTACACGGCGCTGATGGCGGTGCGCTCGGCCAGCGGCGCGCCGGCGACGCGGCGCTACCGGCGCGAGGATCTGCGCGCCTACCTGATGGGCCGCGCGCTGGCGACTGGCCGCGAACGCCCGCTGGTCGACAACGTGGACGAAGCCTGGCTGCGCCAGCGTAAAGGGGGGCTCGCGCTCTACCTGCTGCAGGATCTGCTGGGAGAAGAGCGGGTGAACGGCGTGCTGCGAGAACTGGCTATGCGCGACGGCGCCCGGACGCCCGACATGGCGGCGCTGGCGGCGGCGCTGCGCGCGGTGGCGCCGGCCGACAAGGCCTATCTGGTGCGCGACCTGTTCGAGGACATCGTCCTGTACGAAAACCGCGCCGACAGCGCCAGCGCGCGCCTGCGCCCGGACGGCAAGTACGAGGTAACCCTGCGCGCCCATGCCGCCAAGGTGCGCGCCGGCGCTCCGAGCGAACAGGAGCTGCCGCTGGCCGACTACATCGAGTTCGGCGTCGACGACCGCGCCGGCAATCCCCTGGTGCGCGAACGGCGGCGTGTGACCGGCGGGCCGCAGACCGTCACCTTCGTCGTGGCGGGACGCCCGGCACGCGCCGGCATCGACCCGGATTACAAGCTGATCGACAAGAAGCCCTCCGATAACATGGTTGTTATCGACAACGGTTAAAACTCACGATATGATCGAGTCACTATTTCAATGAGGTTTATCGATGTCGACCATGCTTGCAGAAGTCTGCGAAAAAATTCAGCTCCTCAATTCCGAGGAAAAGCATGAGGTGCTGCGCGTCCTGCTCGAGGACATCGACGGCCCTGCCGACAAGGATGCCGACGAGGCCTGGCGCGACGAAGTCGTGCGCCGCGTAAAGGCGATCCGCAACGGCGAAGCCGCGATCCGCGCGCTGCAGGACTGGCAGGAGTGAGCCGCAGGGCGGCGAACGCCCTGCATGCGCTACGCTGTATTTACCCGGATCGGGTAATGGTATAAACAGAATACTTCGTTAAGAACAATAAAAAACCGCGGCGCCAGGGCCGCGGTTTTTTTGTTTGCCGCCTTGGCGGGCTTACTTCTTCGCCGCCGCGCGCTTGGCCGCCGGCTTGGCCGCCGCCTTCTTCGCCGCAGGTTTTGCTGCAGCCTTCTTCGCTGCCGGCTTGACCGCCACGGCCGCGCCGTCGCCCTCTTCCACCGCATCGGCTGCTGCCGCCTTGCCCTTGGCAGCCGGCTTGGCCTTGCGCTCCTCGAACTCGAAGCTGATCTTGCCGTCTTTGGCACGGGTCAGGAAAGCCTTGAAGGAACGGCGCGTACGCTGCGACACGAAGCCCGGCAGCAGGTCGGTCTTGCCGTCGTTGAGCAGCTTCGCCATCTGCTCGGGCAGGATTTCCTGCTGCAGGATGATGCGGCCGCTGCGGAAGTCGCAGGTCTTCGGCTTGGCGACGCTCTTCTCGCACACATAGGCCAGCGGCATCTCGTAGACGCCGCCGAAACATTTCGGGCAAGGGCCGAGCGGGGTCTGGGCGCTGAAGTCGACACCCTCGCCGTCTTCTCCGCCTTCCTGATCCTGGCCGAAGTCGAATTCGAGCTTGAAGTTGTTGATCTCCTCGTCGCGCACGATGCGCAGGATGGCCGCGAACGGACGCCCCATCTTCGAGCGGAAACCCTGCAGCGGGCCGATGGTGCGCTTTTCCAGCAGCTCCTCGACTTCCTCGATCTCGAACTGGCGGCTGCCCGGCGTCTTGCTCATCGAGAAGTCGCACTTGGTGCAGGCGAAGCGGCGGTAGTTTTCCTTGACCACGCCGGCGCAGTTCGGGCACGGCGCTTTCAAGGTCGCGTACTCGCCCGGGATCGTATCGTTGTTGTATTCCTTGGCGCGCTTGACGATGATTTGGGTCATCTGCGCAATCTCGCGCATGAACTCTTCGCGCGAAATCTTGCCCTTCTCCATCTGCGACAGCTTGTATTCCCATTCGCCGGTCAGTTCCGGCGCCGTGAGTTCGTTCACGCCCAGGCCGCGCAGCAAGGTCATCAGCTGCGATGCCTTGGCGGTCGGGATCAGTTCGCGTCCTTCGCGGATCAGGTATTTTTCCGTCAACAAGCCTTCGATGATGGCCGCGCGCGTGGCCGGCGTACCAAGGCCTTTACCTGCCATCGCATCGCGCAGCTCGTCCGAATCGACCAGTTTACCGGCGCCTTCCATGGCCGACAGCAGCGTCGCCTCGGAGTAGCGCGCAGGCGGTTTCGTGACCAGGCCATTCGCGGTGATCTTGTCGGTCAAGACCTTTTCGCCCTTGGCGACCGGCACCAGCGTGGCGCCATCCTTGTCGTCGCCGGTGGTGTCCTTGCCGTAGACGGCAAGCCAGCCCGGGTTGGTCATGACTTTACCTTCGGTCTTGAACTGGTGGCCGGACACTTCGGTGAAGCGGGTCGTGACCAGGAACTCGGCCGGCGGGAAGAAGACGGCCAGGAAACGGCGCGTCACCAAGTCATAAAGCTTCTGCTCCGGCTCGCTCAAATTCTTGGGGATGACGCCGGTCGGGATGATGGCGAAGTGATCCGAGATCTTGGTATTGTCGAAGATGCGCTTGTTCGGCTTGACCCAGCCGTTCTTGGTGACCTGCTTGGCGAACTGGTTGTAGTTATTGGTGTCGGCCAGCGCGTCCATCGTCGACTTGACGGTGGCGATATAGTCTTCCGGCAGGTGGCGCGAATCGGTACGCGGGTAAGTCAGCACCTTGTGCTTCTCGTACAGCGCCTGGGCCAGGCCCAGGGTGTTCTTGGCCGAGAAGCCGAAGCGGCCGTTGGCCTCGCGCTGCAGCGAGGTCAGGTCGAACAGGGCCGGCGCCATCGAGGTGGTCGGCTTCGATTCTTCCGTAACGTTGCCCTGCTTGCCGCGGCAGGCGGCGGCGATGGAATCGGCGGCGGCCTTGCTCCACAGGCGCTCGGCGCGCTTTTCCGGATCGTTCTCGTCCTTCTTAAAATTCTGGTCGAGCCAGCGGCCTTCGTAGACGCCGGCGGCGCAGACGAACTCGGCACGCACTTCCCAGTAGTCGCGCGGCACGAACTTCTTGATCTTTTCTTCGCGCTCGACCACGATCGACAGGGTCGGCGTCTGCACACGGCCGACCGTGGTCAGATAGAAGCCGCCCTCTTTCGAGTTGAATGCGGTCATCGCGCGGGTGCCGTTGATGCCGATCAGCCAGTCCGCTTCCGAACGGCAGCGCGCGGCGTCGGCCAGCGGCAGCATTTCGTCGTCGCTGCGCAGGTTGCGGAAACCTTCCTTGATCGCATTGGCCGTCATCGACTGCAGCCACAGGCGCTTGACCGGCTGCTTGGCCTTGGCGTTCTGCGCGATCAGGCGGAAGATCAGTTCTCCTTCGCGGCCCGCGTCACATGCGTTGATGAGGGTGGTGACGTCCTTGCGCTTGATGAGCTTGTTCAGCACCTTCAAACGCGACTCGGTCTTGGCAATGGGGTTCAGCGCGAAGTACGGCGGGATCATCGGCAGGTGGGTAAAGCTCCACTTGCCGCGCTTGACGTCGTATTCCTCGGGCACCGCGATTTCCAGCAGGTGGCCGACGGCGGACGACAGAACGTATTCGTCGGATTCGAAATACTCATCGTGCTTCGTGAAGCCGCCCAGCGTCTTCGCGATGTCGTTCGCGACAGACGGCTTCTCGGCGATGATGAGGGTTTTGGTCATAAATTTCTCGTCTTGCTTATATATATGGTGTATTTGGCCTGCGCATCATACATGCTTGGCGCCGGGGCCGTGATACTAATGTCTTAGTAGTAACAGTCCTGAATGAGCGGCCAATGATAAGCGCGTTATCGCGCTGTTCGCAAGTAGCCTCTGCACCGTGCCTGTGCAGCGCGCCGCCGAAAGCGCTTCGATTGCCCGTTCGTGGCGCGTCCGCAACGACGGCGTTTTCGGCCCTGTCGCCGAGAAATTTCCATAGACGGTGGGCGCACTCCTACATCCCCGTCATCGCCATTCCGATACAAGGGACGCCCTGCCGCGCGCATGATCGGCTCGTTGGCGCCCACGCGCCGTTTCAGGGGGATGACCATGAGCGATAAACACAAAGGCATGGTGAACGAGCACGGCCGCAGCGTGCGGCGCGAGAAGATGGTGCCGGTGGCGCCAGGAAGCCAGCAGGGCAAGGCGCCCGGCGCGGGCCCCGGCAAGGGCCAGTCGGATATCGGCCTGGGCACGAATGCGGGCTCGATGCAGTCGACCGATGCCGGGTCGCGCGGCGGGCCCGGCTCGCAGACGGGCGGACGCAGCGCCCGCCAGCAAGCCCAGCGCATGCAGGCGCAGGCCGAGGCCGACCGCCTGGGCGCGTCGCAGCAGTCGGGCGCGGGGGGACTCGAACAGAAGCAGCATGCGGGTTCGAAAGACTCGGCGCTGGCGCCGCGCTCGCAGCAATCGGCCGGCCCCGGTGCGGGCGGCGGCGGCCATCCGGAACAGCCGGCCTCGGACTATGGCTCGGGATCGGCGGGTACCGACCGCGATCCGCAGCGCTGATTTTTAAATGCGGAAGTGAAACTGAGTGTCTCGGTTCCTGGTAAAGCGCCATCTGGAGCCGGAAACAAAAACTGCCGCAATTGCGGCAGTTTATTTATCGCTCGCGCCAAAGCGCGAACAGTAAATTGTTTAGTGCAACTGACGCGGAATCTGCTCGTCGTCGGAGCCGAACAGGTCGTCGAAAATCAGCGCGTCCGGTTCCTTGTTCTGGCTCCACATCATCATCAGGACGATGATCTTCAGCTTGCTCAGGGTGACAGGCGATTCATCGACGGCAAGCGCGCGCTCGATGACGATCTCGCGCTGCAAGGGCGTGAGCAGCTTGGCGCTTTCGAGGAACTGGATGAAACCGATCGCGGCGCTGCCGAGCTCGTTATATTCCTCGTCCACGTAGTAACGCGTGCCGGTGGAAGCGATCACGTCGGCTTGTTCTTCAGCCGCCATTTCGTTAAGACCGGTGAGCCAATCGATCGCTTCGCAGATCTCGAAGTCGTCGAAACCGACGGCGGAGAGCTTGCGTGCGAGGGCAGCCGGCTCGGGGCAGGCTTCAGGACGATAGTACGTCTCGTAGAGGTAGACCAGGATGTCGAACATAGTGACGCTACTGTAGCAGCTAAGCTCGTACAGGTACAAGCTTGCTGCGTGTGTGTGCATCCGGCGAACAAAAATCGTCGTTTTTCGGCCTTATCGGTTCATATAGGCTTGTAAGTAATTATCGATATGATGCGCCTTTTTAATATCCTATTCGTGCCGCATTAATTATGTATTCGCTGCACTTTTCCGCCCGGTAAACGCTCGATCATGCCGGCCATTTCGAGTGCCAGTAAGCCCATGCTTAATTGCCCGATATCGGAACCAGTACGTTCCAGTAAATCGTCGACGTCGAGGGCTTCGTGTCCGAGTTGATCGAGCAGCTCGGTGCAGCCGGTTTCGGTCGGCAGGGCCTGCGTAGCGGCGCCGTTCGAAACGGGCGCGCAGGCCAGCGGCGACACCTGCAGCGCCTCCAGTACTTCGTGCACGGTTTCGACCAGGCGCGCGCCGTCGCGTATCAGTTGATGACAGCCCTTGGCCAGCGGCGCGTGGATCGAGCCCGGCAAGGCGAACACTTCCCTGCCCTGTTCGGCGGCCACGCGCGCGGTGATCAAGGAGCCCGATTGCGCGGCCGCTTCCACCACCAGCACGCCCGACGACAGGCCGCTGATGATCCGATTACGGCGCGGGAAATTGCCGCTGGTGGGCGGCGTGCCGAGCGCAAATTCGCTGACGATGCAGCCCTCGTGTGCGATGCGTTCGGCCAGAGATCGGTTGCGCGGCGGATAAGACAGATCGGCGCCGGTGCCGACCACGGCGATCGTCGAGCCCGCGCCGCGCAGGGCGCCTTCATGCGCGGCGGCGTCGATGCCGAGCGCCAGGCCCGAGACCACGCACACACCGGCGTTCGACAAGGCCGCAGCGAAGGCGCCGGCATTGGCCTTGCCCTGCGCGGTGGCATTGCGGCTGCCGACGATGGCCAGCGCCGGCCGCGCGAGCAGGTCGATGCGCCCTTTTATATAGAGCAGCAGCGGCGGATCGGGAATGTTGGCGAGCGCCTGCGGGTAATTGGCCTCGCCCAGCGCCAGCACGTGGTGCGAGGGCGTGTGCAGCCAGTCGATCGTGGTGTCGATCAGTTCGCGCGTCTGGCGCGAAGGCGGCGCGCACAGCGAGCGGGCCAGTGCGGGGCCGACGTGAAAGGCCAGCGCGTCGTGGCCGGCCTCGAAGATGGCGCGCGGCGAGCCGAAAGCGGCAAGCAGCGCGTGCGCCGTGCGCGGCCCCACCCCACGTGCGCCATCGAGGCGCAGCCAGTCGGTGAGGTCGTCGCTTAGGTCGTCGATGAGGGCGGCGCTGCGGCTGGCGGGGGTGGGTTCCGTGTCCTGCACGGTGGATTTACTCCGGTGATTTCGCCACGTCGCCGACTTCCACCGGCGCCGTCACTTGCATGATCAGGCCGTAGGAAACGCGCCCGAACACTCGGAAGATGAACAGGCTGCCATATTGTTCATCGGGAAGCTTCATCGTCGGGCGCCCCATGCCGAACCAACCTTTGTTGCCTTCGGGGTCGGGTACCGTCTTCCCGAAATGATAGAGCTGCAAAACCGAGCCGACATCGAGTCCGTCAATCGAACCACGGTTGACAGTGACGACCTGGCTCTGGCCGGCGTGGGTCACGCCGGCATAGATCGACATGATGCGTGCATCGATCTGCGTCGCCGGCGCATGCGGCACATAGTTGCGTATGCTCGGCGGCGGGGTCGGGATCAAACGATCGCCGACACCCATCTCGCTCACCGAACTCGACACGCTCATGGTGTGCACGTCGACGCCGGGCACGGCCGCCTTGACCAGCTTCACGGTACCGACATACGCGGCTTCGTGCGCCAGCACGGCGCCGGTTTGCGGATCCTTCAGGGGGCCGGTCGGGCGGAACACCTGGAACTCGGTCGCGCCCTTCAGCTCGCCGCGCACATACACGCGGTCGCCGGTGCCAAGGTAGAGGCGGTTTTCGGCGGAGGCGGCGATGCGCGGCGCATCCATCGCCTCCTTTTCGATCAGGAGCGGCTGGGTCAGATAGGGTTCGATCAGGCCAGCGGGAATCGCCTCGATGGCGGTGCTCTCCAGGCCTTCGCTGCGCACTTGCGGCGACAGGCGCAGCACGGGCGGTTCGCCACGGCTGTCGCCGCTGCCTGGCTTGTTCAGCGACAGGCGGCCGCGGGCGCGGTCGAAGTAGACGATCTGGCCCGGATAGATCCAATGCGGATTGCGGATCTCGTCGCGGTTCATGCCCCAGACTTGCGGCCAGCACCAAGGATGCTCGAGAAAAGTGCCGGAAATATCCCACAGGGTATCGCCCTTGACGACGCGATGCTGATCAGGGGCATTCGGCTTGAAGCTGCATTCGGCGGCCTGGACAGGGCCAGCCACAACACACGCGACGAGCGCCGCGGCTGCAGCGCGGGTCACGACTGTGCTAAAATTTTTCATTGAAGACGTCCGTAAAATGCGGCATTGACAACGGAATTGCGGGTTGCGCCCATCACCTGGCCAGCCGCGGCGCAAGAGACAGCAGGCTTGCACTCCGAAACGCGACTGGCGGATCGGGAAGAGTTGCCCAACTGAATCAAATTCTGCACACAAATCCTTGAACTAGCAAGACAAACCGCGTCCTGCCGGGCGGGCAATGTGTTGCATTCCTGCCCCTGCGCCCCCGTTGCGCCGACCCTGACCGTCTCACTTTTATCTAACTATTACTAAACACGCTGATATGGCCCTCCTGAAGATCCTGCGCTATCCCGACCCACGCCTGCACAAGGTCGCCGTGCCCGTCACCGCATTCGACGAGCGCCTGGCCAAGCTGGTGGCCGACATGGCCGAGACCATGTACGACGCGCCCGGCGTCGGCCTGGCCGCGACCCAGGTCGACGTGCACGAGCGCGTGGTCGTGATCGACGTCACCGAGACCCACGACGAGCTGCTCGTCTTCGTCAATCCGGAAATCGTCTGGGCCAGCGAAGAGAAGCAGGTCTACGACGAAGGCTGCCTGTCGGTGCCCGGCATCTACGACGGCGTCGAGCGCCCTGCACGCGTGAAAGTGCGCGCCCAGGACGCCAAGGGCGAGACCTTCGAGCTCGAGTGCGAAGGCTTGCTGGCCGTGTGCATTCAGCACGAAATGGATCACCTGATGGGCAAGGTCTTCGTGGAATACCTGTCGCCCCTGAAGCGCAACCGCATCAAGGCCAAGCTGCAGAAGGAAGAGCGCGGCATGGAGCGCGAAGCGGCGCTCAAGGCTGCCGGCCGCCGCTACTAAGGCGGGCCGATGAAAGTCGTCTTTGCCGGTACGCCGGAGTTCGCCGCCTGCGCCCTGCGCGCCCTGATCGATGCCGGCTTCACCATTCCCCTGGTACTGACCCAGCCCGACCGCCCGGCCGGGCGCGGCATGCAGCTGCAGGCGTCCAGCGTGAAGCAGGTGGCGCTGGAGCACGGCATCGAGGTGCTCCAGCCGCTGTCGCTGCGCATGGACAGCAAGGATCCCCAGCGCGCGGTCGAGGCGCAGGCCGCGCACGAGCGCCTGCTCGCACTCGACTACGACGTGATGGTGGTGGCCGCCTACGGCCTGATCCTGCCGCGCAGCACCCTCGACATCGCGCCCTGCATCAACATCCACGGCTCCCTGCTGCCGCGCTGGCGCGGCGCCGCGCCGATCCATCGCGCGATCGAAAGCGGCGACAGCGAGACGGGCGTGACCATCATGGGCATGGAAGAAGGCCTCGATACCGGCCCGATGATGCTGATCGAACGCGTCGCCATCGAGGATCTCGACACCACCGGCAGCCTGCACGACAAGCTGGCCGCGCTCGGCGCGACCATGATCGTCGAAGCCTTGCGGCGCCTGGAACGGGGAGAATTGCCCGCCACGCCGCAGCCGGAAGAAGGCGTGACCTACGCGGCCAAGATCAGCAAGGACGAAGCGAAGCTCGATTTCAATTTGCCGGCGCTCGATCTGTGGCGCAAGGTGCGCGCCTTCAATCCCTTCCCCGGTGCGCAAGGCCTGGTCAAGGGCACGGCGATCAAGATCTGGAGCGCGGAACCGGCGCCAGGCAGTGGCCAGCCGGGACAGGTATTGTCGGCCGATGCGGACGGCATCGTGGTCGCCTGCGGCGAAGGCGCGCTGCGCTTGTTACAGTTGCAGAAACCCGGCGGCAAGCGCCTGGCGGCGGCGGAGTTTATAAAAAGCTTCCCGCTCGAAGGCCAAACGTTCTTGTAGGGGTGGTCGAGGCCAATGGCCTCGACCACGGTTACACCGGGCGCCCGGTGCCCACGCGGGAACGTCAGCATCGTGACGCAATAAAAAACGCGCCCATCGGGCGCGTTGTCATTTCTCAGTTACCTTCCAACTCCGCCGTACGCTGGGCATCCATATGCTCGCGCAAGACCTGGTTGATGCGGGTCTGGTATCCCGGGCCGGCTGCCTTGAACCAATCGAGCATGTCGACGTCCAGGCGGATCGTCACGATCTGCTTGGCGCCCGAAGGCGCCGCTTTTGGTTCTGCCGCCACGACGTGGCTCTGCAGCGAAGGCTGATCCCAATCAGGTTCGTACTCTTTGTTCATGCTATCCATCCCGTATTAAACCGTGCCACGATTTTCATGACCTTTATTTATTGTCGTCGCTGTATGTATCCGTAAAATTGCGAAACGACCAGGTTTTGTAACGCCATGTAACAATCGGATGCATAAACACATAACGATACAATCTGCCCGAGGATGGGCGGCCTGGGCGGCAAAAGACGCCATTGCCGTATAATTTCAGATCGCCCCAACCGTGCAGTGTGTTCCGCCTGCCTGCACGCCTCTAGAAAGTGACCGATGACTGCCCCGACCTCTTCCCCATCCCCGATCGAAACCCAGTTGCGCGCCATCCTGTCGCGCCGCATCATGATCCTGGATGGCGCCATGGGCACCATCATCCAGCAATACAAACTCGATGAAGCCGCCTACCGCGGCGGCCCGAACGGCCGCTTCGCCGACTTCGCCGCCCCGGTGGAAAGCGGCGCGCGCGAACTCTTCGTCAAAGGGAACAACGAGCTGCTCACGCTCACCCAGCCGCAAATCATCCAGGAAATCCACGAGCGCTATCTTGCCGCCGGCGCCGACCTGATCGAAACGAATACCTTCGGCGCGACAAGCGTGGCCCAGGACGACTATCACATGGCCCACCTGGCCTACGAGATGAACGTCCAGGCCGCCAAACTGGCGCGCGCCGCCTGCGACAAGTACACCAGTACCGACAAGCCGCGCTTCGTCGCCGGCGCCCTCGGCCCGACCCCGAAAACGGCCTCGATCTCGCCGGACGTGAACGACCCGGCCGCGCGCAACGTCACCTTCGACCAGCTGGTCGCCAGCTACCATGAACAGGTTGCGGGCCTGGTCGAAGGCGGCGTCGACGTGCTGCTGGTCGAAACCATCTTCGACACCCTGAACTGCAAGGCGGCCCTGTTCGCGATCGACCTGTATTTCGACGAGCATCCGGAACAGGTGCGCAAACCGATCATGATCTCGGGTACCGTCACCGACGCCTCGGGCCGCATCCTGTCGGGCCAGACCGTGCCCGCCTTCTGGAACTCGGTGCGCCATGCGAAGCCGCTGACCATCGGCCTGAACTGCGCGCTGGGCGCGGCGCTGATGCGCCCTTATGCCGAGGAGCTGTCGCAGATCGCCGATACCTTTGTCTGCATCTACCCGAACGCCGGCCTGCCCAACCCGATGAGCGACACCGGCTTCGACGAACTCCCGGCCGATACGTCCGCCCTGCTGCGCGAATTCGCCGACGCCGGTTTCGTCAACATCGCCGGCGGCTGCTGCGGCACCACGCCGGAACACATCGCCGCCATTTCCGAGCTGCTCTCGGCCGCCAGGCCGCGCGCCGTGCCCGAAATCCCGACCGCGCTGCGCCTGTCCGGCCTGGAGCCGTTCACGGTCGACGAGACCTCGCTGTTCGTGAACGTCGGCGAGCGCACCAACGTGACGGGCTCGAAAGCCTTTGCGCGCATGATCCTGAACGAGCAGTTCGACGAGGCGCTGTCGGTGGCGCGCCAGCAGGTCGAGAACGGCGCCCAAGTCATCGACATCAACATGGACGAAGCGATGCTCGACTCGCAGGCGGCCATGACGCGCTTCCTGAACCTGATCGCTTCCGAGCCCGACATCTCGCGCGTGCCGATCATGATCGACTCTTCGAAGTGGAGCGTGATCGAGGCCGGCCTGAAATGCGTGCAAGGCAAAGCCATCGTCAACTCGATCTCGATGAAGGAAGGCGAAGCGGAGTTCATCCGCCAGGCGCAGCTGTGCCGCCGCTACGGCGCCGCCGTCATCGTGATGGCCTTCGACGAACAGGGCCAGGCCGATACCTTCGAGCGCAAGACCGAGATCTGCGGGCGCGCCTACAAGGTGCTGACCGAACAAGTGGGCTTCCCGCCGGAAGACATCATCTTCGACCCGAACATCTTCGCCATCGCCACCGGCATCGAAGAGCACAACAACTACGCCGTCGATTTCATCAACGCCACGCGCTGGATTCGCGAGAACCTGCCGCATGCGAAGGTCTCAGGCGGCGTCTCGAACGTCTCCTTTTCCTTCCGCGGCAACGACCCGGCGCGCGAAGCGATCCATACCGTGTTCCTGTACCACGCGATCCAGGCCGGCATGACGATGGGGATCGTCAACGCGGGCATGGTCGGCGTGTATGACGACCTGCCGGCAGAATTGCGCGAGCGCGTCGAAGACGTGGTGCTGAACCGCCGCGACGACGCGACCGAGCGCATGATCGAATTCGCCGGCTCCCTGAAGGCCGGCGGCGGCAAGCAGGAACAGAACCTTGAATGGCGCAACGGCCCGGTCGAGAAGCGCCTGGCGCATGCGCTGGTGCACGGCATCACCCAATGGATCGTCGAGGACACCGAGGAGGCGCGCCAGGCCGTGCTGGCGGCCGAGGGTCGTCCGATCCACGTGATCGAAGGGCCGCTGATGGACGGCATGAACATCGTCGGCGACCTGTTCGGACAGGGCAAGATGTTCCTGCCGCAGGTGGTGAAATCGGCGCGCGTGATGAAGCAGGCCGTGGCCCACCTGATTCCCTTCATCGAAGAGGAAAAGGCGCGCGAGGAGGAGCGCACCGGCGTCGTCGCCAAGCCGAAGGGCAAGATCGTGATGGCCACCGTGAAGGGCGACGTGCACGACATCGGCAAGAACATCGTCTCGGTCGTCCTGCAGTGTAATAATTTCGAGATCGTGAACATGGGCGTGATGGTGCCCTGCTCCGACATCCTGGCCAAAGCCAAGGCGGAGAACGCCGACATCGTCGGCCTCTCGGGCCTGATCACGCCGTCGCTGGAAGAGATGGCCCACGTCGCGCGTGAGATGCAGCGCGACCCCTGGTTCCGCGAGCGCGGCATTCCGCTCCTGATCGGCGGCGCCACCACCAGCCGCGCCCACACGGCCGTGAAAATCGCGCCGCACTACGACGGCCCGGTGGTCTACGTGCCGGACGCCTCGCGCTCGGTCTCGGTCGGCCAGTCGCTGCTGACGGAAGAATCGCGCCATGCCTACATGGCCGAGATCAAGCAGGACTACGAGCGCATCCGCGAGCAGCACGCCAACAAGAAGGCGCTGCCGATGCTGACCCTGGCGGACGCGCGCGCCAACAAGGCGAAACTGGCGTTCGCCCCAGTGAAACCGAAGTTCATCGGCCGCCGCGTGTTCAAGAACGTGGAACTGAGTACGCTGGCGCGCTATATCGACTGGGGTCCCTTCTTCCAGACCTGGGACCTGGCCGGTCCCTTCCCTGCCATCCTGACCGACGACGTCGTCGGCGAAGCGGCCTCGAAGGTCTACGAGGAAGGCCAGGCCATGCTCAAGAAGATCATCGAAGGACGCTGGCTGACGGCGAACGGCGCCATCGCCCTGCTGCCGGCCAACAGCGTGCGCGACGACGACATCGAGATCTATGCAGACGAATCGCGCGAGAAGGTCGCCTTCACCTGGCACGGCCTGCGCCAGCAGGGCGTGAAGCCCGTGGTCGACGGCATGCAGCGCCCGAACCAGTGCCTGGCAGACTTCATCGCGCCGAAAGACTCGGGCGTGGCGGACTACATCGGCATGTTCGCGGTGACGGCCGGCCTCGGCATCGAGAAGTACGAGCAGCGCTTCGAAGATGCACACGACGACTATTCGTCGATCATGCTGAAAGCCCTGGCCGACCGCCTGGCCGAGGCCTTTGCCGAATACCTGCACGAGCGCGTGCGTACCGACCTGTGGGGCTATGCCACGAACGAAGACCTCAGCAATCCGGAGCTGATCGCCGAACAGTACGTCGGCATTCGCCCGGCGCCGGGCTATCCGGCCTGCCCCGAGCATACGGTCAAGAAGGAACTGTTCGAGACCCTGCAGGCCGAGGAGATCGGCATGCAGCTGACCGAGTCGTATGCGATGTATCCGGGCGCGGCTGTCTCGGGCTTCTACCTGGCGCATCCGGAGTCGAAGTACTTCGTGGTCGGCAAGATCGGCGACGACCAGGTAACGGACATGGCTGCGCGCCGCGGCATGGACAAGGCCGAGGTGGAGCGCCACCTGGCGCCGAATCTTTCCTGACATTGCCACACCCTCTTATTGCCCGGAGCACATAAATGTCCTCCGGGCATTTTTGTGTCTGCGAGGGATACGCACGAAATAATGCGTTGTGCATGGAACACACTAGCTTGACGAAGAGATTGTTTTCTTTCTGTTATTCAATGAGTGATGCGAAAATGGCAAATTCATTACCCAGTCGTAGCCGGCATGCTGCCTGCGACGCAGAAAGCAGCTTACATAATGGACAAAACCGTCAGCCTCAATTTTTCGGTAGCAAAGGTCGTCGCAATCCTGGTCGTCGTGGCCAGTCACTTTTTCAGGGGAATCGATTTGTGGATACTGGCCACCATCGCCCTGTTCCTGTTCGGCTTCTCGTCTTCGTTTTTCACGGCCCGCATCTACGGCAGCCAGGTCGATATCCGCGCATTCTGGAAAAAGAAACTGCAGCGCCTGGGTGTACGCTACTGGCTGATCCTGGCTGTGCTTGGCGTGCTGGCCATGGCGCAGGGCCGCGATATCTTCCACTGGCACACGCTGGTGCACATCGCCGGCCTGTCGGGCATCCTGAACCTGTACGGCCCGAGCGAGAGCGCGCTTGGACGCGGGCTCTGGTTCTTCACGCTGCTGCTGTTTTTCTACGTCCTCTATCCGCTGTTGGCGAAGACCTTGCGTGCATCCCATCGCACCACCGTGGCCCTGGTGCTGACGACGCTTGTCCTGCTGCTGCTTAATGAATGGGTGCGGCTCGGCTTCTCGCTGTGGCTGACCATGCTCGGCTTCGTCCTTGGCATCTACGCCGGCGTGAATCACCTGCGCCTGCGGCCGCGCGTTCTCGATGCGTTGCTCCTGGCAGCGCCCTTGCTGCTGGTCGTCTGCAAGCTCGGCTTCGGCTTCAACAAGCTGAATATGCCCCTGCTGGGCCTGTTCGCATTGGCGCTCTCCCTGCGCCTGACCATTCCCGGCAAGCCGCTGACCCTGCTGCGCCCGCTGGTCGCACTGGAAGCCTGCCTTCTCGAAATCTACCTGATCCACTCCTACCTGTTCGTCCACCCGACCGGCCATACGCTGATCGACTTCGGGTTCAGCCTGGCGGTGATCGTGGCGGCGGCCCTGCTGCTCAACCATGCCGGCAACCGTCTGGTCGCCTGGATCTTCGCGCCGCGTGCAGTGCGGGCGCCGGTGGTTCAGGAAGACGACGAGACGCTGGCGAACGCCTCCTGAACCGTCCCGCGGGCGCACGGGATGCGCCTGAACTTCCTGGGTGGCGTATTGCCTAATCGTGTGCGGGTTTTGTCTCGTAAGGAGAAGATCATGGCAATGCATCTCTCGACCCGGCGCTGGCAGGATCAGGGCATCCTGCTGCTCGCCATCTGGCTGATCGTGTCGCCCTGGGCGATGGGCTACCCGAGCGATTCGCCGCCCGCCGTGAATGCCTATATCGCAGGCGGCATCATGGCCGCCCTGGCCGCTTTCGACCTCTACAAGACCTATGCCTGGGCCGTGTTCCTGAACATCATCCTCGGCATCTGGGTCGCGGTCTCGCCCTGGCTGGTCGACGTCATGCATGACCGGGCGATGAGCTTCAGTATGCTGCTGGTGGGGCTGGCGACGATCGTGCTCGGCCTGTGGGAGCTGCGTACCGACCCGGATCTGCACCAGCAGTGGGCCGGCACCTGAAAGCGTGTGCAAGCAAGCCCATGGCTGCGTTGTATCGTCTCGCCGTACTAACGTACTGTCTTCGACGATGCGCCTTGCCCTGGAGCTTGCGTGCGCACGCTTTATATGAATGGCGTCCGGTTTTTAGAGGGCGCTGCGCACCACCTGGCCGCTCCACTCGAAGGCGGCCATCTCCAGTTCGACCAGGTCGTCGCCGCTCTTGGCCAGTTCGGACAGGGCCGGCAGCATGTCGTCGCCCTCTTCCATCCGTTCGAAGGATTCGGCCAGGCGCAGCAGTTCGCCGAAGAAGCCGCTCCGTTTCAGCAGCGCATTCGACACTTCGTCGCTGACCGGGATCTGCTCGACCAGGTCGGCCATCGGGACGCAGAACAGCGTGTCCATCAGCGACATGATGCCGACCGTGAAGGCCATGTCGGCGACGTGACGCTGGCCCGGACGCAGGCGCCCGGCCAGCAGCTCCATCAGGCGCGCGCGGGTGCTGGCCAGCATCAGCAGCGGGGTCTGGGTATGGCCGTAATTGCCCGGCTCGGCGTACACCATGATCTGCAGCCAGCGCTGCAGCTGGCGGCGGCCGACCACGATCAGGGCCTGGCTCAGCGAATCGATGCGCTGGCGCAGGCCGGCCGCCGGCGTGTTCACGATGCGCAGCAGGTTGATCGACAGGGTCACGTCGCGCTTGATCGCGCGTTCGATCTCGATATTGTCGGCGTCCGACACGACCAGGTTCATCAGGTCGACCACGGCCAGCTGCGAGGGCGAGAGCTTGCGTCCGGCGATCACCGAAGGGCGCGCGAAATAAAAGCCCTGGAAGTAGTCGAAGCCGAGGTCGAGGCAAGTCTTGTATTCGGTCTGGCTCTCGACCTTCTCCGCGATCAGGCGCTTGCCGGTGCCGCGCAGGCGCGGTACGAGCGACAGCATGGTCACCACCGGCATCGCGCGCAGGTTGACCTTCACGTAGTCGAGCAGGGGCAGCAGGCGGCCCAGGCGGCTGCCATGGGCGCTGGCTTCGGCGGCGAACTTGAAACCGTGGCCGGAGAGCTCGGCCAGGCGCCACAGTACCTGTTCCGTCGCTTCGACCGAGCCCACCAGTTCGAGCACGGTGTGCTCGCGCGGCAGGAAGGCGAAGATGTCGCTCATCAGGACTTCGGTGTCGACGTTCAGGAAGGCGGTCGCATCGCCCACCGCGCGCGGCAGGCCGAGCTGCGCCGCATGAGCCAGGACGGCGGCCGTGGCCGACAGATCCGATTCGATCTCGGCGCTGTTGTCGGCCGTATGCCGGAACAGCAGTTCGTAACCGAACAGGGCCTGGTTGCGGTCGAGCATCGGCTGGCGCGCAAGGTAGAAATTACGCAGCTGCAAAGGCTGGGATGCCTGGTCGAGGCTGGCGGTATTGGTCATCGCGTTCCCGTGTCACGTTCAAGCTGTCCACTCTACCCGATTCTCGGCAATTAGTGGATTTTCGGCATCGTTTTATGCATAAAAAGATGCCTATAAGCTAAAAATCGGCTCCCACTGGCGCGCCATCGATGAACAGCAATAACTCGCCGGGTGCGAAGGCCGTCCAGGTCTCGTTCGTCGTCAGCGGTTCGGTGACGATGATGGCGACCCGGTCGTTCGGCGTCGTCACCTGGGAAAAATCGACCGACAAGTCCTCGTCGGACAGGCTGGCGGTGACGAAAGGATACTGGCGCACGACGTAGCTGAGCTTGGTCGAGCAATGCGCGAACAGGGCCGTGCCGTCCGACAGCATCATGTTGAAGGTGCCGTAGGCCGACACGGCGCCTACCAGCTCGCCCAGCGCGGCGCGCAGGGCCGGCAGCGGCGGCGGGCTGTCGCCGAAGCGGCGCCGCAATTCCTGCAGCAGAAAGCAAAAGGCCTGCTCGCTGTCGGTGCTGCCGACCGGACGGAAGGCGCCGTCGAGGTGCGGCTTGAATTCCTTCAGGTCGCCATTGTGGGCGAACACCCAGTAGCGGCCCCACAGTTCGCGCACGAAGGGATGGCAGTTCTCCAGCGCGACCCTGCCTTGCGTGGCCTTGCGGATATGGGCGATGACATTCGTCGACTTGATCGGGTACCGCTTGATCAGTTCGGCAATGGGAGAGGCGATGGCAGCCTGGTGGTCGACGAAATGGCGTACGCCGGCGCCCTCGAAGAAGGCGATGCCCCAGCCGTCGTGGTGGGTATCGGTGCGGCCGCCGCGATGGGCGAAACCGGTAAAGGAAAACACAATGTCGGTCGGGACATTGCAGTTCATTGCAAGGAGTTGGCACATGGTGAAGAGCTTACCATGTGATCCGGGTCGGGCATGACCGCGGCGGGTGTGAAACGTTACTGCGGGTGCTGCGGGGGGGGTACTGCGAGGCCCAGGGCGGATGCGGCACCGGCTTTGGCCGGCGCCTGCATCCCAGTTGGTGTCCCTGGCCGTCTGTGATGTTCCTCCAGCTGACTGGGTGGGCTTAGTGCAGCACCACCGGCTGGCTCATCAGGGTGTCGTAGGAGCCGAGGAAATCGTCGATTTCTTCCATGGTCGGCTCGCTTGCGATGAGATTGTTGACGTCGCGGCGGAACGATTGTGCCAGTTTGCCGCCGATGAACGCTTCGCGACGGCCGGCTTTGTCGACGATTTCGTAACCACCGAAGCGCAGGGCCTCGAGGTCGCGATCGACGCCAAATTCGACCACGCTGTACTGTTCGCTGTTATAGATCATGTTCATGGTGACTCCTTCTCTTGATCAGAGGTTTTCCAGTCGCGCGGCGGCGGGCGGCTGGATATGACTTCAGTGAAGAGGTGGGGCTCGCCGACGCGATTTCAAGAGTGCAGGTCGGGCGTGAGAGCCAACAGCTGATCGTATGGCGTACTGCTCAGCCATGATCGCAACTGATCCAGATGCGCCGTGTCGGCAACGCCGATGAAGAGGCGTGCCGGCCGCTGGCGCAGCAGACGATTCAATGTAACACGCATGACGAGATTTCCTGCGCAGCACAGACAACCGGGCGCGATGCGTGAAATCAGGAGTTTGTCGGAATTTTCCAGTAGCGGATTGCCGTCCGAAAGCCCTTCCAGGATGACGGCAGCCCCGTCGTCACGGGGCGTAGCGGGGTCTTGGAGGGTGTAGGAGATGGCCGCTTCGCGCAGTGCCGCGCTAGGGCCGAGAACGAGTGTCGTAGGAATCGGATGACGCAAAGAGGAGCCGGAGGAGAAAGCGTCGGCGGGCCCTGCCGCGCTCATCCGCCCCGCTTGCCGAGCTTGCCCGGTTCGACGCCGAGCTGCTTCAGCTTGCGGTACAGGTGGGTGCGCTCGAGGCCGGTCTTTTCGGCCACGCGCGTCATGCTGCCGCCTTCGCGGCCCAGGTGGTGTTCGAAGTACATGCGCTCGAAGGCGTCGCGCGCTTCGCGCAGCGGCAAGTCGAAGGACAGCGTATAGCCTTGCGTTTCGCCGTGGCCGATCACGCCCACGCGTGCGCCGTTCAGGGGCGCCGGCACGGGCTGGGCCGCGAACATCGGGTTGGCGACGGGCGGCGCTTCGACCACCGGCGCCGGCATGACTGGACGCGGCGGCGGCACCGGCGCGCGCGCCACTTCCTGGGCGCGGGTCAGGCCCTGCTGCACGGCTTTGAGCAGCTTCTGCAGGGCGATCGGTTTTTCAAGGAAATTCAGGGCGCCGATGCGGGTGGCCTCGACGGCGGTGTCGATGGTGGCATGGCCCGACATCATGATGACCGGCATGGTGAGCAGGCCGTCGCGCTGCCACTCCTTGAGCAGCGTGACGCCGTCGGTATCCGGCATCCAGATATCGAGCAGCACCAGGTCGGGTGCGCCTGCGGCGCGCGCTTCGCGTGCCTGCTGCGCGTTTTCAGCCAGCGTGATTGCGTGGCCTTCGTCTCCCAGAATTTCCGAGAGCAGCTCGCGGATGCCCATTTCATCATCGACTACGAGTATGTTCGCCATCTTTGCCTTCCGTCTCCGCCCGAGTTAACAGCTGTAATGCACAGGTGTGATTCCAGTCGTGATTCTATGCCCGTTTTACACTTCGGCCAAGTTCGCCTCTTGTGCTAACTTTAACAGCAAAATGAATACCGACGCGCCACTTCCGTCCGGACGGTTCTGGACATCGATGCGGCCACCGTGCTCGTCGATGATCTTCTTCACCATCGGTAAGCCGAGGCCGGTGCCGCGCGCCTTCGATGTCACGTAGGGCTCGAAGGCACGGGCCAGGATCTTGGGCGCGAAGCCGGGGCCGTTATCGAGGATCGCCAGGCGCACCGCCTCCCCCGCCATGCCGTCGGCGCCCGTGTAGCGGATGATTTCGGTGGCGACGTCGATGCGGGGTTCTTTCGCATCCGGGCCGCGGTCGGCCAGCGCATCCTGGGCGTTCTGCAGCAGGTTGTGGATCACCTGGCGCAGCTGGGTCGGGTCGCCCATCACGCGCGGCAGGGACGGCGCGAGCGAAGCGTGGATGATGTCGGAGGCATCCTCGGCCAGATACAAGGTGAGGATCTCTTCGATCAGGGCGTTCAAGTCGAGCGGCTCGAGCACCGCCGGCGGCGTGCGCGCGTAATCGCGGAAGTCGTCGACCATGCGCTTCATGGCGTCGACCTGGTTGACGATGGTCGTGGTCGCGCGCGCCAGCAGGGCCGCATCGGCCGCCTCCAGCTTGTCTTCCAGCTTCATCTGCAGGCGTTCGGCCGAGAGCTGGATTGGGGTCAGCGGGTTCTTGATCTCGTGCGCCAGGCGGCGCGCCACCTCGCCCCAGGCCACCGAGCGCTGGGCCGAGATCACGTCCGAGATGTCGTCGAAGACGACGATGAAGCCGCTGCCCACGCCGACCGGCAGGCGCGAACCACGCGCCAGCAAGGTGGTGTCGTGGTCTTCGCCAGGCGCGCGCCGGGGGATCTCGATTTCCTGCTGCCAGTGGGTGCGCTGGCGCGACGTGCCCGCGGCCGACTGCGCGCTCTGGGTCGAGAAGGCGCGCGTGACGGTGGCGGCGAAGTGCTCCAGGCCCTCGATCCTCGAGAGCGGCCCGTTCAGGTTGCACTGCTCCATCTGCAGGATGCGGCAGGCGGCCTCGTTCGAATTCACCACCGTGCCTTCGGCGTCGAGCACCAGCACGCCGGCCGACATGTTGGCCAGCACCGATTCGAGGTGGGCCTTGGCGCTTTGCAGGGCCGCGCGGTTGCGCTCGACGGCGCTCCTGGCCTCGAACAGCTGGCCGGTCATGGCATTGAAGGATTGGGTCAGCGTGCCCAGTTCGTCGTTGGTCTCGACGATCGGCCGCGGCGACAAGTCGCCCTCGGCCACCGCCTGCGTGCCCTCGGCCAGCACCAGGAGCGGCTGGGCCAGGTTCCCGGCGATCAGCACCGCGCTGCCGATGGCGCCGAAAATGGCCAGCAGCAGGGTCAGGGTCAGCGTTTCGATGTACATGCGCTGCAGGCCTTCGCGCGCCACCGAGCGCTGCTGGTATTCGCTGAAGGCGGAGCGCAGCACCTCGGCGTTCGAGGCCAGGTTGACCGGCACCGTCTGCATCAGCTGCAGGTAGCGAGGCGCGGCGCCGGGCGGCTCGGGCACGGCCATCACGACGCGCAGGCGCAGGCCGGTGGCGGCGTCGAGCGCGTTCGAGCCCTCGCCTTCGCTGCCGGCGTTGTCGCGGAAGTCGAGTTCGATGCCGCCCTCGGCGCGCGCATACCCGCCGGGCATCGCGGCCTGGCGCACCATCTGCGGGTTCGGCAGGTCGGCCGTCAGGTCGGCGCGCCGGTCTTCGCTGGCGCTGGCCACCAGCTTGCCGTTGGCGTCGAGCAGCAGCGCGCTTTGCATGCCCTCGGTGTCGGAGACCAGCTGCGACAGCGTCAGCTGGGCGCCGACGTCGTCCAGGCCGGACAGGGTCGCAGCCACCGTCTGGCTCTTCGCCGACAGTTCGGCCAGCGATTCGTCGAGCGCGGCGTGGCCCAGGTTCAGGCCCGATTGCAGGGCTGCCTCGATCTTGACGTCGAACCAGGACTCGATCGAATGTGAGACAAACTGTACCGACACCATGAAGATGACCAGGCCCGGCAGGATGCCGATGCCGGCGAACAGCAGCACCAGCCTGGCCATCAGGCGCGAGCCGAAGCGCCCCGCCTTGTAGCGCGAGTACAGGCGTCCGAGGGCGACCACCACCAGGATCAGCAGCAGGAACGCGATCGTCGCGTTCAGGCCCAGCAGCCAGGAGTAGTAGCGGTCGAAGAAGCCGGAGTTGTCGGACGCCGAGGCAAGCAGGAACAGCAGGATCGAAACGACCGCACCGCCGATCACCAGCGCGTAGCGCATGGCCTGGTTCACGCCTTACTCCGCACGGTAGTTGAAAGTCTTCCGGTTCGAGGCAAGATGCCAGTCGGAGTTGCTGAACGCGTTCACCTGCAGCGGCTTTTGCAGCAGGTCGCGGTTCATGTACATGCGCAGGCTGACCTCGTAGGTCTCGCCGTGCTTGAGCGCGCCCTTGGGGGCGATCAGCCAGCGCCCCGGACGGCGGATCTGGAACATGGCTTCGTCCAGGGTCTGGTAGGTCTGCTGGACGCTGCCGCCCATCGACACGTAGTACTGGCGCAGCAGCACGTCGTACGAGATGCTAACCGTGCGCTTGGTCGAGACGGCGCGGTCGTCGCGCCAGTACCAGCGCGGACGCGTCAGTTCGATCTCGGTCGTGAAATAGAGTTTGACGCCGTGCTGCAGGGCGTCTTCGAGGTCGCGGTTCAGGTCGAACGAATAATTGGCCCCGAGGCGGTAGCCTTCGTCGGACGCCTCGATTTTCGCCAGCGTGATATCGATCCCGTCGGCCGCCTGCGCCGTTGCGCACGCGAAGACCAGCAGGAGCTGGCAGGCGAGGAGGCGAAAGAATCGTAAAGTCACAAGGGCCGAAACCTAATCAAATTGAGCGTGGAGCGTGCGAGAGAACCTTAGGCCGCTCTCTTCTTCTGGAACAGGGCGTAGAACAGTCCATCATGATCGAGCCCGGCGCCGCTCGAGGGAAGCAGCTGCCCCGGCGCAGCGAGGCGGATGGCGTCGTCGTGGCGTGCCGCGAAAGCGGCCGCCTGTGCCTCCGATTCCTGGGGCCAGAGTGAACATGTCACAAACAACAATTTACCATCGGCCCGTAGCATCTGCCAAAGATTGTCGAGTATCTCCCCGGAAAGTGTTGTAAGTTGGCGCGTGTCGGTCTTGCGGCGCAGCCAGCGAATGTCCGGGTGGCGCCGCACGATGCCCGAGGCCGTGCACGGCACGTCGGCCAGGATGCGGTCGTACTGCTGGCCGTCCCACCAGCCGCGCGTCTGCGCTTCGGCCGCCACCAGCGTGGCCGACAGGCCCAGGCGGCCGAGGTTGTCGCCCACGCGCGCCAGGCGCTGCGGGTCGGCGTCGACCGAGGTCAGCGCCACGTCCGCGATCTCGAGGATATGACCGCTCTTGCCGCCCGGCGCCGCGCAGGCGTCGAGCACGCGCATGCCGTCCTGGAGGTCGAGCAGCGGCGCGGCCAGCTGGGCGCCGGCGTCCTGCACCGACACCAGGCCGTCATGAAAACCGGGAATCTGCGCCACGTTGGTCGCCTGCTTCAGGCGCAGGGCCTGCGGGCCGACCACGTCGGCTTCCATGCCCGCCCCTGCCAGCAGCCGCAGGTAGTCGTCCAGCGTGGTCTTGCGGGTATTCACGCGCAGGGTCAGCGGCGGCTGGCGGTTGCCGGCCGCCAGGATCGCTTCCCAGTCGCGCGGATAGGCGGCGCGGGTGGCGTCGATCCACCACTGCGGGTAATTCCATTGCGCCAGCGGCTGCTTGAGGGCGGTGGCGACGAGGGCGTCGCGCTCGCGCAGGAAGCGGCGCAGCACGGCGTTCACCATCGCCTTGGCATGGGCGAAATCGGGGTGGCGGCTGGCCGCCGTGACCGCCTGGTCGACCACCGTGAAGGGCTCGTAGGCCGCTTTTTCGCCATCGGCGGGATCGAGCAGCACGAGCGCGCATTCGATCAGGCCGACCAGCATCGGCACGTCCGGCGCCTTGGTCGTCATCAGGCCGAGCAGGGTTTCGGCGCGCCCGAGTCCGCGCATCGTGCGGTAGGCCAGATCCTGGATGGCGCCGCGGCCCTGGGGCGTGACGCCGTAGGCGGAGAACACGTTCGACAGGGCCTGGGGCAGCGCCGTACCGCCGCGCACCCCTGCCACGGCACTGGCCGCGCCCAGCATGGCGAGGGCCAGCGAATCGTGCGGCAGATCCGGGCGGTACGCCTGCTGGAACTGGGGCTTGACTTCGTGGCTCGGGCGCGGCGCAGGCGCAGGCGCGGCCGGCTTCGCTTCAGGCTTCTTTTCCACCTTGGGCGCGGGCCGCTTGGGCGCCTGCGGCCGGGCGTGCTGGGCGGCCGGATTGGAGGCGGGCCGGGCAGCGGGCTTGGACGCCGGGGCGCCGGCGGCCTTGGGCTTGATGGAGAGCGTCGGGCGCTTGTCGGTCATGATGGCGGGTCAATACGGGAAAGACCCGCATTGTACCGGCTCCTTCTTTGGCCGGGCTTAAACCCGCCAGCCGGGCGCTGGAGCGGGCCGCAGCGGGCCGTATTCGGCGCTGCAGCAAACCAGTATAATGAACCCCTGTTTGCCGGGGCCGTGCCACCGGCTCCATGCACCAACCGACCGCTCATCGACCGAATTTATGCTCGCCCAACAAAAACAAGAGATCGTTGCCCTCTTCCAGGCTGCCCTTGCGCCGATCATCGACGGCACCGACCTGACGCCCACGCAGCAAAAGCCGAACATCGTCCTGGAACGCCCGCGCGATCCTAGCCATGGCGACGTCGCCTGCAATATCGCCATGCAGCTGGCCAAGCCCCTGAAGACCAACCCGCGCGAACTGGCCACGCGCCTGGTCGCCGCCCTGCTGGCCGATCCCAATGCGGCCGGCCTGGTCGAAGCGGCCGACGTCGCCGGCCCCGGCTTCATCAACCTGCGCGTGGCCGCCGCCGCCAAGCAGTCCGTCGTGCGCACCATCCTGCAGCAGGGCGACGCGTTTGGACGCGGCGAGTCCGGCAAGGGCCACCACGCCATCATCGAATTCGTCTCGGCCAACCCGACCGGCCCGCTGCACGTGGGCCACGGCCGCCAGGCGGCGCTGGGCGACGCCCTGTCCTCGCTGTTCGAGGCGCAGGGCCACGAAGTGACCCGCGAGTTCTACTACAACGACGCCGGCGTCCAGATCGCCACCCTCGCCAATTCGGTGCAGGCGCGCGCGCGCGGCTTCAAGCCGGGCGACGCCGAGTGGCCCGAGTCGGCCTACAACGGCGACTACATCGCCGACATCGCCAACGACTTCCTGGCCGGTAAGACCGTCTCCGCCAGCGATGGCGAGCCGGCCACCGCCAGCGGCAACGCCGACGACCTTGAATCGATCCGCCGCTTCGCGGTCGCCTACCTGCGCAACGAGCAGGATCAGGATCTGCAGGCCTTCGGCGTCAAGTTCGACAACTACTACCTCGAATCCTCGCTCTACGCCGACGGCAAGGTGGAGCAGGCCGTGCAGGCCCTGGTCGACGCCGGCGTCACCTACGAGCAGGACGGCGCGCTGTGGCTCAAGACCACGGATTATGGCGACGACAAGGATCGTGTGATGCGCAAGTCCGACGGCACCTATACCTATTTCGTGCCGGACGTCGCGTACCACATGCAGAAGTTCCGCCGCGGGTTCGACCAGGCCATCAACATCCAGGGCAGCGACCACCACGGCACCATCGCCCGCGTGCGCGCCGGCCTGCAGGCGGTCGACATCGGCATCCCGCAGGGCTATCCCGATTACGTGCTGCACAAGATGGTCACCGTCATGAAGGACGGCGAAGAGGTCAAGATCTCCAAGCGCGCCGGCTCCTACGTGACCGTGCGCGACCTGATCGAATGGTCGGGCAACGGCGACGTCACGCGCGGCCGCGACGCGGTGCGCTTCTTCCTCATTTCGCGCAAGGCCGATACCGAATTCGTGTTCGACGTCGACGTCGC
The DNA here is from genome assembly GCF_001424165.1 of Massilia sp. Leaf139. GTDB lineage: Bacteria > Pseudomonadota > Gammaproteobacteria > Burkholderiales > Burkholderiaceae_D > Telluria. The sequence goes on from NZ_LMOJ01000012.1 coordinate 524,744, forward strand.
CCTCAAAACTTCGGACGAGAACCCGGTGTACTACGTGCAGTACGCCCACGCGCGCATCTGCTCGGCCCTCGCCAACTGGGGCGGCGACGAAGCCCAGCTGGCGAACGTCGACCTGTCGCCGCTCACCACGCCGCACGAGGCCGGCCTGCTGTCGAAGCTGGCCGCGTATCCGGAAGTGCTGCAGCGCGCCCAGGCCGAACTCGGCCCGCACCAGGTGGCCTTCTACCTGCGCGAACTGGCGGGCGAACTGCACAGCTACTACTTCGCCCACAAGTGGCTGCTGGACGACGACGAGCAACTGAAACTGGCGCGCCTGGCCCTGGCCACGGCCACCCGCCAGGTGCTGCGCAACGGCCTGGCCCTGATCGGCGTCTCGGCGCCGAACAAGATGGAACGCGCACCTGCCGAAGCCAACGACGAACCACAAGCGTAAAAAGAGCGACCATGACCGCCTCCCTCCGTTTCCCTTCCCGCCAGCGCGGCAGCACCCTGACCGGCATCATCATCGGCCTGATCATCGGCCTGGGCATCGCAGTCGTGGTGGCGCTGATGATCACCAAGGGCGCTTCTCCCTTCACCGACCGCTCGAACAAGATGGGCCGTCCGGCCGATCTCGAACCGAGCCTGGCGAACGACCCGAACAAGCCGATGTACGGCAACCGCGACGCCTCGCGCGAAGCGGCCAAGCAGCTGGCCGAACGCGAAGCGAAGAAGTCGGAAGCTGCCGCCCCGGCCGCGGCAACGCCGGCACCGGCGCCAGCGGCCGCCACCGAATCGGATCCGCTTGGCCAGGCAATCGCCGGCATGACGGCCGCGAGCGAGCCGAAGGCTGCGCCGGCCGCACCGGCGCCGGCCGCTGCTCCCGCCGGTGCACCGGCGGCGCCCGCTGCCGCATCGGCCGGCGGCGACGACAAGTACATCTATTACCTGCAGGCCGGCGCCTTCCGCGAAATGTCGGACGCCGAGAACACCCGCGCCAAGCTGGCCCTGCTCGGTTTCGAGGCCGCGATCAGCGACCGCGCCAGCGACAGCGGCACCCTGCACCGTGTCCGCCTCGGCCCGTTCAGCCAGGTCGAAGCCGTGAATAAAGCGCGCGCCAAGCTGCTCGACAGCGGCATCGACGTCGCCATCGTTCGTAATCAAAAGTAAAAAGGAAAATTCGATGCAACTCGTTCGCCGTTTGCTGTGCACCGCTGCCCTGTTGACCCTGAGCGGCGTTGTCGCCGCTGCCCCTGTCGCGCCGAAGGAAGGCGTGCACTACCAGGTGCTGCCGCAGAAACTGGACACGCCGGCCGGCAAGCAGGTCGAAGTCATCGAGTTCTTCGCTTACTCCTGCCCGCACTGCAACGTGTTCGAGCCGCTGCTGGCCGAGTGGGTGAAAAAGCAGGGCGCCAACATCGCCTTCAAACGCGTGCACGTGGCGGCCGGCCAGCGCGCGCTGCCCCAGCTGCGCCTGTTCGCCACGCTCGAGGCGCTCGGCCTGACCGAGCAGTACCACACCAAGGTCTTCGCCGCCATGCACCAGCAGGGCGTGCGCTTCGCCGACGACGAGGAAGTGCTGGGTTGGGTGGCGAAGGCCGGCATCGACCGCGCCCGCTTCACCGACGCCTACCGTTCGATCGGCGTGCAGTCGCGCCTGCGCCGCGCTGCGGCCATGATGAGCGAGTACAAGGTCGACCACTGGCCGCTGGTCGCCATCGACGGCCGCTTCATCACCTCGCCTTCGATGGCCAATCCGGAAGCTTCGCACGACCATGGTGCGCATGCGCACAGCGAGACCGAACAGCAGCAGGTCGCCCTGCAGGTAATGGACGCACTGGTGGCGCGCGCGAAGGCCGACAAGGGCGCGGACAAGAAATGACCGCGGCGGCGCACGCCGACCGGGTCTTCATCACCGGCGCTTCAAGCGGCATCGGCGCGGCGCTGGCGCGCGAATACGCGGCGCGCGGCGCCACCCTCGGCCTGGTTGCGCGGCGTGGCGAGGTGCTCGACGCGCTCGTCGCCTCCCTCCCCCATCCCGAGCGCCACTGCCGCTACGCGCTCGACGTGCAGGATCACGAGGCGCTGGCCGCCGCCGCGCGCGACTTCCTGGCGCACGCGGGCGGTGCCGACATCGTCATCGCCAGCGCCGGCATCTCGCACGGCACGCTCACCGAACGGCCCGAAGACCTGGCGGTGTTCGAATCCGTCTTCGCCACCAACGTCAACGCCACCGTCGCTACCTTCGCGCCCTTCATCGGGCCGATGAAGGCGCAAGGCGGCCGGCGCCGTTTGGTTGCCATCGGCAGCGTCGCTGGCGTGCGCGGCATGCGCGGCGCCGGCGCCTACTGCGCCTCGAAAGCGGCGGTGCACGCGTATTGCGAGTCGCTGCGCCTGGAATTGAAGTCTTCCGGCATCCGCGTGGTGACCATCGCGCCCGGCTATATCGATACCCCCATGACCCGCAACAACCGTTTTCCCATGCCCTTCCTGATGCCGGCCGAACGCTTCGCCGCCAGCGCCGTGCGCGCGATCGCGCGCGGCGACAGCTACCGCGTGCTGCCCTGGCAGATGGGTGCGGTCGCCAAACTGCTGCGCGCCCTGCCGAACGGCCTGTTCGACCTGCTGTTCGCGCGCGCGCCGACGAAGCCGCGCAAGGAGACCGCATGAACGGCGCCGCCATCGCCGCGCTCTCGGGTGCGGGCATCGCCGTCGAGGTGGTCGAGGAGACCGGCTCGACCAATGCCGACCTGCTCGCACGCGCGCCGACGCTCACCGTCCCCTTGCTGCTCGTGGCGCGCAACCAGACCGCCGGACGCGGGCGCGCCGGCCGCAGCTGGCTCTCGTCCAGCGAAGGCTCGCTGACCTTCTCGCTGGCCTGGCGTTTCGAGGGCGGCCTGCAGCGCCTGAGCGGACTGCCGCTGGCGGTCGGCGTGGCGCTGGCCGAGACGCTCGAACGCCTCGGCGTGCAGGTGGATTTGAAATGGCCGAACGACGTGCTGCAGGGCGGCGCCAAGCTGGCCGGGATCCTGATCGAGACGCAGACAGCACAGAACGGCGGCGTCTGGGCCGTGATCGGCATCGGCCTGAACCTGGTGCTGCCGGACGAACTCGAAGCGCAGATCGGGCGCAGCGCCGCATCGCTCCCGTGGCTGGCGCGCATGGAGCGCGACGCGCTGATGGCCGCCCTGCTCGACGGCCTGGCGGGCGTGCTGCGCGAATTCGAACGCACCGGGTTCGCCGCCTTTGCCGCGCGCTGGAACCTGCGCCATGCCTGGCAGGGCGAACTGGTGACCATCCTCGATGGCGGCGCCGTGCTGCACGAGGGCCTGGCCGCCGGGGTCGACGACGCCGGCCGGCTGCTGCTCGACACGTTGGACGGCCGCATTGCGGTGCTGGCCGGCGACGTGTCGCTGCGCGTGAAAGGCGCCCACTAGATGCTGCTGCTGATCGATGCGGGCAATACCCGCGTGAAGTGGGCGCTGGCCGAAGCCGGTGCCAGCGCCGGGCAGTGGCTGGCCTCCGGCGCCGCCCACCATGCCGACCTCGATGCCGCCGCGGCTGGCTGGCACGGCGGGGGCGTTGTCCGCGCGCTGGTCTCGAACGTGGCCGGCGCCGCCCTGCGCGAGCGCCTGGCCGCCCTGCTGGCGCCGATTCCAGTCGAATGGTTCGCCTCCAGCGGCAGCCGCGCCGGCCTGGTCAACGGCTACCGCGAGCCGGAGCGCCTTGGCTGCGACCGCTTCGCCGCCGCCATCGGCGCGCGCGCGCTGGCGCCCGGCCAGGATCTGATTGTGGCCACCTGCGGCACGGCGACGACGGTCGATGCCGTCTCCGCCGACGGCCGTTTCATCGGCGGCATGATCCTGCCGGGCCTGGCGCTGATGGCCGGCGCGCTGGCGAAGAATACCGCGCAGCTGCCCCAGGCGACACCCGGTGCGGCGCCGCCGCCGCAATTCGCCGACAATACCATCGATGCCATCGTCTCCGGCTGCCTGTCGGCCCAGGCCGGCGCGATCGAGCGCGCCGTCGCTGCCCACGGCGGCGCCTTCTGCATCCTCTCGGGCGGGGCCGCGCCGTATATCGCACCCGCGCTCAAGTGCGGCTACCGGATGGCCGATAATATCGTGCTGGTCGGGCTGCACGCGGTGGCGCTGGCGGACGTGGACATGGGGGACGGGACTTGCTGAGATTCGTATTCTGGGTTTTGCTGTGCGCGAACGCGCTGCTGTTCGCGTACGGCCGCGGCTTCCTGGGCAGCTTCGAGCATGAAACCCGCGAACCGGCGCGCCTGCGCACCCAGCTTGCCGCCGACAAGCTGGTGCTGCTCAGCGGCGCTCAGGCGCAGGCGATGGCCGACGCCGCCGCGCCCGCCGACACGCCCGCCGCCGCGCCCGCCGAGCTTGCAACGGTGGTGCCGGCCGCGGTGCCTGCAGCGCCGGCGCCCTCGCCCGCCGTCGCCTGCGTCGAAACCGACGCCTTCGCGGCGGCCGACGCACGCCGCTTCGAAACCCGCCTGGCCGGCCTAAACCTCGGCGCGCGCCAGACCCGCCTGACGGTGCCCTACCAGGAAGTGAGCAGCTACATGGTGTATTTGCCGCCGCAGGGCGGCAAGGAAGGCGCGGATCGCCGCACGGCCGAACTGCGCGAGCGCGGCGTGACCAATTCCTTCGTGATGCAGGGCGAGTCGCCGATGAAGTGGGCGATCTCGCTGGGCGTGTTCAAGACCGAGGTGGCGGCACGCACCGAGCAGGCGCGCCTGACGAAACAGGGCGTGGCCAACGTGCGCATCCTGCCGCGCGGCCCGCAATCGCAGCGCTTCGCCTACCGCTTCCGCGGCATCGATGCCGACATCCGCGGCCGCATCGTCGACGCCGGCCGCGGCATGCCGGCAGCGGTGCTCCATATTTGCCGCTGATCCCTTCGGCTTTGCGGTTCAGGATCGCATGCGCACAAATCCGTGGACTCGGGAGTCCACGCGTCCGCACGCCAGATCATCCGATCCAGCAGCAGCCTAGCGCTTCACCACAATCGGCTTCAACCCCAAGCCCGACGGCAAGCCCTTGGCCGCCTGCTGCGCCTCCGCACGCGAGCCGAACGGCCCGCCGTACAGCCGGTGCACGCTGCCCGCCGGCGCCACTTCCAGGCTGCCGACCTCGACCCCGGCATCGGCCAGCTGGCGGCTCATTTCCTGCGCCTTGTCGGCACGGCTGTAGGCGCCGAGCTGGAGCCAGAAGCCGGCGGCCGAAGTGGCCGTGCCCAGGGTCTGCGAGGCCGGCAGCGCCTGCACCGCAGCCGCGCTGTCGGTTTGCACGCGGTCTTCCAGCATCAGCATGGCGATGTCGGGCGGCGCCGGCGTGACGTTCAGGGTTTGCGCCTGCGAGGTGGCGGCGCGGCGAACGGTGGCCAGGCGGCTCGGGTCGTTCGGAAACAGGCGTTCGAGCTCGACCTCGTGGCTGCCCTTGCCCAGCAGGCCTAGTTTCAGGGCTGCCGTGTACGAGACGTCGACGATGCGGCTGGCGTGGAAGGGCCCGCGGTCGTTGATGCGCACCACGACCGATTTGCCGGTGGCGACGCTGGTGATGCGCGCATAGGATGGAATCGGCAGCGTCGGGTGCGCGGCCGTCATCTTGTACATGTCGTAGGGTTCGCCGGACGAGGTGCGCTGGCCGTGGAATTTCACGCCGTACCAGCTGGCCACGCCGCGCTGGTTGAAGGGTTCCTCGTGCAGGATCGGATTATAGGTCTGGCCGAACACGGAATACGGGCGGTTCGCCCATTTCGCATAGGGCTCAGCGCGCACGATGGCGTCGGGCACCAGTTCCAGGCCGGGCGGAATGTTGCGGCCCGGGCCGTCGTCCTTGTAGTAGCCGCCGCGGCCGGAGCCGGCCGCCGGCAAGTCGATGTCGCCGTGGTTGACGGCGACTTTGTGGTTCCAGGGTAGCGGCACCAGCGTCTTGTGTTCGCCAGTCGATCCGCAACCGGTCATCAATGCCGCTAGGGCAATGACCGCTGGGAGATGTCTCGGAGCGGTCATCGCATCCTCCTCAGGTCAAGTCTGCACCAGTTTCCGGTGTCGTTGTATGCTCATCAATATACCAGCGCCGAGGCCCAGCGTGATGAACGCGGTACCGCCGTAGCTCATGAACGGTAAGGGAACTCCCACGACAGGCAGGATCCCGCTCACCATGCCCATGTTGACGAAGGCATACGTGAAGAAAATCATCGTGATCGCGCCGGCCAGCAGGCGCGAGAACATGTTGGGCGCATTCGCGGCAATCATTGCCCCGCGGCCGATCAACAGCAGGTAGATTACCAAAAGAAATAGGTTGCCGACCAGTCCAAATTCTTCCGAATACACGGAAAACACGAAGTCGGTGGTCTGTTCGGGCACGAATTCGAGCTGCACTTGCGTGCCCTGGTGGTAGCCCTTGCCGGTCACGCCGCCGGAACCGATCGCGATCACCGACTGGATGATGTGGAAGCCCTTGCCCAGCGGATCGGATGTCGGGTCGATCAGGGTCATGACGCGCTCGCGCTGGTAGTCGTGCAGCATCGACCAGGCCACCGGCATGCTGGCGGCCGCGGCCACGGCCAGGCCGATCAGCACTTTCCACGACAGGCCGGCCAGGAAGATCACGTAGAAGCCGGACGCGCCCACCAGCAGCGCCGTGCCGAGGTCGGGCTGCTTGGCGATCAGGGTGAATGGAATCGCGAGCAGGATGCCCGCCACCACAAAGGACTTCCACTCCCCGATCTTGGCGCGCTGCTGGAAATACCAGGCGATCATCAGCGGTGTGGCGATCTTCATGATTTCGGACGGCTGGATGTCGACGCCCACGTGCAGCCAGCGCCGCGCGCCCTTCTTGATGATGCCGAACATGGCCACCGCGATCAGCAAGGCGACGCCGAAGGTATAGATCGGCACCGCCAGGCGCATCAGCGTCTGCGGCGGAATCAGCGAGGCCACCCACATGACGACGAAGGCGAGGATGAAGTTACGCATCTGCGACTCGACACGGCCGGGGAATTCGGTGCCGGCCGAGGACATCGTGATCATGCTGGTGGTGACGAGCATGAACAGGATCATGGCCAGCGGCCAGTCGAAGACGGTGAAATAGGGTTTCAGGCGGCGGCTGAGGGAACGCCGCTCCGGGTAATAAGCCATTCGCTTTACTCCTTGGTGGCGGCCGGCGCCATGAGGGTGGCAGGTGCGGCGCCAGCGCTTGCCGGTGCTGTGGCAGGCGCCGAGGAGGCGGCCGCGCGGCCGGCCACGACCGTCTTCTTGCCAGCCGGCGCGTCGACCGGCTTCGGCGGCGCGGGGCGCTTGCCGAGCAGGTAGTAGTCGAGCGCCTTGCGCGCGATTGGCGCCGCCGAGGCCGCGCCGAAGCCTGCGTTCTCGACCACCAGCGCGATCGCGATGCGCGGCGTGTCGGCCGGTGCGAAGGCCGTATACAGCGCATTGTCGCGGTGGCGCTCGTCGATCGCGTTGGCGTTGTACTTCTGCCCTTTCAGGCCGATCACCTGGGCCGTACCGGTCTTGCCCGCCGAGATATAGCCGGCGTTGGCAAAGGCGCGGTGGCCGGTGCCGTAGGACTCCTGGGTCACGCCGACCATGGTGCGCTTGATGAAGTCGATGTTCTCCTGCTTGAGCGGGATGCGGCGGCTTTCCTTCGGCACGGTGAGCGTGCGCTGGCGCGTGGCGCCGTCCTCGATCAGTTTCACCAGGTGCGGCTTCATCACCACGCCGTTGTTGGCCAGGTTGGCCACCGCGTGCGCCAGCTGGATCATCGTGTAGTTGTTGAAGCCCTGGCCGATCGAGACCGAGATGGTGTCGCCGCCCACCCATTTCTGGGCCGCGCGGTTGCGCTTGAAGCGGTTCGCCTTCCACTCCTTCGACGGCAGCACGCCGGTCTTTTCGTGATCGAGGTCGATGCCGGTCGGCTCGCCGAAGCCGAACGGACGCATGAAGCTCGACAGGCGGTCGATGCCCATCTCGTTGCCGAGCTGGTAGTAATAGGTGTCGCAGGACTCGACCACCGACTTGTACATGTCGACATAGCCGTGGCCGCCCGGCTTGTCGTCGTTGAAGCGGTGCCCGCCCAGCATGAAGAAGCCGGGATCGCGGATGCCGTCCGAGGGCCGCCGCAGCCCCAGCTCGAGGGCGGCAAGCGACATGAACGGTTTGAAGGTCGAGCCGGGCGGATAAGTGCCCGACAGCGGCCGGTTCATCAGCGGTTTATCCAGCGAGGTATTCAGCTCGTTCCAGTTCTGGGTGTCGATGCCGTCGACGAACAGGTTCGGGTCGAAACCCGGACGCGAGACATAGGCCAGCACGTCGCCGGTACTCGGCTCGATCGCGACGAAGGCGCCGCGCTGGTCGCCAAAGGCTTCCTCGACCACCTTCTGCAGTTCGATGTCGATCGACAGGATCAGGTTGCTGCCGGGGACGGGCGGGCGGCGCGCCAGGGTGCGGATCGCGCGCCCGCCGGCCGAACGCTCGACCTGCTCGTAGCCGGTGGTGCCGTGCAGGTAGCGCTCGTAACGCTTTTCCAGGCCTTCCTTGCCGATATGGTCGGTGCCGTTATAGTTGGCGGCGTCGTCGCTCTCGGCCAGGGCGTCCGATTCACGCTGGTTGATGCGGCCGATGTAGCCGACCACGTGCGACGCCACTTCGCCCAGCGGATACTGGCGGAACAGGCGCGCCTGCACCTCGACACCGGGGAAGCGGAAACGCTGGGCCGTGAAGCGCGCCACCTCGTCGTCGGTGAGGCGGGTACGCAGCGGCACGCTGGCGAAGGTGCGCGACTCTTCCATCAGGCGCTTGAAGCGCTTGCGGTCTTTCGGTTCGATCGACACCAGCTTGGCCAGTTCGTCGATCACCGAGTCCATGTTGGCCTGGAGCTTGGAGGGCGTGATCTCGAGCGTGTAGGCCGAGTAGTTACGCGCCAGGACGACGCCGTTGCGGTCGACGATCAGGCCGCGGTTGGGCACGATCGGCACCAGGGCAATGCGGTTGTCCTCGGCCTGGGCGTGGTATTTGTCGTGCTGGATCACCTGCAGCCACACGAAGCGGGCCACCAGGATGCCGAAGCAGACGAACACCAGCGCCATCAGCACCGTCAGGCGCAGGCGGAAGTGGTGGATCTCGCGGTCGCTGTCTTTAATTTCAGTCATCTACTGCGTCAGTCATTTACTGCGTCGGTCATTTACTGCGTTCGAAGGCGGCGCGCCGTCAGATCGGACGGGTATGGTCGCGGTCGACCGCGCGCCGCTGCGGCGCCAGCAGCAACCAGGTAATCACCGGCCACAGGGCGACGGCGACCGCGCTTTCGATGAAGTGCAGCCAGCCGGTAAAGCGGCCCGTGGCGAAGAAATGCACCATCGCCTGGATCGCCTGCGCCAGCAGCAGCAGCGGGAACACGTGCATGGCCTGGGTCAGCACCGGGAACCACAGCACGCGGCGGTGGATCATCGTGCCGACATACGACAGCAACGTATAGGCCAGTGCGTTCTCGCCCAGCAGCGTGGCGTCGTGCACGTCCATCAGGAGGCCCATGCCGAAGGCGACGCCGATGCCGACTTTTCTCGGCTGGTGGATGCCCCAGAAGACCAGCACCAGCGCCACGAAATCGGGCGCGCCGATCCACTGCCCCCAGGGCAGCAGGTTGAGCATGAAAGCGCAGGTCAGGCTGAACGCGATGAACAGCGGGCTGACCGGCAGCAGGATGTAGTTGGGGCGATTTCCGGGCATTACGCGCCCTCCTTGCGGATGGCCGGCTGGGCCGGTGGGGTGACGGCGGCCGATGGCGGCGCGGCCGGACGCACGGTGGCGGCGGGCGGCGCGGCGGGACGCGTGGCGGCCGGCGGCGTAAGCGCAGGATTGGCGGACGGCGTGGCAGATGGCGTGGTAGACGGCGCGACAGGCGGCGTGCCGCCAGCCCCGGCGGGCGTATTCGCGCCCGGCTGCGTCGGAGCGCCCTGCGCCGGCAGCGGCGCGGCCGCGAGCGGCGGCAGGGGCACCGGCTCCATCTTCGGCAGGTTGCGGCGGGGGGCGCCGTGCGCGGGCGCCGGCGACGGATCGGCCGGGCGCGGCGCACGCGCCACCTGCGACATCACGATCAGGAGCTGGCGGTTGCGGTCGACGCCGCCCAGCGGCTGGCAGACCACGCGCCCGAAGGCGCCGGCCGCGACCTTCTCAACCTGCACGACCTTGGCCACGGCCAGGCCGGCCGGATACATGCCGTCCAGGCCCGAGGTGACGATGACGTCGCCGACCTGGATGTCGGCGTCGGGCGCGACGAAGCGCAGGTCGAGCAGGCCCGAGCGGCCGCGCCCGTAGGCGATGCTGCGCAGGCCCGAGCGCAGCACCTGCACCGGGATGGCCTGCTCCTTGTCGGTGAGGAGCGTGACTTCGGAAGTGAACGGGAAGACGCGGGTGACCTGGCCGATGACGCCGGCGTTATCGATCACCGGCAAGCCGAGCTGCACGCCGCTGCGAGCGCCGCGGTCGAGCACGATGCGGCGGGTCGAGGGATCGCGCGCGTCGTACAGGATCTCGCCCATGATCGACTGCACCGGCAGATGCTCGCGCGCTTCCAGCAGGCGCCGCAGGTGGGCGTTCTCCGCCATTTGAAGCTGGGCCTGCTGCATGGACTGGGCCTGCGCCACTTGCTGGTTCTTCAGCTCGCGCACTTCGTTCTGCAGGCTCGAGAGCGAGGAAAAATAGCCGCCCATGCTGGCCACGGCGTCGCGCGGCATGAGCGCGGCCATTTGCAGCGGATAGAGCACGGTGGCGGCGACCTGGCGCACGGTGTTGAGCACATGCATGCGCGCATCGACCACCAGCAGGGTCAGCGAGACCAGTGCGGCCACGGTCACCTTGACCCGCGCGGGAGCGCCCTGTTTGAAAAGCGGCGGAGGACTGTAATCCATGAATTTCAATAATGGCAGCAAAGCTGCCCGGAATTAGCGCAGCGGGCGGCTGGCATGATGCCAGGCCGCCCGCCCAGGTCTTGCCCTATCGAAGCGGAACGCTTATTCGTAGGAGAAGATCGAACCCAGCTTGTCATTGTGTTCCAGCGCCATGCCCGAGCCGCGCACCACGCAGGTCAGCGGGTCTTCGGCCACCAGCACCGGCAGGCCGGTTTCTTCCATCAGCAGGCGGTCGAGGTCGCGCAGCAGCGCGCCGCCGCCGGTCAGCATCATGCCCTTCTCGGCGATGTCGGCGCCCAGTTCCGGCGGGGTCTGCTCGAGCGCGTTCTTGACGGCCGAGACGATGTTGTTGAGCGGGTCGGTCAGCGCTTCCAGGATCTCGTTCGACGAGATCGTGAACGCGCGCGGGATGCCTTCGGACAGGTTGCGGCCCTTGACTTCCATTTCCTTCACTTCCGAACCCGGGAAGGCCGAACCGATGGCCTTCTTGATCGCTTCGGCGGTCTGTTCGCCGATCAGCATGCCGTAGTTGCGGCGGATGTAGTTGACGATGGCTTCGTCGAACTTGTCGCCGCCCACGCGCACCGAGCCCTTGTAGACCATGCCGCCGAGCGAGATGATGCCCACTTCGGTGGTGCCGCCGCCGATGTCGACCACCATCGAACCGGTCGCGTCCGACACCGGCAGGCCGGCGCCGATCGCGGCGGCCATCGGCTCTTCGATCAGGTAGACCTGGGAAGCGCCGGCGCCCAAGGCGGACTCACGAATCGCGCGGCGCTCGACCTGGGTCGAGCCGCATGGCACGCAGATGATGATGCGCGGCGATGGACGGAAGAATTTCGAATCGTGCACCATGCGGATGAACTGCTTGAGCATCTCTTCGGTGACGGTGAAGTCGGCGATGACGCCGTCCTTCATCGGACGGATCGCTTCGATATTGCCCGGCACCTTGCCCAGCATCTGCTTGGCTTTCTTGCCGACCGCCTGGATCGTCTTCTTGCCGTTCGGGCCGCCCTGCTGGCGGATCGCAACGACCGATGGCTCGTCCAGCACGATACCCTGGCCGCGCACATAGATCAGCGTGTTGGCGGTACCCAGGTCGATGGCCAGGTCGTTCGAGAAGTAACTGCGTAAAGAACCAAACATGTGTGTCCTGATGCGCGAAGGCGCGCTAAAACGATTGATCGGGAATCCTCGCCGCGTCGGCCCTGCCTGCGCCCGGCGGTCTTGTCATACAAACTATCTCAGACAACCTGTCTCGGACAGGCGCTGGCTGCAGTGGCCGCGCTCATTCGGCGCAGACCACGCATTAGCCCGCCATTCTACCTTATAATTTGCCGATTATTTTCCCATTAGACGCTGAAAACAGGGGGTTTTACCCCCCAGTTCCCGAGCGAGATCGACGGTATTAGCAAGGTTTTATCGACCGTAGCACGCTGTTCAACAGCCTGCCGCGACAAGCCCGCTGCCATTCGTTATTCGCCCAACCACATTTTGAACGCGGCCCGCGCCGCGCTTTTTGCCATGTCCCTGACTCTTTCAGACGTAAAACGGATCGCCAACCTGGCGCAGCTCGATATGGACGACGCCCACGCCGACACCGCACTGGGCGAATTGAACGGCATCTTCGCATTGGCCGAACAGATGCAGGCGGTCGACACGAGCGGTGTTGCGCCATTGTCGCATCCGCTCGCCGCGATCCTCGCACTGCCGCTGCGCCTGCGCGAAGACGTGGTCACGGAAGAAAACCGCCGCGACGACTACCAGGCGCCCGCGCCGAAAGCCCAGGACGGCCTGTACCTGGTGCCGAAGGTCATCGAGTAACCAGTCACTTCGCCCGCCTCCACGAACAGACGACGCATTATGCATAACAAGACCATCAAAGAACTGTCGGCGCTGCTGCATTCGAAGCAGGTATCGAGTACCGAACTGACCCGCCACTTCCTCGACCGCATCGCGGCGAGCGAACACAACGCCTTCCTGCACGTCGACCCGGCCCTGTCGCTGGCCCAGGCGGCGGCGGCCGACCAGCGCCTGCTTGAAGGCAGTGCCGGCCCGCTGACCGGCGTGCCGATCGCCCATAAGGATATCTTCGTCACGCGGGACTGGCGCACGACTGCCGGCTCGAAGATGCTGGCCAATTACGTCAGCCCCTTCGACGCCACCGTCGTCCAGCGTTTCAATGCCGCCGGCATGGTCACGCTGGGCAAAGTGAACTGCGACGAATTCGCGATGGGCTCGGCCAACGAGAACTCGGCCTTCGGCCCCGTCAAGAACCCGTGGGATGCGCTGGCCGTGCCGGGCGGTTCCTCGGGCGGCTCGGCTGCCGCGATCGCTGCGCGCCTGGCGCCGGCCGCGACCGCCACCGACACCGGCGGCTCGATCCGCCAGCCGGCCGCCTTCTGCGGCGTCACCGGCATCAAGCCGACCTATGGCCGCGTCTCGCGCTTCGGCATGATCGCCTTCGCCTCCTCGCTCGACCAGGGCGGCCCAATGGCGCAGACGGCCGAGGACTGCGCCCTGCTGCTGAACGAAATGGTCGGCCACGACGAGCGCGACTCGACCAGCCTGACGCCCGAGCAGGGCAACCTGCACGAAGACTTCGCGCGCGACCTGAACAAGCCCCTGAACGGCCTGCGCATCGGCGTGCCCCGGGAATACTTCGGCGAAGGCCTGGCTGCCGACGTGGAAAGCGCCGTGCGCGCCGCGCTCGACCAGTTCGTGGCATTGGGCGCTGTGTTGGTTGATATTTCGCTCCCTAAAACCGCGCTGTCGATCCCGACCTACTACATCATCGCCCCGGCCGAGGCCTCGTCGAACCTGTCGCGCTTCGACGGCGTGCGCTACGGCCACCGTGCCAGCGAGTACAAGGATCTGGCCGACATGTACAAGAAGTCGCGCGCCGAAGGCTTCGGCCGCGAAGTCCAGCGCCGCATCATGGTCGGCACCTATGTGCTCTGCCATGGCTACTACGACGCCTATTACGTGCAGGCGCAAAAGATCCGCCGCCTGATCGCCGACGACTTCCAGGCCGCGTTTGCCGACAAGTGCGACGTGATCATGGGCCCGGTCGCACCGACCGTCGCCTGGGATGCCGGCTCGAAGACGAACGACCCGGTCGCCAACTACCTGGCCGACATCTTCACCCTGTCGACCAGCCTGGCCGGTCTGCCCGGCATGTCGATTCCTTGCGGTTTCGGCGCCGGCAAGAAGAACGCCAAGCGCCCGGTCGGCCTGCAAATCATCGGCAATTATTTTGCCGAAGCGAAGCTGCTGAATGTCGCCCACCAGTACCAGCTGGCGACCGACTGGCACCAAAAAGCCCCGGAAGGCGTCTAACCGTCACGCCCGAACAGAAAAAGAGAGAACACCATGCAATGGGAAGTCGTCATCGGTCTTGAGAACCACGTCCAGCTCACGACCAATTCGAAAATCTTCAGCGGCAGCTCGATCCAGTTCGGCGCCGAGCCGAACACCCAGGCCAGCCCGGTCGACCTCGCGCTGCCAGGCGTACTGCCCGTGATGAACAAGGGCGCCGTCGAGCGCGCGATCCGCTTCGGCCTGGCGGTCGGTGCGAAGATCGCGCCGCAGTCGGTCTTCGCCCGCAAGAACTACTTCTACCCCGACCTGCCGAAGGGCTACCAGATCAGCCAGTTCGAAGACCCGGTGGTACAAGGCGGCACGATCACTTTCGGTTACGAGAAGGACGGCAAGCTCGAGACGAAGACGGTCAACCTGACCCGCGCCCACCTCGAGGAAGACGCCGGCAAATCGCTGCACGAGGACTACGCTGGCATGACCGGCATCGACCTCAACCGCGCCGGCACGCCGCTGCTCGAGATCGTCTCCGAGCCGGAAATGCGCAGCGCCGCCGAAGCCGTGGCCTATGCCAAGGCGCTGCACGGCCTGGTGATGTGGCTGGGCGTCTGCGACGGCAACATGCAGGAAGGTTCCTTCCGCTGCGACGTCAACGTCTCGGTGCGTCCGCTGGGCCAGCAGGAATTCGGCACCCGCTGCGAGATCAAGAACCTGAACTCCTTCCGCTTCATGGAAGAGGCGATCCACTACGAAGTGCGCCGTCAGATCGAGCTGATCGAAGACGGCGGCAAGGTGCAGCAGGCCACGCGCCTGTGGGATCCGGACAAGAAGGAAACCCGCGCCATGCGCTCGAAAGAGGACGCGCAGGACTACCGCTACTTCCCGGATCCGGATCTGCCGCCGCTGACGATCTCCGAGGAGTGGATCGAGCGCGTGCGCGCCGACATGCCGGAACTACCGGAAGCCATGCGCAAGCGTTTCACCGGCGACTACGGCCTGCCCGAATACGACAGCCTGATCCTGACCTCCTCGCAGGCGATGGCGAACTACTACGAAGCCGTGGTGGCCAAGGCCGGCAAGGAAAACGCCAAGGCGATCGCCAACTGGATGATGGGCGACGTCTCCTCGACCCTGAACCGCGAAGGCGTCGAGATCACCGCCTCGCCGGTGGAAGCCTCGCAGCTGGCGCTGCTCATCAAGCGCATCGCTGACGGCACCATCTCGAACAAGGCGGGCAAGGAAGTGTTCGCAGCCATGTGGGAAGCCAAGTCCCTTGATGAAAACCTGGCCGACATCGTGATCGAACAGAAGGGCCTGAAGCAGATCTCGGATACGGGCGCCCTGGAAGCGATCGTCGACGAAGTGCTGACCGCGAATGCGAAATCGGTCGAGCAGTACCGCGCCGGCAAGGAAGCGGCGATCAACGCCCTGATTGGCCAGACCATGAAGGCTTCGAAGGGCAAGGCGAATCCGGCGCAGGTGACGGAGCTGCTCAAGCAAAAGCTCGCCAGCTGATACAGCCTGTCTTGGATGAGAAAAACAAGAAACCGGAGCAATGCTCCGGTTTTTTTTTCGCCCCTCTGTTCCGCGGCGCTACCTCCGCGCCTCGCTCATCATGCACACGTAATCTGCCAGCGGCATGATGCCCAGGGCGCGCCGGTTCTCCTCCACGAACTGCACGCTGGCCGCGTCGGGCAGGCCGAAATGCGGGCGCGCCCATTCCTGGGGCGGGAACTGGGTGCCGTAGCGCTGCGGCTTGCCCTGCGCTTTCAGGACGCGGTCGGTGAAGCGGGCGAAGTCGCTCAGGGGCAGCTCGCCCTGCTGCGCGCGCCGTTCGATGACCGGCAACAGGGCCGCCTGGAATGTGGGCGCACGGTCGGCATGCTGGGCCAGCAGCCAGGCGTGCAGCACGCCCTGCTCGCCGACTTGCGCCACGGTCGGAAAGTCCTGGGCACGCACCAGCGCGTGCAGCCAGCGCAGGTTGTCCTCGTCGATCGCCCCCGCCGCACGGCCGGCGCCGCGGCTACCGGCCAGCATGGCGATACGGGCTTCCTGGTCGCGGGCAAAGCGTTCGGCCAGCTCGCGGCGCAAGTCCGGATGGGTTAAGCTGCGCGCCGCGTCGCGCTGGGTGCGGGCCGCGTCCGATTCCTCGGGATGGGCCGCAGCCCAGGCATCGGCGCCCGGACAGACGGAGTCGGCAGCGAAGGCGGGCGGCGCAACGCACAGAAGCGCCATGCACAGTGCAACCGGACACTTCATCGCTTCAAACCCCGTAACGCGTGCGGTAGGCCGCCACCGCTTCCTTGTGCTGGCCCAGCTCGGCGCCGGCGCCCTCGCCCGACAGGTAAGTGAAGAGGTCGTCCAGGTTGGCGATCGAAATGACGGGAATGCCGAATTCCTCGGCCACCTGCTGCACCGCCGAGCCGCTCGACAGCGCATCGTCCTTGCCCGAGCGTTCCATGCGGTCGAGCGCGATCAGCACGGCAGCAGGTTCGGCGCCGGCGGCGCGGATCATGGCGACCGATTCGCGCACCGAGGTGCCGGCCGAGATCACGTCGTCGACGATCACGACTTTCCCCTTGAGGCCGGCGCCGACGATGGTGCCGCCCTCGCCGTGATCCTTGGCTTCCTTGCGGTTATAGGCATATTGGGTGTTGCGGCCCTTGCCGGCCAGGGCGACGGCGGTGGCGCTGGCCAGGGTGATGCCTTTGTAGGCGGGGCCGAACAGCATGTCGAATTCGACGCCGGAGTCGAGCAGGGTCTGGGCATAGAACTGCGCCAGCTGGCCCAGCGTGGCGCCGTCGTGGAACAGGCCGGCGTTGAAGAAGTACGGCGACTGGCGCCCTGCCTTGGTGGTGAACTCGCCGAACTTGAGCACTCCCGTCGAGACCGAAAAAGCGATAAACTGTTGGCGCAAATTGTTCACGATGACCCCAAATTAAAAAAGTGGCTGTATTTTAATCCAGCCTCTGGCCGGCGTCCCTGCCTCACCTTCCCCTCTGCTATTTCATGCCACGAATTATTTCCGCCAATCTGAACGGCATCCGTTCGGCCCACAAAAAAGGCTTCTTCAACTGGCTCGCGACAAGCGACGCCGACTTCATCTGCGTGCAGGAACTGAAAGCCCAGGAAGCCGACATGACCGAGGAATTCCTCCGTCCGCACGGCTACCATGGCCATTTCCACTACGCCGAAAAAAAGGGCTATTCGGGCACCGGCGTGTACAGCCGCACGGCGCCCGACACCAAGCGCATCGGCTTCGGCTGCCAGGAATTCGACGCTGAAGGCCGCTACACGCGCTGCGACTTCGGCAACCTCACCGTGATCTCGGTCTACTGCCCGTCGGGTTCGTCCTCGCCCGAGCGCCAGCTGGCCAAGTTCCGCTTTATGGAAGTCTTCCTGCCGCACCTGCAGGAACTCAAGGCCGAAGGCCGCGAAGTCGTCATCTGCGGCGACTGGAACATCGCGCACAAGGAAATCGACCTCAAGAACTGGAAGAGCAACCAGAAGAACTCGGGCTTCCTGCCGGAAGAACGCGCCTGGATGACGCGCCTGTTCGACGAACTGGGCCTGGTCGACGTGCACCGCGTGGTGGCGCCGGACGCCGCCGACTATACCTGGTGGAGCAACCGCGGCCAGGCCTATGCGAAGAACGTGGGCTGGCGCATCGACTACCACGTGGCGACCCCGGGCATCGCGGCCAAGGCGCATGCGGTGTCGGTGTACAAGGACGAGCGCTTCTCCGATCACGCCCCGCTCATCATCGACTACCACCTTTGAGGCATGGTCAATTGCGATGCCGAGCATGGTGGGCACGGGGCGCCCACCCTACAGCCTACTTTCTTCAAAGCCGGCACCGTAGGGTGGGCGCCCCGTGCCCACCATTCATGGCCAGTCCAGCGTGCGTTCGCTGTGGAACGTACGCTGCGCTCCCGTCAGCGGATCTTCGAAACTGATCGAGCGCGCCAGCAGCTGGAGCGGCGCGCTGAAATCGTCGCCCTTGCAGGGCAGCGCCACCGGATAGAAAGCGTCGTTCAGGATCGGCGCGCCCAGGGATGACAAGTGCAGGCGCAACTGGTGCTTGCGGCCCGTGTGCGGGTGCAGGCGGTAGCGCACGATGTCGCCGCGGCGCTCGACTGCCTCGATCAGCGTTTCCGAATTCGGCTCGCCCGGCACCTCTTCGCTGACGAAAAACTGCGCCGCGTCCTGCATGCGGCTGCGGTAGGTAAAGGGAAACGCGCGTCCCTCGATCGGGCCCGCCAGCGCCTCGTACACTTTTTTCACCACCCGCTTCTGGAACATCGACTGGTATTTGCCGCGCGTTTCCAGCTTGTGCGAGAAGATGACCACGCCCGCCGTTTCGCGGTCGAGCCGGTGGATCGGCGTCAGGTGCGGCAGTTCCAGCTGCGCTTTCAGGCGCACCAGCAGGGTCTCGTGCAGGAAGCGGCCGGTCGGGATCATCGGCAGGAAGTGCGGCTTGTCGACGATGAGCAGGTGATCGTCCTGGAACAGGATGCGTTCCTTGAACGGGATCGGCGTCTCCGCCTCGTCGAGCTCGCGGTAGTACCAGATGCGCATGCCCTGGCGGACATGGCTATCCGCTTTCAGGGGAACACCCGCCGCATCGACCACTTCGCCGCGTTCAAGGCGCGCGGCCCAGGAGTCGCGTGTCACGTCGGGGAAGCGCTCGGCCAGGAAACGCAGCATGCCGCCGGCGAGCGTTTCGGTCAGCCACAGGTAGCTGGGCGCGACGCCGTCGCGCACCGGCAGCGGAATATAAGCGTTGGCTTCCGCCTGGCGACCCATCAAGCAAACTCCATTACTTCAGCGCGACATTGGTGCGGTAAGGCGGCAGGCGATTGACCGGCACGTTCTTGCTGCGCGCGTACAGCGGCAGCAGCACGTTCATGTGCTCTTCCATGTCGCGGATCCGCGTCTCGCCGCCCGGGTGGGTCGAGAGGAATTCGGGCGGCGCACCCTTGTTGAGCATGGCCATCTTGCGCCACAGGGCGATGCCGGCGCGCGGGTCGTAGCCGGCGCGGGCGGCAATGTCGAGGCCGACGAGATCGGCCTCGCGCTCCTCGTCGCGCGAGAACTTCAGCACGACACCCTGGCCGATCATGCCGGTGACGGTGTTGGTGATGCTCGGGTCGATGCCGAAGATGGCCGCACCGATGGCGCCGGCGCCGCGCGCGACCACCGAGGTGATGCCCGACTTGGCCGCGCGCTCGCGGCCGTGTTCGCGCAGCGCGTGGGCGATTTCGTGGCCCATGATCGCGGCCATTTCGTCGTCGGTCAGTTTCAACTGGTTGATGATGCCGGTGAAGAAGCCGATGCGGCCGCCCGGCATGCAGAAGGCGTTCACCTGCGGCTGGTCGAACAGGTTGACCTGCCACTGCCAACCCTTCGCCGACGCGTTCCAGCGCGGCGTGTGCGGGATGATGCGCTGGGCGACGCCGCGCAGGCGCTTGACTTCCGGATGGGTCGCGGGCACCAGCGCGCCCTTCTGCTGCGCTTCCGACATCATCGCCTGGTACTGCTGGGCCGCTTGCTGGTTGAGCTGCTCTTCGGGAACGATCACCCGCACGCGCGAAAGCGGCTTGACGGCGATGCCGTCCTGGACGACCTGTTCCTTCTGGGCGTGGGCCGTGCCGAGGCTGGCGAGCATGGCGATGGCGGCGGCGAGGTGTTTGAGTTTGTTCATGTCAGTGGCCAGTGTGCTGTTTTTGTCAACAGTATCGTCGCAGAAAAGGGCGGATGGGTACGCACGATAAGCAGGTGCGCGCTTGTTCAAATTGTCGTCGGACGCGTGGACGGCAAAGCCGTCCACCGTACAGCATGGACTGTAGGGTGGACGGGTTCCCCGTCCACGCGTTCGCCCTTTTCCAGCTCAGCCGCGCTTCGTCTTCTTCCTCAGCCTGAACACCGCCAGGCTCCCGCGCAGGTTCGGCAGGAAGGTCACCGGCTTGCCGTCGGCCAGCGCCACGTATTCGAGCACCTCGAGCCCGCACTCTTCCGCCAGCTCCTTGAAGTCGTAAATGGTTGCGCAGCGCACGTTGGGCGTGTCGTACCACTGGTAAGGCAGCGAGCGCGAGACCGGCATGCGGCCCTTCAAGAGCGCGACCCGGTGCGGCCAATAGGCGAAGTTCGGGAAGGAGACGATGGCTTCGCTCCCCACCCGCACGATGTCGCGCAACAGCTTCTCGACGTGCTGCATCATCTGCAGCGAGGACAGGCACAGCACCGTGTCGAAGGAATTGTCGCCGAACAGGCCGAGGCCCTCTTCCATGTCGTGCTGGATGACGTTGATGCCGCGACGCGTGCTTTCCAGCACCTTGTCGTCGGCGATCTCGATGCCGTAGCCGGTGCAGCGCTTGCCCTTTTCAAGGTAGCGCAGCATGGCGCCGTCGCCGCAGCCGACGTCGAGCACGTGGGCGCCGTCGCCCACCCAGTGTGCGATGAAGGCGAGATCGGGACGCAGTGTGGTCAGGTCTTCGAATTTCATGCCGCCTCCCCTGCCAGCGTTTGTGCCAATTCGTCCGCAATCCGGTCGTAGTAGGCGCGCACCACGCCCATGTAGCGCGCGTCTTCCAGCAGGAAGGCGTCGTGGCCGTGCGGCGCGTCGATCTCGGCGTAGGTCACCCGGCGCCGGTTCGAAATCAGGGCTTCCACGATCTCGCGGCTGCGCTCGGGCGAGAAGCGCCAGTCGGTCGTAAAAGAGGCGATCAGGAACTGGGCACGTGTGGTCGCCAGCGCCTTTGTGAGATCGCCGCCGTGCTCACGCGCCGGGTCGAAATAATCGAGCGCCTTGGTGATCAGGAGATAGGTGTTCGCGTCGAAGTATTCAGAGAATTTATCGCCCTGGTAGCGCAGGTAGGACTCGATCTCGAAGTCGATGCCGAAGTCGAATTTGTAGTCGTTGGTCTCGGCGGCATTGCGCAGCTTGCGGCCGAATTTTTCCGCCATGTCGTCGTTCGACAGATAGGTGATGTGGCCGACCATGCGCGCCACCTTCAGCCCGTTCTTCGGCACCACGCCGTGTTCGTAGAAATCGCCGCCGTGGTAGTCCGGGTCGGTCAGAATCGCCTGGCGCGCGACGTCGTTGAAGGCGATGTTCTGGGCCGAGAGCTTCGGCGTGGAGGCAATCACGATGCAGTGACGCAGGCGCTCGGGGAACTTGATGCTCCACGAGAGCGCCTGCATGCCGCCGAGCGAGCCGCCCATCACGGCGGCGAACTGCGCGATGCCGAGGCGGTCGGCCAGGCGCGCCTGGGCGCTGACCCAGTCTTCCACCGTTAGCAGTGGAAAGGCCGCGCCATAAGGCTTGCCGGTGGCCGGATTGGTGTGCATCGGGCCGGTCGAGCCGAAGCAGGAACCGAGGTTGTTCACGCCGATGACGAAGAACCGGTCGGTGTCGACCGGCTTGCCCGGCCCGACCATGTTGTCCCACCAGCCGAGGTTTTTCGGCGCGTCGGCATAGGTGCCGGCGACATGGTGCGAGGCGTTCAGTGCGTGGCAGATCAGCACCGCGTTCGAGCGCTCCGCGTTGAGTGTGCCGTAGGTTTCATACATCAGCGTGTAGCCGCCGAGCTGGGCGCCGCTTTGCAGCAGCAGGGGCTCGGCGAAATGCATCGCGGATGGAGAAACGGTTCCGATGGATCCCATGAGACTTTCTTGTTGATGTGCTTGGCGGCCGCTTTTGCATCTGGCCCCCTTGTGTATGTCTAAAAACGTGAATTACGTGAGCTGGAGCTGTTCGACCGCTTCGAGGATTTCGGACGGCTCCATCGAGCGCATGATGCGCCGCATTCGCGGGGCGATCTGCGCCAGGTCGGCGTTCAGGATTTCCTGCTTCACCGCCAGCAGCTGGGCCGGGTGCATCGAGAACTCGCGCAGGCCCATGCCCAACAATAAGCGCGTGAGCTTGATGTCGCCCGCCATCTCGCCGCAGACGGCGACGTCGATGCCGGCTTTCTGGCCGGCGGCGATCGTCATGCCGATCAGCTGCAGGATGGCCGGATGGAGCGGATCGTACAGGTGCGCCACTTCATAGTCGACGCGGTCGATCGCCAGCGTGTATTGAATCAGGTCGTTGGTGCCGATCGAGAGGAAGTTCATGCGCCGCACGAACATCGGCAGCGCCAGCGCGGCGGCCGGGATCTCGATCATGGCGCCCACCTCGACCGCTTCGTCGAATTTTATATTCTGTTCGCGCAGCTGGGCCTTGGCCTGCTCGAGGATGTTCAGGGTCTGGTCGATCTCGAAGGCATGCGCCAGCATCGGGAACAGGATGCGCACCTTGCCGAAGCAGGAGGCGCGCAGGATGGCGCGCAGCTGGGTCAGGAACAGCTGCGGCTCGGCCAGGCAGTAGCGGATCGCGCGCAGGCCCAGCGCGGGATTCAAAGCCGTGTGCTCGGTCGGGTCGAGCGGCTTGTCGGCCCCGACGTCGAGCGTGCGGATCGTCACCGGACGGCCCTTCATCGCCACCACGGCACGCCGGTACTGTTCGAACTGTTCGTCCTCGTCGGGGATCGTCAGACCCGGCGCGCCGCGGCCCATGAACAGGAACTCCGAGCGGAACAGGCCGATGCCGGTCGCGCCGGCATCCAGCGCGTGCGGGCAATCGTCGGGCAGCTCGATGTTCGCCATCAGCTTGATCGCGGTGCCGTCTTTCGTCACGGCCGGCGTCTTCTTCAGCTTGAGCAGGCGCTTGCGGGCTTTCGTGAGCGCAGCCTGGCGCGCGCGGTACTGTTCCAGCACCAGTGGGCTCGGATTGCAGATGACGACGCCGGCGTCGCCGTCGACGATCACCCAGTCGTCCTGCTCGATCAGGCGCGAAGCCTGGCTCATGCCGACGGCCGCCGGAATGTCGAGCGAGCGCGCGACGATCGCGGTGTGCGAGTTCTGGCCCCCGACGTCGGTGACGAAACCGATGAAGGAGCGCGACTCGCCGCCGCGGTCGCGGAAGGCCAGCATGTCGGCCGGCGAGATGTCGTGGGCGACGACGACCATCTGCGGTGCGTAGCCGTCTTCGCTGCTGAGCACCGGAGGCACCGACAGCGCGGTGCCCATCAGGACTTTCAGGACGCGCTCGGCGACCTGCTGGATGTCGTGCTTGCGCTCGCGCAGGTAGGGGTCTTCGATCTCGTCGAACTGGCTTGATAATTCGTCGATCTGCGTCACCAGCGCCCATTCGGCGTTGTAGTGGCGCGCGCGGATGATGTCGAGCGGCGCTTCCGAAATCATCGGGTCGGACAGGATCAGGGCGTGGACGTCGATGAAGGCGCCCAGTTCGGTCGGCGCGTCCTTCGGCAGATCCGTCCACAGCTCCTGCAGGTTGCGGTGCACTTCGGCGATCGCATCCTGCAGGCGCTTGACCTCGGCTTCGACCTGCTCTACCGAGACCAGGTAATGCTTGACGTCGAGCGCGGCGGGCGTGAGCAGGTGCGCGCGTCCGATGGCGATCCCGCGCGAGACGGGAATGCCATGGAGCGTGAACGAGGCCATCGAGGATCCCGAACGGTAGCGGCCCGATTCCGGCATTACTCGCCTTCGCCGAACTTGTCGTTGACCAGCGCGGACAGGGCCGTGATGGCGTCGGCTTCGTCGGCGCCGTCGGCTTCCAGCGTGACTTTCGCGCCCTTGCCGGCGGCCAGCATCATCACGCCCATGATCGACTTGGCGTTGATGCGACGGCCATTGCGGGTGAGCCAGACTTCGCTTTTGTACTTCGCGGCGAGCTGCGTGAATTTGGCGGATGCGCGGGCATGCAGGCCCAGTTTGTTGATAATCTCAAGTTCTTGTTGAATCATGTTCTCGTTGTCTTTTCAATCGTCAGAACTGCGGCACCCGTCCGCCCCTGTAACCCGGTTTATCCTACGCGGATGCGGTTATCCACGCGTACTGCGCCATTCTGGGCACCCGCCAGCGCCATTTCCACCACCACGTCGAGCGTGTCACGACGGTAGGTGATCGCACGCAGCAGCATCGGCAGGCTGATGCCGGCGATGACTTCGACGTGGCCATCGATCGCCAGCGAATTGCAGCAATTGGCCGGCGTGCCGCCCTTTATGTCGGTGATCACCAGCACGCCGTCGCCTTCGTCCAGGCGTGCGATCGCTTCGCGCGCGCGGACGTTGACGGCGTGCGTGTCCTCGTCGGCGGCCACGTCGATCGCCTCGAAACGCTCGGTCGGCCCGCGAAACACGTGGGCCACCGCCGCGATGAATGCCTGGCCCAGCGGTGCGTGGGTCAGGAGCAAAATACCTACCATGTCATTTTCCTGTTGCCGACTTAGTTGCCAACTCAATGGCGTCGATGAACATCGCCGCGACGTCGAAGCCGGTCTGGTCGGTGATCTCCTGGAAGCAAGTCGGGCTGGTGACATTCACCTCGGTCAGGAAATCGCCGATCACGTCCAATCCTACCAGTAACAGGCCACGCTCGGCCAGTAGTGGGCCCAGCGCCTCGGCGATCTCGCGGTCGCGCTCGGTGATGGGCTGGGCCACGCCGATGCCGCCGGCCGCCAGGTTGCCGCGTACCTCGCTGCCCTGCGGAATGCGCGCCAGCGCGAAGGGTACCGGCTTGCCGCCGATGACCAGGATGCGCTTGTCGCCCTTCACGATCTCAGGGATGTATTTTTGCACCATGATGGTGCGTTTGCCGTTGTCGCTCAGCGTCTCGATGATGGCGCCCAGGTTCATCGCGTCCGCTTTGACGCGGAAGATGCCAGTGCCGCCCATGCCGTCGAGCGGCTTGAAGATCACGTCGCCGTGGCTTGCGTGGAAGGCGCGCAGGCGCTTTTCCGAGGAAGTGACCAGGGTCGGCGACGTAAACTGGCTGAACTGGCCGATGGCCAGCTTTTCGTTGTGGTCGCGAATCGCGGACGGCTTGTTGAAGACGCGCGCGCCCTGCTTTTCCGCCAGCTCCAGCAGATAGGTGCCGTAGACATATTCCATGTCGAAGGGCGGATCCTTGCGCTCGATGATGGCGTCGAATGCGGACAAGCGCGTATCGACGGCATCGTCGGCCCGGTACCAGGGATCCTGCTCGCCGGTGAGGTGGATGCGCGCCACCTCGGCGCTGACCACGCCTCCCTCGAGCGCCATGTCGCGCTGCTCGAAGGCATAGACTTCGTGGCCGCGCCGCGCCGCCTCGCGCATCATCGCGAAGGTCGAGTCCTTGTAGATCTTGAAGTTGGCCAGCGGATCGGCGAGGAAGGCGATTTTCATGGGGGATCCTGTCGGGGTAATGCCCTCGATTTTAGCCGGAATCCCGAATGCGCGCGGACGGCGGCCCCGGCCGAATGATTCCTACGAGCATATGATGCTGATGAGCAAATTGCGGATGATCGCCGGAACGCGTGAGCGCGCGCAAACCGGGATGCGATTGTCTGCGCGACGATGCATGAATGGACGCTCAACTAGACCACCAGGCAGAACAGGATCGCATCGCCAACGTATATCGGGGCTGGCATGGGGGCGCCGCCCTCGCCCGCTATGCGTGGCACCGGCCCGACGTCGTGTACCAGCAAGCCATGCGCACCCGCGTGCTGTCGCGCCTGCTCGCCAATACCGTCGGCACCGACCTCGGCAAGCTGCGCGTCGTCGACGTCGGCTGCGGCACGGGCGGTTTCCTGCGCCAGCTGATCGACTGGGGCGCTACGCCCGCCAACCTTACCGGCACCGAACTCCAGCAGGATCGGCTCGAGCTGGCGCGCCCGCGTACGGCGTCCGAGGTGCACTGGCATTGCGGCGCCCTGAGCGTCCTGCCTGCCGCCAGCGCCGATCTCGTCAGCGCCCAGACGGTGATCTCATCGATTCTCGATCCGGACATCCGCCAGCGCCTCGCGGCCGACATGTGGCGCGTGCTGAAACCGGGCGGCTGGTGCCTCGTGTTCGACTTCCGCTACAACAACCCGCGCAATCCTCACGTGCGCAAGGTCACGCGCGCCGAGCTCGACAGCTATTGGCCGGGCCACCGCCAGCAATACCAGACCCTGCTGCTCGCCCCGCCCGTCGGCCGCGCCCTGGCCGCCTTGCCGGCCCTGGTCACCGAAACCCTGGCCGGCCTGGCGCCGCCGCTGCGGTCGCATTTCATGTACATGGTGCAGAAGGAGCGGTGAACAAGGCAGGGGTGAGCGAGGCCATTGGCCTCGCTCACCCCTACATCAATACACCTCCGGATTCGGATCCGTCCGCTCCATCTCCAACGAAGCCGCCAGCAGCCCCAGGCGCGCCACCACGCCGTACACGTAGAACCGGTTCGGCGCCGCCGTGCCCGGCTTGGCCTTCAGATCCGGCACCGCATGCTGCTGGGCGAAGGCCAGCGGCACATATTGCGAGCCCGGCGCATTCAGGTTCTGGTCGATGCCGCGCTCGGCGTGCACGCGGTAGAAGCCGCCGACCACGTAGCGGTCGATCATGTAGACCACCGGCTCTGCCACGGCGTCGTCGATCTTCTCGAAGGTCGGCACGCCTTCCTGCACGATCAGGTCGGTGACGGCGACGCCGTCCTTGATGACCGACATTTTCGCGCGCTGCTTGAGCGAGAGGTCGCGCACTTCGCTCGCGTCCTTCACCGTCATCACGCCCATGCCGTAGGTGCCGGCGTCGGGCTTCACGATCACGAAGGGTTTTTGCTCCTTCATGCCGTATTCCTTGTACTTCTTCTTGACCTTCGAGAGCAGCGAGGACACGGCATCGGCCAGCGCCTCGGTGCCCTGGTCATGCTCGAGGTCGACCTCGCCGACTTTCGCGTGCAGCGGATTGACCAGCCACGGATCGATGTCGATCAGCTTGCCGAATTTCTTGGCGACTTCGTCGAATGCCTTCAGGTGATTGCTCTTGCGGCGCAGCGCCCAGCCGGCGTGCACCGGCGGCAGCAGCGACTGCTCGTGGATGTTTTCCAGGATCGAGGGGATGCCGCTCGACAGGTCGTTGTTGAGCAGGATGGTGCAGGGATCGAAGTCGGCCAGGCCCAGGCGGCGTCCATTGGGCGAGCGCACCAGCGGCTCCACCACCAGCATGTTCCCGTCCGGCAGCGCCAGCGGGGTCGGCTGGGTGACCTCGGGCGAGAGCGAACCCAGGCGCACGTGCAGGCCGGTCTGGCGGAAGATCTGCATCAGGCGCGCCACGTTGGACAGGTAATGCGGATTGCGCGTATGGGTTTCCGGGATCAGGAGCAGGTTGCGCGCGTCCGGACAATACTTGTCGATCGCCGCCATCGCCGCCTGCACCGTCAAGGGCAGCATCTCGCTGGCGAGGTTGTTGAAACCGCCCGGGAACAGGTTGGTGTCGACCGGCGCCAGTTTATAGCCGGCATTGCGCAGGTCGACCGAGCAGTAGAACGGCGGCGTGTGCTCCTGCCACTCGAGGCGGAACCAGCGCTCGATGGCTGGGGTGGCGTCGAGGATCTTTTTTTCTAAATCGAGCAGCGGGCCGGTCAGGGCGGTAGCGAGGTGCGGAACCATGAAAGTGGGCGTCCTTATTAGGCTTCAAAGTGGAGCTTCAAAGCGGGCTTCTTGGCAATGAATGCCCTCATATGGGGCAGTTATCACTATTTTAAAGCTTCATGTTGCACCGCAGCTAAAAAACAAAAGGCGCCCCGCAGGGCGCCTTTATGCTGTCAGGGTCGCGGTTGTTACGAATGGTACGCCGATTCGCCGTGGCTGGTAATATCCAGGCCCTCGCGCTCCTGCTCTTCCGGCACGCGCAGCCCGATGACGATATCCACGAGCTTGAAGGCGACAAAGGCGATCACGGCCGACCAGACGATGGTCACGCCCACCGCCTGTACCTGCACCCAGACCTGGTGCCCGATCGAATAGTCGGGTGAGGCCTTGTTGGCGACATAATCCCAGACGCCCTGCCCGCCCAGTTGCGGTGAGGCGAACACGCCGGTCAGCAAGGCGCCGACGATGCCGCCGACACCGTGCACACCGAACACGTCGAGCGAATCGTCGACCCGCAGCATGCGTTTCAGGCCGTTCACACCCCACAGGCAGACCAGGCCGCCCACCAGGCCGATCACCAGCGCGCCCATCGGGCCAACGAAACCGCAAGCCGGGGTGATTGCCACCAGGCCCGAGACGGCGCCCGATGCCGCGCCCAGCATCGACGGCTTGCCCTTGGTCAGCCATTCGCCCAGCGTCCAGGCGACGGTGGCGGCGGCGGTCGCCAGCAGCGTGTTGATGAAGGCGAGCGCGGCGATGTCGCCCGCTTCCAGCGCCGAACCGGCATTGAAGCCGAACCAGCCCACCCACAGCAGCGAGGCGCCGATCATGGTCATGGTCATCGAGTGCGGCGCCATCGATTCGCGGCCGTAGCCGACGCGCTTGCCGATCACATAGGCGCCGACCAGGCCGGCCACGGCGGCGTTGATGTGTACCACGGTGCCGCCGGCGAAGTCGAGCGCGCCCTTCTGCCACAGCCAGCCGGCGGCGTCGGTGACGGCGGCCAGCGTGGTCGCGTCGGTGATCGCGTCCGGGCCGGCCCAGAACCAGACCATGTGCGCGATCGGCAGGTAGCCGAAGGTGAACCACAGGACGATGAACAGCATCACCGCCGAAAAGCGCGCACGCTCGGCGAAGGCGCCGACGATCAGGCCGCAGGTGATGGCGGCGAAGGTGCCCTGGAAGGCGACGAAGATAAACTCGGGAATCATCGTCTCCTTGCTGAAGGTCGCAGCCATGCTGAACATGCCCGCGGCTGGATCGTAGATACCGTTCAGGAAGGCGCGGTCGAAGCCGCCGATGAAGGGATTACCCGGCGTAAAGGCCAGTGAATAGCCGTACAGGCACCAGAGCACGATGATCAGCGAGAAGATCATGAAGATCTGCAGCAGCACCGACAGCATGTTCTTCGCGCGCACCAGGCCGCCGTAGAACAGGGCCAGGCCCGGGATCGACATCATGATCACGAGCAGGGTCGCGGTGAACATCCAGGCGGTATCGCCCTTGTTGATGGATGGGGCGGCCAGGGCCGGCAAGGCCACGCCCAACGCCAGCGCGGCGGCGAGGATTTTAGAGACGATTGCTTTCATTGGAAATCCCCTTACAGTGCGTCGTTGCCGGTCTCGCCGGTACGGATACGGATGACCTGGCCGAGGTCGGACACGAAGATCTTGCCGTCGCCGATCTTGCCGGTGCGGGCGGCGCCCTGGATGGCGTCGATGACCTGGTCGACGATCAGGTCGTCGACGGCCGCTTCGATCCGGATCTTCGGGAGGAAGTCGACCACGTACTCGGCGCCGCGGTAGAGCTCGGTATGGCCCTTCTGGCGGCCGAAGCCCTTCACTTCGGTGACCGTCATGCCCTGCACGTTAATTTCCGACAGCGCCTCGCGCACCTCGTCGAGCTTGAAGGGCTTGATAATGGCGGTAATCAGTTTCATCGCATTGCCTCTTTCAGAAAGTTTTTGAGACGGAGACCACCGCGGCCGACTTGCCCAGGTTGCGGCCCTGCGGGCTGAGATAGCTTTCCGTGTTGGCCTTGACCCAGGCCAGCGAGACGCTGGCAAAACCCAGATCCTTGGTCAGGCCGACCTTGTAGTCGGTATAGGACAGTGCCCCGTTGTTCTTCACGCGCTGGCGCCCGACGTGCAGGTTCAGCACCAGGCCTTCGATGGCGGTAATCGGGACGTTCGCGCCCAGATCCAGGTAGCCGCTCTGCTTGCTGTCGGTCGTACCGAACAGGTTCGTGGTCGAATGCGAATACTTCAGGTAGGCCGGGCCGAAGCCGACCTGGCCGTAGAGCTCGAAGGTATTCGCGTTCGGGTTGAGGTCGTTCGACGGGTACCAGTAGTACAGGCCGCCGACGTCGTAGCTGATCGCCTCGGTGATCTGGCCGCGCTTGCCGGCATAGAAGTCGACTTCGACGTCGCCGTCGCCGCCCAGGTCTTTCGTCCACTTGATGGTGGAGAGCCAGGTGCCGACATACAGGCCGCTCGGGGCGTGGGTGTAGTCGACGCCGCCCTGCAATGCCGGATCGAAGCGGGTCTGCGACAGGCCGCGGTAGCGGTATTCGCTGGTGAGCGCCGCGTTCCAGGCGACCGTATGTTCGGCGGCCGTCTCTTGCGCCCCTGCGCTGCCCATCATTGCCAGCGCGAGTGCCGCACTGCCTGCTAATTTGCTCTTCATGACGATTCCCCTGGATGTGGATGGATGTGATGTCTCCGGTGCCTGAGTTGCAGCTTTATCCATCCTGTAGCAGAATGCGTGCCAACCCATCGGGGCATGCCATGTGCTTGATTTCTTGCGCTCCTGCCCCAATTTCGGTGCTAATCACCACAAATTCGTGCGCGCCAGATGATGAACGCGCTGCCACGCACTAATCGAGGTCGCCGCGCACCACCGTGGTGCGCCGCCTCGTCGACCAGGATCGATCCACATGAATAACTTCTTCAACGACTTGCAAGGCAAGATCAACCAGGCGATGGAAAGCTCGCCCGCCAAGGACATCGAGCGCAACGTCAAGGCAATGATGACCCAGGGCTTTTCCAAGCTCGACCTGGTGACCCGTGAAGAATTCGACATCCAGGCCCAGGTGCTGGCAAAAACGCGCGCGAAGCTCGAAGCGCTCGAGCTGCGCGTGGCCGAGCTGGAAGCGCGGCTGACGGAGACGGCTCCGAAGCTGTAACCGCGCTCCCGGCGCATGCTGTACTCACCAACGAGCGTCTAGCACGGCCTCCAGGGCAAGGCGCATCGTCGAAGACAGTACGCTAGTACGGCGAGACGAATGCAACGCCGCCATGGGGGTTGTGCTAGACGCGAGGGCGCCATGAATGCAAAAGATCAATCGCTTGACACGACTCTGCCTCCGCAAGAGGTCTCGATCGACGTGCTGCGCGAGAAGTACGCGAAAGGCGATGAAACCTCCATCGCCGACGTGCGCCGGCGCGTCGCGCAGGCCCTCGCCGCGCACGAGGCGCCGGACGTACGCGGCGAATTGGCCGCCCGCTTCCTGTGGGCGATGGAGCACGGCTTCGTCCCCGGCGGGCGCATCAACTCCGCCGCCGGCCTCGATCTGAAAGCCACCCTCATCAACTGTTTCGTCCAGCCGGTCGGCGACTCCGTCACCGGCGTCGACGATGGCCTGCCCGGCATCTACACGGCCCTGGCCGAAGCCGCCGAGACCATGCGCCGCGGCGGCGGCGTCGGCTACGACTTTAGCGCCATCCGCCCCTTCGGCGCCCTCGTGCGCGGCACCCGGTCGCGCGCATCGGGCCCGGTGTCGTACATGGAACTGTTCGACGCCTCCTGCCGCACCGTCGAATCGGCCGGCGCCCGCCGCGGCGCCCAGATGGGCGTGCTGCACATCGACCATCCCGACATCGAACGCTTCATCGCCGCCAAGGATCGCGGCGCGCTCTCCAACTTCAATATCTCTGTGGGCGTGAGCGACGCCTTCATGCATGCGCTGGAGGCCGACGCGACTTTCCCGCTCGTGCACCGCGCCGAGCCGAACGAGGATCTGGTCGCCGCCGGCGCGCATCAACGGGAGGACGGCCTCTGGGTCTGGCGCGAGGTGCGCGCCCGCGCGCTGTGGGATAGCATCATGGCCTCGACCTACGACCATGCCGAGCCGGGCGTGCTGTTCGTCGACCGCATGAACGGCGAGAACAACCTCTGGTATTGCGAGCGGCTCCGCGCGACCAATCCGTGCGGAGAGCAGCCCCTGCCCGCCTACGGCTGCTGCGACCTCGGTTCCCTCAACCTCACCTGCTTCGTCGACCAGCCTTTTACCGATCGGGCGCGCTTCGACGTCGAACGCATGCGCGAGGTGGCGACGATCGCCGTGCGCATGCTCGACCTGGTGCTCGATGCCACCGAATGGCCGCTGCCGCAGCAGGCGCAGGAAGCGCGCGCCAAGCGCCGCATCGGCCTGGGTTTTCTCGGCCTGGGCAGCGCCCTGGTGATGCTGGGCCTGCGCTACGATGCGCCCGAAGGGCGGGCGCTGGCCGCGCGCATCGCGGAGAACCTGCGCGACGCGGCCTATGCGGCATCATGCGAACTGGCGCGCGAAAAAGGCGCCTTTCCCCTGTTCGACGCCGAGCGCTACCTGCAGGGCGCGTTCGTTTCGCGCCTGCCGCAGGCGCTGCGCGAAACGATCCGCACCCACGGCATCCGCAACTCGCACCTGCTCTCCATCGCGCCGACCGGCACCATCGCGCTGGCCTTTGCCGACAATGCTTCGAACGGCATCGAGCCCGCTTATTCGTGGACGTACCAGCGCAAGAAGCGCATGCCCGACGATACGATGCGCGCCTACGAGGTCGAAGACCATGCCTGGCGCCTGTACCGGCGCCTGCATCCCGAAGCCACGGCGGACGGCCCGCTGCCGCCGCCTTTCGTGACCGCCCTGCAGATGAGCGCCGACGACCACCTGCGCATGCTGGAGGCGGTGCAGCCCTTCGTCGATACGGCGATCTCGAAGACGGTGAACGTTCCGGCCGACTATCCCTACGCCGATTTCCGCGGCCTGTACCTGGAAGCCTGGCGCGCCGGCCTCAAGGGCCTGGCGACCTACCGGCCGAATACGGTGCTGGGCAGCGTACTGGCCACCAGCGCGCCGCAGGCCGAGACCAGCGCCAGCGCGGCCTGTCCTGACGAGGATCCGCTGCGCCAGCGCTTCGAGGGACGCCCGCTGGGCGAACTCGATTCCGTCACCTCGAAGATCGAGTACGCCACCCAGGAAGGCCGCAAGACCCTGTACCTGACGGTGAGTTTCATCCAGGTCGAGGGGCTGGTCGACGGCGTACCCGTCGTCATCGAGCGCCCCTTCGAATTCTTCATGCCGGCCAACCAGCGCAGCGACGGCCAGCAGTGGATCACGTCCTCGATGCGCCTGCTGTCGATGCTGGCGCGTGCCGGCGGGCCGATCGCGAAGGCCCTGGCCGACATGCGCGACGTGGTCTGGGAAAAGGGGCCGGTGCGCTGCGGCTTCCTCACGCGCGAGGACGGCACCCGGGTGCCGGTGTTCCACGATTCGGAAGCGGCGGCGGTGGGCTTCATGCTGCAGCGGATCCTGATCAAGCGCGGCTTCCTCGACAGCCAGGGCAATGGCGTGCCGGTGGCGCAGCTGGCGCGCCAGCTGGCCGCACGCGGCGGCGCGGACGCCCCGGCGCATGGCGACGCCGCGGCCATGCCTGGCAGCGCGGCGCCGCCGGCCACGGGCGCCAAGTGCCCGGAATGCGGCGCCCGCGCGCTGCGCAAGCAAGGCGGCTGCACGCGCTGCGACAACTGCCAATATGTTGGGGAATGCGGCTGAGTTGTTCTTGCGGCGGGCCGGTGCGGTGATACCATCGGAAATCCGCCGTATTGAGTGACCCGCATGACCACCGAACAGATTTCCTGCGCCCCCGGCAATGCCATCAACGAAGACCTGATCGCCGTATTCGAACACGACGACGCGACCGACCTCGTGGTGCTCGACGGTGCGACCTCGGTCGCCGACGCGAACTATGTCGACCCGCGCCAGGGCGACGTCGCCTGGTTCGTGCAGGCCTTCGCCGCCGCGCTGGCGCCGGCGCTTGCCCTCAACGCCACACAGGGCTGCGCGGTGCGCCAGGCGATCGATGCGGTGCGCACCGCCTGGCAAGCGCAGGCCGGCGCTGCGGCGGTGCCCTTGTACGCCTACCCGCTGGCCGCCCTCACCTGGCTCCGCATCCGGCGCCTGCCCGATCACCTCGCGCTGTCGATGTACTGCCTGGGCGACTGCAAGGCTTTCGTCCATGGCCCTGACGGCGCCGTGCGCGACCTCGACCCTTACGTGAATCCGCACGAAGCGGTGCTGCGCGCAGCCATCGACGCTCTCGGCCTGGCGGACATCGACGATCCGGCCGCGCGCCGCGCGCGCCTGCTGCCGATGCTGCGCGCCCGGCGCGAAGCCCAGCACGGCGCGCCCGCGCCGGACGTACTGTGCCTGGCGCCCCGCGGCGAGTTCCAGGCGCGCACATATACGCTGCGCCTGCCGCCGGACGCCGCCGTGCTGGCGATGACCGACGGTTTTTATCGGCTGGTCGATCCCTACGGACTCTATACAATGGAAGGGTTGGCGCAGGCTTGCCGCAGCCGCGGCCTGGCCGCCCTGATGGACGAGCTGCGTAGCTACGAGGCGGCGCGCGCGTGCGGGGCGCTGGCGGTGAAAAGCGCGGACGATGCCTCGGCCCTGCTCTGGGTCGGCGATACGGATAAAGGAAGCACAATGAAGGCGTTTGAGCAGCAAGCCGGCGATGGGAGGTTCGATTGAAGCAGCACCTGAAACACGCGGCCGCGGCCTGCTTCGCGCTAGGCCTGGCAGTCTGCGGCCCGGCCGGCGCCCAGAACAATGCGGCTCCCCCTGGTGCGCGGATCGTCGTGGTCAATGTCGAGCGCCTGCTTGTGGATTCGAAGCGCGCACGCGCAGTGGCCGCCGCCATCGAGGCCGAATTCGCGCCGCGGCGCCAGCAAATCCAGGCCCAGCTGCGCCAGCTGCGCGAGATGTCGGACAAGCTGGCGCAGGACGCTCCCCATCTCGACGACCGCGAGCAGCTGGCGCGTTCGCGCGCGGTGGGCGAACTCGAACGCAGCGTGCGGCGCGCCCAGGAGCGCATCCGCGACGACTTCGACGAACGCACGGCCGCCGAACGCGCGGCGCTGGCCGAGCGCATCCACGACATCATCACCCGGCTGCCCGCCCAGCAGGGCGTCGACGTGGTGCTGACGCGCACGGTCTGGCACCGGCCGCAGCTCGACGTCACGGATAAAGCCGCCGCCATGCTGGATCGCTAGTCCCGTCGGCGTGGCGCCGAACCGACACCCGGCATATTTTTATCCGGGTATTATTGCACTCGCATTTTTATCCGGGTAATATCTCCGCATGCGCGCCAGTCCGGCTGCGCCCTTTCAGGAGTATTCCATGCTGCCGAGTCATTGCATCGCCTTTGCCGGAACCGAGTTGCTGGCCCAGGGCGAACTGATCGAGGTCGTGCGCGCCGTTAAGGCGGCCATCGACCGCGGCACCGAGCGCTCGATCGCGCTGCTCGATGCCGCCACCAGCCGCCCCGTCGAGATCAATTTTACGGGTACCGAAGAGGAAGTTTTTCAGCGCATTCCGCGCGCGCCGCTACGCAGCGCCGGCCGCCCGAAGCTGGGCGTGGTGCCGCGCGAAGTGACGCTGTTGCCGCGCCACTGGGACTGGCTGGCGAAGCAGCCGGGCGGCGCCTCGGTCGCCTTGCGCAAGCTGGTCGAACACGCTTCGCGCGATGCCCGCGATGCCGACACCATGCGCGAAGCGCGCGATGCCGCCTACCGCTTCATGCACGAGCTGATGGGCGATGCGCCGGGTTTCGAGGAGGCCTCGCGCGCGCTGTTCGCGGGCGATGGCGAGCGCTTTCAAAGCCTGGTGGCCGAGTGGCCGGGCGACGTGCGCACCCACCTGCTAGCGCTGGCGGAACCGGCCCTCGGCACCCAGGCATGACGTTGCGTTCTTGATAATTTCGTGGGAAGATGGCCGCCTCATTCAGGAGGCCATTCCATGTCGCCGTCACCCCTTGCCATCCCGCCCTTGCTGCTCGTGACCACCCTGGCCGTCCGCCTGGCGGCGCGGGTGCTGAGCCGCACGACCGTCGAGTGGAATCACTGCTTCGGCTTCGGCATCCTGCTCGTGCTGGCGACCTGGGCGCTGACCGCATGGGCGCCCCTGTTCCTGCCTTCTTTGCCCTTCCCGCTGGCCCTGGCCAGCATCACGCTGCCCTTTGTCGCCCTCGGCGCCTGGTACTTCAGCACGCGCGCGCTGACGGACGAGGGCAAGCAGGGTGGCTGGCTGAACGGCCTGAACATCACCGCCGGCACGGTGCTGTGTTCCGTGCTGGTCGTGATTCCGCTGCTGAAGCTGGCCGAGCGCCTGCTGCAGAGCGCGGCGTAAGCGTCAGGCCGCGGCGGGCGCCGGGCGGCGCACGCGCCGGAAGAACCACAGGATCGCCAGCGCGCCCAGTACCGACGGCAGCAGCTGCGACCAGGGTTGGCCGATCCGGATCAGGTTGCCGCTGGCCGCCGACAGCATCCCGAACAGCGCCGACACCAGCTTATAGATATGTTCGTAGCGCCACAGCGCTGCATGCCAGCGCCGTGGAAAGCACCAGCGCGCGGTGTCGTAGGCGAGCAGGACGAACAGCCCGCCCAGCGAGGCGTAGATGACGCTCACACCCGAGCTTCCCATCCCCTCGTTGAACAGTACCGGGATCAGGTACAGCGCCCATGCCGCGGCAGCGGCGGTCAACAGGGCGTCGACCCGGTTCGGCCCGGCCGCTTTCGTATGGATCACATGCCAGCCGCTGGCCAGCTGATAGCTCACCAGCACGGTCAGCACCGCGAACAGCGGCATGAAGCGGAAGAACAGGTTGCCGATGGCGCCGGTGGCGCAGACCACGAAGGTCAGCGCCACGAACAGGCGGCCGCGGCGCCGATGCTGCGGCGTTTCCTTGTTTGACGCCAGCACGAACAGGCTGAGCGCCATTGCGGCGATGCCTGCGCCCACATGCACTGCGATGTTGAGGAGGTGCGGCATCCAGACCGTCATGACGTGCTTCCTTGTCTCTGGTGGAAAACGCGTTACATGAAAAAACGCCCGGATGACCGGGCGTTTTCTAAGACTACTTTGCAGCGCTTACTTCACGCCGCTCGCGCCCTTGGCCGCCTTGGCGAAGTCACCCGCCGTGACGAAGGAGATGTCGCTCGGCTTGATGTACGCGCGCATCGCTTCGTTCACCTGGGCGACGGTCAGCTTGCGCACCTGGTCTTCGACCGCGGCGTCGAAGGCCATCGTGCGATCCAGCGTCAGGTACTCGGACAGGGCGCCAGCCAGCGCTTCGTCCGAGGTACGCGAGACTTCTTCGCCCTGCAGCCAGCCCTTCTTCGCTTCCGCCAGTTCGGCGTCGGTGAAGCCCTCCTTCACCGCGCGTTCGAGTTCCTCGCGCAGCACGGTTTCCACCTTCGCCGTGTTCTGCGGCGCGCTCATCGCATAGGCCATCCAGTAGCCGGCGGCGTCGCGGGTCGGCACGTTCAGCTGGGCGCCGACGCCGTAGGACAGGCCTTCCTTCTGGCGGATGCGGTCGGCCAGGCGCGAACGCAGGGCGCCGCCGCCCAGCATCCAGTTCGCCATCACCAGCGCCGGATAGGCTTTGGCATCGTCCTTCAGCGGCACCGGGTGCACGGCGAGCAGCAGGCTGCTTGCCTTGTCCGGGGTTTCCAGCGCCAGCTTCTGGCCTGCGACCGGCTTCACGGCGGCAGGCACACGCACGTACTTCTGCTGCGCTTTCCAGTCGCCGTACAGGCGCTCGACCTGCGCCTTGAGCGCGGCCGGATCGAAGTCGCCGACCGCGGCGAAGGTGGCGTTGTCGGCGCCGTAGAAGGCGCTGTGGAAGGCCTTGACCTCTTCCACCGAGGCCGCCTTTTGCGCGGCCAGGCGCTGCTGCAGCGTCATCGCATGCTTGACGTGGCCTTCCGGTGTGGTGTCGAGCAGGCGCGAGAGCGCGACGCTCGCTTGCGGATTCGGTTCCGGAATCGACTGCTCGGTCGCGTTGATGTTCGCGCGCTGGAACTCGCCGAACTCGGTCGGGGCGAAGGCCGGCTTGCGCAGCACTTCGGCCAGCAGATCCATCGCGGCGGGCAGGTTCTCGCGGGTCGTGGTGACCGAGGCGGTCACGCCTTCGGCGCCGCCGCTGATGCGCGGCTGGGCCTTGAGCTTGTCGAACATGTCCTTCACCTGCTGGCGCGACTTGTCCTGGGTGCCGTAGCTGAGCAGGCCCGCCGTGAAGGCGCCGGTCGTCGCCTTGTTGCGCAGGGCTTCCTCGGTACCGAAACGCAGGCGGATGGTCGCGGTGACCAGGTTGCCCTTGGTTTTCTTCGGCAGCAGCGCGCCCTGCAGGCCGTTGGCCAGCTTGAAGCGCTGGGTGCGCGCTTCGATGTTCGCCGGGCTCGGGTCGAAGACCTCGCCCTGCGCCACGACGGCGCGGCCCTTGTAGTCGTTGACGACGGCGGCGACGTCGATCTTGCCCGGCACGTCGGTGCGGTCGGCGGCGTCGGTCGGCACGAACACGCCCAGGGTGCGGTTCGAGGCCTTGAGGTATTTCTCGGCGGCGGCCTGCACGGCCTTGACGTCGACCTTTTCGACCTGGTCGCGGTTCACGAAGAACAGGCGCCAGTCGCCGGCGGCCATCGCTTCGGTCAGGCCGATCGTCAGGCTGGCGCTGTCGGTCATGGCCAGTTCGATGTTCTTCGAAATCGCCTGGCGTGCGCGCGCCACTTCGGCTTCGGTCACAGGATTGGACTTCAGGTCTTCCAGCACCTTCAGCAGCGTCTCCTGCGCCGGCGCCAGCGGCAGATCCTTCGGCACCACGGCGCCGAAGATGCGGTAGCCAGGTTCGAGGTTACTGACCGACATGCCGTTGACTGCAGTGGCCAGCTTGGTTTCCACCAGCGCCTTGTGCAGGCGGCCGGACGGTGCGTCGGTCAGCACGCGGGCGAGCACCTGGAGCGCGGCGGCGTCCGGGTGGCCGCTCGGCGCGATGTGGTAGCCGGCGCCGACGTACTGGGTGCCGCCCGAACGGCGCACGACCACGGAGCGTTCGCCGTCCTGCACAGGCTCGAGGGTATAGGTCGGCTGGATCACGCGCGACGGTTTCGGAATCTTGCCGAACAGCGTGTTCACCTGGGCCAGTACCTTGGCTTCGTCGAAGCGGCCGGCGACGATCAGCACGGCGTTGTCAGGCTGGTAGTACTGCTTGTAGAAAGCGCGCAGGCGCGGGATGTTCACCTGCTCGATGTCGGAACGCGCGCCGATGGTCGACTTGCCGTAGTTGTGCCAGTCGTAGGCGACGGCCTGCAGGCGCTGCAGCGTGACGCGCACCGGATTGCTTTCGCCGATCTCGAACTCGTTGCGCACGACCGTCATCTCGCCCTTGTTGGTCTTGGTATTCCACAGGTCGTCCTGCGAAATCGGGGCATTGATCATGCGGTCGGCTTCCAGCGCCAGCATGGTGTTCAGGTTCGCTTCATTCGCCGGGAAAGTCGCGTAGTAATTGGTGCGGTCGTACCAGGTGGTGCCGTTGAAATCGGCGCCCAGGCCATTCAGGATTTCGACCGGGCTCTTGGTGCCCTTCTTGACGCCGAAATTGGCGGTCGGCTTGAACAGCAGGTGTTCCAGCAAGTGCGCCATGCCGGTTTCGCCATAATTCTCGTGGCGCGAACCGACCATGTAAATCATGTTGGTCGTCAGCGTCGGCTTGGACGCATCCGGGAACAGCAGCACGCGCAGGCCATTGGCCAGGCGGTATTCCGTGATGCCTTCGACCGAGGTCACTTTGGCCGGGTCGTTTTGGATGGCGGCCTTGGCCTGGGCCGGCGCCGGAGCGCCCGCTCTCGCAGCGAAAACCGGCGACAGGATGCCGGCACTTACCATCAGCGCAACTAGAACTTTCACGTTTTTATATCCCTAATATATGTATAAAGAAACGGCTTACGCCAATCCGTATGGGTGTTCGTCCCCATTGGTTTGACAACAATGACGCCCGGTTTTCCGGAAGTCAATATCAAATTGGCGGCGATTCGCAGGTAGCGATAAAAAATGCTTTTGGCATTTGCAATAAGACGACATAAAAGAAAATGCGCGCGGAGTTTTATAGGCGATTACTCACCAAAAATCACGGATATCTCTATTGGATAAGAAACGTATTTATGGCGTTTGGATTGCATTCGGCGAGGCCCGCGCACGATTGGCAGCGCTCAACAACCGGTCGCGACGACGGCGCACCATCTGGCAAGTCCAACTTTCATCCAAGGTTCCATGAGTCTCGCCGTCCTACGTAGCCGCGCCCTCGCCGGCATGGAAGCGCCCGCCGTCAGCGTCGAAGTCCATCTCGCCAACGGTTTGCCGGGTCTGACGATCGTCGGCCTGCCCGACGCCGAGGTGCGCGAGGCAAAAGATCGGGTGCGCGCCGCCTTGCAGAATGTCGGCTTCGAGATGCCGTCGCGGCGCATCACCGTCAACCTGGCGCCCGCCGACCTGCCGAAGGAATCGGGCCGCTTCGATCTGCCGATCGCGCTCGGTATCCTGGCGGCCTCCGGCCAGATCCCCTCCAAGGAACTCGACCGCTACGAGTTCGCGGGCGAGCTGTCGCTATCCGGACAACTGCGTCCGGTTCGCGGTGCGCTCGCCATGACCTTCGCCATCGGGCGCGCCAGTGCCGACAAGCGCCGCGCCTTCATCCTGCCGAGAGCCAATGCCGACGAGGCCGCGCTGGTGCTCGATGCGGCCATTTATCCTGCCGATACCTTGCTGCAGGTATGCGCCCACTTCGCCGCAACGGACGGCAGCGCGCGGCTGGAACGCTACCGCAACGAGCGGACGGGGCAGCCGGTGTGCTATCCGGACTTCAGCGACGTGAAGGGCCAGCAGCATGCCAAGCGCGCGCTCGAGATCGCCGCGGCGGGCAACCATTCGCTGCTGCTGATGGGGCCGCCCGGCGCCGGCAAAAGCATGCTGGCCTCGCGTTTTCCCGGCCTGCTGCCGCCGATGACGGACGAAGAGGCGCTGGAGGCAGCCGCCGTGCAATCGCTGAACGGCAGTTTTTCGGCCGAGCGCTGGCGCGTGCGGCCGTTCCGCAGTCCACACCATACGAGCTCGGGCGTGGCCCTGGTGGGCGGCGGCGGCGTGCCGCGTCCGGGCGAAGTCTCGCTGGCGCATTGCGGCGTGCTCTTCCTCGACGAGCTGCCGGAATTCGACCGCAAGGTGCTCGAGGTGCTGCGCCAGCCCCTCGAGTCGGGCCGCATCACGATTTCGCGCGCGGCGCAGCAGGCCGACTTTCCCGCGCGCTTCCAGCTGATCGCCGCGATGAATCCCTGCCCGTGCGGCTGGCAGGGCCACCCTTCAGGCAAATGCCATTGCACGAACGAGACGGCGCTGCGCTACCGCGATCGGATCTCGGGCCCCCTGCTCGACCGCATCGACATGCAGATCGAAGTCAAGGCGATGACGCCGGACGCGATGGCCGAGCGCGCCGATGGCGAAAGCACGGCCGGCATCGCCGAACGCGTCGCCCGTGCGCATGCCGTCCAGCTGAAGCGCCAGGGCAAGCCGAACCAGCGCCTGAGCACCCACGAAATCGAATGCCATTGTGCGCTCGATCCGCTGGGCGAGCGTACGCTGCGTTCGGCGATGATCTTAATGCACTGGTCGGGACGTGCCTATCATCGGGTATTGAAGGTAGCGCGTACGATCGCCGACCTGGCAGGGTCGCCGACGATCGGGGGACAGCACATGGCCGAAGCCGTCCAGTACCGGCGCGGCCTGCAGGAGCGCTGAAGCGCCCGCGGCCGCGCTGGCGCGGGGCTCGGCGCCCTGCTACCATCGGAGCATGCAAACACGACCATTCCTCGCCTTGACGCTGGCCGCGGCGCTGTTCCTGGCCGGCTGCAATCCCACCTATAACTGGCGCGACTACAGCAGCCCGGATGCGCCCTACCGCATCATGTTCCCGGCCAAGCCCGCCACGCATACGCGCAGCGTCGACCTGAACGGGATGCAGGTGCAGATGACGATGACGGCCGCCGAAGTCGAAGGCGTGATGTTTGCCGTCGGCACCGGCGTGGCGCCGGACGCGGCAGGGGCGCGGGCCGCGGTGGACGCGATGAAGACCGCGCTGGTGCGCAACATCGGCGCCGAGGTCGAGCGGGAGAGCACGGCCGCAGCGGGCGCGAACGCCGCCGTCGATATCGACGCGCTCGGCACTGCCAGGGGCCAGCCGATGAAGCTGCGCGGCCATTTCGAGGCGCGCGGCACACGCTTTTATCAGGTCATCGTAATGGGCAAGGCGAACGAGGTAAAGGCCGAGCATAGCGACCAGTTCATTTCTTCGTTTTCCCTGCTGTGATGACGAATTTTTCCATTCCCTCGCCGGCCCTCGCCCTGAGCGGACTCGGCAAAAGTTTCGGCCGTCCGGCCGTCGATAACCTGAACCTGAACGTTGCGCGCGGCGAGTTCTATGCCCTGCTGGGCCCGAATGGCGCCGGCAAGACGACGACCCTGCGCATGGTCGCCGGCCTGCTCGCGCCTGATGCAGGACGCATCGAGGTGCTCGGCATCGATCTGGCCCTCGACCCTGCGGGCGCCAAACGCAAGATGGCGTACTTGCCGGACGACCCGATGCTGTATGGGAAGCTGAAACCCACCGAATACCTGGAATTCGTCGCTGGCCTGTGGGGCATCGACGCCCGCACCTCCGAGCCGCGCGCGCGCGAGTTGCTGGCCTGGCTGGACTTGGAAAAACACGCCCACGAATTGACCGAAGGTTTTTCGCGCGGCATGAAGCAGAAGCTGGCGCTGGCCGGCGCCCTGATCCACGCGCCGGAACTGCTGATCCTCGACGAGCCGCTGACCGGGCTCGACGCCGGCGCCGCGCGCCAGGTCAAGGATTTGCTGCTGTCGCATGTCGCCAAGGGCGGTACGGTGATCCT
Organism: Massilia sp. Leaf139; assembly: GCF_001424165.1. GTDB lineage: Bacteria > Pseudomonadota > Gammaproteobacteria > Burkholderiales > Burkholderiaceae_D > Telluria. The sequence goes on from NZ_LMOJ01000012.1 coordinate 567,464, forward strand.
GACGACCCATATCCTGGAAGTGGCCGAACGGCTCGCGCAGCGCATCGGCATCATCCAGCATGGACGCCTGATCGCAGAGGGGACGCTGGACGAATTGCGTGTCGCTACGCCCGGCGCCACGCTGGAAGACATGTTCCTGCGCCTGACGGAAGCGACGTGAAGGAAAACATGTGAAGCCGCGCCCCGGCAGCTCGCTCTGGCTGCTCCGCCATGAAGTGCGGATGTTCTGGTACACCAGCTTCGGCGCGAAGGAAGGGACGCGGCGTGGCGCGAACTGGCGTCTGGTGGGCGGCGCCCTGCTCGTCTGGGGTGCGTTGCACGCCGGCGTGTTCGCGCTCTTGAACGCCATGCCCGAGGCGGCCGGCATTCCCATGCAAGCCTTGGTCATCCCGGCCACCGGGATCCTGCTGGCGACCTTCCTGTTCATGCTCTCGAGTGGTCTCAAGGCGAGCGTCGAGACGCTATTCGACCGCGGTGACATGGACTTGCTCATGTCCTCGCCTTTATCCTCGCGCAGCATCATGACGGTCAAGCTGGCCGGCATGGTCTTCGGCGTCGCCGCCTTGTACCTGTTCTTCCTGGCGCCCTTCGCCCATATCGGCCTGCTGCTGGGGCAGCTCGGCTGGCTGTCCGTCTATCCGGTGGTATGCGCGATGGCGGCCCTGGCCGCGTCGCTGGCGATGCTGTCGACTCTCGGTATGGTGCGGGTGCTCGGTGCGCGCCGTACGCGCGTGGTGGCGCAGGTAGTCGGTGCGCTGGCGGGCGCGCTGCTGTTCCTGCTATCGCAAGTGGGTAACTTCATGTCGCAGGAGGATGGGCAGGCCACGTCGGCGATGGCGCATGTCATGGCGGCGGCGCAGGCCCTCGATCCCGGCAGCCCGCTGCTGCTGCCGGCACGCGCGATGCTGGGCGACCCCGGCGCGATCGCCATCATCGTGGGGCTGGGCCTGCTCGCGGTGCTGCTGACCATCCGCACGACCGACGGTTTCTTTGTTCGTGGCTTGCAGCAGGCCGCAGGCAGCGCGCGCGCACGCGGCAATGCGGCACCGGTGCGCTACCGCTTCCACCGCAGTCTCGCCACCATCGTGATCGTCAAGGAGTGGCGCCTGGTCTGGCGCGATCCGCATCTGATCTCCCAGGTCATGCTGCAGCTGCTTTACCTGTTGCCGCTGTGCCTGATCATGTTTCGCAAGAACGAGGTGCAGACCTGGGCCGTTGCCACGGGCCTGACGATGCTGGCTGGCTCGCTCAGCGCCTCGCTCGCCTGGATCATCGTGCATGGGGAAGACGCGCCCGACCTGCTGCTGACGGCGCCGGTCAATGCGGCGAAGGTGCGTCTGGCAAAGCTGGCGGCGGCTTTCCTGCCCGTGTTCGGGCTCGTGCTCGCTCCGCTGGTGTGGCTGACGCTACGGGCGCCGCTGGGCGGTGTGCTGGCGGCGGCAACGGTCAGCGGGGCCGTGCTCAGCGCTGCGCTGGTCAATATGTGGACGGGACGGCCGACGCCGCGTGGAGAATTCAAGAACCGCGGCAAGCGCGCGGTCGTCACCCAGCTGTTCGAAGTGTGCACCTTGCTGGCCTGGGGCGGCTTGTCCCTGCTGCTGCCGCGGCTCTTTGCCCCTGCGCCAATGAGCACGGCATTGGCCGGCGCCCTCGGTGCGGCTGCGGCGATCGCCCTGGGCGCAGCGCCGCTGGCCTGGCTGCTGCGCCGGCGTGTCCGCTAGGATGCGTGCGGGATGACCGCACCCGGCACTCGTGTTATCGTTTAGTTACGACGAAAACATACGGGATCGCATCATGTTAATTACATTCAAAAGCAAGGCATATCCCGACGTGATGATGTACCAGGATCACGCGAAGCGGATTCTCGACCTGCTCAACAAGGAGCCGGAGATCGGCGTCATTACGTCGGCCGAAGCCGAGAAAGCGGTTACGCTGCTCGAGCACGAGATCGAGGAAAGCCGCAAGCATCCGCCGACCGAACTGGTCGAGCAGGACATCAAGGCGCACCGGGGCGAGGACGACGACGATCCGGATCACGAGCAGGTGCAGATGGTCAGCTTCTCGACCCGCGCTTATCCGATGCTGGAAATGCTGCGTGCCGCGCGCGACAACAAGTGCGACATCCTCTGGGGCGTTTAAACAGGATTTCATTTGTTGAGATTCGCCGCCTGATCGCCGCACTGCCGTCGTCATGGCGACGGCAGAGATGACAAAAGCCCGTCAGTCATGCTGGCGGGCTTTTTTGTAGCCACTGCAAGGGCTTTACTTGATTGGCGCGCGTAGAAAGCAAAAAACCCCACTCGGGTCACCGAGCGGGGTTTTTCYCTTATAACTAGCCTGACGATAACCTACTTTCACACTGGTTGCAGCACTATCATCGGCGCAAAGTCGTTTCACGGTCCTGTTCGGGATGGGAAGGGGTGCTACTTTCACACTGGTTGCAGCACTATCATCGGCGCAAAGTCGTTTCACGGTCCTGTTCGGGATGGGAAGGGGTGGGACCGACTTGCTATGGTCATCAGGCATGACTTGTACGAGCGGCGTTCCCTATTGGGCAACGTGCTCAGAATCTGGAGGAAGTAAAGTTGGGGTAGTGCTYGAGTCAACAAACAGCACTGYAWTCKYATTTTTATAACCTGCTAAGGTTATAGGGACAAGCCGTACGGGCAATTAGTACTGGTTAGCTTAATGCATTACTGCACTTCCACACCCAGCCTATCAACGTCCTGGTCTCGAACGACCCTTCAAGGAGCTCAAGGCTCCGGGAAATCTCATCTCAAGGCAAGTTTCCCGCTTAGATGCTTTCAGCGGTTATCTCTTCCGAACTTAGCTACCCGGCAATGCCACTGGCGTGACAACCGGTACACCAGAGGTTCGTCCACTCCGGTCCTCTCGTACTAGGAGCAGCCCCCTTCAAATTTCCAACGCCCACGGCAGATAGGGACCAAACTGTCTCACGACGTTTTAAACCCAGCTCACGTACCACTTTAAATGGCGAACAGCCATACCCTTGGGACCGGCTACAGCCCCAGGATGTGATGAGCCGACATCGAGGTGCCAAACTCCCCCGTCGATATGAACTCTTGGGAGGAATCAGCCTGTTATCCCCAGAGTACCTTTTATCCGTTGAGCGATGGCCCTTCCATACAGAACCACCGGATCACTATGTCCTACTTTCGTACCTGCTCGACTTGTCGGTCTCGCAGTTAAGCACGCTTATGCCATTGCACTATTAGCACGATGTCCGACCGTACCTAGCGTACCTTCGAACTCCTCCGTTACACTTTAGGAGGAGACCGCCCCAGTCAAACTGCCTACCATGCACTGTCCCCGATCCGGATAACGGACCAAGGTTAGAACCTCAAACAAACCAGGGTGGTATTTCAAGGATGGCTCCACGAGAACTGGCGTCCCCGCTTCAAAGCCTCCCACCTATCCTACACAGATTGGTTCAAAGTCCAATGCAAAGCTACAGTAAAGGTTCATGGGGTCTTTCCGTCTAGCCGCGGGTAGATTGCATCATCACAAACATTTCAACTTCGCTGAGTCTCGGGAGGAGACAGTGTGGCCATCGTTACGCCATTCGTGCAGGTCGGAACTTACCCGACAAGGAATTTCGCTACCTTAGGACCGTTATAGTTACGGCCGCCGTTTACTGGGACTTCAATCAAGAGCTTGCACCCCATCATTTAATCTTCCAGCACCGGGCAGGCGTCACACCCTATACGTCCACTTTCGTGTTTGCAGAGTGCTGTGTTTTTATTAAACAGTCGCAGCCACCAGTTTATTGCAACCTTTTCGTCCTTCCAGAGTAAAACTGGTCAAACTACCGAGGCGTACCTTTTCCCGAAGTTACGGTACCAATTTGCCGAGTTCCTTCTCCCGAGTTCTCTCAAGCGCCTTAGAATACTCATCTCGCCCACCTGTGTCGGTTTGCGGTACGGTCTCGTATGACTGAAGCTTAGAGGCTTTTCTTGGAACCACTTCCGATTGCTTCGCAGCAYAARGCCGCTCGTCCCACTCCCTTGAATTACGCACCCGGATTTGCCTAAGTGCCTTCTATGAAGCAGAAACTGACTATTCCAACAGTCAGACAACCTTCCGCGATCCGTCCCCCCATCGCATCATACGACGGTGCAGGAATATTAACCTGCTTCCCATCAGCTACGCATCTCTGCCTCGCCTTAGGGGCCGACTCACCCTGCTCCGATGAACGTTGAACAGGAAACCTTGGGCTTACGGCGTGCGGGCTTTTCACCCGCATTATCGCTACTCATGTCAGCATTCGCACTTCTGATACCTCCAGCATCCTTCACAAGACACCTTCGCAGGCTTACAGAACGCTCTCCTACCATATGCACTAGGTGCATATCCGCAGCTTCGGTGACTGGCTTAGCCCCGTTACATCTTCCGCGCAGGACGACTCGATCAGTGAGCTATTACGCTTTCTTTAAATGGTGGCTGCTTCTAAGCCAACATCCTGACTGTTTTAGCCTTCCCACTTCGTTTTCCACTTAGCCAATCTTTGGGACCTTAGCTGGCGGTCTGGGTTGTTTCCCTCTTGACGCCGGACGTTAGCACCCGACGTCTGTCTCCCAAGCTCGCACTCATCGGTATTCGGAGTTTGCAATGGTTTGGTAAGTCGCAATGACCCCCTAGCCATAACAGTGCTCTACCCCCGATGGTGATACTTGAGGCACTACCTAAATAGTTTTCGGAGAGAACCAGCTATTTCCAAGTTTGTTTAGCCTTTCACCCCTACCCACAGCTCATCCCCTAATTTTTCAACATTAGTGGGTTCGGACCTCCAGGGCGTGTTACCGCACCTTCATCCTGGCCATGGGTAGATCACTTGGTTTCGGGTCTACACCCAGCGACTGTCGCCCTGTTCGGACTCGATTTCTCTACGGCTCCCCTATTCGGTTAACCTCGCCACTGAATGTAAGTCGCTGACCCATTATACAAAAGGTACGCCGTCACGGAACAAGTCCGCTCCGACTGTTTGTATGCACACGGTTTCAGGATCTATTTCACTCCCCTCCCGGGGTTCTTTTCGCCTTTCCCTCACGGTACTGGTTCACTATCGGTCGATTACGAGTATTTAGCCTTGGAGGATGGTCCCCCCATGTTCAGACAGGATTTCTCGTGTCCCGCCCTACTTGTCGTACGCTTAGTACCACCGGTCTGATTTCGTGTACGGGGCTATCACCCGCTATGGCTGCCATTTCCAGAGCATTCCACTATCAGTCCGACTATCACGTACAGGCTCTTCCCATTTCGCTCGCCACTACTTTGGGAATCTCGGTTGATTTCTTTTCCTGCAGCTACTTAGATGTTTCAGTTCGCCGCGTTCGCTTTGCATGCCTATGTATTCAGCATGCAATGACCTAAAAGGCCGGGTTTCCCCATTCGGAAATCTGCGGATCAAAGTGTGTTTGCTCACTCCCCGCAGCGCAGCTTATCGCAAGCTACTACGTCCTTCATCGCCTGTAATCGCCAAGGCATCCACCATGTGCACTTATTCGCTTGTCCCTATAACGTTAGCTCCTGRCGACTAAYCAGGAAGCGTTTATAAGAATAAGAGTACAGCTTGTTGCATGTTTGTTGATTCTTACTACTACCCTAAGTGTGCAGTTTCGTCATTGCTGACTAGCTACACGCTTAAAAAAACTTTACTTCTTCCAGATTGTTAAAGAACAGAACAACAGYRATCTCTAAAAGACCAAACCTAAGCAGCTCGTCAATTGACTTGCTTACGTTTGCACTTTCAGCTTTCGGTACCAATGAATGGTGGAGGATGACGGGATCGAACCGACGACCCCCTGCTTGCAAAGCAGGTGCTCTCCTGGTAGGGCTGGTTGGACTCGAACCAACGACCCCCGCGTTATCAACACGGTGCTCTAACCAGCTGAGCTACAGCCCCGAAACTGTGTTCTTCTTGTTCAACAGTCGATAAGTGCGGACGCTTGATGATGAGTTCAGTTTTAAGGCTGACTCCAGTGCTACTCTAGAAAGGAGGTGATCCAGCCGCACCTTCCGATACGGCTACCTTGTTACGACTTCACCCCAGTCACGAATCCTACCGTGGTAAGCGCCCCCCTTRCGGTTAAGCTACCTACTTCTGGTAAAACCCGCTCCCATGGTGTGACGGGCGGTGTGTACAAGACCCGGGAACGTATTCACCGCGGCATGCTGATCCGCGATTACTAGCGATTCCAACTTCACGTAGTCGAGTTGCAGACTACGATCCGGACTACGATACACTTTCTGGGATTAGCTCCCCCTCGCGGGTTGGCGGCCCTCTGTATGTACCATTGTATGACGTGTGAAGCCCTACCCATAAGGGCCATGAGGACTTGACGTCATCCCCACCTTCCTCCGGTTTGTCACCGGCAGTCTCATTAGAGTGCTCTTGCGTAGCAACTAATGACAAGGGTTGCGCTCGTTGCGGGACTTAACCCAACATCTCACGACACGAGCTGACGACAGCCATGCAGCACCTGTGTTCAGGTTCCCTTTCGGGCACAGCCAAATCTCTTCGGCCTTCCTGACATGTCAAGGGTAGGTAAGGTTTTTCGCGTTGCATCGAATTAATCCACATCATCCACCGCTTGTGCGGGTCCCCGTCAATTCCTTTGAGTTTTAATCTTGCGACCGTACTCCCCAGGCGGTCTACTTCACGCGTTAGCTGCGTTACCAAGTTAATTAAAACCCGACAACTAGTAGACATCGTTTAGGGCGTGGACTACCAGGGTATCTAATCCTGTTTGCTCCCCACGCTTTCGTGCATGAGCGTCAATCTTGACCCAGGGGGCTGCCTTCGCCATCGGTGTTCCTCCACATCTCTACGCATTTCACTGCTACACGTGGAATTCTACCCCCCTCTGCCAGATTCAAGCCTTGCAGTCTCCATCGCAATTCCCAGGTTGAGCCCGGGGCTTTCACGACAGACTTACAAAACCGCCTGCGCACGCTTTACGCCCAGTAATTCCGATTAACGCTTGCACCCTACGTATTACCGCGGCTGCTGGCACGTAGTTAGCCGGTGCTTATTACCGTTTCTTCCCTGACAAAAGAGCTTTACAACCCGAAGGCCTTCTTCACTCACGCGGCATTGCTGGATCAGGCTTGCGCCCATTGTCCAAAATTCCCCACTGCTGCCTCCCGTAGGAGTCTGGACCGTGTCTCAGTTCCAGTGTGGCTGGTCGTCCTCTCAGACCAGCTACTGATCGTCGCCTTGGTGAGCCTTTACCYCACCAACTAGCTAATCAGATATCGGCCGCTCCAGGAGCAYGAGGTCTTGCGATCCCCCRCTTTCATCCTTAGATCGTATGCGGTATTAGCGTAACTTTCGCTACGTTATCCCCCACTCTTGGGTACGTTCCGATATATTACTCACCCGTTCGCCACTCGCCACCAGGCCGAAGCCCGTGCTGCCGTTCGACTTGCATGTGTAAAGCATGCCGCCAGCGTTCAATCTGAGCCAGGATCAAACTCTTCAGTTCAATCTCTGTTTGTTGGCATTGCTGCCATCCTGATTTCTCAGGAGTCGCTCACTCAAAATACTGACCGTCATC
>NZ_LMOJ01000013.1 GCF_001424165.1 Massilia sp. Leaf139
CTACCTTCCAAGGTCGAGCCTTAAGGGTGGGCCCAAGCTGGTCTTCACCTCTGCTGGCAGTAGCTAACCACCAACTCGATCAAGATACAAGGGTGGGCACTCGTGCCCACGCGGTCGTGCTCATGCGCACCCGCACCGGCAACGAGGATGACTGCTGCCAAGATGCAGATCACATTTAAGGAATGCGACGGTCTGACCGCGTGGGCACGAGTGCCCGCCCTACGAAAGGCAGAGAGACCGGCGTTTGCTTATCCGCCGGCTTTCAGCTTCCTCGCCACGTCCAGCGCGAAATAGGTCAGCACGCCGTCGGCGCCGGCGCGTTTGAAGGCCATCATCGATTCCATCATGACCTTGTCGTGGTCGAGCCAGCCGTTCTGGGCGGCGGCCTTGATCATCGCGTATTCGCCGCTGACCTGGTAAGCGAAGGTCGGCACCTTGAACTCGTCCTTCACGCGGCGCACCACGTCGAGATAGGGCATGCCCGGCTTGACCATCACCATGTCCGCGCCCTCGGCCAGGTCGAGCGCCACTTCGCGCAGGGCCTCGTCGCTGTTGGCCGGATCCATCTGGTAGGTGTTCTTGTCGGCCTTGCCGAGATTGGCCGCCGAGCCGACCGCGTCGCGGAAGGGGCCGTAGAAGGCCGAGGCATATTTGGCCGAATACGCCATCAGGCGCGTGTGGATGAAGCCGCGTTCTTCCAGCGCATTGCGGATCGCGCCCATGCGCCCATCCATCATGTCCGACGGGGCGACGATATCGACGCCGGCCTCGGCCTGGGCCAGCGCCTGGCGTACCAGCATGTCGATCGTCTTTTCGTTGACGATGTAGCCGTTCTCGTCCGGCAGGCCATCCTGGCCATGGGTCGTGAACGGGTCGAGCGCGACGTCGGTGAGGATGCCCAGCTGCGGGAAAGCCTTCTTCAGCGCCCGGACAGCACGCGGCACCAGGCCGTCGGGATTGGTCGCTTCGACGCCGTCATAGGTTTTCAGCGACGCGTCGATCACGGGGAACAGCGCCAGCACGGGAATCCCGAGCGCCACGCATTCCTCGGCCACGCCCATCAACAGATCCACTGAGACCCGTTCCACGCCCGGCATCGAGGCCACCTGCTGGCGCTGGTTCTCGCCGTCGAGGATGAAGACCGGATAGATCAGGTCGGACGCGGTAAGCGTGTTCTCGCGTATCATGGCGCGCGAGAACGGATCGCGGCGCATGCGGCGCATGCGGGTCGCTGGGTACTGGCCGGTAATGATGGAACTCATCGTGCTCGCTTTCTTCAGGAGTGGTCGGAAGCCTTGCCGTCTTGGTCGATGTCGTTATCGTTGTTACTGTCGCTGCCGCCGTCGATCGCATCGTCGATCTCCGGCTCTTCGATGTCCAGCCCCAGCAGCGACTGGATCTTGGCGTCCGCTTCCTCGATGCCGATGCGCTTCAGCGCCGAGAACAGTTGCACGGTAAATGGGAACCCTTCGCCGTCCTCGTCGACATAGCTCTCCAGCACGCCCTTCGCTTCGCGCAGGGCATTCGTCTGCTCGTTGCGGTTGAGCTTGTCGGCCTTGGTGAGGATGCAGTGGATCGGTTTGCCGGTCGGGGCGAACCATTCGAGCATCTGCGTGTCGAGGTCGGTAAAGGGGCGGCGCGAATCCATGATCAGCACCAGGGCGGCCAATTGTTCGCGGCGCTGGACGTAATCGCCCAGCAGCTTTTGCCAGTGCAGCTTGGCATTGCCCGACACTTCCGCATAGCCATAACCCGGCAAGTCGACCAGCAGGGCGCGGATTTCCTCGACGATGGTCGGATCCTTGCGGTGCTGGGCCACGTGGGCGCCGCCGATCGAGAAGTAATTGATGTGCTGGGTGCGGCCAGGGGTTTTCGAGGCGAATGCCAGTCCCTTCTGGTTGGTCAGGATATTAATCGCGGTCGACTTGCCCGCGTTGGAACGGCCGGCAAAGGCGATCTCGGGCACCACGGTGTTGGGGAGATCGCGCAGTTGATTGACGGTCGTGAAGAAGCGGGCTTGCCAGAGTTTGGACATGGGGAAGAGGTGAAAAAGGCAATGAAATGAAGCAATAGAGAAACAAAGCTATTGTACAATAAGGGGTTATCAATTGTATGGGCTGCCCGTTCGGGCGCCGGTTAGGCCGCTGTAATTACAATAATTCTGTTGTCGACTTTTTCAGGGTGCTCGAATGAATCGTGTGTCTGTACCGACCGCTAGCGCGGTGTTCGTGAAATCGTTGTTGGTTGCAACCCTGGCTCTCAGCAGCATCGCTGGCGCAGCCGAAGCGCAGCGCCCCGCCAAACCCGACGCCGCCAAAGGCGCCACCCTGTACGACAGCGGCGACAATGCGCGCGGCCTGCCGGCCTGCCTGTCCTGCCACGGCGCGAACGGCAATTCGACCATCGCGGCGAACCCGAAGCTGTCGAACCAGATCGAAGCCTATACCCATAAGCAGCTGGTCGATTTCACGACCCCGCAGCGCGTCAATCCCGTGATGACGACCTACGCCAAGATGCTCACCGACGAGGAAAAGCGCAATATCTCGGCCTACCTTGCCGTGCAGAAGACCAAGCAGGGCGCCGCCAAGAGCAAGGACACGATCGAACTGGGCCGCAAGATCTACCGCGGCGGCATCGCCGAGAAGGGCGTCGCCGCCTGCGCCAGCTGCCACGGCGCGAACGCCGGCGGCATCCCGGTGCAGTACCCGCGCCTGGCTGGCCAGCACCAGGATTACACGACCGCCCAGCTGGTCGCCTTCCGCACCGGCGCACGCAACAACAGCCCCCAGATGACGACGCTGGCGCAGCGCCTGTCGGACACCGAGATGAAGGCCGTCGCGGACTACATCGCCGGCCTCCGTTGAGCGTGCTCTTGGCTTGACCCGAGTACCAGAAGGGCGGCAGCGCGAGCTGGCGCCCTTTTTGCTGCAAACTAGGAAGTAGCATGAGCACCACCGGAATTGAACTGAAAACGCGCCGCTCCTGGCTGGACGAGTCCGTCGAGCTGGTCTCGTCGATGCGCTTCGCGATCAGCCTCTTGATGATCCTCTCGATCGCGGCCATCATCGGCACCGTGCTGCGCCAGAACGACGCCATGCCGAACTACGTGAACCAGTTCGGGCCATTCTGGTACGAGGTGTTCCGCAAACTCGGCCTGTACAGCGTGTACACCAGCTGGTGGTTCCTGCTGATCCTGCTGATCCTGATCGTCTCCACCAGCCTCTGCGTGATTCGCAACGCTCCGAAGATGATGCGCGATATGCGCAGCTGGCGCGACATGGTGCGTGAAGAATCCCTGCGCAATTTTCACCATAAAAGCGAATGGGTCGCGCCGCTCGACGTGGCCGGCCTGGCGCAGCAGAGCGCCGTGCGCCTCGGCCATGCCGGCTACAAGGTCAAACTCGTCGAGAAGGAAGGCGGCACCCTGGTGGCGGCAAAGAAGGGCGCCGGTAACAAGTTCGGCTACATCTTCGCGCACACCGCCATCATCGTGATCCTGCTGGGCGGCATGCTCGATTCCGAATTGCCCATCCGCTTGCAGCAATGGTTCCTCGGCAAAACGCCCTACATGGGTGGCGGCCTGATCGCCGACGTGCCGGCCCAGCACCGCCTGAGCGTGAACAACCCGACCTACCGCGGCAACATCCTGCTGGCCGAAGGACAGACCGGGCGCGTCGCGTCGATCGCCCAGGCCAGCGGCACCCTGCTGCAGGAACTGCCCTTCGATCTGCAACTCAAAAAATTCCATATCGATTTCTATTCGACCGGGATGCCGAAGCTGTTCGCCAGCGACGTCGTCGTGCACGACCGCGCGGAAAACAGGACCTTCGCGGCGACGATCAAGGTCAACGAACCCCTGATCTACAAGGGGGTGGCCGTCTACCAGTCGAGTTTCGAGGATGGCGGCAGCCGCCTGAAACTGACCGGCTTCCCGATGGCCGGCGGAGAAATGCGCGCCTTCCCGATCACGGGCGAAGTCAATGGCGCCACCGAACTGAAAGCGGCGGGTGCGAGCTATTCGGTCGAATGGTCGGGCTTCCGGCCTTTCAACGTCGAGAACATCGCGGGGAACGACGTGCGCGCCGTGACCAAGCCGCAATCGCTCAACGAGCAGTTGTCGGCCACGCTCGGCAAGGCCTCCGGTTCGGCCGGCAAGAATGCCGACAACAAGGATCTGAAAAATGTCGGCCCCAGCGTGCAATACAAATTGCGCGACCAGACCGGGCAAGCGAAAGAATTCCTGAACTACATGCAGCCGGTGACGCTCGAAGGTTCGCAGGTGTACCTGGCCGGCGTGCGCTCGAGCCCGTCGGAAGCTTTCCGTTTCCTGCGCATTCCTGCCGACGAGGCCTATAGCGTGCGCGAGTGGATGCGCCTGCGTGCGGCGCTGGCCAACCCGGCGCTGCGGGCCGAGGCGGCGCGCCGCTATGCCGCGCGCACCATGTCGGCCGGCCAACAGGGCGGAACGCAGTTCGCCGACCAGCTGCGCGAATCGGCGCAGCGCACGCTGGGCATGTTTGCCGGCGATGGCACCCCGGGCGGCTTCGTCGCGGTGGCGCAGTTCCTGGAAAAGATCCCGGCGGCCGAGCAGGAAAAGGCGGCAGGAGTCTTCATCAAGATGCTCAACGGCGTGCTGTGGGAGCTGTGGCAGGCGGCGCGCGCGGCCGACGGCCAGCCGGCGATCGAAGGCAACGACACCCATGCGCGCTTCCTGCAGCTGGCGACGAATGCCCTGTCTGACAGCTTCTTTTACGGCGCCCCGGTGTACCTGCAGCTCGACGAGTTCGTCGAAGTAAAAGCGTCGGTGCTGCAGGTGACGCGTTCGCCGGGCAAGAAGATCGTCTATCTCGGCTGCGTGCTGCTGGTCGCCGGCATCTTCGCGATGTTTTATATTCGCGAGCGGCGCCTGTGGATCTGGGTACGCCCGAACGAAGGCGGGGCGCATGCGCTGATGGCAATGAGCACCCAGCGCAAGACCCTGGACTTCGAAAAAGAATTTGAAGAGCTGGCAGCCAAGCTGCCGCAATCGGCGTAAGCTGACGCCCTTGCTGATATAAAAACAGGCACTGGAGACAAAGCATGGAAGCATCCCAACACAAGCCCGGCGTCGTCTACAAGGAGACGCCCAGCTATTTCCGCCGCCTGAGCGCGATCGACTGGCTGTTCGGCGCCGGCCTGATGGCCGCGGCCCTGTTCGCCCTGAACCGCTACGCGGGCTACATGGACGGCTACGAGCGCGCCATCCTGTTCCTCACCGCGCCGACCTTCGCCGCCCTGGGCTGGCACTGGAAGCCGGTGCGCTGGCTGATTCCGGTCGTGGCGTTGCTGTCCTTGTGGGCGGTGTCGCTGTACGACGGCTCGCTCGCCAATGCCGAGCAAAAGTTCTTCCTTAAATACATGCTGTCGAGCCAGTCGGCCATCCTGTGGATGAGCGCGCTGTTCGCCTTCTCGACCGTGTTCTACTGGATCGGCTTGCTGGCGAAATCCGACTCCGGCACCGCCATCGGCTCGCGCCTGTGCTGGGCCGCCGTCGTGCTCGGCTTCACCGGCATGATGGTGCGCTGGTTCGAAAGTTACCTGATCGGCCCGGATGTCGGCCACATCCCGGTCTCGAACCTGTACGAGGTCTTCATCCTGTTCGCGATGATCACGGCCCTGTTCTACCTGTACTACGAGGAGCGTTACGCCACGCGCCAGCTGGGCGCGTTCGTGCTCTTGATCATCGGCGCGGCCGTCATCTTCCTGCTCTGGTACACGGTCTCGCGCGATGCCGCCGCGATTCAGCCGCTGGTGCCGGCCCTGCAGAGCTGGTGGATGAAGATCCACGTGCCGGCCAACTTCATCGGCTACGGCACCTTCGCCCTGGCGGCGATGGTCGGCACCGCGTATCTGCTGAAATCGCACGACATCCTGGCCGACCGCCTGCCGCCGCTCGAAGTGCTCGACGACGTCATGTACAAGTCGATTTCGGTCGGCTTTGCCTTCTTCACGGTGGCCACCATCCTGGGTGCGCTGTGGGCAGCCGAGGCCTGGGGCGGCTACTGGTCCTGGGATCCGAAAGAAACCTGGGCGCTGATCGTCTGGCTCAATTACGCGGCCTGGCTGCACATGCGTTTGATGAGCGGCCTGCGCGGGCGCGTGGCAGCCTGGTGGTCGGTGGTGGGCCTCCTGGTGACGACCTTTGCCTTCCTCGGCGTCAACATGTTCTTGTCGGGCCTGCATTCCTACGGCGAGTTGTAACGGGAGTGTAAAAAGCGCGCAACGCGGCAAGGCAATTTGACGAAATCATGTATCGTGATCGTTCAATTGCCTGGAGTTAGCGATGCTCATCAAATCACCCCGCGACGGCGTCAATCCGCCGCTGTCCTCCGAAATCACGCCGCGTGAAGTCTACGAGGAGCGGCGCAAGTTCATCGCCCGCATGGCCGTCGGCGCCGCCGCCGGCAGCGCCCTGTGGGAGATGGCCAACCGCGAAGCCTTCGCCCAGGCCGGCCCCGGCCAGAAACTGGCCGCGCGCCCCAATCCGGCCTTGTCCACCACCGAGCCGCGCACCGCCTTCAAGGATGCGACCGGCTACAACAATTTCTACGAATTCGGCCTCGACAAGGGCGACCCGGCCGACAACGCCCATACCCTGAAAACGCGGCCCTGGACGGTGTCGATCGAGGGCGAAGTCAAAAAGCCGATGCGGCTCGACATCGACAGCCTGATCAAGCTGGCGCCGCTGGAAGAGCGGGTGTACCGGCTGCGCTGCGTCGAAGGCTGGTCGATGGTGATTCCCTGGGTCGGTTATTCGCTGTCGAACCTGATCAAGCACGTGGAACCGACCGGCAACGCGAAATACGTCGAATTCACCACCCTGGCCGACCCCAAGCAGATGCCGGGATTACGCAGCGGCGTGCTCGACTGGCCCTACGTGGAGGGCCTGCGCCTGGACGAGGCCATGCACCCGCTGGCGCTGCTCACCGTCGGCATGTATGGCCAGGTGCTGCCGAACCAGAACGGCGCACCGGTACGCGTCGTCGTGCCCTGGAAATACGGCTTCAAATCCGCCAAGTCGATCGTGCGCATCCGCTTTACGCGCGACCAGCCGAAGACGGCCTGGAACGTCTCGGCCCCGTCCGAATACGGTTTTTATTCGAACGTGAACCCGAAGGTCGACCATCCGCGCTGGTCGCAGGCGAGCGAGCGCCGCATCGGCGAGGACGGTTTCTTCAAGAAGAAACGCGAGACCCTGATGTTCAACGGCTACCCGGAAGTGGCCTCGCTGTACACCGGCATGGATCTGAAAAAGTTCTTCTGACCGATGGCGGCCAATCCTTCACCGAAACAGGTCACGCTGATCAAGTGCGCTGTGTTCGTTGCGGCGCTGCTGCCTTTCCTGTGGGGCGCCTGGCAGGTGTTCGCGGGTAGCCTGGTCGAGCCGCTCGAATTCATCACTCACGAGACGGGCGATTGGGCCTTGTATTTGCTGTGCATCACGCTGGCGGTGACGCCGCTGCGCCGCCTGACGGGCTGGAACTGGCTGGTGAAGCTGCGGCGCATGCTGGGGCTGTTCACCTTTTTCTATGCGCTGCTGCACTTCATCGCCTTCTTCTGGTTCGACCATTTCTTCGACCTGGCCGCCATGCTGCGCGACGTGGCGAAACGGCCCTTCATCCTGGTCGGCTTCACCGCCTTCGTCCTGCTCATCCCGCTGGCCGTGACCAGTACCAACGCCATGATCAAGCGGCTCGGGGGTAAGCGCTGGCAGTGGCTGCACCGGCTGATCTACCTGGTCGCGCCGCTGGCCGTGCTGCACTTCTGGTGGATGAAGGCGGCCAAGAACAACTTGGCGCAGCCGGCGCTGTTCGCGGCCATCGTGATCGTGCTGCTGGGGCTGCGGCTGTACTGGACTAGGGCCAAGGCGCGCGCGGCGGTGCGCGCATGAAGGCCCGGGTTATACATTCACGCAGAAATGTTTAGTAGCATTCCTTACCGGTTTGCTTCACCTGTTCGGTTCGATTAGCGGTGTAATGACTCCATCGACGCAGCCCCTGCGTTATACGGAGGAACACCATGAAGACCAAACTGATTGCATCCGCACTGATCGCCCTGAGCATGGCCGCCAGCGGCAGCGCATTCGCCCAGCGCGGCGACTACGGCAATGACCGTTATGGCAATGATCGTCACGGCGACGACCGCAATGGCCGCAGCGAGCAACGGTATGACAACCGCTACGATCGCAACAACCGCAACGATCGCTATGACCGCCACGACAGCTACCGCGGCGACGACGCCCGCCGTTATCATCGCGACGACCGGCGCGGCGGCGGCCCCCGCCACGACCTGCACCGCGGCGGACGCCTGAGCCAGGAATACCGCGGCACCCGCTACGTCGTCACCGACTGGCGCGTCCGCCACCTGAGCGCGCCTCCACGGGGTCATCACTGGGTTCGCGCCGGCAACGATTACGTGCTGGCGGCGATCGCCACCGGTATCATCGCCCAGGTACTGCTAAACAATTAAGCTGGCCCTGTAAAACAAAAAACCGCGCCCTCGAAAGACGGCGCGGTTTTCTTTTATGGTTGCGGATCGGGCGATTAGCGGCCGACCCCGATGCCGATGCCCACGCCCGAACCGCGGCCCCAGCTGCCAAAGCTGCCGAAGATCGAGGTCGATACGCCGCCCCGATAATTGCCGTCCCTGGTCGCCAACTGCAGAACGCAATTGCGCCACGGATCTGTGTTCGGTGTATGGCCCAATTGGGCGCAGGCGGGCCCGTACTGCGCCATCATGCGATCCATTTCGGCTTGCTGCTGCATGGCTTTTTCTTGCGGGCTTGCACATCCGAGCAAGCAAACGGCGCTCGCTATCATCATCATCGTCGTGCGCATGGCGGTCTCCCGAGGCGATTGATCGAACCGGCTCCAGCCGGTGAGGGGTTGGATCGATCATACATCGCTATCGAGTTCGCTCGCGTGCGCTTGGGGTTACGGGGCGGGGGTATTGGGCTGCTGTCGGGTGATCAGAGAGGTGAGGTTATGTCTGCTTTCGACCCGAAGCGGACGTAGCCGCGCAGTTAATTTCGGGTGCTACGAATGCCCCTACTGGAGCTCCAGGCTCGTGTAACCGCCATTACTGGCTTGGAACATACTCGCTCGGAGTTCGTCCGTTCGCCGGTCTGTTCGGTCGATCATGCAATCTAATGGCTCAGCAGGACTTGACCATTTACAGTCGGCGTCTCGCAGCGAAATCCAAATGCGCTGTGCGTTCTTCAACTTCTCGCGGTCTTTTTGTTCAAGCTGAGTCATGAGACTTTTATAGACCTTGTTCAGCTTCGCATTTGCAGTTGCGAGCTCAACTGGGCGAGTGTCGCCATTGACTGCCGCGGCGGGGGGAAGGAGCAGTTGGCTGCTGAGGAAAAGTAAGATTGGTAACCCCTGCCTAAACATACGTGCTCCGCTTGAAAAATCGTGAAGTAATTGCCGTGCTATACGCCGCAGACCATTTCGACGTCCGCTTCTGGCCGGGAGCAGTCTACCAGCGAAGGACCGCAACCGACCCAGAGCGGACCGTCACTTTTCGGCTAGGAGTGCCGGGTCGAACCAAACATCCTCATGCCCACCGGCGATTTGGAACCTGTAGCCCGGGGGCAGTGACAAGTAAGGTTCAACCGATGGCAGGAACTCAGCAACGTGTGCGACGTGAAGCGGCTGATAGAAGTCGGGATCGGTCGATGCCTCGCCACCACCCCAGATAAACCACCCGCACGCTTCGTCAAGGCGAACCCGTAAGCCGTTGATGGGGAGTTCTCCAATGGTGGCGAGCGCAATCCCCAGCTTGGCCCCAAGGGCTGGCGGCTCGGCCACTGCACCGAATCTTGAACATACGTCCTCTTGCTTTTCCATGGATTCCTATCAAGGTTAGATGGGGGACGTTGAACGGCCGCTCTTGGCCGTTTTCGGCCGTTTAGTGTACGGCAGCTTCCGACCCAAAGCGGACCTATCCGTTGTTGAGTTCAAGAAACCATCTCGTTGTGTGCAACATTGCGGCTTGAGAGTGTACGTGCTTGCCGTGGCGACCCATACTCCTCAGTGGTATCATCCTCGCTAGTGCTCAACTAGACGCTGGATTAGCAGCAGGATTTCTGCCAGCTCAGAATTGTCTTGAGTTATTCTTGAAATTTAGCAAAGGGAGAAGAAAATGGGCATGCTGACTGAATTTAAAGAATTTGCTACCAAGGGTAATGTGATGGACCTTGCGGTTGGGGTCATCATTGGAGCGGCATTCAGTAGGATCGTCGATTCGCTCGTGCAAGACATTATTATGCCTATAGTCGGCAAGATTTTTGGAGGGCTGGACTTCGCAAATTATTATCTCCCGTTAAACGGTCAGGCATGGGGACTGCCCTTGACCGAAGCAAAAAAGGCAGGTGCTGTCTTGGCATATGGCAATTTTCTAACGGTTTTACTGAACTTCATCATCCTCGCATTTATCATCTTCCAGATGGTTCGTATGGTAAATCGACTGCGTAAGCCCGCTCCAGTTGTTGTTGCTACTACAGAAGACGTCATCCTACTGCGCGAAATTCGCGACGCGTTACGTCGATAGGTTAGCTTCAGTCGTTCACAATGCGATTACTCTTCCGGAGCCGTTATCGCTCGGGGGAAGGTCGTAACCTAATACAGCGGAAGCGGACGTCTGCTTCCAGCCCAGGCTGTGTAAAAACGCGAGATCCGCGTGTTTTTAGGGGTCTCTTTACCATTCCCGACCTCGAGAAAACGCCTTGGAGAGTGTTCTGAGAGGCCGAGTGTGGGCGGCCTGCTGTCCGTATTGCGTTTTACACAACTTGGGCTGAGAGCAGACATATTATAGCGTCCGCTTCTGACCCAGAGAGGCCCTCCGCGCCTACCGCAATTCGTTTAATTCGACTCCAATGATCCTGGGGTTTGCTTTGCAAATCCCTAACGAGGATGCTGTGGCTAACAACGGTCCAGTTGAGCCAAGAGCCAACTAAAGTTCAGCATGCCTAGCGCTCAGCGTGCAACACAACAACAAAAGTGTCGTAGGCGTATACCTACGAGCTAATGGTCGGTATCATAACTTGACCGACTTGTTAGCTCAATCGCGCAGTCTTACGGCTGAAAATTTTTCCAAAATTTCAATGCATGGACGTCCGGTGCCCCAGCTCGAACGCCTTAATAGAACCTTGCAATCTATTGTTGAACGCGGCATTTTGCTCGATGCTGAACGGGGCGCAGTAGATGCCTGGATTTTCATGACGCAAAATGGGGTTTGCGAAACGATTATGCTTCGTGTCCTATCCCATCCAAATCAGCGCCGGATTTCTGACCTATCAATCGTTCGGCATGCTCGAAGCGACGGACTTCCCCTAAGACTCCGTCGCACCGGTGTCGATGCATAGCACCCATCTGAACGGAGGCGGTCTTCTCGTCGCATTCGTTACCACGCAAGGCGGCCGCCATTGCAGATTGGCAATAAAAAACTGCCGTGGGCAAAGATGTCTATTGCTGACCATTGACAGGCATCCGAACATGGACGTTTTCCGTACTCACTCCGCTGGTTTATGCTTTTGAACGATGGCAGCAATCTCTGCGTCAAGTCGTTGCTGCTCTTTCCTCAGTTTTTGTGAGGCTTTTTGCTGAGCATCCCGCTGCGCATTGGCCCCCGCAGGATCAAATCTTCCCCCAATATAGTTGGCCTGATTCTCTTCCGGGAAGTCTTCAAAATAGTCTGACCACTCGCCCATATATGCTCTCCCTCTCAGGTGTACCGACTGCCGGTCGGCCACGGGCGCCACAAAGGCGCAGTTTTTTGTCCAGTTTCGTTAGCGACTCTTAAGCGTGCGTCTTCCGCACTAGTTGCGTGGCTGTCGCGGATGGAGACCATGCGAGGCTACGACAACGCTTATCTTCCGCACTGGCGAAGCTAATTAGGGGCAGGCAGCGCTTAGCCGATTGGACGGCTGTTTCTGACCGGAGCACACATCACGAAGCAATCAGTCTACCCGATTTGTTGCTACATGGGAAAATTTGGACAGCTCGCTTAGGACGGACTCGACGTCCGCTAACGACCCAAAGCGGACCGCCCGTTCACTCCTCAAGCCAGTGCAAGGCTTGCGTAAGGTCGTTATAGAAAACGCGGTATTCCCCCTCACCAAATTGTCCGA
>NZ_LMOJ01000014.1 GCF_001424165.1 Massilia sp. Leaf139
TGCTCGAGCGTCCGGCCGGCGTCATCACCTTCGCCACCCGGCCCATGCTGTCGTACCAGGTCTTGCTGGTGAAGGCGGCAAAGCTGTCCGTCACCTTGGCTCGCTCCGCCTGCGTGATGCGGTTGCCGGCCTGGTCATAGGTCATCCGTACTTCGGAACGGGTGCCGTCCGTGCGCAGCGGACGCTGGATCATGGTCAGGCGACCGTTCTTGTCGTAGGTGTAGTCCATGCGCTGGTCGAGTTCATCGACGCTGTAGCGCACGTCGCCGAACAGGTCGTAGGAATTGCGCTTGCGGCCGCCGTCCGCGTGGAACTCGGTCTGCATGGCGCCACTGGTGCCGTACAGGAGCTGGCTGACCAGGTTGCCGTTGGCGTCGCGCGTGGCGATGGTGCGTCCGGTACGGTCGGCGTAGTACGTGGTGCGCGGGGACATCGCGTACTTGTAGCCGTTGACCAGCGTGACATCGATGCTCGGGTCCTGCTTGGCCATCATGCTGCCCAGCGTGTTGTAGCTGATCGTCGTCGTGAAACCGCGGGCGTTGGTTTCGGACGTGACTTCCCCGAATGCGTTCGTTGCCTGCTTGTGCGAGATGAGCTTGACGCTGTTGACGGTACCGCCCACCAGCGTCTGCAGCTGTGCTTGGCCGTCGGTCGGGCCGAAGTACAGGGTGCCCTTGACTTCGATTGGGTTGCCGTCGTCGCTGCGCAGCACGGTCGCACCATTCTTGAGCGTATAGCTGTATTCGACGGTGCCGTTGGCGCCTGGTGCTATCAACGTACTAGCGTCCCACTTGAAGAAGTTACCCGGCTCTTTTCCCAGCAGAGTGCTCAAGAATGGGCCGCTGCTTCCTGCGAGCCGGTACTTCAAATCCATCGTGGTAGCGGTTGCAGCGACTGGATTGCTGCTTGGCAGCGTGAAACTTGCAACCGTAGGAATTTTGTCGTGGTTGTGCGACGAAACACCGTGTGACGCACCTAAGAAAAGCACTCCACTTGCCTTGTTAACCAGCACCCCATGTGCGTCATGTACTTCATAGCTATAGTCGAAATTCTGGATGTCCGAATCGGAGCTAAACACGTTATAGCTCGCCCATTCGTACATACCACTCACTTTGCCGAGAGTTACCGTGGAGTATGCGCCTCCGCCACTCGGGCGGTACGACAAGCGCATAGTCACCCCAGCTTTTGGCTGAGATGTGAATCGTGTTACTGTTGGTGGTTCGGTATAGCCTGCCAACGGTTTGGCGGTGTCCGCGTTACCAGGCGTAAAGGTGCTTGCCGTTTTCCGGATCAGCTGACCGTGGACGTTACGGGCTTCCACAACGTACTCAAAACCGTTAGGGAGATTTGGTGGCGCATAGAGGAAGTAACCGGGCGTGTAATTTCCGCCAGCCGGGAACGGCGTCAGGACGGTTCGTGCACTCCACGCGTCGCTCGACCCCGCCGCGCGGTAACGGATCGACAATGTCGCTGTGTCGGTGCCCTGATCGCTAAAGATCAGGTAGCCCCAGTTATCCATAAACACTCGGCCGGCGCCACCAAGTAAGCTTGACGCTGACGGTGAGACCCAGCTCGGCACAGTCAGACCCATCATGCCGTTAGCGATGCTAATGATGTTCCCCCCGCCATCGAGTGACAGGGCACGGTATTCGTAGTTGCCTTGCTGGTACGCACTCCAGTCGAAAGTAAAGCGGTTGCTGACCGTATAGCCGTTTATGTTTTGCTTTGGCAATTCGATCGTCGACCAGCCCGTATTCGTTCCGGCCGCCCTATATTCAAGCAGCATCCTGGCGGGCGCTGGGCCGCTCGGCTGTACATCGAAAACGATGAGGCTTGCGCTAGTTTGTGTCGAGGCAGACGAATCAGAGATTGTCACGTAGCTCGAGCCCCACGCGTGGTACTGGCCGGGCGTCGAGTATCCACTAGCTGTTGCAATCTGCAGCTCACCATAGGGGGTCTGCTTGAAGATGGTGTAACTGTAACTGGCAGTTTCCGTCCCCCCTTCCCCAGCTGCCGTTTCCACTAGATTCATAACGATCGATGTCTGACCGTTAGCCGCGTAAAACGACCCATTAAAGCCGGAATAGCTATTTCCGAAGCCGCCTGATCCGCTGAGCGTTACCGCAATACGAAGGTCACCAGTTCCCCAAGCGGCGGTATTCGGTAGTGATAAAGTCAGACTGTTCGATGGAGGATTCGCCTCTATGCGCGGCTCACCGGACGGCCCATCGTGCACCGTATCGGGATCGTCCGGCCAGTGGGTTGTAACAACTTCCGTGGTACGGGAGAAAGTTGCCGTGACTGTTGTCGGCGTGGCCGTCGCGTAACTCACGGACGCAGTTGGTGTCCGCTGAACCGACACTCCGGTCGGCTCATTAATGCTTCTATGTGCACCGACAAAAAAGGTGCTGTTCGACTTGTTGATCGTCTCGTTTGCTGCGTTCTTCGCTTCGATCTGGAAGTCGTAGCTGCCCGATAAGCCGTCGGGTCTGAAGCTGAACCAACCTGGCATCGCGATGCCGCCTATCTCTGACGGAGCTAATACCTGCGTTGACCAGCCGTCCTGACTGCCTGCCCGCCGATAAGTAATGACTAGACTGGTTGCCTTGCCGCCGAGTTCATTGAACACGAAAGCGCCGCTGGTATCTCCAAACGCACGCCCTGGCCCGCCCATCGAATGCGAAGTTTGCGTAATCGTCGGGTTGCTCCCGCTAAGCACCATAGTGCCCTGCTGCGAATTACTAACCTCGTTCGCGGCGTTAAACCCTACATAACGAAAATCGTAACTGCCGCCTGCGAGGGCAGACCAATCAAACACGAACCTTCCTGTCTGTATTGCACCCTCGGAGCGAGCCTGCGGAACGCTATGGATCGTCCAACCGCCATTACTACCGCTTGGGCGGGTCATCAACATCAAGCGTTGCATGTCCGGTCGTTGTCCGGAAAACTGTATGTGGTTCAAGCCAGTGGTTACGGCACTGCTAATCGTAGTAGAACCACGTGCTGGTGCAGGTCTGATCCAGGTGTGAGTACCGAGCTTGACCGGTCCTAGATCGGTATCCTTGTAAATGGTGTAGGTAAATGATCGTGAGCTGTGCCAGTTCCCGATTCCGTCCGCTTCGATTTCTTCATTGAAAGAAAAACTATAGGTAGGCGCGCCTGCCGGAGGAAAGAACGACCCTTGATAACCCAACAAGTTGCCTGACGGATGCAACGATACTTCGATACGGATGGGCCCTGTTCCCCAAGAGCTCGTGTCCGGCACGTTCATGCTTAACGAATGCTGCGCGCCGGTGATCGTTGCCCCACTGTAGTCGTAGTATCGGCTTGAGCCTGAATAGGTGTCGGTAAGTGTCATCGTTACCGATTGCAACTGGCTAATCGCCACCGCGCCAGGTGTCGGAGGCTGGATCGGCATTCCGGCGCTTGAAAGACCCTGCTCTACCGTAAATGCAATACCGCCAAGTCCGGCAAAACTTGCACTGCTCTTTTGGGTAAGTGCCTCGACTACTGTGATGATGTTATGACTTCCCAACATTTCAGGCTGATATGTAGCCGTCAGCTGGTTGCGGGCGTCGTAGGTGCTGAAGAACAGATTATTGTTGGGCACACTTTCTGAAATCTGCTTCAGCGTCCACTTCGTCGTCGCAGTATCGGCCAGGTTTACTTCTGGATTGTCGAGCTTAAGCGTCGTATTACCATTCTTGTCGTATCCGTACACATACGTGATACCGGTATCCGCATTGCTGCGCCAGACACGACCCGCCTGGTCGTAATCGTAGAACTCGGCCCACTCAGCGCTACCGGCAATCGGGTTGGTACGCTTGCCGGCGATCTCGCCGAAGCTGTTGTAATGCGTTTCCACGACGGTGTCGGACGCTTCGTCGGTATGGCGGATCTCGCGGCCCGCCGCGTCGTACCAGTACCAGGTAACGTCATTCACCTTCGCACCATCGGCATTGATCCTGTCGACCAGCATCTTCCTCGTGATATTGCCCGCCGCGTCGATGCGATAGTCGATCTTGACCTGCTCTGGGTCGGTCTGCCCAATCAGATGGCCACCGGCGCTATATCGGTACAACGTGATACGGTCGTCGGTCTCGATCAGGTTGTTCTCGCCCCGCACTAGCTGCCGCGACAGATTGTCGAGCCCGTCGTATTCGTAGTCGGTCGTGGTGCGGACAGCGACGCCGCGGTAGTCTGTGAAGCTGGCCTGCAGTTCACGCTTCTTTCGACCAATTTTGTCGAACTCCCAATCCGTCACAGCACCGTTCGCGTCGGTGCGCTTGACGACGTTGGACAGCCCATCGTACGCATAGACCGTCGTCGCCTCACCTGTGACGTTCGTTGCGGCGCCGGTAAGGGCGTCCACCGTACCGTAGACGACATTCAGGCGCGACTCGGAGCGCGTGCGGCCCATGCGGTCATAGGTAAAGCGCGTGACGCGATCCTCCACGGCGTTCGCCGTCACGGTGAGTTGCGCCTGGGTAGTGGAATCGTCGATGGTGCCGGTGGCTGCGTTGGCGTAGCTGGTCTGGATATCGATATTCCCGAATGCGTCGCGCTTGTACACCGTCAGGTAGCGCATCGCGTCGAGCTGTGCGGTCAGCTGCCCTGCCCGGTCGTAGTAGTTGCGTGTGACATTGCCATTGGCGTCAACCGACTTGACCAGATTGCCGGCCGCGTCGTACACGCTCTGCGTCAGGATCTCGGTCGGGGTGAGGTTGTATTTCTTCGAAACCGGATCGAAGGTCGCGGTGCCGATATCCTTGATCAGCGTTGTCTTCAGGCGCCCGGCACCGTCGTAGGTATAACTCGTCGTTCGATCCTTCGCCGGATCGAGGCGGACGTAGGCCCCCGACGCAGGTAACGCCGCGCCCGGCGCCAGCAGCACCGGCGCGCTGTCGTTTGGAATAGTGCCTGCAACCGTCGCCACGACATTCGCGTAGACCACCTGCTCGGACTTCATGCCAGCCGCGTCATAGGAGTTGCGGGTGTAGGTGCCGGTCGGGTCGATCACGCCCGTGACACGGTTGTCCTTGTCGTAAAAGCGGAGGGTGCGCCCGCCGCGGACGTCGATTTCCTCGACCAGGTTGCCCCGCAGG
This sequence comes from Massilia sp. Leaf139, assembly GCF_001424165.1. Classification (GTDB taxonomy): domain Bacteria; phylum Pseudomonadota; class Gammaproteobacteria; order Burkholderiales; family Burkholderiaceae_D; genus Telluria. The sequence goes on from NZ_LMOJ01000014.1 coordinate 5,106, forward strand.
TCGTACTTGCGCTCCTTCGTCGGCGTCACCGTCACGTCAGCCTTCGACACTGGATCGAAGGTCACGATAGCGTCACCCATTTCCTTTACTTGGCGGTCGAGCCTGTCGAATTCGAAGATCGTCGTGCGCTGTTCCGGCAAGCCAAGCGCTTCGATCATCTTGACGACATTACCGCGCGCGTCGTATTCGCGTTGGTTCTGAACCGGAATCTGCTCACCTGCGCTGTTCTTGCTGGTCGCTGGCAGCGTTTCGCGGAACAACCGGTTGTTCCTGTCGTACTCGTAGCTCGTTGCCGCCTGATTCCGCGATATCAGCGTCTCAAGGTTGCCGTTGCTGTCATAGCCATACGACTCGGTGTAGAACGCTGTCCCCTCGTAGGTGGTGCGCACGGTAGTCTTGCGTCCGAGCGCATCGTAGTCGACTTCCTGGTACTGGTCATTCAGCGACTGGACAACGTAGACGCCAGTGCCGCTTGCCGCGAGCACCCTTGGTACCGTGGTCTCGTCATACGTTCCCTGCACTTTGTTCGCATAACGAATTGTGTGGGTCGCATTGCCTTGCAAGTCGTAGCGCGTTTCGCTGACCGCGCCTTCCGGATCGATCTGCAACGTGATGCGTCCCAGCGCGTCGGTATAGAAATAGCCGGCGTTCTGGCGCGCGTCGACCACCTTGACGATGTCGCCGAACGCATTGTAGGCCGTGCTCGTCGTGGCGCCGTCGGCATCCTTGACCTTGAACTTGCGCCCCGCCACGTCGAAATACTGGTATGTCGTGCGCCCGCCGGCCGTGATCTGGGTCTGGTTACCGAAGCTGTCGTAGCCGTACGAGGTCGTGCTGGCGTCGGCCGTACCGGCGGCACGCGTATCGGTCAGCACRCGCGAGCGCGCGTCGTAGGTAAAGCGGCGGGTRACGGCGGCRCTGTTGCCGTAGGCTTGCGTGGTATCGGTACGGTTGCCCAGCGCGTCGTACAGGTGACGCACCACACCGCCGTTTGCATCGGTCTCCGTGTATATGCGGCCAGCGGCGTCGTAAGTCCAGGAGCTGGTCTGGTCGCCCTTGAGTGCGTCGGTGTTGGCCACCGGATTGGTCAAGCTGTCGTAGGCCCAGGCATCGTTTGCCGCAGCCGGCATGGCAACCGGGTTCGTGTAGCGCGTCTCGGACTTCAGGCGGCCGTCGGCGAAATAGGTTCGGCCGGTGACATAGCCCAGGGCGTCGATCTGGNGCCGGCATGGCAACCGGGTTCGTGTAGCGCGTCTCGGACTTCAGGCGGCCGTCGGCGAAATAGGTTCGGCCGGTGACATAGCCCAGGGCGTCGATCTGGCGCACGAGGCGGTTCTGCGCGTCGTAGGCCGACCATGAGGTGTTGCCGCGGCCGTCCGTGTGGCGGATTGCGTTGCCGGCATGGTCGTAGGCCCAGCTCTGGCTCGTCGCGTCCACGGTGCCGACGCCATCGTTCCGGGTCAGAACGCGGCCGTCGGCATCGTAGGTGTAGGTGGTGACACGGTCGAGCACACCCGTGAGGACGTAGGCGCCGCTCGAGGGTGCGGTGGCGACGGCTTGCGGCGACGCGTTGTCNGGCATCGTAGGTGTAGGTGGTGACACGGTCGAGCACACCCGTGAGGACGTAGGCGCCGCTCGAGGGTGCGGTGGCGACGGCTTGCGGCGACGCGTTGTCGGCCAGCGTGCCTTTGAGGCCGCCGGCATAGCGCACGGTGCGGGCGACGTTGCCGGCGGCATCGTACACCTGCTGGGTCGCGGCGCCCAGCGCATCGATGCTCCAGGTCAGGCGGCYGTTCAGGTCGTAGCGGTACTGCTCGCGGCGGTCGGCCGCGCCGGGCTGCAGGCGCAGCTTGACGGTCGCAACATCGCTCAAGCCAGCCTGCAACGGATCGATCGCTTTCGCATACTGGATGGTTCTGGTTCGGCGTGCGCTTGCCCAGTTCACCCAGGCCGACC
>NZ_LMOJ01000015.1 GCF_001424165.1 Massilia sp. Leaf139
CCAGATCGACGCCCTGGGCTATGTCACCGGCCGAACCTATTTCGCCGACGGCCGCCTGAAGTCCGAGACGCGCTACACGAACCCGGTTGCCATGCCGGCCGCGGCGAACGACGCCTGGGCCTACGACAGCCTGACCAATCCGGTGGCCAACACCGATGCACTCAAGGGCGACCAGACCAGCTCCTGGATCTACGACGCCGCTGGCCGCGTTTACACGGAGACCGATGCAAACGGCGGTGTGGTGCGTCACCTGTACGACGCGCTGGGCAACCGTACCGATACCACGCAAGCCTACGGCAACAGTGCCGCCGTCACCCGCCGCTTTACCTACGATGCGCGCTCGCGCGTGCTGACCGATACGCGTGCCGCCGGTACGGCCGACGCCAGCACGACCTCGTACGGCTACGACAGCTTCGGTAACCAGACCCAGATCACAGCCGGTGGGCGCACGACCTACCAGTATTTCGATGTGGCCGGCCGCAAGTTCAAGGTCAAGGATGCCGACGGCGCCACGACGAGTACGACCTACAACGCGTTCGGCGACATCGTCAAGGTGGTCGACGCGCGCCAGAACGCGGGCTATTTCTATACCGACGCGCTAGGACGCGTCACGCTGCAGATCGATCCGGAAGGCGCGGTCAGCGAAACGCGTTACGACTTGCAAGGCAATACGACGTGGACGATCCGGTATGCGAACAAGGTGCAGGGCACATACGACGAGAACACCGTCCCCGCGGTGCTCACGCAAGCCGGCACTGGCGTGCACGTCGTCCAGTCGGCCAACGACCAGGTTCAGGAAACTGTCTTCGATGCGCTCGGACGCAAAGCTACTGTTCGAACGACTCACGCAGGGACATCGTTCTATACCGAATCGTTCAAGTACGACCGCAACGGCAACCTCGAGACGCTGACGTCCCGTAACGGTGCCGTCACCACCTACGAATACGACAAGAACAACCGTCTTTTCCGTGAGACGCTGCCGGTCAGCAGCAAGAATACTGCCGGCCAACTGATCGCAGTGAAGAACGAACGCCAGTACGACGCCCGTGGCAACGTGGTCAGGACGATCGAAGCGCTCGGTTTGCCCGAGCAGCGCACGACCGTATTCGAGTTCGACAGGCTCAATCGCCAGGTCAAGGAAACCGGCGACGCGATCCTGACCTTCGATCCGGCCACGCGCACGGATCGGACGGTGACGCCGACGAAGGAGCGCAAGCACGACGTGCGCGGCAACCTGATCGAGGAGGTCGACGTCCTCGGCGGGCGTACCTTGCACTTCTACGACCGCGGCGACCGCGAGGTCGGCACGATCAACCCAAGCGGCACCTACACGCGTAACGTCTATGACGCGGCCGGTATGAAGTTGCAACAGGTCGTGTACGCCAATGCGGTGGCGACGGTCAGCGGCGCCATCCCGAACGGCAGCGCGCCTGCGCTGCTCTTGCCGGGCGCCGCCTTGCCGGCCTCGGGCGCCTACGTCCGTCTCGATCCGGCCAACGACCGAACCACGAGCTATACCTATGATGGCGCCGGGCGCCTGAAGTCGACCCTTATCGAGGCGATCAGCACCGCGACCTTTAACCCGGCGCTCAAGCAGTACAACGTGGCCCCGGGTAATATCCTCACCCAGAGCGTGTACGACGGCGCCGGGAACCTGGTCAAGTCGATCGACGCCAATGGCAATGTCACGCGCAATTACTACGACAAGGCCGGCCAACTGACCGCGCAGCTCGATGCGATGCGCTACCTGACTGTGTACAAGCGCGACGCGCTCGGCAATATCGAGCAGCAAACCAGCTATGCCAACGCCGTCACCGGCGTCGTTGACGACAACACCACCCAGGCGCAACTGACCGTGACGGCCAACAGCGCCGAGGATCGCATTACCCGCTTCACCTACGACCGGATGGGCCGTACGCTCACCGAGTCGCGCTTGAACGTTGTCTATGCCACGGTGGACGCCACTACCGGTGCGGTCGCCAACACAACGGGTACCGCGACCACGGTGTACGCCTATGATGGACTGTCGAACGTTACCAAGCGGACGGACGCGAACGGCGCCGTGAGCGACTGGGAATTCGACAAGCTCGGCCGCAAGACGCGCGAACTGCAGGCTAGCTTCGTCGACTACCGGGGCCAGTCGGTTCGTACCACGACCGATTACGAATACGATGGTCTGGACAACCTGTCGCGCCAACTGGTTCGCGGCGAAAACAATGCGGTGGAGACCGATGACCGCATTACGCGCTACCAGTACGGCGCAGGCGGCTACCTGATCGGCCAGACCGACCCAGAGCAGGTGCAGCTCGATTACCGCATCGACGCCGCCGGTAACATCACCAGGAAAACGCTGGTCGGCCGGGTCAACGCCGACGGTGTGAAGGTGAACGACGTCACGTTCTATTGGTACGACGCGGCGGGCCGCGAAATCCGTCACACCGACGAGGCGACCGGAACGGTCTCCGAGACGCGCTACAACAGCTTCGGCGAGATTTCGGGCACGCGCACCAACCCGGTGGCGGGCAGTACCGAATGGGCCGAATTCTCCGACTACGACCAGGCTGGACGGGTATGGCGCAGCAATGTAGGCGATGGCATCACCAAGGTGTACGTTTACGACAAGAACGGTAACACCACGCTCAAGCTCGATAATCCGACCGTCAACCTGGCCGACACGGCCGCCAGGAAGTGGACGCTCAATGAAATCAAGTCGCTGAGCGGTATTAACCAGTTCTTCAGCACCTATGACGCGCGCAATCAGCTGACCGGAACCTATCAGCCGGAAATGCTGGGAGGGCACAACATCATTACGGTGGTCGAGTCGCTCAGGCAAAAGAACGGCAGCAGTTTTGCCGGTGCGAGCGGCAGCCCAGTGATGTGGGTCGACCAGGGCCTGACCAACACAGCCACGCCGGTATCGCCGACCACACCTGGCGCAGTGACGATCGCGCGCTGGCAGACCTCGACAGTGTCTTTGACCGACAGCTATACCGCGCCGCCTCTCAAGTATTACAGCTACGAGGGCCCGACCTTCACGAGCGCCAACCACACGCTGAACATGACCGTTCCGGACACGAGTGCCTGGGGAACCGGCCCGATCCGCGTGGAAGTGAACTTGGAGCCATCGGGCGAATTGTGGGGCTACCAGGGCCAGTTCTATCCGGCTCCCGGCGCTGCGACCGCCAGTTTTTCCTTTAGCGAAGGGATCGAACCAGACGGCTTTGGCGACCCGCCGGGCTACCGTGCGCTCACGTACACGATCTATAAAGAAACCGATGTGGGCCCGATCAAGTTGGCAACCCACACTTGGTACAGGACGCCTGCGCGCGGCACGAGTACGGTCAGCAGCCAGGTCTCCACCGGTCAGAACTTGGTGCAGTTCTCCGGCCAGCGCCCCGACACCCAGCGTTTGGTGCTGATGACGCGTCCGAGCGGCAGCAATGGCGGCTGGACGATCCACAGTGTGCCGCAAGCCTACACGGACGGTGTGCCCCAGGCCGGCAGGTTCAACTTCGACTGGTCAGCCATGGCCGGCGGCAGCTATGAATTCCGCTACGTTAGTTTTAATGCGAGCAACGACGTCGTCAATTCGCAGCAGGGCACCATGAACCTGTTCGACGGCAACACGTCGATTTCGCAAACTCCGCATACGATGGGCGGCGCGGGCCGTGCCTTCGTCGACGCCAGCGGCGCCTTCGTGTTCAACGAACTCGGTGGCAGCGCGGCCAGCCTCATCATCAAATACCGGCCAGCGGGTAGTGGGGCGGCATGGACAGAGCGTGTCGTGTACCCGACCTCCATCGGCGGCGCACCTCTGCCGGGCTGGTTCAGCTTCCGCCCGGACGGATTGTGGGGCAACTTCGAGTTCGAGATCGACGCGCGCACCGCGGCGAATGCCTCGATCAACAAGTCCAGCAGTACCTTCACGGTCGGCTCGCCGAGCAGTATCAATGAGCCGAGCGGCGTATCGGTGCAGACCACGCCGTCGGCTAGCATCAATGTTTCGTCAGTGGGGTCAACGTCGCAGGCAGCCTCGTTTACACGCACCACCAAAGTCGTGTTCAGCAACTACAAGATCGGCTCCCGTGCCTATGCTCCTGTGAACACGCTGACCGTGCCTTTGCCGGACACAAGCGTGTGGGGCAGCGGTGACGTCCGTATCGCGGTCTGGATGAGCGGCTCTGCGTACGATGGCTGGAACGACTACTTCCAGGAACCAACCTACAACTATTACTCAGGTTTTTCCGGCTCCTTCAATATTCCGAATGGCCAGTCGTCCGCAACGCTCACCCTGACCGAGGACTACGGTGGAGAAGGCGGGGATGCCGATGTCCAGTACAGCTACACCATCTTCAAGCAGACACCGTATGGAGAGATCCAGTTGGCCCACTACGGCGGCTCGTCCGCCCCGGCCAGTTACTCCTCGGGGACGACGCAGTCGACATCGTGGTCGCCCGTTAACATTAACGCGAACATGGTTGTCTTCGACGTGGTACCGACCGGGCCGGCGCCTGCCAGGATGCTGCTCGAATACCGGGTAGCCGGCACCAATACCGGGTGGTCGACGATCGAACTGCCGAAACAGACGATCAACGGCTACGGTGTCGGTAACCGCTTCGTCTTCGACTGGACCTGGTACCAGCGCGGCAACTATGAATACCGTGCTCTGTCGCTCGACGGCGGCGGCAACGTCATCAGCATCGCCAACGGCACGATGGGCCTGACCGTGCCGAGCTGGGTCTCACCGTCAGCGCCAAGCCTGATCGGTGGCGCCGGCCGGGTCTTCATGGACAACTGGGGTTACCTGATCTTCAGCGATCAGGGCACTGACACGGCGACGCTGGCGATCCGTTACCGCGCTGCGGGATCGACCGATCCGTGGAGCGCACGTACCGTTCTGACCTCGTTTGCCGCGGGGGGCAATTACACACCTGGGTACTTCCTGTACGCGCCGCCCAACCTGCCGAACGGCTTCGAGTACGTCGTGGAAGCCCGCAACGTCCACGGCCAGTTGATCCGCAAGACGGCCAGCACCTTCACGCCCGGCAATGCGGATACGGCAAAGCCACTGGTGGGCTACACCGAACCGCCGGTCGTTACCTATTTCCCGTCGCAGCCGGCCAGCGGCGTCACCATGCGCCTTTCCTATCGTCCGAGCGGCAGCGGAGCGTATACGCAGGTAACCCTCGGCAAGGTGGGCGAAGGCCTGTTCCAGTGGGCCAGCAGCAACGTCTTCGCCTCGACTACAACCAGCGCGAATTACGACTTCATCTACGAGGTGCTCGATACCAACGGTGTGCTGGTGAACAAGGCACACGGGGTGGTCACGCTGGGCGACACCAACCGCATCGTGTCGCACACATTCGACTCGGTGCCGACGATGGCCAGCTTCACCCTGCCGAGCAATAACCCGGTAGCCGCCACAGCCACCACGATGGAACTCAAGTACCGGATCGCGGGCAGCACGGCCGCGTTCTCGAGCGCGTCGCTAGGCAACAAGAACGGCAATTTCTTCGTGTGGGATGCGAGCGCGGTGATCCCGCCGGGCAGCAAGGGTACGGTTGAATACAGCTATACGCTTAAAAATGGTGCGACCGTGCTGCGCAGCGACGACGGCAACCCGATCGAAGTCAAGGGCACCCTGTACTTCGGCCCGACCGACGGCCAGGCGCAGCTGCAGACGCTCGTGGGCGGCACCGTCAACAGCGTCAAGCTCATCTCGCACAAGCAGGCAACGAACGCGTTCGGGGAAGTCACGTCCGAAACCAACGCCCGCGGTTTCACGACGACGATCAGCTACAACACGCTGGGCAGCATGACTGGCAAGCAGGATCCGAGCATCGATGTCACGCTGGCCAACGGCTACAAGTACGCGATGTCCCCGCGCACCACCTACTACGCCGACCGTACCGGACGCACCATCGCCACGCGCGACGCCAACGGCAACCTGGTCAGCCAGCTCCTGTACGGCACGAGCGGCGCCATGCAGACGGAGTTCCACGCGGACGGCGGCCGCAAGCGAAATTCCTACGACCTGTTCGGCGACGTGCGCTACAGCGTCGATGAACTCGACCAGCGCACGGACTACACCTACGACAAGAACGGTCGCCTGACGATGATCCAGCGTCCGCTGCGCACGGACGGCACCCGTTCCGAAGTACGGATGACCTATGACCAGGCCGGCAACCGCATCACGCAGGCCGAGCGGGCCAAGGTGACGGACAGCTTTGCCGCCTTCACCAGCAAGACCTGGTACGACAGCATGGGCCGGGTGGCGAAGGTGATGACGCCGGCCGGACGCTCGAGCA
>NZ_LMOJ01000016.1 GCF_001424165.1 Massilia sp. Leaf139
AAGCTGGTGCGCTTCGGCCCGTCGGCCCTGTCGACCGAGGAACTGCAGCAAGTTCGCAACACGATGTCGACCGGTACCGGCTCGCAGGGCGGCTACACCGTCCAGACCGACGTCGCCAAGCARCTGATCGAAACCCTGAAGGCCTACGGCGGCATGCGCGGCGTGGCCGGCAGCATYACCACCGCCCAGGGCAACCCGCTGGGCTATCCGACTTCGGACGGCACCTCGGAAGAGGGCGAGTGGATCGCTGAGAACGCCCAGGCGTCGGCAGCTGACCCKAGCTTCGGCACCGTCGGCCTGAACGCGTTCAAGGCCAGCACGAAGATCATCACCATCCCGTTCGAACTGTTGCAGGACAGCTCGATCGACGTGATCGCGATGGTCAACAAACGCCAGCGCGATCGTCTGGGCCGCACGATGAACAAGGGCTTCACCGTCGGTACCGGCTCCGGCCAGCCGATGGGCTTCGTGCCTGCTGCCAGCGTCGGCAAGGCGGGCGCCACGGGCACCGCGACCGCGCCGACCTGGGAAGACCTGGTCGACCTGCAGGAATCGATCGACCAGGCCTACAAGGACGCTGGCACCTGCCGCTTCATGATGCACCAGCAGACCCGCAAGACGGTCCGCAAGCTGAAGGACGGCTCTGGCCGCCCGATCTGGGCTGAAGCGTACGAAGCCGGCATCAAGTCGGGCATCCCTGGGCTATGGCGACTTCTCGAAGTACATGATCCGCGACGTGCTCGACCTGATCCTGTTCCGCTTCGACGATTCGGCCTTCGCCTCGAAGGGCCAAGTCGGCTTCCTGGGCTGGGCGCGCGCCGGCGGCAACCTGCTGGATCCGAACGCCATCAAGGTGTTCCAGCACTCGGCAACCTAAYCGTAATCGGCGGCCGGCATGRTCGGCCGCCGTAACCTCATCAGGAGAACAACATGGCAGAAGCCAAAAAAGTGAAGGCGCGCGTCCTGATCGACTGCGAGCTGGGCAAGTGCAACGACGTGGTCGAGATCGACCCAGCGGAAGTGAAGGGCTTGGAAGGCGTCGTCGACGCGGCGCCGGCGGCGGTGAAGTACGCCGAATCGCTGAAGTAAGCGATGGGCCCGGCCACCACCGCGCTGCTCACGGAGTTGCGCGCGTGGGCGGCCGAGCCGGGTGCTGTCATGTACCCGGTGCAAACCACCCGCGGCCGCGTCATCGTCTACCCAGACGAAGTCGCTGGCCGCACCGATTCCCAGCTGGTCGCGCTGATCTGCGCACGGCTGAACCTGAATAAATAGCGAGGATTCCATGGCCGCAGCAAGCGACAATTTTGAAAATAAGTACATCGATTGGCTGCTGCGCGGTCAGGCCCTCGGTCTGGCCGGCGCGTCTGCCGGCGCAGGCTCGGGCCCGTCGCAAGTGTTCATTNTTTGAAAATAAGTACATCGATTGGCTGCTGCGCGGTCAGGCCCTCGGTCTGGCCGGCGCGTCTGCCGGCGCAGGCTCGGGCCCGTCGCAAGTGTTCATTAGCCTGAAGACGGCGGCGGACTCCGACGCCGCCCAGGGCGCCGAGGTATCGGGCGGCGGCTACGCGCGCGTAGCTGTTCCATCGGCCCTGGCGAACTGGGCTGGCACCCAGGGTGCGGGCAGCACCACGGTATCGAGCGGCTCCAGCGGCACCACGTCGAACAACAACGCCATCACCTTCCCCGCGCCGAGTGCATCCTGGGGACAGGTCGTCGGCTTCGGCGTGCACGATTCGCTGACCGGAGGTGTCGAGCTGTTCTACGCGGCGTTGGGCACGCCGAAGACGATCAACAACGGCGACCCGGCACCTTCGTTCCCCGCTGGCGCGCTGACCATTCAGGTGGACAACTAATCATGCTGACCCAGGCGCACATTGAAGCGCTGACAGCGCTGGCTGGGCGCCCGCTGACGGAAGACGATGCGGGCAAGCTCGATCCGCTCGTCGCGATGCGCAACGATACAGCGATCGCGATGATGNGCGCTGACAGCGCTGGCTGGGCGCCCGCTGACGGAAGACGATGCGGGCAAGCTCGATCCGCTCGTCGCGATGCGCAACGATACAGCGATCGCGATGATGCTGTCGGCTGGCCGCAAGAAGCACGGCCCGACGCAAATCGGCTCCGGCACCGTCATGGTGGTCTTCGGTACTCGCGGTGGCGCCTTCCTCGACGCGGTCGAGGTGCTGGGCGCTACTGATCGCAACGTCTACTGGGGCTTCGACCCTGTACGGCGGGGGGTACTCGATCTGNCAAGGAATTCGGCCCCGCCTTCATCACCACCACGCCGTCGGCGTTGGCGAACAGGAGCAGGCCGAGGCCCTCGCCCACCATCAGCACGAACAGGACGGTGACGCGGCTGTTCAATGGTGGTCTTCGGTACTCGCGGTGGCGCCTTCCTCGACGCGGTCGAGGTGCTGGGCGCTACTGATCGCAACGTCTACTGGGGCTTCGACCCTGTACGGCGGGGGGTACTCGATCTGGGCATACCTGCGGGCCGTGCACAGCTGGCGCGCCTCAAGGACGAAATGGTCGAATACGCAGCGGATCTGGACAAGCTGTTGATGGTTGGCGTGGTCGCCGATCCACTGCAGGTCGAGGTCGTGTCGCGCACATTGAACGAAGTCGAAGGAAGGATGGCCCTATGAGCGGCGAACGCATCACCGTGTGGGGAACCACCGTTAAAGTACTGGAGTCAGCCGGCCTGGCTATCGCCAACAGCGCTGTCGTCCAGGCAGCAGCGGCGACCTATTCGGTTGAGACGGACGGCGCCGGCTTCCCAGACGCCGACTTCGCCCTCTGTACGCCCGCCCGCTCGACGTCGACGGCACGAAGGATACGGACGTCCCGGAGGCCTCGCGCCCCACGCGCTATATCGGCTCCTTCCCCGTCAACAACGTGACCGGAGAGCAGGTGCTGTTGCTGGAAGCGTTCGGCCTACCGAGGCGCGCCGATTACTACGTCTACAACAGCGGAACGGGGCAGCAGCTTTCCGCCGGTTGGACGCTGAAAGTCACCCCGCGCACCGATAAACTGGCGTCTTAATCCATGGGCGCGATCACGCAATCGAGGCGAGGCCGAGCGCCACAGCGTCCGCACGCGCGCTCGCCGGTCGACTGGAGCAGCCTGTTCGCCCGCGACCTGGTGCTGTCGATCCGGCCCGGCATCGAGCGCGGCTACGACCCCGTATCGGGTCGGCTTCCAACGGTAGCTGGCGTTAAACCGACGCCTGGCCTGACGGGACTTGCTGGCGGTTTCGGTTCCACTTTCGGCACTGGCACCACTGCCGACCGCATGACCACCGTGCTGGCCGGCGCCTTCCCGGCCGCTGGACGCACTGTCGAAACCGAGKTYATTCGCAACGGCGCCGGCGGCGGCAATCTGGGCCGTCTGTTCGATAAGACGAACGGCAGCGCAGGCCAGTTCTTCAACTGGTGGAGYACGCTGGGCGCCATCGTTTATTCGTTCTACGCAGGAGGCGCCGAGCAGACCGTTTCCATTCCGGGCACGAGTGCGACCGGCGTGCTGCTGCGCGTGCGCGTGACCCACGAATACGCCAACGGCGTTTCGATCATCAACGCCTGGGTGAACGGCGTGCAGACCGTGTTCGGCACGGTCATCAATGGCACGCTGATGCGCGTGACCCACGAATACGCCAACGGCGTTTCGATCATCAACGCCTGGGTGAACGGCGTGCAGACCGTGTTCGGCACGGTCATCAATGGCACGCTGAACGACGCCGCGGCCACGCCGATGACCATCGGCAATCGCGCCTCGGACATGGCGCGCAGCTGGGACGGCTTGATCTTCTATGCGTTGGCGTGGAATCGCATCACGCCAGGCGAGGAAGTTGCTGTTTTCGACCCAGCCGCGCTCGAGCGCACGCCGGAACCGATGTTGGGCAATGGGGCGAGCCAGCCAGCGGCCGATACCACCTTGGCCGGCGCAGCTGCGGTGAGAGTTGCCGCCGGTGGCGTGTTGTCGACCGCAATCCAGCTATCCGGAGGTGCGGCATTACGGGCCACCACAACTGGCGCGCTTCTGACGTCAATTCCTCTCAGCGGCAATGCCGTTGCACGGGTCACTACGACCGGTGCCCTGGCTGCCGGGGCGGCTACGCTCGAAGGCGCAGCGCTGTTGCGCACGAACCTCTCGGGCGAGCTGGCGACCTCGATCACGCTGGCGGGTACCGCTGTTGCGCAGGTGAGCACCACCGGCGCGCTGGCCGAAACCGGAGTGTTGCTGTCAGGCGCCGCGGTTTCGACGGTGACCGCCGCGGGCGCACTGTTCACTGGTATCAGCCTGGCCGGCACGGCGGCATGCAGGACGAGTGTCGCCGGGAGCTTGGCGGGGTCAGCAGTCGCGCTGGAAGGATCGGTAACCTTACGAGCGCTCGTCAGCGGCGCGCTGGAAACGGGAATCATCCTTTCCGGCACCGTAGTGGCCCGCGCCAGCGCGGCCGGCGCGCTGCTTACCACAGTGCGGCTGTCCGGCGTCGCGCAGCAACGGATGGCGATCCTTGGCAGCTTAGGGGTGGGCATTCGATACGCCAGCGCTCCGGCTGGTTCCGGTTATACCCCACGTCGCATTGAGTCCCAGGCCCGGCCGGCACAAGTCGGCGGCGCCCGGCCAGCAGCAATAGAGAAAGCATACCGATGAGCAGAGTAAAAACGTCGGCGCCCGCGGCGCTGGCTGTAACAATGGCTATTGCCAAGCAGGCCTTGCGCATCGACGAGGACGATACGTCCCTCGACATGATGATCGGGATCTGGATTGCCGGTATCACGGCCGAGGCCGAAAAGCAGACCCACCGCGCTTTCGTCAACCGCGGCATGCGCATCACACTGGACGCCTTCCCTGATGCGATCAAGCTCAGCGCGCCGACGTTCAGCGTCGAGGCGGTTCGCTTCCTGGATCCCGACGGCGTAGAGCGTACGCTCGACCCAGCCGACTATTACGTCGACAAGGTCACGGTGCCGGCCTACATCGTGCCTGCGCGTGGGAAAACCTGGCCGGCGACGGAGGGGCACGTCAATGCGGTCACGGTCGAATACACGGCCGGATATGGGCCAGGCGCCGATACCGTTCCGCAGGAAGTACAGATGTACATCCTGGCGAAGTTACAGGTGCAATTCGAAAGCTCGACNCGAATACACGGCCGGATATGGGCCAGGCGCCGATACCGTTCCGCAGGAAGTACAGATGTACATCCTGGCGAAGTTACAGGTGCAATTCGAAAGCTCGACAGGCGCCGGCTCGTCGGTGGGCAAGCCGTTCAATGTCGAGTACCTGGATCGGCTGCTCGACGGCCTGTGGGTGCCCGGCCTATGACGATCGCAGCTCGACTGAACAAGCGCGTCGCGCTGCAACAGCTGGTTGCCGGCAAGGACGCCAGCGGCGCGCCGACCGAGGTATGGGCGAACGTGATCACGACCAGCGACGGCAAGATCTGGGCGGGCATCCGCGATTTGACCGGCCGCCAGTACGTGGTAGCCGGCGGCACGCAGAACGCCGTCCAGACCGAGATCGAGATACGGCACCGCGCCGGGATCGTCCCGGCTATGCGCGTCGTGCACGGCGCCGACGTCTACGACATCGAGGCGGTGCTCGACCAGCAAGGCAGGGCGCTCAAGTTGATGTGCAAAAAAGGGGTGGGCCGTGGCTGACACTATGAACGTTGAAGGCTTTAAGGAGCTGGCCGAAAACCTGAAGAAGCTCGGACCGCGGCTGGCGAAGAACGGGCTGCGCGCAGCGACCAGCGCAGGCGCGGCATTGATCCGAAATGAGGCGCGCAATCTGGCTCCGGTCGATACGGGCGAGATGAAGCGAGACATTCAGATCAAGCGTGAGCGTGAAGTTCGCGGCGGCGAGCTGGTCACGGCCAGCTACTCCGTCTATACCCGGGGCGGCAAAAAGTCCCGGCTCTCCGGCAAGGCGCGCAACGTCGACAAGGACAGCTTCTATTGGAAATTCGTCGAGTTCGGCACTGCGAAGATGCCGGCCCAGCCTTTCATGCGACCGGCCTTCGAGGCCAAAAAGGTGGCCGCTGTCGAAGCGATTGGTGAGAAACTCGACGAGCGTATTCAAGCGCACGCTGCTGACCTGGGGAGGGGCCAATGACCATCCTGGCTGCCTTCCTCGCCTTGGTCGACCCGATCATGGACGGCCGCGCTTACCGCGGCGTGGCGCCGGACGAAGTGCAGGCGCCCTACGCGGTGTTCGCCCGGGTTGCCAGCGTCGAAGGCCTCACGCTCGACGAGAACGGCGGCACCGACAACGAGAGCGAGACCCGGATCCAACTCGACATCTACGGCGCCGCCGGCGACGTCGACGCGCGGGCCGCAGCGGTTAAGGCCGCCCTCAAGACCTGGCACATCTCAAACGTTGTCCAGCTCGAGCTGGACAGCTACGAGCCAGAAGTGAAGCTGCACCGCACGATGCTCGACATCGCCACGATCCACCAGTAAAAACCGCATCACCCACCCACGCCGGCCGCCATGAGCGGTCATTTTTTTCGTCAAAAGGAAACACAATGTCCGGAATCTCCGCACAAGGCAGCACCCTGCACATGGCCACCGGTACCGGCGGCGCCAAGACCATCACCGCNATTTTTTTCGTCAAAAGGAAACACAATGTCCGGAATCTCCGCACAAGGCAGCACCCTGCACATGGCCACCGGTACCGGCGGCGCCAAGACCATCACCGCGATTTCGGTCGGCTTCCCGGCCATCGTGACCAGCAACGCCCATGGCCTGAACAACGGCGACGTCGTCGTCCTGGCTTCGGTTGTCGGCACGATGGGCGCGCTCCTCAACGGCACGCAGCGCGTCGTCGCCAACAAGACCGCCAACACCTTCGCGCTGCTGGACGCGGATACCACCGGTCTGACCTACACCTCCGGCGGCACCGCGACCCCGCAGACCTACACGAAGATCAACGGCCTGCTGTCGTTCGACGGCTTCGACGGCGCCGCCGACGAACTCGACACCACCGACCTGGACTCGACCGCGAAAGAGTTCGTGTCGGGCATTAAGGACGAGGGCAAGTTCGGTTTCGAGATCAAGACCCTGAAGACCGACGTCGGCCAGATTGCCCTGCGCGCGGCACGCACCAGCGGCGCGATCACGCCGTTCAAGCTGACCCTGCCGGACGGTAGCGTCGCCTCATTCAGCGCCCTCGTGAAGACCATGCCGACCGGCGGCGGCGTCAATGCCGTCCTGAAGGGCAAGGTCGACACGAAGATTTCCGGCCCTGTGAGCTGGGCATAACCATGGGTCTGCTCAACAAATCGGCAATCCTCGGGGCCGAAGACCTGAAGCACGAGGACGTGGAAGTCGCCGCTTGGGGCGGCACGGTGCGCGTGCGCATGATGACCGGAGCCGAGCGCGACGAGTTTCGCCAGATGGCGGCTCAGTTCGAAGACGGAATCCCTCCGGTTCGTTTTGCATCAGCCTTGTTGGCCCTGACCTGCATCGACGAAGCCGGCGTGCGCGTGTTCACCCTGGACGACCTCGAAGCGCTGGAAGCCAAGAGCGCAGGCTCGATCGATATTCCGGCAGCCGTGTCGATGCGCCTCAATGGCTTCGGCGCCCAAGCGATGGCAAGTGCGGAAAAAAACTCCGCGAGCAGCCAGAGCGACGATTCTGGTTCAGGCTCGCCCTCGCACTCGGAAGAACCGTAACGCAGCTGCAGGCCGAGATGACTTCGGCCGAGTTCACCGAATGGCAGGCCTATTACAGGCTGGAGCCCTTCGGTGAGGTTGTTGCGGACGAGCGGCACGGGGCTGCCCTGGCCTTGCACGCGAACCTAAATCGAGATTCTAAGACTCGGCCGAAGCCGTTCACGCCGGACGACTTCATCCCGTGGCGCGCGGCGCGCGAGAGCGACGAAGACGCGCCGATCCTGCTCGACGATGCAGAGGCGCAGTCGAACCTGATACGGGCCCAGCTTTTCGGGGTGCCGCCGAAATAACGTTTCAACATGCCCGCACAAGTCGCGGGCTTCAAATGGAGTAAGCATGTCACAGCTCGGGGCATTGACCGTCTCACTGGAGGCGAACATCGCCAGGTTCGTCAGCGACATGGGGCGGGCCTCACAGACGACCGAGCAGGCGATGAATCGCATCAACGGCGCTCTTGAGACCGTCAAGGGCGGATTGCAGGCGCTCGGCATCGGCGCGTCGGTGGGCGGCTTCGCCATGATCATCAAAGGCTCGATCGATGCAGCTGATAACCTGCGTGACATGTCGCAGAAGACGGGCCTCGCTGTCGAGGAGCTGAACGGCCTCGGCTTCGCGTCTGGCCAGGCCGGCGGCAGCCTGGAAGCGATGGCATCGGCGGCCGGCAAGCTGAACAAGTCGATCACTGAGGCTGCAGGCGGGAATGGTGAAGCAGCCGAGGCGTTCAAGGCACTGGGCATTTCCGTCAAGGACGCTGAGGGGAACCTGAAGAAAGCCGACGTCATCATGGCGGAGGTGGCCGACCAGTTCGCCAAGTATCAGGATGGGCCGGAAAAGGCGGCACTCGCGCTGCGCCTGTTCGGCAAGGCGGGCGCCGATATGATCCCGCTGCTGAACGACGGCGGCGACGCCATGCGCGAGAACATCGAGTATGCAAAGCGCTACAGCTTCGCTACCGCAGACCTGTCGAACGCTGCTGACAACTTTAACGACACGATGGGCAAGCTGGCGATCCAGCAGCGCGGCTTCATCAACCAGCTGTCCGCCGAGATGCTGCCTGTCCTGCAGAGCGTGGCGAACGCCATGCTCGAGACGTCCGAAAGGGCGAACGACCTGCACTCCTGGAGCAGCAAATTGTCAGGGGCCCTCACCGGCCTGACAGGCGTCGCGGTAACCGGCGCGTTCGTCTTCGACCAGTGGGGTATCAAACTGGGTGCAGCGGCTGCGAAGGCCGAGGCCCTGTCGAAACTGGACTTCAAGGGATTCCGCCAGATCAGCACCGAAGCCGAGGAGGATCTGGCGAACTCTCGCGGCGACTACCAGGTACTGCGAGGCGAGATCCGAAGCGGCGGAGCGAAAGACCGGTTTGCTGTCCCGTTCGCGACTGCCGAACGGATGATGGGGGAGGAGCGCGAGGTACTCGCCGCCCGCAATCAGATGCTGAACAAGTATCAAGGCGAGGGGCTGATCTCGCTGAAGGACGCAAACGCCGGACGCGTCGCGGCGCAAGCCGAGTACGTCGCAAACATGAAGGGCCTTTACGGCGCCGAGATCGCCATTCTGACGGCGAAGCAGAATGCCCCAACCACTTCGGAAGCGGCCAAGAAGGAAATTCAGAGCCAGATCGATGGTCTGTACCGGACGCAGGCGCTTGTCGGTACTGACAAACCAGCGGCGCCGAAGTTGCCGCCGACCGCGCCGAAGGAAACGGAAGCGGACAAGCAAGTCAAGGCAGGCGCAAAGCTGGTAGCCGGGCTAAAGCTGCAGGATGAGGCCTTTGGGTTGTCTGGCGCCGAGCTGCTGAAGTACCAGCTGCAGTACGAAAAAATGCCTCAAGTCTACAAGGACGAGGCGGTCGCGTATCAGAAAAACATCGACGCGAAGAAAGCAGCAGAGGGATTGCGCACCAGCCAGCAGGACGCGCTCCAGAAATTCGAAGACGATGCGAAACGCGAGGCGGAGCAGAACGCGGCAAACGTCGAGCAGATCCGCATGAGCCTGATGAGCGAGATCGAAGCCGAGCAGTTCGCGCACGACGCCAGGCTCGAAGCAATTCGCAATTTCGGCGCCGCGAAGCTTGAGAACGTGGCCCAGGCGAACGCAATGATCGAGGCCGAGACAGCCCGGCATGAGGCAGTGCTGGCGGATATGGATCAGCGTCGGGCTGACCAGAAGATGATGCTCGACATGCAGGTGATGCAACAGGCCGGCGGTGTAGCCGACCAGATGTATGCGATGCTCAAGCAGGCTGGTCTGGAACAAACGGCCCTCGGCAAGGCTGCATTTTTGGCCAGCAAGGCGATCGCGGTCGCACAAATCATCATGCAAACAAACGTCGCAGCCGCCTCCGCCCTGGCGCTTCCGCCCATCGGTCTCGGCCCGGTCGCAGGCCTCGGACTGGCAAGCACGATCAAAGCACTCGGTTACTCGAGCGCGGCGATGACGGCTGGTCTGGGACTTGCTGAGGCGTCGGCAGCTGGTGGATACGACATCCCCGAAGGGGTGAACCCTGTCGTTCAGACGCACGCCAAGGAAATGATCCTGCCGCGTGCCCAAGCTGAAGTAATCCGCGGCTTGGCCGCGCGCGGCGGCGCCGGCGGATTCGGCGGCCAGCTCACCCAGACCATCCACATCAACATCGACGGGAAGACCGACATGGCCGAGAACCGCAGGCTGATCGGTCGACAAGCTCAGCAGGGCAGGAAAGATCTGATGGCAATTATCAACGTACCAACCGGCCTCTCGGTGGCCAGCCAGAGCTGGGGCCAGCGCCGCATGGACGCTGAGTTCCGGTCGGTCTTCGGCGCCCAGGCCATCGAGGGCAGTGCGCCGCTTTGGGAGACGACGATCACGGCCAGCCTGAAACGCACCGAGCTGTGGCAGGTGCTGATGATGCAGCTGCGCGGCCGGACGAACCAGCTAGCCCTGTGGAACTTTGGCCGACCTGTCCCTCGCGGCACGATGCGCGGAGCGATGACGGCGGGCGCGACCGCCCAGGGCGCCACGTCGATGACGGTCACGGCGTCCGGCCAGGCGAGCAAGACGCTGCTGGCCGGCGACCTGCTCGGCTTCGGCGCCGGCCTGACGCAGCAGGTGGTGATGGTCACGGCCGACGCCACCTCGAATGCGTCTGGCGTCATCACGGTCAGCTTCGAGCCCGCGCTGCGCAGTGCGCTCTCGGCCGGCGCCGCGGTTACGTGGGATCGGCCAAAGGCGCTGTTCCGCCGCACCGAATCGAAGGCAGGCTGGGAGCATGAGCCAGGCGGCATCGTCAGGGGCATGAGCATCAGCTTGCTGGAAGACTGGCGACCGTAAAGTCTCACCAATCACCCCCGGGCCCTCACGCAGGGGCCTCTTCTTTTTGAGATCAGGAACCGATGACCACTGCAGCGCAGAACGCGGAGCTGGCTAAGCCGGTCACGCGCACCGTCTACTTTGTCGAATTCCAGTTCGGCTCCGCCACATCGCGCCTCTCGACCGCGAACATTCCGCTGGTGTGGGGTGGCTTCGAGTGGTCAGGCGTCGGCACTCTCGGCTCGATCGGCACAGTCGAGGAATCGGACGGCCTTGAATCTCGGCCGCTGAACTTCACGATCAACTCCGCCCAGCCGGCCTGGCTGTCGCTGGCCGTGGGCTCGGTCGAGGAATACCGCGGGCGGGCGGCCAAGATGTACATGTGCCCGCTCAACGAGGACTTCCAGATGGTCGGCACGCCGGAGCAGTGCTGGTCGGGAGTGATGGACACGCTCAACGTCGGCGTGAACGATGAGTCCGGGTCGATCACGCTCCGGTGCGAGAGATCGGAAGAGCGTCTCGGCCGCTGAACTTCACGATCAACTCCGCCCAGCCGGCCTGGCTGTCGCTGGCCGTGGGCTCGGTCGAGGAATACCGCGGGCGGGCGGCCAAGATGTACATGTGCCCCCTCAACGAGGACTTCCAGATGGTCGGCACGCCGGAGCAGTGCTGGTCGGGAGTGATGGACACGCTCAACGTCGGCGTGAACGATGAGTCCGGGTCGATCACGCTCCGGTGCGAGACGAGCGCCTATGGATTGAAGCGCCGCCCGGCGNGAGTGATGGACACGCTCAACGTCGGCGTGAACGATGAGTCCGGGTCGATCACGCTCCGGTGCGAGACGAGCGCCTATGGATTGAAGCGCCGCCCGGCGATGCGCCTGAATGCGGCGCAGCATAAGAAAGTCAATCCGACGGACACCGGCCTCGACTACCTCAACGACCTGGTCGCCAAGCCGACCGTCTGGCTGTCCGCCTGGTTCCAGAAGCAGCGATGAAACTCCACGCTACCTCAACGACCTGGTCGCCAAGCCGACCGTCTGGCTGTCCGCCTGGTTCCAGAAGCAGCGATGAAACTCCACGACTACATCACAGGCCACCTGGGTCGCCCATTCGAATGGGGGAAGCACGACTGCGTGCTATTCGCCGTCGGCTGGCTGGAGCAGACGACCGGCCGGGATTTCCTCGGCCCGTACAAGCCCTGGGGGAGTGCGATCGAAGCCGCGCGCAAGGTCGCGAAGGCCGGCGGCCTCGATCTGCTCTTTGACCAGCAGTTGGCCCCTATTAATCCCCACCGCGCCGTCGACGGCGACTTAGCGATTATTCGCGGCACCGCGTACCTGTTCAGCGGAGCGCACGTGGTCTCGGTCGGCGAGGAAGGGCTCGTGTTCAAGGATCGGCTCGAAGCGGCGTATGCCTGGAGCCACCAAATTCAAAAGGAAGAAGCCTAATGCCACCAGCAGTCGCAGCGTTTGCCGCGTGGGCGGGCATGTCGATCACTGCCGCCTATGTGACCGTCGCCTCCGTCATCATCAGCGCCGGCACCGCCATCTACGGCGCCGCCCAGGCCAGGAAGGCCGAGCGCGCCGCCGCAGGCACGGCCGTCAATACGGCGATGAAGGATCGCATGGTCACAAGTGTGGCCACCGAGGCGCCGCACCGCTACATCTACGGCCGGGCCAAGGTGGGCGCCGACGTCGTGGCGATGTTCACGACCGGCGACAAGGATCAGTTCCGCCACCTGGTGTGCGTACACGCGATGCACGAGTGCGACGCGATCGAGGAAGTTTGGGTCAACAACGTGCTGGTCGAGTCTCTGGATGCATCCGGCGACCCGACGTCCGGCCGCTTCGCCGTCCAACCAAACCGCGACATCGAGGAGGAGCAGAAGNCACGCGATGCACGAGTGCGACGCGATCGAGGAAGTTTGGGTCAACAACGTGCTGGTCGAGTCTCTGGATGCATCCGGCGACCCGACGTCCGGCCGCTTCGCCGTCCAACCAAACCGTGACATCGAGGAGGAGCAGAAGGTCGGCCCGAGCTTTACGCTGTCCTACTTCCCGCGCGCCGGTTCGGTCTGGGTGTTCGCCGGCAGCGGCGCGGGCATGCAGCCTGTGACCGTGAACAACGTCGTCGGCCGCACCGTGAACATCGCCCAGGACGGCCCGGTCACGGTCACCTACGAGCGCGATGTGCGCAGCAAGATGTCCGACACGGTCGACCAGTCGACCACGCCGGCGGCGACAAACCCNGCCCAGGACGGCCCGGTCACGGTCACCTACGAGCGCGATGTGCGCAGCAAGATGTCCGACACGGTCGACCAGTCGACCACGCCGGCGGCGACAAACCCTGTCGTCCGCGTTCGGAAGCACCTGGGCGGCGCCAGCGACGTGGCCGACACCTACCTGCGCTCGATGGTGGGCGATCAGTGGCCGTCCACGGCCGTGCTGCGCGGTCTGTGCTACACCGTGATCACCCTGGATCTGAATCACCAGGAGTTCCAGGGTGGCCTGGTGCCGATCCATGCTGTCATCCGCGGCCGCAAGCTGTACGACCCGCGCGACGGCCAGACCCGGTGGTCGCAGAATCCGGCGCTGGTGATCCGCGACTACCTGACGTCGCCCCTGTGCGGCGTGCCTGCTGCCGACCTGCCGACGGCGCAATTCATCGCCGCGGCGAACGTGTGCGACGAGGCGTCGCCGACCGGCGGTGCGCGCTACACGATCAACGGCACGGTTACGTCCGACCAGGGCCAGGCAGGCGTGCTCGAGTCGATGACCCAGGCCATGGCCGGCGGCCTGGTCGCGACCACCTGGGACATCTACGCGGGCAAGTACATCGCCCCGGTGATGGCGCTCCAGCAGGAGGACATCGTCGGCAGCCTGTCGATCACGCCGGGTGTGTCGGACGCGAGCGTCTACAACGGCGTGAAGGGCCAGTACATCGGGCCGGAAAACAAGTACGTCCAGACGGACTTCAAGCCGTACCAGAACGCGGTCTACCGCGAGAACGACGGCCGCGACCTGTACACGAACATCGATTTCCCGTTCACGGAATCGCTGCAGCGCGTGACCAACTTGGCGCGCATCTTCACCGAGGATCAGCGCAACGGCTACACCATCAAGGCGGAGTTCAGCCTGAAGGCCTGGCCGCTAAAGGTGGGCCAGCGCGTCACGTTCACGAGCAAGGTGTTCGGCCAGACCAACAAGGTGTTCCGCATCACCGACAAGGCGTACGCGCCGAACTCGGCCGTGCAGCTCACCCTGAAGGAGGACGACGCGAGCATCTGGGATTACGCGGATGCGACGGTCATCGACAGCACGCCGAACAGCGATCTGCCCGATCCGTGGAAGATCGACCCGCTGGCGTCGATCTCGTGCGCGTCAGGCGAGGCCGCGCTGCTGCGCCAGGCGGACGGCTCGACCGTGCCGCGCATCCTGGTGTCGTGGCCGGCGCTGGCCAATCCTGTCGGGCAGCAGGTCGAGATCGAGTGGCGCGCCATCTCGTCCGAGGCCTGGACTCGCACCACCGTCGCAGCCACCGAGACACAGGCGTACCTTTCGCCGATCACGCCGGGCTTCTTCTACCTGGTGCGCGCGCGCGTCTGGAATCCGTACCTGAACACGCGCTCCCAGCAGGTGGCGACCGTGTACCAGGTCGAGCTGTTTACCGCTATGGCAACGGTCTATATGTACGCGGCCGACAAACCGGCGACGCCGGCGGGTGCGGCAAGCTACGACTGGCCGACAGGTACCTTCGGGGCGGCGCCAGCTGNTGGCAACGGTCTATATGTACGCGGCCGACAAACCGGCGACGCCGGCGGGTGCGGCAAGCTACGACTGGCCGACAGGTACCTTCGGGGCGGCGCCAGCTGGCTGGAGCCTAACCGAGCCGACGGCTCCCAGCGGCGGCGACGTGACGCTGTGGGCTGCCGTGGTGGCCATCTCCGACATCAGCGACGTGCTGTCGCCGTTCGACTGGGGGCAGGCGGACGTGGTCAACATCGGCTATGCTCCGGCGGCGTCGGGCCAGGGGCCGGCGGGCTACAGCAACGCGCGCGTCTTTGCCTACCAGCGGAAGGCGACGGCGCCGAGCGGCACGCCAGGCGCGGCGCAAGCGGGCGACCGCAAGCGCCAGGGCGGCATGCCGNCTATGCTCCGGCGGCGTCGGGCCAGGGGCCGGCGGGCTACAGCAACGCGCGCGTCTTTGCCTACCAGCGGAAGGCGACGGCGCCGAGCGGCACGCCAGGCGCGGTGAACTATGATTTCACGACGGGCAGCATCACGACCGCGTCGCTGCTGAATGGCTGGCAGAAGACCATCCCAGCGTCGGACGGAAACCCGCTGTACGTGACGTCGGCCAGCGCGAGCGCCGCCGGTACCACGGACACGATCGCGTCTGGCGAATGGTCGGGCGCGGTCGTGCTGGCGTACGACGGCGGCGCTGGCACGCCTGGGCTGAACAGCGCGACGATCACGCTGTACCAGCGCACGGCCAGCGCGACGGCGCCGGCGAAGCCCTCGGCAGCCTGCACCTATACGTTCGCCACTGGC
>NZ_LMOJ01000017.1 GCF_001424165.1 Massilia sp. Leaf139
ACCCCTTCCCATCCCGAACAGGACCGTGAAACGACTTTGCGCCGATGATAGTGCTGCAACCAGTGTGAAAGTAGGTTATCGTCAGGCTAGTTATAAGAAAAACCCCGCTCGGTGACCCGAGCGGGGTTTTTTGCTTTCCGCTTGTCCCTCGTATTGCCCATTCGCGCAATGGGCTGGGCGAGCACTCGCACCCTCGCGTTCCCCCCGATTAACGAAACCCTCAGGTAGACAAGTGCCGCCCAGTTCTGGCATGTCCGGTGCCGCCGCAGGTACGGCTGGCTACCATACGACCATTGAAAAACGCGGCGGTTCCGTCGCGTCACCGATCAGGCGACAGCTCACCCGACAGCCGATCCCAGCTCAGGCCGAAGCGTGCCAGATATTTCTTGAGCCGGTCGGCGTCGTTCGGCTTGGTCTTGGCATCGCGCGACACGCCGAACAGCTTGCGGCCCGCGTCGGACAAGCTTTTCGATCGGCGGCACACGCCGACCACTGCCTGCAACTGCAGGGCGTCGAACAGATCCAGTCGGCTCGCCGCCTCTTCGCCAAGCAGGTCGTCGAGCGCCACATCGCCGTCGGCACCGCGGCCGGCGCGCGGCCGCCACAGCCGCTGCAGGCGCGCGATCTCGTCGTCGACGATCGCCTCGGTGATCCGCCCGGACTGCGCCAGCGTTGCCATCCGCGTCACCGACGCCCAGAGGTCGCGGAAGTTACCCGTCCATAGTGCGTCCGGCGCGCGCGCGAAGCGCATGAAGCGGGTGCGGGCCTCGCGGTTGAAGCGCACCATCTGGCCATTCTCTTCCCCGAACTGAGCCAATAAATAATCGAGATTCGGTTCGATATCCTCCTGCCGCTCGCGCAGTCCAGGGAGGGCATATGTCCACAGATTGATGCGCGCGTACAGGTCTTCGCGAAAACGTCCGGCCGCTACGTCCTGCGCCAGGTCGCGGTTGGTGCCGGCAATCAGCTGGAACTCGCTGTGCACCTCGTGGTCGCTGCCGAGCGGAAGAAAGCGTTTCTCTTCGACCGCTTTCAGCAGCATCGCCTGCTCGTCCGCACCGAGCTCGCCGATCTCGTCGAGAAAGAGAAGCCCCTTGTGCGCACTCCTGAGCAGACCCGGACGATCCGCCGCCGCACCGGTGAAGGCGCCCTTGATATGCCCGAACAGCGTCGAGGCCGCGCCATCGCCATGCAGCGTCGCGCAATTGAGTTCGACGAAACGGCCAGCCACCTGGTGGCGCGCCTTTTTCAGTTCATAGACGCGCCGCGCCAGAAAGGATTTACCGGCGCCCGTCGGCCCCATCAGCAGCATCGGTGCACGCGAGCGGATCGCGACCCGCTCGATCTCTTCGATCATGGTGTTGAACGCGGCATTGCGCGTTGCAATGCCCGATTTCAGGAAGGCGATGCCCTCCAGCTGCTCGCGCGAAAAGCGCTGGGCGATCTGGTCGTAACGCGACAGGTCGAGGTCGATCAGCGTATAGCTGCCGAGCGTGTTCGACGCCGGCGCGCGCGGCGGCGAGGTCTGTATCAGGCGGCCGGGAAAGAAGCGCGCTTCGGTCAGCAGGAACATACAGATCTGGACGACGTGGGTGCCGGTCGTGATGTGGATCCAGTAGTCTTCCTTGTCCGGATCGAAGGGATAGCGCTTCGCGAAATCGAACAGGGCGCCGTACACTTCCTCGAAGTCCCAGGCGTCCGCCATCTCGAGCGCATGGGGAACGACCTGCGTTTCCGGCGACACGGATGCGATATCGTCCGTGACCTGGCTGATCAGATTGTCGACGCTCCCGTTGTACAGCAACTCGAAACGGCCGACGGTGAGATCGGGCTGCTGGGTCAACGCGATGCTCGGTCGCCATTTGTCCCAGCGCGACGCGCCGCGATAATTGTCGAGCTTTGTGCCGACAAAGCCGATGACCACCGTTTCCTTCTTATTCATATTCGTATAAAAGTTTATCTATACGGATAATTTATCAGTGGACGTATCTGCAGTCCAGTTCTCGCTCTTATGCGTGCAGTTGTCCAAAAGGTTGAAGAATCAGTGACTTGCTGCCCTCCCCGGCGAAATGCTCCTGACTGGCACGCCGCTTGCAATACAGGAGAAGCAAACCAGACGACGATTCAGATGGCAGCGCCATCTCACTTTGAAAACGATAAGACGATGAATAACGACCACTACGATGTGATGGATATCCCGAACGGCAGCAGCGTGAAAATGTGGACGCGCGGCGTGCCGGTCGAAGAGGCGGCCAAGCAGCAGTTGACGAACACGGCCAAGATGCCCTTCGTGTACAAGCACATCGCCGTCATGCCTGACGTCCACCTAGGCAAAGGCTCGACCATCGGCACCGTCGTGCCGACCCTGGGCGCGGTGATTCCGGCCGCGGTGGGCGTCGACATCGGCTGCGGCATGATGGCGGCGAAGACCACCTTGCGCGCGACCGACCTGCCCGACAGTCTGTCGAAGCTGCGCACCGCCATCGAGCGCGCCATTCCGCACGGGATGTCGCCGAAAACGCGCGGTCATCGCGGCCGCGACGAGGGTTCGTGGCAAACGCCGCCGACGGCAGTCGACGCAGCCTGGGTTCAACTGAAGGACGAATTCGATGCGATCTGCCTGAAGACGCCGTCGCTGAAGAACACGAACAACTACCGCCATCTCGGCACGCTCGGCAGCGGTAACCACTTCGTCGAGGTGTGCCTGGACGAAGTCGGCTTCGTTTGGTTCATGTTGCACTCGGGCTCGCGCGGCGTCGGCAATGCGATCGGCACTTATTTTATCGAGCTGGCCAAGAAGGACATGCGCACCCACCTGGTCAACCTGCCCGACAGCGACCTGGCCTATCTGTCGGAAGGGACGCAGCACTACGACGATTATGTGGAGGCGGTCAGCTGGGCGCAGAAGTTCGCGCGCATGAATCGCGAGGTCATGATGCAGAACCTTATATCCGCCGTGCGCTCCGTGATTACCAAGTCCTTCCAGACGCACGTGGAGGCGGTGAACTGCCACCACAATTATGTGCAGAAGGAGCACCACTTCGGCAAGGACGTGCTGGTGACCCGCAAGGGCGCCGTGTCGGCGCGCGCGGGCGAATTGGGCATCATCCCCGGCTCGATGGGCGCGAAGAGTTTTATCGTGCGCGGCAAAGGCAATCCCGACAGTTTTAACAGCTGCAGCCACGGTGCGGGACGCACGATGAGCCGGACGGAAGCCAAGCGTCGTTACACGCTGGCCGATCAGGTCAAGGCGACCGAAGGCGTGGAGTGCCGCAAGGATGCGAACGTCATCGACGAAATCCCGATGGCTTATAAGGACATCGACGCGGTGATGCACGCCCAGCGTGATCTTGTGGAAGTCGTCCACACGCTCAAGCAGGTGGTGTGCGTGAAGGGGTAAGTCCTCCGCACCGATCCGATAACAAGAACAGCAGGGGAGACCATGATCGAACTCGATGGCGCCGCGGGCGAAGGTGGCGGCCAGATCCTGCGCAGCGCGCTCGCGCTGGCCATGATCACGGGGCAGCCGTTTCGCATCAGGCGCATTCGTGCCAACCGCGCGAAGCCCGGATTGATGCGGCAGCACCTGGTCGCCGTGCAGGCCGCGGCCGAGGTGAGCGGTGCACGCGTGACGGGCGCGGAACTCGGCTCGTCCGAGCTGCAGTTTGTGCCGGGCCGTATCCGGGGCGGCGACTACCGGTTCGCCATCGGCACGGCGGGCAGCTGCACCCTGGTCTTGCAGACGGTCGTGCTGGCACTGCTGTATGCCGAGCGGCCATCGACCATCCGCATCACCGGCGGCACCCATAACGTGATGGCGCCGCCGGTGCAGTTCCTGCAGCAGGCCTATCTGCCGCTGCTGGCCCGCATGGGAGCGCACGTCGATATCGATTTGCTGCGCTACGGCTTTTATCCTGCCGGCGGAGGTGAGGTCGTCGCGAGGATCTCGCCGTGCCAGCAGTGGCGGCAGCTGGTGCTGCACGAGCGCGGCCGCCTGCTGAGTGGCGTGGCCGACGCGCTAGTGGCGGGCCTCCCGTCGAGCGTAGGCCAGCGTGAACTGGGCTGTATCGGCGTCGCGCTGGGATGGCAAGAGGAGCAGCTGCGCCTGCATCGGCTTCCCGGCGAGCAGGGGCCGGGTAACGCCGTACTCATCACGCTGGAACATGAACAGGTGAGGGAAGTATTCGCAGGCTTCGGCGCCAAAGCGGTTAGGGCGGAAGCCGTCGCCCAGGACGCGATCGCGCAGGCACAGGACTATCTCGCATCGGGTGCGGCCGTCGGCGAACACCTGGCCGACCAGCTGATGCTGCCAATGGCATTGGCCGGTGGCGGCGCCTTTACCGCATCCACGATTTCACTACATGCGACGACGAATGCAGAAGTGATCGGCCGGTTTTTACCGGTGGCGATTAGTTTCGAAGAGGAAAAGGGCCGTCATCGGTGTGTGGTGAAAAGCACTTGCCAAGCAGGATAACGGTTGGCTATAATTCGCCTCCGCTTCGGCGCTGTCTGCAAAACGTTAACGAAATCAAGTAGTTAGATTCGTAATTTCTTTGCAACGAGCGACGCGGTGGAA
>NZ_LMOJ01000018.1 GCF_001424165.1 Massilia sp. Leaf139
TGCGCGTGACCCACGAATACGCCAACGGCGTTTCGATCATCAACGCCTGGGTGAACGGCGTGCAGACCGTGTTCGGCACGGTCATCAATGGCACGCTGATCGACGCCCCGACTACGCCGATGACCATCGGTAATCGCGCCGCGGACATGGCGCGCAGCTGGGACGGCTTGATCTTCTACACGCTGGTGTGGAACCGCATCACGCCAGGCGAGGAAGTTGCTGTTTTCGACCCAGCCGCGCTCGAGCGCACGCCGGAACCGATGTTGGGCAATGGGGCAAGCGGCGTCATTGCCGATACTGCGCTCGCCGGCGCTGCCGCGCTCCGCGCTACAGCGGGCGGTTCGCTGACTACCAAAATTGCTCTCTCCGGCGCGGCCGGGATCCAGGCAAGCGCGGGCGGCTCGCTGGTCACCGAGATCAGGCTGTCGGGCTCGGCTGGAGTGCAAGCCACTGCAGCCGGCGTGCTGACCACGTCTATCGCCTTGGCCGGCGCGGCTGGCCAGCAATCCGCTGCCTCCGGTTCCCTGTTGACGGGGATTGCCCTGGCGGGCGCTGCTGCCGCGCGCGCGACTGCGTCCGGCAGTTTGGACGGCGGCGCTGCCGGGCTGATAGGTGCAGCCGTTGCTCGTGTTTCGGCCAGCGGCGACCTGTCAACCGCCATCTCGCTCGCCGGCGCCGCCGCGCTGCAGTCGTCCGCATCCGGCACGCTCGCCGGCTCCGGTGTGTCGCTGTCGGGCGTGGCCGCCGGGCGATCGAGCGTGCTGGGCGAGCTGTCGACGGCAATCAGCCTTGCCGGTCTCGCGCCCGCGCGCGTGAGCGCGGCAGGAGTACTGGCGACTCGGGTGGCGCTGTCCGGCTCGGCGCGGCTTGTCGCTTCCGGCGTTGGCAACCTGGGCGTGGGCGTTAGCTTTACCCGTGCGCCGGCCGGGCCCGGCTATGCGCCGCGCCGCGGTGAATACCAGGCGCGACCGGCGCAAACCGGCGGCCGTCGGCCACCCGCATTTGAGAAAGCATATCGATGAGCAGAGAAAAAACGTCGGCGCCCGCGGCGCTGGCTGTAACAATGGCTATCGCCAAGCAGGCCTTGCGCATCGACGAGGACGACACGTCCCTCGACATGATGATCGGGATCTGGATTGCCGGTATCACGGCCGAGGCCGAAAAGCAGACCCACCGCGCTTTCGTTAACCGCGGCATGCGCATCACACTCGACGCCTTCCCTGATGCGATCAAGCTCAGCGCGCCGACGTTCAGCGTGGAGGCGGTTCGCTTCCTGGATCCCGACGGCGTAGAGCGTACGCTTGACCCAGCCGACTATTACGTCGACAAGGTCACGGTGCCGGCCTACATCGTGCCTGCGCGTGGGAAAGCCTGGCCGGCGACGGAGGGGCACGTCAATGCGGTGACGGTCGAATACACGGCCGGATATGGGCCAGGCGCCGATACCGTTCCGCAGGAAGTACAGATGTACATCCTGGCGAAGTTACAGGTGCAATTCGAAAGCTCGACNCGAATACACGGCCGGATATGGGCCAGGCGCCGATACCGTTCCGCAGGAAGTACAGATGTACATCCTGGCGAAGTTACAGGTGCAATTCGAAAGCTCGACCGGCGCGGGCGCGTCGGTGGGTAAACCGTTCAATGTCGAGTACCTGGATCGGCTGCTCGACGGCCTGTGGGTGCCCAGCCTATGACGATCGCAGCTCGACTGAACAAGCGCGTCGCGCTGCAGCAGCTGGTCGCCGGCAAGGACGCCAGCGGCGCGCCGACCGAGGTATGGGCGAATGTGATCACGACCAGCGACGGCAAGATCTGGGCGGGCATCCGCGACCTGACCGGCCGCCAGTACGTGGCCGCCGGCGGAACGCAGAACGCCGTGCAGACCGAAATCGAGATCCGGCACCGCGCCGGGATTGTCCCGGCTATGCGCGTCGTGCACGGTACCGACGTCTACGACATCGAGGCGGTGCTCGACCAGCAGGGCAGGGCGCTCAAGTTGATGTGCAAGAAAGGGGTGGGCCGTGGCTGACAGTATGAACGTGGAAGGCTTCAAGGAGCTGGCCGAAAATCTGAAGAAGCTCGGGCCGCGGCTGGCGAAAAACGGGCTGCGCGCAGCGACCAGCGCAGGCGCGGCACTGATCCGAAATGAGGCGCGCAACCTGGCTCCGGTCGATACGGGCGAGATGAAGCGAGACATCCAGATCAAGCGTGAGCGTGAGGTTCGCGGAGGCGAGCTGGTCACGGCCAGCTACTCTGTCTATACCCGAGGCGGCAAAAAGTCCCGGCTCTCCGGCAAGGCGCGCAACGTCGACAAGGACAGCTTCTACTGGAAATTCGTCGAGTTCGGCACCGCGAAGATGCCGGCCCAGCCTTTCATGCGACCGGCCTTTGATGCCAAAAAGGTGGCCGCTGTCGAAGCGATTGGTGAGAAGCTCGACGAGCGTATTCAAGCGCACGCTGCTGACCTGGGGAGGGGCCAATGACCATCCTGGCTGCCTTCCTCGCCCTGGTCGACCCGATCATGGACGGCCGCGCGTACCGCGGCGTAGCGCCGGACGGAGTGCAGGCGCCCTACGCGGTGTTCGCCCGGGTCGCCAGCGTGCCGGGCGTAACCCTCGACGAGAACGGCGGCGCCGACAACGAGAGCGAAACCCGGATCCAGCTCGATATCTACGGCGCCGCCGGTGACGTCGATGCGCGGGCCGCGGCGGTGAGATCCGCCCTCAAGACCTGGCACATCTCGAACGTCATCC
Organism: Massilia sp. Leaf139; assembly: GCF_001424165.1. Lineage (GTDB taxonomy): Bacteria > Pseudomonadota > Gammaproteobacteria > Burkholderiales > Burkholderiaceae_D > Telluria. Next base: position 2,754 of record NZ_LMOJ01000018.1, read on the forward strand.
AGCTCGAGCTGGACAGCTACGAGTCGGAAGTGAAACTGCACCGCACGATGCTCGACATCGCCACGATTCACCAGTAACCGCATCATCCACCCACCCAGCCGGCCGCCATGAGCGGTCTTTTTTTCGTCAAAAGGAAACACAATGTCCGGAATCTCCGCACAAGGCAGCACCCTGCACATGGCCACCGGTACCGGCGGCGCCAAGACCATCACCGCGATTTCGGTCGGCTTCCCGGCCATCGTGACCAGCAACGCCCATGGCCTCAACAACGGCGACGTCGTCGTCCTGGCTTCGGTCGTCGGCACCATGGGCGCGCTCCTGAACGGCACGCAGCGCGTCGTCGCCAACAAGACCGCCAACACCTTCGCGCTGCTGGACGCCGACACCACCGGCCTGACCTACACCTCGGGCGGCACCGCGACCCCGCAGACCTACACGAAGATCAACGGCCTGATGTCGTTCGACGGCTTCGACGGCGCAGCCGACGAGCTGGACACCACCGACCTGGACTCCACCGCAAAGGAGTTCGTGTCGGGCATCAAGGACGAGGGCAAGTTCGGCTTCGAGATCAAGACCCTGAAAACCGACGTCGGCCAGATCGCCCTGCGCGCAGCGCGCACCAGCGGCGCGGTCACGCCGTTCAAGCTGACCCTGCCGGACGGTAGCGTCGCCTCGTTCAGCGCCCTCGTGAAGACCATGCCGACCGGCGGCGGCGTCAATGCCGTCCTGAAGGGCAAGGTCGACACGAAGATTTCCGGCCCTGTAAGCTGGGCATAAGGAGGGCGCATGAAACTTCTGAATAAAGCGGCGTTCTTCGCTGCGCATGACGTAAGGCACGAAGACGTGCCGGTGCCCCAGCTGGACGGTGCAGTCCGTATCCGCGTGATGTCCGGCGCCGCACGCGACGCCTTCCAGGAATACATGCGCTCGTTCGGCGACGAGCCGCGGCCGGCCAGCGCGGTGCACGCTGCGCTGCTGGTGCACACGTGCATCGACGAGGCCGGCGAGCCGATGTTCACGATGGACGACCTCGACCAGCTGCGCACCAAAAGCTCGGCGGCGCTCGACCTGATGGCCGCCGCGGCGATGCGCATCAACGGGCTGGGCGCCGCCGCAGTGCCGGACGCGGAAAAAAACTCCGCGAGCGACCAGAGCGACGATTCTGGTTCCGTCTAGCGCTCGCGCACGGCAAGAGCGTCCGCCAGGTGCAGGCCGAGATCGACTCGGCCGAGTTCGCGGAATGGCAGGCGTTCTACTTGCTTGAGCCTTTCGGTGGAGAGGTCGCCGACCGGCGGCACGGCTCGGCGATGGCCCTGCAGGCGAATGCGCAGCGCGGGAAGGACGTCGAGCCCTACAAGCTCGAGGACTTCATGTTCGGCAGCGTGGTGCAGGAAAACCCCGAACCCGAGCTGCTGGATGACCCTGTCGCGCAGTCGAACCTGATACGCGCGAAGATGTTTGGGCTTCCACCGAAGTAGCGCAGCAATGACCCGCCACCTGGCGGGTTTCTCTTTTTCTGGAATCCGCATGGCAAACCTCGGACAGCTCGTCGTCAACCTCGAAGCGAACATCGCTCGCTTTACCTCGGACATGGGGCGTGCTTCCCAGACGGTCGAGCAGACGATGGGCAGGATGAACGCGGCCGCCGATGTGGTGAGGAATGTCCTCGGGGCGGTCGGCGTCGCCCTGTCCGTGGACGTGCTGGTCGGCGAGGCGAACAAGGCAATCAGCGCGCTGGCCGACCTCGACGACATGGCGCAGAAGACCGGTTCCTCGGTCGAGACGCTGTCCAAGCTCAGCAAGGTGGCGGCTTTCACCGGCACCGACCTGGGCGCCGTCGATGGGATACTGGTCAAGCTGTCGAAGAACCTTGCCAGCACGGACGAGGAGGGGAGTAAGGCCGCTAAGGCGTTGGCCGCTATCGGGATCTCGACCGACGAACTTAAGGGCAAAGACCCGGCTCAAGCATTCGTCATAATTACCCGGCGGTTGCAAGAATACGAGGATGGCGGGAACAAGGTCGCGGTCGTCACCGACTTGATGAGCAAGTCGGCGGCCGACCTGCTGCCTTTCATGAACGACGTCGCTGAGAGCATCGACAAGTTTGCTGGGGACAGCGCCGAGGCGGCCGCAGCTGCGGCTGCATATCAGGATCAGTTGGGCCTGCTCAAGCTCAAGTACGACGAGATGACGACATCGATCGTCACAGCAGCCTTGCCAGCAGCAAACGACTTCATCGGCGCCTTATCGGGCCTGACCACCGAGTCCAACAACCTGACAGGTACGACCAGCGTTGATACCTGGGCCGACGACGTGGCGATCGGCTTGGCGCGCATGGTTGACGTCGCGATGTTGATCCCGCGAGTCTTCGGCGCAGTGAAGGGAAGCTTCCAAGCAGTCATCGCGGACATCCAGTTGATGGGTGTTGTGGCCGAGAATGCGAACCCGATCAACGCCGCTAAAAACCTCCTGAAGGGAATTAACCCGAACGACGTGATCAAAGCGGCGCTGGCGGAGCGAAACGCGGTCGTGGACGAGTCGAACCGGAAGCTGGCCGAGCTCTGGAACGCGCCGGCCAACAGGATGGAGCAAGCGGTGATCGGCCGTATCGCGTGCCGGTTTGATGCGCAGCTTGCCGCCGGTGCAGATGCGCTGGCAGGAATCGTCCCTGCACAGGATCCTGGCCGAACGAAGTTGGCGTACGGTGGCGGTAACGCAAAGCCGGTGCCGGGCGAAGGGGGGCAAGGCGCCACGCCAGCGGCCGCCGACCTCGCGCCCGCAATCGCGCGCATGCGTGAGTGGGCGCCCGATCAAGCGATCGGGGCTCGCATTGTAGATCAGGCGAACGACGAAACCCTCGCGCTGCGGAACGCGATCGACGCAACGCTCGACCTCGAAGACGCCACGCAGCGTCGGCTTGACCAACAGCTGCGCGCCGCTGACCAGGCGAGCCAGAATGCCGAGAACATCCGGCTGAGCTTGATGACCGAGGCCGAGTCGGAGCAGGCATTTCACGACACTCGCATCGAGCAGCTGCGAATCTTCGGCGAGTCCAAGCTTGGGAACGAGATTGCCGCGAACGCGTTGATTGAGCAGGAGACTGCGCGGCACGAGCGGGCCAAGCTTGATATCCAGCGCGCTAACCAGCTGCAGATGCTCGGCATGTCGGGTGATGCTGCTGATCAGCTGTACAACCTCATGCAGAAGGCGGGGCTGGAGCAGACCGCCCTGGCCAAAGCCGTGTTCCTTGCGAGCAAAGCCATTGCGGTGGCCGAGATCATCATGAACACCGAGGTGGCCGCGTCGAAGGCCCAGGCGCAGTTCGGCGCATTCGGCACGCCGATTGCGATGGCGATCCGTGTGGCGGGCTACGCGAGCGCGGGCATGACTGCCGGCCTGGCCATCGCCGAAGCGTCGGCGGAGGGTGGCTACGACATCCCGGCCGGAGCGAACCCAGTGACGCAGTTGCACGAAAAGGAGATGGTGCTGCCGAAAGCCCAGGCGGAAGTAATCCGCAACCTGGCCACGCGCGGCGGCGCCGGCGGATTCGGCGGCCAGCTCACCCAGACCATCCACATCAACATCGACGGGAAGACCGACATGGCCGAGAACCGCAGGCTGAWCTGGTCGACAAGCTCCAACGAGCAGGAAAGATCTGATGGCAATTATCAACGTACCAACCGGGCTCTCGGTGGCCAGCCAGAGCTGGGGCCAACGCCGCATGGACGCCGAGTTCCGCTCGATCTTCGGCGCCCAGGCCATCGAGGGCAGCGCGCCGCTGTGGGAGACGACGATCACGGCCAGCCTGAAGCGTACCGAGCTGTGGCAGGTGCTGATGATGCAGCTGCGCGGCCGCACGAACCAGCTGGCCCTGTGGAACTTCGGGCGGCCCGTCCCGCGCGGCACGATGCGCGGCGCGATGACGGCCGGCGCGACCGCTCAGGGCGCCACGTCGATGACGGTCACGGCGGCCGGCCAGGCGAGCAAGACGCTGCTGGCCGGCGACCTGCTCGGTGTCGGCGCCGGCCTGACGCAACAGGTCGTGATGGTCACGGCCGACGCCACCTCAAATGCATCGGGTGTCATCACCGTCAGCTTCGAGCCAGCACTGCGCAGCGCGCTCTCGGCCGGCGCCGCGGTGACCTGGGATCGTCCCAAGGCGCTGTTCCGCCGCACCGAATCGAAGGCCGGCTGGGAGCACGAGCCAGGCGGAATCGTCAGGGGCATTAGCATCAGCCTGCTGGAAGACTGGCGACCGTAAAGTCTCACCGTTCAAACCGGGCCCCTCACGCAGGGGCCCTTTCTTTTTGAGATCAGGAACCGATGACCACTGCAGCACAGAACGCGGAGCTGGCCAAGCCGGTCACGCGCACCGTCTATTTTGTCGAATTCCTGTTCGCGTCCGCCACATCGCGCCTCTCCACCGCGAACATTCCGCTGGTGTGGGGTGGCTTCGAGTGGTCAGGCGTCGGCACGCTCGGCTCGATCGGCACAGTCGAGGAATCGGACGGCCTCGAATCCCGGCCGCTGAACTTCACGATCAACTCCGCCCAGCCGGCCTGGCTGTCGCTGGCCGTGGGCTCGGTCGAGGAATACCGCGGGCGGGCGGCCAAGATGTACAGAGTGATGGACACGCTCAACGTCGGCGTGAACGATGAGTCCGGGTCGATCACGCTCCGGTGCGAGACGAGCGCCTATGGATTGAAGCGCCGCCCGGCGCTGCGCTTGAACGCGGCGCAGCATAAGAAGGTGAATCCGACGGACACCGGCCTCGACTACCTCAACGACCTGGTCGCCAAGCCGACCGTCTGGCTGTCCGCCTGGTTCCAGAAGCAGCGATGAAACTCCAC
>NZ_LMOJ01000019.1 GCF_001424165.1 Massilia sp. Leaf139
GTCATCTCATTGCTGAGACAACGTATTTCTTTTGTGCGAACATTTGATAATTTAAGTAATCAGTGACCGAAGTCACTGGCACCTTCATCAAACGCCCACACTTATCGACTGTTAATTGTTAAAGAACTTATTCGGTACTGCTTGCTACTTGTCGACAAATCGTTTTGTTTGTCAGCAGCAGAGAAGTGAGATTATGCAGCGTTTCGCTTACGTCGTCAACTTATTTTTTTCCACCGTATCGTTGCTTGCCAAGAAAACACGAACCTAACTACTTGATTCTGTTAACGTTTCGCTGACAGCGCCGAAGCGGAGGCGAATTATAGCTAAGCCAGCCGCGGTATGCAAGAGCCTTTCTCCCACCAAGTTTTCGGTTGGCATTTATCTCGCAAGAGCTACCGTACTCGATGGCCGGTGCCTGAGAACAAGGCCACTACCTAGGCGATAGATGACGCCTATCTAAGCAGTTAGATCAATTCATTTCACGGCATAGATGAGAATGACTATCATTTGCTCCTGAGTCGAGAAACTGGAGTCGCAATGATCACCGCCGCAAAGAAAGTCAGCCAGGTTGTTACCCACATGGGTATTGCTTATGTGCTTGCCTACGCCGTCACGGGCTCCGCCGTCTTCAGTGGCCTTGCAGTCCTGGTGGAGCCGGTGATCAACGTTATCTTGCTGCCTTTTCACGAGGCTGCCTGGGCAAGGCTGCGCCGCGATGCGGACAATGCGCGCTCCCGCCTTGCCACGCTCGCTGCGGAAAAGCTCAGCCAAACCGGTCTGCATGCGGGCGTCGCTTTCGGTGTCATGTATGTGGCGACGGGATCGGCTGCGATGGGTGGTATCGCTGCCCTGCTCGAACCGGTATGTAATGTGCTGGTGTTGCCGCTACACGACCGGTTGTGGGACGGTCTCGAACGCAACATGCAGAATCGCCTGCTTCCGAGCGGCATATGATGCGTGGGACGCCCCACGTGTCGTTGCTGATTCGGTCGGCGTTATCGCCACATCACGACCGGAAGCATTCCCCAGGCGGCGAGCACGATCGTTAACTGCAGCACCGCAAGCAAGGCGATCCCGTCGCTCACCGGGCGCCTCGTTTCTACCGGCCGCGCCGTTAGCCGCATCAGGCCATATGCCATACTCAAGGGCAGCGCACAGGTAGCGAAGGCCAGCAGTCCGCTCGCCAGGGTCAGGTCGCCCAGCTGCAGGAAAGACTGGGTGAAGAATAATGGGAGGGGCAGGAACAGCAGCAGCACCGACGCCAGCGGCACGGCGAGCTTGCTGTCACGCTTCAGGCGGCCGCGCACCAGCAGCCAAAGTCCACGCGACAGGATCGCCGTCAGCCCGAGCACGCCCAGCGCGGCACTCGTCCACAGCCACAGCATGTTTGTGAGACTCGCCCTCCGATAGGTGCGCAGGCCATCGCTGAACATGCGCTCGCCATTCGAGATGAACAGCACATGCGACGGCGCGAGCCGGTCGCTTCGCCGAAACAGCATGCCGCCTACTAAATGCACGCTTGCCGTCGCTCCCTGCATCGGTTGGAACTGGAGGAGTTGACCGTTCCAGCGCAGGACGCCGGCGTTGAACACCGTATCCAGCCAAGCCAGGCGCGCGACCGCATTCCAGGCCGGCACGTAGATGCCTTCCCAATCATGCATTCCCGTCGGCGCCGGCTCGCCGGCCAGATGAACCGCTCGCCTGGACAGTTGCAAGGCCGCAGTAAGCAGCTTGTTCGGCCTTTCATAGTCCGCATTCTCGACGTCGGCATTCATCGCGACAAAGAAAGCCTTGCGCTCTTTGGGGAAAAGACAAAGCATCGCGCGAAAGCCAACACTGGTGCCCGGGTGGCAGTTCCCGATCGCCCCGTTGCGATCGCGCGTCGCGAGGGCCAGTCCGTGCCCCGTCGACAGGCCGGCCCGCGCGGCGTCGGTACCGTGTGCGCCGGCAAGCATGTCCAACAGCGCGGGGGCGATGAAGACCTGGCCGGCGAGCCTGCCGTCTCCCATCAGGAATTGCGCCAGGCGTCCCATGTCGGCGGCGCTTGTCGTGAACTGGACAGGGGGACGCGCATACACTGGCACGCTGGCCTGCCCCACCCCGTTTTCGAAGTGGCCCATGGCCAGCTTCGGATCGGCGCCCGGCCCAGCCTGCGTAACAAAGGCCGCGCTGCTGTCGTTCATGCCCAGGGGGCGCAAGAGCTCGGTATTGAGATAGGTTTCGTAGCGGCTTCCCGTGGCGGCTTCGACGACCATGCCAAGCAAATGGTAGCCAATATTCGAATAGGCGTACTGCGCGCCGGGCCGGGCTCGTAAAATCATCGGGTCGGCGCCGAGTGCGGCGGCGAGCGGCGTGTCGGCACGGGCGTGCAAGCTGAAGATCTGATGAAAGCGGAAGTTTTCCAACCCTGCCGTATGCTCAAGCAGGTGACGCACGCGGATCGGATCCGTTGCCTGCCAGGGGTTGTCAAATCGCGCCGCCGGAACGAGCGGCGCGACTTCGGTATCGAGCGTGAGTTTGCCCGTCGTGATCAGGCGTAGCACACCGACGGCCAGCACGGTCTTGGTGACCGAACCTATGTGCACGCGGGTGTCCGGCGTCATCGGTTGTCCCGTCGCCGCGTCCCTTACCCCGGCCGCGCCGGTCAGCACACCGGCATCGGGCGTGACGAGCGACCAAACCGCACCGTTGAGCTCCTCCGTTTGCAGATGGTGTGCCATCTGGCTCTGCAAAGTGATGTCATGCAGGGCGTGGAGCGGGACATCCGCAGCGGCCGGACTTAGCCAGCAAGCGAGTGCGGACAATATGAAGGAAATGGAATACCGTTGAAAGTGCGACGGGCGCGGCGGGCGGGCCCCTGTCCTGGACATGTGCATCGATGTCTCCTCATTAGAGTCCGCTGATCGTAAGCAATCAGCGAACAGGAAGAGAGGGATTGCGACGAAGTGCGCAATGATGCAACTGGACTGTCGATTCACATGCTATGGACGAGGTCGTCGACACGCCTGAGCTGACAAAACGCCGGACGAAAAAAAACCCGCTGATCGTAATCAGCGGGTTTTTCCCTTATAACTAGCCTGACGATAACCTACTTTCACACTGGTTGCAGCACTATCATCGGCGCAAAGTCGT
>NZ_LMOJ01000020.1 GCF_001424165.1 Massilia sp. Leaf139
ACCAGCACGCTCACCACCGAGCCGCTGCTGGCCGGCTACTCGCGCACCGCCGCGATGCCGAACTTCAAGCCATCGACCAGCTCGCCGGTCATCGGCCGCGGCATCGCGACCTACGCCCACCCGACCGACATCGACGGCAAGCCGCGCAACACCACGACCGGCTTCGACATCGGCGCTTATCAACACTAATCAGCACTGATATTCCGCTAGCCCAGGCTGACAACCCCGCGCATCCGTAAGGACGCGCGGGGTTTTTTACATCCTGCCAGCTTGTGTCCAGACCTAAGCGCTCGGCTCACAATTGTTTCCAAGAGGAACAACCTGTGTAACATTGATACACAAAAGAAATTTTTTTTGGAAAACGTTGAACTTAAGAAGTTTCCACAGCTCAAAGGTATGCATTCAATTTTTTGTTAGGGAAACTTTCGCATGAAGAAGCAAGCCGTCAACGCAGTCCTCCGCAATGCTGTAGTCCTCCTGATCGCATCGATCGCTACCGCCGGCGCCCAGGCACAAACCTCGACCACCCTGAGCGGCTACGACAGCCTCAGCGCCACCCCAGGCACCCAGAGCAGCGCCACCCTGCCGGCAACGACCTACAACTATTATGTTTCGCCGACCGGTTCGGACACCGCCGCCGGCACCAAGGCCGCCCCATTCAAAACCCTGGCACGCGCCGCCAAGGCCGCCATCAAGCCAGGCACCACCGTCTTCGTTGCACCGGGCACCTATGCCGGTGGCTTCAAGACCACCGGTAACGGCACCGCCGCAGCCCGCATCTACTGGGTCTCAACCACCAAGTGGGGCGCCAAAATCGTGCCACCGGCAAATTCGACCAACAAGACCGCCTGGGATAACCGCGGCCACTACGTCAGCATCATCGGTTTCGAAGTCGACGGCAGCAAGATCCAAAGCGGCACCAAGTGGACGCTGGGCATCTACACCGGCGGTTCCTACAACGTCATCGAAGGCAACCACGTGCACCACACGGCCAACACGATTCCCTGCTCGAGCGCGGGCGGTTCGGCGATTGGTGTCGACAGCTACTACAAGGGCGTGATGGGCGACGTCATCGGCAACGTCGTGCACGATATCGGCCCAGCCGGCTGCACCTACGTCCAGGGCATTTATCACAGCACTTCGGGCTCGATCAAGAACAACGTCGTCTACCGCGTCGGTTCGGCTGCAATCCACCTCTGGCACGATGCGACCAACCTGAAGATCACCAACAACACGGTGAGCTCGTCGGTCTTCGGCATCATCGTCGGCGGCGGCGACTATTACTTCACATCCGCTGGCGCCAACAACGTGCATGTGTACAACAACATCGTGTACGACAACAAGTACGGCATTTCGGAGCAGGGCAAGACCGGCACCGGCAACACCTACAAGAACAACCTGGTGTTCAAGAACACGACCTATAACTGGCAACTGCGCAATGGCCTGAAGCACACTGGCACGCTGACGACCGAGCCGCTGCTGGCCGGCTACTCGCGCACCGCCGCCATGCCGAACTTCAAGCCGGCGACCAACTCGCCTGTGATCGGCCGCGGTACTGCGACCTACGCACATCCGACCGACATTGACGGCCAGGCGCGCAACGCCACCACCGGTTTCGATATCGGCGCTTACCAACACGTCCGCGCCAGCACGACACCGACGCCTGCACCAACGCCAACTCCGGCACCAACGCCAACGCCAACGCCAGCACCAACGCCGACCCCAACCCCGGCACCTGCGCCTGCGCCTGCACCTGCACCTGCACCAGCACCGGCGCCTGCACCAGCGCCCGCACCTGCGCCGGCCGCAATTCCGGTGACGACGTACAACTACTACGTCTCGCCGACCGGCTCCGACACGGCTGCCGGCACCAAGGCCGCACCATTCAAGACCCTGGCGCGTGCCGCCAAGGCCGCTATCAAGCCGAGCACGACGGTCTTTGTCGCACCGGGCACCT
>NZ_LMOJ01000021.1 GCF_001424165.1 Massilia sp. Leaf139
ACGGCCACGGACAGCATCGCGGCCACCGAGTGGGCGAACGTGCAGCTGATGTATGACGCGGCCGACCTGATCGCGGCGAAGGCGGCGGCGGACGCGGCGAACCTGGCCGTGACCGACATGGCGCGCGACGACCTGCTATCTCCGGTGGAGAAGCCGGCGGAGAACCTCCGCTGGAATACGATCACGGGCGAGCGGTCGGGCATCGACGCGCAGGCGTCCGCTCTGGGCATTACGACAGAGCGTACCGCCTACACGAACGCCTACAACACGCTGAGCTCCTACATCAGCGGGCTGGGCACCGGGTTCACAACGATCCCTGGCACGGCCGTCGCGATCGTGGGAGCGACCTACCGGACGAACTTCAAGAACTACTTCGACGCGAAGCAGGCGCTGCTCAACGCGATCGCGGCGAAGTCGGCCACGGTAGCGCAGTGGTCAGGCGTGGGCGGCACCGGGCGCCCAGCGGACAACGCGTCCGCCGACCTGACGCTGGTGGGCACGGGCGCTGTTGTGGTAACGGCGAATCGCGCCGTGAAANGGCGTGGGCGGCACCGGGCGCCCAGCGGACAACGCGTCCGCCGACCTGACGCTGGTGGGCACGGGCGCTGTTGTGGTAACGGCGAATCGCGCCGTGAAAGCGAGCGGTTCGGCCGCGTGGGATTCCTCGGCGACGAGCCGGGAGAGCTACGCTGGCGGGGCATTCGTGAGCGTGCGGGCCGACGGACTGAGCGACCTGCTGTTCGGATTGAACTCCGATCCGGACACCGATTCGCACTGGTCGTCGCTCGACTTCGCGATCGAGACGCGGGTGAACGGCGGTCTGTATGTCTGGGAAAGCGGCGTGTCACGCGGTGGCCTGGTCGGCACGTACGGGGCAGGGGACACGCTATCGATCGTGCACGATGGCTCAACAGTCCGGTATTGCAAGAACGGGATCCAGCAGTTCATCACCAACTTGACGACGCCGGTCAATACGCCGCTCTTCTTCGACAGCTCGATCAATACGGTCGGCGCCTCCCTGTCGAATATTCGCCTGGGCCCGATGTCGAGCAACAACTGGGCGCTCGTCGGCGGCACCGGCAAGCCGCAGGACTACGCGACGGTCGGTGCGCCGGCAGGGACAAACGTCGGCAGCACGCCGGCGACGACGGTCGAGGCCCAGGCGGCGGCCGCTATTCCGAAGAAGACGATGACCGTTTCGATCACCGGGACGCTGCTCAGCTCAGTCGGCAACGGTACGCAGAACTACGGGTTACAGATTGCGAACGTCGGTGGAACTTATCGAGCGCCGCTGTCCTTCCGCTGGGCGTGCACGGGAGAGTCGGATAACGGGATTGCAACGATCAACTATTTCGTGTCGGGGGATACCTCAGCCGACCGGATCAACCTGAAAGGAACGGCGACGAACATGCGCATTAATGGCCAGGTCACTCTCGAAGTAACAGATGCCGACGGCATCACTACCCGAGCGACGCGTGGCCACCAACCAACTCATGGAACCTACACGCCGCAATGACGACACTTCAATATGCAATCAGCGACACGGCCGGTAGGGTGCTGGGCTTCGCCGACGAAGACCGTATCCCGGTGCTGCCGGATGGCCAGGTCGCCCACGTCATGGTGGAGCGGGTTCCTAGCTTTCCGGAGCCGCCCTTGCCGACGTCGACCCTGCACGTGGCGAACAACGAGCTGTACTGGGTCGAGACGGCGCCACTCGATCAGGCCAAGGATCTCGCTATCGCGCGCACGTACGCCGATGTCGACGCGGTCTACGAAGCGGCGATCGGCAAGCGCGAGCCGGAGTACGCAGCAGCCGAGGAGGCCGCGCGCTTCTACCTGGCTGCGCTGGTCAAGCCGGTTCCCGTGTCCGACTACATCACCGGCCACGCGCGCAGCAACCCGACCGGGAAGCAGCAGACCAACGAGTGGGCCGCGCGGCAGATCGTCGAGCGCGCCGACGCGTTCAAGTGGGCAAAGCTCCAGATGCGCAATGTCCGGTTCGACCGGCAGGCGGAGATGCGCGCGGCGACCACGCCAGAGCAGCTCGCCGCCGCCGCCGCAGCGTGGGCCGACTTCATCACCTGGCTGCGCTCGACGCTGGGCCTGTAAYCAACCCAAGAAAGGAGGTCTGATGGACAACCGTCCAGGAGTCGTCACGCTCCGCTTTACCTCGAGGTGGCCRCACAACCCGATCAGCCTGGCCATCGCCGTGCTGTCGGGTTCTCGCTTCTTCAGCCACGTGGTGGCCATCGTCGGCGACCGCGCTTACGAATCGTCGATGACGCACGGGTGCCGGGCCTGCTCGGTGCCGGACGTCATGGAAGGCATCGTCCGCTACCAGGACATGGAGGTCGAGGTGCCCGAYATYGGCGCCGCCGTCGCGTTCGCCGAAGGGCAGGGCGGCAAGCCCTACGACTTCGCCGGCGCGCTGGCCCTG
>NZ_LMOJ01000022.1 GCF_001424165.1 Massilia sp. Leaf139
ATGAATCGCCACGGCTTTTCTAGACACTCGAGAGCCGCTGAAAATACTGCTTTTCATACTCGGCCGGCGACATGTCATTGCTGAAGCTGTGCCGGCGCTTTGGATTGTAGAACATCTCGATATAGTCGAAGATGTCCTGTCTAGCCTCGTCGCGGGTAATGTAGATTCGACGGCGAACTCGCTCCCGTTTCAGTAACTGGAAAAAGCTCTCTGCGACAGCATTGTCGTGGCAGTTGCCGCGTCGGCTCATGCTCTGTTCGAGGTTGTGCGCCTTCAGAAAATCGCGCCAGTCGTAGCTGCTGAACTGACTGCCCTGATCCGAATGAACCATAACGGTTTGCTTCGGCTGGCGTCGCCAGACAGCCATCAGCAAAGCGTTCAATGCCAACTCGCGATCCATTCTCGACCCCATCGACCATCCGATGACCTGACGTGAAAACAGGTCAAGAACCGCAGCCAGGTACAACCAACCCTCATGGGTGCGGATGTACGTGATGTCCGTAACCCAGACCTTGTTTGGCTCGGTGACATCGAATTGCCGCTGCAGGTGGTTTGGCGCCACAACGGATGGAGTGCCGCCGCGTTTAAAGCGGCGCTTGCCGTAGCCCGTCTGGGAGCGCAGCCCAGAGGCGCGCATGATTCGATGAATACGATTGATCCCGCATTGCTCGCCCAGGTCGCGCAGGTCGTCCGAAACTTTCCTGTAGCCGTACACCGCGCCGCTTTCCAGCCAGGACTGCTTGATGTGCACGAGCAGGCGCCGATCTTCCTGGGCCCGCTGGCTTTCCGGCTCGGCACACCAAGCATAGAAACCGCTGGGATGCACCGCCATCATTTTGCAAAGCTGCCGGATCGAATGCTCATGGCGAGCATTGCGAATGAAGGCGTACCTTACCCGGACATCTTGGCAAAGTACGCGGCGGCCTTTTTTAGGATATCGCGCTCCTCGGTAACGCGCTTGAGCTCGGCCTTCAGGCGCTTCATCTCAGCTTGCTGATCGTCCACCTTCTGCCGCTCGGCCGGCGGTGCGCTGTAGCGCTTTACCCACTGGTACAGGCTGTGTGAGCTTACGCCCAACCGTGCAGCGACTTCCGTAGCCGCGTGTCCGCGCTCCGTCACTTGCTTGACTGCTTCGATCTTGAATTCTTCGGGATACCGCTTGCCGCTCATACTTTCTCCTTGAACCTATAATTATAGGCTCAGGAGTGTCTACTGAATTCGTGGCGATTCAAAATACATCTTTGTCCGACGTTACCGGGATGAACAGTTCGACGCTAAACTATACCATACCCTTGGGACCGGCTANGTAGCCGCGTGTCCGCGCTCCGTCACTGCTTGACTGCTTCGATCTTGAATTCTTCGGGATACCGCTTGCCGCTCATACTTTCTCCTTGAACCTATAATTATAGGCTCAGGAGTGTCTACTGAATTCGTGGCGATTCAAAATACATCTTTGTCCGACGTTACCGGGATGAACAGTTCGACGCTAAACTATAGATGACAAGCCAAATACTATTGACCGTCAATAGTCAAGCCCGCACGATTGACGCAACTAAAAGATTGTAGAGGTTGTGGTTGCGGCCTCAGGTAGCCACCTTCAAACTGCTAGCAAATTGTTAACTTCTATTGCACAGTCCAATGTCTACCACCGCAAGAAATCCTGTTACCTTGCACGAAACCGGTTATGTCCGGCAAAGCCAGCTCGTCGGTAAGAAAGGGGCGCCCGGCATCATTCCGTTCTCGCCCGCGACCCTTTGGCGTAAAGTCGCGGCGGGACAGTTTCCGGCCCCGGTCAAGCTGTCTGCTGGCGTCACTGCTTGGCGCGTCGAAGATGTACGCGCTTGGCTGGATACGCCGCGTTGATCAGGCGCTCCGTAACGGCACCACGTTGGCGCCGAGGCGCAGCTTGTCGAGATAGTCGGCCCATCGCTGCATTATCTCCCGACGTGCGGCCAAGTGAGTAGTCCGGTTATAGGCGCGCCCGTTTGCGTCCTTGACCGCATGTGCCAGTTGATGCTCGATCAGGTCGACACGTTAGCCAAGCTCTTCATCCAGTAGCGTGCGTGCCATTGCCCGAAAGCCGTGCCCCGTCATCACCTCGCCGTCGTATCCCAACGAGCGCAGCGCAGCGTTGATCGTGTTTTCGCTCATTGGGCGCCCGTCATGGCGAATACTGGGGAAGACGTATTGCCGGCTACCGGTAACCGCGTGGATGTCACGCAGGATGCCGACCGCCTGCCAGGCCAGTGGCACGATATGATCGTTCTGCATTTTCATTTTCTCGGCCGGAATGCGCCACTCGCCGGCCTCTAGATTAATTTCCGACCATTCCGCGTGACGCAACATGTGAGGGCGGACGAACACCAGCGGCGCCAGTTTGAGCGCCGCCCGGCAATATGGATGGCCCTGGTAGCCATGAATCGCGCGGATCAATCCCCCGACCTCGACCGGTTTCGTAAGCGCGGCGAAATGCCCCTCGTTGCGCTGCTGGAGTTGTGCCGCAATGCCTGTAGTCGGGTCACGCTCGACGAGTTCCTTGACCATCGCAAGCTCGAAAACCTTACTGATGTAAGCAAGCACACGGCGCATCGAATCGATGATGCCGCGTGCCTGCATCCGCTGCATGACATCCAGGATGTCGGGCGGGCGCACGCTGTTGACCGGTACATTGCCGATGAGCGGAAAGACATCGCGTTCGAACCAGCTCACGACGCGCTGTTGCGTTGCTGCGCCGCGCGTACTTGCCGAGGTCGCCAGCCATTCACGTGCAACCACTTCGAACAGTGCGCCTGCTGCCCGCTTGGCCAGCTTCGCCGCTTCCTGCTTTTCTGCGCCGGGGTTCTTGCCCGCAGCCAGAAGCTCACGAGCCCGGTCTCTCGTCTTGCGGGCGGCAGACAGAGGGACGGCAGGGTAGACGCCAATGGCGAGCGTCTTCTGCTTACCGACAAAACGGTAGTTCAACCGCCAATACTTGCCGACTGCATTGACCAGTAGATACAGCCCGCCGCCGTCACTGTGCTTGTCGCCGGCTTTCGTGCCGCTCCACTTTGCCTGCCGAATGAACGTGTCTGTAAGTGCCATCTGGTCCGCCCCGTTGGTATGTGTGTGACGTCGACATGAAGGTACCAACAAAAGTACCAACAGTATTTTGAGATGACCGGACTCAGGATGGTTCCTGATGAGATTGGCGTTTTGCGCCACGTCAGAGGAAGGGGCGGGATGTTGAGATGCCATGAGACATCCCGATTTGAAGGGGTGGTCCCCCCGACTGGAATCGAACCAGTATCCCACGCTTAGGAGGCATGTGCACTATCCATTGTGCTACGGGGAGGACGCACGTGACGCCGAGGGCGGCACGAAGCAGGGCAGGCCTGCGGTTCGGCGAGCGGGCCCTGCAGGGCAGGCCGGTATCGTGAACCGGGTGCAATTATAGCCGACGAAAGCGGGCTTTTTGAAAGACTCTTGGAAGTGTCGGGGCCGCAATCGGTACAATGGCGGCTTCTTTCACCTTCTTTCGCTGCGCCGCAGGTCTTCGCGACCTGGCGGCGGGCCCCGTTCACAGATTATGGCTGTCATTTCCCTCTCGTCCGCGCAACTCGCGTTCGGTCACGTCGCACTGCTCGACCATGCGGACTTTTCCCTCGAAACCGGCGAGCGCGTCGGCCTCATCGGGCGTAACGGCACCGGCAAATCCTCGCTGCTGAAGACGATCGCGGGCCGCTTCAAGCTCGACGACGGTTTGCTCGTCATGCAGCAGGGCATCAAGATCGCTTACGTCGAACAGGAGCCGACCTTCGATCCGGAGTCGACCGTGTTCGACGCCGTGGCCGCCGGCATGGGCGAACTGCAAGGCATGCTCGCCGAATACGAAGCCCTGACTGGCCAGTTCGGCCAGGGCGACGACGATGCGCTGATGGAGCGCATGCACGTCATCCAGGTCAAGCTCGACGCCACCGACGGCTGGAACCTGAGCAACAAGGTCGACACCACGCTCGACCGCCTTGGCCTGGCGGCAGAAGCGAAGATGGGCACGCTCTCCGGCGGCATGCAAAAGCGCGTGGCCCTGGCCGTGGCGCTGGTGTCGGCGCCGGACGTGCTGCTGCTCGACGAGCCGACCAACCACCTCGACTTCAAGTCGATCATGTGGCTGGAAGGCCTGCTGCGCGAATTCCGCGGCTCGATCCTGTTCATCACCCACGACCGCAGCTTCCTCGACAACGTCGCCACCCGCATCGTCGAACTCGACCGCGGCCGCCTGCTTTCCTTCCCGGGCAATTTCACGACCTACCAGGAACGCAAGCGCGAACTGCTGGCCAACGAGGAAGTCGAGAACGCCAAGTTCGACAAGTTCCTGGCCCAGGAAGAAGTCTGGATCCGCAAGGGCGTGCAGGCACGGCGCACCCGCGACGAAGGCCGCGTGCGCCGCCTGGAAGCCCTGCGCCTGCAACGCGCGGCGCGCCGCGAGACGCAAGGCCAGATCAAGCTCGACGTCGGCATGGGCGAGCGCTCGGGCAAGATCGTCGCCGAACTCGAGAACGTCTCGAAGTCCTATGGCGAGAAGGTGATCGTGTCGAACTTCACCGGCACCGTCCTGCGTGGCGACAAGGTCGGCCTGATCGGCCCGAACGGCGCCGGCAAGACCACGCTGCTGAAAATCATTCTCGGCGAGGAAACCGCCGACAGCGGCACCACGCGCCTGGGCACCAAGCTCAACGTCGCGTACTTCGACCAGATGCGCACCCAGCTCAACGAAGAGGCGAGCCTGGCCGACACCATCGCGCCCGGCAGCGACTGGGTCGAAGTCAACGGCCAGCGCAAGCATGTGATGACTTACCTGAACGACTTCCTGTTCGCCCCCGAGCGCGCCCGTTCGCCGGTCAAGTCGCTCTCCGGCGGCGAGCGCAACCGCCTGCTGCTGGCGCGCCTGTTCGCCAAGCCGGCCAACTGCCTGGTGCTCGACGAGCCGACCAACGACCTCGACATCGACACCCTCGAACTGCTCGAAGAGCTGCTCGAGGAATACACCGGCACCGTTTTTCTCGTCAGCCACGACCGCACCTTCCTCGACAATGTGGTGACCCAGGTAATCGTCGCCGAAGGCGAGGGCCTGTGGCGCGAATACGTGGGCGGCTACACCGACTGGGAACGCGTCAAGGCAAGCGCGCCGCAGCAGTCGGCCGCGCCGTCCAAGCCCGCGCCCGCCAAGGCCGCCGACGCGCCGGCGCCGGAAGCCGCGCAGAAGAAGGTCAAGCTCAGCAACAAGGAGCAGCGCGAACTGGACGAATTGCCGAAGCTGATCGCCTCGCTCGAGGACGAGCAGTCGGCCATCACGGCCCAGCTCAACGCGCCCGACTTCTATAAAACCAACCCGGCCGACGCGCGCCGCATCAACGCCCGCTATGCCGAGATCGACGAGCAGCTGCTCGACGCCCTCGAGCGCTGGGAAAAAATCGAAGCGCGCTCGCGCGGCGAAGGCTAAGCCTCCCTCCGGCGCCTCGGGCTCCCGGCCCGGGGCGCTTATCGACAGCGGACGCGCCCTGCGTCCCGCTATCGGGCGCCTGCCCCGGCGCATCCGAACCCGTCTTCCCGACTGCCGTTCCCGGCCGCCACGTCCCGATCAACATTAGCATCGTCCACGATGCGGCCACCCCGTTGCGTCAAACGCGCGGGCGGAACTCATGCGTGTCGGCGGTGGTCAGAATTCTGCCGACGCAGAGCAGGGTGTTGTGATCCGCCTTGCACACACCAGCAGCGCCTTTCGAAAGGCAAGGACATGCCGAGTATCCGCTCCCACCCCCTCGTTTTCCTGGCCGGCGCCCTCGCGCTCGCCCCGGCCTGGGCCATACCCGGCAGCGTGCTCGACCTGTACGGGCGGGTCGGCTGGGCGCGCGACGACAACCTGCTGCGCATCCCCGAGAATGCGCCGGCCTTCGACGGCCGGCGCGCCGATTCCTGGGTCACCTACGAGTTCGGCGCGGTGCTCGACAAGCCGATCCGGCGCCAGCGCCTGGTCGCGGTCGCCAAGCTGTCGAAAGTGAAGTTCGACCATTTCCGCCAGCTCGACTACGACGGGCGCGACCTGCAGGCCACCTGGCACTGGCAGCTCGGCAACCGCTTCTCCGGACAGCTCGGCGGCGCCTACACGCAGACGCTGGCGCCCTATACCGATTTTCCCAGCGACGAGCGCAACCTGAGAAAGCAGCGCAACGCCTTCTTCGAAGGCGCCTGGAAGCTTCATCCGCGCTGGGAGGCACGCACCAGGCTCGTGCGCGACCGCTTCGATTACGAGCTGAGCGCGCAATCCTTCAACGACCGCACCGAGGAGGTGGTCGAGCTCGAGGGGCGATACCTGGCGCGCAGCGGCAGCACGGTCGGGCTGGTTTTGCGCCGCATCGACGGCAGCTATCCGAACCGCAGGCCCTTCGGGCAGGGCTTGCTGACCGACGATTTCAAGCAGGAAGAACTCAAGGCGCGGGTCGACTGGAAGGCCGGCGGTTCGCTCCCGGTGCAGGGCCTGGCCGGCTATGCGCGGCGCAGCCAGCCCTCGTTCGGGACGGGGCGCACGAGCGGCGCCAACGGCCGCGTCACGCTGCTCTACGAGCCCGCCGGCAAGCTGGCATGGCGCGGTTCGCTGTGGCGCGACTTCGCCCCGCTCGAGAGTTCCGTCGTCAGCTATACGCTCAACAAGGGCATCAGCCTGGGCGCCACCTGGAACGCCAGCGCCAAGATCCGGGTCGAGGCCGACGCCGTGCGCGAGCGGCGCAACTACAATCCGCGCGCCGGCTTCAATGCATCCGGCGGGCTGGACGATACTTTGCGTTCGGCCAGCATCAAGGCAAGCTGGGCAGTCAAGCGCAAGCTGACGCTGTCGGCGGCCTTGCTCCGCCAGTCCCGCAGCGGTTCGCCCGTCCTCGGGATCGGCAACTTCAAGGCCAACACGGTCGCCGTCAACGCCAGCCTCCAGTTCTGAACCCCGAGCGATGACGGTCAACGACATTCCGCTCATCTCGTTCTTCCAGCGCGTACTCGATCCCCTGATCATCATGGGGTCGCTGTACGTGGCCTCGGCCGTCTATCGGGAACCGTTCTCGGGCTATCTGCTCGTGCTGATGATCCTCGCCTTCTTCATTTCCTCGGCCGTCTACCAGCACGTCGACCCCTACCGCACCTGGCGCAGCGGGCGCATGCTGGCCTATGCGCGCGATACCGTCTTCGGCTGGTGCCTGACGATCGGCGTGCTCTACTTCCTCGGTTCGGCCAGTGGCCTCAAATACTATTACGATAAACGCGTGCTGCTGGCCTGGGCCATTGCCACCCCGCTGACCTTGCTGGCCAGCCATCTCCTGGTGCGGCAAGCGGCGGGGCGGCCCGTGCGCAGGGGCGAGGTGCGCTCGGTCGTGATCGTCGGCGCCAATGAAATCGGCGCCAGGTTCGCCGGCATCTGCGAGCGCCATCCGAACCTGTTCATGCAGATGCACGGCTATTTCGACGACCGCACCGGGGTGCGCCATCCGCCCGGCCTGCGCTATCCGGTGCTCGGCAAGGTGGCCGATGTGATCGGCTACGTGCGCGAGAGCAACATCAAGCTCATCTTCATCAGCCAGCCGATCTCGGGCCAGCCGCGTATCCGCCACCTGATCGACGAATTGCAGGACACCACGGCCTCGGTATATTTCCTGCCCGACGTCTATGTCTTCGACCTGATGCAGGCGCGCTTCGACAACGTCGGCGGCATGCCCGTCATCGCGATCCGCGAAACCCCCTTCATGGGACTGAACAGCATGGTCAAGCGTGCCAGCGACCTCGTCTTCGGCAGCATCATCCTGCTCCTGCTGGCGCCGCTGATGCTGAGCATCGCCGTGGCGGTGAAATGTACCTCGCCGGGGCCGGTCATTTTCCGCCAGCGCCGCTACGGGTTGTATGGCGAGGAAATCATGGTCTACAAGTTCCGCTCGATGTGGACGCTCGACGACGGCAACCAGGTGGCGCAGGCCACGCGCAACGATGCGCGGGTGACCCCGATCGGCCGCTTCCTGCGCCGCACCTCGCTCGACGAACTGCCGCAGTTCGTCAACGTGCTGCAGGGAAGCATGAGCATCGTCGGGCCGCGTCCGCACGCGGTTGCCCACAACGAGCAATACCGCAAGCTGATCAAGGGCTACATGCTGCGCCACAAGGTGAAGCCGGGCATCACCGGCTGGGCCCAGGTGAACGGCCTGCGCGGCGAAACCGCGACCCTCGACCGCATGGAGGCGCGCATCCAGTACGACCTCGACTACCTGCGCAACTGGTCGGTGTGGCTGGATCTGTGGATCATTTTGAAGACAATCCGCGTGATTTTGACGCGTGAGAACGCGTTTTGAAGCGACGCGCTTAATGCCGGCTTAAACATCCTGCGGCAAGGGGATCGCCGCTTCGCCGCCGCCGGGCGCCTGCCTAAGATGGGTTGTCGCGTGCTGGACGGGCCCCGTCGGGAACGCGATGCAAGATCCCGGAGTATCTGGCCATTCAGCATGTTCAGCCGGGCGTCATCTGAGACCGTGTTTGGTTCCCCGAAAAACGGCGACGTTCGTCAAGCAGTGTGCAGTATGCGACAGGTAGGCTTTGAACGGCAGGGGCAAGTGGACAAGCGGATGGAGGAAGCCATGGATCATCCTGAACCCCGTATCTATGTCGCCGGCCATCGCGGTCTCGTCGGCTCCGCCATCGTGCGCGTCCTGCGTGCCCGCGGCCACACCCAGCTCGTCACGCGTACCCACGCCGAGCTCGAGCTGACCGACCAGCCGGCGGTGCGCGCCTTCTTCCGCAGCGAGCGCATCGACCAGGTCTACCTGGCAGCCGCCCGGGTGGGCGGCATCCACGCCAACAACACCTATCCGGCACAATTCATCTACGACAACCTGATGGTGCAGACCAATGTCGTGCACGAGGCCTGGCGCGCCGGCGTGAAGCGCCTGCTGTTCCTGGGTTCGTCGTGCATCTATCCGCGCCTGGCGCGCCAGCCGATCCGCGAAGAGTTCCTGATGGAGGGCGCGCTCGAGCCGACCAACGAACCCTATGCGGTGGCCAAGATCGCCGGCATCAAGCTCTGCGAAAGCTACAACCGCCAGTACGGCACGGACTTCCGCAGCGTCATGCCCACCAACCTGTATGGCCCCGGCGACAACTACCATCCGCAAAACAGCCATGTGGTTCCGGCCCTGGTCAGACGCTTCCACGATGCCAAAGCGAATGGCGCGGAGGAGGTCGTGATCTGGGGCAGCGGCAAGCCAATGCGCGAATTCCTGTACGTCGACGACATGGCCGCAGCCAGCGTCCACGTGATGAACCTGGCGCCCGAAGTCTATGCGGCCAGCACCGAGCCGATGCATTCGCACATCAACGTCGGCAGCGGCGTCGACGTCAGCATCAGCGAGCTGGCGCACCTGGTGCGCGAGGTCGTTGGCTTCGAGGGACGGATCGTGTTCGATGCCGGCAAGCCCGACGGGACACCGCGCAAGCTGCTCGACGTGTCGAAGCTGCGCGCGCTCGGGTGGAGCGCGACGACGCCCCTGCGCGACGGCCTGCACCAGGCCTATGCGGCCTTTCTCGCCGCGCAGGTCGCCGAAGTTGCGGCCTGATGCGGCCATCCGGCGCGCTTACCATTGCGAGGACATATGCTGACCAGGGCTTGCAGGGGAGGATCGAAAGGAAGGGCGGGCATGCTGGCGTTGTTGACAGCGCTGCTGGCGGTGCTGTCCGGCTGCGGCGACAGGGCGCCGCCGGCCAAGCCGGGACAGGCGCTGGCCAACGTCAACGGCGAAGAGATCACGGTGCTGCAACTGAACGAGGAAATGCAGCGCGCCGGGGTGCCGGCCGCGCGCCAGCAGGAAGCGGGCAAGCAGCTGCTGCAGGCGCTGATCGACCGCGAATTGCTCGAGCACGCGGCCGTCGGCGAAAAACTCGACCGCGATCCGAAGGTCATGGGCGCGATCGAGCGGGCGCGTTCGCTGATCGTGGCCCAGGCCTACATGCAAAAGCGCCTGGCCAAGATCCCGCCGCCGACGCCGGCCGAGGTCGAGGCCTATTACAAAGAGCATCCCGACTACTTCGACAAGCGCAAGCAGTTCCGCATGGAGCAGCTCGTGATCGCCGCGTCCGACCTGACGCCCGAACTGCGCGCGGCGGCCGACAACGCCCGCTCGCTGGAGGAGGTGGCGGTCTGGCTCGACGCCCAGGGCGTCAAGTACGGACGCTCGCAGGTGACGCGCAGCACCTCCGATCTCAATGCCGGGCTCGCGAAGAAACTGCTGGCCATGCCCAAGGGCCAGCTGTTCAGCGTGCGCGAAGGCGGGCGCGCCATGCTGCTCTCGCTGATCGAGGTGCGCGACGCGCCGGTGCCGCTGACGGTGGCCGTGCCCCAGATCGCGCAGTTTCTCATTACCCGCAAGAACAAGGAACTGGCGGCGGCCGAGGTCGAACGCCTGCGCCAGGGCGCGAAGATCGAATACCTGAACAAGACGCTGGCGCAGGGCCCCGCTGCGCCGGTGGGCACGGCGCCGGCACGGCCCAGCCCCGCAGCCGCGCCCGCTGCGGGGGAGGGTGCGGCTGGCGCCAAAGCGCCGCCTTCGCCCCCCGCACCCGCCGCGAGTGCCGCGCCAGCGGGCGGCACGGCGCAGGGCGTGCCCGACAAGGCGGCCGTCGACCGGGGCGTCGCCGGCCTGAAGTAAACGCGGATCATGCAGCCATCGACAGGAGCGATCATGAAAACACTGCGACACTGGATAGCCGCCGCCCTGCTGCTGCTCGGCGCCGGCCTGGCGAGTTTGGCCGGCGCGGCCGAGGTGCTGCTCGGCCCGGGCGACGTGGTGCGCCTGTCCGTCTACGGCAGCCCCGACCTGTCGGTCGAGACCCGCGTGAGCGAGGGCGGCGCCATCACCTTCCCGCTGCTGGGCCAGGTCGCCGTGGGCGGCCTGTCGGTGGCGGCGGCCGAGAAGAAGATCGGCACCTTGCTGGAAAAGGGAGGCTATTTGAAGAAGGCCGAGGTCAACATGCTGGTGACGACGCTCGCGAGCCAGCAGGTGTCGGTGCTGGGCCAGGTCAACCGGCCGGGGCGCTACCCGGTCGAGGGGCGGCGCAAGGTGCTCGACCTGCTGGCGATGGCGGGCGGCGTCAGCGCCGAGGGAAGCGACCTCATCAGCCTGGTGCGCACGCGCGACGGCAAGACGCAACGCGAGACCATCGACATCGTCGACATGGTGCGCCGCGGCGAGCTCGACAAGGATGTCGAGGTGGCCGGCGGCGACATCATCTTCGTCGAGCGGGCCCCGCGCGCCTACGTGACCGGCGAAGTGCAGCGGCCGGGCGCCTTCCGCATCGAACGCGGCATGACGGTGCTGCAGGCGATCTCGGCCGGCGGCGGACTCACGCCGCGCGGCAGCGACAGCGGCATGCGCATCACCCGGCGCGACCCGGACGGACGCGCCGTCACGCGCGAGGCGCGCGCCAGCGATCCGGTGCAGGTCGACGACGTGATCACGGTGCGCGAGAGCTGGTTCTGAGCGCGGGTCTGGAGTCGTCATGAACCTGCGCCAATTCCTGTCGCTGCTGCGTGCGCGCCGGCGCCTAATTCTGTCGACGCTGTTCGCCACCGTGCTGCTGGCGCTCGGCTGGAGCCTGGTGCAGAGCAAGACCTATACGGCGACCGCCTCGGTGCTGCTGAACTACAAGGGCGTCGACCCGCTGACCGGGGTGACGACGCCGGGGCAGCTGCTGCCAGGCTATATGGCGACCCAGATCGACATCATCAGCAGCAAGAACGTGGCGCTGCGCGTGGTCGACC
This sequence comes from Massilia sp. Leaf139, assembly GCF_001424165.1. GTDB lineage: Bacteria > Pseudomonadota > Gammaproteobacteria > Burkholderiales > Burkholderiaceae_D > Telluria. Next base: position 11,822 of record NZ_LMOJ01000022.1, read on the forward strand.
GCCTGCGCCTGGCGAGCAGCCCGGCCGTCATCGCCCAGTTCCAGGAAGCGACCGAGGGCAAGGGCACGGTGCGCGACTGGCTGGCCGACCTGCTGCTCAGGCGCCTGGACATCAAGCCGGCGCGCGAGTCGAGCGTGGTCGAGATCAGCTTCAAGGGGGCCGACCCCGCCTTCTCGGCGGCGGTGGCGAATGCCTTCGCCGAGGAATACCAGAACGCCAGCGTGCAATTGAAGACCGAGCCCATGAAAAAGGCTGCGTCCTATTTCAACGAACAGACCAAGCAATTGCGCGACAACGTCGAGGCCGCCCAGTCGCGCCTGTCGAAATACCAGCAGGAGAAGGGCATCGTCAGCCTCGACAACAACCGGGTCGACGTCGAGCTGTCGCGCCTGAACGACCTGTCGAGCCAGCTGGTGGCGGCCCAGGCGGCCGCGCTCGAGGCCAGTTCGCGCGAACGCATGGCCGGGGCCGGGGCCGCGCATTCGCCCGACGTGGCCAACAATCCGCTGATCCAGAACCTGCGCGTGGGGCTGGCGGCGGCCGAGGCCAAACTGGCGGAAGGGGCGGCGCGCTATGGCGCCAACCATCCGCAATACCGGGCCGCGCGCGCCGAGGTCGACAAAATGCGCGCCGACTTGAACGCGGCGCTGGGGATGGTTTCGCGCAGCGTGGGCGGCAATGCCGAGGTGCTGCGCCAGCGCGAAGACCAGTTGCGCGCGGCGCTGGCCGCGCAGAAGACGCGCGTGCTCGAACTGAACCGCACGCGCGACGAACTCGGCGTCCTGTTGAAAGACCTCGACAGTGCGCAACGCGCGTTCGATGCCGCCAGCGGGCGCTTTTCCCAGACCCGGATCGAGGCGCAAGCGGAGCAATCCGACATCGCCGTCCTGAATCCGGCGGTGACGCCGAGCGAACCGTCCGGCCCGCGCGTGCTATTGAATACGCTGGTGGCGATCCTGCTCGGCACCGTGCTGGGGCTCGGCCTGGCCCTGCTGCTCGAACTGCTGCAGCGTCCGCTGCGCTCGGCCGGCGACATGCAGGAGCTGCTCGGCATTCCCGTGCTCGGCACCATCGAATGGCATGCGGCGCCGCGGGGCAAGGGCCTGCGCGCGCTGTTCAGGCCGCGCGAACCCCTGCGCCTGAACTGAAAAGGATCTCCCGATGAATTCACCGATCCTGTCGCCCCTGCCTGCCGGCGCCGACGCCGCCGACGTCGCCTATTCGCGCATGGGCATGCTCCTGGTCGAAGCCGGCAAGCTCACCCTCGACGACGCCGAGCGCGTGCTGCGCATGCACCGCGACCTCGGCATCCGCTACGGCGAGGCGGCCCTGCGCCTGGGGCTGGTGGGCGAGGACGACATCCGCCAGGCGCTGGCCCGGCAATTCGCCTATCCCTACGTGCTGCCGGGGCAGGCCGGCTACTCGGCGCGGCTGGTCGCCGCCTACGAGCCGTTTTCGCCCCAGGTCGAGGCCCTGCGCGCGATCCGCAGCCAGCTGATGCTGCGCTGGTTCGCACGCGGACGGCGCGCGCTGGCCGTGGTCGGCGCCGACCCCGAGGATGGGGCGGCCCTGTTCGCCGCCAACCTGGCGGTGGTCTTGTCCCAGCTCGGCGAGCAGACCCTGCTGGTCGACGCCAACCTGCGCACGCCGCACCAGCACGACATCTTCGGACTGAAGCCGCGCCAGGGCCTGTCCGACCTGCTGGCCGGCCGCACCGGGCTCGAGGTGGTCGTGCGCGTGCCTGATTTCGTCGACCTGTCGGTGCTGCCCGCCGGCACCCTGCCGCCGAATCCCCAGGAACTGCTCAGCCGGGACGCCTTCCACCTGCTGCATACCCACCTGGAAAGCCGTTACGACATCCTGCTTTACGACCTGGCCCCGTTCGGCGCCGGCGCGGACGCGCTGGCCGCGGCGCGGCAGGCCGGGGGCGTGCTGCTGGCCACGCGCAAGGATCATACGCGGGTGGCCGACGTGGCGAAGATGGCCGAACACCTGGTCGAGGCGGGAGCCGAGCTGGTCGGCGCCGTCATGATGGAGTTCTGAATGGCCGGGGAAACACGTTCCGGCGTCACGCTGTCCGGCCCGTCGGGCGGGAGTCGTGCGGCCGGCTCCGACGCGGAAGCCGCACGCAGCGTTGCGGGCGATGGCAAGCCGCGTGGCGCCCGGGACGGCACTCGGGCGCGCTCGCTCTTGGCCGCCACCCGCGTGGCATTGAAAGACGCCGCGCCCGACTGGTGGCCGGTCTGGCTCGGCCTGGCCGTGCTGTTCCTGCCTACTTTTATCGACCTGTTCGGCGGCGCCTGGATCGGCGAGGAGCAGGGGCATGGCCCGATGATCTTCGGCCTGGCCTTGTGGCTGATTTATCGGAAGTGGCCGCAGGTGAGGGCGCTGGCGCCGGCCACGTCGGCACTGGGCTGGCCGGTGCTGGCTGCCGGCCTGCTGCTGCATCTGATGGGACGCACCCAGCACATCCTGATGTTCGAGATCGGCGCCATCCTGCTGGTGATGACGGCCGTGCTGCTGGTCAAGCGCGGCGCGCGTGCCTTGCGCGTGCTGTGGTTTCCCTTCTTCTTCATGCTGTTCATGGTGCCGCTGCCAAGCGAATTCGTCGCGGCCGTGACCATGCCGATGAAGATGGCGGTGTCCTGGGCCACCGAGCAGATCCTGTTCGCGGCCGGCTATCCGGTGGCGCGCTCGGGCGTCATCCTGCAGATCGGCCAGTACCAGCTGCTGGTGGCCGACGCCTGCGCCGGCCTGCAGACCTTGCTCACGCTCGAGGCGCTCGGCCTGTTCTACCTGAACCTGATGCGCCACCCGTCGGCGCTGCGCAACGTCGGGCTGGCAATCCTGATCATCCCGATCTCGTTCTCGGCCAATGTCGTCCGCGTGATCGTGCTGACGCTTGTCACCTATTACCTGGGGGACGCTGCCGGCCAGGGCTTCTTGCACGGTTTCGCAGGCATGGTGCTGTTTCTGACGGCGCTGGCCCTGATCCTGGCGGTCGACTCCAGCCTGCAGTGGATCGTGCGCCGGCGCGCCGCGCAGTCCGGCCAGACGCGGGAGCGGGGGGCATGAAGCGCGCCTCCGTCTCCAGCCTGCTGCTGGGCCTGGCCATGGCCGCGGCCTCGGCGCTGACGCTGTTGCTGACATCTGCGCTGACGCCTTCGCCCAAGGCGGCCGCGGCCCAGGCGGCCTTCAGCCTGGAAGCGATGATCCCGGCGCAGTTCGGCGCCTGGCGCATCGATCCGCACATCGTCCCGCTCACGCCGAATCCGGAGCAGCAGGGCGTGCTCGAGAAGATCTACGACCAGACCCTGTCGCGCACCTATGTCGACGGCGAGGGGCGGCGCATCATGCTGTCGATCGCCTATGGCGGCGACCAGAGCAAGGCGCTGCAGCTGCACCTGCCCGAGGTGTGCTACGTGGCCCAGGGCTTCGAGCTGGTGGGCGAGGGCAGCGACCGCCTCGCCACGCGCTACGGCGTGCTGCCGGTGCAGCGGCTGGTGGCGCGCCAGCAGGAGCGCAACGAGCCGATCACCTACTGGATCACGATCGGCGAACACGCGACCCGCTCCGGCATCGAACAGAAACTGCGGCGCCTGGCCTATGGCCTGTCCGGCGAGATCCCGGACGGCATGCTGGTGCGGGTGTCGAGCCTCGCGAACGACGAACGCGCCGCCTGGCGCGTGCAGGACGGCTTCATCGGCGAGCTGCTCGCCGCCCTGGGCGGCGCCGACCGCGTCCGCTTAGTTGGCAGCGGCATCGGCAGCGGCATCGGCAGCGGTGCAGGCACCCGCAGCGCCCTGAAGCCGTGATCGGCAGCCGTCATGCTCGACAACCTCGTCCAGTACGTCTTTACCTCGCTGCCCTTCGTCGTCGTGGTGCTGCTGGCGCTGGCCGGGGTGCTGGCCGCCGGCGTCGGCATGGTGTGGCCGCGCCTGCTCGTCTATCCCTACCTGTGCGCCTTCTTCTGGATTACGTCGACCAATTACGGCAGCCTGGCCGTGTTCGTCACGCCCGGCGTGTATAGCCGCGGTTCCGGGCTGCTGCTGTTTCCGCTCGTGCTGTGGGTCATGCTGGGCATCTGGTTCTGCGCGCGCGTGGCCGCGATCTTCCGCCGCGACGCCGCGCCCGAGTGCAACCTGCGGCCCTGGTTCTGGGGCTGGACGGCGCTGCTGGCCGCCCACCTGGGCGCGGCCGTGTTGGCAGGCATCCCGCCGAAGGAGGCGCTGGCGCCCTCGGGCTTTTCGAACATCGTCTGGATGGGGCCGCTCGTCGCGGCGCTGCTGCTGGCCTTCCGCACGCGCGAGGACGCGGTCGAGCTGGGCCGCTTCATCATGCTCGCCGGCCTGGCGCGCGCCCTGTACGGCCTGGGCCGCTGGGCCGCCTTTGGCGGCGACCCGAACAATGTGTATGCGAACATGAACGCGATCCGCATCCGCCTGACCTTCTTCGACATCAACGACAGCCTGGTGTGCATGATGGCCTGCGCGATCGCCGCCGTGACCCTGTTCGGGTCGCAGCCGGCCGCGCTGGCGCCTGCTGCCAGGCCGGGGTCTTCGTTCAAGCCGGCGCCGGCACGCCAGCCGGTCTGGCGCGCCCTGGCCTGGCTGACCCTGCTGGCGACGGCGGCCTGCATCGTGCTGTCCTTCCGGCGCAGCGCCTGGATCGGCTTCATGCTCGGCTGCGGCGTCGTGCTGCTGCGCTTTCCGCCCCGGCGCCGGGTACAGCTGGCGCTGGCGGCCCTGCCCCTGGTCGGCGCCGCGCTCGGCTATGCCGCCCTGCGCCGGTTGGGGCAGGCGCAGGGCAGCGGGGGACTGGCCAGCCTGTTCTACGACATGCAGTCGCGCCGCTTCGGCCCCGAAAGCGAGCGCGTGCTGGAGCTGAAGCTGGTGCTGGCCGACATCCTGGCGCGGCCCTTCACCGGCATCGGCGCCTGGGGCCGCTACACGGGCTACCAGCAGATTTCCTGGCAGGCCAATCCGGACGGCGGCTTGTTCGTGCACAGCGGCGTGCTGCATATCGCCCTCAAGAGCGGCCTGCCGGGCATCGCGCTTCTGGCCGGCACGGTCTGGGCCTTCGTGCTGGTGGCGCGCCGGGCCCTGCGCAGCCTGCCGCCCGAGTTGCTGGGCCTGGGTACGGCCGGCGTCGCAGCGGTCGCCTTCATGATTCCCGACATCCTGATCGGTACGCCTTTCCCCCAGGTGCGCACGACGCAGATGCTGGCGGTGGCGCTGGCGCTGCCGTATGTGGCGCTGGCGGCAAGCAGCGTCCCCGCGGCCGCCAGGCGCAGCCTGCACGTGCGCCTGCGTCCCGCCGAGGCGCCGGCATGAGGAGGCCGGCATGAACCTGCGCCTGCTGCGCAACGCCTGGTCGAACCTGCTCGGCGCCGCCGTGCCGGCCCTGGCGGCGCTCGCGACCGTGCCGCTGGTGGTCGCCGGGCTGGGCGAAGCCGGCTACGGGCTGTACGCGCTGGTGACGGCCATCGTCGGCTACTTCGCGGTGATCGACATCAACGTCACTGCCGGCTCGGTCAAATACATCGCTGGCCAGCATGCGCGCGGCGAACATGAGCGGGTGGCCGAGACCCTGTGCTTCGGCCTGGTCGTCTACCTGCTGGTCGGGGCGGCCGGGGCGGTGGCGATCTACGTCTGCGCCGAGCTGCTCGTCACCCGCGTGTTCGCCGTAGCGCCGGCACTGGTCAGCGAGGCGGTCGACTGCCTGCGCCTGGCCGCGCTTGGCTTCCTGTTCGGCCAGCTGCAAAGCTACCTCAACAGCGTGCCCCAGGGGCTGATGCGCTTCGACGTCTCCGGGCTGATCGAGATGGTGTTCGGCACCCTGGTGCCCTTGTCGACGGTGGCCGTGCTGCTGCTGGGGCAGGGGCTGTTCGAGGTGATTGCGCTGCGCGTACTCGCCAGCCTTCTGCATTGCGGCGTGCTCTGGCTGGGCGTGCGGCGCCTGCTGCCCGATCTGCGCTGGCGCTGGCCCGGACGCAGCCTGCGCCGCGACATCCTCGGCTTCTCAAGCTGGTCTTTCCTGTCGCGCTTCGCGGCGCTGTCGTATGCACATGCGGACAAGCTCGTCATCGGCGCCCTGGTCGGCGTCACCGGCCTGGCCTATTTCACGGTGGCGGCGACCCTGGCCAACCGCGTGCTCGGGCTGAGCTTTCGCCTGTCCGGCATCTTCTTTCCTGCGGCCAGCGCGCTGGCGGCGGGCGGCGAACTGGCGCGCCTGGATCGCGCCTATCTGAAGGCGACGCGCTACGTCGTCTACCTGAACGCTTCGATGCTGGTGCTGCTGGCCGTGTTCGCCTATCCGCTGCTGACGCTCTGGATCGGGCCCGATTTCGCGCGCCAGGGCGCGGCCGTGCTGGCCCTGACGGCCTCCTCGCAATTCGTCGATTCGCTGACCAGCCTGCCGACGCTGGTGAACGACGGCATGGGCCATCCGCGCCTGTCCGGGCTGTTCGCGGTGGCGCGCGCGCTGGCCGGGCTGGGCTGCGTAGCCGCGGGGGTGGCCGGCTGGGGCATCGTCGGCGCGGCCTGGGGCCACCTGCTGGCCGCGAGCGTGTTCACGCTGGCCTTCCTGGCCGTGGTGCATGGCCGCACCGTGCCGACGCGGCTCGGGCGGCTGTGTGCGCATGCCTATTTGCCGGGCATGGGGGCAGCTGCCGCGGCAGCGGCGGTGGCGCTGGCCGTCGGGCTGGCTCACTTCGTGCTGATCCTCGGCATGACAGTGGCCTTGCTGGCCGTGCTGGGCATGGCCGTCGTCGTCCTGCCGCAAGACCGGCGCTGGGCCTGGGCGCGCGTCAAGGCGCTGGCGGGCGGCTAGGAGGAGCGATGCGCATCCTGCTCGTCTCCGAAGACTTGCCCGGCGCGCAAATCGGCGGGCTCGGCAAGCACGTGGTCACGCTCGGCAACGCGCTGCTGGCGCAGGGCCACACGGTGCGCATCCTGGGACGCAAGGATCGTGAGCACAGCGGCGGGCCGGGCGCTGCGGCGCAGATCGGTTTCCACGGCCGCTTCGAGCCCGGCTTCGATTTTGCCCATCCGGGCTGGAAGGAAAAGCAGCTGGGCGTGTTCAATCCTCTGAAACGCCCTTACTTCGCGCGCAAGGTCGCTGCCGCCATTGGCCGCCATGCCGCCGGTTTCGACGCCGTGCACTACCACGGCCACCTGCCGCTAATCGGCGTCTACGTCGACCCGGCCATCAATTTAGTGCAGACCCGCCACGACCAGGGCAGCGAATGCCTGGTGCACCTGCGCTTTCGCGAGGGCGCCGTGTGCACCACGCGCGCCGCGCGCGACTGCGCGGCCTGCATCCGGCACGATGCCGGCGCGCTGCGCCGCGCTGTCACCGGCCTGGCGGTGGACGGCTACCGCCGCGCCAGCGCCCAGGCCTTTGCCGCGCACAAGACCGTGTTCGTGTCCGATTTCCTGCGCCGCCAGTTCCTGCGCGCGGTGCCGGGCGCCGACCTGGGGCGCTGCCGCGTGATCCCGAATTTCGTCGACTACGCCATGCTGCGCCAGGTGGCGCGCGTGGCGCCGCCGCCCAGGCCGGGGCAGGTGGCCCTGGTCGGGCGCGTCGACGCCGGCAAGGGCTTCGGCGAATTCCTGGCCTCCGCCAGCCGGGTGCCGCCGCATGCCCGCATCGCGATCGCCGGCGACGGCCCGGAACGCGCCGCGCTCGAAGCACGCTACGGCGGGGCGCAGGTGCGCTTTCTCGGCTGGCAAAGCTATCCGGCGGCGCTGGCGCTGGCGGCCGGCAGCCATGCCTGCGTCGTACCCTCGGTGTGCGAGGAGGCCTGCAGCACCACGGTGCTCGAGGCGCTGGCGCTGGGTAAACCGGTGCTCGCCCTGGCGCGCGGCGGCACGCCGGAGCTGGCCAGCTACCAGCAATATCCGGGGCAGTTGCAACTGGCGGCCGGCATGCCGGAACTGGTCGAGCGCCTGTGGCGCATCCTGGAACAGGCGCCGCGGCACACGGCGCCCGCTCTCCGTTTCGGCGCCGACGCCGCCGCCATCCTCTCCCGTCTGGTGGACTTGTATGCCGAATGAACCGCGCTTTTCGATCGTCACCTGCACCTGGAACAGTGCCGCCACGCTGGGCGACACGCTGGCCTCGCTGGATCGGCAAACCTGGCGCGACTTCGAACACGTGTTCGTCGACGGCGGCTCGACCGACGCCACCCTGGATCTGCTGGAGGCTTGTGCGGGGCCCAAGCGCATCCTGCGCGGCGTCGACGGCGGGATCAGCCGCGCCATGAACGCGGGCATCGAAGCCGCGCGCGGCGCCATCGTCGCCCACCTGCACGCAGACGATTACTATGCCGGCCCCGCCGTACTGGCCCAGGTCGCGGACTGCTTCGAGGCGACCGGCGCCGCTTGGGTGATCGGCAACATCCAGACCCTGCGCGGCGAGCGTCTGGCGCCGCCGTACCCGATGCGGCCCTTCAGCTACCGGGCCTATGCGGCGGGCAGCGTGACGATCCCGCATCCGGCCGTCTTCGTACGGCGTGAATGGTTCGAGCGGGTCGGCGCCTTCGATCCAGGGCTGCGCTACGCGATGGACATCGATCTCTGGCTGCGCCTGGCGCGGCGCACGCCGCCGGTTCAGCTCGACGCGACCCTGGCCGTGTTCCGCGAACATGCCGGCAGCGTTTCGTCGAACAACCGGATATGCGCGCGCGAAGAGGAATTCCGGGTGCGCCGGCGCTACGTGCGGTATGCGCCGCTTGCCTTTGCCGTCTATTGCATGCGTTATCTCAAGCGCATGCGGGCGCTGCGCGCGACCCCCGATGGCGGCCTGGAAACGGCCGCTTGACGCTTTGTCTTTGTGAACAACACACAGCCGTTACATGTGTGGAATGCACGTCAAATAACTGTGTTGCTTTGGCGCTAGATTTCTGTGGTGCAATCCAAAAAATTGATGAGTTTGGGAAAAAAGTTGCCGTTGTTCAATTTCTTACTGCGGTAACATCAATTTGTTTCGAACGGCGCAGTCTGCTTCCACACTTGGTTTCTACGCCGCTCCCACGCAGTCCGCAGGCCCTCCAGCCTGCCCGAAACTCATCCATCGTACTCGGAGCATCACCCATGAAATCCCATCTTCGGGGCCTGATCCAGGCCCTCGCCCTGGCATCGCTGTGCGCGGTTTCGCTCAATGCGCATGCGGACTGGGCACAGGCAACCGACCCGCTGATCGTCCAGCCGGGGCCGGCGGGCGGCGCCATCCAGGCGCAGAATCCGCCGGGCTTTACCTGGGCGCGCCACCCGACCGGGCCGGCCTCCTACGACATCGAAATCACGCCCGCCGGCGGCGCGCCGATCGTCGCCGTCGTCGAGCGCAACTGGTACCTGCCGACCAAGGCGCTGCCGCTCGGTAACTACACCTGGCGCGTGCGTCCGAGCGGCGGCAGCGACTGGTCACAAGCGCGCAGCTTCTCGCTGACGACGCGCTCGACCGTCTTCGAGGTGCCCGACAACGCCACCCTGCGCTCGCGCATCGCGAACAAGGCCCGCCCGCGCGCCTTGCCGCCCTCGTTCACGCTGTACTCGACCTGGAACGCGGCCAAGAAAGCCGAGCTCGATCCCTACGTCAGCCGCATGACCAACGAGATCAAGCTGCAGATCAACGCCTTGCCGGTGCTGAGCGACGCGCGCTGGCCGATCACGATCGCCACCCCGCTGACGGCCGCCATGGCTTCGCAGCAGACCGACATCCGCCAGCGCATCAACGAAGCGAGCCGCCAGCTCGAAGCGGCGGCCGTGATGTGGCGCATGAAGCGCGATCCGCTGTTCCTGAACGAAGCGCTCAGAAAAGGCGACCAGCTGGCCAGCCTCGACCCGAAGGGCCCGACCAGCTATGTCAACCAGGATCAGGCGACGCGCCAGATCTCGGTCTCGCTGATCAAGGCGATCGATTCGCTGGCCGGAGACCTCGACGTCACGCGCAAGGCGCGCTGGCTGGAGACGGTGCGCGTACGCACCGAGGAAATCTACCGCAACCTGGCAGGCGACAATGGCCGCCTCGACCAGTATCCCTTCGACTCGCACGGCAACACGAGCCTGGTGTTCCTGGTGCTGATTTCCTTGCTGTCGCTGGGGGACATCCCGGAAGCGCAGAAGTGGTTCGATTTCTCCTTCCGTGCCTACGCCAACGCGCCGTCGCCCTGGGCCGGCCCGGAAGGCGGCTTCGCCAACGGCACGGCCTATGCCGAATACGCGGCGGGCTACCTGGTGCAGCTGTGGGATCCGCTCACCCAGGCGACCGGCGTGAATTTCTACGCCAAGCCATGGGCGCTCGGCTTCCTCGATTTCGCCACCCAGTTCACGCCGCCGGGCTCGAAGATCCACGCCTTTGGCGACGGCTCGGAAACGAAACCGGATACCCGCGTCTTCCACGCCTTCGGTTCGCGCATGGTCTCGCCGCGCGCGGCCTGGTATGTCTCGAAGCTGGGCGGCACCGAAGACACGCTGTCGCTGCTGCAGGCGCCATACCCGATGCCGGTGGCCGACACCAAGACCCTGTCGCCGCCATCGTCGAGCGCCTACTACCCGAGCATCGGCTGGGTGTCGATGCACAGCGATATCGGCCTGTCCTCGCGCAGCTCGCTGTTCTTCAAGTCCAGTCCCTACGGCTCGTTCAACCATAGCCATGGCGACCAGAACGGCCTGCTGCTGTCGGTGGCGGGGCAACCGCTGCTGGTGAAAGCAGGCTGGTACGACTGGTACGGTTCGCCTTACTGGACGGACTGGTATCACCAGACCCGTTCGCAGAATGCGATCACCTTCGACGGCGGCAAGGGCCAGCTGGTGACCGGCTACCGCGAGCAGCTGCAGCGCAACGGCAAGATCATCGGCTTTGCCGCCCAGCCGAGCTACGACTTCGCCGAAGGCGATGCGACCGCGGCCTACGGTGGCCAGCTGACCATGGCCAAGCGCCAGGTCTGGCACCTGCGTAATGCCAGCAACGCGATCCTGGTGCGCGACCGCCTGGCGGCCACCGTGCCGCATACCTACGAGTTCAACCTGCACGCCCCGGTGGCGATGACGGTGGAAAGCCCGAGCGCGGTGAAGATCGCGATCAACGGCCAGTCGGTGTGCGTGCGCTCGCTCAACAGCAACGCGACCTTTGCCCAGTGGATCGGGCCGGGCGCCAAGACCAACGTGGTCGAGGATCACGGCGCCTTCTACCTGCCGAACGACGGCAAGTCGGTGGCTGAATTTCTGGTGCTGCTCGACGTCGGCTGCAAGCGTCCGGCGGTGCAGGTGAGCACCTCCGGCACGGTGCGTACCGTCACTGTCGCGGGGCAAAGTGTCACGCTGAACTGAACGTAGCTGGGCTTATATCCCACGCTATAGTCGGTGTGCCCGCACCGCGAACGTCCCCGCGGCCTGTGCTGCGGGGACGTTTTTTTTGCGTCAGTCGGCTCCCCAAGGAGAAGGCGATGAAACAGGTCTTCCTGATCCACGCGCACCAGGATCTGGCCCAGCTCAACGCGCTGCTGTCCCGGCTCGCCGATCCCGACTTCGTCCTGTATGTCCACCTCGACCGCAAATGGCGGGTCGACCCGGCCCGGGTGGATGCACGAGCGCGCCAGGTGCTGCCGCGCCTGGACGTGCGCTGGGGCGCCTACAGCCAGGTCGCGGCCACGCTGGCCTCGCTGCGCCATGTGCTGGCGCACGAGTCCGCCTTCGACAAATTGACCTTCCTGTCGGGCCAGGACTATCCGGTGCTGTCCAACGGAGCGCTCAAGGCGGCGCTGGCAGCGCTCCGCGAGCGCGAACTGATCGACGCCGTGCCGATCGGGCCGGAGGGCTGGCCGGCGGGTTATCGCTACCAGTATTTTTACCGCGAGGGCGGCACGCTGCCGCTGCGCCTGGCCTGCGCGCTGGCCAACCGCGCCCTGCGCCTGGCCGGGCGCACCCGTTCCTTTCCCGCCGGCCTGCGCCCGTATGGCGGCGCGACCTGGTGGTCGCTGTCGCGGCCTTGCCTGCACGAACTACTGGTGCGCGTCGACCTGCATCCCGCGCTGGCGCGCTTCTTTCGCAGCGTGCTCTGTCCCGACGAGCTGTTCTTCCAGACCCTGATCATGGCTTCGCCCTTCGCAGGGCGCGTCGCGGGCAATTACCGCTACGTGCAATGGCCGGCCGGCGGAGCGCGCAATCCGCAGATCCTGGTGGAAGACGACTTCGGGCGCATCCTGGCCTCGGGTGCGCATTTCTGCCGCAAGCTCGACGGCAGCACGAGCGCGGGCCTGCGCGCGCGCCTGGATGCCTGGGCCGGCGAGGGCGCTGGGAGCGTGAACGAAGGATTACAACACCCGACGACGCCCGTTCGTCCTTGATCGGCCTCAAACGCGCGCCCCGCGCGCTTGCCCCACGGCGGCCCTTTTTACGGGTGGCGCGCGCTAGTATCGACCGGGACATCTCGACAGGGCTCCCATGCACACCCGGCCATTTTCGATCACCTACATCGTCCGCGACCCGCTGCCGCCCCTGCGCGCCGACGTCGCGACCCTGTTCGGCGCCGAGATGCCGCGCCATGGCGTGCGAACCGAACTGGTGGGGCAGGGCGGCGGCCCCGGCGGCACGCCCTGGCACGGCGGCGGCATTCATGTCGTCGGCAGCCTGAGCAGCCGCTTTGCCAGCCTGCTGGCGCCGCTCTGGGATGCGCTTGGCCTGCTGCGCGCCTGGCGCCGCGTGCGGCCGGACTGCATCCAGGTGCGCGACAAGGTCGCCAGCGCGCTGCTTGCCATGTTAGCGGCGCGGCTGCTGCGCATTCCCTTCCTGTACTGGATGTCCTTTCCCATCGTCGAGGGCTTCGAGGCGCGCCGCGATGCCATCCGGCGCGACGGCCGCCGCCGCGCCTGGCTCGCGCATGCATTGCGCGCAGCGCTTGCGCGGCCCCTGCTGTACCGGCTGGCGCTGCCGCGCGCCGATCACGTGTTCGTGCAGAGCGAGGCCATGCGCGACTGGCTGGCCGCGCGCGGCATCGCGCGCGCGCGTATGACGGCGGTGCCGATGGGCGTCGATGCCACCGTGTTCGACCGCGCCGCCATCCGGCCCAGCCAGGATCCGCGCCTCGACGGCCGCCGGGTCGTGCTCTACCTCGGGCGGGTGGCGCGCTCGCGTCGCTCGGACTTCCTGCTCGCGGTGGCCGACCGCCTGCGCCGGGAACTGCCGGACGTCCTGCTCGTGATCGCCGGCGACGCGCCTTCGCAGGACGAGATGGCGTGGATGCGCGGCGCCATCGCGGCGCACCGGCTCGGCCACCACGTGCTGCTGACGGGCTGGCTGCCGCAGGCGGCGGCGCTGGGCTACGCGGTGCGCGCCGAGGTCGGCCTGTCGCCGATACCACGCGGGACGCTGTTCGACGTGTCCTCGCCGACGAAACTGGTCGAATACCTGGCGCTCGGCATTCCCGGCGTGGCCAACGACATCCCCGACCAGCAGCAGGTGATCGCCGACAGCGGCGCCGGCCTGTGCGTGCCGATGCAGCCCGGGGCCTTTGCCGCCGCCACGCTGCGCCTGCTGCGCGAGCCCGAGCTGGCTGCGCGCTGCGCTGCCCGCGGGCCGTCCTGGGTGGCGGCGCACCGCACCTACGACATCCTGGCGCGCGAGGTCGCCGGCGCCTACCACCGCATCCTGACGCCATGTGGATCTGGTCGCTGAAAGCCACGCTGCGCTCGCTGGCGCGCACGCTGCTGCGCGGCCTGTGGGGCCAGTTGATGGTGGCGCCGCGCCTGGCCCGGCACGAGCGTTCGGCTGTGGACTTGAACGCCGACATCGCCCGCCGCGCGCGGCGCCTGGCCGTCGCGGTGCCGGCGGACGGCACCCGGCTGGGGCGGGTCGATCCGGACGCGCGCTTCGTTACCAAGGCCATGCTGCGCGACCAGCCGGAGCGCTTCGTACGCCCACGCGGGCCGGGTTCCCTGCTGCGCAACACGATCCGCACCAGCGGCACCTCGGGCACACCGCTCTCGCTGGTGCAGACCCTGGGGGCAACCATCCGCGAGGAGGGCTTCATCCAGCGCCAGTTGCGCTGGATCGGCTGGSGGCCGGGCGAGCGCCGCGCCTGGATCCGGGGCGACGTCGTCTGCGCCGCGCGCCCGCCCGACAGCCGCTACTGGTGCCACGACTGGTGCGGCAGGATGCTCCTGATGTCCTCCTACCACCTGTCGGAGGCGAGCATGGGCCGCTATCTCGACGCGCTCGAAGCCTGGAATCCGGCCGTGCTGCATGCCTACCCCTCGTCGGTTGCGGCGCTGGCGGCCTGGCTGGAGGCGCACGGGCGGCGCTACCGGGGACCGGCGCTGCGTGGGGTGCTGACCTCGTCCGAGACGCTCGAACCGGCCGTGCGCGCGCAGGTCGAAGGCGCCTTTGGCGTGCGCGTCTACGACTGGTACGGGCAAGCCGAGCGGGTCGTGGCGATCGGCAGTTGCGAAGAGGGCAGTTACCACGTGCTGACGGACTACGGCGGGGTCGAGCTGCTGGACACCGGCGACGCGGACGGCAGCTGCGAGCTGGTCGGCACCACGTTGAACAACCCGGCCATGCCCCTGCAGCGCTACCGCACCGGCGACCGGGTGCTGCCTGGCGAGGGCCGGCCTTGTCCCTGCGGCCGGGTGTTTCCGACGGTGCAGGCGGTGATCGGGCGCCAGGAACGCAGCGTGGTCTTGCCGGACGGGCGCATCGTCACGCGCCTGGACCGCGTGTTCCAGGGACACGACCGGCACCTGATCGAGGGACAGGTGTTGTACGCCAGCGACGGCCGCTTCCGCCTTCGGATTGTCGCAACGGACGCGTTTGCCGCCACCCACGAGCGGGCTTTGATCGCCGCTTTCCTATTGCGCGTACCGGGCGTAGAAGTAGTGGTGGAGCGCGTTCCGGCGATCCCGCGCGGGCCGAACGGCAAGTTCGAGTTTATTGCCGTCGAAGGCTGAACCGTGCGCGGAAACGGCAACTGTTGATGTATGATCGAAATATTGTGCCTTTATCAAGAATAGTGAGACCGTCCACCGCCATCAGATTGTCGGGCCCTGCCGCCGTCGGAGCGCGCGCATGAAAGCGTGCGCGCCGCGCATCCTGATGCTGGGTACCGCTCCCGAGGGGCGGGGCGGCGTGGCGGCACTGGTGGCGGTATTGCGCGGCAGCGGCCTGTTCGAACGGGCGCAGGTGCATTACGTCTGCACCCACCGCGAAGGCAGCTTCGGAACGAAGCTGAGGACGGCGGCGGGCGGTTTCTGGCAGGCCGTCCGGGCCTGCCTGTGGCGCCCTCCGGCCATCGTCCATGCGCATGCGGCTTCGCATGCGAGCTTCACGCGCAAGTCCCTGCTCCTGTGGCTGGCGCGCTGCGCCGGCTGCCAGACCATTTTCCACCTGCACGGCGGCGGTTTTCGCCAGTTCGCCACGCTCGAGTCGGGCGTTCTGATGCGGCGCTGGATCCGCCATACGCTCGAGCGCAGCTCGCTCGTGATCGCGCTCACCGAAGGCTGGGCCGGTTTTGTCCGCAGCTTCGCGCCGCGCGCGCGCGTCACAGTGGTGCCGAATGCGGTGCCCCTGGCGCCGGCCAGCGTGCACCTGGCCGAACCCGGCCGCGTGCTGTTCCTTGGCCGCCTCGAGGCGGCCAAGGGCGTGCACGAACTGCTGGACGCCGTCGCCCTGCTGGCCCCGCGTTTCCCGAACCTGCGCCTGGTGCTGGCGGGCGAGGGCGACCCGGCGGCCTGGCGCCGCGCCGCGGATGCGCGCGGCATCGGCGCGCGGGTCGAACTGACCGGCTGGCTCGATGCCGGCGCGCGCGCGGAACAACTGGCGCGGGCGGGCGTGTTCTGCCTGCCTTCGCACGCCGAGGGCTTGCCGATGGCGCTGCTCGAAGCGATGGCGGCGGGCAAGGCCGTAGTCGCGAGCGCGGTCGGGGGCATCCCCGAAGCCGTGCGCGACGGTGCGGAAGGCTTGCTGGTGGCGCCGTGCGACAGTGCGGCGCTGGCGGCGGCGCTGGCGCGCGTGCTGGACGACGCCGGCCTGCGGGCACGGCTGGGCACGGGCGCGCGCGCGCGGGTGGCGCAACACTATTCAACCGAAGCGGTCTGCGGCCGGCTGGCTGCGATCTACAACGACTTGGCGGGGACTCGATGAACGCAACAGTACGCATGGTGTGGTGGGTGAATCGTCTGCGCTGCATGTCGGTGGCCGAAATCGGCTACCGGGTGCGCCGGGCGGCACGCACGAAAATGGCCCGTGGGGCCGCCTTGCGCGCCGTGTCCGCCGCAGCCGCGCCGCTGCCGCGCGCCCGCACCTTCAACGTCCAGGGCGCACCCGCCCTCAGTCCGGCCCAGGTCGAGGCCCTGCTGGCCGAGGCCGACCGCATCTGCGCCGGCCACGTGGTGCTGTTCGCCGACCGCAGCTTCGACGTCGGCGTGCCTACCGTCTGGAACCGCGATCCGGACAGCGGTGTCACCGGCCCCGCCGTGTTCGCCGGCGACATCGCCATCGACAACCCCGAGCTGGTCGGCGACATCAAGCACGTCTGGGAACTGAACCGCCACCTGCACCTGGTGCGCCTGGCGCAGGCCTGGTGCGTTTCCGGCGACGTGCGCTGGCTGCACGCGCTGGAACAGCAGCTGCGCAGCTGGCTCGACCAGTGCCCGCCGCTGACCGGCCCCAACTGGACGAGCCCGATGGAACTGGGCATCCGCCTGATCAACTGGGCGCTGCTGTGGCAACTGGTGGGCGGCGAGGCCAGCACGCTGTTCGCAGGCGAGTCCGGCCAGCGCCTGCGCGCTGACTGGTTAGATAGCATCCATGCCCACTGCCGCACCATCTCGCGCAACCTGTCGCGCCATTCCTCGGCCAACAACCACCTGATCGGCGAGCTGGCCGGCCTGTTCGTGGCCAGTTCCGTCTGGCCCTGCTGGAAGGCGTCCGGCGCCTGGATGGAGCAGGCGCGCCGCGAACTCGAGCAGCAGGCGCGCCTGCAGTATTCGCTCGACGGCGTGAACCGCGAGCAGGCTTTCGGGTACCACGTGTTCTCGGCCGAGTTCCTGTTCGTTGCCGGCTTGGTGGGCCAGAGCTGCGACGTGGCCTTTTCGCGCACCTACTGGAGCGTGCTGCAGCGTGCGCTGCGCTTCCTGCGTTCGGTGCGCGACGTCGGCGGGCATGTGCCGATGGTGGGCGACAGCGACGACGGCAGCGTGTTCCGGCTCGATGCCGCCGGCAGCGACCGCGCGGCCCAGCTGCTGGCCCTGGGCGAGACCGTGTTCGGCGCCCAGCCGGCGGTGCACCAGGCCGCGTATCAGGCCGAACATCCGGGCGTGCGCTGGCTGCTGCACGCGCTGCCCGGCAAACGCCCCGACGCCGACCCGCACGAAGCCGACACCGGCTGGGCCTTTCCGGACGGCGGCTACCTGCTGTTCGGCTCGCAGTTCGGCGAAGAGAACGAAATCAAGGGCATGCTCGATTGCGGCCCGCTCGGCTACCTCGGCATCGCCGCGCACGGCCACGCCGACGCGCTGTCGATGACGCTCTCGGTGGCCGGCGAACAGGTGCTGGTCGATCCCGGCACCTATTCCTACTGGCAGGAGCAGAAGTGGCGCGACTACTTCCGCGGCACCTCGGCCCACAACACGGTGCGCGTCGACGGGCGCGACCAGTCGGTCTCGGGCGGGCGCTTCATGTGGCTGAGAAAGGCGCGCGCCGTCATCGAGCGCATGCCGGCCTCGCCCCACGAATTCGATTTCCGCGGTTCGCACGACGGCTACACGCGCCTGACCGATCCGGTGCGCCACCTGCGCAGCGTGCGCTTCGATGCCGCCAGCAGCACCCTGGTCGTGCGCGACGAAGTGGCGGCGAGAAAAGCCCATCCGCTGGAGCTTTTCTGGCACTTTGCGCCCGAACTGAACGTGCGCCTGACCAGCACCGGCCTGCACGTGCGCGGCAAGCGCTTCGCGCTGCAGATGCATGCCACCGGCGCCGATCTGAAACTCGAACTCGTGCGCGGCGCCGAGAATCCGCCGCTGGGCTGGTACTCGCGCTGTTACGAGTCGAAGGAGCCCAGCGACGTGCTCCGTATCTCAACCGTATCGTCCGCCGTTCCGGTCGAGTGCAGGTTTACAATAACGTTTTTCTAATTTGTTTCCATAATTACTATAGTTTCAGGATTTGTCCAAAATGCTTATTTATCTGGTCGCGGGCGCTAGGCCCAATTTCATGAAGATCGCACCGATCGTGCGTGCCCTGCAGGCGCAGTCGGCGCTGTCGTTCAAGATCATCCATACGGGTCAGCACTACGACCGCGAGATGAACGACGTCTTCTTCGAGGAACTCGGCATTCCGCAACCGGACGTCTTCATGGCCGCCGGCGGCGGCAGCCACGCCCAGCAGACCGCGAAAATCATGGTCGGCTTCGAGGAACTGTGCACCGCCGAGCGCCCGGCCGCCGTGCTGGTCGTCGGCGACGTCAATTCGACGCTGGCCTGCTCGATCGTCGCCAAGAAACTCAACATCCCGGTCGCCCACGTCGAAGCGGGCCTGCGCAGCGGCGACATGTCGATGCCCGAGGAAATCAATCGCCTCGTCACCGACAGCATCTCGGACTGGTTCTTCGCCACCGAACCGGCCGCCGTCGAGCACCTGAAACGCGAAGGCAAGGCGGACTCGGCCGTGCACTATGTCGGCCATGTGATGGTCGATAACGTCCTGTTCCAGGCCGACAAGCTGACCCGCGCCGACACCTCCGGCTTCGAGACCGCCGCCTTCAAGGCCACTGCGCAGAAAGATGGCGGCAAGTACGGCGTCGTCACCATGCACCGCCCGAGCAATGTCGACGACCCGGTCATGTTCGCCCGCATCGCCGGCGCCCTGAAGGAAATCGCGAACGAACTGCCGCTGATCTTCCCGGTGCACCCGCGCACCCGCGCCAACATCGAGAAGTTCGGCATCGACCTGGGCCCGAACGTGACCCTGGCCGGCCCGCAAGCCTACATGGCCTTCCTCAACCTGTGGAAGGATGCCGCGGTCGTGCTGACCGATTCCGGCGGCCTGCAGGAAGAAACGACGGCCCTGGGCGTGCCTTGCGTGACCATCCGCGAGAACACCGAGCGTCCGGTGACGGTGGAAGAGGGCTCGAACGTGCTGGCCGGCACCGACCCGGAAAAGATCATGCTGGAAGCGCGCAAGGTCTTGCGTGGCGAAGGCAAGCAGGGCCGCCGTCCGCACCTGTGGGACGGCAAGGCCGCCGAACGCATCGTGGACGTACTGGCACGCGAACTGGCTGCTAAAACGGCCTAGGAAATGGAATGGATGCCGCCATCACGCTGATGGGCTGCAGGATCGACAACCTGTCGATGGAGGAAACCCTCGGCCGGATCGAAGGGTTCATCCGCTCCGGCAAGCCCCATCAGCACGTGGTGGTGAATGTGGACAAGCTGGTCAAGGCCGGCCGCGACCCCGAACTGCGCCGCATCATCAACGCCTGCGCGCTGGTGAACGTCGACGGCATGCCGGTGGTATGGGCGTCGCGCCTGCTGGGCAAGCCGCTCAAGGAGCGGGTCGCCGGCGTCGACCTGTTCGAGGCGCTGATGCGCCGCGCCGGCGAACGCGGCTGGCGGGTATTCCTGCTGGGCGCGCGCGCCGAGGTGGTGGCGGCGGTGGCCGAAACCTACCGGCGCCGTTATCCGCAGCTGGTCGTCGCCGGCTGGCGCGACGGCTACTGGCAGGACGAGGCGGAAGAAGCGGCGGTCGCCGAGCAGGTGCGCGCCAGCGGCGCCGACCTGCTGTTCGTGGCGATCGGTTCGCCGAAGAAGGAACAGTTTCTCGGACGCTGGCAGGAAACGATGCGCATCCCGTTCGCGATGGGCGTGGGCGGCACCTTCGACGTGGCGATCGGCCGCGTCAAGCGTGCCCCGCGCTGGATGCAGCGCGCCGGCCTCGAATGGTTTTACCGCTTCCTGCAGGAGCCGCGGCGCATGTTCCGCCGCTACTTCATCGAGGACATGGCGTTTGTCTGGCTGCTGGCCAAGGAATTCGCGCACGCGCGCAGGCACTGAACACGATGGGCGTCCCGCGGGATGCAACCGGATTAGGGAAGACGACGCGGTCAAAGAGCCGCGGCCGAAAGACAAAGAGGGGGACGGCAGGACGCCGTTCTGGAGCGCCGAAACAGGCGCGCATCAACAGTGAATGAGAGTGACGACAATGAAGATTCTGGTTACGGGCGGCGTGGGCTACATCGGTTCCCACACCGTCGTCGAGTTGCAAAATGCCGGGTACGACGTGGTCGTGGTCGACAATCTCTCCAATGCCCAGCGCTCGGTGCAGGAGTCGGTGCAGAAAATCACGGGCAAATCCTTCGACTTCATCGAAGCCGACATCCGCGACCGCGCCGCCATGGAAGCGGCCTTTGCCGCCCACAAGGTCGACGCCGTGATCCATTTCGCCGGCCTGAAAGCCGTCGGCGAATCGGTGGCGCAGCCGCTGCGCTACTACGACAACAACGTCTCCGGCAGCGTCGTGCTGTTCGAGACGATGGCCAAGTTCGGCGTCAAGACGCTCGTGTTCAGCTCCTCGGCCACGGTCTACGGCGATCCGGCCTCGGTGCCGATCCTGGAAGACTTCCCGCTGTCGGCCACCAATCCCTATGGCCGCAGCAAGCTGATGATCGAAGACATCCTGCGCGACCTGATCAAGGCCGAGCCGGACTGGCGCATCGCGCTGCTGCGCTATTTCAACCCGGTCGGCGCCCATGAAAGCGGCCTGATCGGCGAGTCGCCGTCGGGCATCCCGAACAACCTCGTGCCCTACATCGCCCAGGTTGCCACCGGCCAGCGCGAGAAGCTGTCGGTCTTCGGCGGAGACTATCCGACCCCGGACGGCACCGGCATGCGCGACTACATCCACGTCGTCGACCTGTCGATCGGCCACGTGAAGACCCTGGACAAGCTGGCGCAGGGCCCTGGCCTCGTGACCTATAACCTGGGTACGGGCCGCGGCAACAGCGTGCTGGAAATGGTGCGCGCCTTCGAGGCGGCCAGCGGCCGCAAGGTGGCCTACCAGATCGTCGACCGCCGCCCGGGCGACATCGCCAAGTGCTACGCCGATCCGGCCAAGGCGCGCGATGAACTGGGCTGGGTCGCCACGCGCGACGTCGCCCAGATGTGCGCCGACACCTGGCGCTACCAGACGCAGTCCGGGCAGGCCTGAGCTTCCCGGCACGACAGACACCCGACACATGAATCCGGGCGACAGACGCTGACCAAAACACGACAATGTTTTACAGCCTGCCAGCCCGATAGCACACAGAATAGGACGGTTTTGATGAAAGCAATGATTCTCGCGGCAGGCAAGGGCACGCGCGTTCGCCCGCTCACGTACGACCTTCCGAAGCCGATGATTCCCCTCCTGGGCAAGCCGGTGATGGCCTACCTGGTGGAACATCTGAAGAAGCACGGCGTGACCGAAATCATGGTCAACGTCAGCTGGCTGCACGAAAAGATCGAGGAGTATTTCGGCGAGGGCGAGCAATTCGGCGTCCAGATCGGTTATTCCTTCGAAGGCTATACGACCGACGACGGCACCATCGTGCCCGAGCCGATCGGGTCGGCCGGCGGCATGAAGAAGATCCAGGAATTCGGCCAGTTCTTCGACGACACCACGATCGTGATGTGCGGCGACGCGCTGATCGACCTGGACTTGAAGGCGGCCCTGCTGGAACACCGCCGCAAGGGTGCGATGGCCTCGGTCATCACCAAGGAAGTCCCGTGGGACAAGGTGTCCTCGTATGGCGTCGTGGTCAGCGACGCGAACGGCCGCATTACCGAGTTCCAGGAAAAACCGAGCCAGGAAGAAGCGAAGTCGAACTTCATCAGCACCGGGATCTATATCTTCGAACCCGAAGTGATCGACCTGATTCCGTCGGGCGTCACCTTCGACATCGGTTCCGAACTGTTCCCGCTGCTGGCCGAGCGCGGCCTGCCGTTCTACGCGCAGGGCCGCCCGTTCAACTGGCTCGACATCGGCACCATGTCCGACTACTGGGAAGTGCTGCAGACCGTGCTGACGGGCGAAGTCAATCACATGGACGTGCCGGGCACCCAGATCGAGCCGGGCCTGTGGGTCGGCCTGAACACCAGCATCGACTGGAACGGCACCACCATCGAAGGGCCGGTCTATATCGGTTCGGGCGTACGCATCGAAGCGGGCGTGCACATCGTCGGGCCGACGTGGATCGGCCACGGCAGCCACATTTGTGAAGGCGCCGAAGTTGTCAGGAGTGTATTGTTTGAATATACTCGTGTGTTGCACGATGTAACGCTCAACGAAATGATCGTCTTCAAGGAATATAGTGTCGACCGCGCCGGAGAAATGAAGCACGCGTCCGAGTACAGTTCCGAAGAATGGTTGAATGCGCGCGATCGCCGCCGCAGCAGCCGAAAAGAAAACGCAAGCCAAGTAAAAGCAGTAAGCGGTACCAGCCAATAGAAAGCGAACGCATGAAAATCTACCCAGTGATCCTCTCCGGCGGCGCCGGCACCCGTCTGTGGCCGCTGTCGCGCGCCGTGCTGCCGAAGCAGCTGCTGCCGATCGTGGCCGACAAGACCATGCTGCAGGACACCGCGCTGCGCGTGGCCGGCCTGCCGGGTCTGCAGGCGCCGCTCGTCGTGTGCGGCAACGACCACCGCTTCATGGTGGCCGAGCAGCTGCGCGCGGCCGGCATCACGCCCTTGGGGATCCTGCTCGAGCCGGTCGGCCGCAACACCGCGCCGGCGGTGGCCGCCGCGGCGCACTTCCTGAAGTCGATCGATCCGGAAGCGGTCATGCTGGTACTGCCGGCCGACCACGTGATCGAAAACACGGAAGCGTTCAAGGAAGCGGTTGCCCGTGCCGCGTCCCTGGTGCAGGGTGGCGGCCTGGCTACCTTCGGCATCGTGCCGAAGTCGCCTGAAACCGGCTACGGCTACATCCGCCGCGGCGCGCCCCTGGCCGCCTGCGACGGCTGCTACCAGGTCGAGCGCTTCGTCGAGAAGCCGGATCTGGCCACGGCCGAAGGCTTCGTCGCCGACGGCGGCTATTACTGGAACAGCGGCATGTTCATGTTCGCCGCCGAGCAATACCTGAGCGAACTGGCGCAGTACGCGCCGAAGATCGCCGCCGCGGCCGAACAGGCCATCGGCACCGGCTACCGCGATCTCGATTTTTGCCGTCTTGACGAAACCGCGTTCTCGAACTGCCCGTCGGACTCGATCGACTACGCGGTCATGGAACACACCGCCAACGCGGTCGTCGTCCCGGCCGACATCGGCTGGAGCGACGTCGGTTCGTGGTCGGCCCTGTGGGAAGTGCAGCCGCACGACGAGCACGGCAACTCGCAGCGCGGCGATGTCTACCTCGATGGCGTGAAGAACTCGCTGGTGCGCGCCGAGAGCCGCATCGTGGCCGTGGTCGGCCTGGAAGACGTGGTCGTGGTCGAGACCAACGACGCCGTGCTGGTCGCGCACAAGAGCGCGGTGCAGCGCGTCAAGCAGGTGGTCGACCACCTGAAGTCGAAGGAGCGCACCGAGCACCTGCACCACACCAAGGTCTACCGTCCGTGGGGCCATTACGAAGGGATCGATGCGGGCGACCGTTTCCAGGTCAAGCGCATCACGGTCAAGCCGGGCGAGAAGCTGTCGCTGCAGATGCATCATCACCGCGCCGAGCACTGGGTCGTGGTGTCGGGCACGGCACGCGTGACCTGCGGCGAGAAGATCAGTCTGCTGTCGGAAAACGAGTCGACCTATATCCCGATCGGCATGAACCACCGCCTCGAGAACCCGGGCAAACTGCCGCTGCATATCATCGAAGTGCAGTCGGGCAGCTACCTCGGCGAGGACGATATCGTCCGCTTCGAAGACATCTACAAGCGGTCGTAAGACGCTGCGTAGCACAGGAAAAACGGACGGCAACGTCCGTTTTTTTTCGTCCCGGCATTCCGATCGCCTCTCTTCGATTGGGCAAGGTTCCCAAGTCAACAGTGTGAAGCCCCCTGCGGGTGGGGCATACAATATGCGGGAAGTAGACCTTGTCAGGAGGTGATCGTGAAGACCCGCCTTGCACCCTTCGCACCCGCCACTGCTGCGTTTGTATGTACGCTTGCCTGCGCGCTGGCCGTGCCGCCAGCCGCCGCCCAGAGCGGCGCGCCGCCGCTGGATCCGGTTCTCGAAGGCCAGCTCGAACGCTGGCTCGGCGCCGGCGACCAGATCTTCGAGAACGTCTACACGCGCCAGGGAGAGGTCGACGATTCTCTCGACTTCCACGCCGCCGCCGACGGCCGCGGGCCGACTTTCACCCTGCTGCGGGTGAGCGACCCGGCGGGCCGGGCCTGGCTGGTGGGCGGCTACAATCCGCAAAGCTGGGACAGCGACGACGGCTGGCATTTCACGCCGCGCGAGTTCCAGCGCACCGCCTTTCTCTTCAACTACACCGAGCCCGCCGTCTACCGGCAAGTGCCCGGCAGCTTCGAATTGCCCAGCCAGGGCAGCTTCCAGACCTTCAATGCGATCGACCAGGGCCCGACCTTCGGCGCCGGCCCCGACCTGCTGGTCGACGAGCGCCTCGACACGGCCTTGTCCTGGCGCCTGAGCTATGGCGATCCGGCCGGGGAAGGGCGCAGCATCATCGATGGTTCCGTCGGCGGCCGGTTCTTCGCGGTCGATGCGATGGAGATCTACGCGGTCTCGCCGATTCCCGAGCCCGTCGGGGCGGCCATGCTGGCCGGCGGGCTGGGCGTGCTGGCGCTGGCCGCGCGCCGCCGCGGCCTGGGCAGTGCGGGGACGGTGCGGCCTGCCGCCGCGAACGGCGCCAAGCCCGCCTGACGGGCGGGCCATGGCCCGCACGCCGCTGCCCGCCAACCTGCTTGCCTGCTTGTTGGCTTGCCTGTTTGGCGCGCAGCCGCTGTGCGCCGCGCCCGAGGCAACAACGGCGCAGGCGGACGATCGAGACGAGGTGCTGGCTGCGCGCCACCTCGCCATCGTCATCAACGACGACGATCCGGACAGCGTCGCCATCGGCGCCTATTACCGGCGCCGGCGCGCGATCCCCGCGGCGAATGTCGTCCACGTGCGCATTCCCGGACGGCCGCAGGCGCTCGACCCGGAACGCTTTCGCCAACTGAAGGAGGAGATCGACAGCCGCCTGGGGCCGCAGGTGCAGGCCGTGCTCATGGTCTGGACGGCGCCCTGGAAGGTCGGCTGCCAGGGAATCACGGCGGCCTATACCTTGGGGCTCGATCCCGGCCTGTGCGCGGACACCTGCGCCGCCGGGCGGCCGAGCCGCTACTTCAACGCGCCCGGCAGGCGTCCCTGGCGCGACCACGGCATGCGCCTGTCGATGCTGCTGCCGATCGCCTCGCGCGAGGAGGCCAGGACGCTGGTCGACCGCGGCGTCGTCAGCGGGCTGCGGCGCATGCCGGCGCATGCCTGGTACCTGACGACCTCGGAGGCGGCGCGCAATTCGCGCGCAGCCTTCTTTCCCCGTCCCGGCCATCGCCCGCACCTGGGTCTGACCGTGCATCGCCTGCGCGCCGATGCGCTCGAGGGGGCTTCTGACGTGCTGGTCTACCAGACCGGCAAGGCGCAGGTAGATAAACTCGACACGATCGGCTTCCTGCCCGGCGCGCTGGCCGACCATCTCACCTCGCACGGCGGCGAACTGCTGGGCGGCACCCAGATGAGCAGCCTGCGCTGGCTGCAGGCCGGCGCCACGGCCAGCTACGGCACGGTGGGCGAGCCCTGCAACCACTGGCAGAAATTCCCGAATCCCGCAGTCCTGCTGCGCCATTACCTGCGGGGCGCCAGCGCCATCGAAGCCTACTGGAAGAGCGTCGCCTGGCCGGGGCAGGGGGTGTTCATCGGCGAGCCGCTGGCGGCGCCGTTCCGCCCTCATGCACGAACGCCCGTGCGTTAAGTTTCCGTATGGAATCAATGTGTTGTCGGCTTACCTCATCCGGCGCGACTCTGTCTTGCTTGTTGTCATTCTCCTGTCAAATTGCCTCCGTAATATTGTTTCTGGTAATAAAATGACTATCAGCATCGACAACAGTTGTTCTGTCCTCTTATCTCATTAGGAAGCCCATGAAAATGCCCGTTGCAACGCACACCTCGGCCGGCCGGCTGACCATCCTGGCCGCATTGCTGGCCGGACTGTCGACCAGCGCGTTTGCCGCCTCGCCCGATCTCGTCATCAGCCAGATCTTCACTGGCGGCGCCAGTGGCGGCTCGACCTATAACCGCGACTTCATCGAACTGTTCAATCGCGGCAGCGTTGCAGTCCCATTGAAGGGCAAGAGCCTGCAGTATGCGGCGGCGGACAAGAGCTGGAGCGGAACCAATGCCTTGCCGGATGTAATGCTGCAGCCAGGCCAGTACTTCCTCGTGGCGGGCAATGTGCAGTCGTCCGGCGCCAATATCACCACCCCGATCGACCATAACTGGGCCATGAGCCTGCAGGCCACGTCGGCAAAGGTGGCACTGTCAAACCAGACGGCCCTGATGACGAGCGCGACCGAAGCTGCCGCGACCATCGACATGGTCGGCTACGGCACCTCGGCCACCCAGTTCGAAACCACCCGCGCGCCGACGCCATCGGTCACTACCATGCTGCGGCGCGCAAGCAACGGCTGCACGGATACCGACAACAACGGCGCCGACTTCACCGTCGAACCGGCATCACTGCCGCGCCATTCCACCTCGCCGCTCAACGTCTGCGGCGGCACCGGCCCGGTCGAACCGCAGCCGCAGGCGATCGTCGCCACTTGCCCGGCCAACCTGCAGGTGATGCAGGGCAGCAGCGGCAGCGCCGCGCTGAGCGCGCGCGACACCGACAGCATCGTCACCAGCGCGACCCTGACCTCGGGCGCCGTCGGCGGCATCGAGCTGCGCAACTTCATCGCCGCGGCGAACGCCGGTGCCAGCGCCAGCGTCACCCTGAGCGTCGACGCGGGCGTCGCCGCCGGCAGCTACCCGGTCGTGATCAGCTTCGGCAATAACGACGGCCAGAGCGCCAGCTGTACGGTCGCCGTGCGCGTCGCCGGCCAGCTGACGATCCCGCAAATCCAGGGTGCGGACGCGAAGAGCGCGTACGCCAACAGCGTGCAGACGACCCAGGGCGTGGTCACCGCCATCGTCGGCAGCGGCTACTTCCTGCAGGATCAGAATGGCGACGGCAATCCGGCCACCTCGGACGGCCTGTTCGTGTTCGGCTCGAGCGCCGGCGTCGCCGTGGGCGACCTGGTGCGCGTCACCGGCACCATCACCGAATACACGCCGACCGGCGCGCCCCGTTCGTACACCGAACTGACGAACGTGACGGCAGCGAGCAAGATCGGCAGCGGCAGCATCACCCCGACCAATATCGAGATGCCGACCGACCTGGCGCGCTTCGAAGCCATGCTGGTGCGCTTCACGACGCCGCTGGTCGTCAACGGCAACGGCTCGATCGCCAACCGCGGCGAACTGGTGCTCTCGAGCGGCCGCCGCGAGATCCCGACCAACCGTTATGTACCGGGTTCGGACGAAGCGCGCGCGCTGGCCAAGGCGAATGCGGCTGACTTGGTCGTGCTGGACGACGGCATTTTTGTCACGCCGCCGAGCATTCCCTACCTGTTCCAGGACGGCACCGTGCGTAGCGGCGACACCGTCACCGGCCTGACCGGCGTGCTCGATTACGGCGCCAGCGGTGACGCAGGCGCGGCCTTCAAGCTGCAGCCGACGGAGACCCCGCGCTTCTCGCGCACCAACGAGCGTTTGCCGGCGCCGGTGATCGCCGCCGGCAACGTGCGCGTCGCCAGCGCCAACGTGCTGAACTTCTTCACCGAATTTACCAACGGCACCGACGCCTGGGGCCGCGCCAGCCCGGGCTGCAAGATCGGCAGCACGACGCGTCCATCGAATTGCCGCGGTGCCGACAACCTGGCCGAATTCGTGCGCCAGCGTGACAAGATCGTCGACTCCCTCGTTGCGGTGAATGCCGACGTCGTGGGCCTGATGGAAATCCAGAACAACGGCGACGTCGCCGTCGACTACCTGGCCGAGCAGCTCAACGCCAGGATGGGCGCCGGTACCTATGCCGTCGTGCCCAAGCCTGCCGCGACCGGCACCGACGCCATTCGCGTCGCCATGATCTACAAGCCGAAGTCGGTCACCATGGTCGGCAGCGCGCTCTCGGACGGCGACAGCGTCAACAACCGCGCCCCGATCGCGGCCACCTTCAAGGCAGCCAACGGCGGCAAGTTCTCGCTGGTCGTGAACCACCTGAAGTCGAAGGGCGGCTGCGGCGGCTCCAGCGGCGGCGACGCCGACAGCGGCGACGGCCAGGGCTGCTGGAACGCTTCGCGCGTCGAACAGGCCGCGCGCCTGCGCGACTACTTCCTGCCGCTCGTGACGGCAGCGGCCAGCGACAGCGACGTGCTGGTGGTCGGCGACATGAACGCCTACGGCATGGAAGACCCGATCCGCCTGCTGAACGCGGCCGGCTACGTCAACGAGATCGAGCGCCACGTGCGTCCGTACGGCATTCCTTACTCGTATGTGTTCGGCGCCGAGAGCGGCTACCTCGACCACGCGCTGGCCAGCAGCAGCCTGTCGCCGCAGGTGGCGGGCGTGACCGAGTGGCACAACAACGCCGACGAGCCGGAAGCGATCGACTACAACATCGAATCGGGCGGCGGCCAGGATCCGTACCAGGCCGGCCCGTACCGCGCCTCGGATCACGACCCGGTGGTGATCAGTCTGAACCTGAAAGCGACCTTTGCCGACGTGACCGCGTCGACGACGATCACCCGTACTGCACCGGTGCTGAACCGCCTGACCGGCAAGTACAGCTCGACCGTCAAGATCACCAACACCAGCGGCGCGGCGCTCACGGGCCCGCTGCAGCTGGTGCTCCAGGGCCTGACGGCCGGCGTGACGCTGGACGGCAAGAGCGGTGAGCGCGATGGTTCGCCTTATCTGACCCTGCCGAACGCCACGCTGGCGGCCGGCGCGTCGATCAGCGTGACGACCACCTTCACCAACCCAGCGAAAATCGGCATCGGTTACACCCCGGTGCTGTTCAGCGGCACTTTCTAAGGAACTGACCCATGTTTAACCTGAAAAACCTGTTCACCCGCGCGCTGCTGGCGCTGATGCTCGTCACCGGCGCCGGCGCCGCGCTGGCCGGCCCGACCTACCACGTCACGATCAACAGCGTGGGCTACACCGGCACCGGCGTGCTGGACTTGCAGTTCTCTACCTTCGTGCCGTCCGACGAAGCGAGTCTGTTCCTGAGTAATTTCAGCGGCGACTACACCGGCGCGACCGGCGAGCTCGCGGCCGGTGTGCGCGTGGCTGCGACCGACGGCTTCGGCTACTTCGCACAGACGCTCAACCTGGGCGGAAGCTTCGGCTTCGATGTACGCTTCGATACCGGTACGTTCGACGAAAGCGTAGGGCTGAACGTGGGACTGTTCAGCGATGAGCTGAACCAGTGGCTGGGCCAGAACGGCGCCGTGGCCTTGATCCTGCTGACGCCGGGAGAGGCGGCCCTGGTGGAAGTGGACGCCGCGTTCGCCAGCGCCAGCGAAGTGCCAGAACCGGCTACCCTGGCCTCGCTGATGTTCGGCCTGGCGCTGATGGGCTCGTCCCTGCGCGCGCGCCGCAAGTAAGCATCTCGGGCGGGAAAACAAAAGGCACATCCGGCGCGGGCCGGATGTGCCTTTTTTATTCGATCACCGAAAGTGTGCTCAGCTGCCGTTGCGGCGCATCGCATCGATACGGAAGGCTTCGGCATTGCCGTCGATGACGCGCAGGCCGCTGCAGTTCTGGTCGGCGCAATCCGGGGCCGGCATCCCGCCGGCGGCGGCCGGGTCGACCGAGAGGTCGACGACACGGATGGCGGCGGTCTGGACGCCAGGGACGACGTTTTCCGGCGCCGTGCCGCCGCAGGCGCACAGCGCGGCGGCGAGGAGGGTGATGCTGAAAAAGTTGCGCAGGCTGGAGGTGTTCATGGTGTTGAGGCAGGCTCGTCAGTGATGCGTTCCATTGTAGCGGCAAGTTTTTCCCAATATCAATTGATTCTTAAAAAGATCGAAGCAGATACGAGATATTGAACGCAGAATCTCAGCAAGATGGAAGAAGAAGAGTGCTGATAGTGGGAAGTATCCTACGAGAAATAGAAAGTTCTCATAGTCATCAAAATGCTGGCCGTCGCGTCCTTGCCACAGCTGACTACGTCGTTCGGTGCGCCGCTACGGTTCGGACTTGTCAGCCTTGAAACGAATCGTCCTTGACCCCTGCTTTGGCGCGCGCCATTATCTGCCCATGCGAACCCTCTTTCTCTCCCTGATCATGGCTTGTTCCGCCTGTTCGACCAACGCAGAGCCGCCGGCCGCGCCCAAAGCAGCGGCCCCCGCCGCACCGGTTGCATCCGCCAACCCTGCCGGCGGTACGCTCGAGCAAATCCGTGCCCTGATCGGCAATGCAGCCTGCACCGACGCATCGCAGTGCCGCACCTTGCCCATCGGTGCACGTCCATGCGGCGGTCCCGAAGCTTATCTCGCGTATTCGACCAGCAGCAGTCCCGAGGCGCAGTTGCTGGCATTAGCCGAACGCCATAAGCAGGAGCGTGCAGCGATCCACGCCGCCTCGGGCATGATGTCGAATTGCCGCTTCATGCCCGATCCGGGCGCCGTGTGCGTGGCCGGAACCTGCCAGCTGGCGCCTGCAGGCAAGCCCGCCAGTTAAGCGCCAGGGCAGCGCCAACGCTTCGTCCGTGCACCGGCCTGCCTCAGACCGGCGCTTACCCCTGTCTTCCAGTCGTCGTCTGACACCTGGGATCGCCTCCATCGGCGGCGCCCGGATCGCGCTCGCCTGATTTCGCCTCCGCCTCATCTCCCGCCGAACATTCTCCAGTTGGATAACCCCCATCGCTGCTGGCCTTGCATTTGGCATTTCATGCCGCATTGCAGCAATCTCGCCAAATCAAATTTGCAAAATTGGCAACTTCAATTGTAATTATCTGTCGGCTTTTCTTACACTCTGTTGCAAATTAAAAATTAGGCAAGGGCAAGTTATTGATTATCCGCCAGATTTTTTTCGGGCACGCATCATGCTTTAACTGGAGCGCCAGGCATTTCATCAAGAAAACCTGAAGTTGTGCAGGGGCAGTATTTATCGCGTGACTTGGATCAAGAGTCCGGGGAACAAATTACCGCTGATTTAATTAGAACTGGGGACGACGTTGGCTACCATCGCAAAAACACAAGACCGCAAGGCTGGACATTTCCTGAAATCCGTCATCGCCGCAGCGGCGCTGAGCACCTGCGCCTTCGCGCAGGCAGGGGTGATCGATTTCGAGGGCGACGCGCCGCCGTTCTTCTTCAGCGGCAGCTACACCGAGATCGGTAACTACTGGGTCGAGTCCTACGGCGGTGCGCTGACCAGCGATCTGTCCGGCATGATCATCGACGGCAGCGACCCGACGGCCTGCAGTAACGGCATTTCCTGCCCAACGAACAACACGTCGAAATACTACGCCAGCCTGAACGACGGCTACTTCTACTTCGGCCTGGTCGACGGCTCCCGCTTCACCTTCAACAGCCTGCAGGCGAGCTTCATCGGCGCCGGCCAGCTCAGCTACCCATCCCTGTCCGGCATCATCCTGCTGGAAGGCTTCAACGCAGCTGGTGGCCTCGTAGGCAGCGCCATGCAGGTGCCGCTGTCCGGTCTGCAGGGCGGCTCGTTCAAGTTCAACAGCCTCAGCACCGGCGCCTTCGGCGACAACGCCGTGTCGTACGTGCGCATGCTGGGTTATGCCTGCGATACCAGCGGCAACTGCAACCGCAATGCGAACCTGTCCAACTTCGCGGTCGACAACCTCGACATCACCGTCATTCCCGAGCCGGTCACGCTGGCCCTGTTCGGTCTTGGCCTCGCCGGCCTGGGCCTGTCGCGCCGCCGCCGCGCCTGAGCCGGCCGCCGCTACTTCTACAACAACTATTCGAGACAACAACAATGAAGCATAGCCTCCGTCCTATCTCATTCGCCGTCATGCTGATGCTCGCCGGCGTCGCCGCCAGCACCAGTGCCCAGGAAACGCGCCGTCCGTACATCGTGCAGCTGCAGGATGCGCCCGCGGCGACCTACGTCGGCGGCGTCGAAGGCCTGGCCCCGACCCAGCCGGCGCCTGGCGTCGCCTTCGACTACCGCGCACCGCAGGTGCAGGATTATGTGCGCTATCTCGGCGACCGCAAGAGCGCCGTCCTGGCCACCATCGGCGGCGCCGAAATCATTGCCGACTACGACGTCGTGCTGAACGGCTTTGCCGTGATGCTGACCGACGCACAAGTGCTCGCACTCAAGAGCAATCCGGACGTCGCCGATGTCCAGGCCGACGCCGCGCGCAAGGTCGATACCATTTCGACCTCGCGCTTCCTCGGCCTGTCCGCCACCGGCGGCCTGTGGTCGCAATACGGCCAGGGTTCGCTCGTCAAGGGCGAGGGCATGGTCGTCGGTATCGTCGACAGCGGCATCTGGCCGGAAGATCCGGCCTTCTCCGACCGCGTCGATGCCGACGGCAAGCCGACCACCGACCAGTCGGGCACGCTGGCCTACGCCGGCCGTCCGGCCAGCTACACCGGCTACTGCCAGGCGGGCGAGGGCTTCGACCCCGTCAAGCATTGCAACAACAAGCTGATCGGCGCGCGCTACTACAACGCCGGTTACTTGTCGGCACGCCTGCCGACCAACTGGAGCGAGTACATGTCGCCCCGCGATTCGAGCAACGGCACCGACGGCATCAGCTTCGGCCACGGCGGCCACGGCAGCCACACGGCCTCGACCGCCGCCGGTAATGCCGGCACGCCCGTCACCATCGGCGGCGTGAAGATGGGCGAATCCTCGGGCATGGCTCCTCGCGCGCGCATCGCGGCCTACAAGGTGTGCTGGACCTACGACAACCCGGCCGCGATCGACGGCACGAATGCCTCCAACACCTGCTACAACTCGGACTCGGTCAAGGCGATCGACGACGCGGTCAAGGACGGCGTCAACGTCATCAACTACTCGATCAGCGGTTCGCAGACGTCGGTCGCCGATCCTGTCGAGCAGGCCTTCTACCGCGCCTCGCTGGCCAACGTGTTCGTGGCCGCCTCGGCCGGCAACAGCGGGCCGGCCAATGCCGTGGCCCACATCAGCCCATGGCTGACGACGGTTGCCGCATCGACCCACGACCGCAAGTTCCAGGCCGACGTGGTGCTCGGTAACGGCAACCGCTACTTCGGCGCGTCCTACAGCGAAATCCCGCTGCCGCAAACGGCGCTGATCCGCGCGGAAGACGCCGGCATGGGCGGCTCCTCGGCCGCCGACCTGTGCTACAGCGATGCCGCCGCCGCCGCCGCCAACAATCCGGGCAGACCGCAAGTCATCCTCGACCCGGCCAAGGTCGCCGGCAAGATCGTGATCTGCACCCGCGGCAACAACGCGCGCGTCGACAAGAGCCTCGCCGTCAAGCAGGCCGGCGGCGTCGGCATGATCCTGGTCGACAACGGCGCCGGCCTGGTCAGCGAAGTGCACTCGGTGCCGACGATCCACGTCAGCGCCGCCGACGGCGCTCTGATCAAGGCCTACGCCGCCGCCCAGGCCGCCAACGCGACATCCAGCCTGAGCGCCTTCTACGCGGGCACCAAGCCGGCGCCGATCATGGCCGGCTTCTCCTCGCGCGGCCCGAACCAGGGCGACAGCAACATCCTCAAGCCCGACCTAACCGCTCCAGGCGTCGACATCATCGCCAGCGTCACGGCGACGCTGACCCCGGCCCAGCATGCGGCCGTCGCCGCCGGCACCCTGGTGCCGCCGCCAGCCTACGAGTCCTACCAGGGCACCTCGATGTCGAGCCCGCACGTGGCCGGCCTCGCGCTGCTGCTGCGCCAGCAGCACCCTGACTGGTCGCCAGCGGCCATCAAGTCGGCCCTGATGACGACCGCTTACTCGACCCTGAACGACGGCCTGGCCGGCGCCCAGAACGGCTTGCTGCCATGGTCGCAAGGCGCAGGTCACGTGAACCCGAACAAGGCCACCAACCCCGGCCTCGTGTATGACGCGGGCAAGGCCGACTACGTCGCCTACCAGTGCAAGGTGAACCGCGCGGCCGTGTCGCCGGCTTCCGATTGCACCACCTTCGGCGTCCTGGACGAGACGTATAACCTGAACCTGCCGTCGATCACCGTCGGCAGCATCCAGGGCAACGTCACCGTGCGCCGCACCGTCACCAACGTCAGCGGCACCACCGCCACGTTCACCCCGAGTGGATCGATGCAGGGCTTCTCAATGTCGGTATCGCCTGCGTCGCTGACCCTGGCGCCAGGCGCGAAGGGCAGTTTCACGCTCAAGCTGACGGCCACCACGGCGCCCGCGGATGAGTGGAAATTTGGCCATCTGACCTGGACCGGCGCCGGCGCCACCGTGCGCAGCCCGATCCAGGCACGCGTCGGCCGCCCGATCACGGCGCCGGTCGAGCTGACCAGCGACCGTGTCTCCGGCAGCAAGCTGTTCGGCGTCAAGACCGGCTACTCGGGCCGCATGGGCTACATCAAAGGCGGTCTCAAGGACGTGACCATGGGCGCGCCGGAAACGCTGACACCGAGCCAGATCAACTCGGCCAGCCTGAAGACGATCTGCGCAGCCGGCGCCAGCACCGATTCGGTCAAGGTCTACGACGTGGCCGTGCCGGCCAAGGCCATGGTTGCGCGCTTCGCCCTGCGCCAGGCCGATGTCGGCTCGGCGGCGGACGATCACGACCTGGGCCTGCTGTCGCCGGACGGCACCTGGACCTACTCGGGCAACGACGGCAGCGGCGAAGCGGTGCAGGTCGTCGGGCCGGCCGCCGGCAACTACAAGGTGTGCGTCGTTGCCTTCGGCACGTCGCCGAAAGACGCCGCCATGACCCACAAGCTGTCGTCGTGGGTCGTGACCGCGGCTGACGTCAACAGCAAGTTCCAGGTGGCCCTGCCGGGCAAGGTTGTCGCAGGCAACAACACCTCGGTCGGCGTGAGCTGGTCGGGCCTGGCGCCGAACGGCCGCTACGTCGGCGGTGTCCACTTCACCGATGCCAGCAACGTGATCCAGGCGACGACGGCTGTGCGTGTCGAGACCGGCAGCGCCAGCATCCCGACGCCGCAATCCGAGCGTACCCAGCTGAAACTGCGAGACTAAGCGAACCAAGCGAACCAAGCGAACCAAGCGCGGTTCGAAAGGCGGCCGCCTGCCGGGGAAACCCGGCCGGCGGCCGCTTTTTTTTGTGCCGCAAGGATATCTATGGGAAAGGGGGCGGTATGCGTTTTTTTTCCCCTTCCAAAGTTGAAAGAAATGTTGTCCGAACGCTTGACGGCATGGTAGCCTTGCGCGTCATTGCTGTGTCAGATTGGAGCCGCGCCGCGGGCGCCGGCCGGCCAGTCAAACAGAAGTTTTCGAGGAGTCGGACGGATGCACGCAGTAACGTTACACACAGCAAGCTCGCCATCGGTTGCGCGTGCGCGCAGTGCCGGTTTCACGCTGCTCGAGTTGTTGGTCGTGATCGTCATCATCGGTTTGCTGGCTGCCTATGTCGGCCCCAAATACTTCGGCCAGCTCGGCAAGTCCCAGGTCACCATTGCCAAGGCCCAGATCGAAGCCTTCGAAAAGTCGCTCGACACCTACCGGCTCGACGTCGGCCGCTACCCGACCGCCGAGGAAGGCCTGGCGGCCCTGATGAGCGCGCCGCCGGCGGTGGCGCCGAAGTGGAACGGCCCCTACCTGAAGAAGGGCATCCCGCCCGATCCGTGGGGCCATGCTTACCAGTACCGTTCGCCGGGCAGCAAGGGCGACTACGAGATCATCTCGCTCGGGCGCGACGGCCAGCCGGGCGGCAGCGGCGAAGACGCCGACGTCAGCTCGCAGTAATTCCCCTACGCTCACCGGAAGCAGCTTCCATGCAGTTTGTCGTCCGTACGCTCGCGCCTGACATGTCGATCGCCAGCCAGGTCGTCGACGCGCCCGACGAGGCCGACGCGCGCCGCCAGTGCGAGTCGCGCGGCCTCTACATCAGCGCGGTCGAACCGGTCGGCCGCGGTCTCCAGCGCCGCAAGAGCACGCGCCACCTGCCGCTGGTGCTGTTCAGCCAGGAATTGCTGGCGCTGCTGTCGGCCGGCCTCGGGATCGTCGAGGGACTGGAAGCCCTGCTCGAAAAGGAAACCAATCCGGGTACGCGCGGCGTGCTCGAGCGCCTGCTTGGCGGCCTGCGCGAAGGCAAGCGCTTCTCGAAAGTGCTGGCCGAACAGCCCGACCTGTTCCCGCCGCTGTACGTCGGCATCGTGCGCGCCGCCGAAGGAACCAGCGACCTGCCGCGTTCCCTCGCGCGCTTCATCGATTACCAGCAGCGCATCGACCTGGTGCGCGCCAAGCTGGTGAGCGCCGCCATTTATCCGGCCATCCTGCTGATGGTCGGCGGCGGCGTGAGCGCCTTCCTGGTCGGTTACGTGGTGCCGCGCTTCGCCGAGGTCTACCAGGGCGCTGGACGCGACCTGCCGTGGATGTCGCAAATGCTGCTCGGCTGGGGCCAGTTCGCCGCCAACCATGGCGCGCTGCTGGCGACGAGCGCCGGCGCCGTGCTGGCCGCCGCCGTGCTCGGGCTGCGCCAGCTGGCGCGTAGCGGCGCGCTGGCGCGCCTGGTGCAGCGCCTGCCGGGCATCGGCGAGCGCGTGCGCATCTACGAACTCTCGCGCCTGTACCTGACGCTCGGCATGCTGACCGAAGGCGGGATCGTCATCGTGCAGGCGATCGAGACCGTGCAGGGCATGGTCTCGCCCGCCGTGCGCGCGCGCCTGGCGGCGGCGCGCGCGGCGATCGAAGCGGGCCAGCCGCTGTCGACCGCATTCGAGGCGCATGGCCTGACCACCCCGATTTCGCTGCGCATGCTGCGGGTCGGCGAGCGCACCGGCGACATGGGGCCGATGCTGACCCAGTCCGCCGCGTTCTACGACGGCGAGATCAGCCGCTGGATCGACCGCTTCACCCGCACCTTCGAGCCGCTGCTGATGGCGGCGATCGGCCTGGTCGTGGGCGCCATCGTGGTCTTGCTGTACATGCCGATTTTCGACCTCGCCGGAGACATGTCCTGAACGCGCCCCTGTTCGATTCGGCCTTGCTGGCGCGCGCCCGCGCCGCCAGCCGCGCCTCGCACCGCCCTTTGGTGGCCGAGCTGGAAGCGGCCAGCGGCCTGGAGCCGCGCCAGATCGTGCAGGCGCTGGCCCAGCCCTTCGGCCTGTCCGTGATGGAAACGGCCGAGATGCTGAGCCAGGCGCCGGCCTTCGACCTGCTGCCGCTGGCCTCCGCCCTGGCGCGCCACTGCGTGCTGCTGCGCGGCGCCGACGGCAGGCTGACCGGCGTGGTGCCCGATCCTTTCGACCTCGACCTGCAGACCTGGCTTGCCACCCAGGCCCGTACCAGCGCCAGCGCGCCCCTGCACCTGCGCCTGGCGCTGCAGTCCGACATCCAGGCCTACCTGTCGAAGCAGGAGGAATCGGCGCGCGCGGTCGACACCCTGGCGCCGGGCGCGAGCGAGGGCCGGCGCGACGGCAAGACGGCCGCCGTGCTGTCTTTCGCTTCGGTGTCGGAAGGGGCCAGTCCTGCCGTCAAGCTGGTCAACTCGACCCTGTACGACGCCCTGAAAGCCGGGGCCTCGGACATCCACCTCGAGAGCACGGCCGGCGGCCTGGCGGTGAAATACCGCATCGACGGCGTGCTCGATCACGCCACCTCGGTGGGCGGCATCGAGACGGCCGAGCAGATCATCTCGCGCCTGAAAGTGCTGGCCGAACTCGACATCGCCGAACGCCGCGTGCCCCAGGACGGCAGCTTCCGGGTCGAGGCGGGCGGGCGCGAGATCGACCTGCGGGTGTCGATCATGCCAAGCATCCATGGCGAAGACGCGGTGATCCGTATCCTCGACAAGCGCGCCATGATCGAAGCCTACGGCGCCCTCACGCTCGAAGCCCTCGGTTTCGACGCGCCTTCGCTGGCGACCCTGCGCACCCTGGCGCAGGAAGCCTACGGCATGCTGCTGGTGACCGGCCCGACCGGCTCGGGCAAGACGACGACGCTGTACGCCGCGCTCACCGAGATCCACAACGGACGCGAAAAGATCATCACCATCGAAGACCCGGTCGAATACCAGCTGCCCGGCATCCTGCAGATTCCGGTCAACGAAAAGAAGGGCCTGACCTTTGCCAAGGGCCTGCGTTCGATCCTGCGCCACGACCCCGACAAGATCATGGTCGGCGAGATCCGCGACCGCGAGACCGCCGAGATCGCGGTGCAGTCGGCCTTGACCGGGCACCTGGTGCTCACGACCGTCCACGCCAACAACGTGTTCGATGTGTTCGGCCGCTTCACTCACATGGGGATCGATCCGTACGCCTTCGTCTCCGCGCTGAACGGGATCTGGGCCCAGCGCCTGATCCGCACCAATTGTCCGCACTGTGCCAGCGAGTACACGCCGACCGACGCGGAACTGGACGGCGTGCACCTGGCGCGCGCGGACGTCGGCGACTACGTGTTCAAGCGCGGCAAGGGCTGCGGCGACTGCCGCGGCACCGGCTACAAGGGCCGCCGTTCGATCGCCGAGATCCTGACCCTGAACGACGAGATCCGCGAGCTGATCGTCGACAAGCGCCCGATCCGCCAGATCAAGGCCGCGGCCCACGCGAACGGCACCCGCAGCCTGCGCCTGGCGGCGCTCGACCTGGTGCGGCGCGGCGCCACCACCCTCGACGAAATCAGGCGGGTGACCCTGCATGCTTGAACGCTTAACTCATTCCTATCGCATCGGCGTGGCGCCCGACGGCCTGGCCCTGCTGGAACGCACGCGCGGCCTGCGTCCGCGCAGCCGCCTGCTGGCCGAGGCGCGCATGGACGCGGCCGACGGCGGCGCTGCGGTCGGCAACGGCCTGCGCCGCCTGCTGGCCGAGGTGCCGGCCGCGGGCCGTGCGGTGACGGTCGTGCTGGCCGACGAACTGGCGCGCATCTGGCATGTCGCGCCGCCGCGGGGCGCCAGCCGCATGGCCGACCTCGAGGCAGCGGCAGCCTTGCGCTTCCAGGGCTTGTTCGGCGCGCCGGCGGCCGGCTGGAAGATCAGCGCCGACTGGGATGCCGACCGTCCCTTCCTGGCCGCGGCCGTACCGGCGCCGCTGCTGGCGAGCCTGCAGGAAGTCGCCCTCGAGCAGCGCCTGCACCTGGTGGACATCGCCCCCCGCTTCGTCGCCGCCCTGAACGGCTGGCGCAAGCTGCGCCGCCCCGGCGCCTGGTTCGCGCAGGTGGAGGGCGCGGTCTTGACGCTGGCCGTGTTCGACGCCGGCGCCCCCGCGGCGGTGCGCACCGCGCTGGTGCCGGCGGGCGCCGGCCGCGACTGGTTCGAGGCGCACATCGCGCGCGAAGCCTTGCTGGTCGGGGCAGGGGAGCCGGCCCTGGTGCAGGTCTGCGGCGCGGGCGAGGGCCACCCCGCACGCGCCTGGGCGTGCCAGGCCGGCGGCACCGGGCCAGCCTGCATGCTGCTGGGCGCCGGCGACGATTCCCGGCTGTCGGGCGCGGCGCGGCTGGCCGCCACCGGGAGCGCTGCATGAGCTGGGGAATGAAACGTATCCGCATCGACTTTGCCGAGCCGAGCCTGCGCCGCACGCTGTTCCATACGCCGCGCCTGGCCTGGGCGCTGCTCGCAACCGGGATGGCCCTGTGCGTGCCGGCCGCGCTGCTCGCCAGCCGGTACCTGGCCGAGGAACGCGCGTTCGAGGCGGAACTGGCGGCGCGCGCTACAGCCGCCGGGGCGCCCGCAGCACCAATGGCTTCGCAGGCCGCCGCCCGCGCGCCGCTCCTCACCCCGGCCCAGGCCGGCGCCGTGAACGCGGCCATCATGCAATTGAACCTGCCCTGGCGCGACCTGCACGATGCGGTCGCGGCCGCGACCCCGCCCACGGTGGCGCTGCTGGCCCTCGAGCCGGACGCCAGGCGGCGCGTGCTGCGCATCACGGCCGAAGCGCGCAACAGCGACGACATGCTCGCCTATGTGGAGCGCATGGGGAGTCTGGCGTGGTTCGAAGGCGTGGCCCTGACCCGCCACGAAATCAACGAACAGGATCCGAACCGGCCGATCCGCTTCCAGTTCGATGCCCAATGGAGGCCGCAACGATGAAGGCCACGATGAACACGCACGGCGCCAGAACCGCCTGGCTGCGCCTGCGGATCGCGCTGGCCACGGCCAGCCCGGTGGCCCTCGGCGCGTTGCTGCTCGCCGTCTGCGCGGCGGCGGCCATCGCCTGGCTGCTTCCGGCGCGCGAACTGCTCGAGCAGCAGCGCGTGCTGGCGCGCCGCGTGGCGGCCCTGCCGGCGGCGCCCGTGGAACAGGCGGCGCCGGCCACGGACGATTATCACCTGTCCCTGTTCCACGGCACACTCGGCGAACGGCGTCACGCCGGGCAGCAGGTCAAGACCCTGTTCGCGCTGGCGGAAGAGTCAAGCCTGGTGCTGCGCCAGGGCGAGTACAAGGCGGCCTTCGAGCGCAACGCGCGCCTGCACACCTACCAGGTGACCCTGCCGGTCAAGGGCAGCTACGGCGCGATCTGGCAATTCGCGCTGGCGGCCTTGCGTGCGATTCCGTTCGCCTCGCTCGACGACATCAGTTTCAGGCGCGATGCGATCGGCGAGGCGCAGGTGGAAGCGCGCCTGCGCCTGACCCTGTATCTGCAGGACACGCCTCTGCAAGACACGCCTTTGCAAGACACCCCTGGAGCGGCGCCATGAAGCCGCGTCACCTGCTGATGGGCGCTGCCCTGGTCGGAGCGGCGGCGCTGCTCGCCTTTGGCGACAACAGCCCCGAGGGCGAGGTGGCCGAAGCGGTGGTGCGCACCGCGCCGGCGGCGGACGGCAAGCTGGCCGAGCGCGCGCGGACGCCGGCCGTGCTGCCCGCGCCGGCGCAGGGGCGCAGCGAGTCGTCGGCAAGCGCCGCACCGCAGGCCGCACCGCATATCTTGCGCCTGCTGCCGCGCCATGCGCTGCTCGCGCCGGGCGATGCGAAGGAGGGCGCCGACGTCTTCGGCAGCCGCGACTGGACGCCGCCGCCGGCGCCGCCGCCGGCTCCGGCCGCGCCGCCGCCACCGCCGCCGCCGAGCGCGCCGCCGCTGCCGTTTACCCTGCTCGGCAAGGCGCTCGAGAACGGCGCCTGGGAAGTCTACCTGGCGCGCGCCGGCAAGACCTATGTCGTAAAACCGAAGACCGTCATCGACGGCACCTACCGGGTCGAGGCCATCGCGCCGCCGATCCTGACCCTGACCTATCTGCCCCTGAACCAGATTCAGCAGCTAAATATTGGAGCATTCGACTGATGGCTAGTCATCCGCATGGCATGTTGCGGCGCGCGCCGCGCGCACTCGCCGCATCGCTGCTCGCCTTGTTCCTGGCCGGTTGCGCCGGCCAGAACGCCTTCCGCGAGGGCCACGAGCTGATCGCGCGCGACCAGATCGACGCCGGCCTGGCGAAGTACCGCGAAGCCGTGGCCGCCGATCCGGGCAATGCCGCTTTCCGCAGCGCCCTGCTGGGCGCGCGCGACCGCGCCGCCACGCGCCTCATCGACAGCGCCGAACGCCGGCTGGCGGCCGGCGACGCCGGCGCCGCGGCCCAGGATTACGCGCGCGTGCTCGCCTTCGATCCGGCCAACGAACGGGCCCGCGCCGGCCTGCGCCAGGTCGAGGCCGATGCCCGCCACGTCAGGCTGATGAACGCGGCGAACGAGGCATACGAGCAAAAGGATCACGAGACGGCGCGCCAGCACGCCACGGCGATCCTGACCGAGCGCCCGGATCACGAGCCGGCGCGCCTGCTGCTGGCGAAGATCAACGAGGCGGCGGCGCGCCCGGGAGAGAAGGGCCTGGCAGCCGCCTACCGCACGCCGATCAGCATCGAATTCCGCGACGTCGCCCTGAAGCAGGCCTTCGAGGTGATCGCGCTGCGCTCGGGCCTGAACTTCGTGTTCGACAAGGACGTCAAGACCGACGCCCGCACCTCGATCTTCCTGAAGAACAGCAACGTCGAAGCCGCCATCTACTTCCTCTTGATGAGCAATCAGCTCGAGCAGCAGGTCATGGACGGCAACACCGTGATGATCTATCCGAACACCGCGGCCAAGCTGCGCGAATACCAGGAGCAGACGGTCAAGACCTTTTACCTGGCGAACGCCGACGCCAAGACCATCGGCAATACCCTCAAAACCATCGTCAAGTCGCGCGACGTCGTGGTCGACGAAAAGCTGAACCTCGTGATCGTGCGCGACAGTCCGGAAGCGATCCGCCTGGCCACCAAGCTGGTCGCCCTGCAGGACGTGGCCGAGCCGGAAGTGATGCTCGACGTCGAGATCCTCGAGATCAAGCGCAGCAGCATTACCGAACTCGGCGTTGCCTGGCCGACGACGCTGGGCTTCGCGCCGCTGCAGGCGGCCGGCGGCGCACCGCTGACGATCGATGCGCTGCGCGGCCTGGCCAGCAGCAGGATCGGCGTGAGCGGCGTGTCGGCCAGCCTGAGCGCGAACCGTACCGACGGCGATTCGAACACCCTCGCCAACCCGCGCATCCGCGTGCGCAACAAGGAAAAGGCGAAGGTCGTCATCGGCGACAAGGTGCCGAACATCTCGGCCACCGTGTCCCTGGGCGGCACCAACAGTGTGTCGACCGACACCGTCACCTATGTCGACGTCGGCCTCACGCTCAACGTCGA
Source organism: Massilia sp. Leaf139 (assembly GCF_001424165.1). Taxonomy (GTDB): domain Bacteria; phylum Pseudomonadota; class Gammaproteobacteria; order Burkholderiales; family Burkholderiaceae_D; genus Telluria. The sequence continues at coordinate 54,624 of NZ_LMOJ01000022.1, forward strand.
GCCGACCATCTACCTCAACAATGAAGTGGCGATCCGCATTGCGCTCGAGGTCAGCAACGTGGTCGATACCCTGCGCACCGCGTCCGGTTCGGTGGCCTACCGGATCGGCACCCGCTCGGCCAACACCATGCTGCAGCTGAAGGATGGCGAGAACCAGGTGCTGGCGGGGCTGATCAACAATGAAGACCGCAGCAGCGGCAGCAAGGTGCCGGGGCTGGGCCACCTGCCGATCGTCGGGCGCCTGTTCGGACGCACCAACGATACGTTCGACAAGACCGAGATCGTGCTGTCGATCACGCCGCACCTGGTGCGCAAGGTGCAGCGTCCGCCGGCCAGCGCGTCGGAGTTCACGGCCGGTACCGAGGCGAACTTCCGGCGCCGTCCGGAGTCGCAGGCCGTGGTGGTGACGGGAACGCCGGTGCGCGTCCCGGCCAGCCAGCCGGCGCCTGCAGGTTTGCCTGCAAATGCGCCTGCAAATGCGCCCCCAAGCGCGCCTGCGAGCGCGCCGGCGCCGGCGCCGGGTTCGGGCCAGAGCGTGCCGGCGTCGGCGCTGCCAAGCACGCCCTCGCTGGGCACGCCGGTGCCGGCATCCGCGGCCGCGCCGGCCGGCGTGCTGGTCACCCCGGCGCCGTCCGGCGTCGTGGTCACGCCCATCGTGACGCCACCGGCGGCGCCGCAGCCCCAGGGCCAGTAGCCATGCGTCGCTCCGCCCGCGGCTTCACGCTGATCGAACTGCTGGTGACGCTGGCGATCCTGGCGCTGCTCGGCACGCTCGTGGCGCCGGTGGCGCAGGTCACGGCGCAGCGCAAGCAGGAGGGCGAGCTGCGCAGGTCGCTGCGCGAGATACGCGCCGGGATCGACGCCTACAAGAAGGCTTTCGACGACGGCCGCATCATGCGCCGCGTCGGCGCCAGCGGCTATCCGCCGAAGCTGGAACTGCTGGTCGAGGGCGTGCCGGATCTGCGCAGCCCGAAGCGCGCCAAGATTTTTTTCCTGCGCCGCCTGCCGCGCGATCCCTTCAATCCGGATCCCGGCCTGCAGGACGCCGAGACCTGGGGCAAGCGCAGCTACGCCAGCGAAGCGGCCGAACCGCGCGAAGGCGACGACGTGTACGACGTGTATTCGACCTCGACGCGGCCGGGCCTGAACGGCGTGCCGTACAACCGGTGGTGACCATGAACGCCAACTTCACGCGAGCGCGCGGCTTTACCCTGATCGAACTGCTGGTGGTGCTCGGCATCATCGCCTTGCTGCTGACGCTGGCGGTACCGCGCTTTTTCCCGAGCATCGACAAGTCGCGCGAGACGATCCTGGCCGAGAACCTGCGCAACACGCGCGAGATCATCGGGCAGTACTACAGCGACACGGGACGCTATCCCGATTCGCTCGAGCAGCTGGTGGAGAAGAAATACCTGCGTGCGCCGCCCTTCGATCCGCTGACCGAAAGCAGCGCGACCTGGACGCTGGTGCCACCCGAGGACACGACCCTGGGCGGCGTCTACGACCTGCGCAGCGGCGCGCCCGGCAACGACGGCAGCGGCAAGCCGTACGCCGACTGGTAAGCATGGGGCGGTGCCCGCACCGGCGCCAGGCCGGCTTTACCTATGTCGGCATGATCGTGTTCGTCACGATCATCGGTCTCGTCGGCGCGGCCACGCTGAAAGTCGGCGCGCTGTTGCAGCGCGCGGAAGCGGAAAACGAATTGCTGGCCATCGGCGCCGAGTTCAGCGCGGCGCTCGCCAGCTATGCAGCGGCCACGCCGCAAGGCCAGCCGACGCAGCCGGCCTCGCTCGAGGCCCTCCTGCGCGATCCGCGCTTTCCCAATCCGCGGCGCCACCTGCGCAGGATCTTCGTTGACCCCATCACCGGACGCGCCGAGTGGGGGCTGGTGCGGGCGGCCGAGGGCGGGCCGATCGTCGGGGTGCACAGCCTGTCGCAGGCGCAGCCGCTCAAGGTCGCCAACTTCGACGCGCGCTTCGTCAATTTCGAGCACAAGCGCCACCTGTCGGAATGGCGCTTCGTGGCCAATAGCCAGGCGCTGGCCGGGAACGGCGCCGCGCCGGGGCAGGGCGCCCCGCCTGGAGCGACGATGTTCCCGCCGCCGGCCGCGCCGGCCGCCCCGACCGCCGCTCCGGTCGGGGAGCAGGCCGCGCTGCCCGAACCGGAACCGCCGCCGGAACCGCCCAAGCCCGACGAGGAAGAAGAAACGAAAGAAGAAGAAACGAAAGAAGAAGAAACGAAAGAAGAAACGCCGCCGCCCGAACCCGCATCGGAAGCAACCCGGTCGGGCTTTTGAAGGGACTTATTTTGCGCGGCGCTTGAAGTCGCGCGGACGGAAGCCCAGCGCGATCAGGACGGCGAAATAGCTGGCAGCGCTCAGGACGATGATGCCGAGCAGGGCGCCACCGCGCAGGAAGGGCCGGGCGCGCAGGGCGATCCAGTCGAACTGGATCTGGCTGAACCAGGCCACTGCGCCCATCACCGCCACGGCCGCCATCAGCTTCAGGAAGAAGGCCAGCCAGCCGGGCTGCGGCACGTAGATGCGGCGGCGGCGCAGGCCGCTGTAGAGCAGCGCGGCATTCAGACAGGCGCCTACGCCGATCGACAGCGCCAGGCCGGCCACGCCGAACAGCGGCACGAAGACCAGGTTCAAGAGCTGGGTCGCGACCAGCACGCCGACCGCGATGTTCACCGGCGTGCGCACTTCCTGGCGCGCGAAAAAGGCGGGCGCCAGGGTCTTGACCAGGATGAAGCCGAGCAGGCCCGCGCTGTAAGCCATCAGCGGCAGCGAGGAGTGGGCGACGTCGGCGGCATCGAACGCGCCGTAGTGGAACAGGGTGGCGATCATCGGCGTGGCCAGGGTCGCCAGGCCCACTGCCGACGGGATCGACAGCAGGAAGGTCAGGCGCAGGCCCCAGTCGAGCAGGGACGAGTATTCGGTGGTGTCGCCCTCGGTATTGGCTTTTGCCAGGCCCGGCAGAAGGATGGTGCCCAGCGCCACGCCGAGCAGGGCGGTCGGCAGTTCCATCAGGCGATCCGCGTACTGCAGCGCGGTGACGGCGCCGGCGGCCAGGCTGGCGGCGATGGTGGTGTTGATCAGGAGACTGATCTGGGCGGCGGCGACGGCGAACACGGCCGGCCCCATCTTGCCGAGCATGCGCATCACGCCGGCGTCGCGCAGGCCGGTGAAGGGATTGACCGACAAGCGCGGCAGCATGCCGAGCTTGAGCAGCGAAGGAAGCTGGAGCGCCACCTGCAGTACGCCGCCGATGCAGACGCCGACGGCCATCGCATAGATCGGCTGCGCGAACCAGTCGGCCATGACGACGGCGGCGAAGATGAAGGAGATGTTCAGCAGCACCGGGGTGATCGCCGGGATCTTGAACTGGCGCCAGGTATTCAGGATGCCGCTGGACAGGGCAACGAAGGCCATGCAGGCGATATACGGGAACATCATGCGCGTCATGACGACGGCGGCGTCGAAGGCGGCCGGTTCGCGCTGCAGGCCGCCGCCGATCCAGTAGATGAGGACGGGCGCGGCCAGGATGCCGGCGATGCTGACCAGAACCGTGGCCCAGATCAGCACCGTGGCGACGTGGTCGACCAGGGTCTTGGTCGCCTCCTGGCCGTATTTGGTCTTGTATTCGGTGAGGATGGGCACGAAGGCTTGCGAGAACGCGCCTTCGGCGAACAGGCGCCGCAAGAGGTTCGGCAGGCGGAAGGCGATGTTGAAGGCGTCGGTGAAGTTGGAGGCGCCGAAGGTGGCGGCGAACAGGCTTTCGCGCAGCAGGCCGGTCACGCGGGACACCATGGTCATGCTGGAAATGGCAGCGAGGGTCTTGAGCAGATTCATGGGGCGAGATTATAGCTGGGCAATACGCAGTGCACTGCGTGCTTCCGCGCTTGACGGTGTCGAAAATGAAGAATGAATTGCCAGAAGAGGGTTGTTTCGCTATAATCGTGGGCTGTACTGAATTCTGTTAGCAGACACATATGTTTGGCAGGCACTGGAATGGGCCAGTTTGACTCGCTAATGTTTGCAAACGCAACTTGACCCCGATTTAGGAAATTCCATGGCAAATACCGCACAAGCGCGCAAACGCGCTCGTCAAGCAGTTAAGCAAAACGCACACAACAGCGCTCAGCGTTCGACCCTGCGCACCGCCATCAAGGCCGTCCGCAAAGCCATCCAGGCTGGCGACAAAGCTGCTGCAACCAGCATCTTCCAGTCGTCCGTGTCGACCATCGACAGCATCGCTGACAAGAAAATCATCCACAAGAACAAGGCCGCTCGCCACAAGAGCCGCCTGGCTGCTGCCCTGAAAGCCCTGTCGGCCTAACAACCGGTTGGCGCGCGGCCCCGGCCGCGCTGGCAGTACAGTGGAAGAAGAACCCGCCCGGCGCAAGCCCCGGCGGGTTTTTCCGCTTTCGGATCGTTTGTTATCCGATATCGGAATCGATGGCGATAGTGCACCGTAGGGCGGGCATGCCCGCGTACGTGCCGATATGCGCCGTACCGTCATTTGTATGGTTCAGGTAGCCAGCCGAGCTCGTCGTCGCGTTTATTCAACCAGCGAACGCGTGGGCATGCCCACCCTACGGTGCGCGTCCGCTACGTACGAGAATGTGTTCGATAAATTCCGACATCACCCCCGCGCCGACGTCCAGGCGAGACACCCCACCGCCAGCGCCGAGTTGCTCACCATCCAGGCCCCGTGCCGGTAGAGCAGGGCGGTCTTGCCGCGATCATTCACATCCAGCGCCCACACGTCCCCCTTTGGCGACGACCACAGGATGCGCCCGTCGACCGCGTCGATGCCGGCGAACACCTGGCTTGGCGCGGTCCCCGGCTTGAAGAACACCATGGTTGTGCTGACGTCCGGCGGCGGCAGGGCGGCAACCGGGCCGCCGATCAGCACCGCCAGCACCAGCGCCGCCGCGCCGCCGCGCCCGCCGGCAGTGCCATTCCCGCGCCGCAGCCGCAGGCCGAGCACGACGAAAGCGACGCCAAAGACCACGAACCACAGCAGATCCCAGAACAGCAGGTTGTCGCTATCGAGCCGGATGCGGTGGATGCCGAGCACCCAGTGCGACAGGATGCCGTCGAGGATGTGCCAGGCGCCGAAGCCGAGCGCCGCATTGGCCAGCAGCAGGCGGTCGCCGCCCCCGCCGACGTGGTGGCGGCCCTTCCACAGTTTCCACAGCCCGGCAAAGGCGAGCACGTACATCAGCAGGTGGAAGAAGCCGTCAACCATGATCTGCACCCGGATGTCCTGGAAGGGTGGCCGTGTGACGAGCGAGAGCAGGTGATGCCATTGCAGGATCTGGTGCAGCAGGATGCCGTCGAAAAAGCCGCCCAGGCCGAATCCCAGCAGGTAGCCGGCCCAGCCGAGCGAGCGCGATTCGGAGATGAAGGTGGCATCGGTCTGGCGGACGGTCATGGCAACTCCCTTGGGAAAAATCGGCGCTGCGGCCGTGCCGCCATCCTAGCGCGTTCGCCCATCCGCCCGCGCCGCGCAGCCGTATGGCCTCGTCGCGACGGCCTTCGGCTTGCTAAAGCTGTGGCGCACAGTAAAATACTGGTGCATAATGTGAAACGCTCGTCTTATGTCTTATAGAAGACTTGGGCGGAGGAAGAGGTCTCCCGGCGGTGCGGCATGCAGCGCATATCGCAGCTGGCCGGGCCGCCTTCGTGTCCGATTCCCCTTCGCCCGAAGGAGGAGTAGCATGAGCGGCGAGGCGCGTAGGACGTCGCGTTCTTCGCGAACGAAGACCAGCGTTACTTATTGAGTTGAACCATCGCGACCGTTCGCGAGAACCGAGGAAAAAGCGCATGAGCAGTAATCCGACCATCATCTATACCCTGACCGACGAGGCGCCGCTGCTGGCGACCCACGCCTTCCTGCCTGTCGTCAGCACCTTCACCAAGGCCGCCGGCATCGACGTCGTCTCGAGCGACATCTCGGTCGCCGCCCGTATCCTGGCCGCCTTCCCGGAAAACCTGACGCCGGAACAGCGCGTGCCGGACGCCCTGGCCGAACTGGGCAAGAAGACGCTCGAGCCGGACGCGAACATCATCAAGCTGCCGAACATCAGCGCCTCGGTCGGCCAGCTGACCGCCGCCATCAAGGAACTGCAGGAGAAGGGCTATAACCTTCCTGACTACCCGGCCGATGCCAAGACCGAGGAAGAAAAAGCCATCAAGGCGCGCTACAACAAGTGCATCGGTTCCGCCGTGAACCCGGTGCTGCGCGAAGGTAACTCGGATCGCCGCGCACCGCGCGCCGTGAAAGAGTACGCACGCAAGAACCCGCATTCGATGGCCGCATGGTCGCCGGCCTCGCGCACCCACGTCTCGCACATGACCCATGGCGACTTCTACCATGGCGAAAAGTCGATGACGGTGCAAGGCGCCCGCGACGTCAAGATGGAACTGGTCACCAAGAGCGGCCAGACGGTCGTCCTGAAGCCGAAGGTCGCGCTGCAGGATGGCGAGATCATCGATTCGATGTTCATGAGCCGCAAGGCCCTGCTGGAGTTCTACCAGCAGCAGATCGACGACGCCAAGGAAACCGGCGTCCTGTTCTCGCTGCACGTCAAGGCGACGATGATGAAGGTCTCGCACCCGATCGTCTTCGGCCACTGCGTGCGCATGTTCTACAAGGAAGCCTTCGAGAAGCACGGCGCCCTGTTCGACAGCCTCGGCATCAACGTCAACAACGGCATGGCCGACCTGTACAGCAAGATCGCCAACCTGCCGGCCTCGCAGCGCGAAGAGATCGAGCGCGACCTGCATGCCTGCCAGGAGCACCGTCCGGCGCTGGCCATGGTCGACTCGACCAAGGGCATCACCAACTTCCATTCGCCAAACGACGTCATCGTCGACGCGTCGATGCCTGCCATGATCCGCGCCGGCGGCAAGATGTACGACGCCAATGGCCGCCTGAAGGAAGTCAAGGCCGTCATCCCGGAATCGACCTTCGCCCGCATCTACCAGGAGATCATCAACTTCTGCAAATGGCATGGCGCCTTCGATCCGAAGACCATGGGCACCGTCCCGAACGTCGGCCTGATGGCCCAGCAGGCCGAGGAGTACGGCTCGCACGACAAGACCTTCGAGATTCCGGAAGCGGGCGTGGCCAACATCACCGACCTCGCCACCGGCGAAGTGCTGATGAGCCAGAACGTCGAGCAGGGCGACATCTGGCGCATGTGCCAGGTGAAGGACGCGCCGATCCGCGATTGGGTCAAGCTGGCCGTGACGCGCGCGCGCAACTCGGGCATGCCGGCCGTGTTCTGGCTCGACCCGTACCGTCCGCACGAGAACGAGCTGATCAAGAAGGTGCGCACCTACCTGAAGGATCACGACACGACCGGCCTGGACATCCAGATCATGTCGCAGGTACGTGCGATGCGCTACACGCTGGAGCGCGTCAAGCGCGGCCTGGACACCATCTCGGTGACCGGCAACATCCTGCGCGACTACCTGACCGACCTGTTCCCGATCCTGGAACTGGGCACCTCGGCCAAGATGCTGTCGATCGTCCCGCTGATGGCCGGCGGCGGCATGTACGAAACCGGCGCCGGCGGTTCGGCGCCGAAGCACGTGCAGCAGCTGACCGAAGAAAACCACCTGCGCTGGGATTCGCTGGGCGAGTTCCTGGCCCTGGCCGTGTCGCTGGAAGACCTCGGCATCAAGACCGGCAGCGCCAAGGCCAAGGTTCTGGCGAAAACGCTGGATGCCGCGACCGGCAAGCTGCTGGACAACCGCAAGTCGCCTTCGCCGAAGACCGGCGAGCTCGACAACCGCGGCAGCCAGTTCTACCTGTCGCTGTACTGGGCCCAGGAACTGGCCGCGCAGACGGAAGACGCCGAACTGGCGGCTTACTTTGCACCGCTGGCCAGGAGCCTGGCCGAGAACGAGCAGAAGATCGTGCAGGAACTGCTGGAAGTGCAGGGCAAGCCGGTCGATATCGGCGGCTACTACAAGGCGGACGACGCCAAGGTGAAGGCCGTGATGCGTCCGAGCGCGACCTTCAACGCGGCGCTGGCTTCGCTGGGCGCGTAACTTAGCTTAGCTCGCAAAGAAAAACCCGCCTGGCTTTGGCCCGGCGGGTTTTTTTATTGGTAGGGTGGGCGCCCTGTGCCCACCAAATGGATGCGCCAACGCGACGCCACGTTTTGGTGGGCACGGGGCGCCCGGTGAAACCGTGGGCGATGCCATTGGCATCGCCCACCCCTACCGCTTCACCGCCGACACGGGCACCTCGGCGAACTCGCCCGGCATCAAGGGATGCGTCTGCAAACTGAACGGCCCGATACTGCTGCGCACCAGCCGCAGCGTCGGCAAGCCGACCGCCGCCGTCATCCGCCGCACCTGCCGGTTCTTTCCTTCTTCCAGCGTAATCGCGATCCAGCTCGTCGGCTTGTCCTGGCGCGTGCGGATCGGCGGGTTGCGCGGCCACAGCCATGCGGGTTCGGCGATGCGCACTGCGCGGCAGGGTTTTGTCACGAAGTCGCCCAGGTCGAGCGGCGCCTGCAGGCGCGCCAGGGCGGCCGCGTCGGGGACGCCATCGACCTGCACCAGGTAGATCTTCGCTTCCTTGTGGTCAGGGTGCGCGATCTTGTGCTGCAGGGCGCCGTCGTCGGTCAGCAGCATCAGGCCTTCGCTGTCGGCGTCGAGGCGGCCGGCGGGGTAGATGCCGGGAATGCTGAGGTAATCGGCGAGCGTTTCCCGGTCGTCCTGCGACGAAAACTGGCACAAGACCTGGAAGGGTTTATTGAAGAGAATAAGCGGCATGAATAATGTTTGGAGCAAAACCGGGAAAGGCAGGTGAAACGCTGGCCGCCCGAGCATGGCATCTGGCAAAATAGTGGTGCATAATGCAAGTCGCCATCTTATGTCTTATAGAGGAGTGGCAGACGTCGCCAATGAGGCCGCCATTGTAATGCAGCCGCCCGTCCTGTCTTCCTCTACTCGCCGCGACCACCTGGGAGAACACATGTACCAACATATTAACGTACCCGCCGAAGGCCAGAAAATCACGGTCAATGCCGATTTCTCGCTGAACGTGCCGGACAACCCGATCATTCCCTATATCGAAGGCGATGGCACCGGCCTCGACATCACGCCCGTCATGCTGAAGGTGGTCGACGCCGCGGTGGCCAAGGCCTACGGCGGGCAGCGCAAGATCAGCTGGATGGAAATCTTCGCCGGCGAAAAGTCGACCAGCATCTACGGCCCCGACGTCTGGCTGCCGCCCGAAACCCTGGACGTGGTCAAGGATTACGTGGTCTCGATCAAGGGCCCCCTGACGACGCCCGTGGGCGGCGGCATCCGTTCGCTCAACGTCGCGCTGCGCCAGGAACTCGACCTCTACGTCTGCCTGCGCCCGGTGCGCTATTTCAAGGGCGTGCCCTCGCCGCTGAAGCAGCCGGAAAAGACCGACATGGTCATCTTCCGCGAGAACTCGGAAGACATCTACGCCGGCATCGAGTGGGCGGCCGATTCGGAAGGCGTCAAGAAGGTCATCGAATTCCTGACCAGGGAAATGGGCGTCAAGAAGATCCGCTTCCCGGAAAGCTCGGGCATCGGCATCAAGCCTGTCTCGCGCGAAGGCACCGAGCGCCTGGTGCGCAAGGCGCTCCAGTATGCGATCGACAACGACAAGCCTTCGGTGACGATCGTCCACAAGGGCAACATCATGAAGTACACCGAAGGCGGCTTCCGCGACTGGGCCTACGCGCTGGCGCAGACCGAGTTCGGCGCCGAGCTGATCGACGGCGGCCCATGGTGCAAGTTCAAGAGTTCGAAGACGGGGCGCGACATCATCGTCAAGGATTCGATCGCCGACGCCTTCCTGCAGCAGATCCTGCTGCGTCCGGCCGAGTACAGCGTGATCGCGACCCTGAACCTGAACGGCGACTATGTCTCCGATGCGCTGGCGGCTCAGGTGGGCGGCATCGGCATCGCGCCGGGCGCCAACATGTCGGACTCGGTCGCCATGTTCGAAGCGACCCACGGCACCGCGCCCAAGTACGCCGGCAAGGATTACGTGAATCCGGGCTCGCTCATCCTGTCGGCGGAAATGATGCTGCGCCACATGGGCTGGATCGAAGCGGCCGACCTGATCATCGCCTCGATGGAACGCGCGATCGCCTCGAAACGCGTGACCTACGATTTCGCGCGCCTGATGGAAGGCGCGACCCAGGTGTCGTGCTCGGGATTCGGCGAGGTCATGATCGAGCAGATGCAATAAGCAGATGCACTAGGCAGATGCACTAAGCAGATGGAATAAGAGGCTGCGCGAATGCATGAGCCCGTCTCGAAAGAGGCGGGCTTTTTTTATGCATGGCAGGGCAGGGCGCCATTCATTTTGCATGGACGAAAAAAAACCCCGCGTATGGCGGGGTTTCTCGCTTCCGAGGGCCGTATTACATGCCCTGGATGTTGGAAGCTTGCTTGCCTTTAGGGCCTTGCGTGACTTCGAATTGGACTTTCTGACCTTCTTTGAGGGTCTTAAAACCGTTCATGTTGATTGCGGAGAAATGCGCGAACAGATCCTCGCCGCCGTCATCTGGAGTGATGAAGCCAAAGCCTTTGGAATCATTGAACCACTTAACAGTACCAGTTGCCATAAAAGAACTTTCAAATATAAACAAATCACACGAGCCATAAAAGCAAGAAGCTTCTTGCCCCCTCCTCAGCCTGCTCACTTCTTATCAACAAGTACATAAGTACATGTCAATAGTTGCATTGTTGATGGACTAGAATTCGAAGTCAAGCCCTTTGATGCGACTGTTGTTAATTTTTTCATACCATATGCATACTCCTATGAAGCCAGCTCTTGATTTCCGCAATCGGAACGCCATCTGCGCTTTCAACGGAAAACAAGTAAGATGAAGGCGAGTCGAAGTGAGCCGGTAGATGGGGTGGGATCCGCGTGATCCGATCGCATTGATCTGACCGCATTGAATGATATTTACGCATTGCATCATCCTGGAACGCTTTAGAATACGCCCATGGCAACCAAGCACGATACCGAACAGCTGCTGGAGCGGCAAGTCGTAAAACCACCGCCCCTGTATCAGGTGGCGTTGCTGAATGATGACTACACACCGATGGAATTTGTGGTGGCAATCATTCAGGAGTATTTCAACAAGGACCGCGAGACGGCGACGCAGATCATGCTTTCCGTACACCGACATGGTAAAGGGGTGTGCGGCGTGTTTTCCAAAGATATAGCGTGTACCAAAGTGGAGTTTGTCTTAACGCATGCGCGCAAGGCGGGGCATCCCCTGCAGTGCGTGATGGAGGAAGTATGATTGCGCAGGAACTTGAAGTATCCCTACACATGGCCTTTGTCGAAGCTCGACAGGCACGGCACGAGTTCATTACCGTGGAGCACCTGCTGCTTGCGCTCCTCGACAATCCCTCGGCCGCGGAAGTCCTGCGTGCATGCGCGGTCAATATCGATGACCTGCGCAAGACCCTGACCAATTTTATCGGTGATAACACCCCGACCGTGCCGGGCACGGGCGAGGTCGACACCCAGCCGACGCTCGGATTCCAGCGCGTGATCCAGCGTGCGATCATGCACGTGCAGTCGGCTTCGAACGGCAAGAAGGAAGTCACGGGCGCCAACGTGCTCGTCGCGATCTTCGGCGAGAAGGACTCGCACGCCGTCTACTACCTGCACCAGCAGGGCGTGACGCGTCTGGACGTGGTCAATTTCATTTCGCACGGCGTGCGCAAGGACCAGCAGATCGACAGCCAGAAGGCGTCCGAAGGCGTGGAAGAAGCGCAGGTCGAAGGCGCGACGAAAGAGAGCCCGCTCGACCAGTTCACCCAGAACCTGAACAAGGCCGCTGCCGACGGCAAGATCGATCCGTTGATCGGGCGCGAAGAGGAAGTCGATCGCGTGATCCAGATCCTCTGCCGCCGCCGCAAGAACAACCCGCTGCTGGTCGGCGAAGCCGGTGTCGGCAAGACCGCGATCGCGGAAGGCCTGGCATGGCGCATCGTCCAGGAAGACGTGCCCGAGATCCTGCAGAACGCCGTCGTGTTCTCGCTCGACATGGGTGCGCTGCTGGCCGGCACCAAGTACCGCGGCGACTTCGAACAGCGCCTGAAGGCCGTCCTCAAGCAATTGAAGGACACGCCGAACGGCATCCTGTTCATCGACGAGATCCACACGATCATCGGCGCCGGTTCGGCATCGGGCGGCACGCTCGACGCATCGAACCTGCTGAAACCTGCGCTCGCCAACGGCCAATTGAAGTGCATCGGCGCGACCACGTTCACGGAATTCCGCGGCGTGTTCGAGAAGGATCATGCGCTGTCCCGCCGCTTCCAGAAGGTGGACGTGAACGAGCCGTCGGTCGAGCAGACCGTGCAGATCCTGCGTGGCCTGAAGTCGCGCTTCGAAGAACACCACGGCGTGAAGTATTCGTCGTCGGCACTCTCGACCGCGGCCGAACTGGCGGCGCGCTTCATCAACGACCGTCACCTGCCTGACAAGGCGATCGACGTCATCGACGAAGCCGGCGCGGCCCAGCGCATCCTGCCGAAGTCGAAGCAGAAGAAAACCATCGGCAAGACCGAGATCGAGGAAATCATCGCCAAGATCGCGCGTATCCCACCGCAGACGGTCAACCAGGACGACCGCAGCAAGCTGCAGACGATCGACCGCGACTTGCGCAACGTCGTCTTCGGCCAGGATCCCGCGATCGATGCGCTGGCCTCGGCCATCAAGATGGCGCGGGCCGGCTTGGGCAAGCAGGACAAGCCGATCGGCTCCTTCCTGTTCTCCGGCCCGACCGGCGTCGGCAAGACCGAGGTGGCCAAGCAGCTCGCCTTCATCCTCGGCATCGAGCTGATCCGGTTCGACATGTCGGAGTACATGGAGCGCCACGCCGTGTCGCGCCTGATCGGTGCGCCGCCGGGCTATGTCGGCTTCGACCAGGGCGGTCTGCTGACAGAAGCCATCACCAAGAAGCCGCACGCGGTGCTGCTGCTGGACGAGATCGAAAAGGCCCATCCGGACATTTTCAATATCCTGCTGCAGGTGATGGATCACGGTACGCTGACCGACAACAACGGACGCAAGGCCGACTTCCGCAACGTGATCATCATCATGACCACGAACGCGGGCGCCGAGAGCCTGACCAAGCGCTCGGTGGGCTTCGTCGATGCGCGTGCCCAGGGCGACGAGATGGCCGACATCAAGCGCATGTTCACGCCGGAGTTCCGCAACCGCCTGGACGCGATCATCAGCTTCCGCGCGCTGGACGAGGAAATCATCCTGCGCGTCGTGGACAAGTTCCTGATGCAGCTGGAAGAGCAGCTGCACGAGAAGAAGGTGGAAGCCATCTTCACCGAGAAGCTGCGCAAGTTCCTCGGCTCGAAGGGCTTCGATCCGCAGATGGGCGCCCGTCCGATGTCGCGCCTGATCCAGGACATGATCCGCAAGGCCCTGGCCGACGAGCTGCTGTTCGGCCGCCTGGTGAACGGCGGACGCGTCACGGTCGACCTGAACGAGAAGGACGACGTCATGCTCGAGTTCCCGGAGGGCGACGCACTGCCGCCGCCGGCCCCGGCAGAGACGGTCGAGATCGAGTAAATTCGGTCAGCCCCAAAAACCGCGCCTCGTGCGCGGTTTTTTTTCGTCCACGCTACGCGGCCGTTTTATTTGCATGTATGGACGCCAACCCGGCAGCGCGCTATGGCAAACTCATGCTCCCTAGCAAACTCTGCCGTCGTGACCATGAATGTTTCCCGCACCATCCTCGCGCTCTCGCTCGCCCTGATTGGCAGCCAGGCCCTCGCCGCCGATCCCTACTTCCGTTTCCCCGCGGTGCGCGGCGATACCGTCGTCTTCACCGCCGAGGGCGACCTCTGGCGCACCACGACGAACGGCGGCAAGGCCACGCGCCTGACCACGCATCCGTCCGCCGAGACCCATGCGGCGATCTCGCACGACGGCAAGTTCGTCGCCTTCGCCGCCTCCTACGAAGGCGCCCAGGAAGCGTATGTGATGCCGCTCGAGGGCGGCCTGCCGAAGCGGATCACCTTCGAAAACGGCGGCGTCACGGTGCTCGGCTGGACGGCGCAGGGCGAGGTGCTGGTCAGCACCGAGAATTCGACCGGGCCGGCCAAGCACCGCGTCGTCGCGGCGCTCGACCCGGCCAGCCTGAAGCGGCGCGTGCTGCCGCTGGCCGACGCCAACGACGCCGTGCTCGACGACAGCGGCCGCACCGTGTTCTTCACGCGCATGGGCTTGTCCATGACCAACGATAACGTCAAGTCCTACCGCGGCGGGGCGCACGCGCAACTGTGGCGCTTCGACCTCGATGCCAAGCGCGAGGCGGAACCGGTGTTCAAGGGCGACAACGCCAACAACCGGCGCGCCATGTGGTGGAAGGGCCGCCTGTACTTCATCAGCGACGCCGGCGGCGCCGACAACCTCTGGTCATCGAACCCCGACGGCAGCGACCGGCGCCAGCTTACCCAGCACAAGGAATGGGACGTGCGCACGGCCTCGCTGGGCGACGGCCGTATCGCCTACCAGCTCGGGGCCGACCTGCGCGTGTTCGACCTCGCGGGCGGCGCAGACACGCTCCTGAAGGCGACCCTGCTGTCCGACTTCGACCAGCAGCGCATGCGCCGCGTGAAGTCGCCGCTCGAGGCGTTGAGCAGCATCGAGGTGGCCGCCAAGGCCGAGCGCATCGTGCTGACCGCGCGCGGCCGCGTCACCATCGCCGGCACCGGCAGCCAGCGCCGCGTCGAGATCGCGGTGCCCGAAGGCGCACGCGCGCGCGCCGCCGTCTTCAGCCACGACGATAAATGGGTATATGCCATCGCCGACACCAGCGGCGAGAACGAGATCTGGCGCTACGCCGCCAACGGTTCCGGCCACGGCGAGCGCCTGACGACGGACGGCGCCAGCCACCGCCGCAACCTGTACCCGTCGCCCGACGGCAAATGGCTCGCCCACACCGACAAGAAGGGCCGCACCTGGCTGCTCGACCTGGCCACCAAGGCCAATGTCGTCATCGACGACGCGGGTCTCGAAGGGCTCGACCCCTCGGATCAGGTGGTGTGGTCGCCGGACAGCCGCAACCTGGCCTTCGTGCGCGTCGGCAGCCTGGAACGGCGCGACCAGATCGGCATGTTCAACCTTGCGACGCGCAAGACCAGTTTTGTGACGACCGACCGCTACGAGGCCAGCTCGCCGGCGTTTTCTCCCGACGGCAAATGGCTGTACTTCCTCTCGGCGCGCCACTTCAACCTCGGCAACGCCTCACCCTGGGGCGACCGTAACATGGGCCCGGTGTTCGACAAGCGCGTCGGCGTGTATGCGCTGGCGCTGCAAGCCGATGTACGCTTCCCCTTCAAGCCCGAGGACGAGCTGACCAAGCCGGAAGAGAAGTCGCCCGAAGCGGCGGCGAAGGCGGCCGTCAAAGCGACCGATGACGCGAGTGGCGACAAGAACGGCGCCGTCGCCGCGGCCACCGCCGCCGCGGTCGCCGCCGCCGGCACCGAGAAGCCGAAAGGGCCGACGCCGCCGATCGCCTACAGCGGCCTGCGCGAGCGCCTCTACGAAGTGCCGGTCGCACCCGGCAACTACCGCGCGCTGGCGGTCGACGACAAGCGCCTCTACCTGCTCGAAGCGGGCGACGACGAAGCCGCCAAGGGAACCTTGAAAACCCTGGCGATCACGCGCAGCGCGCCGCAGCCGGAGACGTTCGTGACCAATGTGCGCGAGTTCGGCCTGTCGACCGACCGCAAGCACGTCTACTATCGCACTTTCGCCAAGGGCACGCCGGGCGACATGCTGATCGTCGACGCCGGCGCCAAGGCGCCCGCCGATCTCTCCAAGGCGAAGGTCAAGATCGACGACTGGGCGGTGACGTCGAACCCGCGCCTGGAATGGAAGCAGATGTTCAACGACGCCTGGCGCATGCACCGCGACTTCCTCTACGACGCCAAGATGCGCGGCGTCGACTGGAACGCCGTGCGCACCCGCTATGCGCCGCTGGTCGAGCGCGTGACCGACCGCGCTGAGCTGGACGACGTGCTGGGCATGATGGTGGGCGAGGTCGGCGCGCTGCACTCGCAGATCCGTCCGGGCGACGTGCGCCGCGCGGCCGCCGAAGGCACGCCGGCCAGCCTGGGCGCCGTGCTGACACGCACGCCTGAGGGCTACCGCGTCGACCGTGTGTATCGCAGCGAGCCGGAGCTGCCGTCGGAAGCGGGGCCGCTGGCAGCGCCCGACGTCGACGTCAAGGAAGGCGAGATCATCACGGCGGTGAACGGCAAGTCGCTGCTGGAGGCGCGCGACATCGCCGACCTGCTGCTCGACACGGCCGGCAAGCAGGTGCTGCTGAACGTGAAGGGCGCCAATGGCAAGGCGCGCGCGGTGATCGTCACCCCGGCCACGATGGCGCGCCACGCCAGCCTGCGCTATGCCGACTGGGAGCAGGGCAGGGCGCAGCAGGTCGAGGCCAGCTCGAAAGGGAAGATCGGCTACCTGCACCTGCGCGCGATGGTGGCGCGCGACATCAACGCCTTTGCGCGCGACTTCTATGCCAACATCAACAAGGAAGGCCTGGTGATCGACGTACGCCGCAATAACGGCGGCAACATCGACAGCTGGATCATCGAGAAGCTGCTGCGCCGCTCCTGGGCCTTCTGGGCCTCGAACGGCAAGCAGCCGTATTCGAACATGCAGAATACCTTCCGCGGCCACCTGGTGGTGCTGATGGACGAGCTGACCTATTCGGACGGCGAGACCTTCGCGGCAGGCGTCAAGGCGCTGAAGCTCGGCCCGCTGGTCGGCAAGCGCACGGCCGGCGCCGGCGTCTGGCTCAGCGATGGCAACGGCCTGCTCGACAACGGCATGGCGCGCGTGGCCGAGAACGGCCAGTTCGGGGCCGACGGCGAGTGGCTGATCGAAGGCGTGGGCGTGACCCCCGACGTCGAGGTCGACAACCTGCCGCACGAGACCTTCGCCGGCCGCGACCGCCAGCTGGAAGTGGCGCTCGAGCTGCTGGAGAAGAAGATGAAGGAGCAGCCGGTCAAGCCGTGGAAGCCGGCGGCGATTCCGGCGATCAAGCGGTAAGCGGTGTTGGCAGCATCGGGTGAGGCCGCATGGTTTCACCCGGTGATCCCGCGTGATGTAGGGTGGGCTCGGAGAGCCCACGCGTTCTCGTCGCGTGCACATCGCCTGCCATTCATGAACCCGTAATATTGCCCAATCACAATGCCGGTCATCGCCACCCACCATGACCTGCATGTCTCTCTCCAAGCCCCAGACCGGCACCAAGATCCTTGGTTCCTTCTTCCTCGTCTCCCTCCTCATCGTCCTCATCACCTGCGTCGCCCTGTGGCGCATGCACGCGCTCGATACCATCACGCGCGACCTGGTGCAGGACAAGCTGGCCAAGCAGCAGCTTGCCTCCGACCTGCTCGGCGTCGCGCGCCTGAACGGCCTGCGCGTGATGTCGGTCGCGCGCAGCGACAGTCTCGAACTGGCCGACCTGTACAAGGCGCAATTGGCGGACGGCGAACGCGAGGCGGCGCGGATCGAGACCCGTATCCGCGCGCTGCCCGCGTCGGTCGAAGAAGGGGCGCTGCTGCGCGCGGCGGGCGAAGACAAGGCGGCGTTCGCAATGGCGACGGCGTCGGTCTTCAAGGCAAAGGACATCGGCCGTACCCAGGAAGCGGAAGAGCTGGTGACGCGCGCGCTGGAACCCGCATTCCTGCGCTACACCGCCAGCCTCGGGAAGCTGCTGCGGCACCAGGCGGATGCGGCGCATGCGCTGGCGGACGACTCGGCCAGCACCTCGGCGTTCAGCCGCGTGCTGCTGCTGGCGCTCGGCGCGCTTGCCCTGGCGGCCGGCGCCGCGCTCGGCTGGCTGCTCACCCGCAGCGTCGTCGTTCCGCTGCAGCAGGCCGTCAGCCTGGCCGAGGACGTGGCCCGCGGCGACCTGCGGCCGCTGATCGCGCACCGCCGCGGCGATGAACTCGGGCGCCTGTTCGACGCCCTGAACGGCATGACCGGCGGCGTGTCCGCCACCGTGACCGAGGTGCTGCGCGGCGCGCATGGCATCGATGCCGCATCGGGCGAAATCGCCGCCGGCAACCAGGATCTCTCGCAGCGCACCGAGCGCCAGGCCGGCGCCTTGCGCCAGACCGTCCAGGCCATGGAAGCGCTGACCGCTGCGATCGCCAGCAACAACGACAGCGCGCGCGAGGCCAACCTGCTGGCGCAGTCGGCCACCACGGTGGCGGGAGAAGGGGCCGCGGCCGTGGCGCAACTGGTGGCGCGCATGGGCGCCATCAAGGCCTCGGCCGACAAGATCGTCGATATCACCGGCATGATTGACAGCATCGCCTTCCAGACCAACATCCTGGCTCTGAACGCTGCCGTCGAAGCCGCGCGCGCCGGTGCGGAAGGCAGGGGCTTTGCCGTCGTCGCGGCGGAAGTGCGCAACCTGGCCCAGCATTCGGCCGGCGCCGCCAAGCAGATCAAGCAGCTGATCGGCGCGTCGGCGGGCGAGATCGAGGCCGGCACCGGGATCGCCGAAGGCGCCGGCGACACCATGCGCGCCGTGCTGGGCAAAGTACAGGAAGTCGCCACGCTGCTGGGTGCGATCCATGGCGCCAGCGAGCTGCAGGCGGACGGCGTCGGCAAGGTGGGCAGGGCGCTCGCCGAAATCGACCTGTCGACCCAGCAGAACGCCGCCATGGTCGAGGAAGCGGCCGCCGCGGCCGAATCGATGCGCGAACAGGCGGCGGCGCTGGCGCGGCTGGTCGGTACCTTCCAGCTGCGCCAGCAGCGTGCTGCTCCACGCGTACCGGCGCTGGCCTGAATGCCCGCTACACCGTTTCGAGCGCGCGCCGCAGGTCGGCGCGCTGGTCTTCCAGGTGCTCGACGCCGACCGAGAGCCGGATCAGGGTATCGCTGATCCCCAGCTCCGCGCGCTGCGCCGGCGGAATCGTCGCATGCGTCATCAGGGCCGGGTGCTCGATCAGGCTCTCCACGCCGCCCAGGCTTTCGGCCAGGGTGAACACGCGGCAGCTCTCCAGGAAGCGCCGCGCACCGGCCAGGTCGGAGGCCAGTTCGATCGAGACGATCCCGCCGAAACCGCTCATCTGGCGCCGCGCCAGCGCATGCTGGGGATGCGTCTCCAGCCCCGGATAAAACACCTTGCCGACCTTCGGCTCGCGTTCCAGCCACTGCGCCAGCGCCAGCGCGTTGGCATTGCTGCGCTCGACGCGCAGCGCCAGCGTCTTGATCCCGCGGAGCACCAGGAAGCTGTCGAAGGGCCCCTGGATGGCGCCGACCGCGTTCTGGATGAAGCCGAGCCGTTCGCGCAGCTCGGCGTGCCGCGGCGCATTGCCGACCACCGCCACGCCGCCGATCACGTCCGAATGGCCGTTCATGTACTTGGTGGTCGAGTGGACGACGATGTCGATGCCCAGCTCCAGGGGACGCTGGTTGATCGGGCTGGCGAAGGTGTTGTCGCAGACGGAGACGATGCCGCGCGCGCGGCAGAGCGTAGCGATGGCCGCCAGGTCGGCCAGTTTGAGCATCGGGTTGGTCGGCGTCTCGACCCAGACCAGGCGTGTGTCCGCCGTGATCGCAGCCGCCAGCGCATCCGGATCGGCCAGGTTCACATAGGTGAAGCGGTGGCCGGCGCTGTGGCGGCGCACGCGTTCGAACAGGCGGTAGGTGCCGCCGTACATGTCGTCGCCGGCGACGATGTGCGAACCGGCCGGCAGCAATTCCAGCACCGCCGAAATCGCCGCCAGGCCCGAGGCGAAGGCAAAGGCGGCGCTGCCGCTTTCGATGTCGGCCACGCAGCGCTCGAGTGCCCAGCGTGTCGGATTGTGCGAGCGGCCGTAGTCGAGGCCCTTGTGCACGCCCGGGCTTTCCTGGGCAAAGGTCGAGGTCAGGAACACGGGCGGCATGACGGCGCCGGTGGCGGGTTCGGGCGCCTGGCCGCCGTGGATGACGCGGGTGGCCAGGTGCAGCTTGTAGTTGGAGTCGGTCACGATAAAGTCCTGCGCAGATGGTTGAGAAGGTCGAAGCGGGTGATCAGGCCATAGAAGCGCTCGCCGTCGGCGATCACGGCGGTCAGGCCGCGGTCGAGGATGTCGCGCAGCTGGGCCATGCTGGCCGTGGGCGGCAGGGTTTGCAGCTGCGCCGTCATGGTGCTGGAAACGGGTGTCTGGAAGCGCGCCGCCTCTTGCGTTACATGCAGCAGCAGGTCGGATTCGTCGATGATGCCGACCAGGCGGTTGCGCTCGACGACCGGCAGCTGGGCCAGGTCGCTCGAACGCATGCGGTTGAAGGCGGTGAGCAGGGTGTCGCCGGGGGCGACGGTGACGACCTCGCCGGCGTCGAAGCGGCGTCCGATCAGGTCGCGCAGGTCGCCCGTTTTCGGCCGCTGCAGCAGGCCCTGGTCGACCATCCAGCCGTCGCTGTAGACCTTGGTGAGGTAGCGCGTGCCGGTGTCGCAGACAAAGGTGGCGACGCGCTTCGGGCTGGTCTGCGCGCGGCAGTATTTCAGGGCGGCGGCGAGCAGGGTGCCGGTCGACGAGCCGGCCAGGATGCCTTCGTGCTGCAAGAGAGCGCGCGCGGTGCCGAAACTTTCCTCGTCGGTGACCGTATACGCGCTTTTCACGCGCGACAGGTCGGCGATGCCGGGAATGAAGTCTTCGCCGATGCCTTCCACCGCCCAGGAGCCGGCTTCTTTCGCCAGGTGCCCGGTGTTGATGTAGTCGGCCAGGATCGAGCCCTTCGGGTCGGCCAAGACGAATTCGAGATCGGGCTGGACGCGCGCGAAATAGGCCGACAGGCCGGTGAGGGTGCCGGAGGAGCCGACGCCGACGACGATCGCATCGAGCTCGTGGCTGGACTGTTCCCACAGTTCCGGGCCGGTCGTGGTCTCGTGGGCGCGCGGGTTGGCGGGGTTGTTGAACTGGTCGGCGAACCAGGCGCCGGGAATCTCGCGCGCCAGGCGCGCGGCGACATCCTGGTAGTACTCGGGATGGCCCTTGCCGACGTCGGAACGGGTGAGGTGGATCTCGGCGCCCAGCGCCTTAAGGTGCAGGATTTTTTCGGCGGCCATCTTGTCGGGCACGACCAGCACCACGCGATAGCCCTTGATGCGGGCGACCAGGGCCAGGCCGAGGCCGGTATTCCCGGCGGTGGCCTCGACCACGGTGCCGCCGGGTTGCAGGCTGCCGTCGCGTTCGGCCTGCTCGATCATGGCGCGGCCGATTCGATCCTTGATCGAGCCGCCGGGGTTCTGCGATTCCAGCTTGAGGAACAGCTGGCATGGGCCGGTGTCCATGCGGGTGACTTGCACGAGCGGGGTGTTGCCGATTAAAGAGAAGATTGCCGCTTGAGACGCATGTTGCATTGGGCGTTGCATGATGCCTCCAGGAAGGCGCCTTGTGGGCGCCGGGAACGCGGATAAGCGGGCGCAGATGAGCACCCGGCCTCAGAGCACGGGCTCTGTAAACGACGATGGTACGGCGCTTCGCGGCGCCATGTGTTGACTGGTACGAACCGTGATGGCGCTTTCTTGCCGTCATCGGGGCGCCACCTTAGCACCCGAATCGGGGTTCCCGGAACGAAGATAAACGCGAATTCATATGCGCTCCTGTGCGCTTCCTCAGTCGCGCGCGCGGGCCCGGGCGGTAGTCTTGGCGCGCTCCTTTGCGCTCTATCCGCGCGCTGGCGACATAAAATTTAGTCAATTGCTCCGAGTGCAACTGTTATACTGAAGCACTACTTTTTCCGGCCCACATCCATGACCACGAAACGACTTCTTGCCCTTGGTGCCAGCTGCCTGCTGCTCCTCCTGTCCGCCTGCGGCGGCAGCGACGACGGCGTCCCGCTCGGCCCCTTCCCCGCGATCAACAAGACCGAAGGCGACCCGCCGTTCAAGCTGACCGCGCCGACCTCGAAGAGCCCGGCCGCCTTCAGTTACCAGAGCAGCGACGACAGGGTCGCGACCATCGCCGGCGACACCGTGACGGTCGTCGCGGCCGGCGTCGCCACCATCACGGCGCGCCAGGGCGAGCTGGGCAGCTACAACCCGACTTCGACGAGCGCGGTGCTGACGGTGGCGAAGCGCGAGTGTGTGCTGCCGCAGGTCAACCAGGGCGGCCAGTGCGTGATTCCGGCCGCCACCGAATCGTACGTGGTGCGCGAAGGGGTGACCTGGATGCCGGCCATGGGCGCATTGACCTGGGCCGAGGCAAATAGCTACTGCACGAACACCAAGATCCAGAACATGAACGGCTGGAAGCTGCCGAGCCAGTTCGAGCTGGCGGCGCTGGTCAGCTCGGGCATGCTGGCGGGTAAAGGCTGGGCCAACGGCGACGCCTGGACGGCCACGGCCGGCGGCACGGCCGACAGCCACTTCGCCGTCAACCTGACGAGCGGCGCGTCGAACGCCTACCCGAAAGAGAACAAGGCCTACGTGACCTGCGTGCGCAGCAACACTCAGAGCGCCTGACAACGCTTTCAGAGCAAGGCGCAGCGACGAAGACAGTACGCCTGTACGGCAAGGAGCTGCAACGCAGCTATGGAAGTGTTGTTAGGCGCTCTTAATTAGGTGCCGGCTTTCAGCCGCCGCCACAGCGTGGTGCGGCTGATGCCGAGGTGTCGCGCGGCGGCGTCGCGCTGGCCGCCGAAACGGGCCAGCACGGCGGCGATGCTTTCGCCGGCAGGCTGCGCCGCCGGCATCTCCACCTGTGTCGCCGGCGGCGCAACTGCGCTACGGTCTCCCTCCAGCTCCGGCGCAATCCCCAGCAGAAAATTCGGCGTCAGCGCCTGCAGCGGTTCGGCCGCCAGGAACAGCGCCAGGCGTTCCATCAGGTTGCGCAGCTCGCGCACATTTCCCGGCCAGCCATGGCCCAGCAGCAGCGGTGCGCAGGCCTGGATCTCGGCATGCAGGTTCGGATGCGGCTTCGCCCCGAGCGCGGCCAGCGCCTGCTTGAGCGACCATTCGGCCAGTGGCACGATATCGAGCGGACGCGCGCGCAGCGGCGGCAGCGCCAGGCGCAGCACGGCTAGCCGGTAGAACAGGTCGGCGCGGAAGCGGCCTTCGCGCACCCGGCTTTCCAGGTCGCAGTGAGTGGCGCTGATCACGCGTACGTCGATCGGCACCGGGCGCGTGCCGCCCACCCGCATCACTTCGCGTTCTTCCAGCACCCGCAGCAAGCGGGTCTGCAAGGCCAGCGGCATCTCGCCGATCTCGTCCAGGAACAGGGTGCCGCGGTTGGCCGCCTCGAACAGGCCGGCGTGGCCGCCGCGGCGCGCGCCCGTGAAGGCGCCTTCCTCGTGGCCGAAGAGTTCCGATTCGAGCAGCGACTCGGCGATCGCGCCGCAATTCACCGCGACGAAGGGCCGGTTCGCGCCCAGACTGCGCGGGCCTTCGCGGTGGATGGCCTGGGCGACGAGTTCCTTGCCGCTGCCGGTCTCGCCATTGATCAGCACCGTCGCCGGCGAGCGCGCATACAGCACCACGGTCTGGCGCAGGCGTTCCATCGCGTCGGAGTCGCCGCGCAGATCGTTCAGGCCGCGCCGCGCGCGCCGCGACTCGTTGGCCGGCCCGCGCCGGATGCGGTTCGCTTCCAGCTGGGTCAGGCGCGCCAGCTCCAGCGCGTCGTCGAAGGCCTGGCGGATCGAGGCCGCCGAATACAGGAAGATGCCCGTCAAGCCGGCTTCCTCGGCCAGGTCGGTGATCATGCCGGCGCCGACGATGACTTCGATGCCGGTTGCCTTCATCTCGTCCATCGCCGCGCGCGCATCCTCGCGCGTCACGTAGCTGCGCTGGGCGACGCTCAAACCGAAGGCGGCGCTGAACTCCGCCAGTTCCGGCAAGGGCTGCTGGTAGCTGATGAGGCCGATGCGGCTGGACACCTTGCGCGCCCGTGCCAGCGCTCCCATCACGTCGTAGCCGCTGGCCTTGGCCACGATCACCGGCGCCGAGACGCGCCCCTTCAGATAGGCGCCGTTGGAACCGGCGGCGATCACCACGTCGCAGCGCTCGGTCGCCATGCGCTCCCGAATATGGCGCGCCGCCTCGTCGAAGCCAAGGTCGATCGGTTCGATACTGGCCAGGTGGTCGTACTCGAGCGTAATGTCGCGGAACAGGTCGGACAGGCGCGAGACGGACACCGTCCAGATCACGGGCTTGTCGAGGTCTTGCGGGGGAGGGGAAAAGGGACGCATGTTGCAATTCTACTTCAATGGTGTTTCATCTGTTTCATCTGAAACGAAAGACGCAACATTGTGCCGTCTCAAGGATGAGCAGCTGCAGTGCTAAGTGCTTGAAACGATGTCGAATCGACCCTGTCCAACGCTCTGACGAGAACTGGCACGCTCCTTGCAATATAGCCTGCATTCATCCCTCGATTCACCCAGGAGACCCCATGATCCAATCCGCAGGCGCCGCTTTCCGCAAAGCCGTCCAAGAAGAATCCCCGCTGCAAGTTGTCGGCGCCATCAATGCCAACCACGCGCTGCTGGCCAAGCGCGCCGGCTTCAAGGCCATTTACCTGTCTGGCGGCGGCGTCGCGGCCGGCTCGCTCGGCCTGCCCGATCTCGGCATCTCGAACCTGGACGATGTGCTGACCGACGTGCGCCGCATCACCGACGTATGCGACCTGCCGCTGCTGGTCGACGTCGATACCGGCTTCGGTTCCTCGGCTTTCAATGTCGCCCGCACCGTCAAATCGATGATCAAGTTCGGCGCCGCCGCGATGCACATCGAAGACCAGGTCGGCGCCAAGCGCTGCGGCCACCGTCCGGGCAAGGAAATCGTCTCGAAAGGGGAGATGGTCGACCGCATCAAGGCGGCAGTGGACGCCCGCACCGACGAGAACTTCGTGATCATGGCGCGTACCGATGCGCTGGCTGTCGAAGGCATCGACGCGGCGATCGAGCGGGCGGTGGCCTGCGTCGAAGCCGGCGCCGACATGGTGTTCCCGGAAGCGATGACCGACCTGGCCATGTACTCGCGCTTCGCGAAAGCCGTCGGCGTGCCGATCCTGGCCAACATCACCGAATTCGGCTCGACCCCGCTGTTCACGGTCGAGGAACTGAAGACGGCCGACGTCGGCATCGTGCTGTATCCGCTGTCGGCCTTCCGCGCCATGAACAAGGCGGCCGAAAACGTCTACACTGCGATTCGCCGCGACGGCAGCCAGCAGGCCGTGGTCGACACCATGCAGACCCGCGCCGAACTGTACGAACGCATCGGCTACCACGACTTCGAGCAGAAGCTCGACGCGCTGTTCGCCGCACAAAAAACCAAATAACCGATACCGAATTCAAGACATCGCACAGGAGACCACCATGACTGAACAAGCCCCAGCATTCAAGCCAAAAAAATCCGTCGCCCTCTCGGGTGTCGCCGCCGGTAACACGGCCCTGTGCTCGGTGGGCAAGTCGGGCAACGACCTGCACTACCGCGGCTACGACATCCTCGACGTCGCCACCTCCTGCGAATTCGAAGAAATCGCCTATCTGCTGGTGCACGGCAAGCTGCCGACCGCCGCCGAACTGAAAGGCTACAAGGCCAAACTGAAGATGCTGCGCGGCCTGCCGCAAGCGGTCAAGCTCGCGCTGGAAGCGCTGCCGGCCGGCAGCCACCCGATGGACGTGATGCGTACCGGCGTCTCGGCGCTGGGCTGCGCGCTGCCGGAAAAGGACGACCACAATATCGCCGGCGCGCGCGACATCGCCGACCGCCTCATGGCTTCCTTCGGCTCGATGCTGCTGTACTGGCACCACTACAGCCATAACGGCAAGCGCATCGAAACCGAGACCGACGACGATTCGATCGGTGGCCACTTCCTGCACCTGCTGCACGGCACCACGCCGCCGCAAGAGTGGGTGCGCGCGATGCACACCTCGCTGATCCTGTACGCGGAACACGAATTCAATGCCTCGACCTTCACCGCGCGCGTCATCGCCGGCACCGGTTCCGACATGCACTCGGCCATCACCGGCGCCATCGGCGCGCTGCGCGGCCCGAAGCACGGCGGCGCCAACGAAGTCGCGCTCGACATCCAGAAGCGCTACGAAAACGCCGACGAAGCCGAAGCCGACATCCGCAACCGCGTGGCCAACAAGGAAGTTGTGATCGGCTTCGGCCACCCGGTCTACACCATCTCGGATCCGCGCAACGTCGTCATCAAGGAAGTGGCGCGCTCGCTGTCGCAGAGCGCCGGCTCGATGAAGATGTTCGACATCGCCGAGCGCCTCGAATCGGTCATGTGGGAAGTCAAGAAGATGTTCCCGAACCTGGACTGGTTCTCGGCCGTGTCGTACCACATGATGGGCGTGCCGACCGCCATGTTCACGCCGCTGTTCGTCATCTCGCGCACCTCCGGCTGGGCCGCGCACATCATCGAGCAGCGCATCGACAACAAGATCATCCGTCCGAGCGCGAACTATGTCGGCCCTGAAGACCTGCAGTTCGTGCCGATCGCCGACCGTACCTGAATCGGTAAGTCAATATAGAAGCCTGAAATGAACAACGCATACCGCAAACCCCTGCACGGCACCAACCTGCATTACTTCGATGCGCGCCAAGCCGTCGAAGACATTCAGGCCGGCGCCTGGGATGGGCTCCCGTACACCTCGCGCGTGCTGGCCGAGAACCTGGTGCGCCGCTGCGAGCCGATGGCCCTGGTGCCCTCGCTCAAGCAGCTCATCGAGCGCAAGCGCGACCTCGACTTTCCCTGGTTCCCGGCGCGCGTGGTCTGCCACGACATCCTGGGCCAGACCGCCCTGGTCGACCTGGCCGGCCTGCGCGACGCCATCGCGCAAGAGGGCGGCAACCCGGCCCTGGTGAACCCGGTGGTGCCGACCCAGCTCGTGGTCGACCACTCGCTGGCCGTCGAATGCGGCGGCTTCGACCCGGACGCCTTCGCCAAGAACCGCGCCATCGAGGATCGCCGCAACGAAGACCGCTTTCACTTCATCGAGTGGACGAAAAAGGCCTTCCAGAACGTCGACGTGATCCCGCCCGGGAACGGCATCCTGCACCAGATTAACCTCGAGCGCATGTCGCCCGTGGTGCAGGTGAAGGACGGCGTCGCCTTCCCGGATACCCTGGTCGGCACCGACTCGCACACCCCGATGGTCAACGCGCTCGGCGTGATCGCCATCGGCGTGGGCGGCCTGGAAGCCGAGAGCGTCATGCTGGGGCGCGCCTCCTACATGCGCCTGCCGGACATCGTCGGCGTCGAGCTGACCGGCAAGCCGCAGCCCGGTATCACCGCCACCGACGTGGTGCTGGCGCTGACCGAGTTCCTGCGCGCCTCGAAAGTCGTCTCGACCTACCTCGAGTTCTTCGGCGCAGGCGCCTCGAACCTGACCCTGGGCGACCGCGCCACGATCTCGAACATGGCGCCGGAATTCGGCGCCACGGCCGCGATGTTCTACATCGACGAGCAGACCATCAAGTACCTGCGCCTCACCGGCCGCGAAGACGAGCAGGTCAAGCTGGTCGAGGACTATGCGAAGGAAACGGGCCTGTGGGCCGATACGCTCACGAACGTGGACTACGAGCGCGTGCTGCGCTTCGATTTGTCCACCGTGGTGCGCAACATCGCCGGCCCGTCAAATCCGCACAAGCGCGTGCCGACATCGGAACTGGCCGCGCGCGGGATTTCAGGCGTGGTGGAAAACGAACCAGGCAAGATGCCGGACGGCGCCGTCATCATCGCCGCCATCACCAGCTGCACCAACACCAACAATCCGCGCAACATGATCGCGGCGGGCCTCATCGCACGCAATGCCAACAAGCTGGGCCTGCAGCGCAAGCCCTGGGTCAAGTCCTCGCTGGCGCCAGGCTCGAAAGCGGTCTCGCTGTACCTGGAAGAAGCGGGCCTGCTGCCGGAAATGGAAAAGCTGGGCTTCGGCGTCGTCGCCTTTGCCTGCACCACCTGCAACGGCATGAGCGGCGCGCTCGACCCCGTCATCCAGCAGGAGATCATCGCGCGCGACCTGTACGCGACCGCCGTCCTGTCGGGCAACCGCAACTTCGACGGCCGCATCCACCCGTATGCGAAGCAGGCCTTCCTGGCCTCGCCGCCGCTGGTCATCGCGTATGCGATTGCCGGCACGATCCGCTTCGACATCGAGAAGGACGTGCTGGGTACGGACGCGCAAGGCAATCCGGTGAAGCTGGCCGACATCTGGCCGAGCGACGAGGAGATCGACGCCGTCATCGAGCAGAGCGTGAAGCCCGAGCAGTTCCGCAAGGTGTACACGCCGATGTTCGCGCGCGTGGCCGACGACGGCGAGCAGGTCAGCCCGCTGTACGACTGGCGCGAAATGAGCACCTATATCCGCCGTCCGCCCTACTGGGAAGGCGCGCTCGCAGGCGAGCGTAGCCTGAGCGGCATGCGCGCGCTGGCTGTCCTCGGTGACAACATCACGACCGACCACCTGTCGCCCTCGAACGCGATCATGATGGACAGCGCTGCCGGCGAATACCTCTTCAAGATGGGCCTGCCGGAAGAGGACTTCAACTCGTATGCGACCCACCGCGGCGACCACCTCACGGCGCAGCGCGCGACCTTCGCGAATCCGACCCTGAAGAACGAGATGGTGCGCAATCCGGACGGTAGTGTCCGCGCTGGTTCGCTGGCGCGCATCGAACCCGAAGGGCAGGTGACGCGCATGTGGGAAGCGATCGAGACCTACATGGAGCGCAAGCAGCCGCTGATCGTGATTGCCGGCGCCGACTACGGCCAGGGTTCCTCGCGCGATTGGGCGGCCAAGGGCGTGCGCCTGGCAGGCGTGGAAGCGATCGTGGCCGAAGGCTTCGAGCGCATCCACCGCACGAACCTGGTCGGCATGGGCGTGCTGCCGCTGGAATTCATGCCGGGCGTGAACCGCCTGACCCTGGGCCTGGACGGCACCGAGACCTATGACGTGCTCGGCGAGCGCACTCCGCGCGCGACCTTGCGCCTGGTGATCAACCGCCGCAGCGGCGAGCGCATCGAGGTGCCGGTGACCTGCCGCCTCGATACGGCCGAAGAGGTGTCGATCTACGAGGCTGGCGGCGTGCTGCAGCGTTTCGCGCAGGACTTCCTGGCGTCGTCCAAGGTCGCCGCCTGAGTCGAGACGCAGGCGCAGACCCGTAGGGTGGGCGGCTCTGCCGCCCACCCTAGGTCTCTCCGATCTGCGCTATCAATTGGAATCATAAAAATGCCACACCAACCCCAAATCAAAATCCCCGCCACCTACATGCGTGGCGGCACCTCGAAAGGCGTCTTCTTCCGCCTCGACGACTTGCCCGAAGCGGCCCGTGTCCCCGGCATGGCCCGCGACAAGCTGCTCATGCGCGTGATCGGCAGCCCCGACCCCTACGGCAAGCAGATCGACGGCATGGGCGGCGCCACCTCCAGCACCAGCAAGGCCGTGATCGTCGCCAAGAGCACCCGCGCGGAGCACGACGTCGACTACCTGTTCGGCCAGGTCTCGATCGACAAGCCTTTCGTCGACTGGAGCGGCAACTGCGGCAACCTGTCTTCGGCCGTCGGCTCCTTCGCGATCCACGCCGGCCTGGTCGAGCGCGAGCGCATTCCCGAGAACGGCATGGCGCTGGTGCGCATCTGGCAGGCCAACATCGGCAAGACGATCAATGCCCACGTGCCCATCGTCGACGGCATGGTGCAGGAAACCGGCGACTTCGAACTCGACGGCGTGACCTTCCCGGCGGCCGAAGTGCAGCTCGAATTCATGGATCCGGCGGCCGAGGAGGAGGGCGGTGGAGGGGCGATGTTCCCGACCGGGAACCTGGTCGACGACCTCGACGTGCCCGGCCTCGGCACGCTCAAGGCGACCATGATCAACGCCGGCATCCCGACCATCTTCGTCAACGCCGAAGACATCGGCTATACCGGCACCGAACTGCAGGACGCGATCAATGGCGACCCGCGCGCGCTGGCCATGTTCGAAACCATCCGTGCCCACGGCGCCGTGCGCATGGGCCTGATCAAGGATACAGGCGAGGCGGCCGCGCGCCAGCACACGCCGAAGGTGGCTTTTGTTGCGCCCGCGCGCGATTACTCGGCGTCGAGCGGCAAGCAGGTCGCAGCGGGCGATATCGACCTGCTCGTGCGCGCACTCTCGATGGGCAAACTCCACCACGCGATGATGGGCACGGCGGCCGTGGCCATCGGCACGGCGGCCGCCATTCCGGGCACCCTGGTCAACCTGGCGGCCGGCGGCGGCAAGCTGGAGGTGGTGCGCTTCGGCCACCCGTCCGGCACCCTGCGCGTCGGCGCCGCGGCGACCGAGGCCAACGGGCAGTGGAGCGTCACCAAGGCCGTGATGAGCCGCAGCGCGCGCGTGCTGATGGAAGGCTGGGTGCGGGTGCCGGGCGACGCCTTCTGAGCCTGCGCCTGCGCGCCGGCCCGGCCGCTGCCCCGTGCAGCCGCCGGGCTTTTTGTATTGTCGCTGTAGAGATTCCCCGCGCGCTGGTTTATCATCCATGCAACATTAAACGGCCCGTTCGAGAGGCCGCCTGAAGGGATGGGAAGGGCATGGACAGAATTTCGAGCAAACCCGCAAGCGTGGCGGACGCGTTGCGCCTGACGCTGGCCCTGATGCCGGCGCCGGCCTGCGCTTGCGACGCGGCCGGCATCGTCGTCGCGGCCAACGCCGAGATGGCAGCCCTTGCCGGCGAATCGCCGCAGGGACGTCCGCTGCTCGACCTGTTCGCGGGCGAGGCGGCGCAGCAGGCCGGCGCCGCGCTGGCGGCTGCCGTCGAAGGCGAGCAGCGCTGGCGCAGCGCGCTCAGCGTGAAGGGCGAGGAAGTCGCCGTCGAAGTGCGCGCCAAGCCGCTGCCGCTCGAACAAGGCGCACCCGGCGCGCTCTTCCTGTTCACCGATCTCAGTGCCTGGGAACGCAGCCAGGCCGCGCTGCGCACCACCATGCGCGAGCAGCGGGCGATCCTCGACCATGCGCCGGTCGGCATCGTCTTCACCAAGCCGGGCCTGCTCAAGGAGTGCAATCCGCGCCTGGCGCAGATGATCGGCTACAGCGTCGAGGAACTGGCCGACCGCGACGCCGGCGAGATGTTCGCCTCGCAGGAGGACTACCACGCCTTCCGCGACGAAGCCTTCGCCGCGCTGGCGCAAGGCCTGATCTACGAGAAGAACGACTGCCGCTTCCGGCGCCGCGACGGCTCGGCCTTCTGGGCGCGCGTGCGCGCCGGCGCCGTGGTGCCCGGGCGGCGCGAAGCCGGCACCATCTGGATCATCGAGGACGTCAGCGAAACGCGCCAGGCACGGCGCGAATTGCAGGCGCTGATGAACAACGCCTCGCTGGCGATCATGTTCACGCGCGAACAGCGCATCCGCCGCTGCAATGCCGGCTTTCTCGAACTGTTCGGCTACGGCCCCGGCGAATGCGAGGGCCTGCCGGTGCAGCGCCTGCATCCCGACCCCGACGCCTTTGCGCGCATCGCCGGCCCGGCCTATGCGCTGTTCGCCGCCGGGCGCACCTACGAGGCCGAAGTGCGGCTCGTGAAAAAGGACGGCACGCCGATCTGGGCCAAGGTGATCGGCTACCCGGTCAATCCGGACGACCTGACGCAGGGCTTCGTCTGGATCGCCGAGGACAGAACGCGCCAGCGCCGCGACGAGCAGCAGCTGCGCGAGGCGCTGCAGGAAAACCAGGCGATCTTCGATACCGCGGTGCTCGGCATCGCCGTCGTCGAGAACGGCCACACCCTGCACGGCAACCGCAAGATGGAGGAACTCTTCGGCCGCGGGCCGGGCAGCATGACGGGCATGTCGATCCGCTCGCTGTATCCGGATGCGGACGGCTGGCAGGCGGCGCGCCTGGACACGGCGCGCGATTTCGCGGCCGGGCGCGTCTCGGTCAGCGAGCGCCTGCTGGCGCGCAGCGACGGCACGACCTTCTGGGGCCGCCTGTCGGGCCGCCCCTTCGACCAGAACGATCCGGGCGGTCGCAGCCTGTGGCTGGTCGACGACGTCACGGCGCAGCACGAGGCGGGCGACGCCGTGCGCCGCGCGCGCGACGAACTCGAATTGCGCGTGGCCGCGCGCACGGCCGAACTGGCCGGCGCGAATGCGCTGCTGCAGGACGAGATCGTCGAGCGGCGCCAGGCCGAGGCGCGCGTGCACCACATGGCCTACCACGACAGCCTGACCGGCCTGCCCAACCGCGCGCTGCTGGCCGACCGCCTGCAGCAGGCGATCCTGGCCGCGCAGCGCGCCGGCACGCGCCTGGCGGTGATGTTCCTCGACCTGGATCGCTTCAAGACCATCAACGATTCGCTCGGCCACGCGACCGGCGACTTCCTGCTGAAGGAAGTGGCGAGCCGCCTGTGCCAGGCCGTGCGCGCCAGCGACACCGTGGCGCGCCTGGGCGGCGACGAGTTCGTGGTGCTGGTGCCGGGCGTGGGCACGCTTGAGGAGTGCGGCGCCATTGGCGACAAGATCATCGAGGTGCTGGGCGCGCCGGTGCGTTTCGAGGGCCACAGCCTGCACATCTCGCCCTCGATCGGCATCTGCGTCTATCCGGACGACGGCGGCGACGTCGATCTGCTGATGCGCCACGCGGACGCGGCCATGTACCAGGCCAAGGCGGCGGGACGCAACAACTACCAGTTCTTCACCGAGCGCATGAACGGCGAGACGGCCCGCCACTTCGCCCTCGAATCGAATCTGCGCCAGGCGCTCGCCAACGGCGAATTCGAGCCCTTCTACCAGCCGATCATGGACATGGAGAGCGGGCGCGTGCACGCGCTGGAAGTGCTGCTGCGCTGGCGCCGGCCGGAGCACGCGGAAAACGGCGGCCTCGTGCTGCCCGACGATTTCATCCCGACGCTGGAAGAAAACGGCATGATCGTGCCGGTCGGCGAATGGGTGATCCGGCGCGCCTGCGAACAGAGCATGGAATGGCAGCGCGCCGGCCTGGCGCCGGTGCCGCTTGCGATCAACCTGTCGGCGCGCCAGTTCATGCACCGCGCGCTGGTGGCCTCGATCAAGCGCATCGTCGACGAGACCGGGATCGACCCGGCCCTGGTCGAGTTCGAGATCACCGAGACCGCGCTGATGCAGCACGGCGAGCAGACGCTCGAGATCCTCGACCAGATCAACCGCATGGGCATGCGCCTGTCGATCGACGACTTCGGCACCGGGTATTCGAGCCTGGCCTACCTGAAGCGCTTCCCGGTTCGGAAGATCAAGATCGACCGCGCCTTCATCCGCGAGCTGGAAGCGGGCAGCGAGGATCGCGCCATCGTCGCGGCCGTGATGGCGCTGGCGAACAGCCTGCAACTGCAGGTGGTGGCCGAGGGCGTGGAGAACGAGGAGCAGCTGGCGCTGCTGCGCGATTACGGCTGCCAGTATGTGCAGGGCTGGCTGTTCGCGCGGGCGCTGGATGCCGGTGCGGCGAGGGCGCTGCTGGCTGCGTAGGGTGGGCGCCCCGTGCCCACCGAACGATGCGCCGATGTGACGCTTGCACATGGTGGGCACGGGGCGCCCGATGAAACCGTGATCGAGGCCATTGGCCTCGATCACCCCTACATCATTCGATGGTGGCAATCACCGGCGTGTGATCCGACGGCTGCTCCCACTTCCTTGGCTCGCGGTCGATGACGCAGGCCGTGCAGCGCTTGGCCAACGCGCTCGACAGCAGGATGTGATCGATCCGCAGCCCGCGGTTGCGGCGGAAACCCAGCATCCGGTAATCCCACCAGCTGTACTGCTTTTCCGGCTGCTCGAACAGGCGGAAGGAATCGGTCAGCCCGAGGTCGACCAGGGCCGCCATGGCCGCGCGTTCGCGCTCGGAGCAGTGGATCTGGCCCGCCCATTCGACCGGGTCGTGGACGTCGCGGTCTTCGGGCGCGATGTTGTAATCGCCCAGCAGGGCCAGTTGCGGATGCGCGCGCATTTCCTCGCCCAGCCATTCGTGCAGGGCTTTCAGCCAGGCCAGCTTGTAGACGTATTTATCGGAATCGACCGCCTGGCCGTTCGGGATATATGCGCAGACGAAACGCACGCCTTCGATGGTGGCGGCGATGATGCGCTGCTGCTCGTCTTCGAAACGGGGATTGTTCTTCACCACGTCCAGGATCGGAAAACGCGACAGGATGGCGACGCCGTTATAGGTTTTCTGGCCGGTATAGGCGACCTGATAACCGGCTGCGTTAATTTCCGAAAGAGGGAACTTATCGTCGGTGAGCTTGGTCTCTTGAAGGCAGAGCACGTCAACCGGATTCGCTTCCAGCCAGCGCAGCAAGTGGGGGAGGCGTACTTTCAGCGAATTGACGTTCCAGGTTGCTATTTTCATGTCGGCGCGTTTATAAAATGAAAAGCGGCGGTCTTCCACCGCAAGTGCGCGCAGTATCCTTGCTGAAAGCAATTCCCGCAACTTTTCCTTCCCGCCGCAGCAGCCCGGAGCGTTGTATTTTGTTTGTGTAAATTACAAGCCAAGTGCCATGACAACAATTTTGTGGTTTAAAATCCATTGTAATTACGCACAGGCGACCCTATTGAAGATAATTAGTTCTAGCAATATGTAACAACTGCGGTATAAGATGTCACAATCCTTATAGTTACTCATAAGGAATATTCAGTTGTTTTTGCATAACTCGCGCTGTAGTATTCCAATTGGACGGCAGTTGCCGACCGCAACCATGGCAGCGCACGATTGAGATTCATTCGTGCAAAGCTTTTGGAAATGAAATGGTACTATGGTGAAATATTGCTGTTTCGATAGCGAGTATCCGTACCCATATGAAAAGGACAGAGATGCGCAGTGCATTTGAAGCATGGGCCCAGCGCGATGGCCACATCGTTCGTCGCCGTGAAGACAAGCCCGAGGAATACCTCGTCTACGAAACCCAGCGCCGCTGGGTCATCTGGCAAGCCGCACTGGCGCATGGCGCCAAGGCCGCTGACGCCGCCGACGCCGCCCCGTCGAAGTTCGACGGCGCCAAGGCCGTCCAGCCGGACGAAGCCGCCGTGCGCAACCGCGTGCTCAACGAGGTGCTCGACGCGTTCAGCGACCTCGACGACAGCGCCGGCATCGAAGGCGTGCTGAAGGTCATCCAGGGCCTCAAGAAGAAGCAGAAGGCCACGGCCGAGCAGGCTTGAGGGTGCCGGCTTGATCCAGTACCGGCATTACAAGGGCGGTCTCTACGAGCTGGTTTGCGAGGCCACGCTCGAGTCCGATCTCACGCCCATGATCATCTACCGCGCCCACGACGGTTCGGTCTGGGCGCGGCCGAAATCGGTCTTCTTCGAGCTGATCGAGGTCGACGGGTTGCTGGTGCCGCGCTTCGCGCCGGTTTCCTGAGCGCTGCCTGTGTGAAATAAAATTTCATTGATACGCTGCCATTGAAATAATATTTCAGCGTAGGGCGGGCATGCCCGCGTTACGGGCGGGTGCGTGTCGCATCTTCATTCCCCCCATGACGCATGCATGACCGGGTATGGTGGTTTGCGCCACTATATCGGCGCTGGATGCGGGCATGCCCGCCCTACGGTAGGGCATTTATCCAGCCAAACTGTCGCGCAAAAAAAACGGGCCGCATCACGCGGCCCGTTCTCATTTCAACTTAGCGTTTCAAACGCGGTTCATGAGGAAGGTCGTCAGCAGTGGCACCGGACGGCCGGTCGCGCCTTTCGCCGCGCCGCTCTTCCATGCCGTTCCGGCGATGTCGAGGTGGGCCCAGGTGTAGTTGCGGGTGAAGTTCTCAAGGAAGCAGGCCGCCGTGATCGAGGCGCCGCCCGGCGTGCCGATGTTGGCCAGATCCGCGAAGTTCGACTTCAGCTGCTCGTTGTAGATCTCGCCGATCGGCAGGCGCCAGGCGCCGTCGCCGGTCTGCTTGCCGGCGTCCAGCAGTTCCTCGGCCAGGGCGTCGTGGGCGGCGTCGTGGCGGGTGAACAGGCCGCTGTTGTGGTGGCCCAGCGAGACGATGCAGGCGCCCGTCAGCGTGGCGATGTCGACCACGGCGGCCGGCTTGAAGCGCTCGGCGTAGGTGAGGGCGTCGCACAGGATCAGGCGGCCTTCGGCGTCGGTGTTGAGGATCTCGATGGTGAGGCCGTTCATCGCGGTGACGATGTCGCCCGGCTTCGACGCGCGGCCCGATGGCATGTTCTCGCAGGCGGCGACGATGCCGATCACGTTCAGCTTCAGGCCCATCTCGCCGATGGCGCGGAAGGTGCCCAGCACCGAGCCGGCGCCGCACATGTCGTACTTCATTTCGTCCATGCCGGGGCCCGGCTTGATCGAGATGCCGCCGGTGTCGAAGGTGATGCCCTTGCCGACCAGGACGACAGGCGCGTCCTTCTTGCCGCCGCCCATGTGCTTCAACACGATGAACTTCGGCGCCTCGTCGCTGCCCTTGGCAACCGACAGGAAGGAACCCATCTTGAGCGCTTCGAGCTGCTTGCGTTCGAGGACTTCGATCTCGAAGCCGTGGTCGTCGGCCAGTTTGCGGGCGACGGTGGCGAGGTAGGTCGGGGTGCAGATGTTCGGCGACAGGTTGCCCAGTTCCTTGGTCAGGCTCATGCCGTTGGCGATCGCGATCGATTGCGCCAGGACGGCCTTGGCGGCGCTGTCGGCCAGCGGCAGGGCGATGGCGACCTTGCGCACGCCGGCCGGCACCGGATCCTTCTTGCTCTTTTGCGCGTCGGTGCGGAATTCGCTCTCGGTGGCGGCGACGACGATGGCGCGCGTGGCCCAGCTCGGATCGCGCTCTTTCACTTCCGTCATTGGAAATGCGATAATGGCGTCCGCCGCGCCCAGCGACGCGAAGGTTTTGAGCGTCGCGCCGATCGCGGTCATGAAGTTCTTCTCGCCCACCGCCTCGTCGGCGCCCATCCCGACCAGCAGCACGCGCTGTGCGGCCACACCGGCCACGCCGCGCAGCAGCAGGGTCGAACCGGCCTTGCCGGTGATGTCGCCCGACTTCAGTGCCGCAGTGATTTCACCGGTTTGATCGAGGGCTTTCGCGGCCTGCGACAGTTTTTTGTTTTCGAACACCGCCACTGCGATACAACCGGTCTTGGCCGCGGACAGGGTGTTCTTGGTGTCGAATGCTTTTATGCTAAAGTCCATTTGATTCTCCGTTTCGTTTTGTGCGCATCTGGTCAAACCACTGCTCAACCTGCAATTATAACTATCGAATGATTTTCCAACGCGCTCTGCATCGTGAACTGGCCAGCGCGGCCGGGGCAACCTTCACGGTATTGTTCACGGTGTGCGTCACCTGGACCCTCATTGCCATCCTCGGCAGGGCCGCGGGCGGGCGAGTCGCATCCGGCGACGTCGTCGCATTGATTGCGTTTCAATCATTGAATTATCTGCCAACTGTCCTGATCCTCACCAGCTTTATTTCTGTGCTGGTGGCCGTCACGCGCAGCTACCGCGATTCCGAAATGGTGGTCTGGTTCGCTTCGGGCCAGTCGCTGCTGGCATGGATCCGCCCGGTGCTCACCTTCGGCATTCCGCTGGTGCTGCTGGTGGGCGCGGTGTCGCTGGTGGTCGCGCCCTGGGCCAAGATGAAGAGCGCGGAATTCATCCAGCGCTTCGAAAAGCGCGAGGACCTCAAGCGCGTGGCGCCCGGCCAGTTCCGCGAGTCCTCGTCCGCCGACCGCGTCTTCTTCGTCGAAGGCAGCGCCAACGGATCGACCGTGGTGAAGAACGTCTTCGTCAGCACCAACCAGGCCGATGGCGGCAGCTCCGTCGTGGTCGCGCGCGAAGGCGTGATCGAGGCCGACGGCAAGGGCGGCCAGTACCTGGTGCTGAAGAACGGCCGCCGCTACCAGGGCATGCCGGGCCAGGCCGATTTCCAGTCGATGGAGTTCGAGCGCTACAGCATGCGCGTGGCGACCAGCGTGCCCGTGCTCGGCACCGACGTGCCGCTCGACGCGCAATCGACGGCCACCCTGCTGGCCGTGAAGAACCAGTACACGCGCTCTGAACTGCTCTCGCGGATCTCGGCGCCGATCGTCTGCTTCGTGCTGATCCTGCTCGCCATTCCGCTCGGCTTCGTCAATCCGCGCGCCGGCAGTTCGGCCAACCTGATCCTCGCCCTGCTGATCTTCTTCACCTATAACAACCTGGTGAAGATGGTCGAGGCCAGCGTCAAGCGCGAGCGCATCGATTTCGCGCTTGCCTGGTGGCCGCTGCACCTGATCGTCGGACTGATCGTCGTCGCCCTGTTCGCATGGCGCCTGAACGTGAACCACCATTACCACCCACTGGTGTTGATCAATGCCTGGAAGCGCCGCCGCCTCCTGAAGAAGGCGCCCGTGCCGGCAACGGTGGAGTTGCGATGAAAGTCCGGTCATGAAGGTACTACAACGTTATTTTGCGGTGAACATCACGCAGGCGGTCGTCTTCGTGCTGATCGCCTTCCTCGGCCTGATCTCGTTCATGGATCTGACGCGCGAGCTGCCCCAAGTGGGCAAGGGCGACTACAGCTTCCAGCACGCGCTGCTGTACGTGGCCCTGATGGTGCCCGGCCACGTCTACGAAGTGATGCCGGTCGCCGCCCTGATCGGCACGATCTACGCCATGTCGCAGTTCGCGCAGACCTCCGAATTCACGATCATGCGCGCGTCCTCGATGACGACGCGCATGGCGGGCTGGATGCTGGCGAAAGTCGGCGTGCTGTTCGTCGTCGTCACCTTCATCTTCGGCGAGCTGATCACGCCGCGCACGGCGCCGCTGGCGGAGAAGGTGCGCATGTCGGCGCGCGGCAGCACGCTGGCCTCGGAATTCCGCTCGGGGATGTGGACCAAGGACAACCTGCACGCCGCCGGCACGAACGGCGCGCGCGGCCCGATCAACGGTTCGCGCTTCTTCAATGCGCGCACCATCCGCCCGGACGGCTCGCTGCTCGACGTGCGCCTCTACGAGTTCGACAACACGATGCGCATGCGCGCCCTGATCACGGCCAAGAGCGCCACCTTCAGCGGCAACGGCACCTGGCGCCTGCAGGACGTCAGCGAAACCCTGTTTACCAACAGCCGCACGCTGCCCGAGCCGGGCGCGCCCGTGCCGCAGGGCCAGACCATCCAGAGCACCTACGGCCAGGAGACCAGCGCCGTCGCCACCCGCAAGCTGGCCAGCCTCGACCTGGTCTCCGAGATCACGCCGAAGATCCTGCAAGTCTCGCGGCGCGACCCGGAGCGCATGTCGGCCAACGAACTGGCGGTCTATTCGCGCCACCTGGCCGAGAACCGCCAGGAGAGCGAGCGCTTCCAGATCGCGTTCTGGAAGAAAATCATCGACCCGTTGGCGATCTTCGTGCTGATGGCGCTGGCCTTGCCCTTCGCCTACCTGCACACGCGCAGCGGCGGCGTGAGCCTCAAGATTTTCATCGGCATCATGATCGGCATCGGTTTCCTGCTGCTCAATGCCTTGTTCTCGCACGTGGGCCTGCTTTCGACCTGGCCCGCCTTCCTGACGGCGGTGGCGCCCAGCCTGCTGTTCCTGCTGCTGGCGATCGGCGCGCTGCGCTGGGTGGAGCGGCACTGATGGCGCCGCCGAACAAGGCCCTGGTACTGTTCGCCCACGGCGCGCGTGCCGCATCCTGGGCGGCGCCTTTCGAGCGCCTGCGCGAGCTGTCGGCGGCGCGCCTGCCCGATTGCATGGTGCGCCTCGCCTTTCTCGAATTGATGGAGCCGCGCTTGCCGGAGACGGTGGCGCAGCTGGTGGCGGAAGGCGTGGGCGAGGTGACGATCGTGCCGGTGTTCCTGGGGCAGGGCGGGCATTTGCTGCGCGACTTGCCGCTGCTGGCCGAGGGGCTGCGG
Organism: Massilia sp. Leaf139; assembly: GCF_001424165.1. Taxonomy (GTDB): domain Bacteria; phylum Pseudomonadota; class Gammaproteobacteria; order Burkholderiales; family Burkholderiaceae_D; genus Telluria. The sequence continues at coordinate 94,477 of NZ_LMOJ01000022.1, forward strand.
GCGGCGCATCCGGGCTTGAAGCTGACGGTCGTCGGTGCGGTGGGGGAAGATCCGCAGGTGCTGGCGGCGATGACGGACTATTGTGTCCGGTCGCTAGGGTAAAACCTGATCGAGATGGTGGTGCACCGTATGGGGTCATGGAGGCCAATGGCCTCTATGACGGGTTCACTGGGCACCTGTGCCCACGCGTTACGAACGTTTGCAATTCGCGTCGTCATTAAGACTGACACGCTCCGGCATTCCCATAATCCGCGCCAAATCAACCGTACGTAACGCGTGGGGTAGGTAAGGCCAATGGCCTTACCTACGGCTTCACTGCGGAGAGCCCGCCCTACGGTATCAATCCAGATCCGACGCGTCGTGCCGCTCCGCCAGCTGCTCCTCCGGCTTGCCGCGCACGCGGTTGACGCGGCGGCCGCGGATCACGGCGGGACGCGCCGCGATCTCGTCGGCCCAGCGGCGCACGTGCGTGTACTCATGCACCGACAGGAACTCGCCCGCCTCGTAGATCTCGCCCTGCACCAGCGCTCCGTACCAGGGCCAGATCGCCATGTCGGCGATCGTGTACTCGCCCCCGGCCACATAGCGATTGTCGGCCAGCTGGCGATCCAGCACGTCGAGCTGGCGCTTGACTTCCATCGCGTAGCGGTCGATCGGGTATTCGAGTTTTTCCGGCGCATAGGCGTAGAAGTGGCCGAAGCCGCCGCCAAGCATCGGCGCCGAACCCATCTGCCAGAACAGCCAGTTCAGGGTCTCGGTGCGCGCGCGCAGCTCGGTGGGCAGGAAGGCGCCGAATTTCTCAGCCAGGTACAGCAGGATCGCGCCGGACTCGAAGACGCGCAGGGGTTCGGGCCCGCTGCGGTCCATCAGGGCCGGGATCTTCGAGTTCGGGTTCACCTCGACGAAGCCGCTCGAGAACTGCGCGCCCTCGTTGATCTTGATCAGCCAGGCATCGTACTCGGCGCCGGCGTGGCCCGCGGCCAGCAGCTCCTCCAGCAGGATCGTGACCTTCTGCCCGTTCGGCGTGGCCAGCGAATACAGCTGCAGCGGATGCTTGCCGACGGGGAGTTCGGCCTCGTGGGTAGGGCCGGCGACCGGCCGGTTGATGTTGGCAAACATGCCGCCATTCGACGCCGGCGGCGTCCAGACTTTCGCGGGCACGTAGTTCGATTGTTCGGGCATCGATTTCTCCTCGTTCGTTTAAGAGAGCGCCTAACAAAAGCTCCATAGCTGCGTTGCAGCGTCTCGCCGTACAGGCGTACTGTCTTCGACGCCGCGCCTTGCTCTGAAGCTTTTGTTAGGCGCTCGAAGAATGCTCGCTGCGGCAGCGCCGCGCGGCTTGTCATTCCTGAACGACGAGCTTACCCGACTCCGGCGATTTGCGTCGGCAGGCGCCGATTTTCGTTATTGTCCAAACAAGTTGCGACGCCGATTGCAAAAGCCTTGCTGCACATCATGGCTGCGTGCCGCCGCCCGGTTTGACAGTGACTAGGAAGCCGCCCACACTGCTCGGGCATTTCCGCTAGTCAGCCATCCAACCAGCGCTCCCCATGCTCCCATCCTTCTTCACACAGCTGCTTGCACGACTCCTGCGCCCGCGCACGAAGACGGGCGGCCGTTGGGGTGGCGTGCGCCTGCCGGGCGGCCTGTTCGCCCAGACCCGCTGCGCGCGCCACATCGACGCCACCGCGCGCCGGGTGGCGGCGATGGGCGTCAAGATCACGCGCCTGTCGCAGCGCCTGCATGCCGGCAGCGTGCCCGGCCTGGTCGACGCCGACCGCAGCCTGCGGCGCATGCTGGACGAACTGAAGGAAGAATTGAGTACCATGCGGCGCGACCTGGCGCGCTGGCACAGCCGAGAATGCCGGGGACAGGCCGGCAAGCGCCTGGAAGCCGCCATCGCGCGCCTGAACCGGGTCAACGCCGACACCCACGCCGCCGCCGACCAGCTGCTGCGCCTGATCGACGAATACGACGCCGTCCAGACGTAACCCGGGCGCCGTCCGGACTAGAACCCGCGTCCTGCCCGCTCCGCACCCGCTGCCAGCCCCGGCTGATGTTCGCGCAGGCGCAGCGCCTCGCCGATCATCACCAGCACCGGCCCGTGCGCGGCCTCCAGCCCGCGCGCCAGATCCGACAGCGGCAAGCGTTCGATCCGTTCGTCGGGTCGGCTGCAGTTTTCCACCACTACCACCGGCGTGTCGGCCGGGCGCCCCTGGGCCAGCAGGCGCTCCGCCGTCGCGGCTGCTTCGCGCCCGCCCATGTACTGCACCATGGTGTCGGTGTGGGGCAGGGCCGGATGTTCCGGCTGGTCGGGGCCGGTGCTGGAGGTGAAGAAAGCGACGCTGCGGGCGACGCCGCGCTTGGTGAGCGGCTGCTTGGTGGCGGCGGCTGCGGCCACCGCGGTGGTGATGCCGGGGACGATCTCGACCGCGATGCCGTGGGCCTCGAGCGCGCGCAGCTCCTCGTCGGCGCGCCCGAACAGCATCGGGTCGCCGCCCTTCAGGCGCACGACCGTCTTGAACTTGAAGGCGCAGTCGACCAGCAGGGCGTTGATCGCCTCCTGCGCCGTCGAGCGCTGGCCCGAGCGCTTGCCGACCGAGATCAGCTCGGCCTGGGCACAGAGTTCCAGCATCTCCGGCGTGACCAGGGCGTCGTAGAGCACCACGTCGGCCTGCGCCAGCAGGCGCGCGCCGCGCACGGTGATCAGGTCGGCGGCGCCGGGGCCGGCGCCCACCAGGTAGACCTTGCCGGATTGTCGAAGCACCTCGTTTTCCAGCAAGGCCATGCGCCGCTCCCGTCTCGTTGCCGATTTACTCGCCCAGGCGAATCATACCCGCGGCAACGGTCTGGTGCGTGACTTCGTCGATCAGGATGAAGGCGCCTGTGGCACGGATGTCGCTGTAGGCATCGGCCGCCAGCGGCTGCTGCACGTTGAGATTGATGCGCGCGATGTCGTTCAGCTTCAAGCCTTCAGCAGCGCTGTCGACAGTCTTGCGCTGCTGGGTGTTGATGTCCAGGATGGACTCGACCTTCGTCACCTTGGCCGCCGTCTGGCGCGTGCCGTGCTTGATCCAGTACTTGCGGCGCGCGTCGAGCGGCTCGTCCGACATCCAGCAGACGTCGGCCACCACCTGCTTGAGCAGGGTCGCAGGCGCTTGTGCGCCGACCAGGGTGTCGCCGCGCGAGATGTCCAGATATTCGTCCAGCAGCAGCGTGACCGACTGGCCGGCGCTGGCGCTCGGCAAGCTGCCGTCGAAGGTCAGGATCTCCTTGACGGTGGCCGACTGGTTCGAGGGCTGCACGACCAGCTTGTCGCCGACGCTGACCTTGCCGGACTCGATCCGGCCCATGTAGCCGCGGAAGTCGTTCGCTTCGTGGCCGTTGTGGCGGGCCACCAGCTGCACCGGGAAGCGGAAGGGGGCATCATGGGCCTCGTCGTAGACCGAAAGGGATTCGAGCAGCTCGATCAGGGTCGGGCCGGTGTACCAGTCCATGTTCTCGCTGCGCTCGACCACGTTGTCGCCGGCCAGCGCCGACAGCGGGATCGCGCTGACGTCCTTCAGGCCCAGCGAGTTGGCGAATTCGCCGTAGGCGGCGACGATGCGCTCGTAGACAGCCTGGTCGTAGCCGATCAAGTCCATCTTGTTGACGGCCACGATCACGTGCTCGATCTGCAGCAGCTTGGCGATGGTCGAGTGGCGCTTGGTCTGGATAAGAAGATCCACACCGCCGTCTTCGCGGAGTTTGACCTTCGACACGTCGACCAGGATGATCACGGCGTCCGCGGTCGAGGCGCCGGTGACCATGTTGCGGGTGTACTGCTCGTGGCCCGGCGTGTCGGCGATGATGAACTTGCGCTTCGGCGTGGCGAAATAACGGTAGGCCACGTCGATCGTGATGCCTTGCTCGCGTTCCGCTTCCAGGCCGTCGGTCAGCAGCGACAGGTCGATCGTGTCGCCCACGGTGCGCTTGTGCTTCGAGCGCGAGACGGCGGCCAGCTGGTCGGCGAAGATGCCCTTGCTGTCGAACAGCAAGCGGCCGATCAAGGTGCTCTTGCCGTCGTCGACGGAGCCGGCGGTGATGAAGCGCAGCAGGCTGTGTTGGGTCAGATTTTCCATACCGGATTCCATGCGTGCGTTCATCAGAAATATCCTTGCTTCTTGCGTTTTTCCATCGAGGCTTCGGAGGTCTGGTCGTCCATCCGGGTCGCGCCGCGTTCGGTGACTTGCGTCACGGCGGTCTCGGCGATGATCGTTTCGACGGTGCTCGCGCTCGATGACACCGGGCAGGTGCAGCTGATGTCGCCGACGGTGCGGAAGCGCACGGTCTGGGTTTCGACAGTCTCGCCTTCCTTGGCCGGCGTCAGCGGGGTGAGCGGTACCAGCAGGCCGTTGCGCGGAATGACTTCGCGCTGGTGCGCAAAATAGATCGACGGCAGGGCCAGCTTTTCGCGGGCGATGTACTGCCACACATCGAGTTCCGTCCAGTTCGAAATCGGGAACACGCGCATATTTTCGCCCGGGTGGACGCGGGTGTTGTACAGATCCCAGAGTTCCGGACGCTGGGCTTTCGGATCCCATTGGCCGAATTCGTCGCGGAAGGAGAAGATGCGTTCCTTGGCGCGCGCCTTTTCCTCGTCGCGGCGGGCGCCGCCGATGCAGGCGTCGAAGCCGTGTTCGGCGATCGTCTCCAGCAGCGTCACGGCCTGGGCCGCGTTGCGCGAATCGGTGGCCGGGTTACGCAGGCGCACCGTGCCCTTCCGGATCGATTCCTCGACCGAGCCGACGATCAGGCGCTCGCCCAGTTCCGCGACGCGCGCGTCGCGGAAGGCAATCACCTCGTCGAAATTGTGGCCGGTATCGATGTGCACAAGCGGGAAGGGGAATTTGCCCGGGCGGAAGGCCTTTTCGGCCAGGCGCAGCAGCACAACCGAATCCTTGCCGCCCGAGAACAGCAGGGCCGGGTTCGTACATTCCGCCGCCACTTCGCGCAGGATGTGGATCGCTTCCGATTCGAGCGCGTCCAGGTGGCGCGCGTTGACGGTGGCGAGGATGCCGGCGTTGTCAGAGAGGTTCGTCATGTTTGCCTTGTATTCTTGGTGGCTCAAGCTGCCACGGATTTGATGCGGATAAGTTTGCCGTCGACGACGTGCAGGCCGCATTCCTTCGATTCGGGGTTTTCCCACCACCAGCGGCCGGCGCGCACGTCCTCGCCCGGCTGGATCGCGCGGGTGCAGGGTTCGCAGCCGATCGACGGGTAGCCGCGGTCGTGCAGGGCGTTGTAGGGCACCCCGTTGGCGCGGAGGTATTCCCAGACGTTCTCCTCGGACCAGTCGGCCAGCGGATTGAACTTGGTTATGAAATGGGCCGGATCGTCTTCCTCCACGCGCAGGTCGGAACGCGTGCTTGACTGCGCGCGGCGCTGGCCGGTGATCCAGGCCTGGTTGCCGAGCAGGGCGCGTCCCAGCGGTTCGACCTTGCGGATGCGGCAGCACTCGCGGCGCATCTCGACGCTGTCGTAGAAGGCGTTCAGGCCATTCTGGGCGACGTAGGCGTCGACCGCCTCGGTCTGCGGGCGGAACAGTGCGATGTCGTAGCCGTAATGCGCCTTGACGGCGTCCAGCACGGCCAGGGTCTCCCGGTGCAGGCGGCCCGTCTCCAGCGAGAAGATGCCGATCGGCAGCTTGGCACGCAGGATCAGGTCGGTCAGCACCATGTCCTCGGCGGCCAGGCTGGAGGCGAACACGGCCGGCGTGAAATCGCGGACGATGCGCGCCAGGATGGCTTCGGTTTCGCGGACGCGGATGGCGAGGTCGCTCATAGATGTTTCCAGTGCGGGTTCCAGTGCGTTCTCAGATGCCGGCGCCGACGTCGGTGTGCTCTGGCGGCACGTCGCGTTCCTTGCGGCGGAACAGTGGCAGCGGCTGGTCGACCGAAGCCTGGTAAGTCTCGGAAAACACCGTGAGACCCTTCAGGGCGTCATGGATCGAGCGGTCCTTGCGCGTGGCGTAGGCATTGAAGCCGACGCGCGACATCGAGAACAGCTGGTCGCGCAGCACGTCGCCGATCGCCCGCAGTTCGCCCGTGTAGCCGAGGCGCTTGCGCACGTTGAAGGCGATCGAATAGCCGCGGCCATCGGAAAATTTCGGGAAGTCGACGGCGATCACGGCGAAGCGGTCGGACTCGCCCTTGAGCGCTTCGAAACGCTCGTCGGCGGCGATCCACACACCCAGCTCGGCGCGCTGCGCCAGGGTGTCCTTCTGCGCCAGCCAGACCGTCAGCGGCACGATGACCTTGCCTGCGGGGACGACGACGGATTCCGCCGCATCGCCCTCGGCCAGGCGCAGCACGCTCCAGTCATCTGGAACGACTTCGCGGCCGCGGATGATTTCTTTATGTGCTTCAAGCATGGTCTTCCCCAACCAGTTCGCCTTTGGAAATCGGCGTGGCGTACACGTGTTCTTTGAATGGTGCGATGCCCAGGCGCTGGGCGGTCTCGACGAAGCGTTCGCCTTCGAAGCGGTGGTTCACATACACCTGCAGCAGGCGGTCGATCACTTCCGGCATCTGACCGCCCGAGAACGAGGGGCCGATGATCTTGCCGATGGCCGAGTTGTTGCCCTGGGCGCCGCCGATCGAGACCTGGTACCACTCGCTGCCGTCCTTGTCGACGCCGAGCACGCCGATCGAACCGACGTGGTGGTGGCCGCAGGCGTTGATGCAGCCCGAGATGTTCAGTTCGATGTCGCCGATGTCGTGCTGGAAGTCGAGGTTGTCGAAGCGCTCGGCAATGGCCGCCGCGATCGGGATCGATTTCGCATTCGCCAGCGAGCAGAAATCGCCGCCAGGGCAGGAAATGATGTCGGTCAGGAGGCCGATGTTCGGCGTCGCCAGGCCCTTGGCCTTGGCCAGCGTCCAGACCTCGAACAGATCCGACTGCTTGACGTCGGCCAGCACCAGGTTCTGCTCGTGGGTCACGCGCAATTCGCCGAAGCTGAACTTGTCGGCCAGGTCGGCCACGAAGTCGATCTGCTCGGCGGTGGCGTCGCCCGGCGGCACGCCGGTCTTCTTCAGCGACAGCACGACCGAGGCATAGCCCGGCACTTTATGGGGCTTGACGTTGCGGTTGAGCCAGTTGGCGAAGGCCTTGTTGTCCGGATGGGCCAGCAGCGGGTTGCTGTCGTCCAGGGTGGCGTAGGCCGGCGCTTCGAAATAGGCGGCCACGCGGTCGTATTCTTCCTGGGTCAGGGTTTCCGGGCCATCCTTCAGGTCTTGCCATTCTTCCTCGACCAGACGCGTGAATTCCTCCACGCCCAGGGCCTTGAGCAGGATCTTGATGCGGGCCTTGTACTTGTTGTCGCGGCGGCCGTACGAGTTGTACACGCGCATTACGGCTTCGGTATAGGTCAGCAGGTGCTGCCACGGCAGGAATTCGCGGATCACGCTGCCCAGGATCGGAGTACGGCCCATGCCGCCGCCGGCCATGAACTTGAAGCCGACTTCGCCCGCCTCGTTATGGGTGAGCGTCAGGCCGATGTCGTGGATGGCGATCGCTGCGCGGTCTTCGACGGCGCCGTTGATCGCCACCTTGAACTTGCGGGGCAGGGCGATGAATTCGGGGTGGAAGGTGCTCCACTGGCGCAGGATCTCGGCGAAGGGGCGCGGATCCATGATCTCGTCGGCCGCCACGCCGGCGAACTCGTCGGTCGTAATATTGCGGATGCAATTGCCCGAGGTCTGGATGGCGTGCATTTCCACCGAGGCCAGGTCGGTCAGGATGTCCGGGGTCTGTTCCAGCTCGATCCAGTTGAACTGGATGTTCTGGCGCGTCGTGAAGTGGCCATAGCCGCGGTCGTACTTGCGCGCGATGTGGGCGAACATGCGCATCTGGGCGGTCGACAGCAGGCCATAGGGCACGGCGATGCGCAGCATATAGGCATGACGCTGCATGTACAGGCCGTTTTGCAGGCGCAGCGGCAGGAACTCTTCTTCGGTCAGCTCGTCGTTCAGGCGGCGGGCAACCTGGTCGCGGTACTGCGCAATGCGCTCGCGGACGATGAGATGGTCGTATTGGTCGTAGCGGTACATAAAGGTATCCTGGAAGGTCGGGTTATGAGCCCGGTAAGCTAGAACGAATGGTAAGGGCAGACAGCTTTATTCCAAACGACTGACAATTTATTTGCTTATATACGGTAGGGGCATAAGCAATCGCATAAAATACCGACTGGCGTTTCCACAACTTTTTCAATAATAGGAATGAACCTTCATCAATTGCGCTTCGTCCGCGAAGCCGTGCGCCAGAACTACAACCTGACCGACGCCGCCAAGGCCCTGTTCACCTCGCAGCCAGGGGTGTCGAAGGCCATCATCGAGCTGGAAGAAGAGCTCGGCGTCGACATCTTCACCCGCCACGGCAAGCGCATCCGCGGGCTGACCGAGCCGGGCCGGCTGGTGCTGGAATCGGTCGAGCTGATCATGCAGGAGATCGAAAGCCTGAAACGCATCGGCAAGGAATACGCGGCCCACGACAGCGGCAGTTTCACCATTGCCACCACCCACACCCAGGCGCGCTACATGCTGCCGAAGGTGGTGCAGGCCTTCATGCAGAAGTTCCCCAAGGTGCGCTTGTCTCTTTTGCAAGGCAACCCGAAGCAGATCGCCGACATGGTCAAGACCGGCCAGGCCGACCTGGCAATCGCCACCGAAGCCATCGCGGCGATGGACGGGCTGGTGACCTTGCCCTGCTACCAATGGGAACACGTGGTGGTGGTGCCGCCGGAACACGAGCTGCTGCGCTCGAAGGCGGTCTCGCTGGAAGAGATCGCCAGCTACCCGCTGATCACTTACGACGCCGCCTTTGCCGGGCGCAGCAAGATCGACCATGCCTTCACCCTGCGCGAGCTGAAGCCGGACGTGCTGCTGGAAGCGATCGACGCCGACGTCATCAAGACCTATGTCGAGCTGGGCATGGGCGTGGGCATCATCGCCGGCATGGCCTTCGACACCGAACGCGACCGCAACCTGCGGACGATTCCCGTCGGCCACTTGTTCGGCATGAACGTGTCGCGCGTGGCGGTGAAGCAGGGCGCCTACCTGCGCAGTTATATTTATACCTTCATCGAACTGCTGGCGCCGAGCCTGACCCGCAAGATGGTCGAGGCGGCGATGCGCGGCGGTGAGAATTACGAACTTTGAAGCAATGCGCTTTACGAGAAAAGCATGAGCAATCAACAAGTAGCAAAATATTACGCCCTGCTGGGCGAGGCGCTCGAGGACAAGTACCTCGAGCCGGACATGGATGAAGACATCGACGACATGAGCATCCACCTCGGCAACCTGCTGGCCGGGCACACGGTGCTGGAATTGGGCTGCGGCACCGGTTTCTGGACGGAAGTCGTGGCCGAGTCGGCACTGTCGGTGCTGGCGGTGGACATCAACGCTTCCCTGGTCGACATCGCGCGTGCGCGTCCGATGGCGGAGGACAAGGTTCGCTTCCGCGTCGCTGACGCCCTCGGCCTGCCCGAGGACATCGGCAAGTTCTCCGCCGTGCTGGTGAGTTTCCTGTGGGCCCACCTGAACAAGAAGGAGCAGGAACAGCTGCTGGCGACGCTGAAGAAGCGCCTGGGCAAGGACGTGCTGCTGGTGATCCTGGACGATTCCTTCGTCGAAGGCTTCAGCGAGACGATCGCGCGTACGGATGCGGACGGGACGACCTACGAGATCCTCACAACGCCGGACGGCGAGCGTTTCGAGCTGCCGAAGAGTTATCAGTCGGACAGCGCCTTGCGCAAGCGGCTGGGGAATGTGGGCAAGGAGATCAAGATCGAGCGGGTGGAGTTTTTCTGGATCCTGACCTGCCGCCTCAAATGATCATGTAGGGTGGGCGCCCCGTGCCCACACGGGAATGACGACCATTGTCGCCACGCATTCGTCACGTCAAACAATGCGCACCGTTTACGCGTGGGCACGGGGCGCCCGGTGAACCCGTAATTGAGGCCATTGGCCTCAATTACCCCTACGAGACATCGGGTCTCATATAAAAAACGCGCGCCGAGGCGCGCGTTTTTCCTCTTACATCACACCAATCAGAACGAGTGACGCACACCCACCGTGAACGCGGTCGGATCGGCGCCCAGCGCGGTCGCCGGCGGGGTCACGTTGGTCGACGACGAGTTCAGGCCGAACACGGCGCGCTCGTTGTTGCGCACCGAACCGTAGCTGGTGTACACGTTGGTGCGCTTCGAGAGCGCGTAGGTGTAGGCCACGGCCCAGGCGTTGCCACGCGCGCCGCTTTCGATTTCGTTGCGCTGCAGGTTGACGAAGAACTTGTTCGAGCCCATGGTGTAGGCGGCGCCCACGTTGATCTGCTCGAATTCGTTATTCGCGCCGGCCTGGTCGGCGGACAGGTAGTTGGCCTTCAGGTCGAAGGCGCCGATCTTGTAGCCGGCGCCGAAGGCGATTTCCTTGTCGTCGTCCAGCGCCACGCGTTCGAACACGTGGTAGCCGGCGCCGAGGTAGAACGGGCCGTTGGCGAATTCCAGCGCCACGCCCAGCAGGTTGCCGTCCGGGCCGCCGGTCGTGCGCTCGCCGGCCGAGTAGGCGGCCAGCACGCTGAAGCCCGACATCGGATTGCTCTTGAAGTTGACCGAGTTCGACAGACGGCGGGTCAGGCGGTTGGTGGTGAAGGCCGACAGGTTGCTGCCGTAGAAGCCCTGGCCGAAGACGTCGGTGGCGGCGGCGACCGAGGCGATCGGGCTGTATTCGCGGCCGACGGTGATCTGGCCGAAGTTGCCTTGCAGGCCGACCACCGAGCGGCGGCCGAACAGTGCCGAGTCGGCGGCGCCGGTGTCGAGGGCGACGCCGGCTTCGATGTTGAAGATCGCTTTCAGGCCGTTGCCCAGGTCTTCGGTACCGCGGAAGCCCAGGCGGCTGCTCGACTGGTTGCCCGAGTTGATGACGGTGCGGCGCTTCTCGCCCGGTGCGTCGGTGTCCTCGACGGCGACGGCCGCGTCCATGATGCCATAGACGGTGACGTTGGTCTGCGCGTGGGCGAACAGCGGAAGGGTCGTGATCAGCGCAGCGGCCAGGGCTTTGTATTGCATGAAGATCTCCAATAAGGGTGACGAAGGATTGCGTCCGCGTATGGCTGCGAACTCAGGATCCAGCGCATCTTATCGGGGCAATATGTCCGCTTGATGACAGATCGACATGCGCTCATCGGCGAACGAGCGCAGGGAATAGGCTAAACGGTATGCTCCCGCACCGGCAGGACGATGTCGATGCGGGTGCCGGGCGTGTCGTCGGTGCCGATGGTGATCTCGCCTTGCAGCGCCCAGACCCGCTCGCGCATGCCGACCAGGCCCAGCGACTCGGCCTTTTCCAGGTCTTCCTCGCGGATGCCGCGGCCGTCGTCGCGGATCGTGATCAGGAGTTCGCCGTTGAGGCGATACAGGTTCATCGTCACTTGGCTGGCGTGGGCGTGCCGTGCGATGTTGGTCAGCGCTTCCTGGACGATGCGGAAGATCGCCGTGCTGGCCTGGTCGTCCAGGCGCAGCTCGGCTTCGTCGGCCAGCAGCACGCAGGCGATGCCGTGGCGCTCGACGAAATCGTCGCGCAGGCCCCGCAGGGCGAAATACAGGCCGCCTTCGTCGAGGGCGCGCGGGCGCAGGTTGGTGGCGATGCGGCGCAGCGAGTTGATCGCAGTGAGCAGGTTGCCGTCCATGCCATCGATGAGGCGCATGGCTTCCGGCGTGTTGCCGCAGGCTTCGGTCAGGAGGCTCAGATCCATGCGCAGCGAGGCCAGCAGCTGGCCGAGGTCGTCGTGCAGTTCGCGCGCGATGTGGGTGCGTTCTTCCTCGCGGATGGTCTGCAGCGCCGAGGACAGTTGGCGCAGCTGGTCGTGCGAGCGCGCCAGCTTGCTCTGCACGCGCTGGCGTTCCGAGACGTCGCGCAGGATGATGGTGTAGACCGTGCGGCCATCCTGGGCGGTGTCGACGATCGAACCTTCGATGGCGAAGCGTTCGCCGCCGGCGCGCAGCCCGGTGCCGGCGTAGTCGGTGCCGCGGCGGCCGGCGCGGCCGTCGGCCTGGAAGTAGTCGAGCGGCCCGGCATCGGCCCCATGCGGCGCCTGGATGAAGCGCGACAGCGGACTGCCTTCCATCTCCTGCGCCGTCACGCCGAACATGCGCGCCGCGGCCGGATTGGCCAGCACGATGCGGCTCCCCTCGTCGGCCGCGATGATCGCCTCGCCCGCGGTGTGGACGATGCGCCGGCTATGGTGGGCCGGCGCGTCGGCCGCGCCGTTGCCGTTGGCGCCGCCCAGCAGGCGCCCGCCGAGGAAGCCGAGCGCGAGCATCGCCAGACCACGCCCGCGCGGGCGCCTACTGCGCTGTGGTTTCATGTGGATGTATGCCTGCGCTAGGGTTCGCGTCGCGAACCAAACGCTACGATACGGCGGGCAGGGGGGACTACGGTTGAGCAGGCACAAGCAGGGCCGGGGATCCAGTTTTGTAGGGTGGGCTCGAGAGCCCACCCTACGTTACACAGCTGTCAACGGTTTGAGGAGGTGTCGTGTTTCCACGGCGCCCCAATCAGTCTTACATCTGCTTAAACAGATGCAAGAAACTCCGGCTCACTTCCAGCTTCTCCGGCCGGCCTTTGACCAGCACCAGGTGGCGCCCGCGGATGTCGCGCGTGACGCCTTCGATGGCGTTCACGTTCACCAGTGTCGCGCGGTGGATCTGCCAGAACAGGGCCGGGTCGAGTTCGTCGGCCAGGTCGCGCACGGGCTTCCTGATCAGTGCTTCGAAGCTCGCCGTCTGCACGCAGGTGTATTTTTCGTCGGAGCGGAAGAACAGGATCTCCTCGACCGGAATCATGCGCAGATCCTGGCCGATGCTGGCCTGGATCCATTGCAGGTGCTTCGGCTTGGGCGCGGCGATCTTCTCGGCCAGTTGCGACAGCATCGCGGTGACGCTGTCGTTGACCACGGCGCCCGGCTTGCCCAGGCGCGCCTTCAGGCGCTCGACCGTCACCTTCAGGCGCTCGGGTTCGGAAGGCTTCAGCACGTAATCGACGGCGCCGCGTTCGAAGGCCTCGACCGCGTACTGGTCGTAGGCGGTGACGAACACGATCTGGCTGCGCTCGCCGATGTCGCGCGCCGCTTCGATGCCGGTTTTACCGGGCATGCGGATGTCGAGGAAAGTGAAGTCCGGCTTGTGCTCGCCGACCAGCTCGACCGCTTCCTCGCCATTCTTGGCCTCGCCCACGATCTGCAATTCCGGCCACACCTGTTCCAGGCGCATGCGCAGCTGGTCACGCATCAGTCTTTCGTCGTCGGCAATAATCGCGGTCGGCATGGCGGTAGTCCTGGCGGAAATAGGAAGTGACAATTATTCAATGAAACGGCCGCGGGGGCAAGGCCGGAAATGGCGCCCGCTGCGGCATCAGCGCGACACCCGGTAAGGCACTTCGACCATCGCGATCACGCCGCTCGGGCTGTTGGCGGCAATGTGCAGCTGGCCGCCGTCGCCATGCAGCAGGCGCAGGCGCTCGCGGATGGTCGGCAGGCCCAGGCCCGTGCCGGTGCTGGGCACCACGCCGAAACCGACGCCGTCGTCGGTGACGGTGACGCGCAGCTTGTCGTCGGCGACGTCGGCGACGATTTTCAGGGTGCCGCCCTCGGGCTTGCATTCGAGGCCGTGCTTGATCGCATTCTCGACCATCGACTGCAGCATCATCGGCGGGAAGGCCGCGCTGCGCAGGTTCTCGGGGATGTGCATGTCGACCGTCAGGCGCTCTTCCATGCGCATCTTGAGCAGGTCGAGGTAGGCCGTCACCATGTCGACCTCGCGCCCGAGATTGGTCACCAGGGTGTTGTCGCGCATCTGCGGCAGCACGGCGCGCAGGTAGAGGATCAGGCTGCGCTGCATGGCCGAGGCGCGCGGCGGATTGGTCTCGATCAGGTGCTCGACCGAGGCCAGCGTGTTGAACAGGAAGTGCGGCTCGACCTGGGCCTGCATCATCTGCATCTTCGCTTCCGACAGCTGGCGCTGCATCGACTCGCGTTCGGCGGCGGCGTTCGCGCTCTGGGTCTGCTGCTCGGCGCGCTTCTTGCCGCCCATCAGGGCCTTGGTGCCGAACAGCGCCAGTACCAGCAGCCAGACGAAGCTGTTGAACCAGGTCGAGGCCTGCTTGTGATAACGCGACACTTTCGCTTCGGCCGCATCGTCGACCGCGCCTTCGATCGCTACCGACAATTCCTCGGCGATCTGCGGCGGCAATTCGATGTGGACGGCGTCGCTGCCCGGATTGGCGCCCTTGGGCAAGGCCAGATCCGGAGCGGTGGCAGGCGGCGCTTCGGGCGGCAAGGGAGGATGGGGCGGGGTGGCCGGGGATTCCGGACTGCCAGGTTTCGGCTTGTTGCGCGGATTGAAGCGGATGCCGCTGTCGTCGATCACGATGCTGGTCTGGTCGCGGCGCGCGGCGCGCTCGGCGGCGGCGATCTCGACTTCGCCGTCGGAAAACAGTTCCTCCTGGAGGATGGCGCCGGCGATCAGGGTCAGCGCCGCGAACAGGAAGAACTTCCACCACGACAGCTGGGTCACCCAGGTAGCGACGGCGTCGAAGGCGCGGTAGAGCGACGACAGGAGGCCGGAAAAATAATGGTGGGTGGAGCTGCGCGCTTGCATGTCGTGTCTTGTCATTCGATTCGTAGGCGCAGCGAGTGTACCGCGTCCCCGCTGCCGGGTGCCGGATTGTCTTGTCCAAATGGCATCCGACGGCATCCGGTCTGTTGGAATGTTGCAACTTTACCCCGGCGCCGGGCTTGGCGCCCCCGCTTTGCGACAGCCTGCACGATGCGGGGCGTGGACTGCAAAAGCCCCCGCTGGAAGCGCTTGTGCCCGCCCAAGGGTTGCCACAAAAACCTCGCAAACGACACTGACGGCGGGAAACTTTGCGCGGTATGATAAAAAACATCCCCACGCTTTTCTCGACGAAAGGATCCGCCGATGTCTGCCGTTCCCAAACAGTTCCGCCTCGTTACCCGCAGCGATTTCGATGGACTGGTGTGCGCCGTACTGCTCAAGCACCTGGATCTGATCGACGACATCCTGTTCGTCCACCCGAAGGACATGCAGGACGGGAAAATCGCCATCACGAACCGCGACATCACGACCAATCTGCCCTACGTGGCGGGCGCCCACCTCGCTTTTGATCACCACTTGTCGGAAACCATCCGCAACAGCGGCATGCGCGAAAATCACGTGATCCAGCCCGAGGCGCCCTCGGCGGCGCGCGTGGTGTGGGACTACTACGGCGGCGAAAAGGTGTTCCCGGTGGCCTGGCGCGACATGATGGCGGCCGTCGACAAGGGCGACAGCGCCCGTTTCTCGCGCGAGGAAGTGCTGGAACCCGCGGGCTGGAACCTGCTGAATTTCCTGATGGACGCGCGCACCGGCCTGGGACGTTTCCGCGATTTCCGCATTTCGAACTACCAGCTGATGATGGAACTCATCGACGCCTGCCGCCACCATTCGATCGACGCCATCATGGCGCTGCCGGACGTGCAGGAACGCACGAAGCTGTATTTCGAGCACAGTAACCTGTGCAAGGAACAGATCCGCCGCTGCGCCCGCGTGCACCGCAACCTGGTCGTCCTCGACCTGCGCGAGGAAGCCACGATCTACGCCGGTAACCGCTTCATCATCTATGCGCTCTTCCCCGAGACCAATATCTCGATCCACGTGCTGTGGGGCTTGAAGAACCAGAACACGGTGTTTGCGACCGGGAAGTCGATCCTGAACCGGACATCGAAAACGAACATCGGCGCGCTGATGCTGGAATACGGCGGCGGCGGGCATGAGAATGCGGGTACCTGCCAGGTGGACAATGCGATGGCGGAGGATGTGCTGGGGGCCTTGATTCAACGGATTACGACCGAGGGATAAAAGCGGCGTGCGAGCAAGGTGGGGCTGTTGCCTGTCCTGCTAACCATGTTCTGAATTTAACGTGGGCATGCCACCCTACGCATGCGTCAGCGAATGTTGGTTGGCCGACGCGTCCCGTAGGGCGGGCATGCCCGCGTACAAAGCACGCACACCGCTAGCGCCCCAGGCGACAGGCCTACGCCGATACCCTATCCCGCACCAGCTCCCGCGCCGCCTCCAGCGTCATCGGCTCGCTGAGCAGCACCCCCTGCAGCGCCTCGCACCCATGCGCGGTCAGAAACTCCCGCTGCGCCCGCGTCTCCACGGCTTCGCCAATGACCGGCATCTTGAGGTTGTGCCCGATATCGATCAGGGTGCGCGCCATGGTGCTGCCGTCGCCCTCGGGTTCGTCGGCGGCGATCGCGTGCACGGCGTCCTTCGACAGCTTCAGCTGGCCGACAGCCAGCTCGCGCAGGAAGGCGAGGTCGGTCATGCCCTGGCCGAATTCGTCAATCGACAGGGTCAGGCCGAGCTGATGCAATTGCGTGGCCAGGTCGCGCACCTGGCCCGGGTTGCGGTTCACGGTTTCCTCGCGCAGCTCGATCTGCAGGCTGCCCGGCGTCAGGCCGTAGGCCACCAGGCGCGTGGCGATGTTGGCGACGAAATCGTGCTGGCCGTATTCGCGCGCCGAGACGTTGACCGTCACCGGCACGTCGGTGATGCCCAGGTTTTTCAGGTCGCGCAGGAAGGCGCAGGCCTGGTCGAGCACCCAGGCGCCGAACTCGACGATGCGGCCGTTTTCCTCGGCCTCGGCCAGGAAGCCCGAGGGCAGCAGTACGCCGTGCTCCGGATGGCGCCAGCGCAGCAGGGCTTCGAAACTGGTGACCTTGCCGCTGCGCGCATCGATGCAGGGCTGGTAGAGCATGAACAATTCTCCCCGCTCGATCGCATGCGACATGCTGGCGTCGAGTCGCTGGCGCGCTTCGGTGGTCGACTTCATGTCGTTCGAGAAGAAATAGATTTCGTTGCGGCCCGTCGCCTTGGCGTGGTACATGGCGACGTCGGCCGAGCGCACCAGGTCGACCGAGGTGAGGCCGTCGTGCGGATAGACGGCGACGCCGAGGCTGGCGCCGACTTCGATTTCCTTGTGCATGAAGGACACCGGCTGGGTGAGCCCCTGGCGCAGGCGCTCGATCATGCGCAGCGTGTAGCGCAGCGAGGGCTGGTTGACCAGCACCAGCACGAACTCGTCGCCCGACAGGCGCGCCACCGTATCACAGTCGCGCACCGAGGCCAGCAGGCGCCGCGCGACCACCTTCAGCACCACGTCGCCGGCCTCGTGCCCATGGGTGTCGTTGATGCTCTTGAAGTTGTTCAGGTCGATCAGCAGGATGCCGACCAGCGACTTCTGGCGCTGCGCCATGTGCAGCGCCTGCTCGAGCCGATCCCAGAGCAGGTTGCGGTTGGCCAGGCCGGTCAGCGGGTCGTGGTTGACCTCGTGCTCGAGGTGGGCGGTGCGCTGCTTGCTGGCGGTGACGTCCATGATGACGCCGATGAAATGGGTGGTCTGCCCATGCTCGTCCTGCACGGGCGTGATGGAAAGGTCGTTCCAGAACAGGTCGCCGTTCTTGCGCATGTTGCGAAACACCACGTTGACTGGCCGGTGGGCGAGGATGGCCTCGTGGATTTGCTGGCGCTCGTTTACATCCATGCCAGGCGCGGCCATGAAGCGCGAGTCGCGTCCGACGACCTCGTCAGCGCTGTAGCCGGTGATGCGCTCGAAGGCCGGATTCACGTATTCGATCGGGCAGTCGCGCCCGTCGATGCCGGTGATGACGATGCCGTTGCTGGCCGCGTGCAGGGCGCGTTCGCGCAGGCGCAACATGCTTTCCTGGCGGCGCCGCTTGCTGATGTCGATCCCCATGCCGAACAGGTACTGGTTGCCGTTGCAGGCGACGCGGGCGCCGCACAGCAGCATCGGCGTCTCGCGGCCGCTGCGCCCGATGACGTCGGCCTCGACCGTGACTTCCTCGCCTTGCTCGAACACGCGGCGGATGCTCTCGGCGATCAAGGGCCGTGTCTGCAGGTCGAACAGTTCGAGCGGGGTGGTGGCCACTATTTCCTCGGGCGCCAGTCCGGTGATGCGTTCGTGGTTACGGTTCCAGAGCACGAAACGGCCGTCGCGGTTGATCGCGTAGATCGTGCCGGGCAGGAAGTCGACGATGGCCGCCAGCGGCGTGCGGCCCACCAGCACCGAGTCCGGCGTGGCGTCGGTATGGACGTTGTCGATGGCGGCGACCCAGAAATGCGTCGTGCCGTCCGCACCCGTCTGCGGCGTGAGCGACAGTTCCGCCTTTACCGTGCTGCCGTCGGCGTGGCGCAGAAGCACCCGATTGGTGTGGCCGCGATCCTCGGTCAGGCCGCGCCAGCGCTCGCCGCGATCCTCGGGCGCCGTGCCGACCAGCAGGGTGCCAAGCGCATGCCCGATGATCTCGCCGGCCGGGAAGCCGAGCAGCTTTTCGCAGGCGTTGTTCCAGCTCATGACGATGCCGCCCGCATCGAGGAGGAAGGCGGCAGTCGCGGTCGGGACGGGCATGGTCATGCTGGGCGCCTTTCTTTGGGTGGCATCCTCAGTTGGACTCGTCCAATCTACACCCGTTCCCGAACTCTTGTCGCGGTTGTTCCAAAACAAAAAGCCACGGCTGAGCGTGGCTTTTTGCGAACGGGGCGGGAGTCAGGCCGCCGCGCTTTCCTGCTTTTCCGGCAGGGCGACCTGGTTGTCGACGCTGAACTGGTAATCCTTGAACACGTGCTCGGCGCTCAGGATCTGGTAATCGCCATTGGCCAGCTTGTGCGTCGTGTCCTTCAGGCGATAGGTGTAGTGGCCGCAAGTCCAGCAATTGTAGTTGCGCATGTGCGTGCACAGGCAGGTCTTGTCCATCACCGGCGGGTTCTTGACGTCCGGGTTGGCCAGCACTTCGCGGTTGTACGAATTGATGTAGGCGCAGTTGCCGGTGGCGTCCAGCAGGTAGCCGTAGGATTCGCAGCCGGGACGGATGCCGGAACCGATCGCCGGCGTGCTCTTGAGCATGCGCATCGGGTAGCCGGTCGGCGAGATGCCGTTGACGATGATGTCTTCCTCGCTGGCGCGGAAGTATTCCTGCTTGACGCTGTCAGGCATGCCGCATTCGTGGGTCACGGTGAAGCGGGTCGCCACCTGCACGCCGCCCACGCCTTTTTCCAGGAAGGCCACCGCGTCCGAACCGGTGAACACGCCGCCGGCTGCGATCAACGGGATGTCGATGTTTTCCGCGCGCATGTAGGCGAGGATCTCGTCGATGATCGTGTGCAGGTCGTAGTTCTTCCAATCGAAGCCGAAGCCCAGGTGGCCGCCGGCCAGCGGGCCCTCGACGATGATGAAATCGGGCGGACGGTTCAGCTTCGATACCTTGCGCAGGAACAGCTGCAGAGCGCGCACCGAGGACACGATGATGCCGAGCTTGGCTTCACGGAAGCGCGGGTGATCCTTGATCAGCTCGAAGGAACCGAGGTGCAGGCCGGCCGACATGGTGATGCCGTCGATGCCCGCGTCCAGCGCCGAGGACAGGCGCGTGCGCAGGGTTTCCTTGGGCGCGTTCATGGTCAGCTTTTCCATGCAGTTCACGAAAATCAGGCCGTCGCCCTTTTTCGCCGCCATGGTCGCGCCCACGTGCAGGCGGGTCGCTTCGGCCAGGCGCTCGAGGTCGAACTGCACCACGGCCTTGTCCATGTTGTTGATGTTGAACTTGTAGAGCTTGGTCTTGTCCTTGACGAAGGTGGTGTCGAACTTGCGATCCGAGACGTCCTGCACCATCGCGTCCGAGATGTGGCCGATGCCGCCCAGGCGCGCCGCTTCCAGCGCGAGCTCGGAGGTCGAAATGTCCACGCCCATTCCGCCGATCATGATGGGCACGTATTCCTTGTTGCCCAGACGCAGGCGGAAATCATCAACACGTTTCATTGCTATCCTTAGACTACCTAGTTGCTCTTGCTCAAGAGGCCGGGCCATGCGAGCGAGTTTGTCCAGCCTCAATTCTACCCGAAGCAAAAAGTGGGTAGCGCGAGGCGTGCGGCGATATGCAGGGAGGGCGAACCAGGGCATCGCCCAGGCTGGGCACCCCGTGTCTGCTAATCGCGGAAGTTGTTGAACGCCAGCGGCAGATCCTGGATGTCCTTGCGCAGCAGGGCCATCGCCGCCTGCAGGTCGTCGCGCTTGGCGCCGGTGACGCGCACGGTTTCGCCCTGGATGCTGGCCTGCACCTTCATCTTGCTTTCCTTGATCGCCTTGGTGATCTTCTTGGCGTCCTCGGTCTCGATGCCGTTGCGCACCTTGATCAGCTGCTTGACCTTGTCGCCGCCGATCTTCTCGATCTTTTCCTCGTCGAGGAAGCGCACGTCGACCTTACGCTTGGTCATTTTGTTGACCAGCACATCCTTCACCTGGCTCAGCTGGAAATCGGAATCGGCGAACAGGGTCAGTTCCTTTTCCTTTTGCTCGACCTTGGCCGAGCTGCCCTTGAAGTCGAAGCGGGTGGTGATTTCCTTGTTCGATTGCTCGACGGCGTTCTTCACTTCGACCATGTCTGCTTCGCAGACCACGTCAAACGATGGCATGGCGGTTTCCTTTGGCTTGCACATTTATAAGTGGCAGTATTTTAACGGACAAGCTGGAATAGAACGACCGTTTTCGCCGCCGGCGCCGGGCTTGCCTCCGAATTAGCTCTATAATCGTCCGGTTTCTGTCCTGCCCATTACCCGAAATCCATGTCCAACGCGCTCACGATCGAACACGACGTTTCCCTGCAAGCCTTCAACACCTTCGGCCTCGCCGCGCGCGCTTGCCACTACCTGCGCGTCACCGGCGCGGCAGACCTGGCCGCACTGGGAACCGATGCCAGGCTCGCTGGCGTGCCGCGCTTTGTGCTCGGCGGCGGCAGCAACGTCCTGCTCACGCGCGACGTCGAGGCCCTGGTGCTGCACATGGCCATCGGGGGGCGCGCAATTGTCGGCGAAGAGGGCGGCAATGTCCTGGTGCGCGCCGGCGCCGGCGAAAACTGGCATGACTTCGTCGACTACACGCTGGGGCAGGGCCTGGGCGGACTGGAAAACCTGTCCCTGATTCCCGGCACCGTGGGCGCGGCGCCGATCCAGAACATCGGGGCCTACGGGCTGGAGATCAAGGATGTGTTCCATTCCTTGAGCGTGTTCGACCTGGCGAACGGCGCCGTGCGCACCATGGCCGCGCCTGAGTGCCGCTTCGGCTACCGCGACAGCGTCTTCAAGCACGCGGACGGCGCCAATCTGGTCGTGCTCGACGTCACCTTCGCCCTGCCGCGCGCCTGGCAGCCGAACCTGCGCTACGCCGAGCTGGCGCAGGCGGTCTTGGCCGCCGGCATCGCCGCCCCGACGCCGCGCCAGGTGAGCGACACCGTAATCGCGATCCGGCGCCGCAAGCTGCCCGATCCGCGCGAGATCGGCAATGCGGGCAGCTTCTTCAAGAATCCGGTGGTGCCGGGCGAGCAATGCCGCGCGCTGCTGGCGCGCTTCCCGCAACTGGTGCACCACGCGCAGCCGGACGGCAGCGAAAAGCTGGCCGCCGGCTGGCTGATCGACCAGTGCGGCTGGAAAGGGAAGAATATGGGCGCGGCCGGCGTCTACCCGAAGCAGGCGCTGGTGTTGGTGAATAATGGCGGCGCGACCGGCGCCGAGTTGCAGGCGCTGGCGCGCGCGATCCAGCAGGACGTGCGCGAGCGCTTCGGGGTCGAGCTGGAGCCGGAACCGGTGTTCGTATAAAAGTAGGGTGGGCATGCCCACGCAGGCGCGGGCATCGGAACGGCGGCAAGGGCCTCCGTCAGGCCCGGAACGCCGCCACCCGGTTACGCCCGCGCGACTTCGCCGCCTGCACCGCTTCGCCGGCACGCGCCAGCACGGCGTCGAAGACGCTGTCTTCCGACGGCACCGTCGAGGCCACGCCGACCGACATCGTCACGATGCGCCGCTCCGGCGCCGGATGCGACAGGGCCAGGCGCTCGAGCGCCGTGCGGCAGGATTCGGCCACCTGCACGGCGCCGTCGAGGCCCGTGTCCGGCAGCAGGATCGCGAACTGCTTGCCGTCGTAGCGCGCGGCCAGATCCGACGGGCGTTTCAATTGCCCGGTCAGCACGCCCGCCATCCTGCGCAGGCACAGGTCGCCAGCCTCGCGTCCGAGGCGGTGATTGAAATAGCCGAAGCTGTCGACGTCGCACACCAGCAGCGAGAGCGGCAGGCCGTTGCGCCGTGCGCGCTGCCATTCGCCCAGCGCCACCTGGTCGAAGCGGTGCCGGTTCGGGATGCCGGTCAGGCTGTCCATCCCGGCCATGCGGTCGAGTTCGCCGTGGGCGCACGCCAGCAGCGCCTGGGTCTCGTTCAGGCGGCGCAGGGCGTCCTCGCGTTCGAGCAGTATTCCGCTGGCGAACGCGTGGTAGCGCAGGCGCGCCAGCAATTCGGTGCGGGTCGGTAGTTCGCCGAGATAATCGCTGGCGCCGGCGTCAAAGGCCGCCTCGCGCCCGGCGCCCTCGGCATGCGGCGCCAGCACCAGCAGCGGCAGATGGGCCAGCGCCGGACTGGCGCGGCAGGCGCGGAGGAATTCGCTGCAGTCCTCGCGGCCGCCGAGGGCGCGCACCAGCACCGTCGGGCGCAGCGGCGGCGCCTGCTCCAGGGCCTGGGCGGCGTCGAGCAGCACCAGCTCGATGCCGGCCTCGTCCGCCAGCATTCCGCGCAAGGCGCCGGCAAAGGGCGGCGCGCCGACCAGCAGGACGCGGCAAGGACTGTTCGAAGACGCAAAGGCGGTGGCAAAGGGCATCGGATTGGTGCAATAGAAGAGGGCGCTTCATTCTACCCCAGCAATCCGCAATTTGTTGCATTTTGCATACATTCAGTGTTGAGTTACAACGGTCTGCAGCAGCGCCCGCCTTGCGCTATGCTCGACGTTCAACTCAGGAGAACAAGAACATGAAAGCCATCGTCACCGGCCACACCAAGGGACTGGGCGCCGCCATCGCCGCCGAACTGATCGAACGGGGCGTGCCCGTGCTGGGCCTGGCGCGCGGCCGCAGCGCCGCCGCGCCGTCGGCACTGCTCACCGAGGTCGAGGTCGACCTGTCCGACAGCGCCGCTCTTGCGGCGTTCGTGTCAGGCCCCACGCTGGCCGACTGGCTGCGCGATGAGGGTGCGACCCTGCTGGTGAACAATGCCGGCGTCGTCAGCCCGGTCGGCCCGCTGCAGGAACAGGATCCACTGGCCGCGCTGCGCGCCGTCACGCTGAACGTGGCCGCGCCGCTGGTGCTGGCGGCAAGCGTGGTGCAGGCCAGCCGCGGCGAGCGCCGCATCCTGCACGTGTCGAGCGGGGCGGGAAGGAATGCCTATCCCGGCTGGAGCGTCTACTGCGCCACCAAGGCCGCGCTGGATCGCCATGCCGAAGCGGTGCTGCAGGATGGCGACCAGGATGGCAACTGCGGTGTGCGCTGCTGCAGCCTGGCGCCCGGCGTGATCGACACCGGGATGCAGGCCGAGATCCGCGCCACGCCGGAATCGCATTTCCCGATGAAGGAGCGCTTCGTGCAGCTCAAGCAGGAAGGGGCGCTGGCCGCGCCGGCCGAATGCGCGCGCAAGCTGGTCGACTATCTGCTGGCCGAGGATTTCGGAAGCGAACCGGTGGCGGATCTGCGCAGCGTCTGAAGGCTGGGCATCATGAGAAGCCGCCGGACGGCGAACCCTCGGGCCGCGGCAGGCGCCGCCGCGGTACCTGGGTGCGCTGGTAAGCCGTACGGTCGAGCACGCGCTGCGCCACCGCGTCCGGCACCCGCGTTTCGCGCATGAAGGCGGCGGCGACCCCGACGCCGAGGTTGTCTCGGTAGGCGATGGCCACGTCGACCAGCGCGCCGAGCACGGGATCGCTACGCCGTTCCCGCACGCCGCCTGCAAAAGAGTCGTTCACGCTGTCTCCTCGTCGCTATGCAGCCACGCGGCGGCTGGCCCAACGGGACATCCGCGCGAACTTACGCATACCCTTGCCTTGTGATGCAGCTTGGGTAAGTTCGTGCCAGTTTAGTAAATACAATTGATGGCTGCAACAATTAATGCCGGGTTTCCTTGCCGGACGACGCTGCGTGCCAACGAAAAAGCCGCCCGCAGGCGGCTTTGGCGATGCTCCGACCAGCTTATTGGCCGCGTTTTGCCCGTGCCTTGGCCGCGATGCGCATGCGCAGCGCGTTCAGCTTGATGAAGCCGCCGGCGTCGGCCTGGTTGTAGGCGCCGCCGTCCTCGTCGAAGGTCGCGATGTTCATGTCGAACAGCGAATCGGTCTTCGAGTCGCGCGACACCACGATCACATTGCCCTTGTAGAGCTTCACGCGCACCCAGCCGTTCACCGTCTGCTGGGTGTGGTCGATCAGGGTCTGCAGCGCGACGCGTTCCGGCGCCCACCAGTAGCCGTTATAGATCAGCGAAGCGTAGCGCGGCATCAGGTCGTCCTTCAGGTGCGCCACTTCGCGATCCAGCGTGATCGATTCGATCGCGCGGTGGGCGCGCAGCATGATGGTGCCGCCCGGGGTTTCGTAGCAGCCGCGCGACTTCATGCCGACGTAGCGGTTTTCCACCAGATCGAGGCGGCCGATGCCGTGCTTGCCGCCCAGACGGTTCAGTTCGGTCAGCACTTCGGCCGGGCTCATGCGCTTGCCGTTGAGGGCGACGATGTCGCCGCGCTCGTATTCGATGTCGACGTATTCCGCTTCGTTCGGGGCCGCTTCCGGGCTCACCGTCCAGCGCCACATCGATTCCTCGGCTTCCGCGCTCGGGTTCTCCAGGTGGCGGCCTTCGAAGGAGATGTGCAGCAGGTTGGCGTCCATCGAGTAGGGCGCACCGCCGTTCTTGTGCTTCATGTCGACCGCGATGCCGGCGTCTTCCGCGTACTTCAGCAGCTTCTCGCGCGACAGCAGATCCCATTCGCGCCACGGCGCGATGATCTTGACGTCCGGTTTCAGGGCATAGGCGCCCAGTTCGAAGCGCACCTGGTCGTTGCCCTTGCCGGTGGCGCCGTGCGAGACGGCGTCGGCGCCCGTCTCGTTGGCGATCTCGATCAGGCGCTTGGCGATCAGCGGACGCGCGATCGAGGTGCCGAGCAGGTATTCGCCTTCGTAGACGGTGTTCGCGCGGAACATCGGGAACACGAAGTCGCGCGTGAATTCCTCGCGCACGTCGTCGATGTAGATGTTTTCCGGCTTGATGCCGAACTTGATGGCCTTGGCGCGGGCCGGCTCGAGTTCTTCGCCCTGGCCGAGGTCGGCGGTGAAGGTGACGATCTCGCAGCCGTAATTGTCTTGCAGCCATTTCAGGATGACGGAGGTGTCGAGGCCGCCGGAGTAGGCGAGAACTACTTTTTTGATGTCGCTCATGGAGGTTCCAGTGTGGAGGGAGGTGGGATTGAAGTGGTCAGCCGACGCGCTCTGACAACAAGGCGCCGACGATCAAACAAAGGGTTGGTGGTGGGTTAATCGATATAAAAGGTTTCACGCGCCGGGTGTTGCCCGGTCTAGGCTGCTTCGTGGCACACGGCTTCGATATTGTGCCCGTCCGGGTCGAGCACGAAAGCGCCATAGTAGTTCGGGTGGTAATGCGGGCGCGGGCCCGGCGCGCCGTTGTCGCGGCCGCCGGCAGCGATGGCCGCATGGTAGAAGGCGTCGACCTGGGCACGGTCGCCCACGCGGAAAGCCACGTGCAGCGGCGGGTGGTTCACCGGGCGCGCGGCGGTGGCGCCGGAAATCCAGAAGTCCGGCTTCGGCGCCTCGCCGAAGCCGATCACGTCGGTGCTGCCGGTGACGGCGGCCGGAATCTCGGCCAGCACGGCATAGCCGATCGGCGCCAGCGCGGCCGCATAGAAGCTGCGGCTGCGGGCCACGTCGGCAACGATGACGCCGGTATGGTCGATCATGATTCGCCTTTCACTGCGCATCCTCGATGCGGCCGAGCAGCAGGTATTCGATCAGGGCCTTCTGCACGTGCAGGCGGTTTTCCGCCTCGTCCCAGACCACCGATTGCGGGCCGTCGATGACTTCGGCCGCGACTTCCTCGCCGCGGTGCGCGGGCAGGCAATGCATGAAGATCGCATCGGGAGTGGCGCGCGCCATCTTGGCGGCATCGACGATGAAACCGTCGAAGTCCTGCAGGCGCTGGGCGTTTTCCTTTTCAAAGCCCATGCTCGTCCAGACGTCGGTGCTGACCAGGTGCGCGCCTTCGCAGGCATCCGACGGGTTTTCGAAACGCGTATAGCGCGTGGTCGAGACCAGGGCCGGGTCGAGCTCGTAGCCCTGCGGCGTCGAGATGTTCAGGTGGAAGCCGAACACTTCGGCCGCCTGCAGCCAGGAATACAGCATGTTGTTGGCGTCGCCGATCCAGGCCACCGTCTTGCCGGCGATCGGGCCGCGGTGCTCGTAAAAGGTGAAGATGTCGGCCAGCACCTGGCACGGGTGGTGTTCGTTGGTGAGACCGTTGATGACCGGGACGCGCGAGTGTGCCGCGAAGCGCTCGATGATGTCCTGGCCGAAGGTGCGCACCATGATGATGTCGCACATGCGGCTCATCACCTGGCCCGCATCCTCGACCGGTTCGCCGCGCCCGAGCTGGCTGTCGCGCGTGTTCAGGTAGATCGCCGCGCCGCCCAGCTGGTGCATGCCGGCTTCGAACGACAGGCGCGTGCGCGTCGAGCTCTTCTCGAAGACCATCACCAGGGTACGGTCGACCAGCGGGTGGTAGACCTCGTAGGCTTTGAACTTGCGCTTGATGACCCGGGCGCGCTCGATCACGTATTCGAATTCGTCGAGCGAGAAATCGGAGAATTGCAGGAAGTGCTTGATCGGGTTGGTGCCTGGCATAGTGACTCGAGGTGGACGTTATCCACTTGATTATAAGGGGTTTCGCTTGACGCTAGGGAAAGCGCTACCGGACGGCCGCGTTATGCACCGTATTCATAACGCGTGCCGGGTTATCGACCCCATCAATACAGCGTCTGCGCCGACTCGTGCAGCAGCTGGCCGTACAGCTCGTGGCGGTGCTTGGCGATCTTGCCTTCGGCGAGGGCCGTCAGCACCGCGCACTGCGGCTCGGCCAGGTGGCGGCAGTTGTAGTACTTGCAGCCGCCGAGATAGGGCTTGAATTCGACGAAGGCGCGCTCCAGCATGCCCTCGGACAGGTGGTACAGGCCGAATTCCTGGAAGCCCGGCGAATCGATGATCGCAGCGCCTTCACCCTCTCCTTGCAGCCAGTACAGGCGCGTGAAGGTCGTGGTGTGCTTGCCGGTGTCGAGCGCAGCGGAGATTTCGCGCACGGCGATGTCGGCATCCGGAATTAGCAAGTTGATGAGCGAGGACTTGCCCATGCCCGACTGGCCGATGAAGATCGAGGACTGGCCCGCCAGGAGCGGGCGCAGTACTTCCAGTGCATGCTCCGGATTGGCGCGCGCCGAGACCTCGTGCACCGGATAGCCGAGCGCCGCATAGACGCCGGCCCGTTCGCGCGCGCGCGGCAGCAGCTCTTCGACGTCGGTCTTGTTGAGGATGAGGTGAGCCTCGATGCCGGCCGCTTCCGCCGCCACCAGCGAGCGCGAGACGAGGTCGTCGGCGAAGCCGGGCTCGGTGGCGATCACGATGAACAGGCGCGAGATGTTCGCCGCCAGCAGCTTCGATTTGTATTGATCCGAGCGGTAGAGCAGGGTCTGGCGCTCGGCGATCTCTTCGATCACGGCCTGGTCGTTCGAGGTCTGCTTCAGGTGCACCACATCGCCGACGGCGACGTTCGTCTTCTTGCCGCGCGTGACGCACTGGAATTTTTCGCCGTTCACGTCGGCCAGGTAGTGGCGCCCGTGCGCCGCGATGATGGTGCCGGTCAGGCTCGTTTTTGCGTTCATGCGCGTGTCCGTTCGTCGTAGAGTGCGTCGGCTTTCGCAGCGCAGAGGATGTCGTTCATGGAGACCACGTTGCCGGCCGAGTGCGTCGTCCAGGCGACGCTGCAGTGGCGGTAGCGCACCAGCATTTCCGGATGGTGATCCTCGAGGTGGATCATCGCCGCCAGCGCGGTCACGAAGGCGATGGTCTCGTGGTAGTTCGTAAATTCGTAGTTGCGCACGATGCGATTGCCGTCGAGCCGCCACTGCGGCAGCTGGGCGAGCAGGGTGGCCAGCTCGGGCGCGTCCAGGGCCGGCGCGCCGTGGGTGCAGTGCTGGTCGAGCAGGCTCACGCCGCCGCTCCGTTCAGGTGGGCGATGCGCACCGAGGCCGGCGGGTGCGAATCGTAGAAGGCCGAGTGCAGCGGATCGGGCGTCAGCGTCGAGGCATTGTCCTCGTACATCTTGACCAGGGCCGAGACCAGGTGGCTCGCATCGCTGTGCTTTGCCGCGAAGGCATCGGCCTCGAACTCGTGCTTGCGCGAGCTGATGGCGCTGAGCGGCCCGAGGACGAAGGTAAAGATCGGCAGCACCAGCATGAACAGCAGCAGGGCCATGGCGTCGTTCGGCGCCCCCAGCATGGGCATGACGCCCAGGCCGGTGTAGAACCAGCTTTGTTCCTTCAGGTAGCCCAGCAGCGCGAGGAAGGCCAGCGACAGCGCGAACATGACGACGATGCGCTTGACGATGTGGCGCAGCTTGAAGTGGCCGAGTTCGTGGGCCAGCACCGCTTCGATCTCGTGCGGCGCCAGGCGCTCGATCAGGGTGTCGAAAAAGACGATGCGCTTGGCCGCGCCGAAGCCGGAAAAATACGCGTTGCCGTGCGCGCTGCGGCGGCTGCCGTCCATCACGAACAGGCCTTTGGATGCGAAGCCTACACGGGCCATCAGGCCTTCGATGCGCGACTTGAGGCTTTCGTCGGACAGCGGCGTGAACTTGTTGAAGAGCGGCGCGATGACGCTCGGGTAGAGCACCATCATCAGGAGCTGGAAACCGCTCCACACCAGCCAGGTCCAGAACCACCATAGCGAACCGGCCGAGGCCATCAGGGTCAGCACCACCCACAGCAGCGGCAGGCCGATGGCGGCGCCGACCAGCGTTCCTTTCACCATGTCGGCCATCCACAGCTTGACGCTCATCTTGTTGAAGCCGAAGCGCTCTTCCAGCACGAACTGGCGGTAGTACTCGAAGGGCAGGTCGAGCAGGCCTGAGACGATTGCGAACGCGGCGATCAGCGCGATCTGATGTAGCATTCCCGGGCCGGCGAGGTGCAGCAGCGCGTTCGAGATGGCCTGCAGGCCGCCGAGCAGGGTGAAGCCGACCAGGACGAGGCCGCTCCAGAGCAGGGCTGCAATGCCGAAGCGGGTTTTCGCCACCGTGTAGTCGGCTGCCTTCTGGTGGGTCTCGAGCGACACCTTGGACGCGAACTCGGTGGGCACGGCGTCGCGGCGGCGCAGTACGTGGCGGATCTGGCGGTTGGCCAGCCAGAAGCGCAAGCCCAGCGTGAGCAGGAAGAAGACGACGAACAAAACCGAAAACGCGAGTGAAGACATTCCGTGCCTGTGAGAAAATGCAGGATTGATTAGGCAAAGAGAGAATTATGTCACACCCAACCGATTCCGCAGTCCCGGCTAGCCCAGCATCCACCGCCCAGCGTCCCAACGAGATGAACCTGGTCTGGGTCGACATGGAAATGACCGGCCTCGATCCGGATACCGACCGTATCATCGAAATCGCCGTCGTCGTCACCGACATGCACCTGAACGTGCTGGCCGAAGGCCCCGTGTTCGCCATCCACCAGTCCGACGAAACCCTGGACAAGATGGACAACTGGAACAAGGGCACCCATGGCAAGTCCGGCCTGATCGACCGCGTGCGCGCCTCGACCGTGACCGAAGCCGATGCCGAAGTCGCCCTGATCGCCTTCCTCAAGAATTTCGTTCCGGCGAACAAGTCGCCGATGTGCGGCAACACGATCTGCCAGGATCGCCGCTTCATGGCGCGCGGCATGCCGAAGCTGGAAGCCTTCTTCCACTACCGTAATCTGGATGTGTCGACCCTGAAAGAATTGTGCCGCCGCTGGAAGCCGGAACTGGCCTCGGGCTTCAAGAAGCATCAGAAGCACACGGCGCTGGCGGACATCATCGAGTCGGTCGAAGAGCTCAAATACTACCGCGAGCACTTCATCAAGCTTTAACCCGCAAGCTGTGATGCACACGCTGTAAAAACGACAATCGGCAGTGTTCCCGAGCAATTCGTGCTCGGGAACGCCGATGAACTGTGGGACAATCCGCACATGCCTGGATTCCTCCCCACCGACCCCTCCCAACCCCTGCGCGGTGTTCGCGCCTTGTTCGCGGCGCATGACTGGCGCAGCTGTCCGCTGGGCCATCCCGACACCTGGCCGGCCGAGCTGGCGACCGCCGTGCGCATGGCGCTCAATTCGTCCTTTCCGATGTTCGTGGCCTGGGGGCCGGATCTACGCTTCTTCTACAACGACGCCTACGCCGTCATTCTCGGCGCCAAGCATCCGGCCGCGCTGGCCCAGCCCTTCCGGGAAATCTGGGCCGAAATCTGGAGCGAGCTGGTGCCGATCATCGACCAGGCGCTGTCGAACAAGTCGGCCTTCCACGAAGACCTGCCGCTGACGGTCGTGCGCCAGGGTTTTCCGGAGCAGGGCTATTTCACCTTCTCGTATTCGCCGCTGCACGACGGGACGGGCGCGGTGGCCGGCATGTACTGCACCGTCATCGAGACCACCAGCCGGGTGCAGTCCGAGCGCCGCGCCGCGATCGAACTCAGATTGTCCAATGCCCTGCGTCCACTCGGCTCTCCCGACGAGGTGCTGGCCACGGCCAGCGCCCTGCTGGCTGAAGAACTGGGCCTGAGCCGCGTGACCTATGCCGAGGTGGACGACGCCGGCCGTGCCTTTACCGTGCGCCACCAGTGGAACGCCGGCGGCGCCCAGGAATTGTCGCGCCAGGTGTATCCGCTCGATGGCTTCGGCCCGACCATCGCCGCGCTCACGCGCGCGGGCGAAACGCTGGTCGCCGGCGATATCGACAGCGATCCGCGCTTCGTCGACTGCCGCACGATCTTCCGTGCAGAAGGGGCGGCCGCGGTGCTAACCGTGCCCCTGATGCGCGGCGGGCGCCTGGCCGGTTTCCTCAGCCTGAACCGCGCCGCGCCGTATCACTGGCTCGATGCCGACGTGCGCTTCACGCGCGAAACGGCCGAGCGCACCTGGGGCGCGCTGGAGACGGCGCGCGCCCAGGCCGAGCTGCGCGCCGAGCGCGACCGTAGCCGCTACATCTTCGACACCATCGGCGAAGGCTTCGGCCTGGCCGACCGCAACTGGACGATGCTGGAGATGAATGCCGAAGGCCTGCGCATCTGCAGGTTGACGGCCGACCAGGTCATCGGCCGCAGTCACTGGGAACTGTTTCCCGAGGTCGAGGGCACGGAGGCCGGCGCGATGCTGCACCGGGCCATGAACGAGCGCGTCGCCGGCACCGTCGAGCATCCCCTGAACCCGATCGACGGGCGCGAGGGCTGGAACGAGATCCGCGCCTATCCGACCCAGGACGGCGGCGTCGCCATCTTTTTCCGCGAGATCACCGACCGCAAGCGCGCCGAGGAAAAGCTCAGGGAAGCCGACCAGCGCAAGGACGAGTTCCTGGCGATGCTGGCCCACGAGCTGCGTAATCCCCTGGCGCCGATCAGCGCGGCGGCCATGCTGCTCGACATGGGTTCGCTCAACGAAACCCGGGTGCGCCAGAGCAGCGCCATCATCGGGCGCCAGGTGCGCCACATGACGCGCCTGGTCGACGACCTGCTCGACGTCTCGCGCGTGACGCGCGGCCTGATCGAACTCGAACGCGTGCCGCTCGACGTGCGCGGCATCGTCGACGAAGCCATCGAGCAGGTACGCCCGCAACTGGCGGCGCGGCGCCAGCGCCTGGCGCTGCACTACCCGAGCGTGCCGCTGGTGGTCGAGGGCGACCGCGCGCGCCTGGTGCAGGTGATGTCGAATTTGCTCGGCAATGCCGTCAAGTACACGCCCGAGGACCGCGCGATCGAGGTTGGCGCCCAGGCCGTGGACGGCAAGCTGGTGCTGGTGGTGCGCGACGAGGGCATCGGCATGGAACGCGAACTGACCGAACGCGCCTTCGACCTGTTCACCCAGGCCAAGCGCAGCTCGGATCGTTCCCAGGGCGGCCTCGGCCTGGGCCTGGCGCTGGTGCGCAACCTGGTCGAGCTCCATGGCGGCACCGTCACTTGCGCCAGTCCGGGGCTGGGGCTGGGCTCGACCTTCACCGTGACGCTGCCGCTGGCGTCGGTGCTCGCACCTGGCGCCGCGCAGCCGATCGGGGAAGCGCGGCCCGCCGACGGCCTGCGCCTGCTGGTGGTCGACGACAACGTCGACGCCGCCACGACGCTGGCGCTGCTGCTGGAAACGGCCGGCCACGAAGTCTTCATCGAACACGAATCGCTGCGCGCGCTGGAGCTGGCGCGCGGCGCCCGGCTGGACGCCTGCCTGCTCGACATCGGCCTGCCCGACATCGACGGCAACGAACTGGCGCGGCGCCTGCGCGCCCAGCCGGAAACGGCGCATTGCATACTGATCGCCGTCTCCGGCTACGGCCAGGAGCAGGATCGGCGCACGGCGCTCGCGGCCGGCTTCAACCATCACCTGGTCAAGCCGGTCGAGATCGAGGCGCTTGATGCCCTGCTGGCGCAGGTGCGCCGCGGCGGCGCATCCGAACGGCGCCGCGCCTGACGCCTCGCCACCTTAGCGCATCTGGGTGTAGTTGACCGGGATCCAGCGGTAGCCCTTGCCCTCGGTGCGCAGGTAGCCCAGGCCCGGGAACTGCAGATGGGCGCCGCCGATCAGCGCGCCATCCTTGGCAGCCGCGTCGAACAGCTTTTTACGGGCGGCGGCGGCCGCCTTCTGGTCGCCGTCGAAGCCGATCGTCACCGCCGGATCCTCGAACTGCACCGCGCCCACGTGGATCAGGTCGCCGATCGCGACCATCTTCTGGCCGCGGCTCTCCACCACGAAGGTGGTGTGGCCCGGCGTGTGGCCGTGCCCGCCCTGGGCGCGGATGCCGGGCGAGACCTCGACGTCGCCCTCGAAAGTTTTGAACTTGCCGGCTTTCACATACGGGTCGAGCGCGGCCATCGCGTTCTTGAACGTGCCCTTGCCGTCTTCCGGCGCCTTGTCCATGTTCGCCTGGCTCAGCCAGTGGTCGGCTTCCTTTTTCGCCGCACGCACGGTCGCGTTCGGGAAGGCCATCTTCGACTGCACCAGCAGGCCGCCCAGGTGGTCGCTGTGCATGTGGGTCAGGTAGACCTCGTCGACCTGTTCCGCGCTGTAGCCGGCCGCCTTCATGTTGGCCAGGAGCTTGCCCAGCGTCGGCCCGAACAGCACGCCGGCGCCGGTGTCGATCAGGATCAGCTTGCTGCCGGTGTTGATCAGGAAGGCATTGTCCGAGGTTTCCAGCGGCGCCTTCAGGTGCGCCTTGGCCAGCGCTGCGTTCGTCTTGTCGGCCTTTTGCGTCAGCAGCTTGTCGACCGGCAGGTCGACCGTGCCGTCCGACAGCGGCGTCACCTCGAAGTCGCCCAGCATCATGCGGAAATAGCCGGGCGCCGGCGTTTTCGCCATCGGCGCGGCGGCAAACGACGGGGCGGCGGCAAAGGCGGCCAGGAGCAGGGACAGGGCGGTGCGTTTCATGGGGTCTCCGTGAAGATGTTGTGGTCGAAATGGCAGGGTTGGATATCGTACATCAAGGCCGAGCCGGCCGTGGGGTTCCGGCTCCACCCTTGTGCGGCCGGCCGCAGGGCGGCGGCGCCATGCGGCCGCTCCTGCTTATTTCGCCGCGAACGCCTTCTTCAAGGCGTCGGCCGCGAACTGCTCCGCTTCCTTCGCCTTCGGCACCACCGCGCCCATACCGAAGAACTCGTGCGCCACGCCCTTGTACTCCCTGTACTCCACGGCGACGCCATCCTTCTTCAGCCGATCCGCATAGGCCTTGCCTTCGGACAGCAGCGGATCGATCTCGGCCGCGACGATGGTCGCCGGCGGCAGGCCTTTCAGGGACGCGGCCTTCATCGGCAGCGCATAGGGATTCTTCGGGTCGCCTCCGTAGTGCTTGAAGAACCAGCCCATCATGGCCTTGTTGAGCGGCTTGGCCTCGGCATTCTTGCGGTACGAAGGCGTGTTCATGTCGTCGTTCACCACCGGATACACCAGCAGCTGGTGCACGGGCAGGGCGACGTTCTTGTCGCGCGCCATCATCGACACCACGGTCGCCAGGTTGCCGCCCGCGCTCTCGCCGCCGACCGCGACGCGCATCGGGTCGCCGTTGAATTCGCGCGCATGCTCGATCGTCCACTGGTAGGCGGCGAAGGCATCGTTCGGCGCGGCGGGGAAGGGGTGTTCCGGGGCGCGCCGGTAGTCGACCGACACCATGATCGCGTTCGCCATCTTCGCCAGCGCGCGCGGGCTGGCGTCATAGACTTTCGTGTCGGCGATCACGAAGCCGCCGCCGTGGTAATACACCATCACCGGGAAAGGGCCCTTCCCTTCGGGGGTATAGATGTGCACCGGGAAGCTGGCGTCGCCGCTGCCGACCGTCATCGTCTTGACCGTCACGCCCGGCTCCGGCGCGGTGGATCGCTTCATATCGGTGAGGACTTTCTTGACGGCGTCGGCCGGCGTGGGCTGCTTGCGTGCTTCTTCCGGCGTCAGGGTCTCGATCGGCTTCGGGTTCAAGGCCGCGTGGGCATCGAGCACCTTCTGCATGTGCGGTTCGGCCTTGGGCGGCTGTGCGCGCGCGCCGGCGGCGAGGAGGAGGGCGGCGCCGGCAAGCAGCGTGAGGGGCAGGGCTTTTTTCATCGGGAACTCCTTTTTATCGAATTTGACATCACGCGGCGCGGTGCGCCACCCGTGATCGCCCGTACAGGCTCGCAGAAGGAAGGCCGGTCGTCCGTGCGCGAACGCGCATTTGCCGAATTTGACGATGTGAGACGGCGTGTGTCGGCAGCGCCAGGCTGGCGTCCTGCAGGCGAAACATGCTTGTGGTGTAATTGCACTCTTTGCTTCACAAAGTGTTATGCGCGCAACATTCCGCCAATGGCTGCACGGCTTCCTGCCCGAGCCTTTCCCCGCCCGCCTTCCCGAACGTGTCCGCGCGGCCATCGGCGCCTGTGTCGGCCTGTTCGTCACGGCGCTGCTCACCCACGTGCTGGCGCCCGGCCTGGCCTCCTGGCTGATCGCGCCGATGGGCGCTTCGGCCGTGCTGCTGTTTTGCGTGCCGGCCAGCCCCCTGGCCCAGCCCTGGTCGGTGGTGGGCGGGAATACGGTCTCGGCCCTGATCGGCGTGGCCTGCGCGAGTTTTATTCCCGACGCGCTGCTGGCCGCGCCCCTGGCCGGCTGCCTGGCGATCGCCGCCATGTTCGCGCTGCGCTGCCTGCATCCGCCGGGCGGCGCCGTCGCGCTCACCGCCGTGCTGGGCGGGCAGGCGGTGCAGCAGGCCGGCTGGCTGTTCGCCCTCAGCCCGGTGGCGCTGAACTCGACCCTGATCGTCCTCGCCGCCATCCTTTACAACAACCTGACCGGGCGCCGCTATCCGCATGCCCAGCACGCGGCCGACCGCAACGTGCACGGCACCGGCGACCCGACGCCGGCCGCGCGCCTGGGCATCACCGAGGACGACCTGGAAGCGGCACTGAGCCGCTACGGCGAAGTGCTGGACGTGAGCCGCGACGACTTGCTGGCGATTGTCGACGACGCGCGCCAGCTGGCGCTGCACCGCCATTTCAAGGAGCGCACCTGCGGCGAACTGATGTCGACCCGGATCGTGTTCGTCGCGCCGCGCGACTCGCTCGCCCATGCGCGCGAATTGCTGCTGCGCCATCGCCTGCAGTCGCTGCCGGTGCTGGACGAAACGCGCCGCCTGCGCGGTGTGCTGGCCCAGGAAGACATCCTGCGCCAGGTCGGCTGGGGTGCGCGCCTGCGCGCGCTGGTGCCGGGCGCCGGGCCGCGCGTGCAGGACGCGATGCAGCAGCGCGTGGTCGCCCTGGCGACCGACGCGCCGCTGGCGCGGCTGGTGCCGCTGCTGAGCGAGAAGGGCTATCACCAGGTGGCGATCATCGACGCCGAGGGCGCCATGGTCGGCCTGGTGAGCCAGTCGGATCTGCTGGCGGCGCTGTGCGAGGAGCGCCTGGAGAGCGCAGCCTAGCCGCTGTTGCGAACGGCGGCGCTATGTATGTTTCCGCACTGAACGAACACGTGCACGGTCATATTCTGGGAGGTAACAAAGCACTCAGGAACCACCATGCCGACCTCCGCCACCACCGACGCAGCACCGAATGACAATCCGGCGGAACCCGAAGAGAAACCCCGGGCCGCCCCCTTGTCCCTCGCCGCCTGGAAGCAGTTCCTTCACGTGGCCAAACCCTACTGGCTGGGCGACCAGAAGAAGAAAGCGTGGTCGCTGCTGCTGCTCCTGATCGTGCTGATGCTGGTCGAGACCAAGCTGGCCGTCATGCTCAACGACCAGGCCGGCGAGATGACCTCGGCGCTGGCGGGCAAGGACCGCGACCGCTTCTGGACATCGGTGCGGGCCTGCCTGTACGTGCTGGCTTTCGCGGTGCCGGTGTACGCCTTCTATTACTACATGCGCGACCTTTTCGCCAACCAGTGGCGGCGCTGGCTGACGGGGCGCTTCCTGGACGGCTACCTGAAGGGGCGCAAATACTATGCGCTCGGCGCCGACAGCGGGATCGACAACCCCGACCAGCGCATCAGCGAGGACGTTAACACCTTCACCGGCCGCTCGATCCACTTCCTGCTGATTTTTCTCGGTTCGCTCATGCAGCTGGTCGCCTTCAGCGCCGTGCTGTGGTCGATCTCCCACCTGCTGGTGGGCGTGCTGGTCGCATATGCCGTCGTCGGCACCGTGATCGCGCTGTACGTGTTCGGCACGCCGCTGATCCGGCTGAATTTCTGGCAGCTGCGGCGCGAGGCGGATTTCCGCTTCAGCCTGATGCGCCTGCGCGAAAACGCCGAATCGATCGCCTTCTACCGCGGCGAGGCGCAGGAACGCGCCCATATCGACAGCAAGTTCGAGGAGGTGTTCCAGAATTTCGCGCGGCTGATCAGGAAGCAGCGCTCGCTGAACCTGTTCCAGCGCGCCTTCAGCCAGCTGACCCTGGTGCTGCCGGGCGTGATCCTGGCCGACGGCGTGCTCTCGGGCCAGTTGGAAGTGGGGCGCGCGATCCAGGCGGCCGGGGCGTTCACCGCCGTGCTCGGCGCCGTGGGCGTGATCGTCGATAACTTCGAGAGCCTGAGCCGCTTCGTGGCCGGCATCGACCGCCTGCAGACCTTGTCGCGGCTGGTGCTGCCCGACCTGGCGTCCGATCCCGATGCGAACGAGAACCCGGCGCGCATCGCCCTGCGTCCCGGCGCCCACCTCGCGCTGGAAGGGCTGACCCTGCATCCGCCGCAGTCCGAACGCGTGCTGATCAAGGAGCTGAACCTGGTGCTGCGGCCGGGCGACGCGCTCCTGATCACCGGCGACAGCGGCTGCGGCAAGAGCTCGCTGCTGCGTGCGATCGCGGGATTGTGGGACCGGGGCAGCGGCACGATCCAGCATCCGCCCCTGGACGAATGCTTCTTCCTGCCGCAACAGCCCTACCTGCAGCCGGGCACCCTGCGCAGCCAGCTGATCTACCCGAGCGCGACTTCGAGTCTCGGCGACGAGGAGCTGCTAGAGATCCTGGAACAGGTGCACCTGCCGCGCCTGGCCGAGCGCGTGGGCGGGCTGGACGCCGTGCAGGACTGGGAAAAGCTGCTGTCGGTCGGCGAACAGCAGCGCCTCGCCTTCGGCCGCGTGCTGGTGCACCGGCCCGGCGTCGTCATCCTCGACGAAGCGACCAGTGCGCTCGACAGCGCCAACGAAGCCTCGCTCTACGCGCGCCTGCGCGCCGGCGGCACCACCCTGATCAGCATCGCGCACCGCGCCGCCGTGCTGCGCCACCACACTCACGTGCTGCACCTGCTGGGCGATGGCGCCTGGGAGATCCACGAGGCCGGCGGCTACGACTTCGACGCGCCTTCCGCAGCGACGCGCGGCGCGGCCGATGCACAGCCTGTGCCGCCCGCGCTGGCCGTGGTGGCAGCGTAAACGACAAAGCCCGCGGGCCGAAGCACCGCGGGCCTCGATGCCGCCAGGGCGGCGGTCTTACTTCGCCTTGCGGCGCATGACGCCGACTCCCAGCATGCCCAGGCCCAGCAAGGCCAGGCTGCCCGGTTCCGGTACTTCGTTCGTCTTCAGCGTCACGGTTGCCGTCAGGTCGCGCCAGGACGAGCTGGTGTCGGTGAAGGACAGGGTGTTGAGCGAGATGGTGTAGCTGCCGCCCTGGCCGAAGCCGTAGGTCAGCGGATCCCAGCTCAGCTTGTAGTCCACTGCGCTATCGCCGATCTTGCCGAGGTAGGCAGTGCCGGTCGCCTTGACCGTGTTCACGGCGGCACCCGGCATGGCGAAGCGCAGGTCGAGCGACACGCCGAGATTGTCGAGCTCCTTGCCGGTGATGCCGTAGGTCGTGAACAGGCCCCAGGCATCGTCTTCCTGGAACTTGACGCGGCCGACGGTAAAGCTGTACTTGTCGCCCACCTTCGCCAGGCTGAATGCCTTGGCACTGAAGTTGCTGGTCGAGAATTCCACATCCAGCTTCGACGGCCCGCAAATCAGGGTGCTCTCGCAGAACTCATCGCCATAACCCGACTGCGGGTCGAGCGACGCGTGGGTGACGTAGAAGGGCACGGCCGATGCGGCACCGCCGGCAGCGGCCAGGCAGACGCCCAGCATCGCCTTGATGATCTTGCTCATGTTCGGGACTCCCTGTTATGTGCAAGCCTGGCCGCTGCCAGGCTTGTTGCTGCGAAGCTGGTCAGCCGCGCTGGCGGCGGCGCGCGGCGGCGAATCCGGCCAGCGCCAGGCCCATCAGTGCCAGGCTGCCCGGCTCCGGCACTTCCGAGACGCGCAGGGAGTCGATCGAGACGACCAGGTTCTTATCGATGTTCGCCGAACGGAAGCCCAGGGTATCGACGGCGCTCAGGCCGGTCGCACCCGTGGTCTTGAACACGGAAGAGACTTGTTTGGTTTCCATGTCCTTGAACCAGGCTTCGAAGCGGTCATAGCTGCTGCCGGCCTTGTCGTTGGACTTGTACAGGTGACCGGACACTTCGTAGCTACGGCCTTTCTGGAGGTTGCTGCCCGGCAGGAAGGGGCCAGCGCTGCCGCTGGTGCGTACGAACAGGTCGGTGGTGCAGCTTGTGTTGACGTTGGTGTCACCGCAGTTGGCCTTCAGACCGATGCTTGGGCCCTTGGTGTGATCCGTGTCGGCCAGGGAAGCCGTGCTCTTGCTGTTGCCGAACCATAAGCCAAGAAAGTCGTTGCCTTCGAGCGAGGCGCCGTCGTACTGCACGGTAAAGCTGACGAAGATGTCCGACACCATCGTTTGCGCCAGCGTGCGCACTGCCGCGTTGTTATGATTGCCGGTGAAGACCAGGGCGCCGTTGGCGATCGACGCGGGAGCAGCTTTGCCGTCGGTCGGCATGAAGATCGTCCAACCGTCCTTCCAGCCGCTGGCGGCAGTATTGAAGTCGTCTTGGGCGGTGACGATGGTGGCGTTGGCAGTGCCCGAAGCAACTAAGGCGAAGGCGGCGAGAATGTTGGTGAATTTCATGTGGAAATTATTGTTTGGTTAATGACAGTTTCGTATAAGCACGTTTTATGCCAACATGTAAATTTTGTTATCAATCAGTAACTTAGCAATGCATAGGGGAATTTAAATATTCTTAGTGTAAATTTTTTCGACAAGTTTGACCTCGTGGGGAAACGCGTCGGCATCCTGGGAAAGCATATTTCCTTGATATCAAACCGTTGCAGCACAGCCACTTTTTCTTACAAGCTTCACTATGATTTGATCGTTTTTATCGATTTAGTTGAGGAAGCGCAATGTATTAGCGTTACTCTCAAAAGCGTCTGCTATGTGTGTCCGGTTCTGGTCTGCATATAGCCCCTGCTTATTCAGAACGGTTGACCACACCATGAAGCTTTCGAATTTCAAGATCGGTACGCGTCTCACCAGCGCCTTCGCCATCCTCCTCGTCCTGCTCGGCGTCGTGTTGTTCGGCGCCCTGAGCCAGCTCGACCGCATTGCCGAGGCGAAGACGGCGATGGTGGAAGCCAATCACAAGGCCAAGCTTGCCGCCGCCTGGCGCGAGGGCATCGCAACGAACAGCGTGCGCACCCTGGCAAAGGCGAACAGCACCGACCCGGCGCAAGAGCAGGTTCTCGACGGCGAAATGAAAGCAGTTAGCGCCCAGGTCAGCAAGCTGCAGGAAGAACTCGAAGGCCTGGTCTCGAGTGAACAGGGCAAGGCGAACCTGCGTGCCGTTGCGGCGCAGCGCAAGGTGTACAGCACGGTGCGCAACGACCTGTTCAAGCGCAAGGCGGAAGGCGGCGCGGACGATGCGTTCAAGGCAGCCGTCGCCGCGACACTGCTGCCCGAACTGAAAAAATACCTTGCCTCGGTCGACCAGGTCGTCGCATACCAGGACAGTCTGTTCCAGGCGGCGAATGCACGCATCGACG
The DNA here is from genome assembly GCF_001424165.1 of Massilia sp. Leaf139. Classification (GTDB taxonomy): domain Bacteria; phylum Pseudomonadota; class Gammaproteobacteria; order Burkholderiales; family Burkholderiaceae_D; genus Telluria. The sequence continues at coordinate 135,085 of NZ_LMOJ01000022.1, forward strand.
CGGTGCACGCAGGTTCGCGCACTTTCCTTCTGGGGCTCGGGCTGTTCGCGCTGGCTTGCGGCGTGGGACTGGGTGTGCTGCTCACCCGCAGCATTACCCGTCCGCTGGCCCGGGCCGTTGGGCTGGCCCAGAAGGTCGCGTCCGGCGACCTGAGTACTGAGATCCAGGTGGCGTCGAAGGATGAAGTCGGCGTGCTGCTGTCCGCGCTGAAAAGCATGAACGAAAGCCTGCTGAAAACCGTGTCCGAAGTGCGCGCCGGCACCGATACCATCGTGACCGCGTCCCAGCAGATCGCCGCCGGCAACCTCGATCTGTCGGCCCGTACCGAACAGCAGGCCAGTTCGCTGGAAGAAACCGCGTCCTCGATGGAAGAGCTGACCAGTACGGTGCGCCAGAACGCCGACAATGCACGCGAGGCAAATATGCTGGCGCAGAACGCCTCGCACATCGCAACGCGCGGTGGCGAGGTCGTCTCCCGGGTGGTCGGCACGATGGCGTCGATCAACGCCGCGTCGCAGCGGATCGCCGACATCATCGGCGTGATCGACGGGATCGCCTTCCAGACCAACATCCTGGCGCTCAATGCCGCGGTCGAGGCGGCCCGCGCGGGCGAGCAGGGCCGTGGCTTTGCCGTCGTTGCGTCGGAAGTGCGGAATCTGGCGCAGCGCTCCGCAGCCGCGGCCAAGGAGATCCGCAGCCTGATCACCGACTCGGTCAGCCAGGTGGAAACCGGCGGCCAGCTCGTCGAGGAGGCCGGCTCCACCATGCAGGAAATCGTCCAGGGCATCGCGCGCGTCACCGGCATCATGTCCGAGATCGCCAGCGCGAGCGCCGAGCAGACCCTGGGAATCGAGCAGGTCAATGCCGCGATCACGCAGATGGACGACGTCACTCAGCAGAACGCCGCGCTGGTGGAAGAAGCGGCCGCCGCCGCGGGCGCGCTGGAGGAGCAGGCGGCCGCGCTGGCGCGCCTGGTCAGTACGTTCAAACTCGACAGCGCGGACGGCCATGTCCGTCCATTGCCCGGCGATGTGGCGCAGACGCTGGCCGCGCCCGTGCGGCAGCTGGCACTGGGCTGATTTCTACCGCGCGCCAGCAGCAATCGATCCCGAGCGACCGTCCAGCACCATCATCATGTCCGACAAATATTTCGAGATGCCGCCTATCCCGCCCGCATTCGCGCCTGCGGCGCCGCAGGACGCCATGCGCCGTGCCCGTCTCGTCGAGCGCTACAACGACCTGGTGGGCAAGCCGGGCAAGATCAGGCGCACGATCCAGAAGCAGTTCCTGATCGGCTTCATGAGCGACGACGAGCTGGCCTCCCTGCATGGCTTGTATCGCTGCGTGATCGACGCCATCGAATCGGCGAAGGGCCTGCAGAGCGCCGGCTAAGCGGCAGGGAGTCAGCGGCGCGGCGTCGCGCAGTTCGCTGCCGGCAGCGCCGCGGGAACGGCCGGCATTTGTCGTGGCGCCAGCCAGTCGCGCGCGTTGGTGAGCAGGACGCGTCCCCACATCCAGAAGTCGTGGCCGGACGGGTAGGTGGCGAAGCTGGCGACGCCGCCGCGCGCGACGATGTCGCCGGCCAGGCAGCCCGCGGCCCAGCGGAACGCCGGTTCCAGGTCGCCCGCGGACACGTAAAAGCGCACTGAGGAGCGCGCTGCGCCATGCTGGTACGGGCGCACGCCGGGCGACATCACGAAGGCGGTGCCGAACAAGCCGGGATTGCGCAGGGCCATCGATGCCGTCCACACGCCGCCATTCGAAGCGCCGCCGATCGCCCGCAGCCGCCGTTCGGGCGGCGCACCATACGTCTTCTCGACCATCGGGATGACGGTATCGAGCAGGAAGCGCTCGTGCGCCAGGAAGGCGGGCGCCGGCCCGCCGCCGGGCGCGCCAAGGTAGGTGAGGCTGCGGGTGTCGCGCTCTTCCTGGCCCGCCGCTGCGTACTCCACCCCGACCACGATCAGCGGCGCCAGTTCCCCCCGGCGGATCGGCTCGGTCAGCCAGGCGCCGGGAATCATCATGCCGCCGTCGGCGAGATAGAGGATGGGGTAGCGCACGCCGGCCCGGTAGCCGGGCGGCAGCCAGACCCGCGCCCGCGGCAGGCCGGCGCCGAAATCCTGCATCCGCGGCGCGATGTCGCCATCGCGCAGGAGCGCGAACGCTTCAAGGCCGGCCAGTTCGGTCGGCGTCTTCGTGACTTCGGTGTCGCCGCTGCGCGTCACGGCAAAGCGCAGCTGGATGCGCGTGCGCTGCGCTTGCGGGTACTGCAGTACGGCCTGGAACAGACCCGGCGCCACCTGCGGCAGCGGCCCCGGGAACTGGATGTTTCCGACCACCCGCACCTCGTCGGCCTCGCCCACCCAGGAAATCACCAGACGATCGCCGCTGACCCAGGCCGCCGGGCCGGCTGCGGGGAGCCGGGAGCGATCCGGCTCGGCGCCTTCGAGCAGGCAGGGCAGGGGATCGCGCGGGCCGGTGCAGGGCAGGAAGCTGCGCGAATCGGCCAGGGCGGGCGCGGCCAGCATGGCCGACATGAACAGTCCCAGACTCCAGGTGCGTGCGGCGTGGCGCATCGAGGTTTCCTTGAATGGCGATGCTGCCGACCATACCTGGAGTAGACATGTTTGTCTACGTTTGCATGACACTGCGGCGTTCGACCAAGCATGGATCGCAGCGCGGGGCCGCAAGGAAAATATGCCGGGAGGGGGCGGTGGCGAGGACGCGCCCCCCTTATGTGACCGTGCTCAGGTCGGCAGTGCTCAGGCCTGCTCTGCGCCGCAGCACTTCTTGAACTTCTTGCCGCTGCCGCAAGGGCAGTCGTCGTTGCGTCCGACCTTCGGGGTCTCGTGGCGCACGGTCTCCACCGCGGCCTTGCGCAGCGGCAGCCAGTAGCGGTAGATGGCCGGCAGGTTGGCCTCGATCTCGAGGGCCAGCTGGTGTGCCTTGACGGGGTCTTCGACCAGCGGCAGCTCTTCTTCCTCGATCTCGTCGGCGCCCAGCAGGTAGAGGGGACGCATCAGTTCGGCGACATCGGACTCCCAGATCGGCTCCCACGAGCCCGGACGCAGTTCCATCCCTTCCCAGAAGCCCCAGCACCAGGCCTCGGCGTCGATCAGGGTCTGGCCATTGTGCTCGTGCTCGCAGTAGAGCGGCTCGAACTCCTTTGGCGCGACCTCGAAGGTGATCAGCACTTCGTTCATGAAGCGCATGATCAGGTTGAGGATGCGTTCTTCTTCCTTGGCGTTTTTCCAGGTGGGCGCGGCGGTGCCGTCCTGGCCCCACACACGCGGCAGCCATTCGGCCGGCATGATGGTTTCCGGGCCGATCGCGATCGCGGTCAGGTAGCCGTGCAGGGTGTCCATCGTCATCGCGTCTTCCGGGCTGCGCTCGGAGAGGAGGAACTGGTCGAGTTCGTCGAATTCTTTTTCGCTGAGGGGCTGTTCGAGTTGCATGGTGTGCTCTTAAAAATGGGGCGTTCGATTCGTGAAGTCCGCCAGTTTAACGCCTGGACGGTGTGAAGCGTACGAAATAACGCGTCGCGCCGTACAATGGTGTTATGCATAACGAGTCTATTTCTTCCGAAAAAACCGCGGCGCACCCGTTCTCGCGGCTCGATCCGCAGCACGTGCTCGACGCCGTCGACAGTGTAGGCGTGTACGGCGACGGCCGCCTGCTGGCCCTGAACAGCTACGAGAACCGGGTCTACCAGGTCGGGCGCGACGAAGGCGAGCCGGTGGTCGTCAAGTTCTACCGGCCCGAGCGCTGGAGCGACGCCGCCATCCTGGAAGAACACGCCTTCGTCGCCGAGCTCGTCGCGCACGAGATCCCGGTGGTGCCGGCGCTGGAGATCGGCGGCAGCACCCTGCACAGCTTCGACGGCTTCCGCTTTGCCGTCTTCCCGCGCCGCGGCGGGCGCGCGCCGGAACTGGGCGACCCCGATACCCTCGAATGGATGGGCCGCTTCATCGGCCGCATCCATGCCGTCGGTGCCGTCAAACCGTATGCGCTGCGGCCCGAACTCAATCCGCAGACCTTCGGGCGCGAACCCTTCGACTACCTGCGCCGGCACGATTTCGTCCCGCACGAGCTGCGCGCGACCTGGGCCAGCGTGGTCGAGCAGGCCCTGGCGGGCGTCGCCCGCTGCTACGAACGCGCGGGCGCCTTGCCCTCCTTGCGCCTGCACGGCGACTGCCACGGCGGCAACGTGCTGTGGACGGGCGACGGCCCCCATTTCGTCGACTTCGACGACAGCCGCATGGGCCCGGCCATCCAGGATCTGTGGATGCTGCTCTCGGGCGAGCGCCACGAGATGGTGCGCCAGATGGGCGACGTGCTGGCCGGCTACGAGGACTTCTGCGATTTCGATCCGCGCCAGTTGTACCTGGTCGAGGCGCTGCGCACCCTGCGCCTGATCCATTATGCGGGCTGGCTGGCGATGCGCTGGGACGATCCGGCCTTTCCGGCGGCCTTTCCCTGGTTTAACACGCAGCGCTACTGGCAGGATCGGATTCTCGAGCTGCGCGAGCAGATCGCCCTGATGGACGAGCCGCCCCTGTGGCCGGTGTGAGTTCATCCACAGTTGAGCTCATCCGAATTTGAGCTCAGCTGAATTTGAGCTCATCCTTAAGCCTCGAATTGCGCGGATTTCATCGCGCAGTTCGGCGTGCCATGATTGTCGGGTTTCGTTGATAATGAGTCAGCGAACTTAGCATCCGCCTAGCGCCTGCACCAACCCGAGAACGACCATGGAACCAGTACCACACGACGATACCTACTTCACCATCGACCTGCCTGCTTCAAAAGCGGCGCCGGCCGCATCGGCGGCTGCGCCGGCCGACCGTGGCGCGGTCGAGAAGATGGCGATCAAGGAAGCCATCGCGCGTGTGGAAGCCGAGGCCAAGGCGAACGTGGCCGCCGAGACGCGCGCCCACGCCGAGGCGCGCGCGCGTTCGCTGGCCGAGGAGCGCGCCGCCCTCGACGGCGCCGCCGCCGCCGCGGCCCTGGCCAATGCCCAGGCTTCGGAAGAAGTCATCGAACTCAATCGCGACCGCCTGGAAACCCTGCGCGCCGCCGCCCAGGCATCGAGCGAGCGCCTGGAAGCGATGCGCATCGAGACCGCCGAGCTACGCGCGCGCGTCCAGGCCGATACCGAAGGGCGCCTGGCGGTCGAAGCGCGTGCGCGCGCGGCCGACGAAGCGCGCCGCCGCGCCGCCGAGCAGATGGAAGCCGAAGCGGCGATGGCGCAGGAAGCCGCGCGCGCCGCCGAAGATTTATTGCTGCAAACCGAGGAAGCACGCCGCCAGGCGGCCGAACGCGTCGCCGCCGTGCAGGCCGCGCGCGAGGAAGTGCTGCACAGCGCCAGCGCCGACGCCCGTGTGGCCGTGCTGGCGCGCGAACGCGAGCGCGCCGAAAAGGCCGCGCGCCAGACCGCCGAAAAACTCGCGCAGGTCGAAGCCGAGGCGCTGGAACTGGCCCTGCAGCGCGAGCGCGCCGACCAGGTCGCGCTGGCCTCGGCCTTTGCCCGCGCCACCGCCGAAGCGCGCGCCCTGGAAGAAGCGCGTGCGCTGGCCCATGTCGAACACGAGCGCGAATCGATCGCCCAGTCCCAGGCCGATTCCACCCGCGTCGCCGCCGACACCCTGCGCGCGCGCCTGCAGCTGGAAAAGGAATTGCGCGACGCCGCCATCCACCGCGAGCGTCTCGAACAGACCGCGGCGGCCACCGCCGAAGCGCGGCGGGAAGCCGAGGCGCGCATCGCGGCCGCCACCGAAGCGCGCATCGAGGCCGACCGCAAGCTGCGCGAACTGGCCCTGGCGCGCGCCGAAGCCGAACACGAGGCGGGCCTGGAAGTCGAGGCGCGCGTGGGGGCCGAAGCGGCGGCGGCGGAACACGCCCGCCGGCGCGCCGAGGCCGACCGCGCGGCCGCGCTGGCGGCCGAAGTCGAGGCCCGCGAACAGGAGCGCGCGCGCGCGCTGGCCGAGGAGCGCGTGGCCCAGGCGCAAGCGGCGGCCGACGCCCGCGCCCGCACCAATGCCGCCCAGGAGGCGGAACTGGCGCTGGCCGCCGAAGCCCTGGAGCAGGAACAGCAGGCCGCTGAGCTGGCCGAACGCCGCGCGCAGGAAGCCGAAGCGCTGGCCGCCGCCGAGCGCACCCGCGTGGAGGCGGAGAACGCCGCGCTTATTCACGCGCAGGAACGCCTGCAGGCCGAACGCGCCTTGACCGAAGCCGCCGGCGCGCGCGCCGCAGCCGAGGCGGCCCAGGCGACGCTGCTGCGCGAGCAGGGCGAGGCCGAAGAGCGCGTCCTGCACGCCCGGCAGGCGGCGCTGGAAGCCCAGCGCATCGAAGCGGCCAAGGTATTCGAGGAAGCCGCGCAGGAAGAAACGGCGGCCGCGGCGGCGCAAGCCGAGGCCGATGCCGCAGCCGAACTGGCGCGCCTGCAGGCTGAACGCGCGGCGCTGGAACAGTCGCGCCTGGCGGCTACCGAAGCGGCGCTGGAGGCGGAACGCCAGGCCGTCGCGGCCGGGCGCGAGGCGCTGGCGCTGGCCGAGCAGCAGCTGGCGGCGCAGCAGGAACAGCTGGAATCCGACACGCGCGCGAACGCCGCCGCGGCGGCGCGCCTGGCTTCCGAACAGGAAGCGGCGCTGGCCGCGCGCGTGCGCATGGAAGCCGAGGAAGAAGCGGCGCGCCTGGCGCGTGAGCAGGAACTGGCGGAAGGCGCCGCGGCGCAGGCGGCGCTCGAAAAGCGCGACGCCCAGCGCGCGCTGCTGGAACACGCCCAGGCCCACGCCGAGATGCAGCGCCGCACCGCCGCCACTACCCAGCAGATGGCCGACGCCCGGCGCGAATTGCTGGAACTGGAAACGAAGCGCCTGTCGGAACAGGCGGTGGAGCTGGCGGCGACCGAGGACGCCATGAACGAGCGCCAGGCCGAGGCGCGCCAGCGCACCGCATCGGAAAACATCACCCGCGAAGTGCTGGGCCGGCTCAAGAAGCAGCCGTCGGCGCAGCAGGCGGCGGCCAGGCTGGCCGAGGTGATCATGAACCAGCGGAAGAACGGCGGGGAATGATGTAGCGTGGACGGGTCTCCCGTCCACGCGTTCTATCCGCGTTCTATCGTTTTGCGCCGATTCCATGCGTGGACGGGGTACCCGTCCACCCTACATCTGATTCGGCCTACATATCATTGCGCCGTTTTCGGCGCGTCGCTTGGCGACACCGGCGACACCGGCCCCGTATTCACGCTGTTCACGAAATATTCGGTTTCGCCGAAGCAGCTGGTCGGCACGCCCTTGTGCTGCTCGTAGCTGATCTCAACGCGCTGGCCCATGGTCGACTGCAGCTTTTGCACCAGGCTGTCGTCGCGCACGGTAAAGGCGAAGCGCTCGGGAATCGCGCCCGGCATGCTCGAGAGCAGGATTTCGCCTTCCCAGGTCTTGCACAGCCAGCCCTTTTTCGAGAACTTCTGCAGGTAGCCGGCGCGGGTGCCCTCGGAGTACGACCAGGTCAACGTGAACCAGGTATAAATGCCGCCGATGACGACGAGCGCGGCGACGAGGGACAGCAGGATGGCGATGGCGCGTTGGGGCAGGGCTTTCGGCATGGTGTCGAAGTGATGGTGGAATGAAGGGTGGAAGAAGGCGCTCGGCGGCGCGGTGGCGTCATTCTGCCACGCGCGCCCCGATTGTCAAAATGGCAGGACGCGCCGGCGCCGCGCTTTAAGTCCAGCTTAAGCGCGGCGCCGGGGCGCTGCCGTTCAGGCGATCTCCGCCTTGTCGGGCGACGCTTCCAGCTCGGCGCGCTTGCGGTGCCGCACCGAGGACCACAGCGAGACCACGATGAAGGCCAGGCCCGACAGGCCCGTGAACCATTCGGGGATGTGGTAGTGGACGTTGGCGAACATGATCAAAGCCAGGATGCCGATCGCGTAGTGCGCGCCGTGCTCGAGGTAGACGAATTCCTGCAGCGTACCCTTGTAGACCAGGAACACCGTCATCGACCGCACGAACATGGCGCCGATCGCCAGGCCCAGCATGATGATGACGACGTCGTTGGTAATCGCAAAGGCGCCGATCACGCCGTCGAAGGAGAACGAGGCGTCCAGCACTTCCAGGTAGAGGAAGCCGCCGATGCTGCCCTGGGAAATCATCTTGCCGATGGTCGGGTCTTCTTCCTCTTCTTCCAGCAGGCTGCTGATCCAGTTCACGGCGATATAGATCAGCACGCCGGTCACGCCGGCGATCAGCACCGGCAGCTTGCGCGCCTCGGGCATCAGGGTCATCGCGAAGAACACGGCCAGCAGGGTGAGCAGGGTGGCCAGGCCTTCCGACCCGTACTTGCCGACCTTTTCCTCGATCCAGCCGAGCCAGTGCAGTTCCTTCTGGTCGTCGAACAGGAAGTTCAGGAACACGAGCATAAGGAAGGCGCCGCCGAAGGCCGAGACCTCGGCATGGTGCTCGGTCAGGTGGCGCGAGTATTCGTCCGGCGTCTCGATCGCCATGTTCCAGACGTCGATCAGGCCCAGGCCGGTGGCGACCGAGACGATCACCAGCGGGAACAGCAGGCGCATGCCGAACACGGCGACCAGGATGCCGACCGTCAGGAAGAGCTTGCGCCAGAATTCGTTCCAGTGGCGCAGCACCGAGGCGTTGACGACCGCGTTGTCGAAGGAGAGCGAGACTTCGAGCACGCCCAGCACCGCCGTGATCCAGAGGGCGCTCGCCAGGCCCGCCATGCCGCCGCGTTCATAGCCCCACCAGCCGGCCAGAATCATCAGCACGACCGTGACGATGATGGATATCCTGAAATGCCGCATGTGAAAATCCTTGTCGAGTATTGAAATACGATTCGTTGGTTGAAATGCCACAGTTTCAACAATCTTAACCGTAGCTTAAGCGGGGTGGCGCAGCGCAGGCCGCCATCTACTGCGCTTGATTTCCGTCTTGACGATGCTGCGATGAACGCGTCAACGAATGCCGCGATGGGTGCCGCTTTGGCTGCCTCGACAAATATGCCAACTTAGCATTGCTTCTGCGATAATCCCGCCCGACATATGCATCGACCCTCGCACCTACCTCGCATCTCCCTTGACTAGGATTCCATGGACTACGCTTACTTCCTCACCCCCTTCCTGACCTGGCTGGTCGTCGGCCCGATCAAGTTCCTGATCAACAGCGCGCGCCAGCGGCGTTGGGCCTTCAACCTGGTTGGGAATGGTGGTTTTCCCAGCAACCATAGTTCGGTCGTGACCAGCATGGCGACCCTGATCGCGCTGCGCGAGGGCATGGATCATCCGGCCTTCGGCGTGGCCGTCACGCTCGCCTTCATCGTCATGATCGACGCCAACAGCCTGCGCCAGCACGTGGGCCGCCAGGCCGCGGCGATCAACCGCCTGGCCATCGAAACGACCGGCCACATCGCGCTGCGCGAGCGCATGGGGCATACCCTGGTCGAAATCTGTGGCGGGATCGTCACAGGCATCGGCATGGGGTTTTTGGTTTATCACCTGTTCGGCGGGTGATCGGGTTCCATCCCTGGCGGTTCCCGGAATCCCGGGCAGTGCCCGGGCTCCCATCCCGGGGCCTTGCCCCGGGCTCCCATCCCTTGGTTTCGTCCCATGCATATGCAGCTCATCGCAGCATTTCGCAGTTCATCCCACCAAAATAACAACGCGCGGGATCGTCAATTGACGGGTGGGGCCGCCTCCTAGATACTGCGCGCTGAAGATGTCTATTCGAATTCAATAACTATATTTTCAGCGTCCAGAACGGGAGATCCAATTCATGCTGCGCAACACTTTACTTGTCCTCGCCATCGCGTCCGCCCTGGCCGCCTGCGGCAAGGAGGCGAAAGACCCGAAGGCCCAGGCCAAGGACAACAAGCCCAGCCAACTGCTGGTTGCGCCCCAGGATCTGCTGACGGTGCAGAGCGATGCGCTGGCCTCCGGCCCGGTCATCACCGGTTCGATCCAGCCGGAACGCCGCGCCGACCTGCGCGCCGAGGTGTCCGCCGTCGTGCTGCAGGTACTCAAGGAGAACGGCGACCCCGTCAAGCGCGGCGACCTGCTCGTGAAACTCGACGAGACCGCGATCCGCGACAGCCTGCTGTCGGCCGACGCCGGCGTGACCGCGGCCAGCCAGGCGCTCGACCAGGCCAACCGCCAGCTCGAACGCCTGAAAACCCTGCGCGCCTCGGGCATGACCTCGGCCGCGGCCCAGGACGAAGCCGAAGTGCGCCGCAACAGCGCCCAAAGCGAGCTGTCGGCGGCCCGTTCGCGCGCCGCGCTGGCGCGCCAGCAGATCGCACGCACCCAGGTGCGCGCACCGTTCGACGGCATCGTCAGCGACCGCAAGGTCTCCAGCGGCGACACCGCCACCATCGGCAAGGAACTGGTGAAGGTCATCGACCCGACCAGCATGCGCTTCGAAGGCCGCGTCTCGACCGACAAGATCGCCACGGTGAAGGTCGGCCAGCCGGTGCGCTTCCACATCAATGGCTACGGCAGCCAGGAATTCAGCGGCGTCGTCAAGCGCATCGACCCGGCCGCGAACGACATCACCCGCCAGGTCGAAGTGCTGGTCGGCCTGACCGGCGAACAACCGCGCGTCGCGGGCCTGTACGCCGAAGGGCGCATCGACGCCGCCAGCTCGAACGTGCTGATGCTGCCGGAAAGCGCCATCGTCAAGGCCGGCGACAAGAATTACAGCTGGCGCGTGAAGGGCGGCACCCTGAACCGCGTCGACCTGCAGGTGGGCAGCCGCGACGGGCGCAGCGGCAACATCGAGATCAAGGCGGGCCTGGCCGCCGGCGACACAGTGCTGCGCAACCCGAGCTCGAACCTGAAGGATGGCCAGAAGGTGGAATTGACGGGCGGCGCGCCACGCGTCGCCGCCGCTTCCGTCGCCGCGGCTGCGCCGGCCAAAGGAAACTAAGCCATGTTCCTTTCCAATTTCTCAGTCAAGAAGCCGGTCGCGACGATCGTGCTGATCCTGGGCATGATGTGCATGGGCCTGCTGGCCCTGTCGAAGCTGCGCGTCAACCAGAATCCCGACGTCGAGCAACCGGTGATCGTGGTGAACATCCCGTATCCGGGCGCCTCGCCGGAAACGAGCGAACGCGAAATCCTGAACCGCCTGGAAAAGCAGATGCAGAGCGTCCAGGGCGTGAACGAAATCGAGTCCTATGCGAACGAAGGCAGCGCCACGCTGGTGTTGATCTTCGACTTCGGCCGCGACATGGTCGAGGCCTCGGACGACGTGCGCAACGCCATCGCGGCGGTGCGCTACAAGCTGCCGATCGAGATGCGCGAGCCGATCCTGCGCCGCGTCGACCCGTCGGCGCAGCCGATCATGAACTTGGCGCTGTCGTCCGATGGTCAGTCGCATGCGGAGCTGTCGCGTCTGGCCGAAGACGACCTGGCCGACCGCTTCCGCGCCATCGACGGGGTCGCCACGGTGAACGTGAACGGCGCCCTGCGGCGCGAACTGTCGGTACTGCTGCGTGCCGAGAAGCTGCGTGAATACAATGTCTCGGTGAGCGAGGTGGCGAATGCCCTGCGCAACCAGAATACCAATGCGCCGGTCGGCAAGGTGCGCGGCCAGATGGACGAGAAGGGCATCCGCCTGATCGGCCGCATCGAGCGCCCGGAAGACTTTTCGCAGATCGTCGTCAAGCGCAACGGCGACACCATCGTCCGCCTGAACCAGGTGGCCGACATCCAGGACGGTTTCGCCGACATCGACAGCGCGTCGATCCGCAACGGCAATCCGAACGTCGGCATCTCGATCATCCGCGCCCGCGACGCCTCGACCGTGTCGATCGCCAACAAGGTGCGCGAGGAAGTCGAGAAGATCAACAAGGAACTGCCGAAAGGCACGGTGGTGGGCATCACCCGCGACGGCGGCAAGGAAGCGCAAAGCAGCCTGAACAACGTGATCGAGTCGCTCGTGTTCGGCGCCGTGCTGACCGTGTTCGTGGTATATGCCTTCCTCAACTCCTGGCGCTCGACCCTGATCACCGCGCTGTCGCTGCCGACCTCGGTGCTGGCCGCCTTCATCGCGGTCTGGCTGTGCGGCTTCACCCTGAACTTCATGACCCTGCTCGGGCTGTCGCTGGCGATCGGCGTGCTGATCGACGATGCCATCGTGGTGCGCGAAAACATCGTGCGCCACATGGAAATGGGCAAGGATCGCCGCACGGCGGCCCTGGTCGGCACCTCCGAGATCGGCATGGCGGTGGCCGCGACCACCTTCTCGATCATGGCCGTGTTCATTCCGGTCGCCTTCATGCCGGGCATTTCGGGCGAATGGTTCCGTCCGTTCGCGCTGACCGTGACCTGCTCGGTGCTGGTGTCGCTGTTCATTTCCTTCACGCTCGACCCGATGCTCTCGGCCTACTGGGGCGACCCGCCGGGCCATCACCATGCGCCGAAGAAGGGCATCACCCGCGTGCTCGGCCGCTTCAACGATTGGTTCGACCGCCTGGCCGACCGTTACGGCAACGTCATCGCCTGGGCGCTGCACCACCGCCGCTGGATGGGCGTCATTGCCCTGGCCAGCTTCGCCGGCGCCATCGCGCTGCAGTCGATGTTCGGCGGCACCAGCTTCCTGCCCAAGGGCGACGGCAACAAGATCATGATCGAGGTGCGCACGCCGGCCTCGTCGAGCCTGCAGTACGCCCGCCTGAAGATGGAACAGGCGGCCACGCTGGCGCGCACGATCAAGGAAGTGCGCGACACCGACGTTTTCGCCCGCCCGAACGGCGGTTCGATCTACGTCGAGATCGGCAAGAAGAACACCCGCGACCGCAGCGCCGCGCAGATCGCGACCGAATTGCGCAGCAAGGTCGCCAGCCTGGTCGGCGCCGAATACACGGTGCTCGACGACCTGAACGGCGGCGGCAAGCCGGTGCAGATCGAATTCACCGGTGCCGACTCGAGAAAGCTCATGGAGCTGACCTCGGCCTACATGGAGAAACTGCGCCAGGTGCCGGGCGCGGTCGACGTCACGCTGTCGCAGCAGGATCCGAAGAACGAGCTGCAGATCGAGCTCGACCGCGGCCTGGCGAGCTCGATGGGCGTGTCGGTCGGCGACGCCGCCACCGCGCTGCGCGTCGCCTTCGCCGGCATCGAGGTGGGCGACTGGGTCGACCCGACCGGCGAAACGCGCGACGTCGCGGTGCGCCTGCATCCGGAAGACCGCGTCAACATCGAGAACATCGAGCGCCTGCCGATCCTGATCGCCGGCACCAACACCATGGTGCCGCTCGAACAGATCGCCCGCATCAGCATGGGTAAGGGGCCCTCGGAAATCATGCACAAGAACGGCAAGCGCGTGATCACCGTGTCGGCGAACGCCCAGGGCCGCTCCAGCGGCGAGGTGACGAAAGACGCGATGGCCCTGGCCAAGAGCTTCGACTTCCCGCCGGGCTACGGACTCGACCTCGGCGGCGCCGGCAAGGATCAGCAGGAACTGTTCGGCGAGATGACGATCGCGCTGCTGTCCGGCATCGGCCTGATGTACCTGATCCTGGTGATGCAATTCGGTTCCTTCACCGCGCCGCTGGGCGTGATGATGTCGCTGCCGCTGTCCCTGATCGGCGTCGTGCTGGCGCTTCTGATCACCGGCGGCACCCTCAACCTGATGAGCTTTATCGGCATCATCATGCTGATGGGCCTGGTCGCCAAGAACGCGATCCTGCTGCTCGACGCGGCGCGCGCCCTGGAGGCGGAGGGCTACGACCGCGAGGACGCGCTGATGAAGGCCGGCCGCATGCGTCTGCGTCCGATCCTGATGACGACCTTCGCGCTGATCGCCGGCATGCTGCCGGTGGCCCTGGCCCTGGGCCCGGACGGCAAGTTCTACCAGCCGCTGGCCGTGGCGATCATCGGCGGCACGATCACCTCGACCCTGCTGACCCTGCTGGTGGTGCCGACCTTCTACGACAGCATCGAGATCGCCCGCGACCGCATGGCCGCCAAGTTCCATCGCCGCGCCGCACGCTACTCCGCACTGCCGGCCTTCGTGATGACCTTCGTGGAAGCGATCCTGACCCTGGTCTTCGTGCGCCTGGTGTACCGCCTGGTCGTGCGCGGTTTCCGCTTCGTGACCGGCCGCAGCCGCCGCCAGGGCGGGAGCGGGACGGTGCCGCTGGCCAAGGCGCCGGCGGTGAAGGTGACCGAAGGCGTTTGATCATCCGGACACCCGTGTCCGAAAACGAAAAAGCCCGCGCGAGCGGGCTTTTTTTTGTGCGTCGGCCGCGCTTGCAGCTTGCTTAGTGGATGCTGCCTTCGCCGCCGGCGCCCGGCCTGGTCGAACCCGGCCCGGTGCCGGTGGTGTTGCCGGTATGGCCGGTGGACTTGGTGCCGGCGGCAGGTGCGCTCTGCATCGGGGCGCCGCCTGGATTGGCGCCGCCGGTGGTATTGCCGCTGCTGTCGACCGGACGCACGCCGTCGACGCCGCTGGCGCCGCCCGAGGCGCCGAGGCTGTCCTTCTTCGTGCTCTCGGCTTCGCCGACGGTACGCGGCGTCACGTTGGTGTTGTACTCGGTCGAGGACAGGCCGGCGTTGCCCGAGTTACCGGTGGCGCCGCTGACGCCGGCGGACGAGCCAGCGCCTTCTCCCGTGCTGCGTTCCGCCACATGGGCGGCGTCGCCGCTGCCGCCGACGCCGGAATCCTTCTTGGTGCATGCGCCCAGCATGGCGGCGAGGAAGGCGGCGGTCAGGACGACGCCCGGCAGTGTGTTGGTGCTCTTCATGGTGAAACTCCTTGTTCGATGGCTGTGCCGTTGCGGCCTGGGGCGGGCGCACGGTGCGTGAGGCTGGGCTTTATTTTGTCATCGCGCGCCGCAACTGACTGTGCGCTGTTTGACAGAGCGAAACAGCCGGCCGCATGGGAGGGCAGGTCGGCAGGCGCAAGCGGGCGTGGCGAAAAGAGGTGGTGAAGAGGGCGTGGTGAAAAGCGGGTGGCGGAAGTGGGTGCCGTGGCAGGGTAAACGACGAACAGGGCAGGGCGAGGAACAGCGAAGACGAGGACGAAACGCAAACGGACGGGCCAGGCTGGTCGTCAGCTGAAAATGAACACCGGCGTGGAAGCTGCCGGCCAAACGCAAACGCGGAGCCCGCGTTGTGGGGCTCCGGTTTGTGGGCAGACGGCTGATTAGCGGCCGGTGGTGCCAGTGGTGCCGGTGGTGCTGCTGCCGGTGCCGGTCGAGTCGGTGTTGCCGGTGGTGCCACCAGCGCCGGTGGTGCCGGTGGTGCCGGTGGTGCCGGTGGTGCCGGTAGCGCCCGTGCCGGTGGTGCCGGTTGCGCCGGTACCGGTGGTGTCGCCCGTGGTGCCGGTAGCACCCGTGCCGGTGCCCGTGGCGCCGGTGCCGGTCGCGCCGGTGCCGGTGGTGTCGCCCGTGGTGCCCATTGCGCCGGTACCGGTGGTGCCCGTGCCGGTTGCGCCCGTGCCAGTATCACCCGTGGTGCCGGTGGTGCCGCTCGTGCCCGACGTCGAGCTCGGCGAGGTTGCCGAGGTGTCGCCAGCGGTGCCAGCCGTATCGTTCTTCTTGCATGCGCCCAGCATCGAAGCCAGCAGGGCTGCGGTCAGCAGGATTTTTGGTGCTTTGGTGATTGCGTTCATTATTTATACTCCTCGTTCACGTCTATCTTGTGCCATGCGCTCCAGGTGAGGCGGTGGAGAAACATGGCGCCAGTTCGGCTTTACCATGAACCTTCTTGACAACCCAGGCACGCCGAGGTTCCCGTTCGTGTTCATTAGCAAAACCATCAGGGAACCGACGCAACACGCGGCCCCGTTCAGTGCACGAATTCGACTGTAAAAATTAGACTGCCGTCACTACCGCCAGTTCGTCGAATTGTGACCTTCTTGCTCTATTCCGCAGTACGGCTTGCGGATGTTGATGCCGGCAAAATGGTTTCCCATCCGGCCGGCCCCCCGGCGTTAGCCGGATGGTTGGTGCAGATGCCTTTTTTTCAAGGCTTCTATTGATCTTCCGCCTCGCGGCCGGCAATCGATTCGAGCAGCGCCGGGATCTCGTTCGGGATCTCGCGCGCCAGGTAGCCGAGCACGCCCATGCGTTCGGCCAGGCGTTCGCCGGCGCGCGCGTGCAGGGCCACGCCCCAGCAGGCTGCCTGTTCGAGCGTGGCGCCGCGCGCGGCCAGGCCGGTGATGATGCCGGCCAGTGTGTCGCCCGAGCCGGAAATGGCCAGGCCGACGTTGCCGCCTTCGTGCTGCCACAGCTCGCCCTGGGGCGAGGCGATCACGGTACGCGCGCCCTTGAGAGCGACGACGGCATTCCACGCGGCGGCCGAGGTCAGGGCGCGGGCGTCGGGCCCGGCAACGATGTCGGTTTTTTCGATGCCGGTCAGGTGCGCCATCTCGCCGCAGTGCGGCGTGACGATGACGGGCTGCGCGAAGCGGAAGGCTTCGCCCGGCGCCCAGCCCGGCGGCGCGTGCAGCAGCGTGCCCATCGCGCAGGCGTCGAGCACGACGCTCGTATCGCTTCCCTGCAGGCGTTCGAGCAAGCCATGCACCAGGGCCGCGGCGGCGGCTTCGTCCTGCATGCCCGGCCCGATGAGGACGGCATTGACACGGTCGGCCAGCGGGTCGAGGCGGTCGATGGCTTCGGGCAGGAAGCCGCCGGCCTCGGTTTCGGCCAGGCCGATCACGCGCGCCTCGGGCATGGCCAGCGCCACCAGCTGTGCGACGCTGGCCCCGGTGGCGACCGTCAGCTTGCCGGCGCCGGCGCGCAGGGCGGCGGTGGCGGCCAGAATCACGGCGCCCGGCATTTCGCGCGAGCCGCCGAGCACGAGCACGTGGCCGCGCACTTCCTTGTCGCCCTCGACGGCCGGCATCGGCAACGGCCATTCGCGCAACAGTTGCGTGGTGACGTCGTGCACGGCGGGAGCGGCGTGGATGGCGTTCATGAGCTTGGTCTCAGGCCTTTGGGGCGGAGGGCACGTCTTTGCCGACCGTGACCGGGGTGCCGGTGTTTTCGAGCGGCGCGACAAAATTGACAAGGCGAACCACCAGGCGGCCATGCTTGCCCTGGATGGGATCGAAGGAATAGGAGGTGACCGAGCAGTTCGGCACGTCGCCGGCGCGGTCGAAGGCGAGGATGCTCGCTTCGTCGAGGCGCTCGATCAGGTAGCGGAAGCAGTTGACGATGACCTGGTGGGCGACAATGACGACGCGTTCGTTGCACCAGTCGCGGCTGAGGGTGTCGAGCACGCTGCGCAGGCGCAGGATGACGTCGCACCAGCTCTCGCCGCCCGGCGGACGGAAATAGAACTTGCCGACATGCTGGCGCTGGGCGTACAGGTCGGGATATTTATGGGCGATGCCGTGCGTGGTGAGGCGGTCGAGGATGCCGAACTCCTTTTCGCGCAGGCGCTCGTCAGCATTCACTGCCAGCAGCGAATCGCGCTCGAGGCGACGGATCAGGATCTTGGCGGTCTCGGCGGCGCGGACATAGGGCGAATGCAGGACGACGTTCGGGCGCTCGTCCTGCGGCATGCCGGCGAACCAGGAAGCGAGGGCCTCGGACTGGCGGATGCCGAGCTCGGACAGGGGCACGTCGACGTCGCGCTCGGCGATGTCGATCTCGTGCCCGGCAGCGGCTTCGGCGATGTCACGTGCGACATTGCCGGCGCTTTGCCCGTGCCTGATCAGCCAGAGTTCCTGTGGCCACTTCTGTTCCATTACCTGTCCGTCGTTGATGTTGACATGACATCATCATAGACGGATTCGACAAGTGGTCAGCGCACGATTCCGTGCGCAAACTATTAACTTTTTTCAGGCCGCGTTCAAGATCATGCGGTTTGTTCTTCGCCGTCCAGATTGCTTTCCACGTCGCTATTAAATACCGCCATGTCGGTAGCGCCAAGGATGCGCGAGGTCAGCGTCCCGGCCGTGATCGACCCGCTCACGTTCAGCGCAGTGCGTCCCATGTCGATCAGCGGTTCGATCGAGATCAGGAGACCCGCCAGCGCCACCGGCAGATCCAGCGCCGAGAGCACGATCAGGGCGGCGAAGGTGGCGCCGCCGCCGACCCCGGCCACGCCGATCGAGCCGAACACGACGATCGCCAGCAGCGGCAGGATGAAGCCCGCCGTCCACGGATCGATGCCGACCGTGGGAGCGATCATCACCGCCAGCATGGCGGGATAGATGCCGGCGCAGCCGTTCTGGCCGATGGTCGCGCCGAAGGAGGCGGCGAAGTTCGCAATGCCCTCGGGCGTGCCCAGGCGCGTGGTCTGGGTCGCCACGCTCATGGGAATGGCGCCGGCGCTGGTGCGCGAGGTGAAGGCGAAGGCGAGCACCGGGAAGATCTTCTTCACGAAGCGCGCGGGATTCAGGCCGGCAAAGGCGACCAGCAGCAGGTGCACGCCGAACATCAGGATCAGGGCGCTGTAGGACGCCAGCACGAAGCCGAGCAGGTTCAGGATGTCCTGCAGGCTCGAACCGGCCACGACCTTGGCCATAAGGGCGAACACGCCGTAGGGCGTCAGGCGCAGCACCAGGGTCACCATGCGCATCACGATGGTGTGGGCCACGTGCACGAAATGGCTGAAGGAAGCGAACTCGTTCGGCTTCTTGGTGGCGATACCGGTGGCGGCGATGCCTACGAACACGGCGAAGAACACGACGGCGATCGTCGAGGTCTTGCGCGCGCCCGTCATGTCGAGGAAGGGGTTCGCCGGAATGAACGAGAGCAGCATCGACGGCAGCGAGATCTCCTTGGCCGCGCCCAGCGAGCCCTGCAAGTATTCGCCGCGCGCCACCTCGGCCGCCGACGCCGTCAGGCCCACGGCAGTAAGGCCGAACAGCTTGGCCATCAGGATGCCGATCATCGCGGCGACCGCCGTGGTGGCGATCAGGATGCCGATGGTCAGCGCGCTGATCTTGCCGAGCGAGGCGGCGTCGCGCAGTTTCAGGATGGCGCCGATAATCGACACCATGATCAGGGGAATCACGATCATCTGCAGCAGCTTCACATAACCGCTGCCGAGCACGTCGAGCCAGGCGTTGGTGGCCGCGATCGTCGGCGAGCCGGCGCCATACACCGCCTGCAGCGCCGCCCCCAGCAGCACGCCCAGGCCAAGACCCGTGAACACCTGCTTGGTGAACGACACGTGGCTCGCCTGCATGCGATAGAGGAGGGCGCACACGCACAGGGCGACCAGCAGGTTCGGGATCAGGGGCAGGGTCATGGCGGCCTTTTTGAAAGCTAGGTGTTGCAGAAATTAACTCGCAGCATTTTATAGGCAAACGGGCAGCACCGCAGGAAGGCGGACTTGTCAATTCGATTCGTGTACTTGAATGCCTGGCATGTTTACGTTGTGGGATGACGACGAAAACAGCGAATGCAGCGCGCTTACTCGATAGTGTTTCCTATGGGATAGAAAACTTCCTACAATCGGATCGACCGGGCCCTGCGCCTCCAACCCTTTCAACCTTCCCTGACGGGACGCACCATGTTCAAGAACCTCAGCATCAAGACGCGCCTGATCTGCGTGATCGGCTTTCTCGCCATCGAACTCGTTGCCGGGTTTGCGGTCGGCATCCTGAACCTGGAAAAGTCGAACGACGCCATGAGGAGCATGTACGACGACCGCCTGGTGGCGTTGTCGCAGCTGGCCGACGTCGAACGCGCCGTCATGCTGAACCAGATCCTGGTGGCCAAGGCCGTGACGACCCTGGTGCCACCCGCGCCCATCCTGGAGCAGGTCGAGGCGAATACGGGCGCCGCCGACAAGTCCTGGCAAGCCTACCAGGCGACCAAGATGGCCGACGACGAGCGGCGCCTGAGCCAGCAGTTCGCGGCCTCTCGCGCGCGCTTCCAGGAGCTGGCCATGAAACCCATCATCGCCGCCTTGCGTGAAGAAGACATCGACCGCGCCACTGCGCGCATGAACGGCCCGATGCACAAGCTGGCCATCCCGATGGGCAAGGAGCTCGCCGCCCTGATCAAGATCCAGACCGACGTCGCCGCGGCCAACTTCAAGCGCTCGCAGGAAGTCGTGGCGCTGGTGCGCATCGTCTGCCTGGCCGGCCTGGTGCTGGGCCTGGCCTTCGCCGGCGTACTCGGCTGGCTGCTGGTGCGCGCCATCGTGCGTCCGCTGGAAGAGGCGGTCAAGATCGCCGGCGCCGTGGCCCAGGGCGACCTGACCCAGAAGATCGAGGTGCGCTCGAAGGACGAGACCGGCCGCCTGATGGCCGCCCTGCGCGACATGAACGACGCGCTGGTCGAGATCGTGACCCGCGTGCGCGCCGGCACCGACACCATCGCCACCGCCTCGGCCGAAATTGCCGACGGCAACCTGGATCTGTCCTCGCGCACCGAGCAGCAGGCCGGCTCGCTGGAGGAAACCGCCTCGTCGATGGAAGAACTCACGTCCACCGTGCGCCAGAACGCCGACAATGCGCGCCAGGCCAACGTGCTGGCCGGCTCGGCATCGGCGATCGCCGGCAAGGGCGGCGCGGTCGTGGCCCAGGTGGTCGAGACCATGGGCGGCATCAACACCTCATCCATCAAGATCGTCGAGATCATCGCCGTCATCGACGGCATCGCCTTCCAGACCAATATCCTGGCGCTGAACGCGGCCGTCGAAGCGGCCCGCGCCGGCGAGCAGGGCCGCGGCTTCGCAGTCGTGGCGGGCGAGGTGCGCAGCCTGGCCCAGCGCAGCGCCGCGGCGGCCAAGGAAATCAAGCTGCTGATCGACGACTCGGTCGGCAAGGTGCAGCACGGCTCGATGCTGGTCGACCAGGCCGGCGCGACGATGAAGGAGATCGTCGACAGCGTCAGCCGCGTGACCGACATCATGGCCGAGATCAGCGCCGCCAGCCAGGAGCAGAACGCGGGCATCGAGCAGGTCAACGAGGCCGTCGTGCAGATGGACCAGACCACCCAGCAGAACGCCGCGCTGGTCGAGCAGGCATCGGCCGCGGCACAGTCGCTGCAGCACGAGGCGGCTTCGCTGGCGCGCACGGTGGGCGCGTTCCGGATCGCGGGTGCGGCAGCATTCGAGGCGGCACCCGCGCCTCCGGCGCCGCTTGCGAAGACGCCGCTTGTCAAGACGCCGATCCGTGCGCAACTGGCAAAACCGGCGGCACGCACAGCGGCGACCCAGCCGCGTCCGGCGCAGGCCAAGGCCGACACCAAGGCCACCGCCACGGCCGGCGACGGCTGGGAAGAGTTCTGAAGCTGGCGCGTCAGCGATCCAGCCAGCGCACCTCGCCGACCTCGCGGCCGGCAGGATAGCCGGTATGCCGGATCCGGATGCGTTCGACCGGATCGTCCGGCATGAACTCGACCGTCAGCGTCCCATCGTGCGAGGCGAGCAGGTTCGGCCCCACGGCGCGCAGCTCCCGGCGGTACAGGTTGTCGAGATCGATGTACAGCTTGTCCTCGACCAGCGTCAGGCGCACGCTGCGCCCCGATTCGAGGCGGTAGGCGCTGGCGACGCCGGCTTTCAGTTGGACGTCCGGCTGGCGCTCGATCGGTTGGGCGACAGTGGGCTGGGCGCAGGCGAGGGCGGAGAGCAGGCAGAAACAAGACAGGGTACGCATGGCGGTCTCCTTCGGTGAAGGTGGCGCGATAGGGCCTGTCTGCGGTTTGACACCTGAGCGGGAGCGGAAAGCTCCCGATGTAGCTGGCACTGAAGGTTGGTGGCCAATGCCCGCATGTTCTTTGTTAATGCTTCGAACTCGCACTAGCGACCTCTAGATCCCCGGAATTCTCCTTACAGAGGGAGCAAACATAGTGACTCCATATATTTAGCTCCACGTGCCATTCGATCAGCATTCTATTGACTACGCGCTTACGTGAACGTTGTTTCTGCGATTAATTAATCTAAGAATCTATTATTCATACTTACTTGACTGGGTTAGGCCGACTAATAGCAACTAGCTCACAACTGCCTAAAGCGTCAGCGTCAAATCATATATTTAAGCGTCATATCAATTATATGTAACATTCTCGTGCAACCCGGCGGATGCTGTTTTGTGTAACGTTTGTTAAAAACAAAGCGCCATCGCCCAACGAACAGCGGTTAGAAACAAAAATTCGCTCCCAACGTTTTAGCAATCTCTGCCGAAGGGGAGATTTGCAACTAAAGTTGCTCGTGATCAGCTTGCAAAAGAGAAGTCCGTATAAGATGAGTTTGCCTGGCGGACGCGTCAGCAAAAAAATTCAGTGCTTTCTTCAACGCAGACTAAGGAGATTATCATGCAAGAGTTGACCTATGAAGAAATGGCAGACGTTAGCGGCGGTCGGAGCATGGTCAAAGTCGCTATGAAATCGTTCGAAACCGGCTGGGCTATCGGGCAAGGAATTAACTGGCTTATGGATAATTTGCATATGGGTCGTGGTAACTTTCCCCCTATCCCTCGTGCGGGTCGGGAGTAATTGCTAGGGAATATTTAGGGCCATGTCCGGGTGCTTTAAAGAATCACATAGGCTCGGACTGGCCATTTTAGATTCGCACAGGTTGACCATTCCCGTGGAAGCGATAAATGGAAACGGATTTTAGTGTTGAGCAACACACTCGTGCAGTCGCCCGATGGTCAAAATCAGAACTATTGCAACTGCTTCAGTTTGTCAGGCTGCCGACTTTATCTGAGCATTCTATTGACGAGCCGGATTGGGTGCTTCGCGCCTTTTATCTTGCGATAATAACTGTAATATTTGTATCACCGTTTGCCTACCTCATCAATTCTCTGCAAGAATATTTAGAAATTGCAGAAACACGGCCCGCGAGGATCGCTGATTCGGCGACTCTAATAACAGTTATTTTGCTTACTCCTCTGGTGGAAGAGGCTATTTTTCGAGCCGGACTGCGTAATCCACTATACTCAATTATTTTGGCACCATTGGTAACGCTCGGTTTCCTTATTGAATCAGCAGTTGGGCTTTTTGCGTTCTTATTTTTTTCTCATTAAGCTTGGTAATCGTTATGCTGCATCGTAATCTTTTCTTCGGAAGCGATTACCCAAAGCTTTGTAGTTTGCACAGAGAAAGGTTCAAAGTCGTATTTTGGGCAAACGCTTTCTTTTTTGCTTGCGCTCATTTACGCAACTTCGAGTTCTCAGGAATAGAAGCTGCCCTATTCTGGCTTGCGGTCTTGCCGCAATTTATATTCGCTGTAATTTTCAGCTATCTGCGATTGCGAAACGGAATTATGAGCGCAGTACTTTGCCATGCGACAGTGAATCTGATAGGCATCAGCGCTTACCTCTACGGGGGGAGATAATACACCTGCGACGTACGATGCTGTCATAAGCATCCAACAGTATATTGAATGATATCGTTGAGTGACGGTTCCCAATATCAATTCATTTTGACTGCTTGACGCAAGGCTTGGTAATCATCGATCCCGCCTGCGATGTAGTGCTTGCCGCCCCCGGCGAGTTGCATGGCGTACATGACGATAGCGCTAAGTACCCCATCACCAATAAGTAGCGATGGTCGCGCCGGTTATATTCCGCTTGCGCCCCACCACAGCCATATTTGTGTCGAAGGCCATTCGACGAAGTCCATAACTTTGGACTGCTAAAAAATAGCGTACGGCGAAACGGTGTTCGAACTCAACACGGCGACGGAACCCGTTCCGGACGAGCAGCTCGTACAAGCCGAACCCCTTGCAGGCGACGGGAAAGCAGATCAAGGAAGCATTCCTGAAGGCGCGCAGCCAGTGCGGCTACGACTATCGGCTGCTGTCGAACAACTGCCAGACCTTCGCGCGCCTGTTCATGCTGGCGCTCGGGGCCAAGCATGAACGCCAGCTCATGCACCCCTGAAGGAAAACGGAAGCGAAAACAACAACGCCAACCCGAAGGTTGGCGTTCTTGATGAAACTTGGTAGGCCGTGCGGGATTCGAACCTGCGACCAACGGATTAAAAGTCCGCTGCTCTACCAGCTGAGCTAACGACCCGAAAGAAGCAAGATTATAGGGCGCTGCCGTCGTGCTGTCAAACGTGCGGCCCCATTTTTGTTGCTATGCAGCTTTATTTCAGCGCGGCCAGGCGATCCTTGGCGGACTGCGCGGCTTGCGAATCGGGGAACTTCGACACCAGCGTCTGCAGGGTCTTCTTGGCCTTGACCTTGTCCTTGAGCTCGGCATAGCTGGTGGCGATGTTGAGCATCGCGTCCGGCGCCTTGGCGCTGCTGGCGTAGGTGGTGGTCACGACTTCCTGTGCGGCGATCGCGTTCTTGTAGTCGCGCTGGGCGTAGTAGGCATTGCCTAGCCAGTACTGGGCGTTCGAGGCGTAGGCCGAATCGGGATAGCGCTTGACGAAGTCCTGCAGGGCGGCGGCTGCCCGCTTGTAGTCGCCGCTCTTGAAGACTTCCATCGCGCCGTCGTAGGCCTGCTTTTCCGACGGCAGCACCTGCGCCGTCTCGCCGTCGATGGTTTCCGCGCGCGGCTCGAGCTTCTTGATGCGGGCGTCGAGGTCGGCGTACAGGGTGCGCTGGTTGTTCTGGGCCTTGCTGACCTCGTTGGCAAGCACTTCGATCTGGCCGCGCAGCTTGGCGATCTCGGCCAGGGTCTGCTCCTGCTGGTTCAGGATGTCGAGGGTCGCGGTCTTGTCGGCCTTGGCGTCGAGGCGGGTGGTGAGGTCGCGCGTGATGGCGTCGACTTTCGCGCGCAGGTCGATGATCGCGCGGCGCGCTTCATCGTCGTCCAGGATGCCGGCGGACGCCTGCAGCGGCAGCACACAGGCCAGCAGCAGGGCGGCGAGGCGGGACGGGAACGGTTTCAGCATGTCGTATTCTTTCTATACTCAGTACGATGAAAAACGGGGGCGGTAGCAGTCTGCACTGCTCCCACCCCCGCTGTCAATTCACTGAAGCTTAAGGATTACTGGTAGACGATGTCCGCGCGGCGGTTTTCAGCCCAGGCAGCTTCGCCCGAACCGGTTGCCTTCGGCTTTTCTTCGCCCAGCGACACGGCTTCCATCTGGCTCTCGGCCACGCCCAGGGTCGCCATCGAGCGACGGACGGCTTCGGCGCGCTTCTGGCCCAGGGCCAGGTTGTATTCGCTGCCGCCGCGATCATCGGTGTTACCCTGGATCAGGACTTTGCGGGCCTTGTTCTGGTTCAGGTAGTTCGAGTGGTTCGAGACGACCGGCTTGCCGTCTTCACGCACGACATAGCTGTCGAAGTCGAAGTAGACGCTGCGGTTGGCCAGCACGCCTTTCGGATCGTTCAGCGGATCGACGGTCGCGGTTTCCACTGGGCGGATGTCGCGGGTGTCGGCGGCTGCCGGCGGGGTCACTGCACGCTCTTCGACGGCCGGTGCGGCGACTGGCGCTGGCGATTTGCACGCTGCGAGCAGGGCAGCGGTGGCGATGATGAAGGACACACTCTTAACGTTGCGCATGGATTTCTCTCCTGGTCTTGGTTGGTGATGGGCTTGCTAAACTAAGTTTTTTACTTCATGAAGGGACCCCAGCTGGGCTCCCGAATGTTTCCCGCGTTGGTGGTCAGGCGCTGCTTGACGCGGCCATCGGTCGATACGACGGCCAGCGAGGCACGCCCGCCGCCCTTGTTCGCATACATGATGTATTTGCCGTTCGGCGAAAAACTCGGTTCGGTGGCCCCATCGGCCAGGCGCAGTTCCTGGCCGCTGGCCAGATCCTTCGCGTAAAGAGAGTAGCCGCCGCCCTGCTGGGAGATCCAGGCCAGGGTTTTGCCGTCCGGAGAGACGCGCGGGCTGATGTTGTAATTGCCGTTGAAGGTAACGCGGGTGGCGTTGCCGCCCGAGACGCTCATCTTGTAGATCTGCGGGCCGCCGCTGCGGTCGCTGGTGAAATAGATGCTCTGGCCGTCGGCCGAGAATTGCGGTTCGGTGTCGATGCCGTTGCTGTTCGACAGGCGGCGCAGGCCGGAACCGTCGGCGTTGACGACATACACCTGGTAGCTGCCCGACTTCGACAGGGCGATCGCCAGCTTGCTGCCGTCCGGCGACCACGACGGCGCCGAGTTGCTGCCTTTTTCGCTGGCGATGACGCGGCGCTTGCCGGTCACCAGATCCTGCATGTAGATGACGGGCTTGCGGTCTTCGAAGGACACATAGGCGACGCGGCCGCCGTCGGGCGACCAGGACGGCGAGATGATCGGTTCCTTGCCGTGCACGGCGACGATCTCGTTCTCGCCGTCGGCATCCGCCACTGCCAGCGCGTAGCTGCGGCCGGCGCGGTTTTCCTTCACGTAGGCGATGCGGGTCGAGAAGATGCCGCGCACGCCGGTCAGCTTTTCGTAGACGTCGTCGGCGATGCGGTGCGCCTGCAGGCGCGTGTACTTCGGCTGCACTTCGCCGCCCAGCTGCGAGAGCTGGCTGCCTTTCACGGTGTCGTAGAGCTTGTAGCGCACGGCGAAGCGGCCGTCCGGCTGCTTGGCCACGCTGCCGACCACGAGGGCGTCGGCGCCGCGCGCCTTCCAGCTGCTCGGGTCGATCGGGGCGCTGTCGCTGATCACTTGTCCTGCGTTGATGACCTTGAAGACGCCGCTGCGCTCGAGGTCGGCGCGCACGATGGCCGACACCTGGTCGGGCGCGATCGATTCGTCGGCGAAGGCAGCGACGGCCACCGGAATCTGGTTACTGCCGACGCCGGCGATCTCGACTTGCAGCTGGGCGTTGGCAGCCGACCCGATCAACAGGGTGGCGCTGAAGAATAAATAATGAAGTTTTTTCATGCGTTCTTTTCTCGGCAAAGATTGTTCGTAACGATCAGTCCAGGTCTTTCATGGAGAAATTGACCACGATTGTGCGTTCCACCGTACCATCTTTCTTCTTTGGCAGCGGGGACGATTTGTTGATGCCGCGTTCCACCGCATCGTCGAACTGCGGCACGCCGCTGCTCTTGCTCAGACGTACCGACAGGATCTCGCCGGTCGGCAGCAGCTCGACCTTGAACACGGCTTTCGGATTGCCGGGGACGTCGGTGCTGCCGGCAAAGGTCGTGTTGCTCTTGATGAGGGCGGTCAGCTTGGCGACATAGCCGGCGTCGATCTTCGGCGCGCTCGACTTCTGCGCGCTGCCCGTGGTGCCGGCGGCGCCCATCATGCGCTTGAGTTCGTCTTCGCGCATCTTGTCGAGCTTGGCCTGCTCGGCTTTCTCGGCCTTGGCCTTGGCGGCCTTTTCGGCGGCGACTTTCTTTTTCTCCGCTTCGAGTTTTTCGGCGGCCAGCTTCTTCTCGGCTTCTTTCTTCTCGAGCTCTTTCTTTTCCTGCTCCTTTTTCTCGGCGAGTTTTTTATCGGCCGCTTTTTTCTCGGCCAGTTCCTTGGCCTTCAGTTCTTCGCGTTCCTTCTTCTCGGCCAGTTCGCGCTTTTCCTGCAGCTCGCGCTGCTTCTTCTGCTCGGCCAGCTTCTTCTCGCGTTCGAGATTGATGTCGGGCGTGGCCGGCTTCACCGGTTCCGGCTCGACGGCTTTCGGCGTCGGCGGCGGTGGCGTCGGGGTCGGCTCCGGCTGCGGTTCCGGTTCGCGCACTTCCGGCGGCGTGGGCGGCGGCAGGGCCGGCGCGGCGGCCGATTCCACCTTCATGTCCCAGACCTCGGCTTCCACCGCGGGCGGGGTCGCGTTCTGCCAGTTGATGCCGATGTAGAGGAAGGCCAGCAGCAGGGCGTGCACCGCCAGCGCCAGCACGATGGCGGGCACGCGGTTCGGGTCGGGCGGCACCGTGTAGGGGGCGCCGATGGTGGCTGGCTTCATTGCGGACATTGCTTGCTTTTACTGAGTAGCGAGACCGACGCGGTTGATCCCCAATTTTTTCGATTCCGAAATCAGTTCGATCACTTCGGCATACTTGCTGTCGCGGTCTCCCGCGATCATCACCGGGTAGTCCGGATTCGTCTCGTGCAGTTCGCGCAGGCGCGCCAGCAGGGCTTTGCGATCCGGCATCGTCTCGGCGGCGACCGTTTCCTTGCCGCTCACGCCGATCGCCAGCGTGGCGTCGGGCTTCACGGTGATGTGGATATAGGTATCCGGCGGCAGCGAGGATTTTTCCGCGCTCGGCAGGTTGACCACGTTCGGCGTCACATTGGCCGGCACCGCCATGAAGATGATGAGCAGCACCAGCATCACGTCGATGTAGGGCACGACGTTGATCTCGGACTTCAGTTTGCTGCGGCGGCCGCCGCGCATGCTGCTGGAAAAGGCCATGGTCTATCCTCCCGATCAGCGCGACTGGCGCTGCAGGATGTTCGAGAATTCCTCGACGAAGCTTTCGAACCGGGTCGCGAGGCGGTCGATGTCGTGCGTGAAGCGGTTGTAGGCGACGACCGCCGGGATCGCCGCGAACAGGCCGATGGCGGTTGCGATCAGCGCTTCGGCAATGCCGGGCGCGACCACGGCCAGCGTGGCTTGCTGCACGCTGGCCAGGCCGCGGAAGGCGTTCATGATGCCCCAGACGGTGCCGAGCAGGCCGATGTAGGGGGAGACCGAACCGACCGAGGCCAGGAAGTTCAGGTGCAGGTCGAGGCCGTCGAGTTCGCGCTGGAAGGCGGCGCGCATGGCGCGGCGCGAGCCGTCGAGTACGGCGCCCATGTCGAGCGCGTCGCGCGAGGCCTGCTTGCCCTTGATGAACTCGCCCATGCCGGCTTCGAAGATGCGTGCCAGCGGGCCGCTCTGGTCGCGCTGGGCCGAGGCCGACTGGTGCAGGGTGTGCAGGTTGCCGCCGGCCCAGAAGCTGCGTTCGAACTGCTCGGTCTGGCGGCGCGCCGCGCGAATGGCGAACAGCTTGCGGAAGATGTACGACCAGCTGACCACGGACAGCACGAGCAGCAGCAGCATGATGAGCTGCACGATCAGGTGCGCGTTGCTGATAAGAGCCAGGAAGGAAAGGTCGTGGGATGGTGTCATCGGTGAGCAGCAAATAAGCAATATTGTTGAATGGATCAGGCGGCACGCATTTTATCAGCCACGTCGCCGGGTAGCGAGCGCGGACGAACGGTGGCGAGGTCGACGCAGCCGACTTTCACGCTCGCTTCGACCAGCAATTGATCGCCTTTATAGGCTTTCTGGGCGAACTGTACCGACGCACGGCCCAGCTTCTCCACCGTGAGCGTCAGGGTGATTTCGTCGTCGAGGCGGGCCGGCGCGTGGTAATCGATGCTGGCGCTTTTCACGACGAAACCGGCGCCTTCACGCTCGATCAGCGCCTGCTGGTCGACGCCGGCGGCGCGCAGCCATTCGGTGCGCGCCCGTTCGAAGAACTTCAGGTAATTCGCGTAGAACACGATACCGCCCGCGTCCGTATCTTCGTAATAAACCCGTACTGTCCAGGTGAAAGGCGAAGGCATCTTATCTGCCAAAAATGATAATAGGAAACATTTTACGCCATCGGCGCATATGTACGCTAGAGAACACACGACCGGGGCAGCGCAGCCGGTGCATTCGTTTGAAATCCGTGGAGCGCGCGTAGTAGACGAGAGACAACGCTGTCAGGACAACAACTGTAACACTTTCTCACAATTATCGAAGGCGGGGCGCACGCCCGCTTTGGGTAGCGTAGGCGGGTCTCCCCCCCACGCGCTGATACCTGTCGGCTCCGGTTTCGTGCTCGACGATCTTGCCGGTACGTATCACGCGTGGGCGGTTTTGATCCCCTGGATCAAAACCCCCGCCCACCCTACGGGTTACCCACGGAGGTTGCGGCTCACACCCGCTTGATGTTGAACGGCGCAAACCCCTGGCAGGTCGGCATCATCTCGATGCTGTTGACATTGATATGCGGCGGCAGCGTCGCGATCCAGTAGGCCGTCTCGGCGATGTCCTTCGCAGTCAGCGGTGTCGTGCCCTCGTAGACCTTGGCCGCGGCTTCGTCATTGCCCTTGAAGCGCACGTTCGAGAATTCGGTGCCGCCGCACAGGCCCGGCGCCAGGTTGGTGGCGCGCACGCCGGTGCCGACCAGGTCGGCGCGCAGGTTCAGGGTGAACTGCTCGACGAAGGCCTTGGTGGCGCCGTACACGTTGCCGCCGGGGTAGGGGTAGTGACCGGCGACCGAACCCAGGTTGATCACCAGGCCGCTGCCGCGCTCGACCATGCTAGGGAGCAGGGCGCGCGTCATCGTCACCAGGCCCTTGCAGTTGGTGGCGATCATGGTCTCCCAGTCCTCCAGCGGCGCCTCGTGCGCCGGCGCCGTGCCCAGCGCGAGGCCGGCGTTATTGATCAGGACGTCGATCTGGCGCCAGGATTGCGGCAGCATGGCCAGCGCATCTTCGATCGACTGCTTGTCCGTCACGTCCATTTCGACCGGCAAGGCCGATTCGCCCAGTTCGCCCGCCAGCGCCGTCAGGCGCTCCTTGCGGCGCGCCGCCATCACGACCTGGTGGCCGTTGCGAACGAAGGTGCGCGCCATTTCGGCGCCGAAGCCGGCGGAGGCGCCGGTGATGAAAACGATCATGGTGGAATATCCTCGAGTGACGGTGGCGTGTTCGGATTGTAGCCGAAATGACCATGTTGCCTGTCCCTGGCCATCCTTGTCAGCCAGGCATTGGCTTCCTTGCCCTCAGCGGACAGTTCACATACAATCCTGAGTCCATTTATGTCTCACGTAACTGGCGAAAACTGTCACGCAGCGCGTGACGGGAAAGGTGGACACCCACCGGGGAACGTGAGATTTCATCCGCCGTTCGCCTGGGCAGCCGACAATTCGCGTGCATTGCATCGCGGGTCGCTGCTTTCCGGGCCTCCTGCCGATCCAACACTGCCGTTGTCCGGTTCCTTTATCGATTGGAGTTTCGTTCATGTTTGCAAAAGATCACACGCTGGCCAAGGTTGACCCGGAACTGTGGGGCGCCATTCAGAAGGAAAACACCCGTCAGCAGGATCACATCGAGCTGATCGCGTCCGAGAACTACACGTCGCCGGCCGTGATGGAAGCCCAGGGTTCCCAGCTCACGAACAAGTACGCCGAAGGCTATCCGGGCAAGCGCTACTACGGCGGCTGCGAATACGTCGACGTCGCCGAGCAGCTGGCGATCGACCGCGTCAAGGAACTGTTCGGCGCGGAAGCGGCCAACGTCCAGCCGAACTCCGGTTCGCAGGCCAACCAGGGCGTGTTCTTCGCCATGCTCAAACCTGGCGACACCATCATGGGCATGTCGTTGGCCGAGGGCGGCCACCTGACCCACGGCATGGCGCTGAACATGTCCGGTAAATGGTTCAACGTCATTTCCTACGGCCTGACCGAGCAGGAAGACATCGATTACGAGCAGATGGAACGTCTGGCGCGCGAGCACAAGCCGAAGATGATCATCGCCGGCGCCTCGGCCTTCGCCCTGAAGATCGATTTCGAGCGCTTCAGCAAGATCGCCAAGGAAGTCGGCGCCTACTTCATGGTCGACATGGCCCACTATGCCGGCCTGATCGCCGCCGGCGAATACCCGAACCCGGTGCCCTACGCCGACTTCGTCACCTCGACCACGCACAAATCGCTGCGCGGCCCGCGCGGCGGCATCATCCTGATGAAGGCCGAGTTCGAGAAGCAGATCAATTCGGCGATCTTCCCGGGCATCCAGGGCGGCCCGCTGATGCACGTCATCGCCGGCAAGGCCGTCGCCTTCAAGGAAGCGCTGTCGCCCGAGTTCAAGGCTTACCAGCAGCAGGTCGTGAAGAACGCCAAGGCCCTGGCCGAGGCGCTGATCGCACGCGGCCTGCGCATCGTGTCGGGCCGCACCGAAGCCCACGTGATGCTGGTCGACCTGCGTTCGAAAGGCCTGACCGGCAAGGAAGCGGAAGCCATCCTCGGCCAGGCGCACATGACCTGCAATAAGAACGGCATCCCGAACGATCCGCAAAAGCCGTTCGTGACCTCGGGCATCCGCCTGGGCAGCCCGGCCTTCACGACCCGCGGCTTCACCGAGGCAGACGCGACGAAAGTCGGCCACCTGATCGCCGACGTGCTCGACAACCCGCACGACGCCGCCACCATCGAGCGCGTCAAGGCGGAAGTGAAGGTGCTGACCGACAAGTACCCGGTGTACGCCGCGTAATCGTCATTTCGCTGCAAACGTAGTAGAGTTCAGGAACGGCACGCCTTGCAAGGCTGCCGTTCCTTCGCATTACCGCATCACCAAGTAATATTCAGCACCACCGGCGCCCATGAAATGTCCGTTCTGCCAGCATGAAGACACGCAAGTCCTCGATACCCGCGTATCCGAGGAGGGCGACGCCATCCGCCGCAGGCGCCGCTGCGTGCAGTGCGACAAGCGCTTCACCACCTACGAACGCATCGAACTGTCGATGCCGATCATCGTCAAGAAAAACGGCAGCCGCACCGAGTTCGCCAGCAGCAAGCTGCGCGGCAGCCTGATGCTGGCCCTGCGCAAGCGTCCGGTCTCGGCCGAAGCGATCGACGCCGCCGTCGCCTCGATCGGCGAAAAGCTGCTCACCAGCGGCCGCCGCGAAGTCGATACCGGCTATGTCGGCGAACTCGTGATGCAGGAACTCAAGCGCCTGGACGAGATCGCGTATATCCGCTTCGCCTCCGTCTATAAAGACTTCAAGGATCTGGCCGAGTTCCAGCAGGCGCTCGCCGAAGTGGGCCACTCCCGCAAGTAGATCAAAGGCGTTTGTTCTACCTGCGCACGCTTGAGCCAACGCAGGGGAGCGCCCACCCTCGCTGATAACTTCGCAGCTCGCGCACATTCCTGCGCCTGAACTGTGGAGGCATCCCTTGCAGCAGACTCGCTCCGGCGGCTTCACGCTCGTCGAAACCCTGGTCGCCATGTTCGTACTGGCCCTCGGCGTGGTCGGCGCCGCCAGTACGCAAGCTGCCAGCGCGCGCCTGCGCCAGCAGGCCGCACTCGAATCCGAAGCGGTGCAGCTGGCGGCCTCGCTCGGTGCGCGCATGCGCGTCAATGCCCCGCTGATGGCGCTGCCCGACGCGTCCAATCCCTACCTCGGTTTTCAGTACGACGCCGCTGCCGGCGATCCGGCGCCGCCGCCTGCGCAATGCATCGGCACGGCCGATTGCGATCCGGGCAAGATGGCCGCTTTCGATCTGTACGAGGCGGCGCGCATCGTGCACGCGGCCTTTCCCGGCGGGCGCATTGCCGTCTGCCGCGATGCCGGCGGCTGGAGCGCAAGCACCCAGTCCTTCGTGTGGGCCTGCAGCGGCGGCGCCGATGCGCCGGTGGTCGTCAAGCTGGGCTGGCGGACGCCCGGCGCGCCCGCGCAGGACGGGCCGATTGTCACGCTGGTGGTGGCGGGATGAGCCGCTCTCTATGGCACCAGCACGGCCTGACCCTGTCCGAACTGCTGGTCGCGCTGGCGATCAGTCTCGGCGTGCTGCTGGCCGGCGCCGTGCTGATGATCGGCGCCAACCGGGCCTATGTCGCCCACGAGGATGCGGCCGCCATCGACGACGGCGGGCGCTATGCGTTGGCGCTGATCGGGCGCGCGGTGCGGCAGGGCAGCTATATCGATTGGGAGAGTCTGAAGGGCGCGGCGCCCGCCAACAACCGGCCGGCGCCGCTCGCTGGCCTGAACAGCCGCTCGCTCGTCAAGACCACATTCGGCATCAACCAGCCGGAGACTGCCGCCGTCAACGGCAGCGACGTGCTGGCCGTGCGCTATCCCGGCGCCGGTGCGGCGCCCGACGGCGACGGCAGCGTGGTCGACTGCGCCGGCTTCGCGGTCAGCGAGGCGGAGGAGGGCTGGAGCATTTTCTATGTCGCGCGCAATGGCGACGGCCTGGCCGAACTGCGCTGCAAGTACCGGGGCGCCGCCAACTGGAGCGCGGACGCGGTCGTCGCCGGCGTCGACGGCTTCCAGATGCTGTACGGGATCGACAGCGACACGCCGCCCGACGGCGTGCCGAACCGCTACGTGCATGCCGGCGCCATCGACGCGCTCGACGCCGCCCTGCCGCCGGGTCAGCTGGACGAGCGTACCTGGTGGAAGCGCGTGACCAGCGTGCAGGTGGCCTTGCTGCTGCATGGCGAGCGGCCCTCGGCGGCGCCCGTGCAGCCGGCAAGCTATGCCCTGTTCGGCGCGGCCTACAGCTCCGAGCAGGGAAGTACGGATGCCGGCGTGCAGCTGGCGCGCGCGGAGCTGGACGGCCGCAGCGCTACGCCGACGCGCCGCCTGTTCACCGCCGTGTTCGCGGTCGGCGCTGCCCAGCCTTGAACGGCCATGCGGCGCATCCGATCCGAGCGCGGCGCGGCGCTCGTCACCATGCTGTTCCTGATGCTGGCGCTCTTGATGATGTCGCTCTCGAGCGCGCGCGGGGCGCTGGCCGGCGCCAAGTCCGCGCGCTACGAACGCGACCGCCAGATGGCCCATGCGGCGGCCGAGGCGGCGCTGCGGGACGCCGAGCGCGACATCGACGGCGCCGCCGGGCCGACGTCGCCGCGCACGGCCATCTTCGCGGCGCTCGACGCCGCCGTCTTCGTCGAGCGCTGCCGCGGCCAGGCCGAGTACGCGGGCCTGTGCAAGGCGGCCACGGGCAAGGCGGCGCCGGCCTGGCAGGCGGCCGACCTGGCCGGCCGGGCCGGTGTCGAATACGGCCGCTTCACTGGACGGACGCTGCCGACCGGCGTTGCCACCCTGCCGGCCGTGGCCCCGCGCTACCTGATCGAGCTGCTGCCCGGATCCCACCCGCTGTTTCGCATCACGGCGCTGGGAGTCGGCGCCGACCCGGGCACGGTGGTCGTCTTGCAGAGCCATTACCGGCGCGCCGCCGGCGGCCAGCCGGGACGGCGCCTGGGCTGGCGCGAGATCGCCAACTGGCCCGAGCTGCACCGCGCCGCGTCCTGATCCGCATCTTGATTCGTTACAAGGAGAGAACGATGGCGCGCATGCGCGGTTTCACCCTGATCGAAGCGATGGTCGTGCTGCTCATCATGTCGGTGCTGGCCAGCCTGGCCTGGCCCAGCTATGCCGGGTATGTCACGAAGACGCGGCGCATGGAGGGCAAGGTGGCGCTGATCCTCGCCCTGCAGCGGCAGGAGCAGCATCATGCCCTGCACCACACCTATGTCGCCTTCTCGAGCATGGAACCGGTCGCGCAGCTGCCCTGGTGGTCGGGCAACGACGCCGCCGGCAGCGCCTACGAACTCGATGCCGAGGCCTGCCCCGGCAGCGAACTGCGCGACTGCGTGCAGGTGCGGGCGCGGCCCGGCACGGCCAAGGTGGATGCGCGATTCAGGGACGACGAGTGCGGCACGCTCAGCCTGCGCAGCACGGGCGAGCAGGGCGCCAGCGGGCAGTCGGCGCGCTGTTGGCCATGAGCTTGGCCACGAAAAGAAACGGTGGCTTCTCGCTGTCCGAACTGCTGACCGTTACTGCCGTGGCCGCGCTGCTGCTGGGCGTGGCCTTGCCCGAGCTCGGCGCGGCGCTGCGCGCCCAACAGCTGCGAACCGCCAGCAACGACCTGTTCGGCGCGATCAGCCTGGCGCGGGCCCAGGCGATCGCGCGCAACGAGCGCGTCATCCTGACGCCGCGCGACATGGCCGGGGTCGACTGGGCGCAGGGCTGGACGGTCTTCGTCGACCGCGACGCCGACGGCGAGTTCAGTCCAGGCGACGAGATCCTCGCCGTGCACGAGGCCTTGCCCGAGGGCGTAGGCAGCGCCTTCGCCTTCACGAGTCCTGCAGCGCCGTATTACATCGCCTACAATGGCGCCGGGCGCAGCTGCAGCCGCACCAGCAGCGCCAGTGCGCGCTGGGGCACGCTGTCGCTGTTTCATGGCGGCGGCATCCGCCGCATCAAGATCAACATGCTGGGCCGGGCGCGCGCCTGCGATCCGGCGCGCGATGCCAATTGCGACGGCGCCGACGCACCATCCGGCGGTTAACCGTTCGAAACTTGGAATGAACGAACACTGTGCACATCAATAACGATAACGAAGCCATGGCCCTGGCCCTGGAGTGGGCCGCGATGGGCATGTATATCACCGCGCCCAATCCGCGCGTGGGCTGCGTGATCGTGCGCGATGGCCTCGTCATCGGCGCCGGGCACACCCAGCCGGCCGGCCAGGCCCATGCCGAGATCCAGGCCCTGCGCGACGCCGCCGCGCGCGGTAACGACGTGCGCGGGGCGACCGCGTACGTGACGCTGGAACCCTGCAGTCACTACGGCCGCACGCCGCCCTGCTCGAAGGCGCTGGTCGAAGCCGGCCTCGGACGCGTGGTCGCGGCGATGGGCGACCCGAATCCGCTGGTGGCCGGGCGCGGCATGGCGCAACTGGAGGCGGCCGGCATCGCCACGGCCTCCGGGCTGATGGCGGACGTGGCGTACGAACTGAACATCGGCTTTTTCTCGCGCATGCGCCGTGGCCGCCCCTGGGTGCGCCTGAAGACGGCGGCCAGCCTGGACGGCATGACGGCGCTCGAGAATGGCGACAGCCAGTGGATCACCGGGCCCGAGGCGCGCCAGGACGGCCATGCCTGGCGTGCGCGCGCCTGCGCGATCCTGACCGGCATCGGCACTGTCAAGGCGGACGATCCGCAGCTGACGGTACGCGGCGTGGACATGGGCATTGCGGCGCCGCGCCAGCCGCGCCGCGTGATCGTCGACAGCCGGCTCGAGATCGATCCAGCCGCGCGCATCCTGCAGGGCGAGCCGTGCTGGATCGTGGCCGCCGTGCCGCACCCGGAGAAGCAAGCCCTGTTGCGCGCGGCCGGGCACGAGATCATCCTGCTGCCCAATGCCGGCGGCAAGGTCGACCTGCCGGCCCTGATGCTGGAACTGGGCCGGCGCGAGATCAACGAAGTGCACGTCGAGGCGGGCAGCAAGCTCAATGCCTCGCTGGTGCGCGAAGGCTGCGTCGACGAGCTGCTGGTCTATCTCGCGCCCAGCCTGATCGGCGCCGGGCAGGGCATGTTCGCCTTGCCGCCCCTGGCGCGCCTGGACGACAAGATCTGCCTGCGTTTTCATGCGGTGATGCCGGTCGGCGCCGACCTGCGCATCCTGGCCAGATTCAATACCCAACCTGAGGAATAAGAAGCATGTTTACTGGAATCGTCGCCGCCGTCGGCAACATCAATTCGGTCGCCCCACTGGCGGGTGGCCTGGACGCCGGCGTGCGCCTGCGGATCGATGCCGGCGGCTTGCCGCTGGCGGACGTCGCGCTGGGCGACTCGATCGCAATCAATGGCGCCTGCATGACGGTGGTCGAGAAAACCGACTCGGCATTCTCGGTGGACGTCTCGCGCGAAAGCCTGAACAAGACCGCCGGCCTCGATGCGCCGGGCGAAGTCAACCTGGAAAAGGCGCTGACCCTGGCCGAACGCCTGGGCGGCCACCTGGTCTCGGGCCACGTGGACGGCCTGGGCAAGGTGCACAGCTTCGAACCGGTGGGCGAATCGCGCGAACTCGTCATCGACGCGCCGCACGAACTGGCCAAGTTCCTGGCCTACAAAGGCTCGATCGTCGTCAACGGCGTCTCGCTGACGGTGAACCGGGTCGAGGATCTGGTGGTGGAGGGCGAAAAAGTCTGCCGCTTCTCGATCAACCTGATTCCGCACACGATCGAAGTCACCACGCTCAAGCACCTGCGCGCCGGTTCCAAGGTCAACCTCGAGATCGACCTGATCGCGCGTTACGTCGAGCGCATGCTGTCGGCCTCGAAGACCTGATCGCCGCCCGCGCCTTCGGCAGGCGCCGGCGCTTTGGCGGCGGCCGCGGGCGGCGGCAGGCTGGGGCGCAAGTCAGGGCGCAGGCCGAAGCGGGCCATGGTGTCCGCGGTCGAAGGGCGGTGCAGGGCGATCAGGCGCTGGGCGATGTCGCTGATCGAATCGGACATCCTTGTCCGGTTCAGGTAGCCCTGGATCGTCGAGGCTTGCGCATTGTCGGCGCTGGCGCTCAGCTTTTCCATGAACTGGTCGGCCTTCATCACGCGCGCGCTGTCGAAGCGGCGCGGACGTTCGATGCGCGCGTTCGGGGCCAACAGCACCAGGGTGTCGACCGGCGCGTCGTCGAGTCCGAAGGCTTCGAGCGCGTCGCGCAGCACCGAGACCTGGCGCGCCAGCGCGTCGAGCGGCGAAGCCATGGGCTCGAGCGTTTCCGTGACCGGGTTCCAGCGCAGGAAATCGCCATCCTCGGTGATGCGCAGGCCGTGCCGGAAGTGCTTGGTGTCGAGCAGGTAGAAGCGGCGCGAGCGGTGGATCAGCAGGTGGTCGATCTGCGCCGCCTGGCCGCCGCCCGACACCAGACGCAGGTCGTGCACCACGGCCGTGCGCGTGGAATCCTTCAGGTAACCGTCGATCAGCCCGGCCGCGTCGCGCTCGGCCGCGATCCCGGCGCGCATCATGCGCAGCTCGCGCTCGATCAGCGGTCGCTTGTCCGGGCCCGCCAGCGCCAGCATGCGCTGGAGTATCGCGACGACGGGCATCTTGTTGTCGCTATCCTTGTAGATCATCGTCAACTCCTGCTGAGGTCGAACTTCCACTCTAGCTCTGCGTCAACAATCCGCTCTCGAATTTCTTAAGTTCAAGCAAGTTTATTCCGCATGCATGAAGTTTGTTGCGCACCAGACTCAAGCAAATGCGCGTAGACTCCCGGCAAAACAAACAGGAGCCTGCCCGCAAGCGGCAACGGCCGATCACCAGGAGACGAGATGAGAGCAGAGAACGTGTTGCCGCGCGCCGCGCTGGCGGCCTTGCTGTTGGGTGCGGCGACGAGCCATGCCGCCCAGATGCGCGAATACCGGCATGTGGCGATCAGCGCCGGCGGCGAATCGGTCGCCGCGGTCGAGTCGAACGACCCCGGCATTCCCGGCCAGCGCGGGCGCGGCCACATCGTCGTACGCGACGCCGCCAGCGGCCGCATCACGGCCGAATTCGACCCCTGCGCCGCCTGCTCCTACGATTTCCCCAGCTGGTCGCCCGACCGCAAGTCGCTCGCCTTTATCGGCGCCGACCGCGCCGCGGGCACCGCGACCCTGTGGGTGGCGCGCGCCGGCAAGCTGAGCGCCGCCGCCACCATCAAGGGCGTGGCGAACACGGCGCGCTGGTCGCCCGACGGCGCTCGCATTGCCTTGCTCGCCACGGTCGGGGCGAAGAAGCAGACCGGCGCCGTGGAAGCGGGCGCGCGCCAGGTCGGCGAGATCGGCGTCGACGAGGACGCCCAGCGCATTGCGCTCGTGCCCGCGGCCGGCGGCGAACCGCGCCTGGTGTCGCCGCCGGACACCTATGTCTACGAATACAACTGAACGCCCGACGGCCGCGGCTTCGTCGCCACCAGCGCCAAGGGCAATGGCGACAACAACTGGTGGGTCGCCACGCTCGGCCATATCGATGCCGGGAGCGGCGCGCTGCGCATTGTCGCCGCACCGAAGATGCAGATCAGCCTCCCGCACGTGTCGCCGGACGGCCGCACGGTCGCTTTCGTCGGCGGCCTGATGAGCGACTTCGGCTCAGTCGGCGGCGATGTGTTCACGGTACCGCTGGCCGGCGGCGAGCCGCTCGACGTGACCCCGAATTATCCTGGCTCCTTCAACGGCCTGGCCTGGAAGGGAACGCAATTGCTGGCCTCCAGCCTGCAGGGCAGCGAGATGGCGGTGGTCGCGCTCGATCCGCAGGCACGCACGGCGCGCACGCTGTGGAGCGGGGCGGTGACGGCCACGGGGTCGGGCGACGGCCGCTTCGTTTTCAGCGCAGACGGATCGTCCGCCGTCTCGGTGCACGAAACCTACGAGCAGGCGCCGCGCATCGTCGCCGGCCACCTGCCGAAGCTGGCGCCGATCTCGCGCGAGAATGCCGATTTTGCTCCGCAGGTGGCGAGCCGCAGCCTGGTCTGGACGAACGAGGGCATGCGCAGCCAGGGCTGGCTGATCGGGCCGCGCAATCCGCGGGCGGGCGTGAAGCATCCGATGATCGTGCTGGTGCACGGCGGGCCGGCCTCGGCCGCCACGCCGCGCTATGTCGCGCCGGGTAACTTCGGCAACCCGCTCGTGCGCGAACTGACGGCGCGCGGCTTCTACGTGTTCCAGCCCAACCCGCGCGGCAGCTATGGCCAGGGCCTGGCCTTCACGCGCGCGAACCGGCGCGACTTCGGCGGCGGCGACTGGCGCGACATCCTGGCCGGCGTCGATGCCGTCGTCCAGCAGGCGCCGGTCGACGGCGCGCGCCTCGGCCTGATGGGCCATTCCTACGGCGGCTTCATGACCATGTGGGGCGTCACCCACAGCACGCGCTTCAAGGCGGCCGTGGCCGGTGCCGGCATCGCCAACTGGATCAGCTACTACGGCCAGAACGGCATCGACCAATGGATGGTGCCCTTCTTCGGCGCCACCATGTACGACGACCCCGCAGTGTACCGTGCGGCCTCGCCGATCGAGTCGATCAGGAACGCAAAGACGCCGACCCTGCTGTACGTGGGCGAACGCGACGTCGAGACGCCGGCGGTGCAGTCGATGGAGTTCTGGCACGGCCTGCGCGCCATGGGCGTGCCGACTACGCTGGTGATCTACGATGGGGAAGGGCATGCGATTCGCAAGCCGGAGCATCAGCTCGATCAGCGCAGGCGGACGATCGAATGGTTCGAGAAGTATTTGAAGTAGTCGGCTACGGTGAGCGGAGGAACGTAGGGTGGGCGGGAGACCCGCCCACCCTACGTCCTAATTTGCCGACGCCGCAGGCGCTTCCTTCACAGCCGCTTGCGCCTTCTTCTCCGGATACAGCAC
The DNA here is from genome assembly GCF_001424165.1 of Massilia sp. Leaf139. GTDB lineage: Bacteria > Pseudomonadota > Gammaproteobacteria > Burkholderiales > Burkholderiaceae_D > Telluria. The sequence goes on from NZ_LMOJ01000022.1 coordinate 175,720, forward strand.
CACCTGCACGTAATTTTCCGTGTTCAGATACCGCCGCGCCGCCTCCTGCACCTGCGCGGCGCTCATCGCATTCACGCGCTCCTCGTGCGTCAGGATCGCCGCCGGGTCGGTGCCGTCGAGCAGGGCTGACTGGATGCGTCCCAGCCAGTAGCCGTTCTCGCGCAGGGCCTTGCGGTGGTTCTGGATCCAGTTCTGCTTGACTTTGGCCAGGTCGGCAGCCGTAGGGCCCTCGCGCTTGAGGCGCTCGAATTCGTCGAAGGTCGCTTTTAACACCTTGTCGACGTTTTCGGGGCCGGTGGGCAGCGTCACCGACAGCGTGTAGTTCCCGTAGGGGATGCGTCCCAGCTGGCCGCCTGCGCTGCCGCCGTAGATCAGCGAGAGTTCCTCGCGCAGCACTTCGATGATGCGGATATTGAGCACCTCGACCAGCGCCTGCAGGCGCATCTGCTCGGCTTCCGAGAACGGCGCCTCGCCGGTGAAGGTAAGCGAGACCGTGCTCTTCGGCTCGGTGCCGCTGTGGACGGCGCGCTTGACCACGCCTTTTACGGGCCGCAGGCCGACGTCGCACCAGGCGGTCGGGATGTCGGGCGTGGGCAGGCTGCCGAGATAGGTCGCCAGCAGGGGTTTGAGCTTGACCGGGTCGAAGCTGCCGACGATGACGAAGGTGAGATCCTTGGCGCTCGAGAAGCGCTCGCGGTAGATCGCGATGCTGCGGTCGAGGCTGATCCCCTCGAATTCCTCGGGACGCAGCGGGCGTGGCGCGCGCGGGTGGTTGCCGTACAAGGTGGCGACGACGGCGTCGCCGAAGCGCGCGCCCGGCTGGGCCAGGCGGTTGCGCGCCGCTTCCACCTGTTTGCCGATGAAGGACTTGAACAGGTCTTCGTCGCGCCGCACGGCGTCGAAACGCAGCCACACCAGCTGCAGCATCGTCTCGATGTCGGTCGCGCCGGAAGATGCGCCCAGCACTTCGCTGTAGCCGGCCAGGCCCATGGTCACGGCGGCGGCTTTCCCGGCCAGGACTTTCGACAGGTCGAGCGGTGAATAGTCCTTCAGGCCCATGCTGGCGACGATGGCGTTGGCATAGCGCGCATTGAGGATGTCGGCGTCGCCGAACAGGCTCTGGCCGCCATAGCGGGCGGCGCTCATCACGACCTGGTCGTTGCGGAAGTCCGTGGGTTTCAGGATCGCCTTAACGCCGTTCGAGAAGGTCAGATGGGTCAGGCCAAGCTGCTTGTCGGTGGTCTCAAGCACGATGCTGCCTGGTTTGGGGGGCTGGGCGATCAGCTGTGCGCCCAGCGTTTTTTCCTCGTAGGGCGCGACCTCGGCTTTTTCAGCCGCGGCCAGGGCGGCGAGCAGGGCGTCTCCTTGCGGCGGCGGGCTGTCGGCGCGCTCGATGCCGGTGTAGATCACGAGCTTGCCGGAGTCGGCCGGGATCGTGCGGCGCGCATAGGCGTTGATTTCGTCGAGCGTCACGCCGGGCAGCAGCTCGGTGGCGTAACGGTATTCGGCGGCGATGCCGGGGATCGGTTCCTGCTGCAGGAAGTTGCGCATGTACTCGGCCACATAGGCGCCCGACTCGGTCTTTTCGCGCTCGTTGTACAGGCGCTCGTAACTGCGCAGCATGTTCTTGCGCGCGCGTTCGAGTTCGGCTTGCCCGAAGCCGTAGCGGCGCACGCGTTCGTTCTCGCGCACCAGGGCCTCGATGGCTTTCGGTGCGCCGCCCGGCCCGATCACGGCGCTGGCGTTGAAGGATTTGTAGAAGGGCGTGAGTTTGCCGACGCCGCTGCCGCCGCCCAGGAAGGGTGGATCGGCCAGCTGCGACAGCTCCTGCAGGCGTGCGCCCAGCATGCCGCCGAACAGGCCCTCGACCATCTGTTCGCGGTAGCCGCGCACGGTGTCGGGTTCGCGTACCGGCTGCACCGGGTAGCGCACCAGGATGCTGTTGCCGCCGGCTTCAGGGTCGGTGACGACGACGGCTTCGGTCTCCTCGCGGGCCGGAATCTCGGCATACACGCGCGGGCGCAGGGGCGTCGGATTCGCCAGCTTCCCGAAATGCGACTTCACCAGCTTCTCGATCGTTGCCGGGGCGACGTCGCCGACCGCCACTACGGCCATCAGGTCGGGCCGGTACCAGTCGCGGTAGTAGCGGCGCAGGGTTTCGGGCTTGAAGTTGCGCAGCACTTCCTCCTTGCCGATCGGCAGGCGCTCGGCATAGCGCGAGCCGTTGTAGATCTTCGGCCAGATCTTCTTGCCGATGCGGTCGCCCGCGCCTTTGCCCAGCCGTAGTTCCTCGAGCACGATGCCGCGCTCCTTCTCGATGTCGGCGTCGTCGAAGCTCAGGCCGTGCGCCCAGTCTTCCAGCACCTGGAAGGCCTTACCGAGGTTCTCCGGGCGATCCAGCGGAATCGGCAGGATGTAGACGGTTTCGTCGAAGGAGGTATAGGCATTCAGGTCGGCCCCGAACTTCACGCCGATCGACTGCAGGTAGCCGACCAGCTCGTGCTTCTTGAAATGCGTCGAGCCGTTGAAGGCCATGTGCTCGACGAAGTGGGCGAGGCCCTGCTGATCCTCGTCTTCCTGGATCGAGCCGGCCTTGACCACCAGCCGCAGTTCGAGCTTGCGTTCGGGGCGGGTGTTTTTCTGGATGTAGTAGGTCAGGCCGTTGGACAGTTTGCCGACCTTGACCTGCGGCCCGACCGGGATCGGCGCGTCCAGCTTCAGCGCAGCGATCCTGGGAGCGGCCGGCTTGGCCGTCGCGGGCTTGGGCGCGGCGCCGGCGACAAAGGAGTGCGAGAGGAGAACGACGGCGAGACAGGCGTTGCGAAGGAAATGACTGAACATCGGGGCTTCCGTTGAGAGACATCGAGCGGCCATTGTACCGGCCACCCTCGAGAGCGCCTAACAAAACGGTCATGGCTGCGTTGCAGCGCCTCGCCGTACTTTCGTACTGTCTTCGGCGCTGCGCCTTGCCCTGACCGCTCTGTTAGGCGCTCTTGATGGCCACTAAACGGTCACACGTCCCGCCAACAATAGCGCCTCCATCTCCCGCGCCGGCAGCGGCTGGCTATAGAGATACCCCTGCAGCACCTCGCAGCCGATGCGGCCGAGGAAGTCGCGCTGATCCAGAGTCTCGACGCCTTCCGCCACCACCCGCAGCGACAGGCCTTCGGCCAGCGCGATGGTCGCCTGGGCGATGGCCGCGCTGCGCGGGTCGGTCGTGATGTTGCGCACGAAGGCCTGGTCGATCTTGAGCTTGTCGAGCGAGAAGCGCGACAGGTAGCCGAGCGACGAATAGCCGGTGCCGAAATCGTCCAGCGAAAGCGAGACGCCCATCGCGCGCAGCTCGGCCAGCTGGGCTTCGGCCGCGCTGGTGTCGCCCAGCATGACGCTTTCGGTCAGCTCGATTTCCAGGTAGCGCGCTTCCAGGCCCGATTCGACCAGCGCCGCGCGCACCACGGCGGGCACGGTGCCGGCCTTGAACTGGTGCGCCGAGACGTTCACCGCCACCGGCACGCGCGGCAGTCCCGCGTCCTGCCAGGCCTTGTTCTGCAGGCAGGCCTGGCGGATCACCCAGTCGCCGATCGGCAGGATCAGGCCGGTGTCCTCGGCCAGCGGAATGAAGTCCGCCGGCGAGACGCGCCCCAGTTCGGAGCTGTGCCAGCGCAGCAGTGCTTCCATGCCGAGCACCTGGCCATCCGCACGCGCCACCTGCGGCTGGAAGTGCAGGGCCAGTTCGGCCTGGCCGATGGCGCGGCGCAGGCGCGTTTCGAGTGCCAGCCAGCGCATCGCCTGGTCGTTCATCTCGCCCTTGAAGAAGCGGAAGCCGTTGCGGCCGGCATCCTTCTGGTGCGCCAGCGCCGCGTCGGCCGCTTTGAGCAGGTCGCCGGGCGCGTCGCCGTCGCGCGGGAAGACGCTGATGCCGATGCTGCCGGTGACGACGACGTCGTGCCCGTCCACCGCGTGCGGCTGGGCGATGGCCTCGATCAGGCGCTGGGCCATGAAGATGATGTCCTCGGTGTCCTCGCAATTGGTGAGCAGGACGAATTCGTCGCCCGACAGGCGCGCCACCGTGTCGGTGGCGCCGGCGATGGCGCCGGCGCGCCGCGCCACTTCGCGCAGCAGGTCGTCGCCGGCGTTGTGGCCCAGGCTGTCGTTGATGCGCGAAAGGCGGTCGACGTTCACCAGCAGGAGCGCGAGCTGGCTGCCGTCGCGCCGCGCCGCGGCAATCGATTGCTGCAGGCGGTCGTGGAACAGCGAGCGGTTCGGCAGCAGCGTCAGCGCATCGTGGTTCGACAGGAAGTCGAGCTGGTTGTGGGCGGCGATCAGGGCCGACATGTCGGTCGAGACCGAGACATAGGCGGTCAGTCTGCCTTCGTCGTCGCGCACGGCGCTGATGCTGGTACGCTCGGGGTAGACCTCGCCGTTCTTGCGGCGGTTCCAGATCTCGCCGCGCCACTGGCCGCTGCTTTCCAGGCTGTCCCACATCGCGCGGTAGAAGGGCGCCTCATGGCGGCCCGAGCGCAGCACGCGTGGATTGAGGCCGATGACGTCGGCCTCGCGGAAGCCCGTGATGCGCTCGAAGGCCGGATTCACCGCGACGATGTTGGCGCAGGCGTCCGTCATCATGATGCTTTCCTGGGTGCTGTCGAAGACCTGGCGCGCCAGTTCCAGCCGGTGCTCGCTCTCGCGCAAGGCGGCGTCGGCTTCGGCGCGCGCGGTCGCTTCCAGCTGCAGCTGGGCCGCGTGGCGCTGCACGACGTCGTACAGGTTCAGGTTTTCGTAGGCGACCGCCAGGTGGGCCGCCAGGGCCGAGGCCCAGCGTTCTTCCTCTGGCCCGAAAGGCGCGGCGCTTGGGGCGCGCACGAAGTACAGCCAGCCGTACAGGTGGCGCAGGTCGCGCACGGCGAGACCGAGGAAGGAACCGCAGCGCGGCAGGCCGGGCGGCAGGGTGCCGAGCAGCGGGTCGCCTTCGGCCAGCAGCAGGGTCTGGCGCGACTGCAGCAGGGCGCCCGGCAGGCGCGTGCCGGTGGCATATGGGTGCAGCAGCGCACGATCGAGCCCGCGCGCGTCCAGGTGGCAGACCGTGCGCTCGTCGTTATCGAACAGGCACAGGGCCAGCTGGTCGGCGTCGAGGATGCGCTGGGCCGCGTTCAGGAACAGGTCGACCAGGGCGTCGACGCGGCGCGCGCCGGCCAGGTGCAGGCACATCTCTTCGAGCGCGGCGAGGCGGTTGCCGACGCGGCTGTCGCCGGGCGCCGGCGTGGGAACGGCAGCGGGGATGGCTGGCGCGGACGCGCTGCCGGGCGTGCCGCCGGACGTGCTGCGTGCGTCCCGTGCGGCCTCCTGCGCCGCTCCTTGCGCGGCGGCCGACAGCCCGAGCTCGGCATTGACGGCGGCCATGATGTCCTGCGGGTCGGACGGTTTGCTGAGCACGGTCTGCACGCCGCAGCTGCGCGCCATCGCCACCGTCTCGCGCTCGGCGTAGACGGCGGAATAGAAGATCACGCGGGTGGCGGCCAGGGCGCGGTCGGCGCGCAGGCGCTGGACGAACTCGTAGCCGTCCATGGTCGGCATCAGTATGTCGGTGATGATCAGGTCGGGCCGCTCGGCGCGCACCAGCTGCAGGGCGGCGGCGCCGTCTTCGGCTTCCAGCAAACGGTGTTCGGTGAAACCGAGCAGGGCCAGCAGGTAGGCGCGGTTGCTCGGGCGGTCATCGACGATGAGGATGGTGGCCATCAGTGCGTCTCCCGGGCTGCGGCGGTGGACTGAGGGTCGAATTTCTGTACCAGCATGACAACTCCATGAATGCACCGGCGGCAGCACGCCGATGCGGGAAGACCTGACTGCGATTAATCATAATCCAGCCAATGTCGCAAACACCACAAAGTTGCATAGTAAAACATAATAATTAACAATTGTTTTTGAACAAATGCATTCTGTTGCCTTGTTGCAACGTTTGATGTGTTCAAATACAACTTGTTTAGCCGCCTTTCCTGCCGAGTTCCCCGCATCGACTCGGTTAAAACTCGGTAAATCCTTTAAAATAGCGGATTACGCACGACGCGTCACCGATTCAAGTACCGATTCAAGGAAATCCGCATGTCTATCTCCAGCACCCAGGAAATCGTTGCCGAACTTCGCGCCGGCCGCATGGTCATTTTGGTCGACGAAGAAGACCGCGAAAACGAGGGCGACCTGGTTCTGGCGGCCGACTTCGTCACGCCCGAGGCGATCAATTTCATGATCCGCCATGCGCGCGGCCTGGTCTGCCTGACGCTGTCGGAAGAGATCTGCGACAAGCTGGCGCTGCCGATGATGACGAGCCGGAACGGCACCTCCTTCGGCACCAATTTCACGGTCTCGATCGAAGCGGCCGAAGGCGTCACCACCGGCATCTCGGCGGCCGACCGCGCCCGCACGATCCAGGTCGCCGTGGCGAAAAACGCCAAGCCGGACGACCTGGTGCAGCCGGGCCACATTTTCCCGCTGCGCGCGGTCAAGGGCGGCGTCCTGATGCGCGCGGGCCATACCGAAGCGGGCTGCGACCTGACGGAAATGGGCGGCCTGACCCCGGCCTCGGTGATCTGCGAGATCATCAAGGAAGACGGCACCATGGCGCGCCTGCCCGACTTGATCGAGTTCGCGAAAGAACACAACCTCAAGATCGGCACCATCGCCGACCTGATCCACTACCGCAGCGAGAACGAGAGCCTAGTCGAGCGCGTTGCCGAGCGCACCCTGAACACGGCGCACGGCGAATTCCGCCTGGTCGCCTACCGCGACAAGCCGAGCGGCTGCGCCCACCTGGCGATGGTGCACGGCGAGCTGCAGCGCGATGCAGAGACCCTGGTGCGCGTGCACCAGCCGGTGTCGATCCTGGACGTGCTGGAACACCGCGCCACCACCCACTCGTGGACGATGGCCTCGGCCATGGACGCGATCAAGAAGAGCGAGTCGGGCGTCGTCGTCCTGCTCAACTGCGGCGAGACGGCCGAGCAGCTGTTCGCCCAGTTCTCCTCGCTGGACGCACCGGGCGCGCGCCCGAGCGGCCGCGCGGCCACGATGGACTTGCGCACCTACGGCATCGGCGCCCAGATCCTGAAGGATCTCGGCGTGGGCAAGATGAAGCTGCTGGCCAATCCGCGCAAGATGCCGTCGATGACCGGCTTTGATTTGGAAGTCACCGGCTACATCGCGAATCCTGTGGCCTAAGCCTCGAAAAACCTATTGCGCGTCGAACTTTTGGCCTGTGATGCTCGCTGTACATTCGTACAGCTGCGCTTCTCGACCAAAATTTCTTCCGCTCGCTACGGTTTTTCGAGGCTTTGAGACACTGTAGGATTCATAATCATTTAAAGACAAATACGAAAGAGGGCAGCCATGACGGTAGGAACTTATGAGAGCAACATGACGGGCGAGGATCTGCGCATCGGGATCGTGCAGGCGCGCTTCAATGCCGATGTCGGGCATGGCCTGCTGTCGTCCTGCCTGGCCGAGCTGAAGCACCTGGGCGTGGCCGACGAGGACATCCTGCATGTGACCGTGCCGGGCGCCCTGGAAATCCCGCTGGCCCTGCAGAAGATGGCCGAAACCCAGCAGTTCGACGCGCTGATCGCGCTCGGCGCCGTCATCCGCGGCGAAACCTATCACTTCGAGCTGGTCTCGAACGAATCCGGCGCCGGCATCACCCGTATCGGCCTGGACTACGGTATCCCGATCGCGAATGCGGTACTGACGACGGAGACCGACGAGCAGGCCGAAGTGCGCATGGCAGAGAAGGGCGCCGACGCCGCCAAGGTGGCCGTCGAGATGGCCAACCTGCTGCTGGCGCTGGAAGAGCTGCACCCCGAGGAAGAAGAAGAGTAAGGGAAGAGAAAGCAAGGACGAACATGAACGACAAGACCACCCACGCCAACCCGAGCAAGAACCGCACCCCGCGCCACCGCGCGCGCGAGTTCGCGCTCCAGGGCCTGTATCAATGGCTGCTGAACAACGAGCCTTCGACCCAGGTGGCCAACAACATCCGCGCCGCCCACGGCTTCGACAAGGCCGACGGCGAGTATTTCTCGTCGCTGCTGAACGGCACCATCACGACCTCGGTCGAGCTGCGCGAATCGATCGCCCCGCTGATCGACCGTAACGTCGCCGACCTGTCGCCGATCGAACACGGCGTGCTGCTGCTGGGCGCCTTCGAACTGAAGAACCACCCGGAAATCCCGTACCGCGTCATCATCAACGAAGCGGTCGAGCTGACCAAGTCCTTCGGCGGCATCGACGGCCACAAGTACGTCAACGGCGTGCTCGACAAGCTGGCCTCGAAGCTGCGTCCGGAAGAGGTCGGGGCCGACGCACGGCGCTGATTCTCTCTATATATAGTAGGGCGGCAAAAAAGCCACCGTTGCCGAAAGGCGCGGTGGCTTTTTTGTCGCTGCGTTGTAGGGTGGGCATGCCCACGCGTACGTGCTCGTGCGCCGGCATATCGTGTCCACCAGACCGCGAGCCGTGGCATGCGAACGCATGCAAGACGTAAAAAAAGCCACCGCAAGCGGTGGCCATGAGGAGTGAACGACCTGTGTGGCTTACAGCGTCGCCAGCGCTTCCGCGTGCGGCTCGGCGGCGGGTGCCGGCTCGGCCTTCGGCGCGGCCGGGGCGGGCGCCGCAGCGGGCTTGTCGGCCGGCGCTGCCTTGACGACCATCTGCGCGGGCGCTGCCGGCGTAGTGGTCGGGACTTTCTTGCCGCCGGCAACCTGCTTCAGGCGGTGGTATTCGGCCAGCACCTTGGCGCCATAGCCCGAATCGTCGTCCATGTCGGCCGCGCCGACATAGGTCTTCAGACCGCCTTCGACTGAACCGGTACGCTTCACGTAATCCTTCAGGATCTGGGCGCCGACACGGATGTTGGCGACCGGGTTCAGGGCGGCCTGGGTGCCGCCCACTTCCTCGAACTTGTCGTGATGCACCTTGGCCATCACCTGCATCAGGCCCTTGGCGCCCATCGGGCTTTCCGCGAACGGGTTCAGGCCCGATTCGATCGCCATGACGGCCAAGATCAGCAGCGGGTCGAGCTTGATCTCGTGGGCCGTCATGTAGGCCGTCGAGACGAGCATGTTGGCTGCGTCGCCGGCCACGCGGTAGCGCTTGGCCAGCCAGGAAGTGACGTTCTGCTGCTGCTTCGTGTTGCCGAGGTGTTTGACGTCGGCATGGTGTTCTTGCGCGGTATCGAGCGCGACGGCATGGATCGGCGCCGGGTTGGCGGTGGCGGCGACGGCTGGAGCAGGTGCAGCGGCGACGGTATCGGGATACAGCAGTTCGGAAACTTTTTTTGCTGCATCCGGGTTCGTGTAGAGCAGGGCCAGTACCGCCACTGCCGAGAGACCGAACACGGTCAGAGTGTGTTGCATTGTGGTCAACAGACCACGTACCGTTTTGCTCACTTGTGAAAACGTGACTGGCTGGCTGGCCATGGATTGGACGAGCCTTGCGCTCGTACCGAACAAACGATTGATCATCGAAGTCCCCTTTGTCGCGGCGAAAAGGATCCCGTCGTGGCGCTCTGGGCGCTACGGAGGTTACCAATGCCGTGCATCAGAAAAATCGTCAGGGCTTCCAGTGCGGAAGACCAAAACGCCGTCATTGCTTTGCTTCAGCTGGCCGATGCCCAAGGCGGGTACGGCTCAGTGGCTCAACAACTGTCTCGGGGGTTCAGGCAGACGCCTGGTGGAAACACTCCTTACAAATGTCGTTGGGGCCCCGACCCCGTGAAGTTATGAGAGCGGCTACAATCTGCTTTCAAAAATGGCCGTCTCATCAAGTAGGTGCGATTGTAGGAGGTCGTTTATACCAAGTCAATACTAGCACGACTGCGCTTTATTACTTTTAGATCTGACTTTTTGCCAGTTAGCTCAGCAATACCTTGCCAAATCAAATACTTGGCGGCGCAACTTGATTAACCGCAAGCAATCGAAAAACAAGCAAAACTTGATGAAATATTCAGATCTTCGGGATTTTATGTCCCAACTGCAACTAAATGGCGATCTACGGCGTGTAACTACCCCGGTATCGCCCCATCTCGAAATGACCGAAGTGGCGGATCGCGTGCTGCGTGCCGGCGGGCCGGCCCTGCTGTTCGAAAAGCCGACCGGGCACACGATCCCGGTGCTGGCCAACCTGTTCGGCACGCCGCAGCGCGTCGCGCTGGGCATGGGCGCGGACGATGTGAGCGAGCTGCGCCGCATCGGCCACGTGCTGGCGCGCCTGAAGGAGCCAGAGCCGCCGCGCGGCTTCAAGGACATCATGGGCCTGGGTTCGCTCGTGAAAGCTGTATGGGACATGGCGCCGAAGGAAGTGAAGGGCGCGCCCTGCCAGGAAATCGTCTGGGAAGGCAATGACGTGGACCTGGCGCGCCTGCCGATCCAGCATTGCTGGCCGGGCGACATCGCGCCCCTGATTACCTGGGGCCTGGTCATCACCAAGGGGCCGAACAAGAAGCGCCAGAACCTGGGCATCTATCGCCAGCAGGTGTTATCGAGGAATAAGGTCATCATGCGCTGGCTGGCGCACCGCGGCGGCGCGCTCGACTTCCGCGAGCACGCCATCGCCAATCCGGGCCAGCCGTACCCGGTGGCCGTGGCCCTCGGCGCCGATCCTGCCACCATCCTAGGCGCGGTCACGCCGGTGCCGGACAGCCTGTCGGAATACCAGTTCGCGGGCCTGCTGCGCGGCCAGCGCACGACGCTGACCAAGGCCATCGGCAGCGAGCTGCGGGTGCCGGCCTCCGCTGAGATTGTGCTGGAAGGCCATATCTACCCGGATGCGAATCATCCATCCGGCTTCGAGCATGCGCTGGAAGGCCCGTACGGCGACCATACCGGCTATTACAACGAGCAGGACAGCTTCCCGGTGTTCACGATCGACCGCATCACCATGCGGCGCGACCCGATCTATCACTCGACCTATACCGGCAAGCCGCCCGACGAGCCGGCCGTGCTGGGCGTGGCGCTCAACGAGGTGTTCATCCCGCTGCTGCAGAAGCAGTTCAGCGAGATCACCGATTTCTACCTGCCGCCGGAAGGCTGCAGCTACCGCATGGCCGTGGTGCAGATGAAGAAGCAGTACGCGGGACACGCCAAGCGCGTCATGTTCGGGGTGTGGAGCTTCCTGCGCCAGTTCATGTACACCAAGTTCATCGTCGTCGTCGACGAGGATGTCGACGTGCGCGACTGGAAAGAGGTGATCTGGGCGATCACGACCCGGGTCGATCCGACCCGCGACACGGTGCTGGTGGATAATACCCCGATCGACTACCTCGATTTCGCTTCGCCGATCAGCGGGCTGGGCAGCAAGATGGGCATCGACGCCACCAATAAATGGCCGGGCGAGACGAACCGCGAGTGGGGCACGCCGATCGTGATGGCGCCCGAGGTCAAGACGCGGGTCGATGCGATCTGGCAGGAGCTGGGCTTGTAGGGAAGAGGGGGCCGTGACGGCGGCCTTTCTCTTCAGAATAAAAACGACGCCACAAGACCGTGGCGTCGGTTATAATGCGGTCTGGCGGGCCCCTGCGCATTGTGGCATGGTTTACCTGGTCAGGTCGGGAACGAAGCAGCCAAAGCCGTTCACCGCAAGTGCCGCAGATCAGGCTCGCCTCCTTCGTTTCGCTTCCCTTCAGTTCCGTCTCCATGTAATTCCATTTGTCTTCCTGCCGTGCACAGACGTCGGTCAAACATTTTGTTTCTTTCGCAAACAATTGTTGGGCAATCAATTCAAATAGTTTTCAGACGTTCTCTGTCGCTATTCTGCCAAACAGTGCTGCACGGAAACCTTTTTTCCTGTACGCTCCATCCCTTTCGATAATTTCGATAAATAAGGGAGCAGGAATGCGCAACCAGGACGTGGAAACAGCACTACGCGAACACTCTCGCTTGGCCGACCGCCTGATGGTCGCCATCCTGTGGGCGATGTTCGGCGTCGCCCTGGCGCTGTCGGGCATGCACGACACGCTGGCATGGGCGCTGGGGGTCGGCATTCCGGCCGCCGCCATTCCGACTTTCCTGATGTTCGTTGCCGGCGGCGCGCGCGTGACGCGCATGGCCGTGGCTTTGGCCATGATCGTCATGTGCGCCTTGCACATCCACCAAGGCGGCGGGCGCGACGAACTGCACTTCGGCTTGTTCGTGACGCTCGCCTTCCTGCTGTGCTACCGGGACTGGGCGGTGATCGTGGCGGCGGCTGGCCTGACGGCCGTCCATCACCTGTCCTTCAATTATTTGCAGGAACTGGGTTACGGCGTACGATGCCTGGCCGAGCCGGGTATCGGCATCGTGCTGGTGCATGCAGGATATGTCGTCGCCGAGACCATCGTGCTGTGCTACCTGGCCAAGGTGTTGCAGCAGGACGCGGTGCAATCGGCGGAACTGCGTGTCAGCGTCGCCGCGCTGCAGGCAGGCAACGGCGCGATCGACCTGCGCACGCAGGTGCCTGCACGCAGCGACAGCGGGCGCGCCCTGCAGGACGTGGTCAAGCTGCTGCAGCGAACCATGGCCAGCGTCCAGCACAGTGTACACACCACCAGTGCCGCTTCGCACCAGATCGCGCAGGGCAATGCCGAGCTGTCGCAGCGAACCGAGCGCCAGGCCGCGGCGATCCGCGCCACCGTCGCTTCGATGTCTGAGTTGACTGCCACTGTGCAGCGCAATGCCCAGCACGCGCGCCAGGCCGACGCGCTGGCAGGATCGGCCTCGGGCGTCGCCACACGCGGCGGCCAGGTCGTGAGCCAGGTGGTCGAACGCATGGAGGCGATCGACGCTTCCTCGCGCCGCATCGGCGACATCATTTCCGTCATCGACGGGATCGCCTTCCAGACCAATATCCTGGCGCTCAATGCCGCGGTCGAGGCGGCGCGGGCGGGCGAGCAGGGGCGCGGCTTCGCCGTCGTCGCCAGCGAGGTGCGCAACCTGGCCCAGCGTTCGGCCGGCGCCGCGCGCGAAATCAAGGCGCTGATCGAAGAGTCGGTGGGGCAGGTCAGCGCCGGCAGCGCATTGGCCCAGCAGGCCGGGCGCACGATGGACGAGGTCGTCGACAGCGTGCACAAGGTCTCCAGCATCATCGCCGAAATCAGCAGCGCCAGCCGCGACCAGGCCCAGGGAATCGCGGCGATCGGCGACGCCGTCCAGGCGATGGACGACGACACCCGCAACAGCGCGGGCATGGTGCGCGAAGCCGCGGCGGCGGCCGGCGCCCTGAAGGACGAGGCCGAGCACCTGGCCGAGGTCGTCGCCGTCTTCCATCTGGACAACGCAGCCGATGCCAAAGCGAAGCGCCCGGCACTGCTGAGCGCCGCTTAATTAGCCAGTTCGCAGGCAGTTCGCGGAGATGCCAGCCCGGCATCTCCGTCCTCATCCGGGAAAGTGGGCGGCGGCGCCCAACTGCGGTAAAATCCTGCCTATGTCCTATCAAGTCCTCGCCCGCAAATACCGCCCCAAGAACTTCGAAACGCTGGTCGGCCAGGAGCACGTCGTGCGCGCGCTCACCCACGCGCTCGGTACGGGCCGCCTGCACCACGCCTATCTGTTCACGGGTACCCGCGGCGTCGGCAAGACGACGCTCTCGCGCATCCTGGCCAAGTCGCTCAACTGTACCGGGCCGGACGGGCAGGGCGGCATCACGGCCCAGCCTTGCGGGCAATGCGAAGCCTGCCGCGCCATCGACGCCGGCCGCTTCGTCGACTATATAGAGATGGACGCCGCCTCCAACCGCGGCGTCGACGAGATGGCGCAGCTGCTCGAGCAGGCCGTCTACGCACCAAGCAATGCGCGCTTCAAGGTCTACATGATCGACGAGGTGCACATGCTGACCAACCACGCGTTCAATTCGATGCTGAAAACGCTCGAAGAACCGCCCGAGCACGTCAAGTTCATCCTTGCCACCACCGACCCGCAAAAGATTCCGGTGACGGTGCTGTCGCGCTGCCTGCAGTTCAACCTGAAGCAGATGCCGCCGGGTCACATCGTCGGCCACCTGGAAAACATCCTGGGCCAGGAAGGTGTTACCTTCGAGCAGCCCGCGCTGCGCCTGCTTGCGCAAGGCGCGCACGGCTCGATGCGCGATGCGCTCTCGCTGACCGACCAGGCCATCGCCTACGCGGCCGGCGCCGTCACGCTGGACGCGGTGCAGGGCATGCTGGGGGCGCTCGACCAGTCCTATCTCGTGCGCCTGCTCGACGCGCTGGAGCAGGAGAACGGCGCCGATCTGCTGGCCGTGGCCGACGAGATGGCCAGCCGCAGCCTGTCGTACAACGGCGCGCTCCAGGATCTGGGCACCTTGCTGCACCGGATCGCGCTGGCCCAATCGGTGCCGAACGCCGTGCCCCAGGATCTGCCTGAGCTCAGCGACATCCTGCGCCTGGCCGAAGCCTTCGATCCGCAGGAAGTGCAGCTGTTCTACCAGATCGCCGTGCACGGCCGGAACGAGATCGGCCTGGCGCCGGACGAATACGCCGGCTTCACCATGACCCTGCTGCGCATGCTGGCCTTCCGGCCGGGGCAGGGCGGGGCTGAACGCATCGCCGCGCCGGCCGCCGCCAGTGCGCCGCGCGCCGCGCCGCCGGCGGCACGTGCCGCGGCCGCCAGCCAGTCCCAGGCGGCGCCGGCAGCGGCACCGGCCGCAGCACCCCCGCGTCCGGCCGCACCTGCGCCTGCAGCCAGCAATCCCGCGCCGGCCATGAACTCAGCCCGCGCCGCGATCAACGCCGCGCTGGAAGCGGCCCGCGCCGCATCGGGCCAGCGCGCCCCGGCCAAGCGTCCGGGGGGCGATGCGCCGCCAGCGGCCGCGCCAGCTGCACCGGAGCGTCCGATCAATGTCGGCCCGAATGTCGGCACAAGCGGCGGCCAGCCTGGCCCCGCCAATCCGCAAGCCCGCATGCCGGGGCCGCCGCCGGCGCCCTCGGCTGCGATGGGCGCGCCGGCGCAAGGCGCGCGTCCGGGCGCCGCGCCGCCCTGGGATCGTCCGGGTGCGCAGGCCGAGGCGCGCCAGCAGCCGCAGGCGCGTGCCGGCAACCCGGCTGCCGCTGATGACGAACCGCCGTCCTGGGTCACCGAATTTTCCGACGACACCGCGGTCGCCAACGAGGCCGCGGCCGAAACGGTCGCCGCGCCGGTGAGCGCGCCGCCCGCCGCCCGCGCGCCGGCAGCGCCGCCGCACGAATATGTCGTCACGCCGATCCCGAGCCTCGACTGGGACGGCAACTGGCCGGCGCTGGCCGCGAGCCTGCCGCTGCGCGGCGTGTCGCAGCAGCTGGCCCTGCAGACCGAACTGATCGACTGCCATGCCGACAGCCATTCGGCCGTGTTTCGCCTCCGCGTGCCGGTCGATACCCTGCGCGCCAGCGGCAACAGCGAAAAACTGCAGGCCGCCTTGCAGGACATTTTTGCCGGCAAGCGCATCACCGTCGAAACCGAAATCGGCCCGGTCTGGTACACCGCCAGCGCGGAAGCCAAGGCCGCGCGCGAAGAACGCCAGCGCCTGGCCGAAGCCATCGTCGCCGGCGACCCGTTCGTGCAGGAGATGGAACGGGTGCTGGGCGCCTTCGTCGTCCCCGGCTCGGTGCGCCCGCCGGTCTGAACCTACCCTTTTAATTACTGGAGAACCGCACCATGATGAAAAACCAGCTCGCAGGCTTGATGAAACAGGCGCAGGCCATGCAGGACAACATGAAGAAGGCGCAAGAGCAGCTGGCCCTCATCGAAGTCGAAGGCCAGTCGGGCGCCGGCCTGGTGAAAGTCACGATGACCTGCAAGAACGACGTCAAGCGCGTGCAGATCGACCCGTCGCTGCTGGCCGACGACAAGGACATGCTGGAAGACCTGGTCGCCGCCGCCTTCAACGACGCCGTGCGCAAGGCCGAGGCGACCGCCGCCGAAAAGATGAGCGGCCTGACCGCCGGCATGCCTGGCCTGCCGCCCGGCTTCAAGATGCCGTTCTGATCCGACGGGATCCATGTTTATCGTTTCGCTCAGCTATACCGCGCCGCTCGCGAGGATCGACGCCCGCCTGGCCGCCCACCGCGACTGGCTGGCGACGCAGTACGCGGCCGGCATCTTCCTGATGTCCGGCGCCAAGGTGCCGCGCGACGGCGGCATCATCCTCGCGCGCGCGCCCAGCCGCGGGGCGCTGGAGCGGATACTGGCCGAAGACCCGTTCGCGCTGGCCGACCTGGCGCGCTACGAGATCACCGAGTTCACTCCGACCATGACGGCCGAGGCCTTCGACGCCTGGCGCGGGGTGTAATCGTGTCCAAATCGCTCGACTTCCTGACCGAGGCCTTGCGCCGCCTGCCGGGCATCGGCCCCAAGTCCGCGCAGCGCATGGCCTTTCACCTGCTACAGCACGACCGCGAGGGCGCCGCAATGCTGTCGCGCGCGCTCTACCAGGCGGTCGATTCGGTGCACCACTGCGCCATGTGCAATACCTTCGCCGACACCGAGGTGTGCGAGATGTGCGCCGACGAAGCGCGCGACCGCACGCTGCTGTGCATCGTCGAAACCCCTGCCGACCAGATCATGATCGAGCAGACCCTGACCTATAAGGGCCTGTACTTCGTGCTGATGGGACGCCTGTCGCCGCTGGACGGCATCGGCCCCAAGGATCTGCACCTCGACAAGCTGGTCGGGCGCGCGGCCGACGGCGTCGTGGGCGAGGTCGTGCTCGCGACCAATTTCACCAACGAGGGCGAAGCCACCGCCCACTACATCAGCGAGATGCTCAAGGCGCGCGGCCTGAAGGTCAGCCGCCTTGCGCGCGGCGTGCCCGTGGGCGGCGAGCTCGAGTATGTCGATGCCGGCACGATAGCGCGCGCCATGCTTGACCGGCGCAGTGCATAATCTTCCGACAACACCCCCGTAGCGAGCGCCTGATAAGGCCTCCACGGCTGCGTTGCACCGTCCTGCCGTACATGCGTACTGTCTGCGACGGTGCGCCTTGCCATGAAGGCCTTCTCAGGCTCGCAGTACCTCGGTATGCGGCGGTAGCCGTTTGCGTGCGCGCAATCGGCACAGGAAGTCCGCTGCTATCGTGGGCCTACTCTAAGCGGATCCGGAAGCATGCACCTCGTCGACATCACGATGTTTTACGCCGCCGAAGGCAATGGCGTAAGCACCTACCTCAATGCCAAGGCGCGCTGGCTGGCGCGGCAGGGGCGCGTCCAGCACACCATCCTCAGCCCGAACGTCGACAGCGGCGGCGCGGCGCCGGCGCTGGTGCGCGTGCCGGCCGTGGCGCTGCCGGGCATCAATGGTTTTCGCATGCCGACCTCGGTACGCGCGCCCGCGCGCCTCCTGCGCCAAGCCGCGCCCGACCTGATCGAAGCGGGCGATGCCGGCCATAGCGCCTGGGCGGCGCTGCGCCTGCGCCGCCGGCTCGGCGTGCCGGCGATCGCCTTTTATCACTCCGACCTGCCGCGCCTGGTGCGCCCGCGCTTCGGCCAGACGGCGGAAGGGGTCGCCTGCAAATACCTGTCCCACCTGTACCGCCAGTTCGACCTCGTGCTCGCGCCCAGCCGCACCATGGTCGAACAGCTGCATGCCATGGGCGTGCATGGCGCGCGCCACCAGCCGCTGGGTATCGACAGCAGCATCTTTCACCCGTCGCGCCGGGTCGAGACCCTGCGCGCCCACCTGCGCTTGCCCGAGAGTGCGCGGCTGCTGGTGTACGCCGGCCGCTTCACCCACGAGAAAAAACTGCCGCTGCTGATCGAGGCCGTGCGCAAACTCGGCCGGCCCTATCACTTGCTGATGGTGGGCGGCGGGCTCGACCTGCCGCACTATCCGCAGATCACCTATCTGCCCTTCAAGCGTAACCAGCGCCACCTGGCGCGCCTGCTGGCCAGCTGCGACGTGCTGGTGCATCCGGGGGACTGCGAGACCTTCGGCCTGATCGTGCTGGAAGCCATGGCTTGCGGCCTGCCAACCGTCGCCACCTCCGGCGGCGGCGTGGCCGAGCTGGTCGACGACGACACCGGCATCCTCGCGCAGCCGAACTGCGTCGACAGCCTGGCAGGCGCGATCGAGGCCATCTACGAACGCGACCTGGCGGCGCTCGGAGCCAATGCGCGGCGCAAGGCGGCCGAGTATTACGACTGGAACGAAATCCTGCCGCAGGTAATGCGGCGCTACCAGGGCGTGCTCGGCACGCGCGGGCTGGACGAACCGGGGGCGAGGAGCATCTGTGTTACCGACTGACGCCTCACCGACCGGAGCGTCATCGATCGACGCGCGCGCGCTGCTGGCCGAGCCGCCCATGCTGTGCGTGTCGATCCACGACGTCGCCCCCGCCACCTGGGAAGAATGCGCGCGCCTGGCGCGGGCAATGCGCCGCGACGCAGACATTCGCCTGACCTGGCTGGTGGTGCCGCGCTACCACGGGCGCGCGAGCGACGAGCATGCCGAGCGGGCGATGCGCGCCGGGCTGGACTCGGCGCTGGCGCGCGGCGACGAACTGGCGCTGCACGGCTACACCCATCTCGACACCGGCGACCAGGCGGCCAGCCTGGGCCAGCGCTTCCTGCGCGGCGTCTATACCCGCAGCGAAGGCGAGTTCGCGGCGCTGGCCGCC
This sequence comes from Massilia sp. Leaf139, assembly GCF_001424165.1. Classification (GTDB taxonomy): domain Bacteria; phylum Pseudomonadota; class Gammaproteobacteria; order Burkholderiales; family Burkholderiaceae_D; genus Telluria. The sequence goes on from NZ_LMOJ01000022.1 coordinate 194,326, forward strand.
GCCGAGGCGCGCGAACGCATCGCGCTCGGCCTCGAATGGTTCCGCCAGCGCGACTGGCCGGTGTCGGGCTTCGTGCCGCCGGCCTGGCTGCTGGGCGAGGATTCCTGGCGGGTACTGCCCGAATTCGCGTTTTCCTACACCACCACCTTCGCGCGCTTCCACCTGCTGCGCCAGGGTCGCTCGGTGTTCGCGCCCTCGCTGGTCTACACGGCGCGCAATCGTACCGGACGGGCGCTGTCGCCGCTCGCCGCCAGCGCCGCCGCGCTCTGCATGGCGCGCGCGCCGCTGATGCGCCTCTCCCTGCACCCGCCCGACGTGCGCCACCCGCACCTGATCGCCCACGCCCAGCGCCTGGTCGAGCGCATGCTGGCGACGCGCGAAGCCGTCACCAAGGCCGAGTGCGCGCGCAGGCTGCTAGCGCTGCCAGGTACAACCGCGTGAGCATTTCAGTCAGCCAGGTGCCCAAACAGGCCTTAGAGCCTGTGAAAAAATTGTCAGGGCAAGGCGCGCCGACGAAGACAGTACGAGGGTACGGCGAGGAGGTGCAACGCAGCCATGACGATTTTTTCACAGGCTCGTAGGGGTGGTCGAGGCCAATGGCCTCGACCACGGCTTCACCGGGCGGTTCTCCTGCCCACGCGTCCACATCCCGCTGCAGCGGGTAGACGCCTACCAGCCCCGCCCCCAAAACCCGCCGCCCCAATACCGTGGCCCCCAGGGGCCATAGCCGGCGTGTGTGCCATAGCGTTGCACCTCGTCCTTCGTGCTCAGGCTGATGATGCAGTTACGCCATTGGTCGGATTGCTGGGTGTAGCCAAGACGGTCGCAGGCCGGGCCGTAGACGGCGATCATCTCCGTCATTTCCGCCTGCTTGCGCGCCGCGCGTTCTTGCGGAGTGGCGCAGGCGCTCAGCAGCAGTGCTGCCGCCAGTACGATGGTGGTACGCATTGCGAGCTCCTTTGCAGTGGATTTCACTGGTTTCGAGCTTAGCGCAAGATGCAGAACACTGCTCGAACCGTCCAATCGGACACCCCTCAGCCATCCTGCGGCGGAGAACGCGCAGCCGCGGCTTTCTCGAGGATGGGTTTTCTGGCAAGATCATCCGCAAAACGACAACAAAGGGGATGCGATGCGGTCACGCCGCTGGAAAACCTGGATCGGACGGGTCGTCCTGATCCTGCTGGGATGCCTGTTGCTGGCGATCCTGGCCGCATGGCTGCTGCTGCGTGCCAGCCTGGCGCAGCGCGAGGGCGAGCGCGTCGCGCCGCTGCTGGCGGCGCCCGTCACGGTCGCGCGCGACGACGCCGGCGTGCCGCTGATCCGCGGCGCCAACCGGCTCGATCTCGCCTATGCCACCGGTTTCGTGCATGCCCAGGAGCGCTACTTCCAGATGGATCTGCTGCGCCGCACGGCGGCCGGCGAGCTGGCCGAGCTGTTCGGCCCGCGCGCGCTGCCGCTCGACCGGGCGCGGCGCCTGCACCGGTTCCGCCCGCGCGCCGCAAAGGCGCTGGCATCGCTGCCGCCGGCCGACCGCGCCTTCGTCGACCGCTATGTCGCCGGCGTCAACGACGGCGTGAATGCGCTGGGTGCGCGTCCCTTCGAATACCTGCTGACCGGCACCACGCCGCGTCCCTGGCGCGCCGAGGATTCGCTGCTGGCGGTGTGGTCGATGTTCATCGATTTGCAGGGCAACCTGGAGCCGCGCGAACTGGCGCGCGGCTGGCTGCGCGCCCACAGCGACGATGCCCAGCTCGCCTTCCTGCTGCCGCAGGCGACGCGCTGGGATGCGCCGCTGGACGATGCCGCCACGCTGGCCGATGTCCCGTTGCCGCCGACCGCGCCCGCCTGGTGGGGCAGCACGCCTGCCCAGCCGATGCCGCAGACAACGCTGGCCGCGCTCGACCTCCTTGAACGCGGCGACATGGTCGGCAGTAACAACTATGCGATCGCCGGCAGCCGCAGCGCGAGCGGCGCCGCGATCGTCGCCGACGACATGCACCTGGGTCTGCAGCTGCCGAACATCTGGTACCGGCTGGCGCTGCTCTACCCGGACGGGCAGGGGATGGAAAGGCGGCTGGTCGGGGTGACGCTGCCGGGCGCGCCGCCGCTGATCATCGCCGGCAGCAATGGCAAGGTCGCCTGGGGCTTCACCAACAGCTATGGCGACTACCTGGATCTGGTCGAACTGGGCATCGATGACGCGCATCGAGGCCAGGTGCGTACGCCGGACGGCTGGGAACGGCCGGTCGCGCATGAGGAGCTCATCGCGGTCAAGGGCGGCGCGGCCGAGCGCCTCCTCGTACGGGAAACGGCTTTCGGGCCGATCCGCGCCGTCGGCGGCAAATCCTACGCGCTGCACTGGGTCGCGCACGAACCCGGCGCCCTGAACCTGAACCACCTGCGCCTGGAGGACGCCGCGACGCTGGACGCTGCCCTGTCGATCGCCGCCACCGACGGCATTCCGGCCCAGAATTTCGTCGCCGGCGACGCCACCGGCAATATCGGCTGGACGATCGCCGGCCGCCTGCCGCAGCGGCTGCGCGCGGACGCCGCGACGAGTTTCCCATTGGCGCCAGGCGGGACTCCGACCTGGAAGGGCCTGCTCCCGCCCGAACAGTATCCGCGCGTGGTCAATCCGCCCGGCGGCCAGCTCTCGACCGCCAACAGCCGCCAGTTGCTGGGCCCGGGCAGCGCGCTGATCGGCGACGGCGGCGCCGACCTCGGTGCGCGCAGCAGCCAGCTGCGCGACCGCCTGCGCCTGCTGGGGCCGCGCACCGACGAAGCGCTTGCCTTTGCCGCCGCGCTGGACGACCGCGCACTGTTCATCGCCGGCTGGCGCGAGCGTGCGCTGGCCGTGCTCGACAAGGATGCCCTGCAGGGCCAGCCGCGCCGCGCGGCCTTCCGCCAGCTGCTGGCGACCAGCTGGAATGGCCGCGCGGACGTCGACTCGGTCGGCTACCGCCTGGCGCGCAACTTCATGTGGGCGCTGCACGACAACCTCTTCGCCGGCGCCAATGCGCAGCTGGCGGCGCTCGATCCGAAGGCGACGGTGGCGGCCGCCAACCCGCGCTGGCCGGCGGTGCTGGCGCGCCTGCTCGACGCGCAGCCGGCCGGCTGGCTGCCCGCGGGCCAGCGCGACTGGCGCGCGGTGCAGCTGGCGGCGGTCGACCGCGTCATCGCGGCCTTCGAGCGCGAGGGTGTACCGCTCGAGAAGGCGACCTGGGGCGCGCGCAACACGGCGGCGATCGCCCATCCGATCGCACTGGCGGTTCCGGCGCTGGGAGGTTTGCTCGGCGTGCCGCCCGACCAGCTCGCGGGCGACGCCCACATGCCGCGCGTGGCCGGGCCGAAGTTCGGACAGTCGCAACGCTTGACGGTGTCGCCAGGGCGCGAGGAGGCGGGGCTGTACAACATGCCGGGCGGGCAGAGCGGCCATCCGCTCTCCCCGTATTTTCTACGAGGGCATGCCGACTGGGTGCAGGGGCGGCCGGTGCCGCTGCTGCCGGGGCCGGCGCGTCACACACTGACGCTGGCGCCGGCGCGTTGAGGGGCGCTCAAGGCGCCGGCAGCATCATGGGCAGCCGGCCCAGCATGTCCGTGATCACGTCGGCGCTCGACGGATGGCCGAGGAAGTAGCCTTGCACCAGGTCGCAGCCATACTGTTCGAGCAGGATCAGCTGCTCGTCGGTCTCGACTCCTTCGGCCACCACCGCCATCTTGAGGCCATGTGCCATCGCGATGATGGCGCGCGTGATCGCCGCGTTTTCCGAGTCCTGCGGCAGGCCGCAAATGAAGCTGCGGTCGATTTTCAGGGCGCGCACATCGAAACGTTTTAGATAGTTCATCGACGAGTAGCCGGTGCCGAAGTCGTCGATCGAGAGATGGACGCCGATGCGGCGCAGCTGCTCCAGCGTGGCCAGGGTCGCCTTGGCGTCGTCCATCAGCGTGCCTTCGGTCAGCTCCAGTTCCAGCAGTTTCGGATCGAGTCCCGTCTCGTCGAGCGCGGAGAGCACGATCTGCGACAGGTTCTCGTCCTTGAACTGCTTGGCCGAGAGGTTCACCGCCATGCGCACCGAGCGGTGCAGGGCGCGCTGCCAGGCGCGCGCCTGGTCGCAGGCGGTGCGCAAAACCCATTCGCCGATCGGCACGATCAGGCCCGTCTCCTCGGCCAGCGGAATGAATTCGGTCGGCGAGATGATGCCGCGCTCCGGATGGCGCCAGCGTACCAGCGCCTCGACGCCGACGATTTCGAGCGAGCGCACGTCGAGCTGCGGCTGGTAGAGCAGGTAGAGTTCGTCGTTCTGCAGGGCTTTTCTCAGGCCGACTTCGAGCTTCACATGGCTCATGATCTGCATCGTCAGCGAGGAACTGTACAGCTTGGCGTTGTTCTTGCCGCAGTTCTTGGCGTGATACATCGCTGTGTCGGCGAACTTGAGCAGGGAATTACAATCATCGCCGTCTTCCGGGAACAGCGAGATGCCGATGCTGGCGGTAACAAAAATCTCGTTGCCGTCGATGAGGAAGGGGCGGCGCATCGCCTCCTTCACGCGGTGGGCGACGTTGAGCGCATGCTCCACGCGCTCCAGGTCTGGGATCAGTATCGTGAATTCGTCGCCGCCCAGGCGCGCCAGGTTGGTGGCGGAGGTTGCCGGTTCGATCGTTCCCGCTTCGTCGGGCAGGGCTTCGCTGCGCGACACCAGGTCGCTGGGGCGGATCGTCTCGCGCAGGCGCTCCGAGACGATCTTCAGCAGGTGGTCGCCGACGTTGTGCCCGAGCGTGTCGTTGATGCGTTTGAAGGCGTCGAGATCCATGAACAGCACGGCGAACTTCTTGTTGCCGACTTTCGAGCGCTGCAGCTCGCGCTCCAGGGTCTCCAGGAATGCCTGGCGGTTCGGGATGCCGGTCAGGCTGTCGCAATAGGCCAGGCGCCGGATCTGCTCTTCGCTGCGCTTGCGTTCGCTGATGTCGCGCACCAGGCCCAGCACCTCGGAGGGGCTAGTCGCCACCAGGCGCGCCTCGAAATGCTGGGCCGCGCCGAAGCGCAGCAGTTCGTATTCGAGCGAGCGGATCTGCTGGGTGCGCAACACCTCGCTCAACTGCTCCATCACGCGCGCCGCGATCTCGCGCGGCAGCACCTCGGTGATGTGGCGGCCGACGCAGCGCTCGCTGGTGAAGGGCACGGCGCCGTCGCGCTCGCGGCTCGGAAAGCCCCGGCCCGGCTCGTAGTCGAGATAGAAGCCGTCGCGGTTCATGCGGAAGAAGGTGTCCGGAATCGCGGCCAGTACGGCGCGGTTCTGGGCGTCGGCGATGCGCAGGCGCGCGATGGCGTCGCTCGCGCGCAGCACATACAGCACGCGGTGGCCGAGGATCGGCCAGTTGATCGGCTTGGAGACGAAGTCGGTGGCGCCGGCCTCGTAGGCGCTGGTGACGGCTTCGATGTCGTCACCGCCGGTGACCATCACGATCGGCACAGAAGCGCCCGGCCCGTCGCCGCGGCGGATCGCGCGGCAGGCGGCGAAGCCGTCCAGGTGCGGCATTTCGACGTCCATCAGGATCAGGTCGGGCCGGCGCTCGCGCGCGAGCTGCAGCGCCAGGCGCCCGTCCTCGGCCTCGATGCCGTCCAGGCCGACCTGCTGCAGCATCTCGAGCATCAGGAGACGCATCACCGGATCGTCGTCGGCAACAAGCACGACACCGCGTTGTGGGGAAGGGGAGGCTGACATCGTGATTCCTTCACTGGTTCTCTAGCATGGCGTTCAATGACTGCCGCACCGCCTGGAATTCGTCTTCCATGTCGGTGAGCAGGGTGGCCGCGCCCGTGACGCTGGCGTTGCGGCCCATTTGTTCGAGATCCTTGCACAGGCGCGCCAGCGTCTCGGCGCCGACGTTGGCGCTGGCCGACTTCAGGCTGTGCGCGACGCGCCGGACGGTATCGGCGTCGCGCCCGCCGACGGCCTGGCGCAGGGTACGCAGGTGCTGCGGAGCGTCACCGACGTAGGCAGCGACTACCTTCTGCACCAGCGCGTCGCCACCCTGCTGGCTGAGCGCGCGGATGTTGTCCAGGGCCTTGGCGTTGATGACGTGACGCTGGATCACTTCGCGCGCCTCCGCTGGCAGAACCGGGGCGGCGTCGTCGTGGTGGATGGTGGCCGCCAGCGCCAGGCCGATCCAGCGTCCGATCACGCCGGCCAGTTCGGCCTGGGTGAAGGGTTTGGAGAGGTAGTCGTCCATGCCGGCGGCCAGGCAGGCTTCGCGGTCGCCCTGGAGCGCATTCGCGGTGATCGCGATGATCGGCAGGGTGCGCGGGCGGCCGGCGCCTTGCTCTTCGCGGCGGATGGCGGCGGTGGCGGCGAAGCCGTCCATCACCGGCATCTGGCAGTCCATCAGCACCGCCTCGAAACTCTGGGTGCGCACCGCCTCCAAGGCTTCCTGGCCATTGCGTGCCACCTGCGCCTGCAGGCCCAGGCTCTCGAGCATGGCTTTCGCCACTTCCACGTTCACCGGATTGTCCTCGGCCAGCAGCACGCGCCGGATGCGCGCCGTGCCTTCGCCGCGCGGCGCCTGCGGCGGCGGCAGGAACTGCGGCGCGGGCGCGGTGAGGCCGCGCGGGCGGGTGCCGAGGCAGGCGAACAGGTCGGCCGCGCGCGCCGGCTCGATCAGCTGGTAGGCGACGCCGGCCTCGCGCCGCTGCACCGGATCGGCCGCCAGGCGCTCGGGGCTGAGCAGGATCAGGCGCGTCGGACGCGTGAGCGGATCGGCCTTGATGGTCGCGGCCAGCAGCAGGCCGCTCGACTGGGTCAGCTCCATGTCGAGGATGGCGGCATCGAAGGGCTGGCCGGCGCGGGCCTCGGCCGCCAGCATGTCGAGCGCGGCGCGGACGCCGGATGCGCCTTCGCAGGACAGGTTCCAGGCCGCCAGGTGGCGCGCCAGGGCGATGCGCGTGGTCTCGTCCTCGTCGACTACCAGCACGCGCATGCCGTCGAGCGTGTGCTGCTGGCCGCCGGGCGCGTCCGGATCGACGCGGCGCTTGTCGAAGCTGACCGTGAACCAGAACACCGAGCCCTTGTTCACGCCCTTGCCCGCGCCGTTGTCAACGCCGATCGCGCCGCCCATCAGTTCGACCAGCTGCTTGGAGATCGCCAGGCCCAGGCCCGTGCCGCCGAACTTGCGGGTGGTCGAGTCATCGGCCTGGGAGAAGGCTTCGAACAGGCGTCCGCGCGCCTCGCGCGAGATGCCGATGCCGGTATCGATCACTTCGAAGCGCAGCATGACGGCCTGGCTGTCTTCGCTGGCCACGCGCACGCGCGCCTCGATGCGGCCCTGTTCGGTGAACTTGATCGCATTGCCGAGCAGGTTGGCCATGATCTGGCGCAGCCGGTTCGGATCGCCGCAGATCGCGACCGGGATGTCGTTGGCGATGTCGAAGTCGAGGGCGATGCCCTTGTTCTGCGCCTGCGGCGTGTACACCGTGTGGATGTCCTCCAGCAGATCCCAGAGGTTGAAGTTGATGTACTCGATGGTGAGCTTGCCGGCCTCGATCTTCGAGAAATCGAGGATGTCGTTGATGATCACCAGCAGGTGTTCGCCCGAGCGCTTGACCAGGCGCGTGTAGTTGCGCTGGGCCTCGCTGAGCGCCGTCCCGAGCAGCATCTCGGTCATGCCCAGCACGCCGTTCATGGGCGTGCGGATCTCGTGGCTCATGGTGGCCAGAAAAGCGCTTTTCGCCCGGCTCGCCGCTTCGGCGGCGTTCTTGGCGCGCTCGAGCTGTTCGGTGCGCACCGAGACCTGGCGTTCGAGTTCGTCGCGGTGGGTGGCCAGCGCCGCGCCGCGGCCCTCGATCTGGGCCAGCATGTCGTTGAAGCTGTCGATCAGGGTGCCGAGTTCGTCGCGCCGCGTGTGCTGCACGCGCAGGGTGTAGTCCTGGCTCTCCGACACCTGCTGCGCCGCCGCGATCAGCTTCGTGACGGGATCGGCGATGCTGCGCGTGAAGCGGCGCGCCAGCACCATCGACACCAGCAGCGAGACGCACATCGCGCCGCCGAGCACGCCGACGCTGTGCACGATATCGCGCCACATCGGCAGCAAGTCCGCCTCGATCACCAGCACGCCCACCTGTGCCGTGCCGCCCATGACCGGCCGGTACAGGCGCAGGCGCGGCGCACCGAACTTGCCGCCCGCCTGGTTGGCTGCCGCGAGCGCGGCGGCGTCGACGCCATCGAGCTGTTTTGGCGGCTCCTCGCTGGTATTTGCCGGCGAGCCGTACGTAGCGAACAGTTTGCCCTTGCGGTCGTACAGGGCGGCGCGCGATATCTCCTGCTTCGCCTCCAGCGAAACCAGCAGGGTGAGCGCCATCGTGTGGTCGTTGAAGATCAGTGCGTCGGCGCTGCTGGTGGCGACGACGCCGGCCAGGGAGGAAAGCTGGCGTCCCTCGTTCTCGCGCTTGTTCACCACCGAAGCCACTGCAAAGGCGACGAACACGCATAGCAGCGCGGTGCCGGTCGAGAGCAGCGACATCGTCGTCAATTTTCGGTACAGGCTGGAACGCGCGAAGTTCGACATGGAGGCGATCTGCAGGAGCGGCACGGCGATACGGGCCTGCGCCAGCTGTGCGCATGCCCTCCTTGCAGAAATGCAAATTCCTGCAGGAAAAAATATTACGTGGGAGGGGGAGGGGTGGCTTTGCGTTGCCGCAAAGCGGGAGGGAAGGGTGCCGTAGGATGGACGGCGCTGCCGTCCACTCCTTCCATGCGCGTGATGAAATGCGCTAATTTTATGCGGGGGTTGCTGCTAACGATGTTCACCGGTTACGTGGGCACGAGTGCCCACGCTCCCGTGGCGGTTGTTGCTGACTCGAAGAGTCAGCAACAACCGCCACTGCGTCCCGACCCATAACGCGCTTCCTGGCGCTCGCGGAAGAACTCCTCGTAAGTCATCGCCGGCTTGCCGGGATGCTCGCGCTCCATGTGCGCCAGGTAGGTGTCGTACTCAGGCAGGCCGACCATCAGGCGCATGCTTTGCCCGAGATAGCGGCCGGCCTGGGCGAGGGTGGAGAACATCACTGCACCTGTGGCGAAGGCGCGGCGACGAACGGCGATTCTTTCACCGTCGGGCTGCTGTTGTTACGCGCATTCATCACCGTGCGGATGCCATAGTAGAGCACCGCAAGGACGACGACCATGAAGAAGCCGGCCAGCGCCGCGTCCACGTAATCGTTGAAGATGATGCGGCGCATCTGGTCGAGCGACTTGGCCGGTGCCAGCACCTGGCCCTGGTCGAGCGCGGCCTGGAACTTCTGGGCGTGGGCCACGAAGCCGATCTTGACGTTTTCGTGGAAGATCTTCTGCCAGCCGGCGCTCAAGGTGCAGATCAGCAGCCAGATGGTCGGCACGACCGTCACCCAGGCGTATTTGCCGCGCTTCATCTTGAACAGCACGACGGTGCCCAGCATCAGCGCGATCCCGGCCAGCATCTGGTTGGCAATGCCGAACAGCGGCCACAGGGTGTTGATGCCGCCCAGCGGATCGACCACGCCCTGGTACAGGAAATAACCCCAGGCCGCGACGCACAGGCCCGTGGCCAGCAGGTTGGCCGGCAGCGACTCGGTGCGCTTCAGGGCCGGCGAGAAGGTGCCCAGCAGATCCTGCAGCATGAAGCGGCCCGCGCGGGTGCCGGCGTCGACCGCGGTCAGGATGAAGAGCGCCTCGAACAGGATCGCGAAGTGGTACCAGAAGGCCATCATCGCCTGGCCGCCGACGACGTTCGACAGGATGTTGGCCATGCCCACCGCCAGGGTCGGGGCGCCGCCGGCGCGCGAGATGATGGTGTGCTCGCCGACGTCCTTGGCCATCTGGGTCAGGGCATCCGGGGTGATGACGAAGCCCCAGCTCGAGACGGCCGCCGCCGCGCTTTCGGCCGTGGTGCCAAGCAGTGCCGCCGGCGCGTTCATCGCGAAATAAATGCCTGGGTCGATGGTCGACGCGGCCACCAGGGCCATGATGGCGACGAACGATTCCATCAGCATCGCGCCATAGCCGATGAAGCGGGCGTGGGTCTCGTTCTCGATCATCTTGGGCGTGGTGCCCGAGGAGATCAGGGCGTGGAAGCCGGAGACGGCGCCGCAGGCGATGGTAATGAACAGGAAGGGGAAGAGGTTACCCGACCAGACCGGGCCGGAGCCGTCGACGAAGCGCGTCACGGCCGGCATCTGCATGTGCGGGGCGACCAGCAGGATGCCGATCGCCAGGGCCACGATGGTGCCGATCTTGAGGAAGGTCGACAGGTAGTCGCGCGGCGCCAGCAGCAGCCAAACGGGAATGACGGAGGCGACGAAGCCGTAGCCGATCAGCATCCAGGTCAGTTCGGTGCCGGTGAAGGTGAACATCGGGCCGAGGGTGGGCGAATCGTGCACCCACTGGCCGCCGACGATCGCCAGCATCAGCAGGATGAAGCCGATGAAGGAGATTTCGCCGATGCGGCCGACGCGCACGTAGCGCGAATAGACGCCCATGAAGAGCGCGATCGGAATCGTCGCCATCACGGTGAAGGTGCCCCAGGGCGAGCCGGTCAGGGCTTTCACGACGATCAGCGCCAGCACCGCGAGGATGATGACCATGATCATGAAGGTACCGAAGAGGGCGATGACGCCCGGGATCTCGCCCATCTCGGACTTGATCAGGTCGCCCAGCGAGCGGCCGTCGCGGCGCATCGACATGAACAGGACGATGAAGTCCTGCACCGCGCCGGCGAAGACGACGCCCGCCAGGATCCACATCATGCCCGGCAGGTAGCCCATCTGGGCCGCAAGCACGGGGCCGACCAGCGGCCCGGCGCCGGCAATGGCCGCGAAGTGGTGGCCGAAGAGCACGTACTGGTTCGTCGGCACGTAGTCGAGGCCGTCGTTGTATTTATAAGCTGGGGTCTGGCGCGTGGCGTCGAGTCCCATCACCTTGGTGGCGATGTACAGGCTGTAGAAACGGTAGGCGATCAGGTAGACGCAGACGGCCGCCGCCACCACCCACACGGCGTTGATGGACTCGCCGCGGCGCAAGGCAACGTAAGCGAGCGCACCGGCGCCGAGAAGTGAGAGCGCCGCCCAGCCGAGTCGATTTCCGAGACTTTTCATGGTGGCTCCTAAGGTTTTTCTTGTAGAGGTGCGGCGCATCCGCCGTGCTGCCGAGTCCGCCAGCGCGGGGTGGATGAGGAATCCGACCCGTATCTTGCCCTATTATGGAAAAGGCAAGCGCATGATTCTAACCGCCGGTGATAATCTTTTGACTACGTATTATCCCGTAGTAAATGTATCCATAAAGAAACATTTTCATTGCTTTTGGTCATCTGCTCGACTAATATTGTTCGACTACCTACTCGGAAGACGCCGATGGCCTTGCTGGACTCACACCCCCTTCCGCTGGTGCGCATGCACCCGGTGGCCAATGGCCGCCACGAGTGGGTGGCGCTCCGCATGGATGTCGGCAGCGGGCGAGTGGCGGAGCTGATCCCGGCGCTGTTCGGCACGCCCGACCTGCTGGCGGCCGTGGCCCCGCTCGACTGCGTGCTGCAGCTGGCATCGCCTGCGCAGCTCACCCCCAATCTGCTCACCCTGCTGCCGCCGAACCGCGTCGTGCTGGCGTTTGCCGCCGCCGCGCTGGCGCAGGAGGGCGCGGCGCAGCGGCTCGCGGCCCTGCACGACACCGGCTACCGCGTGCTGCTCGACGGCACGCTGCCTCCAGGCGTCGCCCGTCCGGGCCAGGTGCGTTCGGTGTCCTTCGATTGCCATGACGCCGCGCCTGCCGCCGGCAGTCTGCTGGCGCCCTTCGGGCCCCATCTGGCGCACGGGGTCGACGGCGCCGCGCGCCTGCAGGAATGCGCGCGTGCCGGCTTCACCTGGTTCAGCGGCGATTATCCGTTCGACGCGGCGGCCGGCGGCAAGGAGCAGGACTGCACCTCGCGCCGCCGCATCCTCGGCCTGCTGGCGCTGCTCGCGACCGACGCCGATTCGCGCGAACTCGAACAGCTGCTGCGCCAGGATCCGGCGCTCTCCTTCCACCTGCTCAAGCTCGTCAACTCGGCGGCCTTTGCGGTGAACACGTCCATCACCGGCTATGCCCAGGCGATCGCCGTCCTCGGACGGCGCCAGCTGCAGCGCTGGCTGCAACTGCTGCTGTACGCGCGCAGCGGCGCCGACGGCTTGCCGAATCCGCTGCTGCCGCTGGCCGCCCTGCGCGCCGCCCAGCTGGAAAGGCTGTGCAAGCGCGAGGGCGGCGACCGCGACGCGCAAGACCTTGCCTTCATGACCGGCGCCTTTTCCCTGCTCGACCGCCTGCTCGGCATGTCGATGGCCGAGATCCTGGCCGACCTGCGCCTGCCGGCCCACGTGGCGGCGGCGCTGCTGGCGCGCGAAGGCGTGCTTGGACAGCGCCTGCGGCTGACCGAAGAGGGCATCGATGCGCCGGCCCTGGCGCGCGCCCAGGTCGATGCCGCCACCTGGTGGGACAGCCAGCTGCACGCCTATCACTGGGCGATCCAGGTGGGCCGCAATGTCTGACGCGCTGGTATTGCCCACCCACGATTTCGTGGCCTGCAGCGCCGCGCTGAGCCAGGCCGTGATGCGCCTGCGCGGCGAGGCCCTGGCCGAGGAACTGGGCCGCATCGCGCGCGCCCTGCTGGCCAGTCCCGCGGGGCGCTTCATGCCCGTCGACCCGATGACGCCGAACGGCGCCGAACCGTGCACGGCGCCGCCCGGCATGCTGGTGCAGGAGATCCATACCGACGGCGCCTACTATGGCTGCTACGAGCTCGGCGGACGTGCCGACTACGACGAACAGGATCGGCGCAACCTGGCCGGCCTCGCCACGCTCACCGGCACGCTCCTGCAGGTGCATTCGCTGGCCCGCCACGCCACCCACGCCTATGCCGGCATCGAGGCGCAGCTGGCGCAGCAGTCGCAGATCCTCGACCAGATCCACGAATCGGTGCTGACCCTCGACCTGATGGGCTACATCACCAGCTGGAACGGCGGCGCCGAGCGCCTGTTCGGCTATTCCTCGCTGGAGGCGGTGGGGCAGAGCATCCTGTTCCTCTACGTCGACGAGGACGAGAACCTGCCCGACGGTTTCGCTGAGGGCGGCGGTCGGATGATGGAAGTGCGGCGCAGGAAGAAATCCGGCGAGGTGTTCTGGGCCAGCCTCTCGCTCTCGCCGTTGCGCGACCTCGAGGAGCGCCCGGTCGGCCTGATCGCCTACCTCACCGACATCACCGAGCGAAAACTCGCCGAAGAACGCCTGCACCACCTGGCCTATTACAACGAACTGACCGGCCTGCCGAACCGCACCCTGTTCGCGCGCCTGGTCGACCAGGCCCTGACGGTCGTGCAGCGCAACGAGGCCACCGGCTGCGTGCTGTTCATCGACCTGAACCGCTTCAAGCTCGTGAACGACACCCTGGGACGGCGCATCGGCGACGAGCTGCTGCGCCAGGTCGCGGCGCGCTTTCGCGCCACCCTGCGCGAGGAAGACGTGGTCGCGCACCTGGCCGGCGACGAATTCGCGGTCGGCCTGTTCGACGTCAAGCAGCACTTCGAAGCCACCACCGTGGCCCAGAAACTGCAGGCGGCCCTGGACGCGCCTTTCCTGATCGAGGGCCACGACCTGCGCGTGGGCGCCAGCGTCGGCATCAGCGTCTTCCCGCAGGACGGCGTCGAAGCCGACGCGCTGCTGCGCAATGCCGACATTGCGATGGCGCGCGCCAAAGAGGGCCACGCGAATCCGGATCACAGCGTCGCCTTCTACAGCATGGACATGAACCAGGGCATGCACGAGCGCATGCGTATCGAGTCCGGCCTGCGCCACGCGCTCGGCCACGGCGAACTGCTGCTGTACTACCAGCCGAAATTCGAAATCGGCAGCGACCGCCTGGTCGGGGCCGAAGCCCTGGTGCGCTGGCTGCATCCCGAACGCGGCTTGGTGCCCCCCGCCGACTTCATCCCGCTGGCCGAAACCACGGGCCTGATCGTGCAGGTCGGCGAATGGGTGCTGGAACAGGCCTGCGCCCAGGCCTCCGTCTGGCAGCGCGCCGGTCTGCGGCCCTTCCGCCTGGCCGTGAACGTCTCCGCGCGCGAATTCACCGAGTCGCTGCCGACCCGCGTCGCCGCCACGCTGGCGCGCTACGAACTGGACGCCTGCTGGCTCGAACTGGAGATCACCGAAAGCACGCTGATGCACGACATCGACCGCGTGATCGGCATCATGGATCGCATCAACGCCCTGGGCGTGGCGCTCTCGCTGGACGACTTCGGCACGGGCTACTCGAGCCTGTCCTACCTGAAGCGCTTCCCGATCCACACCCTCAAGATCGACCGTTCGTTCACGACGGGTATCCCGCTCGATGCCAGCGATTGCGCCATCGCCAGTACCATCATCAGCATCGGGCGCCAGTTGGGGCACCGGGTGATTGCGGAAGGGGTCGAGACGCTCGAGCAGCTTTCTTTCTTGCGCGAGTCGGGGTGCGATGAGGTGCAGGGGTATTTGTATGCGGCGCCGGTCCCGGCGGCGAGGTTCGAGCAGGGGTTGAGGGAGAATTGGTTGTTGGTGGGGGTGTAATTCTTGTGGCGGGCCCTCGGCCCGCCGCGCTGCCCGCGTAGCGGGCAGCAGCATGAGGATTCGAAGAGGGCCGGGCAAGTATGCCCGGCCCTTCGAATCTCACACGGGAGGCGCGCAGGCGCCTCCCTCGCTTCCGCCAAGAAATAAAAAAACCGCCTTGGGGCGGTTTTCTTTATTTCTTGGCGGAAGCGGTGAGATTCGAACTCACGAACGGGTTCCCCCGTCGGCAGTTTTCAAGACTGCTGCCTTCAACCACTCGGCCACGCTTCCTAACGCCCGGCATTATACATAAATCATTCTCGTCAGGGCAGGCAATCGGGGCGGCGGGGCGCTTCGGCCCGCTGATACGTGCGCTTTGCTATATGATGCGCGCTTCATACCGAAAGTCCGCAATGCTCATCATCACCCTCAAACAAGGCAAGGAAAAAGCCCTCCTCGCCGGCGACCCCTGGATCTATCTCTCCGCCATCGAAAAAGTCGACGGCAAGCCGCAGGAGCGCAGCAAACTTGGCGCCACCGCCATCGTGCAATCGTCGGCGCGCAAGTTCCTGGCGCGCGCCGCCTATAACGCCAAGTCCCAGATCGCCGCCCGCGTCTGGACGCTGCGCGAAGACGAGCCGGTCGACCATGCCATGATCAAGCGCCGCGTACAGGCCGCGATCGCCGCCCGCGCCGGCGCGCTGGAGAACGCCGATCCGCAGGCCTTGATCCAGCTGGTAGACGGCGACAAGGACGGCCTATCCGGCCTGCTGGTGCACAGCTACGGCGGCAAGGATGGCTACCTGGTCTGCCAGTTCAATTCCGCCGGCATTGACCTGTGGAAGGTGCCCGTCGTGCAGGCGCTCCTCAAGGAGACAGGCTGCCCCAACGTCTACGAACGCTGCGACCCGCTGATGCGCCAGGGCGAGGGCTTGCCCGTCATCGCACGCGTGCGCGCCGGCGACGAGCCGCCGCAGAAGCTGATGGTGCGCGAGGGCGGCAGGCTGGTGCCGATGGATATCCGCACCGGGTTCGTCTATCCGCGTTAAAGGACGAGCACGCGCTCGCCGGCAGCGAGCGGTTCCCAGGGCCGCAAGCCCTGATCCTTGCCCAGCCGGATGCGGTGCAGCTTCATTGCGTCAATGACGTCGGCGGTGCCAGGGCTGCTTGCCAGCACCGGCAAGCTCTGGCTGGCCTCCAGGAAGAACTGGCGGCCGTGCTCGTCGCCCCCGCCGAGGTAGGCTTCGGCCCACCAGTCGGTGATGCGCTCGCTGGCACGCTCCAGTCCCGCCTGCGTCACCAGGCGGTTCGATTTCTGGATGTTGATGCGGCGCGCCGCCGGCATCAGGTTCCATGCATCGCCGCAGGGCCAGGCCGCGAATGGGAAGCAGTGGTCGACGTCGTAATCGTCTTTCAGCCGCGCGCCCGACCAGACGCAGTAGACGGCTTTGCCCGCGGCGCGCAAACGTTCGACGGCTGCGCGCGCGATGCCGGTGTCGCGCGCGGGATCGATCCACGCGAGATACGTGTGCGCCAGCATGCGCACGTCTGGCCGCCCGCCGCCGGCATAGTTGTCGATCAGCCGTACCCACTCGGACACGAGCACGGGCTCCACCCATACGTTGTAGTGGGTAAGCGCCTGCCACAGCTCCAGTGGGACGTGGAAGTCGCCCAGGCTCCACAGGAATGCGTCGTCGATCAGGAGCCGGGACGGCGTGACTGCCTGGCGGCGCCGGCACACATCGAAGATGGGCTTGTCGCTAGCCGGCCAGCACAGATGCTTGACCGGCATGTCCCGGATCAGCTGCGAGATTTCGGACAGGCTGCGGTGAAGATGCTTTGCGGTGTCGCCTGCGAATACGGAACCGACGCGAAGCTCCACCGAAGCGATCGGATACAGCGCGTTGAAGCTGTCCGTCACAAAGCCCGGCCCCGTGCCCTGGCTTGTCGGCGGCATCTGCGGCAAACCGTTTTCGATCAAGGGCTTGTACATCCGCATCCAGAACAGCGATACGAGTCCGAGCGGCACCGCGACCGAATCGGCTTCGAAGCGCGCCAGGCCCGAGGCGCAGTCGGCAATACGGGCGAGCACACGCAGCAGGGCGATTTTGTAGGTCGACTGTTTTCGATCTTCCAGGATCAGCTGCCGCAGCAGCGGCAGGGCGCCGAGTCCGTCGTCCGGCAGCCCCAGCACCACATTCGTCCACGTCACATCGCCACGTCCCAGCCTGTCCTCGCTGTCCGTCGCGCGCAGCACGCGCAGGCCGAACTGCAGGGCCAGCCCTGTCAGCTCCTGCAGCGACACCGCATGCATTTCGCGCTCGGCGTCCGGCGCAGCGAGGCGCAGGCTGATCGCAATGCGGCCCTTGGGGGCGAGCAGGGTCGCCAGCTTGCGCAGCGCACGCTGGCGCTCGTCCGGCGGAATGTGCATCCAGACCGCCGACAGCAGGATCAGATCGAAACGCAGGCCGAGGCGGCCGACCATGGACAAGTCGGGCAGGCTGTCGGACAGCCAGTGAATACGCGGCGAAGGGTGGAGCGCGCGTGCCTGCGCGAGCATGGCGCCGGACGGTTCGACGGCGACCACGTCGTAGCCATGCGCTGCAAACCAGGCGGCGTCGCGTCCGGAGCCGGCGCCGATGTCGAGCACGGTTGCGCCCGGCGCCGGTAACAGGTCGAGCAGCGGTGCATGCACCTCGTCGAACGACAGCGATTCGTACTGCGCGACCAGGCGCGACGCATGCTGTTCATAGTGCGGGATGACCGTCATCGCTGTTGGTTGTCGTGGAATTTGAACAATTGTATGTCGAAACTGTTCAATATCTTGCTTGAACCAATGGCACCAAT
Organism: Massilia sp. Leaf139; assembly: GCF_001424165.1. Lineage (GTDB taxonomy): Bacteria > Pseudomonadota > Gammaproteobacteria > Burkholderiales > Burkholderiaceae_D > Telluria. Next base: position 211,749 of record NZ_LMOJ01000022.1, read on the forward strand.
GTGTCTTGCTCTATTTTTCCCAAGAAAACATCCGTTGCTTTGACCGCAACATCAAGGCAAACTTCTATCCAAAAATCACAATATTGAGAATTTTGAGCAGTAATACATTGGAAACATATTCCTGCATGGATATTATGGCCGATTCTTTTGACGAATCCATCGCATGAACAACCCGGTTCGCGCCCGTGTCGCAGCGCGGCGTCCCCTGCGCCTGGCCACCCTGACCATGCTCACAGTCAGCATTGCCGTCACCTTTACCGTGCTGCTGCACCTCGCGCTGGTCAGCCATTTCGCCCACGAGCAGGCGCGCAAGGAAGCGCAGTTGCGGCTGCAGCAGTTGTCCTGGCAGATGCGCGATTCGCTCAACCGGGTCACCGGCAGCGCCATCGTGACCGTCAAGCTGCTGTCGGAACTGCCGCAGGTGCGCACCTACGAACAGCCGGCAGCCACGCGCAGCGTGCTCGAATCGGTGCAGCGCGCGGTGGCCGACTACGCCTGGATCGGCGTGGCCGACGCGGGCGGCAAGGTGCGGGCGGCCACTGGCGGTATGCTCGAAGGAGCGCAGGTCGACGCGCGGCCCTGGTTCCAAGCCGGCTTGAAGGGCGCGCATGCGACCGACTACCATCCGGCGCTGCTGCTCAATAAACTATTGCCGAAGGCGGCCGATCCCTGGCGCTTCATCGACATGTCGGCGCCGCTGCTCGGCACGGACGGCGCCGTGCGCGGCGTGGTCGGGGTGCACATGAGCTGGCAATGGGCGCGCAACCGCGCGCGCCAGCTGCTCACGCCGGCCCTGCGCGAATACGGCGCCGAGGTGCTGGTGGTGCGGGCGGACGGCACCGTCCTGCTCGGACCTGCGGGCCTGGTCGAGACGAAGATCGACAGTCCGAGCCTGCGCCTGGCATTGGCGGGCCAGACCGGGTCGCTGCGCGAGCAGGGCGCCGACGGCAAGGCCTATTTGACCGGCTACAGCCGCACCGGCACCGCCGGCGACCCGGCCACCCTGCAGTGGGCCGTGCTGGTGCGCCATACCGAGGACGCGGCGCTGGCCGAGGCGCGCGACCTCGAGCGGCGGATGATCTGGCTGAGCGTGTTGATGGCAGCCGTGCTCGCCGGCTGCGCGGCGCTGCTGGCGCGGCGCCTGACGCGGCCGATGGATGCGCTCAGCGGCGCGATCGAGCAGGCCGCCGAGGCGACGCGCGCCGGCGGGCGTCCCGATGATATCCCGGTCGTGCATGGCTTCCACGAGGCGCAAGTATTGTCGCAAGCGATGCGCGACCTGGTGCGCAGCGAGGAGGCGCACCGCAGCGCGCTTGAGACGATGAACCAGCAGCTGGAAAGCACGGTCGCCGCCCGCACCGCCGAGCTGGAAGCCTTGCTGCTGCACGATGGCCTGACCGGCCTGCCCAACCGGCGCGCCCTGATGCAGACCCTGCCCGACGCCATGCATCGCGCCGCGCGCGCACATAAACCCTGCGCCTTGCTGTTCCTCGACATGGACGGCTTCAAGGGCGTCAACGACACCCATGGCCACGAGGAGGGCGACGAATTGCTGCGCCAGTTCGGTGCGCGCCTGGCCGAAGCCGTGCGCAAGACCGACCTGGCCGCGCGCCTGGCCGGCGACGAATTCGTCGTCGTCCTCGAGGGCCTGGGCGACGCTGAGGACGCTTACCAGAAGGCAGACAGCCTGCTGGCCGTCTTGCGCCGTCCTTACCGCCTCAAACGCGCGACGGTGACGGTGGGCGCCAGCATCGGCGTGGCCCTGCACGGGCCGGGCGACGCCCACGATCTCGACGCCTGGCTGGCGCGGGCCGACGGCGCCATGTATGCCGCCAAACGGGGCGGCAAGAATACGGTGGCGCTGGCGGCATGAGCAATTTTTGATAATTCGTCGGAATCTACCTACATGCAGACAAGCTGAATCGGTCAGCTGTATGTGCGACATTCGACAGATGAAGCCGCTTGAGAGGCGTAATGTAGAGGCGTGGAGAGGATACGCCGATGCTCAAGTCGTTGATTACGTTTGCAGTACTGGGAGGAAGCACCGCACTGGCCTGCGCGCAGGGCGGGGTGAAGGCCGGGGTGAAGGCTTACAGCGTCGTCGACGCCCGGGGTACGGGGCAGGGCGGATGCAGTGGCCCATGCGCCAACCAACTCGGCAGCGGATCGGCGCCGGAAGCGCATGCGAATGCCGTCTTCGGCATCGAGAACCCGCTGCGCCCCGACGCCGCCCGTAACGAGCAGCTCGACCGCCAGCACAATCGCCAGGCCTTCGTCGGCCTGGCCGGCGAGTTCGGCGCCCTCACCATCGGGCGCCAGCACAACCTCCAATACCTCGCGCTGACCGACGTCGCCGACCCGTTCAAGGGCGGCATGGCCGGCAATGCGGGCAACCTGATCGGCGGACGGCGCGTCGCCAACAGTGTCCAGTACTACGGGCCGCTGCGGCGCGGCATCTCGGCCGGCGCCTCCTACGCCTTCAAGGACAAGGTCGACACCTCGCCGGCGGGACGCGCCTGGGGCATGACGGTCGGCATCGAAGCGGGGCCGCTGACGGTGCGCGCGGCCCACCAGAACCTGAACGCCGTGCGTGTCCAGCTCAACAGCAAGACCAGCAACGACACCGTGGCGCGCAATTCGATCCTGGCGGCCAACCTGCGCCTCGGCTGGGGCACGGCCTACGCCGCCTACAGTCTCAGCCGCGGCTGGGCCGGGTCGCCCCTGTTCAACCCCGATAACCCGTACGGCGCCGGCCTGGCGCGCACGCCGTCGAGCAACAGCCGCGACGGCCTGTTCGGCCTGGCGGTGCCGCTCGGCCAGGGCACGACTCTGCTCGCTTCCTACATCTGCAAGGACGACCGCGACCTGGCCAACCAGGACGCCACGCAAGTCGCCTTCGGCGCCAGCCATGCGGTCTCGCGCCGTACCGATTTCTATGCGGCCTATTCGCGCATCCAGAACCGCAACGGCGCCGGCTACACGGTCGGCAGCAGGCGCGGCGATGGCAATTCGGCGATCAACATCGGCATGCGCCGCGCCTTCTAGCGCGCGGCGGCGCCCAGCCTGCGCTGCGACGCGTGCAGGCAATTGCCTGTAGCCTGACACAATCTTTGAATCATTTGAAAACCATCTTCACGGAGGCATCATGACTGGTACTAGCACCCTTGATCCGGACAACTTCCCGGAAAGCCCGGATCGCAGCCTTGGCAAGGGCCATGGCATCGATGCGCTGGGCCCGAGCGACATTTCCGATACTGGCAGCGACGTGGTCGGCGGCCCCGGCTTCTCGACCAACCTCGACGACGACCAGGTGCTGCACCTGGACGAAGGCACGACGTCCGACCTGGAAGCGAGCCATGCCGGCGACACGGCTGGCCCCGACGTCGGCGACGCCAATTTCTCGGCCGACAGCGACATGGGCGGCACCGGCGAGCGCGCCGCGGCCGGCCGCGATACGGTCGTCAAGGATGGGGCCGACATCGACACCGACCGCATCGAGATGATTCCCGACCTGCCGCTGACGGAAGACGACACCGACTTCCTGGCCAGCCGTCCGCCGATCGACGGCGACGACGACAAGTAAGCGCGCGCGCCGTCATGAGCGGTGCGCATGAATAAAGCCGCTTCATGAGCGGCTTTCATGAGAGATAGAAGGCGCGCGGCTTGCGCGCCTTTTTCGTTCGGCGCAGCCTCAAGCGCGACCGAGGCGCCGGCGTGCCATGCCGGGCTGGCTCAGCTTCCAGGCCGCAAACAGGGCGCCGCCGCTCAGCAGTGCGGTCAGCAGCGGCTTCTTGTTGAGGGCGAGGCTCGTATAGGCCGAGGTTTCCTTGACAGTGCGTTCGGTCATGCCCTGGCGCTCGCGCAGGGTATGGGTGGGATCGGGCGCGTGCAGGGCATCGGGACGGCCGGGCATCTTGTCAAACTTTGACTTTTGCTGGCTGAACATGGTCGTGCGTACGAAGCTGTCGGTCAGCCGCGGCATGCGGGCGCGGCTGGCCGAGATGAACTTCGAGGCGCCGCCGACGAAGACTTCGCGCTTCGGATGCGAAGCGCAATGCAGGATCGCCTTGGCCACGATTTCCGGCGCGTACACCGGCGGCGGCAGGGCCGCTTCCTTGTCCATGTAATTCTTGGCGTGCACGGCGAACAGGGTGTCGATCGCGGCCGGCTTGATCAGGCTGACGGAAATCGGCGCGTCTTCCTTCTGCAATTCCATGCGCAGCGAGTCGGTGAAGGCTTTGACGGCATGCTTGGAGGCCGAATACATGCCCTGCAACGGCACCGGTGCATCCGACACTTCGCTGCCCACATTGATGAGGGCGCCGCCGCCGCGTTGCTTCATGCGCCGAACCGCTTCCAGCGAGCCGTTCACCACGCCCCAGAAATTGGTCTGGAACAGGCGCTGATGGTCTTCCATCGACACCTCTTCGAGGCGCCCGAAGGTGCCCACGCCGGCATTATTGACCCAGGTATCGATGCGGCCGTAGCGTTCGAACGCGGTCTGGCCGATGCGCTCGACATCGGCCACGTTGCCGACGTCGGCGGCGACCGTGGCCACCTGGCAGCCCTGGCGGCGCAGCTCGCTGGCAAGCTGGTCGAGGGCGTCGCCATTGCGCGCCGCCAGGACGAGCTTGGCGCCCTGGTCGGCGGCCATGCGGGCGGTGGTCAGTCCGATGCCGCTGCTGGCGCCGGTGATGACGATCACCTGTTCGTTGATGTTGCGAAGTTTTGCTGACATGAGGCTTCCTTTCCACGGGTTGGTACAGGAAGGACTGACTGCCCGACGCCTGTACGGGCGTGCGGGCAGGCAGGCCGCGACTTATCGAATTAACACAGTCGTGGCCATGTCGCGGATTTCAAGTCATTTTTTGCCGGGCTGGTACACCTGGTCGAAGACGCCGCCGTCGGCGAAGTGGGCTTTCTGGGCTTGCGTCCAATTGCCGGCCACCTGATCCAGCGTGAACAGCTTGATGTTCGGGAACTGCGCCGCATACTTGCGCGAGAACTTCTCGACCGATGGACGGTAGTAGTTCTTGGCGATGATGTCCTGGCCTTCGTCGCTGTACAGGTATTCCAGGTAGGCCTGGGCCACCGGACGCGTGCCGCGCTTGTCGGCGACCTTGTCGACCACGGCCACCGGCGGCTCGGCCAGGATGCTCACCGAGGGCGCCACGATCTCGAACTTGCCCGGGCCCAATTCGCGCAGGGCCAGCAGCGCCTCGTTTTCCCAGGCCAGCAGCACGTCACCGATGCCGCGCTCGACGAAGGTAGTGGTGGCGCCGCGCGCGCCCGAGTCGAGCACGGGCACGTTCTTGTAGAGCTTGTTGATGAAGTCGCGCGCCGAAGCTTCGTTGCCGCCCGGCTGGCGCAGAGCGTAGCCCCAGGCCGCAAGGTGATTCCAACGCGCGCCGCCCGAGGTCTTCGGGTTTGGGGTAATGACGGAGACGCCCGGCTTCACCAGGTCGCCCCAGTCCTTGATGCCTTTTGGATTGCCCTTACGAACCAGGAAGACGATGGTCGAGGTGTACGGCGCGCTGCGGTTCTTCAGGCGCTCCTGCCAGTTGTGCGCGATAAGGCCGCGTTCACTGATAGCATCGATGTCGTAGGCCAGTGCCAGTGTGACAACGTCGGCCGACAGCCCGTCGATCACCGCGCGCGCCTGCTTGCCCGAGCCGCCATGCGACTGGCGCACGGTGACGTTGTCGCCGGTCTTGGCCTTCCAGTGCTTGGCAAAGGCGGCGTCGAAGTCCTGGTACAGCTCGCGCGTCGGGTCGTAGGAGACGTTGAGCAGGGTGACGTCGGCTGCGAATGCGGCAGGCTGAACCAGCAGCGCAGGCAGCAGTACGGCGCCGGCCAGCGAGTGAGCGATTTTCTTGAACATACGTTTCTTCCGGATGAGTTGGGTCTACCGAAAGAGTAGATCCCGCGTCATCGGAAGAAAACGAATGATTTCAGCTATGGTTATGCGAATTTCAGTGTTGGCACATGAGCAGTGCGAACGGACAATGCATGCAGGTTCGAAGAACCAACTGCTTAGTGTGCCTTCGAGAGAATCAGCAGCCAGCGGCCGAACAGCAGCACTTCGATGTGCCCAGGCTCGACACCGGTATCGCATTCCATGATCGGGTTGATCGGGTAGAAGCGTTTGCGGAAGTCACGGGTGATCAGGATTTCACGGCGTCCGATGCGCATAAGAAAAGGTGCAGGAGCGTATTCCAGGCCGAAAGAGTTGTTCAGAGTGGTCATTGACGTTTCCCTTGTTTGAATTATGTTGGTCAGTGAAAACAGAATAGCATAACTACTGTATAAATCCACAGGTACTGTACATAACACCAGTAAAATTTTTTAACTGTAGTTTTTTTGCCATTGCGTCGCCGCTTCATGAACAAGTCCTTGACTACCCGTTTGCACCACTTCGCCGCCGCGCGGTTTTCACCGCAGGAGGCCTTCGGCCTGCACCTGACCCTGGGCGTGCTGGCGCTGCTGCTGGCCATGGCCGGCTTCGCGCGCATCGCCGGGGCGGTGGTCGACGGCGCGCCGATTACCGAAGTCGACCTGCGCCTGGCCGCCTGGCTGCATGCGCACGCCCACGGCAGTGACCTGCTGCGCAACTTCCTGCTGGGCGTGACCCATTTGCACAGCACGCCCGGCGTCCTGAGCCTGACGGCGCTGGCCGGCTGGTGGCTGGTGCGGCGCGATGCGCGCCATTGGATGCTGACCCTGCTGGCGGCAGTGCCGGGCGGCATGCTGTTGAACGTGGCGATGAAGCACACCTTCGAGCGCGCGCGTCCGCATTTCGACGAGCCGATCCTGAGCTTGACGACCTACAGTTTCCCCAGCGGCCACACGGTCGCCGCCACCTTGCTCTACGGCGTGCTGGCCTGCTACCTGGTGCGCCGCGTGCACGGCTGGTGGGCGCGCGCCGCCGTGGTGGCGGCCTGCTGCGCTATGGTGCTGCTGGTGGCGGGTTCGCGCCTCTACCTGGGTGCCCATTACCTGTCCGACGTGCTGGCGGGAATGATGGAAGGCTGCGCCTGGCTGGCGATCTGCGTCACCGGCGTGGCCACGCTGCGCCGGCGCCAGGGGGGACGGACACGGCCGGCCAACGACGCCACTTATTGATTACCGAGGAAACCGATGCGAACACTCATCCACTTGTCCGACCTGCACTTCGGGCGTGTCGACCAGACCCTGCTCGAGCCCTTGCGCGCGCTCATCCATTCGATCGCCCCCAGCGTGGTCGTCATCTCCGGCGACCTGACCCAGCGCGCCAAGCCCGAGCAGTTCGAGGAGGCGCGCGCCTTCCTCGACACCTTGCCGGGGCCGCAGATCGTCGTCCCGGGGAATCACGACATCTCCCTGTACAACGTGTTCCGCCGCTTCGTGAAGCCGCTGGCGCGCTACAAGCGCTACATCACCGACGACCTCGACCCGATCTATGTCGACGACGAGATCGCGGTGGTCGGCGTGAACACGGCGCGCTCGCTGACGATCAAGGACGGGCGCGTCAACAAGGAGCAGGTGGCCAAGATCCGCGAGCAGCTCAGCGGCCTGGATCCCAGGCTCACGCGCATCGTCGTCACCCACCACCCTTTCGACTTGCCGACCACCTTCGAGGAGCAGGATCTGGTGAACCGCGCGCCGATGGCGATGGAAGTCTTCGCCGAATGCGGCGTCGACGTGCTGCTGGCCGGGCACATGCATGTCAGCCACGCGGCCAGCACGGCCTCGCGCTACCAGATCGACGCCTATGCGGCGCTGGTGGTGCAGGCGGGCACGGCGACCTCGACGCGGGGCCGGGGCGAGGTCAATTCCTTCAACCTGCTGCGCGTGGAGCACGAGCGGGTCGAGGTCGACCGCTATGGGTGGGATGCGCTGACGAATACCTTCCGTGTGATCCTGACGGAGAAGTTTTTGCGCAGCGGGAATGTGTGGGCGCCCGCGGCGGAGGGGATGCTGGCGGCGGGGTTGTAAGGTATTTCGTCGGGTGGGCATAAACTGCCCACCCGACAAGGTCAAATCCAGTATTCCGTCAAGCGCGCCGCCCACTCCTTCACCCGATCCGCCCATGGTCGGTCGCGCCACGCTTCCAAGGTCACTTCCTTCGAATCGCGCAGATCCTCGTTGAAGGCGCTCTCCATGTCGCGCCCGAAGGCCGGGTCGATGACGACGATGTTCAGCTCGTAGTTGTGGATGAAGCTGCGGCGGTCGATGTTGGCCGAGCCGATGGTCGACCAGGCGCCGTCGATCACCGCCGTCTTGGCGTGCAGCACGGCCACCTGCAGCTGGTAGATCTTGACCCCGCCCGCCAGCAGCTGTTCGTAGAAGGCCTGGCCCGCGTACATCACCAGGCCGTGGTCGGATACGCCCGGCAGCACCAGCTTGACGTCGACCCCGCGTTTGGCCGCGGCGATCAGGGCGTCGACGACCTGCTGGTCGGGCACGAAATAGGCCGAGGTGATGTGCACCGATTTCTTGGCTTCGTTGATCGCCACCATCAGCGATTTGTAGATTTCCGAGTGGCTGCCCGGCTCGGTGGCCAGCACGCGTACGAACTTGTCACCGGCCGGGCTCAGGGGCGGGAAGTAATCGCGCTGGGCCAGCTCGCCGCCTTCCTGGCGCACCCAGGCATTCACGAAAGCCCATTGCAGCGTGGCTACGGCCGGGCCCTCGATCTTGACGTGGGTGTCGCGCCAGCCGACCTTGTTCTTGTCGACCTTGCTGGGCTTACTGCGCGAACGGAACAGCGAGCTGTTGGCATAGTCGGCGCTGATGTTGATCCCGCCTGTGAAGGCGACGCGGCCGTCGACCACCATCAGCTTGCGGTGGTCGCGGTTGTTGATCGACCAGTTGCCCTTGGCCTTGGCCGGGTTCACCGGATTGAAGGCGACCATGTTGATGCCGGCCTCGCGCATGCGGTCGAAGAACACCTGCGGCGTGCCGAGGGTGCCGACGCTGTCGTACATGACGTTCACCGTCACGCCCTGGCGCCGCTTCTCCATCAGCAGCTCGGCGAACTGCAGGCCGATCGGATCCTGGTCGAAGATATAGGTTTCCAGGTTGATGGAATTGGTGGCGTTGCGCGCCGCGGCCATCATCTCGCGCATCGTTGCCGGGCCGTCGAACAGCAGCTGCACCTGGTTGCCGGCGATGAGCGGCAGGCCGGTGGCCTGCTCCTCGAGCACGGCCAGCTGCTTCAGGTCGCCCGTCGCGTTCGCCCAGCGCCGCTGCAGCAGGGCCGCGGTCTGTGCTTTCGAGAGCGTGCCCTTGGCGTTTTCCACCGTCGGGTTGGCCTTGACCGGCGTGTCGGGCAGCTTGTCGGCCTCGGGCAGGGTGCGGCAGGACGCCATCACGCCGATCAGGGCGAGGGCGGCGAACCACCATTTGATGCGGTGCTTGTTCATTTATTTCCCCTTGTGGAATTCGGGGATGTCGATGATGTCGGCATCCCTGGGCCCGATGAAGAAGTCGATCGGCGCATACGCGAAGCGCCGGCCGAGTGCGCGCAGCAGCAGGATGCTGCGCTTGAACTGGATGTTGCGGGCGCGCAGCGCCACCCACAGCGCCAGGCTGAAGCTCACCAGCAGGTTGACGGCGCCGATCAGCGCCACGCCCAGCACGGCGTTCGCCACCATCTCGAAGCTCATCCGGTAGTCGAGCCCGACCAGGGCGGTGGCGAAGTTCGCGGTCGAGAAGGTGACGTGGCGGATGTCCAGCGGCAGGCCGACCAGGTAGCCGACGGTGCCGGTGGTGCCGAGCAGGATGCCGAAGAAGAAGTTGCCCATCAGCCCGCCGAGATTGTTCTCGACATAGTGCGAGAGCCGGGCGCGCCGCTCCGTGCCCAGCAGCGTGCCGAGCCAGCGCAGCTGGCGCACGCGCTGGCCCATGCGCGTGTAGAGCGCCTTGTTGTCGTAGTAGCCGGAAATCAGGCCGGCGACGAACAGCCAGACCCCGGCGACGGCCGCGTAGAACAGGGCCGGCGTATGGATGGGATCGATGTCGTGCAGCAGGTGCAGCGCCTTGTCGGGCGAGACCAGGTGCTTGCCCATCATCTGCTGGTAGGCAACCGCGATCACCAGCGCGGTCGGGAAGGCGACCACGACGTTGCCGAGCACGGCGACGATCTGGGTGCGGAACACCTTGTTGACCAGCTCGGCCATGCGGTCGAAATCGATGCTGCGCCCGTCGGGCGTGTGCAGGCCGGCGGCGATGCGCTGGGCCGTCATGGCCGGCTGCTTCGTCGCAATCGTCCAGCGCAGCATGTGGACGAGCATGAAGCCGAGCGAATAGTTCATGCTGAACAGGAAAGCCTCGACCAGGGGCGCGGCGCGCAGGTAGCCCAGCAGGATCTTGAACATCGCCATGAAGCCGACGATGAAACCGGCGCCGGCCGCGGCATTGAACATGTGGCGCAGCTGGGCGCGGCTCTCCGCGATGTAGTGCTCGCCGGTGCGGCTGGCGTTTTCCGTCACGTTGCGCGCCAGCAGGTGGATGTTGTCGCGGAACAGGCCGAGCACGCGGTATTTGGTGTTGTGGGCCTCGACCAGTTCCTGGGCCAGGGCCAGGGCGGCGGCGCGCTGGGCGCTCAGCGGCTGCGCTGCCTCCTGGCCGGGGATCGTCACGAGGGCGCGATTTTCCGAGGGTACGATCGCGGCGGCCTCGCTCGTCTCCCGGAGGAAGGGCAGGGAGGGCGGCGCGACACCGACGGCCGACTCGCTGACGTCGACCAGGAACAGCAGTTTGCGCAGGCGGTCGATGCTCTGGGTGATGGCGACGAGCACATAGGTCAGCGCGACGCTGGTGCCGAAGGAAAGCGAATTGCGGCGGATCTTGGCCACCACCTCCTCGCACTGGTCGAGCATCACCAGCAAATGGCGCGGGTCTTCCGGGCGCGCCAGGCCGCCTTCCAGGTAGCGGCCGTACTGGTCGAGGTACTGGTTGACCTCGATGTTCTGCATCAGGAAGGGCGAATCGAAGTCCTCGATCTCGCTGTAGCTGTGCACCAGGCGCGGCTCCAGCCCCAGCGCGCAGACGCGGCAGGAGAGGGTGCGGATGGCGTCGAGCATGCCCATGGTCGTCACCAGGCGCGCCCGGTCGGGCGAGGCATCCTCGGGCGGCGGCGCATCGGCGACGACGTCGAACAGGGCCAGCCAGTCGGCATCGGGCACCGAACGGATCCAGCGGTGGTCTTCCTCGGCGTACAGCACCTGGTCGAGCGCGTCGGACAGGTAGAGGTCGTCGAGCGCCGGCGGCAGCAGGCGCCAGGCGACGCGGCGTTTCAATTCGGTGAAGAAGCCATCGTTCGACAGGATGCCGATGTCGCTGTACAGGCTCGTATGGCGGCGCTTTTCCAGCAGCGTGACGATATAGCTGCGCAGCGCCCAGGCCTGCGCCGGGTTCCCCCTCAGCAGTTGCGTGAGCGTGCGCACGGCCGCGCGCGCATGGCCGATATGGCGCCGCCGCGGCCGCATGCAATCGACCAGGTCGACGAGCAGATCGATGCTGTCGCTGCGTGGGTCGATGCGTTCAAGAATGTCAAGCATACAATGTCCGTTTCCCTATAGCCGACAGTGTACGCGCTGGGGCCGCTCTGAATGGTACGGCAGCGTACACAGTGAGGAAGGAGGGAAAGCGTAGGGTGGACGGGTTCCCCGTCCACGCGTTCAACAAGGGCAAGATCAGCCCGGCAGGCCGTTCGAACGTGGTTTGGACGGGCGACAGCTCAGGTAAACGCCAGCAACAAACTCGTCAGCATGAACCCCGCGCTCCAGCACAGGAAGCCGCACACGGCCGCCATGCCGAGCGCGCCGTTCCAGCCGCGGCGCGCGTAGCGGCGGCCAAAGCGGCGCCGCACCACCTGCCACTGCGGCACGGCCGCCGCCAGCAGCCACAGCCCGAGCCAGGCCAGCCCCAGCAGTTGCGCCAGCGGCGTCGTGCCGTTGACGCGCTCGTTGACCGCGCCGGCCAGCAGTTGCAGCGCCAGCACCGCCAGGCTGGCAAGCAGCCAGCGCCGGGCGCGGCGGGCGGCATCGAACTGGCCCAGCACCTGCCAGTTGTGCATCAGCAGCCAGGAACCGAAAACCGGCGTGAACAGCAGGCTCCAGGCCGCCACCGCCGAGGGGCGCCAGAGGGTGGGTGCGTCGAACAGGGCGGCAGGGCGGGTGTCGGGCATGAGGAGAAAAGATGTTGCCGTAATGAAGCAACACTATCCTGCCCGCGCCCTCAGCCAACCTTGCGCCGCTCCAATCCGCTGCGCGCCGCCCGCGCCCGCTCAGCCCCCTTTGATGATGTGCAATTGCAGGTATTGCAGTAATACGACAGTCTTGACGTCGACGATTTCGCCACGCGCCAGCCTGTCGAAGGCATCGTCGAAGCCGAGTTCGAGCACTTCGATGTCCTCGCCCTCGTCTTCCTTGCCGCCGCCGGCGTCGCAGCGGTCTGCCGGCCGGTATTCGCCGACGAAATAATGCACGCGTTCGGTGAGCGTGCCGGGGCTGGCGAACAGGGTCATCACGTGGCGCAGATGGTCGACCGCGTAGCCGGTTTCCTCGCGCACCTCGGCGCGGATGCGCTCGAGTGGATCGACGCCTTCCAGCACGCCCGCCGCGGTCTCGATCAGGTAGCCGTCGTGGCCGGCGACGCGGGCGCCGACGCGGAACTGGCGCTGAACTGGTACATGAGCAGCAAGGTGCGCCGCTCGAGGTCGTAGAGCAGGGCGGTGACGCCGCTGTCGCTGTCGTAGACCTCGCGCGTCTGCTGCTGCACGCGGCCGTCGGCGCGGCGCTGGGCATAGGTGACCTTCTTGAGGGGATAGTAACCGTCGAAGGCGGTGCTTTCTTCGACGAGTCGGACGGCGTCGTTCTGCATGCCTGCTCCGGCTGGGGATGGAAGTCGAGCATAACCGAAGGCTGCCGCGCCTTCCACACCCGAGCCGGAAGGAAAAAAAGCCGCCCGCGGGGCGGACGGCTTTCTCGCCGGATCGCCCGCATAAGCCAGGCTTATGCATGAGGCCGATCCATTAGCGGCGCTTATGGAGCGGATCAGCCGCGGCCTGGCTCGGCCACGTAGATCTCGACGCGGCGGTTGCGGGCGCGGCCGCTGTTGTCGGTGTTCGATGCGATCGGCTCGCGCTCGCCGCGGCCTTCGATCGTGATGCGCGACGGGTTCACGCCGCGGCCGGCCAGGTAGTCGCGGGTGCGGGCTGCGCGGTCGACCGACAGCGGCTGGTTGATGCCCGGATTGCCGGTGGCGTCGGTGTGGCCGATGATGACGACGTTGGTTGCCGGATTCTCGTTGAGGGTGGTGGCGAAACGCTCGAGCACCGGCTGGAAGTTCGGCTTGATGTCGGAGCGGCCGGTGTCGAACGAGATGTCGCTCGGGATCTGCAGCTTCAGGCGGTTGTCCGCTGTCTGGGTCACTTCGACGCCGGTGCCGCGCGTGGCTTGCTCCATGGCCTGCTTCTGCTGCTCCATGCGCTTCGACCAGATGTTGCCGATCACGGCGCCGGCAGCGCCGCCGAGGACGGCGCCCTTGGCGGCGCGGTTCGAGCCGCCGCCGCCCGTGGTGCCGCCGATCAGCGCACCGAGGGCCGCGCCGGCGCCGGCGCCGGTTGCGGTGCCGCGCTGGGTAGCGCTCATGTCGGCGCAGCCGGCGACGCCCAGGGCGAGCATGGTGGCGACGGCGGTGGATTTGATGAAGTTCTTCTGCATGGTGATCTCCTAAAAAAAAAGAAATCCGTTTCGTAGGCGCGCCCAGGGGGCACGACCGCGAAACGGATTGGTCAACCTACTTCGGGTAGTGCTGGGTTCGTATCCGGACATGCGGTTTTCAAGCCGCACGGTCGGATACTACTGACATGGTACTGCATGCGGCGTTCTATATGCCTCGACCGCTGATCAAGCGCACCAGGATCATGATGACGGCAACCACGAGCAGGATGTGGATGAAGCCGCCGATGGTGTACGAGGTGACCAGGCCGAGCAGCCACAAAACGATCAGAACAATGGCAATGGTATAGAGCATGATGGGTCTCCTCACTGGGTTTGCGCCGTTGTTGGCGCCGTGAATCCAGTATCGCGCTCCAGGCTCAACCCAACCGTTCGGTGGCGTACATTATGCGCGAGATTTTTGCTCGCTTCCCATCCCGGGGCTATGCAGTCCCGGAATCCAGCCCATGAAACCGAGCAGGCCGACGATCCCGATCAGGCAGGTGAGCAGGCCCCCGCAGACGAGGAAGAAGGCGTCGTGCGCCGCCACGTCGCCGGCCTGCTCGACCAGCGGCGTGGCCGAGACGAGTCCGAAACCGGTGACGACGAGACCCCAGACGATGATGCCGAACCATGCAAGGCTGTTCATGGTGCTCCCCTTATGAAGTTGGATTGGGCGGCGCTGGCCGCGGCACGCGCTGCGTGCCAGCGCTTCTGTGGCGCTCAGCCATTCTCGGGGTAGCTCAGCAGTATTTCCGTGCGGTGGCGCACATTGCACTGAGGAAAATATCAAGGCCGGCGATCCTTGCGGATGGCCGGCCTCTTTCGAAACGGGTTTGGCGGGGATCAAGCGGCGCGCAGGCGACCCTTGACGATGCGCACGCGGTCGCCGCTGCGCCACTGCGGCTGGCTGGATTGGCGGAAGGTGCGCAGGGTGCCATCGTCCAGGCGCACGCGGATTTCATAGCTGGTGGTCGCTTTCATGTTGCCTTCGACCTGGTTGCCGACCACGGCGCCGCCGACCGCGCCGGCCACCGTCGCGATCTGGCGGCCGCTGCCGCCGCCGATCTGGTTGCCCAGCAGGCCGCCGACGATGGCGCCGCCGGCCGCGCCCAGGCCGCTGCCCTGGGCGCGCTGCTTAATCGCACGCACGGACTCCACGTTACCGCAGTTGCCGCACCATTTCGGCTCGGCCGCCGCGACCTGAACGGGCTTCGATTTCACGGTCGTGCGCGGCGTCGGTTCGGGTTCCGGTTCGTAGGCCTGGGCCGGTGCCGGCGCCGGGGCATAACCCTGGGCCAGCTGCTGGGACGGGTAGGCGGGCGCTGCCGGCGTCACCGGAGTGGCCGCTGCCGGCGCGTAGGCCGCGCCTTGCGGCGCCATCTGCGCCAGTGCGGCCGGCGCCGGCACGGTCTGGCCAGCGGGCGGCAGGGTCGAGGCCAGCGCGGCGCGCTCGGCCTGGTTCAGCTGGCGATTGGAATTGCCGCCGATCGAAGAAGGAATCCAGCCCATGATGGCGGCGGTGCCGACCAGGCAGAACAGCACGACGGCAAGCGCGGCGAGCAGGAGAAGAGGATGGTGCTGGCCGCGGGCCGGTGGAGTGGGGGTGTTGTTCATGGCTTGTTCTCCAATGGTTGCGCAAAAGGCAGGTGTCTTTCGCGGCGGCGGGCTAGTCGCCAGCCGATAAGAAGATTGTCCCCAGGAACAACAAGGTATTCCGTGCGTCACCGAACATACACCCCCTATCAGAGCATTTAACCTGATCGAAATTGTTTTCAAATGTATCCGTGACCGGTTTCGGCGCCTGCCTGGACGGAACGGATTTCCTAATTCACCGCGAGGGTTCGATGAACTTTGCTGCTTCTCCCGACGTCGCCGAGCACAACGCCAACTTGCTGCTGGCCGCGCTCCCGCCGCAGGAGCTCGCCCAGGTGCTGCCCATGCTCGACCAGGTTCACGTCGAGGCCGGCGAAGTGCTGGGCGAGGCCGGCAATCCGATTCGGTATATCTATTTTCCGCACGACTGCCTGATTTCCTTGCTGGGCGTGGCCGGCGGGCGCATGACGCTCGAGGTCGGCCTGGTGGGGCGCGAAGGCATGCTCGGCGCCACCGTCGCCCTCGGCCACGAGACGGCGCAGGTGCGCGCCGTGGTGCAGCGTCCGGGCAGCGCCAGCCGCATGGAAAGCGCTGCCTTCCGCGCCGAGTTCGCGCGCAACGCCGCCCTCCAGCGCGTGCTCTACCGCTACACCGACAGCCTGCTGGCCCAGGCCATCCAGATCGCCGTCTGCAGCCGCTTCCACGTGCTCGAAGCGCGCCTGGCGCGTTCGCTCCTGATCACGCGCGACCGCCTGCAATCGGACAAATTCCACCTCACCCACGAGTTCCTGGCCCACGCCCTCGGCGTACGCCGCGTCGGCGTCACCAAGGCCGCCAGCGCGCTGCAGCAGCAGGGGCTGATCATCTACAGCCGCGGCAATATCGAGATCCTCGACGCCGACGGGCTGGCGGCGGCGTCGTGCACCTGCTACGAGATCGTCAAG
The DNA here is from genome assembly GCF_001424165.1 of Massilia sp. Leaf139. GTDB lineage: Bacteria > Pseudomonadota > Gammaproteobacteria > Burkholderiales > Burkholderiaceae_D > Telluria. Next base: position 227,995 of record NZ_LMOJ01000022.1, read on the forward strand.
GATGCGGGGGCGGGGGCGCTGTCGAGCGCATTCGTGTAAGGTTGACGTTCGATTAGCCAACGGCGGCGGTGCACCGTAGGGTGGGCATGCCCACGCGTACGTGCTGATGCCTACCAGGGAGCGGCACGCGAGTCCGATGCACTACCGTCGCGACGGAAAAATTCTTTGTGGAAGAGCACCTAACCGAACGCGTGGCATGCCCACCCTACGAGCGTATGAAAAAATCGCCATGGCTGCGTTGCCTCGTCTCGCCGTACCTTTGTACTGTCTTCGACGACGCGCCTTGCCCTGACGAATTTTTTCACACGCTCTACGGTGCGCGGCCGTTTCGAGCGAGATCGAAGTCCGCGTCCTTTCGGCAAAGTGAATCCCACAAACGTCACGCCCCGCTTGCGCAGGACGCAAGCGGGGCGTTTCGTGTGTTTGCCTTGGGTACTACTGGGTGAAAACTTAGTTGGTCTTGCCGGTCTGGTTGCCGATGACGCCGCCGACGGCTGCGCCGCCGACCGTGCCCACGGCGCTTCCGCCGGTCAGGACGCCACCGACCACCGCACCGGCGCCGGCGCCGATCGCGGTGTTCTTGTCCTGTTGCGACATGCCGGAGCAACCGGTCAGGCCCAGGGCCAGGGTTGCCAGGGTAGCGCTCACTGCCAGGTGTTTGATGTTTTTCATGGTGTATCTCCTTGGTGGGTTCACTTTATTTCAGGCGCAGGTCATTCCTGACCGACTTCACGCCTTTCACTGTGCGCGCAACCGACGCTGCGGTTGCCACGTTTTCCGCCGAGCTGACATAGCCGCTCAACTGGACAATGCCTTCGCGGGTCGCGACATCGATGTCCGCCGCAGTCAGTTCCGTGCTTCGGCCGATGGCCTGTTTCACGCCGGCGGTGATGGTGGAATCGTCCACCGCCGTCTCCTTGGCCACCAGCTTGCCGGTGCCGCCACAGCCTGCCAGCGTTCCCCCGAACATGAGGGCCGCCAGCAAGGCCAGGGCCGGTTTCCATTGCGTCATGCGGTTTCCTTGATGCCGTCATCCTGGTTCAGCGATGGCTCCAGAGTACGGCGCGCACAGGGCAGAGTCTGTTCGGCAACACACACAGAAACGCTTTTGCTCATCAGTACTGCATCAGCGCGTCTTGGCCTTGCCCGGCGGCGGCGCCGTCGGCTTTTCCTTGGCCAGGGCCACCAGGCGCCCGCAGGCGCTATCCTCGCCCGGCCCCGTATTGATCAGCGGAATCAGGGCGGCGACCGGCGCGGCGACGGTGGCGAGCACGGCCGCGCCGCCCGCCTTCAGCGCCAGCACGCCCTTGTCGACTGAAACGTCGGGCTTGCTGAACGGGCCGCGCACATACAGCGGCGCGCGCAGCGTGAACAGGCGCAGCGCCTTGGTCTCGGGACGGATCGTCAGATCCATCTGTTCGTTCGCCAGGCTGACGCTGCCGTCGACGCGAATGATCGCTTCCTGGGTATCGACCACGAAGACCTGCGACTGGGCCACGCCCTTGTTGACGTCGAAGTCGGCCGCCAGGCAATTGAGCTGCACCGGCTTGTCACCGAAGAGCTTGGTGACGATGATGTTGCCGACGTTTAGGCCCGCCATCTCGAGCAGCATCTTGCTGATGGTGCCTTCGCTGACGAGCGCCTTGACCTCGCCGTTGGACGAGCCGAGCAGGGCGGCGACCGAGGTGCCGGTGGCCGAGAGCTGGGCGTCGCCGTTGACCTGGCCGACGGTGGCCTGCATCTGCTCGATGGTCGGGAACAGCTGCTTGATCTGGATGTGGCGCGCGCTGACCTTGGCCGTGGCCGCGATCGTATTGCCCTTGGCGCCGCTGCCGTCGAGGCGGATGGTCGAGCGCAGCGTGCCGCCGGCCACGCCGAAGTCGAGCGGGGCGAGCGTGATGACGCCGTCCTTCATGATCAGGTGGGTCGAGAGCTTGCTGATCGGCAGGGTCTTGTCGCGAATGATCTGGCCGGCCGTGTAGCGCACGTCGGCGTCGATCGCCTTCCAGCGCTCGGTGCGGAATTCCTCGACCGGCAGCACCTTGCCGCCCGGCTGCACGGCATCGACGCCGCGCGCCTTCTTGCTCGCGTTGGAGTCGCCGCCGATCAGCGGCGCCAGGTCGGAGAACACCAGCTTGTTCGTGGCGACATTGCCCGACAGTTTGCCGCGCGGCTTGCCGCCTTCGTACACCAGCTTGCCGCCGATGTCGCTCGAGCCGACCTTGCCCTTGAAGTCCTCGTAAGTCCAGCGTCCGTATTCACGGTCGAGTTCGCCGCGCAGGCGGCCCGAGGTCGAGAAGGCCGGGGTTTCCGGCAGCGTGATGCCGGTGAAGTTGTACAGGCGCGCCATGCTGCGTCCGGCCAGTTCCAGCTTCAGGTCGACCGCTTTCAGCTTGGCCGGGCTGGTGACCGTGCCTTCGACGGCGATGCGGCTGGGGCCGCTGCGCATGTCGGCCTGGATCGGGTAGGGCACGTTCTGGTCCTTCAGCGACAGCACTTGTCCCACCTTGCCGCCGCCGGTGACCTCGGCGCCGTTGTAGCTGCCCGTGACCTTGAAGCCGACGCCGTATTTGCTGTCGTTGTCGAGCGTGCGGATCTGCGCCGTGACGTCGGCCTTGGTAACCGCGTCGACCACGCGCAGCACGCCGTCGGTCAGCACCACGCGCTCGAGGTCGAGCTCCCACTTCGATTCCTTCTCCTTCTTTTTATAGACCCAGTTGTAGTGGGTGCTGTCCGTACGCTGTAGCTCGACATAGGGCGAATCGAAGCGCAGCACCGGGATGCCGATCGTGCGGTGCAGGAGGGCCAACGGGTTCAGCGAGAACGAAAACTGCTTCACCCGCGCCATGTCCATCTGCTTCATGGTGGCCGGGTTGCCCACGTGAACGTCGTTGGCGATCAGGTGCGGCCAGGGCAGCCAGTCGCGCAGGTGGCGCTGGTCGGGACGCATGCGCTTGGCGGGCACTTCCCATTCGACGGCGAGGTTGCCGCGGATGGCGAAGGGACGCTCGATGGCTTCGCTTACCTTGGCGTTGAGCCATGGCCTGGCCTTGTTCCAGTCGAAGGTAAGGATAAAAATGATAGCGATGATCGGGATTGCGATCAGGGTGGCCAGCAGGCCGAGCAGTATTTTCTTCTTCTTGCCGCCGTGCTTGTGATCGGCGCTATGTTGTGTGGTCGTGTCAGGCATGACGATCCTTCAGTGGGTATCGGTCTTGCGGCCAGCTTAGCGCAAAGGAGGTGGGCATCAATGTGCGGTGTCGCACGGTGCGGCGGATGAGCAGAGCTGTATCGCAGGGTGCACCGCGGGCTGTACTTCGGGGATATGTCCTCTATGTGCGGCACCGAACCGAACTCGACCGATAACAGGCTTATAACGTTAACAACTTGCTTACATCCACAGGAGAAAGACATGGACATGAATCGCTTCACGACTGGGCTCGGCCGCGCCGCTGCTGCCGCGGCATTGCTGGCCCTGACCGCCTGCGCCAGCCAGAAAGCCCCGGCCACGGCCGACGTCGCGGTGTCGCGCAATGCCGTCGAGAACGCGGTGCAGGCCGGTGCGGCCGACCTGGCCCCGGCCGAGATCACGGCGGCGCGCGCCAAGATGATGCGCGCCAACGAAGCGCTGGCCGCCAAGGATTACAAGCTGGCGCGCGAACTGGCGATGCAGGCCCAGGCGGACGCCCAGCTGGCCCAGAGCAAGGCCAATTCGGCCAAGGCCACGGCGGCTTCGAACGCGCTGAACGAAGACCTGCGCGTGCTGCGCCAGGAAGTCGACCGCGCGAATTCCCAGTAATCAGCGCAGTAAGTGCAGGGTATCCGCATCCACAAGAACGCCAACGCGCCTGAAGGCGCCACGCATGAAGGGGAAAGAACATGAAGCCACGTTTCCTGAAACCGGCAGTTTTTGCCAGCGCCATTTTCCTGGCCGCCTGCAGCACCACGCCCACCGTCACGCCGACGCTGGATCAGGCGCGCGCCGATTTCGTCGCCGCAAGTAACAACCCGCAAGTGGCCAGCTATGCGCCGCTCGAATTCAAGCAGGCTTCGGACGCGCTCAACGCCGCTAACGTCGCCGCCGCCAAGAAAGAAAGCCTGGAAGACATCGACCGCCTCGCCTATGTGGCCAAGCAGAAGATCGCGACCGCCCAGGAAGTGGCGCGCGCCAAGGCCGCCGAAGCGAACATCGCCGATGCCCAGCGCCAGCGCACCGAGATCAGCCTGGAAGCGCGCACCGCCGAAGCCGAACGCGCGAAACGCCAGGCCGCCGAAGCCCAGGCCGCCGCGGCAGCCGCGCAGCAGCAGGCCGCGACCGCCCAGCAACAGGCCGCCATGGCGCAAGACCAGACCCGCATGATCGCCGAGCGCGCCGCCAAGCTCGAAGCCCTGCTGGTCGAGCTGCACGCGACCAAGACCGAGCGCGGCATGGTCGTCACCATTGGCGACGTGCTGTTCGCCACCAACGAAGCGAACCTGACACCGAACGGAATGTCGACCCTGCGCAAGCTGGCCGACGTGATGGCGCAGAACCCGGAGCGCACTGTGCTGGTCGAAGGGTTTACCGACAGTACCGGCAGCTCGAGCTATAACCAGGATCTCTCGCAGCGCCGTGCCAATGCCGTCGCCACCGCCCTCGGCAGCATGGGCGTGGCGCGCGAACGCATCGCGATGAAAGCCTACGGCGAAGCTTTCCCGGTCGCGGCCAACGACACGGCCTCGAACCGCCAGCTGAACCGCCGCGTCGAGATCGTGCTGTCGAACGACAATGCGCCGATTCCGCCGCGTACGGCCGGCCGTTGACCCGACAAGGACTAAAGAACTAAGGGGAACGATCATGGAACCAAACAAGACGCCCCTGGCGCACGGCTTCGACATCGAGGCCATCCGCCGTGCCGCGGCCAACCTCGACGACGGCGCCGTCACCGCGGGCTATGCGGCCGACCGTGAAGCCGTCATCGCCATGCTCAACGATGCGCTCGCCACCGAGCTGCTCTGCATCCTGCGCTACAAGCGTCACTACTACACGGTGCAGGGCCCGAACAACGGCGCCCTGAAGGCCGAGTTCCTCGAGCATGCCCAGCAGGAACAGGAGCACGCCGACCGCATCGCCGAGCGCATCGTGCAGCTGAACGGTTCGCCGAACTTCAATCCGGCCACGCTGACGGCCCGTTCGCACGCCGAGTACGACGAGTCGCTTGATGCCCAGGCCATGGTGCGCGCCGACCTGATTGCCGAACGCGTCGCGATCGAGTCCTACCGCCAGATGATCCAGGCGATCGGCGACAAGGATCCGACCACCAAGCAGATGCTGATCGAGATCCTCGCCGTCGAGGAAGAGCACGCCGACGACATGCACGATTTCCTCGTGCCCTGACTATTTATTTCTAACCACCACATAAACGACAACAGGAGTTCACCATGCTAGACACCACCACCCGCAGCGGCCGTTCGATCGATACCAGCCTCGACAATGCCAGCGCCGATATGAAGGTGCTCGTCAAGGACGCCCAGTCGCTGCTCTCCGCCGCTACGTCGCTGACCGGCGAGAAGGCCGAGGAACTGCGTGCACGCGGGATGGAACTGCTCGATCGCGCAATGGGCAAGGCCAGCCAGTATCAAGGTCAAGCAGTCATCAAGAGCAAGGAACTGGCAGAGACCGCGGATGTCTACGTTAAAGACAATCCATGGCGCACCGTGGCCGCCGCAGCGAGCGTCGGCCTGCTGGTCGGCATTTATCTGGGTCGTAAATAATTCCAACCGGAGAGAACGCCATGGAAAAGACCGAAACCGTCGTGCATGGTCCTGGGCTCATGGGCGGCATCTCCGGCCTGGCAAAAAACCTGTTCGGCCTCGTCGTGTCCCGTGTGGAGTTGGCGGCACTCGAGATGTCGGAAGTGCGTAACCACGCGATCGAACTGCTGGCAATCTTTGCCGGCGCCGTTCTCGCCGTGTGGTTCGCACTGGCCTACGGCACCGCGACTATCGTGATGCTGGCCTGGGACAGCTGGGGCTGGAAGATCCTGCTGGTGATGTTCCTGGTGTTTTTGGCGATCACGGTCGGACTCGTGATGAAGGGCGTGGCCATGCTCAAGCAAGGCAAGCTCGCCTTCCCGGAAACGATGAAGGAACTCCGGAACGACCGCGACGCGCTGCTCTGAGCGGCCACTTATCGAGCGTGCGAAAAAAGCGCCAGGGCAAGGCGATGCAACGCAGCCATGAGTTTTTTTCACACGCGCACAGGGGAGAAACCATGCAACATCACGATCACCATAAAGACCATAAGGACGAGCCTACAGGCTTGGCCGGCCACAAGCACAGCACGGATCCTGTCAAGCGAAAGGCCGAGCTGCTGCGCGAGGGCGAGTTCTACCGTGCCGGCGTCACCTACGCAAAGGCACAGGTAAAGCACGGCGCGCGGCCCGAAGTCATGCTACATTCTGCACTAGACCACGCGACGTGGGCATTGCGGGCACGAGCTGATGCTCTGCTGAAACCCACGGGCACGAGTGTCTCGGTGCTGCTGCCGTACGCGATGACCGCATTCAATTTCGTGCGTCAACGCCGAATGGGCAAGCAGGCCCTGGCGGGCGCAGTGCTGATGGGCGTCGCAAGCTGGTACATGAAGAAGCGGCGCGCGCAGCGCGAAGTCTGAAGGGTCTGGTGACGGCCAGCGCCGTCGCCGGCTCGCATGTTCCGGCGTGGCGGCCCAGGCTGCCATCCGGGCAGTTTTCCGGTAGCGCAATCGAACTGGTTGCCGCTACCGAATGCGTTTATACGGAAGCGGTTTCATCAAGACGAAACGGTTTTCGCCAGGTTCTGGAATGAACCTGAAGGCCACGAATATGGTGGGGCTTGAGCGGCGTCGCAATCATTGATTGGACGCCGTCTTTTTTTGTCGCTCCGCTTGCGGTGCGGCCCCGCGGCCGCGAACATAGCGGGCTAGCGTGTCTGCGTTCCCGCCTTCACACCGGCCTCGGCGCGCGCCGTCGCCATCTCTTCCTTCCAGGTGTCTTGCGCCGCCTTCAGGCAGCCCTGGCGCTCGGCCGCCGGGCCCTGGCGGCAGGCGTTCTTCGCCTCGTCGAGCGCGGCGCCGATTTCCTTCTGGCGCGTTCGCCAGCGCTCGGTCGCGGTCGCGTCCTCGCGATGCCAGCGCGCCGGATCGCCCTGGGCGATTTCGCGCGCCTGCTTGCTGGCCGCGGCCGGTGCGACCATGGCGTCGTTGCTCTGCTGCGCGGCGGGCGCAGCGGCGTCCGTGCTCTGCGCCGTGGCGAACCCGGCGGCAGCGGCCAGCAGCGCGGCGGCGATGTGCTTCATAGCGGCTTGGTGCTTCATCATGACCTCCACGAAATGAAACGGGCCGGCAAAGCCGGCCCGTCGATGCTTCAGGCAATGTCGACAACGCAGCGGTCAGTGCTGCGGCGCACCCGGCATGGCGCCCGATACGAACTGCGCAAACCTGTCACGGCTGCGTCGCTCACACTGGCCGGTAGCGGCGATCAGTAACGGTAGACGCGGCCGTCGACCAGGCGCACGCGGTTGCCCACGCGCAGGTCGTAGACGCTGTCCTGCACCACGGTGCGGTATTCGCCGTTATCCATGCGCACGTTGACCTGGTACATCTCCTGGCCGGTGCCGCCATTGCGGTTCTTTTCGATGGCGTTGCCTGCCAGGGCGCCACCGACGCCGCCGGCCACCGTAGCGGCGGTACGGCCGCTGCCGCTGCCGACCTGATTGCCGACCAGTGCACCCACCACGGCGCCGGCAAGGGCGCCGCCGCCGCTGGTGCGGTTTTCGGCCTGGGTCACCTGGATCGATTCGATGGTGCCGTAGCCCATCGACGCAGTGCTGTTGTAGCCACCGTTATAGCCGCTGGTATTGTAGGACGGCGAGCTGGCGCAGCCCGAGAGCAGGGCGGCGGCGGCAACTGCTGCGGCGGCGAGGGTGCGTGGTGCTTTCATATTGTTCTCCTGGCAAAAAGTGTGAGTCAAGAATACGAGCCCGATGTCCGCGGGTCTGTGCGATGACGCACTCTTCGTTGCCAGATTAATATTATCGATCCGACATTACCCGTTGTGTTCGACAGCGAACAGAGAGGGATGCCCGATCGGCGTAAAACATCATGGAGGTCACAAGGAGAACAACAATATGACAACCAAACTGAGAAACGTCCACGCATTACTCATCATCGGCGCGGCTCTGCTGTGGTCGGCTCACAGCCGCGCACAGACGACCGTACAAACGACCGCGCCTACAGCGGCCCAGCCCGCCGCGCAGCCGGTGCTGCAGGCCACGACCGTGCCCGACGCCAAGACCGCCTATAACACGGCGCGCGACATGGCCGCCGCCAATTACAAGGCGGCGCGGGCGCGCTGCGACACCGTCACCGGCAACCCGCGCGAGGTCTGCGTGGCCGAAGCCAAGGCCGAGCGCGTGCGGGTCGAGGAAGAGGCGGGCGCCGCCTACAAGAATACTCTGAAGGCCTACACCCAGGCGCGCATGCGCATCGCCGACGCGAATTACGACCGCGACAAGGCGCGCTGCGGCGCGGTGACGGGCAACGACCGCGACGTGTGCATCAAGCAGGCCAAGGCGACGCTGATCGCCGCCCGGGCCGATGCCACGGCAGATCGCAAGATGATCGAAGCGCGCAGCAATGCGCGTGAAGACAAACTGACGGCGGAATACCGGGTCGCACTCGAAAAGTGCGACGCGTTTGCCGGCGCGGCGAAAGACCAGTGCGTCGACGCCGCAAAAACCGCGTACGGCAAGTAACGTACCGGACTCGCTCATTCGAGCACATTGACTTTGACCATCGATAGAAAGGGATACATCATGAAAATCACCCAACGTCTCGCCACCGCCGTGTTCACCGGCGCACTCGCCTTCACCATGGTCGGCTGCGCTTCGGGCCCTCAGCGCGAAAGCGCCGGCGAATACGTCGACGACAGCGTCATCACCGCCAAGGTGAAGGCCGCCTTCGCTGCCGATCCAACCGTAAAAGCGACGGAAATCAATGTCGAGACCTTCAAGGGCGACGTCCAGCTGTCGGGCTTCGTGGCCCAGCCGGGCGATGCGCAGCGCGCAGTCGAAGTCGCGCGCGGCATCAAAGGTGTAACCTCGGTGAAGAACGACATCCGCGTGAAATAATCCCCGCCACCGGGCGGCGGTGCGGCAACCTACATTTGGCAAACACATGCAACTCGCCAGTCCTGGCTCTGCTTCCGCCGAGCCGAACAATTCCGCCGCCCCGGAGGCACAGCCGGTCATCGTCGACGACCTGACCGGCGCCGCCCAGCCGGAGCTCGCCTCCGGCGCGGGCGACATCACCCTGCAATCAGGCGCGCTGCGCCTGCCCATCCACGTCAATGCGCGCGGCCTGTCGCTGGGCATCCTGGCCACCGTCGCCTTCGTGTTCTCGTTGCAATGGGCGCAAAAATTCTTCGTGCCGCTTCTGCTCGGCATTTTCATCGCCTACACGCTCAGCCCCGTCGTGCGCTGGCTGGAGCGCATCCACATCAAGCGCGTCATCGGCGCCACCCTGGTCACGGCCATCCTGATCGGCGGACTCGGCGCCACCATGCTGCGCCTGCAGGACGAATTCTTCAACATCATCGACGAGCTGCCGACGCTCACCCAAAAGGTCACCAAGCTGATGACCAGCGCCATCAGCGGGCAGGGCTCGACCATCGAGCAGATGCAGAAGGCCGCCGCCGAGATCGAGAAGGCCACGGCCAGCGTCGGCCAGAACAAGGACGCGCGCCTGATCCAGCGCCGCCCGACCCTGTCGCAGCCCTCGTCGCCGGCCTTCCGCATCACCGACTGGCTGCTGGCCGGCTCGGTGGGCCTGGCCGCCTTCATTACCCAGGCGACGATGGTGCTCTTCCTCGTCTTCTTCCTCCTGCTGGCGGGGGATACCTTCAAGCGCAAGCTGGTCAAGCTGACCGGGCCCTCGCTGACGCGCAAGAAGGTCACCGTGCACATCCTGGACGACATCAACACCTCGATCCAGAACTACATGTTCATGCTGCTGGTAACGAATATCCTGCTGGCGCTCCTGATGTGGGTCGCCCTGCGCGCGATTGGCCTCGAGAACGCCGGCGCCTGGGCCATCTTCGCTGGCGTCGCCCACATCATGCCGTACTTCGGGCCGCTCCTGATCACGGTCGCCACCGGCCTGGTGGCCTTTCTCCAGTTCGAATCGGTGCGCATGGTGATCCTGGTGGCGGGCGCCTCGATGGGCATCGCCACCCTGGTCGGCATGGTCGTCACGACCTGGATGACCGGCAAGATCGCCAAGATGAACCCGGCCGCGGTGTTTGTCAGCCTGCTGTTCTGGGGTTGGCTGTGGGGCATGTGGGGCTTGCTGCTGGGGGTGCCGGTGGTCGTCATTTTGAAGACCGTGGCGGAGCGGGTAGAGGGGATGGAAGTGATTGCGGAGTTGTTGGGAGAATAGTCGTCGGGTGTTCAAGGGCAGGTAACGCGTGGGCATGCCCACGCGTTACCGATTAACATCGACGACGTAAAAAACGGCGCGGACTCTTTCGAATCCGCGCCGTTTCTTTTTCATCATCCCGCTGAATCACGCCATCCGCTTGACGTTCTTCGCCCCCGTCTCATGCCCCGGCTTGTGCCGCAAGCTCCCCAGCTGCAGCGCATACTGGCGGGCGAACTCGGCGCCGAGGAAGAAGATCTGGGCCGAGTAATACACCCACAGCAGCAGGGCGATCAGCGATCCGGCCGCGCCGAAGCTGCTGGCGGCGCCGCTGTTGCCGATGTATAGGCCGATGAGGAATTTACCCAGGGTGAACATGGCCGCGGTGCCGAGGGCGCCGATGGTCACGTCGTGCCAGGACAGCTTGATGCGCGGCAGCAGCTTGTAGATCGTGCCGAACATCGTCGCGATGACCAGGAAACCGATGCACGAAGACACCCAGCCCAGGATCACGGCCGAGTCTTTCCACATACCGCCGAGATAGTTCTCGACCACGGCCATTGCCGCGCTGATCACCAGCGACACCAGCAGCAGGAAACCCAGCACCAGGATCAGGCCGAAGGAAAGCACGCGCGTGCGCACGATGTCCCACCAGCCCGCATCTTTCGGCGCCGGCACGTCCCAGATCTCGTCGAGACTGTCCTTCAGCTCGGCGAACACGCTGGTGGCGCCGATCAGCAGCAGCACGGTGGCGATGATGGTGGCGATGCGGCCGCTTTCCTTGTCCTGGGCACCCGCCAGAATGGCCTGGATCGTCTCCGCCCCTTCCTTGCCGACCAGGCCGCGCAGTTCATTGAGCAATTGCCCTTGGGCTGCTTCCGCGCCGTAGAAGAAGCCGGCGACGGCGATGACCAGCACCAGGATCGGCGCCATCGAGAACAGCGTATAAAAGGCGAGGGCGGCGCCCTTGCTGGCGGCACGGTGTGCCAGCCATTCCGTGACCGCGCACTTCATGATGTGGACAATCTGGCGCGAATACGGGAACCACTGTTTTTTATCCATACCGATCCTCCAGATAAAGAAAAAGGGGCACCAGGCCCCTCCGATGCGATCGCGCCGTCGGGAGTTTCCCGAGCAACGCGGCATTCAGCATGAGCGAAGTACCCCTTCGAGTTCCAGACACCGCTGCGCTGCGAAGCGCAGCGGTGACCGGATCCAGATTACTGGACGCGCTTTTCGATCGTGATCTGCTCGACCTCGACGCGGCGGTTCGGTTCCAGGCACTGGATCAGAGCGGCGCGGTTCTTCTCGGTGCAGTTCACGACCGGGTTGGCTTCGCCCTTGCCGTAGGCTTTCAGGCGGCCGCCGTCGACACCCTTGCTGACCAGGTATTCACGCACAGCATCGGCGCGGCGCTGCGACAGCTTCAGGTTGTACTTGTCCGAACCCAGGCGGTCGGTGTAGCCGGTGATGTCGACGTCGGTGATGCTCGGGTCGGCTTGCAGGGCTGCTGCGATCTCGTCGAGGCGCGGTGCCGGCATGACCAGCGTGGCCTTGTCGAATTCGAACATCTTGGTCGCCGACAGGGTGACCTTCTCGAAGCGTGCCGGTGGCGGCGCGACCGGTGCCGGTGCCGGCGCAGGCGCCGGTGCCTCGACGACCGGTGCCGGTGCCGGTGCTGGCGCGGCTGCCACTGGCGGCGGGTTGAACGCGTAGTTCAGGCCGACGGTGACGTACTTGTTGTTGCTGCGGCTGAAGCCGTACAGCTCGTCGTGGCGCAGGAAGCCGCGTACCGAGCGGATGTCCGCCTGCAGCGACAGCTGCGGGGTCAGGCTGGCCTGGACGCCGACGCCTGCGGTCAGGTAAGGGGAGTTCTTGCTCACGCGGCGGATCGTGTTTTCGACCTTGTCACGCTCGACACCTGCGCCAACCAGCACGAATGGACGGACTTTCGAGCGCGACAGCATCAGCAGCGCATCGGCACCGACGACGGTCTGACGGTAACGGGCGGCACCTTCTTCGGTACGCACGTGGGTGGCGCCAAACTGGATGTCCAGGTGTTGATTGACGGCCTTACCGAATTTCAGACCACCGCCCCAATCGCGATCGTCCACGCCGAAGTCCGCGTCAGGCTTCACGCCGACGACGCTTGGCTGAATGTACCAGGACGGGTTGATTTCTTGAGCCAGCGTGGAGCCGGCGGCGCAGAACATGGCGGCGGCCAGGGCGATCTTCTTCGTATTGTTCACAGGAAACTCCCATAAGTTGAAAAGGTAGGGTGACATCGCGTGCTTTGCAGTGATGTTGGAGTGAAGAATACGAGGGCGGGTTCCCGAGGGTCGGTGCGCTAGCGCACCTACTAATACTGATGAGTGACGGATTTACAACGTTATAAAGGAGCTAATTTTATGCCGACTATATAAAGGGGTGAGAAATGGAGAGATTTCTGGGCATAATTATTCTTAAATAAAGTTTGTTAAAAATCGTTGTATTTAAACGACAACTGACGAGTTTGCAACGGAATCATGACTTACCCCAAGGATATGTTTAACAAAATGCTTCGAGGAATTTTGCCAATGTGGGCTGGCGCACAGACCGGCCGTGCTGACGCAGGCAATCTTGAGGTCAGTTAAGCGGAACCCGAGGTGTTGTCAGAGTGTCAGACCACACACAGCGACCCGGACCTCCCAGTCTCTCTCTTTATTGGAGTACACCAACATGCATGCAACGACTCATCACAACGCGGTGCAAAGCGACATTGGCGCTACGCACACTTCCAGCAATTCAGCGCTGATCGAACGCGTCCCGCCGCAGCCAACCGAACGTGCGCCCATTTCGCTGGCGCCGATCGAGCGCGTGCGGTCGACTTCTGCCACGCAGCGTCGGATCGAGAACATGCAAAAGCTGATCAACGAATTGTCGACCCACGAGATGCTGGCCGACGAAATCGCCTGGTTCCTGAAGTTTTCGCCATCGGGCGCCCGCAAGTACATCCGCGACCTGCGCGAAGCCGGCGTCATCGAACTGGCACGCTACATCGAAGGCACCGCCACCTACCTGGGCAAGGCCGTCTACCAGATCTGCCCTGATCAAGAGCGCGTGAAGGCATTCCTCGCCGCCATCTGCCAGCCGAAGCGCGAAGGCGTTGCCCCGCGCAAGGAACGTCCAGGCCTGCGCGAGCAGAGCATGGCCGGCAGCGGCCGCCACTTCCACATCCTGGCCGACGACACCCACTACGCCATCCGCGTGAATCGCAGCCCGGTCACCCGCGATCCGCTGGTCGCCGCCCTGTTCGGCCCGGCGCCTAGCCAGATCGGCAAGTAATGAGCCTCTGACGGAGAGGCGCGCCGGTGGAGACCCGACGCGCTTTTCCGTAATCGACGATCGCTGTCGTCATGCATTCGCCGCGCATTGCGCGGCGTTTGTCGTTTACGTCCCTTGCGCCCGTCGCCTGAGGAAAGGGGCAACATTGAAAACCCGGCAACAGGCCCCACCTGCGGGCGAAACGGCGCGACTACCCCATCCTCCGCCGCATCCGCCGTATCCGATCAATCTGCCAAGGAGTCCCCATGCTGCCAACCGCCGAATCACTCGAAGGCCAAGCCGTCCCGCAAGTCACGTTCAAGGCCCGCGTCGACAACGTGTGGCGCGACCTCAGTACCGACGAGCTGTTCAAGGGCAAGACCGTGGTCGCGTTCTCGCTGCCGGGCGCCTACACCCCCACCTGCTCCTCGACCCACCTGCCACGCTTCAACGAACTGGCGCCGGTGTTTCGCGACAACGGCATCGACGACATCCTCTGCTTTTCCGTTAACGACGCCTTCGTGATGAACGAATGGAAGCAGGGCCAGGAAGCGGACGACATCCACTTCGTCCCGGACGGCAATGGCGACTTCGCGCGCGGCATGGGCATGCTGGTCGACAAGCGCTCGCTCGGCTTCGGCATGCGCTCCTGGCGCTATTCGATGCTGGTGCGCGACGGCATCATCGAAAAGGTCTTCATCGAGGACGAGGGCGACGATGACGACGATCCGTTCAAGGTGTCCGACGCCGACACCATGCTGCGCCATATCAATCCGGAAGCGCGCGCGCCCGAGCCCATCGTGATGTTTTCGCGGCCGGGCTGTCCTTTCTGCGCGCGCGCCAAGGCGGCGCTGAAGGAACGCCGTCTGCGCTATACCGATATTTCGCAGGATCAGAAGATCAATACCAGCGTGCTGCGCGCGGTCAGCGGGCGCATGACCTGGCCCCAGGTGTTCATCGGCGGGCGCCTGATCGGCGGCGCCGACGAGCTGGACGCGCACCTGGCGGGCGCGTGAACCGGCATCTTCATACGGGAGCGGTGTGATGGAGGCATTGTTGACCGTCTCAGGCCTGGTGGCCGCGGGCCTGCTGGCCTGGGGTGTGCCACGCTGGCGTCTGCACCGCGCCCTGGCGCGTCCGCTGGCCGCCGCCGAGCTCGCGATCCTGGAACGCAACGTGACCCAGTACCGGGCGATGGAGCCGCCCCAGCGCGCCCGGCTCGAGCATCTGGTGCGGCGCTTCCTGCACGAGAAGACCTTCGTCGGCTGCGCGGGGCTGGAAATCACCGACGAGATGCGCATGACGATCGCCGGCCAGGCCTGCCTGCTGTTGATGGGCACGCGCGGCGACGCCGTGTATCCGACCCTGAACGCGGTGCTGGTCTACCCCGGCGCCTTCCTGGTGCCGCGGCGCCAGGTGGACGAGGCGGGCGTGGTCACCGAGGAGCGCCAGGATCTGCTGGGCGAATCCTGGGGCGACGGCCGCGTGATCCTGTCCTGGGATCATGTGCGCCGCGCCGGCATGACCGATGCGCCTTCGCATAACGTCGTATTGCATGAATTCGCGCACCAGCTCGACAGCGAATCGGGCAGCACCAACGGCGCGCCCTACCTGGGCAGCCAGGAGCGCTACCGCAGCTGGTCGGAAGTGCTCTCGCGCGACTTCGCCGCCCTGCGCCACGACGCCTGGTTCGGTCACGAGGGCGTGCTCGACCATTATGGCGCGACCAATCCGGCCGAGTTCTTCGCGGTGGCCACCGAGGCCTATTTCGAGCAGCCGCATCGCCTGGCCGCGCGCCATCCGGCGCTGTACGAGGAATTCCTGAAGTATTACCGGGTCGATCCGCGCGCCTGGCAGGCGGCGCCGGCGCCGGAGCCGGAATTCGTCGGCGTCTCCTATGGCCAGTGGCAATAGGCTGCGTGCGTTTGCGTACAGAGGATGCAGCCCAGCAGGAGCATGCTTTGGGTAACCAACAATGCAGGAGACCTTCATGTCCATCATCATCGCAGGGCATTTTCAAACCCAGGACGAAGCCGACGCCGCCTCCCAGGCGCTGGCCCAGGCCGGCTTCAGCCGCGAACGCCTCAGCACTTTCTACCTGAGCCAGGCCGGCCAGCACGACATCACGCCGATCGGCGGCGACAACCAGCTCTCGCCGGGCGCCAAGGAAACGCCGGCCGGCGTGGTGCAGGGCCACCTGACGGGCGGCGCGGTCGGCGCCATCGTCGGCGCCGCCACCGCACCGGTGACCGGCCCGGCGGGCCCGATCGTCGGCGGCCTGGTCGGGGCGCACGTGGGTTCGCTGTTCAGCTTCAGCAAGATGAAGGAGGCGGGCGAGGGCGAAGAGGGCGGCCGCGCACCGGTCGAGCAGCGCAAGGCCGGCATGCTGGTGGCCGTCGCGTTCGACGAGGCCGGCGACGAGTCCCGCGCCGTGGACGTGTTCCGCCGCCTGGGCGCCGTTCAGATCGAACGTGCGCGCGGGAATATCGCCAACGGCGATTGGGCCGATTTCGACGCCTCGCAGCCGCCCGATATCATCCATTAAGCGGTTGGAGCCTCGATAAACCTACTGCGCGTCGTATTTTTGCCCTGCGATGCTCGCTGTACGTTCGTACAGCGAGCATTACCGCCTTGGCGGCTTGGACAAAACTCCTTCCGTTCGCCACGGTTTCTCAAGGCTCCGTTACGAACAGGCCTTTCAACAAAAACAAGCCAACTCCATTCTTTTAAACTTGATCCATGTCAAAGGCGAAATTGACCTGCCTCCTAGACTTGTCGCTTTCGGCCACACGGCCGTTCATGACAAGGGGAAAACATGGAAAAGAACAAGGTTGCGCTGGTAACGGGCGGAATGGGCGGACTCGGCACGGCACTGTGCCGGCAGCTCGCGGATGCGGGCTGCACGGTGGCGCTCACCTATTCGCCGTCGAATCCCTCGCCCGAAGGCTGGCTCGCCGCCCAGCGCGACGAGGGCTACCGCTTCCGTGCCTGGCGTCTCGACGTCACCGACGACCGTGCCTGCGCAGCCATGATGGCCGGCCTGCTCGACGAACTCGGCCGCATCGACGTCCTGGTGAATAATGCCGGCATCACACGCGACGCCAGCCTGCGCAAGATGACGCTGGAAGACTGGCACGACGTGCTGCGCACCAACCTCGACAGCGTGTTCCACATGAGCCGCCAGGCCGTCGGCCCAATGACGGCGCAGCGCTGGGGCCGCGTCATCAATATCTCTTCGGTCAACGCCAACGGCGGCGCCTACGGCCAGACGAATTACGCGGCCGCCAAGGCCGGCATGCACGGCTTCACCAAGGCGCTGGCGCTGGAAACGGCGCGCCACGGCGTGACCGTGAACACTGTCTCGCCCGGCTACCTGCGTACCAAAATGGTCGAGGCAATGCCGCAGGAAATCATGCAGAACAAGATCCTGCCGCAGATTCCCTTGGGCCGGCTGGGCGAACCGGAAGAGGTGGCCGCATTGGTGGCTTACCTGGTGTCGGACGCCGCCGCCTTCATCACCGGTGCCGACATCGCGATCAATGGCGGCCACCACATGCGCTGACGATCCGGCCCGACATTCAACGCTTCTCCATGCGCGTCTGGCAGCCGATGCACAGGCGCGCCTCGGGCCGCGCCTGCAGGCGCGAAAAACCGATGTCGCCGCCGCATTCCTCGCAGGAGCCATAGCTGCCGTCCTCGAACTTCGCCAGCGCCTGGCGCAGCACCTGCATGCGCGCCGCGTGGTGGCCGGCGGCCTCGAGGGCGAGGTCGTTCAGCAGGCGTACGGTGGCCTTGTCGGCAGGGGAGGTTTCGACCTCGGAGACCGGCAGGTCGTGCGCGCCGTTCGCCGCATCGGGATCCTCGGTGCGGCTGAGCGCCGCCAGCTGAGCGGCGAGCGCGGCGCGCAACTGGGCCAGCTGGCCGGCGTCGAGGGCTGCCATGGACGCACCCGGACGTCTAGGAATGCGCGGCACAATGCCGCGCGGATGGCCGAAGCCGGAAGATGGCGTTCATTGCGCGCTCCCACATGAACCTGTAGGCGCAGTGTAGCGCGATGCGCGGCCCATGAACATGGGCGCACGCGTGCGCTTTGGGGGGAGGTCAGGCCGGCTTGGCGGGCGCGCGGTGGGTGTCGATCGCCTTGATTTGCGTGTGGATCTTGTCGAGCGCCGTGATGACCGAGGCCGCCTGTCCGGTCGCCGCCGCGCCTGCCAGGTGCAGCAGGCCCGCCACCAGGCCCGTCACGTCGCCGATCAGGGCGATCTTGCGGATCTTTTCGGCCGCCGCCGTGGTCAGCGCCACCACGCCCTGCTGCGACTTGCCAAGCGACTTGACGACATAGGTGGCGGCGTCTGCATACAGGCCGTTGGCGCGCTGGCGCAGCAGCAGCTCGTCTTCGAGCAGGGCGCGCGCGGCGGCCTGCACATGGGCCGGGACGACCCCGCCGTCGTAGGCGCGGATGTCGCGCATGATGCGTTCGTGCAGCCCGTCGGCGCAGGCGGACAACTGGTCGGCCAGTTCGACGATCTGGGCCACGCTGGCCAGGCCGCCGTTGCCGGCCGGCGCCGTGCGGGCGACCGTCTCATTGACCGTTGCGGCCTTTGCCGCGCCCCCGGTAACGCTGCCGGCTACCGCGCCGGCGAAGGCGTCGATCGCCATGTCGGTTGCGTCGCCTGCTGGTTTCTTGTCGCTCGCCATGCTGCCTCCCTGAAGATCATTCGCCCGCGAGGCCTTCGCGGATCATCCGCAGGTCGCGTCCATAATTGCCGAGCATGCGCTTGACGTCCTCCTGCGTCAGCTTGTGCAGGTTTTCGCGCAGCTTCTGGTGCCCGAGCGCCACCTTGGTCAGTCCCTGCAAGGCCAGGTCGTAGCGGCGGTCGATCAGTTTGTATTCGCTCGCCTTGTTCAGGTAGTGCACCTTGGCCAGGGTGACGAGCATGCGTTCGTTATTACCCTTGGTAAAAGGCAGCTCGACATCGAAAATGCCGAGCACGGTCTTCTTTTCATTCTCGTTGGTCTTGTAGTAGAGGCGGGTGAGCGAAATCATCGCCTCTAGCAGGATCTGGACGTCGGCGTCGCTGTCGCGCACCATGGTCTCGACGCTGCGGTTCTGGTAGCCCGAGGCGATCACCCGCGTCAGCAGACGCGTCAGGCCCGTGTAGGCGGCGACGTGGCGCTGCTGCAGGCCTGACTCGGCATTCGCTTTCAGGCCGTTGCCCAGGTCGTCGATCCGTTCCGTGAGGTCGTAGCGGGTGTCGCCGGCCAGCAGGCTCAGCGTTTGCATGTAAAGCACCAGCGCCTTTTGCACGCTGACGAAATCCTCGTAGACGGCGCGCCGCTTGGCGTCGTTTTCGCGCGCCAATTTGTCCGCGGACGCGGGCAGATAGGGTTGTTCGCGCTCATAGGTGTCGCGGTAGCGGCGCGAAAGTTCGCCATAGCCGCCGAGCTTGGCCGAGGCTTCGGCGAATTCGCGCACTTCGACCAGGCTGACCGGGCCGCCGGTGGAGGCACAGCCTCCCAGCACGACGTTGAGCGCCAGTAGGCAGGCGGCGAGGCTAAGACGAAATGGGGTCATCGGATCCTCTCGAACGGGCAAAAGTGCCGGACGGAAAGACCCCATTTTGGCAAACGCCGCGCGCAGCGGCGTTGCATTGGATCAATTACTGCGCTGGATCAGCCGACCTTGCTATGGTCGAAATGGGGATTTTCGATGATACCGAACAGGTTGCCGTAGGGATCACGCACGGTGGCGACGCGAATGCCGTCGCCGACGTCCGCCAGCGGCGAATCGACCGTGGCGCCGAGCGCCTCCAGCCGCGCCAGCTCGGCGGCCGCATCCTGGGTGCCCCAATAGGCGGTGGCGCCCGCCGCACCCGGTATGCCATCGGGAATCAGGCCGAGTTCGAAACCGCCGACCTCGAAGCCGACATAGAAGGGCTGGTCGAAATAGGGCGCCTTTTCCAGCACCTGGCGGTACCAGCCGGTTGCCTCCTGGAGGTCGGTGACCGGATAAATGACGGTGCGCAGTCCCTGGATCATGCGGTTCTCCTCGTTTATAAAGAAGCAATAGTGCCGCAGCAGATCGGGCTTGTCTAGCCGTGGATCGGCGCCGGGGAAACCAGCGGATTGCCGCGCCAGCCGAGACCCTCGACCGTCCCGGCCGCCGGCGTGTATTCGCAACCGATCCAGCCGTCGTAGCCGAGCTCGTCGAGCACGCGGAACAGGTAAGGGAAATTGATTTCACCGGTTCCCGGTTCGTGGCGGCCCGGCACGTCGGCGATCTGGATGTGGCGGATCAGGGGCAGCAGCTCGCGGATGGTATTGGCCAGGTCGCCTTCCATGCGCTGGGCGTGGTAGACGTCGAACTGCAGGAACAGGTTGTCGACGGCGCATTCGCGGATGATGCCCGCTGCCTGGCGCGAGCCGGTCAGGAAATAGCCGGGCACGTCGCGGTCGTTGATCGGCTCGATCAGCAGGGCCAGGCCGCGTTCCTTCAGCGCCGCGGCGGCGAAGCGCAGGTTGGCGACATAGGTGGCGTGGGCGCGCGCGTGCGGCACGTTCGGCGGCAGGATGCCCGCCATGCAATGCAGTTGCTTGACGCCCAGTTCGTCGGCGTAATCGAGGGCCAGCTCGACGCTGTCCTGAAACTCGGCGATGCGGCGCGGGTCGCAAGCCATGCCACGGTCGCCGCCGGGCCAGTCGCCGGCCGGGAAATTGTGCAGCACGAGTTCGAGGCCATAGCGCGCCAGGCGCCCGGCGATCCACTCCGGTTCGCAGGCATAGGGGAACTGGAATTCGACGGCGTCGAACCCGGCTTCGCGCGCCGCGGCGAAGCGGTCGAGAAAGCTGAGCTCGGTGAACATCGTGCTCAGGTTGGCGGCGAATTTGGGCATGGCAGTCTCGAATGTTGTCAGACCGCTATCGTAGCACTGCGGCGCCGATGGCGCAGCCGCCCGCCAATCGTGCGAGGGCGAAAAAAAACAGCCCGGACATGCCGGGCTGTTTCGATGTGACAAGCGACTAAGGCTTAGCGCCCACGGCCACCCGTGCGCGGCGCGGATGCCGAACGGGGCGCACCGCCGGCGTTGCCGCCGCGGTTGCCGCCACCGCTCGATGCCGGACGGCCGCCGCCGCTACCGGCCGGACGCGAACCGCCCGCCGGCGCCGCCGCGCGCGGCTGGCCCTGGCCGCGGCCGCCGCCGTTGCCGCCTGGACGGCCGCCACGGTTGCCGTGCCCAGGCGCGCCGCTGCGCAGCTGGATCGGCTGGGCCTTGGCGTTCAGATCCGGCTCGAAGCCCGGAATCACGTGACGCGGCAGGGTCTGCTTGATCAGCTTCTCGATGTCTTTCAGCATCTGGTGCTCGTCGACGCAGACCAGCGATACGGCTTCGCCGGTGGCGCCGGCACGGCCGGTACGGCCGATGCGGTGCACGTAGTCTTCCGGCACGTTCGGCAGGTCGTAGTTGACCACGTGCGGCAGCTGGTCGATGTCGATGCCGCGTGCGGCGATGTCGGTCGCGACCAGCACCTGCAGGCTGCCGTCCTTGAACTCGGACAAGGCCTTGGTACGGGCGGTCTGGCTCTTGTTGCCGTGGATCGCCATCGCACCGATGCCGTCCTTGCCGAGCTGCTCGACCAGCTTGTTCGCGCCGTGCTTGGTGCGGGTGAACACCAGCACCTGGCTCCAGTCGTTTTCCTTGATCAGGTGCGACAGCATCGGATGCTTCTTGTCGCGGTCGACCGGGTGGATCTTCTGGGCGATGACTTCGACGGTCGAGTTGCGGCGCGCGACTTCGATCGACGCCGGGTTGTTCAGCAGTTTGTCGGCCAGGGCCTTGATCTCGTCCGAGAAGGTGGCCGAGAACAGCAGGTTCTGGCGCTTCGGCGGCAGCAGGGCCAGCACTTTCTTGATGTCATGGATGAAGCCCATGTCGAGCATGCGGTCGGCTTCGTCCAGGATCAGGATCTCGACCTTCGACAGGTCGACGGTGCGCTGGCCGGCGTGGTCGAGCAGGCGGCCCGGCGTGGCGACGAGCACGTCGACGCCGTGCTTCAGGAGCTTGATCTGCGGGTTGATGCCGACGCCGCCGAAGATCACGGCCGAGTTCAGGTTGGTGTACTTGCCGTACAGGCGCACGCTTTCCTCGACCTGGGCCGCCAGCTCGCGGGTCGGGGCCAGGATCAGGGCGCGGATCGCACGTGGCGAAGTCTTGCTTTTCTGTGCGGCGCCGACCGCGTCCGACGACAGGCGCTGCAGCAGCGGCAGGGTAAAGCCGGCGGTCTTGCCGGTGCCGGTCTGGGCGCCGGCCAGCAGGTCGCCGCCGCCGAGCACGGCCGGGATGGCTTGGGCTTGAATGGGCGTTGGCGTGGTGTAGCCTTGTTCAGCGACTGCACGAACGATGGCGTCGGACAGGCCGAGGGTAGCAAATGACATAGATTCTCTGGTGAGGTTGATTCCGCCGCCGGCGCAAGCGGCGCCAGGATCGGAAAGGGTGCGCGGCGCCGGATCACGCGCAAGGCGTGCTCATCCGACGAGCCGGAGCATTATAGTGATTTTGTTGCGCAGTGGAAATACTGATGAGGGTTGCCACCGTGCGCACTGCGGTCACGGCGGCAAGCTAGACCGCTATTTTACGCGAAAGGCACCATCAGCGGGATCATCTGTGCGAACACCTTCGGGCCGGCGGCGATGATGTCGCCCTTGTTCAGGTATTGCGACTCGCCGTTGAACTCGCCGACGATGCCGCCCGCTTCCGTCACCAGGAGCGAACCTGCAGCGATATCCCAGATCTTCAAGCCCTTTTCGAAATAGGCGTCGACGCGGCCGGCGGCCACGTTCGCCAATTCCAGCGCGGCCGAACCGCTGCTGCGCACGCCGTGGCAACGCGAGGCGACGACTTCGTACATGCGCAGGTATTCGGCCAGCGCGCGCGGATCCGGGCCGTGGCCGGAGGCGATCAGGGCCTTGCCGATGCGGTCGTGGTTCTTGACGCGGATACGCTTGTCGTTCAGGTAGGAACCGGCGCCCTTGGAAGCAGTGAACAGGTCGTTACGCACCGGGTCGTAGACGACGGCCTGGGTGATCACGCCCTTGTGCTGCAGCGCGATGGAGATGCAGAAGTTCGGGTAGCCATGCATGAAGTTGGTGGTGCCGTCGAGCGGGTCGATAATCCAGACATACTCGCTGTCGTCGTTCAAGTTACGCGACGGGCCCGATTCTTCGCCGAGGATGGCGTGGTCGGGGTAGGCTTTCAGCAGCGTTTCGACGATGGCCTGTTCCGATGCCTGGTCGACGTCGGTGACGAAATCGTTGTGTTGTTTTTCAGAGACCACGATGCGGTCGAGGTCGAAAGACGCGCGGTTGATGACGGTGGCGGCGCGGCGTGCGGCCTTGATGGCCGTGTTGAGCATTGGATGCATGTGCTTTTCCCTGAAAAAAACGCTGACGCCCACGGGGCATGATGCACCATGGACGGTCGAGTATAAGTTGACGGCTTGAAGCCGAATTAAAGAGCGTGGCGGCGTCGAATTCGGTAGAATCCCGGCCCTTGATGCCGAAATTTCAATTGCTCGTCGCCGCGCGATAGCGCTATTTTAAATGAACCAGCCAGAATCCGACACGACTCTTTTCACCCGCCTGCCGAACGGGCTACGATTCGTCCTCGTCGAGACCAGCCGCGCCGGCAATGTCGGCTCGGTCGCCCGTGCCATGAAGACCATGGGTTTCACCGAACTCGTGCTCGTGTCCCCGCGCTGCCTTGAGCCCTTGAACGACCCGGAAGCGGTCGCCTTCGCCAGCGGCGCCATCGACGTCCTGCAGAACGCGCGCATCGTCGGCAGCGTGGCCGAGGCCCTGGAGGGCTGCAATTTCGCCGCCGCCGTCTCGGCGCGGCTGCGCGAATTCTCGCCGCCGGTGTGGACGCCGCGTGCTTTTGCCGAGTATGTTGCCAACCCGGCCGCCAGCCAGGCCGAGGTCAAGGCCGCGCTCATCCTCGGCAACGAACGCGTCGGCTTGCCGAACGAGATCGTCGAGAAGTGCAATGTGCTGATCAACATCCCGGCCAATCCGGCTTATTCGTCCTTGAACCTGTCGCAGGCGGCCCAGGTGCTGGCCTACGAATGCCGGATGGCCGCCATCGGCGACGCGGTGCCGGAAACCCCGGTCGGCTTCCACGGCGACGCCGCCAGCGTAACCCAGATCGAAGGCATGTATGCCCACCTGGAAGAGGCGCTGGTGTCGATCGGCTTTCTCAACGCCGACAATCCGAAGAAGCTGATGCCGCGCCTGAAGCGGCTGTTCGCGCGCGCGCAGCTGGAGACGGAAGAGGTGAATATCCTGCGCGGGATTGCAAGACAGATCCTGAAGCGCTGAGCGGTCGATTCGCTCGCTGTAGGGTGAACGGGTTCTCCCGTCCACGCGGTCAATCAGTCGCGACCCGTCAGCAAGACTGAGCACCGTCAGTTACAAGCTTGCATGGTATCCCTGATAGTTAAACAAAGACTGGCTGCTTCGGCATCAAGACCCAAACGCAATCACTTCGTCACCCGGCGCCGCACGGCATTCAGCCCCCAGCGGCTCCCAGCCCCGGCGCACGACGATCCGCTCCTTGTCGTGGCACACCTGCACCCGCCGCGCAGCCGGCGCGCGCCGGTGCACGAAGGCTTCGATTGATTCCGGCACGCTCACCTGCAGCTTCAACGCGTGGATGTCCTCGACCGGATGGTCGTTCACATGCACCAGCGGCAGGAACTGGCCGGCGAACATCAGCGCGTGCGAGGGCACTTGTACAGGGCCGGCCGCATAGCCCTGCGCGCGCAGCCACGCTTGCGCCTGCGCGCGCGGCGCGTTCGAACGGTCGATGCCGCCCCAGGCGCCGGCCAGCAGCTCGGCCACCCACTGATTGCAGTTCTGGTAGCGCGTGCCGAAGGCATAGGCGTTGGCGCTGTACCGGCCGGCCAGCAGCGACAGGGCGAGGGGCTTGTCGAGCGCCGCCCGTTCCAGCAGCGCGCCGTCTTCCTCGGGCAGGAAGACGAGGGACATGTGGCCGCTGGCGGGCGTCTCGGCGCCGAGCGCGAAACCGGCGACGCCCTGGTCGAACAGGCGCGGACGCGATTCGTCGCAGGCGTAATACAGCTGGCGCACGGCCCAGGGACTGGCGGGATTGTCCTTCAGGGCCACGGCGGCATGCGAATACAGCAGGCCGAAACGGCTCAGGTCGAGGCCCGCGCGCGAGACCAGCGCGACCTTGCCGCCCGAAGCTTCGAGCTCGCGCCTGACGACGCCGGCGAAGCGCAGCACGCGATCCTGGTCGGCGGCCGTGATCTCCTGGGAACGTTCGCAGAACACCGGCAAGCCGGCCCAGGCGCCGCCGCTCGCGCACAGGGCGAGCGCGCCCAGGACGAGGCGCAGGCCGCGCATCATCAGATCGCGACTTTGCGCGAGCCCAGTTCGCGGTACCAGTTGTCTTCCAGCGCCAGGAAGAAGGCCTGCTTGCTGTCGGCGTGGGCGAATTCGTAGCCGTATTCGCGCGCGTTCACCTGCACCAGTTCGCCCTTGCCGACCGAGCGCTGCGCCAGGGCGCGGTTCGGCACGTCGAGCGTGAATTCGCCCGTTGCGCCGGCGGCGGCCGCGTGCAGGGTCATGCGCACCGTGTCCGGCTTACCCGGCGCGGCGGCGATGTCGATCACGCGGTACTGGCCGGCGGCCACGCGCTTGTCGCCGCCCGAGCTGTTGCTGGACGCGCCGATCGAATCGGACACGCTGCCCGACGAGGCCGAGCCCGCGCTGGACGCCGACGAAGCGGCGGTGCTGGCGGCCTGGACGGGCATGGCGCAGGCGGCGATGGCGGCGGCCAGGATGGCGGCGCGGGAGAAGGAGGCGATGATCATGAGAGGCTTTCGAAAAATAGGCTGAATGCGGAGCTACTGCGGAGCTGAACGCGCCTATGGTACAAGCCCTGCGCCGTGCTGAGAAGGCTTGTCGCCTGCCGTGCGAAAGTGCGCGTCGCGGGATGCAAACAAAATTTGCATGTTTGCGCCCCCGTGCAAAGGATATTTGCATGGGCAAGCGGGCCGCCGCGCCAATGACGCGCTTCTCGACGATTTCCTCTAATTCCAGCCGCGGCGGCCTGTCGTACACTACGTTCTATAACAACAAGGATTCCCGATGGAGACCAAGCGCAGATCCTTCCTGAAAGCCGGCCTGCTCGGCGCCTTCGTGCTGGCCGCGGGCGGCGGCATCTACCGCGCCGTCCATACGCCGGCGCCGCAACGTTTCGTGCTCGACGGCGAAGCGCGATCCGCGCTGGCGGCCATCGTGCCGGCCATGCTGGCGGGCGCATTGCCGACGCAGCCGGACGAACGGCGAACGGCGCTCGCCGCCACGATCGAGGGCGTGCATGCCGCCATCTCGAACCTGCCGCTCGCCGTGCAAAAGGAAGTGCAGGATCTGTTCGGCCTGCTCGCCCTGGCGCCGGCGCGGCGCCTGCTCACGGGCGTCACCAAGGGCTGGACGCAGGCCGATCCGAACGAGGTCGCGGCGTTTCTCCAGGACTGGCGCCTGCACCGCTTCGCCCTGCTGCGCAGCGCCTACGGCGCGCTGCACGACCTCACGCTCGGCGCCTGGTATGCGCAGCCGGCGTCGTGGAGCGCGATCGGTTATCCCGGCCCGATGAAGGAACTGTCCTGATCATGACCGACACCACCATTCCCCTGACGCCCAAGGGCATCATCCCCGACCCGATCCAGGCCGGCCGCGCGCGCGGCTGGCGCATCGTCGACGCAGCCGCGTTCGATGCCGACCGCACGCTGGAAGCCGACGTCGTCATCGTCGGCAGCGGCGCCGGCGGCGGCGTCACGGCCGAGATCCTGGCGCTGGCGGGCTTGAAGGTCTTGATCGTGGAAGAGGGCGCACTGCGCTCGTCCTCGGATTTCAAGATGCGAGAGGCCGACGCCTACCCCGCGCTGTACCAGGAATCGGCCGCGCGCCAGACGCTCGACAAGGGCGTCAAGATCCTGCAGGGCCGCACCGTCGGCGGCTCCACCACCGTCAACTGGACCTCGAGCTTCCGCACGCCCGAGGCCACCCTGAACCACTGGCGCGAGCGCTTCGGCCTGCGCGACTACGACGGCGCGGCGCTGGCGCCCTGGTTCGCCATGATGGAGGCGCGCCTGCACGTGGGCGACTGGCAGGCCCCGCCCAACGAGAACAACGATCTGCTGAAGCGCGGGCTGGACAAGCTCGGCATTGCCTCCGGCTTCATCCGCCGCAACGTGAAGGGCTGCTGGAACCTGGGCTATTGCGGCATGGGCTGTCCGACCAATGCCAAGCAGTCGATGCTGGTGACGACGATCCCGTCGGCCCTCGACCATGGCGCGATCCTGGTCACGCGCGCCCGCGCCGAGCGCTTCGTGCTGCGCGGCGAGCGCGCCGACGAGCTGCTGTGCAGCGCGCTGACGCAGGACGGCGTGGCCGCCAGCGGCCGCGTGCTGCGCCTGCGCGCCAAACACTTCGTGGTGGCGGGCGGGGCGATCAACTCGCCGGCGCTGCTGCTGCGTTCCGGCGCACCCGACCCGAACGGATTGCTCGGCAAGCGCACCTTCCTGCATCCGACCCTGATTTCGGCCGGCCTCTTCCCGCAGCGCGTCAATGCCTGGGCCGGCGCGCCGCAGACGGTGTATTCGGATCACTTCCTGGGTACGCAGCCGATTGACGGCGCCCTCGGCTACAAGCTGGAAGCGCCGCCGCTGCACCCGGTACTGCTGGCGACCACCCTGAACGGCTTCGGCGCCGGCCATGCGGAACTGATGCGCCAGTTCCCGCACATGCAGGGGATGCTGGCGCTGCTGCGCGACGGCTTCCACGAGCAATCCGCGGGCGGCGCCGTGCAGCTGAAGGACGGCGCGGGCGTGCTCGACTATCCTCTCAACGATTTTCTCTGGGACGGCGCGCGCCGCGCCCTGCTCACCATGGCCGAGATCCAGTTCGCGGCCGGCGCCACGGCCGTGCAGCCAGCGCACGAGACGGCGCGCCGCTACACTTCGTGGCAAGAGGCGAAACGCGAGATCGCCGCGCTGCCGCAGCGCCTGCACATGACGCGCGTGGCCTCGGCCCACGTGATGGGCGGCTGCACGATGGCGGACGACGAGGCGCGCGGCGTGACGGCGCCCGACGGCCGCTACCGGGGTTTGTCGAACCTGTCGGTGCACGACGGCTCGCTGTTCCCGACTTCGATCGGCGCCAATCCGCAGCTGTCCATCTACGGCATCACGGCGCGCCTGGCGAGCAATCTCGCCACCAGCCTGACCGGCAAGCCGGCGCCGAAGGTCGTGGCGAATGCGTGAAGAGAATGCATGACATGAGCACGGGCGCGCGCATGAGTGCCAGGCGCATGCTGCGCTGGATCCTGGCCCTGCAGCTGGCCAGCGTGGCCGCCATTGCCTTTGCCTCCTGGCGCTGGGGCGGCCTGCCGCCCTGGGCGGCGCTGGCGCTCGGCCTGGCCTGCGTGGTGCTGGTGCGCCTCGTCATCAACATGAACAACTTCGTCCTCGCCGCCTGCTTCGCCAGCCCGACGCCGGGCGAATTTCGCCTGAGCCCCCGCCAGCGCCTGCGCCTGCTGGCCGAGGAGTTCAGGAGCAGCATGCTCACCACCTCCTGGTTCATGCCGCGCACCCATGCCTGCCGCCACATCGAGCCGGACGCGCAGGGCGTGCCGGTGCTGCTGGTGCACGGCTACGGCTGCAACAGCGGCTACTGGCGCTACCTGATCCCGCGCCTGGAGCGTAACTTCATCAGCTACGCCAGCATCGACCTGGAGCCGGTGGGCGGCCCGATCGACGGCTATGTGCCGGCCTTCCAGCGCGCCGTCGAGGACTTGTGCGCCGCTACCGGCGCGCCGCGCATCGCCATCGTCGCCCACAGCATGGGCGGCCTGGTGGCGCGCGCCTGGATGCGTGCCCACGGCAGCGGCCGCGTGGCGCGCGTCATCACGCTCGGCTCGCCGCACCATGGCACCGGCCTGGCGCAATTCGGGCTCGGCGCGAACGCGGCGCAGATGCGGCGCGTGCACGGCGCGGCCTGCGGCTGGCTGTGCGAGCTGGCTGCGAGCGAAGATGCAGAGCGGCGCGCGCTGATCACCTCGATCTTCAGCCACCATGACAACATCGTCTCGCCGCAGACCTCGAGCGTGCTGGAAGGCGCGCGCAACATCGCTTTGGGCGGCGTCGGCCATGTGGCGCTGGGCTGCAACGCGGGCGTGCTCGATACGGTGATGGAGGAGCTGGGCGCATTGGCGCCGGCCAGCGCAGCGCCGCCGGCGCTGCTGCTGGTCGACGACGACGCCTTCATGCTCGAGCTGCTGCGCGACACGGTGGCAGGGCAGGGCTGGCGCGTGCTGAGCGCGGCCTCCGGCGCCGAGGCGCAGGCCGTGCTGGAGCGCGAGTCCGTCGCCGTCATCCTCAGCGACCACCTGATGCCGGGCATGTCCGGGGCCGATCTGCTGGCGCAGGCGCGTCGCCTGCATCCGGACAGCGTGCGCATCCTGCTGTCGGCCGCCGGCGACGACGCGGCACTGCGCGCGGCGCTCGAACGGGGCGACGCCGACGCCTATCTCGCCAAGCCCTGGCGCGCCGACGCCCTGCTGGCGCTGCTGCACGAGGCCTTCGCAGGACGCGCCCGCGCCGTTTAGAATGCGGCTTCTATCGTGCAGACCTACAATGGCCTGAACAGCAGAGGAAGCCATGACCAAGAATATCGAAGAACTCGAGCAGGAAGAAGAAGCGCTGTCGCGTGCGGTGCGCAGCTCGGCCCAGCAGATCTGGCAAGCCGGCCTGGGCGCCTTTGCCAAGGCCCAGCAGGCGGGCGGCCGTGAATTCACCCGTCTCGTGCGCGACGGCAGCGAACTGCAAAAGCGCGCGCGCTCGGTCGAGGATGCAACCGACACCGTGGCGCGCAAGGCCGAACGCTCCAGCCGCCGCGCCTCCGGCACCTGGGGCAAGCTGGAGCAGGTGTTCGAGGAACGCGTGGCGCGCGCGCTGGCCACCATCGGCGTGCCCGCGCGCAGCGAGATGGAGGCGCTGAACCACCGCATCGACGAACTGGAGCGCATGCTGGCCGAGCTGGCGGGCGAGCACCTGCAGAGGAAGGCCGCCAAGCCGGCGGCAAGGAAAGCCGCCCCGGTCAAGCCGCCCGCCAAGCGCCCGACGGCAAAGCGCAGCGCCGGCAAAGGCAACGCCGGCTGAACCGAAATTCGCACGACCGTGCCAAAGCGCTGCCGCCGGCATCCGGTTCGGTGATATGCTTGCGGCAGACACCACCTACGCCGCCATCCATGCTACAGAAAGCTCCGCGCCGCACCCGTGAACGCATCCTCGAGCTCTCGCTCAGGCTGTTCAACGAGTTCGGCGAGCCGAACATCACGACGACCGTCATTGCCGAGGAGATGAACATCTCGCCCGGCAACCTGTACTACCATTTCCGTAACAAGGACGACATCGTCAATTCGATCTTCGTGCAGTTCGAGGCCGAGATCGAGCGCATCCTGACGGTGCCGGCGGGACGGCGCTCGAACATGGAAGACGTCTGGCTTTACCTGCACCTGATGTTCGAGCTGATCTGGCGCTACCGCTTTTTCTACCGCGACCTCAACGACCTGCTGTCGCGCAACCGCAAGCTCGAACTGCACTTCAAGGCCATCCTCGCCCACAAGATCAAGGTCGCGCGCCAGCTCTGCGAAGACCTGCGCAGCGAGCAGTCGCTGGAAGCTTCCGACCAGCAGATCGGCGCAATGGCGACCAACATGGTGGTCGTCGCCACCTACTGGCTCTCCTACGAATACGTGCGCAACCCGCGCAAGTACAGCGAGCAGCAGGCCATTGCCGACGCGCTCGCGCGCGGCTGCTACCAGGTGCTGTCGATGCTCGGGCCGTATCTGCGCGGGGATACGCGGCTGCTGTTCGAGAAGCTGTCCGAGGAATACCTTAAAAAGCTGCCCGACGAGGGCCGCGATCCGAGCGCCTGAGCGCACCCATTCTGGAATACCGATGAAATCCATCGCTGTCTACTGCGGCGCCTCCAACGGCGCCAAGCCCCTGTATGCCGACGCCGCGCGCAGCCTCGCGCGCGTACTGGTCGAACACAACATCGCCCTCGTCTACGGCGGCGGCAAGGTCGGCCTGATGGGCGTGATCGCGGACGAAGTCCTGCGCCTCGGCGGCGAAGCCACCGGCGTCATCCCGCGCGCCCTGGTCGAGCGCGAAGTCGGCCATGCCGGCCTGACGCGCCTGTTCGTGGTAAAGGACATGCACGAACGCAAAGCCATGATGGCCGAGCTGTCGGAAGGCTTCATCGCCATGCCGGGCGGCTTCGGCACGCTGGAAGAGCTGTTCGAGATGGTGACCTGGGCGCAGCTGGGGATTCACGCCAAGCCGATCGGGCTGTTGAATGCCGGCGGTTTCTACGATGGGCTGGTGGGATTCGCAAGGCACCAGGTGGAGGAGGGGTTCGTGCGGCCCGGTCATGCCGAATTGATGCACGTGGATGCGGATGCGGAGGCGCTGGTCAAGCGCCTGCGTGCAGCGCAGCTGTAATCGACTGCGCAGACCCGTAGGGGTGGGCGGGAAAACAGTCCACAGGACTGTTTTCCCCCGCCCACCCTACGTCGCAGTGAGCGGAGATTCGCGATGTTTATTTACGCCAGCGCCAAACGCCGCGGCCGCTCCAGCTCCAGTGCATACGCTTCCAGCATGTCGACGATATCGTCCGCCCCTACCGGCTTGCTGAACAAATACCCCTGCATCTCGTCGCACTCGTTCTCGCGCAGGAAGGCGCGCTGCTGCTCGGTCTCGACGCCTTCGGCGATCACGCGCAGGTTCAGCTTGTGGCCGAGCGAGATCACGGCCATGGCAATCGCCTGGTCGTCCGGGTTGTCGGCCAGTTCGCTGACAAAACTCTTGTCGATCTTCAGGCGGCTGATCGGGAAGGTCTTCAGCGAGGACAGGCTCGAATAACCGGTGCCGAAGTCGTCGATCGACAGCGACACGCCCATCGCCTCCAGCTCGCGCATCTTGGCGACCGATTTGTGCAGGTCGCGCATGATCAGGCTTTCGGTCACTTCCAGTTCCAGCAGTTCCGGCGCCAGGCGCGTGTCGCGCAGGGCGGCGGCCACGCGTTCGACCAGGCGGGCTTCCTCGAACTGGCGCGCCGAGACGTTGACCGACATGGTCACCGGCGGCAGGCCGGCGTCGACCCAGGCGCGCGCCTGGCGGCAGGCTTCGCGCACCACCCAGTCGCCGATCTCGACGATCAGGCCGCTCTCTTCGGCCAGGCCGATGAAGCGCTGCGGCGGCACCATTCCCTGTTCCGGATGCTGCCAGCGGATCAGCGCCTCCACGCCGAACACGCGGCCCGTGCGCAAGTCGACCTTCGGCTGGTACAGCAGGCGGAAGCCGTTGTCGGCGGCCCCCTCATGGGTGGCCTGGACGGCATGGCGCAGGCCGTCGAGCAGCACCAGCTTTTCCTCGACGCTGGCATTCATTTCGCGCGCGTAGAACTGGAAGTTGTTGCTGCCCAGGTCCTTGGCGCGGTACATCGCGGCATCGGCGTTCATCAGGAGGGCGCTGGCGTCGTGGCCGTCGCGCGGGTACATCACCACGCCCATGCTGCAGCTGACTTGCACCGCCTGGCCGGCTACCTGCACCGGTTCGGTCACGGCGACGCGGATCTTTTCCAGCAGCGGCGCCAGCGCGCCCGGCTCGTGGCCCTGGTCGGGCAGCAGGATCACGAATTCGTCGCCGCCGAAGCGCGCCAGCGTGTCGCTGCGGCGCAGGCAGGCGCCCATGCGCTTGCTGACCGCCTTGAGCAGTTCGTCGCCGGCCTTGTGGCCCAGGCCGTCGTTGATCAGCTTGAAACCGTCGAGATCGACGAAGGCGAGGGCGACCGCGTTGCCGTGGCGCGCCGCGTTGTGGATGGCCTGTTCGATCCGGTCGTGCATCAGGTTGCGGTTCGGCAGGCCGGTCAGCTCGTCGTGGTGCGCCATGTGGAAGATGCGTTCCTCGACCTGCTTGCGCTCGGTGATGTCGCGCACGATGACGACCACGCCGTCCTCGACGGCGACCACCTGGCGGTGCAGCCAGCGTCCGGCCGCATCGCGTTCGGAGCCCTGCCATTCGCCTTCGCGCGGCTTGCCGTCCTGGGCCACGAGCGCCAGGTCGTCGAAGATGCCGTTGCTGCGGTAGTGGGGGAACATGTCGCACAGGAGCATGCCCTGCATCTGCTCGCGCGGCAGGCCGATGAAGCTTTCGGCGCGCGAGTTGGTCGCCTCGACGATGAAGTCGACCACGGCGTCGCCGGGGCCGCGCACGCTGCGCAGCACGAAGAAGGCGTCCAGGCTGCCTTCGGAGGCGGCGGCATAGGTTTCCTGGGCGCGGCGCGCGCGGCGCCGTGCGCGCGCCAGCTGCCAGGCCCAGCCCGCGACCACGGCCACCACCAGGAACAGCAGGGCGGTGGCGCTGCTCGCGGCCAGCAGGTAGGTCTGGCGCTTGGCCTCGAAGGGCGCGAACTGCTCCTCGCGCGACAGGCCGACCACGATCGCCAGCGGGAAGCCGTGCAGGCGCTGCACGCTGGTGTAGCGCGCCACGCCGTCCGGCCCCTTGTGCAGGCTGACACCGCCGCCGGCGCTGCCCAGTTCGATGCGCTGGCCCCAGCTCACGTTCTCGCCCACGCGCAGCGCGCGCATCAGGCCGTCGACGCCGGCCAGGCCGAGCATGCCCTGCTCGCCGTCGCGCGAGCGTTCGTAGGCGCTGGTGAAATAGGACGGATCGGCTTCGACGATGGCCACGCCGGCGAAGCGCCCGGCCTTGTCGTTGATGCGGCGCGTGAAGTGGATGTGCGGTTCGGCCTTGGCGGGGTCGCCGACGGTCGCGCCCACGAACGGCAGGTCGACGTCGTTATTGCGGTGATAGAGGAAGTAGGCGGTGCCGGAAACGTCGTGCGCGCTGTCCTCGGGATTGCTGGCGACGACGCGGCCGTTGCGGTCGGCGATGGCGACGACGAAGACCAGTCCCGGCGGCAGCAAGCCTTGCGCGCGCAGCACCGGCAGGGCGCCTTCCGCGCCGTTCAGTTCGACGGCATACTTGAGCACCTTGAGGGTCTGGTCGATCCCGTTCAGGCTGCGCGCCATCTGCGCTTCGTAGGTTTCGACCCGCTCCAGCGTCGCCGCATGGACGGCGTCGTGGGCGGCAGCGCGGTCGGCGTCGATCACGCGCAGGGTCAGGATCCACATGCCGATCACCAGCAGGATCGCGAACAGCGGCAACGAGATATGGGTGTCGAGGCCGCGCCCGAGCCAGCGCGCCAGCGCCGAACGCCGGGCCTGCATGCGGGGGGAGGGAGAGCGTGAAAACATGGACGGCCTTTCAATGCACCAGCAGGACGGCGCGCACGCTCGGATCGAGCGCCTCGCGCTCGATATAGCCGACCAGGGTCGGATCCTCGGCCACGGCCTTGCGCACGGCGGCGTTGCCGGCCAGCTCGCGCGGCGGCTGGCCGCGGCCGGTGAACACCATCTTCGACCAGTGCGCCTTCAGCAGGGCCGGGGACTTGCCGGCCACGCGCAGGTAGAACTGGTCGCGTTCGGGCGTGCCGATCGGCTGGTCGAGCGCGCTGGCGATGGCGCCGTTCGGAAAGCGCGGCGACTGGCCGAGGAAGATCGCGGCGACCTGATCGGGACGCAGGGCCTCGACCGGGCTGCGCGCGGAAACGATCACCACCAGTTCGCCGGCCTGCGCGACGGCGCCGGACAAGGCGAGGAGGGCTGCTGCGAGCAGCTTCGCATGACGAAGTCTCATACTGCCCCCCTAGAAGACGAAGTCGAGGGCGGCGCTCGTCACCGGCGCCGTGCGTCCCGACCGGTAGTCGGGCGCCGAATTGATGAACATGCCGCGCGAGCCGCTACGCGTGGTGACGCGCTCGTGCTGGAGCTTGACGGCGACGTTCGGCACCACGTCCCAGCGCAGGCCGACGCTGAGCGTGGACTGCGAGGGTACCGCGCGCATCATCCCTTCCAGGCCCGCGTTGGCGGCGTAGCCGATGGCGGCGTAGGCCGGCGGCAGGCTGCCCAGGGGCAGCGCGTGCGGGCCCTCGGGCAGGGTGCCCCAGACGCGGGCGTAACCGGCATACGGCGTCAGGTTGCCGTGGCGCCAGCCGCCGCTGACATAGGCCGAACGCGTGCTGCCGAGGTAGCCGTCGACCTTGCTGCGGCCGGCTTCGCCCATCACGAACCACTGGCCCGGATCGTAGTTCAGGCCGATGCTCATGGCCGAGGCGCGCTTGTCCTCGACGCGCAGGCGCGCCGCCATGCCGCGGCCCAGGGGGCCGAAGGCCTCGAGGGCGTCGAACAGTTCCGGGAACAGGCTGACCGACAGGCGCGTGGTGATGACCGAGGCACGCGCGCTGAAGGCGCCTTGTTCGACCGTGTGCGAGAACCCGGCGATGTCGCGCCCGCGCAGGCGCGCGCCATCGTAGAGCGCCATGTCGGTGCGGCCGAACAGCACCTGGGTGGTGCTGTGCATCGATTCGCCGTTCCACTGCCAGCTGAGATCCGCGCCGTCGCTGCTGCTGAGCGGCAGGACGCCATACACCTCGATCGGCGTGCGGATCCACGGATAGGCATAGCCCACCTTGCGGTAGTCGGCGGCGATGAACATCGGCAGGGCGATCCGCCCGAGGCGCAGCGCCAGTTCCGGGGTCACCTGGTATTTGACGTTGGCCCATTCGATGCGCGGCTGGTAGCTGTAATCGAGGCGCTGCTCGGTCACCACCTGCACCACGGCCGACCAGCGCGCATCGAACTGCAGGTCGGCCTGGCCGCCGAGCTTGGTGTCGACGTGGCGGCTCCAGTGTCCGGTACGGCCGGCGCCGCCGCCTTTCA
The DNA here is from genome assembly GCF_001424165.1 of Massilia sp. Leaf139. GTDB lineage: Bacteria > Pseudomonadota > Gammaproteobacteria > Burkholderiales > Burkholderiaceae_D > Telluria. Next base: position 263,659 of record NZ_LMOJ01000022.1, read on the forward strand.
TGATCGAGGCGACGAAGTCGGCCTGGGACTCGTCGCTATGGGCGACGCCGACGGTGCCGAAGCCGGAGAATTTCCAGCCCGGCGAAACCGTCTCGGCGCAGGCGCTGCCGCTCAGGGCGAACAGGACGGCGCCCGCGCAGGCGGAACAGGAAAGGGCGGCAGTGGATGGGAAAAACATGGATCGCTTTCGTTCGGGTTCGACGTGCACGGTAGCGGCGGCACTGCGGGATAGTCTGGTTCGCCAGCCCGCGGGGCCGGCTGCATGCATGGCGCACGCGATGATTCGAACTGTAGCGGAGCGACCCCGGCCGCGTCGATATATTTACGTATGGAAACGAAACGAAGCAGCCTGACCGTTGTGAGTGGGCAACGAAACTTGCATCAGTAGCACGGGTTCTCCGGTCGGGGCCGGGGCATGTTCAGATTTGCTTCAATTGGCGGTTGATTGCCTGGCGCGCACGCTCGCTGCGTTCGCTGTAGCGGTCGGTGAGGTAATCGGTGCGTCCGCGCACGAGCAGGGTGAATTTCACGAGTTCCTCCATCACGTCGACGACCCGGTCGTAATAGGCCGACGGCTTCATGCGCCCCTCCTCGTCGAACTCCTTGTAGGCCATCGGCACCGAGGACTGGTTCGGGATCGTGAACATGCGCATCCAGCGCCCCAGGAGGCGCAGCGTGTTGACCACATTGAAGGACTGCGAGCCGCCGCACACCTGCATCACGGCCAGGGTGCGTCCCTGGCTCGGGCGGATCGCGCCCATCTCGAGCGGGATCCAGTCGATCTGGTTCTTCATCACCGCCGTCACCGCGCCATGGCGCTCGGGACTGCACCAGACCTGCCCCTCCGACCACAGGCACAGCTCGCGCAGCTCGGCGACCTTCGGATGCGTGTCCGGCACGCTGCCGACCATCGGCAGTTCCATCGGATCGAAAATGCGCACCTCGGCGCCGAAGTGCTCGAGGATGCGCGCCGCCTCGAAGATGAGGAAGCGGCTGAACGAACGTTCGCGCAGCGAGCCGTAGAGCAGCAGGATGCGCGGCGGGTGGCTCATGTCGCCTACCGGTTCGAGTTTGGCGGCGCTCGGGATGTCCAGCAGTTCGGGCTGCAGGTTGGGCAAGGTCGGGATGCGATGCGGGATGGTCATGTCTTCCTTTCTCAGCTCAGGCGCAGGGCCAGCGCGCACAAGGTAACGAACAAGATCGGCAGCGTCAGCACGATCCCGACGCGGAAATAATAGCCCCACGCGATATGGATGTTCTTCGCATCGAGCACGTGCAGCCAGAGCAGGGTGGCGAGGCTGCCGATGGGCGTGATCTTCGGGCCGAGGTCGGCGCCGATGACGTTCGCAAACACCATCGCCTCGCGCACCACGCCGGTGGTGGCGGTGGCGTCGATCGCCAGCGCCCCCACCAGCACGGTCGGCATGTTGTTCATGATCGAGGACAGGATGGCGGTGACGAAGCCGGTGCCGAGCGCCGCGCCCCACACGCCGTATTGCGCGCACGTATCCAGCACGTTCGTCAGGTAGCCGGTCAGGCCGGCGTTCTGCAGGCCGTACACCACCAGGTACATCCCCAGCGAGAACACGACCACCTGCCAGGGCGCGCCGCGCAGCACCTCGCGCGTCGAGATGCGGTGCCCGCGTGCGGCCACGGCCAGCAGCAGCGCCGCACCGACGGCGGCCACCGCGCTGATCGGCACCCCGATGTCGTCGAGCCAGAAGAAGCCGGCCAGCAGCAGCGCCAGCACCCACCAGCCGGTGACGAAGGTGGCGCGGTCGTGGATGGCCTCTTCGGGGCGCTTCAACTGCGCCAGGTCGTAATTCGCCGGAATGTCCTCCCGGAAGAACCAGACCAGCGCGGCCAGCGTCGCGGCCACCGACACCAGGTTGACCGGCACCATGACGGCGGCGTAGCGCGTGAAGCCGATGTCGAAGTAGTCGGCCGAGACGATGTTCACCAGGTTCGAGACGACCAGCGGCAGGCTGGCGGTATCGGCGATGAAGCCCGCCGCCATGACAAAGGCGAGCGTGGCTTGCGGAGAAAAGCGTAGCGCGGCCAGCATGGCGATCACGATGGGCGTCAGGATCAGCGCGGCGCCGTCGTTGGCGAACAGGGCGGCGACGGCCGCGCCCAGCAGCACCAGCAGGATAAAGAGGCAGCGACCGTTGCCTTTGCCCCAGCGCGCCACGTGCAGCGCCGCCCATTCGAAGAAGCCCGCCTTGTCGAGCAGCAGGCTGATGATGATGACGGCGACAAAGGCGCCCGTCGCATTCCAGACGATGTTCCAGACCACGGGGATGTCGGAAACCTGGACGACGCCGGTGAGCAGGGCGACGACAGCGCCCGCGGAGGCGCTCCAGCCGATGCCGAGGCCGCGCGGCTGCCAGATGACGAAGACCAGGGTGAGGACGAAAATGAGCAGGGCAATCAGCACGGCGATCTTTGAAGACTTGTGATCACGGCAGCAGGGTGCCGATGCGGTCGAGCTCGGCCTTGAACCTGGCCTTGTCCGCTTTCAGTTCGGCCAGCGGCAGCGCCAGGAAGGCTCGCATGCGGGCCAGGATGATCGCGTAGGTGCGCTCGAAGGCGGCCTCGATTTCCTCGTCGGTGCGGGCGACGTGGCTCGGATCTTCCAGCCCCCAGTGAGTACGCAGCACCGGGCCGAGATAGGCCGGGCAGGTTTCGCCGGCGGCGCTGCTGCAGACCGTGACGACGATGTCCGGCGTGACCGGCAAAGCGTCCCACGATTTGCTGTAATAACCCGCGGTAGAGATCCCCTTGCGGTGCAGGAGCGCGACGGCGCGCGGATGCAGCCAGCCCGTCGGCTGGCTGCCGGCACTGATCGCCTTCATCCCTTCCGGCGCGAGGTGGTTAAAGGTGCCTTCGCTGAGGACGGAGCGGCAGGAGTTGCCTGTGCAGAGAAACAGGATGTTCATGAGATGTTAAAAGTCAGTTGGAGCATTGGACGGACGGCGCGCAGGTGCCGCTTGCATCGACGCCGCAGGGAGCGCCGCCGCAGCAGTTCTCGGTCAGGTAGCCGATCAGGCCGTTCATCGCGTCCACGTTGGCGGAATAAATCACGAAGCGTCCCTCCTGCCTGGCCGCCAGCAGGCCGGCATGGGTCAGCTCTTTCAGGTGGAAGGAAAGCGAGGAGGGCGCGATGTCGAGCCCTGCGGCGATGCGGCTGGCCGCCATGCCCTCGGGGCCTGCTTGCACCAGCAGGCGGAAGACGGCCAGCCGGCTTTCCTGCGCCAGGGCGGCGAGGGCTGTCAATGCTGTGGTGGTGTTCATTGCGTCTCCGCTTCGATGATGTGGTCATGTTAGCGCAATGTTTTCGACATTTCCAGAAATATCGAAATATAACTGGAGCAGAATGGATTTCTGTGCACTTTCTGGGTTCGTGATGGCGCAGGCAAGGCCGACTCTACCAAGACATCTGTCGAAAAAACTTACAGTTAGGAAAGGAAAAGCATGCTGAGGCAGGGTCGTCTTACGCCAACTCATTGAATTGACAAATAATCCTAAAAGAGTTTCACATCTGGCACGGAAATTGCTCTTAGTAAATTTCCATTTCCTAGGACTCATATCCCAACCTTTCAACACCTGATCGCTGCCGCAGCCTGTGGCGCCACCCTGTTCTGCGCCATCCCTTCCAGCGCCGCTGTCATCACGGTCGGCAACCTGAGCACCGATAGCCAAACCGGCATCACCATCGATACCAAACTCAACCGCGGCTACAGCCGTTTCGATGCTTTCAACCTGAGCTACGCGCAGACCCTGGCCGTGATCGCCCCGAACGGCGCCTGGGCCGGCTGGTCGCTTGCCACCGCCAAGGTGTCGGATCAGTTCATCGCCGCGTCCCTGGGCGTCAGCTCGACAGCGTGCGACGGGGCGGTTACTTACGGCAAGCTCTGTGGCACCATCCCCGGTTGGGCAGACACCAAGCTGGGCAAGTCGTATCAAACCAGCTGGGATTACTACGCCTACCTGAACAGCATGGGCGGCAGTGGACTGGTCGAATTCGCTGCTGCCGGCGGCGTCCGCGATTATGAGCAGTGGCTATCAATTACCTGCTCTACAAGGACAATATCGCCGCCGTTCCGGAACCGGTGTCGATCGCCTTGTTCGGCCTCGGCCTGGCGGGCCTCGCAGTGGCGGGACGCCGCCGCAAGGCTTGAGCGGAGCTTCCCGGCGGCTCAGGCGTCCGACCAGAGCCGCTCGCCCGTCTTCTCCATGTGCGTGAGGTAGAGGCGCAGATCGAGCTCGAACTGGTGGTACTGCGGCTCCATCCAGCAGCACAGTTTATAGAAGGCCTTGTCGTGCTGCTTTTCCTTCAGGTGGGCCAGTTCGTGCACGGCGATCATGCGCAGGAATTCCAGCGGCGCGTCGCGGAAGACGCTGGCGATGCGGATCTCGTGCTTGGCCTTGAGCTTGCTGCCCTGGACGCGCGAAATGGCCGTGTGCAGGCCGAGGGCGTGCTGCACCACGTGGATCTTGCTGTCGTAGGCGACCTTGGCGACCGGCTCGGCGTTGCGCAGGTAGTCAGCCTTCAGCTCCTGCACGTAGTCGTACAGGGCGCGGTCGGTGCGCAGGCCGTGCGCATCGGGATAGCGCGATCGCAGCAGGGTGCCGAGGCGGCCTTCCTGCAGCAGGCTGCCGGCTTGCTGGCGCAACCCGTCGGAATAGGCAGTGAGGTAGCGGAGTTCGGACATGGGGCGGGAATGTACCACAAGGGTGGCGCGGCTGCAGCGGTCGGTTCTACCTGAACGTGGCGCCTGCGCGCCACGTTCAGGTTCCGCCAGGTCAGCCTTCCTTGCCGCCCTGGCGGTTGCCGCCGGCTTTGTTGGCGGCGTTCGCCGCCCGGCTGGCCGATTGCCGGCTCTCGCCGCCCTTGCGGCCGATGTCGGCCATGTGTGCACGGTTGCGGCTGACCGCCTCCCCGCCTTTCTGCCCCGCGCGGCGCGCTTCCTCGGAGTCGAATTCGTGCGCCGTGCCTTTCTGGTGGGCCGCCTGGCCGCCCTTGCTGGCGATCTCGCGCTGCTGGTTCTGATCCATCGCGGCGAAACCGCGCTTGGCCGGACCGTTGCCGCTGCCACCACCGCTCTTTTGCGCGTTGCCGCCCGAGCTGCCCGCGCTCTTGCCGCTCTCCTTGCTTGTCGCCATGTCGCTCTCCTGGTTGCCCTGCAGTGAAGTGGAAATGAAGTGGTGAACGCACATTGCCGCGCTCGTCCGGTTAGAGACCCCGCTCCTGTGTTAGTTCCGCTCTCGTGCCTGCCTCCGTCTCAATCGTCTCAATCGGGCGCGCGCGGCGGCGTGCGCCGGCCCTCGTGCGGCGCCGCCGTGTCGATGGCCGCATCGAAGGCGGGCGGCGCGCTCAGATCCTCGTCGAGCTGGGCGCGGCGCAGCGCCAGGCGCTGTCCGAGCGCAGCCAGGTCGAGGCCGCAGGCGCGCGCCAGCTCGAACACCTCGCCTTCTTCCTGCGCCATGTGGTGCGCCATCTCCTCGGCCAGCACGGCGAGGGTGGCGTCGAAATGCTCGTCGCCCGGGTACATGACTTCGAGCTGGCTGACCAGTTCGCGCGCGCCCGCGTGTTCGAGCTCGGCGTCGTCGAACAGCTCGTCGTCGCCGGTTGCCGCGCGCAGCGCCGGGTAAAACAGTTCTTCCTCGATCATCGTGTGGATGACGAGCGCGTCGCAGAGGTCGTCGACCAGTTCGGCCATCATCTCCTCCGCGTCCTCGAGCCCGCGCAGGCCCTCGTACTGGGCGAACAGCAGGCGCACCTGTTCGTGGTCGGTGCGCAGCAGTGCGAGCGCGTCCGCCGGCCCATCCTCGTTCTTGCCGGTCGATGCCATGGCTCCTCCTCGGTGAATGGTCAGGTGGGGTTGTGGGCGGCGCCCATGTCATCGGCGCCGGCGCGCGCGGCGTCGACGGTGCGGCCGGCACTGCGCGCGGCCTGCCAGCTGCCGTCGTTGGCGTCGTGGGCGAGGGCGGCGCCACTCGCGGTGAGTACGCCCAGCAGGGCGTTGTGCCAATGGCGCCAGTGCTCGGCCACGGTGGGGATCTCGCGCATTGCGGTCGAGCCCATCTGGAGCGGATCCTTGCAGCCGGCCAGCGCGCGGCCGAGGCGGATGCCGTCGTCGAGCAGGTCGCGCGCCATGTGTACGTTCAGCTCGCTGAGCTGTTTGAGGGTGTCGACCGTGTGGCGCGAGACCTGGTCGAGGAAGTCGACCTGCGTCGCCAGCTGGGTGCGCAGGTCGGGGAGGGATGAAGAAAATGCGGGCATGGGATCCTCGGCGAAAAGATGTCTCTGTAGACGCCGCAGGATCGCTGGAGTTCACCGAAACCGCCCACGCCAACGACTGGCGCAAGCGGACTCCAAAAAAATCAGGCGTCGGCCACCTTCAGCACCAGCTTGCCGAGGTTCTCGCCCTTGAACAGCATGTTCAGCGTGGACGGGAAGGTGTCGAAGCCCTCGACGATGTGTTCGCGGTTCTTGAAGCTGCCTTCCTTCATCCAGCGCGCAATGGTGGCCACGCCTTCCGGATAGCGGGCGGCGTAGTCGGTGACGAGCATGCCTTCCATGCGCGCGCGGTTCACCAGCAGGGCCAGGTAGTTGGCCGGGCCCTTGACCGCTTCGGTCGCGTTGTACTGCGAGATCGCGCCGCAGATGATGATGCGCGCCTTCATGTTGATGCGGGTAAGCACGGCGTCCAGGATCTCGCCGCCGACGTTGTCGAAGTAAACGTCCACGCCCTGCGGGCAGTGCTGCTTGAGGCCGGCATGCACGGGGCCGGCCTTGTAGTCGATGCAGGCGTCGAAACCGAGTTCCTCGACCACGAAGCGGCACTTGTCCGCGCCGCCGGCGATGCCGACCACGCGGCAGCCCAGGTGCTTGGCGACCTGGCCGACCGTCATGCCGACCGCGCCGGCCGCGCCCGACACCACGACCGTCTCGCCGGCCTTCGGCTGGCCCACTTCCAGCAGGCCGAAATAGGCCGTCATGCCGGGCATGCCGAGGGCGTTGAGCCAGGCCGGCAGCGGCGCCATGTTCGGGTCGACCTTGGCCAGCATGGCGCCCTTGTCGTCCGCCGGCCCGGTCCAGTAGCGCTGCACGCCGGTCACGCCCATCACGTGGTCGCCGACGGCGAACTTGGGCGACTTCGACTCGGTGACGACACCGACGCCGCCCGCGCGCATGACCTCGCCGATCGCCACCGGACGCACGTAGGAACGGGCGTCGTTCATCCAGCCGCGCATGGCCGGATCGAGCGAGATGTAGAGGATCTTGACGCGCACTTCGTCCTCGGCAAGCTCGGCCAGGGGCGGGGTGGCGCGCTGCCAGTCGCTGTCCTTGGGCAGGCCGACGGGGCGTGCGGCCAAGAGGAATTGGTCGTTGGTGGCTTGCGTCATGGGAGTGTCTCCGTGGTGTTGGTTGAACCGTCAACTATACCTAAAAACAAACGGTCGTGCGTTTTTTTGGCTTCGCTTTTTTGCATGGCTGTTTTGGCAAGCCGTGCGACAATGCCAGAGCCCCCTTCAATCAACCTCGTCGACCAGACCGCCTACCATGACGCATCCGGAATACATCCTGACCCTGTCCTGCCATGACCAGCGCGGCATCGTGCTGCGTGTGGCCGGCTTCCTGGCCGAGCACGGCTGCAACATCATCGATTCGGCCCAGTTCGGCGATCCGGAATCGCAGCTCTTCTTCATGCGCGTGCACTTCGCGCTCGAAGACGCGAATGTACTCGACGCCGACCTGCGCGGCGCCTTTGCCGCCCTGTGCGAAGCCAACGGCATGCGCGGCCAGCTGCACGACGCCCACGCCAAGCCGCGCGTGCTGATCATGGTCTCGAAGATCGGCCACTGCCTGAACGACCTGCTGTTCCGCTACCGCAGCGGGCTGCTGCCGGTCGAGATTCCGGCGATCGTCTCGAACCACATGGAGTTCTACCAGCTCGCGGCAAGTTACAATATCCCGTTTCACCACCTGCCGCTGGCGACCGGCGCGCCGGAAGAGGCCAAGCTGGCGCAGGAAGCGCGCATCATCGAGCTGCTCGACATGCACCGCATCGACCTGGTGGTACTGGCGCGCTACATGCAGATCCTGTCGCCGGGACTGTGCGAAGCCTTGAAGGGCAGGGCGATCAACATCCACCACTCGTTCCTGCCGAGCTTCAAGGGCGCGCGTCCGTATGCGCAGGCCCATACGCGCGGCGTGAAGCTGATCGGCGCCACCTCCCACTTCGTCACGGGCGAACTCGACGAAGGCCCGATCATCGAGCAGGACGTCGAGCGGGTCGACCACGCGATGACGATCGAGGAGCTGACCGCGATCGGCCGCGACGTCGAGTGCGTGGTGCTGGCGCGCGCCGTGAAATGGTTCGTGGAACACCGCATTTTGCAGAACGGCCACCGCACGGTGGTCTTCAAATAATCACAGTCACGGAATAAAGAAGCAGCAATGGCTCTCAAAGCAACGATCTACAAGGCAGACCTCCAGATTGCCGATATGGACCGCAACTATTACGCGGAGCACGGGCTGACCATCGCCCGCCATCCGTCGGAAACCGACGAGCGCGTGATGATCCGCGTGCTCGCCTTCGCCCTGCACGCAAGCGAATCGCTGGCCTTTACCAAGGGCCTGTTCGACACCGACGAGCCCGACCTGTGGCAGAAGGACCTGACCGGCGCGATCGACACCTGGATCGAGGTCGGCCAGCCGGACGAGAAGCGCCTTTTGAAAGCCTGCGGCCGCGCCGAACACGTCTACGTGTACAGCTACAGTGCGACCAGCCACATCTGGTGGAAGGGCATTGCCAACAAGCTCGACCGTACCCGCAATCTCACCGTCATCAACATCCCGGCCGAGACCAGCGTTGCGCTGGAAAAGCTGGCCAAGCGCTCGATGCAGCTGCAATGCACGATCCAGGACGGCCAATTGTGGCTGACCGACAGCATCGATACGGTGCTGGTCGAGCGCGAGATCATCAAGGCCGCGGCCTGAACCCCTCACTTTTCATTTGAGTCCACCATGACCCGTACGCTGTTTGCCCTGCTGGCCGCCGGCCTGTTCTCCACCTCGGCCCTGGCCCAGGTGACCATCACCGAACCCTGGGTGCGCGCCACCGTGCCGAACCAGAAAGCCTCCGGCGCCTTCATGCGGGTGCAGTCGGCCCAGGCCGCGCGCCTGGTCGGCGTCAGCACCCCGGCTGCCGGCCGCGCCGAGCTGCACGAGATGGCGATGGAGAACAACACCATGCGCATGCGCCATGTCGACGCCATCGACCTCCCGGCCGGCAAGCCGGTGCACCTGGCCTCGGGCGGCTACCACGTGATGCTGTTCGACCTGAAGCGCCAGCTGAAGGAAGGCGAGACCGTGCCGGTCACGCTGGTGGTCGAGGATGCGGCGAAGAAGAGCAGCAGCGTGACGGTGGAGGTGCAGGTGAAGCCGCTGACCTATGTGGCGCCGAAGGCTGGCCACGGTCACTGAGCCGTAGGGTGGACGGATTCTCCGTCCACGCGTTGCAAGGTATCCGCAAGCCGAACGCGTTGACGGGAGACCCGTCCACCCTACTGCATGGCGCCGGCGGTTGAACCACCCCGGCATCGAACGTAGGGTGGACGGATTCTCCGTCCACGCGGATAGCCCGATTATTGCGGTGATGCCCCCATGCGCCGCACACCGCCCGAGCCTATCGTCGACTTGCTGATCTGCGGGTCGCCGTAATAATTGACGTCGCCCGAGCCGGCGATCGTGGCGCTCAGTTCGCTGCGCGGCCAGACCGTCGCCTCGCCCGAGCCGGCGATCGTCACGCTGGCGCTGTTCGTCTGCACCCGCCCCAGGTCGACGTCGCCGGAGCCGCCGATCGAGACCGCCAGCTTGCCGACGTTGCCGTGCGCGGCCTGCAGGTCGCCGCTGCCGCCGACCGACACGGCCAGCGTGTCGCTTTCCACGCCCTTCAGCTTGATCGAGCCCGAACCGCCCAGGTCGATGTCGAGCTTGCGCGCGCGCAGGGCATCGGCGTCGATGCTGCCCGAGCCGCCCAGGGCCAGGCGCTCGATCGAACGCGCGGTCACCACGATCCGGATCGATTTCGACGAGGCCTGCAGGTTCAGGTTGCGCTTGGCCGGACGGATCTTCAGGATGCCGCCTTCGACCACGGTTTCGACCAGCGGCAGCAGGTTGTCGTCGGCTTCGATGGTGAGGCCTTCGCTGTTCCCGATGCGCAGTTCGACCTGGCCCGGCAGTCCCAGCGACAGGCCGTTGAAATTGCTGACCTGGCGCACCTGCTTGACGATGCGCCCGCTGCCCTGCACCTGTTCGCCGCCCCAGTTCCAGGGCGCGGCGGCCACCTGGACGGTGGCGGCCAGGCTGGCGGCGATGCAGGCGGCGAGCAGGGTGCGGCGGGCGATGGTGGAGAGCGTCTTGTTCATGATCTTGTCCTCACGGTTGTCGATGGTGAGAATGTAGCGGCGCGTCTGTCGTGCCGCACCCGGAATGCGACAGGCTGCGCGGAAGCGCAACCAGACTGCACGCTTGCACGACGATCCTAAGTTGCGCCGACACCTGCGCCTGTGCTGCGGGAGAGGTAGCGCGGCGGGACGGCCTCCGTCAGCCAGACGCCGTTGTCGGCCAGGTAAAAGACGAATCCGTCCGCCGCCATGGCCGCCGCATCGATGCGCAGCACGACCGGCATGCCGTAGCGCGCGCCGACGCTGGCCGCCGTGGCCTGCTCCTGCGACAGGTGGACATGGTGGCGCGACCCGGCACGCAGGCCCTGGCGTTCGATGGCCGCCACGAAGCGCGTCGCGGTGCCGTGGTACAGGACGGGGGGCGGCGCCAGGGCGCGGTGCGTCAGCTGCACGCCGGCGCTCGAGTGGCCCTGCAGCGCGCGGATGCGCAGGCCGTCGCCGGAGATGGCGAAGCGGCCCTTGTCGTTGGTCTGCACCACTTCGTCGATCAGGGCCCGGTCGAGGCGGCGTCCATCCTCGTTCGCGGCTACGAGCAGCGCGGCGATGTCCGTCCAGCCTTCGCGGTCGAGATCGATGCCGATGGCCTGCGGCTGGTGCCGCAGCACGAAGCTGAGGAACTTGCTGGTCTCGACGATGCGTTTGTTCATGCCGCATGATAGCCGGGAAGCGGGGGCGGCCGCGCCCGCGGGAGGTGCGCGCCATGCAGCCGCGCTCCACTTCCACTACAATCTTGCCCTTTTTGTTTCCGGCTTCACCGGTAAGGAAGTAAGCATGAACGCGGTCTTATTCGCGCTGGCCTTTTGTGTCGGCATCTTCATTTCGGTGCAGGCGGCCGTCAACAGCCAGCTCGCCCATGCCCTGCACGCGAACTCGGTGGTCGCGGCCCTGATCTCGTTTTCGGTCGGCACGGTGGTGCTCGGCATCGCCGCCTTCGCCCGCGGCGGCGTGGGCGAATCGCTGGCGCTGCTCTCCAGCCAGCCGCTGTGGAAGCTGACCGGCGGCATGCTCGGCGCTGCCTTCGTGTTCGGCACCGTGTTCCTGGCGCCGCGCATCGGCCTGCTGAACCTGGTGGTGCTGGTCATTGCCGGGCAGCTCATCATGTCGATGGCGATCGACCATTTCGGCTTGGTGCAGATGGCCGTGCGCAACGTGTCGCCGATCCGCATGGCCGGCGCCCTGGTGGTGATCGCCGGCGTGGCGCTGACCCTGTTCGGCGACCGGATTGTTGCGGCATTGGGACGCTAAATAATTTCTATACAGTAGCTGCAATTTCTAGCGGGCATGGTTCTATAATGATCGACATTGTCTGAACGACACTTCGATTATCAAAGAATACCGCCCGATGGAATTCCACCAGTCCTCGCAAATCCCCACGCTGTCGTATGTCGAAAACGAAGACCACCCGGTCTTCGGCACCCTGGTCGAGCAGATCCTGCACCTGCTGAACTCGCGCCTGGTGTTTTCCGACATCATCATCCACCAGAACAGCCCGCTGATGCTGCGCCAGCCGAAGGGCCTGGTGGCGGTCACCGACTCGCCAATCACGCGCGAGGAACTGGAAGAATTCTTCGAAGTCATCGAGCCGAACTGGGCCGAGCGCATCGCCGACCGCGCCTTCGACCGCTCGATCGACCTGCACACGGCGCGCATCCGCGCCAACTGCTTCACCTTCCAGGGCAAGAAGCGCCTGGGCTGCGTGATCCGCCGCTTCCCGAAGGAGCCGATGCCGCTGGCCGAACTGGGGCTCGACCAAGATGCCCAGGAATTCGCGCGCGCGACCAGTGGCCTGGTGCTCATCATCGGCGACACCTGCCAGGGCAAGTCGACCACGATCGCCTCGATGCTCGACGAGATCAACAAGCGCCGCTCGGGCCACATCATCACCATCGAAGACCCGGTCGAAACCCTGATCCCGCAGCGCAAATGCATCATCACCCAGCGCGAAGTGGGCATCGACGGCGACGTCGAAAGCTACTACCTCGGCGCCCTCGACGCGCTGCGCGAGCGGCCGGACGTGATCGTCATCGGCGAGATCCGCGACGCCCAGACGGCGCAGGAGGCGCTGGCCCTGGCCGAATCTGGCCCGCTGGTGCTCGCGACCCTGCATGCGCGCTCGACCGAGATGGGCCTGCAGAAGATGCTGCGCCTGCTCGGCAACTCCGACGCCCAAGCCCAGGCCCTGGCCCACGCCCTGCGCGGCGTGCTGTGCCAGGCGCTGCTGCCCTCGATCGAGGGCAACCGCTACCACCTGGCCACCGAATGCCTGACCCCGAGCCCGGCCGTGGCGCGCCTGATCGAAGAAGGCGACCTCGGCGCCCTGCGCGAATACATGAACAGCGGGCGCGATCCGGGCTGCCATACGATGAACGCCTCGCTCGAACGCCTGCTCTCGAGCCACAAGATCGGCGTCGAGGATGCACGCGCCGCGACCACCGACCGCGTCGGGTTCGCCGACCTGGTCTGAAGACGGGTTCGGATTGAGACAAGAGAGGTAACGCCATGCGATCACGTACGACACTGACCTCCGCAAGTTGCCTCGCCGTGCTTGCACTGTTTGCACTGCTGGGCGGCTGCGGCTACCAGCGCGGCTACCAGAACACGACCCGGGCGACCCTGCTGCCCATCGGCGAGAGCCAGGTGCAGGGCACTGCCGTGATCGGGTACCAGGACAGCGACCCGGTGTACAACATGAAGGTGTCGCTGAAGAGCCCAAAGAGCGATGCCGTCTACCAGATCCGTTTCTTCGAGTCCGCGGGATGCGAGCCGGAAGCGCTGGCGCAGGCGCCCAGGATCGATGGCAAGTACGAAGGGCCCTCGGGCCGCAGCGACATCTGGTCGTTCGATAAGCAGCCGGTCAGCCTGGCCGGCGGCTTTCTCGGCAAGGCCGAAGGGGAATTCAAGCTCAGGCCCGGCTACTTGCCGGTGCCGACGATCATGGGCTCGATGCGCTTTCCGACGGTCGTGGTGTATGCGGTCGAGGGCGCTGCGGACAGTGCCGCCGCGCCGCTGCGCGCCGTCGCCTGCGGCAAGACGGACACGCATTTCACCAACCACCGGCCGCATACCTGATGCAGCGGGGCTGCGTGCGGCGGCGTTGATTATGCCGCCGTGACAATCCGCGCATTTTCCTGCCAAGCTATCTGGCATCATGCAAATTTCGTTCATGCCAGGTGGATCGATGATGAAGAGTGGATTGACACGGTCGTGCGCCGGCCTGTTCCTGCTGTGCGCCTTCCATGCGGCCCCCGGCATGGCCTGCGCGATCGTGACGCCGGAAGAGGGAGCGCGCAGGCAGCAAGCCCGCATCGACACCAGCAAGGCGGAAGCCCTCGCGCTGCACGAGGAAGCCGACCTGGTTTTCATCGGCAAACTGACGCAGCTGACGCTCGAGCGGGAAACGGTCAAGCAGGGCCCGAACCAGCACCTGGTCAAGAAAACCTACCAGTCCGACTTCGACTTCGTCGACGACATCAAAGGCCGGTACGCCAAAGGCCAGCCGCTCGCGCTCACGCTCGACAACCTCGTGTATGTCGGCTGCGGCCCGCGCGCATTCCGCAACAGCCTGCCGAAAGAGAACGGCGTGGGCGAGGTCTACCTCGTCTACGCACGCGCGGGACAGATCCTGCGCACCAACCACATCCCCGACGACGTCCAGCCGCTGAGCGGACGAGAAGAGGCGCGGCATCTGCGCGCTGCTGCGCGCTAGCTGACGTCGTCTACTCCATCCCGTTGAAAAGGAATCACATGAAGTCGTTCGTCCACGCCGTACTCGGCCTGTCGCTTGCCGCAAGCGCCTCCGCATTCGCCGCCACCGCCGCGCCCGCGCCGCAGGCCGGCGCCGCCAGCCCCGCCCACGTGAAGGCCGTGCAGGATCTGCTGGGGGCCATGCAGGTCGAAAACGTCCTGCGCGGCGTCGCCGCGCGCAGCCGCTATCCGAGCGAGGCGCAGCGCAAGGCCGTGTTCGCCAAGCTCGACAAGACTTCGCCCGCGGAAGTGGCGCGGCGCCTGGCGCCGCCGCTGGCAGGCGTCGTGTCCCCCGACACCGCGGCCGAGATGACGCGCTTCTACGGCACGCCCTACGGCAAGAAGCTCATCCACAGGAAGTACAACAGCGGCGCGCAGGTGATGATGCCGGGCGCGCGTCCGTCTGTCGCGCCGGAAGAGACGAAAGAGCGCAAGCGCGCCGCCTATGTCCTGGCAAGCAAGGAGCTCGCGGCCGCGGAACCGGCGATCGAGCGTGAGGCCTTCAAGCTGCTCCAGCAGATCAACAAGGAACAGCGCTGAGGCCCGCCAGGGCGTCTAGTCCAGCGGCACGCTGCGGTAGCGGTTGACTTCCGGCGCCGACACCGGCCCCGCCGCATTGCCCCAGCTGGCGCGCAGGTAGGTCACCAGGGTGGCCGTCTCGGCGTCGCCCAACACGTGGCCGAAAGGAGGCATGCCGTAGGGGCGCGGGTTGCCCTGGGTGCCGGGCGCGAAGCCGCCGTTGAGCACGACACGGATCGCGTTGACGGGCTCGGCCAGGGTGAGGGCGCGGTTGCCGCCCAGTGCCGGATACGGCCCCTTGCCTTCGCCTTTTTCGCCATGGCAGGCGGCGCAGTGCCGGCCGTACAGTTTCTCTCCCTCGCGCATGGTCTGCGCCGGCGGTGGCGGTGCGGCCGGGGGCGGCGACGCGGACGCCGCCGGCAGGGATTTCAGATACGCGGCCATCGCGCCCAGGTCGTCGGGCGTCAGGTACTGCAAGCTTTGCAGCACCACTTCGGCCATCGGCCCGGTCACGCTGGCGCCCGGCGCCACGCCGCTGCCGAGCAGCTGCACGATGTGCGCTTCGCTCCATTTGCCGAGTCCCGCTTCGCCGCTTGAAGTGAGCGAGGGCGCGTACCAGCCGAGCGTCGGAATCAGGCCGCCGCCAAGCGTGCTGTCGGCGGCGCCGAAACGGTTGCGCGTGCTGTGGCAGGCGGCGCAGTGGCCGAGTCCTTCGACCAGGTAGGCGCCGCGGTTCCAGCGGGCGTCGCGCGACGCGTCGAGCTGCTGCACGCCGGGTTTGAAGTAGAACAGGCGCCAGCCGGCCAGCGTGAGCTGCTGGTTGTAGGGGAAGCGCAGCGCGTGCGGCGCGTTCTGCTGGCGCACCGGGGGCAGGCTGCGCAAGTAGGCGAACAGCGCGTCCGCATCCGGGCGCGTCACCTTCGTATAGTTCGTGTAAGGGAAGGCCGGATACAGCAGGCGGCCGTCCTTCGACTTGCCGTTGTGGAGGGCGCGCCAGAAATCGTCGGCGCTCCAGTTGCCGATGCCGGTCGTCGGTTCGGGCGTGATGTTGGGCGCGACCAGGCGGCCGAAGGGCGTGTCGAGCGCGCGGCCGCCGGCATACGGCACGCCGCCGCGCGCGGTGTGGCAGGCCATGCAATCGCCGGCGCGGGCCAGGTAGGCGCCGCGCGCGAGGTTGGCCTCGGTGGCCGCATGGTCGGCCGGGGAGCGCGAGGCGATGTATTCCTCGCGCGGCCAGGCCAGCGCGATGGCGGCAGCCGCGCCGGCCAGCAGCACGGCCAGAGCGAAGAGCAAACGCCGCTTCATGGCGCGCTCCCGCAGGGCATCGGCAGCGGTGCGCCCAGGCGCGCGGCTGGCCGCGCGCCCGGCGGCGTCGGCTGCGCGGCCAGCCAGGCCGAGAGCGAGGCCACGTCGCCCGGCCCCAGGCGCTCGGCGATGGTCGCCATGCAGTCGGGCGCGTGGGCGCGGCGCACCTTGTTGCGCCAGGCGCCGAACTGGGCGTTGACGTAGTCGCGCGGCAGGTTCAGCAGGCCCGGAATGCCGGGCGCCACGCCGGCCAGCCCCTCGCCGTGGCAGGCGATACAGGCCGGAACCTTCAGGGCCGCGTCGCCGCGTCGCACCAGCTGCTCGCCGCGCGCGAGCACGGCGGCGGAGGCGGTGGGCGCGGCAGGCGCCGGCACGGCTGGATGCTGGTTGGAGAAATAGTCGGCGATTTCGCGCAGGTAGGGATCGGGCAGGTGGGTCACCATCCAGGTCATCATCGGATACTGGCGGCGCCCGTCGCGAAAGTTCACGAGCTGGTTGTACAGGTAGCCGCCCGGCTTGCCGGCGATGCGCGGGAAGTAGACGCCGTTGATGCTGGTGCCCCCGCTATCCTTGGGCGCATGGCAGGCGATGCAGGCGGCGATGCGCTGCTCGAGCGTGTCGGGCACGACCGCGGCTCTTTGCGCGCCGGCGAAGGCGGGCAGGGCGCCCAGGAGTAGTGCTGAAAAACGTAGCGAGGCAGAGAGCGGCATACGGCGTCCAGGTCATCAATGCCAGAATGATAACCCAGCGCGGCCAATGGAGCCCTCATGGCAGCGTTTTCGACGCTGCGCCTTGCCCTGAGGGCTCCATTGACCGCGCTATTAGTTGCTCTATTACGCCGGTGGATTCGCGCGCCAGTGGCGGTACAGCTTCAAGGCCACATGCGCATCGTCCGCCGCATACCGGATCTGCTGTTCCGACAGGCGCGGCAGCGCCCAGTTGGTGGTGGTGATGCGTTTCGACTTTTGCAGACGCTGGCCGAAGAAGCGTGCGACGGCGGTCTTCGCGCCCAGCGTATTGCGTTCGCCGCGGCGGCGCAGGGTGGTCGACAGGTCGACCACGTTCTGCGTCTCGATGCCGAGCTTGCTGCGCAGGCGGCGCAGGTCGTCGCCCAGGCCGAAGCCCACCTTCAGGATGGCGGGCGCTTCCAGCACAGCGCGCAGCACGTCCACGCTGCCCGGATCGGGCCGCGCGCCGATCTGGAACAGGTAGGCGGTGCTGTCGGTGGCCAGCTGCACCAGGTGCGGGCCGGTCGATGCCTCGCCCTTGGCGAAGGTCGGCTTCGATTCGGTGTCGAAACCGACGACGTCGGCGCACGTGAGGGCGGCCAGGGCGGCGGCCGCCTCGGCGTCGGACTTCACGAGGACGACGTCGCCCAGTTCGATGCCGGCATAGGGCGGCAGTTCTTCTTCGTCGGGCTTGTCGCCGATGGGGCCGCGCACGTGATGGCCGTGCACTTCAGAGCCGCTCACATTCAGCCGCGCGAGAACTTCGAGGCGAGCTGCTGCAGCTTTTCCTGGCGCAGGCGCGCCGCTTCGGCTTCGGCGGCGGCGGCTTTCTCGGCCTTCTTGCGATCGGCTTCCTTCTTGAAACGCTGCTGCAGCTGTTCCTTGGCGTGCAGGCGGTGGGTGTCGGTCACTTCCGCGCCGGCCACGCCGTCGAGGTCGTAGCGCACGGTGGCTTTTTCCATCGAGCGCAGGTAGCGCATCGAGCCGGTGTGGATGCCGAGCGCGGCGCGCATGGTCTTGCGATCCAGGTTCGGGACGCGCGCGAGCAGCTGCTTGTCGATGCCGATCGCCAGAGGCAGGCAATCGCGGAAGGCCGGGAATTGCTGCTGCAGCTGCTTGAGCAGGGCGCGGGCCGACGGAGCGGCGGCGCCCGGGGCGGCTGGCGCAGCCGACACGGCTGCGTCGCTTTGTGCGGCGGCATTGCTGTCGGTGGCCGAGGTCTCCGATGCGCTGCTTTCCTGCGCGGTCTGCTGGCTGGGTGCCTCCGTGTTCGGGGTCTTGGCTGGGGAAGGGGTGGTGGCGTCGACGGACTCGGCGGCGGAACTGATGGTATTCATTGACTTCATGGTAATAACAGGAATCCGAAGGATAGCATGCTGGCCCGCACTAGTGCGCTGCCAATCGTGTGACTTCTGCTGGGCAGAAGAGGATGACTGAATGTGATGCCGAACAGGAAGCGTGCCGCGGCGTGCACGCGGGCGCTCGATATCGCGAAATCGTGTATGATCCGCCTCTTGCCTTGCGCACGGCTTGCGTCGGCGCAGACGGACTTGAGGCTTGTTCGTGGACTGAAAAACAACAATATGTGGTTTGCTTATATCGCTTATCCGATATATCAATTATCACCAATTCTTGCCTTAAGGCATAATGTTGCCTGTCCCGTCTCTTCAATCCGACCGAGATAGATGCAAGCCCGTTACCAGCCGACGGGCTTTTTTTCGTTTTGACATGCACACCGCGATTCCAACCACTGCCTCTCGTATTCCTGTTCACCGCGCATCCGGCCTGGCCGCATGCGGCTGCAGGCGAGGCGCTTGATTTGCGGCTTGTCCGCCCTTAGCTAGGGCCCTTCCCGATCCTTTAACCAGGGCCGAACCAGGCCATGGTGACCATTGACCTCGCAGGCGCGCACCCGCCTCGACAGGAGAGTTGCTTTATGAAGAACACCGCCAAGACCCTGACACTGACAGCGAAGAAAGCGCCGGCCAAGAATGCCGCGGCGCAGCTGGCGGTGCCTAAAACCGCGACCTCCTACTTCCTCGAAACGGAAGCGGCGGCCAAGGTGACGGTGGTCAAGACCCGCTCGCGCCTGGCGACCCTGAAGGCCCAGGCCGACGAGATCCTCGCAGCCGGCGCCGCACTGGCCCCTGCCGAAGCGCCGCAAGCGCCTGAGACCGTCGCCGCCGAACCGGTGCAAGCCGCTGTCGCCGACGTCGCCGCGGCCGAGCCGGTCGAAGCCGCCGCCGCACCGGTGGCCGCCGAAGCTGAAGCTGAACCCGACTATGTGCAAGCCGCGCCGAGCGCCCCTGCGCCCGCGCCCGTCATCGTGCGCAAGCGCGGTTCGAAGCTTGCCGCCCTGAAGTCGGCCGACAACGCCGAAACCGCCGTGCCGGTCGCCGCCGCCGCTGTGCCAGCCGCCGCCGCCGATGCCGAAGAACCGCAGGATGCACCGAAGGCTGCCAAGACCCGCGTCGCCCGCCGCGTCGAGCCTGTCGTCAACCCTTCGACCGTGATCCAGACCGCCGGCAGCGCCGTCAGCAAGACCACCGACGCGGCCGCGCTGGCCGCGATCGACACCACCGGCTACCTGCTGCCGCAAGTGAAAGTGCCGGGCCGCCGCGGCCGCAAGCCGAGCGAATTCACGCCCGAGAACGACGAAGTGGCGGCGCTGAACGCCGTCGAGCGCGCCGAACTGAAGGCCGTCTCCAAGGCGCGCGAGCGCAAGGCCAAGGGCATGCCGTCGCTGGGCACCGAACAGGGCTTCTCGGAAGCGGAACTGGAAAAGCGCCGCACCCAGCTGCGCAACCTGATCAACATGGGCAAGGAGCGCGGCTACCTGACCCATGCGGAGATCAACGACCACCTGCCGGAAAACATCATTGATCCGGAAGCGATCGAAGGCATCATCGCGACCTTCAACGACATGGGCATCGCCGTCTACGAGCGCGCCCCTGAAGCCGAAATGATGCTGCTGTCGGACAACGCCGTCACCCCGACCAGCGAAGACGAAGTGGAAGCGGCCGCCGCGACCGCGCTGTCGACCGTCGACTCCGACTTCGGCCGCACGACCGACCCGGTGCGCATGTACATGCGCGAGATGGGCGCCGTGTCGCTGCTGACGCGCGAAGGCGAGATCGAGATCGCCAAGCGCATCGAAGAAGGCCTGAAGGACATGGTGCAGGCGATTTCCGCCTGCCCGACCACGATTTCGGAAATCATCGCGCTGTCGCACAAGATCGCGGCCGACGAAATGAAGATCGACGAAGTCGTCGACGGTTTCGTCGACCATAACGACAACGCGCCGGCGCCTGTCGCGGCCCCAAGCAAGAGCGCCGCCTCGGACGACGAGGAAGAGGAAGAAGAGGAAGTCGAAGAGGAAGAAGACGGCGACGCCGCCGGCGGCGCGGCCGGCTACTCGACCGAGCAGCTGGCGCAGCTGCGCAAGGGCGCGCTGGAAAAGTTCGCCCTCATCGAAGAACAGTTCGACCGCATGGGCCACGCCTTCAAGACCACCGGCTACGGTTCGGCGGCGTATGAGAAGGCGCAGGAAATCATCTCGAACGAGCTGCTGGGCATCCGCTTCACCGCGAAAGTGGTTGAGAAGCTGTGCGACACCCTGCGCCATCAAATGGACGAAGTGCGCGCCATCGAGCGCGCCGTGCTCGACATCTGCGTGAACCGCTGCGGCATGCCGCGCGCCCACTTCATCAAGGTCTTCCCGGGCAACGAGACCGACCTGGCCTGGGGCGACCGCGAAGTCGACTGCGCCTATCCGTACAGCGCCGTGCTGGGCCGTAACCTGCCGGCGATCAAGGAACTGCAGCAGCGCATGATCGACCTGCAGGCGCGCGTGGCGCTGCCGCTGGCCGACCTGCGCAAGATCAACAAGCAGATGGCGGCCGGCGAGAAGCGCGCCCGCACCGCGAAGCGCGAGATGACGGTCGCGAATTTGCGTTTGGTGATCTCTATTGCTAAAAAATATATCAACCGTGGCCTGCAATTCCTGGATCTGATCCAGGAAGGCAATATCGGCCTGCTGAAAGCGGTCGACAAGTTCGAATACCGCCGCGGTTACAAATTCTCGACCTACGCCACCTGGTGGATCCGCCAGGCGATCACGCGTTCGATCGCGGACATGGCCCGCACCATCCGCGTGCCGGTGCACATGATCGAGACGATCAACAAGATGAACCGCATCTCGCGCCAGATCATGCAGGAAACCGGCAGCGAGCCGGATCTGCCGACCCTGGCCGCCAAGATGGAAATGCCGGAGAACAAGGTTCGCGAGATCATGAAGATCGCAAAAGAGCCGATTTCGATGGAAACCCCGATGGGCGAGGACGGCGATTCGCAGCTGGGCGACTTCATCGAGGACAACACCACGCTGGCCCCGCTGGACGCCGCGCTGCACGCCTCGATGCGCAACGTGATCAAGGAAGTGCTGGACTCGCTGACCCCGCGCGAAGCAAAAGTGCTGCGCATGCGCTACGGCGTCGAAATGTCGAACGACCACACGCTGGAAGAAGTGGGCAAGCAGTTCGACGTGACGCGCGAGCGTATCCGCCAGATCGAAGCCAAGGCCATGAGCAAGCTGCGCCAGCCTTCGCGCTCGGACAAGCTCAAGACCTTCCTGCACGACAAATAAGCACGCAACGGCGCCCGCAGCGCCGGCAACAGAAATGCCGTTCAGTCTTTGACTGGACGGCATTTTTTTTCGTCTCTCCGGTTATCTGATTAACATTCGCAACATTTATTGGTCGATTTGTCAGCTGCAAGAAGAAAGGCGTTGACCGAGCAGGGGTATTCGACAGAAGATGCTCAAAGGAAATTCAGTAAAATCGGTTATTCAGTTGGCATGTCAGTAACGGCATCCCACATCAAGGAGATCAGATGTTCCGTTTCACCGCACAGCAGGCGGGTCTGCTCGCTGCCCTGAGTTTCGCGGCGTCCGCTGCTTTCGCCGCCGGGGACGAGGCAATCGCCACCGACCGTCCCGATTTCGTCGAATCGAGCAATGTCGTCGGGCGCAGCCGCATCCAGGTCGAGACCAGCGCGCTGCTCGAACGCGACGGCAGTGGCAGCGGCGGTGCGCGCAGCCGCGTGCTGTCGATGCCGACCCTGCTGCGCATCGGCGCTGGCGACGCCTTCGAACTGCGCGTCGAGACTGATGGCCGCGGGATCGCCCATGCGCGCGACGCGAGCGGGCAGCGCAGCACGCAGGCGGCGTGGAACGACACCGCCGTCGGTCTCAAATGGCATGCGGCCGATGGCGGCGGCGTCGCGCCCTCGGTCGGCGTGCTGCTGCATGCGGATCTGGCGAGCGGCTCGCAAGCGGTGCGCGGGCAGGGGGTGCGTCCCTCGCTGCGCGTAGTCGGCGAATGGGAATTCGATGGCGGTTATTCGCTCGGCGTGATGCCCGGCGTCGGTGTCGAGCGTAACGAGGATGGGCGCCGTTATCGCTACGGCATCCTCGGCCTGGTGGTGGGCAAGGAGCTGGGCGAGAACCTGCGCGGCTTCGCCGAGCTCGCCCTGCCGAAGATCGCGCGCGTTCGCGACGGCGGTACCGAAGCCACCCTCGACGTGGGCGTGGCCTGGCTGCTGTCGGACAGCGTACAGCTCGACACCATGCTGGCGCGCGGCCTGAACCGCCGCACGCCCGACCTGGCCTGGACGATCGGCCTGTCCTTCAAATACTGACTGCGCCTCGCGACGACACCATGAAACTCACCATCAAGACCCGCCTGCGCCTGTCCAACCTTGCCACCTTGCTGTTCGTCGGCATCGTCGGCCTGATCGGTTACCAGGCCGTTCATGCGCTCGACACGTCGATGGACGCGATCGCGACCAATGGCGAAGCCATCAAGGATCAACTGCAGGCCGACCAGATGCACGACGCGCTGCGCGCCGATGTGCTCGCCGCGCTGCTGGCGGGGCCCGGCCAGCACGAGGATGTTGCGAAAGACGCCGCCAGCCACACGGAACGGTTCCGCCACCTGCTCGATGAAATGCAAGCGCATGGCAACGAGGGCCCGCTGAAGACGGCGATGGCCAGGGTACGCCCGGATGCCGAAGCCTACCTCGAGCGCGCCAACGCGGTCGTGGCGCTGGCGGCCAAGGATCAGGCAGCGGCTCAGGCCGCCATGCCCGAGTTCATGAATCGCTTCCGCGCGCTCGAAAAGAGCATGGGCGAATTGAGCGAACTGATCGAACAGGACTCGCTTGCCGCGCGCGAGCGCGGTGATGCCGTCGTCGTCCAGTCCAGCGGACGCATCGCCGGCGTGGCCCTGCTGGCGATGCTCGTCACGCTGATTGGCGGCCTGTTCATGGCGCGCTCGATCATCCGTCCGCTCGACGCCGCCGTGCGCGCGGCCGACACCATCGCCGCGGGCAAACTGGGCGTTGACATCGTTGCCGACGAAGCCGACCGCACCGAGACCGGACGCCTGACGAGCTCGCTGGCCCGGATGCGCGCCAGCCTCCACCGGATCGTCGGCGAAGTGCGGGATGGCAGCGAGTCGATCGCCACCGCTTCCGGCCAGATCGCCGCCGGCAACAGCGACCTGTCGCAGCGTACCGAGTTACAGGCAGGCTCGCTGGAAGAAACCGCCTCGTCGATGGAAGAGCTGACAGCGACCGTGCGCCAGAACGCCGAGAACGCGCGCCAGGCAAGCACGCTGGCGATGGCGGCCAGCGAAGTCGCCGGACGCGGCGGCGAGGTGGTGGCGCAGGTGGTCGGTACCATGGGCGCGATCGACGCTTCGTCGCGCCGCATCGGGGACATCATCGGCACGATCGAAGGCATCGCTTTCCAGACCAATATTCTGGCGCTCAATGCCGCCGTCGAGGCCGCGCGTGCGGGCGAGCAGGGCCGTGGCTTTGCCGTCGTCGCCTCCGAAGTGCGGGCGCTGGCCCAGCGTTCAGACATCGCGGCCAAGGAAATCCGCCAGCTCGTCGCGTCCTCGGCCATTACCGTGGAAGAGGGCGGGCGCCTCGTGCAGCAAGCAGGCGCGACGATGGATGAGGTGGTGGCCAGCGTGCGCCGCGTGACCGACATCGTGAACGAGATCAGCGCCGCCGGCGTCGAGCAGGATGCCGGCATTGCCCAGATCAACATGGCAATCGTCGAAATCGACGGCGCCACCCAGCAAAACGCAGCGCTCGTGGAAGAAGCTGCCGCTGCAGCAGCCGCCCTCGAAAGCCAGACCGACCGCTTGTCGGAACTGGTCGGCGTGTTCGACCTGGGCGATGGACGCGCCGTGACGGCGCGCTCCGGCACGCGGGCGGGGCCGGCCCGCCTCCAGCTCGCCGCTGCCTGAGCAGGACTGCCTTACCGGAAGATGCCAACCGCGCGGCGCCGCATGGGCCCGCGCGGCGTCGGCGTGAACCGGCGCATGCGCAGCCTGCGCGCTCCTCATGATTTCAAGTTATGCGACACGCACCCAATTTCATCGGCGAGCGTGATTTGCCGCGCCTGATCTGCGCGTAAGCTGTTGAGCGGATGGCAACACCCGGCGCGAGGAGAGGCGCCGCGGAGCCACCGGCGTGCACGTCGGCTACCGGCGCGGCCCGTCCACTCAACCTCGCAAAAAACGACAACATGAAAAAACTTTTGCTTGCCGCCGCAGCGGGTCTGCTGGCGGCGTCCCTGGCGCATGCCGACACCGATGCCCCGACCCCGAAGCACGAGCTGCGCGGCGTCTGGATCAGCACCCACCTGAGCCTGGATTGGCCGAACCGCACCCAGACGCCGGCGCAGCAGCGCGCCGCGCTCACCGCGATCCTCGACCATAACGTCGCCACCGGCATGAACGCGGCCTTCCTGCAGGTGCGCAGCCAGTCCGACGCCATGTACCCGAGCGACCTGGAACCCTGGTCTTATTACCTGACCAACAGCCAGGGCAGCGCCCCGGCTCCGAGCTGGGATCCGCTCCAGTTCGCGATCGACGAATCGCGCAAGCGCGGCCTCGAATTCCACGCCTGGATCAATCCCTACCGCGCGGTGGCCAACACCGCCACCGAGAACACGCCCGGCCAGTATGCGGCCAGCCACGTCTCGCGCACCCATCCGGAATGGATGCTCACCTTCGGCACGGTCAGGATCCTGAACCCGGGCCTGGCCGCCGTGCGCGAGCACGTCACCACCGTGATCATGGACATCGTCAACCGCTACGATGTCGACGGCATCCATTTCGACGATTATTTCTATCCCAGCGGGACGATCAACGACGACGCGGCCTATGCCGCCGATCCGCGCGGCTTTCCCGCCACCGCGGCCGGCCGCGCCGACTGGCGCCGCGATAACATCAACCTCCTGATCGCGGGCGTCAACGAGCGCATCCGGGTTGCGAAGCCCTGGGTCAAGTTCGGCGTTTCGCCCTCGGGGATCTACCGCAGCAGCACCGATCCGGCCGTCGGCTCGCCCACCTCCGCCGGCGCCTCGCAGCACTATGTGACCAACTTCGCCGATACCCGCACCTGGCTGCGCGAGGGCTGGGTCGACTACCTGGCGCCCCAGGTCTACTGGTACATCGGACAGACGGGTTCCGACTACAAGCTGCTGGTGCCTTGGTGGAACGAGAACGCTTTCGGGCGCCACATGTACATCGGCATCGCCGACTACAAGATGAACACCGCCGGCTGGACGGATCCGAAACAGGTCGCCAACCAGATCGCGCTGAACCGCTCGCAAACCCACATCGCCGGCCAGATCCACTTCCGCCACGCCTTCCTGGCCGCCAATCCGCTGGGCTACCGCACCGACCTGCAACAGAATGTCTACAACCGCCCGGCCCTGATACCGCCAATGCCGTGGAAGGGCGCCACGGCGCCGCCGGCCCCTGCGAGCCTGGCCGCCAGCGCGGGCGAGAACGCCGTCGTGCTGGGCTGGGCCGCGGCAGGCGAGGCGCGCGACGAGCTGGAGAAAGTGCGCCAGTTCGCAATCTACCGTGCGCCGGAACGCGCGATCGACCTCGCGGCGGGGCAGAACCTGATCGGCATCACCCACGGCACGGCGAACGCCTTTGCCGATACGGAAGCCGAACCGGGAAAATATTATTACTACACGGTGACGGCGCTGAACCGCCTGAGCACCGAGAGCGCGCCATCGAACGTGGTCAGCAACGACTTCGAGGCGCCGACCGTACGCACACGCGACGCCTCCGTCACGCTGGCCGATGGCGCGGCCAGCCTCGAGCCGGTCGACCTCGATGGCGGGACAAGCGACAACTGGGGCATCGAATCGCTGTCGGCCTCGCAGACAAGCTTCAGCTGCAGCGATATCGGCACGCGCAAGGTCGTGCTGACGGCCGTCGACAAGGCGGGCCTGAGCGCGGCGGCCGAGGCGACGGTGAACGTGCTGGGCCGCGTGCCGCAGCCGGCGATCGCGATCAGCCGGGGTGACGCCACGCCGACGAATGCCGCTGCCGACGCCATCGTGCTCGGCTACGGCGCGCAGAGCCTGACCCTCACCGCCAGCGATGCCGCCAGCGGAACCCGCTTTGCCTGGACGCCGGCGCCGGGCCTGTCCGCGAACGGCGCCACGGCCAGCTTCACGCCGACCGCCGCCGGCAGCTACACCTTCACGGCCCAGGCCTTCAGCGAGAACGGTTGCCCGGCCGTTGCCAGCGTGACGGTGGCGGTGACGGACGCCCGCTGCGGCGAGGGCAAGGTGGCGGTGTGCCACAAGCCGGGCAAGGGTAATGGCAATGACGGCGCCATCTGCGTGGCGCCGAGCGCGGTGCAGGCGTTCATCCGCAAAGGGGAAACGCTGGGCAGCTGTTCGTAGGGTGGTCGAGGCCAATGGCCTCACGGCTTCACCGGTCGGCCAAGCCCCGTTGCGCGCAACCGGGAAGCGGGCGGGGGAATCGCCGTGGAAGCGATTCCCCCGCCCGGGTCAGCCAGTGTTGCGCAGGCCCGCCGCGACCCCGTTGATCGACAGGTGAATGCCGCGGTGGACGCGCGGATCCATCTCGCCGCCGTCGCTGCCTTCCTTCACCTTGCGCGACATCGCGCGGTGGCGGTGGATCAGCTCGACCTGCAGGTGGTTCAGCGGGTCGAGATAGGCGAAGCGGTTCTGGATCGAGCGCGCCAGCAGCGGGTTCGCGGCCAGGCGCTCCTTCGCCCCGGTGACCGCTTCCAGCTGGCGCAGGGTCTCGCCATGCTCGCCCGCGATGCGCTTGAAGATGCGCTCGCGCAGCGCGACGTCCGGCACCAGCCCCGCATAGCGCGAGGCGATGGCCAGATCGGTCTTGGCCAGCACCATGTCCATGTTCGAGAGCAGGGTGGCGAAGAAGGGCCACTCGCGGAACATCTCCTGCAGGGTGGCCAGGCGCTCGCCGCCGCTGTCTTCCTTCAACCACGTCGACACCGCCGAGCCGAAGCCGTACCAGCCCGGCAGCAGCAGGCGGCACTGGCCCCAGGAGAAGCCCCAGGGAATGGCGCGCAGGTCTTCGATGCGGCGCGTCGACTTGCGCGAGGCCGGGCGCGAACCGAGGTTCAGTTCCGCGATCTCGGCGATCGGCGTGGCGGCGAAGAAGTAGTCGGTGAAGCCCGGCGTCTCGTAGACCAGGTCGCGGTAGGCCCCGTAGGCCAGCTGCGAGAGTTCGGCCATCACCGACTCGTACACGGCCAGGCGCTCGGCCTTCGCGCCCTCGAGCTCGTGCGGCATCAGGCTCGCTTCCAGCGTGGCCGCGACCAGCAGTTCCAGGTTGCGGCGGCCGATTTCCGGGTTCGAGAACTTCGAGGCGATGATCTCGCCCTGTTCGGTCAGGCGGATCTGGCCGTTGACGGTGCCCGGCGGCTGCGCCAGGATCGCCTGGTAGCTCGGGCCGCCGCCGCGCCCGACGGTGCCGCCGCGGCCGTGGAACAGGCGCAGCTTGACGCCGGCGCGCTCGAACACCTCGACCAGCTTCAGCTCGGTCTGGTACAGCTCCCAGTTCGAGGTGAGGAAACCGCCATCCTTGTTCGAGTCGGAGTAACCCAGCATGACTTCCTGCAGGCGGCCCTGGTTGTGGACGATGCGCGTCACGGGCGCCAGGCCCATCCAGGCTTCCATGATGGCGCCGGCGCGCTGCAGGTCGGGGATGGTCTCGAACAGCGGGATCACCATCACGTCCGAGACCCCGGCATGTGGCCGCACCAGGCCCGCTTCCTTCAGCAGCAGCAGCACTTCGAGCAGGTCGGAGACGGCTTCGGTGTGCGAGATGATGTAGTTGCGGATCGCGCGCGCGCCGTAGCGCTGGCGGATCTCGCGCGCGGCACGTACGATGGCGAGCTCCGATTGGGTCTCGTCGGTATAGCTCTCGAAGGGCGAATACAGGAGACGCGGCTGGGCGATCTCGCCCAGCAGGAGTCTGACTTTTTCGTCTTCGGACAGGGCCGCGTAGTCGGCTTCGACCTGGGCTTTTTCGAACAGCTCGGCCAGCACGCGCTCGTGCACGTCCGACGTCTGGCGCATGTCGAGCGAGGCAAGATGGAAACCGAAGATGTGCGCGGCGCGCATCAAGCCGGCCAGGCGCGGCACCACCAGCATGGCGCCGTGGTTCAGCTTCAGCGACTCGGCCAATATGTTGAGATCCGCCGCGAATTCGGCCGCGTCCGCGTAGGGTTCGGCGTGGCCGACTTCCTTGCGCAGGATGTTGGTCGCGCCGAGTTCGCGCGCCGTGCTGGCCAGGCGGGCGTACATGCCGATCAGGGCGCGCCGGTAGGGCTCGTCGGCGCGGTGGTCGGACTGGTCGGTGGAGCGGTCGGCCAGCGCCTGCATGGCGGGCGTGACGTCGACCATCAGGGTCGAGGTCGACAGTTCGGCGCCGAGCGCGTGCACCTCGTCGAGATAGAAGTCGAGGATGGTGGTCGCGTGGCGCATCGTCGCGTGGCGCATGGTGGCGGCGTTCACGTTCGGGTTGCCGTCGCGGTCGCCGCCGATCCAGCTGCCCATCTGCACATAGGCGGCGTCGCCCAGTTGCGGCGGGCTGCCGTGGTACTGCATGCCGATCTCGTCCTCGATGTCGTCGTAGAGCGAGGGTAGCTCGCGCAGGAAGGTGATGCGGTAGTAGGAGAGGGCGTTCTCGATCTCGTCTGCCACCGTCAGCTTCGTGTAGCGCAGCATGCGCGTCTGCCACAGGGTGGCGATGCGGGCTTGTAAAAGCTGCAGGTTGCGGACTTGCTCTTTCGGTGTCAACGGCAGGTCGCGCTCGGCCAGCAGGCGCGCGATGTCGTGCTCGGCGTCGAGGATGGATTTGCGCTGCACTTCGGTCGGGTGGGCCGTGAGTACCGGCGCGATCAGGGCATTGCGCAGGAAAGTCTCGACCGTCTGCTGGTCGACCCCGGCGCCGCGCAGTTTGCCGAGCGCGTGGCCGACGCTGCCTTCGCGCGGACGGGAACCGGCCAGCAGGTGGGCGCGGCGGCGGCGGTTGTGGTGCTGGTCTTCGGCGATGTTGGCCAGGTGCGAGAAATAGGAAAAGGCCCGCACCACGGAGATGGTCTGGTTGCGCGTGAGCCGGTGCAGCAGCGTGGTCAGCTCTTCGCCGGCTTCCGGGTCTGCGTCGCGGCGGAAGCGCACGGCGGTCTGGCGGATGGTTTCGACGACGTCGAACACGGCGTCGCCTTCCTGGTCGCGCAGCACGTCGCCGAGCAGGCGGCCGAGCAGGCGGATGTCTTCCTTCAGCGGGGCGTCCTTGTCGGCGCCGGGGTTCGCGCTGTTGTTTGCGCTCTTGTTCGCGCTGTCGTTCATTTCGGGTGCAACGTGTTTATCCATGTCGGCCACTGTTTTCTATTGTCAGGTACACCAAGTAGGGCATGGTCATCGACCATGTTCTAGGGGGAGGCCGCATGCTAAAATTTGTGATCTTATGCAAGAGGCGTTACTGGCACTGGGCCCGGTCGGCGCAACGACAGTGAAAGAATCCGTTTTGAAAGCAAGGACATGATGCAGCAGCGATCGGAGCAATCCGCCGGAAGCCGTCTTCCAGCGCAACTGGTGATCGCCTCGCGCGAGAGCCGCCTGGCCATGTGGCAGGCCGAACACGTGCGCGATCGTCTCGCCGCATTATATCCAGATTGTCAAATCAGCATTCTCGGCATGACGACGCGTGGCGACCAGATCCTCGACCGCACGCTGTCCAAGGTCGGCGGCAAGGGTCTGTTCGTGAAGGAACTCGAAGTCGCGATGGCCGAAGGCCGCGCCGACCTGGCCGTGCATTCGCTGAAAGACGTGCCGATGGATCTGCCGGAAGGCTTCGCCCTGGCCGCCGTGCTCGAACGCGAAGACCCGCGCGACGCCTTTGTCTCGAACGACTATGCCAGCCTCGACGCGTTGCCGCCGGGCGCCGTGGTCGGCACCAGCAGCCTGCGCCGCCAGGCCCTGGTTGCGGCGCGCTACCCGCATCTGGTGATCAAGCCGCTGCGCGGCAACCTCGACACCCGTCTCGGCAAACTCGACCGCGGCGAGTACGCGGCCATCATCCTGGCCGCCGCCGGCTTGATCCGCCTCGGCCTGCCGCAGCGCATCCGCAGCGTGCTCGATCCGAGCCTGAGCCTGCCGGCCGCCGGCCAGGGCGCGATGGCGATCGAAGTGGCGAGCGGCGCGCGTTCCGATGGCGTCGACCTGCAGGCCGTGCTGGCGCCGCTGAACCATGCGGACACGCTGCACGCCGTGCTGGCCGAGCGCAAGGTCTCGAAGATCTTTGGGGGCAGCTGCCAGATCCCGCTGGCCGCGCACGCGACTATCGACGGCGAACGCATGCACCTGCGCGCGATGGTCGCCACGCCCGACGGCACGCGCAGCGCCTTTGCCGAACTGGACGGCCCGGCCGACCAGCCCGAGCTGCTGGGCGAGCAGGTTTCCAGTCTGCTGGAACAGCAGGACGCGCAGGCGATCCTGGCCGTCTGCCGCCAGGACGCCGCGGCCGATGCGTGAGCCCGGTCGGCCTTGATGGCGATGTCGAGCGCGATGTCTGACAAACCGGCGGTCGTCATCACCCGTCCCCTGGCCCAGGCCGCGAGCCTGGCGCAGGCCGTGGCCGCGATCGGGCGCAGGCCGGTCGTGCTGCCGCTGCTGGAGATCGCGCCGCTGGCCGACCAATCGCAACTGGCGGCGGTGCTCGCCGATCTCGAGGATTTCGCGCTGGTCGCCTTCGTCTCGCCGAACGCGATCGACGCCGCCTTTGCCCACATCGCCGCCTGGCCGCGCGGGGTGGCGCTGGCGGTGCTGGGCGAGGGCAGCCGCGCCGCGCTGAAAAAGCACGGGCTCGATGCGGACAATGCCACCATCCTCGGCCCGCTCGACCCGACGCGCAGCGACTCGGAGAATTTGCTGGCCTCGCTCGACCTGGCCGCGTTGGCGGGGAAGCAGGTGCTGATCGTGCGCGGCGAGTCCGGGCGCGAGCTGATGGCCGACGGTTTCCGCGCCGCCGGCGCCGAGGTCAGCGTGGTGGCGGCTTACCGCCGCAGCGTGCCAAGCCTCACACCGGAACTGGCCGCGACGCTGCGCGCCTTGCTGGACACGCCGAACGACTGGATAATCACGAGCTCGGAAGCGCTGCGGGGGCTATTTTCCCTGCTGCGCGCGCTGGGCGAGACCCAGTTGAAGCAGATGCAACAGCAGCACGTCATCGTGCCGCACGCCCGGATTGCCGCCACCGCGCAGGCACTCGGGCTGGCGCGGGTGACGCTTACCGGCTCGGGCGACGAGCGTTTGCTTGCCGCGATACAATCTCAAAAATGAACGAACTGCCGAATCATCCAGAGCTGCCATCGACGCAGCCGCCCGCCGCAGCCCCTGCGCCGGCACCCGAATCGTATCGTCCGCGTGCACCCGAACGCCGGGCCGGCCCGCCGCTGTCCGAGCAGCTGATGCGTCCGCTGCCGCTGGCCGTGCTGGCGCTGGGCGTGTTGCTGGCGGCGCAGACCTGGTCGAGCCACAGCCGCATCAACACGCTGCGCCATGAAATGGCGCGCAGCTTGCAAAAAGGCAACGAGACCGCAGCCGAGACCGCCTCGCTCGCGCGCGACATCGCCGAGCAGTCCAAAGCCCTGCAGCTGAAAGTGGGCGTGCTCGAGAGCCGCCAGCTGGAAAACCAGAGCCAGCAACTGGCGCTGGAACAGCTGTATTCGGATCTGTCGAAGAGCCGCGACGAATGGGCGCTGTCGGAAGTGGAGCAGGTGCTGTCGACCGCCAGCCAGCAATTGCAACTGGCCGGCAACGTGCAGGGCGCCCTGATCGCGCTGCAGAACGCCGACCGTTCGCTGGCGCGTTCGGACAAGCCGCAATTCATCATCGTGCGCCGCGCGATCGCGTCCGACCTGGAGAAACTGAAGGCCACCCCGGCCGTCGACCTGGCCGGCGTGGCCCTGCGCCTGGACAGCGTCATCGCCCAGGTCGACACGCTGCCGCTGCTGTCGGACGAGAAGCCGCTGCTGCCGGCGGCGCCCGTGCGCACCCAGCGCGCCCAGCAGGGCAGCACGGCCGCGCCGGCCGCGCCGCTCGGCATCGGCGAACGCATGCTGGCCACCTGGCGCAACTGGAGCGAAGAGATGTGGGACGACGTGCGCCAGCTGATCCGGGTGCGCAGCGTCAACACGCCAGAAGCCCTGATGCTCTCGCCCGACCAGAATTATTTCGTGCGCGAAAATCTCAAGCTGCGCCTGCTGAACGCCCGCCTGGCCCTGCTCTCGCGCGACGAGACGACCTTCGCCGGCGACCTGGCCGCCGCCCAGGACACGCTGGCCAAGTATTTCGACACGCGCGCCCGCACGACGCAGCAAGCCCAGTCGGCGCTGCGCCAGGTGCAGGCGAACAATCTCGCGATCGAGATGCCGACGCTGGCCGACAGCCTGAACGCCGTGCGCAACTACAAGAAGCCTTAACAGTTTATGCGTCTACTTCTCTGGTTAGTCGCCCTGATGGCCACCGCCATCGGCATCGCCGTGACGGCGCGCTTCAATCCGGGCAACGTGGTGTTCTTCTATCCGCCGCACCGGATCGACATGTCGCTCAACCTGTTCGTGGTGCTGATGGGGCTGCTGTTCCTGGCCCTGTACGGCCTGGCGCGCGCGATCGTCTCGACCCTGCGCATGCCGCAGCGCGTGGCCGCTTACCGCCAGCGCAAGCGCGAGCGTGAAGGCAACAAGGGTTTGCGCGACGCGCTGAAAGCCCTGTTCGAAGGCCGCTTCGGCCACGCCGAAAAGGCCGCCATGCGCGCCGCCGAGCTGCCCGAAAACGCCGGCCTGGCCGCCCTGATCGGCGCGCGCGCGGCGCACCGCATGCGCGAACCGGCGCGGCGCGACGCCTGGCTGGCCGGCGTCGCCCACGACAATGCCCTGAAAACCGCGCGCCTGATGACGGTCATCGAGCTGCTGGTCGACGACCACCAGCCGGAAGCGGCCCTGGCGGCCGTGGATGAACTCAACGCCAGCGGCCAGCGCCACATCCACGCCCTGCAATGGTCGATGAAGGCCAACCAGCAGGCGCGCAACTGGCCCGAAGTGCTGCGCCTGGTGCGCATCCTGGACAAGCGCAAGGCCTTGCACCCGGCCCTGGCCAGCCGCCTGCGCGAGATGGCCTACGAGGCACTGCTGTCGGAAGAGGGACGCGATCCGGAAGCGATCCGCCGCGTCTGGGCAAGCGTGCCGGCGCAGGATCGCACCAAACCCTACATCGCCGCGCGCGCCGCCGCCGCCTTCAACGCCAGCGGCCTGCCGGACGAGGCGCGCGTGGTCGCCGAGGAAGCGCTCAAGGCCGGTTGGGACGAGCGCGTCGTGCGCGCCTACCGCGACGCCGCCGGCCCGGCCGGTTCGCCGACCTTGCTGGCCCAGATCGAACACTGCGAAGCCTGGCTGCGCGAACGCCCGAACGATCCGGAACTGGCGCTCGCGCTCGGTTCGCTGTGCCTGCGCCAGAAACTCTGGGGCAAGGCCCAGCGCTACCTGGAACAGGCACTGTCGGATGCCACCCAGTCGAGCATGGTGCGCGACATCCACCTGAAGCTGGCGCAGCTGCACGAGGCGCTGGGGCAGGAGGGGTCGGCGGCGAATCATTATCGGCAGAGTGCGCTGGCGACGATGTTGTGATGTAGTGTGTTTCGGGTTGCGGCTTCGCTACGGGTTTCGACATGCGTGCTGTGTTACTCGGGGTAACCAAGGCCAATGGCCTTGGTTACGGATTCTCTATGCCCGCCCTACGTTACGTGACGGCCGACGATGTCAGTCGAGACAGTAGCGCACCGTAGGGCGGGCATGCCCGCGCGTGAACGTCGAACAGTGTCGGCTTTGTTTCCGGAAAGACCCGGCTAACACCGTGCAGGCCTTAAGCGTGGGCATGCCCACCCTACGCGCCGCACAAGCTCATGCCTATTCGATATAATGCTCCCCTTTATTGAAACTTCAGCAACCAAGGATTAACCCATGAGCCTCAACAACGTCCCAGCCGGCCGTGATGTGCCGAATGACTTCAACGTCATCATCGAAATCCCGATGAACGCCGATCCGATCAAGTACGAAGTGGACAAGGATACCGGCGCGATCTTCGTCGACCGTTTCATGGGCACCGCGATGCACTATCCGTGCAACTACGGCTATGTGCCGCAAACCCTGTCGGACGACGGCGACCCATGCGACGTGCTGGTCATCACCCCGTTCCCGCTGATCCCTGGCGTGGTCGTGCGTTGCCGCGCGATCGGCGTGCTGAAGATGACCGACGAAGCCGGCGGCGATGCCAAGATCCTGGCCGTGCCTGTCGACAAGATCCTGCCGATCTACAGCCACTGGCAAAAGCCGGAAGACCTGCAAGACCTGCGCCTGCAGCAGATCCAGCACTTCTTCGAGCACTACAAGGATCTCGAAAAAGGCAAGTGGGTCAAGGTCGAAGGCTGGGCCGGCCCGGATGAAGCGAAAGCCGAGATCGTCAACGGCGTCGCCGCATTCAAGGCAAAAGAACAGCAGCAATAAATTCGACTGCGGTCGTGGAAAGGCCCGGCACCTTCGTGGTGGCCGGGCCTTTTTATTGCTCGGAGCTATTGGAGCTTCCGAAAAACGCTTTGGGCAAGGCGTGTCGTCGAAGACAGTAGGCAAGTACGGCGAGACGATGCAACGCCGCCCTGGGCGTTTTCTCGGGAGCTCCTACCATCCGATATCCCGGAGTAATGGATAAGTGAGATCACGCGGCGGCGTCACCGTGTGTGACAGATCCGAATTGATCGATGGCTCCATCAACTGGTTCGGCTTGGCGTCCGTGGTGTAGTGCGATACCGAGGAGCCCGGCTGGTTCGGGTTCGGCGTGTACATCAGGATGCGGCGGCGCTCGTCGGTGCCGGCCAGGCGCTTCGGATCGACGCCGAGGCTGGCGATGACGTTGGAGCGGTGGCGCGAGCGCGATTGCAAGGCCGCGCGTAGCCTGATGCCGGCTTCCTGCGTGACGCGCACCGACGGAATCCTGATCGTCGGATCGCTGCCGCTCATGCCGGTCGGCTCGCCCGGCGCATTGTCGGCCACGACCATGCCGATCGCTCCGGCCGCCTGCACGTTGCGGGCCTTGTCGACAAAGGCGCATTCGCCGCGCGACACCAGGGCGATGTTGCCGCGAACGGTCCAGGCGTTGCGCTTGCTGAGCGGGGCGCAGGCCAGGCCCGTGCCGTCGGGCTGGTCGATGACCGGCATCAGGTGCCCCTTGACGGGCTTGCGGCCGAGTGGCGGGCCGAAGGAGGCGTCGCCGACCGGGTAGTGGCCGGCGGCCTTGCCGAAGACGCTCAGGCGCGAGCGCGGATCGAGCACGGCAGGCACCGCTGCGGTGACGTTGGCGCCGTTCCAGGACAGGCCGTTGACGCTGATGGCCGAGGCGACGCGCTGCTCCGGCGTCATGTTGACCCAGGCCTGCTCGGTGCGGTTGTCGACCAGGAAGTGATCCCAGATGGAAGGCACGTCGAGGATCTCGGCGCCGGACTCGTCGTCGGTGAAGGTCTGGAATCCGAGGCCATGCGCCATTTCGTGCAGCAGCACGGTGACGAGGTCGATGGCGGCGCCGGCGTTGTTGTCGAGGCCGAGGTAGAAGCCGGGGCCGGGCAGGCAGTCCGGGAACAGGCCGAGGCGGGAGTTGAAGCGCGAGATGATGTGCGGTTCGCCCGGCGTGGAGACGTCGGTGCCGGCCAGCTTGCTCGCCAGCGCGCTCGAATACCAGGTGCCGGCGCGCGGGGCGTTGGTGAAGTCCGACCAGATCTCATTCGCGCCGGCCGAACCGAGCACGGCGCTGTTTTCCGTGCAGGACAGCGGCACGAAGGAGGCGCCGATGCGGATCGGAACATTGCTGGTGAGGGTCGCGCCCCAGATGTCGGCCGCGTGCTGGAAGGCGATCAGGCGCTGCTTGCCGAGCGTGGTGCCGGGGTTGCCGCCGACCGGCGCGACCGGGGTCGGATCGTTGAAGCCGACGTTTGGTTCGTTCTGGTTGACGATGGTGATCGTGGCCGCGCCGGCGCCCGTGCTGGCGAAGGCGGCACAGGACAGGATGAGGGCGGAAATGGTGCGGAGCGAGCTGAACAGCGTGGATTTAGTCATGGCGATGCTCCTGCTTGTGCTGGGTGGACGCGGGAGCGCCGACGGCTTTCTCGGCCGCCGCCGCGCCCTGCACGCACTGCTCGACGAGCTTGCCGTCGGGGCCGCGGGTGACGACCGAATACACCAGCGCGCGTTCGCCCAGACGCACCTGGCGGCTTCCGCTCGGATGGGTGGTCAGGGCCGGCGGCGTGGTGCGCATGGCCGAGGCCGCGGCGGTGGGCGCCGGCGCCAGCGCGCGGCTTTCGGCCGCGGTCGGCGCGCGCAATTGCCCGGTCTGGGCGTCACGAACGACGACCATGCCGGACTGCGTTCCGGATTCCGTCTGCGCGGCGGCCGGCGTGGACAGCGCGGCGCAGAATACAGCGCACGGCAGGAGGGCTAAGAATTTTTGACAGGACATGGTGGGTCTCCGCTCAAGCTTCAGATCGACGGCTCGCGGCGCATGCAACCGGGCGCCCAGGCCAGGGGCCAGCAAGGTACAGCGGCGGTGCGGGCACCGCCCTTACGACTCGGATCGTGTCGAGCCGGAATGGTTCGATGCGGTTCGAGTGGCTCGGTTCATCATATGAGCTGAACGATCACGAACCTTGATCTGGCTTGAATGTGCGTAGCGCGACAAGAGGCAGGAATTTCGATGCTTCATGGAAGCATTTGCACCGTGATGGTGCAGCGGGGAGGGGAAGCGCGGCCGGTGGAAGCCCGGCCGCGCGGGATCGGTCAGCGCCGGGCCAGATAGCTGCGCAGGCGCAGCTTGCCGACGATACCGATCGGGAAGAAGTAGATCGACAGCACGAACAGCACGCCCAGCCACAGCATCCAGCGATCCGGGTGCAGGGCAGCCGCCAGCAGCGGCACGCCTTCCATCGCGGCCGAACCGTGCGCCATCAGTTCCTTCAGGTAGTTCTGGGCCAGGATGAAGAGGGCGGCGCCGACCACCGCGCCGTACATCGTGCCCATGCCGCCGATCACCACGATCAGCAGGATGTCGGTCATCACCTCGAAGCCGAGCGAGGTCTTGGGGCCGACATAGCGCAGCCACAGCGCCATCAGCGCGCCGGCCAGCGCGGCCACCAGCGCCGCCAGGCAGTTGGCCCAGATGCGGTAGACCACCGTGCGGTAGCCCAGCGCCTCGGCGCGGAACTCGTTCTCGCGGATTGCCTGCAGCACCC
This sequence comes from Massilia sp. Leaf139, assembly GCF_001424165.1. GTDB lineage: Bacteria > Pseudomonadota > Gammaproteobacteria > Burkholderiales > Burkholderiaceae_D > Telluria. The sequence goes on from NZ_LMOJ01000022.1 coordinate 301,145, forward strand.
GGCCGAAGGGCGAATTCACCAGGCGCAGCAGGAACAGGAAGAGCAGCAGGCAGCCGAAGAACACCAGGTAGTAGGTCAGCAGCTTGCCGTCGATGGCGCGGCCGAACACCTCGTTCTCCATCAGCGTGAAGCCGGGCGAGAGCACCTCGGGCACGCTGAAGGTCTTGCCGTCCTCGCCGCCGGTGAAGTCCGACAATTGCGAGGCCAGCACGGCGAAGGAAGAAGCGACCGCCAGCGTGATCATGGCGTAGAAGATGGCGCGTACGCGCAGGGCGAACAGGCCGACCACGAGCGCCAAACCGAGCGCCAGCAGCAGCGCCAGGCCCAGGCCCGTCAGCGCCGCCGACCAGGTCGGCTCGTCGACGGAAGCCAGCCCCAGGCCGATGCCGTAGGCGCCGATCCCGTAGAACATCGTGTGCGCAAACGAGACGATGCCGGTATAACCGAGCAGCAGGTCGTAGGAGGCCACCAGCACGATGTAGACGCAGATCGTGGCCGCCGTGTTGAGCGGGCGCGCGCCACTGGTGAGGAAGGGCGCCAGCGCCAGTCCCAGGAAGACCAGCAGCAGCACGAGGCTGAGCATGCGGCTGCGCGGCAGGTCGCCGGATAGGAGTCGGTTCATGGATCAGCCCCGTGCGTTGGAGTAAAGACCGGCCGGACGCCACATCAGCACCGCGATCATCAGGGCGATGTTCGAGACCAGCGCGAATTTCGGCGTCAGGAAGCCGGCGTAATTGGCCACCAGCGCCATCAGGATCGAGCCGATGAAGCAGCCGCCGACGGAACCGAGGCCGCCGATGATGATGACGATGAAGATCATGACGATGGTCTCGCCCCCCATCGCGGCCGACAGGGTTTCCTTGTACAGGCCCCACATCACGCCGCCCAGGCCGGCCAGCGCCGAACCGGCTGCGAACACGGCCACGAACAGGCGCCGGATGCGGTAGCCCAGGCTCTCGACCATGTCGCGGTTTTCCACGCCGGCGCGGATGAGCAAGCCGATCTTGGTGCGGTTCAGGGTCAGGAACAGCAGCGCGAACACGACCAGGCCGACCACCACCGCCAGCAGGCGGTATTTTTCGATGGCGGCGTCGCCCAGGAAGATGGCCCCGCGCAGCGACGTGGGCAGCGGCAGCGGGATGGTTTCCGCGCCCCAGATCACGTTGATCAGCTGTTCGGCCACGATCATGCCGCCCATGGTGATCAGGATCTGCTTCAGGTGCTGGCCATACACCGGCATGATGATGACGCGCTCGAAGGCCCAGCCGAGGAGGGCCGTCACCACCATCGCCACCGTCACCGCCAGGCCCAGCACGCCGAGGTTGAGCAGCAGCGAGTCGGCCTCCATCGCCCAGCGCATCGGCAGCAGCACCAGGGTGGCGGTAAAGGCGCCCACCGAGACGAAGGCGCCGTGGCCGAAGTTGAGCACGTCCATCAGGCCGAAGACCAGGGTCAGGCCGCTGGCCATAATGAAGATCATCATGCCCATGGCGAGGCCGGCGACGGTCAGCGTGACCCAGGTCGGGAAGCTGCCGATCAGGGGCAGCATCACCAGGGCCAGCACGGGAATCAGCAGGAGCGGCGCGATGTCGCGCGGCGCGTTCGGCAGCGGCGTGTCCGCCTTGAGCTCGGCATTCGACCCGGCGCTCGTGTGGGGAAGGGTTGCACTCATCATGAATCCTATTGGTGGGAGTCGAGCGACAGGCCCAGCAGGCGCTGCTGCAGCTCGTCGTCGTTGGCCAGCGCCGCCATGGTGCCGGCATGGGCCACGCGGCCGTCGTCCATCACGCTGACGGTGTCGCCAAGCGAACGCACGAAGTTGAAATTCTGCTCGACCAGCAGGATCGTGGTCTCGTGTTCCTTCAGTTCGCGGAAGGCCGCGATCAGGCTTTGCACGATGGCCGGGGCCAGGCCCTTGGTCGGCTCGTCGACCAGCAGCAGTTTTCTCGGCTCGACGATCGCGCGTGCGATCGCCACCATCTGCTTCTGGCCGCCCGAGAGGTTACCGGCCGGGTAGTTCCAGAATTTCTTCAGGGCCGGGAAGAAGCCGAAGATCCACTCGACCCGCGCCTGATCCATCGGCCCGTTGCGCGCCGCCAGGTGCAGGTTCTCGCGCACCGTCAGCTTGGAGAAGACGGCCATGCTTTCCGGGACATAGGCGATGCCCAGGCGCGCGATGTCGGGCGTGGCCATCTTGGTGATGTCGTGGCCGTCGAAGACGATGCTGCCGGCGCTGGCCTGCCACAGGCCCATGATGGTGCGCAGGGTCGTGGTCTTGCCGGCGCCGTTGCGGCCGAGGAGCACCGACAGGCCGCCGCGCGGTACCACCAGATCCACGCCTTGCAGGATGTGGTACTGACCGATGTGGGTATGCACCCCCGACAGAGTGAGCAAGGCTTCAGGCATGTTCGGCTTCCGGTGTTCCAAGATAGGCTTCCTGTACGATCTTCGATTGCATGACTTCGCCGGGATTACCGTCGGCGACCAGGATGCCGTTGTGCAGCACGATGATACGGTCGGCCAGCTGGCGCACCACGTCCATCTTGTGCTCGACCAGCAGCACGGTCTTGTTGGCCTCGCGCTTGACCGCGTGGATCAGGTCGAGCACGACCGGCACCTCGTCCACGCTCATGCCGGCGGTCGGTTCGTCGAACATCAGGATGGCCGGTTCCAGCGCGAGCAGGATCGCCACTTCCAGCTTGCGCTGGTCGCCGTGCGAGAGGGCGCCGACGATCATGTCGCGCTTGGCCAGCATCGCCACGCGTTCCAGGTAATGCTCGGCGCGCTCGATCAGGGCCTTGTGGCCGAACCAGACCGAAAACATGTTCAGGCCGACGCCGGCGCGGCTCTGCACGGCCAGGCGCACGTTTTCCATCACGGTCAGGTTCGGGAACAGGTTCGTGAGCTGGAAGGCGCGCCCGATGCCGAGCCGGGTGCGGCGCGCGGCGCCATGGCGGGTGACGTCGGCGCCTTTCATCAGCACGCTGCCGGAGGTCGCCGGCAGCTGGCCCGAGACCAGGTTGAAGTAGGTCGTCTTGCCGGCCCCGTTCGGGCCGACGATCACGGTCAGCGTGCCCGGATAAAAATCGGCCGTCACCGCATTCACCGCGACGTGCCCGCCGAAGCGGATGGTCAGGTCGCGCGTCGACAAGGACGGCTGCCGTGCGTTTGTCTGGGCGTTGTTCATTACGACCATGTCAGCGCTTGTTCTTGACCGGCAGCGGCAGCTCGGCGGTCGGGATTTCGCGCACCAGCTCCAGCAGATCCCATTCGTTGGTCTGGTTCTTCTTGATGCGGAAGTGGTACATCGACTGCAGCGCCTGGTGGTCTTCCTTGCGGAAGCTCATCGGACCTTTCGGCGTGTCGAACTTCATGCCTTCCATGGCGGCGACCAGCTGCTCGGAATTCCCGCTGGGGACTTTCGAGAGCGCGGTGAAGACAGCGCTGGCCGCGGCGAAACCGCCGGCCGTGAACATGTCGGGCGGGGCCTTGAAGCGCTTGGTATGTTCGGCCACCAGCCAGTCGTTCATCTTGTTCTTCGGGAAGGCGTAGTAATAGTAGATGGTGCCTTCGGTGCCGGCGTAGTTCTTCCAGGTCTTCATCACCGGCAGGATGTTCCCGCCCGGCGCCAGCATGATGCCGTGGCGCTCCGGCTTCATGTCGGCGATCTTGTTCATCGGGTTGGGGCCGGCCCAGACGATCTGCAGCACGCGCGGCTGCGGCTTGTCCTTCAGCGCGTCGAACAGGCGCTGGGTCGAGGCGGTGAAATCGGTGGTGGTCATCGGCGCGTATTCTTCGTGCACCACCTTGGCCTTGCTGCCGGTCGCCGCCAGGGCTTCCTTGCCGGCCTTGATGGCGTCGCGGCCGAAGGCATAGTCCTGGGTCAGGAAGCCGACGCTGCCGCCTTTCAGGGTGCTGGCCGCGGCCAGGGCGTCCTGCATCGAGCTGCGCGCGGTGCGGAAGATGTACTTGTTCCACTTGTCGCCGGTGATGGCATCGGCCACGGCCGGCTCGACGATCAGCACCTTCTTGTATTCCTTCGCCACCGGCAGCATGGCGATCGCCGAACCCGAGGAGGAGGTGCCGACGGCGATGTCGACCTTGTCGTCGCCATAGGCTTCGGCCAGCAGGGTGCGGCCGAGATCGGGCTTGCTCTGGTCGTCCTTGACGATGACTTTCAGCTTGCGGCCGGCGATTTCCATCTTGCCGCCGGTGAGGTATTCCAGCCCCATCATAAAGCCGGTCTCGGTTTCCTTGGCATAGGCTTCGAGCGGGCCGGTCTTGCCGGCGATGAGCGCGATCTTCAGGTCGGCGGCCAGGGCATGGGGCGCGGCGGTGGCGGCAAAGGCAAGCAGAACCGCGGCGCTGAGGGGCTTGACGAGATGGTGCATGGAGTCTCCTGTAACTTATTTTAAGGAAGCCGATTCAGGGTAGCGACATCAGGAACTGGCGGATCGCTTCCCAGGCTTCGGGTTCGGTGAGCATCGGCGCGTGGCCGACGTTCGGCACTTCGGTGTACTGCATCGTGGGCGCGGCGCGCCGCATCCACGCCGCCTGTTCGGGTTCGACCAGATCCGACAGGGCGCCGCGCACCAGCAGCGTCGGGCGCTTGTGCGCGAGCCGCTTGAAGGCGAGGCGTCCGGCCAGCGAGGTCGGGCGCAGTTTACCTGTCTGCAATGCTATCGCAATACTGGGGTCGTAGCGCACTGCCAGCTGGCCCGATGCGTCGGGGGCGAAAGCGCGCCGCGCCCACTTGCCCCATTCTTCATTGGGGGCGTCGGGAAAGGCGCAGGCGTTGATCTCCTTCAGATAGGCGGCGGCATCCTCCCAGGAGGCGAGCGTGCTGCAGCGTCCCGCGTAGCCGGCGATGCGCGCCAGGCCCTTGACGGAGAGCACCGGGCCGACGTCGTTGATGACGGCGCCTGCGATGAGTTCGATGTGGCGCACTGCCAGGGTCATGGTGATCAGGCCGCCCATCGAGGTGCCGATGAAGACGGCGCGCGCGATGCCCAGATCGTGCAGCAGCTTGACGACGTCGCCGGCGTAGACGACCGGGTTGTAGTTCGCCGGATCCGGATCGCGCGCCGAGTGGCCGCGGCCGCGCACGTCGAGCGCCAGGACGCGCCGTCCGAGGGCGGCGATGCGCGGCGCCAGCTCGTCGAAGTCGCCCGAATTGCGTGTCAGGCCGTGCAGGCAAATGACTGGCAAGCGGGCCGGCAGTGCCGCCGCATCCGCCGGCACCTGGGCCGCGTAGTCGCGCGCATACAAGTCCAGGCCGTCGGTGCTCTGGTAGCTGATGGGTGTGAAGGTGGACACGCTGGCAGATCCTGTTGTTCTTGTGAGGGGATGGCGGGCGAAGGAGGGCCCGTCCACGCCGCTTGCGGCGGCGTGGAGGAATGGCTACTGCTGCTCCTTACGCCCGACGGATCAGAAGCGGTACTCGACCGTCGCCGACACCGTGCGCGGATTGCCGTAGAAGGCGGTCAGCGTGCCCTCGTTGCCCAGGGTCGGGAACAGGTAGCCGGCCGTCTTGTAGCGCTCGTCGCTCAGGTTCTTGCCGTGGATGCCGGCGCGGATCTTGCCGTCGGCGCGCGTCCAGATGATGCTGGCATCGTACAGTTTGTACGAATCCTGGTCGAGCAGGGACACGGTTTCGAACTGGTTGGTGGCGCCCTTGTACGAGACGCTGCCGATCAGCGAGATCTTGCCGTTGTGGCCCATGAGCGGCAGCGCGATGTCGTAGTTGGCGCGCAGGTTGCCCGAGTTGCGCGGTGTGTTCTGGAACACGCGCTGGCTGGCGACGTTCACGTTGTTGATGATGTATTCGCGGTACTCGGCGTCGATGTAGCTGTACATGCCGGCCAGGGTGAAGTCGCGCGTCAGGTTGGCCACCGCTTCGAACTCGAAGCCGCGGATCTTGGCCTTGCCGGCATTCGTGGTCACGCCGGCGAAGCTGTCGTCGCGGCCGTCGCCGTTGGTGTCGATCGCCACCGAACCCGGAATCTGCACGTCCTGGTAGTCGCTGAAGAACAGGGCGGTGTTGGTCGTGATGCGCCCACCGTTGAAGGCCGACTTCAGGCCGAGTTCGACCGTCTCGATGGTTTCCGGGCTGTAGCCGCGGCGCGCTTCCGCCACCGGCAGGCGCAAGCCGGCGATGTTAATGCGCGGATCGAAGCCGCCGCCCTTGAAGCCTTCCGAGTACGACGCGTAGACGTTGTGGTCGGCGTTGAACTTGTAGTTGACGGCCACGCGCGGGGTGAACTTCTTGTCTTCGCGCTCCAGGCCGCGCATGTCGGTGTCGACGCGGAACGGGATGGCGTTCGGGTTGCCCAGTCCCGGCGAGCCGTTCAGGCCGAGGAAGATCTGGCGGTAGATGTCGGCGCTGCGCTTGTCGACCGTGTAGCGGCCGCCCAGCGACAGGCTCAGGGCATCGGTGAAGTTGTAGCTGCCGTCGATGTAGGCGGCCCAGGCCTTGGTGCCGACGTCGCCGCTGGTGAAGGTCGAGGACGGGAATGCGCCGGCCAGGATGGTGTCGAACTTGTTGTAGGCCTGGGCGTCGATGTAGTACACGCCGGCCACGCCCTGGATACGGTCGCCCGTATAGGTTGCGTTGAATTCCTGGCTGAACTGCTCGTTCTTGTACAGGGCCGGCACTTCCATGTCGACGACCGGCAGGGCGTCGAAGTCGATCGGCGCCCAGGACTTGTCCTTGCGGCTGGCCGTGATCGACTTGAACGAGAACTGGTCGTTGAGGCGGTATTCGATCAGCGCCGAGACGCCGTGCGCGGTGACTTCCTGCTCGTGGCCCTGGGCGCGGGTCAGGCTGGCGCGGGTGTCGAATTCGTTACCGAGGATCGGCGCGCCGCTGGTGCGGCCGACGGTCAGGCGGTGGCCGTTCTTCGGGCTCGAATCGTCTTGCGTGCCGTCGGCGGCGACGCGGATGAAGAGATCGGGCGTCGGCGTGAATTCGGCCGACAGGCGCAGCGCGTGCACGTCCTTGTCGTAGTTCTCGGCGCCGGTGTAGAGGTTCTTGCCGAAGCCGTCGCGCTTGAAGCGGGCGGCGGTGGCGCCGATGCGCAGGGTGTCGGAGACCGGGGTGCCGAGGGTGACCACGGCGTCCTTCTGGCCGTAGTTGCCGACCGTGCCGCGCAGGCGGATGTCGGTCTTCGGCCCGAGTTTCCGGGTGACGTACTTGACGGCGCCGCCGATGGTGTTGCGGCCGTACAGGGTGCCCTGCGGGCCGCGCAGCACCTCGATGCGCTCGACGTCGTAGATGTCGGCCACGGCGGCTTGCGGACGGGCCAGGTAGATGTCGTCGATGTAGATGCCGACGCCCGATTCGAAGCCTGCCAGCGGGTCGGCCTGGCCGACGCCGCGGATGAAGGCGGTCAGCGTCGAGTTGGTGGCGCGCGAGGCTTTCAGGGTGGTGTTCGGCAGCGCCAGGGCGAGGGCGGTCACGTCGGGCACGCCCTGCTTGGAGAGCTGGTCGGCGGAAAACGCGGTGACGGACACCGGCACGTCCTGCAGGGTTTCCTCGCGGCGGCGCGCGGTGACGACGACTTTCTGGACGTCGGATGCGCTCTCGCCGTCAAGGGCGGGCGCGCCCGAGGATTGCTGGGCATGGGCGGCGCCCATGGCACCGCTGGACAGGGCCAGCAGGGCGGCGGCGCAATGGGTGACCAGTTTCTTTTTTTGTGTTGTCAGGTGCATCGTTGTCTCCTAATTTTTGGAAAGAACCTATCCCGGCAGCGACTCCTTCTGCTGGGTTAGGCTCTAGGGGCATGCTTGGAATCGCACGCAAAACAGTGTGCTCCGCTTCTGTCTGGCTGAAAAGATAACAACGCGCCCACCCCTTGTGCGTAATTGCACAGGCCGCTGCACTGTAAGGGGGCATGGTGTATGCAGGAGGAATGCTGCAAGTGCACAATTTTGGCGCCCTGAAGCATGCATATGGGAATTGATTGCGGGAGGAATGTGCACTGGTGCACAATACGCTGTATCGATAACGAACAGTGCGCCGATGAATACCCTGCCCGAGTGGACCGACCTGCGATTCTTCCTCGAACTGGCGCGCGCGGGCACGCTCTCGGGCGCCTCGCGCCGGCTCGACGTCGAGCACACGACGGTGGCGCGCCGCATCGACCGCCTGGAAAAGGAACTCGGCACCACCTTGTTCGACCGCTCGCGCGAAGGCTACGAGCTCACCGAGATGGGCCTGGCGCTGCTGCCCCATGCCGAAGCGATGGAAGGCGCGGCCCTGGCCGCGGCCGAGCAGCTGGGCGGGGCGGAAGTGGCGGCGCACGGCGTGGTGCGCCTGGGGGTGCCGGAGGTGTTCGGGGTGAAAGTGGTGGCGCCGCTGCTGGTCGGCCTGCTCGATGCGAACCCCGACCTGACAATCGACCTGCTGGCGCTGCCGAGCTTTGCCAACCTGGCCAACCGCGAAGCGGATCTGGGCGTGATGCTCGACCCGCCGACCACCGGCCGCTACATGGTCACGCGCCTGGCCTCGTTCCGCTTCTACCTGTACGCCTCGCCAGGCTATCTCGCGCGCCATCCGCCGATCCGCCACCTGTCGGATCTGTCGCAGCACTATTTCGTCGACTACGTGCAGGATCGCCTGGCCAGCCGCGAGCTGTCCTATCTCGACGAACTCGGTTTCACGCCGCGCCGGCGCCTGTGCTGCTCCGGCATGACGGCGCAGATCGAAGCCGCCGCACTCGGCATGGGCCTGATGATGGCGCCGCCGTATGCGATCCCGCCGGACGGCAGCCTGGTGCCGGTGCTGCCCGGCTTCTTCGCCGAGCGCTCGTTCTGGCTGGCCGCGCCCACCGATCTGTATCGCCTGCGCCGCGTGAAAGTGGTGTGGAACCTGCTGCGCGATTACGCCGACAGCCAGCCTTCGCTGTTCGTATGAGCGCGGTCGTGGTCAGGCCTTTCATGCCGGCCGATGCGGATCGGGTCAACGCCGTCGCGCGCGCCGCTTTTGCCCAGTACGAAGGACAGTATGAAGACTGGCCGAGCTTCATCGAGGGCATCGGGCGGATGGCGGAGCTGGCCGCGGGCGGGGATCTGTTCGTGGCCGAATCCGGCGGCGCGATCCTGGGCGCGGTAGTGCATGTGGGGCCGGGGCGGCCGCGCAGCGCGATCTTTCCCGATGCATGGTCGGTGATCCGGATGCTGGTGGTCGATCCCGCCGCGCGCGGGCACGGTGTCGGGCGGCGGCTGGTCGCAGCCTGCCTGGAGAGTGCGCGCGACGCGGGGGCGCCTACCGTGGGGCTGCATACGAGTCCCGTGATGGAATCTGCGCTGCGGATGTACCTGCGGATCGGGTTCCGGTGGGATTGCGAGCTGGCGCCGATTCGCGGGGTTCCTTACGGTCGCTATGTGTTGCCGGCAGCGGGAATCGGCGCAGCGCTGGTGCTCCTGACGTAGGGTGGGCATGCCCACGCGTTCGTGCGTTTGCATACCACCACGGCATCGCTTGCCGTAACCCCGATCCAACCCTGTACCGCGTGGGGTCATGGAGGCCAATAGCCGCCATGACGGCTTTTCTTCGGAGAGCCCACCCTACGACCCCCAAGACTCACCCCTTGAACGGATTCCGCTCGTTCAATTCGCTCATGTACTCGTCGATCCCACCCGCCTCGCGTTCGAGGAAGCGTTCGATCGCGTCGGCGAACGAGGGATGCGCCAGCCAGTGCGCCGAGAAGGTGCGGGTCGGCAGGAAGCCGCGCGCCATCTTGTGTTCACCCTGGGCGCCGCCCTCGAAGGTCTTGATGCCCTGTTCGATGCAGAACTCGAGCGGCTGGTAGTAAGCCGCCTCGAAATGCAGGCAGGGTACGTGTTCCAGTTCGCCCCAGTAGCGGCCGTAGAGCGTGTCGGCCGTATGGATCACGAGCGAGGCGGCGATCGGGCGGCCGTCGCGCTCGGCGATCACGAGCAGGATGTTCTCGGGCATGGTGCGGCCGATGCGGCGGAAGAAATCCAGGTTCAGGTAGGGCGTCGAATAATGCGCGGCATAGGTGTGGCGGTAGCAGCGGTTGAACAGCTTCCAGTCGGCGTCCGTGACGTCGGCGCCGCGCACGCGGCGCATGACGACGCCGGCTTCCCGCACCTTGCGCCGCTCGGCGCGGATGTTCTTGCGCTTCTTCTGCTCCAGCGTGGCCAGGAACTCGTCGAAGCTGGCATAGCCGGGGTTCAGCCAATGGAACTGCACGCCGCTGCGCAGCAGGAAGCCGGCCTCCTGCAGCTGGCGCGCGTGCGCCTCGGGCGGGAACAGGATGTGGGTCGAGGACACCTCGGTGGCGCGCTGGGTCGCCTGCAGCACGTCGATCAAGGCCGCGCGCGCCGCCTCGTCGACGGCCAGGAGACGCGGGCCCGCCACCGGCGTGAACGGGATCGCCGCCAGCAGCTTCGGGTAGTACGCGAGTCCGTGGCGCTGGTAAGCGTCGGCCCAGGCCCAGTCGAACACGTATTCGCCGTAGGAATGGCCTTTCACGTACAGGGGCAGGGCGGCGGCGAACGTGTCGCCGTCGTAGAGCGCGATGTACTGCGGCTGCCAGCCGGTCTCGGGCGCGGCGCTGCCGGATTCGTGCAGGGCGTGCAGGAAGGCGTAGGAAAGAAACGGGTTGGCTTCTTCCTGCTGTGCCAGCAAGCCATCCCAGGCGGATTGCCCGATCTCGGACAAGGATGAAACGATATGCGTGCGATAATTCAAAATTGCCTTTACACCTAAAAGAAGTGGTTCCGGAGACCGGCGCGGCAAGCTGGCGCTCCGCACTTCCCGCCTGCGAAAGACATCAGAATGAACAACCGATTCTTCAATCTGTATTCCCACGGATTCGCGCGCGTGGCGGTGGCCATTCCCCGCTGCCGCATCGCCGACCCGGCGTACAACGTCGAGCAGACCCTCACGCTGGCGCGCCAGGCGGCGGCCGAGGGCGCGGCCCTGGTCGCCTTTCCGGAGCTGGGCCTGTCCGCCTACAGCTGCGACGACCTGTTCCACCAGAAGGCCTTGCTCGACGCTTGCGAGGACGGCCTGCGCGCGATCGTTGAGGCATCGAGCACCCTGCCTCTGGCGATGGTAGTGGGCCTGCCCCTGCGGGTCAATCACCAGCTGTTCAATTGTGCGGCCGTGGTCGCGAACGGGCGCGTGCTCGGCCTGGTGCCCAAGAGCTTCCTGCCTAATTATGGCGAGTTCTACGAATCGCGCCAGTTCTCGGCCGCCGAAAGCGCCGCCGTCGATTGCGTCGAGCTGTTCGGCGAGATCGTGCCCTTCGGCCCGGATCAGGTGTTCGAGGTGGAGAACCTGCCGCTGCTGCGCTTCCACGTCGAGATCTGCGAAGACGTCTGGGTGCCGGTGCCGCCATCCTCCTTTGCGGCCATGGCCGGCGCCACCGTGCTGGTGAATTTGTCGGCTTCGAACGTCCTGGTCGGCAAGAGCACCTACCGCCACCAGCTCGTCAGCCAGCAGTCGGCGCGCTGCATGGCAGCCTATCTGTACACCTCGGCCGGCCGCGGCGAATCGACCACCGACATGGCCTGGGACGGCCAGTCCATCATCTACGAGAAGGGCGAGATGCTGGCCGAGTCGGCGCGCTTCCTCGACGAGTCGCACATCATCTACGCCGACGTCGATCTGGAGCGCCTGTCGCAGGAACGCATGCGCGCCACCACCTTCGCCCAGTCGGCGCGGCGCCATGCGGACGAAGTTGCCCGCTTCCGCGTCCAGCGTGTGAAACTCGCGCTGCCGTTCGAGGCGACGCTGCCTTTGAGCCGCGAGATCGAACGTTTTCCTTACGTGCCGGCCGACCGCGCCCTGCGCGACGAGCGCTGCACCGAGGTCTACAACATCCAGGTGCAGGCCCTGATCCAACGCCTGTCTTCGAGCGGCATCCAGAAGGTGGTGATCGGCGTGTCGGGCGGGCTCGACTCGACCCACGCGCTGCTGGTCTGCGCCGCCGCCATGGATCGCCTCGGCCTGCCGCGCACCAACATCCTGGCCTATACCATGCCCGGCTTTGCCACCAGCGGGCGCACGCTGCAGCAGGCGCATGCGCTGATGGAGGTGGTCGGCTGCACGGCGCGCGAGATCGACATCCGCCCGAGCTGCCTGCAGATGCTAAAAGATCTGAACCATCCGTTCGCGGAAGGGAAGGAGCAGTACGACGTCACCTTCGAGAACGTGCAGGCGGGCGAGCGCACCAATCACCTGTTCCGTCTCGCGAACCACCTGAACGCCATCGTGATCGGCACCGGCGACTTGTCCGAGCTGGCGCTGGGCTGGTGCACCTATGGCGTGGGCGACCACATGTCGCACTACAACGTGAACGCCAGCGTGCCCAAGACCCTGATCGCGCACCTGGTGCGCTGGGTGGCCGAGACCGGCGCGGTGGTCAAGGGCGGCGGCGAGGTGCTGCTCAACGTCCTGAACACCGAGATCAGCCCCGAGCTCGTGCCCGGCAAGGAGGGCGACGACAAGCCCGCGCAGATCACCGAAAACGTGATCGGCCCCTACGAGCTGCAGGACTTCAACCTGTACTACATCCTGCGCTACGGCTTCACGCCCTCGAAGGTCGCCTTCCTCTCGTATTCGGCCTGGCGCGCGAAGAACGAGGGCCGCTGGCCGGACGAGCATGGCGCGCGCAACGAATACGACCTGGCCGCGATCAAGCGGGTCTTGGCGATCTTCCTCTGGCGCTTCTTCAAGACCAGCCAGTTCAAGCGCAGCTGCGTGCCGAACGGCCCGAAGGTCGGCAACGGCGGCTCGCTCTCGCCGCGCGGCGACTGGCGCGCCCCGAGCGATTCGGAAGCGACGGTCTGGCTCGACGACCTGGCCAACATCCCGGACACACAATAACAATCAACCATTCAAGACAGGAGCAGACATGAAACAGATTACCTGCGTGATCAAGCCTTTCAAACTCGACGAAGTGCGCGAGGCGCTGGCCGACGTCAACGTGACCGGCCTGACGGTCACCGAAGTGAAGGGCTTCGGCCGCCAGAAGGGCCATACCGAGCTGTATCGCGGCGCCGAATACGTGGTCGACTTCCTGCCGAAGGTGAAGATCGAAGTCGTGGTCGACGACGCCATCGTGGATCAGGTGGTCGACGCCATCATCAAGGCCGCCCGCACCGGCAAGATCGGCGACGGCAAGATTTTCGTGCAGGACGTGCAGCAGGTGATTCGCATCCGTACCGGCGAGACCGGCGCAGACGCGGTGTAATCACGAACAAAGGGGACGCCGACCGTAGGGTGGACGGGTCTCCCGTCCACGCGGTGATAGGCAGGGGCTCCGATATGGTGCCGGTTGATCTCGCTGCCAACGATCACAGCGTGGACGGCAGAGCCGTCCACCCTACATCGAGCCTTCGGGCCGATCGGACATTTAACGGCCCATCTGAATGTCGAACTTCCATGACGCGAGCCGCATCACACTGATGGACAGGGCGCTCGTCCACAACGCGAAATCGTGCGACGCATTCGTGTACAGCCCCAGCAGCAGGAACATCCAGTTCCCGAGGAAGGCGCACAGCGCGTAGGGCTTGCCATCCCTGAACACCATCGGCACTTCGTTGCAGACGATGTCGCGCAGCACGCCGCCGAAGATCCCCGTGATCACGCCCATCATCGAGGCGATAAACAGCGGCATGTTGGCGTCCAGCGCCGCCGAGGTGCCGGCGATCGAGAACAGGCCCAGGCCGACGGCGTCGGCGATCACGATCAGGCGTTCGGAAACGATGTGGCGCAGGGTGCGGATAAGGGGAGAGGCGATCAGTGCCAGCACGAAGATGGCGATCGCGTATTCCTGGTGGGTGACCCAGAACAGCGGCCGGCGATCCAGCAGGATGTCGCGCAGGGTGCCGCCGCCGAAGGCAGCGATGAAGGCGACCGTGAACACCCCCACCAGATCCATGCGCTTGCGGCGCGCTTCGATGAAGCCGGAAAACGCGCCGACCAGGATCGCCATGATTTCGATGAACTTGATGAGGGTCATGCAGCGGACTATTCAGTTGGCATGTTGCTAGCCTAACATGCCGCAGAGTCCAGTGGCGATTGGTGCGTATTGTAGGGTGGGCTCTCGAGTCCACCCTACGCGAATCAGGTCGGGCCGGCCCGCTCCATCTCCGCCAGCGGCAGGCGTACGCTGAACACCACCTGCCCACCTTCATGCCGATACGCGATCTCGCCCTCGTGCTCGCGCACGATGGTAGCGACGATATACAGTCCCAGCCCCATGCCGCTGCGGTTGAGCGGGTTGTGCAGCGAACTGCGCTTGAACGGGTTGAACAGGTTGGCGGCCAGGTCCTCGGCGATCGGGGCGCCGTTGTTGGCCACTTCCAGCGTGGCCCAGCCCGGCTCGGACTTCAGTGCGACACGGATCGGATGGCCGACCTGGCCGTGGTGGCGCGCGTTGCTCAGCAAGTTCGACAACACCTGCGACATGCGCCCGGCATCGGCGCGCACCATGGTGACGCCGGGATTGACATACTCGTAGCGGATGGTCGGATAGGCCAGACGCATCTCGTCGACCATGTCGTCGACCAGCACGCCCAGGTCGAGCGGTTCGAGCAGCATGCCCAGGCCCAGGCCGCCGTCGATGCGGCTCATGTCGAGCACTTGCCCGATCAGGCGCTGCATGCGGTTGCTCGAGGACTGGATGCGCTTGCCCAGGGTCGGCTGGTTGCCGCCGCCGCTGCCGCGTTCGAGCAGGGTGCCGGCCATGTTGATCGAATTGAGCGGGTCGCGCAGGTCGTGGCCGAGCATGGCCAGCAACTGGGCGCGGGTGGACTCGGTCTGGGCACGGCGCGCGTTCGAGGCGCGCAGCAGTTCCGACAGCATCAGGCGCGCATTGGCCAGCACCGCCGGCTCCCACGGATGCGCCAGGCCCAGCACGGTTTCGTGCCAGGCATCGAAGGAGCCGCGCGGGGTCAGGCGCGCGCCCAGCGGGCCGTAGCCGATCGACTTTTCCGGGCGTCCGGCCCAGGACACGTGCTCGATCTGTTCGGTACGCAGCAGCAGGCACCAGCCGCCGCCGGGCGGATCGAAGGGCAGGCCGAGCAGGCCGACCCATTTGCCGAGCAGAGGCTGGCTCTCCTGCGGCCACTCCTTCACGTCCTGGCGCACCAGCATCTCGGTGGCGTCGGCCGGCAGCGCATGGGCGATGGTTTCGGCGACGTCGCGCTCGATCGGCCCATGCTGCAACACCTTGCCGTTGTGCAGGCAGACCATGGCCTGGGCGCCGGTGGCCTCGAGCAGGGCGTCGGCGTGGCGGGCCAGGGCGTCGAGCGGCTCCTCGTCGACCAGCAGCGATTCGACCAGGTCGGTGCGCACGCGCGCGGCGCGTTCGACCAGTTCGGCATCCAGGCGCGCCTCGATGCTCTGCACCGTCGAGGCCAGCACCTGGGCCAGCACGTCGGCCGCCATGCGGATCGCATAGGGCACGGCCTTCGGCGTCATGTGGTGGCAGGCGAGCAGGCCCCAGAGGCGCCCGTTGATCACGATCGAGACGCTCATCGAGGCCTGCACACCCATGTTCTGCAGGTATTCGACGTGGATCGGCGAGACGCTGCGCAGCACGCCGAAACTCATGTCCAGCGCCGGCGCGCCGCGCGCGCCCAGCAGCGGCACCGGCGCGTAGCCGATGTCGGCGATCATGCGCAGGGTGTTCAATACATACAGGCGGCGCGCCTGGGCCGGGATGTCGCCGGCCGGATAGCGTTGGCCGCGAAAGGCCGGCAGATCCTCGCGCCGCGCTTCGGCGACGACGTCGCCGCTGTCGTCCGGACGGAAACGGTAGGCCATGACGCGGTCGAAACCGGTGAACTCGCGTACCTGGCGCACGGCGGACTCCAGCAGCGCGTCGATGCTGCGCTGGCGCCGCACACGCTCGATCGAGCTGTGCGCCTTGACCGCGAACAGCGCGACCTCGTCGGCCGGCACCATGCGCGTTTCGAATTCGGCGACGATGCGTCCGGCAGTGGCGTGCACGATCGCGTCATAGTCGCGGCCGTCGAGTGCCACCGCCGCCATCGCGGGCGGGCATTCGCCCTCGGTCAGCGCGCCGGCGCACTCGGCGATCAGCTCGAGACTGGCGGCCGGGAGCGGCAGTTCGGCATAGGGGCGGCCCAGCTGCAGGACGGGAAGGAGGGAGGCGGGCGCGTTCGTGCTCCAGCCTTCAAGCCGGCCTTCACCGTCCATGAAGAGCAGGAAGCCGTGCGGCTGGATCGATCCGGGGGTATGAATCGGCTCATCGGCGCAGGATGCCAGGTCGACCTGGCTGGGGGCGGGCATCGGCTCGGCCGGAACTGGATTCAAAGAATGTCCTTATGAAAGTAACCACGGCACGCAGCCACGCCGAATTCTACAACGCACCCTTGCATTTACGGCGCGCTAGTTGGTTGTCAACAACAGATTACCGGTCGAGCGCGGGTTTCAGCAGCACGACCAGGGCGCCATGGCCGCCATCGGCACGGTTGGCCACGCAGAATGCGACGACCTCGTCCAGCTGCACCAGCCAGCTGTGCACGACCGAGCGCAGTACCGGTTCGCCGTTGGGCGAGCCATAGCCGACGCCGTGGATGATGCGCACGCAGCGCACCCCGCGCCGTACCGAACGCCGCACGAAATCGCCGACCTGGCCGCGCGCGATATCGCGCGTCATGCCGTGCAGGTCGAGCTCGTCCTGCACGGGCCAGTGGCGCTTGCGCAGCTTCTTGACGACGTCGGGCCCGACGCCGTCCTTGGCGTAGCTGAGGGTCGGATCGTCGTCGAGCAGGCCGTCGACGTCGAACATGTCGGACAGCGACTGCTGCAGCACCAGGGCGTCATCCTCTTCTTGCGACAGGACGCGGCGCTGCGGCTGCTCGCGCAGCAGCGCTTCCTGCACCGGGCGGTAGACGTAGCGGTTCGACTCGGGCATCTTCTTGACGCCGTCCATGGCGCTACGGAACTCGATCGCCCGCTCGCGCGCGATGCGCTCGCGTTTCTCGCGTTCGGCCGCTTCGATGGCGCGCACGCGTGCGTCTTCCTGGAGCTGGTCGCGCAAGCCCTTCAGATCGGCAAAGTCCTTCATGCCCGCCATCGTGTTTCTGCTTCCTTTATTTCTGGTCGTCTTCCAGGGCTTCCAGGTAGCGCTGGGCGTCGAGCGCGGCCATGCAGCCGGTGCCCGAGCTGGTGATCGCCTGGCGGTAGATGTGATCCTGCACGTCGCCGGCCGCGAACACGCCCGGCACGCTGGTGGCGGTGGCCATGCCCTCGGTGCCGCTGCGGGTCTTGATATAGCCGTTGTGCATCTCGAGCTGGCCTTCGAAGATCATCGTGTTCGGCTTGTGGCCGATCGCCACGAACAGGCCGTGCACGGTCAGTTCCTTGGTCGCCTCGCCCGACGTCGAGCGCAGTTTCAGGCCGGTCACGCCGCTGTTGTCGCCCACGACCTCGTCCAGCGTGTGGTTCAGTTCGAGCACGATCTTGCCTTCCTTGACCTTGTGCATCAGGCGGTCGACCAGGATCGGCTCGGCGCGGAACTTGTCGCGGCGGTGGATCAGCGTGACTTTCGAGGCGATGCCGGCCAGGTACAGGGCTTCTTCGACCGCGGTATTGCCGCCGCCGATGACCGCCACTTCCTGGTTACGGTAGAAGAAGCCGTCGCAGGTGGCGCAGGCCGAGACGCCGCGGCCCATGAAGGCCTGTTCCGATTCCAGGCCGAGGTACTGGGCCGAGGCGCCGGTGGCGATGATCAGGGCGTCGCAGGTGAATTCGTGCGAGTCGCCGACCAGGCGGATCGGCTTTTCGTTCAGGTAGGTCGTGTGGATGTGGTCGAACACGATCTCGGTATTGAAGCGCTCGGCGTGCTGCAGCAGGCGCGCCATCAGTTCCGGGCCCTGCACGCCCAGCGGATCGCCCGGCCAGTTCTCGACATCGGTCGTCGTCATCAGCTGGCCGCCCTGTTCGACGCCGGTGACCAGCATCGGGCTCAAGTTGGCGCGCGCGGCGTAGACGGCGGCGCTGTAGCCGGCGGGACCGGAACCGAGGATCAGGACTTTGGCGTGTTTCTTAGTGGTCATGGGGTGCAAGGTAGTGAGGGTAAGAAATGGGAAACTGGGGGCGAAGGGAACACAAATCAAGCCACCCAGATGCAGCATGGATTATAGACGATGATGCGCACGAGCATGAATGACGGGCCGTCCGGCAATATATGCCTTAGAATGGCTGGATTCCGCCAAAGCGAACAGATCAGCATCCAGCAGCATGAGCAAGAAGAGTCCCGCCCAACCCCCGATTCCACCCCGTCATCCGTCCCCGCGATCGCCGATGCCGCGCCGTCTCGCCCGTCTCCTGCTGGAGGCGCGCTGGATCGCCATGGCCGTCGTGTTCCTGTACTTCGTGCTGATTCTGCTGAGCTACAACAAGGCCGATCCGGGCTGGTCGCACGAAAACGTGGTGCCCGTGATTACCAACCTGGGCGGCAAGGCCGGCGCCTGGCTGGCTGACCTGCTGCTGTATATCTTCGGCTTTTCCGCCTGGTGGTGGGGCGCGCTCTTCCTGCGCGCCGTCTGGCGCGGCTGGCGCCGCCTGACCAACAAGCTGCCGACGCCCGCGGAACCGGAACACCAGGACGAATTCATCGTCCGCTGGATCGGCTTCGCCCTGATGTTCGCCGGCAGCGTCGGCCTCGAGTACCTGCGCATGTGGTCCTGGGATGTGGAACTGCCGCGCGCCCCGGGCGGCGTGCTGGGCCAGCTGCTGGGCCACTCCTCGCAGGTCGCTTTCGGTTTCACCGGCGCGACCCTGCTGCTCCTGCTGCTGTTCGGCCTGGGCTTTTCGCTGTTCTTCCAGGTCTCCTGGCTGGCCGTGGCCGAGCGCATCGGCGAACTGTTCGAGCGCACCATGGACTGGTTCCGCCTGCGCGTGGAAGACCGCGAAGACCGGCGCCAGGGCGAAGCCGCGGCCGTGCAGCGCGACGAAGCCGTCGTGAGCGAACGGGCCAAGCACCTCGACAAGCCGGCGCCGCCGCTGCGGACGCCGGCGCGCGCCGAGCCGCAGTTCGATGACGGCGATGAGCCCGCTTCGATACCTGCCCACGTGCCGGCGCCGGTGCGCGTCGCGCCTTCGCTGGCCGCGCCGGCGCCAGGCACGTCCATCGCCACCGCCGCCCAGACTGTGCCTGCCGAACCTGCCCCGATCCGGGTCGAACCGCAGATGATGTCGGTGCCGAAGGGCGAGCGCGCCGTCAAGGAGCAGCAGACGCCGCTCTTCCGCGACCTGCCGGGCGACTCGCCGCTGCCGCCGCTGTCGCTGCTGGACGAACCGCCGCCGGTGCAGGAAACCGTGGCCGTCGACACCCTCGAATTCACCAGCCGTCTGATCGAGAAGAAGTTGTCCGACTTCGGCGTCGAAGCGAAAGTCGTGGCCGCCTTCCCGGGCCCGGTCGTCACCCGCTACGAAATCGAGCCGGCCACCGGCGTGAAGGGCAGCCAGATCGTCAACCTGGCGCGCGACCTGGCGCGTTCGCTGTCGCTGACCTCGATCCGTGTCGTGGAAACCATCCCCGGCAAGAATTACATGGCGCTGGAACTGCCGAACCCGAAGCGCCAGATCGTGCGTCTGACGGAGATCGTCGGCTCGAAAGTCTATAACGACAGCCCCTCGAACCTGACGGTCGCGCTGGGCAAGGACATCGCCGGCAAGCCGGTGGTGGCCGATCTGGCCAAGATGCCGCACCTGCTGGTGGCGGGTACCACCGGTTCCGGTAAGTCGGTCGGCATCAACGCGACGATCCTGTCGCTGCTCTACAAATCCGATCCGGCGGACGTGCGCCTGATCCTGATCGATCCGAAGATGCTGGAGATGTCGGTCTACGAAGGCATTCCGCACCTACTGGCGCCGGTCGTGACCGACATGCGCCAGGCCGGCCACGCGCTGAACTGGGCGGTGAACGAGATGGAGCGCCGCTACAAGCTGATGTCGAAGCTCGGCGTGCGTAACCTGGCCGGCTACAACGCCAAGATCCTCGATGCCGCCAAGCGCGAGGAGCACATCCCGAATCCGTTCTCGATCATGCCGGACAATCCCGAGCCGCTGGAAAAGCTGCCGACGATCGTCATCATCATCGATGAATTGGCCGACCTGATGATGGTGGTCGGTAAAAAGGTGGAAGAGCTGATCGCCCGCATCGCGCAAAAGGCGCGTGCGGCCGGCATCCACTTGATCCTGGCGACCCAGCGTCCGTCGGTGGACGTGATTACGGGCCTGATCAAGGCGAACATCCCGACCCGCATCGCGTTCCAGGTGAGCTCGAAGATCGACTCGCGCACCATTCTCGACCAGATGGGCGCAGAGGCGCTGCTGGGCATGGGCGACATGCTCTACATGCCGCCGGGTACCGGCCTGCCGGTGCGCGTGCACGGCGCGTTTGTCTCGGACGACGAAGTGCATCGAGTTGTAAAACATCTTCAGTCGCTGGGCGAGCCGAATTACATTGAAGGCATCCTGGAAGGCGGCACGCTGGAAGAGGGTGGCGCCAGCGCCGGCGGCGAAACGGCAGGCGAATGCGGCGGCGAGTCCGACGCCATGTACGACCAGGCCGTGGCCGTGGTGCTGAAGAACCGCCGCGCCTCGATCTCGCTCGTGCAGCGCCACCTGCGCATCGGCTACAACCGCGCCGCGCGCCTGCTCGAACAGATGGAGCAAAGCGGCGTCGTCTCGCCGATGCAAAGCAACGGCAACCGCGACATCCTCGTGCCGGCCACCCAGGCGGAGTAAATGGTTTTCGGTGCGGTTGTTGGCTTCCGCACCGACCGATTCCGCCGCGTAACGTAGGGTGGGCTCCTGAGCCCACGCGTTACGTGCGCATGCACACCGCACACTGAAAAGGATCCCAATGATCGCTAAGAACAAAATCGCCCTGATCGCTACCCTGACCCTGGCCCTGTCCGGCACCGCCCACGCGACCGCCCTCGACCAGTTCAAATCCTTCGTCGCCACCACCAAGTCGGCCAAGGGCGAATTCACCCAGCAACAGCAACGCAAGTCCCAGACCGGCAAGATCTCCCCGGTTTCCAGCGGCAGCTTCGTCTTCGCCCGTCCCGGCAAGTTCATCTGGAACTACACCAAGCCCTACGACCAGCTGCTGCAGGCCGACGGCGACTCGCTCTACATCTACGACAAGGATCTGAACCAGGTCACCGTCAAGAAGCTCGGCAACGCCCTCGGCTCTTCGCCGGCCGCCATCCTGTTCGGCAGCAACGACCTGGAAAAGAACTTCACCCTTTCGGAAGCGGGCACCCGCGACGGCCTCGAATGGCTGAACGCCGTCCCGAAGGCGAAGGACACGACCTTCGAACAGATCAGCATCGGCCTGAAGAACGGCACGCCCGAAGCGATGGAACTGAAGGACACCTTCGGCCAGACCTCGGTGCTGAAGTTCACCAGCTTCCAGCGCAACCCGGCGCTGGGCGCGCAGCAGTTCAAGTTCGAGATGCCGAAGGGCGCCGAGGTCAACAACCAGTAAACATTTGTTTATAAGGTTAAAACAATTGTTTGTGACGGGCCGCGTGTGCATTCGCGGGGCACGGGCGCATCGGCTACACTAGCCGCATGCATAACTTTTTGCTCATCGTCCCGATCCCATGCGTTGCCGGAGGCCGCCATGGATGACCTGTTCAAGAACGAACCGGCCGCCCCGCTGGCCGAAGCCCTGCGCCCGCGCACCATCGACGAAGTCATCGGCCAGAGCCACCTGCTCGGCCCGGGCAAGCCGCTGAACCTGGTCTTCAAATCGGGCAAGCCGCACTCGATGATCCTGTGGGGGCCGCCCGGCGTCGGCAAGACCACGCTGGCGCGCCTGACGGCCTATGCCTTCGACTGCGAGTTCATCGCCTTGTCGGCCGTGCTGTCGGGCGTGAAGGACATCCGCGCCTCGGTCGAACAGGCCGAGCAGTACCTGGCGCGCGGCAAGCACACGATCCTGTTCATCGACGAGATCCACCGCTTTAACAAATCGCAGCAGGACGCCTTGCTGCCCTTCGTCGAGTCGGGACTGGTCACGCTGATCGGCGCCACCACCGAGAACCCCTCGTTCGAGGTCAACTCGGCGCTGCTGTCGCGCTCGCAGGTGTATGTGCTGAAAGCCCTGAGCGACGACGAGATGCGCCAATTGCTGGCGCGCGCGCAGCAGCGCGTGCTGGCGCACCTGAAGTTCGACGAGATCGCGATTTCCACCCTGATCGGCTATGCCGACGGCGACGCGCGCCGCTTCCTGAATCTGCTCGAGCAGACCAAGACTTCGGCCGAGACGAGCGGCATCACGACGATCACCGGCGAGTTCGTCGACAACGCGCTGACCCTGAATTCGCGCCGCTTCGACAAGGGCGGCGACAATTTCTACGACCAGATCTCGGCCCTGCACAAGTCGGTGCGCGGCTCGCATCCGGACGCGGCCCTGTACTGGCTGTGCCGCATGCTCGATGGCGGGGCGGATGCCAAATACCTGTCGCGCCGGATCGTGCGCATGGCCTGGGAAGACATCGGCCTGGCCGACCCGCGCGCGCTGCAGATCGCCAACGACGCCGCGACCACCTACGAGCGTCTCGGCTCCCCGGAAGGCGAGCTGGCCCTCGGCCAGGCCGTCGTCTACCTGGCGGTTGCGGCCAAGAGCAATGCCGGCTACAACGCCTTCAATGCGGCCATGGCCTTTGTCCGCAAGGACAAGTCGCGCGAAGTGCCGGTGCACTTGCGTAACGCGCCGACCAAGCTGATGAAGGAACTCGGCTACGGCCACGAATACCGCTACGCCCACGACGAGCCGAACGCCTATGCGGCCGGCGAAACCTACCTGCCCGAGGGCATGCCGGAACCGCGCTGGTACCAGCCGGTGCCGCGCGGGGTGGAGGCGAAAGTGGCGGAAAAACTGGCCTTCCTGCGCCAACTGGACGAGGATGCGGGAACCTCATAATCCGCGCCTCAAGAAACGCTGCCTCCTTGGTACAATTGCAGATTAGACAAACTGCGCGACAGTCCGCTGTCCCGACCCCTACTACGATAGCCCGACAATGATAGACATCCAACTCCTCCGCAAAGACATCGACACCGTCGCCGCCCGCCTGGCCGCGCGCAAGTTCCAGCTCGACGTGGCTGGCTTCAATGCGATCGAAGCCGAGCGCAAGGCGCTGCAGACCCGCACCGAAGAACTGCAGGGCAAGCGCAACTCGCTGTCGAAGCAGATCGGCATCCTCAAGGGCAAGGGCGAGGACACGGCCGGCGTGATGGCGGAAGTGGCGGGCCTGGGCGATGAGCTGAAAGCCAATGAGGCGGCCCTGGGCGAGGTGCAGCGAAAGATGGCCGACTTCATGGCCGCGATCCCGAACCTGCCGCACGAATCGGTGCCACAGGGCGTCGACGAAACCGGCAACGTCGAAGTGCGCAAGATCGGCACGCCGCCGTCGTTCGACTTCGAGGTCAAGGATCACGTCGACATCGGCGAAAAGCTGGGCCTGGACTTCGATACCGCGACCAAGCTGACCGGCTCGCGCTTCTCGGTCATGAAGGGCGGCATCGCGCGCCTGCACCGCGCGCTGGCCCAGTACATGCTCGACACCCACACCGACAAGCACGGCTATACCGAGTGCTACACGCCCTACATGGTGAATGCCGATTCGCTGCGCGGCACCGGCCAATTGCCGAAGTTCGAGGAAGACCTGTTCTCGGTGAAGAAGGGCGGCGCGGAAGGCGAGGGCGAAACCTTCTACCTGATCCCGACGTCGGAAGTCTCGCTGACCAACATCGTGCGCGACGAGATCGTGCCGCTCGATACGCTGCCGCTGAAGATGACGGCGCACACCCCATGCTTCCGCTCGGAAGCCGGCAGCTACGGCCGCGACACCCGCGGCATGATCCGCCAGCACCAGTTCGACAAGGTCGAGATGGTGCAGGTCGTGCATCCGGAGCAGTCGTACGCGGCGCTGGAAGAGATGGTCGGCCACGCCGAGACCATCCTGCAGTCGCTCGGCCTGCCGTACCGCGTGATGTCGCTCTGCACCGGCGACATGGGCTTCGGCGCTGCCAAGACCTACGACCTGGAAGTCTGGCTGCCGGCCCAGAACACCTACCGCGAGATCTCCTCGCTGTCGAATTGCGAAGCCTTCCAGGCCCGCCGCATGGGCGCCCGCTTCCGCAACGCCCAGGGTAAGCCGGAACTGCTGCACACCCTGAACGGCTCCGGCCTGGCGGTGGGCCGCACGCTGGTGGCGGTGCTGGAGAACTACCAGCAGCTTGACGGCAGCGTGGTGATTCCGGAAGTGCTGCGCGGGTATATGGGCGGGCTGGAGCGCTTGTTGCCAGCGGCCTGAGCGCACACCGCAAATAGCTCTTCCGTTTTGCCCGGAGGCTGGCTATAATGTTGGTCTCTTGCAGCGACCGCAACACCGATTTAGGAGAGGTGGCAGAGTGGTCGAATGTACCTGACTCGAAATCAGGCGTACGTTAAATCGTACCGTGGGTTCGCTCCCAAACGGGAGCCCTTTTTCATTTCGAGACGGTTGTGCACCGTAGGGTGGGCATGCCCACGCGTACGAGCCCTCGTGCGCCGCACAGCACATAAGCACCACGAAATGCGAGCATGGAGATGTTGGCAAATGGTGCGTGACGCATCGGCACGTACGCGTGGGCATGCCCACCCTACATCATTCCCTTGCGCACCATCGGATCGCTCGCTATAATGCGAGCCTCTTGCAGCGACCGCAACACCGATTTAGGAGAGGTGGCAGAGTGGTCGAATGTACCTGACTCGAAATCAGGCGTACGTTAAATCGTACCGTGGGTTCCCGCCAATAAATAAAAAAGGACTCCCTCGGGAGTCCTTTTTTATTTGGTGGCGCAGAAGAGGGAAGCGCCTTCGCGCTTCCCGTGTGTCGCCAAGGCGGAAGATTCGAAGACTCGCGCTTGCAAGCGCGAGGGCGGCCCGCGGCACGTGGGCGAATCCCACCCGCCGTACTCTGCTCCCGCAGGGAGCCATTTCGCCGGCCAGGCGGGCGGCCGATGCGGCGCGCAGAGCCGTGCTAACATGCAGCCGCTCACTCAGCGTTAAACGACCCCGTGAAACACCGCTTATTCCTTTTCGACCTCGACGACACCCTGCTCGACTTCAAGGCCTCAGAACGGCTTTCCTTCGTCCGCACCATGCAGGGGCTCGGCCTGAAAGAAGACATCGACGGTATCTTCCTGCAGTACCAGGCCATCAACCTGGCGCTGTGGCGCCGCTTCGAGGAGGGAATGGTGAGCAAGGACGTATTGAAGGTGGAACGCTTCCGCCAGACCTTTCAGCAGAACGGCCTCGCGCTCGATCCTGAAGCGGCGAGCGCGCTCTACCTCGAGTCCCTGTCGGAGAGCGTGGTGCTGATCGATGGGGCGCGCCGGCTGTGCGAGACCCTGGCCGCGATCGGCGAGATCGGCATCATCACCAATGGCGTCGACAGCATCCAGCACCAGCGCATCGCCGCTTCAGGCCTGGGCCAATACGTCTCGTTTGTCGCCACCTCGGAGGCCTGCGGCCACGCCAAGCCGGACAGCCGCTTCTTCGACTACAGCACGCGCATGGCGCGCCGCTTCGCGAAAGGGGAGACGGTCATCGTCGGCGACCGGCTCGACGCCGACATCCTCG
Organism: Massilia sp. Leaf139; assembly: GCF_001424165.1. Lineage (GTDB taxonomy): Bacteria > Pseudomonadota > Gammaproteobacteria > Burkholderiales > Burkholderiaceae_D > Telluria. The sequence continues at coordinate 326,803 of NZ_LMOJ01000022.1, forward strand.
GCGCCAACCGCTTCGGCATCGACAGCTGCTGGTTCAATCCCGGCCGCCTGGTGAACGATTCGCAGGCGAGGCCGAGCTGCGAAGCGGCCAGCCTGTACGAAGTCGCGCCCAGGCTCGCCCAGCTCTAAGAACGTTTGGTCGCGCGCAGCCACACCGCCGCGATCCGGTCGACCTCTTCATAGCCTTCGCAGTCGAGCTGTCCGCCGAAGATGTCGGGATCGAGCTCTTCGTACCGCCACTGACTGCAGGCCGCCTCCAGGCGTGGCCGTATCGCCGCAAGGAATTCGTCGCACCCGTCGACGATCGCGATGCCCGTGTAGAGCAGCAGTGTGCCGCCCGGACGCAAGCGTTCGAGCGCCGCCTCGACGATCTGCAAGGACAAGCCCGCGCCGCGCATGTCGCCGCCGTGACGGTAGCGCAGCTTGTCGGGGTCGAGGATGAAGGGCGGGTTCGACAGCACGAGGTCGAATTCGCCGTCGAGATCCTTCAACAGGTCGCTGTGGCGCGCGCTGACGTTCGCGGTGCCGGCCAGGCGTGCGTTGACGCCGGCGAGCAGCAGGGCGCGCTCGTTGATGTCGGCGGCGATCGTCTCGGCGTCGGGAAAGCGCGCCGCCACCTCGATCGCGCCCGGCCCCCCGCCGGCGCCGATGTCGACGGCGCGGCGCGGCGGCGCCAGCGTGTCCATCTCGCGCTTCAGGGCTGCGACATAGCGATAGGTGTCGGGCCCGAAGAAGACCGCGTCCTCCTCATGAGTCGGGAAGGCCGAATGAAAATACAGGCGCGTGCCGATGGTCGAGGCGCGTACGCGCGCGCACAGCCTGTCTTCGCGTTCGTCGAGCACGCCGGCGCGCCGCATCAGGTCGACGATCTCGGGCGCGATGGCGTCGGCGCGGAACGGCCGGCTCCAGCCGAACACGCCGCGCAGGTCGCGCGCCCAGGCGTTTTCAGGGCGGCCGTTGACGCGGCGGTGGGTGGCCGGGGTGACGGTCGTGAATTGGTAGCCTGCGCGCAGCAGGGCCTGTCCCAGCGCGAGCAGGGCGTCGGTATCGATGTGATTGGCGCTCATAAGGGCAGCATGCGCGCAGCCAGGCTGCTCTTCCGTACGCTGGCGTACAAAGCGGGCGAGCGGACAGGGTTGGCCCTTATGTGAATGCCCGAACATACCGTTCGAAACGCCGCGTCCATACTGCATCCACGTTCAAGTTGGCAACGGTGCCAGCGCAACCACAGCACAAGGATCAGCATGAAGCCATTACTTCCGGATCAGGAACACGTGCGCGTCGACCGCGAGGTCGAACGCGAACGGCGTGAACGCATCCTTCACGACGAAGCCCGCGCCGGCCTGGGGGCGGACGACGAATTCCGTCTCAAGGATGCCCGCGAAAGCTCGAACTCGTCCAACCTGCGGAGGCCGCGATGAAATGGGAAGGCGACCGCGAGAGCAGTAACGTCGAAGACAACCGCGGCGGCGGTGGCGGCGGTGGAGGTTTTTCGATCGGCGGCCGCGGGATCGGCCTGGGGACGGTGGCGATCGCCCTCGTCGCCTCGCTCTTCTTCGGCGTCGACCCCGGCACGGTGATCGGGATGATGGGCGGCGGCGGGCCGGCGCCCCAGGTGCAGCAGCCGCGCAATCCGAACGCACCCCAGGCGGACGACCGCGAGTCGCGCTTCGTGCGCACCGTGCTGGCCTATACCGAGGACGCCTGGACGCCGATCTTCGCGTCCCAGGGCGGCACCTACCGGGCGCCGACGCTGCAGTTGTTCGAAGGCCGCACGCAAACGGCCTGCGGCGCCGGCAACGCGGCCACCGGCCCGTTCTACTGCCCGGCCGACCAGAAGGTGTACATCGACCTGAGTTTCTTCCGCCTGATGGAAGAGCGCTTCAAGGTCGGCGGCGAGTTCGCGCAAGCCTATGTGATCGCCCACGAAGTCGGCCACCACGTGCAGAAGCTGGTCGGCGTGTCGGATCAGGTCAACCGGGCCCAGGCGCAAGCTTCGGAGACCGAGGCGAATGCGCTGTCCGTGCGCCTGGAATTGCAGGCCGACTGTTTCGCCGGCGTCTGGGCCAACCGCACCCAGCAGAAGGAAGCCTTCCTCGAGCAGGGCGATATCGAAAGCGCGCTGGCCACGGCCTCGGCGATCGGCGACGATGCCCTGCAGCGCCAGTCGCGCGGCACAGTGGTGCCGGATTCGTTCACGCACGGCAGTTCGGCGCAGCGGGTACGCTGGTTCAAGCGCGGCTTCGAGGGCGGCGATATCCAGCAATGCAATACCTTCGAGGCGCGCCAGCTTTAAGGCTGGCAGCCATCATTGCGCTGCCAACAGGAACTTCTCGTTTCCTGCTGCGAACGGAACCCGAACATGGTGCTAAAAAGCGCTAAAAAACATGGGTTCCTTTCCGTGCGCATATCGCATTCGATAGCGTTTTGACATAAGTTTAGGTTCTACGCGCTCATCATCAAGGTTTTACCAAGGATGAGCACCGCAAACTTTCGAGGAGGAATTTATGCTGGCAATGAACTATCGGGGGCCTTACCGTGTCCGCGCCACCCACAAGTCGGATCCCGTGATCGAACATCCGGGCGATGCCATCGTGCGCGTAACGCGCTCGTGCATCTGCGGTTCCGACCTGCACCTGTATCACGGCATGGTGCCGGATACCCGGGTCGGCCATACCTTCGGCCACGAGTTCATCGGCATCATCGAGGAAGTCGGCTCCCAGGTGGAAACCCTGAAGGTGGGCGACCGCGTGCTGGTGCCCTTCAACATCTTCTGCGGCTCCTGTTTCTTCTGCCAGAAAGAACTTTACGGTAACTGCCACAACACCAACGCCCAGGCAACGGCCGTCGGCGCCATCTACGGCTATTCGCACACGGCGGGCGGCTATGACGGCGGCCAGGCCGAATATGTGCGCGTGCCGATGGCCGACGTCGGCCCGATCAAGATCCCGGACGACATCGTCGACGACGACGCCGTGCTGCTGACCGACGCGCTGCCGACCGGCTACCAGGCCGCCGAGATGGGCGACATCAAGGAAGGCGACACCGTCGTCGTGTTCGGCGCCGGCCCGGTCGGTATCTTCGCCGCCAAGTCGGCCTGGCTGTTCGGCGCGGGCCGCGTGATCGTGGTCGACGAGGTCGACTACCGCCTCGAATTCGTCAAGAACTACGCGCAGTGCGAGGTGGTCAACTTCAAGGACGTCGGCGACATGGCGCTGCACATCAAGAAGATGACCGACTGGCTGGGCGCGGACGTCTGCATCGACGCCGTCGGCGGCGACGCGGCCGGCAGCGTGGCCCAGACCGTCACCGGGCGCCTGATGAAGATGCAGGCCGGCGCGGCCACCGTGCTGCACTGGTGCATCAACTCGGTGAGGAAGGGCGGCAACGTCTCGATCGTCGGCGTCTACGGCCCGACCTTCAACGCCGTCCCGATCGGCAACGCGCTCAACAAGGGCATCACGATGCGCATGAACCAGGCCAGCGTCAAGCGCCACCTGCCGCGCCTGATCGAGCACATCCGCGCCGGTCACATCGATCCGAAGCAGATCATCACCCACCGCATCCCGCTGGAAGAGGTGGCCGATGCTTACCACATCTTCTCGAGCAAACTCGACAACTGCATCAAGCCGATCCTGATCCCGCCGCGCGCCCACGAAGTGCGCGCCGTGGCGGCCAGCGTTTCGAAATAAGGAGGCACACGCATGGATAACCGCGACATGACCGTCCATATCGGCCACGACAACGAGCACCAGCACGATCACGACCATGATCATGCCGGCCACGAGCACCATCCGGTGCAGCCGCAACTGCGCCAGCACCGCAAGACCCGCGAGGAAATGGGGCACATCAAGGGCTGGGGCGCCGACCTCGACCACAAGAACCGTCCCGCCGTGCCGATGGAGCGCACCCCGCCGCGCTACACCCCGGCCAACATGCCCGAGCCGCAGGCCCAGGAGCAGCGCGTCGAGGTGCTGGTCTCGAACGAGCGTCCCGGCATCACCCAGCTGCACGGCACGGTGCAGCCGCCGTCGGGCCTGTCGGGCCTGCTGCGGCGCGCCGCCTTCAAGTTCTCCGAGAACGACATCCGCCACTGGCTGATCCTGCTCGGCGCCGACCGCATCAACGTGGTCGAAGGTATCGTCGAGGATCTGGCCCAAGGCCATGTGCCGAATATCCTGGGCGAGATGGGCATCAAGTCGGAATGGCAGCACAACAAGGCGGGCCTGGCCAAGAAAGTGGCCATCGCCGGCGCCGTCGGCGCGGCCGCTTACTTCCTGCTGAAGGATCGCGACTCGGATCGCGAGTCGGATCGTTACCCGGATCGTTATCCGAATGACCGCTACGACAGCCGCTACTGAGCGAATCAGCGGGGTGCTCGTTTGATCGCCCCCGGCTGAACGGCCCCGCCGTTGCGCGCCTGCGCAGCGTGCGGGGCTTCTTGCGTTTAAGCAAGTCCATTTCTTGAGGCTCGTCCACACTCCCTTGATGTCCGGCCGAATTTTACGGCCGGGAAACTTCAACTGGAGACATGATGAAGCTTCCTTCCCGCCTGCTGTTGGCGCCTCTGGGCGTCCTGATCGCCAGCTCCACTGTGGCCGCGGTTCCAACCCCACTGATGAGCGCCCCAAAAGTGCAGTCCGTGGCAGCCACCGCCGCGCTCGTCGCCAAGCTGAGCGGGGCGCGCGCCACGCTTGGCCTCGACAACAACCATGGCTTCGCCGTCGCCCAGCAGCATCCGGGCGTGCAGGGCACGCAGGTGGTGCGCGCCGCCCACACCTATAAAGGCCTGCGCGTCTTCGGTTCGGAGTCGGTGGTGGTGGTCGACGCGGCGGGCGCCATCGTCTCCGAATCGGCCTCCGACCGCCGCCTGCACCTCGGGCGCGGCGCCGCCAACCGCCTGGGCGCAACGACGCGCGACTTCAGCGTCAGGCCGCTGACGCCATCCAGGGCCGCCATCGACGCGGCCGTCGGTGCGACCCTGGCCGCCGCCGGCCAGGATGCCACCCACGTGGCGCCGCCGACGGCCGAGCTGCTGATCTATCCGGTCATGAAAATGGAGCGCGTACCCGGTGCGGCAGGCAAGCTCGAAGGCGAACTGAACGCCCTGGACATGCAGGAAGTCGTCGACCGCTACGAACTGGCCTACCTGGTGCGCACGCGCATGCTGCGCGGCGCCCATCCGCACTACTACGACACGGTCGTCAGCGCCAGGGATGGCCGCATCCTCGACCGCTGGAGCGCGCTGCAAACGGTGATCGGCGTCGGCAAGAGCCAGTACAACGGCGAGGTGCCGATCAGCACCACCTTCAGCGACGGCCTGTACCGCATGCTCGACCCCGAGCGCGGCACCGGCGGCACCTATGGCGCGATGGCGATCACGAACGCCGACGGCGGCAGCAAGGCCGGCAACATGTACACCCACAGCAGCAACACCTGGGGCGACGGCAAGCAGTATATCCGCGGCGGCAGCACGACGGACGCGAACGGCCAGACCGCCGCCGTGAACGCCATGTGGGGCCTGATGAATACCTATGACGCCCTGAAGAACGTGCTCGGCTGGCAGTCGCTCGACGGCAAGAACACGTCGACCTACATCGCCGTCCACGTGAACACCGCCTACGACAACGCCTACTACAGCGACACCTGCCGCTGCATGTTCATCGGCGACGGCTCGAGCTTCAACAGCCTCGGCTCGATCGACGTGATCGGCCACGAGATGGGCCACGGGGTGACCGCCGCCACCTCCGATCTCGTGTACTCGGGCGAGTCGGGCGGCCTCAATGAATCGAGTTCGGACATCGGCGGCGAGGTGGTGGAAGCCTATGCGCGCGCCGGCGGCAAGGTCGAGGCGATTCCTTCGACCGGCAACGACTGGATGCTGGGCACCGAGATCAGCCGCGACAACACGCCGCTGCGCTGGATGTACCGCCCCAGCAAGGACGGCAGCAGCCCGGACGCCTGGAGCACAGCGCTGCGCCGCCTCGACGTGCATTACAGCAGCGGCCCGAACAACCGCATGTTCTACTTCCTGTCGCAGGGGTCAAAGGAAGACAAGACGGGCGACTACTACAGCAAATACCTGGTGAAATCGCCGGCGGCGATGACCGGCATCGGCATCGACAAGGCCTTCAAGATCTGGTTCAAGGCGAACACGACGAAGTTCACGTCCAGCACCAATTACGCCGATGCGCGCGCCAAGATGGTCGAGGCGGCGCAGGAATTGTATGGCGCCGGCAGCCGTGAAGCGATTGCGGTGCAGCGGGCGTATGCGGCGATCAATGTGGGGGCGGACGTCGATGAGACCGTCACCGAGGCGCCGCCGGCGGAGCCGGCGGAGCCGGCGATGGCCAGCGCCGCCCCGTGACGCCGTTGCTCAATCGCCCAGCAGCGGATACGGATTGACCGGCGTCCCTTTCCACCACTGCTTCTCGGGCGTCAGGGCGACGACGGCGAAGTGCAGGTGCGGCGCGTTCGGGTCGGCATTGCCGGTCACGCCGACATAGCCGAGCAGGTCGCCGCGCTTGACCTGCATGCCTTCCTTGACGCCGTCGGCATAGCGGTCGAGGTGGGCGTAGTAATAGGCGTGCTGCTCGGCGGGATCGAACTGGTAGAGGGTCAGGCCGCCGGGTTTGCTGTCGAACAGCTTGACGACCTTGCCGTCGGCCGCGGCGCGCACCGGCGTGCCTTTCGGCGCCATGATGTCGAGCGCCTCGTGGTGCCGCTCCTGGCCGCGCGGCTGGTCGAAGGTGTCGGTCAGCTGGGCGTAGGGCACGCCCTCGACCGGCACCAGCAGCTTGGCGGGCATGCTGCCGCCAGCCGTCAGTGCCGGCGTGGCGCTCGTCGCCGTGGTTGATTGCGGGGCGGGGCGGATCGGCAGGCTGGCTTCGTGCAGATCCGTTTGCACGACCCGGTCGCCCTGGGCGCCGCCAGGAGGGGCTGCAGTCGGCGCGGCGCCGGCGGGCACCTCGCGCGGCGGTGCCGATACTGGAGCTCCAACTGCGGCGCCACCGTCCGTAATGATCGGATTGGGCGCGTCGGCGAACTCGCGCAGCCCGACGAACAATCCACCGGCGCCGACCACGACGCCCAGCAAGAACATGACCAGCGATCTCATGTGCAAACCCCTCCTCGATGACTAGGTTGATTACTCCTGCAGCACGACCTGCGTTCCCGCCGCGACCACCGCCGCCACTTCCGCGGCGCTCCAGTTGGTCAGGCGGATGCAGCCGTGCGATTCGGTCTTGCCGATGAACTTCGGCACCGGCGTTCCGTGGATGCCGTAGTGCGGCTTGGACAGGTCGATCCAGGCCACGCCGACCGGATTGTTCGGGCCCGGTGCGATCTTTGCCTTCTTGTCGCCCGGTTCCGCATCCCAGAACAGTTTCGGGTTGTAGTAATAGGTCGGGTTCGGGTGCACGCCTTCGATCTTCCAGGTGCCGATCGGCAGCGGGTCGTTGTCGCTCCCGGTCGAAGCCGGGTACTGGGCGATCATGCGCTCGGATGCGTCGAACAGCATCAGCACCTTGCGGCCGTCGCTGACGACGACCTTGGCCGCCTGGGGCAGGGCCGGGCCGCCGTGCACGCTCGGCACGACGATCTGTTCGCCGGCGCGCGCCAGGTTCTTGCCCGGGTTCAGGCGGGCGATCAGGTCGGGGCTGGCGTGGAATTTTTCGCCCAGGCCTTCGGCCGGGCTGGCGTAGCCGAGCTTGGGCAGCTTGGCCTTTTCCATCATGTCTTCGGGAATCGGCTGGAAGGGGCCGGCCACGTCCTCGTTGGCGATCACGTAGTTGGTGAGCGTCGGGGTCGTATCCTGGTTCAGTGCGTTCCAGGTGGCGTCGTCGAGCTTGCCGGTTGCCTCGAGGTTGCGCGACTTCTGGAAAGCGCTCAAGGCCTGGCGCATGTTGGAGCCGTAGGCGCCATCGATTTCACCTGGTGAAAAATGCAGGCGGTCGAGCAGTACCTGGGCGCGCAGCAGGCGTTCGAACTCGGCGCGCTCCTGCGCGGCCGGATCGGCGGCGCCTGGCTGGCCCGGCTGCACGGGTGCTCCCGGCGCGGCGGCTTGCTGGGGCGCGGCCGGCTGCGCCGGCTGGGCCGCACTGGCGGCAAAGGGAAGGGCGCCAGCGAGCACGGCGAGGAAGAGGGGAGCGACGATTTTTTTCATATGGCACCTGCAATACTTACTAAGGGAAACCTCAGCGTAGGCGTGCCACACTCAGCGGTCTGTGCGCGAACGAACTCAGGCTCGGGCGCTAGCATCGACGCTACAATCGCCGCATGCACGACGAACCTCCTGTCCCCACCATCACCCTCGCCCCTCTCGGCGCGCGCTTTCCCGCGGGCGCCGGCACGGTGCTGCAGGCGGCCGAGGCGGCCGGCCTGGATCTGCCCAGTTCCTGCCGCAACGGCACCTGCCGCACCTGCCTGTGCCGGCTGCAGTCCGGCACCGTGCGCTATCTCGTCGAATGGCCGGGCCTGTCGATCGAGGAAAAACGCGACAACTACCTGCTGCCCTGCGTGGCCGTGGCCACGTCGGATCTCGTCGTCAGCGCGCCGCTGGCGAAGCGGCGGGTGTAGACGTCCCTTTCGCAGTATGGGCCAAGGCCCGTTCGATCGCACCCAGTACCAGCGGCCAGGACGCCGAGCTCGCGGCGACTTCGTCGTAATGGCTGGCGCCCGGCAGGATCAGCACCTCGGCGCCGTCGCCGGCCTTGTGCGCCAGTGCCGCGTAATCATGGGCCACGCGCGGCGGCGAAATGGTGTCGAGTTCGCCGGTGACGAGGATGGTGTGGCTGCCGTTGGGCATCAGCTCGGCGGCGTTGGTGTCGCTGTAGACGTCGGGCCGCGCGGCGCTCGGCAGGCCGGCCAGCTCGGGCGTGTCGCGCCCGCAGCTGGTCTTGATCAGTTCGCGTTCGCGGCGCAGGTCGGCCAGGCCGCCCAGGCTGACCACGGCGCGCACCGGCAGCATGCGCGCGCGGTGCAGCGGGCTGCTCGCGGGAATGCGTGCGCGTCCGGCGATCCATTGCACCAGCTGGCCGCCGGCCGAGTGGCCGACCGCGACCACCCGCTCCAGGTCGAGTCCCTGGGCGCGGCCCTGCGACGCCAGCAGGTCGAGCGCGGCATGCATGTCTTCGTACATGCCGGGATAGCCGCCGCCCGCTTCGTCGACGCGGCGGTACTCGACGTTCCAGACCGCGATGCCGCGCTCGCGCAGGGCGCCGGCCATGTTGCGCAGCTGCTTGATGCCGCCGAAGCGCTCCGTCCAGCAGCCGCCGTGCACCAGCACCGCGACCGGGAAGGGGCCGGCGCCCTGCGGCAGGAACAGCTCGGCGAATTGGGAAGGTGCGGGGCCATAGGCCAGGCGCACGGTGGGGGCGGGGCCGCTCAGGGCCATGTAGTCGTCGAGTTTCATCGGGGCGGCCGACACGAGCGCACAGAAGAACGTAGGCAACAGCGCGGACAGCAGCAGGCGTCGGATTTTCATGAGTGGAAAAGAGATTGAAAACATGAACTATACGCAAGTTTTCAGGATGCGCACGATTGAAAACTTTCCGGGTTCTTCCATGCTAGTCTGCGCAAAACGTCAATGTTTTCAACCACCATGGGAGAACCATCATGAATGAATCGAAAGCCAACGACACGCAGAGCAAGCAGTCCGACCGCATGTCGGAAGAAGATCTGGCCAAGCAGCGCGCCGGCAAGCAGGACAAGAGCAGCCACGACCACATGTCGCGCGAGCGCGCCAGCACCGGGGAAGGCGCCGGCGGCGGCGCCAAGCAGAAGCAGAACCACTGATGACGCGGGCGCACGCCTGGCGTGCGCCGCCCATGTCCGTGCGGCGCGTGCCCTCGCGGCCGCGCCGTTTTCCGACCTGATTTTTTGAAGAGATTTTGCCGATGAAGACCACCGATCCGCAGGACGCTGGCCGCGGCGCGCTGCGTGCGCATTCGACGCCCGAACCCGACCAGGCGCCGCCGACCATTCCTGTTCCCGACGACGTGCCCGATCCGGCGCACGCCCCGGTCGAGGAACCGGTCATTCCCGAGCCGCCGATCCGCGCCGCCTGAGCCCGGATTAGCTGCGGTACACAACAAAACGCCACGCTCAGGTGGCGTTTGTCCTTCCAGCGATGGCGCGTGTCCTCGCCGCCGTGCTCAGCTTCCCGATTGCTGGCCCTCGCTGCCATTGGTGCCCTTGAGCGGCGGGATTTCCTTGATCATCTCTTCGGTTTCCTTTTCCGCGGGCGTTTTTTCGCCGCTGCCGATGTCGTCCTCGTGCAGGATGGCCCCGCCTTTGGCAGCAGGATCGGCCGGTTGTCGCGATTGGTTCATGGTGCTTCCTCCTGAATCGATGTTGGAACAATCCTAACAGTCGTTTCGTGCCATCGGCGCGCAGTACGACACTGTGGCGATCTTGCTGAATCACACACAAAGTTACAATTATGTTCGGTGCCGAACGTTCTCAAAGTATGGGTTTTTTTATAATATCTGTTCACGGACGACACCAAAAACGATGGAGAACCAGATGGGCAATTCGCTGCATAACAAGATTTACCTGGGCCGGAGCCGGGGCTTCGCATCGCGCCGCTTCCAGGGCATACTCGCCGTCGGCGCCATCGTCGGCGCCGGTTTGCTGTGGATTGCACTGCGCACCTTGCGCTGAGCTGCGCCGAATCTCGGGCCGCTGGCCGCGTTCATTGGTTGCCGCCGCGCGTCACGGCGGTTACCATGGCGGCCCAGCAGATTGAATGAGCGGTAATGAAGAACGAAAAACTGACGACAGACGAGTACAACGCGCTCGAATTCATCCGGCGCGGTGCGCGCACCGACCGGGTCAATGCCTGCGTCGGGCGCAATGCGAAGCGCCTGTCCGGCTTGAAGATGATTTCCTATGCCCGCGACGGCCGGGTCGACCTGACCGAAAAAGGCCAGCAGGTGCTGTTCCTGCGCGCCTGCATCGAGGCCTTGACAAGCCTGGCGCAAGATCCGCAGGCGGCCATCGACGGCGATGTCGCGCAATTCCTGATCCGCAAGTCGCACATCGCACCACGCGAGGAAGGCGGCTTCGAGGTCACGGCGCGCGGCCTGGCGTCGCTGGCCGATATCCAGGCACAGGAACCGAAGAAGTAATCCTGATCTTTGCGAAGTTCGTGAACGCCTGAGAAATCCCGCAGAGGGAGGCGCGGCGTCGAAGACAGTACGCTAGTACGGCAAGACGCTGCAACGCCGCTATGCGGGTTTTGTCAGGTGCTCACCCGCGGCGGCGGCGGGTTGGGTACACCAGCGTGCGCACGGCGATCTCCGCCGGCACGTTCATTGCCGCCAGAAACTCGGCCGCGCGCTGCAGGCCCAGCGTCGGTACCGAAGCCACGGCCTGGTTCACCAGGTCGCGCGTACGCAGGTCGGTTCTTACCACGCGCGGGTTGGCCGTTTGGCGCGTTTGCACTTCTTCCATCATCGTCGTGTTCCTGAGAATTGCAATAGAGACACGACTATTGTAGAGCAACGATATGCAAAATGCCACATTCTTGTAGGAATAATCCTTCAAATCGTGTTTAAGCGTTCGTTGCAGCGGCCTCCGGCGCGATGATCTCGTCCGGCGCCAGGCCCCGTCCCTCGACCAGTAACTGCTCGAATTCCCCTGCCGGGAGCGGCTTGCTGAAATAGTAGCCCTGCATTTCATCGCAGCCGTGGCGGCGCAGGTAGTCGAGCTGCTCGCCCGTCTCCACGCCCTCGGCGATCACCGCCAGCTTCAGGTTGTGCGCGAGCGCGATGATCGAAGTGACGATCGCCTCGTCGTTGGCGTCGCGCGTGATGTCGGCGACAAACGAACGGTCGATCTTCAGCACGTCGATCGGGAAGCGCGACAGGTAAGACAGGCTCGAATAGCCGGTGCCGAAGTCGTCGATCGACAGGTTCACGCCCAGCGCCTTGATCTTGTGCAGCAGCTCGACGGCCGGCGTGATGTCGCTCATGAACAGGCTCTCGGTGAGCTCGATCTCCAGGTATTTCGGTTCCAGCCCGGTCTCCGCGAGCACGCTGGCCAGGTTCTCGATCAGGTCGGCCGCGCCGAACTGGCGCGCCGACAGGTTGACGGCCACGCGCAGCTTGTCGAAGCCGGCGTCCTGCCAGGCCTTGTTCTGCGCGCAGGCGGTGCGCAGCACCCAGGCGCCGATCGCCACGATCATGCCGGTTTCCTCGGCGATGCTGATGAAGCGGCTCGGCGGCACCATGCCCAGTTCCGGCGAGTGCCAGCGAATCAGCGCTTCCATGCCGCACACCTTGCCGGTCTTCATGTCGAGCTGGGGCTGGTAATGCAGCACGAACTCGTTGCGCTCGACGGCATTGCGCAGCGCGCTCTCGATGCGCACCCGTTCCAGCGATTCCTCGTTCATGGCCGGCGTATAGAACTGGAAGTTGTTGCGGCCCAGTTTCTTGGCGCGGTACATGGCGATGTCGGCATGTTCGATCAGGGTGTCGGCGTCGGTGCTCTCGCTCGGATACACGGCCACGCCGATACTGCAGGTGACGAAGAATTCCTTGGTGCCGAGCATGACCGGCTGGGCAACCGCGTTCATCACGCGCGCCACGATGCCGGGCGTGAGCTGCTGATCGCCGCTTTCCGAGACGATCACGACGAATTCGTCGCCCGACAGGCGCGCCACCGTGTCGGCGTCGCGCAGCGAGGAGCGCAGGCGCGCCGCCACCGTCATCAGGAGCACGTCGCCGGCCTTGTGGCCCATGCTGTCGTTGACGAACTTGAAGCGGTCGAGGTCGATCAGCATCACCCACACCGGGTTGCCCGAGCGCGTCGCATAGGCCACCGCCTGGCCCAGGCGATCCTGCAGCAGCGAGCGGTTGGGCAGGCCGGTCAGGGCATCGTGCTGGGCCACGTGATGCACGCGCTGTTCGGTGAGCTTGCGTTCGGTGATGTCGCTGCCGGTGCCGCGGTAGCCGGCGAACTGGCCGCCCTCGTCAAACACGGGCTGGCCGTTGACCAGGAACCAGCGGGTCTGGCCGATGTCGTCCAGCACCTGGTATTCGAAATCGGCGAAGGGCTGGTAGCCGCGCACGAGTTCGATGTGCGCGCGGCCGTAGTCGGTGTCGCCCAGGGCCGGCAGGTATTCCCAGCGCGTCTTGCCCAGCACATGGTCGACCATCACGCCGGCTTTTTCGGTGAAGCCGCCGGTGACCATCGTGAAGCGGAACTGGCTGTCCTGTTCCCAGTACCAGTCCGAGGACATCGACACCAGCTGGCGGAAGCGCTGCTCGCTCTGCTGCAGCGCCTTTTCGGTGCGCTCGCGCGCGACCATGTCCTCGACCAGGCGCCGGTTGGTGCGCTTCAGGTCCGCCGTGCGCTTCCTCACCAGCTGCTGCACGCGCCGGGCTCTAGCGCCGGACGCCTGCACCCAGGCCGTCGTCATCAGGGTCAGCAGGATGCCGCCCGCCAGCATTGCCAGCGAGGCCAGGTGGTCGGCCGCGAACGAGCGCGGCTTCATGCTTACTTCGACCAGCCAGGGGCGGCCGGCGACGTCGAGCGTGCGCGCCATGTGGGTGGCGTAGTCGGGGGCGATCCAGCTGCCCAGCAGCTCGGGCCGGGGCTGGGCGGCGGCGGCCTTGGTGGTGAAGACCAGGTCGGCCGCCTCGGGACGGGCGCCGGCGTACACCGACATCACGATCTGGCCATCGTCCAGCAAACCCGCGCCGGCCAGCGCCATGCTGACCAGTTCCTGGGCGCGCACCACGACGGCGGTGTCGCCGGCCAGCGCGCCTTTGGCGTCGTAGACTGGCAGCAGCACCTGGAAGCTCGGCTGGGGATTCGGATCCTGCACCAGCCGGAACAGCGGGGTGGCGGCGGCGCGCCGTTCGGCGTGGGCGCGGGCCAGGGCCGCGTTGATCTGCGGCCGGGTTCCGGCGTCGAAGCCGAAGGCGGCCTCGTTGCCCTTCATGGGCACCAGGTAGTCGACGATGCTGTAGCTCGGGCGGCGCGGGGCCGGGGCGCGGGTTCCGCTGCTGTCGTCGCTGATGACGGTGCCGGGGATCACGCGCTGCAGTTCGGCCTCGACGGCGGCGCGCTCGCTGTCCTGCACGATGCGGTGGTGGTTGAAGGCCTTGATGAAGGGGTGGCGCAGCAGCAGCGGCGCCGTGAAATCGTGGAACTGGGCACGGGTGACGGGGGAGCCGAGTGCGAACAGGCGGTTGGTGACGGTGATCACCTCGACCGCGTCATGCAGGCCCTGGCTCACCGTCGCCACGCGCTGCTCGGCGCGCTGGTTGAAGGACAAGGCCAGGTTGTCGTATTCAAGCTGGCTGACGCCCACGAACAGGGCTGTCGAGGCGGCCAGCCCGGCGCCCAGTGTCAAGGCCGCCGCGCGGGTAAGAGAAAACGGCAGGCGACGCAACATGACTGACCCCAAAATTATTTGCCCAAAAGCACCACAGCCTCGGAGTGTGTCATAGGTTGCCCCGTTTTCGCAAACAAATCCGTACGCCACATGCATAGGGGCGGAAGCTGTCGCCGCGATCAGACAGGACGCCGTGTCAGCCAGGCAAGAAGTGCCCGCGGCAGCAGCCAGTTCAGGACACGCAGCCCCAGGCCGCGGCGGCGCGCGAAAGCCTCCTGCCGAAGCGCCGCGCGGCTGGCGGCGCCCGTCGGTGCACGCAGGGCGAACAGCAGGTGGTTGTTGCCGGCGATGCCGGGAAAGTCGCAGACCCGATCGCTGAAGGCCTGCTCGATGCGCGCCACGATGGCATCGTGGCAGGGATCGTAGCTGAGGACGTTCGCCACCAGCACGCCGCCATCGAACAGGGCGCGTCGGCAGTCGCGGTAGAAGGCGGCGCTGCCGAGGGCGGCGGGCATGCCGGCGGCGTCGAAGCCGTCCACCAGGATCACGTCGAAGCGGCCTGGCGCGGCGCACACGAAGTCGGCGGCGTCGCCGTGCACGATGCGCAGGCGGGCGTCGTCCGGCGGCACCTGGAAGGCCTCGCGCAGGGCGATCACCTCGGCGCTGATCTCGAGCACCGTGATGCGCGTGTGCGGAAAATGGCGGTGGCAGAACTTGACCAGCGAGCCGCCGCCCAGGCCCACCATCAGGATGTGGCGCGGCTGCGGGACGAAGAGTGCAAAGCACATCATGGCGCGCGCGTAGGCCAGCACCAGCTTGTCCGGCTGCGAGAGCAGCATCTCGCTCTGGATCTCGCCGTTCTCGAATTCGAGCGTGCGCCGGTTGCCGCGGGTGCGTACCAGCGGCCGGGGCGATGAGGGCGGATCGGAATCATGGTCGGAGCGCGGCGGCATGGCGGCAGTATAGCCGGGCAGGGGAGGTCGGGCCGCGCCGTCCGGCGGCGTCTCCGTCTTGTTCGCAGGCATGAAACTCTGCTAAGCTGGCCCTTGCCGCCACAGGAGTTCCGTATGTTTCTCGATCATCCCTCGATCACCGCCACCAACAGCGATCTCGAAGCCGACCGCATCGAGCGCCTCAACCGTGTCTATGGCTATGCGATGGCGCTGGCCGACAGCGCCGGCAACGCCCATTTCGTCGACAAGCTGACCCAGCTGCACGACCACAAGGGCACCCTGATCGTGTTCTGGAACGAGCCGCCCGACGCGGCCGAGCGCGATTACTTCGCGCGCGCCTGGGCCAGCAAGGTCGGCGACGGCACCGCCAACGTGGAGCACGAATGCTGAACGGCGCGATGCTGACGATGGATTCCACCACCATGGTGCTGGTGCTCGCGCTGGGCAACCTGGTGCTGTGCAGCCTGCTGTTTTTCTTCGACTACGGCAACGCGCGTGCGCCCGCGCTGGCCAGCTGGGGCCTGTCGAAACAGGTGCAGGCGGCCGCCTGGATCCTGCTGGCGCTGGGCGGGGCGCGCGTGGTGCCCGAGCCGCTCGCGCTGCCCGGCGGCTGGGCCCTGCTGATCGCCGGCGTCGCCCTCGAGTCGGCCGCCCTGTGGGAGACGGCGCACCGGCGCCGCCTGGTGCGCGCCATGGTGCCGCTGGCGCTGGGCGCCGTCTTCGTCTTCCTGATGTCGTACTGGATCGACCCGCTCGGCCTGCGCACCCTGGCCGCGGCGCTCATCCTCGGCGCCTTCTACCTGGTCGGGGCGGCGGCGCTCGGACGCGGCTGGAAGGATGCCTCGATGCTGCTGCGCGCGCTGGCGATCGTCTCGGCCATCCTGGCGCTGGTGGTGGCCGCGCGCGGCATCCTGGTGCTGGTCATGCCCGACGGCTGGCGCTGGCTCTCGCACGATCTGCTGCGCCAGCTCTCGACAATCGCTTTCTACCTGCTGATGCTGGTGAACGGCTTCGGCTGCCTGCTGCTGGCGCGCGAGCGCCTGCAAGGCGACCTGGCGCGCCTGGAAACGCTCGACCTGGTGACCGAGGCGCCGAACCGGCGCGGCTTCTTCAATGCGCTCGCGCCCTGGATGGCGCTGGCGCGCCGGCCCGGTTCGCCGACCGCGCTGGTGGTGCTCGACCTGGACAGCTTCAAGCGCGTCAACGACGGCTACGGCCACCCGGTGGGCGACGTCGTGCTGCGCCACGTGGCCGACCTGTGCAAGCGCCAGCTGCGCGACAGCGACCTGCTGGGACGCCTGGTGGGCGGCGAATTCGCGCTGCTGCTGCCGCGCACCGGCCAGGACGAGGCGATGCTGGTGGCCGAGCGCATGCGCGCCGCGATCGAGACCACGCCGGTGAAAACCGAGCGCGCCATGATCTCGATGACGGCCAGCTTCGGCGTCACCACGATCCGGCCCGACGACAGCAACGTCACCCTGTTCGGCCGCGCCGGCGCCGCCATGCGCGCGGCCAAGGAGGGCGGACGCAACGCGATCCGCCTGGCGCCGCGCGAGACCCTGCCTGAAGTGTAAGGCGGGCGTCACGCCGGCGCCCCGTCATCGGGGCGTCACAATGGCGGCGCAGACTGGCGGTTCCTCCATCCAGGGCGAACCATGCCAGCTGCCGATCATCGTGCCCCTCTCTTTGCCGCCGTCGAACTCGGCTCCGACAGCTTTCGCCTGCACGTCGCCAGTTGGGAGAACGGCGCCATGGTCGTCGCCGCCACCCTGAGCGAACCGATCCGCCTTGGCGCGGGGATCGGCGCGGACGGCTGCCTCGATCCCGACACGGTGCGGCGCGCGCTGGCCTGCCTGCGCGATTTCAGGCTGGCCCTGGCGCGCCACGAGGTAAGCGCCGTGCGCGTGGTGGCCACGGCCGCCCTGCGCGTGGCCTGCGATGCGCCCGCCTTCCTGCCGGCGGCGCAGGCGGCGATCGGCTATCCGGTGGAGGTGCTGGGCGGCGAGGAGGAGGGGCGGCTGGTCTATCTGGGCGTGGCCGGCGCGCTCCCCGATGCCCTGGAACGGCGCCTGGTGCTGGACGTCGGCAGCGGCTCGACCGAGATCGTGGTCGGGCGTGGCGACGAGGTCGAGCTGGTGCAATCCTTCGGCGTCGGCGCGCTGCGCCAGGGCCTGGCGTTTTTCAGGGACGGCATTTCGGCGGCGGCTTTCGAGGCCGCGCTCGCCTCTGCGCGCAGCCGCTTCGCCGATGCGGGTGTGCTGGCCGGCGCCCATGGTTGGCGCCGCGCCTACGGCGCTTCGGGCACGGTGCGTGCGCTGTTCGAACTGGCCGGCGGCGATGCCGGCGACGGCTCTGACAACTGCCGCGGCGCGAGCGCTGCCGACCTGCTGGCGCTGCGCCGCAGCCTGGTCGAGGAGGGCGGCTTCATGCGCATCGCGGCCTTGTCGCAGCAGCCGCTGCGCGCGGCCCAGATGGCCGGCGGCCTGGCGCTGCTGCTGGCGCTGGTCGAGGAGCTCGGCATCGGCGAGCTGATTCCGGTGCGCGCCGGCCTGCGCGCCGGGGTGATCCGGGCGCTTCACGGGCGCACGGTAGGGAATCGGCTCTTTCCGGAATGCGCCTGATCGACTATATTGTTTACCTTGTTAAGTAGTGGAATACCCAATGACCAGAAAACCGGTACCCGCGAAGGGTGCGGCCGCGGCCGCATCGGCGCGGGCGAAAGCAGTCCCGGCGCCCGCCCGGGCAGCCTCAAAGACCCCGAGCACCGCCGCCACGCCAGGCAGTGCAGCCAAATCCACCAAGTCCGTCGCCGCCAAGGCGCCCGCCGCCAAGGCCGGCACGCGTGCGGCTGCGAAAGCCGCGGCACCGAAAGCGGCAGTACCGAAAGCGGCTGCCAAGGCGCCCGCCAGGACCGCCGCAAAAGCGCCCGTAAAAGCGGCTGCGAAGCCGCCTGTGAAAGCACCGGCGAAAAAGGCGGCGCCGAAAGCCGCGGCCAAGCCTGCCAGGGCCGCCCCCAAGCCGGCCGCGAAAGCGCCGGCGCCCGGTGTCAAGAATGCCGCCAAGGCCCTTGTCCAGGCCGGCAAGGCGGCGCCGGCAGGCCGTGCACGCACACCCGCCGCGCCCCAGGAAGCGGCGCGCCCCAGCCTGGTGCGCGACAGCTTCACCATGCCGGACGGGGAATATGCGGTGCTGGCGAACGTGAAGCAGGCCTGCCTGAAGGCCGGCTTCGAGATCAAGAAGAGCGAGTTGCTGCGCATCGGCGTGGCCCTGGTCGGGCGCCTCGATATGGCGACGCTGCGCCAGGTGCTCGATAGCCTGCCGCAGCTGAAGACCGGGCGTCCGCCGGGCAAACAATAGCCGCGAGCGGACGGATGTGGGGGTGGGCGAGGCCAGTGGCCTCGCCCACCCCTGCTAGTGCAGCGCGGCCGAGGTCAGCTCCTTCAGTTCGCGGATCGGGATATTCGATTTCTCGTGCATGCGCAGCAGGATCGTCGCGCCCACGTTCAGCTTGCGGTGGCGGATCTTGCTGATGATCGGCGGCTGCACCTCCAGCACGCGGCACAGCTCCGCGTCATTCTTGAGATGCATTTTTTCGATCAAGGTGTCGAGCAGCTTGTTCGGCACGAAACTCGATGGCTCGAGGGCGCGGGCGCGGTGCATCGCAGCCAGCATTTCCTGTTTTTTTTGGCGTACGTTCATGTACTCCTCCAAAATGCGTACTTTGGTTGAGGGGACAGGACCGTTCTGGATACGCCCGGTATTCGATGTGTTATGCGTGCGGGGCGTTGTGATATTACTACGCCTACGCGGCAGGCGCCGCACTGTTCGTCGCGAACAGTCGTTAAGCTGCTGACAATATGCTTATTTCCTCGCGGAATTGTCGTTAATTTCAGGCCGGGCGCAGGCCTTCACGGGTCAGCAGCAATACTTCGTCCGCCATCTCGGCCGCCGCATGCGAGTGGGTGACCATGATGGCGCCGGCGCCGTTGGCGCGGATCTCGTCGCGCAGCAGGCGCAGGATGCCGCCCGCCGTTTCCGGATCGAGGTTGCCGGTCGGCTCGTCGGCCAGCAGCAGGGCCGGCTTGTGCACCAGGGCGCGCGCGATCGCGACGCGCTGCAGTTCGCCGCCCGACAACTGGCGCGGAAAGTCGGCGCCGCGGCCGCCCAGTCCCACCGCCGCCAGCATGGCGTCGGCGCGCGCCGCGCCCTCGGCATTGAGCAGCAGCGGCAAGGCGACGTTCTGCTTGAGTGTCAGGTGCGGCAGCACGTGGAAGGCCTGGAAGATGAAGCCCATGCGCGTGCGGCGCAGGCGTGTCGCCGCGTCGTCGTCGAGCGCGGCCATGTGCGTGCCGTCGACGATGACTTCACCGCTGTCGGGCGCATCCAGCCCGGCGATCAGGTTCAGCAGCGTGGATTTGCCGACGCCCGACTCGCCCATGATGGCGACGAAACGGCCGGCCTCGAAGGTATGCGACAGCTGCGACAGGACGGTGCGTCCGCCATAGGTCTTGGTGAGACTGGCCAGTTCGAGCATGGATGGTTCAGTCCTTCATCGGGTAAGTAGGCGCCGCAGCGCGAAACTGATCGCGTCGACCAGGGCAACCAGCAGCAGCATCGCCAGCACCACGGTGGCGGCGCTCTGCATCTGGAACAGCGACAGGTGGTATTTCAGCATCTGCCCGAGGCCGCCGGCCCCGACCACGCCCAGCACAGCCGCGGCGCGGATATTGTTCTCCCAGCGGTAAAGAGTGTACGACAGCATCTGCGGCAGGGTCTGCGGCAGCGTGGCATAGAAAAAGGCGGCCAGCGCCGGTGCGCCGTTGGTGCGCAGCGCCGCTTCCGGCGCCGGCTCGGCGTTTTCCAGCGCGTCGGCGAACAGGCGCCCCAGCACGCCCGAGGTGTGCGCGGCCAGCGCCAGCGTGCCGGCAAACGGCCCCAGGCCCGCGGCCACCAGCAGCAGCGCGGCCCACACCAGTTCCGGAATCGAGCGCAGTACGTTGAGCACGACGCGCACCGTGGCGCGCGCGGCCGCGCCCCAGCGGCCAGCCGCCGGCAGCGCCAGCGCCAGGCCGACCAGGGCGGCCAGCAGGGTGCCGAGTGCCGACATCGACAGCGTCTCCAGGGCCGCGTTCAGCGTTTTCCCGAGGAAGGGCGTGGCCGTCTCGGGCGGCGCGAAACCGCCCAGGAATTCGAGGCTGGTGGCCACGGCTTCGCGCGTGAAGAAAGCGGCCAGATCCAGGCGCAGCGTGGCGAAGCTGGCGACCACCAGCGCAAGTAGGGCAAGGAGCAACAGGGGCGTGCCCCAGGAGCGCTTCGGCGGGGGTGGCAACTGCTGTGGCAGCGGTTTGTTCATCCGAGCCTCCGGCGCAGCAGGCTCGAGACCAGGTCGGCCGCGGCCACCAGCAGCACGAACATCAGCAGCATGGTCGCCACTTCGCCGCCGGCCATCATCTTGGTCGATTCGTCCATGCGCTGGCCCAGACCGCCGGCGCCCACGAAACCCATGATCGCGGAGCCGCGGATCGCGCATTCCCAGCGGTAGATGGTGTAGGAGACCAGTTCGGCGGCGGCGTCGGGCAGGGCACCGTAGAGCAGCGCCGGCAGGCGCGCGCTGCCGTTGGCGATGAGGGCGTCGGTGGCGTGGGCGTCGCTCGATTCAAGTATCTCGGCGTAGACCTTGGCCAGCATGCCGCAATAGGTGAGGGCGATGGCCAGCACGCCGGCGGTGGGCCCGAGGCCGACCACGCGCACGAACAGCAGCGCCCACACCAGTTCCGGCACGCTGCGCAGCAGGACCAGCACCCAGCGCACGCCCTGGCGCAGGAGCGCCGCCGGCCAGCGCACGCGGCCCGTGCCCAGGCGCGAGATCGACAGGCGCTCGCTCACGATCAGGGTCGCGGGAATCGCGCCCAGCAGCGCCAGCGCCAGGCCGGCGGTGGCGATCGCCACCGTGATCCAGGTCTCGCGCAGCACCATCGCCAGGAATTCCATCGAGTGGGCGGGCTTGAGAAAATCGGCAAGGAAGCCGCCGGCAGCCGCCAGGCTTTGCAGGTCGAACAGGAGCCAGGGCTTGAACTCGCTGTAGACGAGCGCCGGCCAGAGCAGGAGGAGCGCCGCCGCGCACGCCAGCAGGCGGCCGCGCCAGGCCGGATCCGGATGGCGGGGAGGGGAGGAAGACAGAACCGCCATCCTCAGAAGCAGGCGCCCACGGCAATGCGCTCGGGCGGCTCGTGCGGCCGCTGCGGCTGCGGGGCGATGCTGTCGTTTTCGTAGAGGGCCGCGATCATGGCGTCGCTCACCCGTTCGCGTGGCAGGTCGAATACGATCTGGCCGGCGCGCAGGCCGACGATGCGGCTGAAATGGGCGCGCGCCATCTCGACCTGGTGCAGGCTGCACACCAGGGTGGCGTTGCGCGCGGCCGCTTCGCTTTGCAGTGTCGCCAGGGTGATGCGGGCCAGGGCAGGGTCGAGCGCGGAGATCGGCTCGTCGACCAGGAAGGCTTCGGCGCTCGATAACAGCAGGCGCGCCAGGCTGCAGCGCTGGCGTTCGCCGCCCGAAAGGCGGTCGACGCGCGCATACAGCTTGTCGCCCAGGCCGAAGCGCGACAACGCCTCGAAGGCTGCGTCCGGATCGGCCGGCTTGAAGAGGGAGGCGAGCGCCTTGCCGAGACTCCAGCCCGGCAGGCGCGCCGCCAGCACGCTGGTGACCACGCGCTGGCGCGGCGGCAGCGGCGGCGTCTGGGGCGCCAGGAACAGGCGCGCGCGCAGTGCGTGCCGGTCCTTTTGCGGCAGCGCCCATGGATCGAGCCCGAACAGGCTGAAACCGCCCTCGGCCGGCCGGTGCGCGCAAGCGAGCGTCGCCAGCAGCGTGGTCTTGCCGGCGCCCGACGGCCCGATCAGCGCGAGCTGCTCGCCCTGCTTGACGACCAGGTCGAGTTCGCGCAGCGCGGCCGCCCTGGTGCCGCTCAGGTGGCGCACGGTCAGTTTGTCGAGCCGGAAGGTCATCGCCGCGCTGTCCGGATTACTTCAGCAGGCCGGCGCTGCGCGCCGCCGTTTCGATGGCGCGGTAGTGCTCGGCCGAAGCCGGGACGAACTTGGTCGCACGCTGCAGTTCCAGGATCTCGCGGCCCTGCGGGGTCGACGCGTCCAGCGCCAGGAAGGCGTCCCGGATCTTCTTCTGCAGCGCCGGGGCCATGCGCGTGTGCACCGACCAGTTGTAATCGACATAGCCGGGCGTGGTGTAGAACACGCGCACCGTCTTCGGGTCGACCTTGCCCGATTCGACCAGCTTCTGCCAGACCGAGATGTTGAGCGCGCCGGCATCGACCTTGCCGCCGGCAACTGCCGCCACCGTGGCGTCGTGGGCGCCGGAGAAGGCGATGCGCTTGAGGTCGGTGTCCGGGTTGAGGCCGGCGCCCAGCATGAACGAGCGCGGCATCAGGTGGCCCGAGGTCGACGATTCGGAACCGAAGGAGAGCGTCTTGCCGCGCAGGTCGGCCAGCTTGGTGATGCCGGGCGCTGTGGTGACGAAGACCGACTGGAAGTTCTGGTCTTCGGCGCGCTGCACCAGCGGCACCACCTGGCCCTTGCTGCGCACGTTGGCTTGCACGAAGGTGAAGCCGCCGAACCAGACCATGTCGAGCTTGTGGTTGACCAGGCCTTCAACCGAGGCGGCGTAGTCGGTCACGGGCGTGAATTCGACCTTCAGGCCGGTCGCCTTGGCCAGGTAGTCGCCCAGCGGCTTGAACTTGCGCTGCAGTTCGGTCGGCGCTTCGTCGGGGATGGCCGAGACACGCAGCACGCCCGGCGTGTTCTGGGCGGCGGCGCCGTTGGCGGCGAACAGCAGCGTGGCGGAAAGGGAAGCGGCGAGCAAGGACTTCAGGACAGAGTTGGGCGACATGACGGCTTTCTTCTTTTAAATATGGGGAACGGTGGCGAGCACGCTTGAGCGGCAGGCAAACGCAGAGGAATCGGGACTTCCGCTATGATAGCAAAAACAGCAACTTCCTCCCTAGCCAGGGCGCATCGGGCGCTCCGGCGGCACGAATGATAAACCTTATGCCCACGACATGTACAACCGAAAGGCCGGCGCAGTCGTTCGCCGCCGGCGCCCAGGTGCCGGCCGAGCTGTTCGACGGCCTGGGAGCGCGCCAGGCGACGATCTCGCCGAAGTTCCTGTACGACGCGCTGGGGTCGAAGCTGTTCGAGGCCATCTGCGAGCTGCCCGAGTATTATCCGACCCGCACCGAAGCCGGCATCTTCGCACGCCACGGCCGCGAAATCGCACATGCCTGCGGCAGCGGCGCCACGCTGATCGACCTGGGCGCCGGTAACTGCGCCAAGGCGGCCTCGTTGTTTCCCCTGCTGCGTCCGACGCAGTATATCGCGGTCGATATTTCCACGGAATTCGTCAGCGAGTCGCTGGCCCGCCTGCGCCTGCGCTTTCCCTACATCGACATGCAGGCCCTGGGGCTCGATTTTTCAAGCGGCCTCGAGCTGCCCGACAGCGTGCGCACGCAGGGACGTCTGTTCTTCTATCCCGGCTCCTCGCTCGGCAATTTCACGCCGCCCGAGGCGCGCGCCTTCCTCACGCGCCTGCGCAAGAGCTGCGGCGACGACGGCGCCCTGCTGATCGGCATCGACCTGGCCAAGGACAAGGCCACCCTCGACGCCGCCTACGACGATGCCCTCGGCGTCACCGCCGCCTTCAACCTGAACGTGCTGCGCCACGTGAACCGCCTGCTCGGCAGCGATTTCGACGTGCGCCAGTGGCGCCATGTCGGCTTCTATAACGAGGCAGCGGGGCGGGTCGAGATGCACCTGGAGGCGGCCAGCGCCCAGCGTGTACGCTGGCCCGGCGGTGGGCGCGATTTCGCCGCAGGCGAGCGCATCCATACCGAGAATAGCTACAAGTACCGCCAGGCCGACGCCATCGGCCTGCTCGAGCAGTCGGGTTTCGAGGCCACGCGCGTGTGGACGGATGCGGGCTGCCCGTTCGCCGTCATCCACGCGCAGGCGATCGCCTGACAGGTAGCGAATCATGCTGCGCGATCATTTCCTGGCAGTGCGTCAACGATCGCTGCAGCTGGCCTCGCCCCTGTCGCCCGAGGATTGCTGCGCCCAGTCGATGCCGGACGCCAGCCCCATCAAATGGCACCTGGCGCATACCACCTGGTTCTTCGAGACCTTCATCCTGGAGGCGCGCGAGGCCGGCTTCCGCCCGTTTCACGAGGCCTTCCGGGTGCTCTTCAATTCCTATTACAACGGCGTCGGCGCCAAGCACCCGCGCGCCCAGCGCGGCCTGCTGACGCGGCCGGCGCTGGACGAGGTGCGCGCTTACCGGGAAGACGTCGATGCGCGCATGCTGCGCCTGCTGGAGGGCGAAGGCGATGCGGCGTTGAGCGAGCTCGTACTGCTGGGCCTGCAGCACGAGCAGCAGCACCAGGAACTGATGCTCACCGACGTCAAGCACATGCTGGCCCAGAATCCGGTCGCGCCCGCCTACGACGGCGCGGGCATGGCGCCCGACGCGCCGCCGCGGCCGCTGGCCTTCCTGGACTTCGACGGCGGCCTGGTCGAGATCGGGCACGACGGGCGTGGTTTTTGTTTCGATAACGAGCTGCCGCGCCACCGCAGCTATGTCGCGCCTTTCGCGCTGGCCTCGCGCCTGGTGACGAATGGCGAATACCTTGCCTTCATCGAGGCCGGCGGCTACCGCGATGCCGCGCTCTGGCTGGCCGAAGGCTGGGACAAGGTGCAATCGGGCGAGCTGGCGGCTCCCCTCTACTGGCGCCGCCAGGACGACGGCGCCTGGCACGAATTCACCCTGCACGGCGAATTGCCGCTCGATCCGGCGCGCCCGGTCACCCACGTGTCGCTGTACGAGGCGGACGCCTATGCGCGCTGGGCCGGGGCGCGCCTGCCGACTGAGGCCGAATGGGAATTCGCCGCGCGCCTGGCCGGCCTCGAGACAGGGCGCCTGCATCCGGGCGCCGCCGTGGCGACACCTGGTGATGCAGGCCTGGCGCAAATGTTCGGCGCCTGCTGGCAATGGACGAGCAGCAGCTACGCGCCCTATCCGGGCTACGCTCCGGCGCCCGGCGCGATCGGCGAATACAACGGCAAGTTCATGGTCAACCAGTACGTCCTGCGCGGCTCGTCCTGCGCTACACCGGCCGGGCACGCGCGCGCCAGCTACCGCAACTTCTTCCCGTCCGGCGCCCGCTGGCAGTTCACCGGCATCAGGCTGGCGCGATGACGCGGCCGGGCCCATTGCGCCTGCGCCGCCTGCGGCTGCGCAGCATGCGCGTCCGGATCCTGAACCGGCGCGCCAACGCCTATATTTTTTCGCACCCGCTCGCCTTCACGCTGAGCGTGCTGAAGGGCTTTCGCGCCAACCAGGGCCTGCTGCTGGCCGGTGCCGTCGCCTATTACGCACTGCTCTCGATCGTGCCCTTCCTGATGCTGGTGGTGGTGGTGCTTTCGCACTTCATCGACCAAGCCGAACTGCTCGAAACCCTGCGCCGCTACCTGGAATTATTGGTGCCGGGACAGTCGCCCTCGATCGTGGCGGAGGTGGCGAACTTCCTCGACAACCGCGACCTGATCACCTGGGTGCTGGGGGTGACGATGCTGTTCTTCAGCTCCTTTGCCTTCACGGTGCTGGAAAATGCAATGAGCGTGATCTTCATCCACCGGGTCGCGGTGCGGCGGCGCCATTTCCTGGTGTCGGCGGTGCTGCCTTACTGCTACATGCTGGCGCTGGGGGCGGGCGTGCTGCTGGTGACCCTGGTGGCCGGCACGCTGCAGGTGATGGGCAAGGAAAGCGTGCACCTGTTCGGCGCCGACTGGTCGCTGGGCGGGGTGTCGGGTGCGCTCCTTTACCTGATGGGGCTGGGCGGCGAAATTCTGGTGCTGACCTCGATCTACCTGGTGATGCCGGTGGGGCGCCTGTCGCTCTCGCATGCGCTGGTGGGCGGGGTGACGGCGGCGCTGCTGTGGGAAATCGCACGCCACGTGCTGGTATGGTATTTCTCCACGTTGTCCCAGGTGAACGTGGTCTACGGTTCGATGACGACCGCCATCGTCGTCATGTTCAGCCTCGAGATCGGGGCCACGCTGCTGCTCTTCGGCGCCCAGGTGATCGCCGAATACGAACGGGTCGGGCGCGGCAAGCCGGCTGCACACACGCCGCTGACGACCGCCGCCTGAGGCCGCCTCATTTTGAGATAGCACAATTTCCTTCAAGCAGGCACATGGCACAGTACCCTCTTGCGCCGGCATGACGCTGGGCAATTCACGAGAGAACGGGAGGTGTCATGGAAGGTGGCGTATTCCTGGGTTTACAGTTGCCGGTCATGCTGGCATTTTTCGCGCTACTGGCAGGATTGATCCTGCTGGGGCGCCAGTTGCACCAGTTGCGCAGGCCGGCGGTCGTCCGGCGCGGCGCCCATCCTCCACCAGGCCCGCATTTCAAATCCGAGCGGGCATCCTCCCATCCCGACCAGGGCTAAACCGGTCTATCTGGTTCAGAGCACGACGCTGCGATTGCGCCCTGCGGATTTTGCCGCGTACAGGGCGCGGTCGGCGCGTTCGATCGCCTGGTCGATCGGTTCGCCTTCCTCATAGCGGGCGAAGCCGGCCGAGAAACGTATGCGCAGCTCGAGCAGCGCCGGACTGGCCGGCATCTTGGCCAGGCTTTCGCGCAGGCGCGCCACGCCCAGGGTCGGGTCGCCGGGTGCGCTTTCCGGCAGCAGCAGCAGGAATTCCTCGCCGCCCCAGCGTCCGATCATGTCGGTGGTGCGCAGCACGACCTGGGCCTGCGTGGCAAAGGCGCGCAGCACGGCGTCGCCCGCGGCATGGCCGTAGGTGTCGTTGATGTTCTTGAAGTGATCCAGGTCGATGATGCAGACGAAAAAGCGCGGGCCGCCTCTGGCGCGCCGCGTCGCGTGTTCCTGCAGCAGGGTCATCATGCGGCGCCGGTTCGGCAGGCCGGTCAGCTCGTCGCGCGCGGCCATTTCCTTGATGTGGGCGAGCGCCCCTTCCAGCGCGATCTTCTGCGTCTTGAGGCGGGTGCGCATGTCCGACAGTTGGCCGGAGAGCTGGGATATGGCCAGCATCACGATCGCCGTCAGCGCGAAATTGAAGACTTCCTGGCGCGCAGGATAGAGTTCCGGCTGGTGCGTGGCGCACCAGTACATGACGACGCCCATCAGCGTGACCGTGTAGATACAGGCCAGGCGCACCGCGGCCGGCCGCAGGCTGAACATGCCGAACACCATCACCAGCGAGAGCATGATTACGGTCGCGCCGTGCACCGGCCCCGTCATGGCGTAGGCCGCCGCGATCAGGGTCTGGGCCATGACGGTTTGCGGCATGGCCAGCGTCGGGTCGGCGAAACGTTGGTTCAGGCCGCTGCGGATGACGCCATAGAAGCCGCTGATGAAGACGAAGAACAGGAGCGTCAGGATGCCGACCTGGCGCACGTCGGCCACGCCGATACTGGCGGCATAGCCCAGCAAGACCACGACAGTCGCCGTGACCAGGGCGGCAAGCCCGAGCAGCGCCAGGGTCAGGCGTTGCAGGCTGTCACTGCCGAGCAGGGCGTTGGCGAGGCGGGTGTTCCAGCGAATCGGCGGAATAGGGTCGAGCGCCACCGTAGCGGCTTGTAGCGTGGGCATTGTCTCTGGGCGTTATGATAAAAATCGAGGCCGGTCTGCGCCGGCGCGCTGATTATACAACCGACAATTCTCAAAAAAACAAGGAGTTGCCATTCCCATAAAAAATATAAGTGTTGACATGGCAACGTTTTGTTGCCGCGTCGCATTTATTCTGGGAGAGGCTATCAGGCCTTGACGAGGACGCGCGGCGCGCCTTCCGTCATGCGGCCGATGACTTTGGCATCGCCGAAGCCTTCACGCGCGAACAGGGCCAGCACGGCATCGGCCACCGCGATGTCGCAGGACACGAGCAGGCCGCCCGAGGTTTGCGGGTCGGTCAGCAGGGCTTGCTGGGCTGGCGTCACCGTCTCCGACAGCACGATATCCTTGCCGTAGGCATCCCAGTTACGCCCGGAGGCGCCGGTGAAGAAGCCGTCCTGGGCCAGCTGCAGCACGCCCGGCAGCAGGGGAATGTCGGCCATGTCGAGTTCGGCGCTCAGCTGCGCGCCGCGCGCCAGTTCCAGCAGGTGGCCGAGCAGGCCGAACCCGGTGACGTCGGTCAGCGCATGTACGCCTTCCATCGCCGCCAGCGCCTGGCCCGGCTTGTTCAGCTTGGTCGTATTGGCGATCATGGCCGCGTAGCCTTCCGGCCCAAGCACGTCTTTCTTGAGTGCGGCCGACAGCACGCCCACGCCCAGCGGTTTACCCAGGATGAGGACGTCGCCGGCTTTGGCGTCGGCGTTGCGCTTGACGCGATCCGGGTGCACCAGGCCCATGACCACCAGGCCGTAGATCGGCTCGACCGAATCGATGGTGTGGCCGCCGGCGATCGGGATGCCGGCTTCCGCGCAAACCGACTCGCCGCCGCGGATGATCTCGCCGATGGTCTCGAGCGGCAGTTTATTGATCGGCATGCCGACCAGGGCCAGCGCCATGATCGGCGTGCCGCCCATGGCGTAGACGTCGGAGATGGCGTTGGTGGCAGCGATGCGGCCGAAGTCGAAAGGGTCGTCGACGATGGGCATGAAGAAATCGGTGGTGGCGATCAGCGCCTGCTCGTCGTTGAGCTTGTAGACCGCGGCGTCGTCGGCGGTCTCGATGCCGACCATCAGCTGGGGCGGCACCGGAAAGCCGCTCGACTTCTTGAGGATTTCGGCCAGCACGCCGGGCGCGATCTTGCAGCCGCAGCCGCCGCCGTGCGAAAAGGAAGTCAGTTTGATGGTCTGGTCAGGCGCGGTCATGTTCGATTCCATTCTTTACTTTAAGGGGTCAGGCTGCCCGGGTGGCGGGCAGCAGATTATCCACCAAGTCGGCCAGCGCCGCTCGTTCGGCCGCCGGGGCGAACAGCGGGGCGCGCGCGGCGCACTGGCGGCGCAGCAGGGCGTCAAAATCCGGGTCGGCAGCGCAGCGGTCGATGAGGCTTGCCAGTGCGGCGGCGTCGCCGGGCGGGAAGAAGCCGGCATAGTCCGCGCCGAGCATGCCGACGTTGCCGTCGATGCGCGAGGCCAGCACCGGCACGCCGCTGGTGACGGCCTCGATGATGACGTTGGCGCCGCCTTCCATGTGCGAGGCGATCACCATCGCGCGGCAGCGTTTCAGGCGCTGGCGCGTGCGCGCGTGCGGCAGCGGCCCCAGCCAGCGGTAGCGCGGCGTTGCCGCAGCGGTGGCCTGGGCGGCCTCCAGCAGCGCCGGATCGAGGGCGCCGCCGATGTGCAGCAGGCGCAGGCGCGGGTAGGTCACCAGCGCGGCGGCGCGCATGAAGGCGAGGGGATCCTTCTCGGGCCGCAGGTGGCCGATCATGCAGACGTCGATGTGGCGAGGGTTTGGCGCGGGCGGCGCCTGGCGCAGCGCCGGCGCCGACTGATGGATGATCCGCGTTTTCGCCCGCAGCTGCGGCGCCAGGCGCTGCAGTCCCGCCTCCTGCAGCACGACCAGGGCGCTCGCCGTGTCGAGCGAAGCACGCGCCTTGCTCGATGTCTCGATGTCGCGATACAGGTCGGTGCCGGTCAGCACCAGCACGGAAGGGCGCTCCGGATGCGCCGCCTGCCAGGCGGCCAGCGCCGGCGCCGAGCGGCGTGCGTGCAGGGCGATCAGGAGGTCGGGCACGGGGTCGCCCGCCGTCCAGCCGCCCGCGACCGCGACCTCGTGCCGGGCGCGCAGGAAGCGCGCCCAGCGGCTGGCGGTCTGCCAGTTGCCGTTGTTGTCGCGGGCGGCGGCGGGGCTGACGATGAGGATGCGCTGGCGGTGCATCGGTAATAGAAGGAAGCTGGACGGGAGCGCGATTATACGTCGGCCAGCGATCCGGATGCGGTGCGCCGGACGTTCGCGCCGGCGTGAACCCGATACGCGGCGGCAGACGAAAAAAAACGGCTGCCGAAGCAGCCGTCATTCATTCACCGATCCAAAGATCAGTTGTCGCCGAAGGTACGGCGTGCGCCGTCGAACGAGCGCGGGTGCGGGTTGCTGCCGCGGTAACCGCCGCCGCTGCCTTCGCGGCGCGGTGCGCCGCTGCTTGGGCCGCGCGGCGCGGCATCACGGTTGTAACCGCCTTCGCGCGGTGCACCCGGCTTGCTGAAGCTGCGCTGGCCCGGCTTGGCGGCATTGCGGCCGTCGCCCGGCTTCCAGCCGCCCGGACGGGTGCTGGTACGCGCGGCCGGCGCCGAACGCTTCGGCTCGAAACCTTCCACCACGGTCGCTGGAATCAGCTGCTTGGTGAAACGCTCGATGCGCTTGATGTTCATGTTTTCGGCATGATTCACCAGCGAGATCGCCAGACCGTTGCGGCCGGCGCGGCCCGTACGGCCGATACGGTGCACGTAGTCCTCGGGGAACTTCGGCAGGTCGTAGTTCACGACGTGGGTGATGTTCGGCACGTCGATGCCGCGGGCGGCGACGTCGGTCGCCACCAGCACGCGCACCTGGCCGCGGCGCAGGCTGTCCAGGGTGCGGTTGCGCGCGCCCTGGTGCATGTCGCCGTGCAGCGCGGCGGCTGCGAAGCCGGCGATGTTCAGGCGGTCGGCGATGGTGTCGGCGTCACGCTTGGTAGCGGTGAACACAACGGCCTGATCCATCGACTCGTCGCGCAGCAGGTGATCGAGCAGGCGGTTCTTGTGCGACAGGTCGTCGACGAAGTGCACGCGCTGCGCGATGTTCTCGTGGCGATTGCTGCTGCTGGCGATCTGGATCACCATCGGATCCTTGGTGATGCGGCGCGCCATGCTGCCGACGACGCCGTCGAGCGTGGCCGAGAACAGCATCGTCTGGCGGTCGGCAGGCGTCGCGGCGACGATCTTTTCGATGTCGTCGATGAAGCCCATGTCCAGCATGCGGTCGGCTTCGTCCAGCACCAGGATCTGCAGTTCCGAGAAGTCGATCTTGCCCGACTCCATGTGGTCGATCAGGCGGCCCGGAGTCGCGACCAGGATTTCAGGATTCTTCGACAGCAGTTGCATCTGCTTCGGGTAAGGCATGCCGCCCAGGATCGACACGGCGCGGATGCGGCGCATGTAGCTGCCGTATTTTTCGGTCGCGGTGGTGACCTGCAGGGCCAGTTCGCGGGTCGGGGTCAGTACCAGCATCTTCGGCTTGGCCGCGGTGAAGCGGACGCGCTCGCCGCGTGCACGGGCCGACTGCGCTTCTTGCGCAGGGGTGCGTGCCGGGGCCGGCGCAGGTTCGGCGCTCACCAGCTTGTGCAGGGCAGGCAGCATGAAGGCTGCGGTCTTGCCCGAACCGGTTTGCGAGGATACCAGCAGGTCGCGCCCGCCGATGGCTGCCGGCACGGCTTGCGCCTGCACCGGGGTTGGGACGGTATAGCCTGCTTCGGTGACTGCTTTGACGATCGTGGCGTGAAGGCCTAGTGCTTCAAAACTCATTGTGTGCTTTTCTTTCGGTAGTGATCGGCGCTCGTCGGTATGAGCGAACGCAGAATGTACGAGAACGAGCAACGCGAACCAACAGAACGAAATGACTCAGAAATGAAAGAAATTTCGGCACAAAAGCTTTGCGCCGGGACGGTGTCAAACGATCGACACGCAGGGCGGGAGGGCTTTATGGGAGGCTGCCTGGAACGGCTGGCCTGGCTGCGATGCTGCTTGTTGTTACTTTTTTAGTGCGCTGGAGGGACGAGAGATCGTTTTATTGCAGCGCACAAACGACACTATACCCTAGTTTGGGAATGCTTGCACAGGCCGCCCGATTTGAGCTAGCGCAAACGCAGGGGCCGCGCGGCGCAAATCGGGCGTCGATAGGAAGAGAGGGAGCGCAGCCGGAACGCACAGGTTCCGGCCGGGTAGCGCTTAACGGTGCTTGCGGCGGCTGTCCGTGTTACGCGAAACGCGCGATTTGGAAGCGGCCGTGGACTTGGCCTTGAAGCGCTGGGTGCGTGCGCTGCCGCGCTTCTCGCCGCGATCGGCTTCCAGCGCCATGACGGCGCTGTCGACGATGTTGTCGGCGATGTCCGAGTGCATCGAGGCCGAGGTCTTCGGCACCAGGATGGTCGAACCGGCCTTCAGGCGGGTTTGCGCCGGGATGTTGTTGGCCTGGCGGATGACTTCCGGCGTGGTGCCGAACTTCGATGCCAGCGAGGCGATGCTTTCCTTGGCGCCCGTGATGCGGTGCGTCGTCCAGGTCGACAGCGCCTGGCCCCATTGCGCCAGGTTCAGGTGGAATTTCTCGGCGTTCTTTTGCGGCAGCAGGATCTTGGTGCGGTCGTCGCCGGTGATGACCGGGCGCTTGAACTGCGGGTTCAGGGCCTTGAATTCGTCGACCGACATTTCCGCCAACTGGGCGGCAATGGCCAGGTCGATGTCGCTGGTCTTGTCGACCGCGGTGAAATAAGGCTGGTTGTCGATTACCGGCAGCACGACGTTGTACTGGCTCGGGTTGCCGACGATGTTCTTGACCGCCTGCAGCTTGGGCACGTAATTGCGCGTTTCGGCCGGCATCAGGTCGGCCAGGCTTTCGAAATCGGTGGGCTTGCCAAGCGCCTGGTTCTTCTTGATTGCCTTCTGGACATTGCCTTCGCCCCAGTTATAGGCAGCCAGGGCCAGCTGCCAGTCGCCGAACATGGTGTACAGGCGCTGCAGGTAGGTCAGGGCGGCATCGGTCGAGGCCAGCACGCCGCGGCGCTCGTCCTTGAAGGTGTTCTGCTTGAGGTTGAAATCCTTGCCGGTGCCGGGCACGAACTGCCAGATGCCGGCGGCGTTCGCGGTCGACAGCGCTTGCGGGTTAAAGGCCGATTCGATGATCGGCAGCAGCGCCAGTTCGGTCGGCATGCCGCGCTTTTCCAGTTCCTGCACCACGTGGTACAGGTAAGGAGAGGCGCGGCCCGAGATGCGTGCCATGTACTCCGGCTTCAGGCTATACGATTTGGCATGGCGCTCGACCAGGTTGTTGCTGAGGTCGGGAATCGCGTAGCCGCTGCGGATACGGCCCCAGACGTCGGTTTCCTTGTATTCGTCGACTTTCAGCGATGCGGCGCCGGCCGGGAAAGTGGCTGCGGCGGAACGCGTGACGGCGGCGCCTGGCAGCGCGTTGACCGGGGCATTGTCGATGGCATGGGCGAGGGGAGCCGAGAGCAAAAGCACCAGCGCGGCAGCAATAGAGGTAGTGCGGGTCATGTCGTACATAGCTTTCCAGTATGTTGCGTCCAGGAACGAAAGGACAGACGATAAGGGGGCAGTGTAAGGAGGGCTCAACAAGACAGTCAAGCAGTAATCTCGCGTGCTTACAAAATTTCTTGCCTATTCTTTTTGCTAACTTGAAACATTTTTGATAACACTTGGAGGGGGTATGCGCCTCGCCGTCAAGATATCCATAGGAGAAAAGCGGTTATAAAAGCGGATACTGGCCCCGTGTATATGATCTATCTTCTTATTAACATATTCCCGTAGGAAACAACTCATCCATTTCGGTTTATTGTCGAGTTAATAATGAAAAGCGGATTACGCCATCCTGTCCGCTCGGTTTTCAACTTACCCGCCTCGAATGCTTGACCTATGAGCGCACGCAAACTGTGCGTACAATCCGGTTTGCGCGTCCGTTCCGCACGCCCGCATATCAACTGAGAGTCCTATGAGTATTGCCAACCTGAATGCCGACGATGACGCCATCGTCGCCGCGACCCGCCGCTGGCTGGAAAAGGCCGTCATCGGCCTGAACCTGTGCCCCTTCGCCAAAGCCGTTTATGTAAAAGAGCAGGTGCGCTACGTCGTTTCGCCGGCGCGCACGCCCGAGGCGCTGCTGGAACAATTGATGGACGAGCTGCAGCACCTGTCCGACACCCCGGCAGAGAAGGTCGACACGACGCTGCTGATCCATCCTTTCGTGCTCGACGATTTCCTTGACTACAACGAGTTTCTCGATGTGGCCGACGCCGCGGTCGAGGACATGCACCTCGACGGCGAGCTGCAGGTGGCCAGCTTCCACCCGGAATACCAGTTCGCCGATACCGACAAGAACGACATCGAAAATTTCACCAACCGCGCGCCTTATCCGATCCTGCAGATCCTGCGCGAGGAGAGCATCGAACGTGCCGTGGAAGCCTTCCCCGACGCCGCCGAGATCTTCGAAAAGAATATCGAGACCATGGAACAGCTCGGTCACGAAGGCTGGGACAAGCTCGATGTCGGACCGGCCCGCTGATCCGGCGGCCGCGCCGCCGCAACCCCTGCCGCAACCCCTGCCGCAACCCCTGCCGCAACGTCCCGACACGCCCTGCGTCGCCGTCTGTTCGACCACCTTCGACGACGTCTGCCGCGGCTGCGGCCGTACCGTGGCCGAGGTGGCGCACTGGGTGTCGATGCCGGCCGAGCAGAAGGAACTGGTCTGGCAGCGCATCCTGTCCCAGGGCTACCCGCGCCGTAACACCTGAGCACGGTTGGATGGTCCGCGCACGAGAAGCGGCGCGGCTGTGCGATGATGAGGCTGTAACAGGCGGGTTCGCGCCCCCTGCGACCGGCGGTTCCCCGGCTGGAATCTGTCTATCTAATGGCGATGGCACTATTTGCAGGCATGATCCGCAGCGTGAGCACTCCTCCGACCCAGGCCGGCGCCGCCGGCGCCAACCTTTGCGGCCGCGACCATGCGGAGGCTTGACCTGCGCGGACTGGCGTCGCGGATAAGCCGGCTCCATGCCCGGTCGGTATACGCTGCCATCCTGCTGGTCGTCGTCGGCGGCCTGGTCGTGCCCGCGCTGGTGGCCAGCTATTTCCTGCTCGTCGTGCAGGAACGGCAGAACACGGTCGCCGAACTCAACGACACCCTGCAGCGCAATGCCGAGATTCTGTCGCTGGGCATGCGCGAAGCGCTCTGGAACATGAATCCCGAAGCCGGGCGTTCGTTGGTCGATTCCGTCATGCGCGATCCGTCGGTGGTGCGCATTCAGGTGCGCGGCGCGTCGGATACCGGGGTGATCGATGCCCGCGCTCCCGAACGCGCGCTGGGCAAAGTGCTGCGCGCCGAGCGCCCGATCGTGATGCAGGGCGAACGCATCGGACAGGTGACGATCGAGATGGACGACCTGCTCAGCAGCCAGGCGCTGCAGCGCAAGCAGCGTAACTACGCGCTGGTGCTGGCGGTGCAGGTGGCCGTCTCGCTGCTCCTGATCCTGGCCTTCCTGCGGCGGCGCCTGCAGGCGCCCCTGCGCACGCTCGCCGGTTTTTCCGACCGCCTTTCGCGCGGCGACTTCGATACGCCCCTGGTGCTCGACGTGCCCGGCGAACTGGGACGCCTGGGCACCCAGATGGAGCGCATGCGGGTCGCCATCCGCACCCTGTTCATGGACGTCGCGCGGCGCGAGGAGCAATTCCGTTCCATCGTCAGCCAGGTGCCTGGCGCCGTGTTCCGCGCCCGTGCGCGCGGGCCGATCGAGTTCGTGAGCGAGGCGATCGAGGGCATCGCCGGCGTCCCGGCCGCCCAGCTGATGCGCGGCGACACGAATGCCTGGTCGAACCTGATCCACGCGGACGACCAGGAACTGCGGCGCCGCACGACGCGCGACGCCCTGCAGTCCGGGCGCAGCTACGAAGTCGAATACCGCATCGTCGACGCGCACGGGCAGGAGCGCTGGGTGCTCGAAAGCGGCCAGCCGCGGCGCGTGCCGGGCGAGGACAGTTTCTGGGTCGACGGGATCATCTCCGACATCAGCGAACGCAAGCACAACGAGATGCGTATCGGGGCGCTGCTGGCCGAGCAGGGGGCAATCCTCGACAACGTCATGTTCGGCGTCGTGTTTACGCGCGAGCGCCGCATCGTCTCGGTCAACCGCCGTACCGAGCAGCTGTTCGGCTACCCCGAGGGCAGCCTGATCGGGCTGCCCGCCTCGATCCTGTTCGTGAGCGAGGGCGACCATGCGCGCGCCGAGGGCGAATTCTTCCCGCGCCTGGCGCGCGGCGAGGAAACCAGCCACGAACGCCAGTTCCGGCGCCGCGACGGCAGCCTGCTGTGGTGCATGGTGAGCGGCAGCTCGATCGATCCGGCCCATCCGGAAGCGGGCAACGTCTGGGTCTTCGCCGACATCTCCGAGCGCAAGCAGAGCGAGGAGAAGCTGCGCCTGTCGAGCACCGTGCTCGAACACATCGCCGACGGCGTGATGGTGGTGGACGTCTACGGCATGATCGTCACCGTGAATCCGGCCTTCAGCCACATCACCGGCTTCGCGTCGAGCGAGGTGGTCGGCAAGTCCTGGAGCGTGACGCGTTCGACCCGCCACGACCCCGACCTGTTCTGGAACATGTGGCGCCAGTTGAGCGAGAGCGGCTTCTGGCGCGGCGAGCTTTGGAGCACGCGCAAGGACGGCGAAACCTACCTGGAATGGCTGACCGTCTCGACGGTGCGCAACGACGAGGGCCGCGTGACGCACTACGTCGGCGTCTTCAGCGACATCACGCGCCTGAAGGAGTCGCAGGAAAAGCTCGACTACCTGGCGCACCACGATCCGCTCACCAGCCTGCCGAACCGGCTGCTGTTCAACGATCGCCTGCTGCACGCGATCGGGCGCGCCACGCGCGAGAACCAGCAGCTGGCCGTCATGTTCATCGACCTGGATCGCTTCAAGAACGTCAACGACACGCTCGGCCACCACGTCGGCGACGAGCTGCTGAAACAGGTGGCGACCGCGCTCGGCGAGCGCCTGCGCGACGGCGATACGCTGGCGCGCCTGGGCGGCGACGAATTCATCGTCCTGCTCGAGAACGTCGACGGCAGCTATGGCGCGGGCCAGGTGGCCTGCAAGATGATGGCCCTGTTCGAGCAGCCCTTCCTGGTCTCGAACCACGAGCTGTTCGTCACCGGCTCGATCGGCATCAGCCTGTTCCCGGGCGACGGCCAGGATGGCAACGTGCTGGTCAAGAATGCCGACGTGGCCATGTACCAGGCCAAGTCGCGCGGGCGCAACGGCTACCAGTTCTACTCGCCCGAAATGGACGGCGAGGGCGTCGAGCGCCTGCGCATGGAGGCGCTGCTGCGGCGCGCGATCGAGCGCAACGAGATTTATCTGCACTACCAGCCACAGGTCGAAATCGACAGTGGACGCCTGATCGGGGTCGAAGCGCTGGTACGCTGGCATAATCCCGAGTTGGGGCCGGTCAGTCCGGTGCGTTTCATCCCGATGGCCGAGGACACCGGCTTCATCAACCAGATCGGCGAATGGGTCTTGTTCGAGGCCTGCCGCCAGATGGTGCGCTGGGACGAGGCGGGACTGGCGGTGCCGAAGATGGCGGTCAACCTGTCGGTGCGCCAGGTCGAACGGGGCGCGATGGCGGCCCAGGTGGCGCAGGCGCTGGCGGAGACGCGCCTGGCGCCGCGCCGCCTGCAGCTGGAGGTGACGGAGTCGGTCATCATGAATACCGGCGACGCGCTCGCCTTCGTGCACGAGCTGCACGCGATCGGGGTAGGGCTGGCGATCGACGATTTCGGCACCGGCTATTCGTCGCTGGCGTATTTGAAGCAGTTGCCGGTCGACGTCCTGAAGATCGACCGCAGCTTCATCAAGGACATCGCGGTCGATTCGAACGACGAGGCGATCGCGATCGCGATCATCCAGTTAGGGAAGAGCATGAACCTCTCGGTGATCGCCGAGGGGGTGGAAAACGTAGAACAGGCGGCATTCCTGCTGCGTCACGGCTGCGCGCGCGCACAGGGTTACCTGTACGGCCGCCCGGTGGCGCCGGGCGAGCTGCTGGAACACTGGGGATCGAAGAAGAATGAGAGATACGGACACGAGCAAAACGACCAGCACGGAGGACGCGACACCATCGCTTGAAGGCGCACGCAGAAAGGGACGTTCGCGCCGGCGCTTCCTGCTCGGCGGCCTGGTGGCCGGCGGCGCGCTGCTGGTCGGCTGGGGCACGCGCCCGCCGCGCCAGCGCCTGCACACGAGCGCACCGCTGCCGGTCGCAAACGGCGCGGTCGCCCTCAACGGCTGGATCGCCATCAACGCCGACGGCACGGTGTCGGTGGTGGTGCCGCGCAGCGAGATGGGGCAGGGCGTGCACACGGCGCTGCCGATGCTCGTCGCCGAGGAACTCGACGCCGCGCTGGCCAGCGTGCGCATCGCCCCGGCGCCGATCGACAAGATCTTCGGCAACCTGGCGGTGCTGCGTGAGAACCTGCCCTTTCACCCGGACGAACGCGGCAACGTCAAGGATGGCGTGCAGTGGGTGCTCGGCAAAGTCGGGCGCGAACTCGGCATCATGTTCACCGGCGGCTCGACCAGCGTGAAGGATGCCTGGCAGCCGATGCGCGAAGCCGGCGCGGTGGCGCGCGCGATGCTAGTCAAAGCAGCCGCGCAAGCGTGGAAAGCCTCCGTGCGCGACCTGCGCACCGAGGACGGTTTCGTGATCCACACCGACGGCCGGCGCGCCTCCTACGCCAGCCTGGCCGCGCGCGCGGCGCAGGTCGGCGCCGGCATCGACGCCGGCGACGTCAAGCTCAAGGAACCGCGTGAATTCCGCCTGATCGGCAAACCGGTGCCGCGCCGCGACACCCCTGGCAAGGTCGATGGTTCCGCTCTGTTCGGCATCGATGCGCGTCCGCCCGGCATGCTGTACGCGGCGGTGCGGATGGCGCCCGTGATCGGCGCCACCGTCGCTTCCTTCGATGCCGATAAAGTGCAAGCCATGCCCGGCGTGGTCGGCGTCGCCGACGTCTCGGCCTCGCTCGGGCCCTACGCGGGCGCCGGCGCCGGCGTGGCCGTCGTCGCGCGCAGCTGGTGGCAGGCGAAGACGGCGGCCGCGGCGCTGCCGGTGCGCTGGAACGAAGGCGCTGGTGCCGGCCTGTCTTCGGCATCGATTTTCCAGGGCTTCGCCCGGGCTCTCGACGAGGAATCCGGTTTCACCTATTACGAGAGCGGCACCCAGGACGTGGCGAACGTCGCCAAGACCGTCACTGCCGAATACCGCGCGCCCTATCTGGCGCATGCGACGATGGAACCCGTCAACTGCACGGCCCAGGTCGCGGACGGCAAGGTGCGCCTGTGGGCCTCGACCCAGGTGCCGAGCATCGCGGTCGACGTCGCGGCCAAGGTCGCCGGCGTGGCGCGCGAGGACGTCGCCATCGAGGTGATGCTGCTCGGCGGCGGCTTCGGGCGCCGCCTGGAGGGCGACATGGTGGCGCAGGCGGTGGCCGTGGCGCTGACCACGCACGGCAAGCCGGTGCAGCTGATCTGGACGCGCGAGGACGACACCACCCACGACGTGTATCGCCCGGCCGCGCTGGCGCGCTTCAAGGCGGCGCTCGATGCCAATGGACGCCTGCTGGCCTGGGACAACAAGTCGGCCAGCGGTGCGATCGGCCACCAGTACTTTCCGCGCAACCTGGGCCTGCCGGGCCTGGGGCCGGACAAGACCACGGCCGAGGGCGAGTACGACATGCAGTACGAGATCGCCAACCAGCGCATCGCCCACGTCATCGTCGACAGCCCGGTGCCGCTCGGCTACTGGCGCTCGGTCGGGCATTCGCACAACGCCTTCTTCAAGGAGGCCTTCCTCGACGAGGTCGCGCATGCGGCGGGGCAGGACGGCGTGGCCTACCGGCGCGCCATGCTGAAAGAGCATCCGCGCCACCTGGCGGTGCTGGAAGCGGCCGTGCGCAAGGCCGGTGCGCCGGCGGCAGGACGCGCCCACGGCGTCGCCCTGCACCAGTCCTTTGGCAGCATCGTGGCCCAGGTGGCCGAGGTCTCGGTCGACGGCACCGACATCCGCGTGCACCGCGTGGTCTGCGCGATCGACTGCGGCATCGTCGTCAATCCGAACATCGTGGCCCAGCAGATGGAATCGGCGGTCGTGTTCGGCCTGTCGGCGGCGCTGGGCGGCGAGATCACGATCGACAAGGGGCGCGTGCAGCAGTCGAACTTCGGCGACTATCCGCTTCTGCGCATGGATCGCGCGCCGCAGGTCGACACCGTCATCGTCGCCAGCGCCGAGCCGCCCGAAGGTGTGGGCGAGCCCGGCGTGCCGCCGGTGGCGCCGGCCGTGGCGGCGGCCGTGTTCAAGCTGACGGGCAAGCGGCTGCGCAGCCTGCCGCTCAGGCTGGGCTAAACGCGTTTACTTCGGCTTGCGGAAGGAATACCAGGGCAGGGCGCGGCTCAAGGCGATGACCTCGCC
The DNA here is from genome assembly GCF_001424165.1 of Massilia sp. Leaf139. Classification (GTDB taxonomy): domain Bacteria; phylum Pseudomonadota; class Gammaproteobacteria; order Burkholderiales; family Burkholderiaceae_D; genus Telluria. The sequence continues at coordinate 367,359 of NZ_LMOJ01000022.1, forward strand.
CGCGCCCTCGATGTCGTAGCCGGGCAGGTCCGCGACCAGTCCCTGCCACTCGCTGCGCGCCAGCAGCTCACGCAGCTTGCGGATCGGCGCGCCGTCGACCGCTTCCTTCAGGCAGACGAAATAATACTGTTCGCGCAGCAGCGGCAGGAACTCGAGACCGAAGGCGGCTGCCGCGGCCTGGATGCCGAAGCCGACATCGGCCATGTTCGAGGCCACGGCGGCGGCCACGGCCAGGTGGGTCGGTTCGGCGCGCTCGAAGCCGTTCACGCTCGAGGGCGCGATCGCGGCCCGGGCCAGGAGCTGTTCGATCTCGAGCCGGGTGCCCGATCCGGGCTGGCGGTTCACGAAGCGCAGATCGGCACGCTTCAGGTCTTCGATCCCCGCGACGCCTTTCGGATTGCCCGGCGCGAGCATCAGGCCTTGCTGGCGTCCGACGAACTGGATCAGCTTGTGGCGGCCCGGTTTCAACAGCGCCTTGAAGGCCTTGTGCGCCATGCTGCCTTGCCCCCGGTCTTCGCTGACGTGAAAGCCGGCGAGCAGGCAGTCGCCGCGCGAGAGCGCCTCGATGCAGGCCAGGCTGCCGCCGAACTGCAGGTCGAGGTGCAGCCCGGCGTCGCGCGCCAGGAATTCCTTCAGGCGCGTCAGCGCGAGGTCGTGGCTGGCGAACATGGGAATCACGTGGACGTCGGGATCGAAGGCGAGCGCGAACTCGCGTTCCATCTCGGCGACCAGGTTCTCGACCTGCGGATGCACGCGCATCTTGGCGCGCTGCTCGGCGAACAGCAGCTTTTCGCCGAAGGGAGAGAGACGCGCGCGCTTGCCGCGTTCCCAGACGATCAGTTCGGCGTCGAGCGCCGCTTCCCATTTCTTGAGTTCGCCCCAGACGTGGCGATAGGACAGCTGCAGGCGCGTGGCGGCCTGGCCCACCGAGCCGGCGGCGTGCACCGCGGAGAGGATCTCGAACAGCGGATTGTCGAGCTGCATCCGCATGCCGCCGGCGCGGGTGAAGGTGTAGGCGAGCTTAACGTGCAGCATCGCCAGACTGACAGCCAGGTCTTAAAACATATGCAAACATGTTCATATTGAAAGTTTTCGAAGGCGGATTACGATAGCACACCACATAACACATCGATAACAAGGAACGAGATGACGAACCTGAAGAAGCACCTTGCCCTGCTGGGCTTCCTGCTGGCCGCTGCCGCCAGCGCGGCGCCCGCGCTGGCGCAGCAGGCGATCCGCCTGTCGACCACCACCAGCACCGAGAACTCGGGCCTGCTGCAATACCTGCTGCCGAAGTTCGAAGCCAAAGCGAATGCCAAGGTCAAGGTGATCTCGGTCGGCACCGGCAAGGCGCTGGAGCTGGCCAAGAACGGCGACGTCGACGTCACGCTGGTGCATGCCCGCGCGTCCGAGGATCAGTTCGTCGCCGAGGGGCATGGCGTGAACCGCCGCGACGTGATGTACAACGACTTCATCATCGCCGGCCCGGAAAGCGACCCGGCCGGGATCAAGGGGAGTAAGGATGTCCTGGCCGCGATGAAGAAGATCGCCGCCAGCGGGGCGAAATTCATCTCGCGCGGCGACAATTCCGGCACTGATCAGATGGAAAAGGCTTACTGGAAGCAGGTCGGCAGCCAGCCGCAGGGCGGCGCCTATGTCTCGGCCGGCCTGGGCATGGGCGAGGTGCTGAACATGGCCGCCGAGCTGCGCGGGTATACACTGACCGACCGCGCCACCTACATCGCCTACCGCGCCAAGACCGGCTTGCAGATCGCGGTCGAGGGCGACCCGAAGATGTTCAACCCCTACGGCATCATCGCCGTCAATCCGCAGAAATCGAAAGACGTGAATTACAAGGGCGCGATGCAGTTGATCGAATGGATCACCTCGAGCGAAGGCCAGCAGCTGATCGCGGCCTTCAAGGTGGACGGCCGCCAGGTGTTCTTCCCTTCGGCCAGCACGGCCAGGTAAGGCGCGGACCGGGGTGGCGGAATAGCACCGTTATCGATCCGGCTGCGCGGCTTTTTCTTCCTGGCCAAGGCTGGCGCCGGGCGCCGCTTGCCAGTCCCACAAGAACGGCGCGGTACTGGTCGAATTCCTGCGCGCTGCCGAGAGAGCCCGTATCGAGCAGGGTGCCGACGGCAGTGCCGAGCGCGGTGCCAAGAAACGTCTTCATGGCGAGCTTTGAAAGTGGGCGACGGGAGGTGGCGCCCGCCATGTTGCGGCCGGAGCTATGCGAATTAACTGGCTTGGCGCAACAAAGTCTGGAGATTGCAGTCGCGCTGCCAGTCGCGCCGCTCGGCGGTCGACTGGGCCAGGCGCGCGAGTTCTTCCGGCGCCAGTTCGGCCTGGGCCTGCACCAGGCGCTCGGCCAGCAGGGCGTCGGGCAGCATGGGGCCGAAAAAGGCGACGGTGTCGTCGCGCTGGAGCAGCAGGGTCGGAAAGTTGTCGACGTCGAGGTCGCCGACGACCTCGGCCTGGTCTTCGATGTCGATCCAGACGAAGGTCTTGTCCGGATGGCGCGCGGCCAGGGCGTCGAAGGCGGCGCGGTAGCCGCCGCAGGTGCCGCACCAGGCGGCGCACAGGCAGGCGACGATCCAGCGGCCATCTTCGAAGGAGGCGGCAAGCTGGTCGCGGTTGCTGGTGTCGAGTGTCAGGCTATGCATGGGCGGATTCTACCTTGCGGTGGCGTGGAAGGCCAAGGCGGCCATGGCCGGGCCCCTGCGCGTCGGGTTAAAATAGCGCATGCCTATCATCCTTGCCATCGAAACCTCGTCCGAACTCGCCTCCTGCGCACTCCTGTGCGGCGACCATGTCCTCGCGCGCGAGTCCGGCGGCGTGCGCACCCATTCGCAATCCGTGCTGCCGATGGTGCAGGAACTGCTGGCCGAAGCGCGTCTGACGCTGGCCGATGTCGAGGGGATCGCTTTCGGCGCCGGCCCCGGCTCGTTCACCGGCGTACGGACGGCCTGCGGCGTGGCCCAGGGCCTCGCCTTCGGCGCCGGCCTGCCGGTGCTGCCGCTGGTGACGCTCGAGGCGATGGCCGAGGCCTGCCGCGCCAAGACCGGTGCGACCGAGGTGCTGGCCGTGCTGGATGCGCGCATGAACGAAGTGTATTGGGCGCAGTATCGCTTCGACGGCGCCTGGCAAGTCGTGGCCGAGCCCGCCCTCTCCAGTCCCGAGGCGGTGCAGCCGCTGCCGGCTGATGGCCTTACCGCCTGCGGCAACGGCTTCGCCGCCTATCCGGACGCCTTTGCCGGCAAGGACTTCGCGGCTGGGGCGGACGCCGGCATCGTTCCGCATGCGCGCGAACTGGCGCGCATCGGCGCGGCCGCGCTGGCCGCCGGACAGGGCGTGCCCGCCGCCCAGGCGCAGCCGCTCTACCTGCGCAACAAGGTGGCCTACACCAGCGCCGAGCGCCAGGTGATCAACGCCGCCAAGGCGGAGGGCAAGAGCGCATGATGAGGGCGAGCAGCCTAGCCGATCCGGCGGCCGGCCTCGTGCTGGTGCCGATGACCATGGACGACGTCGACGAAGTGTACGCGCTCGAATGCAGCGTGTTTCCACATCCGTGGAGCCGCGCCAATTTCAGCGATTCGATCAGCGCCGGCTACGACGCCTGGCTGCTGCGCAACTCCGCTGGCGAACTGGCCGGCTACTTCCTGCTGATGTATGCGCTCGACGAAGCCCACCTGCTCGACGTCGCCGTCGCCGGCAGCCGCCAGGGCACCGGTCTCGGACGCTATCTGCTCGACACCCTGTGTGCGCGGGCCAAGGAGAGGGGCGCCGCATCGGTGCTGCTGGAAGTGCGGCCCTCGAACGAACGGGCCCTGGCCGTCTACCGCCGCTTCGGCTTCGCCGAGATCGGGCGGCGCAAGGGCTATTATCCAGCCCATGAGGGCAAGCGCGAGGACGCCATCGTGATGAGGCATGCGGTATGAACATGAGATCGAGCCAATCGAGCGAGCGCGACGAAGTATTCCTGGCCGAGATGGGCATCACGCCGCTGTGGCGTTTGCGGCGCGAGCCGGAAGCCGAGGTGCAGCCCGAGGAGGCGCTGGCCGTGGAGCCGGTGGCCGAAGCGAAGGCCGAGACGACCCGTGCGGCGGCCCCGGCCTTCGTGCCGCCGCCGCCGCGCGATCCGGCCTGGGGCGAGATCCCGATGACCTCGGCGCCGGCGCCGGCCGCCTGGGCGCCACCGCCGGCGCCCGTCGAGGAGGAGGCAGGCGACAGCCTCGAGGCCATCGCCGCCATGGACTGGGACGCGCTGCGCACCGCGATCGCGCGCTGCACGCGCTGCAGCGACTGCGCGGGACGCAAGCCCGTGTACGGCGCCGGCGCCCGACCCGGAACAGCGCGCTGGTTCGTCGCGGCCGGCGCCAGCAGCGCGGCCGACGAGGCGGCGGGGACGCCGCTGGCGGGCGAGGCCGGCCAGCTCCTGGATAACATGCTGGCTGCCGTCGGCCGCTCGCGCGCCGAGGACGTCTACGTGACCAATCTGGTGAAATGCCGGCCGCTGAGCGCGAACGGCGGCGACCGCGCACCCACGGCCGAGGAAGCGGCGGCCTGCCGTCCCTTCGTCGAGCGCGAGCTGGTGCTGAGCGGCGCCGGCGTCGTCCTGACCCTGGGCCAGATCGCCGCCAACGGCTTGCTCGGCAAGGCGCTGCAGGAGCCGCTGGCCGGTTCGCGCGGCGCGGCGCATGCCGTCGGCGGCGTGCCCCTGGTGGCGACCCTGCACCCTGGCGAGCTGCTGCGCCGCGGCGGCGACAAGGCCCTGGCCTGGGCCGATCTGTGCCGGGCGCGAAGTCTCCATGCAGGACGCGCGCGCTAGTTACCAGCTCGCCTTCCACCGCCGCTGGGGCCACCTGCGGCGCGCGCGGGTGCGCGCCCTGGCCTGGCTGCTCGATTCGCCCGACCTGCTCGACGCGAGCGCGCCGCACTGGCAGGGCCGCATCGCCTCCACCGGCCCGGTCACGCTTGACGTCGACCGCTGGCTGCGCGCGCTCGACCACGACCCGGCGCGCCTCGACGCCGCCCTCGGCCCGCGCGTCTACACGCGCCTCGGCCTGTATGCCGAAAAGCTGATGGCCTTTTATTTCCAAGAGCAGGGCCGGCTGGTGGCGCACGGCCTGCAGATCCGCGCCAACCGCAACGACACCGTCGGCGAGTTCGACTTCCTGCTCGAGGCCGGCCCCGAAGCCCTCGAACACATCGAATTCGCCACCAAGTTCTACCTGCTGCAGGGCGAGGCCGGCCAGGAATTCGACGCCTTGGTCGGGCCGAACCTGGCCGACAGCCTGGGCGCCAAGATGCGCAAGATCTTCGGACGCCAGCTGGAACTGGGCGCCCATCCTGCCGCCCAGCCCCTGCTGCCGCGTCCGGTAACGCTGGCGCGCGCGCTGGTCAAGGGCTGGCTGTTCTATCCCGCCGGCAGCTGGCCGGCGATGAGCGGCATCACCGCCGGCCACTGCCGCGGCTTCTGGTGCGCGCTGGGCGAACTCGATACCCTTGGCGCCGGCGCCTTCGTCGTTCTGCCCAAGCTGCAATGGCTGGCGCCTTTCCGTACCACACAGGAGACCGCAACCTTCACCAGCGCCGCGCTGCATGCCGAGCTGGAAGCGCAGTTCGAGACAAACGCCTCGCCGGTGCTGGTGGCCGTGGTGCGTGCGACGCCGGGTCTGGTGGAAGAGGTCGAGCGCGGCTTCATCGTACCCAACGATTGGCGCGTTCGCGCCGAAGCGAGAGCCGCCAAGGACAATATGCGAAATATTGTTTGGTAATTATTAAATAATTACAAACATTATTTGCATGGCGGGTGGTGGTGTAAGCTGGGTTGGGCACCCGTGCCCACCCCAGGATTAATGTTTGTGCTCGCCAATCAAGGCCAGCGAATCATGCTGCGCCTGATTGCGCTGGTGCTTGCGCATGATGAGGTAGGTAATCCCCGCGATCGACAGCCCGAACAGCACGATGATGATGTTCAGATCCAGGTTCAGTGTGATCATGATCGCGTACAGCGCCAGCATGGTCAGGATCGACAGGTTCTCGTTGAAGTTCTGCACCGCGATCGAGTGGCCGGCGCTCATCAGGACGTGGCCGCGGTGCTGCAGCAGCGCGTTCATCGGCACGACGAAGAAGCCCGACAGGAAGCCGATCAGCGCCAGGAGCGGGTAGGCGATGATGACCTCGTGGACGAATACCATCACGGTGACGACCAGGCCCATGAAGACGCCCATCGGGATGACGGTCAGCGATTTGCGCAGCGGGATGATTTTCGCCGCCAGCGCCGCGCCGACCGCCACGCCGATGGCAACCACGCCGATCAGGCTCGTGGCTTTATCGAGCGGCATGTTCAGCGAGCGCTCGGCCCATTTCAGCACGATCAGCTGCAGGGTCGCGCCGGCGCCCCAGAACAGGGTGGTGACGGCCAGCGAGATCTGGCCCAGCTTGTCTTTCCAGAGCGTGGCCGAGCAGTTGGCGAAGTCGGCGATCAGCTTGGCCGGATTGCGTTCCTGGTGCTCGTAGCGGGCGCCGGTGTCCGGGATGCGCAGGTTGAACAGGGTGGCCAGCACGTAGATGCCGGCCACGACGGCCATCGCCGCCTCGCTGGTGGTGTCGATGCCCGTCTCGATGAGGGGGAAGTCGACGCCGAGCAGCAGGGCCGAGCCCTTGGCGCTGACCAGCGCGCCGCCCATCACGGTGCCGAAGATGATCGACATCACGGTCAGGCCCTCGATCCAGCCATTGGCGGCGACGAGCTTTTCCGGCGGCAGCAGTTCGGTCAGGATGCCGTACTTGGCCGGCGAATACACGGCTGCGCCGAAGCCGACCACGGCATAGGCCAGCAGCGGGTGCACGGTCAGGAACATCAGGCCGCAGCCGAACACCTTGATCAGGTTGGCGATGAACATGACGCGCCCCTTCGGGAGCGAATCGGCGAAGGCGCCGACAAAGGCGGCCAGCAGCACGTAGAACAGGACGAATGAAAGCTTGAGCAGCGGCGTCAGCGACGCCGGCGCGTTCATCGACACCAGAATGTCAATGGCGACAAAGAGCAGCGCATTGTCTGCCAGCGACGAGAAAAACTGCGCCGCCATAATGGTGTAGAAACCACGATTCATTCGGAGTGGGTCAGAAAACGTAAGTGAGTTGCTTTATACCATGAAAGAACGGCATGCCAAAGAAGCGGACGGGCGGGAAGCCTGCCCATCCAGTAAAATAGAACCCTTCACCTAAACGCTTTTTTCCAGATCACGCCCCATGCCACGCCCGCTCTGCGCCACCATCCACCTCGATTCGATGCAGCATAACCTTGCCCGCGCACGCAGCTGTGCGCCGGAGGCCAAAGTCTGGGCCGTCGTCAAGGCCAACGCCTATGGCCACGGCCTCGAGCGCGGCATGAAAGGCTTCGCACTGGCCGACGGACTGGCGCTGATCGAAACGGAAAACGCGCTGCGCCTGCGCGAACTGGGCTGGATCAAGCCGATCCTGCTGCTCGAAGGGATCTTCGACGCGGGCGACGTGGCCCTGCTGGCCGAGCACAATATCAACAGCACCGTGCACTGCCTCGAGCAGATCAAGATTCTCGAATACACCCAGCTCTACCGGCCGATCGACGTCCACCTGAAAATGAACACGGGGATGAACCGGCTCGGCTTCAAGCCCGAGGAATACGCGGCCGCCTACAAACGCCTGCGCGCGATTCCCGGCATCCGCAACATCACCCTGATGACCCACTTCGCCAATGCCGACGAACTCGAGCATCCGCGCCTGGCCGTGACCGAGCAGGTGGAGCGCTTCCAGCAGGGCGCCGAAGGTCTCGAGGGCGAACGCAGCCTGTCCAATTCGGGCGGCGTGCTGCACCAGGCGGTGCTGCAGGCCGAATTGCAGAACGACTGGGTACGTCCCGGCATCATGCTCTACGGCGGCACGCCCGGCGGCGGCCGCACCGCGCACGACTTCGGCCTGCGCCCGACCATGACCCTGAGCTCCGAGATCATCGCCATCCAGCAGCTGGCGGCCGGAGACACCGTCGGCTACGGCAGCCGTTTCGAGGCGCCCGGGCCGATGCAGGTCGGCGTCGTCGCCTGCGGCTATGCCGACGGCTATCCGCGCCACGCGCCGCACGGCACGCCGGTGATCGTCGACGGCGTGCGCACCTCGGTCATCGGGCGCGTCTCGATGGACATGATGACGGTCGACCTGACGCCGATCCCGAATGCGCGCGTGGGCAGCAAGGTGACTTTGTGGGGCGACGGCTTGCCGATCGACGAAGTCGCCACCATGTCCGGTACCATCGGGTACGAATTGATGTGCGCACTCGCGCCGCGCGTACGCGTTACGGAAGGACGGTTAGGAACCCATGGCTAAGGCTAAAACCCAGTTCGTCTGCAGCGAATGCGGCAGCGTCACCAGCCGCTGGACGGGCCAGTGCGCCGACTGCAAGGCCTGGAACACGATGGTCGAGCAGACCGTCGACACGGGCGGCGTCAACCGCATGTCGCAGACGGTCAACCACAAGGCGCTGGCGCAGACGGCCCCGGTGCTGTCGCTGGCCGACATCGAGGCCGTCGACGTGCCGCGCTTCGGCACCGGCATCGAGGAATTCGACCGGGTGCTGGGCGGCGGCCTGGTCGCGGGGGGCGTGGTGCTGATCGGCGGCGATCCCGGCATCGGCAAGTCGACCCTGCTGCTGCAGGCGCTGGCGAACCTCGCCGCCACCCGCAGCACTTTATATGTGAGCGGCGAGGAGTCCGGCGCCCAGATCGCGCTGCGCGCGCGCCGCCTGCAGGTCGAAGCGAAAGACCTCAAACTGCAGGCCGAGATCCAGCTCGAGAAAATCCTCGGCACGCTGGCGGATTTGAAGCCGGAAGTGGCGGTGATCGACTCGATCCAGACCCTGTATTCGGACGCGCTCACGGCCGCGCCGGGTTCGGTGTCGCAGGTGCGGGAATGCGCGGCGCAACTGACGCGCGTGGCCAAGCAGACCGGCGTGACCATCATCCTGGTCGGCCACGTGACGAAAGAGGGCGCGCTGGCCGGCCCGCGCGTGCTCGAGCACATCGTCGACACCGTGCTGTATTTCGAAGGCGATACCCAGTCGAGCTTCCGCCTGGTGCGCGCCATCAAGAACCGCTTCGGCGCGGTGAACGAACTGGGCGTGTTCGCGATGACGGAAAAGGGCCTAAAGGGCGTCTCGAATCCCTCGGCGCTGTTCCTGTCCCAGCACGACAACCAGGTGCCCGGCTCCTGCGTCATGGTGACCCAGGAAGGCACGCGCCCGCTCCTGGTCGAGATCCAGGCCCTGGTCGACGCCAGCCACCTGCCGAACGCGCGCCGCCTGTCGGTCGGCCTGGAGCAGAACCGCTTGGCCATGCTGCTGGCTGTGCTGCACCGGCACGCGGGCATTGCCGCCTTCGACCAGGACGTGTTCATCAACGCGGTCGGCGGCGTCAAGATTGCCGAACCGGCGGCCGACCTCGCGGTGCTCCTGGCGATCAATTCCTCGATGCGCAACAAGGCGCTGCCGCGCGGGCTGGTGGTGTTCGGGGAAGTGGGCCTGGCCGGCGAGATCCGCCCGGCGCCGCGCGGCCAGGAACGTCTTAAGGAAGCGGCCAAGCTGGGCTTTTCGATCGCGCTGATCCCGAAGGGGAATACGCCGAAGGGGAAGATCGAGGGGATGAACATCATCGCGGTCGAACGGATCGACCAGGCGTTCACCAAACTGCGCGAGCTCGACTGAGCGCCACCAGCTTTAGCTATCTTGCATATAATTGCGGCCTGAACTTTTCAACCCTGGCCCCACCGTGCAAGCTGAACAAAGGCAGTCGCCGCGCAAGATCCTCAAAACCCGCATCATGCTCGCGCTGGAGGGCACGCCTCCGGTCATGGGGCGCACGACCGACCTCAGCGCCAACGGCGTCAGCGTCAACCTGGCGCAGCCGGTGGCGGCCGGGCAGGGCGTGCAACTGCGCTTCGACCTGCTGGTCGAGGGCAAGCTCGTGCCCATCCACGCCAAGGCGCGCACCCAGTACTGCATCCTCAGCAATGGCGAATTCAAGGTCGGCCTGCAATTCCTGAACCTGGATCTCGGCGCGATGACGGCGCTGTCGCGCTTCCTGCGCTAGGCGGCGGACGCAGCGCGCGTGGACGGCGGAGCCGTCCACGCTACGGCCTCGGTTGCGGACACATCGGGCGTGGACGGCGCATGATGCGCGTAACGCCAGCCCATGAAAGCGAAGCGGCGAGCGCCCGCTGGGCCTCGCCGCTCTTCACTTGTCCCGCAAGCGGGTTGGGCACTATTCGTGATAGTGGTCGTGCAGGGCTTCCGAGCTGCCACCGATCTCCTGGAAAATCTCATAGGCGATCAGGCCAACCATGCCCGATAGAATAGCAAACACAAACATATTAAACATAGCTGCCAACGCTCTTCAGCATCCCTCCATGCAAAGACTACACCTTGAGCATAGCAGTCTGCGGTGTATTTACAAGAGCTGCCCGTATGAATATTTTCGGCGCCGCGCCCGGCCCTGTTTAGCGCGCCCCGGGCAGGGATGCTGCTGGCATCGTCTGTTCTCGCCTTCTTGACATATGTATCAATTGTGTGACAGCCGGCATCGGGACACGGCACTATTACGCCGGTATGACCAGGAATCGCGCAGTGCAAGCTGCCCATGTCACGGGAAATATGACAGGAATACTTGCGTGTCATCTAGTCGATGACCTCCGCCGCAGGCATGTCATCAATTCGATGACACCTCGTATGGATGGGGTGCCCGGCAGCTCGACGACAGGGGTGGCTTTGCGATGTCATGAACTTGTCATATTCGACCGCTAGACTGCGCAGCATTACAAAGGCGCAACCCGCGCCGCACGCACCGGACACACTGATAAGGAAACTGACATGCGTATGAAGCCCTTGCTCCTCTCGATCACGCTTGCCGCCGCCACCTTCGCCGCCACCGCCGCCCAGGCCGTGAACATCACCGGCGCCGGCGCCACCTTCCCGTATCCGATCTACGCCAAATGGGCGGAGATGTACAAGGCCGCCAGCGGCAACGGGCTGAACTACCAGTCGGTCGGTTCGGGCGCCGGCATCAAGCAGATCAAGGCGAAAACGGTCGACTTCGGCGCGTCCGACATGCCGCTCGCCGCCACCGAACTGACTGAAGCGGGCCTGTTCCAGTTCCCGGCCGTGATGGGGGGCGTGGTGCCGGTCATTAACCTGCCGGGCGTGACACCAGGCCAGGTCAAGCTGACGGGCGCCGTGCTGGCCGATATCTTCCTCGGCAAGATCACCAAGTGGAACGCCCAGCCGATCGCCGCGCTGAACCCGGGCGTGAAACTGCCGGACGACGAGATCACCGTCGTGCACCGCGCCGACAGCTCGGGTACCACCTTCCTGTTCACCGATTACCTGTCGAAGACCAACCCCGACTGGAAGCTGAAGGTCGGCGCCGGCACCGCGGTGAAATGGGCGACGGGCGTGGGCGGCAAGGGCAACGAGGGCGTGGCCGCCAACGTGCAGCGCATCAAGGGCGGCATCGGCTACGTGGAATGGGCCTACGCCAAGAAGAACAAGATGTCGCACACCCAGCTGCAGAACCGCGACGGCGTCTACCTGCAGCCGGACGACGAGCACTTCAAGGCCGCCGCCGCCAGCGCCGACTGGGCCAAGGCCCCCGGCTTCGCCGTGGTGCTGACCAACCAGCCGGGCAAGGCCAGCTGGCCCATCACGGGCGCATCCTACATCCTGCTGCACAAGTCGCAGGCGAATGCCGCCAAGGGTCAGGAAGTGCTGAAGTTCTTCGACTGGGCCTACAAGAACGGCGACGCCGCCGCGGCCGAGCTGGACTATGTGCCGATGCCCGACGCCGTCACCAAGCTGGTGCAGGACGCCTGGCGCGCGAACCTGAAGGACGCCGCCGGCAAGGCGATCTGGTAAGAAACCGGAAGCCGCCCGCTAATCCGTTCGCGGCGGCTTTCTCGCAGCACACACATAAGAACACTACATGAGCGCACATCCTCCCGTCGCCATCGACAAATCGGCCGAGACGCACTCCGGCAGCGTCGACCACCAGTACGCCGCCCTGCGCAAGACCATGCGCAACCAGCGCATCCAGGACTTCCTCTTCCATAAGATCACTCTGCTGTTCGCGGCCAGCGTGCTGCTGGCCCTGGTCGGCATCATCGTCTCGCTGGCGATCGGCGCGGCGCCCGCGTTCAAGGAATTCGGCCCCGCCTTCATCACCACCGTCGAATGGGATCCGGTCGACGACAAGTTCGGCGCCATGATCGCGATCTGGGGCACGCTCGCCACCTCGCTGATCGCGCTGCTGGTCGCCTTCCCGATCAGCTTCGGCATCGCCCTGTTCCTGACCGAGATCTGCCCGGCCTGGCTCAAGCGCCCGATGGGCACGGCGGTCGAGCTGCTGGCCGGCGTACCGTCGATCATCTACGGCATGTGGGGCCTGTTCGTGTTCGCGCCGCTGTTCGCCGATCACGTCCAGCCCTTCCTCAAGGAGACGGTCGGCCAGCTGCCCGTCATCGGCCAGCTGTTCCAGGGCCCGACCATGGGCATCGGCATCCTGACGGCCGGCCTGATCCTGGCCGTGATGATCATCCCTTTCATCTCCTCGGTGATGCGCGACGTGTTCGAGATCGTGCCGGCGGTGCTGAAGGAATCGGCTTACGGCCTGGGCTGCACCAAGTGGGAAGTGGTGCGCAAGGTGGTGCTGCCATATACCCGCAACGGCGTGGTCGGCGGCGTGATGCTGGGCCTGGGCCGCGCGCTGGGCGAAACGATGGCGGTGACCTTCGTCATCGGTAACGCCCACAAGCTCTCGGCCTCGCTCTTCAATCCGGGCAATTCGATCTCCTCGACCCTGGCCAACGAATTCGCGGAAGCGGCCTCGCCGCTGCACGTGTCCTCGCTGTTCGCGCTGGCACTGATCCTGTTCGGTATTACATTCGTCGTGCTGTCGGCCGCGAAACTGATGTTGGCGGGGATGTCCCGCAAGGAAGGGACGAAATAATGAATACCGCGAATCCTGTCTACCGCAAGCGCCTGCTGGCGCACCGCGTTGGCATCGTGCTGTCCGTCATCGCGATGGGCATTGGCCTGGCCTTCCTGGCCTGGATCCTGTGGACGCTGCTGGTCAATGGCTTCGGCGCGCTGTCGGCCTCGCTCTTCACCGGCGACACCCCGGCGCCGGGCGGCGAGGGCGGCGGCCTGCGCAATGCCATCGTCGGCAGCCTGATGATGGTCGGCCTGTCGACCCTGGTCAGCACCCCGATCGGCATCCTGGCCGGCATCTACCTCGCCGAATACGGCGACCGCAACCGCTTCGGCCAGATCACGCGCTTCGTCACCGACATCATGCTGTCGGCGCCGTCGATCGTGATCGGCCTCTTTGTCTACGCTCTCTATGTGGCCAAGGTGCAGCACTTCTCGGGTTACGCCGGCACTATCGCGCTGACCCTGATCGCCGTGCCGGTGGTCGTGCGCACCACCGACAACATGCTGCGCCTGGTGCCCAACAGCCTGCTGGAAGCCGCATTCGCGCTGGGTGCGCCGCGCTGGAAGGTGGCGATGCTGGTGCGCCTGCGCGCCGTCAAGGCCGGCATCATCACCGGCGTGCTGCTGGCCCTGGCCCGCATCTCGGGCGAGACCGCGCCACTGCTGTTCACCGCGCTCGACAACCAGTTCTTCAGCACCGACATGAATGCGCCGCTGGCCAACCTGCCGTCGGTGATCTACAAGTTCGCGATGAGCCCCTACGACGACTGGCGCTCGCTGGCCTGGGGCGGCGCCCTGCTGGTGACCCTCACCGTGCTGTTCCTGAACATCCTGTCGCGTACCGTCTTCACGCAGAAGACCCCGCGCTAATCCCGACCATGATAAACATGAACCAAGCTATGGCAACCCCGACCCCGGCCGCGGCCGCACCGAAGAACAAGACCATCGAGATCTCCGGCCTGGATTTCTACTACGGTAAAACGCAGAGCCTGAAGAACGTCACGCTCGACATCCACGAGAAGCAGGTGACGGCCTTTATCGGCCCTTCCGGCTGCGGCAAGTCGACCCTGCTGCGCACGCTGAACCGCATGTACGACCTGTATCCGGGCCAGCGCGCCGAGGGTTCGATCCAGTACCGCGGACGCAACATCCTCGAGCCCGGCGTCGACGTCAACATGCTGCGTGCGAAGATCGGCATGGTGTTCCAGAAGCCGACCCCGTTTCCGATGTCGATCTACGACAACATCGCCTTCGGCGTGCGCCTCTACGAAAACCTGTCGAAAGGCGAGATGGACGAGCGCGTGGAGTGGGCCTTGAAAAAGGCGGCGCTGTGGGAAGAGGCCAAGGACAAGCTGAACAAGAGCGGCCTGTCGCTCTCGGGCGGGCAGCAGCAGCGCCTGTGCATCGCGCGTGGCGTGGCGGTCAAGCCGGACGTGCTGCTGCTCGACGAGCCGACCTCCGCGCTCGATCCGATTTCGACGGCCAAGATCGAGGAACTGATCAGCGAACTGAAACAGGACTACACGATCACGATCGTGACCCACAACATGCAGCAGGCCGCGCGCTGCTCCGATTACACTGCCTACATGTACCTGGGCGAACTGGTGGAGTTCGGCGAGACCGACCAGCTGTTCATGAACCCGGCACGCAAAGAGACGCAGGACTACATCACGGGCCGTTTCGGTTAAAGCGCCGAGCCTCGATAAACAGAACCAGATTAGGAGAGCAGCATTATGATCGGCGAGCATTCATCGAAGCAGTACGACCAGGAGCTGGAAGGCATTCGTTCCAAGGTGCTGCTGATGGGCGGCATGGTGGAAACCCAGTTCGAGGAGGCGCTGAACTGCTTCCGCGTCGGGGACTCGGCCAAGGCCGAGAAGGTGATGGCCGACGACCATGCGGTCAACCAGCTCGAGGTGTCGCTCGACGACGCCTGCAGCCACCTGATCGTCAAGCGCCAGCCGGCCGCGAACGACCTGCGCACCGTGATGGCGACGATCAAGGTCATCACCGACCTGGAACGCATCGGCGACGAAGCGAGCAAGATCGCGCGTACCGCCAAGAGCCTGCACGAGCGCGGCGTGACGGGCTTCGCCCACTACGACATCATCCGCTCCATCGGCAAGGGTACGGCCGACCTGCTGCACGACGCGCTCGACGCCTTTGCGCGCCTCGACGGCAAGCAGGCGCTGGCGATCATCGCCGGCGACGAAGTGATCGACCACGAATTCCGCACCATCCTGCGCAACCTGATCACCTTCATGATGGAAGACCCGCGTACGATCTCCTCGGCGCTGGACACGCTGTGGGTGGCCAAGGCGATCGAGCGCATCGGCGACCACGCGAAGAACATCGCGGAATACGTGATCTATGTGGTCGAGGGCCGCGACATTCGTCACAGCGGCAAACCCGTGGCGCAGGAAGGCTGATCCCGATGCACAACACGAGCGTACTGGTGGTCGAGGACGAGCCGGCCATCGTCGAACTGGTGAGCTACTCGCTGCGCGAAGCCGGCTGGAACATCGCCTCGGTCGGCACCACCGCCGCCGCCTGGGACAGCATCCGCCACGGCAAGCCCGACCTGCTGCTGCTCGACTGGATGCTGCCCGACCAGAGCGGCCTGCGCCTCCTGGCGCGGCTGCGCGCGGATCGCGATTTCCAGGACATCCCGGTCATCATGCTGACCGCGAAGAGCATGGAAGAAGACAAGCTCGCCGGCCTGAACACGGGCGCCGACGATTACGTCACCAAGCCCTTCTCGCCGCGCGAACTGCTGGCCCGCTCGCGCGCGCTGCTGCGCCGGAAAAGCCCGCACCTGGCCGAGGCGCCCCTGCGCGCCGGCAGCGTGGTGCTCGACCCAGCCAGCTGCACGGTGACGATCGAGGGGCAGGGCATCGACATCGGCAATGCCGAATACAAGCTGCTGAAATTCCTGCTGGCGCACCGCGAGCGCGTGTTCTCGCGCGCCCAGCTGCTCGACAAGGTGTGGGGCGACCACGCCGTCATCGAGGAGCGAACGGTCGACGTCCACGTACTGCGCCTGCGCAAGGCCCTGAAGGGCGCGGAAGGACTGATCCGCACGGTACGCAGCGTCGGCTACATGCTCTCCGAAAAATAATCACACCATCGAAGGCGAGATGAATCCCAAACTGCTGTTCTGGGTACCGGCGCTGCTGCGCCTGGGCACCGTGTTCATTGTTGGCGGCGTCGTCTGGTGGATGGCCGGGCCGATCGCCGGCCTGGCCATCGCGCTGGCGGGCGCGGTCGCCGCGCTGTTTGTTCAGCTCTCCTACCTGCACCAGCTGGGCGAATGGCTGAACGACCCGCAAAGCGGACGCCTGCCCGACGGCTGGGGCGCCTGGACGGACGTCTTCGCGCGCCTGTACCGCCTGCGCCGCGAGGACGAGCGCAACCAGCAGGAACTGGCCGAATGGCTGGCGCGCTTCCGCCAGGCCATGCACCTGCTGCCCGAAGGCGTGGCCATCATGGACGACGTCTTGTTCCTGGAATGGTGCAACCCGGCGGCCGAGCGCCACCTGGGCCTGACCATCGAACGCGACAAGGGCCTGCGCGTGACCAACCTGGTGCGCCATCCCGACTTCATCGACTACATCATCCTCGGTCGCTACGAGCAGCCGCTGACGCTGAGCTTCCGCGGCCGCAAGATCGAATGCCGCATCATCCCCTTCGAGAACCGGCGCCAGATCCTCGTCACCCACGACGCCACCGACACCGAGCGCATCGAGGCCATGCGGCGCGACTTCATCGCCAACGCCTCGCACGAACTGCGCACGCCACTGACGGTGATCGTCGGCTTCCTCGAGATCGCCATGTCCGATCCAGGCCTGGACACCGCCACCCGCACCGCGCACCTGAAACTGATGACCGAGCAGGGCCAGCGCATGCAGCGCCTGATCGAGGACATGCTGACGCTGTCGCGTCTGGAGTCCGACGAATTCCCGCTGCGGCGCGAGCGCGTCGACGTGGCGGCGCTGGTGGAATCGGTGGCGCTGGAAGCGCGTGCGCTCTCGGGCGGACGGCACGAGATCACGGTCGAGATCGACGGGCCGGACATCATGGGCAGCATGGAAGAGCTGCGCAGTGCCTTTGCCAACCTGGCCTCGAACGCGGTGCGCTATTCGCCGCAGGGCGGCTGCATCGCGCTGTCGTGGAAGCGCGGCGCGGACGACCTGCAGTTCGCCGTGGCCGACTGCGGCATCGGCATCGACCCGCAGCACATCTCGCGCCTGACGGAACGCTTCTACCGCGTCGACAAGAGCCGCTCGCGCGAGACGCAGGGCACGGGGCTCGGGCTGGCGATCGTCAAGCACGTGCTGCTGCGGCATGGCGGGCGCTTGAAGATCAGTTCGACGCCGGGGGAGGGGAGTACGTTTATTGCATCGCTGCCGAATACCTCGATGACGTAGGGCGGGCATGCCCGCGTGATGCATACGAGCTGTCGCGGTGCCAAACCTGTTTACGGCGGCCGCGGTTCACGGACGATGTGCGGCATGCACATGCATGAACGCGTGGGCATGCCCACCCTACAAGCCCGACATTGCGCGGTACAATCGAGAATTGTCCTTCTCGCCCCCCCCCCGCATATGCTCGCTCGACGTACCTCCCTCATCGCCCTCGGCGCCTTGCTGCTGACCGCCTGCGGCAGCACTCCGCCGCCGCCGCCCGCTCCCGTCGCGGTGCAGGCCCCGCCCGCGCCGCCCAAGAAAATCAAGATCGGCCTTGCCCTCGGCGGCGGCGCCGCGCGCGGCTTCGCCCATATCGGCGTGATCAAGGCGCTCGAGGCGCAAGGCATCCATGCCGAGATCGTGGTCGGCACCAGCGCCGGCTCGGTGGTCGGCGCGCTCTACGCGGCGGGCTACACCGGCTTCGCGCTGCAGAAGATCGCGATGGACATGGACGAAGCCACGATCTCGGACTGGGCCATGCCGCTGTTTTCCAGCAGCCCGGGCCTCTTGAAAGGCGAGGCGCTGCAGAACTACGTCAACAAGGCGGTCGGCAACCGGCCGATGGAAAAGCTGCCGAAGCGCTTCGGCGCCGTCGTCACCGACCTCAAGACGGGCGAAGCCGTCATGTTCGACAAGGGCAATACCGGCATGGCCGTGCGCGCTTCGTCGGCCGTGCCGAGCGTCTTCCAGCCGGTCAAGATCGGCAACAAGACCTATGTCGACGGCGGCCTGGTGGCGCCGGTTCCGGTGAAATTCACGCGCGAGAAGATGGGCGCCGACTTCGTCATCGCGGTCAATATCTCGACCCAGGCCGACACCCAAGCCACCGTCAGCTCGCTCGACGTGCTGATGCAGACCTTCAGCATCATGGGCCAGCGCCTGAACCATTTCGAGCTGAAGGAAGCCGACGTCGTCATCACGCCTGCGCTGGGCAAGATGGGCAGCGCCGATTTCAACGGCCGCAACCTGGCGATCCTCGCCGGCGAGCAGGCCGCGGCCGCCGTCATGCCGCAGATTAAAGCGAAGCTCGCGGCCAAGCAACGACCATAACAACCAACGGAGACTCCATGAAAACCAAACCGATGCTGACCCTGAAAGACGTCAAGAAGATCGCCGCCGGCGCCGAAGCCGAAGCGCTCGCCAACAACTGGGCGGTGACCTTCGCCATCGTCGACGACGGCGGCCACCTGCTGTGGCTGCAGCGCCTGGACGGCGCGCCGCCGGTGTCGGCGCACATCGCCCCGGCCAAGGCCCATACCGCCGCGCTGGGCCGGCGCGAATCGAAGGTGTATGAAGACGTGATCAACGGCGGGCGCGTGTCCTTCCTGTCGGCGCCGACGATCGAAGGCATGCTCGAGGGCGGCGTGCCCGTGATCGTCGACGGCCACGTGATCGGCGCGGTCGGCGTGTCGGGCGTGAAGTCGAACGAGGATGCGCAGATCGCCAAGGCGGGAATTGCCGCGTTGGGCGTGTAGCGCGGCGGGTGGACGGCGTCGCCGGCGGCCAGAAGGCCTCCGGTGCGTGCGCCGTCCACGCGTTCAACCGTCGTATGATGTTCGGCGCCGCCGCGATCCAGGTGCGGGCAATACAGCTCATCGGTAAGGTAAATTGGCCGCATCGCCCCGATGGTGCATTGCCGCATAGCTGAATCCGCGCTATAATTGAGAGGTTTAGCCATTCACTTACTTGCCGTAGCGCCTACCCTCCATTCCTCATTCAAAAGCGACTTCCACCCTATGAACGCTTAACGCGTCCGCAGGTTTTGGATGCCGGTCTGACGTGGCGCAGCTACGGTAACTTTATTGGGAGTTACCCTTGCCGCCATTTTTTTCTGGCCCTGCCGTCCCGGCCATCCTGGCCCTCGCAGACGGAACGATCTTTCGAGGTGTTTCCATTGGTGCCGCCGGCCACACGACCGGTGAAGTGGTGTTCAACACCGCCATTACCGGCTACCAGGAAATCCTGACCGACCCCAGCTACTCGCGTCAGATCGTCACCCTGACGTACCCGCACATCGGCAACTACGGCGTCAACGGCGCCGACGTCGAAGCGACCAAAGTCCACGCCGCAGGCCTGATCATCCGCGACCTGCCGCTGCTGGCATCGAACTTCCGCTCCACCCAATCGCTGTCGGACTACCTCAAGGCCGAGAACGTCGTCGCCATTTCCGGCATCGATACCCGCAAGCTGACCCGCCTGCTGCGCGAAAAGGGCGCCCAGGGCGGCGCCATCCTGACCGGTACGCAAGGCAACCAGCCATCGGAGGCGCAGGCGCTGGAGCTGGCGCGCTCCTTCCCGGGCCTGGCGGGCATGGATCTGGCCAAGGTCGTGTCGGTGAAGGAGCCCTACGTCTTCACCGAGACCGAGTGGAAGCTCGGCCAGGGCTTCGGCAAGCAGGACAATCCCCAGTACCACGTCGTCGCCTTCGACTACGGCGTCAAGCGCAACATCCTGCGCATGCTGGCCGAACGCGGCTGCAAGGTCACCGTGCTGCCGGCCCAATCGACGGCCCAGGACGCGCTCGCGCTGAACCCGGACGGCATCTTCCTGGCCAACGGCCCGGGCGACCCGGAACCGTGCGACTACGCGATCAAGGCCACGGCCGAGCTGATCGAGCAGGGCATCCCGACCTTCGGCATCTGCCTCGGCCACCAGATCATGGCATTGGCTTCGGGCGCGAAGACGCTGAAGATGAAGTTCGGCCACCACGGCGCCAACCACCCGGTGCAGGATCTCGATTCGAAGAAGGTCTTGATCACCTCGCAGAACCACGGCTTCGCGGTCGACCCGGAGACGCTGCCCGAGAACTGCCGCGTCACCCACGTCTCGCTGTTCGACGGTTCGCTGCAAGGCTTCGCCCGCACCGACAAGCCGGCCTTCTGCTTCCAGGGCCACCCGGAAGCCTCGCCCGGCCCGACCGACGTCGCCTATCTGTTTGACCGCTTCATCGGCCTGATGCAAGCCCAGGAGAAGAAATAAATGCCTAAGCGTAGTGATATCAAAAGCATCCTGATCATCGGCGCCGGCCCGATCATCATCGGCCAGGCGGCCGAATTCGATTACTCCGGTGCGCAGGCGTGTAAAGCCCTGCGCGACGAAGGCTACAAGGTCATCCTCGTCAACAGCAATCCGGCGACCATCATGACCGACCCGGAAATGGCGGACGTCACCTATATCGAGCCGATCACCTGGAAAGTCGTCGAGCGCATCATCGACAAGGAGCGCCCGGACGCGATCCTGCCGACCATGGGCGGCCAGACCGCGCTGAACTGCGCGCTCGACCTGCACCGCCACGGCATCCTCGACAAGTACAAGGTCGAGCTGATCGGCGCCTCGCCGGAAGCGATCGACAAGGCCGAGGACCGCTCCAAGTTCAAGGATGCGATGACCAAGATCGGCCTCGGTTCGGCACGCTCGGGCGTGGCGCACTCGATGGACGAGGCGCGCGCCGTGCAGCGCGAGCTGGGCTTCCCGACCATCATCCGTCCGTCCTTCACGATGGGCGGCACCGGCGGCGGCATCGCCTACAACGAAGAAGAATTCGAGACCATCTGCAAGCGCGGCCTGGAAGCTTCGCCGACCAACGAGCTGCTGATCGAAGAATCGCTGCTGGGCTGGAAAGAGTACGAGATGGAAGTCGTGCGCGACAAGGCCGACAACTGCATCATCATCTGCTCGATCGAAAACCTCGATCCGATGGGCGTGCACACGGGCGACTCGATCACGGTCGCGCCGGCGCAGACGCTGACGGACAAGGAATACCAGATCATGCGCAACGCCTCGATCGCGGTGCTGCGCGAGATCGGCGTCGACACCGGCGGATCGAACGTGCAGTTCGCGATCAACCCGCAGGACGGGCGCATGATCGTCATCGAGATGAACCCGCGCGTGTCGCGTTCGTCGGCGCTGGCCTCGAAAGCGACCGGCTTCCCGATCGCGAAAGTGGCGGCCAAGCTGGCTGTTGGTTTTACTCTTGATGAGCTGCGCAACGAGATCACCGGCGGCGCGACCCCGGCCTCGTTCGAACCTTCGATCGACTACGTCGTCACCAAGATCCCGCGCTTCGCCTTCGAAAAATTCCCGGCGGCGGACAAGCACCTGACCACCCAGATGAAATCGGTGGGCGAAGTGATGGCCATGGGCCGCACCTTCCAGGAGTCCTTCCAGAAGGCGCTGCGCGGCCTGGAAGTGGGCGTGGACGGCCTCAACGAAATGACGCGCGACCGCGAAGTCATCGAAGAAGAACTGGGCGAGCCTGGCCCGGAACGCATCTGGTACGTGGGCGACGCGTTCGCCCAGGGCTTCACGCTGGAAGAAGTTCACCAGCTCACCAAGATCGATCCCTGGTTCCTCATCCAGATCAAGGAAATCGTCGACATCGAGCTGTGGCTCGATCACCAGAAGCTGGAAAGCCTGGACAAGCCGACGCTGTACAAGTTGAAGCAGAAGGGCTTCTCGGACGCGCGCATGGCCTTCCTGATGCACACCACGCAGGCCGCGGTGCGCGAGCGCCGTCACGCGCTGGGCATCCGTCCCGTGTACAAGCGTGTCGACACCTGCGCCGCCGAGTTCTCGACGAATACCGCCTACATGTACTCGACCTATGACGAGGAATGCGAGGCCGCGCCGACCGACAAGAAGAAGATCATGGTGCTGGGCGGCGGTCCGAACCGCATCGGCCAGGGCATCGAGTTCGACTACTGCTGCGTCCATGCGGCCCTCGCCATGCGCGAAGACGGCTACGAGACCATCATGGTCAACTGCAACCCGGAGACCGTGTCGACCGACTACGATACTTCGGATCGCCTTTACTTCGAATCGCTGACCCTGGAAGACGTGCTCGAAATCGTCGACCTGGAAAAGCCGGTCGGCGTGATCGTGCAGTACGGCGGCCAGACCCCGCTGAAACTCGCGCTGGATCTGGAAGCGAACGGCGTGCCGATCGTGGGCACCTCGCCCGACATGATCGACGCCGCTGAAGACCGCGAGCGCTTCCAGAAGCTGCTGCAGGATCTGGGTTTGCGCCAGCCGCCGAACCGCACCGCGCGCACCGAACCGGAAGCCCTGGCGCTGGCCCAGGAGATCGGTTACCCGCTGGTCGTGCGTCCTTCCTACGTGCTGGGCGGCCGCGCAATGGAAATCGTCCACGAGCAGCGCGACCTCGAACGCTATATGCGCGAAGCGGTGAAGGTGTCGAACGATTCGCCGGTGCTGCTCGACCGCTTCCTGAACGACGCCATCGAAGTCGACGTCGACTGCATCTCGGACGGCGAGACGACCTTCATCGGCGGCGTGATGGAACACATCGAACAGGCCGGCGTGCACTCGGGCGACTCGGCCTGCTCGCTGCCGCCGTATTCGCTCTCGAGCGAAACCATCGACGAACTCAAGCGCCAGACTGCGCTCATGGCAAAGGGCTTGAACGTGGTCGGCCTGATGAACGTGCAGTTCGCGATCCAGCAGCAGGAAGTCGAGGGCAAGATCATCGACACCGTGTTCGTGCTCGAAGTGAACCCGCGTGCCTCGCGCACGGTGCCGTTCGTGTCGAAGGCGACCGGCATCCAGCTGGCGAAAGTCGCGGCGCGCTGCATGGTGGGCCAGAAGCTGGCCGAGCAGGGCATCACGAAAGAGGTGACGCCGCCGTTCTACAGCGTCAAGGAAGCCGTGTTCCCGTTCGTGAAATTCCCGGGCGTCGACACCATCCTCGGTCCCGAGATGAAATCGACCGGCGAAGTGATGGGCGTGGGCGAGACCTTCGGCGAAGCTTTCGTGAAGTCCCAGATCGGCGCCGGTATCAAGCTGCCGACGGGCGGCCGCGTCTTTCTGTCGGTGAAGGCCTCGGACAAGCCGCGCGCGGTGCAGGTGGCGCGCGACCTGGTCGCGATGGGCTTCACGCTGGCCGCGACCAAGGGCACCGCGGCGGTCATCGCCGCGGCCGGCCTGCCGGTGCTGGCGGTGAACAAGGTGATCGAAGGCCGTCCGCACGTCGTGGACATGATCAAGAACCACGAGATCGAAATGGTGATCAACACGGTCGAGGAAAAGCGCAGCGCGATCAGCGACTCGCGCACGATCCGTACCTCGGCCCTGCTGGCGCGCGTGGTGACCTACACGACGATCGCCGGCGCCGAAGCGGCGATCCAGGGCATGCGTCACCTGGACGAGATTCGGGTCTACGATTTACAAGGCCTGCATAACACTCTAAACTAAGCGCAGATAAGTAGTACTGCGGGTACCCGTCAAACCACAGAGCTCGCGCGGTTGTAAATCGCGCGCCTCTGTGGTTTTCACTTGGTACGTCCACGAATTCAATCAGCAGAGATTTATGAACACTACCGTACCACTGACGAAATTTGGCGCGCAGCTCCTGAAGGACGAACTGCACCAGCTCAAGACCAAGGAACGCCGCATCGTCATCGACGCCATCGCCGAAGCGCGCTCGCACGGCGACCTGTCGGAGAACGCCGAATACGATGCCGCCAAGGAGCGCCAGGCCTTCGTCGAAGGCCGCATCGCCGAACTCGAAGGCAAACTGAGTGCCGCCCAGATCATCGATCCGGCCACCCTCGACGCCGAAGGTCGCGTCGTGTTCGCGTCCACCGTCGATCTGGAAGACCTGGAATCGGGCCAGAAGGTCAGCTACCAGATCGTCGGCCTCGACGAAGCCGACATCAAGCTCAACAAGGTCTCGGTCACCTCGCCGATCGCGCGCGCCCTGATCGGCAAGTACGCCGGCGACGTGGTCGAAGTGCAGGCGCCGTCCGGCCCGCGCGAATACGAAATCCTCGAAGTCCGCTACGTCTGATGACGGCGCTCAGCCGGCGCCTGCCGGCCGCCCGCATGCTGCTGGCCGCCCTGTGGGCGGGCGCCTTGTGGGTGCTCGGCTATATCGCCGCACCGGCGGTGTTCGGCATCGTCAGCGGGCCACTGGCAGGCGACATCGTGGGAAGCTTCCTGCGCCGCCTGGCCTGGATCAGCATCGCCTGCGCGCTGCTGATGCTGGTGCTGGTGCGCTTCTCGCCGGATCTCGACCCGGTGCGCAAGCGCTACCTGAACCGCCTGGTGCTGGCGATGCTGGCTTGCGCGCTGGTGATGTTCGTCGGCCTGCAGCCGGCCATGGCGGCGCTGCGCGAAGCGGCGGGCCCGGCGGGCGTGCGCGCCTCGCCCCTGTGGACGCAGTTCGCCGTGATGCATGGCGTCTCGCAGCTGTTTCATCTGATCGAGGGCGTGCTGGCGGCCGTGCTGGTGGTGAAGAGCCGCTGAGCTGCGCGGCCCTGCAAAAATGCGGGCGAAAAAAAACCGGAGACATCGCTCCGGTTTCTTGATCACTTGTTCAGTGCATTCTTCTTGGTGCTGGCCTGGCGCGGTTTGGCGCGCTTGATGTTGCCGCCGGCGGTGACGCGCTCGTTCCCCTTGATCATGACCTTGGTGACGCTCGGCTTCTTGGTGCCGCTGGCGCTGGCCTTGACGATGGTGACTTCGCGCATGCCTTTGCCGGCCTTGCTGCTGCGTTCCTTGACTGCTTCGACTTTCGGACGGTAGAGGACGAGAAGCTTGCCGATGTGCTGGACGGGGGCGGCCTCGAGTTCGCCGCAGATCTGTTCGTACATGGCGACGCGCGCTTCGCGGTCGTCGCCGAAGACGCGCACCTTGATCAGGCCGTGCGCATCGAGGCTGCCGGCGATTTCCTTCATGACGGATTCGGTCAGGCCCGATTCGCCGATCATGACCACAGGCTTCAGGCCATGGGCTTCCGCACGCAAGGCGCTACGTTCGCCGGGTGTAAGTGTAAGCATAATAATTCTTTGATGTACCTATAAAAGCAGTATTCTACGCGAATGGCCAAGAACAAATCCAACCAAAACTGGTTACACGACCATATTAACGACCCCTACGTGAAGCAGGCGCAGAAAGACGGGTTCCGCGCCCGCGCCGCCTACAAGCTCAAAGAAATCGACGAAGCGGAAAAACTCATCAAGCCGGGGCAGGTTATTGTCGACCTCGGCTGCACGCCGGGCAGCTGGGCCCAGTACACGCGCCGTAAGCTCGCCGGGAAAGAGGGCGGGGGAATCAAGGGCACCATCATCGGCCTCGACATCCTGCCGATGGAGCCCATTGCGGACGTCCATTACATCCAGGGCGACTTCCGTGAAGATGTTGTATTGACCCAACTCGCAGAGGTGCTCGAAGGCCGCAAGGCCGATCTCGTGCTCTCGGATATGGCGCCCAATCTCTCCGGGATTCCGACGGCCGACGCGGCGCGCATGGAACATTTGATCGATCTCGCGATTGAGTTTTCTCAAATGCACTTGAAGCCCCCCGGCGCATTGTTGGTCAAGTGTTTTAAGGACATGGGCTTTACGCAGATCGTCGAGAAGTTCCGTACCGAGTTCAAGACCGTCAAACAAATCAAGCCAAAAGCAAGCCGCGACAAATCATCGGAAATTTTCCTGCTCGGCCGCGGTCTGAAGAATCCAGTCGAAACCAAATCGGCGTCGAATGCCGATACGGACCTTGATATTTGAGGCCGCAGCCGCACATTGACCGCGTGGTGCCCCGTCTCTACCGTCCTCCCAGGCCCGTTCGCGCGCTTGTCGAGGTATAAACGGTGGCAATATGGCATCATGTCGGCCTGTGCGTGGCACGGCCCGCTCGTTGCGAGTAGAATCGCGAGTAGAATCGGCAATCTCAAATCGGTATTGGTGCGATCCGCATCGGAGGAGTTTTCGTGAATAATATGTTTTCCAAATCTGCCATCTGGGTGGTGGTCGCACTGCTGTTGTTCATGCTGTTCAAGCAGTTCGACAACCATAGCCCTGCCGGGGGCAGCAAAACCATCGCTTATTCCGAGCTGCTCGACGATGTGAAAGCGCGCCGCGTCAAGGACGTCGTGATCGAAGGCGCGAACATCACCGCCACCCGCACCGACGACACCAAGGTACGCGCCACCGCCACCATGCTCGACCGCGGCCTGATCGGCGACCTGCGCGAGAACGGCGTGCGCTTCGACGTGAAGCCGCCGGAAGAGCCATCGTTCCTGCAGCAGGTCTTCATTTCCTGGTTCCCGATGCTGCTCCTGATCGGCGTCTGGGTCTTCTTCATGCGCCAGATGCAGGGCGGCGGCAAGGGCGGGGCGTTCTCCTTCGGCAAGTCGAAGGCGCGCATGCTCGATGAAACGAACAACAGCGTCACCTTCGCCGACGTCGCCGGTTGCGACGAAGCGAAAGAAGAAGTCAGCGAGATCGTCGACTTCCTGAAAGACCCGACCAAGTTCCAGAAGCTCGGCGGCCGCATTCCGCGCGGCGTGCTGATGGTGGGCCCTCCAGGTACCGGTAAGACTCTGCTGGCGCGTGCCATCGCCGGCGAAGCGAAGGTGCCGTTCTTCTCGATCTCCGGTTCCGACTTCGTCGAGATGTTCGTCGGCGTGGGCGCGTCCCGCGTGCGCGACATGTTCGAAAACGCCAAGAAGCACTCGCCTTGCATCATCTTCATCGACGAGATCGATGCAGTCGGCCGTCACCGCGGCGCCGGCATGGGCGGCGGCAACGACGAACGCGAACAGACGCTGAACCAGCTGCTGGTCGAGATGGACGGCTTCGAAGCCACCTCGGGCGTGATCGTGATCGCCGCTACCAACCGCGCCGACGTGCTGGACAAGGCGCTGCTGCGTCCGGGCCGTTTCGACCGCCAGGTGATGGTGGGCCTGCCCGACATCCGCGGACGCGAACAGATCTTGAACGTGCACATGCGCAAGGTGCCGATCGGCGCCGACGTCAAGGCCGACATCCTGGCCCGCGGCACCCCCGGCTTCTCGGGTGCGGATCTGGCCAACCTGGTCAACGAAGCGGCCTTGTTCGCGGCGCGTCGCAACAAGCGCCTGGTCGAGATGGGCGACTTCGAGGACGCCAAGGACAAGATCTACATGGGCCCGGAGCGCAAGTCGATGGTCATGCGCGAGGAAGAGCGCCGCAACACGGCTTACCACGAGTCGGGCCACGCGGTCGTCGCCAAACTGCTGCCGAAGGCGGATCCGGTGCACAAGGTCACGATCATGCCGCGCGGCTTCGCCCTCGGCCTGACCTGGCAGCTGCCTGAACACGACAACCTGTCCGGCTACAAGGACAAGATGCTGGAAGAAATCTCGATCCTGTTCGGCGGCCGCATCGCCGAGGAGATTTTCGTCGGCCAGATGTCGACCGGCGCGTCGAACGACTTCTCGCGTGCCACCAAGCTGGCGCGCTCGATGGTGACCCGCTTCGGCATGTCGGAAAGCATGGGCGTGATGGTGTACGAGGACAGCGAGAACGAAGGCTTCTTCGGCGGCGCTACCAAGACCATCTCGGAAGCGACCCAGCAAAAGGTCGACGCCGAAATCCGCGCCATCCTCGACACCCAGTACGCGCTGTCGCGCCGCCTGCTCGAGGAAAACCGCGAGAAGGTCGAAATGATGACGAAGGCCCTGCTCGAGTGGGAAACCATCGATTCCGAGCAGATCAACGACATCATGGCGGGCAAGGAACCACGTCCGCCCAAGGCCGGCATCCTGACCAAGCGCACGCCGCCAGGCGACAGCGGCTCGGGCGGCGTTGCCACCAACGCCACCGCACCGGCCTGATTCGTCAACGCGTCTTGATCGTGTAGCAATGCTCCAGCAAAAGGCATCCTCCGGGATGTCTTTTGCTCGTTAACGGGTAATGTCCCTGGCTATGTTTTATACCGGGCTCAATTCCCATAACGCACTGCTTCCCATCATCGCGTTTCCTCGACCTTCCCTTACCAAACCTCTATGCGTCAACTGCTGCAATGCGGCCGCTTCAGCTTCAGGCTGGAAGGGCGACCGCTCGTCATGGGCATCCTCAACGTCACGCCCGATTCCTTTTCCGACGGCGGCCGCTACGGCACGCTCGAATTCGCCATCTCGAAAGCCGAAGAGATGGTGCGCGACGGTGTCGACCTGATCGACATCGGCGGCGAGTCGACCCGGCCCGGCTCGCCCAGTGTTCCGGTCGAAGAGGAGCTGCGCCGTGTGATGCCGGCCGTGTACGCGCTGCAGGAGATCGGCAGGGCGATCTCGGTCGATACCTGCAAGCCGCAGGTGATGCGCGAGGCGATCATCGCCGGCGCCGACATGATCAACGACATCAACGGCTTCCGCGCGCCGGGTGCAATCGAGGCCGTCAAGGACAGCGACTGCGGCCTGTGCATCATGCACATGCAGGGAACACCGCAGGACATGCAGGCCCAGCCCGTCTACCAGGACGTGGTGCGCGAGGTCATCGACTTTCTGCGCGAACGTGTCGACGCGCTGCTTGCCGCGGGAATCGAACGCGAACGCATCTGCCTCGATCCCGGCCTGGGCTTCGGCAAGACGGTCGAGCACAACTACGCCTTGCTGCGGGCGACCGCCCGCATCGAAGAGGAACTGGACCTGCCGGTGCTGATCGGACTGTCGCGTAAATCGATGATCGGGGCCGTCACTGGACGCCCGGTCGAAGGGCGCTTGCCTGGTAGCATCGCAGGCGCGTTGGCTGCTGTGGCGCATGGCGCTAAAATCCTGCGGGTACATGATGTGGCAGAGACGGTCGACGCGTTGAAAGTCTGGCGCGCGGCGCTTGTTTAATTGATCAATTTACAATAAAGAGAAGAAGCATGGCACGCAAATATTTTGGTACGGATGGCGTTCGTGGTCAGGTCGGCGTCGCGCCGATCACCCCCGATTTCGTGATGCGTCTCGGCTACGCCGCCGGCAAGGTGCTGGTCAAGGATTACGCCAGCGGCAGCCGTCCTACCGTCCTGATCGGCAAGGACACCCGCATCTCGGGCTACATGCTCGAAGCGGCCCTGGAAGCGGGCTTTTCCGCCGCCGGCGTGGACGTGATGCTGGCCGGCCCGATGCCGACGCCGGCGATCGCCTACCTGACGCGTGCGCTGCGCCTGCAGACCGGCGTCGTGATCTCGGCCTCGCACAATCCCTTCCAGGACAACGGCATCAAGTTCTTTTCCGCGCACGGCACCAAGCTTCCCGACAGCGTCGAACTGGCTATCGAAGAGGCACTTGACCAGCCGATGGATTGCGTGCCGTCGGACAAGCTCGGTCGCGCCACCCGTCTGCGTGACGCGCAAGGCCGCTACATCGAATTCTGCAAGAGCACCTTCCCGAACGAGCTCGACCTGCGCGGCCTGAAGATCGTCGTCGACAGCGCCCACGGCGCTGCCTACAACATCGCCCCGCACGTCTTCCATGAACTGGGCGCGGAAGTCGTCTCGATCGGCGCCTCGCCGGACGGTTTCAACATCAATGCCGGCTTTGGCGCCACCGCGCCGAAAGCGCTGTCCGCCGCTGTCGTCGAGAACAAGGCCGACCTCGGCATCGCGCTCGACGGCGACGCCGACCGCCTGATCATGGTCGACGCCAACGGCCGCGTCTACAACGGCGACGAACTGCTCTACCTGATGGTGCGCGACCGCATGGCCACCGGCCCGGTGGCGGGCGCCGTCGGCACCCTGATGACCAACATGGCGCTGGAAGTGGCTTTCAAGGAACTGGGCATCGGCTTTGCCCGCGCCAAGGTCGGCGACCGCTACGTGCTGGAAGTCATGCAGGAGCGCGGCTGGATCCTGGGCGGCGAGGGCTCGGGCCACCTGCTGGCCCTGGACAAGCACACGACCGGCGACGGCATCGTGTCGGCATTGCAGGTGCTGTCGGCCCTGAAGCGAAGCGGCAAATCGCTGGAAGCCTGCTGCAGCGAACTGCAGCTCTATCCGCAAACCCTGATCAACAAGCGCGTCACGCCCGGCTTCGACTGGACGAAGGACGCGGCCATGGTGGCGGAGAAGGAAGCCGTCGAGCGCGAACTGGGCGACAACGGCCGCGTGCTGATCCGCGCCTCGGGCACCGAACCGCTGATCCGCGTGATGGTCGAAGCGAAGAACGCGGAAATGGCCGATAGCATGGCGCGCCGCATTGCCGACAAGCTCGTTGCCTGAAATGGCTACCATGCTCCGCGCAGCCCGCATTGACGGCGCAGCTTGGGGCGAGTAAAATGAAGTCATTCGGAGTGTAGCGCAGCCCGGTAGCGCACCTGGTTTGGGACCAGGGGGTCCAAGGTTCGAATCCTTGTACTCCGACCAAAGCATTAAGACGGGCCGTCCTTGACGGCCCGTTTTCATTTCTGCGCCGGTATTCGCCGGCGCCTCTCTCTGCCCATAGCTCAGTTGGATAGAGCATCAGCCTTCTAAGCTGAGGGTCGCTGGTTCGAGCCCAGCTGGGCAGGCCAATAAAATCAAGCACTTAGAAATATATGTCCATTATTATCGGCGTGCATTTGCTCGGTTCTAGGTTTCGTGTACCCCCTGTGTACTCCAGCGCCACCATGGCTTAGTCTGACGTTATGCGGCTTCAATGTGATGCAGTCGCCTGACTGGTTTACCGTCACCGAAAGGCGCGCAGCTTCACGATTTAATCCAGTGCGCTTCCCGCCGACAGTCCGGCCTGTTGTTCGGAATATAACCCACTGGCAGTCCTAGCGTCGGCTGCTGCCAATGCTGGGCGGGCGTCGCTCCCGGCGCAACCACTGTGACCTGTCGAAAAAACCACGTACTGCGTATCCTGGGCAGTAATTGGCGAACAGGGGCGGTCCCTACTTGATGAAGTTGACGATGCCTGTCTCCACTGCTAGGGTGCTGGGCCAAAACGAGCGAGGTCGAGATGCATATTGGTGAAGTTTGTTCAGTCGTTGAAGCAGTCCTAGTCCTCAGCACCCTGACCAAGCGTACCTGGACCGAGGTGGAATTCACCCGTGCTGTAATCCGCCTTCGCCTTCCGATCTACGCGGTCGCACCATATAACGCGTCGATCGTGTCGAAGCGATATGTTGACGGTCGTTTGGTCATTACTGCCGAACCTTCGATGACTGCCCGATACGTGACCCTGCTACAAGCTGAGATTGAGGAACTGGCCTATAGCCCTGGACCTCAGGTTGTCACGGATCGACCGGCCTGGCTCTGGGAAGACCAGCCGTACCAATCTTGGGATGACATCGTCGCATTCCGCCAAGGCGATCATCGTGTGCTCGGTCTTTGGGAAACCGATCAGGGGGAATGGATGGGGCAGTCGGACGAATATTTCTTCTCCAAGCCGGTACAGGTCACCGCGAAGTCCACGTTGGTCGTGCCACGCCATACGATTGCGGAGTTGGTGCGAAACGAAGCGGTCGCTGCCTTGCAAACGGCTACCGTGGACAGCGCCGACCCGCTTACTTCGCTTGTACTGGCGGAAAGCGGACAGGGAGCGATGCAGGGGATTCTAGCCAAGAATCCTGCGTCGTCGGTCATTCCCTTGGCGATCGTGGCTGAAGCCACGTCGCCCCTTGCCTCGCCAACAAACGGTGAAGCCACCTCGCCACCGCAGGCAAAGAAAACGAACACTTGGGATCAACATGATCTTCGCCGCTTGCTTGAAGAGAGCCTGATTGAAGGGAATACACATGCGGTCCTTGCAGAAAAATATGGCGTTTCGCGCCAGTTCATCGGCAAGCAGATCGCCACGGCAAGGGGCCTCTTTGGCGCGCGCAAACCATCCCCATTTGACGCCCTCGGGTCGAGGAGCCGCAAGAAATAGGTAGCATTGCCCAGTTGCACAAAACGGCCTGTAACCCGCATGGTTGCTAGGTTTGTTGGTTTCCGCAACCAGCCAGACTGGTTGCCATGCGTAGCTTTCGTTGTCGCAGTATCCGATCAACATTTAGGAACGACAATGAACGCCGAAGCAAAAATCATCGCACTCGCCGAAGAGATGCGTAGCGCAATTAACACCAACGAAGCAGCCTTCCATCTGGGCCGCCGCCCACAAACCCTCCGCAAATGGGCGTGCTACGAAGACGGTCCGCTTCGTCCGATCCGCATCCACGGCCGCCTCGCGTGGCCCGTCGCGCAGATCAAGGAGTTGCTCAAAGGTGGCCGCGTATGATCGCGCTCAACTATACGGGCAGCAATGGCGCGGAAACGCCGGTCGTCCTGTGCGAAAAAAACCCGCGAACCGTTGCTAAGCACGCCGCTGCCTGCGGGAATGCGCACAAGGCATATCTGCGCACTGTTTACGGCTTTCAGCCCGAAGACGACGAGTACGGGGTGGTCCTCTCTGCAAGTGCACACGGCAGCATTATTGCTATCGAAATCCGGTTCTTCACTGGTTCGACGAAGACCTACAAGGGCATGTTCGAGCTGCCGCTCCATGTGTTTAAAGTCGACGGGATGCCAGTTACCTCGACCGCTGCGATCGAAAATTTCGTTGGCCATGTGGTGTTCGTGACCGTCACCGGCCGCTACCACTTCGACGGTATCAAACTGTCGAACGTGTTCGAAGTCAACCTCGACCACAACATCGCCCCCGCGGAACCGAAGCGCTTGTCGCCAGCCGAAACCGCGAAGTGAGGCGACATGTTGACTAACAATGAAACCTCTGTGGTGATGGGTCGCATGTCGAGCGGCCAGCATCAAGTACAGGCCGCAGTCGCGTGCGGCGCGGCGGTCACTGTGATCACCAATGCTAACGGCAACCTGACGAAAACGTTTTTCCTCGATGAAAGCGGGATGGTTCGCAAACAGGCCGCTGTCAAGCTCGTCTACGGCAGCTACCAGGTTCGCGACGTACCCAAACTGGCAGAGCTGGACGGCATCCTCAACACGTTGGCGCATACCCAAGCCGTGACGTACGGTCGCCCGATGCTTGACCAAGGCGACGTCGTTGCCCAAAGCGTGACGAATCCGGCAGCGGGGGCAATCACGCGCACTCGCCAAAACTTCCAGTTCGGAGACAACGCTGGCGTTCTGATGCTGGATTACGACCCTCCGAAAGGTGCGCCAGCGCTCTCGCCGGGGGAACTGGTGCATATCGTCCGCAATTGCTGCCCAGCCCTCTTGGAGGTGGAAATGCTCTGGCGCGCAAGTGCGTCGTCTGGCATCAATGGCTCGGGCGTCACGGGGCAGCGTATCTACCTGATCGTCAGCAAGGCCAGCGAAATCCCACGTATTGGCAAGCTGATCTTCGAGCGCCTCTGGCTCGCCGGTTCCGGCTACTTTGCAGTCAGCAAATCCGGCCAGCTGTTGGAGCGCGGACCTGTTGACGCATCTGTGTGGAAGCCAGAAGGTCTCGACTTCGCAGCACATCCGGTGCTCAACAATGGCATCGTGCGCACTTCCTACGAGGGGAAGATCACGGGTGCGGGCATCCTGGATGTGGCTGAGGTACACGAGCTGACTGAGGCCGAAACCAACGAGCTGAAGGAAATCAAATCGGCGGCCCGCGCTGCGATGGCGCCCCAAGTACAAGCCGCAAAAGCGCAATACATCACGGAAGTCGCGCCAGTCATTGCGGAGCGGCTGAAGAAGCTGAGCTTGGATACTGACCAAGCTGTCATCAGCCTCATGCTCGAACGTGCGACGATGCAACGCACCTTGATGGGTGACTTCCCATTGATAACGGCCGACGGCAAGTCGGTCACCGTAGGCACCGTAATGGACAACCCGGAAAAGTGGCATGGTGCTCGGTTTGCGGACCCGCTGGAGCCCGAGGTCGATAAACGAGTCGCCTATCTCAACTTGCGCAGCGGTGGTAACCCTTACTTGTATTCGCATCTGCATCACGGCACGTACTACCGCCTGGACCGAGCACCGGCACTGATCGAAGTGTCTGCAGGCGAGTTGCCGCGCATGGTGGATTCGATGGCGCTGCTGCTGAGAAAGTCGGGCCAAATCTACGAACGCGCGGGCGTCATGGTGTACGTCAGCAACGAAGGCAAAATCGTGCAAGCTGTGGCGACCTGGATGAAAGTCTTCGTACATCGCCTGTGCCGCTTCGAGCAATACAACGTCAAAAAGCAGGAAATGGTCGTTGCCGAATGCCCGCAAGGTGTAGTCCAAGGCTTGCTGGCGAATGCAGCGCACACCCGTATGCCACGCCTAACTGCTGTGCGCGATGTCCCGACCATGGACGCGAATGGTCGTCTGATCGCAATGCCCGGCTACGACGAACCATCTGGTCTGCTGCTCAGAAACGAGAAATTCGTTACCTGGCCGGTCGTCCTCTTGGCACCCTCGCGGCACGATCTGAAAAATGCACTGCAAACCTTGTGGAAGCCGTTCGAGCAGTTTCCTTACGTTTCGGCTGCGGATAAATCCGTCGCCTTGGCAGCAGCGCTGACTGCAGCAGTTCGCTGCTGCTTGCGCACCGCTCCAGGATTCGGATTCAGCGCAACTGCACCTGGCACGGGGAAGACGTTGCTGGCCCAGTGTATCGGCGTCCTGTATGACGGCACCGCGCCGGCGGTAAGCGCACCGATCACGCATGAAGAAGAGTGGGCTAAGAGTCTGTTCAGCTCGGCGTTGGCTGGCGCCGGTACCCTGTTGTTCGACAACGCGGAGCACGCCATCGAATCGGCAAGCCTGTGCGCTGTCACCACTGCTCCAGCTATCAAGGGCCGCGTCCTCGGCGAGTCGCGCGAAGCCGAAGCTGAGCACCGCTTGTTGGTGCTGGCGACCGGGAATGGCCTGCAGCTGGTTGGCGACCTGAATCGCCGTTTCTTGACGTGCCGCCTGGATGCACAGGTCGAGGCGTCCAAGGTCGCCGGACGTCAGTTCGACCTGGAACCACTCGGCTACTGCCTCAAAAACCGTTTGCTGATGATTACGGCTGCGCTGACGCTGATCCAGGGCTATGTCGCCGCTGGCTTCCCGAAGGTGTGCGACGGACTCGCCTCGATGGACGACTGGAACAAGTTGGTTCGCTCGACCATTGTCTGGCTGAGCGAGCAGGGCCTCGCTCCTGGTTTCGTCGATCCCAAGGCCGCCTTGCTGCGCGATAGTGCAAATGACCCTGAAGCTGCGGCGTTGGTCGCCGTGCTCGAGATGGCGAAAATGACGTTCGGACCAAACGCAAAGTTCACTGTCGCCGAGCTGGTCAAGCGCACGAGCACGACCGAGGAGTGGGGCGATCTGCTGAAAGACATTGCCGGTGACTACAGTGGTGTCGATGCGCGACGCCTCGGGAAGTGGTTGCTGAAGCGCGAGGGACGCATCATCAACTGCATGAGCCTGAAACGCGTCGGCTTGAACCGTACGAAGACGGCACTGTGGAGCATCAGCGAAGCCTAAGCAGTCACAGGTGCAGGGAGTGCAGGGATCTGCAGGGTTGTTTTGACCTGAAGTGAAATCAGGTTGACTTGAATATCTGCGACGCACAGGGTGGTGATCAGACCCAGCGCTCCCTGCAACACCTGCACCCCTGCGGAAAAAACGACGACTCGAATAAATCGCTTGGCGCCACAATAGCTCTACATCAACTCAAACTTTCAGTTCCCATCAACATGAATCCTATTAAATCTCCGGTCCACAATATGGCGCTCTTGCAGAAGCCACGTCACCGCTGGCCGCTCAAGGCGGACTACCTGGACGTGCCGCGTGAAAAAGCAGTGGCTATTGTCGAGAAGTTCGTCACCCACTTCGGTTTCGGCTACTTGCGCGAGCGCGGCGCGTTCCGCTTCATGGCGCCAATCCTGCCCACCCGGCTCGACGTGTTCGACCTGTACGAAGCGCTCAAAGCCGTGTTTGACACGGTCAATGGGTACAATTGGGGCGATACTGAATCACGTGCGTTCAAGGAACGTCTGGAGGATGAGTTTGGTCCGTTGACCGGGCACATCGCAATCCGCCTGCAGGGCCGTTGCTTCGTAATCGCGGCCGAGAAGCCGAAGCATTAATCTGGTCGGTTTGCTGTAAACGCGAACCCGGCATGCATGTGCCCGGTTCGCTTTTCTTTTAGGTAGGCCAAATGAAAAAAGCAAAAGCACCAAGAGTGCCTATCCTTGAAAACGCTTTCGAGGTCAACCTGCCGAAGTTGATGCGGGCGGCGAAGTCCACGGGGTCCTCTAGGCTTGTTCTTGACGATGGGGATGTGCGGACCGTCGTTGTGCTTGCTGAGACGCGCCTAGCGGTCTTCTTGGGCGGTCGGCAGTGGGTGGCGGATATCGTACCAGTTCAGTGCCTCCAGGACCGTGTACGGCCCCTCCTAAAGTGCCCCCGCACGCACGAGGGGAATTTTCAATCGTTGTACTTTCGGGCCGGCGAGCTAGCATGCCGGCATTGTCACAAGTTACGATATCGGAGCAATATTGCTGCGACGGCAACTGAGCGGGCGCGGATCGCACGATCAAAGCTGTTGCACTTAATTGGTGCCACGCAAGGTTGCGCTGATGTGGTACGTCAGCCATACACATGGCGCAAAAAGCACCTAAAGATGGTTGCAAATGCAGCCTTTCTGTCCCGTATTCACTATCAAGATATTCGTGCCTGGCTCAATGCTCGCCGCAACTGAACAAATAAAATGTGGAACCATCCGCATCAAAAATGCGGACTAGATCATGACGATAAAGTTTAAGCGGTCCAATAACTCATGCAGAGTGAAAAAAGTTCCGCGATTGCCATCAGGAAAGCAACCTGCTTGCCTAACGCTTAGCACGTATGTCGCTCCCAGTTGCGAGTAGTTTACGCCGCATTCATTAACCAGGATTTAGGCGTGTAACCACCATTTCCGAAAACCGAGAGCAGCTCATCTGCATCTTCTAGAGGCACGACCCACGTCAATTCTTTAAAGAGAGGAGATCCAGAAGCCACAATCGCAAATACTGCTCGGGCAGTCTTATCATTTGACGCAATAAATTTTCCTGTAGAAAGCGCTGCATCAACCACATGGGCGTCTTTCCGCGCTATTTCTTTTTGAGCCTCTGTCAGTCCAGCTATTTCTACTT
The DNA here is from genome assembly GCF_001424165.1 of Massilia sp. Leaf139. Classification (GTDB taxonomy): domain Bacteria; phylum Pseudomonadota; class Gammaproteobacteria; order Burkholderiales; family Burkholderiaceae_D; genus Telluria. Next base: position 404,645 of record NZ_LMOJ01000022.1, read on the forward strand.
CATTCACACATAGCGCCGCTGTAGCAATCAGATGAAATTTCTTCTTTGCCACCATACTAGCTAGCCACTTAGTTGCAAACATAGAACGATGCTTTTTCCATTCATCGAGTAGGACCGGGCAAAATGCGACACCAATATTAAAGTCTCTGATCCCGACAAGGACTTCTCTAGCACTTTTCGATACTGGGTGCTCGGATACACCACAAGCCCTAGCGATGTCAGCGTCAACAACTGCATGAGACGGATTAAATTTCATCTTGCATTGCCTTCTCGACGACATCCAAGTAAAGCTGCTCTACAGCCAACGTCACGTCATCAAAGTCTGCTGGCCACTCACCAAATGCACCATATTTATCAACCTCTGCTGCGTTGATCTCAGTCTGCCCAGTTTCATTATCCTGGGTAAACCAGTTAAGGGAAACTGAGGACGCGGGCAGATTTTGTTTTGCCACTTCAATTTGTATGGCTCTTATAAGGATCGAACTATGCGTTTCAATTACCACTCTAATGCCACGTTCCAAAACTGCTGACGCGATTATTGACCCGAGGTTGTATTGCGCTCTCGGATGCAAGTGTAATTCTGGCTGCTCAACATAAACAAGTTGATTCTTTCTAGCTGCAAGTAGGGCAACAAGAACAGGTAATGTTTGAGAAACACCGAAACCGACATCTGCGATATTAACATTATCAGTCTCCAAGTTATTGCAGCCAGCATGTCGTGAAATTCTAAGTTCCAATCTCGTGTCATTAATACTGCGCGTATCAACTGACGATGCCAAGCCCAAATGACGCAACTGCTCACTAAGAGCAATAAATTTCGACTTCTCTCTTCTTGACTCTTTCCAATTATGAATGATACTTGCCACATACCTCTCAAACGAGCCAGGATAAACAGCTTCAGAGATGGCAGCTTTATATGAGCGCTCTGGGTTTCCGCGAAGTCCGGGCACATGGATTAACTTTCTAGCGAATGTTGCCAAGCCAATTGCCGGAGATATGCCAGCGACAAACGGAACAGATTTTCCATTTCTCACCATCTTTATATCAAGAAAGCACCGATTTCTTGCAACTTTCCACGTTAATTTTTTTTCGTCGCCGAACATATCGCGAAAAGGAAATTCTCCGTCCGGAAGCATTTTTTCAATGTCTTCCGATTTCAATCCATAATGAACCCGAATCCCCTGTGGAAACTGTTCGCTTTTATGGTAGATGCCGTCAATATGGATTCCGCGCTTCTCAATAAACTTGTAGTAAGCCTTAGTTTCATCTCCGTCATCATCGTCAAGAGTAATAGCAAAATCCTGCCGTTCGATTTCTGGGACCTTCGAAATAATCTCGCTTGAATCCGACAATTTGACATTAGGTCCATCAAGCAACAACGATCCGCCATCGAAATCGCTATCCAACGTCTGCTTAATTAACAACAATGGCTGCATAAAGCTAGACTTCCCGGAACTATTGGTTCCTGCCAAAATGGTCAGTCCCTTCAACTCGACGCTGCGTTTCTTCCCAATCGACTTGTAGCCCTCGACAGATATTTTCATCTTTTTCCCATGTGTGCGTTTTTCATTTATTGTACTTAAGAAATGCGGAAGCCGCCACCGGTTGACGCGCATCGTTATCTTAGTACGACTGTTGAAATACAACCGTATGTGAACACCGGCTCACAGTGAACAAATCGGATGTTCAAAAAATATATATTTGACTTTTGAACATGTTCAGATATAAGCTCATCCTTATTGAACACCTCTAGACATTCTTGAACAGCAAAAGGACGGGCGATGGCAATTTTCGGTTATGGTCGGGTCAGCACAAAGGAACAGACAACAGAGAACCAGCGACGCGAGATCGAAGCGGCCGGATATGCGATTGAATTCTGGCATGCTGACGAAGGTGTTTCGGGGAAAGTCAGCGCATCACAGCGCCCGCAGTTCGCCAAGATGCTCGGACAGATCCGTGATGGCGAAACTCTAGTGGTGACAAAACTGGACCGCCTTGGCCGTGATGCCCATGACGTCGGCACCACCATCAAGGCACTGGCAATCCGCCGCATCGAGGTCATCGTCCTGCAGCTAGGGAAGCTCGACCTGACAAGTGCCGCCGGCAAGTTGATGCTGACTATGCTTGCCGCTGTCGCCGAGATGGAGCGCGACCTGTTGGTCGAACGCACCCAGTCTGGCCTAGCGCGGGCGAGGGCAGAAGGGAAAACCCTTGGGCGTCCGACCAGCACAACCGAGGAACAGCGCGCGGCTATGGTGAGCCAGTTCCGTGGCGGGAAGGGAGACTCGATCAGCGCCCTAGCACGTAACTTCGGCATCTCTAGGGCGAGCGTCTTGAGGATCGTGAAACCTGCTGACGCCGGCGCTTTTGCTGCCTGACGTTTCTAAAAGTCGTGCTCACGCTCCCCTGGCTAACCGTTTCTAACTGATCGAGCAGATCGACATCACCGATTTTATTATTCATTCGCTGGAGCAGGGTTCACAGTCTCAGTCACGCCCGCTGGCAAGCTCATGCTGGCCATGTTGGCCGCTGTCGCGAAGATGGAGAGGGATCTGAACGTTGAGCGCATCCAGGCGGGGCTTACCCGAGCCAAGGCAGAAGGCAAGACGCTCGGCACGCCGGCTAAAACGACTCTAGAGCAGCGCCAGGCGAAGGTGCACGGATATGCGAACAAACAGAGCGTGAGCGAACTGGCGAAGCTCCACGGCGTTTCTCGGGCTACATTCTTTACAGTCGTGAGACCAAGTGGCACGAAGGTGTGACGGTATGACGAGGTAACGCTTCTAAAAGCGATTGGGGGAATTCGTCGTCCTCGCCAGCAGCAAAATGTCGCATGAACACGCAGCGATGTGCATAGAGGCCCCCACCGTCGAGCCGATATTTCCAGCGGTTTGCCAGGCAGCGCGATTGGGGATGCGATACAAAAACCACTGAGTCTAACCAGTTCATTTATAGTCTCAGTGAAATAAGGAACTAATAGAAATGAAATCAGACCTAGCTTGGGTCCGGCAAGGCCAGCGTGGAATCCGCATGGTGGCTGAACTACATCGAATGGGCTACCAATTGCTACGCATCATGCCGTACTATTATCCACTCGGCTGGCGTCTCGCAATCGACTCTGCCGAGCATTTCTCGCTGAGAAACGGCGCGGTCATTCCGAAGGATATGTCTTCGGCGGCTCCGGTGATAAGTAGTGGCGGGGTCTTCTGGGAAGATGCCAGAAGTGACACTGCCCGCGCATTAGCCGAAGAATTCGTGCTACGGTTCCCATCAGTAGCGGCCCGGGGCTTAGGGCGAGATTGGTGTTACGCAGGTTGGCTTAGCGAATTGCTAGGGTACCTGGAGGGAGGTGACTGGCTACCTGTCACCGAATGGGAATATATGAAAGGTGAGCCTGAAGACATTCCTTTTCTGCCGATCTGGGATGCTAGTGGCAGCAATATAGAAGCAGAAGGTCATCTGTGGGTTCCAGCAGAGCGCGCGCGGCGTTTTCCATTGCCACCCGCTCCTCCGTGTTCTTCGTAGGCTCGATCTCTTCCTGCTTGCGCGTCTCTAGAAAATCGCCGGCAACAGCTGCAAAGGTAATTCACCAGAAGGTTTTGTCCATTTGCCCCCCACCCACTGGGGGGGAGGCCGAGATCCACCCCCGGCCCCCGTGTCTTGACAGGTCCAGCCCTCAAAAAATTTTGGAGCATAGAAAACGCTAAAATTATTTTTGCGCGGGTCGTAAGCCGAATCGGTCGTCGAGGGAGATACCTCTTGGTACTGTCCGCTGACCCGAAGGATGTCCTAGAGACGATGGTCAGGCGGGTTTCTTCATCCGCATCCGCCAACTCATCCGCCCGAAAGGCCGACAAATTGTGCTCAGCAAGTTAGCGAGTGCAGGCTGCGCCAGTCGTAGTGGCTGTCAGTCGCCGAGATCACGAAGGCGGCGCAGAAGATTACGGATCAATTTAAAACGCACATCCCCATCGAGGTGGTCGATACGGTTGCGGACATCCCCGGTCACGCAAAGAGTACCGACGTGGCCAGCGGCGCGACTACGCATGATCGCATCTACCTGATCTGCGTTGGCTTGTGGGCTAATAAGTTTACATTCGTGATTTTCCATGTGGAATGTTATTCCTTCTTATGTCGTCTCTACCATCGTACATTAACCCGCCAGCAAACCATGAGCACCGTTTGGCATGCGCCGACTTGCCCCCTAAGTAGTCCATCACAATGCCGGCGAGTAGTACCGTCTGCTGCATCGAAATCTGCCGGTCGCCGAGACAACGTGCGCCCAGCTAGACATTCAAGCGCAAGTGCGACAGCACAGGCGTAGCATATAGAAGACTGCGCATTGCAACGGTATTAGATCAAGTAAATCCGTTTGTCGCGTTTTGAACGGTTAGCGCCTCGGTACAACGGGCGTATATTCGTATGATGAAAAAGTGCGACAACATCTTCGCTTGTTTTCGCGCTGCTCAGCGGAACGATATGGTCGAACTCCCATTCGCCGTAATTGGACCAGGTCATGCCCTCGAGGAACTGTTTGGTTATATGCGTCCGAAAGTCCTCAATTGAACACCCTAATATGTCTTGTAAACCAGACCGTTTCTTATGGCCGTGTTTTTTCAACGTCATACGCAACAAGGAGCTGATATTCCAACGTACTCGGAACGGCGCGTCGGTTTTCAGCCGCTGCAGAAGTCGTGAACGCACCGATGGCCTGGCGTTGTATTCTTTGGCCTTGACGAGCCGTACCGCGCGCACCTTTTCACTTCTATTGCGAGCGACTTCGTCCTCTATTCGTCGCTGACGAAACTGCGGGTCGTTAGCATACCGATCGCGATTCCTCGTCCGTGAGCAGGTGACGCATTCGCCATTGCCTGTGTACCTTAGACCGACATGGCCGATCGCACACATTGTGCCTTCATAGAATCGCTTTAACCCTTTTTTCGCTGCTTCAGCCTGCGTGATGCGAGGCCATTCCGGCAGGGAAGCCTGAAGCGGACGTAGAGCACGGATCATATTCCACAATTCAAGTACACGGCTTCGATTACTGCTCGAGCTTTTGTAGCGGTCGCACGCTATACACTTTTGATTAGCAGTGCTTCGCTGATCAATATGTCCAGCGCTGCACGGGGTTCCCGTGAAGTACCGTTTATGACCCGCAGCCATCGCAGCCTGAAGTGACTCGACCGTGAACAGCTCTTTCAGATCGTTTAGAGATGGCCATCCTTCGACATGAGGGGCAATGCGTCGTACGGCTTTGCCTGCCGTGTCACGGACCCCTGAACCTGCAGCTCGGTTGGCCCGGGCCGCTAGGCGATGGCATTCCACGCATCGATTGCCGACAACACGTCGCTCTGCAATGTGGCCGCGAGAGCAAGGTTCACCGGAAAAATATCGTACAAGCCCACGTGCTGCTGCTTTATCGCGCTTGATTAAAGCAGGATAGGTGGCATCAGGTACGGTATTCACTTGGCAATTCCTATAGAAGTTGTTCAGCCTTATGCTGATCTCTCCACCTGACTCCGAATCAACCTCATAAAGAAGTGAAGGCGATGGGGAAGATCACCCGTGGTGCGCCGGCAATCTTACCCCGAAGATTGGCAATATGCCAATTGGTTCTCCTCATGCTAAGAATTCCGCACTCGTCTCATTCGGTGCGGCTGTTCGTGTTGTGCGAACAGTAAAAGGCATCTCGCAGGAAGAACTGGCTCACCGTTGTGGCGTTGATCGCTCCTACTTGGGAGCGATCGAGCGAGGCGAGCAGAACTCCGGCCTACTTCACCTTGTAAGGATTGCCACGGCTCTGGAGACAACAGTTGGTGACTTGATGACCAGGGCGGGGTTGTAAGCCAACTATTGCAATTTGGTCGGCATGAGATGGGATAAGAATGTGGTCGCCAGGAATCCAAACACCACGCGTCCTTATATAGTTGACGAAACCCAGAAAAACCATCGGGCCACAGTCGATAGGCTGCGCGCTAACAAAGAGGCCGCTGAGTACACGCACACCGTGCTGGGTTTTCTCTGCATCGAAATGTTTGGCTCGGTCCAGACCCGTCGCGATGAGCTGACAGCCCACCTCGCTCCCAACCTACTATTTTCTCCACGATACTCGCCGATGAGCTAGAGGATCGCGACTCAACGAAAAGGTCAGCGAATTCAATGTGTCTAGGGGCGGCACCCTTGCTGCAGTGTCCTGGTGCATGGCTGGGTGCAATGGACGAGAGTACTTTCGCCCGTGTCGGGAGCGTTACCTGGCCGGCGTTAGGAAGAGACGCCGAGATAAACGCGTTCGCAGCTTACACACCAGCGCATGCCGGTCTTGCCGGCAACGCTCTCGCGCAGCGCCGCAGCAGCTAACATTTCCCTTTTATGTGCGTGCTCCGCTTTCGTCAGGGCGGTTCTTGCGTGCGCCACGCTCATCTCGGACGAACCAAGAAAAGAACTAATCTTGCCCCACAGCCCGCTTGGAGGTCCCTTGCTTGCCTGGGCCAATTCGGCGACCTCGGAATCGCGAAGTTGCTTCTGTGCCCAAGTAAGGTCGCGCACCGCCAACTGCTCGCGATGAACGGCGACAGCATTCGGATCTTTCCAGAAATACGATGCGCAGTGAGGGCAGCGGCGCTCTTGGCCGGCAAAGCTGAACTTTACTGGGGGGGATTTCGGCAGTTTGAAGGCCGCGTCGACGAAAGTGGTTGCGCAGCGCATGCAGATCTTGGTGGCCTCCCACCGAGCGAGATCGACTTGGTATTGGAGGAGTGGCCGCAGCTTACGGGCGTAGCGCTCGAATGAAATATCTTTTGCTTCAGGCCCGACTTTGAAGAAACTGGGGAGCGCCCGCAGCGGATCCCTCCAAGCAGCATCGATTTCCGCCAGTTTGCCTTGCGCTGCTGCGACGGCCTCATCGCAGCCCTGGCGGTAGCGCACGAGCTGGTCGTAGTCGTCTGGGCGGCGCGGGGCGGCGTAAAGCGCCGCCGCTTCAGTCTCCTGCGATCCAGTGGTCTCGCGCCGCTGGGAAGCACGCACGCCGGTTGTCGTCGTCGCAATGCGATCACGCTGGGTCAGCGCGACCGCCTTCAAAGTCTGCCAGTTAGTTCCTTTGCAGCAGGGGCAGTTGCCGTCGGTGGAGGTAAGTGTCGAAGTCATTCAAATAGTCGGTAAGGCGGTGGGCCGCCGGGCGACTCTGCCCCCGACGGTCAAATAAGTAAAACGAGTGCCATCCTTGCAGGTTGAGGACACCGTTCATCGCTAGCAGCCGAGGCATCTATCAGTCTGACGCATAAGCCCGTTGGCCTGCCGCGTAAAGGTGTTTCTGGAAACCTGTAAATAAGGTCCGAATCTTCGTAGTGCCGCCCAAATCCGATACGGCATCCGAAATCGCATTATTGTACTTAAGTCGAAGAAGCGGTGACAGCTTCTCAGCGTCAAGCTCATCAACGCCTTGCGTCACATAATGCGCAAGTACAAAATCGAGGAACTCCTGTTGGCGATCATCAAGGTGCGAGTATGACTCTGCCTTGGCCATGTCAGCCCGATGCCGGCGCGTTTCCGGTGTTACTGCAAATGCCACATACGCCAGCACATCAAACAAATCACTATTTTCCGCCTCGATGGCCTTCTGTATCTCCGCGAGTAGTTCTCTACTAAAACCTACTTCCGCTAAGCCCGCTAAAAACTGTTTGCGTGTGTCGGGTGCGCCCCAGATTGCGCGCAGCCCGTCCTCGTCCTTGAAGAACTCAGGCAGTACCCCATAAAGGCCCTCTAGGAATTGAGCGGCCGACGTAGGAGTACCGTCTGCGCTCCAGAAAGTGGTTGCAGTCATGCTCTGGATCAGCCGTGCTTTGCCGTCTGCGAGCCTCACTTCAATCTTTACTGGCCGCGGTGGGTCCGGCTGCTCCGGGGGGCTGGGAAGCTGAGGCTCGTCGCCACCACGGTCACCGGCACCGCTATGACCACTAGGTTGCTCTGGCTCTGCCGGTTCGCCGTCCCACTCGGGGTCGCCGAAGTGGTGATGCGCCCGCACAAAGTCATAAATGGTGAAATGGTCTTTTCCGTCGAAGAGGCGCGTGCCGCGTCCAATGATCTGCTTAAACTCGATCATCGAATTAATTGGACGCATCAGTACGATGTTGCGCACGTTCCGTGCATCCACGCCAGTCGATAGCTTCTGCGAAGTGGTCAAAATAGTGGGAATAGTTTTTTCGTTGTCCTGAAAGTCTCGCAAAGACTGCTCACCACGCTCACCATCGTCGGCGGTGACCCGCGCACAATACATGGGATCGGTGCTGCTTTTTATCTGGTTAATCAGATCACGGACCATTAAAGCATGGGCCTGAGTGGCACAAAAAACGATGGTCTTCTCGCGCTGATCGATCATGCTCATCAACAGTTTAATACGGTAGGCTTCACGCTCAGGAATCACGATGATGCGGTTGAAGTCGCCCTCCACATATCGTCTACCCTGCTCGACCTCGCCCGCAACCACAGAGTCATCCGGTGTATATGTATAGTCGTCAATCGTGGTGGCAATCTGCTTTACCTTGAACGGGGTCAGGAAGCCGTCGTTGATGCCCTCCTTAAGAGAGTAAACGAAAACGGGGTCGCCAAAGTAGGAGTAGGTGTTCGCATTGATTGTGCGCTTTGGGGTAGCGGTCAGCCCTAATTGAACCGCGGGTGCGAAATAGTCGAGGATGGCGCGCCAGCTTCCCTCGTCGTTGGCCCCGCCCCGATGGCATTCGTCTACTACAATGAAGTCGAAGAAGTCCGGCGGATACTCGCCAAAATAAGGTGAACCGCCCGGCCCGCTCATGAAGGTCTGGAAGATTGTGAAGAAGATGTTCCCATTTTTCGGCACACGTCCGGTCCGCCTGATTTCGTCGGGTGCAATGCGCACTAGTGAACCGGGCGACGAGTTCTCAAATGCTGAAAAAGCATTGAACGCTTGATCTGCCAGGGTGTTTCTATCTGCGAGGAACAACACCCGGGGTCGTCGACCGGGCAACGCACCAAGGTTCCAATCCTTAACATTCCACCTACTTTGAAACAATTTCCACGCTAACTGAAACGCAATGAATGTCTTGCCGGTTCCAGTCGCGAGTGTCAACAAAATTCGATTGCGGCCCTCCGTTATGCTCTCTAGCACACGCGCGATCGCGATGTCTTGATAGTAGCGCCCTTGCCAAGTTCCACCTTGGTCCTCGAACGGGACCACGGCGAATCTGTCGCGCCAAGTTATAGTGGTCTGGTCGGTCCCGGCAAAGGTAAGATTCCACAGCTCGTCCGGAGTAGGGTACTGCGTCGTGTCCCCCTCGGCGCCGGTGGCCATGTCAACACCATAAATTTTTTGCCCATTGGTGGCATAGGCAAAGCGTACGGCGAGCTTGGCAGCATAACTCTTGGCCTGTCCCACGCCCTCAGTGTACGGTTTGTCCCATGCCTTCGCCTCAACAGTGGCTAGCTTGGTATTGCGGTACACCAGCACATAGTCGGCAATCTCCGCTTTAGCCCGTTTGCCGCCACCAAGCAGTCGGCCCGTGGTAATGCCGTGCTCCCGTAGGATGCGGCTGCCTTCGACGACGCCCCAGCCCGCGGCCTTCAGAGCAGGGTCAATGTGTTCTGCACGGGTTTCAGCTTCGTTCATAATGCGGATTCTCGCAGGTCGCTATTTACCGCATGATGTAGCAGGGCTTTTTTCAACTCATCGAGAGCAGCGAGCTGTCGTTGAAAGTTATTTTCGAGGCGCTGCGTTTCCATTGAAATGCCGACCATCTGATTGACGATCGTCTCTTGAAGTTTCAATCCCGGAAACCTGATCGGCACTTCATTAATATCCTGTTGGTTAACACTAGCTTGATTGACCGACTGTTTGCAAACATTCCGCCAGTATCCCGTTGAAAAAATAAATTTGAGATAAATGTCGAGATAGGAGGGCAAGACTATCGGTTTTGGGCGCATTAAAAGTAAATTTACGCCATGGACGACCTCGTCGTCGACATCAAAGACCGCGGTTTTTCCAACATGGACTGCGCTGTTGATATGGCTAAAAAGAATGTCACCCTTTCGGAGCAAGAATTTCTTCCTCTGCTCCTCTTGGATTTCGGCATATCCGACGCGTGAAAGATCGAATTGTGCATTCCAGATTGACTCAATACGGGAGACCTTTGTCCCAATTCCGCTCTTATCCTGTTTGCAATTAAGGCCATTCCTGAGCACCGAAAGAACTTCTCCAAGTGTCGAATCGGTCCATTCGTCCTCTCCTTGGTCGAAGGTCAGAGCAAAATCATGTATTTTTTTTAGAATTTTTGCGCTTTCTGCGCCTAGCTCGTCTATGTTTTGGACGTTAAACAGAGGTGTGCTCCGCGCGCCCTCTGCTTCACCATTGGGGTTTTGACTTGATAAAGCATAAGTCGCAACATCAATGTTGGACATCTCAACAGTCCAGCTTTTCGCCGACTCAACGTTGGACCTTTGGAAAAGTATGAATTCTGCCAAGTCATCGTCATTCAATGGGTTGGTCTTCCCAAGGTTACGGTCGGGATTGACTCGATAAAACCAGACTTTTCGGGTAGGTGCGCCCTTCTCAAAAAACAGAACTACAGTCTTAACACCCGCCCCTTGGAAGGTGCCGCCAGGACAGTCCAATACAGTATGTAAATTGCAGCTCTCCAGAAGTAGCTTCCGCAAGCTAACGGAGGCATTATCGGTGTTCGTAAGGAAAGTGTTCTTAATGACAATAGCGGCCCTGCCACCTGCTTTCAGCGACTTGATGAAGTGTTGCAGGAACAGAAATGCCGTCTCGCCAGTCTTGATTGGGAAGTTTTGCTGAACTTCTTTACGCTCCTTGCCCCCGAACGGGGGGTTGGCTAGGATTACGTCAAAACGATCCTGGTCCTGAATGTCAGCAATGTTCGCTGCCAATGTGTTTGCGTGGACAACGTTCGGTGCCTCGATCCCATGCAGGATCATGTTCATGATCGCAATAACGTAGGCAAGGCTCTTTTTCTCTTTGCCGTAAAATGTACGTGTCTGTAAAGTCTTTTGGTCGGCCGTGGTTAGACCCGGTTTGGCTTGAAGATAGTCAAATGCCTCGCATAGAAAGCCAGCAGAGCCGCAGGCACCGTCATAAATGCGTTCGCCAATCTTTGGGGCAATCACCTGAATCATGGCACGAATCAATGGGCGGGGAGTGTAGTACTCGCCACCGTTGCGCCCGGCGTTGCCCATGTTTTTGATCTTAGCTTCGTAGAGATGAGAGAGTTCATGCTTCTCACTCTGCGACCGAAAACGCAGTTCATCAACCAACTCAATCACGTCCCGCAGGTTGTAGCCGCTCTGAATTCGATTTTTGATCTCGCCGAACACCTCGCCGATCTTGTATTCAACTGTCTGTGCCCCACTCGCCCGCTGCTTGAAGCCGTGGAGGTACGCGAACAGCTCATTGTTAACGAAGTCGAGCAAATCGTCGCCGGTCATGGCCGTGTTGTGATCGAGCTTTCCGTCGGCTCCTTTAGGGGCCGCCCACGACTCCCAGCGATAGGGTTTGTCGATGATGAAGCTGTACGTTCTCCCTTCCAGCGCGGCTTCCAGCGCCCTGTCGGCTTCTAGTGCGTCTAGATATTTCAGGAACAGCAACCAAGACGATTGTTCCGTGTAATCTAGCTCGCTTGTACAGCCCGCATCTTTGTGTAGGATGTCATCAATATTCTTAAACGTTTGCTCAAACATGTGCTCTTTATTTCCAAGGGGAATAGCTAAAGTTGACGCGATGATGCGCGCCGCCGTAAGCACCTGTCAAGCCGATGTTGCTTCAGGTGCAATACATGGCTTGGATGTCTGGCTCAGTTCGCCGAGCTGGCTCGTTATGATGCGTTCGATAACAGCATGGAGTCAGTACGCGAGCTGGGAGACGAAACGCTGAAGAAGATCGCCCACGAGTTGGCCGAAAGCCTGCGCAAGAACGTAAGCGTGGACTGGGCAGTGCGAGACAGTGTGCGGGCAAAGCTGCGCCTGGTGGTGAAGCGGATACTTCGGAAGTACAAGTATCCGTCGGTGAAGGAGGAGGCTGCCGTAGCATTGGTGCTGGAGCAGGCCGAGACGTTGAGCACGGAGTGGACGTAACGCAGTTACGCGGCATCGAATGGTCCAACTGTGTGTTCGCGCATCAGTCGCCACGACTATGAAGATGATCCACAATCATCTGAAGAAATTTGCCGCGCCAGGGCGGGTCGGAGTCTGGGACCATGTAGCGAAGTCTAGGTATTGGGGTAAGACTTGCGACGCACGTAGCGCCCTGACGAGCTTTGGTGGCTACGCCATCGGTCGGTCGTTCTGTGATGTCTCTACCTGTGGGGTTTACATCTGCAAGATGCTCTTCCATGCTATTTCTCTTTGAGTAGAGTAGCTTCATCTGCACTTCTGACTGCACCTCAACATTAACACGGCAGCGGAACCGCGCCGCCACAACTCTCCGCGGCCGCCATTGGTTGACAAGCTAGGTTACAAGTAACATGGTCGGAGGGGATATCGAAAAACAAAAAAAGCGTTACGAGCCGAAGCGCGTAACCTTTGTTTTTACTACGAATTCTTGGGGTGGCTGATGGGGTTCGAACCTACGACAACAGGAATCACAATCCTTTAGGGTGTGCCACGAACTCTACTGCGGCTTGCTCCAAGACCCATGCCTCGATCTGATCGTGCCATTTGCGCAGCAGATCGAGAGGGCGTCGACGGTAGTGCTTTTCTGCTAAAGCACTCGGCTTGTGGCCCATGATCTGCGCCGAGATGCCGCTTGGCATCTCGACCCACTCGCACAAGGTACCGAACGAGCGACGCAGGCCGTGCAACGAAACGTGCGGTAAGCCAGCCACTGCCAAAGCCTTGGTGTGGGCAATACGTGGCTCAGCTAGTCTGCCGTCCTTTGCCGTCATGCTGCTGAAAACCCAGTCGTTGCGCCGGGGCAGGGATGCGAGAAGGTGCGAAACGAACGGCGTAAGCGGGATGGTGCGCACGCCTTCAATCTTGTCTTTGATGCAAAGGCTTCGCCATTGGAAGTCGACATCACTCCAGCGTAACCCGGCGAGTTCCTCACGGCGCGCGCCGGTCAAAAGCAGGGCCTGAAGGTATGCGCTGATAACTGGATTTCCGATCTTCTGGACGGCAGCGAACCATGCAGGCAATTGCTCTCGCTGCAAGCTGTCGCCTTCCTTCGTCTGTGCCTTCGGAAGTGCATCCCGCACCGTGCGCGCGGTGTATGCATCGGCGGGCACAATCTCGCGATAGGCCGGGAAATCAGCGGCCCAACGGATAAACGCGCGCAGGAGTCGATAGCTCTGCGCTGCATTAGTTGGCCGTGTGCCTGCCTCATGTTCCAGCCACACGGAGATTTTCTGACCAGTAAGCTCGGCCAGTGGTAACTGCATCAAGGGGGCCATCGGCCCGGCCACAGTCATGCCTTTGCCGCGCTTCTTCGTCGCACCGCCGGGTGCGGCCAACGTGGTGTGATTCTGAAGATGCCCCGCGCTCCACTTCGATTTCCGCGCCTCGATATAGATTGGCCAGACCTCGCCAAGAGTGACACTCTGCCGCCTGACTTCCGTCCGTGCAGTTTCAGCGGCCGCTGCCTTGGCGTCTCGTTTGGCCCGTTCCTCTGCCAGTTCGTCGGCTTTGACTTGGCGCGGGTCCTGCCCCCCGTCGACGATAACCTTGAGCCTTCGCGCTTCGTTCTGAGCGGCAAGCAAGGGCCAAGTTTTTGGATCGCCGATCGTCATCCTGATGACTTGCCCGTTCAGCTTTGCCTGGAAAATAAACGCCTTGGCACCGCCTGGCGATGCTCGGAGACCCAAGCCCGGCGCTGCTGAATCCCAAAGGAATGCGGGGAGCTTAGCTGATTCACAACGGAAGTCCTCGATGCGTCCCGCCGTGAACTTGATTTTTGCCACCGTATACTCTCCGCTAGTTTTCGTGTACCCCGTGTGTACCCCGGCGAGCAGTATAACAAGCAACATACATCAACACAACTGGTGCTGGATTTTAGTGTAACCCCATGATTTTAATAAGATATGCTCCTGAAGTGAATGATAATCAACATACATAAAGACCTGCTTGTTCAGCCTTCTAAGCTGAGGGTCGCTGGTTCGAACCCAGCTGGGCAGGCCAGATCTAACAACTTCAGCAAATCTATTCAAAGAATATTTTGCAAATAACTTATATTTGCAAATATTGTTTGGCGGATATTTTTAGGCCACCGTCTTTGGCGCCGCACTGGCAGCCTTCCTCGCAAACGACTTCGCCAGCACCGCATGCCGGTGCTCGAAGAACTTCTTCACGAACCAGCCCACCAGCGGCCCCGCCACGCGCGGTTTGAAAGTGAGGTTGTCCGTGACCAGGGTGCCGTCCACAGTCGGCGTGACGATACGCTCATGACGCCAGGAACGCATCGACAGCAGGGGAGATTGCTCGACGAAACGGCGGCCCGGTTCGAGTTCGGCGAAGGTCAGCTTAGACATGTCGACCGGGAACAGGCCCAGCAGCAGGAACTGGCAGCGGCATAGCGGTTTGTCGAGGGTGGTGTCCTCGCCGATATGGGTCATGCCCTTCGGGAAAGTGATCTTCAGGACAGGCCACATCTCGGCCTTGATGCCCTTGATCGAGGTCGACCAGGCCCAGACTTCCTCAGGGGAAGCAGGGACTGTCGTGTTGAATGTGTGTCGTACCGTTGCCATCATGCCTCCGCTGTTCATGAGGCCGATTGTCGGCGCAAATGTGACACCGGTTTGTTAGCCAGTTCGCAGTTCAGACAAACTGTTACAAATCAATCCGAAATGGCAGCACGCCGCCGGCACCCGGGACAAAGGGCGCCGGCAGCGACCGGAGGACTTATTTCGCGTTGCGCCCCTGCCAGATGCCGAGGTACTTGCTCGCCTTCGGATTCTTCGCATTCCACTTCGGCGTATCGGTGCCGTTGGCGATCGTCCAGATCGCCAACGCAACGGTGCGATCCACCAGCGCCATGTTGTCGTAATCGATCTTGTCCCAGTGGTCGCCGGCGCCGTGGTAGTCGGGGAAGGCGTATGCGACGCTGACCGTGTGCGACGGAATGCCCTGGTCGGCCAGTGCCTGGTTGTCGCTGTGCGCGAAATACTTGTCGCTGTTGACCGGATGTTTCCAGACGCGGATGCCGGTGTCGTCGCCCGCCGCCTTCAGGATATTGCCGACGTCGGAGAAATCGTAGCCGGTCACGCCAAAGGCGCGTACCTGCGCACCCTCGTTGTCGTCGGTGCGTCCGAGCTGTTCTAGGTTGATGCCGGCGATCGTCTTCTCGATCGGCACCAGTGGGTTGGCGCCGTAGTAGCGCGAGCCGACCAGGCCGTGTTCCTCGCCGAAGACGGTCATGAAGACGATGCTGCGCTTCGGTCGCACCTTGTTCGCGCTGAAAGCCTTGGCCAGCTCGATTACCGAGACCGTGCCGCTGCCGTCGTCGTTGGCGCCGTTGAAGATGCCGTCGCCCTGGCCGGGCTTGAGGCCGACGTGGTCGTAGTGGGCCGTCACCAGCACATAGGTGTCCTTCAGCGCCGGGTCGGAGCCGCGCAGGATGCCGACCACATTGCGTACCTTCACCGGCGCAGCCGAGGTGGCCGGCGGGTTCTTGGCGCGCTTCGGGTCGATCAAATTCCAGTCGGCGGTCTGGAAATAGCCGGCGTCGCCGAGTGGCTCCAGGCCGGCAGCGCGGAATTGCGAGGCGATGAACTCGGCCGCGATGTCGAGTCCGCGCGATGGCGTGCCGCGGCCTTCGAGCGCATCCGAGGCCAGGAAGGATAGGTTGCCGCGCATGGCGGCCGCCGAGATGCGTTCGAGCACGGGCGCGGCCTCGGCAGGCACGGGAGCTGCATGGGAAGCGAGCGGCAGGGCCAGCGACAGGCCGAACAGGCTGGCAAGGGCGCGGGGGAGCAGGCGGGTGGACAGGGACATGGGCAGGATCGCGTGAGCGCTCAAATAGTTGATCAAGTAGCAAAGCCGCTCAAGTATATCGCTCTGCGTTGCGCTCGGGAACCGAGTTGCGGGATTCGGCAGGGGCAGCGAAAGATTGCTACGGTTGATGTTGTCTGTCTGCAAACGAACGCCGCCGAAGTGGTCTTTATGTTAACGTCCTGCCACCGATCTGTCCGCATTTGGCGGGCCGGTTCATTTACGGAGTGTGTATGCGTATTCAACGTCTGCTGGGGATCGCGGCTTTGCTGGCCGCATGCGGAATGTGGTTTGCGGGTTCGGTGCAGGCGCAGAGCCAGCCGCAGAGCCAGCCGGGCCAGCCGACCCAGCCCCAGGCGGCCATGCCGCAGGGCGATACTTTCACGCTCAAGCTGCCCGCGGGCGACGCGGCGACGGCCAGCGCGCAGACGGGCACCGTCCAGTTCATCGGCACCGCGACCGTCCTGATCCGCTACCAGGGCCTGACCATCCTCACCGATCCGAATTTCCTGCACAAAGGCGACCACGTCCACCTCGGCTACGGCCTGACCTCGCAGCGCCAGACCAATCCCGCCATCGAGTTCGACAAGCTGCCGCCGATCGACCTCGTGATCCTGTCGCACATGCACGACGACCATTTCGACAAGCTGGTGCAGGAACGCCTGAACCGCAACACGCCGATCGTCTCCACGCGCGAGGCGACCGAGAAGCTCAAGCGCCTCGGCTTCCAGCAGCGCTTCGCCCTGTCCGAATGGGATCGGCTCGAGGTCAGCAAGGGCGATGCGCGCCTGCGCGTGACCTCGGTGCCGGGGCGGCATGGCGCGGCCGGCGTCTCGATCCTGCTGCCGAAGGTGATGGGCAGCGTGCTCGACTTCGGCGCGAATGCCGATACGCCCGACTACCGCATGTACATCAGCGGTGACACCCTTGTCTACGACGACATCCGCAGCATTCCACAACGCTTCCCCGGCATTGACCTGGCCCTGCTGCACCTGGGCGGCACGCGCATCCTGGGTGTATTCAAGGTAACCATGGACGGCAAGGACGGCGTGCAGATGATGCAGATCGTCAAGCCGAAGAAAACGATCCCGATCCATTACAACGACTACGACGTCTTCAAGTCTCCGCTGGCCGAGTTCGCCCGCGAGGTGAAAGCGGCCGGGCTGGAGGAAAGCGTGGTCTACCTCGCGCACGGTGACACTTATACGTTCACGCCGCGCAAACGTTGAACGGCGCGTCTAGCCCTGCATCGCCCCGCTGGCCGGCGATTCGGGATCGAGCGAGGTGATCTCGCCCCCGAACTCGTGCGGCATGACGACCGGCACCTGCAGGCAGATGCTCTTGGTCGGCAACACGGCCTCCCAGGCGCGCACCAGTTCCCGGTAGGCGACACCGACTGGACGGATCTTGCGGTCGAGGTCGAACAGGCCGAGCGCGTTTACGTTGCCGTTATTGACCCGCAGCGCGCTGTCCCAGTCGACCTGGTCGGTGAGCGAATACCAGGTGAAGCCGATCAGCGGCACGCCATTGTTGCGCACCCGTAGCACGTTCGCCCATTCCTTCTTCAGCCAGTAGACGGCCTCGTCGCCGGCCGGCCCCTGGCACAGGTTCGTCTCCGTGTGCATCACGGGCAAGCGGTAGCGATTGTAGTACTGGTGGGTGATCACTGCGTAGCCGAAGATTTCGCCGGCCGCGCGCGTCATGCCGTCGGCCGAGACGTAGTGCTCGTTGGTCTGGTAGTAATCGTTGCCCATGATGCAGTGATGCTTCAGGTTGTGCTGCAGGAAGAAATGGTATTCCTCGCGCTGCATGCCGTTATCGAGCAGGTATTCGTACATGTCGGAATCGACGCGGCGGCCGTAGTTCAAGTCGAGGGCCAGGAAGCGGCGCGCATTGTTGATTTCCGCCGGGCCGATGGCGTCGGGCGACTCGGCGTGAAAATATTCGGTCGATTCGCTCTGGATGAAGAGGGCGTCGGGCCGGACCTTGAGGATCGCGTGCATGGCCAGGATGTTCGCCTTGACCAGGTGCTTGATCGCGGTGACGAACGCAGCGTCCGTGCGCAGCTGCTCGTTCCACCAGCCGTACAGGGTCG
Organism: Massilia sp. Leaf139; assembly: GCF_001424165.1. GTDB lineage: Bacteria > Pseudomonadota > Gammaproteobacteria > Burkholderiales > Burkholderiaceae_D > Telluria. Next base: position 422,700 of record NZ_LMOJ01000022.1, read on the forward strand.
AGAACACCGCGCAGATCCACATCTCGTTGATGGGCGTGTACATCTGCACCCAGGGGTAACGCTGGGCAAAAGCCGACGCGTAGTCGGCGAACAGCGCCGGGAAATCCGGGTTCTGGAAGTTGCCGATCCAGTCGGGCAAGCCGAAGTGGCAGAGGTCGACGATGGGCGCGATGTTACGCCGGCGCAGGTCGGCAAAGGCGAGGTCGGCGAATTCCCAATCGTAGCGCTTCGGGCCGAGGAAAGTGCGGTGCAGGGGAGGGCCGTAGCGCAAGACCCGCAGGCCGAGTTCCTGCACGAGGTCGAAGTCGCGCCGCCAGTGGGTGTAGTGACCGCATTTTTCGAGCTCGTCCATGCGGACGCGGCCGCCGTCGATGGTCGGATTGCTGTTCTCGATTCCAGTTGCAAAGATGAAGCCTGGGTGCATATGGACGCCTCCATCGGTAGCAGGGCAACGTCCAGTATGGTCTACGATGGCGCCAATTGCTAGCGTGCGCACCCGTCCGTTCGGAAAGGGCTATGCTGTCAGCTCATCCATACCGGAACCGCCGCCAGCATGCCAACCGCCTTGCCGACCGTCCCGCCGCCCGTGCCCGACCTCGCCAAGCGCCGGCTGCTGGCCGGACTGCTGCTGTCGGCGCTCGTGCATGCGCTGATCCTGTCGATCCAGTTCGGGTTGCCGGGCAGGCTGGCGGGGAGTCCCGGGCCGATCATGGTGAGCCTGGCGCCGGCGCCCTTGCCGGAGCCCGAAGCGCCCCTGCCTCCGCCGCTTGTACCCGCGCCTTCGCCTGCGGTGACCCAGCCGGCGCCTGTACCCGCGGCGGCCGGGGTGCCCGGTTCCGGGTTTCGCCTGCTCGACCCGGTGCCGCTGGCGCCACCGCCGCCGCCGCCGCAGGCAAGGGCCAAGCCTGCCAAGCGCCGGCGGCCGGCGCGCCGCGTCACGCCGCCCGCCACCCCGGTGATCGTGCAGCAAGACAATCCCGACGCTGCGTTCAAGGTGCCGCTGGCTGAGCCGCCTGTCACCGAAGTTGTTCCGCAGCTGGACGCGGACGAGACGCTGGCGCAGGCTGAACCGGTAGCGGGGGAATCTGAGGCTGGCGCGGCAGCGGAGGAAGAAACGCAGCGTCTGGCGCGGGAACAGGAAGCCGAGCGCCAACGCTTGGCCGATGCGGAGCTGGAACAGCGCCGGTTGCGCGAAGCTGAACAGGCGCGCGTCGCCGAGCTTGCACGGCAGCAGGCGGCCGCGCAGGAGGCACGCGTGGTCGAAGAGCGCGAGGCAGCGCTGCGGCGCGAAGCGGCACGCGAGCAGGAGCGCCTGCTGGCAGAGGTAAGTGCGTCCGAGGCACGGCGCGTCCAGGAAGAACAGCTGCGCCAGGTACAGGAGCAGGAGCGCGCCCGTGCCCTGGCTGAACAGCGGGCGCGCGATGAAGAGCGGGCGCGTTTGTCTGCCGCGCGCGAGGCCGAGCGGCTGGCCGAGGAAACCGCCCGTCAACGCGAGGCCGAAGCGGCCCGACAGCGGGCGGAGCTGGCTGAGCGCGCGGAACTGGCGGCCCGCCGCCAGGCCGAGGAAGAGCGTGCGCGCCGCGAGCGGGCCGAGGGGCTCGCTGCGCAGGCGGTACAGGAAGAACTGGCGCGCCAGCAGGCGATCCAGCAGGCCCGCCGCCAGGCGCTCGAGGCCGCCGATGCGGAGCGGGCGCGCCAGGCGGCGCAAGGGGCAGGGGCGGCGCCACCCGGCAGCGGCTTGCCGGGAAGCGCGCCTGGGGCGGGTGACGCCGAGCCGCGCGGCTCTCTCGATGGCGGCCTCCTGGCGAGCCGGGCGCGTGAAATGATGCGCGGCCTGGATATTCCGGCGCCTGCGCCGGCGGCGCTGCGGCCCGCCCAGCAGATGGCGGCCGGACGCCGGCGCGTCGTCGACACGCTCGAGCGCGACGTGTCGCTGCGCATGTATGTGGACAGTTTCCGCCAGAAGATCGAACGCAACGCCGCCCAGATCGGCATGCAGGTGGCCGGCGGGCCGGGGCGCAGCGACCCCCTGGTCAGCGTCGCCGTGCGCAGCGACGGCAGCGTCGACGACGTGACCATCGTCCGCTCGAGCGGCCGCGCCGATCTGGACGACTCCGTGCGCCGCATCGTGCGCCTGAATGCGCGCTACGCGGCCTTTCCTCCAAACGTGGCGGCGCGCTTCGACGTGATCGAGATACGCCGCATCTGGATTTTTGCCGAGACCCTGAAGTTGCTCGAAGAAGTACGCTAAAGGGGCACATTTTCACCCTTGGAAATGAAGAGAAGGGCTGCCTGGGATCCACCTGCCTGGCTCGGCCTCGCCTGAGCCTGGCGTTTGATATGCAGCAAAGCCGCCTGTGATGGACGCCGTACGCTGAGTTAGTCAGCAATAGAACGGCAGTCCATTTCATAGGCAAGCTCATGAATTTTCCAACTGAAATTTTGCGTTGGCGCTTAGTCGCCGTGGCAAGCGTCTTGTTGCTCGCCGGCTGTGCAACCGGCTTGCAGTTCCGGGCCGAGGACAGCAAAGGCAGCGCCGAGCCCCCGCCACCCACCGAAATGATCACCGAGCAGTTGATCGCCGCCGAAAAGGCTGCGAACCTACAGCAGGGCAACCAGGATCTGTCGCGCCTGCTGGTACCGAATCCACCGCCCTACACCATCGGACGCGGCGACGTGCTCTCCATCGTGGTCTGGGATCATCCCGAGCTGGCCGGGGGCGGCATGACGGCCGCCACCGCCGCCGCCGACGCCAGCGGTACGAACGCCAGCGCCGGCGCGAACGCACCGCAGCCCGGCTTCGTCGTGGATCACCAGGGACGCATCCAGTTCCCCTTTGCCGGCCTGCTGCCGGTCGAGGGACTCACCGAGGAGGCGGCCCGCGCGCTCCTGACGCAAAAGCTGGCGCGCTACATCGCCAACCCGAACATTACGCTGCGGGTGCAGTCCTACCGCAGCAAGCGGGTCTACATCGACGGCGAGGTCAAGCAGCCGGGCCTGCAGGCGATCAACGACATTCCCATGACCCTGGTCGAAGCCCTGAACCGCGCCGGTGGCCTGCTGCCCTCGGCCGACCAGAGCCGTATCGCGCTCGAACGGGGCGACGCGCGCTACCGCATCAACCTGCGCGACCTGGTACAGAAAGGCATCAATCCCGGCAACGTCATGCTGGCGCCGGGCGACGTCGTGCGCGTGCATTCGCGCGACGAAAGCAAGGTCTTCGTCTCGGGCGAAGTCGTCACGCCGAGGGCGCTGACCATGCACAATGGCCGGCTCACGCTCAACGAAGCGCTCGGCGAGACGGGCGGCATCAGCCCGCTCAGCGGCGACGCGCGCCAGATCTACGTGGTGCGCAAGACGCCGGAACGCACGCGCGTTTTCCAGCTCGACGCGCGCCTGGCCGGCTCCCTGGCCATGGCCGAGTCCTTCGAACTGCGGCCGAAGGACGTGGTCTATGTCGCCGCCTCGCCGCTGGCGAACTGGAACCGCCATCTCAGCCTGCTGTTCCCAGGTGCGCTCACCTCCGCGGTCGGCGTTACCAATCGCCCATGAGCGTCCATGCGCGTCCATGAGCGCCCGTGAACACCGGAGACCATCCATGACCAAGCCTGCCGACCACCATCCGCTGACCCATATCGCCCACAGCCCGCCGATCCTGAGCGTTCCCTTCGACCCGCGGCCGCCGCTGACGGCCGCCGACGAGCCGACAGTCGATCTGAAGGGACATTTCAACACCCTGTACGACAACCGCTGGCTGATCGGCGGCATCACGGCGCTGATCACCCTGATCGCCGTGCTGTATGCCCTCGTGGCCAAACCGGTCTACGAGGCCAACCTCATGATTCACGTCGAGGAGGAAAGCCCGAACGCATCGAAGAACATCCTGAGCGAAGCATCCTCGCTGTTCGAAACGAAGAAGGCGGCTATCGCCGAGATGGAGCTGCTGCGTTCGCGCATGGTGGTTTCCCAGGCGGTCGACAACCTTCAGCTGTACATCGAAGTCCAGCCCAAGTATTTCCCGGTGGTCGGCTTCTGGTTCGCCAACCAGAACAACGGCGCGCTCTCGAATCCCGGTCTGTTCGGCTACGGCGGCTATGTATGGGGCGGCGAAAAGGCCGAAGTCACGGTCTTCGACGTGCCCGAAAGCTGGCTCAACCGCGAGTTCACGATCACGGCGCGCGGCATCAACCGCTACCACTTTTCGGGCGGCGGCCAGCGCCTCGCCTTCGACGGCACCGTCGGCCAGCGCTACCGCGTGCCGACGCCGGAAGGCACCATGGAGATCAAGGTCGACCGGCTGTACGCCAATCCGGGCGCGCGCTTTCGCCTCAAGCGCAAGTCGCGCCTGGGCACCATCCAGGCCATCCAGACGGCCATGGTCATCACCGAGCAGGGCAAGCAGTCGGGCGTGATCGAGGTCAAGCTACAAGGCGAGAACGCCAAGCGCATCAATGCCTTGCTCAGCGAAATCGGCCGCGAATACATGCGCCAGAACCTGGCGCGCAAGACCGAGGAGGCGGAAAAATCGCTCGCCTTCCTCAACAAGCAGCTGCCGATCCTGAAGCGCCAGCTCGAACAGTCCGAGGATCGCTACAACCAGTTCCGCAATTCGCACGGCACGGTCGACCTGCGCGAGGAAGCCCGCGTCAGCCTGGCGCAGGCCACGGCAGCCCGTGCGCGCCGCATCGAGCTGCTGCAAAAGAAAACCGAACTGTTGGCCCGCTTCACCGAAGACCATCCGATCGTGGCCGCGATCAACCGCCAGCGCAAGGAAGTCGATGCCGAGATCGAGGAGATCGCGGCCCGCATCAAGAGCCTGCCCGTGCTGGAACAGGACGAAGCACGCCTGACGCGGGACATCAAGGTCAATACCGACCTGTACACGGCGCTGTCGAACACGGCGCAGCAGCTGCGCCTGATCTCGGTGGGCCGCGTCAGCAACGTGCGCCTGGTGGATGCCCCGATCGCGCCGGAGAAACCGCTGAAACCGAATCGTCCGCTGATCGTCGCGCTCGCGGTGATCACTGGGCTGTTCCTGGGCACGTTGCTCGCGTTCGCGCGCAAGGCCCTGCAGGGCGGCATCGACGACCCGCAGAAGATCGAACGTCTGCTCAATGCGCGCGTCGTCTATGCTTCCATCCCGCACAGCGGCAACCAGGACAAGTTGCTGCGCAAGGCGCGCGGCGAAACGGCGCCGCTGCCCTTGCTGGCGCAGATCATGCCCGAAGATCCCGCCGTCGAAAGCCTGCGCAGTTTCCGCGCGGCGCTGCAGTTCTCGATGCCGCATTTTAAGAACAACATCGTCATGTTCGCGGGCCCGACGCGCGCCCTCGGCAAGTCCTTCGTCGCCGCCAATTTCGCAGCCGTCATGGCAGCAAGCGGCAAGCGCGTCCTGCTGATCGACGCAGATCTGCGCAATGGCCACCTGCACCGCTATTTCGGCATCGGCCGCGAGCGCGGCCTGTCGCGCTCGATCATCGGTTCGATGCCGGTAGAGGACATCATCCACCACGACGTCATGGACAACCTCGACTTCATCCCCACCGGCGAGCTGCCGCCGAACCGCTCCGAATTCCTGCTGCACCTGAACTTCGGCGCCTTGCTCGAGTCGGTCAGCAGCCGCTACGACCTGGTCTTGCTCGATCCACCGCCGGTTCTGTCGGTGGCCGATGCTCTCATCATCGGTGCGCATGCCGGCGCCGTCTTCATCGTCGCCCGGGCCGGGGTGACGACCGAAGGCCAAATCAACGAAACGGTCAAGCGCATGAACCACGCCGGCATCTCGCCGCAGGGCGTACTCTTCAACGACATGGCGCTGCGGCTCGGATCGAGCGCCGCGCAGTATGGCGCCACTGCGGCGCAGATCGGCTACGTCGCTTGATCCACCTGTGATGTCCTGATCGGCGCCCGCTGCTACGCGGGCGTCAGTGCTTCCTGGCACGCGTGCCGATGAGACAGGCAGTTTGCGCCGGCCAGGATGATCGGGACGCGATCGGCCTGGCTTGCGTCTTCATGTCAGCCCAGGGCGCTGCACGTCTTCCAGCTGGTCGAGGAGGCCAGGCAAGCGCCGGTCCTCTCGGTGTTATCACTCTCCTGCATACGGTTGACTTGTGCACGGGCCAGCGATCGACAGTGCTGACGCTAACTCCTCGGTGCCATCGCGCTCGACCAAAGCAGTCGCCAATTTCTGCAATACGGCACTCGCCTGTCGAGAGCGACGGCGCACTTCACAAGGTTGCCGCATTCTGGTTCTCCCGTGCTACCCAAAAAGCGTAGATCCGCTAGCGATATTGGCCGGGACGTCGTGTGAAAGGCCGGCTGGCGCGTGCGGTTCACTGTCACGTCACGAAGCCGGCGTGAGAGGCGTCAGCCCGCGCCAGAGCGCCTTGGTGCGTCGGCGAGTGGAACGTGAGTGCGCGCAATTACGTGCGCCGTATTGCTGGAGACAGAAGCGGCCGGGATGCGTCACCAGACCGCACAAGGGGCAACGACGGTGCGCCCGTAAAAACGGAGCATGTCTGCCAGCCGCTTCGGAATTCCTGACTTGGCGTCGCTGCGAAGCGCTGCAGGGTTCGACGTGCTGACTCGAAAAAACGCCGGCACGCGCAGCCGCTCAGGCTGGCGTGCCGGAAGGAGAAGGAAAATCAGTCCGCGGAGAAAATGATCGGAGTCGCCGGCTTTCGTGCCGTCGGCAGCAGCAGGCGCTTGGCGAAGCGCCGCACACGGTAAGTGTTACGTTCAAAGACGAGGTAGCACAGGTAGCTCGTTCCCATCAGGATGCCCAGCATCGCAAAATAAATCGCGAAGTCGGTGGGGCGTGCGGGATCGAGCAGCGTCCGGCCGAACTGGGTGCGGCCGATGTACTGCATCAGGTCGATCACCGGCACATGCAGCACATACAGCGTGAACGAAAATTCGGACAGCCATTTGCCGAACGCGCCGACGCGGCGCAGGAACACCGACGGCCCGATCGGCTGATACATGGCCGCCAGGAAGACGACGACCGGAAGCGTGCAGATCAAATCCTGGCCGAACGATTCCGGCAGGATGTCGTCGTTCACCCCGTAGATCCGGTAATAGACCGATACGCCCAGCGCAATAGCCAGCACGACGATGCGTGCGCCGAAGCTGCTCTCGACACGGATGCGGGAGAAGACGGCGCCCAGCAGCCAAATCCCGAAATACAGGCTCATCACATAGGGCAGCCAGGCAAAGGTGAGCGCCAACAGGGCCGCGCATGAAGCCTGCTGCAGCAGGCCGCGGCCGGTGAAGATCATCAGCAGCAGCGGGAACTGGATGTAGTACCAGGTTTCATTCGCCAGGCTCCAGAGCGGGTAATTGCCGCCGAAGCGATCCACGACGATGGTCTGCAGGCCCAGCACGTTACCAAGGAAGGTGCCGGCGGAGAACTCGCCCGGCGAGCCGAAGCCGGCCGGCTCGGTGGTCGCGGCGCCGGTGATCAGGCCGATGCCGATCATCATCACGAAGGTGGGGACGAGCACCGTCCACAGGCGTGTCGCGCGATCGATCGCATACGAACGCAGGGCGCGCGGCTGGCCGATCTTGTTCAGCAGGCTGCCCCCGACAAGCCAGCCGCTGATGAGGAAGAAGACCATCACGGCCTGGTGGGCAAAGCCCGTGAAGAAGGCCAGCGCCACGTAGGCGAGGCCGGGTTCGTCGAGGTTGCGCAGACCGGGATAGATTTCGGCGCGCAAGTGTGCCGCTGCTACCTGCAGGGAGGCGATGCCCCGAAGCAGATTCATCAGCAGTGACTGCATCGAGTCCTCGCTGAGCTGGCTCTGTCGCTGCCAGTGGAAGGAAAGGGCACGCATGTCGTTCTCCTGTCGAATTAGAAAAGGTGGGCGCCGGTCAGCCGCAGCTATCCCAGCGAAATGGCGCGCGGTTACCTGACAGGGCCAGGGCAACCTTGATCATCCAGTAGCCAACCTGTGCCTGTTGCATCGCCCAAGCCGTCGCGATAAAGGCCGCCAGGCTTGCAGCCAAGCCTATCGGCAAGGCTGGTTGGCGTGCCCTGCCTGCGATCCTGATCATGGCGCCGCTGGCGGTGGCGCCGACCAGCCATCCGGCCCAGGCTTCAGCCGCCGTGTGTTCGCCCGTGACGACGAGCACGACGGCAAGGACAGCGCCCAGGGCCAGGCCCGCGGCCGCTCCGGCCAGCGGCAGGGGCGGCGGACAGCGCTGTAACAGCAGATAGAGCAGCACGGGAAAGACGGTGGTTGCGCCGGCCGCATGGCCACTGAAGGCCTGGAAACGCAGCGCCGGAATGCCCGTGCCCCAACCGAGAAACGCGACCTTGCTGGCGCCGACGATCGCCAGCGCACCCGCGAACAGCAGCACCCAATAGCCCGCGGCGCGCCAGTCGCGCGCCGCCAGCAGCCAGGCGACGATGGCGCTGGCAAGCGGCAGCGTCAGCACCAGGTTGCCGAGGTGGAGGAAGGCGGTCGAGGACATGGCAGGAGGGCGTCAACGTGCAAGCGCACGCACGGTGTGCAGGATGATGCGCACGTCGACCCAGAACGTACGTTCGCGGACGTAGCGCACGTAATACTCGAGCTTGGTGGGCAGGATGGTGTCGATATAGGCCTGCTCCGGGTCGGCTGCCTGCCCGAGGATGGCGTTCTCGTCCTTGTACAGGATCGAGGCCCAATCCGTCACGCCCGGCGTGACCGAGAGCACGAGCTCGCGTTCGCGCGGCGGATAGCAGGCGACATAGCGCGGCACTTCGGGGCGCGGGCCAACCAGACTCATCGTGCCGTGGATGACGTTGAACAGCTGCGGCAGTTCGTCGAGCTTGTACTTGCGCAGGAAATGGCCGGCGCGCGTAATGCGCGGATCGCGCCCCACCGTCAACTGGCGTTGCGTGTCCGGCTGCGCCGCCATCGTGCGGAACTTGAGGATGGAAAATGGCACACCATGGCGCCCGACCCGCACCTGGCGAAACAGCACCGGCCCGGGTGAATCGAGCCGGATCCAGAGCGCGATGGCGGCCAGCAGCGGCGCCAGCACCAGCACGCCGATCGTGGCCACGCAAAGATCGAAGCTGCGTTTCAACATGACAGCAAGCCATGCAAGGCATGGATGACGCGCTCCTGGTCGGCGTCGCGCATGCGGGTGTACAGGGGCAGCGTCAGCATCGCGTCGAAGGCGGCTTCGGCGACCGGGAAGCGGCCAGGGTCGAAAACGCAGTTGTCGCGCCAGTAAGGCTGGCGGTGCAAGGGAATGAAGTGCACGCTGGTGCCGATGCCCAGCTCGGACAGCCGCACGATGAGCTGGTCGCGGCGCAGAGGCGCGTTCTCCTTCAGGCGCACCACATACAAATGCCAGGCATGGGTGCTGTCGCCCTCGGGCCGGGGCGGCAGCACCAGGGGCAGGCCCGCCAGCGCTTCGTCGTAGCGCGCCGCCAGGCGCCGGCGCTGTTCGAGGAAGCGGTCGATCTTGCGCAATTGTTCGATGCCGATCGCAGCCGCGATGTCGGTCAGGTTGTACTTGAAGCCGGCAGCTACGACTTCGTAGAACCAGGCGGGCGTTTTCGACACGTAGCGGTCGAAGGCGTCCTGGCTGATGCCGTGCAGGCGCATCAGGCGGATGCGCCGCGCCAGCTCGGGATCGCGCACCACGACCATGCCGCCTTCGCCGGTGGTCATGGTTTTGTTGGCATAGAAGCTGAAGACGGTGATGTCGCTCTCGAGCGTGCCCACCAGGCGGCCGCGGTAGCGCGTCGGAAAGGCGTGGGCCGCGTCCTCGACCACGCGCAAGCCGTGGCGCCGCGCGAGGGCGAGCAGGGCGTCCATCTCGCAGGCCATGCCGGCGTAATGCACCGGCACGATGGCGCGCGTGCGCGGCGTGATCGCCGTCTCGACGGCTTGCGGATCCATGTTCAGCGTGGCGGCGTCGACGTCGACCAGCACCGGCTGCGCGCCGAGATAGCGCACCACCTCGGCGGTGGCGGTGAAGGTCAACGTGGGGACGATCACCTCGTCGCCCGGCCCGATGCCCAGGCTTTCGAGCGCGAGATGCAGGCCGGCCGTGGCCGAGTTGACGGAAATGGCCTGCAGGTCGGCGCCGAGGTAGTCACGAAAGGCGGCTTCGAAGCGCCTGGCCGTGGGGCCGGTCGTCACCCAGCCGGAGCGCAGGCATTCGACCACGGCGGCGATTTCCTCCTCGCCGATGTCGGGCAGGGCGAAGGGCAGGAAAGGAGCGGCGGCAGGCGCATCTGCGGACGCAAGTTCAGCTGCGGCTGGAGCTGCGGGTGCGGCGGCTGGTTCGGCAAGCTGGTGGTCATCCATGTTCAGTCTCCTGCGCAGGCAGTCAAGAATCGTTCCCCGAGTACCGGGTAAGTAAGGTTGTCCAGGGCGTAGCGCTGGCCGCGTTGCCCCATCGCATCGCGTTCGGCAGCGCTGCGTCCCGCCAGTTGCAGGATCGCCGCCGCCAGCGCGTGCGGGTCTTCCGGTGCGAGCGTGATGCCGCAGCCGGCGTCCGCGACCGGGTCATTGCCGGCCTCGACGGCGTGGAGTACCGGACGGGCCGCCATCATGTAGTCGATCAGCTTGTTCGGCGCGATGCCGAAGCGGTACAGGGGCTGGCGCTTCCAGCCGATGTAGGCGAAGTCGAAGCGGCGCAGCAGGGCCGGCACCTGGTGCTTCGGAACCGGATCGAGGAAATGGACATTGTCCAGGCCCATGGCGCGGGCGCGCAGCTGCAAGCGCTGTTTTTCCGGGCCGCCGCCGGCCAGCACAAAGGCAATGCGGCGCCCGCGCAGCAACACGGCGGCATCGAGCAAGGTGTCGAGGGCATTTGCGAGACCATGGGTGCCGGCATAGCCGACGATGCAGTCGGCCGTAGCACTGGCTTTGGCAAGCACGCTCTCGATCTGCGCCGGCAGGCCCGTGTCGGCGCCCAGCCATTCGGCCGGGTCGGCGCCGTTCGGCACGATGTGCAGCTTGTGCGGTTCCATGCCATGGGCTTCCAGGTGTTCGCGCACTTTCGGCAGGATCGAGACAATGGCGTCGGCATGGCGGCAGGCGTAGTTCTCCGCCGCCTGCAGCAGCATGATGAAGGGATGCCAGCGCGAGTAGCCGCCCAGCTCCATCGGCGACAGCGGCCACAGGTCGTGAACTTCGAACAGCAGGCGGGCGCTCGCCAGGCGCGCAATGCGGCGCGCGGGCCAGATGTCGAGCGGATAGGTGCTCGAGGCGATGACGACGTCGGGCCGGTCGCCGCACGCCAGCGCGCGTCCTTCGCGTACCAGGCGCCAGACGAAGCTGAGCATGTTCTTGATGCGCTTGACGCCGTTGCCACGATAGGCGGGGGTGGCGAACCAGGTGTAATCGACACCGTCGATATTCTGGTCGAGCCGGTCGCGGCCCGCCATATCCGGCGCCTGCGCGCGGATGTGCGACTGCGAGGAGGCGACGATGCGCACCCGGTGCCCCTGGCGTACCCACTCGCGCGCCAGGTAGTAGGGCCTGAACTCCATGCCGTGGCGCACCGAGCCCGCGTAATGGTTAATCAATAAAATGTTCAGGCGCGCCATGCGATCTCCTCGGCCAGGCGGCGCAGGTTGCAGCGGGTCGTTTCCACCCAATTGGTCTCCCATTGCAGCGGATGGGTCAGGAAGCAAATGCGGTCGTAGCGGCCGAGCGCATCGAAAGGCGAGAGCGGCGTGTAGTAATGCGGGTGCTCGCGGTCGCTGATGTACATATCGAAATGACGCAGCAGATCTTTGTCGTAGGAATCGCACTCGATGCCGCAGCGGCGGCGCAGATCCGTGTCTGTCAGCAGCTCGTGGTTGATCACCCTCAGGCGGCGGTTGGCGAAATCGCCGTGGCTGGCCACGGTCACCATTTGCATGCCGAGGCGTTGGGCGATGCTTTCGAAGTTGCGGATGAACTGTTCGCGAATTTCGGGAAGCCGGCGCCGGATCTCGTCGGGGCAGCGAATCCGGTTCCGCTTGGCGTAATCGGCGACTTCCTCGTAGTGGTAGCTCGCTTCGCTACCCGCTGCCTCGATGTCGCGCATGAAGCCGAAATCGAGGGTGCTCAGCCTGAAGTAATAGCTGGCCTTGACGCCGTACCTGGTTTCAAGCGCGAACATCTTTTTTGCCGTACGCAGGTCGCTATCGATATCGTGGCGATGCACCAGCACCTTGCGCGTCCCCGGGCCGGCTGCCACAGGCTCGCGGTAGAAGTCGCGCACCGAGAGCTGGGCATAGCCGGCGTCGCGCGCCCGTTCCAGTAGGTTCGCGTAGATGCCCAGACGCGAGGGCATCAGGTAGTCGGCGTAAAACCGGTGCAGGAGCCTGCTCATTGGAGGGCATACTTCGCGCGGTAGGGGCGGAAGCCGAGGATCTTCTTGAAGGTCTGCATGCCGGGCTGGGCACCAAAGAAGGTGTCGTACATCAGGTAGCGCACGCGCTGTTCGCCGATCAGCTCGGACACGATGCCGACCACCATCATGTGCATGATGCCGTCGTTGTTCCGGATTCCCATCAGCTGGGAAAAGGAGGCGAAATTGCCATAATGGCCAAGGTTGGCGTAAGCGACCATGCGGCCCTCGGGATTGAACACGCCGTAGTAGCGAAAATGCTTGAGGGTGTCGAAATGTGTGGGCTTTTCGCGGTATTTCGCGTCCATTGGCCGACCCTGGCGTTCTTCCAGCGAGGTGTTGATGGCATAGATATCGTCGATATACGCGTTGCGGTCGATATGGCGTAATTGATAGCCGCGGCCACGCGCGCGTTTCGCATGATAAGCACCGGCATTCTTGCCTTTGATTAGTTCCAGATACTTCTCTTCGCAATGAAAACCGTTCAAATCGAGCAGCGCCGCCCCGATCGTTTTATGCCGGATGAGCTTATAGCGCGGATGGGGCTTGGTGTAATAGCGGTAGGTCGCGCGAATATCCGCCGGATCGATCGCCACATGAAAACGCAACTCGGCCACAGGTAAACGCAATATTTCGGTAAGCAGCTTGTAGTGGTGAAAAAGTGGTTTCATGGTGTAGTCTCGATGGAATGAGATATACGATAAGACTGGAGGGCTGGTTATACGTTGAAGCGGATTAAATGCGGCAGAGTTAAAAGAAAGATATTTGTATCTGGGCTAATTGAACCGAAATTTTTCAAATTGAAATTTATAGCTTCTAATCAATATTCTTAGAGACGTGTAGGTCGTTCGTGCACGCCATCCGAGGGCTTATGAAGTGCTGCCAAGCCGGATGTGCGACACGTCGCGTTTAGCGCGCTAGACGCTTTCATAAAACGTGATCAGCTTTTTCGACTCGCGCAGCCAGTTGTATTGCTGCTCGACCGCGCGCCGGCCGTTCTCGCCCATGCGCGCCGCAAGTGTCGGGTGCAAGACCAGGTGATCGATGGCGGCGGCGATGGCGGACGGATCGCCCGGATCGACGCAAACGCCGCAACCATGGCGTTCCACGATGTTGCGCCAGAGGGGGAAGCGCGAAGCGATGACGGGGATGCCTGCCGCCATGTACTCGAACATCTTGACCGGCAGGGCGTCGAGGTAATTGGCCACCGGGTGCAGCGTCACCAGTCCGGCCACGGCGCGGCGCATGACGCCGCTCACACCGGCGCGGTCGAGGTAGCCCTGGCGCAGCACGCGCTCCCAGCCTTGATAGCCGCGCACCTCGGATTCGAGCGCCGGCTCCGCGAACTGGCCGGCCAGGGTCAGGCGCGCGTCCGAGCGCAGCATGGCGCACGCATGCACCAGCTCGCGAATGCCGCGGATCGCCGAGATGCTGCCGACATAGCAGACTTCGTTTTCTTTTTCCGCCCAGTCAGGTTCGCCATCGAATTCACCGACAACCGGGTAATTATTGATGTCGATCGAGCGCGCGTTGATGTGTGCAAATTTATTCCGGATGGTAGGCGTGGCCGCGATGACGCCATCGAAGCGGCGGCAGGCGAAACGCTCGTAGGCGCCGAAGGAATTCGACAGCAAGCGCGCCGATGCCTTGCCGAGGTAGGGCTTCGACAAGAGCTGGGTCGGCACGTCTTCGTGCGAATCGAAAATGACCTTGCGTCCCATGCGCTTGAGGCTCAGCCCCACCGGGATCAGTTCGGGATCGTGCAGCTGGTAGACCTCGGCGTCGGCGGCGACGGCGGCGTCGAACACCCGGCGTGTCGTACGCAACATGCGGTTGACCCGGCCCGCCAGGCGGCCGACGTCGACGATGCGCACGCCGTCGCGCTCTGCCGCCCCCGCGCCGTCGGCCACGACCAGCGTCACGTCGAAACCGTGCTCCGCCAGGCTACGGCATTGCTTGACGAAGATCCTGGTGTCGTGCCGTGGATGCGCCGAGGTCAGGTGTGCGATTTTTCGCATATTTCCTCTCATAAAAATAGCGGGAGCTGGCGCCGAGCGTGGCGCCGATCAGCATATCGGTGAAGTAGTGCGAGGTCAGCAGCAGCAAGACGGTGACGCAGGCCATCGAAAAGCCCAGCAGGAAGATGCCGCAGTGACGGGGCGCGAAATACTCGCGGATGAACATCGGAACGATCGGCACCACGGTCACCAGGCACAGGTAGGCGATGCCGAAGAAGCCAAGGTCGACCCAGGCCGAGAGCACATTGTGCGAGTAATAGCCCGGCTTGTAGCTGGCATAGTCGCCCAGCAAGGGATGCGCGAGGATGGTCTGCACCGCGTGCACCGTCAGGTGATGGCGCTTGTTGGCTGAGGTCGATTGCGACAGGTCGAGTAGTTCGAGGATGCGGTTCGCCGGCAGGGCCGCGAGGATCTGGTCGAAATACAGGTGGCCGACGAAGAACACGATGATCCCGCACAGCAGGAAATGCAGCTTGTGCCGCGAGTAATAAAACTCGATGATGGGGATGGCGAACATCAGGGCGGCGAACTCGCTACGGGCCGTGTTCAGGAACAGCGTCATCGCGCCCATCGCGTACAACAGCAGCCGCAGCAGCATCGAGCGCGTAAAGGCAATGACGGTCAGAAAGGTGACCAGGTAGGAGCGGGCGAAGCCCTGGTAGGTGGCGAGCGCGTCGGCGTCTTTGGCAATGCCCATTGCGCCCAGGTAGAAGACGCCTTCAACGGAAAACGAGACCGCGATCGCGCTCATTCCTGCCAGGCTGAGCAGACCGACGACCCGGAAACGCGGACTATCGAAGTCGAGGAAGCTCGCGATCACGAACAGGTTGAAGATGAACAGGATGCCGAGCATGTGGTTGCCAACGATCGTGCGGTTGGCGCCGGCCGCGGCATTCACCGCAATGACGGCAACGAAGTAGAGCAGGAACAGACCCAGGTGCAGGTCGACGGCGTGGAAGCGGCGCGGGTTGCGCTGCATGCGGTTCAGGTAGATCAGGGCAAGTGGAACCGCGAAGAGCAGGGAGATCGGAGCAAAATAGCCGCCCAGGAAAGCGCCCATCGTGCCAGTGCCCAGCAGCGTGTGATAGAAGAAAAATCCTGGAAACAGCATGAAGAACGCGGCGAGCAGGATCCGCTGTTCGCGCCGTTCGGTTTTGAGCGAGCGTGCGGAAGTCATGCTGGCGCCAATCGGTTCAGGGAGCACTGCCAGGACATGTGCAGGTAGATGAGGTACAACGTCGAGTAGCCGATCGCGAACCAGAGCAGGTTCTGGTGCAGGGTGCCCGGTATCACAAAGCTGACGATCGTCACCGCGCACAGGGTCAGTTGCCACCACAGGTCGACGTTTTGTTTGCCGGTTACGAAGAACACATAGCTGAGCGGGCTGGCGACGAAATTGAGGAAGTAAAGCGGCGCCAGGATCTGCGCCAGCTCCCCGGCTTCGCGCCAGGCCGGCCCGAAGACCCAGGCGAACAGGGTCGGCGAAAACAGCAGGAGCACGAGGGAAGGCAGCAGGCCGAGCAGCATCAGCACCTTGAAGGTGTAGCGATAGGCCTGGGCGCAGTTGCCGTTCGCTTCGAATTCGTGCACCGACTGGCGCTTGAAGACTTCCAGCACCGAGGCGGCCAGCAGCGAGATCGGTGCCGCCAGCACGCGCTGAGTCAGTGCGTACAAGCCTGCGGCGAGCGCGCCGTGGCGCACCCCGATCAGGAACAGCGGCAAGTGGCCCACCATGTTGTTGAGGAGGTTCGAGGGGAGGGCATAGCGCCAGAATTTGCGGTGGCGAACTAGATAGGCACGGGCATCCGCGCCGAGCGTGAGGCCGAGTTGCGCCGAGGGCGGATGCAGCAGCCGGCGCGCCGTGAGCAGGCCGATGGCCAGTCCGATCAACTGGCCCGTCAGCAAGCCTTCGGCACCGATGCCGGAAGCGAGCAGGAGCAGCTGCGCCAGCGCGATCGTGCCGGCGCCGACGACCTTGGCGCGCGCGGCCTTGCCGAACGCGTTATGGGAGGTGGCGTAGGCCAGGGTCGTCTGCATGTTGGCGGTCAGCCAGGTGCCGATGCCGACCGTCAGCAGCGCCGGCCAGGACAGCTGGGCGATGCCGGGTACCTTGAACATGTGCGCCAGCGTCGCCGCCAGGGTGACCAGGAAGGCGGTGATGGTGGCCGTGTACAGGACGAGACCGAAACAGGTGCGCTGCTGTTCGGTCTCGTGGTCGAGGATCATTGCCGTTTCCATACGCAGGGTGGCGCCGATGGCTGCCACCGCCACCATCGCCACCCACAGGCTGAACGCACCCATTTCCGCCGGTGTGCACATGCGCGTGATCAGCGGCGCGGCCAGCAACGGCAGCGCCTGGGCGCCGAGGGCGCCGCCCAGCACCGTGATCACGTGCTTCCAGAAAGTCGGCAAGCGCAGATTCATACGGGTTCGGCAGCGAGGTCGGTGGCTGGGATGGGAACCCGCAGCGCGCGCAGCAGGGACTGGGCAACCAGGCGCGCCTCGGCATCCTCGAGGTAAGGCCCCATCGGCAGGCTCAGCACACGGCCTGCCATGCTGCTCGCCACCGGACAGGTGTCGGCGCGGCTCAGGTGGGCGTAGGCTGGCTGCAGGTGCATCGGCACCGGGTAGTGAACGGCCGTCGGGATGCCGGCCGCATGCAGCTCGGCCTGGATGCGTTCGCGCTCCTCCACTACGACCGTGTACTGGGCGTAGACATTGGTGCGGTCGCGCGCCTGGCCGACGAGCTGAACGCGCCCGGAGAGCAGGGCTTCATAGCTGTCTGCGGCGCGCTGGCGCTGGGCCAGCTCCCAGTCGAAGCGCTCCAGCTTGGCCAGCACGATGGCGCACTGCAGGGTATCCATGCGCCCGCCCACGCCGACGCGAGTGTGCACGTAGCGGCGCGACTGGCCATGCACGCGGATTTCGCGCGCCGCCGTGGCGATGGCATCGTCGCTTGTGAACAGGGCGCCGCCGTCGCCATAGCAGCCGAGCGGCTTGCTGGGGAAGAAGCTGGTGCAGCCGACCGTCGACAGGTTGCAGCTCTTCTTGCCGCGGTAGGTGGCGCCGAAGCTCTGGGCCGCGTCTTCGATCACCGCCAGGCCGTGGCGGGTGGCGATGGCGTTGATTTCCTCCATGTCGGCCGGCTGGCCGTACAGCGACACCGGCATGATTGCGCGAGTGCGCGGCGTGATCGCTTCCTCGATCAGGCCGGGGGCGATGTTGCAGGTGGCCGGGTCGATGTCGACGAACACCGGGACAGCGCCCAGCAGCACGATGACCTCGGCGGTGGCAATGAACGAGAACGGCGTGGTGATGATCTCGTCGCCCGGGCGTACGCCGAGGGCCATCAGGGCGATCAGAAGCGCCTCGGTGCCGGACGCCACCGTGATGCAGTGGCGCGCGCCGGTATAAGCCGCCAGCCGGGCTTCGAGTTCGGCCACTTCGGGCCCGAGAATATACTGGCCGTGTTCGAGCACGGTCGCGATTCGGGCATTGATCTGTTCGCGCGAGGCCTGGTACTGGAATTTGAGGTCGATGAATTCCATGGTGTCCGCTATCTATGTTGAGCTGCAGGAACGAGCATGCAGACGCCGTCCTGTAAGAGGTAAAGGTCGCCGGTGTGCTCGCACAGGGCTTCGCCATTGCCGCCGAGGCGCAGCGGGAGGCGCTCGCCGAAGCGGCTCATCCAGCCGATCTGGCGCGCCGGTACGCCGGCCATCAGCGCAAAAGCCGGTACGTCGCGCGTGACCACGGCCCCGGCGCCGATGAAGGCATACTCGCCGACCGTCACGCCGCAGACGACGGTGGCGTTGGCGCCGACGGTGGCGCCGCGCCGCACCAGCGTGCGCCGGTATTCGTTCTTGCGTTCGACGGCGGCGCGCGGGTTATGGACATTCGTGAAGACCATGCTGGGGCCGCAAAAAACGTCGTCTTCGAGTGTGACAGCGTCGTAGACGGAGACGTTGTTCTGGATCTTGACGTGGTCGCCGATCAGCACGTCGTTGCCGACGAAGACGTTTTGCCCCAGGGAGCAGCCGGCGCCGATCCGTGCCCCGCCACACACATGAGCGAAATGCCAGACCCGCGTGCCAGGCCCCAGCGCCGCGCCGGGGTCGACGATCGCGCTTGCGTGCACGGTCGGCTCGATGACAGGCCGATCCATCTCAATACTCCAGCGGCAGGGCGACGCGCTTGCCGTCGCGCGCGGACATGTAGGCCGCGACCAGCACCTCGAGGGATTTCAGGCCTTCGCGTCCGTCGGTCTCGGGCTCGGCCTCGCCGCGCAGCACCTTGATCACGTTGTCGTAATAGAGCGGGTGGCCGAAGCCGTAGACCGAAGTGGTCTCGTAGCT
Organism: Massilia sp. Leaf139; assembly: GCF_001424165.1. Taxonomy (GTDB): domain Bacteria; phylum Pseudomonadota; class Gammaproteobacteria; order Burkholderiales; family Burkholderiaceae_D; genus Telluria. The sequence goes on from NZ_LMOJ01000022.1 coordinate 441,418, forward strand.
GGCGTCGCGCACCCGAGCGTCGTCCGGGTCGGGCTGGGCGAATTCCCATTGCTGAACTTCGTTGACGGCCACGCCGCCGATGCGCACGGTGCCGTGCTCGCCCAGGATCGTGATCGAGCCTTCCATGTTGCGCGGGTAGGTCAGCATGGTGACGTTCATCGATCCAAGCGCGCCATTGCGCCAGCGCAAGCTGATGACGCCGGTATCCTCGACCTCGATGTTGCGCGCCAGCGTGGCTGTGTAGGCTTGCAGGCTTTCGACCGGGCCGACGATCCAGTCGATCAGGTCGACATAATGGCTGGCCTGGTTCATGAAGGCGCCGCCGTCGAATTCCCAGGTGCCGCGCCATTTCGCGCTGTTGTAGTACTCGTCGGGACGCGTCCAGAACACGTTCAGGTTGACCATGTAGATGCGGCCGAAGCGCTTTTTCTCGACCGCGCTCTTGAGCAGCTGCAACGTGGCGTTGCGGCGGTTCTGCTTGACGACGAACAGGCGCACGCCGGCCGCATCGGCCGCGGCGACCATGCGCTTGCCGTCTTCCCAGCGCGTGGCCATCGGCTTCTCAGTGATGATGTGGCGCCCGGCGCGTGCGATCTGGACGGTCTGCTCGGGATGCAGCCCCGACGGCGTGGTGACGATGAAAGCATCGGCCTCGCACCTGGCCAGCATCTGGTCGAGGCTGGCATAGGCTTCGGCGCCGGTCTTGTCGGCGGCTTCCGCCAGCGCGCGCGGGTCGATGTCGCACACGCCGACCAGTTCGCAGCGGTCGCGGTGCTGGCGGATGGCGTTGAAGTGGTTGTTGGCGATACGGCCGCAGCCCACGAGGGCGAAGCGGATCTTGCGGTCGACGATGGCGGGGGGATAGTTACGCATGATCTTCTCCGGTGGACGACTCAGGCCTTGACGACGTGGGGCAGGCGTTCGAGGTACACGCCGCGGGTGTCGACGATCAGGTTGGCGTAGCGGCGGATCATGTCGTAGTCGAACGCGCTGTGGCTGGTCGCCAGCAGCACCAGGTCGTAGGAAGCGAGCGAATCGGGCGTCAGCGTCACGCTCGAGAGCTCGAAGCGATGCTCGCGCATGCGCGGGAAGACCGGGACGTGCGGGTCGGAATAATCGACATGGGCGCCCTTGTCGCGCAGGATCTCCATCAGTTCGACCGACGGCGACTCGCGCATGTCTTCGACATCCTTCTTGTAGGCGATGCCCAGCACCAGTACCCGGCTGCCCATCACCGAACGTCCGCGCTGGTTCAGCGCGTCGGTCACCTTGCCGATCACCCAGTGCGGCATGTCGCTGTTGATCTCGCCGGCCAGTTCGATGAAGCGGGTGTGGACGCCGTACTGGCGCGCCTTCCAGGTGAGGTAGAAGGGGTCGATCGGGATGCAATGCCCGCCCAGGCCGGGGCCAGGATAATAAGGAGTGAAACCGAAGGGCTTGGTGGCCGCCGCGCGGATCACTTCGTGGATGTCGATTTCCATCTTGTCGGCGATGATCTTCATCTCGTTGACCAGGCCGATGTTGACCGCGCGGTGGATGTTTTCCAGAAGCTTGGTCAGCTCCGCGGCACGGGTCGAGCTGACCGGCACGACGCGGTCGATCGCGGCGCTGTACAGGGCCACGCCCGCTTCCAGGCAGGCCGAGGTGCTGCCGCCGCACACCTTGGGAATGGTGCGCGTTTCGAAATGCGGATTGCCCGGGTCTTCGCGTTCCGGCGAGAACACGAGGAAGACTTCGCGGCCCACGGCGAGGCCGCGCGACTCCAGGCGCGGACGCAGTTCTTCCTCGGTGGTGCCGGGGTAGGTGGTGCTTTCCAGCGAAATCAGCTGGCCCGGACGGATGAAGGGCAGCAGCGCGTCGGTCGTGTCGAGCACGAACGAGAGATCCGGTTCGCGATAGGCGTTGAGCGGCGTCGGCACGCAGATGATCAGGGCGTCGGGCTCGTTGGCGCGGGTGAAATCGGTCGTGGCCTCGAAACCCACGGTACGGGCGGACTCGATCGCGGCGGCCGGAATGTGCTCGATATAGCTTTCGCCGCGATTGAGTTTCTCGACCTTGGCCGTGTCGATGTCGATCCCCAGCACCCGAAAACCGCAGGCCGCGTAGCGCAGGGTCAGGGGCAGACCGACATAGCCGAGTCCGATGATGCCGATGACTGCCGTGCGGTCGCGCAGTTTCGCTGTGAGTTGCTGCAGGTGGGCCGATTGTTGTTCGTCGCGCATGTGTTCCTCGCCAACTATTAATGGTGGGTGGGTGAAGAGGGGTGCCGGTACTAGATGCGGAAGGGCACGAATTTATGGATGAGGCTTAGCCGTGCCTTGCCGGCTTCCAGCTCCGGTTCGGGTATCGGCGCCGGCGCGGTGACCGGCATTTGGGGGGTGTATTCGCTGACGATGGCCTTGACCATCGATTCGATCATGCCGCGCTCGTGGGTTTCGCAAGCCATCATCAGGCAGGTGATGCAGGTTTCCAGCACGCTTGGGCGCAGGGCGTTTTCCTTCATGCGCATGATGCGTGGGTGCTCGCTCGGGAAGACGGTGCCGTCGGTCAGCAGCTCCTCGTGCAGCTTTTCGCCCTGGAACAGCCCGACGAACTTCACCTCGATGTCGCCGTCCGGGTTTTGCGGGGTCTTTTCCGTCAGGCCGGACATGGCGAGCAGGGTGCGGGCCAGCTCGACGATGCGCACTGGTTCGCCCATATCGAGCACGAACACGTCGCCGCCCTTGGCCATGGCGCCGGCCTGGATGACCAGCTGCGCCGCTTCCGGAATCAGCATGAAGTAGCGCGACACCTCGGGGTGGGTAATGGTCAGCGGCCCGCCGCGGGCGATCTGGCGCTGGAACAGGGGGATCACCGAGCCGGACGAGCCGAGCACGTTACCGAAGCGAACCATGCAGAAGGTGGTCTGCCCGCCGTGCTTGGTGGCCGCCGCCTGGAAGATCAGCTCGGCGATACGCTTGCTGGCGCCCATGATGTTGGTCGGGCGCACCGCCTTGTCGCTGGAAATGAGCACGCAGGTCTCGACCTTGTGGCTGGCGCAGGCCGCCGCGATGACCTGGGCGCCGAGCACGTTGTTACGCAGGCCCTCGACGATGTTCGATTCGACCAGCGGCACGTGCTTGTAGGCGGCGGCATGGTAGACCGTGTCGACGTGACTGTCGGCGAGGATGCGCTCGACCAGGTCGGCATTGCAGACCGAGCCGAGGTGGGCATCGATGCGCAGGTCGGGGAAGCGCGTGCTCAGCTCCTGGCGAATGGTATACAGCGCGAACTCGGAGTGATCGAGCAGGTGCAGCCGGCTGGGCGCCAGGGTCACGATCTGGCGGCACAGTTCGCTGCCGATGGAACCGCCGGCGCCGGTGACGAGCACGGTCTTGCCGCGCACGCAGCGGGCGAACAGGTCGAGCCGCGGCGGCACCGGCGGCCGGCCGAGCAGGTCTTCGAATTTCAGCTCGCGAATCGAGTCGCGCGGGCGCGCCCGGTCGTCGGCCAGGTCGACCAGCCGGCTCAGGATCTTGGTGGTGACGCCGGCGCCGGCCAGGCGTTGCATGATGTCGCGCAGGCGCTCGGCCGGCATGTTGGGAACGGCGATGACGACGGTGCGGATGCAGTGGGCGGCGACCAGGTCGGCCAGGCGGTCGGTGTGGAACACGCGCAGCCCGGCGATGGTGCGGTCGTTCAGTGCGCGTTTGTCGTCGAAAAAGCACACCGGGCGGTATTCGTCGCTGTTGCGCATGGTTTGTGCCAGGCGCGCACCGGCCTCGCCGGCGCCGTAGATGGCGACCGCATCGGAAGCAGGACGGCGCGTGCTGTGATTACGCAGGAAGTTGCGCATGCCGATACGCGATGTGACGACATAAGAAAACACGATGAACCAGTAAATGGCCAGCGCACTGCGCGGGAACATGGCGTCATTGATTGCAAACAGCACGACATAAGCGCATAGCACCGCAATACCGAGCGCAAAGCCGGTGGCGCTCAATAAACGGCCATCGATAAACCGAATGACGGCGCGGTACAAATCGGACATCGAGAATGCGGCGATGGTCACCAGCGCCACGATCAAATACGAGGCCGGCCCGTAATGGGAAGCGAGTTTCAGGTCGCCGCCGCGTAATAACATCGCGATCAGAAAACAAAGCGGCAATGCAACCAGATCGATGCAAACCATTAAGGCTATTTTGGTAGTCCGATGCAGCGATACCATTCCAGCGCAAAACTGGTTTAATACTCGGGCGGAAAAAGTTGGCATGGTGCGCGTTACTCGGTGGGATGGGTTGCGGTGGCAGCGGTAAGGGCGAATGCGCAGCGAAATAGGAGCGGTAATTTATTAAGAAAGATGCTGTCGGAAATAAATAAAGCGCAAGCAGGCTTTGGGCGATGTTTAGACTTACTGTTGCTGAGTAAGTTTATTATCTGCCTCACTCAGATTGCTGAGTTTGACCCCGCTCAACCGACAATTCCGAATTAAAACGAAATAACCTGTTTATTTAATCCAGGAAATGTAATTAGGAAATAAATCGCGGGATTGGTGACAATAGATTTCCGTTGGGAATATAAGCAGCGGAAACTGGGCTAATAAGCAAATGCGAATGGCGGAATACGCGCCGTGGTGTGGAGAGCAGAACGGTGGAGGGCGTGCCGGATGGCGGAGGGACGGGAAGCTGCCTGGCAGCGACCCTAGAAAAGCAGAATCGTGGCGGGCGCGGCCGGGTGGTCGCGCCCGAAGCCGTCAGGTGCCGGGACGCGGCTGCGGTGCCATTGGCGGCACCACGATGTTGTCGTTCAGACGCAAGAACTTGAAGCCGGCCAGGTGCTGGCCGTTCTTCCCTTCACGCGCGTTGCGTGCCTCGCGCTCGGCGGCGCGGGCGATGAAGGACTCAAAAGTCTCCTCGCGCACCTTCGGTTCCTGCGAGTGCAGGAAATGGCGCTCGCCGTTCGGGCCGAGCACCACCAGGCCGACATGCGAGGCCCAATGGGCGCCGTCGCGGGTGGAGATCACGTTGACGAAGTCCCCCTCCTGCAGTTGGGCCGCGAGCGCCGCCACCTGGTCCCTCGGCACGTAATGCTGGCGGCTGGTTTCGACCGGGATATCGCGCTCCGTGTTGTGGCGGGTCTTGAGGAAGCGCGCGCGGTCGATCCGCAGCTCGTAGCTCGGGCCGTTCGCGCCGGCCAGCGCCGCACTGACGTCGGTGACCAGCCAGTTGTTGGCCACGTTCCAATCCGTCTCGGTGTAGTGGTTGCGTGTGGCGACGCCGATCACGCCATCGCGGTAGCGGATGCGCTGCAGCATCCAGAAGAACTCTTCCCAGGAGCGCGACAATGCCATCGCATAGGTGTGTTCCGCAAAGACGACGCAATCGCTGCGCTCCAGGCTAAACAGCGGCAAGTCGTCATGCACTTCGAAGGGAAATTCGCCCAGCAGGTTCAGCAGATAAGGCTGGCCCAGGTTCTTGCGTCCGATCGCGGCGATACGCTTGCGCAGGTCGGGTTCCTGGGCGTGCACCCAGGCGATGTAGCGTCCGGCTTCGGCCGGCTTCATCTGGAAGATCTGCTTTTGCAGGACTGCCTCCAGGGGAACGGGTGCGGCGGGGACGGCCGGCGGCAGGGCGGACTGGCTGGCGCAGCCGCCCAGGGCGGCTGCGAACAGCAGGGGAACGAGGCGCATGGAAGGTCTCCGTGTTGTGTTTGCAAGACGCTAACGCGGCGGCGCGCACTTTGACAATGAAAATTTGTCGCCCGTCCATAACCTGCGTGTTGTGTAACTCAAACATTCCTTCAAGTTATGGCTGAGGGATCACAAGTAATTTTCCAGTCATTAACTTATAGCTAATACTATCAATATGGCAGGGTTCGCCTGCCGCTGCATCACACCATACTTATATCCAGGAGAGAGAGCATGTTCAAACAGAAGCCGCTGGCCGCTGCCGTGTCGCTGGCCGTACTGGGCCTGAGCGCATTGCCGGCGTTGGCACAAACCGGAGGAGACACCGGAATGCAGACGGTCGAAGTGACGGGTATCCGCGCCTCGATGGCCAAGTCGCTCAGCGTCAAGAAGAACGCGACCGCCAACGTCGAGGTCATCACAGCCGAAGACGTGGGCAAGATGCCGGACAAGAACCTGGCCGACTCGCTCCAGCGCCTCTCGGGGGTGGCGGTGCGTACCGACTACGACGAAGCGGAAAAGGTGTCGATGCGCGGTACGAATGCCGACATGACCCTGATCATCTTCAACGGCCACACCGTCTCCGGCGGCGATTGGTATGTCGCCGACCAGCTCTCCAGCAGCCGCTCGACCAGCCTGTCGCTGATGCCTTCGCATGTGCTGAACCAGGCGCTCGTCTATAAAACCTCGCAGGCGAACATCGTCGACGGCGGCCTGGCCGGCACCATCAACGTCACGACCCGCAAACCGCTGTCGCAGAAAGAGCGCTTCTCCGGCCTCGTCAGCGCCGGTGCGAGCTATGCCCAGTTGCCGGGCAAGACCGGGCCCGACTTCAACGCCACCATGAACTGGAAGAACGAAGCGGGCACCCTCGGCTTCATCGTCCAGGGCTTCGCGGAGAAGCGCTACGTGCGCCGCGATTCCGTCTCGCGCTTCGCCTATGCCGGCGGCAGCGGCTGGGACGTGATCGACACCTCGCGCATGCTGGGCATCACCGACGCCTCACTGGCGGGCACCGGCTACAAGGCCGCTGACCTGAACGGCGTGCGCATTCCAGGCTCGATGAGTACCGAATTCGTCGAAAGCGTGCGCGACCGCAAGGGCGGCATGTTCTCGCTCCAGTTCAAGCCGAACAACGACCTCGACATGACCATGACGGGCTTCCACTCGGGCATGAAGGCGAACAATTTCGGCCGCCTGAACGCCGGCGCCATGTTCAGCATGCTGCGCGGCGAAAACGGCCCGACCGGCGGCACCGCCCCGACCTCGTCGAACGGCCAGCGCGTCTACGCGCAGATCAAGAATCCGGTGATCGTCAACGAAACCACGCTTTACGGCGACCAGCTGCGCGTGCTGAAGAGCGCCGACATCATGTATGCGCCGGGCACCACCCCGCAGTACATCGGCGAGACCGAAGGCGCCTACCGCGACGGCGCCGAATCGAGCAGCGCCTTCCTCGACTTCGACGCCAAGTACCGCGTCAACCAGGATCTGACCGTCAAGACCCTGTTCTCGACCACCAAGGGCGTCGGCAAGACCGGCCTCGACCAGGGCCTGACCTACACCCGCTACGGCACCGGCGTCTCGTATGCGCTGGGCAGCCTGCGCGATGCGCCCTTCGTCCAGTACTTCGGCACCGGCCCGAACGTGCCCGGCATGAATGCCGACGGCAGCGGCTACCGCCTGACCGGCCGCGCGGCTTCGGGCGTGAAGACGACCGACAAGGAAAACAGCGTGCAGTTCGACGCCGAATACCGCCTCGAGAAGGGCGTGTTCCAGTCGCTCGAAGCCGGCGTGCGCTACGCCGACCACCGCCGCGAGAGCGCGCGCCGCTTCCCGCAGCTGCGCAGCTCGAACCTGTCCGTGAATGCGCCGACCGGTGCCGGCAGCTTCATCGCCTATCCGTCGGACTTCGGCGCCGGCCTGGACGGCCCGGCCGGCTGGGACAACACCAGCTGGACGCTGACCCCGGAAGCCCTGAAGGCCTATTTCGCCGCCAACTCGAAGGCGACTTCGCCCGACTGGGAACGCCGCGCCGCCACCGAACTCGACATGCGCGAGCGCCAGAGCGCCGCCTATGTGATGGCGAACATGGAAGCCGAGCGCTGGTCGGGCAACGTCGGCCTGCGTTTCGTGCGCACCCGCGTCAACGCCCAGGTGCCGATCCCGCTGCCGACCGGCGCCTGCGCGCGCTCGGCCCCGGGCCAGCCGGCCATTCCGTGCCCGGCTTACCCGACCGCGCTCACCACGGTGGGCGAGGGCGTGCAGTTCTACGACGACACCGTCTTCAATCCGCTGGCCGGCGTCGTGTACTACAAGCGTCCAACCGACCAGACCTTCGACGACTTCCTGCCGAGCCTGAACCTGCGCTATGAACTGACCAAGGACATGATCGCCCGCTTCGGCGCGAGCAAGACCCTGGGCCGCCAGAACTACAACCTGCTGGGCGCGGGCTACACCGGCGCCAACTGCCTGGTGAGCGGCTGCACCGTCAATGGCCCGAACCCGAACCTGGGCCCGATGACGGCGAAGAACATCGACGCCTCGTGGGCCTGGTACTTCGCACGCCGCTCGATGGTGGCCGTGAACGTGTTCTATTCGAAGATCGACGGCTATCCGAAGACCGGTTCGGCCGGCGCCGACACCGTCGAACTGGTGTACCCGCTCGACAGCAGCCTGCGCACCTTTGCCGTCAACAGCTCGACCCAGCAGGGCGCGCGCATCGCCGGCATCGAGCTGTCGTACGAACAGCCTTTCGGCAGCACGCCCTTCGGCTTCACGTCGAACGTGAGCCGCGCCAAGACCAAGGTCGACGACGGCCGTCCGATGACCGGCGCTTCCGAGTACGCGGCCAACCTTGGCGCCTACTTCGAAAACGACCGTCTGTCGGCGCGCCTGGTGGCGAACTACCGCAGCGAGTACGTGAACACCACGACCGCGCCGACGCCGAACTCGACGAACAACAAGGCGCCGGTTGCCGGCATCCTGATGTTCGCGGCGCCGACGATGGCCGCGCCGGTGACGACCCTGGCCTTCAACGCCAGCTACAACATCTCGCCGAATCTGATCGTCTCGTTCGACGCGACCAACCTGACCAACGTCAAGCGCGCCTACTATCGCTACAGCGAAGAAGAGCAGCAGAAGCTGGACGTCAGCGGCCGCCAGTTCTACCTGAACCTGAAGTACAAGTTCTGACCGAACAAGTCTGAGGTAGTGTGGGAAGGGGAGCCGCGGCTCCCCTTTTTTTATCCGTGTATGTGTAGTCCTACACCACAACGCGCCGCTTCGGCAGCTCAGCCTTATGCCGAATGTGCGCCACCTAACGGTCGATCCGCGGCCCCCGGACTATGATGAAGCCGTGTGAGTGAGGCGCCAGCGAATTCGTTCTGCAGGCCTGCCAAATACCTCAACAGGTTAGCCGGTCGCCTCGAGGATCGGCACCAGAATTCATAGGCCGGCGCCATGTGGCGGCGGACGCTACAAAACCGGAAGCGGAGGCCCCATGTCTGCCACGACCAAGAATCCACCGAAGCACCTGGTGCGCGAGTATCTCGCCCGCCGGAAGCGCGATCCGCAACCGCCACCGACGCCCGAGGAAATCCGGCGCCAGCTTGGGTGGGAGATGCTGATGCCGGCGGATCTGAAACTGGCGCAGGGCCGCTCCTAGGCTTTCCGGCATACCGTTTTATTAGAGGAGAAGCACATGACCAAGCGTATCGGTAACAAACACGAAGCCCAGCACCGCGGCCGCGAAGAGCGTCTCGACATCCGCCGCACCAACATCGCCCGCGAGGCCGTCAAGCAGGCCACCGCCCGCGCCAAATACCGCAACCAGGTCAAGGGCCAGTCCCAGATGGATCTGTCCGCACCGGCCGCCTGATCTTTTTCAGGTCATAAGAGCCCGCCCGATATTAAGGCGGGCTTTTTTTCGTTTCACGCCTTTACCTTCCTGCGCAACATTGTCGCAGCCCGCCCGCCGTACCTCGTTCCGCGCCGTTCACCTAATCTTTCGTCGTTCGCCGATCCCGCTCCGTCGTTCGCCGAAAGCCGCTTTTCCTCCTCGTCGACCGCCGCTAAGCTCATTCCATCACAACACGGAGGGCGACATGAGTTCTGACAACGGCTACACGACACGCAAACAAATGCTTTGGGGCCTGGTTCTGATTGCGGTCGGTACCATCTTCCTGCTCGACCGCATGGACATCGCCGACGCTTCGTCGATATGGCATTATTGGCCGCTGCTGCTGGTCGTGGTCGGCATCAACCAGACCATCGGCTATCCGAGCGCGCGCGAATTCAGGAGCGGACTGTGGACGATCTTCATCGGCCTGTGGCTGTTCGCGGTGTTCGAGAACCTGTTCGGCCTGACCTTCCGCAATAGCTGGCCGCTGTTCCTGCTGATGGCCGGACTCCAGCTCGTGCTGGCGCCGGTGATCGCGCGCCGCTTCCCGGATTCGGCCCGGATCTCGAAGGAGAAGGATCATGCATAAGGACACCATCGACGAACGCCGCGCCGCCCGCCATGCGCGCCGCGAAGCCCGCCGCGCCGACCGCGGCGCCACCAGCCAGGTGCTGATGGGCGTGCTGGTCATCGCCGTCGGCCTGCTGTTCCTGCTCGATAACCTCGATTTCATCGACGTCCATGACGCACTGGTCTTCTGGCCGCTGATCTTCATCTTCGCCGGCGTCGCCAAGCTGCTCGACACCACCACGCCAAACGGCTACCTGGTGGGCCTGGCCGGCATCGGCATAGGTGTGACCATGATCCTGCACCGCCTCGGCATCATCTATTTTTCGTGGCGCGCGGCCTGGCCGCTGATCCTGATCGCGGTCGGCGCCATGGTGGTGTACCGCGCCATGACGGGGCAGCGCACGGCGCGCTTCGGCGTGGTGGCCGTCGACGACAAGGACGCGCCGCAGGATCCGCTCGCCAAGGAAGTGCAGACGGTGGACGTGACGGCGGTGCTGGGTGGCTTCGAGCGCCGCGTGCACACCCAGGACTTTCGCGGCGGCGAAGTGACTGCGGTGATGGGCGGCTGTTCGCTCGACATGCGCGGCGCCTCGATGACGGGCGAGGCGGTGCTCCACGTGTTCGCCTTCTGGGGCGGCGTGACGCTCAAGGTGCCGCCCGACTGGACGGTCGTACTGCAAGGGACGCCGATCATGGGCGGTTTCGAGGAGAAGACGGTGGCCCCGCCGGACAGCACCAAGCGCCTGGTCGTGCGCGGCTACGCGATCATGGGCGGCGTCGAGGTACGCAACTGATGCGGACGCCATCCAGGGCCGCGCGGCCAATGGTGTCCGCCTGATGATGGGCGCGTTCGGCACGCGGCGCGGTACCGCGCTCTACCTGGCTGCCTGGGCGCTGCTCGGCGTGCTGCTGGCCGGCCTGACGGTGGCGGCGGGCGACGCGCCCTGGGGAACCAGCCTGCTGTTCACCGTGCCGCTGTCCCTGGTCTACGGCTGCGCCAGCGGCTTCTCTTCCTACTACCTGTGCCGCGCCTATCCATTGGCCAGCCGGGCGCTGCCTGCCGTCCTGGGCGTGTTCACCTGCACGGCGGTGTGCGCCAGCGCGCTGTGGACGGCCGCCGGTGGCGGGTATGCCGAAGTCCTGCGTGGCCTGGCGACGGGCTTGCCTTCGATGTCGCGGGCGTTCGCGGCCCTGATGTTCGGCCTGGGCGTGATCCTGTACGGCCTGACGGCCGTGGCGCATTACCTGGCGCTCGAGTTCGAGCGGGCGCGCACCCTGGAGCGGCGCGAACTGGAAATGAAGCTGGCCGCCCAGGAAGCCGAGCTGCGCATGCTGCGCACCCAGATCGACCCGCACTTCCTGTTCAACAGCCTCAATTCCATCAGCGCGCTGACCTCGATCGACCCGGTGGCCGCGCGCGGCATGACCCTGCAGCTGTCGGACTTCCTGCGCCGCAGCCTGGGCATGGACGCGCAGCGCAAGGTCGCGCTCGACGAGGAGATCGCGCTGGCCCAGGCCTTCCTGGCGATCGAACAGGTGCGCTTCGGGCCACGCCTGCGCTTCGAGCACGCCGTCGGTGAGGGAGCGGGGCGCTGCCTGCTGCCGCCGCTGCTGCTGCAGCCGCTAGTCGAGAACGCGGTCAAGCACGGCATCGGCAACCGGCTCGATGGCGGCACGGTGCGCATCCTTGCCGAACGGGCCGGCCCGCTGCTGCGCATCCGGGTCGAGAACGACGCCGACGAAGACGAGGACGGGCGCGGCCCCGCCGCCGGCTGCGGCATCGGCCTGGCCAACGTGCGCCAGCGTCTGCTGGCCACCTATGCCCACGAGGCCAGCGTGCACTGGGCGCGGCTCGATGCGCGCTTCCGGGTCGACATCGCGCTGCCCGCCGAACAAGAACCCCTGACGGAGAGCTGAAACGATGTCCATGAAGCGGCGTGTCATCATCGTCGACGACGAATTCCTGGCGCGCGTCCTGCTGCGCGAATACCTGGCGAGCTTCGCCGACATCGAAATCGTCGCCGAATGCGCGAACGGTTTCGAGGCCGTCAAGGCGATCGGCGAGCTGCAGCCCGACCTGGTCTTCCTCGACATCCAGATGCCCAAGCTGGACGGTTTCGAAGTGGTGGAACTGGCCGGCGCGCGCACGCAGTACGTGTTCGTGACGGCCTACGACCAGTTCGCGCTGAAGGCCTTCGAGGTGCGTGCGATCGACTACCTCCTCAAGCCCTTCAGCCGCGAGCGCCTGGCCCAGGCCCTGGACAGCGCCCGCGCGCGTACGACGCCGCCGGAGCAGGTCGAAGCGGTGGCGCTGGAAGCGGCGCGCCGCCACGGGCCGCTGGAACGGATCCTGATCCGCGACGGCGCCCGCGTGCATGTGGTGGCAACCAGCAGCATCGACTGGATCGAGGCCCAGGACGATTACGTCGCGATCAGCGCCGGCGGGCGCAGCTACCTGAAGAACGGCCGGATGGCGGAGCTGGAGCAGGGGCTCGACCCCGCGCTGTTCGTGCGCGTGCACCGCTCCTACATCGTCAAGCTCGGCGCCATCGACCGCATCGAGGCGCCGACCAAGGACAGCTGGTGCGCGGTGCTCAAGGACGGCAAGCGGGTGCCGGTCAGCCGCGGCGGCTACCAGAAGGTGCGCGAGCTGCTTGGCTGATCAGGCGCTGATCCGTTCGACCTGCCACCAGCGCGGCAGCAGCTCGCGCACCGCGGGCTGGTCGAAGCGATCGTCGATCAGGTAGACCACGCCCTGGTCGGATTCGGTACGGATCACGCGGCCCGCCGCCTGCACCACCTTCTGCAGGCCCGGATACAAATAGGTGTAGTCGTAGCCGGCGCCGAACATCGCCTGCATGCGCGAGCGCAGCTGCTCGTTCACCGGGTTCAGTTGCGGCAGGCCGAGGGTGGCGACGAAGGCGCCGATCAGGCGCGCGCCCGGCAGGTCGATGCCCTCGCCGAAGGAGCCGCCCAGCACCGCGAAACCGATACCGCGGCCATCGGGCTGGAAGCGCTCCAGAAAGGCGGCGCGTTCGAGTTCGCTCATGCGCCTTTCCTGGCGCCAGAGCGGCACCTCCGGATAGGCGTCGGCGAAGGCGTTCGCCGCCTGTTCGAGATACTCGAAGCTGCTGAAGAAGGCCAGGTAGTTGCCGGGCGCCTGCGCGTACTGCTGCGCCATCAGGCGGGCAATCGGCGCCAGCGAAGCGCCGCGGTGCTGGTAGCGCGTCGAGATGCGCCCGGCCACGTGCACGGCGAGCTGGCCGGCGGTGAAGGGCGATTCGACGTCGATCCAGCCCGTGTTCTCGGGCAGGCCGAGCAGGTCGGCGAAATAATGCCAGGGGCTGAGCGTGGCGGAAAACAGGGTGACCGAATGGGCGTCCCGGAAGCGCGGCGCCAGGAAGGGCGCGGGCACCACGTTGCGGATGCAGAGCAGGCTGTCCTTGCCCTGGCGCGACAGGTCGAAGACCGAGTGCGCGCCGAAGGATTCGGCCAGGCGCGTGAAGTGCAGGGCGTCGAAGTGGAAGCGCTGCAGGGCGGGGTCAAGCGGCCCCGGATACTCGGCGACGAAGTCGTTGACCGTGCTGGTGGCGTTGGTCAGCGCGCCCAGCAGCTTGTCGCCGGGCGCGTCCAGCACCTGGTAAGGAGCGGGCGCCGCCGCGTCGATCTCGCCCCAGACGCGCGCGACTTTCGACAGCGCCTTCTTGATCGTTGGCGGCGCGGCGGCGCGGGCGGCGCGCAGGGCGACCCGATCGAGCTCGCCCGAATACATCGAGCGCGCCCGCGACACCATGTTGTGCGCCTCGTCGACCAGCACGCTGGCGCGCCAGCCGTTGGCCTGGGCCAGCGCGTACAGCATCGCACTGCCGTCGAAATAATAGTTATAGTCGCCGATCGCGACATCGGCCCAGCGCGCCATCTCGCTGCCCAGGTAGTAGGGACAGACATCGTGGGCGAGGCCGACTTCGCGCAGCGCGGCGCGGTCGAGCACCGGAACGCCCAATGCCGCCTCGCGTGCGGCGGGCAGACGGTCGTAAAAGCCTTGCGCCAGCGGGCAGGAGTCGCCGTGGCAGGCCTTGTCGGGATGCTCGCAAGCCTTGTCGCGCGCGGCCAGTTCCAGCACGCGCAGCGGCAGTTCGGGCGCAGCGGCGCGGATCGCCCCGGCTGCATCGAGGGCAAGCTGACGGCCCGGCGTCTTCGCGGCGAGGAAGAAGATCTTGTCGATACGCTGGGCCGGCGCCGCCTTCAGCACCGGGAACAGGCTGCCGACCGTCTTGCCGATGCCGGTCGGCGCCTGGGCCAGCAGGCAGCGTCCGGCATTGTTCGCCTTGAAGACGGTTTCAGCGAGCTGGCGCTGGCCGGGGCGGAAATCCGCGTGCGGGAAACGCAAGCCTGCGAGCGCCGCGTCGCGCGCCGTGCGGTGGCGCAGCTCCTGTTCGGCCCAGGCGACGAAGCGTCCGCAGGCCTCTTCGAACATGGCTTGCAGTTCGGCGGCGCTGCGCGTCTCGCGCAATGAGGTCTCCAGCCCGCTGCCGATTTCGTAGTAGACCAGGGCCAGGTTGACCTGGTCGAGGCCGCGCGCGGCGCACAGCAGGTGACCGTAGACGCGCAGCTGCGCCCAGTGCAGGTGGCGGTGGTTGTCCGGCATCGAGGACAGCTGGCCGCGGTAGGTCTTGATTTCCTCGATCAGGTTCTGGGCCGGGTCGTAGCCGTCGGCGCGGCCGCGCACGTGCAGCGGGCCGAAGTCGCCGGACAGGGAGACCTCGGCCTGGTAGCCGTCGCCGCGGCGCGCGGTGACGACCTGGTGGCCGACGATGCCTTCCTGGGCGGTGGGCGAGGGCGTGAAGCGCAGATCGAGGTCGCCGCGCTTGGCCGTGAACTCGCACAGGGCACGCACCGCGACGACGTAGTTCATCACATCACGCGCTTCGCTCAAGCGGCCTGCTCCCATTGCAGATAGCAGACGGCCACCGGCATGTCGTGCGCCGCGCAGTAGTCGATCCAGCGCAGCTGGTTATCCTGCAGGCGGTCGCCCGGGCCCTTCACTTCGATCATCCGGTAGCGCCGTTCGCCCGGCCAGAACTGGATCAGGTCGGGAAAGCCGGTGCGGTTGACCTTGACGTCGGCGAGGATGCGCTCGCACCAGCGTTTCACGTGCGCGGCCGGGATGCATTCGAGCGCGAGTTCCAGCAGTGGGCGGTCGAGGTATTCCCAGGAGACGAAGGGCGCAGAGATGCCGTTCTTCGCTTCGAAGTTGGCGAGGATGGTGGCGCGGTAGCGGCCGTCGTCGCACTCGGCCAGGCAGCCGGCGAATTGCTCCGCGCGGCGCTGGTGGAAGTCGAGGCTGTACAGGTCGGCCGGCGCGCGGTGGAAGGGGTGGAAGAAAGCGCCCGGAATGGCGGCGAAAATGGCGCGCCAGCACAGCAGGCCGAAGAGGGCATTGGCCAGCATGTTCTCGACGTAGAACACGGGCGCCGCCTCGCTGCCGAGGTGGTCGCGCACGGCGCCTTCGACCCAGGGGCCGTCGCCCGGCACCGGCAGGCAAAGGTCGAGACGGATCGGGCTGGCGGCGCGCGGGACGAGTTCCTTCGGGTGGCCGAGCTTGCGCGCCAGGCGCGGCTTGAGGCGCGCCAGGTGCTGGCGTTCGGCGTCGTTCTCGGGCGCGCGTTCGGCTTCCTGCAGCAGGGCCCAGGCCTCCAGATGGCGCTCGGCCTTTTCCAGCACCCGGATCGCACGCCCGCGCGAACCCGGATAGCCGCAGCGCGTGTAGACGTCGATGGCGCGCTGCCAGTCCTGCTGCTTCTCGACATGCTGGCCGACCTGGAACAGGAATTTCTGGCGCCGGCCTTCCAGCCAGTCGTTGTCGAAGGCGTGCAGCGGCAGTTCGCTGATCACGTCTTCGATCGGCTCGCCGTCTTCAGCGAAGCGCTCGCGGCAGGCATGCAGCTGCAGGTAGTGGTCGATGTCGCGCCCGTCGCGGAAACCGCGCGAGGTCGGCGAGAACTCGACCTGCTCGTAGCGGAACAGGCCGAGGTCGGCCAGGACGAACTCCGTCCAGTCCTGGCGCAGGTTGCCGAAAAAGATTAGGCGCAGGCGGTCGCACAGCGGTTTCACAAGGATGCGCAGGGCGACGTCGGTGCAGCCAGGATGCCACTGCGAGAAGGCGCGCGGCTCGCCGAAGGCTTCGCGCAATGCCTCGAGCTGCTCGGCCTTGCGTGCACTCTTTTGGTGCAAGTGAGCCTGGAAGGCGTCGGCGAGCTCGGGCTTGGCCAGCAGGTCGAACAGTTCGTCGAGCGTGAGTACCGGATCGGTCTCGATCCAGCCGGTGGGGAGCAAATGCCGGGCCGCGTCGACCGGGCAGCCGATCTCCGCATAGTTCATTTTGCTGGCGCGGAACAGGTTCCCCTTGCGCATTACCATGCGCACGAACAGCGCGCGCGACGCCTGCGGCAGCGCGGGAAAGGCAGCGATGAAGGCTTGCTCGGCATCGGTCAGCAAGTCCGCGTAACGGCCGCTGATCCAATCCAGGACGCTCTGGAAATTATCCAGATAATAAAACTCGTTTTCCAGAACCCGGTTCATTTTTTGAGGCGACAACTGTGCTTATGTACAGTATAGCCTCAGGCTTCGGGAAGGCCCAGACCTTTTGGCCGCCCCCGCGCGCGGCCGTGGTTTTTTGCCACATCAGCGGCGTTCCGCTTTCGGCGGGCACTTCGGGCCGCTGCAGGCGGCCGCCTCGCGCTCGCCACGGTGACGGTCGGAGTGCTGGATGATCGCCGAGATCAGGGCGACGTCGCTGTCGACCGCCGGCTCGGTCGTTGCCGCTGCTGTCTTGCGCTGACGGGCGGCGGCGTCCGATTTCGTTTTCGCCGTGGCTTTTGCTGTGGTCTTGGCCGTGGCCTTGGCCGTAGCCTTTGCGCGTGTCGGAGCCGGCTTGGTGGATTTAGCCGTTTTCTCCACCTTTTTCTTCTCGGCGGTAGGGCGTGCAGCCACTGCCGGGGCTTGCGCCTTGGCCGGTTTCGCCGGCTTGGCTTCCTGCACCGTACGTGGCGCGGCTTCCTGGGCAGGAGGGGCCGAAACTTCCGGAGCAGGCTGCGGCGCGCTTTCTTGTGGGGCACGCGGCGCGGGAGCCGGTGTCGGCGCCTTGGTGCCCGCGAGCTCGTGCTGCGGCAGCATCACCAGCGGCGGCGGGGCGCTGGCGACAGTGGCGTCGCGTGGCCGCGCGGATTCGTCGACGACAACAGCCGGGCGGGGCGCCTCGATGGCCGGCGCGGTGACGGCCGCGGGCGGCGGGGCCGGCGGCAGCGCGGCTTCCGTTGCCGGCTGCGGCGCGGCATTGTTGGCGAGATCGTGCTGGAACTGCAGTTCCGCGGCGGTGCGGTGGTTGTCGTAGGCGAGCCAGGCGACACCGCCGGCCAGGATGCCGACCAGGGCCGCCGCCGCGCCGTAGGAGGCGAGGCGCACGCCGGACATGCGCGAACCCGGACGCCGGGCCGAATCGCGTTCCAGCATCGCCAGAATGTTCTCTTCCCCGGCGCCACGGCGCGACGACATGAGGTTTGGTCTTGTCGAGGCTGCTTGATTTTCGTCTGTAGGGCGCACGGCATACCTCCTAAGATGGTCGTTCTTGCTCCGATTAGAAACAATCTGGGGAAATCCATGCTGATCTTTGTCGCGCTTCTTTACTTTTGCGTCGCCTGCAGCCTGATCTGGCTGGCGTGTTTCCCGAGCGGACGGATCTTGATCAACCAGTTGATGTTCGGATTGCGTAGCCGGTTCGGCCGCATGGCCGGCCGGCGCGTCGTTTCAGTGGGGCAGTTGCTGCCGTCGCGGCGCGGCCTGGGCGAGCTGGCGCAGTCGCTCTCCAGGCAGTTGCGGCGCCACTGGATCGTGCTGGCGATCGTGATTCCGGCCGTCGCAATTCCCTCGCTGCTGGCGCTGGCCCTGCGCACACCGGACATGCTGCCCGACTACGAGCCGACCCCGGCCCTGCCGGACGCGCAGATCGCCGCGCTGCTGCAGGGCGAGCAACTGGTGCCGCCGAGCGATCCGCCGCCGCTGGCCTTTTCGACCCAGGAAGTGGTGCAGGTGCGGCCGATGCTGGTCAATGCGAGCCGCAACTGGGGCCTGATGCATCCGGACTTCGCCCAGCGCCTGCTGCTCGCGTTCAAGATCATGAAGGAAAAGCATGGCTACGACATGGCCCTGCTCGAAGGCTACCGCAGCCCGGCGCGCCAGGATTTGTTGGCGTCGATGGGCGGCGCCGTTACCAATGCGCGCGCCTTCCAGAGCTGGCACCAGTACGGTCTCGCGGCCGACTGCGCGTTCTGGCGAGACGGCAAGCTGGTCATCTCGGAAAAAGACCCGTGGGCGATGCGCGGCTACCAGCTCTATGGCGAGGTCGCCGAGCAGCTTGGGCTGACCTGGGGTGGGCGCTGGAAAATGATGGATCTGGGGCATACCGAGCTGCGTCTGCGGGGTGTGATGCGGCGTTGAGCGGCCGGTTCGGAGTTGAGGAAAGTCAAATTTTCGATAGGCAATAGATGCGAGCATTGCCTGTCGGACTTTCCTCAACTTCACACACTCCCGCCATGGCCCGTCTCTGGAAGTTCCTCATCGACAGCCGCGTGCTTGTCGTGATCGGCATCATCGCCTGCCTCGGTATCCTGTTCCTCACCGCGGAGACCTTCGAACTAGGGCTCATCTGGGCCGTCATCAGCGCCCTCGGGCTGCTGGCCCTGTGGGGCTGCTTCTGGGGCGTGCGCCAGCTCTTCCGGCGCCACGCCGCCACCCGCCTCACCAATAGCCTGGCCGCCGGCGGCGACGCCAAAGGCGAGAACGGCAGGAGCGAAGTCGCGGTACTGCGCAAGAACATGCTGGAGGCGATCACCACGATCAAGACCTCGAAACTGGGCCTGACGCGCGGCGCCGCGGCGCTCTACGAGCTGCCGTGGTACATGATCATCGGTAACCCGGCGGCGGGCAAGAGCAGCGCCATCGCGCACTCCGGCCTGACTTTTCCGATACCCGGCAGCAAGGCGGTGCAGGGCGTGGGCGGCACCCGCAACTGCGACTGGTTCTTCACCACCGACGGCATCCTGCTGGACACCGCCGGACGCTATTCGGTGCAGGACGGCGACCGTGCCGAGTGGTTCAGCTTCCTCGAACTCCTGAAAAAGCACCGCCGCCGCGCGCCGATCAACGGTATCCTGATCGCCGTCAGCGTGGCCGAACTGACCTCCGGCCCCGCCAGCGCGTCGATGGAGCTGGCCAAGAGCCTGCGCACCCGGGTGCAGGAACTGACCGAACGCCTGGGCGTGTATGCGCCGGTCTACGTGGTGTTCACCAAGGCCGACCTGATCGCCGGCTTCTCCGACTTCTTCCACGATGCCGAGCGTACCGAACGCGATCGCGTCTGGGGCGCGACGCTGCGCTACAACCGGCGCAGCTCGCCGCAGGACGTGTTGGCCTTCTTCGACCAGCATTTCGACGAACTGCATGACGGCCTCAAGGAAATGAGCCTGGCGAACATGGCCGGCAACCGCAGCGCGCGCATGCGTCCCGGCGTGTTCACCTTTCCGCTCGAATTCGCCGCGATCCGCAGCCCGCTGCGCGCCTTCCTCTCGACCCTGTTCGAGGAAAACACCTACCAGTTCAAACCCGTGTTCCGCGGCTTCTACTTCACCAGCGCGCTGCAGGAAGGGCAGGTACAGGATCTGTCGTCCAAGCGCGTGGCCAGCCGCTTCGACCTCGAACTGAACGACCGCAAGGAGGGCGAGGCCGAGGAAACCGGCGAAGGCTCGGGGGAAGGCTATTTTCTGCTCGACCTGTTCCGCAAGGTGATCTTCGCCGACAAGGATCTGGTCAAGCGCTACACGAACCCGGCCAGCGCGCGTCTGAAGTACGCCGCCTTCTTCGCCGCCACCGTGCTGCTGGGCGCGGCGCTGGGCGGCTGGAGCTGGGCCTACATGGGCAACGTGCAGCTGGTGGCGAACGTCCAGGCCGACCTCGACAAGGTGATGCGGCTGCAGGAAAAACGCATCGATCTGCAGTCGCGCCTGGAAGCGCTCGACATCCTGCAGGATCGCATCGAGCAGCTGGACAAATACCGCGAAGACCAGCCCTGGGCGCTTTCCTTTGGCCTGTACCAGGGCGAGAAACTGGAGCGCAAGCTGCGCGATGAATACTTCGCCGGCGCGCGCGCGGTGATGGTCGAACCGGTGGCGGGCGCCCTCGAAACCATGCTGGCCGAGGTGAATGCGCATGCCGCATCGCTCGATCCGAATGCGGCTGCGGCGCCGACCTCCAAGCCGGGCCAGCCCTACCAGGAAGTCTCGCCCACGAATGTCGCCGACGCCTACAACGCCCTGAAAACCTACCTGATGCTGGGCGATAAGCGCCATGCCGAGCCGGGCCACCTGAACGACCAGCTGACCCGCTACTGGCGCACCTGGCTGGCCGCCAACCGCGGCGCCATGCCGCACGAGCAGATGATCCGCAGCGCCGAGCGGCTGCTGACCTTCCACTTGGCGCAGATCGACGACCAGGCCTGGCCGCAGGTGACGCTGAAACTGAGCCTGCTCGACTCGGCGCGCGAGAACCTGCGCCGCGTGGTGCGCGGCACGCCGGCGCGCGAGCGTGTATACGCCGACATCAAGACCCGCGCCGCCACGCGCTTCCCGGCGATGACGGTGGCGCGCATCGTCGGCGACGGCGACGCCGGCTTGGTCGCCGGCAGCCATGCGGTGAGCGGCGCCTTTACCCGCGCGGCCTGGGAAAAATACGTGCAGGGCGCGATCCGCGAAGCGTCGAACCGCGAGCTGCAAAGCACCGACTGGGTGCTGAAAACCGTGGCCAAGGACGATCTGACACTCGAAGGCAGCCCGGAGCAGATCCAGAAAACCCTGGTCGACATGTACAAGGTCGAGTATGCCAAGGAGTGGGCCCGCTTCGTGCAGGGTGTGACCGTCACCGACCTCAAGGGCTTCGAAGGCAGCGTGGTGGCGATGAACCGGCTGGGCGATCCGCAAGCCTCGCCGATCGCGCGCCTGCTCAAGGCAATCTACGACGAGACTTCCTGGGACAATCCCGCCGCCGCCCGCGCCAACCTGGGCAAGACCGAACGCACGCTGGCCATGTGGTTCAAGGAAGTGGTGCTGCGCCGGGCGCCTGCGGATGCGCGTACGCTGGCCGATGCAGCCGGCCAGCTGGCCACCGGCACGGCGGGCGCCATGGGCCCGATCGGACGCGAATTCGCCGGCGTCGCGCGCCTGGTCGGCACCCGCGAAAGGGAAGCCTCCCTGATGACGGGTTACCTGGACTGCCTGTCGCGCCTGCGCACCCGCCTGAACCAGTTGAAGAACCAGGGCGACCCGGGCCCGGGCGCCAAGCAGTTCATGCAGCAGACCCTGGAAGGCAGCGGCTCGGAACTGGCCGACGCACTCAGGTACGTCGACGAACAGATGCTGACCGGGATGAGCGACGCGCAGAAAGCCGCGCTGCGCCCGCTGCTGGTGCGGCCGCTGGTGCAGACCTTCGCCATGATCGTGCTGCCCTCCGAATCCGAGATCAATAAGACCTGGCAGGCGCAGGTGGTCGATCCCTTCGAAAAGACCCTGGCTGACAAGTATCCGTTTTCCCCGGCCAGCAAGATGGAGGCGACGAGCGCCGAGATCGGCCAGGTGTTCGGACCCGAGGGCGTGGTGGCGAAGTTCATCAATACCTCGATGGGGCCGCTCGTCATCAACCGCGGCAGCATGCTCACCGCGCGTACCTGGGCCGACATCGGCATCACGCTGGCACCGCAGGCGGTGTCGGGCTTCCCCGGCTGGGTTGCGCCGCTCTCGAGCAACGGGGTGGCGCAGGCGGCCGGCGGCGTGCCGCAGACGGTCTTCCAGCTGCAGGCGCATCCGGCGCCCGGCGCCACCGAATATACGATCGACATCGACGGCCAGCAGCTGCGCCACCGGAACACGCCTCCGGTGTGGACGAACATGGTCTTTCCTGGCCCGGGCACGGCCGGTGCGCGCATCAGCGCCATCACCTTCGACGGCCGCACGGTAGAACTGTTCAACGAGCCGGGCCAGTTCGGCATGCGCAAGATGATGGAGGCGGCAACCCAGCAGAAGAAGGGCGGCGGCGTCACGGAGCTGCGCTGGGTCAGCGGCAATGTGGCCGTCGTCGTCGACCTGCGCGTGATCAGCAATGCGGCCACGGCCAGCAACGGCAAGGGTTTCCAGGGCCTGCGCCTGCCGCAGACGATCGTCGGGCGTCCGGTGGTCGAGCCGACCATCGCCAGCATTCCTGCGGGAGTCCAGTGATGCGTGCGCCTGCACTCGACCGCATCGGCTATTTCGGCAAGGTGCCGGCCCGCAGCGACTTCGTCAAGCTGGCCCCCGATGCTGCGGCGATCAGCATGCTCGACGACTGGCTGGCCGCCGTGATGCAGCGCCTGCCGTCGGACGCGCGCTGGAAGATCAACTACGATGCGATGGCGCCGGTCAGCTTCGCCTTCGTCGGCCCGGCGCGCCGCCATGCGGTCGCCGGCCACCTCGTCGCCAGCCGCGACGCTCCCGGCCGGCGCTATCCCTTCCTGATGATGCGCACGCTCGACGTCGTCGATCCGACCGCTTTCGTCTCGCGCTGCCCGCTGGCCTTGGCGCCGCTCTGGGCTTTCCTGGAAGCGGCCGCGCCCGGGGTGATCGATGCCGGCGATCCGACCCCGCAGCTGCAGGGCATCAGCGAGGCGGCGATCGCGCTGGGCGAATGCGACGACGCGCTGGCGACCTTCCTGGCGACCGGCACCGTCGGCTCCCTGTCGGCGCTCCTCGGCGGGGAAGACGCCAGCCGCGTCATCCTTGCGCTCGGCCTGCTGCTGCAGCCGGTCATGCACAGCAAACCGACGCAGCTCGACAAGAGCCTGGTGCTGCCCCTGCCCGAAGAGGAAGCGCTGCGCGCGCCGGTCGCCGCCTTCTGGCTCGAACTGGTGGCGCCCTTCGTGCGCCGCGCCGCTTTCGACCTGGCGCTGTTCCTGACGACGCAGGACGAACAGCCGGTGCTCGTGATCGGTTTCTGCGGCGCGGCGGCGCAGGCGCTGCGCGGCATCATCGATCCGCTGGTCGGCCAGGAATTGCAGGTGCGCCTGGAAGACACCGGCTGGATCGACGAGCAGCTCGGCCTGGACGTCGACGTGCGCGCCCTGGCCAGCTACCTCGACCAGCCGCAGCTGCCGCTCAAAATGGCGCGCGAATTGTTCCTGAAGACCTTCATCGGAGACGCATCGTGAGCAAACAGATTGTTATCGCCGCCGCCTTGCTGGCGGCTGCTGCGGCGCATGCCCAGGCGCCTGCACCGGCCACGGCCGCCGCTGCGACGCCCCCTGCCACGGCGCCGATCGTCGTCGCGGGAACGGTCGCCGACGAAGCGGCCAAGGCGGCGCTCCTCGGCCGTCTGCGCGCGGTGTACGGCCATGACCGGGTAGTCGACCAGCTCGCGGTCGGCACCGTGTCGACCCCGGCCAACTGGAACGAATACGTCGGCCGCCTGATCAACCCGAACCTCAAGCTGATCAGCCGCGGCCAGCTGAAAATCGACGGCAACACGGTCAGCCTGCGCGGCGACGTATCGAACGAGGCGCAGCGCCAGCAGATCGCCGGCGACATCGCCACCAGCCTGAATCCGACCTACACCGTCAACAACGGCCTGCGCGTGGCCGCGTCCGAGCAGAGCGTGCTTGATGCGGCCCTGGCCAACCGCATCATCGAATTCGAATCGGGCAAGGCGGCGCTGACGCCGTCCGGCATGGCGATCCTCGACCAGATGAGCGAGGCGCTGAAGAAACTCAACGGCATCAAGGTCGAGGTGATCGGCCACACCGACAACGCCGGCTCGCGCGCGGGCAACCTGTCGCTCAGCCAGGCACGCGCCGAAGCCGTCAAGACGTACGTCGCCACGCGCGGCATCAAACCGGATTCGATCGCGGTCTCCGGCGAAGGGCCCGACCGCCCGGTAGCGGATAATCGTACAATCGATGGTCGCGCTCGTAATCGGCGCATCGAATTCAAGGTAGTTCAATGACCGCAGGCGCACGCAAACAATACTTCCACAATCTCTTCCTGCTTCTCGCTGTCGGCGCCGCGCCGGCACAGGCCAGCACCTGCTACGGCCGCGTCGCACAGGGCAGCATCGCCGGCGCCGTCGCCCTGCCGGACAATGGATCCAACTTCGAAGCGTATAGCCGGCTCGGCGTCAGCCTGGGCCGCACCTATGTCCACGAGCGCGTACGCGAGGTGATGACCGATGCGTATGCGCTCCTGGCGCAGCGCCGTCCCGCTACACGCTACGTGTATGGCGAGACAGGTCTTGCGAAAGGAGGCAGGATGCGCCCCCATCGCACGCACCAGAACGGCCTGTCGGTCGATTTCATGGTGCCGGTGGTCGACGCCGGCGGCAGGTCGGTGGCCTTGCCTTCGTCGCCGCTCAACAAGTTCGGATATGGCCTGGAGTTCGACGAGCGGGGCCGGGCAGACGGGTTGCGCATCGACTACGCTGCCATGGCCGACCATCTGCATGCCTTGAGCGAAGCTGCCCGGAACCGCAAGGTCGGCATCAAGCTGGTCATCTTCGAACCGGCACTGATGCCGGCGCTGTTTGCGACTGCGCGGGGGGCCGCCTTGCGCAAGCTGCCTTTCATGCGCGGCAAACCGTGGGTGCGGCACGACGAACACTATCACGTCGATTTCGCGGTGCCTTGCGAGCCGCTTCCGGTGGGAGGAGCTCGCCCGATCAAGGCAAGGTAATCGTCACATTCGCGGCGCGCGGGGGCAGCTTGACGAGGTCGTTGTAGCTGGCCAGCGCCTTGTCGGTGTCGGTCGAGAGCTTCGCGCGAAAGCCGACGTAGGCGCCCAGGCCGGCGAGGGTGAACACCGCCATCAGCACCCACGGCGAGAGGTCGCTGCGCAGCGTATTGACGATCTGGTCGGGACGTTCGGCGTGCGGCGCGAAGCCGCGGTCCTTGCCGCGCATGCGGGCGATCTCGGCGCCCAGGCGCGCGACCAGGTAGGCCAGCTTGTCGTGGCCGTCGAGCGCATAGCGGCCTTCGAAGCCGAGCAGCAGGCACATATGAAAAACCTCGAGCGCCTGCAGGTGCACGCTTCCTTTCGCGCGCAGGTCTTCCAGGCGGTGGAAGAAGTGCTCGCCCGCGAGCTGGTCGCCGAACACGCGCAGCTGCAGCGGGCGGGTCTCCCAGGCTTCGCGCACTTCGTAGTCCGAGCGCAGGATGATCTCGTCGACCGCCGAGCAGAACGCATACTTGGCGGCGGTGACGTCTTCCGCCGCCACGCCGATGGCCTTGGCGTTGCGGTCGACGTCGCCGAGGAAGGCCGTCATGTGGTCGGCGAAAGCGGCCTTGTCGTGCGGCCCGCAGCCGTTCTTCAGCAGGAAGAGCGCATAAAAACCTTCGTACATCAGGTCGACCAGCGATTGCGGTGCGCCGCCTGCGGCACCCCGGGCCGGCGCGGGCGCCGTGCGGCGTTCGACGAGGGCGTTCATACGGTTACTCCAATCAGGTCGAGCTGCAGGTCGCGGATCCCGTTCGGGACGAAGATCGAAATCGCTTGCGCCTTGAGTATGTTGTCGTACAGCACGCCCTTGTTCTCGAGCGCGAAATAATGGGTGTCGGGCCGCACCGGCAGGGCGGCCGGCACCTGCGGCGCGTGCACCAGCTCGATGCCAGGCAGGGCCGAGAGCACGAATTTGTCGACGTCCTGCGGCGCGCCGAGCTTGAAGCGCTGCGGCACCACGTCGATCAGCTGCAGGGCCGGCATGTCGGCCGATACCGCGAGGTACAGCATGGTCTGCGCGTTGATCTTGCCCGAGTCGAGGGTGCCGACATGGTAGGACGGCCGCTCGTTCGACAGCGCGATCGAGAAGTAGCGGCTCGAGACGACGGTATCGAGCAGGTCGCGCAGGATCGCGTCGAGGCGGGCGAAAGCCGGGCCGGGGTCGAGGTGCGAGTAGGCCGGCAGATCTTCCAGCTTGTAGCTGCGCGAATAGGCCATCAGGCCGCCGGCAAGCGCCAGCATGTCGCCGAACAGGCGCTCCGGGTGCAGCTCGGGATGATGCAGGTAGTGCGACAGCGCCGCATAGCCGGAACTGGCCGTGTGCAGGAGCCAGAACGAGGACATGTCTGCGCCGCGGATCTCAACGACATTGCGGCTTGGTTCGCGCATGTGGCCGTAGAGCGCGTTCACCTTGGCCAGCAGCTTTTCCATCAGGCGTGCGACGCTGTTGTGCAGGCCGGGTGCGCCTTCGACCGACACGCTGGGGGCGATGAAGCCCGGGTCGACTTCGAAGCCGCCGGCGGCCACCCGGCGCAGGCGCACCAGGGGGAAGCTCTCGTAGGCGGCCAGGGCGTCGACGTCGGACACCAGTTGCACCGTCTTCCTCAAATAGGTGATGCCGGCGTCGGCGGCATGGGTCAACAGATCCTGCGTGTCGC
The DNA here is from genome assembly GCF_001424165.1 of Massilia sp. Leaf139. Classification (GTDB taxonomy): domain Bacteria; phylum Pseudomonadota; class Gammaproteobacteria; order Burkholderiales; family Burkholderiaceae_D; genus Telluria. The sequence goes on from NZ_LMOJ01000022.1 coordinate 468,052, forward strand.
GCTCGTGCTGGACGAAGCGCGCGTCGTCGCGCTCGGCGTCCATGTCGGCGCAGTTCTCGCCATGGGCCTTCATCGCCGGCAGGGCGGCATGGAAGGTGATGGTCTGGGTCGAGGGCGGCAGGGCGCCGAGCTTCACCTGGGGCGGCAGCGCGTCGGTCTCGGGCGCGCGCACGATCTCGCCGTCCGGGAAGACCAGCGACAGCGCGTCGATGCGCAGCACGTCGTTCGCCAGCGACTCGTGGTCGATCGCGAGACGGCGCACGCCCCAGGCATACGGGTGGAGGGCGCGCGCGGTCTGGTTCAGGCGCGCCTCATGGTAGCGATCCTGCTGCTGGAAATACTGGGGGCGCAGGAACAGCCCTTCGCCCCACAGCAGTTTCGATGGCATGTTCACTATGTCCTCGCGAAGTATGGTTTGCGGAAAAAGTTGAGCTTGCTGGAAGGCCGGCGCGTCTTTATTGACAGCGCGCAGAACCCGTCGCCTTGCCGCCGGCGCTTGGCTGGGCCCCGGCGCCGGCCGCGAGCGCGCAGGCCTGCACGGCGACAGTGACGCCGGCGCGCTCCGCCTCGGCGGCGGCGAAAGACATGCGCCAGCGCTGCGGCGCCGGCGAGTGGAACAGCGCCACGACGCCGACATAGGCCGCGTCGCGCGTGACCCTTTCGACGACTTCGTAGCGCTGGCCCGGCACCAGCGTCACGTCCTTCACCTCGAGCAGGTCGGCCCCGAAGGCTTCGCGGTCGAGCCCCGGCGTCAGGAAGGTCGCGTAGGGCGCCGCTTCAAAGGCGGCGTTCTGGCGCAGGGTGTAGATTCGGGCGACCACCGCCAGCGGCCGGCCCTTGGCATCGGCATTGAGCTTGGGAGCGGCATGCAGACGCAGGGGAATACTGCGTGGCGTCTTCATCAGCTCAGCCTGGGTTGGCTTGCGCATGCCGCTCGCTTCGAGTGCGCGGCCAGCCAGGCCGTCGCCGGCGCAGCCGGGCAGGGCGGCGGCGAGGAGCAGGCAGGTGAAGGAGTGGGCTTTCATCGATTCTTGCCTCTCGTAAATTGCGCCAACGCTTATTTAACAGCATCGCCATGCGTTTCATCTGCGTTGGCGCAAGTCGAACCGGCTTCGCACAGCTATGTGCCGACCGGTGCGGTTGTTGACTAGTCGCAACTCTCGTGGAATTGCTTCCCGAATAATGGCGGCTGGTTCAACGTACTGGAGAGCGAAAATGAGATTCACACGACTGATGCCCGCCATGGCGTGCGCCGCACTGTTGACCGCTTGCGCCTCGCCGGGAGATGGGTCGGGCACGCTAGCGAAGGGGGCAACGATGGAGGCGTCCGTGGCGGCAGCCGATGCCGCCGTCGCCGCGGGCCAGCCCGACAAGGCCTTTGCCGTCCTGAAGAGCGCGAGTCAGGCCTTCCCGGCTGATAAGACGCCCTGGGTGCGCATGGCCCAGATGCGCTTCGACGCCAACAATTACGGTCAGGCCATCATCGACGGGCTCGAGGCGCTCGAGCGCGACCCGGACGACACCCTGGCCAATAGCATCGTGGCGGTCAGCGGCCTGCGTGTGTCGAGCAAGGCGCTGGCCGAGCTCACCCGCAAGAACAAGATCAATGGCGACGTGAAGAGCGAAGCGCAGGATCTGGCCAAGCTGCTGCGCACCAGCCTGGGCCAGGAAGAGCTGGTGGCACCGAGACCGAAGCCGCCGACAAGGACGAAGCCAGCCGGCACGACCACGACGGCGACGGCCGCCACGCCGAAACCCGGCCCGGCCTCGAACGACCCGTTCAGCGTGATCAAATAAATCTCGCGGGCCGGCGCCCGCCGGCCTGTCATCCCTTGGAGCAGCCATGGCAAAAAGTGAAAGCGTCCAGAAACGCTTGCAGAAGGTGCGCGCGCCGCGTGTGCAGATGACCTATGACGTCGAGATCGGCGACGCCATCGAAAACAAGGAACTGCCCTTCGTCGTCGGCGTGCTCGGCGATTTCGGCAACGATCCGGACGTCGAGAAGAAGCGCCTCAAGGATCGCAACTTCGTCAGTGTCGACGCGTCGAATTTCGACGAAGTGCTCGGCGGCGTGGCGCCGAAGGTGCAGTTCCGCGTCGAGAACCACCTGTCGGACGAGGGCGGCCAGTTCGGCGTACAGCTGCAGTTTCGCGAGATGGCCGACTTCCGGCCCGAAGCCGTGGTGCAGCAGGTGGCGCCCCTGAAAGGCTTGCTGGAAGCGCGCACCAAGCTTGCCGACCTGCGCAACAAGCTGGCCGGGAATGACAAGCTCGACGACATCCTGAGCGAAGTGCTCGGCAATACCGAAAAGCTCGAAGGCCTGCGTAAAACGGAGGGCAAATAAATGGCGGCGATCCTCGAACAAGTGACACAGCCATCTGCGACGGCGCCCGCGGTGGCGCATGAACTCGACAACTCCCTGCTCGACCAGATCGTCGAGCAAAGCCGCGTCGCCGCCTCGCCAAGCGAGCATGCACGCGCGCGCGACCTGATCTCCGAACTCGTCACCCAGGTCATGGCGGGCACGATGGTCGTGTCGAACAACCTGTCGGCGATGATCGACGCGCGCCTGGCGGAACTGGATCGCATGATCTCGAGCCAGCTATCGGCCGTCATGCACGCGCCCGAGTTCCAGAAGCTGGAGCGCAGCTGGACCGGCCTGCAGTACCTGGTGAAGAATTCGTCGACCAGCACCAGCCTGCAGATCCGCATGTTCAACGCCAGCAAGCGCGAACTGGTGAAGGACTTCCAGGCCGCCGTCGAATTCGACCAGAGCTCGCTCTTCAAGAAGATCTATGAAGAGGAATTCGGCACCTTCGGCGGCGCGCCGTATGGCGCCCTGGTGGGCGACTTCGAAATGAGCCGCCAGCCCGAAGATATGTACTTCCTCGAGCAGATGTCGCACGTGGCCGCAGCCAGCCATGCGCCCTTCATCACCTCGGCCGCACCGGAACTCTTCGGCGTCGACAGCTTCGGCGACCTGGGTAAGCCGCGCGACCTGGCCAAGGTCTTCGACACCGTCGAGTACGCGAAATTCAAGGCCTTCCGCGAATCGGAAGACTCGCGCTATGTCGGCCTGACGCTGCCGCGCTTCCTCGGCCGCCTGCCCTATAACCCGGTCGACGGCATGACGACCGAAGGCTTCAATTACGTGGAGGACGTGGACGGCACCGATCACAGCAAATACCTGTGGTGTAACGCCAGCTATGCCTTCGCCTCGAAGCTCACCCGCGCGTTCGAGGATTACGGCTGGTGCGCGGCGATCCGCGGCGTCGAAGGCGGCGGCCTGGTCGAAAACCTGCCGACCCATACCTTCAAGACCGACGAGGGCGAGGTCGCGCTGAAGTGTCCAACCGAGGTGGCCATCACCGACCGCCGCGAAAAGGAACTGTCGGATCTCGGCTTCATCTCGCTGGTGCACTGCAAGAACACCTCGTATGCGGCCTTCTTCGGCGCGCAGTCGGCGCAGACGGCGAAGAAGTATGCGAACGAGGCGGCCAACGCCAACGCCATGCTGTCCTCGCAGCTGCAATACATCTTCGCCGTCTCGCGCATCGCCCACTACATGAAGTCCATGATGCGCGACAAGATCGGCAGCTTCGCCGCCGCCTCGAATGTCGAGGATTACCTGAACCGCTGGCTGACCCAGTACGTGCTCCTCGACGACAACGCCAGCCAGGAGCAGAAGGCGCAGTTCCCGCTGCGCGAGGCGAGCGTGCAGGTGTCGGAAGTGCCGGGCCGCCCCGGTTGCTACCGCGCCGTCTCCTTCCTGCGTCCGCACTTCCAGCTCGACGAATTGTCCGTTTCCCTCCGACTGGTCGCGGAGCTGCCGCAGTCGACCAAAAGCTGATCCACCCATAACCCGAACCAGGAGCAAGCAAACATGGCAATTGACGTATATCTGCAGATCGATGGTATCAAAGGCGAATCGACGGACGACAAGCACAAGGACTGGATCGAGTGCACCACGGTGAACTGGGGCGTGAGCCAGCCGCGCTCGGCCACCGCCTCGACCGGCGGCGGCCACACGGCCGAGCGTTGCGTGCACGAAGAAGTCACCATCGACAAGCTGGCCGACCTGGCCTCGCCGATCCTGCTGCAGACCTGCGCGGCCGGCAAGACGATCCCGAAGGCCAAGCTGGAATTCATGCGCGCCGACGGCCAGGGTGACCGCATCAAGTACTTCGAGATCGAACTGGAAAACGTGCTGATCGGCGCCGTCAGGCCGAAGGTCGAGGAAGGCTCGATCATCCAGGAAGAGGTCAAGCTGAAGTTCTCGAAGATCAAATGGAAGTACACCCAGCAAAAGGTCACCGGCGGCGCCGGCGGCAATACCTCGGGCGGCTGGGATCTGGCGACCAACAAGATCGCCTGACCTCAGCCTCGGGCGCGCCGCCGCAGGGTAGCGCGCCCTTTTTGTTTCCGTCGCGGGAGGCCCCATGAAAGGATTCACCCCCGGCCTGCTCGACCGCCTGATGGACGAGCACAGCCTGCCCGGCATCGAACAGATCAAGGATCTCGTGGCGCGCGAGCTCGAAGCCCTGCTCAATACCCGCGCCGCGCTGCCGGATGCGCTGTTCGACCGCTTTCCGCTGGCGCGCGCATCGATCCTGAATGATGGCCTGCTCGACTTCGCCAGCTTTTGCCTGACCAGCGACGAAGACCGCGCCGCCATCTGCGCCAGCCTCAAGACAGCCATCGAAACCCACGCGCCGCGCCTGAAGGACGTCAGCGCCGTGCTGCAGCCGTCGTCGCTGCGCTAAGCGATCCGCAAAGCGCCCAGAACCCGCACCCCGGCGCCAAGCGCTAGCCCACCATCGAAAGGATCCGACACGCATGGACATCAACCTCAAGACCCTGATCGGCAAACTGAACGACGTCACGCGCACGGCAGCCACGCGCGCGGCGAATATCTGCGTCGGCCGGGGGCAGTACGAAGTCGACATCGAACACCTGTTCCTGGCGCTGCTCGAGCAGCCGGCCTGCGACCTGGCCGTCGTCGCGCGCGCCTGCGACATCAGCGTGTCGGGCCTGGAGTCGGATCTGCGCCATGAAGTCGCGCGTTTCTCCTCCGGCAGCACGCGCACGCCGGTGTTTTCGAAGCACCTGCCCACGCTGCTCGAGCATGCGTGGCTGATCGCCTCGCTCGGCCAGAATGGCCCGAACACGATCCGCAGCGGCCACCTGCTGCTGGCGCTCTTGACCGACCCGAGCCTGGCCCAATTGGCCCAGCGCGGCTCGCGCCTGTTCGCCGAATTCCCGCTCGACCGCCTGAAGCACGACTTCGACAAGCTCACGCGCGGCTCGAGCGAAACCGTCGCCCCTGCCTCCTGCACGACGCAGGGGCAGGGCGGCGATCCGGTCGGCGAACTCGAAGCGCAGGCCGCGGGCAAGACGCCGGCGCTCGATCAGTTCACCACCTGCCTGACGAGCCGCGCGCGCGAGGGCAAGGTCGATCCGGTGATCGGGCGCGACCCCGAGATCCGCCAGGCGATCGACATCCTGATGCGGCGCCGCCAGAACAATCCCATCCTTACCGGCGAAGCCGGCGTCGGCAAGACCGCCGTGGTCGAAGGCCTGGCCCTGCGCATCGTGCAGGGCGACGTGCCGGAAGTGCTGCGCGGCGTCGAGATCCACACGCTCGACATGGGTCTGCTGCAGGCCGGCGCCAGCGTCAAGGGCGAGTTCGAGAACCGCCTCAAGAACGTGATCGACGAGGTGAAAAAGAGTCCGCACGCGATCATCCTTTTCATCGACGAGGCGCACACGATGATCGGTGCCGGCGGCACGGCCGGCCAGAACGATGCGGCCAACCTGCTCAAGCCGGCCCTGGCGCGCGGCGAGCTGCGCACCATCGCCGCCACCACCTGGAGCGAGTACAAGAAGTATTTCGAAAAGGACGCCGCGCTGGCGCGGCGCTTCCAGGTGATCAAGGTCGAGGAGCCCGACGAGGAGACCGCCTGCGCCATGCTGCGCGCGATGGCGCCGCTGATGGAAAAGCATTTCGGCGTGCGCGTCTACGATGACGCGATCGTCGAGGCGGTGCGGCTCTCGCACCGCTACATCAGCGGCCGCCAGCTGCCGGACAAGGCGATCAGCGTGCTCGACACCGCCTGCGCCAAGGTCGCGCTGGGTCAGCGCGCGACGCCGGCGCTGCTGGAAAACTGCATGCGCCGCATCGAGCGGATCGACGCCCAGATCGCGGCGCTCGAACGCGAGCAGAGCGCCGGCGGCGACCACGCGGCGCGCCTGATGCAGCTGCGCGGCGAGCGCATCGCCGCGCTGACCGAGCAGGAACGCCTGACCGCGCGCTGGGAGCAGGAGCGGGCGCTGACGGCCGACATCGGGCGCATGCGCGGCGAACTCGAAGGCGGCCGCGCGTCCTCGACGGGCGCCCCCGGGCTGCGTGCCGCCGTCGAGGAACTGCGCGCGCTGCAGGGCGAGGCGCCGCTGGTGCCGGTGCAGGTCGACGGCCACACGGTGGCCGGGATCGTCGCCGCCTGGACGGGCATTCCGCTGGGCCGCATGGTGAAGGACGAGATCAAGACCGTGCTGCAGCTGCAGTCGCTGCTCGACGAACGCATCCTCGGCCAGTCGCACGCCACCGCTGCCGTGGCCCAGCGCGTGCGCACCGCGCGCGCCAACCTGGACGACCCGAACAAGCCGAAGGGCGTCTTCCTGTTCGTCGGCACCTCGGGCGTGGGCAAGACCGAGACGGCGCTGGCGCTGGCCGACCTGCTCTACGGCGGCGAGCGCAAACTCGTCACCATCAACATGAGCGAATACCAGGAAGCGCACAGCGTCTCCGGCCTGAAAGGCTCGCCGCCCGGCTATGTCGGCTACGGCGAAGGCGGCGTGCTGACCGAGGCCGTGCGGCGCAACCCGTATAGCGTAGTGCTGCTCGACGAGGTCGAGAAGGCGCATCCGGACGTGCTCGAACTTTTCTTCCAGGTCTTCGACAAGGGTGTGCTCGACGACGCCGAGGGCCGCCAGATCGACTTCCGCAACACGATCATCATCCTGACCTCGAACGCGGCGTCGAGCACCATCATGGCGGCCTGCCTGAACAAGACCCCGGCGGAAATGCCGACACCCGATGCGCTGCTCGATGCGATCCGCCCGCAGCTGATGAAGCAGTTCAAGCCGGCCTTCCTCGGCCGCCTGGCCACGGTGCCTTTCTATCCGATCGCCGACGAGGTGTTGGCCAACATCATCCGCCTGAAGCTGAACCGCATCGGCCAGCGCGTGCGCGACAACCACGGCGCTACCTTCGAATACGACGAGGCGCTGGTGAACGCGGTGCTGAGCCGCTGCACCGAGGTCGATTCCGGCGCGCGCAATGTCGACACGATCCTGAACGGCACGCTGCTGCCCGAGATCGCCGACAGCGTGCTGGCGAAGATGGCCGAGGGCGGGGCGATCGCGCGCATCAAGGTCGGCGCGACCAAGGCCGGCAAGTTCAAGTACGCGATCGATCCGGCATAAGGAAGCGCCATGTTCACAGTCGAACAGTTACTCAATCCGGTCAGTGCCGCTCATCCCTGCGGCGAAGACCTCGCGTTCTCGCCCGAACTCGACGCCATCGCCCAGGCCCGCAAGGCCGACGATCCGTCGATCGAGCAGGGCGCCTGGGTCACGACGCTGAAGGAAGCGGACTGGAAGTTCGTCGTCAAACGCTGCGCGCAACTGCTGGAAACGCGCAGCAAGGACTTGCAGCTGGCCGTCTGGCTGGCCGAGGCCAGCGCCAAGACGGGCGGCCTGCGCAGCCTGGGCGACGCGCTGCAGGTCGTCGCCGGGCTGTGCGAACGCTTCTGGGACGACCTGTATCCGCAGGCCGACGAGGACGGCTTCGAGCGGCGCATCGGCAACCTGTGCTGGCTGGCGGCGCGCATACCGCAGCTGGTGACGGAGTGTCCGGTGACCGAAGCGACGGCCTTTTCGATGCGCGACATCGAGGCGGCGCGTGCCCACGGCGCCGAGGCGATCGCCAACATCGAAGCGGCGCGCGGCCGTACCTCGAAAGCGTTCCAGGCTGCGCTGCTGGACGACTGCAATGACTGCCTGGCGGCGCTGGACGCGATGGAGAAGGCGGTCGACGCGCGCTTCGAGGCCGACGGCCCCGGTTTCAGCACCGCCCGCACGGCCTTGCAGAACCTGGCGCATTTCATCACGCCCGCGCCTGGAATGGCGGGAACGGCGGAGACGGCAGTGGCCACCGTACCGGCGCTGGTGGGCGCGGCGCAGGCGGGCGCGGTCATGGCGGCGGGCGCGCAGCCCCTGTTCTCCGGCGCGATCGCCAGCCGTGCGCAGGCGCTCGGACAGCTGCGGGCGGTGGCCGATTTTTTCCGGCATACGGAGCCGCACAGCCCGGTCGCCTACCTGGCCGACAAGGCGGCCAGCTGGGGTGAGCAACCGCTGCACCTGTGGCTGAAAACGGTGGTCAAGGATGCGGGCGCGCTGGCCCACGTCGAGGAATTGCTGGGGATCGAAAAGACGGAAGAAGGGTGAAATATTCTTTCATCCGTCGGTTCTGAATGAAAGAATATTGCAGGGCGGCGCGAGCCGCCCTGTTGCGTCGAGGGCCTTATTGCGCAGGCTGCCCGGTCTGCCCGCCGGATGCCTTGTCCGCACCAGGATTGACGAGCGACGAAGCCTTGGCGATCTGTTCCTCGACATTCTTGACGGCGTCGCGGGTGGCTTGCGTCACCTGCTCGTAGCCCTTGAAGGCGTTGTCGATGGCGGCCTTGATGATCTCGACCGCGTTCTCCGAACCCGGCTTGACGTTTTGGGTGACATCGTAGATCAGCGCCGACAGCGTGCTTTTCGCCTCGGCCATGTGGACGTCGGCGGCGCGGCGGAACTCGCTTTGCATCTCGTCGATGATCACCTTCATCTGGTCGCGGTATTCGACGCTGCCGGCCATATCGGGGCTCATACGCGCCGACAGCGCGTCGAAGGCGGCGCGCGCGTCGCGTGCCTGGGACAGGTCGCGGCTGGCGGCCAGCGTCTTGTCCATGGTGTTGCGGGCGGTGGCCATGTTCAGGGCCATCACCTGTTCCAGTCCCTTGACGGTCTTGTTGGCAAGCATGTCGAAGGTCTGCATTTGCAGGTCAAACAGGGTTTTGGTAGCGGATGCGAATTGTTCCGGACTCGTGAACATCAATGTCTCCTCGGTTCTAATGAATACAGCGATCGGCGACCTGCGGACTAACGAAGTCATTATTTAGCAACGATGAGCTTTTCGCAACGGCTGTCCCGATAGGGCCCGGCGGCGCGTTCCCAGCCGGGGCCGAGCGGCGTCTGCGAACAGGCCAGCTGGCCGTCGGCCTTGCTGCGCCACTGGAACCAGGGCGCCGGCTTGGCGGCGGCCGAGCCCAGGCAGCAGGCCAGGAGGAGGCAGAACATGCGTGCGGAAGCGGTCATCGTGGCCCGAGCATACCGCATCCGCACAGGTTCGAGGCTTTCTCTTGCGCTTCCAACCGTGGGAAGGTGTATCGTGCGCGGATGAGGGAGAACAGCATGGATGCTATGAATATCGGCGAGGCGGCAAAGGCCTCGGGTGTGTCGAGCAAGATGATTCGCCATTACGAGTCGATCGGGCTGATCGACGCGGCGCGCCGTACCGATGCCGGCTACCGCGTCTACGCCCAGCGCGACGTACGGGTGCTGCAGTTCATCCACCGCGCGCGGATGCTGGGCTTTTCGCTGGAGCAGATCCGCGAATTGCTGGCGCTGTGGCAGGACAAGGCGCGCGCCAGCAGCGACGTGCGCGCGCTGGCGCACAGCCATGTGGCGGATCTCGAGCGGAAAATCGCGGAGATGGAAGCGATGAAGCGCACCCTGGCGCGGCTGGCGGCGTCCTGCCATGGCGACGCGCGACCGGACTGCCCCATCCTCGACGACCTCGCGGCAGGCTGAAAGGGAAGGGAAAGACGCACAACGCAAAACGCCGCAATCCTTTTGCAAAGATTGCGGCGTTTTGCGCCGGTCATACGACCAGAAAAACATTTGGTGCCCACGGAGGGACTCGAACCCCCACACCTCGCGGCACATGGACCTGAACCATGCGCGTCTACCAATTCCGCCACGTGGGCCTACAGATACTACGGTGCTGCTATTGCCAACAACATTCAAACAATGAGTCGTGCGCTCAAGAGCACACGCTACGATCCTGCAATTTCTGCGGATTTACTGCCAGTAGATGGTGCCCACGGAGGGACTCGAACCCCCACACCTCGCGGCACATGGACCTGAACCATGCGCGTCTACCAATTCCGCCACGTGGGCATTTAATACAGCATTACATCAACAACGGTACGACAAGCTACAGCGGAGTACTTCCAGTAGTTGGTGCCCACGGAGGGACTCGAACCCCCACACCTCGCGGCACATGGACCTGAACCATGCGCGTCTACCAATTCCGCCACGTGGGCATTTTGCTTACTGTTACAGCCAACATCGTTTCGGCGATGAGTCTCTGTGCTCGAGAGCACAGGCTACAGATTCGATCGCTGAAGCTGATACAATATCAGGGTTTGCTGTTTTTCGCTAGATCAACTTTCGTCACTCCAGCGCAGAAATCCCTCTATTGCCGCTGCGTTTCCTTCGCTTGAACATTGCTGTCGTTGCGAAAGAGCCGAGATTATAGCGGAAGGTTTGCAAAAGTCAAAGACCTGTCCGCTGGGCCTTTCGCCTCCTGCCTGGGCGCACCGCAGCACGCTTCGTTAGGCGAATCGTGTCGTCCTCCGTTACACTACGCCTGACAAGGTGTCAATCCAACCACGGTTGCGGCCAATCAGCACCACAGCTTATTACCGCCTTATTACCGTTTAAATAAGAATTCAAGAAAACGATTTGAAGCAACCTACTCATACTATTCCTAGCCGAGAGGAAATCCTCGGCGTGTTCCGTGATGCAGGCACGTCGCTCGATGCGGCAACACTCGCACGTGCTCTCGGTGTCAAACCCGCCGCCCAGGAAGTCCTCGGCCGCCGCCTGAACGCCATGGAGCGCGATGGCCAGATCCGTACCGACGGCAACGGCAGCTATGCGCTGGCCGACCAGACCGGCTTCATCGCCGGCAAGATCAGCGCGCACCGTGACGGCTTCGGTTTCGTCATTCCCGACGAGCCGGGCAACGATCTCTTCCTGAACGATAAGGAAATGCAGAAGGTGCTGCATGGCGACCGCGTGCTGGCGAAAGTTACCGGCACCGACCGCCGTGGCCGCCTCGAAGGCACGATCGTCGAGGTCGTCGCCCGCGCCAACACCCACATCATCGGCCGCCTGCTCAATGAAGGCGGCGTCTGGATCGTGTCGCCGGAAGACCAGCGCATGAACCAGGACGTGCTGATCGCCGGTTCGCCCGGCAAGGCCAAGGCCGGCCAGGTCGTCTCCGTCGAACTGATCGAGCAGCCGGCGCGTTTCCAGAAGCCGACCGGGCGCATCGTCGAAGTGCTCGGCGAACTGGACGACCCGGGCATGGAAATCGAAATCGCCGTGCGCAAGTTCGGCGTGCCGCACGTGTTCTCGCCGAACGCCCTGAAGCAGGCCAACCGACTGCCGAACGAAGTCGTCGACAGCGACCTCGCGGATCGCGTCGACCTGCGCGACGTGCCGCTGGTGACGATCGACGGCGAAGACGCGCGCGACTTCGACGATGCCGTCTACTGCGAACCGATCAAGCTGGGCGCCGAGACCGGATTCCGCCTGCTGGTCGCGATCGCCGACGTCAGCCACTACGTGAAGCCGAACGACGGCCTCGATGTCGACGCCATCGAGCGCAGCACCTCGGTCTACTTCCCGCGCCGCGTGATCCCGATGCTGCCGGAAAAACTGTCGAACGGCCTGTGCTCGCTGAACCCGGCGGTCGACCGCCTGAGCCTCGTGTGCGACATGGTCGTCAGCAGCGAGGGCGAAGTGACGGCCTACCAGTTCTACCCGGCCGTCATTCACTCGGCCGCGCGCCTGACCTATAACCAGGTCGCCGAGATCCTCGCCGAGCCGCAAGGCGAAGAGGCGGGCCGCCGTCCGGCCATCGTGCCGCACCTGCAGAACCTGAACGGCGTGTTCCATGCGCTGCTCGGCGCCCGCCAGGAACGGGGCGCGATCGACTTCGAGACGACCGAGACCTACATCGTCTGCAATGCGATGGGCAAGATCGAAAAGATCATCCCGCGCACCCGCAACGATGCGCACCGCCTGATCGAGGAATGCATGCTGGCTGCGAACGTCTGCGCGGCCGACCTGCTGATCCGCCACAAGCATCCGGGCACCTTCCGCATCCACGCCACGCCGACCGAGGAAAAGCTGAACCAGCTGCGTACCTTCCTCAAGATGACGGGCCTGAACCTGGGCGGCGGCATGAAGCCGGCCGCGGGCGACTATGCCGCCCTGATGCGCGAGATCAAGGAGCGTCCGGACGCGGCCCTGCTGCAGACCATGCTGCTGCGTTCGATGCAGCAGGCCGTCTACAGCCCGGACAACGTCGGCCACTTCGGCCTGGCCTACGAGGCCTATGCCCACTTCACCAGCCCGATCCGCCGCTATCCGGATCTGCTGACCCACCGCGCGATCAAAGCGGTGTTGGCCGGTAAAAAATACGAGCCGAAGGGCATCGACCTGGCCAAGCTGAACACGACCATGTCGAACGCCGGCCGCAAGCAGGCCGCGAAAGACAAGGCCGAAGGCACCGCCAAGGATCCGAAAGACCTGACGATCTGGGACGCGCTCGGCGTGCACTGCTCGGCCAACGAGCGCCGCGCCGACGAAGCCTCGCGCGACGTCGAGAACTGGCTCAAGTGCTACTTCATGCAGGACAAGCTGGGCGAGTCCTTCACCGGCATCGTCGCCGGCGTGACCACCTTCGGCATCTTCGTCCAGTTAGATGAGCTGTATGTCGAGGGCCTGGTGCACGTGACCGGCCTGGGCGAAGACTATTTCCAGTACGACGAAGCGCGCCACCAGCTGCGCGGCGAACGTACCGGCAAAACCTTCGGCCTGACCGACCGCGTCACCGTGCAGGTGGCCAAGGTCGACCTGGAAGCACGCAAGATCGACCTCGTGCTGGCGCAGGAGGGCGCGGTCGACGCCAAGCCGGCGCGCCAGGAAGGCGGCCAGGACAGCAAGCTCGATCGCATCCGCGCGAACGTCGTTCAGCCCGCTGCTCCTGCCGCTACTGCGCCGCGCCAGGACGGCAAGGCCGCGGGAGAAGGCAAGGGCGGCCGCTCGAAGCGTTCGCGCCGCGGACGCAAGGAGCGCGCAGCCGCACGCGAACTGGCGACGCAGCAGGCGGCGCAACCGGTCGACCCTGTGCAGGAACAGCTGCAGACGCCGGCGTTCGACGAAGACGGCGACGCTGCCGTCAACGCCGAACCGAAGCGCTCGCGCCGTTCGCGCAAGGAGGGTGCATCCGCGCGCGAGGCAGCGAACCAGCCGCCAGCCGCCGAACAGGCCGAGCGCGAACCGGCGCCGGCGCTGGTGGCCGACATCGGCCAGGAAACCGGCGAATCGAAGCGTGCCCGCCGCGCCAGGAAGGCACAGGAGGCAGAGCAGGGAGCTTCCGCCGACGCGCGTGAGCAGGTGAGCAGCCCTGCGTCTGCCGCTCCGGCGCCGGCAGTGCCGCCTGCACTTGAGGCACCCGAAGCCGCGCCGGCCAAGCGTGCGCGCAAGGCCGCAGCCGCCGCGCCCGCAGCCGCGCTGGCGGAGCCGGCCCCGGCCCCGGTTACTGCGGCGCTGGATCTGGGCGGCGCCAAGCCGGCCCGTAAAGCCAAGGCAACTGTGCGCGCCGCCACCGAGGCTCCAGCCGAAGCAGCACCAAGTGCTGCACCCGCAGTCGAGGCAGTCGCCGAGGCGGCGCCGAAGCGTGCGCGCCGTACCAAGGCGGCCGAGCCTGAAGCCGCAGCACCTGTCGCGGCACCTGTCGCGGCACCGGAAGCGCCAGCCAAGCCGCGCCGCACCCGCGCCGCCAAGGCGGAAGCCGAGGCCGCACCAGAAAGCATCGCCGAGCCCGTCCCGGCCGCAAAAAAGAGCGTTGCAAAAAAGAGCGCCGCCAAAGAGAGCGCCGCCAAGAAGCCTGCCGCCAAAGCGGCGAGCAGCACGTCCAAAACCAGCAGCAAGAAGAAGTAACGAGAAAAGTAGCGAATGAAGAACAAAATGATTTTCGGCTTCCACGCCGTGACCTCGCGCCTGCGCCACGAAGCCCAATCGGTCGAAGAGATCTTCGTCGATGCCGAGCGCAACGACGCCCGCATGAAGGCCCTGATCGCCAACGCGAAAGAGGCCGGCGTGCGCGTCATGCCGGTCGAGGCCAGCCGCCTCGACAAGATCGTCGGCACCCGCCGCCACCAGGGCGTGATCGCCTTCGCCAGCCAGCTGGCGCTGGCGCGCAACCTCGACGAGCTGCTCGACGCCATCGACGGCCCGCCGCTGCTGCTCATCCTCGACGGCATCACCGATCCGCACAACCTGGGCGCCTGCCTGCGCGTGGCCGACGGCGTCGGCGCGCACGCGGTCATCGTGCCGAAGGATCGCGCGGTCGGCCTGAACGCCACCGCGGCCAAGGTGGCCAGCGGCGCCGCCGAGACCGTCCCTTACATCACCGTGACCAACCTGGCGCGCACCATGCGCGACCTGAAGGACCGCGGCATCTGGCTGATCGGTACCTCCGACGACGCCGACAAGGGCCTGTACGAAGCCGACTTCACCGGCCCGACGGCGCTGGTGATGGGTTCCGAAGGCGAGGGCATGCGCCGCCTGACCCGCGAGACCTGCGACCTGCTCGTTTCCATTCCGATGTTCGGCTCGGTCGAGAGTCTGAACGTCTCGGTCGCTTCCGGCGTCTGCCTGTACGAAGCGCGCCGCCAGCGCGGCATCCCGACCTGAGCCTCTCCAGCCGCGTTTGAACGCGGGCATGCCCGCCCTACGGTGTACTACGCCTTGGCCACAAGTCGTAGTACACCGTAGGGTGGGCATGCCGACGCGTACACCGTGTGTGCCCCTGTGCGCCCCCCCCCGAATTGACCCCCTCCCAAGCAACAAGTAGCCGTATAAGCTACCATTTGCCCCTGTTTTCCTTCTGTACTTACCATGTTTTCCTCGTTGCGCGAAGATATCAAGAGCATCATCGAACGCGACCCGGCCGCCCGTAACGGCTGGGAAGTGCTGACCTGCTATCCCGGCCTGCATGCCATCGTCATGCACAGCTGGGCGCATGCCTGCTGGCGGCTCAACCTGAAGTGGCTCGGCCGCTTCATCTCCTATATCGCGCGCGTCATCACCGGCATCGAAATCCACCCCGGCGCCACCATCGGCAGGCGCGTCTTCATCGACCACGGCTTCGGCGTGGTGATCGGCGAGACGGCGGTCGTCGGCGACGATTGCACCATCTACCAGGGCGTCACGCTCGGCGGCACCACGCTGGTGGCCGGCACCAAGCGTCACCCGACGCTCGAGCGCGGCGTCATCGTCGGCGCCGGCGCCCAGGTGCTGGGCGCGTTCACCGTCGGCGAGTTCGCCAAGGTCGGCTCGAACGCCGTGGTCGTCAAGCCGGTGCCGGCGGGCGCGACGGCCGTCGGCAATCCGGCCCACATCATCCGCAAGGAAGACCAGTCGCGCAGCGCGCGCATGTTCGCCGCCTATGGTGTTACGCCCAATGGCGACGATCCGCTGTCGAAGGCCTTGCGCGGCCTGATCGACCACGTGGCGCGCCAGGACGAGCAGCTCGAACGGCTGACGGCCACCATCAAGGCGGCCGGCATCGCCTGTCCGAACATGCGCGAGGGTGATAAACTCGATTCGGCCGAACTGAACCGGCTGGTCGACTGAGGAACCCATGACTGACGAATTGAACAACTGCGCGAATAGCGGCGCAGCCGAAACAGGAAAGGCGCCGGACGCGCTCGACCTTTTCGAGATCCGCGTGCTCGCGGTGCTCGCCGAAAAGGAAGCGCTCACGCCCGACAACTACCCGATGTCGCTCAACGCCATCGTCAACGGCTGTAACCAGCTCTCGAGCCGCGATCCGGTGATGCAGCTGGGCGAAGACACGGTACAGGACACGCTGCAGCGCCTGATCGAGCGGCGCCTGGTGAGCGGCGTCAGCGCCGCCGGCGCGCGCGTGACGAAATACGAGCACCGCATGCGCATCAAGTGGACGCTGGAACAGGACAAGGTGGCGGTGCTGACCGTGCTGATGCTGCGCGGCCTGCAGACCGCCGGCGAGATCCGCACCCGCAGCGGCCGCCTGCACGAGTTCAAGTCGGTGGCCGATGTCGAGGCGACGCTGCAGTTCCTGATCGATAAATACCCGCCGCTGGTGGCGCGCCTGGAACGCGCCCCGGGCACCAAGGAGCCGCGCTACGGCCAGCTGCTGGGCGGCGAGATCGCGGTGTCGCGCGAGGATTCGGCCTTCGGGACGGCCGCCGCACTGGCCCCTTCCAGCCGCATCGGCCAGCTGGAAGAGGAGGTGGCCAATCTGCGCGCCGAGGTGGCCGAGCTCAAGGCGCAGTTCGAGGCCTTCCGCCAGCAGTTCCAGTAAGGGCCCGCGCGCCGCGGGCGTAAAAAAGGGCCGGCAATGCCGGCCCTTCTTCATGGGCGCCCGCGATCGGCGCCGTTCAGGAGCGATCAGCCTTCGTCGCGCCAGCGGCGCAGGCGGATCGCGCCGAGGATCATCGCCACGCCGGCCAGCACGCCTGCCCACAGCGAAGGCCGGGAGAGGGTCGCCCACGAGTACTGCAGCAGGGTCATCATGTGGACGCCATCCCTGGTCGGCAGCGGCAGGTCGTCCGCGCCCATCATCCAGCTGCCCGGAATCAGGCCGAGGAAGATGGTCTCCAGCACGTTCCGGATGATCCAGTCGGCATTGATGGTGCCGGCGCCGGACATGGCCAGCAGGTAGTCGAGCCATTTGGCGAGCACCGTGGCGATCAGCGGCACGCCGACGGCCCACAGGAAGACCTTCGACTTGGCCCAGCTCGACACCAGCAGCAGCCAGCCCGCGGTCGGCAGCGCCCACAGGATGTACACCGGCAGCATGCCGATCAGGTAGAAGGGCGCCAGGTAGAAGTTGACGTTGGTGAGCACCGCGCCGAACAGGCTGACGCCGTGGTAGCTGGTGGCGATCCCGCCGAACAGCAGCATCGCCAGCGCCGCGGCCGTCGCCACGCCGATCGTGATCAGGGGCGCGATCACCAGCACTGTCACCAGCTTCGACAAGACCGTGTCGGCGTCCGAGATCGGTAGCGACTTCCAGAACAGGATGCTGCGGTCGCGGCGGTCGTCGTAGAGCGCGGCCAGGCAGTAGAAGAAGCCGACGATCGGCAGCACGAAGAAGATCGGGGCGCCGGCGGCGATGTAGTTGTTGGCAGCGACATTCGCCATCTGCTGGCGCATCTCGGGCGGCACCATCTTGTTGACGCTGGTGGTATGCACCACTTCGCCCTGCACCTGGATGGTGACGTTTTCCACGCCCATCTTGCCGCTGGCGATGCCGTAGAGGACAACCCCGCCGACGAGCAGCACCATGATCGCAGCGGCGACCAGCGGCGCCCAGACGAAGCCGCCCTTGTTCTCCCAGAACTCGCGGCGCAGCAGCCATTTCATCGTATTCATGCGTAGGTTCCTTTCATGGTTGCCACGAACAGGTCGGCGACGCTCGGATTGCGCGTCTCGCCCAGGGCGGACAGTTGGGCGCGCGAGACGCCGCCGGCGCGTGCTGAATCGAAAAGCATCACGTTCTTGCCGAACACGGTGCGCTGGTCGAGCGGCTGCAGCGCGTTGGCGGCATTGACCTTGTCGGCGGCGACCATGACTTCCACATAGCGCTCCCCGACTTCGTCCATCGAGGCGGCCAGCACGATCTTGCCGTCGCGGATGAAGAGCAGGTCGGTCAGGATGTGCTCGACCTCTTCGACCTGGTGGGTCGTGATGATGATGGTCTTGTTCTCGTCAAAATAGTCTTCCAGCAGGTTCTGGTAGAACTGCTTGCGGTAGATGATGTCGAGGCCGAGCGTCGGTTCGTCGAGCACCAGCAGCTTGGCGTCGATCGCCATGACGAGCGCCAGGTGCAGCTGGACGATCATCCCCTTCGACATCTCCTTGACCTTCATGGTCGGCTTCAAACGGGTGTTTGCGATGTATTTCTCGGCGCGGGCGCGGTCGAAGCGCGGGTGCACGCCGGCCACGAAGTCGATGGCATCCATCACGCGCAGCCAGCGCGGCAGGATCGCCACGTCGGCGATGAAGCAGATGTCCTGCATCAGGGCGTCGCGCTGGGTGCGCGGATCGCGGCCCATGACGGTCAGCTCGCCGTCGAAGGGGATCAGGCCGAGCGCCGCCTTGAGGGTCGTGGTCTTGCCCGAACCGTTGGGGCCGATCAGGCCGACGATGCGGCCGGCCGGGATGTCGAAGTCGATGCCGTCGATGGCGGTCTGCTTGCCGTAGCGCTTGGTCAGGCCGCGGGCGGAGATCACGGCGCTCATGCCGATCCTCCCGGCTGCGCGGTGTGCAGCAAGGTTTCGACGTTCAGGCCCAGCAGGCGGATGCGTTCGACCATCGCCGGCCATTCTTCGCGCAGGAAGCGCTCGCGTTCGCTTGCAAGCAGTTTCTCGCTTGCTCCTTCAGTGACATACATGCCTATCCCCCTTCGTTTTTCTACTAGGTTTTCGTCCACCAGTTCCTGGTAAGCCTTGGAAACGGTGATCGGGTTCAGTTGGTACTCGGCCGCGATCTGGCGAACCGAGGGCAGGGCGTCGCCGGCCTTCAGAACGCCATCGAGCATCATGTCGATGACGCGATCCTTGAGCTGGCGGTAAATGGGTGCGTTGTCGTTCCAGCCGATGTTCATGGATGGCCTCCCTGCCGCCCCGGTGCTGCAGCATGTTCAATCATGTCTGGCTCCTGTGGTGAGGTATTGCTGTGGTGTTGTAGTGGACTATAACACCGCGTATTTCGGGGGCGAGGGGCCGACGACGGAACGTCGAAAATCGGGGATGAGACGCAAAAACCGGGTACTGGATGGATCCTCCTTAACTCGCATCCGGGCCATTTATTTCTATTAAGTCATGCCATATCATAAACGACTTAATTGCCTAAAAACAATGAACTTAGCGCCAAACTTAAATTTCGTAACCCATCATCATTGGCAAATATTCTTTCTTTTTAGACATTTCCGTTTTAACATGTTGCCGCGCCGCTGGCAGACGCCCAGCACACGGTCCACGGGCCGCCTTTGGAGACGACATGAAGAAGAATTACGGGATGAAACCGCTGGCCTATGCCCTGTCCGCGGCATTGCTGGGGCTGATGAGCGCCTGCGGGGGCGGAGGCGGATCCGCCGGCAGTCCACCGCCGGCCGGCACGACGCCGCCGCCGGTCGCTCCGCCGGTCGCGCAGTACACGGTGGGCGGCAGCGTCGAAGGCCTGGGGCCTGGTAGTGCCGTCACGCTGTCGAACGGCAGCGAAACACTGACGGTTGGCGCGAATGGCCCGTTCTCCTTCGCCGCCAAATTCGACACGGGCGCCGCCTTCAGCATCGGCGCCGTTGCGCCCGAGGGCTATACCTGCAGGGTCAGCGACGCCGCCGGCACCATCACCGGCGCCAATGCCGCCAAGAGCGTGGTCGCCTGCGCGCCCGTCGTGCTGGCCGGTGTGAAATCCGCCCTTCAGGATCCGGTCGCCGTGACCGGCGACGGCACGGGCAGCCTGTACGTGCTCGACAACGGGCCGAACACCATCCTCAAGCTGGGCGCGGGCGACGGCGTCGAGGTGCTGGCCGGCGCCGGCAAGCCGGGTAACGCCGAGGGCACGGGCGGCGCGGCGCGCTTCTGGTTCGGCCGCGGCGACCTCGCGTTCGATACGCAGGGCAACCTGATCGTCGCCGACGGCTGCAACGGCGCGATCCGCAAGGTGACGGTCAAGGGCGTGGTATCGACCCTGGCCGGCAAGGGCACGAGCAGCTGCAACAGTTTCCTGTCTTACGATGCGCGGCACGCGGTCGATGGCACGGGCGCCAGCGCCGGCTTCCAGCATCCGCAAGAGCTGGTTCCCGACAGCGCCGGCGGCGTCATCGTGGTCGACGAATTCAATAATACGTCCGTGCGCATGGTCAGCGCGGCAGGGGAGGTGAGCAAACGCAGCTGGGCCGATCCCGCCCCCTATGGCAGGGTCGCGACGACCTTCAAGACGATTGCGCGTGACGGCGACGGCAAGTTGTATTTTTCCGATGACATGCACCGGATCTGGAAAGACGTGGGCGGCACCCTGGTGCTGCTGGCCGGCGGGCCGTCGATCGGCGCCTCGCTCGACGGCACCGGCGCCGGCGCGCGCTTTCGTCTGATCCGGGACATGGTGGCCGCGCCAAATGGCGACCTGTACGTCGCCGACGCGACCGCGGTGCGCAAGGTCACGCCGGCCGGCGTGGTGACGACGCTCGCGGGCGGCCCCACGGCCGGCGCGCTGGACGCAACAGGCAGCGCGGCCAGGTTCGTCAACATCGTGTCAATCGGACTCGACGGCGCCAACCTGGCCGTGATCGATAACGGCGCCGTGCGCCGGGTCGGCCTCGATGGCGTGGTGGCGACCCTGCCGTCGACGCCGATCGTGCACGGTTCTACCGACGGCAGCGGCGCCGCGGCGCGCTTCAGCAGCTTCTCGGGGCTGGGCGCCGATGCGGACGGCAACCTGTATGTCGCGGACGTCGGCACCCACCTGCTGCGCAAGGTGACGTCAGCGGGTTTGGTGACGACGGTCGGCGGCAAGGCGCGCACGCCAGGCACGACCGACGGGCCGCTCGCTTCCGCGCTGTTCGCCTTTCCCCATGCCGTCGCGACCGGCAAGAACGGCGTGATCTGGGTCGCCCAGGAGCAGGGGCTGCGCAAGATCCAGGACGGCAACGTGACGACCCTGCTGCCCGACCTGTTTCCGTTCGACCTGACGGTCGATGCGGACGGCAACGCGGTCGTCTCCGACGGCATGAACCTGTTGCGGGTCACGCCGGCGGGCGCAACGACGACCCTGGTCGACCGGGATCGCGTCGTCGCGTTGCTGGGCAACTCGGGGATCGATTTCACGCCGGCCGCTCCCGTGTTCGACGCCGCCGGCAACCTGTATGTCGCCGATCCGGCAACGGCCGTCGTCTACAAGCTGAGCACGGCAGGGCAGTTGAGCGTGTTCGCCGGCACGCCCCTGAAGAACGGCGACGCCGACGGGCCGGTGAATACGGCGACCCTGCACTTCGGCGACACGACCTTCATGACGGTCGACGGCAAGGGCAATCTCTACCTGTCCAGCCGCGGCGTGGTGCGGATGATCAGCCCGGCGGGCGTGGTGTCATCCCCGGGCTTCGGCTGGGGCAAGGCGACGGTGCGCGCTGTCGCCTATGCCAAGGGCAAGCTGTATGGGATGACGAAATACGCGCTGCTCCAGACCTGGCTGCCGTAAGGCGAACATTTTTCTTTGAAACCATGGCGCCTGCGGGCGCCATTTTCGTTTCCGGCAGCGCCGGACATCCCTGCCTGGATCGAGCCTGTACGGGGCGCCCGAAACCCTTTCATATGGATGAGTCGCGCCGTCGACAGGTGCGCACGATTGAATTGTCGAAATTGTATTAAAAAAATTATATTTTGGTATTATGTTTGCACGGAAATGGCGCCGGTCGCGCCGTGTCGCTCAGGAGAAGAGAATGAAATTGAAACGTTTTGAATATGCAGTCGCCGTGGCAGTGATGGCGTTGGTGGCCGGTTGCGGCGGCGGTGGCGGCGGTGGCGGCGGTGGCGGTACCACGCCGCCCCCTCCGGCCGGCGGCACCCCACCGGTCACGCCGGTGACCGAGTTCACGCTGGGCGGCACTGTTTCCGGTCTCGGCGCTGGCGCGTCGGTCACCCTGGCCAATGGCAGCGAGTCGCTGCCGGTGAACGCGAACGGCGCCTTCACCTTCGCGACCAAGCTCAAGGCCGGTACCGCCTACGACATCAAGGTCACGCCGCCTGCCGGCTACACCTGCAAAGCCACGAACAACACCGGCACCATGGAAAGCGCGAACTCGACCAAGGCGGTCGTCGACTGCGCACCGGTCGTCCTGGCAGGCGTGCGCGGCACCCTGCAGGAACCGCTGGCCGTCGCCGGCGACGCCAGCGGCAACGTGTATGTCCTGGACGGCGGCCTGCATGGCATCCTGAAAATGAACTCGGCCGGCCAGATCAGCACCTTCGCCGGCGGCAGCGGCCAGCCAGGCCTGTCCGACGGCGCCGGCGCCGCTGCCCGCTTCTGGCTCGGCGGTAACGGCGCGGCGGTGGACGCCCAGGGCAACCTGTTCGTGGCCGACAGCTGCAACGGCGCCATCCGCAAGCTGACCAGCGCCGGCACGGTGACCACGCTGGCCGGCAGCGGCACCGCCGCCTGCTACAACGTGGCCAGCGCCGGCGTAACCGCCAAGGTCGACGGCGTCGGCACGGCCGCCAAATTCGCAGCCCCGCAATCGCTGGTGGCCGACGGCCAAGGCGGTGTGATCGTCCTCGACGCGAGCGCAGGCCTGTCGATCCGCCGCGTCAGCGCGTCCGGCGTCGTGACGACCCAGACCTACGTCCATCCGGATCCGTCGCTGCCGGCCTTCTCGCTGCAGACGCTGGCCCGCGCCAACGACGGCACGCTCTACCTGTCGGATTCGAACAACCGCATCTGGAAAGATGTCGGCGGCCGTCTCGTGGCCTTCGCCGGCACCTTCGTGGGTTCGGGCTCGCAAGACGGCACCGGCACCGCCGCGCGCTTCAGCGTGATCACCAGCATGGTCACCACGCCGAACGGCGACCTCTACGTGACCGACGTTGCCTCGGTGCGTAAAGTCACCCCGGCCGGCGTTGTCACCACCCTGGCGGGCAGCGCGACCCAGCGCGGCCAGATCGATGCCCAGGGCACCGCGGCGCGCTTCGGCAACCTGCTCTCGATCGGCTTCGACGGCACCAGCCTGTTCGTGATCGACAGCGGCCAGGAAGTGCTGCGCAAGGTCGCCCTCGACGGCACCGTCACCACCCCGGCGGCAACGCCTGCGGTGCGCGCCACCACCGACGGCAATGCGACGACCGCGCGCTTCGGCTCGTTCAGCTCGCTCGCCGCCGATGCGGACGGCAACCTGTACTTCGTCGACCCGGTCACCCACGTGCTGCGCAAGTCGACCCCGAACGGCACCGTCTCGACGATCTCGGGCACGACCGGCGAAGCAGGCCTCACCGACGGCCCGCTGGCATCGGCCAAGTTCGCCGGCCCGCAGCGTGTGGCCACCGGCCGCGACGGCAGCATCTGGGTCGCCCAGGTGCAGGGCCTGCGCCGCATCAAGGACGGCATCGTGAGCACCGTCGACGCGAACGTGCGTCCGGTCGGCCTGACCATCGATGCCAACGGCAATGCGATCGTCACCACCGGCGCCACCGGCGGCGAGGTGCTGCGCTTCACGCCGACCGGCGCGCGCTCGGTACTGGTGCAGAAGCCGGCCGTCGTGGCGCTGGCCGGTGCGAACGCCAACTTCATCCCGCAATCGGTCGCGGTCGACGCTGCCGGCAACATCTATATTGCCGACACGGGAACGGTGGCGGTCTACAAGCTGACGCCGTCGGGCACGCTGTCGGTGTTCGCCGGTACGCCGCTGAAGGAAACCGGCAACGTCGACGGCGCGGTCAACACCGCCACGCTGGGCTTCTACGAAGTCGATCACATGACGATCGACGACGCGGGCAACCTGTACCTGAGCGGCAGCGGCAACGTGCGCATGATCAGCCCGGCAGGTGTGGTCTCCACGCCGAGCTATGTCTGGGGTAACGCGTCGATCGGCGCGGTGACCTACAACAAGGGTAAGCTGTACGGCATGACCCGCTACGCGGTGATGCAGACCTACCTGTAATCGTTCAGGGTAGTGCCGTCGAGGGCGTGGCGCGTAATGGCGCCACGCTCGTCGACGGCGATCCAGCCGCCGCGAGGCGGCTCGGCGTCGAGTTCCCAATCGGGCAAGACGAAACGGCGACGCTTGCCGTGCAGGTGCAGGGCGGGGCGGTGGGTGTGGCCATGGATCAGCACCTCGGTGCCGGTGGCATCGAACACGGCTTCGACCGCATCCGGCGTCACATCCATGATCTCGTAGGATTTGGTGGTGTGCGCTTCGCGGCTGCCTTCGCGCAAGCCGGCGATGATGGCCTTGCGCTGGGCCAGGGGCATGGACAGGAACTGCGCCTGCCAGGCGCCATTCCTCACCATCGCACGAAACTCCATATATTTCGTATCCAGCGTGCATTCGGCATCGCCATGCACGAGGGCGATGCGCTGTCCGCCGATCGCGGCGACATGCGGCTCGGCCAGCAGGCGCAATCCGGCGGCCTCGGCAAAGCCGGCGCCGACCAGGAAATCGCGGTTGCCCGCCATCCAGAAAATATCGATTCCTTTATCGGCGAGCGCGCGCAGCGCCGCGATCACCCGCGCATGGAAGGGCGATCCGAGGTCGTCGTCGCCGGCCCAGTATTCGAAGATGTCGCCGAGCAGATACAACGCATCCGCGTGCGCGGCATGCTTGTCCAGGAAACGGAAAAAGGCGTCCGCGGTGCGCGGATGGGATTCCTGCAGGTGCAGGTCGGAAATGAAAAGCGCGACGGTGCGCGCGGGAGTGGACATGGAAATACTGGCTCCCGCGCGAGAGGGTGGATTACGACAAGACGACCGGATTACTGAACGACTTCGGCTTTCTCGATGATGATCGGCTCGACCGGCACGTCGGCGTGCATGCCCGAGCGCGAGGTCTTGACGTTGTTCAGTTCGTCGACGACTTCGGTGCCGGCGGTTACTTTACCGAACACGGCATAGCCCCAGCCGTCCTGGCCAGGGTAATTCAGGAAGTCGTTGTTCTTGGTATTGATGAAGAACTGTGCCGATGCCGAGTGCGGCGCCGAGGTACGGGCCATGGCGATCGTGTACTTGTCGTTCTTCAAGCCGTTCTTGCCTTCGTTTTCGACAGTCGCGCTCGTTTCCTTCTGCTTCATGCCCGGCTCGAAACCGCCGCCCTGGATCATGAAGTCCTTGATCACGCGGTGGAAGATGGTATTGGTGAAGTGACCCTTGTTCACGTAGTCCAGGAAGTTGGCAACGGTCTTCGGCGCTTTCTCGGCGTCGAGTTCGATGGTGATGTTGCCCTTGTTGGTGGTCAGCAGTACGGAGGTCATGAGGAATCCTGTTCTATTTGTTGATAAAAGCTGCGAGGCGCTTATTTTACAAGCTTATCGCCGGTCAGCACGGTCGTGGCGCGGATCACGATCGGCGTCACCGGCACATTCTGCATGCCGCGCATGTCGTCGACCATCACGGCCTTGATCTTGTCGACCGTTTCCTGGCCCTGCACCACGCGGCCGAATACCGTATAGCCGACGCCGTCCTGGCCCGGATAATCGAGGCCGAGATTATCGTTCACGTTGATGAAGAATTGCGAGGTGGCCGAATTCGGATCGGCGGTGCGCGCCATGGCCAGCGTGTAGGGCTTGTTCGACAGGCCGTTCTTCGACTCGCTCGCAATGGGCTTGCGCACTCCAGGCTTGTCGACCAGTTTCTCCGTATAGCCGCCGGCCTGGATCATGAAACCATCGATGACGCGATGAAATACGGTGCCTTTATAAAAGCCCGATTTCACGTATTGCATGAAATTCGCCGTGCTCTTCGGTGCGGCCGTGGCGTCGAGTTCGACGACGATATCGCCCATGCTGGTCTTGATCGCGACCTGGGGATTGTCGGCGGCCAGCACGCTGCCGGCAAAGCCCAGCGCCAGGGCAGCGCCGGCGAGGCGGGCGAAGAGGGCGCGGCGGGATTGTTTTTGTAGGGGCATGGAGCGTCTCCTCGGTGGACGTGGCGCAAAGCCCTGTCAAGGCTTATGCAGAAAAATAAACCTGAGCCATATGCGGCCAGTCGGGTTTTTATCAATGCTATACTTTGCGCAGAACGTCCCCATTCTATCAAATAAGAACAATACAGAGCGGTAAGCGGTTCTGATGCAAAGATTGATTCCCGGCACGCGCCGCACGGCGAACGTGTCCGGGTTTCGTATTGCTCGGGTATCCGATTCCCCTCTCGATTCATCACACCAATGAGCCAATTAAAGATTTACAACACGCTGGCGCGCGAAAAACAGGTATTCGTACCGAAGGAGGCCGGCAAGGTCGGCATGTATGTCTGCGGCATGACCGTCTACGACTACTGCCATGTCGGCCATGCGCGCATGATGATGGCCTTCGACCTCATCTACCGCTGGCTCATGGAATCGGGTTACGAAGTCAAGTACGTGCGTAACATCACGGACATCGAGGACAAGATCATCAAGCGCGCGGCCGAGAACGGCGAGACCATGGCCTCGCTCGTCAACCGCTTCACGCAGTACATGGACGAGGACATCGCCGCGCTCGGCATCCTGCCGCCGAGCTTCGTCCCGCGCGCCACCGAACACGTGCCGGGCATGCTGTCGATCATCGAGATACTGGAACGCAAGGGCCTGGCTTACCGCAGCGAAGACGGCGATGTGAATTTTGCCGTGCGTAATTTCGAAGGCTACGGCAAACTCTCCGGCAAATCGCTCGACGACCTGCGCGCCGGCGAGCGCGTGGACGTTAACACCGGCAAGCGCGACCCGCTCGACTTCGTGCTCTGGAAAGCGGCCAAGGAGTCGGAGCCGGACGAAGCGAAATGGGATTCGAAATGGGGCCGCGGCCGTCCGGGCTGGCATATCGAGTGCTCGGCCATGAGCTGCGCCACCCTGGGCGAACACTTCGACATCCACGGCGGCGGCCAGGATCTGCAGTTCCCGCACCATGAGAACGAGATCGCCCAGAGCGAAGGCGCGTTCGGCGGCCCGATGGTCAACTACTGGGTGCATAACGGTTTCGTGCGTGTCGATAACGAGAAGATGTCCAAGTCCCTGGGCAATTTCTTCACCATCCGCGACGTCCTGAAGAAATACGATGCCGAAGTCGTCCGCTTTTTCATCGTGCGCACCCACTACCGCAGCCCGCTGAACTATTCCGACGCCCACATCGACGACGCCAAGGGCGCGCTGACGCGCCTGTACACGGCGCTGAGCGACGTCGATCTCGGCAGCGAGACCCCGGCCGTCGACTGGAACGAAGCCCATGCGGTGCGCTTGCGCGAAGCGATGGACGACGATTTCAACACGCCGCTGGCCGTGGCCGAGTTGTTCGACCTGGCAAGCGAAGTCAACCGCACCAAATCGGTGGAGACGGCGCGTCAACTGAAAGCCCTGGCCGGCGTGCTCGGCCTGCTGCAGCGGTCGCCCCAGGAATTCCTGCAAGCCGGCAGCGGGGCAGGTGGCCTGGGCGAAGCCGAGATCGCCGACCTGATCGCCGCCCGCGCTGCCGCCAAGAAGGCGCGCAATTTCGCCGAGGCGGACGGCATCCGCGCCGAACTGGTAGCCGCCGGCATCATCCTGGAAGACAAACCGGACGGGACGACGAACTGGCGTCGCGCATGATGGCAGCGGAAAAGGACAACGGCGCCGGCGGCCAGCCGGAATTCGAGGTGCCCGCGTACTGGGCGGAAGCGAAGGAAGAGCTGATGCGGCGCGACCGCATCATGAAGCGTCTCATCCCGCAGTTCGGCGACATGCACTTGAAGGGGCATCCCGATCCGTTCACGACGCTGGCGCGTTCGATCGTCGGCCAGCAGGTCACGCCGAAGGCGGCCGACGCCGCCTGGATCAAGCTGAACGCCTGCTGCCCGAAGCTGACCCCGGCCCAGATCATCAAGCTCGGCGCCGAGCAGCTGTCCGCCTGCGGCCTCTCGAAACGCAAGACCGAATACATCCTCGACCTGGCCGACCACTTCAAGGCCAAGCGCGTTCACGCCAACCTCTGGTCGGAAATGGATGACGAGGCCGTGATCGCCGAGCTGGTGCAGATCCGCGGCATCAGCCGCTGGACGGCCGAGATGTTCCTCATCTTTAACCTGCTGCGCCCGAACGTGCTGCCGCTCGACGACCCCGGCCTGATCCAGGGCATCAGCCAGAACTATTTCTCCGGCGAGCCTGTCTCGCGCAGCGATGCGCGTGAAGTCGCGGCCAACTGGGAACCCTGGCGCACCGTCGCCACCTGGTATTTATGGCGCAGCCTCGACCCCGCATCGGCATCGGGATCGGCATCAGGTTTGGCGTCCGCAGCGGCGTCCGGTACGGTAGAATAGCGCCAAATTGCCGCTGCGCGCCCTGCGGTTCTCCGCGCGCCCGGCCACAGAACAACCCCGGAGGTACAATGACTAAAACAACTTTCCTCAGTTTCGAGCAGCCTATTGCCGAGCTCGATTCGAAGATCGAAGAGCTGCGTTTCGTCCAGGACGATTCGGCCGTCGACATCTCCGAAGAGATCGACCGCCTCGACAAGAAGAGCCAGCAGCTCACGAAAGACATCTACGCCAAGCTGACCCCGTGGCAAGTGTCGCAGATCGCGCGCCATCCGCAGCGCCCGTACACGATGGATTACGTGAACGCGATCTTCACCGACTTCCACGAGCTGCACGGCGACCGTACCTTCGGCGACGACCAGTCGATCGTCGGCGGCCTGGCCCGCTTCAACGGTCAGGCCTGCATGGTGATCGGCCACCAGAAGGGCCGCGACACCAAAGAGCGCGCGCTGCGCAATTTCGGCATGCCGCGTCCGGAAGGCTATCGCAAGGCGATGCGCCTGATGAAGGTCGCCGAGAAGTTCAACCTGCCGATCTTCACCTTCGTCGATACCCCAGGCGCCTTCCCGGGCATCGACGCCGAA
The DNA here is from genome assembly GCF_001424165.1 of Massilia sp. Leaf139. GTDB lineage: Bacteria > Pseudomonadota > Gammaproteobacteria > Burkholderiales > Burkholderiaceae_D > Telluria. The sequence goes on from NZ_LMOJ01000022.1 coordinate 496,842, forward strand.
GAGCGCGGTCAGTCCGAAGCGATCGGCCACAACCTGTACGTGATGGCCGAGCTGAAAGTGCCGCTGATCGCCACCATCATCGGTGAAGGCGGCTCCGGCGGCGCGCTGGCGATTGCCGTCGGCGACGCCGTGCTGATGCTGCAGTACGCCACCTATTCGGTCATCTCGCCGGAAGGCTGCGCCTCGATCCTGTGGAAGACCTCGGAGCGCGCGGCCGACGCCGCCGATGCCCTCGGCCTGACCGCGCACCGCCTGAAAGCCATGGGCGTGATCGACAAGATCGTCACCGAACCGCTGGGCGGCGCCCACCGCGATCCGAAAGGCATGGCGCAGATGCTCAAGCGCGCGCTGGCCGATACCCTGCGCCAGTTCCAGGGCATGAAGACCAAAGACCTGCTCGAAGCCCGTCACCAGAAACTGATGGCTTACGGTAAGTTCAAGGAAACAACGCCGACCGACGAGTGAGTTGTCATACGTGAGCAGTCCTGACGCCGGATCCGTTCCGGCCACTTTTGCGCGCGCGCTCGACAGATTGTGCGCCCAGTCTTCCCCCTCCATGATAGCAATCGCCTGCAGCGGCGGCCTCGATTCGATGGCGCTGCTGCACTTGGCCGCCCGCTGGTGTCAGGAACATGGGAACCCGCTCCACGTCCTGCACGTCCATCATGGATTGAGTTCGAACGCCGACGCGTGGGAGCGCCATGTGGAGTCTAGCTCGGCAGCACTTGGCCTAGGTTTCGCTGTGCGCCGCGTCCAGGTCGACAGCGCCGGCGCCGGCCTTGAAGCGGCCGCGCGCAAGCTGCGCTACCGCGCGCTGGGCGACATGTGCCGCGAAGCTGGCGCTAATCTGCTGCTGACCGCGCACCACCTCGACGACCAGGCTGAAACCGTGCTGCTGCAGCTGCTGCGTGGCTCCGGCCCGGCCGGGCTGTCCGGCATGGACGCCGCCAACAGCGCGCCCGAGCTGCTGGGCAATCCGGATCTGGTGATGGCGCGCCCGCTGCTGCCGCTGGCGCGCGCCGAGCTCGAGGCCTACGCGCGCGATGCCGGCCTGGACTGGGTCGACGACGAATCGAACGTCGACACCCGCTACGCCCGCAACGCCCTGCGCCATACGGTGATGCCGGCGCTGAACCAGGCCTTTCCCGGTTTCCAGCAGCGCTTCGCGCGCAGCGCCGCTCATGCCCAGTCGGCCCAGCGGCTCCTGACCGAGCTGGCCGAAGGCGACCTGGCCGCGCTGCTGGTCGACGGGGCAATCGACGGGGCAATCGACATTGCGCCGCTGCGCACGATGAGCCTGGATCGGGTCTACAACCTGCTGCGCCACTGGTTCGCACGTCAGAGCCTGGCCATGCCGTCGACCGCCTGGCTGGCCGAAATGGTGGCCCAGCTGCTGGAAGCGCGCAGCGACGCCCAGCTGCTGGTGACGCACCCGGCTTGCCACATCCGGCGCCACCGCGACCGTTTATATATCACACCGAAGCTGGCCGATCTACCCGGCATGCGCGATCCCGACGACGAGGGCGTGCTCGAGAAGGAGGGCGCGGCCTTCCGCTGGCAAGGCGAGGCCCAGCTGGCCTTTCCGGACTACGGCGGCGTGCTGCATTTCGACGCCGCCGAGACCGGCTTCGATCCGGCCTGGCTGCGCGCGCAGCCGCTGACCATCGATTTCCGCAAGGGCGGCGAGCGCCTCAAGCTCGCCCACAACCGCCCGACGCGCCCGCTCAAGGCGCATTACCAGGCGGCCGGCGTGCCGGCCTGGGAGCGCGCGCGCCTGCCGATCGTCAGCAGCGGGCGCGATCTGCTGTTCGCCGCGGGCCTGGGCATGGACTGCCATCATTTCAGCGCCGGCGCAACTGGAGCGATTAGCTTGCGCTGGGAGGCGAAGCCCGAATAGTTTCTACACGAAAACCGTATTACTTTATTTTCTTTTCGTATAGCTTTTCGGACTTCCCTTCTTGTGATTTTGCGCTGCAACATGCTAGAGTAGGTATTCCCTTTTACTCTCTCCACGCTGGGAATCTTCCTGTTATGGCATTAATTGTCCACAAATATGGTGGTACGTCGATGGGCTCGACGGACCGCATCAAGAACGTTGCTGCCCGCGTCGCCAAGTGGCATGACGCCGGGCACAAAATCGTCGTGGTGCCTTCTGCGATGTCGGGCGAAACGAACCGCCTGATCGGCCTGGCCAAGCAGATCATGGATCAGCCGGATCCGCGCGAGCTGGACATGATCGCCTCGACCGGCGAACAGGTATCGGTGGGCCTGCTGGCGATGGCGCTGCTGGCCATCGGCAAGGACGCCGTCTCCTACACCGGCTGGCAGGTCGGCATCCGTACGGACTCCGCCTTCACCAAGGCGCGCATCCAGTCGATCGACGACACGCGTGTGCGTGCCGACCTCGACGCGGGTAAGATCGTCATCATCACCGGCTTCCAGGGCGTGGACGAGGAAGGCAATATCTCGACGCTGGGCCGCGGCGGCTCGGACACCTCGGCCGTGGCGATCGCCGCCGCGCTGAAGGCCGACGAGTGCCTGATCTACACCGATGTCGATGGCGTCTACACGACCGACCCGCGCGTGGTCGACGAGGCGCGCCGCCTGGAAAAGATCACGTTCGAAGAAATGCTGGAACTGGCCTCGCTGGGCTCGAAGGTCTTGCAGACCCGCTCGGTCGAGTTTGCCGGCAATTACCAGGTGCCGACGCGCGTGCTGTCGTCGCTGACCGATCCCCTGATGCCCCTGGCCGAAGAAGCCAAGTCCGGCACCCTGATTTCGTTTGAGGAAGAAACCAACATGGAACAAGCCGTCATCTCCGGTATCGCATTCCACCGTGATGAAGCCAAGATCACCGTCATCGGCGTGCCCGACAAGCCGGGCGTCGCCTTCCACATTCTTGGCCCGATTTCGGATGCCAACATCGAAGTGGACATGATCATCCAGAACCAGTCGGTGGACGGCAAGACCGACTTCACCTTCACCGTCTCGCGCAACGACTACCAGCGCGCGATCGCGGTGCTGGAATCGCAGCGCGACGAACTCGGCTACGTGCGCATCGTCGGCGACGCCAAGGTCTCGAAGGTCTCGGCCGTCGGTGTTGGCATGCGCAGCCATGTGGGCGTCGCCTCGCAGATGTTCCGCACCCTGGCCGAAGAGGGCATCAACATCATGATGATCTCGACCTCCGAGATCAAGATCTCGGTGCTGATCGACGAGAAATACATGGAGCTGGCCGTTCGTGCCCTCCATAAAGCTTTTGACTTGGAAAAAGCTTAACTTTTTCCATAATTTTGGCTGTGTCGCCTTGACCAATCCGGCACCGGCCTTTAATATGCTTGCACTCAGCGCTAGCGCAGTTTGCTGGAGTTGATTGGAGACGTGGCCGAGTGGCCGAAGGCACATCCCTGCTAAGGATGCATATGGCTTATACCCGTATCGTGGGTTCGAATCCCACCGTCTCCGCCAGGTTACAAAAGAGAAAGCCACCGCAAGGTGGCTTTTTTCTTTTGTAAGCTGACGGCGGCGAGCAAGGCCAGCAGGCCTTGCGTGTGGGATTCGAAGATGCGCGCATGCTTGCGCGCAGGCGGCCTGCAGGATGTAGGCGAATCCCACCGTCTCCGCCAGGTTACAAAAGAGAAAGCCACCGCAAGGTGGCTTTTTTCTTTTGGAGAATGCCTGCGCGCTTCAGGTGGCGCCAAGGCGGAAGATTCGAAGGCTTATGCTTACTCGCGTAATTTCGGCCCGCGCAACGTGGGCGAACGCTACCTAATCCTGCAACGTATCCGCAGGCGCTTTCGACCAAGTCTGGGCAGCAGGCCTGAAGGCCGCCGAATCTTGCGGCCCGTACCAGATACTCCTGTGCCAGGAGCACAAGCCCGAGATCAAGAGCATCCACGCTTCCAGGGCGAGATAAAAAGGATGCGGCAGCTCGGTGGCCGTCAGTAATCCTGCGGTCATGGCGCCAGTGATGAGGGCGACGGGAACCGCAACCTGTGCGCGGCACAACGCGCACGCCCCCAGGGGAAACAGGCACGCAAACGCTACGAGCATGACGAAGAACGTCATCCATCCACTTGCGTCGATCCAGCTTGGCAGTGCCAAACAAACGCGTCTCCTGCCGACATCAAGCGCGTAAGGGAGCATTACGACACATCTGACAGGGTCGCGGATACAAACGCGTGGTGAGTACGGTCGTGATCCGATCGAAGCGCTCTGCTCGCGACTGTCAACACTTGGGTCGTCGCAGTGGCCCGGTGTTGTGCGGTTCAGGGCTTGCGCCGGCGTCCGGCGAGCAGGCCCGAGACCCGGTTGCCGCGCAGGTGTGCCGGCAGCGGGCCGCCCGGCCGGGCCAGCAGCAGCGCCAAGTCGGTCGTCAGCCGGTGCAGCGAGAGCAGGTCGCTCGCCGCCGTCAGAGCTGTCCGGCCGAGGGCGGCGTCGCCCGTCTCGACCTGGGTGACGATCCGGTGCAGCGAGGCCAGCAGCAATGCATTCGCGGCGCGCCGTTCGTGCAGGCCGTCGAAGCCGAGCGTCTCCATGACTGTTTCCTCGTGTGCGAGGTCGGCCTCGATCGCCGCGACGACCGACTCGAAGCCGGCGCTGAACTCCGGGTCGGGCAAGCCGGCCAGCCGGTGCATGCGGACGAACAGGAGCTTGCGCGCGCGGCGCAGGGCAGCAGCGGCGGTATGGGGCGTGGAGGGGGAGAGCGAGGCCATCGAAACGTGCGTGGGCGCAGGGAGTCCGGCAAGTGTGCGCCGGTGCCTGGCGCCACTTTTGAGCCAGATCAAAGCGCCTTTTGGCAAGGCTTCTCCTGCACGCCCGGCAGGATGCAGGTGCGCCTTTTATTCCTTTTCAAGGGGGGGCCGTGGAGCGATGTGTGCATGGATCGATTTCCCGTCGGAAGATGAACATGTGGACGAGCTGCTAAGGTATTTCGAGGAAGAGCTGGAACTGTTCGGCGACTATGCACGTGAGTTTCGCCAACGCTTCCCCAAGCCCACGGGCGAACTGCACATCACCGGCGAGACCTACGACGACCGGAGCGTCGCGCGCCTGGTTCCGTCGGTCGCTCTGCCGAGCTGGGGAGAACATGCTGCTGGGAGCACGCAGCTGGCGCCCCGACCTGCGCGTGCGCCTGCGCATCGGCCCGCTCGATGCGGACAGGTTTACCCGCTTCCTGCCCAGCGGCGACGCCAGCGTCGCGCTGCGCGCCATCCTGCGCAGGTTCGCAGCACCGACTGCCGGGTTCGAGGTGCCGCTGGTGCTGCGTGCCGGTGAGGTAGGGCCGGCGCGGCTGGCGGGGCAGGGCGTCGCACCGGCGCGACTGGGGCGCGACGGTTTCCTCGGCGCCGCCCCTGGAGACACGCACTGCGCGGACATGCGCTACCTGATCATGCCGATGGCGTCGCTGGGCGCGGTGGGGCCAGGCGGCGTCTGACAGCGGCGCCTGGCTGGCCTACTTCAAGGTCAGGTCGGAGAAGTCGACCGATTTGCTGTTGAAAGCAACCGCGCAGTTTGCGGCCGGATACTCATAATCGAAGGCCACCTTGCCCGCGCTGTCGATGGCGACCAGTCTCGTACGCGTGCGTGCATCCGCCACCGAATAGGTGATCAGGTGATGGTTGGCGGCGCTTTCGTACACGCTTGAACAGATGTCGGAGTAGATGGCGGGCGTCGGTGCGTAGCTCCAGGTCTCGACCGCTGTACCCGCCTTCTCGTCGATCGCGTAGCGCGACGGCGTGCTGAAGTCGCGTGTGATACCCGGGGAAGTGCCGGCAGGTTGATTCAAGCTGCCGAAGCCGTTATTGAAGAGCAGCAGCTCGCCGTTGGCGGCGATCGATAGCGAATGCTGGCCGATCGGCGGCTTGCCCGACTTGAGCTTGAGCGCGAGCGCACGCAGCGACGGATAGTCCACATACCAGTGCTTGGTCGTGTCGCCCAGCAGCCACTTGATTTTGCCGGTGGCGTAATCGATCTTGACGACGAAATTTTCCCGGCTCGAGAGCAGGAGCGAGTCGTCCGCCGGGTCGTAGATGGCCGAATTCATGTGAAACCAGTCGATGCCGTCGCGCACGAAGTTCGATGGATCATCGCCGCCCGCCTGCATCGCGGCGCGGAAGATCGCAGCCATGTCCCATTCCTTGAGGATCTCGCCTGCTGGCGTGATCTCGGCCAGGATCGATTCGATCCTCGGTACACCGCCTTCGATCGCGTCGAGTTCGGCCAGCAGGCCCGTTTTCCCGCGCGTCAGGTCATGATGGAAGGCCGTGTAACGGGTCGACGCCAGGGGCTGCGCGACATAGCTACCGTTGAGCTCGACGCGATACAATTCAGGCAGTGTCGGACTCCCGACGACGAAAGAATCGTCCAGAAACACCGAGGAGATGGAGTTGGTCAATCCCGTGCCGACCCAGCGCAGGTGGCCGTCGGTATCGAGTACCGCCGGCGTCGTCACGCCGTTCTGCACCATCATGTAGTCGAATCTAGGGGAGACGGATGCGCTACGGGCGGTACGTACCTGCGGCGTGGTATAGAGGGCGCCCGAGCCGGTGTATGCCGCCGCGGCCAGCGTCAGCCGCTCGACATGGGTCGACTTGTCGCGGAAGTGCGCCGTGAGGGTGACGCTGTTCTGGTGGTTCGCGTACAGCCCGAAAACGGCAAGGGCGAGCCGCTTGTCGGCCGCGCGCCATGCCCCGTTGCGCTCGAGCCAGGCCCGCGTATAGGTGACGGCGACGGGTTTGGAGAAGGTGCCCAGCTTGGGAGCGACCGTGTAGGAGACGCTTTCGAGGTCGGCGAAGTCGTCGAGTCTGAGCGCGAGGTTGACGATGAAGGGCGTGATCCCGGGCGCCTGTTCGGCGACGGCGACGTGGGCCGCTTCGGCCTGGGTGTCGTCTTCCTCGGTGAGGCGGCTGCACCCTGTTATCAGCAGGAAGGCAAGCAAGGCCATACAATAGCGGATCGGGAATTTCATGCATTCTCCAGGTGGCGGGAAACCGACGAGTTAATCCTTCGATGTGGAACCCGGCAGTAAGTTCACACACCGAGACGTGGTTGGCGACGGCATCAACGACGCGCCATCGCCGCTTGACCTTCCCACGATGGCAAGGCGCAAGCTGGATGAATCGAAAGGAGATACCCATGGACAACCACAGCGGACAGCTTGCCAAGCCAGGCATGGCAAGCTTTGATATTTCCGGCATGACCTGCGCCTCCTGCGTCGCGCGTGTCGAGAAAGCCATACGCGCGGTGCCGGGCGTGCAGGAGGCCAGCGTCAACCTGGCCACTGAACGGGCCAGCGTGCGCGGCACGGCTGCGCCGGATGCGGTGGCGCAGGCCGTGCGGGACGCCGGCTACGAAGCCGCCGCGGCCGCGGCTGTAACCGGAGCGAGCCCGGCCAGCAAGGCCGCGCCTTCCGCCTGGCCGATCCTGCTCGCGGCCCTCCTCAGCGCGCCGCTACTGGCGCCCATGGCCGGCCAGCTCTTCGGCGCCGACTGGTCGCTGTCGGGATGGCTGCAATGGCTGCTGGCGACCCCGGTGCAGTTCTGGCTGGGCGCGCGCTTCTACCGCGCCGGCTGGAAGGCGCTGCGCGCGGGCAGCGGCAACATGGATCTGCTCGTCGCGATCGGCACCAGCGCCGCCTACGGACTGTCTGTCTACCTGCTGCTCGCGGGCGCGGATCACGGCGCCGCGCACCTGTATTTCGAATCCTCGGCCGTCGTGATCACGCTCGTCCTGCTCGGGAAGTGGCTGGAAGCGCGCGCCAAGGGACAGACGGTGGCGGCGATCCGCGCGCTCGAAGCGCTGCGTCCCACACAAGCCATCGTGCGCCGCGGCGGCGTCGACACGGCCATACCGGTCGACGACCTGCGCGTCGGCGATCTGCTGGTGGTGCGCCCCGGTACGCGCGTCGCCGCCGACGGCCGCGTGCGCGAAGGCCGCAGCCACGTGGACGAGTCGCTCCTGACCGGCGAGAGCCTGCCGCTGGCGAAAGGGCCGGGCGCGCGCGTCACGGGGGGCGCCGTCAACGGCGAAGGACTGCTGCTGGTTGACGTGAGCGCGGTGGGCGCCGTGACGGTGCTGTCGCGGATCATCCGCCAGGTCGAGGATGCGCAGGCGGTCAAGGCGCCGGTGCAGCGCCTGGTCGACCGCGTCAGCGCGCTGTTCGTGCCGGCCGTGCTGCTGGTCTCTTTCATCACCTGGCTGGCTTGGGGTCTGGTGAGCGGCGACTGGCAGGCGGCCCTGCTCAACGCGGTCGCGGTGCAGGTGATCGCCTGTCCTTGTGCGCTCGGGCTGGCGACGCCCACCGCCATCATGGTCGGCACCGGCGCGGCCGCGCGCCATGGGATCCTGATCCGCGACGCCGAGGCGCTCGAGCGCGCGCACGCGGTCGACACCGTGGTGTTCGACAAGACCGGCACCCTGACCGAAGGACGCCCGCAGCTGGTCGCGCTTGAAGGCGCCGATCCTGCCCTCGTCGCGACCCTGGCTGCCGGCGTGCAGCAGCACAGCGAACACCCGCTGGCGCATGCGCTCGCCGCCTACGCGCGGGAGCATGGTTGGAACGTGCCGGCGGCGTCGGCGGCGCGCGCCTTGCCCGGCCGCGGCGTGCAGGCCGAGATCGACGGAACGACCGTCTATCTGGGCAATGCGCGCCTGCTCGACGAGCTGCACGCCGATCGCGCGCCCATGCAGGCCGCGGCCGCCCGCCACGAGGAGGACGGGCGCACGGTGTCCTGGCTGGCGCGCGCTACGCCGGATGGGGTCGAGGTGCTCGGCCTGCTCGCCTTTGGCGACCGCATCAAGAAGGGCGCATTCGACGCCGTCGCGCGCCTGCAGGCTAGCGGGGTGCGGGCGCAGATGCTGACCGGCGATAATGCCGGGGCGGCGCGGGCGGTGGCGGGGGCGCTCGGCATCGCGCATTATGCCGCCCAGGTGCTGCCGCATGAAAAGGCCGATGCCGTGCGCGCGGCGATGGCCGCGGGCGGCACGGTGGCGATGGTCGGCGACGGCATCAACGACGCGCCGGCGCTGGCCGCGGCCGACGTCGGCATCGCCATGGCGGGCGGCACCGACGTGGCCATGCATACCGCCGGCATCACGCTGATGCGGGGCGATCCGCGTCTGGTGATGGATGCCATCGACATCTCGCGCCGCACCTACCGCAAGATCCGCCAGAACCTGGGATGGGCTTTCATTTATAACCTGGTCGGCATTCCGCTGGCGGCCTTCGGCAAGCTCGATCCGATGCTGGCCGGCGCGGCGATGGCGGCGAGTTCCGTCAGCGTGGTCGCCAACGCGCTGCTGCTGCGCGGCTGGCGCCCGGCCGCCGGCAGGAATCGAGCAACTCAATCGACAGGAGAAGAAACGATGTACGAACTGACTGTGGAAGGCATGAGCTGCGGCCACTGCGTGGGCCGCGTGACGAAATCGGTGCAGGAGGTCGACGCCGGCGCGAAGGTCGAGGTCGACCTGGCGAGCAAGAAGGTGCGCATCGACAGCGGCGCGGAGCTGGAGCGGATCGCACAGGCGATCGACGCCGCCGGCTATCCGGTGACGGCGCGATCGTAAGGCCGGGTGGGGATAGGGCCCCACCCGACATTCGATCAGTGCTTGTGGGTCGCCGGCTTGCGCACCGTAACCGGCTTCCCGCCTGACACCGCGTTACCGCTTGGTGCCTGCGGCGCAGCCGGGACTTCGCCCGTCCACTCGCGCGCAACGGTGCCGGCCGGATGGCGGTACCAGCCCGGATCGCGGTAGTCGCCGGGCTTCTGGTTGTCGCGCACCTTCAGCACCGTAAACATGCCGCCCATGTCGAGGTTGCCGAAGGGGCCGCGGCCGTCCATCATCGGCAGCGTGTTTTCCGGCAGCGGCATCTTCATGTCGCCCATCGCACCGCCCTTGTCGCCCATGACCATGTAGCCCGGGATCAGGTCGTTGATCTTCTTCGCCACGCCGCGGTGGTCGACCCCGATCAGGTTCGGCACCTCGTGGCCCATCGCGTTCATCGTGTGGTGCGATTTGTGGCAGTGGAAGGCCCAGTCGCCCGGATTGTCGGCCACGAATTCGATCGCGCGCATCTGGCCGACGGCGATGTCCACGCTCACCTCCGGCCAGCGCGCCTCCGGCCGCACCCAGCCGCCGTCGGTGCCGGCCACCTCGAAGCGGTGCCCGTGCAGGTGGATCGGGTGGTTGGTCATGGTGAGGTTGCCGACCCGGATTCGTACCTTGTCGCACAGGCGCGCCACCATCGGATCGATGCCGGGGAAGACGCGGCTGTTGAAGGTCCACAGGTTAAAGTCGAGCATGGTATTGGTGCGCGGCGTGTAGCTGCCCGGCTCGATGTCGTAGGCGCCCAGCAGCATCACGTAATCGCGGTCGACGGCATGCTGGCGGATGTCCTTCGGGTGCGTCACCCAGAAGCCCATCATCCCCATCGCCATCTGCTGCATTTCGTCCGCGTGCGGGTGGTACATGAAGGTACCGGCATGGCGCGCGACGAATTCGTAGACGAAGGTTTTGCCCGGGTCGATGCCGGGCTGGGTCAAGCCCGTCACGCCGTCCATCCCGCAGGGCAGGATCTGGCCGTGCCAGTGGATGCTGGTGTGTTCGGGCAGCTTGTTGGTGACGAAGATGCGCACCCGGTCGCCCTCGACCACCTCGATCGTCGGCCCCGGGCTCTGGCCGTTGTAGCCCCACAGGTTGGCCTGCATGCCGGGCGCGAGTTCGCGCACGACCGGTTCGGCCACCAGGTGGAATTCCTTGACGCCGTCCTTCATGCGCCAGGGCAGCGACCAGCCGTTGAGGGTGACGACCGGGTTGTAGGGGCGGCCGTTGGGCGGCGCCAGCGGCGCGGCGGTGCCGCCCGTGGACTGGCGCGGTGCTTCCGGCAGGCTTGCGGCGCCGGCGCGGCTGACCAGCGAGGCGCCGACCATGGCGGCGCCGGCATTACTCAAAAACGTACGACGCGAAGTCATTGTGCGTGTTCCTTGTGCTGTTCTGGCGCCGCCGCTGCGGGCGGCGCCGTGTGGACGACCGCGCCGCCGAGGGCTTCCTCGAGATCGGCGTGGGCGTTCCAGAAATCCTTGAGGGCGTCGATGGCGGCGTTGACGGCGCCGGCCTGTTCGCGCGCGTCGGCCAGCAGCTCGAAGCTGCTGGCCAGCATGCCGTTGTAGCGCAGCAGGGTCTCGTCCGAGATCCGCTTGCGCAGCGGGATCACTTCGTCGCGGTAGAGGCGCGCCAGATCCCAGGCGGCGCGGTAGCCGAGGTAGCGCTCGCGCGCCTGGCTGCGCGCGTTGACCGCCGTATCGGCGACGCGCCGCAGCGACTGCATGTAGAGCGCCTCGGCGCGCGCATGTTTCGCGCCGCCCCAGTCGAACAGCGGCAGCTCGATCGACACTTCGTAGCCGCGCGCCTCCGGCATGCCGCTCTCGCGCTTGCGCTCGACGCCCAGTTCCAGCACGTTGACGAAGCGGGTGGTGCGGGTGAGGCCCAGGCTCGCGGCCAGGGCCGCGCTGTCCTGACGCGCCGCGGCCACGTCCAGGCGCCGTTCGAGCGCGCGCGCTTCGATCTGCGCGATGTCGCCCGGCGCCGCAGGCAGGTCGGGCAGGCGCTCCGGCAGGCGGAAGGCCGTGTCGGCGCCCCACAGGCCGAGCAGCCGGGTCAGGCGTTCGCGTTCCTTCAGCGCCTGGCGCTCGGCGCGCACGACGGCGGCGCCGGCTTCGGCCTGGAAGGTCCGTTCACGCGCCAGGTCGAGCTGGCTGGCATTGCCGGAGCGCGCCATGCGTCCCATCAGCTCTGCGCTGGCGTCATGCGCCGCGTGCACGCGGCGCGCGTAGTCCAGACCCTGGCGTGCCGCCACGGCGTCGATCCAGGCGCGGCGCACCTCCAGCGCGTGGCGCTCGATCTCGGCGCCGACGGCCAGCTTTACCTGTTCGAAGCGGCGGGCCTCCATGCGCCGCGCCAGCGGCATGGTCAGCACCTGCGCCAGGTTGAAGCCGAGCGAGCGCTCGATCTCGACGTCGCCGCCGCCGGCCATGCGCTTGAAGCCGAAGGCGGGATTCTGCAGGCGCGCGGCCTGGGCCAGGTCGGCCTGGGCGATGCCGACGTTCCAGTAGCTCGCCTGCAGGCCGGGATGGTTCAGCAGCGCGATGCGTACCGCCGCGTCGGTGTCCAGCGGCTGGGCCAGCAGAGCGCGCGTGGTCTCGGCGACGGCGCTCGCGTCGGCGTCATTCGTGACGATGCGGGGTTCCAGGCCGTCGCGCGCTCGCGCCTGCGTGGCGACGGCATCGAAGCCGCCATCCGGCGTGACGCCGGCGCAGCCGGCCAGCAGGGCAAGCACGGCGAGCGCACCGGCGCGCGGCGCTTGAGGGCGTGCGCTCACGGTTGTCCTCCGTGCTGGTGGCCGGCGTGCGCCGCGCCGGACGCGTGCACGGCGGGACTGGCCGGGGCGCAGGAGGGGGGCGCGGCGGCGTCGCCCTTCGCGCAGCATCCCTGCATGCCGGCGTGGCTGGCCATCGCGCCACCTTTCATGCAGCAGCCGTCCTTGCAGCAGTCCGCCTTGCAGGCGCCATCCTTGCAGCAGCCGTCCTTGCAGCAGCCGGCGTCGGCGCAGCAGGCCTTGCCCATTGCGCCGTGGCCGGCATGGCTGGCGTGATCGGCGTGGCCTGCGTGGCTGGCCTGCATCCGATGTCCCGCGTGCGGGTCAGTCGCCGGCTTCGATGACGCCACCGTGGCGGCATGCATGGCGCCGTGGCCGCCGTGGGCGTGCGCGCCGGCCATCGCATGGCCGGCATGCGGGTCGGCAGATGCTGCAGGTGCGGCAAATGCGGCAGGGGCGGCATGTGCGCCATGTGCCGCGTGCGCATCGGCCGCCGGCGCAGCGTGGCCCGCATGCGCATGGGCGCCATGGCCGCCTGCAGTCAGCGCCATCGCGTCATAGCTGGCCACGATGCGGTTCTGTTCGCGCCAGGCGCGGTCGGGGCTGACGACCTCGCGCGGGGTGGGGCGGGAGGACAGGGATGATGTGTACGTGGTGGCCGGTACCGCGGCAGCGGCATCGGCGGCGGGGACGGAATGGGAAACGGGAGATGCGTGGGCGACGCCGGCCAACAGGCACAGCGCGGCCACGCGGGAAAGCGTGGTGGCGAAGGTCATGACATCCTCGAAAAATCGTTCGGCTCAGCCGCGCAGGGGCGCGGTACGGTACGGATCAAACGAGGCGGGGACGGGGAGGTCGTTCAGGCTGGGGCAGGTGCACCGACGGCAAGGGACGGTCGGCAAAGGCTGTCGAGGCGCCCGCGGGAGCGTGGGAGACGAGCGCGGTCAGGCCGGCCGGCAGCATGGCGCTGCCGATGCCGCAATTGGAACAGGTGCCGCAGCTGGCGCCGTCCGCGTGCAGGGGCGCCGCTTCCCGCTCTTCGGCCGTCACGGCGGGTGCCGCCTCGTGGCAAGGAGGTTGCGCCTGTTCCACTGTGTGCTGAACGTGGCCTGACGCAGCCGGCATCGGCACGCCATGCGCCGTTCCGCATGCGGCCATGGCGGCCGCGGCCAGGCCCTGGTAGGGCAGGGCCAGCAGGAGCAGCCAGACGATCAGCGGGCGCAGGAAGGCGGTCATGCGGCGATTTTAGCACGCTGTCTCGTCCGTGCGACAGTTGCATATTGCTAATGAACGTTGCAATTGATACTATTCCGTTGTCTTGATCCCATCAGAAAGTTGCCATGGCCTGGATCGTCCAGCTCTTCATTCCGCGCCGCAGGAAAAACCGGCAAGAACTCGCCGCCCGCGCCGCCGAGGTGATCGCGAAGGTGCTGTTCGATATCGGGATCGACCGCTTCCTCAATGGCAGCCTGCTGATCGACCGCGCGCTGCGCGTGCGCTTCGTCAGCTGCCCGACAGCCGTCGGCGACGTGCATGCCGCCGTGCGCGCCGACACGCTGGCGCAGGCCCATGCCTTGCGCGACGCGCATGAGGGCGGACTGGCCACGCTGCCGCGCCAGCACCAGATCCTGTGCCTGGCCGACGAGCTGATGGCCGCGCTGCTGGCGCAGTCGCCGGTGCTGCGCGCGCTACCTGCGCAGCGCAACGCGATCGACGAAGTGCAAGCAGCCCCGGCGCGCTCGCAAGCCTGACCGTCCACCTCCACGCCGCGCGGGCGCGCCTGCTCATGGGTGCGCGCCGCGAACCGTTCCGGCGGTATCCTGCGAGGACGAAGGCAAGGCCGCATGGCGAAGGGAGGTCGGGTTGCTGTCCAGTCCAGGCAAGGCACCGTTCACGAGGGGCATGGCTGCGCGCGTGCGGCCACTGCGCGGGTGCATGCCATGAGCGTGCGCAACCTCGGCAAACTGTTCGCGCCGCGCTCGGTCGCCCTGATCGGTGCCTCCAGCCGTCCCGGCAGCCTGGGCGCAACGCTCCTGCATAACCTGGTGGCCGGCGGTTTTCGCGGCGCCATCCACCCGGTCAATCCGAAATACACCGAACTCGCCGGCCTGCCCGTCGTGGCGGGCGTGGCCGAGCTGGCGAGCGCGCCGGATCTGGCCGTGATCTGCACGCCGCCCGCCACGCTCCCCGGCATCATCCGCCAGCTGGGCGAGAAGGGCACGCGCGCGGCGGTCGTCCTTACCGCGGGCCTGGCCGAGGCGCGCGACGAGCGCGGACGCTCGCTCAAGCAGGCGATGCTCGACGCCGCCCATCCCTATTTGCTGCGCATCCTCGGCCCCAACAGCGCCGGGCTGCTGGCCCCGGGCCTGGGCCTGAACGCCAGTGTCGCGCACAGCGGCGCGCTGCCGGGACGCATCGCCTTCGTGTCGCAATCGGGCGCCCTGATGACCGGGGTGCTGGACTGGGCGCGCTCGCGCGGGATCGGCTTCTCGCATTTCATCGCCCTGGGCGACTCGAGCGACGTCGACCTGGGCGACGTGCTCGATTACCTGGCCAGCGACGGCACCACCGGTTCGATCCTGCTGTATGTGGAGCACCTGCGCTATGCGCGCAAGTTCATGTCGGCCGCGCGCGCGGCGGCGCGCAGCAAACCGACGCTGGTGCTGAAGGGCGGCCGCGCGGCCGCGGGCGAGCGCGCCGCCGCCAGCGAAAGCGGGGCGCTGGCCGCCATGGACGACGTCTTCGACGCCGCCATCCGGCGCGCCGGCATGCTGCGCGTGGCCACCACCGAGCAGCTGTTCGCCGCCGTCGAGACCCTGGCCCATGCCAAGCCGCTGCACGGCGAGCGCCTGGCGATCGTCGCCAACGGCGCCGGCCCCGGCGTGCTGGCGCTGGACGCCCTGGTCTGCGGCGGCGGCAGCGCCGCCAGCCTCGCACCCGCCACGCTCGAACGCCTGGCCGCCGTGCTGCCCTCGGTGAGCCCAGGTGCGGCCGGCGCCAACCCGCTCAACCTCCACGGCGACGCGCCGCCCGAGCGCTATCGACAGGTGCTGGAAATCCTGCTCCAGGACAGCGGCCTGGACGCCGTGCTGATGGTGCACGCGCCCACCGCCACCGTCGACAGCGCCGACATCGCGCTCGCCATCGCGCCGCTGGCGAAGGGCGCCTCGCGCAACGTGCTGGCCTGCTGGCTGGGCGGCGACTCGGTGGCAAGCGCGCGCGAGATCGCATCAAGCGCCGGCATGCCGACCTTCGACACGCCCGAGGACGCGGTCGCCGGCTTCCTGCAGATCGTGCGCTACCGCCAGAACCAGAACCTCCTGATGCAGGTGCCGCCCTCGGTGTCGAGCATCGCGGCGAGCGAACGGGGTGCGGCGCGCGCGCTGGTGCGCGAGGCCCTGGCCGGCGGGCGCTACCTGCTGACCGACCCCGAGACCAAGGCCATCCTGCGCGCCTACGGCATGGATCTGGTCGAGACGCGCGCCGCCGCCGACGTCGACGAAGCCGTGGTCGCGGCGCGCGGCATCGGCTTTCCGGTCGCCGTGAAAATCCTGTCGCCCGACGTGATGCACAAGTCCGACGTCGGCGGCGTGGCGCTCGATCTCGACTCGGAACAGGCAGTGCGCGCGGCCGCCCAGCGCGTGCGCAAGCGCCTGCAGGAACTGCGCCCCGACGCCCGCTTCGAGGGCTTCTCGGTGCAGGCGATGGCGCGCCGGCCCGAAGGGCACGAACTGATTCTGGGCGCCGCCACCGACCCCGTCTTCGGGCCGGTGATCCTGTTCGGCCAGGGCGGCATCGCGGTGCAGGTAGCGGACGACCACGCCGTCGCCTTGCCGCCGCTGAACGCGGTGCTGGCGCGCGACCTGATCGGCCGTACCCGCGTTGCCCGCCTGCTGGCGGGCTACCGCAACCGCCCACCGGCGCACATGGACGCCATCGTCGCCACCCTGGTGCAGGTGTCGCGCCTGGTGGCCGACATTCCGGAAATCGTCGAACTCGACATCAACCCGCTGCTGGCCGACGCCAGCGGCGCCATCGTGCTCGACGCGCGCATGCGCCTGGCGCTGGCCGACCATTCCGGCAGCACCCTCGACCGGCTGGCGATCCGGCCCTATCCGCGCGAACTGGAGCAGACCATCGACTGGGGCGAAGGCAAATTGCTGCTGCGCCCCGTGCGGCCCGAGGACGGCCCGGCCCACCTGCGCTTCTTCGATGCGCTCACGCCCGACGATGTGCGCTACCGGATGTTCGTGCGCATCCGCGAACTGCAGCCTTCGCAGCTGGCGCGCTTCACCCAGATCGACTACGACCGCGAGATGGCCTTCATCGCCACCCGCACCGGGCCCGACGGCCTGCCCGAGACGCTCGGTGTCGGGCGGGTGGTGGCCGATCCGGACAACGTGAGCGCCGAATTCGCGGTGACGGTGCGCTCCGACCTGAAGGGCCTGGGACTGGGGCGGATTTTGATGGAAAAGCTGATCGACTACTGCCGCAGCCGCGGCACGCGCGAGATCGTCGGCGAGGCGCTGCCGCAGAACAACCGCATCATCGGCCTGGTGAAGAAGCTGGGCTTCGAGGTGATGCGGGCGGACGAGGAGGGCGTGCGCAAGTTCAGGCTGACCCTGTGATGAAATAAAATTTCATGTTAGCGCTGTAGAGGAAATTTTATTTCATCCTACAGCAACGCCGAAATCAACGCCGGAAGCGCACATCCTCCGTCACCACCTTGGCATCGCCCTTCGGCTTCTTCGGCTTCTTCGGTTTCTTGACGATCTGGCCGCCGGCCACCGTTTCCGGTACCCGGTGATCCGGCACGAAGCCGGGTTCCTCGATGCGCTTCAATACCTGGCCGGTGAGCCCCTCGATTGCCGCCAGCTGATCCACCTCGTCGGCGCAGACCAGGGACACGGCCTGGCCCGAGGCGCCGGCGCGGCCGGTGCGGCCGGTGCGGTGCACGTAGTCCTCGGCCACGATCGGCAGGTCGACGTTGACCACCACCGGCAGGTCGTCGATGTCGAGGCCGCGCGCGGCGACGTCGGTGGCGACCAGGATCTGCACTTCGCCGGCCTTGAAGCGCTCCAGCGCGCGCAGGCGTGCCGGCTGCGGCTTGTCGCCGTGGATCGAGTCGGCGCCGATGCGTTTCGCCTGCAGGAGTTCGACCAGTTCGTCGACCCCGCGCCGGGTTTTGACGAAGGCGAGCACCTGCTCCCACTTGTGCTTTTTCAGCAGATGCAGGAAGAGTTCGGACTTGCGTTTCTTGTCGACCGTGACCACCCACTGTTCGATCGCCTTGACCGTCGTGTTGCGCGGTGCCGTCTCGATGCGCACCGGGTCGCGCAGCAGGCGGTTGCCGAGCGCGCGGATCGGATCGGAAAAGGTGGCCGAGAACAGCAGGGTCTGGCGCTTTTTCGGCAGCGCGGCCAGGATCGCGTCGAGTTCGCGCGAGAAGCCGAGATCCAGCATGCGGTCGGCCTCGTCCAGCACCAGCATCGTCACCTCGTTCAGCTTCAGCGCATTCTGGCGCTGCAGGTCGAGCAGGCGGCCGGGCGTGGCCACCAGCAGATCCACGCCTTTGCGCAACGCCATCATCTGCGGATTGATGCTGACCCCGCCGTAGGCGACCATGGTGCGCAAGGGCAGGCCGGCGCCGTAGGCCTTGACGCTCTCGTGCACCTGTTCGGCCAGTTCGCGCGTCGGCACCAGCACCAGGGCGCGCGCGCAATTGGGCGAGACCTGGCCCTTCATGGCCAGGCGCTGCAGCAGCGGCAGGGCGAAGCCGGCGGTCTTGCCGGTGCCGGTCTGGGCCGCGGCCATGACGTCGCGGCCGGCCAGCACGGCGGGAATCGCCTCGGTCTGCACCGGCGTCGGCGTGCTGTAGTCGAGGGTGTCGAGGGTGCGCGTAATCTGGTCGATCAGACCGAGCGAGGAGAACGACATGTGAACCTTGGAGCAAATGAACAGCCGACAGTTTACCCTGCGCGGCGCGTGCGGGTGCGGATTTCGCTGCGCGAGCGAAACCGCTGCCCGTGTCTTGCTGGCGCGGCTAGAAATCGATGAAGCAGACGAGGGGCGTCACGGCGATCGGCTTGACCGGTTCCTGGCGCCCCTTGCAGGCGCCCACCAGCAGGCAGGCAAGGACGACGGCGCCGCAGCGCAGGGCATGCATCTTCATGGCGATTCCTCCTTTGCGTCGATGATAACGCGCTTCGCCCCGGGGCTGCACCCACAGCGCGATTCAGAAGCGGTACGACAGGCTCGCGCGCAACACCGGATAGACCTTGTAGTCGGAGGCATCGTCGGCCAGGCGCGCCTGTTCGGCGGCCACGTCGCGCGCCAGGCGCTCGCACAGGGCGCTCAGCGCGACGCAGCGTTCGCTGCGCAGGCTGACCCGGGCCGAGCCCTGGTGGAAGACGCCGAGGTCGCCGCCGAACGACCAGCCGCGCTCGGTGTTCAGGGCATTGCCCCAGCCGATGCCGAGATAGGGCGCGGCCTTGCGGAAGTCGACCTTGCCGACCAGCAGGCCAACGTCGGCCCCGCTGTACTGGGCGCCGTTCAGGCGGAAGGTGCCGAGCTGATCAGGAGCCGCGACCGCGTCGAAGCGTGTGTTGTTGTAGAGGACGCCGGCGGTGAGGCGAAAACCGCTGCCCGCGCGCGGATACCAGTCGAGCAGGGCGTCGGCCGTCTGCAGCTTGCCGTCGAGGTTGTACTCGACCAGGCCCGAGCGCTTGGTGAAGTCGTGCTTGAAGTAATTGACGCCGAGGCGGCCGTTCAGGCCGGGCGTGATCGGCAGCACCAGGTGCGCGCCGACCCCGGTGGTGCCGAGGTCGATCGTGGCGCCGACCTGGGCCTGGGCGGCGCCTGCCGCCAGCAGGGCGGCGGTGCAGCAGAAGAGGGGAAAACGGGTCATCGAAACCTCGCGATTCTGAAGAACGTGCGCCGATTGTAACGAGGCTCAGGTATGCACGCCGCATCTGTCCGCCGTATTCCGCGCTGCAAGAATTGCAGGATGGCCGAGCAGAGCGGAGTTGTAAGTGTGTGTTGCAGCGAACAAAGTTTTTACATTGCATCTGATAAAGTTCGGCCAACATCACAATCAGAGGACTCATCATGAAATCCCCGCTCCGTTCCTTCTTCCTCGGCGCCGCCATCCTGGCCGCCGCCGTCCCCGCCCTGGCCCAGACCAATGTCAGCATCCGCGTCGGCCAGCCCGGCTTCTACGGCCGCATCGACATCGGCGATTTCGGCCCGCCGCCGGTCTACGTCCAGCAACCTGTGATCGTGCGCGAAGTGCGCCACGTGCGCGCCGAACCGCTCTACCTGCGCGTGCCGCCCGGCCACCGCAAGAACTGGTCGCGCCATTGCGGCCGCTACAGCGCCTGCGGCCGTCCAGTGATGTTCGTGCGCGACGACTGGTACACCAACACCTACGCGCCGCGCTACCGCGAGCGTCATGGGTACCGTCCGGTGCGCGAAGTGCGCGAAGTCCATCACGTCGTCCACCACGAGGTGCGCCGTGATCATGACCGCCACGATCGCCACGACAAGCACGACAAGCACGACAAGCACGACAAGCACGACAAGCATGGCCGGGGCCATGGCAATGGTCACGGCCGCGGCCACTGATGTCCGCACGCGCCTTGCCGCGCACGCGGATTTGCATGCAGGTGTACACTTGTCTTGTAGCCAATAACCGGCCCGGCCGGCGGCGCAAAGAACGGAGGAAGGCTTGCAGAGCGAAATCGTGATCGTTGGTGGTGGAGCGGGCGGACTGGAACTGGCCTGCAAACTGGGGCGCAAGCTGGGGCCCTCGAAGGTGATGCTGGTCGACATGCGGCTCTACCACATCTGGAAGCCTTCGCTGCACGAAGTGGCGGCGGGCACCCTCGACATCCACCAGGAGGGCCTCTCCTACCAGATGCTGGCCCACGATAATGGTTTCACTTTCGTCTACGGGCCCATGACGGCGCTCGACCACGAGGCGCGCCACATCACGGTCGGCGCCGTGCGCGCCGCCGACGGCGAGGACGTGCTGCATGAACGCCGCATCGACTATGGCTCGCTCGTCATCGCGGTGGGCAGCACCTCGAATTATTTCGGCGTGCCCGGCGCGCGCGAACACACGATTTCCCTGAACGCCACCGAAGACGCCGAGCGCTTCCGCCTGCGCCTCTTGCGCCTGATGGCGGTGGCCGAGCAGGCGCGGGAAGAACGCAACGATGCGAACGCGGCGCTGGACGTCGTCATCATCGGCGGCGGCGCCACCGGTGTCGAACTGGCGGCCGAACTGCGCGAAGCCTCGGGCGTCTACGCTACCTACGGTTTCTCGCGCCTGCAGGTCAAGCGCGACGTGCGCATCACCCTGCTCGAAGGCGCGCCGCGCATCCTGGCGCCGCTGCCCGAGCGGGTCTCGAACGCGGCCCTCAAACTGCTCGACGAGCGCGGCATCCGCGTCGTCGCCAACTGCCGCGTCACCGCCATCGAACCCGACCGGGTGCTCGACAACGAGGGCAATGTCTACCCGGCCAGCCTGTGCGTCTGGGCCGCAGGCATCCGCGCGCCGGAATTCCTGGGCGCGCTCGGGCTGCCGGTCAACAAGGGCGGCCAGATCGAGGTCGACGGCCAGCTGCGCGTGAAGGGCGTGCCGGGCGTGTATGCGCTAGGCGACTGCGCCGCCTGCATCGACGGCGCCGGCAAACCGGTGCCGCCGCGCGCGCAGGCGGCGCACCAGCAGGCAGACTATCTGCTCAAGGATTTCCTGCGCCGGGCGCGCGGGCAAGCGCCGGTCGACAAGCCTTATCTTTATCGCGACTACGGTTCGCTGGTCTCGCTCGGCAAGACGACCAGTGTCGGTAGTTTGATGGGCTCGCTCAGCGGGGCGAGCTGGTTTGTCGAAGGGATGATCGGGCGCTTCATGTACACGAGTCTGCACCTGATGCATCACCAGGCGGTGCTGGGTGCGATGCGGACGGGGGTGCTGGCGGTGGCGCGCTTCCTGATTCGCAGGACGACGCCCTTGGTCAAGCTGCATTGAACGTTACGGCGCTCGGCGGAAACGGTCGGGTGTTCATACGCACGTAAAACGCGTGGGCTCGGAGAGCCCACCCTACGGTACACCCCTGTTCGTTATTTATGTCGAGACCGTTGCGTAACGTAGGGTGGGCTCCATGAGCCCACGCGTTTTACGTGCGGTTATTACCCCGGCAATCTTGAAAACTCAAGCGCCCTGATCGCGCGGCAAAATCATGGTCAGGGCCGAACCACCCCCCTCGAGGCGCGCCAGCGTCACGTTCCCGCCCAGCGCCCGCGCCCGTTCGCGCAGCAGGCGCAATCCATGGCAACGCAGCGACTCCGGCGGCGCCGGCTGCGCCACCCCCACGCCATCGTCGCGCACCGTCAGCATCAGCTGCTCGCCGTCGTCGTCGAGGATCACCTCGACCGTGGCGGCACGTCCGTGGTGCAGCGCATTGCGCAAGCCTTCCTCGGCGCAGCGCAGCAGGGCCACGCCCTGGGCGCGCGGGTAGGCGTCGTCGTCGTCGGGCAGGCTCACGCGCGCGGTGATGCCGTGTTCTTCCCCATGTTCCTGGCCGAATTCGGCCACCAGTTCGCTCAAGGCGGCCTTGATGCCCAGGAATTCCAGCTTGTCGTTCCACAGCGAGAGCTGCACCTTGCGGTTGGTTTCGATGATGCCGTTTAGGAGGGTCTTCATCTGCTGCGCACGGTCGAGCGCCTTGGCGTCGGTCAGGCCCTTGGAGAGCAGGCCCAGGTGCATGGTGAGCGCCGTCATCGACGAGCCCAGGCTGTCGTGCAGCTTGCGCGCGAGCAGGCGCCGCTCGTCGTCCCAGCAGGTCATCAGGTGGGCGACCAGCTCGGTCAGCGCGGCGGTGCGTTCGGCAACCAGCCGTTCCAGTTCCGGGTCGAGGTGTTGCGGGTCCGGTGCGGTCATCGTGGGCTCGGTTGAATGTTTCCCAAATCATACAACAGCTTCGCTGGGGAAGTGCGCACGCCGCTTCCGTCGCACCCGCCTGCGTGCGCTGCCGAACGGTAGAGCGGCGCGTTTCGGACGATGCTGGAGCCCTGGACATCTTATCAATACGATCAATCTTTTCAGGGAGTTCCCATGGCGAATACTACGAACGCAGGCGTCGACGCAGTCGAACTGCTGACCCGGCAGCACCGCGAAGTCGAAGAGATGTTCGAGCGTTTCGAAAACATGACCGACCGCGCCAAGGTCAGCAAGAAGAAGCTGGCCGACGAGATCTGCGCCGCGCTGATCATGCACACCACGATCGAGGAAGAGATCTTCTATCCGGCCACGCGCGAGGCGAGCGAGGATACCGAGGACATGGTCGACGAGGCGGTCGTCGAGCACGCGTCGGCGAAAGACCTGATCGCCCAGATCATGGAAATGGATCCGGGCGACGACCTGTACGACGCGAAAGTGAAGGTGCTGGGCGAGATGGTCGAGCACCACGTCGAGGAAGAAGAGAAGGAAATGTTCCCGAAGACGAAACAGCTGAAACTGGACATGCAGGCGCTGGGCGCGGAAATGCAGGCGCGCCAGAAGGAGATCGAAGCGTCGCAGTAAGCTTTGCTGCGCACCCACCAAAACAAAACGGCGCCGCGGCGCCGTTTTGTTTGTTCTCGCGGCCGCTTACTTCGCCGCCGCTGACGCCGGAATCGGCGCCGGTTCGCCCAGCGCGCCCAGCAGCTGCGCGATGTCCACCGGTTTGACCAGGTGCATGTCGAAGCCCGCCTCCAGTACGCGGCGCTGGTCTTCCGCCAGGCCGTAGCCGGTGAGGGCGATCAGGCGCATGGCCGTCGTCGCCGGATTGGCGCGCAGGCGGCGCGCCACCTCGTAGCCGTCGATGCCGGGCAGGCCGATGTCGACCAGGGCCACGTTCGGCAGGTGTGCCGTCGCCAGCGCCACGCCGTCCAGGCCGTCGGCCGACTGCAGCACCGGATAGCCATACACGTCGAGCATGGTCGCCATCATTTCGCGGCCGTCCTCGTTGTCTTCGATCAGCAGCACGGCCGGCTTGCCCGTGGCCGCGGGGGCAGGGGCCGCTTGCGGCGCGGCTGCCGCGTGCGGCGCGTCGGCGCGCGGCAGGCGGATGGTGAAGGCGCTGCCTTCGCCGGCGCCGCTGCTGGCCGCGCTGACGCTGCCGCCATGCAGTTCGACCAGGCGCCGTACCAGCGACAGGCCGATGCCGAGGCCGCCCTGGGCGCGGTCCAGGCTGATCGAGCCCTGGACGAAGACGTCGAACACATGCGGCAGCAGGTCGGCCGCAATGCCTACGCCCGTGTCGCGCACGGTCAGCAGCACTTCCTCGCCATCGAGGCCGATCGTGATGTCGATCGTGCCGCCGGCCGGCGTGTATTTCAGCGCGTTGTCGATCAGGTTGGTGGCGATCTGTTCCAGGCGGGTCGGGTCGCCGTCGACCCAGTTCGGGGCCAGGTCGACATTGATGCGGTAGCCGCCGGTGCGGCCGGTGGCGCGGAAGGTGTCGAGGCAGGCGCCCACCAGGCTGGCCATGTCCACGGGTTTGCGCGCCAGCAGGATCTTGCCCGACATCGCGCGCGACAGGTCGAGCAGGTCGTCGACGATGCGCGAGAGATGCTGGGTCTGGCGCTGGATGATCTGGCGCGCGCGCGTCGCCATCTCGATGTGCGCGCCCGGCATGTCGATCAGGGCCGCGGCGCTGCTGATCGCCGACAGGGGATTGCGCAGCTCGTGGCCCAGCATGGCCAGGAACTCGTCCTTCGCATGGCTCTTGCGCTCGGCCGCCTGGCGCTCCTCGATCTCGCTCATCAGGCGCTCGTTGGTGGCGGTCAGTTCGAGCGTGCGCTGCGACAGCTTCTCGGTCTGGCGGCGCAGCTGCTCGTTCTTGTTGGCCAGGGCCACGAAGACAGAGACCTTGGCATGCAGGATCTGCGGGATCACCGGCGTGAACAGGAAGTCGGCGGCGCCGCGCTGGTAGGCCTTCAGGCGGTCGATCTCGTCGGCCAGGAAGGCGGTGACGAAGATGATCGGGATGTCGGCCGAACGGGCGCGCTGGTGGATCGCCTCGGCCGTCTCGAAGCCGTCCATGCCCGGCATGTTGACGTCGAGGATGATGACGGCGAAATCGTGCAGCAGCACCTGGCGCAGCGCTTCCTGGCCGGAACGCGCGGACAGCACCGTGTAGCCGGTCTCCTCTGCCCATTGATCCAGCAGGCTGGACAGGGCCAACAGGCTGGCTGCGTCGTCATTGACGACCAGAATTTTTGGTTTGTCGGTTGTGGGCACGTCGTTCCTGCTGCGTTCGTCGGAGTGGGCCAAAATTCTGCGGATTGAAAGGATAGCAGAGCCCCAGTGTTTTCCAAAGTAAAGACACGAATAAGGGCGCCAGAATGATAGCACGGCAATTTCTGATGGCTCCGAGCAATCGTGCGCGGTGCTGCGTGTTCGCCAGCGCACATACTAAAAGAACGCCGGATGCGATAGTGGAAGCGTGTCCCGTTCGAGCGTACCGGACGTCAGGAACAGGCTGCTTACCAGAGAGGAAAAATATGAATATCGATACGATTGTTACCGAACAGTACCGTGGCAAGTCGCCGGCGGAACTGGTGGATGCTCCGCTGACCGCCCTGCATGGCATCGGCGAAAAAGAAGCCCGCGCCTTGCAGGAGGCCTTCAACGTGACCACCATCGGCCAGCTGGCCCGGCACCAGGTCATCGCGAATGCCTTCGCCATCGAAATGATCGCCGCCCCCGGCTCCATGTCGGCCTCGGAATCGGCCAAGGAAACCCTGCTCGACGATGCGGTCGAGATGACCTTCCCGGCCAGCGACCCGATCTCGGTCGATTCCGGTATCACCCGCATCGAAGTCGCCCCCGAAAAAGTGGAAGCGGCGCGCGACCACCAGAACGCGTTGGGCATCGCCGCCCACAACGAGGAAGCGGGTGGCCAGGCGAATGTCGGCAGCGCCCAGACCCAATCGAAGGATCTCGGTACGGCGTAAGACACCCGCAATCTACCGGAACGGCGTACGTGCCCGCGGCAATGCGGGTGCGTGCGCCGTTGTGGTTTGGTAGGGTGGGCATGCCCACGCATACGTGCCGCTGCGTGCCGCTGCGTGCCGCACCGCATGCCGAATCACAATGCAAAAAAGGCCCGGTTTCGACGCATCGAAACCGGGCCTCTATCGCTGAACATCATTTACCTGTGCGGCACCAACTCCGGCACCTGCTTGGCCGGCGTCTTGAGCGCCGCCTGCGGCTTGCTGCCCGTCGAGCAGAAGCGGTTCTTGCCCGCGCGCTTGGCTTCGTACAGCGCGTAGTCGGCGATGCTGATCAGGGCGTCGACCGATTCGGCGTCGTCCGGATAGATACTGATGCCGATCGAGGTCGACAGGCGCAGCGTCAGGTCGTTGATGAAGAAGGGTTCGGAAAGCGCCTCGACCAGCTTCGAGGCCGGCCCCTGGGCGTCGGCCAGGCTGTGGATGTCGCCCAGCACGACCATGAATTCGTCGCCGCCCAGGCGCGCCACCGTATCTTCCTTGCGCGACGAGGACAGCAGACGCTGCGAGACCATCTTCAGGATCTCGTCGCCATAGGCGTGGCCGTAGGTGTCGTTGATCGCCTTGAAGCCGTCCAGATCCAGGTACATGATCGCGGCCTTGGCGTGGCCGCGGTTGGCATGCTGCAGGGCGGTCTCGATGCGGTCTTCCAGCAGGCGCCGGTTCGGCAGGCCGGTGAGGGCGTCGTGCAGTGCCAGTTCCTGCTGGGCTTTCGAATACTGGGCCAGCTCTTTATAGAGCAGGCGCACCTCGAGCATGTTGTGGATGCGCTTGTGCACTTCGAGCAGGTCGAAGGGCTTGCTGATGAAGTCGCGCGCGCCCGCTTCCAGCGCGGCGATCTTGAAGCTCGGCTGGGCGGTCAGGGCCAGCACCGGCAGGTAGCCGCCTTTTTCGATTTCCTTAAGGCTTTTCATGACCTGGAAACCGTTCAGGCCCGGCATCTGCAAATCCAGCAGGATGAGGTCGTAGTTGTGCTCGCGGTGCAGCGGGCAGACCTGTTCCGGCTCCATGGTCGAGCTGACGTTGCTGTAGCCTTCTTCGCGCAATATCTCTTCCATCAATTCGATATTGTCTGGCGAATCGTCTACGACCAGGATCTTGGCGTTCAAAATTTCTTGTCTGCTCGGCATGCTTTTTCTCGTCGAAATCGGTACTGGATGGAAACTAATTTCACTACAGGAATCCAACTTTCCCACTTCAAGTAGTCTAACAAAGGCCCAAGAATTTCTTGTAGGACAGCGCCGCGTCCAATAGTAGGAACTTCAAGTGCGCTTTCGGTTGCTCGCCGGACGCACCAGCGAACCCACCGTGTCGATCAATTCGTTCGGCTCGACCGGCTTGGAAATATGCGAACTGAAGCCCGCCTCCAGCGCCCGCAGCCGGTCTTCGGAGCGGGCAAAGGCGGTCAGCGCCACGGCCGGCAGGAGTCCGCCGCGGTCGCGGGGCAGGGCCCGTACCCAGGACAATAACTCGAAACCATCGACCTCGGGCATGCCCAGGTCGCTGATGAGGAGATCGGGCATGTCCGCGCGCAGGGCGTCGAAGGCTTCGCGCGCGCTGGCGGCGATGCGCACGCGTGCATGGCAATCGGTGAGGATGCGCAGGATGAGTTCGCGCGCGTCGCGGTCGTCGTCGACCACCAGCACCGACACCCCGGTCAAATCGCGCAGGGTGAGGTCGGGCGCGGCCGGCGGAGGATTTCCGCCGCCAATGATCATGCTGGCGCGGCGTTCGGCGCGGGTCTGGGCCTTGGCCGGCGGCAGTTCGAACGAGAAGCTCGAGCCCAGTCCTTCGCCGGCGCTTTCCACGCGCACCGTGCCGCCATGCTGCTCGATCAGGTGCTTGACGATGGCGAGACCCAGGCCCAGGCCGCCGTGGCGGCGCGTCATCGAGGCGTCGGCCTGGCGGAAGCGTTCGAACACGTGGGTGATGAATTCCGGACGGATGCCGCTGCCGGTGTCGCGCACCGTTACCACCACCGAGCCGTCGCGTCCTTCGAGTTCGACCGTCACTTGCCCGTCGCGTGGGGTGAACTTGATCGCGTTCGAGAGCAGATTCCACACCACCTGCTGCAGGCGCGCCGGGTCGCCCGCCACCATGCCGGCATTCGGGTGATAACGCTTTTCGATGCGGATGTTCTTGGCGTCGGCCGCTGGGCGCACGGTCTCGATGGCGGCGTCGAGGAAGCCCTGCGGGTTCAGGGTCTGCATGTCGAGCAGCACCTTGCCCGAGGTGATGCGGCTCATGTCGAGCAGGTCCTCGATCAGCTGGGCCTGGGCGCGGGCATTTCTCTCGATCGTCTGCAGGCCGCGCTGCAGGTCGGCCTCGTCCTTGCCGCCGCGGCGGAGTACCTGGGCCCAGCCGAGGATGGCGGAGAGCGGGGTGCGCAGTTCGTGCGAAAGCGTGGCCAGGAATTCGTCCTTCATCTGGCTCGAACGCTCGGCCTCGGCGCGCGCCTCGCGCTCGCTCTCGAGCAGCACCTTGCGCTCCTCGGCCGCCTGCTGGGCCGCCTCGTACAGGCGCGTATTGTCGAGGGCGACAGCGGCCTGGGCCGCGATACCGCGCACGATGCGCTCGGTGCGTTCGGTAAAGATGCCCGGCTCCGGATGGCCGAAGAACATGGTGCCGAGCACCTCGCCCGAACCGGCCACCACCGGCACGGCCAGGTAGCTGCGCACGGTCGGCTGGCCCGACAGCAGGCTGAACTGGGTCGGGCTGGGGCCGTAGCGCGGGTCGTCGAGGATGTCGTCGGAGCGAATGAGGCCGGCGCCGCGGAAGCTCGGCCCGAACAGGGCGCTGGCCTGGGGTTCGCCGAAGCTCTGGAATTCGTTGGCGGTGCCGCCGGACAAGGTGTAGAGCGAAAACTTGGGGCCTTCGCTTTCCTTGCCGTGATAGAAGAAGGCGCCGAAGCGGGCGCCGGCGATGCCGCTGGCGGCGTCGGTGGCGACCTGCAGCAGCGAGCGCAGGTCGCGCGTCGAGGCCAGCGCGCCGCCGGTGCTGTTGAGCAGTTCCAGCACTTTCGACTCCTCGCGCAGGGCCTGCTCGACGCGCTTGACCTGGTCGACGTCGGTATTCGTGCCGAACCAGCGCACTACCTTGCCGTGGCGGTCGCGCACGGCGTTCACCCGGGTCAGGAACCAGCGGTACTGGCCGTCGGCGCCGCGGATCGGGTATTCCATTTCGAATGGCGCGCCACTCTTGATCGAGGCGCGCCAGTGTTCGAGCATGGCGGGCAGGGCGTCCGGCTCGACCGTGTCTTGCCAGCCCCAGCCGGTGGCCAGCTCGGGCGTGGTGCCGGTGTAATCGTACCAGCGCTCGTTGAACCAGACGATCGCGCCATCGGCCTGGGCCATCCAGGCCAGCTGCGGGATCGTATTGGCCAGGGCGCGTAGCACTTCCTCGCTCTGGCGCAGGCTGTCCTCGGCATTCTTGCGGCCCGATATGTCCTGCATCACGCCGGTCATGCCGGTGACGCTGCCGGACAGGGCGGCATTGCCGTAGTCGGCGCGGCCGACCAGGGCGATCCAGCGCGCGTGGCCGCCGTCGGGCAGCAGCCGGCATTCGATGTTCAGGTCGGTGCCGGCGGCAAAGGCCTGCAGCACGGCCTGGCGCACCGTTTCGCGGTCGGGTTCGTCCAGGCGCGCGCGCACCTCGGACCAGGCGTGCGGCACCTGCGTGTCGAGGCCGAGGATCTCGGCGGCGCGCTCGCCCAGGCTGACGCGGTCGCTGGCGGCGTCCCAGCGCCAGTCGCCCAGGCGGCCGGCGGCCAACGCCACCTGCAGGCGGTTGTTGCCGTCGATGAGGGCCTGCTGGTCGGCGCGGCGCCGCGTGATGTCGTGGAAATACAGGGTCAGGCCGTCGGGCGAGGGATACATGCGCGCCTCGATCCAGATCGCCAGGCGCGGATAGAAGAATTCGCGGCTGCCGGTCTGGCGCGAGCGCATCGAACGCTCGAGTTCGATGGCCAGGTTGGTGCCTTTCAATTCCTCGAACTCGTCCCACAGGTGGCGCCCGAGCAGCCCTTCGCGCGACTTGTTCAGGGGCGCCAGCAATTGCAGGGCCCGTCCGTTGACATAGGTGATGCGCCAGTCGAAGTCGACCGCGCAGAAGGCGTCGGTCAGGCTTTCCAGCATGTTTTCCATGCGCGCGTTGGCCTGGCGCAGCGCTTCCTTGGCCGCCAGCAGCTCGGCTTCGGCCTGCTCGCGCGCGGCACGCACGCTGGTGGCGGTACTCAGCGCGGCGGCGCGCATCGTTTCCAGGTCGTCGCGGTTTTCGCTCACGCGGCCCTCCCGTCAGGCGTGCGGACGAACGCCACTCAGGCGCCCGCCCGCAGTGCCTCGCTCACCTGCCCGAGCGCATCCTGCAGCTGATCGAGCTCGTAGGGCTTTTGCAGCGACTGGTAAGGGAAGTCGAGGTGGCGCAGCAGCATGTCGCCGTAACCGGAGGCAAAGATCACCTTCAGGTGCGGATAGCGTTGCAGCGCCTCGCGCGCCAGATCCACGCCGGACATGCCCGGCAGGCTGACATCGGTAAACAACACATGGTAGTGGCGCGCGCTCAGGTGGGCCAGTGCGTCGTCCGGGTGGGCGACGCCGTCGGCTTCGTAGCCGAAAGCCTTGAGCATCTCGCACACCAGGTATTGCGAATCGAGGTTGTCCTCGACCACCAGGATGCTGAGCGTGCCCGGCTCCTGCCCCGCGCCGGCCTGCGCTTCCTGGGTGGGGGCGAGGGCGCACAGTACGCCGCCGATGCCGCCGTCGCTATGAAGCGGGGTGAAGTGCAGGTCGAAGGCGGAGGCGCCGCCGCCGAAGTTTACCTGTGCCGCCGGCACGCGGGTCGCCTCGCCGCGCCAGGCAGCGGCCAGCGCCTCGTCCGCCACGGAGAAGGGTGGCGGCAGCACCGCCGGCACCGTCCCGCCCGGCACCCGGCTGAAACCGGGCCCGGCCAGCGCCCCGTAGGCCTCGTTGCACAGCACGACCGGCTGCCGGCCCCATGCCAGCAGCATCGGCAGCGGCAGGTTGAACATCAGGTCGGCGGCCAGGCGCAGCGGCTGCGGCCACCCCGCGGGGTCGCCGAGCGCACTGGCGCGCCAGTCATAGGAGGAAACGGCAGGAGCGGACTTACCGGAAGCGGGCATGGGAAACGGCCTGTTGTGTATTCAAAAACATGGCCGAATCGTACACTAATTAGGGGCATCTTGTCGGCACGCAGGAGTGCGGCGCGCGTGCAGGGGTATCAACGGCGGTGCCGAACGTCAATATGGCGTGGCGGCAGCCAGGGCGATCGCGTCGTCCAGCCGGTCGTTCCCCCAGAACATCTCGTCGCCCACGAAGAAGGTCGGCGCGCCGAAGATGCCGCGCGCCGCCGCCGCTTCCGTGTTGGCGCGCAGGCGCAGCTTGTTGTCCGGTTCGAGGGCGGCGGCGAGCACGGCGTCGGCGTCGGGCACCAGGCCGGCCAGGGCTTCACGCACGGCGGCGGCATCGTCGATTTCGCGATCCTCGACCCAGTTCTGCGTCATGACGCGGCGGCAGAAGGCGCCGATCCAGGGCGCGCCGGCGCCCAGCACGGCCACCCGCATCGGCAGCACGGCGCTGCGCGGGAAAGCAGCGGGCCGGCGCCACGCCAGGCCGTGTTTCGCCGCCTGGCGCTCCATGTCGCGCCACATGTAGCGGCCTTTCGCCTCCTGCAGCACGAACGGGGAGCTGCTGTAGCCGAGTTGGCGAAAGACGGGGCCGAGCAGGAAAGGGCGCCACAGTACGATTACACCGGCCTGGCGCGCCAGCGCCTCGATCCGCATCGCGGCCAGATAGCTGTAGTTGCTGCCGAATTCGAACCAGAATTCGAGGGAGCGGCCAGTCGTGTCAGGCTGTGTCAACATGCTCTCCCGAAGGAAATGGATGGCGATCCAGCCATGATAGCAAGCCGATCCGGGACACTGGACAAAAAAAAGCCCGCTCCAGGGGAGCGGGCTGAATCTATTTCCGAGGAGGAGAATAGAGGAGACAGGGAGAATTATGCTGCAATGCAATACCGTTTGCCAATTGAGATTTCTGATGACAGTCATTGATGTTGCGTATGGCTGGTGCATACATGCCCGTCGTCGTGGTGCGTACCGTACTCGCTTGGTGCATTGGAGAAAATGTTTTACCATGCGATATGTCACGAAACAATTCATGGCTGTGCAGCATGCATGAGCGCGACCTGCAACTTTAACCCCGGCCAATGACTCGACACCGCTTCCTCCGATCCCCGCAGCTGACAAGCACCGTGCCCGCGCGCCGGCGCCTGCTCGGCTGTTCGTTGGCCCTGGCCGCGGCGGTGTTCGCCGGCGGTGCGCTGGCACCAAGCGCCGCGGACGCGCAAGGCGCCGGCAACCAGGCGCTCGAGCGGCGGGTCAAGGCCGCCTTTCTCTACAAGTTTCTCGGCTATGCCGACTTCCCGGCCGCTGCCTTCCCCGACAGTGCAGCGGCGGTGACGATCGGCGTGGTCGGTTCGGACGAGATGGCCGCAGAGCTGGGGCGGGTGGTAGCGGGGCGCCTGGTGCGCGGCCGCCCGATCGTCGTGCGCAACTTGCGCGAGGGCGACATCGGCCAGGTGCACCTGCTGTTCGTCGCCGGCAGCGACAGCGCGCGCGCCGGCCGCATCCTGCGTGCGGCGACAACAGGCGGATCGGCGGCCATGCTGCCGGTCACCGAGTGCGAGCTCGGCCTGCAGCACGGCAGTGTCATCAATTTCAGGATTATCGAGGAGCGGGTGCGGTTCGACGTCTCGCTCGACTCGGCAGAGAGGAATAACGTGAAACTCAGTTCGCGCCTGCTTACGGTCGCCAACCGCGTCGTAAAGGGAAACAGCTGATGCAGTCCCGCCCCATGCACGACAGAGGTTCCGTCCGCAGCAAACTGATCAAGATGGCGGTGTTTACCACGCTGGCGGCGTTGCTGTCGGCCTCGATCGCCATGCTCGTGCTCGACCTGCGCACCTTCCAGCGCTACTGGGTCGACGATCTAACCACCCAGGCCGACATCATGGCCAGCGTGACCGCGCCGGCGCTCGCCTTCAACGACGCCGTCACCGCCCGGCAGCAGCTCTCCGTGCTGCGCGCGCGTCCGCAGATCCTGGCCGGCGCCGTCTATGCCAACACGGGCGCCCGCTTCGCCACCTATGCCAAGGCCGGCGCCGCTGCCGATAACGAAGCGCGCCTGCCGCCGCGCCCGCAGGCGCCGGGCTACCGCATCGAACGCGGCGAGCTCGAGGTCTGGCACAAGATCGTCGAGAACGGCGAGCCGGTCGGCACCGTCTACCTGCGCTCGCGCTACGGCCTGCTCGACCGCCTGCTCAACTACGGCGCCATCCTCGGCGGGGTGATGCTGGGCGCGCTGGTGATCGCGGCCCTGGTGGCTTCGCGCTTGCAGGCGGCGATTACCCGTCCGCTGGAAGCGGTGACCAACGTGGCGCGCCAGGTGATGCAGCAGCGCGACTTCACCCTGCGCGTGCCGGGCAATAACAGCGGCGAGATCGGCGTGCTGGTCGAGGCCTTCAACGACATGCTGGCCGAGATCGGCCGCCGCGCCGAAGCCCTGCAGGCGGCCAACCGCACCCTCGAACACGAAATGGACGTGCGCCAGAAGGCGGAAGACGCGCTGATCGTGGCCGACCGCAGGAAGGACGAATTCCTCGCCACCCTGGCGCACGAGCTGCGCAATCCGCTGGCGCCGATCCGGACCGGCCTCGACATCCTGCGCATCCGCAGCGGCGACGCCCAGGCTACCCAGCGCGCCACCGACATCATGGAACGCCAGCTGCGCCAGATGGTGCGCCTGGTGGACGACCTGCTCGACGTCTCGCGCATCAACACCGGCAAGTTCGCCATCAAGATGGGCCGCGTGGAACTGAAAGCCGTGGTCAACGATGCGCTCGAAGTGGTGCGCTCGTACATCGAACTGCATGGTCACGAGCTGGCGCTGGATCTGCCGGATCGTCCGGTCTTCCTTCATGGCGACGCTACGCGCCTGGCGCAGATCCTGTCGAACCTGCTCAACAATGCGGCCAAGTACACCAACCGCGGCGGCAGGGTCACGCTCTCGGGCCGGGTCGAGGACAAGACCCTCGTGCTGGAGGTGACGGACACGGGCATCGGCCTCGCGCCCGAGATGCTCGACTCCGTGTTCGAGATGTTCGTCCAGGTCGACTCGACCCTGGAACGCACGAACGCCGGCCTGGGCGTGGGCCTGTCGCTGGCGCGCAAACTCGTCGAACTGCATGGCGGCACGATCGCGGCCTACAGCGAAGGCCTGGGACGCGGCAGCCGATTCACGGTGCGCCTGCCGATCGTGGTCGAGCCGGAACCCCTGAGCAAACCGACGCCGGCCGCCTTCATCAGCACCGAGACCTACCGCATCCTGCTGGCCGACGACAACGTCGACTTCGTCAACAGCATCGGCGCCTTGCTGACAGCCATGGGCCACAGCGTGGTGATCACCCACAATGGCCCCGATGCGCTGGCTGCGGCGGCGCGCTTCTGCCCGGACTACGCCTTCCTCGACATCGGCCTGCCGCAGATGTCGGGCTACGACCTGGCGCGCGGCATCCGCAAGCTGAGCTGCGGCCCGATGACGACCCTGATCGCCGTTACCGGCTGGGGCCAGGAAAAGGACCGCCAGCTCGCCTTCGAGGCCGGGTTCGACCACCATATGGTCAAGCCGGTGCGTTTCGAGCAGATCGAGGAAATCCTCGGCAACCGCAGCCTCATCAAGAAGCTTCGTACCTGAGCGCTTATGTGGGCTGAACGGTACGGCGGACGCGTTGCCGCAGCCCGCCGTACCGTGACTGCCTGCTGGCCGCGCTACTCGCGCTTGGCCTTGCGGCGGCGCGCCAGGAAGCCCAGGATGCCCAGGCCGCCCAGCATCATGCCGTAGGCGCCCGGTTCCGGTACCGGCATGAGCATCATCGCCCCGCCGAATGAGGCGCCGTCGTCCGAGACGATGGTGCCGTCCACACGCAGGTAATAATCCCCCGCGCTCAGGTTGCCCCCGGCGACCGTCCACACGTCCACCGCGCCGGTCTCCATCGACGTGCCTTCGCTCAGCAAGGTGTCGTTGCCGTCGAACAGATCGAAGCTTGTGATGTCGAGGCCGACCTCGGCGGTACGGCTGACCGAGGCCACGATCGCATCCAGGTTCTGGCCGACGGTGCCGGTCACGCTGAAGGTGAAGCGGTCCGCGAAGGTGTTGCCGCTGTTGCCAGCCTCGAAGCTATCGCCGAAAAATGCGGTATCGTCGATCAGTTCGAGGGCCTGGGGCGGGCTGCTGATATCCGTCTGTGCCCATGCTCCGGGCGTGGCGAATGTGGCGCTTGCCAATACCACTGCTGCCAGTAACGATTTTTTCATAACGTCCTCTCGCGATGTCGGCCGCGTCCTGCGGCCGCGTGATGGCAATCGGGGACTTCATGCTAGCAAAGCGGCCGGGCGATTTGCGTCATTTACAAGGAGTGTGACTCTGCGGCGACAATGGGTGCCATAAATAAATCTTTCCCTCTGTTTGCACTGGTCGCCGGCGTTTCATAGGAGCCCGAGTTAAGAGCAATTGATGAGCGGAAAAGGCGGCCGAGTTGCTCGTACAGCGTCGGTATAGTCCTACGAAAACAGGAGTTCATATCCTGTGCAGAGCTAAGGAGATTTCTAAGCCCGGTTTAAGACTTGCGTGTCCGGTATCGGGTAAGGAAGAGGAGAGGAGGGGAGCAGAAAAGAAAAATGGCCCAGAATCTCTTCTGAGCCATTTTCTTGAAACTGTGGTGCGGCTGGCAGGAATCGAACCCACGACCCCTTGGTTCGTAGCCAAGTACTCTATCCAGCTGAGCTACAGCCGCCCGAAGCACGCATTATAGCGGGGCAAGGCGGCGTAGCGCGTGAAGCCGATGTCGAAGTAGTCGGCCGAGACGATGTTCACCAGGTTCGAGACGACNGGTGCGGCTGGCAGGAATCGAACCCACGACCCCTTGGTTCGTAGCCAAGTACTCTATCCAGCTGAGCTACAGCCGCCCGAAGCACGCATTATAGCGGGACATTGGCAAAATGGGAAGTGTACGCGAGGCGTCGTACGAAATGGCTGAAGACGAATCCGGGGTGCAAACGAAAAAGGCCAGATCTTGCGATCTGGCCTTCGTATTTCGTGGTGCGGCTGGCAGGAATCGAACCCACGACCCCTTGGTTCGTAGCCAAGTACTCTATCCAGCTGAGCTACAGCCGATCTGGCCTTCGTATTTCGTGGTGCGGCTGGCAGGAATCGAACCCACGACCCCTTGGTTCGTAGCCAAGTACTCTATCCAGCTGAGCTACAGCCGCCCGAGGCACGCATTATAGTGGGGCATTGGCAAAATGGGAAGGGGCAGTTTTTGCGAACCGGCGCCCAAAACGAAAAAGGCCAGATCTCGCGATCTGGCCTTCGTATTCGTGGTGCGGCTGGCAGGAATCGAACCCACGACCCCTTGGTTCGTAGCCAAGTACTCTATCCAGCTGAGCTACAGCCGCCCGAAGCACGCATTATAGCGNGGTGCGGCTGGCAGGAATCGAACCCACGACCCCTTGGTTCGTAGCCAAGTACTCTATCCAGCTGAGCTACAGCCGCCCGAAGCACGCATTATAGCGGGGCATGACCGAAATGGGAAGTGTCGATTTGCCACCAGTAAAAACGCGTAAGTGACAAGCCCGGCGCCAAACGAAAAAGGCCAGATCTCGCGATCTGGCCTTCGTATTTCGTGGTGCGGCTGGCAGGAATCGAACCCACGACCCCTTGGTTCGTAGCCAAGTACTCTATCCAGCTGAGCTACAGCCGCNGCGATCTGGCCTTCGTATTTCGTGGTGCGGCTGGCAGGAATCGAACCCACGACCCCTTGGTTCGTAGCCAAGTACTCTATCCAGCTGAGCTACAGCCGCCCGTGAGACGCATTATAGCAGCGGTGCCGGCATTGCGGAAGTCTTAATTTATTACGGGCCGGCACCAATCCTCTGGTAGATTAGCCGCTCCGTATTCGACATCAATAGAACTATGCTGGGCTTTACCTTTCGCGGCGGCATGACCGCGATGCGCCCCTCGCTCGCGGCGCTGGGCCTGCTGGCCCTGCTGGCGCTGGACGGCGTCGCCAGCGCGGCCGCGCCGCGCAACCTGCGTTTCGAACGGGTCTCGATCGAGCACGGCCTCTCGCAGGAATCGGTGCTCAACATTCTCCAGGATCGCCAAGGCTTCATGTGGTTCGGCACCCAGGCCGGCCTGAACCGCTACGACGGCTACAAGATGAGCGTCTACAGCACCGACCCGCAAGACCCCGGTTCGCTCCCCGACAGCTTCATCACCGCTTCTTTCGAGGATGCCGAAGGGCGCCTCTGGTTCGGCACCAAGGGGGGCCTGGCGCGCTTCGACGCGGCCGCCGCCAAGTTCGTGCGCTATCCGCTGCAGGGGGCAGGCGCCGCGCCGCACGGCAACCGCAGCGTCAACGCGATCACCGCCGACCGCCAGGGCATGCTCTGGCTCGGCACCAGCGACGGCTTGACCCGCTTCGATCCGGCCAGCGGCGCCTTCACGACGATCCGCCATCCGGGCCACGACGGCGCCCTCGGGGGCGACACCGTCAGCGCGCTTGCCTTCGACGGCCATGGCGTGCTGTGGGTGGGCACCGCGCGCGGGGTGGGGCGCCTGGCGCCGGGCGCGCGCCAGCTCGAACACATCGCGCCCCTGGACGGCGACGCGCGCCGCGCACGCATCAACGCGCTGGCGATGGGCCCGCGCGACACGCTCTGGGTCGGCACCGATGCCGGACTCGAGGCCTGGGAGATCGCCGATGCCAGGCCCCGGCAGCGCGCGGTCACGGCGCAGGAGGGCGTGGGCGAGCTGCGCGTGGCGGCGCTGTATGTCGATACCGGCGGCACCCTCTGGGTCGGCACCGACCTCGACGGCGTGAAATGGCGCGACCCGAGCAGCGGCCGCTTCGTCTCCTACGGCAACCGGCCGCTCGACGCCCACAGCCTGGCCGACAACCAGGTCGCCTCGATCCGGATCGACCGCAGCGGCACGCTCTGGGTCGGCAGCCGCATGCGCGGCCTGTCGCGCACCGACCTCGCCAGCGGCGGCTTTTCGAACTTCAGCTTTCGCCCCCAGGCCAGCTACCGCACCGGTTTCGAAAAGGCGCGCGATGTCGCCGTGCGCGCCGACGGCAAGGTCTGGATCGGCACCACCGGCGGCGGCCTGGTGCTGCTCGACCCCGAGACCGGCGCGACCGAACAGCTGCGTCACCAGCCGGGTCGCATGGACACGCTCCCGAGCGATGTCGTGCACAGCCTGTCCATCGTCGGCGAGCGCCTGTATGTCGGCAGCGCCGGCGCGCTGGCCTGGAGCGACGCGCAGGGCGGCCGCTTCCACCGGGTAGGGTTGCCGGGCCTCGGCTCGGCAACCGTGCAGGAGGTGCTGCGCACCCGTGACGGCGTGCTATGGGCCGTCACCCGCGCCGGCCTGTATCGGCTCGACGACGCCGGCAAGGTCGCCCAGGTCTGGCGCCACGACCCGCGCGCACCCCAGGGGCTCGGCGACAACACCCTGTTCCAGATGGTCGAGGATGCCGACGGCATGCTCTGGATCGGCACCGACAACGGCCTGGATCGCTTCGACCGCCGCAGCGGCGTCTTCACCCATTACCGCCACGACCCGAGCGACGGCGGCAGCCTGCGCCACAACCGCGTGTACGGCCTGACGCTGGCGAAGGATGGCCGGCTCTGGGTTGCCACCGCCGGCGGCCTGCACGGGATGGAGCGCGGCGCCGGCGGCAAGCCGGTCTTCCGCCTGGTGCAGCTGCGCGATGCGCGCGAACCGCTGCCGATCGGCGCCGTGCTGGAGGACGGTCGCGGACGCCTGTGGGCCAGCATGACCGACGGCATCAGCCGCTACGACCCGGCTACCGGCCAGCACAAGCACTATACGGCCAAGGACGGTCTCAATGAAGGCACCTTCTATGTCGGCGCCAGCGCGCGCGGGCCGGACGGCCAGCTGCATTTCGGCGGCGTCAACGGCCTGGTCTCCTTCCTGCCGGACGCGATCCGCGACAACCCCTTCCCGCCGGTGGTGCGCATCACCGACTTCCTCGTCTTTAACAAGCCGCAGCGCCTGGCCACGCCGATCGACCGCACCCGCGAGATCACGCTGACCCAGCGCGAATCGGTGTTCTCCTTCGAGTTCGCCGGCCTGCATTACGCGGCGCCCGCCAGCAACCGCTACGCCTACCGGCTCGACGGCTTCGACGCCGGCTGGGTCGAAACCGACGCCAGCCGGCGCTTCGCCACTTACACCAACCTCGATCCGGGCACCTACGTGTTCCGGGTGCGGGCCAGCAACAAGGACGGCGTCTGGAGCGAGGCGCCAGCGGCGCTGACGGTCACGATCACGCCGCCCTGGTGGAAGAATGGCTGGCTGCGCCTGCTGGCGCTGCTGCTGGCCGCGGCGGCGGTGGCGGCCGGCTACCGCCTGCGCATCCGCGCGCTGGTGCAGCAGAAGGAGGTGCTCGAACGCGAGGTCGGCGCGCGCACGGCCGAACTGGTGCTGCAGAAGGACGCCGCCGAACGGCGCAAGCGCGAGGCCGAGGCGCAGGAGGAGGCGGCCGACAGCGCGCGCCGCAACATCGCGCTCCTGTCTGACATCGGCCGGCGCCTGACCGCCAACCTCGACACCGAGGCCATCATGGCCACGCTCTACGAACATGTGGAGGTGCTGATGGAAGCGCCGGTGTTCGCGGTGGCCGTGGTGCGCCAGGACGGCCTGCAGCTGGACTTCCCGTACGCGGTGGTGGACGGGCGCCGCTGCGCCGCCCCGGGCCGCGAGCGGCGCGACCCGCGCCAGCTGGCCGCCTGGTGTATCGAGCACGGACGCGAAATCTTCATCGACGAGCTGGCGGCGGACTGCGCGCGCTACCTGCCGGGCGTCGATCCGCGCGAGGCTGCCGCGAGTGCATTGCCCTGCGCGGCGGCCTCGCGTCTCCCGCGTTCGCTTCTGTATGTGCCGGTCGCGGTCGGCCAGCGCGTGCTGGGCGCGCTGACGGTGCAGAGCTTCGCGCCGCACGCCTACCAGCGCGTCCACCTCGACATGCTGCGCACGCTGGCCGCCTATGTCGCCGTCGCGCTCGACAACGCCCAGGCCTACCGCCAGTTGAAGGATGTGCAGGGCCAGCTTGCGGCCCAGGAAAAGCTGGCTTCGCTCGGCTCGCTCGTCGCCGGGGTCGCGCACGAACTCAATACCCCGATCGGCAACAGCCTGCTGATGGCCAGCACGCTGCACGAGAAAACGCTCGCGATCCAGGCGGCGCTGGCCGCGTCGACGCTGCGGCGCTCGGAACTCGACGGCTATATCGGCGCTGCGGGCGAAGCATCCGACCTGATCGTGCGCAGCCTGCACCAGGCGGCCGATCTGGTGAACAGCTTCCGCCAGG
Organism: Massilia sp. Leaf139; assembly: GCF_001424165.1. Classification (GTDB taxonomy): domain Bacteria; phylum Pseudomonadota; class Gammaproteobacteria; order Burkholderiales; family Burkholderiaceae_D; genus Telluria. The sequence goes on from NZ_LMOJ01000022.1 coordinate 536,743, forward strand.
TGTCGGTCGACCAGGCCAGCGCCGGCCGGCGCCGCTTCGACCTGGCCCAGGCCTGCCAGGAAATCGTCGCGACCCTGATGAACAAGGTGCGTCTGGCCGGGCACACGCTCGAACTGGCGGTGCCGGCCGGGCTCACGATGGACAGCTATCCGGGCCCGCTCGGCCAGGTGCTGATCAACTTCGTCAACAACGCGCTGCTGCACGCCTTCGAAGGACGCGGCGGGGCCATGCGCCTGGCGGCAGAGGCGCTCGACGAGGACTGGGTGCGCATCACCTTCTCCGACGACGGTCGCGGCATCGCGCGCGAGCACCTGCCGCGCGTCTTCGATCCCTTCTTCACGACGCGCATGGGGCAGGGCGGGACGGGCCTGGGCCTGAACATCGCCCACACGATCGCCACCTCGCTGCTGGGCGGATCGATCCGGGTCGAGAGCGCGCCGGGCGCCGGCACCGCCTTCATCCTGGAGCTGCCCCTGCGGGCGGCCGAGGCGCGGCCGGCGCGGGTGCCGGCGGAGGGCAGCATGTCGATCTGATCCGCGCGCGCGTTGCCTGTACGGAACGATGCATTAATTCAACCCTGTGATAGCATCGGCGGGTTCCTTGCTTCATCGGCAACGTCGCCACCTTCACATGACCAGATCGATTCACCGCGCTTCACTCCCCGGAAGGGCCCTCCCGCATGGCTGAGTTCGCGCCTGCACAGGGCTTCTTGGGCGCGCGTGCCGCCGTCTTGACCCGCCGCGAGCCGGCGCGCCTGAACACGGCCTTCGTGGTGTCGGCGCTGGTGCATGCGCTGCTGCTGAGCATGGCCGTCGGCGGCGATCGCCTCGGGCTGCCCGGCTTGCATTTTCCCTGGGAAGAGCGGCGCCTCGGCGCGGATGCGCTGCGCGTGCGGGTCGCGCCTCCTGCCCCAGCGCGGCCGCCGGCGAGCCCGCCGCCACCGTCCGCCCCCGCCCCGCGCAGCGCTGCGGCGAAGGCGGCGCCGATACCGGCAGCGGCGCCTGCGCCTGCGCCCGTGCAGGCGAAGGCGGATGCGGCTCCCGTGCCGGCTCCTGTCGTCCAGCCGGCCCCTGTGCCGGAACCCGTCCCTGTGCCCGATCCCGTGATTGCGCCGCCGACCGTCTCCGCAGCGGCGCCGCCTCCGGCGATGCGCGCGCAAGTGGAGCCCGCGCCGATGGCGGCGATCGTCGACGATTCGTCGCCGGATCGCGCGGACGATGCCGCAGCGGCCGCGAAGGCAGCCGAACAGGCGCGCGAAGAAAGCCTCGCGCAGATCGCGGTCGCGAAGGCAAACGCGGACGCTGAACGGCTGCGGGTGGAGCAGGCCGAGCAAACCCGGCGCGACGCCACACGCGCGCAAGCCCTGCGGCAGGAGCAGCAGGAAGCGGCGCGTCAGGAGCAGTTGCGCCAGGCCCAGCTCGACGCGGCGCGCGAGACGGCGGAACGCCAGGAACTGGCGCGCCAGGCCGCCCAGGCACAGGAGACGGCCCGCCAGCTCGAACAAGCCCGCCAGGAGCAGGCGCGGGCCGAAGCTGCCCGCCTGGAAGCCGAGCGCCAGGCCTTTGCGCGACAGGAGGCTACCCGCCAGGAAGCGGTACGGCAGGAAGTCGCACGTCAGGAAAGCGCGCGTCAGGACGCCGCCCGTCAGGAAACGGCGCGACAGGAGGCGGCTCAACGAGAATCAGCGCGTCAGGAAGCGGCCCGACTAGAAGCAGTACGACAGGAAGCAGTACGACAAGAAGCAGTACGACAAGAAGCAGCCCGTCAGGAAGCCGCCCGTCAGGAGGCTGCGCGTCAGGAAGCGGCTCGTCAAGAAGCCGCCCGTCAGGAAACGGCGCGTCAAGAAGCAGCACGTCAGGAGGCGGCACGACAGGAAGCCGCACGTCAGGAGGCTGCGCGCCAGGAGGCGGCTCGTCAGGAAGCGGCGCGCCAGGAGGCGGCCCGTCAGGAGGCGGCCCGTCAGGAAGCCGGGCGTCAAGAGGCGGCACGCCAGGAAGCAGCACGGCAGGAAGCCGCCCGCCAGGAAGGCGAGAAACAGGCCCAGGCCCAGCGCGACCGCGAGCGCGCCAAGGCGGACGAGGAAGCCAGACGCGAGGAGCGCCTGCGCGCGATCGGCCGCCAGCTCGACGCCGAAAAGGCGCAGCGCGAGGCCCCGCCCGCGCCCACGGTCAGCAGCCTGCGCCGCGGCTGGCTGTTCGGGCGTGCCGATCCGAACGCGGATCTGGTCGCGTACGCCCAGGGCATGAGCCGCAAGATCGAGATGAACATGACCATCGACGCCGTGCGCGAGCTGGTGAAGCAGCCGCATACCCAGCCGGTGGTGACGGTGGCGGTGCGCGCCGACGGTTCGGTGGAGAAGGTGACCTTCAATGTCTCCAGCGGCGTACCCGCCATCGACGAGGCGATCCGCCAGATCGTCGCCGGCCAGGCGCCCTACGGCGCCTTCCCGCCGGCGCTGGCGCGCCAGTACGACGTGGTCGAGATCCGGCGCACCTGGATCTTCGACATGGCGGTTCGTCTGCAGTAAAAAAAAGGGCGGCCTGCGCCGCCCGGTTCTCAACCCACCAGGTTCGTCGGCCGCCCGGCTTCCCAGGCTTCGATATTATCGACCAGCATATCGGCCAGGGTCTGCATCGCCCCGGCGCTGGCCCAGGCGACGTGCGGCGTCAGGATGAAGTTCGGCAGGCGCAGGCCCAGCAGCGGATTGTCCTGCGACGGCGGCTCCTTGCTGAGCACGTCGAAACCGGCGCCGCCGATCGTGCGCTGCATCAGGGCCGTGGCCAGCGCTTCCTCATCGACCAGGCCGCCGCGCGCGGTGTTGATCAGCAGCGCGGTCGGCTTCATCAGGCCCAGCTCGCGCGCGCCGATCAGGTGGCGCGTGGCCTCGTTCAGCGGCAGGTGCAGGCTGAGCACGTCCGAGGTGGCGAGCAATTCGTCCAGTTCCAGTTGCACGACGCCCGGCTCCTCGACTTTCGAACGCGAGCTGGTGGCGACGGTCATGCCGAAGGCCTGGCCGATCTGGGCCACGCGCCGTCCCAGCGCGCCGTAGCCGACGATGCCGAGCCGGCTGCCGGCCAGGTCGCCGATCGGGTGGTCGAGCAGGCAGAAGCGGTTCGAGCGTTCCCAGCGGCCCGCTTCGACGTCGGCGACATAGGCGCGCAGGTTGCGGCGCAGGGCCAGCATCAGCGTGAAGCAATGCTCGGGCACGGAGACGCCGGAATAATCGCGGATGTTGGCAACCGCGATGCCGCGCGCGCGGCAGGCGGCGAGGTCGACATTATCAGTGCCGGTGGCGGCCACGGCCACCATGCGCAAGTCGGGCAGCTGCTCGAGCGCCTCGGCGCGCAGCGGCACCTTGTTGGTGATGGCGACCGTGGCGCCTTGCAGGCGTTCCACCACCTGGTCGGGCGCGGTGGACGCAAAGTCCTGCCAGTCGTGGCCGAAGGCGGGACGCCGTACCTTGGCAAGCAGGCTGTCGCGGTCGAGGAAGACGATCTTGTGCATGGCGCGCTCCAGGAAGGGGTGCGCATATTGTAGAGCATGCGCCGGAGAGGGGTCGGAACCGGCGGCAAACGCCGGGCGGCGGAGAGCCGGGACGAAAAAAAGACAGGGCGAACCCTGTCTTCTTTGGGCTATGGTGGGCTCGAGCGGCCTGTAATTATTTGGTGGTCGTGGTGGTCGTGTGCGCAGCATGCGTGTCGGCCTTGTGCTCGGCCTTCGCTTCCGCTGCATCGGCCTTGGCTTCGGCCTTTTTCTTGGTGGCTTTCTTGACGGCCTTGGCCTTGTCCTTGGCGGCGTCCGCTTTCGCTTCGGCCACGTCAGCCTTCGCGTCGGCCGAGGCCTTTTCTACCTTGGCATCGGCTTTCGCCACTTCCTTCGCTTCCTTGGCTTCCGCCTTGGTGGCCGGGGTGGTCGTCTGGGTGGCGGTGCTCTGGGCAAAGGCCGAGGTGGCGAACAGGCCGGCAATCAGGGTAGCGACGATTTTGCTCATGGTGATCATTCCTTCAAGGAGTGGATGAGGTGGAACCGATGGGGATGGTTCCCGGTGCTGCTGTGCCCAATAACGCGAGCCGTCCTGACAACGTTGACGCCAATTACATCCGGTTACATTCAGGCGCTGCGCCAGGGGCAGCGCGACCGTTAGCTGCCGTACAGTCGCAGGAAATGTCGCTCGCTACACTGGCCGTACCGGAAAAAACGCAGGAGTTCGCCATGGCCGACGCCCTCAAGCTGTACAAATCCAAGCGCGATTTTTCGATCACGTCCGAGCCGGCCGAGGGCGGCGTACCCGGGAAGAACGCGCTCACTTTCGTGATCCAGAAGCATTGGGCCAGCCGCCTGCACTACGACTTCCGCCTCGAGCTCGACGGCACCATGAAAAGCTGGGCCGTGCCGAAGGGCCCGAGCTACGACACCCACGACAAGCGCATGGCCGTCCACGTCGAGGATCACCCGATTTCCTATGCCGATTTCGAAGGCACCATTCCTGAGAAGCAGTATGGCGCCGGCAAGGTCATCATCTGGGACAAGGGCACCTGGGCGCCCGAAGGCGATCCGCACGAGGGCTACCGCAAGGGCAACCTGAAGTTCCGTTTGCACGGCCACAAAATGCACGGCAATTGGGTGCTGGTGCGCATGAAGGGACGCGGCAACGACAAGCAGGAACCCTGGCTCCTGATCAAGGAAAAGGGTGACTACGCGCGTCCGGCCGAGGAGTTCTCGGTGGTCGACGAGATGCCCGACAGCGTCAAGGCGCTGCCGATGCCGGGAACCGGAGACAAGGTGCAGGGCAAGGCGAAAGCGGAAGGGGCCGAGGCCACGGCCAAGGCGGGCGCCGCCGCCAAAACGAAGGCGGCGGCCAAGCCGGCCGCGAAATCGGCGCGCGCCGCCAAGGCCAAGGCGGACGCGGCCGCGGCGGGTGCCGCAGGCAAGGCGCGCGACGCCAGCCTGCCCGAAGGCGTGGTCGAGGCGCCGCCGCCGAAGGAATTCGCGCCGGAGCTGGCGACCCTGGTCGATGCTCCGCCCGCCAATCCGGAAGAATGGGTGTTCGAGGTCAAGTTCGACGGCTACCGCATGCTCGCGCGCATCGAGAACGGCGAGGTGCGCCTCATCACCCGCAACAACAACGACTGGACGGACAAACTGCGTCCGCTGCGCGAGGAAATCGAACGCATGGGCCTGCCGGACGGCTGGTACGACGGCGAGATCGTCGTCCACGATGCCAACGGGCGGCCGAACTTCGGCTTGCTGCAGCTGGCCTTCGACGGCAGCAACCGGGCCCAGATCGTCTACTTCATCTTCGATGCGCCTTATCTCGGCGGCTACGACCTGCGCAAGGTGGCGCTGGTCGAGCGCCGCGCGCTGCTCGAAGCCGCGCTGAACACGGCGAAGGCCTCCGAGCTCGTGCGCTTCTCGGCCGAGTTCGGCACAGACCCGGAAGGGCTAGTCGCTGCCGCCTGCAAGATCGGCCTGGAAGGCGTGATCGGCAAGCGGCGCGACTCGCACTATGTGTCGCGCCGCTCGCCGGCCTGGATCAAGCTGAAATGCGGGCAGCGCCAGGAATTCGTCATCGTCGGCTATACCGACCCCAAGGGCTCGCGCAAGGGCGTCGGCTCGCTGCTGCTGGCCACACACGACAAGGAAGGCGTGCTGCGCTACGCCGGTAATGTCGGCAGCGGCTTCAATGCCGAGAGCCTGCGCGACATCACGGCCAAGCTGAAGGCGCTCGACACCGACGCCAGCCCCTTCCCGCCGCGCACGGTACCGGGCCGCAAGCACCACTGGGTCAGGCCGGAGCTGATCGCCGAAGTGAGCTTTTCCGAATGGACCGAGGCCGGCGCCGTGCGCCATCCGGTTTTCCAGGGCCTGCGCACCGACAAACCGGCAAGCGGCATCACGCGCGAGCTGCCGACACCCGTGAAGGAGATCGAGATGAGCGACGAGGACGAGGGCGCCAGCAGCAGCGAGGCGCCCGGCATGGTCGAGGGCACGCTGCCCGCGAACCTGAAGATCACCAACGGCGACCGCGTCGTCGACGAGAAGAGCGGCGCCACCAAGATGGACGTGATCCGCTACTACGCCCTGGTCGGCAACCTGATGATGGAGCACCTGAAGGGGCGCCCGGTGTCGCTGGTACGCGCACCAGCCGGCATCAAGGGCGACCTGGTGTTCCAGAAGCACGCCGACATCAAGAAGCTGCCCGGCATGAAGCACATGGATCAGGCGCTCGACCCGGATCATCCGCCCATGCTGACGGTCGACAACCTCGCCGGCATCCTGTCGGCGGCGCAGTGGAATGCGCTCGAATTCCATACGCAGAACGCCTTTGGCAAATCCTACGACAAGCCCGACCGCATGGTGTTCGACCTCGATCCGGGCGAGGGCGTCGAGTTCGCGGCGATGCAGGAAGCGGGGCAGGTGATGCGCGCCTTCCTCGAGGAACTCGGCCTGCCGAGTTTTCTCAAGACCAGCGGCGGCAAGGGCCTGCACGTGGTGGTGCCGATCAAGGGCGGCAAGGACTGGGACACCGTGAAAGGCTTTTCGCAGGCGATCGTGACCCACCTGGCCAAGACCCTGCCGGATCGCTTCTCGGCCAAGAGCGGCGCCAAGAACCGGGTCGGCAAGATCTTCATCGACTACCTGCGCAACGGCCAGGGCGCGACCACGGTCAGCGCCTGGTCGGTGCGGGCCCGCCCAGGCCTGGGCATCTCGGTGCCGCTGGCCTGGGACGAACTGAAGACCCTGAAGTCGAGCGACCAGTGGAACGTCCAGAACGCGCACACGCGCCTCGACCAGGGCAACGATCCGTGGGAGGGGTACGACAAGGCGGCCAAGACCCTGACGGCGGCGATGAAGCAGCTGGGCTACAAGGGATAAGGCGCCGACCATCTTCGACGGAGACAAGGAATGCAGGAAAGCGATAGCGCCGGAATGGTCCGGCGCAGGCAGGTGTACATCGTGCACGGTTACACGGCCGCACCGACGGATCACTGGTTCCCCTGGCTGAAGGAGCGCCTCGCGGCGGACGGCATCGGCGTCGACATCCTGCCGATGCCCGATCCGGACAATCCTGTCCCGCAGGACTGGGATGCATTCCTCGACGAACGGATCGTGCGCCGCGACGCGGACACCTATCTCGTCGCGCACAGCCTCGGCTGCATCGGCGTCGTGCGCCACGCCCTGCAGGCGCGCGACGCCCGTTACGGCGGCATGCTGCTGGTCGCGGGCTTCATGGCGCCGGTGCCGGGACTGCCCGCGCTCGACGGCTTCAGCGCGGATCTGGGCCCGATCGGCGAGCTGCGCACGCGGGTGCGGCGCCGTACCGTCATCGCGTCGCGCGACGACGCGTCCGTGCCGTATGCGATGACGCAGGAGCTGGCCGCGCGGCTGGACGCCGACTTCGTCACGGTGGAGCGGGGCGGGCATTTTCTCGGGCGCGAAGGATTTACCGCCTTCCCGCTGGTCTACGAGCGCTTGGCGGCGATGATGGGCCTGGCGGTTGGGGAAGTGCGGTAAGCGGAATGCGGGCTGAGATGGGCTGTTGCCTGTGCCGTTATCGGTGTGTTTGGTCTGCGTGGGCACAGGGCGCCCACCCTACGGGGCCGCGCATCCCTCGACGATTTACGGACCCAGAATCGGCGTCGGCACGGGGCGCCCGGTGAAACCGTGGGCGATACCATTGGCATCGCCCACCCTACCGGAACCGCCGCGGGCCGCAATCCCGTAGGGTGGGCGCCCCGTGCCCACGCCGATTCAAGAAACCAATTAGGTATCGGACGAGGGCGCCCGACAGCCCGATCAGCGACTCAATCCACCTTCCTCCCCAGCCGCGCCAGCGCCTCGCGCACCCCGCGCCCATACGCCGCATCTGCCTGGTCGAACTGCGCCAGCTGGCGCACCAGGATCTCCTCCGTCACCTGCGACAGCGGCGCCGCCAGGTTGTCGCACAGGATGCGGCGCTCTTCCGCCGACATCAGGCGGAACAGGTTGCCCGGCTGGGTGTAATCGTCTTCCTGGCCGCGGAAGTCGAAGCGTCCCGCATTGCCCTCCAGCGGCAGTTCGCGCTCGCCGTGTCCCATGCCGGTCGCGCCTCGGCCGGTCGCGTCGATGGTCGCGTAGTTGGGCGCAGCGCCGCCATTGGCGAAGGCCATGGCGCCGTCGCGCTGCTGGTTGTGGAAGGGGCAGCGCGGGGCGTTCACCGGCAGGTGCTGGTGGTTGGTGCCGACGCGGTAGAGCTGGGCGTCGTGGTAGGCGAACAGGCGGCCCTGCAGCATCTTGTCGGGCGAGTAGCCCATCCCCGGCACCACGTTCGCCGGCGAAAACGCGGCCTGCTCGACCTCCGCGTGGTAATTGAGCGGATTGCGGTTCAGTTCCAGCACGCCCACCGGCATGAGCGGGAAGTCCCCATGCGGCCAGACCTTGGTGAGGTCGAAGGGATTCCAGCCGGTGCGCGCTTCCCAGTCCGCCAGTTGCCGCGGCGTGGCCACCTGCACCTTCACGTCCCACTGCGGGAAGTCGCCGGCGGCGATCGCATTGAACAGGTCGCGCTGGGCGTGATCCGGATCGAGCCCGGCGATGCCCGTGGCTTCCGCGCTGCTCAGGTTGCGGATGCCCTGGCGCGTCTTGAAATGCCATTTCACGTAGACGCGCTCGCCGGCCGCGTCGATCAGGCTGTAGGTGTGGCTGCCGAAACCGTCCATGTGGCGGTAGCCGTCCGGGGTGCCGCGGCTGGAGAACAGGATCGTCACCTGGTGCAGGCTTTCCGGCGCGCGGCTCCAGAAGTCGAACATCATGTTGGCCGACTTCAGGTTGCTGTCCGGGAGGCGCTTCTGGGTGTGGATGAAGTCGGGGAACTTGATCGGATCCTTGATGAAGAAGACCGGCGTGTTGTTACCGACCAGATCCCAGTTGCCTTCCTCGGTATAGAAGCGCAGCGCAAAGCCGCGCGGGTCGCGTTCGGTGTCGGCGCTGCCTTTCTCGCCGCCGACGGTGGAGAAGCGCAGGAAGGTCTCGGTGCGCTTGCCCACTTCGGAGAACAGTTTCGCCGTCGTGTAGCGGCTGATGTCGTGGGTGACGGTAAACGTGCCGTAGGCACCCGAGCCCTTGGCGTGGACGACGCGCTCGGGAATGCGCTCGCGGTTGAAATGCTGGAGCTTTTCGATCAGGTGGAAGTCCTGCAGCAGGAGCGGGCCGCGCGGGCCGGCGCTGAGCGAATTCTGGTTGTCGGCGACGGGAATGCCGGAAGCGGTGGTCATGCGGTGGTCGGTGCTGCTGCGGGTCATGCTCTCTCCTCGTTGAACTGATTGAACTGATGAGGAGATCTTACTTACGGTTGAGCGAAAGATAAATTTGATTGATTTGATTGTAGCGATAGGAATTGCCTAAAGGCAGGCGCGTGACGAGACCGAGGGGGTGGAAAGGAGAAAGCGCCGCGGCTGGCGCCGCGGCGCAGGCACATCAGTAGCCGCGGCCGCTGGTGGTGCCGTTATAGGTCTGCTTCGACATCTTCGCCTGGATTTTCTTCCAGATGAAACCTGCAATCGCCATCATGATCATCTTGCGCATGGAAACCTCCTTGTTGGTGGACGGCCGATGCCGTCCGGTTGAATGTCAGATTGGATGCTTCTATCACCAGGCCTCAGCTTGGCGATTCGTTCTTGAAAATGCCGCGGATGTTCATCGCCATCAGCGCCACCTGGAGCGAGATCAGCGCCCAGGCCTCGTCGTGCACGCCCCAGACGATCCACAGCAGGTTACTGAGGATGAACATCCAGAAGCCGAAGACGCGCTTGCCCGCCTTTTTCGAACCGATCAGGAAGGCGGCGTACAGGCTGACCGCCATCGCGGGCCATTGGAGGAAGTCGAGAAATTCATCCATTCTTCACGCCGCCTTCTTGCGGCGAACGGGCGCCTTGCTTGCGGCCGCCGCCGCCTTCTTGGCGGCCGGTTTCTTCGCGGCGGTGCGTTTCGGCGCGGCCTTGGCGGCAACGGCCTCGCGGCTGGCCGTGGCCGTTTTGCGCGCGCGCGGCGCCGGCTCGTCGTCTTCGTCGTCCGCCTCCGGCTTGCGCGAACGCTTCGGCGGTGGCGGTTCGTCGTCGTCGTCGTCGTCCTCGTCGGCGGCGGCCGCCTTGCCGGGCTTCTTGCCCAGGCTGGCCTGCAACAGCGAGACCAGATCGATCACATTGGTCGCCTTGACCGGCTTCTCGTCCTTGTCCGGCATGGTGATGGTCTTGGTCTGCTTGGCCTTGATCTTCTTCTCGATCATGGCCATGACGTCTTCGCGGTAGGTGTCGTGGTACTGCTCGGGCTCCCAGTCCTCGCTCATGCCCTCGACCAGGGCCATCGCCATCTTCAGTTCCTTGTCGGTGACGGCCGCGCCCTTGGCGTTTTTGGCCGGAATCTTGAGATCCGCGGGGTCGCGGATCTCGTCGGCATAGCGCAGCGTGTTCATGACGATGGTATTGCCCACGCAATGCAGGGCCGCCAGGTGCTGCTTGACGCGGATGACGACGTGGGCGATGCCGATCTTGCCGACCTTTTTCAGGGTGTCGCGCAGCAGCGCATATACCTTGTCGCCGCCCTTGCCTGGCGCGAGGTAGTAGGGCTGGTCGTAGTAGAGCAGCGGCACGTCGCCGGCATCGACAAAGGCAAGGATGTCGATCGTCTGCGTCGCCTCGGGATTGGCGCGGCGCAAATCCTCGTCGGACAGCACGACGTATTCGCCGTCCGTGTACTCGTAGCCCTTGATGATGTCGTCCCAGCCGACTTCCTTCCCGGTGCTCTTGTTGTAGCGCTTGAACCCGATCGGGGAGAAGTCGCGGCGGTCGAGCATGTGCAGGTCGAGCCCGTTGTTGCTCGTGGCCGGATACATGTCGACCGGAATGTGCACCAGCCCGAAGCTGATCGCGCCCTTCCACAAGCTGCGTGCCATGGCTGCGCCTCCCTTATTCGCCGACGCTGCCGGTCACCGGCAGCACGATACCCGTGATATAGCTCGAACAGGCGTTCGAGGCGAGGAAGACATAGGCCGGCGACAGCTCTTCGGGCTGGGCCGCGCGGCCGTAGGTGGTGCTCTCGCCGAAGTGGACGATCTTGTCCGGCGACTGGTCAGCCGGGTTGAGCGGCGTCCAGACCGGGCCCGGCGCCACGCAGTTCACGCGGATGCCCTTGTCGAGCAGGTTGGCCGCCAGCGACATGGTGAAGGCGTGGATCGCGCCTTTGGTCGACGAATAGTCGAGCAGCAGCTTGGAGCCCTTCAGGCCGGTGACCGAGCCGGTGTTGATGATCGAGGCGCCGCGCTTCATGTAGGGCAGGGCGGCCTTGGCCATGTGGAAGTAGCCGTAGATGTTGGTGCGCATCGTCTCGTCGAAGCGCTCCTCGGTGATGTCCATCAGCGAGTTGGCGTGCATCTGGAAGGCGGCGTTATTGACCAGCACGTCCAGGCGGCCCCATTGGCCGATTACGGCGTCGACCGCCTGCTGGCAGAAGTCCATGTCCTTGACGTCGCCGGCGATCGTCACGCAGCGCCGGCCCTCGGCCTCGATGCAACGCTGGGTCTCGGCGGCGTCCTCGTGCTCGTTCAGATAGAGGATGGCGACGTCGGCCCCTTCGCGCGCGAACAGCACCGCGACGGCGCGGCCGATGCCGGAGTCGCCGCCGGTGACGATCGCCACCTGGCCCTCGAGCTTGCCGCTGCCCTTGTAATTCTCCGCCATGAAGCGCGGCTTGACTTCCATCTGCGCCTCCAGGCCGGGCTTGGCCAGGTGCTGTTCCGGCATCGGCGGCACCGGCTGCTCGGCGCCGATCTGCACCGGCTTTTGCCCGTCTTCCTGCTTGCCGCTGGCGTCGATCTGATCCTGGCGATTCTGGATCGCCTTCTGGTGGTTCGCTACATCGTCCTGGTTGGCCATCGCACTTCCTTCTCTCGGCATGTTCGAAACCCGTTCAGTATCGGGCGCGCGCCGGGGGCGCGACGGTGCGCTCGCACACACAGGCGCGCACTTCACCTGTCCCGCGGACGCCGTTTGTGTCAAAATTGGCATCGTTATGCAACAAATATGCATGCCAAGGAGAAAACCATGCCCCAGCAGGTCGCGCCGCAAGGCCAAGGCACCGGGTTGTTCGTCAACCCGGCGGCCGCGCGCCGCGCCGAATTCGAGGCCGCCTGCGGCGCGCAGTTCGCGGCGCTGGCGCTGGCCGACAGCGCCGATGCGGCGCTGGCAGTGCTCGACGGCGGATCGGTCGACCTGCTCGTCATCGATCTCGACCGCTTCGATCCGGAGCTCGACCATGCCGGCCTGACGCGGCTGGTGAGGGCGCGCGCCGGCGCCCCGACCTTGATCCTGTGCCCGTTCGCGAACGCGCGCTGGCTGCCGGCGCTGATGGCTTGCGGCCCGATCGACTATGCGATCGCGCCGCTCGACGACGAGGCGCTGCGCACGGCCATCAAGACGCGTCTGGCAGGCGCCCCGACGCCGCCGCCCGTGCCGACCCTGCGCGAACGCGAACTCGACGCGCTGGCGGCGCTGCGCGCGCGGGTGCGCCAGGCCCTTGGCGAAGGAGAGGAGCTCGAGGCCCTGGCCGAACGCCTGTGCCGGGCCCTGGCCGGCTGGCCGGGCGTGCTGCACGCCGCGCTGTTCTACCTGCAGCCGGGCGGCGACCTGCAGCTGCAGGCCCAGGCCGGCGAGCGCAGCCTGAACCTGGCCAAGGTGCTGGGCCGCGCCGACCGCCTGCTGCAATCGCCGCTGCGGCAAGCCTTCCCCGGCCTGCTGGCGGCGGCCGGGAACACCATCGCGCTCCTCGACGATCTCGACAAGGCGGGCGAACCGGCGCTGGCGGCATCCTTGCGCGAACACGGCGCCGAGATGGTGCTGGCGCTGCCGATTCCATCGAACGGGCCAGGGGCGCCGCGCGGTTCGCTGTGCCTGCTGTTCCGGGCGGCGCGCGGCTTCTCGCGCGACGAACTCGAGGCCCTGGCCGAGCTGGCCGATCTCGCCGCCGTCGGCCTGCGCATGGCCGACATGAACCGCGAGAGCGAGGAGATGCTGGTACGCGTCACGCACCTGTCCACGCTCGACGCCCTGACCGGCGTGGCCAACCGCCGCCACGGCGAGACCCTGCTCGAACAGGAGATCAAGCGCGCGCGCCGCTACAAGCTGCCGCTGGCGCTGATCGCCTTTGACATCGACCGCTTCAAGAACGTGAACGACCGCTACGGCCACCCGGTGGGCGACATGGTGCTGCGCGCCGTGGCCGACGCCGCCCAGCATCTGGTGCGTGCCAGCGACGTGCTGGTGCGCGCCGGCGGCGAAGAATTCCAGGTGATCGCGCCGCACACCAGCGCCATCGATGGCCTGAAAGTGGCCGAGAAACTGCGCACCGCAATCGAGGCGACCGCGATGCCGGGCGTCGACCAGGTCACCATCAGCCTGGGCGTGGCGCAGCTGGGCGAGCACGAGAGCGCGGATTCGCTGACGGTGCGCGTGAATGCGGCGCTGGGACGGGCGAAGCGGGCGGGGCGCAATTGCGTGGAGTTGGCGATGGGGTAGGTGGGCGTCGGCCGTCGGTGTAGCGTACGCGCCCGCGGTTCGGGTTCCCCGCCACGCGTGGGCTCGGAGAGCCCACCCTACATTACGCCACCGTCTCGACCAATTTGTTGGCCGCCAGGTAACGTACGGGGTCATTGTGGCCAATAGTCACAATGACGGGTTCACCGGGCACCCCTGTGCCCACGCGTGAAAGTTGCAAACCGATAGCTGCCTCGACACCCACCCCGCATGCTACCCTTGCGCCTTTTGCAAACGGACGCGCAATGCTGCACTGGCTGAAACACTACCGGCGCGCCATGCTGCCCGGCGACATCAGCGCCGGCGTGGTGGTGGCGATGATGATGATCCCGCAAGGCATGGCCTACGCCCTGGTGGCCGGGCTGCCGCCGGTGGCCGGCATCTACGCCAGCATCGTCCCGCCCGTGCTGTACGCCCTGTTCGGCACCAGCAGCACCCAGTCCGTCGGCCCGATGGCGATCATCTCGCTCATGACCGCGTCGACGCTCGCCCCGCTGGCCGCCGCCGGCAGTCCCCTGTACGCGACCCTGGCCGCCCAGCTGGCCCTGCTGTCGGGCCTGGTGCTGCTGGCCTGCGGCCTGCTGCGCATCGGCTTCATGGCCAACTTCTTTTCGCGCCCGGTGATGAGCGGCTTCACCATCGGCTCGGCCATCGTGATCGCGCTCGGCCAGGTACCGGCGCTGCTGGGCGCGCGTTTCCCCGCGTTTCACCTGCCGAGCGCGCTGCTGGGCGGCGTCTCGCTGCTGCTCCTGCTGCTGGCGCGCAGCCATCTCGCGCCGCTGCTGCGCCGCTGCGGCCTGCGCCCGACCGTGGCCGACATCGGATCGAAGCTGGCGCCGATGGTGGTGGTGCTGGGCGCAACGGCGCTGGTGCCGGCGCTCGGCCTGGAAGCGCTCGGCGTGCGCACCACGGGCGCGGTGCCGGCCGGGCTGCCGCTCCTGAACGTCGCGACCTCGAGCGCGCACTGGCAGGCCCTGTTGCAGCCGGCGCTGCTGATCGGCTTCATGGTCTTCCTGATCAGCATGTCGGGCGCCCAGACCCTGGCCCTGAAACGCGCCGAAAAGCTGCACAGCGACCGCGAACTGATCGGCCTGGGCGCGGCCAACCTGGGCAGCGCCCTGACGGGCGGCTTTCCCGTCACCGGCAGCATCTCGCGCTCGGCCGTCAACTTCGCGGCCGGCGCCAACAGCCAGCTCGCCAGCCTGATCACGGCCAGCCTGCTGGCGCTGGCGCTCGTTGCCCCGACCGGCTGGCTGGCGCTGCTGCCGCTGCCGACCCTGGCCGCCACCATCATCGTCGCCGTGCTCGCCATGTTCGACACCAGCACCCTGCGCACCGCCTGGCGCTACGACCGGGCCGATGCCGCGGCCTTGCTGGCCACGGCCGGCGGGGTACTCGCGCTCGGCGTCGAAGCAGGCGTAGTGGTGGGCGTGGCGCTGTCGATGGGCGCCCTGATCTGGCGCGCCAGCCGGCCGCACATCGCGGTGCTGGGGCGCATTCCGGGTACCGAGCACTTCCGCAACATCGAACGCTACAGCGCCGAGACCGCGCCCGGCCTGCTCCTGCTGCGGGTCGACGCCGGGCTTTTCTTCGGCAACGCCGAAGCCGTCAACGAGCGCGTCGAGGACGAGATCGCAGCGCGCCCGGACACGCGCCACCTGGTGCTGGTGCTGTCGGCCGTCAACGCGATCGACACCTCGGCGCTGTTCGCGCTCGGCGAACTCAATGCGATGCTGCGCACACGCGGGATCGGCCTGCACCTGTCGGAAGTGAAGGGGCCGGTAATGGATCGCCTGAAGCATAGCGCGCTGCTGGGCGCCCTGAATGGCAGGCTGTTCCTGAGCACGGCGATGGCCTGGGACGAACTGTCCGCTGACCGCTTAAGGCCGGCCTAATGGAAAGTGCGTTGCGAGACGGCAAGGACGGTGGCAGTATTGACGAACAACCAATCCCACGGAGCCCCCGATGCAGCACCTGATCACCTTTGCCTGCATGATCCTCGCCACCATCCTCTGGATCGGCGGCTTCACCACCGGTTCGCTGCTGTTCTTCGTGGCGGCCGGCGCCTTCGAGCTGCTGTTCTGGAAGCGGGTGATCACAAGCCGCCTTAAATAGGTGCAAGCTTGTCTGTGTTGCACCATCATGGTGCAGATTCTCCTCTGACAGAATCCAGGGCGCAGGCACGAATACTGCACACTCTTCGGTAACTGCCAAGAGGAGGAGGACGGAAAATGCAAGTGACCATGCTGGACGCCGGCGGCGCTGCCAAGCACACGCCGCAATTGCGCGCGCTGCTGCAGGATGCGGTCGCGCACGGGGCCTCGGTCGGCTTCGTCAAGCCGCTGCTGGATGCGGCGGCCGACGGCTACTGGCGCGAGGTCTCCGGGGCGGTCGCGAGCGGTTCGCGCATCCTGCTGGCGGCCTGGCAGGACAATGTGCTGGTAGGGACGGTGCAGCTGGATTTGTGCATGAAGCCCAATGGCCGCAACCGCGCCGAAGTACAGAAGCTGCTGGTGCACAGCGGCGCGCGCCGTGGCGGGGTGGCGACCAATCTCATGGCCGCGGCCGAGATCCAGGCGCTGGCGCTGTGCCGTGGCCTGCTGTTTCTCGACACCGAAGCGGGCTCCGGCGCCGAGGCGCTGTATGCCCGGCTCGGTTACACGCGGGTAGGCGAGCTGCCCGAATACTGTGCCACGCCCGACGGCGCCTGGCGCGCCACCGCGATCTGGTACAAGACCCTGTTCGTGCGCGACGCGGCGAACGCCACGGCAGCCTGAGGGGCAATCAGGACTTGCGGCGATCCGGGCCGATGTGGGGCGGAGCCAGCTTGATCGGCGCTGCGTTCTGCGGATTGAGCGCCTGGCGATCCTTGTAGACAGCCGCGATCGCGGCCATGTCGGCATCCTGGTCGCCGCTCAGGTGCAGGAAGTCGACCAGGCCGAGTTCCTTCTTGCCGTAGTCGATGTACACCAGCACCAGCGGCACCTTGGCGGCCGTTGCCAGGTGATAGAAACCGCTCTTCCAGTGCGGGCGGTAGCTGCGCGTGCCTTCCGGCGTGATCCCCACCCAGCACCAGGGTTCGGCCAGCATGCGCTCGGCCAGCTTGCGCGTGGCGCCCATCGGCGCGCGGCGGTCGACGGAGATGCCGCCCCAGTAGCGCATGATGGCGCCCATCGGGCCCCGGAACAGCGAGTCCTTGGCCAGCCAGCGGAACTGCAGGCCAAGCGCCCACTTGCCCAGCAGGCCGATCAGAAAGTCCCAGTTCGAGGTGTGCGGATAGACGACGGCGATGCCGTGCGGGCCGGGCAGGGGCCGGTAGCGCAGCTTCCAGCCGAGCAGGTTCAGGAGGCGCAGCGCGGTGCGCTGGCCCCAGGTGGGCAGGGCCGATGGATGCATCAGGGTGTCGCTCATCATTTCTCCGTCGAGCCACCCGTGGGGCGCTCGCTTGTTCTTTGTATGGTGTTATGAGTCGCACAAGACAATGACATTACCTTGTGGAAAACGAAGCCGAGGATTTTATAGGCCCGCACGGAGGCCGACAAGCAAAAAAACTGGTCTGTTGCTGGGGGCGGCCGTATCATGGCAGCCCTGTTTGCCAGTCTGACCACCATGGATATTACGATCTACCACAATCCCCAGTGCAGCAATTCGCGCGGCGCCCTGGCCGCGATCCGCGAAACGGGCGTCGAGCCGCGCATCGTCGACTACCTGGCCACGCCGCCCACGCGCGAGCAATTGCTGGGCATGCTGGCCGCGGCGGGCCTGCGCCCGATCGAGGCGATGCGCACCAAGGAAAGCAAATTCGCGGAACTCGGGCTGTCGGCCGAATCGCCCGATGCGGTGCTGGTCGATGCGATGCTGGCCCATCCGGTACTGATGAACCGGCCATTCGTGGTCACGCCGAAGGGCGTGCGCCTGTGCCGGCCGCCGGAGACGGTGCGCGAGATCCTGTAGGGGCGCTGAAGGAGCGAACTCGGGCGGCGCGCTGAGGTAATGCGCTTATGCGACGAATTCAGGTAGTGCGCGGAGGGAGCAAGCGTAGTGAGCAGGCTTAGTGAGCAGGCTTAGTGAGCAAGCTCAGGCGCCCGGTTCCTCGTTGCGAGACAGCTCCGTGTCGGGCACCTGCTCGTGCTGGAAGGCGCCGATGTCGAAGCCGGTGTCGATGCTGCGCTGCTTGCCCTCGAAATCCGGTTCCGGCACATCGACCACCATGCCGCGCCCGATCGCGGGCGAGCGGCTGCTGATGCGGAAGTCCGGGGTGCCGGTGCGGCTGTATTCGAGGAAGCCCGGCTCGGCGGCGACCGTGCCCTCGTGCTGGCGTCCCGGCGGCAGGCGCCAGTCGGCGGCGCTGTTCTGGAACACCAGGTTGTGCACATAGCGGTTGTTGGGGCCAGTCGCGCCCTGTTCCAGGATGCCGTGCTTGTTGTCGAAGACGATGTTGTTGGCCACGATGGTATGGTCGTTCGGCCCCTTCGAATAATAGAAGTCGCCGCCGCCGACGACGATGCCCGAACCCGACGTGGAAACCGTGTTGCCGGTGATGTCGACCTTGTGGGCGTCGTGCCAGAGGTGGATGCCGGCGCCCGAAATGCGGTAGATCACGTTGCTGCGCACGCGCGCCTGGGTGCTGACATAGATGCCGTGGTGGAAGCGGCACTCGGGCGGGCCAATGTCGTGCACGTTGTTGCCGATGACCTCGCCGAACTTGCCCTTGTAATAGCTGTCCACGCCGATGCCGGCGCCGCCGGCCGATTCGCAGGGCACGTCCAGGGCGATGTGGTGTACGTGGTTATGGCGGATGCCGTTGTAGGAGCCGCCGTTATAGATGCCGCTGAGCCATTTGGTGCCGCTCTGGTACTGGAAGCCGTCGATGTCGAAGCCGACGATATCGACATAGTTGCCGCGGTTGTCCCAGGCGCTGGTGGTGCGCGAGTCGAGCGGCGGGACGATTTTCGCGCCCCAGCGTTCCGACGACACGAAGATGATGCGCGCCTCGGCGGTGCCGCTGACATTGGTGCGAAAGCCGCCCGTGTACTGGCCCGGCGCCACATAGACCGTGGTGCCGGCCGTGACCACCTGGGCCGCGCGCGCGATCGTGCGGAAGGGTTCGGACTGGGTGCCGGGGTTGGCGTCCGATCCGCCGGGCGCGACGAACAGGTTGGTGCGCACCACTTCGGGCACGACCAGCTGTTCGGAGGCGCCTTCGCGCAGGCGACAGCCGTCTAGCCCGAGCACGATGGCGCAGAACAAGACCGCGAGCAGGGGATTGGCGGGACGATGCGCTGAAACGGACATGGCGAGACCCTCGTGGACGACGGACACCAATGCAGTGTCCCCCGGCGCGAACGACGCCCGGCCCGGTTACATCAAGTTTGCTTTTGAGCGAGCGCAACGTGGCTCACGCAAGCCCATGCATGGCTCGCCAGCCGGGCCGCATCAGGCGCTTTTCACCACCTGCGGCATGTAGGCGTCGAGGAATTCGGGCGGCATGCGGCGCGGCCGGCCGCCGCTGATGTCGATGCAGACCAGCTCCCAGCGCCCGCGCAGCACCGTCGTGCCGTCGCTCGCGCGCTGCAACTGGAAGCGGCGCTCCATCGAGAGCTTGCCGTCGCCGCCGACCAGCCAGGTAGCCAGCACCAGTTCTTCGCCGAGCAGGGTCGGCAGGATGTAATCGTATTCTGCGCGCCGGATCGCCATCGCCCGATCCAGGCGCCGGTAATCGGCGATGCCCAGGCCGAGCGCCTCCGAATGGGCCCAGCCGATCTGCTCGCACCAGCGCACGTAGACGGCGTTGTTGGTGTGGTTCAGTCCGTCGATGTCATCGGCCTGCGGCGCCAGCGGCAGTGTGTAGGGTTGCGGATAATCCCAGGTCAATGTGACTCCTTCTCGGACGGGCGGCAAAGCGCCATTCTAGCCGCTCGGCGGCTGCTCTGCCGGCAAGCGCTGCCGGCGCCGGCGCGGCCTGATCTCCGTCAGCCGTGCGCGCCGAACCACGCGCGCCGGGCGGGTATCCAAAGGACAGACAGCATGCGGAGAAGGGCGTGTTCACCATCGTCTTGCTTCTTTACTTGCAGCAGCAGCTCGAGGTGACGCTCGAAAGCAGCAGCCTGCGCGGCGCCTATGCCACGCGCGCCGAATGCGAGGCGGCGGCAGTGCGTCTGCGCGGGCCGCTGCCGACGCCGCGCACCTACAGCGCCGCCTGGCATGACGCCGTTTGCCTGCCGATTGGTCGCGACGTCAAGGTGAACGAGCTGGCGCCGCTCGATGTGCAGGCGCTGTTCAAAGGGGCGCCGCCTGCGGGGGAATGCGGGGCCGCAGGTGCCTGGCGCCGCCTGGCCGAGCTGTGCGTGCCCGCGGCCCGCGCGGCGCCGTAGGTGCAAGGGCGCTCAGTGGAAGAACTCGATGGAGGGAGTCTGATGAACGAATGTTGCGAAGGAGCCCGATGAAAAACACAGTACGAGAACCCGGTGCGCGAACTCGGCGAAGGCGCCAATGACCGAGCCTGGTCAAGCGCTTACTGACGCGTCCAGCTGACGTTGCTCGGGCAGGTGGTGGCGCCGGCGCCATGGCCGTCGGCCGCGCCGAAGCCCGTGACGAGGCCGCCGACGCTGCCGCTGCGGTAGCAGCGCGCCTTCCCGCCCACCGTCTTGCGGTAGATGGTGACGCCGTCGGGTGACGTGGTGCTCTCCAGCGTGACCTCGCGTGAAGCACCGCTGCGGGCGGCGGCGAAGGCTTCGGCGAAGCGTTCCCATTTGCGGTCGGGCTCGGCCGTGATCGGGCTGGCGCCCTTGCGCAGGTCGCGGTCGATGCGGCCCGCCATCGCTTTGGATGTGGCGAGCAGCTCGCCCGGCAAGGGTTCGGCGGACGCGGAGGCGGCCTGCGATTCGACCTGCGATTCGGCCCGGGATTCGGTCGGTTCAGGGTCGAGCGATGGCGCTGCGGCCGGCGCCGGCTCCGGCAAGGGCAGGCTGATGGCAGCCGGCTGGCGCGGGCGCAGCCTGGGCGGCGGCAGGGGCGTGACCGGCTCCGGCGCGGACAGCGGCGGGGAGCGCACGAAGACGAGGGTGGAACTGCGCACCGGCGCCTCGGGCGCTGGCGGGCGCACGCCGATCATCCAGGCCAGCACCAGCAGCAGGTGCAGGCCGAGGGTGAGGACGAGCGGCGTCCACGGACGCGCTGCGCCGTAGACGGGGACGCCGCCGGACGAGGCTCCCCTAGTCGCGACGCCGCTGGACGAGGCGCCGTCGGTCGGGGCGCCATCGGTCGAAGCGCCGCCGGCAGGGCCGCCTCGACTGGCGGTGCCGTGGCTTGAAGGGCCGCTCTCCACCAACGCTTACTTCGGCGCCGTCATGGCCTGCTTGATGCTCACGCAGCGCTGGTCTTCCTGCTGGGCGTCGAGCAGGGCGCGGCGGGTGCCGGCCGACAAGTCCTTCATCGTCGCCGCAGCCTGGGTCAGGCGCTTGACGCTGGCCGGGGTGCAGCTGGCCGGGATCAGGGTGTTGGCATAGCTGCGCATGTAGACCGGGCCGGCCGCCTTGTCGATCGCCGGCAGCTTGGCCAGGCGCGCGGCGGCCGTCTGTTCGGCCAGCGCGGTCTGCTCGGCCGGATACAGGCTGCCCATCGCGGTGCGGATCTTCGAGAACGGCAGCTCGGTCTTCAGGTCCTCGACCGTGCCCAGCCACTCGGCCTTGACGGCCGGATCCGGACGCACGACGGTCGCGGCCAGCGCGGCGGCCTGGCCGCTGTCGGACTTGTCGCGCGCCGCTTCCTGCTCGACCAGGGCGAGGGCGCCCGGATGGTTGTAACGGTTCAGGCGGCCGATGATGGCCCAGCGCAGATCCTGGTTGATCGTCAAGCCGTCCACCGCGGTCGTGCCGGCCAGGATGCCCGCCAGGCGCTCGAGCGCGGCCGGCGTGCTGGCCACGCCCAGGTAGGTGGTGAACCAGCGGCGCTGGAAGCTGTCGTTGCCATTGTAGGCCAGGGTGCTGTTCCAGGCCATATCCTCCAGCGCGGCGCGAGTCTCCTTGGCCCAGGCCGACTGCAGGTTCATCGCGTCGAGGTAGTTCTTGGCCGCGTTGACCTTGCCCAGCACGTCGCCCAGCAGCGTGTAATCCTTCTCCAATGGCGCGTTGACGAGGGCCGTCTTGATGAATTCGTTCAGCGCCAGCTTGCCGTCGAGGACACCGTCCCACAGGCTCTGCCACAGCATGGTGCGCAGCAGGGGGTCGTCGACGTTCGCCAGGCTGGCGCGCGCCGTCTCGAACGAGCGCTTGTCGAGCTGCACCTTCACGAAGCCCCAGTCCTGGTAGTTCGGATACACCAGATCCGGGCAGGCGGTGCCGGCCAGCGCTGCCACCTGGGTGGTCGCGCCCTTGTAGGTCACGGGCAGGGTCTGCAGCGGCACCAGCTTGCCGCCCTCTAGCTTGAAGCTGGCCACCTGGACGCGCTGTTCGCGCAGCGTCGGCAGGGCCTTGCTCGGCGCCGTCTGCTGCAGCGAGAAACTCTTCACCTTGCCGTTGGCGCAGCTGAAGTTGGCGGCGATCGTGTTTACGCCCGCTTCATACAGCCATTCGCGCGTCCAGCCCGAGAGGTCGCGCCCCGCGGCCTGGCCCAGGCTGCCGATGAAGTCGTCCAGTTTCGCGTTCTGGTAGGAATACTTGACCAGGTAGTTGTGCACGCCCTTGCGGAACATCTCCGCGCCCAGCAGGTGGCGCAGCTGCATCAGGGTCGAGGCGCCCTTCGAATACGTGATCGCATCGATGTTGTCGAAGGCGTTCGCGGTCGAGGGCACCGGCACCTCGATCGGGTGGGTATTCGATTTCTGGTCTTGCGCGTAGGCGGCCTGCTTGCCGGTCGAATAGAAATGCTGCCAGGCGTCCTTGAACTCGGTCGCCTCGGCGGTGGCCAGCGTGCCCATGAAGGAGGCGAAGCTCTCGTTCAGCCACAGGCCGTTCCACCACTGCATGGTGACCAGGTCGCCGAACCACTGGTGCGCCATCTCGTGCATGATCACCGAGGCCAGCGACTGGCGCTGGGCGTCCGTCATCTTCGCCTTGTGCAGGAAGCCGCCTTCGGCGAAGGTGATGGCGCCGGCGTTTTCCATGGCGCCGTACAAGAAGTCGGGCACGATCAGCTGGTCGTATTTCTCGAACTGGTAAGGAATGCCGAAGTAATTGTCGAAGAATTCCAGGCAATTCTTGGTGTAGCGGAACCAGTCTTCCGGCGTTACCTGGCTTGCCACCGACTGGCGTGCGAACAGGCGCATCGGGTACTTGCCGCTCTTGTCTTCCCACACCTTATACGGGCCGGCGTGCAGCGAGAAATTGTACGGGCTCAGCTTTTTCGTCGTCGGGAAGATCCAGCGTTTGTTCTTGCCTGCATCTTCGATGCGGGTCTCACGCGTGGTCGACACCACATGCCAGTCGGCCGGCGCAGTGGCGGTGACCTGGTAGGTGGCCTTCAGGTCGGGCTGGTCGAAGACCGCGAACATCTGGTGCGCGGCGGCCGGCTCGAAATGCGAGTAGGTATAGACGCGGCCGTCGACCGGGTCGACCATGCGGTGCAGGCCTTCGCCGTTCGTGCTGTGCAGGCGCTCGTAGGCGATTACGACCGTGTTGCGGCCCTTGACCAGGTCGGCGGCCGCGATCGTCACGAACCAGTTGTTGTACTTGGCGTCGACCGTATTGCCGTTGACCGACACCGATTTCACGGTCGCCTTGTCGAGGTCGATCGTCAGCGGCTGGGCATTGTCGGCCAGGTCGAAGCTGGCGGTGGTGACGCCGCTGAACGTCGGGTTGCCGGTCAGCGTGAATTCGAGCGTATAGGCGACGTTCGACACGCGCGCCGAACGGGCGGCGGCGTCTTCCTGCGACAGGAAGGCGTTCTCGGCGCGGACAGGCGCTGCCTTGGCAGTGGGGGCGGCGGGCGCGGCATGGGCGATGTTAGCGAAGGCAAATGCGGAGGCGATGGCCAGCGCCATGACGCGAGGAGCGGAGATCTTCAAGACAGGTTCCTGGTGAGCAGGCGCCGCGCACCGGCGCACTATGCGAATCGCACGAGAATATCATGAGTGCAACGCTTTTCGGTAGCGCTTCCTGCACGCCGCGGGCATGGCCGGATAGGCATATCGCCCGTATGTACGCCCGTTATGGCCAGCAGGAATTTGACGCATGCATATGCCGCATGGCCTGCGGAAAGGGAGCCGTGGCATCGCCGTAGGGGCATCCCTGTGCATCGCTGTTATACTTGCGCCCGTTTTCAAGCAAGGGCACAAGCCCGCGAAAGGTCGATGATGAGCTGGTTTTATCTGGTGGTGGCGGGCCTGCTGGAAGTGGCATGGGCGGCAGGACTGAAGTACACGGAAGGCTTCACCAAGCCGATCCCAACGGCCTTTACCTTGCTGGCGATGCTGCTCAGCGTCGGCATGCTGGGCCTGGCCTTGCGCGACCTGCCGCTGGGCACGGCCTACGCGGTCTGGACGGGCATCGGCACCATCGGCACGGCCGTGTTCGGCATGATGATGCTGGGCGAGCCGGCCGGCGCCCTGCGCGTCGCCTCGATCGGCCTGATCGCGCTGGGCATCGCGGGCCTCAAATTGCTGACTCCAAGCGCGGCCTGAAGCAGCGCCGACAGCGCGTATCTTGGGCAAAAAAAAGCAGGCCACGCGGCCTGCTTTTTTCATTGCTGCCTGCTACAAGCGCTCAGAAGCGATAGCTCAGGCCCACGCGGATGACCGGATAGGCCTTGAAGTCCTTCGCGTCCTCGGCCAGCTTGGCGTTTTCCACCGCTACGTCGCTGGCGATCTGGTTGCACACCAGCGCCGGCGCCGAGCAGCCGTGCGAAGCCAGGCTGGTCTTCGGCGAACCCTGGAAGGCCACGCCCAGATCCATGGCGAAGCCCCAGCCGGTGTTCTTGACGGCATTGCCCCAGCCGATGCCGAGGTAAGGGGCGGTCTTGCGGAAGTCGATCTTGCCGTTCAGCTTGCCGACCTGGGCGGTGCTGTAGGCGCGGCCGTTGATGGTGTAGGTGCCGTTCGCGGCCGGCTTGGCATCGGCGTCGATGCGGTTGCCGTTGTAGACCACGCCGCCGCTCAGGCGGAAGGCGCCGTCGAAAGGATGGAAGTCGAGCAGGGCGTCGGCCGTTGCCAGCTTCAGCTTGAATTCGTAGTCCAGATCCGAGGTGCTGCCGTCGTACGAATAGCCGGCATAGTTCAGGCCGACGCGGGCGTTGAGCTTGTTGGCCAGGGGCGTGGTCAGGTGCAGTCCGAAGCCGGTGGTGCCGAGGTCGACGGTGGCGGCCACATCCTGGGCCTGGGCGGTATTGGCCGCGGCCAGCGCGACGAACAGGATCGAAACAATCTTGGTGAATTTCATCGGGGATTCCAGTAGTTCAGCGAGCGCTGCGAAGATGGTGAATTGCCGTACGGCAATCGAAGTGAGGCCATCTTATTGTTCCGTATTGGCGCAGGCAAGCGTTTTCCCGCAGCGCAACATGATCCGTTGCGGAGGGGCGACAAGGCTTGTCGGGCTGTCTAGCCGGAGTGGAAACACCGGGAGGGGAGGGGTGAAAAGCCGCGCAGCGAAGGGCTGCGCCGGCCATCGGCAAAAAAGGTGGAAGATGCCGCGCACCCCTGATGGGCGCGCCGGCGGACAGGTCAGCGGTAGAACGCCTCGACCTTGCCCTTCAGTTTGATCAGCATCGGCTTGCCCTTGCGGTCGAGCGTCTTGCCGGCGGCGACCTTGATCCAGCCTTCGCTCAGGCAATACTCTTCGACGTCGTGGCGATCCTTGTCGTTGAAGCGGATGCCGACGTCATGCTGGAACACGTCGCGGTTGTGGAAAGGGCTGCTCGGATCGATCGAGAGCCGGTCTGGGAGTGGGGGGAGGGTTGCGGTATCGTTCATGGTGCCGAATTATCCACTAGTTCGCGGATGGGGACAACGGCGCACGCTTTCGAGCGCGCGCCGTCGGAAGGCAATCAGGCGCGGCCGAATTCCGGATTCGCCCGGGTCAGGTAATACCACTCCGAGTTCGCGCCCGCCTTGGCATCCGGGAACAGGATGCGGCCCGAAAATTCCGCCAGCACCGGCGTGCCGTCGGCGCGCGTGCCGATCTGTTCGCCTTCCTGCACCGGATCGAAGCTGGCCCAGGTGCGCGTAAAGCTGTCGGCCGCGTCGAGCTTGTCGTAGACGGCAACCATGTGCAGCGCTTCCATCGCCTCGAAGGGCACCGGCTGCGGCGCCGGCGCCTCGATCAGCTGCAGGTGCGCGAGCGTGTTGACGATGGCGTCATAGGCAACCTGCGGCGCCTTCGGATCGACGTGCTGGCCGCATTCCAGGGTCAGCGCGTAGCCGCCCGTGCTGCGCATGTATTCGGTGGTGCCCACGCCGTAGCGCAGCACGGTTTCCAGTTCGGCCGCGTTACCACGTGTGCGGCGCTGCACGCCGCCGCCGTAGGCCGCCATCCAGCCGGTGACGAAGCGGCGCACGCCCAGGCGCATCGCCAGGGCGCGTTCCTTTTCCGCGTGCACGAAAGGTTCGAGCGGGCCGTCGTTGTTGACCGGGCCGACCATCACGAAAGGCTCGCCCTTGGCCGCATTGAAGGAATGCAGGTCGAGCAGCACATCGTGCTGGGCAAGCAGCGGGCACAGCCAGTTAGCGATCTGGTCTTCGAAGTCCTGGGGATCGTCCTTCGGGAACAGGTTGCGGTTCAGGTTGCGGTCGCCGTTGCGTTCGTTCTTGAAATAGGCGAGCGGATTGACGATCGGAACGAAAGTGACGCTGCCGGCGACGATGCGCCGCGCGCCGCTGTCGAGCTCGGCCATGACGCGGCGGATCGCTTCGGTACCGCAGATCTCGTTGCCGTGGGTTGCGCCCATGATGATCACGCGCGGGCCTTTGCCCAGGCCGGTATAGTTGACAGACTTGAACTGCAAATGCGGTGCGGAGGCCATGCTTGTGATCCAGGAAATTACGGTGCCGACATTTTATCGGAAACAGGCCTCCATGCGTCTGGCACCCGCGGACAGGACATGGCATGATCCGGCACTCTTCTTTTTCTACCACCCATGACCGACTCCGGCCGCAACGATTCACTCGGCAACAACTCAGCGAGCGACGCCCGCAGCGTCCGCCTGAACGGCCTCGATACCCTACGCGCGCTGGCCGTGACGCTCGTCGTGCTGCACCATTACACCCTGTTCGTCTCGAACGACGACCATACCTTCGGCTGGGTCGGGCGCATCGGCTGGGCCGGCGTCGACCTGTTCTTCGCGCTCTCGGGCTACCTGATCGGCAACCAGATTTTCAAGGCGATGAGCACCGGTGCGGGGCTCTCCCTGAAGGCCTTCTACGCGCGCCGCCTGCTGCGTACGCTGCCGAATTACCTGGTGGTGCTCGCCCTGTATTTCCTGTGGCCGGCCTGGGGCGAGCACGCACCCCTCGCGCCGCTGTGGCGCTACCTCAGCTTCACCCAGAACCTGGGCCTCAAACCCGGCACCGCGTTCTCGCACAGCTGGTCGCTCGCGATCGAAGAGCAGTTCTACCTGCTGCTGCCGGCGCTGGCCCTGCTGGGCGCCGCGCTGCGCCTGAGGATCGGTGCCGCCTGGCTTGTGGTCGCCTGCGTCGTGCTGGGCGGAATGGCGCTGCGGGCACAATTATGGTTCGGCTATGTCGATGCCCACAAGTATGGGATTTACTTCTATTACAAGCTCATCTATTACTCGAGCTTATGCCGGCTGGACGAGCTGGTGGCGGGCGTGGCGCTGGCCCTGGTCAAGAACCGGCATCCGGCCATGTGGACGAGCCTGACGGCACACGGCAACCGTGCGCTGGCGGCGGGCCTGGCAGTCACCGGCCTGACGTTCTGGCTGCTCCTGGACGACCGCTACGGCTTGATCTCCACCGTCTTCGGCTATCCGCTGCTGGCGCTGGGCTTCGGCCTCCTGATCCTGGCGGCGCTGTCGCAGCGTTCGCTGCTGCGCGACCTGCGCGTGCCCGGCGCCGGGCGCCTGGCCATCTGGTCGTACGCCATCTACCTGACCCACCGCGGCGCCTGCGCGGTCGCGGCCGGGCCCTTGCAGGAACTCGGCTACGGCCCGCAGACGAAGCTCGCGATCGCGCTGCTGCTGGCCATCTCCGTGCTGTCGGGGTGGATCCTGTACCGCCTGGTGGAGACGCCCTTCATGGCGCTGCGCGCGCGCTACGTGCCGAGCAATCTCGCGCAGTCGATGTTCAATCCTTTGCCTCGACATCGATGACGTCGAAGGCCGCCGGCATGGCGCCAAGAAAAGCCAGCACCGCGTGCACGCGTTCGCGCATGTCCTGGCCCTGGGTGGCCTCGATCGCCGCGCGCAGGCCCGGACGCGCCTCCAGCGTGTACGGACTGCGGTAGGCTTCGATCAGCAGCATCACCAGATCCGAGGGCGCGCCGCAGGATCGGCGCAGGCGGGTGTCGATCACGCCGAGCAGGGTGCGCTGCATGGCCGGCGTCGGGTTGGCGATGTGGGCGAAGACCGAGGGCGTGTTGGCGATCGAAGCGCACAGGGAGCGCTCGATGGCGTCCGGTTTCAGGTCGGACGCGATGTCGAAATAGGCGCGATCCCAGTGCGTGCGCGCATAGGCGTGATGGGCGGGAAAGCGGTCGACCGTCTCGAAGCCGAGTGCATGGCTGGCGCGCGAGAGCAGGTCGAGGAAGAGTGGCATGAGTGGCATGCCGGCAGTGTAACGCAAGCGCGCCTCCGCGATCGGTCGACCGCAAAGGCGCAATCCAACACACTAGTTCGTGAAACGCCCGGCGCGAAAATCGTCGACCGCCTGCTGCAGCTCGGCCTGGGTATTCATCACGAAGGGCCCGTACTGCGCGATCGGCTCCTTCAAGGGCCGGCCCGCGATCAAGAGCAGCCGGGTCGGCGCGGAAGCCTTGATCACGACGCCATCGGCGCCTTCGGCATTGTCGAAAATCGCCATGCGCGTGGCCGGCACGCCCTTGCCGCCGACGACCGCCTCGCCGCGGAATACATAGATGAAGGCATTGTGCCCGGCCGGCAGGGTTTGTTCGAAGCTGGCGCCTGCCGGCAGCGCGATGTCGAGATAAATCGGTGCCGTACCGTCGCGCTGCACGGCGCCCTCGACACCGTGCGAGCTGCCGGCGATCACCTGCACGGCCGCGCCGGAATAGAGCGTGAAGCGCGGCAGCTCGGCGTTCGGGATGTCGCGGTACCAGGGCGCGCACAGCTTGTCCTTCCCCGGCAGGTTCAGCCAGAGCTGGAAGCCTTCCATCAGCCCTTCGGTCTGTTCCGGCATCTCGGAGTGGATCACCCCGCGCCCGGCCGTCATCCACTGCACGCCGCCATCCGTGATCAGGCCTTCGTTGCCGGCGCTGTCGCGGTGGCGCATGCTCCCGTGCAGCATGTAGGTGACGGTCTCGAAGCCGCGGTGCGGGTGCTCCGGAAAGCCGGCGATGTAGTCGCCGGGCTTGTCGCTGCCGAAGGCGTCGAGCATCAGGAAAGGATCGAGGCGGCGCTGCAGGGTGTTGGTCAGCACGCGGTTGATCCTGACGCCGGCGCCGTCCATCACGAACTGGCCGCCGATCACGCGCTCCACGCCGCGCGGGCGGATGACACGTTCTCCCTGCGGAATCTGCTGCGCTACTTGCGTTACTGCGTCCATGATCCTCTCCTCGAACTCTGCGTTAGCGATTCAGGCCAGCGCGGCCTCGATGGTGGCGTCGGCTTCGGCACGGCCCTTGGCCGATGCTTCCGGGCCCATCGACTGCGCCGGCGAGTGGATGAAGCTGTGATCCGTCATGCCCAGGAAGTTCAGCAGCATGCGCACGAAGGGCACTTGCGGATCCGCCTCGGCCGGATAGATGCCGCCGCGCGCGGTGGCGACGAACACTTTTTTACCCTTCAGCAGGCCTTCCGGGCCAGTCTCGGTGTAGCGGAAGGTCACGCCGGCACGGGCGATCGCGTCGAACCAGCTTTTCAGCTGCACCGGGATGCCGAAGTTGTACATCGGCGCGCCGATCACGACCACGTCCGCGGCCTGCACCTGGGCGATCAGGGCGTCGTCCAGGGCGACGCGCGCCGCCTGTTCGGCGCTGCGCGACGCGGCCGGGGTGAACAGGGCGCCCAGCGCCGCTTCGTCCAGCTGCGGATGCGGGTCGCGCGCCAGGTCGCGGCTGACGACGGTCGCGCCCGGGTTCGCAGCCACCAGCTTGGCGACGATGCTGTTGGTGACGCGGGTCGATTCGGAATCTGCACCGCGCAGGCTGGAAGTGATCTGGAGGATGTTCATGGTGTGTCCCTTGTAAGTGTGTTTGGTGTTCGGTGTTTCGATGGAAGCCACTTTAGCAGTTCCAAAATCAATCCAGAAGCCGCTAGAATGGATAACATTATTCAGCTTGTGGAACAATCTCATGGAAGTCGAACCGAACGACCTGCTGCTCTTCGCCCGCATCGTCGAGGCCGGCAGCTTTAGCGCGGCGGCCGCCCGCGTCGACCTGCCCAAGTCCACCGTCTCGCGCCGCATCTCGCTGCTGGAAGCGCGCCTGGGCGAACGCCTGCTGCAGCGCACGACGCGCAAACTGATGGTCACGGAATTCGGCGCCAGCCTGCTCGAACACGCGCGCAAGGTGCTGGAAGAAGTCGAAGCCGCGGGTGCCCTGGCCCAGCACCGCCAGGCCGAGCCCAGCGGGCGCCTGCGCATCTCGCTGCCGGCCGACTTCGCCAACCTCGGCATGAGCGCGGTGATCGGGCGCTTCCTTGCGCGCTATCCGGCGGTGAGCGTCGAGCTGGACCTGTCGCCGCGCCGGGTCGACCTGGTCGCCGAAAACTTCGACATCGCCATCCGCATGGGCGAGCTGCCGGACGACGCGACGCTGGCCGCGCGTCGCGTCACCCTGCAGCGCTTCGGCCTGTACGCCTCGCCCTGCTACACCGCCGTGCGCGGCCTGCCCGAGCACCCCGACGACCTGCTCGGCCACGACTTGCTGTGCCTCCTCAGCCGCGGCGGCGGGCCGGCACCCTGGATCCTCACGCGCGGCAAGACGCGCTGGCAGCGCGAACTGCCGGCGCGCCTGACGGCCAATTCACCCGACCTGCTGGCGCGCATCGCCTGCAGCGGCGCCGGCATCGCCGCCAGCTCGGAACTGTTCGCGGCGCCGCTGGTGAAGAAGGGAGAGTTGGTGCGCGTGCTGCCGGAATGGGATCTGCCGCCCGCCACCGGCTGGGCCGTGTTCCCGGGCCGGCGCCTGATGCCGGCCAAGACGCGCGCCTTTCTCGACATGATGGACGAGATGTTTTGCGGCGAGCGGGCGGGCGCGGCCTGACGCCGCGCCTTGTCGCCACCGTCGTCGTTCCCGTACACTGCGCCTTTGCCTTTGCGCGGGCCGGCGACCCGCCTCCATCGATGTCGAATGCTCAAGTCCTGATCCTGCTGGCCGTCTGCGCGGCCCTGCTGTTTGGCCTGATGGTCTTTCTCGCCGAACGGGAGCGGCGCCTGCGCGACGCCTTGCAGGCGCGCCTGGCCGCGCCGCGCGCGGCTGCGCCGGCCGACGCCGCACCTGTCGTATTCCGTAAACGGCAGGCGCTGTGCCTTCTGTACGTGATGGCTTTCCAGGTGCTGGCCCTGCATGCCTGGCTGAATATCGGCTCGCCCGAGCGGATCGACGAGTCCGTGCACTGGAGCGTTGCCGCCATCGAGATCGGCGCGGCCCTGGTCGCGCTGCTGTTCGCCTGGCGCCAGTGGCGCTACCGGGTCGTGCTGGCGGACGGCGCCATGCACATCGGCTCGCTGCGCACGCGCACCATCCGCTACGAGGACATTGCCGGCCTCGAGGTGGTCAGCGGCGAGGACGATACGGTATGCCGCATACGCCTTCATGACCACGCGCCCGTGGACGTGGCGCACACCCTGGTCGATTTCGCCGGCTTCGTCGGGCGCCTGTCCGAGCGCGTGGCCGCGCACGCGCACTCCCGCTAACGCCGAACGCGACAAGAGAGTGGACAGACTTCCGTGGCGGGTTTAGCCTGTCAGGACACCCGCCACGCATAGCCGCGGGCCAACCCTTCGCGTTTGTCCGACTGCCATGCGTAGACGATTGCTGCTCGGCTTGACCGTACTGTGCGCCCTCGTCGTCGGCGTGGCGATGCCCGCGTTGGCCTGGCACGAGTCGCGGCGCCAGGCGCGGGAGGCGGCGGCGGAGCTGGCGCTGGGCTATGCTCTCGATGTGCTGCACCGCTCCGACGAGACCAGCCGGCAGGCGCAGCGCGCGATCGGGCTGCTGGAACAGGCCGGACATCCGCCGTGCTCGCCTGTGGAGCTGACGCTGATGCGCGAACTCGACCTGACCTCGACATATCTGCAGGCGGTCGGTCATGTCGGCGCGGGCCGCATGCTGTGTTCGTCGATGGGAGCCTTCGTGTTCGATCTCGGCCCGGAAGCCTTCCGCACTTCGCGCGGCGTCGCTATCTATCTCGACGTTCCGCTGGGAGAACCCGGCAAAAGTCCGCTGATCGCGCTTCAGCTCGGCCGCTATGCGGTGCTGATCCACCGCGATCTTCCGCTCGATACATCGACCGGCATCCCCGGGGTAGGGCTGGGGGTGTTCCAGCTGGATCAGCCGCTGCACCGGGCGCCGGATCTCGCGCGCGGCGAGGCCAGGCGCGCCTGGGTGTCGAGACTCGGCGGCGCCACCCAGGCGAGCTTCGCCGACGGCGGGTATCTGGTGGCTGTCGTGCGATCGATCCACTACGAGATCGCCGCGGCCGCCGCGATCCCGCTGGCTTACGTGGACGAGCGCGCACGGGCCATCGGCGCGCGCCTGGTGCCCGCCGGCGTCGTCGCCGGACTGGCGCTCGCCGCCGCCATCGGGCTGCTGGCCAAGCAGCAGCGTTCGCTGGCCGGCGCGCTGCGCCACGCGCTGCGCCGCGGCGAGTTCTTCCTGCAGTACCAGCCGATCGTGGCGCTCGACAGCGGCCGCTGCGTCGGCGTCGAGGCCCTGCTGCGCTGGCGCCGCGCGACCGGCGAACTGGTCGGCCCCGACATCTTCATCCCCGTCGCCGAGCAGTCCGGCCTGATGCCCCAGCTGACGCGGCGCGTGCTGCAGCTGGTCGAAGCCGACGTCGGCCGCTTCCTGGCCGAGCACCCCGATTTCCACATCGCCTTGAACCTGTCGGCGGCGGATCTGCTCACCGGCGCCATCGACGAGGCGCTCGACGGCTTCATGGCGCGCAGCGGCGCGCGTGCGTCGAACATCATCCTCGAAATCACGGAGCGCGGTTTCCTCGACATGGACGCGGCGCAGCCCGTCATCGCGGCGCTGCGCATGCGCCGCCTGGAGATCGCCATCGACGATTTCGGCACGGGCTACTCGAGCCTCTCGTATCTCGAATCGCTGGCGCTCGACTTCCTCAAGATCGACCGCTCCTTCATCGAGGCGATCGGCACCCGGGCGCCGACCAGCCAGGTGGTTGGCCACATCATCGCGATGGCGCGCACGATGGGCCTGCGCATGATCGCCGAAGGCGTGGAGCGGCGCGAGCAGGCCGATTTCCTCGCCATGCAGGGTGTCCAGTACGCGCAGGGCTGGCTGTACGGCCGGCCGGCTGCCTTCAGCGAGGTCGTTGCGCGCTACCGGGAGGCGGCCGAGCGGGAAGTGGCGGGGTGATATCCGGGCCGCCGGTTTCCCCGTATGATGCCGGAAGCATCCCGATCCTCGACGAAAGACAAGACATGCCGCCAAGCGCACGCCGCCTTCTCCTGACCGCATCGCTGCTGGCCGCCGGCCTGCCGCTGCCAGGCCTCGCCTTTACCCCGCCGCCGCCGCCCGTGTGTGCGCTGGCAAGCGATGCCGTGACGACCGCGGCGCTGGAGGCGACGATCCTCGGCGCTTCGTCGTGGCCGGAGCATCAATGCGCGATGATCGCCTTGATCAAGCGCGGCGAACCAGCCGTGCCGGTGGCCGTGCGCCTGCTCGGCATGGACGACGATCATCTCTATCAGGCCGTGGAGATCGTGACCGCACTGGGGCCGCGGGCGCATGCGGCCCTGCCGGCGCTGATGAGCCGCATCCGCGACCGGCCGCCGGCCTTGGTCGTTCAGTTCCAGCAGTTATATGGCGCGCTGGCGTCGCTCGGCCCCGCGGCCCGGCCGGCGATTCCCTTCCTGATCGAAAAATCGCGCGAGCCTGCTCACCGCGATTCCGCGCTGGGCGCGCTCGGCAAGCTGTGGAAATTCGAGCCCCGGCTCGTCGTGCCGCACCTGACGGCGATGCTGGAAGGCCGCCAGGAAAAGCTGAGCCGGGACGACACCATTTCGGTGCTGTTCGCCCTGGCCGAGGCCCGCAGCGAAGCCCGCGCCGCGCTGCCGGGCGCCCTGGCCGCCATCGAACAGGCCAAGGCGAGCGGCGACGCCATGCTGGGGATGGCCGCCCTGCGCGCGCTGGCGGCGATCGCCGAGCCGGCGCAAAGCGTCCCCATCCTGAGCAAACTGCTCGCGCACCCGGTACTGGGCGACCACGCCGTGACCGAACTGGGGAACATCGGCCGCCCGGCGGCAAGCGCCGTGCCGCTGCTGAAGGCCAGACTCGAGCGCACGGGCGATCCCGTGATGCGTGCGATCATCGCGGGTTCGCTGGCAGCCATCGCGGGGAAGGGCGCCGGCTAATCCATGTCCGAATGGCGCCCTTCAGCCACGAGCAGCGCGATCCCGAACACGGCCTCGATCGCCGCGCCGCCGAAGGCGCCGAGCGCCGGCGCGCCGTGGGCCACCGACAGCGCCCAGCCGAACAGGGCCAGCGCCGCGCCGAAGGCCCAGTACAGGCGCATGCCGTAGATGGTCGAAAAGACGAGGTAGCGCCCGCCGATCACGAGCAGCATGGCGGGGAAGAACAGCTCGATGCGCCACAGCGCCACGCCATAGGCCAGCGGCAGCATCAGGATCATCCAGATGGTCGAGGCGATCGCCAGCGCGCCGTAGGGATTGCCGCGCGACTGCGTGCCGGGACGGCCGAGGAGTTTCAGCAGCAGCACCGACAGCGGATGGATCAGCATGCCGCCGATGAAAAGCGCCCAGATCGCCTGCTGGAGCGAACCGGCCAGGCAGACGCAGCCCGCCACGCACCAGACCGAGCCCGAGACCAGCGCGCCGGGGCCGCCGCCGCGGTAGGCGTAGCGCATCTCGGCCTGGAAGTCGTCAGAGGTGAACACAGAGGCGGAGCGCGCGTCGTCCATGGATGGCTTTCGAAGGAATGATCGGGGCATCTTCCCACGAATTTCTTGCCGGAACAATATCGGGCAGCCCGCTAGGCGCTCGCCACCAGCGCCTTGCGCATGCGCGCGTTGCGCAGCGCGACCCCGCGCACCACCGGCAGTCCCTCGCTTTCCACGGCAAAGCCCCAGCGTGCGAAGAACGGCTGGGCGGCCAGGCTCACATCGGCGAACAGCGAGGAGGCGCCGGCACCACGCGCGACCGCGTGCAGCTGGCGCATCAGCGTCGCGCCGACGCCCTGGCCGGCGTATTCCGGCGCGACGAAGAACTGATCGATATAGCCCGAGGGCTGGACGTCCGCGAAGCCGGCTAGTCGACCGTCGATCTCGGCCACCCAGGGACGGTTGGCGCGGATGCGTTCCACCCATTGCCGGCGGAACGCGGCGTCGGGCTCCGGCGGCGACCAGGCGTCGATCTGTGCGGGCGAATAATAGGTGCAGGCCAGGCCACGCACCGAGGACTGGAACACGGCCAGCAGCATCAGCTCCTCGCCGGCGGCGACGGCGCGAATGCGCATCGGGAGGATTGGCGGACTCAGGCCGGCCGGTTGCCCATCATCTCGCCCAGGCGCACCTTGCGCTCCGGCGCCCAGTCCGGATTGAAGGCGATCGTCTTTTCCTTGAACAGCATGACGACCGTAGAGCCGAGCAGGAAGCGGCCCATCTCTTCGCCTTTTTTCAGCACCACCGGCGACGCTTCATACGTCCACTCCGAGATGCGTCCAGTGCGCTGCGGGTTGACCACGCCGTGCCAGGGTGTGGCCATGCTGCCGACGATGGTCGCGCCGACCAGCACCATGACGAAGGTGCCGAACTCTTCGGACTCGAACACGCACACCACGCGCTCGTTGCGCGCGAACAGGCCGGGCACGCCGCGCGCCGTGGTCGGGTTCACCGAGAACAGGGCTCCCGGCACGTAGATCATGCGCGTCAGGCGGCCGTCGCAGGGCATGTGCAGGCGGTGGTAATCCTTCGGGCTCAGGTAGAGGTTGGCGAAGGCGCCATGCTGGAACAGGGCGCCGAGCGTGGCGTCGCCGCCGACCAGCTGGGTGGTGGTGAAGCGGTGGCCCTTGGCCTGCAGGATATGGTGGTCGTCGATCGCGCCGAACTGGCTGATCGCGCCGTCCACCGGGCAGACGAAATCGGCATTGGCCAGCGGCCGCACGCCATCCTTCAAGGGACGGGTGAAGAACTCGTTGAAGCTCGGGTAGCTGGCGATGTCTGAGTTGAGCGCCTCTTCCATGTTGACGCCGTACTTGCCGACGAACCAGCGGATCAGGCGGGTCGTCACCTTGCCTCCGCGATGGCCGGCGACGCGGCCGGCGAAGGAGGTCAGCGCCTGCTTGGGCAGGACATATTGCGGCAGTACTTTGAAGCGGTCGGACACGATGGCAGCCCTTTATTACTTGTGATGATGGCGAATTATAAATAAGGGGCGTGCCGGTGCATATCATTGTTTTAAGCGGCCGCGCCCAAGTGCAGTGTAGCGCATCGTCCACAGCGGGCGCGCCAGCCGGGTAGCACTGGGGCAGTAGCGGCGCCAAAAATACATGCATATCGAAAATATATTCTCCGAAGCATCTAAATGTGGATGAACTAAAGGACAATGCGTACTCATAAACTTGGTATTCCGATATGTATATGCTCTCGCCGATCCGTTTGACCCTGCTGGCCGCCGCGCTGGCCGCCGCCTTTCCCGCATCCGCCCAGGACACCGCGTCCGCCGCCCCGAAAGCCGCGCCGGTAAAAACCGAGTCGGCCGCCGAGCAGAAAATGCAGAAGGTCGAGGTACGCGGCACCACCGAAAGCTACGACCCGCGCCGCGACGACACCGCGACCAAGATCGTGGTCGGGCAGGAAGAGATCATGAAATACGGCGATACCAATGTCGCCGACGTGCTCAAGCGGGTGCCCGGCATCACCGTCAACAGCCCGAACGGGCGCAATGCCGAGATCCGCATGCGCGGCCTGGGCGCCGGCTATACGCAGATCCTGATCAATGGCGAGCGCGCCCCCAACGGCTTCACGCTCGATTCGCTCTCGCCCGACGTGATCGAGCGCATCGAGGTGCTGCGCGCGGCAAGCGCCGAGTTCTCGACGCAGTCGGTGGCCGGCACCGTCAACATCGTGCTCAAGAAAACCGTGCGCAGCGGCCAGCGCGAATTCAAGATCGGCGCGCGCGCCGGCAGCGGCTTCAGCGGCCCGACGGCCAACCTGCAGCTTTCCGACAAACTCGGCAAGATGTCGTACTCGGTCGCCGCCAGCGCCATGTACGAACAGTTCGAGCGGGACGGAAGGAGCCTGGAAGAGGGCTACGACCTGGCCGGCACCCCGAACCTGGTGCGGCGCACGGAAGTGGACGAGAATGCCCGCTTCAACCTGTTCAACCTGGCCCCGCGCCTGAACTGGACGCTGGAGAACGGCGACACCCTGACCTCGCAGAGCTTCGTCAACTCGGCGCGCTTCCGCAACCGCAACCGCGAAACGAGCAGCACCAGCCTGGGCGCGCCGGCGCCTTACCCGGTTCTCGACGCGGCGCTGCGCTCGGACAACGACGTCGTGCGCACGGAACTGAACTGGGTGCACAAGCTGGCCGACGGCGCCAAGCTCGACGTCAAGGCGAGCGTAATCGGCGGCCAGAACACGACCGACAACCGGCGCACCACGCCGGCCGGCGCGCCGCGCGCAGTCGACAACCTGGTGCACCTGGAAGCCGAGGAAGTCGGCACCACTACGGTCGGCAAGTTCAGCAAGACCATCATGAAGGATCACGCGCTGGCCATGGGCTGGGATGCCGGCTGGTCGGTGC
The DNA here is from genome assembly GCF_001424165.1 of Massilia sp. Leaf139. Lineage (GTDB taxonomy): Bacteria > Pseudomonadota > Gammaproteobacteria > Burkholderiales > Burkholderiaceae_D > Telluria. The sequence continues at coordinate 574,384 of NZ_LMOJ01000022.1, forward strand.
GCGAGGACAGCCGCGAGGAATCCGAGGCCGGGCGCCTGCTGTTGCCTGCGCTGCCCGACGGCGAGACCTCGGAATCGCGGGTCACGCGCCTGGCCGTGTATGCCCAGGACGAATGGAACCTGACGCCGCGCTGGTCGGTCTACCTGGGCGCGCGCTGGGAAGGCATCCGCACCCGCACCAGCGGCAATACGTTCGAGACCGGCCGTTCCAGTTCGAACGTCTGGAGCCCGGTGATGCAGACCCTGTTCAAGATTCCGGACACGAAGGGCGACCAGCTGCGCTTCGCCGTCACCCGCACCTACAAGGCGCCGAGCTTCCAGCAGCTGATCCCGCGCCGCCAGACCTCGATCGACAACCGCTCGACCGATCCCGACTTCGCCGGCAACCCGGATCTGCAGCCGGAGCTGGCGCTCGGCTTCGACGCCTCCTACGAGCGCTACTGGGCCGAAGGTGCGCTGCTCTCGATCAGCGGCTCGATGCGCCGCATCGACGGCTATATCCGCAACATGGTCGACTTCGACGGTGCGCGCTGGGTGGCGATGCCGATGAACGCCGGGCGCGCCATCACGCGCGGCCTGGAAATCGAAACCAAGTTTCCGCTCAAGGCCGTGATGAAGGACGCGCCGGCGATCGACCTGCGCGCCAGCGTCAGTGCCAACTGGTCGAAGGTCGACGGCGTGCCGGGCCCGGACAACCGTCTCGACGGCCAGACGCCGCTGTCGGCCAATTTCGGCATCGACTACAAGCTGGCGGCCCTGTCCACCGGCGCCAGCTTCGCTTACCGGCAAGGCGGGACGGTGCGCATCTCCGAGCGCCAGACGGCTTTTCTGGCGCCACGGCGCGAACTTGAAGCGTATGCGCTCTACAAGTTCACGCCGAAGCAGCAGCTGCGCGTCGCGCTGTCGAACCTGCTCGGCCAGGACTTCATCAACAGCGGCAGCTTCTTCGAGCCGGGGCGCGGCCTGGTGGTGCGCAACGCCCGCCTGGAACAGGGCCCGAGCCTGCGCGCGACGCTGGAGCTGAAGTTCTAAACAGGCTTCAGGCCAGGCGCATCGCGCAAGCGCCGCCGGCGATCAGCCCGGCCGCCAGCAGGCGCGCCGGGCCGACCCGTTCGCGCAGCAGCAGCGCCGCGATCAGGGTCGCGAACAGGATCGAGGTTTCGCGCAGGGCGGCCACAGCCGCCACCGGCGCGCGCGTCATCGCCCACAGCGCGATGCCATACGAGCCCACGCTCAACAGCCCGCCACCGAACACGCTGACCGGATGGCGGCGCGCGAACGCCAGCAAGTCTGCGCGTCGGCCGCGCCAGCCCAGCGCCAGCACGCTGAGCGCGGTCAGCAAGAAAATCCACATCGTATAGCTGGCCGGCGCGCCGGATCGGCGCACGCCGGCGCCGTCAACCAGCGTGTAGAGCGCGATCACGCCGGCCGTGGCCAGCGCCAGCAAGGTGGTGCGGCGGCCTGCCCGGCCATGGCGCGCGGCGTCGGCGCACATGGCCAGCACGCCGCCGCAGATCAGGCCCACGGCCAGCCACTGGCCCGTCTTCAGATCCTCGCCTGCCAGATGCCCGCATAGCGCAACGATCAGCGGCGCCACGCCGCGCATGAGCGGATAGGCGTGACTGAGTTCGCCGCTGCGATAGGTCGCGATCAGGAGGAAGTAATACAGCGTTTGCGCCAGGGCCGAGGCGCCGATGAAGGGCCAGCTGGCCGGCGCGGGTGCGGCCACGAAAGGCAGGGCGCAAGCGCACAGCAGCCCGGCTTCGGTGGCCACGAGGATGGTGGCGCTGGCGCCGCCATGGGCCTTGACCAGCGTGTTCCATCCCGCGTGCAGGAGGGCGGCGACGAGGACGGCGGCGATGACGTGGTCAGGCATGGGGCGAGCGCTGAAAGGCAGGCAAAAAAATAGCCTGGCGAACCAGGCTATTGTCTTGCTCGAGGCTTGTGAAGATTACTTCACGCGGCGACGCATGGCGCCGATACCGAACAGGGCGATACCGAACAGGGCGACCGAGGTCGGCTCCGGCACTTCGTTGAACTTGAACTGGCCGTTGTTGCCGACGAAGAAGTAGTCGCCTGGTGCGTTGGTGTAGGCTTCGCCGTTGCAGCCGTTGCCGGTGAAGCCGGCAAACTGGCACGCCACTTCGTTGACCAGCAGCGAAGCTGGCGAGCCGATGGTGTTGGCGTTGGTGAAGGCGTAGGCGGTGTTGTTCAGGGTCGACATGTCGACGCCCTTGTCGGTGAAGAAGTAACCGGCTGCCAGGGTGCCTTTGCCGGCGCTGGCGAAGATGCTCACGTTGCCGTTGTTGGTCGGGTCGCCCGATGCATCGACACGGCCGCCGCCACCTGGCAGCAGGCTGAAGGTGCCGATCAGCGTACCGGTGTTGGCGCCGAAGTACTCGGTCGAGCTGCCGGCGGTGCCGTACTGGTTCACGGTGTTGTGGTACATCTTGATGCTGCCGCCGGTGAAGCTGAACTGGCCGCTGAAGTTGCCCGTGCCGGTCGCTTCGAAGGTGGCGCTGATATAGTTGCCAGGGAACACATCGTGGAACGAAGTGCCATTGCTGTCATTCTGGCGCACGTTGAACACGGCGTGTTCGGTGAAGGAGAACGAAGTACCGCCCGTACGGGTGATGTTGATGAAGGCATTCCCGTTGACGTCCAGGTATTCGCGGACAGGGATGGCGCCGCCGGCGGCGCTGCCGTTGACGTCGAAGGTCCAGTTGTTCATGACTGGCGCTGCCTGAACGGTGCCGGCGGCGAGGGAGACTGCTGCTGCGCAGCCAAGTTTCTTCATGAAGTTCATTCTTGTTCTCTTTCAGTAAGTGATTCAATGGTAATGAAACTGAGTACTGATGAGCAACAACCGTGCCAGCTGGAAAGAATTGATATAAATCAAACAGTTGCGTAAATGCAGTTTAGATACGCACTGGCAACTGTAAAAATTTCCGACAGTAAATTGTAGATGTGAAGCGCCATCGCTTACGGCGACGCGGTAGCCACGTCAGGGCGCCGTCCCCAGCCATTCGTCCTCAAACGCGCTGCGGAATGTAAGCAGCGCTGCCAGGCGGGTCTCGGCCAGCGCGCGCCCCGCCTCGAGCTGCATCATGCCGGGTAGCCGCGCCAGCTTGACGGCGATGTGGTCGAGCGTCCAGGCGCCGTCGTCGAGGGGACGATTCGCGGCCAGCGGATCGGACGGATGGGCCAGCGGTCGTCCTAGCTGTCCGGAAACATGAAACATGCGCGCCAGGCCGACGGCGCCGAGGGCGTCGAGCCGGTCGGCATCCTGGACGATCTTCGCTTCCAGCGTCGCCGGTGGAATCGCGGCCGAGAAGCTGTGCGCCTCGATCGCGTGCGCGACCGCGTCGATGCGCTCGGGCGGAAAGCCCAGCCGCGCTAGTTCGGTGCGGGCCAGCCGGGCCGAACGGCGCGAGGCCTGGGTGCGCTCTGGATGGTCTTTCGGCAGGTTGACCAGGTCGTGCAGGTAGCAGGCGGCCAGCACGACCAGGGCGTCGGCCTCGGGATGGTGGACGAGCAGGGCCTGGGCGCTGCGCCAGACGCGCTCCAGATGGCTGGCGTCGTGGGCGCCGTCGCTGCCCGCGGCCGCGGCGGCGAGCGTGGCGAGGCGCACGCGCCAGCCGTTCAATTCAGGCGACGAGGGAAGCATCGGGCTCCATGCAGGGGGACAGGCTGGCGCGCTGCGACAGCGCGTCGGCCTCGCGGTTCTTGTGGCGCGGCACCCAGCGCAGGGCGGCGCCCGGCAGCCGCGCCAGCAGCGCATGCACGCGGGCGCGGTAAGGCTGCAGGCTGGGCGCACCGGCCTGCGGCGGCGCGGCGACGTCGTCGATGACGACGCGGCTGTCGCCATACACCGTCAGTTCGCGCGCGTCCTGCGCGAGCGCGGCCTCGAGCACGGCGATCAGGGCCAGGTATTCCGCTTCGCTGCTGTTGCCATAACCGGCTGGCCGCGAGAGCTCGACCAGCTGGCCATCCGGCCCGAGCAGGCGGGCGCCGATGCCGCAGTGGCCCGGATTGGGGCGGGCCGAACCGTCGAACCAGGCGCGCCATGCAGTGGGCGCGCCCTCGTGGCGGACACGGCGGCGCGCCGCGGCGGCCGTGCGCGCCGCCTGCCTGGCCAGCGCGCGCGCCGTCTCCCCGGCGCGCAAGGCGGCGCGCGCGTCGAGCAGGGCGGCCAGGCCGGCCGCGCCGGCGGACGCCGTCAGCGTGGCGCGCAGCGCGTCTTCGGGCGACAGTCCGGTGCGCACGGCAAGCTTGCGGCTGGCGGCCAGTTCGCCGCGGTTGGCGGCGCCTTGTAAGCAGTCGAGTTCGGTCATGGCGCCAGCATAACCGGTTTCGATGCGGCCGGCATGGCAGGCCCCGGCGCGGCGACGGGCCGCGCCATGAAAAAAAGCGCCCCGCGGGGCGCTTTCCAGGTACTGCCGCCGATCAGCGGCGGTAGGGGTTGTCCGGACGGCTGTCGTAGTGATTCGGACGGCCGTCGCCATCGCGGTCGCGGTCGCGGCGGTTCGAGACGCCGTCGTTGTCGAGGTCGCGGTCGTAGCGGTTCGGCACGCCGTCGCGATCCGTGTCGCGGCCATAGGAACGGCGCTCGTAACGGTCGGGCATGCCGTCGCGGTCGCGGTCGCGATGGTAGCCGTCGCGGTAGCCGTCGCGCCCGCCGTAGCCGCCGCCGTAGTAGCGCTCGCCACCGCGCGGCGACCATCCGCCCTGCTGCATGTACCAGCGGCCGCCGCGCTGGTGCCAGGCGGGAGGCGCGTAGATATAGCCGGGGCGCTCGGCGATATAGGTGCCCGGCACCCAGTAGTGGCGGTGACCGCGCCAGTCCCAGTACCCTGGCGACCAGACGTAGCCGCGGCGCACGGCGGGGGCGCGTTCGTACATCGGGGCCGGCGGGGCCGAGCCGATGTAGAGTTCGACGTTCTGCGCCGTCGACGGCAGCGGTGCATAAGCAGCGGCGCCGATGGCGATCAGGGTGGCAAGGGTCAGGCTGGATTTCATGTCGTTCTCCATCTCCAAAAGCGGATGATTCAATATATCAACCGGCTGATCGAAATGGGGCGTTTGACGCACCTGCTTACAACTGAAACAGATTGCTGCAGCTCGGCTGCAACAGGCGGGGCGGAAGGGCAGGAAGGACTGAGCGGGAAGGGCGGGGCGGGAGGGTGTCAGGGAACGAGCCGGGCGCCCGTCAAGAAGCGGCCCGGCGCGCAGGGACGCTCAAATCCGGCTCCCGGTGCCGCGGGCGGCCAGCACGGTCGGCTGTTCGGCGGCGGGACGCTTGCCTTTCACGACGACGACGGCCATTTTCGTTTCGGTGGCGATGCTCGAATCGAGGATGGCGGCCGGGCGGGCCTTGGCCTGCGCTTGCGGCAGCGGGCCGCTGAGGAAGCTGGCCGACGCGGCGGCGGCGAGGGCAACGACGAAAACGGCTTCCATGTGCTTGGCGATGTTCACGGTCTGTCTCCTTGCGGGTGGGGTTTCGATGTGTCCACTCTAGCCACGCCCTCTTTCGAACACCACCGGATTGCGACGAGTCGCATGAAAAGCGGGATGGCCTGCACAAAAGCGCGACCGATGCGCTGCCGTCAACGTCGCCGAACCCGGCGCTAACGGCGCGCTTTTCGCTTCCCCCCGCTAGGCTTGCCCAGAAGCGGCCAGGGTCGGCCGACACGGAGGGAAGATGGGAGGAATGTTCGCCACGGTGGTGGCCGGATGGGCTGCGGGATTGGCTGGAAGCCACAGGGACTGGCGCCGCGCGCGCAACCTGCGCGCGGCCAAACCGCGGCCTGCGGCCGGCGCGCCCGCGTTGCCGCGTTTTTCGCTCGACCTCTCGTTGCGCGTCTGGGTGGTGCTGTGCGCGCTCTGCCTGGCCGCCGGCGGCGCGCTGCTGATCGCCTTCCACGCGCGTGCGCTCGGCGCGGCGGCCGGCAGCCGCGCCGATGCCGGATCCGGCCCGGTGCGTTCGCTGGCCTCCCTGCAGCCGGCGCTGCCCGGCATCGCCTTCAGCGTGCCGGCGCAGGCGGGCGTCACGCTGACGGCCCAGCCGGGCGGCGCCCTGCTGGTGCTGGCGCGCATGCGCGCCGCGCGGCCGGTCGTGATCGACCTGTGCAGCCAGGCGCTGGCCGGCAGCGGCGGGCGCCTGGCGCCGCTGCGCATCGGCTACCCGTTTTCGGAAATCGCGGGCTGGGCTGCGCGCAACGAATTCGCCGCGAATCCGGTCACGCTGAGGAACCTTGTGCTGAGCGGCGCGCCGATGCCGCGGGTCGACATCGGCGGCCGGCTCGGCGCACCGCTGCAGCTGGCCTGGCATGGACAGGCGGCGCGCTGGATCGGCGACGCCAGCGCCGGCGCCATCGCACGCGGCGAACGCGGTGCGGTCGCGCTGGGCGGCGCGGGCTGGCTGGTATGGGGCGAAGCGGCCGCGCTGCGTGTCGCGCGCCGCGCCAGCGCCGCCTGCCCGCAGGCCGGCGAACTGGTGCTGACGCGCCACGACGCGGCGCCGGATGCGGCACCAGGCGCAGCAACGAGCGCCATCGTCGGCGCCTACCCCGAGCGCGGCGCGGCGCTTGAGCTGCGGCTGGCGCCGGGCGACTACCGCGTCCCGGCGGCGGCGCCCGCCGCGCTGGAGGACGGCGCCCTGTTCGACAGCCTGCTGGCGCGCGGCATGCTGCGCCTCGGCGCGGACGGCATGATCCGGCTGGCGCCGCGCGACCTGGCCCAGTGGCGCGCCGCCGATCCGTCCCAGCGCACGGGCGACCTGCACGCCTGGAACAAGGTCGTGCTCGACGAGGCCGGACTGCGCCTGCTGGCGCGCCTGCACGGCCGCGCCGACGGCGCCTTCGTGCGCGAGCAAGTGCGCGTCTTCAACGGCGAACGGCGCCTGCTGGCCTGGCGCCTGCGTCCGGGCGCTGATGCCGCTTCCTGGCAGGCCTATGCCGGCCCGGCCGCAGCGGCCACGGCCGAGGCCATGCCGCTCGGCGCGGCGCGCCTGTTCGACCGCCTGCCGCAGGGTTGGGCGCCGTGGCGGCGCGTGGCCGAGTGGCCGGACGGCGCAGCGACGGCGCGGCTCGTCCTGAGCCTGGCGCGCCCCGCCAGCGGCGACGAACGCATCGAGTTGATGGTGGCGGGGCGGGTCGGCGCCATCGCCGGCGCGGCGCCGCTGGCCACCCATCCCGCCTGCGGCGGGCGCGCCTGCCGCCAGCGCGACGATGTGCGCGAACTGGTGCTGGCGCCCCAGCGCGGCGCGCGCGAAGTCGTCATCAGCGTGGCGCCGCTCGACCTGGCCGCCATGAGCGGCAATGGCGACGCGGCCTATCGCCACCTGCGCGTGAAGGATGGACGCCTGGCCTGGCAGGCGCTGCCCCGGCCGCAGCGCGCCGTGCCGGCGCCGCCGGTTCCGGTGCGCCTGGCCGACCGCCATGGCGCGCCGCTGTGGGAAGCCGGCAGCGCCGGCACGGCCGCGCGCGCGGCCGGCCTGGCCACGCTGCTCGGCCTGAATCCGGATCATGCGGGCAGCGTGGCCGGCATGCTGGCACGCCTGCCGTCGCCGAGCGGACGCCCGCATGCGGCCACGCTCACGCTCGACCTCGGGCTGCAGCAGCTGGCCGACGCCGTGCTCGATTGCGTCGGCATGCGCCGCGGTACCTGGGATGGCGCGCGCTGCCAGGGCGGCGCGGCGGCGCCAGGCGGTCGCCAGGCGGGCCTGGTGCTGCTCGACACCGGCAACGGCGACATCCTGGCCGCCGCCAGCGCGAATGCGGACAATGCGGCGTCGCAGGCCGAGTGGAGCGAGCTGCGCGACTTCGACCGGGTCGATCCGGCGCGCAGCCCCTTGCGCCAGGCAGCGCTGCAGCACGACGGCGGCGCCGAGCGCAGTCCCGGCTCGACCTTCAAGATCGTCAGCGCGCTCGGCCTGGAGCTGGCGGCCCAGCGCGATCCGCGCCTGGAGGCGCTGCTTGGCGGCATGCCGCTGGCCGGGATGGACGCCCTGGCCGCGGCGCGCGGCTTCGCCTTCCGTACCGATGCGCCCTCGTACCCGCATGCGGGCGGCGGCGCGCGCATCACCAACTTCCGCGAAGGAAGGCTCGACCGCCGCGCCCAGGACGGCCGCCTGGGCCTGTCCGAAGCGCTGGCCTACAGCCTCAATACCTGGTTCGCCTGGAGCGCCGAACTATCGGACGCCAGCCTGCTCGGCCAGGCCCAGGGCGGCGTGCCCAGCCTGCGCGCCCTGGACGACACGGCCCTGCTCGGGGTACGCCCGATTGCCGACATGGCGCGCCGCCTCGGCTTCGAGCGGCCGCTGAAGCTCGACGGCGGCCTGCTGCCGCCTGACTACGAGTGGCGCCACTGGGACGCGCTGCAGGCGGGCGTCGCCGGCTTCGACCCGGTCGGCACGCGCCATGAACTGCGCCAGATGGCGATCGGCCTGCGCATGCAGGCCACGCCCCTGCACATGGCGCTGGCGGCCGGCGCGGTGGGCGAGGGCAGGGCGATCGCGCCGCGCCTGCTGCTGGCGCTCGACGGACGCGACGCCCACGCCCAGCCGGGCGCGCCGCTGGGCGTGCGCCTCGACCGCATCCGCGCCGGCCTGCACGGCGTCGTCACCCACGGCACGGCGGCCAGCGTATTCCGCGGCCCGGAGTTCGATCGGCTCCGCGCCGGCCTGCACGGCAAGACCGGCACCGCGCCGACGGGCGAGGACGGAGGGGCGACCGTCTGGTTCACCGGCTGGCTGGAGCCAAGCAGCCTTCCCGGCCAGAGCCGGCGCCTCGCCTTTGCCGTGTTTGTGAGCCGCTCGGGCGCGACCGGCGGCGAACACGCGGCGCCGGTGGTGGCGGCGCTGCTGCGCAGCCTGGCCCAAAAGGCCGAACAGAGAGGGGACTGAGCCTCTCCAGCGCGCCTCGATCTTGTGTTTCTGTGGCATGATTTACAAAATCCCTTATCTGGCGGATACGCCATCACACAAGAGGAAGGTATGCGTTTGCCGGGAACCCGGTATCAGGAGCCGGGCTGGGAACAGGTGCGTAAGCTGCTCGGCGCGTGCTCGCTCGAGGCCTTTGCGCACGGCGATCCTGCCGAACTGCTCCCGCCCGCGCCAGGCGGCGAGGCGCTGGCCGCTTATGTCGACCTGCTGGCCGGACGCCTGCATGCGGCCAGCCGCGGCGCGCGCGGGCAAGCGGCCGCCAACAGCTATGGCGACAGCGTCGCCGAGCTGGCCCTGCTGCTGGCCTATGAACTGGCGGCGCGTCCCACCGACTTCGAGGCGTTTCGCAGCGCCGTCGAAGCCGAGCATGCGCGCGCGCCGTTCTTCTGGCGCCAGCCCGGCGGCGAGGCGCTGCTGCGCAAGAAGCTCAACGACATGTTCGCCGTCCTGCGCGACAAGGTCGACGCCGACAACTACCAGGCTGCCTGCGGCCGCCCGTGCAGCCCGAACCGCATCTACGCCTACCGCATGCTCGACACGGCCTACGGCGAGATCGCGCGCCTGTTCGCCGCCTGGCGCGAGCACCGCGAGCAGGTTGGCGCCATCCTCGGCCGCCCCTTGACGGACGCGCTGCCGATCGAGGTGCGCCAGCTGACTTCGATCGCCGGCTGCCGTCCCGAATGGATCTTGCGCTGGAGCGCGACCCGGGAACGGTTCAACGGCGCGCCCGGGCCCCTGCACACGCGCTCGAAGCGCTTCGACAGCCTGAAGGAAAACGCCCTCAAGATCGGCGAGATGCTGGCCGAGATCGGCGAATACGAAAGCCTCTCGGCCAACCGCGACCGCGACTGGCTGCAGGACGCCGACACTTCGGCCGCGTGGATGGAAGACTACTGGCGCGTGCTGGGCGAGTCGCAGGCGGCGAGCACGCCGGGGCCCGATGTGATCCTCGAGGCGCGCGAAGAAGAATTGAAAGGCGAGAGCGAATTCGCAGGCGAGGGCGCAGCGGAGCCCGCGCCGCCGCTGGAGGACGACGATCCGCTTGCCGCCCGGCGCGCGCAGTCGGTTTCACTGCCCCCCGGCTTTGTTGTTGCGGCGGGCGCGGCCCAGGATCCGGGCAGCTGGAGCGCGCGCATGCTGGCGGGCGACTCGCTGGCCGTTCGCCTGGCCGTCTACCTGAAGTTGCTGGGGCCCGAGGACGAGAGCTATCCGGACGCCTGGCGCGACCCGGCGACGAACGCGCTGCCGACGATGGCGCAGCTCGCGGTGCTGGACGCCGTCTCGCTGCCGACGCTGCGCAAGCGGCGTGACGCGGCGATTGCGAAGCTGAGCGCCGAACTACCGAATGGGAGAAGCACATGAAGACGAAGGGCGATTTCGATACGCGCGTGCGCGAACGGCTGCTGCTGGCGCCGCGCGAGGGCGACCGCCTGATGCTGGACGACGCCGTGCTTGGTGCGGCGCTCGACGGCAGCCGGCCGCTGAGCGCCGGCGAGCGCGCGGCGCTGCAGGCTTCGCCCCTCACCGCGCGGCGCCTGCGCACGCTGGCCCTGGCGCGGCGCGGCGCCGCCAACGACGCCTGGCAGGGCAGCCGTGGCCTGCTGCGCGCGGCCGACAGCGGCGCCGCGTTGGCCCGGCTGGCCACCGATGACGGCTGCTGGCGCCTGCATTTCGTCGGCGCCGGCGCCGAGCGGCGTGTGATCCTGCAGCTGCTGCCGGAGGCGCCATTCGCCGCGCGCCTGCTGCGCGAGGCTTCGCGCCTGCGCGTGCTCGACGGAGATGGTGGCGAGATCCTGGCCGGGCAACTCGATGCGGACGGCGAGTGCGAGGCGGCCTGGCCGTTCGCCGACGAACCGGGCGCGCACTTCCAGCGCCACGGGGCGGCCTTCAGCGTGGGACGGGCGCCGTGACGATGCTGGAACTGTTCAGGCGAATGGCGGGCGCGCCCGCCTTCGAGGCCGTTGGGCTGGGCGAGCAGGTCGTCGCGCGCCCGATCGCATCAGGCTGCACGCTGCCGCCCGGCGGCGTCGGCGTGGTGGTGGCGGCGAGCGGCCACACGCGCCGTGTCACTGCGGGCGGGCGCCTGAATCTCGCCGACGGCGAGCGCGCCTGGTGCTTCCATTCCGGCCCCTACGGCTGCGAGCTGCTGCCCTTTGCCGCCGCGCCCGAGATCGGGCTGCGCGTGCACTTCGCCGTCGACAGCATCGATCCGCGCGTGGCCCAGCAGCGCTTCGACCTGTTCCTGGCGAGCGAAGCGGACGGTGAACTGACCCTGCCTGATCTGGCCGCCCGTATTGAGACGGCCCTGCAGCGCGAACTGGCCCAGGGCAACCTGGCGCTGCCGCCCTGCACGACCCTGGACGAGTGGAATGCCTTCCGCGGCGGCTTCAACCAGCTGCTCTACACCCGCTTCGGGGTCACAGTCGACGATTGCGTGCCGGTGGATTTGCGCGGCACGCGCGATTACGCGCAGGCCTTGCTGGCGCGCGCCGTGGCCGATCCCGTGCCTCGGGGGCCTGCGTTCGTCGCGCCTGCAAAGCACGACGTACCCAGCGCCACTGCGGCCGACGACGCGCGCGCGCTGCGCCGCCTCTTCCTCGAACTGCCCTGCATTATGTGCGGCCTGCGCCAGGCGGCGCTGCCGCAGGGGCAGGGCCTGTTCCGCCAGCAGCAGGCCTTGCTGCAGCGCCTGGATCTGGCCTGCCTGGCCGCTGCCACCATGCCGGCGCTCGCGCTGGCGGCGCCGGGCCAGCCCCTCGCGCCTGCGGTGCAGGCGCGCCGCATCGGCTACAGCCTGCGCGCGGCAGGCGCGCTCGACGAAGCCTGGGCCTTGCTGGCGCGCCTGGAGCAGGCGGAGGACGAAGGGCTCGACGGCTTGTTCGACGAAGCCGACCGCATCGTCGCCAATCTCGAACAGGCGCTGGGTCGACGCAAGGCAGTCGATGACGAGGAGGCCGCATGAACGCGCCGCTCATCCGACGGCCGGACACCGTTGCCGTGCGCACCCGCTTGCGCGACGGCATCGCCACCGTCACCGCCACCCGCCGCCCGCGTGACGGCCGCGCCGAGGTCAAGTGCAGCGCGCCCGGCGCGCCGGGCGTGGCCGCGCGCATGGCCCTGGTCGCGCGCCTGGCGCGCCATACCGAAGCGCGCCACGACAGCCGCGACCAGGTCGTGATCAGCATCGACCGCGCGCCCGTCGAGGGCGAGCGCGATTGGGAGCTGGCGGTGGTGCTGGCCGACCGCGCCGTGCGTGGCCTGCTGGTGCTGGACGACAAGGTGATCGCGAACGGCTGGTCGGACGACTGGCAGCGCGGCCGCATCGACGGCCACGAAGCCGCGCACCTGCCGCCGGACGCCCTGGCCGGCGGGCCCGGCTTGTTGCACCATCTTGGTGCATTGAGCGGGCAGCCCGACGCGGCGGCCTCGGTCTCGAGCGCGCGCGCCTGGTTTCCGCTGCACAGCGGCGGCATCCACGATACCCTGAGCTGGGTCGAGGTGGCGGTCTATCCACTGGGCGCGCAGGCCGTGCTCGACGAGGAAGCGATCGCCGCGCCCGGCATCGACGGCGTGCGCCAGCAGTCGCTGCGCCAGGTGCTGCTCGGCGCGCGCCATTTCGACGGCGAGCCGCCGGGGCGCTGGCGCACCACGGTGCGCTTCGGCCACGAGGGCTTGCACGGCAATTCCTACGAGCTGGCGCTGGTGCTGGCCGACCGCCTGGCGCGCGGGCGCGAATTCGTGCCGCGCGGGCGCATCATCGCCAGCGGCGCCTCGTCCGCCTGGCATGCAGGGCAGGTCGACGCGGTCGAGGGCCTGGCGCCCAAGTGCGCGCTGATCGAGCGCGAAGCGCAACCCGGCGACCGCGTGCTGCTGCCGCGCGCCTGGGAGCCGGAGCTGCCCCCTGGCCTGCGCGACGCCTTGACGGCACGCGGCGCCAGCCTGGCCTGCGTCGAGCGGATCGGCATCATTTGAGCTTGGCGCGCCTGATAGAATCAGGTAGCCAAGTGGCGTAGTGTGGATTGTCCTGGAGATGGAGTCGGATCATGGTGCAGATGTTCGGTTTTGGCGGCAGCAAATGCCCGCGTTGCGCACACCGCAATGCCGGCGGCGCCGGTTACTGCGCCGCCTGCGGCATCACGCTGGGCGCGCCGCGCAACGCGCCGGTGCTGGTCGATAACCGCTGGGTCGCCGGCCCCGACGAACTTGCCGTGTTCTTCGGCGTCGAGGCGCTCTCCGGCCTGTTCGTCAAGACCCTGCGCGTGCCGGCGACTGCGCGCGCCTACATCCTGCAGGGGGATGAAGCGACCGAAGTGCCGCAGGGGGAATACGAGATCGAAGGCTTCTTCTCGCGCCTGAACCACCTGCTGCGCGACGGCCACGCCGAGATCCTGATCACCCGTACGGGTGCGCTGCCGGTCGAATTCGATTTCGACGACCTCGCCAGCAGCGAGCACCTGGTGATGGGCGCGCGCTTCACGGTGAGTATCCGTATCGAGAACGTGCCGGCTTTTGCGCGCCATTTCATGACTATGCCGGGCACGGTGACGGTCACGCAACTGCGCGAACTGCTGCAGCCGGCCGTGCGCCAGCTGGCCGCCGAATTCGTCGGCAGCCGTTCGCTGCGCGAGATGGCGGGGCAGCGCGAACTGCGCACCGAATTCGACGCGCGCCTGCAGGGCGCGCTGCGCCTGCTGCTGGCCGACTACGGCCTGGGCGTGGTGCAAGTCGACACCCTGGCCCTGCGCCACGACAAGTTCGACGCCAACCGCGCCCGCATCGGCACGCTGTGGCTGGCCGCCGACGCGCGCCGGGTGCAGATGACGCATGCGCGCCAGCTGGAAGAACTCTACGACGAGCACGAATGGCAGCGCATCGCGCGCGAGGAAGAGGCCGCGCGCCGGCGCCTGCGCCGCCTGGAGCTGGAGCAGAACGAAACGCTGCAGCGCGCCGAACTGTCGCTGGTGAACGGCGAGCGTGCGCAGGCCGTGCGCGCCCGCGAGATCGAACTGTATGCGCGCGTGTCGGAGTCGCGCAGCCGGCGCGAGGCGATCGAACGCGGCGCCGGCGAGATCCTGGCCGAGCTCGAGCACGAGCTGGCGCAAAAGCGCGGCCAGCGCGCCGGTGAACAGGCAGAGTGGGCGCACCTGCAGGCCCTGGCCGCGATCCGCATGCGCGCCGCGCTCGAAGTGGCCCGGCAGGACGCCCAGCAGACGCACACGTTGGCGCGCCAGCGCTTCGCCCAGCAGCTCCTGACCCAGCAGATCCGCAACAAGGTCGAGCAGGCGAAGGAGATCGAGGACGCCTCGCGCCAGCGCGCGCAACTTGCCCGCCTGCGCGCCGCCGAAGACGCCGCGGCCCGCCGTGCGCTTGAACTCGACGAGGAAGAACACCAGGCCCAGTTCGCCCTGGTGGTGCTGGCCAATGCCGCGCGCCGCCGCGCCCAGGAGCGCGAGGAGGAATGGCGCGAGCAGCAGGGCCAGGCGCGCGCGCGCCAGGAAGCGCTCGGCGCCGAACTCGACGCCGAAGGCGTGGGGCAGCAGCTCGCCGAACTGCGCCGCCAGGGCGCGCGCCAGGAATCGATCGACCAGCACGAGAAGCTGCTGCGCACGATCGAGGCCGAGCACCGCCAGGCCCGCGCTGCCAAGGAGGTCGCGCTGCTGGCCGAGGAGCGGCGCCACCAGCAGCGCCGCGCCGAGCAGGAGGCGAACTGGCAGCAGGAACTGCGCCGCCTCGGCGCCGAGCGCGCCGAACGCGCCGCCCAGCTCCACCACGCACTGGAACTGGCGCGCCTGGAGATCGCGCGCGCCGAAGCGCTGGACTCACTGGACGACAGCACCAAGCTGGCCGTAGCCGGCGCGCCGAACGCGGCGATCCTCGCGGACTACCTGAAAACCCGGGTGCATGCGGGCATGGACGCCGGCCAGCTGACGGCGCTGGCGAGCGTGGTCGCCGCCGGCGGCGCGATGAGCGCCATGGACGCCGCGCGCCTGGCCCAGGAAACCCTGGAGCGCGAGCGCGTCCGGCGCGAACTCGAAGTCGACAAGGATCGGCGCCACCAGCTCGACTTGCTGACCCTGCAGAACGAGGTCAACAAGGCGGCCCTCGGCGCGCAGGCGCAGGTGGCCGGCACGGTCGGCGCGGCGCTGACCACGGCGGGCGCGCAGCGCGCCTGCGTGCATGGCCACCCGGTGCGCGCGGACGATCGCTTCTGCGGCGCCTGCGGCGCGCCGCTCGCCTGACATACTCACCTGAAGCACGCACCTGAAACACGCATGATGCAAACCGCCATCGACAAGATCCGCGAACTGCGCGCCCTGCACGAGGACGGGCTGCTGAGCCGCCAGGAATTCGACCTGCGCAAGAACGCGATCCTCGACGCCGCCCATGCGCCGCCTGCACCGGCCGCGGCCTCGGCGGCGCGCGGCACCGAGCTTGGGCTGATGGCCGGACAACTGGTCGGCCCGGCGAACCGCCGCTACCGGCTGGAACGCCTGATCGCGCTGGGCGGCATGGGCCAGGTCTGGCAGGCCACCGACCTCGCGACGCACGCGGAGCTGGGCCACAGCGCCCAGGTGGCGCTGAAGATCCTCTCGCCTGAACTGACCGAAAGCGCCGGCCACGCCAAACTGCTGGTGCAGGAAGCCACGCGCGCGCGGCGCCTGGCGCACGAACACATCGTGCGCGTCTACGACTGGGCCCAGGATCCGGCCACGTCCAGCTATTTCGTGATCATGGAATGCCTGGAGGGCGACGACCTCGAACGCCTAATGGCGCGCGAAGGCGCGCTGCCGCTGGCGCGTGCAATCGACCTGCTGCGTCCCGTCGCCGCGGCGCTCGACTATGCCTGGGAGCGCCACCGGCTGGTACACCGCGACATCAAGCCGGCGAATGTCTTCGTCACCGCGCGCGGCGAGGTGAAATTGCTCGACTTCGGCATCGCGGCGCGCGCGCGCGCGGGCGGGCGCATGGCGCTCGACGCACCGGCGCTATCCGGCACCCCTGGCTACCGCGCGCCGGAAGCGGGCACGCCGGACAGCATGCCGTCGCGCGCGCTCGACGTTTACGCGGTGGCCGTGATGGTGCACCAGATGGTGGCCGCGCTGGACGCGCCGGCAGCTCCAGAAGCAGTGCGGCCGCCGGGGCTGGAGGACGCGCAGTGGGAGGCCCTGCGCAGCGGCTTCGCCGCCGATCCGGCGGTGCGGCCACGGAGCGTGTCGGAACTGCTCGATCGCTTGGAAGCGCCCGCAAGCGCGCCGGCCGAAGCGCCGCAGGCCGAGCCGCTCGAAGTGGCGCTTGAGCCGGCGGCCGCGCCCGCGCCCGAACCCGCGCCCGAACCCGCGCGCGCGCCCGAGCGTGCGTCCGCAGCCGCGCCCGAACCCGTTCCCGATCCCGCCGAGCAGCAGGCGGCACAGCAGGCCGCCACCGCCCTGGAGCGCGCCCGCGCGGCTGCCGCCCAGGCCGCGCGCCAGCAATTGCGCGAACAGCAGAAACGCGAACGCGCCGAGGCCGAGGTGGCGCGCCGCGCCCGCCGCGAAGCCCTGCGCGAACAGCTGGCCGCGCGCCGCGACGAGGAGGTGGCCAAGGCGCGCCAGGCCCAGGACGAGATCCAGCGCAAGGCGCTGCAAGCCAAGGCGGCCGCCGCCTACCTGGCCGAGCAGGAGCGCGCCCGCACCCAGCCCGCGCCTGCCGCGCCGCAAGCCGCAGCGGCAGCGGCGCCCGCCGTGCCGCCCGCCGTGCCGCCCACCCTGCTGCGCGACCGCTTCCTCGCGGGCGAAGGCGAGGGCCCGGAACTGGTCGCGCTGCGCGCCGGCCGCTTCCAGATGGGCTCCCCGGAACACGAGCGCAAGATCGCGATGGCCTGCGGCGCGCAGAAGAACTGGCTGGCGCGCGAAACGCCCCAGCACTGGGTCGGCATCGAACGGCCCTTCGCCATCGGCCGCTATCCGGTGACGGTCGGGCAGTGGCGCGCCTTTGCCGAGGCCAGCGGCTGGCAGCCGGGCGGCGAGGTCAACTGGGCGGCGCCCGGCTTCCCCCAGACCGACCTGCATCCGGTGGTCGGGGTCTCCTGGCACGACGCGCAGGCCTACCTGGCCTGGCTGGGCGAACGCACCGGCCAGCGCTATCGCCTGCCGAGCGAAGCCGAGTGGGAATACGCCTGCCGCGCCGGCACCCATACCGCCTTCAGCTTCGGCGACGCGATCGACACCACGCGCGCCAACTACGACGGCAACTTCACCTGGAACGGCGGCCCGCGCGGCGAGTACCGGCGCGGCACCACCCCGGTCGACGCCTTCGCGCCGAACCCCTGGGGCCTGCACGACATGCACGGCAATGTCTGGGAATGGGTGCAGGACGTGATGCACGACAGCTACCAGGGCGCGCCGGTCGACGGCAGCGCCTGGGAGAGCGGCGGCGAACGCGCGCGCCGCATCCTGCGCGGCGGCTCCTGGCTGTACAACCCGCGCTACCTGCGCTCGGCGCTGCGCAACGGTTTCTCGGCGGTGATGTCGAACGATATCGTGGGTTTCCGTGTCGTGCGCGAACTGCCGGACGGGTTCCCCGAGCCTGATCTTTCCTGAGGTCGATTTCTACGAGGTAGCGTGTGGAAAGCGGCAGGCATCCGGCGTAGGCTGGATGCGGTCAATTCCATCATCGCCCACAGGAGGGCGTGCCATGAAGATTCCTGAAGACCTGCGCATCCCGGCCATCGTGTTCGCGCTGCAGGCGGCGCTGCTGGCCGGCTGCGGATTGATCTTCCTCGTGCTGATGCCGATGGGGCATTGAACCCCTAGGCGCCGGCGCGGCGGTCGCCGACGGCGCGTTCCTGCGGGAGGGGAATGCGCGTGGACGGCCCGTTCCGGTGTTCCGGATACGGCCGGGCGGCAAAGCGCGCCCCGTCGGGCCAGGCGCTCAGCCCCGCCATTCCCATGGCCGGCGTCAAGGCGGTTTCCGCGCCGCTGAGCGGATCGAGATGCCAGAAGCCGCCGTCGCGGTGGAACAGCAGGGGCAGGCCGAGCGCTGCCAGGCGCGGTGCCGCAGCCAGACCGCGCTCGGGCTCCATCACATAAAAGGCTTCGTGCTCCCGGCCGGCATCGAGCCGGTGCAGCAGGATCCCGTTCGGCAGCAGCGCCGTCACTTCCAGCACGGCCACGCCCGGAATGCTAGCCGTCAGTTCGATACGCATGCCGGGGCGCAGGGCCACCGGCGCATGCTTGCCCGGCCAGACCCCATCGACCAGCAGGCCGTAGCGCGACACGTCCTCGATCTCGAAGCCGTCGCGCCCGCGCCGGATCAGGGCGTGGCGGCCCGAGATACGCCGGGTCAGCCCGTCGGCCACGGGGCCGGCCTCGCCATGGTGCAGCAGGCGGATGTCGGCGTCGATGGCGCCCGGCTCGCCGCGTCCGAGCACGCATTCGTCGAGTGCGAACAGGCGCAGGTGGCGCGGCCGGCGCGTTCCGTCGGTGGCGCCGGACACCAGGCAGGCCGTGCTCGCCGGGCAGGGGTGATCCGCCGCCTGGGCCGGCACATCGATCTCGAGCAGGTCTTCGTCCCAGGCGATGCTGGAAAAGCCGAGGTCGATCTTGCCGTGCCCGGCATCCAGGTCGAGGTGGGCAATGCCGGCATTGGTTGCGCTGACGTCGATGTCGACCCGGCCGCCGCCGGTGCGCGCGCCGACGCGCGCGATCGAGGCGTCTTCGGCATGCACGCGCACGTTCTTGTGGGTGGCGAGGAAGGTCTGGTGAACTTCGTGCAGGCTGGCGTCGGCGCGCGGCGCCAGGATCAGGAGGGTGGCGATCCAGGTTCGGGCTGCGGAGCCGGCACGGCTGTGCAGCTCGATCTCGATGCGGTACTGGCCGTGTTCCAGGCCGCGCGAGGAAAACTCGAGGAAGACCGGCAGCCATTCGCCGCGCACGGTGCGCTGGAAGCTGTGGCGCTCGCCGTTTTCCAGTTGCAGGCGCGAGCTGGCCAGCAGGGTCGCCTGCGCGGCGGCGTCGAATGGCATGCCGCGCAGGTCGAGCTTCAGTACCTGGCGCCCGCCGGCCGCGCGCGGATCGAAGCCGCTGACATGCAGGTGCGGACGCGCGGCGTTGGGCGCTGGAATCGGGCGAATCCCGTCCTCGGCGGGCGGACTCGCCACTTCCGGCAAAGCGGGTTCGGGCGCCATGGACGGCTGGACGTGGCCGTGCGCGCAGGCGCTCTCGCCGGGCATCACCCAGACGGTGCAATGCGGATGATCGGGGTGGCTGCAACGGTTCATGGAATGGGCCTCGGAGACCGGGGAAGCTTACGCGCATTCGCCCAGCGGTGGCGCGCGGCAGGGGTTGGTTGTGTTGACTTACCGCATTATTTCCTATTGTAAAGCAACAGCCGGATCGACAGCCGAAGTTCAGGCGCTTTGCGGCAGTGCCGTCTCGTCGCGCCCACCCGACTGCGGGCGCAGGCGCAGCACGATGGCGCTCAGATTGTCCGGCTGCAGGCCGACCGGGGGCCGCGCCTCCATCTCGGCGAACAGGGCGTCCAGGCTAGCGCGTGCGTCGCCGCCCGCGAACAGGCGCGGCCAGCGGGCGACGAATTCGGCCGGGTCGCTGCACGACCAGAAGCCGTCGGTGGCCAGGAGGTAGGTGGCATCGAAGCGCAGCGACAGCGCGCGGCGGTCGGGCAGGGCGCCCAGCCAGGGCGGCAGCGTGGTCGCATCGAGCGCGAACAGGCCGTCGTCGAGGCGGGCCGGGTCGCGCAAGGTGTTACCCAGGATGAAGGCCTGGGCGATCTGCGGCGCATGGCTGCCGTGCACGTGGCGCCACCAGGCAGCTTCGTCGATCAGCCCGGCCATGGCCAGCACCGTGGCCGGCACGTGGTCGACGGTGAGGGGGCGCACCGCCTGAGCCGTGATTTCGTACAGGCGCGAGTCGCCCGCATGCCAGAGCAGCGGATTGCCCGACGCAGGAATCTCGAGCATGGTCAGGGTGGTGCCGGGCCGCGGCCCCGCCTCGTGCAGGGCGTCGAAGCGCGCCTGCAGGCGGGCATGGAGTACGTCCAGGTGATGCGACAGGTCGGCGAGATCGGTACAGGCGGGTATGGCCAGCAGGCCGGCGGCCACCAGTTCGGCCGCCTCGCGCCCATGGCCATGGCCGCCCATGCCGTCCATCACGGCCAGGCGCACGTGACCCGGCGGCCAGCCGGCGAGCTGCTTGGACGCAGGCTGGCCGCCGGCCAAGAACGTCGCGGCGCCCGTGCCGTCGACGACCAGCAGGTTATCCTGGTTCTCGGACCGCTGCACGGGGCCGGCGCCGATCCTGCTGTGGGCCGCGATGTCCAGCCGGCCGCCGCCGTTCGCACCTTCAAGCATCTTGTCCTGCGCTCCCCGAATGTCGCCGCCCGGCTGTTCCAGGCGATTAAATCATATGGTAAGTTATGGTTTTGACAAAGCCGCGCACGACATGCTGATTCGTCCCTTCGTCCCCGCCGACCTGCCAGCCTGCGCGGCCCTGCTGCGCGCCAGCGCGCGCGAATTCATCGTCCACGAATCGACCCCCGAAGGCGCCTGCACCTTCCTGCGCGAGAACGACGAGGATGGCATCCGCGGCTACCTCGCGGCCGGCTTCGTCTACCACGTGGCGGAAGCCGAGCAGGATGTCGCCGGTTTCATCGGCGTACGCGACGACGGTCTCGAAAAAAGCCACGTCTTCCACCTCTTCATCGACAAGCGCTGGCACGGCCAGGGCCTGGCGCGGCGCCTGTGGGACACCGCGCGCGCCGCCGCCGTCGAACGCGGCGGCAGCGGCGACTTCACGGTGAACGCCTCGAATTATGCCGTGCCGGTGTACGAGGCCCTGGGCTTCGTGCGCACCGCGCCGACCCAGTGCGTCAAGGGACTGTACTTCAATCCGATGCGCTACACCGCGGCGTAGACCTCTAACGCCGTTCGTCCGCGCGGCGCAGCCACAGGCTGCTCGCCCAGCCTTCGTAGCGTTCGCCGTCCGACTGGTGCACCACCTGCCACCAGTCGCCGTCGCGCCGTCCCGTTACCTGCACCAGCGCGCCGGCCGGCAGCACCAGCACCCGTTTCGCACCGATGCCGTGCTCGGCGCGCAGATTGAGGGCGTCGGCCACGCGGTAGCTGCGGCCGGCATGTGGCAGATCGCGATCCGGCGCGGCCAGGGCAGCGATTGGCGCCGCCGGCGGGGCCAGCCACAGCCAGAGCGCGCCGCCGATCAGGCCCGTGCCCAGCACCAGCACGGCCAGCGCGCGCGCGTTCGGGCGCCGCCACCAGGCGGCCGGCGTGCAGCGCGCGGCCAGCGCCAGGGTCGCCAGCAGGGCCGCGCCGAAGCAGGCCGGCAGGAGCAGGCCGGGCGCCATGGTCAAGCCTCGACGCGCAGCACGTAATGGCCGGCGACGATGTGGTGCCCGAGCGGGACGACATACGGCGCCTCGCCCTCCATCGCTTCGATCGCGGCCACGAAAGCGAACCCTTCGTCCAGGTGATACAGCGCCTGGGTGGCCGACGCGCGCGTGACGCGGTAGCCGTCCGGGCCGGCTTCGAAGCCGAAGGCATTGCGCGACAGCCCGAGGCGGTCGGCACCGCTCGTCGCGCCATCGGCGTTGCGCAGGCAGGCCGCGCCGTCGAGCACGCGCAGGCCGGCCAGCATGGACGCGGCGCGGCCGAACACGTGGCGCGTGCCGCCGATTACCGGCAGGCCTGGCGCCTGGGGCAGGCAGACGATGGCGCTGTAGCGCTCGGCCATCAGCGCCGCCGGCGCCAGCACCCGCACCTCGACGCCGTCGCGCGGCGCGAAGCGGTTCGGCACGGCGATGCGCTGGCGGCCGTCGGCTGTGACGGCAAGGATGCCGTCCTGCGCGTCGAGCGCGAAGCCGAGCAGGCAGTCGGGCGCCGGCGGGCCGACGGCGAGGTCGGGGCCGATGCCGAATTCGAGGGCGGCGGCGCCGGTGTCGCGGTAGCGCGAGAGGCGCGGCAGGGCCAGTGCGGCCAGGCTGACGCGCTGGCGCATCACGGGCGCATAGGTGGCGTCCGGCGCCGCGGCCGCATCGACGGCCGGGCCGGCGCGGTGCAGCACCGGCACGGCGGTCAGCTCGGCGTCGTCGAGGCTGCGGGCGCGTGCTTTCCAAACGGCGGGCGCGCGCGGCGCCGGCGCTGCACTCACGGGCCGCGGCATTGCGGCGGCAGGCGCCCCGCTGGAGACGATCTTCAGGAGCAGGCGCGGCTGCGTGCCGGTCGCATCCACGGCCCGGGCGCGGATCGTGTAGTAGCCGCTGGCGGCATCGAAGGCGCATTCGAAGGCGTCTTTCGGACGCACCTGCACCTCGACCGGCGTGTCCGGGCCGTCGTTGATGAGGAGGATGTTGGCGTCCTGGGCGAAGGGCCAACCCGGCACCGCGTGCGTCGCGCGGGCGGCGTCGACACCGAGCACGGTCAGCCGTCCGTTCGGGTAGATCGGGCAGACCGGCTGCCAGATGGCGCTGTCGCGCGAGACGCTCACCGTGTGCAGCACCTGTTCGTTCGGCGCCGGCAGGTACACGGCGTGGCCGAACTTGACCTCGACCTGGCCCGGCTCGAGCTTCTCGGAGCCGAGCACGTGGTAGCGCACGTCCTCCGCTCCCAGCAGGTCGCCGAAGTCCTTCTGGTGCAGGGCCTGCAGCGACTGCGCCAGGTCGCGCACGCGGGCGCCGCGGGTCAGGTGGCGGTCGTCGTCGACCTCTTCCTGCGGCAGCACCAGGGTCACGTGGGAAAAGCAGCGGGTGGCGGCGCGGCCGCGCTGCTCGCGCGGGGCGCGTTCGAGCAGGTCGCGCAGGTAGGGGCGGCGGTTCAGCAGCGCGAGGCCCGGCGCCTGCCACAGCGCCTCGGCGTTGAAGACATCGCTGACGCGGTTCAGGGTTTCGTGTTGGACGTAGACCGGCATGGTGGATTCTCCTCGGTGATGTGGGCGCCTGCGACGCCAAACGCTAGCAGGGGGAAGATGAAAAACAGCAGGTGCGAGCCGCCGGCGGAGAGAAAACTCATCGGCTGGCCCATGATCGGAAAGAAGGACAAATTGGTGCCCCAGGACAGCAGGAAGTGGCCGAACACGAAGGCCGCGCCGCCGCAGAGCACGAAGGCGTGGAAGCGTCCGCGCCAGGCCGCACGATAGTCGCGCGCGCCGGCGCCGCGCGCCCAGGCCTGCCAGGCGGCGCGCAGCAGCAGGCCCAGGAACAAGGCCTGCAGCGCCCACAGCAGCAGGCCGGCGGCCAGGCCGTGGCGCTGCAGCAGGAAGGAGGGCGCGAAATCGTCCTGCACCGCGGGGATGGCTAGCGCATCGAGCGCGCCGTGGCCGATCGCCGCCAGGCCGAACCAGCCGTCGGCGCCGAACCAGCCGCCGGCGCGGATCGCGTCCGCGCCCAGCAGCAATTGCTGTCCGGTGTGCGGATGGGCTGCCGGGTCGAGCCAGACGCCGAAGCGCTCGCCATAAAAGCCCCATTGTGCAACCTCGCCCGGCGCAGCACCGCGCAGCACGGCCAGGGCCAGGCAGGCTCCGGCGGCCAGCGCCGCCACCAGCAGCGCCGGCCCCGCCTTGCGGGCCGCGCACGACCAGGCCAGCAGCATGGCCGCACCCCACACCAGCACCAGGATCAGCGGAGAATAATCGTCGACCTGCACCAGGGCCACGGCCAGCAGCAGGATGAAGAGCAGGGCGGGCGAGGCCAGCCGCAGCCAGTGCAGCAGGGCGCCGCCGCGGGCCTCGCGCTTGCCCAGACCCAGCGCCAGGCAGTGGGCGGTCAGCACGGTCAGCGCCAGCTTGGCGAATTCCACCGGCTGCAGGTCGAACACGCCGGTCTCGTCGCCCCAGGCGACCTGCAGCAGCAAGGCGGCCAGGGCGGCACCGGCCAGCAGCAGGAGCCCGAACTCGACCTGGGCCTGACGCGGCGCGCGGGCACCCGCGAACAGGGGGGCGAGGCCCAGCAGGCCGAGGCCGGCGGTGGTCGCCGCGGCCGTCTTCTGGAAATGGCGCAGCCAGGCGGTGTCGGGCGCGCCCGTGCCGAGTTCGAGCTGCAGCAGCAGGCCGGCCGCCAGCAGCAGGAGGCCGGCCGCCAGTACGGCGCCGCTGCGCCGCCCGAGCAGCGACAACCACAGCGCGGCCCAAGACAGCAGCAAGGTCGGGCCGACGCCCGGCGCGTCGCCGCTGCGCTGGGCCAGCAGCAGACCCAGGCCTGCCAGGAACAGGACGACGGCGCCGCCCAGGTGCAATGCCGCGCGCGGATCGCGCCGGCAGCGCGTGCGCCTGGCGAGGATGGCCGCCAGCAGGCCCCAGGCGGCGGCGAGCGCCAGCCACCGGCTTGCGGCCGCCGGCCAGCGCCAGGCGTCGCGCTCTTCCCACTGCCAGCGCAGGCCGGCGGGCAGCTCGGCGCGCGGCGCGGGGAAGAGCGCGACCCTGCCGGCCGGCTGCAAGTGCAGGATGTCGCCATCGGTGCGGAGCAGCAGGCGGGTGCGCCCGGCGGTAATTGCGCCGACGCCGGCAAGCGCCTGCTCGGCCAGCGCCAGGTCGCGCGGCGGGCCGCCGTCGACTACCAGCAGCGGCGCGCGTTCCAATCCGCTTGCCGCGCTCAGGGTCGGCACACCGGCTTCGAGCTTGACGCGGGCAGTGCCGGGCGCCGCGCCGGGAATGCCGATTTGCGTGTCGCAGGACAGGTTGCCGCCGAAGCGCAGTGGACGCTCGACGGTCAGCGGGCGCGGCACCCAGCGATTCCACAGGCCGCGCAGGCGCGCCCCAAGCGTCGCGCCAGGGCAGGCGCCGAGCGCGGCGCCGTCGCGCAGCACGTTCGCACCATCGTAGCGCCAGGCGTGGCGGCCATCGTGAAAGGCGACCGCGCCGGTATCCGCGGCATCGATGCGGTAGCGCGCGCCGCCGAGCAGGATCCGCTGGCCGGCGCGCAAGGCGAGCGTGCCGCCCGCCAGGCGTTCGGCGCCGCGCTCGAAGCGCAGGCCTTGCGCGCCGTCGGCGCTCGCGGCGAACCAGGCGCCTGCGGCGTCGCGGCGCAGGCGCAGGTGGTGGCGCGCGGCCTGCGGCGCGGCCAGCTCGGAGCGGCCCAGCACCAGTTCGGCGCCCGGTGCGAGCGCGACTTCGATCGTGCGCGGCAGCCAGGCCGGCGGCGTGCGCAGCAGCGCCAGCGCCTGCAGGGCGCATAGCAACGCCAGCACGGCGGCCGCTGCCAGTTTCCATCCGGCGGCGCGCATCATGCGGCCTCCCGCCAGTCATTCTTCGCGGCCGCGATCAGGCGGCTGATCGCCAGCGCATGCGGCGGGCGGTCTTGCGGACGGCGTGCAAGAAGAGATCGCAGCAGCGCCAGCGCCGCGTGGGCGTCGCCTTCGCCATTGGCGGCGCAGGCCAGGAACCGGGCCGCTTCGTCCTCGGCCAGGATCGGGACGGGGTGCTCCCGCAATTGCGCCGCCCCGGCGCGGCCGTGGGCGCGGAAGGCGTCGCCGCAGGCGCTGCAATAGCGCAGCGTCGCGCCGCCGGTGAGGAGATAGTAGAAGAGGGCGCCCAGCGCAAAATAGTCGGCGCGCGCGTCGGTGACATAGCCGAGCGACGCATCGGGACAGGCCGGAAAGAACTGTTCCGGCGCCTGCCAGCTGGCGGTGCCGGCATACGAATGGGCACGTGCATCCTGCAAGCTGCGGTTGGTGCCGAAGTCGGCCAGCTTCAGGCCGCCGGTGGCGGGGTCGAGCAGCAGGTTGGCCGGCTTCAGGTCGAGATAGCGCCAGCCGTGCTGGTGCACCTTGGCCAGAGCCGCGTTGACCTGGCTGATCCAGGCCAGCGCCTGCGCCAGGCCGACCGGCTTGCCGGCGGCGCGCGCCGCCATGTGCGCGGCCAGGTCGCCGCCCAGCAGTTCCAGCGCCAGCGCCGGCAGGCCTTCGTGCATGCCATGGTCGAGCAGGCGCACGATATGGCGTGCGTCCCAGGGCGCGAGGCCGGCGAGGAAGGCGATTTCGCGCACCGCGCATTCGCTCCAGCGCGCGCGCAGGGACGGCTCGGCGCGTTTCATCTGCGCGCGGTTGACGAGTTTCAGCGCGACCGCGCCGACACCGTCGCGCTCTGCGCGCCAGACCAGGCCATAGCTCGACTGCGCCAGCGGTGCGCACAGCCGGTAATGGCCTGCGCCCAAGGTGACGATCTCGCCGCTTTCCATCCTGCCTCCCCCATCGACGCGGCCGGGATGCCGCTGTGGACGCTTAGCGGAGGGCGATGGAAACGCGGGACGAAAAAAAACCGCGTCCGGAGACGCGGTTTCATGTTGTCGGCTGCGGGGCGGGATCAGCGGCGGTAGCCGTCGCGGTCGCGGTAGCCATCGCGGTAGCCGTCGTGATCGCGGTAGCCGCGGCCATGACCACGGTCATAGCCATGATGGTGGTGGCGGCGGCCACGCTGCTCGACGTAGACGACGGTCGGTTCGCGGTAGTAGCGCGGCTGCTCATAGTAGACCGGGCGTGGCTGGACGTAGACGGGCGCCGGCTGGTAGTAGTTCACCGAGGCGTAGCCGCGGTTGTTGTAGTGGCGGCCGTCGTGCCCGCCGATCGAGTTGCCGACCGCCGCGCCGAGGACGCCGCCGACCAGCGCGCCGCCGCTACCGCCCGCACTGGCGCCGATCGCTGCGCCCAGCACCGCGCCGACCGCCGTATTCGTGCCGCGGTCGCCAGCGAATGCCGAGGGCGAGACGGCGACAGCGGCCAGGATCACCGCACCAAAGCATTTTTTGTTCAACATGGCTTTTCCTTTTTTGCCTCAACGAGGATCGACATGATCGCTGTGACGCCGGGGCATGGAATGAACTATAGACCGGCCCGCCGGCCATCGCACGGGCTAATACAGATTCTTACAACTGAGCCGTCGCCGGTAACATCCCGCACGTCCACGGTTACATCTGACGCTCATCCGGCAGTCAGATCGACGGCCACATTCTTTCGGCGAGCCTTGCAGAAGGCCGTGGCCGCCCCATCTGGGTTCTCCGACGGTTCTCTTTCTCGCATCCATGTCCGCACGCCGCAATTTGCTTGTCGTCCTATTCCTGCTGGTGCTCCTGCACGTGTATATCGGCCTGCGCCTGATGCCGGCCCTCGGCCTGGATCTGGCCGGCGTGCTGGCGGGCGGCGCCTTCCTGCTGCTCTCGACCGCGCTGGTGCCGGTCGGGCTGCTGTCCTCCTCGCTGCGCCGGCGGCGCTGGTCGGAGCGATTGGCCTGGATCGGGCTGCTGGCGATGGGCCTGTTCTCCTCGCTGCTGGTGCTGACTTTCCTGCGCGACCTGGTGCTGCTGCCGGCGGCGCTGCTGGGCTTTGCCAGTGCCGAACTGACGTATTACAGCGCGCTGGCGGTGCCGCTGCTGACGCTGCTTGTGACCTTCGTCGGCTTCGTCAACGCGCGGCGCGTGGCGCGGGTGGTGAAGGTGGACGTGCCGATCGAGGGCTTGCCGCCGGCCTTGCACGGCTATTCGATCGCCCAGATTTCCGATATCCACGTCGGCCCCACCATCAAGCGGCCATACCTGAACGCCATCGTCAACCGGGTCAATGCGCTCGGCGCCGATGCGATCGCGGTCACCGGCGACCTGGTCGACGGCAGCGTGCAGCGCCTGTCCCTGCATACCCAGCCGCTGGCCCGCCTGTCCGCGCCCGACGGCGCCTTCTTTGTGACCGGCAACCACGAATATTATTCGGGCGCCGAGGAATGGATACTCGAACTACGGCGCCTGGGCCTGACGGTGCTGCTGAACCAGCACGTAGTGCGCGAGCGGGGCGGGGCGGCGCTGATGATCGCCGGCGTGGCCGACTATTCGGCCCACCATTTCAATCCGGCCCACCGCAGCGATCCCCAGCTGGCCGCCGCCGGAGCACCGCCCGATGTGGCTGTCAAAATTCTGCTGGCGCACCAGCCGCGCAGCGCCACGGCCGCCGCCGCCGCCGGCTTCGACCTGCAACTGTCGGGCCACACCCATGGCGGCCAGTTCTTCCCATGGAACCTGTTCGTGCCGCTGCAGCAGCCCTTCGTCGCCGGCCTGCACCGGGTGCGCCGGCTGTGGGTGTACACCAGCCGCGGCACGGGGTATTGGGGGCCGCCGAAACGCTTCGGGGCGCCGTCGGAGATCACGCTGGTGCGGCTGGTGGCGGCTTGAACGCGGCCTGAGCCGGATGATTCCGTAAAGACAGCCAAAGCTTGCCAAATACGCTATCGTTGCGATCCTGACCACTCGAAGGATCGAACGCATGAACCGTCTCCGCCATCCCGCCCTCGGCCTCCTCGCCGCAGCCTTGTTCGCCGCCGGCGTGCCCGCCGCGGCCACGGCCGCCAGTCCCGGCAACGATCCGGCCGCGCTGGCGAAGATCCGCGATACCGCGCTCAAGAGCGACTACGCCTGGGAACGCATGGCGGACATGACCGACCTGATCGGCCCACGCCTGTCGGGCTCACCCGGCGCGGCGGCGGCCGTGAACCAGGTGGCCGAGGCCATGCGCAAGCTGGGCGCGAAGGTGACCCTGCAGCCGGTGAAGGTGCCGCATTGGGTGCGCGGGCAGGAAACGGGCGAGCTGGTCGAGTACCGCGGCCGCCCGGCAGGGATCAGCCAGCGCGTGGTGCTGACCGCCCTCGGCGGCTCGGGCGCGACCCCGGCTGCGGGCCTGACGGCGCAGGTGGTGATCGTGTCGAGTTTCGACGAACTGAAGGCGCGTGCGGCCGAGGTGAAGGGCCGCATCGTGCTGTTCGACGTGCCTTTCGACCAGGGCATGGCCGATCGCGGCCTGGCCGGCCAGGCCTATGGCCAGGGGTCGAACTATCGCAGCAACGGCCCGCGCATGGCGGCCGAACTGGGCGCCGCGGCGGCGCTGGTGCGATCCGTCGGCGGCGCGACCTACCGCCTGCCGCATACGGGCAATACCGGTCTGCAGGACGGCGCGCGCATTCCCGCCGCGGCCGTGACAAGCGAGGATGCGATGCTGATGGGCCGCCTGGCCAAGCGCGGCCCGCTCAGCATGCGCCTGGTGCTGACCCCGCAGATCCTGCCCGACGCCGACAGCTTCAACGTCATCGCCGACCTGCCGGGCACGGACAAGCCGGACGAGATCGTGATCGTCTCGGGCCACCTCGACTCCTGGGATCTGGCCACCGGCGCCCACGACGACGCTTCGGGCGTGGCCAGTGCGATGGCCGTGTTCGACACCCTGAAAAAGCTCGACTACCGCCCGCGCCGCACGATCCGCATGATCGCATGGATGAACGAGGAGAACGGCACCCGCGGTGCGCGCACCTATCTCGAGGCGAACACGGCCAACGCCGCCAGCCACATCGGCGCCATCGAAAGCGACAACGGGGCAGGGCGTCCGTTCGGCCTGCGCGCGAGCGTGCCGGCAAACGCGAGCCGCCTGTTCGCCCCACTGCAAGCCGCCCTGCAGCCGATCGGCGCCGGCGTTTTCCAGCGCCAGGACGCGCTCTCGACCGGCGACCTGTCCGGCCTCGAACGTGCGGGCGTCCCGAGCTTCGCGCCCCTGCTCGACACCTCGAGCTATTTCGACTACCACCACACGGCAGCCGATACGCTCGACAAGGTCGACCCCGAGAACCTGCGCCGCCATGTGGCGCTGATGTCGGCGACGGCCTGGTTCCTGGCCAATGTCGAGGAGCCGATCGGACGCGCGGTAGTGCCTGCCCGTTAAGACAATACGTAACCCGCAGGAAGTCCGCAGGGCGAGAGCACGAAAGCCCTAGGAAACGCGCGGCACGTCCGCACCAAGCTCGGCGCCGGGAATACAGGCCTGCGCCTCACGCAGCTGGCGCGATCGGCCTCCTGCAAGCGGCCAAGGTGGGTTCCTGGACGAAATCCAGCGCACGGCGCGTGCGGACGGCCTTGCCTCTCGCAAGAGGCAGGCCGGCCGGCGGCGCCCGACCTCAGTCGATTGGCACGCGCCTGACGGCCCGCGCGTGCCCGCGGAAGGGCCGCCCGTACACGGTCTGGATGCCGCTGGCGAAATTCTCGCCCCAGACCAGTTGCGCGCGCGTTTCGTGCGGTTCGGACGACCAGTACCACTCGCGTTCGAACTGCTCGCGCAGGTTGGCGAACAGGAGCGACAGTTCGCGTCGGTTCGGCAACTCGCCGCCCTGCGAACCTGCCCATTCAAGCGCTCCCGGCCAGCCGACATCGGCCGCATCGCCCGGCAGCAGGATCAGGTGGTGGTCGGGATCGCCTCCCTTGCCAAGGATGATGCCGGCGTAGTGTTCGCCTTCCTTCAGCGTTTCTCGTAGTTGCATATAGATGCCCATCGGTGTCCTCGCGCGTCGGTATCTGGTGATAACGATATGACCGGCATCTCTTCGCTTTAGTTGCCGCGTCAAGCACGACATGGATCATGGTTCTGCTCGATTTCGTGCGAATCCGTGAATTTATTCGTTTGATACTCCAAGAAAATTTATTGAGGAAAACGTTGAACTTAGGAAGTTTCCTGCCCTCAAAGGTTACGTATTCACTTTTTACGCTAGGAAATTTCCTCATGAAGAAGCAAGCCAACGCAGTCATCCGCAACACCGCCGTTCTCCTCATCGCCACCATTGCCGCCGCCGGCGCCCAGGCACAAACCTCGACCACCCTGAGCGGCTACGACAGCCTCAGCGCCACCCCAGGCACCCAGAGCAGCGCCACCCTGCCAGCAACCACCTACAACTATTACGTGTCGCCGACTGGCTCAGACACGGCTGCCGGCACCAAGGCCGCACCATTCAAGACCCTGGCGCGTGCCGCCAAGGCCGCTATCAAGCCGAGCACGACGGTCTTTGTCGCACCGGGCTATGCCGGCGGCTTCAAGACCACCGGTAACGGTACCGCCTCGGGCCGCATCTACTGGGTCTCGACCACGAAGTGGGGCGCCAAGATCGTGCCGCCAGCCAGCTCGGTCAACAAGACCGCCTGGGATAACCGCGGCCATTACGTCAGCATCATCGGCTTCGAAGTCGACGGTTCGAAGATCCAGAGCGGCACCAAGTGGACGCTGGGCATCTACACGGGCGGTTCGTACAACGTCATCGAGGGCAACCACGTTCACCACACCGCGACCACCATCCCATGCAACAGCGCGGGCGGTTCAGCGATCGGCGTCGACAGCTACTACAAGGGCGTGATGGGCGACGTCATCGGTAACGTCGTGCACGATATTGGCCCGGCCGGCTGCACCTACGTCCAGGGCATTTATCACAGCACTTCGGGCTCGATCAAAAACAACGTCGTGTATCGCGTCGGTTCGGCCGCGATCCACCTCTGGCACGATGCGACCAACCTGAAGATCACCAACAACACGGTGAGCTCGTCGGTCTTCGGCATTATCGTCGGCGGCGGTGACTATTACTTCACCTCGGCCGGCGCCAACAACGTTCATGTTCACAACAACATCGTGTACGACAACAAGTACGGCATCTCGGAGCAGGGCAAGACCGGCACCGGCAACACGTACAAGAACAACCTTGTCTACAAAAACACGACCTACAACTGGCAGCTGCGCAACGGCCTGACCCATACCAGCACGCTCACCACCGAGCCGCTGCTGGCCGGCTACTCGCGCACCGCCGCGATGCCGAACTTCAAGCCATCGACCAGCTCGCCGGTCATCGGCCG
>NZ_LMOJ01000023.1 GCF_001424165.1 Massilia sp. Leaf139
AAGCGCCGGCACAGCTTCAGCAATGACATGTCGCCGGCCGAGTATGAAAAGCAGTATTTTCAGCGGCTCTCGAGTGTCTAGAAAAGCCGTGGCGATTCATCCTGTACCTAAACTCTAGGCTCACACCCGCCGGCAAGGGCGCTATAGACGGACTTGTGTTACACAGCTGAACGTCCGCAGTCGATAGCGGATGTACACGTCCACTGTCGCGCATTAAGATGGCGGCGGGCCGAAACTTGGCTGATCGTGGCAAGCTTTGCTGCAGACACCATGTGCTGAGATAAGGTGGGCTGCCTTTAGTGCCCGGACCCCAAGCGCGGAAGTGCACGCTTCACGGCGGCTGATACCGCTCGCAGAGTCGATCCCAGCCTTTAAAGGGAGGTCAGGCCGGGTACGCAAACGTCATGCCGCTACACAGGCGAAGTTAAATTGGCTGAATCGGGGTACACGGTGGGTACACCGAGCAATAGTAGTGATGAACTTCAAGAAGCCTACGCTTGGAAAATCACGTAACCTTTTGATTTTAATGGTGCGGCTGGCTGGGATCGAACCAGCGACCCTTGGCTTCGGAGGCCAATACTCTATCCACTGAGCTACAGCCGCACGGGAGGCGCGTCAGAAGTGTCGCGTGAAAAAAGCTGCGCGATAACGCCTGAGCGATGCGAAGGATACATTCTTTCGCGCCCCCCGTCCATGGAAAGTAGAAGTTGCAAACGAGGCATGTGCCATGCGGCATCTTTTGAGACTATAATCGCCGATTGGCGGCCTTTGCAAAAAGTCATGCAGGAAGAACAAACGCCGGATAGCAGGTTTTTTTAATCGTATTAAGGAAATCATGAGCGACGCACACAATGAACAATCGTTTATCCGGACACCCAAGCAGCTGATCGGGGTGGTCGCAGGCTTCTTCCTGGTAATCGTTATCGGCATCATCCTGCTGGTCTCCTTCGTCACCAACGACAAGCTGGAAGGCGCCGGCACCAACAGCCTCGGCCCGGAAGCGGTTGCGCAGCGCCTGCGCCCGGTTGCGGAAGAAGGTTTTATTCTGCGTGACGCGAACGCGCCGAAGGTGTTGCAGGCCGGTGGCGCCGTATACACCGCCGTCTGCGCCGCCTGCCACGCCAGCGGCGCCGCGGGCGCACCGAAAACCGGCGTCGCCGGCGACTGGACGGCGCGCCTGGCGCAGGGCTACGACACGCTCGTAAAACATGCGATCGAAGGCATCCGCGCCATGCCAGCCAAGGGCGGCAATCCGGATCTGGACAATGTGGAAGTCGAGCGCGCCGTGGTCTACATGGCCAATCAGAGCGGCGCCAAGTTCAAGGAACCGGCCGTTCCCGCGCCTGCCGCCCCGGTCGCCGCTGCCGCTGCCGCCGCCGGTACCGAAACGGCTGCTGCGCCGGTCGCTGCGAACGCCGCCACCGCAGCGCCCGTCGCCGGCACCCCGGCCAGCGCCGCCCCGGCTGCCGCGCCTGCCGCCGCTACCACCCCTGCCCCGGCTGCCGCGCCAGCAGCTGCGCCCGCCGTTGCCAATGCCGACGCCGGCAAGGCTTTATATAACAGCGCCTGTATCGCCTGCCACGGCGCCGGGATTGCCGGTGCGCCGAAACTGGCGGACAAGGCGAACTGGGCGCCGCGCATCAAGCAGGGCAATGCAGTGCTGTACGAGCATGCGATCAAAGGTTTTCAAGGCAAGGCCGGCGTGATGCCGCCGAAAGGCGGCTCGACTGCGCCGGATGCCGATGTCAAGGCCGCGGTCGACTTCATGGTGGCCTCTGCGCGTTGAGTGAACGCAGCAAACGGCAATGGAAACCGCCCATTGGGCGGTTTTTTTATTGCGTAAGAAAGAGAAAAGGGCAATATAAATACACAAGTTGCGATTTATAAGCGAATAATATTCGTAAATGAATCGACAATGTTGTGTTGTATTTGGACGAAATGTTGAACAGCAGGGCTGATTTTGCTGTTAGAGAGTTTTGCTTTGGCGTAACCTTTAGAAATTCCACGGGGCAATAATTTATTCCCCAAAGTAACTTCTGAAGATCTGCCATGACTCTCCCACTCCAAAATTTTGCAATGCGAATTGCCGCAATCGCGGCATTCGGCACCACGCTCGTGGCCTGCGGCGGCGGCGGTGGTTCCAGCTCGACGGCCAGTGTGGCAACGAGTTCGACGGCGGCGCCGGTGGCGCCAGCGGCCGCACCCGTGACGGCAGCGCCAGCCCCGGTGGCGGCGCCCGATGCCAGCGCGCCAGTCGCGAATACGACGGCCGTGCCGGCCGAAACCAGCCTCGCGGCGCTGGCTGCGGCAACCCCGGCCGCACCGGCGGCCGCGCCCGTGTCGGCCAGCGTCGCTCCAGCGAACACGACCACCGCGGCGACGACGACCGCGTATAGCGTCTTCAACATGGTGACCGACGTGCGCGTCCAGAACACCAGCGCTACGGCGCAGGCGGCCCTGCCGGTCACCTTCGGCCAGGTATTCGCCGTCGGCGACCTGCTGCCGAGCGACTCGCTGGTCGGCCGTTTCGACAATGGTAGCACGATCTCCCTGCAGCTCGACGTCAAGGCCACCCATCCTGACGGTTCGGTGCGTCACGCCGTTGTTTCCGGTATGGTCGAAAACATGGCCGCGAACGAAACGCGCACCCTGTCGCTAATGAAGTCGAACGCCCCCCACAGCACCGGCATGGGCCCGAAGACGCTGCTGATCAACGGTTTCAGCTCGTCCGTGCACGCCACCATCAACGGCGTGCGCTACAACGCCTCGGCCGACGACATCATCAAGAAGGGCGGCGCCTACCAGACCTGGCTCGCCGGCGCCGTCGCCAACGAATGGCATGTGTCGGCACCGCTGACCACCGCCGACGGCGTGGCCCACCCGCACCTGACGGCGCGCTTCGCGATCCGCTGGTACGACGCCATCAAGAAGGCCCGTGTCGACGTCACCGTCGAAAACGCCTGGGCCTACGAGGCCAATCCGCAGAATTTCACCTATGACGCCGAAGTCATGGTGCGCGGCGAGGTCGTGTACTCGAAGTCGGCCATGACCCAGTACCACCACACCCGCTGGCGCAAGACCTTCTGGTGGGGCGGCGACGCTTCCCAGGCCTACGTCAAGCACAACACCGGCTACCTGATCGCCAGCCGCGCGCTGCCGAACTACGACCAGAGCGTGGTCGTGCCGGAATCGACGTTCACCGAACTGAAGTCGAAGTGGACGGGCGCCGCCATCGAACCGATGGGCGTCGGCCTGGCCAACCCGTACATGCCGAGCACCGGCGGACGCAACGAGATCGGCCTGCTGCCCGGTTGGGCGGCCACCTACCTGCTGTCGATGGACAAACGCGCCAAGGACATCACCCTCGGCAGCGGCGACCTGGCGGGCAGCTGGTCGACGCACTACCGCGACAAGAACACCGGCCGTCCGGTCAGCCTGATGGACTATCCATACATGACCATCCTCGGCATCACGACCGATACCCGCAATCCGACCACCAAGCAGCTCGAAGCCTTCCCAAAGTGCGCGGTCGGCGCCAGTTGCAGCACGCCGAATACCCACGACACCTCGCACCAGCCAGGCTTCGCCTATCTGCCTTACCTCGTGACCGGCGACTACTACTACCTGGAAGAGCTGCAGTTCTGGGCCATGTACGACGTGTTCGCCTCGAACCCGGGCTACCGCAAGAACATCCTGGGCCTGCTGGAGCCGGATCAGGTGCGCGGCCAGGCGTGGAGCCTGCGCACGCTGGCGCAAGCGGCCTATATCACGCCGGACGACGACCGCCTGAAGTCGCACTTCGCCCGTGTCCTGACGAGCAACCTCGACTGGTACAACACCGAGTACACCGATAACCCGGCGGCCAACGTCTTCGGCGTCATCGCCACCAAGAGCGCGGTCATCTACAACAACCGGCGCGGCATCGCTCCGTGGCAGGACGACTTCTTCACCGCGGCGATCGGCCACGCGGCCGAACTCGGTTTCGCCGGCGCCAAGAAGCTGCTGACCTGGAAAGCCAAGGCACCGGTGATCCGCATGGCCGATCCGGGCAACTGCTGGATCGACGGCGCGCTGTACTCGATGAACATCCGTGACTCAGAGACCAGCCCGTACTACACGACCATGGCCGAAGCCTCGAAGGCCAGCCAGACGGCGACCTTCCAGTCGCTCGCCTGCGGCAGCGCCGAAATGGCGGCCTTCCTCAAGCTGAAGGTCGGCGAAATGACGGGCTACTCGTCGAGCATCGCCGGTTATCCGTCGAACATGCAGCCGGCCCTGGCGTATTCGGTCGATGCCCGCCTGCCGAACGGCAGCAAGGCCTGGGCCCAGTTCATGGCCCGTACCGTCAAGCCGAACTATGGCCTGAGCCCGCAGTTCGCGATCGTGCCGCGCTAAGCCCTGCCGCTGCACCCCTAGACGCCCCAGCCGCCGCCAGGCCGCTGGGGTTTTTTCATGGCCGCGTTTTTTCATTAAAACCAGGGCGAAAAAAACACCGCCGGGCGCGGGGCCGGGCGGTGTCGTTCGCTTGAAACTACCAGCAGCTTACCAGATGATCACGCGGTCTTTCGGCGCCAGGTACATCTTGTCGCCCTGCTTGACCTTGAAGGTTTCATAGAAACCTGGCTGGTTCATCAGGGTGCCGTTGGCGCGGAACTGGCCCGGCGAGTGCGGGTCGGTTTTCACCTGGGCGATACGGGCCGGCTCGCGCATCTTTTCGCGCCAGACCTGCGCCCAGCCCATGTACAGGCGCTGTTCGCCGCTGAGGCCGTCGATGACCGGGGCTTTTTTCCCGTTCAGCGAGATTTTATAAGCCTTCGCCGCGATCGCCAGACCCGAGTTGTCGGCGATGTTCTCGCCGAGGGTCAGTTCGCCGTTGACGTTATAGCCCGGCAGCGGGCTGTAGCCGTTGTACTGCTTGACCAGCTGGGCGGCCTTGGCCTTGAAGTTCTTGTGATCCGACGGGCTCCACCAATCGCGCAGGTTGCCGTCGCCGTCGTACTGGGCGCCCTGGTCGTCGAAGCCGTGGCTGATCTCGTGGCCGATGACGGCGCCGATGCCGCCGTAGTTGACCGCGTCGTCCGCGTTGGCGTCGAAGAACGGCGGCTGCAGGATCGCGGCCGGGAACACGATCTCGTTCATCTCCGGGTTGTAGTAGGCGTTGATCGTCTGCGGCGTCATGCCCCACTCTTCGCGGTCGATCGGCTTACCGAGCTTGTTGATCTCGCGGTCGGCTTCGACCACGCGCGAACGCATCACATTGCCGACCAGGTCGTCACGCTTGACGACGAGGGCCGAATAATCCTTCCACTTGTTCGGGTAGCCGATCTTCGGGGTGAACTTGGCCAGCTTGGCTTGCGCTTCCTTCTTGGTCGCCGGGCTCATCCAGTCGAGCTTGTCGATGCTCTGTTTATAGGCCGCCAGCAGGTTCGCCACCAGCTTTTCCATGCGCGCCTTGTGCTCGGCCGGGAAGTATTCGGCCACGTACAGCTTGCCGACCGCTTCGCCCTGCGCACGCTCGACGGCGCCCACGCCGCGCTTCCAGCGCGGTTCCATCTGCGTCACGCCCGACAGGGTCTTGCCGTAGAAATCGAAGCGCTCGTCGACGAAATTCTTCGACAGGAAGCTGCCGTAGGATTCGATCAGGTGCAGCGACAGGTAGGCCTTCCAGGTGTCGAGCGGGGTCTTGTTCGAGACGTCGACGAAGGCCTTCAGGTAGGTCGGCTGGCTGACGATGACATAGCTGGCCTTGCCCGACAGGCCGGCGGCGTCGAACCAGCTCTTCCAGTCGTAGCCTGGCGCGACCTTGTCCATCTCGGCGACGTTGACCTTGTTGTAGGCTTTCACCGGATCGCGCAGCTCGACCTTGGTCCACTGCACTTTCGCGATCTCGGTTTCGAAGTCGACGATGGCTTTCGCATTCGCGGCGGCGTTCTTGTCGCCGGCCAGCGCCAGCATCTTCTCGGCGTGCTGCTGGTACTTGGCGCGGGTCTCGGCCAGCTTCTTGTCGTCGGCCTTCAGGTAGTAGTCGCGGTCGGGCATGCCCAGGCCGCCCTGCATGATGTCGGCGACGTACTTGGTCGAATCCTTGTTGTCCTGGTGGATGGCGAAGTCGAAGGGAACGCCGACGCCGATTTTACCCAGGCGCGCCAGCATGGCCGGCAGTTCCGACTTGTCCTTCAGTGCGGCGATCTTGTCCAGTTCGGCCTTCAGCGGCGTCACGCCCAGCTGTTCCAGGCGCGCTTCATCCATGAAGCTGGCGTAGAAGTCGCCGATGCGCTGGGCATCGGTGGCGGCAGCCGGGTTGCTCGCGGCCGATTTTTCGATGATGCCGCGCAGGCGCGGCAGGGTGTTGTCGCGCAGCTGCATGAACGAACCCCAGCTCGCCTTGTCGGCCGGGATCTCGGTGTTTTTCAGCCACTTGCCGTTCAGATATTCAAAGAAATCGTCCTGCGGACGCACCGACGGTTCGATGTATTCGGTGGCGATGCCCGAGGCCAGCACCGGTGCCTTGGTACTCTTGGCCGTCGCGGCGGCGCCGGATGCGGTCTCGGCCTGGGCGACGCTGGCGACCAGCGCCAGCGTCAATGCGCTCAGCAAATGTTGTTTCATATGTCTCTCTTTTTTGTCTTGGTGTGGGATAGGTACCAGGTCAATCCGGCCCGGCGCTCGTGGCGCGGGCCGGTCTTGTCATGCAACGGCGGAAAATATGCATGCCATGCATACGCGAGGTAGGCATGGCATGCGGTTGCGCCGATCGACGACTTTACCAGATAGTGACGCGATCCTTCGGCGCCAGGTACATCTTGTCGCCTTCCTTCACGCCGAAGGCTTCATAGAAGGCCGGGTGGTTCATGACGGTGCCGTTGGCGCGGAACTGGCCCGGCGAGTGCGGGTCGGTTTTCACCTGCACGATCTGCTGCGCCTCGCGCATCTTGCTGCGCCATACCTGGCCGAAGCCCATGAAGAAGCGCTGGTCGCCGGTGAAGCCGTCGATCACCGGCGCCGGCTTGCCCTTCAGCGAGATCTTGTAGGCCTTGTAGGCAATGGCCAGACCCGAGTTGTCGCCGATGTTCTCGCCCAGGGTCAGTTCGCCGTTGACCGGGTAGCCCGGCAGCGGGCTGTAGTTGCCGTACTGTTTGACCAGCATGTCGGCGCGGGCCTGGAAGGCGGCGCGGTCTTCCTTCGTCCACCAGTCGCGCAGGTTGCCTTCGCCATCGGACTGGCTGCCCTTGTCGTCGAAGCCGTGGCCGATTTCGTGGCCGATCACGGCGCCGATGGCGCCGTAGTTGACGGCGTCGTCGGCGCGCATGTCGAAGAACGGCGGCTGCAGGATCGCGGCCGGGAACACGATCTCGTTCATCGAGCTGCTGTAATAGGCGTTCACCGTCTGCGGCGTCATGCCCCACTCTTCGCGGTCGATCGGTTTACCCAGTTTCGTGATGTTGCGGTTGTAGCCGAATTCGGCCGCGCGCTTGACGTTGCCGACCAGGTCGTCGGCGCGGATCGTCAGCTTCGAATAGTCGCGCCACTTGTTCGGGTAGCCGACCTTCGGCACGAACTTGGCCAGCTTGGCTTGCGCTTCCTTCTTGGTCGCCGGGGTCATCCAGTCGAGGGTGTCGATGCTCTGGCCGTAGGCGGCGGTGACGTTTTTCACCAGTTCTTCCATGCGCGCCTTGCGTTCGGCCGGGAAGTATTTATTCACATACTGGCGGCCGGCGGCTTCGCCTAGCGCGCCTTCGACGACCGAGACGCCGATCTTCCAGCGCGGACGGTTTTCGGTGACGCCGGTCAGCGCGGTGCCGTAGAAGGCGAAGTTGGCGTCGACGAAGGCTTTCGACAGGTAAGGCGAGTATTCGCGCAGCAGCTGCCACTCGAAGTACGACTTCAGGGTGGCGAGATCGGTCTTGGCCAGCACTTCGTTGAAGCCGCTCAGGTAGCTCGGCTGGGCGACGATGATGTAGTCCAGCTTGTTGCCGACGCCGGCGGCGGCCAGCGCCGCGTTCCAGTCGTAGCCCGGGGTCAGCGCGCCCAGTTCGGCCACGCTCATCTTGTTATAGCGTTTCACCGGGTCGCGGTTCTCGACCTTGGTCCACTGCACCTTGGCCAGTTCGGTCTCGAAGGCGACGATGGCCTTGGCTTGTTCGGCGGCGTTCTTTTCGCCGGCCAGGGTCAGGATCTGCGCCACGTGCGCCTCGTACTTGGTACGGGCGTCGAGCATGCGCTTGTCGTCGAGCTTCAGGTAGTAGTCGCGGTCGGGCATGCCCAGGCCGCTCTGGCCGATGTAGGTCGCGTACTTGGTGGAAGCGCGCGCATCCTGGCCGACGCGGATGCCGTAAGGAGTAGCGACACCGATTTTCGACAGGTGGGCGATCAGGTTCGGCAGGCCCTTCTTGTCCTTCAGGGTGCGGATGCGCTGCAGCTCGCCCGCCAGCGGCTTGGTGCCCAGGGTTTCCAGGCGCGCTTCGTCCATGAAGCTGGCGTACAGGTCGCCGATCTTCTGGACGTCGGTGCCGGCCTTTTTGTTCTTGTCCTTCTGCGCCGTTTCGATGATCTCGCGCAGGTGCGCCTGGCTGTCGTCGCGCAGCTGCATGAAAGTGCCCCAGCTGGCCTTGTCGGCCGGGATCTCGGTTTCTTTCAGCCACTTGCCGTTCAGGTAGGTGAAGAAGTCATCCTGCGGGCGCACCGAGCTGTCGATGAACTGGGTGTCGATGCCCGAGATCAGGGTGCTGGGCGCGCTTGCCGTGGCGACCGCCGCGGCGGGCGTGGCGGTGGACTTGGCGGCGTCGCCGGCGTGGGCGAAGGTGGCCAGCACGGACAGGGTCAGGGTGCTCAGAAGGGTACGTTTCAAGGGAAGTCCTCGTTTGCCGAAAAAGTTTGCCGAATAGGTAAGCCGAACAGGGTTGTGACGCACCCCGCTGCGCGGCGACAGCTGTCGTTACACGACGTCGCCTGGATACCGCGGCATGGGGCATCTTGCAAGAATGCCCGATCCGGCCCCATCCGTCGAGAGGGAATGTGGCAAAAATGACGAGACCGGGGCTCCCGGCGCATTCGGCGGGAAGCCTGTATTGACGGGCGCTATGGCGAACCGGACAAAAAAACGCCCGCGCCGGGGGAGCGCGGGCAAAACCACCTTGGCGGTGGAGAGAGAAAAACTGGAATCGACTATAGGACGCGGCCGCGGCCGCCGTGACCACTCTTACAATTACTTACTGGAAGCACAACTTCCTTTACAACTGGCCCGTGCGTCCTTGCGCCCCTTTGCGCGGGCGCACCCCGAACCGGGCCCGATTCGGGTTTATACTGGGGGCGCGCTATCTCATGCGTGCCGGGCTCACCCTGCGTCACCACCGCCTCACCACCAACAGCTATGGGCTCCACTCTCAAGAATTCCGGCCTGATCGTCGTCGGCGTCGCTGCCGGCGTCGCCGTCACCATGCAGTTTTCCGCGCTCGCCTACAAACCGGTGGAGCCGAGCATGCCGCTCGACCAGCTGCAGCAGCTGGCCAAGGTGGTGGAAGTGATCCACTCCGATTACGTCGAACCGGTCGAAGGCGGCAAGCTGCTCACCAGCGCCATCTCCGGCATGGTCGACGCGCTCGACCCGCATTCGGCCTATCTCGATCCGGCCGCCTTCCGCGAGCTGCGTGAAGGAACCGAAGGCAAGTTCGTGGGCCTCGGCATCGAGATCGGCGAGAGCGACGAGGGCTATGTCGAAATCGTCGCGCCGATCGAGGATTCGCCAGCCGAACGGGCCGGCATCCAGGCGGGCGACCTGATCACCCGCATCGACGGCGCCGATGTGCGCGGCCTGGGCCTGGAAGAAGCGGTCAAGCGCATGCGCGGTACGCCCGGCACCCGCGTCACGCTCACCATTGCGCGCGCCAGCACGCCGCAGCCGCTGGTGCTCACCGTCGAACGCCAGGAAATCGTGCAGAAAAGCGTCAAGGCGAAGATCGTCGAGCCGGGCTACGGCTGGCTGCGCATCGCCCAGTTCCAGGAGCCGACGCTCGACGACATGGTGAGTAAGCTGGCCGAGCTCGCGCGCAAGGAACCGCATTTGAAAGGGCTCGTGCTCGATCTGCGCAACGACCCCGGCGGCCTGCTGCAAGGGGCGATCGGCGTGGCCGCCGCGTTTTTGCCGGAAGGCGCGGAAATCGTTTCCACCAATGGGCAACTGGCCGAATCGCGCCAGCGCTTTTATGGCCAGCCCGAACACTACATGCTCAGGAGCGGGCGCGATCCATTGCTCGGCATCCCGGCCGTCTATAAAACGCTGCCGCTGGTGGTGCTGGTGAATACCGGTTCGGCCTCGGCGTCGGAAATCGTCGCCGGCGCGCTGCAGGATCACAAGCGCGCGGCCATCGTCGGCACCCCGACCTTCGGCAAGGGCTCGGTGCAGACGATCCGCCCGATCGGGCGCGACGCCGCCGTGAAACTCACCACGGCGCGCTATTTCACGCCCAGCGGCCGCTCGATCCAAGCGCGCGGCATCGTGCCCGATTTCGCCGTCGACGAAAATGCGGACAACGACGGCCTGAACGCGCTGCGCCTGCGCGAAGCCGACCTGCAGCACCACCTCGCGGGCGACGGCGGCCAGGAGCAGAAGACCCGTCCCGACGACATCGAAGAACAGATGGCGCTGCTCGATGCGGCGCGCGACCGCCAGCCGCTGGCCTATGGCAGCGCCACCGATTTCCAGCTGGCGCAGGCCGTCAAGCACCTGAAAGGCGAGCCGATGCAGTTGTCGAAGCGGCCAGTGCCCCCTACCCTGGCGCGCCACCAGGCGCCGCAGCTGGGCCGGTGATGGCCTTCCCGACAATTCCCAGGCGTGAGCCGATTGTGTAGAATCGCCCTCATTCACGCGGGAATCCCCCGTTATCTCCTTTGAAAGTCCCCACCATGAAACCTGTCGTCATCAGCGGCACCGGCCTGTTTACGCCTCCGTATTCCATCTCGAACGACGAGCTGGTGACGGCGTTCAATGCCTACGTCGAGCTGCACAATGCCGAGAATGCCGCCGCCATCGCCGAGGGCAGCGTCACCGCGCTGGAACCCTCGAGCAGCGGTTTTATTGAAAAAGCCTCCGGCATCAAGTCGCGCTACGTGATGGAAAAAGAGGGCATCCTCGACCCAAGCCGCATGACTTCGCGCATCGCCGAGCGCGGCGACGACGAACTGTCGCTGCAGGCCGAGATGTGCGTGGCCGCCGCCAACGATGCGCTCAAACGCGCCGGCCGCGTCGCCGCCGACATCGACATGGTGCTGGTCGCCGCCTCCAACATGCAGCGCGCCTACCCGGCGATGGCGGTCGAAGTCCAGGAAGCGCTCGGCATCGAGGGCTATGGCTTCGACATGAACGTGGCCTGTTCCTCGGCCACCTTCGGCATCCAGACCGCGATGGCGGCCGTGCAGACCGGCCAGGCGCGCGCCGTGCTGGTCTTGAATCCGGAAATCACCAGCGGCCACCTGAACTTCCGCGACCGCGACAGCCATTTTATTTTCGGCGACGCCTGCACCGCGATGATCATCGAAGCGGCCGACACCGCCGTCGGCGAACACCAGTTCGAGATCCTCGAGTCGAAGCTGAAAACGAAATTCTCGAACAACATCCGCAACAACTTCGGCTTCATGAACCGGTTCGACGAAGCCGGTGTCGGTAAAGCGGATAAACTGTTCCGCCAGCAGGGCCGCAAGGTGTTCAAGGAAGTGTGCCCGATGGCCGCCGAGATGATCCGCGAAACGGTGGAGACGGCCGGCCTGCAGATCCCGCAGGTGTCGCGCTACTGGCTGCACCAGGCGAATTTGAATATGAACCTGCTGATCGCGCGCACCCTGCTCGGGCGCGACGCGGAACCGAACGAGGCGCCGGTGATTCTCGACACCTATGCCAACACCTCGTCGGCCGGTTCCATCATCGCCTTCCACAAATACCAGGACGACCTGCCGCAGGGCGCGCATGGCGTGATCTGCTCGTTCGGCGCCGGTTATTCGATCGGCTGCGTCGTCGTGCGCAAGAAGTAAGTCCCCTCCTCCGCTCGTCCTCCCCGGGCTGCGCCACCTGGCGCAGCCTGTCTCGATTGCCCCCTGTCGCAAGTCCGCAACCCCACCCGCGCACTGCTGAAATTCCGTTGCAATAATATATATTGTTTCTGCTAAGATCAGTTTCAATAATAATCACAACCGGAGATTGGCATGGGAGAGATGCTGGAGAATCAGGCGCTACGCGCCGACACCCGCCTGCTTGTCGTCGCGCCGGGCGACCTGTTCGGCGTTCACCGCAAGCTGGTCGCCGTCGCCTTGCTGCTGTTGCTGGCCCACACCGGCGCCATGGCGCTCAAATACTACGCCGGCAACGACACCGCCTTCGGCCTGGTGCCGCTCTTCGATTTCTATGAAGAGCGCAACGTGCCCACCTATTTTTCGTCGCTGAACCTGCTGCTGACGGCAGCCCTGCTGTATGCGATCGCGCGCCTGGCGGCCCAGGGCGGCAAGCACCAGGGCCAC
The DNA here is from genome assembly GCF_001424165.1 of Massilia sp. Leaf139. Classification (GTDB taxonomy): domain Bacteria; phylum Pseudomonadota; class Gammaproteobacteria; order Burkholderiales; family Burkholderiaceae_D; genus Telluria. The sequence continues at coordinate 12,508 of NZ_LMOJ01000023.1, forward strand.
GCCTGGCGCATCCTGGCCGGCGGCTTCCTGTTCATGTCGATCGACGAGTGCGCTGATCTGCGTATGATCCTGAGCAAGCTGGCCAAGTCCGTCGCCGGCGCCCAGCTCGAAGCCGTGCCGCTGCTGACGGTGGCGTGGACGGTGCCGGTGGCGCTGCTGCTGCTGGTGCTGGCGGCGTATTTCATTCCCTTCCTGCTGCGCCTGAAGCCGGTCTACATGGTGCACTTCACCCTGGCTGGCGCCGCCTTCGTGTTCGCCGCCATCGGTTTCGAAACCATCGAGGGCCGCCACGTCGCGCTGACCCATGGCGTGCGCGATGTCGCCTTCATGCTGATGGTCACCGCCGAGGAAACGCTGGAAATCTTCTCGATCCTGTATTTCCAGTATTTCCTGCTACGTTATCTCAACGAATACCACCGCAACGTCTACCTGCGCCTCAGTTACTAGCACGCGACTAGAGCCGCGCCGCCAGCTGCGCGCCTTCACGGATCGCGCGCTTGGCGTCGAGCTCGGCGGCCAGCACGGCACCGCCGATTTTGTGGAAGGCGGTGGCGGCATGCGGCTCCCCCGCGCTCAGTTCGTCCAGGCTTTCCTGGCCGGCGCAGATCACGACGTTGTCGACCTCGAGCACACGCTTTTCGCCGCCGACGCTGATGTGCAGGCCGGCGTCGTCGATGCGCTCGTACTGCACGCCGGCCAGCATCTGCACCCCGCCGCGCGTCAGCGCCGCACGGTGCACCCAGCCCGAGGTTTTACCGAGGCCCGCCCCGGGGCGCGTGGTTTTCCGCTGCAGCAGATACAGCTGGCGATAAGGATGGGCCGGCACCGGTTTCACCAGGCCCCCCTCCACCGTCGCATTCAGGTCGACGCCCCATTCGCCCGTCCAGGTCGGAATCGGCTGCGGCAGCGGGTGCGCCGGATCGTGCAGCAGGAATTCGCCCGTATCGAAACCGATGCCGCCGGCGCCGATGATGGCGACGCGCTTGCCGACCGGCGCCTTGTCGCGCAAGACCTGCAGGTACGACAGCACTTTCGGGTGCTCGATGCCGGGAATGGCCGGCATGCGCATGCGCACGCCGGTGGCGACGATGACGTCGTCGAAACCGGCCGCCAGCAGTTCCGCGCGCGTCACGCGGCGGTTCAGCTGCACGTCGACACCGGTCGTTTGCAGCTTGCGCGCGAAATAGCGCACGGTCTCCGTGAACTCTTCCTTGCCCGGAATCTGCATGGCGACGTTGAACTGGCCGCCGACCCGGTCCGAGGCTTCGAACAGCGTGACCGCGTGGCCGCGCTCGGCGGCGACGGTCGCCGCCGACAGCCCGGCCGGCCCGGCGCCGACCACGGCAATCCGGTGTGGTTGATCGGTCTTCGCGTAGACCAGCTCCGTCTCATGGCAGGCGCGCGGATTGACCAGGCAGCTGGCGCGTTTACTTGAAAACGTGTGATCCAGGCAGGCCTGGTTGCAGCCGATGCAGGTGTTGATCTCATCGACGCGGCCGCTGGCCGCTTTCAGCACGAAGGCGGCGTCGGCCAGGAAGGGACGCGCCATCGACACCATGTCCGCGTCGCCGCGCGCCAGGATGTTCTCGGCATCCTGCGGCATGTTGATGCGGTTCGAGGCGACCACGGGAATCGACACCTCACGCCGCAGGCGCCCGGCCACGCTGGCAAAGGCGGCGCGCGGCACCGAGGTGACGATGGTCGGCACGCGCGCCTCGTGCCAGCCGTAGCCGGTATTCAGGATGGTGACGCCGGCATCCTGCAGCGCACGCGCCACGGTCACCACTTCGTCCCAGGTATTGCCGCCTTCGACCAGGTCGAGCACGGAATGGCGGTACATCAGGATGAACTCCGGCCCCACGGCCTGGCGGATGCGGCGCACGACTTCGACGGCGAGGCGCATGCGGTTCTCGATCGGCCCGCCCCAGCGGTCGGTACGGCCGTTGACGCGCGCGCACAGGAACTGGTTCAGCAGATAACCCTCGCTGCCCATCACCTCGACGCCATCGTAGCCGGCCAGCTTGGCCAGCTTGGCGCAGCGGACATAGGCGCGGATGATGGCCTCGATGCCGCGCTCGCTCAGTTCCTTCGGCTTGAATGGCGAGATCGGCGATTTAATGGCGGAGGCGGAGACGACGAAGGGTTGATAGCCATAGCGGCCCGCGTGCAGGATCTGCATCAGGATCTTGCCGCCCTCTTCGTGCACGGCGCGCGTCACGCGGCGGTGGTTCGGCACGTCGCCCAGCATGTTCAGGGTGCCGCCCAGCGGCAGCAGCCAGCCCTGGCGGTTCGGAGAGATGCCGCCGGTGACGATCAACCCGACGCCGCCGGCCGCGCGTTCGCGGTAAAAGGCGGCCAGCTTGCCGTAGTTATAAAAACGGTCTTCGAGGCCGGTGTGCATCGAGCCCATGATGACGCGGTTCTTCAGGGTCGTGAAGCCGAGGTCGAGCGGGGCGAGGAGATGGGGGTAGGCGGAATTTATCATCCCGGCATTAAATCGCGAATCCGTGGAGCCGGGGTTCTAAACGTATGAAGGCACGTAGGGTGGCCGGCTCCACCCGGACGGCGGATCGGCTGCCGGCGGCGACGCCGCCCGCGTTTTAAACGAGATGGCTTTCCGGCGCGCGCAATTCCGCGAACTGTTCGATGCTGCCGATCCGCACGGTGACCGGATTCAGGCTGGCATTCGGCGACAGCGAGCGCCAGGCGAACTTCCATTCCTGTTCCTGCGCGTGGGCGCCGCTCTTGGTAAACGCTGCGCCCAGCGGCGAGCGGCCGCCGTATTCGACGGCGCCGTCGATGCCGGCCCAGTTCGGCAAGGCACGCTGCACGGCGCGGTGCAGGCGTTCGCCGAATTCCTCGCTGTTGTGGATGACGAGGCAGCAGTCGGCCGGCCCCAGCACCTCGAACAGGGATTTACTCCAGGCGCGCGAGAACGAGACCGTCAGGAAGCCGTTGGCCGGCAGCAGCCGGAACTGGCCGGCCTTCAAGGCCTGCTCCAGCTCGTCGCGCATGCCGTAGCGGTGCAGGGTGGGTGGGCGCTGGTAGTCGTGCATGTGGTACTCGATTCGAAGTAGAAAATTATTGGGTGCGGCGCTCGCCGGTCGCCAGGCTGGCGTCGTGGCGCATGCGCATGAAGCGCGACGAAATGAAAATCTCGCGCAGGAAAAATACGAAGCTGAAGATCAGGCCGCACATCGCCAGCACGAAGGAGGCGGCGATGTACTGGTCGAGCTTGATGTTGGCGCTGTCGCCCAGGAACAGCATCGCGATCACCAGGCAGACCAGGAAACCGCAGGCCGTGCTCGAGGTGATCGCATAGTTGATCAGGTGCGAGCGCACGTACAGGGTTTCGAGTTCTTCGGTGTAGTCGTCGTTGGCGCCGATCTGCAGGCGGTCTTCCAGCACCCGGGTGCGGTCGATGATGCGCGCCAGCCGGTTGGTCAGCACGGTCAGCTTGGTCGCCACGCCCGTCAGCAGGAAAACGGGGGCGATCGCCAGCTGGATCATGTGGCCGATGTCGCTAATCTGGATATTCATGGAAACACGTTCATGGTGGGTGCGTCATTCGTCAGTGTAGCAGCCGCGCTCGCGGCCACTGCCTCGGGCCCGGCTCAATCGAAGCGGCCGTGGCGCTTGAACTGTTCGGTCGCGGCGACCAGCGCACGGGCAATGCCGATCTCGAGGGCGCCATGGCCCGCATCCGGAATCATGCGCATGTTCGCGCCCGGCCAGGCCGCGTGCAGGCGGTGCGCCGACAGCGGCGGGCAGATCACGTCGTAGCGGCCTTGCACGATGACGGCCGGCAGGTGGGATATGCGGCCGATGTCGCGCACCAGCTGGTCTTCTTCGAGGAAGGCGCCGTTCGCCATGTAATGCGCTTCCAGGCGGCCGACGCCGAGATCGAGCGTGTCGGAGGCCTGCTCTTCTTCCTGCGGCAGCAGGAACACGCGGCGCCCTTCGAAGCGGCTCCAGGCGCGCGCCGCCGGCCAGTACAGGGCCGGATCGTCGCACAACAGGCGGCGCGCATAGGCGCCGAGCAGATCGCCGCGTTCCTCGAGCGGGATCGGAGCGATGAATTCCTCGTAGAGCTCCGGATAAAACCACTGCACGCCGTGCAGGAACCAGTCGACTTCCGCCTTCGTGCAGAGGAAGATCCCGCGCAGCACGAAGCCGAGGCAGCGCTCGGGGTGAGTCTGGCCATAGGCCAGCGCCAGCGTCGAACCCCAGGAGCCGCCGAACACCAGCCAGCGTGAAATGCCGAACATCAGGCGCAGGCGCTCGATGTCCTCGATCAGCAGTTCGGTCGTGTTGTTCCTCCACTCGCCCAGCGGCGTGGACTTGCCGGCGCCGCGCTGGTCGAACAGGATCACGCGGTAGGCATGTGGATCGAAAAAGCGGCGGTGCTGGGGAGAGAGGCCGGCGCCCGGGCCGCCGTGCAGGAACAGTACCGGGATGCCGTTCGGATTGCCCACCTCCTCCCAGTAGATCGCGTGCAGCGCGTCGACGGCGAGCATGCCATGGCGGGTCGGTTGGATCGGCGGGAACAGCAACGGCGGGGTGAGGGGCATGGCGGCTCTCTTGAAGTTCGAGAGAGAATTGTAGCCTACCCAGTCACCCATCAGAAGAGCGTGTTATAGGCGCCGCGCACGTGATAGTCGTCGTCGACGGCGAGCAGCAGCGGCCATTTGTCGAAGGTGGTGCACGGGTGCGAGATGCCGCAGCCGACCAGGTCGCCGACCGCCAGTTCCGTGCACAGCGGATGGCCTTCGGGCAGGCGCAGATAGGCGTGCTGGTCGTTCAGCTTGTCGATGCGGCAGCCGGGCGGCAGCGGGTGCGGCGCGCCGGGGCCGGGGCGGTGGTACAGCAGCGGCAGCGGCAGGTCGGCGTCGTGGGAGGCGTCGCGCTTGCCCATGCTCAGGATCGCCAGATCCGGTTCCGGGCGCGACTGCACCATCGACCAGACCTCGAGGGCGGGCCGCAGTCCGTCGCGCTCCTCTTCGCGCGCGTTCAATTCGCCGATCATGCGCTCATAGGTGCCGTGGTCGCTCGTCAGGTAGCAGCCGCTGCGCAGCAGCGCGCGCACGGGACGCGACAGCCCGGAGACGGCGCCGAAGCCGCGTGCGACCAGGTCGAAATAGGCGGAGCCGCCGGCCGACAGCAGGATCTCGGCGCCGACAAATAAACCCTCGTCGTCGGCGCTGCGCACCAGTTCGACCAGCCGGGCGAGGAAGGCGTCGACCTGCGCCAGGTCGTGCGCGCGATCCTCGCTCACCAGCAGCCCCTCGTACCCTTCGAACCCAGCCAGCAGCAGTCCTGGCGCGCCGGCGATCGCGCGCGCCACGGTGAGCGCCGCCTCCGGTGTGCGGCAGCCGGCGCGCTTACCCGCCAGCCCCAGCTCGACCAGCACCAGGAGCGGCCGCGCCAGCGGGTGTAAAGCGACCGCCTCGGCCAGGCGCGCCACGCCGGCCAGCGAATCGGCCAGTACGACGCATTCGAAACCGGCGTCGCCGCGCAGCAGCGCGAGGATGGATCGAATGTCGCTCGGCGCCACCAGCTGGTTCGCCAGCAGCACGCGCCGTACGCCGAAGCGGTAAGCCGCCTGCACCTGCGTGGCGTTGGCGAGGGTGATGCCCCAGGCGCCATTGGCGAGCTGGGCGCCGAAGAGCTGCGGACTCATGGTCGTCTTGCCGTGCGGCGCCAGCGCCACCCGGTGGCGTTCGCAAAAGCGCCGCATCCAGTCCAGGTTATGGCGCAGGGCCGGTGTTTTCAGCACGGCGACGGGGAAACTGGTATCGGCATGCAGCACGTTCCACCCCTGCACGCCGATCGCGCCCTGGCGCAGTGGCTCGAGGATCGGCAAGCCCTTGGTGCCGGGGTAAAGGAGCTGTTCGTCGAGGGCGCCCAGCGCCAGGCCGTCGTACGGGAGGGGGTGCATGGCTAGCCTATTCAGCAGGATGATTCAGCGGGATTACTCTGCGGGATTGCGCTTCTCCGCCGGGCGCTGGCGCAGGCGCGCCTGCAGGTCGGCGCGCAGCTGCGCATGCGCGGGCGTCAGCCCGTATTCGTCGGGCGTGTAGGTGATGCCGGGCAGGATGCCGTCGGATTCGATCTGCGGCAGCAGTTCGTCCAGCAATTCCTGCAGGCTGAACTGCTGCGGCAGGTAGCCCGTCCATTCGAGGACGGCGCATTGTTCGGCCAGTTCGCGTGTCGGCCAGAGCGGGAACACGAGCGCGCCATCGTCGGTCTTGCCGATGGCCCAGCCGTCCTGCACCAGCCCCCAGACGACGCCGCTGTCGGCGACGCGGCGAATGAAATGTTCGTAGCGCAGCTGCTTGGGAAGGGTTACGACGGAAGAGGTTTCGCTGGCGTCCATGGGATTCGCTTATCGGGTAGTTAGTAGGCAGGATACAAAAAATGGCGCAATCGGGCCGCGCCTTTGGGTGCGCCGGCGCGGCAGCGTCCGCACGCGGCCAGGCATAAAAAAACACCGCCGGGCTGGCGCCGCGGCGGTGTTTCGGAGCGTGCTGCGCTCTGGCGCGGGACGCCGCTCAGGACATGTGCTGGCCGCCGTTGATGGCGATGTTGGCGCCGGTGACGAAGGCCGCTTCGTCCGACGACAGGTAAGCGACCAGGCCGGCGACTTCTTCGGGTTTACCGAGGCGGCCCATCGGGATTTGCGGGATGATCTTGCTCTCCAGCACCTCCGACGGGATGTCCATCACCATCTTGGTGCCGATATAGCCCGGCGAGATGGTGTTCACGGTCACGCCCTTGCGCGCCACTTCCAGCGCCAGCGCCTTGGTGAAGCCGTGCATGCCGGCTTTGGCGGCCGAGTAGTTGGTCTGGCCGAAGGCGCCCTTCTGGCCGTTGACGGACGAAATGTTGATGATGCGGCCCCAGCCGCGTTCGACCATGCCGTCGCAGACCGGCTTGGTCATGTTGAACACGGAATCGAGGTTGGTCTTGATGACCGCGTCCCAGTTGACCTTGTCCATCTTTTTAAACGTCATGTCGCGCGTGATGCCGGCGTTGTTCACCAGCACGTCGATCGGGCCGACTTCCTGCTCGACCTGTTTTACGCAGGCCTGGGCCGAATCGTAGTCGGCCACGTCGCACGGATAGGCCTTGAAACTGAAACCCTGGTCGCGCATCGAGGCCAGCCAGCCTTCGGCCTTGGTGTTGCCCGGCGAGTGGGTCGTGACGACCGTATAGCCGAGCGCCGCCAGCTTGATGCATACCGCCTCGCCCAGGCCGCCCATACCACCTGTTACCAATGCCACTCGTGCCATTTGTCTTCTCCTGTGTTTTTATCCGTCTGAACTTGAGGAACTGCTGCTTGTGCTTAGTCGCGTTCGACCGCCAGCGCCACGCCCATGCCGCCGCCGATGCACAGGCTGGCCAGGCCGCGCTTGGCGTCGCGCCGGATCATTTCGTGCAGCAGGGTCACCAGCACGCGCGCGCCGGAGGCGCCGATCGGGTGGCCGAGGGCGATGGCGCCGCCGTTGACGTTGATCTTCGACGTATCCCAGCCCATTTCCTTGTTGACGGCCACCGCCTGTGCGGCAAAGGCTTCGTTGATTTCCATGAGGTCGACCTGGTCGTGCGTCCAGCCCGCCTTTTGCAGGCACAGGCGAGAAGCCGAGACCGGGCCCATGCCCATGATGGTCGGATCCAGGCCCGAGGACGAATACGCCTTGATGCGCGCCAGCGGGCTCAAGCCCAGCTCGCGCGCCTTGGAGGCGCTCATCATGATGACGGCGGCGGCGCCGTCGTTCAGGCCGGAGGCGTTGCCGGCGGTGACCGTCCCCTCCTTGTTAAAGGCCGGGCGCAGGCTGGCCAGCGCTTCGATGGTGCTGCCCGCTTTCGGATACTCGTCGGTGTCGAACACGACGCTGCCCTTTTTGGAAGGGATCTCGATCGGCAGGATCTCGTCCTTGAATTTACCGGCCGCTTGCGCCGCCTCGGCCTTCAGCTGCGAATTGAGTGCGAACTCGTCCTGCTCGGCGCGCGAGATCTCGTACTTGCGTGCGACGTTCTCGGCCGTGACGCCCATGTGGTACTGGTTGTAGACGTCCCACAGGCCGTCGACGATCATGGTGTCGACCAGCTTGGCGTCGCCCATGCGGAAGCCGTCGCGCGAGCCGTTCAGCACGTGCGGCGAAGCGCTCATGTTTTCCTGGCCGCCGGCGATGACGATATTCGCGTCGCCGCAGCGGATCGCCTGGGTCGCCAAGTGCGTGGCCTTCAGGCCGCTGCCGCAGACTTTGTTGATGGTGTAGGCCGGCACCATGTCGGGCAAGCCGCCCTTCAATGCGGCCTGGCGCGCCGGGTTCTGGCCGGCGCCGGCGGTGAGCACCTGGCCCATGATGACTTCGCTGACGGTGGCCGGGTCGATACCGGTTTTCGCCAGCAGCTGGCGGATCACCTGGGCGCCGAGTTCGGCGGCGGGAATCTTGGCGAGCGACCCGCCGAATTTGCCGACCGCGGTGCGGCCGGCGGCTACGATGACGACGTCTTCCATTGTTATCTCTCCAGTTCTGGCTTGGCCAGGATTGCGGGGGCAGCGATACGCTCGGTGCGCTCTGTGGCGATGGCGTGTGCGCCCGGGTAGGCGCAGGATCGCCGATTCGGCCCGGCGGAAACCCCGAATGGTAGGTTTCGCGCCTGCGTTTACGTTTGAGCAAAGTCAATCTTATCAGCTTATCCACGGAAAACAACCAGTAAAGCCGCTAGGTAGATAAGGGGTTTCCACAGGCTGATTTCCGGCAAAATACGGAACGCTCTTGCACCCTCCGTTGCCCTCTGGAATGATAGGGAAATGCTGCCCTTTTCAGCACATTTCACAGTAGAATGCACGGGCTAATCCAACCTGAACCGTTTATGTCGAAAAGCCCGTCCAGCCTGCCCATCGAAATCAAGATTTCCACGGTCGTCGCCATCTCGGCGATCCTGCACTCGGTTGACCCGATTGCCATCGATGCGGCCCTGAAGCAGATGACTGGCGGCGTCTCGGACTTTTTCGAAGATGAATTCGCGGTGATCGATGTCGGCGCCATTGCCGCCGACACCGCCTATATCGACTGGCGCGCGCTGGTCGACCTGCTGAAAAAATACCGCCTGAACGCGGTCGCCGTGCGCGGTGCCACGCCGGAAATGGCCGAGGCCATCAAGGCGCACGGCCTGGCGCTGGACGACGGCGCCGCCGGCGCCGAGCGCGCGCGCGAGGATGTGGCTGCTGCGACCGCCGCCAGCGCGGCCGTCACGATCGCTCCTACGCCGGCACCGGCGCCAGTTCCGGCACCGGCGCCGCAGACTGTGGCGCTGCCGGCGATGATCGTCGACACCCCGGTGCGTGCCGGCCAGCGCGTGTATGCGCGCGGCTGCGACCTGATCGTCACGGCCTCCGTCAACAACGGCGCCGAGATCATCGCCGACGGCAGCATCCACGTGTACGCGCCGATGCACGGACGCGCATTGGCCGGCGCCTCGGGCAATGCCGAGTCGCGCATCTTCGGCCTGTCGCTGCAGCCGGAACTGGTGTCGATCGCCGGCGTGTACCGCACTTTCGACGACGGCTTCCCGGCCGAGCTGGCACGCCAGCCGGCACAAATTCGCCTGGTCGGCGACCGGATCGATATATCATCTATGACTGCGCATCGCTGACTCCGGCATCGTCGCACGCATAAGCGGGCTACCACCCAGATACTGTAAAGGACACTTTTGTGGCAAGAATTATTGTTGTGACGTCCGGCAAGGGCGGCGTGGGCAAAACCACCTCCAGCGCAAGCTTCTCCACCGGCCTGGCATTGCGCGGTCACAAGACCGCCGTGCTGGACTTCGACGTCGGCCTGCGTAACCTCGACCTGATCATGGGCTGCGAACGCCGCGTGGTGTACGACCTGGTCAACGTGATCAATGGTGAGGCGACGCTGAACCAGGCCCTGATCAAGGACAAGCACTGCGACAACCTGTTCATCCTGCCGGCTTCGCAGACGCGCGACAAGGATGCCCTGTCGGAAGACGGCGTCGAGCGCGTGCTCAACGAACTGGTCAAGATGGACTTCGAGTTCATCATCTGCGATTCCCCGGCCGGCATCGAGCACGGCGCGCTGATGGCGCTGACCTTCGCCGACGAGGCGCTGATCGTGACCAATCCGGAAGTGTCGTCAGTGCGCGATTCGGACCGCATCCTGGGCATCATCCAGGCCAAGTCGCGCCGCGCCCAGACCGGCGGCGAGCCGGTCAAGGAACACCTCTTGATCACCCGTTATTCGCCGAAGCGCGTCGAAAATGACGAAATGCTTTCTTACCAGGACGTGCAGGAAATCCTGCGCATTCCGCTGATCGGCATCATCCCGGAATCGGAATCGGTGCTGCACGCATCGAACCAGGGCAATCCGGCCATCCACTTCAAGGGCACCGACGTGGCCGAGGCATACGAGGACGTGGTCGCCCGCTTCCTGGGCGAAGAACGCCCGCTGCGCTTCACCACCTACGAAAAGCCGGGCTTGTTGCAGCGCATCTTTGGGACAAAGTGATATGGCCCTGCTCTCATTCCTGTTCCCCGAAAAGAAGAAGAGCGCGAACGCGGCCAAGGAACGGCTGCAGATCATCATCGCCCGCGAGCGCACCAACCGCACCGGTCCGGATTTCCTGCCGGCGCTACACCGCGAACTGATCGAAGTGATTTCGAAGTACACCAAGGTCAACGCGGACGACATCAAGATTTCGCTCGACCGCCAGGGCAACCTGGAAGTGCTCGACGTCAACGTGGTGCTGCCCGACGCTTAAGCGTCGCACTCCCGTCCCAGCAGGCGCCCGGTTTACCGCCGGGCGCCTTTTTCATTTCCGCTTCCCGTACGGCAGCGTCGCAGTCTTCTCCCCCTACATCAGGTAGCTCTTCCTTTTCACCCGCAAGTTGGTAAAATTCATGAAACACTGTTGTTTTTTGACCATTGATGTTGCTTTTCTGCGGCAAGGAGGCTGGCTAGGAGTACCCTCGTAAAACTGTCGGAATTGAGCGCTTTCATAGGAAGGCATGCTCGAAATACGACACTTCCCTCGGTCACTTACCCTCTTTCGATAAAAAATGGAAGTTTACGATTAGCATTATTTTGTCAAAGTCTGCTATAGTCGGTTTAACGTTGTAGGACTCATCCTACAGTACGAATTTGACAAATAATGTGCCGCCATGAGAATAGCCGTTCTTGATAATGACCGTAGTCAGGCAGACCTGGTTTGCCAGGTGCTCAGTGCAGCTGGCCATAGCTGCCAATTTTTTGACAGCGGCAAGGACATGCTGGCGCAAATGCGCAAGGACAGCACCGACCTGCTGATCATGGACTGGCCGGCCGGCGACCTGGAAGCGGCCGACATCCTGCGCCGCGCCAAGGAAAAGATGGCGCCCGACGCGCCTGCGATGTTCCTGATCAACGGCAGTGCCGAAGACGACATCGTGGCCGGCATGGCGGCCGGCGCCGACGACTACCTGGTCAAACCGCTGCGCCGCGGCGAGCTGGTGGCCCGCGTCTCCGCTCTGCTGCGCCGCGCCTATCCGGCCCAGACCGGCACCGAACAGCTGCAGTTCGGCTCCTACGTGTTCGAGACGCGCCCGGGCCGCCTGCTGAAGGACGGCAGCGTCATCGACGTCACCCAGAAAGAGTTTTATCTGGCGCTGCTGTTCTTCCGTAACATCGGCCGCCCGCTGTCGCGCGCCTATATCCACGAAGCCGTCTGGGTACGCGAAACGGCCGTCCCTTCGCGCACCATGGACACCCATGTTTCGCGCGTGCGTAACAAGCTCAGCCTGCGCCCGGAAAACGGTTTTCGATTGGTGCCGGTGTACAGCTACGGCTATCGGCTGGAAAAGCTGGGCGCTGCGTAAATGGCGGCCTAAGCGGCGGCCCTAAGCGGCGGCCCGTTGGCGGCACCCCGATTCCCTTGCGCGCGTCGAGCGTGTTAAAAAATCGTCAGGGCAAGGCGCATGGTCGAAAACAGTACGAAAGTACGGCGAGACGATGCAACGCAGCCATGGCGATTTTTTTACACGCTCATAGGGGTATAATGGCTGTCACCGCTTCTCCTCCATTCACCCCAGCATGCAACTGCTCGCCGTTGGCCTGAACCACACGACCGCACCGGTCTCGCTGCGCGAGCAGCTGGCGCTCGGGCCCGAGCAGTTGGGCAGAGCCGTGCACTCGGCACGCGAATGGTTCGGCCGTTTCAAGGGCGGCGATGGGGCCGGCGGCGACGAAGCGGCCATTCTCTCCACCTGCAACCGCACCGAACTGTACGCCGCCAGCGGCGTCCCCAACCCGCTCGACGCCTCGGCCCAGTTCCTGGCCCACTACCACGCCCTGAATTTCGCCGAACTGCGCCCGCACCTGTACATGCTGCCGCAGGGCGACGCCGTGCGCCATGCCTTCCGCGTCGCCTCCGGGCTCGATTCGATGGTGCTGGGCGAACCGCAGATCCTCGGCCAGATGAAGGACGCGGTGCGCACGGCCGAGGAAGCCGGCGGCCTCGGCACCTACCTGCACCAGCTGTTCCAGCGCAGCTTCGCGGTGGCGAAAGAAGTGCGCACCACTACCGAGATCGGCGCCCACAGCGTCTCGATGGCGGCGGCCTGCGTGCGCCTGTCGCAGCGCATCTTCGACAGCATCGCCGACCAGCACGTGCTGTTCATCGGCGCCGGCGAGATGATCGAACTGTGCGCCGCCCACTTCGCCGCGCACAACCCGAAATCGATCACGATCGCGAACCGCACCATGGAACGCGGCGAATCGCTCGCCACGCGCCTGAATGCGCGCGCGATTCGCCTGGCCGACCTGCCGCAGCAGTTGCACGGGTTCGACATCGTCGTCTCCTGCACCGCCTCCACGCTGCCCCTGCTCGGCCTCGGCCTGGTCGAACGCGCGATCAAGGCGCGGCGCCACCGTCCGATCTTCATGGCCGACCTGGCCGTGCCGCGCGATATCGAGCCGGAAGTGGCGCGATTGGACGACGTGTTCCTGTACACGGTCGACGACCTGGCCCAGGTGGTACAAACAGGCATGGAAAGCCGCCAGGCGGCCGTGGCCCAAGCGGAGGCCATCATCGAGACCCGGGTCGCCTCCTTCATGCACTGGATCGGCGACCGCGCCGTGGTGCCGGTGATCCAGCAGCTGCATGAGTCGAGCGAGGCGCTGCGCCTGGCCGAACTGGAACGCGCCCGTAAACTGCTGGCGCGCGGCGAGGATGTCGATGCCGTGCTGGAGGCCTTGTCAAAAGGCCTGACCGCCAAATTCCTGCACGGCCCGCAGCAAGCGCTGCACCGCGCCGAAGGCGACGAGCGCGCGCGCCTGGCGAACCTGCTCCCGCAGCTGTTCCGCGGCCGCCGTTAGCGTTTTTTACTTTCTGCCTTGCGCCTCGCTGGCGCACCATGGCGTTCGCGCGCCGCCCTGTCATCTCTTCTGTTCTTCCAAAAAAAACTATGAAACCATCGATGCTGGCCAAGCTCGACCAACTTGCGAACCGCCTGGTCGAACTCGACGAATTGCTGACCCATGAAGGCGCCACCGCCAACATGGACACCTACCGCAAGATGACGAAGGAGCATGCCGAGATCGGCCCGCTGGTCGCGCTGTATCGCCAGTACCAGGAAGCGAATGGCGACATCGCCGCCGCCCAGGACATGCTGGCCGACCCGGAGATGAAGGAATTCGCCCAGGAGGAAATCGAAGCGGCCAAAGCGCGCCTGGCCGCCCTCGACCTCGACCTGCAGAAAATGCTGCTGCCGAAAGACGCCAACGACGAGCGCAACATTTTTCTCGAGATCCGCGCCGGTACCGGCGGCGACGAATCGGCCCTGTTCGCAGGAGATTTACTGCGCATGTACACCCGCTTCGCCGAACGCAACCGCTGGCAGATCGAGATGGTCTCCGAATCGGCCTCGGATCTGGGCGGCTACCGCGAAGTCATCGTGCGCGTGATCGGCAATGGGGTGTATTCGAAACTGAAGTTCGAGTCGGGCGGCCACCGCGTGCAGCGCGTGCCGGCCACCGAAACGCAAGGCCGCATCCACACCTCGGCCTGCACGGTCGCCGTGATGCCCGAGGCGGACGAGGTCGAGGATGTCTACATCAACCCGGCCGACCTGCGCATCGATACCTACCGCGCCTCCGGCGCCGGCGGCCAGCACATCAATAAAACGGATTCGGCGGTGCGCATCACCCACCTGCCGACCAACATCGTGGTCGAATGCCAGGACGACCGCAGCCAGCATAAAAACAAGGCGCAGGCGATGAAGGTATTGGCCGCGCGTATCAAGGACGTGCAGCTGCGCGAGCAGCAGTCGAAAGAGGCGGCCACCCGTAAAAGCCTGATCGGTTCCGGCGACCGCAGCGAACGCATCCGCACCTACAACTTCCCGCAGGGGCGCTTGACGGATCACCGCATCAACCTGACCTTATATAAACTCGATTTCATCATGGACGGCGACCTGGCCGAACTGACCAATGCCCTGGCCGCCGAGCACCAGGCCGAACTGCTGGCGGCGCTGGGGGATTAAGCAGGTGCCTGGTATGTGCTTGGTAGGTGCTCATTAAGTACGTACTAAGCCAATAAGATCTTGCAAATGTGAAAATGCGGCGGCGATACGCGCCTGTGCGAAAATCGCGCCACTCCTTGATCACGAAAGCCCATCCGCGATGCCACGTTCCCGCTCCGTCCTTCTCGCCATTGCCCTCGTCAGCTTCGCGCTGGTCGCCGTCGCCGTCTACCTGCAGCTGGCGCACGACATGCTGCCCTGCCCGTTGTGCGTGATCCAGCGCTATGCCTTCCTCGGCATCGGCTTCGCCGCCCTGATCGGCGCGCTGAGCGACAGGATCCGCGTCGGCGCCGGCGTCGCCCTGCTGGCCGCGCTCGGCGGCCTGGCGACGGTCGGCAAGCACCTGTATGTGCTGGCCAATCCAGGCTTTTCCTGCGGCATCGATCCGATGGAAACGATGCTGAACAAAATCCCGACGGCGACCCTGATGCCCTGGCTGTTCCAGGCCGACGGCCTGTGCGAGAACGCCACCGACGGCTTGTTCGGCCTGTCGATCCCGCAATGGTCGGCGGTCTGGTTCGTGCTGCTGACGCTGGCGCTGGTCTGGGTGCTGGCTTCAAGCCGCCGCGCACGATGAAGATTACCGCCGGCACCACCGTCCAAGCGCTGCAGGCCGGCCTGCCGCTCGATCCGCTGGAAAACCGCATCCTGCTCTGCCACGCTTTGCGCTTGACCCGCGTCGGGCTGATCACGAACGCCGAGCGCGCGCTCACGCGCGAGGAGGCGGCATTGCTCGACGCCCTCGTTGCGCGCCGCCAGGCGGGCGAGCCGATCGCGTATATCGTCGGCCAGCGCGAATTCTTCGGCCTGCCCTTCCAGGTCGGCCCGGCCGTGCTGATTCCCCGTCCCGACACCGAACTGATCGTCGAACTGGCGCTGGAGCGCCTGGCGCCGGCCGCGCGCATGCTCGACATGGGCACCGGCAGCGGCGCGATCGCGGTGGCGGTGGCCCACACGCGGCCAGATGCCGTCGTGACGGCGCTCGACCTCAGCGACGACGCTTTACACGTGGCGCGCGCGAATGCCAGCGCGAATAGGGCGAACGTCCGCTTCCTGCGCAGCGACTGGTTCGCGGCGCTCGGCACGGATCAATTCGACCTGATCGCCTCCAACCCGCCGTATATCGCGTCCGGCGACGAACACCTGGCGCAGGGTGACTTGCGCTTCGAGCCGAGCGGCGCACTGACCGATTTCGCCGACGGCTTGTCGGCGCTGCACACGATCATCGAAGGCGCGCCCGCGCACCTGGTGGCGGGCGGCTGGCTGCTGCTCGAGCATGGCTACGACCAGGCCGCCGCAGTGCGCGACGCCCTGCTCGATGCCGGTTATACGGAAGTGCAGAGCTGGCGCGACCTGGGCGGGATCGAGCGTGTCAGCGGCGGGCGGCGCGGCTAAGCCACCAGCGCCCGGTGCGCGGCCTTCTCGCAGGTGTTGTTACAATGCCTACACCCCCACCTCGCCTCCCCGATGCGCCGCCTAATTACGCTTCTCGTCCTGCTGACTACCCTGTTCCACGGCGCCGCACGCAGCGCGCCGGGAGCGGCGGCGGCGCTGTTCGAGCGCGACTGGCAGTGGCAGCTGGAACAGCATCCGGAATACGCGACCTCGCTCGGCGAGCACCGCTATAACGATCGTTTGTCCGACCAGTCGCCGGCGGCCGCGCGTGCCCGGCGTGACCAGATCCGCAGCGCGCTGGAAGAGGCACGCGCCATCGACCGTGCCGGCTTGAATCCGCAGGAACGCCTCTCGCTCGACCTGTTCATCTTCGGCAAAGAGCGCGAGCTGGCCACGCGCGCGTTTACGCTGGTCGATCCGCAGCTGCTGACGGCCTGGGACGGCCTGCACGTGCGCCTGCCGCGCCTGGTCGCGCAGACGCCCTTCGCCACCGAGGCCGACTACCGCAATTACATCGCGCGCCTGAACGCGCTGCCCGGCCACGTCGACGGCCTGATCGAGCAGCTGCGCGAAGGCATGCGCACCGGCTGGACGGCGCCGAAAAGCAGCGTGCAGGCGGTGCCCGAGCTGCTGCGCGCCCTGCGCAAAGGCCTGGACGAGGGGCCGCTGGCGGCGCCGCTGCAGCGCATTCCCGGCACCATCGACAGCGAAGTGCGCGAGCAATTGCTGGCCGCCGGCATGGCCGCCCTGAACGAGCGCGCCGCGCCCGCGCTGCGCCGTCTGGAAGACTTCATGCGCAGCGATTACGTGCCGGCCGCGCGCGACACGCTGGGCGCGGCCAGCCTGCCCGGCGGCCCCGGTTATTACGCTTTCCTCGCCCGCAAGGCCAGCGGCGGAGAATCGACCCCGCTCGAGCTGCATGCGCTCGGCCTGAAGGAAGTGGCGCGCATCCGCGCCGCAATGGAACGCACGGTCGGCCACACGGGCTTTCGCGGCAACCTGCCCCAGTTCCTCGCCTTTGCGCGCAGCGACAAGCGCCTGTTCGCACGCGATCCCGAGGCCTTGCTGGCGCGCTACCGGCGCGTGATCGAACGCGCAACGGCGCGCCTGCCGGCCCTGTTCGGCACCATTCCTGCCGATGCCGTCGGCGTCAAGCGCCTCGGCCAGGCCGGCGCCGGCGCCCAAGTCGCGGCCTATTATGAAACCGGCACCGCGGAGCGCAGCGCGGCGCTGGTGGTCAATACCGAGCGCCTGGGCAGCCAGCCGCTGTGGGAAGTCGAGACGCTGGCGCTGCACGAAGCCGTGCCCGGTCACCACCTGCAGGTGGCGCGCGCCCGCGCCCTGCGCGAGCTGCCGGCCTTCCGGCGCCACGCCTGGGACGACGCGTTTGGCGAAGGCTGGGCCACCTATGCCGAGAGCCTGGGCGCCGAACTCGGTTTTTTCCGCGATCCGTTTTCGCGCTTCGGCCACCAGAACGACGCCCTGTTCCGCGCCGCGCGCCTGGTAGTCGACACGGGCATCCACGCCCTCGGCTGGTCGCGCCAGCAGGCGCTCGACTACCTGAACGCGAACACGGCCAACGCGCTGCAGGACAACGAAGTCGAGGTCGACCGCTACATCGCCCAGCCGGCCCAGGCGCTCAGTTATACAACAGGGCGGTTGCGCATCGCCGCCCTGCGCGAGAAAGCGCAGGCCGCGCTCGGCCCGCGTTTCGACCTGCGCCGCTTTCATGACGCCCTGCTCGGCAACGGCGTGCTGCCGCTGCCCCTGCTCGAGCGCGAGATGAACAAGTGGCTGACCACGCAGCTGAACGCGCCGCTGAACGGGTCAGATACGCCCGCGGCTGCCACGCCCGCCCCGGCTGTCGGCAAGCCGCCCGCCGAAGGCGCCGTGTCTCCCGCGGCCGCGCCGGCCGAGAGCGCACCCGCGGCGCCGGCGCCCGCACCTGCCAAGCCACCTGCCAAGCCACCTGCCAAGCCACCGGCCACCGTGCCCGCGAGCACGCCAGCGAAGGCGCCCGACAAGCGTCCGGGCGAGGCGCCGCAAGCCGAAAGCACGCCGGCGCCGGTGTCCGAATGAGCGGCGCCGGCAGCGGCCGCAAACGCCCTTGGAAATCGACCGGCTACCGACGCGCTGCCCGATTTTCGGTTACTCTCTGCACCAATCGCTAAGAGCGCCTAAGGAACCGAGCAAGCGCGTTCGTCGGGCGCTCCAAAGGCAGTACAAGAAAGGAAATACCTGTGTCGAACCAACTGACCCGCCGCCTGGCCTTGCTGGACGACGATGCCCACCGCGGCCTGCTCGGACAGGGCTTGCGCGGCATCGAACGCGAAACCCTGCGCGTCGACCCGCACGGCCAGCTCGCGCGCACGCCCCATCCAGTGCAGCTCGGCTCGGCGCTGACCCATACGCAGATCACGACCGATTACGCCGAAGCCCTGCTCGAATTCATCACCCCGGCCGAGCACGACATCGGCCTGGCGCTGCACCGGCTCGACGCCATCCACCGCTTCGCCTATTCGAAGCTGGGCGAGGAAATGCTGTGGAGCTCGTCGATGCCGGGCGAACTGCCGCCCGACGAAGAGATCGAGATCGGCTGGTACGGCACCTCCAACATCGGCATGCTGAAGCACGTGTACCGGCGCGGCCTGGCGCTGCGCTACGGGAAAGCCATGCAGTGCATCGCCGGCATCCACTACAACTATTCGCTGCCCGAACAGCTGTGGAAGCTGATCCTGGCCAGCGACGGCATTCCCGAGGAACGGCGCAACGCCCTGCGCGACTTCCAGTCCGAAAGCTATATCGCCACCATCCGCAACTTCCGCCGCTACAGCTGGCTGCTGATGTACCTGTTCGGCGCTTCGCCGGCGCTGACCACCAGCTTCCTGCGCGGCCGTCCGCATTCGCTGGATACGCTGTCCGAGGACACGCTGTACCTGCCCTATGCGACCAGCCTGCGCATGAGCGACCTGGGTTACCAGAACGATGCCCAGTCGGGCCTGCGTCCGCACGAGAACAGCCTGGAAAGCTATGTCACGAGCCTGATGGATGCGGTCAACCGCCCCTACGCGCCCTATGCCGAAGTCGGCACCAAGAAGGACGGCGAATGGATCCAGCTGTCGACCAATGTGCTGCAGATCGAGAATGAATACTATTCGACGATCCGCCCGAAACGTGTGATCCGTACCGGCGAGCGCCCGGTGCAGGCGCTGTGCAACCGCGGCGTGCAGTACATCGAGGTGCGCTGCCTGGACGTCGACCCGTTCGAGCCGATCGGCATCGCCATCGAGACCGGGCGCTTCCTCGACACCTTTTTACTTTTCTGTACGCTGGAAGAGAGCCCGATGATCAGCGCCGCCGAAGGCCAGATCCACGCCCGCAACTTCGCGCTCACCGTCAAGGAAGGGCGCCGTCCCGGCCTGACCCTGCAGCGCGACGGCGACGAGGTGCCGCTGCAGCAGTGGGCCGACGAGCTGCTCGAACGCATCCGGCCGCTGGCGCGCCTGCTCGACGAAGAGCACAACGAGAGCGGCGTGCACGAAGCCTCGCTGGCGCAGCAAAAGGCGAAGGTGGCCGATCCGAACAAGACGCCGTCGGCGCGGGTGCTGGAAGAAGTGCGCAAACTCGGCTCGGCTGCCGCCTTCGGCCTGCAGCAAAGCGCCCTGCACGCGGCCTATTTCCGCGACAGCCCGCTGATGCCGGCCGAGGAAGCGGCATTCGACGAGATGGCGGCCGCCTCGCTGGCCGAACAGGCGCAGGTGGAAAGCCAGGACACGGGCAGCTTCGACGATTTCGTGGCGGCCTATAACAGCAGTACACTGTGCGGGAACCACCAATAACATTGGGATCCCCTTGCTCACTTTTTATAACGAACACCATGCCCAGCACCGTGCGCAATCGACGCCGGCCGCCGGGCAGCCCGGTGCGTTTGAAAAGCCCGAGCGCATCGAGCTGGTGTTAAAAGAGCTGCAGCGGCGCGGGCTGGGCGAGATCGTCACCCCGCACCGCGCGCCGCTGGTCTCGCTCGAACGCATCCACAGCCCGCCTTACCTGCACTTCCTGCGCAGCGCCTGGAGCGAGTGGAGCGCGCTCGATCCAGCCAATCACGAGCGCGACGTGCAGGCGGCATATTGGCCCGTGCGCGGCCTGCGCAGCGACATCGAGCCCGACAGTTTCAGCGGCTGCCTCGGCCTGTATGCGATGGACACCACGCCGCTGACCGCCGGCACCTGGAACGCGGCCAAGACCGGCGCCGACTGCGCCATCAACGCCGCCCACGCGCTGCGCCTGGGCCGGCGCGGCAGCTTCGCCCTGACCCGGCCCCCCGGCCACCATGCAGGCGCCGATTATTTCGGCGGCGGCTGCTTTCTGAACAACGCGGCACTGGCCGCCCAGCATTTGCTCGACGACGGCCTGGCGCGCGTGGCCATCCTCGATATCGACTACCACCACGGCAGCGGCATCCAAGGCATTTTCTATGGCCGCGGCGACGTGCTGACCGTTTCGATCCACGCCGATCCACGCCGCGATTTTCCCTTCTACCTCGGCCATGCCGACGAAACGGGGAGCGGCGCAGGCAGCGGCGCCAACATGAATCTGCCCTTGCCGCGCGGCGCCGGCGCCGCCCAATGGCTGGCGGCGCTGGAAACGGCCTGCCTGAAGCTGGGCATGTTCGCGCCCGAAGCGCTGGTGGTGGCGCTCGGCGTCGGCCCGCGCGGCGGCGACCCCGATGCGGGGGCGCAGGCCGGATTCCTTTTGCAGGGCGCCGACTACCTGCGCATTGGCGAACGCATTGCCTGGCTCGGCTTGCCGACCGCCTTCGTGTTCGAAGGGGGGCAGGCGCAGGCCGAACTCGGCATCCACACGGTCAACGTGCTCGAAGGCTTCGAGACGGCGGCCACCCTTTAATTTACGGACTTAATCAATGATCGAATGGCAATGGTGCGCTTTCGCCGACCTCTCGGGCGCGCAACTGTATGAAGTGCTGGCCCAGCGCCAGCAGGTGTTCATCCTCGAGCAGACCTGCCTGTATCCGGACATCGACGGCTACGACCTCGACGCCCACCATTTGCTCGGCTGGCGCGACATCGGCGGACGCCGGGTGCTGGTTGCCTACCTGCGCTGCCTGGCGCCGGGCGCGAAATACGACGAGATGTCGCTGGGCCGCATCCTGACCACCAATGACGTGCGCGGCAGCGGCGCCGGACGCGAGCTGGTCGCGCACGGCATCCAGTATGCCGAACGCCTGCACCCGGGCCACCGCATCCGCATCGGCGCCCAGCAGCGCCTGGAAAAGTTTTACCAGGGCTTCGGTTTCGACACCATCTCCGCGCCCTACGACGAAGACGGGATCATGCACATCGACATGCTGCGCTGATGGTGCGGCGGTTTTACATGACTGTTTAATAGTTAAGCAGTTCGTCGTCGGCGGCGCTCTCTGCGCCGTAAGCTCCCGGCCAGTCCCAGGCCCGCCAGGCCGGCCAGCCACAGCGCCGCCGGCTGCGGCGTGGGTACCGGTGGAATCGGATCGAGCCGCACCGCGCGGCAGTCGCCGAATTCGGTACAGGCCAGGGCCGCGATCTGGCCGGCGTCGTTGATGCCGACCGCGTCGAGCACCGTCCACAGGCCGGGACGCTCGGTGATGAGGTTCAGGTCGAACATCAGGCCGTCTCGATACACAAAACCACTGGAAAAATCGACGCCGGGCACGTCCTCGGCGGTGGTCGACAAGCCCACCACCTGCCCCGCCGCGTTCAGGCCGCGCGCCTCCGTAAAGGCGCCGCCGAGCGAGCCGATGTCCTGCATCAGGCCGTCGCTGTAGAGAAAGGCATGCTGGATGTCGTCGTCGATGAAGCTGGAGCCGGCGATTTGCCCGGCATCGTTGATGGCGGCGGCGGCGCTGGCCGGGCCGCCCAGGGTGCCGAGGTCGCGCATGACGCCGTCGCGGTAGAGAAAGGCGTGGACGGCGGCGAAGTCGGCGATGAAGGAGGAGCCGACCACGTCACCGGCCGCGTTGATGCCGGTGGCGCGCGCGGAATTGGCGCCCAGGTTGCCGATGTCGCGCGCCACACCGCCGCTGTAGAGGAAGGCGTGGTTTTCGCCCTCTGCGTCGACCCAGGTGCCGGCCACCTGACCCTTGGCATTCACGCCGGCGCCGCTGCTCGACACGCCGAGCTGGCCGATGTCGAGTGGAGAAGCACCCCGGTAGAGGAAGGCGGCGCTGCTGCCATCGGCCCGGTCGGCGCTGCCCGTAATCAGCCCGTTGCTGCTCAGGCCAAAGGCCGCGCTGCCGGGGCCGCCGAGGGTGCCGATGTCGAGGACGGTGTTGCCATCCCAGACGAAGGCGCGCCCGGCCAGCTGGCCGGCAATGCGGCCGCTGTTGTCGATCGCCGCGGGCGTCGAATTTTCCGGGCCGAACACGAGCGCATAGCTCGGCTGCGCCAGCGCAGGGATGGGCAGGCAAAAAAGTAAAAGCAGCAGCAGCCAGCGCCAGGCCGGCGTCGATCGATTACGCGACCACATGATGGGCTCCGAACTCCTTGGCATACCTCAAGGATGGCCGAAACCCATGCACATCATCTGCGCTAGCGCAGGGGTGCGCGCCGAACACTTTCAGTGGATTTTATTCCACCTTGGTCAGCTCGACTTCGAAATGCAGTCCGGCATTCGGCGGAATCGGGCCGCGGCCGCTGCTGCCATAGGCCAGGGTCGACGGAATCGACAAGCTGCGCTTGCCACCGACGCGCATCCCCGCCAGTCCCTGATCCCAGCCGGCGATGACGGCGCCGGCGCCGAGCGTGAAGCGGTGGGTGCCGGTCTCGAACTGGGCGCCCTTGCGGTCGGCCGCGCTGGCGCTGTAGTACCAGCCGGTGTAGTTCACGGTGAGCGTTTTGCCATTGGTGGCCAGTGCGCCGCTGCCGGTTGCGATATCGGTCACGACCAGGGTGGCGGGGTTGCTGACGGCGATCGGCGCAGCGGCGTTGGTATCGCCGCCGCTGCCACCGCAGGCGCTCAGGGTCAGGCTCAGGACGGCGGCGCAGCAGGCGCCCAGGCGGGAAAGAGAGAAGGGCATCGGAAAGGTATGTATAGCAGTGGAAACACTGCACCTTACCCGAGCCCCGTATGGCGGACTGTCCGCTTTTTGTCGAACTTTTGTATCAGATCTCGACTTGCGTGCCGAGCTCGATGACGCGGTTGGGCGGAATCTGGTAATAGTCGGCCGCGCCGCGCGCATTGCGCGACATTGCCACAAACAGATGTTCGCGCCACGGCATCATGCCGCCGCCCGGGGCCGAAATCACGGTCTGGCGTGCGATGAAGAAGGAGGTTTCCATCATCTCGAAGGGCAGGCCCAGTGTGGCGCAATGGCGCATGATGCCCGGGATGTCCGGCTCGTCCTTGAAACCGTAACGGATGTTGAGCTGGTAGCAGTTATGGCCCAGTTCCACCACCTGCGCCTGCTCGTCCGCAGCCACCCAGGGTTCTTCCAGAATGTGTACGGTCAGGAATACGACGCGCTCGTGCAGCACCTTGTTGTGCAGCAGGTTGTGCAGCAGCGCATGGGGCACGCCATCGGTCTCGCCGCGCAGGAAGATCGCGGTGCCGGGCACCCGCGTCGGCGGCCCGACGAACAAGGACTGCAGGAAGGCGTCGAGCGGAATCGCATGCTTTTCCAGGTTCTCGAACACCAGTTCACGCCCGCGCTTCCAGGTCAGCATGCCGGTCAACAAGACCGAACCGAGCAGCAGCGGGAACCAGCCGCCATGGAACAGTTTTAAGGTGGTCGACGAGAACAGCATGATGTCGATCACCAGGAAGAAGCCGGTGGCGCCGATGCACAGCGCCAGCGGCAGATGCCAGCGGTAGCGGGTGACGAAAAAGGTGAGGATGGTCGTCGCCATCATCGTCGCCGTCACGGCAATCCCGTAGGCGCCGGCCAGTTCTTCCGAGGAACCGAAACCGATCACGGCAATCAGGACGACGCCCAGTTGCAGCCAGTTCACGGCCGGAATATAGATCTGGCCGATCTGGCTTTCCGAGGTGTGCAGGATGCGCATGCGCGGCAGCAGGCCGAGCGCGATCGCCTGCTTGGTCATCGAATAGGTGCCGGAAATCGTCGCCTGGGACGCGATCACCGCCGCCATGGTGGAGAGGATCACCAGCGGAATCACGCTCCAGCTGCCGAGCTGGTGGAAGAAGGGATTGTCGACCGCGGTCGGGTCGGCGATCAGCAGGCCGCCCTGGCCGAGGTAGTTCAGGGTCAGGGCCGGGAAAGCGATCATGAACCAGGCCATGCGGATCGGCTTCTTGCCGAAATGGCCCATGTCGGCATACAGGGCTTCGGCGCCGGTGATGGCCAGCACCACGGCGCCAAGGGCGACAAAGGCGAGGAATTCGTTTTCCAGCATGAAGCGCAGCGCGTGCCAGGGATTCAGGGCGTTCAGAATCACGGGGGAGGCGATGATGTTGACGATGCCCATTGCCGCCAGGCTGAGGAACCAGACCAGCATCACCGGCCCGAAGAAGCGGCCGATGCCGGCCGTGCCATGGCGCTGCACGCTGTACAGGGCGACCAGCACGACGATGGTCAGCGGCACCACGTAATGCGACATGCCCGGCGCCGCCACTTCCAGCCCCTCGATCGCGCCCAACACCGAGATCGCCGGCGTGATGACGCTGTCGCCATAGAACATGGTGGCGCCCAGCACGCCGATCACGAGCAGCGGGAAATGCCATTTCGAATGGCGGGTCACGGAATTCAGGGTCAGCGCCATCAGCGCCATGATGCCACCCTCCCCGCGGTTGTTCGCACGCAGCACCAGGGTGACGTATTTGAGCGAGACGATGATCGTCAGGCTCCAGAAAATCAGGGAAATGATGCC
This sequence comes from Massilia sp. Leaf139, assembly GCF_001424165.1. Taxonomy (GTDB): domain Bacteria; phylum Pseudomonadota; class Gammaproteobacteria; order Burkholderiales; family Burkholderiaceae_D; genus Telluria. The sequence goes on from NZ_LMOJ01000023.1 coordinate 37,375, forward strand.
GAGGATGTTAGGCGTGGTCAGCGGCAAGCCGTGCTCGGGGTCGAAGATCGCACGCAGGGTGTACAAGGGGCTGGTACCGATGTCGCCGTAGACGATGCCGATGGCGGCCAGGGTCAGCGCCGCGACGCTGCTCTTCTTATTTTCAGACGTCAAAATTGCACCATGTGTTCTGTTCTGGTGCGGCGCACCATAAAATATCGACAAGAAAATTGCAAGAACATTTCGTCAGGCATCATACACCGCCCTAAAAATGGGCAGCGCCTGCAGGGTTCCTCCCTATCGGAGATAATGTCATCCCTGCAATCCCCCTCATTTCTCCATGCGTACCGGCATCCTTTCCGCCGCCCTGGCCTTCCTGTGCTGGGGCCTGTTCCCGCTGTATTTCCATGCCCTGGGCGAGGTGCCGGCGCTGCAGATCCTCGCCCACCGCATGCTGTGGTCGCTTGCCTTTCTCCTGATCGTACTGACCCTGCGTAAGCAATGGCGCTGGCTGGAGCAGGTGCGGCAACCGCGCGTGTTCTGGAGTTTCGTCGCCTCGGCCGTCCTGTTGGCGGGGAACTGGCTGCTGTATATCTGGGCCGTCAACAATGGCCACGTGATCGATGCCAGCCTGGGCTATTTCATTACGCCGCTATTCAACATCATGCTCGGGTTCCTGATCCTCAAGGAACGCCTGCGCCCGCTGCAGTGGGCCGTGATCGGCATCGCCGCCCTTGGCGTGGCCTGGCTGACCCTGCATGCGGGCAACGTGCCGTGGATCGCCCTCGGGCTGGCGGCGTCCTTCGGCGGCTATGGTTTGCTGCGCAAGACGGCGGCCCTGGGCGCGCTCGAGGGCCTCTCCTTTGAGACCATGGTGCTGTTCCCGGTCGCCGCCGTGTATCTCGGCTGGCTCACCCTGCACGGCGACAACGCGTTCATCAACACCGCGTCCGATACCACGCGCTGGCTGCTGGTGGCCGCCGGCCCGATCACGGCCATTCCGCTGCTGCTGTTCGCCAACGGCGCCCGTCGAATTCCGCTGTCGATCCTCGGCCTGCTGCAATACCTGGGGCCAACCATCCAGTTCCTGCTCGGCGTGCTGCTGTTCAAGGAAGCCTTCACCAGCGAGCGCCTGGTCGGCTTCGCCCTGATCTGGGGTGCGCTCGTCCTGTTCGCCGGCGAGGGTTTGTTCCAGCGCGGACGGGATGCGGCGGCAGCGAAAGTTTCATGACAGGGGTGCCCCCCGGGGCGCTTCTATCGTATCCTTTGCACCTTGATTTTCTGAAGAATTAAAAAATGGCCAATTACGTCTATACCATGAACCGCGTGGGCAAAATCGTCCCGCCGAAACGCCAGATCCTCAAGGACATCTCGCTGTCCTTCTTCCCGGGCGCGAAGATCGGCGTGCTGGGCCTGAACGGCTCCGGCAAGTCGACCCTGCTGAAAATCATGGCAGGCATCGATACCGACATCCAGGGCGAAGCGCGTCCGATGCCGGGTTTAAATATCGGCTACCTGCCGCAGGAGCCACAGCTCGATCCAGAAAAAACCGTGCGCCAGGAAGTCGAATCGGGCCTGGGCGAAGCCTTCGAAGCGCAAGCCAAGCTGGAAGCCGTGTATGCCGCGTATGCGGAAGAAGACGCGGATTTCGACGCCCTGGCCAAGGAACAGGAACGCCTGGAATCGATCATTGCCGCGGCCGACGGCGGCAACCTGAACCTGCAAATGGAAATGGCAGCCGATGCACTGCGCCTGCCGCCCTGGGACGCGAAGATCGGCGTGCTGTCGGGCGGCGAGAAGCGCCGTGTGGCACTCTGCAAACTGCTGCTCTCCAAGCCGGACATGCTGCTGCTCGACGAACCCACCAACCACCTGGACGCGGAATCGGTCGAGTGGCTCGAACAATTCCTGCTGCGCTTCCCAGGCACCGTGGTCGGCATCACCCACGACCGCTACTTCCTCGACAACGCCGCCGAATGGATCCTGGAACTGGATCGCGGTTCGGGCATCCCGTGGAAGGGCAATTACAGCTCCTGGCTGGATCAGAAGCAGGCCCGTCTGAAACAGGAAGAAGCGACCGAATCGGCACGCCAGAAGGCGCTGGCGAAGGAACTCGAGTGGGCGCGCCAGAATCCGAAGGCACGCCAGGCCAAGTCGAAGGCGCGCCTGGCCCGCTTCAACGAACTGTCCGAATTCGAATACCAGAAGCGCAACGAAACCCAGGAAATCTTCATTCCTGTGGCCGAACGCCTGGGCAACGAAGTCATCGAGTTCAAGAACGTCAGCAAAGCCTTCGGCGACCGCCTCTTGATCGACAACCTGTCGTTCACGGTGCCGCCGGGCGCGATCGTCGGCATCATCGGCCCGAACGGCGCCGGTAAGTCGACCCTGTTCAAGATGATCGCCGGCAAAGAGCAGCCGGACAGCGGCGAAGTCGTGATCGGCCAAACGGCCAAGGTGTCGCTGGTCGACCAGCACCGCGACGAGCTGGCCAACAACAAGTCGGTGTTCGAAGACGTCACCGGCGGCGCCGACATGCTCAGCGTGGGCCGCTTCGAGATGCCTTCGCGCGCCTACCTCGGCCGTTTCAATTTCAAAGGTTCGGATCAGCAAAAGATCGTCGGCAACCTGTCGGGTGGCGAACGCGGCCGCCTGCACCTGGCGAAGACCCTGTTGCAAGGCGGCAACGTCCTGCTGCTGGACGAACCGTCGAACGACCTCGACGTGGAGACCCTGCGCGCGCTGGAAGACGCCCTGCTTGAATTCGCCGGCAGCGTGATGGTGATCTCGCACGATCGCTGGTTCCTGGATCGCATCGCGACGCACATCCTGGCCTTCGAAGGCAATTCGCAAGTCACCTTCTTCGACGGTAACTACCAGGAATACGAAGCCGACAAGAAGAAGCGTCTGGGCGAAGAAGGCGCCAAGCCGAAGCGGATCCGCTACAAGCCGCTGACGACCTGATCGTCCCCGCAGCACAGAAGCCCGGCCACGCCGGGCTTTTTTTTCGCCTGGAATTTATGAGCGGAAACGGAACGCGGCTGCAGGCCAGGGTGTGTAGAATCGGTCGCCGATGAGGCATTTAGTTCCTGCTTCCCCTTTGCGCCAATCGACATGGCGACCATTCTCGATTGGCACACTTTGCCCATGACTGACTACCGCGATAACCGGGTTCCTGGTGGAACTTTTTTCTTCACGGTTCGCTTGCTTGACCGTGGCAGCAGCTTGTTGACGGATCACATCTCCGCGTTCGGCGACGCCATCCGCCAGGCGCGTGTCCGTAAACCCTTCCATGTGGACGGCTGGGTGGTGTTGCCCGATCATGCCCATGCGATGTGGACGCTGCCGCCGGGCGACCACGACTGTTCCAGCCGCTGGCGCGCCGTCAAGATCGCCTTTTCCAAAGCCTTGCGCAAGTCGCTGACCGCGGCCCAGGCCGACGGCGCGATCTGGGCACGGCAATACCAGGAATTCCGGGTGGCGAGCGATGCCGAATATGCCTCGCTGATCGATTACATGCACACCAATCCGGTACGCCACGGCCTGTGCGCCTGCGCGCACGACTGGCCCTGGTCGTCGGTGCACCGTTTCATTTCCGAGGGATTCAGTGCGCCGCAGGGGCAGATGCCGCCTGTGATGCCGCCCTGGGCAAGCCGGCACGCTGGCGGACTCGGAACCGCACCGGTGTTGTAACGCAAAAAAGGGCCCGCAGGCCCTTTTTTATTGGCGACGCCTCAACTTAAAAAGCGTATTTCGCGCCGATGGTGATGACGTCCGGACGGGCGCCGAAGTCGGCTTTCTTGCCGTAGCGTTCGTATTCGGCGATCACCGACACATTGTCGTTGATGGCGTGCTGGACACCGACACCGGCATACACGCCGTTGTCGCTGACTTTACGGGAGATGCCTGGGGTGTTGGCGTTCATCTCGTGCTTGGTGTGGGCCACGCCCAGCTTGCCGTAGACGCCAGTCTTTTCGTTGATCGGCATGGTGGCCTTGCCGGCGAGGTAGGCGCCGTAGCCTTCGGTCTCGGCAGTGCCGTTGATACCGTTCACCGCGTAGTTGGTACGCGAGGTGCGGAAGTCGGTGTAGCCGGCTTCGACACCGAAGCGCTGATCGATGTCCACGCCGCCGAATACTTTACCCGAGGTTTTGTAGCTGCTGTCCTCGACGCCGGTGGCGCCCGGGATGCGGTGTTCGTTCTCGACGGTGGCGAGGCCGGCGCCCACATAGCCGCGTGGGGTGGTGGTGGTCTGGGCCTGGGCGGCGGTCATGACGGCGGAACCTGCGATCAGTGCAAAGATGAGCTTTTTCATACGTAAATCCTTTTCACATTTGTAGTCTGGCTCGCAATTCATCATGAATCGCGATGTGTCCAAGATAGCATCGTGAAAAGCGCACGACAGTGCGAATTAGGTAAGAACTGTAATCAAATGTAACATAACTGACTAATGGTTCAGTTATTTTGACATCAAAATGCCTTGTGAAGCCAGCAAATTAGACGACGTACCTGAAGGTTAAATTAATTCGTTCTCCGAGGGGAAGCGCCGACTTATTGATGCCGTGGAGCCAGTACCTCTGCAGTTGGCCGCGCATCAGGAGCAGGCTGCCATCCTCCAAGGGTAAGCGTAGACTTTGTCTGTTGTTTTTATGCTTCAAAATAAAAGTGCGGGTGGCGCCAAAACTGAGCGAGGCGATGGCGGGCTCCTCTCCCAGTTCCGGCTCGTTATCGCTGTGCATGCCCATGCTGTCGCGCCCGTTGCGGTAGCGGTTCAGGAGTACGCTATTGAAAGCTTCGCCGCAGGCGGCCTCGACGGCGGCGCGGATTTCCATCAATAAGGGCGTCCAGGGCAGCGGTTCCAGGCGCAGGCCGGAATAGGTGTAACTGGCATCGCCATACCAGGCCGTCAGGCGCGGCTGCAGATGGCGTTTGCCGAAGACGATCACGCTTTCTTCGCGCCATGGCGTCTCGTGCAGCAGGCGTTCGAAAACCTCGGCGTTCGACAGCGGCAAGGGTAACCTGGACAGCAGCGCCAGCTCGCCGTCGTCGATGGGAATCGGCGTCAAGGCGCCGGGGGTGTCGAACAGATCCATGGAATCACCAACCGTTTATCATGGGCGATTCCCATGACGGAGCATTGTCGCATGAACAAACGTGACTTCCTGGGCACGGCGCTGGCGGCCGCTAGCCTGCCGGCGGCAGCCGCGCCGGCGCCGGCCAAGTCCAAGGGCCCCACCTTGCTGACGATCAGCGGCAGTATCCAACGCCCGAACCGCGGCGCCCTCGATCCGGCCTTGGATCAGATGATGGCCAAGCACAAGCTGGCATTCACGCAGGCCCATGCGCTCGACTTTGCGGCATTGATGCGGCTGCCGGCACGGACGATCCATCCGACGCTCGAGTACGACCATCGCGCCCACCAGTTGCGCGGCCCGCTGCTGCTGGATGTGCTGGCCCTGGCCGGTGCGCCGGCGAACGACGCAACGCGCATCACCTTGCGCGCGGTCGATGGCTATGGCGCGACGATCACCCGTCAGCAGGCACGGACGCAGGGATTCATCGTCGCCACCCACCTCGACGGGGCGCCGATGGCACTCGGTGGATTGGGCCCTTTATGGGCAGTGTTCGATGCCGACCGGGTATCGGAACTGGCGGCGCAGCCGGTCACGGCGCGCTTCGGCGCCTGCCCGTGGGCCTTGTACCACATCGACGTTCAGGGATAAGCAGGGAACCGACACCGGCGCGCGGTGTCGGTGGTGAACCACAACTCAGGCGTAGGCTTCGGCCATGCTCATCACGCGCTTGGTGACGCTGACGCCGATGTTGCCGAACAGGCTGTCGAGAGCGGCCAGGTTGGCGCTGCATTCCTCGGTCTTCCAGCCTTTGAATAAATCGGTACCGTCCTTTTCGAAGTGCAGGTCGAGCACGCGGCCGCCGTCGCGGTGCGTATAACTCTTCTGGTAGCTGCCCTTGAAGCCGAGCTCGCCTAAGGCGGCCAGCACCGCCTGCGGCGGATTGTCGGGATCGGTGGCCAGGTAGACGCCATAGGTTTTGCCGGGCGGCTTGGCAGCGATATCGACTTCGTAAATGCCCGGCGCCTTCATCAGGGCGGTACTCTTCAAAAACAGCATGTTGCCTCCTACGCATCGAACCAGCCGGGCGCGACGCGCACCAGTCACCGGTATGACGGATTCAACAGCCAAGCTTATTGCCGATCGGGAACTTTGTCGATTCCCTGATACAAGTATTTTGCTCTAGTGCATCAATAAACCAACGACAGTGCCGCCAATCAGCAACGCACTTGCCACCATGCCAACGATAAAACCGATTTCGCGCTGCGTCGGGTCGCGGTAATAGCCGAGTGCATAGGCGATGCGGCCGCCGCACCACAGCAAGCCGCCGGCCGCGGCCCACAGGTCGCCCAGGTACAGCGCGCACAGCCACATGGGCACGAGCACGATCGGCAACTGTTCCAGCGTATTGACCTGTACCCGCTGCGCGCTCTGGAAGGCGGTGGGCCCTTCCATGCTGGGCGCCGGCACCTTGTATTTGACGCGTGCATAGCCGGCCATGACGCCCGTCCAGAAGTACACGCCGAGAACGGCCAGCATGGCCCAGGCAGTAAAGAACATCGGTAATCCTTGGTTGATGAATGGTTCAGGGTGCGCCGCGCTGCTTGCGCTCGGCCAGGGGCAGCGTCGCCGCGACCAGGGCCTCATACAGCTGGGCAGTGGGCGCGTCCCAGTCCTGCAGGGCGACGTGCTGGCGGGCGACAGTTGCCATGTCGCCGCGCGCCACCGGGCCGCTCAGCGCCGCGGGTGCGCCGAGGCGGAACACGTTGGCCAGGGTTTCGCTGGCCAGCGGTTGCGCCAGTTCGCGCGCCACTTGCGGCGGCACACCGGCCGCGGCATAGGCGCGCAAGGCGGCGTCGAGCACCGTCACCAGGTAATTGGCGGCGAACACCGAGGCGGCGTGGTACACCGTCTTGGCGGCGGCGTCGATCGGCACCAGGCGCGCACCGATGCCTGTAAAAGCAGGCGCCAGCAGCGCCAGCGCCGTTTCGTCCCCTTCGACCCCGCACCAGGTGCCGGTAAACGCGGCAGCGACCGCGGCCGGATCGGCGAAGCTGCGCACCGGGTGGATGCTGGCGACGCCTGCGCCGGCCGCGCTGGCGGCCGCCAGTTCGTTCGATCCCTTGGCGCCGCTGCAGTGGAAGACGGTGGCGTCGTCCAGCAGACCGGCAGTGGCCAGCGCCACGCACACAGGGGCGATGGCGTCGTCGCCGACGGCCAGCATCCAGACCGGAGCCGGGCGCATATTGGAAGCCTGCGCCAGCGCGCGGCCGGCGCCGATAAAGGCGACGGCATCCAATGCGCTGGCCTCCGAACGGGTCAGCACATCCTGGATCTCGAAGACGCCGTGCGCATGGAACAGGCGCCCCAGCGTGCGTCCGACATGGCCGGCGCCGACGATGTTCAGCGCCAGCGCCATCAGAAGCCGGCGCCGGGTTGGCTCAGGTAGTGCAGCTCGTCGGCGGTGGAGGCGCGGCCGAGGATCGGGTTACGGTGCGGGAAGCGGCCGAAACGCGCGATCACGCCGCGGTGGCGGTGCGCATAGTCGAGCATTTCGGTAAATCCTTCGTGCTCGGCCGCCAGGCGCGCGAACAGGTCGACGGCACACTGCTGCATGCGCGCGTCTTCGGCGTGCTCGTAGGGCATGTAGACGAAAGCGCGCTGGAACGGCGGCAACGCGCGGTCGGCGCCGCTGTCGACCAGGGCCTGCGCCGCCATCAAGGCCAGGCTGTCGCCGGCGAAAGCTTCCGGCGTCTCGCGGTGCGCGTTGCGGGTGAACTGATCGAGCACCAGGATACGCGCCAGCGTCCCTGGCGCGCCCTCGTCCAGATCCCATTCGCGCAGGCCGCCGGCGACCGCTTGCGCGATCAGGCTGCCGAAGCGGTTGCGGATCTCCGCGTCAAAGGCGGAATCCTTGCGAAACCACTCAGGCCGTGCCTTGCCGTAGTCCGCATGATCGGCCGGCAGGAACCAGAAATCGAGAACGTCTTGCGCTTTCATTACCATCCCAATTGTTTTGATTTTATTTAGTTTAATTACGGGCGTGCGAGAGTTGAAACCCTTCGACGCCTTCGGAGGCCGCCAGTTCGGCGGCCAGTTCGGTCAAGGTGGCGCGGTTGTGGCGCGACAGGGCGATGGCGACGAAGCGCCATTCCTGGCGCCCGTTGCTGCTGGCGATCGTCAGCGAGCTGCCGGCGATCGTATAGCCGCGCTCGAGCGCCGCTTCGCGCAGGGCGTCCTCGCGCGGCAGGTAGTCTTCGCGAAAACGCAGCATCACGGCCACCGCGCGGCGCGAGGGCAGCACCGCCTCCACCCGGTTCAGATAAATCATGATCATGGCCGAGAAAAAGGCCAGTCCCATCGCGGCCAGATAAAAGCCGACGCCGACCAGAATGCCGATGACCGACGAGCTCCAGATCGAGGCGGCCGTGGTCAGCCCGCTGATATTGAAACCTTCGCGCATGATGACGCCGGCGCCGAGGAAGCCGATGCCGGTGACCACGCCCTGCATCACCCGGGTCGGGTCGACCACACCGATGGCGCCGGTCTGGCCGCCGAACCACATCTCGGGGTAGCCGCTGACGATGGTCAGCGCGCAGGACGCCATGCAAACTAAACCATAGGTGCGCATGCCGGCCGCGCGCCCGTGATACGAGCGCTCGTAGCCCACCAGCAGGCCCAGGAATAGCGAGCCGGCCAGGTGCAGCAGGATCACCGCATTGGTCGCGATTTCGGAGGGCGACCAATAGGGTGACAGGAAATCGACGTTCGTCATGCCGCGCTTTCAGTGCTGCTTCAGGGACTATTCAGGCTTCTTCTTGACCAGCTGCTTTTCGAACGCGATGTCGTTCTTGGTCAGGCGCTTGACTTCCTGCGGCCCAAGGCCATTCACGAAGGCGACGAACTCGTCGAGTTCGAGCGGCTCGCACAGCGGCGGCGAACCGGGCATCTCGGACAAATAAAAGCCGCCGCTGGCGGTACGGGCCATCGAATAGCCGGTGTGGCCGGTGCGGCGTTTCAGGCGCTCGATGGCGGAACTGGCGCGGGTGGAGCGGGAAGAAGCCATCAGATCGCCCTCGTGCGCAGTTCGAGCCACTCGCGCGCGCTGCCGGCCACGTGCGGCAGCAGGCGTTCGCGTACCTGCGCGTGGTAGTCGTTGAGCCACTTCACTTCATGCGGCTGCAGCAGCGCCAGATCCAGGCAGCGGGTGTCGATCGGGCACAGGGTCAGCGTCTCGAAGCGCAGGAATTCGCCGAATTCCCCCGCCCCGGCAGGCACGTTGAGTACCAGGTTTTCGATGCGGATGCCCCAGCGGCCCGGTTTATAAATACCCGGTTCGATCGAGGTGATCATGCCCGGCTCCATCGCCGTGTGCGGGTCGGGCGCGGCGGTCGGGGAGATGACTTGCGGGCCTTCGTGCACGTTCATGAAGTAGCCGACACCGTGGCCGGTGCCATGGCCGTAGTCGACGCCGGCGGCCCAGATCGGGGCGCGCGCGATCGCGTCCAGCATCGGCGAGCGGGTGCCGCGCGGGAAGTGCGCGTTCGACAGCGCCATCATCCCCTTCAGCACGAGCGTGAAATCGCGGCGGTGGTCGGCCGTGATCCGGCCAACCGGCACCACGCGCGTGATGTCGGTGGTGCCGCCCAGGTACTGGCCGCCCGAATCGATCAGCAGCAGGCCGTCGCCCTCGATCAGCGCATGCGACTCTTTCGAGGCGCGGTAGTGCATGATCGCGCCGTTGGCATTGAAACCGGCGATCGTGTTGAAGCTGGCGCTGACGAAGTGCGGGCGGCGCGCACGCGCGGCCGTGATCTGTTCGTCGATGGTCAGTTCGGTCAGCGGCGCGCGCTGCGGATTGGCCAGCTCGGCCTCCAGCCAGGCAAAGAATTCGCACAGGGCGGCGCCATCCTGTTCCATCGTGGCGCGCACGTGCACCGCTTCGGCCTCGGTCTTGCGCGACTTGGCGAAGGTGGTCGGGTTGATCGCCTCGACGATGTTAACCCCATCCGGCACGGCGGCGCGCATGCCGGCCGTGATGCGGCGCGGGTCGACCAGCAGGGTACTCCCCGCCGGCAGCGCCGCCAGCGCCTCGGCCGCGGCGGCATAGGGCGCAAGGCGCACGCCGTCTTCGCGCAGGCGCGCCTGCAGTTGATCGGATGCCTTGCCGTCGGCGACGAACAGGGTGGCGCCGTCCTGCTCGAGCAGCGCGTGGGCGACGAAGACGGGATTGAAACTGACGTCGGCGCCGCGCAGGTTGAACAGGTAGGCGATGTCGTCCAGGGTCGACATGAAATGGCGCTCGGCGCCGAGCGCCGCCATCGCGCTGCGGGTGGCGGCCAGTTTAGCGGCGCGCGTCATGGTCGCGTGCGGCGGCAGGTGTTCGTAGAGCGCGTCCGGCGGCAGGCCGGGGCGCTCGCTCCAGATGTCGTCGAGCAGATCGATGTCGGTGCGCAGCAGGATGCCGCGTGCGCTTAGAGCGTCTCCCAGCAGGCGCGCCACGGCCAGGCCCAGCACGCGGGCGTCGACGGCGACGGTCTGGCCAGGCTGCAGGTTGGCCGCCAGCCAGTCGATGTGCAGCAGGCTGGCGCCCGAGGGGATCTTCATCAGGGCGATGGAGCTGCCGGCCAGTTCGGTCTCGGCCTGCGTGTAGTAGCGGCCATCCGTCCAGACGCCGGCGAAATCGGCGGTGGCGATGAAGGTGCCGACCGAACCCGTAAAACCCGACAGCCATTCGCGGCCCTGCCAGCGGCGCGGCAGGTATTCGGACAGGTGGGGGTCGCTCGACGGGACGATGTAGGCATCGATGCCGTGACGTTTCATCGCGGCGCGCAGGGCCTGCAGGCGCTCGGCGCGTGGGGAGGAAGTAGATGGATTAGACATGTGCTTATCATACCCCCAACGCTACATCGCGCGCGAGCCGATGACGGTTGTGCACCGTAGGGTGGGCATGCCCACGCGTACGTGCGGTTAAATGCCGTAATGTGTGGGAAAACGAGCGCGCATGTACCGTGGTGCTTCGCATGACGTTTCGATTTGCATGCGTCCGACCGCGTGGGCACAAGTGTGTTTAGCACAGGGACATCCTAAACACTTGGCTAGGGACATAGGTAGCACCTTTTATGATCATTGCACTGCTGACTTTGGGAGCGTGCGATGCCTTGGAAGGAGAGTTCCAAAATGTCCTCTCGTCTTGAATTCGTGCTGTTGGCGGCAGCGCCGGGAGCCAATGTGCGGGCGTTGTGCCGTGCTTTCGGTGTTAGTCCGAAGACGGCTTACACGTGGATGGAGCGCTACAGGCAGGAAGGCCAGGCTGGCTTGAGTGATCGCTCGCGCCAGCCGCTGACGTCGCCGAATCGAAGCAATGCCGAACTCGAAGCGCAAGTGCTGGCATTGCATGACCAGTATCCGTGCTGGGGTGGACGCAAGCTGGCCGCGTTGCTCCCCGACGGGATAGCCAAGCCGCACCACAACACGATCGCTGCAATCTTGCGGCGTAATGGGCGTCGTTTAGTTCCCCACATCGATGCTGCAGAGCGAACCCATCTTCGCTTCGAACATGAAGCGCCCAATTTGCTGTGGCAGATGGATTTCAAGGGTCACATTGCATTGACCAACAAGCTGGCAGGACGTTGCCATCCGTTGACGGTGTTGGACGATCACTCCCGCTTCGCCCTGTGCTTGGCTGCTTGTTCAGGAGAAGACGGTGTCCAGGTACGAGCAGCCTTGACGCAGGCGTTTCTCACCTACGGCCTGCCGCAAAGGATCACCTGCGACAACGGCCCTCCTTGGGGTACATCGGGGCATGGCACGCTCTCAAAGCTGGAAATATGGCTGACCCGCTTGGGCATCCGCGTCAGCCACAGCCGCCCTTATCATCCCCAAACGCAGGGCAAGGACGAACGCTTCCACCGTACGCTCAAACGCGAATTGCTCGACCGCTCCGGCTTCAACACCATCGACTCGTGTCAGAGCGCGTTCAACCGCTGGCGCGACCAATACAATCTCATCCGTCCACACGAGGCACTGGGACAACGGCCACCGGTAACGCGCTATGCGCCCAGCGCCAGGCCCTTTCCGGCTGACTTGCCGCCCGTTGAATACGACGAGGGCGACGAGGTGCGCAAAGTCCGCCGGCACGGCCAGCTGTACTTCCGGGGATGCGACTATTTTGTCGGTGAGGGGCTGCTCGACGAACTGGTCGCTATCCGTCCTACGGCTGAAGACGGCGTCTTCAAGGTGTTTTTCTGCGACCGAGAATTACGAACCATCGACCTGCGAAACCCAGGCTAGAATGACACCACATGTGTTACCTATGTCCCTAGCCAGGTGTTACCTATGTCCCTGTGCTAAACAAAGTGCCCACCCTACATCAGGCTTGAAAGTTGCGCAGCCCTTCCAGATCCAAGACCCGAATCCCACCATAGTCCAGCCGTAACAGCCCCGCCTTCTCCAGCAGCTGCAGCGCCCCATTCACCCGCTGGCGCGAGGCCCCCGACAAATAGCCGATCTCTTCCTGCGACAGCTGCACCAGTGCTTCGAAGCCCGGATACAGGTGGTCGTTGAACATCGCCGCCAGGCAGCGCGCGACGCGGGTGTCGACGTCGAGCATGCGGTCGGTTTCAACTTGCCCGATGAACTGGCCCAGGCGCTCGTTCAGCTGCATCAGCAAAAAGCGGTTGAAGGGCAGGCTGTGCTCGAGCAGCCATTCGAAGGTGGCGCGCGGCATGCGCGCCACGCGGGTGTCGCGCAGCGCCATCACGTCGTACTTCCTGAACGCGTCTTTCAGTAACGACCCCTCGCCGAACCAGCCGCCGGCGGTCACGCCCGTAAACGTCACGCTCTTCCCCGAGGGCGAAAAGTTGTTGATTTTTACCAGACCGTCGATGATGCCGACCCAGTTTTCCAGCGCTTCTCCCTTGCGGCAGACAAAGCCGCCCTTCGGGACGAACTGCTCGAAGCAGACGGCCTCGACCCGCGCCATCTCTTCAGGCGTGAGGACGCGGCCCCAGATGGTGGCGCGCAGGTGTTCCACGAGTGTCGGTGTCGGCATTTTAATTTGTGCAACGCGTCATCGAAAGTCGGGCCAATTGTCATTCAGATGACAACTTCCCTGTCCAACGCAAAGTACTATCTTCACATAAAAATTTCGCCGGTGACAGAAGCCTTTCAGCAATCTGTGCCGAGCCGGGATGTTCCTTATTGGAGGAGACAGCGATGGAAACATCGGAGCGCCTGCCTTTGCAGACTTTTCCGCGGCGCCTGCTCGCCCATGCACGCGAGCGCGGGACGCGTCCCGCCTTCCGCGAAAAATACCTGGGCATCTGGCAGACCTGGAACTGGGAACAAGTGAACGCCGAGGTGCGGGCGCTGGCCTGCGGGCTGGCATCCATCGGCTTCGAACGCGGCATGAACCTGGCCATCATCGGCGACAACCGGCCGCGCCTGTACTGGGCGATGCTGGCGGCGCAGTGCCTGGGCGGCGTCCCCGTGCCGCTCTACCAGGATGCACCCAGCGCCGACATGGCCCACGTGCTGAACGACGCCGACATCGAGTTCGCCGTCGTCGAAGACCAGGAGCAGGTCGATAAACTGCTCGAACTGCAGACCGCATGCCCGCGCGTGCGCCGCATCGTGTTCGAGGACGAACGCGGCATGCGCCACTATCAACACGCTGGCCTGCTGTCGTTTGCCGCGTTGCAGGAACTGGGCCGCGCCTGGGATGCCCAGCATCCGGGCGCCTTCGATGCCGCGCTCGAGGCCGGCCAGGGCAGCGACACCGCGATCATCCTCTACACCTCGGGCACCACCGGCAAACCGAAGGGCGTAATGCAGTCGCACGCGGCCCTGATCGCGGCCGGCAGCGGCGGAGTCGGCTTCGACAAGCTGAGCGACCGCGACGACGTCCTCTCGTACCTGCCGATGGCCTGGGTCGGCGACTGCCTGTTCTCATTCGCCCAGGCGATGGTGGCCGGCTTCACGGTGAACTGCCCGGAATCGAGCGACACGGTCTTGACCGACCTGCGCGAGATCGGCCCCACCTATTATTTTGCGCCGCCGCGTGTGTTCGAGAACATGCTCACCACCGTCATGATCCGGATGGAAGACGCCAGCCCGCTGAAACGGCGCATGTTCGACCATTGCATGGCGGTCGCGCGCCGCAGCGGCGCCGACATCCTGGACGGAAGAAAGGTGAGTACGCTCGACCGTGTGAAGTATGCGCTGGGGCGGATCCTCGTCTACGGCCCGCTGAAAAACGTGCTCGGCCTGTCGCGCGTGCGCGTGGCCTACACGGCGGGCGCGGCGATCGGCCCGGATCTCTTCCGTTTCTACCGCTCGATCGGGGTCAATTTAAAACAGTTATATGGCTCGACCGAGACCTGCGCCTATGTCTGCCTGCAGCCGGACGGGAACATCAAGTTCGATAGCGTCGGCATTCCGGCGCCCGGGGTCGAGGTGCGCCTGGCCGAGAACGGCGAAGTGCTGGTAAAAGGCGTGTCGAACATGGACGGCTATTTCAAGCGCCCCGACGCGACGGCCGAGGTGATCGACAGCGAGGGATACTTTCATACGGGCGACGCCGGCATGTTCGACAGCGACGGCCATTTAAAGATCATCGACCGCGCGGCCGATGTCGGCAAGATGAACAACGGCGCGATCTTCGCGCCCAACTACATCGAGAACAAGCTGAAGTTCTTCCCCTTTATAAAAGAGGCGGTCACCTTCGGCAATGGGCGCGACCAGGTCTGCGCTTTTCTCAACATCGACATGGAAGCCGTCGGCAACTGGGCCGAACGGAGGAATCTCGCCTATTCCGGCTACACGGATCTGGCGGCGCACCCGCAGGTGCTGGAACTGATGCGCGACTGCGTGCAGAAGGTGAATGCGGATCTCGCCGGCGAGGCGTTGATGGGCCACACGCAGATCCACCGCTTCCTGGTGCTGCACAAGGAACTCGATCCCGACGACGACGAGCTGACCCGTACGCGCAAGGTGCGCCGTAAATTCGTCGCCGAAAAATACGCCGTGCTGATCGAGGCGCTGTATGCGGGCAAGACCTCGCAATTCATCAGCACGCAGGTGAAATTCGAGGATGGCCGCACGGGCCTTGTGAGCGCCGACCTGCGTATCGTCGACGCCGCGACCTATCCGACCATGTCGAGCATGCAGGAGGCAGCGTAATGGAGATGGTGCAACCACCGAGCCAGTCTGGGGCCGGGCGCCGCATTGGCGACGTGATCCTCGATCTGAAAAACATCTCGCTCGCCTTTGGCGGCGTGAAGGCGTTGACCGATATCTCCTTCGACGTGCGCCAGCACGAGATCCGCGCCATCATCGGGCCGAACGGCGCCGGCAAAAGCTCGATGCTGAACGTGATTAACGGTGTGTACCGCCCGCAGCAGGGAGAGATCGTGCTGCGCGGCGCCAGCCGCACCAACATGGACTGCTACGGCGCGGCCAAGGCGGGCATCGCGCGCACATTTCAGAACATCGCGCTGTTCAAGGGGATGACGGTACTGGACAACATCATGACCGGGCGGAACCTCAAGATGAAGACGAATTTCTTGCAGCAGGCGTTTTATCTGGGCGCCGCCCGGCGCGAGGAAATCGCCCACCGCGAAAAGGCCGAAGCCATCATCGACTTCCTGGAGATCCAGGCGATCCGCAAGACGCCGGTGGGCAGATTACCTTACGGCCTGCAGAAGCGCGTGGAGCTGGGCCGGGCGCTGGCGGCCGAACCCGAGATCCTGCTGCTCGACGAGCCGATGGCCGGCATGAACGTCGAGGAAAAGCAGGACATGTGCCGCTTCATCCTCGACGTGAACGACCAGTTCGGCACGACGATCGTCCTGATCGAACACGACATGGGGGTGGTGATGGACATCTCGGACCGGGTGGTGGTGCTCGACTACGGCAAGAAGATCGGCGACGGCACGCCCGACGAGGTACGTAGCAACGAGAACGTCATCAAGGCCTATCTGGGCCAGGCCCACGGGGAGGCGGCACCATGAGCTTTTTCATCGAAGTGCTGCTCGGCGGCCTGCTGTCGGGCGTGATGTACGCGCTGGTGGCGATCGGCTTCGTCCTGATCTACAAAGCCTCGGGCGTGTTCAATTTCGCCCAAGGAGCGATGGTGTTTTTTGCCGCGCTCACCTGCGTCGGCATCATCGACAAATTCGGCGTGTCGCTCTGGGTCGCGATTCCGGCCACGATCCTGGTCATGATCGCGCTTGCCTTCGCGATCGAACGGGTGGTCTTGCGCCCGCTGGTGAACCAGCCGGAAATCACGCTGTTCATGGCCACCATCGGCCTGGCCTTTTTCATCGAGGGCCTGGCGCAGCTGGTCTGGGGCTCGCAGGTACGCAAGCTCGACCTGCCGATCGAGGACGTGCCCAACGAATACCTGATGGAACACTTCAATATCCTGGTCTCGCAGTTCGACATGACGGCGGCGATCGTGTGCGCCATCCTGGTGATCGCGCTGGCGCTGCTGTTCACGAAAACCCGGGTCGGGCGCGCGCTGCGTGCGGTGGCCGACGACCACCAGGCGGCGCTGGCCGTCGGCATTCCGCTGCAGCGGATCTGGGTGGTGGTCTGGTCGGTGGCAGGCCTGGTGGCGCTGGTGGCGGGCATGCTGTGGGGCGCCCGCAATGGCGTGCAGTTCGCGCTGACCTTCATTGCCTTGAAAGCCTTGCCGGTGCTGATCCTGGGCGGGTTCACCTCGATCCCCGGCGCCATTGTCGGCGGCCTGATCATCGGCGCCAGCGAGAAGCTGGCCGAAGTCTACATCGGGCCGATGGTGGGCGGCGGCATCGAGGGCTGGTTTCCATACGTGCTGGCCTTGGGCTTCCTGCTGGTGCGCCCTGAGGGGCTGTTCGGCGAAAAAATCATCCGGAGGATCTGAGACATGTTGTATCGCGAAGCCGGACAATTCAAGACCAGTTACCAATCCGACGGCCAGATTCTGCCGATCCGCCAGGATCGCATCGGCCTGTTCACCCTGCTGGCGATCGCCCTGGTCGTGGTGCCGCTGTTTGCCTCGCCCTACCTGCTGTCGGCGATCCTGATCCCGTTTTTGATTTTCGCGCTGGCGGCGCTGGGCTTGAACATCCTGACGGGCTATGCCGGCCAGCTCTCGCTCGGCACCGCCGCCTTCATGGCGGTCGGCGCCTATGGCGCTTTTAATTTTGTGGCACGGATTCCCGGTATTCCGCTGCTGCTTGCTTTTGTGCTGGGCGGCCTGAGCGCAGCCCTGGTCGGCATCGCTTTCGGTTTGCCATCGCTGCGCATCCGCGGTTTTTATCTGGCGGCGGCGACCCTGGCGACCCAGTTCTTCGTGATCTGGTGCTTGACCAAGATCCCGTATCTGACCAATTACAGCGCTTCGGGCGTGGTGACGGTGCAGACCATGCAGATCTTCGGCTACGCCTTCGTCACGCCGGCCTCGAAATACCTGCTGGTGCTGGCCATCGTGGCGCTGATGGCGCTGCTGGCCAAGAACATGATCCGCTCGAACGTGGGGCGCTCCTGGATGGCGATCCGCGACATGGACATGGCGGCCGAAGTGATCGGCTTCCGGCCGCTGCGCACGAAATTGCTGGCGTTCGCCGTCAGCTCGTTTTACTGCGGCGTGGCCGGCGCCCTGTACGCGTTTGCCTATCTCGGCACCGTCGAGCCGGAAGCCTACAGCCTGGATCTGTCCTTCCGCATCCTGTTCATGGTGATCATCGGCGGCGTCGGTTCGATTCTCGGCTCCTTTCTGGGCGCCGCCTTCATCGTGCTGCTGCCGATCTTCCTGAACATGCTGGCGCACTCGCTCGGCATCGCCACCAATTACGCCTCGAACCTGGAACTGATGGTGTTCGGCGGCTTGATCATCTTCTTCCTGATCGTGGAACCGCACGGGCTGGCGCGCCTGTGGCAGATCGGGAAAGAGAAGCTGCGTTTGTGGCCCTTCCCGCATTGAGACGGTCTTTCTATCCATCGTAGTTAAAACAAGGAGACACCCATGAAAGTCATCAAATCGATCATGCTCGCCGCAGCCCTTGCCGGCGCCGGCGGGCAGGTACTCGCCGCCGACCAGTTCGTCGCCCTGCCCTCCTACCGCGTCGGCCCGTATGGCGCCGGCGGTTCCGGCTTCTATGGCGGCATGATTGACTACTTTAATTTGATCAACGCGAACGGCGGCATCAATGGCGTCAAGATGACCTGGGAAGAGTGCGAGACCGAATACAACGCCTCGCGCGGGGTCGAGTGCTACGAGCGCATGAAGACGAAGAACGGCGGCGCCACCCTGGTCGACCCGCTCTCGACCGGCATCGCCTACGGCATCGTCGACCGCGTCGCGACCGATAAAATCCCGATGACCATGCTCGGCTACGGCCGCTCGGACGCCGCCAACGGTAAAGTGTTCCCCTACGTCTTCCCCCTGATTACCAGCTACTGGAACCAGGCCGCGGCGATGATCAAGTACCTGGGCGACAAGAACGGCGGCTACGCCAAGCTGCGCGGCAAGAAGATCGTCTACCTCTACCACGACTCGGCCTTCGGCAAGGAAGCCATGCCGGTGCTGGACGCGCAGGCCAAGCAGTACGGTTTTGAACTGATCAAGATCGCGGTGGCCCCACCGGGCAGCGAGCAGCAGTCGCAATGGCTGCAGATCCGCCAGGCCCGCCCCGACCACGTGATCCTGTGGGGCTGGGGGGTGATGAACTCGGTGGCGATCAAGACCGCACAGCGTAACGGCTTCCCGCGCGAGAAAATCCTCGGTGTCTGGTGGGCCGGTTCGGAAGAAGACACGATCCCGTCGGGCGAAGCGGCCAAGGGCTATACCTCGATGACCTTCAATACGCCGGGTAACTACCCGCTGCTGGACGAGATCCGTAAAAAAGTTTACGCGGGCGGCAAGGGTAACCTGGCCGACCAATCGCGCATTGGTTCCGTCTACCACATGCGCGGCGTGACCCTGGGCGTGCTGTGGGTCGAGGCGATCCGCACCGCGCAGGAAAAATTCGGCAAAGGGAAAACCATGACCGGCGAGCAGGTGCGCTGGGGCCTGGAAAACCTGAACGTCGACGCGGCGCGCCAGAAGGCGATCGGTGCCTTCGGCATGTTCCCGACCGTGAAGACGAGCTGTGACGACCACGAGGGTTCCGGCGCGGTGAAGGTGCAGCAATGGGATGGCAAGAAGTGGGTCGCGATCACGCCGAACTGGGTGGTCGGCGACAAGGCCCTGACGCGCAGGCTGCTGGAAGAGTCGTCGCTGGCCTATGCCAAGGAAAAGAACATCACGCCTGCCTGCATGCAGTAATCGATGGACAGCCCCCGCCGCGTGGCGGGGGCATTCTGGAAGAGCGACCCATGACCAGCACGAGCACCAGCGCCAGCACCGGCGCCAGCGAAGCCTATCTGTCGGTGAACAACATCGAAGTCATCTACGACCATGTGATCCTGGTGTTAAAGGGCGTGTCGCTGCAGGTACCGAAGGGGAAGATCGTGGCCCTGCTGGGCGCGAACGGCGCCGGCAAGTCGACCACCCTCAAAACGATTTCAACCTTGTTGCGCGGCGAACGCGGCGACGTCACCAAGGGAGAGGTGCGCTTCCAGGGCGAGCGCATCGACCAGCTGACGCCGAACGAACTGGTGCGGCGCGGCCTGTCGCAAGTAATGGAGGGACGCCACTGCTTCGGCCACCTGACGATCGAAGAGAACCTGCTGACCGGCGCCTATACCCGCACCATCGGCCGCGCCGAACTGAAAACGGCGCTGGAATCGGTCTACCACTACTTCCCGCGTTTGAAAGAGCGCAGGAACAGCCAGGCCGGCTACACCTCGGGCGGCGAGCAGCAGATGTGTGCGATCGGCCGCGCGCTGATGGCGAATCCGTCGATGATCCTGCTCGACGAACCCTCGATGGGGATCGCGCCGCAGATCGTCGACGAGATCTTCGGCATCGTCAAGGATCTGAACCACAAGGAGGGCGTGTCCTTCCTGCTGGCCGAGCAGAACACCAACGTGGCCCTGCGCTACGCCGACTTCGGCTACATCCTCGAGAACGGCCGCGTGGTGATGGACGGCGCCGCCGCCGACCTGGCCAACAACGAGGACGTCAAGGAGTTTTACCTGGGCGTCTCGGGCGCCGGGCGTAAAAGTTTCAGGGACATGAAGTTTTATCGGCGCCGCAAACGCTGGCTGGCCTAAGCCGAACGCCGTTCACCCAATTGGAGGCAGCATGACGAGCATCACCCTCGATGCGCTGGAAACCCGCGCGCCCGAAGAACGCGAACGCGACCTGCTGGCGCGCCTGCCCGGCCTGGTCGCCCGCGCCCAGCAGGTGCCCGGCTGGGCCAGGATTCTGGACGGAGTCGACCCGCACACCATCACCAGCCGCGCCGCGCTGGCGCAACTGCCGGTGACGCGTAAATCGGATCTAAAAGCGCTGCAGGAAGCGACGCCGCCCTTCGGCGGACTGACCGCGACGCCGACCAGCGAACTGGCGCACGTGTTCATGTCGCCGGGCCCGATCTTCGACCCCGAAGGGAGAAGCGCCGACTGGTGGCGCTTCGCGCGGCCGATGTATGCGGCGGGCGTGCGCCGCGGCGGCCTGCTCCAGAACTGCTTCAGCTATCACTTCACGCCGGCCGCTTTCATGGTCGAAAGCGGCGCCGCCCGCATCGGCTGCGGCGTGATCCCGGCCGGCACCGGGCAGACGGAGATGCAGGTGCAAGCCATGGCCGCGCTCAGGCCGAGCACCTATGTCGGCACGCCCTCGTTTTTACGCATCATCATCGAAAAGGCGCGCGAAATGGGTGCCGACATCGGCAGCGTACAACACGCCCTGGTCGGCGCCGAGGCCCTGCCGGAATCGCTGCGGGGCTGGTTCCGCGACAACGGCGTGCCGCACGTGTTCCAGACCTATGCCTCGGCCGACATCGGCAGCATCGCTTACGAGACGGCGACCGACGGCGTGCTCGATCCGGGCATGGTGCTCGACGAGGAGGTGTTATTGGAAATCGTGCGGCCCGGCAGCGGCGAGCCGGTGGCGCCGGGCGATATTGGCGAAGTGGTGGTCACCCTGTTCAACCGCGACTATCCGCTGATCCGTTTCGCCACCGGGGATCTGTCGGCGCTGCTGCTGGACGCGGCGCCGAACCTGCGCACCAACAGCCGCATCAAGGGCTGGATGGGGCGCGCCGACCAGACCACCAAGGTGCGCGCCATGTTCGTGCATGCCTCGCAGGTGCAGAACATCGTGCGCCGCCATCCGGAAGTGGTCAAAGCGCGACTGGTCGTCTCGGGCCAGATGGCGAACGATGTGATGACCCTGCACTGCGAAGTGGCGGGCACGCCGGATGCGCAGCTGGCCGGCGCGATCGCGGCCTCGATCCGCGATGTCACCAAGCTGCGCGGCGAAGTCGCCTTCGTTGCGCCCGGCACCCTGCCGGACGACGGCAAGTCGATCGAGGATGCGCGTGACTATAGCTGAGGGAGAAGGCGCGAGCACGATCGATGCGCAGGTGGCCGAGCGGGTGCGCGCCAGCTTCGCGCGCCAGAACGCGATGCGCCTGATCCGGGCGCGCCTGGCACTGGTCGCGCACGGCCGCACCGAGATCCACCTGCCGCACTGGGATGGACTGGAACAGCAGCACGGGTTCATCCACGGCGGCGTGGTCGGCATGATTGCCGATTCGGCGGCCGGCTACGCGGCCATGACGGTAGCCGCGCCGGGCGCATCGGTGCTGACCGTCGAATACAAGATGAATTTGCTGGCGCCGGCCGATGGCGAGTATCTGGTGGCGCGCGGCGCCGTCGTGCGGCCGGGACGCACGCTGATCGTCACCCGCGCCGAGGTGTTCGCCATCCGCGACGGCCAGGAAATCCTGTGCGCGCTGATGCAGCAGACCATCATGGCCATGCATGGCAAGGAGGAAAAGTAGCGCCCTGCCAAATGTCCGCCTGTTATTGGGAATATTCGCGATAATTGGAGCACTCACCCTTTACCGTCAATACCCATGCAAGATTTTCATGTTACGCGCGCCCAGGCCCTACTGGAACATGCGCACGAGATCGTTACCCCGGAACAGGTGCAGGCCGCCGTGCGCCATGTGGCGGACGTGCTCAACGAACGCTTCCAGGCCCCCGGCGCCGGCTTCCCGCTGGTACTGGGCGTAATGGGTGGCGCCGTCGTGTTCACGGGCACCCTGCTGCCCCAGCTCGCCTTTCCGCTCGAGTTCGACTACATCCACGTCAGCCGCTATGGCGACGACGACCGCGGTGGACAAGTCGTGTGGAAAGTCATTCCGCGCCAGAACGTGGCCGGACGCACGATCGTCGTGCTGGACGATATCCTCGACGAAGGAGAAACCCTGGCCCATGTGAAGCAACGCCTGCTCGACATGGGCGCGGCCGAGGTCATCATCGCCGTGTTCGCCGACAAGGAGATCGGCCGCGGTAAACCGATCGCGGCCGACATCACCGGCTTGACGCTGCCGAACGCCTTCGTGGTCGGCTTCGGCATGGACGTGTACGGCTATTGGCGCAACCTGCCGGGGCTGTGGTCGATCAATCCCCAGGATCTGACGCCGAACGAACCGGCGCCGGAGTATCCGATTCCGGATGCAAAAGCCTCTTAAATCGTACTAACAAAGGCCTCCGTGTGGAGGCCTTTGGTTTTGCGGAAGTCTTTGAGGCCAATGGCCTCAAAGACCTCAACATTATCGAAGCGCCAGGCGCTGGCGTGCTGCCTCGTACTCCTTCGTCAGCCGCTCGACCATCTCGGCCACGGTCGGCACGTCGTGCATCAGGCCCACGCCCTGGCCGGCGCCCCAGATATCTCGCCAGGCCTTGGCTTTCGAGCTGCCGTCGCCAAAGCTCATCTTGCTCTTGTCCGATTCCGGCAGCGCGTCCGGATCGAGACCGGCATTGACGATCGATTTTTTCAGGTAGTTGCCGTGCACGCCGGTGAACAGATTCGTGTAGACCACGTCGGCCGCACTCGATTCGACGATGGCGTCGCGGTAGTCGTCGCTGACGTTCGACTCCTTCGTTGCCAGCCAGCGCGAGCCGATATACGCAAAATCGGCGCCCATCGCCTGTGCCGCCAGGATGGCGTCGCCGGTGGCGATCGAGCCGGACAGGGCGACTGGGCCATTGAAGAATTTGCGTACCTCGCCCACCAGCGCGAACGGCGACAGCGCACCGGCATGGCCGCCGGCGCCGGCCGCGACCAGGATCAGGCCGTCGACGCCGGCTTCCAGCGCCTTGTGCGCATGGCGGATCGAGACCACGTCGTGCAGCACGATGCCGCCATAGCTGTGCACGGCGTCGAGCATCTCTTTTGGCGGCGCGCGCAAGGACGAGATGATGATCGGCACCTGGTGCTTCACGCAGACCTCGACGTCGTGCTCGAGACGGGCATTCGAGGCGTGCACGATCTGGTTCACGGCGATCGGGCCGACCTTCAAGCCGGGATTGGCGGCCTGGTAATCGGCCAGCTCTTTCTGCAGGTCGGTCAGCCAGGTATCGAGCAGCTCGGCCGGGCGGGCATTCAGGGCCGGGAAGGAACCGACGATCCCCGCCTTGCACTGCGCCGCGACCAGGGCCGGGCCGCTGGCGATGAACATCGGCGAGGCGATGACGGGTAAGGAGAGGTTTTGCAATACGGTGGGCAGCGTCATGGGCAGCTTTCGGCTTGGGGTTATTCGGACTGGCTGTCAGATTATAGGGGCAAAAAAGCACGACCGTGCTAGATCGGCGGCTCTAAATTATGCGTCGACGAGAAATGCGCCGTCGATGCGGGCGGCGCGGGCGCGGATCAGGGAGGCGATGGCCCAGGTGGCGAGCTTGGTGTAGAGGGCGTCGTGCGGCGTGGTATGCGTGCCGGCGTTGGACGCGTGGGCGGGAGGCCCGCCCACCCTACGGGTCGACGCGCCTGCTGTAGGGTGGACGGGTTCCCCGTCCACGCGTTCAACCCGCGCCCCCTCACCCGCAAGCGCGGCGATATCGATCTGCCGCAGCGCACTGTTCACCACCGGAATCGAGGCCAGCAGTCCGGGCACGTCCGCCAGCGCCACGCGCTGGCGCTCGAGCAGCAAGAATTTCACCAGCACCTTGACCGCGTTCTCCGCATTGCGGCTGGGCGCCGCCGATAAATAATCGAGCCGCGAATACGCGCGCTCCAAAGCGCCCGCCACATCCGTGAACATGCGCCCGTGCCCGGGAATGACCAGGCGCGCGTCGAGCGTGGCGATCAGATCGAGCGTGGCACGCGCTTCCTCGAAACCGGACTCGCCGTCGAGCTCCGGAAAAATGACCCCGAAACCGTTTTCCCACAGGGCATCGCCCGCGATCAGGATGCCCTCGCCCGGGCAGAACAGTAATAGGGCGTGCGGATCGTGGCCGGGCGCGGCCAGCACCTGCCAACTCAAGTCGCCTAGTTCCAATGCTTGACCCGGCCTGAGTAGCGCATCGAAGGTAAACCGGGCGCATTGCTGGCCGGTGGCGCGGTAACTCAGCGCGTCCTCGTCCCAGGCCGCGACTTTACCTGCTTCGGCCGCGGGAATCGCCGTGTGGCAGCCGTAGGCCGCCTGCAAGGCCGCATTGCCGCCGCAGTGATCCGAATGCAGGTGGGTGTTCAGCAGGCGCGCCAGCGGGCGCCCGTCCAGGGCGTGGTGCACCAGCGCCAGCGTTTGCGGCGCGTGGGTGACATAGCCGCTGTCGACCAGCGCCGGCGATTCCCCCGTAAACAGCACGTTGTTCGAGGACAGCCAGCCGCGTTCGAACATGCGCATCGTTGCGGGCAAAACGGGCAAGGCCGGCGCGGCGGACGTCATCTCAGCCGAAGTCGAGCTGCGCTTCGCGGCGCCGGATCTCGGCCCAGACGGCGCGTTTGACCTCGTCGCTGGCGCCGCCCCAGGCGACGATCTCGTCGATCGTGCGCAGGCAGCCGCGGCACAGCCCGGTTTTAGCGTCCATCTCGCACAGGCTGATGCAGGGAGACGGCACCGGGGTTTGCAGCTCGGGGGAGGACAGTGCACTCATGCGGCCGCCTCGCCGGCCGCATGCCGTTCCAGTTTATTCGCGACGCGCATATTAAAACGCTGGGGATCGATCACGCAGCGTTCATGCGTGCCCTCGCAGATGCGTTCCTGATCGTCCCAGGCCTGCACTCTGAAACGCACGCGCTGGCCCTCGACGGCGACGACTTCGCCCTCGATGCGCAGGGTCATGCCGGGTGGCGTCGGCGCCAGATGTTGAAAGCTGACCATGGTACCCAGGCTCTGTTCGCGCGGCCAATCAAGGAAGGGCATCATCCCGTGCACGCAGGCGAGCTCCATCATGCCGACCATGTAGCCGGTGGCGAGCACGTCGGGCATGTCCTGGCAGAACGGGGTGTCGTGGTACAGCTGCGGCACGGTCGCGCGCGGCGGCACTGTGTACTGCCATGCGAAGCGCAGGCCGGGTTGTAATTCTGGACTCATGAAGAAAGAGATTACCCGATTCAATCGAATCGCGCTTGACCGCGGAGCTCAGGAGCGTAGACTGACACCCAAATTAAACCATCCAGGTGGATGGTAACGGGATGGTAAAAGAGCATATCAAGGATGGGAGGCAGCATGCGCGGCCAAGTCGTGAACACGAACGAAACGAAACAAAAGCTGGCGGACTCGGAAAAAATCACGATCAACCTGGGCATGATCGACCTCGGCCAGATCGACCTGCTGGTCAGCGAGGGCTTTTATAGCAACCGCACGGATCTGATCCGCACCGCCATCCGCAACCAGTTGAACACGCATGCCGACGTGGTGCGGCAAACCGTCGCCCGCCGCAGCCTGGTGCTCGGCATGCACCACTATTCCCGGGCCGACCTGGAAGCGGCGCAGGCCGCCGGCATCCGCCTGCAGATCCAGGTACTCGGCATGGCCAGCATCGCCAGCGACGTCCCGGTCGAGCTGGCCCTGGCCACCATCGAATCGATTTCGGTTCTCGGCGCGCTGCACGCAAGCAGCGCCGTCAAGGCCGCACTGGCAGAGCGCATGCTGTAAGCGCACACAAGGAAGCCACATGAAACTGAACATGAACAATAAGCTGTTCGCGCAAATGCGCGCCGCCACCCGCAACCTGCTGCACAAGCCGCAGGTCGATACCAGCAAGGTGATCCAGGACGCGCTCAAGAACGCCTCGGCCATGACCCAGGCAGCGCAGGCGCACATGCACGGCCTGTCGCAGGCGAACGGCAAGCAACACTTGCGCACCCCGGCCGACGTGCCCGACATGCTGGCCGAACTGAGCCGCACCTTCGGCCACGGCGGCGCGGCCGCCAACGAGCCGGCGACTTTGCTGCCCGGCACCTTCAGCAGCGCCACATTCACGAACCGCGCCGGCACCCGCAGCTACAAGCTCTATGTGCCGAGCAGCTACACCGGCCAGCCGACGGCCCTCGTCGTCATGCTGCACGGCTGCACCCAGGATCCGGACGACTTCGCCACCGGCACGCAAATGAACGTGCTAGCTGAAGAGACCGGCTGCCTGGTCGTGTATCCGGCGCAATCGCAGCAAGCCAATTCCTCGCGCTGCTGGAACTGGTTCAACGGTGTCGACCAGCAGCGCGGCCAGGGCGAACCCTCGATCATCGCCGGCATCACCCGCGAGGTCATGGGCAAATATGCGATCGACCCGGCGCAAGTGTATGTCGCCGGCCTGTCCGCCGGCGGCGCCATGGCCACCATCATGGGCACGCTCTACCCGGAGCTGTACGCGGCCGTCGGCGTGCACTCCGGCCTGCCCTTCGCCTCGGCCCACGACCTGCCCTCGGCGCTGGCGGCCATGCAGGGCCAGCTCCAGCGCCAGCGCGCCTATGCGGCCCAGCCGGATCGCGCGATTCCGATCATCGTCTTCCATGGCGACCAGGATCATACCGTGCACCCGACCAATGGCGACGAGCTGATGGTGCACGCGCGCGACGCTGCCCACGCCATGGCGGTCGAGCCTGGCCGGGTGCCCGACGGCCACGCCTTTACGCGCACGGTGCACAAGCGCGCCGACGGCAAGGTGCATGGCGAGCACTGGGTCATCCACGGCGCCGGCCACGCCTGGTCGGGCGGCAGCGCGCGCGGCAGCTATACCGACGGCAGGGGCCCGGATGCCAGCCGCGAAATGCTGCGTTTTTTCAGTACCCACCGCTGACATCGTATTTCCGTACCGGCCGCTTCATGCGGCCCGGTGGCGGTGTTCGGTATCAGGCCCTCTTGCAGGGACAAATGATGCGCCTGTACGCCGGGGCGGACACCACGGCGCTCAAGCGTCGGGCGGGAACTTTTCAGGCGTCGCCTCGGCCGTCGCGGCGATGTGCGCACGCAGGCAGGCCGGACACCAGCAGCCGGCCTCCGCGCCTGGCACTGGCACCACCGGCGGCAGGCTGGTGCACCAGCAGGGTTCGGCGCTGCCATCGGCCATGGCGCAGCCGAAAGGGGCGCCGCAGCGTGTACAAAGGCTCATGGCGCAGCCTTGCGACAGAAATTATTCGTCATGTGTAATATCGTTGAAGCATTCATCGGCAGCGATCCTGACCCGGTCACACGATAAAATACAACAATCACGCCATAGAATGCCCACAAGGGCGCCCGTGTTGCCTGTAAAATCTCCGCCACATTTATTTCGGACTCCCCATGAACGCTCAGTTGACCAGCCTGAAGACCGAGGAACAATCGAGTGACCTGACCGCGGTGTCCCCGCAGATCAAGGCACAGATCCTGGCCGAGGCGCTCCCTTATATCCGCAACTTCCATGGCAAGACGATTGTCATCAAGTACGGCGGCAATGCCATGACCGACGAACGCCTGAAGCACGGCTTCGCGCGCGACGTCATTCTGCTGAAACTGGTGGGCATGAACCCGGTGGTGGTGCACGGCGGCGGTCCGCAGATCGACAACGCCCTTAAGAAGATCGGCAAGCAGGGCACCTTCGTGCAGGGCATGCGCATCACCGACGAAGAAACCATGGAAGTGGTCGAGTGGGTGCTGGGCGGCGAAGTGCAGCAGGACATCGTCATGCTGATCAACCACTACGGTGGCCAGGCCGTGGGCCTGACCGGCAAGGACGGCGGCCTGATCCGCGCCCGCAAGATGTCGATGCCCGACCGCGACAAGCCGGGCGAGTTCCTCGACATCGGCTTCGTCGGCGAAATCGAGGCGATCAATCCGGCGGTCGTGAAAGCGCTGCAGGACGACGCCTTCATTCCGATCATTTCGCCGATCGGCTTCGGCCAGGACGGGCAAGCCTACAACATCAATGCCGACGTCGTCGCCGGCAAGATCGCGGAAATCCTGAAAGCCGAAAAGCTGATCATGATGACCAACATCGCGGGCGTGCAAGATAAAGCCGGCAACCTCGTGACCGACCTGTCGGCGCGCGAGATCGACGAGATGTTCGCCGACGGTACGATCTCGGGCGGCATGCTGCCGAAGATCTCGTCGGCGCTGGACGCCGCCAAGTCGGGCGTGAACACCGTGCACATCATCGATGGCCGCATCGAACACTCTTTGTTGCTGGAAGTCTTGACCGAACAGGCGTTTGGCACTATGATCCGGTCGCATTGAAAATTTATGGCAAGGATGACGCGCCATAAATGGCGAGTCATTCTTGCCGCCATACCAGTACCGCCCTTTTAGCTCAGTGGTAGAGCACTCCCTTGGTAAGGGAGAGGCCACGTGTTCAATCCACGTAAAGGGCACCACTCCCCTCCCGTTCGCTCCCTCAGTACAGCCGCTCCACCGTCAAGCCACGCTGGCGCAGCAGTTCCGGCACACCCCGTTTCCCCAGCAAGTGCAATAAGCCGACCGCGGCCACCGCATTGTCTTCGCGCGCCAGCAGGGCTGCGAGCTTGTCGGCCATCGGCCCGTTGCGCTCTTCCAGCACCACCTCGCGCACGAACTTGCCGCTGACCGTGTCGTCGGCCTCGATGCGGCGTGCGATCGCCTCCAGCGCTTGCTGATCCGCGCGCTCGTAGGCCTGGAACAGCTCGCGCATCTCGCGCAGCTGGCGTCCCGAGGCCATGTGCGCCAGCGTTTCCTCGAGCACGGTCCACTGCGTCTCCAGCGGCAGCCGGTTCAGCAGCGCCGCCTGGTAGTGCACCGACTCCAGCTCGGCGATGCGCGCCTTGCCGCGCGCGAGCTGCGCCAGGTGGGCATCCACGCCCAGGGCCGGGTCGTAGCCGAGTTTGGCCACGTCCGCCACCGCCAGCATCGTCGCCAGCATCCAGGGCCGCATCGGCGCGACCGCGGCCGGGTCGATACCCTGGCGCGTGAGCGCTGCTTCCAGGCGCTGACGGCGCGCGGCCGGCAGGCTGCCGTAGCCGGCGCTGCCCGGCGCGAACAGGCCGTGTTCGCGGAAGGCGGCCTGCGCCGCGCCGGGGTCGCGCCCCATGTCCACTTCCAGGGCCAGCGTGGGCGCCTGCGCCACGGCCTTGGCGATGCGCGCTTCGAGCGGATAGTAGCCGGCCTTGCCCGCATGGATGGTGCCGTACAGGTAGAGCGTATGTTTTTCGCCGCTGACCTTGAACAGCGCGCCGCGTTCGGCGGCCAGTGCCTGGCACGCCATCAGAACGAAGCCGAGGAAGGCCACTATAATCGGACGTCGCATCCATTACTCCTGTTGGTTAAAAACGTGCCGAATCATATCCCTGCCGCTCCCGTCTGGCTATTCGATCTGGATAACACCCTGCACGATGCCTCGCATGCGATCTTCCCGGCCATTAGCGCCAACATGAACACGTATATCGCGCGCGTGCTCGACGATGGCATCACGCCCGTCACCCAGGCCCGGGTCGATGCCGCGCGCCTGGGCTACTGGAAAAAATATGGCGCCACCCTCCTCGGCCTGATGCGCCACCATGCCGTGGATGCCGCCGAATTCCTGCGCGAGACCCACGATTTGAAGGATCTGCGCGCGATGATGCGTTCCGAGACGGGACTCGGACGCCTGCTGCAGCGCCTACCGGGGCGCAAGATCCTGCTGACGAATGCGCCGCGCGATTACTCGACCCACGTGATGCGCCACCTGGACTTGGGCCGCCACTTCGCGCACCACATCGCCATCGAGCAGATGCACGTGCACCGCCAGCTGCGCCCCAAGCCTTCGAAGCTGATGCTGGCGCGCCTGCTGCGCAAGCACGGCGTGGTCGCGCGCGACTGCATCCTGGTCGAAGACACCTTGGCCAACCTGAAAAGCGCCAAGCAGCTCGGTATCCGCACGGTGTGGATTACCCAGTATTTGCGCGCCAGCGAACGCAGTACGCTGGGGATGGCGCGGCCGCGGCGCCTGATTCGCCCCGATTATGTCGATGTCAAAGTAAAATCCGTGCGCCAGCTGCCGCAGCGCCTGCAGCGGCTTCGTTCATCCATCTAATCATTCTGTCGGGATCCCATGGCAAGCACCAAGCCAGGCCAGCGTAAACTGCAAATCCTCCAGGCCCTGGCGGCCATGCTCGAGCAGCCCAAGGGCGAGAAAATCACCACCGCCGCGCTGGCAGCGCGCCTGTCGGTGTCGGAAGCGGCCCTGTACCGCCACTTCGCCAGCAAGGCGCAGATGTTCGAGGGCCTGATCGATTTCATCGAGGCCAGCGTGTTCGGCGTCATCAACCAGATCACCGAGAAGGAAGAACGCGGCGTCGACCAGCTGCATGCGATGCTGCAGATGCTGCTGTCCTTTGCCGCGAACAATCCCGGCATGACGCGGGTGCTGATCGGCGACGCCCTGGTTGGCGAGGACGAGCGCCTGCAAACGCGCATGAACGGGTTTTACGACCGCGTCGAACTGGCCTGCAAGGGCGCCCTGCGCCTGGCCGCGAGCCAGGGCCACGGTATCGAGGACGACGTCGCCGCGCGCGCCAGCCTGCTGGTGAGCTATGTCACCGGGCGCTGGCACCGCTACGCGAAAAGCGGTTTCAAGCAGCAGCCGCACGACGGGAGCGGCGTACAGTTGTCGCTCCTGCTGGCGGCCTGAGACCATGCATACCGTCTTTGCACTGCTCGACGATGCGAGCGCGGAAGGTCATGCGCAGGCCCGCTCGCGCCTGTACACGGGCCACGCCGGCACCCTTTTCTGCGTTGATGCCGCCGGCTGGCCCCACCTGCTGGCCGAGCTGCAGGCGGCGCTGGCACGCGGCCTGTACGCCGTTCCCCTGCTGACCTATGAACTGGGCGCGCACCTGCTCGGCATCCCGGCCAAGCCCGTTGCCGGGCCGCTGGCGCAGGTGCTGCTGTTCGAACGCTGCGAGCTGCTGACGGCAGCCGAGGCGCAGGGCTGGATCGCCACGCGTGCTGGTGGTGGCGCCGGAGAAAGCCCGGCCGGCGTCGCCGGCATCAGCGCCAACGTCGACGAAGCGCGCTTCGTCGCGGCCATCAGGCGCATCCGCGACTACATCGCCGCCGGCGACACCTATCAGGTCAACTACACTTATCGTTTGCGCTTCGACGCCTTCGGCTCCATCTACGCACTGTACAGCCGCCTGCGCGCGCGCCAGCCGGTGCCGTATGGCGCCCTGATCGGCCTGCCGGACGGCGGCGCGGTGCTCTCCTTTTCTCCGGAGCTGTTCGTGCGCCACACGGGAGACACGCTGCTGGCACGCCCGATGAAGGGCACGGCGCCGGCGGGCGAGGACGAGGCGATCAACCTGGAGCGCGCCGCGGCGCTGGCGGCCGACCCGAAAAACCGCGCCGAAAACCTCATGATCGTCGACCTGCTGCGCAACGACCTGGGGCGCGTCGCCCAGACCGGCAGCGTGGCGGTACCGAAGCTGTTCGAGGTGACGCGCTTCGGCGCCGTGCTGCAGATGACCTCGACCGTGCAGGCGCGCCTGCGCAGCGACGCCACCCTGGCCGAGGTCTTTATCGCCTTGTACCCCTGCGGCTCGATCACGGGCGCGCCCAAGCGCAGGACGATGGAGATCATCGACGAACTCGAACCGGATGCGCGCGGCCTGTACACGGGCGCGATCGGCTGGTTCGACCCGCCCGGCGCCGGCCGCGCGATCGGCGACTTTTGTTTATCGGTGCCGATCCGTACGCTGGCCCTGGCGCCGGGCGAGGGCCTGCGCCGCGGAGAACTCGGCGTCGGCGCCGGCATCGTGTATGACAGCGACCCGCAGGCCGAATACGCCGAGTGCCAGTTGAAAGCGCGTTTTCTGACCGGGCTGCCGAATGATTTCGCGCTGTTCGAGACCATCAAGGCCTCGTGGCAAGACGGGCCGCGCTACCTGGATCTGCACCTGGCGCGGATAAAGGCGTCGGCCGCGTATTTCGGGCTGCCTTTCGACGAGACGGCCGCGCACACGCAGGTGCTCGATGCCTGCCTCAGCCTGCCGCCGGAAGGCGGGGTATATCGCCTGCGCCTGGCGCTGGCCGCCGACGGCGCACTGACGGTGACGAGCGCGCCGCTGGCGCCCCTGGTCGAACCGGTGCGCGTGATCCTGGCCGACACCCCGACCGACTCGCACGATGTCTTCCTGCGCCATAAAAGTTCGATCCGCGGCCGCTACGATGCCGCCTGGCGCGCGGCCGAGGCGCAGGGCGCCTTCGATGCCCTGTTCTTCAACGAGCGCGACGAGTTGACGGAAGGGGGACGGACGAACGTGTTCGTGCGCCTGGACGGGCGTTGGTACACGCCGCCGCTATCCTGCGGCCTGCTGCCAGGGGTGACGCGCGCCGTGATGCTGGCCGCGCCGGCCTGGAATGCGGCCGAGCGCGTGATCACGCGCGAGATGCTGCAGCGCGCGGAAGGCGTCGTCGTATGCAACGCGCTGCGCGGGCCGCTGCTGGCGCTGCTCGAGCGCCGCCATGCCGACGCGGGGGGCGAGGCACGCAGCGAATAAGCCGGCTCAGGTGCCCAGCGCGGCTTCGACCCGGGCGACCAGCTGCGGATCTTCCGGCGCCACCTTGCTCGGGAAGTGCTCGATCACTTTACCGTCGCGCCCGATCAGGTATTTGGTGAAATTCCATTTCGGTTCCTTGCCGGTCTGCTGCGCCAGCGCCGCGTGCAGCGGATTGGCCTTGTCGCCGCTGACGGCGGTCGGCGCGAACATTGGGAATTTCACGCCGTAGGTGTTGTAGCAAAGGTCGGCGATCTCCTTGGTGCTGGCCGCCTCCTGCTTGAAATCGTTGGACGGGAAGCCGAGGATCACCAGGCCGCGCGCAGCGTATTTGGCGTACAGCTTTTCCAGCCCCTCGTACTGCTTGGTGTAGCCGCAGTAGCTGGCCGTGTTCACCACCAGCAACACCTTGCCGGCGTACTGGCACAGATCCTGGGGCGCTTCGTCTTGCAGGCGCTTGAAACTTTGCTTTAAAAGGGCCGGGCAAGCTGCGGGGGCCGGGCTGGCGGCCACTTGCGGACGGTGCGGCACGACGCCGGTCGGTTGCGCGCTCACCGAGGCGGCGGCTGCGAACAGGGAAAAGCTCAGGACAGTTTTCAGCATGATGGATCCAGTAGTGTTCAGGCCTTGAGCTTGCGGTGCTCGATTTTCAGGCAGTGGTTCATGACGACATCGAGGCCGGCGGCGCGTGCCAGGTCGGCGGCGGCCTGGTTTTCGATCTCGAGCTGCATCCACAGGCAGCCGGCGCGTACGGCGATGGCGTCGCGCGCCAGCGGCGGGATGTCTTCCGACTTGCGGAAGCAGTCGACGATGTCGATGCGCTGGCCGCTGGGAGCGAGCGCGTCGGCCGCTTCCTGCACGCTGGCGTAGACGCGCTCGCCCAGGATCTCGTCGCCGGCATAGGCGGGATTCACGGGCAGGATCCGATAACCCTGCCCTTGCAGGTATTCGGCGACGCCGAAGCTGGCGCGCTCGGGTTTGTTCGACAGGCCGACGATGGCGATGGTCTTGCTGTCCTCGAGGATTTGGGCGATCGTTCTCATGGTTTTTATGGGTGTGTTCCGGTCTTCGCTAGCTTAACAGGTTTGCATCGCGCCGCCTGCACGCGCCTGCGTTCCGGTTCGGTTTGCACGAGGGGGCGGAGCTGTGGAAAGATGGCGGCTTCGACCTTCCGGACTCATCCATGAAAACCCTGCACGCCGCGCGCCTCGTCGTTCCCCTCCTCTTTGCGCTGGCCGCCGCCGGCTGCGCCATACAACCGAACGCTACTGCGCCCACGATCGTCCCCGTCGCCGACTGGGGCGGCACCCCGGCCGACCCGGCGCGGGCGCGGCGCCACACGATTACCCATATCACCCTGCACCACCAGGGCGAACCCTTCAAAGCCGGCACGGATCCGCGCCAGTACCTGCGCAATCTGCAGAACTGGTCGCGCAATACGAAGGGCTGGCTCGACATCCCCTACCACTACATCATCGATCTCGAGGGACGCACCTATGCCGGGCGCGACATCGCCTATGCGGGCGACACGAATACCGAGTACGACCCGCGCGGCCACGCCTTGATCGAGGTGGTAGGCAATTTCGAGGAGGTGGAGCCGAACCAGGCCCAGCTGGATGCCGTGGTCGACGTGATGGCCATGCTGGCGAAGCAACACGGTGTCCCGGTCGAGCGCATCGCCAGCCACCGCGACCATTCGGACAAGACCGTGTGTCCAGGCGCGAATTTATACCGCTTTGTCCAGAGCGGATATTTCAGGGAGCAGGTCGCGGCGCGGCTTGCCCAGTGACATTCGGCTGGCGAAGACTCGGCCGGCTTGACTCATTCTTTAAAGCATTTTCGGTCGCTTAACGATTGCTGAAGAGAAAACATAAAACCGCATAAGCTTGCGGAATGAATCGAAGCCCGCTGTTTCAGATCCTTGCCCGCGCTGCTGTCATAAGTCAGTTGACACTCGCCAAGTTAAATTTTTATTAATCCAATATTCTCGACTTGTAGCCAGACGAGCGTACTTGTCTGGCTACCGCGTAGGCCGCCGCATGTCCGAAAAGGTTTGTTTTAGGAAACGGCAGCGCTGCGTGTGATGTCTGGCCCGCCGCTTTGCATGCGCCGTATCTGTTCATTTCAACACTAAATAAGCGGCGGATATTCAATCTAACGGATCGAAGTCCGCATGAGCACTTTTATTCAGGAAATACATGGTTTAGCGAATTCTATCCCTTCCTATTTCCAAGTTGTCCTCGTCTCGATTGTCTGCCTTTTTACGATGAATCAGGCGCTGGATTTTGGTAAACAGCTGGGCGCGCTCTGTTATCGCATGCTGCACTGATGCTTATTCGACTAAAGGAATTTCAAAATGCAAGAGCTGACTATTTGCGAAATTGATGAGGTCTCTGGTGGTGGCCCGGCAGCAGCGGCCGTCGTGATCGTCGTCGTCGTGCTGATCGCGATCGGCGCAGCGGCGGGTTGGATGGATGAATCGGACAAGAAGAAGCAGAAATAGGCGGGACGCAGCACCATCGATGCTTTGCCCACAAAATAAAAGGAAATCAAATGAATACGATAATGCAGTTACAGCCGGCCGCTACCATGGCCATGGTCGAATTGGACGAACACGAGATCACCCACATTTCAGGCGGTCACCCTGCGGTGATTGCCACCACCGCCGTCATTGCACTGGGAAGCGCGGCGCTCGACATGGGGTATAAACTGGGCGGCATGCTGTACAAGGCGATGCACTAGACCGGCGACTCCCTGCGCCGCGGCGCGCGCCACGGCGATGGAATCCGGACATAAAAAAAGGCAGAGCGTTCGCTCTGCCTTTCTTGTTGCTGCGCCGCGCTCGGTCGATTACCGGCCGCGCGAACGCAGTCTCTGGATCGCTGCCAGCTGGGCAATGGCCGAGGCCAGTTCGGCTTGCGCTTTCGCGTAGTCGATCTGGGCGTCCTGCGATTGCATCAGCTCTTCGGCTAGCTGCTTGGCCGCGGTCGCTTTTGCCTCGTCCAGGTCGCCACCGCGGATTGCGGTGTCGGCCAGTACCGTCACGCCGTTCGGCTGCACTTCAAGGATACCGCCGGCGACGAAGACGAACTCTTCACCACCGTCGGCCTTCTCGATGCGTACCGCACCCGGGCGGATGCGCGTGATCAGCGGGGTGTGCTTCGGGTAGATACCCAGCTCGCCTGCTTCACCCGGCAACGCGACGAATACGGCTTCGCCAGAAAAAATCTGCGCTTCGGCCGAGACCACGTCAACGTGAATTGTGTTTGCCATGTGTGTCCTTCAGTTGAAGAGCCGACTTAGGCAGCCAGTTTCTTGGCTTTTTCGATCGCTTCTTCGATGGTGCCGACCATGTAGAACGCCTGTTCCGGCATGTGGTCCAGTTCGCCCGATGCGATCATCTTGAAGCCCTTGATCGTGTCTTTCAGCGAAACGTACTTGCCTGGCGCGCCGGTGAAGACTTCAGCGACGTGGAATGGCTGCGACAGGAAACGCTGCATCTTACGTGCGCGTGCCACGACCAGCTTGTCTTCCGGTGCCAGTTCGTCCATGCCCAGAATCGCGATGATGTCGCGCAGTTCCTTGTAGCGCTGCAGGGTACCCTGGACGGCGCGCGCCGTCTCGTAGTGTTCCTGGCCGACGACGAGCGGATCGAGCTGGCGCGAGGTCGAGTCGAGCGGGTCGACCGCAGGGTAGATACCCAGCGAGGCGATGTCACGCGACAGAACGACGGTCGAATCCAGGTGGGCGAAGGTGGTCGCTGGCGACGGGTCGGTCAAGTCATCCGCAGGGACGTAGACGGCCTGGATCGAGGTGATCGAGCCGGTCTTGGTCGAGGTGATGCGCTCTTGCAGACGGCCCATCTCTTCGGCCAGGGTTGGCTGGTAGCCCACCGCCGACGGCATACGGCCCAGCAGTGCCGAGACTTCGGTACCGGCCAGGGTGTAGCGGTAGATGTTGTCGACGAAGAACAGAACGTCCTTGCCTTCGTCACGGAAGGCTTCGGCCATCGTCAGGCCGGTCAGCGCGACGCGCAGACGGTTGCCTGGTGGTTCGTTCATCTGACCATAAACCATCGCGACCTTCGAGTTTTCCGGATTTTCCAGGTCGACGACCTTGGCGTCCGCCATCTCGTGGTAGAAGTCGTTGCCTTCGCGGGTACGCTCACCGACGCCGGCGAACACGGACAGACCCGAGTGCGCTTTTGCGATGTTGTTGATCAGTTCCATCATGTTGACGGTCTTGCCGACGCCGGCGCCGCCGAACAGGCCGACTTTACCGCCCTTGGCGAACGGGCACACCAGGTCGATGACCTTGATGCCGGTTTCCAGCAGGTCTTGCGATGGCGACAGTTCGTCGTAGACAGGTGCCGAGCGGTGGATCGACGCCATGCGCTCGTTGCTGACCGGACCGCATTCGTCGATCGGGTTGCCCAGCACGTCCATGATGCGGCCCAGGGTGGCGACGCCAACTGGAACCATGATCGGGTTGCCGGTGTTCTGGATGGTCATGCCGCGACGCAGGCCTTCCGAGCTGCCCAGTGCAATGGTACGGACGATGCCGTCACCCAGCTGCTGCTGCACTTCCAGGGTCAGTGCGGAGCCTTCCATTTTCAGTGCGTCGAAAACTTTCGGCATTGCATTGCGTGGGAATTCCACGTCAACCACCGCGCCGATACACTGAACGATTTTGCCATCAGCCATGTTCGTTCCTTCAGATATAGTTAAATTCGTGTTTTAGACCGCGGCCGCGCCGGCGACGATCTCGGAGAGTTCTTTGGTAATCGCTGCCTGGCGGGTCTTGTTATAGACCAGCTTCAGTTCGCCGATGACGCTACCTGCGTTGTCGCTTGCCGCCTTCATCGCGACCATGCGCGCCGACTGCTCGGACGCCAGGTTTTCCGCGACGGCCTGGTACACCAGGGCCTCGACATAACGCACCAGCAGTTCGTCGATGACGACTTGCGCTTCCGGTTCGTAGATGTAATCCCACGAGATCGAACCCTTGTCCGCTTCCAGGTGCTTCGCCGGCAACGGGAGCAGCTGCTCGACGACCGGTTCCTGCTTCATCGTGTTGATGAACTTGGTGTAGCACAGGTAAACCGCGTCCAGCTGGCCGTCCTGGTATGCGTCGAGCATGACCTTGATCGGGCCGATCAGCTTTTCCAGGTGCGGGGTGTCGCCGATCTGCGTTGCATGCGATACCAGCTTGACGCCGACGCGGTTCAGGAAGCCCAGGCCCTTGTTGCCGATGGCAACCGCCTCGACGCGGTTGCCCGCCGCTTCCAGTTCCTTCGTCTTGAGCGTCACCTGGCGCAGGATGTTGGTGTTCATGCCGCCGCACAGACCTTTATCGGTCGTGACGACGATGAAGCCGACAGCTTTCGCCTGCACGTGCTTGGCTTGCGCCATGAACACGTGGGTGTACTCCGGGTTTGCGCCGGCCAGATTGGCGGTGATGTTCCGAACCTTTTCACTGTAGGGACGGGCGGCGCGCATGCGATCCTGCGCCTTGCGCATTTTCGATGCGGCGACCATTTCCATCGCCTTGGTGATCTTCTTCGTATTCTCTACGCTCTTGATCTTGCCACGAATCTCTTTGCCTACTGCCATGAGTCCTTACTCCTTCCGGTCACCGGCGCCGCGTTCCGCTGCGGCGCCGGATCTTTCATTCATTAAAATGCGCCGGATTTTTTGAAATCAGCAATGGCGGCGGCGAGTGCTGCTTCGCTGTCCTTGTCCAGTTGCTTGGTTTCTTCGATCTTCGACAGGAGCGCAGCCTGCTTGGTCTTCAGGTAGCCGTGCAGGCCATTCTCGAAGGCCAGCACTTGCTTGACTTCGATATCGTCGAAGTAGCCCTTGTTGACGGCGAACAGCGATGCGGCCATCAGCGAGATCGGCAGCGGCGAGTACTGCGGCTGCTTGAGCAGCTCGGTCACGCGCGCGCCACGGTCCAGCTGCTTGCGGGTCGATTCGTCCAGATCCGATGCGAACTGCGCGAACGCAGCCAGTTCACGGTACTGCGCCAGGTCGGTACGGATACCGCCCGACAGGTTTTTGATGACCTTGGTCTGGGCAGCGCCGCCGACGCGCGACACGGAAATACCGGCGTTGATCGCAGGACGGATACCGGCGTTGAACAGCGAGGTCTCCAGGAAGATCTGGCCGTCGGTAATCGAAATCACGTTGGTCGGCACGAAGGCCGAGACGTCGCCCGCTTGGGTTTCGATGATCGGCAGTGCGGTCAGCGAACCGGTCTTACCGGTGACTTCGCCGTTGGTGAAGGCCGACACGTAGTCGGCGTTCACGCGCGCTGCGCGCTCGAGCAGACGGCTGTGCAGGTAGAACACGTCGCCTGGATACGCTTCGCGGCCTGGTGGGCGGCGCAGCAGCAGCGAGATCTGGCGGTAAGCGACAGCCTGCTTCGACAGGTCATCATAGACGATCAGCGCATCTTGACCGCGGTCGCGGAAGTATTCGCCCATCGCGCAGCCCGAATAGGCCGAGATGTACTGCATGGCGGCCGATTCCGACGCCGAAGCGGCGACGACGATCGTGTAGTCCATGGCGCCGTGCTGTTCCAGGGAACGCACGATGTTCTTGATCGTCGATGCCTTCTGGCCGATCGCGACATACACGCAGGTGACGTTCTGGCCACGCTGGTTGATGATCGCGTCGACGGCGACGGCCGACTTGCCGGTCTGGCGGTCGCCAATGATCAGCTCGCGCTGGCCACGGCCGATCGGCACCATCGCGTCAATCGACTTGATGCCGGTCTGCATAGGCTGCGAGACGGATTCACGGGCAATGACGCCTGGCGCGATCTTTTCGATCGGAGCGGTCAGCGTCGTGTTGATCGGGCCCTTGCCGTCGATCGGCTGACCCAGGGCGTTGACCACGCGGCCACGCAGTTCAGGACCGATCGGCACTTCCAGGATGCGGCCGGTCGTCTTGACGGTGTCGCCTTCCGAGATGTGCTCGTACGAACCCAGGATGACCGAACCGACCGAGTCGCGCTCGAGGTTCATCGCCAGGCCGAAGGTATTGCCAGGGAATTCCAGCATCTCGCCCTGCATCACGTCCGACAGACCATGGATGCGGCAGATACCGTCGGCGACGGAGATCACCGTGCCTTGATTGCGAACGTCAGCGGACGCTTCGAGGCCCTGGATCCGGCTCTTGATCAGTTCGCTGATTTCAGATGAATTAAGTTGCATGAGTGCTAACTCCTAATAGTTTCTTGATGCGTAGGGCAAGGACGTGAGATGCCGGCAAGGGTGCGAAGTTCGCTTAAGCGGTCAGCGCAGCGTGCATCTGCTGCAGCTTGGCGCGTACCGAGGTATCGAGCACTTCATCGCCGACCAGCACGCGCACACCACCGATCAGGGACGGATCCACGGTGACCGTTGGGTTGAGCTTGCGGCCAAATTTCTTTTCCAGCACGCCGACCAGTTCTGCCAGCTGGGCATCGCTCAGGGCAAAGGCGCTGGCGATGTCCGCATCGGCGGCGCCGAGCTGGGCATTCTTGAGCGCCTGGAACTGTGCGCCGATTTCCGGCAGCAGGGTGATGCGGCCGTTTTCGGCCAGCATCGTCAGCAGGTTGGTCGCTTCCGGCGTCACTGGTGCTTTCACCAGCGAGGACAGGGTGGCGACCAGCTCGGCGGAGGTCAGTTTCGGGTTGGCGGCAAACGCCTGCACATCAGGGTTGGCGCCGACTTGTGCCAGCTGCGACACCAGTTCGGACCAGGCTGCCATGTCGCCCTGTTGGGCAACACGGAACAGCGCTTCGGCGTAGGGACGGGCGACGGTTGCGAGTTCGGCCATGATTACAGCTCGGTCGACAGTTGCGACAGCAGGGCGGCGTGCGCTTCTGCGTTCACTTCACGCTTGAGGATCTGCTCGGCGCCTTGCACTGCCAGGGCAGCCACTTGTCCACGCAGTTCTTCGCGCACGCGCGTCACTTGCTGCTCGGCGTCGGCCTTGGCATTCGCAACGATACGGGCGGCTTCTTCGGCGGCGGTCTTCTTGGCGTCGTCGATGATCATCTGCGCGCGCTTTTCGGCGTCGGCGATGCGCTTCTGGCCTTCGTCACGGGCGCCGGCCAGTTCGGCCTGCACGCGCTTTTCGGCGGCGGCGAGGTCGGCCTTGCCACGGTCGGCGGCGGCCAGTCCATTGGCGATCTTCTCGGCGCGCTCGTCGAGCGCTTTCATCAGCGGTGGCCACACGAACTTCATCGTGAACATCGCCAGAATGAAGAAGACCACGACCTGGGCAAACAGGGTTGCGTTGAGGTTCACGGTATTTTCCTTCTCACAAAAACGGATGCCGAACCGCGATGGTTCGGCCCTTCAGAACGAAAGTTCGCTTGGATTAGCTGAATGGACGTGCGAAGACGAACAGCATGGCGATACCGACGCCGATCAGGAATGCCGCGTCGATCAGACCGGCCAGCAGGAACATCTTGGTCTGCAGGGTGTTCATCAGTTCTGGCTGACGTGCAGAAGCTTCGAGGTATTTACCGCCCATGATAGCGATACCGATACATGCACCGATAGCGCCCAGACCGATGATCAAACCGCAAGCCAGTGCAACAAAAGAAAGGTCAGTCATGATTACTCCAAAAAGTTAATTTAAAAACTAGATTAAAAACTACTACTTCGTTACTACTACAATTCTGTTCGATGCTTGTGGCGCCGATCAGTGGCCTTCGTGGGCCTGACCGATATACACCAGCGTCAGCATCATGAAGATGAATGCCTGCAGGAACACGATCAGGATGTGGAAGATCGCCCAAATCGAACCTGCAATCACGTGGCCGATAATGCCAAACGCAGTTGCCATGGAGCCGAGCAAAGCAATCAACAGGAACAACAGCTCACCGGCGTACATATTGCCGAACAGTCGCATGCCCAGCGACACGGTTTTTGCTGCGTATTCGATGATGTTCAGGAGCAGGTTGAACGGCGCCATCCAGATGCCGAACGGTGCGGCGAACAATTCGTGGATCCAGCCGCCGATGCCCTTGATTTTCAGGTTGTAGTAAATCATCAGGATGAACACACCGATGGCGATACCCAGGCTGCCGTTCAGGTCAGCGGTCGGCACCACGCGGTGGTACGGGAAGATGTGCTCGACGCCCAGGTAGGCAAAGGCTTGCGAGAACATGTCCACCGGCAGGAAGTCCAGCGAGTTCATCAGGGCGACCCAGACGAACACGGTCAGCGCCAGCGGGGCGATGAAGCTGCGGTCGCCATGGACGATCGACTTCGACTGGTTCTCGACCATCTCGACCAGGATCTCGACGGCGGCCTGGAAACGGCCCGGCACGCCGGAAGTGGCGCGGCGCGCCGCTTTCCACAGCAGCAGGCAGCCGACCACGCCCATCAGCACCGACCAGAAGATGGTGTCGAGGTTGATGACGGAAAAGTCGACGACGAAGCTTTGGTGCTTGTTCGACAGGTGGCCAAGGTGGTGGGTGATGTACTCTGATGCGGTGGGCGCGTGGTGTGCGCCTTCTACGGTTGTCGTCGCCATTTTCAGTGCCTAAATAATAAAATAATGTAACTTTTCAGCGCTACGACGAACCCGGCCATCAAGGCCAGCCAGTTCAGGTCGTGGTACAGCGAGGCGGTCAACCACAACAGGGCCACCGTCAGTGCAATCTTTATAAATTCCCAGATGAAAAACGTTGCAGGGTTCGCCCCACCCGCCTTCTGCGCGCTGGCGAACAGCCGCACCGCCATGATGCCGTTGGGCACGACACAACAGATTCCGCCGAGTACCGCCGAAAACATCGCAGGCCATCCCCCCAACAGTGCGGCGAGGACGCCGACGACTGCCGTCGCGATCAATTGCAGGGAGACCAGGCGCAACATTTTTATTCTCTCGCCTTGGCCGTTGGAACCGAGTTACGGTGTGGTAATTACATGAATCAGCGGGATTATATGTTCGTTCATGCATCTGAGTCAAACGATTCCCGTTGTGCTCGTCCGTTCCACGGAGGGCTGAAATGTCACACAAATATTGCTCGAAACGGGGGTTTTCACGGTAGTTCGCGACAAGAAATACAGATGTGGAAGCAGAAACGGGTGCGCGTCATGGCCGCGTTACCGTAGTTTTGCGGTAGCGCGTGGCGTTGTCATGTGGTAACGGAAAGCGGGCTTGGGCGCCGCCGGCCCCTCTGCCGTTCGGCCCGAAGTGAAGGCACTGGCCTGGTGCGCGTGGGCTTCATGTGAATGCGCCTGCTTGTACACCGGCTCCGCACACGATGTCGACAGACTTGTGTACAGGCTTATCCACAGCCGAGCCAGCGATGATCCCCCCTCCCGTAGGGTGGACACCCGTGTCCGCGGCTGTTCATGTGCGTCACCTGTGACGGCGACACACGATGGCTTGCTTATGCACCGCCTGTCCACCGCCTGTCTACCGGGTGTCCACACCCCTGTACAGGTTTATGCACGCGCTTGTCGACAGGTTTATCCACAAGCGCGTTTTTCAATGTCCGCGGCTCAGGCGCGCAGCCGCGCCAGCACACCCTCAAGAATGTCGAGGTCGGCAAAGTCGATGATCATCTGCCCCCTGCCCTTCGGCCCCATCTTGAACACGACCGGCGTTGCCAGCTTGTCCGACAGCTCTTCCTCTAGGCGGACGATGTCGCCCGACTTTTCCTTCAGACGCGGCTGGGTAGTGGAAGTCGCCTGCTCTTCGAGCGCGCGCGCCACCAGCTTTTCCGTTTCGCGCACCGACAGGCGTTTCGCCACCACGTGACTAGCGAGCGCGATCTGGCTGGCGTTATCCACCGACAGCAGGGCGCGCGCATGCCCCATGTCGATATCACCCGCCATCAGCATGGTCTGCACCGGTTGCGCCAGGTTCACCAAGCGCAGCAGGTTCGATACGGCGCTGCGCGAGCGGCCGACGGCGGTCGCCGCCTGCTCGTGCGTAAAATCGAAATCCGAGATCAGGCGCGCGATGCCCTGCGCTTCTTCCAGCGGATTGAGGTCTTCGCGCTGGATGTTCTCGATCAGGGCCATCGCGGCGGCGGCCTGGTCGTCGACCTCGCGCACCAGCACCGGGATCTCGTCCAGGCCGGCCAGCTGGGCCGCGCGGAAGCGGCGCTCGCCGGCGATGATCTCGTAGCGGCCGCCGTTTTCGCCACCGAGGGGGCGCACCAGCACCGGCTGCATGATGCCCTGGGTTTTGATGGAGGCGGCCAGCTCGTTCAGCGCGCCCTCGTCCATGCGCGTACGCGGCTGGTATTTGCCGGCCTGCAGCTGGGACACGGCCAGCGTCGAGGGCGCCTGCGCCGGCGCCTCGTTCATGTCGCCGCCTAATAAGGCGTCCAGGCCGCGGCCGAGGCCCTTGAGTTTTTTCGTCGCCATTGTGGATAAGTCTCCGGATCTGTTCTCTAGCGTTACATTGTCTTGATGCGTTCGACCATTTCGGCCCCGAAGGCGATATATGCCTGGGCGCCCTTCGAAGACGGATCGAAGGTCACGCCGGGCACGCCATATGACGGCGCTTCCGCCAGACGGACATTCCTCGGGATGATGGTCTTAAAAACCTTGCCGCCGAAATGCTGCTCGAGCTGGGCCGAGACCTGCTGCGACAGGGTCATGCGTGGGTCGAACATCACCCGCAGCAGCCCGATGATTTTCAGATCCGTGTTCAGGTTGGCGTGTACCTTCTTGATGGTGTTGACCAGATCCGACAAACCCTCCAGGGCGTAGTACTCGCACTGCATCGGAATGATCACGCCGTGCGCGGCGCACAGACCGTTCAGAG
Organism: Massilia sp. Leaf139; assembly: GCF_001424165.1. GTDB lineage: Bacteria > Pseudomonadota > Gammaproteobacteria > Burkholderiales > Burkholderiaceae_D > Telluria. The sequence continues at coordinate 82,074 of NZ_LMOJ01000023.1, forward strand.
TCAGCATCGACAGGGCCGGCGGGCAGTCGACCAGAATAAAATCGTAGTCGGCGTCGACCGCGGCCAGCGCGTGCTTCAGGCGCCGCTCGCGCTGGGCGAGGTCGACCATCTCGACTTCGGCGCCGGCCAGCTCGCGGTTGGCGGGCAGCACGTCGAAGCGCCCCGCCTCCGAGCGCTGGCGCGCTTCCTTCACTTCGGCTTCGCCCAGCAGCACGTGGTAGGTGGACGCCTGCAAGGTCGCCTTGTTGATGCCGGCACCCATGGTGGCATTGCCCTGCGGGTCGAGGTCGACCAGCAGCACGCGCTGTTCCAGCTTGGCCAGGCCGGCGGCCAGGTTGACGCTGGTGGTCGTCTTGCCGACGCCGCCCTTTTGGTTTGCAACACAAAATATCTTTGCCATCTATTCTTTCCGGACGCGACAATTCATTCATACCGTTCATATTCAATAAACCGTTACTTCGGTTTATATTATTTAAACGGTATAAACCATTTATATTGTTAGTTTAGTTGCGCTGCTCTTTCGATGAATACCAGGTGCCGCTCCGCTTCCAGTTTCGCCACCTTGATAGGCCGCAATTCCTTCACTTTCCACTCGCTAGGGAGCCTTTCCTGCTCCTCCGGCGGCGCCGTGCCTTTCAAGGCGATGAATTGCCCGCCCTCGGCCAGCAGGTGTCCCGACCAGTTGACGAAATCCGAAAGGTCGGCAAAAGCGCGCGAGGTGATGACGTCGAACGGGCCCGCCTGTAACTCCTGCACCTTCATCGTATAAACGCTGACATTCGCCAGGCCGAGCTCCGCCTTCACTTGGGTAAGGAAAGCGGTTTTCTTGTGCACGGTGTCGATCAGGGAGACTTGCACGTCGGGCCGCGCGATCGCCAGCACGATGCCGGGCAATCCGCCCCCTGCCCCGACGTCCAGCACCTTCTTCGCATCTTTAAAGGCAGGCACTGCCGCCAGCGAATCAAGCAGATGGTGGGTCACCATCTGCAGCGGGTCGCGCAAGGAGGTCAGGTTATAGACGCCGTTCCACTTGACCATCAGCGCCAGGTAATCCATCAGCTGTTCGCGCTGGGCCGCCCACAAGGGCAAATCCATTTCGTCGATGCCGTCGCTGAGGATCGTCTTCAATTTTTCGCGGTCGAATCCCCTCACTGTGCAGCCTCCTCGCTGGTGCTCGGCGTCACCGTAAATCCCTTGGCGCCGCGCTTCTTCAGGTGCACCAGCAGCAGGGAGATCGCCGCCGGCGTCACGCCGGAGATGCGCGACGCCTGGCCCAGGGTTTCCGGACGCTGTTTATCGAGCTTCTGGCGCACTTCGAAGGAAAGCGCGGCGATGTCCAGGTAGTCCAGGTTCTCCGGCAGTTTCAGGTTTTCGTAGTGGTCGTGACGCTCGACTTCGCGTGCCTGGCGGTCGATATAGCCGGCGTATTTCAGCTGGATTTCGACTTGCTCCTTCACCGCCGGATCCTCGACGCCGGGGCCGGCCAACGGCTGGCCTTCGACGCCGGTCATCGTCATCAAGGTCGTGTACTCGACACCCGGGCGGCGCAGCAGATCCGCCAGATTGTATTCGCGTTCCAGCGCCTGGCCGACGACACGCTCCGACTCGCTTGCCGCCAGGATGCGCGGGTTGACCCAGGTCGAGCGCAGGCGCTCCAGTTCGCGCGCCACCGACTCGCGTTTGGTCTCGAACGCCGCCCATTGCGCGTCACCGACGACGCCAAGTTTGCGCCCCATTTCGGTGAGGCGCATGTCCGCATTGTCTTCGCGCAGCGACAGGCGGTATTCAGCGCGGCTGGTGAACATGCGGTAGGGTTCGGCCACGCCCTGGGTCGTGAGGTCGTCGACCAGCACACCCAGATAGGCTTCGGAACGGCCCGGCGTCCAGGCCTCCTCCCCCTTGGTCTGCAGGGCGGCGTTCATGCCGGCGAGCAGGCCTTGTGCCGCCGCTTCCTCGTAACCGGTGGTGCCGTTGATCTGGCCGGCGAAGAACAGGCCGCGAATCGCCTTGGTTTCCAGCGAGGCTTTCAGGCCGCGCGGATCGTAATAATCGTATTCGATGGCGTAGCCAGGACGCAAAATAAACGCGTTTTCCATGCCGACCATCGAGCGCACCAGCGCCAGCTGCACGTCGAAGGGCAGGCTGGTCGAGATCCCGTTCGGATAGATTTCGTGCGTCGTCAAACCCTCCGGCTCGAGGAAGATCTGGTGCGATTCCTTCGAAGCGAAGCGGTGGATCTTGTCCTCGATCGAGGGGCAATAACGCGGGCCGACGCCTTCGATCACGCCGGTGTACATCGGGCTGCGATCGAGACCGTTGCGGATGATGTCGTGGGTCTGGGCATTCGTGTGCGTAACCCAGCACGGCACCTGTCTGGGGTGCATGGCGGCATTACCCATGTACGAGAACACCGGTACCGGATCGAGGTCGCCCGGTTGTTCCGCCAGTTTCGAGTAATCGATGCTGCGGCCGTCGATGCGCGGCGGCGTGCCGGTTTTTAGACGCCCCTGCGGCAGCTTCAGCTCTTTTAAGCGGCTCGACAGCGAGACCGCGGCCGGATCGCCGGCGCGGCCAGCCGTGTAGTTTTGCAGGCCGACGTGGATCTTACCGTCCAGGAAAGTGCCGGCCGTCAGCACCACAGCGCGGGCGCGGAACTGCAGGCCGATCTGGGTGACGGCGCCGACCACGCGGTCGCCTTCGACCATCAGGTCATCGACGGCTTGCTGGAATAGCCACAGGTTCGGCTGGTTTTCCAGGCGCGAACGGATCGCGGCTTTATAGAGGATGCGGTCGGCCTGGGCCCGGGTGGCGCGCACGGCCGGGCCTTTCGACGAGTTCAGGATGCGGAACTGGATGCCGGCTTCGTCGGTGGCGATCGCCATCGCGCCGCCCAGGGCGTCCACTTCTTTCACCAGATGCCCTTTGCCGATGCCGCCAATCGACGGATTGCAGGACATCTGGCCCAGGGTTTCGATGTTATGGGTGAGGAGCAGGGTCTTCTGCCCCATGCGTGCGGACGCGAGCGCGGCTTCGGTACCGGCGTGTCCGCCGCCGACGACGATCACGTCAAATTCAGTTGGAAATAGCATGATGGAGGTGTGAGGCGAGGAGTCTAATGCGCGATTATAGGAGCTTTTGCGTTTCCAAACTCAGCGCCGCTGAAAAACAGAGGGAATTTTGTTTCACGTGGAACACACGGACGCGCGGCATGGGCACTGTTCCACGTGAAACAATCTAACCTAGCTGCCTAAAATATAGGCAACGCAAAGCCTGCAGGTCACCCCGTCCTGCTTCGTTCCACGTGAAACAATTTATTGCGCCAGCCGCACGACCGCATCGAATGCCGTCTTGACGATCAGGGTGGAGACGACGACCAAGAACAGTTTGCGCACGAACGCACTGCCATGCTTGATGGCGAGCCGGGTGCCGAGCAGCGAGCCGCCGATCTGGCATGCCGCCATCAGCATGCCGAGCTGCCACAGCAGGTGGCCGCTGTAGCCGAACCACATCAGCGCCGACAGATTGCAGGCGACGTTGACGATCTTCGCCGCCGCCGAGGCGCTAAGAAAATCGAACCCGAAGAAACGCACGAACAGGAAGATCAAGAAGCTGCCCGTACCCGGCCCAAAGAAGCCGTCATAAAAACCGATCGCTGCACCGATACAAACTGCCCACCAGCGCTCGGCCATGCCAGTGTGCACGGGTGCATGCACGGCGCCGAGGTCTTTCTTGCGGAACGTGTAGATTGCCACCGCCAACAAAATGAAGGGGAGCAGGCTGCGCACGAAATCGCCCGGCACCCGCGTCACCGTCCAGGCGCCGACAAACGAGAGGGCAAAGGCGGCCAGGGCCGCAGGCGCCGCCGCGCTCCAGGCGACGCGCACCCGGCGCGCGTAGTTGACGGCCGCTGCACTGGTGCCGCAAATGCTCGCCAGCTTATTCGTGCCAAGCAGGGTCGCCGGCGCTTCCTTCGGCAGAAAGGAAAAAATGGCCGGCACCTGAATCAGGCCGCCGCCACCGACGACGGCGTCCACCAGCCCGGCAAGAAAGGCTGCGCCGCCCAGCCATACGAAGTCGATCATCCACTGCTTTCGAAGGAATACCAAAAGGCGAAATTGTACGGCAAGGCAGAGGTAAGCCTGCTCGTCCACGGCTGGATTTCTGGTGTAAGCTAGTTCGACCTTTTATCTCGGGATGCCCATGACCGCCTTTGCCTTCAACACCGTTGCCAGCATCGTTTCGGAACCGGGCGCCGCCGCCCGCCTCGGCCCGCTCGTCGCCGAACGTTTCACCAGTGCCCGCAACATACTGATCGTCACCGATGCCGGTTTCCTGCGTACCGGGCTACTCGAGCCGGGCCGCGCCAGCCTGCTCCAGCAGGGTTTCAACGTCGACGTCTTTGCCGACGTCGTCGCCGATCCGCCCGAGTCGGTCGTGCATGCCGCCGTCGACGCGGCGCGCACCATGGGCGCCGATCTGGTCATCGGCTTCGGCGGCGGCAGCTCGATGGATGTGGCGAAACTGGCCGCGGTGCTGGCCGGCGGCGAGCAGCCCCTGAGCGCCATCTACGGCATCGGCAACGTCAAGGGCACACGCCTGCCGCTGCTGCAGATCCCGACCACGGCCGGCACCGGTTCCGAAGTCACCAACATCGCCATCGTCACCACCGGCGAGACCACCAAGATGGGCGTGGTGGCTCCCCAGCTGTATGCGGATCTGGCCCTGCTCGACGCGACCTTGACCCTGGGCCTGCCGCCGCTGGTGACGGCCGCCACCGGCATCGACGCCATGGTGCACGCGATCGAAGCCTATACGAGCAAGCACAAGAAAAATCCGTTGTCGGACAATCTGGCGCGCGAAGCCTTGCGCCTGCTGTCACGGAACATCCTGGTCGCAGTGGAAGACGGTTCGAACCTGGCCGCGCGCCAAGCCATGCTGCTGGGTGCCTGCCTCGCCGGCCAGGCCTTCTCGAACGCGCCGGTGGCAGCGGTGCACGCCCTCGCCTATCCGATCGGCGGCATCTTCCATGTGCCGCACGGGCTGTCGAATTCGCTGGTGCTGCCGCACGTCCTGCGTTTCAATGCCGCACATGCGGCGCCGCTGTATGCGGAACTGGCACAGATCGTGGTGCCGGACGTGAACGGCAGCGCCGAAGCGCGCACTGAAGCCTTGATTGCCGCGATGCAAGGAATTGCGGAGCGCAGCGGCATCGAGACACGCTTGCAGGAGATGGGGATTGCCGAGAGCGACCTCGACCGGCTGGCGGATGACGCGATGCTGCAGACGCGCCTGCTCGGCAACAACCCGCGCGAGCTTACCCGAGCCGATGCACGGGCGATCTACGCAGCGGCGCTGTAATCAAAAGGAAGAAGCGGGTGCCGCCGCTTGCGGCGCCCGTGCGAAAAAGTCGAGCAACAAGGCGTTGACCTGATCCGGCGCCGTCACCTGCAGCCAGTGGTCGGCGCCGTCGACGCGCTCGTAGCGGAAATCGTACGCCACATAGCGCGCGGAATCGCGCATCTGCGTCTCGCCCAGCGCCGGGTCGCGGCTGCTCCAGACTCCCAGCACCGGCACCCGCACCGGTTCCCCCATGCCGCCGAAGACGATCCCGCGCAGCACATTCGCGCGGTAATAATTCAGCGCCGCCGTCAGCCGACCCCCACCGCGGAAGCTGCGCTTCCAGTGGCCGACCTGGGCACGATCCGTCGTAAAACGTTGCATGACATAAAAATCGCCCGCCATCAGCGCGCGCTCCGCCAATCCCGGCACCAGGAACCACATCATGTAGCTCGAGCGCAGGTACTGCATCAGCCCGGCATGGGCGAAGGCGGCCGGGTGGCCGACGGAGAGCGCGACGAACTGTTCGATGCGCTCCGGCGCCTGATCGCATAGCAGCCAGCCGATGACCGCGCCCCAGTCGTGGCCGACGATGCGGGCCCGCGCGATGCCGAGCTGGTCGAGCATGGCGAGCACGTCGGCGCAGAGGTGTTCCAGGCGGTAGGCGTCGACCGCCAGCGGCGCGTCGCTGCCGCCGTAGCCGCGCAGGTCGGGTGCCAGCACGCGGTAGCCGGCCGCTACCAGCGGCGCGATCTGCTTGCGCCAGACGATATGGGTATCGGGAAAGCCGTGCAGCAGCACGACGGCGGGCCCCTGCCCCACACTTTGCACCTGCAGGTGCAGGCCGTTCACGGTGAGGTGCAGGGACTCCTGTTTCATGGCGTTTCCTTTATGCGGTTTCCCGATCAGCCGTCACCGGCACGCGTGCGGCCGGCGCCGCCGGCTTTTTTCCCATACGTTCGAACAGGGCGCCGATTTCTCCGACGATACCACGGCGGAACAGCAGCACGCAGACGATGAAGATCAGGCCGGTCACCATGCCGACCGACTCGCCCAGGGTCGAGAACCATTGGATGCCGGTGCTCTCGGCCAGGAAGTTGCCGACTTCGCCCAGCTTGTTTTCCAGCGCGACGATGATGAAGGCGCCGATGATCGGGCCGGCCATCGTCCCCATGCCGCCCACCAGGGTCATCAGCACCACCAGGCCCGACATCGTCCAGTGGACATCGGTCAGGGTCTCAAAGCCGAGCACCAGGGTTTTGGTGGCCCCTGCCAGGCCCGTCAGGGCCGCGGAGAGCACGAATGCCAGCAGCTTGTACTTGTCGGCGTCGTAGCCCAGAGAGATCGCGCGTGGCTCGTTTTCCTTGATGGCTTTGAGTACCTGGCCGAAGGGCGAGTGCACGGTGCGCACGATCAGGGCGAAACCGGCGACGACGATCGCCAGCACGACGTAGTACAGGGTGAAATCGTTGCCGAGGTCGACGATGCCGAACAGTTTTCCACGTGGAACGCCCTGGAGGCCGTCTTCGCCATGCGTAAATGGGCTGCGCAGGGCGGCGAAGTACACCATCTGCGCCAGCGCCAGCGTGATCATCGAAAAATAGATGCCCTGGCGCCGGATCGCGAGCGAGCCGATCACAAGGCCGAGCACGGCACTGGTGGCGACGCCAGCCAGGATGCCGAATTCGGTCGGCAAACCGACCGTCGTCAGCAGATGGCCGGTGACATAGCCGGCGCTGCCGAAGAAGGCGGCGTGGCCGAAGGAAAGCAGCCCGGTAAAGCCGATCAGCAGATTGAAGGCGCAAGCGAACAGGGCGAAGCACAGCAGCTTCATCAGGAAGACCGGATAGCCAAAGAAGGGGGCGGCCAGGGCGATGGCGAGCGCCAGCGCGTACATGATTTTCTTGTTCATCGCTTATTTCTCCTTACCGAACAGACCGGCCGGGCGCAGCAGCAGCACGATGACCATGACCACGAACACCACCACTTCCGACCCCTCCGGATAGAAAACCCGGGTCAGGCCTTCGATCACCCCCAGCAGCAGGCCGGTGATGATGGAGCCGAGGATCGAACCCATGCCGCCGATCACGACGACGGCGAACACGACGATGATGAGGTTCGAGCCCATCAGCGGGGTGACGTTGATGACCGGTGCGGCCAGCACGCCGGCCAGGCCGGCCAGGGCGACGCCGAAGCCGTAGGTCAGCGTCACCATGCGCGGCACGTTGATGCCGAAGGCTTCGACCAGTTTCGGGTTTTCGGTGCCGGCGCGCAGGTAGGCTCCCAATCGGGTTTTTTCGATCACGAACCAGGTGCCGAGGCAGACGATCAGCGAGGAAGCGACGACCCAGGCGCGGTAGTTCGGCAGGATCATGAAGCCGAGGTTGGTCGCGCCCTGGAGTTGCTCGGGCACGTTCAGGGTCTGGCCGGAGACGCCGAAGAAGGAGCGGAACACGCCCTCCAGCAGCAGTGTGATGCCGAAGGTCAGCAGCAGGCCATATAGATGATCGAGTTTGTACAGCCAGCGCAGCATCGTCTTTTCGACGGCGATGCCGAAGGCGCCCACGACGAGCGGCGCCAGCACCAGCATCATCCAGTAGTTCAGTTCATATTCTGTGACGCCGATGTAGGCAATGAAAGCCCCCATCATGTACAGCGCACCGTGCGAAAAATTGATGACGTTCAGGAGGCCGAAAATGACGGCCAGGCCGAGCGAGAGCATCGCGTAGAAGGAACCATTCACCAAGCCCAGCAGCAGCTGGCTCATCATGGCTTGAAGGGGGACGCCAAAAATTTCCATAGGTACCCAAAGCAAAAAGTCGGATGGCGGTCAGCCGAGGCGGCCAGACCGGCCAAGAGGGTGTAACAGGGCAGACAGTAAAACGGTCGCGCATGGCACGCGACTGTTGAACGCGTGGACGGGAGACCCGTCCACCCTAACGTAGGGTGGAGGGCTGCGCCGTCCACGCGTCGATTACATTACCGACATCACTTCCACGCCGCGCACTTGGTCTCGGCCTTCTTGGTATACGCCTGGTCGCCCGGGATGGTGGCGACCAGCTTGTAGTAATCCCATGGATACTTCGACTCGGCCTTCGACTTCACCTGCATCAGGTACATGTCGTGCACCATGCGGCCGTCTTCGCGGATCACGCCGTTCTTGGTGAACATGTCGTTGATCTTGGTCGCTTTCAGCTTGGCCATGATCTTGGTCGAATCGTCGGTGCCGATCGCCTTGACCGCGTTCAGGTACTGGGTCGTGGCCGAGTAGTCGGCCGCCTGCAGCATCGACGGTTCCTTCTTCATCTTGGCGAAATAACGCTTCGACCAGGCACGGGTGTCGGCGTTCATGTCCCAGTACCAGCCGTCGGTCAGGTACATGCCCTGGGTGGCGTCCAGGCCCAGGGTGTGGACGTCGTTGATGAAGACCAGCAGGCCGGCGACCTTCATGCCCGGGGTGATGCCGAATTCCTTGGCCGCCTTGATCGAGTTGATGGTGTCGCCGCCGGCATTGGCCAGGCCCAGCACCTGCGCCTTGGACGACTGCGCCTGCAGCAGGAAGGACGAGAAGTCCGAGGCCGACAGCGGATGCTTGACGCTGCCCAGCACCTGGCCGCCATTGGCCTTCAGGACGTCGGTGGTGTCCTTTTCCAGCGACTGGCCGAAGGCGTAGTCGGCCGTCAGGAAGTACCAGCTCTTGCCGCCCTGCTTGATCACGGCCGAACCGGTGCCGCGTGCCAGCGCCACGGTGTCGTAGGCGTAGTGGACGGTGTAGGGCGAGCACTGTTCGTTGGTCAGCTGGGCGGTGCCGGCGCCGATCGAAATGAAGACTTTCTTCTTTTCGGCCGCGACCTTGGCCATGGCCAGGTTGGCGCCCGAGTTGGTGCCGCCGATCAGCATGTCGAGACCCTGCTGGTCGAACCATTCGCGCGCCTTGGAGGCGGCGATGTCCGGCTTGTTCTGGTGGTCGGCCACGACGAAGGTGACTTTCTTGCCGTTGACGGCGCCGCCCATGTCGGCGATCGCCATGCGCACGGCTTCGGCGCCACCGTTGCCGTCGATGTCGGAATACACGCCGGACAGGTCGGTCAGCAAGCCGATTTTAATGGTGTCGTCGCTGATCTGGGCATGGACGGGGGCGGTCAAACCAACCAGTGCGGCGCTGGCGGCGAGGGCGAGGGCGGTGCGTTTCATCTTGTCTCCGTTCTTGTGGTTGATGGTGCTGTGCAGGTGCTGTTTATACGCCGAGTAGCTCGGTAAGGACGGGCATGCGCGCTTCGAGGTCGCGCGCGGCGATGGTTTCGACGATCTGCCCGTGTTCGACGACGTGGAAACGGTCGGCCAGGGGCGCGGCGAAGCGGAAGTTCTGCTCGACCATGACGATCGTGTAGCCCTTGGCCTTGAGCATGGTGATCATGCGGGCCAGGCCCTGCACGATGACCGGCGCCAGGCCTTCGGAAATCTCGTCGAGCAGCAGCAGCCGGGCGCCGGTGCGCAGGATGCGCGCCACCGCCAGCATCTGCTGTTCGCCGCCCGACAGGCGCGTGCCCTGGCTGTGGCGGCGCTCCTTCAGATTCGGGAACATCTCGTAGATCTCGTCGATCGACATCGCCGTGCCGCCCGCTTTCAGCGCGGGCGGCAGCAGCAGGTTCTCCTCGGTCGAGAGCGAGGAGAAGATGCCGCGCTCTTCCGGACAATAGCCGACGCCGAGGTGGGCGATGCGGTGGGTCGGCAGGCCGACTGCCTCGACGCCATTGATGCGGATCGAGCCGGTGCGGCGTCCGGTCAGGCCCATGATGGCGCGCAGTGTGGTGGTGCGGCCGGCGCCGTTGCGTCCGAGCAGGGTCACGACTTCGCCCGGCTGCACCGCCAGGCTGATGCCGTGCAGGATGTGCGACTCGCCGTACCAGGCCTGCAGGTCGGTGATTTCGAGGGCGGCCGCATTTCGTTGCCCGCTCATGCGTGCCCCGCTTCGAGTTCGCCGTCGGCGGTGCCCATGTAGGCCTGCATGACTTGCGGGTTTTTCGACACTTCGGCGTAATTGCCTTCAGCCAGCATGGCGCCGCGCTGGAGTACGGAAATGCGGTCGCAAATGCCGGAAACCACGTTCATATTGTGTTCGACCATCAGGATCGTTCGTCCTTGTGACACTTTTTTGATCAGGGCCGTCACCCGGTGCACGTCCTCGTGCCCCATGCCTTGCGTCGGTTCGTCGAGCAGCATCAGTTCCGGCTCCATCGCCAGGGTCGTGGCGATCTCGAGCGCGCGCTTGCGGCCGTAGGGCAGGTCGGCGGTGACGGTGTCGGCGAAGCTGCCCAGGTCGACTTCGTCGAGCAGCGCCATGGCGCGCGCGTCCAGCGCCGACAGGGAATGTTCGCTGCGCCAGAAATGAAAACTGGTGCCGAGCTCGCGCTGCAAACCGATGCGCACGTTCTGCAGCACGGTCAGATGCGGGAACACGGCGGAAATCTGGAAGGAGCGGATGATGCCCTGGCGCGCAATCTGCGCCGGCTTGTCGCGGGTGATGTCGCGCCCGTTGAACAGGATCTGGCCCGAAGTCGGCACCAGGAATTTGGTGAGCAAATTAAAGCAGGTGGTCTTGCCGGCGCCGTTCGGGCCAATCAAAGCGTGGATGTGACCGCGCTGGACGCGCAGATTGACCTCATTTACTGCGGTAAAACCCTTGAACTCTTTGGTCAAGTTCTTTGTTTCAAGAATGACGTCGGTCATCGTGTCTCCAGTGCGTGAATACATACTGCCGCGGGACTACTTGGCAAATATTACACAGATTGGTTCTTTACACAATACAACGTCGCTCTGTGCAGCCGTGCACAATGAGCCTGCGGACGCAGACTGATTGTGCAGCGTTGCACAGGGTTGCAATTACACCTAGACGGCGGCGATCAGGGCTGCCGCCTTCTCGGCGATCATCAGGGTCGGCGAATTCGTATTGCCGGAGGTAATAAACGGCATGATCGAGGCATCGACCACGCGCAGCCGCCCTACCCCGCGCACGCGCAGCTCGCTGTCGACGACGGCGAGCGGATCGTCGGGTTTCCCCATCTTGCAGGTGCCGACCGGGTGGAAGATCGTAGTACCGATCAGGCCGGCGGCCTGGGCCAGTTCTTCCTCGGTGTTGTACAGCGGCCCCGGCTTGAATTCCTGCGGCTGGTAGCGCGCCAGCGCCGGCGCGGCGACGATGCGGCGCGTCAGCGCCAGCGCGGCCGCCGCGGTCTGGCGATCCTCCGCCGTGCTCAGGTAATTCGGCGTGATCTTCGGAGGGGCATAACTGTCGTGGGTGGACAGGCGCACATGGCCGCGCGCCGTCGGGCGCAGGTTGCAGACGCTGGCGGTAAAGGCCGGGAAGCCGTGCAGCGGGTCGCCGAATTTTTCCAGGGACAGCGGTTGCACGTGGTATTGCAGGTTCGGCGTCGCCTCGCCTGGATGCGACCGGGCAAAGGCGCCCAGTTGCGAGGGCGCCATCGACATCGGCCCGCTGCGCAAGAAAGCGTATTCAAGGCCGATCTTCATCTTGCCGAACCAGCTGGCGGCGCTGGTATTCAAGGTTTTGACGCCCTGCACCTTATACACCATGCGCAGTTGCAAGTGATCCTGCAGGTTCTCGCCCACGCCCGGCAATTCCACAATCGGCGTCACCCCATGGCGCTGCAGGTGACCGGCCTCGCCAATGCCGGACAACTGCAATATATGCGGCGAGCCGATGGCGCCGGCGGCGAGTAAGGTTTCGCGGCGGGCCGTGGCGGTGTAGGCATGGCCGCCGCCGGTGAACTGGACGCCGCGGCAGACGGCGCCATTGTCTCCCGTCTCGATCAGCAGGCGCTCGACGTGGCAGCCGGTCATGATGGTCAGATTCGGCCGCCGCGCCGCCGGTTTCAAAAATGCTTTCGCGGTATTCAAACGGATGCCGCGGCGCTGGTTGACTTCGAAGTACGAGGAGCCGGCGTTATCTCCGGTATTGAAATCGTCGACCTTCGCGATGCCGACTTCGGCGGCGGCATCGCGGAAGGCGTCCAGGATTTTCCAGGACAAGCGCTGCTTTTCGACGCGCCATTCGCCACCGGCGCCGTGGACGTCGCTGGCGCCGCGGTAATGGTCTTCGCTTTTTTTGAACAGCGGCAGCACCTGATTCCAGCGCCAGCTGTCGTCGCCGCAGCTATCCGCCCAGCGCTCGTAATCCTGGCGCTGGCCGCGCATATAAATCATGCCATTGATCGAGGAACTGCCACCCAGCACTTTGCCGCGCGGGTAGATCAGGGCACGGCCGCCCAGGCCCGGATCGGGTTCGGTATTGAACAGCCAGTCGGTGCGCGGATTGCCGATGCAATGCAGGTAGCCGACGGGGATGTGAATCCACAGATAGTCGTCGCGCGCGCCCGCTTCGATCAGCAGCACCTCGACGTTCTTATTCTGGGTCAGCCGGTTGGCCAGCACGCAGCCCGCGGTACCGGCCCCAACGATGATGTAGTCGTATTCTCCAGCCGATTCCACGTGTCTCGCGCTCCTCAGGACTGCAATTCGGTTGCCAACAGCTTGACCAGTTGCGCCGCCGGCATCGGCCGCGCGCGGGCGAATTCGGCGCCGGCCCACATCGACATCAATTCGGTATCGCCCTGCTGGTTCGCCGCGGCGCGGATGCCGCCGGTCAGGGCGTTCTGGATCGGATAGGGCGGCACTTGCGGCTCGACCTTCTCCATCAGGCGCATAAAACGGTTTTCGATACCGCGCGCATAGCGTCCGGAAAAACTGCGGGTCAGGCGCGTGCGCCCTTCCCCGCTGACCAGGCGCGCCCGGTAGGCAGGGTGAATCGCCGCTTCGTCGGTGACGAGAAAGGCGGTGCCCATCTGCACGGCGCGCGCGCCCAGCGCCAGCGCCCGTTTGATATCCGCCCCGGTCGTGATGCCGCCGGCGGCGATCACAGGAATCTTGACCGCCGCCGCCACCGCCGGCCAGAGTTCCTGGCTGGACAAGCTCGCATATTCCTGGCGGCCGATGAAGGTGCCGCGGTGGCCGCCCGCCTCGACGCCGGAGGCGATCACGGCGTCGGCCCCGATCGCCTGCCAGGCCAGCGCTTCCGCCACCGTGGTGACGGTGCCGGCCACCAGGATGCCGGCCCGGTGCAGGCGCTCGACCTGCACCGCCTCCAGGATGCCGAAGGTGAAACTGACGGCCGGCGGACGTAGCTGCAATAAAGTCTCGAACTGCGCCTCGAAATCCTCGCACCATTGCTTCGGCAACGGCAGCTCGTTCCAGCCCAGGCTTTCCCAGACCGGACGCAGCAGTTCGACGGCGTGCGCCACCTCGTCCTCGCTCGGGGCCGGTTTACCCTGGACGAAAAAATTCAGCATGAAAGGGCGATCGGTCAGGCTGCGGATGCGCGCCACCTGGGCCTCGATCGTTTGCGGATTCAGGAGCGAACACGGCAACGAACCGAGCGCGCCGGCATTCGACACGGCCGCGACCAGTTCTGGCGTGCAGGAGCCGCCGGCCATCGGGCCCTGGATGACTGGTACCTGGTACAACGCCTCGATCCCCATGTCCGCCTCCCTCGATCAGTTCATGTTAGTTCAGCAATTCGATTCACCGAAGGGAGCTTACCAGATCGTAGACTTCGCGCCAGTGGGGTGGTGACAGCTCAACTGTGGATAAGCTTCTTGATATCCACAGGAACGGATTGTGCAAAAACGCGGCTTTCATGCACCCCGAAAATCTTGTCCAGATTTGCCAGCGCGGCGATACAGAGGCCATCACAGCTTTATACCGCGTGTAAATCCATGATTTCTCATCCGTTAACCGGCTTATCCACAGAAAATGCCAGTTGTTAACACTACTACTATCCTTGTATACCTATTTTGGTTGTAAACCTGAGAAGCGAACGCCGCGGGTGCGCAAAAAAATTTTTTTCGTCGACGACGCCACTGTTGGCTGCCTGCGTCAGATCGCGGCCTTGCATGTTTGCTGCAAGCGCATTTGCATCCAGCACGGCCGTCCTGCCTGCACCTACCCGGCACTCGGCACGATCAACGTCCTGGCCGCGACAGCGGGTGTGGACAAACCCATGCATATCCACAGGAGCGAATGTGCAGAAGCGGGCAAAGCCGACACTGCCCGAAATTTGTACACCTTCGGTGCAAGCCGGATACAAGGCTTGTCCAGCACATCGACAAGGCGCTAAACCCTTGAGCCTGTTGAAAAAATCCGGCTTATCCACAGTAAACGGCCGCGTTAACTACTACTACCAGTTTTGTATACAACTCTTTTAAGTAAACAGGTAAAAGAAGCGGCGCGTGAAAAACCGGGGCATGCGATGCGTGCTGGCCAAAAAAAAGCCGTGTCATGGCAAGGTCAAAAAGCGTCTGCAGGAAAGTGGAAGGTGAACAGCGCTGGTGAACGCGAGCGCTGGTGGCCAGGCCGGCAAAAAAAAACGGGAGGCGTGTGTTGATGGCCAGAATTGCGTTACCGGCAGTTCGGGTGGAAGGGTTTGGCAGATAGGAAGAGGGGGAACATGCGTGGCGGAGTTGAATTCGCCGTATAGCGACCGGTAACCTCCGTGGGCATGCCCACCCTACGGTCAACGTGGTTCGCGCTCCCCGGCTGTGGACAAGCGCTTGCATATCCACAGGAGCCAATGTGCAAAACGGCGTTTACTGAAGGCAAGCCGTTTTTTCTCCAACATCGGTGCAAGGCCGATACAATCCTTGTCCAGCGCGTTTACAAGGACGTAAACTGCTGATCTTGTGGAGTAAACCGCTCTTATCCACAGCAACATGGCCGTTTACTATCACTACCAATTTGTATACATACCTTTATTACTGTAAACAGAGAACAGCGGGAATACCGTGCACAACCCTGTTTGGCAAAGTAAAAACCAGGGTCTACCAGCGTCTTTCTCGTCTATTCACGCTCATATCGGTTAACTGAACAATGCGTCTCGGGATCATCAGCGCGCTGGCGGAAGAACAGCAGGGACTCGTGGACGCCATGGAGAGCCCCTACAAGCTCATCCATGGTCAACGCGAGTACTGGGTCGGACAACTGTGGGAAATCGACGCTGTGTGCGTCCTGTCGCGTATAGGCAAGGTCGCCGCTGCGGTGACGACCACCACGCTTGTGGAGAAGTTCGGAGTTACCCACATCCTGTTTACGGGTGTCGCAGGCAGCGGCGATAAAACCATCGCCGTCGGCGACATCGTGGTGGCTGAATCGCTGGTGCAGCACGACATGGATGCCAGTCCCCTGTTCCCGCGCTTCGAGGTGCCCTTGACCGGGATGTCGCATTTCGCCGCCGACCATGGACTGGCCATGCGCCTGGTCGATGCCGCCTACGCTTTCCTGGGCAGCGATTTTATGGACGCCATCGATGCCGACGAAAAAGCGGTGTTCAAGCTGACCCGGCCGCGCATCCACCGCGGCCTGATTGCCAGCGGCGACCAGTTCGTGAACGACGGCGCCCACATCCATGCCCTGAATGCGGCCCTACCCGGCTTGGTGGCGGTGGAAATGGAAGGGGCGGCGGTGGCGCAGGTGTGTTACGAACTCGGCGTTCCCTGCGCGGTGATCCGCACGATTTCGGACAACGCCAATGAAAACGCGGCCATCGACTTCATGCGTTTCGTGAAGTCGGTCGCCGCGCGTTACGCTTATTACATCGTGCGGCGTTTTTGCCTGCAGGACGGGGGCGGGGTAGACAAGGATCAGGCCAGCAGCGAGTCCGCCGGCACGTAGTCGTAGCCCAGGGTCTGGGCGACGGCCTCATACGTCACCTGCCCCAGGCAGACATTCAAGCCCTGGCGCAGGTGAACGTCGTCCAGCAGCGCCCGGCGCCAGCCTTTATTCGCCAGGGCCAGCGCATGGCCGATGGTGGCATTGTTCAGGGCGAAGGTCGAGGTACGGGCGACGGCGCCCGGCATATTGGCCACGCAATAGTGCACCACGCCATCGACGACATAGGTCGGGTCGGCATGGGTGGTCGCATGCGAGGTCTCGAAGCAGCCGCCCTGGTCGATCGCAACGTCGACCACCACCGCTCCCTTCTTCATCTGCGCGATCATCGCGCGCGTGACCAGCTTCGGCGCCGCCGCACCCGGCACCAGCACGCCGCCGATCACGAGATCGGCCGCCAGCACCGCTTCCCCGATCGCGTGGCCGGTGGAATATACGGTGGCGATGCGGTTGCCGTAGACCAGATCGAGCTGGCGCAGGCGTTCGATGTTTTTATCCAGCACGGTGACGCGGGCGCCGGTGCCGACCGCCATCTGCAGCGCATTGGTGCCGACCACGCCGGCGCCGATGATGACGATCTGGCCCGGTGCCACGCCCGGCACGCCGCCCAGCAGCAGGCCCATGCCGCCCTTTGATTTTTCCAGGTGCGCGGCACCGGCCTGGATCGCCATGCGGCCGGCCACTTCGCTCATCGGCGCCAGCAGCGGCAGGCCGCCGCCGGCGCCGGTGATCGTTTCGTAGGCAATGCAGACCGCCTTCGATTTGACCAGCGCCGCCGTCTGCTCCGGATCCGGCGCCAGGTGCAGATAGGTGTACAGGATCTGCCCTTCGCGCAGCATCGCGCATTCGCCCGGCTGCGGTTCTTTCACTTTCACGATCATCTCGGCACGCGCGAAAATCTCTGCGGCGCTGTCGACGATCGTGGCGCCGGCCGCCACATATTGTTCGTCGAGGAGGCCGATCTCGCCGCCGGCGTTCTTCTGGACAATCACTTGATGCCCCCGTGCGACCAGCTCGTGCACGGAAGGCGGGGTCAGGCCGACCCGGTACTCATGGTTTTTGATCTCTTTTGGAACGCCAATTAGCATGTCTTCCTCCGGTTGATTGAAACAGCTACAGCATAGTTACAGTCCCAGCGTCATGAGGCTTGCGTTGCCGCCAGCCGCGGTCGTGTTGACGCAGACGGCGCGTTCCGCCACCAGGCGCCACAAGGCGACCGGCGTCGCCGCATCGGTATCGACGATGCCGACGATCGCGCCATTCCGCGCCGCCAGCTGGGTACGCAGCGTGCCCTGCAGACCGGTCTCCAGCAGCGCAATCCCGAATTCGCAATTGCCGACTTCCGCCTGGCCAATGAAACGGATGCGATCCTTGACTTCCGGCGGCAAGTCTTCCGGCACCGCCGCCTGCGACCCAGCCAGCACGAAGGCGCGATTCCCCGTTGCCATGGCCGCCGCCAGCTGGTTCAGCATGCCCTTCATGGACGCGGCCGCGCACAACACGACGCCGCGCGGGCAGAAGGACAAACGGTTCTTCTCGCCGGTCGGGCCCGGCAACTCGATGGTGGTGCCGTTCAGCTGGGTGCGGGCATAGGTCTCGCCCAGGCTGACGATGTCCTGGTGGCCATTGTTGCGTGCCCAGACCAGCAGCCCGGACAGCGCCGCATACGGTTGATTTGCATGGGTCAGCAGGGGCGCAGCCTGGCGCTGCAGGCGCTTGATGTAGAGCGGGCCGCCCGCCTTGGGGCCGGTGCCGGATTTACCCTCGCCACCGAAGGGCTGCACGCCGACGACGGCGCCGACGATATTCCGGTTCACATAGATATTCCCGACGTGGGCGCGGGTGGTGATGAAATCGATGGTCTCGTCGATGCGCGAATGCACGCCCAGCGTCAGTCCGTAACCGGTGGCATTGATCGACTCGATCACCTTGGGCAGGTCGGCGCGGCGGTAACGCACGATGTGCAGCACCGGCCCGAACACTTCCTGCTTGAGTTCCGCCAGCGAGGCGATCTCGAGCACGGTGGGCGGCACAAAGGTGCCCTGCGAGGTGACGGACTCCGGCAGCGCGAGCGCGAAATGCTGCTTGGCGGTGGCCTTCATGCGCGCGATGTGATCGAGCAGGTTGCGCTGGGCTTCCCCGTCAATCACCGGGCCGATGTCGGTTGCCAGGCGATCCGGGCTGCCGACGCGCAATTCACCGAGCGCGCCTTTCAACATGCGGATGGTTTTATCCGCAATATCTTCCTGCAGGAACAGCACGCGCAGCGCCGAGCAGCGCTGGCCGGCACTATCGAAGGCTGAGCTGAGCACGTCCTGCACCACCTGCTCCGGCAGCGCCGACGAATCGACGATCAGGGCGTTCTGGCCGCCGGTTTCCGCCACCAGCGGGATGTCGATGCCCTCGGCTTCGCCGCGTTGCGCCAGGGTGCGGTTGATCAGCTGGGCTACTTCGGTCGAACCCGTGAAAATCACGCCCTTTACACGCGCATCGGCAGTCAAGGCGGCGCCGACCACTTCGCCGCGGCCCGGCAGCAGTTGCAGCGCGGCGCGCGGGATGCCCGCTTCATAAAACAGTTCGACGGCGCGGTGCGCGATCAGCGGGGTCTGCTCGGCCGGTTTGGCGAGTACCACGTTGCCGGCAGCCAGGGCCGCGGCGACCTGGCCCGTAAAAATGGCGAGCGGGAAGTTCCAGGGGCTGATGCACGTGACCGCGCCCAGCGCCTGCGCTGCCGGCGCATCTTTTACCTGGGCGCCGTAGTAGCGCAGGAAGTCGACGGCTTCGCGGATTTCGGCGATGGCGTTCGGCAGCGATTTGCCCGCTTCGCGCACGGCCAGGGCCATCAGCTCGGCGCAATGGGCTTCGAACAGGTCGGCCACGCGGTCGAGGATGGCGGCGCGTTCGCGGTTGGCGCTGGCATTCCATTCGGCGGCGAAGGCGCTGGCGGCGGACAACGCCGTCTCGACATCGGCTTTGGACGCTTCCTGCACCTGGCCGACGACGTCGGCACGCTGGGCCGGGTTTTGGATGGCCAGCACATCGGCCCCTGCCACGGCGCCGGCGACCAGCGGCGCGGCCTCATACGTGCGCTGGCGCGCCAGTTCGCTGCCCAGCGTGCGCAGCGCGTCTTCATTCGTCAAATCGATGCCGCTCGAATTCTTGCGCTCGGTGCCGAACAGCGCACGCGGCAGGGCGATGCCCGTGTGCGGCGCACCGCCGCTGGCGCGCGCGATCTCGAACGGATCGTTGAGCAGGGTCTCGATATTCACCTTTTCGTCGACGATCTGGTTCACGAAGGACGAGTTCGCGCCGTTTTCCAGCAGGCGGCGCACCAGGTAGGCCAGCAGGGTTTCGTGGGAGCCGACCGGCGCATAAATGCGGCAGGTTTTGTTCAGATTCTCTTTACCGACGACCTGGTCGTACAAGGTCTCGCCCATGCCGTGCAGGCACTGGAACTCGTAGTTCTCGATGCCGCGTTCCTGGGCCCAGGTGTAGATCACCGATAAGGTATGGGCGTTGTGGGTGGCGAACTGGGCATAAATAACATCGGTCGCGCCCAGCAGTTTCTCGGCGCAAGTCAGATACGACACGTCGGTGTAGACCTTGCGCGTGTAGACCGGATAGCCGGGCATGCCGTCCACCTGCGCGCGTTTGATCTCGGCATCCCAGTACGCGCCTTTGACCAGGCGCACCATGAACTTGCGGCCGCTGCGCTTGGCCAGGTCGATCACGTAGTCGATCACGAAGGGGCAGCGTTTCTGGTAGCCCTGCACCACCAGGCCGATGCCGTCGAACCCGGCCAGCTCCGCGTCGAAGGCCAGCGCTTCCAGCATGTCGAGCGAGATTTCCAGGCGGTCGGCTTCTTCCGCATCGATGTTGATGCCGATGTTGTACTGCTTGGCCAGCAAGACCAGGCTGCGCACGCGCGGCAGCAGTTCGTTCATCACGCGCTGCGCTTGCGCGCGGCTATAGCGCGGGTGCAGGGCCGACAGCTTGATGGAGATGCCCGGGCCGGCCTTGATGCCGCGCCCATTCGAGGCCTTGCCGATCGCGTGGATCGCCTTTTCGTAGGACGCGTAATAGCTTTGCGCATCGCTTTCCGTCAGCGCCGCCTCGCCCAGCATGTCGTAGGAATATTGATAGCCGCGCGCTTCGTTCGGCTGGCTGTTTTTCAGGGCTTCGTCGATGGTCTGGCCGGTGACGAACTGGTTGCCCAGCATGCGCATGGCGAGGTCGACACCCTTGCGGATCAGCGGCTCGCCGCCCTTGGCGATCAGGCGCGTCATGGCCGAGCCAAGGCCGCGTTCGCTGTTGCTCGACACCAGTTTGCCGGTAATCAGCAGGCCCCAGGTCGCGGCGTTCACGAACAGCGAGGGCGATTCGCCCAGGTGGCTCTTCCAGTCGCCGCGGCTGATCTTGTCGGCGATCAGGCGGTCGGCGGTGGCGCTGTCGGGAATGCGCAGCAGCGCTTCGGCCAGGCACATCAGGGCCACGCCCTCTTCCGACGACAGCGAGAATTCATGCATCAGGGCGTCGACGCCAGAGGCACGCGTGCGCTTCGTGCGCACGTTCGAGACCAGGCGGTGCGCCAGCGGTTTCGCTTCCGCGCTCGGGCGCGCGCCTTGCGCCAGCAGCCATTGCACGGCTTCGACCTCGTCGCGGCGGTAGGCGGCCGTAATGGCGGCGCGCAGTGGGGTCTGATCCGGTTTGATTTCGGCTTGGAATGCGTCGAAAGGAACGAAGGTGGAGGCGGCAGTAGCGGCGATCTGCATGGTGGGTCTTTATAAGATGATAAGAGGTGCGCACAGCAAAACGCGCCGGTCTGTAGCCACAGCCGGCGCGCTTTTGACGGGCGCTTCAATCGTTTGATTGTAGAAGGAATTCTTCTGGATTAATTCTGTTTTTAATGGGCACTAGCAATAGATAGTTTTTGGTGCGAGAATTCGACCAAATAATATTTACGTGGGGAGACGGACGGCATGCTGGACAAGATTTCGAAGAAAATTCTCGCCGAGTTACAGAACGACGGCCGCATCAGCAACGTCGAGCTGGCGACCCGCGTGAACCTGTCGCCGGCCGCCTGCCTCGAGCGCGTGCGCAAACTCCACGAGTCCGGCTACATCATGGGCTACACGGCCCAACTCAACCCGCAATTGCTCGACGTCTCGCTGTTGGTGTTCATCGAGGTCGTGCTCGACCGCACCACGCCGGAAGTGTTCGATGCCTTCAAGCAGAGCGTGCAGCTGATTCCCGAAGTGCTCGAATGCCACATGGTGGCGGGCGGCTTCGATTACCTGGTCAAAGCGCGAGTGAAAGACATGGCGGCTTACCGCGAGTTCCTCGGTAAGACGCTGCTGCAGAAGGGCGTGCGCGAGACGCATACCTATGCGGTGATGGAAGAGGTCAAGAATACGACCAAGTTGCCGATCCGATAATTCGCATTTGTAGGGTGGACGGCTGCGCCGTCCACGCGGTGATCCGTAAAACCTCCGATTTCGTGCTCGATGCTTCTGCCGTCGCGTATCACCGCGTGGGCGGGAGACCCGCCCACCCTACGCCGCCTGGCGCTCGCCCTTGGGGGCGGTGGCCACCGCCGCCGTATTCTCCAGGTTATTCCTCAGCCAGCGGTGCGCCGGGCTGCGGCCGTCGCGTTCGTGCCAGAGCATGTCGAGGTGCACGGCTGGCAGGGCAAACGGCAGTTCACGCCAGATCAGGGATTCGGTCATGCCGGTGGAGACCATCAGATGCTTCGGCAGCACCGTGATCAGATCCGAATTCGCCACCACCCGCCCCGCCGTGAAGAACTGGTTCACGGTCAACAAAATGCGCCGCTCGCGGCCGATCTGGGCCAGCGCCTCGTCGACTAGCCCATGGGCGCGGCCGGAAAAACTCACGAGCAGGTGATTCGCCTTGCAGTAAGCATCAAGGTCGAGCTTGCTGGCCGCGAGCGGGTGGTTCTTACGCATCACGCACACATACTGGCCCGAATACAGGCGCTCGTGGCGGATCGGCGAGCCAGTTTCATAGGACAATTGCGCCGCCACGCCGGGGAAGAAGCCGACGGCGAGGTCGATGTCGCCGCGCAGCAGCATCGGGCGCGGTTCGCGCGTGGTCAGCGGCACCATGCGGATGTTGACGCCCGGCGCTTCGCTCTCGATCGAGCGCATCAAGGAAGGCAGCCAGTAGGCGGCGGTGGCGTCGGCCATTGCCATGCGGAAGGTCGCTTGCGCCTTCGAGACATCGAAGGTTTCCGGCATCACGGCCGCTTCCAGCGACTGCAGCGCGGCGCGCACCGCCGGCCATAGCGCTTCCGCGCGCGGCGTCGGTTTCACGCCATATGCGGTGCGGATCAGTAGTTCGTCGCCCAGGCTTTCGCGCAGGCGTTTGATGGCGTTCGAGACGGCCGGCTGGGTCATCGCCAGATGGCCGGCGGCGCGCGTCAGATTTTGTTCGGTCATCACTGCGTCGAATACGCGCAGCAAATTCAAGTCCAGTGTCAGGAAGCTCATGGCAGTGTCTCGGTGGCGGGTAAGCGCAGCTATTGGTCTGCATCAAAGTGTACCCCATTTCATTCACCATCCATATAAGCCTCATCAATAAACGAAATTAGATTTATATGTTGCAATGCACTATAGTTTTTAAAAACAACATCCCATAGTAAAAAAATCATGTCCTTCGCTGCCACCGTCACCCAGTTCTCGTTCCCGCTGCTGGCGCTGGCCGACCTGCTGCGCGGTGCGTTGGTGCTGGCGCTGCTGGGCTGTGTGTTGATGTTTTTCCGGCCCCTGCTCTCCGGCCTACTGCGCGCTTTCGTCCTGACCCTGCGTCCGCGCCCCGCCCGTCCGGCCCGCAACGCCCGCGCATAAAACCCCAGCCATAAAAAAAACGCGGCCACCGGTCACCCGGCGCCGCGTTTTTTCTTTTCATTAGCGACTTCGTTTAACGCGCGTCACCCAGCAGCGCCGGTTTCAGCGAGCGGTCGACCGGCTTATCTCCCAGCCAGATGCGCAGCACGGCATTATAAAAAGTCAGATCCGAGACGGGCTCGCCGATGCGCTTGCCGTTGAGTTCGCAGACGGTGCCGGTGCCCGGGATCCAGTCCATGTGCAGCACGTCGCCCTTCTTGATGGCGTCGACATTTGCGAACATCTCGCCGAACTTGCCGATCTGGCCGACGATCTTCGATTTCTCCGTCTTGTCCAGGTTTTCGTTGATGCCATCCATGAAGGCTTTACCGAGGTCTTCGGCGGCGATATCGCGCGCCATCACCAGGGTCACACGGCGCGGCCCCTCGACTTTCAAAATGTCGGCCACGCTGGTCTTCTTTTCGGTGAGATACAGGCCGGCGGCATACACTTTGATGACGAGCTTGGTGCGCATGCCGGCGCCGTTCAGTTTCAGATCCTTACCGCCGACTTTATTGGTGTCCTCGAACTTGATGCCGCTGACGTCGATGGCGGCATGAGCGCTGCCGAGGAAGGCGACGGCCAGCGCGGCGCCGCTCAGGATGGTTTTGGTGTGTTTGATGATGGTCATGCTGTCTCCGTAGTGAGTGCGTTTTATTCGATTATTCGATGGCCGCTGGCGGGGCCGGCAGGCGTGGCAGCGTGTCCGCCGCCAGCGTTGCCGCCGGCGTGGCCAATTTAAAAATGCTCACGGCGCGCGCCAGTTGCGTGGCCTGCTCCTGCATCGACGCCGCGGCAGCGGCCGCTTCCTCGACCAGGGCGGCGTTTTCTTGCGTGCTGTTGTCCATGTCCGCGACGTTGCGGCTGACCTGGGCGATGCCGGCGCTTTGTTCGGCGCTGGCGGCCGTGATCTCGGCCATGATGTCGGTCACGCGGCGCACGCTGTCGACGACGTCGCGCATGGTGGCGCCGGCCTGCTCGACAAGGTGGCTGCCTTCGCGCACCTTGTCGGCCGAGTCGCCGATCAGCACCTTGATTTCTTTTGCCGCCGCCGCCGAGCGCTGAGCCAGGCTGCGCACCTCGCTGGCGACGACGGCGAAACCGCGTCCCTGTTCGCCGGCGCGGGCCGCCTCAACGGCCGCGTTCAGGGCCAGGATATTCGTCTGGAAGGCGATCGAATCGATGACGCCGATGATGTCGACGATGCGCTTCGAGGAGGCCGTAATCGAACCCATGGTGTCGACCACTTGCGCCACCACGGCGCCGCCGCGCGCGGCCACGCTCGAGGCTTGTGCGGCGAGGGCGTTCGCCTGGCGCGCGTTGTCGGCGTTTTGCTGGACGGTGCCGGTGAGCGTGCGCATCGAATCGGCCGTGTCGCCCAGGGACGCCGCCTGCTGCTCGGTGCGGGTGGAGAGGTCGATGTTGCCGCTGGCAATTTCGGTGGAGGCGCTGGCCATCGCTTCGGTGCTGACGCGCACGTCGGCGACGATGCGCTGCAGGCTGTCGTTCATGTGGCGCAGCGCGTGCATCATCTGCCCGGTTTCGTCGCGCGTATCGGCGCGGATCTCGCTGGTCAGATCGCCATCGGCCACACGGCGCGCAATCGTCACCACATGGCGCAGCGGACGCACGATGCTGCGGGTGGCAAGCCAGGCCACGCCCAGGGAAATCAGGGCGGCGACCCCGGCCAGGATCAACACGAACAGCTGGGTGCGGCGCGTTACGGTGGACGCCGCTTCACCGGCGGCCGTCATGGCGGCGTTCTGGTAAGCGATGAAGCGGTCGAGCTGCTCGAAATATTTCGTTTGCTGGGGGCGCAGCGAGAACATGAATTTGACCATGGCCTCGTCCTTGCGCTCTTCCAGCACGAGTTTGCCGAAGGCGTCCTGGGCCGGCAGGAATTTCGCCTGGATCGTACCGATATTTGCCAGGATCTTGGCTGCCTCGGCATCGTCCAGGCTGCGCCCCAGGTGGGCGACGGCGGCGCTGGCGTTCGCGCTTTTTTGACGTGCGTTCTCGAGTTCCTTGCGCACCTGGTCGGGATCGCTCATCACCAGCACACTGAGCATGCCGCGCGTGGCTTCGTTGACGTCGGTCTTGATCGCATTCGCGCTGACGGTATTCGCGTAGCGCAAGTGGATCAATGCATCCATTTCCGCGTTCAGGCTGGCCAGGCGCGTATAAGAAAGGCCGGCCAACAAGACCAGCAAGGAAATCACGATCCCGAAGCCGATCGCCAGGCGCTGGCCGATGCGCAAGTTATTGATGTTCACCACACTCCCCGTTTCATCGAAAAAAGTATGCTCGTGCTAAAACAGCAATAGCAATATAGCACCGAAATCTTGTCGAAAATCAAGACCGACAGACTATTTCAATGCTGCAAGAGCACAATACGTAGGGAAACTAAGCGGGATGACAGTGGGGAACTAACGGGTCTTGCGGTCGATCGCTTCCAGCACGCTGGTCGTGTCTGCCGGCTTGGCCAGCTCTTCGGCTTTATCGTCCGGCTTGTCGGCCAGATTTGGCGAGTCGCGCCGGATCTCTTCCAGCATGGCGATGATCTTGCTGGTCTTTTCGTCGGCCAGCAGGCTGATCTGCAGGTCGAGATGGGCATTCCGGTCGGCCAGTTTCGACATCCGGTTCTGGCGGATCAGCACGGTGGTGGAGATAATGAAAGCGTTGAGGGAGACAAAACCCTGCAGCCAAAAAAACGGCGGCTCGTCCGGCTGGGGCAGGTCGATGAAGGAAGCGGCGCTGTTCCAAACCAGCCAGCACAGGACGAAAGCCATGTTGGTGGCGAAATAGCCGGGACTGCCGAGAAACAGGCTGATCTTTTCGACGACTTTCTGGGCCGGCGTGGCGCGCTGCTCGTGGCGTTTGCAATACTCGGCGATGGTGCCGATGTTTTCGTCCACCGTGGACGGCAAGGCATCACCTGTGAACGCGGATTCGGATTCGGGAGTCGATGCGGACGAAGGAGCGGAAGTGGCCATGGCCGAGCATAGCATTGCCACCGGCAAGGTGGCGCACCGCCGCGATGGCTCAGGCGGTGTTCTTATTGGCCGTCAGGCGTTCGTACTTGATCAATAATTCCTCGCGCGTTTCGCGCCAGGCGGGATTGAACGGAATGCAGGCGACCGGGCACAGGGCCTGGCACTGCGGTTCGTCGAAGTGGCCGACGCATTCCGTGCATTTATGGGGGTCGATCTCGTAGATCTCTGCGCCCATCGAAATCGCGTCGTTCGGGCACTCAGGCTCGCACACGTCGCAATTAATGCAGTCGTCGGTAATCAATAAGGCCATGGTGCTGCTCGATTTAAAAACTCAGGCTTTCGGCGCGCTCATGGATGCA
The DNA here is from genome assembly GCF_001424165.1 of Massilia sp. Leaf139. GTDB lineage: Bacteria > Pseudomonadota > Gammaproteobacteria > Burkholderiales > Burkholderiaceae_D > Telluria. The sequence goes on from NZ_LMOJ01000023.1 coordinate 108,408, forward strand.
ATTTTCTTTTGCAGCCAGCGATCGACCGAAGGGAACACGAATTTGGACACGTCGCCGCCGAGCATCGCGATTTCGCGCACGATGGTGCCCGAAATGAACTGGTACTGGTCGGACGGGGTCAGGAACAGGGTTTCGACATCGGGCAGCAGATAGCGGTTCATGCCGGCCATCTGGAACTCGTACTCGAAGTCGGACACGGCGCGCAGGCCGCGCACGATGACGCGCGCATCGTGCTGGCGTACGAAGTCTTTCAGCAAGCCGGAGAAACTCTGGACTTTGACGTTCGGGTAATGGCCCAGCACCTCGTTGGCAATCTCCAGGCGCTCCTCGAGCGAGAAGAATGGCTTCTTGTTCTTGCTGTCGGCGACACCGACGACGAGCGTGTCGAAGAGACCCGATGCACGGCGAACCAGATCCTCATGGCCGCGGGTGAGCGGATCGAAGGTACCTGGATAAACGGCTACTACCATTGCTGCTCCCTGGAAGAAACACCTGAGTTAGAGCGCAAACGCCCCTGGAACGCGCATTATGCCTGAAAATCTGGCAATTGCCCCAGCATGGGGGCGGTTTTGCCCGCGAATTGGGCAAACATGGCGTGTTTAAGCCTTGTTTTCGTGCAAGTTATCTTACATGGGGTTCAGCTTCAGCAAGTGATAGTAGACCATGCCCGCCTTGTCGGCGCGGATCTGTATCCACGGTGCCAGCCAGTCGGGCATGCCTTCTCCGGTGGGCAGCGCATATTCCGCTTCCACATAGACCAGGCCGTCCTCTTTTAATAAATCGACGCAGAGCGGCAGCGCTTTGGCGATCAGATCCTGTTGATACGGCGGATCGAGGAAGATGACATCGTAGCGCTGGCCACGCTGCGCCAGGTCGCGCGCGAGGACAAAGGCGTCGCCGCGCAGGATGGAGACATTCTGCGCCTTCAGCATCTGCCCGTTGTCCTGCAGCTGGCGCGCCGCGGGTGCATGCAGTTCCAGCATCGTCACCATGCGCGCGCCGCGGCTGGCCGCTTCGAAGCCGAGGGCGCCGCTGCCGGCGAACAGATCGAGGCAATCGACGCCCTCCCAGTCGCCGCCGACCTGGTGGTGAATCCAGTTGAACACGGTTTCGCGCACGCGGTCGGGCGTCGGGCGCAGGCCGAGCGCGTCGAGCACCGGCAATAAACGGCGTTTCCACTCGCCGCCAATGATGCGAACCTGCTGCGGCGCCAGGCGCGGACGGCCGTGCTGGCCCTGGGATTTGCTCGAACTTTTTTGCATGGCGCGCACTATAACAGATGGCCGATGCCCTTATTTCGCCTCTTTCGCGAGCACATTAAAATCGTTGATCCACCCCTGCATGCGTTGCTGCGCATGGGCTTTCTGGGCCGGCGTGGCGATGCGGATTGCGCTCAGGATGTAATTGCTGGTCGCATTGATATACGCGTCATAAAACCCCTTGCGTTCCGGCGCATCCATGCGCGTAAAGAATTCGCGTAGCAGCGCAGTGATCATGGTGGCGGTTTGTTCCTTGCTCGGCTTTTCCTGCTGAATCTTGCGCGCCAGGGCCAGGATTTTCCGTTGGCGCAGCATGCGTTCTTCCAGCCAGACGTTGTTGTCGAGCGGACGGGCGTCGGAGGCGCGGCGCAGGGCTTTTTCCTGCTCGTTGCTAAAGCCGCCGAACCACAATTTGAATTGTTCCATCGATTTATCGAAGCGCGCCTCATTGCGTTTCTCGACGCTGCCGCTGACGAATTTGCGGCGGTATTCGTCGTTTTTCTTTTTAAACCGTCCTTCCATCTGTTCGATCTGCTCGGGCGTCAGCGAACGGGCCAGGTCGACCATGTCCGGCACGGCCTTCATGGCCAGGGTTTCGGTGTGCTTGCGGATCTCGCGGTAACCGTTCAATAAATCGGCCTGGGTCGGATTGCCGGCCAGCTGCTGCTGGAAGGTGCCGAGCAGGGCGGCGTAATCGTCGAGCTGGGTTTTGCGGTGCCATTGAAACAGTTCGCGGATATCGCGTTTGACCCAATCGGACTGTTCTCCCTCGAAGTCGACATAGGCGTCGAGCCACCAGTACAGTAGGGTGTCGCCATGGTTGTAGCTGAAGCGGATGGTGCTGCAAGCGCCGACCAGGGCCAGCAGGGCAATCAGGAACAGGGCACGCGTGCGCTGCAGCAGTGAGTGGTGTGAAGAGGCATGCGTGATAAACTTTTTCATCTTATTAACTCTTATTGAATACGGCTTATGAACGTTGTCATCCTTGCCGCCGGCATGGGAAAGCGCATGCAGTCCGCGCTGCCTAAAGTGTTGCATCCGCTGGCGGGAAAGCCGCTGTTGCAGCATGTGATCGATACCGCGCGCCTGCTGCGGCCGAGTAAATTATGCGTGATTTACGGACACGGGGGCGCAGCGGTGCCGGAGATGGTGGCAGGCCTGGCGCAGGATGGCGCGGCGCCGATCGACACCGCCTTGCAGCAGCCGCAGCTGGGCACCGGCCACGCCGTGATGCAGGCCGTGCCCCAGCTCGATGAAAACGTGCCGACCCTGGTGCTCTACGGCGACGTGCCGCTGACGACTGCCGATTCGCTGCGCCGCCTGGTCGATGCCGCCGGCAGCGACAAGCTGGGTATTCTCACCGTCGAGCAGGCCAATCCCTTCGGGCTGGGCCGCATCGTGCGCGAGAACGGCCGCATCGTGCGCATCGTCGAAGAAAAGGATGCGAGCGACACCGAGCGCGCCATCCGCGAAATCAACAGCGGCATCATGACGGTGCCGACCCAGCACCTGAAACGCTGGCTGGCGGCGCTGTCGAACAACAATGCACAGGGCGAGTATTACCTGACCGACATCGTGGCCCAGGCCGTCGCCGATGGCGTCGAAGTGGTTTCCGCTTCGCCGAGCGGCGAATGGGAAGTGGCCGGTGTCAACAGCAAGGTGCAACTGGCCGAACTCGAGCGCCGCCATCAACTGAACATCGCCAACGCCCTGCTGGAAAAGGGAATCACGCTGATGGATCCGGCGCGTTTAGATGTGCGCGGCGAACTGATTTGCGGACGCGATGTCGTGATCGACGTCGGCTGCGTGTTCGAGGGCCGGGTCGAACTGGCCGACGGCGTGAAGGTCGGCCCGCACTGCGTGCTGGTCAATGCCCGGGTCGGCGCCGGCGCCCAGATCAAACCGTTCTGCCATATCGAGGATGCCGTGGTCGGCGCCGCCTCCCAGATCGGCCCCTATGCGCGCCTGCGCCCGGGCACGCAACTCGGGGAAGATGTCCACATCGGTAATTTCGTGGAAGTCAAAAACAGCCAGGTCGCGGCGCACAGCAAGGCGAATCACCTGGCCTATGTCGGCGACGCCACGGTCGGCTCGCGCGTGAACATCGGCGCCGGCACCATCACGTGTAACTACGATGGCGCCAATAAATTCCGCACGGTGATCGAGGACGACGCCTTCATCGGCAGCGACAGCCAGCTGGTCGCGCCGGTCACGGTCGGCAGGGGCGCCACGCTCGGCGCCGGCACCACGCTGACGAAAGACGCGCCGGCCGGCAAGCTGACCATCTCGCGCCCCAAGCAGATAACGGTCGAAGGCTGGAGCCGTCCCGTCAAAAAGCCGAAGTAATCCACCGTTTTTACACGGCTTATCGACGTGAAATTCACAGGGGTATCCACCGGCTTATGCACGGGATACCCCTGCTGTTTTCACCCTGTTCTACACAGAATTATCCACAGGCTAACACTGCCGCTTCAGACGGCGATGCGGGTGTCGAATTTACTTCTAAACGTCGAAAAATAGGCTTTGACGTTGCGCACGTTGGCGTGGGTGGCGAACAGGCGGTGTGCCAGCGCGTGGTAGGCCGGCATGTCGGCCACCTGCACGATCAACACGAAATCCGGGCCCGGCGCCACGCGGTAGCACTGCATCACGGCATCCTCGCACGCCGCCAGCTTCTCGAAATCGGCCATGCGCTCGGCCGCCTGCACATCGAGGGTGATCTCGACGATGGCGGTCAGGCGTGCGCCGACCTTGTCGGGGTCGACAAGCGCTACTTGCCGTGAGATAACACCATTCTCCGTCAGCTGCTTGACCCGGCGCAGACAAGTTGGCGGCGACACGTGAACCTGTCCCGCCAGCTCCGCATTCGTCTGCGATGCATCAGTCTGCAGGGCATTCAGGATGCGACGATCGAGTTCGTCCAGGGTAGTCGGATCAATTGTCATGAAATTTTCATCAAGTATTCAGCGATAGATGAAAGAATATTTCATCTTTCATGGGGCGTGAAATTTTATAACAAAAAAGCCTGCGCTCTGAAAGCATATTTCATGCGCATTGCCGTACGATATCCTTCATTGCTAATTTTTTATAACGAGGTCAGTTCATGTGCGGTATTGTCGGCGCAGTTGCTCAACGTAACATCACCCCTATCCTGATCGAGGGTCTGAAACGCCTCGAATACCGCGGCTACGATTCCTGCGGCGTCGCCCTGCACGTCGAAGGCCGTCTGGCCCGTTCGCGCAGCACCTCGCGCGTAGCCGACCTCGAAACGCAAATCGCCGGCACCGGCCTGCAAGGGTTCACCGGCATCGCCCACACCCGCTGGGCCACCCACGGCGCGCCGGCTTCGCACAATGCCCACCCGCACTTCTCGCCGAACGAAGAAACGGCCCGCATCGCGCTGGTGCACAACGGCATCATCGAAAACCACGACGAATTGCGTAGCGAACTCAAGGGACTCGGCTACGAATTCACGAGCCAGACCGACACCGAAGTGATCGCCCACCTGGTCGACCACATGTACAACGGCGACCTGTTCGACACCGTCCAGCAAGCCGTCAAGCGTCTGCACGGCGCCTATGCGATCGCTGTGTTCTCGCGCGAAGAACCGCACCGCGTCGTCGCCGCGCGCCAGGGCTCGCCGTTGATCCTGGGCGTGGGCGAAGGCGAGAATTTCGTCGCTTCCGACGCCATGGCGCTGGCCGGCACCACGAACCAGATCATTTATCTGGAAGAAGGCGACGTCGTCGACCTGCAGCTGTCGCGCTACTGGATCGTCGACGTCGACGGCAAGCCGGTCGAGCGCGAGGTCAAAACCGTGCACGCCCATACCGGCGCGGCCGAACTCGGCCCTTATCGCCACTACATGCAGAAGGAAATTTTCGAGCAGCCGCGCGTGATCGGCGACACCCTCGAGGGCGTCACCGGCATCATGCCGGAACTGTTCGGCGACAACGCTTATAAAGTGTTCAAGGACATCGACCGCGTGCTGATCCTGGCCTGCGGCACCAGCTACTATGCCGGCCTCACTGCCAAATACTGGATCGAGTGCATCGCCAAGCTGCCTGTGAACGTCGAAATCGCCAGCGAATACCGCTATCGCGACAGCGTGCCGCACCCGAAAACCCTGGTCGTCACCATCTCCCAATCGGGCGAGACCGCCGACACCCTGGCCGCTTTAAAGCATGCGCGCAGCCTGGGCATGCCACACACGCTGACCATCTGCAACGTCTCGACCAGCGCCATGGTGCGCGAATGCGAGCTGGCCTACATCACCCGCGCCGGCGTCGAAGTCGGGGTCGCCTCGACCAAGGCGTTCACCACGCAGCTGGCCGCCCTCTTCCTGCTCACCCTCACCCTGGCGCAAGTCAACGGCCGCCTGACGGACGCGGAAGAAGCCGAGCACCTGAAGCAGATGCGCCACCTGCCGGTTGCCCTGTCGTCGGTGCTGGCGCTGGAGCCGCAGATCATCGCCTGGGCCGAGGAATTCGCCCGTAAGGAAAACGCCCTGTTCCTGGGCCGCGGCATGCACTACCCGATTGCCCTGGAAGGCGCCCTGAAACTCAAGGAAATCTCGTACATCCACGCCGAAGCCTATCCGGCGGGCGAGCTGAAGCACGGCCCGCTGGCGCTGGTGACGGAAGAGATGCCGGTCGTGACCATCGCCCCGAACGATGCGCTGCTGGAAAAGCTGAAATCGAACATGCAGGAGGTGCGCGCCCGTGGCGGCCAGCTGTACGTGTTCGCCGACGTCGACTCGCGCATCACCTCGGGTGAAGGCCTGCACGTGATCCGCCTGCCGGAACACTACGGCGAACTGTCGCCGATCCTGCACGTGGCGGCGCTGCAATTGCTGGCGTATCACACGGCGCTGGCACGCGGTACCGACGTCGATAAGCCACGCAATCTGGCGAAGTCGGTGACGGTGGAGTAATCCCGACAGAGGTTCGTCAAAATGAAGCCCGGACAATGTCCGGGCTTATTTTTTTGGCGCAGCTGATTGGGCTTCAGCGCGAATCGGTCGTGCCCGGCTTGTCCGGTGTCTGCTTGGCCAGCTCATCCACACTGGTTCCCGTCACGCCGGCATCGGCCGATTGCCCCTGCGCCGCCTCAGCGCCTGCGGCCGAGGTACCGGGTCTGCCGCCGCCGGCTGCCGCGCTCATCTCCTTTGCGGATTGCGCTCCCGCGGCGCCACGGTCGCTTTGCGCAGCGCCGGCCGGGCCGACATTGCTTTCCGGCGGGGCGCTGACGATGCCGCCGGGGCGATCGCTGTTGTCCGCGCCGGCCGCGCCAGTGTAGTGCCCGGCGTCCTGCGGGTGCTGGCCGCTGTCCGGATCGGCCGGGTCGGAACGGCCCGACAATGAATCGGGCCCGCGCGTGCCCGGGCTATGGGTGCCGTTGTTGTTGGCACCGATATCGTATTGCTTGTTTCCAGCCATGATCGACTCCCTGGTGTCATTCATCCATGGGGTCGATCTTAGCCAGTTTACGAAGCACACCAATAGGAGTGCGGGCTGACTGTGTGTAGGCGGCTTCGCACGGCGTGCGGATGAGTGCAGCGTTCAGGCAGACTGCGCCGGCGGCGGGCCGATCAGGGCCATGCTGTACATAAACGGATCGTCATTGCTGAGGAACAGGGTTGGCGCAGCGTTGGTGAAAACCGCATGGCGTGCCAGCGCCAGCGCGCCGATGAAGGGAACGGCGCCGCAGCTGCCGGTCGTGGTGCCGGTGCGCAGGACATCGGTGCTGGCGTCGAGCTCGGGGAAACTTGCCGACGCCAGTCCCATCACCTCCTGGGCGCGGCTGGCGCGGTGATCGCTGTCGGCCGCGATCAGGGCCACGCTGGCCAGCGCCAGGCCGGCGCCTTGCGCGCAGCGTTCGGCCAGATCGCTCAGACGTTTGGTGTCGGGGCGCTTGGCGCTGTCGCTGGAGACCTCGCGCCGTCCTTCCTGCAGCGGATACAGGCAAGCGAACAAGGCGTCGGGATGCTGGCGCGCGCTCTCCACGCTGCTCAGCAGCAAACCGGCCGCGCCTTCTCCGGGAATGCGGCCCCCAGCGCGCGTTGCCGTGCACAGCGAACCATTCGCGGCCCAGGTGTCAACCGTATCCTGGTCGATTTGCGAATCGCAGGCGAGGAGCAAGGTCGCGGCCTTGTTCGGCGCCTGGCAATCCGCCGCGCACTGCCCGAGAATGGCTGCCGGGGTCGCGTCGAACGCCACCTCCATCCTCGTTAAACTGTCCATCGGCCAGCCGCGCTGCGCGATCACGTGCTTGAACCAGAGACCCGCCGCATGGCGCTGTTCGACCGTCCATCCGGTCGGCAAGATCGGCAGCAGGCGCAGCGGCGGCGGTGTTCCCTGCTCGGGCATCAATTGCAGCATGGCTTCTTGCGCCAGATCGCGCACGACGGCGCTGCCGAGGGTCAGCGCGCGCCACCCGGCCTCGCCCAGGCGCAGCTCGGCCATGCCATTCAGCATCAGCCACTCCTGGACTTCTTCCTGCAGCGCTTCATCGACGGCCTCCTCGCTGCGCGCGCTCATGACGGGAAAGCCGTCGTCGTCGACCAGTTCCGGATCGAGATCCGGACGGGCGCCGTTGGCGGCCATGGCGGCGGCCAGGTCTTCGGGAGAAGCGCCGTGCGGAACGCGCAGGGCCGCGGCCAGGATCGCCAGCGGCGCAACCGGGGGCGCGGCCGCCGCCGTTTGGGCAACGCTGGCGCTGCCGGTCGCCGCCGGCGCCACGGCACGCGCCGTCACGATTTTCTTACCCAGCCACAGCAGCGACAGCAAGCCGAGCGGCGCGACCAGCAGCGCCAGCAGCAGTTCGGCGCCGGCCGGCGCGTTCTCGGCGCCGCGCCAGTAGGTAATTGCGACGGCCCAGCACAGCGCGAAGATCAGGACGGTAACAGCGGCTTTCTTGAGCCAGCCCGGCAGCGGGCTTGGTGGCGCGGCGGTGGTGGAGGTCATGAATAATCATCACAGGTTGTCGACCGTCGCCTGCTGGCTGGCGATCAGGGTGGCGCCGCAGGCGGTCTTGTCGCCGTGACGGGCGGCGGCTTTGCCGTCGATGATCAGGGTGGCGTCGCCGCTGACGATCGGGTTCGGCCCATGTTTCGGGCAGACGGTTTTATCGCCCATGCGCGCGATCGGGACGCCGCCGCTGTCGCTGTGGTTCGAGGCTTCGATGACGGAGCCGCCGTGCGAGGTTTTGTCACCGAGCAGGATCAAGGGGCCGGACATGGTGCCTTTCCTCAGGCCGCAACGGCCAGCAGTTCGAGTTTGAGTTCCTTCATCCCGGCCGGCACATAGATCGAGATCGATTGCGCCTTGAGCATGCGCTCGTACATTTGCCCTTTCGATTCGAGCATGAAATAGCAGGTGTCGGGACGCACGGCCAGGGCGGCCGGCGGCTGCGGCGTGTATTGGAGGCGCACGCCGGGCAGCGCGGACAGGACGAATTTCTCGACATCGTCCGGCGCGCCGACTTTAAAGCGCAGCGGCACCACGTCGACCAGCTGCACCGCCGGCACATCGGCAGAGACGGCGATATAAAACGTCGTCTTGTCGTCGATCTTGCCGGAGTCGAGGGCGCCGATGTAGTACGAGGGGCGCACTTCGCTCAGCGCGATCGCGAAATATTTCGAGGAGATCACGGTGTCGAGCAGTTCGCGGATGATCGTGTGCAGCTTGCTGAAACTCGGGCCCGGATCGGCGTGTTGATACGGCGGCAGGTCGGCCAGCGTCCAGCTCTTGGAAAACGTCATCAGGCCGCCGGCCACGTCCAGCAGTTGCTCGTAGAGCCGCTCCGGATGCAGGCTCGGGTGGTGGTAGTGGTGGCTCAGGGTGGCGTAGGCGGAACTGGCCGTGTGCAGCAGCCAGAACGAGGACATATCGCCCGAGCGGAATTCGATCACGTTGCGGCTCGGCTCGCGGTGGTGGCCGTAGAGGGCGCCGACCTTGGCCTGCAGCGCGTCGAGCAGGCGCCGCAATTGCTGGAACAAGGGCGCCGCCGCGCCGATCGACAGGCTGGGCGGGACAAAAGTCGGGTCGAGCTCGAAGCCGCCGGTGGCCGCGCGGCGCAGGCGCAGCAAGGGAAAATGGATGTAGGCGTCGCGCGGTTCGGATTCGGGCACCAGGCGCACCGATTTTTTCAGGTAGGCCAGCTGCACCGGCGCGGCTTGCGTGTACAGATCCGCCGTTTCCTGATTCGCCTGGACGAAGCGCGCCGTGTTCGCTGCCTGGCCCTGGGTGGCGAAATTGCCGCTAAACGGTTTGAGGCCGGGCAGCGCCGCGTAATAGGTCATGCTTTGCTGGGATTGCTGCAGCAGGCTCAGGTCGACGGTATCGGGCAGGGCGTCATGGTTCGGCGCGTCGACCAGTTCGCCGTCCTGGAAGCGCAGCGCCAGGTCGAGGATGCGCAGGACATTGTTCGCCAGCGCCTCGCGGTCGACCTGCAAGCGTTCCACGCCCCAGGCATACGGGTGCACGGCCTTGATGCCTTTTTGCAGGCAATGCTCGTGGTATTGATCCTGGCGCTGGAAATGCTGGGGGCGCAGCAATAAACCCTCGCCCCAGAGTACTTTGCTGGTCATCTCGCTGTCATCCCTATGTGATTTTTATCGAGCGCAAATTTGCCAACGGAAACAGTAGCACCCGCCCTCCCGGTATCGGCTTGCGCTTGCGCAAACGTCGGGTTTCAACAACGCGGCCGTGGGCGATGGCATTTCCTTATCTTTTTTCAACGTTCAGTCAGGCCTGCCCAGTAACACTACGAAGCTTGTCCGCCGTGTCTGCACTGCCATTACCTACAGGAGAAACCGATGCATCCATTCACGCCCGGCCTGTTCGACCGTCTGCTCGGCGTGCCCCTGCGCGGCGGATCCGGCAAGCCGGGACGCATGGCGCTGGAAGATGTAAAAGACGCCGTCGCGCGCGACCTGGAAGCCTTGCTCAATACCCGCGCCGTGCTGCCCGAGGATTTACTGAAAGACTGGCCCGAGTGCAGCCGTTCGATCGTCAGCTACGGCATGCAGGATTTCGCCGAACTGTCGCTGTCGAGTCCCTCGGATCGGGCCTATATCTGCATGTGCATCGAAAAAACCATCGCCACCCACGAGCCGCGCCTGCGCAATGTGAAAGCCCAGCTGGAGATGCGCGCCGGCGCCGTCAACCGGATCGACTTTTCGATCACCGGCGTGCTGGTCGCTAGCGCGTCCCAGGAAGCCGTGAATTTCGACGCGGTGCTGCAGCCTTCGACCCTGAGTTACAGCATCAGCAAGGCCGGCCGCGCCGCGCCAGGAGCATAACAAGTGGAACAATTACTGCCCTACTACGAGAGCGAGCTCGGCTACCTGCGCCGCAATCTGCGCGAGTTCGCCGAGCGCTACCCGAAGATCGCCGGCCGCCTGTTGATCAGCGGCGAAGTCTGCGAAGACCCGCATACCGAGCGCATGATCGAGTCCTTCGCCCTGCTCAATGCGCGCATCGCCAAGCGCCTCGACGACGACTATCCGGAATTCACGGAGGCGCTGTTCGACGTCCTCTACCCGCACTACCTGCGCCCCTTTCCCTCGTGTTCGATCGCTAGATTGGATTTCACGAGCGCCGCCAGACAACAGACCACGGCCGCGATGGTTCCACGTGGAACGCAACTCACGACGCGACCGGTGCGCGGTGCCGTCTGTACTTTTCGCACCGTCTACCCGGTGGCGATCGCTCCGCTGAGCTTGTCTCAGGCGCGCTTTTCCGACATCCTGCGCGCCCCGGATGCTGTCCGGCCGCCTGCGCAGGCCACATCCAGCATCAGCCTGACGATTGCCACCAGCGTCGAGCAGGTTGCCATTGGCGCGCTGAATTTGCCGCGCTTGCGCGTGTTCATCGATGGCGAACCCTCGTTCTGCGCCGCCCTGCGCGACGCCTTGTTCATGCGCACCGTCGCCGCCTATGCCGAAGCGGATCACAATGGACGCTGGGTAGCGCTGCCGGCCATCCCCGTGCTGGCGGCCGGCTTCGAGGACGACGAAGCCCTGATCGATTTCCCGGCCCGCTCGCATGGCGCCTACCGCCTGCTGACCGAATATTTTTGCTTCCCCGAGAAATTCAATTTTTTCGATATCGATTTAACAAGTTTGGGTGCCGCCGCGCCGGGGGCTAAAACGGTGACCCTGCATTTGGCGCTGTCGGGGATCCGCAGCGACTCGAACACGGCACGCATGCTCGGCACCCTCTCGACCAACAACGTCCTGCTCGGCTGCACGCCCGTCATCAACCTGTTCCGCCAGCGCGGCGAGCCGATCCGCCTGACCCACGCGACTGCCAGCTATCCGGTGCTGGCCGATGCGCGCCGCGCCTATGCCTTCGAGGTGCAGTCGGTCGATTCGGTGAACCTGGTGCGCCAGACCCCGCAAGGCGAAACCGTGGTGCAGTTCCGCCCTTTTTACTCCTTGCAGCACGCGCAGACCGCCGAGCAGAACGGCCATTACTGGGCCCTGCGGCGCGACGAGACCCTGGCCGAGCGCAGCCCCGGGTTCGAGACGCAGATTGCGATCGTCGACATTGATTTCGATCCGGCCGCGGTCGAAACCGACACCTTGAATCTGGAACTGACCTGCTCGAACCGCGACCTGCCCGCGCTATTGCCTGTCGGCCAGGCCGGCGGCGACCTGTTCTTGGAAAGCGGCTCATCGGTGCGCACGATCAGTTTCCTGCGCAAACCGACGACGTCCTGGCGCTTTCCCAGCGGCCGCAGTGCGCACTGGCGCCTGATCTCGCACCTGTCCCTGAACCACCTGTCGCTCGGCGCCGGCGGCGTCGAGGCTTTCCGCGAAATGCTGGCGCTGTACGACCTGCCGCGTTCGCCCTCCTCGCAGCGCCAGATCGGCGGCATCGTCGCCATCGAACAGCAGGCCAGCAGCGCCTGGCTGGCCGGTAACCCCTTCAATTGCCTGGTGCGTGGGGTGCAGGTGCGCTTGTCGATCGACGAAGAAGCGTTCATCGGCAGCGGCCTGAATGCGTTCGCCCACATCGTCGAACGTTTTCTCGCTTTGTACGTGCACGCCAACAGTTTTACCCAGCTGGTGCTGGTCTCGGCCAAGACCGGAGAAGAGGTGTTTGTATGCCCACCCAAAAGCGGCGATTTGAGCCTGCTGTAATCGAGCGCCTGTTTCGGGAACCGTACCGCTTCGAGTATTTCCAGGCGGTGCGCATGCTGGAACTCTGGCTGCGCAAGCACGGCGCGCCCGGAGGAGGCTTGGTCGCCAATTTCCTGCGCTTCCAGAACTCGACCTTGCTGCGCTTCCCGGCCAGTCAATTAGAGGCAATCGGGGTCGAGCCGCGCACCATCGAACCCAGCGCCACCTCCCTCGGCGCGGCGCTGCAAGCGTCCACTTTGCAATGGATCCGGATTACGCCGACCTTCATGGGCCTCCTGGGCGGGCATGGCGTGCTACCGCCGCATTACACCGAACGCGTGGCCGAGCAGCAATCGCTAGATAAGGACGAAGGCGCGCGCGCCTTTCTCGACACCTTTTCGAACCGCTCGCTGGCGCTGTTCTATGAAGCCTGGCGCAAGTACCGGCTGCATCTGAAATACGAAAGCACGGGGCGGGATGGATTCCTGCCGCTGCTGCTGGGCCTGGCCGGACTCGGCAATCCGGCGCTGCGGCGGCGCCTGGGACAGCCGGAACAGGGCGCCGTGCTCGATGAGTCGCTCGGCTATTTTGCGGCGGCACTGCGCCAGCGGCCGGTCTCGGCGGTGCAGATGGGGCGCGTGCTGTCCGAGTATTTCAGCCAGCCGATCCGGGTCGATCAATTCATGGGCGCCTGGTACGCGGTGCCGCCGGCCCAGCAAAGCACCCTCGGCTGCGACAGCGCCACCCTCGGCACCCGCGCGATCGCCGGCGAGCGGGTCTGGCAGCGCGACTTGCGCCTGCGCCTGGTGATCGGCCCCCTCGACCGTGCCGGTTTTGATGCCTTTCTGCCCGGCGGCCTGGCGGCACGCGCCCTGAACAGCCTGGCCATGCTGTTCACGGGGCTGGCGCTCGAATACGAAGTGGAGCTCGTCCTGCGCGCGGCCGACGTCTGCTGTGCCACCCTGTCCGGGGATCGCCATGCCGGCCGCCTGGGTTGGGGCACCTATCTCGTGGCCGGGCCCCAGCGCGAGGATCGGCGCGACGTGCATTACGACTTACGGATGGAATAGCCAGCGAGACGTCTTCCGCCTGCCGGTCGCGTGCCGGCTTTTTTTCGTCCGCCACGTGTCACGCCAGCGAGCTGGTATATGATGCCATTTTGCAATTTTCTAATGCAGCGCATGGCTGACGACGGCACGATGCACCTGACCCCCTGACAGCGCGGGAACCAGCAGCGCAGGAGCCGGCGTAGGCCACTGCACCTGATGACGGCGAGCCGGCGCCAGGTACGCAAGCGCCACTGGCCGCTGCCATGTGGGAGCGTTTTGACGAAGGCAGGCCCACGTTGGCGCGCACGCAGCGCCTCGGCGATCCGGACGCCTGGCACGAAGCCCTGTTTCCGGCCGCGGTGGCGGCCTTCGATTGGGCGCAGGATCGGCGCCACCTGGCGCAATTCGGTTATTTCGGCCACCTGCTCGATAGCGCGATCGACGAGCGCGCCCTGTTCGACAGCGAGGCGGCCGCCGTGCGCTCGGTGCAGAACCGGATCGCCATGCTGCTGCGCCGTGACAAGCAGGCCGACCGGCGCAACTGGCCGAGCACGAGCCCATGCCGCAATACGATTCTCCGCCCGATACGAGGCCGGGCGACTACACGGTCGCCTTCGAGGTCTTCCTCGACGCCGACGGCAAGGTGATCGGCATGAACACGCTCGATAATGCGCTGCTGCCAGGCTACAAGGACGCCGTCGCCGCAGCACTGCGCCGCGCGCGGCCTTTTCCGCCGGAGACGGCGCGCATCTTCGAATTCCGCCTCACCCTGCGCATCCAAACGCAGCGGCAGCAGCAGCGGCAGACGACGCAGGTCTAGCCGCCAGTTACACGATGCCGCCGTTCACGCGCAGCGTCTGGCCATTCACCCATTCTCCTTCCGGCCCCACCAGGAAGGCGACGGTATTGGCGATGTCCTGCGGGGTGCCGAGCCGCTCCAGCGGCGCCGCCTGCGCCAGACGTTCCACCAGTTCCGCTGGTTTGCCGTCGAGGAAAAGCTCGGTCGCGGTCGGGCCCGGCGCCAGCGCCGTCACCGAGATCCCCTTGCCGCGCATTTCCTTGGCAAAGATATTCGTCATGGTCTCGATCGCCGCTTTCGCGCCCGCGTACACGGCGTAACCCGGCAGGGCCAGGCCGATGGCGCTGGTCGAAAAGTTGACGATGCGTCCGCCCTGACGCAGGCGCGTCGCGGCCAGGCGCAGCATATTGAAGGTGCCGCGCGTGTTGATGGCGAAGATGCGCTCGTAGAGCTCGTCGCTGGTATCGGCCAGCAGCGTCGTGCCGGGCTGGATCACGCCGGCATTATTGACGAGGACGTCGACGCCGCCAAAGGCGTTTTCCGTGGCCTCGAACAGGCGCGCGCAGTCGGCCGCGCTGGCGACGTCGCCCTGTACGGCGAGCGCGCGTCCGCCAGCTGCTGCGATCTGGTCGACGACCTCCTGCGCATCCCCGGCGCGGCTGGCGTAATTGACCGTCACCGCGAACCCGTCCTGCGCCAGGCGCAAGGCGATCGCCCTGCCGATGCCGCGCGAGGCGCCGGTGACGATGGCCACCTTATCGTTCATCTCCTTCTCCTGTGTTCAATTCCATTTGCCGGTGCGCCCGCCGACGCTGTAGCGCCCCGCCCCGAGCAGGGCCAGCGCAATGGCCGCGAACAGGTACATGCCCTGCAATTCGAGCGCCCAGCCGCCCGTCTGGCTCATCGTGAAAAATTCCTTCGTATGCACCAGCAGGATGGCGACTACCATGTTGCCGGCCACGATCAGGGCTGCCAGCCGCGTCCAGACCCCGACCAGGAGCAGCAGCGGCGCGATCACCTCGCCCACATACACCAGGTAGCCGATCGCACCGGGCAGTCCCATTTTCTCGAGCATGCCGGTGATGAAGCCGACGCCGCCGATCAGCTTGGAAACGCCGTGGAACAGCAGCAGCAGGGCCAGCGTGACGCGCAGGATCAGGCGGCCGAGATCCTCGCGCCCGCTATCGGTGTCTGACGGGGACAGATCGGTTCTCATGGAAAGGCTCCTTTATGGGCCGCCGGCCAGCACCTTGTCCGGCGTGATCGGCGTACTGCGGATGCGTTTGCCGGTCGCGTGGTAGATCGCATTGCTGACCGCCGCCGCCACGCTCACCAGGCCGATTTCTCCGACGCCCTTGGCGCCCAGGCGGCTGACGATGCGGTCGTCCTCCTCGACGAAGATGACGTCGATGTCGTGGATGTCGGCATTCACCGCCACGTGGTACTCGGACAGGTTGTGGTTCATGAAGCGCCCGAAGCGGTGGTCGATATGGCTTTCCTCGTGCAGCGCCTGGCTGATGCCCCAGACCACGCCGCCGACGATCTGGCTGCCGGCCGTCTTCGTGTTCATGATGCGTCCGGCGGCGACGGCACTGACCACGCGCGTCACGCGCACGATGCCAAGCTCCTCGTCGACCCGCACCTCGACGAACACGGCCGAATGCACCATCCTCCGGAACTTGCGCTGCTTGAGCATATTCGGCAGCATCAGGTATTTTTCCTCGAGCCGCTCGCGCCCCGTGCGGCGCACGATGGCGCCGAGCGAAATGAAGGTGTGCGGATCCTTCTTCAGGCGCATCACGCCCCCGGCGAATTCGACCTCCTTCAAACGCTTGTCACGGAACGGCGAATCGGGGTCGGATTGGGCATGGCGCAGCAGCGTGAGCTGCAGCTTCTCGCAGACGCCGGCCACGGCCGAACCGACGGTGGCCACGTGCGAGGAGCCGCCCTCGACCGGCGCCACCGGCAAGGTGGAGTCGCCCAGCTGGAAACTGACGCGTTCCAGCGGCAGGCCCATGGTTTCGGCCGCGATCATCGCCATCACGGTATAGGTGCCGGTGCCAATGTCGGTGGCTGCGCTCGACACTACCAGGCGGCCGTCCGCGTGCATCACGGCGCTGGCGCGGGCGAACATCTGCAGCGCATCCCAGGCGCCAGTCGCCATGCCCCAGCCAACCCATTCGGCGCCTTCCTTGCGCGAACGCGGCGCCAGCGGCCGCTGCGACCAGCCGAAGCGTTCGGCACCCTGCTCGTAGCAGGCGCGCAGTTCCTTGCTCGAATACGGCTTGTCGTCGATTGGGCAACGCTCCGCGTAATTCTTCAGGCGCAGCGCCAGCGGATCCATCTTGAGGGCATACGACAGTTCGTCCATCGCCACTTCCAGCGCATGCATGCCGTGCGCGGCGCCGGGGGCGCGCATGTCCATCGGCGTGCTCAGGTCGAGCTTGACCAGTTGATAGCCAAGCTTGATGTTGTCGCAGGCGTATAGCAGGCCGGACCAGTTGACGACGTTTTCGACGTAGTCCTCCATCTGGGAGGTCTCGGCGACTGCGTCGTGGCGGATGGCGCGCAGCGTGCCGTCGCGCTCGGCCGCCAGCTTGACCCACTGGACGGTTTCCGGGCGGTGCCCGAAGCTGAACATCTGCTGGCGCGTGAGGGTGACGCGCACCGAGCGCTTCAAGCGGAGCGACGCCATCACGGCCAGGGCCAGCTGGTATTGCGGGCGCAGGCCGGAGCCGAAGGCGCCGCCCACATAGGGATTGCGCACGGTGACCTTGTTCTTCGACAGGCCGAACACATGCGAGACGTACCAGCGGCTGTTCTGCGAACTTTGGGTCTTGTCGTAGATCGTCAGGTGGCCGTCGGCGCCGTGAATGACGGTCGAGGCGAACAGCTCCAGTGGATTATGGTGTTCGATGCCGTGATAGAACTCGGCTTCGATTTTCACGGGGGCGGCTTGATACGCCTTGTCGGCATCGCCCTTGTCCGGCGGCGGCGGCTCGACCCCGGCGCGCAGCGGCAGCGGCTTGTAGGCGCGCGCCAGATTGGCTGTCAGGCGCGTGTCGTATTCTTCTTCGTCGTAGCGCACGCGCACCAGGGCGGCGGCACGGCGCGCCGCCTCGAAGCTCTCGGCCAGCACCAGCGCCACCGGCTGGCCGCTGTAGAACACTTCCTCGTCATACAAGGGACGGAAGGGCGAGCCGGGCGGCGCCGTCATGTCCTTGTAGGCGAGATCGACCGAACGCATCTTCGGGCGGTTCAGGTGGCTCATCACCTCGACCACGCCTTCGATCTGCATGGCGTCAAACGCGTCGATGTCGAGGATGCGGCCCCGGGCGACCGTGCTGCTCACGACCACGCCGTATAGCAGGTTCTCGGCCGGGTGTTCCGCCGCGTAGCGCGCCGCGCCAGTGACCTTGGCGCGGCCGTCGATGCGCTTGACATCGGTGCCGGTGGCGACCTGGCCAGTGCCCGGTTCGGCGACGGGAGGATTCAGGCCCTGGATCAGGTCAGTCATTCGGCTCTCCGGTATTGGTGACGGTGCCCTGCACCGCGGTCTGCAGCGCACGCACGATGGCCTTGCGCGCCAGTCCGATCTTGAAATCATTGTGGCCCTGGCCAAGCGCGCCCTCCAGCAGCAGGTCGGCCACGCGCCCGAACAGGGCCGGGTCTTCCTTCTGCCCCTCAAGCAGGGCTTCCGCCTCGGGTTTGCGCCAGGGTTTATGGGCCACCGAGCCGAGCGCGATGCGCGCGCTGCGGATCACGCCGTCGGCGCCGATGTCGAGCGCCGCCGCCACCGAGACCAGGGCGAAGGCATACGAGAGGCGCTCGCGCACCTTGATGTAGGCCGAGTGGGCGGCGTAACGGCGCGCGTCGGGCAGCGTGATGTGGGTGATCAGTTCATCCGCTTCGAGTACCGTGTCGTACTGCGGCGCGTCGTCGGGCAGGCGGTGAAACTCGTTAAATGGGATGGCCCGCTTGCCGCGCGCCGATTCGACGTGCACGGTCGCTTCCAGCGCCGCCAGGGCCACGCACATGTCGGACTGGTGGGTCGCGATGCAGTGCTCGCTGGCGCCGAGGATGGCGTGCTGGCGCGTGATGCCGCCGATCGCCGAACAGCCGCTGCCCGGTTCGCGCTTGTTGCAGGGCGTGCCGACGTCGTAAAAATAATAGCAGCGCGTGCGTTGCAGCAGGTTGCCGGCATTGCTGGCCATGTTGCGCAGCTGGGGAGAGGCGCCGGCCAGGATCGCGGCGGTGAGCAGCGGATAGCGCTCGCGCACCAGCGGGTGATAAGCAGTGTCGGCATTGCGCGCGGTCGCGCCCAGGCGCAGGCCCTCGCCCTCTTCCTCGATCGCGTCCAGCGGCAGGCGGTTGATGTCGACCAGGCGGCTCGACACCATCACGCCTTCCTTCATCAGGTCGATCAGGTTGGTGCCGCCGGCGATGAAGCGCACGGCTTCGCCGGCGAAGCTGGCATTACCCGCGACTTGCGCCAGCGCGGCTTCGCGCGTCTCGGCCTGGGAAAAAGTAAATGGGTTCATGCCGGCACCGTCCCGGGAACGATGGGGCGTTCGGCGTTGTCGCCGCCCGCGATCCCGGCCACCGCGCAGACCGCCTTGCGGATGCCTGGATAGGCGCCGCAGCGGCACACGTTCCCGCTCATCAGTTCGCGCACCTCCGCCACGGTCTTCGCTTGCCCTTCGTTGATCAGGCCGATCGCGGAACAGATCTGGCCGGGGGTGCAATAGCCGCACTGGAAGGCATCGTTGTCGATAAAGGCTTGCTGCATCGGGTGCAGCTGCTCGCCCTTGGCAAGACCTTCGACCGTGGTGATCTCGCGCCCGTTCTGCATCACGGCCAGGGTCATGCAGGAATTGATGCGTTTGCCGTCGACCAGCACGGTGCAGGCGCCGCACTGTCCATGGTCGCAGCCCTTTTTCGAGCCGGTCAGATCGAGGCGCTCGCGCAGCAGATCCAGCAGGGTCACCCAGGCTTCGAGTTCCATGTCGTGTTGCTGGCCGTTGATGCGCAGGGTGAGCGGGTAACGCTCGGGAGCGGTCATGGTGAATCCTTTCTGGAGGTGGCGGGCGTGGCTGGACGAGCGGGTGCAGCGGCAGTGCCGCGTTGTCATTCCGTTACTTCATCTTAGTGGCAAGCGCCGGGTAACCGGCGCACAATTAGCAGCGAGAACACGGCGGCAAGCGGGGAATGGAGGGCGCGCCAGCACGGGTTTGCGCTGCGCATTACACTGAGCCGATTCATTCCAACACGAGGTCATCATGAAAGCCATTGCCGCATTCGCATCCCTGCCCGCCACCCACGACCAGTCGCTGCAAGACATCGAACTGCCCGATCCGGTTGCCAGCGGCCACGACCTGCTGGTCGAAGTGCACGCCGTGTCGGTCAACCCGGTCGACACCAAGGTACGGCGCGGCCTGCCCGCAGCGGGACAGGCCGAACCGAAAGTGCTGGGCTGGGATGCGAGCGGCGTGGTGCGCGCGGTCGGCCCGGCGGTGACGCTGTTCCGCCCCGGCGACCGGGTCTGGTATGCCGGCGCCATCGACCGTCCCGGCAGCAACAGCGCACTGCACCTGGTCGACGAACGCATTGTCGGGCGCATGCCGCAATCGCTCGGCTTCGCCGAGGCGGCGGCGCTGCCGCTGACGGCGATCACCGCCTGGGAACTGCTGTTCGACCGCCTCGGTCTGGAATTCGGCGGCCATGCGGGGGAAAAATTACTGGTGGTGGGCGCCGCCGGCGGCGTCGGCTCGATCCTGGTGCAGCTGGCGCGCCAGCTGACCGGCATTACCGTGATCGGCACCGCTTCGCGTCCTGAAACGCGCGAATGGGCGCGCATCTTCGGCGCCCAGCACGTGATCGACCACAGTACGCCGCTGGACACGGCGCTGACGGCGGCTGGCCTGGGCGAGGTCGACTATGCGATCAGCCTGACCCACACCGACAAGCATTTCGCGGCGCTGGTGAATGCCATCAAACCGCAAGGGAAACTGGCGCTGATCGACGATCCGGAGCCGATCGACGTGCGCCTGCTGAAGCGTAAAAGCATCTCGCTGCACTGGGAACTGATGTTTACGCGTTCCCTGTTCCAGACCCCGGACATGCTGGCCCAGCACCGGCTGCTGAACGAGGTGGCGCAGCTGGTCGAGGATGGCCGCATCCGCACGACGCTGGCCCAGAACATGGGCCCGATCAACGCCGCCAACCTGCGCCGGGCGCACGCCTTTATCGAGAGCGGCGCAGCCAGCGGTAAAGTCGTACTCGAAGGGTTTTGAGGAGGCCGATTTTCGAGACCTTTAATTGTTTCTCGGCACTTTTTTGACCAACAAAGAGCTGCCTATAAATGAGTCAGACAACGCGATATATCGTTTATATGATTTATCTAAAATAAACGATATATACCGTATGTTTCAGCGTTTGATGTTGGGGTTACTGAAATCCGGCGGAGGGCAGTTTTCCGTGATGATCATGGCGTTGATGCTGCGTTTGTGATCGGCCAGCGAAGGCAGGCCCAGGCGCCTGCGGCGCGCTTCGACACGGGCCGTGTCTTCCAGCGGATAGTAGTCCCAGACGCAGGAGTCGACCTGGCGCAGCTGGGTGCCGTAGCGCTGGGGCCGGCCCTCCTTGACCGCCAGCCGGTCCGAGGCCGTGGCCAGGTGGATCACCGAGGCTTCGCCGTCCAGGGCCGCCAGTTCCAGCTGGCGCACGACCTGGCGCTGGAAGGGCAGATCCTCGCTCCGCTGCTGGGCGATCAGCCAGGCGCGGCGCGCGGCCTCAAGTCCCTCGACGCTGCTGCGCGGCCAGCCGCAGGCCGCCATCAGGGCGCCCAGGCGTGACGCGTTGTCGCGTTCCACCAGTTCCAGCTGCGCCCGATGCCGCGCCGCCACCGGATCGTCCGGCGGCGCCAGGTAATCGACCCGGCTGCGCACGGCTTCCAGCGCTTCCACCATCACCCCCAGTTCGCTCGCGTAAGAGGCGCATCCCGGCGCCGCCTGCGCCTGCGCCGCCAGCGCCAGCGTGGCAAGCAATCCCCCCAGAACCTGCATGCGTCGACGTGCCATCATCTCGTTCTCAAAAAAACAATGAACAAAGCGTAACATAAGCGCGGAGGGCCGCCGACCGTGCGCCGGGCCCTTCCGGCCGACCCCATAATGCCCCGGCCCCCCCCTACTTCACCGGGAGACCCCATGAACGCGCGTTGGTTCCTATCCTTGCTGGTGCTCGCAGCCGTACGCGCGCATGCGGCCGAGCCGGGCGAAGCCGCGCTGTGGGACGCCTTGCGCGGCGGCGGCGTGACCGTCCTGATGCGCCATGCGGCGACCAATCCCGGCATCGGCGACCCGCCCGGTTTCAAACTCGACCAGTGCGCGACCCAGCGCAACCTGTCGCCGGCCGGCCAGCAGGACGCGCGCCGCATCGGCGCCGCCTTTCGCCGCCACGGCGTCAATCCCGGCGCCGTCTGGTCGAGCCGCTGGTGCCGCTGCCTCGACACCGCGCGCCTGGCGTTCGCGCAGGCCACGCCCGAGCCGAGCCTGGATTCGATGTTCAACGACGAGGCAGATCAGTCGGCCGCCAAACTGCGCACCCTGCGCGCGCGCCTGGCCGCGCACCGCGATACGGCGCCGCTGGTGCTGGTCACCCACGACATCAACATCCGCGCCCTCACGGGACAGTCGCTGGCGCAGGGAGAACTGGTGTTGTTAACACAGCGCGCCGGCAAGCTGGAGGTAGTGGGGCGCCTGCCGGTGCCGCGCGAGGAAAAAACGGCAACACGATAGGCGCGCGTTGCCGGTTCGCGCGTAAAATCGGCAAGCCCGCCTGCTGGGCGGCACTCATCGTCGAACCATTCCAGGAGACACGTCATGAAACGCCTGATCCTGCTTGCCGCCGGACTATTGATCAGCACCGGCACCGCCCTCGCCCACCATGGCTGGAGCGAATACCAGTCCGACAAGCCGCTCGACCTGTCCGGCACCATCGAACAGGCCGGCTACGAACAGCCGCACGGCTTCGTGCGCCTGAAAACGGCGGACAACAAAACCTGGCTAGTGGTGCTGGCGCCGCCCTCGCGCATGGAAAGCCGCGGCCTGGCGCGCGAAAAACTGGTGCCGGGCCAGCGCGCTAGCGTGCACGGCTATCCGCACCGCAGCAAGGGCGACGAACTGCGCGCCGAAAACATCACGATCGAGGGAAATAAAACGGAGCTGCGCTGATGGCGGCTGCGGCCGGCGTCCTGCAGGCGCTGGCGGCGACGCCCCTGTCCAGTGCGATGCGCGAGGGCGCCTGGCTGTATCCGATCGTCGAGATCGTCCACATCGCCGGTTTTGCCGTGCTGGTCGGCAGCGTGGTGCTGTTCGACCTGCGCGTGCTCGGCTTCGCGCGCAATCTGCCGGTAGTCGCCCTCGGCAACCACTTATTGCGCTGGGCCCTGGCCAGCCTGCTGCTGGTGGTGCCGGCCGGGCTGCTGCTGTTCAGCGCGCATTCGGTCGAGCTGGCGAACAATCCGGCATTCATATTGAAACTCGTCCTGATCGTAATTGCCGGGCTGAACGCCCTCGCCTTTCACTTGCTGCCGTATCGGAGCGTGGCGAGCTGGGATCGCGACAGGCCGGCGCCGCCGCTGGCGCGCGCCGGCGCCGGCCTGTCGATCCTGCTGTGGCTGGGCGTGATCTCGTGTGGGCGCATGCTGGCCTACCTGTAGGGCGCTTCCCTGCGCTCGTGTTCGCCGCATGCTACAGTCAGCGTTCGATTAATTGCGCCCGTTCCAGCATGCTCAAACTTGCTACGACAGTCACCGCCACCGCCCTTTCTGCCCTCGTCCTGGCCGGCGCCTGTGGCGCCGCCAACGCCGCCATTCCCGTCTACGGCTTCGTCGTCAAAAACACTTATCCGCACGACACGGGCGCTTTCACCCAGGGGCTGTTCTTCCGCGACGGCCAGCTGTACGAAACGACCGGCCTGACCGGGCGCTCGACCCTGCGCCGCCTGGATCTGAAAACCGGCAAGGTGCTGCAAAAGGCGGATTTGCCGCCGAACGTCTTCGGCGAGGGTTCTACGGCGGTGGGCAACAACATCCTCGGCCTGACCTGGCAATCGAAGACCGGCTATGTCTTCGATGCGAAAACCTTCGCCATGAAAGGCAGTTTTCCGTATGAGGGCGAAGGCTGGGGCCTGGCCAGCGACGCGAAATACGTCTACATGAGCGACGGCAGCGCCAGCATCCGCGTGCTCGATCCGGCCAGCCTGAAAGAGCTCAAGCGGATCCAGGTGACGGCCGACGGCAAGCCGATCGATTCGCTGAACGAACTGGAAATCGTCGACGGCGAACTGTATGCGAATGTCTGGGGCACGGACGTGATCGCCCGGATCGACCCGGGTAGCGGCAAGGTGACGGGCTGGATCGACCTGAGCAACCTGCTGCCGCGCGATAAACGCGGCACCAGCTCGGCCGACGCCGTCTTGAACGGCATCGCCTGGGATGGCAAGCGTAAAAAACTGTATGTGACCGGCAAATTCTGGCCGAAGCTCTTCGAAATCGAACTGGTACGTTTCGAGGGACGTTGATGCGATCGATGACGTGCGCGGTAGGGCGCACGGATTCCCCGTCCACGCGGCATTGGTATGCAGCGCGATTATCCGCCACGTAAGCGGCATATCGACCCGTCAGCGCGTGGACGGCACAGCCGTCCACCCTACCCGGTCACCTTGATGACCACCTTGCCGAAGTGCGAGCCCGATTCCATGTAGCGGTAGGCTTGCTGGGCCTCGTTGAAGCCGAACACGCGGTCGACCACCGGCTTGATCTCGTTGAGCGCGGCGAAACGCATCACCTGTTCCAGCATCAGGCGGCTGCCGACAAAAATGCCGACCATGCGCTTGGCACTGGCTAATAGGGTCGCCGGATTGACTTCGCCGCCGAAACCACTGACGCCGCCGATGATGGCGACGCTGCCGCCCATCGCGCACGAGGCCACCGAGCGGTTGACGGTGCCCTGCCCGCCCACTTCCAGCACCACGTCGGCGCCGATGCCATGGGTAGCCCGCAATACTTCTTCCTGCCATTCAGGCGTGGTGCGGTAATTGATGGTGTGGTGGGCGCCCAGTGCGCGTGCCCGCTGCAGTTTTTCGTCCGAGGACGAAGTGATGATCGTGCGCAGCCCGGCCGCGCGCGCCAGCTGCAGGCCCAGCACCGAGACGCCGCCGGTACCCAGCAGCAGCACAGTGTCGCCCGGCTTGATGCCGTTGCTCGATTCGAAGATCGCGTTCCAGGCGGTGACGCCGGCGCAAGGCATGGTGGACGCCTCGACATAGCTCAGCTGCGGCGGGATTTTCACCAGCGCTTCCTCGTGCAGCACGACTTCCTCGGCCAGCATGCCGTCGATATCGCCGCCCAGCGCGTGCCGGATTTTACTGGGCGAGGTGCGCCCGTCCTGCCAGTGCGGGAAAAAGGAGCCGGCCACGCGGTCGCCCACCTGCAGCCGGGTCACGCCATGGCCGACGGCCAGCACCTCACCCGCGCCGTCCGAGCAGGGAATGATGGGGTCGTCCACGTTCACCAGATAATTGCCGCTGGCAACCATCAGGTCGCGGTAGTTCAGCGAAACCGCGTGCACGCGCACCCGCACTTCGCCCAGCGCCAGCTCGCGTTGGGGGAAATCCACGCAGCGTAAGCCGTCGATGTTGTCGCCCGGCAGAATCTGGTAAGCCCGCATCGTGTTCTCCATGGTTGGTGTAGAGCGGGCCATTCTACTGCGCCCGCGGCAGCGGCTTGTTCCGCTTGCGCCCTACATCGGCTTGGCCACCATCAGCCAGAAGATGACGACGAAGGCGATGAAGGCCGGCACCCCGAGCGCGACCCAGGTTTTGAAGAGGCGCCAGTATTGCGGCGGCAGCTCCGTATTGTTGCGTACGGCTTCGGCGGCCAGGTCGCGCAGGCGTATTTGAATCCAGACCACGGGCAGCCAGCAGGCGCCGGCCAGCACGTACAGGGCGATCGACCACATGATCCACTTGCTGTGCCAGGGATAGCCGGCCAGGTGGATCATGTAGAAGCCGGTTGCGGGCTGGATGATGGCGGTCGTGGCCGTGAATACCCAGTCCGCGATCACGACGTTGCGGCTGACGACGGCGATGGCGCGCACGTCGCGGCTGATGTTAGCGAACAGCATGTACCAGGCCGAGCCGATGCCGGTGCCGAACAGAAAGGTCGACGACAGGATGTGCAGCCATTTCACCACGACATATTCCATAGAAGTGCTACTCCTCCAGTTCGTACAGCAGCCAGATCGCCGCCAGCATCGGCAGGTTTTTTGTCAGCGGCCCGTACGGGTGCAATAAAAATTCAGGCAGCTTGAACGCTATCACGACCGTATAAAAGCCGATCAGGGCCAACTGTGCGCGCCACAGCGGGCGCCGCCGCGGCAGGAAGGCGATGCCGAGGCCGAGCAGCAGGTCGAAGCTGGCGGCGCCATACAGCATCAGCGGCTGCAGCGAGGGCGGGATACCGGTGCGTGCCAGTAAGTCGTAGCTCTGCTCGACCGGATACA
Source organism: Massilia sp. Leaf139 (assembly GCF_001424165.1). Taxonomy (GTDB): domain Bacteria; phylum Pseudomonadota; class Gammaproteobacteria; order Burkholderiales; family Burkholderiaceae_D; genus Telluria. The sequence goes on from NZ_LMOJ01000023.1 coordinate 134,207, forward strand.
GGCCGAAGGAGACAATCGCCGTGGCGATCCAGACCGCGACGATGCTCCAGCGCAGGGTCGGCAGCAGCCAGCCGAGTTTCGCCAGCGTGCGCTCCGCGCGCGGGTCGGTGATGAAGGCGGCAATCGGCGTCGGCGCCCGGCCCAATAAATGGGTGATGACGGCGGCGTCGCCCGTGTTGCCGCGGTCGAGCATGCGCAGCGCCTCGGGGTCGAGCAGGGCGCCGGGCAGCCAGCGTCCGGCTTGCGCCAGCAGCCGCGCCAGCCCGTCCGGCAGCGCCAGCAGCGGCTGGCGCGCCAGCCCCATGGCGGCGCGCAGGCGGCCGAGATAGGCGGTAAACGGCAGCGCTTCCGGGCCGACCAGGGGAACGCGCAGCGAGGTGGTGCCGGGCGGGAACGGCAGGCGCTGGCGCAGCAGGGCGAGGATGGCGGCCGTCACGTCGTCGATGTGCACCGGCTGCACCAGCTGCGGCGCCGTGCCGAAGCGTACCGAGAGCGGCATGCTGGCCAGGGTTTTAAAGATACGGGCGCTGGCGCCGTCGCTGCCGTACACCAGCGAGGGCTGGATGATGTAGGAGCGCAGCGGCAGCGCGGCCAGGTAATCATCCGCCGCCTTTTTCGACAAGTGATACGCACTGTCCGCTTCCGCATCCGCCCCCAGGGCCGAGAGCTGGATCACGGTGTGCACGTGCTCGGAGGCGGCGCAGGCGGCGAACAGCGCACGCGGGGCCAGCGTGTGCAGGCGCGCGAAGCTCTGGCGGCCGGATTCGCGGAAGATGCCGACCGTGTTGACGACGGCATCGACACCATTAAGGCGCGCCAGCCAAACGGATTGTTCGGTATCGTTGGCGAAGTCAGCATGCACGTGGCTCAGGCGCGGGTGGCTGCCGGCCGGCGGCCTGCGCCCGGCGCAGACGACGTGGTGGCCTTCGGCCAGCAGCGCCTGCAGGACATGCTGTCCGATGAAGCCGCTGGCGCCAGTGAGCAAGATTCGCATGCACTTCCTTTCACCGATTCGATGAGGGTAATCATATGTCAGATTGGACAACTTCCATGCAACGCGGCCTGGTCGGCGGCGCCGCGTCGAGCATCGTCTCCACCGCCGCCCTGGCCATGCTCGGTCGTACCGAAGCCGGCAGCGCCTATGCGCCGACGAACGCCGTCAGCCACTGGATCTGGGGCGACGAGGCGGCCGAGCACGACGGTTTCTCGCTGAAATACACGATCACCGGCTACGCCATCCACCACATCAGCGCCACCTTCTGGTCGGTGCTGTTCGAAAAGCTGGTCGGCGAAAAGCTCGACCGCAAGGATCTGCGCGTGACGCTGGCGGCGTCCGCCGCGACCTCGGCGATCGCCTGCTTCGCCGACTACAAACTGACCCCTGAACGCCTGAAGCCCGGCTACGAAAAACGCCTGTCGAAGAAGTCGCTGGCCGGCGTGTACGCCGCCTTCGCCGTCGGCCTGGCGCTGGGTGCGATCGTCTTGCGCCGCGACTAGTCCGCAATTCATCGCACGCGAGGAAGACATGCCGCCCTATGTCTATGTGCTCCTGCTGCATGGCGTGCTGGGCTTTCTCGACATCATCGTCAACCACGAGCTGCTGGCCAAGCTGCCGAAACGGAGCGACGCCGCGGGCGAGGAAGCCCTGCACGCGGCGCGCGAGACCATCTTCGCCTGCCTGTTCGCCTGCCTGGCCTGGTACGAGTGGCATGGGGCCTGGGCTTGGTGGATCGGTGCGCTGCTGCTGGCCGAGGTGATCGTCTCGACGCGCGACGTCATCCTCGAGGGAGACACGCGCATCCTGCCGGTGTCCGAGCGGGTGCTGCACCTGCTGCTGTTCATCAGCCTGGGCGTCTTGATCACCCTGGTCGGCCATGCCCTGCTCTGGTGGCATGGCGCGCCGACGGCGGCCGTGCGCGTCGATTACGGCTGGGCCAGCTGGGTGCTGACGGCGATGTCGGTGCTGTCGTTCATCTGGGCCATGCGCGACGGCGTGGCGGCCGGGCGGCGCCAGAAGATCACCGCGCCATCCAAATAAAAAAACGCGCCCGACATCGGGCGCGTCCTGTTTTTACCGCCGCTTCGACTTAAAACGCGTAGTTGGCGCGGGCGTAGACGAAGCGGCCGGAACGGCCGAACGGCGAATAGTTCGAGAACGGCGTGTTGCCGGTCGTGTTCAGCGCCGGCGGCAGGGTTTCCGGGTACTGGTCGAAGACGTTGTCGGCGCCGAGCGCCAGCGTCATCTTCGGGGTCAGCGCATAGCGCGCCTCGAGGTCGACGACGGTTTTCGCGCCCAGCGGGAAGTCCAGGGCCGCGCTCGTGCCCGGCGTCATCGTCTTGCCGTAGCGGGTGGCGCGCGCGGTGGCGCCCCACTGGCCCAGTTTCCAGTTCAGGTTGGCGCTGAACTTGTTCTTCGGCTGGCCCTCTTCGATGGCGATGATGTTGACCCGGTCGAACAGCACCGGCGCCGGGAACAGCGCCGCCAGTTGCGCCGTGGCCGGCGTCCTGGTGACTTCCGTGCTGTTGAAATTGGCCGCCAGCGTGGCGTCGAAGCGCCCTGCCGCGCCGGCATTGAGCGGCCAGTTCATGACGATGTCGACCCCGTCGGTGGTGGTGTCGACGCCGTTGATGAAGAAGCGTCCGCCGCCGACGCCGGTGAAACCCTGCGCGACGATGTAGTCGCGCACGTTTGTCTGCAGCAGGTTTTCCGACAGGATGATGCGGTCGCGGATCTTGATCCGGTAGGCGTCCACGGTCAGGCTGACGCGGTCGAAACGCAGCACCGCGCCGAGCGAGAGATTGACGGATTTCTCGGCGTCGAGCGGCTGTGCGCCGAGTGCCACGGCGACCGGGTCGGTAGGCCGGAAGGTCGTGATCTCGTAGGGGATGCCGTCGACGAAATTGGTCGAGGTGGAGGTGAAATACTGCTGCTGCGGCGAGGGCGCACGGAAGCCGTTCTGCACCGAGCCGCGCAGCGCGAAGCTTTTGGTGAAATCGTAGCGGCCGGCCAGCTTGCCGGCCAGGCTGTTGCCGTAGTCCGAGTAATGTTCGGCGCGCACGGCAACCGAGGCCAGCAGCTGCGGCGTGATGTTGGCCTCGACGTCGACAAAGGCGCCGGCCGCGGTGCGGTGGGTGTCGATTTCGTTGGCCGGGCGGAAGCCGGGGAACACCTGCGAACCCGCCGCCGACGGCAGGCCGTTGGGCAGCGTGACGCCGCCGTAGCGGTAGGAATCCGGTTCGCCCGCGAACAATTCATAGCCTTCGCGCCGCACTTCGGTGCCGACGGCGATATTCAGCGGCGAGGACAGGCCCGCCATGTCGACCTTGCGTACGCCCGTCAGGTTCAGTACCAGCTGGTCGTAGGCGAAGCCGCCGGCGTCGAAATCGGTCTTGCTGGCCGCGCCGAGCGAGCGGTTCAAGGTGTTCTCGATCTGGAACTGCATCTTGTTCCTGCCGTAGCCGAGCGAGCCGTCCAGATCCCAGTCGCCCAGCGTCCAGGTGAGGCCGCCGGTCAGGCTGAGATCCTGCACCTTCGGCGAGATCAGCGGCAGGAAGCCGTCCGGGTAGATCGCCGGCACGTTGCGCGCATCCTGGGGCGTGCGGAAATAGCCGCCCGAGCGGGCGTCGCGTTCCTGGACGCTGGCCCAGCCGTACACCTTGATCCCGTTGCCAAGGTCGTTGCCTGCATTGGCGAACACGGTCGTCTGCTGCATTTCCGGATCGCCGTACCAGGCATTGAAGCGGTTGATCGTGTTTTCGCGCGGATCGAAGGCGCCGTTCGTCAGGCGCGGGTATTGCGAACGCATGTCGTAGCCGGCGCGCTCGGTGCGCGACTGATCCTTGTACTCGGCAGCAATGGTCAAATGACCGGTCTCGCCCAGCGGCAAACCCTTCCAGACGCTGAGGGTGGCGCTCTGGCCGTCAGCACGCTCGCGCGAGGCGGGGCCCGACCAGGTACCGCCGGCGGGCACCGTCTCGTTGAACAGGTCGTATTCGGTAAAGCGCGCGCCATAGGTGACGCTCGCTTCACCGCCGTCGCGGTCGGTGCGCAGGCGCAGGTTGATGACGCCGGAAATCGCATCCGACCCGTACTGGGCGGCGGCGCCGTCGCGCAGCACCTCGATGTTTTTGACGATCGCGGTGGGGATCGTGTTCATGTCGACCGCCGCCGAGCCGCGCCCGACCGAGCCGTTCAGGTTGACGAGCGAAGAAGCGTGGCGGCGCTTGGAATTGACCAGCACCAGGGTCTGGTCGGGCGCCATGCCGCGCAGGGTGGCGGGGCGGATGGTGTCGGTGCCGTCGGTCAGGGAAGGCCGCGGGAAGTTCAGGGAAGGCAAGGCCACCGACAGCGCCTGGTTCATTTCGGTGGTGCCGGTATTTTTGAGGGTGTCGGCCGAAATGATGTCGACCGCGGCGGCGGTGTCGAGCGCGCTGCGGTTGGCCACGCGGGTACCGGTGACCACCACGGTGGCCGCCGTGCCTTCGGTAGCGGTGTCCTGGGTCTGGGCCTGGGCCGTGCCCGCGAACATGGCGGCGATCGAGAGCGCCAGCACCGTTTTCTTCGTCGTTCTTTGCATTGATCTTCCCTCTTTAGATTGGTCTGAACGGCTACTGCTCAGACCAGTCTGGAGGGCACACCCGAGCATGTCAATTTGCAAAGGGTGCGGATGTGCAAATGCAACAGTGTCAGTACGTCAGGATGCCGTAAGGTAAATCGGCATACGGCCGGGCTGCTGTTTAGTGGGCGGGAACCGCCTTTTTGCCGCGCAGCTTGTTGACCAGGGTGACCACCAGCAGCACGAGGATGCCGACCGCGATCCCGACCAGGGCGTCGAACAGCACCGGGCCGATGGCGTGCAGCAGGCCGCCGATGGCGGGGACGTCGCCCAGGGCGGTGGCCATGCCTTCGGAATAGTGGTGCAGCAATTCCCAGTTGTGGCTGATGATGCCGCCGCCGACCATGAACATGGCGGCGGTGCCGACGATCGACAGGAATTTCATCAGGCGCGGCGCCAGCGCCAGCAGCATGCGGCCCAGACCGCGCGCGAAGCCGCTCGTCTTCTGGCTCAGGTAGAGGCCGGCGTCGTCCATCTTGACGATGCCGGCCACCAGGCCGTAGACGCCGACCGTCATGATCAGGGCGATCAGCACCAGCACCGCCACCTGCTGCATGAAGGGCATCTGCGAGACCGTGCCCAGAGAGATGACGATGATTTCGGCCGAGAGAATGAAGTCGGTGCGGATCGCACCCTTGATCTTCTCTTTCTCGAGCGCGACCATGTCTTCCCTGGAGGCCACGGCCGCCGCCAGGCGCTCTTTATGGGCCGCGTCTTCCTCGGGGCTGTGCAGGAATTTATGGGCCAGCTTCTCGGCCCCTTCGAAGCAGAGGAAGGCGCCACCGATCATGAGCAGAGGAATGATCAGCCAGGGAGCGAAGGCAGAGATCAGCAGTGCCGCCGGCACCAGGATCGCCTTGTTCCATAGCGACCCCTTGGCGACCGCCCACACCACCGGCAGCTCGCGGGTGGAATCGACGCCCGTCACCTGCTGGGCATTGAGCGCTAGATCGTCGCCGAGCACGCCGGCGGTCTTCTTGGCCGCCACCTTGGTCATCACGGTGACGTCGTCGAGGACGGTGGCGATATCGTCGAGTAAAGCGAGCAAACTGCCTGCAGCCATGAAGTACTCCTGAGAATTAGCAATGTGGCAGCATCTTAACCGAGCGCAGGGGCCGCAGGCACACGGTTCAGCGCGATAAATTGCGTTTCAGGGCCAAAAATCTGCAGCTCGTCGCTTTCGCCGTGTGCCAGCCGCTGCGCATACGTATAGTCAGTATCGAAGGCTGCGGTACGCCAGCCTCGCCCCGCCGAAGGAGACCATGATGATGACCACGACCACGACCACGAACCACACCGCCACCCAGACCGCCGCGCCGCTGCGCCGTACCCGCCCGCCGAAACGCAAGACGCGCATCACGATCTACCTCGACGACGAGGTCTTGAACGAATTCCGCGACCTGTCCGAGCGTTGCGGCACCGGCTACCAGACCCTGATCAATGCCGCCCTGCGCACCCGCCTGACGGCGGCCGGCGCCGAACCGAGCCTGCTCTGACAGGCACGCTTCAAAACGCCCAGGAAGCGCCCCGTGGTCGTGCCGCTCTGTTGAAGGGCGCGAGAAAGTTACAAGTGGCAAACATTTGTGCTACTCTTTCCGCTCTTTCAACCCCGGAGGCACCATGAAAAAAGGCGAACTGATCGCGGAATTTGCCAAGCGTACCGAGATGTCGGGTACCGCGGCCAACAGCGCGGTCAACACGATCATCGAGATCATCACCGAGCGTCTGAAAAAAGGCGACACGGTCGGCATCACCGGCTTCGGCACGTTCTCGGTGACCAAGCGCGCGGCGCGCAAGGGCCGCAACCCGGCAACGGGCGAGGTCATCAAGATCGGCGCATCGAAGACCCCGCGTTTCTCGGCCGGCGCCACCCTGAAGGCCGCCGTCAACCCGCGCAAGAAGTAATCCGCCTGTCTGGCTCGGCAATGGCGCAGTGGCATGAAGCCGCGCGCCATCCGCCTCCTCCCGTCGTACCGCCTCCCCGTTTTTCCTCTTCCCGAGTTTCCCCATGTCTTTCGCTACCTGGATCGCCTTCGTCATTGCCGGCACCGTGATCGCCATTTCTCCCGGCTCCGGCGCGGTACTGTCGATGTCGCACGGCCTGGCCTATGGCGTCAAAAAGGCCAGCGCCACCGTGCTCGGCCTGCAGTTCGGCCTGATCCTGGTGCTCGCCATTGCCGGCGCCGGCGTCGGCTCCTTGCTGCTGGCCTCGCCCACCGCCTTCCTGGTCGTGAAAATCGTCGGCGCCCTGTACCTGATCTATCTCGGCATCTCGCAATGGCGCTCGAAGGAGCAGGCCGGCCCGACGGCCAGCAGCGCCGGCTTGGCTGCGCATCCGTCTTTCCGTAAGCGCGTGCTGACCGGCTTTCTGACGAATGCGACCAATCCGAAGGGCATCATTTTCATGGTCGCGGTGCTGCCCCAGTTCATTTCGAAAGACGCTTCCCTGCTGCCGCAGCTGCTGATCCTGGGTGTGACGATGGTCACCATCGACAGCATCGTGATGCATGGCTATGCGACGCTGGCCGCCTCGATGCAGAGATTGTTTCGCGATCCGCGCGCGATGCGCATCCAGAACCGTTTCTTTGGCGCCGTATTGGTCGTGGTTGGCTCCATGCTCTTTTTCGTCAAACGCAGCGGCGCTTGAGCGCCCTGTTCATGTGTCGGTTGTGCACGATGTGCAACCGTCTGTAACCCCGGTTGTCGCGGCCTGCGCGGGTGCGGTGTAATCAGGTCGACGCATTCCGTCCCCACCGCCAGGAGCCCTTGATGACCCTCCGCATTCTGAAAACCGCAACGCTGCTGGCGCTCGCGGTCTGTTCCACCCTGGCGCTGGCGGACGATCCGCCAGGCCGGGTCGGCCGCGTCGCCCTGACCCAAGGCCAAGTCAGCATCAGCAGCCCCGGCGAGACGGCGAATGCGGCACTGGTGAACTGGCCGGTCACCTCCAACCAGACGATTTCGACGGCGCCGGGCGCACGCACCGAGCTGCGCATCGGCTCGACCGCCATCCGCCTCGACGGCGATTCGGCGCTCGAAGTCGTCCAGCTCGACGATGAGCAGCTGCGCCTGCGCCTGCACTACGGCAGCGCCAGCATCCGCGTCGCCAGTGCCGAGGTGGCGGGCAGCTTCGAACTCACCACGCCGCAGGCGCGCGTGCTGCTGCAGCAGCCGGGACGCGTGCGCGTGGACGCCGAACGCCTGCGCGACACCAGCAGCATCCGCGTGTTCGAAGGCGTGGCCACCGTCGAAGGCGGCGGCGAGCGCCTGACGGTACGGGGCGGGCGCAGCGCCGAGATGCAGGGCAGCAATTTACGGATGACGCAAGCCGTGAACGATGCCTTCGACGACTGGGCGGCGCAGCGCGACCGCGAAAGCGCGGCGGTGCACGCCACCCGCTACGTGCCGGCCGAGATGACCGGCTACGAGGAACTCGACCGCTACGGCAGCTGGCGCGACGACAGCGAATTCGGCGCCCTGTGGACGCCCTCGGTAGCATCGACCTGGGTGCCCTACCGTGACGGCCGCTGGACCTGGGTCGCGCCCTGGGGTTGGACCTGGGTCGACAATGCGCCCTGGGGCTATGCGCCCTTTCACTACGGACGCTGGGTGCATGTCAACAACCGCTGGGCCTGGGCGCCGGGGCGCCTGGAGAGCCGTCCGGTGTGGGCGCCGGCCCTGGTGGGCTGGGTCGGCGGCGCCGGCTGGAGCATCCATGCCGATACCCGTCCTTCGCTGGCCCAGGGCTGGTATCCGCTGTCGCCCTACGACCGCTATGTGCCGGGCTACCGGCTCTCCGATCAACACCTGCGCCGGCTGAATCCGCGCGACGGGCGCCATGACGGCAAGCGCGACGGCCGCCACGATTATCGCCAGCGCGGTTTGACCGTGGTGCCGCAGGAGCGCTTCGGCGGGCGCGGCGAAGTCGTCGTCAACCACGATGCACGCGCCACCCCGCCACGCAACTGGCAGGCGACGCCGGGTGCGCAGCCGCCGGTGCCGCGCAGCTGGCGCGAGCGCAATGGCGACGACACGCGCCGGGCGGATAGTCGCGACGGCCGCTGGGAAGGACGCGACCGCGACGGCGATGGCCGGCGCGACGGCCGCGAAGGCTGGCGCCGTCCGGACGCCCAGCCGGGCCCCATCACCACGACGCCGCCGGCCGTGCCGGCGCCGTCTTCGGGCGTCGTCCAGCAGCCGGGCGTGATCACGACCGCGCCGCAGCCGACCCCGCAGCGCGACTGGCGCAACCGGGACGGACGCGATGGCCGCGATCCGCTCGAGGATGGCCCGCGCCAGCGCCGCTTCGGCCAGCGCGACGAGGCGGCGCCGCAGCCCTTTACCCCGCGCGGCGGCACCGGCGGCATGATGGAAGCGGCCGCGGCGCGGGCGCAAGCCCAGGCGCAGGCGCAGGCGCAAGCCCAGATGCAGATGCAGGCGCAACGGCAAGCCGCCGCCGCGGTGGCGCCGCCGCCGCGCGCAATGCCGAGCCCGCCGCCGCAGGCCGCGCCGCGCCAGGAAGCGCCAGCGCGCCAGGAAGCGCGGCAGGAAGCACCAGCGCGTCAGGAAGTACGCCAGGAAGCCCCGCGCCGCGCCGAACCGCGGCCGCGCGACAACATCCGCCAGATGGAGCGTTGACGCCCTCTCCTGCCGACCGGCAATTGCACGCGCCGGTCGCGCATTGGCTACAATGGCGTTTTGCACAGGAGCCATCATGGACCCGAAAGACTCTCTCATCGAATACCCGAGCGACTTCCCGATCAAGGTGATGGGCCCGACGCACGACGCTTTTGCCACCACGATCGTCGAAGTGGTCTGCGGCTACGACCCGACCTTCCACGACGGCCGCATGGAAGTGCGTCCTTCCGGCAAGGGCAATTACACGGGCCTGACCTGCACCGTGCGCGCCACCAGCCGCGCCCAGCTCGATGATTTATATCGCGCCCTGTCGGCGCATCCGATGGTCAAGATCGTCATGTAAGACCGGGGGCCGCTGCAGGCAAGGCGGCGGGCACTGGCATATAATGTCTGGGCTGTCCACCTTCCCCGACCGGATCCCATGCATGTACCCCGCCCCGCCGGCCCGCTGATTCGCGCGCTGGGCCGCGCCGACTACGAACCCGTGTTTGCCGCGATGCGCGCGTTCACCGATGCGCGCACGCCCGAGACGCCCGATGAACTCTGGATCGTCGAGCATCCGCCGGTGTTCACGCTGGGACTCGGCGCCGACCGCGGCCACCTGCTGGCCGGGCCCGGCGTGCCGGCGCACGACATTCCCGTGGTGCAGACCGACCGCGGCGGCGAAGTGACCTATCACGGGCCCGGCCAGGCCGTGGTCTACCTGCTGATGGATCTGCGCCGCAACAAGCCGGGCGGCAAGTTGTACGCCCGGCAATTTGTGGAAAAAATCGAACAGGCGGTCATCGACGTGCTGGCGGCGTATAATCTCGGCGGTGAACGCGTTGCCGGTGCGCCCGGCATTTATATTGCCGCCGGCCCGCGCCGCGGCGCCAAGATCGCCGCGCTGGGTCTCAAAGTGCGCGGCAACGGCTGCACTTACCACGGGGTCTCGCTGAACGTGGCGATGGATCTGGCCCCGTTCACATGGATTAACCCCTGCGGCTATTCCGGCCTCTCCACCGTCGACATGCGCACCATGGGCATCGAGGTGCCGCTGGCGGACGTGCAGAACGCATTGGCGCACGCCCTCGTGACCCAGCTGGCGCCGGGCGCCGAACCGAACAACTCCAACTGACAGCCCGCCTGGGCTCGAGCGATATGACTACCGACACCGATACCGGTCTGACTCCCGCCTACAACGCCCTCGAGAAACAGAAGGGTGCAAACAAAACCTCGCGCATCCCGATCAAGATCGTGCCGATCGCCGATGCCGAGCGCCTGAAAAAGCCGGACTGGATCCGGGTGAAGGCGGCGACCGCCTCCTCGCGCTTCTACGAGATCAAGGACATCCTGCGCGCCAACAACCTGGTCACCGTCTGCGAAGAAGCGAGCTGCCCGAACATCGGCGAATGCTTCGGCAAGGGCACCGCGACCTTCATGATCATGGGCGACAAGTGCACCCGCCGCTGCCCGTTCTGCGACGTCGGCCACGGCCGTCCGGATCCGCTCGACGTCAACGAGCCGGGCAACCTGGCGAAAACCATCGCCGACCTGCGCCTGTCGTATGTCGTGATCACCTCGGTCGACCGCGACGATTTACGGGACGGCGGCGCCGGCCATTTCGTCGAGTGCATCACCAAGACCCGCGCCCTGTCGCCTAACACCAAGATCGAAGTGCTGGTGCCCGACTTCCGCGGCCGCCTCGAAAAGGCGCTGAACATCTTCGCCGACGGCCTGCCCGACGTCATGAACCACAACCTGGAAACGGTGCCGCGCCTGTACAAGGAAGCCCGTCCGGGCGCCGACTACACGCACTCGCTGGTGCTGCTGCGCGACTTTAAAAAGATGTACCCGAACGCGGTGACCAAGTCGGGCATCATGGTCGGCCTCGGCGAAACCGACGAGGAAATCCTGCAGGTGATGCGCGACATGCGCGCACACGACATCGACATGCTGACCATCGGCCAGTACCTGGCGCCGTCGAACTCGCACCTGCCGGTGCGCCGCTACGTGCACCCGGATCAATTCAAAAAATTCGAGGAAGCCGCCTACGAGATGGGTTTTGTCCATGCCGCCGTCGGCGCCATGGTGCGCTCCTCGTACCACGCGGATCAGCAGGCGCACAACGCCGGCGTGGCCGCCTGAGCGCTTCGCTCGCCCAATGAAAACGGCCTCCGCGGAGGCCGTTTTTTCTATTGGCGCGCGATGCGCTTACTGCAGCGTCGCCGGCACCGCGAACTTGTTTTGCAATTCCCCTTCGACGCCTTCGACGCGCTCGATCACCTGCGCATCGGCGCCCGTCGTGCGGGTCGGGACGATGCGCGGCGTGATCAGGACGATCGTCTCGGTCGAGCTGCCGGTGGCCTCGTCGTTGGAAAACAGCTTGCCGATGCCCGGCACGTCGCCCAGCAGCGGCACGCCGCTGCGGCGCAGGCCGGAGCTGGCCTTGATCAGGCCGCCGATCAGGATCGCCTGCCCGTTCTCCGCCACCAGCTGGGTGTTCACTTCGGTCGTCTTCTTCGACGGGATCCCGCCCAGGAAGGAACCCGAGCTGATTTCCGGACGCACGCGCAGCGCGATGCGGCCATCAGTATCAACCGAGGGCGTCACGCGCAGGATCACGCCGGTCTCGAGGAACTGGATGGTTTCGGTGGTGACGTTGTTGATCGTCGTCGTCACCCGGTAGCCCAGCTTGTCGCCGATGTTGGTCGTCGCTTCCTGGTTCTCCAGCGTCAGCAGCTTCGGCGTGGCCAGCGTGCGCACCCGGCCCTTGTTGCTCAGGGCGTTCAGGTAGAGGTCGACGTTGTTGTTCACAAAATTGAAGACCAGGCCCGGCGTGGTGCGCGTGACCAGGCCGGTGGTGCCGATGCGGCTGATGTTGTCGCCGCTGCCGCTGAAGATCTTGTTCCACTCGATGCCGAAGTTCTGGTTGTCGTCGAGTGTGATCTCGAGGATCTTCGCTTCGATCATGATCTGCTGCGGCTGGGTGTCGATCTCGCGCAGCAGGGCGGCGATGCGCTTGATGCCGTCCGGCGTGTCCTCGACCACCACCATGCGCCGCGTCGGCAGCACGGTGACCTTGCCACCGCGGCCGACGTGTTTACCGAGGATGTCGGCTACCAGCTGCGGCTCCGAATACAGCACTTTTAAGGCCTTCACTTCCAATTGGCCCGAGGCCACCGGCGCCGGGGCGGCGCTGTCGGCGGGATTGACGATCATGTAGCCGTTGTCGCGGGGGACGACCTGGTAGCCGCCGGCTTCGGCGATTGCGTAGATCGCCTGGCGCGGCGTCATGTCGTACAGGCTGACGGCCACGTTGCCGGTCACGCCCTTGCCGAGCATGATGTTGACCCGCTCGTGGCGCGAGATCATCTCGAACAGCTCGGCGATCGGGGTGTCGCGAAACACGAAGGAGGTCGGCGCGCCGGCAGTCGGCGCGGTCGTCGACGAGACCGCGGTGGCCGGCTGCGCGGGCGCCGCCTGCGGCTTCGCGGCCGCATTCAGAGTGGCGGCCAGCAGCGCCGCCGTGACTGTCACATGGATGAGATTGTGCTTCATTTGCGGCTTGCCTCGTTCAGTACCAGGACGCTTTTCACACCACGCTTGTCGAGCGTGACGCCGCGTTCGTCCACCTTGATCAGTTGATAGTCGCCGAACCACTCGCCGACGGCGAGGATCTGGCCATTGATGTTCGCCAGCGCGCGTCCCGGCGCCACCATCACGGCGCGCAGCTGCGGCGCCGGCGGCGGCGCTTCGGCTTCGGCCTCAACGGCGCGTACTTGCGGGGCGGGACGCGCGAACGGGTCGCGCAGCGGCTGCGCCGTGGCCAACAGCGGCACGAGTGCCAGTGCCAGTGCGGCGGCCAGGATTTGCTTCATGGCTTGCTTTCCTGCGGCCGGAAGGCCGCGATACGAATCTTCATGCTCACCTGTCCGGGCGTGGCGGCCGGGTGCATCTCGAAGCTGGCGATCGACAGGTTCGGCTGCGCGCGCTCGATCGCGCCCATCCAGGCCAGCAGGGAGGCATACGGGCCGCTGACCTCGGCGTCGACGCCGCCCTGGGTAAAGGCGAGCAGGGCTTCCTCGGGCGCCGGGGTGACGCCGTCCAGGGTGACACCCTGCGCCTGCGCCAACGCGCCCAGTTCGGCCACCAGGCCGACCAGTGCTTGGGTTGATCCTTGCGCCGATCCCTGCGCCGGTGCTTGCGCGGGGGCGGCGCCGAGGCGTTTGGCCAGGGTCTCGGTTTCGGTTTCGAGCGCCGCCAGTTGCGTGGCCAGGGCGCGCGGGTCGGTGCCGGCCAGCGCCAGCTGCGCCGCTTCCGCGCGCACGGCGCGCAGCGAGGCCAGCGGCGCGCGCACGCCGTAAAACCAGAGCGCGGCGGCCAGGATCAGGAGCAGCCCCGCGCCCATCAGGTGCAGCTGGCGCGCCGGCAGCGCGGCCGCCTTGCGGATCAGGGTCGGGTTCATCGTGCGTCCTCGCGTTTGACCAGGGTGGCGCTGGCGTTGAAGCCGACGGTGCTGCCGTCCTCTTGCGCCGCCGTGCTGCTGTTCAGGAAGCGCACGTTGGCCAGATTCGGATCGGCGGCCAGCGCCCCGAGGAAGGCTGTCATCGCGCTGTTGTCCTGGGCTTGCGCGCCGATCTCGATTTGCGTGCCCAGGCGCCAGGCCTGCAGCGCGCCGTTCGGGGTCGGGGCCTGCACAGTGCCGGGCGGGAGTGGGGCGGGCGGCGCCGCCTGCAGCAATTCCTGGGTACGCGCAAAGCGCAGCCGCTCGAACCAGACCTTGTCGTTGAGCGCGCCCTGCAGGCTGGCGCCCAGCGCCGCGACTTCGCCCGTGCCGCGCAGGGCGGAGAGGGCGGCGACGTTGCCCGACAGGCCGTCCTTGCGTGCCTGCGCGGCAATCAGCCGGGTGCGCATCGTGTCGGCCTGGCCCGAGCTTGCGCGCTGCTGTTCCAGCAGCGGCGTTTCCACCGCCAGGCGCCAGCGCAGCAGCGCACTGGCGCCGCCGCCGACGAGCAGCAGCAGCGCCAGCACGCCGCCGTAGACGCTCAAGGTGCGCCGTACGCGCAGCCCCTCGCGGTAGCTGCGCGGGATCATGTCGATGTCAGCCATGGGCGCCTCCGCGCAATGCCAGGCCGGCTGCCAGGGCGATGCCGTGGGTGTCGCTGCCGACCGGCGCCGACAGCGGCGCGCCGCCGAAGGCTTTATAAGGATCCAGCAGCTCGACCGGCAGGCGCACCAGTTCCTCGACCCGTTCCTGGATATGGCGGTAGCGCGCCACGCTGCCGTTCAGGTAGACGCGGCTGATCGCACTGCCGCGCGTGCGCGAGGCAACATACACCTGCGTGCGCACCAGCTCCTCGGCCAGCGCCGCGAATTCCTGGTACAGGATCTCGCGCACGGTGCGGCCGATGTCGGGCGCGGCGCCGCCGCCATGCGGCGCGCCGGCCGGGGTGCCGATGCCGTGTTCGCGCAGCAGCGCCAGCGCCACCTCGCTGGAGAGCCCGAGCGCGCGCGACAGGCGGTCGACCAGCTGCATCTCGCCGAAATCGATCTCGCGGTCGAGCATCAGGCGCCGGCCCCAGATCACGGTCAGATAGCTTTTGCTGGCACCGAAATTGATCAGCAAGACCGACTGCTCGAAGTCTTCCTGCATCGCCGCCAGCAGGCGTGCGATCGCGGCCGGGCCGATGTCGAGCGCGACCGGCTCCAGCCCGGCGCTGCGCAGGGTTTCCAGGTAGGCCAGCACGCTGGCCGAGGCGGCCACCGCCGCCAGCACCTGTTTTTCGGGACCGGCCGCGTCGACACTGCGCACCTGGTAGTAGTCGACCACCGATTCGGTGGCCGCGCCGCCCAGCTGCTCGCGCACCGCCTTGGCCACGGCTTGCGGTTCGCTCTGGCCGCCCGGCACGTGCACCGTCAGCGGCAGGATGCGCACTTCGCTCGGCGCCAGCACCGACACCACGCGCCGCCCGGCGAAGGGGGCGGATGACAAGGCCTCGCGCACGAAGGTTTTTAAACGGCGCGGGTCGGCCAGCAACTGGGCGCGCTCGAGCGGATACGGCAGCGACAAGGCCGCGCGCACGACCGGGCCGGACGGCGAGGGCGCCGTTTGCAGCATATTTAGACGCTGGGCGGCGAAATCGAGGCCGATCGGCGCCGGCGCGGCGCCCTTGTTGACCAGTGCGGAGAGCCAGCTCTTCATGCCGCCGCCTGTGCCGGCGCGCCGGTGCGGATCGCATTCCCGCCCGCGTGCTTGGCCTCGTACAGCAGTTCGTCGGCCAGTTTATAGGCGCCGTCGAAGTGCAAGCCGCCCCCAAGCGGCAGCCGCACCAGACCCAGGCTGACCGTCGGCGTCACGCCGCAGGGCAGGGGAGACGCCATGTTCTGCGCGATCGATGCCAGCGCCGCTTCCACCCGCGCCGGCACGTCGGCACCGCACATCAGCAGCGCGAACTCGTCGCCGCCCAGGCGCGCCAGGTATTCGACGTCGCCCGCCAGGCCGCCGAACGCCGCCTGCACCGCGCGCAGCACGTCGTCGCCGCAGCCGTGGCCGAAGGTGTCGTTGATCGACTTAAAACGGTCGATGTCGAACAGGCCGAACCAGCAGGCGCGGCCTTGGTCATGGTGGTGCGCCACCACGCGGTCGAAGTCGCGCTCGATATGGCGCCGGTTCCAGCAGCCGGTCAGGTGGTCGCGGTTGACCAGTTCGGTCAGTTCGCGCTGCGCCTGTTCCAGGTGAAAGCGCATGGTCAGATCGTGCTTGCGCAGGCCGAGCGCGCGCGCGACCAGCGCCAGCGAAATCACGGCCGCCACCAGCATCAGGCATTGCAGCACCCACAGGTCGAGCGCGGCGAAGCGGAAGCGGCTCAGGTAAGTAGAGGCGGTGAACATCAGGTAGATGGCGCCGGTGGTCAGCGCCGCTTCACGCAGGCCCCAGGGCACGACCGGCACCAGCATGATCAACACGGCCACGGAGAGCAGCAGCATCGCGTGCAGGTGGCCCGAGCGCTGCGCCAGCAGCACCAGGGAGGAGCCGCACACCACCAGCAGCAACATCGCCAGCAGGTAGAGGGCGCGCAGTTGTTCCACTTTTGCGCTCGACAGGTAGATGTGCAGCGCCAGCAGGCACAACACGCCATACGTGTAGGTGTAAGAGGTGCCGAGGTCGAACACGGCCGACATGACGGCGGCCAGCGCCAGGAACAGCAGGGCGACCAGGCTCAATAGGGCGACGCCGCGCCGGGTTTCGCGCGTGATCACGGGGGCGGCGTAGTCGCGCAGCTCCGCTGCGCCGAAGTCGAGGCAGCACCAGACGCCGGACAGCGCGTTGAAAGGGGAGGCAGTGGTTTTCATGGCCTGTGATGTTGTTAAGTACAGCGCTTGAAGTAACGCACGATCAGTTCGGGCTTGTTGGCGCCGTTAAAACTGGTGAACAGCGCATTCACCAGCCGGGTGGGTTTGAGCAGCATGCCGTGGTTCGGAAAGGACGCGTCGGCCCAGCCCTGCACCAGCGGATCGACGCGCACGAAATACGCGCCGTTGTCGGCGCCCCTGCCGGGATCGATGGTCACGCTCGCCACCGCCGGCTCGGCGTAGTCGCCGCCGGGCGTCGTCCACGCTCCTTTCCCCGTGTTCGTCCAGGTCGCTTCCCTGCCTTCCCAGGCAGTGGTGACGCGGTGCACGCTGAGGGCCCGGCCCGGCTGGGTCGAATTGCCGGACTGCTTGGTGACCTTCAGGTCGGCCTGGACGATCAGCGACCTGTTCACATCGGGCGGGAGCCTGAAGGCAAGCAGCGGATGCGCGGCGCCGTCGGTCGCCTCCATGTAGGTGGCATCGACCATCCTGGTGCTGCCGATGCGTACGAGGGTGGTGTCGTCGTCGCCGGCGCCGATGATGGTCGCGTTCCTGGTGCTGAAGTCGTACAGCTGCATGCGGCGATCCTTCACCGTATGCTGCGTTCCGCCCTGGCGCCCATCCTCTGCCTTCAGGCTGACGCTGAGGACGCCGCCCGACAGGCTGGCATTGGTGACGGTGACGCTGCCGCCGGGCACCGCGAGCGTGCCGAACTTCGCTGCGTTGACATTGCAGGCGCCCATGGCCGCGCGCCACTTGGCGACCTGCACACCGCTGGCCGCGGCATAGCGCGCCACCTCGATCCGGTACTGGGTGTCGACGGCCGCGGCATTCATGGCGCCGTCGCGGGTCATGGCAAAGGCGAGGGTGCCGACCAGGGCCAGCGTCAGCGCCACCGGCACCAGCAGCATGCCGCGTTGATCGTGTCCATGGAAGCCTGTCATTGCTCGGTTCCCATGCGCACGGTGGTGACGGCCGTGGTGCTGGCATCGTCCTGCGCCAGGCTCAGGCTGACCGTGATCAGCGGCTGCTCGGCGTCGACGTTCGACGCGCGCATCTCGAAGGCGCTGACCGATTCGGCCAGCACGTGGCTGTCCTTGCCTTCGCGCTCGAACAGGGTGCCGTTGCTGGCGTTGTAGACGACGGGCTTGAGCCACTCGTCGCTGGGCCTGTCCTTGATGGCGGCCGTCGGCTTGGTGGCGCGGATGCGCGCCGCGATCCGCTCCAATGCGAAATCGGCCTCCCGTTCGAGTGCGTTGCGGCCACCGGCGACACGCGCGCTGGCGGCGGCCGTTTGCAGCATCGGCACCAGCGGCGCCATGACGAGCGCGGTGATGGCCAGGCCCAGCATCAGCTCGACCAGGCTGATGCCCGCTTCCCGCAGCGCTGTGCGGATCTTCATCGCGCCACCATCGTGGTGAAGATGTAGCCCTGGCTGGAGGTCGCCGTGATGTGCAGCAGGGCCGATTCGCGCTTGTCGCTGGCTGGCGCCTTGGGCTGCGATCCGCTGAATTCCTGCAGCGTGATGGACAAGCTGCGCCCGATACCGGCGCAGGATGCGTCGTCGAGCAGCGCGTAGCTGGCGCCGTTGTCCTTGACGGCCGCATCCCACAAGGTCTGGTAGGGGGCCGCCAGCACGGTTTCCATCGTACTTTTCATGCAGCGCAATTCGCGCGCCTTGTCCGCCCCGACCGTCGACGCCATCAAGCCGTTGCGGATGGCCTCGGCCATCGGCAGGGCGCAGACGGCCAGCACGACGACGGCGACCATGACTTCCATCAGCGAGAAGCCATGCTGGCGGGCGGCAGCCTTCAAAACGTCACCCGGCCGGTAACGGGCGCCACGCGCACCACGCGTTCCACATTCCCGTAGCGGATCGTGATCTTGCCGTCTTCCTTCAGCGGATCGGTGTCCACCGTGTTCACCAACCAGCTCCAGAACTGGCTGATCTTGCTCGAGTCGATATACGAGGGCAGGCCGTCCGGATCGAAGGACGCATAGTTGGTGGTGGGGCCGCCGTCGTACTTGAAGACGGCGCTGACGATCGTTGCGCGCGGCATGGCGTTTCCGGCAAAGCTGATTTCGTAAGGGCGTTTGTCGACCGGATGCGTGGCGGTGGTGCCGTTCGACGCATTCGGCTGGTAGACCCGCAGCACCTGGGTGGCGGGATCCACGCTGACCTGCTGGTAGGTGCCGGTGCGCACCGCTTCGCGCTGGGCGAAGCGCAGGGCGCGCGCGACTTCCGCCGCCGCGGCCTCGGCGGCAACGGACGGCAGGGGGGAAGCAGGGGGGATGGCGATGGCCGCCGCGATGCCGACGACGGCAATGACGACCAGCATTTCCGCCAACGTGACACCCGCATGCCGAACGGCAGGACGACGCAGCACGATGGCGAATACCGCTTTATTTGGTCGACATGGCGGTCACGCCGTCACGCGCCAGGCGGGTGGTATTGATCTGCAGCGCGCCGGTCGTGTTCAGGAAACGCCAGCCGGTCGTCGCCGCGCCTGGTGCGTTGTCGCCGGTGGCGGTGACGACGGTGACGGTGGCCACGTTGGTGATCGGTTCCACCGGAATCGCGCGCAGGTAGGGGCCGTAGATATAGCCAGTCGCGTTCACACTGCAGGTGCGGCCTGCTGCATCCGAGAACATGGTCAGCTGCTCGGTGAAGGCGGCGGCGGTATTGACCGCACCGGTGCCGGCGGTGCCGCCGGTGCAAGCCGGTGCGGCAGGGGCGCCGGCGACGAAGGTCGACGGGTAGGTATTGTTGTGCTGCACGCGGTACAGTTCGATGGCCGAACGCATGGTCGCCAGGTTGGCGATAGACGCCGATTCCTGGGCGTCGCCCGAGGAGTTCGAGAACTGTGGAATCGCGATCGCGGCCAGGATCGCGATGATGATCACGACGATCAGCAGTTCGATCAGCGTGAAGCCTTTGGCGGCGGTGCGGCGGAGAGTAGAGGTCATCATCATTTTGTGAGGTTGGCTAAGGAAAATTTGCCGATCGGCAAATTCTTAACAGGTAGCAACGAAGAGTAACATGAACAACCGCCCTATTTGTTGCCGAGGCGCATTAACTTTTGGCGATTGTGGTTTTTTAATGCACAGCTCGTGACATTTTGAAAATAGGCAGAATGATCGAGGTGACGATCGTCCCGACCAGGATGCCCATCACCAGCAACATCACCGGTTCGGCCATCTTCGCCAGGCTGTTCAACTGGCGCGTCAGGTCGCGCTCGTAAAAATCGGCGACGCGGCCCATGACGCGGCCCAGGGTGCCGGTCTGTTCGCCGGTGTCGATCATCTGCTTGACGCTGACCGGGATCAGGTCGCTGTCTCTAAAGCCGGCGGCGATCCCGCGCCCTTCCGTCACCTGCGCTTCCAGTTCGCCGATAAAGCGCTGGAACTCGGCGTTCGGAATCACGTTGCGGCAGGCGCCGAGCGTGGCCAGGATGGTCACGCCGCGCTCGAGCGAGATGCCCATCACCCGCATCAGGCGCACCAGATAGATCTTGATGAAGATGTCCTTCACCAGCGGCAGGCGCAGCTTCATGCGGTCGACCCGGGCGCGCACGTCGGGGCGGCGCGCGCCCAGCAAGACGCCCGCCGCCAGTGCCAGCGTGCCGACGCCGAAGAGCATGCCGTTCTTGGTCAGTACCTCGCTGGCGAAGATGAACACCTTGGTCGTGACCGGCAGCTCGTCGTAGATCGACATGAACATGGTCGAGAATTTCGGGAACACGGCCACCAGGATGAACACCACCACCAGGATCGAGAACACGATCAGGAAGCCGGGATAGGACAACGAGGAGACGATCGTGCTGCGCAGCCGCTCCTGTTTTTCGTCCATCTCGACCAGCTGTTCCAGCACCTCGGGCAGGAAGCCGCCTTCCTCGCTGGCGCCGATCAGGTTGATGTAGGTCGGCGGGAACAGCTCCGGGTGCTTGTGCAGCGCTTCGGAAAAACGCTGGCCGCCGACGATGGCGTCCGCGACCTCGCCGACGATGGCTTTCAGGCGCGGCTTGCCGGCCTGCTCGTGCAGGGCGCGCAGGGCGTCGTGCAAGGGCACACCCGTTTCCAGCAGCAGGGTCAGGCGTTCGGTGAAGAGCATGCGGTCGGCCGGGCCGATGCCCGCGTCGCGCGTCAGGCGCCATACCGGCTTGCGCGCGGCCGCGGCGTTCGCTGCCGGCGCGGCTGCTGCAGCCGCTGCGCTGGCCTTGGCCGTTTCCGGCAGGTCGTCCCATTCGAGTGCCATCTTCGATCCTTACAGCGAATGCACGACGCGCGCGATTTCCTCGGGCGTGGTGTCGCCGCCGAAAGCGCGCTCCATGCCGTCGGCGTACAGGTCGCGGTGGCCGCTGGCGGCGACGTGCTGGGCCATCGCATCCTTGCTGGCGTTGGCGACGATCATGCGCTGCAGCTCCGGGCCCACTTCCAGCAGCTCGTAGATGCCGAGCCGGCCCTTGTAGCCGGAGTCGTAGCAGGACGGGCAGCCGCGCCCTTTCAGGAGTTTCAAATTGCCGTCGCCCTTGTAGCCATACGCGCTGGCCGCGCTTGGCGGCACCAGGTAGCTGGTCTTGCAGCCGGGGCAGATGCGGCGCACCAGGCGCTGCGCCATCACGCCGATCAGGGCCGAGGACAGCAAATACGGCTCGACCCCCATCTCGACCAGGCGCGCGACCGCGCCCAGGGTGTCGTTGGTGTGCAGGGTCGTCAACACCAGGTGCCCGGTCAGCGCCGCCTGCACCGCGATTTCCGCCGTCTGGCGGTCGCGCACCTCGCCGACCATGATGATGTCCGGATCCTGGCGCAGCACGTGTTTCAGGATCTTCGGGAAGGTCAGCCCGATCGCATCGTTTACCTGGTTCTGGTTGATGATGTCGAGCTGGTATTCGACCGGATCCTCGATCGTGACGATGTTCTTCTCGATGCTTTTGAGGTAGTTGATCGCCGCGTACAGGCTGGTGGTCTTGCCGCTCCCGGTGGGGCCGGTCACCAGGATCAGCCCATGGCTGCGCCCGAGCAGCCGTTTGAACGTGTCGACCGCGCCGCCGTTCATGCCGAGTTTATCGACGTCGAGGATCGACTGGTTTTTGTCGAGCACGCGCAGCACGACCTTTTCGCCGTAGATGCCGGGCAGCGAAGAAAAACGCAGGTCGACCGTGCGGCCCTGGGTCATCACCTGGATGCGGCCGTCCTGCGGCAGTCTCCGTTCGGCGATGTCCAGGTGCGCCATCACCTTCAGACGCGAGACGATCGCCGGATGCAGTTCCACGCGCGGCGACATCACCTCGTACAGGATGCCGTCGATGCGCAGGCGAATGCGCGATTTATTGCGCGAGATTTCGATGTGGATGTCGCTGGCGTTGTCGTGGATCGCGCGCTGGATCACGGCATTGACCATGTTGATCACCGGGCTGGCGCCGGCCATCTGGTCGATCTGCGTGTAGTCGTCGGGGATCTGGTTCTCCACCAGCTCCAGGTCGTCGGTCTCGCTGTGGATAAAATCCGGCATCGTGCCGCCGTAGGCGTCGTCGCGCACGCGGTTGATATCAAGCGGCGGCGCCATCGTCACGCGGATGCGGCAGCCGGTGCGGGCGCGGATCTCGTCGATGCTGTGCACGGCCTGCGGTTCACCGGTGGCGATCGTCAGCGTGTTCTCGACCACGAACAGCGGGATCACGTTCAGGCGTTTCGCCACATCGCGTTCCAGCAGCGACACCGCCACCGGATCGTACAGTCCGGCGCGCAGGCTGACGAACGGCAGGTCGAGCTGCTCGGCCAGCGCCTGGAACAGGGCCGCCTCCGAAAGCCACTTCTTCTCGACCATGATGAAACCCATGCGCTTGCCGGTCTGCTCCTGCAGGCGCGCCGCTTCCGCCACCTGGGCTGCGGTGACGATGCCGCGTTCGACCAGGATGTCGCCCAGTTTCAGCTGGCCGCCGGCGCGTGCCGGCTTGGCTTGCGCGGCCGGTGCGTCGTACAGCGCCACCTGGTCGGCCACGCCCGTCACGCGCAGGATGTCGAGCAGCAGCGGACTCGGATAGGCCAGCTTCAGCCAGCCGCCCAGCGCCCCCAGGCGGCTGGCGGCGCGCGTCATCAGTTCCAGCGCGCGCCCGGACAGCAGCGGCACCTTGCCCAGGTCGAGCACGATGCTGACCTGGTGCTGGGTGATGCATTCGGCGATCGCGTTTTCCACCGCATCGATGGCGTCGCTCGCCACCAGCGCCATCGACGGCGCCAGATAGGTCATCGAGCCGATGCGGCTGCGGGTGACTGCGTCGCTCACGGTATTGCTCATTTAGGCTGCGGCTTTGACGCTGGCTTCCACGTCGCGCGCGATATTGAAACGGGCGATCCATTCCGGCTCCGCGGCGCAGACTTCTTCGAAGACCCGGATGATGGCCGGGTCGAGCTGGCTGCCGGCCACGCGGCGGATCTCGGCCATCGCCACTTCGTGGCTGCGTCCGGCGCGGTAGGCGCGCGAGCTGGTGATGGAATCGTAGGTGTCGGCCACCGCGATGATGCGCGCGTGCAGCGGGATGTCGTTGCCCTTCAGGCCATGCGGGTAGCCGGTGCCGTCGTATTTTTCCTGGTGGTGGCGCGCGCCCGGCACCGCACCCTTCAAACGGTCGATGTGGCGCAGGATCTCGTAGCTGCGCTCCGGGTGCACTTTGATGAACGTGAACTCGTCGGCGGTGAGGCGGCCTGGTTTACACAGCACCGCGTCGGGAATGCCGATCTTGCCCACGTCGTGCAGGAGCGAACCCCAGTACAGATCCTCGGTGTCGCGCGTACCCAGGTGCATGGCGGCGCCGATCTGCATCGTGATGTAGTGCACGCGTTCGGAGTGGCCGCGCGTGTACGGGTCTTTCGCCTCGACCGCTTCGATCAGGGCGTTCGCCATCTGGTCGTTGAACTTCTGGGTTTCGGCCAGCATGCCGTACATCTTCGACAAGCCGGAGAGCTGGTTCGCCAGCAGTTCGCCGAGCTTGCGGTCGCTGTTCGAGAAATCGGGTTTCTCCAGGTGATTCGCCAGCACCAGGATCGCCACCACGCTGCGGTCGTGGATCACCGGGCAGCACAGCAGTTTGAAAGGCAGGTCGGTGAAGATATAAGCGCGGCGCGGATCATCGACATCGTTGATGACGATCGGCGCGCGCGCCGAGTGCGTAAAGCGGTACAGATCGCCGCGCATCTCGACCAGCACCAGATCCAGGTTGTGGATCGGCGCCGACAGGTTCGTGGCGTGCACGCACAGGCCCTCGCCCGGTTTCACGAAGGCGGCGACGTCGGCATCCATGTGCTCGGCCCAGCTTTGCAGCAGCTTCTGGAACAGGTCGGCGCCGGGTTCGAGCTGCTGCACCTGCTTGTCGATGGCGTACACCAGGTGCAGTTCCTCGTAGCGCTCGGACAGTTCCAGCGCCATGTTGTCGAGTTCGCGCTTGGCGGCGACCTCGTCGGCAATGCCGGCGCCGATGTCCTCGAGAGTCTCGGCCAGCACGTCCCAGGCGACCGGGGCTTCGGCCAGGTTCGCCACCCGCACCGCCAGGTAGCCGAGCAGGCCGCTCTTGGCGTGGATCGCCATGTAGAGCATCGTGACGCCGTCGGCGTCGTGGCGCTGCATGCCGTCGCCGATCGCCGGCCAGGCGAAGCCGCCCGCGCACTGGGCGCCGATCCAGGCGCCGATGTCGCTTGCCGGCAGCGCCGCCCAGGCGGGCGCGCCGTCGGCGTGGCAGACCGCGAAGTCGTGCTCGACGCCGGTGATGCGGCGCAGCCAGCGCGCGTAGCGGGTGTAATCGAGGTCGTTGAGGAGCTCAAGCTGCATGGTGGTTCTCCTGCGCGGCGGCGCTTGCAAAGTGTTGGGCCAGGCGCGCGACCAGTTGGCGCGGGCTGAGCGGCTTTTCGAGGAAGTCGACATTGGCCAGTGCGCGCACCCATTCGCGCTCGCCCGAAGCCGTCATCGAGGTCATCACGAAGATCGGAAAGGTTTCGTCCGGATAGCGTGCGCGCGCGGTGCGGCACAACTCGCGGCCGTCCATGCCGGCCATCTGGATGTCGCTGACCATCACGTCGGGCCGGCGCGCGTCCATCTTGGCAAGCGCCTCGGCACCGTCGTTGGCGCTGGCGACCTCGTAGCCTTCGCGTTCGAGCATCAGGCGCAGCACGCGGATCACGTGCGGCTCGTCGTCGACGAGCAGGATGGTGCGTTTGTTCATAGGACTTGGCCTCCTTCGACCAGGGCCGGCATCTTTTTCAGGTGGATCGAGAACACGCTGCCGTGTCCGAGCTCGCTGTCGATCGTCAGGCGGCCGTGGTGCAGCTCGACGATCTGGTTGGTCAGGTACAGCCCGAGGCCATGGCCGCCGCGTTGTTCGGCGCCGCTTTCGCGCACGCGGAAGAATTTCTCGGTCACGCGCTCGCGGTCTTCCGGCGTCATGCCGATGCCGCTGTCGCGCACGGCGATGACGACGTCGGCATCGCCTTCCTCGGCCGCCAGCACGACGCTGCCGCCGGACTGGTTGTACTTGATGGCGTTGTTGAGCAGGTTGTTCAGGGCGATGCGGAACAGATCCTTGTCGACCGAGACCGCGGCCAGGTCGCGCGCCACCTGCAGCTCGAGGCGGATGCCCTTGTTCTCGGCGCGCGAACGGGCCTGCTGGAAGGCGTCGCGCAACAGATCGTCGAGTTTGACACGATGACGCTCGGGACGCATGCTGCCCATTTCCAGCTTGCTGACGTTGAGCAGGTTGTTGACGAGCGAATTCATGCGCTCGACCTCGTCCTGGATCACGTTGATCGCTTCCACGCGCACGGCCGGATCGTCGATGCCGGCGTCGGCCAGCATCTCGCCATACATGCCGATCACGTTCAGCGGCGATTTCAGCTCGTGCGCCACGTGGGCGACGAAATCGTTGCCGGCCTGGCGCGCCAGGTGCTCTCGGGTGGCGTCGCGCAGCACGACCAGGGTGCCGTAGCCCATCGAGTGGCCGAGCAGGGCCTGGGCCGTGGCCCATAATCGCTTGTCGGGCACGCCGGCCGGATTGAATTCGATCGTCATCTGGCTGCGCGTGTCCAAGCCGGCGCTGCGGAATCGTGCCAGCATCGCGCGCAATTCCGGGTCGCGGCACCAGGCCTCGACCGGCTGCGACAGCACCTCGGCGACCGGCACGCCCAGCAGCGGCTCGATCTTGCCGGTGGCGAAAGTCACTTCGCCGGCCGGATCCAGCACCAATAGCCCGTCGGGCAGGCATTGCAGCACGGCCTGCATCTTGTTGCTGCCGTATTCGAGCAGGCGCCCGCTGGCCATGCTCGCCACGCTTTCCTGTTCCAGTTCGCGGATGCGCGCGCTGGCCTGGTCGAGGTAGCGGTTCAGTTTATGGGCCAGGCCGCGCACGTCGGCATCGCTGTCGGCGTTGGCAGGGTCGGCGCTTGCCGCTGCCAGTGCCGGGCTGGCGCCGCTCTGGGCGGCCACGGTGCGCAGCTGCTCACCGAGGGCGGCCAGCGGCGCCATCTCGCGCTTGATCACCAGGTAGATCAGCGGCACCAGCAGGAACATGGCCAGCGCGATCAGCGCGTAGAAGGGCAGATCCTTCATATTGAAAGGGGAACGTGGCTCGAAATAGCCGATGCGTACCTGTAGTTTCTCGTCGGCGCTGGCCAACGGCCCATAGAATTCGCGGATCGCGCGCCGGTTCTGGTCGGCGGCAACCTGGCGTTCGGCGAAGCCGGTCAATGCCAGCACAGCCGGCGGCGGCACCAGGGCGCCGGCGCTGGCCACTTCGGCCAGGTTGCGGCCATTGTCCTGACTGACTGCGGCGTAGGCGAAATCGGGATTGTCGCGGTAGGCCAGGATCGAATCGAGCACCCCCGGCTGGCCCTTGCCCGGCACCAGCACGGCCACCGGCAGCGCGGCCAGCGAGCGCACCATGCCCAGGCCTTGCACGCGTACCTGTTCGGCGTGTTCGGTCTGCTGGCGCTGGAGCAGCAGCGTCACGACCACTGCGATCACCGCCAGCATGGAGCCGACGAGAATCAGTCCGATCCTGTTATTTTTCATATGGGCGGTACTTCCGGGTGGCGGGACGCGGGTAAAAGTAAGTGATGGGGAGCGTCAGACTATAGTTGAAAATTTCTTTCAGGAAAATAACATTCTGCTTTCGCAGCCCCTCCGGTCAAAGTTTTGTCGATAGCGGGACACACTTCCGGACGAATCGCCAACTTTCCGACGGCAGCGTCTCCGTGTTCTGGAACCGGGGCTTCGGGCCAAGCGCGCTATAGTGATAACAACCAGACATCATCTCCCCCAACATGAGCCATCCACGCAACGACGCTTCCGATAACAACAACGACACGGGCGGCGACGACGCCTTCCTCGAGCGCGAACTCGACCTGGCCGCGCGCGGCATCGAACTGGTCAAAATGGAAGGGCGGGTGTTCCTGCGCTTTTCCGGCGAAGTGCGCTACGAGGGCTTGCGCGTGCCCTACGCCCTGGTGCCCGCGCGCGGCGTGCTGGCCAAACCGAGTAAATGGCGCAAGATGGACTTGATCGCGCGGCGCGCGCTGATCGAGGAGCGCACCGGAGATAAAGCCCTGGCCGAACTGCAGCTCGACGCCGAGGAGTTCGTGCGCGACATCGCCGAGCAGGCCGACGATGCCGGCTTCGACCCGCGCGTTTTCCTCGGCGTGCTGGACGAACTGGAAACCTCGGAGCCGGCCGAGTATGTGTTCGAGCGCATCCGCCAGCGCGTCGAGCATGCGATCGAGCGCGAGCAGGAAGAGCGCCACGCCGCCCGCACCAAGGAAAGCATCAACCTGGCCGAGTACCCGGAATCGTTCGAGGTGGCCAGCCGCATGCAGAGAAAATTCATCGCGCTGCTGGGGCCGACGAATTCCGGTAAGACCCACCGCGCGATGGAAGCGCTGGCGAAGGCGAAGAGCGGCGCCTACCTGGCTCCGCTGCGCCTGCTGGCGCTGGAAAACTACGAGCGCCTGCAGGCGGCGCGTCCGCACGGCGAGCCGATCAAGGTAAGTTTAATTACGGGCGAGGAGCGGCGCGTGGTGGAGGGCAGTACCCACGTCGCCAGCACGGTCGAAATGCTCGACAGTAAAACGCCGATCGAAGTCGCCGTGATCGACGAAATCCAGATGCTGGCCGACCGCGACCGCGGCGCCGCCTGGACCGCCGCCGTCTGCGGCGCGCCGGCATCGACGGTGTACCTGGTCGGCGCCCCGGAAGCGCGGCGCGCCATCGAGGCCCTGGCCGAACGGCTGGAAGTGCCGCTGGAAGTCCACGTATTAAAACGCATGGCGCCGCTGGCGATGGAGCCGGGGCCGGTGCGCAAACTGTCGAACCTGCGCCGCGGCGACGCCGTCATCGCCTTTTCCCGACGCGACGTGCTGATGTGGCGCGACATGATCACCGAGAAGGGCCTATCGGTCGCCACCGTCTACGGCAACCTTTCGCCCGAGGTGCGCCGCGCCCAGGCCGAGCGTTTCAGAGAGGGACAGGCCGACATCGTGGTCGGCACCGACGCCCTCGCCATGGGCCTGAATATGCCGATCGCGCGCATCGTGATGACGACGGCGGTGAAATACAACGGTGTCGAGGAAGAAGAGATTTCGGCGGCACTGGCGAAACAGATCGCCGGACGCGCCGGGCGCTACGGCGTGCACGAAGAAGGGTTTGTCGCCGGCTACGACGACGACACCCACGAAGTCATGCGCGCCCTGATGAAGGAAAAGATTCCGCCGGTGCCGGCCACCGGCTTCGCCGTCGCCCCCTCACTGGAACAGCTGCACCGGATTTCCTCGGTGACCGGCGAGACCTCTTTAGTCAAACTGCTGCGCCGCTTCGTGCACAACATCGACGTGCCGGACGGCTTCTTCTATCCGCGCATCACCGAAGACCAGAACGAGCGCGCCGAATGGCTCGACACCCTGGATCTGACGGTGGCCGAGAAATTCATGCTCTCCCTGGTGCCGATCTCGAGCCGGGTGCCGATGCTGCAAAGCGCCTGGGAACACTGGGCCCTGGCGCTGGCCAAGAAAAAGGTGTCCAAATTGACACCGCATCCGGAAGGCCTGTTCTGGAAAAACCTGCAGGAAGTCGAAGACACCTGCCGCATGTATTCGGCCTATGCCTGGCTCGGCTATCGCGCACCGGAATATTTCCCGAGTATCGAGGAAGCCCAGCAATTGGCGCGCGAAGCCTCGGAGCGGGTCGATTCGTTGCTGCAGCAGCAGAATGCCGCCACGCGCAAGCGGCAGGGGGGACATGCCAGTAAGCCCAAGCGCCGCGCCTGACCGGGAGGCGCCGTAGGGGTGGGCGAGGCCGATGGCCTCGCCCACGGTTTCACCGGGCATGCCCACGCGGACATACGCGCCGTGTTGGCACCCCCGGCAAGCCGCAGCCACCCGGTGTACGATATGAAGTCCACCACTCGTCACTCATCGACATGACCGCACCTACCCTAGAAGCCTTCAATCAACGCGGCGTCGGCACGCTGCCCGGCTACCTCGGCATCGAGATCCTGGAAGTCGGGCACCAGACCCTGACCGCGCAATTGCCGATCAAGCCGCACCACCTGGCGCCGAACGGCTACCTGCACGCCGGCAGCGTAGTGACGCTGGCCGATACGGCCGCCGGCTACGCCTGCATCGCCAGCCTGCCCGAAGGCGCCCAGAGTTTCACGACGATCGAACTGAAATCGAACCATTTCAGCACCGCACGCGAAGGCACAATCATGGCCGTGGCCAGCCTGGTGCATGGCGGACGCACGACCCAGGTCTGGGATGTGAAGGTGACGGACAAGTCCAACGGCAAGACCATCGCCCTGTTCCGTTGCACCCAGATGATCCTGTACCCGAAATAAGCCGCAGTAGCCGGGAAAACCCGGTCTCGGCGCCGGAGCGCGGCGTAGCGCACTGTCGGTTCGCGCGCCGCTCCGGTATCATGCGGGGATGAATGCGATTTCCTATCAGCCGTTCGTCATTGGTGTTGCCGGCGGCAGCGGCAGCGGCAAGTCGACGGTGACCCAGCAAGTACTGGCCTCGTTCGGCGCCGAGATGGTGTCGGTGGTGATGCAGGACGATTACTACCGCGACCAGTCCGACCTCACCCCCGAAGTGCGCCGCAAGCAGAACTACGACCATCCGCAAGCCTTCGACTGGCCATTGCTGGTCGAGCACGTGCGCGCGCTGCGCAATGGCGAAGCGATCGAGATGCCGGAGTACGATTTCACGATCGACAACCGCTCGAACAAAACCATCCCTGTAAAACCGGCGCCGGTCATCGTGATCGAGGGTTTATTTGCCCTGTACGACGCGGATCTGCGCAAGATGATGTCGCTGAAGATTTTCGTCGACACCGCCGCCGACGTGCGTTTTATTCGCCGCATGCAGCGCGACATCGCCGAGCGCGGCCGCTCGATGGAAAGCATCGTCGCCCAGTACCTGGAAACGGTGCGCCCGATGCACAAGCAATTCATCGAGCCGACCAAACGCCACGCCGACGTCATCTTGCCGCACGGCGCGAACAATCCGGCAATCGATGTGATTACCACCAAGGTAGCGAGTGTGATCGGCCAGCTTAGGCAGCCGTAATCTGCAGTCCTGGGCGCCAGCGTTAAAAGAATTAACGCATCCTAGTAAACGTTAAGAAAAATTAAGGCAGAGGCGGCACGCACGCGGCTGCGACGCCGCCCGCGCTGCCGCCGACGGCCGGCAAGTCCGAGGGCGGCTTGCCATTGCCCACCAGGATCGCCGGCTGGCCCTTGTAGCTCAGCTTCAATTCCTCTCCGGCGTAGTTGACGAGCGCCTTCGGCACGAAGATGGCGAAGCGGTAGTTCAGGTCGGGATAAAAGCCGGTATGAAAAATCTGCTCGTGCGGCCCTTCCTGGATTTCGGCGGCGATGGCGTCGAGGATCGGCAGGGTGTCGCCCGCGTTGTTCAGGTCGACCTGCCCCTGGTAGCGCAGCGAGTAGGGCGGCAGGCCGCCGAACTCGCGGCCCTCGTGGCTGACCCGGAACTGGTTCACATTGTAATGAAAACCGCGGCGCGCCCCTTCGGTGACGTCGACATTGCACAGCACGAACACAGCCCAGAACCCTTCCGAATCGACCGGCGACAGATGGCCGACGCGGTACAGCGCCGCCGACAGCGCGATCGGATTGGTGAAACGGATTTCGTGGGCGTTGGCCACGTGCTGGTAATGCAGCACGGCCAGCGCCTTGGGCCGCGGCCCGGCGCACGCCGCCAGCGCGAGCAGCGCGGCGAGCATGGCTATCCTGCGGATGAAGTGACGCATTGCATCTCCTTTGCGCGCATGGCCGCGACAGCGTGCCTGCGAATGCATCAAGCTTGGCCGGTTCCGGCGTCGCGGGCTTGAGCTAAGTCAGGCGTGCTGTAGCATTCGCGCCGCCCGGTGCGCCCTGCCATGCATACGGGCCAGTGTAATGACAGATCGTCATCACGGCAAGGCGAGCACGGCCGACGTGGGCTTCAACCGGCGGCCAGCGCCTTTTGCAGCAGGGCGTGTACCTGCGTGAAATCCGGTTCGCCGACGTAGCGCTTGAGGATGGTGCCGTCCTTACCGATGACGAAGGTGGTCGGCGTCAGGGTGACGTCGCCGAAGGATTTGGCGATGTCGCCGCCGGCATCGAGGGCGACGATGAAGGGCAGCTTGCGCGTTTCGGTAAAGTTCAGCACGTAGTTCGGCGGGTCGTACTGCATGGCCACCGCAACGAATTCCAGGCCTTGATCCTTGAACTTGTTGTAGGTGTCGACCATGGCCGGCATTTCCTTCACGCAGGTCGTGCACGAAGTCGCCCAGAAATTCACCATGACCACTTTACCGCGCAGTTTGGCGGTATCGATCTTGTCGCCGGCGATGCTGATGAAGGTGACTTGCGGCGCCTGTTCGCCGCGCGCAAACAGGGTGTAGCCGCCGCCCGCCAGCGCCAGCACGAGCGCGCCGATGGCGGCAGGCTTGATCCAGGAAGATGTTTTACTAGCAGTCATGGCACGGATAAAAAAAGCGGAGCCCATGGCTCCGCCTGGATTACAGGGCGACCGACGAACTCTTCGGATACTGGGTGCGCAGTTCTTCTTCAGTGATGTACTCGAAAATCTTCACGACACGCTGCACGCCGGCGACGCTCTTCGCGATGTTCGCGCCCAGGTCGCCTTCGCGCTGGGTCACGCGGCCCATCAGGTAGACGGTGCCGCGTTCGGTGACCACTTTGAACGAGGTCGCCGAGATCGTCTTCATTTCGACCAGGCTGCCCTTGACGTTGGCGGTGATGAGCGCGTCCGACGAGCGCGAGGTATAGCTCGACGGGCCGGCGACGACCAGTTCGTTGATCACGGTGACGACGTTCTCGATGCCGCGCACTTCGCGTTCGACGGCGGCCTTCATCGCCTCGTCGCGCACTTCGCCGGTCAGCAGCACCTTGCGATTAAAACTGGCGATGTTGACGTGGCCGGCGCTGCCGACGATCTTCGGCACCTGCACCTCGGCCTTGACCGTGATCGACTTGTCCTCGGTCTGCGCGCCCAGCGTGCGCCGGTCCATGGTGGCGGCCGCACCCATGGCGGCGCCGCCCACGACCAGCGGCACGCAGCCCTGCAGCGCGCCGAGCAGAGACACGCACAGGACGGCTTTCGCCAGGGAGCCCTTCAGGCCGGGTTTATTCATTCTCGTCTCCTCCGAATAGCGCGACGTCGATGCCGTCGCAAATAGCGTGAATCGCGACCAGGTGGACTTCCTGGATACGCGCGGTGCGGCTGTGGGCCACGTTGATGTGGACGTCGGCGTCGGTCAGCAATTTCGCCAGCGCGCCGCCATCCTTGCCGGTGAAGGCGACGATGCGCATTTCGCGCTCGAGCGCCGCTTCAACGGCGGCCAGCACGTTGCCCGAATTGCCCGAGGTCGAGATCGCCAGCAGGATGTCGCCGGCCTGGCCGAAGGCCTGCACCTGCTTCGAGAAGATCTCGCGGTAGCTGTAATCGTTGGCGACGGCCGTCAGGATCGAGGTGTCGGTGGTCAGGGCGATGGCGGGCAGCGGAAAGCGCTCGCGCTCGAAACGGCCGACCAGCTCGGCAGCGAAGTGCTGGCAGTCGGCGGCGGAACCGCCGTTACCGCAGGCCAGGATCTTGTTGCCGTTGGACAGGGCGCCGAACATCAGTTCGATCGCCTGCGAAATAGGTTGCGACAGAGCCGCGGCCGACTTCAGTTTCAAATCGGCGCTCTCCTGGAAGTGCGCGAGGATGCGTTGAGTATTCATAGCCGAAGATTATAGTGCAGTAGGGAGTGCGGGCGGCAAAGCAACGTAAAGTTTGCTTACAAAGTAGGCGGCGGATGCTCAGACCTGAATCGCGTCGCGCAGCCAGTCGAGTTCCTCGCCGTCGATGGCGACGACGTCGAAGCGGCAGGGCGGCAATGTCGGCAGGCGCTGCAGGTAGACCTGGGCGGCCCTGATCAACCTGCGAATTTTGTTGGGGGTGATGCTGGCGGCGGCTCCGCCGTGGCGGCGGTCGGCGCGCTGGCGCACTTCGACGAAGACGAGCGACTCGCCGTCGCGCATGATCAGGTCGATTTCTCCGCCTTTACAGGTGAAATTCGCTTCGACCAGGGTCAGGCCATGGCGGCGCAGGTAGCGCAGCGCCGTCTGCTCCCAGTCGCGGCCTTGCGCCTGCTTCTCGGACAGGTGCGAACCCATCTCATTTTCCGGCAACCGCTTCGTAGCCGATGCCGTCGCGGTAGACGGCGGCCGCTTCCATGCGCCGCAGCGACCAGGCGCCATTTTCCTGGCGCACCGTCAGGCGCCCGGTGACGCCATCGAGCTCGAACCCCGTGCCCGGCCGCTGCGCCAGCGTGCGCGCCACCTGGAAGGCGTCGATACCGAGCGCATATAAACGCTGCATGTCGAGCGATTCGGCCTCGACCGGGCGCGGGTAGACCATCACTTGCGGATGATCCGGCTGCACCGTCCAGGGCAGGTCGACCAGGCGCACGCCGTCCAGTTCCGGCACCGACAAACCGGGAGAACGGCCCGGATTGGCGGCCGAGATCGCATAGGTCGGCAGCGAGGTGCCGAGGGCGCTGCGTACCTGGCGCAGGGCGCCGGCGTCGAGCGCGGCGAAGACCAGCTGGGGACGGTCGATCTCCATGCGCGAGCGCAGTTCCGCCAGCGCGTTGGCGTCGACATAGCCGTCGACGATCGGCAGTTCGACGCTCGCGTTGTTGTGGCCCAGACGCGCCCAGCGTGCGGTGAAGGCGCCGGCGGCGCGCTGTTGCCAGGCCGCTTTGCCGCCCAGCACCAGGGCGCGTCCGCTCGGGTGTTCCTGCGCGGCCCAGTCGGCCACTTGCCGCGCTTCTTCTTCCAGCGACAGGCCCACCACCAGCAGTTGCGGCGGCAGCGGACGATCCGTTTGGGGGTGGTTCAATGCCAGCGTCGGTT
This sequence comes from Massilia sp. Leaf139, assembly GCF_001424165.1. Lineage (GTDB taxonomy): Bacteria > Pseudomonadota > Gammaproteobacteria > Burkholderiales > Burkholderiaceae_D > Telluria. Next base: position 168,258 of record NZ_LMOJ01000023.1, read on the forward strand.
TTGTCACCACATTGCCGGCAATCAGGGCGGCTACGCTCGAGCGTGCCAGCGGGCCGACGACGATGTCGTTCTGCCCGACGGCGCGGGCATAGGCCTGCAAGGTCGATTCAGGGGAATCTCCGCTGGGAATGACGTCGACCTCGATCCCGGCGCGGTCGCGTTCGTGGCCGGCGAGAAAACCCGCGCGCACGGCTTCGGCGGCCTGGCCCAGGCCGGGCGACTGCAGCGGCAGCAGCAGGGCGATGCGCGCCGTGCCGCCGGCCGGTTGAGACTGTGCTTGCGGCGTGCCCGTGCCCGGATACAGTTCCACCGGCGACGTCCGGGTTTCCGATTCGGCCGGCCGCGGCGCTGGCGGCGGCGAGACCGGCTCCTCGGTGCGCGCCCTTGTGTTTGGTTCAAGGGGCGCGCACAATCCGCCCGGTACGCCGCACCCCAGATCGGGCGGCATGGGTGAAGTACAGCCCGCGGCCAGGGTCGCGGCAGCGGCGGCCAGCAGGCCCTTCACAAGATTGAATGTAAGACTTTTCATGAGCACCGACTCCTCCAACATGACCGACAACCAGTCCATCGATATCGCCCAGCTCCCCGTGATGGCCGAGGCAGCTCAACAGTCTTATCCTACAGCAACTTTATATGTGGTGGCCACTCCCATCGGGAACGCCACCGACATCACGCTGCGCGCGCTGCACCTGCTGGCGCTGGCCGACGTGGTCGCCTGCGAGGATACCCGCAAAACCGGCGCCCTGCTCACCCGTTACGGCTTGAACAAGCAGATGGTCGCGGCGCATCAGCATAACGAGCGCGAAGCGGCCGACAAACTGGTGGCACGCCTGCGCGCCGGCGAGCGCGTGGCCCTGGTGTCGGACGCCGGCACCCCCGCCGTCTCCGATCCCGGCGCGCGCATCGTCGACGCCGTGCGGGAAGCCGGCCTGCGCGTGCTGCCGCTGCCGGGCGCCTCGGCCTCGGTCACCGCCCTGTCCGCCTCCGGCCTGGTCAACGACCGTTTCAATTTTGTCGGCTTTTTACCCGCCAAGGCCAAGCAGCGCGAAGCGGCCTTGCAGGAACTGGTGCGCGAACCGGCCACCCTCGTCATCTACGAGGCGCCGCACCGCATCGTCGATTGCGTCGAAGGCTTGATGGCCGTGTTCGAAGGGACGCGCCAGGTGGTGTTCGCGCGCGAACTCACGAAACTGTTCGAAGAGGTGCACCGCTGCCCGCTGCACGAAGCGCTGGCCTGGGTGAAAGCCGACCAGCACCGCGAGCGCGGCGAATTCGTGGTGCTGGTCGAAGGCGCGAGCATCGAGACCGATGCCCAGGATGCCGAGGCCGAACGCATCCTGAACATTTTATTGAGCGAATGCAGCGTCAAGCAGGCGGCGAACCTGACCGCGCAGATTACCGGGCGCAAGAAGAACGCCTTGTACGAGCGCGCCTTGCAGATCAAGGGAGAATGATCCACGCCGGCCACGGATGTAGGGTCGACTCCCGAGTCCACGCGCTAGGCTGGAGGTCACCACTTGCACCCGCTATCCTTCTTGTCCGCCAACAGGATCAGCGGCGCCAACAGCCCGCCGGGAATGCCGTCCTTGCAATTGCGGCGCTTGGCCGCCCCGATCGCGCGCGCGGCGCGGGTTTCCGTTTTCAAAGGGGGATCGGGGAACTGGCCGATCGCCGTACCTTCTTTCGCCGGATCGCGGATATTGGCCAGCGAGCGCGCCATCCGGCGTGCGCCCTCGCGGTCGAAGCGTGGCGTTTCCGGTTCCGATTCCGATTCCGATTCCGGCGCAGCTTGCGGGGTTTGCTCCACGGTGAACGGATCGGGTTGCGCCGGTGTCGGCGCCGGATCGACGGCGATCACGGGCCGCGCCGTTTTGCGCACGCGGCGCGCAGGCTGCGCGGCCGGAGCAGCAGGCGGCGGCGCTGCTTCGACCCGCGGCGCTGGCGGCGGACGCAGGCGCACGGCGAGCGGACGCGGCGCCGCTGCGGGTTCCCGCTGCACGCTGCCGCGCTGCATGCCCAGCACCAGCACATGCAGCAGCAGCGACAGCGCGACACCGGCCGCGATGCGCCGGTGCGTGGCGCCGGCATCGGCCGCAAAGGCCAGGCTGTCCGCGCTTGTCGATCTCACCATTCGCGCTCCCGCTGCACGAAAAATCCACAAAATGAAAACCCGACCTTGACCAAAGGAATCTCAACCGCTATGATGCGTGTCTTCGGAGTGTAGCGCAGCCCGGTAGCGCACCTGGTTTGGGACCAGGGGGTCCAAGGTTCGAATCCTTGTACTCCGACCAGTATGAAGAGAAAAGCCGACAACATCAGTTGTCGGCTTTTTTCGTTTACAAAGCCGGATTCGGATCGCCGATGATCACGCGTGGACGGCAGAGCCGCCCATGCTACGTTCGATTCGCGACGATGCCGATGGTTCAGCCCAAGCGCTTGGCGGCGAGCGCATTCCCCGCGCGGCTGGCGCCTTTGCGGCCGAGCTGCTGCGAGATGAACTGGCCGGCGTCCACCACCTGGTCGAGGTCGATCCCGGTCTCGATGCCGAGGCCGTGCAGCAGGTACAGCACGTCTTCGGTTGCCACGTTCCCGGTCGCGCCCTTGGCATATGGGCAGCCGCCCAGGCCCGAGACCGACGAGTGGAAAATCTGCACGCCGACTTCCAGGCTGGCGTAGATGTTCGCCAGCGCCTGGCCATAGGTGTCGTGGAAGTGGCCGGACAGTTGTTGCAACGGGAATTCGCGCGCCGCTGCCAGCATCACCTCTTGCGTCTTGCGCGCGGTCGAGACGCCGATGGTGTCGGCGATGTCGATCTCGTCGCAGCCGAGGTCGCGCATGCGGCGCACTACGTCGGCCACGGCGTCCAAAGGCACCTCGCCCTGGTAGGGGCAGCCAAAGGCGGTGCTGATGCTGCCGCGCAGGCGCAAACCGTTCGCCTTGGCCGCTTTCGCCACTGGCTCGAAGCGCGCGATCGATTCCGCGATCGAGCAGTTGATGTTCTTTTGCGAAAAGGCTTCCGAGGCCGAGCCGAAGATAACGACTTCATCCGCCTTGGCCGCCAGCGCTGCCTCGAACCCCTGCATGTTCGGCGTCAGCGCCGAATAGATGGTGCCGGGCAGGCGCGTGATCTTCGCCATGACTTCGCTGCTGGTGGCCATCTGCGGCACCCATTTCGGCGACACGAAGGACGCCGCTTCGACATTGCTGAAACCCGCGCGCGAGAGGCGGTCGACCAGCTCGATCTTCACCTCGGCGCTGATGGTTTCCTTTTCGTTCTGCAGGCCGTCGCGCGGACCGACTTCGACCAGTTTGACCTTCTTGGGCAGGCTAGTGTGGCTGTTCATCTCAGTATCCCAGGTTGCGGTCGACGATATCGTCCACCGGTTGATCCGCCTCGAAGGCGGCGATTTTATCGGCGATCTGGCGCACCGCCTCGCTCCGTACCGTCAGCGCCGAGATGTGCGGCGTGATCGTGATGCGCGGCTCGTCCCAGAACGGGTGCGGCGCCGGCAGCGGCTCGTTGCGGAACACGTCGAGCGTGGCGCCGGCGATGTGGCCGCTGCGGATCAGGGTCAACAAATCCGGCTCGGCCAGCTGCGCGCCGCGCGCGACGTTGATCACATACGCGCCTTGCGGCAGGGTGGACAAGCGCCGGCGGTCGAGCAGGTTGTTGGTTTCGCTTGTGAGCGGCAGCAGCGAGACCAGCACCCGTGTGCCGCGCAAAAAATCGTCGAGCTGTTCCATGCCGGCGAAGCAGTCGACGCCATGTAGCTCTTTCGGCGTGCGGCTCCAGCCGCGCACTGGAAACTCGAAGGCGCGCATGGTCTCCACCACGCGCAGTCCCAGCTTGCCGAGGCCCATCACGCCCACCGTAAACTCTTCCTTGGCGTAGACCGGCAGCGGCGACCACAGGCCGTGCCTGGCCTGCTGCTCGTATTCGTCGAAGCGGCGGAAGTAGCGCAGCGTCGCATGGGCGACATATTCCGCCATCTGCACCGCCATGCCGGTGTCGCCCAGGCGCACGATCGGCGCGCTGGGTAGGGCGTCGCCGAATTTCAGGATGGTGTCGGCACCGGCGCCCATCAGGAAGATCGCCTTCAGTTGCGCCGCTTGCGCGAGCTGGGCCAGCAGGCCATGCGAGGGGTTCCACAGCACCGCGTAGTTGCAGGCGCCGAGCTGCTCGCCCTCCTGCCAGCCGAGCGTCTGCACGCCCGGCATGGCGCGCGCCAGACCCTCGGCCCAGGCCGCAATCTGGCCGTCGCCGCGGTACAGCAGCACGCGCATCAGGCAGCCTTGAAGGCCAGCAGCGGCGCCCCGTCCGCGACCTGGTCGCCCACCGCATACAGCACCTCTTCGACCAGGCCGTCGCTCGGCGCGGCGATGGTGTGCTCCATCTTCATCGCTTCCATGATGACCAGCGCCTCTCCCTTTTTCACCGTCTGGCCGCCCTCGACCATGACGGCCACGACCTTGCCCGGCATCGGCGCGGTCAGACGGCCACCGGCGGCTTCGGCTTCGCCGGCATGGGCCATCGGGTCGTTGTAGGCCAGCGTGTGGTGTTCGCCGTTCGTGAACACGTGGAACAGGTCGCCGTCGCGGCGCACGGCGCCGTGCATCGACTGCTCGCCCAGGCGCACCGACAGCGTCGCGCCGTCATGGCCGCTGACGGTCAATGGCTGCTTGAGGCCGTCGATCTCGAGTTCCCAGCCCTGCGGGTGGTACACCACGCCGACCTGGTAGGCACCGCCCGGAAGCGTGGCTGCGTACTCGTCGCCAAAGGAGAGCACGCGGCGGTAGTCGCCGTTCAGGCGCCAGCCCTGCGCCTGGCCCCATGGGTCGGCCGCGTTCGCGGAGGCGCCGGCCGATTGGCGCTTTTCCGCTTCGATCAGCGCCACCGCCGCCAGCGCCAGCGCGCCAGGCGACGCCGCCTTCGAGGGCGGGAACAGGGTCGCGCCATTGCGCTCGATGAGACCGGTGTCGAGATCGGCCGTCGAAAACGCTTCGCCCTCAACCAGGCGTTTCAAGAAGGCGATATTCGTCGCCAGGCCGACGATCTGAAATTCGGCCAGGGCCTGCGACAGGCGCGCCAGCGCTTGCGTGCGATCCACGCCCCAGACGATGAGTTTCGCGATCATCGGATCGTAGAACGGAGAAATCGCATCGCCTTCGCGCACGCCGGAATCGATGCGCACGGCGGCCGGTTCGGTACCCGTCGCACCGGCCACGCCGCCCAGCTCGAAATTCACGGCGGCTGGCGTGTCCATGTGGCGCAGCGTGCCGATCGACGGCAGGAAGCCCTTCTCGGGATTCTCGGCATAGATGCGCGCCTCGATCGCATGGCCGTGGATCGCCAGTTCCGATTGTTTTTTCGGCAGCGGCTGGCCGGCGGCCACGCGCAGCTGCCATTCGACCAGGTCAGTACCGGTGATCATTTCGGTGACCGGGTGTTCCACCTGCAGGCGCGTGTTCATCTCCATGAAGTAGAACGAACCGTCCTGGTTGGCGATGAATTCGACGGTGCCGGCGCCGACATAGCCGACGGCGCGCGCCGCATTCACCGCCGCTTCGCCCATCGCCGCGCGGCGATCGAGCGTCATGCCCGGCGCCGGCGCTTCTTCCAGCACCTTCTGGTGGCGGCGCTGCACCGAGCAGTCGCGCTCGTGCAGGTAGACGCAGTTGCCGAGCGTGTCGGCGAATACCTGGATCTCGATGTGGCGCGGACGGGTCAGGTATTTTTCGACCAGCACCTTGTCGTCGCCGAAGGAACTGATCGCCTCGCGCTTGCAGGAGCCGAGCGCGGCGACGAAGTCCTCGCTGCGCTCGACCACGCGCATGCCCTTGCCGCCGCCGCCGGCGCTCGCCTTGAGCAGCACCGGATAGCCGATGCGGTCGGCCTGCTGGCGCAGGAATTCCGGATCCTGGTTCTCGCCGTGGTAGCCCGGCACCAGCGGCACGTTGGCGCCTTCCATCAACTGCTTGGCGGCCGATTTCGAGCCCATGGCGCGCATCGAGGAACCCGGCGGGCCGATGAAGACCAGGCCGGCGCGCGCGCAGGCTTCGGCGAATTCCGCGTTCTCGGACAGGAAGCCATAGCCCGGGTGGATCGCCTGGGCGCCGGTGGCGAGCGCCACCTCGATGATCTTCTCGCCGCGCAGATAGCTTTCCTTGGCCGCGGCCGGCCCGATCGCCACTGCCTCATCGCAGACCGCAACATGCTTCGACCCGGCGTCCGCTTCCGAATACACGGCGACGGTGCGGATACCCATGCGGCGCGCGGTGGCGGCGACACGGCAGGCGATTTCGCCACGGTTGGCGATGAGGATTTTGGTGAACATGCGTGTGGTCTCGCTTAATTATTAGTGTTTGTCGAATGAATGCTCAGCAGCCGCAAGCTTCTTTCGGCGCCGATTCCAGCGTGGCCGAACGGGTCTTCAGGCCCAGTTTCGCCAGCAGCGCGCGGTCGTCCTCGGCTTCCGGATTGCCCGTGGTGAGCAGCTTGTCGCCGTAGAAAATCGAATTCGCGCCGGCCATGAAGCACATCGCCTGCACGGCTTCGCCCAGCTGGCGCCGGCCGGCTGACAGGCGCACGCGCGCCTGCGGCATGGTGATGCGCGCGACCGCGATGGTGCGCACGAATTCGAGCGGATCGAGCGGATCGAGGCCGTGCAGCGGCGTGCCCTCGACCTGCACCAGGTGGTTCACCGGGACGGACTCCGGATACGGATTCAGGTTCGCCAGCTGCGCCAGCAAACCGGCGCGCTGCTCGCGCGTCTCGCCCATGCCGACGATGCCGCCGCAGCAAACCTTCAGCCCGGCCTGGCGTACGCGGCCCAGGGTATCGAGGCGATCCTGGTATTCGCGGGTCGAGATCACGTTGTTATAGAAGTCCGGCGCGGTGTCGATGTTGTGGTTATAAAAATCGAGGCCGGCGTTTTTCAGCTGTTCGGCCTGGCCCTCTTCGAGCATGCCCAGCGTGGCGCAGGTTTCCATGCCCAGCGCCTTTACTTCGCGCACCATCTCTTCGACCTTGGCCATGTCGCGCTCTTTCGGGCTGCGCCAGGCGGCGCCCATGCAGAAGCGGGTGGCGCCGTTGGCTTTCGCCTGGCGCGCGGCATCGAGCACGGTGTCGATATCCAGGATCTTCTTCGCTTCGACGCCGGTGTCGTAGCGCGCCGCCTGCGGGCAGTAGCCGCAGTCTTCCTCGCAGCCGCCGGTCTTGATCGACAGCAGGGTCGCCAGTTCGACGTCGCCGTCCGGGAAGTGGGCGCGGTGCGCTTCCTGGGCGCGGAACATCAGGTCGTTGAACGGCAGTTCGAACAGGGCCAGCACGTCGGCCAGCGGCCAGGTGGCGTCAAGCCGTTCCTTGATGGCGGTCGGGCGGTGCAGGGCGACGGTATGGGGAGCATTCATGGTAGTCCTTCAGCTTGGGTGTTACGGAGCCCGCGTCGACGGCCAGCCCGGCAGTCCCGCGAGATCGATGAATCGGGCCGCGTTGGCGGCGGTCGCTTGTTCGAGGCGCGGCACGATGCCGAGCAGGGGCGCGGGAATGCGCGCGGCCAGCGCCTCGATGTTCTCGTCAAAAAAGCGCATCTCCGGATCGGCCGTGTTCGCGACCCAGCCGGCCAGCACCAGGTTGCGGGCCACGATCGCCTCGACGGTGAGCAGCGCATGGCTGATGCAGCCCAGGCGCATGCCGACCACCAGGATCACCGGCAAGTTCAGCTGCTCGGCCAGTTGCGCGCTGTCGAAGCTGTCGGAGAAGGGCACGCGGAAGCCGCCCACGCCTTCGACCACGACGGCGTCCGACGCGCCCAAAATTTCGGCATAGGCGGCGATGATCGGCACCGGCTCGATGGTGACGCCTTCCAGCCCGGCCGCGATATGCGGAGCGCAGGCCGCGCGCAGCATGTAGGGCGTGGTGATGTTCTGCGGCAGGTGCACGTTGCCGGCGGCGGCCAGCATGTCGGCGTCCTCGTTGTGCAGCTCGCCGTCGACGATCTCGGCGCCGGCCGCGACCGGCTTCATGCCGCAGGCGCGCTGGCCGCGCTCGACCAGTTTATGCAGGATCGCGCTCGAGACCAGGGTCTTGCCGATCTCGGTGTCGGTGCCGGTGACAAAGCAGCAAAAGCGGGTCGGCAGGCCTTCGCCGGCCAGCGCCTCGGCGGGCGCTGCGGCCGGTTCCGTCGCCGGTTTCGGCAGGGTCGTCGTGCGGCCGGCCACCATTTCGGCGGCCGGTTCCAGGGGCTCGTTCAGGTTCTTGATCACATGGCCTCCAGTTCGTTCAGTGCGTTCGCCAGTTGCGCGACCTCGTCGTGGGTGTGCGCGGCCGACAGCGTCACGCGCAGGCGCGCCGTGCCCTGCGGGACAGTCGGCGGGCGGATCGCCGGCACCCACAGGCCGCGCGCATGCAAGGCCGCGGCCACACGCAGCGCCTCCTCGTTGGCGCCGATCAGGATCGGCTGGATCGGCGTCGCCGATACCGGCCGCTGCCAGCGCGTCAGCTTCAGTTCGGCGTCGAGCTGGGCGATCAGCACGGCCAGGTGGCTGCGCAGGCCCGCGCCTTCGTCGCTGGTGATGATGTCCAGGCTCGTTAACAGCGCATGGGCCAGCGCCGGCGGCGCCGCCGTCGTGTAGATGTAGGGACGCGCGCGCTGGATCATCAGCTCGATCACGCTGGCGTGCGCCGCGATGAAGGCGCCGCCCACCCCAGCCGCTTTACCGAGGGTACCGACGTACACGAGGTTCGGTGAGCGCAAACCGAAGTGTTCGAGGGCGCCGCGTCCCTGCGCGCCGAGCACGCCGAAGCCGTGGGCGTCGTCGACCACCAGCCAGGCGCCGTGGCGCTCGCACAGGGCCAGCAGTTGCGGCAGCGGCGCGAGAATGCCGTCCATGCTGAAGACGGAATCGGTGGCGACGATTTTGACGGGCGCGCCGCTGGCCGCCAGCAAGGCGTCGAGCGCCGCCACGTCGCCGTGCGGATAGACGGTGACGCCGGCACGCGCCAGGCGCGCACCGTCGATCAGCGAGGCGTGGTTCAACGCCTCGGAAAAGATCATCGCATCGGCATCCTGCCCGAGCGCGGTCAGGACGGCCAGATTCGCCATGTAGCCGGTGCTGAAGTACAGCGCGCGCGCATCCTCGATATGGGGCGCGGCGAATTCGGCCAGGCGTTCTTCCAGGATGGCGTGGGCGCGGCTATGGCCGCTGATCAGGTGCGAGGCGCCGCTGCCGGCGCCGTAGAGTTGGGCGCCGGCGCGCAACGCTTCGACCACGCGCGGGTGCGCGGCCAGGCCAAGATAGTCGTTGCTGCAAAAGGCCAGCATGGCGCGGCCGTCGACCACCTGCAGCGGCGTGCAGCGGGTGTCGGCGATGCGCCGGCGCCGGATCAGGCTACCCTGTTCCAGCGCGGCCAGCTTGCGGTTGACGCTGTCGATCAAGTCCATCATGACCCTGCGATCACCGATTCGAACACCGATTTCACCCGCACGCCGAGCAGCTCGATTTCTTCCTCGTCGAGCACGTAGGGCGGCATCACGTAGACGGTGCGGCCGATCGGGCGCAGCAGCAGTTCGTTCTCGACGGCGCTGGTAAAGAAGCGGCGCGCGAAGGCGGCGGCGCGCGCCGGATCCGGCTCGATCGCGTCGAACGCGAAGATCATGCCGCGCTGGCGGAAATGATGGGTGCGCTCGTGCTCGGCCAGCGGCGCCATGGCGATGGTCAGCTTGGTCGCCAGCTCGCGGTTGCGGTTCAAGACGTCGTCGTCGCGGAAGATCTGCAGGGTCGCCAGAGCCGCGCGGCAGGCCAGCGCATTGCCCGTGTACGAGTGCGAGTGCAGGAAGCCGCGCGTGATGTCTTCGCTGTAGAAGGATTGGTAGATGGCGTCGGTGGTCAGCACCAGGGATAGCGGCAGGTAGCCGCCGCTGATGCCTTTCGACAGGCACAGGAAGTCCGGCCAGATCGCCGCCTGTTCGCAGGCGAAGAAGGTGCCGGTGCGGCCGCAGCCGACCGCGATCTCGTCGGCGATCAGGTGCACGTGGTGGCGGTCGCACAGTTCGCGCAGCAGTTCCAGATACAGCGGGTCGTACATCGCCATTCCGGTCGCGCACTGCACCAGCGGCTCGACGATCATGGCGGCGATCTTGTTGCCGCGCTCTTCGAACAGGCGTTCCACGTCTTTCAAGGCGCGGCGCGCCACGTCCTGGCTCGATTCGCCCTCAACGGCGTTGCGCGCGTCGGGCGAGGCCACCACGTGGGCGGCGCGCAGCAGCGGGCCGTAGGCATCCTTGAACAGCGGGACGTCGGTGACGCTGAGTGCGCCGATGGTCTCGCCGTGGTAGCTGCCCTGCAGGCAGACGAATTCCTGCTTGTCGCTGAAGCCGGCATTGCGCCAGGCGTGAAAACTCATCTTCATCGCGATCTCGACCGCCGAGGCGCCGTCGGACGCATAGAAGGCGTGGCCGAGCGCGTGGCCGGTGAGGGCGGCCAGCTGCTCCGACAGTTCGATCACCGGCTCATGCGTAAAACCGGCCAGCATCGCGTGCTCCAGCGTGTCGAGCTGCTCCTTCAGGGCCGCGTTGATGCGCGGATTGGCATGGCCGAACAGGTTCACCCACCAGGAGCTGATCGCGTCCAGGTAGCGTTTGCCTTCATGGTCGTACAGCCACGGCCCCTTGGCCCGCTGCACGGCGATCAGCGGCACCTCTTCGTGGTGCTGCATCTGCGTGCAGGGATGCCACACGCTGCGCAGGCTGCGTGCGATCCAGTCGGACGATGTCTGGTGCTTCACGATGAATCCTCAATACCTTGCTAGTTGAGCCAGTTCGGCTTGCGTTTCTCGAGGAAGGAAGCCACGCCTTCGCGTCCTTCGGTCGAAGCGCGGATGGCCGCGATGCGCTCGGCGGTGTCTTGCAGCAGCGCGTCGGTGACGGGCTGGCCGACGACCTCGCGCACCAGCTTTTTCGCTTCCACGACGGCGTTCGGGCTGTTCGCGACCAGCGCTTTGACCAGGCCCGCCACCGTCGTATCGAGCGCGTCGGGCGCGACCACTTCGTGCGCGAAACCCATGCGCAGCGCCGCGGCGGCGTCGAAACGCTCGGCCGTCAGGAAGTAGCGGCGCGCGGCCTGTTCGCCCATCGCCTTGATCACATACGGCGAGATCGTCGCCGGGATCAGTCCGAGTTTGACTTCGGACAGGCAGAAGTTTACTCCTTCGGCCGCGACCACGATGTCGCAGGCCGCGACCAGGCCCATGCCGCCGGCATAACAGTCGCCCTGGACTTTCGCCACGGTCGGCTTCGGGCACAAATAAATCGTGCGCAGCATGTCGGCCAGGCGCGAGGCGTCGGCGCGGTTCTCGTCATGCGAGTAGCCGGCCATCTTCTTCATCCAATTCAGGTCGGCGCCGGCGCAAAAGGCCGGGCCGTTCGCGGCCAACACCACGGCGCGCACCAGTTCGTTGCGGCCGAGTTCATCGAAGGCCAGCGCCAGCTCGGCGATCGCCTGTTCATTAAAAGCGTTGCGCAGATCCGGACGGTTCAGGGTGACGGTGGCGACCTTGTCGGCGATGCCGACCGTGAGGGTTTCGTAGTTCATTTTTTACTTCCCTTACATCCGGAACACGCCGAACTTCGTCTCTTCGATCGGCGCGTTCAGCGCGGCCGACAGACCCAGGCCCAGCACCATGCGCGTGTCGGCCGGGTCGATGACGCCGTCGTCCCACAGGCGCGCCGACGCGTAATACGGGTGGCCCTGGTGCTCGTACTGTTCCTTGATCGGCTGTTTGAACGCCGCCTCCTCGTCGGGCGACCATTGGCCGCCGCGCGCTTCGATGCCGTCGCGTTTCACGGTGGCCAGCACCGAGGCCGCCTGGTCGCCGCCCATCACCGAGATGCGCGCGTTCGGCCACATCCACAGGAAGCGCGGAGAAAACGCGCGGCCGCACATGCCGTAGTTGCCGGCGCCAAACGACCCGCCGATGATGACGGTGAACTTCGGCACCGAGGCGGTGGCCACCGCAGTCACCATCTTGGCGCCATTGCGGGCGATGCCCTCGTTTTCGTATTTGCGGCCCACCATGAAGCCGGTGATGTTCTGCAGGAACACCAGCGGGATCTTGCGCTGGCAGCACAGCTCGATGAAGTGGGTGCCTTTTAAGGCCGACTCCGAGAACAGGATGCCGTTGTTCGCGATGATGCCGACTTTGACGCCGTAGATATGGGCGAAGCCGCAGACGAGCGTAGTGCCGTAACGGGCCTTGAATTCGTCGAATTCGCTGCCGTCGACCACACGTGCGATCACTTCGCGTACGTCGAAAGGTTTGCGGGTGTCGACCGGAATCACGCCGTACAGCTCTTGCGGCGCATATTTTGGTTCGATGGACTCGCGGGTGGCGCCCTGCACCAATTTGGTGCGATTCAGGTTCGAAACGATGGTACGGGCCAGCGACAGCGCATGCAGATCGTTCTGGGCCAGGTGGTCGACCACGCCAGATAAACGGGTGTGGACGTCGCCGCCACCCAGGTCTTCGGCGCTGACGACTTCGCCCGTCGCCGCTTTCACCAGCGGCGGGCCGCCCAGGAAGATGGTGCCCTGCTCCTTGACGATGATCGACTCGTCGCTCATCGCCGGCACGTAGGCGCCGCCCGCCGTGCACGAACCCATCACGACGGCGATCTGCGGGATGCCCTTGGCGGACAGGTTCGCCTGGTTATAGAAGATGCGGCCGAAATGGTCGCGATCCGGGAAGACGTCGTCCTGGTTCGGCAGGTTGGCGCCGCCAGAGTCGACCAGGTAGATGCACGGTAAATTGTTCTGCTCGGCGATTTCCTGGGCGCGTAGGTGTTTTTTGACCGTCATCGGGTAGTAGGTGCCGCCCTTGACCGTGGCGTCATTACAGACGATCACGCATTCCTGGCCGGCGACGCGGCCGATGCCGGTGATGATGCCCGCCGCCGGCGCCGCATTCTCATACATGTCGTAAGCGGCCAGCTGGGAAAATTCGAGGAAAGGCGTACCCGGATCGAGCAGCATCTGCACGCGGTCGCGCGGCAGCAGTTTGCCGCGTGCGACGTGCTTGGCGCGGGCCGCTTCGCCGCCGCCCTCGCCGATCGCCGCGACTTTCGCGCGCAGGTCGTCGACGATGGTTTGCATGGCTGCGGCGTTGGCTTTGAAATCCTCACCGCGCGGGTTGAGTTTGCTCTCGATATGGGGCATGCCGTCCTCTATGTTGATCTGTTCTTGCTGTCTCTTACTTCGGAAATGTGCCGTCCAGATAGAACCAGCGCGGCTGGCCGCCGAGATCCGGGTCGGGTTCGCGCTGGAAGCGGCTCAGCTCGTGCAGCCGGTGCGCGCGGCCACCCACTTTATAACGCGCGACGAATTCCACAGTATCGCTATCTGGATGATCCGGCAATTCTGCTTTACGTTGACGTAAACGTAAAGCAGATTTTATCTCCAAGCCGAGCCAGCGCAGCTGTTCGTCGGGGTCGAGGATGGCGTCTTGCGGGCGGGTGCTGGGGTGCCAGGTGGCGCGCAGATAGGCCTCGTCCCGCTGGGTATAGGCCGTATAGCGCGAACGCATCAGGGCCTCCGCTGTGGGCGGCAGCGCGTCGCCGGCGATGTACGGGCCGCAGCAGCTGGCCAGCGCGCCGCCGCCGCAGGGGCAGGGGGCGGAAGAGTGGGTCGGTGTGGACATCCCGCGATTATCCGCGATTTTGGCAGGCGCCGACGTGGCTGCGAACCCGGCGCTGCCTACAATGTGTGCAGCGACACCGTAAACGTGCTGCCCTTGCCTGCACCTTCGCTATGGGCCGTCACCGTGCCGCCATGCAAACCAACCACGTTTTTCACCAGCGCCAGGCCGATGCCGAGTCCGCCCTGCGAACGGTCCGGCGTGCGTTCCGCCTGCGTGAACAGGTCGAACACCTGCGGCAATAGCAGGCTGTCGATGCCGATCCCGTTGTCCTGTACGCGGATGCGCACCTGGCTGCCCTCGCGCTCGACGGCCAGCAGGATGCGCCCGCCGCGCGGCGTGTACTTGGCCGCATTGTTGAGCAGGTTGGCGACCACCTGCACCAGCCGGTTCGGATCGCCCATGACCCTGGCGTCATCGGCCGCCTGGTGGATGACCAGGGCGTGTTCGCGCGCCTCGATCAGGGGCCGCGACTGTTCGACGGCGCTGCGGATGGTGGCGTCGATGTCGACCTCGACCTGCTCCAGCTGGATCAGGCCGCGCGTCACGCGCGAGATGTCGAGCAAATCATCCACCAGCGAGGTCATGTGCCTGACCTGGCGGCTGATGACTTCACTGGAGCGGCGCACCCGGGCCTCGTCGAAGCTGCCGATTTTCAGCAGTTCGGCGGCCGAGGCGATCGGCGCCAGGGGATTGCGCAGCTCGTGCGCGAGCATGGCGAGGAATTCGTCCTTGCGCCGATCCTGCTCTTTCAGCGAACTGTAGAGACGGGCGTTTTCGAAGCCGTTGGCGGCGATCGAGGCCAGCTGCACCAGGATCGCTTCGTCCTGTTCGGTGAACTCGCCCTCGCACCTGTCCGAGGCCTGGATCAGGCCGATGTTCTTGCCCTTGCGGTCGACCAGGGGCACGGCCAGCCAGCCGCGGATCGGCGGATGCTGCGCCGCGTGCGCACCGAAACCCTTCCAGGCCGGATGGGCTTCCAGCTCGGCCTGGGTCAGGCGCAGGGTCTGGTTGGTTCGGCACACATGGGCATAGATGCCGCTGCCGTCCGGTTTGACCTCAAAGCTGCGGTAGCGCGCGTACTTGTCCGACATCGAGATCGCATTGATCTCCTGGGCGCCGCCGACGTTGAGCGACACCACCGCCTGGTGCACTTCGAGGATGTCGCGCACCACCTCGACCAGCCCGGCGGCGATGTCCTGGCTCGAGAGCGCGCTGCCGAGCGTGCGCGAAGCCTGCGCCACCTTCACCAGCAAGGCCGAATGGCGCTGCTCGCGTCCCAGCCGCTCGGCCAGTTCGGCCTGGGCCGTGACCATCTCGTGGATGTCCTTGTTCGAGCCGATCCACTCGCGCACCGCGCCGTCGGCGTCCAGGATCGGCACGCCCTTCACCGCCGTCCAGCGGTAGCTGCCGTCGCGCTGGCGCAGGCGGTAGTTGATCTCGTAGACGGAACCGGTGGCGGCGCAATCGAGCCAGGTGCGGCGCGCCAGTTCGCGGTCGTCGGGGTGCACGGCGTCGAGCCAGCCGTATTCCTTCCACTCCGCGTAGCTCTGGCCGGTGACTTCGCGCCAGGTCGGCGAATCCTCCAGCACGCGGCCGTCGGGCGTGGTGCTCCAGATGATCTGGGACGTCGCCATCACGAGCGAGCGGAAGCGCTCTTCACGCTCACGCAGGGCTTGTTCGGCTGCCACCCGTTCGGTGATGTCCTCGTGCATCAGCATCAGTTCGAGGATGCGGCCATCGGCATCCTTGATCGGGTGCGCGCGCGCCGTCACCCAGCGCGCGCGGCCGCTGCCGCCGAGGACGACGACGTCGTAATAAATGGCGGGAATTTCGACCGATTCCCCGGCCAGTGCGCGCCGCAGGTAGCCGACGATGCCGCTGTCGATCAGCTGCTGGTCGCTCAGCAGGTTATAGGCGTCGCTCAGGACAAAGGCGTGCAGATCGGTGCCGGCGCGGATCTCCCACAGGTCTTCCCAGGCCTGGTTCACGCGCAGGGTGCGGCCGTCGGGGCGCACGATCTGGATGCTGGTGGGCGCCTGCTCGAACAGTTCCCGGAACCGCGTCTCGGAACTGGGATGCTGGTCGAGTCCTGGCAAGGTGGGTGTGGAGTTGATCGACATGGAGTCCGGGCACCGCGACCGCGCGGGCCGTCAGGGAATTATTGTTATGCGCGGCATGATGTCATAGTTTTACGCCGCCTGCTCGACTATTACGGCGGGCGGCGCTCCCCGTGCTCAGTGCAATTGAAACTCGTCGGTCGCCACGAATAGATCCCAGCACGCGATGAACAGGGCGGCGATCACCGGGCCGATCACGAAGCCGTTCAGCCCGAACAAGGCCATGCCGCCGATGGTCGACAGCAGCACCAGGTAGTCCGGCATCTTGGTGTCCTTGCCGACCAGGACGGGACGCAGCACGTTGTCGACCAGGCCGATCACGATCACGCCGAAAGCGATCAGCACCACGCCCTGCCAGACGGCGCCCGTCACCAGGAAATAAATCGCCACCGGCGCCCAGACGATGGCCGCGCCCACCGCCGGCAGCAGCGACAGGAAAGCCATCACCACCGCCCACAGCAGCGGCGCCTGCACGTCCAGGAACCAGAAGATCAGCCCGCCGAGCGCGCCTTGCGCGGCCGCCACCAGCACATTGCCCTTCACGGTGGCGCGGATCACGGTCGTGAAATTGGTGAACAGGCGCTGCTTGTACTTGCTGCCCAGCGGGAAGGCGTGCTTGATGCGGGTCGCCAGCGACTGGCCGTCGCGCAGCAGGAAGAACAGCAGATACAGCATCACGAACAGCCCGACCAGGAAGTCGAAGGTTTTACTGCCGATGTTGAGCGCCTGGCGCGCCACCGTCTGGCTGACTTGCGCCGCGCCTTCCGACAGCTTTTGCTGGAGCGAAGCGAGATCGGTCAGCTCGAAGCGCTCGAGCAGATTGACCATCCACTGCGGCAGCGAATGCACGATGCGCAGGAAATAGGCGCCGAAATCGATCTGGCCCGAACCGATCATCGCGTAGACGGCAAGCGCCTGCTTGACCAGCGAGGCCGTGATCAGCGACAGCGGCAGGATCACCATCACGATGATGAGCAAGAGCGCGATCAGGGCCGCCGGCGTCGGCTTGTACTTGGTGGCGCGCAGCAGGCGCCGGTACAGCGGCGCGAACAGGATCGCCAGCACGACGCCCCAGAACACGGCGCCGGAATACGGCAGCAGGATCCAGCCGAAGGCGAGGGTGACGAAGGCCAGCAGGAACAGGAAGACTTTTTGCTGCAGGGTGTACTGGGTCATGATGCCGATGCTCTTTTTATAATGTTGGGCTCATGATAGTGCATCGCACCGGTCAGCGCCTCAGCGCCAGCATCTCGAGCGCAAACGGCGGCGCTTTCCCTTGCATCAGATCGGCCAGCACGCGCGCCGTGCCCGCGGCAAACGTAAAACCAAGCGGCCCGTGGCCGACGTTCAGCCACAGGTTCGACAGCGAGGTCGCGCCGATGAGGGGCGCGCTGTTGGGCGTGGCCGGACGCAGGCCGGCCCAGGCCGAAATGCGTTCGTAGTCGGCCGCGTGCGGCATGGTCTCGCGCACCTGCCGCGTCAGGCTGCCGATGCGTTTCGGGTTCAGGCGCAGGTCTTCGCCGACCATGTCGACCATCGCCGCCACGCGCAGCTTGTCGCCGATGCGCGCATACAGGACTTTGCGCTCGAAATCGGTCACGCTGATCTCGGGCGCGGTATCGCCCGCACGGATCGGCGCCGTCAGACTATAGCCTTTCAAGGGATACAGGGGCAGCTTGACGCCGGCATGCGCGGCCAGGTTGCGGCTTTCGATGCCGGCCGCCAGCACGAAGGCGTCGCCGCCGATCGCCCCGACGTTCGTGTCCAGGCCCACGACCTTGCCGCCGGTGGCGGCAATGCCCAGCACCTCGGCCTGCACGAAGCCTTTGAATAAGGGATGGGCGCGCACGCGCTCGGCCAGCTTGAGGCAGAAGGCGTGGCAGTCGGCCACCGCTTCGCCGCCGTTATAGATGCCGCCGGCCAGCTGCGAACGCGCCGCGCCCAGGGCCGGTTCGCGCGCTGCGCATTCGGCGCCGCTCCAGATTTCGCCGGCAGTGGCCTTGCCGGCCGCCTGCTCGAACACCTTCGAGGAACGGTAGACGACCAGTTTGCCGGCGTCGCGCCAGGCGAAATCGTCGGGAGAGACGATGTTGTCGAGCTGCTTCATGCCGGCGCGCGAGAGTTCGCCCAGTTCCAGCAGTTTCGCCGTGGTGCGGCGGTTCGCCGCCGCCGTGCACTGGCCGAGGAAGCTGGCCAGCCAGCGCCACTGGCGCAAGTCGAACTCCGGCCTGAAGCGCAGCGGGCCGTGTTCCTGGAACAGCCAGGAAATCGCCTTCAGGGGCACGCCGGCATCGGCCAGGGGCGAGACATAGCGGTAGCTCAGCTGGCCGCCATTGGCGCCGCTGGCCCCGCTCGCCACCTGCGGCGCGCGCTCGACCACGGTCACGCCGAAGCCCGCTTCCAGCAGCCACCAGGCCGAGGTCAGGCCCACCACGCCGCCGCCGATGACGATTACTTGCTGCTTCCCCATATGTTATTTGCTGACATTAGCTGACATAAGGGAAGAGCTTAGGGGCAGGCGGCGCCGGGGGCCAATGAAAGTGGAAGGTCACGCCATAACCAACGGTGATGAGGATTTTGGTGAACATCAGCCCTGGGCGGCGATCGTATGCCGGTACAGGCTCGTCAGGATGCGTTCCTCGAAGCGCGCCAGGGCAGAGTATTGCCCCGGCTCCAGGGCCGGGTCGACCGAGCTGCCGCCGACCAGCACGATCATGCCATTTCTCCGTTGGGCATCGAAGGCGAACACCGAGCGCAGGCCGTAGGCGTCGCCCAGGTGGCCGGCCGCATCGAAACCCTCGACCAGGCGCCGCCCCGGCACGTCCGGAAACTGGGCGTTACCCAGACCCCAGTCGTGGAAGAAGCCGCCCATGGTGTCGCCATTGATTCCCTTGCCGTCGGCCGACCACTGGCGCGCGAACATGCGCGCCAGGGTCGCCGGCTGCAGGATGCGCTGGCCCGCGTGCAGGCCGCCGTTCATCAGCATCAGCATCAATGTGCCGAGGCCGCGCGCGGAAATGCGCAGGCCGCCCGTGGGGCTGAAGGGCGTGGCATTCTCTCCGATCACATAGCGCTCGATGCCGGGCGGCGCACTCGGCGCCTTGGCGCGCACATCGTCGACTTGCGCGATCCAGGGGCCGCTTGCATCCCAGATCTCGGTGTCCGTGGTGCGCTTGCGGTAGAGGGTGGCGAGATTGGCCAATGCCGCCGGCGGCAGTTCGGCCACGTTGTAGCCGGCATCCAGCCCGAGTGGGCGCAGCAGCAGGCGGCCCATCAGCCGGTCGAAACGCTCGCCCGTCACCCGCTCCATCAGGGTGCCGATCAGGCCCCAGCCGAGGTTGCAATACGTGAAATACTCGCCGGGGCCGGCTCGATTGGCCCACATCGCCCCTGTGCCGTACAACCTGGCGCCCGGCGTCAGCACCTCTTTCAAGGTGCTGCCGGCGGGGAAGGAGTAGCCGCCGTCGTCGCGCAGCGAGGCCGTGTGCGTGAGCAGGTGACGCAGGGTGATGGCGCGCTCCGGGAAATGCGGGTTGCGCACACTAAAACCCAGGTAGGCGGAAACATCGGTGTCGAGCTCGACCTTGCCTGCTTCGATCAGGCGCATCAAACCCAGGGTCGTGACCATTTTGGAGACCGAGGCGATCCGATACAGGGTGTCCCGGTTCGCCGGCAAGGCCGGCGCCGGCTGCGCGCCGCTGTCGATCCAGCGCGCGCCGAAGCCGGCTTCATAGACGATTTCGCCGGCGCGGATGGCCAGTACCGACAGGCTGGCCAGCTGGCAGGCGGGATCGTGCACGATCCCATTCAGCTCGCGCTCGACGGCCGGATGCGCGACCAGCATGCCCGCGAATCCTGGCTTGAACGCCCCGAGCAGGGCCATGCCGAGTAGCGTCCTCCTGTAATCATTCATGCCGTCTCCTTGTGCTCGCTGCGATGAGCATACAATCATAATCGATGCCAACCGCACAATTTCCGGGCTGCCGGGCCCAGGCTGCCCTTACACTGGCGGCAAGCCCCCGATGCATACGAACATGAACCAAGCCACACCCGATTTCAAGATCGATCTCAACGACAACTCGCCGCTGTACCTGCAGCTGGCGCGCAAGCTGATGCAGGACGTGCGCGACGGCCGCTACCAGGCCGACCAGGCGCTGCCCTCGGAGCGCACCCTGTCCGAGCAGCAGGGCGTCTCGCGCGTCACGGCCCGTAAAGCCATCGATCAGCTGGTCGAGCAGGGTCTGGTGGTACGCCGCCGCGGTTCCGGCAATTACATTGCACCGCGCATCGAGCAGCCCTTGTCGACCCTGTCGAGCTTTTCCGAGCAGTTGCAGCAGCGCGGCTATACGCCGAATTCGCGCTGGCTGAAACGGGAAGTCGTGGCAGCCGATGCCGACGAGCAGCTGGCGCTGGGCCTGTCGCCCGGGGCGCGGGTGGCGCGCCTGGAGCGGCTGCGCCTGGCCGACGAGGTCGTCATGGCCTATGAAACGAGCGTGATCCCGGCCAGCGTGCTGCCCGATCCGCAGGCGGTCGACCATTCGCTGTACGCGCACCTGGAACGGGGCGGGCAGATGCCGGTGCGCGCCCTGCAGCACATCCGCGCCATGAACGCGCCCGCCGCGCTGGCGCAGCAACTGGGCGTGCCGGAAGGGCAGGCGGTGCTGTTCATCACCCGGGTCGGCTACCTGGAATCGGGCGTGGCCGTCGAGCTGACGCATTCGTATTGCCGCAGCGATTACTATGATTTCGTCGCCGAGCTGCGCCGTGGATAAGCTTACCTGCCCGACGTGACTAGGCTGCATAACTTTTTGCTATGAGCGCGTCCTTTCCTTTCATGGGAACACTTGCTCAATTGGTATTACACTGGTTTTATCTTTTCATCGCTCCATCCGCTGCCGGATCGCCATCATGCTGAAAACCGAAACCCCCGCCCAGGAGCACGTCCTGCTCGACCAGTATCCGACCGAGGAGCTGGTCAATGCGCTGGTGGACGACCAGGTCAATGCGGTGAAGGCCGTGCGCGCCGCCGCGCCGCGCATTGCCGCTGCCGTGGCCGCCGCGCTGCCGCGGGTGCAAGCGGGCGGGCGCCTGATCTATGTCGGCGCCGGCACCTCGGGCCGCCTGGGCGTACTCGACAGCGTGGAACTGTATCCCACTTTTTCCTGGCCCCATGGCCGCGCCGTGGCACTGCTGGCTGGCGGTAACGACGCCATGTTCGTCGCCGTCGAAGGGGCGGAAGACGACGAGGTGCAAGGCGCGGCCGACCTGCAGTCGGTGAACGTGACGGGCGAGGATGTCGTGCTCCTGATCGCCGCTTCCGGCGCCACGCCCTATGTGCTGGGCGCCCTGCGCGCTGCCCGTGCGGCCGGCGCCCTGACGATCGGCTTCGCCAACAATGTCGACGCGCCGGTCGCGCTCGAGGCCGAGATCGGCGTGACGCTGGACACCGGCGCCGAGATCGTTTCCGGCAGCACCCGCCTGAAAGCGGGCACCTCGCAAAAGATTGCCTTAAACACTTTTTCGACGGCCTTGATGGTGCGTTTGAACAAGGTTTATGGCAACCTGATGGTAGACTTGAAGGCGACCAACGCCAAGCTGGTGCGGCGCGCGATCCGTTTGACCGCTTTTGCCACCGGCGCCAGCGAGGACGCGGCGCGCGCGGTGCTGGAACAATGCGATTTCCACGTCAAGACCGCGATCGTGGCCTTGTCCAAGCAGACCGGTGTCGAGGAAGCGCGGGTTCTGCTCGAACAGGCCCACGGCAGCGTTCGCCAAGCCCTAGCGTCGTAAAGCCGTGACTGGGAAGGCATGCCGGCCACTAGACATTCTTCCCGATCACGAAAGCCTTATGAAAACATCCGAAGTGAAAACTCCCTGGCTGTGGGTGCCGTCGCTGTATTTTGCCCAGGCGATTCCCTACGTCGTCGCCATGCAGTTGTCGGTCATCATGTACAAGGATCTGGGCGTGTCGAACTCCGACATCGCCTTCTATACGAGCCTGCTGTACCTGCCCTGGGTGATCAAACCGCTGTGGTCGCCCGTCGTGGACATGTTCGGCACCAAGCGGCGCTGGACGGTGCTGCTGCAGCTGGTGGTGGCCGCTTCTCTGGCGGCGGTCGGCACGGTGCTGCACCTGCCCGCCTTCTTCAGCGTCAGCCTGGCCGTCATGTGGCTGATGGCGTTCAGCTCGGCCACCCACGACATCTCGGCCGACGGCTTTTATATGCTGGGCCTGCGCCAGAAAGACCAGGCCGCCTTTGTGGGCGTGCGCAGCACCTTTTACCGGCTGGCGACGCTGGCCGGGCAGGGGCCGCTGGTCGTGCTGGCCGGCTATCTGGCCGTCTCGCTGGGCGACACCCATCAAGCCTGGTCGATCGTGTTCTTCGTGCTGGCCGGCCTGTTTGCCGCCGCCTTTGCCTGGCACCAGCTGGTGCTGCCGAAGCCGGAGGCCGACCATGCCGTTGCCGCCGGCGCCAACCCGCTGCGCGAATTCTTCGGCACCTTCGCCTCCTTCTTCGGCAAGCGCGACATCTGGCTGATCCTCGGTTTTATTTTGACCTTCCGCCTCGGCGAAGCGCAGTTGCTGAAACTGGTCGCCCCGTTTTTAAAAGATCCGTTGGAGCAGGGCGGACTCGGCCTCACCACCGCCCAGTACGGCTGGGCCTACGGCACCATCGGCATCATCTCGCTGACCCTGGGCGGCCTGGCCGGCGGCTTCCTGATCTCGCGCCTGGGACTGAAACGCTGCCTGTGGCTGATGGTGTTCGCCGTGCACCTGCCCGATCTCGTGTTCGTCTACCTGTCGCAGGCGCAGCCGACCAGCCTGGCGCTGATCTCGGTTTTCCTGGCGATCGAGCAGTTCGGCTACGGCTTCGGTTTCACGGCGATGATGCTGTACATGATCATGGTCTCCGACGGCGAACACAAGACCGCGCACTACGCGATCTGCACCGGCCTGATGGCGCTGGGCATGATGGTGCCGGGCATGTGGAGCGGCGACTTGCAGGAATACCTGGGCTATAAAAACTTCTTCATCTGGGTGTGCATCGCGACGCTGCCGGCCTTCGTGATGGCGGCGCTGGTAAAAATCGATCCGGAGTTCGGGAAGAAGTGAACCGCGACGTCCCCGGCCGCCTTACTTCGCTCGACGCCTTCCGCGGTTTTACCATCGCCGCCATGGTGCTGGTGAACAACCCCGGCGACTGGAACCATCTGTATTCGCAACTGGCCCACGCCAAATGGCATGGCTGGACTTTCACCGACACCATCTTCCCCTTCTTCCTCTTCATCGGCGGCGTGGCGATGGCGCTCTCGCTGGGCCGCCTCGCCGCGGCCGGCGCCGACAAGCCGCAGTTACTCATCAAGCTGGCGAAACGGGCCTGCCTGATCTTCCTGATCGGCTTCCTGCTGAACCTGATCCCTTACTTCAATTTCGACAAGGTGCGCATTCCCGGCGTGCTGCAACGGATCGCCCTGTGCACCCTGCTGGCCGCGCCCATCGTCGTGTATTGCGGCTGGAGAATGCAACTGGCCATCATCGCGGGGCTGCTGAGCGTGTACAGCGGCTTCATGCTGTTCTATCCGGTGCCCGGCAGCGGCGCCGGCGTGCTGGAGCCGGGCCAGGATGTCGGGGCGTATATCGACCGCACCCTGCTGGGTGGCCACCTGTGGGTGCAATCCAAAACCTGGGATCCGGAAGGATTGTTCAGTACGCTGCCGGCGCTGTGCAGCCAGCTGTTCGGCGTGCTGGCCGGACGATTTTTGCTGAATAGGCTGAGCCGCATGGAACAAACCGTCTGGCTGCTGCTGGCCGGCCTGCTGCTGCTCTGGCTGGGTGTCATCTGCGACGCCATCCTCATGCCGATCAACAAAAGCCTGTGGACGCCTTCCTATTGTTTCCTGATGACGGGCTGGGCTTTGCTAATATTCAGCGCCTTCTTCTGGCTGCTCGACGTGACTCCCCATGCGGCGGTGCGCGCAGCAGCGGCGCGCTGGACGCGGCCGTTCCAGATCTACGGCATGAATGCGCTGTTCATTTTCGCGTTCTCGGGACTGGTGGCCAAGATGCTGGGTTTTATCAAACTGGCGCAGCCCGATGGCAGCACGGTCTCGCTGGGACGCACGCTGTACGCGCCGATCCGCGACCTGCCGATCGGTGCCGTGAACAGCTCGCTGCTGTATGCGCTGCTGTTCAACGCCTGCATGTTCGCGCTGGCCTGGGCCATGTGGCGCAAAAGATGGTTCGTTAAAGTATAAAAATTAGGAGCGGTAGTGGTTGATTTGAAAAAACGCGCGTTGGCGCTGGCGGGTGTGGCGGGCGTCTTGTCCCTGAGCGGTTTCCTGGCGAGCTGCTCGACCCCGAAGGGCGCGACGACGCCGAAAGGCACGATCGTCGCCAGCGGCAAGCTGCCCCCGGCCGCGCCGCGCGAATTCCGCGCCGCCTGGGTCTCGACGGTGGCCAACATCGACTGGCCGAGCCGGCAAAATCTGAAGGCGCCGCAGCAGCAGGCCGAGGCGATCGCCATCCTGGACCGCGCCAAGGCCATGAACCTGAATGCGATCGTGCTGCAGGTGCGTCCGTCGGCCGACGCCATCTATGCCTCGCCGCTGGAACCGTGGTCGGAATACCTCACCGGCACCCAGGGCCAGGCGCCGCAGCCCTGGTACGACCCGCTGAAATTCTGGGTGACCGAGGCGCATGCGCGCGGCCTCGAGCTGCATGCCTGGTTCAACCCCTACCGGGCGCGCCACGACGGCGCCCGTTCGCCGGCGGCCAGCAACCACATCACGCGTTCGAACCCGGCCGCAGTCAAACGCTACGGCAAGTTCATGTGGATGGATCCGGGCGAGGAATCGGCCTCGAAGCAGACCCTGGACGTGGTGCTGGACGTGGTGCGCCGCTACGACATTGACGGCGTCCACATCGACGATTATTTTTATCCGTACCCGATCGAGGCCAACCTGAGCGTCGCCGGCAACGAGGCGGCGCTGGACGGCAAGCCGGCGGCCAAGGTCGAGCTCGATTTCCCGGATACGCCGGCCTGGGAACGGTATCTCGCCCGCGGCGGCAAGCTCGATCGTGCCTCCTGGCGCCGCCAGAACGTCAACGAGCTGATCCAGGACATGTACCAGGGCATCCACCGCGAAAAGAGCTGGGTGCGCTTCGGCATCAGCCCATTCGGACTCGGCCGGCCGGATCGGCGCCCGCCCGGCATCGCCGGCTTCTCGCAGTACGACAAGCTGTACGCGGATGCCGAACTCTGGCTGCAGAAGGGCTGGCTCGACTATTTCACGCCGCAGCTGTATTGGGCGCGCAGCCAGCAGGCGCAGGCCTATGACGTGCTGCTCGACTACTGGATCGGCCAGAACACGCAGGGCCGCCACATGTGGCCGGGCCTGTTCACCAGCCGCATCGGCGCGCCGACCAAGGATTACCAGCCGCAGGAAATCCTCGACCAGATCGAAGCGACCCGTGCGCGCCCGCAGGCCGGTGGTCACGTACACTTCAGCATGGTTGCCCTGATGCAGAACCGCAAGGGCATCACCGACCAGCTGAGCACCGCCAGCTATGCGACCCCGGCCCTGGTGCCGGCCACGCCCTGGCTCGGCAACGTGAAACCCGGCCTGCCGCGCGTAAAGGCGCTGCGTAACGGCAATGCGGTCGATTTGAAACTGACGGCCGGCAAGGCGAACGCGCTGTACACGGTGTGGGCGCGCCATGGCAACGAATGGCGTTTCAATGTGGTGCCGGCCACCAAGCTCGACTGGAAGGTGCAGGACGACGCCCAGCTCGGCGCACCGGACGCCGTGTTTGTCGGCGCCGTCGACCGCCTTGGCATCGAGAGCGAACGCATCCAGGTGTGGGGCAAGCCTTAACGCATGATGTAGGGTGGACGGCTTGCCGTCCACGCGTTCAAGCAGCCGCCGGTCAGCCGCGCCGCGATGCAAATGGTCGCGCCACACATAAGCTTTGTTCATGCATTGACAGCCAGCTTTCATTCGCATCATTTGTTCTCAAGCTCTAAACTCGCAGCATGTTGAATTCCCCTGAACATCCTGGCATCGGCCTCGGCATCGACGCCGGCGGCACCCAGACGCGCTGGGCCTTGGCCGCTGCCGACGGTGCGCTCCTGGCTGAAGGCCATGTCGCCGGCCTCTCCGCCCTGCAGATGGGGACGCCAGAGGGCCGCGCCGCCGTGCACGCCACGTTCAGCACGCTGGCGCGCGCCGTGCTGGCCCATGCACGGCCGGCCCGGGTGTGCGCCGGGCTGACCGGCTTCGGCGGCGACGGCGCCCAGCTCACCAGCTGGCTGGCTGATCTGCTCGGCATCGACGCGGCGGCGATCGCCATGTGCAACGACATCGAGATCGCCTACCGCGCCAGTTTCGCGCCGGGAGAAGGTTATCTGGTCTATGCCGGCACCGGCTCGATCGGCGCCTTTATCGACCACGACGGCGGGTTCCACCGTGCCGGCGGCCGCGGCGTCGTGCTCGACGATGGCGGCGGCGGCTTCTGGATCGCACGCGCGGCGCTGCGCCATATCTGGCGCCGCGAGGACGAGGCGCCGGGCAGCTGGGAAAGCTCGCCGCTGGCGCGCGCCGCGTTCGAGTACGTGGGCGGCGCCGACTGGGCGTATTCGCGCCAGTTCATCTACGGCCAGGAACGCGGCGAAGTCGGCAAGCTGGCGTTGGCTGTGGCCGCCAGCGCCGGGGAAGATCCGGCCGCTGCCGCCATCCTCGAGGAAGCCGGACGCGAACTGGGACGCCTGGCGCTCGCCCTGATCCGCCGTTTCGGGCCGCGTCCGGTGGTGCTGAGCGGCCGCGCGGCCGAGCTGCACCCGGCGATCGCGGCAAGCATGCGCGCCTGCCTGCCGCAAGGCAGCATCATGACGCAAAGCGCCACGCGCGCCCATCACGCCGCCGCCCGCCTGGCCGCGCGCGATGCCGCCCCTTATTGACTCATTTTTGAACGAATCGCCATGATCACCAAATCGCTTGCCGCCACCCTCCTTCTTGCCCTGCTCGCCGGCTGCGTCACCGCACCGGGCGGCATCGACAAGACCTATACGGCCAAGGGCCAGGGCAGCCGCGTGCGCTTCCTGGTGCTGCACTACACGGTGGGCGACAAGCCGTCGTCGCTGAAGACGCTGACCGAGCAGCAAGTAAGCGCCCACTACCTCGTCACCGACGATCCGCGCCCGATCGTCTACGGCCTTGTCGACGAGACCCGCGCCGCCTACCACGCCGGCAATTCGAGCTGGAAAGGTTTTACGCAGCTCAACAACAGCTCGATCGGCATCGAGATCGTGAATGCCGGCTGGAAGGACACGCCGCAAGGCCGCGTCTTCGCCCCCTTCCCGCAAACCCAGATCGACGCCCTGATTCCCTTAGTGAAGGACATCGTGGCGCGCCACGGCATCCTGCCCGAAAACGTCGTGGGCCACAGCGACATCGCGCCGCTGCGCAAACAGGATCCGGGGCCATTGTTCCCCTGGCGCCAGCTGGCGCAAGCGGGCCTCGTCGCGTGGCCGGACGCCAACCGCGTCGCCGCCGTGCGCCAGGTATTCGACATCCAGGTGCCGGACGCGCTCTGGTTCCAGAAAAAGCTCGCCAGCCACGGTTTTGGATTGACGCAAACCGGCCAGTTCGACCAGGCCACCCGCACCGTGCTGGCCGCTTTCCAGATGAAATACCGGCCGGCGAATATCGCCGGCGAACCGGATGCGGAAACGGCGGCCATGCTGGAAGTGCTGACGACGCCGGCCAACGCGCCCTTGCCGCCGGTGCCGCCCGCGCCGCTGCCGGAGATGCGGCCGGTGCAGCCGGAACCTGTGATCCAGCCGACCCCGCCCGTGCCGCCGGTCACGCCACCGACGCCGTCGCTGCCGCCGACCACGACGCCGGCCGCGCCGCTGCCTGCCGGCCAGTGACGGTCGCCGTGCCTCGAGATTCCCTGTATCCTGCGGCCTGCCCCCCACGCGCGGGCATTCCCTCGGAGGATTGACGACATGCGCCTGCGCCACATCGAAGTATTCCACGCCATCATGCAGGTCGGCACCATCAGCGGTGCCGCCCAGGTCTTGCACATCTCGCAACCGGCCGTCACCAAGGTGCTGCAACACGCCGAACTGCAACTGGGCATGCCGCTGTTCGAGCGCGTGCGCGGCAAGCTGTATCCGAAGCCGGAAGCGCACCGCCTGTTCGCCGAAACCGAAAAACTCAACCGTGATCTGCAGGGCATCCGCCGCCTGGCCGCGAGCTTGAAAGGGCGGGCGGTGGAAACCGTGCGCTTGGTGTCGACGCCGACCCTGGCGATCAGCGTGCTGCCGCAGGCGATGACGGCCTGGCGCCGCGATTTCGCCCAGACCCGCTGCGAGCTGGCCACCTACCACACCAGCGAAATCGTCAACGCCCTGCGCCTCGGCGAGGCCGACCTGGCTTTATCGTTGCAGGATCCGCGTCATCCCGGCATCGTCGCCGAACCGATCGCCTCCGGCATGCTGACCGTGATGGCGCCGACAGGCACCTGGAGCGAGGCCGAGTGCGCGCAGCCGATCGGCCCCGAAGGGCTCACTGGCGAACTGATCGGCCTGGCCGACAACGACCCGATCGGAGAAATCGTCGTCGCCGCCTGCGAGGCGCAGGGCGTGCAGCCGGTGTTCCGCACCGTGGTGCAGACCTACCAGATTGCCCGCTCGCTGGTGGAAGCGGGCGCCGGCACGGCCGTCGTCGATCCGTTTACTGCGGCCTCGGCGGCGCCGGACAAGGTGCAGCGCCGCCCCTGGACGCCTGCCATGCCGGTGCAGTTATATCTGCTGACGGCGAACCACGCGCCGCTCTCGCACGGTGCGCGCGAACTGGCCAACTGCATCGGCGCCACGGCCCGCGCCTGCCTCGACCAGGGATGTGCATGAGTCCATTGCTGTCGATCGCCAGCGAGGACGTCGCCTCCAGCGCGGAGTTCCGCCACCTGTCGACGATTCCCGGCATCGCCGTCGACCTGCGCTATGCCGGGCCGAACAATTTCGTCGGGCGCGACCTGTACTCGCCCTACGACTGCGCCTGGCTGCATGTCGAGGCGGCTGCGGCCCTGGAAAACGCGGTGGCCTGGCTGATGCGGCAGGCGCCCGGCCACACCCTGCTGGTGCTCGACGCCCTGCGTCCGCAACGGGTGCAGGAACAATTATGGGATGCGCTGGCCGGCACCGGGCTGCAGATGTACCTGGCCAACCCGGCGCGCGGCTCGATCCACTCGTATGGCATGGCGCTCGACGTCACCATCCTCGATCCGCAGGGTGCCGAACTCGACATGGGCACCGGTTTCGACGACATGACGGATTTGTCGCACCCGGCACTGGAAGAAGGTTTTATTGCCGCCGGCCGCCTGCGCCAGGCGCAGCTGGACAACCGCCGCCTGCTGCGCGGCGCCATGTTCGCCGCGGGTTTTCAAGGCATCAACACCGAATGGTGGCATTTCGACTGCGGCGACCGCGACCGTGTGCGCGCCGGCTTCAAGCGCGTGCTCTAGCCTCTCCCGCGGCGCGCTCATCGTTCCGCGCGCACACTTGAGTTTTCTCAGCCTTTCCCCCTTTTGATGCCGGGACAATCCTCTGGTACCGACGAGAGATTGATGCCATGGCTTGACGAGTTCGCTTCGGGTCTGCTTCCCGAGTCTGCGTCTTCGAGCCGGCTTCAATTTTTTCGCGCGATAACCATTCTTCCAACCGGACAAAGAGGTGCGCAATGAAACGATTCATGATGGCCGCTGCCGTGGGAGCGGCGCTGGCGGGCTGCAGCACGGGGGCGGGCGAGATCTTCGCCGCGCGCGACCGGACGGTCGAGTATGTCCGGGTGTTCGACATCAAGACGGAGGCGCCACCGCCGGCCGTGGCGCGCGCCGCGAGCGAGGGCATCAGCCGCAACATCAACAACGCCACGCTGGCCACGCCGCTGTCCGAGACGGCCGAGGTGCTCGACCAGCCAGGCCGCTTCAAGCTGGCCGACGCCCCGGGCGCGGCGCGCGGCCCCAGCTGCGACGGCGCCAGCTGGACGGCCAAGGCGCGCCCCGACGTGCGCGGCGGCCAGGACATGCACATCGTCGCCTGCCTGTACCCGTACAAAACCGGCTACCACCTTGACATGTATGCCGCGTTCACCAAGAAAGAGGGAGGCTGGCTCGAATGGCCGCGGCGCGCCACCGGCATGGTGCTCGGCACGCCGGAAAAATTCGCCGAGAAGACGATGCTGGATCTCGTCCGCACGATCCGCGAAACGACCAAAGCGCAGGTGTCGCTGGTGGAAGCGAAACCCGAGGTGGCGGGCGCGCCCTGGCTGGAGCCGGCCGGCACGCAAACCTCGAAACCCTGAGTTTGCGCGCCTCGGCGTGACGATGCATCCGCGTTGCCGGGGCGGCAACGCGGGTTGCTGCCTAGCTTAAAACGCCCAGTCTACGCGTGCATACATTTGACGACCGTTAATGCCGATCGGGCAGGTTTCCCAGCAGTGCGTAAAGCCGAGGGACGGGAAAGGATTGGCGGCGCTCGGCGCCCACTTGGTCGGATAGGTGTCGAACAGGTTGTTGGCACCGACTGCCAGCGACAGGCGCTTGGTGAAGGCATAGCGCACGCTCAGGTCGACCAGCCATTTTCCTTCCCAGGTATCCAGAATGCCCGTGAAGCCCTGACCCTGCACATCGCCGAAATAGCTGGCACGGCTGTTCACGTTCCAGGAGCCGGTCGTATAGTCGGCGGCCACCACATGGTGCTGGCGTGGCTGGCCGCGTTCGATCAGCGTTACCTGGGCATCGTCGAACAGCTGGGCGCCGGTCAGCACCGGCGACTGCGAGCGGCGCGCCTTGACCTCGGTTTTATTGAAACCGAGCTGACCGGACAGCACCAGGGTCGAGCCGGGCCAGCGCGTGGTGTGCTCGGCGACGACATCCAGGCCATTGGTGCGGGTGTCGATGGCGTTGGTGAAGAACTGTGCCTGGCCGACGTTCAGAGGCGCGAGGATGGCCCGGATCGGGCAGGCACCCGGTACGGCGCAGGCGCCCCCTTCTGTCGGTTCGGCCCCGATGTTGCTGGAGAAAACAATACGGTCGTCGATGTCGATGCGGTACAAGTCGGCCGTGACCGAGAAGTTCGGCAGCGGACGCAGCACGATGCCGACGCTGGCGTTCTTCGAGGTCTCCTCCTTCAATGGGGCGATGCCGAAGGCGCGGGTGACGGCGCTGCCTTCACGCGCGGTCAGGGTCTCGGTCAGCACGCCGGAGTTGTTCAAGTTGGTCGACACCGAGCTATAAAACTTCTGCTGCACCGAAGGCGCGCGGAAACCGGTCGAGACGCTGCCGCGCAGGCCGACCGTGCGCGATGGATCGTAGCGCATCGAGAGTTTGCCGGTCGTGGTGCTGCCGAAGTCCGAGTATTTTTCGTAGCGGATCGCGCCCGCCACCAGCAGCTTGTCGGTCAGATTGTGTTCGGCGTCGAGATAGAGCGCGATGTTGTGGCGGCCGTCGTCGACTTCGGTGCCTGGCGTGTAGCCTGGGAAGCCCTGGATACCCGAAGGAGCGACCTCGCCGTTCTGGCCGCGGATGAGGATTGCTGGATTATTGGTGCGGCCGTATTGGTAAGAGACTGGCTCSCCCGCCTCGATCTCGTAGTTGTCGGTGCGGTACTCGAAGCCGGCCGCCAGCGAGACCTTGCGTCCGCCCAGCTCGAGCGGGCCGCGCAGGTCGGCATTAAAGGTGGTCTGGTTGAACTTCAGGGTGCCGGTATCGGCGTCCAGGGGCGATTCGGCGTAGATGCCGCCGCTTGGCCTCGGTTCGTACCAGTAGCTGACGTTGATCGAGTTACGCTCATGGAAACCCAGTTCGCTGCGGCCATGGTTGACGCTGGTGTCGAATTTCCAGTCATTGGCCAAGCTATGGCGGTAGCCGACGGCAAAGGAGGCGTCTTTGACGGTCGTCTTGATGTTCGGCAGGAAGCCGTCCGGATAGATGGCCGGCACGTTGCGGTTGTCGCCGGCTCTGCGGTAGAAGCCGCCCGAGTCGCCGGTACGCTTCGACACGCCGCCAAAGGCGTAGAATTCGCTATCCTTGTCGATCGGCAGGCCGGCATTGACCCACAGGAAGGCATCCTTGGCCAGGCTGTCGCCGATGCGCTGGGTGACGCGTGGCGGATTGACCTCCCCCGACGTGTTCAGGCCGGCGCGGTTGGTCTCGCCGCGGCGGCGGCCTTCGGCCGACAGGTTCACGTAGCCGCCGTCGCCGATGGCGAAGCCGGTATTCGCGCTGGCCGAGATCATGTCGCCGTCGCCTTCGGCCGTGGTGCCGATCGAGGTGCTGGTCTGGGTTTCCTTGACCTGCGTTTTGAGGACGATGTTGATCACGCCGGCGATCGCATCCGAACCGTACTGGGCGGCGGCGCCGTCGCGCAGCACCTCGATGTGCGAAATGGCCGACATCGGGATCGCATTGATGTCGGTACCGGCCGAACCGCGGCCGATGGTCTGCTGCACGTTCACCAGCGCCTGCTGGTGGCGGCGCTTGCCGTTGACCAAGACCAGCAGCTGGTCGGGGCCGAGGCCGCGCAGGGTGGCCGGACGAATGATGTCGGTGCCGTCGCTGATGAAGGTGGTCGAAAAATTGAACGACGGGTCGAGCGTTTGCAGCAGCTTGCCCAGTTCCAGCGGGCCGGCGGTCTGCATGTCCTTCACATTGATCAGGCCCACCGGGTTGGCGGTATCGAGCGCCGTCTTGGCACTCGAGCGCGAACCGAGCACGACGACGCGGGCCGGATTGGCCTCATCGGCGCCCGTGCTGGCAGTAGCGGTAGCGGTGCTGGTGGTGTCCTGGGCGCTGGCGGGGTGGAGCACGGCCAGCAGGGCGGCGGCAAGCAGGGTGCGGCGGAAGGGATGGCAGGCAGGGTGACTCGTCATGTTCTCTCTTTTCTTGGAAAGCGAAACGGAATACGTACCATAACGTGTGGATATGTTTCCATACGTGCAATTCATATTAACAATTGACGTTTGTCCATACAACGCGCACGGCATAAGCGTTGTATTTGCGTGTCATCACAGCAATATTGGGTGCGAAGCAAGAGGAAAGGCAGTAAGCTCGATTGCTTGAGCCCGTTTTTGGTGCATGCGTTTATGGTTGCGCAGCCACCGGCGTCGGCGCCACGTTCGGCACCACTGCGGCACCCGACCGCGCCACCCAATCCACCAGCGCATCGACCACCGCGCGCCCGCGTCCTTCTCCCGCGAGCTCGTCGTTGACCATCGCCACCACCACGTTCTGCACCCCATTCGCATCCGGCACATAGCCGGCCACGGCCACCACATTGCGCAACGTGCCCGTCTTTAAACGCGCGCGGCCGGCGGCCGGGCTGCCGCCGAGGCGGCGGCGCATGGTGCCATCCAGCGCGGCGATCGGCATGCTAGCCAAGAATTCCGGCGCCCAGTTGCTGCGCAGGCCGGCGCGCAGCAAGCCCCCCATTTGCACCGGGCTGATGCGTTCGATGCGCGACAGGCCGGAGCCGTTCTCGATCACGAAGCCGCTGTCGTCGATGCCGCGCGCGCGCATCCAGCTGCGGATCGCGGCGTCGGCGCGGGTATACGTCGTCTGATCCGCCAGCGGCGGCAGCGGCCGGCTGCCCAGCACGGGATCGGCTTCCAATGCGCCCAGGCTCAGGAACAGGGTGCGCGCCAGCGCGTTGTCGGACGGCTTATTGGTATCGCGCACCACTTCCGGCAGCGCGCGCGCGCGGTGCTCGGCCAGCAGGCGCGCGTCGAGCGGCGCCGTTCCGGTGACCGTCTTGCCGCTCAGCTTGCCGCCCAGCTGTTTCCATTGCAGGCGGAACAGGCCGTCGATATAGTCGTCGCGTTCGAGCACGTTGACGCTGTTGCTGCGGGCACAGTTCTTCGGATAGGTGCCCTGCAGCAGCACTTTGAGTTTGCCGTCGGCGCCGCGCACCGTCTGCGGCAGCTTCCAGCCGTTTTCCCATGTCATGCAGTCGGCGTCGATCAGGGTCATGGCCGAGGCGACCGTGACGCCGGCCAGCGCCGGCTGCATCTCCAGTTGCAGGCGCTTATCGGTCGAGCGCATGTCGAGCTGCAGCATGTTCTTGTTGATCAGGAGCGCATCGGGGATGACGTTGTAATACGCCTCGGGCGACTCGTCGAAGGGCGGCAGGCCGACGTCCAGGCGCGCCGGCTGGAACAGGCTGCGGTCGAGCACCAGGTTGCCGGCAATGCGCTTGATGCCGGCATTGTGCAGGGCGCGCAGCATCCCTTCCAGCACTTCGTCCGAGAGGTCGGCATCGGCGCCGCCGCGCAGCACCAGGTCGCCCTGCAGCACGCCGTTTTTCAGTTCGCCATTGCTGAGCAGCTCGGTACGTCCCCTGAACACCGGCCCCAGCTGTTCCAGGCTGACCAGGGTCGTCACCAGCTTCATGGTCGAGGCCGGCTGCATCGGGCGCTCGGCACCGTGCGCCAGCACCACCTGGTCGCCGCGCAGCACGAGGGCGCCGACGGCATCCGGCGTCATGCCGTTCTGCGCCAGCAGCTGCGCCACCGGTTCCGGCAGCTGGGCGCGTGCCGCCTGTGAAAAGCAGGCGAAGAGGACGGTGGCGAGGGCGAGCTGACGCAGCATGGGCATCCTTGATGATTGTTCCATCATCCGAAGAACAGGTAAGCGACGAAAATGGCGGCGATCACGCCGGCGAGATCGGCCAGCAGGCCGTAGCCGATGGCGTAACGGGTCTTGCGGATACCGACCGAGCCGAAATACAGTGCGACGATGTAGAAGGTGGTGTCGGCCGCGCCCTGCAGGATCGACGCCAGGCGTCCGACGAAGGAATCGACGCCATAGGTCGTCATCGCATCGATCATCATCGCGCGCGAGCCGCTGCCCGACAGGGGTTTCATCAGGGCGGTAGGCAGGGCACCGACGAAATCGGTCGGCAGGCCGAGCTGGGTGAATACCCAGCTGAAGCCGCTGACGATCAGGCCGAGGATGCCGGAATTGCGCACCACGCTGATGGCGACCAGCATGCCGACAAGATAGGGAATGATCTTCAGCGAGGTCTCGATGCCGCCCTTCGCACCCTCGATAAAGGCTTCGAACACATTGACCCCCTTGCGCAGCGCCGCCACCATGAAGGCCGCGATGATCGAAAACAGGATCAGGTTGGCGGCCACCACCGAGACCAGCTCGATCTCCGATTTCGCCAGGTAATTGGTGAGATAAAACACGAGCGCGCCGATGATCGCCGTCAGGCCGCCGATCCAGCCGAACACGACCGGGTCGAGCAGGTTGATGCGCTGGCGCAGGCTGACGGCGACGATGCCGGTGAAGGTCGAGCAGAAGGTGGCGATCAGGGTTGGAATGAAGATGTCGGCCGGGTTGGCGGCGCCAAGGATGGCGCGCTGGGCCATGATCGCCAGCGGAATCACGGTCAGGCCCGAGGTCTGGATCACCAGGAACATGATCTGGGCATCGCTCGCTTCATCCTTGCGCGGGTTCAGCGTTTGCAGGCTCTCCATCGCCTTCAGGCCGAACGGGGTCGCGGCATTGTCGAGCCCGAGGATATTCGCCGAAAAATTCATCACCATGTGGCCATTCGCGGGATGCTCGCGCGGCACGCCCGGGAAGATGCGGGAAAAGAACGGGGCAATGATGCGCGCGAACAGATTGATGGCGCCGGCCTTCTCGCCGATGTTCATGATGCCGAGCCAGAGCGTCATCACGCCGGCCAGGGGCAGGGCGATGTCCATCACTGCCATCTTGGCCGAGCTGAAGGTGCCGTCGATGACGCGCTTGAAGATTTCGCTGTCGCCGAGGAACAGCCATTGGGCAAGTGCGGCGATAAAACCGACGAGGAAAAAACCAGTCCAGATGTAATTGAGTGCCATGAATCATTCCGATCAGCGCGCGGGCCGTTCAGGCGTTTGGCCCGGATGACGCCGCTTGTTCAACAGCCGCAGACGAATCACGGCATGCATGCGCACGATTGTGCAGCGCAGAGTATAGGCGCAGAGCAAGGTGCAAGGATGAAAGAATGCAAGCGCGCCATGTACAAAAGTTATGCGCGCGGTGTTTCGTTTGCCTGCACACCACAGCGCGCCTATGATACGCACGCTCAACCAGGACTTGCACCATGACACTTCGCACCGCCCTTTCCGCCTTGCTGCTCGCCGCCGGCGCCACCTGCACGCTGGCGGCCGGCGCGGCGCCGGCGACGCCGGCCAAGGGCGAAAAAGTGCTGCGCCTGTTCCTGTCCACGAGCGAAACCGGCCTCGACCCGGCCGCCGCCTCCGACATCGCCACCTTGTCCCTGTTGGAAAACCTGTTCGACCCGCTGCTGCGCTACGACTACCTGGCGCGCCCGGTCAAGCTGCGACCCAACACGGCGACCGCCATGCCGGACATCAGCGCCGACAAGCGCACCTATACCTTCCGCATCCGTCCGGGAATTTACTTTACGCCCGACCCCGCCTTCAAAGGCGTCAAACGCGAGATGACGGCCCAGGATTACGTCTACAGCATCCGCCGCCTGTACGACCCGGCCATCAAATCGCCCTGGTCGTACATGTTCGACGGCAAGCTCGAAGGCGACGAGGCCTTCAAACAGCGCTTCAGCCACGCCACCCAGATTCCCGGCCTGCAGGCGCTCGACCGCTACACGCTGCGCATCCGCCTGAAGGAAGCGGACAATAATTTCCTCTTTTATATGGCGACACCCGCATCGAGCGTGGTGGCGCGCGAAGTGATCGAGGCCTATCCGGGCCAGGCCGGGAATCACCCGGTCGGCACCGGCCCCTTCATGATCGGCGAGTGGAAGAGAAGCGACCGCATCGTCTTGCTGGCCAATCCGTATTCCACCGCGGTGTTTAACGCCACACCTGGCGATGATCCGCAGGACAAGGCCATCGCGGCGTCCTTGCAGGGCAAGCGCCTGCCGCGCGTGGATCGTGTGGAGGTCAAAATCGCCGAGGAATTCCAGGGCCGCATGCTCGGCTTTCTGAACAGCGAATACGATTACCTGGAGCAGGTGCCGGAATCGATGACCGACATGGTGATCCGCGAGGGCGCCCTGAAGCCGGAGCTGGGCGCACGGGGAATCACCTTGTCGCGCTTCCCGGTGCTGCAGACCTATTACATGTGGATGAACATGAACGATCCGGTAGTCGGCGGCTATACGCCGGATCGGATCGCCCTGCGCCGCGCGATTTCGCTGTCCTACAACAGCCGCGAGGACATCGCGCTGTTAAAGAAAGGGTTTGCGATCAAGGCGGAGTCGCCGCTGCCGCCGAACGTGCTCGGCTACGATCCCGCTTACCGCAGCCCGGTGCCCTACGACCCGGCCCTGGCGAATGCTCTACTGGATCGCCACGGCTACGGCAAACGCGATGCGGACGGGTTCCGCCGCGCACCCGATGGGAAACCGTTGACGCTCACCATGCACAGCGAAGCGACGGTCGGTGGCCGCCTGCGCGACGAGCTGTGGCGTAAATGCCTGAATGCGATCGGCCTGCGCGTCGTCTTCAAATCGGACAAGAAGACCGAGATCATCAAGGCCTCCCGCCTGGGCAAGGTGACGATGTTCGAGAGTAACTGGATTGCCGACTTCCCCGACGGCGACAATTTCTATCAGCTGCTGTACGGCCCGAACGCCGGCCGCGCCAATTACGCCCGTTTCAATTTGCCCGCGTATAACGAACGCTACGAGCAGGCGCGCCTGCTGAGCGACGGCCCGGCGCGCCAGCGCCTGTATGGCGAGATGAACCAGCTGATCCATGCCTATAACCCCTGGGTGCCCCTGACCCATGCGGTCTCGGCCGATTTGCGCCATCCGTGGCTAAAAAACTACAAGCGCCACCCGGTGGAATTCACGTCCTGGCGTTATCTGGACGTCGATGTTGCGGAAAGGGCACGTTTGTCACGGCAGGCACGCTAGTACGCGTCGGATTTCCGCATATAAATATTCCCGAAAGTTATACTTCCCGCCAGATATTTCATTGGCTGGCCTTACCTGCCTTGCGTAGTCTCGGCACGAGAACATAGCGTAATGCCATGACATTACGATGACCAGCACCGCATTGCCGCCTTTATTAAAAATAGACGGAAACCCTTAGGAGAGACGCGTGAAGTTAAAGAAACTGGCCCATCTGATTGCCCTGATCGGCGTGGCAAGCCCGGCGGTGGCGCAGCAGCTGCAACCGAATACCCCGATGGCACGCGTCGAAGTGACCGGCTCGAGCATCAAGCGCATCGCCAAGGAAGGCGCGCTGCCGGTGCAGGTGATCAATTACGAGCAGATCGAAAAACAGGGCATCACCACCACCGAAGAGCTGGTACGCACGATCTCGGCCAACGGCACCGGCGCCGACAACATGACCTCGGGTAACAACGTGTTCGGCGCCGACGCCGACCGCGTCAGCGGCGGCGCCTCGTTCGCCTCGCTGCGCGGCCTCGGCCCGAACAGCACCCTGGTGCTGCTGAACGGCCGCCGCATCGCCACCCACGGCGGCAGCGGCAAGGCGGTCGACCTGAATTCGATCCCGCTCTCGGCCATCGCGCGCGTCGAAATCCTGAAGGACGGCGCCTCCGCCATCTACGGCACCGACGCCGTCGGCGGCGTGGTCAACTTCATCCTGCGCACCAATTACCAGGGCGTCGAAGCGTCGGCCAACATCAATGCCACCGAAGAAGGCGGCGGCACCACCCACCGCGCCACCCTGCTGGCCGGTCATGGCGACCTCGAAGCCGACCGCTTCAACGTGATGGCGTCCGTCACCGTCGACAAGACCGACATGCTGCATTCGCACCAGCGCAAGTTCGCCAATGGCTTCCAGCCGTCGCGCGGCCTGTCGCCGGACACCACCGGCACCCCGTATGCGAACCAGCTGACCGGCGCCGGCACGGCCCTGGGCGCCAACTTCACGGTGCCGGGCGATGCCACGCGCTACCTGCAGGCCAACCTGCTGAGCTTCCAGAACAAGTGCGATTCGATTCCCTACATGTCGCAGTACCAGAGCCAGCTCTGGGCGGACGTGACGCCGGTGACGCGCACGCGCTTCTCGTGCGCGTATGACTATGGCGCCGACTACGTCATGATGCCGCCGGCCGAGCGCGCCAATGCGATCGCGCGCGGCTCGTTCCAGATCGCGCCGAACCACCGCCTGTTCGTCGAAGGCATGGCCTCGCATTCGAAGGTGACGTCGATCCTGACCCCGATGCAGATCTCGACCTCGCTGGCAACTGGCAGCGCCTACCCGGTCGGCGGCGCCTACTACCAGGATCTGTCGCAGTACGTGTCGACCTTCGACCGCACCAAGCCGATCATCTATAAATGGCGCGCCACCGATTTCGGCAACCGCGAGATGGACAACACCACCGAGAGCGCGCGCCTGCTGGTCGGCCTCGAGGGCACGCTCGATCGCTGGGACTATAAACTCGGCCTGGCGCGCGCAATGAGCAAGACGCAAACCACGCTGACCGACGGCTATGCCTTTACGACGCCGATGTACCAGGCGCTGGGCACCGGCAAGATCAACCCATGGCTGGCCCCGGGCCAGACCCAGACCGCCGAAGCGCTGGCGCTGATCGAGTCGACCAAGTTCCGCGGTGACCTGCAGCACGGCCGCACCACGTTGACCCAGCTCGACGGCTCGATCTCGGGCGAGGTGTTCAACCTGCCGGCCGGCGCCGTCGCCGCCGCGGTCGGCTTCGACCTGCGCCGCGAAGGCTACGAATACGGCCAGGACGCCGACGCCACCATCGTCTGGCAGGCGCCGGGCAATGCCGCGCTGAAGGAAGCCACGCGCGACATCAAGGCCGTGTACGCCGAACTGATCGTCCCGGTCTTCAAAGATTTGGAAGTTCAGCTGGCCGTGCGCCGCGACGACTACAGCGTGATCGGCGCCACTACCAATCCGAAGATCGCCTTCCGCTACCAGCCGACCAACTGGCTGCTGTTCCGCGGTTCGGCCAATAAAGGCTTCCTGGCGCCGAGCTTCACCCAGCTGTACTCGGCCTCGCTCGACGGCGAACTGCCGAACGGCGTGATCGACCCGATCGGCTGCCCGGCCAATCCGGGTAACCCGGAATACTGCGCGATCGCGCGCCTTGACTTCAAGGCCGGCGGCAATTCGTCGCTGCGTCCGGAGACCTCGAAGCAGGGCACGCTGGGCATGGTGATCGAGCCGTTCAAAGGCTTCTCGGCTTCGCTCGACTACTGGATGATCAACACCCAGGACAAGATCCTGAACCGCACGCCGCAGATCATCCTGGCGAACCAGCCCGCGCTGGCCGAGAACGTGATCCGCAACGCGCCGAATGCCAGCGGCATCGGCACCATCGACTACGTGCGTTCGGGCTGGATCAATGCCGGCGGCGCCAAGACCCGCGGCGCCGATCTCGGCCTGCGCGGCGATGGCCGCGTGAGCGACGTCAAGTGGAGCGCCGCGCTGGACGGCACCTGGACGCAAAGCTTCAAGTTCGCCGAACTGGCGGGCCAGGAGTACAAGGAATACGTCGGCAAGTTCTACACCCGCGACCTGTACCTGCGCTGGAAGCACAGCGCCACGCTGACCGTCAGCCGTGGCGACTGGAGCGGCATGCTGAGCCAGTTCTTTGCCAGCGGCTACAAGGATCAGGTGCCGAACAAGGGTATCGGCGCACCGCCGGCCGGCTTCGATCCGGATGTGTCGAGCTACACCCGCTTCGGCCTGTCGGCGACCTACACCGGCTTCAAAAACACGTCGCTGACCTTCGGCATCCAGAACCTGTTCGACCGCGATCCGCCGTTCACCGCGCACAACGTCGATGAAGTCGTGGGCGCCGGCTGGGATCCGCGCGTGGCCGATCCACGCGGCCGTTCGTTCTCGCTGACCTTGAAGCACAAGTTCTTCTGATTCCGATCGGAGAATGAGCAGAAGCTGCCGGCCGGATGCATGCGCATCGGCCGGCAGTTTTTTTATCTGGATGACGACCACCATGTTCCGTAGCGATCTTCCCGGCCGGCGCGCCTTTTGTACTTTGCTGGCCGCCGCCGTGCTCGCTCCCGCGCTTGCTCCCGCTCATGCCCTGGCCGCGCCGCGCCGCAGCGCGCGCCGTTCTTTCGCTTCCATGAAAACCCTGATCAAACCGCCGCGCCTGCAGCCGGGCGACACGGTCGCCCTGATTGCGCCGGGCGGCTACGCCACCGAAAAGTCGATCGCCAAGGCGCGCCGCAACATCGAAGCCCTGGGTCTAAAAGTGCGCGAAGGCGCCTCCCTGCGCGCCGTGCACGGCAACTACGGCGGCACCGTGCCGCAGAGATTGGCCGACCTGCACGCGATGTTCGCCGACCCGGAAATCAAGATGATCTGGCCGATCCGCGGCGGTTCCGGCTGCATCTCGCTGCTGGCGCACCTGGATTACGCGCTGATCCGCGCCAACCCGACCATTTTGTTGGGCTACTCGGACATCACCGCGCTGCACCTGGCCATCCACAAGCATGCCGGCCTGGTGACCTTCCACGGCCCGGTGGCCTCGTCGACCATGACCGAGTATTCGATCGAGCACATGATGGCGGTGTTAGGCGACCCGCAGCCGACCTACACGATCCCGATGGCGCTGGAAAACAGCCGGCGCGCGCTGGAGAAGCCCCATTTCGCAATGCGCACCGTGCACGGCGGCGTCGCCACCGGCCCGCTCATGGGCGGCAACCTGAGCCTGGTCGCGGCGCTGGCCGGCACGCCGTATGCGGCCGATTTCAAGGACAGCATCCTGTTCCTGGAAGAGGTCAACGAGGCGCCGTACCGGATCGACCGCTGGATGACCCAGCTCGATCTGTCCGGCGGCTTTGCCAGGGCGGCGGGCGTCATGGTCGGCATCTGCGACGACTGCGGGCCGGAACACGAGGACATTTCGCTGACCCTCGACGAGACCCTGGACATCCATTTGCAGCCGCTGTCGATCCCGGCCGTGACCGGCTATTCGGTCGGCCACATCCGCGACCAGTTCACGATTCCGATGGGGATCCGGGCCACGCTCGACACGGGGCGGCAGACGGTGACCCTATTGGAGCCAGCGGTGAGTTGAAAGGTTTTGCTGCTGTTGTACGGCGTGGAGTCAGGACTCCACTCTACGAAATCAGGTAGCTGTAGGGTGGAGTCCCGACTCCACGCGGTTCATCGTCAGCGCAGGCTATGGGTCATGTACACATACCCATGCCCTTCGCCATCGATGCGAAACAAATCAGGCAGTTCGCCGGCAAAGGTGAATCCACAGCGTTCGTAGAGCCGGCGCGCGGGCAGGTTCGAGGACAGCACCTCGAGGTCGACCCAATCGAGGCCTGGCTGCGTATGCGCCCAGTGGAGTGCGGTTTGCATGAGCCGTTCGCCCAGTCCTTGACGACGAAAGTCGCGGTGCACGCCCATGCCGAGCAGGCAGCGGTGGCTTGACGCCCGTTCCGGGCGCGCGCGCAGGTCGACATGGCCGCAGATGGCGCCGTCGGCATCGAGCGCCATCCAGGCGCGGCGCCAGCCGGGGGCGCCGACCGCCGCGCCGAGGCCGATAGCGAAGGCCGCGCGCTTATCGACTGGAAAACGCGAATCGGCGCGCGCCATCGGCTGAAACAGGGGCGTGCCGGCGCGGCCGTTGTCCTGCAGGTGGTCGTCGAGGTAGACGAACAGGGCCGGCAGGTCGGCGGCGCCGACGCCCTGGATCAGCGGCGGCGCCGCGCCGTTCATCACAGTGCCCGTGCGATCAGGATTTTCTGGATGTCGCTCGTGCCTTCATAAATCTGGCAGACGCGCACGTCGCGATAGATGCGTTCGATCGGGAAGTCGGCCACATAGCCGTAGCCGCCGAAGACCTGCATCGCGCTCGACACCACGCGCTCGGCCATCTCGGAAGCAAACAGCTTCGCCATCGCCGCCTCCTTCAGGCAAGGTACGCCGGCGTCCTTCAGCGAGGCCGCATGCAGGATCAGCTGGCGCGCCGCTTCGATCTGCATTGCCATTTCCGACAGGCGGAACTGCACCGATTGATGCTCGAAGATGGCCTTGCCGAAGCTCTCGCGCTCTTTCGCATAGGCGAGGGCCGCCTCGAAAGCCGCACGCGCCATGCCGACCGATTGCGAAGCGATGCCGATGCGCCCGCCCTCGAGGCCGGACAGGGCGATCTTGTAGCCCATGCCCTCTTCGCCGATCAGGTTACGTGCCGGGACGCGGCAATTCTCGAACACGATCTGCGCCGTGTCGGACGAGTGCTGGCCCATCTTCTGTTCCAGGCCGGCGACGATGTAGCCGGGGGTATCGATCGGCACCCAGAAGGCACTGATGCCTTTTTTACCGGCTGCCTTATCGGTGACCGCCATGACGATGGCGACGTCGCCGTATTTGCCGCTGGTGATGAACTGTTTCGTGCCATTCAGGACGTAGTCGTCGCCGTCGCGCGTGGCCGTGGTGCGCAGTGCGGAGGCGTCGCTGCCGGTGTGCGGCTCGGTCAGCGCAAAGGCGCCCAGCATCTCGCCCTGCGCCAGCGGCCGCAGGAAGCGCTCCTTCTGCTCTTCGTTCGCATACATCATGGCGATGCTGCAGACCGGGCAGTTGTTGACCGAGATGATGGTCGAGATGCCGCCGTCGCCGGCCGCGATTTCTTCCAGCACCAGCGCCAGCGACACGTAGTCGAGACCCGCGCCGCCGTACTGTTCCGGCACCGCCACGCCGAAGGCGCCGAGCTGGGCCAGCTCCTTCAGTTCCGCTTTCGGAAAATAGTGTTCCTTGTCCCAGCGGGCGGCTTGCGGAGCGAGGCGTTCCTGCGCATAGCTGCGCAGGGCGTCGCGGATCATCTGGTGTTCTTCGGTCAGGATCATGGTGTCTCGTGTGTCGTTGTCGTATTGGGTGGAAGCGGCTTACCAGGGAAGCGGATCGCCGTCGTGGTTCAGGAAGCTGCCGTTGGCCTCGGGCGTGGCCGCGGCCAGGGTCGCGCGCAGGTCGCGCACGCTCTCTTCGACCGTGATCTGCGCGCCTGCGCCGCCCATGTCGGTC
Organism: Massilia sp. Leaf139; assembly: GCF_001424165.1. Classification (GTDB taxonomy): domain Bacteria; phylum Pseudomonadota; class Gammaproteobacteria; order Burkholderiales; family Burkholderiaceae_D; genus Telluria. Next base: position 212,106 of record NZ_LMOJ01000023.1, read on the forward strand.
TGCACCCAGCCGGGGTGGAAGGCGATGCAGGTCGCGCCTTGCGGGCCGAAGTTAATAGCCGTGTCGCGCAGGACGGAATTCAGGGCCGCCTTGCTGGCGCGGTAGAGCGAGCCGTTGGCACCGGTGCGCCCGCCGATGGAGCCCATACGCGAGGACAGCACGCCGAGCTTGCCGCGCGTGGATGCGACCAGCGGCGCGACGATCGGTAGCAGGCGCATCGCGGCCAGCACGTTCGTGTGCATGACGGCGTCGAAGTCGTCCTGGGTCGGAAAGCCGTCATGGCGCGGGCCGTACAGGCCGGCGACCAGCCAGGCAGTGTCGATCTTTTCGTCGTCGAGTTTCCAGCCGAGGCCGGCGATGGCCTCCGTGTTCGTGACGTCGAGCGCGTGCGGCTCGGCGCCGAGCTGCTTCAGATCGTCCAGGTCGTGCGGTTTGCGGGCGGTGGCGATCACGCGCCAGCCATCAAGACGGTATTGGCGCGCCAGTTCGTGGCCGATGCCGCGCGAGGCGCCGATGATCAAAGCGGTTGGCATGGTGTAGCTCCCGGCCAGAAATGATGTTGCGGTTTTTTGGGGTTCGAACGCGGGCATGCCCGCCCTACGTTACGGCGGCCGCGCGTACATCGCGCGGCCGCCGTCTAACTTACACCATCTCGATCGCCATCGCGGTCGCTTCGCCGCCGCCGATGCACAGCGAGGCCACGCCGCGCTTGCCGCCGGTCTTCTTCAGGGCGCCGAGCAGGGTGACGATGATGCGCGCGCCCGAAGCGCCGATCGGGTGGCCCAGCGCGCAGGCGCCGCCATGGATGTTGACCTTCTCGTGCGGGATTTCGAGGTCGCGCATGGCGGCCATCGGCACCGCGGCGAAGGCTTCATTGATCTCGAACAGGTCGACATCGTTCGGCATCCAGCCGGTCTTTTTGAACAGCTTGTGCATGGCGCCGATCGGGGCGGTCGTGAACAGGTTCGGTTCCTGGGCGTGGGTGGCGTGGCCGATGACGCGGGCGATCGGGGTCAGGCCGAGTTCCTTGGCCTTCGATTCGCGCATCATGACCAGGGCGGCGGCGCCGTCGTTGATCGACGAGGACGAGGCGGCCGTCACGGTGCCTTCCTTCTTGAAGGCGGGCTTCAGCGACGGGATCTTGTCGATCTTCGCCTTCATCGGGCCTTCGTCCTTTTCGACCAGCAGTTCGCCGGTGCGGGTGGCGACCGACACGGGAGCGATTTCCCAGTCGAAGGAGCCGTCGCTGTTGGCGGCCTGGGCGCGTTTTACGGAGGTGATGGCGAAGTTATCCTGGTCTTCACGCGAGAACTGGTAAGTCGCGACGCACTCTTCGGCGAAGGTGCCCATCGAGCGGCCCTCTCCCGTCTTCTCGTTGCGCGAGTAGGCATCTTCCAGACCGTCGTACATCATGTGGTCGAACATCGGCGCGTGGCCGATGCGGTAGCCGCCGCGTGCCTTCGGGATCAGGTAAGGGGCATTGGTCATCGACTCCATGCCGCCGGCAACGACGATGTCGGCGCTGCCGGCCACCAGCTGGTCGTGGGCGAAGATCGCCGCTTGCATGGCCGAGCCGCACATTTTCGACAGGGTGACGGCGCCGGTCGACAGCGGCAGGCCGGCCTTGATCAGCGCCTGGCGCGCCGGGGCTTGGCCCTGGCCAGCCATCAGGCAGTTACCGAAATAGACGTGTTCGACCGACTGGGCATCGACGCCGGCGCGCTCGACCGCGGCCTTGATTGCCACCGCACCGAGGTCGCTCGCCGACTTCGACGAGAAATCGCCCTGGAAGGCGCCCATCGGGGTACGGGCGGCGCCGACGATAACGACTGGATCATTCATTGTAGGTTCTCCAAAAGGGATGGCGCTGTTTTCTCAGGCGCCGGGGTGGTGATCGGGTGGTGAAAACGGATGTGCTGCGGGTAAGGAAAAATGTCCTGCACTTCGCCCGCCAGAATGCGGTCTTGCTGCGCCTGCCACCACGCGCGCGTCAACAGTTCCGCGTGGTGCTGCATGAAATGGTGGCGGATCTTGGAATTTCCAAGAAGAAAACGCCCGAATTGTTCAGGAAAGATATCGTGCTTGCCGATCGGGTACCAGGGCTCGGCCGCCATTTCTTCTTCCTCGTTGCGCGCCTCCGGAATATCGCGGAAGACGCAATCGGTCAGGTATTCGATCTCGTCGTAATCGTAAAACACGACGCGTTCCTGGCGCGTGACGCCAAAGTTTTTATACAGCATATCGCCGGGAAAAATATTCGCGGCGACCAGGTCGCGGATGGCATTCCCGTATTCGCGCACGCCGTGTTCGATGCGCGCCGCGTTGCCCGCCTTTTCCGCCTCTTGCAGATAAAGATTCAAGGGCACCATGCGGCGCTCGATATACAAGTGCTTGATGATGATACGCTCGCCTTCGATCTCGACCAGCGAAGGCGCATGCTGGCGCAGGTCGGCCAGTAATTCCTCGCTAAAGCGCTGCAGGGGAAAGGCGACATCCGAATATTCCAGGGTATCGGCCATGCGTCCGACCCGGTCATGGTGTTTGACCAGTAAATACTTTTCCTTGACCTGGGCGGGTGTCGTTTCTTTCGGCGGCGGAAAGAAATCCTTGATCACCTTGAACACATACGGGAAAGAGGGCAGTTCGAACACCAGCATCACCAGGCCACGGATGCCGGGCGCGCTCTGGAAGCGATCCGAGCTGTGTTTTAAATGCTGCAGGTAATCGCGATAAAACAGGGTTTTGCCCTGTTTTTGCAGGCCGAGCAGCGTATAGATCTCGCTTTTCGGCTTCCGCGGCATCAGGCTGCGCAGGAATTGCACATAGGCCGAGGGCACTTCCATGTCGACCAAAAAGTAAGCGCGCGTAAACGAGAACAGGATGGCGATCTGTTCCGGATCGGTGAGCACGGTGTCGAGCACCAGTTCGCCGCGGCGGTTGTGCAGCACCGGAATCACGAAGGGATAATCGCGCGCGCCATTCACGGCGCGGCCGACGATGTACGCGCCCTTGTTCCGGAAGAACAGGTTCGACAGCACCTGGAATTGCTGGTTCGGCTCGGCTTTGTGCAGCTTGAACGCCTCGTTCATACGCGCCTCGACCAGTTCCACGTCGCGGTCGAGCGCCGCGAAGGGGCAGGCCAGCTGGAAATTGGTGACGATGCGTTTTAATGCAAAGCGCAGGCCGTCCGCGGCCGGGTAATACACGCGATAGGTCGGCAGCAGTTCGTCGGTATCGATGTATTCGGTCGCGATCACCGGGCGCACGAACAGGAAATCGTTGTGGTAATAGCTGCGATGCAGGATGCGGCAGCTGACCGAATTGAAAAAGGTTTCGGCCAGTTCCGGCTGCTTGTGATCCGAGAGCAGGCCGATGTAATGCAGCTTGGTTTCGCGCCAGACGGCGTCGGTCAGTTCGGCGGAGGTGTAATCGGCCTCCAGCGCCGCGACTGCCTCGCCCACGCGTTGGTCGTAATAATCGATGCGCTCGCGCGCGGCGCGCTGGGCGACGGCCCAGTCGGCGCGCTCGAAATGGCGTTTGGCGGCCTGGCTCGCTTCGCGAAACAGGCGGTAGTGCTTGTCGAAACCGTCCAGGATGCTGCGTGCGATGTCGAATGCAATCTGGGAAGACAGCAGTTTGGGGAACGCAACTTGAGTCATCGTTCGTCTCGCGCCTGGGACTTGGTGATCGGCTATTTTATTGCAATGCAACGCGGCCGTGGATGTATGGTGGACGGGCTTCCCGTCCACCATACATTGGCGCATTACATCGTCTCGCCAAACAACTCGCGCCCGATCAGCATGCGGCGGATTTCGCTGGTGCCGGCGCCGATTTCGTAGAGCTTCGCATCGCGCCAGAGACGGCCGACTGGATACTCGTTGATATAACCGTTGCCGCCCAGGGTCTGGATTGCCTCTCCCGCCATCCAGGTCGCCTTTTCGGCGCTGTACAAAATCGCGCCGGCAGCGTCCTTGCGCAGGGCGCGCACCTGCTCTGGCGAGGTCGCGCGGTCGCAGGCCTGGCCGACGGCGTAGACATAGGCGCGGCAAGCCATCATGGTCGAATACATGTCCGCAATCTTGCCCTGCATGAGCTGGAATTCGCCGATCGCCTGGCCGAACTGCTTGCGCTCATGGATGTAGGGCACGACCGAATCCATGCAGGCCGACATGATGCCGAGCGGGCCGCCGGACAGCACGGTGCGCTCGAAATCCAGGCCCGACATCAGGACATTGACGCCCTTGCCGACGCCGCCCAGCACGTTTTCGACAGGTACTTCGCAATCCTGGAATACCAGTTCGCCCGTGTGCGAACCGCGCATGCCCAGCTTGTCGAGTTTCTGCGCGATCGAAAAACCTTTAAAACCTTTTTCGATCAGGAAGGCGGTCATGCCGCGCGGGCCTGCTTCGAGATCCGTCTTGGCGTAGACCACCAGGGTGTCGGCATCGGGGCCGTTGGTGATCCACATCTTGGTACCGTTCAGGACGTAGCGGTCGCCCTTCAGTTCGGCTTTCAGCTTCATGCTGACGACGTCGGAACCGGCGTTCGGCTCGGACATGGCCAGTGCGCCGACGTGTTCGCCCGAGATTAGCTTCGGCAGGTATTTGCGTTTCTGTTCTTCGTTGCCGTTGCGTTTAATTTGATTCACGCACAGGTTCGAGTGGGCGCCGTAGGACAGGCCAACCGAGGCCGAGGCGCGCGAGATTTCTTCCATGGCGACGATGTGCGCCAGGTAGCCCATGTTGGCGCCGCCGTATTCCTCGCTGACGGTGATGCCGAGCAGGCCCAGTTCGCCCATCTTCTTCCACAAGTCCATCGGGAACTGGTCGGTGCGGTCGATCTCGGCCGCGCGCGGAGCGATTTCGCTGGCCGCGAACTGTTGGACTGCTTCGCGCAGCGCGGCGATGTCTTCGCCATGGTCAAAGGTCAAGCCTGGGAGATGCAGCATGTCGTCCTCTCGGTGAACGGGTTAGCAGTGAAGAACCATCGCATGATACTCGCGTGTGACGTTAACGTAAACGTCAAGTAGCGAGGAAAGGAAGCCGGCTTGTTTCGTGTCGGATCAGGCCGCCTGGCTGGCGTCCGAGGCTGCCTGGCTGCCGGCCGGCGTGGCGCTGTCGGCCAGCAGGCGGCGGCATTCTTCCTCATGCGCGGAAATTTCTTCCAGCGCCATCTCGATATCGGCCCGTTGCTGCTCGAGCGTTTCGCGCTGGTGCGACAGCACGCCCAGGAAGCGGTCGATCTGTGCCACCGTGTCCTTCGGCGACTCGTACATGTCGACGATGCTCTTGATTTCCGACAGGGTCAGGCCAAGGCGCTTGCCACGCAGGGTCAGTTTCAGGCGCGTGCGGTCGCGCGGCGTGTAGACGCGGTTGCGTCCGCCCACGCCTTCGCGGCTGGGGCTCAACAGCCCCTGGTCTTCGTAAAAACGGATCGCGCGCGCGGTGATGTCGAATTCGCGTGACAGTTCGGCGATGGTGTAGGTCGTAGGCATTTCCGTAGAGTACTTCGTGCGGCTGAAAGTGGCAAAACGTGGAATCGCTTAGAATTCCTGTCTGGTGTTTCCGTTTACGTCAACGTCAACGTCGAACACATTGTAGCGTGCCCGCATTGCATAACCACGAAAGATTGTCGACCATGAATCCGCTCGAAGCCCAGCTCGCCTATCCCTTCGCCGACGAATTGCCCGCGCCCGGCAGCGTGCGCGAGGTGGCGCGGGGCCTGGGCTGGCTGCGCATGCCGCTGCCGTTCGCGCTTGACCACATCAACCTGTGGCTATTAAAAGACGAGCGGGAAGGGCGTAGCGGCTATACCGTGATCGATTGCGGCGTGGCCACCGACGCCACCCGCGCCAACTGGGAGCAAGTGTTGACCGGCCCGATGGACAAGCAGCCCGTGCTGCGCGTGCTGGCCACCCACTGCCACCCGGATCATGTCGGCCTGTCCGGCTGGCTGTGCGCGCGGTTCAAGGCGCCGTTCTGGCTGACGGCCGGCGAATTCGGCTTCGCGCGCATGATGGCGGCCGCCCTGCCGGGCGTCGATGGCCCCTCGGCGATTCCCCATTTCGAACGCCACGGCCTGCGCGACCCTGCCATGCTCGAGCAGATGCGCAGCCGCCGCAATTACTATCCCTCTTTGGTGCCGAGCGTGCCCGATGCCTATACCCGGCTGCAGGATGGCCAGCAGATCGCGATCGGGGATGTCGGCTGGCGTGTGATCACGGGTTTTGGCCATTCGCCGGAACATGCCTCGCTGTATTCGGAGGCGCTGAACGTGCTGATTTCGGGCGACATGGTGTTGCCGCGCATTTCGACCAATGTCTCCGTGTTCGCCGTTGAACCCGAGGGCAATCCGCTGCAGCAATACCTCGATTCGCTCGATAAATTCGCCGGCCTGCCGGACGACGTGCTGGTGCTGCCTTCGCACGGCAAACCCTTCCGCGGCCTGCACACCCGCATCGCCCAGCTACGCGAACACCACGTGGCGCGCCTGGCCGAAGTGCGCGAGGCTTGCCGGGTGCCGGTCAGCGCGATGGACATCGTACCAATCATGTTCCGCCGCCCGCTCGACGCCCACCAGCTCAGTTTTGCCCTGGGCGAGGCGCTCGCACACCTGCACAAACTTTGGAATGATGGTATGTTAAAGCGTGTAACCGACGTCGATGGAGTCTTCCGCTTCCACCTGACCTGACCCGAGCGTTTACGCTTCTTCGCTGGATCCGTCTGGGCGTCCTGCCCACCCGTATCCTGTACAACGGCTACCGGCCGGCGCGCATGTCGCGCACGCGATACATTTTTATTTCTGTTCGGATACGAATAAGCTACATTCATGCTTCGAGGAAATTTTGTGGCATGATTCGCTTTTACGCGAAAACTCTCTTCAATTTCCACTTCTTTGTTAAGTCATCGACCTATTTTGTGTCACAAGTGGTATTGACACCCCATTGACTGACATTTATGGTCGAGCATGAAATAGTGCCATCATGAATTCCACGAACGAACGGGAGAGCTTTAGTGAGCGTCTCCAGCAAGCGCTGAAAAACGCACATTATTCCCCGGATAGCCCGACCCGACTGGCCCGCGAATTTAACATTCGCTTCGAAGGCCGGCCGATCACGGTGCACGCGGCCCGCAAGTGGCTGGTGGGTGAAGCCATTCCGACCCAGGAAAAGCTGCGCATGATCGCCCAGTGGCTAGGAGTTCCTGCCGACTGGCTGCGTTTCGGCGGCGCCGAAGCACCCGGCGCGCAGGCCGAAGGCAGTGCCAGCGCGCGTTTCGAATCGGCCGACGTCAAACTGATCGCCGACCTGCAGCGTCTCGACGAACACCACCGCCAACTCGCACGCGAGTTCATCCGTATGCTAGTACGCCTGAACCACCCCACCCCCCAAAAGTAAGCCCGCGCCTTCTTCACGACTGCGTTTCCGCTTACAAATTTTCTTCCGAGTCAGGCAGTACAAATTGCCTGGACTGGCGCATAATCGACTTGTTACAGCCGAGGATAGTGCGCCAATGAAAAGCAATTACATGAACACCGCCCAGCTGAAAGAACTCATGACCGCGCCGCCGATGACGGCCGCGCGCCATGCCGAGGTGATGCGCAAGCGCATCGCCCAGCGCCGGATGCTGGAGGAAGCCAGGGAATTGAAAAAGGCCGGCGACAGCGACCATTTCGGGAAACGCTGAACGCCTGACAAGACCCTAGGGCGGCGTTGCATCCGTCTTGCCGTACTCGCGTACTGTCTTCGACGATGCGCCTTGCCCCAGGGCCTTGTCAGGCGTTCAGTCTAGATAGCTAAGCGTCCCGCATGCCGGGCCAGCGCGGCGCAGCGGTATTCTCGATATTCAATAAATCGAGCACGCGGTCGAGCGTGTGATCGACCATCTCGTCGATACTCGCCGGGCGGTGATAAAAGCTCGGTAGCGGCGGGAAGACAATCCCCCCCATCTCGGTGACGGCCGTCATATTGCGCAGGTGCGCCAGGTTCAACGGCGTTTCGCGCACCATCAGCACCAGCCGCCGTCTTTCCTTCAGGATCACGTCGGCCGCGCGCGCCACCAGATTATCGGCCAGGCCGTGCGCCACGGCGGCCAGCGTCTTCATCGAGCAGGGCGCAATCACCATGCCATCGGTCTGGAATGAGCCGCTGGCGATCGATGCACCGATTTCCCGATTCTTATGCACGACGTGGGCCAGCGCCTCGACGTCGCGCCGCTGCATGCCGACTTCCTGGTGCAGCGTCAGGGAAGCGGCGTCCGAGACGACCAAGTGGCTCTCGACGCCGGGAACCTGCGCCAGCCGTTGCAGCAGGCGCACGCCGTAAATCGCGCCGGTCGCGCCGGTGATGCCGACGACGATCCGGCGCGGACGATCAGCCATTCTTCGGGAACATCGCCTGCAGTTCGCCCGATTCGTACATCTCGTTCATGATGTCCGAGCCGCCGATGAACTCGCCGTTCACGTACAGCTGCGGAATGGTCGGCCAGTTCGAATAGTCCTTGATACCCTGGCGCACTTCCGGATCTTCCAGCACGTTGACGGTGGCGATGTTATCGACGCCGCAGGCTTTCAGGATCTGGATGGCGCGGCCGGAAAAACCGCATTGCGGGAACTGCGCGGTGCCCTTCATGAACAGCACGACCGGGGTGTTGGTCACGGTGTCTTTGATCCAGGTTTGTACGTCGCTCATGTGCTTGCCTTCGGTGGGAAATGGGGGAAATGGCGTCATTCTATAAGAAATCGACCGCGGCGGTGCAGCGCGGCGGCCCAGTTCCAGCGCTGGAGACAGGGCCGCGATTGCGGTATGATCATTCGGTTTATCTTCTGCCAACGATCCAGGGTTTTCTCATGCAACAAGCTCCCAAGGCCGCGCCGTCGGCCGCTTTCAATCTGATCCTGACCTTTGTCCTGGGTTTCATCGGCATCTTCGACATCTACAGCGGCCTCACGGGCGATGGCGCCGGCGTCTTCATCACCGGCCTGGCCCTGACGATCTATGCGGTCGTGCTGCTGCGCGACGCCCTGCACATCAAGAAGACCGGCCAGGCCTCGATGAGCCGCAAGCGCATGAACCATATCGGCTTGGCCTGCCTGGCGCTGTACGTGTTCGGCATCCTGGTGAAACGGGTGCCTGAGATGGCGCAGTTTTTCAGCTGACCGGATTCAATCCAGACGTTTGCCGAGGCAAGCCGATTCGGCACGCCCGGCATACTGGCCATAGGCGGCGATGGGCGCATAAGCACCGCGTTCGTAGAAGCCCAGCGCCCGCAGGTTGACGCGGCGGGTCGACAGCCACAGCTCCCGATACCCGAACGCCGCCGCCTGCGCTTCCAACGCCGCCAATAAACAAGGGCCGGCGCCGCTGCCGGGCCGCGCATACATCCGCTTGAGCTCCGCCACGCCCGGCGCCAGGGGCCGCAGCGCGCCGCATCCGACGGCGCTGCCTTGCGCGTCGCGCGCGACCAGAAATACCGAACCCGGCCCGCGCACGTCGGCCGGATCGAAGGATCCCGCGCCGCTGTCGCCGCAGATGGCCGCCAGCGCGGCATCGAGTTCGGCGATCAGCGCCCGCGCATCAAGGCTGTCCGGATCGAGCGGGGCGCAGACCACGGCTTACTTGCGCAGCTTGGCGAATGCCGCCGCCATCGCGCCGCCCGCATCCTGCGCGGCCGGGCGCTCCTGGCGCGCATGCTGGGCCACGCGCTTGCGATCCTCGCGGTCGGCGCGCTGCTGCGGCTGCGCGCCTGGCTGCGGCGCGGAGTCGGTCAAACGCATGGTCAGCGCGATGCGTTTACGTTTCGGATCGACTTCCAGCACCTTCACCTTGACGACCTGGCCGGCCTTGACCACCGTGTGCGGATCCTTGACGAAGGTGTTCGACAGCGCCGAGATATGCACCAGGCCGTCCTGGTGCACGCCGATGTCGACAAAGGCGCCAAAGGCGGCGACGTTGGTGACGACGCCTTCCAGGATCATGTCCGGGCGCAGGTCGCTGATCTCCTCGACGCCTTCTTTGAAGGTGGCGGTGGTGAATTCCGGACGCGGATCGCGGCCCGGCTTTTCCAGCTCCTTGAGGATGTCGGTCACGGTCGGCACGCCGAATTTGTCGTCGGCGTATTTGGCCGGATTGAGCGACTTGATCAAGCCGCTGTCGCCCACCACCGCCTTCATGTCGCGTTTCACGTCCGCCAGGATCTTCTGCACCACCGGATAGGATTCCGGGTGCACCGCCGAGGCGTCGAGCGGGTTCTCGCCGCCGATCACGCGCAGGAAGCCCGCCGCCTGTTCGAAGGTCTTGTCGCCCAGGCGCGGCACGGCTTTCAGGGCCGCGCGCGAAGGGAAGGCGCCCTTCATGTCGCGGTAGCTGACGATGCTCTGGGCCACGCTGCTCGACAGGCCGGACACGCGCGCCAGCAGCGGCGCCGAGGCCGTGTTGACGTCCACGCCGACCGCGTTCACGCAATCCTCGACCACGGCGTCGAGCGAGCGCGCGAGCTGCGTCTGCGAGACGTCGTGCTGGTACTGGCCGACGCCGATCGACTTCGGATCGATTTTCACGAGTTCCGCCAGCGGATCCTGCAGGCGGCGCGCGATCGAGACGGCGCCGCGGATCGACACGTCCAGATCCGGCAGCTCGCGCGAAGCGAATTCCGAAGCCGAATACACCGAGGCGCCCGCTTCGGAGACGACGATTTTCGTGAGCTTCAGCTCGGGGCGGGTTTTGATCAGATCCTGGGCCAGTTTATCCGTCTCGCGCGAGGCGGTGCCGTTGCCGATCGAGATCAGGGAGACATTGTGCTTGGCCGCCAGCTGGCCTAGCACGTGCAGCGAACCGTCCCAGTCATTTCTCGGCTGGTGCGGGTAGATGGTGGCGGTGTCGACCACCTTGCCGGTGGCGTCGACCACGGCGACCTTGACGCCGGTGCGCAGGCCCGGATCGAGCCCCATGGTGGCGCGCTGGCCGGCCGGCGCCGCCAGCAGCAGCGCTTTCAGGTTACGCGCGAACACGTTGATCGCATCGAGCTCCGCCTTTTCGCGCAGGGCGCCCATCAATTCGGTCTCGATGTACATGAAGCTTTTCACGCGCCAGGTCCAGCGCGCCGTGTCGAGCAGCCATTTGTCGGCCGGACGATTCATGCTCTTGATGCCGAAGCGGGCGGCGATGCGGCTCTCGCAGGGGTTGTGCGGCGCGTCCCACTTCGGCTTCTCAAGCTCGGTGTCCAGGCGCAGCACGACGTCGAGGATGCCTTCGCGGCGCCCGCGCATCAGCGCCAGCGCGCGGTGCGAGGGAACGGTGGCGAGCGGCTCCGAATACGCGAAGTAATCGGCAAACTTTTCGCCTTCCTCTTCCTTGCCGGCGACGACTTTCGATTCGACGACGCCATGCTCCTGCACGTATTCGCGCAGCGATTGCAGCAGGGTCGCGTCTTCGGCAAAGCGCTCCATCAGGATCTGGCGCGCGCCGTCGAGCGCGGCTTTGATGTCCGGCACGCCGGGGTTGTTCACGCCGTCGGCATTGCTGAAGGCCTCGCGCAGGTATTTATTCGCTTCCTCTTCCGGATTGCGCGACGGGTCATTGAGTAAATCGTCGGCCAGCGGAGCCAGGCCCGCTTCGACGGCAATCTGCGCTTTCGTGCGGCGCTTTTGCTTGTACGGCAGGTAGAGATCCTCAAGGCGGGTTTTGTCCTCGGCCAGGGCGATGGCTTCCAGCAGGGCCGGCGTCATCTTGTTTTGCTCGGTGATCGATTCGATGATCGCCGCGCGCCGGTCTTCGAGTTCGCGCAGGTAGCGCAGGCGCTCTTCCAGCAGGCGCAACTGGATGTCGTCGAGGCCGCCGGTGGCTTCCTTGCGGTAGCGGGCGATGAAGGGGACGGTGGCGCCTTCATCCAGCAGGGTGATGGCGGCGGCGACTTGCGCCGGCTTGGCAGCCAGTTCGATGGCGAGGCGTTGTTCGATGGAAGGCAGCATGGGCGATGTCATTGGTGCGTGAGTCAGGCGGGCAGTGTTACGCAAACCCGCCCGAAGCGCCAGTCTTGACATTCCGATTTTGCTGCGGTCGACACCGCCCGGTTCGTTACTCCACCAGCGTCGTGCGGATTTCGCGCACGCGCAGCAGCACGCGTACCATCGCGTACGGCACCAGCAGCAGGTACACGGCGAAGAGGCTGCCGAAGATGACCATGCCCGACGTCGAGAACTCGGCCAGCATGGCACGCCGCTCCGCACTCGCCAGCAGCATCCAGATCGGCAAACTGGTGCCGATCAGCACCGCCAGCAGCAACTGGAATTTTTTCGCCATCGATACGCGATCCGTGTAGATCTGCGGCTCGCGGCCATTGACTACCGGGATGCACCAGTATTCCCAACCGACCGTGGTGGCAGCCAGCCGCCAGCCGGCGTCCGCCATCAGCTGCTGAAAGTCGCCGCTGCTGTTGGCGCCGGAAAAATCGACGCGGTAGACGACGTCGGCGGCTTGTCCGCGGCGGAATGTCCAGAAACCGAAGGGACTGACCTTCGCCAGGTGCAGACCCTGGCCCGCCTGGGCGCGCAGCCAGGCTTCCTGTTCCCGATCCTGGTGCGCCAGGAAAAATTTGAAAAGGGTGACCGTCGATTTGTGCTTGCCGTCTTTCATTTCCCTGTTCCCTAGTCCTTGGCGGCCAGTGCAAACTGTCCGTTTTGCAGCATGATGGCCAAGCGCCGCACCTGCTCGGCCAGCACGCGCCGGCCCTTGCTTGTCAGCGCATAGGTCTTGCGCCGTTCTTCTTCGCTGACCTTTTCGATCAGCCCCTGCTTTTCCAGCGTACTGAATGCCCCATACAGGGTGCCCGGCCCGATGACGACGTTGCCCTGGCTCATGCTTTCCACCTTCTGCATCAGCGCATAGCCATGCAGCGGCTCGTCGAGCGCGGCCAGTACGTAATAGGTCGCTTCCGACAGGGGCAACAGCTTTCCAAAATCGATGTCCACTTGGGCTCCCCGGTTCATATATCGAGTAGCGACATATCGTGTCCCGATATACTAGCAGCCTGTTTTCTCTTGTCAATGCGTTTTTTGAGATGCCGCATTCCGTGCTGCGGGCGACACAAGTCTTTCGCGTCGTAAAGATATCTCGGCTACGTGCGATTCCGAACAAAACTGAAGTGCCCGTATGAGAGATAATGGCGTTTGTTGTTTTTTTTCATACAGGTTCAAGGACCCAATGCACACAGTTGATTACCCACGCGAACACGCGAGCGATGCCCCGGCCCCGCGCGCGACGCCGGCACGCGCGCCTGCTCTGCCCGCACCGGTGGCGACCTGGCTGCAGCGGGTCGAGGCGGCGGCGCATCCGCAGCCGAAGCTGACCGCCGAGGTCGCCGATCCGAAGGTGACGCAGTACAAGTTCGTGTATGTGATGGCCCCTACCAGCGGCGGCCGCCATGTCGCCATTTGCCTGTGCAAGGCGCGCCTGCGTCCGAACGGTGAAGTGGCTGCGGCCAGTCCGGTGAATGAAGTCTTCTCGCTGCTGTCGGCGCCGCCCGCCTACCTGGAAGGCGAGGACGAAGACCTGGTGCGCTTCTTCATCGCCATGCGCAGCGGCTCCTCGCAAAGCACCAGCGCGACCGAGCCCAAGGGCAAGGTCGGCGCCATCCTGCTCGATTTGCTGCTGCGCCAGGGCAAGCTGCTGTGGGCGAACTCCTGGGCCGACATGGCCAACGGCCTGGTCTATCCGCTGCAGGCCGGCCCGACCCGCCAGGCCAATCTCGCCTGGCGCGACGAAGGCCGCGCCGCCAAGCTCGGCTGGTCGGTGGAGCCGGCGAACGGCGCCAATCACCCGGGCGCCGATCTGATCGACTACATGCTGCCGACCGATCCGCCCTGGTACATCGACAATCTGTCGTGCGGGCCGCTGTCGCTCAATCGCGGCGGCGTCGACATCTCGCTGGCCGAACTGCAGGCCCTGGTGGCGCAAGCGCCCGTCCTGACCGGCAACGATAAAAAACGCGTCTCGCAACTGCTGCTGGCGCATGGTTTGCAGGAATTGATGCCGCTGCCGCAACCGCTGACCCAGCGTCTGCGCAACGACGTCAAGCCGCAGCCCTTCCTGCTGCTCGATTCGGTGGCGCTGGCCGATACCGGCACCCAGCGCTGGCACGATTTCGCCGTGCTGTCCTTCGACTACGACGGCCAGCGCGTTTCCTTCGACCCCTCGCAGCGCGTGGTGCGCCAGATCGGCGACGTCACCGAGATCATCGAGCGCGATGTCGCGGCCGAAAGCCTGGCGCTGGATAAACTGGCGGAACTCGGTTTCCGCAAGCCGGCTACCACACCGCTGTCGGCCGTGGCCGGCGCGGTGCAGCTGGAAAGCCAGGCGCATTGGCTGCGCTTTGCCGAGAACGACCTCGATGCGCTGATCGACGCCGGCTGGCACCTGCAAAAATCGAACAAGTACCGCTACGACGTGGTGCCGGTCGAAGAGTGGTATGCCGAGATCGACGAACCGGAAGAAGCCGGTAAAGCCTGGTTCGAGCTGGAACTGGGCATCGTCGTCAACCGCAAGCGGGTGCCGCTGCTGCCGGTGCTGGTACAGCTGATCCGCAACGCGCCGCTTGAGTTCGATCCGGCCGTGCTGGCCGCCCACGGCGACACCGACCAGATGCTGGCAACCCTGCCCGAAGGTTTACGGGTTGCCCTGCCCTGGGCGCGTGTAAAACCGATCCTGGCGACGCTGGGCGAACTGTATTTCAACGACAAGATCAAGAGCCGGGTGCGCCTGTCGACGCTGGACGCGAGCCGCCTGGAAGAACTGGCGCGCGGCGTCGAAATGCGCTGGTTCGGCGGCGAGCAGTTGCGTGAAACGGGCCGCAAGCTGAGCCAGTTCGGCTCCGTCAAAAAGGTGGCGGCGCCCGCCGGCCTGCAGGCGACCCTGCGCGACTACCAGCTCGACGGCTTGTCGTGGATGCAGTTCCTGCGCGAATACGATCTGGCCGGCATCCTGGCCGACGACATGGGTCTCGGCAAAACCGTGCAGACCCTGGCGCACATCCTGACGGAGAAAGAGGCGGGCCGCCTGACCAGCCCGGCGCTGGTGATCGCGCCGACCAGCCTGATGACCAACTGGCAGGAAGAAGCCGCGCGCTTCGCCCCGAGTTTAAAAGTGCTGCTGCTGCAGGGTAAAGAGCGGGTGGACATGTTCGACCAGATCGAGCAGGCCGACATCGTCCTGACGACCTATGCCTTACTGCCGCGCGACGAGGAAAAGCTGCGCGAACACCATTATCACCTGGTGATCCTGGACGAATCGCATTACATCAAGAACACCCGTTCGAAAGCGGCGCAGACGGCTGGTTCGCTAAATGCGAAACACCGCCTGTGCCTGACCGGCACCCCGCTGGAAAACCATTTGGGCGAACTCTGGTCGCAATTCCACTTCCTGCTGCCGGGATTGCTGGGCGAGGAAAAAGCATTCAATACCCAGTTCCGCCATCCGATCGAACGCCAGGACGATCCGGTGCGGCGCGCCTTGCTGAATCGCCGCATCCGTCCTTTCCTGCTGCGCCGGACGAAAGACAACGTCGCCAAGGAATTGCCGGAAAAGACGGAAATGATCCGCCGCGTCGAATTGACGGGCCCCCAACGCGACCTGTATGAAACCGTGCGCTTGGCGATGGACAAGAAAGTGCGCGAGGAAATCGACCGCAAGGGCGTGGCGCGCAGCCAGATCGTGATCCTGGAAGCCTTATTGAAACTGCGCCAGGTTTGCTGCGATCCGCGCCTGGTGAAAGCCATGCCGTCGAAAAAGAACACGGCCGCGATTTCCGCGAAGCTGACCGACCTGATGCAAATGGTCGACGACTTATTGGAAGAGGGCCGCAAGATCCTGGTGTTCTCGCAATTCACCAGCATGCTGGCGCTGATCGAGGAAGAGCTGGCGGCGCGTGGCATCCGCTACGCCATCCTCACCGGCGAAACGCGCGACCGCTCGGCGCAAGTGGCCGCCTTCCAGCAGGGTGCGGTGCCGATCTTCCTGATCAGTTTAAAAGCCGGCGGCGTGGGCCTGAACCTGACGGCGGCCGATACCGTCATCCATTACGATCCGTGGTGGAATCCGGCGGCGGAAAACCAGGCCACCGACCGCGCCTGGCGCATCGGCCAGGACAAGCCGGTGTTCGTGTATAAGTTAATCGCCAAGGGCACGCTGGAAGAAAAGATCCAGCTGCTCCAGCAAAAGAAATCGGAACTGGCGCAATCGATCCTGGCCGAGGGCGAATCGCAGAAAATGGCGCTCACCCAGGAAGACCTGCAGGCTATTTTCGCTCCGCTCGCCGAACAGTAACCGTTTGATCCGCATACCAAGCCCGCCGCGTGCGGGCTTTTTTCATTTATATGACGGATTTTTATGCGCCATGAATAGGATTCGGCAAATTTGCCCTTGAAATGAAAGATATTGAACAAATTTGCAATTATGGCAATTTTAATGAATCGCCAGTGCTGCAACGCTTACCTATACAGAAGGGCATGCGCGGCGATATACTCTTTCGCGGCTAGAATTCCGGCCCATTGATTTTCTCTATTTCTGGAAGGTGTTTCGATGAACCGCAGCGCCAGCATCGACTGTTCCGGCAACGCCGGCTTGGCGCTGGCCGAGCAGTTCCGTGTCATCGCCGAGATCGGCGGCGACATCGCTTTCAGCATCGATTGCGTCAGCGGCCAGCTGCGCTACGTCAGCCCTTCCATCGAACAACTCGTCGGCTACACCCCGGACGAGGTCGCCGCCGGCATCGGCCCCGGTGCCAACGGCCCGCTGGCGGCCCTGTGCGCCGGCCTGCCGGAACGCATGCGGCGCCTGCGCGCCGGCGACCGCAGCCGCCTGCGCCTGGTGCGCGAAGCGGAATTCCATGGTGCCCACGGCTATCCGGTGCCGGTCGAGATCATCTCGTCGGTGCTGTGCGACGACGAGGGCCGGCCGCAGGCGCTGGTTGGCCTGGTACGCGACCTGTCGCCGCGGCGCCTGCGCGAAGCTGAACAAAAACGCTTCGCCAGCATGCTGAACCATGAGTTCCGCACACCGCTATCGACCATCGACGGCGCCATCCAGCGCCTGGAAGCGACCAGCCCGCATGCAGACGACGCCACGCGCGCGCGCTACCGCAAGATTGCGCTGGCCACCGACCGCCTGATCGCCATGCTCGACGATTACCTGTCGCCCGAGCGCATGGCCGGCATCGGCAGCGAACGCCAGCCGACCTCGCTGGCGCCGCATACCTTGCTGGAAGAGGGCGCCGAACAATTGCGCGCTGCCGGACGCAGCGCCAGCATCAAGGCGCGCGAGCTCCCTGAAACCTTGCGCTGCGAGCCCGAGGGCATGCGCCTGGCGTTGAAGGTGCTGGTCGACAATGCGATCGCCTACTCGCCGCCGACGTCGCCCGTCGTGCTGCAGGGTCGCCTGGCGGCCAGCGGCATCGAACTGGCCGTGCGCGACCATGGCCCCGGCGTGCCGCAGGATGAACAGACACTGGTGTTCAACAAGTTCTATCGCGGCCGTAATGCCGACGGCATGCCGGGCAGCGGCCTGGGTTTATACATGGCGCGCTCGATCGTCGAAGTGCATGGCGGTGTGCTCAGCCTGGTGACGCCACCGGGGGGCGGCGCCGAGTTCCGCATCTGGCTGCCGGTGGCCGGCGCCGCGCGCCACCTTGCACGCCAGGGCGCCAGCCCTGATAATCCGGCGCCCGCCAGGACAAAGGCGGCGGCAACGACCCTGCCACCATCAGGCACACCCTAATGAATAAGATGGCTACCCCATGACGCAGATACTGATTGTGGAAGACAACGGCGACTACGCCGGCGACATGGCCGATTTCCTGCGCGAACTCGAGCATGACGTCACGATCGCCACCTCCGCCGGCGAGATGTGGGCCGCGCTCACGCGCACCCCTGCCGCCGTCGTGGTGCTCGACCTCGGCTTGCCCGACGAAGACGGTTTTACGGTGATCCCGCGCATGCGTCAGCTGTATCCCGAGATCGGCCTGCTGGTGCTGACCGGACGCGTCGCCTTCGACAACCGCATCCTCGGCCTGCAGCTCGGCGCCGACCATTACCTGACCAAGCCGATCAAATTTCCGGAACTGGCGGCCCACATCGAAGCCCTGGGCCGCCGTGTGCGCCCGAACGAACCGGCGCCGGCGCCGGCTAAATGGACGCTGCGCGTGAGCGCGCGCCAGCTCGAATTGATGGGTAAGGTCATCGACTTGACGGAGAAGGAATTCAATTTCCTGCACCTGTTGACGATCAACACCCGCCCGGTGCCGCGCGCGACCATCGTCGCCGGCATGGGCGGCGACGATCCGGACGCCAGCCGCCGCGTGGATATGCTCGTGTATCGCCTGCGCAAGAAGACCAGGTCGGTGCTGGGGCAGGAGTTGCCGCTGCGTAGCGCCTACGGCGAGGGGTACAGCTTATCGGCAGGATTTACGCTGGCATAGCGATAACCGTAGGGTGGACTCCCGAGTCCACGGATACAAGGTTCGCAAGTCGAACATGATGTCTGACTTGCAAGCGCTGCACCATGTGGACTCGGGAGTCCACCCTACAGATCGAAGTGTGCCACGTGTTCGACCAATGGGGACAAGGTCGTTACGAAAATCGCCGTAAGCCAAATAAATGAGGGACATGGTGCTGGGAGCGCGCTAGAATGGCCGCTCAGCGTCCGATAATCTCCCGCCATGGCCCGCCAACCCCGCCTCGTCCTCCCAAAGCAGCCCCATCACATCCTCCAGCGCGGCAACGACCGCCAGCTGATCTTCCGCGAAGCGGAAGACTACGAGCGTTTCCTCGCCTGGCTGCACGAATCGGCCCGCTTCTACCGCGTCGCCATCCACGCCTATTCCCTGCTGCCGACCCACCTGCACCTGCTGGCGACGCCCGAGACGGAAGCAGGCCTGGCGGCGATGATGCAAAAGCTCGGTCGTTTCTATGTTCCCTGGTACAACGGCAAGTACGACCGCGCCGGCGGCCTGTTCGAAGGACGTTTCCGGACGGCGGTGGTCGATACCGACCTTCACTTCCTGATGTGCAGCCGTTTTATCGAGCTGGCGCCCGTGCGCGAAGGCGAAGCCGCCGAACCAGCCGCCTACCCGTGGTCGAGCTACCGCCACCATGCCGGGGTGCAGGCCGACAGCGTCATCACCGACCACGCCAGGTTCTGGGAACTGGGCAATACGCCCTTCCAGCGCGAGGCCGCCTACATCGACCTGGTCGGACAGGGGATCGCAGCTGACGAGCTGGCGCAGATCGCCGCCGCCGTCCAGAAGGGGCAGCCGCTCGGCACCCAAGCCTTCAAATTGCACCTCGAACGCCAGACCCAGCGCCGCATCCTGCCGGCCAAGCGCGGCCGTCCATTTAAGACTCCTTCCACTGAAACGGTCTGAGGCGTACCTGCCCACGTTATAGGCAGCAGCAATTTTCTGCTGCCGAGACCGCGTTTTATTAAATTTAGAAGAAGAAACATCACCAAAACATATCGAAATTCGACCTGTCCCTATTTAAGCAATCGCCGCGTCAATGCTAATTTAATTTGACTCCGACCCTTATTGTTCTTCTTGCCGTCTTTGTTGCATTGCACTATTCTCGGCTTTCACCCCTGAAAAAGCTGTGGAGAGTCCCGCATGATTGCCCAAGGTTTATACGATCCCGCCAATGAACACGATGCCTGTGGCGTCGGTTTCATCGCCCATATCAAGGGCAACAAAAGCCATTCCATCATCGATCAGGGGTTGTTGATCCTGAAGAATCTCGATCACCGGGGCGCCGTCGGCGCCGACGCGCTGATGGGCGATGGGGCCGGCATCCTGATCCAGATTCCCGACCAGTATTTCCGCGACGAGATGGCGAAGCAGGGCGTCGAGCTGCCGCCACCGGGCGAATATGGCGTCGGCATGGTGTTCCTACCGAAAGAGCATGCCTCGCGCATCGCCTGCGAACAGGAAATCGAGCGCGCCGTGCGCATCGAAGGCCAGGTCGTGCTGGGCTGGCGCAATGTGCCGGTCGACGACGCGATGCCGATGTCGCCTACGGTGCGCGCCAAGGAGCCCGTGATCCGCCAGATCTTCATTGGCCGCGGCCCGGACATCATGGTCACCGATGCGCTCGAACGTAAGCTGTACGTGATCCGCAAATCCTCGGGCCACGCGATCCAGGCGTTGAAGCTCCTGCATGGCAAGGAATTCTTCGTGCCCTCGATGTCGGCACGCACGATCGTCTATAAAGGGCTGCTGCTGGCCGACCAGGTCGGCGTCTACTACAAGGATCTGCAGGATCCGCGCTGCGTCTCCGCACTCGCCCTGGTGCACCAGCGCTTCTCCACGAATACCTTCCCGGAATGGCCGCTGTCCCACCCTTACCGCCTGATCGCGCACAACGGCGAAATCAATACGGTGAAAGGCAATTTCAACTGGACGCGTGCGCGCGAAGGGATGATGAAATCGGCCGTGCTGGGCGACGACCTCCATAAGTTGTTCCCGCTGATTTACGAAGGCCAGTCCGATACCGCCTGCTTCGACAATGCCCTCGAATTGCTGGTGATGGCCGGTTATCCGATCGCCCAGGCGATGATGATGATGATTCCCGAAGCCTGGGAAAACCATACGTCGATGGACGACAACCGCAAGGCCTTCTACGAATACCACGCCGCGATGATGGAGCCATGGGACGGCCCCGCCGCGATGGCGTTCACCGACGGCCGCCATATCGGCGGCACGCTGGATCGCAATGGCCTGCGTCCGGCCCGGTATGTCGTCACCGAGGACGACCTGGTCGTCATGGCCTCCGAGTCCGGTGTGCTGCCGATTCCGGAATCGCGCATCGTCAAGAAATGGCGTCTGCAGCCCGGCAAGATGTTCCTGATCGACCTGGAAGCGGGCCGCATCATCGACGACAAGGAGCTGAAAGACACCTATTCGAACGCCAAGCCGTATAAAGCCTGGATCAAGTCGGTGCGCATCAAGCTCAATGAAATCAAGCTGAGCGAATCGCAGCTGGCGCAAAGCCGGATCAAGGACACGCCGGCGCAGGGCGAAAAGGCGGCGATTTCCCTGCTCGACCGCCAGCAAGCCTTTGGCTATACCCAGGAAGACCTGAAATTCCTGATGGCGCCGATGGCGGTGCTGGCCGAGGAAGCGACCGGTTCCATGGGCAACGACTCGCCGCTCGCGGTGATGTCGAACAAGCTGAAACCGCTGTATAACTATTTCAAGCAGCTGTTCGCCCAGGTGACTAATCCGCCGATCGACCCGATTCGCGAAGCGATGGTGATGTCGCTGGTGTCGTTCATCGGCCCGAAGCCGAACCTGCTGGACACGAACAACGTCAATCCGCCGATGCGCCTGGAAGTGTCGCAGCCGGTGCTCGGTTTCGACGACATGGCGCGCCTGCGCAATATCAGCCTGCACACGGGCGGCAAGTTCAAATCGTATGAACTGAATATCTGCTATCCGGTCGCCTGGGGGAAAGAGGGCATCGAAGCCTCGCTGGCCTCGCTGTGCGCGGAAGCGGTCGATGCCGTGAAATCCGGCCACAACATCCTGATTGTGTCGGATCGCGCCGTCTCGAACGAAGTCGTCGCCATTCCCGCGCTGCTGGCGACGTCAACCATCCACCAGCACCTGGTGATGCGCGGCCTGCGCGCTTCGACCGGCCTGGTCGTGGAGACCGGTTCGGCGCGCGAAACCCACCATTTCGCCCTGCTGGCCGGCTATGGCGCCGAAGCCGTGCACCCGTATCTGGCGCTGGAAACCCTGGCCGACCTGGCCCAGCACCTGCCGCACGAAATGGATCCAGGCGCCGCCTGCTACAACTACACCAAGGCGATCGGCAAGGGCCTGATGAAGGTGATGTCGAAGATGGGCATTTCGACCTACATGTCGTATTGCGGCGCCCAGATCTTCGAGGCGGTCGGTTTGAATAAATCGTTGGTGGACAAATACTTCCGCGGCACTTCGTCGACGGTGGAAGGCATCGGCCTGTTCGAAGTGGCCGAAGAGGCGCTGCGCCTGCATGGCCTGGCCTTCGGCGCCGATCCGCTGCTGGCGAACGCCCTCGACACCGGCGGCGAATACGCCTTCCGCGTGCGCGGCGAAGACCATATGTGGACGCCCGATTCGATCGCGAAACTGCAGCACGCGACCCGCGCCAACAATTTCAGCACCTATAAGGAATACGCCCAGATCATCAACGACCAGAGCCGTCGTCACCTGACGCTGCGCGGCCTGTTCGAATTCAAGATCGATCCAAGTAAAGCGATTCCGCTCGGCGAAGTCGAGCCGGCGAAAGACATCGTCAAGCGCTTCGCCACCGGGGCCATGTCGCTCGGTTCGATCTCCACGGAAGCGCATGCGACCCTGGCGATCGCCATGAACCGCATCGGCGGCAAATCGAATACGGGCGAGGGCGGCGAAGATCCGCGCCGCTACCTGAACGAGTTCAAGGGCATCAAGATCAGCAAGGGCGAAACCCTGGCTTCGGTGCTGGGCGAGGATCGGGTGGCGGCCGACATTCCGCTGGAAGACGGGGACTCGCTGCGTTCGAAAATCAAGCAGGTGGCCTCGGGCCGTTTCGGCGTCACCGCCGAATACCTGAACGCGGCCGATCAAATCCAGATCAAGATGGCGCAGGGTGCGAAACCGGGAGAGGGCGGCCAGCTACCGGGCCATAAGGTGTCGGAATACATCGCCTCGCTGCGTTTCTCGGTGCCGGGCGTCGGCCTGATCTCTCCGCCGCCGCACCATGACATCTATTCGATCGAAGACCTGGCGCAGCTGATCCACGATCTGAAGAACGCGAATCCGCGTGCTTCGATCTCGGTGAAACTGGTGTCGGAAGTCGGGATCGGCACGGTCGCCGCAGGCGTCTCGAAAGCGAAAGCCGACCACGTGGTCGTGGCCGGTCACGATGGCGGCACCGGTGCCTCGCCGCTGTCGTCCGTGAAACACGCGGGCACGCCGTGGGAATTGGGCCTGGCCGAGACCCAGCAGACGCTGGTGCTGAACGGCCTGCGCAGCCGTATCCGCGTCCAGGCCGACGGCCAGATGAAGACCGGCCGCGACGTCGTGATCGCCGCCATGCTCGGCGCCGACGAGATCGGTTTCGCCACCGCGCCGCTGGTGGTCGAAGGCTGCATCATGATGCGCAAATGCCACCTGAACACCTGTCCGGTGGGCGTGGCCACGCAAGACCCGGTGCTGCGCGCCAAGTTCCAGGGCAAGCCGGAACACGTCGTGAATTACTTCTTCTTCGTGGCCGAGGAAGCGCGCCAGTTGATGGCCCAGCTTGGCATCCGGACGTACGACGATCTGATCGGCCGGGCCGACTTGCTCGACAAATCGAAGGCGATCACGCACTGGAAGGCGCAGGGCCTGGACTTCAGCAACATCTTCTATCAGCCGAAGACGGACTCGCTGCACAATCTGTACCACAGCGACGTGCAGGATCACGGCCTCGACCGCGCGCTCGACCATAAACTGATCGCGCAGGCGAAAGCGGCGCTGGAAAAGGGAGAACGGGTTTCCTTCATCTCGCCGGTGCGCAACGTCAACCGCACGGTCGGCACCATGCTCTCGGGCGAAGTCGCCAAGCGCTATGGCCACGCCGGTTTGCCGGACGATACCATCCACATCCAGCTGCAGGGCACGGCCGGGCAATCGGCGGCCGCCTTCCTGGCTGCGGGCATTACGCTCGACCTGGTGGGCGAGGGCAACGACTACGTCGGCAAGGGCTTGTCGGGCGGCCGCGTGATCGTGCGTCCGAACACGGAATTCCGCGGCTGGGCAGTGGACAACATCATCGTCGGCAACACCGTGCTGTACGGCGCGATTTCGGGCGAGGCCTTCTTCAACGGCGTGGCCGGCGAACGTTTTGCCGTGCGTAACTCGGGCGCCACCACGGTGGTCGAAGGTTGCGGCGACCATGGCTGCGAATACATGACCGGCGGTACCGTCGTCGTGCTGGGCGAGACCGGACGCAATTTCGCGGCCGGCATGTCGGGCGGCGTGGCCTATGTCTACGATCCGAAGGACGAGTTCGCCGCACGCTGCAACACGACCATGGTGAACCTGGAGCGTGTGGTGTCGACCAAGGAGCAGGGCGACGTGGCCGGCTGGCACAGCCAGAGCCGCGGACTCGAGCGCGAATCCGATGAAACCATCCTGCGCCGCCTGATCGAACGCCATTTCAAGTACACCGGCAGCACCCGCGCCCGCAACCTGCTGGACGACTGGGCCAACAGCCGCGGCAAGTTCGTCAAAGTCTTCCCGACCGACTACAAGCGCGCGCTGGAAGAAATGCACAACAGCAGCATGGAAGAAGCGAACGACAAGATCGAACTCGCGGCGTAAGCATTCAACGAACGCTGACCGGACAAATTCGCATGCGCTGATCTGTAGGGTGGGCGGGGGAAATAAGTCCAGTGGACTGATTTCCTGCCCACGCGTTCACGCAGCGCTAGCGCAGCCCGGCTGATTCAAGAAACAACCGGTGTCCGTCACCGACAAGCAAAGGAATACAACGTGGGCAAAATCACCGGCTTCATGGAATTTCAGCGCCAGGAAGAAGATCACCTGGAACCCGCCGCGCGCGTCAAGAACTTCAAGGAATTCGTCGTCACCCTGACCGACGGACAAGCGAAAGTGCAGGGCGCACGCTGCATGGATTGCGGCATCCCCTTCTGCAACACGGGCTGCCCCGTGAACAACCAGATCCCCGACTGGAACGACCTGGTCTATCACAACAATTACCGCGCGGCGATCGACAACCTGCATTCGACCAACAACTTCCCCGAAGTGACGGGCCGCATTTGCCCTGCGCCGTGCGAAGCGGCCTGCACGCTCGGCATCAACAGCGAACCGGTCGGCATCAAGTCGATCGAACGCAAGATTGCCGACGCGGCCTTCGAGCACGGCTATGTCGTGCCGCAGCCGCCGCTGGTCAAGACGGGTAAAAAGGTCGCCGTGGTTGGTTCCGGCCCCGCCGGCCTGGCCGCCGCCCAGCAGCTGGCGCGCGCCGGCCACGACGTGACCGTGTTCGAGAAGAGCGATCGCATCGGCGGCCTGCTGCGCTATGGCATCCCCGACTTCAAAATGGAAAAGGGTCTCATCGACCGCAGGATAGAGCAAATGCGCGAAGAGGGAGTAACGTTCCGCACCAGCGTCCTGATCGGCAAGGATTTCCCGACCACGGTCAGCAACATGGCGCGCGACACGATTTTTCCTGAAGACCTGAACGCCGAATTCGACGCCGTCGTCATGGCCGGCGGCGCCGAGCAGCCGCGCGATCTGCCGGTGCCGGGACGCGAACTGAAAGGCGTGCATTTCGCCATGGATTTCCTGCCCCAGCAAAACCGGGTCAACGCCGGCGATAAACTCAAGGATCAGATCAAGGCGACCGGTAAACACGTGGTCGTGATCGGCGGCGGCGATACCGGTTCCGACTGCGTCGGCACCTCGAACCGCCATGGCGCGGCGACGGTGACCCAGTTCGAACTGATGCCGATGCCGCCGGAACAGGAAAACAAGCCGCTGGTCTGGCCCTACTGGCCGACCAAACTGCGCACCTCGTCCTCGCACGAAGAGGGATGCGAGCGCGATTTCGCGGTGGCGACCAAACGCTTCGAAGGCAAGAACGGCAAGCTGGAAAAACTGATTGCCTGCCACGTCGAGTGGAAGGATGGCAAGATGACGGAAGTGCCGGGCAGCGAATTCGAGCTGAAGGCCGACCTCGTCTTCCTGGCTATGGGTTTTGTCTCGCCGGTACAGCAGGTGCTGGACGCCTTTGGGGTGCAGAAGGATGCGCGCGGCAATGCGCGCGCCACGACCGAGGGCGAGACCTGCTATCAAACCTCGGTACCGACAGTGTTCGTGGCGGGCGACATGCGCCGCGGCCAGTCGCTGGTGGTGTGGGCGATCCGCGAGGGGCGCCAATGCGCGCGCGCGGTGGACGAGTTCCTGATGGGCGCGTCGGTGTTGCCGCGCTGATTTTTTAAAAGAAAAGGGTGGCGCAGAGGCCACCCTGGTGCAAAAAAATGGACGGTGCTCAGCGCGGTGCGCCGACCGCCGCGACCTGCCCCTCCTCGATCGACTCCGTCACCACCTGCGCCAGGGCCGGCTCCGCGCCATACCGTACCTCTTCCAGCGTCGCCATCCGGCGTAGTCCGCGGGCGCCCGTCATGGCGCTCTGGCGCGGCACCGACAACACGATCTGGGTTCCCTCCGATGCTTCCCGGAAGCACAGCGAGAGCGCGCGGTCAGCCGTGGCGAAGCTGCCGTCGCCATTCGCCGCGAGTTCGCGCCGCTCGCGCTGGCCCAACAGGGCGAATATGCCGCGCTTATGCACTTTGGGTACGGCTGAGAACGCTAGCAAATCGAGCATTGCCAACGCATGCTGCCATAGAGAAACGTTAATGCAAGTCAACAAATAGCAATGTTGTCATATATGCATATCACAGCAAAAACAATGACTTGCGGAACGAAATAGCTGACTTTTCGGTTATTAGTGTTGCGGCGATACGTCGGAACACCGGGTGAAACGGGCCTGTCTCAAGCAGAGATTGCCGTTTCTGCACTACAATGCGGGATTCCCCAAATCTGACGATCCCCTGTGTCTAACCTTGTAGAAATACGTGATCTCGAGTTCGCCTACGGCGATCGCAAGATCTTGTCGAACCTGCGCATGGATTTCCCGCGCGGCAAGCTCATTGCCGTGATGGGCGGTTCCGGCTGCGGCAAGACGACCGTGCTGCGCCTGATCGGCGGGCAGATCCGTCCCCAGCGTGGTTCCGTGCGGGTGGGCGGCGAGGTCGTGCACGAGCTGCGCACCGACGGTTTATACCGCCTGCGCCGCCGCATGGGCATGCTGTTCCAGTTCGGTGCGCTGTTCACCGATCTGACCATTTTCGATAATGTCGCCTTCCCGCTGCGCGAGCACACCGACCTGCCCGAAGAATTGATCCGCGACCTGGTGCTGATGAAGCTCAACGCCGTCGGCCTGCGCAATGCCTCGAAACTGAAGCCCGGCGAGATTTCCGGCGGCATGGCGCGCCGCGTCGCCGTCGCCCGCGCCATTGCGCTCGACCCTGAACTGATCATGTACGACGAGCCCTTCGCCGGCCTCGACCCGATCTCGATGGGCCTGACCGCCAACCTGATCCGCAACCTGAACGACGCGCTCGGCTCTACGTCGATCCTCGTCTCGCACGACGTCAACGAAACTTTTGCCATTGCCGATTATGTGTACTTCATGTCGGCCGGCAAAATCGTGGCCGAAGGCACGCCGGCCGAGCTGCGCGTGTCACAAGATCCGTACGTAAAACAGTTCGTGAATGCCGAGCCGGACGGCCCTGTGCCCTTCCACTATCCGGGCAAATCGCTGGCCGACGACCTCGGGCTGGGAGCGCAGCGATGATCCTGCGTTTCTTTGAGTCCGCCGGCGCCACCGTGCGCGAATCGATCGAAAGCCTCGGTTTCGCCACGCGTGCGTTTTTCAACCTGCTGCGTTTTTCGCCGGGCGCCTTCCGCCGCCCGAGCCTGATTTCCGAGCAGATCCATTTTATTGGTAACTATTCGCTCGTCATCACCATCGTCTCCGGCCTGTTCGTCGGCCTGGTGCTGGGCCTGCAGTTCTACGTGAACCTGATCCAGTTCGGCGCCGAGGAAAAACTCGGTTCGCTGACCGCCCTGTCGCTGATCCGCGAACTGGGCCCGGTCGTGACCGCCTTGCTGTTCGCGGGCCGCGCCGGTACCTCGCTCACCGCCGAGATCGGCCTGATGAAGGCCGGCGAGCAATTGTCTGCCATGGAAATGATGGCGGTGAATCCGGTACAGCGCGTGCTGGCGCCGCGTTTCTGGGGCGGCGTGATCGCCATGCCGGTGCTGGCCGCCGTGTTCTCGGCCGTCGGCATCATGGGCAGCTACCTGGTCGCCGTCAAAATGCTCAGCCTGGACGAAGGCGCCTTCTGGTCGCAGATGCAGGCCGGCGTCGACGTCAACCGCGACGTGGTCAGCAGCGTCATTAAAAGTTTCGTGTTCGGTATCGCCGTGACCTTCACCGCGGTGTTCCAGGGTTACCACGTGAAGCCGACCCCGGCCGACGTGGCGCGCGCCACCACGCGTACCGTCGTGATCGCCTCGCTGCTGGTACTGGGCCTGGATTTCGTGATGACCGCCCTGATGTTCACGCAGTAAGCAACAGTCAATCAATAAGAATCGTTTCGTTTGGCCGCGCACAGACGGCCTGAATACTAGGAATTACTATGCACCGTAAAATCATCGATGTCTGGGTCGGCCTGTTTGTCCTGCTGGGCGCTGCCGCCGTACTGTTTCTCGCGCTTCAGGCCGGTAACATGAGCTCGCTCTCGTTCGCCGAGACCTATGCCGTGACCGGCAAGTTCGACAACATTGGTGGATTGAAGCCACAGGCGCCAGTCAAGAGCGCCGGTGTCGTGGTCGGCCGGGTGGGCGACATCAGTTTCGACGACACTACTTACCAGGCCATGGTTCGCCTTGACCTGGATCCAAGCTATAAATTCCCGAAAGATTCGTCGCTCAAAATCCTGACCGCAGGTCTGCTGGGCGAGCAATACATTGGCATCGAACCGGGCGGCGACACCAAGAACCTCGTCGACGGCGATCGAATCAACCGTACGCAATCGGCGACCGTGCTGGAAGACCTGATCAATCAGTTCATCTACAGCAAGGCTGCCGAAGGAAAGGAAGGCAGCGAATGAATAGCAAGAACAACGTAAGTACCCTGCCGCGCTGGCGTGGACTGGCGCTGGCGGCCGCGTGCGCCGCCCTGGCCGGCTGCGCGACCCCGAGCAACCCGCAAGACCCGCTGGAAAAATTCAACCGCGCCACCTTCGCATTCAACGACACGGTCGACCGCGTGGCCTTGAAACCCGCCGCGACCGCCTACCAGAAGGTGTTGCCCGGCTTCGTGCAAACAGGCGTGAGCAATTTCTTCGGTAACTTGTCGGACGCCTGGAGCTCGGTGAACAACCTGCTGCAAGGCAAGGGCGAAGCGGGCATGAGCGATTTGACGCGCTTCGCGCTGAATTCGACCTTCGGCCTGGCCGGCGTGCTCGATATCGCCTCGGAAGCGGGCTTGCAGAAACACAATGAAGATTTCGGCCAGACGCTGGGCGTGTGGGGTGTTCCTTCCGGCCCCTACTTGATGTTGCCATTGTTGGGCCCATCTACGATCCGTGACACCGCTGCATTGCCTGCCGACATGTGGGCCGATCCCTGGAGCACCGTGACGCCAGTGAGCACGCGCAATATCGGCATCGGCGTGCGCGCGATCGACCAGCGCGCCTCCGTCCTGGAAGCATCGAACCTGTTCGAGGAAGCCGCGCTCGACCGTTATGAATTCATCCGTGACGGCTACCTGCAACGCCGCCAGAGCCGTGTGTTCGACGGCGAATCGGGCCCGGAAAAGGAAACGGCAACGGATACGCCGAAGGAAGAAGCGCAGGAAGCGCCCGCATCGAACACGCAAGTAGTGCCGGAACCGGCCTCGCCCGCCACCGAAACGCAGCGGAAGTAAGAGTTCGTAAAACAGCTCGCACGAGATACCCCGTGTCCGGCAAGCTGTCTCATCAAATATTAGAAAGAGAGCTCATGAAACCAATCGCCCAACTCATCGTTACCGCCGCCACCGTCGCCTTCGCCACCAGCGTCATCGCCGCCCCGGCCCCGGCCGCCAACGAGGCGCCGGACGTGCTGGTGAAACGCATCAGCGCCGACGTCATCGACACCGTCAAGGCCGACAAGGACATCCAGTCCGGCAACCGCAACAAGATCATGGAACTGGTGAACTCCAAGATCCTGCCGTATGTCGACGCCGAAAAGATGACGGCGCAGGCCGCCGGCCGCTTCTGGCGCCAGGCTACCCCGGAACAGCAAAAGCGCCTGTCGGAAGAATTCCGCACGCTGCTGGTCTACACCTACTCGGGCGCGCTGTCGCAGATCAAGAACGAAACCATCGAGTTC
The DNA here is from genome assembly GCF_001424165.1 of Massilia sp. Leaf139. GTDB lineage: Bacteria > Pseudomonadota > Gammaproteobacteria > Burkholderiales > Burkholderiaceae_D > Telluria. The sequence goes on from NZ_LMOJ01000023.1 coordinate 242,120, forward strand.
AAGCCGATGCGTTCGCAGCCGACCGACACCGACGTCGAAGTGCGTTCGCAGGTGAACGTCACCCGCGGCGAGCCGATCACCTTGAACTACCGCCTGGCCAAGGGTGACCAGGGCTGGAAGATCTACGACATCAACGTGCTGGGCGCCTGGCTGGTCGAGACCTACAAGGGCACCTTCGCCGCGGAGATCAACAAGTCGGGCGTCGACGGCTTGATCGCCAAGCTGGCCGAGCGCAACAAGCAATTGGCCAACAAGCCGCTGAAGGCCCCGAAGTAAGCATGGCCGAAGCGAATCCCATGCTGTCGCTCGACGCCCTGACCTTCGAGACCGCGCAAGCGGCCCTGGAGCAGGGCTGCGCCGCGATCCGGGCCGGCGAGACCGTGTTCGACCTGGGCGGCATCCGCGCCGCCGATTCTTCCGGCGTCGCCCTGCTGCTGGCCTGGCAACGCCGTGCCCGCGATGCGGGGCAGAAGCTCACGTTCATCAATGTGCCGAGCAATATCGATGCCCTGACGCAGTTGTATGGGCTCGAGGGCGTGCTGGCCCGGTCGTAACACGTAGGACGGGCATGCCCGCGTACGGCATGTGCGTGCTCACGGCGTTTTTGTCGAATGCGCCGTAATCCCACATGTCGCCGATACGCATCGTCCGCACGCGGGCATGCCCGCCCTACGGTGCGCTACCGTCAACGATCTCGTTATGTCGACGGTGCGCCGACACCGTGGCAATACCCCTCCCATTCCCGCCAGGCTCTTGTATTCTCGATTTCCCCTATAATGGGTCGTTTCCCCGCCCGGATTGCGCACGCCTGTGCCGCAGCCACTCCCAAGAACAATGACAGCGATCCAGATTAACAGCGTCGAGAAGAGCTACAAGGCCTTTAAGGCCCTGAAAGGCGTTTCCCTGACGATCGAGCAAGGCGAGTTCTTCGGCCTGCTGGGCCCGAACGGCGCCGGCAAGACGACCCTGATTTCCACCATCGCCGGCCTGATCCGGCCCGACGTCGGCAGCGTGCAGATCCACGGCCATGACGTCGTCACCGATTTCCGCGAAGCGCGCCGAAAACTCGGCGTGGTGCCGCAGGAACTGGTGTTCGATCCCTTCTTCACCGTGCGCGAAACCCTGCGCCTGCAGTCGGGCTACTTCGGGATCAAGAACAACGACAAGTGGATCGACGAGGTCATGGAAAACCTCGACTTGACCTCGAAAGCCGACGTCAACATGCGCGCCCTGTCCGGCGGGATGAAGCGGCGCGTATTGGTCGCCCAGGCGCTGGTGCACAAGCCGCCAGTGATCGTGCTGGACGAGCCGACCGCCGGCGTCGACGTCGAGCTGCGCCAGACCCTGTGGAAATTCATCTCGCGCCTGAACCGCGAAGGCGGACACACGGTCGTGCTGACCACCCACTATCTGGAAGAAGCGCAAGCCATGTGCCAGCGTGTGGCGATGCTGAAATCCGGGCAGGTCGTCGCGCTCGACACGATGAATGCGCTGCTGCGCCGCGTGTCGGGCTCGCAGCTGATCGTGCACCTGAAAAGCGGCGATTTGCCGGCTGATCTGCGCCACCTGGTGTCGCATGACGAACACGACAGCAATAACGGCAGCGGCAACAAATACAGCCTGCGCGTGAACGAGTATTCCGAAGTCGAGCCGATCCTCGCTCGCCTGCGCGCGTCGGGCGCCGTGATCGACGAGATGCAGCTGCAGCAGGCCGACCTGGAAGACATTTTCATTCAAATCATGGAAAAGGGTGCCCTGTGAGCGTCGTGTCCGTGGGTTTCCGTACCCTGTTCTACAAAGAGATGCTGCGCTTCTGGAAGGTGGCGACGCAAACCATCGCCGCGCCGATTCTCACCGCCATGCTGTATCTGCTGATCTTCGGCCATGTGCTCGAAGGCCGGGTCGAGGTGTATCCGGGCGTGAGCTATACGGCTTTCCTGGTGCCGGGCCTGGTGATGATGAGCGTGCTGCAGAACGCCTTTGCGAACGCGTCCTCGTCGCTGATCCAGTCGAAGATCACGGGCAACCTGGTCTTCATCCTGCTGCCGCCGCTGTCGCACTGGGAAATCCTGCTGGCCTATGTGGCGGCCTCGGTGGTGCGCGGCGTGGCCGTCGGCGCCGGCGTGTTCGCCATTACCGCCTGGTTCGCGCACCTGAGTTTCGCGGCGCCCCTCTGGATCATCGTGTTCGCCCTCCTGGGTGCGGCCATTCTCGGCACGCTGGGCGTGATCGCCGGGATCTGGGCCGATAAATTCGACCAGCTGGCGGCGTTCCAGAACTTCCTCATCATGCCGGCCACCTTCCTGGCGGGCGTGTTCTATTCGATCCACTCGCTGCCCGCATTCTGGCAGGCGGTCTCGCATTTCAACCCGTTCTTTTATATGATTGACGGGTTCCGCCACGGCTTCTTCGGCCAGTCCGATATCTCGCCGTGGACGAGCCTTGCCATCGTCTCCGCCTTCTTCGCGGTGCTCGCGGCAGTGGCGATCAACCTGCTGCGCCGCGGCTACAAGCTGCGTCATTAAACGCCTTACCTATAGATCTAGGAATTATCGTGTCGACCACTCCAGAACTGATCCACAGCTACATCGAAAACGGCCTGCAATGCACGCACCTGCAGGTCGAGGGCGATGGACGTCACTTCTCGGCCCTGATCGTCTCGCCTGCCTTCGCCGGCAAGCGCCCGATCCAGCGCCACCAGCTGGTGTACGCGGCGCTGGGCGACCGCATGCGCGAAGAGATCCACGCGCTGTCGATGAAGACCCTGACCCCTGAAGAATACGGAGGCTGAGCATGGATAAACTCCAAATCGTAGGCGGCAAGCGCCTGAACGGCGAGATCGCCATTTCCGGCGCCAAGAACGCGGCGCTGCCCATCCTGTGCGCCGGCCTGCTGACGGGCGGCGACGTCGAACTGTCGAACGTGCCGCGCCTGCACGACGTGAAAACCATCCTGAAACTGCTCGAGCAGACCGGCTTGAAAGTCACGCGCGACGACGAGAACGTCACCCTGAACGGCGCCAACATCACCAGCCTGGAAGCGCCGTACGAGCTCGTGAAAACCATGCGCGCCTCGATCCTGGTGCTCGGCCCGCTGCTGGCGCGCTTCGGCGAAGCCAAGGTGTCATTGCCGGGCGGCTGCGCGATCGGTTCGCGTCCGGTCGACCAGCACATCAAGGGTTTAAGGGCGATGGGCGCCGAGATCACGATCGAAGGCGGCTATATCCACGCGAAAGCGAAAAAACTAAAAGGTGCGCGCATCCTGACCGACATGATCACGGTCACCGGCACCGAGAACCTGCTCATGGCCGCGACCCTGGCCGAAGGCGAGACGGTACTCGAGAACGCCGCGCGCGAACCGGAAGTGACGGATCTGGCCAACCTGCTGGTGGCCATGGGCGCCAAGATCGAGGGCATCGGCACCGACCGCCTGGTGATCCAGGGCGTGACCGAGCTGCATGGCGCGAAACACGCCGTGATTTCGGATCGCATCGAAGCGGCGACTTTCCTGTGCGCGGTGGCGGCCACCGGCGGCGACATCCTGCTGACCAATACCCGCACCGATATCTTCGAAGTCGCGCTGGATAAACTGCGCGAAGTCGGCCTGCAGATGGACATCACGGCCGACACGATCCGTGCGCGCATGGATGCGCGTCCGCACCCGGTCTCCTTCCGCACCACCGAATATCCGGGCTTCCCGACCGACATGCAGGCGCAGTTCATGGCGGTGAACACCATCGCCAGCGGCCCGAGCCGCGTAACCGAAACGATCTTCGAGAACCGCTTCATGCACGTGCAGGAGATGAACCGCCTGGGCGCTTTCATTTCGACCGAAGGGAACACCGCCTTCATCAAAGGCGTGGATCGCCTGGTCGGTGCGCCGGTGATGGCGACCGACCTGCGTGCTTCGGCCTCGCTGGTGATCGCCGGCATGGCAGCCGAAGGTACCACCCTGATCGACCGCATCTACCATCTCGACCGCGGCTACGACCGCATGGAAGACAAGCTGTCGAAGGTCGGCGCCGACATCGTACGCATCAAATAAGGCCCGTATGAGCATCGCAACACAATCGACCGACCCGGGCCTGATCCTGGCCCTCTCGAAAGGGCGGATCTTCGAGGACACGCTGCCGCTGTTGGCGGCGGCCGGCATCGTCGTCACCGAGAATCCGGAGACGTCGCGCAAGCTGATCCTGGCGACCAACAACCCCGACGTGCGCGTACTGATCGTGCGCGCCAGCGACGTGCCGACCTATGTCCAGCATGGCGCCGCCGACTTCGGCGTGGCCGGCAAGGACGTGCTGCTCGAGCACGGCGGCGAAGGCTTGTACCAGCCGGTCGACCTGAACATCGCCACCTGCCGCATGTCGGTGGCGGTGAACGCCGGCTTCGATTACGAGAGCGCCGTGCGCCAGGGCGCGCGCCTGCGCGTGGCGACCAAATTCGTCAACACCGCGCGCCAGCACTTCGCCAGCAAGGGCGTGCACGTCGACCTCATCAAACTGTACGGCTCGATGGAACTGGCGCCGCTGGTCGGCCTGTCCGACGCCATCGTCGACGTGGTCTCGACCGGCAATACGCTGCGCGCGAATCACCTCGTCGAGGTCGAGAAGATCATGGAGATCTCCTCGCGTCTGGTCGTCAACCAGGCCGCTTTGAAACTCAAACGCGCGCGCCTGCAACCCATCATCGAAGCCTTCGAACGCGCTTCCAAACAATCACTGCAACAAGGCTGACCATGGCTGTCCAGATCCGCACACTCGATTCCACCCACGAGGGTTTCACCCAGCAGCTGCATGCGCTGCTCGCCTTCGAGGCCGAGACCGACGACGCGATCGAAACGGCGGTGGGTAAAATCCTGGCCGATGTGAAGCGGCGCGGCGACGCCGCGGTGCTCGAGTACACCAACCGTTTCGATCGCGTCAGCGCAACCGGCATGGCCGCCTTCGACCTGTCGCAGGAGGAACTGCAGGCGGCGCTGGCCGCGCTGCCCGCAGCCCAGCGCAGTGCGCTGCAGACGGCCGCCGAACGCATCCGCGTGTTTCACGAGCGCCAGAAGCAGGAACTGAACGGTTTTACGTACACCGAAGCGGACGGCACGATCCTCGGCCAGCGCGTCACGCCGCTGGACCGGGTCGGCATCTATGTCCCCGGCGGCAAGGCCGCGTATCCGTCGTCGGTGCTGATGAACGCGATCCCGGCGCAGGTGGCCGGCGTCAAGGACATCGTGATGGTGGTGCCAACGCCCGATGGCGTCAAAAACCAGATGGTGCTGGCCGCCGCCGCGATCGCCGGCGTCACCCGCGTGATCACCATCGGCGGCGCGCAAGCCGTGGCCGCGCTGGCCTACGGCACCGAGACCATTCCCGCCGTCGATAAAATCGTCGGCCCCGGGAATGCCTATGTCGCCGCCGCCAAGCGCCGCGTGTTCGGCACGGTCGGCATCGACATGATCGCCGGCCCCTCGGAAATCCTGGTGCTGTGCGACGGCACGACCGATCCGGACTGGGTCGCCATGGATCTGTTCTCGCAGGCGGAACACGATGAGCTGGCGCAGGCGATCCTGCTGTGCCCCGACGCGGACTACATCGCGCAGGTGGAAGCGAGCATCCACAAGCTGCTGCCGACCATGCCACGCCATGAAACCATCACCACCTCGCTGACCGACCGCGGTGCGTTAATCAAAGTGCGCGACATGGCGGAGGCCTGCGCCATCGCCAATGACATCGCCGCCGAGCACCTGGAAATCTCGGCCGAGAATCCGCAGCAGTGGGCGGATCAGATCCGCCACGCGGGCGCCATGTTCCTCGGTCGCTTTTCGTCCGAGTCGCTGGGCGACTATTGCTGCGGCCCGAACCACGTGCTGCCGACCTCGCGCACGGCGCGTTTTTCTTCGCCACTGGGCGTCTACGATTTCCAGAAGCGTTCCTCGATCCTGCATGTGAGCGAGGCGGGCGCCCAGACCCTGGGCAAAGTCGCGGCCGAACTGGCCTATGGCGAAGGCTTGCAGGCGCACGCGCGCAGCGCAGAACTGCGACTGAAACAGCCGTCATGACGGACTGGGTCAACCGGGTATTCTGCGAGGATGCGCTGGCAGGACTGGCGCGCATCCCCGATGGCGCCGTTGACCTGATCCTCACCGATCCGCCCTATAACCTCGGCAAGGACTACGGCAACGGCTCCGACCAGCAAAGCGTCGAAGCCTATCTGGCCTGGACCGAGCAATGGATCGATGCCGCGCTGCCCAAGCTGAAACCCAACGGCAGCCTGTACATCTTCCTCACCTGGCGCTTCGCGCCCGAAATCTTCGTGATGCTGAAAAAGCGCATGACGATGATGAACGAGATCATCTGGGATCGGCGCGTGCCTTCGATGGGCGGCAGCGTGCGCAGCTTCAGCTCGGTGCACGACACCATCGGCTTTTTCGTCAATCGCAAGGATTACTATTTCGACCTGGACGCGGTGCGCATCCCGTACGACGCGGCGACCAAAAAGGCGCGTTCGCGCTCGATCTTCGTCGGCGCTAAATGGTTAGAGGTCGGCTACAACCCGAAAGACCTGTGGAGCGTCTCGCGCCTGCACCGCGAACATCCGGAGCGCGCCGACCACCCGACGCAGAAGCCGCTCGAGATCATCGAGCGCATGATCAAGGCTTCCTGTCCGGCGGGCGGCATCGTGCTCGATCCCTTCATGGGTAGCGGCACCACGGCGATCGCCGCGCGCCGGCTCGGGCGCCAGTACGCCGGCTTCGAGCTGAATCCGGAATACTGCGCCATCATCGACGCGCGCCTGGCCGCGCCGGAACCGCAACCCACCATCAAACAACGCAAGAGCATCGCGCGCGCGGCCAAGGCCGTGATCCGCGCCGCCAGCACCACCGAGGAACAAGCATGAGCTCCATGGACAACCTGATCGCCAACGTCATCCGCGCCGACGTGCGCGCCAACAGCGCCTATGTCGTACCGGACGCGAGCGGCTACATCAAGCTCGATGCGATGGAAAACCCCTATGAGCTGCCGGAAGCGCTGCGCCAGGAACTGGGCCAGCGCCTGGCCGACGCCGTCCTGAACCGCTATCCGGTGGCCTCGTATGCGACGCTGAAGGACAAAGTAAAAGACAAGCTCGGCGTCCCGGCCGGCTACGACGTCCTGCTCGGCAACGGCTCGGATGAATTGATCCAGATCGTGACGACCACGGTCGCCAACCAGGAACGCCGCGCCGCCGTGCTGGCGCCGGTGCCCGCCTTTGTCATGTATGCGCGCTCGGCCCAGTTCGCGGGCGCGGATTTCGTGAGCGTCAAGCTGAAGGCCGACTTCACGCTCGACATGGAAGCGATGCTGGCCGCGATCGCCCTGCACCGGCCCGCCGTCGTGTTTCTGGCCTACCCGAACAACCCGACCGGCAACCTGTTCGCGGTCGAGGACATCGAAGCCATCCTGCAGGCGCAGGGCGAGCACGGCCTGGTCGTGGTCGACGAGGCCTATCACCCCTTCGCCCGCACCACCTTCATGGATCGCCTCGGCGAGTTCGAGAACCTGATCGTGATGCGCACCGTGTCGAAGCTCGGCCTGGCCGGCATCCGCCTCGGCTACATGACGGCCGCGCCCGCGCTGCTGGACGAATTCGAGAAGGTGCGCCCGCCCTACAACGTCAACGTGCTCACGCAAGTGGCGGCCGAGTTCGTGCTGGAACACATCGACGTCCTCGACGCCCAGGCCGCCAGCATCAATGCCGAGCGCGAGAAGCTGGCCGGCGAACTGGCGGCGCTGCCGGGGGTCGAAGTATTTCCGTCGGCCGCGAATTTCATTGCGCTGCGCGTACCGGATGCGGGCGCGGTCTGCGCAAAACTCCTGGACGAGAAGGTGCTGATCAAAAATTTGAGTAAAATGCATGGATCGCTGGCCAATTGCATCCGTGTAACGGTCAGCACCCCGGAAGAAAATTCCGCATTCCTGAATGCCCTCAGGACCGCGCTCACGCCAGCGTAAGCGCCCCTGAACCGACGAGCACCTTTCATGACCCGCACCGCTGACATCACCCGCAACACCAACGAGACGCAGATCCGCGTCGCGCTCAATCTCGACGGTACCGGCCGCCAGAAACTCAATACCGGCGTGCCCTTCCTCGACCACATGCTCGACCAGATCGCGCGCCACGGCATGATCGACCTCGAGGTCGAAGCCGTCGGCGACCTGCACATCGACGCCCACCACACGGTCGAGGACACCGGCATCACGCTCGGCATGGCGATCGCAAAAGCGGTCGGCGACAAGAAGGGCATGACCCGTTATGGCCACTCCTATGTGCCGCTCGACGAGGCGCTGTCGCGCGTGGTGATCGATTTCTCGGGCCGTCCCGGCCTGGAGATGCACATCCCCTGGACGCGCGCCATGATCGGCACCTTCGACGTCGACCTGACGGGCGAATTCTTCCGCGGCTTCGTCAACCACGCCGGCGTCACCCTGCACATCGATAACCTGCGCGGCGTGAACGCGCACCACCAGTGCGAGACCGTCTTCAAGGCGTTCGGCCGCGCGCTGCGCATGGCCACCACGCTCGATGAGCGCGCCGCCGGCATCATCCCGTCCACCAAAGGCAGCCTTTAATCGGGCCTATTCAGCGATGGCAAACAAGATCGTAGTGATCGACGGCCTGGGCAACCTGCGCTCGGTGGCGCAGGCGCTGCGCGCCGCGGCGCCGGAAGCGGACATCCTGGTCTCCAGCAAAGCCGAGGACATCGACAGCGCCGACCGCATCGTGCTGCCGGGGCAGGGCGCCATGCGCGACTGCATGAACAGCCTGCGTGCCTCCGGCGCCGAGGAAGCCCTGCTGCGCGCAGTGAAAAGCCGCCCGGTGATGGGCGTCTGCGTCGGCGAGCAGATGCTGTTCGACGAGAGCGAGGAAAACGGCGGCACGCCGGGCCTGGGCCTCTTGCCCGGCAAGGTCGTGCGCTTCCAGCTCGATGGAAAGACGCAGGCCGACGGCTCGCGCTTCAAGGTGCCGCAGATGGGCTGGAACCGCGTGCGCCAGACCCGCGCCCACGCGCTCTGGGAGGGCGTCGAGGACGGCAGCTATTTCTATTTCGTGCACAGCTATTATGTCGCGCCGGAAGAGGCGAGCGACACCATCGGCGAAACCGACTACGGCGGCTTGTACACCTGCGCCGTCGCGCGCGATAACATCGTCGCCACCCAGTTCCACCCCGAAAAGAGCGCGGCCGCCGGGCTGCGTTTGTACCGCAATTTCATCCACTGGAATCCTTGAACCGAATCTTGCAAAATTCGTTCACTCCACCGTTCACTCACTGACCACGACCATGCTGCTGATCCCCGCCATCGACCTGAAAGACGGTCACTGCGTTCGCCTCCAACAGGGCGATATGGACCTTGCCACCGTCTTCTCCGAAGACCCCGCCCAAATGGCCCTGCATTGGCTGCAAAAGGGCGCGCGCCGCCTGCACCTGGTCGATCTGAACGGCGCCTTTGCCGGCAAACCGAAGAACGAGCCGGCGATCAAATCGATCCTGCAAGTGGTGCAGGAGTTCGCAGAAGACAACGGCATCGACGAGATCCCGGTGCAGCTGGGCGGCGGCATCCGCGACCTCGACACCATCGAGCGCTACCTCGACGACGGCATCACCTACATCATCGTCGGCACCGCCGCTGTGAAGAACCCGGGCTTCCTGCACGACGCCTGCGGCGCCTTCCCCGGCTCGATCATCGTCGGCCTCGATGCCAAGGACGGCAAGGTCGCCACTGACGGCTGGAGCAAGATGAGCGGCCACGAGGTCATCGACCTGGCCCAGAAATTCGAAGGCTACGGCGTCGAATCCATCATTTATACCGACATCGGCCGCGACGGCATGATGGGCGGCGTGAACATCGAAGCGACCGTGCGCCTGGCGCAAGCGGTGCGCATCCCGATCATCGCTTCCGGCGGCCTGCACAACCTGGCCGACGTCGAAGCGCTGTGCGCGGTGCAGGACGAAGGCATCGAAGGCGTGATCTGCGGCCGTTCGATCTACGAAGGCACGATCGACCTGGCTTCGGCCCAGGCCCGCGCCGACGAACTGACCGAGGGCGAACAGGCTTAATCGGCCTTGTAAATACTATGCTGGCAAAACGCATCATCCCCTGCCTCGACGTGACGGGCGGGCGCGTCGTCAAGGGCGTCAATTTCACCGAGCTGCGCGACGCCGGCGACCCGGTCGAAATCGCCCGCCGCTACGACGGCCAGGGCGCCGACGAAATTACCTTCCTCGACATTACGGCGTCCAGCGACGGCCGCGACCTGATCCTGCCGATCATCGAAGCTGTGGCCGCCACCGTCTTCATCCCGCTGACGGTGGGCGGCGGCGTGCGCAAGGTCGAGGACGTGCGGCGCTTATTGAATGCCGGCGCCGACAAGGTCAGCATGAACACCTCGGCCGTGCAGAACCCGCAGCTGGTGTTCGACGCCTCGCAGAAGCACGGCTCCCAGTGCATCGTGGTGGCGATCGACGCCAAGCAGGTCGCCCCCGGCAAATGGGAAGTGTTCACCCATGGCGGCCGGAATGCCACCGGCATGGACGCGGTGGAATGGGCGCAGCAACTTGAAAAACTGGGCGCGGGCGAACTGCTCTTGACCAGCATGGATCGCGACGGGACGAAATCCGGTTTCGACCTGGGCCTAACGCGCGCCGTCTCGGACGCGGTCGGCATTCCCGTGATCGCCTCGGGCGGCGTCGGCGGTCTGCAGGATCTGGCCGACGGCGTGCTCAAGGGGCACGCCGACGCGGTGCTGGCGGCGTCCATCTTCCACTACGGGCAGCACACGGTCGGCGAAGCGAAACGCTTCATGGCCGAACGCGGCATCCCGATGCGCCTGGAATCATAAAACATGCCCCATTCGACGAACAATGCGGCATGGCTGAAGAAGGTGCGCTGGGACGAGCACGGCCTGGTGCCGGTGATCGCCCAGGAAGCCTCCACCGGCGACATATTGATGTTCGCCTGGATGAACCGCGACGCCCTGGCGCGCACGGTGGAACTGGGCGAAGCCGTGTACTGGAGCCGCTCGCGTAAAAAGCTGTGGCACAAGGGCGAGGAATCCGGGCACACGCAAAAGGTGCTGGAGATCCGCCTCGACTGCGACGAAGACGTGGTGCTGCTGAAGATCGAGCAGGCCGGCGGCATCGCCTGCCATACCGGCCGCCATTCCTGCTTTTATCAAAAATTCGACGGCGAGGACTGGCAGGCGGTGGAACCGGTGCTGCAGGATCCGAAAACAATTTACGCGGACAAGAAAAAATCATGAGCACGACCCTGGCGCGTGTGGCGCAAACGATCGAATCGCGCAAGCCCGAACACGGCGGCGACCCGGCCACCTCGTATGTCGCCAAGCTGTTTTCCAAAGGCGACGATGCGATCCTGAAGAAGATCGGCGAGGAAGCCACCGAGACCGTGATGGCGGCGAAAGACGCGCGCGTCTCGGGCGATTCCTCCAAGCTGGTCTACGAAGTGGCCGACCTCTGGTTCCATTCGATGCTGCTGCTGGCGAAGTTCGACCTGACGCCGCAGCAGGTGCTGGACGAACTGGCGCGCCGCGAGGGACTGTCGGGCCTGGAAGAAAAGGCGGCGCGCAAGGACGCCTGAGTCCACGCCGCGTCATTGCCGCGTCATCGTTCTCATATAAGATAGTTCGGATTGCCCTGCGGTATAGTGAAGTTGCTGCAGCAACAGAGACTGGAGACAACAAGATGGATAACTGCATTTTCTGCAAGATCGCCGCGAAGCAGATCCCGGCGCAAGTCGTCTACGAAGACGAGGACGTGCTGGCATTTAAAGACATCAACCCGGCCGCGCCCGTGCATTTATTGGTGATCCCGAAGCAGCATGTCGACACCCTGTCCGACGTGACCGAGGCGCACACGGCGGTGCTCGGTAAAATGCTGGCGCTGGCACCGAAACTGGCCGCTGAACACGGCGTCGCCGTAACGCGCGGCGCCGACGGCAAACCGGGCGGCGGTTTCAAAACCCTGATCAACAGCGGGCCGAATGGCGGCCAGGAAGTCTATCACCTGCACATGCACGTGTATGGTGGCGCCCGTCCGTGGCGCGGCCTGGGAACTTGAAAGCCTTCTAAGCCTTTTCTAACCGTTATGCGCGCCTGCATGGCTTATACTGGCGCAGACGTTTCAACCAGGCTTCAACGATTGCGGGCGCCTGCGCCCACTGAGGAGATTTGATATGGGTTCGATGAGCATTTGGCACTGGGTAATCGTGCTGGTCGTGGTGGTGCTGCTGTTCGGTACCAAGAAGCTGGGCAATGTCGGTTCCGACATCGGCAAGGCCGTCAAAGGTTTTAAGGATGGCGTCAAGGGCGAGGAAGAGAAATCCGCCGCCAATCCGTCGACGCCGGTGCCGCCTAGCCAGGTCGCCGACAAATCGACGATCGACGTCGAGACCCGCGAAAAGCACCGTTCGTAATCCGGTCGCGGCCATATGATCGACCTGGGACTGTCGAAGCTCGCCATCATCGGTGTGGTGGCGCTGATCGTGATCGGCCCTGAAAAGCTGCCGAAGGTGGCGCGCATGGCCGGCACCCTGTACGGCCGCGCCCAGCGCTACCTGCACGACGTCAAGTCCGAGGTCAGCCGCGAGATCCAGCTCGACGAGCTGCGCAACCTGCAAAAAGAGGTGGCCGACAGCGCCGCCGAGTTCCAGTCGGACGTCGAGCATCACATGACGAGCAGCCTGCAGGAAGTCGAATCGGCCTGGCGCGGCGACATCCAGCCGACGGCCCCGGCGCCGACGGCCAGCATGGACAACCTCGAGCGCAAGGCCAAGGATTTCCGGCGCAAGAAGCTGGTACGTTCTTCCGCCATCCCGGCCTGGTACAAGCACCGCACCGGTGGTAAAACCCGCGTGTTGTCGGGCGCCGCGCGCGTGCGCAAGTTCCGCCCCGGCGTCAAATCCAATGTATCGTTCTTTTAAATGACAGACGAAGCGCCAGTCGAAGAAACCTTCATCTCCCACCTCGTCGAACTGCGCGACCGCCTGGTCAAGGCCATCATCGGCGTCGCCATCGTCTGCATCGGATTGTTCATCTGGCCGGGGCCGAAGGAAATCTACGACTTCCTCGCGATGCCAATGCTGCAGTCGCTGCCGCCGGGCGCCCAGATGATCGCCACCGGCGTCGTCGCGCCTTTCCTGGTGCCGATGAAGGTCACCCTGATGGCGGCCATCATCGTGGCGCTGCCCTGGGTGTTCTACCAGATGTGGGCCTTCGTCGCCCCCGGCCTGTACGCCCACGAAAAACGCCTGGTGCTGCCCCTGGTGGTGTCGTCCTCGCTGCTGTTCATCGCCGGCGTCGCCTTCTGCTATTTCTTCGTGTTCGGCCGCGTGTTCCACTTCATCGCCGAATTCGCGCCGACCTCGATCGCCGTCATGCCGGACATCGAGAATTACCTCGATTTCGTGATGTCGATGTGCCTCGCCTTCGGCGCCACCTTCGAGGTGCCGGTGGTGGTCGTGATCCTGGTGCGCATGGGCATCGTCAGCATCGAGAAGCTGAAATCGATCCGCCCTTACCTGATCGTCGGCGCCTTCGTCATCGCGGCCATCGTCACGCCGCCGGACGTGGTCAGCCAGCTGGCGCTGGCCATCCCGATGTGTCTGCTGTTCGAACTGGGCTTATTGGTCGCTCCGATGTTCGTGCGGATGACGCGCGCGCCGGAAGAGACCGCATGAATGTAGGGTGGGCTCTCGAGCCCACCCTACGTATCGCAAGTCGCTACTTGCCCGGCTTTAAGCCTCGCACGTATTCCATTACTTCGCTCTCGCGCCCCGCAGCCACCCGTTGCGCCGGCGTCTCGCCCTCGAATGCCGCCAGCGGCGCCTCCATCCAGCTGCTCGCCGCCTCGTCACTGCCCAGCACCCCGCGCACGGCGTGCATGACCGTGTAATACGCCTGCGCCTTGCGCGACTGTTGCTGGAAACGGGCCTGCAGCGCCGCCAGGGCGCCGGAAGTCAATGGTTCATCCTGGTTCATAAAAATCCTGTGCAAAAAAACATCATCGTGCGGAAATTCTGTAAGTACAAGGTAACGCGTTGATATAATTTCGTTTTTACAATTTTGCTCAAGCGTTAACGCATTATCCGCTTGTGCTCTATTGTCGCCGGTTTTCTCAGCTACCTAAGGAACACTATGAAACGTCCAGGATCCCGCCTGTCGCTCCCTACTTGCCGCACGCTGATGTGCATGGCCGTCGCCGCCGCCTTCCCGCTGCAGGCGCTGGCCCAGGAAACGCCCGCGGCCCAGCCGGCACAGGAGGCGGCACCCCAGCCGGCCCAGCCGGCAGCCCAGACCGGGCAGCGTCTGGACGTGGTCATCGTGACGGCCCAGCGCCGCGCCGAAAACATCAGGGACGTGCCAATGGCGATCACCACGCTCAGCGGCGACCGCCTGGAAGCGGTGACGGCCGGCGGCCAGGACATCCGCTTCCTGGCCAGCCGCTCGCCCAGCCTGAACGTCGAATCCGATTACGGCCGTTCCTTCCCGCGCTTTTATATCCGCGGCCAGGGCAATACCGACTTCGACCTGAACGCTTCGCAGCCGGTCGGCCTGGTGGTCGACGACATCGTGCAGGAAAGCCCGATGTTGAAAGGTTTTCCTGTCTTCGACGTCGAGCAGGTCGAGGTGCTGCGCGGCCCGCAGGGCACCCTGTTCGGCCGTAACTCGCCGGCCGGCGTCATCAAGTTCGATTCGGTGCGCCCGGTGCTGGGCAAGACCGAAGGTTACGTCACGGCCGGCGTCGGCAACTACGGCGCGATGAACGTCGAGGGCGCCTTCAATCTGCCGCTGGGCGAGACGGTGGCCGCGCGCGCCTCCATCCAGACCCAGAACCGCGACAACCGCGTCTTCAACGCGCGCCCGACCGGCACCCGCGCCTTCGAGGGCTACAGCGACAATGCCGGCCGCTTCCAGCTGCTGGTGCAGCCGCATAAAGGCTTCAGCGCCCTGTTCAACTTCCATGCGCGCGACCTGGACAACAACGCCACCCTGTTCCGCGCGAATATCATCAAGAAGGGCACGAGCGACCTGGTCGACGGTTTCGACTACGAGCGCTATCCGACCGACGGCGTCAACGTGCAAACCCTGAAAACCCATGGCGCCAACATGCGCCTGCGCTGGAACCTGGATCGCGTGACCCTGCACTCGATCACCGGCTACGAGACGGCCGAGTTCTACAGCCGCGCCGACGTCGATGGCGGCTATGGCGCCGTGTACGCGCAGCCGATGGGCCCGGGCTTCATTCCCTTCGTCGTTGAGACGGCCGACCTGCTGCCCGACCACAAGCAGCTGACCCAGGAATTCCGCGCCGAGTCGAACGTGCCGGGCCCGCTGCAATGGATCGGCGGCCTGTTCTTCTTCAAGGAAGACATCCGCATCGACAGCATCAGCTTCGATTCGCTGGCGCCGGGCAATCCGCAAAATCCGTTCTACGCCACCCAGAACCAGGACACGAAATCCTGGGCCGCCTTCGGTTCGCTGAATTACACGGTGTCCGAGCAGCTCAAACTGCGCGCCGGCCTGCGCTACACGAGCGATAAAAAAGACTTCTCGGCGCGCCGCGTCGAGGCGACCACCGCCGGCCCCTTCGTCATCAACAACGAGTCGAACAACGTCAGTTGGGACGTGAGCGGCACCTATGCGCTCAACCCGTCGACGAACCTGTTCGCGCGCATCGCCACCGGCTACCGCGCCCCGAGCATGCAGGGCCGCCTGAACGGCCTGGCCGACCGCCCGTCCTTCGCCGACGCCGAAAAAGCCCTGTCCTACGAGGCCGGCATCAAGCAGGATCTGTTCGACCGCCGCGCGCGCATCTCGGCCAGCGTGTTCCAGTACACGGTGGACGACAAGCAGCTCACCGCCGGCAGCGGCGTGATCAACATGAACCAGCTGATCAACGCCGACAAGGTCACCGGCCGCGGCGTCGAGCTCGACCTGCAGGCCGTGCTGAGCGACTCGCTGCGCATGACCCTGGGCGCGAGCTACAACGATACCGAGATCAAGGACGGCTCGCTGTTCGTCCAGCAGTGCGGCAACTTCGCCAACACGGGCGGTCTGGCCGGCTGCACGGTGGTCGATCCGGCCGGCCCCTTCCCGGGCACGGTGCGCATCGACGGCAACCCGATGCCGCGCGCGCCGAAGTGGCAGGGTAACTTCACCTTGCGTTACACCGTCCCGGTAGGCAACGGCGACTTCTTCGCCTACACCGACTGGTCGTACCGCAGCACCTACAACATGTTCTTGTACGAGGCGCGCGAATACAAGGCCAAGTCGCTGGTCGAAGGCGGCCTGCGCCTGGGCTACCGCTGGGGCGAGGGCAAGTACGAAGTGGCCGCCTTTGCACGCAACATCACCGACAAGGTGCAAGTGGTGGGCGCGATCGACTTCAACAACCTGACCGGCATCCTGAACGAACCGCGCACCCTGGGCGCCCAGTTCAAGGTCAATTTCTAAGTCCGACGCTGGAAAAATCAAAGCCGGCCCGATCTGCATCGGGCCGGCTTTTTCTATCGCTGCTTCAAACGTCGATCAGGTGCCGGTGCACTGCGGCAGCGAGCGGCGCGTGTTCAGCAGGGTGGCGCTGTCGCCTTCGGACGGGGTGTTGTTGGTGAACTTGCAACCGTACTTCGGATCGGCCACCACCGCCGGCGTCAGCACGTCGTCGCCTTCCGGTTTGACGCCCTGCTGTTCCCATTTGACCATCGCATCGAAGGCGGCGGCCTGCTCGGCGATCGTGAAATCGCAGTGGCTGATGCCGCGGATCGCGCGCTGCACCAGCAAGCCCGCCGTGCCGGCCGCATCGGCGCGGCGCTTGTAG
Source organism: Massilia sp. Leaf139 (assembly GCF_001424165.1). Taxonomy (GTDB): domain Bacteria; phylum Pseudomonadota; class Gammaproteobacteria; order Burkholderiales; family Burkholderiaceae_D; genus Telluria. Next base: position 258,989 of record NZ_LMOJ01000023.1, read on the forward strand.
ATCTGCTCCATGCTGAAGGGGACGTACATGTCGCCCAGGGTGTGGATCGTCACGACCGGCACCTTGATCTGCGCGTTCGTCTTCGGAATCCAGCGCAGGCCGTCGCGGCGCAGGCGGTTCGCCTCGGGCGAGCCCGGGACGCGGAAGATGGTGGCGTTATAGGCCTGCTCCTCTGCGCTCAGGGCCGGATTGGCGTCGAGCTGGTAGACGATGTCCTTGGTCGAGACCAGGTCTTCGCTCAGGATGCCGTTGACCTTGCCGTCGCGGCCGAAGGTGCCCCAGACAGTGGCCTGCAGCGGGCTGGCGTAGGCGAAGTCGAACAGCGGACGCGGGCCGCCGGTCAGGTTCTGCACGATCTGCTTCAGACGCATGCCCTGCGCCGTCGGCACGGCCGCGCCGTTCGGGGTGCCGCCCGGGAAGCTGGAGAACAGCTTGGCCTGCACCTGCGGCCCGACGGTCGCCCAGTTCGCGACCGGCCAGCTCGTCGCCGGCGTGCCCGCTTCGACCATGGCGGCGGCCTGGTAGGCGGCGAAATAATCGAACAGCTCCGTGTCGCCCAGCACACCGCACATCGGCACGGCGCCGTTGTAGCGGATGCGGTTGTTGGCGGTGGCGATGTTTTCCTCGTCGACGGCGGCGGCCGAGATGTGCCCGCCCATCGACACGCCCGTGATATAGGTCTTGATCGGCGCGCTCAGGGTGCGGCCGTTCTGGCGCGCGATGCCGACAAAGGCGATCGCCAGCGCGTTGGTGTCTTCGACGCCGGCGCGCACGTCGTAGTAATTCTTGCTGTAGCTGGACGCAGCCCAGGCATAGCCCTGGCTGATCAGGTGACGGCGGATCGCCGGCGGCGATACCGACAGGGTCGATCCTTCGCCCGCATAGCCGTGCGCGTACATCACCAGCATGCCGTTCCAGTTTTTCGGCACTTCGATCTGGTAGCTGGCGTTGTTCAGCACGCCCGTCCAGCGGTCGGTGTCGGGCGCGCCGCTCAGCGGCGCCAGCGCCGGCAGGGTGGCCAGGGTCGAGAAGGTGCGCGCGTCCTGGGCACGGGTCGGTTCCGGCGTTACCGTCAGGGGAACCGGGGTGACTACCGCTTGCGGCGGACGCGGCGGCGTGTCGTTGTCGCCGCCGCAGGCGGTCAAGGCGAGCGTTGCCAGCAAGGGCGGAATCAAGCGACCTGACGCGAACATACCGAGCTGCTTTTTCATCGAAATGTCTCCATAAATTATTGTTTTGCACAGCGAAACCAGAGTCCGCTTGGCGGTTTTCATTCTAGAGTTAAACGGAAAACAATGTAAGCGCGGCATGATGGCGTGACGCTGCCGCAACGTCCGTATGGATGGCACGAAATGCGGGCGAAAAAAAACCGGGGCTCAGCCCCGGCAAAGTCCTGCACCTGACGGATGATGGACGCGCCCCTTAAGGGCAGTTACCAATCACGTAGTAGCCGGCCGCGGTCTGCGCCAGCGTGGTCGTGTAAAAGGTATTGTTCAGGCCCATGTTCTGGTTCGAACCGTTGGCCAGCGCATAGCCGCCGCTATTGTGGGCGCGGCCGGCCGTCACGTGGGCGTAGTTGCTGGCGGTGGTCGTGCTGCAGACAAAGCCGGAACCCGTGCTGGCGCTGATGCTCGCCGAGCGCGCGCTCTCGACGCCGCCGTTGCCGAGCGCCGAGACCTGGTAGCTGTAGCCCGTCGCCGCCGCCAGGCCGGTATCGGTGTAGGCGGTGGCGGTAATGGCCGCGCCGTTCACCTTGCTGCCGTTGCGGTAGACGTTGTAGCCGACGGCGCCGTTCGAGGCGTTCCAGCTGAGGGCGATGCTGCTGGCCGTGCGCGTGCCGGCGGCCAAGCCGCCTGGCGGCTGCAGGGCCGGGGCGCTGCCGACCAGGAACTGGGCGATGTTGCAGGCGTTCGAAGTCAAGCCGGTGCCGCTGTCGGTGGCCGTCACGCTGCCGCTGTAGTAACCGTCAACGCGCGCTGTGTAGGCTTTGCTGAAGCTGGCGCCGCTGCCGGCGGCCGCGTCATCCACCGGCGTCGGGCCATTGAGCACCACCTTGTAGCTGCCGATGCTGCCGCTGGCCGCGCCGTTCACCGTGATGGTGGAGCCGGACACGCTGGCGCTGCACGAGGTCATCGCCGGCGGCGCCGCGCGCGCGACGCGCAGGTTGTTCTTGAACCAGAAGTCCATCACGAAGGCCGGATAGTTCACCTTGCTGGCGTCGACGAAATTCGTGCTCTGGCCACCGCTGCCGGCCGGCCAGGCGTGGCCCATGCCGGTGACGGTAATCTCCGAGGTACGCAGTTTGCCGTTGGCGTCCGTATAGGGGATGTTGCTGCCGCCGGTCGGCACGCTGACCGCTGCGCCTTTGGTGAAGCTGCCGCCATAGGCGAGGCGCATCGCCGCCGCGTCGAGCGGGCCATAGGCCTGCGCCACCGTGTAGTCGTTGGTGCCCCAGATCACGCCGGCCACCTGGGTCGCAAATTGGGAAACGTTGGATCCGGCCAGGTTTTTGCAGTTGTTGGCGGCGGTGCTGGCCGTGTACCCGGAGGGAACGGCGCCGATCTGCAGCGTGCTCACGCCCGGCGGCGGCGCCGCGTTGATGCCGACGCCGGCAAAGATGTCGGGCGCGAGGCAACCCATCACCATGGTCTGGGCGCCGCCCGAAGACAGGCCGGCAATATAAATCTGCTTCGGATCGATCGCATACTGCGGGTTGTTCACGAAGCGGTTGACCAGATCGAGCAGCACGCCCGAGTGCCCGGTCGTGCGGCTGTGGGTGCTCTTCGCCCAGTCCCAGCAGTGCGAGCCGTACAGGTTGCCGGTGGCGTTGGGCGCGACGATCACGGCGCCGTACTGGTCGGCCACGCCTTTCCAGTTGTAGCCGCGGTCGGAGGTCGAATCGATGACGTCGCCGGCCGCCGTTTGCGAGCAGCCGTGCAGCACCAGCACCAGCGCGCGCTTGCCGGCGAGGGCGGGCGCGCTGGCGGGCCAATAATAATAGCCGGTGAGGGCGCCGCCGTTGACGGTGTCGCTGGCCCAGGTCTGGTTGCCGCTCCAGGTGCCGGGGCCGGCCTGCACCTGGGCCTGGGCGCCGGCCCAGGGGAGCAATGCGGCGAGCAGAACGGCTTGGCGGGCCGCCGTCGAAAGGGAAAATGCCATGGTCAGTCTCCGTTGCGTGAAGCACGTTGATCAGCCCGGACGCGAGGACGCGACAGCGTCACAGGAGTGCGCCGGGTTTGAGTGACACGGAAAAGCAGGCAGCCGCGCGCAGCTGTGGAACTACGCGCTAGGAGGCGGGCGAAGGAAGGGTGAACATGGCTGGTCTCCGGCTGTCGTTATCGTTTTAGCGCGGCCATATCGAATGCCGCCGAACGATTCTAGACCTCGTGTGCAGCCGCACAAGCAGCACACAGGCACGCCGTTTGTGCGCTTTTGCACAGGGGGACAGGTGAAAAAAACCGGGACACGCGGCCCCGGTTTATTGCGAACGCTGGCGCGGATCAATCGCGCATCAACTCCGCGATCATCTTGACGGGCGCGTTGCCGTAGCTGAGGAACTGGTCGTGGAACTGCTTTTGATTAAAGCGGTCGCCCAGCACCTGGCGGCGCTGTTCGCGCAGTTCCATGATCTCGGCATAACCGCTGAAATAGCTGGTCAGCTGCACCGACGAGAGCTGCACGCGGCGCCATTTTTCGACCGCTTCCTGGCGCGTCTGGAAGGCCTGGCGCGTGAGCAGGTCGAGCGCCTCTTCGCGGCCCATGCCGTTCACGTGCACGGAATAATCGAGGATGGTGTTGGTGACGCTCCTCAGGTTCCACTTCGAGTACATCAGCCACATCTCGGGCGCGTTGCCGCCATAACCCGATTCGAGCATCATGCGCTCGCCGTAGACGGCCCAGCCTTCGACCATCGCGCCATTCCCGAACAGCGATTTCACCAGTGAAGGCGAGCGGTTCGCATGCACCAGCTGGGCATAGTGGCCGGGGATCGCCTCGTGGATGTTCAGGATCTGCAGGATCCACTCGTTGTACTCGCGCAGGCTGCTCTCGGCCTGTTCGGCGGACAGCCCGTCGAGCGGCGTGACGTTGTAGTAGGTCTTGTCCTTCGGCCGATACGGGCCGGGCGCGTCGATGCTGGCGCCGGCCACGCCGCGCTGGTACATCGGCGTCTCGCGCACCTCCAGCGGCTTGTCCGGATCGAGCGTCAACAGATCGTTCTTGATCACCCAGTCCTGCAGCAGCGGGATCTGGCGGCGGATCTCGGGGAAGAAGTTTTCGCGCGCGACATGGCGTGCGGAGAGCCGGTCGATCAGCATGCCGATCTTCTGGAAGCGGTCGTTCGGCTTGCGGGTATCGGCCATGTAGCGCGGCCAGAGTTCGTCCGAAATCGCGTTCATGCGCGTGAGGAGCTCTTCGCGCGCGGTGAGGGCCTTGCGGTACATCTGCTCGGCGCTGCTGGCCGACTGGATCTCGAGCGCGAACTTTTGTTCGTACAGGGCCTTACCGAGGCGGAAGGGACGCGCCTTGCCGGATTCCGACTGCGTCTTCTCCAGGTTGGTCAGGAAGTCGACATAGCCCAGCACCGCGCTGCCGGCTTCGGCGATGCGCTGCGCGAACAGGGCCTTTTCGCGCGCGTTCAGAATCGAGCTTTGCGCCGCCTGGCCGAGGTCGGCCAGCACCACCAGGGTGCCGGGCGCCTGCGAGATAGCCAACTGCGTGTGTTCGCGCGTCGGGTTGACGATCGATGCCTGCGCCGCCTGGTAGTAGGCCGGCACGTTGTCCAGGCGTTTCAGGATGGTGCGCAGGCGTTGCGGTTTCGCCGCGTAGTCGGTGTTGAGGATCAGGTCGAGCGGCTGGGCGATGTTGTACAGCGACGGGTTCCACTCGTATTCGCGCAGCGTCGCCAGGCGCCAGCGGTCGTTCTCGAGCTTGTTGATCAGGAGGGCGACGTCGGTGCGCTGGCGTGGCGACAGCTGGCGCGCGTCGATCTTCTTGAATTTATCGAGCCACTCGTCGGCGAAGGCAAGCTTCTTGGCGCGCGTGGCGGCATCGGGAATGGTGAGGTTGGCGGCCACATCGAACTTGCCGACGGCGATGCCGCCTTCCGGATCGACGCGCCACAGGGCCGTCAGGTACTGCATGCTCAGGCTGTCGGCGCGGCGGTCGAGACGCTTTTCGTTGGAGGCCGGCGCCTGGACTGGCGCGGCGCTCGCTTGCGATGCTGCTGCCACGGCGGCGCCGGTGGCGGCAGCGGCGGCAACGGCTTTACCCTTGTTCGATTTGCCCTTCGCCTTGGCGACCGGGGCGGCGGCGCGCTTGGCGCCGGCCTTCGATTTGACGACCTTGGCCGCCTTCGGCTTCGAGGTCTTGGACTGCTTGGCGCTGGCAGGCGCCAGCGCGAGGCTGGCGATCATGGCTGCCAGCGCGAGTTTCGTTTTCATCATCGTGTTCGGCCCGTAAAGATGGAGATGTCGGGTGGGCTGCGCGGCCTATCAATGGCAGCGCGGCAGCGCGCCAGATTAGCATTTTTCGCGCGGGGTGCGTGGCTCCGGGTTTGTAACAAATGTAGAGCGCAGCTTCGGCTTGCGCGCTGCGCCCTCAGTCGACCAGGCCGGCGCGGATCAAGGCCTGGTGGCGCGCGTTGATGGTCGCCACCGCGCCTTTGCCGCGCGCGATATTCGTCAGCACAATCTCGGCGTCCTGGGTGAAGCGGTGGCGCACGCGGATCGTGTACGAGCGCGTGAGCCAGCTGCGCAGGCCGTTCACGTAACTCGCTTCGTCCATGTCGCGCCACTTGACGCCGATGATCCCCTTCTTCCAGGGCAGCACGCCGGCATGCACCCAGACCCCGAGGTCGTCCATGTAGAGCTGCACGCTGCGCACCAGCAGGAATTCGTAGGCGACCAACATCGCCGAGAGCACCAGCACGGCAAAGGCCGCCAGCTCGTGCCACAGGAAGGCCAGCGGCAGCAGCACGCCGAACAGGACGATCGCCAGCGCCAGCACGCCGGCATAGGCCAGCCACGATTTCAGGCCGATGACCTGGGCTTGCGGGTGCTGTTCGTCCATGGGGGTTCCGTTACAAAAGCGGCATCATCACATGGAATGCGCGGCCGATCAACGGCCGAGACCCTGCTGCAGCATGGCCAGCATGTCGCCGGGGGACATCCGCGCCGACAAGTCGCCTCCTTCGAGCAGGCTGTCGGCCAGGTCGCGCTTGTGGCGGTGCAGGTCGACGATGCCTTCTTCGATCGTGTGGCGCGCCACCAGGCGGTAGATCGTCACCGGGCGTTGCTGGCCCATGCGGTGGGCGCGATCCGAGGCCTGGTCTTCGACCGCCGGGTTCCACCACGGATCCATGTGGATTACGTAGTCGGCCGCCGTCAGGTTGATGCCGACCCCGCCCGCCTTCAGGCTGATGAGGAACAAATCTCCCTCGCCGGCCTGGAAGGCATCCACCCGCCGTTTCCGCTCCTGCATCGGCGTCGATCCGTCCAGGTACTGGTAGCGGATGCCTTGCGCATCGAGGTGCTTGCGGATCAGGCTCAGGTGGTCGACGAACTGGCTGAACACGAGCACCTTGTGGCGGTTCTCGAGCAGACCCTCGACCAGGTGGGCGAAGGTGGCCAGCTTGCTGCTGGCGATGCCGAGGCTGGGCGCCACCAGCGCCGGATTGCAGCAGGCGCGGCGTAATCGCATCATCTCGGCCAGGATCGCGATCGATTTCTCGCCCTGCGGCGCTTCCAATGAGGCCAGCTTGTCGAGCGCCTCGCGCCGCAGCGATTCGTACAGCGCCATTTCTTCCGCACTGAGCTCGACCGGCAGCACGATCTCGGTGCGCGGCGGCAGTTCGCTCAGCACCTGGCTCTTGGTACGGCGCAGGATGAACGGCTGCGTCAGCCGTTTCAGGCGCGCGCGGGCCGCGCTTTCGGCGCGCTTGTCCTGCGCCTTTTCGATGGGGCCGGCAAAGCGCAACTGGAACTGGTCGGCCGTGCCGAGCAGGCCCGGATTGATGAAGCGGAACAGGTTCCACAGTTCGCCCAAGTGGTTTTCCAGCGGGGTGCCGGTCGCCACCATTTTGAAGTCGCCCTGCAGCGCCATCACCGCCTGCGAGCGGCGTGTCGCTGCATTCTTGAACGACTGCGCCTCGTCCATCACGATCGTGTGCCAGCGTTTTTTGGCGAACAGCGGCGCCTCCAGCTGCAGCAGGCCGTAGCTGGCGACGATCACGTCGTAGGCGCCGGCTTCCTCGATCATCGTCGCACGATCCCCCGGCCCGAACAGTTTCACACGCAGGGTCGGCGCGAAGCGTTCCGCTTCGGCGATCCAGTTGGTGCAGACCGAGGTCGGCGCCACCACCAGGGTCGGGCCGTTGGGCGCGCGCAGCAGGATCAGCGCCAGCGCCTGCAGCGTTTTGCCGAGGCCCATGTCGTCGGCCAGGCAGGCGCCCACGCCCCAGTGCGCCAGGCGCGCCAGCCAATCGAACCCCTCTCGCTGGTAGTCGCGCAGCTCGGCCTGCAAGGTCGAGGGCAATTGCGGCTCGTAGGCCGCCGTATCGGCCATCTTCTTGATGTGCGCGCGCCATGCTTTATCGGCGTCGACTCCGCCGGCGTCCAGCGCCAGCTCTTCCAGCGCGAAGCTGGCCAGCGGGTGCACCCGCAGCACCTCGCCGTCGGCGTCCGTGAACGCGGCGACGTCGAGCAGGCGCCGGTGCAGCTCGTTCGTGAGTGCCAGGAACTGGTTGTCGCCGAGCGCAACGAAGCGGCCGTCGCCCGCGCGCACTTTATCGAGCAGCGAGCGCAGATCGAGCACGCGGCCCTCGTCGATGGCGACTTCGCCGTTCGCTGCGAACCAGTCCTTGTCGCGCTTGATGTTGATGCGCACCGACTGGTTCGTCACCTTCTTGCTGACCCTGAACGGTTCGCCCTCGGGCCAGGCGATCACGACCTGGGTTGGGTCGAGTTCCTGCAGTTCGCTCACCAGCTCCAGGCAGGCGACCGGCTGGCCCAGCAGCCATTCGCCATGTTCTTCTTCGGCGCTTTCCAACGCGCGGCAGGCGGCGATCAGCTGGCGCTCGGCTTCGCGCTCGGCGTTCAGGTCGCGCCTGGCCTCGGTGCGGATGCCGTTGAAATCGGCGATCACGCGTTCGGCGCCGCTGCCGGGCGCGTAATAGGCGCCGGTTCCCGGCAGCGGGCGCACCAGGATGCGCATGCGCAGGCCGTGCTGGTAGGGCAGCAGGTGCACGTGCAGGCGCGCGTCGGCTGCGATCTTCTCGATATCGTCCGCGCTGGCGCCGATGTCCGACTGCACGGTAACGATGGAGGAGATCGCGCCGATCGCCTGCAGCACCCGCACCTCGGCCTCCAAAGGCACCACCAGCGCCTCGCCGACGATGGCGCCGATGCGGCGGTGCTCGTCGCGCACGCGCACGACGCGCAGGCGGGTCGGCGTCTCGCGGCTGACGACGACGTCGCCGCTGGCCTCGTTGATCGGCGGGCGCAGCGAAATCGTCACGTGTTCGCGCGCCGCTTTCACCAGCAGCTCCGGCTCGCCCGGCAGCAGCTCGACCCGGGTGCCGGGCGCATCGAACCAGAACAGCAGCGGATGGCCGATCAGGGCGGCCAGCGCCTTGTCGAGGTCGAATTCGTAGCGCAGCCCGCTGCCATAGTACTGGCGAGAAGCGCCGATGCTCGATACGGCCAGCAGATCCTGGGCGGTGAGGAAGTCGAGCGCGGCTGCTTCCTCGGTCAGGCGCTTCAGGCCGACCGGGCGGCCGCGGCTCCAGGCGCCTTGCGCATCGCGCTTCTGTTCGCGCGGCTCGAGTTCCTGCACGCCGAGGTGGGCGTCGTAGCGGATCAGCCAGACCAGGCGCGATTCCTTGACGACTTCGACATTCACGGCCGGCTGCAGGTTGATCAGGGCGTTCAGCTGCCGTTCCCATGGCTGCTCGCGCTCGAACCAGTGGGTCATGTCGGTGAAGCGGTGCTGCTGGCGCAGGGCGATGGCGCGCTGCTCGTGCGAGATGGCGCCCAGTTGCCCCAGCAGGCCGGCCAGCTGGGCGCTGATAAAATCGAAGCCGGCGCTTTCCGACAGCAGCAGCGCTTCCTCCAGGCGCGCGCGCTGGCTGGACAGCTGCGGCATCGCCAGCCACCAGTGCAGCAGGGCGCGGAACATCACCGGCTGCAGCGCCGTCTCCCAGTTGCGCGAGGGCAGCACGTCGCCGTCGACGGTGCCGCCACGGATCTGGCGCAGCATGCTCAGTTGCTGATAGACGGCGGTGTCGTGGCTCTGCACGGCGCGCGTGGCGCTGTCGAGATAGCTTTCGACGGCTTTTTGATGCTTGGCATCGCCGCGCCGCAGCAGGGCGGCAACGTACAGGTGGCCGCCAATCCCGGCGAACACCTGTTTTCGCTTGCCCGTCTCGCGCCGCAGCTGTTTCAGGGCGGCGTCGAATCCGGCCAGCGCCTCGTCGATGTGGTCGCGCAGGAGCAGCAGCACGCTGCGGTAGAACTGGGCGCTGGAGTCGTCGAGTTCCTCTAGCTGCGCGCCGGCGTCGTCCAGGCGCCCGCACAGGATCAGATGTTCGGCCAGGGCGGTGCGCAATTCCATCGAGGCGCCGCCCTGCGCCACGTGCGCTTCGGCGTAGGCGCGCACGGCCGGCGCCGTGGCCGGCTCGCGCTGGACGTGGTCGACCAGCACCGCCAGCACCTCGTCGCGCAGCGCCGGGTTGATGCGTTCGATGAGATCCGGTTCGAACGGGCGCGCGCAGATCTCGACCAGCGGGTGCAGGTAGGCCGCCTCGTGGCAGCGCAGGCAGGCGGACAGGAGGGGCGCGATCGACTTCGGGCCGTCGCCGCCCACCAGGGCCATGCGCAGCAGGGCCAGGCCCTGGCGGTAGCTGCGCAGCACCGGGTGACCTTGCCAGTCGCGCCGCAGCGGGTTGACGGTGTCGTAGGCTTCGCGCAGTTCGTTGAAGCGGCCGTTGCGCAGCTGCGAGGCGATCGCCGCCCAGGCGACGTCCGGCACCACGATGCTGCCGCGCGAGGCCAGTTCCCCGGCCAGGCCGCGCGTGCGCAGGCCGGCTAAGGTTTCGGTGAGCGCGTCCTCGCCCTCGAAGTCGGACAGCGCCTCGAGGTGCTCGCGCAGGCGCGTGCGTCCCAGCGGCTCGCCGGCGACCGCCAGTAGGCCGAGGATCAGCTTTTCCAGCGCCGAACAGGCGGCGAACGTTTCGAGCAGCGCGGTTCGGGTCATGCAGCCAGGTTCTCGATCTCCAGCGCCGGCAGCCCTTCAGGCAGCGCCATGCCGAACACGCGCAAGTAGAAGGCCAGCTCCGCTTCCAGCGTGCGCACCACGCTGTCGGCCTTCCTGAAGCCGTGGCCTTCGCCCTCCAGCGTCAGGTAAGCGACCGGCACGCCGCGCGCGCGCAGGGCGTCGACCATGGTTTCCGACTGCTGCGGCGGCACCACCTTGTCGTCCAGGCCCTGGAAGAAGATCATCGGCCGTTTCAAGGCGTCGGTATGGTGGATCGGCGAGCGCTCGCGATACACGGCCTGCGCCTGCGCCTTGGGGGCGATCAGGTATTCGTTGTAGTGCGATTCGAACTTGTGCGAATCCGCGTCCAGCCCGGCGAGATCCGACACGCCGTAATAGCTGGCGCCGGCCTTGAACACGTCGTGGAAGGTGAGGGCGCACAGGGTCGTCAGGCCACCGGCGCTGCTGCCGCGGATCAGCAGGCGCTCCGGGTCGGCCAGACCCTGATCGGCCAGATGGCGCGCGCCTGCCACGCAATCCTCGACGTCGATGATGCCCCATTGTCCCTTCAACAGGTCGCGGTAGTTGCGGCCGAAGCCGGAGCTGCCGCCGTAGTTCACGTCGAGCACGGCGAAGCCGCGGCTCGTCCAGAATTGCGTCGCCAATTTGAGGGTGCTGGTTGCCATGCCGGTCGGGCCGCCGTGGCCGATCACGATCAGGGGTGGCAGTTCGCCCGGCTGCGCCTCGTGGTCGCGGTTGGCCGGCGCATAGTGGAAGGCGTAGGCAGTGCGTCCATTCGCGCTCGGATAGCGGATGCTGCGCGGGACGGACAAATACGCTTCGTCCGGCAGCTCGGCGATCGATTGCACCAGAACGGTGCGTTTACCGTTGGCCGGATCGATCAGCGCCAGTTCCAGCGCGATGGTCGGCGACCCGGCCAGCACCAGCACGGCCTCGGGCGAGACGCGCAGTTCGCGGATTTCCTGATACGGCGTCTCGATCGGCTCGAGTTGGCAGCCGCGCGTGGACAGGCGGCCGAGGCGGCTGATGCCGTCCTCGATATAGGTGCAGACGATTTCCTCGCTCGAGGTAAAACCGTACATCGAGCCGCCGAAGCTCCATTGCGGCCCGCCGAACTCGGCCTCGCGCGGGCACAGCGGATGGACGACGCCGCCTTCGAAGCGGTACAGGTTCCACCAGCCGCTGCGATCCGAGACGAAGTAGAGCAGGCCGTCGGGCGACCACTCCGGCTGGCAGATCGATTCGTCGATGCCGCCCGCGACCAGGCGCCCGTCGACCAGGCTGCCGTCGGCGGCGATGTCGGCGACCCAGAGTTCCGTGCCCTGCCACGGCATGCGCGGGTGATCCCAGCACAGCCAGGCCAGCTGGCGGCCATCGGGCGACAGGCGCGGCGCCGCATAGAAATCGTTGCCGTCCACGAGGATGGTTTCGGTGCCGTCGAAGCCGACCGCACAGATGGTATTCACGGGATAGGCTTCGCCGGCGAGGTGATCCTCGCGCACGGCGACTAAACGGTTGCGGGCGCGATCCGGCACGAAGTCGGCATAGCGCACGGCTTCCTCACGCGTGATCACGACCGGCGCGGCGCCGTCCTGCACCTGGTACAGGTGGTTGTCGGCAAAGTGCGAGAACCAGACCGTGCCGCCATCGGCCGCGTAGGCGCCGCCGCCGTACTCGTGCACGCGGGTGCGCACGTTGAAGGGGGCGGGCGTCAGTTCGCTGGCAGCACCCGCGCCCGCGCGCAGCCGCTGCAGCGTGGTGCGGCCCGCTTCGCTGGCGCGTCCGGCCAGCCACAGCACGTCGGCACCGTCGAGCGCGATCTGCGCCAGGGGAATGGCGCCGGCGGCGACGGTGGCGGCGCCGATCGGGGAAGTCCAGGTGCCGCAGGGAGCGGCCTGCTTGCGGGTCGGCTGGGTCATGGCTTCGTTTTCAATGAAAAGGTAGAACGCATTATAAGAGCCTGGCCCGCAGGCGGAGTCACGCGAGGCGTGCGCACCGCTGCGCCGCTGCGGACAGCCGCGACGGATTGCTGTTGAGTTTTTCCGGCGTCGGCGCATAATCCAGGCAGACCCAGGCAAACCGGGCAGACCCGTCAGTTCCGACCAGGAGCATCATGGCCACTCACGCTTTCGCGCAAGGACGGCGCCACGCCGGCCCGCTACCCACACTCGTAGGCACGCTGCTCGCGGCCATCCTGTCCGCCTGCGGCGGTGGCGGCGACAACGCCCCGGCACCGGCACCGGCGCCGCCACCGGCCGCGGCGCTGCCGGGCAGTTACGCCGATCCGGTGGTCTATTCGGGCGCGGCCACGGCCTCCCTGGCGAGCGCCCAGGAAGGCGCCGCTACGGTACAGGCGCGCATCAATGTCGACGGCCGCCCGCTCGACTATACGGCCAAGGCGGGCCACCTGACGGCCTCCGACCTGCAGACCGGGCAGCCGGCGGCCTCGTTTTTCTACGTCGCCTACACCGCGGGCACGCAGCCTGCGGCGCAGCGGCCCGTGACCTTTTTCTATAATGGCGGGCCTGGTTCGGCCTCGCTCTGGCTGCACCTGGGCGCCTTCGGGCCGCGCCGGCTCGCCACCACCTTCCCATCCACCACGCCATCGAGTCCCCCGCAGTTGGTCGACAACCAGGAAACGCTGCTGGATCACTCCGACCTGGTCTTCGTCGACGCCATCGGCACCGGCTATTCGCAGGCGATCGCGCCGCGCACGAATGCCCAGTTCTGGGGCGTCGACCAGGACGCGGCGGCCTTCCGCGACTTCGTGCGCCGCTACCTCGCCGCCAACAACCGGCAAGCCTCGCCGCTGTACCTGTTCGGCGAATCCTACGGCGGCCCGCGCACGGCCGTGCTGGCCAACCTGCTGGAGAGCGCCGGGGTGCGCGTCGCGGGCATCATGCTGCAGTCGCCCGCCATGAACTACAACGCCAACTGCGGCGTGTTCGATCCCGGCCAGGTCAGCTGCGAGGGCTACATCCCGAGCTATGCCGCCGTCTCGCGCTACCACCAGAGCGGCAGCCTGCCGACCGATTTCTCGACGGTGCTGGAGCAGGCGCGCGCCTTCGCCGCCGGCCCCTACCGCACCGAGGTCGGCCCCTTCCTCGCCACCAAGACGCCCCCAAGCGAAGCCAGCGTGGCGCAACTGGCCGCCTGGACGGGACTGGCGGCGCAGACCTGGCGCCAGGACTTTTCGATGACGCCGGGCGCCTATCGGGCGCGCCTGATGCCGGGACAGGTGTTCGGGCGCTACGACGCGCGCGTGCGCGCGCCGGCCGGCAGTGCGCTGGCGGCCGGCGGCGACCCCGCGCTCACACTGGTCGGCGGCGCCTTCAACAACAGCATCCGCCCCTACCTCGAGACGGAGCTGCGCTATTCGGCGGCCACGCCCTACCTGGGCTCGAACAACATCATCAACCAATGGAACTTCAGCCACGACGGCAAGGCGGTGCCGGACACGATCCCGGATCTGGCCGTGGCGCTGACGCTCAATCCCGCCATGAAAGTGCTTGCCATGAGCGGCTACCACGACCTGGCGACGCCGTTCTACCAGACCGAACTGGATCTGGCACGGCTGGGCCCAAGCACCGCTATCCAGATCCGCAACTACGACAGCGGGCACATGAGCTATCTCGACGACCGCGTGCGTCCCCTGCAGAAGGCGGATCTGCGCGCCTTCTATAACAGCGTATCGGTGGCACAATGAAAAGCATGTACCTACTTGTTCTGCTCCTGACGACAGCCGGCGCGGCCGCCGCCCAGGCGCCGGTCGGCGTCGACGCCCAGGTGCCGCCGGCGCTGCGCACGCGCCCGTCGGCCACGCCGCCGGCAACGGGCGCGGCCCTGCGCGCCCAGGCGCTGGCCAAGCTCGAGGCGCGCTTCCGGGCGGCCGACCTCGATGGCGACGGCCGCCTGTCGCGCGAAGAAGCGAAAGGCTTCGGATTCGTCGATACGCATTTCGAGGCGATCGACGCCGCCGGCCGCGGCGCGGTGAGCTTCGACGATCTGCGGGCCTACCTGGCGCGGGCGAAAAGCGGGCAACGCTAGCGTGGCCGAGGCGCGCGGAGGGTGCGATAATAGCCCCCTTTCGACGTCCACCATTGTCAGCCATGCCACAATTTGCCCCGCTCAAGAACGACACCTTCCTGCGCGCGCTGCTGCGCCAGCCGACCGAGTACACGCCCGTCTGGCTGATGCGGCAGGCGGGGCGCTACCTGCCGGAATACCGCGCCACCCGCGCGCGCGCCGGTTCGTTCCTGGGCCTGGCAAAGAATCCGGACTACGCCACCGAGGTGACGCTGCAGCCGCTGGATCGCTATCCGCTGGACGCGTCGATCCTGTTCTCGGACATCCTGACCGTGCCCGATGCGATGGGCCTGGGCTTGTACTTCTCCGAAGGCGAAGGCCCGAAGTTCGAGCGTCCGCTGCGCACGGAAGCCGAGGTGATGGCGCTGCAGGTACCGGATATGGCGTCGCTCGACTATGTCTTCAAGGCCGTCACGCAAATCCGCACCGAAATCAACGGCCGCGTGCCGCTAATCGGCTTTTCCGGCAGCCCGTGGACGCTGGCCTGCTACATGGTCGAGGGCCAGGGCTCGCGCGAATTCCACACCATCAAAAAGATGCTGTACGCACGCCCGGATCTGATGCACCGGATCCTGGAGATCAACGCCACCGCCGTGGCCCAGTACCTGAACGCCCAGATCGACGCCGGCGCCCAGGCCGTCATGATCTTCGATTCCTGGGGCGGCGCGCTGGCCGACGGCGCCTACCAGGAATTCTCGCTGCGCTACATGGAACGCGTGGTGAGCCAGCTGCAGCGCGACAAGGATGGCGTGCGCATTCCCGCCATCGTCTTCACCAAGGGCGGCGGCATCTGGCTCGACGAGATGGCGGACATCGGCGCCGATGCGCTGGGCCTGGACTGGACGGTAAACCTGGGCCGCGCACGGGCGCTGGTGGGCGACCGTGTCGCCCTGCAGGGCAACCTGGATCCGGCCATCCTGTTCGCCTCGCCGGAGCAGATCCGCGCCGAGGTCGAGCGCTCGTTGACGGCCTACGGCACGCCCTCGAACGGCCACGGTCACGTCTTCAACCTCGGCCATGGCATCTCGCAATTCACGCCGCCGGAGTCGGTGACGGCGATGGTCGAAGCGGTGCACAACTTCAGCCGCCAGCAACGCGGCGGATAAGTGAAAATGTTGCGGCGCCGCAGGTTTTATGCCCCGGCAGCCGCAGCGAACGGGCGTGCATTTTCACACTTGTTCACATGTTGCAAAACGGTTCAATCATAAGCTGTGGACATGTACAGTAGTCGCGGGAAAAACATAAGTGGTTGAAATTGCTGGAGTTTATCTTTAAATCCTGGCATACATAACCGCTTGGAAGCGAGTCTTCCGGTATAGAAACCGCAGTTTCCCGACCCTTGTTCACAAAGTTATGCACAGGCTGTCTAGCTCAGCCATAAAAATTCCTGCGTTGACAAGTACTTACGCGTGGCATCGCAGAGTCTTGTTTAAATCTTCATACTGCTCAAGCATTTACAAGAAGAAAAACACCAGTTATACACAATCGTTGCACTGTGGGAAGCGAGTTGCTGTGGACTACTTCGTTATTTGCAAGTCATTGAATATAAATGATTTATTCGATCTTGTTTTTGGCTGATCCGTACATCATTTGACTTAACGTAAACTTCTTCACCGGTCAAGCGCTTCATTCTCCACAAAGTTTTCCACAGGTTTTATACAAGGTCGGACATTGGCGCACTGCATCCTCCGAATTGCCCTCGATACCCCGCTCAATAGCGTGTTCGATTACGGCTGGCCGCACGAGGAAGGCACCACGCCGCAAGTCGGCCAGCTGGCGTTGGTCAGCTTCGGGCGCCGCGAAGTCGTTGGCTTGATCGTCGCCATCGTCCAGGAGACCGACGTCCCGCCGGACAAGCTGAAAAACGCGATCGCCGTACGCGATCAGCTGTCTCCCTTATCCCCGCAATGGCTGGCGCTGGCCGGCTTCGCGGCCGACTACTACCAGCGGCCGCTGGGCGAGGTGGCGCTGCCCGGGCTGCCGAAGAACCTGCGGGTGCCGAAAACCGTCGCGCTCGACCGCGCCCTGAAGAAAATGGCGAAGGCGCCGCCGCCGGGCGACCCGGCGCCGCTGGGCATGCCGCCCTTGAACGCCGAGCAGCAGGAAGCGGCCGATGCCATCGGCGGCGCCGTCGGCTTCACGCCGGCGCTGCTCTACGGCGTCACCGGCAGCGGCAAGACCGAGGTGTATTTGCAGGCCTGCGCCCAGGTGCTGGCGCGCGATCCGCAGGCGCAGATCCTGATCCTGGTACCCGAGATCAACCTGACCCCGCAGCTGGAAGGGAATATCCGCGCGCGCTTTCCGGGCCTGATGCTGGCGACCCTGCATTCGAGCCTGTCCGAAGGCGAGCGCATGCTGCACTGGCTCGCCGCCCACCAGGGGCAGGCGCGCATCGTGCTCGGCACCCGGCTGGCGATCCTGGCCTCGCTGCCGCACCTGCAGCTGATCGTCATCGACGAGGAACACGACCCCTCGTACAAACAGCAGGAAGGTTTACGATATTCGGCGCGCGACCTGGCCGTCTGGCGCGCGCGCCAATTGGCGATCCCGATCGTGCTGGGCTCGGCCACGCCTTCGCTCGAGAGCTGGCACCACGCCCAGACCGGCCGCTACGACCTGCTGCAGCTGCGCGAGCGCGCCGTGCGCGACGCCGTGCTGCCGAGCGTGCGCCTGCTCGACATGGAGCGCGACAAGCCGAAAGAAGGGCTGACAGGCGGCCTGCTCGCCGCCCTGCGCGCTCGCCTGGAACGCGGCGAACAGTCGCTGCTGTTCCTGAATCGGCGCGGCTATGCGCCCGTGATCACCTGCGAAGCCTGTGGCTGGATCAGCAACTGCACCCGCTGCACCTCGTTCATGGTACTGCACAAGCCCGAGCACCGGCTGCGCTGCCACCACTGCAGCCTGGAATTGCGCATCCCGCGCCACTGCCCGACCTGCGGCAATGTCGACCTGCAGCCCTTGGGACGCGGTACCCAGCGCTTCGAGGAAGGCCTGCGCGCGATGTTCCCACAGGCGCGCATCCTGCGCATCGACGCCGACTCCACGAGAAAGAAGGGCAGCGCCCAGGAAGCCTTCGACACCGTGCACCGCGGCGAAGTCGACATCCTGATCGGCACGCAGATGGTCGCCAAGGGCCACGATTTCAAAAAGCTGACCTTGGTCGGCATCCTGAATCCGGACACGGCCCTGTTCTCGCAGGATTATCGGGCCAGCGAGCGCCTGTTCGCCCAGCTGATGCAGGTGGCGGGCCGCGCCGGCCGCGCCGGTCTCGCTTCGGAGGTGCTGATCCAGACCCGCTATGCCCAGCACCCGCTGTACTCGGCCGTGGTGCGCCACGACTATGACCGCTTCGCGATGAACCTGCTGGAAGAGCGCCACCAGGCCGCCTTGCCGCCCTACATGTACCAGGCGCTGCTGCGCGCGGAGGCGCCGGAGCTGGCGACCGCGATCGCCTTCCTGGAAGAAGCGCGGGACATTTTTCCGACCGATGCAGTGACGATCAACGACCCGATCCCGATGACGATGACGCGCGTGCACAATGTCGACCGCGCCCAGCTGCTGGTGGAGTCGCCTTCGCGCCCCGCGTTGCAGGCGTTCTTGAAAGAGTGGCTGTCCCTGCTGCGCGCCATGAAGACGCGCGTGCGCTGGTCGCTGGAAGTCGACCCGCTCGACATTTAAGTTTGAAACGGCGTATCGTCTTGTTATGACTTTGGAGAACAGCATGAAGAAACTAAGCGTCGACGTCGCCGTCATCGGCACCGGCACGGCCGGCATGTCGGCCTATCGCGCGGCGCATGCGCAAGGGGCGCGCACCGTCGTCATCGAAGGCGGCCATTACGGCACCACCTGCGCCCGCGTCGGCTGCATGCCAAGCAAGCTGCTGATCGCCGCCGCCGACGCCGCCCACATGCTCGACGTGGCGCCGGGCTTCGGCGTGCATCCGGGCGAAAAGCGCATCGACGGCCGCGCCGTGATGGAACGCGTGCGCAATGAGCGCGACCGTTTCGTCGGCTTCGTGCTGGAAAGCGTCGACAGTTTTCCCGAAGCCGACCGCATCCGCGGCCATGCCCGTTTCACCGGGCCGCACACGCTGCAGATCGACGAGCACACCGAGATCGAGGCGGCGCGCGTCGTGATCGCCACCGGTTCCACGCCGGTGATCCTGCCGCAATTGCAGAACGTCGGGCCCGGCATCGTCACCAGCGACGACGTGTTTTATTGGGACGATTTACCGAGCTCGGTGGCGGTGATCGGCTCCGGTGTCATCGGACTGGAACTGGGCCAGGCACTGACGCGCCTGGGCGTGCGCGTATCGATCTTCGCGCGCGGCGGCAGCCTGGCCCACCTGAGCGACCCGGAAGTGCTGCACGCGGCCACGCGCACGCTGACGGGGGAACTCGACCTGCGCTTCCAGACCGAAGTCGTGCGCGCGGAACAGCAGGGGGATCAGGTACTGCTCACCACGCGCGACGCGCTCGGCAAGGAAACGAGCGAACAGTTCCAATACGTGCTGGTCGCCACCGGCCGCACGCCGAACGTGCACGGCATGGGGCTGGAACACACGGGTCTGGAGCTGAAGGCCAACGGTGTGCCCGCCTTTGACAGCCGCACCATGCAGTGCGGCGCCAGCCACATTTTTATTGCGGGCGATGCCAACAACGAGCTGCCGCTGCTGGCCGAGGCGGCCGACCACGGCAAGATCGCCGGCGAGAACGCGGGCCGCTATCCGGACGTGCGTCCGGGCCTGCGCCGCACGCCGCTCGGCATCGCGTTCACGGAACCGAACATCGCCACGCTGGGTAAAAACTACAAGACCCTGTGCGAGGGCGGGCGCCCGAAATTCGCGATTGGCCAGGTCTCCTTCGAGAACCAGGGCCGCAGCCGGGTCATGTTGCAGAACAAGGGCATGCTGCGCGTGTATGCGGAGTACGGTTCCTGCCGCTTTTTAGGTGCCGAAATGATCGGCCCGCGCGGTGAACACATCGCGCACCTGCTGGCCTGGGCAGTGCAGGCCCACCTGACGGTGCCGCAGATGCTCGACATGCCTTTCTATCATCCCGTGATCGAAGAGGGCGTGCGCACGGCGCTGCGCGATCTGGCGGCGAATCTGGCCAAGGCGACCAATCACACGGATGCGGCTGATTCGGAGCCGGGGACGTAGTCAGCGGCTGTTCAGAGCTTGAAAACGTGTGAAGTCCTGACTCCACGTGTTTTATGACATGCATTGTGGCGACGCATCGCCCACCACATGCATCAATTCAAATAACTCGCATCCAGCTTGCCCTCGCCCGCCATCTGGCGCACGATGCGGATCGTGTCGATGTCGGCTTCCTGGTAGGCCGACTTCTTGAATTCGTCGTACATCTTGCTGGCCTGGTCGAGCGACTCTTCCTTGCCGTCATCGTAGGTAAACCGCACCAGCAGCATCGCCGAGGTCGGGGCTTCGATCGTCATGACCAAGGTCGAGGCGCTGATCTCTCCCTGGGCCGGGACTTCGTAGCGCACTTCCTGCAGCGGGGTCAGCAGCACCGTGTCCTCGACCACCAGCTCGCCGTAGCGCAAGCGGCGTTTAAAAGTGCCGGACTCGCGCGCGCCGATCTCGCAGTCGTCCAGGTGCGGGATGAACAGCTTCGGCGACTCCGCGCGGATCACCAGGCCGCGCCACAGCTGCTCGCGGGTCAGCGTGTCCAGCAGCGGGTTCATCGGGTCGTTCACTTCGATCAGGTGTTCAAATTTCATGTGTCTGCTCGTCATAGGGTAGGCGGGGCGCCAAAGGGGCGATGGTAGCCGATATGGCGCCTAGTTCGATAGCAGGATCGCGTTCTGGCGCCGCTGCAGGAAGGCAATGCCGATCAGGATGGCGAAGGAAATCGCCAGCAATACCAGGGCATATGCGTGCGCCGCCCCATAATTCAACTTCTGCGCCTCGTCATAGAGCGCAATCGAGGCCACCCGGGTCTGCCCCGGAATATTCCCGCCCAACATCAGCACGACGCCGAATTCGCCCATCGTGTGCGCAAAGCTGAGCGACACGCCGGTCAATATGCCGTGTTTCGACAGCGGCAGCACGATCGCCCAGAAGGTTTGCCGGCGCGTCAGGCCCAGCGCCAGCGCCGACTGCACCAGCTCGCGCCCGACGCCGCGGAAGGCGGCCTGGAAGGGCTGCACGGCAAACGGCAGGCTGTACAGCACCGATCCCGCCACCAGCCCGGCGAACGAAAAGGGCAAGGGATGGCCGAACACCGACATCCAGGCCGCGCCCACGGGTTGCTGCGGCGCCATCAGCATCAGCAAATAAAAACCGATCACGGTGGGCGGCAGCACGATCGGCAGGCTGACCAGGGTCTCGATAAAAATGATGCCGCGCATCTTGCTGTTGTTGAGCCAATTGGCGAGGGGAATGCCAATGACCAGGAGCACGATGGAGGTGACGGCGGCCAGGCGCAGGGTCAGGCCGATCGCGTCCCATAGTTCGGCGGGAAACTGCCAGTCGGTCATTCGGCGGCGCCTGCCGGCAAATTGAACCCATTGCGCGCCAGGATGGCCCGCGCCTCGGGCGAGGCCAGGAAGCGGATGAAGCCGCTCGCGTGCGGATTGGCGGCGCCGGCCCTGGTGACGATCGCCCCTTGCTCGATCGGGGCCATCCCCGTTGCCGGCAGCAGCGCGTGGCGGCCCACGCCTTTCAGCTTGGTCGCGTGCAAAGTGGCGTACGAGACGATGCCGATCTGCGCGTTGCCGGTCTGGACGAACTGCGCCGTCTGGGCGATGTTTTCGCCGACCACGAGTTTGGCTTGCACCTCGTCCCACAGGCCGGCCCGTACGAGCGCCGCCTTGGCCGCGCGGCCATAGGGCGCCGTCACCGGATTGGCGATCGCCAGGCGTCTGACATTCGGATCGGCAACGAGGGCGGCCAGGCCGCGCTGCGGGTCGACCTGCGGATCGAGCGACCACAAGGCGATGCGCCCGATCGCATACGGCAGCAAGGTGGCGCCGTCGGCCGCGCCCAATTTCGCCAGCTGGCGCGGGTAGTCCATGTCGGCCGACAGGAAGACGTCGAAGGGAGCACCGTTGCTAATTTGTGCAAAAAAGTTGCCGGATGCGCCAAGCGAGACCTTCGGTTCGGCATCCGGCGCCGTTTTCCGGTACGCACCGACGAGTTCGTCGATACAATAGCCGAGATCGCTGGCGGCAGCGACCAGCAGCGGGCGCGCCAGCGCCGGCATCGACAGGGTGGCGGCCAGCAAAAAGCATAGCAATTTTTTCATGCTGAACATTGTAGCGCGCGGCGCCGTGCCCTTAGCCCGCGCTTCGCTACAATACTCGGCTGTCTTCAAGAATATTTCCCATGTCCAACGCACCAAAGTTCGGCCTGAACGGGCCGCAAAGCGAAGCCGTGCTCTATCTCGACGGCCCCTGCCTGGTGCTGGCCGGCGCCGGCTCGGGCAAGACGCGTGTGATCACGCAAAAGATCGCCTACATGATCGAAGAGTGCGGCTACGATCCGCGCACGATCGCGGCGCTGACCTTCACCAACAAGGCCGCGCTGGAGATGCAGGAGCGTATCGCCAAGCTGTTGAAGCAGCCGAAGCAGGCCAAGCAGCTGACGGTATCGACCTTCCACTCGCTGGGCGTGAAAATCCTGCGCCAGGAAGCGGCCGGCGTCGGCCTCAAGGATCGCTTCTCGATCATGGACAGCGATGACTGCTACACGATCGTGTCCGACCTCGGCCTCACGACCGACAAGCAGGAGATCCGCCGCATCCAGAATGCCATCTCCTTGTGGAAGAACGGTCTCGTGGATCCCGACGACGCGATCAACAACGCGAAAGACGAGGACGAGGCCCAGGCCGGGCGCATCTACCGCAGCTATGTGGCGACCCTGGCCGCCTACCAGGCGGTCGACTTCGACGACCTGATCCGCCTGCCGGTGGAGCTGTTCCGGAATAACGAGCCGATCCGCGACCGCTGGCAGAGAAAACTGCGCTACCTGCTGATGGACGAGTACCAGGACACCAACACCTGCCAGTACGAACTGGTAAAACTGCTGGTGACGGGCCTGGGCAAGAAGCCGATGTTCACGGCGGTGGGCGACGACGACCAGGCGATCTATGCCTGGCGCGGCGCCTCGGTCGAAAATCTGAAAACGCTGCAGACCGATTTCCCCGACCTGCGCGTGATTAAACTCGAACAGAACTACCGCTCGACGACGCGCATCCTGCAGGCGGCGAATGCCGTCATCGGCAACAACCCGAAGATCTTCGAAAAATCGCTGTGGTCGGAACACGGCCTGGGCGAGCCGATCAAGGTGCTGGGCATGCAGAGCGACGAGCAGGAAGCGGATCAGGTGGCGATCATGATTTCGTCGGATCACTTCCAGCGCAAAAATAAATGGTCGGACTTCGCGATCCTGTATCGGGGCAACCACCAGGCGCGCATCATCGAGCAGGCGCTGCGCAAGGAACGCATTCCCTACACGATCTCCGGCGGCCAGAGCTTTTTCGACAAGGCCGAGATCAAGGACATCATCGCCTACCTGCGCCTGATCGCCAACGAGGGCGACGACCCGGCGTTTATCCGCGCCGTCACCACGCCCAAGCGCGGGGTCGGCATGGCGACCCTGGAGGTGCTGGGCGAATTCTCGAAGCAGTGGAACTGCTCGCTGTTCGAGGCGGCCTTGAAGGGCGGGATCGAGGGCAAACTGGCCGACCGCCAATTGCACCCGCTGCGCGACTTCTGCCACTTCATCAACGACCTCGAATCGCGCGCCAGCCGCCCGGGCCCCTCGGGCAGCGGAGAGAACGCGGCCGCGGTGCTGGACGACATGATGAAGGAGATGAATTACGAGCACTACCTGTACGAGAACTTCGACGACCGCGCCGCGCAAGCGAAATGGCAGAACGTGATGGAGTTCACCAACTGGCTGAAGGAGCGCGGCAACGGCGGGCGCGACGGCACGAGTGAAGAGAAGAACCTGCTCGAGCTGACCCAAATGGTGGCGCTGATGTCCATGCTGGAAGGCTCGGACGAGGAGCAGGACGCGGTGCGCATGTCGACCCTGCACGCCTCGAAAGGGCTGGAGTACCCGCACGTGTACCTGGTCGGCGTGGAGGAGGGCATCCTGCCCCATAAAGGCGATCCGGACGACCCGATCGAGAAGATCGCCGCCCGCATCCAGGAAGAGCGCAGGCTGATGTACGTCGGGATCACGCGCGCCCAGCGCACGCTGCAGGTCACCTGGTGCAAGAAGAGGAAACGCGCCGGCGAGCTGGTGCACTGCGACCCCTCGCGCTTCATCAAGGAGATGGCGCTCGACGAGGGCATTGCCGTGCCCCAGGAATCGGAGATCATCAGCCCCAAGGATCGCCTGGCGAGCCTGAAAGCCTTGCTGAATACGCCGAAGCCGGATGCCGGCAAGCTGCTGTCATAATGCGCGTTTTAAGGTAGGGACGCACCGTGGAACACGAAGACCGTTTTGTCGATATCGAAATCAAGCTGGCGCACATGGAGGATCTGGTCGACTCCCTGAACGGCATCGTCTACCAGCAGGCGCGCCGCATCGACCAGCTCGAGGGCATCGTGCAGACGCTGGCCGAACACCTGCGCAACCTGCGCGAGACCGGGCAGCAGATGCCGGCGAACGAGCGGCCGCCGCATTATTGAGCGTGGCGTTTCGGCGCGCATACGTTGTAACGCGTGGGCTCGAGAGCCCACGCCACGTTACCCCGGCAGCGCAGGCTTTATTCTGCAGCTAACAATTCGCCAAGACGCTTACCCAGACACAGCAAAGTCAGCGTCGGCGGCAGCCCCCACGGCTCCGGAATCACCGACGCATCGCACACGAACAAGCCCGGCGTCTTGGTCTGCAAATCCGCATCCACCCCCGCCCCGATGCGCACGCTGCCGCCCGGATGCGCGGCGAAATGCCAGGATTTGAAGAGGTGATGCGCGCCCGCTTCGCGCAGGATCGCCCGGGCCAGTCCGACCCCGTGCGCCAGCTTGCGGCGGTCGCCTTCCTGCAGCGTCTTGTCGGCCCAGCGCGGGCCGACGCCGCCGCCGATCCCGTCGCGGATCTTGACCATCAGCGACAGGGTGCGCCGGTGCGCAAACAGGCGGTCGGCGCGGCCGACCTGCAGCGCAAAGGCCTGGTACATCGGCTGCGGCAAGGTCAAGTCCGCGAGTGCGACGCCTTCTTCCTGCAAATGCAGGCCGGCCGCCATCGGCACTTCGGCGCCGCCCTCGATGTCGTCCACCGTCCCCATCACCGCCACCACCGGGTCGCTGAAGAAGGGACTGCTACGCGGCCCCAGGCCGGAGCTGTGCAGCAGGCGCGGGCTGCCCAGTCCCCCGCCGGCGAGCACGACCCGCGCCGCGGCGATGCGGCGCAGCTTGCCGCCTACCTCGACTTCGACTCCGGCCGCGCGACCATCCTCGACCAGCACCCGCAGCACGCGCGCGCGCTCGACCAGTTGCGCGCCGTGGCGGCAGGCTTCGTCGATGAAATCGCGCGCCGACCATTTGGCGCCGAAAGGGCAGCCGTACACGCAGCGCCAGCAGCCGCTGCGGCAGCTATCCGGCCGGATCATCTTGTCGAGTTTGCGCCAGTCCAGCGACAGTGCCTGCGCCGCCGCCATCATGCGGCCGGCCATCGGGCCGACCAGGGTGTCGGGCAGGGGCGCCATGGGCAGTTCGGCGCGTAGCTCGGCCAAGGCCGGGGCGAGATCGATGCCGTAGCGCGCGAACATGGCGTGCGGCGGCGGCGCGGCGGTGGCGAAATTGATGGCCGAGCTGCCGCCCAGGGTGATGCCGGCCACCAGCAGCGAAGCGTCGCGGTGCAGGTAGGCACCCTTGCCTGGTACCGCCGCCATCGCGGCCATCTGGCCGATGGTGCCCTTCAGCGGATCGGCGCCGCCCTGTTCCAGCACCAGTACGCGCAAGCCGCGCCCTGCCAGCTCGCGCGCCGTGCTGGCGCCGCCGGGGCCGCTGCCGACGACGATCGCATCATACGATGCCCGCAAAATGGGGAGCATAGGGGAAAAGACTGGTTTTACCGGCGCGGCAACTTCCAGTCGGGCCGCACGAAGTGGCAGGTGTAACCGTTCGGGATCCGTTCCAGGTAATCCTGGTGCTCCGGCTCGGCTTCCCAGAACGGGCCTGCAGGCGCGATCTCGGTCACGACCTTGCCGGGCCACAGGCCGGACGCGTCGACGTCGGCAACGGTGTTCTCAGCAACCCGTTTTTGCTCGTCGTTCAGGTAATAAATGGCGGAGCGGTAGCTGAGGCCGCGGTCGTTGCCCTGGCGGTTCGGTGTGCTCGGGTCGTGGATCTGGAAGAAGAATTCCAGGATTTGGCGGAAGCTGATCCGGGCAGGATCGAACACGACTTCGAGCGCTTCGGCGTGCGTGCCATGGTTGCGGTAGGTTGCGTTCGGCACGTCGCCGCCGGTATAGCCGACGCGGGTGGACAGCACGCCGTTCTGGCGGCGCAGCAGCGCCTGCATGCCCCAGAAGCAGCCGCCTGCCAGGATGGCGGTTTCAGTTTGCACGGTCATCATCGGTTCTTTCATGTGGGGGAGGAGCCTCATTCGAGGCGCTAACCTCTCATGATAGCCACTTCGTCCATTGCGCGTATGCGTGTAGGTGCGCTACCGGAAAAATTTCGAATAAGGAAAAAACCCAGCAAATACATACGTCTGGCAGCATGTCTATACATCTTTGTATGCCATTGTTTCACCCGTGCCGACACGACTATAAGCCTGCTATGATCTGGCGCGACCTGTCGGCGGCGATCCCGCGACAGCCCTATTCGTGTCTGTGAGAGAGACCATGAAACGCCCACACATGCTTATCATCGCCGCCAGCCTGGCGTTTGCCGGCGCCGCCTTTGCGGCCCAGCCGGCCCCAAGCGCTGTTCTCGACGCATCGAACCCCTTCGCCAAGCCGAGCGCGCTGCCGTTCAACTACCCGGCCTTCGACAAGATCAAGGACGAGCACTTCCTGCCAGCCTACGCCGCCGGTATGCGCGAGCAGCTGCGCGAAGTGGCGACCATCGCCAACAATCCGAAGGCGCCGACCTTCGAGAACACCATCGTCGCCATGGAACGCTCGGGCCAGATGCTGTCGCGCGTGGCGGCCGTGTTCTCGAACCTGCAGACCGCGAACACCAACGACCGCCTGGACGCCGTCGACCGCGAGATGTCGCCCAAGCTGGCCGCGCACAACGACGCGATCTACCTGAACCCGAAGCTGTTTAAGCGCGTCGACACCCTGCACGCCAAGCGCGAGCAGCTGGGGCTGGATGCCGAATCGAAGTTCCTGCTCGAGCGCTATTACAAGGAATTCGTGCGCGCCGGCGCCAAACTTTCCGCCGCCGACAAGGAAAAGCTCAAGCGCTACAACGGCCAAATCGCCTCGCTGCAATCGGACTTCTCGCAACGCGTGCTGAAGGAAGCCAACGCCTCGGCGCTGGTGGTGAATACCCGCGCCGAACTGGATGGGATGTCGGAGGCCGAGATCACGGCCGCCGCCGCGGAAGCGAAAAAGCGCGGCCTCGATGGCAAGTACGTGATCGGCATCGCCAACACGACCATCCAGGCGCCGCTCGCGAGCCTGAAGAACCGCGCGGTGCGCGAACGCCTGCAGGCGGCCTCGATGAACCGCGGCGCGCGTGGCGGCGAATTCGACACGCGCGAGCTGGTGCTCAAACTCGTGAAACTGCGCGCCGAACGCGCAACCCTGCTCGGCTATCCGAACTACGCCGCCTACTCGCAGGAGCTGGAAACGGCGAAGAACCCGGCCGCCGTGAATAAACTGCTGGCGGAACTGGCGAAACCGGCAATCGGCAACGCCAAGAAGGAAGCGGCCGAGATGCAGAAGATCGTCGACGCCGAGAAAGGTAATTTCAAGATCGCCGCCCACGACTGGGCCTATTACACCGACAAGGTGCGCGCGGCCCAGTACAACTTCGACGAGAACCAGCTGCGCCCGTATTTCGAACTGAACAACGTGCTGGTGAACGGCGTGTTCTTCGCCGCGACCAAGGAGTTCGGCATCACCTTCAAGGAGCGCAAGGATCTGCCGGTCTACGACCCGGACGTGCGCACCTTCGACGTGATCGACGCCGACGGCAAGCAGCTGGCGATCTTCCTGTTCGATCCGTACGCGCGCTCGAACAAGCAGGGCGGCGCCTGGATGAACGAATACGTGTCGCAGTCTCACCTGCTGGGCAAGCATCCGGTCGTGGGCAACCACCAGAACATTCCGAAGCCGCCCGCCGGCGAGCCGACCCTGCTCACCTACGACGAAGTGCGCACCATGTTCCACGAGTTCGGCCATGCGCTGCACGGCATGTTCTCGAACGTGAAGTACCCGCACTTTTCGGGCACCAGCGTGCCGCGCGACTTCGTCGAGTATCCGTCCCAGGTCAACGAGATGTGGGCGATCTGGCCGGAGGTTCTCTCCAATTACGCCAAGCACCACAAGACCGGCGCGCCGATGCCGAAGGAATTGCTGGACAAGGTCGTCGCTTCGAAAAAATTCAACCAGGGCTTCATGACGAGCGAATACCTGGCCGCGTCCCTGATCGACCAGCGCTGGCACCAGCTCACCCCGGCCCAGATTCCGAACGACGTGCTCGCCTTCGAGGCGCAAGCGTTAAAGGAAGCCGGCGTCGATTTCGCCCCGGTGCCGCCGCGCTACCGCACGACGTATTTTTCGCACTCGATGAACGGCGGCTATTCGGCCGGCTACTACGCCTACCTGTGGAGCGAAAAGCTCGACGCCGACACGGTCGAATGGTTCAAGGAAAACGGCGGCCTGTCGCGCAAGAACGGCGACCACTTCCGCAAGACCCTGCTCTCGCGCGGCGGCACCACCGAGGCGATGAACCTGTTCCGCGATTTCCGCGGGCGCGATCCGGTCATCGAGCCGCTGCTCGAGCGCCGCGGCCTGGTGGGCGGCCAACCATAATCATCGTTTACGCGTGGGCTCGGAGAGCCCACCCTACGGTACGCCACTATCCGTGGAAATCACCACCGGCCGAGGCGTAACGTAGGGGACATGGAGGCCAATGGCCTTCATGTCGGGTTCACCGGGCGCCCCGTGCCCACGGGGAAGCACGCACCGTGTTCGCATCACATTTTTACCGCAACATCATTACATAGAGACTTCATGAACCGTTCCCACATCCTGCTCGTCGCCGCCGCCAGCGCCGCCGTCGCCAACCTCGCCTACGCCGCCCCGGCCTCGCTGCTCGACGCGTCGAATCCGTTCGCCAAGCCGAGCACCCTGCAATACGGCTACCCGGCCTTCGACAAAATCAAGAACGAGCACTTCGCGCCGGCCTTTGCCGAGGGCATGCGCCAGCAGGCGGCCGAGATCGAGGCGATCGCCAACAACAAGGCGGCGCCGACCTTCGAGAACACGATCGTCGCAATGGAACGTTCGGGCCAGCTGCTCGACCGCGTGCAATCGGTCTTCTCGGCCCTGATCGGTTCCTACACCAACGACACGCTGCAGGCGCTGGACAAGGAACTGGCGCCGAAGCTGGCCGCCCACGGCGACGCCATCCGCCTGAACCCGAAGCTGTACGCGCGCATCAAGGCGCTGTACGACAAGCGCGACAAGCTGAACCTGGACGCGGAATCCAAATTCCTGGTCGAGCGCTACAACAAGGACTTCGTGCGTGCCGGCGCCCAGCTGTCGGAAGCCGATAAACAGAAGCTGCGCGCCTACAACGGCCAGCTGGCCGCGCTGCAGACCGCCTTCAGCCAGAACGTGCTGAAGGAAGTGAACGCCTCGGCCTTCGTGGTCGATACCCGCGAAGAACTGGCCGGCCTGCCCGAAAAGGCGATCGTCGCCGCCGCCGCCGAGGCGAAAAAGCGCGGCCTGGACGGCAAGTTCGTGATCCCGGTCGTGAACACCACCCAGCAGGCGCCGCTGTCGCTGCTGACTAATCGCGCCACCCGCGAAAAGCTGCTGAACATTTCGACCGTGCGCGGCTCGCGCGGCGGCGAATTCGACAACCGCGCCATCGTCCTGCAACTGGCCAAGCTGCGCGCCGAACGCGCCGAACTGCTCGGCTACGAAAGCCACGCGGCCTATTCGCTGGAAGACCAGACCGCCAAGGACACGGCTTCCGTCAACAAGCTGCTGTCCGACCTGACGGTGCCGGCGGTACGCAACGTCAAGAAGGAAGCGGCCGAGATCCAGGGCGTGATCGATGCCGAAAAGGGTGGCTTCCAGGTTGCGGCCTACGACTGGAACTATTACAGCGACAAGGTTCGCGCCGCCAAGTACTCCTTCGACGCCAACCAGCTGAAACCCTATTTTGAATTCAACAACGTCCTGAACGGCGCCTTCTTCGCGGCGAACCAGCTGTGGGGCATCACCTTCAAGGAGCGCAAGGATCTGCCGGTCTACGATCCGGACGTGCGCGTCTACGACGTGTTCGAGGAAGACGGCAAGCACCTCGCCATCTTCGTGATGGATCCGTATGCCCGCGCCAACAAGCGCGGCGGCGCCTGGATGAGCGCCCTGGTCACCCAGAGCACGCTGCTCGGCCACAAGCCGGTCATCACCAACAACCTGAACCTGGCCAAGCCGGCCTCAGGCGAGCCGACCCTCCTGAGCTGGGACGAAGTGCGCACCACCTTCCACGAATTCGGCCACGGCACCCACGGCTGGTTCTCGAACGTGAAGTACCCGCGCTTCTCGGGCACCAGCGTGCCGCGCGATTACGTCGAACTGCCGTCGCAGGTCTACGAGATGTGGATGGCCTGGCCGGAAGTACTGGCCAACTATGCCAAGCACTACCAGACCGGCGCGCCGATGCCGAAGGAACTGCTGGACAAGCTGCGCGCCTCGCAGCGTTTCAATGAAGGCTACCGCACGACCGAATACCTGGCCGCCGCGGTGCTCGACCAGAAATGGCACCAGATCGGCTCGAAGGCGATTCCGAGCGACGTGAAGAGCTTCGAAGCGCAGGCGCTGAAGGAAGCGGGCCTGGACGTCGGCCCGGTGCCGCCGCGCTATAGCTCGACCTACTTCTCGCACGCCTTCTCGGGCGGCTACTCGGCCGGCTACTACAGCTACCTGTGGGCCGAGCGCCTCGATGCCGACGCCGGCGAGTGGTTCAAGGAAAACGGCGGCCTGCAGCGCAAGAACGGCGAACGCTTCCGCAAGATGGTGCTGTCGAAGGGCGGCACCATGGACGCGACCGAGATGTACCGCGCCTTCCGCGGCCGCGATCCGGTGATCGAGCCGCTGCTCGAACGCCGTGGTTTGACTGCGAATTAATCAACGTCGCGCGTGGGCTCGGAGAGCCCACCCTACGGTGCACCCCCGTCTGCTGCAAGTTCCATGGACGGTTGCGCACAGTAGGGTGGGCGCCCCGGGCCCACGCGTAAACGCCGCACATCCCCAGCCTCTACTTCCCTGCACACTTCCAACATCACAACGAGACCCCATGAACCGCTCCCACATCCTGCTGGCCGCCGTCAGCCTCGCCGTCGCCAGCATGGCGCACGCCCAGACCACCACCCCGGCCCCGGCCGCCCAGACCAGCGCGGCCGCCGCCCCGTTCGACGTGTCGAACCCGTTCGCCCAGCCGAGCACCCTGGCATTCAACTATCCAGCCTGGGACAAGATCCGCAACGAGCACTTCGCGCCGGCCTTCAAGGAAGGCATGCGCCAGGAAGCGGCCGAAATGGAAGCGATCGCCAATAACAAGGCGGCGCCGACTTTCGAGAACACCATCGTCGCCATGGAGCGGTCGGGCAGGCTGCTCGACCGCGTACAGGCCGCGTTCGGCACCCTGGCCGGTTCCTACACCAACGACAGCATTCAGGCGCTGCAGAAGGAACTGTCGCCGCAGCTGGCCGCCCACAGCGATGCGATCCGCCTGAACCCGAAGCTGTACGCGCGCATCAAGGCGCTGTACGACAAGCGCAGCAAGCTGAAACTCGACGCCGAATCGAACTACCTGCTCGAGCGCTACCACACCGATTTCGTGCGCGCCGGCGCCAAGCTGTCCGAGGCCGACAAGCAGAAGCTGAAGGCGTATAACGGCCAGCTGGCCGCCCTGCAGACCCAGTTCGCCCAGAACGTGCTGAAGGAATCGAACGCCTCGGCCCTGGTCGTCGACACCCGCGCCGAACTGGCCGGCATGACCGACAAGCAGATCGACGCCGCCGCCGTCGAGGCGAAAAAGCGCGGCCTGGACGGCAAGTTCGTCGTCCCGGTCGTGAACACGAGCCAGCAGGCCGGCCTGTCGGTGCTGACCAACCGCGCCACCCGCGAAAAGCTGCTGGCGGCCTCGCTGGCGCGCGGCTCGCGCGGTGGAGAGTTCGACAACCGCGACGAAGTGCTGCAGATCGCCAAGCTGCGCGCCGAGCGCGCCGTCCTGCTGGGCTATCCGAACTACGCCGCCTACAACCTGGAAGAGCAAACCGCGAAGAACACGAAGGCGGTCAACAGCCTGCTGGCCGAATTCGCCAAGCCGGCCGTGAACAACGCCAAGAAGGAAGCGGCCGAGATCCAGAAGGCGATCGATGCCGAGAAAGGGGGCTTCCAGGCCGCCGCCCACGACTGGGCCTTCTACAGCGACAAGGTGCGCGCCCAGCGCTATGCCTTCGACGCGTCGCAGCTGCGCCCGTACTTCGAACTGAACCGCGTGCTGGTCGACGGCGTCTTCTTCGCCGCCAACAAGGAATTCGGCCTCACCTTCAAGGAGCGCAAGGATCTGCCGACCTATGTCGAGGACGTGCGCGTGTTCGACGTGTTCGATGCCGACGGTTCTCAGCTGGCGATCTTCACCTTCGACCCGTACGCGCGTTCGAACAAGCGCGGCGGCGCCTGGGCCAATGCCTGGGTGGCGCAGAGCAAGCTGCTGGGTACCAAGCCCGTCATCGCCAACAACCTGAACATCGCCAAGCCGGCCGCCGGCGAGCCGACCCTGCTGACCTACGACGAGGTGCGCACCACCTTCCACGAGTTCGGTCACGCGCTGCACAGCATGTTCTCGGAAGTGAAATACCCGCGCCTGGCGCGCGTGCCGCGCGACTACGTCGAGTTCCCGTCGCAGGTGAACGAGATGTGGATGGCGTATCCCGAAGTGCTGGCCAACTACGCCAAGCACTACCAGACCGGCGCGCCGATGCCATCGGCGCTGCTGGATAAAGTGCAGGCCTCGCAGCAGTTCAACGAAGGCTTCCGCACCACCGAGTACCTGGCGGCCTCGCTGCTCGACCAGGCCTGGCACCAGCTGTCGCCAAGCCAGATCCCGACCGACGTGCTGGCCTTCGAGGCCGAGGCATTGAAGAAGGCCGGCGTGGACATGGCGCTGGTACCGCCGCGCTACCGCACCACCTACTTCTCGCATACCTTCTCGGGCGGCTATTCGGCCGGCTACTACGGCTACCTGTGGGCCGAGAAGCTGGACGCCGACACGGTGAACTGGTTCAAGGAGAACGGCGGCCTGACGCGCAAGAACGGCGACCACTTCCGCAAGACCCTGCTCTCGCGCGGCGGTACGCTCGATGCGATGCAGATGTACCGCAACTTCAGCGGACGCGATGCGCAGGTGCAGCCGCTGCTGGAACGCCGCGGCTTGACGGGGCAGTAAGCCCTGTAGCGGCCGGCGCCCCGCCGGCCGCTGTTTTACACGACACTCTCACGGCGCAGCCTCAGGCCGGGCCGGAGACGACCCGCAGCTCGATATCGCCCGCCGCCGCCGCGCTGGCGGGGTCGCCGTTCACGCGGCCGACGTCGGCGCCTGGGCGCACGCCCATGCAGCAGGTGGCGCGGTTGCGTCCTCCCGTTTTCGACATGTACAGCAAGGCATCGGCCACGCGCAGGGCCTCGGCCCAGTCCTGCGCCGGCCAGGCCGGCCATGCGATGGCGCCGGCGGAAGCACGCACGGGAATGGCCACGCCATTGCACACCACCGGCGCGTGGCCCAGTTCCGATAACGCCTTGGCGGCGACGACCGCCAGGCCCTCGGCCGAGGTGCCCGGCAAGGCCAGCACGAATTCCTCGCCGCCCCAGCGCACGACCGCATCCTGCTCGCGCACGACGCCGCGCAGGCGCTCGGCGACGGCCTTGAGCACCTCGTCGCCGGCCAGGTGCCCATGGGTGTCGTTGATCTGCTTGAAGTGGTCGATGTCGAGCAGTACCAGGCCGATGCCCGCATCCTGCCGCTTCATGAACTGTTCGAAGTGGCGGCGATTGAAGGCGCCGGTCAGCGGATCGTGGATCGACTGCGAGGTCAGCGCGGCATTGTCGACCACGAGCGCCTGGTTGCGCCGGCGCGTCATGCGCAGCCATTGCACCAGCAGCGCCGTCGACAGCAGCAGGGCCACCGCGACGGCGATCCACTGGCGCTGCTCGGCCTCGGCGCGGGCATGCGCGAGCGACAGGCGTTCGATTTCGCGGGTCTTGCGCTCGGTCGAGAATTGTTCCTGGAGCGCCAGCACGGCCTTTTCGCGCTCGGCGGAGGTGATGTCGCCCGAGAGCTTGACCACGCGCCGCAACACGGCGAGCGCTTCGCGGTCGCGGCCGGCGTGTTCGAGCACGTTCACCTGTTCCGCCAGCAGATCCAGCACTTCGCGGCGCCCGCCCACCTGTTCGGCTTTCGTCATGGCGCTGCGCATCAGCGCCATGCCCTCGTCGACGCGGCCGCTGCGTGCCAGGGCGCTGCCGCGGTTACTGATCGCAAATGCCAGGCCGAGTTCATCGCCGGTCTGGCGCGCCAGCTGTTCCGCCGCCTGGGTCGCCGCGATCGCCTGCGGATATTCGCCCCGGTGGATGTGGTAGGCCGAGAGGTTGCCCTGGGCGAGCTGTTGCAGATCCTCGGTGCCGGGGACGCCCTGCGTGATGCGCAGCACATCGAGCAGGGCCTCGTGCGACTTCTTCTCCTGCTCCAGCGTACCGTACAGATAATTCTGGTTGATGCGGGCCTGCGCCATCGCATACCGGAAGCCGATGCGCTCGGCAAGGGCATAGCATTCGTCGGCCACCCGCAGTGCGCTGGCCAGATCCCCGCGCGGCAAATGCACGCGCACCAGCGCATGCAGCATGCGCGCCTCGAGCGCCGGCAGGCCGGCCCGCTCCGCCGTCTCGACCGCGCGCAAGCCCAGGCTCAGCGCAGCGTCGTACTGCTCGTGCCGCACGCGGGCGCCCGACAGCATGTCCAGGCGCTCGGCTTCGAAACGCAGGTCGGAGGAGGGCGGCAACGCGGCAAGCTGATCCATCAGGCCTTTGACGAGCTCGTCCTGGTCATGCATGTCGGCATGCGCGATGCGCACAGCCAGCAGACGCGGGCCGCAGGGCGCGCAGCGGCCGCCGTCCGCCAGGCGCTGCAAGGCCGCCAGCGCGGTATCGAGCTGCGCCTTGTGGCGGCCATGGACGGCCAGCTGCGCCAGCGTGGCGTGGTAGCGCAGTTGCTGTTCGACGGGCGCATTGACATCGGGGCGATCGGTCACCGCCTGCAGGCGCTCGATCGCCAGGCGTGGCGATGCGTAGCCATGCCGGTCGAGATCGTCGAGCGCCAGCGCCAGGGTTTCCGCAGCCGCGGCCAGGCCGCTCGCGCACAGGAGCAGTGCCGCGGCCAGTGTGCGCACGGTCGGCCGTCGGTGGCGCCTCGGCAGGGCGGCAGTGGAGGAAGTGGAAGGGTCAGCCATGGTGGGGAAGAATAGCAGTTCGATGGCGCCAGCTGGTTGTATCGTTGCTACTGCGCAATATTTTTCGGCGGCCCCATGGCACCCATGTGTGTCCATGCCGCCATCGTCCGATCCGGTGTATAAACTGCACCTGATTCCATTTCAAAAAGCACCCCAGCGATGAGTGTTCAAGCCCTGCACGGTATTACCTTAGAATTCCTGTTAACCCGCCTGGTCGAACACTATGGCTGGGAGGGACTTGGCCGCCGGATCGACATCAATTGCTTCCAGAAAGATCCGAGCATCAAGTCGAGCCTGAAGTTTTTGCGCCGCACGCCGTGGGCGCGCGAAGAAGTCGAGAAGCTGTACCTCGAGACCCGCTTCACCAACTAGCGACAGAGAGAACCGCCATGCTGAACGAGAACGATTCGAACCTGAAAGCGCACCTGAAAACGCTGCACCGCAGCCTGGCTGAAACGGACGAGGTCGATGAAGAGCTGCAGATGCTGCTGCGCCAGCTCGACGGCGACATCAAGCACGTGCTCGATCGGCGCGCCGACCAGGATCTCGATGCCAATACCTATGGCCTCGGCTCGCGCACCCAGGAACTGAGCGCCCGTTTCACGGCGCGCCACCCGAACGTGGCCTCAGCCCTGCGCGAACTTGGGAATATGCTCTCAAGTATGGGAATTTAAGTGGGTGCTCAACCACAAGTCATTGAAATCTAAGCAATTTCTGGAAGGGGCAGCAGCCGGCATATCGGTTTTCCGGTAAAATATCGGCCAATGACCCCAACCAATCTCTTCGCGAGCGTTCCCAAGCGCTCCAGCCGCGCACCTGCCGCGCCCTTCCTCCCGATGACCCGCGCCGAAATGGAAGCGCTGGGCTGGGATTCGTGCGACGTCATTCTCGTCACCGGCGACGCCTACATCGACCATCCGAGCTTCGGCATGGCGCTGGTCGGCCGTTTGCTGGAGGCGCAGGGCTACCGGGTCGGCATCATCAGCCAGCCGGACTGGCAGTCCGCCGAGCCCTTCCGCGCGCTGGGTAAGCCGAACCTGTACTGGGGCATCACGGCCGGCAACATGGACTCGATGGTCAACCGCTACACCGCCGACCGTAAAATCCGCTCCGACGACGCCTACACCCCGAACGCCGAGCCGAACAAGCGCCCGGATCGCGCGGTGACCGTCTACGCCCAGCGCGTGCGCGAAGCCTATCCCGGCGTGCCGGTGGTGATCGGTTCGATCGAAGCCTCGCTGCGCCGCATCGCCCACTACGATTATTGGTCGGACAAGGTGCGCCGCTCGGTGCTGTTCGAATCGAAGGCGGATCTGCTGATCTTCGGTAACGCCGAACGGGCCCTGGTCGACGTCACGCGCCGCATCGCGGCCGGCGAAAACATCAAGAACATCCGTGATATTCGCGGCACCGCCTTCCTGGTGCCGCAGGGCTGGCTGCCGGACGAAGAATGGAGCGTGCACAATTCCACCCGCGTGGACGTGCCAGGCCGCATCGACACGCACCCGAACCCGTACGCGATGGCGCAAGAAGACACCAAGGCCTGCGCCACCGAGAACGCGAAACCGGAACCGGAAGTCAAACCCGTCATCATCATGACGCGCGAACAGCGCCAGGCCGCAGCGCGCGAAAAGGCGATGAAGACGGTCGTCCGTTTGCCGTCGTTCGAGACCGTCAGCGAAGACCCGGTGATGTATGCGCACGCCTCGCGCGTGTTCCACCTCGAATCGAACCCGGGCAATGCGCGCGCGCTGGTGCAGGCGCATGGCGACCGCGACGTCTGGCTGAACGCGCCGCCGCTGCCGCTGGCCATGGACGAGATGGACAACGTCTACGACCTGCCGTATGCGCGCAATCCGCACCCGAGCTATGGCAAGGCGCACATCCCGGCCTGGGAAATGATCCGCTATTCGGTCAACATCATGCGCGGCTGCTTCGGCGGCTGCACCTTCTGCTCGATCACCGAGCACGAAGGCCGCATCATCCAGAGCCGTTCGGAACCGTCGATCCTGCGCGAGATCGAAATGATCCGCGATACGACGAAGAATTTCGCCGGCACGATCACCGACCTGGGCGGCCCGACGGCGAACATGTACCGCCTCGCCTGCAAGGAAAAGAGCATCGAGGAATCCTGCCGTCGGCTGTCCTGCGTCTATCCCACCATCTGCAGCAACCTCGGCACCGACCACAGCAAGCTGATCCAGCTGTACCGCAAGGCGCGCGCGATCCCCGGCGTGAAAAAGATCCTGATCGGTTCCGGCCTGCGCTACGACCTCGCCGTGCGCTCGCCCGAGTATGTGAAGGAATTGGTCACGCACCACGTGGGCGGCCTGCTGAAAATCGCGCCGGAACACACGGAGCAGGGCACGCTCTCGAAAATGATGAAACCGGGCATCGGTGCGTACGACGAGTTCAAGCGCATGTTCGAGAAATATTCGATCGAGGCCGGCAAGAAGCAGTACCTGATCCCGTACTTCATCGCCGCCCACCCGGGCAGCACCGACGAGGACATGCTGAACCTGGCGCTTTGGCTGAAGAAGAACAATTTTAAGTTGGATCAGGTGCAGACCTTCACGCCGACGCCGATGGCGATGGCGACGACCATGTACCACACCCGTAAGAATCCGCTGAAGAAAGTGACGGAGGATTCGGAAGTGGTGGAGACGGCGCGCAGCGGCAAGATGCGGAAGGCCCATAAAGCCTTCCTGCGCTATCACCATCCGGAGAACTGGCCGATCCTGCGCGAGACCTTAGTGAAAATGGGCCGGGGCGACCTGATCGGCAATGGCGAGCGTCACCTGGTGCCGGCCTGGCATCCGTCCGAAGAAAACGGCACGGCGCAAGCGGGCGACCGCAAGCGCCAGGGCGGCATGCCGCAGCCGCACCAGATCGCAACGGTCAAGCAACGCAAGCCGGAAGCGCGTCCGGCGCCGGGCGGACGCGCTGCTCCGGTCGCCGCCGCGCCAGAGCGTGCGCGGCCGTCGATCCTGGCTACCATCAAAACGAAGCCGAAGACGATCCGCAAGTAAGCGCACCTGCCAACACCGTCATGGCTGCGTTGCAGCGCCTTGCCCTGACAGTGTTGTCAGATGCTCCAAGCCATCATCAAGTTCGGCAAAAAACCGGCCCCTGCAGTATTGCGCGGGCCGGTTTTTTTATTGTTCATGATGCCTGTTGTACATTGACGACGTAACATTGTCTCCCTTGCACCGTCGTATCGCGTCGATTGTCGAGTATCCACACTAACTCATCAAGGTGTGTGAACCTATTTGACGAAACGATGTAGAATAATTCCTTTGGGAAACAACTGTTAGCTGCAAGATAATATTTCCGCCAGCGATAGGGGAAAGAAGCGCCGATATCGGCGGCAGCGCCTCAAGGACACGCAGTGATCGAACTTCATCAAATGTACATGCTGGCCGTCGGCCTCGGCAACCTTGCGTTCGCCGTGCTGATGGTCGCCTACCTGCGCGCCACCAGCGCCACGCCCGGCTTGCGGGTATGGATGTGGGCGCGCATGGTTTTCGGCGCTACCCAGCTGCTGGCCTGGGTGCGCCCGGCAACCGGGTTGCCCTTGCTGGCCATCGTCGAATCGGCGGGCTGGATCGCCGGCCTGACGCTCGAGGCAGCGGCGTATGCGCTGTTCTTCGGCTATCCGCAATTGCGGCGCTACCTGGTGCCGGTGGCCGCGCTCGGCCTGCTGCTGGCTTGCGCGGCTTCGCTGCACGGCTTGCCGCACCGCGAGCTGGTCGTGTACGTATCGCTGACGATGGGGTTTGGCTCCTTCACCACCGGCGCGATCCTGATGCATCCACGCCTGGCCGGCGCTACCGCATTGCAGCGCCTGATCGGCGCGACCGACATGGGGTGCGGCGCCGTGCTGGCCATCTGGGCGCTGATCGCCGTCACAGGCCGTGCGGTGCCGGGTTATGGCGAGACCATGGCCTATGTGGCCGGCTACCTGCTCCTGATCGTGAACGGCTTCGGCTTTATCTTGATGAGCAAGCAGCGCGACGATGCGCGCATGGAGCGCCTGGCCACCACCGACGACCTGACCGGCCTGCTGAACCGGCGTGCGTTCTTCGCGCGTGCCGATGCGGCGCGTCTGCTGTCGCTGCGCCAGCGCCAGCCGATCGCGCTGCTGATGCTCGACATCGACCACTTCAAACAGCTCAACGACCGCTTCGGCCATGCCACCGGCGACGAGGCGCTGGTGAAATTCGCGGCGACCTGCGCCGAGGCCCTGCGCGAGCACGACATCCTCGGCCGCCTGGGCGGAGAGGAGTTCGCGCTGGCGCTGCCCGGCACCGATCTGCCCGGCGCCCTGCACGCCGCCGAGCGCCTGCGCCAGGGCGTGGCCGATACCCGCCTGCTCACCTGCGGCAACCACTACACGATGACGGTCAGTATCGGCCTGGTCGTGATCGATCCGAACGAGGATCTGCCGGCCGCGCTGGCGCGTGCCGATCATGCCTTGTACGAGGCCAAACGCAACGGCCGCAACCGCATCGAAACGGGTGCCGCCGAGCGGCGCCAGGCCTGACGATCTCAGGTCTCCGCGGGCGCCACGCCCGCCAGCAGATCCTGCACGGCGCTCAGTTGCGCCGGCTTGGTGAGATGGTGGTCGAACCCCGCGTCGCTCGAGCGCAGCCGGTCGCTTTCCGCGCCCCAGCCGGTGAGGGCGACCAGGGTCGCCGTTTCCAGGCCCGGCGTGCTGCGCATGGCACGCGCCGTTTCGTAGCCGTTCAGGCCCGGCATGCCGATGTCGAGGAACGCGACCTGCGGCAGGAAGGCGCGCGCCGCTTCCAGGGCGGCGATGCCGTCGTGTACCACGCGCGTGCGATGGCCGTCGGCTTCCAGGATCATCGACAGCGTCAGCGCCGCATCGACGTTGTCGTCGACCACCAGGATGCGCAGGCCGCGCGGCCGGCGCGACGCCGTATCCTGTTTTTCCATCCCGTACGAACCGGATGCGGCCGCGTCGCCGGCCAACGGCAGGCGCACCTCGAAGCGGCTGCCCTGGCCCGCGCCGGCGCTCTGTGCGCGCACCGTCCCGCCGTGCATCTCGACCAGGCGCCGCACCAGCGACAGCCCGATGCCCAGGCCGCCCTGGGCGCGCTCCATGTGGCGGTCGACCTGCCTGAACATGTCGAACACGGTGGTCAGGGAATCGGCGGGAATGCCGACGCCGTTGTCGGTGACCGTGATGACGGCCATGCCGTCTTGCGCGCACGCGGCCAGCTCGATGCGCCCGCCCGCCGGAGTATATTTCGCAGCGTTGTTGAGCAGGTTGGCGACCACTTGCGCGATACGGGTGACGTCGGCGTCCACCGTCAGGTCGGTCTCGGGCAGCGCCACCCGCAACCGGTGGCGCGCGGCCTCGATCAGGGGCGCGCTGGTTTCGACGGCGCTGGCCAGCACGCGCTTCAAATCGGCGCGCTCGCGCTTGAGTTCGAGCTTGCCGCCGCTGATGCGGGCGACATCGAGCAGGTCGTCGATCAGGTGCACCATGTGGCCGACTTGGCGCTCCATCATCTCGCGCACCTTGCGCACGGCCGTCGCGTTGTCGCCGGACAGGCGGATGACGCCCAGGCCGCTGCGAATCGGCGCCAGCGGGTTGCGCAGCTCATGGGCCAGGGTGGCCAGGAATTCGGTCTTGCGGCGGTCGGCGTCGGACAGATCCGCGGCCAGCCGGCGCAGCTGCTCCTCGTTGCGCTTGCGCGCCGTGATGTCGGTGAACAGCAGGGCGACCTTGCGGCTGTCGGCACCGCCGATGCGGGTGGCGTAGACATCGAACCAGCGCCCCATCGCCGCCGCCTCGTTCTCGAAGCGCACCGCTTCGCCCGTCAGCGCCACCTTGCCATAGGTGTCGAACCAGAAGCGGTCGAGCTCGGGCACCAGTTCGCGCACGGTCTTGCCGGTGGCGCCGGTGAGACCGGTGTGACGCGCGAACATCGCGTTCATCTCCAGGAAGCGGTAGTC
The DNA here is from genome assembly GCF_001424165.1 of Massilia sp. Leaf139. Lineage (GTDB taxonomy): Bacteria > Pseudomonadota > Gammaproteobacteria > Burkholderiales > Burkholderiaceae_D > Telluria. The sequence continues at coordinate 300,003 of NZ_LMOJ01000023.1, forward strand.
GACCGGCACGTCCTGCGCATCGAAGAGCAGCTCGATGACGGCGAAGCCCTGATCCATCGATTCGAACAAGGTGCGGTAGCGTTCCTCGCTGGCGCGCAAGGCTTGCGCGGTGCGCTGGCGTTCCCTGGTGTCGAGCACGATCGCCACCATGCCCTGGTAGTCGCCGGCGGGGCCGTGCAGCGCATTGACACTGCTGGTGGCGGGGACGAGCGAGCCGTCCTTGTGCAGGTAATGCTTGTCGATGACAAAGCCGCGTCCGCGGGCCGCCAGGCCTTCCACCGCGGCGGCGCTCGCTGCGCGCGCGGCCGGCGCCGTTACCTCCATGACGGACATCCCGATCAGTTCCTGTTCGGTATAACCCAGCATGTCGCAATACTTGCGGTTCACGAGCGTGAAGCGGCCCTGGGCATCCGTCTCGACCACGCCGGTGGCTGCCTGGCCGACGAGCTTGGCGAAGTGCTCGCGGCTTTCGAACAGACGCTGCTCGTTCAGCTTGCGCTCGGTCTGGTCGACGCCGTGGGCCAGCAAGCCCGTGATCCGGCCGTCGGCGTCGCGCAGCGGCATGTAGACCAGGTCGACGAAACGCTGCTCCAGCGGTGCACCCGGATGGCGCTGCAGCATGACCGGCATGTCGCTGCCAAAATAGGGCTCGCCGCTGCGGTAGACGCCGTCGAGCAGCTCGAAGAAGCCCTGGCCTTCGATTTCCGGCAGCGCCTGGCGTACCGGCTGGCCGACCAGGTCGCGGTTGCCGACCAGCTGCAGGTAGCGCTCGTTGACCAGTTCGAAGCGGTGCTCCGGCCCGTTCAGCACGCACATGAAGGCCGGCGCCTGGTGAAAGATGTCGGCCATGCGCGCGTGCGCCGCCTGTAGTTCCTTGAGCAGGCGGTCGCGCTCGAGTTCGGCTTCGTGCGCGGCGGTCACGTCGCGCGAGACGGCCAGCAGATTCTGCAAACTGCCGTCATTTCCATGCACGGCGCTGACCACGACTTCCCACCAGCGCGGCGATCCCTTGGCTGTCGGGCAATAGGCCTTGATCTGCCCGGTGCCCCCGGCCCGTGCAATCGCGATCGCCCGGTCGATCGCATCCTGGCTTTCCTGCGGCCAGAAGGTGCGCCAGACGGCGCCGGCGAACGGGCTGAAATCGTCGATTTCCATGGCACACATCCCGTTCCGGTTCATCGCCATCACCCTGCCGTCAGTGCTGAGCAGTTTCACGCAATTGGGGCTGCTTTCGAACAGTTGCAGGCCGAGGGCGTTGGTGTCGATGGCGGGAGCGGGCGTGTGTTGCATGAGAGTCCAGGGCGCGGTGGAGCGGCGAAAGCTTATCTATATCACCGGTGGGAACTGTTGACTGTTCGTTCGGTAACGTCCGGCGACAGGCGAGAGAAAGTAGGGACGAAAAAAAAGGATTCGACGAATCGAATCCTTTTTCTTTGATGCTGGCGGAGCGGACGGGGCTCGAACCCGCGACCCCCGGCGTGACAGGCCGGTATTCTAACCAACTGAACTACCGCTCCGTTTTTACTGATCGGTTCTTCGTTTATCAACTGAATCCTGGTGGGCGCTGAGAGGCTCGAACTCCCGACCTAATCCTTGTAAGGGATCCGCTCTACCAACTGAGCTAAGCGCCCCGCTTACCGTATTCAGTTCATCCGACGTTTGTCATCGCGTCTGAAGAGGCCCGAATCATAGCGTATGGCTTCGCGAATGTGCAAGAGTTTTTCTGAAAAAGATGCAAAACGGGTTTTAGGAGGCAGCCCGGCCGCGCGCATGGTTTTATGCCACTATCTCCGGTACGCCACCACGAAGGAGTCCTGATGACCGTCGCCGACCCACGCCAGTTCCTGCTGCACCTGTTCGACACCGCGCTCGCCGCGGTCGACCCCGGTGCGCTGCTCGCCCGGCACTTGCCGCCACCGCCGCGCGGGCGCACGGTCGTGATCGGGGCGGGCAAGGCGGCAGCGCGCATGGCCGAAGCGGTCGAACGTCACTGGCAGGGAGCCTTGTCCGGACTGGTCGTCACGCGCTACGCGCACGGCGCGCCGACGCAACACATCGAGGTTGTCGAGGCCGGTCATCCGGTGCCGGACGCGGCCGGCGCAGAAGCGGCCGAACGCATGCTGGCGCTGGTGGGAGGTCTCACCGAAGACGATCTCGTGCTATGCCTGATGTCGGGCGGCGGCTCGGCTTTATTGTCGCTGCCGGCGCCCGGTATCTCGCTCGAGGAAAAACGCGAGATCAACCGCGCCCTGCTGCGCAGCGGCGCGCCGATCGGAGAGATGAACCGGGTGCGGCGCCACCTGTCGCGCATCAAGGGCGGGCGCCTGGCGCTGGCATGCTACCCGGCGCGGGTGGTGACCCTGGTGGTGTCGGACGTGCCGGGCGACGATCCGAGCGTGGTCGCTTCCGGGCCGACGGTACCGGACGGCAGCACGGCGCGCGAGGCATTGGAGATCCTCGAACGCTATGCGATTCCCTGTTCGGATGCCGTGCGCGGGGTGCTGACTGATCCGGCCCGCGCCGCGCCCCAGCCCGGCGATCCGCGCCTGGCACGCAACGAGACGGTCGTCATCGCCACCGCCCAGGCCGCGCTCGATGCGGCGGCCGATGCAGCGCGCGCGGCCGGCGTCACACCGCTGGTGCTGTCGAACAGCATCGAGGGAGAGGCGCGTGAGGTGGCCGGGGTGCATGCGGCGATCGCGCGCCAGGTACTCGCGCACGGCCAGCCCTGCGCGGCTCCGTGCGTGATCCTGTCCGGCGGCGAAACCACGGTGACGGTGCGCGGACACGGGCGCGGCGGGCGCAACGCCGAGTTCCTGCTGGCGCTGGCGATCGCACTGGACGGACGCGCCGGCGTGCATGCGCTGGCCTGCGACACCGACGGCATCGACGGCACCGAGGACAACGCCGGCGCGCTGCTCGACCCCGCTACGCTGGCGCGGGCAGCACAGGCCGGATTGGCGGCGCGCGCCATGCTCGCCGACAACGACGGCTACAGCTTGTTCGCGGCGCTGGGCGACCTGGTCGTCACCGGGCCGACCCGCACCAACGTCAACGATTTCCGCGCGCTGTTGATCCATGCGGGATCGAAAGCGGAAATTAGTGGTAACCATTAATTACAGCACGCTGACAAAACACAAATCATTTGTAAAAAATTTCGCTGGAAATAGAATGGCCGCGTCGACGCGGCCTTTTTTATGCCTTGTTCATATTCTAAATACTTGCATTACTTGCAAAGTAATGGTTGTTGTGACGATGATAAGGAAAACATACCATAGGATATTTGGCGTAAATACTGTTCATGCAAATAAACGATGTTTTTGTTAAATGAACGGTAGAAACCGTTGCTAAATTACGTCACTCGATTCGAAATTCCCGACACACATTTTTACTCCGCAGTACATTTTCTCAGCCGCCAGTTCGAGGGCACTTCCGAAATTCGGAGACCATAAAACAGGGCATTTTGCCTTGACGGAAAACTACACAACAAAGGGCTTAACATGAAGTCGACGCATTCGATTCACCCGAAATTGTTGAAAATCGCAGTTGCAGTTTCCTTTGCCGCAGGTTCGCTGAGCTTCGGCTCCGCAGTTGCCGGCAACGCTACCGAAGCACAGGCAGCCGGCGCCCCGCAATACATCCTTAATACCGACCGCATCATCGTCAAGTACAAGGACGCCAACGTCGGTGGCGCCCAGGCACGCGTCGCCACCGCGATGACGGCCGGCCGCCAGGCCATCGCCGACCGCGCCGGCCAGCAGCTCGGCCTGCGCCTGCAGGCGCTGCGCACGACCGCCAACGGCGCCCACGTGATGAAGATCGACCGCAAGGTCTCGCTGAAGGATGCCGATGCGCTGGCCCAGGAAATGATGGCACGCGATTCCTCGATCGAATACGCCGAGCCCGACCGCATCATGCGCAAGATGGCCACCGCGAACGACCCGATGTACACCCAGCAGTGGCACTACACCGAAGCCACCGGCGGCCTGCGCCTGCCGGCAGCCTGGGATCTGTCGACCGGTACCGGCGTGAAAGTGGCCGTGATCGACACCGGTATCCGTCCGCACGCCGACCTCTCGGGCCAGTATGTCGGCGGCTATGACTTCATTTCCGACGCCACCATCGGCAACGACGGCAACGGCCGCGACAGCGACGCTTCCGATCCGGGCGACTGGACCGCCGCCAACGAGTGCGCCGCCGGCGAACCGGCATCGGGCTCGAGCTGGCACGGTACCCACGTGGCCGGCACCATCGCCGCCAAGACCAACAACAGCCTGGGCGTCGCCGGCGTGGCCTACAATGCCCGCATCGTGCCGGTGCGCGTGCTCGGCAAGTGCGGCGGCTACACCTCGGACATCGCCGACGCCATCATCTGGTCGTCGGGCGGCACCGTCTCGGGCGTGCCGACCAACGCCAACCCGGCCAAGGTCATCAACATGTCGCTCGGCGGCGGCGGTGCTTGCGGCACCACCACCCAGAACGCCATCAACAGCGCCCGTTCGCGCGGCACCGTCGTTATCGTCGCGGCCGGTAACGAGAACATGAACGCCAGCAACTCGAACCCGGCTAACTGCGCCGGCGTCGTGACCGTCGCGGCGACCAACCGCAACGGCGCCCGCGCACCGTACTCGAACTACGGCACCGTGGTCGACGTGGCAGCACCTGGCGGCGACGCCAACGGCTACATCCTGTCGACGCTGAATGCCGGCACCAGCACCCCTGGCGCCGACAACTACGCCGGCTACCAGGGCACCTCGATGGCGACCCCGCACGTCGCCGGCGTGGCAGCACTGATGCTGGCCCGTAACAGCGCGCTGACCCCGGACCAGATCGAGTCGAAACTGAAGAGCACCGCGCGCGCCTTCCCGGGCACCTGCTCGGGCTGCGGCACCGGTATCGTCGACGCGGCAGCGGCGACGGCCTCGGCCACCACCAGCACCCCGGTCGGCCCGACGGTCTCGGAAACGGAATCGAACAACACGATCTCGACCGCGAACGCCATCAGCACCACCGGCACCACCGTCAACGGCGTCATCGGCAGCACGACCGACAGCGACTACTTCGTGGTTCAACTGCCAGCCGGCAAGACCCTGCAGGCAGCGATGACCCCGGGCCTGTCGACCGCCGACTACGACGTCTACATCTACAACAGCGCAGGTACGCAGCTGGCCCTGAGCGAAAACGGCGCCGGCGCGACCGACACCGCTTCGGTCTCGAACACGACCACCGCGACGGCCGCACGCTATGTGCGCGTCAAGTACTACAGCGGCGGCACCGGTTCGACCAACGGCAAATACACCCTGAAACTGAACTGGTAAGTTTTTTCCTGGTTGAGTAACAAGGTCGAAAGACGCGCGGCTTGCCGCGCGTCTTTTTTTTCGCATGCCGACCGCCTCTTGCACGGAAAGCCAATTGACGAGATACTGTACGGAATTACAGTAGTCGGCCCCGGCCGCCGCCAGAGTGAACGCCCCCGCACGTAAAATCATCCATTGCGATTGCGACTGCTTCTATGCGTCGGTCGAGATGCGCGACGATCCGTCCCTGCGCGGGCGTCCGCTCGCCGTCGGCGGCCGTCCCGACCAGCGCGGCGTGGTGGCGACCTGCAATTACGAGGCGCGCCGCTACGGCATCCATTCGGCGATGGCCACCGCCCAGGCCATGAAGCTGTGCCCGGAACTGCTGGTGATTCCGCCGGCGATGGAAAAATACCGGATCGCCTCGCGCCAGATCATGGAGATCTACGCCGACTACACGGAGCTGGTCGAACCGCTGTCGCTCGACGAAGCCTATCTCGACGTTTCGAATTCGCCGCACTGCAAGGGCAGCGCCACCCTGATCGCCCAGGAGATCCGCCAGCGCATTTTCGAGACCGTCGGCATCACCGCCTCGGCCGGCGTGGCGCCGAACAAGTTCGTCGCGAAAATCGCCAGCGACTGGAACAAGCCGGACGGTCTGTTCCTGGTGCGCCCGGAAGAAGTCGATGCCTTCGTGGCGGCGCTGCCCGTGAAAAAGCTGCACGGCGTCGGCAAGGTCACGGCGGCGAAACTGAATAAACTGGGCGCGCAGACCTGCGCCGACCTGCGCGGCTGGACGATGCAGGAGCTGCAGCACCACTTCGGCAGTTTCGGCGCGCGCCTGCACGACCTGTGCCGCGGCATCGACAACCGCGAGGTCAGCGCCGAGCGCGAACGCAAATCGGTCAGCACCGAGGAGACCTACACCAACGACGTGCCGGATTTGCCGGCCTGCCTGACGCTGCTGCCCGACTTATACGAACACCTGCTCGGCCGCATCAAGCGCGCCGGTGCCGAAAAATTCATCAATAAACTGTTCGTGAAAATCAAATTCGCGGACTTCCAGCAGACCACCGTCGAGTGCGTCGGCTATGCGCCGCACCTGCCTACTTTTGCCCGCCTGATGGAAACCGGCTGGCTGCGCGCCAGCCGCCCGGTGCGCCTGCTGGGCGTCGGCGTGCGCCTGGGCGACACCGAACATGTCGAACAACTGAGCCTGTTTGACGAACACGCAACACATTAAAACGTTGTTGTTGCCACGTGAAAATACGGCGACAGCAACGTGTAGAATGTCGTTCCCCTGAAATACTGAGACAACAGAAAGCAACTATGTGGTTCAAGAATCTTCAGATTTACCGCCTGCCTGCACCCTGGGCTTTTACGCCTGAACAGATGGAAGAGGCGCTCGCGCCGATGGCGTTTACGCCCGCTAACAGCAACGAATTGCTGCGTCAGGGCTGGGACACCCCGCGCCCGAACGGTGGTCTGGTTCACGTCGTCAACAAGCAGATGCTGATGATGCTGGGCACCGAAAAGAAGCTGCTGCCGAGCTCGGTGATCAACCAGGTCGCCAAGGCCAAGGCTGCCGAACTGGAAGAGCAGCAGGGTTTCCCGCCTGGTAAAAAGGCGATGAAAGAATTGAAGGAACGCGTGGCCGACGAACTGCTGCCGCGCGCATTCACCATCCGCAGCAACACGTTTACCTGGATCGACCCGGTCAATGGCTGGTTAGTGGTCGACGCCGCCAGCCCGGCCAAGGCCGACGACGTGGTGAAACTGCTGCTTAAAGGCGTGGATCGCATGCCGCTCGAATCGCTGCGCGTGCAGCGCTCGCCGGTCGCCGTGATGACCGGCTGGCTGGAATCGGACGAAGCGCCCTATAACTTCACGATCGACCAGGACACCGAACTGCGCGCCACCGGCGAAAGCCGCGCCGCCGTGCGTTACGTAAAACATTCGCTTGATCCGGAAGACATCCGCCGCCACATCGCCGCGGGTAAGCAGTGCACCCGCCTGGCGATGACCTGGAACAGCCGCGTCAGCTTCGTGCTGACCGAATCGCTGGCGATCAAGGGCATCAAGCCGTTGGACGTCATTAACGAAGGCGGCGCCGTCACCCACAGCGACGACGAACGTTTCGACAACGACATGATGCTGATGACCGGCGAGCTGGCGAAATTGCTGGCCGACGTGGTCGACGCGCTGGGCGGCGAAGCCAAGGCCTAAGATTTTGTAGGGTGGACGGCTCCGCCGTCCACGCGTTCAGCGAACACCTGAACCAGCTCGTCGCGGGCTGATCATCCGCTGCTTGAACGCTTGGACGGAGAACCTGTCCACGCTACGTAAAACGGATCCGCTCGGATCCGTTTTGCATTGGCGCTTTACTTCGCGCTTGCCACCTCATCGCTGGTGGCCGGCTCCTCACTTTTTCCATCCGTATAAGTCGCACCCTGGCGGTTCTCGTGCGGTGCCGGCTTGCCCGGCAGCGGCGGCAGCGCCTTCGCCTTTTCGAGGTCGATGCCGGCGACTTGCGCCACGCGGCGGCCGTAGTCCTCGTCGCAATGCCACAGGTGCCAGACCATGCGCAGCTGCACGACTTCCGGACATCCCTTCAGGTCGCCGCCGACATTGTTCACCAGCTCGTCGCGTTCCCAATCCTCGAACGTCCGGTAGCGGTCGCCCGCCTGCTGGTAGTCGGCGCGGGTGTTGGTGGTCTGGTAGCGGCCCAGGTGGCCCTCGACGTACTGGTGGTAGTCGCGCGCCGGCTTCGGGGCTTCCTGGGTGCCTCCCAGCAGGCTCGGCTCGTAGTTGATGTGGCGGTTTTCTCCGCTATCGTCGACGATATACGTCATCTGGCCGTCGCGCTGGTTGGTGCGCGGGCGCGCCCGTTCCTGGGGTGCGTTGATCGGCAGCTGCAGGTAATTCGGGCCGACGCGGTAGCGCTGGGTGTCGGAATAGGACAGGGTGCGGCCCTGCAGCATCTTGTCGTCCGAAAAATCGATGCCGTCGACCAGCACGCCGGTGCCGAAGGCCGACTGCTCCGTCTCGGCAAACACATTCTCCGGATTGCGGTCGAGTACCATGCGCCCCACGGGCAGCAGCGGGAACTGGTCTTCCGGCCAGCGCTTGGTGTCGTCAAGCGGGTCGAAGTCGAGCTCGGGATGCTCGCCGTCGGCCATGATCTGCACGCAGAATTCCCACTCCGGATAATCGCCGCGCTCGATCGCATCGTACAGGTCACGGGTGGCGTGGCTGGTGTCGTGCGCCTGGATCTCGGCCGCCTGGGCCGCGGTGAGGTTGCGCACGCCCTGGCGCGGCTGCCAGTGGAATTTCACCAGGTGGGCCACGCCCTCGTCGTTGATCAATTTATAGGTGTTGACGCCGGAGCCTTCCATCTCGCGGTAATTTGCCGGGATGCCCCAGGGACTTTTCACCCAGGTGACCATGTGCAGCGCTTCCGGCGAATTGGCGACGAAATCGTAAAAGCGCCAGGCTTCCTGCTGGTTCGTTACCGGATCCGGTTTGAAGGCGTGGATCATGTCCGGGAACTTGATCGCATCGCGGATGAAGAACACCTTTAAATTGTTGCCGACCAGATCCCAGTTGCCCTCGACCGTCTTCAGTTTCACGGCGAAGCCGCGCGGGTCGCGCGCCGTTTCCGGCGAATCCTTGCCGCCGATGACGGTCGAGAAACGGACGAACACGGGCGTCTGCACCCCGGTCTCGTTGAGTACGCGGGCGCGCGTGTATTTGGATGCCGGCTCGTCGCCGATCTTGCCATAGGCTTCGAAATAGCCGTGGGCGCCGGTGCCGCGCGCATGCACGACGCGCTCGGGGATGCGCTCGCGGTCGAAGTGGGTGATCTTCTCGATGAACTGGTAGTTTTCGAGCGTGGCCGGGCCGCGCTCGCCGACCGAACGCAAGGACTGGTTGTCACGGACGGGATGGCCCTGGCGCGTCGTTAAAATTGGACGGTCAGACATTTGCAACTCTCCTCTCGGTGCGTGGAGAGAAAAGTATAGGAAGTTCTATGGAAGGGCAGCGCGCTGCTGCCCTGTGGAATCGTGGAGCTTACAGCGGCTGGAACACGCCGGCGGCGCGATTCTTGGTCACATTATCCCAGGCGAATACTTGGCCGTTCATGCCGACATACACGCCAGGGGCCAGCGTTTGCGCCACGCCGCAGGCGAAGCCGAGGTTGAACAGGGCGTCGGAATTGGCGATCTCGTAGGGGATCATGGCGCCGGTCAGGACGACCGTCTTGCCGAGGTTTGCCGCGCCGAGCACGGCGGCCGTCTGCGGCATGGTATCGGTGCCGTGGACGATGACGATCGCCTTTTCGCTTGCGGCCTGGCAGGACGCGAGGATGCGCGCGCGGTCAACGTCCTGCATGTCGAGCGAATCGAGCAGCGGCAGCACTTCCAGTTCGACCGGAATCGTCAGGCGCGCGCGCTTGAGGACGTCGGGCATGTGGCTATCGGAAAAGCCGAGCACGCCGTTCAGCTCGTTGTAGTGTTTGTCGAAGGTGCCGCCCGTGGCGATGAGTCGCAAAGTCATATCGGTTTATACACGCAGTAAAAAAAGGTGGAACATCATAGCGTCAAACCGTAGTGTATCCATATGTGACTACGCTAGAATCGACCGGATCGGATGAGTAGACTGACCTTTTACCAAGGGCAAGCCCTAAGAATTTCATGAAAGCCGTTGCTCCAGGAACCGTTATTTTTCACCGTCATCGTGGCTATGGCGTGATCACCCATGTCAACCTGCTGACGGGCTGGATTTCCGCCCGCTTCGGCAACGAAGCGCGCACGCTCGACCTGAATTTGTCGAGCGACGAAGTGCAGCATGCCGATGGCGAGCCGATCCTGTTCCGGCGCGCGCCGCCCGACCGCATGCCGCATGCGCGCCTGATGGCCGTCGTGCGCGAACTGCACCAGGCCGGTTACCAGAAACTGTATCTGTATTCCTGGCCCAAGCCCTCGGGCCTGCACTGGCGCTGGCATCTGTTCACCGGCCAGCGCAACTGGATGCAGCGTTCCTGGCGCGAAGGCTGGTATGGATCGGGCGCCGAGTACAACAACAATCCGGTCATGGGATGGGGAGATACGCCCGGCGCCAGTACCGAGGAACTGATCCACGCGCTGGCGAAATTCGATCCGCAAGGCCTGGCCCAGGCGCTGGGACGCGACGAGGATCACACGGCCTGGTTCGCCGCCACCTGCGACGCGCTGCTGCCGGGCTATATGTACAGCCTGAACATCGAGCGTCCCCCCGGTGGCGGCCTGATCAACGCGCCGCCGGTGCCGGTGGTGGCCGTGCGCGCCGGCTTGCCGGCCTATGCCGGTCCCGAGATCGGCTGGCCGCCGGGCTGGGCAGGGCTGTGGACGCGCTCCCACGTGATGCCGGCGAAGAAGATCAATCTGACGGGCGAGCCGGAACTGCGCTGACGCATTCAACTAAACCGTTTCCTGTTTCGTTAATTTTTTGGTTAGCAGCGGCATCACGTAGGGTAGGCATGCCCACGCGGAACGATGACCATTGTTCGCTCATGCATTCCACGACGATGCGCAATTGCACGCGGGCATGCCCAGTGAACCCGTAGTCGAGGCCATTGGCCTCGACTACTCCTGCAACACCTCTGGATTCAGGATGTTCGTCGGCTTGCCTGCCGCGAACTGCACGATGTTCTCGAACGCCGCCCTGAAATACAGTTCGTAACTCTCCTGCTCGACATACCCCAGGTGCGGCGTCGCCAGCACCGTCGGAATCCGCAGCAGCGGCGCGTCAGCTGGCAGCGGCTCATCTGTAAAAACGTCCAGCGCCGCCATGCCCGGCCGTCCGGCGTGCAGGGCCGCTTCCAGCGCGCCCGTTTCCACCAGTTCCGCCCGGCTCGTGTTCACGAATAGGGCGTCCGGCTTCATGCGCGCCAGGTCGGCGCCGGTGACGATGCCGCGCGTGGCGTCGGCCAGGCGCAGGTGCAGGCTCAGCACATCGGCCTCGGCAAAGAACGCCTCGCGCGAAGCGGCGGCATCCAAGCCGTCGGCCAGCGCCGCGGCGCGGCTGGCCTCGCTGCCCCAGACCAGCACCCGCATCCCGAAGGCGCGGCCGTAGCCGGCCAGCAGCTTGCCGATCTTGCCGTAGCCCCAGATCGCCAGCGTGCGCCCGTGCAATACCCGGCCCAGTCCGTTGAGCTGGGGATTCACGGAGGCGCTCTGCCACATCCCTTCTTTCAGGTTGTTCGCATAGGGAACGATCTTGCGGCTGGCCGCCATGATCAGCGCCCAGGTCAATTCGGCCGGGGCGGTGGGCGAACCGGTTCCCTCGGCGATGGCGATGCCGCGCGCCGTGGCGGCGGCGACGTCGATATGTCCGCTGACCTTGCCCGTTTGCGAGATCAGTTTCAGGTTCGGCACTTTGCTCAGCAGGGCGGCGGACAGGATCGTGCGCTCGCGGATCAGTACCAGGGCGTCATAGGACGCCATGCGGATCGCCAGCTGGCCGAGGCCGCGCGCGGAATTATTGAACACTTTGACCTCGTGACCGTCCAATATTTTGTAACAGGCGAGACACGGCACGGCGTTCTGGTAGTCGTCAAGAATGGCAATTTTCATCGGAGTTGCGCGAAGTTATGGATGAGCACGTAAAGGAATAACGCGTTCCCGGCGAATCGAAGTAGCCCACTACAATAGTCAACTATATTTCCTACATTTTTCGATTCGAAGAGCTTGAATCGCCGTTTGGGGGGTGTACAATCGGCCGATTATTAAGGGTTTGACAGCACCGAAGTGTATATCAGCCCCGGCTTCACCGTTCCACCGCCTCGCCACCGGGGCCGCCGACACGACCGCCGTACCGCCGCTCCCCTGGCGCCAGGGACTGCATCCAGTCCCGGAACTCTGCGACGATCCTGCCGTGCCGGAACCATACAGAATTCTTAATTGTTGGAGGTACCATGAACCAGCCCGTGATGAGCGGTGTCGCCGCCCTGAACGTCCCAGACCACGTCAAACACCAGAAGCTCATCAATTGGGTGGCGGACATCGCCGCCCTGACCAAGCCTGACGCCATCTACTGGTGCGACGGCTCGGAAGAAGAGTACGACCGCCTGTGCGCCCAGATGGTCGAAGCCGGCACGATGAAGCGTTTGAATCCTGCCCTGCGTCCGAATTCCTACCTGGCCCAATCCGACCCGTCGGACGTGGCGCGCGTCGAAGACCGCACCTATATCTGCTCGGCTACCAAAGAGCAGGCTGGCCCGACGAATAACTGGACCGACCCGGCCGAAATGCGCACGACCCTGAACGGCCTGTTCGACGGCTGCATGGCCGGCCGCACGATGTACGTGGTGCCGTTCTCGATGGGCCCGCTGGGTTCGCCCATCGCCCACATCGGCGTCGAGCTGTCCGACTCCCCTTATGTCGCCGTCAACATGCGCATCATGACGCGCATGGGCAAGGCCGTGTACGACGTGCTGGGTGCGGACGGCGAGTTCGTGCCATGCGTGCACACGGTCGGCATGCCGCTGGTGCATGGTCAGAAGGATGTGCCATGGCCATGCAACAACACCAAATACATCGTCCACTATCCGGAAACCCGCGAGATCTGGTCTTACGGTTCCGGCTACGGCGGCAACGCGCTGCTCGGTAAAAAATGCTTCGCGCTGCGTATCGCTTCGAACATGGGCTACCAGGAAGCCCAGCAAGGCGGCACCGGCTGGCTGGCCGAACACATGCTGATTCTCGGCGTCGAGTCTCCGCAAGGCGACAAGCAATACGTCGCCGCCGCTTTCCCTTCGGCCTGCGGCAAGACCAACTTCGCCATGCTGATCCCGCCGACCTCGTTCAACGGCTGGAAAGTCACGACCATCGGCGACGACATCGCCTGGATCAAGCCGGGCGCCGACGGCAAGTTGTACGCCATCAACCCGGAAGCGGGCTATTTCGGCGTCGCCCCGGGCACCAACGACAAGACCAACTCGAACTGCATGTCCTCGCTGCGCGAGAACGTCATCTTCACCAACGTCGCCCTGACCGACGACGGCGACGTCTGGTGGGAAGGCATGACGAAAGAGGCGCCTGCGCACCTGATCGACTGGCAGGGTAAGGACTGGACGCCGGCATCGGGCACCAAGGCCGCCCACCCGAACGCCCGCTTCACCGTCGCCGCGACCCAGAACCCGGTGATCGATCCGGCCTGGGACGATCCGGCCGGCGTGCCGATCTCGGCCTTCATCTTCGGCGGCCGCCGCTCGACCACCGTGCCGCTGGTCACCGAAGCGAATAACTGGGTCGAAGGCGTCTACATGGCCGCGACCATGGGTTCGGAAACGACCGCCGCCGCCGCCGGCCAGATGGGCGTCGTGCGCCGCGATCCGTTCGCGATGCTGCCGTTCATCGGCTACAACATGAGCGATTACTTCCAGCATTGGCTGGATCTCGGCAAGAAAGTCGAAGCCAAGGGCGGCGCCGCACTGCCGAAGATCTTCTGCGTCAACTGGTTCCGCACCGACGAGTCGGGCAATTTCGTCTGGCCAGGTTATGGCGAGAACATGCGCGTGCTGAAGTGGATCCTCGACCGTAGCAATAGCGGTGCCGAAGGCCAGGCCGGCGCCGGCACCCAGCACCTGTTCGGCACCTCGCCGAACTACGGCGACCTGAACTGGGAAGGCACGGAGTTCACCGAAGCGCAGTTCAAGCAGATCACCTCGATCGACCAGGACGCCTGGCGCGAAGAGCTGAAACTGCACACCGAGCTGTTCGAGAAGCTGTCGTACCACCTGCCGCAAGAGCTGGTGAACACGAAAGCGAAGCTGGAACAGCAGCTGGCGCAGTAAGTTTCTGAGGAGGGCGGCCGTTTGAAAACGGCTGCGCGTAAGAAAGGGCAGCGCCGTGGGGTGCTGCCCTTTTTTTGTGGCGCTGTTTGCGCTGCCGGTTTTCGTAGGGTGGGCTCTGCCCACGCGGGATCATCGCCTGAATAGTGGAAATAAGGCCGCGAGTTCGCACAGGCCGTATCCGCGTGGGCGGAGCCCACCCTACAAGATCGGGTTACTCCAGCAGCGTTACTTCGGTCTTTTTTCCACCAAACCCATCGAACACGCGCCGGTGGCAGGCATACGACATCGCATCGTCGCGCTCGTAGTATCCGCCCACCCATTCCAGCAAAAACTGCAGCTTGCTCTGCTGTGCCTCCATCGACGCATACTTGTGCGGCTCCCACGGCCGCTTGCGGTTGTTCTCCAGGCACACCGCGCGCCCCGGATTCATGAACGTCAATTCGGAACAGTAGGGCAGCGCCGCTTCCACCAGCTCGCCATAACAGCCTTCCGCCACCCAGGCATCGTGCCCGCTGACGAAGGCGAGCAAGTCGGCGCGTACCGCGTCCGGTGCGCGCGGCACGGCGATCTGGCCGGGTTCCCAGACGATGGTGTCGAGATCCAGGTGCGCCAGCCCATGTTGCTGCGCGAGCGCGCGTGCCCGGTAGGACTTGCCGGAACCTGAATTGCCCATGATGAGTAAGCGCATTGTCATGACCCTCTCTGCTTTTCTTTTGAAGTCTGAATATGAACCCCGGGCTTCAGCCGGCACCGTAGCCGACGCCGCGCGCCATGGCCGCGGCAAAGATCGGGATCAGCGCGAACACGTGGATCTCGATCAGCAGCAGGCGGCGCACCTTATTGACTTCCTCCAGCGGCGGCACGAAGGCGGCGTCATGCCTGGCCGCCTTTTTCCAGGCCGCGATGCGCAGGGTCGGCGGGATCGACACCAGGCCGACCACGGCGAAGGTGGCCATCTTGCCCCAGAACGCATGGTTGTGGAAGTAGAAGTCCGGCCCCTTGGCGCCGTAGTACACGCGCACGAACCCGGCGGCGAGGATCGCCAGCGCCAGCGCTCCGTAGGCGGCGTCGAAACGCCCCAGCAGCTTGACGGTGTGCGGCGACATGGCGGCCGGGCGCATGAGGGCCAGTTCGGCGGCCAGCACGGCGGCGAGGCCGAAGACGATCAGGTGGTGGATGCTGGCGAGCAGGAAGTCGGTCATGATGGTTCGCTGAGCAGTGGAGGGTGGTTCCACTGTAGCGCATCTGAATCGTAGGGTGGGCACTTGTGCCCACGCGGATTCAGCGCTTGCGTTCTCGCGGCGGTGTTTCGGCTACTCAACCTGTGTACCGCGTGGGCACGAGTGCCCACCCTACAACATCCAAAAGCAAAAAAGGCAGAGCCGCGGCTCTGCCTTTTCTCAGCGATACATGAAGCTTACTGCTTCAACAGCGGCCCCAGATACTTGCCCGTCACACTGGCCGGATTCTCCGCCACCTCTTCCGGCGAACCGGTCGCGACGATCTTGCCCCCGCCGGCGCCGCCTTCCGGCCCCAGGTCGACGATCCAGTCCGCGGTCTTGATCACGTCCAGGTTGTGCTCGATGATGGCGAGCGTGTTGCCCTGGTCGCGCAAGCGGTGGATCACCTTCAGCAGCAGGTCGATGTCGGCGAAGTGCAGGCCGGTGGTCGGCTCGTCCAGGATGTACAGGGTACGGCCCGTATCGCGCTTCGACAGTTCCAGCGACAACTTGACGCGCTGGGCCTCGCCACCCGACAAGGTCGTCGCGCTTTGCCCCAGTTTGATGTAGCCGAGGCCCACGTCCAGCAGGGTCTGCAGCTTGCGCGCGATCACCGGCACCGGCTTGAAGAACTCGTGCGCGTCTTCGACCGTCATCTCCAGCACTTCGGTGATGCTCTTGCCCTTGTAGTGCACCTCGAGGGTCTCGCGGTTGTAGCGCTTGCCGTGGCAGACGTCGCAAGGCACGTACACGTCCGGCAGGAAGTGCATCTCGACCTTGATCACGCCGTCGCCCTGGCAGGCTTCGCAGCGGCCGCCCTTGACGTTGAACGAGAAGCGTCCGGCCGAATAGCCGCGTTCCTTGGCCGTCGGCACCGTCGCGAACAGGTCGCGGATCGGCGTGAACAGGCCGGTGTAGGTCGCCGGGTTCGAGCGCGGCGTGCGGCCGATCGGCGCCTGGTCGACCGAGATCACTTTATCGAAGTGTTCCAGGCCGAAGATTGCATCGTGCGGCGCCGGTTCCGTCTGCGAGCCGTACAGATGGCGCGACAGGGCCGGGTACAGGGTGTCGTTGATCAGCGTCGATTTACCGGAACCCGAGACCCCGGTAATGCAGGTCATCAGGCCGACCGGCAAGCGCAAGGTTTCGCCTTTCAGGTTGTTACCCGTCGCATTCGTGATCACCAGCTGGCGCTCGGGATTCGACTGCGTTCTCTTCTTCGGCACCACGATCTTGCGCCGGCCGTCCAGGTACTGGGCCGTCACCGAGTGCTCGTTTGCCATGATTTCGTCGAGCGTGCCTTCGGCGATGATCTGGCCGCCGTGCACGCCCGCGCCCGGGCCCATGTCGACGATGTAGTCGGCGGTGCGGATCGCATCCTCGTCGTGCTCGACCACGAGCACGCTGTTGCCGATGTCGCGCAGGTGCTTCAGGGTCGCGATCAGGCGGTCGTTGTCGCGCTGGTGCAGGCCGATCGAGGGCTCGTCGAGCACGTACATCACGCCGGTCAAACCGGAACCGATCTGCGACGCCAGACGGATGCGCTGCGCTTCGCCGCCCGATAGGGTGTCCGCGCTGCGGTCGAGCGACAGGTAGTCGAGGCCGACGTTGTTCAGGAATTTCAGGCGCGCCGTGATTTCCTTGATGACGCGCTCGGCGATTTCCTTCTTGGCGCCGGTCAGCTGCAGGGTCTCGAAGAATTCCAGCGTGTCGCGCAAGGGCTTGTCGGACACCTCGTAGATCGCGCGCTGCTGCGCGCCCTGGCCGATTTTCACGAAACGCGCTTCGGTGCGCAGACGCGCGCCGTCGCAGGCCGGGCACTTCTTCTCGTTGATGAATTTGGCGAGTTCTTCCTTCACCGCCATCGAATCCGTCTCGCGATAGCGGCGCTGCAGGTTGTTGACCACCCCTTCGAAGGTGTGCTCGCGGATCACGGTGCGGCCGCGCTCGTTCACATAGGTGAACGGAATCGCCGTTTTACCGGAACCGAACAGCACGGCATCCTGAGCAGGCTTCGGCAGCTGCTCGAAGGGTTTGTCGAGGTCGAACTCGTAGTGCGCCGCCAGGTTCGACAGCATCTGGAAATAGAACTGGTTGCGGCGATCCCAGCCCTTCACGGCGCCGGAAGCGAGCGACAGGTTCGGGAAGGCGACGATGCGCTTCGGATCGAAGAACTCGATGTGGCCAAGGCCGTCGCACTGCGAGCAGGCGCCCATCGGGTTGTTGAACGAGAACAGGCGCGGCTCGAGTTCCTGCAGCGAATAGCCGCAGACATTGCAGGCGAATTTATTGGAGAACACGGTTTCTTTTTCCGTGTCCATCTCGTAGGCGACGGCGCGGCCGTCGGCCAGGCGCAGCGCCGTCTCGAAGCTTTCGGCCACGCGCTGCTTGATTTCCGGGTTGACTTTGACACGGTCGATGACGACGTCGATCGAATGCTTTTCGGTCTTCTTCAGCTTCGGCAGCTCGTCGATCTCGTAGATCTTGGCCGCGTTGACGCCGCTCTGGATGCGGAAGCGGATGAAACCTTGCGCCTGCATCGCGGCAAACAGATCGCTGTGTTCGCCCTTGCGGCCGGCCACGACCGGTGCCAGGATCATCAGCTTGGTGCCTTCCGGCATGGCCAGCACGGAGTCGACCATCTGCGAGACGGTCTGCGCCGCCAGCGGCTCGTGCGGGTGATCCGGGCAATAGGGCGTACCGACGCGCGCGTACAGCAGGCGCAGGTAGTCGTGGATTTCGGTCACGGTGCCCACCGTCGAGCGCGGATTGTGCGAGGTCGCCTTTTGTTCGATCGAAATCGCCGGCGACAGCCCCTCGATCAGGTCGACGTCCGGCTTTTCCATCAGTTGCAGGAACTGGCGCGCATAAGCCGACAGCGATTCGACGTAGCGGCGCTGGCCTTCGGCATACAAGGTGTCGAAGGCAAGCGAGGATTTACCCGAGCCCGACAGGCCGGTAATTACGATCAGCTTGTTGCGCGGCAGGTCGAGATTGATGTTTTTCAGGTTGTGCGTGCGGGCACCACGAATACGAATTTCTTCCATTAAATTTGGCAGGCTTTCAATAAGTTTTGCGGGGCCACGCACGATACTGTCGCGTTGGGCGGGCCAATCGAGGGGAATCTGCTAGTGTAGCGCGTTTTTATGACGGCTGTACATTCATCCAGTACTATGGTGTACCAGCGATGGCATTTGCCATGCCGTCCCGGCACGCCAGCGGAAATCGACAATACCCCGGTCTGTCGTAAGTGGGCCGTTTGCTGCCGGCTTCAATGGCAAACCGTTCAGAATCCGAAAATAAATTTACGGGCGCTGCCGACGGGCGACGACGACCGCGATTCGTCTGTTTTGCGCCGCTCGAAAGGCTGAGTGAGACCAATAAAATGTTCTTTATAAGCCGGCAGTTCGGCCCCATAATATCGTGCTGCATTACCAGTTCCCTGGCGCTTAGACAGAGTGCAGAGCCAGGGCTTACATCATCCTGAAGGAGCAACATCATGGCATCAGTTAACAAGGTCATCATCGTCGGCAACCTCGGCCGCGATCCGGAAATCCGCTACATGCCGAGCGGCGACGCCATCGCGAACATCGCGGTCGCCACCTCGTTCAAGTCGAAGGATCGCAACACCGGCGAGCAGAAAGAGCTGACCGAATGGCACCGCATCTCGTTCTTCGGCCGCCTGGCCGAGATCGTCGGCCAATACCTGAAGAAGGGTTCGTCGGTCTACGTCGAGGGCCGCCTGCAGACCCGCAAGTACACCGACAAGGACGGCATCGAGCGTTACGCCACCGACATCGTCGCTGAAAACATGCAGATGCTGGGCGGCCGTTCCGGCATGGGCGGCGGCAACGACATGGGCATGGACGACGGCGGCGGCTACGACGCGCCACCGCAGCGCCAGCAGGCCCCACGCCAGGCGCCACCGGCCCCGGCAGCACGCCCGCAGCCGCAGCGTCCGGCGCCGAACTTCTCGGACATGGATGACGACATCCCGTTCTGATCGATCGCCAGGTCGCAGCACATCAAAAAACCCGCAACTTGCTTGCGGGTTTTTTTACGTCCCCCTTCTACACCTATTTATCGACCCGCATCTCGAAGCCGCCATAAATCATGCGCTTGCCGTCGAAGGCCATGTTCTCGGGCTTCATGAACTCGGCCATGCGCGGATCGTTCATGACCTTGTCGTTGGCTTCGTCGCGCTTGGCGCGCGACTCGTAGACGATCCAGGAAAAAATCACGACTTCGTCTTCTTTCAACTGCACGCTTTGGGGAAACGAGGTCAGTTGACCCGGCTTGACGTCATCGGCGACGCACTCGCGAAATTCGAGGGCGCCGTGGTCGCGCCAGATCGTGGCGCATTGGCGCGCCATGTCCAGGTAGGCATCGAGCTTGTTCTTTGGAACCGGAATCACAAAACCATCGACATAGGCCATGACATTCTCCTTGGGTTGAATACCGATGAGACCTCGATGAAGCGATAAAAATCCGTCCTATTCTTTGCCCGGCGCCGGACTGGCCGCCGTTTCCTCCTCGACGATCGTGTAGACCCCGCCCGCCGTGGCGCCAGAATTGTTCTTCCTGGCGCGCAGGTCGCGGTAGACCGCGGCGCGCATGATCAGCATCGACACCACCGGCGCCGTCATCAACAGGAAGACGGAAATGATCACCTCGTGCACAACCAGGCGCGACTGCGCCACCGTGAAGTAGACCATCGAGGCGATCAGGATGCAACCGGCGCCGAGCGTGATGGTGATGGCCGGGCCGTGGATGCGCTGGTAAAAGGTGCGTAGGCGCAGCAGCCCGAGGGCACCGATCAGGATGATCGAGGCGCCGAGGAACAGCAGTAGCGCGACGACCAGCGCGGCCCAGGCGGGCAATGCGGCGATGCCGTTCATTCGATGATCTCCCCGCGCATCAGGAATTTCGCCAGCGCCACCGTGGAGACGAAGCCGACCAAGGCGATCAGCACCGCCACCTCGAAATAGACTTGCGTGCCGAAGCGGATGCCCAGCACCAGGGCCAGCAGCATGCCCGACATCCACAGCGTATCGAGCGCCAGCACGCGGTCGTGGGCGGAAGGGCCAAGCAGCAGGCGTAGCGCGCACAGCAGCATCGCCACCAGCACGCAGACGAGCGCATAGCCGATCGAGAGTTCAAGCAAGGTCGCCACGGGTACGCTCCGTTTCAAAGATGTCGATCAGGGGGCGCTCGTAGCGCGTTTTGATGGTGTCGATCCACCATTGTTCGTCGTGCAGGTCGAACACGTGCAGCGACAGTTCGTGGCGTTCGGGCAGGATCTCGACCCAGACCGTGCCCGGCGTCATGTTGATCAGGCAGGACAGCATGGCCAGGCCATACGGGTCGCGCATGGTCAGGGGGATCAGGATGAATTCGGATTTCACGTTCGCATGGTTGGCGAACAGGATGATGCGGCAGACGTTGAAGCAGGAGCGGACGATCTCGACCGAGGCCATGCCCAGCAGCCGCAACAGGGTGGCGGGCGCGCGCAGGCGCGGGTAGCCGAGCGGCTGCAGGCGCCGCACCAGGGGCGGCACGGCGATGCCGAGCACGGCGCCGAGCAGGATGCTGGCAACATCGAAGGCCTGGTTCAGCAGCAGCCACAGCGCGCACAGCGCCAGCGATACGATGGGGTAAGGCAGCCAGCGGCTCATGGCGTCTCCTTGCCGCTCGTCGGGCCGCTGCTGGGCTTAGCTACCGGTGGCTCTGCCAGCACCCGCCGTGCGTACTTGCCGCTGTCGTGCAGGTCGGCGCTGGCGCGGCCGAGATAGTCGAACAGCGGGCGCGCCTGCACCGTCATCGCCAGCGAGATCAGCAGCAGGGCCGTGATCGGCGCCACTTCCGACAGGTGCAGGCGCGGCGGCGCGACGATCTCGGCGGCCCAGAAGGTGCGCACGCCGAAGCGCAGCATCGAGATCACGGCGATCAGGCCGGAGACGATCACCAGCGCCATCAATGTCCAGCCGGTGGCGCCGATGGCACCGCTGCCACTGCCGCTCAATGGCGGATTGAGCAGCGCATGAAACATGCTGAACTTAGCCACGAAACCGGACAGCGGCGGCAGGCCGGCGATCATCAGCGCGCAGGCGGCAAAGGCGAGCGAGAGGAAGGCCATCGCGGCCGGCACGCCTTTGCCGCGCGGCTCGTCGGGGGTGTCTTCGACCACCCAGGCTTCCATGGTCAGCGCCAGTATCGCCGCGCCCGGGGTGCGGATACGGTCGATCAGTTCGATCAGCAGCAAAAATGCCGCCACCGCCAGCGTCGAGCCAATCAGGTAGTACAGGCCGGCCGTCACCAGCGAGGGCTGGCCATAGCCGATCACGGCCAGCAGGGTGCCCGAGGAGACCACGGCGCTGTAGCCGGCCATGCGCCCGGCGCTGTCGCTCGCGAGCATGCCGGCCGCGCCAAAGACGATAGTGGCCATGCCGCCCCAGACCAGGGCGTCGTAGCCGAAGCCGGCAGCCAGGCCCGCATCGTCGCCGAACAGCAGCAGCCACAGGCGCAGAACGACATAGGCGCCGACCTTGGTCATCAAGACCAGCATCGCGGCCACCGGCGGAGAAGCGGCAGCATAGGTGGTCGGCAGCCAGAACCCGAGCGGCCACATCGCGCCTTTTACCAGGAAGGCCAGCGCCAGGGTCGCCACGCCGACTTTTAATAAGCCAACTTCGTCCGGGCCGATGGCGGCGATGCGCACGGCGAGATCGGCCATGTTCAGGGTGCCGGTGGTGGCGTAGATCAGGGCCGTACCGAGCAGGAACAGCAGGGCCGCGGCCAGATTCACGGCGATGTACTGCATGCTGGCGCGCAGGCGCTCGGCGTTATAGCCGTGCAGTACCAGGCCATACGAGGCGGCCAGCATCACCTCGAAGAACACGAACAGGTTGAACAGGTCGTGGGTCAGGAAGGCGCCGTTGATCCCCATCAGCAGGAACTGGAACAGCGAGTGAAAGTGCACCCCGATCCGGCTCCAGCGCTGCATCGCGAAGTGCAGCGCGGCCAGCGCCAGCACGGCTGTCAGCAGCAGCATCAGGGCCGCCAGGCGGTCGGCCACCAGGGCGATGCCGAAAGGCGCGGCCCAGTTGGCGGCAAGGTAGACGCCGATGCCATCGGGCCAGGCGCCGCCGTCGGCATCTACCATCAATGCCAGCGCCGTGATCAACAGGCCCAGCACCGAAGCATAGCTGAGCGCGAATTTCAGATGGTGGCGGCCCTGGGTCAGCGGCACCAGCAGCGCGCCTACCACCAGCGGCAGCAGCACCGGCAGAATAACCAAGTGTTGGGCGAGTTGTTGCGCCATCATACTTCGGGCTCCTCGCCGTCGACATGGTCGGTGCCGGTCATGCCGCGCGCGCCGATCATCACCACCAGGTACAAGGCCGTGGTGGCGAAGCCGATCACGATCGCGGTCAGCACCAGCGCCTGCGGCAGCGGATCGGCCAGCACGCTGGGGTCGATCTTGCTGCCGGCCGGCGTGAAGGGCGGCTGGTCGAGCCAGACGCGGCCCATGATGAAGATGAACAGGTTGACGGCATACGACATCAGCATCAGGCCGGTCAGCACCTGGAAGCTGCGCGGGCGCAGCAGCAGCCAGATGCCGGCGCCGAAGACGATGCCGATGGCGAGCGAAAGAACAGCTTCCATTAAGCGGCTTCCATTATGCGATCTCCTTGGCCGGCGGGATGGTGCCGCGCGTGGCGCCGGGCGGGGCGCGGTGGCTGCGCAGCGACTGGTGCGCCAGCGCGACCAGGATCAGCATGGTCGTGCCGACCACCACCAGGAACACCCCGAGGTCGAACACGAAGGCGCTCGGCACGTGGATCTCGCCCAGCAGCGGCAGGGTCAGGTGCGCGGTATGGCTGGTGAGGAAGGGGTAGCCGAACAGCCAGGCGCCCAGGCCCGTGCCGCAGGCGGTGAGCAGGCCCCAGGCGATCCAGCGGTGCGGACGCAGGCGCAATTGCGACTCGACCCAGTCGGTGCCGGCCACCATGTACTGGACGATGATCGCGGTGGCGAAGATCAGGCCGGCCACGAAACCGCCGCCCGGCAGGTTATGGCCGCGCATGAAGAAGTAGACGGCGATGATGCCCATGAAGGGCAGCAGGAAGCGCAGGTAGACGGCCGGGATCATCAGGTAGCCGCTGCTCGCCTGCCGGGCCGGCGTCTGCGTCGCCGCCGGATCGACGTCGCTGGCCTGCTGCACGGGGATGGCGACGCTTTCCGGCGCCGGGCGGAAGCGGCGCAGCAGCGCGTACACCGTCAGCGCCACGATCGACAGCACCGTAATTTCTCCCATCGTGTCGAAGCCGCGGAAGTCGACCAGCAGCACGTTGACGACGTTCGCGCCGCCGCCCTCGGTGAGCGCGCGTTCGAGGAAGAAGTCGCTGATGGTGGCGGGCGGTTTTGTGGCGAGCAAGGCGTAGGTGGCGGCGGCCAGCCCCAGGCCGCCGGCCACGGCGACGGTGCCGTCGCGCCCGCGGCGCAGCCAGCTACTGGCCGGGATGCGTGCGGCCAGGCCGGGCGGGGCGAAGCGCGGCGGCAGCCAGCGCAGGCCGAGCAGGATCAAGACCGTGGTCACGGTTTCGACCATCAGCTGGGTCAGCGCCAGATCCGGCGCCGACATCCACAGGAAGGTCAGGCTGGTGACGACGCCGGTGCCGCCCACCAGCAGCAGCGCCACCAGGCGGTGGTACTTGGCCTGGTAGGCCGCGCCCAGGGCGCAGGCCGCGCCGATCAGCCACAGCAGGGCGAACAGCGGGTCGAGATCGGTCACGCGCAGCGGCGGCAGCGCCGGCAATGGCCGCACCAGCAGCAGCGGCACAAGCACCATCGCCACCATCAGCACCAGCAGCTGCAATTGCAGGCGCCGCGTACTCGTCCAGCGCACCAGCCAGGTCGCCGCCTGGGCCAGCGCCAACAAGCTGTTCTCGTAGGCCTGGGCGCCGTTCAGGCGGTACAGCACCGGCACGCGCTCGCGCTCGGCCAGGCCGGCATAGCGCCGCAGCAGCACGTAGAACAGCAGGCCGCCGGCCAGCGCCGCCGCGCTCATCAGGAGCGGCAAGTTAACACCGTGCCAGATGCCGAGATCGTATTCGGGCAGGGCCGGGCCCAGCACGGCGTTCGCCGCCACCGCCAGCACTTCGCCCACCGCGCGCTCGGGCATCACGCCGACCGCGATGCACAGCACCACCAGGCATTCGACCGGAAAGCGCATCCAGCGCGGCGGCTCATGTGGAGCGTGCGGCAGGTCGTCGGACAGCCGCCCGAAGAACACACTGATGAAACGCAGCGAATAGGCCACGCTGAACACGCCCATGGCCACCGCCGCATACGACATCGACCAGTCCTCGGTGCCGCCCACGAGCATAGTCTCGGCGAAGAACATCTCCTTCGACAGGAAACCGTTCAGCAGCGGCACCCCGGCCATGGCGGCGCTGGCGACGATGGCCAGCGCGGCCGTATAAGGCATGGCCTTGCCCAGGCCGCGCAGCTGGCGCATGTCGCGCGTGCCGGTCTCGTGGTCGATGATCCCGACCGCCATGAACAGCGAGGCCTTGAACACGGCGTGGTTCATCGTGTGGAACACGGCCGCTACCACCGACAAGGGCGTACCGATGCTGAGCAGGGTCACGATCAGGCCCAGGTGACTGATGGTCGAATAGGCCAGCAGCCCCTTCATGTCGTTCTGGAAGATGGCGAACAAGGAGCCGATCAGCAGGGTGCAGACGCCGGCCGCGCCCAGGATCCACGTCCATTCGTCGGTGCCGGACAGGGTCGGCCAGAAGCGGATCAGCAGGAACACGCCGGCCTTGACCATGGTCGCCGAATGCAGGAAGGCGGAGACCGGCGTCGGCGCCGCCATCGCGTGCGGCAGCCAGAAGTGGAAGGGGAATTGCGCGCTCTTGGTGAGGGCGCCGAGGGCCACCAGCACCAGCGCCGGCAGGTAGAGGGCGTGGGCGCGCACCCGCTCGCCCGCTTTCAATACGGCGTCGAGGTCGTAGCTGCCGACGATATGGCCGAGGATCAGCACGCCGGCCAGCAGGCACAGGCCGCCGGCCGTGGTCACCGTAAATGCCATGCGCGCGCCGCGGCGGGCGTCGTTGCGGTGCTGCCAGTAGCCGATCAGCAGGAAGGAGGTCACGCTGGTCAGTTCCCAGAACACGACCAGCTGGATCAGGTTGCCCGACAGGACAACCCCGAGCATCGAGCCCATGAAGGCGAGCATGTAGGCAAAAAAGCGCGCCACCGGGTCGCGCCGCGACATGTAGTAGCGCGCATACAGCAGCACCAGCAGGCCGATGCCGAGCACCATGACGGTGAACAGCCAGGCCAGGCCGTCCATGCGCAGCACCAGGTCGAGTCCCAGGTCGGGCAGCCAGGCGTAGTGCTCGCGCAGGATCTCGCCCTCGCTCACCCGGCCGAAGGCGCCGATGGCCAATATCAGCGCCGCCAGCGTGACTGCGCCGGCCACCGCCGCCGGGCGGTTGCGCGACCCGGTCGGCATGCAGGCGGCGACCAGGGCGCCGAGGAAGGGGAGAACGACGAGCAGCGAGAGCATCGGCCTTATCCGGAACGCGGCGGCGGAGGCGTGGCGGCGCGCGGGCAGGCGCACTGCGCGCGCAGGTCGGTGGCGGGCAGCAAGCGGCGTGGTGCTGCGGCATTAATACTGTTGTTCACGCGTGCCTCCACAAGGTTCCGGACTCAAACCTGGTCTACTTTACCGGGTTTGTGGCAAGGACGGCAACGCGTTAGCCGGGCAGGGCGGGTGCAATCCGCCCCGATCGCCTTCGTTTCAGCCCAGCGCGGCCTCGATCGCGGCCACCAGCGCCGGGTCGTCCGGCTTGACGTCGGGGGCGAAGCGGGCCACTACCTGGCCGTCGCGGCCGACCAGGAATTTCTCGAAATTCCACATCACGTCGGACGGGTTCTTCGGGCTCAGGCCGTGCTGCGCGAGCTTGTCGCCGAAGCTGCTGCCGGGCGCTTGCCGCGCCTGCGGCTGGGCGGCGACGAGTTCGCGGTAGAGCGGGTGGCGTCCCTCGCGGTTGACCTCGACCTTTTCGAACATCGGGAAGCGCACGCCGTAATTACGCTGGCAAAAATCGGCGATCTCTGCCTCGCTGCCCGGTTCCTGGGCGCCGAAATCGTTGCAGGGAAAGCCGAGGACGACGAGGCCGCGTTCTTCGTACTGCTCGAACAGCTTTTCCAGGCCGGCGTATTGTGGCGTCAGGCCGCATTGCGATGCGACGTTCACGATCAGCATGACCTTGCCGCGGTATTCGCCGAGGGTGGCGTCCTGGCCTTCGAGGCGATGCAGCGGGATATCGAACAGGGTGCTCATGGAGGCGATCCTCATGGTTGCGGAAATGGCTATCCTACTCCGCATGGCGCATGCCTGCTGGCGCCGGGCGGAAAACGGCTTGCGCGGCAGCGCTTGACGGCGCCGCCCGCGGCCCTTATAAGCCTCTCTTCACAAGGACGAGCCACCCATGACGCAGGACGACCATCGAGCCATTGCCAGTGCCGAGTGCGCACGCCGCCAGGCGCGCCTGCTCCATGGCCTGCGCGAGTTCGTCGCGCGCGAACGCGAGGCGGCGCAGCAGAAGCTCTACGAGGTCTGGCAGCAGCCGCTGCACGATCGCCTGGCCAAGGGCCTGAGCCAGCAGTTCCTGCGCCTGGAGGCGGGCCCCGAGAAAGGAACGGCCTGGGCCTATGTGGGCGGCTACGAATCGCGCTTTCGCAAGGGCGACCTGGTCTGCCTGCATGGCGGCTCGCCCTTCGACGCCATGCTCGCGCGCGGCGCCGTGTTCGAGGCCGAGGAGGAAGGGCGCTGGCTGCTGCGCCTGGGCCAGGCGGCGCGGGTCGTCAAGGAAGCTGGCGGCGCGCCCTGCTATGCCGATCCGGACGATTTCGACCTGACCAAGTATTACAAGGAAGTCCTCGACGACATCGGCCAGACCATGCCGCCATCGCGCGCGCACCGCTGCCTGATGCCGCTGCTCGAAGGACGCATCAGCAACGAATTCGATCCGCGCGATTTCGAGGAAGCGGAAAGCCTGGCCCTGCGCGCAGGCCTGAACGCGGCCCAGGCCGAGGCGGTCGGCAAGATCGTCGCCGCCGACCTGGTGGCCTGCATCCAGGGCCCCCCCGGCACCGGCAAGACGCGCGTGCTGGCGCTGGCCGTGCGCCTGCTGGTCGAACGCGGCGAGCGGGTGCTGGTCACCTCGCACACCCACATGGCGATCAACAACGCGCTCAACAAGATCGCAGGCGAGGGCGTGCGCACCGCGAAAATCGGGCGCCTGACCGGGGTCGACAGCCTGGTGCCGGGCGTGACCCTGGCCGCCAGCTTCGCCGAATGGCATGGCCGTCCCATGGACGGCGGCTACGTGGTCGGCGCCACGCCCTTCGCCACCTGCGGCAAGGGACTGGAAAACTGCGAGTTCGATACCGTCGTGTTCGACGAAGCGAGCCAGGTGACGCTGCCGCTGGCGCTGATGGCGATGCGGCGCGGCGCGCGCTATGTCTTCATCGGCGACCAGAAGCAGCTGCCGCCGGTGCTGCTGGCGCGCTCGGTGCTGGAGGATATCCCCGGCTCCATCTTCGCCAAGCTCACCGCGCACAATGTCGACAGCGTGATGCTGACCGATACCTACCGCCTGAACGCGGAACTGACCGCCTGGCCAAGCCAGGCCTTCTATCAGGGCCGCCTGCGCGCGGCCGGGCCCAACCGCGAGCGCAAGCTGCAACTGCGTCCGCGCGAGGATGGCGATCCGTTCGACGCCGTCCTGCGCGACCCGGCCAGCCTGGTCTTCATTCCGACCCTGGACGACAGCGCGCGCAGCCGCAACCATCAAGATGCGCAGCTCGTTGCCGACCTGTGCGCGGCGGCCATCGAGGGCGGCCTGGCGCCGGGCGAGATCGGCATCGTCACGCCCTTTCGCGCCCACGGCCGCACGGTGCGCAGCGCGCTGGCCGAGCGCTTCGGCTGGCACACGGCACGGGCGATCGTCGCCGACACCGTCGAGCGCATGCAGGGCCAGGAGCGCGAATTGATCATCCTGACCCTGGCCGCGGGCGACCCGCGCTTCCTCGCGGCGATCGCCGACTTCTTCTTCCAGCCCGAGCGCCTGAACGTGTCGGTGACGCGGGCGATGACGAAACTGGTCATCATCGGCCCCGAGCTGCCGCCGGAGTTCGATTCCCATGACGCGCGCATGGCGCATCACTTGCGCCTGTACCGCGGCCTGCTGGCGGCGGCGCGCCGCATGGACTGCTAGCGATGGCGCTCTTCATTCCCGAATGGACGCGCGCCAGCGGCCGCCAGCTGCAGCAGCGCCGCGTGCTGAACGCGCTCGACGAGGCCAGCATCGTGCGCAAACCCCTGCGTGCACAGGGGCGTGCACAGGACGAGGCGCCGGATCTCTTCATCGAGCACCCCGAGCGCGGCTGGCTGGCGCTGGCAGTAATCGAGCTGCCCTTCGATGCGCTCGACGCCAGCGGGCTGTTCGCCAGCGAAACCCGCGCCGCCTTCGAGGCGACCCTGGCCGCCTGGCGCGCGGCGCTGCCGGATGCACTGCCGCTGCTGCTGGTGCTGTGGGCTTGCGCCGACGAGGAGGTCGATGTGCTGGCGCGCCAGCTCGACCTGCCCAAGCTGCGCCTGCTCTCGCGCGAACGTTTTTTAGCGCGTGGTGCGGCCGGGCTGGCGTCCCTGCAGCGGCCGCTGGCACCAAGCGAGGAAGATGCGCTGCGCACCCGCTTCTTCCCGGAGTCCGGCATTCCGCTGCCCAGCGTGGCGCGCAAGCGTTTTAAGCGCAGCAATGGCGCCAGCCTCGGGCTGTTCCTGGATCCGCAACAGGAGTGGGCCAGCAAGCTCGACCTGGAGCTGCCGGACGAGCAGGCGCAGGCCGCCACCGACCTGACGGTGCGCCTGGTGAACGGCGTCGCCGGCAGCGGCAAGACCCTGATCGCCCTCAGCCGCGCATTGCTGCTGGCCGAGATGCATCCGCGCGAGCGCGTGCTGATCCTGATCCATAACACGCCGATCGTGGCCGACATCTGCGAACGCCTGCACCGCGCGCACGGCAGCCTGCCGCCCAATCTCGAGATCACGACCTATTCGGCCTGGATCCACCGCCAGTGGCGCCGCTTGTATCAGGCGCCGCTGGCGCTGCCGGACGGCCCGGCCTACCTGCCGCAGCTAGTGGCGGATCTGCGCGGGCGCTGGCCGGAACTGAAGCTGAGCGAGGGCCAGCTGATCGAGGAATTCGATTTCCTCAACGAGATGCTGGTCGCCAGCGAAGCCGAATACATGGACACCAGCCGCGCCGGCCGCGGCTTCGCATTGCGCGCACGCGAGCGGCGCGAGATCTGGCAGCTGTTCGAGGCGGTCACCAGCGCCCTGCACGCCGACGGCCTGCGCATGTGGAGCGCGGTCGCTTACGAGGTCTGCCGCGCGCCCCGTCACGGCGCGCTGGAAAAATACGAGCACATCCTGGTCGACGAGGCCCAGTTCTTCGCCCCGTCCTGGTTTCACACCGTCAAACTGGCGCTGCGGCCGAAAGGGCGCCTGTTCCTGTGCGCCGACCCGAACCAAGGTTTCATGAAGAGCCGCCTCAGCTGGCGCAACGCGGGCCTGGACGTGACCGGGCGTACCAAAAAACTGCTGCGTTCCTACCGCACCACGCAGGCCATCCTGCACGCGGCCGGCACCCTGCTGGCACGCGCCGTGCAGGCCGATCCCGAGCATTACCTGGAGCCGGACTTCACCGGCATGGAAGAGGGCGCCGCGCCGATCCTGCTGCGCGTCGACAGCCCGCAGGACGCGGTCGACCGCGCCGTCAACGAGATCGTGGCGCTGGTCGACAAGCATGGTCTGCCGCTGTCGAGCTTTCTCGTCATCTACGGCAGCGACACGCCCAAGCAGCTGCTGTACCGGAGGCTGTGCGGCGCTTTGGGTGCGAAACGCGTCTGGTGGCTGAACAAGGACAAGAAGGAGCCGCCCGACGGCTATGGCCCCGACTACCTGCGCCTGGCGAACCTGGAGACGGCGACCGGCCTCGAAGGCGGGGCCGTGTTCCTGCTGGGGATGGAGAGCCTGCTGGCGGCGCGCGAAGAAGGCGAAGGTGCGCGCGAGTTCGATGCGCGCAAGCTGTACATGGCGATGACCCGCGCCAGCCATCGCCTGGTGCTGCTCAGCACTGACGAGGTGCCGGCCGACGTGCTGCCCCTGTTTCGGGCAGCGTGACGGCGTCGCTGACTACCTGCCGGCCGCGGCGTTGTCGAGTTCCGTCAGCTGTTTTAAACGGCGCGCGGTGAGCTGGGCGCGCCAGCCGGAACCGGGCACCTGCGGATGGCGGATCGACCCATATAACTCCATCGCATCGCGGTAGGCCAGCCAGGCGCGCTGCGCCTTCTCGACGCCGGTCTTGCGGATCGTGCCGAGATAGGAGCTGCTCGCCGGACGATTGACCATGAACTGGCGGTAGGTCGCGTTCATCTTCTGTTCCAGGCTCTCGAACTCGGCTTCCGAGTAGCGCGGCGCCTTGCCCGCCTCGGCGGCGAGGATGTCATCCATGAACTGGTCGAGTTCGGCCGCCTGGACATCGACCCGCAGCGAACGGGTGGCGCTGCTGCCGGCGTCGGTCTCGTAGTCGACCCGGTGCTGGGCGAAATACTGCGCCGCCTTGCTTGCCATTTCCAGGCCCAGCTGTTCCTTGGAATTCCAGCCGCGCGTGAGGGCCGCCAGTTCGCTGCTGCGCGACTTGTCGCGCTGGCGCCCGCGCACCGCCGCACACTGGCCGCGCATGTCGGCGGCGGCGTCGTCGCAGACGTCGATCGGCGCACGGTCGTCGCCGCTGGCACGGCGGCGCAGGTGCTGCACCCGGCTCTTCATTTCGTCGACGGGGCTCTGGATGCTGCAGGCGTGCTTCATGGCCAAGTCGAACTGCGGCGTCATGCCGGCGCCGTTCGCATGCAGCATCAACAACACCCCATGCGCCCCGGTGCGGGCGGCGCAGGCATGCACGCGCTGCCAGTCGGCGTTGCTGGCATCGGGCAGGTTCAGGGTGTCGTAGTACAGCGCCGAAGCATCGCAGCGCCCTTTGGCAGCGGACTGGTCGGCAGGCGCCGGCTTCAGGTGTTTCACGCGCAGGCATTGGCGATACCAGTCGCTGCTGCGCAGCGCCTCGGGCGGCGCGCCATACACGTTCGGGTAAGGCGCCGCCTGGACGGCGCCGATCAGCAAGCCCGACAACAAAAGTGGCCAATACGCAGGGGACATCGCTTTCTCCTGAAAAGTTTCCTGTTGGAAGCTTTAACGCTACCGTGGGCGTTGGAGAGCGGTGGTGAGATGGCGCAATTTTTCCGCAGCGTTGACACGAGCAATGGCGCGGCGCTCGGCGCTGTTCGTTTCCAACAAGAATTTTTACATTCGGTAACCCGTTTTTCGACTTTTCCGTGCAAGAGCATAAACAGTCCATAAAGCTCTGCTAACAGCTTGCAATTTCGACTGTGAACGTGACGCAACGCGCATAAATTTTTTCCGTACGGAAAAGAAAAATTGCGTTTCCCTTGCGTAGAATTGCCACCCATCACTTCTTGACGCCAACCAACATACGGTTGGCGTTTGTTTTTAAACCCCTGTTAGCAGTCGGTTACGAACGGCAGAGCAGTCGCAAAGACGCCACCGAACGGGCGCTGTATCGAAGAGTGGAGCCTCTCGGACAGCAACTGAACAGCAGGCTTTGTTTCACTTTGATTCAGACATAATGCACACCACCGTTTCTGCAGTTTCCGCCCCGATCTCGTCGTCGCGCAGCTCGGTTTTCGCACAGGCCCAACAATATGCCCTGCCTGTCATGTTCGCCCTGTTCGGCGTGATCATGGGTTCGTGGGCCGGCCGCATTCCAGCCCTGGCAGAAGGCGTGCGCGTTTCGCACTCGGCCCTGTCGATGGTGCTGCTGTGCGGCGGCGTTGGCGCCCTGATGTCCTTCCCGGTCTCGTCCTTCCTGATGGGCAAGTTCGGTGCCCGCAAATCCCTGCTGATCTCGGGCCTGGCCCTGCTGTGCGTGCTGGTCTCGATCGGCATGGCGCCGACCGTGTCGCGCCTGATGATGGCTGTGCTGATGCTCGGCATCACCGCCAGCACCTACGACGTGGCCATGAACGCCGCCGCTGCGAAGCGCGAAAAGCAGACGGGCAAGTCGGAAATGTCGATGCTGCACGGCCTGGCCTGCGCAGGCGGCCTGGTCGGCGCAACCCTGGGCAGCCTGATGGGCAGCCTGAAGATCGCTCCGGCCACCCACTTCGTGATGGTTGCGATTCCGCTGGCCATGGCCCTGTACGGCGCCTACACCATGCTCGACGCCGATGATGCGGTCGAGAAGGTCGAAAAGAAGAAGTTCGCACTGCCGCGCGGTCCGATGGCACTGCTGGGCCTGCTGGGCTTCCTGGGTTCGATGTCGGAAGGCAGCATCGCCGACTGGAGCGGCGTGTTCCTCAAAGAGCATTTCGGTGCGACCGACGGCCTGGCGCCACTGGCCCTGACCTGCTTCTCGGCCATGATGCTGATCTCGCGCCTGGTCGGCGACAAACTGAAGGCCCGCTTTGGCGCCCAGCGCCTGGTGACGACCGGCGCCCTGGTGTCGAGCGCCGGCCTGTTCTTCGCGGTGCTGTCGCCGAACGCCTATGTCGCCCTGGGCGGCTTCGCGGTCGCCGGCCTCGGCCTGTCGCTGCTGTTCCCGTTCGTGTTCAGCGCCGCCGGCGCTCAGGGCCCGGTCGCCCTGGCCGGTGTCGCCAGCATGGCCTACAGCGGCACCCTGATGGGCCCGCCGGTGATCGGCGCCATCGCCCACCACGTCGGCATGCAAATGGCGATCGCTTATGTCGGCGGCCTGTCGCTGGTCATCGCCTTCGTTGCCAGCCGTACCCGCCTGCTGAAGTAATCGGTTCGCCGTTTTCCCCGCAGTAGATTCGACGCCGGCTGATGCCGGCGTTTTTTTTGAGGGTGCCGCTCACATGGCCGGCACACCCTCCTTCAGCCACTGCCGTGGCGAGACCCCTACCAGGGCCGTGAATGCCCGCGTAAAAGCGGGCGCGCTGGTATAGCCGGCCTGGCTGCTGACCACCTTCACCGGCATCCCCTTGCGCAACAAATCCTGCGCCATGCCGATGCGCCAGCGCGTCAGGTATTCGCCGGGCGGCATGCCGACCACGTTCCTGAAGTGTTCGGTAAAGCGGGCGCGCGACATGCAGGCTTCGCGCGCGAGCGTCTCAAGCTGCCAGGGTTCATGCGGACGCGCGTGGATCGCGCCCAGCGCCGGCGCCAGCTGGCGGTCGGCCAGTCCGGCCAGCAGGCCGACCGACAAGGTGCCGCTTTCGAATTCGTGGCGCAGCACCTGGATCATCAGCACGTCGCACAGGCGGTCGAGGATGACGTCGCGTCCCTGCGCCTTGCCGGCCGCTTCCGCGAACAGCAATTCCAGCGTGTGCGCCAGCGCAGGCATGCCGGCCAGCGGCTGATACAGGCAAGTAGGCAAGGCGCGCGCGAGCGGATTGGCGCCGCCGTCCTCGAAGCAGATGTGGGCGCACAGCAGGGTGGCGCTGGCGCCGTCGGGGATCTCCAGTACATGGGCCGTACCGCGCGGATAAAACACCATCGCCGGCTGGGTCACCCGCAGCGCCGGCGCACCCTCGTGGCGGAACACGACCGGGCCGCTGCGCACCAGGTGCAGCTGGCCGGCCGTCTTGTCTTCCGCAAAGGCATTCGAATCGCAGAACACGCCGTTGAAGAACACGCGGGCACGAAACGAATAGCGTCCGACCAGCGACGAGATCTTGTCCATAAACTCCATTCTTGAGGATTGGCAGCCTATTCTGGACGATCTGCAAACTTTTGAGAAGTGAATTGACGAAATTGTTGAGGGGTGCGCCCAAAAGGCGCTGTGCGCCGGCCGAGTTGACGAACCCGGCCGGCGCGGCGGCGGTTCAGGCGTTTGGCCAGAGCCGGGCGTGCAGGGCCGCGACCTGTTCCGGCGGCAGGCGCGGCACGCGCGCGGCCGTCAACAGGCCGTTCTGCTCGTGCTCGACGTCGGTCAGCTGGGTGTAGCACAGGCCGGCGAGGAAGGGCAGCGAGGCCAGGCCTTCCATCAGCCGGCAGTAGCGCTGGGCCAGCTCGTCCTCGTTGCGCACATTGCCGTAGTGGTCGTAGAGGCGGTCGCGCCGCCGTTCCGGCCGGTCTGGCGCCATCAGGTAGCCGCCGACTTCGGAAAACACGATCGGCTGGCCGCGGTACTGCGTCCCCGCCAGGAACAGGTCGCGGCCCTTGACCCAGGTGGCGGTCGGCGGCAGCCCCGTCTGCAGGGTGCCGGCATAGCGTTCCAGCAGTTTCTCGACCGGGTGGGAATAGTCGTGGATGGTGCAGACGTCGGTGACGTCGGTGTGCTGCCAGCCGTCGTTGTCGACGACGGGGCGGGTCGAGTCGACCAGACGCGTGCGCGCCACCATCCGTTCCAGGAAATCGTGCTGGTGCGGATGGCGCACCAGTTCCGGAAAACCGAAGCTTTCCACCACCGGCACCCAGGCCACGATCGACGGATGGTTGGCGTCGCGCGTGACGGCGCGCAGCCACTCGATCTCGAGGCGCTCTTCGGACTCCTCCGACCACGAGCGCGCATTCGGCATCTCTTCCCACACCATCAGGCCGAGCCGGTCGCACCAGTAGAGCCAGCGCTCGTGCTCGATCTTCTGGTGCTTGCGCACGCCGTTGAAGCCGAAGCGCTTGGCCCACAGAACGTCGTCGCGCAGCGCCTCGTCGTTCGGCGCGGCCAGCAGGGTGTCGGGCCAGTAGCCCTGGTCGAGCGCCATCAGCAGGAAGATGCGCTCGCCGTTCAGGTGGAACCAGCCGTCCTTCAATTCGATCGAGCGCAGGCCGGCATACGATTCGACGCTGTCGACCAGCTGGCCGCGGTGCAGCAGGCGCACCCGCAGCTTATACAGGTGCGGGTCGCGCGGCGACCAGGGGCGCGGATCCGGCACCTGGGTGCGCAGTGCGAGGCAGGCGCTGCGGCTGGCGCTGCGCGCCCCGGCGCAGATGTGGTCGGAGTCGAGTCCGTCCAGCACGTCGAGCTCGGCTTCCCAATCGTTCGAAGGACCGTGCAGGTGCACGTTCAGCGCCAGCGTGCCGTCGGGCCGGGTCTCGACCATGCTGAGGTAGTCGATGCGCAGCGCCGACACCGGTTCGAGCCAGACGTTCTGCCAGATCCCGCTGGTGCAGTAATAGTAGATGCGCACCGGCGTGCCCGACGCGGACTGCTTGCCGCGCGGCTGGTATGGATCCTGGCGATCCTCGGCGCGCACCGTGATGCGGTTGATGCCAGGCTTCAAGTAGGGCGCGATGTCGAACGAGAAGGGGACGTGGCCGCCGCGGTTGCGGCCCGCCACGCGGCCGTTGACCCAGACGTCGGCGCGGTAGTCGACGGCGCCGAAATGCAGCAGCAGCGCGCCGCTGTCCCAGCCCTCGGGAATCTCGACGCTGCGGCTATACCACATGACCTCGTGGATCTCGCGGCTGCCGATGCCGGAGGTCGTGGATTGATAGGGGAAGGGCACCAGGATCCGCTGGGGCAGTTCGCGCCCGTCGAACCAGCGCTCGGACAGGCCGGCGTTGGCGTCGTCGAAGGCGAACTCCCACCAGCCGTCGAGGCTGGCCCAATGCTGGCGCACCATCTGCGGACGCGGATGGGGAGTATCGAAGGTGTCGTAGCTGCGCATGATGTGGGTGGAACCGAGTGGGGGAGGGGACGGCTGTTTGGTGTGCGCTCGAATAAAGTGTACACCCGAAGCGCAGCCGGAATTCAAGCCCCCCGCGGGCTTGCTCGCGACGCGCGCACCATCGAAAACACGCTGCGCCGGTGGGTGTGCATTGCGCCCGATCTGCGTGCGATCGGCGCCCATCGTGCCGTCATCCTGCACCTGCCGGTGAAGCGCGATCCGATGCGCGCGGCAGCGCCATGCCCCGTGCATGACCGGGGCGGCGGCGTGGATATTTTTGTCGCCTGTGGCGCGGAGCAGACAGCGGTGGCCGGGCCGCTAAAAGTACGGCCACAAACCGGCCCGGCGCTGCCGGTTCGGGTCGGTACCGGCGAGCAGGGCGCGCGCGTGCTGCAGCACGGCCCCGGTGCGCTGGGCGTCGGGATCCCAGATGCAGCGGTGCTTGTCGCGGTCGAGCGGCGCCCAGCGCGCGATGTCGGTGCGGCTGAAAATGACCACGCTCTTCAAGCGCAGGCCGGCCGCGATATGCGACACGCCCGTGTCGTTGCAGACCAGCAGACGCGCATTCTTCATCAGCGCCGCCATGGCCCCGATCGAGATGGGAGCGGCGGCATTGATCGCGCGCGCCTGCATGTGGCTGGCCGTTTCCCGCACCAGCTCGGCCTCGTCGGGCGAGCCGGTCAGCACCACGCCGACGCCGAATTCGGCAGCCAGGCGGTCGGCCACTTCGGCGAAGCGCTGTGGCGGCCAGCGCTTGTCGCGCTTCCTGGCGCCGGGGTGCACGCAGATGTAATTGCCGGGTTCGAGGCCGGCGGCGATGCCGCTCGCTTCGAGTTCTTGCCGGTCTTCCGGCGCCACAGGAAATTCGAGATAGTCGCCGGCGGCACTGGCGCCCAGCCGCTCGACCAGGCGCAGCAGCCGGTCGGGCTCGGCGCCCACTTCGGGATACGGGAACAGCACCGTGCGTTCGGTGTCGACCGCCTTGCCCGCGCAGTAGCCGGCCATGGCCTGGGCGCCAAAGCCGGCCACGATCTCGTTGGTGACGGCGCCATTGCCGTGCAACTGCAGCGCCAGCGTGAAGCGGCGCGCGCACAGGCCGGCATAGAAGGGCGTCAGCTCTTCGTGGCGGGTTTCCTGCTCGGGCAGCAGCGGATGGCCGGGAAAGGGCACGAAGTCGTCGATGTAATGGTGGAAGCGGCGCGCGAACTGGCGCGCCCAGGGCAGGCCGACGAGCGTGATGCGCGCCTTCGGCAGCGCCGTGCGCAATGCGCGCAGGGCCGGAACGGCGCACAGCATGTCGCCCAGGTGCAGCGCGCGGAAGACGACAACGGATGCGATGTCGAGTCGGTGGAAAAGCGGACGCCGGGACACAGTTTCCTCCATGGGTATCAGGAATGCAGCGGGCAAGGGGCCGTCATGGGACATCAATGCAGCAGCAGGCGGTCGAGGACGTTGCGGGTGATGCGCTCGACGCTGCGGTCGCGGCCGTCGGCCAAGACCTGCGCCCAGTCGCTGGTACCGGCCGAGAACACGGTGCCGCCGCCTTCGAACAGGCCGAGCGTCGCCGCGTGCATGCCCTCGCCGGCTGCATGGCGTTCGCGCGCCGGCAAGGACTGCCAGCGGGCGTCGAGCGGGCAGGCGGCCAGCAGCTGGTAGCCCGCGGGCGTGCCGGTTTCGTCGGCCCAGGCCGACAGCAGCGCCGTGCCGTTCTCGTGGTCGAAGGCGTCGAGCGGCGCGCCGTCGCATGCGCAGCCGGCCAGCGGCGGCCAGGTGTCGGCGCCGAAGGCCTCGCCCTGCGCCAGGCCGGTGCCCGTGAATACCCAGTGCGCGGGACGCTGGACGACGAAGCCTGCAGACACGCGCGCGCCGTCCCACCAGCTGCCGCCGTGGCGGTGGCTGGCGCCGGTGATGCGGTCTTCGGGCCGTCCGGCGCCGCTGGCCGGCCACCAGCGATCAAACGCCGCGCGCCGCTCGCCCTGGTGGCAGACGAGGAAGCGCCCGCCGCCCACCAGGTGCACGCGCCAGCAGCACAGCCTGGCGCAGAACCAGGCGGCGTTGCCGCCGGCGGCGACGAAATCCTCGACCGCGGCGCGTCCCGCCTCCGTCCAGTAGGCGTCCTGCCCCGCGCCGACCAGCAGGCGGTAGCGCAGCAGCAGTGCGGGATCGGCATGCAGGTCGAGGTCGGTGCAGAATTCCGGCGTATAGCCCTGGCGCGCCAGCCAGTGGATGAAGCGCGCATCCCAATGGGCGAAACTGTGGCGCGGTGACGTCGGGTCGTAATGGTCGGGCGCGCCCCAGGTGGGGCCGCCGATGCCGCCGCCAGGACGCTGCAGCGACACGCGTGCGCCGGGCGGGTCGATCGAGGCCGGCGCTCGATGGTGAAAGCAGGCGCCGCCGCTCAGGTTGTAGGCATGCCAGGTTGCCAGCGGCAGTTTATACAGCATGCCGCCGCGGCGTTCGCCGCGCACCACGAACAGGGCGGCGGCGGAATCGAGCGACAGCGACAGCGGCCGTTTACTTTCGGCTTCCTCCAGGTGGGCGATGTAGACGCCGGACGGCCAGTGCGTCGGCACGGAAAACCCGTAGGGCGGCCAGTCCCAGTCGTCGCCGGCGCCGCGCTCACGCGCGCGTTCGCCGGGCAGCCAGGGCGAGCTGTGCAGCGCCTCGAAGCCATCGTGCCAGCGGTAGAAGTGAACGCGGAAGCGGCGGCTGTCGGTCGCCACGTGCAGCAGCAGGCGTTCGCCGGGCAGCACGCTGGCGCGGCCGGGATAGGCGCGGATCATGCCGGCTCCCGCAGGGAGGACAACGCATCGCAGGTGCCGGGCACGACGGGATCATCGTTCATCGTCTTCTCCTGTTGCTGACGCGGCGCTGGGCTGATCCAGTTCATCTTTGAGCAGGATGAGCTGTCGTTAGTTCGGCCCGCCCGACGCGGCTGATGCAGGTCTGGAGAAGGGAAGAATCAGGAAACCTGGAGAGGGATTTATGGTCTGAGGTGATGTGGCAAGGTCAGCAGTCCGGTGTAGACCACGGCGGCGCGGCTCGCGGTATGATGGACGATCCACTTTCAACGCGACCCGACGATGCTGAAAACGCCTTCGACCTTCACGCCCCTGATGGCCCCGCAAGACCATGCGGATCCATTGATTTTCCTCTTCCACGGCGGACGCGTGCTGGTACGCGAACACGATTTCGCCCTGCCCGACGCCGCCACGCTGTCCGGGCTCGACATCGCGCCATCCCACCTGCAGCCGGTCGGCCTGCTGGGCGAGCGCTATTGCCAGGCCGGCTGGCTCGACAGCGAGGAGACGCCTGCGGGATATGCCTGGCGCGGCCTGCGCACGCTGCTGTTTTCCGAGGCCGACGAGGCGATCGTGGGTGTGGCCGGGCGCGCGGCGCAGATCGCGGAATGGGCGCGTACCCATCGCTTCTGCGGCGCCTGCGGCCAGCCGATGGCGCGCGTGGCGCACGAGCGCAGCTTCAAATGCGGCGCCTGCGGCCATCTCGCCTATCCGCGGATCTCACCGGCGATGATGGTCTTGATCCGCAAGGACGACGCCTACCTGATGGCGCTGCACGTCGCCTCGCCGACGAAGCGCTTCACGCCGCTGGCCGGCTTCCTGGAGGCGGGCGAATCGATCGAGGAAGCGATCCACCGCGAAGTGTATGAAGAGGTGGGGCTGCGGGTGACGAACCTGCGCTATTTCGCGAGCCAGTCCTGGCCCTTCCCGCATTCCCTGATGATCGCCTTTACGGCCGATTACGCCGGCGGCGAGATTCGCCTCGACACCAGCGAGATTGCCGAGGCGCGCTGGTTCGGGCCGGATGACGAATGGCCGGAGCGCGTGCCGCACATTTCGGTGTCGAGTGTGCTCGTCGACGCGCACCGGCCGCCGGGCGCCTGATAAGCCCCCATGGCGGCGTTGCCTCGTCTCGCCGTACTAGCGTACTGTCTTCGACGATGTGCCTTGCCCTGGGGACTTCTCAGGCGCCTGTTAGTTAGCTGGTTAGTTCGGCAGCGCCGGCGTCGTCCGCACCTCGATCGCCGCGGCCGTGCTGTCCTGGCTGGCCGCCACCTGCACCTGCACGCCGGCGTCGGGCCGGGTGCCGGTGCTGCGCAACTGCACCGCGCGCTGCAGCAGGTCGAACCAGAAGGGCGCGCCGAACAGCGTCGTCGAGGCGGTCACGATCCAGCCGGCCGCCTGCAGGGCAAAAGCGGTGTCGAGCACGGGCGGAAAACTCGTCCAGCCGATCGGCAGCGCCCACAGCTGGCGCAGGGTCTCGGCGTCGAGCGCCGTCGGGGCGGCGCCGATGTGGGCCGCCAGCTGCGGCTGCTGCCACAGGGTGCGGAACAGGGCGATGCTGTCGATGTTGAACAGGATGGCCAGCAGCAGCGAGATCAGGAAGGAGATCAGCAGCTGGCGCCGTTTGTAGTTGCCCGACAGGCGCTGCATCGCATTGTCGAACCAGCCGGCGATCAGGCGCTGGAAGCGCTCGAGGTCGCCGCCGGCGCGCGCATACAACCCCTGCAGCGCGCGCCGCACCTGCGGATCGGCGACGGCGTCGATGTCGGCGCCGAGACGGGCGAAATTGCCCGGCACCTGCTGGATGCTGTCGATCAGGGCGATCGCGAAGTAACCCGGTTCGATATAGGATGGCCGCGTCGCGAGTGCGCGCTCGTCGGCGACCTTGCCGTCGCTGTGCGGATTGACCAGCGGGTGCGCATACACCATTTGCGCCAGCGCGGTGAAGCGCGGATCGTTGAGCATGCTTTTGATCCCTGCCAGCAGGGTGTTGGCACGCAGGCGGAAGGCCGCCGCCAGCGCTTCCTGCACGGTCGCCACGATCAGCGCCACCGTGCCGTAACAAAACGTCAAACCGATTGCCAGTTCCAGTACCGAGCTTCCGAACATAGGCCGCCTCCGTAGGGTGAAGTACCGATCCACGCTAGCGCATCCCTGCAACAGATGAGTCTGGTTTGCTCAAGAAAACAGCAGCCCTCCGGTGGGCCCGGCCCATTTTCTATATACTGACGGCAATCGTATTTTTAGGGTTTCCTATGTCTCACAATGATGAATTCACCGAACACGACTGGCGCCGCCTGCTGGCCAGCCTCGGTGAGGATCCGAACCGTCCCGGCCTGCACGAAACGCCTGCGCGCGTGAGTAAAGCCTGGAAGCACTGGACCTCGGGCTACGGCCAGGATCCGGTGTCGGTGCTGAAGGCCTTCGAGGACGGCGCGGAGCAGTACAACGAACTGATCGTGGTGCGCGGCATCCCCGTGTACAGCCACTGCGAGCACCACTTGGCGCCCTTCTTCGGCAAGGCCACCGTCGGCTATCTGCCGAACGGCAAAATCGTCGGCCTGTCGAAGCTGACCCGCCTGGTCGACATCTTCTCCAAGCGCCTGCAGGTGCAGGAACGCATGACGATGCAGATCGCCAACGCGCTGATGGAAGTGCTGGAGCCGAAGGCAGTGGGCGTGGTCGTGAAATGCCGCCACATGTGCATGGAAAGCCGCGGCATCCGCACGCAGGGCGAAGAAACGATCACCTCCTGCATGCTGGGAGAGTTGCAGCCGAATTTAGCATTGCGCACTGAATTCCTGGCGCTGGCCAGGGATTGAGCTACCGCCAGTAACACCCCTCGGGAACCTGTTCCGGAACTTCCCCCTCAAAGCTAATTTGGGGGAGAACGACATGACCAGGCCCGCATTCCCCAGCGATATCGGGCGCGAGCAATTCAATCTCGTGCGCGACATGCTCGAGGCGGCGCGCCGCAAGACGCGCCCGCGCAAGCACGACCTCTACGACGTGTATTGCGCGGTGCTGTACTTCCTGCACACGGGGGCCGCCTGGCGCAGCCTGCCGCGCGACTTCCCGCCCTGGCGCACCGTGCACGAATATTTCACGCAGTGGACGATGCTGCGCGACGGCGAACGCACGCTGCTCGAACAGACCCTCGACAAACTGGGACGCGATACCGAGCTGGCGCAGTTGCAGCGCCTATTGCGGCCGCGCTAGCGGTGGCCTTTGTGCGACGCTTCCGCAAAAAGTTCCGTCTGCGCGATGAAGCCGGCTGATCTTGAACAGATGTCCGTCGAGCTGAACACCGTCTTGTCACAATCTGTTGCGATTTCGAATCGTGCATGCCATACGGCTGGGCTAAGCTGGGATATTGTCATTTTTTCATCCCGGCGCCATGTTCGACCACCTGAACCTCTTCCTGTTTTCCCTGTTGAATGCCGCGCCCGACCTGGACGGCTGGCGCCTGCACGGGGCGATCTTCGCCGCCGAATGGGTGATCCTGGTGGTGCCGGTCGGCCTGGTGCTGATGTGGACGCAGGGTGGTGAGCAGCGCGAAGCGGCCGTGCACGCCTTCCTGGCGGCGGTCGTGGCGCTCACCATGAGCAAACTCATCGGCTTGATGTGGTTCCATCCGCGCCCCTTCATGCTCGAGATCGGCCAGAACTTCCTGCACCATGCGCCGGACAGCTCCTTCCCCAGCGACCACGCGACCAGCATGTTCTCGGTGGCGCTGGCCTTGATGCTGAGCCGGCTGCGCGAGGCGCGCCGCTTCGGTGCCCTCTTGCTGGCGCTGGGCGTGGTCGTGGCCTGGGCCCGCGTCTTCCTCGGCGTGCACTGGCCGCTCGACATGGTCTGCGCCTTCCTCGTCTCGACCCTGGCGGCGCTGCTGCTGTACACCCGCGCCGGCCAGGTGCCGGCGGCCTTGCTGGTGGCGGCGATGCAGGCCGTCTACCGGCGCGTGCTGGCCGCGCCGATCGCGCGCGGCTGGCTGCGGCCCTAGGCGTACCTAAGATAAGCACCATGGCTGCGCCTTGCCCTGGCGCTCATGTCAGGCGCTCTAGTCAGTTCTGCGGGGTTTCCGGCTCCGCCTTCTCGAACACGAGTTCCCCCTTCTCGTCGAGGTGGAACAGGCCGAGCGGCTTGCCCGTCACCTGTTCCGGCGCTTCCAGCTCGCTGCAAGTATTCGTTTCCACGCGCCAGGACAAGTCTCCGGCGCGCAGCGTATAGACGTTCTCGCCCGATTCAAACAGCTCGATCTCCACGTCCGCCATCGGCAAGGTGCCGAGCGGAATGCGGCGCTGGCAGTCCGGCATGCGCGAGGCCAGCACATCGAGCGTGACTTCCTTCTTCCAGAAATACTCCTGCAGCGCGCGCACCGTCAGTGCGTGCTGGTTACCGTCGATGGTATAGCTGGCCGAATCGTCGACGCAGCCGGCGAGCAGCAGGGGAGCGAGCAGAAGTAATTTGCGCATGCAGGGGTTCCAGGTTGCGGCGCGACGATAAGCGCGCCGTGGGCAGTATAGAACGCGGCTTTCTGCGCATGCAACTGTGCAGGGCCGCGTCCTTATCGCTTCGTTTCCCAGCCGCCGCCCAGCGCCAGGAACAGATTGATCTGATCCGTCGCCAGCTTGGCGTTTGACGCCGCCACGGCCGCCTCGTTCGCCGCCAGCGTGCGTTCGGCGTCGAGCGTGCTCAAGAAGTCGGTGCGGCCGACGCGGTACAACCGGGCCGCCTGTGTGGAGGCAAGGGCGCTCTGGTCGCGCGCCGCCGTCAGTGCCGCATGGCGGTCGAGCTCGCGGGCATAGCTCGTCAGTGCCGTCTCTGTTTCGCGCAGCGCGTTCAGCACGACACCGTCGAAACGCGCCAGCGCCGCCGCCGTCCCCGCCTCCGCCTGGGCGATGTGGGCGCGCGCCGTGCTGGTAGACGGCAGCGACCACGCGATCAAGGGGCCGAGGCTGTAGCGCAGGGTCTCGCCCGCCCCGAATCCGGATAGCGCCCCGGTGCTGCCCGCCGACAGGCCCAGGCTGACCTGCGGATAGAGTTCGGCGGTCGCCACGCCGATG
This sequence comes from Massilia sp. Leaf139, assembly GCF_001424165.1. Lineage (GTDB taxonomy): Bacteria > Pseudomonadota > Gammaproteobacteria > Burkholderiales > Burkholderiaceae_D > Telluria. The sequence goes on from NZ_LMOJ01000023.1 coordinate 344,016, forward strand.
CGCGCCGTGGCGGCCGCCAGCTGGCGTTCGGCCTGACGGATGTCGGGCCGGCGGCGCAGCAGCGCGGCGCCGTCGCCGACGGGAATCGCGGCCGCCAGTTGCGGCACGCGTTCGCATTGCGCCAGCGCCGGCGGGAAGCGCGAGGGCGTCTCCCCCAGCAGCGCGGCTAGACGGTAGAGGGCGCTGCGACGCTGGGCTTCCAGCGGTGGCACGGCGGCGCGCAGCTGTTCGAGCTGGCCGCGGGCGCGGCTGTTATCGAGGGCCGTACCGCGCCCGGCTGCGACGCGTTGCGCGGTGGAGCGGACGAATCGATCCTGCAAGGCCAGCGACTGGCGCGCGATCGCGATTTGCTGGCCGGCCGCACAAGCGTCGGCATAGGCGCGCGTGGTGTCGGCGGCCACGGACACACGGGCCAGCTCGCTCGCGGCCTGCGCCGCTTGCGCATCGCCGCCCGCCGCCTCGACCGCGCGCGCGAGCTTGCCGAACAGGTCGAGCTGATACGACACGTGCAGGCCGGCGTCGTAGCTGGCCCGATCCGGCAGCGTATGCCCGGCGCCCGCGGCCCGGCCGATTCCTGGTGCCGCCGAGACGTCGACCTCGGGCCTTCCCATCTGTTCGGCCTCGGCCAGTACGGCGCGGGCGCGCGCCAGGTTGGCGGCCGCGATGCGCAGGTCGGTGTTGGCAGTAAACGCCTGGGCGATCAAGGCGTCGAGCGTGCCGTCGCGGTACAGGCGCCACCACTCAACTGGCAGCGCCTCCTGGCTGAACGGTGTGGCGGCGGCGCCGAGGAAAGGCATGGCCGCCTCCGGCCGCTTGACGGCAGCCCCTTCCGGCACGCGGTAATCCGGCCCGACGACGGTGCCGCAAGCAGCCAGCAGCAGAGACAGCGCGGCCAGGGAGAGCGAACGCGGGCGCATCACGACGCCTTCCGTGCCGCAGCCGGCAGCACTTGCACGGTGGCCGTCTGCCCGGCCACCAAATGGACGTCCTTCGGCAGCGGATCGAGCGCCACCCGCACCGGAATGCGCTGGGCCAGGCGCACCCAGTTGAAGGTCGGATTAATGTTGGGCAGCATGTTCGTGCCCGTCGTGCGGTCGCGGTCGGCGATGCCTTCGGCGACGCTCTCGACGTGGCCGGTCAGCTGCTGGCGCGCGCCCATCAGCGAAACGGTGACTGGATCGCCGGGGTGGATCGCACCCAGCTTGGTTTCCTCGAAATAGCCTTCCACGTAAAACGAGCCGCGGTCGATCAGCGCCAGCACCGGATGGCTGGCGCTGACGTAGGCGCCGGCGCGCAAGTCCAGGTTCGTCACCGCGCCGCCCACGACCGACACCACGCGCGTGCGTTCCAGGTTCAGGCGCGCCGTGTCGCGGTTGACCACGGCCTGCGCCAGCGCCGCCTGCGCCTGCTCGACGCGCGATTGTCCTTGTTCCCGCACTTCCTGCGCCACCAGCTCGCCCAGCTGGACGTTGCGGCGCGCTTCGCGCCGGGCCTGGTTCAGCGCCGCCTGCGCGGCCTGCTCGAGCGCCTGCGTTTGGCGCAGCGCCAGTTCGAAACGCGCGCGGTCGACTTCGAACAGGACGTCGCCCGCGTTCACTTGCTGGTTGTCGCGCACGAAGACGCGGGTGACCTGGCCGCTGACGTCGGGCGCCACCTGCACCACATAGGCTTTTACACGGCCGTCGCGCGTCCAGGGCTCGATTTCGTAGTGACGCCACAGCTGCCAGCCGGCGAAGAGGGCGCCGGCCGTGGCCAGCAAGGTGATGCCGACGCGTCCGATGTTTTTATAGGTGAAGTTCATACGCTAAAACCAGTTGGATCCAAATAAACGAGGCTGCCCAGTACCATCACGAACAGCGAGAAATCGAACAGTGCCGGATGCCACACATGGCGGTAGAAACCGGCCCTCGCGAGCACGCGGCTGCACAGCCGAGACAGGCCAAAGGCAAGGGGCGCCAGCAAGAGCAGCGGCGGAAAATAGATGCCGTAGAGGCTGACTTCGCCGATCATCAAGTCTCCTTGTCGAGCAGAGGGGTGGGTTCGTAGGGCGCCGCCTGCGGGAACAGGTCGCGCCGGATGCCGGCCAGGGCCGCCAGCGCGGTCTGTCTGGCCTGCGAATCGACGGCCGCGCTGACCGAACGCAGCGTGTTGTCGAGCGCGGCGAGCAGCTGAGCGTCTGCGCGCGCGTCGGCCTGCGGGCGCATCGCGAAATGGCGCGCCAGCTGTTCCAGCAGCGCCCCCAGCGCGGCCTGGCTGCGCCCGAGTTCAGCGCCCACGGCGCGCAACTGCGTCATGTTCAGGCCGATGCGCAAGTCGACCAGAGCGTCGGCCGCCTGCAAATCCTGCTGCGGGCCGGCCAGGGCCAGGCGCGGCGTCAGCAGGGCGATGCGGTCGACCATGCGCGCCGAGAATTCCGGCACCGAGGGGCTGCGCTGGCCGATCTGCGCCAACTCTCTCCAGCCGGCGCGCAGCAGGCGCCGCGCCGTCCAGGCGGCGCCAACGCTGCGGAACATGCCGATCACCAGCACGGCCAGGGCCAGGCCGGCCAGCTGCGCCAGGGTCGCATTGATGAAAGAGGCGGCGTCGGCCGTGTTGGTGTCCTGCAGGGCCAGGGTGCCGGCGATGCCGAACATGAAGGGCATCGCCTTGCCGAAGGTGGCCGGGCGTGCAATCAGCACACCGAGGAGCAGAAAGGCCGGCGCGCAAGCCAGTACCAGCATCTCGAAGCTGTGGATCGCCGGCAGCACCGCCAGCAGATAAAAGGCGGAGACCGGCACCGAATAGATCGTCCACACCAGGAAGCCGCGAATGAACGGTACCGGATCGTCCTGGGTCGCGAAGAAGCAGGACATCACGGCCGCCATCATCGGCACCGCCGCGCCGGCCGGCCAGCCGGTGGCGATCCAGAAGGCGCAGCCGGCCAGGGTGGCGATCACGGCCGCCGCCGCCGACACCAGCGCCATGCCGTGATCCAGGTGCAGGGCCTGCGGTTTCACGGGCGGCAGGTGATAGGCCGCTTGCGGCAGCATGCCTGCCGTGCCGGCGCCGATGTGCCGGCGCAGTGCCTGGGTGTCGACGCAGACGTCGACCAGCGCGCGCAGGCGGGCGGCCAGGTTGACCTGCAGGAGATCGCGCCAGTCGGCATGGCGACTCGCGGCGGGTGTCAGCGCGTCGATCGCCGCGCGCAGGGCCGCCGGCGTGGTCTGCGGCGTCTCGCCGCGGCGCGTACCCGTCCAGGCCGCGATATCGGCCAGCAGCGCATCCCAGCGCGCGGACGCATCGACCCCGCGCAGGGCGTGCAGCCGGTCTTCGATGGAAGACAGCAGCGGCACCATGGCGGCGAGGCGCTCCTGCAGCGCGTGGATCGCATTCGCCGTCCAGCGCAGGTGCGAGGTGTCGAAGGGCAGGTGCACCGCCATCATGCGCAGCTCGGTGATGTCGCCCGCCAGCTTGCGCCGGTCGAGCGAGGCATCCACTGCGCCATTCGGGGCCAGTGCATCGCCGATCCAGGCTTGCGCGTCGCGCAGCGCGTGATCCAGACGCGCCAGCAGCACCGGCCCGAACTCCTGCGGGAACACCAGCGAATGCACCAGGGTCGCGCAGCTGATGCCGAGCAGGATCTCCTCGACCCGGGCCAGCGCAATATCGAAGATGGTGCCGGGGTCGTGCACGGCCGGGAAGGCGATCAGCCCGGCGGTGTACCCCGCCAGCATCAGTACGTAGGAGCGCGGCGTGCGGTCGAGCAGGGAAACGTACAGGCAGGCGCCGACCCACAGCGCCAGGGCCAGCGACAGCAGCTCGGGCGAGTTCGCGAACAACGGCACGATGAGGACGGTGGCCAGGGCGCCCAGCAGCGTGCCGCCGAAGCGGTACACGGCTTTCGAGCGCGTCGGGCCGGCGAAGGGCGCGGCGACGATATACGCCGTCATCAGCGCCCAGAACGGACGCGGCAGGCCGATGCGCATCGCCAGGTAAAGCGCGAGCATCGCTGCCGCGAAACTTTTAAGCGAAAACAGGGCCTCGTCGGTCGAGGGCAGCTTCACGCCGGCTGCTCTCCGGTGGCGTCGAGCTTGCCGGTGCGCGCGCCGATGCTGGCCAGTACGCGCAGGCAGGCGTCGATGTCGGCCGGGTCGAGCCCGGCGAACACGCTGCGGCGGAAGGGGATCAATGCCGCTTCCATCTGCGCGGCGCGGCTGCTGCCCTCGTCGGTCAGTTGCAGCAGCTTGGCACGGCGGTCTTGCGGATCCTCGCGCCGCTCGATCAGGCCGCTCTCGATCAAGAGATCCACCACGCGCACCAGCGACGAGGGTTCCAGCCCCAGGGCCTCGGCCAGCACACCGGGACGCACGCCCTCCGGGCGGAGACGGCCGAGGATCAGCACCGGCAGCGCCGTCGCCTGCGACAGGCTGAACTGCGACGCCACCCTGTCCGCCATCGCCTTATAGGCGCGCGAGGCGTGGGTCAATGTAGCGGTCAATTGGATCAGGGTCTGGTCGAAAGTGTCCATGGAGCGGTGATTTACTTTAATACTGAAATTTTAGCATACGAAGTAAATGTGCGCAGAAAGGCATGCAGCCGTTTTCGCAGGACAGGAGGATCAGGGTTGGGCGGCGCGCTTGGCGCGCAGGGTTGCGATCGCGGCCAGCGCGGCGGGCACGTCGAACTCGTGTTCCGGCTCGACCTTGCGCAAGACCTCGATCGGCGCATAGCCCCAGTGCACGGCGGCAAAGGCGACGCCCGCGCGGCGCGCGGCCTCGGCGTCCAGCGCCTGGTCGCCGATGTAGAGCGCGGCGTCGGGCGTCACGGCGGCGCGTTTCAGGACTTTGCGGATGCGTGCGGTCTTGCCGAAGATCGACATGCCGCATTCGTACTGGCTGATCAGGGAAGAGAGTTCCGGCCCCAGCACCTGGCGCACGTTGTCCTCGGCATTCGAGGAGACGATGGTGAGATCGACCCGGTCGCGCGCCAGCTCGCGCAATGCATGGTCGACCTGGGGAAACAGGCGCACCTGGCCGGCGTTCTCGCGCATCAGGGTCTTGAAGCTGGCGGCCGCCAGCGGCAGCTTCCAGGCCGGCATGCCGACGTGGCGCATCATCTCGCGGGTGCCGAAGTAGCGCAGGCGCTCCACATGCGCCGGGTCGATGCGGCGAAAGCCGTGCTCGTCAGCGATCCGGTTGAAGACGCTGAGCAGGAAAGGAAACGAATCGGCCAGGGTGCCGTCGAAGTCGAAAATGGCGAGGCGGTAGCGCATGCCCGGAATGATACACAAGCAAAGCTACCGCCTGATGACCGCTCAAGCTTGTCCCGTGCGCTCCGGCACCACGAAGGCCAGGCTTTCCTCGAACGAGCGCAGCACCATGTCAACGTGTTCCTGCACCACCGCCTGGTTGGCCGCCGTCTCGCCGAAGGGCAGGCGGATCGTCACCAGCAGCGCGTTCGGCAAGCCCGCGCGCAGTTCGTCGGCCACGCGTTGCCATTGCTCCAGCATCGATTCGACCGGATAGATCAGGAACACGGTCGAGACCAGGTCGGCCTTGTCCGGGCCCGGCGTGTCCTGGTCGGCGCCGATGACGACGCTGCGCGCGTCGACGTCGAGTTCGCGCAGCGAGCGCACCAGCAGCTCGGTCAGCAGATCGTCGCGCTCGGTGCCGAGGCCGGCACACAGCACGATCGAGTGCGAAGGCACGTCGAGCGATCCCTGCCAGCGGCCCAGGCGCGCTTCGCGCATCTTGCGCAGGTGGGCGCCGACATTCGCGTCGAGCAGGGACACGCGCCCGCGCCGGCGCTTGCGCATCGGCTCGCTCGAAACCGGCGTCAGCGTCGCGGCGACGTCGGCAATGGTGTTGCGCACGTGGTCTACCTGCGCGCTCTCCAGCTGGCCGGTGCGCTGTTCGGCGGCGGCCATCGAGATCCCCGGCAGCAGGATCTGGTCGCAATAGCGCGCGAAGCTGTGGCGGTCGAGATAGCTGCGTGCGTCGGAAATGATACTGTGTGTCTCACCTGCGAGCACGCGCTGATAGAAGCGCTGGGCCACGTTCACGTTCGGCACGTCGCCCAGCAGGATCGTTACCGGCTCCAGCGCGCGCACGTGGCGCCCGGCCACCACCAGGCACAGCGTCAGCGGCGTCGAGAGCAGCAGCCCGACCGGGCCCCACATCGCGCCCCAGAACAGCGCCGAGACGATTACCGCCAGCGGAGACAGGCCCGAGCTGTGGCCGTATACCTTCGGCTCGACCACGTGCGCCACCACCAGCTCCAGCAGCAGCAACAGCGCCAGGCAGGACAGCGCCATCGTCCAGCCCGGATCGATTGCGGCGACGAAGATCGCGATGAACACGCCCGCCACCATGATGCCGACATAGGGCACGAAGCGCAGCAGGCCGGACAAGGCGCCCCACAGCACCGCATGCGGCACCCCGAAGGCCCACAGCAGCACCCCGACCAGCGCCCCGAAGGTGAGATTGACGACGAACTGCGACAGGAAGAAGCGCGACACGCCGCGCGTCGCATCCGACAGGGCGCGCACCGTGCGGCTGATCTCGGCCTGGCCGGCCAGGCGGATCACGCGGTCGCGCAGGGACTCGTGTTCGAGCAAGATAAAGATCAAGAGCACCAGCACCAGGCCGGTCTCTCCGATCGGCCCCCAGGCCAGCGCGAACAGGCGCGCCAGGGTGTCGCGCGTGGTGGCGCGCGGCGCGCGGATCTCGACCGGCAGCGGCTGGTTCGCGCCCGTGGTCAGTGTGCCGCGGCGCACGGTGACGGGCGGCGGCGGCGGCAGGGGAGATTGCGGCGCCACGGCGCTCAGTTCGGCCTCCAGGCGCGCGAACGGGCGCTCGGTGATTTCGCGCACGCGCTCGATCTTGGAGCGGATCGCGGCGCGGTATTCGGGCAGGTCGCGCGTCACGGCGACCAGCTGGAAGGCGAGGATGGTGCCGACGCCGACCACGCAGGTGCCGGCCAGCACGACGGACACCAGGGTCGCCGGCAGGCGCGGCAGGCCGACGCGGCGCAGCGAACGGATCAGGGGCGCCAGCACCAGGCTCAGGATCGTCGCCAGCGCCAGTGGCTCGAGCACGTCGCGCCCGAAGTACAGCAAGCCGAGGAGGCAGGAAGCGGTAACGACCGAATTGGCGGTGAGGTTGTTGAACAGGCTTGATTCGCGCATGAAGTGCTTATCCATAGATGGCCGGCGCCGGCGCGTGGCAGAGGCACCGGCGCCAGCAGTCTAGCATCAATGGCAACCCGGCAGTTCGGGGCGGACGCAGCTTCCTCAAGCGCCTGCGAGCGCCGCCAGCAGGCTTGATGCGTCGACCGGTTTCACGAAGTGGCGGTCGAAGCCGGCCTGGCGCGAGGACTCGCGGTCGCTGCTCTGGCCATAGCCGGTCAGCGCGACATAGGTCGCCTGCGCCAGCGCCGGCTGCGCGCGCAGCTGGCGCGCCAGCGTGTGGCCGTCGATCAGCGGCATGCCGATGTCGAGGATGAACACGTCCGGCGGGGCAGCCAGCGCCGCGCCGACGGCGTCGCGCGGGTCGTTGATCGTCTGCACCCGGTGGCCGGCCGCGCCCAGCAGGGCGGACAGGGTGGCGGCCGCGTCGACGTTGTCGTCGACCAGCATGATGCGCAGCGCCCGGCCGGTGGCCGCCACCGACAGCGGCGCCGGCGCCACGGGCCGCGCCAGCTGGGCGGCGGCCGGCAGCTCCACCGTAAACGTGCTGCCCAAACCCGGGCCGCCGCTGCGCGCGCCGACCTGGCCGCCGTGCATGCCGACGATGTTCTTCACCAGCGCTAGGCCCAGGCCCAGGCCGCCCTGGGCCCGGTCCGGCGTGCGCTTGCCCTGCACGAACAGGTCGAAGATGTGCGGCAGCAGGCCCGCCTCGATGCCGTTGCCGTTGTCGCTGACGGCGATGCGCACCACACCGTTATCGACCTCGAGCGCCAGGGTGATGCGCCCGCCCGGCGGCGTGTACTTGGCGGCATTCGCCAGCAGGTTGGCGGTCACCTGGATCAGGCGCGCGCGGTCGCCCAGCACGCTCGCCGGCGCCGAAGCAAGCTGCAGCGCCAGCGTGTGGCGCCCGGCTTCCAGCAGCGGATGCACCTGCTCGGCCGCGCTGGTGACGACCTGCTTGACGTCGACCGGCACCCTCTCCAGCTGCACCATGCCGCGCGTGACGCGCGAGACGTCCAGCAGATCGTTGACCAGCGTCGTCATGTGGTTGACCTGGCGCGAGATCACCTCGCTGTACTGGCGCACCTTGTCCGGATTGTTCGGCGCCAGGCGCAGTACCTGGGCCGCCGCGCTGATCGGCGCCAGCGGGTTGCGCAGTTCGTGCGCAAGCATGGCGAGGAACTCGTCCTTGCGGTGGTTCGCTTCCTGCAGCGCCTCTTGCGTCAGCTTGGCTTCGTGGATGTCGGTGTCGGTGCCCAGCCATTTGACGATCTCGCCGCTGGCGCTGCGCAGCGGCAGCGCGCGCGCCAGGACCCAGCGGTACTGGCCGCTGTGGTGCAGCGCGCGGTAGGTCATCTCGTAGGGCTCGCCGGTGGCGACGCTGTGTGCCCAGCGCGCGCGGCCGCGTTCCTGGTCTTCCGGGTGCAGCATGTCCTCGGCCCAGGTGCCGCCCTCGGCCGAACCGGGCGCGACGCCGATGAAGCGGTAGAACTGCTCGTTGTGATAGTCGATCGTGCCATCCGGGCGCGCCGTCCACACCATCTGCGGCGACGCGTTGGTGATGGTGCGGAAGCGCAGCTCGCTGTCCTTGAGTTCTTCCTCGAAGCGCTTGCGCTCGGTGACATCGCGCGTGGTGCCGGCGACCGCCTCGACCTCGCCGTCGGGCCCGAGGATGGGCACGAAGATGTAGTCGTAAATGCGGCGCCCGAAGGCGCCGTTGAACGGCACCTCGCCGCGGATCGGGGCCTTGGTCGCTTTCACCTGCTCGATCTCGCGGTCGTGCATGGCCGCATGCCAGGGCTCGTAGCCCAGTTCCAGGCAGGTCTTGCCGACCGATTCCTCGAAGGTACGGCCCCACATCTGCAGCAGCACGGCATTGGCATAGGTGAAGCGGTGCTCCAGGTCGAACACGTAGACCAGGTCGGGCGTGTTCGACAGCACGGTTTCGTACAGGCGCCGGCGCCGTTCGGATTCCTCGGCCATGGCGGCCAGCTCGTGCTCGGCCGCGGCGTGGCGCGCCGCGTTTTCCTGTTCGCGCAGGTGGCGCTCGGTCAGCAGCGCGACCAGGTCGGTGAAATAGCCGATCTCGCTCACCAGCGCCGCGCCGGGTGCGCTTTGATGGGCATGGAAAAAGGCCAGCGTGCCGAGGATCTTGCCGCCGGCCGAGTGCAGCGGGAACGACCAGCAGGAACGGATGCCGTGTGCCTCGGCCAGGCCGAGATAGGGCGCCATCAGCGGCTCGGTGCGTATGTCCTCGACGATGACGATGGACGCGGCGTGAGCGGCGCGTCCGCAGGGCGGGCCATCCGCGGCGACCGGCAGCCGCGTCAGAGCCGTCGTCAGCTGCGCCGGAACGCCGCTCGCCGCAGCCAGATACAGTTCGCGCGCCGGCTCGTCCATCAGGTAGACCGAGGCCCAGCTCCTGTCGTCGATCAGGCGCCGCGCTTCGTCGAGCAGGCTTTGCAGGATGACGTCGTACGGGGCCCCGCGTACCGCATCCGACAGCACGTGTTTCAATCCGTCGAATTTCAAGCCAGCTTCCTGGGACTTCATCGTGTGTGCGCCGCTGATGGAAAGATCCCGATTCTAGCTCAGCGGCCCCGCGGCGATGACGCTTTATGTTGCGTGCATGAGTCAAGCGTTATAAGTCAGGCCGCCTGCAGCGCGGGAATCAGCGAGCGGTGCGCGGCCACGCCCGCCATCGCGCCGTCGGCCACGGCAAAGGCCACGTTTCCGGCAGCGCGCGCCATGTCGCCGCAGCAGAACACGCCGGGGACGCTGCTCGCCTTCATGGCGTCGGTCTGCACGAAGGCTCCCATCGGCCCTTCTTCAAACGCGCAACCCAGCTGCGCTGCGATCGGACTGGCGGGATGCATGGCCGGCGCGACGAACAGGCCCGCCATCGGCAGCACGCGTCCGTCGGCCAGCACCAGCTCGGCTTCGCCGGCGATACGCGCCACCCGGCCCCGTTCGACGATCACGCCGCGCGCGTCCAGCTGCGCCAGCTGGGCGGCGTCCGGCGCGAACGCGCCGTTCAGGAAGAAGGTGACCGTGCCCCAGTCGGGCAGCATCAGCGCGTGGTGCATCGACACCGGCCCCACGGCGAGCACGCCGATGGCGCCCGCATCGAGTTCGTAGCCGTGGCAGTAGGGGCAGTGGAACACGCTGCGGCCCCAGCGCTCGCGCAGGCCCTCGATGGCCGGCAGTTCGTCGCGCACGCCGGTGGCCAGCACCAGGCGCCGGCCCGCGAGCTTGGCGCCGTCGGCCAGCGTCACCATGAAACCGTCATCCTGCGCACGGGCGCCGGCCGCCGTGCCGTCGATCCAGGTCACGTTCGGATACTTCAGCAGTTGGGCGCGCCCGCTGGCGGCGATGGCGGCGGCCTCGCTGCCGTCCTGGGTCAGGAAGCCGTGCGAATGGCCGGCGTAGCGGTTGCGGCGCTGGCCGCCATCGATCACCAGCACCCGGCGCCGGGCCCGTGCCAGTTGGGTCGCGGCCGACAGGCCGGCATAGCTGCCGCCGATGACGATGGCGTCGAATTCAGGTGTGCTTGCGGTGTGCATGGTGTTCTCCCAGGTGCTGCGCATGTTCCAGGTACTGCGCATTGAAACGTTCGGACAGTTCCGCCAGCGAGACCTCGCCCAGGCGCCGGATCAGGAGCGCCTCGGCCTCGTCGAAGGCGCTCGCCAGCGACTGGTTCACCACCTTCTCGACCAGGCATTCCGGATGGTCGACCCGGTTCCCCATCGCGAACACGGTGGGCGCGCCGACCGCCTCGTAGATGTCGCGCAGGGTCAGCCGCGCCAGGTCGGCCATGATCACCCAGCCGCCACCATGGCCCTTGCCGGAGCCGACATAGCCCCGTTCGCGCAGGCCGGCCAGGGTGCGCCGCACCAGTACCGGGTTGGTCTGCAGGAAGCCGGCCAGCTCCTCCGAGGTGAGCGGGCGCGCGCTGTGGGCCATGTGCAGCAGCAGGTGCAGGATCGAGGAAAGTCGGGAATCGCGTCTCATGTAACTTATAATAGTACAAAACGGTGCGCCGTGCACGAGGCGTAGCTGCGCGCCGCCATTTTCAATAGTGTGTTTCCTTCGGGTGAACAGCCTTACAATCTTGCCATCTTCATCATCTGCGAAGCGTCGATCCATGGCCCAAATTCATCCTGCCGGCTGGCGTGAGATGTCCGTCACCGGAAATGCCGCACGCGAGATCGAAACCCTGTCCCTGCTCGAGCAGCGTCTCTTGGACACGCCGTACCACATCTACCACGGCGTGCACTGGACGAACGTCGAGCACGGGTACTCGGTGTATGGCGACGTCGACTTCATCATCCTCGCCCCCAACGGGCGCATGCTGCTGATCGAGCAGGTCGCCGGCTTTCTCAACGAGACCGCCGACGGCCTGCTGAAGAATTTCCAGGGCAAGCCCCGCAAGATCCGCGCCCACATCCTGCACACGATCGAAGGGCTGACCCGCCGCTACCAGGGCGAGCTGTCGATCGACTACCTGCTGTACTGCCCCGACTACACGGTGCGCGACCCGAACCTGGCCGGCATCGACCCGCGCCACATCGTCGACGCCGCCAGCAAGGGGCGGCTGGCGAAGATCATCCGCGAGGCGCTGCCGATCACCGACAAGACCGACGAGTTCGACAAGATCACGCGCTTCCTCGGCGACACCCTCAGTTTGCGGCCCGACCCCAGCTCGATGATCGGCTCGGCGACAAAAATGGTGACGCGCCTCTCCGGCGGCCTGGCCACCTGGGCGCGCCGGCTCGAATTCTCTCCCTTCCGCCTGCGCGTGGTCGGCACCGCCGGCAGCGGCAAGACGCAGCTGGCGCTGGCCGAATACCAGGCCGCCCTCGACGCCGGCCTTCGCCCGCTGTATGTCTGCTTCAACCGGCCGCTGGCCGACCACATCGAGAGACTGGTGCCGCCGGGCGGGCGCGTCTCGACCTTCCACATGCTGTGCGACGCCTACATGCGCGCCCAGGACATGACGCCCGATTACTCCTCACCCGAGGTCTGGAACGACATCGAAACCGCGCTGGCCGAGGTGGCCCTGCCCGAGACCTGGCAGTACGACGTCCTGATCGTCGACGAGGGCCAGGATTTTTCGACGGGCTGGCGCGACATCGTGCTCCGCATGGTCAAGCCGGACGGCCGCGCGATCTGGCTCGAAGACCCCGACCAGAATTTATACGGCAAGCAGATGGTCACCTTGCCGGGCTGGGTAAAACTCCATTCTGACACCAATTATCGGAGCCCGCGCCAGATCGTGCAGATGCTCAAATCGATCGGCGCCGCACGCGAGCCGGTCGAGGCGGGCAGCCCGTTCAAGGGCGCCGACATCGAGGAGATGACCTATCCCGAGGGTGACGTCGAGGCCATGCTGGCCCAGACCCGGCGCGCCGTCACCTCCTGCCTGGCCGCCGGCTTCGGCCGCCACGACATCGCGATCTGCTCCTTCCGCGGGCGCGAGAAATCCGCCATCCTCAACATCGACAAACTGAGCGATGCGCATACCCTGAAATCGTTCACGGGCTCGTACGACCTGTTCGGCAATCCGGTGTTCCGCGAGGGCGGCTTGCTGGCCGAATCGGTTTACCGTTTCAAGGGACAATCGGCGCCGGCGCTCATCTTCACCGAGATCGATTTCGAGGACATGACCGACCTCGTGCTGCGTAAGCTGTTTGTCGGGATGACGCGGGCGCGGCTGAAACTGGTGCTGGTGATGAGCGACCGCGCCTCGCTGCAGCTGCTGGATCGGATGTAGATCCAGCCTTCAGCCGACGGCGGACGGATCCGCTTGCGCCACCCGCACCTGGTTGCGTCCGTTGTGCTTGGCCTCGTACAGGGCCAGATCGGCGGCGTGCACCAGCGTTTGCATGTTGTGGCCGTGCGCCGGATACGAGGCGACGCCGATCGAGGCGGTGGCGCCGATGCGCTCGCCCCCATGCAGGAGGTCGCCGGCGGCGATCGCCAGGCGCAGGGCGTCGGCGCGCTTGTGCGCATGCTCGGTGCCGCAATCCGGCAGCAGCACCACCATCTCTTCGCCGCCCATGCGGCAGGCGACGTCGCAGGAGCGGATATTCTCGCGCAGGATCAGCGCCACCTTGCGCAGGATGGCGTCGCCTGCCTCGTGGCCATAGGTGTCGTTGATGCGCTTGAAGTGATCGAGGTCGAGCACCAGCACGCTGACCGGTAAACCGTTGCGCTGCGAACGGGCCAGCTCGCGTTTTAAAACCTCGTCCATGTAGCGCCGGTTGTAGAGCTGGGTCAGCGGATCGACGATCGACTGCTGGCGCAGCGACACGCGCAGGCGCACGTTGCTCAGCGCCAGGCCCAGCTGCTCGGCGAGCTGGCCGATCCAGGCGCGCTGATCTTCGGCGCCATGCGCCAGGCCCTGGCCGGTGACGGTGAGGCAACCGATCACGTCGCCCTGCGTCACCAACGGCAGGCACAGGCGGTCGAGCTCGGGATTGGGCGCGTGGCGGCAGGCCAGGCCGCCGGCGCTGTAGGCGTGCGGGCTGCCGCGCCGCAGCGCCCAGCAGTCGAGCGCCTCGATGATGTCCGGTTCGCCCGCGACGCTGCCCCAGCCGGCTTTTCTCTCGAGGATGTCGCGCGAATTGTTGTACAGGTAGAGGCTGCCCGACAGGTTCGGCAGCAGGCGCGGCAGGTAGCTGGCGATGACGCCCGCCGATTCGTCGGTCGATTCGGCCAGTTCCAGCGAGTGCATCAGGTCGGCGCTGCGAAACAGCAGGTCGTTCTGCAGCGAGATGCGCTCGCTGGTCAACTGGGTCTGGACGGCCGCTTCCTTCGCCTTGTGTTCGGCCGCGTCGCGCTGGCGCAGCACGCGCGTGGCCGCCAGCAGCACGCCGCCCAGGAACAGGATGTTGGTCAGCGTCGCCACCAGGCTGGCGGTGGCCGCCGAATTCGAGGTGGCCAGCAGCTGCTCGCCCAGCGCGTTGCGGCGCTCGGCATAGATGGCCAGCTCCTTGCCGATCAGTTCGCGCAGGGTGTCCATCTGCACCTTGCCGGTGCCGGCCGCGATCAGGGCCGTCGCCGCACCGAAGCCCGCGCGCCGGCGCAGTTCGATGGTGCGGGCGACGGTCTGCATTTTCGCGGCCGTGGCCTGCTCGATGGCGCCCAGGCGCGCCACTTCGGCGCCGCTGGTCAGCTCCTTGCGCAGCGCTTCGCGCGTCGCCGGAATGCCGTTCACCGCCGAGTGGTAGGGGTCGAGGAAGCGTTCGTCGCCGGTCACGACGAAGCCGCGCTGCGCGGTCTCGGCATTGAGCAGCAGTTCGAGCAGCGTCAGCTGCAGGCGTTCGACATTCGAGGCGCTGCGCAGCTCGGCCATCACCATCGTTACCTGGCGGTTGACGATCATCGGCAGCGCCGCCACGGTCGACATCACGAGGATGATCGCACTGGCGGCGACCTTGATCTTGGTTTCGAATTTCATCGTTGAGGCTGGTGTAGGACGGGATTGCCCATTGCCTGGGCCCCAGTGCGGGCATCGGCACGGCGCAGATTACCATAGGTAAAGAAGAGCCGATGTCCGCTTTTTCGCCGCGCTGAACCCAGGGCCGAAAATGTTTCAAACTGTTTATTGAGTGGTAACAGTTCGGCAAGCTCGGCTATGATGGCGCCCGGTCGGCAATATCAGCAGCATCCGCTTCTGTAGGGTCGGGAAGCAAATGTTGTCTGGTATGGGATGTCGATGGAAACAGCAAGTCGCGTGATGCCCGCAGGCGCCGGGGCGCAGCAAACACAATTCGGTCTGATCAACCTGCTCAAGGCGGGCGCGGCGCAGCTGATAGTCCTGCATCACCTGGCCTTGTATGGCCCGATGGCCGATCACGCGCGATCCCTTCTGCCGGCGCTGTTCGACTGGCTTGCGGGCGACGCCCGCATCGCCGTCCAGGTCTTCCTCGTCATCGGCGGCTTCCTCGCCGCCAAATCGCTGGCGCCGCAGGGCCTGGCGCGCCCGGGCAATCCGCTGTCCGCCATGGCGCGGCGCTATACCAAGCTGGCGCCGCCCTTCATCGCGGCGACCCTGCTGGCCGCCGTTGCCTCCATCCTCGCTTCGTTCTGGATGACGCACGACTCGATCTCCAGCGCGCCGAGCGTGCCGCAACTGGCCGCGCATGCGCTGCTGCTGCACAGCGTGCTCGGTTACGAATCCCTGTCCGCCGGCGCCTGGTACGTGGCCATCGACTTCCAGCTGTATGCGGGCGCTTCCCTGTTGCTGTGGCTGTGCGCGCGCGCGTCCGGCGGGGTGCAGCGGCCCTGGCTGGCGTCGGCCGCGATGACCTTGGTCGTCATGTCCTCGCTGTTCTATTTCAACCGCGATGCCGATTGGGACGTGTGGGCCCCGTATTTCTTCGGCAGCTACGGACTCGGCATGCTGGCCTGGTGGGCGGGCGACCCTGCGCGCCGGCCGCACGCGGTGGTGGTGCTGTTCCTGCTGATGGCGCTGCCGGCCCTGAGCGCCCTGATGCTCGATTTCAGGAGCCGGATCGCAGTGGCGCTGGGCGTGGCCTGCGTGCTGATGCTGCTGGGACGTGCGCGTACCGGCGAGGGCTGGGGACTGGCGAACTGGCTCGGTAAAATTTCGTATTCGATCTTCCTGGTGCACTTTCCGGTGTGCCTGGTCGTGAACGCGGCGTTTACGCGCTTCGTGCCGGCGCAGGCGGAATGGCAGCTGGTCGGGACGCTGCTGGCCTGGGCGGCGAGCGTGGCGGCGGGGGCGGGGTTTTATCGCTGGGTTGAGCTGCCGCTGGGGCGCATGGTGCACATGCGGCGCGGTCGGCAATTTGAAGCTGGGAAACCTTGCGAAATTGCAGTACATTGACCGGGAATCAAACGCTGGCTTCCCTCGACTGCTGTTTTGCCCCGTCCATTCATGAAACTCAAGGCCCCGTTCTACCTCTGGTTCGTTGTCGCTTTCCTGATTTCCTACCTGGTGCACGAGTCCGCGCACTGGCTGATGGGAGCCGCGTTCGGCATCGACATGGAATTCCGGCTCAACGCGGTGCGCTATCTGTCGCCGATGCCGGACTGGCAGCGGGCGCTGGCCGACGCCGCCGGGCCGCTGTTGACGATCGCGCAAGGCGTGATCGCCTATGTGCTGGTGGAGCGCCGGGCGTCGGTAAAGGCGTTTGCCTTTCTGTATGTCGCGGCCTTCATGCGCCTGGCCGCGGCCGTGGTGAGCGTGATCCACCCGAATGACGAGGCGCGCCTGAGCCTGTATCTCGGCCTCGGAAAATGGACGTTGCCGATTCTTGTCGTGCTGGGTCTGGGTGCGCTGGTCTGGAAGGCCAGCCCGCGCCTGCAGCTGACGTGGAAGGATCAGCTGCTGTGCTACCTGGTGGCTTCGCTGGCTGTTTCCGCAATTGTCGGCGCGGATCGATTCGTGCTGTAGGGATGGGCCCCTCAAGCCCGCAACTTCTGAATATCACTCTGCCGGTGATCCTGCACGATCGTTCCCTGCTGCAGCACGACCACCCGCTCCGCCATCGCGATCGTTTCCGGCCGGTGCGCCACCAGTACCCGGGTCAGCGCCAATGTTTTAATCGCCGCATTCACCGCTTGTTCGTTCCAGACATCGAGATGGCTGGTCGCTTCGTCGAGCACCAGGATCTTCGGCTGTTTATACAGCGCGCGCGCCAATAACAGGCGCTGTTTCTGGCCGCCGGAGAGGCCGCTGCCAATGTCGCCGACCAGCGTGTTATACGCCATCGGCATGGCCATGACCTCCGCGTGGATGGCCGCCAGCTGGGCGCAGCCTTGAATGCGTTCCATATCGGCGCTGGGCGAAAAGAAGCTGATGTTGTCGGCGATCGAGCCGGCAAACAGGCCGTCTTCCTGCATGACGGTGCCGATCAGCTTGCGGTAATTGGCGGTGCCCAGCTGCGCCAGCTTGACGTTGTTGATCAGGATTTCGCCCTCGACCGGTTCGAGCAGTCCCAATAACAGTTTCATCAGTGTGGTCTTGCCGCAGCCGGAAGGGCCAGTCACGGCGACGCATTGGCCGGCCGGAATTACGAGGTTCAGGTTTTTCAGGATGAAGGGCTCGCTGTCGCCGTAGCGGAAGGAGACATTCCGGAATTCGATCGAGGGATTGACGGCCTCGAGATCGATCTCGCATTCCTCGGTGACTGGTTCCGGTTCGGTCATGACGATATCGGCGAGGCGGTTGCCGTGCAAACGCAGCATCTTTAATTCGAACACCTTGTCGACCAGGCTGGTCATGCGGCTGCTGAACTGATCCTTGTAGCTGATAAACGCGAACAGCATCCCCACCGACAGCGTGTTCTCCATGACGAGAATCGCAGCCAGCCAGATCACCAATACCCGCTCGGTGCTGAACAGGAAGGTATTCGCGCTCTGGTAGGTAATGCCAAGCTTGGCGATGCGCAGGTCGGCATTGAATTGTTCGACCAGGGCATTCATCCAGCTGGCACGCCGCTCTTCGCTGCGGCCGAACAGGCGGATGCTCTGGATGCCGCGCACCGATTCCAGGAAATGCGTCTGCTGCTTGGCCGCATGGATGATCTGCTCGGCCGTCGCATTGCGCAGGGCGCCGAAAATGGCCAGGCGCAGCAGCACATACAGGAGCACGGCGATACAGGCGACGCCCGCCAGTTTCGGGCTGTACGAAAACATCATGGCCAGCGTGCCGAGCACCAGCACGCCATCGATGATCCCTTCCACGAACTGGGTGGTGAGGCTGCGCTGGATGGTTTCGATCGACGTAAAACGCGACACGATATCGCCCGTGTGGCGCTTTTCGAAATACGGCAGCGGCAGTTTCATCAGGTGGGTAAAGGCATTCCCGAACCACTGGAAATTCAGATTCGTCGCCAGCGCCGTCGTGATCCAGCCGCGCACCGCCCCAATGGCCGTCTGCAGCAACACCAGCAAAAGAAATCCGCAACCGAGCACGGTGAGTAAATCGCGGTCGGCAGCGAGCAGGGCTTCGTCGATCACCCACTGCATATAAAAGGGCGCGATCAGCGCGCATAACTGCAGCGTCAGCCCGAGCAGCAATAATTGCGTCAGTCCGCGGTGCAATCCGATCACCCGGCCCATCAGCGACAGCAGCGGAAAATTCTGGGTCTCGTCCTTCCTGACGAAGCCGCTGGTCGGCTGCAGCTCCAATGCCACGCCGGTGAAATGCCGGGAAAACTCGGCCAGGGGCAGGCGCCGCACGCCGATGGCGGGATCGTGGATCAGCGCATGAGTGCCAGAGACTTCTTCCAGCACGACGAAGTGGTTCATGTCCCAGTGCAGCACACACGGCGTTTTCAGTTGCGGCAGATGCGTCATGTCGAGTTTCAAGGGCCGGGTCTGGAGCGCCAGGCCCTGCGCCATATTGATGACGCCCTTGAGCGTCGCGCCTTTCAGCGAGACCGAAAAGCGCGCCCGCAAGCTGGCCAGGTCGAGCCGGTGGCCGTGGTAACTGGCCACCATGCACAGGCAAGCCAAACCGCATTCGGCCGCTTCGGTTTGCAGGATGACGGGGAGTTGATTACGGCGCCAGAAAGAAAACCGCGGTGCATGGTCGAGTTTCATCGCTGTCCTGATGGAGTAGATGCGTTGTCAGCCGCGGCCGGTAATGCTGAACAGGGGTTCCAGGATCCATTCGTAGAGCCGGCGGTGATCCAGGTGGATGCTGGCTTCGATCAGCATTCCGGATTTGAGCGGCACCTGCTTGCCATAGGCCGTGATCGCCTGGGAATCGAGCCGCAAGCGGATCCGGTACAGCGGTTCCGATGCGCTTCCCTGCGGCAGGCCCAGTTCCTGCGGCAGCAGCGAGGTATCGGCCACTTCGCGCACATGCGCCCGGTATTGGCCGAATTTCTGGTACGGATAGGCCTGGTAGCGCAGCAAGACCAGCATGTCGCGTTTCACAAAACCGATCGAACGGGAGGGCACGTAGATTTCCGCTTCCAGTTGCGCGCCTTCCGGTAACACCGAAGCCAGGGTGGCGCTCGGGGCGATGGTCTGGCCGACTTCCGCGGCAATCGCGGTGACCACGCCATCCACCGGAGCGCGTACCAGGATTTCGCGGCGCGCCTCGTTTTCGGTGAGATTCTGTTCCAGCGACGACAGGTTCCGGCCCAGGGCGCTGGTTTCGCGCTGGGCCTGCAGTTCGAGATCGGCGAGATCGGCTTCGGCCGCGGCCAGTTCGCGCCCGCTGGCGGCGTGGACGCGCTGCAGATCGGCCAGGCGCTGGCGCTGGTCGATCAGCTCGCCCTGCTTGTCCTGTAGCTGGGCAGCAGAGATAAAATTTTTCGCGGCCAGGTCGGCGTAGCGTTTGAAGGACTGCTCGGCGATCGTTACCCGGTTTTTTTGCAAGCCAATCTGCGCCAGGGCGCGTTCCGCTTCGAGCGCCAGGTCGCGCGCGCGGCGCCTGGCTGCGGCGATGCGCTGGCTGCCCTGCTGTGCCGACTGCTGCAACTCGCTGCGCAGGCTGGCGAGCTGGCGTTCGAGCAGCATCGAGATGCGCTTTTCGGGCGAGGCCTCGCCCCCGCCATCGCGCTCGGCGGAGAGCACGAACATGACTTGCCCGGCCTTGACCGCCTGCCCCTCGCGAATGCGTTTAGCGGTGACGATGCCAGCCTGCCCCGGCGTCACACGGATCACGCCGGCGGTCGGCAGCAGCACGCCCGTCGCCTGGGCTTTACGGGTGGTGCTGAACAGGAAGAAGAAGGCGAGGATGCACAGGGCGATGCCAACGAACACGCTAGTGAGCACACGGTGGCTGACGGGGCTGGCAAGGATGACGGTGCCATATTGCCGCGCTTTCACATGCTCGACGGCTTGCGAGCGGAACAAGGGACGGCTGGCGCTTTCCTGTTGCGTGTCCGGGGCGCTTGGTGCTTGCTGCTTGTTGGGAGAAGTCATCGGTGGGGGCGATCGTGGATGGGCGCAAACACCCACGGTAGCGCAGGCTCCCCGGAAATTTATTGATGTTTGGCAATGTCCAGCCGAGCGTGCACATCCGAAAAAACTTTCGCTCTATCAATGGTCGTTTGGTAGCATTCCGCCATGAAGACATTCGATCCCGACGCCACACCGCCGCACATCCGCCGCCGTCAAATTCTTTCCCTGATCCTGCTGGTCGTCACCGGCGTCATCAACTACCTCGACCGCGCCACGCTCGCCGTCGCCAACGAATACATCCGCGCCGACCTCGGCCTCTCGTTGGGCCAGATGGGCCTGTTGTTGTCGGCCTTTTCCTGGAGCTATGCGCTGTGCCAGCTGCCGGTTGGCGCCCTGGTCGACCGCATCGGGCCGCGCTGGCTGCTCGGCATCGGGCTGGTGGTGTGGTCGCTGGCGCAGGCCGCGGGCGGACTGGTATCGAGCTTCGGCTGGTTCGTGGTCGCACGCATCGTGCTCGGCATCGGCGAGGCGCCGCAATTCCCGGCTGCGGCGCGGGTGGTGAGCAACTGGTTCCCGCTGCGCGCACGCGGCGCGCCGACCGGCGTCTACAACTCGGCCTCGCCGCTGGGCGTGGCGCTGGCGCCGCTGCTGCTGTCGCCCCTGATCCTGGCCACCAGCTGGCACTGGGCCTTCTTTGTGACCGGCGCCATGGGCCTGGTGGCGGCGGTGGTCTGGGTGATCTTGTACCGCGACCCGGTGCGCAGTCAAATGTCCGAGGCCGAGCTTGCCTACCTCGACGCCGGCCAATCCGCCGAGCCCGCGCCGGCCACGAGTTTCGCTTCCTGGCGCGCCTTGTTCCGCTACCGCGCCACCTGGGGCATGCTGTTCGGCTTTTCCGGCTCGGTCTACCTGAACTGGGTATATTTGACCTGGCTGCCGGGCTACCTGCGCACCGAGCGCCAGATGGACATCGCCTATGCCGGCCTGGCCGCCTCGGTGCCTTTCGCCTGCGGCTTCGCCGGCGCCCTGATCGCGGGCTGGGCCTCGGATCGGGTGGCCCGGCATTCGGCATCGCCTCTGGCCGGCCGCCGCCGGGCGGTGGTCGCGGCCATGCTGGGCATGGTGGCGTTCACGATCCCGGCGGCCCTGGTCGAGAGCAACACGGTCGCCATCGCCTGCATCTCGATCGTGATCTTCCTGGCCAATGCCGCCTCGGCATGCTCCTGGTCGCTGGTGACCGTGGTGGCGCCGCGCAGCCGCGTCGGCTCGTTGGGGGCGATCCAGAACTTTGGCGGGTTTATTGGTGGGGCGCTGGCGCCGATTCTTACCGGGTATATCGCGCAGACCTGGTCGTTCGTGCCGGCCTTGCTGACCGGCGCCGGGATTGCTTTCCTGGGAGCGATGGCCTATCAATTCCTGGTGGTGCGTGCGATTCCCGAGCAGGAGTAAATCAGCCATAAAAAAAGCCAACCTCGACGGTTGGCTTTTTTGTCACATGCCAGGGTACATCAAACGTCGATATTCCCCGCCTGCAGCGCATTGCTCTCGATGAAGTTACGACGCGGCTCGACTTCATCCCCCATCAGCGTCGTAAAGATCTGATCCGCCGCAATCGCGTCCTCGATCTGCACCTTCAGCAGGCGGCGCACGGTCGGATCCATCGTGGTTTCCCACAGCTGTTCCGGATTCATCTCGCCCAAACCTTTATAGCGCTGCTTCGACACGCCGCGTTCGGCTTCTTCGCGCAGCCAGATCATCGCTTCGTGGAATTCGCGCACGGCGAACTCCTTCATCTTCTCGCCTTCGCCGCGGCGCATGATGGCGCCTTCGCCCATCAGGCCCTGGAAGGTGGCGGCGGCGTTCGCCAGCACGGCGTAGTCGTTGCTGAGGACGAAGTCGGCGTCGATCGAGGTCACGTAGACGTTACCGTGGCGCATGCGCTCGATGCGCAGGGAGTGCTTTTCGCTGATCTCGTCCGAACGCACGACCACGCGCACGGCCGGGTCGTTGATCGCCGCTTCCATGGCCTTGGCCGAGACCTCGGCCGCGTCCAGGGTCGCCATGTCGAGCGTGATGCCGCTCATGATGGCGGTCAGCGCGGCGCGGTCGATCACGCGCGTCAGGCGCATCATGATGGCGTTGGCCAGGTTGTACTGGCGTACCAGTTCGGCCAGGGCGTCGCCGGTGATCGGGTCGGCGCCGTCGCGCGGGATCAGCGAGGCGCCGTTGAGCGCCACCATCATCATGTAGCTCGCTTCCTCGACGTCGTCCTTCAGGTAGCGCTCGTCGCGGCCGGCTTTCACCTTGTACAGCGGCGGCTGGGCGATATAGATGTGGCCGCGTTCGACCAGCTGCGGCATCTGGCGGTAGAACAGCGTCAGCAGCAGGGTGCGGATGTGGGCACCGTCGACGTCCGCATCGGTCATGATGATGATGCGGTGGTAGCGCAGCTTGTCGACGTTGAATTCGTCCGGGCCGATCGAGGTGCCGAGCGTTGCGATCAGGGTCGTGATCTGTTCCGACGACAGCATCTTCTCAAAACGCGCCTTTTCCACGTTCAGCACCTTGCCGCGCAGCGGCAGGATGGCCTGGAACTTGCGGTCGCGGCCCTGCTTGGCGGAGCCGCCTGCCGAGTCACCCTCGACGATGTACAGCTCGGCCAGCGCCGGGTCGCGTTCCTGGCAGTCGGCCAGCTTCGAAGACAGGCCCAGGCCGTCCATCACGCCCTTGCGGCGGGTCAGGTCGCGCGCCTTGCGGGCCGCTTCGCGGGCGCGGGCCGCTTCCACGATCTTGCCGCAGATGATCTTGGCGTCGTTCGGCTTTTCGTTCAGGAAGTCGGTCAGCGTCTTGGCAACAATCTCTTCGACCGGGCCGCGCACTTCGGACGACACGAGCTTGTCTTTCGTCTGCGACGAGAATTTCGGTTCCGGCACTTTCACGGACAGCACGCAGGTGAGACCTTCGCGCATGTCGTCGCCCGAGATCTCGACTTTCGCCTTTTTGGCGAAATCGTTCTCGTCGATGTATTTGTTGATCACGCGCGTCATCGCCGCACGCAAACCGGTCAGGTGGGTGCCGCCGTCGCGCTGCGGGATGTTGTTGGTAAAGCAGAGCACCTGCTCGTTGTAAGCGTCGTTCCACTGCATCGACACGTCGACCGAGATGTTGGTGCCATGCTCGGACATGCGGTCGCCGGTGGCCTGGAACACGGTCGGGTGCAGCACGCTTTTCGTTTTGTTGATGTACTCGACGAAGCCGCGGGTGCCGCCTTCGAAAGCGAAAACTTCTTCCTTGCCGGTGCGGTGGTCGCTCAGCTTGATGTTGACGCCGTTATTCAGGAACGAGAGTTCGCGGATACGCTTGCTCAGGATCTCATAGTGGAATTCGACAGTGGTGAAGATTTCCTCGTCGGCCCAGAAATGCACTTCGGTGCCGCGCTTGTCCGTTTCGCCGATCACCTTGATCGGGGAGACTTCGAAGCCGTCGACGATCTCGATTTCGCGGTTCTGCGGCACGCCGCGCACGAATTCCATCTGGTGCACTTTGCCTTTTTGGCGCACGGTCACGCGCAGCAGCTTCGACAGCGCATTCACGCAGGACACGCCGACGCCGTGCAGGCCGCCCGACACCTTATAGGAGTTCTGGTTGAACTTGCCGCCGGCGTGCAGTTCGGTCAGGGCGATTTCGGTCGCCGAGCGCTTCGGCTCGTGCTTGTCGTCCATCTTGACGCCGGTCGGGATGCCGCGGCCGTTGTCGGCGATCGAGATCGAATTGTCGGCGTGGATGGTGACGTGGATTTCGGTGCAATAACCTGCGAGCGATTCGTCGATCGAGTTATCCAGCACTTCGAACACGAGGTGGTGCAGACCGGTGCCGTCCGAAGTATCGCCAATGTACATGCCCGGGCGCTTGCGCACCGCTTCCAGGCCTTCCAGAATTTGAATCGAGGCGGCGCCGTATTCGTCCGACGGCATCGGCGATTGGGGCATTTCGTTGGTGGTATCGGACATGGACTGCTTTCTCAAAAAACTGTGTATTCAGACTGCTCAGTTCGGGCCGCCTCCTGATTAAACAAGAGGCAGCCCGAGTCGCCGAATTAACGCGCTTACTTAGATACGCATCGGCATGACGACATATTTGAAGTCGCCATTGTCGGGAATCGAGATCAGGGCCGACGAGTTCGAATCGCCCAGGGCAATATTCACCTGGTCGCACTTCAGGTTGTTCAGCACGTCGAGCAGGTAGGTCACGTTGAAACCGATGTCGATCTGGTCGCCGCCGTAGTCGATCTCGAGTTCTTCGACCGCTTCTTCCTGGTCGGCATTGGTCGAGCTGATCTTCATGCTGCCTGGGGTGATGATGCAGCGCACGCCCTTGAACTTATCGCTGGTCATGATCGCGGCGCGTTGCAGCGAGCGCAGCAGTTCGTCGCGGCTGATCGTAAAGTCGTTCTTGTAACCCTTCGGGATCACGCGGGTGTAGTCCGGGAATTTGCCCTCGACCAGCTTCGACACCAGTTCGATATCGGCGAAAGTCAGTTTTACCTGCGAGGCGGCGATGTCGAGCTGGACGGTTTCGTCGCTTTCTTCGAGCAGGCGCTGCAGTTCGATGATGGTTTTGCGCGGGATGATGACTTCCTGGCGCGCGAATTCCTGCTCGGCTTCGACCTGGCAGAAGGCGAGGCGGTGGCCGTCGGTGGCGACCGCGATCACCTTGTTACCGTCCAGAACCAGCAGCAGGCCGTTCAGGTAGTAGCGGATGTCCTGCTGGGCCATCGAGAAGTGCACCATGTTGAACAGGTGCTTCAAGGTCTTTTGCGGCAGGGTGACGGTGGCGTTGTAGGTATCGGCGACCGAGACCGTCGGGAATTCCTCGGCGGCCAGGGTCTGCAGCGCGAAGCGCGACTTGCCGCTTTGCACAGCCAGGCGCTTGTTCTGCAGCGTCATCGTGACGTCGCCCGATTCCGGCAGCGCGCGCAGGATGTCCAGCAGTTTACGCGCGGCGACCGTGGTTCCGGTGATGTCGTCGCCGGAACCGATGTTCGCATGCGTCGTGATCTGCACTTCGGTATCGGTCGACAGGAAGGAGACGCTTTCGCCGTCCTTGCGGATGAGGATATTGGCCAGAATCGGCATGGTGTGCCGACGCTCGACAATACCGCTCACGATCTGCAGTGGCCGGAGAAGCGTGTCTCGGGTGGTTTTGACCAATTGCATAATTTTCCTCAGAGGGTTAATACAGTGAAATTGTTGCTACAGCACTATTTTGCCGGTTGTGTGGGGCAAACACAATCGCAGGATCCTCGGCTGAACGCGTGGACGGCAGAGCCGTCCACCCTATAGCCAGCACCGGTAGCATCAGCCCTTCAGGGTCTGCTCCAGCACGTGCAACTCGTGGTTGCACTCGGCGTTTTTCTGGCGATCGCCGGCGATCTTGCGCACCGCGTGCAGTACGGTGGTGTGGTCGCGGCCGCCGAAGAGTTCGCCGATTTCCGGCAGGCTCTTCTGGGTCAATTCCTTGGCCAGGTACATGGCGATCTGGCGCGGGCGGGCGATGTTCGCCGGGCGCCGCTTCGAATACATGTCGGCGACCTTGATGTTGAAGAAGTCGGCAACCGTCTTCTGGATGTTCTCCACCGAGATCTGGCGGTTCTGTACGGATAACAGATCCTTCAGGGCTTCCTTGACGATGTCGATCGTGATGTCCTTGCCGTGGAAGCGCGAGTACGCGAGGATCTTGCGCAGCGCGCCTTCCAGTTCGCGCACGTTCGAACGCAGGTGTTTTGCGACAAAGAAGGCGACGTCGTCCGACAGGGTCACGCCTTCGGATTGCGCCTTCTTCAGCAGGATCGCGACGCGCATTTCCAGTTCCGGCGGTTCGATCGCGACCGTCAGGCCGGAATCGAAGCGCGAGATCAGGCGGTCGTCCATGCCGGTGATCTCTTTCGGATAAGTATCCGAGGTGATGATGATCTGCTTTTTCGCCGCGATTAGCGCCTCGAAGGCATAGAAGAACTCTTCCTGCGTACGGCTCTTGCCGCCGAAGAATTGAATATCGTCGATCAGCAGCATGTCGAGCGAGTGGTAGTAATGCTTGAAGTCGTCGAAGCCTTTTCGTTGGTAGGCGGTGACGACGTCGCGCACGTACTGCTCGGCGTGGATGTAGCGGATGCGCGCGCCCGGCTGGTCGGCCATGACCTGGTTGCCGATCGCGTGGATCAAGTGGGTTTTACCAAGGCCGACGCCGCCGTAGAAGAACAGCGGGTTGTACGACACGCCCGGGTTGTTCGCCACCTGGATCGCGGCGGCGCGCGCCAGCTGGTTGGCCTTACCGGTGACGAAACTGTCGAAAGTCAGATCGGGGTTGATGCGGCTTTGTTCGCGTTTCGGCGAATTGGCGATGTTCAGGTTCGGCTGCGGTTCCACGCTGGGCGCCGACGGGCGCAGCTGGCCTTCGTTCGAAGCGGCCGGGGCAGGGCGCACGGCGTCCGGCTTCTTGGCTGCGTTCAGGCGCGGGTCGAGCACGAACTGCACCTCGACCGGGGCTTCCCAGTACTGGCAGGCCAGCGCCGTGATGCGGTTGGCGAACTGCGACTTCACCCAGTCGAGCTTGAAGCGGTTGGGCGCAGCAATGCGCAGCTTGCCGTCCTCGTAGTCGAGGGCGACGAGCGGTTTGATCCACGCGCTGTATTGTTGCGGCGTCAGCTCGAGCTCCAGTTGCGCGGAGGCGGTCTGCCAGAAATTTTCCATGTGTGCGGCTAGTTGATACGTAACACGCTATTTTACCTGTCTCCGCGCTAGTTATCCACAGGTTGCCCCAGATTTTTCAGCATGACTGGGGATAAAGGCGAAGTTATCCCTACGTCGCCAGAAACAACAGCTGCCTTGACAGCCGGGCACCAAATCGAGTCTAATTCAGGGTTCCCTGTCCGCCCACCTGTCAGCCGAGCAATTGTTGGTTGAGAAAATGCGGACTTTGCTGTGGCGTGACGCTGGCTTAACGACTGCGAACTGTCATTGGCGCCTGTTCCTGACGAGAAGACGTCAGACCCGATTTTGCATCCTATTTTGCTTTAAGCGAGACCACCATGAAACGTACTTACCAACCTTCCGTCGTTCGTCGCAAGCGCACGCACGGCTTCCGCGCACGTATGGCTACCCGTGGTGGCCGTCAAGTCCTGAACGCACGCCGCGCCAAGGGCCGCAAGCGTCTGGCTGTCTAAGCCAGCTCGTCTGCACCCCTGCGGTCGGCCATGACAGGCGAAGGTTCGCACGACTTCGCGCGCGCTCGGCGCATTTTAAAAACGGATGAATTCTCATCCGTTTTTCGTTTGCGGCCAACGCAAAAATCCGCGCATTTCGTGCTGTACACCCGTCCCAGCCCGCTGCCCCATGCGCGGCTGGGCATCGTCGCGGCCAAGCGCTTCGCGCCGCGCGCCGTCACCCGCAATACCATCAAGCGCATCACGCGCGAACTGTTCCGCACGAACGAGATCCAGGCCGTCGACTGCATCGTCCGCCTGGCGCGTCCGGTGAACACCAAGGCCGGCCCGGCCACCAACGGCGCATTGAAGCGCCTGTTGCACGCCGAACTGTCGCGCCTGCTCGCTTCGCAGCGTCCACGCCGTCCCGCAGCGTCGGTCGCGGCGCCGCCGACGCCATGAAGACCCTGCTCATCTGGATCGTGCGTGCCTACCGGCTCGTGCTGTCGCCAATGCTTGGGCAGAATTGCCGCTTTTATCCGTCCTGTTCCAGCTATGCCATCGAGGCGCTCCAGACCCATGGTGCGCTGCGCGGCAGCTGGCTGGCCGCGCGCCGCCTCGGCCGCTGCCATCCCTGGAACGCGGGCGGCGTCGACCCGGTACCGCCGGGCCGGCACAAGCATTCCCACTCAGCCGCTTGCGGTTGCAACCACTCCTGATCAATACCTCAATGGAAATCAATAAACGTACCATTCTGTGGATTGTCTTCGCCGTCTCGCTTGTCATCCTGTGGAACAACTGGATGGTGTCGAACGGTAAGCAATCGATGTTCGCGCCGACGCCGCCGGCCAAGGTTGCCCAGGCGCCGAGCACTGCCGCCACCGGCACCACGACCGGCGTGCCGGCCGCCGCCGCCCAGCCGGGCACCGTGCCGGGCACGCCGGGCCAGCCGGCCGCGCCTGCGCCCGTGCGCGCCGAACGCATCACCGTCACCACCGACGTCGTGAAAGCCGAGATCGACACCGTTGGCGGCGTGATCCGCCGCCTCGAGCTGCTGAAGTATCCGGATCATCTCGACAAGAAGAAAAACCAGGTGCTGTTCGACGTGGTGGGCAATAACGTCTACCTGGGCCAGACCGGCCTGATCGGTTCGACCGCCGCCGGCGTCCTGCCGAACCACAACACGCCATTCGTGGCGCGTCCCGGCCTGCGTACCCTGGACGGCGGCAATGCCGTGCAAGTCGTGCTCGACGCCGAGCAGGGCGGCGTGCGCCTGACCAAGACGCTGACCTTCAAGCGCGGCGACTACGTCGTCGACGTGCGTCACGACATCACCAACCTGACGCAAGCACCCGTGCAGCCTTCGCTCTACCTGCAGCTGCAGCACGACGGCAATCCGGCGCCCGGCGGTTCGTGGTTCATGCCGAGCTTCGGTATCCACCCGACCCTGTGGACGCCGAACGACAAGTATCAGAAGCTGACCTTCGAAGACATCGAGAAGGGCAAAGCCGAACACGCCACCAAGGCGAACGGCGGCTGGGTCGCAGTCTCGCAGCACTTCTTCGTCTCCGCCTTCATTCCGGCCGAGAACGCACAGCGCGACATCTTCACCAAGAAGCTGGCGACCAACCTGTATGCGATCGGCACCGTCCAGCCGCTGGGCACCGTTGCGCCGGGTGCCACCGTCTCGAACACCGCGCGCCTGTATTCGGGCCCGCAGGACGAGAAGAAGCTGGAAACCATCACCCCGGGCCTGGAACTGGTCAAGGACTACGGCATGTTCGCGATCATCTCCAAGCCGCTGTTCTGGGTCATGGATCAGATCCACACGCTGCTGGGCAACTGGGGCTGGACCATCATCGCCTTCACCATCCTGATCAAGCTAGCCTTCTTCCCGCTGTCGGCCGCCGGCTACCGCAGCATGGCGAAGATGCGCGTCGTGACGCCGAAGATGCAGGCGATCCGCGAGCGCTACAAAGCCGACCCGATGAAGATGCAGCAGGCCACCATGGAGCTGTACAAGAGCGAGAAGATCAACCCGCTGGGCGGCTGCCTGCCGATCCTGGTGCAGATGCCGGTGTTCCTCGCCCTCTACTATGTGCTGCAAGCCTCGGTCGAGATGCGCGGCGCGCCGTGGATCGGCTGGATCCAGGATCTGACCCAGCCTGACCCGTACTGGATCCTGCCGATCCTGTACGCGATCTCGATGTACATTACGGCCAGGCTGAACCCACAGCCGGCCGATCCGATGCAGGCGAAGATGATGCTGTTCATGCCGCTGGCCTTCTCCGTCATGTTCATCTTCTTCCCGTCGGGCCTGGTGCTGTACTGGGTGGTCAACAATCTGGTGTCGATCGCGCAGCAGTGGGTGATCACCAAGAAGTACGACACGGCCGCCAAGTAAGCTGCTGCTGCCGAATGCGAAAGCCCGTGGATTCCACGGGCTTTTTTATTTATCCACTACAATTCGCCCCATGAAGCTAGACACCTCTCCCATCGCGGCGATCGCCACCGCACCCGGACGCGGCGGCATCGGCGTGGTGCGCGCCTCCGGCAAATCGCTTGCGCCCCTGATCGCATCGCTGTTCCCGGACGCCAAACTGGCGCCGCGCCACGCGACCTATATTCCCTTCACCTCCGGCGACGGCAGCGTCATCGACCAGGGCCTGGCCCTGTATTTCAAGGCGCCGCATTCGTACACCGGCGAAGACGTGCTCGAGCTGCAGGGCCATGGCGGCCCGGTCGTGTTGCAGATGCTGCTGGCGCGCGTGCTGGAAGCAGGGCGCGAACACGGCCTGCGCCTGGCCGAGCCGGGCGAATTCACGCGCCGCGCCTACCTGAACGACAAGCTCGACCTGGCTCAGGCCGAAGCGGTGGCCGACCTGATCGACGCGTCCACGGAAGCGGCGGCGAAATCGGCCTCGCAGTCTTTATCGGGCGCCTTCTCGCAGGTCGTTCACCGGCTGGTCGAGCAGACCATCAACCTGCGCATGCTGGTCGAAGCGACCCTCGATTTTCCGGAAGAGGAAATCGATTTTCTGGAAAAGTCGAACGCGCGCGGGCAGCTGGCCGGCATCGTCGACTCGCTCGAACATGTGTTCCGCCAGGCCGCGCAAGGCGCGCTCCTGCGCGAAGGCCTGAACGTCGTGCTGGTCGGCCAGCCGAACGTGGGTAAATCCTCGCTGCTGAACGCGCTGGCGGGGGCGGAAGTCGCGATTGTCACCCCGATCGCCGGCACCACCCGCGACAAGGTCAGCGAGACGATCCAGATCGAGGGCATCCCGCTGAACATCATCGACACGGCCGGCATCCGCGCGATCGACGAGGGCATCGACGTCGTCGAACGGATCGGCATCGAGCGCACCTGGGGAGAGGTCGGCAAGGCGGACGTGATCCTGCACCTGCTCGACGCCAATCTCGGCCCCAGCGCGGCCGACGAAACCATCGTCGCCGCCTTCCCGGCCGGGGTGCCGGTGGTGCGCATCTGGAACAAGATCGATCTGTCCGGCCACCGCGCGACCGTGGAAGGCGCGCCTGACGCCACCCACATCTATTTGTCGGCCAACGAAAAGACCGGCATCGACCTGCTGCGCACCGAGCTGCTGCGCATCGCCGGCTGGCAGCAGACCGGCGAATCGCTGTATCTGGCGCGCGAACGCCACCTGATCGCCCTGCGCGCCGCGCGCCAGCACCTGGACGTCGCCGCCCAGCACGCGGCCCAGGATGACCAGTCGCTCGACCTGTTCGCCGAGGAACTCAGGCTGGCGCAGGATCAGCTGTCCAGCATCACCGGGGAATTCACGCCGGACGATTTATTGGGGGTGATTTTCAGCCGCTTCTGTATCGGCAAGTAGGGTAGACGGGTCTCTCGTCCACGCGGTGATCGTTACGGGCTCCGATTTCGTGCTCGACGATCTCGCCTGCGCGTATCACCGCGTGGAGTCAGGACTCCACCCTACATAAACATCGGTTCCGCCAGCCCATGCTACCCTTGAGCCCGAACCCAAGGAGCGAGCATGGCTGACCAACACACCTTCCGCGCGCGGCGCGTCTTCCTCATCGCTTCAAGCCTGGCCGTCGCCGCGACGCTCAGCTCCTGCGCCAGCATCCTCGGCCCCCGCGAAGTCGACCTGCCGCTGTCGAAACTGCAGGCCAGCCTCGACCGCCGCTTCCCCATGGACAACCGCTTGCTTGAACTGTTCGACCTGCGCCTCTCGCGTCCGCAACTGAGTGTGTTGCCGGGCGACCGCGTCGCGCTCAGCATGGATGCCAGCGTGGCCCAATCTTTCCTGCGCAATCCGCTGTCCGGCAGCCTGGCCTTCTCGGGCCGCCTGTACGTCGACCAGGCGAAAAATGGTGTTTATCTCGCCGAGCCGCGCCTGGAGCGTTTCGCCATCAGCGGGCTCGACGAGTCGGTCAGCCGCCAGCTGTCGCGCGCGGCGAACGGCCTGCTCGACCAGGCGATCCTCGATATTCCGGTCTACAGCTTCCGCATGGACGAGTTGCGCTATGCCGGCGTGCAGTATGTGCCGACCCGGATCGCCACCACCGCGACCGGGCTGCGCGTCTCGCTGGAGCCGGCGCCGCGGCCGTGACCGGTCTGTAGCAGGCTTGCATCCTGTTACAAAATGCCCCGATAAAGCGCGCCGCACGATTGGATGGGCGCCGGATTGCGTTATCGATACTGCTATGATTTCCGCAGCTGACATCGCCTTTCACGGCTGCCGCCGCGCCGGCTGACGATCTGTTGCAGACGTGCCGCAACGGGTGCAATGCGCGTAATACGGCGTTGCGGCAGCGCCGGGTTGGGCGCACACTGGATCTCCAGAACGGCTGTGGCAGCGCTGCAGCACCGGAACACCCCATTGCGATTGCTCATGCCTGGAATGTTCCACTACAGTAATCTTGCTTGACGAATTGACGTGCTGCCGGTAGGGGGTAGACCTTGGAAACGATACAAGACAGTGTGATGAGCGACGGTGCGGCATCGGAATCGCCGCCCGCCGTGTCAGCCCAGACCAGGCCGTCGCGGGTCAGCCTGCCGCCGAAAGGGTCATGCTGGTACTGCGACAAACCGGTCGACAGCGTGCGCCGCTTCTGCGGCAAGGACTGCACCGACGCCTTCGACGAGGAAGCCGAATACACGCGCTGAGAGCGTGTGAAAAAATCGCCATGGCTGCGTTGCATCGCCTCGCCATACCGTTGTACTGTCTTCGCCGATGCGCCTTGCCCTGACGATTTTTTCATACGCTCCACGCGCGCGGTTCCCGATTTGATTTACTCCTGACCGCTCCGCCCGGATCGGTCGAGCACTTCCAGCGCGCGTTCGTACTCGAAGTCCGAGACCGCCGCGCGCAAGACCGCATACTCCCGCTCTCCCAGATACCCGCTCAGTTCGCCCTGCGCGGCCGCGACCAATTCGAGCGCCGCGCCGTCGCCGATGTCGAGCATGACGCGCAGCTGTGCGCGTGCGTCGCCAGTGGCCACCGGGGTGGGTGGCGCCGCGGCCGGCGCAGTCAGATCCATTCCGTCGAGTACGCGCAGCACGGCCGCCAGCGCCGCGTCGAGTTGCTGCAGGAGCGGCGCCGGATCGCGCGCGCCGTGTACCGCATCTTCCAGCGCCAGCGCAGCGCCGTGCAGGGCAGGGGCGTCGATCATGCCGGCCGCACCCTTGATGGTATGGGCCAGGCGCCGCGCCAAATTGTGCTCGCCGGCGGCAAGCGCTTCCCGGATGGGGGCAACGGCGTCGCGGTAATCGCTGCGAAAGCGTGCCAGCACGCGCAAGTAGAGGGCGCGGTTGCCCATCATGCGCTCGACGCCGGCCTCGAGATCGATGATCGGCTCGGGAAGCGGCGCCGGCTGCGGCGTGTTTGGAGAAGGGGGCAGGCTGTCGTGCCGGGTCATCCGCTCAGCGGGTCGTGAACGACCAGGTACGCGCGACCGGCGTGCTGCTGAGGACGGTGCCGCCGCTGATGAGGTTGGTCGAACCGGTAAAGCTGACGTCGTACACCGTGTTCGCCGCCAGCGGCGCCAGCGGCACGATCGCGGCCGAGGAACGTCCGGTATGGCTGTCGTTTGCATTGCTCAGCAGGCGCACCGGCAGCTCGGCGCCGTTACGGGGACGGATCGTGAACGTCGTCACCCGGATGGTGAGGTCGATGTTCGCATGCACGCTGACCGGATAGCCGACTTCATTGCGGTCGGGAACCGGGTCGGGCGTTTCGGTGTTGCTGAAGAAGTTGCGCGGTACGGCAGTCTGGCCGCTGAAGGGCCATACCGCGACGTCGCCGCCGAGGATGCCGACACCGTAGCCGTTATTCGCGGTGAAATTGGCCGTGAAATAGTTATAGCCGGCGCTGGTAGTGGCCGCGCCCGTGCCGATTTCCTTGAACACCGGTTCGAAGATGACGAAGCGGTGGTAGACCGCTGTAATTAGTTCCTCGGCCATGTACTGGCCCGAGCCGTTGCCGGCGGCGGAGATGACTTCGCCGAATGCGCGCGAGGCGCTGGTGTTGAATTGGTAGCCGGCGGCGGCCAGGCGCGCGCTGACGTCGACGCCGGTGAATCCCGGCCGGCCCACGATCTGGTCATGGGTGATCGTGTTGTTGAGGCTCTGGTATTCGGAGTGTTTCTGGGCGGCGATGTCGATCTCGCGGTTTTGCGTGAGCGTCGACATGCCGACCTGGCCGCGGCGGAAATTGAGCCAGTTGCGGCCATCGACCGCGATATTGCCGGTGGCGGTGGGCGCGCCCGGCACGGCGGGCGTGACCGGGGTTTCAGGTGTCGGCGGTGGCGGCGTCAGCGGATCGGGCGTGGCGGGCACGGCTGGGGGCGGGGACACGACCGGTGGCGTGGTAGCGACCGGAACCGGATCCGCGCTGCCGCCACCACCGCCCCCGCCGCCACAGGCAGCCAGGGCCAGGGCGGTCACGCAGCCCGCCACCACCATTCTCGCGCGAAGCAGTTCGCTCATCCGTTTACTCCTGATTCAAATCAACATCGTAAGGGCACATTCTAGGGCAAATCAAATATGCACGACGCTTGGGTTCGTGCGCGACCGGGCGCGGGCGCACTGTAAAATAGGTCATCATTCTCTTGCCCGGATCCGAATTGAACCCCTCCCGCCCAGCGCGCCTCGCGCGCGCCAAGTTCGCTCTGCCGAGTTTTGTCACCCTGCTGTCGATTGCCTGCGGCTTCGGCAGCATCGTCATCTCGGTCGACAACGCCCAGGTCGGCGCGCCGGGAGACTTCCGCCTGGCGGCCATCCTGCTGGTGCTGGCCGGCGTGTTCGACGCGCTCGACGGTTTTGTCGCCCGCGCCACCAACACCCAGTCCGACTTCGGCGTCCAGCTCGATTCGATCGCCGACGTCATGAACTTCGGCTGCGCCCCTGGTCTGCTGCTGTACTGCTACGGCTTCGCCCAGATGAGCGCCGCACATCCCACCATCGTGCGCATGGGTGGCCTGGCCTGCTTCATCTTCGTCGCCTGCGGCGCGCTGCGCCTGGCCCGTTTTAATATTTCGGTCGGCCGCACCGATCCTCGCTATTTCGTCGGCATGCCGATCACCGCCGGCGCCGCCTGCGTGGCCGCGGTGGTGGTGGCCTGGCCCGATCCGGTCGTGAACATGACGCAAGCCTTTGCCGTGATGGCGCTGATGGTTGCCGTCGGCACCTTGATGGTGTCCACCGTACGCTTTCCTAGCAGCAAGCAACGCCTGAGCAAAGGCATGTTAGTCGTGATCGGCGTCGCCGTTCTGCTCCTGCTCATACTGCAGACGCGCTTTTTCGTGTTGTTCTTCCTGTTGTACATCTGCGCCACGCTGCTGCTGAACATTGCATGGCGCACCGGCTGGCGCGGGATTGCGCCGCCGGTCGTATACGCGGACGAGGAAGAAGTTTAAGTTTCAGGCGAACTTGTCGAGCAGCGCGGCCAGCCGCGCCGCCACCGCGCGCGCGTCGTCGAGATCGGCGGCGCCCTCGCTGTGGGTCACGACGGTGGCCGTGAGTAGTTGCACAAAGGAGCGGTCGAGCGCTTTTCTCGCCGCCGCCA
This sequence comes from Massilia sp. Leaf139, assembly GCF_001424165.1. Classification (GTDB taxonomy): domain Bacteria; phylum Pseudomonadota; class Gammaproteobacteria; order Burkholderiales; family Burkholderiaceae_D; genus Telluria. The sequence goes on from NZ_LMOJ01000023.1 coordinate 379,324, forward strand.
TCTGCTGCGCCACCGCCTCGCAGTCGGCCGGTTCCGATGCCAGCGCAATCAATTTCTGCACGCCGCGCAGCTGGCCTTCGATGCGGGCCAGGCGGTTCAACAAATCCTTCTTTTGCTGGGCCGTCAGCGCAGTGCCCTCGACGATTCTGACCGGGTCGCTTGCCATCGCTCGCCTCAAGCTACTTCGTGACCGCGCGCCGCGCGCAAGATCTCGAACCAGTCGCTGCGTGCGAGCGTAAAGCCGGTGGCGGCCACCGCCGCGGCGATCGAGGCGATCTTGCCGCTGCCGGTGAGCGGCATCGGCCGGCTCGGCAGCGCCATGATCCAGGCGAACACGACGCTCGCAAACGACTGACCGCTGCGGTCGGCGATGGTCTGGATGGTCGCGCGCAGGGCGGCGCTGCGGGCGTCCTCCGCGCTGAACAGGCGCCCGCCGCCCAGCGGCGACCAGATCATCGGCGCGATGCCCAGATCCTGCAGGCCATCGAAGGTGTCGTCGAACAGCGGCGCCGTGTGCAAGGGCGAAAATTCGACCTGGTTCGTCGCCAGCGGCACGCGCCGGTTGAGCGACTCGAACTGGTGCCGCGTGAAATTCGACACCCCGACATGGCGCACCTTGCCCGCCTGCTGCAGGCGCACGAAGGCTTCGGCAACCTCGTCGAAGTTCATCAGCGGGTCGGGGCGGTGGATCAGCAACAGGTCGAGGTAGTCCGTGCCGAGCTGGCGCAGCGATTCCTCGCAGGAAGCGACGATGTGCTCGAAACTCGTGTCGTAATGCTGGATCCTATGCGCCGGACGCTGGTTCGACACCAGTTTGATGCCGCACTTGCTGACGATTTCCATCCGTTCGCGCAGCCCGGGCTGGGCACGCAGGGCTGCGCCGAACAAGCCCTCGACGCTGTAGTTGCCGTAGATGTCGGCATGGTCGAAGCTGGTCACGCCGAGTGCGAGGCACTCCTCGATGAAGCCGACACGCCCCTGCACCGACATGTCCCACTCGCCCAGGCGCCACATGCCGGCGATCACGCGCGACAGTTCGAGGCCGCCAGGGCGGGTGACGGTGCGGGGGCAGGAGGGGAGAGCGGTCATGGCGGCTTGTTTGCTTGAAAAGTAACAAGGCATTATAGCCGCGCATGGATTTGCGTTCGCGCAGCAGCGGTAGGGTGGTCGGCTCCACCACGAAACATGCGAGCCGGCGGCCCATGCGCCGCCCACGCGTTCAACAAGCAGGTGATATGTCGCGAGGTTTCACCGGACGGCTGAACGCGTGGGCGGCGTCCACGCAGCGTGATCGCAGATTGCAGGGCGGAGCCGACCACCCTACCGCCAATAATTTGCACCAATATAGTGCAAATAAAAATGCCCGCTGGGCATACACCGGGCGGGCATCGTTGGAGCGTATAAAACGCTTATTTGATCATCAAACGCAGCGAATCCCAGGCGCGGCCGAAGATGCTCGCTTCCTGCACTTCTTCCAGCGCGACCACCGGCAGCACCAGCAGCGGCTTGTTGTCGACCATCATGCGCAGGGTGCCGACGCGGCCGTTGCGCGGCAGTGGGGCGACCAGCGGATCCTTGCGCTCGAGCACAGGTTTCAGTTTGCCGGCCACGCCCTTCGGCACCGTCACCAGCACGTCGTTGGTGAAGCCGATTTTGACGCTGCCCTGCGAACCCTTCCACACTTCCGGGGTGGCAATTGCCTGGCCCTTCGAATACAGCTTCACGGTATCGAAATTCTGGAAGCCCCAGTTCAGCAGCTTCTGGCTTTCCTGGGTACGCACCGCGTCCGAGCTGGCGCCCGAGACGACGGAAATCAGGCGGCGCTGGCCCGAAGCGCCGTTAGGACGGCGTGCCGAGGCGATCATGCTGTAGCCCGAGGATTCGGTGTGGCCGGTCTTCATGCCGTCGACGGTCGGGTCGAGCCAGAGCAGGCGGTTGCGGTTCTGCTGGGTGATCTTGTTGTAGGTGAACTGCTTGACCGAGTCGATCTTGTAGAACTCGGGGAAGTCGCGGATCACATTGGTGGCCAGCTGCGCCAGATCCTGCGCGGTCGAGTAGTTGTCCGGGCTCGGCAGGCCGTGCGGGTTGGCGAACTTCGTGTTTTTCAGGCCCATGCGCTGGGCTTCGCGGTTCATCAGCACGACGAAGGTGCCTTCGTCGCCGGCGACCGCTTCGGCCAGGGCGACGGCGGCGTCATTACCCGACTGCACCATCAGGCCGTGCAGCAGGTCGTCCACGCTGACCGGGGTGGCCGGGTCGATGAACATCTTCGAGCTGCTCGAATCGACTTTCCACGCACGGGTCGACACATTCACCATCGTGTTCAGGGCCAGCTTCTTGTCGCGGATGGCGCCGAAGACAACGTAGGCCGTCATGACCTTGGTGAGCGAGGCGGGCTCGATGCGCGCATTCGGATCCTGGGCCGCAATGACCTGGCCGCTGGTGGCGTCGAGCAGCAGCCACGATTTCGCCGCGATCGATGGGGCAGGCACGGTTTGCGCGCCCGCCGACATCATCAGCAGGCTGGCGGCCACGGCCGCAATCAGTTTTTTCATGGGAGCTAAATGTAAGTCAGTAGGGGTGGTGCGGATGCCGATGGGTGTCAAAAGAATATTGCCCACCGGCATGGAATCGATGAAGTGCTTAATTATAGGCCAGTGCGGCTAGACTGTAACCCGTCAATTGTCACGCCGCCACATCTGCACGACAAGATTTTTGATCGGATTGAGACGCTTGTGGAAGAAGTGATCCGCGCCTGGAATCACGATCACCGGGATTTCCTGCGGGCGTGCCCAGTCGAACACCATTTGCAGGGTAATGGTGTCGTCCAGCTCGCCATGGATGAGGATCGTGTCTTCCGGCACGCTCGGCAATGGCCATTTGCCGGCGGCGGTACCGACCAGCACCATGCGCTCGATGGCGTCCGGTTTGCCTTCGTTGACCAGGCGCGCATGCAGTTGCGACTGCACGAAGGTGCCGAAGGAAAAGCCTGACAGCGCCACCGGCAGGCCGGGGTATTGCGACTGCATGTAGTCCAGCATGAAGGCCATGTCGTCGACTTCGCCATGGCCGCGGTCGTGTTCACCCTCGGACTGGCCGACGCCGCGGAAATTGAAACGGGCCGTCGCGTAGCCGAGCGTGACGAAGGTGCGCGCCAGCGTTTGCGTGACCTTGTTTTCCATCGTGCCGCCATAAAGCGGGTGCGGGTGCGCTACCAGGGCGATGCCGCGCGGCGCGCCTTCTGGCAGGTCGAGCATGCATTCCATCTTGCCGGCGGGGCCGTCGAGGGTAAAACGTTTCGAAAACTTGTTCATGGTGCAGTAAAAGGTGAAGCGTCAGATTTTCAGGCGTTCGACGACCTGGCCGCCGAGGATGTGGGTGTCGATGATGTCGTCGATGTCGTCGGTATCGACATAGGTGTACCAGGTGCCCTGCGGGTAGACCACCAGCACCGGGCCTTCTTCGCAGCGTTCCATGCAGCCGGCCTGGTTGATGCGCACCTTGCCCGGCTCGCTCAGACCGAGTTTCTTGATGCGCTTCTTGGCGTGCTTTTGCGCGATCGCGCCGGCCTTGCCGCAGCTCTGGCGGCAGTTATCGCCATCGCGCTCATTCATGCAGAAGAATACGTGGTGTTCGTAAAACGGTTTGTTGTCGCTCATGTCGTTCTCGCTATGTGACGTGATTAGCCGCCATTCTACGTGTTCCTAGCCGCGATTCAGTTTATGGGAAGGAAGAAGCAGGAACCACAGCGCAAAAAACGGCCACAGCAAGGACAAGAATTGGGCCGCCCCATTAAAGTTCAGGAATTTGCCCTGCACCCAGCCTTGTAGAGTCAGCGTGAAATACGGGTTCGCCGGAATCGTGTTCACCACGATCAGGCTCAGCACCAGGGTGACCACCGCCAGCCGGCGCTGGGCGATCTGCGGCGCAAAGGCCAGGCCCGCCAGCATGATCAGGCCAATCAGGAAGCCGCCTTCGGCGCCCGGCGTCACCCAGACGAAGGCGTTATCGGGCCGGAACAGCAGCGAGCTGGCCAGGGTCTTCATCACCAGCGCGGCGGCCAGCATCAGCAGCATCAGGGTATAGCGCGGCGCGCCCCGGCGCAGCAAACAGAGCAAAGTGAGCGCGGCGCCGGTCATGCCGCAGGCGGTGATGATCGTTTCCGACAGCCAGTACTGCTCGACGCTCATCGCCGGGCCCGGACGCAGCATGGCGATCAGGTCGATGTCCGTCTCGAACCAGCTGGACAGCCAGCCCGAGATGATCGGCAGCACCTGGCCATGGCCGAATAAAAAACTTTGCGGATAGATCTGCGCCAGCGGCCATAGCGCGAGCAGCACCAGGCCCTGGCTGGCGTGCGGGGCGAACCAGCGCTTGCGCAGGCGGTACAGGCGGCCCTGGTCGAGCAGGCTTCTCGCCATGAAGGGGCCGATGCAGGCGCCGACGAAGCAGCCGGCCGCATTCGTGAACAGATCCAGGTTCGAGGGCACGCGGCTGGGCAGGAAGTTCTGCACCGTCTCCATGGTGCCGGTGACGAGGAAGCCGAACAGCGTCGCCAGCAGCGCGGCCCATACCCCGCGCACCAGCGGATACAGCGCCAGCACCAGCAGGATGCCGAGCGGGACATAGCCGACGACGTTGACCATCACGTCGAAGCCCGTCCAGTAGCGCTGCTTGACCAGATTCATGAACGAGAGCAGCGGCAGGCCGTTGCTGCGCCAGCCCGTGAACGGATACCAGCTGGCGTAGACGATCAGCAGCAGGTAGGCGAGCAGCGCCGCGCGGGCGACAGGCGAGCCGCGGCGCGGCGCCTCCTGTCCTGCCGCGTCGTGCCCGGCGTCGTGCCCATTCGCGTGCTGCTTCACTGCGGTCATCGTTTGCGGTTGTCGAAGCCCGTCATCCAGGCAATGAGCTCGGCGGCGACGGCGTCGGTGCTGGCCGCCAGGGCGCGCGCGCCGCCGGCCGCGTCGGCGCTCGTTGCCGCGGTGGCGCGCGTAAACGTCTTCTGGTCGTGCAGGGTGTGGCCGTTGAACAGCGAGGCGCGCAGCATGAGCTGGCCTTCGCTGGCCGTGGTGCTGGAAAACGCGTGCGAGAAGTCGTCGATCTCGATGCGCAGGATCGGGATGTTGGTGCTCGAATCGGTTGCCGACAGCACCTTCACGCCGGCCTGGGCCAGGCGCGATTTCAAACGCTGCGTCACCAGCAGCAGGGGATTCGCGCTCCAGCGGCTGTTGGCATAGGTGCGCGCCTGCAGCGGGTCGTTGTAGTTCAAGCGGTAGACCATGCGCTCGTTCTCGAAGGTCGGCGAGCCGGTCGCATCCATCACGATGATGGCGGCCAGCGGAGCCTGCGCTACTTGCGCGGCCGGGGTGCCCAGCGGGCCGAAGTCGAACTGGGTGGTGGCGCCGGTATTCTTGTTCGAGGCGCAGCCGGCGACGGTGGCGCCCAGTGCGAGGGCGAGGCCGGCGGCGCCGAGGAAGCGGTGCAGGGAAGTGGTCAACATAGTCCTCATTTGGTCGGGGCGACGAAGCCCGGCTCGCCGGGGCCGGGTTGGACGTTCGGATTGCCGAACAGGATGCTCTGCGGACGATCCGACAGCGAATCGGCCGTGCGCCGCACCGAGCGCAGCGCCGTGCGCGCTTCGTCCGTCATGCGGGTCAGGTGCGGCAGGGTTTCCGCTTCCAGGTCGCTGGTCACACCCTGCAGCGAGCCGATGGCGCCGTTCAGGCGGTTGATCGGGCCGTCCGGCGCCTGCAGCGTGGTGGCCAGCTGGTCGTAGTTGCGCACCGTCGTGGTGGCGCTGGCGGCGAAGGTGTCGAAGGAAGTCAGGCTGCGGTCGATCTTGTCGGCCAGCGCCGGCATGCGGTCGATCGTCGGGCCCAGTTCTTCCGGGATCTCGCCATAGGCGGCGGCCGCCTTGCCGATGTTGTCGAAGGCGCCGATGATGATCTTCTGGTTCTCGTCGCTGACCAGCGCATTGAGGCGGTTCGTGATCTGCTCGGTGCGGTCGAGGATGGCGATGCCGCGCTTTTCCAGCTGGTCGAGCAGGCCCGGACGCAGCGGAATGCGGCCCACGTGCTCGGGATCGGTCTTCAGCAGGGGCGAGCCGGTGCGGTCGTCGTCGAGCTGGATGAAGGCGATGCCGGTCACGCCCTGGTAGCCGAGCGAGGCGAAGGTGGTGGTGGTGACGGGCGAACCTTCCTCGACCGACAGGCGGATCAGGATCTGGCCGGTTACCTTCGGATCGAACACGATCTCGTCGACGCGGCCCACTTCCAGGCCGCGGTAGCGCACCGTGGCCTGCGGGTTCAGACCCGGAATCGACTGGGTGGTGACGATCTCGTAGGGCGACAGTTCGGTCTTGTCGCGGTTCAGCCAGAGGCCCACCAAGACGGTCGCCACCAGCAGGGCGATCGTGAAGACGCCCGTCATCAATGCATACGATCGGTTTTCCATGTCACTCCTTCGGTTCTTCCTCGATTGCTTCGTCGCGTTCCTCATCGCGTTCATCAAGCACTTCGAGTGCCCGCTGGCCGCGCCCGCCAAGGAAGAATTGTTTGATGAACGGATGGTTCACCCGCAGCACGTCGCGCGACGGGCCTACCGCCAGCACGTGCTTCTCGGCCAGGACGGCGATGCGCGAGGACAGCGCAAACAGCGTATCGAGGTCGTGGGTGACCATCACCACAGTCAGTTTCAGTTCCCGGTGCAGGGCCTGGATCAGCGTCACGAAGGCGTCCGACGCATCGGGGTCGAGGCCCGCGGTCGGCTCGTCCAGGAACAGCAGCCGCGGTTCCAGCGCCAGCGCGCGTGCCAGGGCCGCGCGTTTGGTCATCCCCCCCGACAGATCCGCCGGCATTTTATTGGCGTGCTCGATGCCCAGGCCCACCATCTCCATCTTCAGCAGCACGGCGTCGCGGATCACGTCCTCGGGCAGGGCGCGCAGTTCGCGCATCGGCTGGGCGATGTTGTCGAACACGGTCAGCGCCGAATACAGCGCGCCTTGCTGGAACAGCATGCCCCAGTGGTTGCGCATGCGCTGCAGCTGCTCGGGGCCGGCTTCGCTGATGTCCTCGCCGAACACGCGCACGCAGCCGCGCGACGGGTGTTCCAGCCCCAGCATCTGGCGCAGCAGCACGGTTTTACCGGTACCCGAACCGCCCACGATCGACAGGATCTCGCCCGAATAGATTTCCAGGTTCAGATCCTGGTGCACGACGGTCTTGCCGAACTTCGTCCACAGGCCGCGGATCTCGACCACCGGCGGGCCGACGTCTTCCTCGGGCTTGCGGTTGAGCTGCTGGGGCGGGCGCTTGATCGCATCAATCATCAGAACCCCACGCCGCTGAAGATGATCGCGAACACGGCATCGGCCAGGATCACGACCGTGATCGCGGTCACCACCGAGGTCGTCGTGCCGCGTCCCAGGCTTTCCGTATTCGGCTTGATGCGCAGGCCGAAGTGGCAGGACACCAGCGCGATCAGCACGCCGAAGGTCATCCCTTTTAATAAGCCGATGATGTAGTTCACCAGCGGCACCGCGTCCGGCAGCTTGTGCAGGAAGTAGCGGAAGGACAGCCCGAGTTCGATCTTGGCCGAGGCCATGCCGCCGATCAGGGCCATGGCGTCCGTCCACACCACCAATAAGGGCATCGAGATGGCCAGCGCCACCACCTTGGGCATGATCAGGCGATAGCCGTGCGAGATGCCCATCACCAGCATGGCGTCGAGTTCTTCCGTCACCTTCATGACGCCCAGTTGCGCCGTGATCGAGGATCCGGAGCGGCCCGCCACCAGGATCGCCGCCAGCAACGGCCCCAGCTCGCGCACCACGCTCATGCCGAGGATGTTGACCAGGTAGATGTCGCCGCCGAACTGGCTCAGCTGCTGCGCCGACAGATAGGACAGCACGACGCCGATCAGGAAGCCGACCAGCGCCGTGATGCCGAGCGCCTGGAAGCCGGAGTGGTAGATGTTGGCCGAGATCTCGCGCCACGGCCCCGTGTTCGGACGCCGGATGAAGCGGCCCAGATCCTGTATCAGGCGCCCGATCAGTTCGACGAAGCCGTGCAGGTGCTCGAAAAAGCTGAGCAGGCCGGCGCCGAGCACGATGATCCAGTTCAGCGGACTGACCCGGGTGCGCGGCAGGGTGTGGTGGCTGGCCTTCTCGATGCGGGCGAACAGCTCTTCCTGGCGCGGATCGAGGGCCAACGAGGCGGGGCGCTTCTTGCCCCAGGCGTTCCAGAGCAGCTGGGCGCCGATGTGGTCGATGCTGGCCACGCCGGTTAGATCCCAGGCCAGGTTCGGTTTCTTCTTAAGTGCGAGCAGGGTGCGGTTGATCCCCTTGAGCATGCCCTTCTGGCTCAGCGCATGCACCTGCCAGACGCCGCTTGCCATGACGGACTGCCCTGCACCGCTGGCAGCCTGTTCGATGGTCAATGTTGGCGTATTTTCAATCTGCATTGTTGCAGTGTAAAAGGAATTCGCCGTCTCTGCCATTCAAGCGGATCTAGCGTGCTCAGGCCGCCAGGTGGCGCACCTGCCTGGCGGGCGCCGCCACCGTGCCCGCGTTCGCCGCAGCTGCTTTCTTATGCGCGCCGTCGATGCCGCCCGCGTAATCGCTGGCGACCAGGGCCAGTGCCCGTTCGCGTTCCATGCCGGTCACCTGCAGCCACTCGGCCACCAGCTTGGCCAGGCGGTCGAGGGCGATGCGGTGGGTGGCGTCGGTTTTGGTATAAATCCAGTCCGAGAAGGCCATGAAGTTCTCGAACGGGCGCACGCCCAGCAGTTCGTGGATGGTGTTGGCGAAGCGCCCCGAGTTCGCCACCAGATCCCAATAGCGCGCGAAGCGCACCAGGCGCTGCATGGTCGGGAAGTCGATCAGGCTGGTGGCCAGCACGGTGTAGGGCGGATACGGGTCGTACACCATCTTGTAGGACTCGGTATGGCGGATGATCGGCGTGCCGCGCAGGCGTTTCAGGATGCCGAACTGGATCTCGTGCGCGCCCAGACTGACCAGCTGGTCGAAGCCGCGCGCGAAGCTGGCGATGTCCTCGCCCGGCAGGCCCGCGATCAGGTCGACATGCAGGTGGGCCTGCGAGTGTTGGCACAGCCAGCGGATGTTGTCCGCCGCCTTGGCGTTGTCCTGGCGCCGGCTGACCAGGGCCTGCACCTCGGGATTGAAACTCTGGATGCCGATCTCGAACTGCAAGGCGCCGGCCGGGAAGCGCGCGATCATCTCCTTCAAGGCTTCCGGCAGGTGATCCGGCACCAGCTCGAAGTGGGCATACACCGGGTCGTCCGGGGCCGCTTCCAGTTTATCGAGGAAGAACTGAATGATCTTCATGCTGGTCTTCACGTTCAGATTGAAGGTACGGTCGACGAATTTGAAGAGTCGCGCACCGCGTGCATATAAATCCTCCATCTGCGCGAGAAAACTCTCCAGCGGGAAGGGCCAGGCGGTCTTGTCGAGCGAAGACAGGCAGAACTCGCATTTGAAGGGGCAGCCGCGCGAGGCTTCCACATATAAAGTGCGGTGGGCGATGTCCTCGTCGCTATACAAAGCGTAGGGCAGGGCGATCTCGGCCATCGGCGCCTGCACGCCGGCGTGCACCTTCATCAGGGGCTGGGGGCCGTTCAGGATCTGGGCGCACAGCTGTGGAAAGGTGATTTCGCCCCAGCCGGTGACGACGTAGTCGGCCAGTTTCACGATCGCCTGCTCGTCGGTCTCGAAGGACACTTCCGGGCCGCCCAGGATGATTTTGACGTCGGGCGCGATCCGTTTCAACATCGCGACCACCCGCGTCGTTTCCTCGACATTCCATATATAGACGCCGAAACCGATGATGCGCGGATGCTGGGCCAGCAGGCGCTCGACCACTTCGGTGGTCTTGGCGCCGATGACGAATTCCTGGATCCGCGTGTCGGGGCCGAGCGGGCCCATGTTCGCCAGCAGGTAGCGCAGGCCCAGGGATGCGTGGGCATAGCGGGCGTTCAGGGTGGACAGGAGGATGGTCATGGCGGGAAGCGTTCGGGCAAAGGGGCCATTTTACGCGCTGGCGCTCCAATCCGTGCTGGCGCTTTGGGAAGTTGCCTGTTAGAATACGCCCCGGAATTCAGGGAGTTGTTGCCCCGTTGTGGAACAGCATCCCAGCAAGTTATGCCTGATGACCATAGCAAGTCGGTCCCACCCCTTCCCATCCCGAACAGGACCGTGAAACGACTTTGCGCCGATGATAGTGCTGCAACCAGTGTGAACCACCAGCGTCGCTGGTGGGCTTTTTTCTTTTCCGTCGCTTTTTTTGCGTACCCATCAGTTTCGATAGGTAAAAAAGCAGTTGCTGTAGTTACACTGTATCTCCCGTCGCGCATTGTCCTGGCGGGAATCCAGTTTGTCTTTCATTCGCCACGCGCACAGCCGCAGAAAGCGTCCACATGAAACGTCAGCAACTGCAATCCACCTCTTTTCCCTCGCTACGTGCGTCCGGTCTCGCCGCCATGCTTGCCCTGGCCCTTGTCGGTTGCAGCAGCAGTGACGATGCCGACAGTCCCGGTACGACGGCGCCGCCGCCGGTCGCCACCGCATCCCGCATCGAAGTCGACGTCGCCCGCACCACCTATGGCGTACCGCACGTGCGCGCCAAGGACTTCCGCAGCCTCGGCTACGGACTGGCCTATGCCTATGCCCAGGACAATGTCTGCATGTTCGCCGATACCGTATTGACGGTGCGCGGCGAGCGTTCCCAGTTCTTCGGCGGGGAAGCGCGCGCGACCCAGCGCACCGGCGACGAATACGGCGCCGCCAGCGGTTTTATGGATCTGAAGAACGAGGACAGCGACTTCTTCTTCAAGGGCTATCTCGACATCGAGCAGCTGCGTGCCAGCTATGCCGCCGGGTCGGCCGAGCCGCGCGAGCTGGTCGAAGGCTATGTCGAAGGCTATAACCGCTACGTGAAAGCCTTCGCCGGCCTGTATCCGGCCGCCTGCAACAACGCCAAGTGGGTGCGTCCGATCACGGTCGACGACATGTACCTGATCATGGCCGAAAAGGCCCTGCACGCGACGGGCCAGGTGTTCGCACGAGAATTCGTGGCCGCCGGACGGGTGGCAGGTGCCCCCGCCAGCCTCGCCGCGCACAGCCCGCGCAAGTTCGACCCGGGCTTCCTGCTGGCGCGCTTGGATAAACTCAATCAGCAAGGGATCGGCAGCAACGCGCTCGCTGTCGGCAAGGAGCTGTCCGCCTCCGGCCGCGGCCTCCTGCTGGGGAACCCCCACTATCCGTGGACCTCGGCCGACCGTTTTTATCAGGCCCACCTGACCGTGCCGAACAGCTATGATGCGATGGGCGTGATCATCGGCGGGATTCCAGCCGTCGTGATCGGCTTTAACAAGGACGTCGCCTGGAGCCATACGGTCACCACCGCGATCCACTTCACGACCTTCCGCCTGGCGCTCGACCCGGCCGACAGCAGCGGCACCACCTACCTCTATGATGGCGTGCCGAACAAGATGAGCTTTAAAACGGTGTCGGTCGACCTGCTGCAGGCCGACGGTACGCTCGCCAAGCGCACTAAGACTTTCTGGTTCAGCCAGCAGGGCGCGGTGATCGTCAAGCCGGAGGCGGGCATGACCTGGACGGCAAGCGCGGCCTATGTGCTGGCCGACCCGAACCGCAACAACACGCGCATGCTCGAGCAATGGCTGGGCATCGGCCGCGCGAATACCGTGCAGGCGCTCAAAGCCGCGCTCGACAAGACGATCGGGCTGCCCTGGGTGAATACGCTGGCGGCCGACCGTGACGGCAATGTCTTGTTTGCCGACGCCAGCGTGGTGCCGCACATGGGTGCACAAAAGTTCGCCAATGGGTGTTTGCTGCTGCAGGCGGCGCTGCTGTTCGACGGCTCGCGCAGCAGCTGCGCCTGGGGCCAGGATGCGAATGCCCCGGCCGGGATTTATTCGGCGGCCAACGGGCCCTGGACGATCCGCACCGATTATGTCGGCAATTCGAACGACAGCTATTGGCTGAACAATCCCAAGGCCCTGTTGACCGGCCCGGCGCCGCTCGGCTATTCGCCGCTGTACGGCCGCGTCGGTGTCGAGCAGAGCCTGCGCACGCGGATCGGTTTCAAGCAGTTCGAGGAGCTGGCGCAGACAAAAAAGATCGGTCTGCCCGATATGCAGGCGCTGGCCTTCGCCAATCGCCTGTATGCGGCCGAGCTAGTGCTGCCCGAACTGCTGCCGGCCTGCCAGGCCAGCGGCGACGCCGTCCTGGTGCAGGCTTGCACGGCCCTGGCTGCCTGGGATCGCCGCGTGAACGTCGACAGCCGCGGCGCCGTGCTGTTCCGCGAGTTCTGGAACAGCGCCGCCGTCATTCCCAATAAATGGGCGGTGCCGTTCAACCCGGCCGATCCGGTGAATACGCCGAATGGCGTGGCGCCGGCCGCCATGCCAGCCATGCTTGCCGCCCTCAAGAATGCGGCGCTCAAGCTGCAGGGCCTGAATATCCCGTTCGACGGCAGGCTGGGCGACTACCAGACCGAGACCAGGAACGGCGTGCGCATCCCGCTGCACGGCGGCATTGGCAATATCGACGGCTCGTATAACTCGCTCACCATGCGCAGCGGCTTGACCGCTACCGGTTATAACGGCGTGTATTGGGGGCAGAGCTATATACAGACGGTGACCTTCGACGACGCCGGCCCGGTGGCCCAGGCCATGCTGACCTATGGCCAGTCGACCGATCCGAAGTCGCCGTATTACGCGGATCAGACCAATGTCTACTCGCGCAAGGAATGGCCGGTGCTGCCGTTCACGGAAGAGAAGATCAAGGCCGATCCGAACTACCAGCCGATCAGCCTGAAGGCCGACTAAGCCGCTGTTGTACAGGCAAAACCCCGGCCGCAAAAAAGCACTTGCGAAGCCCGGCCGGGGTTCGCTATAATTCGCCTCCTCGCGAAAACGACAACGAAATCAAGTAGTTGAGGTGGGAACGAGAGCCGCAGACAGTGCGGTGTAGCAAAAAAGAAGTTGACGAGAATCAGAAATTGCTTCATACTCTTCTTCCTCTGCTGCTGACGAACAAAACGATTCGCAGGACGCAGCAAGGCAGTACCGAACAAGTTCTTTAACAATTNCAAACTGGCCGACAGCGCCAGTGCGGTGTAGCAAAAAAGAAGTTGACGAGAATCAGAAATTGCTTCATACTCTTCTTCCTCTGCTGCTGACGAACAAAACGATTCGCAGGACGCAGCAAGGCAGTACCGAATAAGTTCTTTAACAATTAACAGTCGATAAGTGTGGGCGTTTGATGAAGGTGCCAGTGGCTTCGGTCGCTGATTACTTAAATTATCAAATGTTCACACAAAAGAAATACGTTGTCTCAGCAATGGGATGACGGTCAGTATTTTGAGTGAGCGACTCCTGAGAAATC
>NZ_LMOJ01000024.1 GCF_001424165.1 Massilia sp. Leaf139
TGAATCGCCACGAGTTCAGTAGACACTCCTGAGCCATAATGTCGGGCACAAGGAGAAGGTATGAGTGGAAAGCGGTACACAGAGGAATTCAAGATTGCAGCGGTCAAGCAGGTGGCACAGGGCGGTCACCCAGCGAGCGAAGTAGCGGCACGGCTCGGGATAAGCATCCACAGTCTGTACGCTTGGACGAAGCGCTACGGCGTGCCCGAGGCGGAGCGAAAGGCTGCTGATAGCCGGTCCGACGAGATGCGGCGCCTGAAGGCCGAGCTGAAGCGCGTCACGGAGGAGCGTGACATATTGAAAAAGGCCGCGGTGTACTTTGCCAAGACGTCCGGGTAAGGTACACCTTAATTGCTCAGTTACAGGACCAATTCCCGGTGCGCCGGCTGTGCAAAGTGCTTGAGGTGCATCCGAGTGGCTTCTATGCCTGGCGCCTGAACCCCGAAAGCAATCGTGCTAGGGAAGACAAGCGCCTTCTGGTTCCCATCAAGGAATCGTGGCTGGAAAGCGGCAGCGTGTACGGTTATCGCAAAGTCAGCGACGACCTGCGCGAGCTTGGTGAACAATGCGGTATCAATCGCGTCCACCGTCTTATGAAGTCGGCCGGAATTCATTCGCAAACCGGCTACGCCAAGCGGAAATATAAACGCGGCGGTGCCCCTTCGCTGGTGGCGCGTAATCATCTACAGCGCCAGTTCGACGTACAGGAACCGAACCGCGTTTGGGTGACGGACATCACGTACATTCGCACTTACGAAGGCTGGCTTTATCTGGCCGTTGTACTGRACCTGTTTTCGCGTCAGGTGGTCGGCTGGTCGATGAGTTCTCGAATCGATCGCGAGCTTGCGATGACTGCGCTCTTGATGGCCGTCTGGCGTCGGCAACCCAAGAATACGGTGATGGTGCATTCTGATCAGGGCAGTCAGTTCAGTAGTTACGACTGGCGCGACTTCCTGGATCAGCACAATCTGCAGCAAAGCATGAGCCGACGAGGAAACTGCCACGATAACGCCGTCGCCGARAGCTTCTTCCAGCTCCTGAAACGGGAACGAATCCGACGCAAGACATATGGCACCCGAGAAGAAGCAAAGCAGGATGTCTTCGATTACATCGAGATGTTTTACAATCCGAAGCGCCGGCACAGCTTCAGCAATGACTTGTCGCCGGTCGAGTATGAAAAGCAGTATTTCAAGCGGCTCGCGAGTGTCTAGGAAACTCGTGGCGATTCANAAGCGCCGGCACAGCTTCAGCAATGACTTGTCGCCGGTCGAGTATGAAAAGCAGTATTTCAAGCGGCTCGCGAGTGTCTAGGAAACTCGTGGCGATTCACTACTCAGCGTTTTGGAAACCGAGACGTGCCCTACATCGAGCCGCAGCGCGTCGAGGAATCGAAGTGGGTGCGTGTACTGATTGCAAAGGATGCCATTAGCACCGGCTGGGACTGCCCACGGGCAGAGGTCATGGTCTCTTTCCGCACAGTGAATGACAAGACCCAGATTACACAGCTTCTGGGTCGTATGGTACGTTCGCCGTTGGCCCGCCGGATTCCTGGTAATGACCGCTTGAATGCGGTGGACTGCCTGCTGCCAAAGTTCAATCGCCAGGCCGTGGAGCAGGTGGTTGATGAATTGACGACCGGGAAAGACTCAGCAACGCCTGGGCGCGTCTTAACTGACTATGTGGAAGTGAAGCCAAACCCTGCTGTGCCTGCTACTGTGTGGGAGGCATTCGAGGCCTTGCCCTCACAGACCCGGCCGCAGCGTGGTGCAAAACCTGCAGTTAGGTTAACTGCGCTGGCGCATGAGTTGGCCTCCGATGGCATTCTATTCAGCGCTGGCAATTTCGCGCATTCTCAAATGCATGAGGCCCTTGACAGATTTCAAGCAGACAACGTAGACAAGATCAGGGGTAAGCGCCAGTCGGTGCTAGTGGTAGAGGGCAAGACCGTAAAAGCGGATATGTTGGGCAAGGGCCGGAGTCTGGAACAATTTTGGGAGGATGCTGACGTGGCAGTGATCGACGATGCTTACCGTCGTGCTGCGCGTATCTTCAGCCCTGCAATCTCAAAATCCTATGTTGACCATCTGGCTAGCAAGATAGCTGATCGCGATGATGACCCTGAAGCGTTTTTGTAAGCCATTGTTGAATCCCGTGTAACCGTTGCTGGTTTGGGTCTTGTGATGGAAGCGCAGGCCTATTTTGATGCAGAGGCGGACAGGCTGGCGAAGGCTTGGCTATCGAAATTTGAGGCGCAGATTCACGCTCTGAGCGACGACCGCAAGGAGTCTTATCGGCAGATCATTGAAATGAGTACCGAACCGCAAGATATGGGATTGGTAAAGCCAGAAGCCCGTTATGAAGCAACTAAAGTACGCGAGAAAGACGAGGTCAAGAGTTTGCCGGTCTGGGACAGGCATCTACTATGCGATCAGGCTGGAACCTATCCTGCTGAGTTTAAGAGCACGTGGGAGCCAATGGTCGTGGAGGCCGAGTCCAAACGGAATGGCTTTTTATTCTGGTATCGCAATCCGTCGCAGCCAGGACAATCTTCACTCGGAATTGCGTACGAGAAAGCTGGCCATTATAGGATCGTTCGGCCTGACTTCCTTTTTTTCGCTGAGCAAGATGGCATGCCGGTAGTTGACCTAATTGACCCACATGGGCTGCACCTTGATGATGCATTGCCTAAGCTACAAGGGTTGGCGTTGTACGCAGGGAATCATATGAATTTTTTCCGACGGATCGAGTCCATTGCTCAGGTGAAGGGCAAGCTGCGCACGCTTGATTTGAAGCGACAAGACGTACGCGCAGCGATTTCCGCTGCCCAAGATGCAGAAGTGTTGTTCAGTAGTGGGCTAGCAGACGACTACCAATAATCTCGCTACGAGTGAGGCTCTAGAGCATTACACAAGTCCGTGTGCGTTGTGCTGATCATGGCATTCCCAAGTCTTCACGGACACTTCCGTTAGGCGCTCTAGATGCCTGCAGGGTACAGGTGGGCGAAACCAAGACCATAGACCAAAGATGCCTTGATTGGCCGACCGTCTCCAGGAGGCGTAACCGCCGAACCCGTTATTGAGAAAACTGCTTTATACGCCAGTCTATGCGGTTCGTCATTTGCACGGACATCAGTACATCCGTACCCATGAGGTTGGTTGACCTGGCGGCGATTCTTGATCTGTTTTCACGCCAGGCCATTGCATTGATTCGTAGTATATTGTTGCCTTTATCAACCTATGCTCACTTGACCTTGCTTTACTACAGATTCGCTTTTACTGGCACACTTGATTTCCGTTAAGCGGTGTCGAGTTCACGCTCTTATTAGTGCGGGTATTTCATAAAATATTGTATCGATAGCGATTTTTGATCCTTTTGTAACAGAGCTGCGGAAATCTTGCAGACCAAGAGGAATCACAAAGGAGAGATTAATTGACCTGGTTAGTCGGAGCTACTGCTTTTAACGGATTGGTATGCGTCGCGGACGTTCAAGCAACTTTTGAGTACTTAGATAAATCTCGACCCCCAAAATACTTTAATTGCGTACGAAAACTGCATCGAGTATATAAAAATCTGTATATAGGGTTTAGTGGAGATATACGTAGCGGCTTGCTGATGATTGAGCGTTTGCGGGCCGAAATGCAAGTCAGTTACGAGGTGAATGAATTATTTGATATCGAGGGGCAGCTCTCGAAGTTGCAAGGCTATTTGTATCAAATATATCGTGAATATAATCCTTATAAAGATCCGCAACTCGATTTAATGTTCTATTGGCTTAAACAAGAGGGCGAAAGTCCCTTCTTTGAGCCCGCCTGCATGCGTTTTATTGCGCCACGTTTTGGTAATAGTGGTATCGGGTTACTGCAAATTAACCAGTCTGGATCAGGGAAGCGTTCTGCCGAATTTCAGGCACTGGTTGACTTTCTCTCCGGCAGGCAGCCGCGCGAGGATTTTCGGGAGAAAATATTTGGGCAAATTTCGGTGACTCCTTCAATGTGGACGGCAAGTAAAATACGGACTTTGCTAGTTAAAGAAGGGGGGAATGTAAATTACGCAGGCGTTAGCAAAACGTTTTTATCGGTCATTGCAGAGTTGGGATGGAATCGAACAGTTAGTGAAGTTACTAATAACAACTTAATGAATGCGCTTGAGGGAGTCGGATTTGAGCGATGGCAAGAAAAGACGCGCGCCGATACCTTGCATATGTACTCATTCGATCCACAAGGTTTTATCAAAGGGTTAACAGAGCTCGCTGGCAGCAATCCTGAAAAGCATAATCAAATTTTAGAGGCTATTCGCGCGTACAAAGCTGAGGAGAGTCTTGTTCCGCTTTGTGAACTTCCAGACTTTCACGAAGAACTTCATCAAGGTGAAGGCGAGAATGTTGACATAGCGAGTTTGTGCTCAACATGGTCGGATATGGAGCAGTTCATGAAGCGAAATAGGATACGTATCGGTGAGTGCACGGCCATGGCATAAATGGACGACAAGCTTGGGATATAGTCGAACGGCTTTTATGCAGTAGTAAGTTATACATCGCGTTACTTCGACTGTAGTAATGAACCTGTTGCGCGCGATGTATAATGCTCATTCGATGCCGCACTGACATTCAGATGGACAATATGGTTAGTGCCAATATTGCTCGATCGGAGCAGTGGTCTCAGCAATTAGTTGGCATTCTCGAAAAATATGATTAAGAACTACGTGTAATTTAGTCGCGTCATAATTTCCTTTTAAGAGTGTTTGCTGAGTTTGGCCAAGGAATTCTTGGGTGTAGGTATCCTTATATTCTAAACTTCCCTGATACACTTCCCGTTCTTTTTTATAGTTTGTCCATATGACTCTTGCGTCAGGCTTTCCTTTAAGGCGCAAGTCGAGGTAACATTCGATAGCGGCAGCGCGCCTGTTTATGTCGCCGTCCATTATGCCTTGCGGGCCAAGTGCTGGGAATTCACGAAATTCATCAAGTTCAGGTAATACCATCGCACGCATGTTGGGCGGCAACTTATATCTCTGCACTTCCCCAAAGGCTCCCCATCCTTCCGCATCATTATCGAAGAGGACAAGAAGCTTGTTCTGTAAGTCGATCTTAACCAGACCTTCGGCGAACTTAACTAAACTTCCAGTGCCTGAGAATGGATGTCGTTGGCTGACATCTATAAACCTAAAAAAGTCATGAACTTCTGGCGTGAGCAACGAGAGTGCATGGTTTAGAATGTGTACATCCGAACTACCTTCAGTAGCAATCAAAAATGTATGTTCACGACGCGCACCTGGCTCGAAATCGGACTCATCAGCCCATCCATTCTCAATCATTGGGCCATAATTCCATATAATGTCAGCAGCGAGATTCGACTCGACCAATGCCAGCATTCGTAGCACAGCATATGGATGAAGAATTCTTACCAAGGCACTGAAGTAACTAGCTTCAGAATGCGCTAAACGGTCGTCCGAACTTGGAATGCGGTCAAATGCAGGATCAAGTTGGAAGCGGCGCGAAAGTTGTTCTTCATCATCCACACGAGGTGGTACAAAGGTATTGTCCAAAGCGAGTATAGGATGTCTTGTTAAGAATTCGATAAACTCAAAGAATTGAAGCGGGCGACGGGGCAGTAAGGAAGGGGCATTATCCCTGATGATCTGCTTTGTTAGCCATTCAAACTGCTCCATCTTCCATTTGAACCACTCGTCAGCACAATCGTCGTATTGTCTGCGAACAGTATCAACTGTGTAGCCTAAAAGCTCCAGGCGGGGTACTGTTGATCTCAACGATCTGACTAACGCCTTCGCCCTCTGGTCTATCTTTGTGTCGTTGCCTTCATAATCATTGTAGCTAATCTGGTCAGGACGGAGACGCGTCCGGTCACCACCTTGAAAAAGCACGCCGTGATCGTATCCCCGACCGTTCCTACTCCAATCGAGCGCTACGGTACCAACCTTTAAGTCCATTACAGTTCTCATTGTGTGCTCTGCGCGTATTCGGGTCAAAAAGCTTATTGTGTCACACTGGTTCTGTTTATCCAATCATCGCCGAAACGCCATGGCAGTGTCCATTCTTCGATAACTAGTTTAGCGCGAGAACGGCGGTCATTCGATTCTCGGTGCAACTCTCTGTGCAATTGCGTCGCTACTTGAAGAACCACCATATGAGATTGGACGCATTGCAAATCTTGCCAATTCAGTAGCAAGGCTTCACTCGTACGGCAAGGGCAACGAACAGCATCACTTCGGCATGTCGGCTGCGGTCAAAGAGCATGGGGAACTGGCACTCAAGGCGTTGGGGCTTATCTCACGAGAATTCGGGTGGCATGTTAAAAGTAATTACTTGTTCCCGATAGGTAAGCGTCTTCACTCCAAGGCCCGCCTAAACCTCTAAAAAAGTGCTTTCCAGTGCAATTTAGCGAAATATTTCTTTATTGGAATTTTGCCAGTGCAACGACACTGTGTAGTAAGCGACGGGAAACATGCTTTAGCATAAAAAATTAGAGACCTCGGGCAATACTTCGCGACAATGTCGTGCCCGTGTGCACTTACCACGAACGACTAACGTGAACTTAATTACGGGCCTATAGGCGCGGGCGGTGAGCAACAGGACTGTAGCAGCTCCGGTACACCAGCGGTACACTCGTAGCTTTTTCCAATGTTACGTAAATTTCGCTAACTCATTGATTCGTTGTATACTATTACCTTCACCAACCTACGCTTACCTGACCTCGATTTACCTACGGACCTGGTTTTGCTGGCAAACTCATAATCCGTTGGTGCCCGGTTCGACTCCGGGGAGGCCTACCAATTTCCGTCGCCCGCAGCCCGGACAGCAGCCCAACGCTTCACCAGCTATTCAATGGTCATCGGCGCTTGGCGCAACAAGCCATCGCGACTTCGTGCCAACTGCCGCTGGCCAGTTACGGCGTCACCGCCAGTGCCTTGGCATCCTCACTTTCCGATATACCGTCCGCAGCGTATGCAGCCGGATCAGCCCCAGCGGCGTCGCGTGTCCGATGCCATTACAAAGGTCCTAGGCCGCGATCTGGCAGGCAGCGTCATGGCGGCGTCGACTGCGTCGGCTTCGCATGCACGGATGTCCACGCCTGCTGCCGCCCGGCTATTTGTTTAGTTGGGAAAACGACCAAAAGTGAGAATGTGTGATTTCTTCTGGTTCACATTGCTGGCACAATGTCGGTCTGATCAGCAAGCCCAGGGCGCGGAGTACTCCCATGGAAATCAATTCGCTGACCGGCGAGTTCGTGCGTGCGTCCACCGAAGGCGCATTCCTCAAACACAAGCAACCCCAGACCCAGTCGTTGCTGGGTTTCACACTGGTGTTCTGCACCGTGTTCTATCTCGGCTTTTTCGTCACCGACCTCGCCGCACTGGGATGGGGTGCGGAGACGCGCACGCTGCTGGCCGCGCGCATCCTGGTGGCGATCACGGCCGGCAGCGGCGCCTGGCTGGCCTACCGGCGCGCGCTGTCGGTGCGCCGCATGCGCTGCGCCGCCTCGCTGGCAGAAATCGTGGCACTGGCCAGCTTCATGCTCATCTCGACCCGGCGCCCGGACGAGTTCCACTGGCACGCGATGTCGCTGGCGATCATGCTGGTCGTGATTTACCTCTATATTCCGAACCGCCTGCGCTATGCGACCCAGCTGGCGGTCGGCGCCACCCTGGCTTTCGTCGCGCTGGCCGCCGCTTACGGCGACCTGTCGTATCCCGATAAACTGACCATGGGCATGCTGCTGGTGCTGGTGAATACCTTCGGTTTCCTGGCCGCGCGCCGCTTCAACCACGTGTCGCGCGAGGAATACCGTTCCTGGGCGGTGTTGAAACATGCAGCCGAGCGCGATCACCTAACGGGCTGCTTCAACCGCCGCTACCTGCACGAGCAGCTGCTGAAAGGGGAGTGGGCCGGCAGCCTGACCGTCGTCCTGTGCGACATCGACCACTTCAAGCGCATCAACGACACCCATGGCCATGGGGATGGCGACCTGGTCTTGCGCGGCTTCGCGCGCATCCTGCAAGTAGCCACGCGCGAAGGCATCGACAGTGTGGTGCGCTATGGCGGCGAGGAATTCCTGATCGTGTTGCCGGAAACGGATCTGGCGGGGGGCGTCGCTCTCGCTGAACGCCTGCGCGTGACCTTCGCCGCCACCGAGGTCGTCTCGAACGACGGCGCCACCCGCGTACGGGCCACGGCCAGCTTCGGCGTCGCGACCGTCGAGCTGGCGCAACTGGCCTTCGATATGCCGCTGCGGCACCTGATCGACGCGGCCGACGAGCTGATGTACCAGGCCAAGCGCAACGGCCGCGACCGGATCGAATCGCTGCAGCTGGCCTGAGGCCCGTTCAGCTTTCCAGCATCAGCGTCAGGGCGCCGTGGCGGTCGAGCGCATAGCGCTGCAGGTCGCTCGCCAGGAACAGGTTGCCGTCATAGGCGGCGCGTGCCTCGGCCTCGATGTCGGCCATCGAGGGGCCGTTGCCGACCTGCTGGTAGCGCGGACTGAAATGGGTCAGGATCAGGTTCGGCACGCCGGCGCCCTGGGCAAAGGCGGCGGTGGCGCGCGCCGAGCTGTGCTGCGGGCCGGGGCCGACTTTCTGCAGCACCTCTTCCGTATAAGTCGCTTCGTGCACCAGCACCTGGGCGTCCTGCGCCTGCGCGGCCAGCAGCGGCGGAGTGTCGTTGTCGCCGGCGACGATGATCTTGCGCGGGCGCCGGCCCGGCAAGACGTAGTCGTTGCTGCGCGCCACGCGGCAATCCGGCAGGTCGATGTCCTCGCCGCGCTGGAGCTGGCCCCAGCCGGGGCCGGAGGCGATGCCGTCGCGTTCGAGCTTGGCGGTGTCGAGGCGGCGCTCGATGCTTTTTTCGGTGAGCGTGAAGGCAAACGAGGGCACGCGGTGCGACAGTTCGGTCGCCTCGACGCGGAAGTCGGGCAGCGACTCCAGCGTCCAGCCGGCTTCGATGGCGGCGAATTCGACCGGGTAGGGCAGGCGCAGCTCGGTGCTCTCCATTACGCCGCGCACGAAGCGTTCGACCGCCGGCGGCCCGGCGATCAGCAGCGGTTCGCTGCGGTTCAGGAGCCCGGCGCTGGCGAGCAGGCCGGGCAGGCCGTAGCAATGGTCGCCATGGATGTGGGTGATGAAGATTGCCCGCAGGCTGATCGGCGAATAATGGGTGCGCAGGATGCGGTGCTGCGTGCCTTCGCCGCAGTCGACCAGGTACCAGTGCTTCGAACCGGACGCGCGCAGCGCCAGACCCGAGACGTTGCGTGCGCGGCTCGGGGTGCCGGAAGAGGTGCCCAGGAATTGCAATTCCATGTGTCGATCCTTGTTTTGACGCGCGTTCGCAGCCCATTATGCGCGAACCGGGATAAGGCGGCGGACAATTGCCGAGCAACGACAAGCTTGTCAGGATGACAGGACATTTCATCAAATCGCGTTGGTAGAAATAATATGTCATCCCGATTTTTGTAGGAAGATGCCTACAAACAACACTAATTGCTTTTTCCTTGTGATGCATATAGCTGGGCTGTAGAATTTGCCGCATACGTTTTCGTCAATTTGACCAAGCCGGCGCGCCTGCCGCGCTCCGCGGCCCATGCCCCTCCGAACCACTTTCAGCCTGCGCCCCTGGCGCGATGCACGCGTCTACCTGCGGGCCAGCGTCTTGCGCAAACTGGTGCTGCTGCTCGTGCTGGTACTGCCGTTGGTCTGGCTGTTCGCGGTGCATAAACGCGACCAGCTCAGCGAGGTGGCGCGCGACGAAAGCAACCGCAACGTCAAGAACCTGGCCCATGCCTTCGCCGAGGAAGTGCAGTCGAGCATCGTCACGATCGACCTGTCGCTGAGCCAGCTGCGGCTGAGCTGGTTGCGCAATCCGGAGCACTTCGGGGACATCGTCACGGAACTCAATACGCACCTGCAGGGCCGGTTGCGCATCAACGTCGTGGTCACCGATGTCGAAGGACGCCTGGTGTTCTCGAGCATTCCCGGCGCCCCCCGACACCTCGACCTGAGCGACCGCGAGCACATCGCCACCCATCTTCAAGGCGGGCGTGGCGACCGCTTGTATATCGGCAAGCCGCTTAAGGGACGGCTGTCGGGCCGCTGGACGGTGCAGTTTTCAAGGCCGATCATCGATGCCGATGGCAAGACGGTGGGCGTGATCGTCGGCGGCGTCGCGCCGGCCTATTTCTCGCGCTTTTACAGCACCATCGACCTGGGCGCGAATGCCTCGATCGCGCTGGTGCGCACCGACGGCATCGTCGTGGCCCGCACCACGCAAGACCTGACCATGCGCGACAGCGGCAGGCTGCTCACCGGCTTTCCCTATACGACGGTCAACAGCACGGCGGGCGGCACCTTTCACCGTGTGAGCCGCCTGGACGGCGTCGAACGCAACTACGGCTGGCGCGCGCTGCCCCAGTACGGCCTGCTGGTGACGGTGGGACAATCGGTGCAGGACGCCAACGCGCGCTATGCGCAGCAGAAGGAAGTGCTGGCGATGGCGGGCCTGGCCGTGTCGCTGCTGCTGGCCCTGGCCGGCTGGGCCGCGCTGGCCGCCGCCGACCACCGCCGCCGCGCCGTCGCCTCGCTGGCGGCCGCCGAGGCGCGCTGGAAGCTGGCGCTCAACGCCGCCGGCGAGGGCGTCTGGGACTACAGTTTCGGCAACCGCATGGTGACCCTGTCGCCGAGCGCCCGGGGCATCATCGACGCCGAAGGCACGCTGCTGCCGTTCGACCGCGACGCCTTTGCCCTGATGTCCCATCCGGAAGACCTGGCCGCCGTGCTGCACGCGCTCGACGCCCACCTCGCCGGCCACACGCCCGACTACACGGCCCAGTACCGCACCCGCCTGCGCAACGGCAACTGGCGCTGGATCCTGGCGCGCGGCCAGGTCGCCGGACGCGACACCGGCGGGCAGCCGCTACGCATCGTCGGCACCGTGGCCGACATCGACGCGCGCAAACTCCAGGAAGAGCAGATCCGCCACCTGGCCCACCACGACATGCTGACCGGCCTGCCGAACCGCCTGCTGCTGCGCGACCGCCTGCGCCAGGCCCTACTGGCCGCCGAGCGCGCCGAGCACCGGCTGGCCGTCATCTTCTTCGACCTGGACAAGTTCAAGCCCGTCAACGACAGCTACGGCCATGCCGTCGGCGACGTGCTGCTGCAGCAGGTTGCCACCCGTCTGCGCGCCACGCTGCGCGCCTCGGACACGCTGGCGCGCCTGGGCGGCGACGAATTCGTCGTGCTGCTGCCGCGGGTGAACGGCAGCGGAGATGCGAGAAAGGTGGCCGAGGATATCCTGCGCGAACTGAACCGGCCCTTCATGACCGAGGGCTTCAGCCTCAACATCTCGGCCAGCCTGGGCGTGGCCGTGTATCCGGATTGCGCGCAGGACGCCGACAGCCTGCTGCGCTGCGCCGACACCGCGATGTACGAGGCCAAGCTGCAGGGCCGCGGCCGCGTGGCCGAGCACGCCGACTGCGAGCGCATCCAGGCCGGCATGTACAAGGACGCCGCCTGACCTGGAGCGTCTGACAGGGCGGTCAGGGCAAGGCGCAGCGCCGAAGACAGTACGAATGTACGGCAAGGTGCTGCAACGCAGCCCTGGCCGTCGTGTCAGACGCGACGCACGTTCTCGATCACGAAGCCGCTGGCCGGCAAAGCCGGTATGCGCGCCAGGTCGATGGCGACATCCTGATCCGGAACGTCATACGCGATCTCGGACGCCAGCAGGCGCAGCGCCGATTTGGTGAGTTCGATGGTGGCCGCCTCGCCCGGGCAGCGGTGGCCCAGGGCCGGATCGCCGCCGCCCTGCGGGATGAGGTCGAAGCCGCTGCCCGGGCGTTCGGCGAAGCGTTCCGGACGGAACAGTTCGCCATCCGGCCAGGTGCCGGCGTGGCGGTTGGTGCCGTACATGTCGAGCAGAACCCAGTCGCCCTTCTCGAAATGCAGGCCGTTCCAGTCGAAAGCCAGGTTCGCGCGTCCGCCCATGGCCGGGATGAAAGGATAATAGCGCCGCACTTCCTGGACGAACATCTCGAGCGTGGCATCGTCGCCGCCGGCCAGGCGCGCGCGCCATTCCGGATAGCCGTGCATGGCCAGCGCGCCGAAGACGATGTAGCGCGCCACCGCCACCGTCGGGCGCAGCACGTTGAGCAGTTCGACGGCGGCGTCGGCGTTGGAGAGCACTTCGCCGTCGGCGTCGCGGTGGAAGGCAATCGCAGCCAGCGGACTCTCAGGATCGGTCGGACGGCCGGCGCGCACGGCCAGGATGTGCTCGCGCGCCCAGCGGTCGGTATGGCGGCGCAGCGCCAGCCCGAGCCAGTTACGCGGGCCGACGGCGCCGGCGCCGTCGATCATGGCCGAGAATTCCGCGGTGCGCATCACCTCCTCTTCGACGCTGGCCAGCGGCACGCCGGCCCAGGCGCAGGCGGCGCGGCACAGCACGGCTTGCGCCTCCTGGATCAGCACCCGGCGCCGCAGGCGCGGCCAGCGCTCGAAGCGCTCGCGCCAGCCGGCCTCGGCCAGCGCCACCAGGCGCGCGCGCGAGGCCGGCGACTGCAGCGACATCATCATCGCCTTGCGCACCCGATGCATCTCGCCGTCGAGCACATGCGCACTGCCGTGGCCTTGCAGCGAGGCCATGGCGGTCGGCGGCAGCGCGCCCTTGCGCGTGAAGCGGCCGGGTTGGTAAAACATGCGCGCCGCCGCCTCGCCGCGCATGCAGACCACGGCGCGCAGCATCAGGCGGGTGCCGAAGATGTCCGAGCCGAGCTCGTCGCAGCGGTTGCCGATGAAGCGGTAGCCCTCTTCAAGCAGGGCGATCGTGTTGTCGAAACCTTGCGCCTGGGGAATGGCGCGGTGGACGGGCAGGGCGGTGGCAGGGGGCGCGTTCATGATGGGTCTCCTTTTGCGCCGAGTGTGCCAGAGCGCGCCTGTTCCGAATGTGCGCTGGCGCGCGCACGGCAGGCTTGTCGCGTTTTACACAACACTGGCGGGATGGCGATGCCGGGATCGGCGTCCTGGCGTTCATGCGCACACCGACGGCATGGCGCGATGGGCGTCTTGCGGCGCGTCAGGCGCGCGTTGCGCCGCTGCGGGAACCGGACGGCCGCGCGGCGTTCCAAGCCATTACCGGTGCGGATGCCTCGCCTGCGTGCCCATGTCGGGTGGCAGGAGCGTCCGCACCTGGTTCATCGGGAGTCGCCATGAGCCGTTACCGCAAGCGCTTGCCTCAGCTCGACGGCCGCCTGTTCCTGGCCGACGCCGGGCTGGAAACCGTACTGTCCTTCCAGCAGGATTTCGAGTTGCCCTTCTTCGCTTCCTTCGTGCTGCTGCGGAACGCGCGCGGTCGCGAAGCCCTGCGCAATTACTTCGAAGGCTTTGCGCGCATGGCCCAGGCGCACCGCGCCGGGCTGGTGCTGGAAACGCCGACCTGGCGCGCCAACCCCGACTGGGGGCAGAAGCTGGGCTACAAGGCGCTGGCCCTCGCCGACGCCAACCGCGAGGCGGTGGCGCTGGTCGCCGGCGTGCGCGCCGCCTACGACAGCCCGGCCACGCCGATTGTCGTCAGCGGCAACCTGGGCCCGCGCGGCGACGGCTACCGCATCGAACACCGCATGAGCGTTGCCGCCGCCCACGACTACCACCTGGCGCAGATCGCCACCTTTTCCGGCACCGAGGCCGACATGGTCGCGGCATTTACGATGACCTATCCCGACGAGGCGATCGGCATCGTCGACGCGGCGGCCGCCTGCGAGATGCCGGTCGCGATTTCCTTCACGCTGGAGGTCAATGGGCGCCTGCCCTCGGGCGACGCCCTGTCCGAGGCCATCCTGCGCACCGATGCCGAGACCGGCAGCTACGCCGCCTATTACATGGTCAATTGCCTGCACCCCAGCCACCTGGCGCCGGCGTTGACGGGCAGCGGCGCCTGGCGCGAGCGCCTGCACGGGCTGCGCGCGAACGCCTCGCGCCGCAGCCATGCCGAACTCGACGAGGCGACCGAACTCGACGCCGGCGATCCGGACGCGCTGGGCGAAGACTATCTCGCGCTGCGCCAGGTCTTGCCGCGCATGAATGTAGTAGGAGGATGCTGCGGCACCGACGAGCGCCATGTGGCCGCGATCGCGCAGCGCCTGGGCGCGCGGCCGGCGCGCGCCGTGCCCTCCTAGTCCTGAACGGGGCGCGTGTTCAGTGCAGGCTCGGCGTCGCCGGCGGATTGGCCGTGTCAGCCTGCGCGCTCGCGCGCGGCAGGTAGATGGCGATCGTCGTGCCCTGGCCAACGACGCTGGCGATGCGGATGTGGCCACCGCTCTGGCGCACGAAGCCGTGGGCCATCGACAGACCCAGGCCCGTGCCTTTACCCTCAGGCTTCGTCGTGAAAAAGGGTTCGAAGGCACGCTCGATGACTTCCGGCGGCATACCTTCGCCGGTGTCGGCCACGGCGATGCGGACATAGTCTCCGGGTGTGAGTTCCGGGTCGTCGGCGGCGTCGTCGCTGTCGATCGTGCGGTTTTCCAGGGCGATCGTCACCTTGCCCTGGCCGTCCATGGCGTCGCGCGCATTGATGACGAGGTTGAGCAGGACGTTTTCGAGCTGGTTCGGGTCGACCAGGGTAGGCCAGAGGCCGTCCTCGCGCGCGAGCGAGATCGTGACCCCATCGCCGGCGGCGCGGTGCAACAGGCTGTCCATGCGTTCGAGCAGGAGGCCGATGTCGACCAGGCTCGGGTGCAGCGGCTGGCGCCGGGCAAAGGCCAGCAGCTGGGCCGACAGCTTGGTGCCGCGCTCGACGGCGTCGAGGATGTTCTGCAGGCGCTTTTCGCTATTCTTGGAGGAATGCATCAAGAGCTGCACATTCGCGCTGATGATGTGCAGGATGTTGTTGAAGTCGTGGGTCACGCCGCCGGTCAGCTTGCCGACGGCTTCCAGTTTCTGCGAGCGCGCCAGCGCCATGCGCGCCTCGTCCAGGCGCTGCTTGCGCCCCTCCTCGCGCGCCTCCGCTTCGCGCCGCGGCGTGATGTCGCGCAGGAAGGCGCTGGCGCCGTAGCCGGCTTCGGCGGGCAGGGCGGCGACCACGATCTCCACCGGTACCAGGTGGCCGTCGCGGTGGCGCGCCATCAGCTCGGCCGGTTCGCCGATCACCAGCGGCCGGCCGTTGCGGGTGAACTGGGCGAAGCCGCGCTCGCCCGGCACGCGCTCTTCAAACGGCACCAGCAGCTCGCCCACTTCGTGGCCCAGCGCTTCCTCGCGGGTGTAGCCGAACTGCTGGACGGCGCGCCGGTTCCAGTCGGTGATACGGCCCTCGGCGTCCACCGCAACGAAGGCATCGTAGGTCGTTTGCAGGATCACGTCCATGCGCATGCGCTCGGCGTCGATGTGTTCGTAGGACTGGCGCAGTTCGAGCGTCATCGCCTTCGCCAGGCGCACGGCGCGGCGCCGCTCGCTGGCCAGCAGCCAGACCACCAGGGCCAGCAGGAAGCCGAGGCCGATGCCGGTGTTGGCGATGACCTGCGGGCGGCGGGTGTCGAGACGCGCCTCGAAGGAGGGCGAGGAGGCGATGTCGAGCAGCCAGGGGCGGCCGGAAATGGTGGCCGGCAGCGTCAGGCGCAACAGCGGGCGGCGCCAGGCGGCCGCGTCCTGCGAGCGGAACAGCAGGGCGTCCGGGTCGGCGCGGGCGCCGTCGTAGACCGTCACTTGCAGGTCGGCCGCGTGGGCGCCGCCCAGGCCGCGCATCAGGTCGGCCATCCGGAACGGGGCGTACACCCAGCCGACGATGGCGGCGCGCCGCTCGTCGACGCTGGCGACCGGCGCGCCCTTGCGGTAGACCGGCACATACATCAGGAAGCCGGGCTGGGCGTCGCGCCCTTCCTGCACCAGCACCACCTTGCCCGAGAGGGCGGCGGCGCCGCTGTCGCGCGCGGCCTCCATCGCGGCGCGGCGCACCGGTTCGCTGTACATGTCGAAACCGAAGGCGCGCAGGTTGCTTCCCGTAAAAGGTTCGATGTGGGTGATCGTGGTGACGATGCTTCCGGACGGCTGCGGATGCACCTCGTAGCTGCCGAAGCCCTGCGCGCGCATGGCGGCCTCGTGCGCGGCCAGCCGGCCGGGCGGGATGATGCTGGCGATGCCGAGCGCCTGGATACCGGGAAAATGTTCCTGCAGGTTCTGCACCCGGAAATATTCGGCGAAATCACGCCGGTCGATGTCGGTGCTGCCGCGCATGAAGCCGCGCGTGCCGCGCAGTACCTGCTCGTAGACGGCCATGCGCCGCACCGTCGTGTTGACCAGGTCGCGCGAACGGTAGTCGAACTGGGCGGCGAGATCGGCGGCGGCATCGCGCCGCGCGCCGTTCCAGGCGCCCCAGGTGATCAGGAGCGCAATCAGGAACACCAGGCCGGCGGAGATCAGGGGCCCCCATCCCTGGCGGTCGGAAGCGCCGGGGATGGGGGTGGTCTCGTCGGGATCTGGACGCGGCATGTAGTCGGGGTCGCGGTCGGGGTCAATGGGCGGCCGCTGGGCGGCAGGGGAAACTGGGGTCTCGGACAGTCGTGCCGAGACAACTAGGATACGCGGCCAGGCCTTCCACAGGCGCACGGGTGCGGGACAGGCCAGCCGTCCGAAGCCTGGTTTATTTACATAATACAATATTTAGAATGCTACAATCGGCCGCCGCGTTTGCCCGACTGCCTGCTCCACCGACTTCATGACCGACCTCCTTCCGATCCTGCGCCGCCACCGGCTGCCGAGCCTGCTCGCCGGCGCGCTGCTGCTGGTGCTGCTCTGGGGCGCACTGGCGCCGCTGCGCACGCCCAGCCAGGAGCGCAGTTTTACGTTTCCGGCGCAGGCGCGGGGTGCTGATCCGGCGGCGGCGCGCGCGCTGGCATTGCCGCGTGAAATCCGCCTCACCCTCGGCGTGCAGGACGTGCTGCTGCTGCGTAACCGCGACCGCCAGCCCCATGTGTTCGGCCCGCTGCACCTGCTGCCCGGCCAGGAATTCCGCCTGCCGTTCGAGGAAGCGGGCAGCTTCGCCTATGCCTGTCCGGACGTCGCCGGCGGCACGCTGCTGGTGCGCGTGGTGCGCCTGCCCGACCCCGGCTGGGATCGGCTGCGCTGGCGCCTGGAGGCGCTGATCCAGACTCTGCGCACGCTGCCCCTAAAAGCGCCGCAAGGCTAGATCCAAGGCGGCTTTCAGCTCGTCAATTCCACATGATTTCTTGTGCTGCGGATGTCTCCGTCCGGGCCTGCCATGGGTCATGCCGCGTGTCGGCAATCGTGCTGCGGTCTGCCGGGTGATTCTGTCATGATGGGGCATGGCCACGATTTCCCTTCCATTGTTCCCACTGAGCACGGTGCTGTTCCCGGACGGGGTGCTGCCGCTGCAGGTGTTCGAGGCGCGTTACCTCGACATGGTCAGCCGTTGCCTTACCGAAGACACGCCCTTCGGCGTCGTCCTGCTCACGCAAGGCCATGAGGTACGGGCCCGTGGCGGCCAGCCAGAACGTTTCGTCGAAGGCGGCACCCTGGCCACGGTCTGCGATACGGCGGCCACCACGCCGGGTTTGCTGCAGGTGGTCTGCCGCGGCGGCGCGCGCTTCGAAGTCAAATCATCGCAACAAAGACTGAACGGATTGTGGATGGCCGAGGTCGAACTGGTGGAGGACGACCACGCCGTACGCGTGCCCGCCGAATTGCAGGGCGCGTCCGATGCGCTCGACCGGGTGCTGGCCTCGCTGCACGATGTGCCGCAGGAACGCTGGCCGGTGCAGCTGCCGTTCCGGCTGGAAGATTGCGGCTGGGTCGCCAATCGCTGGTGCGAACTGCTGCCTTTGCCGAACACACAGAAGCACAACATGCTCATGCTCGACAATCCGGTGATCCGCCTCGAGCTGCTGCACGATGTGCTGGACGAACATGGCCTGATCACTTCCTGAGCCCCGCCATGAAATTCTCCGACGAACTCTTGATTGCTTTCGTCAACGGCGAACTGGCCGAGCCGGCCCGTGCGGCGGTCGAACGCGCGCTGCGCGCCGATCCCGCCATCGCCATGCGCGTCTCCCAGCTGCGGGCGCGGCGGTCGCGCGTCTACGGCGTCGTGGCGGGCGGGCGCGAGGGCGGCGGCCACGGGCATGCGCAGGGCGCACACTCGGGCGCCAAGATCGTACAGCTCGACACGATACGCGCCGCGCGCCATGGCCCGCTGCATGGTGGACTGCACGTCCCGCCGCCGGTTCCGTCCACCCCGGCGCCGGCCTGGACGCTGCGCCACTGGAGCGCGCTGGCTGCGGCCCTGGTGACGGGCGCCGTGGCCGGCGCCCTGGGCTGGCGCGCCTGGCAGGGCGAGGCCGAACTCGCTTCCCTGAGCGGCGCCGAGGGCGCCCTGGTGGCGCAAGGCCACCTGGCCTCGGCCCTGAGCGCACAGCTGGCCAGTCCCGGGCCTTCCGGCCGGGTACGCATCGGCATCAGTTTCCTGGCCAAGGACGGCAAATATTGCCGCAGCTTCGTGATGGACACGACGGCCGGCCTGGCCTGCCGCGACGGCGGCGCCTGGAAAGTGCCCGTGCTGGCCCAGGGCGCGGCCGGCGCCGCCTGGATGGACGGCACCGGCCTGCCGCCGGCCGTGCTCGACGCGATCGACTCGCGCATCGCCGGCACCCCGCTCGGCGCCGACGCCGAACGCGCCGCCCAGTCGCGCGGCTGGAAGCGGGAAGGGTAGTTCACTCACTGCAGCCGCGATGGTAGGGTGGACTCCCGAGTCCACGGCCGTACCTGTGCGTACCCGGGCGCTCGAGAACGGCCTGTGCACGATGCGACCGCGGGCTGCG
Source organism: Massilia sp. Leaf139 (assembly GCF_001424165.1). GTDB lineage: Bacteria > Pseudomonadota > Gammaproteobacteria > Burkholderiales > Burkholderiaceae_D > Telluria. The sequence continues at coordinate 18,825 of NZ_LMOJ01000024.1, forward strand.
TGTCACGTCTCGGCATGCAACTGGCACCCCCCGTGGACTCGGGAGTCCACCCTACGGATCGCGCGATGCGTGCGGTGCGACCCGGCCGACGCGGCGAGGTTGGCTCCGATTTCAAACACTAAATACTCCGTTTCCGAAGTGGCTGTCCCGGCTGTCCGGCCGCTGAGCCGGAGGATCTGCCCCAGGCCCGCGCACGATTCCATATACACTGCCGTGGATTTGAGGTAACCTTGAGGGCGATATATTGTGTCTCTACGTCTGCGCCCTCGTTTGACAGGCGCAACGTGCCTACCGAGCCGGCCCCAGGCCGAGCCCCAGCCGGCGGCCTGCCCGCCCCTCCAGGAGTTGTCAATGCCGGCCACGCCTGCTGGGTTCGCGCGGGTATCGGCAGCTGAAAAGCAGGCCGTAGAGCGAAATGAATTTCGAGGGTTCGACCACTGCCTGGTTCCCCTTCATCCCGGAAAGAACAATGTCTGAAACACAGAACACCGAAGCCGCGGCCGTCGAACCGAGCGTGACTTTTGCCGATTTCGGCCTGGCGCCGGAAATCCTGCGCGCGCTGACCGACCAGGGCTACGTCCATCCGACCCCGATCCAGGCCCAGGCCATTCCCGTGGTGCTGCAGGGCCGCGACGTCATGGGCGCCGCCCAGACCGGCACCGGTAAGACCGCCGGCTTCTCGCTGCCGATCATCCAGCTGCTGCTGGCCCACGCCAACAGCAGCATGTCGCCGGCGCGCCACCCGGTGCGCGCCCTGGTGCTGACCCCGACCCGCGAACTGGCCGTGCAGGTGGCCGACAACGTCAAGGCGTATTCGCGCCACACCCCGCTGCGTTCGACCGTCGTGTTCGGCGGCATGGACATGAAGGGACAGACCACGATCCTCAAGGGCGGCGTCGAGATCGTCATCGCCACGCCGGGCCGCCTGCTCGACCACATCGAACAGAAGAACGTCAGCCTGGCGCAGGTGCAGATGCTGGTGATGGACGAAGCCGACCGCATGCTCGACATGGGCTTCCTGCCCGACCTGCAGCGCATCATCAACCTGCTGCCGAAGAAGCGCCAGAACCTGATGTTCTCGGCCACCTTCTCGCCGGAAATCAAGAAGCTGGCCAACAGCTTCCTGCAGCAGCCGGTGCTGATCGAAGTGGCGCGCAGCAACGCCACCGCCGACAAGGTCACCCAGATCGTCTACAAGGTCGAGGAAGAGCAGAAGCGCGACGTCGTCGAATTTCTGATCCGCCAGCGCGAGCTGAAGCAGGTGATCATTTTCTCGAACACGAAGATCGGCGCCTCGCGCCTGTCGCGCCACCTGGAGCAGACCGGCATCAAGGCCTCGGCCATCCACGGCGACAAGACCCAGCAGGAACGCATGGCTGCGCTCGACGCCTTCAAGGCGGGCCAGATCGAAGTGCTGGTCGCGACCGACGTCGCCGCCCGCGGCCTCGACATTTCCGACCTGCCGTGCGTGATCAATTACGATTTGCCGTACAACGCCGAGGATTACGTGCACCGCATCGGCCGTACCGGCCGCGCCGGCGCCTCGGGCGACGCCTTGTCCGTGTATTCGGACAAGGACGAGCGCCTGCTGGCCGACATCGAAAAGCTGATCAAGCAGACCATCACCCGTGGCGAGCTGACCGGCTTCGCGGTGCGTGCGCGCGGCCGCGAGTTCGAGCGTGGGGAACGTGGCGAGCGTCCGCAGCGTGGCGAACGCGCTGAGCGCGGCGAACGCGCTGAGCGCGGCGAACGCAGCGAGCGCGGCCCGCGCCGCAGCGAATCCGAGCGCAGCGAACGCGCCCCGCGCAGCTATGGCGCCGGCCCGCTGCCGCGCCGCGAGAAGGTCGATCCGTGGTTCCTGAAGCCCTACGAGCCGTCGAACGCGCCGCGTCCGGAAGCGAATGCCGGCGCGCCGAACGGCGCCGCCCCGGCCAAGCCGAAGCAGAAGATCGCCGCCTTGCTGGGCGGTTTGCCGAAGCCGCAGCAGTCATAAACAACGCCGGCAAAAAAAGACGCACCATGGTGCGTCTTTTTTTTCGCCTGCTTTTATCTATTCGTGCCGCTCGTGCGCCAGCCGCAGCAGGTACTCGCCGTATCCGCTGCGCGCCAGCGGTTCGGCCAGGCGCTGCAGCTGGGCGAGATCGATGTAGCCGCTGCGGTAGGCGATCTCCTCAGGGCAGGAAATCTTGAGGCCCTGGCGTTTCTGGATGGTGGCGATGAACTGCGCCGAGTCGAGCAGCGACTCGTGGGTGCCGGCGTCGAGCCAGGCGGTGCCGCGCCCGAGCACCTCGGCCCAGAGCGTGCCGCGTTCCAGGTAGGCGCGGTTGATGTCGGTGATTTCAAGTTCGCCGCGGGACGAGGGCTGAATGCCGGCCGCGATATCGCAGACCGCGGCGTCGTAGAAATACAGGCCGGTGACGGCGTAAGGCGAGCGCGGCTTGGCCGGCTTTTCCTCGATGCCGACGGCGCGCCAGGTGCTGTCGAACTCGACGACGCCATAGCGTTCGGGATCGGTGACATGGTAGGCGAACACGCTGGCGCCATGCTCGCGCTCGGCCGCGGCGCGCAGTTTACCGGCCAGATCCGTGCCGTAGAAAATATTGTCGCCGAGGATGAGCGCCACCGGGGCGCCGGCCAGGAACTCGCGCCCCAGGATCAGGGCCTGCGCGACGCCTTCCGGAGCGGGCTGGGCGACATAACTCAGTTGCAGGCCCCACTGGCTGCCGTCGCCCAGCAGTTCCTGGAATTGCGGCCGGTCGTGCGGTGTGGTGATGATCAGGATCTCGCGCAGGCCGGCCAGCATCAGGGTCGACAGCGGATAATAAATCATCGGCTTGTCGTAGACCGGCAGCAGCTGCTTGGAGACGGTGGTCGTGATCGGATGCAGGCGGGTGCCGGCGCCGCCGGCCAGGATGATGCCTTTGCGGGGCAGGGCGCTCATTGAACCTCCTTCAAGCATTTCATACGCTCTCCGAATGCATGGCGCGGGCGGCGTAGTTGGTGTCGACCCAGCGCAGGTAGTCGCCCGACTGCACGGCGCTCACCCAGGCTGCATTGGCCAGGTACCAGTCGACCGTCTTGCGGATGCCGCTGTCGAAGCTTTCCTGCGGCGTCCAGCCGAGCTCGCGTTCGATCTTGGCGGCGTCGATCGCGTAGCGGCGGTCGTGGCCGGGGCGGTCGGCGACGTGCACGATCTGCTCGGCGTAGCCGCCCGCCGCCTTGGGCAAGCGCGCGTCGAGGATGGCGCACAGGGTGTGCACCAGTGCCAGGTTCGGGAGTTCCTCGCCGCCGCCGATGTCGTAGGTCTCGCCGGGACGGCCCGCTGCCAGCACGCGCCGCAGCGCAGCGCAGTGGTCGGCCACGTACAGCCAGTCGCGCCGCTGCCCGCCGTCGCCGTAGATCGGCAGCGGTTTGCCCTGGCGCGCGTTGGCGATCACCAGCGGAATCAGCTTTTCCGGGAATTGATAAGGGCCGTAATTGTTCGAGCAATGCGTGGTCAGCGTCGGCAAGCCATAAGTGCGGTGCCAGGCGCGCACCAGGTGGTCGGAACTGGCTTTCGAGGCCGCATACGGGCTGTTCGGCGCGTAGGGCGTGGCTTCGGTGAAAGGCGCATCGTCCGGGCCCAGCGAGCCGTAGACCTCGTCGGTCGAGACGTGCAGGAAGCGGAAGGCAGTCATGAATTCGCCATCCAGCTCCTGCCAGTAGGCGCGCGCCGCCTCTAACAAGGAGAAAGTGCCGTCGACGTTGGTCGTGATGAAATCGGCCGGCCCGTGGATCGAGCGGTCGACATGGCTTTCGGCGGCGAAGTGGACAATCGCGCGCGGCCGGTGCTGCGCCAGCAGGCCAGCGACGAGACCCGTGTCGCCGATATCGCCCTTGACGAAGACATGGCGCGGGTCGTCCGCGAGCGCCGCCAGGTTGCCGAGGTTGCCGGCATAGGTCAGCTTGTCGAGGTTGAGCACGGGCTCGTCGCAGCGCGCCAGCCAGTCGAGAACGAAATTCGATCCGATGAAGCCTGCGCCGCCTGTCACTAGAATCATGTGAATTATTTCATGGTTGCGCCGGCAATGCGGCATTGCCGCCATTCTACGCCCGGCGCGCGCATCTGTGCGCCTGTCCTCAGCCGTTCGGCGCCGGCAGGATGGCGCGCACCCGCGCCAACAGATCTTCCTGGCGGTAGGGTTTGCTCAGGATGTCGAGACGCTGGCCGCGCGCCGCCGGCAATTCGTCCATGTAGCCGGTGGTCACCAGGATCGGCGTACCTGGGCGGCGCGCGCGCACCTGGTCGGCCAGCTGCAGCCCGTTCATTCCGCCCGGCATCATCACGTCGGTGAACACCAGGTCGATGGCCTTGCCTTCCTCGAGCAAGTGCAGGGCCTGTTCGCCGCTGGGCGCCGACACCACCGCATAGCCGGCCGATTCGAGCATGGTTTCGGCCAGTTCGCGCACGTCCTCGTTGTCCTCGACCACCAGGATGCGCGCTTTCGCATTGTCGGCGTCGAGCGCACCGTCGCCGTCGGCCGCATGGCCGGCATCGCCCGCGCCATCGACCGGAAACACCATGCGCACCGTCGTGCCGGCGCCCGGCGCGCTGTCGATCTCGAGCCGGCCGCGCGATTGCTGCACGAAGCCGTGCACCATTGCCAGCCCAAGTCCGGTGCCCGGACCCTTGGTCGTGAAGAAGGGTTCGGTGGCGCGCCGCATCACGTCCGGCGTCATGCCTTCGCCCTGATCGACGACGCAGACCGCCACCTGGCCCGCGTCCGCATCGCCCGCGCCGTTGGCGGCGCCGGCCTTGTTGGCAAGCAGGGTGGTAACGACGCGCACCTGCCCGCCATGCGGCATCGCGTCGCGCGCATTGATCAGCACGTTAAGCAGGGCCATTTCGAAGTGGGTCGGGTCGAGCTTGCAGGAGGGCAGGCCGGGTTTCAGGTCGAGCTGCAGGGCGACCCGGTCGCCCAGGGTGCGCACCAGCAGTTCGGAAAACTCGACCAGCAGGGTATTGAGGTTGACGCGGCGCGGCTCCAGTCGCTGCTTGCGGGCAAAGGTCAGCAGTTGCTGGGTCAGCTTGCCGGCTTTCATGGCGGCGCGCTGGGCGCGGCGGATCGGTTCCGCGGCGCGGGCGGTCGCGTCGAGCCCGAGCAGGGCCAGTTCAAGGTTGCCGTTGATCACCTGCAGCAGGTTGTTGAAATCGTGGGCCATGCCCGCGGTGAGCTGGCCGATCGCTTCCATCTTCTGCGCCTGCAGCGAGGACTGCTCGCTGATGCGGCGCTGGGTGATGTCCATCTGCGAGGCGAAGAAATACAGCAGCTCGCCGTCCTGGTCGAAGATCGGGCCGATGTACAGCGCGTTCCAGAACGGCGTGCCGTCGGCCTTGTAGTTCAGGATGTCGAGGGCGATGGCGCGCCGCTCGGCCAGCGCCGTACTGATCTCTTCCACCGTGCCCCGGTCCGTCTCCGGCCCCTGCAGCAGCCGGCAATTACGGCCGATCAGGTCTTTTTCCTCGTACAGGGTAAGGTCGAGGAAGGCGCGGTTGACGAACACGATCGGGTCGTCCGGTTGGCGCGGATCGGTCACGACCATCGGCATGCGCGTCATTTCGACGGCGGCAAAGAAGATGTTGCCGCGATCCTGGAAACCGGGCTCCTCGATATAGCCGGCCTGCCAGTGCTTCATGCCCACGCTGTCGCCAAGGGGATTGAAAGTGCTGCCCTCGAGCTCGCCATCGGCAGGCACGCCGACGCTTTGCCCATCGCCTTGCAGGTCGAGGGGTTTGTCGGCGCTTTCGTCGGGGGTCGAGCCGGTTGCCATACAGTCCTTTCCGCCAGGGATAGCCTTGCGCTGACTACTCGTCAGGCATAAATCGGTCTGAACATTTTAAAAAGGAGAAGCCCGCCTGACTGTGCGGCGCTTCACGCAAGCGCCGTTGTAGACCGACGTATGCAGGTCGGATGCTGTTAGCAGGGCTGCAACTGCAGCGTATAATCCTCTACTTTTTATTCTTCACTTTTCCCGACAGTGCTTTTGACAATGAAACGCCCAACCCGTCAACCAGGGAACGCCTTCCGGCATTCTGCCATTACGACGCCAATCGACCGATGAATACTCCGCTCTCTCAACCAGGCGGCTGGCGCGATCCGAGCCAGGCACGCCGCGTCTTCCTGCTTGCCGCCTTCTGCCTGCTCTGCCTTGCGCTGGTCGGGCGCTACCAGTTGCTTAACGGGTTCACGATCCTCCCGGGCGACCGCTACGACGTCGTCATCTCGACCACGATCCTGGAACACTGGTATCTCTTCTTCACCGGCCAGGCCGACTGGTCTCAGGTCAATTATTTCTATCCCTATTCGCGCACGATCGCCCAGACGGATGCCTATTTCCTGATCGGAATCGCGTATTTGCCCTTCCGCCTGGCCGGCTTCGATCCGTTCCTGTCGGCCGAGTTCGCCAACTTTACGTTGCGTGGCTGCGGCTTCGTGTTCAGCTATCTGTTGTTCCGTCGTGCCTTTTCGCTCCCCTTCTACTGGGCTTTGCTGGGCGCAGGACTATTCACGCTCAATAGCGCGCTTGCCTCGCACAGTTCGCGTATCCAGTTGATCTCGCTGGCCTTTGCTCCGCTGGTGGGCTTGCTGTTGTGGAATTCGGTCAAGGCCTTCATGGAAGGCAATGCCAGAAGTTTCCGTCGCAACGGCGCCGCCGCCGGCCTGCTGTACGGCCTGTGGTGCCTGACCTGCTTTTATGTCGCGTGGTTCTTCGCCTATTTCGTCACAGCCACCGCAGTCATCATGTTCATCTGGATCGGCAAGCCGGGCCGCAAGCAGTTCATACGCCAGTTGCTGGCGCAGTACCGCTCGGTACTGGCGGTGCTGGGGGCGACGGCGCTGGGAATGGCGCCCTTTGTCTATGCCTTCCTGCCGAAGTCGCGCGAGGTGGGCGTGCGCAGCTACGACTCGGTGCTCGCGAATACCGTCCCCTGGCAGGATGTGCTCCAGGTCGGCAACGACAACTTCATGTTCGGCCGGCTCTACAATTCCCTGCTCAGCGTCATTTCTCCCTCCTACACGCCGGTCGGCGAGTACGCGACGACGGGGTTTGCGCCCATCCTGTTCGTGCTCTTTGTCGCCGGCTGCCTGCAGCTCCGGCGCGCGCGGCGCCGTACGCAGTCGATCGTGCTGCCCGCACTGGCGCTGGCCACCGTGGTGACCTGGGCACTGACGCTGCGCCTGGGTGGTCATAGCGGCTGGTTCTTCGTGTATGCCCTGTTCCCGGGCGCGAAAGCCCTGAATGTCGTGGCTGCCTACCAGTTCTTCCTTGCGCTGCCGGTGGTATTCATCGCAGTGCGCTATCTTTCGACGCAGCGCATGGGGGCGACGATTGCGCTCTTGCTGGCCGCCCTCCTGGTGACCGAGGAATTGACCAAGCCTTACCTGAACCTCGATCGCCACGCCGAGGTGGCCCGCGTGGCGCTGCCCCAGGCGCCGCCCGCGCAGTGCAAGGTGTTCTATGTCTCGGGCTGGGCCAGCCAGGACACGCTCGGCGGCTTCCCGGAACCGATCAACAACGCTTATGCCCACAACGTCAGCGCGATGATGATCGCGCAGGTAGCGGGCATTCCGACGATCAATGGCGTCGCCTCGTTCAGCCCGAAAGACTGGAATTTCGCGATTCCCAATCGCGAGGACTACGATGCCCGTGTGTTCGACTACGCGCGCAAGCACCAGGTGGGTGGCCTGTGCAAGCTCGACCTGAACAGCAAGCAGTGGCGCGTGATCCAGGACATCGAGGTCGCCAGCGCGCCTGACTTGGCCCGTCCTTACTTCAAGGCGCCCGGCTGGCCCGGCAAGATCGTGGCCGAGCAGGGTTTGTCGGGCGTTGAACCCTGGGGCGTCTGGTCGCAGGACGACAGTGTGCGCTTCGAGTTTTCGCAGCCGCTGCCTGAACAGTTCGCACTCCAGTTGCGTGCCCATGCCTTCGGCAGCAATGCCGGCAAGGACTTCGTGCTGAAGGTGGGCGAGGAGGAGCACCGCTTCACGCTGGCCGCGCAAGAGGAAACGAAGACGTTCGAGCTGAACAATCCGAAGGGGGAGAAGACCCTGACGTTCAAGATTCCCGCGCCGGTCTCGCCCAAGCAGCTGGGCATGAGCGATGATACCCGCCGCCTCGGCATCGGCATCATCGAGATGCGCATCGTACCGAAGTGAGGCGAGGAGACAGGCCGCCGCCTACCTGGGCGGTACTTACCGGGTCATGGACAGCAGCGGGCCGGCCAGCTGTGCCGGCGTCACGTCCGGCGCCAGCACCGCCACCACCGGGCGCGGCAGCGAAGGGTGGGCCTGCAGCCACTGCTCCACGCGCGCCGCCAGATCCGGCGAGGTCGACAGGATGAGGTCGGCATATGCGCAGACGTCCGGCGTGGTATCTTCCCCCGCCAGCCAGGCAAGTTTCACACCACGCCCATGCATCCAGGCATGCAGCGCCGCTTGCGCGGCCGACGGTGCCTTGATGCCGGCGCCGGTGTAGAGCAGATCGGTAGGGCCGAGGTCGATGGCGGTGTCGTGCATGTCGCCGGGAACGCCCAGCAGCGCGCGCGTGGCCTTGCCCACATAACGGTAATGCAAATGCCCCCCTGTGTCCGACAATACAACCGGCTCCACCCGCAGGCCAGGCAAATCCGTTGACTGCAGTTCACGCAGCTGACTGAGCAGCATGGCGCCCGTCGCCGCATCGTCGTCCCCGGCCGCATTTTGTTGGTCGACCAGCGGCGTGACGTCGAAAAGGAACTGGCGCGGCCGCGCTGGATCGGGCATGCAGGCCAGGCAATGGGCCAGCTCATGCAGGGACGCCTCGTTGCGCGGCAGGCCGGGAACGTCCAGCAGCGCGCCGAGCAGGGCACGGCGGCTGGCCGGCGCGGGCGGTGGGGCCGCGGCAAGCGAGGCGTGGTACGCTTCGAGCGCGCGCAGGGCCTTACGTGCGCTGGCATCCCACGAGAAGCGCCTGGCCTGGGTACGGCCATGGACGCGCAGGCGCTCCTGCAGGGCCGGGTTGCCCAATACCTCGTTGATCTTGGCCGCGATCGATGCCGGCGAACCGGCGTCGAACAGAGCTTCCTCGCAACCGATCACTTCCGGAATGCTAGTGTTGTTGGCGCCGATGACAATCGCGCCGCAGGCCATCGCTTCCAGCGCCGGCAGGCCAAAACCTTCGTGCTTGGAGGGGAAGACGAAGAGCGCCGCCGCGCGGTATAGGTCAATCAGTTCGGTATCGCTGACATAGCCGGTCAGCACCACTTCATCCGGATGCAGGCCGTGCTCGAGCGCGTGGCGGGTCAGGACATGCCGTTCATGCTCGCCGAGCTTGCTCGCGATGACCAGCTGGTGCGCCACGCGCAGCGGCGCCGGCAGCAGGCTGTAGGCGACGATCAAGCCATCGATGTTCTTGCGGGCATCGAAGCCGCCCGGCGCATACATGATGGCGGCGCGGGTGATGCCGCAACGAGCCTGTACCGCGGCGAGGGCGGGCCCCGGCGGCGCCGGATGAAAGCTTTCGTCGACCGCGGTCGAGATCGCCACTACCTTTTCCGGTGGAAGGCCGAGCGCGTCGATCGCTTCCTGGCGCGTGTAGTCGGAGATCGCCAGCAGCAGGCCAGCCTTGCGCAGCGAGGCGATCTTGCCGTCGTAATGCTGGCGCTGTTCGGGCGTGCCCAGGTAGGCCGCCGGGTTCAGGAAGGGGATCAGGTCGTACAGCACGATCGCTGTCCGCGTCGGCGGGGCGAAACGGCCGGCCGAGACCACGGAATCGTCGATATACCCTTCGAACAGGCTCGTTACGAGCACCGCATCGGGTGCCAGTTGTTCGATGAAATGTTCGCGCAACATCTCCGCGGCGCGGCAGCGCGGTACGTTGGCGCTGTCGATTTCCGCAACCGGCGTGGGAATATCGAATACCCGGATGCGTTGCGCAGGCACCAGTCCTGCGAAAGCGCGCCGCAGATCGGGGATCGACGGTTTCAGGGCGCCGTTCAGCAGCAGCCAGACTTCGTGGTTCGCCGCGTTGCGGGCGACCCCCAGGGCCAGTGCCAGCGAGTAGCGCCCGATGCCACGGAAGCGGCTTTCCGATTGGGCGCCTTGCATATCGATGAGAATGCGCATGGATGTGAATGAGATATGATCGTTCGGCGCCTGTCGCGCCGGGCGCGCGAAATTATTGCCAGTATGAAAGAGGCAAAATTATAGCATCCTCGCCTATCTTTTAACCGCCGGTATTTTCCGCTCTTTGACCGGGATGGGCGGCTTTTCGTTCCTCTGTGCAGCCACGGCACGGCTGGGCGCGTGTTCCCTCGACATTGGGGGCGATGTATAATCGCTCACTGCTCATCCGGCCGCATTGCAATTTTTTGCATCCGTTATGGCGCAGGTGCACTGCGGCTGCCAGCCGGCCCTGGCCTGAGGCGCCCCTGCCGGCCACACCTGTCCAACGCGCCGCAACCGGTTGTGCGGGCATCTGCTGTCTAACTAGAAAGTGACTCATGTTTGGGATGTTATCCGGCGCCTGGCGCTATCGTTACTTCATCGTCTCGTCCATTCAAACCGAACTACGCACCAAATTCATCCGCAGCCGCCTCGGTGGTCTGTGGATGATCCTCAATCCGCTGGCGCAGGTGATGATTTTCGCCTTCGTGCTGTCGGCGGTGCTGTCGGCCAAGCTGCAGGGGATCGACAACCGCTATGCGTATGCCATCTACCTGATGTCGGGCACCCTCGGCTGGTCGCTGTTCGCCGAGATCGTGAACCGCTGCCTGACCATCTTTATCGACAACGGCAACATTCTCAAGAAGCTGGCGTTCCCCAAGATCGCGCTACCGCTGGTCGTCATCGGCAGCGCCCTGGTCAACAACCTGCTTCTGCTGCTGGCGATTTATGTGATTTTCAGCCTGCTCGGCCATTCGCCCGGACTGGCGATGGTCTGGCTGCCGCTGCTGATGGTGGTGGGCATCACGCTTGCCATCGGCCTGGGACTTCTGTTTGGGGTGCTCAACGTCTTCCTGCGTGACGTTGGCCAGGTGGTGCCGGTACTGATGCAGTTCCTGTACTGGTTCACGCCGGTAGTCTACATGGTCAATATCATCCCCGCGCAATACCGCGACTGGCTTGTCCTGAACCCCTTGATCCCGCTCGTCACGGGCTACCAGGACGTCCTGCTGTATAACCGGATGCCTGAGTTGAGCGGGCTCGGTACAACCTTCCTCATTGGCCTCCTGCTTTCCGCGTTGTCGCTCGTGCTGTTTCGCAAGGCCAGCCCTGAAATGGTGGATCAATTATGAGTGGCGAACTGCACGTCCGTAACCTCGGCAAATCCTATCGCCAGTGGGGCGGGGAGCTGCGCCGCATCGCCTCCTGGTTCTCGCGGTCGGTCGCCCCGCGCGAAGAGCACTGGGTGTTGCGCAACATCGACTTCAGCGTGCGCGCCGGCGAGGCCATCGGCATCATCGGCCAGAACGGCGCCGGCAAGAGCACCCTGCTCAAGCTGGTGACCGGCACCACCCAGCCAACCGAAGGCGAAGTGTGCATGAGCGGGCGCGTCGCCGCCATCCTTGAACTGGGCATGGGCTTCAATCCCGATATGACCGGGCGCCAGAACGCCTTCCACTCGGCCGGCCTGATGGGCTATAACCATGCCGATATCGAGCGCGTTATGCCCGAGATCGAATCCTTTGCCGAGATCGGCGACTATTTCGACCAGCCGGTGCGCACCTATTCGAGCGGCATGCAGATGCGGGTGGCGTTCAGCGTCGCCACCGCCTTCCGTCCTGACTTGCTGATCGTCGACGAGGCGCTGTCGGTGGGCGACAGCTATTTCCAGCACAAGAGCTTCGACCGCATCCGCCAGTTCCGCGAGGAAGGCGTCTCGATCATCTTCGTCAGCCACAGCCTGAGCGACGTTCGTACCCTGTGTGACCGCGTCATTTTGATGGACAAGGGGCTCATGCTGCGCGACGGCCCGCCCGACGAAGTCGTCGACTATTACAATGCGCTCGTCGCCGAAAAGGAAAATGCCAAGCTGACAGTCGAGCAACGTCGCGAAAAGAACGGCTGGCTGATGACCCGCAGCGGTTCGGGCGAGGCGCGGGTGTCCGACCTGCGCATGGTCGACGCGGCGACCAGCGCGGAGCTGGCGGTGGTGCGCGTCGGCCAGCAGGTGGAACTGCAGCTGGCGGTCACCGTGCACCGGGATCTGCCGCGGCTCGTGCTCGGCTACATGATCCGCGACAAGCAGGGCCACGTCATCTGGGGCAGCAATACCTGGCATACCCGCCAGGTGCTGGAGAGCCCGCGCGCCGGCGAGACGATCCGCTTCCGGCTGCCATTCACCTGCAACTTCGGCCCTGGTTCGTATTCGGTCTCGCCGGCACTGGTCAGCTCGGACACCCACCTGTCCGACAACTATGAGTGGGTCGACAATTTGCTGGTCTTTGACGTCATCAACGTCGACCGCGATTTCTTTATTGGTAGCAGCTGCCTCGATGCGCGATTCGTCATCGAGCGCGAGCATGAACAGGCAATCTGATGGCTTTTCTCTCATACGCACAAAATTTCGAGGACGTCATGCTGTGGCGCGCCCTGGGCCACATTCCAAATGGCGTCTATGTCGATGTCGGCGCGCAGCATCCGCGCATCGACTCGGTCAGCCGCGCCTTCTATGAAAACGGCTGGCGCGGCACCCACGTCGAACCCGTCGCCGCCTTCGCGGAGATGCTGCGCGCCGACCGGCCGGACGAGACCGTCCTCCAGTTGGCACTGGGCGCGCAGGAGGGCACACTCGAGCTGAACGTCATCGCTCACACCGGACTCAGCACCGCAATCCAGGACTATGCCGAGCGCCACCAGAACGAGCGCGGCTACGAAGTGCAGCGCGTCACGGTACCGGTGCTGACCCTGAACGCCGCCCTGCGTTCGCTCGAGGACACCGACGTGCACTGGCTGAAGATCGACGTCGAGGGCTTCGAAGAGCAGGTGCTGCGCGGCTGGCAGAGCGAGCGCCTGCGGCCGTGGGTGCTCGTGGTAGAGGCCACGATCCCGAACTCGCCCGATACCGACTACGAGAACTGGGAGCCGATCGTGACCGCGGCCGGCTACCGCTTCGTCTATTTCGATGGACTGAACCGTTTCTATATCGCGAACGAACGTCCCGAGCTGGCCGACGCTTTCAAGGTGCCGCCGAACATCTTCGATGGCGTCGAGGTGAGCGGCCTGGCAAGCTGGGAGCTGTACAGCCACGCCGTCGATAAGGCCGTCGCGGCCGCCGCTGCGGTCAACGCGGCCGTCGTCGCAGCCGATGCGGCCGCCGCCGCCGCTGCCCAGGCGCAAGCCGCCGCGGCGCAGGAGGCCGAACTGGCACGGCTGCGCCAGCAGCTGGCCGGGGCCGCCGCCGACGCCGTCAGGCAGCGCGAGCCGCTCGAACGCGAACTGGCGGCCGAGCGCGAGCTGCACGGCCACATGCAGGCGCAGATCGACACGCTGCGCGGCCAGCACGAAGCGAGCCAGCGTAGCGTTGCCTCCGCGGTCGCCCACATCGAATGGCTGCAGGGTCAGCACGACGCCGAGGCGGCCCGCCTGCACGCTCACATCGCCTGGATGAAGGGCCAGTACGACACCGAGGATGCGCGCCTGCACGCGCACATCGCCTGGATGCAGGGACAGCTGGACGCGGCACTGCGTTCCGGCCATGAAGCGACCGCCCATGCGGAGTCGCTGCGCCAGCAGGTGCACTCCATGTACGCGAGCACGTCCTGGCGCGTGACCGGCCCACTGCGCCGCGCCGTCAACCTAGCACGCCGCATCAAGCGCAAGCTGCGCGGCGGTGCGCTGGCACCGACGCCGATGCCGGCGACGATGCCGGTGACCCACGCGACTGCCGGCGAGCCTGGCGAGCAGGTGGTGCGCGAACTGTCGCCGCGCGCCACCCAAATTCTCGCGGAGATCCGCGCCGCCATCGATTCGAAGGCCAGCTGATGCGTATCGTAATCGACATGCAGGGGGCGCAAGCCGAGCACCGCGTCGACTTTGCCGGACGCTGCGCGCTGTCGCTGGCACGCGCGATCGTGCGCCAGCGCGGTTCGCACGAGGTGGTGCTGGCACTGAATGGCCTGTTCCCCGACACCATCGAGCCGCTGCGCGCCGCCTTCGACGGCCTGCTGCCGCAGGAACAGATCCGGGTCTGGTATACGCCGGATCAGCTGTCCGCACAGGCGCAGCCGGCCGAGGCCCAGCGCGCGCTCGCCGAGTCCGTACGCGAAGCCTTCCTGGCCGCCCAGGGCGCCGACCTCGTGCTCGTGACCAGCCTGTTCGAAGGCTATGCGCGCGACGGCATCACCAGCGTCGGCGCCTTCACCTGGCAGCCGCCGGTTGCCGTGCTGGTGCACGACCTGCGCCCGCTGCGCGAGCCGTCGCTGCTGCCCGAACCTGGCCGCGCCGCGCATTACCGCGCCAAGGCCGAATATCTGCAGCGGGCCGCGCAGGTGCTGGTGCTCGAACCAGGCGTCGCGCGTGATGCCGCCGAGCTGCTCGGCAGGGATGCCCTGGATCTGTCGGTCGGCCAGTCCGGCATGGCGCCGGCCAGCTGGGATCAGATGGCCCAGCGCGCGATTGCCGCGTTCGAGGCGCTTCACCAAGCGGACGCTGCACCGACGGCCCAGCCGGAAGCCCTGCTGGGCCAGCTAATCGCGCGTGTTCCTCAAGCACTGGGTGCGGCGCAAACTGATACACAATTACGAACTTGGGCTCATATCTTGAGTCGTTTTCCACAGGCGAACGGCAAGCGCCAGCTCCTGGTCGATATCTCCGAACTGGTGCAGCGCGACGCCCGTACCGGCGTGCAGCGCGTCACGCGCAGCATCCTCAAGGAGCTGCTCGACAATCCACCGGCCGAATACGAGGTCGTGCCGGTCTACGTCACCGCAAGCGGTCAGGGTTACCGCTACGCGTGCGCCTTTACTGCGCAGTTTCTGGGCACGCCGCTCGCCAGCGCCGACGCGCCGATCGACTACCAGCCGGGTGACGTTTTCCTCGGCCTTGATTTGCTGCCGCACCTTGTGCCGCAGCACCGTGCCTACCTGGAATCGCTGCGGCGCGACGGCGTCAGAATGTATTTCGTCGTCTATGACCTGCTACCGGTGCTGATGCCCCAGTTCTTTCCGCCCGGTACGGCCGATGGCCACCACGCCTGGCTGCAGGCGATTTCGCGTTTCGACGGCGCGGTCTGCATTTCGCACGCGGTGGCGCTCGAGCTGGCCGACTGGCAGCGCGCCTACGCGGCGCCGCGCCTGCGGCCGTTCGAGATCAGCTGGTTCCACCTCGGCGCCGACGTCGGCCGCTCCGTGCCTTCGCGCGGGCTGCCGGACAATGCCGCCGACGTGCTGGCGCGGCTCGCCAGCAGCCCGACCCTGCTCGCCGTCGGCACGATCGAGCCGCGCAAGCAGTATGGCCAGCTGCTGGCCGCATTCGAACTGCTGTGGGGGCGCGGCGTCGATGCCAACGTCGTCATGGTTGGCAAGCAGGGCTGGATGGTGGACGAGCTGGTCGCGCGCCTGCGCAGCCACCCGGAAGCCGGCAAGCGCCTGTTTTGGCTCGAGGGCATTAGCGATGAATACCTCGAAAAGATATACGCCGCGTCGAACGCGCTTGTCGCGCCGTCGGCCGGCGAAGGGTTCGGATTGCCGCTGATCGAGGCGGCCCAGCACAAGCTGGCGCTTATCGCGCGCGACCTGCCGGTGTTCCGCGAGGTCGGCGGCGAGCACGCCTTCTATTTCAGCGGCACCCGTCCACAGGATCTGGCCACGGCGATCGCTGACTGGCTCGCCAAGCATGCCGCCGGCAGCGCGCCGTCCTCGGCCGGCCTGCCATGGCTGACCTGGGCCGACAGCGCGCGCCAGCTGATGCAGGTGGTGCTGGGACAGGCCGGACGGGCGGCGCAGCTGCTGACGCCGGCGGCGCTCGTCTCCACGGCGCGCCCGCGCGTGCTGACGCTGGCGCCATATCCGGTGCGCCGTCCGCGCCACGGCGGTCAGCTGCGCGCCGCCGCCATGCTGCGCGTGTACGAGGCGGCCGGCTTTGACGTCCACCCGGTCGGATTCTACCAGGCCGAAGCCTACGAAGCGGCCGACATCGGCCCCCACGACATCGCCTTCCCGAGCGACAGCCCGTTCCGGAACTATCGCGGGGTGCCGATGCCGGCGCTGTCCGATTTCCTGATGGGGCCGTTCTCGGTGGACACCGATCAGGTGTTCCGCAAGATCGTCGGCGCCCTGCCGGGGCCAGTCGACGTGATCCAGGTCGAACAGCCCTGGATGTACGCGCTGGCCCGCTGGCTGCAGCTCGAGTCGCCACTGTGCCGCGGTGCCTTGCTGGTCAACAGTTCGCACAACATCGAAGCGCCTATGAAGCGGGCTATCCTGGCGCAGGGCGGCTGTCCCGTCCTGATCGAGCATGCGGTGGCCGACATGTCGGCGATCGAGCGCGAGCTGGCGCGCGAGGCCGAGCTCTCGCTTGCCGTCACCGTCGAGGACGCAGAAGCCCTGCGCACCTATGGCGCGCCGCGCGTGCTGCATGCCGCAAACGGCATCAGTCCCTGGCGGGCCGACGAGCAGCGCTGCGCGCAGTGGCGCGCGCGCCTGCCGCAAAAGCCATGGCCGATCTTCATCGCCAGCGCGCACCCGCCGAACTACACCGGTTTCCTCGACGCGATCGGCGATTCGCTGGCTTGTATCCCGGAAGGATCGAAGCTGGTCGTTGCCGGCGGCGTCGGCCCGCACCTGGAGCGCGAGCTGGGCAAGTCGCGCTGGGGCGCGCTGAACATGTCGCGCCTGCAGGTGCTGGGCGTGCTCGACGACGCCGACCTGGCCGCCGTTAAGAGTCTCGCGCACGCCTTCCTGTTGCCGATCGGCGGTGGAGGCGGTTCCAACATCAAGACGGCCGAGGCCCTGTATTCGGGGCGTCCAGTGGTCTGCACGCGCACCGCCCTGCGCGGCTTCGAGCATTTCGCCGGCCTGCCCGAAGTCACCGTCGCGGCAACACCCGAGGAATTCCAGGCGGGTATCCGCAAGGTGCTTGAACAGCCGGCCCCGGCGCCCGCCGCGGGCGCCGACCTGCGCGCGAGCCTGACCTGGGATGCCTGCCTGGGCGCCGTGCCGCGCGAAGTGGCCTCCCTGCTCGCGCAACGCAAGGGGAACGTATGACGATCTGGCTCGATGTCACTACTGTCCGCGGGTGGAGCCGCCCTGCGCTCGGCATCGTTCGTGTAGAGGCGGAGACCGCACGCCAGTTCCTGCAGGCGGGCGACGCGGGTATCCGCTTCTGCCGCTTCGACCTGGCCTACGATTCCTATTTCGAAGTCGGACGCGAAGAATTGACCTTTGCGCTGGCCAGGATCGACGCCGGCGGCGATCCGCCGCCGGTGCCTGCGCCAGTCGCGGCGGCCCTCCCGGCCGCGCCCGCGGCGAACGCCGTGCCCGTGGCGCCGCCGACGCCCTACGTACCGCAATGGCGGCGCATCGCCGCGCGCGGCATCGCCACCTTGCCGCGTCCACTGCAGGCGCCGGCGCGCAGCTTTGCCCGTTCGCGCATGGACGGCGTGCGCTCCTTGCGCACGGCCGGCCGCGAACTGCGGCGCAGCGCCAGGCTTCTGTGGCATGGCGTCCAGGCGCCCGCCGCCACGCCCGCCGCTGCGATGCCCGCGCCGGAAGTGCTGGTCAAGCCCGACATCCTGTTCGGCGCCGGCGATGTCTATGTCTCGCTCGGGCTCGACTGGGATCAGAAGAACCTGCCTTACCTGTACCAGCTGAAGCAGCAGCTCAGGCTGAAGGTTTTGCTGATGTGCTACGACATCATCCCGATCCGCCTGCCGCACCTGTGCGTGGCCGACGTCGCCGCCAAGTTCTCGCATTATTTTCTCGACGTGGCGCGCTGCGCCGACCGCATCGTTTGCATCTCAGAATACTCGCGCGCCGACCTGCGCAAATTCCTCGAGGCCTCGCGCGTGCCGGTGCCGGCACTGGGCGTGGTGCGGCTCGGCTGCGAGATCGCCAGTGCAGGCAATACGGCGCCGTCGGCCGCGGTGGCCGAGGTGCTCAGGCGCCGCTTCATCCTGTTTGTCTCGACCATCGAGCGGCGCAAGAACCACGAAACCCTATACCGGGCCTATACGCGCATGGTCGACGCGGGCGCGACCGACCTGCCGCTGCTGGTCTTCGTCGGCATGGCCGGCTGGGGGATGAATGACCTGATGTCGGATCTGAAGCTAGATCCGCGCATCCGGCCCTACCTACGTATCTTGAACCACGTGTCCGACAGCGACCTCGCGCGCCTGTACGAACACGCCTATTTCACCGCCTATCCGTCGCTATACGAAGGCTGGGGCCTGCCGGTCGCCGAAAGCCTGGCGTACGGGAAGTTCTGCCTGGCTTCCAACGCGGCCTCCATTCCGGAAGTGGGGGGCGAGCTTATCGAATATGTCGATCCCTGGGATATCCCGCACTGGGCTGAACGCCTGCACTGGTACATCGAGCACCCGGAAGCAGTGGCGCAGCGCGAAGCGGCAATCCGCAGCGGCTATCGTCCGGCGAGCTGGACGGAAACCGGCAGGACGCTGGTCGAGGCGGCCTATGCGCTGCAGGCGGACACGCTCGCAACGTCCTGAACCTGGGCATGGGCTTGCATTGGTAATTACATTTTATTCAGCAATAATAACGGCTATTTTTGTAACAGGTACATCAGTATGATTTCCAAGCACGCAGTCGGTGTCGTCATCCCCAGTTATCGCGTGACCCGGCACATCCTCGGTGTGATTGCGAGCATGGGGCCGGAAGTGACCCGCATCTACGTGGTCGACGACAAATGCCCGGACGGCTCCGGCGCGCTGGTGCGCAGCACCTGCACCGATCCGCGCGTCCGCGTGATCGAGCATGCCGTGAACCAGGGCGTCGGCGGGGCCGTGATGACCGGCTACATGGCAGCGATCGAGGAAGGGATGGAGGTGATCGTCAAGGTCGATGGCGACGGCCAGATGAACCCGCGTCTGATTCCCCAGTTCGTGGCCCCGATCCTGAACGGCGAGGCCGACTACGCCAAGGGCAACCGTTTCTTCGACCTCGAACAAATCGGCGCAATGCCGCCGATGCGCCTGTTTGGTAACGCCGTCCTGTCGCTGATGACCAAGCTTTCTTCGGGCTACTGGGATCTGTTCGATCCTACCAATGGCTATACGGCGATTCACGCCGACGCCGCACGCCACTTGCCGTTCAAGAAAATCAGCCGCCGCTATTTCTTCGAGACCGACATGCTGTTCCGGCTTAACACGCTGCAGGCCGTCGTTGCGGACGTGCCGATGGACGCCAGCTACGGCGACGAGGTGAGCAACCTGAAGATCTCGAAGATCGTCACCGAATTTTTGCTCAAGCACGTGCGTAATTTCGGCAAGCGCATCTTCTATAACTATTACCTGCGCAACATGTCGCTTGCGTCGATCGAATTGCCGCTCGGCTTGATCATGTTCATTGGCGGTTCGGTGTATGGCGTGGTCAACTGGCTCGATTCCTCGCGCGCCGGCGTCGAAACGCCAGCCGGCACCGTCATGCTGGCGGCGCTGCCGATGCTGATGGGCCTGCAGCTCATGCTGGCTTTCCTGGCCAACGACATCGCCTCGGTGCCGAAACGCCCGCTGCACAAGAAGACGCGCCCGTGGCGCCTGCCATGCGCCGACTGACGCTGCCGGGGGCGCAGTTCCTGGTCTTTATCGCCGGGGGCGGGCTGAGCGCGCTGGTCGATATCGGCCTCATGCAGCTGCTGATCGTGAATGGCGTCGCGCCGCTGGCCGCCACGACGGCCGGATTCGCCGCCGGACTGTGCGTCAACTACGCCTTCCATGCGCGCGTGACCTTCAAGAACGTAACGAGCCTGCGCACGCTTTCGCGCTTCCTGTGCGTCGTCGGCCTGAACTATCTGCTGACCCTCGGCCTCGTGGCGGTCTCGGTAGCCTTGTTACAACAGGCCCTCATCGGAAAATTGCTGTCCTTGCCGCTGGTGGCCGTCAATGGATTCTTCCTGAGCAAACACTGGATCTTCAAATGATGCGATTTGCGCCTATCGAATTCGACCAGCAGGCCCTGGCCGGCTACAACGCCTTGTTCACCGCCTGCTTCCCCGGCACCGACAAGTTCACGACGCGCTACCTGGATTGGCTGTATGTCGCCAATCCGGACGGGCGCGCCTTCGGCTTCGACGCCTGGGAAGGTGAGGTGCTGGCGGCGCACTACGTCTGCATTCCGGCCGCGGCCAGCATCGACGGACAGCGCGTGCGTGTCCTGCTCTCGCTCAACACCGCGACCCATCCGCAATTCCAGGGCCAGGGCCTGTTTACCAAGCTGGCGGCCATGACCTACGAGGCGGCGGCGGCCGTCGACTATGCTGGCGTTTACGGCGTGGCCAATGCCAACAGCACGCCGGGCTTCGTGCGCAAGCTGGGCTTCCAGCTGGTGCGTCCGCTGGAAGCCCTGGTCGGCGTCGGCGGCATCGGCAGCAGGCGGCAGACCGCGCAGGTGCCGCTCGCATTCGAACGGGTATGGAGCCATGCCGCCCTTGAGTGGCGCTGCGCCAGCCCTGCCAACCCGGTGCGCCGGCGGCGCCATAATGAGGCCTGGCAATTCTACGCACCGGTCTTTGCACCGTGGATGCATGCCTATGCCGAGCTAAACCTGCCCCCCGCGCTCGACCTCGCGCCGACCGGCGCTCCGGTCACGCCGCTGCGCCTATACCTTGGGCTCGTACCCGATGTCGAGCGCCGTTTCGACGGCTATGTCGAGATCCCGAAGCGCCTGCGCCCTTCGCCGCTGAACCTGATCTACCGTCCGCTGGCGGGCGCTGCCAGCCAGCTCGATCCGGCCCGCATCCGCTTCTCCTTCCTCGACTTCGATGCGTACTGAGGAACCGCAAAGGAAACCGGCCGCGCTATTTCTGTTCGCGCACCAGGACGACGAATTCGGCGTCTTCCACGTCATCGAAGAGTGCCTGCGCCAGGGGCGGCGGGTCGCGTGCGCCTACCTGACGCGCGGTGCGGCCGGGCTGGCCGCGCGCCGCAACGACGAATCGCGGCGCGTGCTGACCAGTCTCGGCGTGCAGGAGCGGAACATCGTGTTCGCCGGCGACCTGCTGGGCATCGACGACGCTCACCTGTACACCGGACTGGAGGCAGCGCATGCCTGGATCGACTGCTGGATCGGCGGGTTCGGGCGCGTTGACGGCATCTACGTCACCGCCTGGGAAGGCGGGCACCATGATCACGATGTGCTGCACGCCCTGACGGTTCTTGTCGCGCAAGGCCGCGGCCTACTGCCGCGGGTACGCCAGTTCGCGCTGTACAACCACAAGGGCTGTCCCGGCCCGCTGTTCCGGGTGCTGTCGCCCTTGGTGGAGAATGGCGAGGTGGAGCGGCTGCCGATTCCATGGCGGCGGCGTCTGGCCTATCTGCGTCTCTGCCTGCAGTATCCGTCGCAGCGCACGACCTGGATCGGATTGTTCCCCTTCGTCCTGCTGCATTACGTGTTCGACGGCCGCCAGGCCCTGCAAACGGTGAGCATTGAGCGCATCGGGCAGCGCCCGCACGAGGGCATCCTGTATTACGAGCAGCGCCACTTTTTCGACTGGCCGCGCATGCGCAAAATCCTGGCCGTCCTGCGGACTCCAGGCTAGCCGGCGGCCGAACCAGGGTGCGCCGGCAGGGCCGCCAGGCTGGCCCCGATGGCATCCGGGCCGCTGGCAAGCTGGACGGCCTGGACGCCGCGCGCTTTCCATGTCGGCGGCAGCACCGGGGCCGCATCGCCGACGGGCGCCAGCAGCACGTCGCCGCATTTCGCATCCACCACGCCATCTTCGATCTGCAGATCCAGTCGACCGATCAGGTCGAGCGTTCCCCGACGCGCGTAGCGCCAGCGCGTGCCGTCGTAACGTATGGGTTCGAGGCGCCAGCCAGCCGGCGGCTGCGTGAGCAGCGATGTATCGTCGCCAAGCGCACCGATATCCACCAGCACCTGGCGCATTCCCTTGCGCGGCCGATTCGCCGCGATCGCCGCTGCTGTCTGCAGCAGGTCGGGATCAGGCACCTCGGCACCCAGGCCGGCGATCGACCGGATCAGGCGCTGTTCGGCCGCGCCCTGGCTGCTGAGGGCGACGTGTTCGAGGGCCTCGCGGTACAACGCGGCGGCGCGCGCCGGGGCGTGCGTCTCTTCCATGTAGGCGGCGGCCGCCCCGCCCAGGCGGGCGCGCAGGGCGGCGTCGCCGTACAGGCGCTCGAGGGCCGCGCGCAGCTCGTCCTGGCTGAAGGCGTCTTCCAGGCGCAGGCAGACCTGGGGTGGTACTTCGGCAGCCGAACCGTGGGCGTTGACGACAGTCGGCAGGCCGTAGGACAGACAGTCGAACACCGCGCCCGAGGTTTCGCCGCGCGAGCTGCCGCGCAGCTGCACGGCGGCGTCGGCGGCCGTGAGGTACCGCCGGTACAGCGCCGTGCTGGCATAGCCGGTGACCGTGATGCGTGGATGGGCCGCGATGCGGTCGCGCAGCGCGATGCCGAAACGGCCCTGCGCGACTTCGCCCACGAACACCAGGCGGCAGCGCGGATCGCGCGCCAGCGTGCTGTCGATCCAGGCCTCGACCAGGCGGTCGTTGCACTTCGGCGCCGACAGGATGCCGAACGAACAGACCACGAAGTCGTCGTCGGCAATCCCCAGTTCAGCGCGCGCGGCGGCGCGTGTCTCGTCCGTGCCCGGACGCAGGCACACCAGCGGCAGCACGCGCCAGTCGGCGGCATATCCGGGGCCGTACCAGCGGTTCGCCAGCGCGACCGCATGGGCCGAATGCACGATGACGCCGGTGGCGCGGTCGAGCACCGTCCTGTTGCACGGGTAGGTCATGATCGAGGCCGTGCGGCCTGCTGCCTTTTCCTCGGCCAGCGCCCCGTAGCCGTGGGCCAGGTACAGCGAGCGGCAGTAATGGTTCGGCAGCTCGTGGTCGACCTCGGCATGGTTGATGACGCCGCTCAGGAAGAAGTCGTGCAGCACGACCACGCCGGGATGGCGTTCGAGCAGGCCGAACATGTGGCTGTGGAAGGCCGAATTGCCGAACTGGTAGACGATGTGGTGGAAGCGATGCGCGTTCTCGTCGAACCAGGCGCTCGAGCGCTGGGGGAAGTGCGCGAGCGCCGGGTCGTCGACGCCGTCCTGGGCCAGCACCAGGTCGATCTCGTAATGCTGCGCCAGCTCCGGCAGCAGGTCGGCGCTGTAGGCGGCGATGCCCGAGCGCGTCGGCGGCAGCGGAGAGACATAGGCCAGGCGCGGCTTGCGCGCGGGCGCGCCGGCCGCCACGTTCACGCTGCTGGCGGCTGCGCGGCGCCGGTGGACTTCCTCAAAGGCGCCGATGGCGCGCTGCGCACTGGCGTCCCAGGAGAAGCGGGCCGCCTGCGCCAGCCCATGCGCGCGCAGCGCGGCCTGGCGCGCCGGGTCGCGCAGCACCTGCGCCATGGCGCCGGCGATGGCTTCTACGCTGGCCGGATCGAACATGGCGTCCGCGCGGCCGATCACCTCGGGGATGCTGCTGGTGTTCGAGCCGATGACGGGCGCGCCGCAGGCCATCGCCTCCAGCGCGGGCAATCCGAACCCTTCGTGCAGGGACGGGAACACGAACAGCGAAGTGCAGTTGTACAGCGAGACCAGGTCGTCGTCGGAGACGAAACCGGTGAGTACCAGATCGTCCTTCGTCAGGTTGAATTTCGCCGCCAGCCGCTCGAGGCGGAAGCGGTCGGGATCGCGGATGCTGCAGACCACGGCGAGCTGGTACTGGCGGCGCAGCTGGCCCGGCAGGCGGGCATAGGCTTCGATCAGGCCCTCGATGTTCTTGCGGTAGTCGATGCCGCCGGTGTACATGATGAAGTCGCGCTTCAGGCCGAAGCCCGCCAGCAGCGCGGCGCGCGCCTGCGGCGCGAGCGTGCGCGGACGGAAGATGGCATCCACGGCCGAGGAGATATTCACGACGCGTTCGATCGGAAGCTGCAGCAGGTCGATGCCTTCCTGGCGCGCCGAAGCGGAAATCGCCAGCAGGAGTTCGGCGCGCTTCATGCTCTCGAGCTTGCGGTAGTACCAGGCCGACATGTTCGGGTCGACCAGGTAGCGCTCCTTGCGCATCAGCGGAATCAGGTCGTAGAGCGTGACCGCCGTGTCGTAGCCCGCGTCGGCGGCTGGCACCGAGGCTACGACGTTGTCGCCCAGGCCCTCGAACAGGCTGGCGACATGCACCACGTCCGGGCGCAGGCTGGCCAGGTGATGCAGCCGCACGCGCTCGGCGGCATGCACGCGCCAGGCATTGCGCGGGTCGACTTCGCCCGCCGGCACCGGCGTCAGGAAGCTGCCGATCTGCGACTGCGGCACCAGGCCGTCGAAGGCCGTGCGGATCGCCGCGACGCTGTCCGGATAGTCCTCGTTCAGGAGGATGCGCAGCTCGTGCCCGCCGCTGTTGCGCGCCATGGCCAGCGCCAGCGCCATCGAATAGCGGCCGATGCCGCGGTGCATGCTGGAGGCCTGGCAGGCCTGCAGGTCGAGGAGAATGCGCATGGAAGGGCTTTACGGTGTACGGGTGTGGTCGATGGCGCGGCGCAGGTCGCGCAGCACTTCGCGCGCGCCGTCGGTCAGCTCGGCTTCGTCGTTCAGCAGTATCGGCAGGCTTTGCCAGTCGGCGCGGCGCGACTGGGCGACCGCTGCGCGCACGCGTCCGGCAAGGCCGGGAAAGCGGTAGATCTGGCGGCGCAGGAAGTCGTCCAGGCGCGGGCGCGCGACGATGAAGGCGACCACGCCCAGCGCGGCCCTTTTCACCAGTTGCCGTGCCCCGGCCGGGCCGCGCGCCATCAGGCAGCCGCCGGCTTGTCCGCACAATGCGGACAAGCCACCCCATACACATACTGCGGCGAGAGCTGTTCGCGCGGCGTGACGACGGCGCGGCAGGCGAAGCACTGGGTGGTGACGGTCGGTTCGAGCTTCGGGTTGAGCGCGGTGCGGTAGTCGAAGACGAAGCAGTCGCCGTGATAATGGGCGCCGCCGACTTCCTCGAAATACTTCAAGATGCCGCCCTCCAGCTGGTAGACGTTGTCGTAGCCGATGTTCTGCATGTGGATCGCCGCCTTTTCGCAGCGGATGCCGCCGGTGCAGAAGGTGACCACGGTCTTGCCGGCGAAATCGTCCTTGTGGGCGGCGATCACTTCCGGGAACTCGGTGAACTTGGCGATGCGGTAGTCGACGGTGTTGTCGAAGGTGCCGACGTCGACCTCGAAATCGTTGCGGGTATCGACCATCACGACCGGCTTGCCGTTGTCGTCGTGGCCCTGGTCGAGCCAGCGCTTGAGCGTCGTCGCTTCCACGGACGGCGCGCGGCCCAGCTCCGGTTTGATCAGCGGCATGCGCATGGTGATGATCTCCTTCTTGATCTTCACCAGCATGCGCTTGTGCGACTGCTCTTCGGAGTAGCTGTACTTGACTTCGATGTCGGCGAAGCGCGCGTCGGCGCGCAGCCAGGCGAGATAGGCATCGATGTCTGCGGGCAGGCCCGACAGGAACATGTTGACGCCTTCCGGCGTCAGCAGGATGGTGCCGCGCAGGTTGCGCTCGGCGCAAATCGCCTGGAACTGCGGGCGCTTTTCCTCGGTGTCGTCGAAGCTGACGAATTTATAGGCGGCGATGTTGACGTAAGGGCCGGTGCCGGCGGCTGCGCTGGCAGCGCCGGTGGCGGGCGCCGTGTGTTGGGTGGTGGTTTGCATGATTGCCAAGTAGCTCAATTCGGGTCAACCGCTATTATAAGCCGTCGGGCTCGCGCGGAAATCACCCCGGCCGGCCTTGCGGCCCGCGCGCGCCCGAATCGGCCGCCAACTGTTGTGCAATCGCCGCTGATGGGCACAACAGGCGGTTGGCGAGCCGCAGCGCGGGCGCGGCCAGGGCCTCATCCGGGCTGCGCACCAGCAGTGCGAGGCGCACGCCGCGCGCCTGCCACTCGGTCAACAGGCCGGTTCCGCAAGCGGCCGCCAGGCTCGGGGAGGCCGCATCGAAGGCATAGACCACGTCGCCGGCGTGGACATCGACCACCTGCTCGTCCTGCGCCACCCCGTTCAGACCCAGCAGACGCGCCGCCACGGCGCGCGCCTGGCGGTAGCGCGGCGTGCCGCCGCTGGTATCCAGCCAGACCGGTTCGACGCGCCAGCCTGGCTGGCTTCCTGCGAGCAGTTCACGCAGCTGGGCAGCCGCCAGCGGATCGATCACGGCATCCGGTGCGATCCAGTCGCCGACCTCGACCAGCAACTGGCGGCGCGTGGCGCCTTCTTCCGCGGCCAGCCTTGCGGCCAGGGCGATCAGTGCGTCCTCGCCCGCTGGCGCGGCCTGGAGCAGGGCCGCGCGCCACGCCGCGTGCCGCGTTTGCGTCTCGGCGCGGGCGGCGGCCAGCGTGGCCAGATACTGGCGGGCGCACTGCGCCGGGCGGAAGCGGGCGTCGAGCAGGGCGATCGCGCTGGCGCCGAGCGCCGCGCGCCGCGCCGGATCGCCGCGCAGCGCTTCCAGCGCCGTACCCAGCTCGGCGACCTCGAAATCGTCGGGCAGGAGGCAGAGCGCGTCGGGCGGGAATTCGGCCATCGAGCCGTTCGCGTTGACGATTGTCGCCAGCCCGTAGTTGAGGCAGTCGAGCACCGCGCCCGAGCTTTCGCCGTGGGCGTTGGTGCGCAGCTGCACGCCGACGTCGGCCGCCTGCAGGTACTGGCGGTAAACCTCGCTGTCGGTCCAGCCGGCGATGCGGATGTCGGCCTGCGGGCCGGCGCCGCGGATCAGGGCCTCGACCTCGACGCCATACGGGCTGTCGTGATTGGCGCCGACCAGCACCAGCGCGCAATGGCGATCGCGGTGCAGGGCGGAGCCGATCCAGGCGCGCAGCAGCTCGTGGGTGAGTTTGTTCGGCGCGACGAAGCCGAAGCTGCATACCAGGAAGCAGTCCTCGGGAATGCCGAGCGCGGCGCGGGCGCCCGCGCGGTCGATGCGGGTCGGCGGAGTGCGCGGGTGCGGAATGACGTCGATCGCGCGTGCGGCCCCGGGGCCGAACCAGTCGCCGGCCAGGCGGCGCGCGTGCAGGGAATGGACGATGGTGCGGGTCGCGTGTTCCAGCACCGGCAGGCTGGCTGGCCAGTCCTTGTGCGCCTGGCCGCGCCCCTCCGGCGTTTCGGTCGCGCGCACGGCGCCATAGCCGTGCGCATGCAGCAGGGCCTCGGCCCAGGCGCCTGGCGCCGCGCCGCTCATCTGCGCATGCACCAGCGCGCCGCCCAGGAAGAAGTCGTGCAGCACGACGACGCCCGGATGCCGGGCCAGCAGCGCGAACATGTGGCTGTGGAAGGGGCTGTTGCCGAACTGGTAGAGCACCTGGTCGTACTGGTCGCCATGCTCCATGAACCAGTCGGCCTGGCGCACGGGCAGGTGGCGCAAGTGCGCGGGCAGGGCGACCTCGGCCTGGGCGACGACCAGCTCGATGTCGAGGTGTTCGGCCAGTTCGGCCAGCAGTTCGATCGAATACGTGGCGATGCCGGTGCGCTCCGGCGGCAGCGGCGAGACAAAGGCCAGGCGCGGGCGCTGGACTGCCTCGCGCGGCGCCGTATTCTTTAGTGTGCGCTGCAGCGAGCGCAGGGCGCGCACGATCGCGTTGGCGCGCGGCGACAGGGTAGCGACCGCATCGCCTTGCGCGGGCCCGTTACCCTTCGGTGCGGCCGTGCCCGAGGCCATCATCGCCCGGTAGGCGCGCGCATACAGGCCGGGAAAACGTTTCAGGACGCGCAGGGCCAGCTGGCGTACCCGCGGCCGGCGCAGCACCAGGCGCGCGGCCGGCATGACCAGTCCCGCCAGGCGCCGCAGCGGCCGCGTGCCCGATGCGGCCGGAGCCGGAACCTCGGTTTCCGGTGCGGCCGGCGGCAGCACGGCGATGGGGCAGCCGCCGGCGGTGGCCAGCCCGCCGGCGCCCGGTTCCGACGTCAAGACGGCGAGCAGCGTCGCTGGCGCCGTGCTCATCGGGACAGGCGCGCGCGGCGTCGCAGCGGGCGGGAAGGGGAGGGGAACGGCAGGAATCGCATGGACAGTATTATAAGATGGCGCCGCCGGCGCGACGCCTGTTGTCGGATTGCAACTGCGACTTGCGGCGACGCCCGCGGCTGCCGGTGAAGCCCCTGCCGGGTTAAAATACGGTATGACTTCCCCGACTTTCACCCACCTGCGCGTCCACTCCGAATACTCGATCGTGGACGGCCTGGTGCGCATCGACGACCTGGTCGGCGCCGCCGCCAAAGACAAGCAACCGGCGCTGGCCATCACCGATCTGGCCAACATGTTCTGCATGGTGCGCTTCTACAAGGCGGCGCGCGGCAAGGGGATCAAGCCCATCGTCGGGGTCGATGCCTGGATCACCAACGACGACAACCGCGACAAGCCTTCGCGCCTGCTGATCCTGGCGAAGAACCATACCGGTTACCTGCAGCTGTGCGACCTGCTGTCGCGCGCCTGGCTTACCAATCAATACAAGGGACGCGCCGAATTCCGTGTCGAATGGCTGGAAGCGCTGGCAACGTCCGTCTCCACGCTGACCCCGGAGGTGCCGCAGGCGAATGCCTTGATCGTGCTGTCGGGCGCCTGCTTCGGCGACGTCGGCCAGGCCATCGACAACGGCGACATCGAGCGCGCCGAGCGTAATGCGGCGCGCTGGGCACGGATCTTCCCGGGCCACTTCTATATCGAGATCCAGCGCGCCGGCGCCGCCAACCAGGAGCAGGCCGTGCGCCACTCGGTCGCGCTGGCGAACCGCCTCGGCCTGCCGGTGGTGGCGACGCACCCGGTGCAATTCATCAGCAAGGACGAATTCATCGCCCACGAGGCGCGCACCTGTATCGCCGAAGGCGAGATGCTGGCCAACGCCAAGCGCGTACGCCGCTTCAACGAGGAGATGTGTTTCAAGTCGCAGGCCGAGATGGCCGCGCTGTTCCACGACCTGCCGGGGGCGCTGGCCAACTCGGTCGAAATCGCAAAGCGCTGCAACGTCGTGCTCACGCTGGGCAAACCGCAGCTGCCGGACTTCCCGACGCCGCCGGGGATGACGATCGACGAATTCCTGGTCGCCGAAACGAAGAAGGGCCTGGAAGAGCGCCTGCTGCAGCTGTTCCCCGATCCCGCGAAACGCGAGGCCGAGCGCCCGCGCTACGAGGCGCGCCTCGAGTTCGAGAACAACACCATCATCAAGATGAAGTTCCCGGGCTACTTCCTGATCGTTGCGGAGTTCATCCAGTGGGGTAAGAATAACGGTGTGCCGATCGGCCCGGGCCGCGGCTCGGGTGCGGGTTCGCTGGTTGCTTATGCGCTGAAGATCACGGATCTGGATCCGCTGAAGTACAACCTGCTGTTCGAGCGCTTCCTGAATCCCGAACGCGTCTCGATGCCTGACTTCGACATCGACTTTTGCCAGGAAAAGCGCGAACTCGTCATCCAGCACGTGAAGGATCTGTATGGCCGCGACGCGGTCTCCCAGATCGCCACCTTCGGTACCATGGCGGCCAAGGGCGCGATCCGCGACGTCGGCCGCGTGCTCGACTACGGCTACAACTTCTGCGACGGCATCTCGAAACTGATTCCGTTCAAGCCGGGCAAGCCGGTGTCGATTGCGGAAGCGATCGAAGAGGAACCGCTGCTCAAGGAACGCCTCGAGAACGAGGAAGAAGTGAAGCAGGTGCTGGAGCTGGCGCAGCAGGTCGAGGGCATCACCCGTAACATCGGCATGCACGCCGGCGGCGTGCTGATCGCGCCCGGCAAACTCACCGACTTCTGCCCGCTGTACACCCAGGGCGGCGACGCCGGCGTCGTCTCGCAGTACGACAAGGACGATGTCGAAGCCGTCGGCCTGGTGAAGTTCGACTTTTTGGGTTTGACCACGCTGACCATCCTCGACCGCGCGGTGAACTACATCCGCGCGCTCGACCCGGCGGACGCCGAGTTCAATCTCGAATCGCTGCCGCTGACGGATCGGCCCTCTTATAAACTGCTGTCGGATGCGAAGACGGTCGCGATCTTCCAGCTGGAGTCGCGCGGCATGCAGGGCATGCTGAAGGACGCCCGTCCCGACCGCTTCGAGGACATCATCGCGCTGGTGGCCTTGTACCGTCCGGGCCCGATGGACCTGATCCCCGACTTCTGCAAGCGCAAGCACGGGGAAAAATTCGACTATCCCGATCCGCGCACCGAGTCGATCCTGTCCGAGACCTACGGCATCATGGTCTATCAGGAGCAGGTCATGCAGATGGCGCAGATCGTCGGCGGCTATTCGCTGGGCGGCGCCGACATGCTGCGCCGCGCGATGGGTAAAAAGAAGGCCGAAGAGATGGCCGAGCACCGCGAGATCTTCCGCGCCGGTGCCGCCAAGGACGGCCTGTCGACCGAGAAAGCGGACGAAATCTTCGACTTGATGGAGAAGTTCGCCGGCTACGGTTTCAACAAGTCGCACGCCGCGGCGTATGCGCTGCTGTCCTATCACACCGCCTATTTAAAAGTGCACCACACGGCCGCCTTCATGGCAGCCAACATGTCGCTGGCGATGGAAGACACGGACAAGATCAAGATCCTGGTCGAGGATGCGATCGATGTCTGCAAACTGACCCTGCTGCCGCCGGACGTGAATGAATCGCAGTTCCGCTTCACGCCGGAAGGCCAGCCGAAGTCGGTGACGGGCAAGCAGGTGTCCAACATCCGCTACGGCCTGGGCGGCGTGAAGGGCGCCGGGCAGGGCGCGATCGAAGCCATCATCGCGGCGCGCACAGAGGGCGGCAAGTTCAAGGACTTGTTCGACTTCTGCAAGCGCGTCGACCGCAAGCAGATCAACCGCCGCACGATCGAATCGCTGATCCGCGCCGGCGCCATGGACTGCTTCGGCGTGGATCGCGCGATCCTGCTGGCCTCGGTCACCTTCGCGATGGAAGTGGCGGGCCAGGAAGCGGCTGCCGCGAACCAGGTCAGCCTGTTTGGCGGCATTGACTCGGATCTGGTGGCGCCGCCGGAATACGTCAAGGCGACGCCCTGGACGGATCGCCAGAAGCTGGCCGAAGAGAAGATCGCACTCGGCTACTACCTGTCGGGCCACATGTTCGATTCCTACGCCCAGGAAGTGCGCCGCTTCGCGCGCACCCGCCTGCAGGATCTGGAGCCTTCGCGCGAGCCGCGCATGCTGTGCGGCGTGATCACGGGCGTGCGCACCCAGATGACCCAGCGCGGCAAGATCCTGATCGTCGCGCTCGACGACAAGACCGGCGTGGTCGAGGTCACGGTCTACAACGAGGTGTTCGAGCAGAACCGCAACGCCTTCAAGGAAGACGAATTCCTGCTGGTGGTCGGCAAGGTGTCGGAAGACCGTTTCAATGGCGGCTTGCGGATCACGGCGGAAAAAGTGTTCGACCTGGCCAGCTCGCGCATCCAGTACGGCCACAAGCTGGAGATGGATCTGGCCTGCACGGTGAGCCCGGCGAAGATCGCCGAAGTGCTGGCGCCCTATAAACACCCGGACGGGCTGCCGGTCAGCATGCGCATCAAGCCGCAGAATGTCGACTGCATCCTGCAACTGGGCGACGAATGGCGCGTGGCGCCGTCGGATGCGCTCAAGCAGGCGCTGGAGCTGACGCTGGGGGCGAAGGATGTGGCGGTGGAGTATTAAGCCGGTGTGGTATTTGATACGCACGTAAAACGCGTGGGCACAGGTGCCCGGTGAAGCCGTCATGGAGGCCATTGGCCTCCATGACCCCGTACGGTGCACCGTCCGTAGCAAGTTCATGGAACCGTTGTGTAACGTAGGGTGGGCACCTGTGCCCACGCGCTACGTGCCGCGCTGGAATCCGCGACTGCTCAATCCTTACGCCGCTTGAGCCTTCTGCTCACCGTTTTCATCACGCTGAACATCCAACTCCCCGCCAGCGCCTTGCGCACCTGGCGCGCCGTCGCCGCATCCCCGCGCGCATCGCGCGTCAGGATCGTGCCGTTCTCCATCGCCTGCAACACCTGCTCCGCCGGGTGAAAAAGGCTTTCCAGGAAAATCGCCTTCACGCGTGCCCGCGCCGTCTGCCCTTCGCTCCACGACAGCTGGAACGAATTCTTGACGATCCCGATATAGAAATAGCAGGCCATGACGTCGACCAGCATGCGTACCTGGTCGCTGACCGCGTGCGCTTCCATGCCGCGGCGCACGTCGAGCAGGGCGGTGGCAAAGTCGACGCACCAGGACGGCGAAACGGCCTTGGTGATGCTGGCCGCATGCTGGCGGTAGTCGATGATCGGGCGCGCCAGGTGGTACAGCGAATCGCAGTCGGCCAGCAGGCGCGACAGGGTCGAGACGTCCTCGTAGACGCGCCCCGGCGGGAACAGCGGCTGCGGCTGGCGCAGGTAGATCGCGCGCCGGAACACGTTGGCCCAGACATAGGTGTGGCGGTCGGCGAAGAAGGTCTGCAGGATCGCGTCGCGCTCGCGCAGCAGGACGCCCGCCGGATAGCCGAGCGTGACAAGGCGGCGCGCGTCGCCCTTTTCCGGACGCCAGGCATTGAAGTCGCAGGCGATCACGTCCGGATGGTGCTCGCCGACGACGGCGTCGAGCGCGGCCAGCATCCCCGGCAGCAGCAGGTCGTCGGCGTCGACGAAGACGATGTATTCGCCGCGCGCTTCGAGCAGGCCGCGGTTGCGCGCGCTCGAGACGCCGCCGTTCGGCTGGCGCACGAGATTGACCGCGCAGGCCGGATGGCGCGCGGCCGCTGCCTCGACCAGGTCGGCAGTCGCGTCGCGCGAGCCGTCGTCGATCACGATCAATTCGTGCGCCGCGCCCATCTGCGGCAGGATCGCGTCCAGGCAGTCTTCGATAAATCCGGCGGCGTTATACGCCGGGACGATGATCGACAAGGTGGGCATCGGCCCCGGCGTCGTGTGCATGTTCTTTCAATCCTTTGACGGCTTGCGTCGTCTTGTTGGCGAGCCGTTCGAGGACGAGCTGCTTGTTGCTGTTGGCCTGGTCGCGCTGGGCTTCGCGGTGCCACAGGTGGAACACTTCGGTGGCGTAGGCACCGTCCTTGCGCAGCACGCCGGCATGGAACAGGCGCACGACAATGTCGGCATCCTCGTGGCCCCAGCCCTTGAAACTCTCGTCGAAGCCGTTGATGCGATCGAGGTCGCTGCGCCAGAATGCCATGTTGCAGCCCTTGATGCGGCGGAAGCTGAAGCGGGGCCGGCGCCGGCCCAGGTCGGGCAGCTTGACCAGCAGCGGCGCGGCCTTGTTGATGCCGCCCTGGCCGCGCACGCGCAGCGTCTCCATCAGGCCGAGCGCCTGCAGGTCGAGGCCTTCGGCCAGCACGCGCGCGCTGAAGGCCTGGTTCAGGAGAATGCGGCTGCCGGTCACCATGAAGCCCGGTTCGGCCAGCTGGCGGTGGCGCGCCACGAAGTCGCCCTGGGGCACGCAGTCGCCGTCCATCGCGATGACATAGGCGCCAGTCGACGCCAGGATGCCGCGGTTGCGCGCCATCGCCAGGCGGAAGCCGTCGTCGGGCTGCCAGACGTGGCGCATCGGCACCGGCGAACGCGCGATCAGCTCGGCCACCAGCGCGCGCGTGGCCTCGCGCGAGCCGTCGTCGGCGATGATGATCTCGAAATTGCGGTCGCTCTGGCGAAAGCAGCCTTCGACCACGGCCTGCAGGGCTTCGGGCCAGTTGTAGGTCGCGATGACCAGGGAAATGCGGGTGGAAGCGGCGGTGTCGTTGTCCATGTGTGCTGCGGGGGCGGGAAAGACGCTTATTGTGCAGCGCCGCGCCGCGCGGCGCAATGCGCATACAAGGCGCCGGCCAGCAGCAGGAACCAATAGGCCTCGGTCGGATCCCACAGCAGGCTGTTGAAGAGCGAGGTCACGCCATACACCGCTACCAGCAGCGCCAGCGCATCGTAGGTCTGGTCGCGCCGGTACAGCGCGGCGCGGCCGATCGCCCCCAGCAGCGCGAAATACAGGCCGACGCCGATCAGCCCAAACTGCACCGCCATCAGCAGCGGTTCGCTGTGCGGCTGGTGGCGGGTTTTCTGTTCCTGCGGCGAACCGGCCCAGATGCGCTGCGCCACGGGCGCGAAGACCTCGGAGAAGGAGCCGGTGCCGTAACCGAGCAGGGGGCGGTCGATCACGGCCTGGACGCCGGTCTCGATAAAGCTCATGCGCAGTCCATTCGGAGACGCCGCGTTGTCGCTGGTGACTTCCGTCACCAGCAGATCCATGCGGGTCTTGAAGTTGGGCGACACGAAGTAGACGCCGGCAAACATCACCGACATGGCGGCGGCGACCAGGACGCTGCGCAGCATGGTGACGCGCCCACGCAGCAGGTAGACGGCGAACAGCCCGATGAACAGTCCGACATAGCCGGTGCGGCCGTTACCCATCAGGATGGGCGCGCCGAAATACAGGCCTGCAACGATCCAGGCCAGGCGCGCGCGCGTGTCCTTCTGATAGGTCGCCAGTAGAAAGGAGGCGCAGGCTGTGAACGAGAGCAGGATGCCGGTGGTGATGTGGTTGCGGAAGGCATAGGGGTCGCTCATGTCGCCCACGCGCCACCAACCCAGATCGGAGGTCGGCATGCTGTCGAGCCAGACCAGGTAGAGCGAAGTCGCCAGCACCCCGCATCCCGCCAGCGACCAGCGCAGCACGCGCGCGGGCAGCGCAGGCGCGCGCCAGCACAGGCAGACTGCCAGCGGCAGCACCAGCAGCTTGGTGTACTTGCGCATGCCGTCCTGTACCTCGTCCGGCGGGGCGATCGACCAGGTGCTGCCGGCCAGTACCAGCGCCAGCAGGGCCAGGGCCAGCAGCGCGGCCGGCGTGCGCAGCGGCTGCGCCAGCGAGCGGTCGGCAACGAGGGCCGCCACGAAGACGATCAGGGTCAGCCCGACGAAGACATTGGTCAGCGCGGTCGAGAACGGAATGCTGAAGGCGGCCAGCAGCAGCAACTGGCGCGCGGCGCGCTCGATGCGGCCGCCGGCGGCGGGGGAGGACGGGTACTGCATCTGGTTTCCTTATGGGAGGCGGCGCCGGCGGACCGCGTCGAGGCCGGCGGCAAAATCCCGTGCATTGTACCTTAGACAATTCGCGTTCCGCCCCCTGGCCAGGCGTCACCGCACCCGGGCGCGAGTATGCGAAAATGGCGAGCTGACCGTGGTGCCAGGCCGGTCCGGATTCCCGCGGCGGCGCATGCGGCCGCCTCAGCAAGCGCAAAGCGAAAGCGAAAAGAGCAAATTGGATAACAGTGTCATCGTCAAGCGCCTGTGGGCGTTCATCAAACCCTACCGTTCGCGCGCCTACATGGCGCTGCTGGCGATGGCGCTTACGGCGGCGACCCAGCCGCTGCTGGGCAAGGCCTTGCAGCTCTTGCTGGACAAGGGCTTCAAGAACAAGGTCGAATTCTCCCTGTGGTGGATCCCGGGCATCCTGATCTCGATTTTCGTCCTGCGCGGAATCGGCACCTTCGCCACCGCCTACCTGAACAACTGGGTCATCAGCCGTGTGCTCAACGACCTGCGCGCGAAACTGTTCGACCGCCTGCTGCGCCTGCCGGCGGCGCGCTTTCATGAAGAGTCGACCGGCAAGATCATCAACACCGTGATCGGCGACGTGCGCCAGGTGGTCGACATGATCAACTCCGTCTTCATCGCCTGCGTGCGCGACACCCTGGTCGTGATCGGCCTGCTCGGCACGCTGCTCTACCTGAACTGGCGCCTGACCCTGGTCGCCGTCGTCGTCATGCCGCTTACCGCCGTCATCGTGCGCACCACGACCAAGCGCCTGCGCCACCTGCACCGCGAGAACCAGCGCGTGACCGCCGAGATGACGCAGGTGGTCGAAGAAGCGGCGCGCGGCCACCAGGTGATCCGCGTCTTCTCGGGCGAGCGCTACGAGCGCCAGCGCTTTGACACCCGCAGCGAAGCGCTGCGCGGCTTCTCCCAGCGCAGCACGGTCGCCTTCGCCGCCACCGCGCCGGTGACCCAGATCGCCACCTCGATGACGCTGTCGCTGGTGATCGTGCTGGCCATTCGCGCCAACATGACGGTCGGCGAATTCACCCAGTTCGTGACCATGATGCTGATGCTGCTCACGCCCCTGAAGTCGCTGGCCGAAGTGAACGGCCCGATGCAGCGCGGGATTGCCGCCGCCGAAACCGTGTTCGAGATGATCGACTCGCCGGTCGAGGAAGACACGGGCACGCGCGAACTGACCAAAGCCACCGGCCACCTGCGTTTCGAGAACGTCGTGTTCCGCTATCCGAACGCCGCCAATCCGGCGCTGCAGGACGTCACGCTCGACATCCAGCCGGGCCAGACGGTGGCCCTGGTGGGCGTCTCGGGCGGCGGCAAATCCACTTTTGTGAACCTCGCCACCCGCTTCTACGACCCGGAAGGCGGGCGCATCCTGCTCGACGGCGTGCCCTACCGCGACATCAAGCTGACCAGCCTGCGGGCCCAGCTGGCGATGGTGAGCCAGAACGTGGTGCTGTTCGACGACACGCTGGCGGCCAACATCGCCTATGGCGTCGAGCGCATCGACTACGAGCGCCTGGCGGCCGCAGTCAAAGCCGCGCACCTGACGGATGTGGTGGCGCGCCTGCCGGACGGCGTCGAATCGATGATCGGCGAGAACGGCATGCGCCTGTCGGGCGGCCAGCGCCAGCGCGTGGCGATCGCGCGCGCGATCTACAAGGACG
This sequence comes from Massilia sp. Leaf139, assembly GCF_001424165.1. GTDB lineage: Bacteria > Pseudomonadota > Gammaproteobacteria > Burkholderiales > Burkholderiaceae_D > Telluria. The sequence goes on from NZ_LMOJ01000024.1 coordinate 55,662, forward strand.
CGCCGATCCTGATCCTCGACGAGGCGACGTCGGCGCTGGACAACGAATCCGAACGCGCCGTGCAGGCGGCTCTCGACACCCTCATGGCGGGGCGCACCACGATCGTGATCGCGCACCGCCTGTCGACCATCGAGCGCGCCGACCGCATCGTGGTGATGGAAGCGGGCCGCATCGTCGAGCAGGGCACGCACGAGGCGCTGCTGGCGCAGGGCGGCATGTACGCCAACCTGTACCGCCTGCAGTTCGCAGCCGCGACGGAGCAGGGATGAGCGAACGCACCCTCGTCATCTCGCCCAACTGGATCGGCGACGCCGTGATGGCGCAGCCGCTGCTGCAGCGTCTGAAGGAACGGCATCCGGAGCGTCCCATCGACGTGCTGGCGCCGCCCTCGGTCGCGCCGGTGTGGCGCGCGGCGAGCGAAGTCGACACCGTGCTGGAAACCCCGTTCAAGCACAAGGCGCTGCAGCTGCGCGAACGCTGGAAGTATGCGCAGGTGCTGCGCGCACGCGGCTATGCCGACGCGTACGTGCTGCCGAACACCCTGAAATATGCGCTGATTCCCTGGCTGGCCGGGATCCGGCGCCGGGTCGGCTACAAGGGAGAGATGCGCTACGGCCTGGTGAACGTGATGCATCACGACGATACGCCGCCGCGCCCGATGGTGCCGTTCTATGCCGCGCTGGCGCTGGCGCCGGACGCGCCCCTGCAGCCGGCGCCGCGGCCGCGCCTGCAGGTAGCCCATGAACGCATCGAGGCCGCCTGCGCACGGCATGGCGTCGAAGCCGGACGCACCCTGGTGGTGTTCGCGCCGGGCGCCGAATTCGGTTCGGCCAAGCGCTGGCCGCCGCGCCACTTCGCGGCGCTGGCGCAAGCCATCCTGGCCCAGGACGGCGGCGCCCAGATCGCGCTGCTCGGGTCGCCCAAAGACCGCGAGACCTGCGACGAGGTGCTGGCGCTGGCCGGCGCGGCCGCGGCCTCGATGCTGAACCTGGCGGGCCGCACCCAGCTCGACGAGGCGGTCGCGCTGATCGCGCGCGCCGGCGCCGTCGTGGCCAACGATTCCGGCCTGCTGCACATTGCCTCCAGCCTGAACCGACCGGTGATCGCGTTGTATGGCCCGACCGATCCGGATCACGCGCCGCCGTTTTCGGACATGGCGCGCGCGCTGTCGCTACGCATCGAGTGTTCGCCGTGCAGGCAGCGTGAATGCCCGCTGGGGCATCACAATTGCATGGAGCAGATGGAAGCGCCGCTGGTGTGGCGTGAGTTGCGGCCGATGTTGGTGCGATAGACGTCCGGGTAAGTTAAGACACGAAAAACGCGTGGGCACCCCGTGCCCACGCGTTCGTACATCAAATTGCCCGTAACGCATAACGCGGACGCGCGGCCCGGCGTTACGCTTCGATCAGCTCGCGTAATGCGCCGCTTCCCCCACCATCTCGCCATCGTCGACCGCATGTTCTTCGAGCGCCTTGAGGTAGCGACCCAGCGCATCTTCGAGCGAGGGCAATAGCATGCCGCGTTCGCTGCCCAGCGCCGAGTATTGCGGACGCACCGCCACATAGCCCAGCTCCGTCGCCGGCCGTTCTTCCAGCGTGCGCGCCTCGATGCCGGCCACTTCACAGGCCTTGCGCGCCAGTTCGGCCCAGGTCACGGCCTGGCCGTTGGTGAGATGCCAAATGCCGCGTTCGCGGTCGATCAGCAGATCCAGGCTGACGTTGACCAGATCCGGCACATAGGTCGGCGTCACCACCAGGTCGTTCGAGGCCGTGAACGGCCGGCCGGACTTCATGGCGGCCAGGGCCTGGGTGACGAAGTTGTGCTTGTCCCATGGGCCGAAGAAGGAACTGGTGCGGATGACCAGTGCCTGCGGATCGGCTTCCAGCACGCGGCGTTCGGACTCGGCCTTGCTGCGGCCATACACGCCCAGCGGCGCCACCCCATCGGATTCGACATACGGCGTGTCCTTCGCGCCGTCGAACACCAGGTCGCTGGAGAAGGTCATGAAGCGCAGCGCGTGGCGGATGCAAGCCAGGGCCAGGATGGTCGGGCCGTGCGTGTTCCCGTCCATGCAGCCGTCGATGTCGCGCTCGGCCTCGTCGACGCGCACGTAGCCGCCGGCGTTGATGATCGCCCAGGGCTTGAAGCGCTGGATCGCCGCTTCGACCGAGGCCGGATCGGTGATGTCCATCTCTTGGCGCGTGAGCACGTGATGGGCCAGGTTGCGCTTTTCGCAGATGCGCGCGAAGGCCGAGCCGAGGGTGCCGGTGGCGCCCGTGATCAGGATCGGCTGCACATGGTTCGACTTGAACTGCCCGCGCACCGCGATGTCGGCCACCGCCGTCCGCGTCGCCACCGGCTTGCACAGGAAGCGGCCCGGCCGGCGCCACCAGCCCTGGCCCTGCAGCACAGGGTGCGTCAGCGGACGGCCGCTGGCCAGTTCGCGCATCAGGGTGGCAACCGCCGTCGGGCGCGGAACCGGCCCGCGCACGTCGAACGGGCCCGGTTCGTAGTAGCCGCGGCATTCGGTGACCAGGCAGTTCCAGTCGTAGGAGCCGAGCAGGGCCCAGACCGTGACGGCACGGATGTCGGCGCCGGCGGCCTTGGTCTTGCGGGCGGCATTCCAGATCTCGAGCAGCCAGCGCATCTGGTCTTCGCGGTTGGCGTCGATGTGGGCCTCGGTGACCGCGATCGGCAGGCCGTAGCGATCCCAGGTTTCCTGCAGCAGGGGCCCGATGCCAGGCGTCGGCGTGGCCAGGGCGCGCGGGGTCTCGATGTCGGCGTGAACGTGGCCGTCGTACGCGTGGACACGGTCCTGCGGATAGCGTTCGGTACGGTGATCGAGCCAGCGCTCGCTGGTAGCGTAATAGTTGGCGCCGATGATATCGGGCGGGCAGCTGTTCTCGCGGAACCAGAGCAGCTCGTCGCAGGTGGCGCCGGACTCCAGCAGGTAAGTCCACAGCGCATGCTGCGGGTCGACTTTCCCGCACAGGATGTCCCAGGCCAGCCAGCGCCGCTCGTTGAAGAAGTTCGCCAGCCACGCCATCTCGGGCGTGCTGTAGGTTTTCGACAGGTCGTCGGTCTGTACCAGCTTGGCATCCGGGTTGACGGCGCGAATGGCGCGCATCGACAGCACGGTTGCCTTGCATTGATTGAGCAGGGCGCGCACGAAGGTCGTGTGGCTCTTTCCATGCGGGTACCAGACGCCGGCCAGACCGGAGAAGCGCGCTGTCGTCAGGATTTCGTTGACGGGGGTGTAGTACTCGACCCACGGATAGCGCTGGGCTACCGCGCCGGCGTACTCGGCGAGCTTTTCGGGAAAGGCTGGATCGACCAGGCTTGTATGTTCAGGGCCGCTCCCATGGTGGATCAGGCCGACGATCGGCGTGACCCCGAGGCGTTGCAGCGCGGGCAGGCGCGCATCGGCCCACGACCAGTCGGCATGCTCGATGCCGGTCGGCGCGGTGCGCTCCCACAGCACCGGATAGCGGATCGCTTTGATACCGAGCGAGGCGAAGCGCTCGATGTCCTCCACGCGGTCTGCGTGGCCGTTGCGTTCCATCTGGCTGAAGTAGTTGTCGCGTACGCGGTTGACTGTACATTCGAGTCCGCCCCAAAGCGCCAGCTCGGGTGCGGTATCTGGCTGGATTTGCTTACTGATGTTCATGAGTGATACCTGCTTTGTTGAAGACAGGCTTAAGCCTAGCGGCCCTGCGCAGGCTGTTATGTGAATCGGCTAACATATAAGTGACATTTCGGACTAGTCCTACTTTTTGTCTTCATATCCATTTCCTCTGCTAAATATCTGCTATCTTCCGCGAAATCGTGCGCTTCTGTTGGCTGCCGGAAGGCAGAATTATCGCATTGTTGTTACTTCAGCAATTCCGTCAAAATCACTTTGTGGAGCGGGCCTATGTATATGGTGTATTGGACGATTATTGAGGAAACGGATTGCCGTCCGCATGCCCAGGGCTTCGGCACCGACGAAATGGTCAAGGCCATGGGCTTCATGGAGGATTTGCGGCGCCGCCAGCGCGAAGGCAAGGGCGTGCGCTTCATCACGATGTGCTCCGAGCACCCGGATGTGGTGGGGCATCCGGGCGTGGATGTAACGGGGCCGGACTATAACTGGAAGAAGCGGCGGCGGTGAGGGCGGAGCAGGCGCTTCTTCATTTTACGCTGCTGAAGTTGACTGCACTTCATGCGACATCCCCTCCGGCGGCGATCGTGCGCAACGACGCCTCGACGTAAGGCCGCTCGGAACCGTGCACGAGGCGATGGAATTGTCTGGCGGCTGCCAGCACGAATGGCATGCGCTCTGCAGTTAGCCACAGCTGCGCGCCCTTCTTCTTGGAAAACCAGGAGGTGAAACCGTTCTTCGCCCGGCACTCGGCCGACAGCGTCAGCTTGATTTCCTCATAGTCGCCCGTTGGAAAATCGGTTGCCCAGGCATACTGGTTCACGGCCAGCAGCTTTTGCAGGACGGGATCGTTGTACATGAGTTTTTGGAGAATATTCACTTGTTCGTGTCGAGCAAGGCTTTCAACGCTTGACGCCAGGTCTCCTGAAACGATGTGACTGAATCCGTTCTTGATCTCTGCAAACGGCGTTCCAAACCGAAGCGTGTTCCTGTCTACCGCCCAGTGCACCGGATACTTATCGCTCTGCCTTTTGTCGAGGTAGGCATTGAACTCCTCCCACCCACGCTCCATAAAAAATCTGTGTAGCGGATAGATATCCAAAAACAGATGTGCATTCCCGAAACCCAGCTTCTTGACCATGTACCCTGCCGCGGTCTCCGTGAAAGATTGCACCATCGTCGACGCCCCCGCTCCGGGATACGCGGCGTAAGCCCGCCCGACCTGCTCGCGCACGCGGCGGTTCTTCGCGTTCACGTCGGCCGAATGCAGCAGCCCGCAACCCACCTGTTTCGATGCAAAGGCCGTTAGCCCCGCCCACTGGAAGCGGTTATCCGCCAGCCATAACTTCGCATACGCCGCATTGATACGCCGGTTGCGCTCGCGGTCGTTGCCTTCCAGGCTGCCGTCGATGCTGAGGATGTTTTCGGCCTCGAGTTGGAAACTGCGCCACAGGTGTTCCGGCGTCAGGATCGGGACGCCGATCGCCTTCTCCACGGTCGCCGCCGGGCCGATTTGGTGGTGCAGCTTGCATTCGCCGATCGGCTTGATGTTGCGGTGGATGGGAATGCCGTGGTACTTGTGCATGGCGAACCAGGGGTTCGGCGTTCCGGGGAGGTAGCGGGCCTGCATGAGTTGCGCCTCAATTGGCCTCGTCCATCAACCAGGTGACGGCGCCGGCCCGCTGCGTGGCCGCGAGCGGCTCGGTGCGTCCCTGGCCGTCGAGCAGATCCTGGAGCGATTCAGCTCCCAGATCCAGCCGGTAGGCGCCGGTCTCCAGCGGCAGCAAGGTGTCCGGATCGAGCAGCACGATCGGCAGCAGGCCGCTGTCGTCCGGCCGCAGCGCCGCTGCGTTGGCGAGCGCCGCCGCATCGCGCGCCGCGGCGAGCTGGCCGGCATACCAGTCGGCGTCGACCGACTGGCAGGCCAGGCGCTGGGCGGCCACCAGGCGCGGCGGCGGGCTGCACTGGCACAAGCACAGGTCGTCGTGCAGGGCGGCCAAGCGGCCGTCGATCGTCTCGTCCAGGCGCGGGCCGTCGGGCACGATCACGCCTTCGGACAGGCAGGCGGCGCACCAGCAGGTGTCGCCCACGACCGCCAGCGCAACGCCGTCGATGGTGCGGAAACGGCTGCCGGACGTGACCTTGCCGCCGGCCGTGGTCGGCGCACCGAGCGTGATGAAATATCTGTCGACCATGGCGTCCCCGCGCATCCCCACGTTTCGGGCAAGCCTCCAATCTATCGACGGACGAGGCCGCTCGTTTGAGACAACGCAGGAGTGCAAGGCCGATCGCGGGGATGCGGGGGAAGCCTGGGTACGAAAACGTTGTGCGCCAGCGTCACTGGCCCACGCAGCTTATGGCTGCAGCGAAAATGCCTCGGCGATCGACACCAGTTCGCCGGTGCCCGCCGCATCGTAGCCGGGCAGGGCGGCCACCAGCCGGTGGTAGGCCGGGTCGCGCATCAGGTCGAGCAGCTGGCGCATGGCCGGCTCGTCGACTGCGTCGGTGCGCAGCGCAAAATAATAGTATTCGCGCACCAGCGGCAGGAAATCGAGCTTGAACTGGGCGCTGGCCGCGCGCATGCCGAAGCCGGCGTCGGCCATGCCGCTGGCGATGTAGGCCGCGACTGCCGAATGGGTGAATTCGGCGCTGTTGTAGCCGTTGATCGATTCGAGCGGCGGGCCGCTTTCGGCCAGCATCATTTCCAGCAGCATGCGGGTGCCGGAACCGGCTTGCCGGTTCACGAAGCGCACATCCGGCCGCGCCAGGTCAGCCAGGCCGCGCAGGCCGAGCGGATTGCCGCGCGCCGTGATCAGGCCTTGCTGGCGGCCGGCCACGCGCACCAGGCAATGCTGGTTCGGATCGAGCCAGCGCAGGTACCAGGCGCAGGTGGCCGCCTCGAAGCGTCCGAGCGGAATGTGGAAGCCGGCCAGGTCGCATTCGCGCCGCGCCAGCGCCGCCACGGCGTCGGTACTGGTGCGGTAGCGCAGGTCGAGCGGCAGGGCGTCGCGGTCGATGCTGCCGATCAGCGCGGCCACCGCGAAGCCGTGGCTGGCGTCCATGCGCAGCGTGCGCGGCTTGTTGGCCGTGATGCGTCCGAGTTCCGCTTCCAGTTCCGAGGCCAGGCTGTGCAGGGTCGGCGACAGGCGCGCGGCGATGCGGCGGTCGGCCCAGACCAGCTTTTGCGCCAGCGGCGTGAGGCTCGTGCCGCGCCCGCGCCCCGTTTGCAGCAACTGCTCGCCGAACAGGGCTTCGGCTGAGCGCAGCAAGCCCCAGGCATAGCGGTAGGACAGGCCGACGCTTTTGGCCGCCTGGGCGATGGAGCCAGTGTCCTGGATCGACAACAGCAGGCCGAGCAGGTCGGCCGTGTCGAGCGGCGCTTCGCCCTTGACGCTGATTTCCCAGTGCGGGCGGATGTGAACTTTGAGCATATGCTAAAAATAGCCTATTTCCATGCCAAAAACATCATGATACCTTCCAAAAGCAACAAAAAATGCTGGATAGATATGCTTTAAAAAGCATATTTAAAACTATAAAACCGGAGGGGACGAGATGGGTTTGTTCGATTTTCTAAGTAAGGAACGCACGATCGCAGGGCCGGGCTTTAACCGCTGGCTGGTACCGCCGGCGGCGCTGGCGATTCACCTGTGTATCGGCATGGCATATGGTTTTTCGGTGTTCTGGCTGCCACTGTCGAAAGCGATCGGCATTACCGAGTCGGTGGCCTGCGCCGCCGACATGGGTTTCATGGCGCAGATCTTTTCCACCAGCTGCGACTGGAAGATCTCGATGCTGGGCTGGATGTACACGCTGTTCTTCGTCTTCCTGGGCCTGGCGGCCTGGCTCTTCGGCGGCTGGCTCGAACACGCCGGTCCGCGCAAGGCCGGCATGGTCTCGGCGGTCTGCTGGTGCGGCGGCCTGGTCATTTCGGCCTTCGGTATCTACACCCACCAGATCTGGCTGATGTGGATCGGTTCCGGCGTCATCGGCGGGATCGGCCTGGGCCTGGGTTACATCTCGCCCGTCTCGACCCTGATCAAATGGTTCCCGGATCGCCGCGGCATGGCGACCGGTATGGCCATCATGGGCTTCGGCGGCGGCGCGATGATCGGCGCGCCGTTGGCGGACAAGCTGATGAAGCACTTCGCTACCGCGAACTCGGTCGGCGTCTGGGAAACCTTCCTGGCGCTGGCTGCGATCTACTTCGTCTTCATGGTGTGCGGCGCGATGACCTACCGCGTGCCTGCTACCGGCTGGAAACCGGAAGGCTGGATCCCGCCGGCCAAGTCGGCCAATACGATGATCACCTCGAAGCACGTGCATGCCAGCCGCGTCTGGGGCATTCCGCAGTTCTGGCTGATCTGGGGTGTGCTGTTCCTGAACGTCTCGGCCGGCATCGGCATCCTGGGCATGGCCTCGCCACTGCTGCAGGAAGTGTTCGGCGGACGCCTGATCGGCGTCGACCTCGGCTTCAACGATCTCGATGCCGCCCAGAAAGGCCAGATCGCGGCCATCGCCGCCGGCTTCACGGGCTTGCTGTCGCTGTTTAACATCGGTGGCCGCTTCGCCTGGGCTTCGTGCTCGGACTACATCGGCCGCAAGGCGACCTATTTCGTCTTCCTGATCCTCGGTGCGATCCTGTACCTGTCGATCCCGTCGATGGCGCACGCCGGCCAGCTCGCCCTGTTCGTCGCTTTCATCTGCATCATCCTGTCGATGTATGGCGGCGGTTTCGCCACCGTGCCGGCCTACCTGGCCGACCTGTTCGGCACGCAGATGGTGGGTGCCATCCACGGCCGCCTGCTGACCGCCTGGGCCGCCGCTGGCGTACTGGGCCCGATCCTGATCAACTACATCCGCGAGTACCAGATCGCGCACGGCGTGCCGAAGGCGCAGGCCTACGACGTGACGATGTACGTGCTGGCCGGGCTGGTCATCGTGGGCATCCTGCTCAACGCGATGATCCGTCCACTGGCTGACAAGCATTTCATGACCGACGCCGAACTGGCGGCCGAGAAGAAGCTGGCGCACGAGCGCGACATCAACGCCATGGCCGGCACCCGTGTCGCCGGCGGCAGTGGCAGCGGCATTGCCAGCAGCCCGCTGGTAACCGCGTTTGCCTGGGCGGCGGTGGGTATTCCGCTGATGTTGGGCATCTGGGTGACGCTGCAGAAGGCGTCGGTGCTCTTTAAATAATCGCCGTTCCGGCGGTGTACGCGGGCATGCCCGCCCTACCGTGCACCGCCGTCGCGGAAGGGCATTGCACCGTAGGGCGGGCATGCCCGCGGTACACCGGTTGAAACACCACACCGCCACGACCAACAACGCAACATCGAACAACTGGGACGAACCATGAACCACCCCATCATCCCGATCGCCGTCGCCAACACCGGCGCCAGCCGCCAGCGCAAGCGCGAAGCCCCGAAGGGCCGCCGCGTCGACCCGCAGGCACTGACCGAGGTGCAGGCTTTACTGGGCGCCGAATCGCGCCAGCGCGACCTGCTGATCGAACACCTGCACAAGATCCAGGATCATTTCGGCTGCCTGTCGAGCGCCCACCTGGCCGCGCTGGCCCAGGAAATGCGCCTGGCGCAGACCGAGGTCTACGAAGTCGCCACCTTCTACCACCACTTCGACGTGGTCAAGGAAGGCGAGGCGGCCCCAAGCGCGCTGACGGTACGCGTCTGCGCCGGCCTGTCGTGCGAGATGGCGGGCGCGCGCGCACTGCTGGACAAGCTGCCGTCCTTGCTCGGCCGCGACGTGCGCCTGCTCGAAGCCCCTTGCATCGGCCGCTGCGAACAGGCGCCGGCGGCGGTGGTGGGACAGCATGCGGTTCCGAACGCCAGCGCCGAAGCGGTCGTGGCGACCGTCGCCGCCGGCGCCACGCTCGATGCGGTCACGCACCACATCGGCTTCATGGATTACCGCGCCAACGGCGGTTATCAGCTGCTGCGCGACTGCGTCGCCGGCGTCCATGACGTCGAACGGGTGATCGGCACGCTGGAAACCTCCGGCCTGCGCGGCCTGGGCGGCGCCGGCTTCCCGCTCGGCCGCAAGTGGCGCATCGTGCGCGCGGAAAGCGGCCCGCGCCTGATGGCGATTAACATCGACGAAGGCGAGCCCGGCACCTTCAAGGATCGCGTCTACCTGGAGCGCGACCCGCACCGTTTCCTGGAAGGCGCCCTGATCGCCGCCTGGGCGGTCGGCATCGAGGCCATCTACATTTATCTGCGCGACGAGTACCACGGCTGCCGCGCCATGCTCGAAGCCGAGCTGGACAAACTGCGCAGCGACCCGCCGGTGCAGGGCATGCCGCAGATTTACCTGCGCCGCGGCGCCGGCGCCTACATCTGCGGCGAAGAGTCGGCCATGATCGAATCGATCGAAGGCAAACGCGGCATGCCGCGCCTGCGCCCGCCGTATGTGGCGCAAGTCGGCCTGTTCGGCCGGCCGACGCTGGAACACAATTTCGAGTCGCTGCACTGGGTGCGCGAGATCCTCGAACGCGGCGGCGACTGGTTTGCAGGTTTCGGCCGCAACGGCCGGCGCGGCCTGCGTTCGTTCTCGGTCTCGGGCCGCGTCAAGGAACCCGGCGTGAAACTTGCGCCGGCCGGCATCACGATCACCGAACTGATCGCCGAATACTGCGGCGGCATGCAGGACGGCCACGATTTCTATGCCTACCTGCCGGGCGGCGCCTCGGGCGGCATCCTGCCGGCCGCCATGGGCGACATTCCGCTCGACTTCGACACCCTGCAGCCCTACGGCTGCTTCATCGGTTCGGCCGCGGTGGTGGTGCTGTCGCAGCACGACAGCGCAACCGCCGCCGCGCGCAACACGCTCGCCTTCTTCAAGGACGAGTCCTGCGGCCAGTGCACGCCCTGCCGCAACGGCACCGCCAAGGCGCTCGACATCATCCGCAAGCCGGTATGGGACGTGCCCCTGCTGGGCGAACTGTCGCAGGTCATGCGCGACGCGTCGATCTGCGGCCTCGGCCAGGCTGCGCCGAATCCCTTCGACTGCGTCATCAAATACTTCCCGCACGAGCTGGAGACAATGAAATCATGAACGCGATTACTCCCACCGTCACCTTCGAACTCAATGGCCGCGAAGTCGCGGCCCTGCCGCACGAGACCCTGATCGAGGTCGCCGACCGCGAAGGCATCGCCATCCCGCGTCTGTGCTACAAGGAAGGCTTCGAGGCCGTCGGCAACTGCCGCTCCTGCATGGTCGAGATCGACGGCGAGCGTACGCTGGCGCCGTCCTGCTGCCGCCACCCGAGCCAGGGCATGAAGGTCACGACCGACAGCGCACGCGCGCTCGCGTCGCAAAAGATGGTGCTCGAACTGCTGCTGGCCGACATGCCGGAAGCCGAGTACACGAGAAAGAACGAAGTCGACGTCTGGGCCGAAAAGCTCGGCCTCGGCAAGCCGCGCTTCACGCCCACGCGCCGGCAGCCGCAGCGCGACGACACGCACGCGGCCATCACCGTCAACCTCGACGCCTGCATCCAGTGCACGCGCTGCGTGCGCGCCTGCCGCGACGAACAGGTCAACGACGTCATCGGCCTGGCCTTCCGTGGCGAGAATGCGAAGATCGTCTTCGACCAGGACGACCCGATGGGGAACTCGACCTGCGTCGCCTGCGGCGAATGCGTGCAGGCCTGCCCGACCGGCGCCCTGATGCCGGCGCGCGAAGTCGCCCTCAACATCCCCGATAAACAGGTCGACTCGGTCTGTCCGTACTGCGGCGTCGGCTGCCAGCTGACCTACAAGGTCAAGGACAACAAGATCCTGTACGTGGAAGGCCGCAACGGCCCGGCCAACCTGGGCCGCCTGTGTGTAAAAGGCCGCTACGGCTTCGACTACGCCCACCATCCGCATCGCCTGACGAAACCGCTGATCCGCCGCGCGGGCGTGCCCAAGACGGGCGAGTTCACGATGGATCCGGACCGCGTGCTCGACGTCTTCCGCGAAGCGAGCTGGGAAGAGGCGCTGGCGCTGGCCGGCGGCAAGCTGGCCCAGATCCGCGACGAACACGGCGGCGCCGCGCTGGCGGGCTTCGGCTCGGCCAAGGGCAGCAACGAGGAAGCCTACCTGTTCCAGAAGCTGGTGCGCACCGGCTTCGGCACCAACAACGTCGACCATTGCACGCGCCTGTGCCACGCCTCCTCGGTCTCGGCCCTCCTGGAAGGGATCGGCTCGGGCGCCGTCTCGAACCCGGTGATGGACGTCACGCGCGCCGAAGTGATCGTCATCATCGGCGCCAACCCGACCGTGAACCACCCGGTCGCGGCCACCTGGATCAAGAACGCCGTGCGCACGGGCGCCAAGCTGATCGTGCTCGATCCGCGCCGCTCCGAACTGGCGCGCCACGCGCACCGCTACCTGCAGTTCAAGGCCGATACCGACGTCGCCCTGCTCAACGCCATGATGCACGTGATCGTCAGCGAAAAGCTGGTCGACGCGGCCTTCATCGCCAGCCGCACGATCGGCTACGAAGAGCTGGAAAAGAACGTCGCCGAGTACAGCCCGGAAGCGATGGCGCCGATCTGCGGCATCGACGCCGACACCATCCGCTACGTGGCGCGCCTGTATGCCACCTCGAAGGGATCGATGATCCTGTGGGGCATGGGCGTGTCGCAGCACGTGCACGGCACCGACAACGCGCGCTGCCTGATCGCGCTGGCCCTGATGACGGGCCAGATCGGCCGTCCCGGCACCGGCCTGCATCCGCTGCGCGGCCAGAACAACGTGCAGGGCGCCTCGGACGCCGGCCTGATCCCGATGATGCTGCCGGACTACCAGCGCGTCGACAACCCCGCCGCGCGCCAGAAATTCGAGGCCGCCTGGGGCGCCAAGCTCGATCCAAAACCGGGCCTGACCGTGGTCGAGATCATGGACGCCATCGACGCAGGGCAGATTCGCGGCATGTACATCATGGGCGAGAACCCGGCCATGTCCGACCCGGACGCCAACCACGCGCGCGCCGCGCTGGCGGCGCTGGAACACCTGGTGGTGCAGGACATCTTCCTGACCGAGACGGCGTATCTCGCCGACGTGATCCTGCCGGCCTCTGCCTTCCCCGAAAAGACCGGCACGTTCACGAATACCGACCGCCTGGTGCAGCTGGGCCGCCAGGCGATCGATCCGCCCGGAGACGCGAAGCAGGATCTCTGGATCATCCAGCAGATCGCCAACCGCCTCGGCCTGCCGTGGAACTACGGCCACGTGTCGGAAGTGTTCGACGAGATGCGCCACACCATGGCCAGCATCGGCGGCATCACCTGGGAGCGCCTGGAGCGCAACGGCGCGGTGGTCTACCCCTGCGTGAACGAGGGCGACGTCGGCCAGCCGGTCGTGTTCACCGAACTGTTCCCGCGCGAAGGGGGCAGGGCGCGCTTCGTGCCGGCCGATATCATCCCGGCCGACGAGCGGCCCGATGCCGAGTACCCGATGGTCTTGATCACGGGCCGCCAGCTCGAGCACTGGCACACGGGCAGCATGACGCGGCGCGCCACGGTGCTCGATGCGATCGAGCCCGATCCGGTGGCCCTCGTCCACCCGCTGGATCTGGAACGCCTGGGCATCGCGCCGGGCGCGCCGCTCACGATCGCCTCGCGCCGCGGCGAAGTGGTGCTGTATGCGCGGGCCGACGACAGTTCGCCCGTAGGCGCGATCTTCGTGCCGTTCTGCTACTACGAGGCGGCCATCAACCGCCTCACGAATGCCGCGCTGGATCCGTTCGGGAAGATCCCCGAGTTCAAGTATTGTGCGATCAAGGTGACGCCGGGCGGGGAGGTCGCACAGCAAAGCAGCTACGGTGGCGGCCAAATCCTGGCCGGCATGGCACAATTGGCAACATGAACTGCACAGACCTGCAACGCTATTCGCCACAACTCTCGGACGCGCGCGCCCACCTCACCCACGAGGTGAGCGCGCTCGACGAACGGGGGCGCGCCTCCACCATCGCGATTCCGGCCGAGCGCCCGTTGACGGTGTATGTCGACAAACGTGAGCTGGTGACCCTGATGACCCTGGGCGGCGCGCCCGAAGCCCTGACGCTGGGCTACCTGCGCAACCAGCGCTTGGTGCGCGCGATCGAGGACGTGGTCTCGGTGCAGGTCGACTGGTCGGTCGACGCGGTGGCGGTCGTCACCCGCAATGGCATCGCCGATGTCGAGGAACGCACGGCGAAGAAGGTCGTCACCACCGGCTGCGGGCAAGGATCTGTATTTGGTGGATTAATGGATGAGGTTGAGACTATTTCCCTGGATGATAGTGCACGCCTCACCCAGTCGGTCGTCTACCGCATCGTCGATACCATCCGCACCCAGCAATCGATTTACAAGCAGGCTGGCTCGGTGCACGGCTGCGCGCTGTTTTCCAACACGGGCGAGCTGCTGTACTTCGTGGAAGACGTGGGCCGCCACAACGCGGTCGATGCGATCGCCGGCCTGATGTGGCTGGAAGGCGTGAACGGCGCCGACAAGGTGTTTTATACGACCGGCAGGCTGACCTCCGAAATGGTGATCAAGGGCGCGCAGATGGGCATTCCCTTCCTGCTGTCGCGCTCGGGCACGACGCAGATGGGGCACATGGTGGCGCAAAAGGTCGGCATGAGCCTGCTGGCGCGCTGCAGCGGCAAGCACTTCCTGCTGCTGGCAGGGCAGGAGCGGCTCGTGTTCGAGCCGGAGCTGGCCGACGTTCCTCATTATCCCCGCAGCGCCTGAGTTCCGATGTCCCTGTACGACGCCACGGCGCATGCGTTTGCGCTGCTGTTTTCCGGCGACGCCGCGCTCTGGCGCATCATCTGGGTGTCCATCAAGACCAGCGTCATCGGCCTGCTGCTGGCCACGCCGCCGGCGGTGCTGCTGGGCTACGCGATCGCCATGCACCGTTTTCCCGGGCGCCGCATCGCCGTCTGGCTGGCGCAGTGCGCCCTGTCCCTGCCGACCGTCCTGATCGGCTTGCTGCTGTATCTGCTGCTGTCGCGCCGCGGCCCGCTCGGGCCGCTGGAATGGCTGTTCTCGCAGTCGGGCATCATCGCCGGCCAGTTCGTGGTCGGGCTGCCGGTGCTGCTGGCCTTTACGCTGGCGGCGGTGCAGGCGCTCGACGCCCGCTACGCCGAGACGGCACGGGCCCTGGGCGCCTCGCGCTGGCGCGTCATGTTCACGGTATTGCACGAAGCGCGCTACGGCGTGATGGCGGCCGTGATCAGCGGCTTCGGACGCGTGATCTCGGAAGTCGGCTGCGCGCTGATGGTGGGCGGGAACATCGAAGGAGAAACGCGTACCATCACCACCGCCATCGCGCTGGAAACGAGCAAGGGCGAGTTCGCGCAGGGCATTGCGCTGGGCATCGTGCTGGTCGCGCTGGCGCTCTTGATGAACGGCGCCCTGATGCTGCTGCAGGGCGAAGCGCATACGGCGGGAGGGCGGACATGAGCACCGATGCGGATGCGCTGCTGACGGTGCACGGCTTGAAGAAGCGCCACGGCGAGCGCCTGCTGTTCGACATCGACATGCTGCGCCTGGACGCCGCCAGCGCCTATGTGCTGACCGGCGCCAACGGCGCAGGCAAGAGCACGCTGCTGCGCGTGCTGGCGGGACTGGAGACGGCCGACGTCAAGAGCGCCGTCTTCGAAGGCAAGCCGGTGGCGCTCCATCCTTACCCGCAAATGCTGCGGCGCGCCATCGTCTACGTGCACCAGCATCCGATCATGTTCTCGACCAGCGTGGCGCGCAACATCGCCTATGGATTGAACGCGCGCGGCGAGCCGAAGGCCCGTATCGCCAGGGTCGTGGCGCAGGCCATGGACTGGGCCGGCGTGCGCTACCTGGCCGATACCGACCCGGCACGCCTGTCGGGCGGCGAAAAGCAGCGCGTGGCGCTGGCGCGTGCCCGCGTGCTGCAGCCGCGATTGCTGCTGCTCGACGAGCCGACCGCCAACCTCGACGGCGCCGCACGCGAGCAGGTGATCGCCCTGATTCCCACTCTGCTGGAGCAGGGAACGACGGTGGTCATGGCCTGCCACGACCGCGACCTGATCGGCCTGCCCGGGGTGCGCCGGCTCAAATTGCGCGACGGGCAGCTCGAAGCGCGGCCATACAAGGGAATGTCCGACAAGGGAATGCCCGACGCCCCCGCGTGAGCGGCACACAAGACGAAAAAAAAGCGGCCGAAGCCGCTTTTTTTACGCCTGCCATGAAGACGATCAGGCGGCCTTGCGCTTGCGCGCGGCGGCGCCGGCGGCGAGCAGGGCGATGCCGAACAGGGCGAAGGAGCCCGGTTCCGGCACCGGCGCCGGATTCTGTCCCAGCTTGAACTGGCCGTTGGCGCCGATGAAGAAATACGAGCCCGGACGGTTGGCGTAGGTGCCGCCGTTGCAGCCTGGGCCGTTGAACCCGGCGAACTGGCAGGCCACTTCAGTGACCAGGGTGCCGGTCGGACGCGACAAGGCGTTGGCGTTGGTGAAGGCGAACGACAGGATCGATTCGGTCGACAGATCCTGGCCCGCCTTGTTGAAGAAGTATCCGGCGTCCAGCATGCCCGGTGCCGCCTGGGCGAACACGCTGACCTGGCCGTTGCGCGTCGGGATGCCGGCCTGGTCGACCATGCCGCCGCCGCCCAGCACGTTGAACTCGGCGATCATGTTGCCCAGGTCGGCGCCGTAGTGGCCGCTGGTACCGCCATACTGGCCGTTCGTGGGGTTGTGGTACATGCGCACCGTACCGCCGCTGAAGGTGAAGGCACCGCCGAAAATGCCGGTGCCGACAGCTTCGAAGGTCGCCGTGATATTACCGCCACGGAAGTTCTTCGAAAACGACTGGCCGTTGCTGTCGGCTTGCTTGATGTTGAAGACGGCTGTCTCCTTGAACGCGAAGGCCGTACCGCCGTTGGGGGTGAGCTGAATGAAGGCATTGCCGTTGATGTCCAGGTATTCGTTGATCACCTGACCATTGCTGAAGCCTCCGCCTGTCGGATTGAAAACCCAGTTGTTCAGCACCGGACTCGCGATTGCGGCACCGGTCGAACCGAGCGCCATTGCTGCAGCGCACATAAGTTTCTTAACGAAATTCATTGTTAATCTTTCGACACATAGTCGTTGGGGTGGGGGAACTTTTAGTAAAGCAATCCCCATGCCCAAAGCAAATCTTCTTTGAAATCAACTGCTTAAATTACTCAAATTTTTTGGCTGTGCGTACGTGTAAAGATTCCCGACAAAAGCGCATTTCTGTTGGGCACAAGTCGTTATGAGGCTGCCTTGATAAAGGCACCACAAGGAATGATTCCCCTGAAAGATTGTCTTATTTACAGGGGATAGTGGAGGGACTCAGGAGGAGCGCAACTGCACCTGGCCCGTCAGCATGCCCTCGAATGGCGCACCCGCACTGCCGATATCGATGCCGTCGTCGGTGATCTGGAAAAGACGGATTTGCCGGCTGTGTTTACTGCCACGCATTTTGACGACTGAAATTACCGTGTGCAATTCCGCTTGCCATTCGATATAGCGCTGCATGATGACGACATCGACCAGATTGGCGCTGCCGTAGGGACTGAAGCGCAGTTCGCTGAAGCTGTCTTCCAGTTCGCTCGTGAGGAAGACCGTCACGCCGCGTGCGTTCAGCACGGTCGCCATGCGGTACAGCGATTCGCGGAAGTCGTCGCGGTGTTCCGGCGAGAGCGCCATTTCGAAGCCGGTGAGCGAGTCCAGTACCAGCCGGGTTGCCTTGCGCGCATCGATCTCGGCCATCAGCTCGTACAGGATCTCGTCGACCGCCAGGTCGAGCGAACGGACGGTGACGATGCCGACCTGGTCGGCATCGACCAGGGTTTGCAGCTTCGCATTCATGATCTGGTTGGGCGTGCGCTCGAACAGGGCGATCACGCCGGCCTCGCCGTTGCGCGCCCCGGCGGCGAGGAATTCGACCGACAGGATGCTCTTGCCGGAACCGGCGGGGCCGACCAGGAGCGCCGTGTAGCCGGACGGGATGCCGCCGCCCAGCATCTCGTCGAGCACGGGCACGCCCGACGACAGGCGTTTGCTGCGGCCCGGCGGAGGCGGGCAATCGGGCGACGCCGGAGGCATGATCCGTGGGAAGACCTGGACACCGCCGCGGTCGATGCGGAAGGCGTGCAGGCCCGAGCGCTGCTTCTGGCCACGCATCTTGACCACCTCGATCTTGCGCGACATGGCGTTGCGCTGCACATGCTGGGTCAGCCAGAAGATACCGTCGGCCACGGTAAAGATCGGATTTTCGCTTGCCTCGCCGGCCAGGTATTCTCCGATCAGGAAACTGGTCGCGTTCCAGCTGGTCATGTGGGTGACGAGCCGCTGCACGAATACCTGCAGCGCGGCCGCTTCCTGCTGGTCGCCGCGCGCGCCCTGGATGAAGGAACGGAAGGAATCGAAGAACACCAGCGCCGGTGCGTGCAGGCGCACCGCCTCCAGGATCTCGGCCAGCACGATGTCGTAATCGCCCTGTTCGACCGAGGCGGCCAGGCTGATGAAGTTGACTTCGTTGCCGATCTTGGCGACATCGAAGAAATCGAACTGCTGCTGGTAGCGCAGCATCTTGACCGGCGGTTCGCCCATGGCCGTGAAGAACAGGGCCTTGCGGCCGGATCCGGCCATGCCGAACATGAGCTGCTGGGCAAAGGTGGTCTTGCCGCTGCCCGGAGCACCGCCGATGATATTGAACGATAGTTCGGGCAGGCCACCGCCCAGGACAGTGTCGAGTCCCGGAACGCCACTGGCCAACAGGCGCAGCTCAACTTTGTCGGTCATGCGAATTCTCCAACGTATTCTGGTTAGCTTCATCACCCGGGAATACCGCATTGAGCAGATGCACGGAGAGCTGCATGCCGATCAGGTCGGCCAATGCCGATGTATAGGCTTCCAGCAAAGCCTGGTTGACCGCAACGATGTCTTCCGGCGTACGGCCGCCGAGCGCCGACCGGAATACGCTGAACGCGCTTCCTTCGGCGCCGGGCTCGAACTGCGGCAGCCAGGGAAAGGCGGCTTGCCGCGCAATAAGGCTGCGGGCAAACAGCAATTCGTTGCTCAGGGGGCCGAGCAGGGGCACGAGCTTGCCGAACAAGGTTTCCCATACGGCCAAGGCTCCCGCCGCGTCGGCGGGTTCCCTGGCGCTGACAAGCCTGCTGGTTATTCTCACGAGCAGCTCGGTCGGTATCGGCATGGGCGTTCAGCAATCTTGAGCATGGTACGCCGACGATTGATCGTCACGTTCCGGCCGGGTGGATGAATAAAATCGAGCCGTGATTCTATCCGATTACCGGCGTGCTGGATTGCCCGGGAGACAAGGGAATTTTCAAGCTGACCTCGGTGCCATGGCCGCGCGCGCCGCTTACCACGAGGTGGCCGCGGTGAGCGGCGACACGCTCGACCAGGTCGAGCAGGCCGTAGCTGTTGGGCTTGCGGGGGGCGTCCGTATCGAAGCCGATGCCGTTGTCGGTGACCGTCATGGTCAGCCGGTTGGCGCCGGTATCGAGGCGCACGACGACGCGACTCGCCAGCGAATGCCGGCAAACATTGTTCAGGGACTCCTGCAGCACGCGGTGCACGGTCAACACTTCCTCTTCGCCAAGAATCGAATCGCTCATGCCGGGGCTCGCGCACAGCTCGCACGCGATGCCGCTGGCACGCTCGAATTTGCGCAATTCCACTTCGATGGTGGCGCGCAGGCCCAGCTCGAGGCAGGGCGGGCGCAACTCGCCCAGCATCTCCTTTACCGAGCGCAGCGTGAGGTCGACATTGTCGAGGGCGGCGCCGATGCGGTCGCGCAGTTGGCGGTGGCGGCCGGTCGTCTGCTGGCGCATCATGACGATGTCCATGCGCAGCGCCAGCAGGTTCTGGGCCAGCGAATCGTGCAGGCGGCGCGAGATCTGCCGGCGTTCGTCTTCGCGGGTGGCGTGCTGGTGGGCGAGCAGGTCGTGCAGCTTCTGTTCCGACTGGCGCAGCGCCACTTCGGCCCGCTCGCATGCGAAGATCTTTTCCACCAGCGCCTGGTTGACCAGCATTTGATCCTGGGCTACGCGCAGCATGGATGCTTCGCGCTCGTCGTCGCACGCGTCTGGCGCCGGCGCGCCATGCGGTTCGCCTCTCCCTGTCTGGGCGCCGTGGCCGAAAGGATGTATAGGCATGTTCGAGAGCAGGTTGATTCGCCGCAAAGAACCCATTGACGTAAACAGTTTCCTAGCCCAGAAGCTAGGGAGTTTCGATCGCCAAGTCAAGCGAAAGCAGTGGCTGGCAAGGAATTTGAGACGAGATGCTGTCTATCCAACAGACGTTGGAACCGGCGCGGGAGGAATGGTTCACGCACGGACTCGCCTGGAACCGGTGCGGCGCGGGAGGGCTTGCGCCAGATCGTGAGCGGCGCAATTAAAGCGCCGGCCGTGCCTACATCAGGATGACGTCGTACTGTTCCTGGTGATAGCCCTTTTCGACCTGCAGCGAAATCTTCTTGCCGATGAAGTCGCCCAGCATCGCCAGGTGCTGCGATTCTTCCTCGAGGAAGAGGTCGACCACTTCCTGGGAGGCGAGGATGCGGAATTCGCGCGGGTTGAATTGCTTGGCTTCGCGCAGCAGTTCGCGCAGGATTTCGTAGCAGATCGTGCGCGAGGTTTTGACTTGCCCCTTGCCTGCGCAGGCGGGGCAGGGCTCGCACAGGATGTGGGCGAGCGACTCGCGCGTGCGCTTCCTCGTCATTTCGACCAGGCCCAGGGCCGAGAAGCCGCTCACCGACACCTTGGTGCGGTCGCGCGCCAGGGTTTTCTTGAGTTCCGCGAGCACCTGGTTGCGGTGCTCGTTGTTCTCCATGTCGATGAAGTCGAGGATGATGATGCCGCCCAGGTTGCGCAGGCGCAGCTGGCGCGCGATCGCATGCGCCGCTTCCAGGTTGGTCTTGAAAATGGTATCCGCGAAATTGCGGCCGCCGACATAGCCGCCGGTATTCACGTCGATCGTCGTCATCGCCTCGGTCTGGTCGACGATCAGGTAGCCGCCGCTTTTCAGATCGACGCGCCGGCCCAACGCACGCAGGATCTCTTCCTCGACGCCATACAGGTCGAACAGCGGGCGCTCGCCGGTGTAGTGCTGCAGGCGCGCCAGCACGCTCGGCGTGTAGATTTTGGCGAACTCGACCAGCATGGCGTGGTTCTCGCGCGAATCGACCTGGATCGTCGCCGTCTCATCGTGCACGAAGTCGCGCAGTACCCGCTGGGCCAGGTTCAGATCCTGGTACAGCAGGCTGGTCGCCGGACGGGTACGCGCGCCGTTCTGGATCGCGGCCCAGGTTTTGCGGAGGTAATCGATGTCGGCCAGCAGGTCGGTGTCGGACGCTTCCTCGGCCTGGGTGCGGACGATGTAGCCGCCCTTTTCCTCGCTCGGGAGCAGGGCCGCCATGCGCGTGCGCAGCAGTTCGCGGTCGGCTTCCTTCTCGATCTTTTGCGAGATGCCGATGTGGTTATCCTGCGGCAGGTACACCAGCATGCGCCCGGCGATCGAGATCTGGGTCGACAGGCGCGCGCCCTTGGTGCCGATCGGATCCTTGATCACCTGCACCGTCAGCACCTGGCCGTCGAAGAGCAGCTTTTCGATCGGCGTCGGCGGCGTGTTCGAATTGTCGTGCGGCCGCGCTTCCCAGATATCGGCCACGTGGAGAAAGGCGGCGCGCTCCAGGCCGATGTCGATGAAGGCCGACTGCATTCCCGGCAGGACGCGCACGACCTTGCCCGAGTACACATTCCCGGCCAGGCCGCGCGTCAGCGTGCGTTCGATGTGCAACTCCTGCACCGCGCCCTGCAGAACCAGCGCCACGCGCGTTTCCTGCGGAGTGATATTGATGAGGATGTCTTCGTTCATGGCACGCTGCGCACTGGGATATTGTTCAGAGTGCCATGATACACGCCCGGCAAAGGCGGCGGCGGGGGAAAGCGGTTTTACGGGGGGAGTGATGGGGCAATGGCGGGACGGGAGGAGGGTAATATGCCGCCCGTTTTACGTAGGGTGGGCTCTCGAGCCCACGTGGTACGGCCGAGGATCAACCGAACCGTGTCCCAATGGCCTCGCCGTTGAGCGCACGCCGTACCGCGTGGGCATGAGTGCCCACCCTACCTTAGATGACGACGCCGGCCTTGCGCAGCAGCGCCGCCGTCTCGAACAACGGCAAGCCCATGATCCCCGAATGGCTGCCCTCGATATGCTCGACGAACAGCGCCGCCAGCCCCTGGATGCCGTAGGCGCCGGCCTTGTCGTAGGGCTCGGGCGTGGCGCAATAGGCGCGGATGGCTTGCGGGGTGAGCTTGGCGAAGCGCACGTTCGAGACCTGGGTGACGTGCTCGGCCATGTCGGTGAAGTGCACCGCGACCGTGGTCAGCACCTGATGGGTGCGGCCCGACAGGCGCTCGAGCATGGCCGCGGCTTCCGCCGGATCGGCGGGCTTGCCGAGGATCTCGTTGTCGAGCGTCACGGTGGTGTCGGCCGTGAGCACGGGGCGCAGCGGCTGGCGCCGCTGTTGCAGCACGCGCCAGGCAAAAGCGCCTTTCTCGAGCGCGACGCGCACCACATAGTCGTGCGCCGGCTCGCCCGGACGCACGTCCTCGGTGACGTCGGCGCCGCGCGCCGGGTCGCTGCGCAGCATCAGCAGGTCGAAATCCACGCCGACCTGGCGCAGCAGTTCGCGGCGCCGCGGGCTTTTCGAGGCGAGGTAGATTTTTTTGTCGAGGACTTTCATGGGAGCTTTGGCCGTCAGACGCGGTGGTACGGATGATTCTGGGTAATGGACCATGCGCGGTAAAGCTGTTCCGCCAGCATCACGCGCACGACCCCGTGCGGAAGCGTCATGCTGGAAATGCGGATCAATCCTTCGGCACGCGCTTTCAGTTCCGGATCGAGGCCGTCGGCCCCGCCGATAAGGAAGGCCGTGTCGCGGCCATCCTGCAGCCAGCCCAGCAATTGCTGGGACAGGCCGACACTGGTCAGATCCTTGCCGCGCTCGTCGAGCGCGATGATGCGCACGCCTTTCGGCAATGCGGCTTCGATGCGCTCGCGTTCGAGCGCCATCGCGGTGGCGGCCGTCTTGCTGCCGGAACGTTCGACCGGTTTGATCTCCTTGAGAACGATGCGCAGCTCGGGCGGCATGCGCTTCGTGTACTCGGAAAAGCCGGTTTCGATCCAGGCCGGCATTTTATGGCCGACCGCGGCGATGATCAGTTGCATTGAAACTCAGGTAAAAATTACTCGGCGGCCTTCTTGGTGACGCGCTTGATGACTTTCTTCGCAGGCACGGCGCCTTCGGCGGCGGCCGGTGCGGCAAGCTTGCGCTTCGGCGGCTTGGCCTTGGTCGCCTCGACGGCGGCGATCTCGGTCTTGCTCGGGCCGACGCGCACGGTCTTGCCGACGGCTTTCGACACGGCCTTGGCAACGGCTTTCTTGGCCGGCGCTTTCACGGCGGTCGTCTTGGCGGCGGCTTTGCGTGCAGCCGGCTTGCGTTCGTTGACCGGCTTCACTTCCGGCGCGGCCTGGTTGGCGGCCAGGTGCTTCGACTTCACTTTCGGCTCGGCGGCCTCAAGCGCCTCAGGCGTCGACTTGCGCTTGGCGGCGCCCAGCTTGACCGGCTTCTCGCCCCAGATTTCTTCGAGGCGGTAGTACTGGCGGATGGCCGGCTGCATGATGTGGACGATCATGTCGCCGAGGTCGACCAGCACCCATTCACCGGTGTCCTCGCCTTCCATGCCGACGATGTCGCCGCCCGCTTCCTTGACCTTGTCGCGCACCGATGCGGCCAGCGCCTTGGTCTGGCGGTTCGAGGTACCCGAAACCACCGCAATCCGGTCGAACAGGCTGGTCAGCCCGGTCGTATCGAACAGCATGATCTCCTGGCCCTTGACGTCTTCGAGGGCGTCCACGACGACCGTTTGCAGTTTTTTGATATCCATTAGTTCTTGTATAAATGATGTTGTTGAATATAGTCTAGCACTACCGGCGCGACGAGCGAGTTCACGTCTGTACGTGGCCCGTCCTGCGGTTCGCCTTCCTTGCGCAGCAGGGCGCGCACCCGGGTGGCCGAGATATCGACCGCCAGTGTGTGCGCCAGGCATACCAGGCCCGCGGGCTTAATACGCACTTGTTCTGGTGGCGCCAGGCGCGGCGCCAGTTCTTCCGCCACCGCTTGCGGCAGCGCATCCTGTTCCAGGGTGTAACCCGGCCGCGCCGCCACCGCGATATTGGCCAGCGCGAACAGCTCGCGCCATTCGCGCCAGCTGTCGAGGTTCTGCAACTGGTCGGCGCCCATCAGGAAGACGATCGATGCCTCCGGCCCGAATTCCGCGCGCAGGCCGCGCAGGGTCTCGACCGTATAGGTCGAGGTACCGCGTTCGATTTCACGCTGGTCGATGACGACCGGCACCTCCTCGCCGAGTTCGCGGAAGGCCAGTTCCAGCATCGCCACGCGCTCGGCGTCGCTCGCCTGCAGGGAGGACTTCTGCCAGGGCTTGGCCGGCATCACGTGCAGCGCGGTCGGTTTCAATAACGCGCAAAACAGCCGCGCCAGCGCGACGTGGCCATGGTGGACGGGATCGAAACTGCCGCCGAGCAGGGCGATGCAGGTGCTCACGGGATGTTGCACTGAATGCGGCTCACTTGGCGAGCCAGTCGCGGTGCGGCAGGAAGTCAGTGTACAAGGCCGCTTCAGCCGTGCCCGGTTCCGGCTGCCAGTCGTAGCGCCATTTCACGATCGGCGGCAGCGACATCAGGATCGCCTCCGTGCGGCCGCCCGACTGCAGGCCGAAGTGCGTGCCGCGATCCCAGACCAGGTTGAACTCGACATAGCGGCCGCGGCGGTAAGCCTGGAAATCGCGCTCGCGTTCGCCGTAGGGCGTGTCCTTGCGCGCTTGCAGGATCGGCAGGTAGGCGTCGATGAAACCGTCGCCGGCGCTGCGCACCATGGCGAAGGCTTCGTCGAACGGGAGTTCGTTGAAGTCGTCGAAGAAGATGCCGCCGACGCCGCGCGCTTCCTTGCGGTGCTTGATATAAAAATACTCGTCGCACCACTTTTTGAAACGCGGGTAGAACGCGTCGCCATATGGGGCGAGGGCGTCGTGGCAGACCTGGTGGAAGTGGCGCGCGTCGTCCAGGTTGCCGTAATAGGGCGTCAGATCCATGCCGCCGCCGAACCACCAGACGGGCTCTTGACCCTCGGCTGTGGCTTCGAAGAAGCGCACGTTCATGTGCACCGTCGGCGCGTAGGGATTACGTGGATGCAGCACCAGCGACACACCCATCGCTTCCCAGGCGCGGCCGGCCAGTTCGGGGCGGCTCGCCGCTGCCGACGGCGGCAGGTTGGCGCCCATCACATGCGAAAAATTCACGCCGCCGCGTTCGAGCACGTTGCCTTCCTCGATCAGGCGCGAGATGCCGCCGCCGCCTTCCGGGCGTTCCCAGCTATCTTGCAGGAACGGCTTGCCGTCCACCGCTTCCAGGGCCGCGACGATGCGTTGCTGCAGGTCGAGCAGCCAGGCTTTGATGGCGGACGGGGAGGGCGTGGACATGAAGGATGGGGCGTGAAAGAAAAATAAGAGGGGGATTGTACACTGCGGCAGTGTGGGGGTGCTAATCGGGCCGCCTTTGGTCAAGCGATGCGTCCGCGTGGGCTCGGGGAGCCCACCCTACGTTACACGGCGGCCAACGATTGTGTCGAGACCGTGGCGTACCGTAGGGGTCATCGAGGCCAATGGCCTCGATGACGGGTTCACCGGGCTCCCCGAGCCCACGCGGTACTAACGGTTCCGGAATCGAAACGCGCTTACTTGATCCCGCGCCACCCGATATCGCGGCGGAACTGGGCGCCATCGAAGCGGATCTTCTCCACGCCCTCGTAGGCCTGCTTCTGCGCCATCTTGACGCTGTCGCCCAGGCCCACGACGCACAGCACGCGCCCGCCATTGGTCTGCAAATTGCCACCGACGACGCTGGTGCCGGCATGGAAGGTCACGCATTCCGGCGTCTCCGCGGGAATGCCGTCGATGAGATCGCCCTTGCGCGGGCTGTCCGGATAGCCGCTGGCCGCCATCACCACGCCCACGGCCGTGCGCCGATCCCATTCGAGTTCCACTGCGTCGAGCGTGCCGTTGCAGGCGTGTTCCAGCACCGTGAGGTAATCGCTTTTCAGGCGCGCCATGATCGGCTGGGTTTCCGGGTCGCCCATGCGGCAATTGAATTCCAGCGTGCGCGGATTCCCCTCGCTGTCGATCATCAGGCCGGCGTACAGGAAGCCGGTGAACACGATGCCGTCCTTGGCCATGCCCTGGACGGTCGGGTTGATGATCTCGCGCATCACGCGCGCATGCATGGCCGGGGTGACGATCGGGGCCGGCGAATAGGCGCCCATGCCGCCCGTGTTCGGGCCTTCGTCGTGATCCTTCAGACGCTTGTGATCCTGCGAGGTGGCCATCGGCAGGATGTGCTTGCCGTCGCACATGACGATGAAACTCGCTTCCTCGCCCGCCAGGAATTCCTCGATCACGATGCGCGCGCCGGCGTCGCCGAAGGCGTTATCGGACAGCATGTGGTCGACCGCGCCGTGCGCTTCTTCCAGCGACATGGCCACGACGACACCCTTGCCGGCCGCCAGGCCGTCGGCCTTGATGACGATCGGCGCGCCATTGGCGTCGATGTAGGCATGCGCCTGGGCAGCGTCGGAGAAAGTCTGGTACTTCGCGGTCGGGATGCCGTGGCGTTGCATGAAGGCCTTGGCGAAGTCCTTCGAACTTTCCAGCTGCGCCGCCTCGCGCGTCGGCCCGAAGATTTTCAGGCCGCGCGCGCGGAACAGGTTGACGATGCCGGCGGCCAGCGGGCCTTCCGGGCCGACCAGGGTCAGCGCGATGTGCTCGGCCACAACGAAATCGGCCAGCGCGGCCGGATCGGTGATGTCGACGTTCACCAGGCGCGGGTCGCGCGCGGTGCCGCCATTGCCGGGTGCGACATACACCATCTGCACGCGTTCGGATTGGGCCAGTTTCCAGGCCAGGGCGTGTTCACGGCCGCCGGAGCCGACTACCAGGATTTTCATGGGCGCTCGCGCTTATGCTGGTTATTCGCCGATGACGGCGTTGGTATAGATTTCCTGCACGTCGTCCAGGTTTTCCAGCGCGTCGAGCAGCTTTTGCATCTTGATCGCGTCTTCGCCGGTGAATTCGGTCTCGGTCGCAGGCTTCATGATGACTTCGGCCACCTCGGCCTTGAAGCCGGCCTTTTCCAGGGCATCCTTGACGTTCGAGAAGGCGAACGGATCGCACAGCACTTCGAAGCCGCCTTCCTCGTCCTGCACCACGTCTTCGGCGCCGGCTTCCAGCGCCGCTTCCATCAGCTTGTCCTCGTCCACGCCGGGCGCGAACAGGAACTGGCCGGTGTGCTTGAACATGAAGGCGACCGAACCCTCGGTGCCCATGTTGCCGCCGAACTTGCTGAAGGCATGGCGCACTTCGGCCACGGTACGCACGCGGTTGTCGGTCATGCAGTCGACGATGATCGCCGCGCCGCCGATGCCGTAGCCTTCGTAGCGGATTTCCTCGTAGTTCACGCCTTCCAGGCTGCCCGAACCGCGCTGGATCGCGCGCGTGACGTTGTCCTTCGGCATGTTGGCGTCGGCCGCCTTGTCGACGGCCAGGCGCAGGCGCGGGTTGGCATCGATGTCGCCGCCACCCATGCGCGCGGCGACCGTGATCTCCTTGATCAGGCGAGTCCAGATCTTGCCGCGCTTGGCGTCAGTTGCGGCTTTTTTGTGCTTGATGTTGGCCCATTTGCTGTGTCCAGCCATGTCGAGAATTCCTTAGACGGTATGCAAGAATGGCCGACATTCTAGCATGCGCCCCGTCCGCCAAAAGTCCAAAACGCGCCTGAAAACGCGCTCAAGGCAAGGCGCACCGTCGAAGACAGTACGCCTGTACGGCGAGACGGTGCAACGCCGCCATGAGTGCGTTTTCAGGTGCGTCGGCTTATGGAAACAGCAATAGTGTCCCCCATGCGACAAGCCCGAGACCGCCGGCGCAGGCGACGACGGCGCCGCCCGGCAGCAGCTTCTCGAGCATGATCAAGGCTGCCAGCCCGAGCAGCGCGCCGAGGTTGGTGACGCCGGCGGCGAACAGCAGCAGCATCAGCAGCCAGAAGCAGCCCACGCAATAGGCGCCGTGCGTAACGCCCATGCGCAGGGCGCCCGCCAGCCCCGGCCGCCAACTGGTGATGACGAAGGAGAGCGGCGCCCGGCAATGGCGCAGGCAGGCGTGCTTCACCGGTGTCCACTGGTAGAGCCCGGCCGTCACCAGCGCCAGTCCGATGGCGGCCGGGTTGACGAAGGCCATGCCGGTGTCGAGCGCGCCGGCGTCGTGCAGCGCCCATTGCGCCAGCGTCGCCAGCGCGCCGAAACCGATCCAGACCGCCAGGTAGCCGGTCACGAAGGCGAGCGTGCCGATATTCGGAAAACGCACCGATTGCGCCAGCCGGTTGATGTGGGCGAACAGCAGGATGACCGGCGTGGCCGCGGGCAGGGTGATGGCCGAGAGCATCGCACCCCACATCGCCAGCACCAGCATCAGTTCGGACGCGCGGTAGGGCGGCGTGGGGGCCAGGGCCGCGCCGGGCAGCGGGGGCTCGAGCGTCGCGATGCGCAGGGCGCGAAACACCAGGCAGGCCCAGCAAAGCGCCACGAGCATCGCCAGGCAGGCGATGACGAGCGGCCGTTCGCGGCCCGGCTGGGTGTCGACGCGGATCAGGGTGCTCATCGAGACGCCCCCGGGCGAGGAGGCGAGCGGCCCGGCGGCTGGCGCCGGCTCCACTTCATGTGCCACTTCATGGGCCACTTCATGGGCCACTTCATGCTCCGGTTCGGCATTGTCGTTCCTCATGGTCGGGTGAATGACGAGTTTGACTGTGCAGCGGCCCTTGCGTTCCGCGGTGCTGCCGAGCTCGATTTTGTGCTTGGCCGTACAATCGTCGGATGACCCAGCCTGAAACCGCCGCGACTGCAACCTCCATGCCACGCCCGGCCTTCATTGCCGGCCTGGCGATCGCCATCGGCGGTGCGGTTTTGTTTTCCACAAAAGCCGTGGTCGCCAAATTGCTGTACCGATACCACATCGATGCAGTGACATTGATCGCCTTCAGAATGCTGTTTTCGCTTCCGGTGTTTGCGGCGGTGGCCTACTGGAAGATGCGCACCGCAGCGCCGCTCACGAAGCAGGATCGCTGGCGCATCGTGGTGCTGGGCCTGATCGGCTATTACCTGTCGAGCACGCTCGATTTCCTGGGCCTGCAGTACATCTCGGTCGGGCTCGAACGGCTGATCCTGTTCCTCACGCCGACCTTCGTGCTGGCAATCAGCGCCTTGTTCTTCAAGCGCCGCATCGGCGCCTTCGAATGGGGCGCGCTCGCGCTCTCCTACTGCGGCATCGTGCTGGTGTTCATGCACGACCTGGCCGGCGGCGACGCGGACAGCACGGCGCTGGGAGCGCTGTTCGTGCTGGCCTCGGCGCTTGCCTACGCCTTCTATTTGCTGGGCACGGGCGAGATGGTGCGGCGCGTCGGTTCGCTGCGCCTGGTGGCCTACGCGATGTGCGTATCGAGCCTGGCCTGCCTGGCGCAGTTTTTCATCCTGCGGCCCGCTTCCCTGCTGGTGCAGCCGCTGCCGGTGTATGGACTCTCGCTCGTGAACGGCGTTTTCTGTACTATCTTCCCGGTGTTCATGACCATGGCGGCGGTGGGGCGCATTGGCGCGCCGACCGCGTCCCAGGCCGGCATGGTCGGCCCGGTCTCGACACTGTTCCTGGGCTACCTCGTGCTGGGCGAGCCGATCACCGCGGTGCAGCTGTTCGGCACCGGCCTGGTGCTGGCGGGTATCACCCTGCTGTCGATGAAAAAATGAGAAAGAGGCGACAAGAATGAAGCCACGCATCGCGCTCATCGCGCACGACAAGAAGAAGGACGACATGATTACGCTGGCCGGCGAATACCGCGACTTTCTCGCCGGCTGCACCTTGACCGCCACCGGCACCACCGGCGGCCGCCTGATCAACGAACTCGGCCTCGTCGTCGAGTGCATGCATTCCGGCCCCTTCGGCGGCGACCTGCAGATCGGCGCCCGGCTGGTCGACGGCGAGATCGACTGCGTGATCTTCCTGCGCGATCCGATGACGCCGCAGCCGCACGAACCCGATATCAACGCGCTGGTGCGCGCCTGCGACGTACACAACGTCGCCTGCGCCACCAATCTGTCCACGGCCCATCTGGTGTTGGGCCGACTCATGCAAACCAAGAACGAGGAGAAACAGGGATGATGGCCAAGGCAATCCGCATGACCCGCACCGGCGGGCCGGAGGTACTGGAATACGTCGATGTCGAGGTGGGCGAGCCCGGGCCGGGCGAGGCGCGCGTACGCCAGCATGCGATCGGCCTGAATTTCATCGACGTGTATTTCCGCACCGGCCTGTACCCGATGCCATTGCCGTCCGGCCTGGGCCAGGAAGGCGCCGGCGTGGTCGAAGCGGTGGGCGAGGGCGTGAGCCACGTGCAGCCGGGCGACCGCGTCGCCTATGCCGGCCGTCCGAACGGCGCCTACAGCGAACTGCGCACGATGCCGGCCGACATTCTGGTGAAACTGCCCGAGGCCATCGATTTCGAGACGGCGGCCGCCATGATGCTGCAGGGCCTGACGGTGCAATACCTGTTCAAGGGCACTTACCAGATCCAGCCGGGCCAGACCATCCTGTTCCATGCGGCGGCCGGCGGCGTCGGCCTGATCGCCTGCCAATGGGCGCGCGCACTCGGCGTGAACCTGATCGGCACGGTCGGGTCGAAGGAAAAGGGAGACCTGGCGCTGGCGGCCGGCGCCGCTCACGTCATCGACTACAACGAGGAAGACATCGTGGCGCGCGTGCTCGAGATTACCGATGGCGCGAAGGTGCCGGTCGTCTACGATTCGGTCGGCAAGGACACCTTCATCCGCTCGCTCGACTGCCTGCAGCCGCGCGGGCTGATGGTCAGCTTCGGCAATTCGTCGGGCGCGGTGCCGCCGTTCACGATGAACGAACTGGCCTCGCGCAATTCGCTCTACCTCACCCGGCCTTCGCTGGGCGCCTACGTCGCCACCCGCGTCGAGCTGGAAGAGCGGGCGGCGGATCTGTTCGCCATGGTGGAAAGCGGGAAGGTCAAGATCGACATCCACCAGCGCTTCCCGCTGGCCGAAGCCGCCGCCGCCCACACGGCGCTCGAAGCCCGCCGCACGACCGGCTCCACGATCCTGCTGCCATGAGAGAGTTCAGCGACGACAACGAGCCGCAGGAACCGGACACGGTCGGGGTGCCGAAGTTCGGGCGTTTGTTGATCGTGCTGCTGCTGGCGGTGTTGCTGGTGGTGGCGATTACGTTTGC
Organism: Massilia sp. Leaf139; assembly: GCF_001424165.1. Taxonomy (GTDB): domain Bacteria; phylum Pseudomonadota; class Gammaproteobacteria; order Burkholderiales; family Burkholderiaceae_D; genus Telluria. The sequence goes on from NZ_LMOJ01000024.1 coordinate 86,745, forward strand.
TTCGGAAGCGTATTTTTCGTAAGCCGTTAGCGGTGGCGTACCGTAGGGTGGGCTCCCCGAGCCCACGCGTTACGGGCGTGTGCATGCACCGTTGGCGGTAAATCGTCGCTCGCGAAATCGGCAAAAATCGTTACGACGTTTGCATGCGGTGCGAGCGATCATTCATGTTTCGTGGCGCAAGGATATGCCCGTAACGCGTGGGCTCGGAGAGCCCACCCTACGTTGTGCGAACGTCTCGAATAAAAAAAATGCCGGCTAAATTGCCGGCATGTCGATTAACCATCCTTGCGCTGCAACTCCACCCTGCGCACCTGCCCACTCGGCCCCGGGAATCCCTGGAACGCACTCTGCACCAGGGCCGGCATCACCTCGGGCGTCGACAGCTCGCGGCTCATGTTGTGCACGGTGACGTCGAACAGGCGCTTGTCGCTCCTGTCCTTGATCGACACCTGCAGCTCGCGCCGGTACTGGTGTTCGATTGACACCTGGTAGGCCGGGAAGGGGCTCCAGAACGGATCGTAGAACGGATGATGCCAGCGTGCCCAGCGGCCGCGCGGGCCGAAGCGGTTGGCAAAACGCGGGCCGACGCGGTAGTAGGGGTAATCGTAGAACATCGGCATTGCCGGCTCGACCACCTGCACCGGCACGTCGGTGGTGGTAAAGCGCATCGCCACCTTCAGGGCGGCCGGGCTCATGTTCGACTCGCGGAAACCCAGCTGCGCCAGTTGCCCGCGCACCAGGTTCTGGTAGCTCTGGTATTCGAGCGTATTGTCGAAGGTCGGCGGCGCCTCGAAGACATAGCTCTTGTCCTCGATCTGGGCCGGCCACTGGTGGAAGGTCGTCACGTCCGAGCGGATGGTCGTTGCGCATCCGCCGAGCAATAGCGCGGTGAGCGCCATCCCTGCTGCAATCAAGCGTTTCATTGATTATCTCTCTAAAATTTTTGACGGTCTTTGCCTAGCGTCAGAGTGCGCCGTTTCGTCAATTCTCGCAGATAAATTTACACCTGGTTACCAACGCCACATGACGACACATTTCGCACAGGCGCGCAGCGACTGAATTGCGCGGGCGCGGGCAAATCTTGTTGGTAAAATAAGTGCTTCTTCGACTGTATATTTCGGACAAACCCATGCGCACCGACACGCCCCAGACGATTTACAGGAAAGATTACACCCCGCCCAGCTACCTCGTGGACACCGTCGAACTCGGCTTCGACCTCGATCCCGCGCGCACCATCGTCGCCAACCGGATGACGATGCGGCGCAACCCGGACAGCGCCCAGCGCGAAATCGAGCTCTACGGCGAGAACCTGGAACTGGTGGCGCTGCGCATGAACGGTAACACCCTCGGCGCGAACGATTACCGCATCGAAGGCAGCCTGCTGACGATTCCGAATACGCCGGAGGAAGTTACGCTCGAGATCGAAACGATCTGCGTGCCGGAACAGAACACCACCCTGAACGGCCTGTACACCTCGAACGGCAGTTTTTATACGCAGTGCGAGGCCGAAGGCTTCCGCGCGATCACTTATTTCCCGGATCGTCCGGACGTGATGGCCGTGTTTACGGTCATGCTGCGTGCCGACAAGGAAAAATATCCGGTGCTGCTGTCGAACGGTAACCTGGTCGAAGAAGGCGACCTTGGCGACGGCCGCCACTACGCCAAGTGGGAAGACCCGTTCAAGAAGCCGTCCTACCTGTTCGCCCTGGTTGCGGCGCGCCTGGTCTGCCAGGAAGAAAGCTTCCGCCTGAAAGACGGCCGCGACGCGTTGCTGCAAGTCTGGGTGGAAGAGGGCAACCTCGACAAGACCGATTACGCGATGCAGTCCCTGAAGAACAGCATCCGCTGGGACGAGGAGCGCTGGGATCTGGAACTCGACCTGGATCGCTTCATGATCGTCGCCGTCAGCGACTTCAACATGGGCGCGATGGAAAACAAGGGCCTGAACATTTTCAACACGAAGTTCGTGCTGGCCAATCCGCGCGTCGCGACCGATATCGACTTCCAGGGCATCGAAGCGGTCGTCGGCCACGAATACTTCCACAACTGGACGGGCAACCGCGTCACCTGCCGCGACTGGTTCCAGCTGTCGCTGAAGGAAGGTCTCACTGTGTTCCGCGACCAGGAGTTCTCGGCCGACATGATCGGCACCGAAAGCGGGCGCGCCGTCGGCCGCATCGACCAGGTGCGTACCTTGCGCCAGGCCCAGTTCCCGGAAGACGCCGGCCCGATGGCGCACCCGGTACGTCCCGACTCCTTCGTCGAGATCAACAATTTTTATACGGTGACCGTGTACGAAAAGGGCGCCGAAGTCGTGCGCATGTACCAAACCCTGCTGGGCCGCGACGGTTTCCGCAAGGGCATGGATCTGTACTTCGAGCGCCATGACGGCCAGGCCGTCACCTGCGACGATTTCCGCCGCGCCATGGCGGATGCGAACGGCCGCGATTTGAGCCTGTTCGAGCGCTGGTACAGCCAGGCCGGCACCCCGGTCGTGCGCGCGGAGACCCGCTACGACGACATCGCCCGCACCTACACGCTGACCTTCTTCCAGTCTTGCCCGCCGACCCCGGGTCAGACGAGTAAATTCCCGTTCCACATCCCGATCGCCGTCGGCCTGCTGGGCGCGGACGGACGCGACCTGCCGCTCACCATCGGCGGCGAACACCTCGGCAGCACGGCTGTCCTCGAGCTGACGGAGAGCGAGCAGACCTTCGTGTTCGAGAACGTGCCGGAACAGCCGACGCCCTCGATCTTGCGCGACTTTTCCGCACCGATCATCCTCGACTACAACTACGGCGACGCCGACCTGCTGCACCTGTTCAACCACGACAGCGACGCCGTCAATCGCTGGGAAGCCGGCCAGCGCCTGGCCATGGGACGCCTGCTCAAATTGACGGGCGAAGCCGGCGTCGGTGCGCCGCTGCTGCTGGACGATACCTTCCTGCTGGCGCTGGGCAAGATGCTGACCGACGAAACCCTCGATCCAGCCTTCCGCGAGCAGGCATTGCTGCTGCCGTCCGAGGGCATGGTGGCCGATCAGATCGAGGTCGTGAACCCGATGTCGATCCACCTGGCGCGCCAGTTCATGCGCGCCAACATCGGCACCCGCCTGCGTACGGAGTTGCTGGCGCAGTACGAGGCGAACCAGACCCCGGGCGAGTACAGCCCCGACGCACTGTCCGCCGGCAAGCGCGCCCTGAAAAACCTGTGCCTGGCCTACCTGACCGCGGCCCAGGACGAAGAGGGCCTGGCACTGGCCCAGCGCCAGTTCGACGAAGCCGGCAACATGACCGACCGCGTCGCCGCGCTGAGCGCGCTGATCCATGCACGCGCACCGGGCGCCGAAGTGTCCCTGCAGCGTTTCTACGACGAGTTCGAGGACGAACCGCTCGTCATCGACAAGTGGTTCGCCATGCAGGCCACGAGCGCCATTACCGACGTGCCGACCGTGCGCGGCCTGATGCGCCACCCGGCCTTCAACCTGCGCAACCCGAACCGCGCGCGCAGCTTGATCGCCAATTTCTGCGCCGGCAACCCGGTGCAGTTCCACGCCCCGGACGGCAGCGGTTACGCCTTCTGGGCCGAACAGGTGATCACGCTCGACGGCCTGAACCCGCAAGTGGCAAGCCGCCTGGCACGCACCATGGATCGCTGGCGCCGCTACACGCCGGAGCTGCAGGAACTCATGAAGAGGGCGCTGCAGCAGGTCGCCGGCCAGCAGCGTCTTTCCAATGACGTGCGCGAAGTGGTCGGCAAAGCGCTCGCAAACTAATTAGAAGGTCTTAATCCAAGCAAAAGGAAGTTCATGAAACGCGTCAGTCTCACGCAACACCTGGTGGAGCAGCAGCGCCTCCACAATTCCATCCCGGCCGAACTGCGCCTCCTGATCGAGGTCGTGGCCCGCGCCTGCAAGCGCATCAGCTACGAAGTCAGCAAGGGTGCGCTGGGCGACATCCTCGGCAGCGCCGACACCGAGAACATCCAGGGCGAAGTCCAGAAGAAGCTCGACGTGATCTCGAACGAGATCCTGCTGGAAGCGAACGAGTGGGGCGGCCACCTGGCGGCCATGGCATCGGAAGAGATGGAAAGCATCCACCCGATCCCGAACCGCTATCCGAAGGGCGAGTACATGCTGCTCTTCGATCCGCTCGACGGCTCGTCGAACATCGACGTCAACGTCTCGATCGGCACCATCTTCTCGGTACTGAAGGCGCCGGAAGGCATGGGCGAGCCGACCGAAGCGGCCTTCCTGCAGCCGGGCTCGAGCCAGGTGGCGGCAGGTTACGCCGTCTACGGCCCGCAAACCATGCTGGTGCTGACCACCGGCGACGGCGTGCACTGCTTCACGCTCGACCGCGAAATGGGTTCCTGGGTGCTCACCCAGAGCAATATCCAGATCCCGGCAGCGACCAAGGAATTCGCGATCAACATGTCCAACAAGCGTCACTGGCATGCGCCGGTGCAGCGCTATGTCGACGAAATGCTGGCTGGTAAAACGGGTGCGCGCGGCAAGGATTTCAACATGCGCTGGATCGCATCGATGGTGGCCGACGTGCACCGCATCCTGAACCGCGGCGGCGTCTTCATGTACCCGGCCGACATGCGCGACCCCTCGCAGCCGGGCAAGCTGCGCCTGATGTACGAAGCGAACCCGATGGCGATGATCGTCGAGCAGGCCGGCGGCGCCGCCACCGACGGCGTGCAGCGCATCATGGAGATCCAGCCGACCAAGCTGCACCAGCGGGTGCCGGTCTTCCTGGGATCGAAGGAAGAAGTCGAGCTGGTCACCCGCTATCACGCCGAGTGAAACGCTGAGCCAACCCGTTCTGGTGATTTAGCTACGAAATTGCCGAGTTGGACTAGCAAGTTTGGCAGGTTGTTTGTTAGAATACGGCTCTTCGTCGGGTTTGCCCGCGTAGAGCCGCTGTAGCTCAGTCGGTAGAGCAGCGCATTCGTAATGCGAAGGTCACCAGTTCGATTCCGGTCAGCGGCACCAGAATTCAGTAGGAAGTTTAAAGGGTTACATGCTTCTGCGTGTAGCCCTTTTTTCTTTTGTCTTTTATCTCCCTGATAAAAAACACGTCGCCTGCGGCGACCGCTCGACGGCTCGCCGCCTGGTCAAATTTGATGCAAGTCAAGGATTTTGCTGGGTCGCATCAATACACTCCTTCCATAAGTTGAGCCGCACCCTGCGGCCCGGCAGGCAGCAGGAGTGTTCCACATGCTTCACCAGCAGATCCCCGTCAGCGCAATCGACGATGCGCCGATGTCCTTGACAAAAACCATCGATTTCGACACCAAGCTCATCACGCGCCTCAGCAAGAACGGTCCGCGCTATACGTCGTACCCGACCGCCGATCGCTTCGAGGACAGCTTCAGCTACCGCGACTACCTGCACGCCGTCGCCTCCGTCCGTACGCGCGGCGCCGGGCGGCCGTTGTCCCTGTACCTGCACATTCCGTTCTGCGATACCGTGTGCTATTACTGCGCCTGTAACAAGATCGTGACCAGGAACCGCGAAAAGGCCGCCACCTACCTCAGCTACCTCAAGCGCGAGATTGCGATGCAAGGCACGCTGTTTGCGGGCTTTAACGAAGTCGAGCAACTGCACTTCGGCGGCGGCACTCCGACCTATCTGTCGGATGTCCAGATGGACGAGCTGATGACGCACCTGCGCCGCAATTTCAAGTTCGCACCGGACGAGATCGGCGAGTATTCGATCGAGGTCGATCCGCGCACCGTATCGCAGGAGCGCGTACGGAACCTGCGCCACCAGGGCTTCAACCGCATCAGCCTCGGCGTGCAGGATTTCGACGCCGAGGTGCAGGAAGCGGTCAACCGCGTCCAGCCGGAAGCCGAGACACGCGCCATCATTGCGGCGGCGCGCGAGGCGCATTTTCGTTCGGTGAGCATCGACCTGATCTACGGCCTGCCGAAGCAAAGCCTGTCCACCATGGCGGTGACGATCGACAAAGTGATCGACGCCAGTCCCGACCGCATCTCGATCTATCACTACGCCCACCTGCCGCATGTGTTCAAGCCGCAGCGCCGCATACGCGAGGCGGACATGCCCGCCAGCGAAGAGAAGCTGGCCATGCTGACCCTGTGCATCAAACGCCTGACCAGTGCCGGCTACGTGTATATCGGTATGGACCATTTTGCCAGGCCGGACGACGACCTTGCCGTCGCCCAGCGCCAGGGGCGGCTGCACCGCAATTTTCAAGGCTATTCAACGCATGCCGACAGCGACCTGATTTCCTGCGGGGTGTCTGCCATCGGCGCCGTCGGGGCTACCTACAGCCAGAACGCGAAGACGCTTGAAGCCTATTACGAGGGGCTCGACAACAATGAGTTGCCGGTCGTGCGCGGTGTGGCGCTCAGCATGGACGATCTCCTGCGCCGCTCCGTAATCGGTAAGCTGATGTGCCAGTTCGAGCTCTCGATGGCGGCCATGGAGCAGGCCTTTCCGATCAGCTTCGCCAGCTATTTTGCGCCTGAACTGGCACTGCTGCGCAAGCTCGAAACGGACGGCCTCGTCACGTTGGATCGCGAATGGATTACGGTAACGATGCGGGGGCGGCTACTGATCCGCAATGTCTGCATGGTCTTCGACCGCTACCTGGCGCAAGCTGACGCGGCTCCCCGTTACTCGCGTACGGTATGACAATGAGCGTCAGCTTGTTTCCCGTGTTCCTGGTAGGGCTGCTTGGCAGCGTCCACTGCGCCGGCATGTGCGGCGGTATTGTCGGCGCCCTGTCGCTCGCGCCGCGGCGCGCCCGCGGCAACGGCGTCGTCATGACGCTGCGCACCGTTGCGGTGGCGCCGGACGGCGTCCAGGCGGTGGCCTACAATGCCGGGCGCATCGCCAGCTACATGGTCGCCGGCTTTCTCGCGGGTGGGCTGGCCCAGGGGGCCGCGAACCTGACCGTGATGCCTGCGTTACAGCAATACGCTTATGTCGCGGCCAACCTGCTGCTGGTGGCCTTCGGCCTGCACCTGATGGGAGTCTGGGCCGGCATCGCCCAGCTCGAACGCGGCGGGCAGCTGGTGTGGCGGCATGTGCGTCCGCTGTTGGCCCGCATTGGCCCGCCGGACACACCGGGCCGGATGTTTGCAGCCGGCGCGCTGTGGGGCTGGCTGCCATGCGCGATGGTCTACAGCGTGCTGGTGGCGGCGATGCTGAGCGGCTCGCCCGGCTCCGGTGCGTTGGTGATGCTGGCTTTCGGACTTGGCACACTGCCGATGATGCTGACGCTCGGCCTGGCCGGGGTGCGCCTGCGCAGCTGGCTGCGCCTGCGCGTTGTGCGCGTGGCCTGCGGTGCGACCGTGCTCGCCTTTGGCCTGCTCGGCATGGTGCGCTCGGCGAGCGGATTGCCGAGCAGCTGGCTGCAGGTGCTCTGCATGACGCCGGGCTTGACCCCATGAGGGATGACGCCAGCGCGGCAGCAACCTGTTTCCACTGCGGGCTGGCGCTCGCAGGCCAGCGCTGGCCGGCGCTCGTTGACGGCATCGAACGCCCGATGTGCTGTCCTGGCTGCGCTGCTGCGGCCGAGGTGATCGTCGATGCCGGCTGTGCGGACTATTACGCCACCCGAACCGGTTATGGAGCCACTGTCCCGGACGGCGATGCGCCGGAGCTCGACTTGTTCGACGCGAGCGACAATGCCGGCGAAGGCAGTTTCACGATTGAAGGCATGCGCTGCGCGGCGTGCGTGTGGCTGATCGAGCGCCGTCTCCAGGCGGTGCCGGGCGTGTCCGAAGCGACGCTCAACGTCAGCAGCGAGCGCCTTCGGGTGCGCTGGGATCCCGCCCGCTGCAAGGTCAGCGCTATCCTGCGCGCGCTGCGCGCGATCGGCTACACGGCCTATCCGTATGACGCGCAGCGCCACGGCGAGCAGCTGGAACGGGCTCGCCGCAAGCTGTTTCGCCAGCTCTTCATTGCCGGCCTGGCGATGATGCAGGTCATGATGTACGCCGTCCCGGTGTACATGGCGACCGACGGCACGATGGACGCCGACATGACGGCGCTGATGGGCTGGGCTTCGTTGCTGCTGACGCTGCCTGCAGTACTGTATTCGGCTCAGCCCTTTTTCCTTGGCGCCTGGCGCGACCTGCGCCGCGGCGTGCCGGGCATGGACGTGCCGGTCGCGCTGGGAATCGGCGCCGCGTTTGCCGGCAGCGTTGCCGCCCTGGTGCGTGGGCAAGGCGAGGTCTACTTCGATTCGGTAACCATGTTCGTCTTCCTGCTGCTGGCGAGCCGCTACCTGGAACTGACGGCGCGCCGGCGCGCGGCCGGCGCCCTGGAGTCGCTGCAGGCGGGCCTGCCGGCGTCCGCGCAACGCATGGGCGCCTATCCGACGACCCGCACGAGCGAGCTGGTGGCCGCCGCCACGCTGCAGCCGGGCGACGTGGTGCTGGTGGCGCCCGGGCAGGCGGTGCCTGCGGACGGCGTGATTGTCGAAGGCGACACCGAGGCCGACCTGGCGCTGCTCACCGGCGAGAGCCGCACACGGCGCATGGGGCCGGGCGACAGCCTGCCCGGCGGCGCGGTCAACGTGGCCCAGGCAATCGTGCTGCGGGTCGGCGCGGCCGCGCGCGACAGTACGCTGGCGATGCTGGTACGCCTGGTCGAACGCGCAGGCCAGGGCAAGCCGCAGATCGCCCTGTGGGCCGACCGCGTCGCCGCCTGGTCAGTAGCCGCGCTGCTGGTCTTGACCGTGCTGGTCTTCATGGCCTGGCAGGCCATCGACCCGGCGCGTGCCTGGCCGGCGGCGATCGCCGTGCTGGTCGTGACCTGCCCATGCGCGCTGTCCCTGGCCACCCCGACGGCGCTGGCGGCCGCCACCGACAGCCTGCTGCGGCGCGGCGTGCTGGCGCTCAGCGCGCACACGCTCGAGACCTTCGAGCGCGCTACCCACGTCGTGTTCGACAAGACCGGCACCCTGACCCTTGGCCGGCCGCGGGTGCGCGCCACGCAGGTGTTCGGGCCGGCGGCTGCGCACGCCGCGTTGGCGACCGCGGCGGCGCTGGAAGAGGGCAGCGCCCATCCGCTGGCGCAGGCGATCCGCGCGGCCGCGCCGGCAGGCCGGCACACGCCAGCGCGCGAGCTGCATTACACGGTCGGGCAAGGCATCGAAGGGGAGGTCGGCGGACAGCGCTACCGGCTCGGCAGCGCCGCCTTCGTGGCGGTACTGGCCGGCCGCGCGCCGCCCGCGGTGGACGGCGCCCAGGGCAGCGCCGTCTGGCTCGGGCAGGGCGGCAGCTGGCTCGCACGTTTCGACATCGCGGACGACTTGCGTCCGGAAGCGCAAGACGTGGTGCGATGCTTCGAGGCGGCCGGCAAGACCGTGGTTCTCCTGAGCGGGGACGAGACCGGCGCCGTCGCCGCGGTCGCCGCCCGGCTCGGCATCCGGCAAGCCGCCGGCGCCCGGCTGCCCGAACAAAAACTCGATTACGTACGGCGCCTGCAGGAAGGCGGAGCGGTAGTGGCGATGGTCGGTGACGGCATCAACGACGCCGCCGTGCTGCGCGGCGCCGACGTCTCGTTTGCCATGGGCAGCGGCGCGGCGCTGGCGCAGCTGCATGCCGACGCCGTCCTGCTGGGGGACAGCCTGGCGCCGCTGCTGGATGCCGCTCACACCGCGCGCCGCAGCCTGCGCATCATCCGCCAGAACCTGGCCTGGGCCAGCGCCTACAACCTGCTTGCGATTCCCGCCGCGGCCACCGGCCTGCTCAACCCCTGGCTGGCGAGCATCGGCATGGCGGCCAGTTCGGCCATCGTCGTGCTCAATGCACTGCGCCTGAGGAACTAGGCATGGAAGCGTTGTATCTCCTGATTCCGCTGAGCCTGGTGCTGGTCGCGCTGGCGATCTGGATCTTCTTTGGCGCTGCCGACAGCGGGCAGTTCGAGGATCTGGAAGGGCCCGGGCTGCGCGTCCTGCGCGACGACGACAGCGCCGGCAACTGAATTGCTTCGCCTCGCGGCAGGATCCAAGCAGGGCCGCGCGCCGCGTGTGCAGGCCATCTTCTCGCGTTACTGAACATTTTGATTCACATCAAGGATTTTTGAAGTCCAGAAAATTACTCTCCTGCTGTCAACGAAGGGAACCCCGTCAGGAGAGCATTGTGGAAAGCAGTCTGAACTATAACTACAAGGTGGTGCGCCAGTTCGCCGTCGCCACCGTCGTCTGGGGCGTGATCGGCATGGCGGCCGGCGTCTTTATTGCGGCCCAGCTGGCCTGGCCCGCGCTCAATTTCGACGTCCCCTGGCTGTCCTACGGGCGCCTGCGTCCGCTGCACACCAACGCAGTCATTTTCGCCTTCGGCATTTGCGGCCTGTTCGCCACCTCCTACTACGTGGTGCAGCGTACCTGCCAGGTCAGGCTGTTCTCCGACAGGTTGGCCGCGTTTACCTTCTGGGGCTGGCAGGCGGTGCTGGTGGCGGCCGCGATCACGCTGCCGATGGGTTTTACGCGCGGCAAGGAATACGCCGAGCTCGAATGGCCGATCGCAATCCTGATCACTGTCGTCTGGCTTGCCTACGCGGTGGTTTTCTTTGGCACCATCGTCAAGCGCAAGGTGCAGCACATTTATGTCGCCAACTGGTTCTTCGGCGCCTACATTATCGCCGTGGCCGTGCTGCACGTGGTGAACGGCGCGGTGATTCCCGTCTCCGCCTTCAAATCCTACCCCGTGTATGCGGGCGTGCAGGACGCCATGATCCAGTGGTGGTATGGGCATAACGCGGTCGGTTTCATCCTGACCGCCGGCTACCTGGGCATGGTGTACTACTTCATCCCCAAGCAGGCCGAGCGCCCGGTGTACTCGTACCGCCTGTCGATCGTGCACTTCTGGGCTTTGATCTTCACGTACATGTGGGCAGGTCCCCACCACCTGCACTACACCGCGCTTCCCGACTGGACCCAGTCGCTGGGCATGGTGTTTTCGCTGATCCTGCTGGCGCCGTCCTGGGGCGGCATGATCAATGGTGTGATGACGCTGTCGGGCGCCTGGCACAAGCTGCGCTCGGATCCGATCCTGAAGTTCCTGATCGTCTCGCTGTCGTTCTACGGCATGGCCACCTTCGAGGGGCCGATGATGTCGATCAAGACCATCAATTCGCTGTCGCACTACACCGACTGGACCGTCGCCCATGTGCATGCCGGCGCCCTGGGCTGGGTCGGCTTCATCACGATGGGATCGATCTACTACCTGATCCCTCGCCTCGCGGGCAAAAAGCAGATGGCCAGCCTGGCGCTGGTCGAGACGCATTTCTGGGTCGCCACCATCGGCATTGTCCTCTACATCGCTTCCATGTGGATCGCCGGCGTCATGCAGGGCCTGATGTGGCGCGCGGTCAATGCCGACGGCACGCTGACCTACACCTTCGCCGAGAGCGTGAAAGCGACCTATCCCTATTACGTGATCCGCTTCACGGGCGGCCTGCTCTACCTGTCCGGCATGGCGCTGATGGCCTTCAACACCTGGAAGACGCTGGCCGGTACGGTGACAGTGGATCCACGGATCGCGCCGCCACGCCAGCCGCACGGCGCCCAGACCGGCGCCGACGCGGCCGGAACCCCTGTGCCGACCCACGCCTGATATCGAAAGAACGCGCAAATGAAAAACTTTACCCATGAATGGATCGAGAAGAACCCCTGGCTGCTGATCGGCCTGGTGCTGCTGGTGATCTCCATCGGCGGCCTGGTCGAGATCGTGCCGCTGTTCTTCCAGAAGTCCACGACTGAACCGGTGGCGGGCCTGAAACCGTATTCTCCACTGCGCCTGGCCGGGCGCGACATCTACATCCGCGAGGGCTGCTACAACTGCCACTCGCAGATGATCCGGCCCCTGCGCGCCGAGACCGAGCGTTACGGCCACTATTCCGTTGCCGGCGAATTCGTCTACGACCACCCCTTCCAGTGGGGCAGCAAGCGCACCGGGCCCGACCTGGCACGTGTTGGCGGGCGCTACAGCGACGAATGGCATCGCACCCACCTCGACAACCCGCGCGACCTCGTACCCGAATCGAACATGCCCGGCTATCCATGGCTCGCCACGACCCGGCTCAATCCGGCCACGATCGTGCCGAAAATGCGCGCCATGCAAATGCTCGCCGTTCCCTACAGCGAGGATGAGGTGAAGAACGCGCCGGCCGAACTCGCAGGCAAGACCGAGCAGGACGCGCTCGTCGCCTACCTGCAGGGCCTCGGCACCCAGATCAAGACAAGGAACTGACATGTCCATCGACACTATTTTCGACCGCGCCAGCAGCGTGATCACCGTGCTTTCGTTTGCCTGCTTCATGGGCATCCTGCTCTGGACCTTCCTGTTGCGCCGCAGCGCCGACTTCGACAGCGCCGCCGCGCTGCCTTTCGCCGACGAGGAGTCGGATCATGGCTGACTTCACGAGCGGCTTCTGGGACTGGTACATCGTCCTCCTCACGCTGCTTTCCATCGCCGGGTGCGGCATCCTGTTGTGGTCCCAGTCAGTGCACCGGGTCAGGCTCGACGCCGATGGCCAGCCGCAGAAAACCACGGGCCACGTGTGGGACGACGATCTGACCGAACTCAATACGCCGATGCCGCGCTGGTGGATGTGGCTGTTTTACCTGACCATCGTGTTCGCCGTCGCTTACCTGGTTCTGTACCCGGGGCTGGGCAGTCACGTGGGCAGGCTCGGATGGGATTCGGCGGGCGAATACAAGGCCGAGCTGAAGAAGGCCGATCAGGATTTCGGACCCGTATTCGCGCGCTATGCCGGCCAGGACATCAGGGCGGTGGCGTCCGACCCGCAGGCGCGCGCGATCGGCGAGCGCATGTTCATGAACTACTGCGCCCAGTGCCACGGCTCGGATGCGCGCGGCAACAAGGGCTACCCCGACCTGACCGACAAGGACTGGCTGCACGGGGGCGAGCCGGCCACCATCAAGGCCAGCATCATGGCCGGGCGCATCGGCATGATGCCGCCCATGGGCGCGGCGCTCGGTTCCGACAAGGACGTGGAAGCGGTCGCGCATTACGTGCTCAACCTGTCCGGCCTGACCGCCGACCCGATCAAGGTCGTGTTCGGCAAACCCAAGTATGCAGCCTGTATGGCCTGCCATGGCGCCACAGGTACCGGCAACCAGGCGCTCGGCGCGCCCAACCTGGCCGACAAGACCTGGCTCTACGGCGGTAGCGCGGAGACCGTGATGGAGACGATCCGCAAAGGCAGAACCAACACCATGCCGGCCTTCGGCGAGTTCCTGGGCGAGGCCAAGGTGCACGTGCTAGCCGCCTACGTCTGGAGCCTGTCGAATCCGGCGGCCGGCGAGCCGGCGGCCGGCGCTCCGGTCGACAAGCACAAGGTCGCTGCAAAATGAACGCGCCCAAGGAAGCGGTCATCAGGATGTACGCCGCGCGCGAGGAAATCTACCCGCGCGAGGCAAAAGGCCGCTATGCGACGCTGCGCTGGGCCTGCGTCTGGCTGACCCAGCTGCTGTTCTACGGGCTGCCGTGGATCGGCTATAACGACCGCCAGGCGGTGCTGTTCGACCTCGGCGCGCGCAAGTTCCACCTGTTCGGCCTCGTGCTGTGGCCCCAGGACTTCATCTATCTCGCGGCCCTGTTGATCGTCTGCGCCTACGGGCTGTTCCTTGTCACGACGGTGGCCGGGCGCGTCTGGTGCGGCTTCGCCTGCCCGCAGACGGTGTACACCGAGCTTTTCCTCTGGATCGAACGCAGGGTCGAGGGCGCGCGCAGCGCCCGCGTCCGGCTCGACCGCCAGAAATGGAACCTCGAGAAAATCGCGAAGAAAACGGCGAAGCACGCCGCCTGGCTGCTGGTGGCGCTGTGGACCGGATTGACCTTTGTCGGCTACTTCACCCCGGTGCGCTTCCTCATGGGCGAAATCCTTGCCTGGAACCTCGGCTCCTGGGAAGTATTCTGGGTGCTGTTCTATGGCTTTGCCACGTACGGCAATGCCGGCTGGCTGCGCGAACAGGTCTGCAAATACATGTGCCCGTATGCGCGCTTCCAGAGTGCCATGTTCGACAAGGACACCCTGATCGTGACCTATGACGGTGGCCGCGGCGAGCCGCGCGCGGCGCACGGCCAGGCCGGCCGGGCGCGCTCGGGCGACTGCATCGACTGCAGCTTGTGCGTGCAGGTCTGCCCGACCGGCATCGATATCCGGCGCGGCCTGCAGTACGAATGCATCGGCTGCGCCGCCTGCCTCGACGCCTGCAACGGGGTGATGGAAAAAATCGGCAAGCCGGCCGGCCTGATTCGCTACGCCACCGAAAACGCGCTGGCGCAGGGATGGAGCACGGCGCAGGTGCGGCGACGTCTGCTGCGCCCGCGCGTGCTGGCTTACACGGCGGTGCTGGCGCTTCTGCTGGCGGCGATGACGGCTTCGCTGGCGCTGCGCGTCCCGCTCAAGGTCGACGTGATCCGCGACCGCGGCTCGATGGGCCGGGAAGTTGGGGAGGGCTGGATCGAGAATGTTTACCGCCTGCAGCTGATGAACACCAGCGAAGCGCCGCGCCGGCTGCGCCTGCAGGTCGAAGGCCTGCCCGGAGTCGTGATCGTGGACGAGACGGTCGTCGCTCTGGACGGTGCCAGCACGCGCGCGCTGCCGGTGCGGGTGCGTATTCCGCCGGGGGCAGGCAAGCCCGGATCGAACCAGATCGACTTTACGATTACCGCACTGGACGACGCAGCAGTCGCCGTGAGCGAAGAGGCGGCTTTCATCGTGCCGCGTTAGGAACCACACATGCCAACGCTTCCACCCGTATTTCCGCAACCCGTCGTGCCCCCATGGTACCGCCATCGCTGGCCGTGGTTCATCATGCTCGGTCCTGCCGCCGTCATCCTGGCAACCGCAGTTACAGTCGGGCTTGCGATCAGGCAGCCGGATGCAGTCGTCGTGGACGATTACTACAAGCGTGGCAAGGCGATCAATCAGGATCTGCGGCGCGACCGCGCGGCAACGGCCTTGAACCTGGCCTTCACGGCGCGCCATGACGCGAAGGCCGGCGTGCTCGAAGGCCGGCTCGAGAGCTTCGGCCGCCCGATGCGCGCGCCCTTCCGGATCTTGCTCGCGCATCCGACGCTGCCGCGGAAAGACCTGATGCTCGACGCGCGGCCAGACGCGCACGGCGTCGCCGCGATCCGGCTGCCAGCCCTGGAGATGACGCATTGGCGCGTCGTCGTCGAGGACGAAGGCCGCGCGTGGCGTCTGGCACGCGCCTGGAGCCCGGCATCGACGGATAAGCTGGAGATCGTGGCCGATCCGGAACCGTGACTGCCGGGCGCAGCAACTGTCGATACGAGCCAGCTGCTACCGCAAAATGCATGAAGAGTGCGGCCCGGGGCTCAGGCCATCGGGCTGCATTGCTCGGTGCCGGCAGCCATCGCCTTCAGCCTCGCCGGCTCGAGCAAGCGCACTTCGCGCTTATCCACTTCGATCCAGCCCTGCTTCTTGAAACGCGACAACAGCCTGCTGACGCTCTCGATGGTCAGTCCAAGGTAGTTCCCGATGTCCTCCCGCGACATGCGCAAGCCGAAATCGGTCGACGAATAGCCGCGCGCGGCATATCGCGCGGACAGGTTCACCAGGAAGACGGCAAAGCGCTGCTCTGCCCGCATGTTGCCCAGCAGGAGCATCACGTTTTGTTCGCGCGTAATCTCCTGGCTCATGATGCGGTGGAAGTGGCGCAGCAACGCGGGCACCTCGCCGAACAATTCTTCCAGGCGCGCGAACGGGATCTCGCACACTTCGCTGTCTTCGAGCGCGACGGCGTCGCACTGGTAGCGGTCGCCGCTGATAGCATCCATGCCGAGCAGTTCGCCGGCCATCTGAAAGCCCGTGATCTGTTGTGCGCCCAAGGCATTGACCTGATAGGTCTTGAAGTGACCGAAACGCACCGCGTACAGGCTGCGAAATGGCTCGCCCATGGCATACAGACGTTCGTCGCGTACGAGCCGCCGGCGCCGGCCGATGATCTGGTCGAGCCGGTTGATGTCGATTTCGTCGAGCCCCATCGGCAGGCACAGCTGGTGCATGCTGCACGCGCTGCAGCTCGCCTTGATCTGGCCAAGGCTAATTGGTGCCGTGGTCGGGAATGGGATACCTTGGCTCATCTGGGTGCCTAAAACGGGTGTGTGAAGATTATAGACCGGTCAACGGGCGCATATGACGTTTTTCGGGAGTAACCTATGCTGAATCGCCCCGGGTTGAGTACAGGCTTCAGTGTTCGAGGACATGGTGTCATGAAAAAACAACCCAAGTACTCCCCCGAAGTCATCGAGCGCCCTATGCGCATGGATCAAGTACCGCGCGCGTCTGCCAGAAGCCGGCATCGAATTGTCTGTGGGCGGTCAGGTTGACAGTGACGATAAGGCCTTGGCCGAGACGATCAACGGGTCCTGCCAGGCCGAACCAATCCATTCGACGGCCATACTCGAATGGATTCCTGGTTCAATCCCCGCCGGCTGCTTGAGCCGCTCGGCCCCATACCGCCGGCCGAAGCTGAGGCAAACTACGACAGGCAGTCGAGCAATCAGGCTATCCTGGCCTGACTCACACTAACCGGCTTCCAGGAAGCTGGGGCGATCCACTTTGCAACGCGGACTTCAGCCTCCGTGGCACAGGCCAAGGCTCTGGTTTGCCGGCACCGCCACATCGATCAGCTTCTCTTGAGCAAGTCGAGTTCGCTCATCAGCCGTTATTGCGCGAACCAAGTTCGCGCGTTCACTACGTCGGCGACGGTGGTTTCCATCCGTCTGTAATAATTTCCTGTATCCATCGAAATAGCGGTGAACGCGCTGTCTTTCTCTTTGATCGACAGCCGATCTTCAGCGATCCTGCGGTTCTGTTAGTCAACGCACGGTTAGACTGGCGCATCCGTTATATTTTTTGTATCGCACGTGGTAACCCGACCGCTGCAATCGTGCGGTACGCCCTAGTGGCGTACTCTTGCAAAACGGGATGCGAAAGTGACGTGGCTTGTTGAAGGAACTTTTTAGCTTGTTCGTGGTCATCGATGTAAATCAATGACCGAGAACATTGATCCGAACAATCCATTGATATAGCGCAGTTCATTTTCGCGCCTCCGTTTTGTTTCGATCCGAATCGAGGAAGAATGTGGGGTCGGGTACCGGTCTACTCCGCGTTGGTCACCATTTTACAAGGACAAAAGTCATGGATAATCAAAAGTCGAGCGAGGGAAAAGGCGTTGACGCCAGCAAGCAAAGCGGCAGCAGCATTGGCAAGGACGACAAGTCCAGCAGCCTGAACAAGAGCAGCAGCGGTTCGTCGGGCAGCCTGTCGGGCGCCTCGTCGCAGAGCGCCAGCCCATCCACGGGTTCGAGCAGCGGCGCCATGGGCGGCGCCAGCAGCTCCGGCAACGCCGGCGCCACCGGCGGTTCGAGCGGTGCGGGCAGCAGCGGCGGCCTGAGCGGCTCGTCGTCGTCGGGTTCGACCGGTTCATCGCTGTCGGGTTCGTCGAGCGCAGGCTCGACTGGCGCGATGGGTTCGTCGTCGACCGGCTCGTCGTCGAACGGCTCGTCGTCGACCAATTCGTCGGGCTCGGGCTCCTCGATCACCGGTTCGTCGCTGTCGGGTTCGGCCAATGTCGGCTCGTCGTCGGCAGGTTCGACCGGCGCCATGGGCAGCTCGTCGTCGGGCTCGTCGGGTTCGTCGGGCACTGGCGCCCTGGGCAGCTCGTCGGTCTCCGGCGGTTCGGGTTCGACCGGCGGTTCGTCGTCCTCGGGCGCGCAGGGCGGCTCGACCGGCACCAGTGGCAGCACCGGCGGCGATTCGTCGTCGAGCGGCATGATGGCCTCGATGAAGCCGGAAGAAATGCACAAGACAATCGACAAGGCCGCCGAGGCAGCCCAGCCGATGGTCGAGCGCGTCGTTTCCTCGGCCCACGCCGGCGTCGACAAGCTGAGCGGCCTGCTCAGCGGTGCTTCGAGCCAGTTCAGCAACCGTTCCGCGCAAATGAACGACACCTATCAGCAACTGGCTGATTCGGGCCGCGAATACGTGCGCAACAAGCCAGGCACCGCCGTGGCCATCGCCCTCGGCGCCGGTTACATCCTGGCCAAGCTGCTCGGTGGCAGCCGCCGTCGCGACTACTGATCGGTAGCGCTTCACCAGACGTATCCCGGCCGAGATGACGCTCGGCCGGGATGCCGTCTTTCGAATAACAATAATCGAGGCTAAATCATGCAAGCTCAATCATCGAGTGCGACGACGCACGTCCCTAGCCATGGGGCCGATGCCGTCGAAACCGCACGCTCAGGCGTTTCCTGGGGCGCGATCCTGGCCGGCGCAGCAGCCGCCTCCGCACTGTCCCTCGTGCTCTACCTGCTGGGTTCCGGACTCGGCCTTTCCGCCGCTTCCCCCTGGTCGGACAACAGCGGCGTTGCTTTCGGCATCGGCGCCATCCTCTGGATCACGCTGACCCAGCTGGCTGCTTCCGCCATCGGCGGCTACATGGCCGGGCGCCTGCGCGTGAAATGGGCCAGCCTGCATACCGATGAAGTCTATTTCCGCGACACCGCGCACGGCCTCCTCACCTGGGCGGTCTCGACCATGCTGGCGGCGGCCCTGTTCTCGGGCGTGATCGGCAAGATGACCGGCACGGCCGTCGACGCCGGCGCCGGCGTGGCGAAAGCAACGATGGCCAGCGGCGCCGCCGCGACCGCAGCAGCTGCGCGCGACAATGGCGAGGGCGCCGGCGGCAATCCGCTCGACTATTTCTCGGACATGATGCTGCGCACCGACAAGCCCGACACGACCGGCGGCAGCGCCGACCTGCGCCAGGAAACCATGCGCATCCTCGCCAATGCGGTCAAGAACGGCAGCCTGGACAGGGATGACCGCGCTTATCTGGCCAGCCGCATCGCCGCCCGTACCGGCCTGGATCAAGCCGCCGCCGAGAAGCGCGTCGACGACGTCTACGCCCGCGGCGCCGCTGCCGCGGCGAAGGCCAAGGCCACGGCCAAGGAAGCCGCCGACACCGCCCGCAAGGCCGCGGCCGGCACGGCGCTGTGGCTGACGGTCGCCCTGCTGGTGGGCGCCTTTGTCGCCAGCTGGTGCGCCACCCTGGGCGGCAAGCTGCGCGACGGCGTCAAGCATCGCTAAGTAGCAACCATTAAACCAAGGAGAACGCTATGAAGTCGATTCTGTTGTGGCTCGTCGGGGTTCCGATTCCGATCATCATCCTGCTCGCGATTATTTTCTGAGCAGTCAGGTAGCAAATAAAAACGCCGGCAGAAATGCCGGCGTTTTTATTTGGCGGTCGTAACGCGTGGGCTCGGAGAGCCCACCCTACGTTACGCGACGGCCGCTGGAATTCCTTGAAGCGGTCGTGCACCGTAGGGTGGGCACCCGTGCCCACGCGTCTGCGCCGTCAATACAACGGCAACCCTATTTCATCGCCGACGGCGCCACCGTCCGCACCGGCTCCTTCGGCTGCCGCCGCATCCTGCGCACGCCGCGATTCATCAAGTCCTTCAGATCGTCCACATAGGTGAACACCGCCGGCACCACCAGCAGGCTGAGCAGCGTGGACGTGATCAGCCCGCCAATCACCGCAATCGCCATCGGCGAGCGGAAACTCGGGTCGCCCGACAACCCCAGCGCCAGCGGCAGCATGCCGGCGCCCATTGCGATGGTCGTCATGATGATCGGCCGGCTGCGCTTGTGGCAGGCGTCGACCAGGGCGTCGAAGCGGTTCATGCCGGCTTCGCGCGCGAGGATGGCGTAGTCGACCAGCAGGATCGAGTTCTTGGTGACGATCCCCATCAGCATGATCAGGCCGATCATGGTCGGCATCGACAGCGCGCTGCCCGTCAGCAGCAGGGCGATGAAGGCGCCGCCGATCGACAGCGGCAGCGCCGCCAGGATCGTGATCGGCTGCATGAAGTCGTGGAACAGCAGTACCAGCACGCCGTAGATGCACAGCACGCCGATCGCCATCGCCACGCCGAAGCTGGCGAACAGCGCCTGCATCTCCTGGGCGTCGCCCAGTTCCGCGATCTGCACCGAGGCCGGCAACTGCTGGAAGGCGGGCAGGGCGCGCGCCTCGGCATTCACGTCGCCCAGCGAACGGCCGCCCAGCTCGACGTCGAGCGTCACGTTGCGGCTGCGGTTGAGGCGGTTGATCTCGGCCGGGCCGCTTTCCATCGTAATGTCGGCGACGGTCGAGAGCAGCACGGGCCCGCGCGCGCCCGGCACCGTCAGGCGCCCGATCGCATCGAGGTCGGCGCGCACCGCGTCCGGCAGTTTCACGCGGATCGGGACCTGGCGCTCCGACAGGTTCATCTTCGGCAGCGCCTGTTCGTAGTCGCCGGCGGTGGCGACGCGCACGGTTTCGCCGATGGCGGCCGCCGTCACGCCAAGATCGGCCGCGCGCGCAAAATCGGGCCGCACGATGATCTCGGGGCGCACCAGGGAGGCGCTCGAACTGACGTTGCCGATGCCCTGCAGGCCGCGCAGCTCGCGCTCGGCGCGGCGGGCGGCGGCGGTGAGCGCGGCCGGGTCTTCGCTGCGCAGCACCAGCTGCAGCTTGCCGCCGGTGTCGGCCTGGCCGACGTTAAAGCGCGCGCCGGGAATGGCGGACAACTCCGTCCGCATCCGGCGTTCCAGATCCGAGAGCGATTCGTCGCGGTCGCTGCGGTGCGAGGTCGTCACCGTCAGCACCGCGCGGCGCGCTTCGGCCGAGGCGCCGGGGGCAAAGGCGTCACCGCTGGAGCCGCCGCCGATGGAGCTGAACACGCTCTTCACGCCGGGCACGCGCATCGCCGCCAGGCGCGCTTCTTCGGCCACGCGGTGGGTTTGCGCCAGCGTCGAGCCGGGCGGCAGTTCGACGTTGATGATGGTCTGGCCGCGGTCGGCCGCGGGCACGAAGCCCGTCGGCAGCAGCGGCACCAGCGAGATCGAGCCGACGAAGAACAGCAGCGAAGCGATCGCCGTGATGCGGCGGTGGCGCAGGCACCACTGCATGCTCGCCATGTAGCGCCGCATGATGGCGCCATCCTGCTCCACGTGCGGTTTCGACGGCTTCTTCATGATGTAGGCCGCCATCATCGGCGTCAGCAGGCGCGCCACCACGAGCGAGGCCAGGATTGCCAGCACCGCCGTCCAGCCGAACTGTTTAAAAAAGCGCCCGGGAATGCCGCCCATGAAGGCGGTCGGCAGGAACACGGCCACCAACGAGAAGGTCGTCGCGATCACCGCCATGCCGATTTCGTCGGCCGCCTCCAGTGCCGCCTGCATCGGCGTCTTTCCCATGTGCAGGTGGCGCGCGATGTTTTCGATCTCGACGATGGCGTCGTCGACCAGCACGCCCACCACCAGCGCGAGCGACAGCAGGGTGACCATGTTGAGCGTGTAGCCGAACAGGTACTGGCCGAGGAAGGCCGGGATCACCGACAGCGGCAGGGCGGCGGCGGCGACAAAGGTGGCGCGCCAGTCGCGCAGGAACCACCACACCACGAGCACGGCCAGCACCGCGCCTTCGTACAGCATCTCCATCGAGGCGTCGAAGTTTTCCTGCACCGGCTCGGCGTTGTCCACGACCTCCTTCAGGATCACGTTCGGGTGCGCCTGCTGCAGCTCGGCGACCGCGGCGCGCGCGCCTGCGGCGATCTCGGTCTCGCTGGCGCCGCGGGTGCGGAAGACTTCGAAGCCGACCACCTTGCGCCCGTCCTGCTCGGCCAGCGCGCGCGGCTCCGACACGCTATCGATCACGGTGGCGATCTCGCTCAGCTTGACGTGGCGCCCGTCCGGCAGCGGAATATCCATGCGCGCCAGTTCCTGGGCGCTGGCGACGGTGGCCAGGGTGCGCACCGACTGCTCGGCGCCGCTCACGTCGCCGCGGCCGCCAGGGGCTTCGCGCTGCACGTTGCGCAGCTGGCGCGATACGTCCAGTGCCGACACCCGCAGCGCCGCCATGCGCGCATCGTTCAGTTCGACCCGCACTTCGCGGTCGACGCCGCCCACGCGTTTCACCGCGCCCAGGCCCGGCACGCCGAGCAGGCGCTTCGACACCGTGTTGTCGACGAACCAGGACAGCTCCTGGTCGTCCATGCCGTTCGTGCCGGCGCCGGCGCCTGTGCCCGTCCTTGCGGCGGCGGTGAAAGTAAGGATCGAGCGCCCGGCGGTGGCGGCCTTGGTCACGCTCGGCTCGCGCATCTCGGCCGGCAAGTCGGCGCGCACCTGCGAGACGGCGCCGCGCACGTCGTTCTCCGCATCCGACAGGTTCTTCTCGAGGATGAATTCGACGGTGACCGTGGCCACGCCGTCGAGCACCTTGGTGTAGATGTTCTTGACGCCTTGCAGGGTGGCGACCGAGTCCTCGATCTTGCGCGCCACCTCGGTTTCGAGCTGGGCGGGCGCGGCGCCGTCGAGCGTGGCGGTGACGGTCACGATCGGCAGTTCGATATCGGGGAAGAACTGGACTTTATTGGCCTTGAAGGCGAGCAGGCCGGCCAGCGTCAGCAGCGCGAACAGCAGGATCGCGGGGATCGGGTTACGGATGGAGAGGGCGGAAAAATTCATGGTGTCCTCAGCGCGCCGCGACCTTGGCCGGCGCGGCCGGCGGCGCCTGTACATTGCGCACCAGATCGCCGTCGTTCAGGAAACCGGCGCCGCTGACGACGATCTGCGCGTCCGGCGCCAGGCCGCTGACGACTTCGATGCGCTCACCCAGGCGGCGCCCGGTGCCGATCTTCAGCTGGCTCACGCGGCTGTCCGGGTTCAGGCGGAAGACGTAGCTGAAGCCGTCGCGCACGGCGATCGCCTGCTGCGGCACGGTCAGCGCGTTCGAGGCGCCCAGTTCGAATTCGCCGCCGGCGAACATGCCGGCCTTCAGGGGCGCGTTGGTCGACAGGGCAGGCGGCAGGTCGACATAGACCAGGGTGGTGCGCGTCTGCGCATCGACCGTCGGCGCCACCGTGCGCACCTTGCCGACGACTTCGCTGCCGCTCGCGCCTTTGACGCGCACGCGCGTGCCGGGCTTGACGCGGCCGATGTCGGCGGCCGGCAGTTCGGCGCGCCATTCGAGGCGGCCCTGGCGGATCAGGCGGAACAGCTCGGTGCCGACGCCGACCACGGCGCCGACGGTGGCGCTGCGCGCCGAGATCACGCCGCTGTCGGGCGCGACTACCTGCGTGTACTTCAGGCGTAGCTGCTGCTGGTCGAGGGTGGCTTTGGCGGCGGCCACGCGCGCGCTCGCGGTGCGGGCGGCGGTGGCCCACTGGGTCGCTTGCTGTTCGCTGACGGCGCCGGAACTCTTCAAGTCCTGGCCACGTTTCGCGTTCGCGGCCGCCTCGGCGGCATTCGCCTGGGCTTCCTGCAGCGCCGCGCGTGCCTGCTCGACGTCGGCGTTGACGGTATCGGCCGAGAACACGGCCAGCACTTCGCCCTTCTTGACCACGTCGCCTACGTTGACGCGTACTTCCAGCAGGCGCAGCCCGCCCGACTCGCTGCCGATGACCGCTTCCTGCCAGGCCGCGACGTTGCCGTTGGCGGCCAGGCGCAGCGGCAGTTCGGCGGTGCTCGGACGGGCGGTGGTGACGGTCAGGGCCGGGGTGGCGGGCGCCGTCTTCTTCTCCTCTTCCTTGCCGCAACCGGAGAGGGCGGCGAGGAGCAGGACGGTCGAACAGGCGAGGAGGCGTGAGCGTGGTGTCGAGGATGGCATGTGCTTGAATTCCGGTTCCATGGTCTGGCAAGGCGGTTGCCTTGAGCGCAATGGAGCAGTTTATCAAAAAGGCACGAAACACCACGCAAATTCATGCATTTGAAGCTACCCGTGCGTCATCAGCTCCCGCGCAGCAGGAGCACGGCCAGCACCAGCATCAGGCTGCCGGTTGCCGCTTCGATCATGCGCCACACGGCGGGACGGCCCAAGACCGGGGCGAAGCGGCGCGCACCCAGGCCGAGCGCGCTGAACCAGAGCACCGAGGCGGCCATGGCGCCAGCCGCGAAGGAGCCGCGCTGCTCGCCGGCCAGGCTGCTGCCCACGGCGCCCAGCAGCACCACGGTGTCGAGATAGACGTGGGGATTCAGTAACGACAGCGCCAATACCGTCGCCAGTGCGCGCTTCAGGCTCGTGCGGCTGTCCTGCTCCCCGAGCGCGAGCGCCGCGCCGCCGCGCAGGCTGCTCGCCCAGCAGCGCCAGCCATACCAGGCAAGGAAAGCCGCACCACCGTAGCGCGCCAGCGCAAGCAAGGGCGGCGAGGATTCGATCACGCTGCCGAGGCCCGCCATGCCGAGCGCGATCAGCGCCACGTCGACCACGATGCAGGCGAGGACGGTGGCCAGCACGTGCTCGCCGCGCACGCCGGTGCGGATCACGTGGGTGTTCTGGGCGCCGATGGCCATGATCAGGCTGGCACCCAAGCCCAGGCCTTGCAGGAAGATTTGTTGGGAAAACATGACAGCTCCACGAATCAGGAGCCGGTATTTTCCCAAGCGCAGGCCGCTACTTCAATTATATTCATGATTATTAAGGGTGCTTAAGTTTCGCTAATCTATGAAAATCGATCCCCGCCGCAGCAGCGCCTTCGCCGCCGCCATCGACACCGGCAGCCTGGAAGGCGCGGCCAGCCAGCTCGGCATCACGCCCTCGGCAGTCTCGCAGCGCATCTCGGCGCTGGAACAGGAACTCGGCACGCCGCTGCTGGTGCGCAGCCGGCCCTGCCGGGCGACCGTACCCGGCATGCGCCTGCTGCAGTACCTGCGCCGCAGCCTGCTGCTGGAAGCCGAATTCCTGGCCGAGATGGGGATGGACGCGGGGCCGGCGCGCGTCGCCCTGGCCGTCAACAACGACACGCTGGCGACCTGGCTGTTGCCGGCGCTGGGCCCGATCCTGGCCGCCGAAGGGCTATTGGTCGAATTCGTGCTCGACAACCAGGGCCACACCTTTGCCCTGCTCGAAGAAGGGCGCGTGCTGGCCTGCGTCTCCGGCAAGCCGCAGCCGATGCACGGCTGCACCGCGACGCCGCTCGGCCTGATGCGCTACCGGATGGTGGCTGCGAGCGGCTTCGCCCGGCAGCGCTTCCCCGACGGTCTTACGCGCGAGGCGGCGGTGCATGCGCCCGTGGTGGTGTTCGACCGCAAGGACTCGCTGCAGTCGGCCTTCCTGCGCGAACACCTCGGCCTGCCCGAGGGCAGCTATCCCTGCCATTACGTGCCGGCCAGCGACCCGTACGTGGAGGCGATCCGGCTCGGCTTCGGCTACGGCATGCTGCCCGAGGAACAGTGCCGGCGCCTGCTGGACGCGGGCGAGCTGGTCGAGCTGGCGCCGGCGCTGCCGGTCGACGTGCCGCTCTACTGGCATGCCTGGCGCATCCAGCCGCAGCGCCTGGAGCGCATGGGCGCCGCGCTGGTCAAGGCGGCACAGGCCGCGCTGTTACCGCTGCCGCTGCCCTAGCGTGCGGCGCGCCGGGCGCGTAGGAGGGCGCTAGAATGGCCGCATCGAAGGAGGCCGCCATGAACATGCCGCTACTGATCGCCGCCGTGTGTACCGGCTTGCCCGGCTGTGCAGCCGGGCAGGCTTTTTCCGAACCAGGCGCCGCCGCGTCCACCACGCAGTGCGCCGTCCAGGAAGAAAAGCCACGCGCCGCGAGCGCCTTGCCGGCGCGCGCCGCCACGCACTCCGAACCCCAGCGCGGCAGCATCGCCGCCACCGGACGCATACCGTCGTATGCCGATACGCCGTCAGCCCGCGCGATGTCTGCGGCGACGGCGCGCGCCGAGGCTGCGGGCGCTACGAAAAATAGTGTGCAAGCCACATGCGCCGATCAGGTCGTGCCGCATGCCCGTGAAAACGGCAGAGCCGGGATAAATGGATCTTGATCGCACCAATTTTGTGCAGCGCAGCTTGCCAGCGGCATTTTTATGATGCGTCGCATCATAAATAGCTGAGATGCATAACGATCGTCAGAAAAGTCTTACGAAGACAGAGGGAGCAGTCCCATTAGTGTGGTAGTTCTACTGTATTGCGACGCACAATAAATCGGGTTATATTGGAAGCGTCTCCTCCAGTTTTTCTCCGAAATTCTGGATTGCCGCCCGCTACCGCAAGGTATGCGGGCGTTTTTTTTGGCTCGTAGGGTGGGCGGGGGATAAAAGTCCCCCGGACTCTTATCCCCCGCCCACCCTACGGGTAACTCGGTTACGTCAGTGCGAAGTTCGTCAGACACCCTCGCCCTGGAAGGACTCGGCGCGCCAGGTCAGCACCAGCGTATCGCGGTAGCCATGCTCTCCCAGCGGCTGGATCGGCGTCGATTCGTGAATGACGGCGGCGTCGTCCAGCAGCAGCAGCGTCCAAGGTTCCGTCATCGTGAAGCGCTGGCCGCGCGGGCCGTGGGCGTCGAAGACGCGGGTCTCGCCGCCCTTGATATTGGTGCGGCCGATCAAAATCACGGCCACGAAATCGACGCCGTCGCGATGCGCTCCTTCCGGCGTCGGGCGGCCGATGCCGTCGGCGGTATCGATGCGGAACTGGTGCGCTTCCACATACCAGGGCTGCGCGTTCTTCACCTGCGAGCAAACCGCGCCCAGCGAGCGCACCAGCTGCTGCCAGGCCGGCTGCATGATGGTGCCCGCTTCGATCGGCGCGAACAAACGGTGCATGCCGCCATGCAGGGCGTTGTATTCGACCGGCTGCCAGTGCGCGCGGTGCGGGGTCTGCTGCAGCGCCTTGCCGTCGTCGACGAAGCAGGAGTGGCGCCGGCGGCGGTAGCGGCCGCCGTCCTTCAGGTAGTTGTCGAGTTCGAGCCGATCCCAGCTCGGCATCAGCGCGTCGAGTTCGGCCAGCGTGCAGCCGGCAAGGCGGGCGACGTCCGCCGGACGCAAGAGGGCGTAGCCGTCGCCGAGCAGGGCTTCGGCAAGGCGGGAAGGGTCGCTATAGGGCAGTTCGGATAGGTTCATGCCCGGTAGCGTAGCAGTTTTTACCAGGGCCGGCGAAAACCGGCCCTCGGGCTTACCAGGTCTTGGTGAGCGTCAAACGGAACGAGCGCGGTTCGATCGGATGGAAGTGGATATCGTCGCGCGGCGACAACTCCCCGGCCAGCTGCGACGCATAGTAGTAGTCGATCGCCGAGTCGCGCCGGTTCGCCAGGTTGAAGGCCTCGAGCTCGAGCTGCAGATCCTTGCCGATTTTATAGCCGACGCGCCCGTTGAGCGTGGCGCTGCCCTGCGAGCGCACGCTGTTGTCCTCGATGAGCGGACGCGGGCCGAAGTAGCGCAGGCGCAGCGCGCCCGACCACGGGCCCAGCTTGTCGACGGTGAGCGCGAGCTGGCCCACGCCTTCGACCGCGCCGGGAATCCGGTCGCCGTTGCGCGAACGGGCGCGCGCATAGGCCGCGTCGAAGTCGAGCGCCAGCCATTTCAGGGGCCGCCAGTAGTGCGAGAACTCGATGCCGGTGCGGCGGCTGGCATCGCCGGCTTCGGTCATGCCGGCATCGCCGATATAGGTCAGCTCGGAATCGAAGTCGAGCCGGTACAGCGAGACTGCCGTCTGCATCTTCGGGATCGCCTCGGTACGCAGGCCCAGTTCCATGCCGCGCGAACGCACCAGGCCTGGTGCACGCTCGAGCGGATACAGGGTCGCCGGATCGATCGCCGCCACCGTGCCGCGCGCGTCGTTGCTGTGGAAGCCGTGGCCGTAGTTCAGGTAGAACTCGGTGGAGGCGAAGGGCGCCAGGATCAGGCTGAACGACGGGCTCAGCTGGGTATCGTGGGCGCGGCCCGTGTTGGCGGCCAGGTCGCTCTCGACATCGAAGCGGTAGCGGTCGGCGCGCACCCCCATCATGGTGCGCACGGCCTTGTTCCAGCGCGTGGCGCTTTCGATGAACAGGCCGCCGCTGGTCTCGACCACATGGTCTTCGCGCGTGGTGCTCAGGCGTTGACGGGCGCGGGTGTCGTACAGGCCGTTGTAGATGTTGTCGTTCTGGAGGCGCGCGCCCACCGTCAGGTCGGAGGCCATGGTCTCGCCGCGGTGCAGGTGCCAGGTCTGGGTTGCATCCAGGCCGCTGGTCACGCGCCGATCCGGCTGGGCGAACTGGTCGCCGTTCACCGGATCGTTCATGAAATAGGTGAAGTTCGAGAACAGGTCGAGCTGGTTGCGGATCACATACGCGCTCAGTTTCGAGGACGACTCGGCGCCGGTCTGGCGCCAGATACCGGAGAGACTATAGCGGCGCGCGCTGCCGCCGTCGCTGTCGTCGATCGCGTCGAAGCGTCCCAGGCTGCCGTCTTCGACAGCGCGCAGCGGGATCTGGTCGGTCGCGTTCCAGGTGCCGCGGTAGGCCATGGCGGTCACGCTCCAGCCGTTGTTGGTATAGCCGCGGCTGTAGCGCAGCAGGCCGTTGCGCTTGCGGTAGTCGTCGGGCCGCGTCCAGGGGCCGTCGTTGTCCATCAGTTCGAGCGCGTAGAGCAGGGTGCCGCCGGCCAGCTCGGGCGAGCCGGCCAGCATCGCGCGCCGGAAACCGTCCTGGCCGAGGGTGGCGCTGGCGACGTCTTTTACGAGACGGTTCGCATAGCTGATCTCGGCGCTGCCGGCCGAGGCGAAGTCGCCGTCGCGCGCCGAATAGGGGCCCTTGCGGTAGTCGAGGCGGCCGACCAGTTCCGGGATCAGGAAGTTCACGTCCGTCCAGCCCTGGCCGTGCGCGTGGCTGCGCTGGTTGACCGGCATGCCGTCGACCCAGGTGGCGAGATCGGTGCCGTGGTCGAGATTGAAGCCGCGCAGGTAGAACTGGTTCGCTTTACCTTCGCCGCTGTGCTGGCTGGCGATCAGGCCGGGCATCGCTTCGAGCATTTCGCCGGGCCGGTAGGCGGTGCGCGCGGCCAGCTCCTTCTGGCCGACGGTACCGGCATTGGCCGAGTCGGCGATGCCGAGCTGGCTCATGCGCGAGCCTTCGACCAGCACGCGCTGCAGCACGAGGTCGTCGGCGAGGACGGAAGCCGAGGCAAACAGCGTGGCCAGCGCAAAGGATAGTGGGCGAATGCGGGGACGACTCGGGATCATGAATGCCTTTAGCGGGTGGACTGTTCGAGTTTGTTGCGGTCGAAGCTCAGGGTGCGCACGGCATTGCCTTCGTTGAGATTGACGGTATTGACCTGATCCGGCAGGAAGTCGATCAGCACGTTGTCATGGATGGCGCCGGCCTTCCATAGCGGGGTCTGTTCGATTTCCTGGAACACGGTGATCTTTTCCGGATCGGCCGTCATACCGACCCAGCGCACCGCGAGCGGCGTCTTGTTCTGATCCAGCACGCGGAAGCGGCCTTCGACATACTTGCGCACCGCTTCCTGGTCTTCCGGGTCGGAGAGGTCGAACTGGCGGCCGTACAGGTTCGCCAGCAGGGCCTCGACGTCGTGCGCCATGTAGGTGTGAACGATCTCGGTGTTGCCGGTGCGGGCATTGAAGGCGATGTCGGTGATGCCCGCGTGGAAGCGGTGGGCGCAGGCCTGGGTGCTGACGAGCAGGAGGGCCAGGGCGAAGAGGCGGAGGAGGTGCTTCATAAATATCCAGGTAGGGTGGGCGCCCTGCGCCCACGCGGTTACGTGTGCATGCATTTTCCGTTGGTGGTGGCATATCGCTCGAAACGACGACCACGGCCCGCGGCCCTTGCATGCGTCGCGGGCGGTATGTTACCGCCGGCGACGTTGGATACGTGCGTAACGCGTGGGCGCAGGGCGCCCACCCTACGTTACTGTTCCTTTTTTGGTTCTTCCTTGGTCTTCAACTTGGTATTGAAGTCCTTCATCATATCGCCGCCGCTACGCTCGGTCTTGAACAGTTCCAGGCGCGACGGGGTCAGCTTGCGCGGCCAGGCGTTGTTGTTCTGGTCGATGTCGGCAGTCTCCCAGAACGGATCCTGGGTCAGGCCCGTCATCGGTTCGTCGGTGACGATCAGCTTGGTGATCTTCTTCGGCGAATAGCGCCAGACTTCGGCCGGGATGCGCTCGATGTACTTCTTGCCGCTGGCCAGCTGGATCTCGAGCACCAGCGGCGTCACCGTTCTGCGTGCTGACCGTGTACTCGCTGATGCCGTCCACGCTCACGTCGACCGCGTCGGTCGTGTAGAACCAGCCGCGCCAGAACCAGTCGAGATCCGTGCCGGAAGCGTCTTCCATGGTGCGGAACAGGTCGGCGGGCGTCGGGCGCTTGAACTTCCAGCGGCGGCCGTATTCCTTGAAGGCGAAGTCGAACAGCTCGCGGCCGAGCACCGTTTCGCGCAGCACGTTCAGGGCGGTGGCAGGTTTACCGTAGGCGTTCGGGCCGCGCTGCAGCACCGACTCCGAATTGGTCATGATCGGCGTCTGGTTCTTGCTGCGCATGTAGTCGACGATGTCGCGCGGCTCGCCGCGTCGCGCCGGGTAGTTTTCTTCCCAGGCCTCTTCGGCCAGGAACTGGAGGAAGGAGTTCAGGCCTTCGTCCATCCACGTCCACTGGCGCTCGTCCGAGTTGACGATCATCGGATAGTAATTGTGGCCGACCTCGTGGATGATCACGCTGATCAGGCCATACTTGGTCGCTTTCGAATAGGTGAGGGCGCCGGTCTTTTTATCCTTGGTCGGACGCGGGCCGTTGAACGAGATCATCGGGTATTCCATGCCGCCGATCGGGCCGTTCACCGAAATCGCGGTCGGATACGGATAGTCGAACGAGTACTTGTTGTACTGCTCGATGGTGTGGACGATGGCTTGCGTGGAATACTTCTCCCACAGCGGGTTGCCTTCCTTCGGATAGTAGGACATCGCCATCACATCGGTATCGCCGCTCCTCATGCCCTGCGCGTCCCAGATGAACTTGCGGCTCGAAGCGAACGCGAAATCGCGCACGTTCTTCGCCTTGAAGCGCCAGGTCTTCATGCTGGTAGCGCGCTTCTTTTCGGCGGCTTCCGCTTCCGCCTGGGTGACGATGATCACCGGCTTGTTCGACTTCTTCGCGCGCTCCAGGCGCTCGCGCTGGGCCGTGGTGAGCACTTCGCCGGGATTTTGCAGCTCGCCGGTGGAGGCGACGATGTGATCCGCGGGCACGGTGATGGCGACATCGTAGTCGCCGAATTCGAGCGTGAACTCGCCGTCGCCCAGGTACTGCTTGTTTTGCCAGCCGGCGACGTCGTAATAGGCCGCCATGCGCGGGAACCACTGGGCGATCTCAAACAGATCGTTTTTATCCTCTTTGTCGAAACGCTCGAAACCCATGCGGCGGCCCAGCACGCTCGCTTCGGGAATGTTGAAGCTCCACTCGAGCGCGAACGAGACGCGCTGGCCAGGCTTCAGCGGCTGGGGCAGGTCGACCCGCATCATGGTCTTGTTGATGACGTGGCGCAGCGGCTGTCCGTTGGCGCCCTTGACGCTGGCGACCTTGAAGCCGCCGTCGAAGGTGCGGCTCTCGAAGGCGAAGCGGATCGCGTCGAATTTCACGCCCTCCGCGCCGCCCTTTTGCCAGGCTTCGCGCGAGGGGATGGTCGAGATGTTGCGGTTGTCCGAGTCGCCGCGGAACATGTTCTGGTCGAGCTGCACCCACAGGTAGTTGAGGGTGTCGGGCGAGTTGTTGTGGTAGGTGATGGTGCCGGCGCCGGTGATGGCGCGCTTGGCTTCGTCGAGCGTCGCGCGCAGCTTGTAGTCGGCGCGCTGCTGCCAGTAGGCGTGGCCCGGCGCGCCGGAGGCGGTGCGGGTGGTGCCCGGCGTCGGCAGCAGCTCGTCGAGCTGGCGGAATTTGTCGTCGAACGGGTCGGCGGCGTGGGCGGCGCTTGAAACGGCCAGCACGAGGGTGAGGGCAAGGTGCTTCATTTTCATGGGTATTCGATTGGTTCTGAATGAAACAAACCGGTGGCCGCGCTGTTCGCGCAACCACCGGCTAAAAACGGAGGGACGTAAGGTGGGCAGGTTCCCCGCCCACGCGTTCAACGACGCATCACTGCACCGGCGGCACCGTCTCCTTCTTCGGTTCCTCGGCGGTCGCCGCCTTTTCTTCCTTGGTCTTCAACTTGGTATTGAAGTCCTTCATCATGTCGCCGCCGCCACGCTCGGTCTTGAACAGCTCCAGGCGCGACGGGGTCAGCTTGCGCGGCCAGGCGTTGTTGTTCTGGTCGATGTCGGCGGTCTCCCAGAACGGATCCTGGGTCAGGCCCGTCATCGGCTCGTCGGTGACGATCAGCTTGGTGATCTTCTTCGGCGAATAGCGCCAGACTTCGGCCGGGATGCGCTCGATGTACTTCTTGCCGCTGGCCAGCTGGATCTCGAGCACCAGCGGCGTCACCNGGTAGCGCCGCTCGCGGTCGGCGAGCAGGCCAGCCCAGAACGGATCCTGGGTCAGGCCCGTCATCGGCTCGTCGGTGACGATCAGCTTGGTGATCTTCTTCGGCGAATAGCGCCAGACTTCGGCCGGGATGCGCTCGATGTACTTCTTGCCGCTGGCCAGCTGGATCTCGAGCACCAGCGGCGTCACCAGGCCGCCGATATTCGTGAAGTCGACCAGGTACAGGTGCTTGCCCGAACTGAGCAAGGCCTTTTCCCAGTCCTCGAGCTTTTCTTGGCCTTCGTTGAACTTGTTGCGGTCGGCATTGGTGACATCCGGATCGTGCGCCTGGCGCACCTGATNCACCAGCGGCGTCACCAGGCCGCCGATATTCGTGAAGTCGACCAGGTACAGGTGCTTGCCCGAACTGAGCAAGGCCTTTTCCCAGTCCTCGAGCTTTTCTTGGCCTTCGTTGAACTTGTTGCGGTCGGCATTGGTGACGGTGAAATCGTCGTGCTCGTTATAGAAATCCTTCAGCTCCGGGTGCGCGTCGACGCGGCGCGGCATGCCCTTGTTGCGCTGGTCGGTGAGCGAGGCCGGCTCGGCTTCGCGGAGTTTACGGCGCCAGGCCTTTTCGATTTCCGGATTCTGCGTGCTGACCGTGTACTCGCTGATGCCGTCCACGCTCACGTCGACCGCGTCGGTCGTGTAGAACCAGCCGCGCCAGAACCAGTCGAGATCCGTGNTTCTGCGTGCTGACCGTGTACTCGCTGATGCCGTCCACGCTCACGTCGACCGCGTCGGTCGTGTAGAACCAGCCGCGCCAGAACCAGTCGAGATCCGTGCCCGAGGCGTCTTCCATGGTGCGGAAGAAATCGGCCGGGGTCGGGCGCTTGAACTTCCAGCGGTTCGCGTATTCCTTGAGGGCGAAGTCGAACAGCTCGCGGCCCAGCACCGTCTCGCGCAGCACGGTCAGCGCGGCGGCCGGCTTGGCGTAGGCGTTGTTGCCGAACTGGAGGAGGGACTCCGAGTTGGTCATGATCGGCACCTGGTTACGGCTCTTCATGTAGTCGGTGATCAGGCGCGGCTCGCCGCGCATCTCCGGCCAGTTCTCTTCCCAGGCTTCCTGGGCCAGGGTCTGGACGAAGGAGTTCAGGCCCTCGTCCATCCAGGTCCACTGGCGCTCGTCCGAGTTGACGATCATCGGGAAGTAGTTATGGCCCACTTCATGGATGATCACGCCGATCAGGCCATATTTGGTGCGCTTCGAATAGGTCAGTTCGCCCGTCTTCTTGTCCTTGGTCGGACGCGGGCCGTTAAAGGTGATCATCGGGTATTCCATGCCGCCCACCGGGCCGTTCACGGAAATCGAAGTCGGGTACGGATAGTCGAAGGAGTACTTGTTGTACTGCTCGATGGTGTGGACGATCGCCTGGGTCGAGTACTTCTCCCACAGCGGATTGCCTTCCTTCGGATAGTAGGACATCGCCATCACGTCGTTGTCGCCGCTCTTCATGCCCTGGGCGTCCCAGATGAACTTGCGGCTCGAGGCGAAGGCGAAATCGCGCACGTTCTTCGCCTTGAAGTGCCAGGTTTTATTGGCGCCGCTGGTCACGCCCGCGCGGGCTTTTTCGGCCGCTTCGGCTTCCGCCTGGGTGACGATGATCACCGGCTTTTTCGCGGTCTTCGCGCGCGCCAGGCGCTCGCGCTGGGCGGCGGTGAGCACCGCGCCCGGGTTCTGCAGCACGCCGGTCGAGGCGACGATGTGATCCGAAGGCACCGTGATCTCGACATCGTAGTCGCCGAATTCGAGCGTGAATTCGCCGGCGCCGAGGAACTGCTTGTGCTGCCAGCCGTAGACGTCGTAGTAGGCGGCCATGCGCGGGAACCACTGGGCGATCTCGAACAGGTCGTTCTTGTCTTCGTCGAACTTCTCGTAGCCCGAACGGCCGCCGAGCACCTTCTGCTCGTTGATCTTGTAGTTCCACTCGACGTCGAAGGAGAAGCGCTGGCCCGGTTTCAGGGGCTGGGGCAGGTCGATGCGCATCATCGTGCGGTTGATGACGTAGGCCAGCTTGCGCCCGCCCGCCTTGACGCCCGTGATGTTGAAGCCGCCGTCGAAGGTCAGGCCTTCGAAGGTCGTGCGCAGGGCGTCGAACTTCATCCCTTCTTCCGGGCTGCGCGGCTTGGCCCAGGCCTCGCGCGAGGCCGAGGTCGCCGACATGCGCGCGTCCGAGTTCGGCTTGTAGATGTTCTGGTCGAGCTGCAGCCAGAGGTAGTTCAGGGTATCCGGGGAATTGTTGTGGTACGTGATCGTTTCGCTGGCGCGGATCGCACGGTTCGCCTCGTCGAGCGTGGCGCGGATCGTGTAGTCGGCGCGCTGCTGCCAGTAGGCATGGCCCGGCGCGCCCGACGCGGTGCGGATGGTCGATGCGGTCGGCAGCAGCTCGTCGAGCTGGCGGAACTTGTCGTCGAAAGGATCGGCCGCGAAAGCGGACACGCTCAGGCATAGCGTAGCCAGGGCGATTGGCAAACGGATCATGTTTCCCCTGTTTTTATAAGTAATTTTGGAGAAACTATTCTAATGGTATCTTTCAGGCAAGCTTGGGCGCGATTTGTAAAAAAGCTGATACATGACGCGTATGCAACACGAATAGGAAGTACGTGCGCGGCGCTCATGCCAGCAGCTTCAGGTCGAACGCGCGCTCGGCGAACCAGACGGCGGCCAGCAGCACGATGAAGGCGGAACCGCCGGCCAGCACCACACGCCGGTAGAACAGGCCGCGCCGCATGGCATGGGCCAGCGGCAGGAACAGCGCGACAATGGCCAGCTGGCCGAGCTCGACGCCGACATTGAAGCCCACCAGCGACACCACCAGCGCGTCTTGCGGCAAGCCGAGATCGGCCAGCACGCTGGCGAAGCCGAAGCCGTGGATCAGGCCGAAGCCGAAGGCCACCAGCGCGCGCCAGCGGTGCACGAGGGGCCACAGGTTGTTCAGGGCGGCCAGCACGACGGAAGCGGCAATCGCCGACTCCACCAGGCGCGAGGGCAGGGCAAGCGCGCCGAGCGCCGCCAGGCTCAAGGTCAGCGAATGCGCCAGCGTGAAGGCGGTGACGATCTTCAGGACGTCGAGCGCCGAGGCGCGCAGCGTCTCGCGGCCCTGCCATTGGCCGGCCTGGCGCACCAGCACCGCCGGCAACAGCAGCGACACCAGGAACAGGATGTGATCGAAGCCGATCCAGATATGCCAGACGCCATGTCGCACGTAGTCGGCGAACTGGCGCCAGCGCGACGGCGCAGCCAGCTCCAGCAGCTGGCTGCGCGCATCCGGCGCGAAGATTGCGCTGCTGGTGACCGTCCCGTGCGTCAGGCGCAACAGTCCCTTGTGCTGGGGATCAATGTCGAACAGGAGGCCGTAGTCGACGGCGAGCCGGGCGACCGGCCCCGGGCAGGCGCCCTGCAGGCGCAGCACCGCATAGGCACCGTCGGTATGCTCGTCGATCATGTGCTGCGTCACGCGCAGGGTACAGGGCGTGCCGCCGTCGGCGAGTTTCAGTCGCGCCAGCGCATAGGCGCCGATCGCCTCATGCCGCGCGCGTACTTCGTCCCAGGTGATCGCGGCGTCGCCGTCGGCATCGAGGCCGATGGCCATCTCGAGGTCGCGCAGGGCGATGTCCCACTGGCCCTCGATGCGTTCACCGCGCACGTCCAGGCTCAGGTAACTGTCGCTGGCCTTGTGCGCCTGTGCGGGCAGCGCCCAGGCGAAGCACAGCAGCAACAGCAGCAGGCAGCGCGCCCTCACGTCCTGTCTCCAATCTGCGCCAGCGCGGAGGCCAGGGTCGCGTCCTCGACCCGGCTGCCGGCCAGCCAGTCGCGCACCAGGGCGGCCGCTTGCGGATCCCGGCTGGCGGCGGCGGCCTGCGCCAGGATGCGCAGGTCGGCCGGCTCCTTCTGCACTGCCCAGTTCAGTTTGGCCAGGCGGACGGCGGCGCTTGCGTCGCCGCGCAAGGCCAGTTCGTAGCGCGCCTGTTCGCGCTGGTGCACGGTGTCGCGGCGCCGCATGGCGGCGTCAAAACGCGCTGCCAGGTCGGCGCTGGCCTGGGCCGCGCCGGGCGCACCCACGGCCTTCAACGCGATGGCATAGCGCAGCAGCAGCGCATCGGCCGCCGTTTTGTCCTTCAACAGTGCGACCACCTCGCGGGCACGGCCGCGATCGAGCAGCAGATCCGCATAGGCGCCCAGCAGGTAGCTGTCGAGCGGGTCGAGCGCGAGCGCATCGCGGAAGTGCGCCTGCGCCGCGTTCGGGCGGCCCAGGCGCGCGGCCATCTCGCCGAGCAGGGTGGCCACCCAGGTGCGCAGCTCGGGCGGCGCGTCGGCGCGCGCCGCGTAGGTCTGGCGCAGGCGTTCGTAACTGGCGTCGGCCTGGCCGCTGACGCTGCCCACGCTTGACAGGCAAGCCTGCACCACCAGTTCCGGAGCGCGCGAATACAGGCGCATGCAGCTGGCGTGCGCGCTCCTGAAATCGCCCGTGATGGTCTGCACGGTGGCGCGTGTCAGCCAGGCCTGGCTGTTGCCGCTGTCGCGGCGCAGCACCGTGTCGAGATCGGCCAGCGCGGCGCCGAACTGGTGCGTGCTCTGGCGCAGCGTGGCGCGCAGCACGAGCACCTCCGATGGCGGTTGCGGCTGCGACCACCAGGGCGCGAGTGCCGCTTCGGCATAGCCCAGGTAGCGGGGATCGCCGTCGCGCCGGCTTTGTTCGATATAGCGACGCGCGACGGTGGTGGCCAGGCCGAGATCCTGCGGCCGGGCGCCGAGCGCTGCGCGCAGGCCCTGCAGTTCGCGCCGGGCCGGGGCCAGGCCGCCCGGCAGGCGTTCGAGTACCTGGGCGCCGCTGGCCGGAACATGGGGCGCCGCACCCGCGATCCCGAGGACGCAGGCGCAGCAGGACAACAAGACGAACTTGCCGAACATGGAGACTCCGTAGAGCGCGGGACGGCGCACCGTCCCGCGCGGGTGGACGCTGCTCAGCCGACCGGTGCCGGCTCGGTGTTCTCGGGCTTGGTCTCGGTCACGGCGTCGATCGATGCCGGTTCGGCGTCATCGAGCAGGGCGTTGACGCGCGCGAGCACGTAGTCGAAGAACGAATCGCTCGCCACCGGCGGCGGGGCCGGGGTGCCCCCGGTCGGTGGCGGCTCGGAGAACCTCGTCTTGCTGTCGCCGCCGCAGCCGCCCAGGGCGAGCGCGGCGCAGAGGGCCGCCGCAAGGGCGGCGTGCCTGGAGAAGTGGGTGGACATGATGTGCCTCCTCGCTTACTGGTTGCCTGGCAGCGGCGTGTTCAGGTAAGGGAAGCCCGCCTTGAAGCTGCTTGCGTCCTTGCGCACGCCGTCGGTCAGCTGCAGGCCGCCGGCCGGTGCGTCGGCCGGTTTGCAGCCAACGCCGAGCGCATCGTTCGCACCCGTCAGCACGCACAGCGCACCCATCGCCACGCGCAGCGAGACGTCGACGATATCGTCGGCGGGGCGGCGTCCGTTCGGGAAACCGGCGTTGTCGCCGGCGGCCACGCCGAGTGGATTCTGCGCGCCCGCCGCGGTCGGTTCGATCGACGTATTCAGGCGCAGCATCTCGGACGCGACGACGTTCTTCGGCTGGTTCACGCCGGGAATCCCTTTCAGGAAGGCGGTCACGAGGTCGGTACGCGGGAAGTTGGTCGGCGCCTTGGCCGACGGGAACAGGGTTTCCACGACCGCCGGCAGCACCGGATTGGTCACGTAATTGGCCCATTGGGCGTCGTCCTTCGGCTTCGAGGTATTGAAGCGATCCTTGTCGTCCATGCCGATGATGACTTCGTTCACCAGCGGCATCCCGAGGCGCGAAACCTGGGTCCAGGCGCCGCCTTCCTTGACCGCGCCGTTGATGCTCGAGGCGGGGGCCGGATTGATCAGGCGCGCCTGGCGCATGCTGGCCGTCGCATAGGCGCCGATGACCGGCTCTCCGGCAACGGCAAGGCAGCCGACCGGCAATTCCATCGCAATCGTGCTGACGTTCTTGTTTTCCAGGTCGTTCTTGTTGCCGGCTGTTTCGGCGCCGAGCGGGTTCAGATTGAACAGGTCGAAAATCTTGCCGACCGCGATATAGAACGGCTCCTTGCGCTGGCCGACGAACACGCGGCCGGTGCCGCAGCCCGGCACGTTGATGTCGTAGATGTGCTGGTTGGCATAGGTCTCGTAGCCGCCGGCGCCACCGAAGACCTTCTCGCCGATGTTGTCGACCGGCTTGTCGAATTCCGTCGCGCCGTTGGCGCCGGCCAGGCGCGTGCGCGTGCCGCTGCGGCGGTCGCCCTTGACCATGTCGATGGTGTAGGTCTCGCGCACATTGAGGGAAGCGGGATTGACGCCGCTGATGGTCGACGAATTGATCAGCGGGATCAGCACCTGCTTGCCGCCGATGGTCAGCGCGGTGCGCTTCGAGGTGTTCTTGAAGCGCACCTGGAAGGTGATGTCTTCTTTGGCGTCGCCGTTATTGTCGACATGGATCTCGTACATCGCATTCTGGTCGAACTGGTAGAAGTTCGGGCCTCCCTGCGGATCCTGGAACGGGATGAAGTTCGCGATCATCGTCACGAAGCCGCTCCGGCCAGGCGCGTAACTACGGAACATGTAGAAGTCGGTACCATCGACCTTCGGTGAATTCGTCAAAAATGGCGCCTCGCGGTGACTCGACGCGCCGGCCGGCACGGACAAAGCCATGCATGCCGCCCCTGCCAATGCCACGATCGTACCTAGGGATTTCTTGTGTTGCTGTCTCATCTCGCTCTCCGGTTAACAACGGGATTAAATTATTGGTATTTACAACAAATTGATGATATTGAGTATGTTGCGGGCACGTCGCACGATTCGATGCGAAACAGAAATGATCACGATGCAAACGTGCCGTACCGAGGTATACGCAGCCGCAGGCGGATTGGATTCAAAATATTTTCTTGCAGAGTAAGAACGTAAATATGGTATTTTTCGTCGCGTTATCGCACCGGCAACACTCATCCACGCATCGAAAGGCATCTCTTGGGAAGCACCGCGGCATACGCCGACCCGGCGCAATTGCGCATCTGGCTGCAGGCCGCCGCACAGCGCGACCGCATCGCTTTCCACGCACTGTACGAAGCGAGTTCGCCACGCCTGTATGGCCTGGCGCTGCGCATCCTCGGACGGCGCGAACTTGCGGAGGAAGTGCTGCAGGACAGCTTCATCGCCATCTGGCATGCGGCCGGCACCTACAAGAGCGCGCTGTCGGCACCGATGACCTGGATGACGACCATCGTGCGCAATCGCGCCTTCGACGTGCTCCGGCGCCAGCGCCATGACGGCGAGGACGACAGCATCGGCAGCGACGTGCTGGCGTCGCTGGCGGACGTGGCGGCGACGCCGGCCGAGCGCCTGCAGATGAGCAGCGAAGCGCAGGCCCTGGCCGACTGCATGGCCGGGCTGGAAGCAAGGCACCGCGAGGTGATCGGCATGGCTTATTTCCATGACCTGTCGCACAGCGACATGGCGCTCAAGCTGGCGCTGCCGCTCGGGACGGTCAAGACCTGGATCCGGCGCAGTCTGGCGCGCCTGCATGCCTGCCTGAGTGCGCGGGGTGCCGCATGAACCTGAAGAACAACGAGCCGCTGCGCGAGCGCCTGGCCGCTGAATACGTGCTGGGCACCCTGCGCGGGCGCGCGCGGCGCCGCTTCGAGCGCCTGATGCATGGCGACGCCGCGCTGCGTCGTACCGTCCGCGACTGGAACGAGCGGCTCGGCGCGATGGCCGAGCTCTCGCCCGCCGTGGCGCCCGACCGGCGCGTATGGCGCGCGATCGAGCGCCAATTGGGCCCGCGCCCGGCCCCGGCCTGGCAGTTCTGGCGCAAAGGGACGCTGACCCTGTGGCGTGGACTCGGCCTGGCCTCGTCGGCGCTGGCCGCGCTGCTGCTGGTGGCCGTGCTGGGGGGACGTCCGGAGCCGGATGCGGCGCGGGTGAGCGACATCGCCAGCCTGCTCGACGAACAGGCCCGGCCCGTGCTGGTGGTCAGCGCCGACCGCGAACGCGGCCTGATGAGGGTGCAGATGGTGGCCAGCGTGCCGCTCACGGCGCAGCAGGCGCTGCAATTATGGGCCGTGCCGCGCGCCGGCAAGCCGCGTTCGCTCGGCGTGCTCGGCGCCGACCGCGCCCTGAGCTTGCCATTGCCGGCCAATGCCATCGGCGACGACGTGGCCCTGCTCGCCGTCAGCCTCGAGCCGAAGGGCGGCTCGCCGAACCCGGACGGGCCGAGCGGGCCGATCCTCTACAAAGGCGGCTGGGTTCGTCTGATGTGAGAAGGATTCCCTGCGCCCGCCTGCGCGCGTGAATGAAGGCGCGCCGGCGAACGCGCCACGTCGAAGAGATCAGGCAGGCAGGCCGCAGGCCACCCGGCCATCCTCACGGAGCCTGCGCCGCTCCCGTGTCCTGGCCGCCATCGAGCAGTCGCATCGTTTTCAGGATTGCATCGAGCTGGACGGGTTTGACCAGATAGCGGTCGAAGCCCGCTTCCTGCGCGCGGCGGGCGGCGTCGGGTGCAAGGTGGCCGGTGACGGCGACGATCAGCGCCTGTGCCGTTTCCGGCATCCGCCGCAATGCCGCGCACAGCGCAAAACCGGTCTGGTCGGGCAGGAAAACACTGGTGAACACGGCATGCGGGCGAAACAGGGGGGCGTGCGCCAGCACCTCGAATCCGGTACCGACCGAATGGACTTCATAGCCCATGCTGGTAAGGAGGGTGCCGAACAGGTCGCGGGTTTCCTCGCTGCGGTCTGCCAGGAGCACCCGAA
The DNA here is from genome assembly GCF_001424165.1 of Massilia sp. Leaf139. GTDB lineage: Bacteria > Pseudomonadota > Gammaproteobacteria > Burkholderiales > Burkholderiaceae_D > Telluria. Next base: position 127,846 of record NZ_LMOJ01000024.1, read on the forward strand.
AAGGCCGCTCCCCACGTGTTGTTGGAAGCATGGTCTGCCTTTATGAACATTGATACCCAGTATGAGGCTGGGTGCGATGGAATCGCAAGGCATTTGTACTTGCTCCCAAGAATGAGCGACGGCGATCCGCACAAATTCTGGTTTGTAGGCAATAGAACACTGGCATTTCATACCCTGTGCGAGGATTTGTTTCCATTCTTCCCATCAGCCAGCAGCAGCCACTGCCGAAAGGATGCATTCATGAGTCAAGAACCAGCGCCACGCCGCGATTTCCTGCGCTACGTGGGTACCCTGGCCGCCATGTCGACGCCCGCCATCGCGGGCGCGGCCGAGAAAGACAAGGTCACCTTCCCGCCCATCGAAACCAAGACCGAAAAGCCGGAAAAGACCGAGCCGCCGGGCGATCCGTGGAACGAGCGGGTCGGCATCGCGATCGTCGGCGTGGGTCGTATCTCGGTAAACGAGATGCTGCCCGCTTTCGCCCAGAGCAAGCACACGAAGCCGGTGGCGCTGGTCAGCGGCGACCGCGCCAAGGCGCTCAAGATCGCGCGCCAGTACAACATCCCGGAAAGCGCGGTGCTCGACTACAAGGACTACGACAGGCTGGCGCAGATGCCCGAGGTGCAGGGCGTGTATATCGCGCTCCCGAACAGCATGCACGCCGAGTACACGATCCGCGCCGCGAAAGCGGGCAAGCACGTGCTGTGCGAAAAACCGATGGCCAACACGGTGGCCGAATGCGAGAGCATGATCGCAGCCTGCAAGACGGCCAGGCGCAAGCTGATGATCGCCTACCGCCGCCAGTACTCGCCGCTCGACCGCGCGCTCGTCAAGATGATTCGCGAGAAGAAGCTGGGCGAGCTGCGCGAATTCGTCTCCGTGAATTCGCAGAACATGGCCGACCCGCAGCACTGGCGCATGAAGCGCGCGCTGGCCGGCGGCGGCCCGCTGCCCGACGTGGGCCTGTACTGTATCAGCCAGGCGCGCTTCCTGAGCGGCGAGGAACCGGTGGAAGTGACCGGTCACACCTGGTCGACGCCGGGCGACGCGCGCTTCAAGGAGGTCGAGGAATCCTGCCAGTTCACGCTGCGCTTCCCGAGCGGTTTCATGGCCACCTGTTCGACCGGCTACAGCTCGCACAAATCGCAGATGTACCGCCTGAACGGATCGAGCGCCTGGGCCGAAATGAGCCCGGCCTACGCCTACGAGGGCAACCGCCTGCGCGTCTCGCGCGTCGAGCAGGGCAGGGAGCAGGGGGCGGAGCTGCACATCGAGGAAGGCAATCAGTTCGCCAAGGAGCTCGATCACTTCGCCCAGTGCGTGCGCAAGGACAGGGAGCCGCATACGCCGGGCGAGGAGGGGCTGCAGGATCAGCGCATCATCGCGGCGATCTACGAGTCGGCGCGCAGCGGGCGGCCGGTCAAATTGGCGCCGCCGGGCAAGACGCGCGGGCCGGAGCCGGAAGAGCAGGGTTGAGACGGACGGCCCAGCGCATGCGCGGACGGCGGGCGATGTGACGCCACGACACATCGCTGTTCTTCCTGTACGATGGGCCGATGGTCAAAAAGCCCTGATTGTCGACGACTTCCCCTTCGACGTGGAGTTGACGCGCCGCGTCCTGCAGAGCTGCGCGGCCAGCCATGAAGTCGTCGTCGTTTCCGACGGCGAGGAGGCATTGCGTGCGCTGACCGCGGCGCACGACTTCGACCTCGTCCTGCTCGACCTGAAGCTGCCGAAAGTGGACGGCTTCGAAGTTCTCAAGGAGATCTCCTCCAAACCCTCCCTGTCCGATATTCCCGTCATCGTCCTCTCCAGCTCGCGCGACGAGACCGACCGCGTGCGCACGCGCATGCTGGGGGCAGGGGACTTCGTGGAAAAGGCGATCGATTACGCGGTGTTCAAGGCGGATCTGACGCGGGCGCTGACGCAGACCGGGTTTGGTTGCGCCTGAGCACAGGCGATGTACGGCGTGGAGTCAGGACTCCACCCTACATGTCAGGCTAGTCGGCGATTGTAGGGTGGAGTCCCCGACTCCACGCGTTACACAATCACCGATATTCCGCTCATGCGAACCCACGCACCGGCAAATTGCCATCGCGCTGGATCCAGTTACGCGGCGAATACACGGTCGACGCATCCGTCGCATGCAAGGTGAACGCATGGCGCGACACCGGCGAGCGGTTCGGCGCGCTGTAGTGCGGCAGCAGGCCATGGAAGCAGACCAGCGTGCCCGCCGCCGCTTCCAGCGGCACGGCGGTGCTGCCGCCGGGCCAGGGCGTGGCGTCGAGCTTCTCCATGCGGGTCGCGTCGCCCTCGCGCAGGAAGCGTTCGCGCAGTGGGCCGCGGTGCCCGCCCGGCTCGGCCCACAGGCAGCCATTGTCGACCGTCGCGTCTTCGAGCGCGAACCAGAAGGTGGTCACGCTGACCGGATCGGTGTCGAAGAAGCTCGCGTCCTGGTGCCAGCGCACTTCGCCGCCGATGCCGGGCTGTTTGAAGATGTACATCGACTGCCACACCTGCGGCCGCGCCAGGCCGAGGTCGCGCGCCACGGCGGCCAGCCTGGGGTCGCGCGTAAATGCGGAGAACACCGGGTCGAGGTCGTGCATCGCGTGGCCGATCTTGTTGATCGACAGTGCTTTCGCCTGGCGCAATTGGCCGTCCGGCCCGAAGGCCTCCTCCTCGAAGAAGCAGCGCACCGTGTTGTCCGACCCGAGGAACCAGGCGTCGCTGACTCGCTCCTGCTCGCGCGTGGTGAAGATGGAGCGCGACTCGTTCGGATCGAAGGCCTCGACGATGGACTCGGCGCGTGCGCGCAGCGCGGTGATCTCGTCCAGGCTCTTGAAGCCGGGCAGGACGATGAAGCCGTCGCGTTCGTACTGGCTGCGTTGTTCGGCGCTCAGCATGTTCAAGCCTCCTTCTTCGCCGGCACCATGCGGAACAGGAACATCGTCACGCCGTTTGTCGAGCTCACTTCGATCGTGCCCTGGTGGGCGCGCGCGATCTGGTCGACGATGTACAGGCCCAGGCCCAGGCCTTCGCTGCCCGAACGCGAGGCGGCGCGCCAGTAGGGCTTGAACAGGCCGTCGATCACGTCCTGCGGCAGCTCGCGGCCGGCGTTGGCTACCGACAGCACGAACTCGCCGCCGTCGAAGGCGGCATCGACCCGGACGGGGGCATGATCGCTGCCGTGCACCAGCGCGTTCTTCAGCAGGTTCGACAGCAGCTGGGCGATGCGTTCCGGATCGCAGCGCAGGCGCAGGCCGGGGGCGATGCGGGCCTCGATCGCGCGCTGCGGATACAGGCCGCGCATCTCGTCGACCACCTGTTCGAGCGTGACGTCGACCTCGGCCTCGCGCAGGGTCATCGGAATGCCGCTGCCCATGCGCCCGCGCGTGAAATCGACCACGTCGTCGACCAGCGCCGCCATGCGCGTGGCGCTCTTGCGGATGCGCTCGACGATGGGGCGGGTGTCCGGATCGGGGTGCTTCAATGCCAGCAGTTCGGTGCCCAGCAGGATCGAGCCGAGCGGGGTGCGCAGGTCGTGGCCGAGGACGGCGATGAACTGTTCGCGCAGTTCCGCCGTTTCGCGCTCGTCGAGCAGCTCGGCGCGCGCGGCGACCAGCTTGGTGTCGGCATCGAGCTGCTTCGACACCAGTTCGGCGAACAGGTGCATGGTCGTGGCGACGGTGCTGTCGGTCAGGCGCGCCGGCTCCGGGTCGAGACCGCACAGGGTGCCGAAATAGGCGCCGTCGGCGCGGAAGATCGGGATCGAAAAATAGCTCTCGAAGCCGTAGATGCGCGGCGTGTGGTGATCGCGATACTGGTCGCTGCCGCGGACGCTGTCGATAATGACGGCGCGCGCGGTGTCGCGTACCTCTTCGCACAGCGTCGTGGTCACATCGAGCTGGGCGCCGGGGGCGAGCCCGAAGTCGAGTCGGTCGAGCACCGCGCAGGCGGTCCAGGAATCGTCGGTGACGTGCGCGATACAGACGAACCGCAGGCCCGTCATGGCGGCCACGGTTTCCAGAATTTTCGGCACGGCGCTGATGGCCTGGATCTCGGCCACACGTTTTGAAAGATCCTCTTTCATCCCAGTTTCCAGCTAATTTTTATAAAATCACATCGACAGCCTGTTATCCTACCACTTGCTGCACTCAAATCCATCAAATCAGACGATCCAGTTGCCATCTGCATACACTTGCTCTTCGCCCAAGTAGACGGCGTCGGTGACCACGAACACGTCGATGTGGTAACGCGCATCTTTCCTCTTGAAACCCGGTTTCGGATAGACGCCGTGCTTGGCCCCGAGCGAGAGGTGGATGCCGCACATGCGCTCGTAGGTGCCGATGTCGTCGACCCGGCGTTCGCGCGAGAAGGCGCGGTTCATGCCGAAGCCGAGTTCGCGCACCCAGACCTCGCCTTCGTCGCGGCGGATGATGTCGAGCACCTGCTGGAATTGCGGCGTCGCGTTCTCGGTGCCGACCACGCGCCCGCGTTCGACGACGATCGTTACTGGCGTCTCCGGCCGGTTCGACAGGTAGGAGGTGTCGCCGAACACGTGGATCTGCGCGCGCCCGTTCACCGCCTCCAGGTCGAGCGCCTCGGTGAACACTTCGCCGATCGGGAACTGGCCGCCGACGTTGTGCATCTCGCTGTAGTCGCCGATGTTGAGCTTGGCCGGCTCGAAGGGCGAAGCGAAGGTCAGCTCCTCGCCGCCGCCGCAGACGCGCGCCAGCGGCGCCGCATCGATGCGGCCTTTCAGCGCGCGCCCGACCCCGCGGAAGTAGGCCGGGTCGTAGGCCAGCGCCTCGATATAGTGCTCGCCCTGGACACCCGGCATGCGCGACAGGTGCACGTGCTCGATCACCTTCAGGCCCAGCTTGAACAGTTCGACCCGGATGCGGAAGGCCTCCAGCCTGAAATTGGTCGACTGCACCAGCACCACCAGATCTTTCGGCGCGAGGCCGCGGAAACGCGCCAGCACCTCGGCGGGATCGACGCCGTCGAAGTCGAGGAAGTCGGATTCGGGCAGATTGCGCCGGTAAGCCTCGACCAGTGCGCGCGAAAGACCCGTGCGGGTGTCGTAGACGACCAGGGCGCGCGGGCCATCGACACTGCGAGGGCCGTGTTCGATGGCGACGGCGAGGATGTCTTTCAGGTGCGCGGTGGCGGCATCGACGGCGTGCGCGGGCAGGTCGGGCGTGGGGGCGAGGGCGGGAGCGGTCATGGGAAAAGAGGGCGGGGAGCCGAAGGCGCGGATAGACCCGGCATTATACGATTGCGCGGCCGATTCCTTGACAAGGCGCATGGTGCGCGCCTGGCGGTGCCACCGGGCGCTACCGGCCGAACGGCGCGCCGCAAAGGCGCCGGGGCAGTTATGATTTAGACAGCAATGGCCACCCGCAACACGGGGGCGGCATGCATATCTCAATCTGACGGCGGAGCACGATGGCAACACAATGGGAGACGCCGGCCAGCACCTGGCTGGAGGACGAGACGAGCGGGCAGTTCGCGCTGCAGGCCACGCAAGGCCTGGGGCCGATCGACTGGCAGGCGCATGCGCGCGGCCGGCTGCCGGACGTCGCCCACCTGGTCGGCGCCTCGCTCCCGACCGCCTGTGCCTGCGCCGGCATCTATCCGGAAGGGTTTGCCTACTGCCCGAATTGCGGCGCGCCGCTCGAACGCCTGCAGGGACGCACCGGGCACCAGCCGGACTGGTGGGGCGCGCCCAGCGACCAGGCCTTGCCGCGCCACGTGCCGCACGGTTTGCCGGTCACCTCCCTGGCGCTGGGCGACCGCCTGGAAGGGCGTCCCGCCGCGCCCCACGTCAATCGCGCGGAACTGGCCATGCCGGCGCCGCCGAACGCGCATTGCGAATTCATCGCCGGCAGCTACGGCTTTCCCGAACAGCGCCTGCTGGCGCTGGCCCCGGCGCGCGGGGTGCTGCAGTACTGGGATCCGCTGGCCCAGCTGTGGCATGTGATGGGCGCCGAGGAGCCTGGCGCCGAGCTGCGCTTTTCCGCCGGCGGCTACAGCTGGCTGCCGGCCGTGAATCCGGCGCGCGGCGAAGTCGGCATCGTGCCGCTCGATACGGGGCTGTCGCGGCTGTGGATCAACCCGGTCAACGAAAGCTACCGGCTCGAATTGCTGTTCGCCGGGCGCCTGGCCTCGAGCCCCGGCGTGATGCGGCGCCAGGTCGGCTGCCTGTACGTGGACGACGGCGTGCTGCACCTGCTCGACGCCCAGCTCGACTTCGTCAACGGCGTCACCTTCGATTGTCCCGACGCGCCCACTTCCGGCTGGGATCGTCCGATCGGCTATGACAACCGCCTGTTCTGGCTGCACGCGCAGGGGCAGCTGGTGTGGCGTCCGGGCGAAGCGCCGCGCTGGACGCCGTGGCCGCGCGGCTGGGCGCCCAAGCTCGATTTCGGCGGCCCCACGCAAAGCCGCGACGGCCGCCTGTGGCACATCGGGCACGACGGCCAGGCCTATTCCTTCCTCGAACTCGGGGCCGAGAATCCGCAAGTCGAGCCGATCGACGGCGCGCGCCTGGGCTTCGCCAATTTCCTGTTCCGGCGCGGCCACCCGGTGCTCGACCAGCCCTGGTCGGCCGAGCACATCGAAGACGTGGTCGAGGACGACACCCTGGTGCTGCCGCTGCTGCGCAGTTTCAATAACAACCGCGCGCAGCCGAGCGGGCTGGTGCTGCGCTTTCATGCCTACACCGGCCGCGCCGAGGAGGCGCTGGCCGGCCGCACCATCGCCCGCACGACCATCGAATGGATCGGCAAGCGCAACCTGATCCTCGACGAGGTCGCGCGCTTGTCGCGGCCGCTGGACTGCGTGCCTTTCGTCTACAACGGCGCGCTGTGGCTGCACCATCCGGACTGGAACACGGTGCGCGGCTGGCGCCTGGAAGTCCAGCCGTGACGGCGTTTTTCGTTCGCACCCTGGCGATCCTGGCGCTGCTGTGCGGCGCGGGTTCAAGCTGGGCCACGCCGCACGTCTTCCTGGTGCAGAACTCGGGCTGGATGGAGCCGTTCTACAGCGATCCGAAGTCGCCCTTCAAGCCGCTGGTGACCGAGTTGGCGCTGGCCGTGGCCCGGCCCGGCGACGCGCTGGTGCTGGCCGCCTTCAACCAGTCGCAGCCGAACGCGCCGTCGCCGCGCGCGCTGCTCTCGGCCACCGTCGGCCAGGGCACGCGCGGCGACGTCACCCGCGTCCTGGCCGGTCTCGACACCGCCCGTAAAGCCGGCGGCGCGCTGGCCGACACCGACCTCGGCGAAGCCGTGAGCGCCGCCATGACGCAGGCGCTGGGCGGGCGTGACGGCATCGTCTGGCTCGTCACCAACAACCGCAACAGCCCGAACAACGACCAGGCCACCGCGCAGCGCAACCGCGAGTTCTATCAGCTCATTCATAACGGCAGCAAAATCCGCACCGCGCTCGCCTTCCCGCTGCGCATGCCGGTCAAGGGGCAGCACTACACGGCCAACGGTTTGATGGTATATGCCTTCGCCATCGGCGAGAGCGGGGCGCGCGCGCTCGACAGCCTGCTTGCCAGCGGCGCCATCAAGCGCATCATCACCGAGCCGCCGGCGCGCCTGAAACCGCTCGACCGCAACACCGTGCGCCTGGTGCCGCGCAAGGTCGAGAACGCGCCGGGCGTGACCTTCGCCATGGGCGCTAACGGCGTGCTGCGCGCCGACGTCGCCCCGGACGCCACCGCGCCGAACGCGAAGATCGGCTGGAACCTCGAGAACACGATGTACCCCTACACCATCGTCAGCGCGGCGCTGTCCGCGCGCTCGACGCTGGGCGGAGAGGGGCGCGCCGTCAGCCTGGGCAGCAGCCGCGTCGCCACGCTGGCGCCGGGCAAGCCGCAGCCGTTGGACTCGACCCTGCAACTCCCAACGGCCCAGCTGCCCGGTAAATGGTCGATGGCGGCGCTGAAAGCGGCGGGCTCGGCCTATGTGCTGCCGGGGACGATCGAACTGCACCTGGCGGATCAGAAGCTGGCGCTGTCCCAGGGCTTCAGGAGCCGCATGACGGAACTGTTTCCGGGCGACCCGCTGCCCGACATCTTCACGCCACCAAGCCAGGTACAGGCTTCGACCGCCGTGCTGCCGATCGAAGTGCGCGTGCATTACGGCAGCGGCCCCTTGATCGCGGCCGGCGGCGCCTTGCTGGCGTTGCTGGCCGCGGGTGCGGCGGCGGCCTACGGCTGGATGCGTCCGCGCCGCGCCGTGCTCACCGTCGAAGACGAGCAGCGCGTCATGCATGCGCGCACCGGCACGGTGCAACCGATTTACGACAAGGCGGGCAATGAAGTCGCGCGCCTGAAGACCACCCTGTTCGGCCACCAGCTGATCGACCTGCGCGAAGGTGCGCAGGTTCGTCTCGAACGCTGATCGACAAGACAACAAGGAAAACCATGCAAGCCCAAAACACCGCCCAGACCGATCCCGGCTTCAAGCTGCCCGCGGATAAGAACACGCCCGACGATCCGCTGCCCAAAACCTTGCCGGAGACGGCCACCGGCCCGGTCGAGGTCATGCCCGGCGCCCCGGCCCGGGCCACCGACACCTCCACGCGCGACGTCGCCATCGGCAGCGGCGTGTTCCTTGTGCTGCTGGTGGTGTACTTCTTTGTCCGCAACGCCTATGTGCACCACCTGGTCGTGCGCCGCGTGGCGCCGTCCACCGCGGGCAGCGCCGGCTGGCTGCTGTTCGTCGGGCTGGCCTTCCTGTCGGCGGCGGTGGTACTGGCGATTATCAACGCGAGCAAATACCTGACTTTCGGCGTGACCGTGCCGCTGGTCGCGGTCGGCCTGGCCGGCCTGATCGCGGCCCTGTTCATCGGCCGCCGCTAAAGGAACGAAGTTAAAGGACAATGATATGGCAGATATCCCGACGCTTGACCAAATCAACCGCAAGTCCGAACTGAAGGTCGACCTGCGCCCGACGCTGTTCATCGGCGCTGGCGGCACCGGCATGGAAGTCATGATGCGCATCCGCCGGCGCATCCTGTCCGCCGTCTGGAACCGGCACCATCCGACCCGGGTCGAATCGATCGCCGACTTCCCGGTCGCGCGCTTCCTCCACTTCGACCTCGACTCGAATTCCGTCATCGACGAGGGCAAGTCGCAGCGCACCGATCCCTGGTACGAACTGGTCAAACTCACCGACGAGGAGCGGCTGGTGGAGCCGCTGGATCTACCGCAGTACCACGAGTCCGACGACAGCCTGGCGCGCTTTCCCCTGATCGAGAAATGGATGCCGCTGCGGCCGAAAAAACTGCGCTCGCTCGGCATCGACCCGTCGAAAGGCGCGGGCCAGATCCGCGCCGTGGCGCGCCTGTACCTGTTCGACAAATACCCGAAGCTGCGCGGGCGTATCAAGGGCGCGCTGAACTACCTGGGCAGCAACGCCGGCATCGAGCGCAAGGAGAATTACCAGCGCCTCGGCCTGCAGGTGGACACCTCGAAATTCCGCATCGTCGTCATCGCTTCGAACGCGGGCGGCACCGGCGCCGGCAGCGCCATCGACCTGGGGTGGATGGCGAAAGCCATCGCGCGCCAGGAAGTGGCCGACAGCCAGGTCGACCTGGTGATGTTCATGCCTTCGGGCTTTGCCAAAGCGAACAAGGAGCGCACTGAGGCGAATGCCTATGCCACCCTGATGGAACTGGAAACGACCATGCGCGACATGAACGCGCAGGTCAAATGGATGGATCCGGACAGTATCACCGGGCGCGGCGCGCCTTTCGACGACGTGTATTTCGTCGACACGGCCAACCTCGCCAACAAGGCCACGAACGACGTCAAGGACGTCTACCAGATGGTGGCCGACACCCTGTTCGAGGATTTCGCCTCGGCCGACTTCGCCAACCGCAAGCGCTCGGTCGCGGTCAACCAGCAGCAGCACAAGCTCGGGCCCTACAACCCGCGCGTGCCGGAAGCGCGCTTCGGCGACATGCGCCTGTCCTACTCGAAGGTGTACTCCGCCTTTGGCCAGTCGGTGCTCGACACCCAGCAAAGCCTGCGCGAGGACATCCGCGCCTACGAGCTGGCGGCGCTGATGGTGAAGGAATTCTTCGGCCTGGTCGGGCGCGACGGCGCGCTGGCGCGGCGTGCGGGCGACCAGGAACGCGACGGCTTCATGCGCGAGCACATGGACATGCGCGAGCTGCCCTTCGACGAGTTCCCGGACTTTAAGAAGGGGACGGTGGACGTGGCGCCGTTCCAGGAATACGCGCTGACCGGCCTGCTCCTGCGCGACAAGGAAGGGCGCTCGCTGCTGGAGCGGGTCGAGAGCAAGGTGCAGCTCGAGATGGATCGCATCATGGCCGCCTTTGACGTGCCGCAGTGGCGCGAGCGCGTGGCCGAGCTGCTGCCCAACCTAGAGCGCGACGCCATCCGTGAAGCCGGCGCCAGCGCCGAGACCAGCGAAGACCGCATCAAGCGCCACACGGTCGAACTGACGAACGGCCTGAAGGCGCGGGTGCGCGAGCGCCTGTACGCGCTGCTGGACGACCGCAAGCAGGGTGGCCTCGAATTCGTGCTCTCGCTGCTGGAGCAGGTCAAAGCGCGCCTGCTGCAGCGCGATCTCGCCAACGCCGAGCGCAACGGCCGCCGCTACCGCGACATCCGCGACGCGCTGCGCACGCGCCAGGTCGAGGAGTCGCTGAACAACCTGTCGCAGGCGGCCGGGCGCCTGTTCGGCAAGGATGCGCAGGCGAGGGAGGTCATGGCGCACCTGAAGCGCGACATCGCCGACTACCTGCGCTTTCACCTGCTGGCCGTGTCGGCCGCGCAGTCGATCGAGGTGATGCGCAACATGTCCACCTGGCTGGGCGAGCCGCAGTCGACCGACGAGCACGGCAATGCCCAGTGGAGCGGCATCGCCGGCGAATTCCAGGAAGGGCGGCGCCATGTGCAGGAGATCCTGCGCGCCGTCGACGGCCGCATCAGCCAGCTGCGCGCGGACGCGCGCCAGGAGCACGCCACCTACATCAAGCTGGCCGGCGACATGCAGCCGGCGCCGGTGCGCCTGACGGGAGACGTGAGCGTCTGGAGCGAGGAGGTGCTGCTCGAATTCGGCGGTTCCGCCAAACTGTTCCCGCAGCTGGGCGACGAGCGTACCCGCGCGGATCTGCTATTGAAACTGTTCCGCCGCGCGCAGACGCAGCTGTCGAACGGCGAGCTGCTGCAGGAGCCGGCCGATCCGCTGCTCGAACGCCTGAACGCGATGACGCCGCAGGAACGCCAGCGCGTCTTCGCCGAATGGATCCGCAGCGCAATGCCCTGGGTGAACGCGCGCTTCTCGGCCGAGTTCACTCCGAATTCGGATCAATTCAAGTGTTTTATCGGAGTGGGCGACGTGAGTGCCTGGCGCCGGATGGAAGGCGAGATCCGCGCCGCGGTGCCGACCGGGTATTTTCACGGCGACCTGGTGTCGGTCGTGAACACCGGCATTCCCGGGCGCGCCACCTGCTATATCGAGCTGTCGGGCTTCCCGATGACGATCCTGCGCGGCCTGCCGACCTGGCGCGCCTCCTACCAGATCGAGAATCCGAAGATCCCGACCCACTTGCATTTCGATTCGACCCGCTTCCGCCATCCGATTTCGCCCTCGATGGACGAACTCAATCGCCTGGCCGACGACTACGAGTGGTTCCTGCAGGCGATTGCGCTTGGCGTCATCCGGCGCAAGGGGGATGCGGGCGACCGCGAGGCGGCCTTCCAGCCGCGCGGCCAGTACCTGTTCGAGGTCGAGCCGGGATCGGGCGAATGGCTGCAAATCGGGAACGAGTACGCAATCCGCTCGAACGGCCTGCCGCCGTATTATCGCGAACAGGTGATCGCGGCCGTGCGCAACCGCCAGGCGGGCCTGGGGCCGCACCAGTTGCTGCTGCTGGCCGCCCTGATGCGCCACTACCAGCTGCGGGTGTACGAGCCGCGCCTGGAGACCGACGAGACCGGCGCCCAGCTGCCATCGCCTTCGCTGCCGAACATCACGGCGCGGCGCCTGTACGAAGCCTGGCTGCGCCGTGCGCTGGCGGCCGATCCAACCCTGTCGAACGCCGCGGCCGATGCCGCGCTGGCGGGCATCGCGGCCTGGAGCGAGACCGTGCCCGATTCGGCGCACGACGCCTACAGCTGGGAAGTGGAACGTCCGCTCGACAAGCGCGTCGTGAAACCCGAGATCCTGGCCAGCGAGGCGCGCGCCGCGGCGGCGCTGGAGGTGCGCGCGCTTGGCGTGCCGCCGGCGGCGATTCCCGATCCGGCGCCGGCCCCGGCGCTTTCACCAGATTCTGCGCGTTATAAACTGTTCGTGGGCGGCGCCCAGCGCGGGCCGTTCGCGGTCGACGAGGTGGCGCGCCAGCTGGCGCGCGGCGAGATCGACCTGGCCACGCGCGCCTGGAACATGGCGCAGGATCCGAAGACCGGCAAGTGGGGCAGCGTGGCCGACATTCCCGGCATCGCCGCCGCCCCATCGATTCCCGATCCGGACGACGGCGTCCCGGATCCGCAATAACAGGGGAGGGTTGTGCAAGACGATTCATTAGTGCGCTGCATCCACGCCGCATGCGGGCACGCCCTGCCGCGCCGCGTGCGGTTCTGCCCGTATTGCGGCACTGCGCAGGGAGAGACGGCCGGCTTGCGGCCGGCGCCGGCCAGCGCGGCGCCGGATAGGCCCGTGCGCGAGTCGATTCCGGTAGCGGCGGCCATGAGCGCGGCTGCTACTGCCGCTGCGGCCAGCCAGGCCGAGGCAGCGCCGCCGCCGGCACCCGCCGCGCGCCCCGAGACGCCGCCGGCGCCGGCGCCCGCACCGGCTGCGCCCATGCCAGCCGCGGCTGCGCAAGCGAGGCCGGCGCCCGCACCCGCGCGTCCGGCCCCGCCCGTGGACACGCCGCCGCCACCGCGACCCCAGCCGGCGCCGCCCCGTGCCGGCCCGGCAGGCGCGCCGCCGCCCACGCGTGCCCCGGTGCGCCTGCGCTGGTGGCTGCTGGCCCTGGCCGCGTTATGGGCAATCTGGCTGATCGCCAAGCCCTCGAACCGGCGCATCGAGGCGCAGATGGACAAGGCGATCGCGCTGGCGACCGAATGCAAGCCGCGCGAGGCCCAGAGCGAACTGATCGCCCTGCGCGGCACCAAGGCCACGCCCGAGCAGCTGCAGCGCGTGCAGAAGGCGCTCAACGAGGCCAGCGGCGTCTGCACCCGCAAGCGCCAGCGCGACAAGGCCTGGCGCGAAGCGAAGACGGCGGTCGACGCGGCGCTATCGGCCTCGGCCATCGAGCGCGCCCGCACGCGCCTGCGCACCTTCACCAAGCGCTGGGGCGAGGACGACGCCACGCGCGCCACGAAGGAAGAGATCGACGCACGCGCGCCCGAACATCCGCGCGCAGACGAGGTCGAAGGAAGGAAGATGCGCTGATGGAGGCGACAATGCGGTTGCCACAAGGTGTATGCTTCAGGAAACACCATCACAGGAGCGAGCCATGAAATACACGACCATGTTCAGTGCGCTGCTGGTTCTGGCCATGGCCGCCGGCTGCACGCGCGACGAAGACGCGATGGGCCCGGCGCAAAAGGCCGGCAAGGCGGTCGATGAAGCCGGCGACCGGGTCGCCGAGAACCTGCGCGCCCCGCTGGAAAAGGCGGACGAGGCGGCGAAAAAACTGGCTGAGCGCGCCGAGCAGGAGCGCCGCCAGCTCGCCGAACGCACCGAGGAAGCACGCGAGAAGATCAAGGACGCCACCCAGGAGGCCGGCCGCGGACTGGAAAAGGCCACGGAAAAGGTCGGCGAGAAGGTCGAACGCGCCGGCGAGAAGATGCAGGAAGCGGCGCGCTGATCTCAACATCATGAAAACGCCCCGCTACTGGTTCCCCGTCCGCCCCGCCTCGCGCGGCTGGGGCTGGGGACTTCCATTGGTCTGGCAAGGCTGGGCCGTCTACGCCGGCTTCTTCGCCGCCCTGATCGGCGGCCCCATCCTGCTCGCGCCCTACGGCCAGCTCGCCACCATCGTCTATAGCTGCCTCGTCGCCGCGATTTTCGTAGCATTGGTGGCATGGAAAGGCGAACCGCAGCATCAACGAACGGACACCTAACCGTAGGGTGGACGGGTTCCCCGTCCACGCGTTCAACGGTGCATCCACTGAGATATTGCCTGTCACGGCCCCGCTTGATGTCCCTCATCCCACCACACCGCACGATTAACCACTGCAAATACCCCGCATTACCATCACGCGATGTCCCGATTCCGTCGCGCCCATATTGGCTCCACCTTCTTCTTCACACTTGTCGCATGGCATCGACGCCCCATCCTGTGCGAACCTGACGTTCTGCGTGCGACACGCGAAGCCATCCAAAAGGCGCGCGCGCGCCGCCCCTTCACGATCGATGCCTGGGTACAGCTTCCCGACCACCTGCACTGCATCTGGACTTTACCCGAAGGCGACAGCAACTTTTCGCAGCGCTGGCGCGAGATCAAGCACCATGTCTCTTACGCTTGCCGTGAACGATCCGGTTCGGCTGCACGATCGTCCTGCATGCAACGCCGCGGCGAATCGGCCATCTGGCAGCGGCGCTTCTGGGAGCACCAGATCAGGGATGAAAGGGATTTTGAACGGCATATGGATTACGTTCATATCAATCCGGTGAAGCACGGGCAGGTGGCGCATGCGTCGTTGTGGCCGTATTCGAGTTTTGGACGGTATGTGCGGGAAGGGGTGTATCCGGCGGACTGGGGCGGGCCGGCGGAGATGCCGGATTTGTGGTGGGAGTGACGGGGTAAAACGGGCCAGTGGGTTGTCGCTCGGACGTTGAACGCGTGGACGGGAGACCCGTCCACCCTACAGCATGATCCAGTGGATTTTTACGCGCTCGCCCGCAAATCCGGATACCCACCCGTCACGATCGACATGTCGACGAACCCGGCGCGCCAGGCCTGTTCGAGGTTCTGCTCGACTTCTTCCATCGAGGTACGCCCGAAGTTGGTGAAGCCGCGCACGCCGTAGGCGCGGTTGCGGCCGTGGCCCTTGGCCATGTAGAGGGCCATGTCGACCAGGTTGACGGCGCGCTCCCATGGCAGCGGGGTGCCGGCCGGAGCCAGCGGGTAGGGGGCGAAGCCGATCGAGACGTTGACGTTGAGCGTCGTGCCCTGGAACTCGATGCTGGTCGCGCTGATGCCATTCAGGAGGCGGCGCGCCACTTCGTCCAGGCCGCTCTGCGGGATCGAGGGCAGGAAGGCGAGGAATTCCTCGCCGCCCCAGCGCACGATCATGTCGGTCTCGCGCAGGATCTCGCGCAGGCTCTCGGCGATCTTGATCAGCACCGCGTCGCCGGCGCCGTGGCCCCAGGTGTCGTTGATGTGCTTGAAGTGGTCGACGTCCATCAGGAACAGCGCACTGACCATCTCTTCGCCCGAGGTGCCGGCGCCGCGCTTTTCCTCGTTGCGGTGGCCGCGCATGAAGTCCTGGAAGTGGCGCCGGTTGTACAGGCTCGTGAGCGGATCGCGCACGCTCTGCTGCTTCAGTTCCTGGTTCTTCAGGAACAGCTGCGCGTTCGCGTGGCGCACCTTGCGGTAGAGGAGGGCGACCACGAACGAGGCCAGCGCGAACACGGCGGCCAGCAGCCACCACACGCGCTGCTGCAGGCGGCGGTTGTCGATCTCGACCGACTTGATCTCGTTCTCGCGTTCGAGCAGGACGATCTGGCGCTGCTTCTTGTCGGCGTCGTATTTTTCCTGCAGTTCGAGCAGCGCCTTCTGGCGGCGCTTTTCGAACAGTTCGTTCGACAGGCCGCGCTCGCGGTGATAGGCGGCCACCGCGCCGGCGTAGTCGCCTGCGCGCTCGAGCGCCTCGCCGTACTCGGCCAGCACCATCTGGAGCTCGGGCTTGTCGCCGGTTTTTTCGTAGACCGCCAGGCCTGCTTCGAAACTGCGCTTGCCCTCCGCCATCTGTCCGGTCGACAGATAGGCCTGGCCCAGGTTCACCCGCGCGGTCGCCAGCGCCACGTCGTCGTTGATCCGCTGCGCTGCCTCGATCGCCTCCAGCGAGTACGCCTTGGCATTGCGGTAGTCGCGCATCTTGAGGTAGCAGTCGGCCATGTTCACCAGCGAACGGACAACCAGCGACTGGGCGCCGATCTTGCGCTGCAGTTCCAGCGCCAGGGTCTGCGCCTTGAGCGCGCGCGGCAGCTGGCCGGTATCGACCGCGAGGCCGTATTCGCTTGCCTTCAGGGTCGCCATGCGGCCCGGCGAATTGGTCTTGACAGCGGCCTCGGTGGCCTCGGCCAGGGCCTCGAAGCCCTTGTCGAATTCACGCATCTGGCCGTACAGGCGCGCCAGCGAATTGAGCACGATCACCAGGTGCACGGGGCCGCCATGCTGGCGCGTGTAGGCGAGGATCGCCTGGGTCTTTTCGAGCGACAGGGGGAAGTTGCCGTCTTCGGCATACGATTCGGCGGAGGAGACGCCGACGCGCACGCGCAGGTCGATGTCGTCGGTGGTAAGGGCAAGGCGCTCCGCCTCCCAGACCAGCTCGTGCGACAGCGCCAGTTCCTTTTGGCGGTACTTGATATAGCCCTTGCCGAGCAGGCCTTTGGCCTGGGCGCCGTTGTTGTTGGTGCGGCGTCCGAATTCGATCAGCTCATCGCAGGTCGCCAGCGCCTCGGCGAGCCGGCCCACGCCCATGTAGGCGATGCAGAGCTGCGACAGCACCTCGCCGTTGGCCTCGGCCGAAGCCGCGCCCGCCTCGGCCTGGATCGCGCGCAGCATCGGCAGCGCGCGTTCGGGAATGAAGCGGTTGATTTCGCGGATCTCGGCGAGGCGCTCGGCGAGCGGTTCAGCGAGCGGGGCCGCGGCCTGGGCCCAGGCGCAGGAGGCGCTCAGCAATAACGAGGCCAGCAGCGTCGCGACGCGACGACGGGGCTGTCTGGACTTGCGAGCTGCCTGCATAATGATCTTTCGATGGGGTGGTCGGTATCGCGTAGTCACGCGCGCCCATCTGTCATTATATTCTTGTTGCAGAGCAGAAATATCGCTTTTTTTGCTTCGGTATCGCAAAAAAGCGACGCCGAAACGGCAATGTTGGCGTTAACGCATGCCACGAAAGCATGCATACCGGCGCCTACACGGCCAGTTGCTGCAACAAGTACAAGCGTTGGTACAAACCGCCCTCGATCCGCATCAGTTCCTCGTGCGCGCCCGCTTCCGTGATGCGCCCGTGATTGAGCACGACGATGCGGTCGGCGTCGCGGATGGTCGACAGCCGGTGCGCGATCGCGATGATCGTCACGTGGCCGCGCAACTCGTCCAGCGCTTCCTGCACGATCTGCTCGGTCGCGCTGTCGATGCGCGAGGTCGCCTCGTCGAGCAGCAGGATGCGCGGCTCGCCGGCCAGGGCGCGCGCGATCGCGACCAGCTGCTTCTGGCCCGAGGACAGGCGCGAACCGCCTTCGCCGAGCGGGGTGTCGTAACCCTGTTCCAGCGCCGCGATGAAGCCGTGCGCATGCGCCGCCCGCGCCGCCGCCTCGATGCGATCGAGGGGCAGGCCGCGTCCCATGTCGATGTTCTCGCGCGCCGACGCCGCCAGAATGAACGGATCCTGGGGCACCAGACCGACCTCGTTGCGGAAGCGCTCGTTGTCGATGCCGGCAATCGGCTCGCCGCAGATCTCGATGCGCCCGTTCTCGGCCGGATAGTAGCGCAGCAGCAGCGACAACAAGGTCGACTTGCCGCTGCCGGTGTGGCCGACGATGCCGACAAAGGCGCCCTGTGGGATGTCGAGCGAGATGTAGTGCAGGACGTTCTGGCCCGGCACGTAGGCGAAGCTCAGGTCGCGCACGCGCACGGCCGGCGCGTCCGGACTGGCCTCCAGGCGCGAACCGGCGCCGCGCCCCTGCGCGTGTTCGGCGGCGCCGGCCTCGTCGAGCAGGGTCGACACGCGTGCCGTGGCCACCACCGCCTGCTGCAGGCCGCTGAACTGCATGGTGATCTGGATGAGCGGCTCGACCACGCGCGCGATATAGCTGATGAAGGCGTACAGCACGCCGACTTCGACGGCGCCGATCTCGCGCTGGCCGAAGCTGAAGATGACCACCGCCAGCAGGATCACGTTGAGCAGATCCAGCGCCGGGCGCAGCAGGAAGGCGTTCGCCTTCAGCTCGGACAGGCGCGCGTGATAGTGCTTGTCGTTGGTGGCGGCGAAGCGCTCGCCGAAGCGGCCCGCCGCATTGCTGGCCTGGAGCACCGTCATGCCGCCGATCGATTCGGCCATCTGGCCGTTGATGTCGCTGCGCAGAGCGCGGGCGCGCGTCACCGCCGGCGCCGACAGGCGCTGGTAGAGCCAGACGATGATCAGCACCGCCGGCAGCAGGGCCAGCACGATCAGCATCAGGCGCCAGTCGAGCCAGGCCATGGCGATCATGGTGCCGACCAGGACGATGCTCGAATCGAGCAGCACGAACAGCACCTGGATGTACAGGGTCTTCACCGCCTCGGTGTCGTTCGTCACGCGGCTGACCAGCTGGCCGGTGATCGCGCGGTCGAAAAAGGCCATCGGCAGGCGCATCACGTGGCCATACACCCATTCGCGCAGGCGCCGCACCGAGCGCATCGCCATGCCCGACAGACGGATCAGCTGCAGGTAGCGCAGCCAGGACGCGGCCCAGCCCGAAACCAGCACGCCGCCCAGCAGCAGGGCCATGCGCGTCCAGTCGGCGTTCCGGGGGATGAGGTAGTCGTCGATCAGGGCTTTGCCCAGGATCGGGCCGATCACTTCGAGGCCGGCGGCCAGCATCAGCCAGAGCGTGGCCAGCACCAGCTGGCGGCGGTCGGGCCAGGCGGCGCGGCGCAGCAGGCCGGCCGCCTGCGTGACCTGGGCGCGGCCCGGTTTTACGAGGTCGGGCTTCACGGCGGTATCAGGCTGCGTCAAGGCTGGCCTCCAGTTGTTGGTAGCGCCACTGGCTGGCGTACCAGCCGTCCAGGGCGAGGAGGGTGTCGTGGTCGCCCGATTCGACGATGCGGCCCTCCTTCAAGACCACGATCAGGTCGGCGTTGACGACGGCCGACAACCGGTGGCTGGCGATGATGGCCGATAGCTCCGGCTTATTCGCGCGCAGTTCGGCCAGGTGCTCGAGGATGCGCGTCTCGGTGCCGGTGTCGACCGCCGACAAGGCGTCGTCCATCAGCAGCAGCGAGCTTTCCGCCAGCAGCGAACGCGCGATCGCCACGCGCTGGCGCTGGCCGCCCGAAAGCGTGATGCCCTTTTCGCCGACCGGGGTGTCGTAGCCCTGCGGGAAGCGCAGGATGTCGTCGTGGATGGCGGCCATGTCGGCCGCCTGTTCGATCTCGGCGCGGCTGGCGCCGGGGCGGGCGAGGGCGATGTTCTCGGCGATGCTGGCCGAGAACAGGAAGGATTCCTGCGGCACCCAGCTGGTGGCCGCGCGCAGGGCGGCCAGTTGATAGCTCTCCAACGGATGGCCGCCCCAGGTGACGGCGCCCGCCTGCGGCGTGGCCTGGCGCAGGAGCACGCGCAGCAGCGTCGACTTGCCGGCGCCGGTCGGCCCGACCAGGCCCAGGGTCATGCCGGGGCGCAGCGCCACCGAGACGCCGTCGAGCGCGGGACGGGTTACTTCTCCGCTTGCGCCGCCGTAGGCAAAGTGGACGTCGCGCAGCACCAGTGGGCCATCCTCGATGCGCGTGAGGCTGCCTTCGTCGACCACGGTAAGGGGCGCGTCGAGCATCGGCTGCAGGCGCGCCAGGCCGGCGCGTCCCCGTTCGATCAGCGAGAGCACCCAGCCGGCCGCGAACATCGGCCAGATCAGCTGGCCGAGGTACATGGTAAAACTGGTGAGCGCGCCGATGGTGAGCTGGTTGTTCCAGACCAGGTAGCCGCCCAGGCCGAGGGTGAGCGTGCTGGCGGCGGTGAGCGTCAGGCCGACGGCCGGCTCGTAGGCTGCTTCCCATTTCTGCGCCGTCAGGCTGGCGTCGGCCGCCTGGCCGGCCAGTTCCGAGAACTGGCTGCTGCTGCGCGCTTCCAGGCCCAGGGCGCGCACGGTGCGCACGCCGGAGAGCGATTCCTGCACATGGTCGTTGAGCGTCGAGAAGCGCTTCAAGGAATCCGTTTCGGCCGTGTGGATGTGGCGCGAGATGTACCAGAAGGCCAGACCCATCAGCGGGAAGGGCAGCAGCGCGATCAGGGCCAGGCGGTAGTCGACCCCGAGCAGCATCACGCCCAGCACCATGATCAGGGTGAGCGTGCCGTCGAAGCCCGCCAGCATCGCTTCGCCGGCGGCCATCTCGATGGCGTCGATGTCGTTGGTGGCCAGCGCCATCAGGTCGCCGGTGCGCTGCTTCTGGTAGAAGGCCGGGCCTTGCGCGGAGAGGCGCGCGTACAGGCGCGTGCGCAGTTCGACGCCGAGGCGGTAGGCCGCGCCGTACAGGCGGATGCGCCAGCTCACGCGCAGCACGTAGATCGCCACGCCCAGGGCCAGCAGCTGCAGGATGCCGATGGTGAGGCCGTGGCTTGACAAGGTATGCGCGGCCAGGCCGTCGATCATCGCGCCGACCTTGCGCGGCACCCAGACCGTGCACACGGCCACCCCCGCCAGCATCACCGCCGACGAAGCATAGGCTTTCCAGTGGCGCAGCACGAAGCCGCCGACCAGGCTTGCTAGACTCATGATGTTCCTTGTTGCGGTTGTTAATCGCCCGCGACCGTCATTAACATACCGTAGGGTGGGCGGGTCTCCCGCCCACGCGTTCAACGCACGGGTGCATACCACAGGAGTAATCATGCAGATGCCGGTTGAACGCGTGGGCGGGGAACCCGCCCGTTGAAACCGTGGTCAAGGCCACTGGCCTCGACCACCCCTACGGGTCTAGGCCAAATAAAAAAGCGGGCCGAAGCCCGCTAGTTTACTGTTTTTGCACCTCAGGCGCAGCGCGCCTGGCGCCTGGGTCAGTTCTGCTTGCGGCGGCCCTTGGTGCCGCGCAGTTCCGTGACCTTGGTGGTGGCCGGCATTACCACCGGCGGGGTCGCATCGACTGGCTCGACCTTCGGCAGTTCGATCTCGACCGACACCTCGACCGGCACGCTGGCGGCCACCGGGTGCGGCGGCGCGACCGACATGTCGGTGATTTCGCTGGCCGCCTGGGCGATCGGCGTCGGCGCGGCGTCCGGCTCGACGTCGGAGGTGACGACGACAAAGGCTGCCGTGCTTTCCGGTTCCGCTACGGGAGCGGTGAGAGGCACCGCAGGCGCGGCTTCAGGAGCGGCCGGCGTCATGCTGGCGACGGCGGCGTCGACCGTTTGCTGCGCTGCGGCGGCGTTCGCCGTCGTGATCGCGTTCAGGGCGTCGGCGCTGTAGCTGCGCAGCGGCGTGAAGCCGGCGGCCAGGCTGAACAGTTCGCGGCCGTAGTCGAACATCGAGCGCCACTGGCGCTGCGACTGCGCGCCGATTTCCAGCAGGTCGCGCGGGTCGCGCACGGCGAGCAGCTGGCGCATCGTGTTGGACGAGTGTTCGATGGCGCTGCGCGAGGCGTCGAGCTGCAGCGCGAGCACGCGGCTGGTCTGGTCGAGGGCACCCTCGCCGACGCTGCGCATCAGGTTGAATCCATTGTCGAGCTGGGTATGGCGGATTGCGGAAAACTGTTCTGGAAGGGAAGTCATTGTGATTCCTTATATGCTTGAGCAAGTGTTCGGCTGGTCGGATATGGCGCACTGCAACATAACTAGTGTAGTCCTGATGCTGAGCCCTGCAAAGCGAAATTTGTCACTATGTCATCAGCGCAATATTGCATTGCAGCACCGTTACAATTCGACACCCAATTCGCCAGCAAACGCTTTAAAAAGATGGGGAAATCGCTACAATCATCCGATCTGAACAGGAGCGCCCATGGATCTTGTCATACGCAATGCCACCCTGGCCGACGGCCGCCGCGAGATCGACATCGGCATCGCCGGCGAGCGCATCGTTGCCGTTGAAGCGGGCCTGTCCGCACAGGGCGTACGCGAGATCGACGCCGGCGGCGACCTGGTGTCGCCGCCCTTTGTCGACGCCCATTTCCACATGGACGCGACGCTCAGTTACGGCTTGCCGCGCGTGAATGAATCGGGCACCTTGCTCGAAGGCATTGCGCTGTGGGGCGAGCTGAAACCGCAACTGGCGCAGGAGGCCCTCATCGAGCGGGCGTTGCAATATTGCGACTGGGCCGTGGCGCGCGGCCTGCTGGCGATCCGCACCCATGTCGACATCTGCGACGACCGCCTGCTGGCCGTCGAGGCGCTGCTGGAGGTGAAGCGCCGCATCGCGCCCTACATCGACCTGCAGCTGGTCGCCTTTCCGCAGGACGGCCTGCTGCGCAGTCCGGGCGCCTTCGACAACCTCAAGCGCGCCATCGCCATGGGCGTGGACGTGGTCGGCGGCATTCCCCATTTCGAGCGCACCATGGCGCAGGGCGCGGAGTCGGTGCGCCTGCTGTGCGAATTCGCGGCCGGGCAGGGCCTGCGCGTGGACATGCATTGCGACGAGACCGACGATCCGCTCTCGCGCCACATCGAGACCCTGGCCTATGAAACCTGGCGCCTCGGCCTGCAAGGGCGCGTGGCAGGTTCGCATCTCACCTCGATGCATTCGATGGACAATTATTACGTCAGCAAACTGCTGCCGCTGATGAAGGAGTCGGGCGTGGCGGCGATCGCCAATCCGCTCATCAACATCACGCTGCAGGGGCGCCACGACAGCTATCCGAAGCGGCGCGGCATGACGCGCGTGCCGGAACTGCTGGCGGCCGGCATCGACGTCGCCTTCGGCCACGACTGCGTGATGGATCCCTGGTACGGCCTGGGGTCGGGTGACATGCTGGAAGTGGCCCACATGGGCCTGCACGTGGCGCAGATGACGGGGCAGGCGGCCATGCGCCAGTGCTTCCTCGCCGTCACCGAGACCCCGGCACGCATCCTCGGCCTGGAAGGCTATGGCATCGCGCCCGGCTGCCACGCCGACCTGGTGTTGCTGGGCGCATCGAGTCCAGCCGAAGCGATCCGCCTGCGCGCCACGCGCCGCGCCGTCGTGCGCCGCGGGACAGTGGTGGCCGAAGCGGCGCCGAACGTCTCGGCCCTGCGCCTGGCCGGCCGCCCGGAGACGGTCGATTTCCGTATCGGACGCTGAGTTTGCCGCCACGGGTGCTAGAATCGCCAGCCCATGAAGTATGCATATAGCGCATCGGAACAGTACTGCAGAGCCGTGAACGATATCCAGATCCGCCCCGCCACCAGCGCCGATTTCGACGCCATGTGGAACATCTTCAGCGCCCATGTGGATGCGGGGGAAACCTATCCTTTCGAACCTGAGACCACGCGCGAGGCGGTGCAGGCCTACTGGTTCGGCCAGGGCGTCACCAGCCGCGTGGCGGCCCTGGGCGAACGCGTGCTGGGCATGTACCGCGTGGTGCCGAACCAGCTCGGGCGCGGGCGCCATGTCGCCAACGCGTCCTACATGGTCAGCCCGTCGGCGCAGGGCGCGGGCGTGGGCCGCATGCTGGGCGAACACAGCCTGCTCGAGGCGCGCGGCCAGGGCTACCTGGCGATGCAGTTCAACTACGTGGTCAGCACGAATACGGCCGCCGTGATGCTGTGGAAGAAGCTCGGCTTCTCCATCGTCGGCACGCTGCCGAAAGCCTTCCGCCACAAGCGGCTCGGCTATGTCGACGCCTACGTCATGTACCAGCTGCTGCAGGATCCGGATCACTGGCCGACGGCGGACGAGTAGACCCGGCCCTCCGCCGGTCAGCGGTGCAGCATGGCCTCGTGGGCGATGATAGGATCATTGTCAGTTCAACATCCACGAAAGCAGCTCCATGCAAGTCGCCGAACCCGGGCCGAACGCAGCCTTTTACGTCGTCATGAACGCCGGTTCCGGCCATTCGGAAACCGCGCTGCGCGAGTCGACCATCCGCGACGTGCTGCAGGCGGCAGGGCGCACCTGCCATCTCGAGATCGTGGAGGATCCAGCCCAATTGGGCGACATCGCGCGCCGCATGGCGACCCGCGCCCGCGAGGAAAACGGCATCGTGGTGGCGGCCGGCGGCGACGGCACCATCAACACGGTCGCGCACGAAGCGGTGCGCCAGGGCTGCCTGTTCGGCGTGCTGCCGCAGGGGACATTCAACTACTTTGGCCGCACCCACGGCATTCCCGAAGACCTGGCCGAGGCCGTGCATGCTCTGCTGGGCGCGCGCGTGACGCCGGTGCAGATCGGGATGGTCAACGACCGCATCTTCCTCGTCAACGCCAGCGTCGGCCTGTATCCGCAACTGCTGGAAGCGCGCGAGCACGACAAGCGCCAGTACGGCCGCAGCCGCGTGGTTGCCATCCTCTCGGCTTTAAAAACCGCGCTCGGCCGCCATCGTTCGCTGCGCATCACCCTCGACACCGAGGGCATCACGCGCAAGTTGCGCACGCCGACCCTGTTCGTCGGGAACAACCGGCTGCAGATGGAGCAGGTCGGCATGGAACCGCTGACCGAGGCGGTCGAGGAGGGCGAGCTGGCGGCGATCGCACCGCGCCCGGTCGGCAAGCTCGGCATGCTCGGCCTGATGCTGCGCGGCGCCCTCGGGCGCCTGGGCGATGCCGACAACGTGATCGGCTTTTCCTTCAAGCGCCTGACCGTGAAGCACGCGCGCCTGTCGCCGCGGCGCGGCATCAAGGTCGCCACCGACGGCGAAGTGACGCGCATGCGCATGCCCTTGGTGTTCCAGGTGGTGGAAGGGCGGCTGCTCCTGCTGAAACCGGCGGCCGATGCGGCATCCAGCGCCGCCGGCACCGAGTCGGGCGCCGGCACCAGCTAGCGACATGTGCCAACGCGACGCATGCGTCTACGTGGGCACGGGGCGCCCACCCTACATACGTCACGTTGCGTGTCTTGTAGGGTGGGCGCCCCGTGCCCACGCCGGAACGACGAGTAGACGCGACGCCTATCGAACGCCGATGTTCATTTTATCCGCTGCACCCGTACCCCGAACAAATCAACCCGGTTCGACGGCCCATGGATGCCCCCCGCGCCGCTGAAGCTGGCGTTGCTCTCCAGGTAGCTCATGTTGTAGAAGTCGCCCAGGCGCACGCGGTAGGTGCCTGGCTGCAGGCGCGCGCTCAGCGGCGTCGACAGCGGCGCGGGCGTGCTTCCGCGCGCCGGCTTCGTGTGCGGCAGCTGCACCACACCCTGCGCCACCGTGCGCCCGGCCGCGTCTTCGACGCGCATCCATTTGACGCCGCCGCTGATGCCCAGGTTGATCCCGTTCGCCTCGTTCCGGTAGCGCAGCTGCAGCGCATAGGCACCGGCCGCCTCGATGCGCAGTCCGCGTAGTTCGAAGCGATCCTGCGGCGCGCCCCAGCCGGCCAGGGCGCCGTTCGCTGTGGTCTTCAGGTTCGACACCACGCGCGCATCGGACACTGGAATCTCGACGGCCGCATCCACGCAGCGCGGCAGGCTGTGGTGGCTGCGGTTGCGCGACTGCGGGTGCTCGGCCTCGACGGCGTAGCAGGCGTAGGGATGCACCTCGCGATCGCGCCACTCGCCCGGCGCCAGGCCGGCCGCCACCTGCTTGCCGTCGCGGTAGACGTGGTAGACCGTGCCGGCGGGATTGCCGCCGGCGCCGAAGTGCAGGCGCGCATGGTCGTCGCCCTCTCGCACGAGCGAGGCGATGACGGGTTCGCGCGGGCCGAAGACCGTAGGCGACTCCACATAGGGATCGGCGTTCTCGCGGCGGATGGCGTGCTCGCCTTCCGCCACGGCGCCGAGCACGATCTCGATCGTGTCGCCGTCGCGCAGCGCCTCCCAGGCGATGGTGGACGGCACCGGCGCGCCGTTGTGCAGCACGCGCTCGACACGGTGCACGCCCTGTTTTTGCGAAGCGGACGGCAGCAGCAGGCGCAGCGAGATGCGCGCACCGCGCAGGCGCAGGTCGTGCAGCGTGGCCTGCCCGGTGCCGGCGAAGGTTTCGCGGCGCAGTTTGGCGGTGACGAAAGGTTTTAACTGGATGCCTTCATCCGTGGTGCTCAGGCCGAACACCTGTTCGACCACCATGCCGAGATAGGCGCCCACCGACCACAACTGGCGGCGGGAATTGATGACGGGGCCGATCAGCGACGGGTTCTTCTCGTCGAGCAGCAGCGGCTGGCCGCTGAGCCATTCGAGGTTCTCCATGTTCGACATGTTCAGGGCCGCGCCGCGCATCAGCGAATCGTAGGCGGCGTCGGCCACCGCCGCATTGCCGGCATGGGCCGCCGCCTTGAGGCCATAGCCCGTCACGAAAGGCCACAGCGCGCGGTTGTGATAGACCGGCACGCCCGGCTGCTGCGGCCAGATCACCGGCGGGCCCATGGGGCCGTGCGGGTAGCGCGCCAGGATGCTGCGCGCCTGCTGGTCGTCGGCGATGCCGGTGAGGATGGCCAGCGATTGTCCCAGCCAGTCGAACTTGTGCAGCGGCGCGCCGTCGAAATGGGCGGCGGTCAGGCTGCTGTACATGCCGGCGTCCGGCAGCCAGAGGCGCGCATTGATCGCGTTTTTCAATTGCGCCGCCCAGCCGGCGTAGCGCGCGGCGCGGGCGCCGTCGCCAGCCTCGCGCGCCAGGCGCGCGGTGAAGTTGAGCGCCTGGTAATGGGCGGCGTTGGTCGAGACCGATTTGCTGTTCGCCATCGAGGCCAGGTCGTCCGTGATCCAGGCGGCGTAGCTCTGGTCGCGCCAGTCGAGGAAGGATTGCTCGCCCGTGTACAGGCCATCCTCCGGGTCGAAGGCGGCGATGCGGTCGTTCTCGATCGTGTTCGTCAGCGCTTTCAAGGCGCGCGCGGCGAAGGCGGCGCGTTCGGTTGCCGGCAGCAGGCGCAGGGTTTCCTTGGCCGCGAAGGCCCAGACCACGCGGTCGGTGCTGACCGGCCAGCTGCCGCCGCTGCCGGTGTCCTGCACGATCTGCAGGCCGTCGGCACTGCCCGCGACCGGGGCCGCTTTCGGCACCTCTTTGCGATAGCCGGCCAGCTTGAAGTCGAGCGCGTTGCGCACCCGCGCCGGATCGAACAGGGCCAGGCCCAGGTCGGCAGCATAGGACAGGTCGCGCGTCCAGACGTAATGCCATTTTTCTCCGGTCTCGAAGCAGTCGCAAGGAATCGGTGCGCCCGCGTTGTAGTTGCCGTCGCGGATCGCGCGCACCGCGTCCTGGCGCATCTCGCTTGTGGCCAGGGCGAACAGGGCGTCGAAGGCGAGGTTCCCGCTGCGCAGATAGGGCAGGTCGGGGCCTTCGGCATAGCGGCTGTGCTGGGGCACCGGGTCGCGCAGGGACATCGTCGTCGAATGGATGTAGCTGCGGCGCCCGGCTTCCGGGTCGGCGAGCGAGAAGCGTGCCGTTTCCGTCTTGCCGTCCCAGGTGGGGAAGTTCAAGGTGGCGATGCGGGCATGGCCCGCATGCGGGTCGGGAGCGGGGCCGCTTTTGCGCGCTTCCAGGCGGGTGATGCGCAGGCTTGGCGCGGCCGGCTGCTTCGCATCGAGGGTAAAGCGATAGGTGCCGGTGCTGCGCACGAACAGCGTCGCCTCAAGCCCGGCGCGCGTGGCCAGGCGTACCGGCCGATCCGGCTGGACGGCGACGCTCTCGTGCGGGTTCGGCACCCACTCGCGGCGCCAGTCGCCGCTGCCCAGCTTGAAGCCGTGGTTGCCGGGCGCGATCAGGATGTCGGTTTCGTAGACGCCATTGCCCTTGTGGCGCAGGGCGTTCTCCAGGCCCCAGCCGTTGAAGCCGCCGCGCACATACAGGGCCTCGCGCAAAGGGCCGGGATCGGCGGCAACCGCGGTGCTTGAGGCGAGGAGGGCGGGCAGCAGCCAGCGGGACGGATTCATGATTGCCTTTATCGGTATTCGCCGCGTTCGACGATGCCGCG
Organism: Massilia sp. Leaf139; assembly: GCF_001424165.1. Classification (GTDB taxonomy): domain Bacteria; phylum Pseudomonadota; class Gammaproteobacteria; order Burkholderiales; family Burkholderiaceae_D; genus Telluria. The sequence continues at coordinate 155,780 of NZ_LMOJ01000024.1, forward strand.
CAGCGCATCGCGTTCGCGCAGCATGGGGAAGTCTTCGCTGCGGTAGTCCTTCGGCTTCGCAAAGCGCAGCGTGCCGATGGTGTCCGCATACGAGGGACGCAGCTGGCGCAGCGCCAGCCGTCGTCCGTCGAGCGTGGCGCGGCCGGCGCCCAGTTCCAGCGTCACCGGCTTGCCCGGCGCCAGCGTGAACTCGCTCTGCATGCGGCGCTTGTCGTCGTTCAGCCAGGCCATGCGCAGGGTGCGGGTTTGCTTGCCGCGCAGCGTGAACGTCCAGCGCTGGCGCGCCGCCTTGCGGCTGAAATCGACCGCGATTTCCTCGTCGAAGCCGAAGGGGAGCACGGCCTCGAACCGCGACCAGGCTCCGGGAATCGCGGGCTCGAACGCCAGCATATTGTTCGGCAGGTCGGGGCGGAAACCGACGTAGTCCTGGTAACCGTTGCGCGCGTATTCCGCCACGCTCCAGGACTGGGCGAAGGTGCCGGAGGGTTTCAGCTTGCCGCCCGGATGGGGCAACGCATCGAGGTTCTCGCTCATGTTGCCCAGCGTGCCGTCGATGCCGACCCCGAGGATTTGCTTGCCGAGGTTTTGCGTGAGCGCCCAGCTCAAGTCCTGGTAGCCGAAGCGGTTCAGGGCCGTGACCGTGAAGCCGGCGTTCCAGCCCCAGATCGTTCCGTTGTGGTAGGCAGCGTCCTTGTGGTGGAAGTCCGGGTTTTCGTGGCGCGGGTGGAAGGTGGGGTCGTCCTGGCTCAGCGAGGCGATGCCGTAGGGGTAGAGCAGGGCCGAGACGGCGTTCTTCGTCACGCGCGCCTGCACGGCGCCGGGCACGAAATCGTCGAAGGGGATGGTCGCGACCATCAGCTGGTTCGGCCGCACCTTCAGGTCGCGGCTTCCGTCCGCGCGCAGGCGGTCGGCCATGGCGGCGCCATCCCAGAACAAGCGCAGGAAGCTGGCCCGGGCTTTCGCCGCCAGCGCGCGCCATTCACGCGCGCGTTTGGCGTCGCCGGCCTGGTCGGCCAGCCAGGCGCCGGTGTTCAGCGCCGTGTACCAGAGCGCCTGGATGTCGTTGGCGCGCGGGCCGCGATCCGACCAGGGCTGGTGGGTGGCATTCTCGATGCGCGCATCCATCCAGGTGTCCGAGGCCGCGTGGCGCAGCAGGCCGTCGGTGTCGACATAATTCGCGATGGCGCCCTCGAAATAGGGCACGGCCAGCTTGTACATCTCGCGCGCAAAGGCCTTGTCGCCCGTGTAGCGGATGTACTCGTGGGCTTCGCGCAGCATCCAGGGCGTGCCGTCGACGGTGTTGTAGATGATTTCGTCGGGCGAGACCCGGTTCGGGATGCGCCCATAGTCCTTGTCACGCGGCGTACGCAGGTTCTGGAAGCGCGCGAAGTTCGCCAGCACGGCCTTCGCGTCGGCGAACTGGCCCGAGACCAGCAGGGTGCCGGGCAGGGCGATGAAGGTGTCGCGGCCCCAGTTCTCGCGGAACCAGGGCAGGCCGGCCCAGATGCCGGCGCCGTATTCGTCGACCACGAACAGCTTCGAGGCCGCCTTGGCCCAGTTCAGCGCCTTGTTGTACTCGACATCGCTGGTGGCGAGGTAGCTGCGGGTCAGGGCGGCATAGGTGGCGCGCCGCTCGTCGCCGATCGGGTCACCCGCGGCCAGGCGCCGTGCGCGCTCGCCCGCTTCGGCGGCGCTGGCGCCGAAGGCGGCCACCACGGTGAAGGAGGTCGCCGGCGCGCTGGCGCGCAGCAGCAGGCCGTCTTCCAGCGTGAAGGCCTGGCTTGCGGCCAGCGCCATGTACTGGGTGGCACCTTTGCCCGGTGCGACGATGACGACACCGTCGCGCTGCGTGACCGCCCCCGCCGTTATCAACAGCGGTTTCAAGCCAAGCCGCGCCGGCCGCGCGCTGCCGACGCGCAGCGCCAGCGCATGCCGTTTCGACAGCAGCGCCAGTTCCTCGACGCTGCCGTTGGCATAGGCGACGCGGTGGCCGAAGGGCAGCACCTGTTCGCGTCCGCCGGCGCGCGCGTTGGCGACGCCATCGACGCTGCTCACATAATTGTGGAAGACCGTGCCGCTTTTGAGCACATAGCCGGCGCCGCGTTCGTGGCTGTGTGTGAAACCTTCGAAATAGCCGGCCAGGTTGTCGCCGGCGACAAAGCGCGATTGCTGGCCGGGTGCGGCTTCGATCGCCATCGCGTCGAAAAAGGCGTCGATGCCGGGTTTTTCGAAGGCGGCCGCGGGCGCCAGCGCGAGCGTGAGCGACAGTGCGAGAAGAGTAGATCGCATCATGCCTCCGGCAGTTCGATGAGGAGCGTCGCCTTCGGCGCCAGGCGCAGCTCGCGCGCCAAATCGACCGTGGCTCCGGTGAGGACATCGACGCCGCGCGCCGTCCCCTTCAGCATTTCCTGGAAGCGGCCGGTGGGCAAGCGCATCTCCTTGTCGTTGTTGTTCATCGCGACCATGATGCGCTTGTTGTCCTGGTAGCGGAAGTAGACCCAGGTATTGTCCTCGGGGCCGAAGTGCATCAGGCGGCCGCTGTGGATCACCGGCTGGCCCTTGCGCCAGGTGGCGAGCTTGCGCACCAGTTCCTGCGCCGCGCGCTGGCGGGCAGTGAGGCCGGCGCCGGTGAAGGCATTGGCCTTGTCGCCCGCCCAGCCGCCGGGGAAGTCGCGCCGGTAGCTGGCGTCGTCGCGGCCTTTGACCGTGCTGGTCATGAGGATCTCGTCGCCCGTGTAGAACTGCGGGATGCGCGGCATCGTCATCAGGAAGACCAGGTTCATGCGGTAGCGGTCGAAGTCCTCGCCGGCGGCGCTGTACATGCGCGCCATGTCGTGGTTGCCGCCGAAGAGCACCAGCTTTTCCGGTTCCGGGTACAGGTAGTCGAGCGAGAGCGTCTGGTAGACCTCGTTGAAACCTTTGTCCGGGGTAGTGAGGGCGGTGCGCATTGCCTCGACCAGCGGAAAGTCCATCAGGCTCGGCAGCGACGAGGTATAGCCGTCGAAATTGATTTTGCCGCGCTGCCAGCGGGCGACGACCGGTACCAGCGTGCTCCACTCCTCGCCGACCAGGTTCAGGTTCGGGTACTCGTCCATGATGCGCTTCGTATATTGGGTCAGGAAGGCGCCGTCGGAATAGCTGTAGGTATCGATGCGCAGGCCCGCCAGGTTCGCGTATTCGATCCACCAAATGTTGTTCTGGATGAGGTAGTTCGCCACCAGCGGATTGGTCTGGTTCAGGTCGGGCATGCTTTCGACGAACCAGCCGGCGGTGAAGTTGCGGCTGTCGGCTTGCGAGGCATATTTATCCTGCACCGACACGCGGTGGTGGGCGGTGGGCGTGAAGTTGCCGCCGAAATTGATCCAGTCCGGCGTCGGCAAATCCTTCATCCACCAGTGGTTCTTGCCGATGTGCGAGAGCACCACGTCCTGGATCAGGCCGATGCCGCGCCGCTTCGCCTCGGTCGACAGGCGCACGAAATCTTCGTTGCTGCCGTAGCGCGGATCGATGCGGTAATGATCGGTGGATGCGTAGCCATGGTAGGAGTAGGCGGGCATGTCGTTCTCGACCAGGGGCGTGGGCCAGAGCTGGGTGAAACCGAGGCCGGCGATGTAGTCGAGGCGGTCGATCGCGCCCTGGATGTCGCCGCCGTGGCGTCCGCCCGGATGCTTGCGGTCGGCCTTTTCCAGCATGCCGGGCACGCTGTCGTTGGCCGGGTCGCCGTTGGCGAAGCGGTCGGGCATGATCTGGTAGATGGCGTCCGCGTTGCCGAAGCCTTGACGTTGGCGCGAACCCGGCGCCCTTGCGCGCAGCTCGTAAGCGTGGCGCAGGGTGGCGCCGGCGCCCTCGAACACGATCTCGAAGGTGCCCGGCTTTGCTTCGGCTGCGATCTCGAGATCGATGAACAGGTAATTCGAATTAGCGACGCGGGTGCTGGCCGCGATGCGCACGCCCGGGTAATCGATGCGCGCCTGCATGCCGCCGATACCGGCGCCATGCACCATCAGTTGCAGGCCTTTGTCCTGCATGCCCGTCCACCAGAAGGGCGGTTCCAGGTGGGCGATGGCGGGCGCGGCCGCGGCGGACTGGAGAGCGGCGGCGAAGAAAAGTGTTGCAAAAGTGCGTCGCATGGCGGGACTCGGCTGGAAACGGTGATGGATGGATGCCGGGAATACGAAAACCAGTAGTCTGCCTACATGATTAAAGGTGACTGATTTCGGGATTGCTTGGTTTTCACTCTATGAAAGGCCGAGAATACTATACAAGTGCTGGCACATCAATTGAACAATCTTGCTAGTTTAAGTACATACGGTGCGTGCTCGCATTGGACGGAGCATGATGCTCGAATCGTGCCGGCCGGAGCGCCAGAAAAGCCGGTATTTCCACCCAAGTTGAATGACATCGATACCATTCGGAGATTTGCACCAAAACAGTGCATTTCTGCACTGACTTGGTGAAATGCAAGCAACATGTAGTCCGACTACACGTCCTTACGGCTGGCTTTGTAGCTGGGATACAACGCGAGCGAAGCGCTCTCTATATAGAGGCCTATGAAATTCTGAAAAAACGTAGTGCGAATGAACTCCCGTTGACAGTGCATCTAGTTTTAGTACAGAATTCTTGCCAGAACGTCTAAAGAGACGTTATATCTGCTTCCCGTGCCGTGGCTGTGCAGCTGTCTGCGGGAAATTACGTAGTCTGATCTGAGGGGACAAATGAATATCTTCGCAAACAAGCGCACCGCCGGTTCGGGCCTTGTATTTCAGCTGAGCCCGGTTGCGGCCGGCTGCGCCATCTTCGTGTCGGCCATGGCCGGCAACGCCAGCGCCCAAACCGCCGTCACCGAGGCTGCCGCCGACGCCCCGATCCAGACCGTCCAGGTCACCGGCATCCGCCGCGCGATCGAAAATGCGATCGCCACCAAGCGCGACGCCAACGGCATCGTCGAAGCCATCTCGTCCGAGGACATCGGCAAGCTGCCTGATATCTCGATCGCCGAATCGCTGGCACGCCTGCCAGGCCTGACCGCCCAGCGCGTCAATGGCCAGGCCCAGCAGATCAGCATCCGCGGCACCTCGGGCGACCTGTCGACCGCGCTGCTCAACGGCCGCGAGCAGGTCAGCACCAGCGCCAACCGTACCGTCGAATACGACCAGTACCCATCGGAACTGATCAACGCCGTCACCGTCTACAAGACCGGCGACGCCGCCGTCGTCGGCCAGGGCCTGTCGGGCACCGTCGACCTGCAGACCATCAAGCCGCTGTCGCTGCGCGAGCGCGCCATCAGCGTCAACGTCCGCGGCGAGAAGAACTCGAAGGGCGAAGTCAGCGCCGGCTCGCCCGACACCGGCAGCCGCGTCAGCGCCTCGTACGTCGACCAGTTCGCCAACCGCACCATCGGCGTCGCCATCGGCTACGCCCGCCAGGACAAGCCGAACGTCTCCGAGCAGTTCGAGACCTGGGACTGGGTCGACTACACCGCCAACGGCCAGACCGTCAAAGTCCCGAAGGGCATCAAGGCACTCGCCACCACCGGCAACCAGGTGCGTGACGGCCTGATGGGCGTGCTCGAATACCGCCCGAACAAGAACTTCAGCTCGACCCTGGACGTGTACCACTCGCGTTTCGACCAGGAAGAGATCCGCCGCGGCATGGAAATCCCGCTGAAGGACGACGGCACCGTCGGCTTCACCAACGGCCGGATCGTCAACGGCGTCATGGTCAGCGGTACCGCGACCGACGTCAATCCGGTCGTGCGTAACAACCGCATGACCCGCGACGACAAGCTGACCGCGTTCGGCTGGAACAACCGCTTCACTTCGGGCGACTGGGTCGGCATCATCGACCTGAGCCACTCGAAAGCCGACCACAAGGAAGAGCTGGTCGAGATCAACGCCGGCCGCGCGACCCGCCAGACCCTGGGCTTCGACTACGGCAACGGCGCCATCCCGGCGCTGAACCTGTCGGGCGCCTACGCCACCCCGGCCGATATCCGCATCGGCGGCCAGTTCGGCGAAGGCTATGTCAACGCGCCGCACATGGTCGACAAGCTCGACTCGGCACGCGCCAGCGTCGAATACAAGTTCGCAGAAGGCCCGTTCAGCAGCGTCGAAGCCGGCTTCAACCTGTCGAAGCGCTCGAAGGAAAAGCAGCACCTGGAGACCGGCTTCTCGAAGATCGGCGACGGCAGCTTCGCGGCCAACGCGGTCAACGGTGCGCAGTCGCTGTACGCGCTGCCGAACACCCTGAGCTGGGACATCAACACCGTGCTGGCCCAGAACTTCGGCCCGTACACCCCGGCGATCCTGGTGCCATGGGGCGCGACCAAGAACTGGACGATCGACGAGAAGGTCAAGACCGGCTACGTCAAGCTCAACATCGACACCGAACTGATGGCGATGCCGCTGCGCGGTAACGTCGGCGTGCAGGTCGTGAAGACCGACCAGAGCTCGACCGCGAACACGCTGCGCGCCTGGCCGTTCGCCGACCTGGTGCCTCTGACCGACGGCAAAAAGTACACCGACTACCTGCCGAGCCTGAACCTGGCCTGGAGCCTGCCGAACGACCAGGTCGTGCGCTTCGGCGCCGGCCGCACCCTGGCCCGCGCCCGCCTCGACCAGCTGAACGCGGCGCTGGAAGTGGGCCTGACCCAGCAGAGCACCGGTACGCCTTACGGCAACGGCGGCAACGCCCAGCTCGATCCATGGCGCGCCAACCAGCTCGACCTGTCGTACGAGAAGTACTTCGCCAAGACGGGTTACGTGTCGGCTGCCGGCTTCTACAAGGATCTGAAGTCGTACATCTATAACATCACCGTGCCGCGTGACTTCTCCGAGTACCGCCTTGCCGGCGCCACCAGCAACATCGGCACCATGAACCAGCCGAAGAACGGCGAAGGCGGCCGCCTGTCGGGCCTCGAGTTCGCCGTCTCGACCCCGCTGAACGTGATCAGCCCGATGCTCGACGGCTTCGGCGTCACCGCCAACGCCTCGTTCACCAGCAGCGAAATCGGCATCAAGGATCAGCGTTTCGGCACGATGGACATCCCGCTGCCGGGCCTGTCGAAGCGTGTCTTCAACCTGACCGCCTACTACGAGAAGGAAGGCTACTCGGCCCGTATCAGCCAGCGTCGCCGCAGCGACTTCGTCGGCGAGATCGGCGGCATCGGCGGCGCCAACGAACTGACCTTCGTCAAGGGCGACACCGTGGTCGACCTGCAGCTGGGCTACGACTTCCCGCAAGTGAAGGGTCTGTCGGTGCTGTTCCAGGTGAACAACCTGACCGATACCGACTTCCAGACCTATGCCGGCTCGCCGGATCGTCCACGCGGCTACGTGAAATATGGCCGTCAGATGCTGTTGGGCCTGAACTACAAACTGTAATATGTAAGTTCGATAAACCTGCTGCGCGTCGGATTGCCGGCCTGCGATGCTCGCTGTACAGCCGTACAGCTGCGCTTCTCGGCCAGCACTCCTTCCGCTCGCGACGGTTTCTCGAACTTACTAGGCGCCTTCGGGCGACCCGAGCCCTTGCAGGCTTTGCTGCCTGCAAGGGCTTTTTCTTTTGCAAATCTGTGACGTATAGGCAATCGCCCCACGTCTACACGGGCGACGGTGTAAACTGTCGCTTTCGTTTCAATTTAAGAGCAACTCATCCATGTCTGACACCCCACTCCCAACGTTTTCCGATCTGAACATCCCGGCGCCGATTTTGAAGGCACTGAAGGACGTCGGCTACGAGACGCCGTCGCCGATCCAGGCCGCCACCATTCCCCTGCTGATGGAAGGCCGCGACGTGCTGGGACAGGCGCAGACGGGTACCGGCAAGACCGCCGCCTTCGCGCTGCCGGTACTCTCGCGCATCGACACCAAGCAGACCACGCCGCAGGCGCTGGTGCTGGCGCCGACGCGCGAACTGGCGATCCAGGTCGCCGAGGCCTTCCAGAGCTACGCCGCGCACATGAAGAACTTCCATGTGCTGCCGATCTATGGCGGCCAGGCCTACGGCCCGCAATTGTCGGCCTTGCGCCGCGGCGTGCAGATCATCGTCGGCACCCCGGGCCGCGTGATCGACCACATCGAAAAGGGCTCGCTCGACTTGTCGCAGCTGAAGACGCTCGTGCTGGACGAGGCCGACGAAATGCTGCGCATGGGCTTCATCGACGACGTCGAGCAGATCCTGCAGCAGATCCCGGAAGAGCGGCAGATCGCGCTGTTCTCCGCCACCATGCCGCCGGCGATCAAGCGCATCGCAAAAACCTATCTGCGCGACCCGAGCGAAGTGACGGTCGCCGCCAAGACCGGCACCGCCGACAACATCACCCAGCGCTACTGGCTGGTGGCCGGCATGCAGAAGCTCGATGCGCTGACCCGCATCCTGGAAGCCGAGCCCTTCGACGGCATGATCATCTTTGCGCGCACCAAGCTCGGTACCGAAGAGCTGGCGACGAAACTGCAGGCGCGCGGCTTCGCGGCCACGGCGATTAACGGCGACATGGCGCAGCAGCAGCGCGAGCGCACCATCGAGCAGCTCAAGAACGGCAAGATCGACATCCTGGTCGCCACCGACGTCGCCGCGCGCGGCCTGGACGTCGAACGCATCAGCCACGTCATCAACTACGACGTGCCGTCCGACCCGGAAAGCTACACCCACCGCATCGGCCGCACCGGCCGCGCCGGCCGCAGCGGCGACGCCATCCTGTTCATCACGCCGCGCGAGCGTGGCCTGCTGAAAGCGATCGAGCGCGCCACCCGCCAGCCGGTCGCGCCGCTGACGCTGCCGACCGTGAAGGCCGTCAACGACGTGCGCATCGCCAAATTCAAGGAACAGATCGCGCAGACCCTGGCCGCCGGCGGCCTGGAGCAGTTCCGTTCCCTGATCGAGGAATTCGAGCAGGAAGCGAACGTACCGGCGGTCGACATCGCCGCCGCCCTGGCCAAGCTCGGCCGTGGCGACGTGCCGCTGCTGCTGGAGAAACCGGATCGCGAGCCGAAGGCCGGCGCCTGGGAAGACCGCCCCGCGCGCGCCGACTTCGTCGAGCGTCCGCCGCGCTCCCCGCGCGACGACGGCGGCTGGGACGACCGTCCGCCACGCGCGCCACGCGAATTTGGCACCAATTCTGGTTTCAAGAAGGAGCGCATTGCGCGCACGCCGGAAGCGGGCATGGCCACCTTCCGCATCGAAGTCGGCCACGCCAACGGCGTCAAGCCGGGCAACATCGTCGGCGCCATCGCCAACGAAGCCAACATCGATTCGAAGCTGATCGGCCGCATCGAGATCTATGACGATTTCTCGACGCTCGACCTGCCGGCCGACCTGCCGCCGGATCTGGTCGATCACCTGAAAACCGTGTGGGTCGCAGGCCAGCAGCTGCAGATCACGCGCGACGGCGAGACGCCGCCGCCGAAGAAGCCGGGTGCGAAAAAATCCTTCGGCGCCGAGCGCCGCTATGCCGAGAAGCCGGGTTTTAAAGCGGACAAGCCGCCATTCAAGAAGGCGAAGCCGAAGGCGTAATGAATAGGCGGCTCGCGCCGCATGCGAATGAAAACGGGGAATCGACCGGTGGGTCGGTTCCCCGTTTTTGTTTCGACATGCATCGGCCGCATACGCGTGGGCTCGGAGAGCCCACCCTACGGCACACGACGGCCGATGGCAGAAGTTGATGATGGTGGCGCATCGTACGGGGTCATTGATGCCATTGGCATCAATGACCCCGTACGATGCACCACCGCCCGTAGCAGGTTCATGAAGCCGACGCGTAACGTAGGGTGGGCATGCCCACGCGTTCACCGGTCGATCAGCACCTCAGTCCACAAACATCCACAACAACGCATCACGCAACTCGCCACGCCAGAACGCCTCGTCGTGCTTCTGCTCCGGCACGATCTTCAATACCGTGTTCGCCGCCGGATGCCCGCTCGCCGTCACCACCTGCGCCATGCGCCGCACGTCCGGCACCATCGGCTCGTCTTCCTTCTCGCCCGCCAGCAGGTAAACGCGCGCGTCCTGCGGCAGCGGATGCGCAGCCATGAAGTCGAAGGCGGGCGCCGCCGTCCAGTACGCCGGCGAGAACACGCCGGCTTTACTGAACACCTGCGGATACTGCGCGATCGCGTAATGCGAGGCCAGGCCGCCCATCGAGCTGCCCATGATGGCGGTGTGCGCGCGGCCGGGCAGGGTGCGGTAGCGCGCGTCGATCAGCGGTTTCAGTGTCTTGACGATGAAGTCGGTGTACTGCCTGCCCTCGGCTTGCCCGAAGCGGGGGTTGTCCCAGGCGCTCAGTTCCGTGATGCGCTTGTCGCCGCCGTTGTCGATGCCGACCACGATCAGTTCCAGCTTGCCTTCTTTCGACAAGGCGTCCAGCGTCTCGTCGACCTTCCACTCGCCGGCAAAGGCGGTGGCGTCGTCAAACAGGTTCTGGGCATCGTGCATGTAGAGCACCGGATAGCGCTTGTTCGACGTCGCATAAGCAGGCGGCAGGTAGAGGCGGATCTGGCGCTTGCGGTTCAGGCCCGGGATCTCGAGCTGTTCGGCCAGCAGGCTGACGCCGGGCAGGGCGGTCGACGGTTTAGCGGCCGGGGCGACATCGGCGCCGAAGGCGGGAGCGGCCAGCAGCGCAGCCAGGAGGAGGGAAGCAGTACGCATCGGGGCTCTTTGGTTCAATGGGAAGCGGCAAGTGCCGCGGCAGCGGCCGGCGCCGGCTGCGAGTCGCGCACCAGCAGCCACAGCACGCTCGACACGGCCAGGCAGCCGCCGCAGATCAGGAACAGCAGGCTTTTGTCCGCCGCCGTCTTCAGCACGAAGCCGACCACGGTCGTCGCCAGCTGCGGCAGCACCACCGACAGGTTGAACAGGCCCATGAAATAGCCCATGCGGCTGCGGTCGACCTTCTCGCTCATGATCGCGAACGGCAGGCTGACCACCGCCGCCCAGCCAATGCCGACCACCGCCATCAGCACGTACAGCACGGCCGGCGAGCGTGCGAACAGGGCGATCGCAAAATAGGCGAGGGCCATGATGCCGACGCAGGCGGCCTGCGTGCGCACGCGCCCGAAGCGCGTCACCAGCGGCGCCAGCACCAGCGCCGGCAGCAGGAAGCCCACTACATTCATCACCGCGAACGAGATCGCGATCAGATGGCCCGACTGCGCCGCCGCCTGTTCGACGCTCGACCCCGGCGTGACCACATGCTGCTGGATGAAGGAGATGATGTAGACGAACATCGCCTGCACCCCGAACCAGGTAAAGGCATGCGCTGCGCACAGGCGCCGGAACTGCGGCCAGTCGGTAGTCGATGCCGCCTCGCGCGCAATGGGTGCGATCGTGCGCGGCTCCTCGATCAGGAGCGTGGGCACGACCGAGAACACCAGCACCAGCAGCACGCCCACGGAGATCAGCGTGTAGTTGTCGATGAAGGCGCCGATCAGGTAGGCCATCACGCCCCAGAAGCCGGAGATGGTCTGCATCCAGGTATAGCCGCGCGTGCGCGCTTCGCCGTCCGGGGTCACATCGGCGATCAGCGAGCGGGTGGGATTGAAGCCGATGTTGATCGACAGGTCGAGCGTCAGCGCGATGATCACGGCGACGATCAGCAGGTTGCCGATGCCGAGCAAATCGGCCACGACCTCGATGCGCGGCAGCAGGAACACCGACAGCGCCGCCAGCACGCCGCCGATCAGGATGAAGGGCCGGCGCCGCCCGCCCCAGAGCCAGGTCTTGTCGCTGATGAAGCCGATGATCACCTGGCCCAGGATGCCGGCGAGCGGCCCGGCGGCCCAGACGATGCCGATCTCGTGGATGTCGAGCTTGTACTTGGTGCTCAGCAGCCAGCTGAGCGCGGAAATCTGGATGCACAAGGCAAAACCCATGGCCGTGGCCGGCAAGCTGCCCAGGGCGTAAAATGAATTGCTCAGCCGGCGCTGCATGTCGAGCATGGGTGTCTCCGCGATGGTTGTTGTTTGACTACAAAGCCTGCGTAAAACCGGGCGGGCGTGGCGATTCTACTACGCCTTATTCGAATTGACACTCGGAAAACGCCATGTTATTTTGCTACAAATCTTCTTGAAACTTCGCCTGTAACCGCCCGTCCTCATGGCCTTCCGGACGGGGACGCTCCCCAGCCACTTCCTCGCCTTCCCGCGCATTCCGCGGCAGCGACGGCGGCACGTGGCGCGTTCGCCACATAGACCGAGTCCGGCGCCACGCCGGGCCATTGGGGACACAGATGGACATGCATACCAAGGCGCTCAAACCGCGCCTGTCGTTCTGGCAGTTGTGGAACATGAGCTTCGGCTTCTTCGGCATCCAGTTCGGCTTCGCACTGCAGAACGCCAACACCAGCCGCATCTTCTCGACCCTGGGCGCCAATCCCGACGACCTGGCCCTGTTCTGGCTCGCCGCACCCGTCACGGGCCTGCTGGTGCAGCCCGTGGTCGGCTACCTGAGCGACAACACCTGGCACCCGAAATGGGGCCGTCGCCGCCCCTTCTTCTTCGTCGGCGCCTTCCTCGCCATGATCTCGCTGTTCCTGATGCCGAACTCCAGCGCGCTGTGGATGGCGGTCGCCGTGCTGTGGATGATGGATGCGGCGATCAACGTCTCGATGGAGCCTTTCCGCGCCTTTGTCGGCGACAAGCTCGACCCGTCCCAGCAGACCGCCGGCTATGCGATGCAGACCTTCTTCATCGGCTGCGGCGCCGTCATCGCCTCGCTGCTGCCGACGATCTTTACCGGCCTGGGCGTGTCCAACGTGCCGGTCGACGGCAGCATTCCCGACACCGTGCGCTATTCCTTCTATGCCGGCGCAGTCGTCTTCATGGTGGCCGTCAGCTGGACGGTGTTCAGCGCGGACGAACTGCCGCCCGCCGACCTGGCGTCGTTCAACAACGAACGCGCCCATGCGCGCCGTGTCGGCGTCGCCTTTACCGAAATCCTGAGCGGCTTCGCCAAGATGCCGAAGACGATGGTGCAGCTGGCCTTCGTCCAGTTCTTTACCTGGATCGCGCTGTTCGCGATGTGGATCTATACAGGCAGCGCGATCGCCGACTCCGTCTACGGCACCCGCGACGCCCAGTCGGCGGCCTTCCAGGACGCCGGCAACTGGGTCGGCATCATGTTCGCGGTCTACAGCGGCGTCTCGGCCCTGGCCGCGTTTATTTTGCCGGTGTTCGCCCGCGCCACCAGCCGCAAGACCGTGCACGCCACCTGCCTGGCCATTGGCGGCATCAGCCTGGCCGGTATCGTCTTCATCGACAGCAAGGAAATGCTGATGCTGCCGATGGTCGGCGTCGGCATCGCCTGGGCCAGCATCCTGACGATGCCGTATGCGATCCTGGCGGGCGCGCTGCCGGCCAAGCGCATGGGCTATTTCATGGGCCTGTTTAACTTCTTCGTCGTGATTCCGCAGATCGTCAGCGGCCTGCTGCTCGGCTTCGTCACCCGCGAATTCTTCGACGGCCACACCGTGCAGACGCTGGCGCTGGGCGGCGGCTGCATGCTGCTGGCCGCCGTATTGACGCTGGCCGTGACGGACAAGGCGGCCAACTAGTCTTGCGACATCCTTTTCCCTGCTGTCGTATCGTAACGTTTTATTAACAAACGAACGCATTCACATCGGGAGCGAAGCATGACGATTCAGACCGTGGCAACGACGCCATTTGCCGGCCAGCGTCCGGGAACCTCGGGCCTGCGCAAGAAGGTGACCGAGTTCCAGCAGCCCGGCTATCTCGAGAATTTTGTCGAAGCGATTTTCCTGACCCTGGGCGACTGCACCGGGCGCACCCTGGTGCTCGGCGGCGACGGCCGCTACTTCAATCGCCAGGCCATCCAGACCATCCTGCACATAGCCGCGGCTCACGGCGTGGCGCGCATGCTGGTCGGGCGCGGCGGCATCCTTTCGACCCCGGCGGTGAGCTGCGTGATCCGCAAGCACGGCGCCTTCGGCGGCATCGTGCTCTCGGCCAGCCACAATCCGGGCGGCCCGGATGGCGACTTCGGCATCAAGTACAACATCGAGAACGGCGGCCCGGCCCCGGAACGCATCACCGAAGCGGTCTACGCCCATACCCAAACGCTGTCTTCCTACCGCATCAGCGACGCGCCGCCCGTCGATCTCGACGCCTTGGGCAGCAGCACCCTCGAAGGCATGCGGGTCGAAGTCATCGACCCGGTCGCCGACTACGCCGAGCTGATGGGCCGCCTGTTCGACTTCGATGCCATCCGCGCCCTGTTCGCGCGCGGCTTCACCATGAAATTCGATGGCATGAGCGCGGTCTCCGGCCCGTATGCGAAAGCGATCATCGAAGGCGTGCTCGGGGCCCCAAGCGGCACCGTCATCAACGGCGAGCCGCTGGAGGACTTCGGCGGTCACCACCCCGATCCGAACCCGGTCAACGCGGCCGAGCTGATCGCGCTGATGAACGGCCCCGACGCGCCCCAGCTCGGCGCTGCTTCCGACGGCGACGCCGACCGCAACATGATCGTCGGGCGCGGCATCGCGGTGACGCCATCCGACAGCCTGGCCATCATCGCCGCCAACGCCACCGTGGCGCCGGGCTACGCGGCCGGCATCAAGGGCATCGCGCGCTCCATGCCGACGTCGACCGCCGCCGACCGCGTGGCCGAGGCCCTCGGCATCTCCTGCTTCGAAACCCCGACCGGCTGGAAGTACTTCGGCAACCTGATGGACGCCGGCATGGTCACGCTGTGCGGGGAGGAGAGTTATGGCACCGGTTCCGATCACGTGCGCGAGAAGGACGGTCTGTGGGCCGTGCTGTTCTGGCTGAACATGCTGGCCGCCACCGGCAAGCCGGTCGAGCAGATCGTGCGCGAACACTGGGCGCGTTTCGGCCGCAACTATTATTCGCGCCACGACTACGAAGCCGTCGACGCCGGCGCCGCCGATGCCATGATGACGGCGCTGCGCGAGCGGCTTTCGACCCTGGCCGGCCAGACCTTGGGCGACTACCGCGTCGCGCTGGCCGACGATTTCGTCTACACCGACCCGGTCGACAAATCGATCGCCTCGAAGCAGGGCGTGCGCATCGTCATGAGCGACGGCTCGCGCATCGTGTTCCGCCTGTCGGGCACGGGCACCGAAGGCGCCACCGTCCGCCTCTATCTCGAACGCTACGAGGCCGATCCGGCGCGCCACCATCTAGACACCCAGGAAGCCTTGTCAGGCTTGATCACGATCGCCGAGAACGTGTCCGGCCTGCGCCAGCGCACGGGCCGCCAGCAGCCGAGCGTCATCACCTGATCCACTCTTACAGGAACTCCATGAAACTACCCGCACTTGCCGCCTCTCTGCTGTTCGCCCTTGGTTCCACCGCTGCCCATGCGGCGCCCGCGCCCTGGGCCGGGCCGAGCAAACCCTTCGTGTGGGAGAACGCGACCGTCTACTTCCTGCTGACGGATCGCTTCAACAACGGCAACCCGGGTAACGACCACGCCTACGGGCGCAAGGAGGATGCGGCCAAGCTGCGCGGTTTCATGGGCGGCGACTTCGCCGGCGTCACGGCGAAGATCAAGGAGGGCTATTTTCACGAACTGGGCGTGACCGCCCTGTGGATCACGCCGCCGGTCGAGCAGATCCATGCCGGCACCGACGAGGGCACCGGTAAAAGCTATGGCTTTCACGGCTACTGGGCGCGCGACTTCACCGCCATCGACGCCAACCTCGGCACCGAGGCGGAGCTGCGTACCCTGATCGACACGGCCCACGCCAACGGCCTGCGCGTGCTGTTCGACGTGGTGATGAACCACACCGGCCCCGTCACGCAAGCCGACCCGGTATGGCCGGCGGACTGGGTGCGTACCGGCCCGGTCTGCACCTATAAAGATGCGCGCACGACGATCGAATGCACGCTGGTGAAGAACCTGCCGGACATCCGCACCGAGAGCGACAAGCCGGTGGCGCTGCCGCCCGCCCTGGTGGCCAAGTGGAAGAAGGAAGGGCGCTACGAGCGCGAGGTGCAGGAGCTGGACGCCTTCTTCAAGCGCACCGGCTACCCGCGCGCGCCGCGCTACTACCTGATGAAATGGCATGCCGACTGGGTGCGCAAGTACGGCATCGACGGCTTCCGCGCCGACACCGTCAAGCACACCGAGCCGGGTGTCTGGAAAGAGCTCAAGAAGGTCGCGAGCGCCGCCTTCGAAGACTGGAAGAAGGCGAACCCGGGCAAAAAACTGGGCGACCTGCCGTTCTACATGACGGCCGAGGTCTACAACTACGGCATCGGGCACGCCCGCGCCTTCGACCTCGGCGGCATGACGGTCGACTATCCGGCCCAGGGCTTCGACAGCATGATCAACTTCGCGATGAAGACGGATGCGGTCGAATCCTACGAGACCCTGTTCAGCAAGTATTCGAAGGCATTGGAGGGGCCGATGAAGGGCACGTCCGTGCTGAACTACCTGAGTTCGCACGACGATGGCCAACCCTACGACGCGCTGCGCCAGCGTCCCTACGAGACGGCGAATAAACTGCTGCTGGCGCCGGGCGCCGCCCAGATCTACTACGGCGACGAGACCGCGCGCCTGCTGAACATCGAAGGCGCCGAAGGCGACGCCACGCTGCGCTCCTTCATGAACTGGGACGAGCTGGCATCGAACGCCCAGCGCGGCCTGAACCGCGTGGCCGACGTGCGCGAGCACTGGGCCAAGCTGGGCCGCTTCCGCCAGGCGCATCCCGCCGTGGGCGCGGGCGTGCACCGCATGATCCAGCACTACCCCTACACCTTCAAGCGCACCTGGGAGCAGGGCGAGATCAGCGACCGCGTGGTGGTCGCGCTCGGCCTGCCGCTCGACAAGCCGACGGCCGTGCCGGTGGCGGGCGTCTTCCTGGACGGCCAGACCGTGCGCGACTGGTATTCGGGCAAGACCGCCGTCGTCAAGGGCGGCAAGGTGCAGTTCGATGCGCGTAACACGGTGGTGCTGATCGGGCAGGAGTAGGGGGCGAGGCCGATGGCCTCGACCACGGTTTTACCGGCCGGCGCCGTCATCAATCCGTCACGCGAACGTCACGGCTTAGTCATCTGGCAAGCTTACTCTTTCGGTCACCTCAACTGACCGAAACCTTGCCCGATGAATGTCACCCTGAAGTCCAGCCGTACGATCCTGCGTCCATCCCGCATTGCACTCGCCGCCTCCGCCCTGTGCGTCTCGCTGGCGCAGGCCGCGCCTGCCGAAGACACGCCGGCCGCGCCCGATGCCGCGGCGGTCGAGAGCAGCGTGGCGGCGGGCGCCGTCGCCACCGTCGAGATCTCGACCCGCAAGACCCGCTCCACGGTGGCCATGTCGGGCGCCGAGGTGCAGAAGGTGATGCCGGGTGTGAATCCGCTGAAGGCCTTGCAGGCGCTGCCCGGCGTCAGCTTCCAGACGGCCGACCCGTGGGGTAACAACGAGCAGAACCTGTCGCTGTTCGTGCACGGCTTTAACGGCCAGCAGCTCGGCTACACGATGGACGGCGTGCCGCTGGGCGACCAGCAGTACGGCAACTACAACGGCCTGGCGCCGCAGCGCGCCCTCACCAGCGAGAACGTGCGCAGCGTGGTGCTGTCGACCGGCGCCGGCGACCTGGGCACGCCGTCCACCAGCAACCTGGGCGGCACCATCGAAACCTATTCGGGCGATCCGCTGGACCGCCGCAACGTCAACCTGCAGCAGACCGTCGGCAGCCACAAGGCCAGCCGCAGCTTCGTGCGCTTCGATTCGGGCGACCTGGGCGGCGGCAGCAGCCTGTACATCTCTGGCCTGCACCACGAAGCCAAGGCCTGGGATTTCAACGGCCGCCAGAGCAACGACCAGGTCAACGCCAAGTTCGTTCACCAGGGAGAGCACGGCAAGCTGACGATCTTCGCCGACTGGTCGGACAAGATCGAGCCGAACGAGGATTCGACCCTGCACCAGGCCGGCCTCGCCGCGCCCTACACGCGGCCTTTCCTGTATCCGGACTTCGCCGCCGCGCTGGCCTACCTCGACCGCAACGGCGCGCCGCCCGCGGCCGTGGGCGCGAACTTCCGCAACTACTACAGCGACGCCCAGCGCACCGACAAGCTGGCCTACGTGAAGTATGACGCCTACCTGAACGACGAGCTCACCTGGAGCAACCAGTACTACTTCCACCACAACGACGGCGTCGGCGTGGTGGCCGGCCCGATCAACCAGGCCGGCCTGCCGGCGCTGTTCCGGGCCTATTATCCGAATCAGGATCTGAAGACGGTGTTCGGCAATTCCGGCTACGCGACCCGCACCACCGAGTACAAGATCAACCGCCAGGGTGCGATGTCGACCCTGCGCTGGGATCTGGGCGCGCACCGCATCCAGACCGGGCTCTGGTTCGAGCATAACAACTCGGGCGCCTACCGCCGCTGGTATGCGCTCGACGTCAACAACCCGAGCACGCCTTACCAGCGCCCGAGCAATCCGCTCATTACCCAGTACGGCAGCGACATCGACAACAAGGTCGTCCAGTTCCACCTGCAGGACGAATGGAAGCTGCGCCCGGATCTGACGCTGCAGGGCGGTTTCAAGTCGAGCCTGCAATTCGCCGAGGGCATCTTCCCCGTACAGCAGCTGCCGGCCACGCTCAGCGGTGGCTCGCAAGGCCTGCCGGAAGGGAAGATCACGACCAGGAAATGGTTTCTGCCGCAGGTGGGCGCGCGCTGGGACATTTCCAGCACCGGCCAGCTGTTCGCCAACGTCCAGAAGAACATGCGCCAGTTCGTGACCTACGGCGGCGGCGGCAATTCGCCGTGGAGCCTGTCCTCGCAGGCCGCCTTCGATTATTTCAAGGCCACGGCCAAGCCCGAAACTTCGGTGACCTACGAGCTGGGCCTGCGCGATTCGCGCGTGCTCGACCTTGGCCCGCTGAGCGCCTTCGACGGCCAGGCGACGCTGTACCACGTGGACTTCGACGACCGCCAGCTGGCGATCAGCTCGAACCCGATCATCACCTCCTTTGCCGGCGGCACCACCATCCTGTCGAACGTCGGCAGCGTCAAGACCGACGGCGTCGACCTCGGCGGCACCTTCCACTTCGGGCGCATGTTCAGCTTCTACGACGCCGTGTCCTACAACCGCTCGACCTATGAAGACAGCTACCTGTCCGGCACCACCGTGGTGCCGACCGCGGGCAAGACGGTGCCGAACACGCCGAAGTGGATGAACAAGTTCGTCGCCACCTTCAAGCCGGGCGCCGACCTCGAGATCGCGCTGTCGGGCGATTTCGTCGGCCGCCGCTACGCCACCTATACCAACGACCTCTCCGTACCGAGCTACTTCCTGCTCGGCCTGAACGTCTCGGGTAAAGTGCCGTTTTCGACGGGCTTCCTGAAAAACATGCGCTGGAGCATGAACGTGACGAACCTGGCCGACCGCAAGGGTGTGCTGCAGCCGAACGTGGGGCAGGCGAGCGGCAGCTACGCCACCTACCCGATCCCGCCGCGCATGGGTTTCCTGACCGTGAAGGCGGACATCTGATGAACCCGATCTACCCGGCCGGCGCCGCGCGCCGCCTGCTGCTGCGTGGCTTCGCCAGCGGCGCCGCGCTGGCGGCCTGGCCTGGTCTGGCAGGGGCGCAGAAGACTGCGTCGCGCCTGGATCGGAAGGCGGCGCCGGCGCTGTACGCGCACCGCGGCGCCAGCGCCCTGTATCCCGAGCATACGCTGGCCGCGTATGCGAAAGCGATCCAGGACGGCGCCGACTACGTCGAACCCGATCTCGTCTGCACGAAGGACGGGGTGCTGGTCGCGCGCCACGAGAACGCCATCACCGACACCACCGACGTGGCCAGCCGCCCCGAGTTTGCGCGCCGCAAGACGCGCAAGACGATCGACGGCCAGGCGCACGAAGGCTGGTTCGTCTCCGACTTCAGCTTCGCCGAACTCAAGACGCTGCGTGCGGTGGAGCGCCTGCCGAAGATGCGCGGCGCCGCCCATGATGGCCAGTTCCAGCTCGTCAGTCTGGAGGAGATGATCGATTTCGTCGCCGCCGAGTCGGCCGCGCGCGGGCGCAGCATCGGGCTGATCCCCGAGCTGAAGCACTCGACCTGGTTCGCCGGCGCGGGACTGGCGCTGGAGGAGCGCCTGGTCGCGACCCTGAACGGGCACGCCTATACGCGGCGCGCGCCCGTCACCGTGCAGTCGTTCGAGACGGCCAACCTCAAGGCGCTGCGCAAGCTGCTCGGCCGCTCCACCCACATCCGCCTGGCCCAGCTCGTGATCGCGGGCGGGCGCAGCGACGCGTTGCGGCCGGCCGACGTGGCGCTGGCGAACGGCAGCCTGACCTATGGCGAGATGGTGTCGGCCGCCGGCCTGCGCGAGGTGGCGCGCTATGCCGACGTCGTCGCGCCGATCAGCCGCGCGGTGATTCCACTGGGCCCGGACGAACGCCTGGCGGCGCCGACCACGCTGGTCGTGGACGCGCACCGCGCCGGGCTGCAGGTGGTGGCCTGGACCTTCCGGCCCGAGAACGCCTTCCTGGCGGCCGACTTCCGCGACGGCGCCGGGCCGAACGCGCGCAACGAGGCGGGATCGATCGCCGAGATGCGGCGCTACCTGGAGACGGGCATCGACGGCCTGTTCTCCGACGATACGGCGTTGGCGCGCAAGGCGATCGGCTGAACGGCGGCGCCTGGGAGCGCGGCAGGATGTGCCGGGGCGGCACGGATTTCTGATCTCGACTAGACTTCTTTCGTCCGATCCCTTGCGAGACCATGATGCCCGCCATGACCGTCCGACCTGTCCACCTTGCCGCCATTCTTGCCTTGTCCCTGGCCTCCCTTGGCGCCGCCCACGCCGCCGACGAACCGGCCTATGGCCCCGAGCTCGAAGGGTTTACTTACCCCGCGCCCGTCCAGAAATTCAGCTTCACCTCGCAAGGCGCGAAGCTGCACATGGCCTACATGGACATCGCGCCAACCGGTAAAGCCAATGGCCGTACCGTCGTGCTCCTGCACGGTAAGAACTTCTGCGGCGCGACCTGGGACGCGAGCATGAAGGCGCTCAGCGACGCCGGCTACCGCGTCGTCGTGCCCGATCAGATCGGCTTCTGCAAGTCGAGCAAACCCCGGCATTACCAGTACAGCTTCCAGCAGCTGGCCGAGAACACGCGTGCGCTGCTGGAGTCGATCGGCGTGAAGGGGCCGGTCACGATGATGGGCCATTCGACCGGCGGCATGCTGGCCGTGCGCTACGGCCTGATGTTCCCGCAGCAGACCGAGCAGCTGGTGCTGGTCAATCCGATCGGCCTGGAAGACTGGAAGGCACTCGGCGTGCCTTCGCTGGGCGTCGACAAGTGGTACCAGCGCGAGCTGCAGACCACGGCCGATAAGATCCGCAACTACGAGAAGGCGACCTATTACGTCAACCAGTGGAAGCCCGAATACGAACCGCCCGTGCAGATGCTGGCCGGGATGTACCGCGGGCCGGGCAAGGACATCGTGGCCTGGAATTCGGCGCTCCTGTACGACATGATCTATACCCAGCCGGTGGTCTACGAATTCCCGCAGTTGACGATGCCGACCCTGCTCCTGATCGGCCTGAAGGACAGCACCGCGATCGGCAAGGACGCCGCGCCCGAAGCGCTGCGGCCGAAGCTGGGCAATTATCCGGAGCTGGCGCAACGGACGGCGAAGGCGATTCCGAAAGCGACGCTGGTGAGCTTCCCGGACATGGGCCACGCGCCGCAGATGCAGGATCCGAAGGCCTTCCACGCGGCGCTCCTGAAAGGGCTGGCGGCGAAGTAAGGCCTTTGCCGGCCGGAGGCGCCGATGCTCGAGACCATACGCGAACTGATGCGGCCGCCCCCGGGCATGGCCTTCGACTTCAGCCAGCCGCGCGGCGAACTCGCGCTCGCGCCGGCGGACGGCATCTCCTGGCAGGTGTTCGCCAATCCGGTTGCGCTGTTCGTCGGCGGCGTGACGGCCGTGCTGCTCGAGCTGGCCGAACCCTCGGTGCGCGCGGGCGTATGGAACGGGGGCGGCTTCCAGCGCGACCCGCTGCTGCGCCTGCGGCGTACCGGCTTTGCCGCCATGATGACGGTGTACGGCCCGCGCTCGGCGGCGGAGAAGATGATCGCGCAGGTGGTGCGGGTGCACGAGCGCGTGCAGGGCCTCACGCCCGACGGCATGCCCTACCGCGCCAACGATCCGCGCCTGCTCGACTGGGTGCAGGCCACCGCCGTGTTCGGGTTCGTCGAGGCCTATCACCGCTATGTGCGGCCCCTGTCGGCGCGCGAAAAGGACGCCGCATTCATCGAAGCCGAACCCTCGGCGCGCCTGTACGGCGCGAGCGGTGCGCTGCGTTCGTGGGCCGCGTGGGAAGCGCTGCTGGCCGCGACCGCGCCGACGCTGGAGGGATCGCACATCCTCGCCGACTTCATCCGCATCATGACCGACACGCCGATCGTGCCCGCGCCGATGCGCCCGGTTCAGCGGCTGCTGGTGCGCGCCGCCGTGGCACTCGTCCCGGAGCCGGTACGCTCGCTGCCGCAGCTCGAAGGGCAGGGCCTGCGCCCGGGCGAGGCGACCCTGGTGCGCACGCTGGCGCGCAGCGCCGCGCTGCTGCCGCTGGGCGATACGCCGGCCGTGCAGGCTGCGCGGCGGCTGCGAAAATAGGTGAACTGATAGTTGCGAAAAATTTAACTTTCGTGCTAGCGTACGGTTCCCGTCCTCAAGGAGTATTTATGATCCGTCGCACTGCCCTGTTTTCTGCCCTGAGCCTGGCCCTGCTGCTGGGCGCCTGCAGCAAGAAGGACGACACCGAAGGCGACCAGGCCCAGGCTGAACAGCAGGCCGCCGCCGAGGGCCAGGCCGAAGGCGATGCGTCCGCTGACGCGGCGCCTGCGCCCAAGATGAATTACTGGCCGGTGGTCGGCCCCTTCGTCGCCGGCAATTACAGCGGCGCCTGCACGCGCATGCCGGATGCGCGCAAGATGGATGCCGCGATCACGGTCGGCGCGGACGGCAAGGCCTCGGCCGCCGGCATGGCCGTCGATTTCACCATGGCGAAGAAGACCATGCTGATGCGCACGCGCGACGACAAGGGCCAGTACAACACGATGGCCATGTTCTCGGTCGACGACGACAAGGCCGGCATGCTGACGCTCCAGACCGGCAAGGCGGGCGAGGGCAGCTATGCCAGCCTCTCGCGCGACGACGTCGGCCTCGTATGCAGCAATGCCGCCGGCATCGAGAAGCTGAACGCCCAGCCGCTCTACCTCTCGCTCGGCAAACTCCTGAACGGCAAGAAGCAGGCCGTCAGCTGTCTCGACACCAGCAACCTGCTGGTGCGGCGCGATCTCGCCGTCGAATTGTCCGATGGCGTCCTGAAGGTCGGCGACGCCCGCTTCGACATGCGCGAGGCGGTCAACGAGAGCTTCGTCTTCGACGACGCGGGCAGTACCGCGGGACTGATCCTGGTGCTGCCGGAAGAGCGCCGGATCAGCGTCATGTACGACGGCGCCGGCCAGGTGACCAACGTGACGGCCTTCGACAAGGAGGGCAGCACCCACGCCTGCGACCGCAAGGAAGGCTAGGAGTGCTTGACAAAATCACCAGGGCTGCGTTGCAGCGCCTCGCCCTGGCGATTATGTCAGGCACTCCCGATGGTGCGAATGGAGGCATCTGGTAGCATTCAAACAATGCTATCCTTGCGGCTCATGACGTAGCCCAGCTTTCAGGCGTGGGAACCAAGCCGCGATGATCACCGAACCAGACACCGAACAAAAATCCAGCCGTGCCTCCTACGCCGATGGCCCGCGCCTGTTGGCCGACATCGGCGCCACCCACGCCCGCTTCTCGCTCGAGACCGCCCCCGGCGTATTCCGCCAGACGGCGGTGCTGCGCTGCGACGACTACAGCGGCATCGTGCCGCTGCTGAACGCCTACCTGGCGCCCTGGTTCGAGCAGAAGGGCGAGCGCATCACGCACGCGGCCTTTGCCATGGCCAATCCGGTCAGCGGCGACCTGGTGCGCATGACCAATCGCGACTGGCGCTTCTCGACTGACGAGGTGCGCCGTGCGATGGGCTGGTCGACCCTCGTCATCGTCAACGACTTCACGGCGCTGGCGATGGCGCTGCCGGGCTTGCAGGCGGGCGACGTGCTGCAGGTCGGCCCGGGCAAGGCCCAGCCGCACGCGGTGGCGGGCGTGCTCGGCGCCGGCACCGGCCTTGGCGTCTCGGGCGTGATCCCGACCGCGGACGGATTCGTCACCCTCGGCAGCGAAGGCGGCCACGTCAACTTCGCGCCGAGCGACGAGCGCGAATTCGCGATCCTGCAATACGCCTGGCGCGAGTGGCCGCACGTGTCGAACGAGCGCATCATGTCCGGCCCCGGCATGGAACTGATCTACCGCGCGCTGGCCGAACGCAACGGCGTCGAAGCGCCAAGCCGCACGGCCGCCGAGATCGTGGCCTGCGCCCTCGACGAAGGGGACGCGCTTTGCCTCGAAGTGCTCGAATGCTTCGCCGGCATGCTGGGCGGGGCGGCCGCCAACCTGGCATTGACGCTCGGGGCCTTCGGCGGCATCTTCATCGGCGGCGGCATCGTTCCGCGCATCGCCCAGTGGTTCGCGACATCGCCGTTCCGCGCCCGCTTCGAGGCGAAAGGGCGCTTCACCGACTACCTGGCCCAGATCCCGACCTATGTGATCATGACGCCCAATCCCGCCCTGCGCGGCGTGTCGACGATCCTGTCCGAACACCTGCGCGGTCGCAGCGGCGCCAACACGCTGATGGAGCGCGTGCAGCACCTGCAGCACGAACTCTCGCCGGCCGAGCAGCGCGTGGCCGCGCTCGTGCTCGAGCATCCGCGCAAGGTATTGTCGGAGCCGATCGCGGAGATCGCGCGCCTGGCCGACGTGAGCCAGCCGACCGTGATCCGCTTCTGCCGCTCGCTCGGCTTCCAGGGCCTGGCCGAATTCAAGCTGAAATTCGCGGGAAGCCTGACCGGCTCGATCCCCGTGCGCCACAGCCAGGTGCGCATGAGCGACAGCACCCACGATTTGTCCGCCAAGGTGATCGACAACACGGTCTCCGCGATCCTGAAATTCCGCGACGGCCTGGACGTGCATGCAATCGACCGCGCGATCGCGCTGCTGCGCAATGCCGGCAAGGTCGAGTTCTACGCGATGGGTAACGCGCGCGTCGTGGCGCTGGATGGGCAGCACAAGTTCTTCCGCTTCCGCATTCCGACCACGGCCCACGGCGACGCCCACCTGTTCCAGCTCGCCGCAGAACTGCTGAAACCGAACGACGTCGTCATCGCCATCTCGACGGCCGGGCAGGCGCCCGAGCTGCTGTCCGCGGTGGACGCCGCCCGCCGCGCCGGCGCCAGCGTGATCGCCATCACCAGCAGCAAATCGGCGCTGGCGAAGAAGGCGGACGTCTGCCTCGCGGTCGACCATGCCGAGGACAGCACCACCTTCCTGTCGATGATTTCGCGCATCCTCCAGCTGCTCCTGATCGACATCATGGCGGTAGGCATCTCGCTGGGCGCGCAGGCGGGGCAGGACGGCGATATCGAGGCGAGGAAGCTGCTCATTTCGCACCTGGACGTGTGAAGACCCATGCTCGAGCAGGGGAGCAAGCTGATCCGGGTGCGTTGAAAGACGCGAAATAAATGCGTCCGGTTTCTCCCCCGACCGCAGTCGCTTTGCGATAATGCGGCAGCGCACCCGGCACGGGCCGGCAGCGTGCACCGACCATCAAAAGGAATGAAGTTGAAAACGAAGTCACCTGCCAAGCTCTCCGACAAACTGACGCTCGCGATCGGCGTGCTGTGTATCGCCGTCTCCTTCGTCGGCAGCTATCACGTCTCGTCGGATCACTGGTACAAGCTGCCGTTCTTCCTGGGCCTGTTCCTGGTCGGCGACTACGCGGTGTGGAAGCACCTGCGCGCCCGCAAGGCGGCCAAGCGGGCCTGACTTGCCGAGGTAGAGCCGGCGACAGGCTGTCGCAAACTGGCAGCATCGCGTATAGGATTCAGCAGGGTCAATGCTCTGACTTCCAAATTCGGGAACAGTACGTAGCCACCGGTGGATCTGGCCTAAGCGCCAGGCTCACCGTCTCCGGGTGAAGACACACCCGGCTTGCGTGCAGTTCCCTTATAAGGAGTACGTTCATGATCCTGAATATCGATCGCGGCCATATCCACGTCCAGCTCGGCGAGAAGATGGCGGCAATACCGGGCGAAATGCTTTTCCCCGAAAACAAGCGCCTGGGTTTCGTCGTCTATCTCGACCAGATCGACTACTGGGAGCCGAAGACGGCAAAGCAGCCGATCTCCGAGGCCGACATCAAGACCATCGTCGACGGGATTCAGGCCGAGTTCAAAGAACGCGGCCATATGCTGGAGTTTGAGTCGGCCTGATGGAATAAGGCTTCGTGCGCTCCGTACCGGCGATCGAGCGCTAGCCCGGCAGCGAACGCCATTGCACCTTGCCCGTGGCTAGCCTTAGCGGTTCATCAGCACCTTGAGCATGCGCTGCGGGTTGGCGATGAAATCGTGCATCACCCGATAGTGCTCGGTCTCCTCATACCTGATCGGGTGGATGCCGCGCTCGCCGCATTCGTAGATGAGCGCGTTCGGATAGGCCATCAGGATCGGCGAATGGGTGGCGATGACGAACTGACTGCCGTTCTCGACCAGGTCGTGCAGGCGGCTGAGCATGGCGAGCTGGCGCTGCGGCGACAGCGCCGCCTCCGGTTCGTCGAGGAGGAACAGGCTGTTGCTGCCGAAGCGTTCCATGAACAGCGACAGAAAGGCTTCGCCATGCGACTGTTCGTGCAGGGCCTTGCAGCCGAATGAGTCGATGATTTTCGGGCCGCCGGGTTCCCGGTCGAGCCGATCGATTTCCGTTCCCACATTGAAGAAGCTCTCCGCACGCAGGAAGAACCCGTCGCGCGGCGGCTTGATGCCGCGCGCCACACGCAGATGTTCGTGCAGCGTCGAATGCGAAGCGTGGGTCGAAAAATGGAAATTGCGGCTGCCGCCTTCGGCATTGAAACCCAGTGCCACCGCAATCGCTTCCAGCAGCGTCGATTTTCCAGAGCCGTTTTCGCCCACCAGGAAGGTGACCTGCGGGTGCATGGCGAGCCGGCCGAGCGAACGCACGACGGGTAGCGTGAAGGGGAAACCCGCCGCGTGCGCGGCGGCCGAGGGTTTCAGGCTGACCTCGAGCAGGTAGGCGTGGGAGAGCATGGCTAGCGGCGCATCCTGATATGTCCAACTGCGCGCTGCGTGAATCCGTCGTTTCGCGTCGCCACGATACTACCCTTGCAGCGAACGCCACTGCACCTTACCCGTCGCCGACTTCGGCAGCGTTTCGCGAAACTCCACGATGCGCGGGCTTTTGTAGGCCGCCATGTTCTGGTGCGCCCAGTCGATGATCTCGCCTTCCGTCACGCGGCCGGCGAAGCCGTCCTTCAGCGCGACCACCGCCTTCACCGTCTCGCCGCGGCGCGCGTCCTGGCTGGACACCACGCACACCTCCCTGATCGCCGGATGGCGGTACATCAGCGCTTCGACTTCGGCCGGCCACACCTTGTAGCCGGAGGCATTGATCATGCGCTTCAGGCGATCCGTCATGAAGAAGTAGCCGTCCTCGTCGACCTTGCCGATGTCGCCGGTACGCAGGAAGCGCTTGCCGTCGATCTCGACGAAGGCGTCCGCCGTCGCCTCCGGATTGTTCCAGTAGCCGAGCATCACCTGCGGGCCATGGACGACGATTTCGCCGGTCTCGCCAACGGGCAGCGTCTGCAGCGTGCCGGCGTCGATCACGCGCGCGTCGACGTCCTGGATCGGAATGCCGAGGCACTGCTTCTTGGTGCGCTCGCTCGGATTGATGTGGGTCGGCGCGATGGTCTCCGACATGCCGTAGCCCTCGACGTAATCGATGCCGAGCAGGTCGTGCATCTTCTGGGCGATGGCGTCGGGCATGGCCGCGCCGCCGCCGGACAGGCGCGTGATGCTCGACAGGTCGTACTCGTCGATGCGCGGGCTCGAGAGCAGGTCGATCACCATCGTGGATATGAGCTGGGTGGCGTTGATACGGTGGCGCCGGATGCATTCGGCCGCGGTGTCGCGATCCCAGCGCGCCATTAGCACGACGGTGCCGCCAATGAAGATCGGCCCGTTCATCCCGCCCTGCATGCCCGTCACGTGGAACAGCGGCAGTACGCTCAGGGCGATTGAATCCTGCTGCGCGCCGAACCACTGCACGCCGGCCACGGCGTTGTACATCACGCTGCGGTGGGTGTGCATGCAGCCTTTGGGAAGGCCGGTGGTGCCCGAGGTGTAGGGCATGACGGCCAGGTCGTCGGGCCCGGCGGTGAGCGGGCCGGGCCGGCAGCCGCGTGCCAGCATGGCGTGCCAGAGCACCACGCCGGCGTCCTCGATGGCGCGGCGCCGTCCGCGCACGACGTCCGGCACATTCAGGTCGGTAAGACTGGTGACGTAATCCGAATAGGCCGCCAGCAGCACGTGGCGCAGACCCTGCTCCAACAGCGGTGCGACCTGCGCATACAGATCCTGCGGCGCGAAGATGGTGGTGGCGCCGGTGTCGCCCACATAGTGGCGCAGTTCTTCGGTCAGGTTCATCGGATTGACCGGCACCACCACCGCGTTGGCGCGCAGGATCGCGTAGTAGGCGACGATGAACTGCGGGCTGTTCTGCATGTAGAGCAGGACGCGGTCGCCCTGCTTGACGCCGCATTCGGCCTGCAGGAAGCCGGCCACGCGCTCGGCCTCGTCCTTCAGTTCGGCATAGGTGAGGGAGGTGTCGTAGAACACGACGGCCGGCTTGTCGGGGTAGCGCGCGGCCGAGACCTCGAGGTTGAAGAACAGGTTGGTGGCGGGGATGGTCAGGTGGCGCGGCAGGGCGCGCGGCCAGAAGTCGGCGGGGCGTTCGGACATATTGCGGTGTCTCCTCAATTATCGCGATTGGGTATCCGCCTCTCTGATCGGAAGCGTGACGCTTCCAATCATACTTCAGTCCCCGGGGCTACGCCGCTTGCCGGGTGTTGCTCGCCGAAAGCGGTCGGCCAGCCGATCGTGCCGCTCTGTTATGCAGGCCACAATCGAGGTTTTTTGCATGTTTTATAATTTTTTCAACAGTGCCGACGACGGCAGCGTCAGCCATATTCAAGCAAGGAGCAGTCATGCAGGCCGATATCGAACGAATCCAGACCGGAATTCCGGAACTCGACGCCGTCCTGAGAGGCGGGTTGATCCGTCAACGCGTGCACCTGATCGAGGGCAGGCCGGGAACCGGCAAGACCACCTTCGGCCTGCGCTACCTGATCCACGGCGTTTCGGTCGGGGACGAATGCCTGTACCTGACGCTGTCGGAGAGCCGGGAAGAACTGACCGCCACCGCGCGCAGCCACGGCTGGAACCTGGACGGTATCGTCATCGAAGAGATCATGCCAATGTCGGCGGACACCACGTCCTCGCAGACCATCCTGCTGCCGACCGATACCGAGCTGTCGGCCCTGGTGGCGCGCATCGCCGATCGCATCGCCCATAGCGGCGCCAAGCGCGTGGTCATCGATTCGATGGTCGAGGTGCGCCTGCTGGCGCGCGACAGCGCCCACTACCGGCGCCAGATCATCGACCTGCGCCAGCGCCTGGCCACGTTCGATGCGACGGTGGTGCTGCTCGACGATCTCACTTCCGACGGCGGCGAATTCGAGCTGCAAAGCGCGGTGCACGGCGTCGTCACGCTCGAGCAGCTCGAACGCAGCTTCGGCGCGACGCGGCGCCGGCTGCGCGTGGTCAAGCTGCGCGGCGGCGACTTCCAGACCGGCTGGCATGACTATGCGATCAAGAAGAGCGAAATCCTGGTGTTCCCCAGCCTGATCGCGCAGGAGCACCACCGTGACGACGGTGCGCTCGACATCCTGAGCAAGGTCGACAGTCTCGACCACATGGTCGGCGGGGCGCTCGTCGCCGGGAGCTCGACGATGGTGGTCGGCCCCTCGGGATCGGGCAAGTCCACGCTGGCCCTCCAGTACGCGCTGTCGGTGGTCGAGAGCGGCTACCACGTGGGCTACTTCACCTTCGATGAGTCGGAGGTCACGCTGCGTTCGCGCATGGTCGAGCACATGCACCAGGGCGCCGCTTCCGACGAGGGGCGCCTGTTCTACCTCCAGCGCGTCAATCCCTCGCGCATCTCGCCGGGCGAATTCATCTGGAACGTGCGGCGCCTGGTCGAAGACCGCGGGGCACGCCTGATCATCATCGATTGCATCAACTCCTATCTCGACGTGATTCGCGAGGAAAAATCGCTGCTGCTGCAGATGAACGAACTGTTCTCCTACCTGAGCAACATGAACGTGACGTCGATCATCGTCGGCGCGCATTCGGCCCGCCTCGATACCTCGAAGGAACCGGACGCGCTCAGCATCATCACGGACAACATCATTTCACTGCGCTACTACGAGCACGAGAACGTCGTCCACAAGGCCATCTGCATCCTGAAGCGCCGCCATGGCCGCCACGAACACGACGTGCGCGAGTTTCACCTGACCGACGCGGGCATCGACATCGGCGAGCGGATCGGTGTGCCGCTCAAGGACTCCGGAGTATCGCCACTTGATTTCTGACGCGCCCTCCGCCGTTGCCGCGGTCTTCGCCCCCATCGAAGGCGATGCCGCCACCCTGCGTATGCTGCTGGAAGAAGAAGGCGTGCAGGTGCGGGCCTGTCCCGATGCGGCGGCCTTCTACGCAGCCCTCGGCGAGGATGCCTGGTGCGCGATCGTCACCGAGGAAGGGCTGGAGCAGTGCTCGATCGAGGGCATGGATGCCAGCCTGCGGCGCCAGCCGCCCTGGTCCGACCTGCCGGTGCTGACCCTGGCCGGCCCGGGCGGCACGAAGGTCGACAGCAAGCGCTTCACGCGCCTGGCGCGCATCGGCAACATCACCCTGATCGAACGGCCGACCTCGCGCGAGGTGCTGTTGATGTCGATCCGTGCGGCCCTGCGCACGCGCCGGCTGCAATTTGCCGTCCGCGACCAGTGGCAGGCACTGGAGCGGCATGCCGATTCGCTGGAACAAGCCGTACGCGAACGCACGCAATCGCTGGAGCGGGAAATCGGCGAACGGCGCCGGGTGGAACGGGCGCTGGCCGAGGCGCGCCGCCTCGAATCGCTGGGCCGGCTGACCGGCGGCGTGGCGCACGACTTCAACAACATCCTTCAAGTGATCTCGGGCTCGGAAACCCTGCTGCGCATGCTGTTGTCGAAAGACGCCAATCCGCGCAGCGAACGCGCGCTCGACAGCATCCGCCGCGCCAGCGGCCATGGCGCGGCGCTGACGCAGCAGCTGCTGGCCTACGCGCGCCGGCAGCCGCTGAACAACGTCGCCCTCGACCTGCCGCTGTACCTGAACGCGGCCTCGGAACTGCTGCTCGGTTCACTGGGGCAGGGAATCGACCTGCGCCTGCAGGTCTCCCCCGGTTTGTGGCCCGTCTCGGTCGATCCGGCGCAGCTCGATGCCGCATTGCTGAACCTGGCCAGCAATGCGCGCGACGCCATGCAGGGCAGCGGCCGCATCGTGCTGACCGCATCCAATTATCACCTGCCCGATGCGCAGCTGCCGGAGGGAGGCGTGCTGGCTGGCGAATACGTGTGCATCAGCGTGACCGACAATGGCGAAGGCATGTCCGAGAAGACCGCGCGGGAAGCCTTCGAGCCGTTCTTCACGACCAAGGCCGTCGGCAAGGGTACGGGTCTGGGCCTGTCCCAGGTATACGGTTTCGCCAGCCAGAGTCATGGCCTTGCCTTCATTCGCCGCGAGCCGCGCGGGACGACGGTCGGCATGCTATTGCCGCGCAGTGAGGGAACCGCGGATCCGACGCAGCCGGCCGTGCTGGAAGAGCAAGCGCATTCTCTGGCCGGGGTGCGCATCCTGTGCGTGGAAGACGATCCGGTCGTCGCGGAAACGATGTCGTCCTTGCTGGCAGTGCTCGATGCCGAGATCATTCTGGCCGACAGTGCCGATGCGGCCATCGAAGCCGACTTCAGCGGAATCGACCTGGTACTGTCGGATGTGATGATGCCGGGTAGTATGGATGGCATCGGCCTCGTGAACTGGCTGGCGCTACACCATCCTCATTTGCCGGTCGTCCTCGCCAGCGGCTATATCGTCGACCCCGGCCGCCTGCACACGCTGCAGGTGCAGTTCCTGCGCAAACCCTACACGCTCAGTGCGCTGACGCAGGCCATGTCGGCGGCACTCAATCAATCGCAGCAAAAGGACTGACGCGCATCGCGCTCTACTCCTCGACAAACACCACCGCCGTACGCGGCGGGATGCTGAAGCTGCCCGTCGCCGCATCGAAGCGCGCCAGTGCTGCGCGCTTGTCGCCTGCTTGCGCCGCGCTGTGCACCGGATGGGGGCGCAGGCGCTTGCCGCGCGCCGCGGCGTCGGTGACGGCATGCGCGACCTTGTCGACGTTGATGAAGTAGCGGATCCCCGCGAAGCCGGCGCCGGCGTAGCCGCGGCCGTCGAGGTGGGCGGCGATCACGGTCGGCTCCTGCCGCGGCCCGACGTTGAAGAAGCGCAGGCGCTGCGCCACCTCGTCGGCGCTGCGCAGGCGGAACAGGGTGGAACTGGCGCGGATGGCGAGCAGGTCGCGGAAAGCGTCGCGCGTAAAAGCGATGTCGGCGGGGGCGGGGCGCAGCGCCGGATCGGCCAGCAACGGCGCAAACAGGGGCCAGTCCTTCGCATTGTCGGGCGCGGGCGGCAGGCCGGTGCCGAAGTGATTCGTCCGGTACGTCCAGTCGAGGCGATTGAACCAGTCGCCCGAATTGAAGCTGTTGCGGTCGAGGGATTTCGAACGCAGGATTTCGGAGCCGGCATGGAAATAGGCCACGCCCTGGCTGAAGGCGTTGATCGCCAGGCCCAGCACCTGCACGCGGGCGCGCTCCGCGCTGGAGGTAGCGCGCGGGAGTTTCAGGGCGTTGGCGTCGTACAGGGTCTGGTTGTCGTGGTTCTCGACATAGTTGACGGTTTCGCCCGGCGCGCCCGCATAGCCGGCCGGCTGGCCGCCGTAATCCATGCGATCGAGCGTGCGGGTGACGCCGTCGAAGTTCAGGAGCGGATAGCTGCGCAGGGTGCCGGCCAGGCCGACGCGGATCATGTCCGCCGCGCGCATCAGGTCGGTGCGCGGCCGCTCGCCCGCCAGGGCGTTGGCGTCGTAGACCAGGCCGTTGATATAGCCCTGCTGCTTGACGACGGTCTCGCCCGAGTCGCCGGCACCGCCGCCGCGCGCGGCATCGCGTGCACGGTCGCTGAAGGTGCCGATACCGCTGCCGTTCAGGGACAGTTGCGAGGCCTGTACGAAGCGTGCGCCGTCGGCCACCTCGCCGAAGTTCCAGCCCTCGCCGATCAGCTGCACGTGGCGGCCGCCGGCGGCGTTCACGGCCTGCTGCAGGCGCTCCATGGTGGAACGCGGCTGGTGGCCCATCAGGTCGAAGCGGAAGGAATCCATGCGGTAGTGCCGCGCCCACAGCACGCTCGAATCGACCATGAGCTTGCCCATCATGGCGTTTTCCGTTGCCGTGTTGTCGCAACAGGTCGACTGGGTGACCTGGCCGGCCGCGTCGAGACGGTGGTAGTAGCCGGGTACGATCCGGTCGAGTACGGATTTTTCCTGCTGGCCGGCGGCGAAGGTGTGGTTGTAGACCACGTCCATGCCGACGCGCAGGCCGGCACGGTGCAGGTGCATTACCATCTCGCGCAGTTCGACGATGCGGCGCGCGCCGTCCTCCGGGTCGCTGGCGTAGCTGCCTTCGGGCGCGTTGTAGTGCCAGGGGTCGTAGCCCCAGTTGTAGCAGTCGGTATGGGCCGTCTTCATCACCAGCGCCTGCTGGCCTTCGCTGTCGGCAGCGCCCGCCGGCTGCGGCAGCGCGCAGCCGCGTTCGGGCACGGTGGCGATGTCGTAGACGGGCAGCAGGTGGATGTCGGTCATACCCGCCCGCGCCAGCATGTTCAGATGACGCATGCCGTTCGAGTTCGTTTCGCCGAAGGCGGCGTACTTGCCGCGCTTGTGCGCCGGCACGCTCGCGTCGTCGCGCGAGAAATCGCGCACGTGCAGTTCGTAGACCGTCATGTCGGTCTGCGCCCTGACGGTGTCCGGCGTGCGGTGCGCGTCCCAGCCCGCGGGTTTCAGGGCAGGGGAGTCGAGGTCGGCAATATAGCTGCGCTGCGAGTCCGTGTTCAGGCTGACGGAATACGGATCGGTGACGAGATTGCGCACCAGGCCGGCGCCGTCGGCGACGACCTCGAGCGCGTACTTGTAGTAGCGGCCGGAGAGATCGCCCGGGAGCTGCGCGCTCCAGGCGCCGGTGCGGGCGTCGAAGGCGAGCGGATGGATGGCGCGGGCGCGGCCGCTTCCCTTGTCGTAGACGCAGACGGCAGCCCCCTGCGCGGTCGGCGCCCACAGCTTGAACGTGGTGCCGTCCGGACGCGGCGTGGCGCCCAGGTCGGGGATGTCCTGCGCGGCGGCGTACAGGTCGTCGAGGGCGCCGGCAGCCTGCAGGCGCGTCGCGGCAAATACATTGCCGGCGGCGTCTTCGCGCACCAGCACCAGCTGCTCGCGGTGCAGCCGGGCGATGCGCGGCAGGTCGGCTTCATCGAGGGCCAGCACCGGGCCGTTCGGGACGTACTTGAAGCGCTGCGCGGCCGAGGGCGGCATGGCGCCCGCATGCACCTTCAATTCCAGCGCGCCCGACGCGTTCTGCACCTTGCCGCCCACGGCGGCGGCGATCGTGCCGGCCGCCGAGTGGTAAAGACGGAAGCGGCCCTCGGCAGCCATGCCTGGCCACTTCGCCAGGCGGCGGTCGAGCCAAACGGCGCGCGCCTCGAGCTTGCCGGGCGCGGCCTGCAGGACGGTGGCGAAGGCAGGAGCGTCGCAGGCCTGGAGGGCGATGGCGGCGTGCGCCGGGCTGACGAAGGCAGCGCTGGCTGCGGCAAAGGCGATGATGCGAACGGTAGGGAGCATGCGCGGATTTTCTCGTAATTTAGCTACGGAGCGAAGTGCAGAGCCGCAAGAATAACGCGGATCAGTGCTGCTATTGATGTAATTTTACTAGACGAACACTGAGCCGCCTCGTGCCGTGCAAAATAGGATTCATACAACAGAATGTGGATGCGCTATAGTCGTTCTGTCGGCGCGGCTGCCCGCAGCCTGTTCGCGGCCGTGCAAGACGATTCGGAAATGAAATCGGACATCCGTACCAGGATGGAGGTGGATCTGATGAAAAATCGACTACAGAGCGCGCGTCGGTATCTCTCGTATAGTCTGGTTGCGCTGGCTTTGGCGGCCTCTCCTTTCAGGGCATCGGCCCAGACGCCGGACGCGGCCTGGACGGCGCTACAGCAGTCCTACTACCCCGGCAAGAAGCTGGAACCGGCGCCCTTTGTCCGCCTGACGGCGCCCGCGCGCGCGGCTAGCGGCGAGCAGGTGCCCTTCGCCTTCAGCATCGACCACCCGATGACGGCGGCGCGCTACATCAGGTCGGTCACGGTCTTCGTCGATAAAAACCCGGTACCGCTGACGGCGGTGTTCCACTTCAATCCGCAAAGCGGCAAGGCGGAGATCGCCACCCGCATCCGCTTCGAATCGGATTCGCAGGTACACGTGGTCGCCGAAGCGAGCGACGGGCGGCTGTACGTGAACGAGACCGCCGTGAAAGCCTCAGGCGGCTGCGGCGGCCCGGCCACGGGCGACGCCGCGGCGGCCATCGCCGCAGCGGGCAAGATGAAGATCGCCCTCGACGGCCCGTTCAAGCGGGGCGAGGTCAACAAGGCCAGGCTCCTTATTAAACATCCGATGTACACCGGTTTGCAGCGCGACCTGAACACGCATGGCTTCCGGCCCGCTTTTTTCATCGACAAGATCGACGTCACGTTTAACGGCAAGCCGGTGATGACGGCCGATACGCAGATCGGCATCAGCGAAGATCCCTCGATCGGCTTCAGCTTCGTCGCTGACGGGCCGGGCGCGCTGCAAGTGTCCATTCGCGACAATGCGGGCGGCAGTTTCCGCCAGTCGCTCAGCGTCGGAGGCTAGATGCGGCGCCTCCTCCGCCTGGCCTGGCTGCTGGCCAGCGCCGCCGCGGCACATGCCTGCGCGGCGCCCTTGAAAGTCGAGCAGGTGGCGCCGGGCGTGTATGTGCACATCGGGCAGCACAAGGATTTCGAGGACGGCTACGACGGCGACATCGCCAACATCGGCTTCATCGTCGGCGCCGAGGCGGTGGCGGTCGTCGACACGGGCGGCTCCTACGCCGTCGGCATGGCGCTCAAGGAGGCACTGCGCCGCGTCACCCAACTGCCCGTTCGTTATGTGATCAACACGCATGGACACCCCGACCACGTGTTCGGCAACGCCGCCTTTGCCGGCGCCGGTGTCCGCTTCATCGGCCACGCCAGGCTGCCGCAGGCCCTGGCCGTACGCGGCGACGGGTATCTGCGCAGCCTGAACAAGCAGCTGGGCGAGGTGGCCAATGAGAGCAGGGTGGTCGCGCCGGGCGAGACCATCGGGGATCGCCTGAGCCTCGACCTCGGCGGGCGCAAGCTGGAGTTGCGCGCCTGGCCGAAGGCCCATACGGACAACGACCTCACCGTGTTCGATGCGGCCAGCGGCAGCTTGTGGACGGGCGATCTGCTCTTCATCGAGCGTACGCCCTCGGTCGACGGCGATGTCCCAGGCTGGCTCGCGGCCATGGAATCGCTGAGGAAGCTGAAGGCCGGTGTGACCATCCCCGGGCACGGCCCCGTCACCCGCAATAGGGACGCGGCGCTGGACAGACAGCGCGACTATCTCACCATCCTGCTGCGCGACGTACGCGCCGGCATCCGTGACGGCGCCGACATGACGGAGACGATGGAGCAGGCGGCCGCCTCGGAGCGGGCGCGCTGGCAGCTCTTCGATGCCGTCAACCGGCGCAACGTCAACCTGCTGTACCCGCTCATGGAATGGGAGTGAGGCCATGCGCCGGCGCACCTTCCTGGAACTGGCGCTGGCCGCGTCGGCCTCGGTGCCGACGCTTGCCGGCGCCGGCCGGGCCAGGCTGGGACGCGTGGTCGTCGTCGGCGCAGGTTTCGGCGGCGCGACGGCGGCCAGGTACCTGCGCCTGCTGAGCGGCGGGCGCATCGAGGTCACCCTCGTCGACCAGCACGCCGCCTTCACCTCCTGCCCGGTCAGCAACCGCGTGCTGGGCGGCCAGAGAACGCTGGACGACATCAGCTTCGGCTACGACCCGTTGCGTCGGAATCACGGCGTCCGCTTCCTGCGCGGCGGCGTCACGGCGATCGATGCGGACAAGTCGCGCATCGTGGTGGACGGCGAAGCACTGCCCTACGACCGGCTGGTGCTGGCACCCGGCATCGACTTCATCTTCGACGCCTTTCCGCAGCTGGCGAGCGCGCAGGAGCGCATTCCCCATGCCTGGAAGGCGGGGCCGCAGACGCGCAACCTGCAGCGCCAGCTGATGGCCATGCGCGACGGCGGCGTCTTTACGATCGTAGTGCCGCCGCAGCCTTACCGCTGTCCGCCCGCGCCCTACGAGCGCGCCTGCCAAGTCGCCTTCTACCTCAAACGGCACAAGCCGCGCTCGAAGGTCGTGGTGCTCGATGCCAATCCCGTCATCACCTCGAAACGCGTCCTGTTCGAACGGGCCTGGCGCGAGCTGTATCCGGACATAATCGAGTACCTGCCGGGCAGCGAAGTGCGCCAGGTGGACGTGGCGAGCAAGACCGTCAAGACCATCTTCGATACCGTGAAATCCGATGTACTGAACTTCATTGCGCCTCAGCGGGCGGGCCGCATTGCCCGGGAGGGCGGCCTGGCCAATGCCGAGGGGCGCTGGTGCGCGGTGGACTCTCTCAGTTATGAATCGACCGCGCTGCCGCGCGTTCACGTGATCGGCGACGCGATCGATTCGAACCTGCCCAAGTCGGCGCACATGGCCAATGCCCAGGCAAAGATCTGCGCGCGCGCCATCGTCGACCTGATGCTGGGCGGAGTGCCCGATCCGGCGCCGGCCTTTGCCAACACCTGCTACAGCTTCGTCGACGACCGCCAGGCGATGCATATCTCGACGATCTACCGCTACGATGCGGCGAAAAAGGGCATGGCGGCCGACGGCGCCGGCTTCCTCTCGGATCGACCGTCGGCGCAGGAAGGCGCGGATGCCGACGCGTGGGCGCAGCAGATTTGGGGCGATGTGCTGGGACAGGCGGCCCGGCCGCGCACGGCGCCGGGAGCGCACACCTGATTACGCCGACACTGTTCGGCCTTGGGCATCGGCGGTCAGCTTCGCCTGCTTGTGCTCCTTGTACAGGAACAGTGCCCACGCTGCGGAGGCAAACAGCATCGCGACACTGGCCGCGTCGACGCCGACGTTCACGCGCACATCTACTTTTACGTCTTTCATATTCTCTACTTTCATGTGATGACTGGTGCTGCGCTTCACACTAAGCGTTTCGTCGGCGCGGAACAGTTCGTCCATTAACATAATCGCGGCCGCAAGTAAAAAACGCCCGCTAGGCGGGCGTTTGAAGAGGGGTAGTCAGCGCATCAGGCCTTGACCGGCGCCGGCGCTTGCGCGTCGTCCGTACTGCGATAATGGTCGACCATCTTGTAACGCTTCGCGTACAGCCCGAACGCGATCGCCGCAAGGAGCGCGAAGGCGGCGAAGAAGTACATCTGGAAGGCGATCACGCTCACCCCCGAACCGGCGATGGTGCCGAGCACGGCGTCGTTCTTGACGGCCGCGTTCACCACCAGCACCCACAGGTTGCCGACCGTGACGGCCAGGCTCCACAGGGCCATGATCGCGCCCTTCATCGAGGCCGGCGCCTGGCTGTAGGCGAATTCGAGGCCGGTGGCCGAGACCAGCACTTCGCCCATCGTCAAGAGCGCATACGGCAGGATCTGCCAGGCCATCGAGGTCGGGGTGCCCGCGTCCATCGACACCTGGATCGTGCCGATCACCAGCCAGGACAGGGCCGAGAAGGCGATACCGGCCGTCATGCGGCGCAGCGGCGTCGGCGTGAAGCCGAGCTTCGCCAGCATCGGGAACAGCACCAGGTTGTTAAACGGGATGAGCAGCATCACCAGCAGCGGGTTCAGCGCCTGCATCTGCGCCGGCAGCAGCGTGAACTCGTTGCCGAAAATGGAGAAGGTGGTGACCATCGAATTGGCCTGCACCACCCAGGTCGAGGCCTTCTGGTCGAACAGCGACCAGAACGGCGTCACCAGCGAGAACACCACCAGGATGCGCAGCACGGCGCGCACGCCGTCGACCGCCTCGTCCGGATGCAGGCCGCGCGCGCGCTCGAGCTGCATCGAGGTGCCGATGCTGCCAAAGGCCAGCAGCAGCACCAGCGCCGTGCAGGCCGCGATCACGAAACCCCATTGCGGCGACATCGCCAGCGAGACGAGCGCGCCGATTACGCCGATCATGGCGACGGTCAGGCCCGGACGGCCCTGGCCCGGCGCCTGCGCCAGCAGGGCGCTTTTCGCGACGCGG
Source organism: Massilia sp. Leaf139 (assembly GCF_001424165.1). Lineage (GTDB taxonomy): Bacteria > Pseudomonadota > Gammaproteobacteria > Burkholderiales > Burkholderiaceae_D > Telluria. Next base: position 195,322 of record NZ_LMOJ01000024.1, read on the forward strand.
GTGAAGGAATGCGGCGTGGCGCCGGCCGGCGGCACGTGCACGTACTTGCGGCGGCCGCTCCAGAACACGACGGTCGCGATGAACATCATGATGCCGGGGATGCCGAAGGCGACGGCCGGGCCGTAGTTCTTCAGGAACAGCGGCATCAGGAGCGAGGCGAAGAAGGAGCCGAAGTTGATGATCCAGTAGAAGGCGTCGAAGACGAGCTTGGCCTTGCCCTTGTTGGTCTGGTCGAACTGGTCGCCCACGAAGGACGACACCAGCGGCTTGATGCCGCCCGAGCCGAGCGCGATCAGGCCCAGGCCGAGATAGAAGCCCTTGACGTTGTCCTCGAAGATGGCCAGGCAGGCATGGCCGGCGCAGTACACGAGGCTGAGCCAGAAGACGGTGTTGTACTTGCCGAAGAAGCGGTCGGCCAACCAGCCGCCCAGCAGCGGGAAGAAGTAGACGCCGATGACGAAGGTGTGGAACACGTGCTTGGCTTCACCCGTGCGCTCGGACTCCGGCAAGAACAGCAGCAGGGTCGAGATCAGGAAGGGCGTAAGGATATTGCGCATCCCATAAAAGCTGAAGCGCTCGCAGCCTTCGTTGGCGATGATGTAGGGGATCTGGCGGGGCATGCGGCCGCTGGTGGCGGTCGGCGTTGGCTGGCTCATGGGCGCATCCTGTAATAAATGACACGCGATCCTATGATGTCAGTGAGGTCTTTGCAACCTGAAAATTTATGGCGATGCAGCATGTTCGTAGTTTTGCTACCTGATCCATTATCAGTGCAAATAATATTTGCATGTAAGCCGTTGAATGCAAAGGAAATATAAGTGGTATATCGGTAGGCAGCCGGATTGTAAAATCGAAAATCCTGATGTATATTGCCTAAAATTTCTCACCGATTCTCTACCGGACACCGCCATGACCCAGACCGCCACGCAGCAATCCACGCAACAGCATGACTGGTGGCGCGAAGCCATCATCTACCAGGTCTACCCGCGCAGCTACTTTGACACGAACGGCGATGGCGTCGGGGACATCCCCGGCATTACCGCGAAGCTCGACTACATCGCCAGCCTGGGCGTGAACATCGTCTGGCTGTCTCCCTACTTCAAGTCGCCGATGAAGGACTTCGGCTACGACATCTCCGACTACTGCGACGTCGATCCGCTGTTCGGCAGCCTGGCCGACTTCGACGCCATGGTGGCCAAGGCGCATTCGCTCGGCCTCAAAATCATGATCGACCAGGTGATGGCGCACACGGCCGATGCGCACCCATGGTTCGTCGAAAGCCGCTCCAGCCGCGACAATCCGAAAGCCAACTGGTATGTCTGGGCCGACGCCGCCCCGGACGGCAATCCGCCGAACAACTGGATGTCGGTCTTCGGCGGCTCCGCCTGGCAGTGGGACACGCGCCGCAAGCAGTACTACATGCACAACTTCCTGGTCAGCCAGCCGCAGCTGAACTTCCACAACCCGGACGTGCAGCAGGCCCACCTGGACGCGCTGCGCTTCTGGCTCGTGCGCGGCGTCGACGGCGTGCGCATGGACGCCTGCAACTACCACTTCCATGACACCCAGCTGCGCAGCAATCCGCCGGCCACCAAGCGCGACACGGCCTCGGTCACCGACGTCAACCCCTACGGCATGCAGTCCCACATCTACGACAAGACGCGTCCGGAAAACATCGCCTTCCTGCAGAAGATCCGCGCGCTGCTGAACGAATACGGCGCCGTGTCGATCGGCGAAGTCGGCGCCGACGACGCCCTGGCCTGCATGGCCGAGTACACGGCCGACGGCGACAAGCTGCACATGGCCTACAGCTTCAATCTGCTGACGCCGGAATTCACTGCGAAGCACATCCGCACGCAAGTGGAAGAATTCGAAGCGCGCGTGAAAGGCGGCTGGGCTTCGTGGTCGGTCGGGAACCACGATGCGATCCGCGTGGTCACACGCTGGCGCGGCGAGGATGCATCGGTGGCGTTTGCCTCGATGGTGCTGGCGATGCAGCTTTCGCTGAAGGGCACGCCCTGCCTGTACCAGGGCGACGAGCTGGCGCTGCCGGAAGCGGACGTGCCGTTCGAGCTGCTGCAAGACCCGTACGGCATCACCTTCTGGCCCGAGTTCAAGGGCCGCGATGGCTGCCGCACGCCGATGCCGTGGACGAGCGAGGCGCCGCACGCCGGCTTCACCGAAGGCACTCCATGGCTGCCGGTCGCCGCACCGCACTTGGCCGCTGCCGCCTCTGTCCAGGAAAGCGATGCCGGCTCGGCACTGAATGCCGCGCGCCGCATCATCGGTTGGCGCCAGCAGCTGCCACAACTGACGCGCGGCGACATCTCCTTCTTCGACGCCCCCGAACCGGTGCTGGCCCTGCGCCGCACGCTGGAGGGTGAAGCGACCGTGCTGGCCGCCTTCAACCTGTCGAACGCGCCGGTGACGATCGACTGGCCGGAGACGGCATCGGCCCAGGATCTGGCCGGCCACGGTTTGCCGGGCGAGGCGGCTTCCGGTCGCGTGACGCTGCCGGCGTATGGAGCGTGGTTCGGGACGGTGGGTTAACGACGGTCGTTGCATAAAAATCCGCGGTGGTCGCGGGTAGACAATCGAAACGTGTTCGATACCGCGATTGCACGCGTCGGAATGTATGTGTGAAACCGCGTGATTGCACACGGTGAACGCGTGGGCTCGGAGAGCCCACGCTACGTTACACGGCTACTATCGCAATTACGAACCCGCGGCCATAGCGTAACGTACGGTGGGCACCCGTGCCCACGCTACCTCACCGTCAATCCGCCGACTTCGTCTCTACCCGCCGAATCCCGCGCCGCCAGTCGTCCAACGACATCACCGTATCACTGGCGGTGTCTTCCACCAGGATCTGGCTCCCCGTGCGCGCCACCAGAAAACTTTCGCGCCGCTGCACCTTGTCGGCGCGGTTCTCCACAAAGCTCAGCTGCCAGTAAGCCGTGCCGTTGATGACGCGCGGGGTCGGGTCGTCTTCGATGACGGCGCCGTGCGCCTTGCCGCGCGAGCGCTTCTCGATGTCCTGCGACCAGCTCTTCACTTCCGGCAGCGCCAGCAGCGCCGCCATCGCCTGTTCGCGCGTCACGGCCGGCTCGGCCTTCTGCTGCACGGCCGGCTTGGCGGGCGCCGCCGGCTGTGCAGGCGCCTGCCTTTCCTTGCAGCCGGCGAGCAGGGCCGCGGCGAGCAGGGAAACGGTCAGCAGGCGGGTGTGTGAAATCATGGTCGGGCCTCGTGGAAAAACGTGGGGCCATACTAGCCGATGCATGAGCGCCGGGCAATCCGGCGCTCGATCTCGACGAGTTCGACAGCGCGTGGCAGGTAAGCGGCCGAGAACCTGAAGCCATGGCATTCCTGCACGCGAACTGCTTACTGCTCGCCCGCGATCTCTTCCTTCAGCGAGGCCATGTCGATCACGTAGCGGAAGCGCGCGTCTCCCTTTTCGACCTTTTTATAGGCGTCGTTGATGTCCTGGATACGGATCATCTCGATCTCCGGGCCGATGCCGTGTTCGGCGCAGAAGTCGAGGATCTCCTGGGTCTCGGCCAGGTTGCCGATCAGGGAGCCCGCGACCGAACGGCGCATCTGCGCCAGCGCCATGTTGTCGGTCGGCGCCAGCGGCTCCAGCGCGCCGACCACGCACAGCACGCTGTCGCGCTTGAGCAGTTCGACGAAGGGATTCAGGTCGTGCTTCTCGGGCACGGTCGAGAGCATGAAGTCGAAGCTGCTTGCCAGTTCCTCGAGCGCCTTCTTGTCCTTCTCGAGCACCGCCTTGAAGCCGAGCTTCTGCGCTTCCTCGATCTTCTCTTTCGTCGTCGTGAACAGCGTCACCTCGGCGCCCATCGCCTTGGCGATCTTCGCCGCCATGTGGCCCAGGCCCCCCATGCCGATGATGCCGACCTGGTCGCCCGCCTTGACGCCCCAGTGCTTCATCGGCGCATAGGTGGTCACGCCGGCGCACAGGATCGGCGCCGCCACTTCGGGCTTCAGCGCGGCCGGGATCTTCAGCACGAAGTCTTCCTTCACCACCAGCACGTTCGAGTAGCCGCCGAAGGTGTTGTCCATGCCGTAGATGTTCTCGCCCGCTTTCGCTTTCGGGATCATCGGGCCGTTGTAGGTCGCCAGCCAGCTGTTCGGGCTGCCGCAGTAGTTCTGGTCGCCGCACTGGCAGGCTTCGCACTGGCCGCAGCTGTTGACCATGCAGCCGACGCCGACGAGGTCGCCCACCGCATGGCGCGTGACGGCCGGGCCGACTTTCGTGACGCGGCCGACGATCTCGTGGCCGGGCACGCAGGGATAGACCGTGTTCGACCACTCGTTTTTCACCTGGTGGATGTCCGAATGGCAGACGCCGCAATACAGCACGTCGATTTCGACCTCGTGCGCGCCCGCTTCCTCGCGCTCGAATTCATAGGGTTTGAGGCGGCTAAAGGAGTGCTTCGCCGCGTAGCCGGTGACCTTGATCATGTTCGCTCCTTGGGTTGGGAGCGGGGAAGATAGGCGCGCCTTGCGGCCGCGTCTGTTAGGTGACGCGCTCAAGGCGCGGCGCGGGCGTTCCTGCAAGGCTTTCGGGACGCGCCGCATCGCGGCGGGCTGCTAGACTCGGCCCATCTGTGTGGTTTCGAAGGCGGAGGAACAATGAGAAAGCTGATCGGAAGCGCGGGCGCCGTGCTGCTCGCTGCGGCCGTGCACGGCGCGGCCCTAGGCGCGCCCGACGCGCGCGCCCAGGCCGAGATCGCGCACCTGCTCGACTATGTAGCCACGCCGGGCTGCGAGTTCAATCGCAACGGCAGCTGGCATGCCGGGGGCGAGGCGCGGGCGCATTTGAAGAAGAAATACGATTACCTGCTCAAGCGTTCGCTGGTGACGAGTGCCGAGTCCTTCATCGAGCGCGCGGCCAGCGAGAGCAGCATGAGCGGGAAGGATTATCAGGTGCGCTGCGGAGGAGGGAAGGCGGTGGCCAGCAACGCGTATTTGATGGAGGAGTTGCGGCGGTTTCGGGGGCGGGCGGGCAAGTAGCGGCGTGCCGGGTAATCGATCGTGTTTTACGTGCGTGGTTCGCAGACGTGCGCACGCGGGCATGCCCGCCCTACGTGACGCATCAGCCACGGGTTTCGAAGTAGGGCGGGCATGCCCGCGGGGGTTGGAAATGCGCCGCTAGCGCAATTCCAAGCCATGTTCGGCACACCACCCCGCCAGCACCGCCCGCGTCTGCGCCTCACGAAAATCGTGCCAGCGCTCGGTCAAGCCGTGCTGTTCGAGGAGCGCGCTGAATTCCTGGTAGCCGCCTACCCGCTTGAACATCGCGCGCACGCGCTCGGCATCGTCGGGCAGAGCGGCGGCGGCGAAATCGAACGCCATCTCCAGTCCCAGCGGGAGCGTGCGCATGTGCGGTACGCGCACGTAGCGCGTCGAGCTGTCGATATCCTGGGGCAGGGGCGCCGCTTCCTCGTCCACCAGCGGCGAGCGCACGTGCACCCGTCCCGTATCGAGCGAGACCCAGGCCTCGTCGCGCGTGCCCGCTTCCGACACCATCAGCACGGCGTCTTCCAGATCTTCCGCATTCACTGCAGCCATCGTCGTCTCCAAAAATGAAAAAGCCTGCAAGGCGAACCTTGCAGGCTTGATTGTGCAGCAGGGCGCCGGCGAACCGGCGCTCCGGTGGCACATTACATCATGCCGTCCATGCCGCCCATGCCGCCCATACCACCCATGCCGCCCATGCCGCCGGCTGGCTTGTCTTCGACGACTTCCGAGACCATGCAGTCGGTGGTCAGCATCAGGCCGGCGATCGAGGCTGCGTTCTGCAGCGCCGAGCGGGTGACCTTGGCTGGATCCAGGACGCCCATTTCGACCATGTCGCCATAGGTGCCGTTGGCGGCGTTGTAGCCGTAGTTGCCGGTGCCGGCCAGGACGCCCGACACGACGACCGATGCTTCTTCGCCTGCGTTCTGGACGATCATGCGCAGCGGCTCTTCCATGGCGCGCAGGACGATCTTGATGCCGGCTTCCTGGTCAGGATTGTCGCCCTTGACGTTCAGGTTGGCGCGGGCACGCAGCAGGGCGACGCCGCCGCCTGGCACGATGCCTTCTTCAACCGCGGCGCGGGTAGCGTGCAGCGCGTCTTCGACGCGTGCTTTCTTTTCCTTCATTTCGACTTCGGTGGCAGCGCCAACCTTGATCACGGCAACGCCGCCGGCCAGCTTGGCCACGCGCTCTTGCAGCTTTTCACGGTCGTAGTCCGAGGTCGCTTCTTCGATCTGGATACGCACTTGCTTGACGCGCGCTTCGATGTTTTCAGCCGAACCTGCACCGTCGATGATGATGGTGTTTTCCTTGCCGACTTCGATACGCTTGGCCTGGCCCAGTTCCGCCAGCGTGACCTTTTCCAGGGTCAGGCCGACTTCTTCGGCGATCACCTGGCCGCCGGTCAGGACAGCGATGTCTTCCAGCATGGCCTTGCGGCGGTCGCCGAAGCCAGGGGCTTTCACTGCGACGGTCTTCAGGATGCCGCGGATGTTGTTGACGACCAGGGTCGCCAGCGCTTCGCCTTCGATGTCTTCGGCGATGATGACCAGCGGACGGCCGGCCTTGGCGACTTGCTCCAGCACCGGCAGCAGGTCACGGATGTTCGAGATCTTCTTGTCGCACAGCAGGACGAACGGGTTGTCGTGGATGGCGACTTGCTTGTCCGGGTTGTTGATGAAGTACGGCGACAGGTAGCCGCGGTCGAACTGCATGCCTTCGACGATGTCGAGTTCGTCGTTCAGCGACTTGCCGTCTTCGACGGTGATGACGCCTTCCTTGCCGACTTTTTCCATCGCTTCAGCGATGCGCTCGCCGATCGAGTAGTCCGAGTTGGCCGAGATCGCGCCGACCTGGGCGATTTCTTTCGAGGTGGTGCATGGCTTGGCGATCTTGGCCAGCTCTTCGACGGTGGCAGCAACTGCCTTGTCGATGCCGCGCTTCAGATCCATCGGGTTCATGCCGGCGGCAACGAACTTCATGCCTTCGCGGACGATGGCTTGTGCCAGCACGGTCGCGGTGGTGGTGCCGTCGCCGGCGTTGTCGCTGGTTTTCGAAGCGACTTCCTTGACCATCTGCGCGCCCATGTTCATGAGCTTGTCTTTGAGTTCGATCTCTTTCGCGACCGAGACGCCGTCCTTGGTGACGGTCGGTGCGCCGAAGGCGCGGTCCAGCACGACGTTGCGGCCTTTCGGGCCCAGGGTGACCTTGACTGCGTTGGCGAGGATGTTGACGCCTTCAACCATCTTGGCGCGCGCTGCGTCGCCGAAAATTACTTCTTTAGCTGCCATTTTTTATTTCTCCGAGAGATATTCTGAGGGGAGGATTACTTGACCAGAACGGCCATGATGTCTTCTTCGCGCATCACCAGCAGCTCCTGGCCGTCGACCTTGACGGTCTGGCCCGAGTACTTGCCGAACAGGACGCGGTCGCCAACCTGGACTTCCAGTGCACGGACTTGACCGTTGTCCTGGACTTTGCCATTGCCGACGGCGAGGATCTCGCCCTGGTCCGGCTTCTCGGCGGCTGCATCAGGGATGATCAGGCCGGAGGCAGTCTTGGTTTCCTGGTCGAGACGCTTCACGATAACGCGATCGTGCAGAGGGCGAAGGTTCATGCAAAACTCCTTTATTCAGTGGTTTGGACTAGCTTTGTTGTGCTTCGATGGCCGCGTCGCGGACTGCGCCGCGGCTTTGAAAGAGTTGTTAGCACTCTCAACTAACGAGTGCTAATTATAGGGACGACATCTTGGTATTTCAAGCGGCCATGTTGCAAAATAAACCGTGTCGGTTTGAACTTGCTCAAGATATGCACGCAGGATGAGACGCTGTCCGCCTCCTTGCGCAGGCACAAAGCGGAGAGACTAGCACCGATGACAAGGGGTTTGACGCACTGTTGGTGGGGAATTGATCGAGATCAAAAAGTGTTTGAACCGCGCGTGTCGGCGCCCTTGACGCCGTCCGTGACGATTGCTGTTCAGTTTTAGCGAGCCATGCCCATGACGATACCGACGCTGTTCCTCGCAGTCCTGCTCTCGCTGCTTCCCCACGCCGCGTCCGCGCAAACCCTGTGTGCGCGCGAACCCGTGGACGAGCGGGCGCCGGCCGAGCTCGCGCGCTTCGTCGAACCCGGCTCCTGCCTGCTGCGCTTTTACCCCGCCGACCTGGACGGCGATGGCACCCGCGACTACCTCGTCGTCCTGCAGCGCGGCGACGACATGGGCAGCCGGGTGCTCCTGGTGGTCGGCCGCGGCAGCAATGGCGCGCTGGCGCTGCTGAAGAAGAACGGGGCGGTGGTCGGCTGCCAGGACTGCGGCGGCGTGATGGGCGATCCGTTCCAGGAGCTGGAAGTAAAGGGCAGGCGTTTCACGGTCTCGAATGCGGGCGGATCGCGCGACCGCTGGTCGAGCAGCTACACGTTTGCGTACTCGCGCCGCGACAAGACCTGGCAACTGGTGCGGGTGGAGATCGATTCCTTCGACGTCCATGCGCCGGATACGAGCCGGGAATCGCAGGTGCATGTGCCGCCCAAGGATTTCGGCAAGATCGATTTCGCCGACTTCGATCCCGACAATTATCTGAAGAAGCGCTGACGCCGGCGCCTTGGGTGCACCGTTCGTCCCGGGCGGGCAGCGGGGCGCACGACACGCTATCCTGTTGACTGTCTAACCAGATCAGACCTATAGTTACGAATGATTTCCGAATTCCAAGACCTATCCGACAAAATCGAGCGACTTGCGTCGCTGGTCGGGTCGCTGCGCAGCGAGAACGCCCAACTGCGCCAGACCAATGAGCTGCTCAACGAAGTCAACATGGCGCTCGTCGAGCGGCTTGTCGAGGTGCAGCACAAGGTCGAAGCCGTGATCGAGCAATTGCCCGCCCCTGAACCTGACGACGCGGAAATGGACGACGACCAGCACGCCGAACCCATCAAGAGCGAGGCCGCCCGATGATTTACCTGGATGTGACGATCATGGGCCAGCCTTATCGCCTGGCCTGCAAGGAAGGCGAGCAGGCGACCCTGCGCGACGCCGTGCGCTACCTCGACGGCAAGATGACGGCGCTGCGCGACTCCGGCAAGGTGAAAGGCAACGACCGCATCGCGGTCATGGCCGCGCTCAGCGTGGCGGCGGAATTCTTGTCGGTCAAGTCGCCACAAGGCCCGCTGTCGGACATGTCGATGCTCGAAGTGAAACAAAAACTCGAGGCCATGCACAGCGTCCTCGACCAGGCCCTGGCGCCGCAAGAAAATTTGTCCTGAGCGGCCAAATTCGTTTGACATGAGGCTTCAAGCGAGTAAACTGCGAGGCACCCTGCGGTGTTCGAGATTGCCATATATTCCTTGAACCATTTACATGCATAGGTTGCGGGATAGTGTTTGATGGGCGTGAGCGTCGCTAGTTCGACGAACCCGAAATTGGACTGACTGTGACCACCTTGAGCCATCAGGTTCGGGATGCCGGCAAAAAACGGCACAGGCGGGGCTATATTCCATAAGCGGTTGCGGGCATTTGTCCGCAGCCGTTTTTTTATGCCTGCTTTATGTTTTGGAGCTGTCCGCACGATGCCTTACTGGTTGATGAAATCCGAACCCGATGAAGTCAGTTTCGACGACGTTCTCGCCGCGCCGGAACAAACGGTCGCCTGGTTCGGCGTGCGCAATTACCAGGCCCGCAATTTCATGCGCGACCAGATGCAGGTTGGCGACGGCATCCTGTTTTATCACTCCAGTTGCGCCGTTCCCGGCGTGGCCGGCATCGCCGAAGTGGCAAGCGGCCCGTATCCGGACGCCACCCAATTCGATAGCGCCGGCAAATACTTCGACCCGCAAGCGACACCCGCGCAACCGCGCTGGATATCGGTCGACGTGCGCGCGAAAGAAAAAGGGCGGTATTTGCCGCTGTCCGACATGCGCGCGATTCCCGCTTTAGAGGACATGGTCTTGCTGCAGAAAGGCAGCCGTCTTTCCATTTCGCCGGTGACGAGCGGGCAGTGGAATACGATCCTCGCTTTCATTCGCGAACAACGATAATCCAACAGCGGTATCGACTTCAGCGCAAAACTGCTTGCAATAGTTAGATGATTAGCTAATAATCGATTGCATGAGTACCGTTTTCAAAGCCCTGTCCGACCCGACCCGCCGCAAGGTGCTGCAGTTGCTGCAGGCCGGCCCCATCGGTGCGGGCGAACTGGCCGACATGTTCGACGTATCCAAGCCCACCATGTCGGCGCATTTCGCGGTGCTCGTCAACGCCGGTCTGATCGACGCCGAGAAGCAGGGCAGGAACGTCACCTACCGCCTCAAGCTGTCGGTGCTGGAAGAAGCGCTGCTCGCCTTTGCGCAAACGTTTGGATTGCAAGTCACGCGGCCGGAAACCGGCCATTCGGATACCAAAAGCGTCTAACAGAACTTTCAGAGCAAGGCGCAGCGACGAAGACAGTACGACTGTACGACTGTACGACAAGGAGCTGCAACGCAGCTGTGGAAGTTTTGTTAGGCGCTTTAGGAGAAGTCATGAAACACACCGTCTCACTTCGCCGTTCCCTCCTTGCCGCCGCAGCCATCCTCGGCGGCGCCGCAGCCTTGCGCTGGGCCACACCTGACCTTCTGTCGGTCGAATGGGCGCAGCGCCTGACCGGCGCCTTGCTGGGCATTGTCGTGGTGTTCTATGCGAACGTGATTCCGAAATCGCTGACCAGCCTGGCGCGCCTGCGCTCGCCGCAGGCCGAGCAGGCCGCGCGCCGCTTCGCGGGCTGGAGCCTGGTGCTGGGCGGCCTCGGCTACATGCTGGCGATGCTGCTGGCGCCCCTGGCCTGGATGCACCTGGCCGGTGGCGCGGTGCTGGCCGTGGCGCTGCTTGCCGCCGTGCTGCGCTGCCTGGGCGCACGCGACGCTGTCGTGCGTGGCTGAAGGGACGGCTTCGACAATCCGCGATCCATGGTCTAGTATGCCTGTCTCATCCGTTTGACAAGGCACGACCATGGCTTCCACGTTTTACTCTCCAGCCTCTCCCACCACCGGGGAGGGCGCATGGATCCGTTCCTGATCCTGGCCCTGCTGGCCATGGGCTGCTTCGGCGGCTTCGCCGCCGGCCTGCTCGGCATCGGCGGCGGCATGATCCTGGTGCCTTTCATTACCATGGTGCTGACGGCGCGCGGCGTGCCCGAGGCGCTGGTTGTGCACATGGCGATCGCCACCTCGCTCGCCACCATCATGTTCACCTCGCTGTCCTCGGTGCGCGCGCACCACAAGCACGGCGCCGTGCTCTGGCGCATCGTCAAGCTGCTGTCCCCGGGCATCGTGGTCGGCTCGACCATCGGCCCCTGGATCGGCAAGCAGATGGACGCGTCGACGCTGGCCTGGTTCTTCGGCCTGTTCGTCGCCTTCTCGGCCACGCAAATGCTGGTCAACAAGAAGCCCGCCGCGGCGCGCGACTTGCCCGGCACCGGCGGCATGTTCGTCGCGGGCGGGCTGATCGGCATCCTGGCGGGACTGGTCGGCGCGGGGGGCGGTTTCATCTCGGTGCCCTTCATGACCTGGTGCGGCGTGCGCATCCACAATGCGGTAGCCACCAGCGCCGCGCTCGGCTTCCCGATCGCGCTGGCGGGCACGCTGGCGAATGTGTTCTACGGCTGGGGCGAGGCGGGATTGCCGGACTATTCGCTCGGCTACATCTATCTGCCGGCGCTGGCGATCATCGTCGCCGCCAGCGTGACCATGGCGCCGCTCGGCGCGCGCACGGCGCACCGGATGCCGGTGCGGCAGTTGCAGAAGGTGTTTTCGGTGATTCTTTACGCGCTGGCGGCGTACATGTTCTGGAAGGCGATGTAGGGTGGCCGGCTCCACCCGGATGCGTGATCAATCCGCGCCGGTAACGCCGCCCACGCGTGACGCCCGAATGGCCCGCGGCGCGCAATTAAAATGCGTGCGTTACGCGTGGGCGGCGTCCATGCCGCAGGCGGATCCGGCTTTTAGGTGGAGCCGACCACCCTACGTCCATCCCGCGAATACGCCCACCCCAGCATGACCAGCGCGGCGACGATCATCGGCAGCGACAGCACCTGCCCCGAGGTGATCGGCATGCCGGCCACGGTCGTTTCCCAATCCGGCACGCGGAAGTATTCGGTGAAGAAGCGCGCGCAGCCATACAGCAGGGTAAACATCGCGCCCACCGCCAGGCGTGGACGGGCCTTGCGCGCGAACGGCCACAGGATCAGGAACACGAGGATGCCGTCGACCAGCATCTGGTACAGCGGCGACGGGTGGCGCAGGCCTTCCAGGTAGTGCAGGCCCGCGCCGTCGGGCCAGAGCATGGCCCAGGGCAGGCTCGGGTCGGCCACGCGGCCCGGCAGTTCGTGGTTGATGAAGTTACCGAGGCGGCCGGCGGCATAACCGAGCGGCACCATCGGCGCGATGAAGTCGTAGACGTCGAGCAGGTTGCGCTTGGATTTTCTCGCCCACAGCGCCATCGCGATCAGCACGCCGAGGAAGCCGCCGTGGAAGGACATGCCGCCCTGCCAGACCTTGAAGATCTCGAGCGGATTGGCGAAGAAATGGGCCGGCTGGTAGAACAGCACCTCGCCCAGGCGCCCGCCGATCACGACCCCGAGCATGCCGTAGAAGAGCATGTCGTCCAGGTCTTCGTTCTTCCAGCCCTGCGCGGCGATGTGCGGCTGCTTGATGCGCACGCGTCCCAGCAGCAGGAACAGGCCGAAGGCGACGACGTACATCAGCCCATACCAGTGGATGGCGACCGGGCCGATCGAGAAGGCGACCGGATCCGGATTCGGGTGTACCAGCATTATGTTTTCCTTAGTAATTCCAAAAAGCCCCGCAGCACGGGCGAGGCATTGTCGCGGCGCCAGGCCAGGCCGAGTTCGACGAGCGGCGTCGGGCTGGCGAGGGCATGGTATTCTACGCCGGGGCGCATCAGGTTCGACACGGATTGTGGCACAAGTGCCAAGCCCATGCCTGCCGAGACGAGGCTGACGATGGTCTGCATCTGGATCGCTTCCTGTTTGATGACGGGCGAGAGGCCGGCGTCATGGAAGCAGCTGAGGATGGCGTCGTACAGGCTCGGCGCGCTCTTGCGCGGGAAGATGATCAGGGGCAGGTGGCGCAGCGTCGACAAGTCGACCGGCTTGCCGCCATCCGGCAGCACGCCCGCCGGCGCGCACAGCACCAGCGGTTCGGCCAGCACCTTGATATAGTCGAGCCGATCCTGCGCTTTGTCCGATAGCGGCGGAATGACCAGGCCGGCGTCGATGCGATCGTTTAACAGATCGTCGACCTGGACGTCGGTGGTCGCTTCCTGCAGCACGAGTTCGACGGTCGGATAGGCCGCGCTGTAGTCGCGCAGCAGGGGCGGCAGCAGGCTGTAGTCGGCCGGCGTGACGAAGGAAAGGGCCAGGCGCCCCGATTCTCCGGCCGCCGCGCGCCGCACCAGCTCGCCCAGGCCGGCGGCGCCTTCCAGCAGGCGGCGCGCCTCGGGCAGCAGGGCGGCCCCGGCCTCGGTCAGCGCCACCTGGCGCCGGTCGCGCAGGAACAGCGACGCGCCCAGCGTCGCTTCCAGCACCGCGATCGTTTGCGACAGCGGCGGCTGGGTCATGTGCAGGCGCGCGGCGGCGCGGCCGAAGTGCAGTTCCTCGGCGACGGTGACGAAATACCGCAGCTGGCGCAGTTCAATGTTCATCGATATGCATTTCCATGAATTTTATTGGCTGTGATATGTTTTACGAATCACAGCTCGGCAAATCTTATATTTGACGCTCCCCGGGACGCAAGGCATTCTTTGGATATTGTTTCCAAGGAGTCCATCATGGCCGACCAGCCGCGCTACAATCGCCGCTCCCGCAACATCACCGAGGGCGTCGCCCGCAGCCCGAACCGCTCGATGTACTACGCGATGGGCTACCAGCAGGACGACTTCGACAAGCCGATGATCGGCATCGCCAACGGCCACTCGACCATCACGCCCTGCAATTCGGGCCTGCAAAAGCTGGCCGACATCGCAATCGCCACCGTCAAGGAAGCCGGCGCCAATCCGCAGGTGTTCGGCACGCCGACCATCTCCGACGGCATGTCGATGGGCACCGAGGGCATGAAGTTCTCGCTGATTTCGCGCGAGGTGATCGCCGACTGCATCGAAACCTGCGTCAACGGCCAGTGGATGGACGGCGTGGTCGTCATCGGCGGCTGCGACAAGAACATGCCGGGCGGGATGATCGCCCTGGCGCGCGCCAACGTGCCGGGCATCTACGTCTACGGCGGCACCATCAAGCCGGGCAACTGGAAGGGCAAGGATCTGACCATCGTCTCCGCCTTCGAAGCGGTCGGCGAATTCACGGCCGGGCGCATGAGCCGGGAGGATTTCGACGGCATCGAGAAGAATGCCTGCCCGTCCTCTGGCTCCTGCGGCGGCATGTACACGGCCAACACCATGTCGTCCTCCTTCGAGGCGCTCGGCATGTCGCTGATGTATTCGTCGACGATGGCCAACCCGGACGACGAGAAGGTCGGCTCTTGCGCCGAATCAGCGCGCGTGCTGGTGGAAGCCGTGAAACGCGACCTGAAACCGCGCGACATCATCACGAGAAAAGCGATCGAGAACGCGGTCTCGCTGATCATGGCCACCGGCGGCTCGACCAACGCCGTCCTGCACTACCTGGCGATTGCCCACGCGGCCGAAGTCGAATGGACGCTGGACGACTTCGAGCGCATCCGCCGCCAGGTGCCCGTCATCTGCAACCTCAAGCCCTCGGGCCAGTATGTCGCCACCGACCTGCACAAGGCGGGCGGCGTGCCGCAGGTGATGAAGCTGCTGCTCGACGCCGGCCTGATGCACGGCGACTGCGTCACCATCACCGGCCGCACCCTGGCCGAGGAACTGGCCGAGGTGTCCTCGACGCCGCCAGCCGGCCAGGACGTGATCCGCACGATCGACCAGGCGCTGTACGCGCAGGGCCACCTGGCCGTCCTGAAGGGCAACCTGTCGCCGGAAGGCTGCGTGGCCAAGATCACGGGCCTGAAAAACCCGGCCATCACCGGCCCGGCGCGCGTGTTCGACGACGAGTATTCGGCCATGGACGCGATCATGGCCAAGCAGATCAACCCGGGCGATGTGCTGGTGCTGCGCTACCTCGGCCCCAAGGGCGGCCCCGGCATGCCGGAAATGCTGGCGCCGACCGGGGCGCTGATCGGGCAGGGCCTGGGCGAATCGGTCGGCCTGATCACGGACGGGCGTTTCTCGGGAGGCACCTGGGGCATGGTTGTCGGCCACGTCTCGCCGGAAGCCTTCGAGGGCGGCACGATCGCGCTGGTAGAGGAGGGCGATTCGGTGACGATCGACGCCAACCAGTTATTGATCCAGCTGAACGTGCCGGAGGAGGAGATCGCGCGCCGCCGCGCGGCCTGGACGCGCCCGGCGCCGCGCTATACGCGCGGGGTGCTGGCGAAGTTCGCGAAGCTGGCCTCGAGCGCGAGCAAGGGGGCGGTGACGGACTGAGCGGCAAGGCAGGGGCAGGCTTGTATAAATTATGCAACGATAAATACAAGCGGCCTCTGCATGTGTTGACATAAACATACCAACAGGTACATTGATGGAGCGACTTCGGGAACGCTTCCATGAACCTGCTCCAGACGATTTACGCCGCCGCCTGCACGCCTGGTCACATGCCTCGTATGATGGAAGGGCTGGGCGCCGCCTTCCGCGCGCACTCCGCTTTTCTCTTCACCTCGCATTCCGAGAGCGAGCCGGACGACACCCTGATCAGCCAGAACATCTGCCCCGATGCGGTCAAGGCCTTCGAGACGCGCTGGAGCGCGGATGATGTCTGGGCCGCGGCCGCCGCCCGCAATGGCCTGATGAAGAAGGACGTGGTCGTCACCGGCACCGCGCTCGTCCCCCATGGCGAACTGGTACGCAGCCCCTTTTACAATGAATTCGGCAGGCAGGCCGGCATGGGACGCATGCTCGGCTCGGTGCTGTTCGACGGCAGCCCGCATGACGCCGTGCCCTTCACCAACCTGTGCTGGTACCGCGAGGCCGGCAGCGACGACTTTTCGGCGCACGACTGCGCCCTGCTGCGGCGTCTGCTGCCCCACATCCAGCTGGCCGTCAAGACCGCGCGCCAGCTGCGCAGCCTGAAGCTGCGCAGCATGATCGACCGCGCGGCTGCCGACAGCGCATCCTGCGCCTGGCTGCTGCTCGATGCCCAGGCGCGGGTCGTCTCCAGCGATGCGCGCGGCCAGGCGCTGCTCTCGGGCGCGCATGCGCTGGTGCGCGCCAATCAGGGCAGGATCGTCGCGCTCGGGCGCCGCGCCGCGCCGGCCTTTCCCGATATGTTCGCCGCCTGCCGCCGGCACGGGCATACGGTTCCGTTCCTGCTCCAGGGCGGCGCCGCCAACACACTGTTCAGGGGCAGCCTGTCGGCCCTGCCGGCAGACGTCGACACCTATGCGGGCGCCTTCTACGAACAGCGCTACCTGCTTGTCGTCGAGTTGCCGGACACGGGGCGCGCGGCGATGATCCTGCGCGTGGGCGAGCTGTTCGGCCTTACCGCGGCCGAACGCGAGATCCTGCGCCACCTGCTCGACGGCGACGCGGCCGACCGGGTCGCCCGCCTGCGCGGGGCCGGGGTCAGCACCGTGCGCACGCAGATCCGCAGCATCCTGGACAAGACGGGCATGGCGCGCCAGGTCGACCTGGTGAACATGGTCAGCCGCCTCGCCGGATAAAAACACCCCGCATCATCAAGTTTGTGGATGTGGCGCCTTGCCCCTTCGGTGAATACTGTCCGCTGTTGCCGACATGCTCATATAACCAGAAAGGGGGAAACCAATGAAACTGACACCGACACTGGGCTGCGCCCTGGTGCTGGGCGCCGCAAGCGCCCCCGCCTTCGCCCAACAGCTGGACTGCAACCGCTCGTTCGGCTTTCGCGCCGACGTCAACGGGGTGGCGGGCCAGTCGCTGTGCGAATCGAAGATCGACACCTTCCTCAATGCGCTCTCGAATTTTTCGCTCAGTAACAGTGCCTATTCCCAGACCTCGGCTGCAACGGCGGTTGGGCGCCTGAATGACGTCAACATCGTGTTCCGCTACGATGCCGGCTCGAACACCCTGCACTACAACTTCGTCGAACTGAACGAGTCCGGCAGCTTCACCGGCGCAAACCGCGACCTCTCGGAAGAGCAGTTCGAGGACTACGTCGAGAACTCCGACCTGCTCGGCCGCCTGATCAACTACCAGGCGCGCAACTCGCCCACCAGCGCCATCACCGGCGCCGGCGGCGCGATTCCCACTATCGGCGCGGCCGACTTCGCGGCCGGCTTCGACACCATGAGCAACATCGGCAGCGTCGGCGGCGCCGGCCAGGGCGAGAACGCCACCAACAACCTGATCGGCATCGGCCTGTCCTACGGCTCCTACAATATCGCGGGAACCGACGACATCAAGACCACTACCTTGCCGCTGTCGTACACCGTGCGCAACGACATCGACCCGCGCCGCCAGCTGGTGCTGTCGATGCCGCTCACCAAGGTCAACACGGGCGGCGCCGCCAGCTACCACGGCGGCATCGGCGCGGCCTACCGCTTCCCAGTGACCGACCGCTGGACCATCAGCCCCGGCGCCAGGTACTCGGTGGTCGCCTCCAAGGACAGGGCCACGGTCGCCACCATCATGTCGGCCTCGCTGATGAGCACTTATGTGATTCCCCTGGGCGGCTACCACCTAGGCATCGGCAACATGGTCGGCGTCTACAAGACCGGCAAGTTCTCCACCGGCGACTATGAATACGATCCCGGCATCGACCTGAAGCTCACCCGCAACGGCCTGCTGCTCTCGCTGCCGGCCAGCTTCGTCAGTTCCAGGCTGTCGGCCGAAGTCTCGCTGATCGACACCCGCTACCTGGGCGACAAACCCTATGTGGCCAGCACCCAGGAAATCGGGATCACGCTCGGTACCAACAAGCGCGCGACCAATGCCCGCAGCTTCACGCGCATGGGCCTGTCCTACGTGCGCGGCAAGGACACCAGCGGCTTCACCGCCAACCTCGGGTTCTGGTTCTGAGGATCCGGCCATGATGCGCCGGCTGGCGACGATCGTGGCAAGCAGCGCGCTGCTGCTGGTGCTGGCTCCGGCGGCCGGCGCGGCCGGCGCCGACCAGGTCGGCCTGGCCGCGAGCGGCCGCTTCGGGCAGCTGGAAAAGCAGCTCGAGGCCCAGGCCGCGCTGCGCCCGCTCGACACGCCCGACCAGCACGCGCTGTGCTACGCCTACAGCAAGACCAAGCGCTATGCGCCGCTGCTGGCCTGCCTCGACCGGCTCGAGGCCCTGCTGCGCAAGGGCGAGCGCCATACCCGCCTGTTCGCCCTCGACGACGCCACCCCGTCGCTGCACATCATGCGCGCCGATGCGCTCGTCGAACTGGGTCAATACAAGGCCGCCAGGGCCCAGGCCAGGCTGGCGCTGGTCTGGTTCAAGAAAGAGGAGAGCGACGAACTTGACATCCTGTGCAATGCGCTGGCGGCGCTGTCGATCGCCCACACCTTGGGCGGCGACCACGCCGGCGGCCTGCAGGCGGCGCGCGAACTCGAGGGTGTGCGCGTCGGCATGCTGGGTGCCCATGCCAGCGCCAAGGCGATGGCGCTGGCGCGTGCACGCATGGCGCTGGGCGACTACGCCGGCGTGCTGGCCGCGCTCGACGCCGACAAGACCCTGTCCCTGAACATCTTCCTCGACCGGCTTGCCAGCGGCGCCTTCATCACGGGAGAAAACAACTGGCTGTGGGTGGAGCTGCCGCGCGCCTGGATGCAGGCCAAGGCGCTGCTTGAAACCGGCCGCCGCGAACAGGCCCGGCGCAGCTTCGCACGCCTGCTGGCGCTCGACCAGATCTGGCAGAACGGCGACATCCACTGGCTCGCCCTGTATGAGGCGGCCCGCATGGCGCGCCAGGACGAGGCGCCCGAGCGCGCCCTGGTGCTGCTGCGCCAGGCCATCGACGTGGTCGAGGCCCAGCGCGCCAGCATCAATACCGAAGCGAGCAAGATCGGCTTCGTCGGCGACAAGGAAGCCCTGTACGCGGCCGCGATCGGCGTTGCGCTGCAGCTGGGGCAGGACAGCCTCGCCTACGACTACATCGAACGCGCCAAGTCGCGCGCCCTGGTCGACATGCTGGCCGGGCAAAGCGCGCACTCGCCCCAGCGCCTGCTGGGCGGCAGCACGGCCGGCCAACAGGCGCTGGCGGAATTGCGCCAGGCCCGCGACGAAGCGGCGCTGCAGCACGTGGCAGCGGGCGACGCCGGCGCGCTGGCGCGTGCGCGTGCACGCAGCATCGACAAGGAGGCCGCGCTCAGGCAGCGCGACCCGACGCTGGCATCGCTCGTCACCGTCGAGGCGCTGCCGCTTGCCGACATCCGCGGCTATCTGCAGCCGGGCGAAGTGCTGGTCGAGTACCACTTGCATGGGCAGGATCTGGTCATCGTGGCGGTGGCGGCGGATCGGGTGGTGGCGCGGCGCGCTGGCGCAGCCGGCCTGGAAGCGGCGGTGCGCCGCTATCGCACGCTGGTGGGCGAGCGCCATGCCGATACCCTGGCCGCGTCGCAGCAGCTGTACCAGCGCCTGATCGCCCCGGTGGCGGAGCTGATTGCGGGGAAAGACCTGGTACTGGTGCCGCACGGCGCCTTGCATTACCTGCCTTTCGCCGCCCTGCACGACGGCAGCGCCTACCTGCAGGCGCGTCACCGGCTGCGCTATCTGCCCAGCGCCAGCGTGCAGAAATACCTGCGCGCGCCAGACAAGACGGGCCTGTCGCCCATGCTCATCCTCGGCAATCCCGATCTTGGCCACGCCGACCTCGACCTGCCGGCGGCGGAGCAGGAAGCGCTGCAGATCGCTCCGCTCGCGCCAGGAAGCCGCGTGTTGACGCGGGCGCAGGCCAGCGAGACCGGGTTCCGCCAGATGGCGCCCGCCTACCGCTACCTGCACGTGGCGGCGCACGGCGACTTCAAGGACGAACAGCCGCTCGCCTCGCGCCTGGCGCTGGCGCCGGACAAGGACAATGACGGTGCGTTGAAAGTAGAAGAACTGTTCCAGCTGCGGCTGGACGCCGACCTGGTCACCCTGTCGGCCTGCGAGACCGGCCTGGCCAAGGCGCTGGGCGGCGACGACCTGCTGGGCATGGCGCGCGGCTTCCTGTACGCCGGCGCAAGCAATATCGTGGCCAGCCTGTGGGAAGTCGAAGACCGTACGACCGCGGAATTGATGACCGAGTTCTACAAGGCCTTGAAGGCGGGCAGCAGCAAGAAGGCGGCCTTACAGCAGGCCCAGTCCCTGGTGCGTGCGCGCCATCCCGAGCCGATGTTCTGGGCGGCGTTTTACCTGACGGGGCACGGGCAATGACACCGTGAACGACGTCGACAGGCTGCGCCCGATGCATTTGCCCCCGGGGCAGGCAAGCGTGCCACCGCATGCGCCCGGGCCGCGCACCGTAGATCCCGCGGGTGCAAGCGGCAGGCGCTTTGCCGTGGCATTGCAGGGCTGGAAGGCGCTACTTGCGCCTGTCGAAAGAATCCTGGACGCGGGCCTTGCGCCGGCGCTCGTCCTCGTCGTGTACCTTCTTCTTGTCCCAGCCGAGCATCTTTTCCACGTACTCGAACCAGACGAAGGCGAACACCATCAGGCCGACGATCCACCACCAGGACAGTTCGGCAAAGCGCCAGACTTCAAAAAAGCGCAGCGCCAGCAACACGGCAATCAACAGGATGAGGGGCATGGTCGTTCTCCGGAATGTCGTCCATCTTACTAAGAATTTAGTGCTCTGTGGCAAAATATGGCGTGGGCGTGGAAAGCTTACAACCCTTATTCGCTGAAAGTCGTAAGCGAGGTTACAGAGTGTGACGACGAGCGGCTACTGCCCGGAAACGCGGTAGAATGCAGCCATTACTTTTGGAGAAACAGATGAAACGTTCTTTGGTGTTGTGCGGTCTCTTGTCGGTGCTGGCATCCTCGAGCGCGTTCGCGCAAGCCGACCTGGCGAAAGCCAAGAATTGCATGGCCTGCCACGCTGCCGCAACCAAGCTGGTCGGCCCTGCCTACAAGGACGTGGCTGCCAAGTATGCCGGCCAAAAGGGCGCGGAAGACAAACTGGTCGCCAAGGTCATGAAGGGCGGCTCCGGCGCCTGGGGCCCGGTGCCGATGCCGGCCAATCCGCAGGTGAGCGAAGCGGAAGCGCGCAGCCTGGTGAAATGGGTACTGGCGACCAAGTAATCGCCTCCCTGAGTCTGTCTCAGCGTTGAAACCGAAGCGCGCCGGCGTCAGCCAGGCGCGCTTTTTGTTTGCCCTTCGGTTTTGATCGCCGCAACGAAAACGGCCGGCATGGCGCCGGCCGACGCGGCGAGCGCCGGGCGCGCGGCCCGGCCGGGTGGATCAGCGGATCACGTCCATCTTGCTGCGCTTGCCGCCCTTGAAGGTGTACAGGGTCAGCGCGCCGTTGTTGATGTCGCCCGAGGTGTCGAAGGCGATCTGGCCGGTCACGCCCTTGTAATTGATCTTCTTGAGTTCAGGCAGGTACTTGGCTGGCTCGACCGAATTGGCCTTCTGCATCGCCGCCGCCATCACCATCACCGCGTCGTAGACATACGGCGCATACAGCTGCACCTCGAGGCCGGTCTTCTGCTTGAAGCGGGCGCGGAAGTCGCTCATGACCTTTTCCTGCTCGGCGCCGGTGACGCCGCCCGCTTCGGCGCAGATGACCTTGCCTTCACCGACGGCGTCCCCCGCCAGGCGGCCGAGCGCCTCGGTGCAGATACCGTCGCCGCCCATGAAGCGCGCGTCGATGCCGAGCGCCTTCATCTGCTTGAGCATCGGGCCGCCGACCGAATCCATGCCGCCGAAGAAAACCAGATCCGGCTTCTTCGCGCGGATCGAGGTCAGGATCGCGGTGTAGTCGGTGGCGGTGGCGCTGGTAAATTCCTTGCCGACGATCTTCACGCCCGGGCCCTTGGCGCCCTTGGCGAACTCGGTGGCGACGCCCTGGCCGTAGGTGGTGCGGTCGTCGATGATGGCGATGTTCTTCACTTTCAGCGTATCGACCGCGTACTTGCCCAGCGTGCCGCCCAGCTTGGCGTCGTTGGCGACCACCCGGAAGGCGCCGGGGAAGCGCTGCCTGGTGTACTGCGTGGCGGTGGTGGCCGGCGAGATCTGCGGAATGCCGGCGTCGTTGTAGATTTTCGAGGCCGGCACGCTGGTGCCCGAGTTCAGGTGGCCGATCACGCCCTTGACCTTGGCGTCGACCAGCTTCTGGGCCACGGCCGTGCCTTGCTTCGGATCGGAGGCGTCGTCCTCGGCCACCAGCTGCAGGGTGACCTTCTGGCCGTTGATGGTGAAACCTTTCACATTGAGCTCTTCGATCGCCATGCGGGCGGCGTTCTCGTTGTCCTTGCCGAGGTGCGAATTCGGGCCCGAGACCGGGCCGACGTGGCCGATCTTGACGACCTGCTGGGCGCTGGCATTCGCAGCAAGCAGCATCGCGATGGCAAGGGGAATCAACTTGGTGGTCATACGTTCTCCAAAATTGGGGGGTATAGAGCGCCCGATTCACCGCCGGCGAGCGCCTGTTGCGCTGTTGCGATTAATGCAGAGCAAAAGGTACAACAATTTGGAGGGGGAGGAAAGCGGTATTGCGCGGGGTGGTCATGTCCGGTGCATGCGGGGGAAACGATGCACGGTTTGAAGGCGAAAATGTGATGCGTGCACCGGGTTGGCAGTGGTAGGGCGGGCACGGAGTGCCCGGTGAACCCGCCATTGAGGCCATTGGCCCCAATGGCTCCTACGTCAGGTTTTTTGGCCGAACTGGAGCGCGGCGACCTGCTGCGCCACGACCTGCTCGACCGCCTGGCGCAGGCCCACGTGGATCTGGTCGGCGGCCGAGGCGAGGGCGTTGCGTACGACGGCGTCGATTTGCGGCTGTAATTGCGCCACGACGCGCTCGGCGATGCGGCGCTCGAGTTCGTCCCAGTCGGGTTCGGGCAGCGGTTGGAGCGCGGGTTCCGTATCGGCCTTCGCGTCCTGCTCGGCCTGCCTGTCGGCCAGCTTCTGCGCCTGATCCTCGGTCGGCAGGAGCGCAGCCGCCTCTTGAGGCGCGGCCGGTTCGGCCTCCGCCGGCGTCAGCGCCGCCGGCTCCAGCACGACTTCAGTTAACACGGGAATGCTGCTATCGAAGGCCGGGTTCTGGCTCATGATTGTCCTGCGACGAAGTGGGTCAGCGGATAGGACTGCTTTTTGTAGGCGACATAACGCTGGCGCCCGGCGGCGGCGTCGCTCTCGTCGACGGAGATGATCTCGAACACGCGCGCGAACTGGGCGAAGGTGCTGGGCGTGCGGCGCGTGAGGTTGACCAGCATCTCGTGGTGCGGCAGCTCGGCTTCTTCGCTGTCGGTGATGATGATGGGCGTTTCCGGCGCCAGCGGATCGTCCGCCATCACGTGCGGCAGGAAATCGATATTGGACAGCGTCCACAGCGCCTCGTTCAGGGCCGCGGCCTGCGCGGCGTCTTCGGCCAGCAGGACGATTTTTGCCTTCGACGCGTAAGCCTTGCGTGCCAGACGGCAGGCGTAGGCGAGCTTGTCGGGGATATTGGTATGAAAGTCGATCCGTGTCATGGATCAGATTGTAATCCGGCGCGACTGGCGGTGGTTGGTTTGCGTCGCTCTACGCCGGCGAACTTATCGCCGGCGCAGAGGTCGCCGCAGTCCGCCGATCCTTCAGGCGTTCATGCCATTGTGGCGCAGCAGGGCATCGATGGAAGGTTCGCGGCCGCGGAAGGCCTTGAACGATTCCAATGCCGGACGCGAGCCGCCCACCGCCAGGATCTCGCGCTGGAAGCGCCGGCCCGTTTCCGCCGACAATTCTCCGCCGCCGGCCTCGAGCGCTTCCTCGAAGGCCGCATAGGCATCCGCCGACAGCACCTCGGCCCACTTGTAGCTGTAGTAGCCGGCCGCATAGCCGCCGGCAAAGATGTGGCCGAAGGAATGCTGGAAGCGGTTGAAGGACGGCGGAATCATCACCGAGAACTTGCTGCGCACGTCGTCGATGAGCTCCTGCACGGTGCGCTGGCTGCGCGGATCGAAATCGTAGTGCAGGTGCATGTCGATCAGCGAGAATTCCACTTGGCGCAAGGTCTGCATGCCCGACTGGAAGTTCTTCGCGGCCAGCATCTTGTCGTACAGCGCGCGCGGCAGCGGCTCGCCGCTGCGGAAGTGCGCGGTCATGCCTTGCAGCACGTCCCACTCCCAGCAGAAGTTTTCCATGAACTGCGAAGGCAGCTCGACCGCATCCCATTCCACGCCCGAGATGCCCGATACCGACAGCTCCTCGACTTCGGTCAGCATGTGGTGCAGGCCGTGGCCGAACTCGTGGAACAGGGTCGTCACTTCGTCGTGCGTGAACAGCGAAGGCTGCAGCTTGCCGTCCACGCTTGCCGGCGGCGTGAAGTTGCAGGTGAGGTAGGCGACCGGGGTCTGCACGATGCCGCCCGTCGTCATGCGGCGTCCGCGCGCGTCGTCCATCCACGCGCCTTGCCCCTTGCCGGCGCGCGCGTACAGGTCGAAATAGAACTGGCCGACCAATTGGCCGTCACGCTCGATGCGGTAGAAGCGCACGTCCGGATGCCAGACCGGCGCCGTATCCGGCTTGATCTCGACCGAGAACAGGGTCTGCACGACCTTGAACAGGCCTTCGATGACCTTCGGTTCCGGAAAGTATTCCTTCACTTCCTGGGCCGAGAAGGCATAGCGTTTCTCTCGCAGTTTTTCCGAAGCATAGGCCACGTCCCAGGCCTGCATGTCTTCGATGCCCAGCTCTTCCTTGGCGAAGGCGCGCAGCTCGGCCAGGTCTTTTTCGGCGAACGGACGGGCACGGCGCGCCAGGTCTTCGAGGAAGTTGATCACGTGCTCAGGGCTCTCGGCCATCTTCGGCACCAGCGAGACTTCGGCGAAGTTGCGGTAGTCGAGCAGCTTCGCTTCCTCGTCGCGCAGGCTCAACAGCTGGGCGATGTTGGAGCTGTTGTCCCACTTCTCCAGTTCGCTGAAGACGACGCCCATGTCCGAGGCCTTGGTGGCGCTGGCGCGGTAGATCGTTTCGCGCAGCTTGCGGTTGTCGGCGAACTGCAGCAGCGGGAAGTAGGACGGGAAGTGCAGCGTGAACTGGAAGCCGCTCTTGCCGGCCGCTTCGGCGGCGGCACGGGCAGCGGCTTTCGCGTCCTCGGGCAAGCCGGTCAGCTCGCTCTCGTCGTCGACGATCAGCTTGTAGTCATTGGTGGCGTCGAGCACGTTTTCCGAGAAGCGCGTGGAAATGGCGGCGTGCTGTTCCTGGATGGCGGCGAAGCGTTCCTTTTTATCGGCCGGCAGTTCGGCGCCACCCAGGCGGAAGTCGCGCAGCGCGTTCTCGACGATGCGCTTTCTGGCCGGGCTCAGGCTGTCGTAATCGGCGCCGGCGCGGATCGCCTTGTATTTGTCGAACAGCACTTCATTCTGGCCCAGTGTCGTCCAGAACTCGGTGACCTTCGGCTGGTTCTCGTTGTAGGTGGCGCGCAGTTCGGGCGTGTCGGCCACGTGGTTCAGGTGGTTCACGATGCCCCAGGCGCGGCCCAGGCGTTCGGTCGCTTCTTCCAGCGGCACGACGAAATTATCCCAGGTAACCTGGTCGCTCGGCGCTTCGAGCCTGGCCACGACGGCGGTGGCTTCCCCGATCAGTTGCTCGATGGCAGGCGTGACGTGTTCTGGACGGAACGCGTCGAAACGCGGCAGGCCTGAAAAGTCGAGGAGGGGATTGCTGGCGTTCGTTTCCATTGTGTTCCTTCCTAGATGGCGATACCGGACTTTGCGCCGGTATCGCTGGCTACATTCAATTACGCGGTGCCATGCTTCGGATCCATGCCCGTGGCCTGGCCGAGCAGTTCCTGGCGCTTGCCGAGCACGCGTTCCGCGGACTCGACGGTATTCATCAGCAGCATGGTGATCGTCATCGGCCCGACGCCGCCCGGCACCGGGGTGATGTGCGAGGCAACCTCGCGTACGCCGGCGGTGTCGACGTCGCCGCAGAGCTTGCCGTTGTCGTCGCGGTTCATGCCGACGTCGATCACGATCGCGCCCGGCTTGACCATGTCGGCGGTGACGGTGTTGCGGCGGCCCACTGCCGCGACGACCACGTCGGCCTGGCGCGTGTACAGGCCGAGATCCGGCGTCGCGCTATGGCAGATAGTGACGGTTGCGTTGGCTTGCAAGAGCAGCAGCGCCATCGGTTTGCCGACCGTATTCGAACGGCCGATCACGACGGCATGCTTGCCGCGCAGGTCGACGCCCGTGCTCTCGATCAGTTTCATGCAGCCGTAAGGCGTGCAGGGACGGAAGCCCGGCAGGTTGGCGACCAGTTCGCCGGCCGACAGCACCGAATAACCGTCGACGTCCTTGGAGGTCGCGATCGCTTCGATCACCTTGCTCGGATTGATGTGGCGCGGCAGCGGCATCTGCACCAGGATGCCGTGGATGGCTGGATCGTTGTTGAGCGCATCGATGCGGGCGAGGAGGGCGGCCTCGGTGAGGTCGGCATCGTATATTTCCAGCACCGAGTGAAAGCCCACGTCGCCGCAGGCCTTGACCTTGTTGCGCACATAGACCTGGCTGGCGGGGTCTTCGCCGACCAGGATCACGGCCAGGCCCGGCTGCTGGCCGGCGGCGGCCAGCTTCTTGGCGCGCTCGGCAATCTCGGCACGCAGTTGTTGGGAAAGTTGGACTCCGTCGATCAGTTGGGCTGGCATGGTGGGGCTCATCACTGGACAAAGATGAAATTATACGGCCCCTGTGGGAAGCACGCGGTATCGCGCGCCGCGCTCAGTGGTTCGTTGTCATATTTACAGACTTGGTAACGATGAGGATGCAGCCGTATGCATGTAGGGTGGACGGGTCTCCCGTCCACGCGTCCAGCGGACGTGTGCGAACCTGCATTACGACTGGCAAACGTAGGTTGAACGCGTGGACGGGGAACCCGTCCACCCTACAGTTGTGTACGAAATTCCATATTATGAAACGATATATCGTAATTTGAAAAAGAGTCTTTGCGCTGGTAGAATCTGGTCGATTAATTCAGGTTAGATGTTCATCAATCCGCCGCCGGCGATCTGGAGATCGACGTGGGCCACCAAAACCAAGGAGACGCACCAATGTCAGCTCAGCTCGATCAGTTGACGGCCCAGGCCGCCAATGACCCAGATACGCTCGAAACCAAGGAATGGCTCGAGGCGCTCGAAGCCGTCATCGAGAACGAAGGCACCGAACGCGCGCACTACCTGATGGAGCGCCTGGTCGACCTGGCGCGCCGCCGCGGCGCCCACATCCCGTTCTCCAGCAACACCGCTTATGTGAACACCATCCCGGCGCACCTGAACGTGAACTGCCCGGGCAACCTCGAATACGAAGAGCGCCTGCGCTCGTGGATGCGCTGGAATGCGATGGCAATGGTCGTCAAGGCCAACCGCGCCGACGGCGACCTGGGCGGCCACATCTCCTCTTTCGCCTCGCTCGCCAACATGCTGGGCATCGGCTTCAACCACTTCTGGCACGCCCCGACTGACACCCACGGCGGCGACCTGCTCTACATCCAGGGCCACAGCTCGCCCGGCATCTACGCGCGTGCCTACCTGGAAGGCCGCATCACCGAAGAGCAGCTGCTGAACTTCCGCCGCGAAGTCGACGGCAAGGGCCTGTCTTCCTACCCGCACCCGAAACTGATGCCGGACTTCTGGCAGTTCCCGACCGTCTCGATGGGCCTGGGCCCGCTGATGGCGATCTACCAGGCGCGCTTCCTGAAATACCTGCACGCACGCGGCATCGCCGACACCGCCAACCGCAAGGTCTGGGTCTTCTGCGGCGACGGCGAGATGGACGAGCCGGAATCGATGGGCGCGATCGGCATGGCCGCGCGCGAGCAGCTCGACAACCTGGTCATGGTCGTCAACTGCAACCTGCAGCGCCTGGACGGCCCGGTGCGCGGCAACGGCAAGATCATCCAGGAACTGGAAGCGGACTTCCGCGGCGCCGGCTGGAACGTCGTCAAGGTCATCTGGGGCTCGCAGTGGGATGCGCTGCTCTCGAAGGACAAGGACGGCATCCTGCAGCGCGTGATGATGGAAACCGTCGACGGCGAATACCAGAACTACAAGGCCAAGGATGGCGCCTACGTGCGCAAGCACTTCTTCGGCAAGCACCCTGAGCTGCTGAAGATGGTCGCCAACATGAGCGACGACGACATCTGGCGCCTGACCCGCGGCGGCCACGATCCGCACAAGATCTACGCTGCCTTCAAGAACGCGCAAGAGAACAAGGGCACGCCGACCGTCCTGCTGGTCAAGACCGTCAAGGGCTTCGGCATGGGCAAGTCGGGCGAGGCGCGCAACACCGCGCACCAGACCAAGAAACTGGATGACGAAGCCATCCGCGAGATGCGCGACCGCTTCAACATTCCTATCCCGGACGACAAGCTGGCCGAGATCCCGTTCTTCAAGCCGTCCGACGATTCGCCGGAAATGAAGTACCTGCACGAGCGCCGCGCGGCCCTCGGCGGTTACCTGCCGCAGCGCCGCCAGAAGGCCGACGAGCAGCTCGTCGTGCCGCCGCTGGAATCGTTCAAGGCCGTGCTGGAGCCGACCGCGCCGGGCCGCGAGATCTCGACGACCCAATCCTACGTCCGCGTGATCACCAGCCTGCTGAAGGATCCGAGCCTGGGCCAGCGCATCGTGCCGATCCTGGTCGACGAGTCGCGCACCTTCGGCATGGAAGGCCTGTTCCGCCAGATCGGCATCTTCAACCAGCAAGGCCAGTTGTACGAGCCGGTCGATAAAGACCAGGTCATGTACTACCGCGAAGACAAGGCCGGCCAGATCCTCCAGGAGGGGATCAACGAAGCGGGCGGCATGAGCTCGTGGATCGCCGCGGCGACCTCGTACTCGTCGAACAACCGCACGATGATCCCGTTCTACACCTTCTACTCGATGTTCGGCATGCAGCGCGTGGGCGACCTGGTCTGGCTGGCGGGCGACATCCGTGCGCGCGGCTTCCTGATGGGCGGCACCGCCGGCCGCACGACGCTGAACGGCGAAGGCCTGCAGCACGAGGACGGCCACAGCCACATCATCGCGGCGACCGTGCCGAACTGCCTGCCGTACGACCCGACCTTCGGGCACGAAGTGGCGGTGATCATCCGTGACGGCCTGCGCCGCATGGTGGAAGAACAGGAAGACGTGTTCTACTACATCACCATCATGAACGAGAACTACGAGCAGCCGGGTCTCACCGCCGGCACCGAAGAGGGCATCCTGAAGGGCATGTACCTGCTCAAGAAGGGTGGCGAGACGGAGAACCGCGTCCAGCTGATCGGCTGCGGCACCATCCTGCGCGAATCGATCTTCGCCGCCGAACTGCTGCTGGCCGACTGGGGCGTGGCCGCCGACGTCTGGTCGGCTCCGTCGCTGACGCTGCTGGCGCGCGACGGCCAGGATTGCGAGCGCTGGAACATGGTCAATCCGGACGCCGAACAGCGCGTGCCTTACGTGACCTCGCTGATGCAGGACACGACCGGCCCGATCGTGGCGACCACCGACTACATGCGCATGTTCGCCGAGCAGATCCGCGCCTTCATGCCGAAGGGCCGCACCTATAAAGTGCTCGGCACCGATGGCTTCGGCCGCTCGGACTCGCGTGTGAAACTGCGCGAGTTCTTCGAAGTGAACCGTTACTACATCACGGTCGCCGCCCTGCGTTCGCTGGCCGACGAAGGCAAGATCGATCGTTCGATCGTCTCGCAGGCGATCGCCAAGTACGGCATCGATGCGAACAAGCCGAATCCTGTGACCCAGTAATGCTCGTGATGCGTGCCTGCCTCGGTGGTAGGCACGCTTCTGTGCACGCATACAAATAAAAACGGAGCTAATACGATGAGCATTGTGGAAGTCAAAGTCCCGGACATCGGCGACTTCAAGGAAGTCGAAGTCATCGAACTGATGGTCAAGCCAGGCGACACGATCAAGGTCGACCAGTCGCTGGTCACCGTCGAATCGGACAAGGCGAGCATGGAGATCCCATCCAGCCACGCCGGCGTCGTCAAGGAAATCAAAGTCAAGGTCGGCGACAAGGTCGCCGAAGGTTCGCTCGTGCTGATGCTCGAGGAAGCGGCAGGCGCTCCTGCCGAAGGTGGCGCCGCCGCGCCCGCGCCGGCTGCCGAAGCTGCGCCAGCCGCGGCACCTGCCGCGCCTGCGCCGGCACCTGCTGCCGCCGCACAGGCTCCTGCACCTGCACCTGCACCGGCGCCTGCTGCTGCGCCTGCACCTGCACCTGCGGCCGCGCCAGCTGGCGATGTGGCGGCCGCCAACGGATCCAAAGCCCACGCCTCGCCATCGATCCGCAAGTTCGCGCGCGAACTCGGCGTCGACCTGTCGCGCGTGCCGGGCACCGGCCCGAAGAACCGCATCACGCAGATCGACGTGCAGAACTTCGTCAAGGGCGTAATGGCCGCCGGCCCGACTGCTGCTGCTCCGGCCAAGGGCGGTTCCGGCGTCGGCCTCGACCTGCTGCCATGGCCGTCGCTCGACTTCTCGAAGTTCGGCCCGACCGAGCTGCTGCCGCTGTCGCGCATCAAGAAGATCAGCGGCCCGAACCTGCACCGCAACTGGGTCATGATCCCGCACGTGACGACCTTCGACGAAGCGGACGTCACCGACCTGGAGCAGTTCCGCGTCGATTCGAACGCGGCGCTGGCAAAGCAGAAGTCGGCGGTGAAGCTGACCATGCTCGCCTTCGTGATCAAGGCCTCGGTCGCCGCACTGAAGAAGTTCCCGCAATTTAATGCCTCGCTCAGCGAAGACGGCGCCAATCTGATCCTGAAGCAGTACTACAACATCGGCTTCGCCGCCGACACCCCGAACGGCCTGGTGGTTCCGGTCGTGAAGGATGCGGACAAGAAGACCGTGTCGCAGATCGCCACCGAAATGGGCGAGCTCTCCGCGCAGGCGCGCGAAGGCAAGCTCTCGCCGGCGAACATGCAGGGCGCGACCTTCACCATCTCGTCGCTCGGCGGCATCGGCGGCACGGCGTTCACGCCGATCATCAATGCGCCTGAACTGGCGATCCTGGGCCTGTCGAAGTCGGCCATGAAGCCGGTCTGGGACGGTTCGACCTTCCAGCCGCGCCTGATGCTGCCGCTGTCGCTGTCCTACGACCACCGCGTGATCGATGGCGCCGGCGCCGCGCGCTTCGCCGCCTACCTGGCCGAAGTGCTGGCCGACCTGCGCAAGACCCTTCTGTAAGGAGCGCCGAGCATGAGTACTGTTGAAGTAAAAGTCCCGAACATCGGCGATTTCAAGGACGTCGAGATCATCGAGCTGATGGTCAAGCCCGGCGACACGATCAAGGTCGACCAGTCGCTGGTCACCGTGGAGTCGGACAAGGCCTCGATGGAGATTCCGTCGACCCACGCTGGCGTGGTACAGGAACTGAAAGTGAAGGTCGGCGACAAGGTGAACGAAGGTTCGCTGCTGCTGATGATCGAAGAAGGTGCGGGAGCTGCTGCACCGGCTGCTGCTGCGGCGCCTGCTGCCGCCCCTGCGCCTGCCGCATCGTCCAAGCCGGACGCGCAGATCGGCGCGCAAGCCGTGGCGCCGACGGCCGCTGCCGGCCCGACCGACTCCTACGCGCCGGCCCATAAAGCCGATGCGGCCGCACCGAACGCCGTGCCGGCCCCTGTCGCGGCAAGCTACAGCGGCCAGGTCGACGTCGAATGCGAGATGATGGTGCTGGGCGCCGGCCCGGGCGGCTATTCGGCCGCCTTCCGCGCCGCCGACCTCGGCATGAACACGGTGCTGGTCGAGAAGTACGCGACCCTGGGCGGCGTTTGCCTGAACGTGGGCTGCATCCCCTCGAAGGCGCTGCTGCACATGGCGCACATCATCGACGAGACGGCGCACATGAGCGCCAACGGCGTCACCTTCGCCAAGCCCGAAATCGACATCGACAAGCTGCGCGGCTACAAGGACGGCGTCATCAAGAAGATGACCGGCGGCCTGGCCTTCATGGCCAAGGCGCGCAAGGTGAATGTGGTGCAGGGCGTGGGCCAGTTCCTTAGCCCGAACCACATCGAAGTCACGGGTTCGGACGGTGCCAAGAAGGTCGTGAAGTTCGCCAAGGCGATCATCGCCGCGGGCTCTTCGGTGGTGAAGCTGCCGTTCGTGCCGGAAGATCCGCGCATCGTCGATTCGACCGGCGCGCTGGAGCTGCGCCAGGTGCCGAAAAAAATGCTGGTCATCGGCGGCGGCATCATCGGCCTGGAGATGGCGACCGTGTACTCGACGTTGGGTGCGCGCATCGACGTGGTCGAAATGATGGACGGCCTGATGCAGGGCGCGGATCGCGAGGCCGTGAAGGTCTGGCAGAAGTACAACGCGCACCGCTTCGACAACATCATGCTCAAGACGAAGACGGTCGGCGTTGAAGCCCTCCCCGAAGGCATCAAGGTGACCTTCGAGTCGGCCGAAGCGGGCGTCGCAGCTCCCGAGCCGCAGATGTACGACCTGGTGCTGGTGGCCGTCGGCCGCAGCCCGAACGGCAAGAAGATCGCGGCCGAGAAGGCCGGCGTGGCAGTCACGGATCGCGGCTTCATCGGCGTCGACGGCCAGATGCGCACCAACGTGCCGCACATCTTCGCCATCGGCGACCTTGTGGGCCAGCCGATGCTGGCCCACAAGGCGGTGCACGAAGCGCACGTGGCGGCGGAAGCGGCGCACGGCGAAAAGGCCTACTTCGACGCCAAGGTCATTCCATCGGTCGCCTACACCGATCCGGAAGTGGCATGGGCCGGCCTCACCGAGGACGAAGCCAAGCAGAAGGGTATCAAGGTCGAGAAGGGCCACTTCCCGTGGAACGCCAGCGGCCGCGCCGTCGCCAACGGCCGCGACGAAGGCTTCACCAAGCTGCTGTTCGATACCGAGACCGGCCGCATCATCGGCGGGACGATTGTCGGCACGAATGCCGGCGACATGATCGGCGAGATCGCCCTGGCGATCGAGATGGGCGCCGACGGCGTCGATATCGGCAAGACGATCCACCCGCATCCGACCCTGGGCGAGTCGATCGGCATGGCGGCGGAAGTCTACAAGGGCGTCTGCACGGACTTGCCGCCGATGCGCAAGCGCTGATACCGGCACGACTGGAAGAACCGAAACCGGAACCGCGAGGTTCCGGTTTTTTTATTTCGGTATGCGATCGACGTTCTAATACAGAATAAGTTCCACGCGCTTAATTCATCGGGAACCGACATGATTCGATCGTTCGCACTGCTCCTCATTGGCATCACAGTCCTGATGCTGCCCCTAAACTCCCAGGCCCAGGACGCGACCTGTCCGGAGGAGAATCCGGCCGAACTGTTCAAGAACATGCTGCGGGCGCGCGCCTTGCAAGAGCCGGACAGGGAAGCACGGATGTTGCAGGCGATCGAGCGCGCGTTCGAGCATGGCTGCCCAGGCGCACTCGAGGCGCAAGTGAATGTGCGATCCATGGCGCTGGAGGCGACAAGAGGGACAAGCAGCTACCGCCAGCAACGCGAGGAATACGACGACGAGGTGCTGGCACTGTTCAACAAGGCCGTGGCGCGCGGAGAAGGGCGCTTCGAGTTTGGCGGGTTTCTGCTGAACCCCGAAAATAAACATCATTCGCTCGCGCAGGCCCTGGCTCATTTCGAGCAGGCGGCGACGGACGGCGACCGCCGCGCCATCGAATTCCTGAGCGGGGCCTACGAAAAGGGCATCCTGGGCATACCGGTGAATCCCGTACGCGCTGCGTACTGGAAGGCGCGCTTGCAGCCTAAGTAAGGGCCAGATCTGCGCTAGTGTTTCGTCGCATCATCGGGATGCCTCGACCTCAGCGCCTGGTTTGGCCTGTACATGATGCCGGGCGTCGTAGGGTGGGCGCCCCGTGCCCACATGGGGATGCGGCATCGTGGCAGTGCCAACAGGGCGCATGCGTCCGCGTGGGCACGGGGCGCCCACCCTACATTTCCGGGACTCATGCCACCTCAAATTTCCACGCCGTGCCCGCTCCAGCCGCGCTATGATGAAGACGCGCACCGGCGAGCCTGCGCTCCGCCCAGCGCATCACATGCGTGATACAGGAGACTGACATGGAAGAGCATGGCACTGAATACACCGGCACCTTATTCGTCCTGCCCGCCTCGCGCGCCTTCGAGCTGAGTACGACGCTGCACGGCGTCCCGGTCACGCTGACCGGCACCATCGCTCAGCACCTGGCGGCCCAGTTCGCGGGGAACGATGCGGCGGGCGATCACATCGACGTGCGCCAGCTGTCGCTGCAGCCGCGGCGCGTCGAGATCCTGACCCGCGACCACCACGAGCGCCACCATGCGGCGCGCAAGGTGCATTTCCTGATGCGGGTGCTCGACAGCGGCGTGGAGGCCAAGCCGCGCGAAGCGGCCACCAGCGCCTGAGCGAACCGGCGTCGACCCTCAGCGCAGGCGCACGGTCGCCGCGGCCGGCGCGTCGCCCACTTCGAACGCCGCGTCCTCGAAAGACGGCGGCCCGAACTTGCTGCGCGCGTCGCGGCTGAAGCCGTAGGGTTCCTTGGGGATGCCGATCAGGTTGCGGTCGAGTTCGCCGTTGCCGTTCTCGTCCTGGTAGGCCAGCACGGCCCAGGTGCCGGCGGGCACGTCCTTGATCGTCACCGTCGTCTCGCCGGCCTGGGCCGGCGCGGTGGCGTTGTGGGCGCACTGTTTCAGGAAGCTTGCCTTGTCGCAGACGGCGACGGCAACTTTACCCTTGGCGGTGACGCCGCTGACGCGTACTTCGACCGTGGCGGCAGGGGCGGCAGCGGCCGCGAACAGGAGAGTAGCAAGAAGGGTGGTGCGGGACAGCTGTTTCATTCGGTTTTCCTTGTGGTGTTGGCGGTGCGAGAGCGGGACAGTTCGCCGTCTCCTTCGGCTTACGCGCCGCCGGTCACGACCCTGACAGGCCGGCTGCAGGCCCTGCATGGCCGGGTGCCGGAACCTGCGCCGCGGGACGCTGCCACAAGCCGCCAGGACGCGGCCTGACCGGCCGCAGGCGCGACAGCAGCGCCTGCACGCCGCCTTTCGCCAGCAGCATCAGTTTCATCGCGCGCGAAGTGCCGACGCGCTCGTCCCAGGCCGCCGGGCCGCGCGCCTTGACCTCGATCCCGATCTGGCGGTACACGTTGCGCGCGGTGGCGATCGCCCAGGCCGAGCGCAGGGGCAGGGCCTTGATGCCATCCATCGACGAGGCGTAATACGGTTCCGCATGGTCGACCAGGCGCGCCGCCACCTTGGCCAGCGCCACGCGGTGGCGCGGCAGCGCCAGTTCCTGCGGCGGGATGCCGGCTTCGCGCAGCCATTGCGCGGGCAGGTAGCAGCGCCCGATGCCGGCGTCGTCGATGATGTCGCGCGCGATGTTCGTCAGCTGGAAGGCCAGGCCCAGGTCGCAGGCGCGGTCGAGCACCCGCGGCTCCTTCGCCCCCATGATCTGCGCCATCATCAGGCCGACTACGCCGGCCACGTGGTAGCAGTAGCGCAGCGTATCTTCGATCGTTTCGTAGTGCACGGCGTCGACGTCCATGCCGAAGCCGGCCAGGTGGTCGAAGGCGTAGCGCTCGGCGATCGCATGGCGCAGCGCCACTTCCTGGAAGGCGGCAAAGGCCGGATCGCGCATCGTCTCGCCGGCATAGGCGCGGCGCGTCTGCTCGACCAGTTGCGCGAGCTCGGCCTGCGGATCGTGGCCGGAGGTAGGCGCCGCGCCGAAGCCCAACTCCTGGCCGTCGACCACGTCGTCGCAATGGCGGCACCAGGCGTAGAGCATCAGCACGCTGCGCCGCGTCGGCGCGTCGAACAGCCTGGCGGCGGCGGCGAAGCTCTTCGAGCCGACCTTGATGGTCTCGGTCGCGTGTTCGAGCAGGGTCGGGTTCACGCTGGCGTTCATGCCCCCGCCTCCGCCAGCATCAGGCCTGCCGTCGCCTTGGCCGAGCCGATCACGCCAGGCACGCCGGCGCCGGGATGGGTGCCGGCGCCGACCAGATACAGGTTGCTCAGGTCGCGGTCGCGGTTGTGCGGGCGGAACCAGGCGCTTTGCGTCAGCACCGGTTCCAGCGAAAAGGCCGAGCCGACGTGGGCATTCAACTGGTCGCGGAAATCGAAGGGTGTGAAGATGCGGCTGGTGACGAGCTGGCTGCGCAGGCCCGGCATGTAGCGCTCTTCCAGGTAGGCGAAGATCTTGTCGCGGTAGCGCGGCCCTTCCACGTCCCAGTCGATGTCGGCATTGCCCAGGTGCGGCACCGGCGCCAGCACGTAATGGCTGCCGCAGCCCGGCGGCGCCAGCGAAGGGTCGGTGACGCAGGGCGCGTGCAGGTAGAGCGAAAAGTCGTCGGCCAGCGCGTCGCCCTTGAAGATCTCGTCGATCAGGCCGCGGTAGCGCGGCCCGAAGCAGACCGTGTGGTGCTGCAGCTGGCTGTGATGATGGTTCAGGCCGAAATAGATGACGAACAGCGAATTGGAAAAGCGCTTCTTGCGCAGGCTGGCCGCTTCGGTATTTCCGCGCGGGTGCCCGTTCAGGAGCGAGGCATAGGTGTGCACTACGTCGGCATTCGAGGCCACGGCATCGGCGGCGAACAGGCGGCCGTCTTCCAGGCGCACGCCGCTGGCGCGTCCGTCCTTCGTTTCGATCTGCGCCACCGCGGCGTTCAGCTCGATGCGCCCGCCGATGTCCTCGAACAGGCGCACCAGGCCTTTTACCAGTGCGCCGGTGCCGCCGCGCGGGAACCAGACGCCCCAGCGCCGTTCGAGCGCGTGGATCAGCGTGTAGATCGAGGAGGTGGCGAAGGGATTGCCGCCGACCAGCAGCGAGTGGAAGGAAAAGGCCTGGCGCAGGTGCTCGTTCTCGACGAAGCGCGAGACCATGGAGTAGACGCTGCGCCAGGCCTGCAGTTTGGCCAGCTGCGGGCCGGCCGCGATCATGTCGCGGAAGGTCAGGAAGGGCACCGTGCCCAGCTTGATATAACCTTCCTCGAACACGGCCTTGGAATAGGCCAGGAAGCGCTGATAGCCGGCGACGTCGCGCGGGTTGATCGCATGGATCTGGCGGTCGAGCGCCTCCTGGTCGTTGGCATAGTCGAAATGGCTGCCGTCTTCCCAGCACAGGCGGTAGAAGGGCGCCACCGGCAGCATCTCGACATAGTCCTCGATGCGCTTGCCGGCCAGCGTGAACAGTTCCTCGATGCAGGACGGATCGGTAATGACGGTGGGGCCGGCGTCGAAGACGAAGCCCTGGTCTTCGTAGACATAGGCGCGCCCGCCCGGCTTGTCGCGTTTTTCGAGCAGGGTCGTCTGGGTGCCGCCGGCCTGCAGGCGGATGGCCAGGGCCAGGCCGCCGAAGCCTGCGCCGACGACGACCGCCTTGTTAGCTTGATTCATTGGGAATTCCTGATCTGACGAGGTTGAAGCATGTGGGGTTCGACCATGCAGGCCGCGCGCATGGCGGCCGGCACGGGAACGGGAGGTTTGCCGCTCAGGATGCGCGCCTTGTCGAGCAGGTGCAGGCGCGCGGCATAGAAGCGTTCGATCAGCGGCGCCGGCATGCGATAGAAGCGCGCCATCACGCGCCAGCGGTTGTCCGGACTGCCGGCCAGGAACAGCATGCGGTTGAGCAGGCGGAAGAAGCCTTGGCCACGCCATTCGGCCTGCGCCTCGTTCCGGATGGCGGCGAACAGGCCGGGCGCCGACAGGTCGGTAAGGCTCGCGATGCGCTCGGCCAGGCGCACCGCATGCGGCAGCGAATAGCCGGTCGTCGCGTGGAACAGGCCGGCGCGCAGGCCGGAGGTCGGCTGCCCGTCGAGCTCGTCCCAGAAACCCGAGAAATCGCCGGCCAGCACGATCGGCAGCGAACCGTGTTCCTCGCGCAGCACCTCGGCGATCGTCCAGCCACGTGTCCTGGCGTAGGCGGCGATGTTCGCGCGCAGGCGCTCGGGCTCCCAGACGCCGGTATCGACGTAATGGGTGTCCTCGATCAGCACCCGGTCGGGGCCGAAGGGCAGCAGGTAGACGAAGCGGTAGCCGCCCTGCTGCTCGACACTGGCATCCATGATGACGGGCGCTTTGAGCCCATGTGGGACGGCCAGTCTCACTTCCTGGCCCAGGAAGGTCTGGTAGCCGAGCGCGAGATGCGGGCTGGCCTGCGGGCCGCGGCCGTCGATGACGGCGCCGGCACGCAAGCACTCGCCGCCCGCCAGGCGCACCGTGGTCGGCGTCAGCGACTCGACCCGGGCGCCGGTGCGCAGGGCAGGGCCCAGCGCCTCGCCGATTACGCGCGCGAAGGTGTGCGAGTCGATGCTGGCATAGCCGCTGTCGAAGCTGCGCGCGTAGCCGGGAAAGACCACGTCGTAGGAGGGCCAGCGGGTGCTGACCAGCGGCGCCATCCACACGCGCTGCTCGAGAGCGAGGTCGCCGTCGTGGAAAGACCAGGTGTGGTTGCCGCCGATGGTCTCGCCGGCTTCGAGCAGCAGGATCTTTATATCGGGCCGCTGCGTGCGCAGGCGCCAGGCGATCAAGCCATTGGCCAGCCCGCCGCCGACCAGGATCAGGTCATAGGTGGCGCTGGGCGGCGGGACGGATGCGAGGTGGGGCTTATCCACGGTGCAGCGCGCTCCGTGCGTCGAGGCCGAGCGCCGCCTCGACGATATCGGCGGCGCGCGCGCTGCCCCCGGCCTTGTGCACGGCGGCGGCGAGCGGCGCGCAGCGCCGGGCGAATTCGGGTTCGTCGAGCAGGCGGCGCAGGCGGCGTGCCAGTTCGGCCGCTCCCGTGAAGCGCGGCGAGGCCGACAGGCCGATGCCCGCATGGCGGATACGCGCGGCCGCGCCGGGCTGGTCGAAGGCGATCGGCAGGGCCAGGATCGGCGTGTCGTTGGCCACCGCATCCATCACCGTGTTCAGGCCGGCGTGCGAGACGACGGCGTCGGCGCGCGCGATCGCCGCTTCCTGCGGCGCAAAGGCGCAGACCCAGGTTGCGCCATGCCGCCCGAGCGCCTGGGCCCGGCGCGCATCGAGCCCGCCGCAATGGGCGACCAGCAGCTGGACGTCGATGCGGCGGCAGGCCTTGGCGATGCGCTTGAACAGGTCGAAGCGGTGGCCCTGCAGCGTGCCGAGCGAGGCGAAGATGAAGGGGCGATCGGGATCGATGTCGGGCAGCGGCTCGATGCGGCTGGGCGCCTTGTGCGAGGCGGCGCGCAAGGGGCCGACGTGGTGGAAAGTGTCGGGCAGCTGCGTGCGCGGGAAATCGAAGGCGGCCACCGTCTGGCTGATCTGCGCCAGCGGCGACAGGCATTCGTGCAGGGCGCCGCGCACGGGGATGCCGAGGCGGCGCGATGCGTCCTCGATCGCGCGCTGGTGCGGCGTCATCATCCAGTCGTAGACGCGGGTGCTGCCCTCGACCATGTGCAGCGCGCGCTCGCCGGTGCGCCAGTCGAAGGGCATGACCGGCAGCGGCACGCCGGGCTCGCGGTTGACGGGCAAGGCGCAGGCGACCGAGACGAAGGGCAGGCCCAGCGCTTCGGCGACCAGGGCGCCGGCCGGCTCCATCTGGTCGGCGAGGACGGCGTCGACCTTCAATTGTTCGAAGGCGGCGGGCAGGGTGCGGCACAGCATGGCGGTGCCGGCGGCCATGTCCAGGATCACGCGGCGCAGCCCGAGCGGGCCGCCGGGATTGGCCGCCCGCCGCAGCGCTTCCGGCAGCGAACCGGGCGGGTGCGTGTCGGCGCCCACGGCATGGAAGCCGAGCCGGGCGTCGTTCACGTATGCGGCGGCGTCGGGCCGCTGGAAAAAGGTGATGCGGTGGCCGCGCTCGTGCAAGGCCAGTGCGAGTGCCGACAGCGCGCTCACGTGGCTGTAGAACGCAGGTGCGACCACACCGAAATGCGCCATGCGGTGCTCCCGGTCAGGCGCGCAGGAACGCGGCGGCGTGCGGCGGCCTAGCGTTCAATGGCGCACCTGGTGCGTGTCGTATGCGCCGGCACGCGGACTGCGGGCGAAGCGGAAGTCCATGCCGTGCCCGAACAGGGTGTCGACGAAG
Source organism: Massilia sp. Leaf139 (assembly GCF_001424165.1). GTDB lineage: Bacteria > Pseudomonadota > Gammaproteobacteria > Burkholderiales > Burkholderiaceae_D > Telluria. The sequence goes on from NZ_LMOJ01000024.1 coordinate 235,537, forward strand.
CGGCGCGTGCGCTGCTTGCTGCCGATGGCGCTGGTCAGGTAGCGGTCGGCCTCGTCGAGGTGGGTGGCAAGGCGCTTCTTGGCTTCCTCGAAGCCGAGCACATTGGTCAGCGTCGCCTTGCCGAGATCCTTGCCGGTGTCCTTGCCGGTGACGCTGGTGTCGTTGGCCGGATCGTCCTGGAAGTCGTCGCGGATCTGGAAGGCATGGCCGGCCGCCAGTGCAAAGGAACGCAGCGATTCGGCGACGCAGTCGTCGGTCTCGGCCAGGATGGCGGCCATGTCGACCGAGACGCCCAGCAGCACACCGGTTTTCAGCTCGTTGGTGGTCGCGATTTCCTGTTCCGAACGCTGGCCGCTGGCGCGCAGGTCTTCGAACTGGCCGCGCACCAGGCCTTGCGTGCCCACCGTCTCCGCCAGCTTGGCCACCAGGCGCGCACGCACGGCGGGCGGGATCCCGGGTGCCTCGGCCAATACGCCAAAGGCGCGGCTGAGCAGGGCCACCGAGGCGAGGATGGCAACGTCTTCGCCGAACTGCACGTGGATGGTCGGCTGGCCGCGCCGGAGCATGGCATTGTCCATGCAGGGCATGTCGTCGAGGATGAGCGAGGCGGCGTGCACCATCTCGACCGCGCAGGCGATATCGACCAGCGCGGGCGAGGCGCAGCCGAGGTCGCGCGCGACCAGCATCAGCAGCAGCGGACGCATGCGCTTGCCGGCGCCGAGGGTGCCGGCGCGCATGGCGGTGGCCAGGGCATCGCTGCCATTGGCGCTGTCGGGCAGTAGTTGCGCCATGCGTTCTTCGAACTCGTGCCGGATCGCGGCAAGTTCGGTCAGCCAGGGGTCGCCCCGCTTGTCGATGTCGAGCCCCGTGATGCGTCCAGTCATCGTAGTCATGCGTCGATCCTTGAATGTATAGACGAATATTGTTGAATTCGTAATTCATCATACCGGATTCGACCTTACGTATCGTCAATTGTTCAATAGTGCGGGCAGATTTCCGATCGTTTTCTCATCAAATTTAGCGCTTTATGTACGCAGGTCACACTTTTGTCCCGTTGTTGTCCCATTAACATGGAAGTTGGGAATGAGTGCCCGGCGCAGGCCCATGAAAAATGCCGCCGAGCGTTAGCCGGGCGGCATTTTCGTGGTGGCACTAGAAGAGTGCCGGAACGGCGTTCAGCCGTAGCTCGTCCAGCTTTGCGGAATGTCGATATGCCCGGATTTGGCGGCATCGGCATAGGCGCGCATTTCGGCCAGCACGGCTTCGAGTTGCTCGTTGCCAGGGTTTTGCAGGAAACCCTTCATGCGCTCATGCAGGGACGCCTGCTGGTCGCGCCATTCGTAACGGGAAGTCTTGCTCATGCTACCCCCTTGCAGCGTTCTGCTGTGATGTTCTTGTTGAGATCCATGACATCCTCCTTGAAAGAAGGACAGGTTCTCACTCCTACCCCCAACGGGTCGGTGCGTTGACGCACATTCGCTCTGCCGTTACAGCTAGCGCAAGACGGCGCGATAAAACAGTTCGAGGCGCTGGGCGAGCAGGCGGTGGGCGTCGGCGCGGGTGGGCTGGTCGTGAGGGAAGACGAAGCGCTGCATGGCGTCGCCGGAGATCCAGCTGGTGAGAAATGCGGGCAGCTGCTCGAAGGGGAGGTCGTCGCGCAATTGGGCGCGGATGTCGGCACGGGCGAAGAAGCGTTCGAGCATGTCGCGCGTCAGGCGCGGGCCGGCATCATAAAAGGTGTGGGCCAGTTCCGGATTGTCGGCCGCTTCCGCGATCACCACGCGCTGCATGGCGATCAATTGATCCTGGCAGAGCAGGTCGAAGAACTGGCGCGCGAAATCGTCGACCACCTCGCGGAACGGGCGCAGATCGTTTTCCATGTCGCGCATGCGGAAGAACGCGTCGCGGCGCGACAGCAGCACGGCGTCGAGCAGGCCGGCCTTGCCGCCGAACTTGACGTAGATGGTGCGCACGGCAACGCGGGCCGCCTTGGCGATCGATTCGAGGCTGGTGCGGGTGTAGCCGTTGGCCAGGAACAGCTGCGCAGCCACGTCGATCAAGTCCTGCGTGCGGGCTTCGACGTCGCTCGCTTTCGGCCGTCCGGCGCCCCGCAGCGAAGCGGGTGCTTGCGATAGTTTGCTCATGGCGTCACTGTAATTCACGCAGAAATGAAATGCAACCGTTTCATTTCTTGACGAAGCCGGGCGCTTGCCGAATAATGGTGGACTGAAAAACCACCTGTTCCTTTTTTGGAGTCGCTTCATGTCCCAAACGCAGCCTTCGCTCGAGCAGAAGCCGCTCGGCAATCCTTCCGCCGTGCCTGGCGCGGCCCCGGCCGCCGCCAAGACCCCGCCGAACAAGCGCGTGCTGTTCGTGGTCGGCCTGATCGCGATCGCGGCGCTGGGCGCCGGCGGCCGCATGTGGTACCGCAGCCATAACTTCGTCGATACCGAAAACGCCTACATCGCCGGCCACGTGCACCCGGTGTCGGCGCGCATCGCCGGCGTCGTCACGCGCGTGCTGGTGGAAGACAACCAGCATGTGAAGGCGGGCACCGTGATCGCCGAACTGGATCCGGCCGACCAGCATGTGCGCGTCGAGCAGATCGAGGCGCAGATCGCCAGCGCCAGGCAGCAGGTAATCCAGGCCGATGCGCAAGTGGCGCAGGTGCGTGCCCAGTCCCAGGCGGCGCAGGCGCAAGTCGGCCAGTCGCAGGCGCTCGCGCTGCGCGCACGCCAGGACGCCGAGCGTTTCGGCCAGCTCTACACGAAGCAGATGAAGGCCGTCTCCAAGGCCGAAGTCGACGCCGCGAACGCCGCCCGCACGGCCGCCGCTGCCGATGTGAATGCGCGCCGCGACAACGCCGCCGCCGCCCAGGCCCAGATCACCGCCGCCGCGTCGGCGCGCGATGTGTTGAAAGCCCAGATCAAGGTGCTGCAGGCGCAGTTGAAGGATGCCAAGCAGCAGGTCGGCTACAGCCGTATCGTGGCGCCGGTCGATGGCCGCATCGGCCGCCGCAGCGTGGAAGTGGGCGCCCGCGTGCAGCCTGGCCAGCAGCTGGTCGCCGTGGTCGAAGACAAGGTCTGGGTCACCGCCAACTTCAAGGAAACCCAGCTCGCCGGCCTGCATCCGGGCCAGCAGGTCGAACTGAAAGTCGACGCGCTGCCGGACGAGCACCTGGTCGGCCGCGTCGACAGCTTCTCGCCGGCCTCGGGCAACCAGTTCGCGCTGCTGCCGGCCGATAACGCGACCGGCAACTTCACCAAGATCGTGCAGCGCGTGCCGGTCAAGATCACGCTGGCGCCGAACGACGTGCAGCGCCTGACCGGCCGCCTGGTGCCGGGCATGTCGGTGGTGGCGGAAGTCGACCTGCGCCAGGAGGTAGAGCCGAAAGGCACCGTGCCCGCCCGCACCGCCCAGGCGAACTAAGGACGCACGTGAAGGATCATCATGACGAGTAAGACCGCGGCGGCGCCCGCCGCCTTCCCCGGCGCGCCCGCCGCCGGCGCGCAGATCGACCTGCGCACCTGGATCGCGGTGGCCGCCGGCATGCTCGGCGCCTTCATGGCGGTGCTCGACATCCAGATCACCAATTCCTCGCTGCGCGACATCCTCGGCACGCTCAACGCGACCCAGGAAGAGGGCTCCTGGATCTCGACCGCCTACCTGTGCGCCGAGATCGTCGTCATCCCGATGACGGCGCTGTTCGCGCGCGCCTTCGGGGTGCGCGCCTACATGATCGGCACCACCTCGCTGTTCCTCGTGTTCTCGACTCTGTGCGGCGCGGCCTGGAACCTGGAGAGCATGATCGTCTTCCGCATGCTCCAGGGTTTCACGGGCGGCGCGCTGATCCCGATGGCGATGACGCTGGTGATGACGCGCCTGCCGTCTTCCAAGCGCGCGGTCGGCATGGCCATCTTCGGCCTCACCGCCACGCTGGCGCCGGCCATGGGCCCGACCCTGGGCGGCTACCTGTCCGAGATCTACGGTTGGCCCTCGATCTTCTACATCAACTGGGTGCCGGGCGTGCTGCTCATCGCCGGCATCGTGTGGGGTCTGGACCGCGAGCCTTCCAACGCGCGGCAGCTGCTCAACGCCGACTGGCTCGGCATCTTCCTGATGGCGATGGGCCTGGGCTGCCTGACGATCTTCCTGGAGGAGGGCAATTCGAAGGACTGGTTCGACTCGCAGTTCATTATCACCTTCGCGTCGCTGGCCCTGATCGGCATCCTGGGCTGGGTGGCGACGAGCTTCTCGCGCCAGCAGTCCTTCGTCAACCTGCGTCTGTACGGCCAGCGCAACTTCCTGATCGCGACCGTGCTCTCGGCCGTCACCGGCATGGGCCTGTATGGCTCGTCCTACCTGCTGCCGCTGTACCTGGGCCAGATCGCCGGCTACACGCCGATGCAGATCGGCGAAGTCATCGCCTGGGTCGGCCTGCCGCAATTGCTCGTGATGCCGTTCGCGGCGGCGCTGTCCTCGAAGGTCGACAACCGCATCCTGTGCAGTTTCGGCCTGCTGCTGTTCGGCGGCTCCTGCCTGATGAACGCCTTCATGGACGCCAGCACCGGCTACGACCAGCTGATGCTGACCCAGGTGGTGCGCGCCATCGGCCAGCCTTTCGTGATGCTGACGCTGTCGAACTTCGCCATGCAGGGCATCGCGCCGAAGGACATGCCGTCGGCGTCGAGCCTGTTCAACATGACGCGCAACCTGGGCGGCTCGATCGGCATCGCCATGCTGGCGACCTCGCTCACCAACCGCGAACACTTCCATTCGGCGCGCCTGGGCGAGTCGGTCTCGAGCTACGCGCCGGCGACCCAGGAACGCCTCGACCAGATGACGCAGGCCTTCATCGCGGGCGGCATCGACCCGGCCACCGCCGCCAGCCAGGCGCTGGCCGCGCTCGACCGCATCGTGCGGCGCGAAGCCTATGTGATGGCCTACAACGACGGCTTCTTTATCGTCGGGATCATCCTGGTCGGATGCATCGCCGCGGTCTGGCTCGCCGACAAGGTCAAGTCCCCCGGCGGCGCCGGCGGCGGTCATTGAACCCATTTGAAGAGACGAGAAAAACGATGTTCGATTCCTTTGCCAAGATGTTCCCGCGCCAGGCGCTCGCCGCCGGCGTGACGGCCGCAATGAGTTTGCTGGCGGGCTGCTCCACCATCGGCCCGAATTTCACCGCACCGAAAGCGGTCGAGGCGCCGGCCTACCGCCATGCCGAGGCGCCGGCCGCTGCGCCCAGCGACAGCGCGCGCCTGCCGGCCAACTGGTGGACGGTGTTCAACGACGCCACCCTGAGCGCCTTGGAAGAGCGCGCGCTGCGCGACAACCCGGGCGCGAAGGCAGCGGCGCAGCGCCTGCTGCAGGCGCAGGCGCAACTGGGCGTGCTGCGCGCGGGCCAGGCGCCGAACGTGTCGGTGAACGCGGGCGTGTCGAATTCGCGCACCTCGGCCGAGACCTCGCAGGCGCTGGCGCTGGGCGGCCGCTCGATCGAAGGCAACAACTTCAGCGTCGGCGCGGCGCTGTCGTATGAACTCGATCTGTGGGGCCGCGTGCGCCGCGTGGTCGAGGCGGCCGACGCCCAGGCCCTGGCCGCCCAGGACGACCGCGACGGCGTGCTCTTGATGCTGTCGAGCCAGGTGGCGCAGAGCTACTGGCAGCTGCGCGGCCTGGATGCGGAAAGCGCGATCCTGGCGGACGCGCTGGCGGCGCGGCGTGAGGCGCAGGAGCTGGTCGAGGCGCGCTTCAATGCCGGCCTGTCGAACGAGCTCGACGTATCGCGTACCCGCATCGAACGGGCCAATGCCGAAGCCGACCTGCACGAAGTGCGGCGCCAGCGCAATCTGGTCGAGCACGCGCTCGCCGTGCTGGTCGGCGGCTCGCCGAGCACGCCGCTGCTGCCGCCGGATGCGAAACCGGCGCTGCCGCTGCCGCCGTCGATTCCGGTGGGCCTGCCGGCCAGCCTGCTGGCCCAGCGTCCCGACCTGGCCGCCAGCGTCGCCAACCTGCGCGCGGCCAACGCCCAGGTCGGCGTGGCCGAAGGCATGTTCTATCCGTCGCTGACGCTGACCAGCAATTTCGGCTACGCCTCCGAGTCGCTGCGCGACCTGACTGGCGGCAGCGCGCGCCAGTTCTCGGTCGGCCCGCTGGCGCTGTCGCTGCCGGTCTTCGACGGCGGCCGCAACAAGGCCAACCTGGCCCTGTACAAGGCGCGCTACGAGGAAGCCGTGGCGAACCACGAGAATCGCCTGCTGGGCGCGCTGCGCGAAGTCGAAGACGCGCTGTCGGACGTGCAGCAGCGCCAGAAGCAGGGCGAGGTGCAGGGGCAGGCGCAGGAAGCGGCCGCGCGCGCGCTGCTGGTGGCGCAGGCCCGCTATCAGCGCGGCATCTCGACCTATCTCGACGTCACCGACGCCCAGCGCAGCGCCCTCGCCGCCGACCGCGCCGCCGCGCAGATCCGTACCCAGCGCTTGCTGGCGTCGGTCGCCGTGGCGCGTGCGCTCGGTGGGGGCTGGTCGGAGGCACCAGCCTTGGCGACGGTACGTTGATGTAGGGTGGGCATGCCCACGCGTACGTGCGCATGCCCACCCGACCATTCATTCAAAATGGAGCGTCCGCGCCTCCACCGTCCCACCCCAATCCTGCGCATACACCCCATCGCGCACATGCCGGTGAAACGTCGAATGCTCCCATTCCGCCACGTTCATCACGAACCCGTGTTTCACCGGATTGAAATGCACGTAATCCATGTGCCGATCAAAATCCGCATCGTTGCGTATCTGGTGCTCCCAGAACCGGCGCTGCCAGATCGTCGATTCGCGATGCTTCTTCGCTGAACGCGTCAACAAGGCAGGGTCATGGAGCGTCTCACGGCACAAGTGCGATACGTAGCGCTTGATCTCGCCCCAGCGCCTTCCGTAATCGAAATCCTTCTCCGGCAAAGTCCAGATGCAGTGCATGTGGTTGGGCATCAGTACCCAGGCGTCGATCGTGAACGGACGCGCGACACGAACGGCGGTGATCGATTTTCGAAGGGCTGCGCGAAAGTGCGGGTCGCAGAAGATCGGGCGGCGCTGGTAGGCGACGACGGTGAAGAAATAGGTGGGGCCAGAGCGGAGGCGGCGGTAGTAGGGCATGGTGCGGCATCGTATGCGGTTGAAGCGGTGTGACGGATGCGTTGGCGCAAACGTGTCATGCGTGGGACGAGGATACGCATACGAAAATCCGCGGGCATGCCCGCCCTACGTACTACAATCTGCAGCTTCATTCCGACATGACAGGGGCTCATGAAACACCTTCTCGCACCGCTCGTGCTGGCCATCGCTGCCGGCACCGTCACGGCAGCCGAAGCGCCTGCCGCTCAACCCCATGCGGCAAGCGTCGCCGAACTGAATGCGATGGCCAAGCGCTTCGCGCCGGTCGAACTGCGGGCCGATACGGCGGCGTTGTCGAAGGACGACCGCGCCGCGATCGGCAAGCTGATCGAGGCGGCCAAGATCATCGATACCCTGCAGCTGCGCCAGTGCTGGGCCGGCAACGAAGCGCTGTGGGCGGCGCTGCGGAAGGATACGACGCCGCTGGGCCAGGCGCGCCAGCATTACTTTTGGCTGAACAAGGGGCCGTGGTCGATCATCGACGGCAATGCCTCCTTCATGCCGGCCGAGTATGCCGGCATCGCCATCCCGGCGCGCAAGCCCGACGGCGCGAATTTCTATCCGGCCGGCGCCAGCAAGGAAGCGCTGGAAGCCTGGATGAACGGGCTGTCCGCCAAGGACAAGGAAGCGGCGCAATGGTATTTCACCGTGATCCGCACCGGCCCGGACGACAAGTTCCGCACGGTGAAGTATTCCGAGGAATACAAGCCGGAACTGGCGCAGCTGGCCAAGCTGCTGCGCGACGCCGCGGCCAGCACTGACAACGCCTCCCTGAAAAAATTCCTGCTGCTGCGCGCCGACGCTTTCCTGTCGAACGACTACCTGGCGTCCGACTTCGCCTGGATGGATCTCGATTCGCCGGTCGACATCACGATCGGGCCGTACGAGACCTATAACGACGAACTGTTCGGCTACAAGGCGGCCTTCGAGGCCTATGTCAGCGTGCGCGATGCGAAGGAGACGCAGAAGCTGAACTTCTTCGGCAAGCACATGCAGGAGCTGGAAGACAACCTGCCGGTCGACAAGCAGTACCGCAATCCAAAGGTCGGGGCGATGGCGCCGATGGTGGTAGTGAATCAGGTCTATGGCGCGGGCGACGGCAACATGGGCGTGCAGACGGCTGCCTACAACTTGCCGAACGACGAGCGCATCATCCGCGAGCGCGGCTCGAAGCGCGTCATGCTGAAAAATATCCAGGAAGCGAAATTCGAATCGACGCTGAAGCCGATCACGAAGCTGGTACTGCGGCCGCAAGACCAGAAGGATCTCGACTTCGACTCCTTCTTCACCCACATCCTGGCGCACGAGATCACCCACGGCCTGGGCCCGCACCACACGAAGGTGAACGGCAAGGAATCGACGCCGCGCCAGGATCTGAAGGAAGCCTATTCGACCATCGAGGAAGCGAAAGCCGACGTCACCGGCCTCTGGGCGCTGGCCTACATGATGGACAAGGGCCAGCTGAAGGACACGCTGGGGCAGGGCGCCCAGGCCGAGCGCAAGCTGTACAACACCTTCCTCGCCTCGTGTTTCCGCACGCTGCACTTCGGCCTGACCGACTCGCACGCGCGCGGCATGGCGATCCAGGTGAACTACCTGCTCGACAAGGGCGCCTTCGTTTCGCACGGCGACGGCAGCTTCTCGGTCGATTTCAAGAAGATCAAGGGCGCCGTGAGCGACCTGACCCGCGAGTTCCTGACGATCGAGGCGCAGGGCGACTATGCGCGCGCCAAGGCGATGATGACGCAATATGTCGTCATCCGCCCCGACGTACAAAAGGCGCTCGACAAGATGAAGGCGGTGCCGAACGACATCCGCCCGGCTTTCGTGACGGCGGCGGCGCTGACTGGAGCGGACAGGCGCTAGTGCCTTCGCTTCAATGAAAAAAGCCCGCTGGCGCGGGCTTTTTTATTGGTGCAACGCGTATCAGGCTTTGGTCTTGCGGCGGCGCAGCGCCAGGCCCGCCAGGCCGAGTCCGAGCAGGGCGATGCTGCCTGGCTCCGGCACTTCCGCCGCGCGCGCGACTTCGAAGTTGCTGGTCGTGGTGACACTGTCGATCGTCCACGAGATATTGTCGACCGCGCCAGTGAAGCTACCCCAGCCGCTGCCGACGCCCGAGCTGAAGCCCAGGATGATCGCGCTGCTCGGCATGTAGGCTTGCCATTCGGCGAGCGTCGCATCGTAGGCATAGCCGGTGCCGTTGATGTTCGTGCCCGGCTCCAGGGTGTTGGCGAAGAAGCGGCTGTTCCAGAGGAAGGTGCCGGCGCCGATCGTGTCGGTTACCCATTCATTCACAGGCGCCGCCATGTTGCCGTTGTAGGTGCGCTCGAAAATCAGGTAGCCGCGGTCGTTGGTCGACAGCAGGCCGTCGCGATCGACCAGGACGCGCAGGGATGGGTGCAGCTTCTCGCCGGCGCCGCTGTCGCTGTCGCGGAACCAGTCGTAGGACATGCTGCTCAGCGCGGAAAACGCGCCCAGCGAACGGCCCGGCAGGTACTCGACGTCGGCCTTGCCGTTCGCCGGCGCGGCGAAGGACACCGAACCATTGCCCGAATGCGGGTTGTCGGTGTTAATACCGACGACGGTGCTGTTGCGTACGTTGTTGTAGTACCAGCCGGTGCTGCCGATGGCCTGGCCGGCATCGCCGACCGCGTTGGTGAACGCATCGCCCGGAGCAGGGTTGTTCGCATAAATTTCGGTGGCGTGGGCCGTCGTGGTCAGCAGTGCGACGGCCACGGCCGCGAGCGTTTTGGTGTACTGGATCGAAGATGTCATGGGAATCCCTGGTCGGTTCATGTAAATATATCGGGCATCGACGTGCCGTTGCCAATATGAAAAGCAATTTTCGTACCGGAAATAATTTACTATTTAAAAACAATGGTTTATGCGCTGTTTTTTATTTTCAAATTCAGGGCGTGTAAAGTTTTTCGGCAGCAAATTTTTTTCACCACCGTGGCGTTGTTCTTCCGATAAATTCGTCAAATTACAACACCTGGCGGAGGAGTTTTTGGTAATTTGACGAAAAAATAGGGTGTTCTGCTATAGTTTTGCACAATTTCCATGTGGCAATACATGCTGCGTGGCGTATCCGGAGCGAGTGCCGGCCGACCTATAGCGAGCTTCCATGTTTCAAAAATGACGATCGGCGCCCGACTGGCGCTGGGATTTGGCGCCGTGCTGGCGCTGATGATGGTATTGACGGCACTGGCGGTGAGCCGCGTCGGCAATATCGACGCGACCCTGAACCGTATCAATGACGTCAACAACGTCAAGCAGCGCCATGCGATCAATTTCCGCGGCAGCGTGCATGACCGTGCGATTGCCTTGCGCGATGTGGTGCTCGCCACGGACAATGCCGCCGCGCAGCCGGCCATCGAGCAGATCCGCGTTCTTGCCGCGAACTACGAGCGCGCCGGCCTGGCCCTCGATGCCCTGTTCGCCGCGCGCAGCGACATCCTGCCCGACGAACGAAGCGCACTCGTGGCGATCAAGGAAGACGAGCGCAAGACCCAGCCGCTGATCGCAAAAGTGACCGAACTGCGCCTGGCGGGCGATGTCGAGGGCGCGCGCACCTTGCTGGCGCAGGGCGCGGCGCCGGCCTTCGTCGCCTGGCTGGCCAGCGTGAACCGCCTGATCGATCTCGAAGAGCAGCTGAACAAGGATTCGGCGGCCGAAGCGCGTGCCCTGACCGGCAGCTTCCTGGCGTGGATGGCCGCGCTGTGCGCGGTGGCCGTCGCCGCCGGCAGCCTGGGCGCCTGGTTCATCAGCCGCGGCCTGCTGCGCCAGCTCGGCGGCCAGCCCGGCTACGCCGCCCACATCGTGCGCAGCATCGCGGCCGGCAACCTGGGCGTGCGCATCGCCACCCGGCCCGGCGACGATTCGAGCTTGCTGTTCGCGATGCAGGGCATGCGCGACAGCCTGGTCGCCATCGTTTCCCAGGTACGCAGCGGGACCCTGACGATCGCCAACGCGTCGACCGAGATCGCAGCCGGCAACGACAACCTCTCGACCCGTACCGAGAACCAGGCCAACACCTTGAAGGACACGGCGGCGTCGATGGAGGAACTGACCGGCACCGTGCGCCAGAACGCGGACAATGCGCGCCAGGCCAATGCACTGGCCGAATCGGCCTCGGAAGTAGCCTTGAAGGGCGGTACGGTGGTCGCACAGGTGGTCGAGACAATGGCGTCGATCAATGCGTCCTCGAAGCAGATCGTCGACATCATCGGCGTCATCGACGGCATCGCTTTCCAGACCAACATCCTGGCATTGAACGCGGCCGTGGAAGCGGCGCGTGCCGGCGAACAGGGCCGCGGTTTCGCCGTGGTGGCGACCGAAGTGCGCAACCTGGCCCAGCGTTCGGCGGCGGCGGCGAAGGAAATCAAGGGCTTGATCGGCAGCTCGGTCGAGCGCGTCGACGCCGGCGCCCGCCTGGTCGACGAGGCCGGCAGCACGATGAACGAGATCGTCACCAGCGTCCGGCGCGTCACCGACATCATGGCCGAGATCAGTTCGGCCAGCGCCGAACAAAGTGCGGGTATCGAGCAGGTCAACAGCGCCATCGGCCGCATGGACGACGCCACGCGCCAGAACGCGGCCCTGGTCGAGCAGGCGAGTGCCGCCGCCGCCTCGCTCCAGCACCAGGCCACGACCCTGGCTGGCGTGGTCAGTGTGTTTAAAATGGAACAGCAGCAGCAGGGGCGTGCTGTTGCATCTGCGCCTCAAGTTGCGGCGCTAGCATTGTCGGTTTGAATAGGGACAAAAATATTTCTGAATGGGAAGATATTCTCGGTCATAGAATTGCCTTGAGGCACTTCATCGCACCCGGAACTCTTCCATGTTCAAATCCTTGTTTCCTCTCGCGCTGCTTGCCGGCGCAACCGCCCAGGCCGCCGAACTGACCGCGCTCGAACAGCGCTGGCTACAGGCGGCGGCCCCGGTACTGACCTATTCCCAACAGTTGAAACTGCCGCTCGACATCATCGTCCAGCCGCAGGCGCGCGCCACCGACGTGCCGCTGGCCATGGGTTTCGCCGATGGCCGCTGCAAGCTCGTCTTGTCGCTGCGCGGCAATCCGCAGGCCGAAGCCGTGTTCGCGAAGGTGCCGGTGGACAGCCAGGCCGAACTCATCGAGGCCATGGCGGCGCACGAAATCGCCCATTGCTGGCGTCACGCGAAGGGCGCCTGGAACGCGCTCCCGGCCGGCTTTACCGAGGTGGGCGAAGAGACGGCGAGCGACGCCTCGCTGCTGGCAATGGCGCGCGCGCTGCGCGAATCCCGGCGCGAGGAAGCCTATGCCGACCTGGCGGCGCTGGCCTGGACGCGCCACAGCAATCCTCACGCCTATGCACGCGTGCACGGCTGGCTGACGTCGGTGCGCGCAGGCCAGACGCCGCGAGGCGGCCACGACACCCGCACCTGGGTCGCACTGGCTGCCGACGGCAGCCGCATCGCGGGCAAGGGGGCACCGTTCGAGGAGGCCGAGCCCCTGTGGCGCCAGGGGCTGCTACAGGATTGAAGGGGCCGTCCCGGCGTGACGGTTTACCCATGTTTATGGTTTATCCGGCAAGTGTTCGTTGTCGCACAGATGTTGTGGAGGGGCCAGCGTTTAATGGTGCTATCACAACAACTGACCCGAGGGACACCGCCATGAAATCCTTGCTCGCTACCCTGCTGGCTACCGCCGCCGGCGCCACCTTCGCCGCCGCACCGACCGCCGCCCTGAACCACGATCCGGCCACTTACCGCAACGCGACGCAAAAGGCCGCTACCGAATACAAGAGCGCCACCGCCAAGTGCGATGCCAGGAGCGGCAACGACAAGGATGTCTGCATGGCCGAGGCGAAAGCCGCACGCGCCCGTACCGAGTCCGAGGCCTTCGCCAAGTACAACACCTCCGACAAGGGCCGCGCGAGCGCCCGCAACAAGGTCGCCGAAGCCGACTACGAAGTCGCCAAGGCCAAGTGCGACGCCAAGAGCGGCGCCGAGAAGGATAGCTGCATGGACAACGCCAAGTCGGTGCGCACCGCCGCGCTGGCCGACGCCAAGGCCGGCCGTGACGGCGCCTCGACCGCCGCCGTTGGCGCCAGCGGCAGTGCCGGCCTGATCGCCAGTACCGACACCAAGGATCCGGTCAAGGCCGCAGCGGTCGCCAAGTGCGAGCAGACCGCCGGCAGCGCCAACACCGGCTGCCTGGTCGACAGCAAGGGCAATGTGACGACGATGGCCGGCCGCGCCGAGAACGCCACCGAGCGCGCCGCCGACAAGACCAAGGATGCCGCATCCACCGCCGTCGACAAGACCAAGGCGGTCGCCGCGACCGTGGCAGAGAAGACCAGGGACGTCGCCGCCACCGTGGTCGACAAGACCAAGGCTGTCGCCGCGACCGTGGCGCAGAAGACCGAGAACACGGCCGAGAACGTCGGCGACAAGACCCGCCAGACGGCCGCCAATGCCAGGGAAGAGTCGAAGGAAGCCGTCGCCAAGACCGATAACGCGGCCGACCGCGCCGCCGACAAGACCCGCGACGCCGGCCGCACGACCGCCGTCGCCGCTTCCGACACCGCCCTCACCGCCAAAGTGAAGGCGGGCCTGCTGGCCCAGCCGGAACTGAAATCGCTGGGCATCCACGTCGAGACCGAGAAGGGCGTCGTCATGCTGAGCGGCTTCGTCGAATCGAAGGCCGAGGCCGATAAGGCCGTCAAGGCGGCCAAGGAAGTCGACGGCGTGACCAGCGTGAAGAGCGCGATCAAAGTGAAGTAAATCGGAAGCTTTCCGAAGGTGAACGGCCCCGCTCGGGGCCGTCGTCGTTTACGCGGCGACCGCAGCGTCCGTCACGTAAACACGTGGCCCGGCGGGGGCAGGTATAATTTTCAGGTGAATAAACTCGAAGCCTTTGGATACATCGTGGCGCAGGCCTCCCGCGGTGATATCACTTTCCCCACCAGCGTCAATGCCGTGCTGCGCCTGCAGCAGGCGCTCGACGATCCCGATTGTCCGCTCGACGATGCGATCCGGCTGGTGCTGGCCGAGCCGCAGCTGGCCGCGCGTACCGTGGCGCTGGCCAATTCGGCCGCCTTCAGCGGTGGCGGGCCGCCCGTGACGAACGTACGCGCCGCCGTCACCCGCATGGGCTACCGGCGCCTGCAATCGCTTGTCGCCAGCTTGCTGGTGCGCCAGTTCGGCAGCCGCATCAACGATCCGGGACTGCGCGCCAAGGCCGAACAATTGTGGCAGCACACGACCAATGTGGCGGCGCTGGCCTGGTCGCTGGCGCGCCACGTGACCGGCACCAATCCGGATACGGCGCTGTTCGCCGGCATCATCCACGAAGTCGGCGGCTTCTATCTGCTCTCGCGCGCCGACGAATTCCCGGGTCTCCTCGACGACGATCCTGAAAAATGGGGAGAGTTGTGCGAGGACGTGGTCGGTCTCGAGGTCATGAAGAAACTGGCCGTGCCGGAGCCGGTGCTGGACGCCATCGGCCAGCTGCGCCGCGCCTGGATCAACATGCCGCCCTCGACCCTGCTCGACACGTTGCTGCTGGCGAACCAGTACGCCCCGGTCGCATCCCCGCTCGGCACGGCGCCGCCGGCCTTGCCCGAGCATGGCGACAGCGCCATCGATTTCGTTCTCGACGAAGAGCTGCTGGCGTCGATCAGGCTGGAGGCCGAGGAAACCTGCAAGGCGATGGGCGGGCCGCTGCTGGTTTGAGCGGCATCTCCATGTAGCGCAAACCACGGCCGGGAACCAAGGACGAGGCCAGCCGTTCTAACCGCATGGGTCATCTTGCGGGAGCGAGCGTGGATCGTCACCGGGGGCATGCGCCGTCGAAGGTCGTGGGGCAGCTGTGCATGTGCTGCCTGCTCTGGCTGCTTTGGCTGCCGGCGCTTGCGGCCGCGTTCGCGGCCGTGCCTGCGCAGCCGCGTGCGGGCAGCGCCGCCGTCACGCTCCTTGCCGTCGATGGCCCCATCGGCCCCGCCTATGCCGACTACATCGAGCGCGGCATCGCCCAGGCCGCCGCCAGGGGACACCAGTTGGCCGTGCTCCGCATCGACACGCCGGGCGGGCTCGACACCGCCATGCGCGTCACCGTGCGTGCCATCCTCGCCGCACCGGTTCCCGTCGCCTGCTTCGTCGCGCCCAGCGGCGCCCGCGCGGCCAGCGCCGGCACATATATCCTCTACGCCTGCCACGTCGCGGCCATGGCGCCCGGCACCAATCTGGGCGCCGCCACGCCGGTACAGGTCGGCACCGGCCCCGACCCGCCGGGCACGGGCAAGCCGGGGCAGCCCTCGGCCATGGAAAACAAGGCCGTCAACGATGCCGCTGCCTACCTGCGCGGCCTGGCGCAGCTGCGCGGACGCAACGCGGTCTGGGCCGAGGCCTTGGTGCGCCAGTCGCTGAGCCTGTCGGCCGAGGATGCGCGGGCGGCCAAGGTGGTCGATCTCGTTGCGCGTGATGTCCCCGGCTTGCTGGCGGCGGCGCACGGGCGCAGCGTCGCCGTGCGCGGCCAGCCGCGCCGGCTCGACACGGCCGGCGCCGCCATCGTCGAGACGCCGCCCGACTGGCGCACACGCCTGCTGGCGGCGATCACCAATCCCAGCGTGGCCCTGATCCTGCTGTCGATCGGCGTGTACGGCCTGCTGTTCGAATTCATGAGCCCCGGTGCCGTGCTGCCGGGTGTGGTGGGCGCGATCTGCCTGCTGCTCGGCCTGTACGGCCTGCAGCTCTTGCCCATCAATTATTCGGGACTGGCGCTGATCCTGTTCGGGCTGGCCTGCATGATCGCCGAGGCTTTCCTGCCCAGTTTCGGGATGATCGGCTTCGGCGGCGTGATCGCCTTCGTCATCGGCGCCCTGCTGCTCGACAGCGAGGCGCCGGGCTTTGGTTTACCGCTGGGGCTGGTTGCCGGCGTCGGGCTCACGGCCGCGCTGCTCGTGGGCGCTACGGCCCATGTCGCCCTGCGCACGCGACGGCGGCCACGTCCAGGCACGCTGGCGAACCTGGAGGGCAGCATCGGCGAGGTGCTCGGGGAAAGCGGGGAGGCGGGAGCGCACCAGGGCTGGGCGAATATCGGCGGCGAGACCTGGCAGGTCGCGGCCGAGATGCCGTTGGCGCGCGGAGAACGGGTGCGGGTGCTGGGGCGGCGCGGGCGGGTGCTGCTGGTGGCGCCGCTGGAACATGCTCCCGACGGCAAGGAAACCCGTGCCAACGGACACTAGGAGAGCGCGATGCTGTTCAACCTGAGTTTCGGCTTGTCGCTGCTGATCGTGGCGGCGCTGGTGCTGCTCGCGATATCGGTGCGCGTGCTGCGCGAGTACGAGCGCGGCGTCGTGTTCCAGCTCGGCACTTCTGGTCGGTGAAGGGGCCGGGCCTGATCATCCTGATCCCAATATTGCAGCAGATGGTGCGGGTCGACCTGCGCACGGTGGTGCTCGACGTGTCGAAGCAGGATGTGATTTCGCGCGACAACGTGTCGGTGAAGGTGAATGCCGTGCTGTACTTCCGCGTCGTCGACCCCGAGCGCGCCATCATCCAGGTGGCGAACTTCATGGAGGCGACCAGCCAGCTGGCGCAAACGACGCTGCGCTCGGTGCTCGGCAAACACGAGCTCGACGACATGCTGGCCGAGCGCGAGCGCCTGAATATCGACATCCAGCAAGTGCTCGACGCCCAGACCGACGCTTGGGGCATCAAGGTCGCCAATGTCGAGATCAAGCACGTCGACCTCGACGAATCGATGGTGCGCGCGATCGCCCGCCAGGCCGAAGCCGAACGCGAACGGCGCGCCAAGGTCATCCACGCCGAAGGAGAGTTGCAGGCCTCGGAAAAGCTGATGCAGGCGGCCCAGGTGCTGGCGCGCCAGCAGGGCGCGATGCAGCTGCGCTACCTGCAGACCCTGTCCACGCTGGCCAGCGACAAGACCACGACCATTGTTTTCCCGCTGCCGGTGGAGATGCTGTCGAGCCTGCTGGAAGGAAGGAACCGCCAAGCGGCTCGCCTTAAGTTCGAACTCGCCTTTTACTCCGCGCGCAGCTTCAACGACGAAGTTCGCGATCGCATCCCCAGCATTCCCAGCGCCAGCAATACCCCGCTGAACGCCAGCCCCGCCGCCACCCACTGCGGCGCCGCGTACGAAAAGCCCAGCGTCAGCGGAATCCCGCCCAGGAAGGCACCGGTCGCATTGCCGATATTGAAGCCCGATTGCCCCAGCGACGAGCCCAGCATCTCGGCCTCGCGCGAGTGTTCCATCAGCAGCATCTGGATCGATGGCCCCATCGCCAGCGCGTTCGCACCGGTGGCAAAGGCCAGCACCAGCATTGCCGGTTGCGAGGTTGCGAACAGGCCGTTCATCAGAAGTAAGGCGGTCATCGTCATCAGCAGGATGACGATCGCGTGGATCGGCGCGAAGCGGTCGGCCAGCCGGCCGCCCAGGTTCACGCCCACCGTCATGCCGACGCCGACGACGGTCATGATCATCGGGATCTGGCCCGGTGCGAAGCGCGACAGGTCGGTCAGCAGCGGCGCGATATAGCTGAACCAGGCAAAGAAGCCGCCAGTGCCGATCGAGGTGATCGCCAGCGCCATCCACAGACGCGGCTTGCGGAAGATGGCGAGATCCTTCCGGAAGCCCGCGCTCGGACGCGCTTCGATGAAGGGCACCAGCCGCTGCAGGCTGATGGCGGTCGCCAGGCCGATGGCGGCGACGATCAGGAAAACCAGGCGCCAGCTGACGTTGTGGCCGAGCCAGGTGCCGAGCGGGACGCCGAGCACGTTGGCCAGGGTCAGGCCGGTGAACATGGTCGCCAGCGCGGCGGCCACCTTGCCCTCGTCTGCCAGGCGGCTGGCCACGACCGCGCCGACCCCGAAGAAGGCGCCGTGCGGCAGGCCGGCCAGGAAGCGCGACACCAGCATCAGCCCGAAGTTCGGCGCCAGCGCCGACAGGGCATTGAACACTGCGAACATCAGCATGAACCAGATGAGCACGGTGCGCGGCGGACGCCGGGCCAGCAGGCTGACCAGGGTCGGCGCACCGACCACGACGCCGAGCGCATAGGCAGTGATCAGGTAGCCGGCCTGGGGAATGGTGATGGCGAGGCCGGACGCGATGTCCGGAAGGATGCCCATCATGACGAATTCGGTCATGCCGATGCCGAAGCCGCCAAGGGCCAGCGGGAGCAGGCTTTTCTTGATCAAAATAGGATGTCTTTACAGTGGTGACACTAGAGCGCGTGAAAAAGCCGGGCCGAGTGGAACCGGCCACTATAGCCCGCACGATTGAACCCGTCCGCTTTCGGCTTGTGATGTCAGGTATTCGGCACCCTGATAGCGCCGCCCTTCAAGCGTCGTCGCGGATCCAGCCAACGCGTCCATGACCTGCTTCGTTGAGGCGCGCGATTAGAGCCGGCGCCTCGGCTTCGGCCAGGCTGAAGGCGAACACGACCGCGTCGCCATGGCCGACCTCGAGCAGGGTTGCGCCCGCGGCTTCGAGTTCGCGCCGGATCATGCCTTCCTGCGCATACGGCGCGCTGCAGCGCAGGGTGGCCTGGCGGATGATCGCAACCTTGTCGGCATGCAGCAGGGCCTGGGCCACGCTGTCGGTATAGGCGCGTACCAGGCCGCCGGCGCCGAGCTTGACGCCGCCGAAGTAACGCACGACGGTGGCCAATACCCCTTCCAGATCCTGGTGGCGCAGCACGTCGAGCATGGGCCGCCCGGCCGTGCCGCTCGGCTCGCCGTCGTCGACCGCCGCCGACTGGCCGCCCGCCAATAGCGCCCAGCAGACGTGGGCCGCCTGCGGATGCTGGGCGCGCAGCCCCGCCACCACAGCCTGCGCACTGGCCCGATCCGTCATCGGCTGCACGCAGGCGATGAAGCGGCTCTTCTTGATCAGCAGTTCGTGGTGGACGGGGGCGAGGAGGGTCTGGGGCATGTGGATGCGCGGGACGCGGAAACAAAAACGCCAACCGTGAAGGTTGGCGTTTTCGCTGAATCTTTGGTAGGCCGTGCGGGATTCGAACCTGCGACCAACGGATTAAAAGTCCGCTGCTCTACCAGCTGAGCTAACGACCCGAAGAAGGCAAGATTATAGCCGGACTCTTGCGAATGTCCAAGAACTTCCTGCGCGTTTGTGCAAGTCGCTTAGGTTTCGACGTTCTTGTCTTCCTTTTGCGCTTCGCGCATGGCTTCCGGCTCGAGCTTCTCGGCCTCGACGTTCATGCGCACGAACATGCCCCAGGCCGCCAGCAGGACGGCTGCCGCAAGGCCGATCGACGCCACATGCGGCAGCAATTCCGGCTTGGTGTGCACGAACTGGAATACCCCGACCAGGCATTCGACGCCGAGCGAGACCACTACCACGATCAGGAAACGCGACAGGAAACGGCGCAGGCGGGTCGGCGAACTCACGTGTACGGCACGTTGAACCTCTTCTTCCAGCACGGTCTGCCCCAGTTCGAGGGCCGCCACGGCGATCGTCAACAGACCCACGCATTCCAGGATGAGACGGAAACGATCTTGCACGGAATGCTCGTCCGAGGGACGCAGGGCCGACCAGATCTCGATGGCGCCAAGCACGATGAGCGTGAAGCCGCACACGAAAAAGAGCAGGGCGATCAGCACGTAGCCGATGGAGCCGATTTTTTGCAGGTATTTCACAGAAATCCTCGGGTGGGAATATGTAGCAACTTTAGCATCGTTGCCTGACTCCTTCTGTTCGACAGCACACCGGATGACAGGCGGACGTGTTGTCAATTCGTCTCGTTCCTGAGCGCCATGACGCGGCGCAAATGTCGGGAAAGGCCGTCCTTGTATCGTGGCAACGCTTCTCCCGTAAATGCCGTCTTTACGGCTGTCTTTGTTATCGCTCATGCATGAGGAGTGCCTGAATCCATGACTATTGCGCTGGTTCGACAAGTCACCGATGCGCTGGCGGAGTTTTCCAGTGCGAGCCGGCTGTACGAACTGACGATCGGCGACGGCGACACCGGCCTTGAAGCGGGAACGCTGCTGGTGGAAGCCTTCGGCGCCAGCGATGCCGTGCAGGAAGTCGGTTGGCGCGACGTGATCATGCTGTCGACGAGTGCCCACGTGGATCAAGCCGCCCTGCTGGGACAGGCCGCGCACCTGGCCATCAGCCTGGCGGACGGCACCCGCCAGCGCTTCGGCGGCGAAATCAGCGGGGTAGCCATGCTCGGCAGCGATGGCGGCCTGGCGCGTTACCGCATCCGCATCGCGCCCTGGCTGTGGCGGCTCGGGCAGGTGCGTAACAGCCGGGTCTGGCAAGACAGGAGCGTCATCGACATCGTCGACAGCGTCCTCCAGGCCTACCAACCAGCGGCGCGCTGGCGCTGGAGCGACGACACCAGCCCTTTCATGGTGCAGGCCATACCCCGCAGCTATTGCTGTCAGTACCGCGAAACCGACCTCGCTTTCATCGAACGGCTGCTGGCTGAGGAGGGCCTGGGTTGGCGCTGGGAGCCGGATGCGACAGAAGCGAGCCTGGTGCTGTTCGCCGACAGCACCCAGCCCGATGCCGTGCCCGAGGATGCCGGCAGTGCAGCGGCCGGCGCCGTGCGCTACCACGGCGTGCGCGCGGTCGAAGCCAGCGACACCGTGCAGTCGCTGGTGGCCCGGCGCCGCCTGCAGTGCTCGCTGACGACCGTACTCAGCCACGATTACAAGGCC
Organism: Massilia sp. Leaf139; assembly: GCF_001424165.1. Classification (GTDB taxonomy): domain Bacteria; phylum Pseudomonadota; class Gammaproteobacteria; order Burkholderiales; family Burkholderiaceae_D; genus Telluria. The sequence continues at coordinate 256,386 of NZ_LMOJ01000024.1, forward strand.
AAGCAGGCGGTGGCGGCGCAATCCCCGAGCCGGCTGGCACAGAACAGCAAGCTGCCCCTGCTCGAATCCTACGACGTGCCCGGCCAGTACGCCTATGCCACCCGCGAACAGGCGCGCCGTCATGCCGACCTGCTGATGGAAGCGCAGGAAGCGCGCAGCGCCCTGTGGCGCGGCCGTTCCACGCTGCGCACCCTGTGCGCCGGCACCCGCCTGCACATCGACGGCCTGCTGCTGGCACGATGCCCGGATGCGGCTTTCACCGTGCTGCGCGTGGCGAGCGTCGGCGTCAACAACATGCCGGCGCCGGCCCAGCACGCGCTTGCCGAACTGTTCGGGCCGATCCCGGAACTGCTGGAGGAAATCGCCCCGCGCGACGTACCGGAGGACTTCGCGCTGGCGATTGCCCAGGCGCGCGAGACGGGTTATGCCAACTGTTTCGATGCCATCCCGTCCGACGTGCCGTGGCGCCTGGACGCCACCCGATACATGCGTCCGACAGCGCATGGGACGCAAAGCGCCATCGTGATCGGCGCCGACGGCAGCGACCAGCCGAACGGCGCCGACGAAATCTACTGCGACCGCCTTGGCCGCGTGCGCATCCGCTTCCACTGGCAGGAGCGCGGCGACGCCAGCTGCTGGGTGCGCGTCGCCCAGCGTTCGGCCGGCGGCGGCATGGGCTGCCAATTCCTGCCGCGCATCGGCCAGGAAATGCTGGTGCAGTTCCTCGAGAACGACATCGACCGCCCGATCATCGTCGGCGCCCTGTATAACGGCCAGGGCGAAGGCGGCATCGCACCGACGCCGGGCGGCATCCGCGTCGCCGAACCGGAGGCGTCCCCGTTCGCGCCCGCGCGCGACCACGCGCCCTCCGCCCAGGGCAACCTTGCCGGCGGCAACAGCCCCGTGTGGCACGGCGCCTCGGCCGACAGCGCCGGCCACCGCAACAGCGCCGCCCAGTGGGGCATCCGCAGCAAGGAATTCGGCGGCGCGGGCTACAACCAGCTCTTGTTCGACGACACCGACGTCCAGGGCCGCGTCCAGCTGCGCAGCACCCATGCCGCCAGCGAACTCAACCTCGGCCATTTAATCCACGCTGCCGACAACTACCGCGGCAGCTTCCGCGGCCTGGGCGCCGAACTGCGCACGGACGCCTACGGTGCAGTGCGGGGCGGCGCGGGCTTGCTGATCACCAGCTACAAGATTGACCACAGCGCCACCCAGCGCGATCCCGCGGGCGACAACGCCGCCGGGATGTCGCTGCTCTCTGCCGCGACCAAGCTGGCCGATTCTTTCAGCAACGCCGCCGTTACGCATCAAACGGTCGGCCTGGCCACGCACCTTGGCGCCGTCAAGGCGAAGGCTAGTGCGCTGGACGACAAGGCGGCGCCATTGAAGGCATTGCTGACTGCCGTCTCCGGCATGGTCGGCACCGATTCGCTGGACGCGGCGCTGGCGGACGCGGGCGCAAAGAACACTGGCGATGGCAAGGGCAAGGCGCCCCACGCGACGGATCCGATCATCGCCATTTCTGCCGCGGCCGGCTTTGGTGCCGTGGCCGGCCAGAGCCTGCAACTGGCGAACGGCGAAAGCGTCGCGCTGATGAGTGGACAGGACACGCAGTTCGCCGGTGGTGGGCAAATGCGAATCCACAGCGGCCAAGCAATCGGCATGCTCGGCGGCGCGGTCAAGGCAGGCGAGGGCGGACTCGGCCTGCAACTCATCGCCGCCGAGGATGCGATCGATATTCAGGCGCAGGCCGATGAATTGAAAGTCCAGGCGCGCGACGAGCTGAATGTCATCAGCGCGAATGCGCATATCGACTGGGCGGCCGCGAAGCGGATCAGCTTATCGACGGCGGGTGGGGCGAATATCACGATCGAAGGCGGGAATATTACGGTGCAGTGTCCGGGGAAGATCAAGGTGCGGGCGGGGAAGAAGAGTTTTATGGGGCCGGATAAATTGTCTTACCCATTGCCAGTCATGCCGACAAGTATTTGCGTCGAATGTTTAATTAAGGCGCGTAACATGGCGTCGCCATTTATTCTAAGATGAATATGCTATCGAATTCCGAATTCAAGGTATTTGCGACGAACTATATAACTACTAATCCAAAACTAAATCTGTATATCGTCGCCGACCATACAGGAATGCCTGGGCTACATCGTGAGCTCGTGGCAAGCCCCGCAAAATGGGCTAGCCTTTTTGCGGATTCGAGGGAGGAAAATGAGCTTTCTGTTGCACCGTTTTTGATTCTGCTCGGCAGTTATTCATCTTTAAAGGTAAGCAGCAGATTATTAAGATGGATTACAGATAATGGTGTGCCTACATCCAGTCTTATTCTCTTAGCGTCGTCTCAGTCGCTTGATACCGTTCAAGAACGATTAAGCAAGCGCCTTGACATGAAAATTTCTCAAAATATGGACGCAATGCTTCGATTTTTTGATCCTCGTGTCTTAGAGCAATTGAAAAAAATTTTATCTCTCGATCAAGCCAAAAATTTCTTTAGCGCGGCAAGTACATGGTGGTTTGTCGATCGATTGGGAAAATTAGTTGAGGTCAGCAGTGAATTTAAAGAAGTTGATGACCCATGTGGCCAGTTGTGTCTCAGTGAAAAGCAAGAAGCAACCTTGGTCGAAGCGTTAGAACCAGACCGCGTCATTCACTTACTTTTAGAAGCGGTGCCTCACCTCAAGAAAAACTTGCCGCACGACAGATATGGATTTGCAGCGGATAAAATCCGTCTTGCAAATACTTTCGGCATCATGTCCACTATCGATCTCAGCCTCTACTGTATAGTTTCCCTTTTATGCGGGGATTCTTTTGAAAAGGAACGTTACTGGAGTGAGGGATTAGATCAGGTTCAATCTGGAGAAGCAAAATTTACGCAAATCGTAGAAAATTATTTAGGTGTGGAAATATGAATCATAAGTCTTTGAGTCGAAAAATTCTGCGTCACCAAATCATAAATAGAATTTCTCTTTTTGGAATGGTCTTCTTTACCGCTGCCGGATATGCTCTTGAAAATAATGTTGACATAAATGACATCCTGAAAATAGATAATAGCAACGCCATAGATATAGTTGGGTTTAATTATACGGATCAGATAATAGATAGCTTTAGCATCAACGGTCAAGGTGGCGGAAATATATTCCTGAGTAATAGAACTAGTGGCGGAGGGAAATCAGCCTGCTGCTTGGTATTGTCGGGTGCAAAGAAAGAAAGCTTAAGGATTCATGTTCGATGGCAGTCAGGAGGGTGCTTATACATCACAAAATCTCGCATATCCGGGGAGGTTTTCAAAAACATATTCGCTTATTATAAAGAAGCATATGTGGACGTGCTTCATCCAAAGAACCACTCCCCTGAACATTTGGAAGTACATTTTTATCCTGATGGGTCGGTGCGCGCAGAATTAACAAATGAATTGTCACTGCCGCGAATTGCATTAAATGGCAAGCGTAATCAGAAAACTAACTTACCCAGGTGTCGAGATGACAAAAAACCAGAATAGCGGTCGAGTTGGAGACAGTAAAGCATTACCGCTACAGCCGAATGAAAAAGCCTTGCGTACAGCATCAGAACAAGCAGCACATATAGATACTATTCCGGCTGAGCCGATTGTGAAAATTAGGCCTCTTGAAAGTGTGTCGGCCGCTGTGACAGTGAAGAGTTCGCCTGACAATAGAGCTACGTGTAAGCAATGCCTTTGGTTCTCATTTTTCTTTGATGGGACAGGTAATAATTTATTTGCTGACAAAAATGTCCCGAAACATAGTAATGTTGCAAAACTGTATCGTGTGCACTCGGCAAATGACCCTGTTAATGGGATTTATGCCATGTATTTGCAAGGAGTCGGAACCTACTTCCGAGAAATAGGTGATGACGGTGGTAGTGCATTAGGTTTGGGAACAGGCTCGATGGGTCAAGAACGGTTAGACTACGCTTTAAAGCAGTTCGATAGCTATTTGCTACCCCATCTTAACCGTGCCCAAGCATCAAGTTCAGCCTCGATAGTTGAAATTAATATTGCTGTTTTCGGCTTTAGTCGCGGTGCTGCACTAGCACGTGCATTTCTTAGCATGCTGCTTGAGGAACGATGCAAAAAGGAAAAAGGAAAATGGGTATCGAAGCAAGGTCAATGGCCCATTAGACTTAGATTTGCGGGTCTGTTCGATACGGTAGCATCAGTTGGATTGCCGATGAGTTCAAACACGACAAGCAAGGTTGGCGTCGCTATGTCGAGTGTTGAATATATGATGGAAGATCGGTTGGAAAATTATCGCAAAACGCGACCGGAAGCATTGGCGTTCTCAGAGGATGCCGCGCCCGGAGCAGACCCTGCGCCCGGTAAATATGACGGGCACGCTGGTTGGGGTGGGAAAATGGAGATTGACTATGCTGTAGAAGAGGTGAGGGACTTCATCGCTGCGCATGAAATCCGAAATTCATTCCCAGTGGACAGTATCAGTATCTTCCAGTCGAAAAAAATTACAAAACCTAGGCATTTTTATGAGACTGTCTATCCAGGTGTTCATTCCGACGTGGGAGGTAGTTATGCTCCAGGAGAGGGTGCAAGAAGCGAATTGCGGACTGAAGGACTGGGACTGATTCCTTTAACGCAAATGTATAGGCACGCGGTAAGTTGTGGGGTGCCACTTCTGCCTGCCATATCCTGGGGAGTTGAGAACAAGGAAGATTTTGAGATTAGTAAGGATTTAATCGCTTGCTTTAACCACTATCTGAAGAAAGTAGGATCCGTCGCCACAATTGGAACAACAATGAATAGACACATGGCACTGTACTATGCCTGGCGATTCCGTTCCATAAGACTTAAGCTCGCTGGAAATACGGAAGAAGCTACCCGCATCTCTAAGCATCGGAATATTTTTGCCCACGACGAAAAGCGAATCGATGACGAAATTTGGCGGTTGGAAAAAGAAGAAGCTCGTGCTGCTAAAGAACTTGACTCCCTCATATCGCGTCGTTCGTCAGCAACGATGAATGCACGAAGCGGAGGTTCAATAGCTCCGCAGTCAGGAGTGTCTAATGAGGATATTCAGGCTGCACGTGAAAGAAAGCTGAGTGTCCATCACGATCTACTGAGCGCAAAGGCTCGGAAGCTCGCGCAGCCAAAAATGGATCAGTTGCAAAATATGCTGTCTATATATGATGCGCAACTTATTAATGATGTGATGGCAATACGTAGAGCGCGAACAAAAAAGCATATTTTCGGAGACGAGGTTGAACATAAAAACTTTAAGAATCTTCGTCCTCATTACAAAAGTCTGATCGAAGCTTACGAAAATGAATTCGAAAGAAACAAGGGGATAACTGATCCGAATATAATTAGCTTTTTTGATAATTATGTTCACGACTCTTTGGCAGGCTTTGCAGGGGATGCAACGCTGCCATCGGATCCTCGGGTCGTTTATCTGGGTGGCGACAATAAATATGAATATGCTTTCCATCCAGGGAACTTTGAGTCCCACGAAAAGGCCAAAGGCACATGTTAAGTGGAAATTGCTGAGTAGGCGCTGTAGCGCTTCAATTTCTAGTCCTTGCTGCCAGGAGTTGGCAGAGGAGATGCGTTGCTGAGTTCGGCGAAAGATAGGTAGTTTAGGGCCCCGATCGTATTTGTAGGGAATACAAATCACGATAATACGAAGGGCTGTTCTAAGTTATCGAAGGAAAAACTTGCGGTCAATACCTTTTATGAATTAATTTATAAGCTGACTGAGTACGACGATGGCGAAATTCCTGCTGCCACTTTTGCTTATTTTGTCAGGATGCCAATCGAATGATGAGCCAATCACCAAATTAACTTTTGTAATCATTGACGAAGCAGAAAGAAAAAATTCAGTCGTGCTCGATTCGACAAAAAAGCCTTGATTTTTTCTTTGACCAAGAGCGTGGTGAGAGCGTCGTCACCGAGAGACTTATTTGTTCGCTCGATGATGATTGTAACTTCAGGGGCGAACACGCGATGGGAAAGTTTTTCGAGGGAGATTTACTTCTTTAGGGAAAAGAAGGGGATGCGAATTAAAAGTATCGGTCGGAAGGGTTTTTTGTTGCTAGTTGAGATAATTACTCACATCGAAGATTCATGGAGAGTAAAGAGGTCTTAAAATTAATAGAGAATAAGTCAGCAATCGAATGCAAGATTGTAATGACAATTTATTTTTCTAAGCCATATTATTCTGCAAGTATGATGATTTCAGCTGATGCAATAAGAGGACTACTCAAGCAAGCAGATCCACCATCATCATGTTGTGAAAAAGAAGACGATGAGGAAAAGAAGAGCGTAGAGCGCTAAACTAGTTAATGAAGGAGCATTGCTTTTAAAATTGCGTCGATCAGCGATCTACGCAGGCGTCGCAGCTAGTCGCATGACGTGTCTATCTAAAACAAATGAGCGCCATTACTACTCAGGAAGCCTTCGCAACTGTCGTTGACCTCGTAGTAATCGATGTGACGCTCTAGCCCTTCGTGAATGGACTAAAATTCGCCTTTCTACAAACTTAGCCAACGTCTCTCACATGACAATATACAAAGCAAAAATAAGCGGCAAGCGTGCTGAAAAATAGCAGATTCTGAAAATGCAGACGTTAACTCTACGACTAGAATTTTATTGGGGCGGAAATATAAATGAAAAATTAAATTGCCGCGGTCATGTTAGGGATGTCATTAATTTTTTGCGATACAGTTGCGGCTGCACCTCAAGCTAGCACGAATTGCAAAGATCAGAAATTCGAAGAATTAGTAAGGGTGTACCCAAGTGCATGTTTCAATGGAAGTCTCTACCAGATCCGATATAATCAGAAATCTACCAGCATCCTCTTGAAATCTGAGCGAGGAGAGGTAGTTTTGCAGCGGATTCCGAGAAAGTATGATCCGTCACTGGTCGGTGCGGACGGTTTCATTGGATTCTTGCCCAACGCTATGCAAGCATATAAAGATAAGGGAGTACTTGCATTTGTTTCGTTTATCAGAACGAAAGGCGGGAATGGAAGTGGACAATGTAGCGCAGGTGCAGAAATATTTTTAAATTTTCTCGATGTCCGAGCAGCGGCTCCGAAGATTTTATCGAGTATTTTAATTGATAGCTGTAACCGACCGATCGAACTAATGGATCGAAATAGTTCAACAAAAACCTTAGGAAAGCTTTCAGTTGTTAACAAAAGAATCACTCTTCATTTCTTGAGTTATTGCGAAGGTGAAGGCTATCCAATTGCAACGGTTTCAGCTGATCTTAAGCAATTGGAGTTTTAGAGGAGCTAGCTGGCAATTGGTACTAAAACAAAAAAGGCGCCATGATCACTCATGACGCCTTCATTGCTGCTGCTAAATTCGTGGTAGGCCGTGCGGGATTCGAACCTGCGACCAACGGATTAAAAGTCCGCTGCTCTACCAGCTGAGCTAACGACCCGAAAGAGGCAGCATTATAGCCGGCGATTGGCGTTTGCGCTAGTGCTAAGCGAACTTCCTCAGGAGGCCGACAGCGCCGCCGTCACCTTCAGCACTTCCTCGGCCGTCGTCGCCCCTTCGATGATCTTCATCGCCCCGGCAATCCGCAGCGGTTTCATTCCGTCGGCAACGCTCTGCTGGCGCAGGCCCGCCAGGTCGGCCGCGTCGCCAATCAAACGGATGAATTCCTCGGACACCGTCAGCAGCTCGTACAAGCCGGTGCGGCCGCGGTAGCCGGTCTGGCGACATTCGGGGCAGCCGATGGGGCGGTAGACCAGCGCCGGCTTGGGCAGCTGCCAGGCGCCGCCGAGACTTTCCCAGACGTCGTCGCTCAGCTCGCCATCCGGCGCCTTGCAGTCCGGGCACAGGGTGCGCACCAGGCGCTGGGCCATCACGCCGATCAGGGTCGCTTCCAGCAGGTAGTCGGGCACGCCCAGTTCGAGCAGGCGCATCACGGCCGAGGGTGCGTCGTTGGTATGCAGGGTCGAGAGCACGAGGTGGCCGGTGAGGGCGGCCTGGATCGCCATCTCGGCCGTCGCCAGGTCGCGGATCTCGCCGACCATGATGATGTCCGGATCCTGGCGCATCAGGGCGCGCACGCCGTCGGCAAAGGACAGGTCGATGCCGGGCTGTACCTGCATCTGGTTGAACGAGGCCTCGACCATCTCGATCGGATCCTCGACCGTGCAGACGTTGACTTCGTTGGTCGCCAGCGCCTTCAGGGTCGTGTACAGCGTCGTCGTCTTGCCCGAGCCGGTCGGCCCGGTGACGAGGATAATGCCGTGCGGGCGGTTGGTGAGGGCGTCCCAGCGCTGGGCGTCGTCCGGCGGGAAGCCCAGTTCCGGCAGCGTCTTGACCACGACCTCCGGGTCGAAGATACGCATCACCAGCTTTTCGCCGAAAGCGGTCGGCATGGTCGACAGGCGCAGTTCGACTTCCTGGCCGTTGCTTGTCCTGGTCTTGATGCGGCCGTCCTGCGGGCGGCGCTTTTCGATGACGTCCATGCGGCCGAGCAGCTTGATGCGCGCCGTCATCGCCAGCATCACGGCCGCCGGCACCTGGTACACCTGGTGCAGCACGCCATCGATGCGGAAGCGAATGACGGCGATCTCACGTTTCGGCTCCAGGTGGATGTCCGACGCCCGCTGCTCGAAGGCGTAGCCCCACAGCCAATCGACGATGTTGACGATGTGCTGGTCGTTCGCATCGAACTGTTTATTTGCCTTACCCAGTTCGACCAGCTGCTCGAAGTTGTTGCGCAGGGCGACGTCCTGGGCGTTCGACTTGCTGGCGTCGCGGATCGACTTCGCCAGGCTGAAGAACTGCGAAATGTATTGCGCGATGTCGAGGGGGTTGGCCAGCACCAGTTCGATGCGGCGGCGCGACAGCTTGGCGATCTCGGCTTCCCACTCGAGCGCGAACGGATCGCTGGTCGCCACCGTCAAGGTCGTTGCGCTGATGTCGACCGGCAGGATATTGAAGCGCGCGGCATAGCTGGCCGACATCACGTCGGCCACCTTCGTGAAATCGATTTTGAGCGGGTCGATGCGGATGAAGGGGATGCCGACCTTGGCCGCGCACCATTCGGTGAGGATGTCGAGCGTGAGCAGGCGGTGCGGCGGCTGGGTCGACACCAGCTTGCACTGGGCGACGGCCGTCAAGGGGTGCATCGAGCCGGCCGCGTTTTTCAGGACGCCCTGGGCCTGGGCGAAATGCGCCTTGACCTTGTCTTTCTCGACGATGCCGTCGGCCAGGAGCCAGGAGAAAATCGCCTGCAGGTCGAGCTTGCGCGGCCGCGCGGGGCTGCGGGGGAGGGAAGCGGGTTGGACGTTGGCGTTCATGTTCCCTCGGTGTTCGAATGGTTAGCGTGCCGCCTCGATACCCTTGACCCAGGATTTCGCCGGCAGCTTGGTGGCGGCGACGATCTGGGCCGCGCGTGCGGCCAGCGCGGCGCTGTCGAGCGCGGGCCGGGTCTTGAAGCAGAGGGCGACGACGTTCCCGTCGTGGACTTCCGGCAGGCAGATCACGTGCGCGAAGGCGAATTTCATCGCCTTGATGTTCTTGTTGTAGCTCGGGTGGTCGCCGAACAGGTTGACCGTCATGATGCCTTGTTCGGTCAGGCAGTCGTTGCAGGCGGCATAGAACTCGGGCGTGTCGAGCACGGGACCGCGCGCGGTGGCGTCATATAAATCGCATTGGAGCACGTCGTAGCGGCCGTGGTTTTCGGGGTCTTCGACGAAGTCGAGCGCATCCATCTCGAGGATGTGTAGACGATCATCGCGCGGCGGCAGCTTGAACATGGTGTCGCAAATGGCGATCACCGAAGGATTGAGTTCCACGGCCGTGACCTGGGCCTCGGGAAACTGGCGGAAGCAGTATTTGGTGAGCGTGGCCGAACCGAGGCCGAGCTGGGCGATATGGCGCGGCGTCTCGATGAACAGCATCCAGGCCATCATCTGCTGCGCGTATTCGAGTTCCGGCCAGTCGGGCTTACGGATGCGCATCGCGCCCTGCACCCATTCGGTGCCGAAGTGGAGATAGCGGACGCCGTCCTGTTCGGACAGGGTCACGGGCGCGAATTTCGGCTTGCGCGCGGGACGGCGCGAGGATTCGGCTTGTTCGATGGATTTGCGTTTGATGAGCATAGGGCGACCTGAAGGAATCGTCCTATTATCACGGGAGGGGTTCCCGCAGCGCAAGCGCCACGGGAATGGGTCGGAACGGTGAAGGAGGGGGCTTCGCCGTTCCGATAGCAGACAGATCAGTACTGCGCAGGCTCGACCGTCACGCGCAGGGGAATGCGGTTGCCCGGATCGCGCTGCATGAAGGCGGTGTGGTTCTGGCCGCGGTATTCGTAGGTCACGTCGTAGCCGCTGGTGCGAGATTCGATGGCCTCGACGGTGCGGCACTGGCGCACGGCCTGTTCCTGCACGGCGACATCCTGGCGGCCATTGTTTTCCACGCGGTCGCCGACGACGGCGCCTGCGATCGCACCGGCGGCGGTTGCCGCGACGCGGCCGTTACCGCTGCCGATCTGGTTGCCGAGCAGGGCGCCGGCGATGCCGCCGACGATCGAGCCGCCGGCACCGCGCTGCTGCTGCACGGGCACCTGCTGGTAGTCGGTGCGGCATTCCTGGCGCGGCATGCGGATCTGCTCGACGCGCGGCTGTACGCGCACCACGCGGCCGAAGTCTTCGAATTCGGCGGCCTGGGCGAGCGGCAAGGCGCACAGTCCCAGGGCGGAAATCATCAGTTTGGTTTGCATGTTCATGAGGAACCTCGTCGTAGGTGCAGCGGTTAGTATGAAGTGACGTCCAATGAATTCACGTCCACCCATGTATGTTAATCCTGGCGCGGACTTTCCGGTCGATCTGCGTGGCAACAAAATGTAACAGCCGTGCATATGGAGTCGCAGGAAGGCCAGAATGCGAAAACACGCCAAACAGGCACGAATTTGCGCGAAAAGCGGCAGTTTCTTTCAAATTTTGGCCGCTGAAGCACATTCGGGTTGCTTCGGTTACTACAAAACGTTACCCTTACAGACTTAGGGTTATTGGCGCGTGGAAACGATTTAGGAGAACGGCGTTGCTGCCTGGGCATGCATGGTGAACGGCCCTGGAGTTTTTCACACACTCACCAGGTCGACTTGAGGGAAAAATGAGTATGTTGATGAGAGTGCCGTCCAATCTTGTGCAGTCCATTCGCGCTTATCGCGTGCCGGAACTGCAGGAAGAGGCGGTGCGAATGGGCCACCATTTCCTGTACGCGCATTGCGCGAACACGCTGACCAAGCAACAGGTGTGCGCCCGCATCGGCGAGAACTTCTATTTTCCTAAACCCTGCAGCAAGAACTTCGACGCCCTGCGCAACTGCCTCACCAATACCGTGTCCGAAGCCGGCCTCCAGCCCGGCTTCCTGGTGGTGCTGGAGCAGCTGCCGAACACCCAGAAATTCGACAAGGAAGCGCGCGAGACCCTGCTCGACGTGTTCCGCGACGCGGCCGAATTCTGGGCCGAGAAGAAAGTCCCGTTCCGCGTTTTTTACTCCTTCGAGTAGTGTCGAAGGGGACGCAGCCCGTGGCGCCGGCAGGCGGCAGGTGGCAGGCCTTGCGGTACAATGCGCGCCATGAAAAACATCGTCATCCTCATCTCTGGCCGCGGCAGCAACATGGAAGCGGTCGTGCGCGCCGCGCAGCTGGAAGGGTGGCCGGCCAGGATCGCGGCAGTGATCAGCAACCGGGCGGATGCGGCAGGACTCGCTTTCGCGCAAGCCCAGGGCATTCCTACCGCGGTCGTCCCTAGTAAACAGTTTGCGAGCCGCGCCGAATTCGATGCGGCCCTGCGCCAGGAAATCGACCGCTTCGCGCCCGACCTGGTCGTGCTGGCCGGTTTCATGCGGATCCTGACGGCGCCCTTCGTCGAGCATTACGCCGGGCGCATGCTGAACATCCATCCCTCGCTCCTGCCCGCCTTCCCGGGGCTGGAGACGCATCGCCAGGCGATCGAGGGCGGCGTGGCCGAGCATGGCGCGACGGTGCATTTCGTCACTGCCGAGCTCGATCATGGCCCGGTCGTGGCCCAGGCCCGCGTGCCGGTGCTGGCGGGCGACACGCCCGACACGTTGGCGGCGCGCGTGCTGGCCGAGGAACACAAGCTCTACCCCTATGCCGTGCGCCTGTTCGTCGAAGACAGGCTCAGTATTGAACAGGGCGATGTCCGAATTTCAGATTCGCACTTCGCCGACACCATCACCAGTTAACACCAGTAGTCATTCAAGGATTTTCATGAGATTGCCACCAGCAATTCTCGGCAGTACCGAAGAGGTGCTGCGCGAGATCTTGCGCTTTACGGCCCCGGCCGACGTCACCCTGTCGCGTTACTTCAAGGATCACCAGCGCCTCGGTTCGCGCGAACGCGGCGTCGTCGCCGAAGCGGTGTATGCCGTCCTGCGCAACAAGACCTTCTTCACCGATTTCGGCGGCAGCGGCGGCACGCCGTCGATGCGCCGCCTCGCCTTGATGGGCCTGGCGGAAACGGCCGGGATCGAGTCGCTCAGCGGCCTGCACGAGGACGAGACGGAGTTCCTGACTCGCATCAAGGAAATCGACCGCAGCCTGCTGCCGCCACTGGCGCAGGCGAACATGCCGCAGTGGCTGTTCGACAAGCTGGTCGCCCAATATGGCGAGCCGGAAGCAAAGGAACTGGCGGCCGTGCTGAACACGCCGGCGCCGCTCGACCTGCGCGTCAATTCGATCAAGGCCAATCGCGACGAGGTCATCGCCAAGCTGGCCGAGGCGCCGATTCTGGCCGAGCCGACCCCGTACTCGCCACTCGGCCTGCGCGTCAAGAAGAAGCCAACCTTGCAGAACCTGCCGTTGTTCAAGGACGGCGCGATCGAGGTGCAGGACGAGGGCAGCCAGGTGCTGGCCCAGATCCTGGCCGCGCGCCGCGGCGAGATGGTCGTCGACTTCTGCGCCGGCGCCGGCGGCAAGACCCTGGCCCTGGGCGCGACGATGCGCAACACCGGCCGCCTGTACGCCTTCGATGTCTCGGAAAAGCGCCTATCGAAGCTGAAGCCGCGGCTGGCGCGCAGCGGCCTGTCGAACGTGCATCCGGTGCTGATCGCGCACGAGCGCGACGCCAAGATCAAGCGCCTGGCCGGCAAGATCGACCGCGTGCTGGTCGACGCGCCGTGCTCGGGCCTGGGCACCCTGCGCCGCAATCCCGACGTCAAGTGGCGCCAGCCGGAATCGGCCGTGGCCGAGATGCAGGAAAAGCAGGCCTCGATCCTGGACGGCGCCGCGCGCCTGCTCAAGGGCGGCGGCCGCCTGGTGTACGCCACCTGCTCGCTGCTGAACGAAGAGAACGATTTCATCGTCGAGCAGTTCCTGGCCTCGCACCCGGATTTCGCCCTGGTGCCGATGAAGGACGTGCTGGCCGAGCAGAAGATCGACCTGGAGATGGATCAGTACCTGAAGCTCCTGCCGCACAAGCACGGCACCGACGGCTTCTTCGCCGCCGTGCTGGAACGCAAGCCGATGGCTGCAAAAAAAGCGAAAGAGCCGAAAGCCACCGCCGCTGACGAAGCAGACACTGACGCCACCGACGCGTAAAAAAGGAACCGCGCCCAGATGCCATTGACCGACCTGCTGCAGGATCTCCTGGAAGACATCAGCAATCCCCGCATCCTGTGGCAGGCGCTGGCCATCGTCGGTGCGGTGGTCATCGGCCTGCTGCTGGCGCGCTTCATCCGGCGCAGCTGGCTGCACGAGGACGACGGCCAGAATGCCCTGCGCCGCATCGGTGTGGAAGGCTTCGGCCGCGTGCTGGCGCCGCTGCTGATCGCCGGTCTGGTCTGGGGCGCGAAGATCGCCCTGCAAAAGCAGCAGAGCGTACACCTGTTGAACGTGGCTTTGCCGCTGTTCACGTCGATGGCGCTGATCCGCATCGTGTTCTACCTGCTGCGGCGGGGGTTCGCCCGGCACGGCCAGATCGGCACGGCGCTGCAGACCTTCGAGAAAATCCTGGCGCTCATCGTCTGGCTGGGCGTGGCCCTGTATCTGCTCGGGATGTGGCCGGACATCATCGAGTTCCTCGAGGATCGGCGCCTGCCGATCGGCAAAAAGCGCATTCCCCTGCTCGACATCCTGCAGGGTGCGGTCTCGGTCATCGTGCTGATGATGGTGGCGCTGTGGGCCGGCGCCTCGATCGAGGAGCGCCTGATGGGCCTGCAAGGGCTGCATACCTCCTCGCGCGTGGTGCTGGCGCGCATGGCACGCGCACTGCTGATCCTGGTGTCGGTGCTGGTCGGCCTGAACCTGATGGGACTCGACCTCACCGTGCTGTCGGTGTTCGGCGGCGCGCTCGGCGTCGGTCTCGGTCTGGGCATGCAGCGCATCGCCAGTAATTATGTGTCCGGTTTTATCATCCTGCTCGAACGCAGCCTGTCGATCGGCGATCCGATCACGGTCGACAAGTATTCGGGCCGGGTTGCGCGCATCAACACGCGCACCACGGTGCTGCAGGCGCTCGACGGCACGCAAACCCTGCTGCCGAACGAAATGCTGATCACCGGCGTCGTGCTGAACCAGTCCGGCACCAACAAGGCGGTGCGCCTGAGCACGCGCATCACCGTCGCCTACGACAGCAACCTCGACGAAGTGATGGAGTTGCTGGTGCGCCAGGCGGACGAGGTCGAGCGCGTCATCGCCGAGCCGGCGCCTTCGGTGCAGCTCAACGCCTTCGGCCCTACCGGCTACGAGCTGGAACTGGGCTTTTCGATCATCGATCCGGAGAAGGGCAGCGGCAGCGTGATCTCGGCCGTGAACAAGAATATTTACGCATTAGTACACTCCGGCGCGATCCGTTTGGGATTGGTGCCACAACTTCCTCCAACTTGATGCACATCTGGCATGAATGTGGCGCACATTTTGCCGAAAGACGCAATTTACGTGCGTGGTTCGTGCCGTGTGTCACGAGAAGTGCGTAAAATGCGGATAGCGGCCCGATCCCTCGTCGGGCCTTACGACCTTCTCCCAGAAAAGATGGCGTGCACCAGACAGCAATCACCTTGGAGCCTTAATGAGCTTTAGCAACATCCTGCATTCCGTCCTGGAATTCCTGAATACCGGACTCATCGGCCTTTCCGGCTGGGAGGTCGTGCTCTACACCCTGGTCGTGACCCATATCACGATCGCCAGCGTCACGATTTACCTGCACCGCCACCAGGCCCACCGCGCCCTCGAACTGCACGCGATCCCGAGCCATTTCTTCCGTTTCTGGCTGTGGCTGACCACGGCCCAGATCACCAAGGAATGGGCGGCCATCCACCGCAAACACCACGCGAAATGCGATACCGAGGAAGACCCGCACAGCCCGGTCACGCGCGGCATCAAGAAAGTGCTGCTGGAAGGCGCCGAACTGTACCGCGTCGAGAGCAAGAACAAGGAAACCCTGGCCAAGTACGGCCATGGCACGCCGGACGACTGGCTCGAGCGCAATGTGTACAGCAAGCACAGCGTGGTTGGCGTGTCGGCGCTGCTCGTCATTAACGTCGCCCTGTTCGGCGTCATCGGCATCACGATCTGGGCCGTCCAGATGATGTGGATCCCGATCACCGCGGCCGGCATCATCAACGGCCTGGGCCACTGGTGGGGTTACCGCAACTATGATTGCGCCGATGCGGCCACCAACATCTTCCCGTTCGGCATCCTGATCGGCGGCGAGGAACTGCACAACAACCACCATACCCACGCCACTTCGGCCAAGCTGTCGAGCAAGTGGTACGAGATCGACCTCGGCTGGTGCTATATCCGCGCCCTGGAAATGATGGGCCTGGCGAAAGTGAAAAAGGTTGCGCCGGAGCCGAAGTTCGCCAAGGGCAAGCAGATCGCCGACCTCGACACGCTGCAGTCGGTCATCACCAACCGCTACGACGTGATGGCGAAGTATGCCAAGTCGGTCAAGGTCGCGTTCCGCGAGGAACTGGAACACCTGAAGACCAAGGCCGAGCTGGAGAAGCGCTTCCTGAAATCCTCGCGCAAGCTGCTGCAGCGCGAGCCGGGCAAGCTGGAACTGTCGCAGAAAGAACAGCTTATCGAGCTCTTCAAGCACAGCAAGGCGCTGGAAACGATGCACCAGATGCGCGTGGAACTGGGCGCGATCTGGGAACGCTCGCATTCGACCCGCGACCAGCTGCTGCAGCAACTACAGGACTGGTGCGCACGTGCCGAAGCCTCGGGCATCAAGTCGCTGCAGGAATTCTCGCTGCGCCTGCGCAGCTACGCATAAGCGTTTCAGGTTCGCTACAAAAAAAGGCTCCCGCGGGAGCCTTTTTTCATGGTGCGGTCTGTTGTATCACACGTTCAGATGCGCTCGAGCTGGGCAAGCCGCTGGCGCGTCAGCGCTGCCTTGACCGCGACCGGGTCTGCCGGCAAGCGCGCCGCTCGCAGAAAGGGAATCCAGGCGTCGCGGTAGGCGAGCCAGGCGCGCTCGGTGGCGCGCAGATCCGCGCGGGTAACCGTGGACTGCCCGATCCGGGCTTTCCAGTTTTCCTGTCCGCGCGGCGCCGCCAGCAGCTTGCGATAGGCCGCATTCAGGCGGGCGTCGAGCCGCGCGAATTCGGATGCGCTGACCGGCGCCAGCTTGCCGCGTGTGGCGGCGAGTACCGTGTCTAGGAATTCATTGCGTCGGCTTGCGGCATGGGCGACCGCGAAACCGGCCGCGCCCGTGCCCTGCATGTCGACTTCGGACTGGGACTGGCTTGCGAAGGCATCGGCAGCCTTGCGCAACTGCACGAACGGTGCTTGCGCCGCGGCTGGCAGGGTGGTGGCGAGGCGATCGAGACGCGTGTTTCGCGCGCGCGCCGTGCGGGTCTCCTTCAAGCCTGCGCAGACCGATCCCATGCGGCCGCTGGTGACGTGGTCGCACAGGTCGAAGGGTTGGCCGTCGGGCGCGGCTGCGCCGCTGGCGAGGTGGGTCACCCGGCCTTCCATTTCCGCTTTGGCGCTGTCGAGTTTGCAGGCATGGTGCAAGGCGCGGTCGGTATCGCGCGGCACCCCATAGCCGTTCGCATGGAGCATCATCAGGACGGCGTCGTCACCCGCCGCGCGGGCACAGGCATGTACCTGGCGCCACTCGGCGGCGGAGGTCGATGCCTGTTCGCGTTTCACGTAATAGAGATCGACGGCGTCGCAGCGCTCCCCGTCCGCGCGTGCGGGAGGGTAGGCGAGGCGCTCGACGCGCATGCAGTGACGATACCAGTCCTCGGCCTTGTCGAATGCGATTCCGAAGCCTTCGGTGTTGGGATAAGCCGCAGCGGAGGGCTGTGCGGCTCCCGAACTGCCGACCCAGAGCAAGGCGGCAGCGAGGGCAGCGCGTAGAACATGGGAGCGGCGAAACATAGGAGGTATTGTCGAGGTTCGAAACCGTTCATCATACGCATCCAGGCTTGCCAGAAAATCACCGATTGTCACAAGGGCCCGATAAAACAAAAAAGCCGCGCACTTGCGTGGGCGGCTTTTCTTGTACAGCACCAGGATCGATTACTTGATCTTGGTTTCCTTGTACGCAACGTGCTTACGTGCTTTGGGGTCGAACTTGATGATTTCCATCTTCGCCGGCATCGTACGCTTGTTCTTGGTGGTGGTGTAGAAGTGACCGGTACCTGCGGTCGATTCCAGCTTGATTTTGTCGCGGCCAGTTTTTGCCATGATAGCTCCCTAATTAGACTTTTTCGCCACGAGCGCGCATGTCGGCCAGAACGGCGTCGATGCCCAGCTTGTCGATGACGCGCAGGCCGGCGTTGGACAAACGCAGCGAGACCCAGCGGTTTTCGGATTCCACGTAGATGCGACGGTTCTGCAGGTTCGGCAGGAAACGACGCTTGGTTTTGTTGTTAGCGTGGGAGACGTTGTTGCCAACCATCACACCCTTGCCGGTAACTTGGCAGACACGTGCCATAATGCACTCCTTAAGAATAAACTTCCGAATTCGGAAAAACGAGAGTATAGCGTGAAAACCATCGCGGAATCAATCACTTGCGAAAAACAATTGTGTCTTGATTCTGTGATTGAATTTAACAATTGTAAAATCGTGCTTTACACCTTGTTTTCACGCAGTTAATTGAACGCCGCCGCTAGAGCTGGCCGTGTTCGGCGAAAGAATGCACCTGTGTCCCGGCTACCACAAAATGGTCGAGGACACGCACGTCGATCAGGGCCAGCGCCTGGGTCAGCGCGCGCGTCAGCTTGATGTCGGCATCGCTGGGCTCGGCCATCCCGGACGGGTGGTTATGCGCCAGCATCACCCCCGAGGCGTTGCGACGTAGAGCCGCCAGTACGACTTCCCGCGGGTAGACGGAAGTGTGGGTGAGGGTACCGCGAAACATTTCCTGCGCATCGATCAGGCGGTTTTTCACATCCACGAAGAGGACGACGAAGGATTCGTGGGCTTGCAGCCCGAATTTGCCGCGCAAATAGGTTTTGACAACGTCGGGCGAACACAGCGCGTGGCGAAAGAATTCTTCCGAGATCGCCCGGCGCGAGAGTTCCATCACGGCCTGCAGCTGCGCATACTTGGCCAGGCCGAGACCGTGCACCTGTGAAAACTCCTGGGGCGTCGCATGCAATAAAGCCTGCAGCGAGCCGAAGTGCTCGAGCATGTGGCTGCCGAGTTCGACGGCGCTGCGTCCGCGCACGCCCACGCGCAGGAAAATCGCCAGCAATTCGGCGTTCGACAAGGCGGCCGATCCTTCGCGCGCCAGCCGTTCGCGCGGCCGGTGCTGTTCCGGCCAGTCATTAATGCCCATGGTGCTCCGCCTTCATAAAAAGAGGAGGGCCGATTATGGGCATCCGGACGGATCGGGTTCTGATCTGGCGCGCAGGTGCTGCATCCCGCGCGCAGCTGTATTCGTCCGGCCTCAGGCCGCGACCGCGCCGCTCACCTCGGCCGCGGTGCGCCGCGCATCCTTCACCCCCAGCACGATGCGCTTGAATTTTTCGTTGGCCAATTCGATCACGACCGGATGGGTGCCGCGGGCGATGAAGACGAACTGGCGGTCGCCATTCTTGTAGAAGGTGCCGGCGTACAGCAGGCCGGGTACCCCGGTTCCCGGTGCGCGCAGGCCCAATTCGCGGCCGCGGTAGCCCTCGTCGGCGGTGGCTCCGCGCACGTTCGCCAGCGGTATGCGGATGCTGCCGTGGAGCGAAAGCACGGCCTCCCACGTGCACAGGTGCACCACCAGTTCCTTTTCGGTCAGTTCGAGTAGGGGCATGGTCTTCCTTTCTCAGTCCAGGTGTTCCAGCAGGCGCGCGCCCAGCAGCCGCGCGGCGTCGGTTCCAGCTTCCTCGACCGCCCGCCGGCAGAGCGCGGCAATGGGCGGATCGTCGGGCACCAGCTCCTTGAGGGCAATAATCAGAAGGTCGATCGAGGCAGGGTTGCTCGTCCAGCCCGGCGCCAGCGCCCCGGCCAGTACCTTTTCGAACAGGTTGCGTTTCGAGCCGAAAGCCTTGTACAGGCTGCCGCGCTGCAGGCCGGTGGCGGCGAGCAGGTCGTCGATCGAGGTGGCGTCATAGCCCAGGCGCGCGAAGATCGCGGCGGCCTGGACAAGAACCTCGTCTTCGGAAAAATTCCTGGGGCGTGCCATGTGATCGTTCCCGGTGCTTGATTGACAAACCCATTCTGCCGATTATGGAATGGTCAGTCAACAATTATTGTGGAACGATCGGTAAATAACTCCGGAGGCGCCCAGCTTGCCCGATGCGCAGGCGCGACAGTCCGGCGAAAAACGGTTTCACGCAGGGCGGCTGCTGCCAAAAAAAGTGGCGCTCCGAGGCGGGAATGGGCACCAGGCATTACAATAGCGGTTTGCCTGACTTGACCAAGAACATGTCCAACGCTTCCCCTGCTGTCGTCACCGAATCGGCTTACCTGACCCTGCACTACCGCCTTGCCGGTGCGGACGGTACCGACATCGTCACCACTTTCGGCACCAACCCGGCCACGCTGATGCTGGGCCAGGGCCAGCTCGCGCCTTTCCTCGAAGAGCGCCTGCTCGGCATGGCGGAGGGTGAACACAAGACGTTCACGCTGAGCGCCGCCGAAGGTTTCGGCGAACGCAATCCGGAACTGCTGCAGTGGGTCTCGAAGCAGACGCTCGACGAGAACTCGGTGCCCGACGCCGACTACAAGGCGGGCGACCTGGTCGACTTCGCCGCGCCAGGCGGCGGCCGCTTTGCCGGCATGCTGCGCGAAATGCGCGAGGACGCCGCGCTGTTCGACTTCAACCACCCGCTGGCCGGCCAGGATCTGCAATTCGAAGTGAAACTGATTTCGGTTCTGTAACAGGAATAATTATGGAAAACGTCGCAAACGTGGAAAACGAGATTCTGCTTGCCCAGCCGCGCGGTTTTTGCGCCGGCGTCGACCGTGCCATCGAGATCGTCGAGCGCGCCTTGCAGCAGTTCGGTGCGCCGATCTACGTGCGCCACGAAATCGTCCACAACAAGTATGTGGTGGAAGACCTGCGCACCAAGGGCGCGATCTTCATCGAGAGCCTCGACGACGTCCCGGCCGGCAATACGCTGGTGTTCTCGGCCCATGGCGTCTCGAAGGCCGTGCGCCTCGAAGCCGAATCGCGCGGCTTGAAGATTTTCGACGCCACCTGCCCGCTGGTCACCAAGGTGCACGTGGAAGTGTCGAAGATGCGCAAGCAGGGCGCCGAAATCGTCATGATCGGCCACGACGGCCACCCGGAAGTCGAAGGCACGATGGGCCAGGCTGAAGAGGGCATGCACCTGGTCGAGACCGTCGAGGACGTGGCGACCCTGCAGGTGGCCAATCCGGACAATCTCGCCTATGTCTCGCAGACCACGTTGTCGGTCGACGACACCGCCGAGATCATCGCGGCATTGAAGGCACGCTTCCCGAACATCATGGAGCCGAAGAAGGGCGACATCTGCTACGCCACCACCAACCGCCAGGAAGCGGTCAAGTTCATGGCGCCGCAGGTGGAGGTGGTGATCGTCGTCGGCAGCCCGAACAGCTCGAACTCGAACCGCCTGCGCGAGCTGGCCGACAAGCTGGGCACGCCCGCCTACATGGTCGACCGCGCCGACCTGATCGACCCGCAATGGATCGCCGGCAAGCGGCGCATCGGCCTGACCGCCGGCGCCTCGGCCCCGGAGGTGCTGGTGCAGGCCGTCATAGACCGTCTGAAGCAGCTCGGCGCGGCCAGCGTGCGTGCGCTGGAAGGCGTGGAAGAGAACGTCATCTTCCCGCTGCCGAAAGGCCTGGACGGCGTCAAGGCCGAGGTGGCATAAGTTTTGCACTCCTTTCGCTAACACAGGAGCGCACTACAACTTTCCGTTGTTAGTTTTTCAAAAAGCTCGCTATGATGGCGACGCTCGGAATTTTTGTAGTGGCAACTGTTTTTGCCTGCCGCCGCACACGGCAGCGGGCGGATGAGCGGCACTTCGGGATCCCGGAGTGCCGTTTTGTTATCGATCTGAAGGGTGCGGAAACGATGGAGACTTTTGTCCAGCAGATACTCAACGGGCTGGTGCTAGGCAGCATGTATGCACTGGTCGCGCTTGGGTACACGATGGTCTACGGGGTGCTAAACCTCATCAACTTCGCCCACGGCGACGTCCTCATGATCGGGGCGATGGTCGGCCTCTCGATCCTGCAACTGCTGGAAGCCTATTTTCCCGGTCTGCCCGGTTTCGTCCAGCTGGCCGTCGCCATCCTCGGTGCGATTCCCGTGGCGATGCTGGTCAATGTCCTCATCGAACGCATCGCCTACCGCCGCCTGCGCAACGCGCCGCGCCTGGCGCCGCTGATCACCGCGATCGGCGTCTCGATCCTGCTGCAGACCTTCGTCATGGCCATGCCGTGGTGGGGCCGCAGCCCGCTGCCCTTCCCGCAACTGCTCTCGAGCGAACCGATCATGGTCGGCGGCGCCATGATTTCGCAGACCCAGGTGCTGTTACTGGTGCTCGCCGCGCTGGCCATGGTGGGGCTGGTGCTGCTGGTGGAACGCACCAAAATGGGGCGTGCGATGCGCGCCGTCGCCGAAAACCCGCGCGTGGCCGGCCTGATGGGCGTCGATTCGAACAGCGTCATCGTCGCCACCTTCGCCATCGGCGCGGCGCTCGCCGCCGTGGCCGGCGTAATGTGGGGTGCGAACTACGCCTCGATCACTTTTACCATGGGCGTGCTGCCGGGTTTGAAAGCCTTCTGCGCGGCGGTGCTGGGCGGGATCGGCAACATCTACGGCGCCATGATCGGCGGCCTGCTGCTCGGCATCATCGAGGCGCTCGGCGCCGGCTACATCGGCGACCTGACCGGGGGCTTCCTCGGCAGCCATTACCAGGACATCTTCGCCTTCGTGGTGCTGATCCTGGTGCTCACCCTGCGTCCGTCCGGCATCATGGGCGAGCGCGTGGCCGACCGCGCATAAGGAGACGTCGTGGCCTTCCTCACTTTCGACGTCCACCGCGACAAGCGCCAGGCCTTTATCACGATGGGCCTGCTGCTGGCCGCGATGCTGGCCTTCCCCTTCTTTGCCGCCCAGTACGGCAACTCCTGGGTGCGCATCATCGACATCGCGCTCCTGTACATCATGCTGGCGCTCGGGCTGAATATCGTGGTCGGCTTCGCCGGCCTGCTTGACCTTGGCTACATCGCCTTCTTCGCCGTCGGCGCCTACCTGGTCGGGCTGTTTTCCTCGCCGCAATTCGCGGCGCTGCTCGAATCGGTGGTGAATTACTCGCCGGCGATCGGGGAAGCACTGGTTGCCCTGTTCGGGCCTGAGATCCAGCAGAACGGCATCCACCTGTCCGTATGGGCCATCGTGCCGCTGGCGGGGCTGGTGGCGGCGCTGTGCGGGGCGCTGCTGGGTGCGCCGACGCTGAAGCTGCGCGGCGACTATCTCGCCATCGTCACGCTCGGCTTCGGCGAGATCATCCGCATCTTCATGAACAACCTGAACGACCCGATTAACTTCACGAACGGGCCGCAGGGCATCAACATGATCGATCCGATCCGCATCTTCGGCGTGTCCCTCGCCGGCGAAGCAGGTTCGCAATCGACGGTGTACATCGGCGGCTACGGCATGCCTTCGGTGAACGCCTATTACTTCCTGTTCCTGTTCCTGTGCATTGCCACGATCTTCGTGACCAGCCGCCTGCAGCATTCGCGCCTGGGCCGCGCCTGGGTGGCGATCCGCGAAGACGAGATCGCGGCGAAAGCCATGGGCATCAATACCCGCAACGTCAAACTGCTGGCCTTCTCGATGGGCGCGTCCTTCGGCGGCGTGGCCGGCGCGATGTTCGGCGCCTTCCAGGGTTTCGTGTCGCCGGAATCGTTCTCGCTGACCGAATCGATCGCCGTGCTGGCGATGGTGGTGCTGGGCGGGATCGGCCACATTCCCGGCGTGGTGCTGGGCGGCGTGCTGCTGGCGGCCCTGCCGGAAGTGCTGCGCCACGTGGTCGAGCCGGCGCAGATGGCGTTGTTCGGGAAAGTGATCATCGAAGCCGAGGTGCTGCGCCAGCTGCTGTACGGCCTGGCGCTGGTGGCCATCATGCTGGTGCGTCCGGCCGGCCTGTGGCCTTCGCCGAACAAGGAAGACCGCCCGAACGCGGCGCTGGCGCGCGACGACGACAAGGAGGCGGCGGCCGTCTGAGGCGCTGATCACGATGAGCGAATTTCTCCTGAATATCTCCGGCGTGAATAAACGCTTCGGCGGCCTGCAGGCGCTGACCGATGTCGCGATCCAGATCCGTCCCGGCCAGGTCTATGGCCTGATCGGCCCGAACGGCGCCGGCAAGACCACCTTCTTCAACGTCATCACTGGCCTGTACCAGCCCGACAGCGGCAAGTTCGAGCTGGCCGGCAAGCCGTATTCGCCCTCGGCGCCGCATGCGGTGGCGAAGGCGGGCATCGCGCGCACCTTCCAGAACATCCGTTTATTTGGCGAGATGACGGCGCTGGAAAACGTCATGGTCGGACGCCACGTGCGCTCGAAGCAGGGCGTGTTCGGCGCGATCTTCCGCCACAAGGCGGCGCGCGATGAGGAAGCGGCGATCCGCGCCCGCGCGCAGGAACTGCTGGATTTCGTGGGCATCGGCCAGTTCGCCAACCGCACGGCCAAGTACCTGTCTTACGGCGACCAGCGGCGCCTGGAAATCGCGCGCGCCCTGGCCACCGATCCGCAACTGCTGGCTCTGGACGAACCGGCCGCCGGCATGAACGCCACCGAAAAGCTGGCGCTGCGCGAACTGCTGGTCAAGATCAAGGCCAGCGGCAAGACCGTGCTCCTGATCGAGCACGACGTGAAACTGATGATGGGCCTGTGCGACCGGATTACCGTGCTCGAGTACGGCAAGCGCATCGCCGAAGGCGTCCCGGCCGAGATCCAGAAGGATCCGGCGGTGATCGCGGCCTACCTGGGAGGTGCTCACTGATGAGCGAACAAGTGTTGAAGATCGCGGGCCTGAAGGTCGCGTACGGCGGCATCAAGGCCGTCAAGGGCATCGACCTGGAAGTCGGCAAGGGCGAACTGGTGACCCTGATCGGCGCCAACGGCGCCGGCAAGACCACGACCCTGAAGGCCATCACCGGCACCCTGCCGGCCTGCAAGGTCGAGGGGACGATGACCTATCTCGGCAAGCCCTTGATGGGCACGCAGTCCTTCCGCCTGGTGCAGCAAAAGCTGGCCATGGTGCCGGAAGGGCGGGGCGTGTTCACCCGCATGACGATCCACGAGAACCTCCTGATGGGCGCCTACACGCGCGACGACAAGGCGGCGATCGAGCAGGACATCGAGAAATGGTTCGGTGTCTTCCCGCGGTTGAAAGAGCGTTCGGGCCAGCTGGCCGGCACCCTGTCCGGCGGCGAGCAGCAGATGCTGGCGATGGCGCGCGCCCTGATGAGCCACCCGACCCTGCTGCTGCTCGACGAGCCGTCGATGGGTCTGGCGCCGATCATGGTGGAGAAGATTTTCGAGGTGATTCGCGACGTGTCGAAGCAGGGGATCACGATCCTGCTGGTCGAGCAGAACGCGAAGCTGGCGCTGCAGGCCGCGCACCGGGGGTATGTGATGGATTCCGGACTAATCACCATGACCGGGGATGCGCAGGCAATGCTCGACGATCCGCGGGTGCAGGCGGCGTATCTGGGGGAGTGATTGACATGCGGCGTGGTCATGCATGGCGTGATCCGAGGGCATGCCCGCCCTACCTTACGCGACGGCTCACTACTGACGGTTGTGCACCGTAGGGCGGGCATGCCCGCGTACACGCGCCGAATTGCGGCGCCCCCGTTCTCGGACGGATCATGTAAAAAGGCCGCCTGATCACTCAGGCGGCCTTTTTTGTTACCCGCACAAGACGGGCAATTTTAATTTAAGCAGCAGCGGCGGCAGCGTTGGCAGCGGCAGCCGGCGCCTTGGCGGCAGCCTGCGAGAACTGCGACACGGCGGCGTTCACGTTGCTTTCGATGGCTTCGACGGCCTGCTTGGTGGTCTTGCTGAACTGCTCGTAGCCGGCGTTGGCATTGCTGATCGCGGTCTTGACGGCGGCGACAAAAGTCTCCGAACCGGCTGGTGCGTTCTTGCTCACTTCGTCGACCAGGGCGATGACCTTGCGGTTGGCTTCGACGATCTGGCCTTCGGCGGCTTTCGAGAACTCGGCGCCGGTACCGGTGGCGATGGCGGCCAGCTGGCGGTTGTAGGCGACGGCTTTTTCAGCGGCTGGCTGGGCCTGGGCGGCGCTCAGCTGGAAGAACTCTTGCGGATCCTTGGCCGACAGCAGCTGGCGCGCGGTGGTCGAGTTGTCGGCCAGGGTAGCGCGGGCGGTATTGATGTTCAGCTCGACCAGCTTTTCCATGCCTTCGAAGGTCTTCGCGGTCAGCGACGAGAACAGGGCGAACTGGGATTCGAAATTGGCTTTGGTAGCATTCGAGAACTGCTCTGGGATTGCAAACATGTGTATCTCCAAACAAACGTTATAGGAAGGTATGCTGCTACAAACCGGTGCTGGTTCGAATGGTGCACCGCAACAGAGCGAAGTTTTGCCCATTTCGGCGGACGCGTCAAGCGATTTTGGTGCATCGCACCACGCCGGAAATGATTGTTGTGTTCTTGCATCGGAAGAAATACTTCTCAACAACTTGTAGCGTCAGTCTGCCAAGGTTTTCACCCGGATCGGGTGGCCGGAAGAGAATGTCTACCCATGTTAGACTTGCAACTGCGCTACTCGCCGTCCGCCGGTTCGCGCCCGACCTTTGCGCCCGACCCTTGTGCCCGATCTTTGCGCCCGACTTCCACGACCATGGCCGACACCACCGCACTCCCAGGCGCATCCGCTTCGCAGCACCGCTGGCTGGTGCCGTCCTTTTTCGTTGTCCTCTGGAGCACCGGCTTCATCGTCGCCAAGTTCGGCCTGCCGTATGCGCCGCCGCTGACCTTCCTGCTGCTGCGCTGCCTGCTGGTGCTGGTCGTGCTGTTGCCCATCGTCCTGCTGTTTCGCGCGCCCTGGCCGCATGGCCGCATCAAGCATGTGGCGGTGGCGGGGCTGCTGCTGCAGGCCGGCTATCTGGGCGGCGTCTGGTGCGCCATCAAGATCGGCATGCCGGCCGGACTGTCGGCGTTGATTGTCGGCATGCAGCCGATCCTCACCGCGGTGGCCGCGCCCCTGATCGGCGAGCGTGTGCGTCCGCGCCAGTGGATCGGCCTGGTGCTGGGCCTGGGCGGGGTAGCGCTGGTCGTGGCGGCGAAGATCAATCTGGCAGGCCTGTCGACGCGCTCCATTCTGTACTGCCTGTTCGCGCTGCTCTCGATCACGGCCGGCACCATGTACCAGCGCCGCTACTGCCCGAGTTTCGATCTGCGCACGGGCACCGTGATCCAGTTCGCCGCGACTGTCGCCGCGCTGCTGCCCTGCGCAATTCTTTTTGAACAGTTGGATCCGGCATTGTCTAAAGTAACGTGGAACGCCAACTTCGTGGCCGCGCTGCTGTGGTCGGTGTTCGCGCTGTCGATCGGCGCGATCTTTTTACTGTTCAAGCTTATCCGGCGCAGCAACGCCACCGAAGTGACCAGCCTGTTGTACCTGACTCCGCCGACCACCGCCATCATGGCCTGGCTGCTGTTCGGCGAGTCGCTCAGCCCGCTCGGGCTGCTGGGCATGGCGGTGGCCGTGACCGGCGTCGCTTTCGTCGTCAAGAAACAGGAGACTGCATGACCCCGCACCAGCAAGCACCCAGCCCGCAGAACGCGGTCGATGCCGCCATCACTTCGCGCCGCTCGATCCGCGCCTTCCTCGACAAGCCGGTCGAGCGCAGCGATATCGAACGCATCCTCGAAGTGGCGGCGCGCGCGCCCTCGGGCACGAATACCCAGCCCTGGAAAGTGTACGTGCTGACCGGGCAGGCGCGGGTCGCCCTGTCGGACGCCATCCTGGCCGTCCACCTCGACCCCGAACAGTCGCGCCAGCACACCGAGGAATACGCCTACTATCCGCGCGAATGGGTCTCGCCTTTCATCGACCGCCGCCGCAAGGTCGGCTGGGATTTATATGGCCTGCTCGGCCTGTCGCGCGAAGACAAGGCCGGCATGGCGGCCCAGCATGCGCGCAATTTCCGCTTCTTCGATGCGCCCGTCGGGCTGATCTTCACCATCGACCGCGTGATGGAGCAGGGCTCCTGGCTCGATTACGGCATGTTCCTGCAAAACATCATGGTCGCCGCGCGCGGCCGTGGCCTCGATACCTGCCCGCAGGCCGCCTTTACCCAGTACCACCGGGTCATTGCCGAACAACTCCAGCTGCCGCCGAACGAGACGGTGGTGTGCGGCATGGCGCTGGGCTGGGCCGATCCGGGCAAGATCGAGAACACGCTGGTGACGGAACGCGAACCGCTGTCGGCCTTTGTCCGTTTCCTTGAGTGATTGTTAACTCTGCTGTTGCGTGCGTTACACAATGTGAAAAGATCGGGCCACACCTCAGCATGCACGGTGCATGATTCCGTTGTTGTGCGGCAAAATAGGCATGGCAATGTTAAATTCGCTTGCAGATGAGTTGTAGGCGCATACACTTCAGAGCATGCCTGACCGATTCGCGTAAAAGGAAGTAGAAATAATGAAGCTCCTGTTGTCTGTCCTGGTTTCCCTTTTCCTGGTCGCCGAGCCCGTGTCGGCCGCCGGCGCGGGAGCCGGCGCGCAGGCTTCGTCGAGCAAACAGAAGCGCCAGGCGGTCAAGAAGAAGCCGGTGCGCAAGGCCGCTTCCAAGGCCACCCGCAGCAAGCGCAAGCAGGTGGCCGACGCCCCGGTCGCCGACGGCCGCCAGCGCCTGGTGCGCCGCGTCGTGAAAGTCAACGGCAAGCGCCGCGTGGTCTACCAGAGCATCCGCCGCGCCGCGCCCGCCGTGCTGGCCATTCCCGCGGCCCGTACCGCCGGCGACCTGGCCGGCCTGAACCAGACGCGCGATCCGCTCTCGCTGCGTTCCAGCGTCGCCCTCGTGCTCGACCAGAACAGTTCGGAAGTGCTGTTCGAAAAGAATGCGAACGTTCCGCTGCCGATCGCCTCGATCACCAAGCTGATGACCGGCCTGGTCGTGGTCGAAGCGGCGCAGAACCTGAACGAAACCCTCACCATCACCAACGACGACGTCGACCGCCACAAGTACAGCAGCTCGCGCCTGCCGGTCGGCGCGCGCATGACCCGCAATAACCTGCTGCACATCGCCCTGATGAGCTCGGAAAACCGCGCCGCCTCTGCACTCGGCCGCAACTATCCGGGCGGCATCAACGCCTTTGTGGCGGCGATGAATGCCAAGGCGCGCGAGCTGGGCATGAACGATACCCGCTATGTCGATTCCAGCGGCCTGTCGAGCCAGAACGTGTCGAGCGCGCGCGACCTGGCCAAGCTGGTCGCCTACGCCCACCAGAAGCCGCTGCTGCGCCAGTACTCGACCGATCCGAACTGGGTAGTGGAAGCCAGCGGCCGTCCGATGCGCTACAACAATACGAACTATCTGGTGGCGCTGCCCGACTGGAACATCGGCTTGCAGAAAACCGGTTTTATTAACGAAGCGGGGCGCTGCCTGGTGATGCAGGCGATGATCCAGGGCCGCAACGTGATCATGGTCTTCCTCGATTCGAAAGGGAAGATGTCGCGTACCGCCGACGCCGGACGCATGCGCCGTTGGCTGGAAGCGCTTACGCCGGACAGCATCACCGTGCCGACCGTCAGCCCGCTTGGAGCCGGCGAAGCAACGCATACCTCGTTTTCGACGGTGACCGCGGGCGCGGTGCTGCAGAAACGATAAAAAAAGGCGCCCGCGGCGCCTTTTCTTTTACCTGCGCAACGGCTCAGGCCACCGACACCGGCCGGAATCCCAGCGTCGCCGAAATCTGCCCGGCGGTCTGCACCAGGTCGTCGAGCCAGTCTTCCTGCAGGCGGTCGGCCGGGGCCGAGATCGACAGGCCCGCCACCAGCTTGCCGCTGTCGTCGTAGATGCCGGCGGCCATGCAGCGCACACCCAGTTCCAACTCCTCGTTGTCGCGTGCATAACCGCGCGCCCGTACCAGGCTCAGCTCGCGCTCGAGCTTCGACAAATCCGTGATCGAATTCTTGTTGTGGCCGGCTAAACCCGTGCGCGTGGCGTAGGCCCGGATCGCCTTGGCTTCGTCCACCGACAGGAACAGCTTGCCGGTGGAAGTGAGGTGCAGCGGCCCGCGTCCGCCGATCGCGCGCACCACCTGCATGCCCGAGCGCTCGGAAAAGGCGCGGTCGATGTAGACGATCTCGTCGCCCTGGCGCACCGACAGGTTAACCGTCTGCTGGGTTTTCTTGTGCAGCGCGCGCATGTAGTCGAGCGCCGCTTCGCGCACCGACAGCCGGCTTTTCACGACATTGCCCAGTTCCAGCAGGCGCATGCCGAGCCGGTAGGTGCCGGGCTCGACGCGGTCGACGAAACGCGTCACGACCATGTCGTTGAGAATGCGGTGGGCGGTGGAAGGATGCAGCCCGGAGACCTTCGACAATTCCTTCAGGCTCACCGGATCGGGATACATCGCCAGCGCGTCGAGCAGGGCGACCATGCGCTCAATCACCTGGATCGATGTCTTGGGCGGTTCAAGGGTTTCGATTTTCATGATGTGGTTGGTGCGGTGCAGTATTGAATCTACTTTATACCATAATGCGAAAAATGGTGACTATTTCCCTAGTGCTAGACATCTAACAACGGAACGCTCCATGGCAGAGGGAGAACAGGCATAATGACATTTCTTCATGTCTTCTTGGAAATATGATGGAACACCAGACCAGCGAATTCAAGAGCAAGAGCGGCTTCAAGCGCATCCTTGCCGCGTCGAGCTATACCGTGCAGGGCCTGTACATGGCCTGGCGCATCGAACACGCCTTCCGCCAGGAAGTACTGGTGTTCGCGCTCGGCGTCATCTTCGCCTTCGTGCTGCCGGTCTCGGGCTTCCAGCGGCTGGTGCTGATCGGCGTACTGCTGCTGGTGCTGATTGTCGAACTCATCAATTCCGCGATCGAGGCCATCGTCGACCGCATCTCGCTCGAGCGCCATCCGCTTTCGAAGAATGCCAAGGACTTCGGAAGCGCCGCGGTCGGGCTCACGGTGCTGCTGGCGGCGCTGACCTGGGGCACGGTGCTCTACAGCCGCTTCATGTGAAGAAACCGCATATGCTTATGCGTTGACAGCGCAGCAAGCTTGCCGAAAATGCCGCAGAATAGCCGGATGGCTTACGGCGGCGTTCATGTTGCTGCCGCGCCTGTTCCGACCAACCTCCTGGAGAAGACCATGACCTTACGCCTCGGCGACACCGCACCCGATTTCGAGCAGGATTCCACCATCGGCCGCATCCGCTTTCACGACTGGGCGGGCGATTCCTGGGTGGTGCTGTTTTCGCATCCGGCCGATTTCACCCCGGTGTGCACGACCGAACTGGGCCTGACGGCCAAGCTCAAACCCGAATTCGACAAGCGCAACGTGAAAGCGATCGCGCTCTCCGTCGACCCGGCCGAGCAGCACAAGAACTGGATCAAGGATATCGAGGAAACCCAGCAGACCGTGGTGGGCTTCCCGATCATCGCCGACGCCGACAAGTCGGTGTCCACCCTGTACGACATGATTCACCCGGAAATGTCGGCCACGGCCACCGTGCGCTCGCTGTTCGTGATCGACCCGAAGAAAAAGATCCGCCTGACCATTACCTACCCGATGAGCACCGGCCGCAATTTCGACGAAGTGCTGCGCGTGATCGACGCGCTGCAGCTGACCGACGCGCATACGGTGGCCACGCCGGGCAACTGGAAGGATGGCGACGACGTCATCATCCCGCTGACCGTGCAGGATCCAGCGGTGATCGCCGAGAAATATCCGAAGGGCTTTACGGCGCCGCGGCCGTACCTGCGCCTGACGCCGCAGCCGAACAAGTAATGACCTGGTGCTCGCCAGGAATCGTAGGGGTGGGCTAGGCCAATGGCCTCGCCCACGGCTTCACCGGGCACCTGTGCCCACGCGGTGATACGCACCAGCTCCGATGTCGTGCACGACGATCTTGCTGTCGCTTATCACCGCGTGGGCTCGAGAGCCCACCCTACATATCGCAACGCGTTTCATATATCGATTTACGGCAAGCCTCACCCCCATTCCCCTCAACGCATAAGCAAATAAGAAACCCGTCGTTTGTCCCACGGCTGACCCGGCTTACTCTTGGGCCATGCTGATGACATACATTACCGCCGGCTTCGGGGTCGGCCTGCTGGTCGGGATGACGGGCGTCGGCGGCGGCTCGCTGATGACGCCGCTCCTGACCCTGCTGTTCGGCGTTTCGCCCACCGTCGCGGTCGGCACCGATCTCGCGTTTGCCTCGATCACCAAGGGCGCAGGCACCATCACCCACCGCTTCAACAACACCGTCAACTGGGCCATCGTGCGCCGCCTGTGCCTGGGTGCGCTGCCGGCCGCCCTGGTCGCCACGCTCGGCCTGCGCCACTTCGGCGCGCTCGACGCCGAGATCGGCCAGCTCATCCGTTATTCGATCGCCGGCTCGGTCATGCTGACCGTCGTCGCGCTGCTGTTCCGCAAGCGCATGCTGGCCTGGGTGCAGGCCAAGCCGCGGCGCCAGCTGCAGGGCAGGCGCCTGGCCACGGCGACCGTCGTCTCGGGCGCCGTCCTGGGCGTGCTGGTCACGATCTCCTCGATCGGCGCCGGCGCCATCGGCGCGACCCTGCTGGTGATGCTGTATCCGAAGCTGACCCCGGCCGAAGTGGCCGGCACCGACATCGCCTACGCTGTGCCCCTGACCGCGATCGCCGCGCTCGGACACTGGTGGCTGGGCTCGATCGACTGGACGCTGCTGGTCACGCTGCTGATCGGCTCGCTGCCTGGCATCACCCTCGGTTCGATGCTGGCGCGCAAGGTGCCGGAACGCTTCCTGCGCGCCTTGCTGGCCCTGACCTTGACCGGCGTCGCTGCCAAACTCATCTACTGATTGAAGCGGGCTCACCAGTAAGCTGCACGACGCTAATAGCAGAATTCATCTATGCAAATGAAGATTCCTTCGTTTGGTTTATGAGCTGTAAGTGAGATTATTACAATCCATTAGAAGAATTTGTAATAAGGACGCTATGCAAACACGTGCGCCTGGCCGGGTCATTCCCGGTTTCGGACTGTCGCTCGGGTTCACGATCTTTTATCTCGCACTGATCGTGCTGATCCCGCTGTCGGCGGTCTTCCTGAAGACCTTTACCATGAGCTGGGAAGCGTTCTGGACGGCCGTCTCCTCCGAACGCGTCGTCGCCTCGTACAAGCTCAGCTTCGGCGCCTCGCTGATCGCAGCCGCCCTGAACGTCGTCTTCGGCGGCATCGTCGCCTGGGTGCTGGTGCGCTACAAGTTTCCCGGCAAGCGTTTTGTGGACGCCCTGGTCGACCTGCCGTTCGCGCTGCCGACCGCGGTGGCCGGCATCACGCTGACCGCCCTGTATTCGAACAACGGCTGGATCGGCAAATACCTCGAACAGTTCGGCATCAAGGTCGCTTTTACGCCACTGGGCGTCGTCGTGGCGCTGACCTTCATCGGCCTGCCTTTCGTCGTGCGTACCGTGCAGCCCGTGCTGGAAGAGGCCGAGCGCGAACTCGAAGAAGCGGCGGCCAGCCTGGGCGCGAGTCCGCTGCAGACTTTCTTCCGCGTGATCCTGCCGTCGATCGTGCCGGCCCTGCTGACCGGCTTCGCGCTGGCCTTTGCGCGCGCCACCGGCGAATACGGTTCGGTCATCTTCATCGCCGGCAACCTGCCGATGGTGTCCGAGATCACGCCGCTCTTCATCATCACCAAACTGGAGCAGTACGACTATGCCGGCGCCACCGCGATCGCGGTCGTGATGCTGATCGTGTCCTTCATCCTGCTCCTGACGATCAACCTGTTGCAGGCCTGGACCCGCAGAAGGGCAGGCAAGAAATGAGCGCAGTCTTGGATAAACCCCTGGTCGCCGCGCCGCGCGCGGTACGCCCCATCAAGACCAATGCCTTCGAGCCGAACTGGGTGCGCTGGACGCTGATCGCCGTCGCGCTCGCCTTCCTGACCCTGTTCCTGTTCGTGCCCCTGGTTGCCGTCTTCACCGAAGCACTGAAGCGCGGCTGGGACACCTATGTCGAATCAATCATGGATCCGGACGCGATCTCGGCCATCAAGCTGACCCTGATCGCCGCCGGCATCTCGGTGCCGCTGAACCTGGTCTTCGGCGTGTCCGCGGCCTGGGCCATCGCCAAGTTCGACTTCAAGGGCAAGAGCGTGCTGCTGACCCTGATCGACCTGCCGTTCTCGGTCTCGCCGGTGATCGCCGGCCTGATCTACGTGCTGCTGTTCGGCGCCCAGGGCTGGTTCGGCGAATGGCTGATGGAGCACGACATCAAGATCCTGTTCGCGGTGCCGGGCATCGTGCTGGCGACCGTGTTCATCACCTTCCCGTTTGTCGCGCGCGAGCTGATTCCGCTGATGCAGCAGCAGGGCACCGAGGAAGAAGAGGCGGCGCTGGTGCTGGGCGCGTCGGGCTGGCAGACCTTCTGGCGCGTGACGCTCCCAAACATCAAATGGGGCCTGCTGTATGGCGTCATCCTGTGCAATGCGCGGGCGATGGGCGAATTCGGCGCGGTGTCGGTGGTGTCGGGCCATATCCGCGGCGAGACCAACACCATGCCGCTGCAGGTTGAAATCCTCTACAACGAATACAACTTCACGGCCGCGTTCGCGATCGCATCCCTGCTGGCGCTGCTCGCGCTGGTGACGCTGGCCATCAAGTCCTTTATCGAATGGCGTCTGCACCAATCCATGCGGGCGGACACCGGCACCACGGAGCGCACAGAATGACGATCGAAGTCCAACACATCCGCAAGCAGTTCGGCCAGTTCACCGCGCTCGACGACGTCTCGCTGCAGTTCCCGGACGGCCAGCTGACCGCTTTGCTCGGCCCTTCGGGCTGCGGCAAGACCACGCTGCTGCGCATCATCGCCGGCCTCGAGCATCCTGACAGCGGCGCGGTGCTGCTCGACGGCCAGGACGCCTCGACCAGCCACGTGCGCGAGCGCCAGGTTGGCTTCGTGTTCCAGCATTACGCGCTCTTCAAGCACATGACGGTGTTCGAAAACGTGGCCTTCGGCCTGCGCGTGCGGCCGCGCAAGGAGCGTCCATCCGAGCAGCAGATCCGCGACAAGGTCAAACAGCTGCTGGAACTGGTGCAGCTCGACTGGATCGCCGACCGCTACCCGCCGCAGCTCTCCGGCGGCCAGCGCCAGCGCATCGCCCTGGCGCGCGCCCTGGCCGTGGAGCCGCGCGTGCTGCTGCTGGACGAACCTTTCGGCGCGCTCGACGCCAAGGTGAGGAAGGAACTGCGCCGCTGGCTGCGCCGCCTGCACGACGACCTGCACGTGACCTCGATCTTCGTGACGCACGATCAGGAAGAAGCGCTGGAAGTGGCGGATCAGGTCGTCGTCATGAACAAGGGCCGCGTCGAGCAGCTCGGCACCCCGGCGAGCGTGTACAACGCGCCGGCATCGCCTTTCGTCTACAGCTTCCTCGGCAACGTCAACCTGTTCCACGGCCGCGTGCACGACGGCGTGCTGGCCAGCGGCGACGCCCTGTTCGACGCGCCGGGTCACGGCGGCGTCCAGAACGCCGACGGCATTGGCTACGTGCGTCCGCACGACCTCGATGTCGAGCGCTACACGCCGGGCCAGGCCGGCATCGTGGTGAAGCTGCGCCGCGCCCACGCGATCGGCCCGCTGGCCCAGCTCGACCTCGAGCGCGCCGACAATGCACAGCTGATCGAAGCCGTGATTCCGAACGAGCGCTTCGCCGGCCTGGGCCTGAAAGAGGGCGAGACCCTGGTCGTGCGGCCGCGCCAGATCCAGGTCTTCGTCGACGAGGGAGGCGGCATATGAACTTCCAGCAGCTGCGTTCGGTGCGCGAAGCGGCGCGCCGCAATTTCAATCTCACCGACGTCGCTGCGGCGCTGTTCACCTCGCAGCCCGGGGTGTCGCGCCAGATCCGCGAACTCGAGGACGAACTCGGCGTCGTCATCTTCGAGCGCAACGGCAAGCGCCTGACCGGGCTCACCGCGCCCGGCAAGGGCATCCTGAAAATCGTCGAACGCCTGCTGGTGGAAGCGGAAAACCTGGCCCAGGCCAGCCAGGAATACTCGGCCCAGGACAGCGGCACGCTGACCATCGCCGTCACCCACACGCAGGCGCGCTACGCGCTGCCGCAGGTGGTGCAGTCCTTCCGTAACGCCTTCCCGAACGTGCGCGTCGCCCTGCAGCAGAGCGCGCCGGAACACATCGCCGAATACGTGCTGTCCGGCCGCGCCGACATCGGCATCGCCACCGAGGGTTTGTCGACCTTTCCCGACCTGGTCTCCTTCCCGTGCTACCGCTGGAGCCACGTGGTGGTGGCGCCCGACGGCCACCCGCTGCTGAGCAAGACGCCGCTGCGCCTGGAAGACCTGGCCGAGTATCCCCTGATTACCTACGACGTCGGCTACACCGGCCGGCGCCACATCGACGACGCCTTCAGCACGGCCGGGCTGGCGCCGGACATGGTGCTGACCGCCATGGATTCGGACGTCATCAAGCAGTATGTCTCGCTGGGGATGGGGGTCGGCATCATCGCCTCGATGGCCTTCGACCACGGCCGCGACCGCGGTCTGCGCGCGATCGAATCCTCGCACCTGTTCGCGCCGAACGTGACGCGCCTGGCAGTGCGGCGCGGGGCCTATCTGCGGGCGTATGCCTACCACTTCATCGAACGCTTCGCGCCGGGGTTTACGCGAGCGGATATCGAGAAGTCGCTACAAGCGGATGAGGCGGTGGGGATTTAACGGGTGTTGGTGCGAGCGCGGCTGACTTGCCGCTAACTATCACCGCGTGGGCGGGTCTCCCGCCCACGCGTTCAACAGGTACTGGCACATCGCGCGATGTTCACTGCCCCGGGTTGGTGATCCGCGCATGAATCGCATCGATCGCCGCGATCACTTCCGCGGACAGCACGATCGATGCCGCATCGATGTTCTCCTTCAGCTGCTCCAGTGTCGTCGCCCCGATGATGGTCGAGCCCACGAACCAGCGCGAATAACACCAGGCCAGCGCCATCTGCGCCGGCGTCATTCCGTTGGCGCGCGCCAGCGCCGCATACTCGGCGGTTGCGGCCAGCACCTCGGGCCGCACGTAGCGCGGGCTCCAGTTCGGCGGGAAGAGCGTCAGGCGACCATGCGCCTTCGGGTTGTCGAGATATTTCGCCGTGAGTTGCCCGAAGGCGAGGGGGCTGTAGGCGAGCAGACTGACATCCGAACGGAAGCAGGTCTCGTCCAGCAGCGAGGTCTCGAAGGCGCGCGCCGTCAGGTTGTATAAATTCTGGATGGTGGCGATGCGCGGCAGGCCGCGCGTCTCGGCCAGCTTCACGTATTCGCACACGCCCCAGCTGCTTTCGTTCGAGACGCCGATCGCGCGGATCTTGCCCGCCTTGACCAGCTCGTCCAGCGCGCCCAGCGTCTCCTCGATCGGCACGCTCGACCGTTCCCGCTTCGGATTGAAACTGTTGGCGCCGAAGATGGGCAGGTTGCGGCTCGGCCAATGGATCTGGTACAGGTCGATGTAGTCGGTCTGCAGGCGCTGCAAACTCGTCTCGACGGCGGCGCGCACGTTGGCCGCGTCGAGGTCGTGCGCCGGGCCGCGGATCCAGCCCATGCTGGCATTCGGGCCGGCGATCTTGGAGGCGATGATGACGTCGTCGCGGCGGCCGCGCTTGTGCAGCCAGCTGCCGATGAAGCGTTCGGTCGCGCCTTGCGTCTCGGCGCGGCCCATGACCGGGTACATCTCGGCCGTATCGATGAAGTTGATGCCGCGCTCGAGCGCATAGTCGAGCTGGCGGTGGGCATCAAGCTCCGTGTTCTGTTCGCCGAAAGTCATGGTGCCGAGGCAGACGGTCGACACCATCAGGTCGCTGCGTCCGAGCTGTTTGCGCTGCATGGCTTCTCCTCAGGCCTTCAATGCGTCGGCGCACTCGCGCACCAGCGAGGGGCCGCGGTAGATCAGGCCGCTGTAGAGCTGCACCAGCTGGGCGCCGGCGGCGATCTTTTCCTGCGCATCCTTCCCCGACAGGATGCCGCCGACGCCGATGATCGGGATCGCGTCGCCCAGTTCCTTCTTCATCGCGCGGATGACAATGTTCGACAGGTCGAACACGGGCGCGCCCGAGACCCCGCCCGTTTCCATGCCGTGGCGATGGCGTTCGACGTCGCGCCGGTTGAGCGTGGTATTGGTGGCGATCACGCCGTCGATCCGGTGGCGCAGCAGGGCGCCGGCGATGTCGTGGATCTGTTCGGCGTCGATGTCGGGGGCGATCTTCAGGGCCAGCGGCACGTAGCGGCCGTAGTCGTCGGCCAGGCGCGTCTGCTCGGCCTTCAGCTGCGACAGCAGGGCGTCGAGTTCCGAGGCGCCCTGCAGCTGGCGCAGGTTCTTGGTATTCGGCGAGGAGATGTTGACCGTGACGTAGCTGGCGTAAGGGTAGACCTTGCGCAGGCATTCCAGGTAGTCGTCGGCGGCGCGTTCGATCGGGGTGTCGGCGTTCTTGCCGATGTTCAGGCCGAGCACGCCCTTCTGTTCCTGGTAGAAGCGCGAGGCCTGGACGTTGGCGACGAAGGCGTCGACGCCGCCGTTGTTGAAGCCCATGCGGTTGATGATGCCGCGCGCGGCCGGCACGCGGAACATGCGCGGCTTCGGGTTGCCCGCCTGCGCGCGCGGGGTGACGGTGCCGATCTCGATCGAGCCGAACCCGAGGGCCGCCAGGCCGTCGATGTACGCCCCATCCTTGTCCAGGCCGGCGGCCAGCCCGACCGGGTTCGGGAAGGTGATGCCCATGACAGTGCGCGGATCCGGCACCGGTTTCTTGAAGATGCCGGTCGCGCCACGCTGGGCCGCGCTGCGCAGGGCCGGCAGGGTGAGGTTGTGGGCGGTTTCCGCGGGCAGCGTGAAGAGCAGGGGACGGGCGAGGGTGTACAGGATTTTGTCGGACATGGAGCGCTCGTAGAGGAATTCGCGCCAATTGTACCGTGCGCCGGGAAGGACTAGCGGTCGAGGATGCCCCAGTGCCCGCCGATGCGCGCCTCCAGCGGCCGGAAGTTGATTTTATAAGCCATCTTCGGGCTCTGCTCGATCCAGTAGCCGAGGTAGACGAAGGGCAGGCCCAGTTCGCGCGCCTGCTCCACCTGCCACATCACGTTGTAGGTGCCGAAGGAGGCGCCGGGCACGTCCGGGTCGAAGAAGGTGTAGACCGAGGACAGACCGTCCGACAGGACGTCGATGATCGACACCATGCGCAGCAGGCCGTCGGGCTCGCGAAACTCCACCAGGCGCGTGTTGACGCGGCTTTGCAGCAGGAACTGGGCGTACTGGTCGCGGCTGTCCTGATCCATGCCGCCGCCGACGTGGCGCGTGGTCTGGTAGCGCAGGTAGAGAGCGTAGTGCTCGTCCGAAAACGACAGGTTGGCGACCATGGCCGTGAGGTCGGCATGGCGCTTCCAGGCGCGGCGCTGGGTGCGATTCGGCGCGAACTCGGCGCAGCGCACGCGCACCGGGATGCAGGCCTGGCAGCCGTCGCAATACGGACGGTAAGTAAAGATGCCGCTGCGGCGGAAGCCGTTCTTCACCAGTTCGGAATACACGTCCGCATTGATCAGGTGCGAAGGCGTGGCGACCTGCGAGCGCGCCTGGCGTGCGTCGAGGTAGCTGCACGGATACGGGGCGGTCGTGTAGAACTGCAGCGTGGAGAAGGGCAGGTCATTAAGGTGCGTCATGCATGACTCTCGGGACGAGGTGTTGGCCCTATTCTAACGAATGCGCAGGCGCGCACGGTTCGCGGCTGGCAAAACCGCCATGGCGGCTTTCCCAGCCGCTCACGGTTCGGCGTTATCAAATCGGTGCGACGGGTTCCCATGTCTGGATCGCCGGTTCCTTGATCGCAGCGCGCAGGTGCTGCAGGAAGACGCTGCGCGAAATCGGCGCCGCGCCCAGCGAGGCCAGGTGTCCTGTTTCCTGCTGGCAGTCGACCATGCGCACGCCCTGCGAGCGCAGGAAGGCAACCAGGTAGGCCAGCGCCACCTTGGAGGCGTCCGACACGCGCGCGAACATCGATTCGCCGTAGAACATGCGGCCGATGCAGACGCCGTAGGCGCCGCCGACCAGTTCGCCGTCCAGCCAGACTTCGGACGAGTGGGCATAGCCGAGCGCGTGCAGGCCGGTGTAGCCGTCGATGATGTCCTCGGAAATCCAGGTGCCCGGCCCGTCCTTGCGGGGCGCGGCGCAGGCGCGCATCACGGCTTCGAAATCGCTGTCGAAGCGCACCTGCCAGCGCCCGCCTTCGGTGCGGCTGCGCTCGACGCGGCGCAGGGTTTTTTTCAGGCTGTCGCTGACCTTGAAGTCGCTCGTATAGAGCACCATGCGCGGATCGGTGCTCCACCAGAGAATGGGCTGGCCTTCCGAGAACCAGGGGAAGATGCCGTTCTGGTAGGCGAGCAGCAGGCGCCGCGGCGAGAGGTCGGCGCCGGCCGCGAGCAGGCCGGGAGCGTCGATGGTCAGCGCTTCGGATACGTCTGGAAACGGCGTATGCGCATCAAGCCAGGGAATCATGCCGCTCTCGGTTCAATCGGGTTCGCGGGGAGCAATCATCGGACGCCGGATGTCATGGCCGTGCACGCCATAGGAACTCGACACGCCCTCGCGCATTTTGACGCGGTCGGCAAAGAACAGTTCCAGCGTCGTGCGAATCGTCGGGAAAGCGAGCTCGTCCCAGGGGATGTCCTGTTCGGCGAACAGTTGCACTTCCAGGCTTTCGATGCCCGGCGCGAAATCGAGGTCGAGCAGGCGCGCGAGATAGAACATGTGCACCTGATGCACGTGGGCGACGTTCAGCAAGGAAAACAGCGGGCCGATCTCGATGTTGGCGCCGGCTTCCTCTTCGGTCTCGCGCACGGCCGCTTCGCTCGTGGTTTCGCCGTTTTCCATGAAGCCGGCCGGCAGCGTCCAGTAGCCATGGCGCGGCTCGATCGCGCGCCGGCACAGCAGCACCTGCAGCCTGCCGTCCCCCTCCCAGACCGGGATCGAGCCGATCACCATTTTCGGGTTCTGGTAATGAATCGTGCCGCACTGCGCGCACACATGGCGCGGCCGGTTGTCGCCTTCGGGAATGCTTAGCGCGACCGCGTGGCCGCACTCGGAACAAAAGTTCATAAAAAATGACGAGAATGAAGTTCCGGCTACTTTACACCCGATTGCTTCGGCTGTGCCGCCACACCGGCTCGGCAGTAGTGTAGTTCGGAAACCATTGCGGCCTTCAATCGGCCATGTCCCTGGCATTGGATTTGCCTAAACGGTCGAAGAGGCGTATAATTCATTTCATCAGACGCGGGGTGGAGCAGTCTGGCAGCTCGTCGGGCTCATAACCCGAAGGTCACAGGTTCAAATCCTGTCCCCGCAACCAGATTCTAAAAGCCGCTGTTTCCTTCGAGGACGCAGCGGCTTTTTCCATTCCAGCCTTCCTGGCGGACTCGACCTGCATCAAGCGGATGTCGAATCCGCCGCACTTGCCGAACCCGGCCTTGTCCAACGAGTAAGCAGGCGCAGCCGTGCGATCGATATGCGTGGCGCGCCCACACGTCCAACGCTTCATTAGCGGCTTTCACGAGCGGATTCACCATGATTACTGTTAAAGACATCAACGATGCCTGGGGCTGGATGGGCTTGCACGCTGTCGAAATATTGGGCGCCAATGCCTTCGGCAACCTGATCCTGCGCGACGCCGACGGCAGCTACTGGCGCCTGCGTCCGCAAGACCTGTGCTGCGAGCCGGTCGCCGACAACCGCGCCGAACTCGACGCGCTCTCGTACAACCAGGATTTTCTCAATGACTGGTACATGCCGGAACTGGTCGACCTGGCCGAGTCCACGCTCGGGCCCCTGACCGACGACCGCACCTACTGCCTGAAAATCCCCAGCGCGCTGGGCGGGCATTACGGCAGCGAGAATCTGGCGACGGTGCCGTTGTCGGAACTGATCCGGTTTTCGGGGGAGGGGGCGCAGCAATTGGATGGGTTGCCGAGGTGGGGGTGAGTTGATGGCTTCGGTTGGCTTCGTCTTGATGCGAGCGGTGCCCACGCGTGAACGCTGCGTCTCGTTACCGCCTATCCCGCCGGCTGACTGAGACTCGCCCACAAATACGCCGCCGCCATCGTCCGGTGCGGCTGATAGCGCGCCAGCCAGGCCTGCGTATGCGCCAAGGTCGGTTTCTCCGCCTCCCCCAGCAGCCGCCCGAGCGCACCGCGTACGGCGACGTCGCCCTCCAGCGAACAGTCGGCATACCCATAGCCGCGCAGCAGGGTGTAGTTGACCGTCCACGGCCCGATGCCCTTGACCGCCAGCAGGCGCGCCGCCGTCTGCGCCGGGTCATCGTCACGCGCCAGCGAAAGTTCGCCATCGGCCGCCATGCGCGCCACGCGCAGCAGGGTCTCGGCCTTGGCGCGCGAGAACTTGCGGCTGGTGAGCGCCTCCAGATCGAGTCGCGCCACATCCGGCGCTTCCGGATAGCACCACAAGCCGCTGCTGTGCGCGCGTCCGGCCTGTTGAATGAAGGTGCGGCGCAGGCTGATCGCGAAAGGCAGGTTGATCTGCTGGCCGATGATGGCCCAGGTCAGTGCCTCGAAGACGCTGGCCGACTGCACGATGGGTAGGCCCGGCTGGCGCGCCACCAGCGGCCCGAAGACGGGATCGCCCTGCACGAAGGCGGCGAAGGGCGCCGGATCGATGCGCAGCGCCAGGATGCTGCGCAGGGCATCCTGCACCAGGCCCAGCGTGACCGCGTCCAGCGCGCCGTCGGCCTCGATCCGGCATTGCGCCGTCTCCTCGCCCAGCCTCACGTCCAGCAGCAGCGGCACGCCGTTCAGCAGCACCGCCTTGCGGATACGCTGGCCGATGACGTGCTCCGCCAGCCCCTCGGCATCGCGGGAATGAAACGACAGGACGTCGGCGCTGCGGTAGCCCGCAGGCAGCGCAACTTCCAGCGCCTCGCTCGTCATGGCTTGCCGGCCGCCACCGCCGGCTTTCCGAAGCGCGGCACGAAGCCCGTGACCAGGGCCGTCCCCACCAGCACGATCGCCGCGCCCGCCAGCGTATGCCAGCCGACCGCCTCGCCCAGGAACAGCGCGCCCCACAGGATGCCGAAGACGGGATTGAGGAACGTCACCGTGAGGGCCGAGGTCGGCCCGACCTCGGCGATCAGGCGGAAATAAATCAGGTAGGCAATGCCGCTGCAGACGACCCCGAGGGCCAGCACGGCCGCCCACACGCCCGGCGTCGGTGTGCCGGGCGAGGGGAAGAAGGGCAGGGCCGGCAGCACGAACAGCGTCGCCGCCCACATCGTGCCGTGGGCATTGGCGAAGGGCTCCACCGACTTGGCCGACTTCGCGTACAGGCTGGCGATGCTGTAGCACACGGCCGCGGCCAGGGCGGCGGCGATCGCCACGCCGGCGCCGGGCAGGCGCGAGACGTCGTCGAAACCGACCAGCAAGGCCACGCCGCTCGTGCCCAGCACCAGGCCGAGACCGCTCTTCAGCGTGATCGGCTGGCGCGCCCAGAGCGCGCCGATCAGCGCGCCCCACATCGGCGCCGTCGCGTTCAGCACCGACAGCACCGAGGCCGTCAGGGTGCGCGCGCCGTAGGCGAACAGCAGGAAGGGCAAGGCAGAATTGAAAAAGCCCAGCATCAGGTAATGCTTCCAGTGCGCGCGCACGTCGAGGCGCTTGCGCAGCACCAGGCCGACGGCGGCCAGGAACAGGGCGGCGAACAGTACCCGGTATTCGATCAGCACGGCCGGCCCGAGCACGGGCGCGCCGATGCGCATGAAGAGGAAGGAGCCGCCCCAGATGGCTGCCAGCAGCAAGAGACGAAGGAAATTGGCTGTGTTCATGGTCGATAGAGAGGGCGGAGGCGCATGGTGGCATGCGCCGCGCAGCCGCGCCTCCTGTTTTTTGCTCGGCTGCTCCCTCGCTCGATGCGCTCGGCGCGCATCAAAGTGCGCAGACGTCGCTCGTGGCCGGCTGCGGCGCGGCCGCGTGCGGCACCAGCATCGCCGCCGGCACGCCGTTTTTAATGGCCGTCATCTCGGCCAGGATCGCAATGCCGATTTCGGACGGCGTCTTGCTGCCGATATAGAGGCCGATCGGGCCGTGCAGGCGGTTCAGTTCGGCGTCGGACAGGTCGAACAGCTTCAGGCGTTCGCGACGGCGCGCATTGTTCAGGCGCGAGCCGATGGCGCCGACATAAAAGGCCTCCGACTTCAGCGCTTCCATCAGGGCCAGGTCGTCGAGCTTCGGATCGTGGGTCAGCGCGACGACGGCGCTGCGCGCGTCGAGCCGGGCTTCGACCATGAGGTCGTCCGGCATGGTGTGCACGAGTTCGACGCCGGGGACATCCCAGTCGGCGCGGTATTCCTCGCGCGGATCGCAGACGATCACGCGGTAATCCATCGCGCCCGCCACCTGGGCCAG
This sequence comes from Massilia sp. Leaf139, assembly GCF_001424165.1. Lineage (GTDB taxonomy): Bacteria > Pseudomonadota > Gammaproteobacteria > Burkholderiales > Burkholderiaceae_D > Telluria. The sequence continues at coordinate 300,465 of NZ_LMOJ01000024.1, forward strand.
GAAGCGCGACAGCGGGCCGGCGCCGATGATGAACAGGCGCCAGCGCGGGCCGTGCACGGTATACAGGGCTTCGCCTTCGACGCGAAGCAGGGCGCCTGCGTCGGCGCGCGCCAGGCTGACGGCGCCGCTGGCCAGATCCAGCCGGCGCTCCAGCAATTCGCCGCCTTCGAGGCGCTGCAGCAGTTCGCGCAGGCCGCTGTGCTGGCCCAGCGGTTCGATGGCGAGCTCGATGGTGCCGCCGCAGGGCAGGCCGAAGCGGTGTGCATCGTCGGCGCTGATGCCGTAGCTGACGATGTGCGGCCGCGCATCCGCCGAAATCCCCTTTGCGCGCACGTTCTCGATCAGGTCGTCCTCGATGCAGCCGCCGGAGACGGAGCCGATGACGCGCCCATCGTCGCGCACGGCGAGCGTGGCCCCGATCGGACGCGGACTCGAGCCCCAGGTCTTGACGACCGTGACCAGCTCGCAGCGGTGGCCGGCATCGAGCCAGGCGGCTGCGGTCTTGAGTACGTCGAGGTCGAGGCTGTCCATGGTGTGCGGCGCGGCTGGTGAGGGGTGTCAATGATACAAAAAAAGCCGGCGAACCGCCGGCGGGGAAACATTGTAGGGTGACGGGTTCCCCGTCCACCTTGGCCGAGCTTACGGCGTCAGCGGCTTCTTCGACCCCTTCTTCGCCTTCACGTCCTCGATCGCCAGCTCCATCGCCGTCAGCCGTGCGGCCGTCGACGGGTGGTTGGCGGTGAAGCCGTTGGCCACGCTGGCCGGATAGGAGGCGGCGAAGCGCTTCCAGAAGGCGGGGGCGCCTTCGATGTTGTAGTCGGCGCGCGCCAGCAGGAAGATGGCGAGCCGGTCGGCGGCCGCATCGAGGTTCGACGGCATCGGCTTGATGCCGGCGCTGCCGTTGACCATCGCCATGTCCGGCGTGATGTTCCTCAGGTTCTCGATCACGCTGTTGAGCGTCGCCTGGTTGCGCTGCTGGCGCGGGTGGTCAAGCATGTTGTGCGCCATCGTGCGCGCCAGGACATAGGCCAGCTCGTCGTCGCTGCGGGCCACGTTCAGCATGCCGCGCGTGACCATCACGCGGGTGCCGTCGGCATACGCGTTGACGTTGTCGCCGTTGCCCAGTTCGATGCCGTAGCCGCAGGCGCGGGTCACCGGAATGCTCAGGTCGCGCGGGCGGCCGTCGCGTTCGATCGAGAACGGCAGGATCGACTGGGAAGCCATCAGGCCGCCGAACACGGCGCCAACCGTCGAGGGGGCGTTCGGGCCGGTCGGCAGCGGCTTGCCGCCGGCCGCGACCAGGGCGTCGCCCAGGCGCAGCCCGGCCTTCGCCGCGCCGCTGCCGACCAGGACGCCCGTCACCTGCAGCCGCTCGTCCATGCCGAAGGCGACGTGGGCGGCCTCGTTGTAGAGGCCGGGATAGGAGTGACGGTTCTTGGCCGTGAAGCCGAGCAGGTTGCGCGCGTGCTTCGTGCACAATTCGGCATTGTCGATCAGCAGCGGCGCCGCCACGCGGTACAGGCGATCCTGCAGTGCGGCCATCCTGGTCAGGGTGTCAGCGGCGGCCGCCATCTGCGGCGTCAGCGGCGTGCCTTGCGGCGTTTCCGTGATCGGCCCAGGGACGCCGGGCTGGCGCAGCGGAGCTTGCGTGCCGCAGGCGGCGAGCAGTACGGACAGGGCGACGCCCAGCGCGGCGGGGCGCAGACGGTCAATGCGAATCACTTTTTCTCCTTCGTTCTTTATTGTTTTCCGGTGCTGCCGAACCCTCCGGCACCCCGTTCGCTCGATGCAAATTCGTCGACGACATTGAAGCCCACCTGCAGGACGGGCACGATCACCAGCTGCGCCAGGCGATCCAGCGGCTGCAGCGTGAAGGCGGCATGGCCGCGGTTCCAGGTCGAGACCATCAACTGGCCCTGGTAATCGGAGTCGATCAAGCCTACCAGATTGCCGAGCACGATGCCGTTCTTATGGCCGAGCCCACTGCGCGGCAGGATCATCGCCGCATAGCCGGGATCGGCCACGTGGATGGCGAGACCGGTCGGCACCAGCACGGTCTGGCCCGGCTCGAGGGTAAGCGGCGCCTCGATGCAGGCGCGCAGGTCGAGGCCGGCGCTGCCGGGGGTGGCATAGGCCGGCAGCAGTTCCTTCATGCGCGGGTCGAGGATCTTGATGTCGATGGTCTTCATGGGGTGATACGGTTTTCTTTGGATAGTATAAAAATTTGAATCATATGCATCGAATCAGGTGAGCAGCGAACGCGCCTCGAGGCGCTTGCCGATCTCGGACACGAGCTGGCGCGCCAGGGTCAGCTTGTCGGCGCGCGGCAGCACGGTGTGGCCGCTCTCGTCGAACAGGACGATCGAATTCTCGTCCTGGCCGAAAGTATGGTGGCCGATGTTGCCGACCAGGAGAGGGATGCCCTTGCGTTCGCGCTTGGCGGCGCCGTATTCGACCAGGTTCTCCGACTCGGCGGCAAAGCCGACGCAGTAGGGCCAGCCCGAGAGCGAGGTGGTGGCCGCCACCGTGGCCAGGATGTCCGGGTTCTGCACGAATTCCAGCGCCGGCGCGGCGCCGCCTTCCTGCTTTTTCAGCTTCTGTTCGCTGGCATTGGCGACGCGCCAGTCGGCCACCGCCGCCACGCCGATGAAGACGTGTTGTCCCTCGACGCCGGCCATCACGGCGTCCATCATCTGCTGGGCCGAGAGCACGTCGATGCGGCGCACGCCGAAAGGCGTCGGCAGGGCGGTCGGGCCCGAGACCAGCGTCACCTCGGCGCCGGCTTCGCGTGCCGCGCGCGCGATCGCATAGCCCATCTTGCCCGAGGAAAGATTGGTGATGCCGCGCACGGGATCGATCGCTTCAAAAGTAGGCCCGGCCGTGATCAGCACGCGCTTGCCGGCCAGGATCTTGTGCTGGAAGGAGGCGACCAGTTCGTCGAGGATCTGCTCGGGTTCGAGCATGCGCCCGAGGCCCGTTTCGCCGCAGGCCTGCTCGCCGGCGCCGGGGCCGAACAGCTGGATGCCGTCGGCGCGCAGGGTGGCGGCGTTGCGCTGCGTGGCGGCGTTCTGCCACATCTCGACATTCATCGCCGGCGCCACCAGCAGCGGCACGCCGTGCGGGCGCGCCACGCACAGGGTCGAGAGCAAATCGTCGCAGGCGCCGTGCGCGAGCTTGCGCATGAAGTCGGCCGAGCAGGGCGCGATCAGGATCGCATCGGCGCCGCGCGTGAGGTCGATGTGCGCCATGTTGTTGGCCATGCGCGCATCCCACTGGTCGAGCCAGACCGGATTGCCCGACAGCGCCTGCATCGTGACCGCGCCGATGAAATGGGTCGCGGCCTCGGTCATGACGACGTGGACTTGTGCGCCCTGCTTGATCAGCGCGCGGCACAGTTCCGCCGCCTTGTAGCAGGCGACGCCGCCGGACAGGCCGAGAACGATTTTTTTACCTTGCAGATCCATGTCGGACTCCCGTCAAAGGTCGGAGCTTAGTTCTTGCTCAGTTTTTATTCACGCGCCGCAGTTCATCGGCGATGAACAGGAAGGCGCCGATCGAAATGCCGATGTCGGCGACGTTAAAGGCCGGGAAGTGCCCCCAGCCGCGCCAGTAAAAGTCGAGGAAGTCGATCACGTGGCCGTAGGCGACGCGGTCGATCACGTTGCCGATGGCCCCGCCCAGGATCAGGGCCAGGGCCCAGCAGAACAGGCGCTGGCCGGCGTGGCGCTTGAGCAGGTAGAGGATGAAGCCGATGGCGCCGACCGCGATCGCGGTGAAGAACCAGCGCTGCCAGCCGCCCTGGTCGCCCAGGAAGGAGAATGCCGCGCCCGGGTTATACACGAGCACCAGGTTGAAGAAGCCCGTCACCGGCAGCGTCTCGCCATAGGTGAACAGTTTCGAGACGGTGATCTTGGTCAGCTGGTCGATCAATACGATGATGAAGGCGATGCCCAGCCACGGTGTCATGCTGCCGCCGGCTTTTTTGTGGATGGTCGTAATGCTCGGTTTTTTCTTGGTTGCCATGGGAATCGGAGTCAGATGTGGAAACCGCCATGCCGTTGAAGACGGCATGGCGGTCGGTGTGAACGGGCTTACGCGAAGCGGCGTGCTTCGCCGGCGCCGAACAGGTTGCTCACGCAACGGCCGCACAGGCCGCTGTGCTCGTGGTTGTGGCCGACGTCGCGGCGGTAGTGCCAGCAGCGCTCGCACTTCGGCGCTTCCGACGGCGTGACGACAACCGCTTCCTCTGCTTCATCGGCGGCCTGCTCGACCGTCGCCTGCGAGGTGATGAAGACGAATTTCAAATCGTCCTCCAGGCTCGCCAGCAGATCGTGCTTGGCGCCCGCGGCCTTGATCGTCAGCTCGGCCTGCAGCGAGGAGCCGATCGCACCCGAGGCGCGCACCTCTTCGAGCTGCTTGGTCACGTCGGCACGCACTTCGCGCAGCGCGCTGTACTTGGCCAGGAGAAGCTCGGCATCCGGCAGTTCCGGGAAGGCCCACAGCGTTTGCGTGAAGATGGTCTCGTCACTCTCCGCATACGCTTGCTCGCCCGCGAACACGGCCCAGGCTTCTTCGGCCGTGAACGAGAGGATCGGCGCCATCATGCGCAGCAGGGCATGGGCGATGTGCCACAGCGCGGTCTGGGCCGAGCGGCGCGCCATCGAGTCCACGCCCGTCGTGTACAGGCGATCCTTGAGGATGTCGAGGTAGAAGCCGCCCAGGTCTTCCGAGCAGTAGTACTGCAGGCGCGAGACCACCGGGTGGAATTCGTAGCGCTCGAAGTGCGCGCCGATGTCCTGCTGCAGCTGGGCCATCGAGGCGATCGCGTAGCGGTCGATCTCGAACAGCTCGGCGACGGGCACGGCGTGCTTGCTCGGGTCGAAGTCCGAGGTGTTCGCCAGCAGGAAGCGCAGCGTGTTGCGGATGCGGCGGTACGACTCCGTGACGCGCTTGAGGATCTCTTCGCTGATCGCCAGCTCGCCCGTGTAATCGGTCGAGGCCACCCAAAGGCGCAGGATGTCGGCGCCCAGGGTGTCCGAGATCTTCTGCGGCGCCATCGTGTTGCCCAGGGACTTGGACATCTTCTTGCCGTGCTCGTCGACGGTGAAGCCGTGGGTCAGCAGCGCCTTATAGGGCGGCGTCCCGTTCAGCATCGAGGAGGTCAACAGCGAGGAGTGGAACCAGCCGCGGTGCTGGTCCGAGCCTTCCAGGTACAGGTCGGCCGGGAAGGTCGACTGCTGCGCGTGCGAGCCGCGCAGCACGGTCTGGTGCGTCGCGCCGGAATCGAACCAGACGTCGAGCGTGTCCTTGTTCTTCTCGTAGACTTCCGCGTCGTCGCCCAGCAGTTCGCGCGGGTCGAGCGCCTGCCAGGCGTCGATGCCGTTCTGCTCGATCAGTTTCGCGACCTGCTCCAGCAGTTCCGGAGTGCGCGGGTGCAGCTCGCCCGTCTCCTTGTGGATGAAGAAGGCCATTGGCACGCCCCACTGGCGCTGGCGCGACAGGGTCCAGTCCGGACGGTTCTCGATCATGCCGTGCAGGCGCGCCTGGCCCCAGTCCGGGAAGAACTGGGTCTTCTCGATGCCGGCCAGCGCGGTCTCGCGCAGGGTCGGGCCGCCATCCTTCGGCGTGACATCCATGCCGGCGAACCACTGGCTGGTTGCGCGGTAGACGATCGGGGTCTTGTGGCGCCAGCAGTGCATGTAGCTGTGGTCGAACATTTTGAGTTCGAACAGCGCGCCGGCGGCGGTCAAGGCCGCGCAAATCGGTTTACTGGCTTCCCAAATCGTCAGGCCGCCGAACAGCGGCAAGGTCGACGCGAAGCGGCCGTCGCCCATCACGGGTTTCAGGATCTCGTCGTCCTTCATGCCGTGCGCCTTGCAGGACACGAAGTCTTCCAGGCCGTAGGCCGGGGCCGAGTGGACGACGCCGGTGCCGCTCTCGGTGGTGACGTAGTCGGCCAGGTAAACTGGCGAGCTGCGGTCGTAGAACGGATCGGCCGCGTGCAGCGGGTGCTTGAAGCGCATGCCTTCGAGCTTGGCGCCGAGGGCCGTGGCGATGGTCTTGCCTTCGAGCTTATAGCGCGCCAGGCAGGATTCGACCAGGTCTTGCGCCAGGATCAGCAGCAGCGGCTCGCCGTCGCGCTCGGCCTGCACCAGGGCGTAGGTCACTTCCGCGTTCACGTTCAGGGCCTGGTTCGACGGGATCGTCCATGGCGTCGTCGTCCAGATCACGATGAAACCGTTCATGGTCGGCAGCGACGGAAGGCCGAAGGCTGCCGCCAGCTTCTCTTCCTCGGCGAATTTGAAACCGACGTCGATCGCCGGATCGCGCTTGTCCTGGTATTCGACTTCCGCTTCGGCCAGCGCCGAGCCGCAATCGAAGCACCAATTCACCGGCTTCAGGCCGCGGTAGACATAACCCTTGTCGAGCAGCTTGCCCAGCGCGCGCAGTTCGTCGGCCTCGTTACCATAGGCCATGGTCATGTACGGGTTTTCCCATTCGCCGAGCACGCCCAGGCGGATGAAACCGGCGCGCTGGCGGTCGATCTGCTCGAGCGCGTAGGCGCGGGCTTTCTGCAACACTTCGGCGGTCGGCAGGTTCTTGCCGTAGAGTTTTTCGATCTGGATCTCGATCGGCATGCCGTGGCAATCCCAGCCCGGCACGTAAGGCGCGTCGAAGCCGGCCATGGTGCGCGATTTGACGACCATGTCTTTGAGGATCTTGTTCACGGCGTGGCCGAGGTGGATGTCGCCGTTCGCATACGGCGGCCCGTCGTGCAGCACGAAGCTCGGACGGCCCTTGGCTGCCTTGCGGATGCGGTGATAGATCTGCTTGTCCTGCCATCCCTTGACCCAGCACGGCTCGCGCTTGGCGAGGTCGCCGCGCATCGGGAACGGGGTATCGGTCATGTTGACCGGATATTTACTCACTGGCTTGCTCTCGGATTTCTTCGCGCCCTTCTGGGCAGGCGCGTTCTGGACGGGTTTGCTGTTTTCGGACATATATTTCTTCGGTAAGGGAATTCAGGATCGGCTGTGCGGCATAAGCCGTGCAGCCCGCGCGGGTCGGGACGCCCGCGTCAAATTCGGTCGGTGGCGGTCAAGGCGCCGGCACGGGCCGGGCTCCTGGGATCGTGGCGCGGCGTATGCGTGGCGAACCAGGCGCGCGCCTGTTCGGCATCGCGGTGGATGGCGGCGGTGAGTGTGTCGAGGTCGACATACTTTTCCTCGTCGCGCAGTTTTTCCAGAAACTCGACGCGCACCAGCTTGCCGTAGCAGGGACGGTCGTAGTCGAAGATGTGCACTTCCAGCAGCATGTGGCCGGCGTCCTCGACGGTCGGGCGCACGCCCAGGCTGGCGACGGCCGGCAGCGGCTGCTCGGCCAGGCCATGCACCTGCACCACGAAGATGCCTTGCAGGGCGGGGCGGTGCGCGACGCGCAGGTTCAGGGTCGGAAAGCCCAGCGTGCGGCCGAGCTTGGCGCCGTGGATCACATGGCCCGACATCGCATACGGATGGCCGAGCAGGGCATTGGTAGCCTGCAGGTCGCCGGCCGCCAGCGCCGCGCGCACGGCGGACGAGGAGATGCGCTGCTCGCCTTCGCGCACGGTGGGCAGGGTTTCGACGTGGAAGCCGTATTCGCGGCCCGCCTCCATCAGCATGGCGACCGTGCCGGCGCGCTTGGCGCCGAAGCAGAAATCGTCGCCCACCATCAGCCATTTGACGTGCAGGCCGTCGACCAGCACGCGCTCGATGAAGTCCTGGGGGGAGATGGAGGCGAATTGTTCGTTGAAGTGTTCGACGATGACGCGGTCGATGCCGGCCTGGGCCAGGTCTTCGAGCTTGTCGCGCAGGTTGGCGATGCGCGCCGGAGCGCGGCTGAGGTCGCCGCTGCGGCGGGCGAAGTATTCGCGCGGATGCGGCTCGAAGGTCATCACCGCCGCTTCCAGTCCCAGCGCCTGGCTCGCCGCCCGGACGCGCGCCAGCAAGGCCTGGTGGCCGCGATGGACACCATCGAAATTGCCGATGGTGAGGGCGCACGGTGCGCGCGCCGCGTCGTTGGGAAGTCCGCGAAATACCTTCATTGGTGGTTCCAGAGTGCCCGGCGGGTCGAGCTGTACGTCTGTGCTCGGCCATGCCTCGGGGCGAAACCTTGATTATACGGTAAAGGCTTGTTGCAATGGCGTATGAGGGCATTGTGGCCAATGGCCGCGATGCCGGTTTCACCGGGCGGCTCTACCAGTGCTGGCGGCGTTCGCGCGGCCCGTGCGCCGCCCACGCGTGACGTGTGCATCACGGCGGCGGGTCAAAAAAAACGCCGCCTGCGAACAGGCGGCGTCTTTAGCGGAGCAAAGCGGCCATCAAGCCAGCGGCTTGTTGATCGCCATGATCCAGTAGCGTGCCAGTTCGGCGGTGCCTTCCTTGCCGGCGACGCCGCGCAGGGTGCTGATCGCCTGCTGCTTCTTGCCGGCCGCGGCGTAGGCTTCGCCCAGGCGCAGCTTGGCTTCGTCCGGATAGCGCAGGTTGCCGGCCTTGATCGCCGATTCCATCAGCTTCAGGCCGCGGTCGGCCTGGCCCGACTGCACCATGCTGTAGCCGACAGCGACCAGGCCGTCGTTGTCCTTGGCGGCCGTGTACTCGGCTTCCAGGGCGGCGATGGTCTTGTTCTGCTCGGCCAGGTTCTTCTCGGCCAGGGCCTTCAGGCGGCCGTGACGCTCGGCGTCCGGGCCGGTGCCCAGTGCGCCGGCCTTGTAGCCCTTGTCGATGATCTTCAGCGCTTCAGCAGGCGCCTTCGCCTGCATGACGAGCTGGGCCATTTCCATGAACTCGCTCGGCTTCTTCAGCAGGCCGTTGGCCAGCTTCAGGCGGTAGACGTCGACCGCCAGGCGGCCCGAGAAACCAGGCTTGCCCTGCACGCGGTTGAGCAGGTCGTTCCAGTACTGGGCTTTCGGATAGTTGGCCGCCAGCTTTTCGATGGTGTTGACGTAGCCGGCCTTGTCGTTCTTCTTGAGCTGGATGTTGGCCAGCATGCCGAGCATGTCTTCGCTCATGCGGCCCGATTTCTCGGCGTTGCGCAGCTCGGTTTCCAGGGCAGCGATGTTACCTTGCTTGTAATAGTTCTGCATCAGGTAACCGCGCAGCTTCGCATCGTCGCCGTTCTTCAGTTGACGCTGGATGGCTTCGTTCGCCTTGTTCAGGTCGCCGCCGCGCATGTAGATGCCGATCAGGCCTTCCGAGAACTGGCCGCGTTCGGCAGCCGACAGCTTGCCGGAGGCGATCAGGGCTTCGAATGCCTTGGCTGCGGTGCCGTAGTCGCCGGCCGAGGAGGCGGCCGAGGCGCGCACGCGCTCGATCAGGTAGCTCTCATGGGCCGACTTGCCGGACACGGCGTCCGCTTCGCGCAGTTTCGCCAGGGCGTCCTTGTGCTTGCCCTGTTTCATCAATGCCTGGGCTGCCTGCAGCGGTTTGCCAACCTGGGCGCTCACGGTCTGCGCATGGGCAGGGGCCAGGCCGACGATCGGAGCAGCTGCGGTGAAGCCGAGGGCGGCCAGTGCGAGGCCGAGGTGTGCGAGACGGAATTTGCTCATCGTGGATAAATCCTCTTTGAAAATGGACACGGCAGGGAAACCCTGCCGTGTTGTTCAAATCTAATGCGATTACTGGAACTGCTCGTTACCGACCATGCCGATCTTCGTGACGCCGAGACGCTGTGCAGTTGCCATGACACCGGCAACCACCTTGTACTCGACCAGCTTGTTCGGACGCAGGTGCACTTCCGGCTGGTTCGCCTGGCCAGCCACTTCATTCATCTTGGCTTCCAGCGAAGGACGGTCAGGGATCGCAACGCCATCCCAGAGGATGGTGCCGTCGAAGTCGACGTCGATCGTGACCACTTGTGGCTTCTCCGTCTGCGGTGGTGGGGTACCGACCGGCATGTTCAGATTGACCGAGTGATCTTGCTTCGGAATCGTGATAATCAACATGATGATCAAGACCAACAGAACGTCGATCAGGGGCGTCATGTTCATTTCCATCATCGGTTCCGGGTCGGCTGCCTTGGCGGAGCCTGAACCTACATTCATACCCATGGTGTTTCCTTTCAAATGACTGGGGTGCGATCGAGGCACCGGACGCGAGTCCAGTGCCTCCGCGGGTTTCACCTTGGTTGGTGATTAGCCCTTGTCAGGTGGTTCGATAACGAAACCGACCTTCTGCACACCAGCACGTTGTGCCGTATAAAGCACCCGACCGACTGCTTCGTAGCGCGAGGCTTGGTCGCCACGCACTTTGACTGCAGGCTGCGGCACTTTTACCGACTGCTCCGCGAAGAACTTGAACAGCTCGTCCGTGTTCGCGATGCGGGTCTGGTTCCAGTACATTTCACCGTCTTTGTTGATGGTGATGTTGATGTCTTCCGGCGCTGGCTTGGTAACTTCGTTCGTTTCCGCCGGCAGATTCACCTTTTGCAGCTGCAGAACCACTGGGCTGGTGATCAGGAAGATGATCAGGAGAACCAACATGATGTCGACGAGCGGCGTCGTGTTGATCTCTGACATCACGGCATCATCATCTCCGCTTTCGGAGCCGACACTCATTGACATGATTTATCCAATCTTTTTAGCGCCGGCAGCAGCACGGGCAGCTTCCGAGGTCGACATGGCGCCCGAAACCAGAACCGAGTGAACGTCGGCGCTGAACGAACGGACATCTTCCATTGCTGCCTTGTTGCGGCGAACCAGCCAGTTGTAACCCAGAACGGCAGGAACTGCGACGAACAGACCGAAGGCGGTCATGATCAGCGCTTCACCGACTGGACCGGCGACCTTGTCGATCGATGCGTTACCCGACATACCGATGTTGGTCAGTGCGTTGTAGATGCCCCAGACGGTACCGAACAGACCGATGAACGGCGAGGTCGAACCGACGGTTGCCAGGAACGACAGGCCATCTTGCAGGCGCGACTGGACGCGGTCCACGGCGCGCTGGATCTGCATGGTCACCCAGGTCGACAGGTCGATCTGCTCGAGCAGGGCGCCGTCGTGGTGCTGGGTTGCCTTGGTGCCGGTTTCAGCGATGAAGCGGAATGGCGAACCTTCTTTCAGCTGAGCCGAACCGGCAGCGATCGAATTGGCTTTCCAGAACTTGGCCGACACTTCCTTCGACTGGCGCATGATCTTCGACTGGTCGATCAGCTTGGTGATGATGATGTACCACGAACCCATCGACATCAGCGACAGGATGATGATGGTGCCCTTGTTGACGAAGTCGCCTTCTTCCCACATGGCCTGGAAGCCGTATGGGTTGTGGACTTCTTCCTTGGCTTCGCCAGCGGCTGCAGCAGGCGCTGCGCCTTCGGCGGCAGGTGCCGCGGCGGCTGCGTCAGCTGCCGGAGCTGCTGCTGCGTCTGCCGGTGCTGCGGCTGCCGGAGCGGCTGCTGCCGGTGCGTCAGCGAAGGCTGGTGCCGAGACCAGGGCCGATGCTGCCGTAACCGAGAACAGGACTGCCGCCAGTACAGCGGACAAACGGGTATTCTTAAACATGCTTCCTCCAGAAATATAAAAATAGACAGTTCGCTGATCTAAAGACAACGAAAATCATAGTTGTGAGACGATCTTCTGTCTCGGTTATTGTTCCAGCGACCAGACGTACTGTACTGGGACCCATGCCTGTTCAGGCTGACCATTGACCATTGCCGGTTTGAAGCGGCACTTGCCGATTGCAGTCTGTGCTGCACGGTCAAGATCACGCGAACCGCTCGATTTCGTGATCTTGGAATCAACCATCCGACCATCGACGCCGATCAGGAAGGAGATCGTCGTCGTGCCTTCTTCTTCGTTACGAGCCGAGGCCTTCGGGTATTCCGGTTTTGCACAGGTGCTGAAATCAGCCACTGCGGCGGTACGGCTCGGGCCGGCAGGCGCTGCCGCAGGAGCCGGTGGCGCCGGCGGTGCCGGAGGAGCCAGGCTCGTCGTCGGCGGCGGCGTCGTGGTCGCGGCGGCGATCGTGTTCTGCGGCGGCGGAGGCTGCTGCGTCTGGATCTCGACCGGCGGAATGAATGGAGGCGGCGGGGCCTTCATTTCCGGTGGCGGCGGTGGTGGAGGAGTCTCCGGTGGTGGCGGTGGCTTAACCTCTTCGATCAACTTCGTTTCCACTGCTTCCTGCACCTTCGTGATCACCTTCGTGCCGAGCCCGTTGAGGACTGCCCAGCCGACGAGAACGTGCAACAGGACCACAATGGTGATACCAGTGAGATTCTTCCCCGGTTCCTTCTCATGTGAAAAATTCATGCCTGCTTTCTCCAATACCAACTCTTTTTGTTGCTACTAAACCCACAAAACACGACGAAATGACAAGGCCGCATCCGGGACATCGGCGAATTATACCTACGAATTCTTTTTTGCACAGGTATTTTTGAGGCATCAAAACGGGCGTAAATGCCTGTAAAAACAGGCGATCCTGCTCATCCGGACGGCTCCCCGCTGTGCAAAAAAACGCAGGCCGTTCATATATAAAATTACAACATTGCAGCTTGATACTTACGCACTGTAGAAGATCAGGAAAGAATAGCCTGTTTGCCAAATTTTGCACGCCGAATTTGCCTAATGGCAAATATCATATAGTGCAATGCTGAGCTTTTCGCAAACTATAGCCAGTTTCGGAAAAGCCGAGCGTTCGCCAGCTAACAGAAGGAGAGGGAATGCGGGGCGTGGCGTATGACCCGAAGTGATGGCATGTCGCCGAGTCGTTATATATTGACATGCATCAGTGATGAGCTTGCCTCTACGACATGATCTGGATTGGATGCATGCGAGAGGCAAGTGAGCAGCGAAGTCGCTGTAGTTTGACTAGCGGTGGCGCTTCTCGCGGCGGCAGTCGAGGAAGCTGACGACGTGGCCGCTCGTATCGACGGTTTCCAGGCGCACGTCGAAGCCCCACAGCCGGGCCACGTGCTTGAGCACTTCCTGGGCCTGGGCATTGAGCGGGCGGCGCTGGAACTGGGTGTGACGCAGGGTCAGCGCCCGGTCGTCGCGGGTATTGACCTGCCAGACCTGGATGTTCGGCTCGCGGTTGCCGATGTTGTACTGCTCGGCCAGCTGCTGGCGCACGTAGCGGTAGCCGGCTTCGTCGTGGATCGCCGAGATGGTGAGCTTGTCGCTGCGGTCGTCGTCGAGCACGGCGAAAAAGTGGAAGTCGCGGATCAGCTTGGGCGACAGGTACTGGGCGATGAAGCTCTCGTCCTTGAAATTGCGCATGGCAAAGTCGAGCGTCTTGATCCAGTCGCTGCCGGCCATGTCGGGGAACCAGGCCCTGTCCTCGTCGGTCGGGTTTTCGCAGATGCGCCGGATGTCGGTCATCATGGCGAAGCCCAGCGCGTAGGGATTGATGCCGCTGTAATACGGGCTGGTCGCCGGCGGCTGATAGACCACGTTGGTATGGCTTTGCAGGAATTCGAGCATGAAGCCGTCGCCGACGATGCCCTCTTTATATAGTTCTTGCAAGATCGTGTAGTGCCAGAAGGTCGCCCAGCCCTCGTTCATGACCTGGGTCTGGCGCTGCGGATAGAAGTATTGCGAGATCTTGCGCGTGATGCGCACCAGTTCGCGCTGCCAGGGTTCGAGCAGGGGCGCGTACTTCTCGATGAAGTAGAGCAGGTTTTCCTCGGGCTCGAGCGGAAAGCGCGGCGGCGGGGTGTCGCGCTCTTCCTCTTCACGCCGCGGCACCGTGCGCCAGAGGGCGTTCACCTGGGATTGCGCATACTCCTCGCGTTCCTTCTGGCGCGCCGCTTCCTGGGCCACCGACAGCTTGGCCGGACGTTTGTAGCGGTCGACGCCGTAGTTCTGGATCGCATGGCAGGAGTCAAGCAAGTCTTCGACGGCGTCGATGCCGTAGCGCTGCTCGCATTCGGCGATGTAATTCTTGGCGAACACCATGTAATCGACGATCGCTTCGGCATCCGTCCAGGTGCGGAACAGGTAATTACCCTTGAAGAAGGAGTTATGGCCGTAGGCGGCATGCGCGATCACCAGCGCCTGCATCGTCAGGCTGTTCTCCTCCATTAAATAGGCGATGCAGGGATTCGAATTGATGACGATCTCGTAGGCCAGGCCCATCTGGCCGCGCTTGTAGCTCTTCTCGGTCGACAGGAAGTGCTTGCCGAACGACCAGTGGTTGTAGGACACCGGCATGCCGACCGAGGTATAGGCGTCCATCATCTGCTCGGCGGTGATGATCTCGAGCTGGTTGGGGTAGGTGTCGAGGCCGAATTTCCTGGCCACGCGGCGGATTTCCTCGTGCGCCTGCTCGATCAGGTCGAAAGTCCATTCCGACTGTTCGGGCAGGGCACGCGGATTTTTGATGAGGTCGTCTGGCATGGTAGGTCTCTCAATGCGTGCCCTCTATTTACTTGGGCTGCTTCTTGAACAGTTCGCGGAAGACCGGGTAGATGTCGGCCGGCGTCACGATTTTCTGCATCGCGAAGTTGGCATGGTGGGCAGCGACCTCGGTGTACTGTTCCCACAGGTTCTGCGGGGGGCCGTCGGTGATCTCGACATAGGTGTAGTACTGCACTTTCGGCATGATGCCGTGATCCAGCAGCTGCTTGCACAGCACCGAATCGTTGTCCCAATTGTCGCCGTCGGAGGCCTGGGCCACATAGGCGTTCCAGTCGGAACTCGAATAGCGCTCGCCGATCACCTTCTGCAGCAGATGCAGGGCGGACGAGACGACGGTGCCGCCCGACTCGCGCGAGTGGAAGAATTCGTCCTCATCGACTTCGGCCGCGGCCGTGTGGTGGCGGATGAAGACGACGTCGATGCGCTCGTAGACGCGTTTCAGGAAGAGGTAGAGCAGGATGAAGAAGCGCTTGGCGGTGTCCTTGCGCGTTTCGTCCATCGACCCGGACACGTCCATGATGCAAAACATTACCGCCTGGGTGCTCGGCTTCGGCACCTTGATGCGGTTGCTGTAGCGCAGGTCGAACGGGTCGATGAAGGGGATCGCGTTGATGCGCGTGTGCAGGTGGTGAATCTTCTTTCTCAGTTCGACGACGCGCGGATCGTCCTCGGGAACCTCGGCATCGTACAGCGCCTGCAGTTCCTGCTGCAATTCGCCCACCGCGCGCCGGCTCGGGCCGCCCACGGCGATGCGCCGTCCGAGCGCGCCGCGCAGCGAACGCAGCACGTGGATGTTCGACGGGGTGCCGGAGACGTTGTAGCCGGCGCGCTGGGTCTTGAAGTCGATCGTCTGCGTGAGCTGGGTTTTCACCATGTTCGGCAGCTCGAGGTCTTCGAAGAAGTAATTCATGAACTCTTCGCGCGAGAGTTCGAAGATGAAGTCGTCCTCGACCGTTTGCTCGCTGTTGCCGGCGCGGCCGCGGCCGGAACCGCCGCCGCCGCTGCGCGGCCGGTTGAACTGGTCGCCTTTCTGGTATTCGGTATTGCCGGGATTGACCGTTTCCCACACGCCGCCATGG
The DNA here is from genome assembly GCF_001424165.1 of Massilia sp. Leaf139. Lineage (GTDB taxonomy): Bacteria > Pseudomonadota > Gammaproteobacteria > Burkholderiales > Burkholderiaceae_D > Telluria. Next base: position 315,936 of record NZ_LMOJ01000024.1, read on the forward strand.
GCATGGCCGAAGTGCGGTTCGTTGACGTCCTTGACGGGGATCGAGACTTTTTCGCCGTTCTCGATGTCGGTGATCGAGCGGCCCTTGATTGCGCGGCCGACCGCGTCCTTGATTTGCGCCTTGTAGCGGCGCAGGAAGCGTTCGCGGTTCACCGCGGACTTGTTCTTGCCCTGCAAGCGTCGGTCGATGAGGTAAGTCAAAACATGCCTCCTGTTAAAACCGCTGCGGATCGCTGCGGAAAAACGCGCCGCGCGATCCCCCTATCTTAATACGCAGCGTGCATAAGCGGGGGGGCGCACGGCTGGCAGGGTGGTCAAAAACGCGCGAATCGATGGCTGATGCGCCGCGAGGCGACGCTTTCGATGCGGGCAAGCATTGGATGGAGCTGAATGGGCGGCACGCCTGCGCCGCCCGCTTCCACTCTCCTTACGACGACTTCCGCACGCGCAGATACCATTCGCACAGCAGCCGTACCTGCTTGGCGGTATATCCCTTCTCGACCATGCGGTTGACGAAGTCGGCGTGCTTCGTCGCATCCTCGGCGCTCGCCTTGGCATTGAACGAAATAACCGGCAGAAGTTCCTCCGTATTCGAAAACATCTTCTTCTCGATGACGGTGCGGAATTTTTCGTAGCTGGTCCAGGCCGGGTTCTTGCCGCCGTTGGTCGCCCGGGCGCGCAGGCCGAAGTTGACGATCTCGTTGCGGAAATCCTTCGGATTCGAAATCCCGGCCGGCTTCTCGATCTTCTCCAGTTCGGCGTTGAGCGATTCGCGGTCGAAACTCTCGCCCGTGTCGGGATCGCGGAATTCCTGATCCTGGATCCAGAAGTCGGCGAAGGTGACGTAGCGGTCGAAAATGTTCTGGCCGTATTCCGAATAGCTTTCCAGGTAGGCGGTCTGGATTTCCTTGCCGATGAAATCGACATAGCGCTGCGCCAGGTGCTCCTTGATGTAGGAGTGGTAGCGCTGTTCGAGTTCGGGCGGGAACTGCTCGCGCTCGATCTGTTGCTCCAGCACATACAGCAGGTGCACCGGATTGGCGGCCACTTCGGTATTGTCGAAGTTGAACACCTTCGACAGGATCTTGAAGGCGAAGCGCGTCGATAGGCCGTTCATGCCTTCGTCCACCCCGGCATAGTCGACGTATTCGTGCAGCGATTTGGCCTTGGGATCGGTGTCCTTCAGGTTCTCGCCGTCGTAGACCAGCATCTTCGAATACACGCTGGAATTTTCCGGATCCTTCAGGCGCGACAGGATCGCGAACTGCGCCATCATGCGCAGCGTGCCCGGCGCGCAGGGCGCCTTTTCCAGCGACGAATTGCGGATCAATTTATCGTAGATCTTGATCTCGTCGGAGATGCGCAGGCAATACGGCACCTTGACGATATAGATCCGGTCGAGGAAAGCCTCGTTGTTGCGGTTGTTGCGGAAGGTCTTCCATTCCGACTCGTTCGAGTGCGCCAGGATGATGCCCTCGAAGGGAATCGCGCCGAAGCCCTCGGTACCCTTGTAATTGCCTTCCTGGGTGGCCGTCAGCAGCGGGTGCAGCACCTTGATCGGCGCCTTGAACATCTCGACGAATTCCATCAGACCCTGGTTCGCCAGGCACAGGCCGCCGGAATAGCTGTAGGCGTCCGGATCGTCCTGCGAATATTCCTCGAGCTTGCGGATGTCGACCTTGCCGACCAGCGAGGAAATGTCCTGGTTGTTTTCGTCGCCCGGTTCGGTCTTCGAGATGGCGACCTGCTTCAGGATCGAGGGGTAGCGCTTGACGACCCGGAACCTGTTGATGTCGCCGCCGAACTCGTGCAGGCGCTTGACGGCCCACGGGCTCGGAATCGAGCGCAGGTAGCGGCGCGGGATGCCGTAGTCTTCCTCGAGGATGACACCATCCTCGTCCTCGTTGAACAGGCCCAGCGGCGACTCGTTCACGGGCGAACCCTTGATCGCGTAGAAGGGCACCTGTTCCATCAGGTGTTTCAGCTTTTCCGCGATCGACGACTTGCCGCCGCCGACCGGCCCCAGCAGATACAGGATCTGCTTGCGCTCTTCCAGCCCTTGCGCCGCGTGGCGGAAGTAGGAGACGACCTGCTCGATCACTTCCTCCATGCCGTAGAACTCGCGGAAGGCAGGGTAGATCTTGATGACCTTGTTGGCAAAGATGCGCGAGAGGCGCGGATCGAGCCGGGTATCGACGAGCTGCGGCTCGCCGATGGCGGCCAGCATGCGCTCCGGCGCGCTGGCATAGGTCAGCGGATCCTTCTTGCACAGGGCAAGATACTCGGACAGGGAATATTCCTCTTCACGGGTGCGCTCGTAACGGGCTGCGTAGTTGTCAAAAATGGTCATGTGCGTGTCCTTTAGTTTGCTAACAACGATCACTGTCACGACAGGCGATATGCATCGACTGCCCAAGGCCCGATTTTCTTGACGTTTATACGGATACTTCGTCGACCTGGCGCGCCGGCTGCGGCCACGCTGGCCACGGCCGCTCGCGATGGTATCGCGAAGCTCCACCCGTTAGGCGGGTCGTCCTGGTAGCGCCGCGACGCGCGCGTCGGCTCAGGCGGAATGTTTTTTGAACCGGCTTGTGGCCGGCTGTCCCGTGGATGCAGGGTCTTTTTATGTTTCTGAAATTTATTATGTGCCTATTAGTTCCCGAAGTCAAAGCAGGTTCACGCGTTTGCGTGTAAGCGTGTAAGCCGTTGATTATTCACGATAATCAATATTCTATTCGCTCTTTCCGCAGTACTAGAACGGCTGAGAGAGAAGAATGCTTTATGCGTGCTGTATGGATATTGCAACACGCCTGTACTGTTGGGATGACAAAAGCACTGAATCGATAGTGCACGATCCGGCGGGCCGGCGGCGCACGCGAAAGGGGGCGTTTTTCGCCGCATTATCCAATGAAAACTGAGCCGTGGCGGCATGCGGTACACTTATCGGCCCTGCCTTGAAAAACCGCCTTTGACGGAGAACATCCATGCTGAACGAGCAGCTGCGCCAGACCATTGAACAGATGCCGAAGGCCGAATTGCACATCCATATCGAGGGCTCGCTCGAGCCGGAACTGATCTTTGCGCTAGCGCAAAGGAACGGCGTCTCACTCCCTTATCCATCGGTCGAAGCGTTGCGCCAGGCCTACGCTTTCTCGGATTTGCAATCCTTCCTCGATATTTATTATGCCGGCGCCAGCGTGCTCCTGACCGAGCAGGACTTCTACGACATGACGGCCGCCTACCTGGCCCGTGCCGCCGCCGACAATGTGCGCCATGCCGAGATCTTCTTCGATCCGCAGACCCACACCGCGCGCGGCGTGCGTTTCGAGACCGTCATCAACGGCATCTGGCGCGCCTGCCAGGAAGGCCCGATCAGCGCCACCCTGATCATGTGCTTCCTGCGCCATCTGTCGGAAGACGAAGCCCTGGCCACGCTCGACGAAGCGCTGCCGCATCGCGACAAGTTCATCGGCGTCGGCCTCGATTCCTCGGAGGTGGGCCATCCGCCGGAAAAATTCGCACGCGTGTTCGAACGCGCGCGCCAGCTCGGCCTGCGCCTGGTCGCGCACGCGGGCGAGGAGGGGCCGCCTAACTATATCGAGAGCGCGCTCGACGTGCTCCAGGTCGAGCGCATCGACCATGGCGTGCGCTGCCTGGAAAGCCCGGAACTGGTCGAGCGCCTGGTGCGCGAACAGATGGCGCTGACCGTCTGCCCGCTCTCGAACATCAAGCTGCGCGTGTTCGACGTGATGGGCAGCCATAACCTGCGCACCCTGCTCGACCAGGGACTGGCGGCCACCGTCAATTCGGACGATCCGGCTTATTTCGGCGGCTACATGAACGATAATTTCGTCGCCGCGTTCGAGGCGCTGCCGCTGGACGCCTCGCATGCGCAGCAGCTGGCCCGCAACAGCTTCAGCGCGGCCTTCCTCGGCCCCGAGCAGAAGCGCGCCTTCCTCGCCGAAGTCGACGCCTTCTTCGCCGCGCCCGTCCCCGTCACCAACTAAAGAGAGCAGACGATGCTGATGCAGTCCCTTCGCATGACTGCGCGCGACTGGCGCGCGGGCGAACTGCGCTTCCTGCTGGTGGCCCTGATCGTGGCCGTGTCGGCCCTGTCCTCGGTCGGCTTCTTCATCGACCGCATGCGCGCGGGACTAGCGCGCGACGCCAACCAATTGCTAGGCGCCGACCTGCTGGTCAACAGCGACAATCCGGTGCGTCCGGCCTGGCGCGAGGAAGCCGCGCGGCGCGGCCTGCTGCTGGCCGACACGGTCACCTTCCCCAGCATGGCGCAGGGCGGAGAAGGCGAGAACTCGCAGGCGCAGCTGGCCTCGATCAAGGCCGTCTCGAACGGCTATCCGCTGCGCGGCGAGCTGCGCATCACCACCGACCCGGATCAGGCCAGCGCCGCGCGCGGCACGGCGGCGAATGCGATCCCGGCGCCAGGCACGGTCTGGGTCGACGCCAACCTGCTGCCGGCGCTGAACGTCAAGGTCGGCGACGCGCTGCAGGTGGGCGAGCGCAAGTTCACCATCGCCCAGCTGGTGGCGGCCGAACCGGACCGCGGCGCTTCCTTCGCCAACTTCGCGCCGCGCGTGATGCTGGCGCTGCCCGACCTGAAGTCCACCGGCCTGGTCGACGATTTTGCACGCGTCACCTACAAGCTGCTGGTATCGGCGCCGTCGAACAACGACCTGGCGCGCGTGCGCGATTTCGAAACCTGGCTGCGCGCGCGCATCGCCCAGGACAATGTCAAGGGCGTGCGCATCGAGTCGATCGAGAACGGCCGCCCCGAGATGCAGGCCACGCTCGACCGCGCCGACCGCTTCCTCTCGCTGGTCGGCCTGCTGTCGGCCATGCTGGCAGCGGTCGCCGTCGCCATGGCCGCGCGCCGCTTCATGCAGCGCCACCTCGACGCCTGCGCCATGCTGCGCTGCCTCGGCATGACGCAAAATGCCGTCGGCGCCATGTACCTGATCGAATTCGCACTGGTCGGCCTGGCCGGCAGCATCATCGGCGTGCTGGTCGGTTTCGGCGCGCACTTCGTGCTGCTGCAGCTGATCGGCACGCTGTTGCCGCCGGATCTGCCGCCGGTGTCTATGCTGCCGGCGCTGCAGGGCATCGCCACCGGCATGCTGCTCCTGGTCGGCTTCGCGCTGCCGCCGGTTCTGCAATTACGGAACGTGCCGCACAACCGCGTCATCCGCCGCGAGCAGGCCGCGCCGCAGCCGATGGCGCTGGCCACCTATGGCCTCGGCATCGGCGTCTTCCTCGCGCTGCTGCTGTGGCAGGCGGGCGATCCGAAGCTGGCGCTGCTGACGGCGGGCGGCTTCCTCGGCGGCTTCGCGGTGTTCGCACTGGTCGCCTGGCTGGGCCTGAAACTGCTGCGCCGCCTGCGCGGCATCTCGACGCACCAGGGCTGGCGCTTTGCCGTCACCTCGCTGCAGCGCCGGCCCGGCGCCACCATCGTGCAGGTGGTGTCGCTGGCGCTCGGCCTGATGGCGCTGCTGCTCCTGACCGTGGTGCGCGGCGACCTGGTCGCGGCCTGGCAGCGCGCCACGCCGGAAAACGCGCCGAACCGCTTCGTCATCAACGTGCTGCCCGAGCAGAAGGACGATGTGGCAAAACGCATTGCCGCCGCCGGCGTCGACAGCCCGGTGCTGTATCCGATGATCCGCGGCCGCCTGACCGCCGTCAACGGCAAGCCCGTCACGCGCGACACCTATGCCAGCGACGACGCGCGGCGCCTGGCGAACCGCGAGTTCAACCTCTCCACCACAACCCAGGCACCGGAGGGCAACGACATCGTCGCCGGCAAGTGGTATGCCGATGCGCCGGGCGTGTCCGAAGCCTCGGTGGAGCAGGGCATCGCCAAGACCCTGGGACTGAAGCTCGGCGACGTGATGCGCTTCGACATGGCCGGCAACGTGGTCGATGCGAAGGTGACGAGCCTGCGCAAGCTCGAATGGGGCTCGATGCGCGCCAACTTCTTCGTCATCATCAATCCGGCCGCGATGGCCAATGCCCCGGCGACCTACATGACGGCCTTCCACCTGGCGCAGCAGGGCGCGAGCCTGGCCAATTCGCTGGCGCGAACCTACCCGAACCTGACCGTGATCGACGTCAGCGGCATCATCCGCCAGGTGCAGGACGTGGTCGACCAGGTCGTGGTCGCCGTCGAATTCCTGTTCCTGTTCACGCTGGCTTCGGGCGTGCTGGTGCTGTACGCGGCCCTGATGGGATCGCAGTCGGAGCGCACGCGCGAAGCGGGCCTGCTGCGCGCACTGGGCGCGACGCGCAAGCAGCTGGCCCAGGCGCAGCGCATCGAGTTCGTGCTCGTGGGCGGCCTGGCCGGCCTGCTGGCGGCGAGCGGCGCGGCGCTGCTGGGCTGGGCGCTGGCGACCTACCAGTTCAAGTTCCCGTGGATCTTCGAGCCGGGCGTATGGCTGGCCGGGATCGTGGTCGGCGCCGTCTGCGCGCTGATCGGCGGCTGGCTGGGGCTGCGCAGCGTGCTGCGCCAGCCGCCGCTGCAGACGCTGCGCGAAGCAGGCTAAGGATCCTCAGCGTAGGGTAGGCACGGAGTGCCCACCCTACGGTATGATGCTGCCATGTCCGAGAACCAAACCCTGTACGAAATCATCGGCGGCGAAGCGCGCCTGCGCGAACTGGTCGACCGCTTTTACGACCTGATGGAGCTGGAGCCCGAATTCGCCGGCATCCACGCCCTGCACCCCAAGCCGAACGACAGTTCGCGCGAAAAACTCTTCATGTTCCTGTCCGGCTGGATGGGCGGGCCCGACCTCTTCGTCGAGCGCCACGGCCACCCGCGCCTGCGCGCGCGCCATCTGCCCTTCGGCATCGGCACGAGCGAGCGCGATCAATGGCTGCGCGCGATGGCCTGGGCGATGGAAGACATCGGCATGGACGAGGATCTGCGCATGCGCCTGATGCAGTCCTTCTACCAGACCGCCGACTGGATGCGCAACAAGGCCGACTGATGTCCACTCTCCAATTTGCATTGTTATTGGCCGCGGTGCTGACCGTGATCGCCCTGCAGGTGCTGCTGTTACTTCGCGGACGCAGCGACGGCAGCGCGCTTGCCTTCGAACGCCTGGAACGCGAACTGCGCCAGGAACTCCAGCACAGCGCCCAGGCCACGCGCCAGGAACTGGCCGGCCACATGGCCCAGCACCAGGGCGCCACCGCCCAGCAACTCGACAGCATGCGCCAGCAGATGCAGCTGCACGCGGCCGGCGGGCGCGAAGAGCAGGCGCGTTCGCTGAAACGCTTCGCCGACACGCTGCAGCAGACGCTCGCCAACCTGACCGAATCGAACGCGCAGCGCATGCTGGAAGTGCGCGCCACGCTCGAACACAAGATCCGCGACCTGCAGGTCGACAACGCCAAGCGCCTGGAAGAGATGCGGCAGACGGTCGACGAGAAGCTGCACACGACGCTGGAAACGCGCCTGACCGAATCCTTCCGCCAGGTCTCCGAGCGGCTGGAAAAGGTGCACCAGGGCCTGGGCGAAATGCAGCAGCTGGCCATCGGCGTGGGCGATCTGAAACGCGTGCTGACCAACGTGAAAACGCGCGGCACCTGGGGCGAAGTCCAGCTCGAGATGCTGCTCGAGCAGGTGCTCACCGTCGACCAGTACGCCAAGAACGTCGAGACCGTGGCGGGGACGAACGCGCGCGTCGAGTTCGCGATCAAGCTGCCGGGCGTGGTCGACGGCGGTGCGCCGCTGTGGCTGCCGATCGACGCCAAGTTCCCGAAGGAGCAGTACGAGCGCCTGATCGAATCGCAAGACCGCGCCGACGCCGAGGGCGTGGCCCGCTACGGCACCGAACTGGAGCGCGCGGTGCGCCTGGAGGCCAAGACGATCTGCGAAAAATACGTCTCGCCGCCGCAGACGACCGATTTCGCCATCCTGTTCCTGCCGACCGAAGGCCTGTATGCCGAAGTCATGCGCCGCCCCGGCCTGGCCGACGACCTGCAGCGCAGTCTGCGCGTCACGATCGCCGGCCCCTCGACCCTGTCGGCGCTGCTCAACAGCCTGCAGATGGGCTTCCGCACGCTGGCACTGGAAAAGCGTTCCTCGGAAGTCTGGCAGGTGCTGGGCGCCGTCAAGACCGAGTTCGGCAAGTTCGGCGACGTGCTCGCTGCGACCAAGCTGACCCTGGAAAAGGCCGCCAAGAACATCGAGAACGCCGAAGTGCGCAGCCGGCAAATGGCGAGGAAACTCAAATCGGTGGAGGCCTTGCCGAGCGAGGCGGCGCAGCTGATGCTTGGCCCCGAAATCGAACGCGACGAATAACGCGTCTGCGATGGATTGTGCCTTGGTGCCGCGGGGGCGATCATCCGACGATCACACCAGCTGTAGGGTGGGCGCCCCGTGCCCACCAGAAACGACGCGTTGACGTGCCTCATCGTTCTTCCTGCTCCGTACCTGACCGCTGCGCGCGCACTCTACAATGCGCGCCACCATGCCCCAATACCGTCGCGCTCGTACCGGCTCCACCTATTTCTTTACGCTGGTGACCTTCCGTCGGCAGCCGATCCTGTGCCTGCCGCCGATGCGCTCTGCACTGCGCCGGGCGCTGGAAAACGTGCGCACCACAAGACCATTCCGGATCGACGCCTGGGTATTAATGCCCGACCACATGCACTGCATCTGGACCCTGCCGGACGGTGACGTGGATTACTCGACCCGCTGGGCACTCATCAAGAATTCGGTATCGCGCTTTGCCGGCGTTGCAACGCCCTTGGCCGGAACGGCCACTACCTCACGCATCAAGCACCGCGACGCCGCCATCTGGCAGCGCCGGTTTTACGAACATCAGATACGCGACGAGCGCGATTTCGAAACGCACATGGATTACGTCCATTTCAATCCCGTGCGGCATGGGCATGCCGAAAGTGCGGCGAGCTGGCCGTTTTCGACATTTGATCGGTATGTGCGGGAAGGAGTCTATGCGCCGGATTGGGGTGGGTCGCAGCTGGCGCGGTCGATGTGGATGGAATAAGTAGACGCTCATAATGGTGGGCACAGGGCGCCCACCCTACACCAGCCCTTCGAACATTAATACATCGACCATGTCGCCGGCCGCGACATTCCCCTGCCCATCATGCAGCACCACCATGCAATTCGCCTCCGACATCGAGTGCAGGATGCCCGAGCCTTGCGAGCCGGTGATGCGTACCTGCGGCACGCCATCCTCGCCCTGCGCCAGGATGCCGCGCTGGTATTCGGTGCGGCCGGATTTCTTGCGGATGGCGCCGACCGAGCGGGCGCGCAGCAGGGGCAGGGGCGCGTCGGCGCCCATCATGCGCAGCAGGGCGTCGCGGGCGAAGAAGTAGAAGGAGACCATCACCGCCACCGGGTTGCCCGGCAGGCCGAACAGGAAGGCGTTGTGGCCGTTCGAGGCGATGCGGCCAAAGGCAAGGGGGCGGCCGGGGCGCATGCCGATCTTCCAGAACGTGACGTCGCCGAGCCGCGCCATGATCTGCTTGGTGTAGTCCGCCGCGCCGACCGAGACGCCGCCCGAGGTCACGATGGCGTCTGCGTTCTCGCAGGCGCTGCGCAGCGCTTCTTCGAGCGCGGCCGGGTCGTCGCGCACGATGCCCATGTCGATGATGTCGCAGCCGAGGCGCTGCAGCATGCCGTAGATCGTGTAGCGGTTGCTGTCGTAGACGCTGCCCTCGTCGAGCGCCTGGCCGATCGAGCGCAGCTCGTCGCCGGTCGAGAAGAAGGCCACGCGCAGGCGGCGCCGCACCGGCACTTCGGCGATGCCGAGCGAAGCGACCAGGCCGAGATCCGCGGGACGGATGATCTTGCCGGCGGCAAGGGCCGCGCTGCCGGCCTTGAGATCTTCACCGGCGAAGCGGCGGTTGTCGCCCGGTTTCAGCACGCCGGCCGCGATGACGATCGATTCCTCGCCTTCCTCGGCCACGAATTCCTGCGGGATCACGCTGTCGCAGCCCTCGGGCATGACGCCGCCCGTCATGATGCGCACGCATTCGCCGGCCTGCGGCACCAGCCCCGTCGGTTTGCCCGCATACACGGTGCCGATCACGCGCAGGCGCACCTGGCCGTCCTGGGGCAGGTCGGCGCCGCGCAAGGCGTAGCCGTCCATCGCCGAGTTGTCGTGGGCCGGTACGTTGATGGGCGAGACGATGTCGCGCGCCAGCACGCGCCCCAAGGCGGCGCGCAGTGCCACCTGCTCGACGGCCTGCACGGGCTGCACGAAGTCGCGGATGATGCGCTGCGCGTCTTTTACGGGCAGCGCGTCCGGGTCGTAGCTTGACAAGCAGCTCGTGACGTCGGCCAGCCGTGGCGCGCGCGCGGTATCGAGGCTGTGCAGCTCGTCGAGGGTGTTGATGTTGCGGAAGGCATCGGCATCCTCGAAGGGCACCTCGACCGCCTTCACATCCTTGTACCAGCCGTCCATGCGCCGGCCGCCTTCGCGTAGGTAGCTCGACAGGATCGGCAGCAGCGAAGCTTTTACCAGGCAGAACACCGGATGCGGCTGCGGCCGCTGTCCCGGCTCCTGGGTCACGGCAAAGGCGAGGTCGGCATCCTGTTCGCGCAGCGCCGCCAGCAGGCGCGCTGCCAGGTCGGGCGGCAGGAAGGGCGAATCGCAGGGCGCGGTGAGCAGGAACTCGGTCTGGCAGCGCCGCATCCCGGTCTCCATGCCGGCCAGCGGCCCTGCGAAGCCTGATAGATCGTCGGGCCACACGGGCACGCCGAGTGCGGCATAGGTGTCCAGGTTCTGGTTGGCGTTAACGGCCACGCTTGCCACTTGCGGCGCCAGCCGTTCCAGCACGTGCGCCGCCATGGTCTTGCCGCGGAAGGGCTGCAGCCCCTTGTCGACTTGCCCCATGCGCGTGCCGCGTCCGCCGGCGAGGATCAACCCGCTGATCGATGCTTGTTCTGTCATTGTCTTTGCGTGTTTAGCTTAACCGCCACTGGGTTATCCGCCTATATAGGACATTTCAACTTTGCGCGCGCCCTGGGGCAGGCCCGCCGTATCGGCCGTGCGCGTCTCGGAATAGCGATCCGTGCGGCCGCGCCACAGGTTGGCGATCGCCCCGCCGATGGCCAGGTCGTCGTGGCCGGCGCGCAGCAGGGTGCGCAGGTCGTGGCCGCGGGTGGCGAACAGACAGGTGTACAGCTTGCCCTCGGTCGACAGGCGCATGCGGCTGCAATCCTTGCAGAAGGCCCCGGTGACGCTCGAGATCACGCCGACTTCGCCGCCGCCGTCGAGATAGCGCCAGCGCGCGGCTGTTTCGCCCTTGTAGTTGGCGCCGACCGGCACCAGCGGCAGCTCGGCGCCGATGCGCCGCACCACTTCGCCCGAGGGCACGACCTCGTCCATGTTCCAGCCGTTCGAAGCGCCCACGTCCATGTATTCGATGAAGCGCAGGATGGTGGGCGAGCCTTTGAAATGGCGCGCCATCGGCACGATCTGGTCGTCGTTGGTGCCGCGCTTGACGACCATGTTGACCTTCACCGGTCCCAGCCCGGCGGCATGCGCGGCCTCGATCCCGGCCAGCACGTCGGCCACCGCGAAGTCGACGTCGTTCATGCGCTTGAAGACGGCGTCGTCGAGCGCGTCGAGCGAGACCGTGACACGATCCAGGCCTGCCTCCTTCAGCGCGCGCGCTTTCCTTGCCAGCAGCGAGCCGTTGGTGGTCAGGGTCAGGTCGAGCGGGCGGCCCGATGGCGTCGGCAGGGCGCGCAGCATCGCCACCAGGTGTTCCAGGTTCTTGCGCAGCAGCGGCTCGCCACCGGTCAGGCGGATCTTCTCGACGCCATGGGCGATGAAGATGCGCGCCACGCGCGTGATTTCCTCGAAGGAGAGCAGGTCGCCGTGCGGCAGGTAGGGATAATCCTTGCCGAACACTTCCTTCGGCATGCAGTACACGCAGCGGAAATTGCAGCGGTCGGTGACGGAGATGCGCAGGTCGTGCAAGGGACGCGACAGGGCATCGGTCAGCAGGCCGGCGGGCGCCACGGGTGCTGCCGGGACGGCCAGCGCGGGCGCGCGCAGGTCGTGCAGCTTGATGATTTTTTCAGACATGCCAATACGATAGCACGAGGCCAGCGCACGCACAGGCGCCCAGCAAGGCGATCGTGCCGACCTTGAAGCGCAGCAGGGCCGCCGCGGCGAGTACGCCGATCACGATCGCCTGCGGCTGGGCTGCGCCGCCGGCGAAGAATACCTCGCGCCCGAAGTAGAGCGCCAGGCTGGCGATCACGCCGACCACGGCCGCCGAGATCGCGGTCAGCGGTGCCGTCAGGCGCAGGTTGCCGCGCGTGGACTCGACCAGCGGGCCGCCGGCCAGGATGAACACGAAGGATGGAATGAAGGTGAACAGGGCGGCCACGAATGCGCCGGCGATGCCGCCCAGCCAGGGCAGGGCGGCGCCGAACACGGCATGCGTCCAGCCGCCGACGAAGCCGACGAAGGCGACGATCATGATCAAGGGGCCGGGCGTGGTTTCGCCCAGGGCCAGGCCGTCGATCATCTGCGGCGCCGTGAGCCAGCCGTAATGCTCGACCGCGCCCTGCACCACGTACGGCAGCACGGCATAGGCGCCGCCGAAGGTCAGCAGGGCCGCCTTGCTGAAGAACCAGCCCATCTGCGCGAGCGTGCCCTGGCTGCCGCCCCAGCCGGCCAGCAGCAGCCAGCAGGCCAGCATCAGGCCGACGCCGACGGACACCACGGCGAGCAGCCGCGTGCGCGAAAAGCGGGCGTGGACGGGCGTCGGGGTGTCGTCGTCGATGAGCGCGCGCGGCCGGAGCGCAGCGGCTTGCGTGTGATGTGCTTGCACGCCGCCGGGCTGGAAGGCTTGCGGACGCAGGCGCGCGCCCAGCACGCCACAGAGGGCCGCGGCCAGCACGATCAGCGGAAAGGACAGGCCGAGGAAAGCGATGGCGACAAAGGCGGCGAGCGCGATGCCGATCAGGATGCCGTTCCTCAGCGTGCGGCTGCCGATGCGCCAGGCGGCGGCCAGCACGATCGCCACCACCGCCGGCTTGATGCCGTTCATGATCCCGCTGACGAGCGTCAGGTGGCCGTAGGCGAGATAGATCCAGGCCAGGCCGGTCAGGAGCAGCAGCGAGGGCAGGATGAACAGCAGGCCGGCGACGATGCCGCCGCGCGTGCGGTGCAGCAGCCAGCCGATGTAAACGGCCAGTTGCGTCGCCTCCGGGCCGGGCAGCAGCATGCAGTAGTTCAGCGCATGCAGGAAGCGGCCTTCGGAAATCCAGCGCCGCCGTTCGACCAATTCGCTATGCATCAGGGCGATCTGCCCGGCCGGGCCGCCGAAGCTGATGAAGCCGAGTTTCAGCCAGTAGAGGAAGGCGGTGCGCAGACTGACGGGGGCGGGTTGATCGGTCATGGGTGGAGAACTCGGCGATAAAAAAAGGGAAGCGCGCGGCTTCCCTTTTCAGTCAACAGACAGAATCGATCACTGGCGCGTATCGACCTGGATCAGCGGCTCGTCGACCAGCTTCGGCGCCGGCTTGCGGGCACGGCCGACGCGTACCGGTGCGGTTGCCTGGGCGGCCGCTTCCTGGGCTGCGCGCAGCTTTTCCGGATCGGTCGAGGCCAGGGTCAGGCCGGCGGCGCCGAGGGCTTCGGCGAGGTCGGCCGTGGCCGGCGCTGCCGGCGCTGCCGGAGCAGGCGCAGGTGCCGCGGCGACTGGCGCAGGTGCAGGAGCTGGCGCAGCGACAGGCGCCACAGCCTGGACAGCTGGCGCCTCGGCTGCTGGTGCTTCAGCAACTGGTGCCTGAGCGGCCGGTGCTTCAGGGGCCGGTGCTTCAGCAACCGCCGGGGCAGCCTGCACCGGCTTGGCGGCCGGTTTCGGCTGGGCCGCGGCGATCGAGGCGGCGGTCGGGAAGAACCAGGTCTGGCTGGTCGCTGCCGGCACGCCGAACGACGGCACCGGCTGTGCTACAGGCGCCGGGGCAGCGGCCGGTGCAGCCGCAGCGGCTGCCTTGGCTTGCGCCGCGGCCGAGGCAGCTGCCACTGAGGCGGCGGTCGGGAACGGCCATGGCGCCTGCTTGGCGGCTTGCTGGCGGCCTTCGCCGCGGCCGCGGCCACGGCTGCTCTTCTCGGCGGCGGCGACCTTGGCGGCTTCCTCGTCGGCGACCGGCATGAATGCCGGCGTGCCTTCGTTCTCGCCGTGTTCGCCTGCCTCGATCTCGCTGCCGTCGCGGTCGCGGCGGTTACGGTTGCGGCCACCGCGGCGGCGGCGGCGGCGCGGCTCGTCGCCGCCTTCGCCGTCGATCTCTTCACCCTGCGGGCCGGTGCTCGTCACGGCCTTGACGGCGTGCTCGAGCTGGTCGCCGTGCGGCGTCGTGGTCGACAGGTCCGATTCAGGCGTCGGGATGGCCGTCACGTTGACTTCGTCGAGCTTGGTCTCGAGCGGCTGCTGGCGCTCGGCGCGTTCGCGCGGCTGGCGCGGTGCGCGTTCCGGACGCTCGGCACGCTCCGGACGTTCGGCGCGTTCGCCACGTTCGGCGCGTGGCGCCTGCACGGCGGCCTCGGCGCCTTCGCGGGCTTCACGCGGTGCGCGCGGCTCGCGCGGCGGACGCGGTGCGCGTGCCGGCTTGCCTTCCTGCTCGGCTGCCTTGACGGTCTCGTCGACGCCGGGTTTCACGCCTTCGCGTTGACCTTCGCGGTCTTCGCGGCTGCGCTCGGACTTGCCGTTGCGGCCCTCGTTGCGGCCCTCATTGCGGCCATTCCGGGTACGCTGGCCACGGCCATTGCGCTCGCCGCGCTCGGCCGGCGCCGGGGCTGCCGGCTTGACCGGCTCGGCCACGACCGGCGCCGGAGCAAGTGGTTCCGGTGCACCGAAGAAGAAGCTCTTCAGTTTGCCGAAGAAGCCGGTCGGAGCAGGCGCAATCTGCACCGGGGCGACCGGCACCTCGACCGGCTTGGCCGGTTTCGCCGCTTCGCTGCGGTCGACCACCGGCGCCGGCTGGGCCGGGGTGATGGTCTTGACCATGGCTTCCTGGCGCGGCTTGGCTTCTTCCTTCTGGCGCTTGCTGTAAGCCATGTCGGTTTCGGCGGTCTCGGCCAGCGTGTAGCTCGACGGCGCTTCTTCCAGGCGCGGATCGTCGTGCTTGATGCGCTCGAGCTTGTAGTGCGGGGTGTCGAGGTGCTTGTTCGGCACCAGGATCACGGTGATGCGGTGGCGGTTCTCGATCTTCAGGACTTCGCCGCGCTTTTCGTTCAACAGGAAGGCGGCGACGTCGACCGGCACTTGCACGTGGATCGTGGCCGAGTTTTCCTTCATCGCCTCTTCCTGGATGATGCGCAGGACTTGCAGGGCCGAGGATTCGGTGTCGCGGATGTGGCCGGTACCCGAGCAGCGCGGGCAGGTCACGTGCGAGCCTTCGGACAGCGACGGACGCAGGCGCTGGCGCGACAGTTCCATCAGGCCGAAGCGCGAGATCTTGCCCATCTGCACGCGTGCACGGTCGTGGTGCAGGGCGTCCTTCAGGCGGGTTTCGACTTCGCGCTGGTTCTTGGCGACTTCCATGTCGATGAAGTCGATGACGATCAGGCCGCCAAGGTCGCGCAGGCGCAGCTGGCGCGCCACTTCGTCGGCCGCTTCGCAGTTGGTGTTGAAGGCGGTGGTCTCGATGTCCGAGCCGCGCGTGGCGCGCGCCGAGTTGACGTCGATGGAGACCAGCGCTTCGGTGTGGTCGATGACGATCGCGCCGCCCGATGGCAGGGGCACAGTACGTGCGTAGGCGGTTTCGATCTGGTGTTCGATCTGGAAACGCGAGAACAGCGGCACGTCGTCGCTGTAGCGCTTCACGCGGTGCGCCATGTCGGGCATCACGTGGCTCATGAACTGCTGGGCCTGGTCGTAGATCTCGTCGGTGTCGATCAGGACTTCGCCGATGTCAGGCTGGAAATAATCGCGGATGGCGCGGATGACCAGCGAGCTTTCCTGGTAGATCAGGAAGGCGCCCGATGCCGACTTGCCGGCGCCTTCGATGGCGCGCCAGAGTTGCATCAGGTAGTTCAGATCCCACTGCAGTTCTTCGACGTTGCGGCCGATGCCGGCGGTGCGGGCAATCACCGACATACCTTGCGGCAAGTCCAGCTTGTCCATCGTCTCGCGCAGTTCCTGGCGCTCTTCGCCTTCGACACGGCGCGACACGCCGCCGCCGCGCGGGTTATTCGGCATCAGCACCAGGTAGCGGCCGGCCAGCGAGATGAACGAGGTCAGGGCCGCGCCCTTGTTGCCGCGCTCTTCCTTCTCGACCTGCACCATGATTTCCTGGCCTTCGCGCAGGGCTTCCTTGATGGAGGCATTGCGAACGTCGACGCCCTCGCGGAAGTAAGTACGGGCAACTTCTTTGAAGGGGAGGAAGCCGTGGCGGTCTTCGCCGTAGCTGACGAAGCAAGCTTCGAGGGAGGGTTCGATGCGGGTGATGACACCCTTGTAGATATTCGACTTGCGCTGTTCGCGTCCGGCCGTTTCAATATCGATGTCGATCAGTTTCTGGCCATCGACGATTGCTACGCGCAACTCTTCTTGCTGCGTAGCGTTAAACAACATGCGTTTCATTTTTATTAACTCCGCGACCCGTGGGCCGTTCCATGCCGCCTTGCCAGGGCGGCGCAACTACAGGGACATACGCGGGAGGGGAGAGCTGGAGGGGGGTATGCCCGGGCGTGCGGCAGAGCGATGCATACAACTCGCTGCCGCAACAGGGCGCATGGAATCAATCGTCATGCCGAGGGCACGCCCTACCTGGGCCGCTCATCCCGAGCGGCACGTCAAGGTGGAGGCAATGCGCACAAAACCAGCCAGACCGTTTATAGCGACCAAACCTGGGCTGCGGCGACAGGCGATGGAATCAGCCTTGCCGCGCGAGCCTTGGGGATGAGGCCTGCAACAATCGGGCGAAACGACAAGCGTTATCGACACCATCTAACCGGCGAGCTTCGTTGGGAAGCTTTCCGGTACTTATCCTTACAGTTCCAAACAATCCAATCCGGCACTCCTGCACGCGATCCGATTACAACTGCGGTGCAACCTTGAACTGCGCAGGAATGTGCGTACACGTTTTTTCCATCGAATTTGCAAGCCTGCGGGGCCGATGGAGCGTGCCCCTGTGTAAAATATCGTTTTAATTCTTACACCTGCAGAGGTTTGACCGCCGCCTGTCGATTATATATTCAAAATGAAGGACTTAGAGAGAATTTCTGGGAAGACAATCCAAATGAAGATGCAAAGCGATGTTGTTCCCCCTTCATCACAGGCGTTAGCAGCAACTTTCGTCACGATCACCGAAGAAGAAGCTGGACAGCGCATCGATAATTACCTGCTGCGCGTCTGCAAGGGCGTACCGAAAAGCCACATTTACCGCATCCTGCGTTCCGGCGAAGTCCGGGTCAACAAGGGCCGCATCGACCAGTTATACCGTCTCGCCGCCGGCGACCTGGTGCGCATTCCGCCGATCCGCCTGGCTGAAAAGACGCACACCGCGCCGGTGCCGGGCGCCGAATTCAAGATCGTCCACGAGGACAATCACCTGCTGGTCATCGACAAGCCGGCCGGCGTGGCCGTGCATGGCGGCTCGGGCGTCTCGTATGGTGTGATCGAGCAATTGCGCGCGGCGCGGCCGGATGCCAAGTTCCTGGAACTGGTGCACCGCCTCGACCGCGAAACCTCGGGCCTGCTCCTGCTGGCAAAGAAGCGTTCGGCGCTCACCAATTTGCACGAGCAGATGCGCGACGGCCACACGGACAAGCGTTACCTGGCGGCCGTGGCCGGCGACTGGATCAACAAGCGCCAGCACGTCAAGTTGCCGCTGCACAAGTTTTCGACGCCGGACGGCGAGCGCCGCGTGGTGGTGCAGGCGGGCGGTATGGAATCGCACACGATTTTCAACCTGCTGCGCAAATGGGAAAGTTTCGCCCTGCTGGAAGCCGAACTCAAGACCGGACGGACGCACCAGATCCGCGTGCACCTGGCGTCGAGCGGTTTTCCGATCCTGGGCGACGAAAAATATGGCGATTTCGCCCTGAACAAGCAATTGCAAAAGGCCGATGCCACGCGCGGCGCCCTGCGGCGCATGTTCCTGCACGCCTATAAGATCACCTTCACGCATCCGGAAACGGGCAAACCGCTGACCCTGCAGGCACCCTTGCCAGCGGAATGCGATCGTTTCTTGTTAAGCTTGGGGCAGGCAATGAATTAAATGTCGTGTGGATGGCTTGCCGTCCACACGTTACGCACAATAACGAGGAGCCGGTAAAACGCCGGATGAAATGCCAAGAAAGCAATTTGATCTGATCGTATTCGACTGGGACGGCACGCTGATGGACAGCACGGTCGCCATCGTCAAGTGCATCCAGGCAGCCGCACGCGACGTCGGCCTGCCGGTGCCGAGCGACGCGGCCGCCGCCCATGTCATCGGACTGGCGCTGCCGGAAGCGATGCAGGCGGCCGTGCCCGACATGCCGGCGGCAATGTACCCGCGCATGGTCGAGCGCTACCGCTATCACTTCCTCACCAAAGACCATGAACTAGTGCTGTTCAAGGGCGTTCGCGAGATGTTGAGCGAACTTAGCCAGCAGGGCTATTTCCTGGCAGTGGCTACCGGCAAGAGCCGGGTCGGCCTGAACCGGGCGCTGAATGCGGCCGGCTTGTTGTCGATGTTCGACGCCACGCGCTGCGCCGACGAAACCTTTTCCAAGCCGCATCCGGCCATGCTGCAGGAATTGACGCGCGAACTGGGCCAGGACATGCGGCGCACGGTGATGATCGGCGACACCACCCACGACCTGCTGATGGCCAAGAACGCCGGCGCCGCCGCCATCGCGGTGGAGTATGGCGCCCATCCGGTCGATCAGCTGCAAGCCTGCCGTCCGCTCTATTCGGCGAAAAGCGCGGTCGAGCTGCACGCCTGGCTGGCCGAGTACGCGTGAGCCCGCATGTGAGCCCGAAGCCCGCTGCGCTGCCCGAGATATTGATCTGCGATTCCGCCGCGCTGGTCGACGGCGGAGCGGGCGTGCGCTTTCCGGTCGCCGTGTTTGGCGAGGAGGCGGTCGGCTTCGTGGTACGGTTCCGGGGCACGGCCTATGCCTACCTGAACCGCTGCGTCCATGTGCCGATGGAATTGGACTGGGTGCAAGGCCAGTTTTTCGAGTCGGGCGGGGAATACCTGATGTGCGCCACGCACGGCGCCGTCTACCGGCCCGACACGGGCGCCTGCGCCGGCGGCCCTTGCCGTGGCGGCAAGCTGCGACCGATCGCAGTGCGCGAAGAGGGCGGCAAGGTGTACTGGCAACCGGACGAGCGCATGAGCCCGCCGATTTCCACCAACTAAAACAGCATTCTTTTAATTCACGGGGCCTCGAGAAACCGTAATGAGCGAGAACATCAACAACGACGGCGAAGGCCGGTTTGCCGCCGATCCCACGGCGGGCAACTGGGAGCGCGAGACGCTCGAAAAACTTGTGTTCGCCACGATCAAGGAGCGGCGCGCGGCGCGGCGCTGGAGCATCTTCTTCAGGCTGGCTTTTCTCATCGTCATCATCGCCGGCTTGTGGACTTATTTCGACATCAGCCTGGGAGGCGACGACGAAAACCTCGGCCGCCACACGGCGTTAATCGAAATTAACGGCGAAATCGAAGCAGAAGGCAGCGGCGCGGCCGACAATGTGATCCCGTCGCTGAACAAGGCCTTCGCCGACGCCGGCTCGGCCGCGGTGGTGCTGCGCATCGACAGCCCCGGCGGCAGTCCGGTGCAGGCGGGCATCATCGTCGACGAGATCCGGCGCCTGAAACGCGGCTATCCCGACAAGCCTCTGTATGTCGTGGTCGACGAGATCTGCGCCTCGGGCGGCTATTACATCGCCGCCGCAGCCGACCGCATCTATGTGAACAAGGCTAGCATCGTCGGCTCGGTCGGCGTGCTGATGGACAGCTTCGGCTTCACCGGCACCATGGAAAAGCTGGGCGTCGAACGGCGCCTGTTGACGGCCGGCGCCAACAAGGGCTTCCTCGACCCGTTCAGCCCGCAGTCGGACAAGCACCGCGCCCACGCCCAGGAAATGCTCAACGAAATCCACCAGCAATTCATCACAGTGGTGCGCGCCGGCCGCGGCACGCGGCTGAAGGAAACGCCGGACATGTTCTCGGGCCTGTACTGGACGGGTGCGAAAGCCGTCGACATGGGCCTGGCTGACGGCTTCGGCACAGTCGACACGGTGGCGCGCGACATCGTCAAGGCCGAAGACATCGTCGACTACACCGCGCACGAAGGCTTGCCAGAAAGAGTGCTGAAGAAATTCGGCGCTTCGGTGGGTGAGGGTGCGATGAAGGCAATGTCCCGCACGACACTTCCTAAACTTAACTGATTATGCTCAATATGTCCTTGAATGTTCCGCAATATGCACTATAGTGAAGCTTGTAGTTCTTTCCAGGAGGGGCGATCAATAACACGTGCCAACCTGTTCGCAATCCTTCAAAGTTTGGTGACACAGCCATCCGCATACGTGCGGTTTTCGAGAGAATTCAATTCCTCATAGCAACAGTCCTTTCTGGGAAACGAAAACGACGGCGTAAGCCGTCGTTTTCATTTATGCGTGGGATTGATGAATCGGCACGAATTAATGAGCCAAGGTCATAAGTAGGGTGGGCGGCTCCACTCAGGCTGATGCGCTGACGCTGCGGACGCGCCGCCCACGCGTTCAACGATCTTCTGAACTTCTGTGGTACGCGTCTGTGCATTGAACGCGTGGGCGGCGCATCGACAGCGTGAGCATATAGTTTCGGGTGAAGCCGGCTATCCTAAGCTCGACCCGCCGCGCGCATTCACGCCGCCTCATCCTCGGTCGTCTCTTCGTCATGCTGCACGAATCCCCCCTGCTCGAGCCAGGCCTGGAAGTCGCGCTGGGCGCGGGCGAACCAGGCGGCGCGCAGGGGCGGGCGGCCATGGCCGCTCAGGTGCGGCAGGTTGCCGCTGCTTGTCCAGCGCGCCAGCGCCAGGCGGGTGGGAAACTGGGCGCACTGCGAACGCGCCAGCGCGAGACGCGCCGACCGGAGCGACGCGGAAGCGACGGCAGGGCGGGGGGCATCGTGTGGCGTGAATTTCAATGCTTGCATGTTGTCCTCTTTTTGTTGAGTAATTAGTCCTAGCGCTTCCTCATCGATTCCGGACACGCTGTAGGTCGATTCCTAATGGAGTTGAAGTCTATCAATGGATCTCCCGCTACGATTGATCTAGCGCAAACGGACGCATGGTTACGATCCTCAGGGCAACAGTCCGTTCCCGCCATTGGCCCGGCCCTTGTGTAAAGCTGGCCGCTTTTGTGGAAGGCGCGCCCCTTCTGTTAAAGTCTCGCCCATGAGTAAATTATCCCTGGATCGCATCCTGCAATCGCAGGGCTTCGGCACCCGCAAGTACTGCCGCGCCCTGATCGAGGACGGCGACGTTGCCGTCAACGGCGACATCGTCGACAACTACAAACTGAGCGTCGAAACCGACGGCCTGGTGCTCACCGTCTTCGACGAGGAATGGGTATACCGCGAGCGCGTCTACATCGCCCTGTACAAGCCCGCCAATTTCGAGTGTTCGCGCAAACCCAGCCACCATCCGGGCGTGCTGACCCTGTTGCCGGAACAGTTCGGCTGGCGCGACGTGCAGCCGGTCGGCCGCCTCGACCACGACACCACCGGTCTGCTGCTGATGTCGGACGACGGCCCCTTCATCCACGCCCAGTCCTCGCCCAAGCGCCACGTGCCCAAGGTCTACCAGGCCACGACCGCCGAGCCGGTGACCCCCGAGCTGGTGGCGCAATTGCTGGACGGCGTGCAGCTGCACGACGAACCGGCGCCGCTGCGCGCCGTGTCCTGCGTCGCGCGCGGCGACAAGGGCATCGAGATCGTGCTGGAGCAGGGCAAATACCATCAGGTAAAGCGCATGCTGGCGGCCGCCGGCAACCATTGCAGCGCCCTGCATCGCTCGGCGATCGGCGGGCTTACGCTGGAATCGCTGGGGATCAAGGAAGGAGAGTGGTGCTTCCTGGAGCAGGCGCAGCTGGATCTGCTGGTGCCCTCGACCTGAACCCGTACTGCATGCCTGGGGCCGTCCTCAGGCATGCAGACCGCATACGTGCGACGGAAAATTGCGGTTTTAGTCACAATACGTATTGACTCGCGTCAGATCGTGGTCGGCGCGCATGTGCAGTCGGACGCGACGGCGTATTTTCGCAACCGATCCCCGTTCACTATGCCGTATTCCACTCGCCCCCTCCTGTTATCCCTGCCCCTGCTGTTTTCCTTCAACGCGGCCGCGCAAGATGCGCCGAAGGTGCTGGCCGATTGCGCCAACATCGGCGACAACACCCTGCGCCTGGCCTGCTTCGACAAGCTGGCCGCCACGCCGGCGCCGCGTACCGAGGCCGCCGTCGTCGTCAACCCGGCGGTCGATCCGGCCAACCCGGCCGCCGGCGCCGCGCCTGCCACCGCGACGGTCGCGGTCGTCACCGCCCAGCCGTCGGCCGAGAGCAGCGCCAAGTTCAGCCAGTTCGACCATTGGGAACTCGATCAACCGTATCGCCGCGGCGTCTTCAAGTTCCGTCCGCACCATGCGAATTACCTGATCGCGACCCGTACCTACCGTCCGAACGACAAGCCCTACGAGGTCTTCCGCGAACTGGCCGGCGAGGACATCAACCTGTCAAAGGGCGAACTCGCCTACCAGCTCAGCTTCAAGCTGAAGATGATGGAAGGCGCCTTCGGCAAACCGGTCGACCTGTGGTTCGGCTATACCCAGAATAGCTTCTGGCAGGCCGCCAACAGCAAGGCTTCCAGCCCTTTCCGCGAGACTAATTACCAGCCGGAAGTAATGGCGATCGTGCCGCTCAAGCTGGAACTGGGTGGCGTCAAGATCACCCATGCCGGCCTCGGCCTGAACCACCAGTCGAATGGCCAGTCGGGCATGCTGTCGCGCAGCTGGAACCGGATCTATGCCCAGTTCGGCATCGAGAAGGATGGTTTTTCGGCCACCGGCCGCGTCTGGAAGCGCCTGAACGAAAACGCCAACGAGGACGACAACCCGGATCTGGTCGACTACATGGGCCGCGGCGACCTGGCGCTGGCCTACCGCCGCGACGGCCACATCTATTCGTCGACGCTGCGCTACAACCTGCACACCAACCGCGGCGCGATCCAGGCCGGCTGGGCCTTCCCGCTGGCCGGCAACCTCAAGGGCTACGCTCAGGCCTTCGCCGGCTATGGCCAGAGCCTGATCGACTACAACTATTTCCAGCGCTCGATCGGCCTGGGCATGCTCGGCACTTTCTGACCTGCACTACAATGGCGGGCTCGATGATTTTGTCTGTCCGCCAATGAAACTTGCAACGATCAAGGATGGCAGCCGCGACGGCCAGCTGGCCGTCGTCGCGCGCGACCTGAAAACTGCCCACATGGCCGACGCCATCGCGCCGACCCTGCAGGCCGCGCTCGACGACTGGGCCTTCATGGCGCCCCAACTCGACGGCCTGTACGCGCAACTCAATAGCGGCCAGGCACGGCGCGCCTTCGATTTCGATCCCGCGCACTGCATGGCGCCGCTGCCGCGCGCGTCCAGCTGGACGATGGGCGCAGCCTGGCAGCAGCCCACGGCCGAAGAACCGGTGATGGTGGGCGGCGGCGAGCCGCTTGGTGCGCATGAGGAGATTGTCCTTGCCCACGAGGAATGGGGCATCGATTTCGGGGCCGGAATCGCGGCCATCCTCGACGACGTACCGATGGGCGCGACGCCCGACGAGGCCCATGGCCGCATCCGCCTGCTCACCCTCGTCAATGAGATCAGCCTGCGCGCCCTGATGCCGGACGAGCTGGCTCGGGGCGGCGGTCTCCTGCAATCGAAGCCGGCCACGGGGTTTGCGCCGGTGGCGATCACGCCCGACGAACTGGGCGACGCCTGGCGCGGCGGCAAACTGCACCTGCGCCTGCGCGCGGCCCTGAACGGCAACCTGGTGGGGCAGCCGGATGCCGGCGTCGACATGACCTTCAATTTTCCGCAACTGGTGGCGCACCTCTGCAAGACGCGCCGGGTGCGTGCCGGCAGCATCGTCGGCGCCGGGCCGGTGGCGAACAAAACCAGTACCAAACGCGGAGCGGTGGCGCCGGGATATGCCAGTATTGCCGACCAGCGCGCCATCGAAACCCTGGCCGACGGGGAGGCGAGTACGCCGTATTTGCGCTTCGGCGATACGATTCGCGTGGAGATGCTGGATGAAAGGGGGAAGTCGGTGTTTGGGGCGATTGAACAGAAAATCGCGAAGGCGTAGGTTGCCGGTTTTATCGGGATTTCGATTGCCGGCTTTTAACGGCCGTGGAGTCGGGACTCCACTCTACGAAGCCCGGTACAGCATCACCGTCCATTCCAGAAACTGCCCTCCACCGCCTTCCCGCGTAAATCCACCTCCACCGGCGGCGCCATTTTTCTGACGGTGCGCGCCAGCCGCAATGTGCCATCCGGCGCATGCACCCGAAACCAGAGCAGGGCAATCGCCGAGAGGCGCAGCTGTTGGCCCGTAAATAACTTGTCCTCCACGATGCTCATCCCTTCCAGGCGCAGGTCGAAATCGAGCACGGGCGCACCGGCCGTGCGCTGGGCATAGCCGAGATAGCGCGCGGCATTCGTCAGTGGACTCCTATCGCCCGTTTCGCCGGCGCGCAGCGAGTCGATAAAGGCGTCGATGGCTTTCAGGACGGCGCCGGCCGCGCTGGCCACCGCCCCCATGTCGCGTTTTTCCTCGCCTTTCGCCGCGTCGGCCAGCTTGTCCAGGATCGCGATGCGGTTGGCATAGTCGGCGCGGTGGCTGGCGAGCGAGCGCAGCTTGCCGAGCAGGCGCTCGTGCTGGGCCGCGTCGAGTTCGCCCAGGTAGCCGCCGCCGAGGCCGGCGATGCGCTCGGGGCAGCGCTCCGCCAGGGCGCTCGCGAACAGGGCGCGGGCGCCGTCGCCATAGGCGATGCCGGACGCGGTCACGTCGGTCTTGAACAGGGAGCTGGTATCCGCCGCGGCGCGTAGGACGCCTGGCACCACGGTCAGCGCGACTGCCAGCGTGCCGCCGAGCGCGCCGGGCGGGGTGTGGGCGTCGATATAGGCCTGCATGTCCTTGTTGCGGCGCGCCAGCTCGTCAGCCAAACGCAGGAGTGCATCGTTAACACCGCGCGCGGCGACGATCCCGGCGCTGGTGGCCGGGTCGTGGACGACGCTGCGCGCATCGGACGGCAGGGCAGTGCAGACCTCGCCGGCGAGCTCGCGCGCCAGGTCGACCGCGCGCACCAGGCCGGCAGCGCCGAACTGGCGCATGTCGAGCTTACCTTCCAGGGGACGGCTCATTGCCGGCGGCAACTGGGCGAGCAGGGCCGCGCGCTCGGCCTCGCGCATAGCCTGGCGCGTTTCGGCTTCGCGCTGGGCCATGATGGCATCGGCGTTCGATTCCAGAATCCGCAATTCGAGCGCCTGTTTCGCGGCATCGAGATCGCTTTTGGAAATGGATTGAGCATGTCCTGGAGAAACGGAAAAAACGAAAATGAATAATGCTAGGCAACCATATTGAACACTGAGAAAGAATTTCAAGCGTGGCTCCGAATAAAGGTGTAACGGGATGTAAATATTGGCGCTTAAAACGTGGCAGAAATACGTCATAACCTGTCACCAAATGTCGGAAAATATTATAAAAAGCTGCTTCAATAAATATTGCCATTCCTCAATTCGGTTATCGAACCCCCAAAACGCCACACAAAATCAGCGACTTAGGCTTTTGCCATGCGCGCTGGATGAACCGGAAGTGAATAAGGCACGATTGCCGTCCGGTTGATGCTTTCTGTGGAGAAATGCGTTAGAATTCGGCGGCTAATCAAGTCCCATTTATGGAACCAATAGAAACCAACATCGTTGCTTTTGAACTCGGCCTGGCAGTTTCGCTGGTGTGTTCCCTGCTGCTGGTCGCGACAACGCGCTGGCATGGCCGGTTCACGCTCGACGCCACCGCCGGCGTGCAGAAGTTCCACAGCGTGCCGACGCCCCGCATCGGCGGACTGGCGATCATGCTGGGACTGGTGTTCGCCTGCGTGGTGTCCTCGCCATCGCAGCAGCAATTGCTCGCGCCGTTGCTCTGCGCCGCCGCGCCCGCTTTCCTGTTCGGCATCGCCGAAGACATGACGCGCCGCGTCTCGATCGGCGCGCGCCTGATCGCGACCATGGCCAGCGGCGTGGCCTGCTGGGCGCTGACGGGCGTCAGCATTACCCACACCGGTATCGACCTGCTCGACGTGGCGCTGACCTGGCTGCCGCTGTCGGTGCTGTTCACCGCGTTTGCCGTGGGCGGCGTGGCGAATGCGGTCAACATCATTGACGGTTTCAATGGCCTGGCCAGCGGCACGGTCGTGATCGGCCTGGTGGCGGTCGGCATGATCGCCCTCGAGTGCGGCGACGCCGAACTGGCGCAAACCTGCTTCATCATCTGCGCCGTGACGGCCGGTTTCTTCCTTGTTAATTTCCCGTACGGTAAATTGTTCCTGGGCGATGGCGGCGCCTACCTGCTGGGCTTCCTGCTTGCCTGGCTGTCGGTGACCCTGGTCTACCGCAATCCGCAGGTGTCGAGCTGGGCACCGTTGCTGGCCTGCGCTTACCCGACCTTCGAAACCGTGTTCACGATCGCGCGCCGCCTCTGGTGCCGCCGCCATCCCGGCCAGCCCGACAGCTGCCACCTGCACAGCCTGGTCAAGATCGCCGTCGCCAGCCGCTATTTCCGCAAGTTCCGCGCACCGGTGCGCAATGCCTGCGTGTCGCCGTTCTCCTGGCTGCTGGCCGCCGTGCCGGCCTGGTTCGCGGTGCGCTTCCCGCAGGATTCGACCACCCTGGTGCAGGGCACGCTGATCAGCTTCGGCCTCTACCTGGGCTGCTACTGGTACATGGCGTCCGCGGCCCGTGCGCGCCGCCGCCGCGCGATGCGTCCGCAACCGGCGCGCGTCTCGCTGGCCGACCTCGAATCCGAATCCGCCTCGCTGCAGTCCTGATCCGGGGCGCCCCGGCGCCCACATCATGTTCGTCCAAGCCCTCGCCATCCCCGATGTATTGCTGCTCACGCCCCAGGTGCACGGGGACGGGCGCGGCTTTCTCTACGAAAGTTTTCACCAGGAGCGCTTCGACGCCGCCATCGGACGCCCCGTGCGCTTCGTCCAGGACAACCACTCGAAATCCGGCGCCGGCGTGCTGCGCGGCCTGCATTACCAGGTAAAACAAGCGCAAGGCAAGCTGGTGCGCGCCGTGGCCGGCAGCGTGTTCGACGTGGCGGTCGACCTGCGCCGTCGATCGCCCCATTTCGGGAAATGGGTCGGCGCCGAGCTGAGCGCGGAGAATTGCCGCCAGATGTGGATTCCGGAAGGGTTTGCGCACGGCTTCCTGGTGCTCTCGCAAGAGGCTGAGCTTCTGTACAAAGCCACCGACTACTGGGCGCCGGAGCACGAGCGCTGCATCGCCTGGGACGATCCGCAGCTGGCGGTCGCCTGGCCGCTGGCCGCGCCGCCTGTCCTGTCGGCCAAAGACCTGGGCGGCAGCGCCTTTCGCAACGCCGACCTGTTCGACTGATTTGGCGGTACTTTTCCTCCTTGTTCCTTCTATAGCCGTAGTGCAATAGCGGCGATAATCCCTCCTTGCATGGTGTAACGGTAACCAGGGGAGCGGAAGATGGCGGAAGACAGCGACGCAGAGAAGACAGAAGACGCAAGCCCCAGAAGACTGGAAAAGGCCCGCGAAGACGGCGACGTTCCCCGGTCGCGCGAGCTCGCCACCTTCGCCGTCCTGATGACCGCCGGCGCCGGCCTCTGGATCACCGGCGGCAGCCTCGCCGGCCGCCTGTCGGGCGCGCTCGCTTCCGGCCTGAGCCTGAACCGCGACCAGATCTACAACCCGAACGTTCTCCTGGAACGCATCGCCAACGACGTCGGCGGCGTGATGCTGGCCTGCCTGCCGCTGGCCTTCGCCATCATGCTCGTCGCGCTGGCCGCGCCGCTGCTGATCGGCGGCTTCAATTTCAGTTCCAAAGCCTTCATGCCGAACTTCATGAAGCTGAACCCGATCAGCGGGATCGGCAACATGTTTTCCACCAATGCCCTGATCGAACTCCTCAAGGCGATCGCCAAGACCGTACTGGTCGGGGCCGTCGCCTGGGTCGTCATCATGAGCCAGAAGGACGCCGTGCTGGGCCTGGCCGTCGAGCCGCTGGGCGCGGGCACCGGCCACGTGGCTGACCTGATGGCGCGCGCCTTTCTCTTCATCGTCGGTTCGCTGGGCGTGGTCGCCCTGATCGACGCGCCTTACCAGCTTTGGCACTACAACAACAAGCTGAAGATGACGCGCCAGGAAATGATCCAGGAATCGAAGGAATCGGACGGCAATCCTCAGATTAAAGGGAAGATTCGCCAGATGCAGCGGCAAATGGCGCGCAACCGCATGATGCAGAATGTGCCCACTGCCGACGTCGTGGTGACCAACCCGACCCACTATGCGGTGGCGCTGAAGTACACCGACGGCCAGTCGGGCGCGCCGCGCGTCGTCGCCAAGGGCGCCGACGAGGTGGCGGCCAAGATCCGCGAACTGGCGCGCGAAAACAAGGTCGCGCTGCTGGAAGCACCGGCCCTGGCCCGTGCGCTCTGGAAGCACACGGAAATCGACGACGAAATCCCGGAAAAGCTGTACTCGGCGGTGGCGGAAGTGCTGGCCTACGTCTTCCAGCTGCGTAACTACAGCAAGGTCGGCGGCCATTATCCGGATCGTCCTACCAAGCTGCCGGTGCCGCCGGAGATGGATCCGCACAACCCAGCTTCACAAGTCAAACCCGCTGCAAAGCCGAACAACGAATAACGGAGCACCTGAATGAATAGTTTGAGACTGCCGGGCTGGATGGGAGCGATCGGTGCCAAGGGCAATGCCCTGGCGGCGCCGATCCTGATCATCCTGCTGCTGGCGATGATGATCCTGCCGCTGCCGGCCTTCATCCTCGACCTGTTCTTCAGCTTTAATATCGCGCTGTCGGTGATCGTGCTGCTGACCGCGTTGTACACGGTCAAGCCGCTCGACTTCATGGCTTTCCCGGCGATCCTGCTGGTGTCCACGATGTTGCGCCTGTCGCTGAATGTAGCTTCTACTCGCATTGTCCTGACCGAAGGCCACACCGGCGGCGCGGCGGCCGGCAAGGTCATCGAAGCCTTCGGTCACTTCCTGATCGGCGGCAACTACACGGTCGGTATCGTCGTGTTCGTCATTCTCACCATCATCAACTTTACCGTCGTCACCAAGGGTGCGGGCCGTATCGCCGAAGTCGGCGCGCGCTTCGCCCTGGATGCGATGCCCGGTAAACAGATGGCGATCGACGCCGACCTGAACGCCGGCATGATTTCCGAGCCGGAAGCGCGCAAGCGCCGTACCGAGGTTGCCCAGGAAGCCGAATTCTACGGCGCCATGGACGGTGCCTCGAAATACGTCAAGGGCGACGCCGTGGCCGGCATCATGGTCACGCTGATCAACGTCATCGGCGGCCTGATCGTCGGCGTGGTGCAGCACGACATGGCCGTGGGCGAGGCCGCCAAGACCTATACGCTGCTGGCCATCGGTGACGGCCTGGTGGCGCAGATTCCATCGCTGATCATCTCGATCGCGGCCGGTATGGTCGTCTCGCGCGTGGCCAACGACGAGGACATCGGCGGCCAGATGATCGGCCAGCTGTTCGCAAAACCGGAAGTGTTGT
Organism: Massilia sp. Leaf139; assembly: GCF_001424165.1. Classification (GTDB taxonomy): domain Bacteria; phylum Pseudomonadota; class Gammaproteobacteria; order Burkholderiales; family Burkholderiaceae_D; genus Telluria. Next base: position 345,745 of record NZ_LMOJ01000024.1, read on the forward strand.
ACATCACCGGCGCCATCATCGCCGGCATGGGCCTGATCCCGGGCATGCCGAACCTGGTCTTCCTGCTGCTGGGCGGCGTACTGGGCGGCAGCGGCTACCTGCTGGCCAAGCGCGCGAAATCGGCGCCGGAACGCGAAGCGGAAGCGGCGGCCACGGAAGCGGCGGCGGGCGCCGAGCGCAGCGGCGCGGCCGAGGCGGAAGAGGCGACCTGGCAGGACATCATGCCGGTTGATACCCTGGGCCTGGAAGTGGGCTACCGCCTGATTCCGCTGGTCGACAAGACGCAAGGCGGCGAGCTGCTCAAGCGTATCAAGGGTATTCGTAAAAAGTTCGCCCAGGAAGTCGGCTTCCTGGCGCCGCCGGTACACATCCGCGACAACCTGGAATTGAAACCCTCAAGCTACCGCATCACCCTGAAGGGCGTGGAAGTGGGCACTGGCGAGGCGATCAACGGCCAGTTCCTGGCGATCAACCCGGGCATGGCCAGCGGCACGTTGCCGGGCCAGGCGACGACCGATCCGGCTTTCGGTTTGCCGGCCGTGTGGATCGAGGCGAGCATGCGCGACGAAGCGCAGAACCTGGGCTATACCGTGGTCGATGCCGGTACCGTCGTCGCGACCCACCTGAACCACCTGATCACGACGCACGCGTCGGAACTGCTGGGCCGCATGGAAGTGCAGGCGCTGCTGGATCACCTGGGCAAGGACACGCCGAAGCTGGTCGAAGACCTGGTGCCGAAGGTCGTGTCGCTGTCGACCCTGCAGAAGGTGTTGCAGAACCTGTTGACCGAAGGCGTGCACATCCGCGACATGCGCACCATTATCGAGACCCTGTCCGAACACTCGAACGGCGCCCAGGATCCAAGCGACCTGACGGCCGTTGTGCGGGTGGCGCTGGGCCGCGCGATCGTGCAGCAGCTGTTCCCGGGCACCAATGAATTGTCCGTGATGACCCTGGACAACCGCCTCGAGCGCCTGCTGATGCAGGCCCTGGGCGCGGGCGGCGACGGCACCGGCATCGAGCCGGGCCTGGCCGACACCATCGCCCAGCAGGCGCACAACGCCGCGCAGCAGCAGGAAGCGATGGGGCACACGCCGGTGCTGCTGGTGCCGGCGCCGCTGCGGGTACTGCTGTCGCGTTTCCTGCGCCGGGCATTGCCGCAGTTGAAGGTCTTGTCGCATTCGGAGATTCCGGAGACCAAGACGATTCGTGTGACGAGTCTCGTCGGCGCAGGTTGATTAAGTAACCCCCGCGGGCATGCCCGCCCTACGGTGCATCGCCGTTGTAGGGCGGGCATGCCCGCGTTTCGTGCGTATTCCTGTGCCCGATCGTCCGCAAACCCCATCTAAATCGAATTAACCCCTTTTCCCCATCCTTTTCCCCGGATGCTTGCTTCACGGCATCGTCAATAATTGCTTCTATAGACCGGCCGTTCGTGTGCCGGACACAATCGAATAGAGCAGTGCGGAGAATAAGATGAATGTGAAGAAATTTACAGCGGCAACATCCCGGGAAGCCTTGCGCAAGGTGCGCGATGCGCTGGGCCCTGACGCCGTCATCCTCTCGAACCGTCCTGTCGACGGCGTCGTCGAAATCCTGGCGCTCGACAACGACGATGTCGCTTCCCTGGCCGCCCCCGCGCCGGGTTCCGACATGGCCCAGCCGCAGCCGCGCCTCGACCTGAACGCCTTCGAACCGGAAGCGCCGAGCTTCACGAACCGCCGCGCCGCCGCCACTGCCGCCACGCCGGAACAGATCTACGCAGCCCGCCGCGCACCGCAAACCGACGATTTCGCCGCCGAGCCCGTCTACGCCACCCGCCGCGCCGCGCAGCCGCTGCCGGAAGAGCGCGACTTCGCCGCCGAGCACAGCTATGCCAACCGCCGCGCGCCGCAGCCGGAGCCGGCTTTCGACATGGCCGCCATGACCTCGATGATGTCGGCCGCCATCGCGCAAGCCAAAGAGTCCGCAGCGCAAGAGATGAGCGGCATGATGAGCGAACTGCGCGCCATGCGCGGCATGATGGAAACGCAATTGGCCGAAATGTCCTGGGGCGGCACCCAGCAGCGCGAACCGCAAAAGGCGGCCGTGCTGCGCGAAATGCTGGCTGCCGGCTTTTCGGCTTCGCTGTCGCGCTACTTGATCGACAAGATGCCGGCCAACAAGGATGCGGCGGAAGCGATGCGCTGGATTAAGACCGTGCTCGCCCGTAACCTGACGACCATGGCCGACGAAGACAACCTGCTCGACAAGGGCGGCGTCTTCGCCCTGGTCGGCCCGACCGGCGTGGGTAAAACCACCACCACCGCGAAACTGGCCGCGCGCTGCGTCATGCGCCACGGCCCGGAAAAGCTGGCCCTGATCACCACCGACGCCTACCGTATCGGCGGCCACGAGCAGCTGCGCATCTACGGCAAGATCCTGGGCGTGATGGTGCACTCGGTGAAGGACGAAGCCGACCTGCGCATCGCCCTCAAGGAACTCAAGAACAAGCACACCGTGCTGATCGACACCATCGGCATGTCGCAGCGCGACCAGATGGTGACCGAACAGGTCGCCATGCTGACCGGCGCCGGCGCCGACGTGAAACGTCTGCTGTGCCTGAACGCGACCTCGACCAACGAAACCCTGGCCGAAGTCGTGCGCGCCTACCAGGGCAGCGGCCTGCACGGCTGCATCATGACCAAGCTCGACGAAGCCGCCTCGATCGGCAACGTGCTCGACGTCGTGATCCGCCAGAAGCTGAACCTGCACTACATCTCGAACGGCCAGCGCGTGCCGGAAGACCTGCACCTGGCCGACCGCGCCATGCTGGTCGACCGCGCCTTCCGCGGCCGCCGCGACGGCGCCAATCAATATGAAGATGCCGACCTGCCGCTGATGATGGCCGGCACCGGCAACGTGCACAAGGACGAAAGCCTGCGCGAGGTGCGCTTTGGCTAGTTTCGATTTCGACCAGGCCGAAGGCCTGCGCCGGATGCTGGCCGGCCCCAAGCCACGCATCGTCACGTTTTTATCCGCCACCCCGAGCGACGACAAGGGCGCGATGCTGGTCAACCTGGGCGCCTCACTGGCCCAGGCCGGCAACGAAGTCCTGATCGTCGACGCCTGCCGCCGCGATTACGGCGTCGCCCGCCGCCTGGAGATGGAACGCCACGTCAGCCTGCTGCAGGTGGCGCGCCAGGAATGCGCGCTGAACCAGGTGGTGCAGACCGCGCCCCAAGGTTTCAATGTGGCGCTGCTGGCGCGCGACGGTCAGGCGGCCGGCAATGCCGACGAAGCACGCCGCCTGTCGAAAGCCTTCGATGTGCTGGTCAAAAAGCAGGGCGGCATCGTCATCGTCGATGGCGAACTGAACCGCGATGGCAGCTTCGCCGTGCCGCAGCTGGCCGACTCGGAAATCGTGGTGCAGGTCTCGACCGGCGCCACCTCGATCACCAACGCCTACGGCCTGATCAAGCGCCTGTCGCAGGAACTCGGACGCCGTCCCTTCGGCATCCTGGTCACCGGGGCAAGCGAAGCCGAGGCGAAGATTGTTTACGATAATATGTCGGCAGCAGCAAGTCGTTACCTTGCAGTAACGTTGAGTTCCATGGGCTCGGTGCCGGCCGACGAATACCTGCATCGCGCGGCGCGGCTGGGACGCTCGGTGGTCGACGCCTTCCCGCTGGCCGGGGCGTCGGTGGCCTTCCGCGCGCTGGCCGGACGCTTTACGCTGCCGCGCATGCGCCAGGGCGGTGGCGCCCGTTTTGGTTCCTGAGAAAAGCATAAAAAGTATGTATACCGTTAAAGGAAAAGCGGACAAGAACCACTTGCTCACCGAGCACGCGCCGCTCGTGAAGCGCCTTGCGCACCAGATGAAGGCGAAGCTGCCGCCCTCGGTCGAGGTCGACGACCTGATCCAGGCCGGGATGATGGGCCTGTTGGACGCCATCAACCGCTACGAAGACAACCACGGCGCCCAGTTCGAGACCTATGCCGTGCTGCGCATCCGCGGCGCCATGGTCGACGAGCTGCGCAGTAACGACTGGATGCCGCGCAGTACGCGCCAGACCATGAAGAAAGTCGAGACGGCCATGACCTCGCTCCAGCAAAAGCTCGGCCGTCCGCCGACCGAAACCGAAGTGGCGAAGTCGCTCGACATCCCGCTCTCCGAATACCAGGAAATGCTGTTCGAAGGCGGCGGCCACCAACTCGTGTACTACGAAGACTTCCACGACGAGGACGGCAACGACAGCTTCCTCGACCGCTATGCGGTGGACGAGGACGACCCGCTGCGCGCGCTGCTCGACACCGACTTCCGCTCGGCCGTGATCGACGCCATCGACTCCTTGCCGCCGCGCGAAAAGATCCTGATGGGCCTCTACTATGAGGAAGAGCTGAACCTGAAGGAAATCGGTGCGGTGCTCGGCGTGTCCGAGTCGCGCGTCTCCCAGCTGCATACCCAGGCGGTGGCCCGCCTGCGCGCTTCGCTCAAGGAAAAGCTGTGGACTTCGCCAGCCTGATCGGGCTGGCCCTCGCCCTCGCGGGACTCGTCGTCGGGCATACGCTCGACGGTGGGCGTTTTGCCTCCCTGATTCAACCGGCGGCCTTTGCCATCGTCGTGGTCGGCACCTTCGGCGCCGTGCTGCTGCAGTCCGAAGCCCGCACCTTCCGCCGCGGCGTGCAAATGCTGCGCTGGGTGTTCTTTCCGCCCAAAAGCCGGCGCCAGCCGCTGTCGCGCGAGATCGCCCTGTGGAGCCACACGGCGCGGCGCGACGGCCTGCTTTCGCTCGAGCAGTACATGGCGACCAAGGATCCGTTCGTCCAGAAAGGCCTGCGCCTCGTGGTCGACGGCATCGCGCCCGAGAAGATCCGCGGCCTGCTGGAAACGGAAATCACCGCCTTCGAATTCGCCGAGCGCCAGGCCGCGCGCATCTGGGAAGCGGCGGCGGGCTATGCGCCGACGATCGGCATCCTGGGCGCCGTACTCGGCCTGATCCACGTGATGGAAAATTTAAGCGACCCGTCGCGCCTGGGTTCGGGCATTGCGGTGGCCTTTGTCTCGACCGTGTACGGCGTGGGCCTGGCCAATCTGTTCTTCCTGCCGGTCGGGAACAAGCTCAAGGCGATCGTGTCGGATCAGGTGGCGCAATACGAAATCCTGCTCGAGGTGTTCCACGACCTGGCGAGCGGCAACCACACGCGCGTGGTCGAGGAGCGCGTGGCCAGCCTGCTGGCGAAGCGTTGAGATGGCGCGCAAACGCTACGACGACGACGACCACACGCGCGAGAGCCACGAGCGCTGGCTGATTTCCTACGTCGATTTCATCACGCTGCTGTTCGCCTTCTTCGTCGTCATGTATGCGATCTCGGTGGTCAACACCGGCAAGTACAAGGCGCTGTCGGACGCGCTGGGCGATGCCTTCGGCGGCCGTCCCGAAGTGCCGCAGGCCAGCTCCACCATCGAACAGCTTCCCCTCACGAGCATCATCGCGCGCAAGCGGGCGGAAGCGGCGCGGCGCGAACGCGAACGCCTGAACACCTTGGCGCGCGAGCTGAACGCCTCGCTGGCGCCGCTGATTCAAAACGGGCAGGTGCGCGTGACCCAGACCGCGCGCGGCGTCACGGTCGAGATCAATGCCAAGGTGCTGTTCGAGGAAGGGCAGGCGGCGCTCGGCGGCGAGGCGCGCACGACGCTGGGCACGGTGGCCTCCTTGCTCAAGGGTGAGCCGCATGCGATCGAAGTCGAAGGGCATACCGATAACCTGCCGATCGCCAATCCGGCCTTTCCCTCGAACTGGGAGCTGTCGAGCGCGCGCGCGAGCAGCGTGGTGCGCCTGTTCATCGACAGCGGGGTGGCGGAAGGGCGGCTGACGGCGGTGGGGCATGCGGCGAATCGGCCGCTGGCGCCGAATACGGACGAGGCGGGCAGGGCGCGGAACCGGCGCGTGGCCGTGACGATTTTAGCGGCGATGTAGGGTGGGCGGATCCTCCGCCCACGCGTTGATACGCGACAGCGAGATCGCCGAGCACGAAATCGGAGCCGGTACGTATCACCGCGTGGCTCGGAGAGTCCACCCTACGTCCATCGTACAATAAGCGACACAACCATACGGAGCTGACAATGCAGCGCAGACTGATCCTGCTGGCCGCCCTCGGCGCGGCGAGCTTCCTGCCCCAACTCGCGGGCGCTGCCGGAGAACCGAACGTGAGCGTCAAGCACAGCATCGACATCGAAACGCCGCCCGGCAAGGTGCTGGTGGAACTGACCTTCACCAACCAGGGCAAGACCACGGTCTGGATTCCGCGCGAACTGGCGGCGGGCAACGAGTTGACGGGCGCCCGTTTCGACGTGCGCGACGCCGGCGGCAAGCCGCTCAAGTACACGGGCAAGATGGTCAAGCGCGCCGCGCTGACGGGCGCGGATTACCAGCCGCTCGAGCCGGGCAAGATGCTGATGAACACGATCGACATCACGCACAGCTATGCCTTCGTCAAGGGCCGCCACAACTACCACATCGGCTACAACGGCCCGGTGCTGGCCGACCTCAAGCAGCTCGACAAGCCCCTCGAATTCGGCGCGCGGCCCGTTTCCTTCATCTACAACATGAAATGAAAAACGCCGCGGCATGAGGCCGCGGCGTTCATCGCTGCCGACCGATTAGTTCAGCGCCGGGGTGTTCTCGGCGAAGTACTCGTGGTTGTCGGCGTTCTGCACGGCGGCGGCCGGATTGCTGATCGCCAGGCTGGCGGCGCCGCTCTGGCCATACACGTTGTCGTCGGTGCCGGCGACGGCGTCGAAGTGGCTCATCTCATGCACCAGGGTGCCGCCCTTCGAGTCGGTGCCGGTGAGCGGCGCCGTCCAGAAGGCCTTGCAGACATAGATCTTGTACGGCTGGGTCGGGTACACATAGGCGTAGTAGCTCTGCTTGCAGCTGCAGTCGACGACGACGTTCTTGTTGTCGAAGCCATCCTTGATCGCCGCGAAGTTCGCCTTGACTTGCGCCTGGCGGGTGGAATTGACGGCGCCGAACCACTTGGTATAACGCGGGCCCATGGTCGTCTTGGCCATGTAGCTGACCGAGCCGTTGCTCATCGTCTTCGCCGCCGAAATCGCCGAAGCGATCGTGCTCTGCTGGGAAGCCGTGCAGGAGGCGTAGCTCAGGCCCATCGGCGAGACGGTGCCGCCGCCGTCGGGACGCTTGAGCGCCTGCATGATCGGCGACTCGGCGCCGCGCGGCAGGCGGCCTTCGATGTAGACGCGGGCCGCGTCCGACTGCAGTTCGCCGATGTCGGCGGCACCGGCCGCGGCGGCGCGGGCACGGCCGTTGTCGGCGGCGAGGAACAGATCCGGCGAGGCGGTACGGTACTTGATCGCATAGTCGCCGCTGACGCTCATGTCGTACAGCGAGGAGAGCTCGACCTTCACCGTGTGCGAAGCGCCCGGCTTGAGGAGGTAGTAGTCAGCCTGGGTCGGCTTGCCGCGCTTGATCAGGGCGCCCGTGTAGGCAACCTTGGCGCCGTCGCGGGTGATGTCGAACAAGGGCGCCGACAGGCCTTCGAAGGGCGTGCGCGCCTTGAGCACGTATTGCGGCGTGGACGAGGTGTTGGTGAGGGTCACCTTCACCACCACGTCGTCGCTCGGGCCGAGCGTGCTCTTGTCGAGCGCCACGTCCACCTTCACGCCGTTCGATCCTGCCTGTGCGCCAACTGCGATGCCAAGTGCTGCGATACCGAATACCGACTTCCAGATGCTGTTGCTCATGTGTCTTCTCCGTATGTGGTTTGTCGGGGCCGTATCGGCCCTTCTTTTGATGAGTTTCCGCATAAACCTTGACTTCAATCTAACGAAAACTCACCCCCATACTGGCGAATTCATGAGCTGACAGCAATGCAATTCGGATTGTGTGTGGCATGCGTTTGCGAAAAAGTAACAATCATGCATTTACTTTGTGCTTCGCTGGATTTCTTTTCCCCGTCGTGCTAGCGCGTATTGACACAGGTCGAATCAATTCAGCGGCGGCGTGTTTTCGCCAAAGTATTCGTGCGAATCCGCATTGTTGATCGCGCGTTGCGGCGCCGTCCGTGCCATCTCGGCCGCGCCCTGCTGGCCGTACACGTGGTCGTCGGTGCCGGCGACGATGTCGAAGTGGCTCATCTCGTGCAGCATGGTGCCGCCCTTCGAGTCGGTGCCCGTCATCGGCGCCGTCCAGAAGGCGTTGCAGACATAGATGGTGTAGGGCTGGAAGGGATAGACGTAGGCGAAATAATCCTCGTCGCAGCCGCAATCGACCTTCACCGGTTTCGTTTCGAAGGCGTCCTTGATGGCCGCGAAGTTCTTGTTGACCGTTGCCTGGCGCGCCGCGTCGAGGGCGCCGAACCAGTTGAGGTAGCGCTGGCCCTGCTCCTTGCCGCTGGTGAGATACGCCAAGCCGTTGGCCGCCATCGCGCTGCCGGCGGCGACCGCTTCGGCGATCGTGTCCTGCTGGGCGTTCGAGCACTGGGCGTAGGACAGGCTCGGCGCCGTCGGCGCGGCCAGCAGCGGCGTGCTGGTGCCGCGCGGCAGGCGGCCTTCGATGAAGATGGCGGCCGTGTTCGAGGTGATGGCGCCGGCCTGCAGGGCGGCGGCAGGCGCCGCGCCGCGGTAGCGTACGGCATAGGCGCCGGTGGCGGCCATGTCGTAGGAGCGCGAGAGTTCGACCCGGGCGCTGCGGCTTTCGCCAGGCGCCATCAGCATGTAGTCCGCTGCGCGCGGCACCGGGCGCTTGACCTCGCGCCCCAGGTAGCGCACCGGCTGGCCGTCGCGGGTGATGTCGAACAGGGCGAATTCGGCCGGGCCGAAGGGCGTGCGCGCGCTCAGGATGCGTTCCGGCGCGCTGCCGGTATTGGTGAGCGTGACGGTCACGAACACGTCGTCGCGCTTGCCGAGGGCGGCGCGCTCGGGCGTGATGGTGACGGCAGTGTCGGCCTGGGCGGGCAGGGCGGGCAGGGCGGCGGCCAGGAGCAGGGAAGCGAGGGCGGTGCGGTGCATGGATTCCTCCGTCAGTTGATGACAATCAGGAATACTTTCCGCTTGTTAGAAGTGATGGAGCTTGCGTTACAGCAAGTAGGGTGGTCGGCTCCACCCTTCGGCCCGCATCCACGCGGCTTGTGCGCCGCCCACGCGTTCAGCGCACAATCGATTGGAGGCGAAGTTTGATTCCAAAAACAACAACGGCCGCATCGGCGGCCGTGTTATCGATATTTAACCGAGCACGAAGCGCCGCGACGGCGCCGTCCCGAAAGTCTGTCCCTTCGCCCCATACAGGGTCGACTCCGGCGCCGCCGTGGGCGTACGCAAGGCATTCAACACGGTCTGGTTATGTGCCATCTGCCGGTTGATCAGCATGCCGTTGACCCGGTTCAGTTCCTTGGCGTCGGCGGTGAGCGCCAGCAAGCCCGTCCAGGCAGTGCGCGCGGCTTCGTCGCCCTGCGCCGCCAGCCACGGTTCCATGCCCGCTTCCGAGGCCATGAAGCCGGCGCCGGCCAGCGCGGCATGGCGCTGGTGCGCCAGTTGGGCCAGCTCCTGCACCAGCGCCACCTTGCGTGGCGTGAGCGCTCCCAGCGCGTCCGCGTCCGCCGCCACCAGCAATTGCTGCTCCTGCTTCATCAGTTCGACCAGCGCTGCGATGCGCTCGTGTTCGGCGGGGAGGGTGGCGTTCGGACGGGTCATGGGTCGTTATCGGTTGCGTGAGTGGAGCAGGTCGCGCACGGTATCGAGCAGGCCGTCCGCGATCCTTTCGGAATTCACTTGGAACTGCCCATCGGCAATTGCAAGTTTGATACGTTCAACTTTCTTGGCGTCGAATACTTGCGAGCTCGACGAGGTGCCGCTGGCCCCTTGCGCCTGCGACGACAGGCGCACGCTGTCGGTCTGCGTCTGGGTCGGGGCGGCCGCTGCGGCAGCCTTTTCGGCCTGCTTGGCGTTCGCTGCCGGGGTGTTCTGAAGCTGTTGGGCTTGTTGGCCCTTGAGGGTATCGTTAATTTTCACAGCACTATCCTTCTCTGTTCGGAGCAGGAACTCCGGGATCTGCAGTGTGTAACGGCTGTTCGGCCACAAACTTTAGCGCAGAACCCAAAACAAAGAAGTTTTTTCAAAGACAAGCCCGGCCTTGCCGCCAGGCCTGCTGCAAGTCCTTCTTACAATGCCACTTCGACAATACCGCCAGCGCGCGCGGTGCCGCTGACGATCGCCCCGCGCGGCGTGCGCACCTGCACGATCTGGCCTTCGCCGGCATTCCCGATCGCCTTGCCTTCGCCGGAAACCGAGAACCCCTCGCCGCGCGAGACGACGCGCACGGCCTGGTTCTGCTGCACCACCGGCTTGCTCTTCAACCCATCCAGGCGCAGCGGGGCACCGGCGGGTAGCGAGACCGTCGGCGTGCGGCCGATCGCCTGCGCCGTGTCGGTGATGATCCCGTTCGGCATGGCCGCGATGTCGCCCTGTACGGTCGTCAGCTGGCTGGCGTCGATCGCCTGGCCCTGGGCCAGCGGCACGGCAGCGGTGACGTAGTCGGCGATGACGTTCACCTGGGCCTGCAGGAACATCGACCAGACGGGCGCCGTGCAGCGCACGCCGACCGTGGTCTTGCCCCAGGGGCGGGCGCCCGGCTGCTGGAAAGCTTCCGGCGCCGGACAAGCGGCCAGCGACAGGCGCGGGTCGACCGCGCCGACCTTGATCGTGACCTTGCCCGGCAATCCGGCGCTTTGCGCCTGGAGATAGCCTTCGGCGAGCTTGCGCAGCGCGGCGCCGTCCTGGCGCGCGCCGTTCTGCGCCAGCGCCAGGGGTGCGGCCAACAACAACAGGGAGAACAGCTTGAAATTCTTGAACATGAATGATCAGCCTTTCGTGATGGCTGCCATCTTAGGCGTGTTGATGCCGTAGCGAAACTTTGAATAGGAGGGGTATTGGCGGCCTGATCCTTCGATTGGGTGGTGTTGCCCAAACGTATGATTCACGCTGTCCCAACAAGAAATCGGCCCGGAGGCGGCATGATCGGCAAACTCGACAACTACTTACGCTTCAACGAATCCGCGCTGTCCCTGCGCGCCCAGCGCCAGGAACTGATCGCGTCGAATATCGCCAACGCCGACACGCCCAATTTCAAGGCGCGCGACATCGATTTCGCCAGCGCCATGCAGGGTGCCCTGGCAAAAGCCCCAGGCGCTGCCGCTCCGCTGGCAGCCACGAATAAAGGCCACGTCCAGCCGGCGGCGGACGGCAAGGCGCTGCCCGACGGCACCCCGGTGCTGTACCGCGGCGTGGTGCAGGGCGCAGTGGACGGCAATACGGTCGACATGGATGTCGAGCGCAACCAGTTCGCCGACAACGCGCTGCGCTACGAAGCCGGCATCACGATGATCAACCACCAGATCCGCGGCTTGATGGCGGCGATCCAGAACGGTCAATAATTACCATGTCGCTCTTCAATATCTTCAATGTCTCCGGCTCGGCCATGAGCGCCCAGGCCCAGCGCCTGAACACGGTCGCCAGCAACCTCGCCAACGTCGACAGCGCCACCTCCGCCACGGGGGAGGCCTACCGCGCCAAGCAGGTCGTCTTCGAAGCCGTACCGATGCAGACCGGCGGCACCGGCGTCAAGGTCAAGGAAGTGGTCGACGATCCGTCGCCGATGAAACAGGTCTACGACCCGAAGAACCCGATGGCCGACGACAAGGGCTATGTGACGATGCCGAACGTGAACCCGGTGGACGAGATGGTGAACATGCTGTCGGCCTCGCGTTCTTACCAGAACAACGTCGAAACGATGAACGCGGCCAAGAGCATGCTGCTGAAAACCCTGACCCTCGGTCAATAATCCAAGCGAGTACTGAACAATGTCCACCGTCAACGCCGCCGCCGGCACGTCGATCACCGACCTGATGTCGACCATGAACGCCAAGAAGAAGGAGTCGACCGACAGCGTCCAGGCCGACACCGACAAGTTCATGACCCTGCTGGTCACCCAGCTGAAGAACCAGGATCCGCTGAACCCGCTCGACAACGCCCAGGTCACCAGCCAGCTGGCCCAGCTGCAGACCGTCACCGGCGTCAATAAACTGAACGAGACGCTGGAATCGCTGAAGTCGAGCTACCAGTCGACCGAGGCGATGTCGGCCACCAGCCTGATCGGCCACGGCGTGCTGGTCGAAGGCAGCACCCTGAACCTCTCGGGCGGCAAGTCGGTGTTCGGCGTCGAGCTGGCTACCGCTGCCGACAACGTGCAGGTGATCGTCACCGATCCGCGCACCGGCAAGGACGTGGCGACGATCGAGCTCGGGTCGGCCGAGGCGGGCGCGATGCCGCTGGCCTGGGACGGCAGCAGCGACAGCGTCGACGCCGCCACCCTGGCCGACGGCAAGTACAGCTTCCGCGTGGTGGCCACCCAAGGCGGCCAGCCGCTGACGGACGTGAAAGCCCTGACGCTCGACACGGTCGCCAGCGTCAGCACGAATACCAAAGACGGGGTCAAGGTGAACCTCGCAGGCAAAGGGGCGATCACCCTCGCCGACATCAAGCAAGTTCTCTAATTACGACCCCAATACTTTCCGGGAGCATCACATGTCTTTCCAACAAGGCCTGAGCGGCTTGAACGGCGCAGCCAAATCGCTGGACGTCATCGGTAACAACATCGCCAACGCCAGCACCGTCGGCTTCAAGGGCGCGCAGGCGCAGTTCGCCGACGTGTATGCCAGCTCGCTCAACGGCGCCGGCGGCGTGACGGCCGGTATCGGCACCAAGGTGTCGACCATTGCCCAGCAGTTCACCCAAGGCAATATCGAATCCTCGAACAACTCGCTCGACGTCGCCATCAACGGCCAGGGCTTCTTCCGCACCGTTTCCTCGGGCATGGTGCAGTACACCCGCAACGGCCAGTTCTCGCTCGACAAGGACGGCTACATGACGAACGCCCAGGGCGCCAAGCTAACCGGCTATAGCACCGGCCCGAGCGGAGAGATCCTGGCCGGCGCGCCGACGCCCGTGCAGATCAGCACCAGCGACATCAAACCGGTCTCGACCACCAAGGTGGGCATCGAGATGAACCTCGACTCGCGCGTTGCCGCGCCGACCGTGACCCCGTTCGACGCCACCGATCCGAACACCTACAACAAGCAGTCGCCGGTGGACGTGTATGACACGCTCGGCAACCCGCACGTGCTGTCGACCTTCTACGTGAAGAACGGTTCCGGCACCTGGGACATCTACGCGGCCAACGACGGCACCGAAGTGACGAACCTGAAGGTGGCGCAGGCCGCCCAGGGTGACACGGGCGTCGCCAACGCGCGCGCTGCCTGGGATGCGGCAACGAAGGCCGTGCCGCCGGTCGCCGCGACGATCTCGGCGGCCCTGGCCACCTATGCCGCCGCTGCCTCGGGCGCCGTCTCCAATGCAGCCGGCGCGGCCGGCGCCGACGCGACCGCCCGGGCCGCGATCGTCGCCGCCGGCGGCGATGCCGCCCTGGTGGCCGGCAGCACGCCGGATCTGGTCGACAAGGCGATCCTGGCCTCGGTCAAGGTGCCGGCCGTGCCGGTCGGCACCCTGCGCTTCGACGAGAACGGCGCGCTGAACGCGGCGACCACCGCGAACGCCGGCAAGTTCACCGTCGACCTGCCGATCTTCCCGTCGACCGGCGCGGAACAGACCCAGTCGATGGAACTGGCCTTTACCGGCACCACGCAATACGGCACCGCGACCAGCGACAAGAAGCTGGTGCAGGACGGCTACACGGCCGGCCACCTGCAGCGCTTCTCGATCGGCAAGGAAGGCATCATCCTGGGCCAGTACAGCAATGGCCAGTCGAAGCCCCTGGGCCAGGTCGTGCTGGCGAACTTCGCCAACAGCAACGGCCTCGAGCCGCTCGGTAACAACGCCTGGGCCGAATCGGCCAATTCCGGCACCCCGCTGATCGGCACGCCGAACTCGGGCAGCTTCGGCGTGATGCAGTCGTCGGCGGTGGAAACCTCGAACGTCGATCTGACGGCCGAGCTGGTCAACATGATCACCGCGCAGCGCGTGTACCAGGCGAATGCGCAGACCATCAAGACGCAGGATTCGGTGTTGCAGACGTTGGTGAGCATGCGTTAATCGATAAGGTGATGGCGTAGGGTAGGCATGCCGTGAAACGCGGGCATGCCCGCCCTACGGTGCACCACCGTTTCGATTGACCCCATTGGCCGTCGCGTAACGTAGGGCGGGCATGCCCGCGTACCAACGAACGCACATCGAAACGCTTGAAAACGGCACGAACAAGGAACAATAAATGGATCGCTTGATCTACACGGCCGCCTCCGGCGCCAAGCACATCCTCGAGCAGCAGGCCACGACCTCGAACAACATGGCCAACCTGAACACCACAGGTTTCCGTGCCCAGCTCGACACCTTCCGCGCCGTGCCCGTGCAAAGCGAAGGCCTCCCGACCCGTACCTTCGTCGTCAACAACACCGTCGGCGCCGATTTCTCTTCCGGCCCGCTGCAGATGACGGGCCGCGACCTCGACGTCGCCATCAAGGGCCCGGGCTGGATCGCCGTGCAGAATCCGGACGGCAGCGAAGCGTACACAAGGAATGGCGCCCTGCAGATGAGCCCGAACGGCGTGCTGACCACGACCGGCGGCCAGACCATCGCGGGCGAGGGCGGCCCGATCACGATTCCGCCCGACGTTACCGTGACGGTGGGCGGCGACGGCACCATCTCCACGGTGTCGAACGCCGAGCGCCCGGCCGCGCCGGTGATCCTCGGCCGTATCAAGCTGGTGAACCCGCCCGAGAAGGATCTGGTGCGCGGCGACGACGGCCTGTTCCGGTTGAAGGATGGCGCCCCGGCCCAGATCGATCCGAACGTGCGCGTCGCCGGCGGCGCGCTGGAGGGCAGCAACGTGAACGCCGTCGATGCCATGGTGTCAATGATCGGCCTGGCAAGATCCTTCGAAACCCAAATGAGCCTGATGAAGAACGCCGAGAATAACGCCGCGAAAGCCAGTCAGATCCTTGCTTTGAACTAAGTGTTTCTCCAGCATAATTCTCCTATACGCGGCGGCTCTCGTCTGTCGCCCTTAGGAGAAACCCATGATTCGTTCGCTGTATATCGCCAAGACCGGCCTCGAGGCGCAGCAAACCAACCTCGACGTCATCACCAACAACCTCGCCAACGTCAGCACCAACGGCTTCAAGCGTTCGCGTGCGGTGTTCGAGGATCTGCTGTACCAGACCGTGCGCCAGCCCGGCGCCCAATCCTCGCAGCAAACCAATCTGCCGTCCGGCCTGCAGCTCGGTACCGGTGTGCGCGCCGTCTCGACCGAACGCATCTTCACCCAGGGTAATCCCCAGCAGACGGGCAACTCGAAAGACGTGATGGTCAACGGCGCGGGTTTCTTCCCGGTGCTGCTGCCTGACGGCACCCAGGCCTATACCCGCGACGGCTCCTTCCAGACCGACGCCAACGGCACCCTCGTCACTTCCAGCGGTTATCCGGTGCAGCCGCCGATCACCGTGCCGGCGAACGCCGAATCGATCACGGTCGGCCGCGACGGCACCGTCTCGATCAAGGTCGCCGGCAGCACCGCCACCACGCAAATCGGCAACCTGCAATTGATGACCTTCGTGAACCCGGCCGGGTTGGAATCGAAGGGCGAGAACCTGTACCTGGAAACGACCGCATCCGGCAACCCCAACGCCAACACTCCGGGCACCAACGGCGCCGGCGTGCTGATGCAGGGTTTCGTCGAAACCTCGAACGTCAACGTGGTCGAGGAAATGGTCAACATGATCCAGACCCAGCGCGCCTACGAGATCAACAGCAAGGCGATTACGACGTCCGACCAGATGCTGCAAAAACTGTCCCAGCTATGAAAACACTGATCTTCTCGCTCATCCTTGCGGCCCTGGCCGGTTGCGCCGTCACGCCAAGCACCATCGTTCAGGAAACGCGCAGCGCGCGTCCGGCGCTGGCCGAGCTCGCGCCGCCGACCGACGGCGCCATCTACAACGCGCGCAGCTACCGTCCGATGTTCGAAGACCGCCGCGCGCGCCAGATCGGCGACCTGCTGACGATCAACATCGTCGAGAAGACCTCGGCCAACAAGGCTGGCAACAGCTCGGGCAACAAGTCGGGCAGCGCTAGCTTTGGCCTGCCGGGCCCGCTGCAATCGAAGCTGGGCGCGAACGTGGCGACCGAAGGCGGCATCAAGTTCGCCGACGGCGACAACCAGAGCGCGAGCAATGCCTTCACCGGCACCATCGGCGTGACCGTCACCGAAGTGCTGTCGAACGGTAATTTGATCGTCGCCGGCGAGAAGCAGGTCGCGATGAACAAGGGCATCGAGTTCATCCGCTTCTCGGGCATGGTCAGCCCCGACACCATCCAGAACGGCAATGTCGTCTCGTCGACCCTGGTCGCCGACGCCCGTGTCGAATACCGCACCAACAGCCGGATCGACCGCGCCGAAGTCAATTCGATGATGTCGCGTTTCTTCCAGTCCCTGCTGCCATTCTGATTCAAGGATCGATCATGCGTTTCGCTTTCCCGTTGCTGGCCCTCTGCGCCGCCCTGACCGCCATCACCCCAGCCGCTCACGCCGAGCGATTGAAGGACATGGCCAGCATCGCCGGCGTGCGCCAGAACCAGCTGTCGGGCTATGGCCTCGTGGTCGGCCTCGACGGTACCGGCGACCAGACCAGCCAGACCCCGTTCACGGTGCAGTCGATCATCGCCATGCTGCAGCAGAAGGGCGTCAACCTGCCGCCGGCCGGCCAGCTGCAATTGAAGAATGTCGCCGCCGTGATGGTCACGACCTCGCTGCCGGCCTTTGCCCAGCCGGGCCAGAACATCGACATCACGGTGTCCTCGATCGGCAATGCGAAAAGCCTGCGCGGCGGCACCTTGCTCATGACGCCGCTGCAGGGCGCCGACGGCCAGGTGTACGCCATGGCCCAGGGTAACGTGCTGGTCGGCGGCGTGGGCGCATCCGCCGGCGGCGCGCAGGTGCAGGTGAATCACCTGGCGGTCGGCAAGATCTCGGCCGGCGCCACGGTGGAAAAGGCCGTCGCCTCGAACCTGGGCGAGAACAACCAGATCCGCCTGGAACTGAACACCACCGATTTCGCCACCGCCAGCCGCGTCGTCGCCGCCCTGAACGACCAGTTCGGCGTCGGCACCGCCACGGCCCTGGACGGCCGCGTGATCCGCGTGCGCACGCCATCCTCGTCGGACGCGCGTGTGAGCTTCATCGGCATGATGGAAAACATCGAAGTCAAGCCGGCCGCGGCCAGCGCCAAGGTGATCCTCAACGCCCGTACCGGCTCCGTCGTGATGAACCAGGCCGTGCGCCTGGATACCTGCGCCATCTCGCACGGCAACCTGTCGGTGACGGTCGGTGCCGACCCAAGCACGGCCGCTGCCGCCGTGGAAGTGAAGAAGGATCCGGGCAAGGTGCTGCTGGTGAAAGGCGGCGCTTCGCTGGCCGAAGTCGTCAAGGCGATGAACTCGATCGGCGCGACCCCGCAAGACCTGCTGGCCATCCTGCAGGCCCTGAAGGCCGCCGGCTCGCTGCGCGCCGAACTCGAAATCATCTAAGGGCCAGCCATGTCCATGACTCCCTCCCGCCACGACGTCAGCAGCAGCTTCGCGCTCGACACCCAGGGCCTCGGCAACCTAAAGCGTTCGGCCAAGGCAGGGTCGCTTGAAGCCACGCGCGGCGCCGCCCAGCAGTTCGAGGCGCTCTTCATCAACCAGATGATGAAGAGCATGCGCGACGCCACGCCCTCGGAGGGGCTGATGGACAACCAGCAGACCAAGATGTTCACCTCGATGCTCGACCAGCAGCTGAGCCAGAACATGGCCAAGCGCGGCATGGGCCTGGCCGACGTGCTGGTGCGCCAGTTATCCAGCCAGACGGACGCCAAGGCCCTGGCCATTGGCACTGACGGTGCTAATGGCACCAATGGCGCGGCGAGTGCGCTCGACATCCCGATGCTGCCGAAGAACCTCGGCCCGCTGAAGGGCATGGAAGGCGCGATCCAGACCAACGGCCTGAGCGCGAGCGGGCGCAGCCAGGCGCCGCACGTGCGCGCCTTCCAGGAAAAGCTGGGCGCGCACGCGGCCGAGGCGGAAGCCGTCACCGGCGTGCCGGCCAAGTTCATGCTCGGCCAGGCGGCGCTGGAAACCGGCTGGGGCAAGCGCATGATCCGCAATGCCGACGGCAGCAACGCCAACAACCTGTTCGGCATCAAGGCCGGG
This sequence comes from Massilia sp. Leaf139, assembly GCF_001424165.1. GTDB lineage: Bacteria > Pseudomonadota > Gammaproteobacteria > Burkholderiales > Burkholderiaceae_D > Telluria. The sequence goes on from NZ_LMOJ01000024.1 coordinate 364,001, forward strand.
CCGAACTGGAAAGGGAAGGTCGCGACCGCTGTGACCACCGAATACGTGAACGGCGTGGCGCGCCAGAAGGTGGAGAAGTTCCGCGCCTACGATACGCCGGCCGATTCGTTCAAGGATTACGCGCGCATGCTGGCGAATAACCCGCGCTACGAGAAGGTGCTGGATCACGCCGGCGACGCCTCGGCCTTCGCGCACGGCCTGCAGCGCGCCGGTTACGCGACCGATCCGCAGTACGCCGCCAAGCTGTCGAAGATTATCAAGAACTCGTTGGCATAAACATTGACGTAAAAATCACGACCGGTAATCAACGCTCAAGTTTTTGCGCGGCCTGCCGTAGAAGAAAAGTCACCTAGAGAAAAACATGTCCGGAAACCTCCTCAGCATCGGCAAAAGCGGATTGTACGCAGCGCAAACCGCGCTGACGACGACCGGCCATAACATTACCAACGCCAACGTGGAAGGCTATAGCCGCCAGGGCGTGGTGCAGGCGACGTCGATCACGATGGAGACCGGCGTCGGTTTCGTCGGCACCGGCACCAAGGTGGCCGAAATCAAGCGCTACAGCGACGATTTCCTGAACAACCAGGTGCGCACGGCCACCGCCTCGACGGGCTCGCTCGACGCCTATTACGCCCAGATCAGCCAGATCGACAACCTGCTGGCCGACACCACCTCCGGCCTGTCGCCGGCGATCCAGAATTTCTTCTCGAGCGTGCAGGACGTGACCGGCAACGGCGCTTCGATCCCGTCGCGCCAGGCCCTGCTGTCGTCCTCGGAAACGCTGGCGGCCAGCTTCCAGCAGATCGACGCGCGCCTGGAGGAAATCGGCGAGGGCGTGAACAGCCAGATCGAATCGAACGTCAATCTGATCAACACCTACGCCAAGCAGATCGCCGAGATCAACGCGAAGATCGGCTCCTACGGCTCGACCGCCCAGCGCCAGCCGAACGACCTGCTCGACCAGCGCGACCAGCTCGTCATGGAACTGAACAAGCACGTCAAGGCATCGGTCACCCCCGGCAGCAACAATGCGCTGAACGTCTCGATCGGCAACGGCCAGCCGCTGGTCGTGGGCCAGCAGGCCTTCCAGCTGGCGACCATGAAGACGCCGACCGACCTCACGCGCGTCACCGTCGGCTATGTCACCGGCGACAAGGTCACCCAATTGCCGGAAAACGCCGTGACCGGCGGCGAACTGGGCGGCCTTCTCGAGTTCCGCAGCGGCACCCTCGACCGCGTGCAGAATTCCATCGGCCGCCTGGCCATCGGCATGGCCTTCACCTTCAACGCCCAGCACAAGCTCGGCATCGACGGCGCCGGCCAGCAGGGCAAGGACTTCTTCGTGCAGGCCCCGGCTTACGTGGCCGCGGCGGTCGACAACGCCGGCACCGCCAAGGTCGGCGCCACCGTCACCGATCCGACCAAGCTGACCGACAGCGACTACAAGGTCGAGTCCGACGGCAGCAGCTTCTTTGTCACGCGCCTGTCCGACAACCAGCGCACCAAGGTCGATCCCTACAACGCGGCCGGCACCACGGTCAAGGTCGACGGTGTCGACTTCGCCATTTCCGGTACGGCTTCCTCGGGCGACAACTACCTGGTGCGTCCGACCGCGAACGGCGCCTCCGGCTTCAACCTGGCCCTGAGCGACGTCGGCCAGATCGCCGCCGGCACGCCGATCGCCACCGCCGCCCCGATCGCCAACAAGGGCAGCGGCCAGATCAGCGCCGGCAGCGTCAGCGCCAGTTATTTCACGGCGCCGCCTGCGCTGCCGGTCTCGCTCAGCTTCGATGCCGCCGGCGGCGGCCAGCTGACCGGCTTCCCGGCGGGCGCCTCCGTCACCATGACGCTCAACGGCGCCACCACCACCCACACCGGCGGCAGCGCACCGTTCAAGGCCGGCGCCAGCTACAGTTTCAGCGGCGTGAACCTGACGATGTCGGGCGTGCCGCAGCAGGGCGACAAGTTCACCGTCAGCGCGAATACCGCCGGCACCGCCGACACCCGCAACATCCAGGCGCTCGGCGCCCTGCAGACCAAGAACATCTTCAACGGCGGCAGCGCGACTTACCAGTCGGCCTTTGCCCAGACGGTGAGCGCGGTCGGCAACAAGACGCGCGAAGTGCAGGTCAATGCCAGCGCCGGCGAGGCCCTGCTCAAGCAGGTGACGGGCGCGGCCTCGGACGTCTCGGGCGTGAACCTGGACGAGGAAGCGACCAATCTGCTGAAGTACCAGCAGGCCTACCAGGCCGCCGGCAAGGTCATGCAGATCGCCAACACCATTTTCGACACGCTGCTGTCGATCGCACGCTAAGCGTCGCGATAGCCGGAGAATAAGACATGCGCATCAGCACGAAAAGCATCTACGAAAACGCGACGACCCAGCTCAACACGCTGCAGTCCGGCATGGCGCGCACCCAAATGCAGCTGGCCACGAACAAGCGCATGCTGACCGCGGCCGACGACCCGATCGCCTCGGCGCGCGCGCTCGAAGTGACCCAGTCGAAATCGCTGAACGAACAGTACGCCACCAACCGTTCGAACGCGAACAGCTCGCTGGCCCTGGTCGAAGGTGCGCTCAGCGACAGCGGCGACCTGCTGATGGACGTGCAGACCCTCGTCGTCCAGGCCGGCAACGGCACCCTGTCGAAGGCCGACCGCAACATGATCGCCACCGAGATCGAAGCGCGCATGCAGGACTTGCTGGGCGTGGCCAACACCTCGGACGGCACCGGCGGCTACCTGTTCTCGGGCTACCGCGGCACCACCATCCCCTTCATCCAGACCGAGACCGGCGCGGCCTACCAGGGCGACCAGGGCCAGCGCAAGCTGCAGGTCGGCTCCTCGCGCTCGATCCCGATCAGCGACTCGGGCAGCGCCGTGTTCGAGAACAACCGTACCGGCAACGGCAGCTACCAGACCGTCATGGTCGACGGCAACCAGGGCGGGGCGATCGCCGTCACGGGCTCGGTGTCGGACGCGACCAAGCTCACCGGCCACAACTACACGCTGCAATTCTCGGTAACGGGCACGCCGGCCGTGACCACGTATTCCGTTGTCGACAACAGCGGCTCGCCCGCCGGCCCGCTGCCGACCAACGAGCCGTACGTGAGCGGCAAGCAGATCACCTTCGACGGCACCTCGTTCTCGATCACGGGCGAACCGGCTAACGGCGACAAGTTCGAGGTCAAGCCGAGCGAAAAGGAATCGATCTTCACCACCATGACCAACCTGGTCAAGGCCCTGCGTGATTCCGGCGAAGACACCAACGCCCGCGCGACCCTGTCGAACAAGCTGAACACGGCCAGCGAAGGCCTGAAGTCCTCGCTCGACAACATCCTGACGGTGCGCGCCTCGGTCGGCTCGCGCATGAAGGAACTCGACTACCTCGACAGCTCGGGTTCGGATCTCGGCATCCAGTACGACGCTACCCTGTCGAAGCTGCAGGATCTGGATATCGTCAAGGCGATCTCCCAGTACGCCACCCAGCAGCAGACGCTGGAAGCGGCGCAGAAATCGTTCAAGACGATGTCGGGGCTGTCGCTGTTCAACTATATCGGCTAATTGCGGGAACATCGGGGCTAGTAGCCTCGATACCGGCAGGCCGCAGCGGGCAATCGGCGCCCAGATCCTCCAGTTTGGCAGCCAGCGCGCCGCGCAGCTGCGTGAGGCCGGCGATGCGGGCGTCGATGTCGCCGAGTTTACGCGCCAGCGCCGCGCGCAACTCTTCTCCGGCCTGCGCCGGATCGGCCAGGAGCGGCATGCCCGCCTCGATATCGGCCAGCGTGAAGCCGAGCGCCTGCGCGCTGCGCAGGTAGCACAGCCATTCCACTGCTTCGGGCGGATAGTCGCGGTAGCCATTGGCGCGCCGGCGCGCCGCGAGCAGGCCGCGCTCCTCGTAGAAGCGCAGGGTGTCGCGGGTCAGGCCCGTCGCCGCCGCCAGTTCGCCGATGCGCATGGTGCCTCCAGAAATGCCTTGACCCTGGAGTGTACTCCAGGGTTGATGATGCGGTCTCACCTTCTGGAGACCGCCATGCAACTGCCCGCTTACCTTCGCCTTGTGCGCGCCAGCGCCTTCTACGACATCGTCGTCACCGGCGCGCTCGCCACGCCCTGGACGCTGCCGTTTGCCCACGCATTGATGTCGCACCTGAACCAGCAGCTCGGCGGCGCGGCGCTGCCGGCATTTGCACCCTTCCACATGTTCATCGGCGGCCTGCTGGGCAGCGTGGTGCTGGTCTGGTCGCTGCTGCGCCTGCGCATGCCGAGCCTGGTGCTGGGCCGCCACGACGGCGCCGCGCGCTTCCTGTTCTCGGGCTGGATGGTGTGGGCGCTGGCGCAGACCGGGGCGCCGGTGCTGTGGCTGCTGCTGGTGCCGGAATTCGCCTGGGGCGTGGCGCAGTGGTGGCCGGTCGCGCCGGCCGCCGTGCCTCAGTCGGGCGTCGGCCGGCTCCAGACCAGCTGACCGTTGCGGATCACTTCGCGCACCCGGTGGTAGGGCACCATGCGCGCTTCTCCGTCGCTGCCGATCAGGTCGAAGCCGAAATGTTGGCCGCGTTCGATGCGGATGCGCTCGAAGGAGACGCGCACCACGCGCTTGAAGACGCGGTCGTAATAGCCGATGACGAATTCGGCATTGCCGAAGTCGACGTCCCAGACGATGCGGTTGACGACTTCGTGGATGGGCGTCATGGCGCTCTCCGTCTATTCAGCCGCGGCGACGGCGTCCGTGACGGCCGTTTGCGCCAGCAGTTGCGCCAGCTTCCCGGCGCCCACCGGCTCGTGCACGGCGGCGCCCTGGGCGGCATCGCAGCCCATGGCCTGCAGGTCGGCCAGTTGTGCCTCGGTCTCGACGCCGTCGGCGATCACGCGCATGCGCAGGCGGTGCGCCAGGTCGACGACCGATTGCGCCAGCGCCCAGGCGCGCTCATCGCACTCATTGCGCTGCGGCTGCCCGAGCGGCGCGACAAAGGCGCGCTCGAGCCTGAGACTGTCGGCCGGGAGCTCCGCCAGGTAGCCCAGGCCCGCGCTGGCGCCGAAACCATCGATGCAGATGCGGATGCCGGCGCGGCGCAGCCGGCCCAAACCAGCGCGCTGCAGCGGTTGATCGTCGGCGAGCGCCGCTTCGCTCACGTGCAGCGCCAGGCACTGCGGATCGATGCCGCTGCCCTTGACGATGGCGAGGATGCGCTCGGCCATGCCGGGATGGGCGAGCTGGCCGGCGCTCAAGCGCAAGGAGGTGGCGACCGGCGCCAGGCCGGCCGCGCGCCAGGCGGCGTTCTGCATGCAGGCGCGGCGCAGGGCCCATTCGCCGATCGGCAGATCCAGCCACGTCTCCTCGGCCAGCGGCATCAGGCGCGCCGCTTCGATCAAACCGTGTTCCGGATGGGCCCAGCCGACCAGGGCTTCGACGCCGGCGATGCGGCCGCCGGCGAGCTCGCGCTGCGGCTGGTATTGGATCAGCAACTGCTCGGCGCCCAAGGCCGCGCGCAGGTCGTTCTTCAGCGCCATGCGCGCGTTCGGCGCCGGTGCGGCGTCCTGGCCGTACAGGTGGACGCCGTTGCCGCCGCGGTTGCGGGCGTGCAGCATGGCGCGTTCGGCGCGCGCCAGCAGCGCGTCCAGGTCGCAGGACGGCGCCGGGAAGAGGGCGATGCCGATGGCGAGCGTGACCGCGCATTCGCGTCCGCCCACGAGCAGCGGCAGGGCGAAGCGTTCGAGGATCCGGTCCGCCACCAGCTGGGTGTCGGCGGCGCCGGCCAGGTCTTCCAGGACGACGATGAATTCGTCGCCGCTCCAGCGCACCACGGTGTCGGCCACGTGCAGGCAGTCGCGCACCTGGCGCGCCGCCTGCGCCAGCACGGCGTCGCCGCCCTCGATCCCGAAGGCGGCGTTGATCTCGCCGAGCCGGTTCATGTGCAGCAGCATCAGCCCGACCGGACGGCCGTTGCGCAGGGCGCGCGCCATGGCGTGGCCGAGGCGGTCGCGCAGCACGCGCCGGCCGGGCAGGCCGGTCAGGGTGTCGAGCTGCACGCTGCTGTCCGCCACGGTCGCGGCATTGGCCTGCGTCCCGGCGGCGGCCTGGTACAGGGCTTCGTCGGCGCGGGCGATGGTCTGGCCGATCGTCTCGCCCGGCAGGAACTGCGCCACCCCGGTCGACACCGCGACCTCCGGCTGCGGCGACAGGTTCCCGAAGCGCAGCTGGCGTACGCCCGCGCGCAGCCGTTCGGCAAGCTGCCGCGCCGCTTCCTGGGGCGTGTCCGGCAGGAGCAGCAGCAATTGCGACGCGCCATAACGGCCGAAGGCGCCGGTCTCGCCCAGCTGCTCGCGCACGTAGGTTGCCACCTCGCGCAGCACCAGGTCGGCGCCGGCTTGGCCGTATTCGGCGTTGATGCGTTTGAAGCCGTCGATCTCGAGCAGGCACAGGCTGAACGGCGTGCCGTCACGCAGGGCGTCGAGGCGTTCGCCCTCGGCCAGGCGCGCGATGCGGCTGCGCTTGTGGCCGCCGGTCAGGCCGTCGTAACTTGCATAGTCGTGGATGAAGTCGAGCGCGTGCTGGAGCTTGACGAAGCCTTCCGTCTTGGTCAGCTCGAACAGCATCACGAAGAAGACGATCACGATGTAGAGGCCGAAGTCGCACAGCAGGAACAGCAGGCGCATTTCCTCGATCGGGTGCTCAGGCAGGGGAATGCCGAGCAGCGGCAGGCAATAGATGAAGACGACCGTGGCGCAGGTCAGGCCGAGCCAGAACATGGCGGTCCTGAAGCCGCCCAGGAACATGGCGACCATCGGCGGCACCACCATCCAGCCGGCCGTCGGCGCGGAGACGCCGCCCATCGCATAGGTCAGCCAGCTGAAATTGAAGAAGACCGCGCACAGGAAGACTTCGCGCGCCACCACGATGCTCTTGGTGACGCGCAGCAGGAAGGGCGCGATGAACATGCAGACGCAGCAGGTCAGGATGACCCGGCCGGCGGCGGTATAGCCGAGCGCATGGTAGGTGAAGGCGTACAGCGGGCCGGAGAGGGCGGCCATGACGACGGCGTTGATCACGTTCTGGGCGCGCGTCAGGGTCGTGGCGTTTTCCCGCACTTCGAGGGGAATGAACCATCGGATCGCAGCGATGTAACGGGTGATGCAACGGGTGCCGAAATTCATGAAGCTGTCTCTGGGTGATGTCCTCCGTATCCGTTCTTATGCTGAACCAATCATGAGAATGATGTCGCTCGGAAGCAATCCGGGATCGTAGCACGGCTGTTATCGCGTGTGCATACATTCCCGGCCGAGTCGAGTGAACCCACTAGCCCGGCAGGCGCGTGTCGCTGCAGACCATCTCTTCGAGCGATTGCTGCGACAGCGCCGGGCTGAAGTAATAGCCCTGCATCTGGTCGCAATCGTGGTCGCGCAGGAAGGTCAGCTGTTCCAGCGTCTCCACCCCTTCGGCGATCACTTTCAGTTTGAGGTTGTGGCCCAGCGCGATGATGGCGCGCGTGATGACGGCGTGGCCGTCGTGGGCGACTTCGCCCAGGAAGGAGCGGTCGATCTTGATGAAGTCGACGGGGAATTTCTGTAGGTGCGACAGGCTCGAATAGCCGGTGCCGAAGTCGTCGATCGACAGGCGCACGCCCAGGGTCTTCAGTTCGGCCAGGGCCTGCATCGCTTCGTCGGGATGATCCATCAGCTGGCTTTCCGTCACTTCCAGCTCCAGGTTGCGCGGATCGATGCCTTCGCGCTTGAGAATGCGCGCGAGGCTCGCCGCGAACTGGCGCTGACGCAGCTGGCGCGCCGACAGGTTCACCGAGATCACGAAGTCGTCGATGCCGAGCCGGGCCAGCGCCTTGAGGGCGCCGCAGGCCTCGACGATCACCCATTCGCCGAGCGGCACGATCAGCCCGGTCTGCTCGGCCACCGGAATGAACTGGTCGGGCGGCACCATGCCGCTTTCCGGATGGTTCCAGCGCACCAGCGCTTCCGCGCCGACGACCTTGCCGGTGCGCAGATCCACCTTGGGCTGGTAGCCGAGCACCATTTCGTGGTTGCCGATGGCGCGAGACAGGCTCGCTTCCAGCATCAGGTGCTGGTGCACGATCTGGTTCAGCTCGCTCGAATAGAACTGGCAGTTGTTCTTGCCCATGGCCTTGGCGTGGTACATCGCCGCATCGGCCGCGCGCATCACGCGGTCGACCGTGTCGCCATCGACCGGGAAGCGCGCGACGCCGATGCTGGTGCTGGGCAGGATGTCGCGCCCGCCGACCGTGATCGGCGCGCTCACGCGCAGGCGGATGCGTTCGATGAGGTCCGCCAGCTGCTCGTCGCCCGGCTGGTTGTTGATCACGAGGACGAACTCGTCGCCGCCGACACGCGCCACCGTGTCGTTGTCGCGCACGCTCAGCTTGAGGCGGCCGGCGATCTCGCGCAGCACCACGTCGCCGGCGTCATGGCCGAAGTTGTCGTTGATGTGCTTGAAATTATCGAGGTCGAGAAAGGCCAGCGCCCCCAGCACCTTGTTGCGTACCGCAAAATCGATCGAGAATTTCAGTTCGTCCTGCAGCAGGGTGCGGTTCGCCAGGCCGGTCAGCGGGTCGTGGTGGGCCAGGTGGTGCAGGCGGCGCTCGTAATGGCGGGCCTCGGTGATGTCGTTGATGATGGCGACGAAATGGGTCACCTCGCCATCGATATTGCTCACCGGGTCGATCCGTAAATCGTTCCAGAACACTTCGCCGTTCTTGCGCGCGTTGCGCAGGATGACCTGCACGCTCTGCCGTTTGCGCAGCGCATCGTGGATGCGCCGGTGTTCGGCCACGTCGCAGCCCTCGATGCGCATGAAGCGCGGGTTGCGCCCCTTGATCTCGGCCAGCGCGTAGCCCGTCATCTGCTCGAAGGCAGGGTTGACGTACTCGATCTTGTTGTCGCCGCCCTCGCAGCAGGTGATGACGATGGCGTTGACGCTCGAATAGATGGCGCGCTCGCGCACCCGCAGTCCTTGCTCCGTCTGCTTGCGCGCGCTGATGTCGAGGCCGGTGCCGAAGATGACGGGCAAGTCACCCAGGCTGGTGCGCGCACAATGAAAGAGCAGGCTGGTGCGCTTGCCGTGCTTGCCGATCAGTTCGGCCTCATGCGAGGAATGGCCGTGCTCGAAGGCGTCGAGGATCTTCTGCACGACCTCCTGGCGCTCTCGTTCGTCGAAGAAATACTGCACTTCGCAGGTCGGCAGTTCCTCGCTCGTCATTTCCAGCGCCGCTTCCAGCTGGTGGTTCCACAACAGCAAATGGCCGCTCTGGTCGATCACGTAGAACACGCAGGGCAGGCCTTCGATGATGTCGGCCGTCGGCAAGTCCTGGATCAGCGCATAGCGCGGCGGCACCTGGCCGGCGCGGGGAATGACGATGACGCTGAAGGCGCCGGTCTGTTCGGGATCGAGCGACTGCGGTGCGATCGTGATCCGCACCGGCAGGCAGCGGCCGTCGGCGCAGCGCAGCTGGCCGGTCGAGTCGAGCTCGACGCGCACGGCAATGGTCAAGGGCACCGCCGGCGACGATCCTGCGATGGCATCGAATTCGATGATTTCGTCCAGCCGCTTGCTGCGGATGTCCGCAGCCGTATAGCCGGCGAGCTTTTCGCAGGCCTTGTTCCAGCTGGCAATAGTGCCATCGGCATCGACAACGAAGACGGCGAGTGGCAGCGGCGACAGATTCAAGGCTTCTCCCTCGTGTGTGCTGGACATTTGCGCATGTAAATACAGCCTGCACAATTGCATGATAGTCCAGTCAGCGATGAGGAGCGAGAAGAATTCGTTCGGGGATATGGAACAGCGGCAGGAGCCATAGGCAGGGGCAGCTGCCCAAGGCAATGGATCGGCCGTATTTCATATGGTGAAATATTAGCTGTCGGAAAACTTTACACCAGTTACTTCATACGTTCGCCTTACGTCAGCAAGATTCGAGTTCTACATAGGAAATAATCTTTCATGGAATGAAAATTGCTGGATGTATATAAAAATTTCTTTAATGTAAGGATGATGATGAAACTCGCTGCTCTCGCTCTGCTCACCGCAACTCTCTTCGCTGGGCACGCCAATGCCGCTCCGATCAGCGCCATCGATCTGACCGCGGTCGGTTCGAGTACGTTCAATTATTCCGGCACCCTCGGTTGGTCATTTAAGGCCAAGAGCGACATGAACGTCGGCGCCCTCGGCCAGTGGGACTTCCAGGACAATGGCCTGTCGAGCAGCAGCTGGGTCGGCATCTGGGACGCATCGAACAATCTGCTGGCAAGTGTCACCGTCGGTACCGGTACTGCGGGTACGCTGATCGGCCACTATCGCTATGCCGACATCAGTGACATCACCTTGCAAGCCGGCAAAACCTATACGATCGGCAGCACGTTCAGCGGCTCCGTAATGCTTAGTAGCTACGCTGGCTATAGCTTCACGCCGGCGGCCCAATTGTCCGAAGTAAAAGGTGCCTGGAACTCGTCTCCCAAGACGGCACTGACCAGTTTTGTGGGATCGTCGGCAATCTACGGCGGCGCTAACTTCCTGATCACCAATGAGGTTCCTGAACCCGGCAGCCTGGCGCTGATCGGCCTGGGAATTCTGGGCGCTGCCGTCGCGCGGTGCCGCAAGGCAGGCTGACCGACCCCACGGCCGCGATGGCGGCCGCAGCATGCAAAACGCCCCGATCTTGGGGCGTTTTGCATTCATCCTCGGCTCCATCGATTGCAGAACGATCGAACCAATACTACGAAGCCGGTGGAACAGGCGAAGGCAAGGTGGAAGCGGGTCGTTGCGGCGCCAGCGCCGGCGGCACGCGCTCCGCCGCCGCCCGCGGAATCCGGCGCCCGGCCTCGATGCCCTCGTTGAACAGGTTCTGCACCGGCGTGTTCAGGTAGGGCAGGGCCACCGAGAGGGTCAGCATGCCGACGCCGAGGGTGATCGGGAAGCCGATACCGAAGATGTTCAGTTGCGGCGCGGCGCGCGTCAGGATGCCGAGCGCGACGTTGGTGATGAGGAGGGCGGCGATGATCGGCAGCGCGATCTGCAGGCCGGCCGAGAAGATGCGGCTGCCCAGGCGCGCCAGTTCCAGCGGGGCGGTCGAGGACAGCGGCGTGGCGGAGATCGGCAGACTGATGAAGCTTTCCGTCAGCGCCGCCAGCAGCACCAGGTGCGCGTTCAGGGCGAGAAAGGCCATGGTCGCCACCATCGACAGGAACTGGCTGATGGCCGCCGAGCGGCCCTGCGTGGTCGGATCGAAGAAGGAGGCGAAGGAAAAGCCCATGGTGGAACTGGCCAGCTCGCCCGCGTATTCGATGGCGGCGAACACCAGGCGCATGGCGAAGCCCATGGCCAGCCCGACCAGGAGTTCCTGCACCAGAATGAGCAGGCCCGCGTAAGAGGTGGGGTCGACCGCGGGAATGGACGGCACGGTGGGCGCGACGATCAGCGCCAGCAGCACGCCGAGGATGACTTTGACGGGGTTGGGCACGCTGGCGTGGCCGAACAGCGGGGCGGACGCGAGCATGCCGAGGATGCGCGTGAGCGGCCACAGCAGGCCCGCGATCCAGGCGTTGATCTCGAGCGAGGTCAGCGTCAGCACTGCGCGCGGCCGCCTAGCCGACCATACCGGGAATGCCGGTAAACACCTGGCGCATGTAGTCGAGCATCACGGACAGCATCCAGGGGCCGGCGATCACGAGGGCGACGAAGACGCCGACCAGCTTCGGGATGAAGGAGAGGGTCGCTTCGTTGATCTGGGTGGCGGCCTGGAAGATGCTGACCACGAGACCGATGATGAGGGCGATCAGGAGCAGCGGGCTCGACACCAGCAGCGTGATTTCCATGGCCTGGCGGCCCATCGTCATGACCGATTCGGGCGTCATCTGCGCTCCCCTAGTTGAAGCTCTGGGAAAGCGAACCCAGCAGCAGTTGCCAGCCGTCGACCAGCACGAACAGCATCATCTTGAACGGCAGCGAAATCACCGCCGGCGACATCATCATCATGCCCATCGCCATCAGCACCGAGGCGACCACCATGTCGATGATCAGGAAGGGGATGAAGATCGCGAAGCCGATCTGGAAGGCGGTTTTCAGTTCGCTGGTGACGAAGGCCGGGATCAGAACGCGCAGCGGAATGTCTTCCGGGCCCTGCAGGGCGGGCGTGCGCGAGATCTTGACGAACATGGCCAGATCCGACTGGCGCGTTTGCTTGATCATGAAGTCCTTGAGCGGCTCGGCGCCGCGGCTCATGGCTTCCGTCATCTGGATCTGGTTTTCCTGCAACGGTACGTAGGCCTGCGTATAGATCTTGTCGAAGGTCGGGCCCATCACGAACAGGGTCAGGAACAGGGCCAGGCCGACCATCACCTGGTTCGGCGGCGCGGTTTGCGTGCCGATCGCCTGGCGCAGCAGCGAAAGGACGATGATGATGCGGGTAAAGCTCGTCATCATCAAGAGCGCCGCCGGCAGGAAGGTGAACGCCGTCATCAGGAGCAGCGTCTGCACCGGCAGGGTGTAGGTGGTGCCGCCACCGGGGCTTGGCGCGGTGGTAAAGGCCGGCACGCCGGGCGCCGCCAGCACGGCCAGCGGCAGCAGGATCAGGCCGGCTGCCAGCAGGAGTTTTTTCGTGTTTCGCATTACGGCGTTACCTTATTCGCTTGTTTCGCTTATTTCCCATTGCGCTTGTCGATCGTCTGTTTCAGCCAATCGGAAAAATTCGATGCCGACGGCGCGTGGCCGGCCAGCGCCGCACTGGCCGAGGTGTTGGCACCTGAGTCGCCTTTCGGCATGGTCGCCAGCGCGTTCACGCGGCCCGGAGACGCACCGACGACGATCCACTGGTCGCCCACTTCGACCACCAGGATGCGTTCGCGCCCGCCGATGTTGAGGGCGCCGACCATGCGCAGGTTGGCCGAGCTGCCCGTCACGCGCGGGCCCCAGCGCTTGGCCGCCCAGGCCAGCGCCGCCAGCAGGGCCAGCACGAGGACGAGGGCGAAGATGGTTTGCAGCAGGGTGCCGGTCGAGGGACCCGGCGCGCCCTGCGGGATCGTCGCCGGATTGGCCGGCGTGCCGGGAATGGCGGCCGGCGCGGCGGGAAGGCTGGCGACGCCGGGCGCCGTCGTCGGCGCCGTGGCGGGAGCGGTCGGCACCTCGCCGACGGTGGTGGCGCGTTCGGCGACGGGCGTATTGGCAGGCGTGCCGCTGCCGGATGCGGCCGGCGTGGCGGTTTGCGCAGCGGCGCGTGGTGCGGGCGGCTGCACGGTAGTGGCTGGCGCACCGCTGTCCTGGCGGCCGGCGGCGCTGGCGCCATCCTGCTGGCGCTGCATGGGAGTAGAAGCGGGAGTAGAAGCGGGAGTTAAAGCGGGAGTGGAAGCAGAGGTCGGCGTGGCCGGCTGTGCGGCTGCCGGCGTGGCCTGGCTGGAGGAGGAGTTGCTGCCGGCCGGCTGCATCGCGCAGGCGGCCAGCGGTAGCAGGAAGCAAGATGCCAGCAGCGCCCTGACGCCGCCCCTGCGCAGCGTGACCGGCAACCGTTCCCAGCCGGTGGCCGGGAAGCTTGGCGCGTGATCGATTGCAGGAGGGCAGGCAGGTGGGCGCGTGGGCATCATTTATTCAATTTTCTGATCCGTTCCGAAGGCGTGATGATATCAGTCAGACGGATACCGAACTTGTCGTTCACGACCACCACCTCGCCCTGGGCGATCAGGCAGCCGTTGACGAGCACGTCCATCGGCTCGCCAGCCAGGCCGTCGAGTTCGACGACCGAGCCCTGCGCCAGCTGCAGCAGGTTCTTGATCGCGATTTTCGTGCGGCCCAGTTCCACGGTCAATTGCACCGGGATGTCGAGGATGAAGTCGATATCGTTCGGGGTGTCCGGACGCGGGTTCTTGGTGCCGAAGTCCTGGAACACGGCGGCGCTGGCCGTCTGCTGCTTCTGCAGCGCGGCGGCTTCGGCGGCGGCCTGCTCGGCGATCGCGGCGCCCCAGTCGTCGTCGAGAATTTGGTCGTCCTGGTTGTCAGACATGGTGTTTCTCCTGAATTACTTGAAGCTGTCGCTGTTGGCCAGCAATTTCTCGACCTTCAGCGCGTACTGGCCGTTGAAGACGCCGTAGGAACATTCCATCACCGGCACGCCATCGACCGTGGCTGAAATCGCTTCCGGCACCGTAATCGGAATCACGTCGCCGACTTTCATGTTGAGGATCTCGTCGAAGTTCGCCTTGCCGTGCCCGAGTTCGGCCACCAGTTCGACTTCGGCCACCTGGATCTGCTGCGTCATCAGGCGGATCCAGCGTTTATCGACTTCCAGCGCCTCGCCCTGCAGGCTCGAGGTGAGCGCATCGCGGATCGGCTCGATCATCGAATACGGCATGCAGAAGTGGATCTGGCCCGATACCGGGCCCAGTTCGATCGTGAAGGTGGACGATACCACGACTTCGTTCGGCGTCGCGATGTTCGCGAACTGCGTGTTCATCTCCGAGCGGATGTACTCGAATTCGATCGGATACACCGGCTCCCACGACTTGGTATAGGCCTCGAACACGATGTCGAGGATGCGCAGGATGATGCGCTGCTCGGTCTGGGTGAAGTCGCGGCCCTCGACGCGGGTATGGAAACGCCCGTCGCCGCCGAACAGGTTGTCGACCAGCAGGAACACGAGACCCGGATCGAAGACCATCAGCGCGGTGCCGCGCAGGGGCTTCATGTGGATTAGGTTCAGGTTGGTCGGCACCACCAGGTTGCGGATGAACTCGCTGTACTTGGAGACGCGCACCGAGCCGACCGAGACCTCGGCGCTGCGGCGCAGGAAGTTGAACAAGCCGATGCGCAACAGGCGCGCGAAGCGCTCGTTGATGATCTCGAGCGTCGGCATACGGCCGCGCACGATCCGCTCCTGGGTCGCCAGGTTGTAGGTGCGGACTCCCGAGGTGTCTTCAGGCGCGGAAAGTTCGTCCTGATCGCCGTTGACCCCTTTTAAGAGGGCATCGACTTCTTCCTGTGAGAGGAAATTATCGGCCATGTTATTTCTTCGACTGAGTGCTTACTGCTTACTTATTGAATAATGAACGAGGTGAACAATACGTCGGCCACGTCCTGTTCGTCGCCGCCTTCGTCGAACGGCTCCGTGACCACGGCCTTGATCTCGGCCGCCAGCTGCTGCTTGCCTTCCACGGTATTGATTTCCGACGCCTTCTTGCCCGACAGCAGAAGCAGGACGCGGCTGCGCACCTTGGCCATGTTGTCCTTGATGAGCGTGACCTGTTCCGGCCCTTCCACCTGCAGTGTAAACTGCACTTGCAGATATTGGTCGCCATTCTCGGGCTGCAGGTTCACCGTGAAGGCCTCGACCGGCACATATTCGGCCTTGACGGCCTCCTTCTCTTTCTTTTTCTTCTTCTTCGGTGCCTCTTCATGGGCCGCCTCAGCATCGCCGCTGCCGTGCAGGAAGAACCAGCCGGCGCCGGCGCCGCCGCCGAGCACGAGCACGCCCGCAATCGCCATGATCATGAGCTTCTTCTTCGAGCCTGCTGCCGGTGCCGCGTCCGCCTTCGGATCAGCCTTCATTTTCGGATTCGCTTTCAAGTTGCCTCTGGTGCCTGATAGGGGTTGCGTAATTATGTCATTATCGAGAAAAAGTGCGCAGCGGCAAGCTTTGAAAAGAGAGGGGAAGGTGGGTCATTTCGTAGGGTGGGCGGGTCTCCCGCCCACGCGGTGATCGCCGACGGCTCCGATATCGTTCCGGATGATCGTGCCGCAAACTATCACCGCGTGGGCGGCAAAGCCGCCCACCCTACGAAAAAACGGCCGCACTGGGCGGCCGTAACGGAAAAATCCTTGCTGTGCTTATGCGAAGGTGTCGACCGCTCCCGCACCACCCAGGATGCTCGTACGCTGACGCGGCGTCACCTCGGCCACGGCGCTCTCGCCGCCATCGCCATTGCCGCCACGCCCGCTCCCCGGACGTCCGGAACCCTGGCCGTCCTGGCCCTGGCGTCCTTCGGCACCCGCATTCACGGTCGCGTTGCCGAGCGCGATGCCGCTCTCGTTCATCATTTCACGCAGGCGCGGCAGGGCGTTCTCCAAGGCCTGGCGCACTTCCAGCTGCTGCGACGAGAAGGTCACGCTGGCCATGTCGTTCGACACGTTCAAGACCACCTGCACCGGGCCGAGATCCGGCGGGTTCAGTTCGAGGGTGGCGCTCTGGTCTTCGCCGCCGACCATCCAGATCACTTTCTGGCCGACCTGGTTGTCCCAGGCCGGGGTGCCGACGCGCGCGCTCAGGCGGTCGGTCGGCGCGCTGCCGGCCGCTTGCGCAGTCTGCAGGGCGGTGGCCTGGGCGGTGAGACTGCTCAGCGCTTCGGTCGGGGCCGCTTCCTTCATGGCGGATGCCTGGGCGGCGCTGTCGCGCAGAGCGCTGGCGAAGTCGGCGGTGTCCACCTGCGGCTTACCGGCCTCGCCCGCCTTGCCCATGTCGAGGGCGCGCAGGTCGATGCCCGGCTGCGCCTTGTCCTGCGGCGCATCGGTCGCCGAGGCGAGGGCGTCGCTATCGAGTTTCACGAGCGGCTCCGTTCCGTCGCCCAGCTGGGCCTGCAGCGCCTCAGGCTGGGCGGCGGCCTGGGCCGTCACCGGCACGGCGGTCACCGTGGCGGCGGTCTGCTGCATCTGGTTGAAGCTGGCGACCAGGGCCAGCATGTCGACGACGGCATCGGCGGCCTTGGCGTCGGGCGACGCCGCTTCCTCGCCCTTGCCGGTGTCGCTGCCCTGGGTGGCGGCCGTTTTCTCTTCGGGGCCGGTCGCCTTCTCGGCGCCGGCTTCCTTGGTCGAGGCGGCGTGTTCGGTTTCCTTGGCCGCCTGCTTGACGACCTCGCGCGCCGCCGGCTTCGCTTCGTTGGCGGCCGGCTTGGGAGCGGCCTGCGGCTTCGGCGCGGCAGGCTGCGCCATGGCGGGCTGCGGCTGCGCCGGCGGCGGCATCAATGGCTTCGCTTGCGGCTGCATCAGGGCCTGGCGCTGCTCGAGCTGGCGCTGTTCAAGCTGGCGCTGTTCGAGTTGGCGACCAAGCGTCGCGCCGAAACTGGCGCCGTCGCCATTGCCCGGCAGGTTGGCGCGCAGGTTCGGCGCCGGGGCGGCGGGAGCGTTGAGCTGGATCGGCAGGGAGGTCGTTTGCATCGTCATGGTGTGGTAGCGGTGGTCAGCTGTTGGCGCGGCGGGCGGTGCGCGCGGCGTGGTCGTCCATCATTTTCTGGTCGCGCTTGTTTTCGATTTTCAGGGCTTCGGCGGCGGCGCGGTCGTTCAGGGTGCGGTAGGACAGACGCTTGCGCTCGCTTTCCTGCCAGGTCGCCTTTTCCAGGTCGCTCTTGTATTTCGCATGTTTCAGCACTTCCTGCTGGCCGTTGATCGCGTTGTCGAGCTTGCCGACAAAGGCGACGAAATTGGCATAGGCGAAGGGCGTGATGCCGTTCATCTGTGCCTGGTCGAGCCTGTTCGCGTAATCGTCGCGGTAGCCCAGCAGCATCTGCAGTTTCTGTTCCGCTTCCTCGACGCTTTTCAGGGCGGCACCTAGGCGCTTGGCGGACGCGTCGGAATCGCGCTGGGCCAGGTCGATCAGGGTTTCAAGAGCGGAAGTATTTGCCATGGTGAAAGTATAGCGGCGGCAAATTCAACTTGATCAGCTGAATAGAGAGGTCAATTGCCCCAAGCTCTGGCCCATGTTCGTGTTTTCGTGGATTTCCTGGCACAGGAATTCCTCGATCTGCGTGTTCAGGGCGATCGCCTGATCCAGCACCGGATCGCTGCCGGCTGCATAGGCGCCCACGCTGATCAGGTCGCGCGAACGCTGGTAGCGCGAATACAGCTGTTTCAGCTTGCGCGCCGCCAGCTGGTGCTGGTGCGTGGTGATGCCGTGCATGGCGCGGCTGATCGATTGCTCGATGTCGATGGCCGGATAGTGGCCGGCCTCGGCCAGGTGACGGTTGAGGACGATGTGGCCGTCGAGAATACCGCGCGCCGCGTCGGCAATCGGATCCTGCTGGTCATCGCCCTCGGAGAGGACGGTATAAAAAGCGGTGATCGAGCCGCCGCCCTCCAGGCCGTTGCCGGCGCGTTCGACCAGCACCGGCAGCTTGGCGAACACCGAAGGCGGATAGCCTTTCGTCGCCGGCGGCTCGCCGATGGCGAGCGCGATTTCGCGCTGGGCCATGGCATAGCGGGTCAGCGAATCCATGATCAGCATGACATTCTTGCCCTGGTCGCGGAAATGCTCGGCGATCGCCGTGGCATAGGCCGCGCCCTGCAGGCGCATTAGCGGCGGGCTGTCGGCGGGCGCCGCCACGACGGCCGAGCGCGCCATGCCTTCCGGCCCCAGGATCTGCTCGATGAATTCCTTCACTTCGCGGCCGCGTTCGCCGATCAGGCCGACGACGATCACGTCGGCCGTCGTGTAGCGCGCGATCATGCCCAGCAGCACCGACTTGCCGACGCCGGTACCGGCGAACAGGCCGAGACGCTGGCCGCGGCCGACGGTCAGCATCGAATTAATCGCGCGTACGCCGACGTCGAGGGTGTCCTTGATCGGCGCGCGATCCAGCGGGTTGACGGGGCGGGCGTTGATCGGCGCGACCTCGGTGGTTTCCAGCGGGCCCTTGCCGTCGAGCGGACGGCCGGCGCCGTCGACCACGCGGCCAAGGAGGTTCCAGCCGACCGGCAGGTGACGCGCGCGGTCGCTCGGACGGCGGCGCGGATGGTTCACCGTGCCGGGACGCGGCACCGGCGTTTCGATCGGGAACACGCGCGAGCCGGGCACCACGCCCTCAACATCCGATTGCGGCATCAGGAACAGGCGCTCGCCCTCGAAGCCGACGACTTCGGCCTCGATCTTCGCGCCGTTCGGCAGGGGGATGGTGCAGGCGCTGCCGACGGCCAGGCGCAGGCCGACGCATTCCATCACCAGGCCGGCCACACGCGTGACGCGGCCCGAGACCTGCATCGGTTCGACGAAATTGAGCAGCGAATCGCAGTCGGAAAGATACGATTTCCAGCGCGCAGTGTGCTTATCTACTGAGCGATCCACTGCGCGGTCGAGCGTATTCTCCATCAGCCCAGCCACTCGACGTTCTTGCCCAGCGCATGCGCCAAACGCGTCCAGCGCGCGTTCGCCTGGGCGTCGATCTGGTTGCTGGCGGTATCGACCTTGCAGCCGCCGCGCCCGACCTGCGGATCGGCGACGACGCGCCAGCCGCCCTTGTCGAGTTCGTCGGCCAGGGCGGCGCGCACGATCTCGATGTCGTCGGGGTTCAATGCCAGGATGGCCGGCTGCTGCAGCACCGGCAGGTAGTCGATCGCTTCGCGCACGATCGGGATGACGAGTTCGGGGCGCACCGTGAATGCCGTGCGCACCATCGAGCGCGCCAGGTGCAGGGCAAGGTCGAGCACGTCGGAGGCGATGGTTTCGTCGGCGGCGGTCACGGCCTGGCTGAAGGTGGCGGCCACCGCGCGCAGGGTTTCCATCTCGGCGGCCACTTCGGCACGGCCGGCCTCAAAGGCTTCGGCATGGCCGGCGGCGCGGCCTTCTTCCAGGCCTTCGGCATAGCCCTCGGCGCGGGCGCCTTCGCGCAGGGCTTCCAGCTCGGCGGCGGTGGGCAATTGCATCGCAGGAACGACAGGAATCGCCGCCGCAGCCGCGGCTGCCGCCGAAGCCGCCGCCGCCGCCGCAGCGCGCTCTTCGGCCTGGATGCGCGCCGCCAGCGAACTGGGCCGCTCATCGCCGAAGGAGGTCATTTCCCAGCGCTTGAAGGCGCCCTGCGTGTCTTTGCTCATCTTTATCCGACGTTAACGTTAGACGAAGGAATCTTCGCCCTTGCCACCCAACACAATCTGCCCTTCGTCCGCCAGGCGGCGCACGATTTGCAGAATCTGCTTCTGTTGCGCCTCGACCTCGGACAAACGCACGGGCCCCTTCGATTCCAGATCCTCGCGCATCATTTCGCTGGCGCGCTGGCTCATGTTCTTGAAAATTTTCTCACGCAAGTCCTGCGACGCGCCTTTCAGTGCAATGATCAGCATATCGGATTGCACTTCGCGCAGCAGCAGCTGGATGCCGCGGTCGTCGATGTCGATGATGTTGTCGAACACGAACATCTCGTCCATGATCTTCTGCGCCATGTCGTTGTCGTAGTTCTTGATGTTTTCCATCACCGAACTTTCCTGCTCGCCTGCCATGAAGTTCAGGATCTCGGCCGCGGTACGCACGCCGCCCAGCGAAGACTTCTTGATGTGCTCGTTACCCGACAACAGCTTGGTCAGCACGTCGTTCAGTTCGCGCAGTGCGGCCGGCTGCACGCCGTCCAGGGTGGCGATACGCAGCACGACGTCGTTGCGCAGGCGATCCGTGAAGTGGCTGAGGATCTCGCAGGCCTGGTCGCGTTCGAGGTGCACCAGGATGGTGGCGATGATCTGCGGGTGCTCGTTGCGGATCAGTTCCGACACCGACTGCGAGTCCATCCACTTCAGGCTTTCGATGCCCGAGGCGTCCTTGCCGCCCAGGATGCGGTTCAAGAGCACGGCGGCCTTGTCGTCGCCCAGTGCCTTGGTCAGCACCTCGCGGATGTATTCGTCCGAATCGAGGCCGACCGTCGAGTGGGCGTCGGCTTCGTCGCGGAAGGCTTCCAGCACGCTAACCACCTGCTCGTGCTGCACCGATTTCATGGCGGCCATTGCGCCGCCGAGCTTGAGCACTTCGCGCGGGCCGAGGAATTTCATGACCTCGGCCGCTTCTTCCTCGCCCATGGCGAGCATCAGGATGGCCGCCTTGGTGATACCGTCTTTGTCCTTGTCGCTCATTCCGAACCCACCCATGCCTTGATTACGTTTGCCACGATGCGCGGATCATTCTTCGCCATCTCTTTTGCCATCGCCAGGTTGGCGCGGTAACTGCGTTCGCGCGGCGCTTCCTCTTCCTCGAGGGGCTGGCCGTCCGGGCCCAGCGCCGGTTTGCCTTCCAGGTCGACGATGGCGTCCTCGTCTTCTTCCTCTTCCTTCTTTTCCTCTTCCGGCTCGGCGGTCGCTTCGTCGAACTTGCGCACCACGGGACGCAGCAGCGGACGCAGGATGCGGAAGTACAGGAAAGCGAGCACGGCGGCGATCAGCAGGTACTTGCCCACTTCCATCGCCAGCGGCAAGTTGGCCGGATCCTTGTACCAGTCGGGGCCGTTCTCGTCCGGGCGGTCGACGCCGTCGAAGGGGGCATTCGCCACGTTCATCGTGTCGCCCCGCGCTTGCGAGTAACCCATGGCCTGCTTCACCAGCTCGTTGATCTGCGCGACTTCGACAGCGGCCAGCGGCTTCACCGTGATCTTGCCGGTGTTCGGATCGACCGACCTGCGGTAGTTCACCACCACGCCCACCGTCAGGCGCTTGATGCCGCCCATCGGACGCTGCTCGTAGCGGATCGTTTTATCGAGCTCGTAATTCGTCGTCGCGTTCTTGCTGGCCGGGCCGGTCGTCGTTTGCGGCGCGGCAGCGGGGGCGCCGCCTTCCAGCGGCGCGGTGGCCACGCCCGGCGGCTGGTTCGACAGCGCGCCCGGAATGCCGTTGGCCGGGCCGGTGGTGGCGCCGGTCTGCTCGGAGGTCTGCTGGCTGCGGATCGCCTGCGGCTCCGGCGGCGAATTCGGCTTGTACATCTCCGCGGCCGTGTCGACCTGGGCGAAATCGATCTCGGCGGTCGCTTCGGCGCGCACATTGCCCTTGCCGACGATCGGGGTGATCAGCGACTCGACCTGCTTGATGATGTTCTGCTGCACCTGCTCGACGTATTTCAGCTGCGTCGCATCGAGCTGCTTGCCGAGCGCATTCGCTTTCGGCTGCTCGGACAGCAGGTTGCCGTTCTGGTCGACGACGGTGACGTTGCCGATGGTGAGTTCCGGCACGCTGGAGGCGACCAGGTGCACGATGGCGCTGACCTGGCCCGGATCGAGGGCGCGGCCCGACTGCAGATTGAGCAGCACGGAGGCGGTCGGCTTTTGCTGGTCGCGTACGAAGACGGAGGGTTTCGGCAGCGCCAGGTGCACGCGCGCGCCGGCCACCGAGCCGAGCGACTGGATCGAACGGGCCAGCTCGCCCTCGAGCGAGCGCTGGTAATTGACCTGCTCCAGGAACTGCGACACGCCCAGCTTCTGGTTCTCCATCAGTTCGAAGCCGACGTTGCCGCCTTTCGGCAGACCCTGGGACGCGAGTTTGAGGCGCAGATCCGGCACCTGCTCGGCCGGCACCAGGATCGCGGTGCCGCCTTCGGAAAACTTGTATTTCACGCCCATCTGGTCGAGCGCCGCGGTGAGGGCGCCGCCGTCCTTGTCGCTGTAGTTGGCATACAGGACGCGGTATTCCGGCGTGCTGCTCCACATCCAGATCGCGACGACGACCGCCAGCACGGCCGCCACGCCACCGCCGATGAGCACATTGCGGCCCATGGGGGTTTTCAGGAACGGTTGTGGAGCAGCAGGAGTGTCGAGCAATTCGTCGGCGGTCGCGGCCATGTTAGTCCAGGGGAGAAAGGAGATCAGGGCCGAATTATGAAGCCACAGGGCAACATTCAATTCGGGGAATAGGGGCTGCTTTCCCCTCCTGCTCGACCGAGCTGCTTGCTTTCACGCTGGTAAGCTGTAAGCCTGACATTGCTCCCGTACGGCTCGTACGCGCAGCACGCAAGCGATACAACAGGAGAACCCATGAACGTAGGCGGAATCGACAGCAGCCGGATCGAATCGATGATGGCCCAGCTCAAGGCTGCGGCCACCAAGCCGACCGCGCCTTCGCTCGCGCCTGGCGGCCCCGGCGCCCTGGGCGGCCTCGGCAACGCCGCGCCCGTCAACGAAGGCCCGTCGAAGGTCAGCTTCTCCGACGCCCTCAAGAATTCGCTGGAACAGGTCAGCAACTCACAAAAGCACGCCGAGGAGCTGGGCCAGAAATTCGCCATGGGCGACGACAGCGTCAGCCTGTCGGACACCATGATCGCCATGCAGAAGTCGAGCATTGCCTTCCAGGCGACCGTGCAGGTGCGCAACAAGCTGGTGTCGGCGTATCACGAGATTATGAATATGCAGGTGTGATCGGATTGATCGACATGCGAAAAGGCCGCGTCTTCGAGAGAAACGCGGCCCTTTTTTATTGCTGACGGCGGTGCACCGTACGGGGGCATGGTGGCCAATGGCCGCCATGACGGAGTCTCCGGGCACTCCGTGCACACGCGGATCGGTTACGAGAGACCCGCCAGCTTCGCATTCCGCTCACGTTCCAGCCGCGTAATGTACCGCTGCACCGCCGCCATGTTCCCGCGCGAAATATCGACAAACATGCAACCGATCCGCCGACTGGTCTTGTTGTTCAGCATCGTCACATCCAGCGCATTGCGCACCTGCAGCGAGGTCGTCACTGGCCCGATCTCCGGCAAGTCGATGCGGCAATTGGTGAAGGTCTGGCCGATCGTCGAATTGAGCATCATCTTGTTGTCGAGCAGGGCGACGCCGCCGCAGCTGATGTCGGCCAGCGGGAAAGTGGCGTTGCCGCCGCCCAGATCCAGCGGCATCGGCACCAGGGCCGGCACCGGGTTGGTCACCGGCGTGGGCATGCGGTAGAACTCACGCCGCTGCAGGCGGATGAGGGAATCGGGAATCGCGGCGGCCAGGGCGCCCGAGCCACGGTGTTCGGTTTCCTCGACACCGCTGACGCTGAACAGGATGCGGATCTTGTCGAGATAGGTCTCGCACATCACGCTTTTCGCCTGCACGATGCGCTCGTTCTGCTCGCGGTTGATCGAACGGTCGAGCACGAAGACGCCATCGTCGGCGTCGACGTCGAGGATCGAGGTAACGCAGACATCGGCCTCGCCGCGGATCTTCATGCGGATCAGCTGCTTCTTTTCGCCGATCTGGCGCAGCAGCGCCACGATCTCGCGGCGCGAATGCACCTCGTAGTCGTGCCAGTTATCCAGTTCTGCGTCATGCATTGCTTGCATTTGGTTCCGCCGCTAGTGCAGGTGAGTCGATGAATTGGGCGCTGTCGTGCGGAGGTGCGCTTGTTCCCACATGCGGACTGCCGAGTTGTTGCGCTGCCTCAATATGATATAGCCATGCTAACAGTTCCGCAATTGCGCGGTACAGGGCAGGCGGAATCTCGCCGTCGAGGTCGATGTCCATCAGCAGCGACACCAGTTCCTTCGATTCGTGCACGAAGACGCCGGCCTCCTGGGCGCGCTCGATGATCTGGTCGGCCACCAGCCCGCGGCCCTTGGCGACGACGGTCGGCGCGCGCGATCCGGCCGCATAGGCCAGCGCCACGGCGCGCTGCTGGCGTGGGAGTGCCCCTTCGCTCATGCATCCTCCCGGCCGGCGATGCGCAAGGCCGCCGGCTCGTTGCCGGCAGCGGCCAGCGCCTCCTGCAGGCGCGGCGCACCGGCGCGCAGCAGCGGGGCGGCGCCGGCATCGGCCAGCAATTCGATGTGCAGGCGCGTGCCGCGCAGGCTGACGCTCGCCTCGACCTCGCCGAGCAGGGCGAAGCGCAGGCGCAGGCCGCTGTGCCAGCCCGGGCCGTCGCCATCGCGATCGCTACCCGCGCGCTCGTCTTCTTCGCGCGTGATCTCCCAGCGCATCGGCTGATCCGGCCCGAGGCGGCCCTGCCATACCAGCTGGCCGGACTCCTGGGTCGCCAGCTGCTGGTTGATCAGCTGGGCGGCGCCGGGTTCGGTCGGCGGCGTGCCCGGCGGCTTTTGCGCCTGCGGCTCGGCCATCAGTTCGCCCAGCGGACGTTTTCCTTCGGCCCACTGGGCCAGGTGCGATTCGTAGAACAGGCCGCTTTTGGCGACGGCATGCTGCAACTGGCTGGCAAGCTGGGCCGGATCGGGCGCGCCCTGGGGCGCCAGCGGCGTGCTCGGATTCAGGCTCGCCAGCGGCGGCGCGCCGGCCGCGCTTTGCAGGACTTGTCCCAGCAGGCGCGCGGCCGGGCTGAGTTCGGCCCCCTGGTGCTGGCCACCCGATTGCAATAGCGGCGAACTGGCGGCGGCGACGCTGGCGGCGAGCGAGGCGGCGTTGGCCGAGAGCGGCACCGGCGTGCCCTGCAGGGTGGCGTCGCCCAGGCCGAAGGTCGGCTGCGGCGTGGCCGCGAGGACGGTCATGGAGAGTTGTGCGCCGGGCTGGGTGCCGGGCGGAAGCATCATGCGTACCGGGGTGTCGGCCACGCGCGTCAGGAAGCTGCCGTCGCCCATGCGCGCCAGCACCGTGACCGGTACCTGGCTGCCGAGCATGGTGGCAAGGGTGCGCTGGAAGGCGTCGAGGCGCCCATCGCCCGCGCGTTCGACCGGCGCCGCGGGCCGGACGGGCAGCGGGGCGCTGACGCCGGAACCGGGAATGCGCTCGACCATGCGGGACTAGTGGATCAGACGCTGCCGTAGGCGTTGGCGAGGCGGCGCTGGGTACCGGAGTTGTTGATCATGGCGGACAGATGCGCCATCCAGGGCATGGTCAGGTCGCGGATCTTGCGGTCGTCGGCCAGGATGCGGCGGATGCAGTCGATCTTGGCCTGGCGGTTCGAGGCAGTGAGTTCGACGGCGGCTTCACTGCGTTTGAGCACGTTCACATGCACCGTGCATTCCTGTTCGAGCACGACCAGATGATCCCAGTCGCCGGCTTCGGCGGCGGCGAGCATCTGCCCGGTCAGGTCGGCGACCGCGGCGTATTCAGACAGGACTTCCTGGCCAGTCATCATCAGGCGCTCGCCATCACGGGATAGTGCGACATCGACGGCGCCTGCACCGGCTTTTCGCCGATCTGCGTCCAGGCGTCGCGCAGGTCGACCAGCAGGGCTTGCACTTCGTCCAGCAGCGACAGCTTGTTCTGCAGGTTGGCGGTCAACAGGCGTTCGGTCATGTACACGTACAGGGAATCCAGGTTGCTGGCGATGTCGCCGCCGGCCTTCTTGTCGAGGCTGGCACGCAGGCCGTTGTTGATGATGTCGAGTGCCTTCGAAATCGCGGCACCTTTCTCGCTGATGTGGCCTGCCGCCATGTGGCTGGCGGCGCTCTTGATCGCGGCCAGCGCGCCGTCGTACAGCATGACGATCAGTTTATGCGGCGAAGCCGAAATCACCGAGGTTTCCAGTCCTACTTTGGCGTAAGCGTTGACGCCGCGCTGCATCGATCCAAACATCATGCTCTCCAATACTTCGTCTTGTGGAAGACCGCGCCGATGGGCGTTCCTCCGAGTTCGTGCTGCAGCTGGTCGGGGCGGCTGCTGCGCCGGCCTGCCATTCTTCAGCGAGGGTAGTTTACTTGCTTAACGGCAGGTTCTAACCGGACTTGAGAGCCAGGAATACCCGGCTTTTTCCGGCTTTGTCATCCCGATAACGGAATGAAGACAAGCGCCGGGCAGGACGTGCGAGAGGGAAGGGAGTGCTTGCGCGGCCTCGGGAAAGGCCGCAGGAGATGCGGTGGATCAGTCGCTGGGCTGGTCGCTGCGGGGCTAGTCGTTCCGCGGCTGCTTGCGGCGCTCGTGATGGCGCCGCAGCTCGGGCGACTGCAATGCGCGGGTCAGGATCGTGCGCGATACATTGCAGGTGTCGAGATACGAGAGCGCGAACTCGACTCCGCGAATGTCCACCAGGTACAGCGCATATTCGGCGGTCAGCGCAGTTTGCTCATCGGTTCTTCTCTGCATCATAAAACTCAACCATGGACTCGGTCGACAGCCGGCCGGACGTCAGATACGTCCTCCGTGTCGCGTTAACACAATGATATCCACGTCGGCCGCGCGCACAAACCTCATTTGTGAGAAATTGTTTCTGTTGTAATCCGGTGTCAGCGTGCGCTCATCCGCACCTGCCCCGGCCCGGGCGCCAGGAAGCTGCCGGCTTCAGCCGCGTCGAGCGGGCGGGCATAGTAATAGCCTTGTCCCTGGTCGCAGCCGGTCTCGCGCAGGGCCAAGGCCTGTTCCGCCGATTCCACGCCTTCTGCCACCACGCGCAACTGCATGCGGTGGGCCATGGCGACGATGGCCTGCACGATGGCGCGCGCGTCGGCGCTGTGCACCATGTCGTTGACGAAGGATTTGTCGATTTTCAGCTTGTCGATTGGTAATTTTTTGAGATAACTGAAGCTCGAATAGCCGGTGCCGAAGTCGTCGATGCTGAGCGTGACCCCGAGCGCGCGCAAGTTGTGCATGATGGCCAGGCTACGTCCCGGATCGGCCATCGACAGGCTTTCCGTCAATTCCAGCTCGAGCAGGTGCGGCGCGATCTTCGCGTCCCGCAGCAGTTGCTCGACCAGGAGCACGACGTCGCCCTGCAGGAACTGGCGGGCCGACAGGTTCACCGCCACGGGAATGGCGGGGACGCCGGCGTCGCGCCAGGCCGCCATTTGATGTACGGCCGTGCGCACGATCCAGTCGCCGATCGGGACGATCAGGCCGGTTTCCTCGGCGATCGGCACGAATTCCTCGGGCGAGACGACGCCATGCTGCGGATGGCGCCAGCGCAGCAGCGCCTCGAAGCCGGCCAGGCTGCCGTCTTGCAGGCCTACTTTCGGCTGGTATTGCAGGAACAGTTCCTCGCGCTCGATGGCGCGCTGCAGTTGGTGTTCGAGCGTGATGCGGCGTCCCGGTTCGCGGCGCTGTCCGGGATCGAAACGCTGCAGGTGGGCGCCGCCGGTGCCCTTGGCATGGCGCATGGCCGTGGCGGCGTTGCTGAGCAGGGTGTCGGCATCCTCGCCATCCTCGGGGAAACAGGCATAGCCGAGACTGCAGGTAATGGCGATGTCCTTGCCGGCCCAGGAAACGCTGCCGTTGACGCTGGCCTGCAGCGCGTGCAGGCGCGCCGGCAGCGCGGCATCGTCGGGTGCGGCGTCGGGTGCGGCGCCGGGGGCGTTCAGCAGCAGCGCGAATTCGTCGCTGCCGATGCGCGCCAATAAATCATGCTCGCCGAGCCCCGCCTGCAGGCAGCGCGTGATGGCCACCAGTACCTCGTCGCCGGCGGCGTGGCCGAAGGCGTCGTTGATGCGCTTGAAGCGGTCGATGTTGAGACAGGCGACGGTCGCCGGCGTGGCCTGGCGGCGCCAGTCCGGCATGTTGTCGCGGATGGCTTTCAACAAGGCCTGGCGGTTGGCGAGACCCGTCAGGGTGTCGTGCGTCAGCAGGAACTGCACCTGGCTGGCGCTGGCCGCCAGCTGCTCGCCGGAGGCGTTGTGCTGCAGCTGGTCGTGCAGCTGCTGCGAGGCGATCGCGAGCTGGCGGTGGTAGATCAGTTCCTCGACCATGCGCGCCAAGTCGTGCAGTTCGGCCAGCTCGTCCTCGCCGAGTTCGCGCGGCGCGCTGTCGATGACGCACAGGGTGCCCAGCTTGGCGCGTTCGACCGAATACAGCTGCACCCCGGCGTAGAAGCGGATGAAGGGCGCGCCGGTGACGATCGGGTTGTCGGAGAAGCGTGGATCCTGCGTCGCATCCTTGATGACCAGCGCCTGGTCGGTCAGGATGGCATGGCCGCAGAAGGAAACGTCGCGCGAGGTGGTCTGGGCCACGAAGCCGCAGCGCGACTTGAACCATTGGGTATCGCTCCCGACCAGCGAGATCAGGGCGGTCGGCACCTTGAGCAGCTTGGTCGCCATGCGCGTGATCCGGTCGAAGGCTTCCTCGGGGCCGGTACCGAACAGGTTCGTGGCATGCAGCGCGGCGAGCCGGCGTGCCTCGTCGACCGGAATGGATGGTGTCATCATGGGCTGGGCGCGCCGTATCGTCGCGATACGGCTGTGGTCGTGATCCAGTCTGCATTACGCCAGAAGCTCCGCAATTTTGCAATTGCCACGCAATTGTAAAATCAATTTGGTGCGAGCGTAATGGCGAGGGCCTCGGCTTATGGATGGGGCAGGGCGCCGAGCGCGCCTTTCACCGCCTCGACCACGCCCTCCCAGTCGCCCGCCGTGCGCTGGCGGAACAGGCGCGCGCTCGGATACCAGGGCACGTCCGTGCGCTCGGTCAGCCAGCGCCAGTCGGCCACATGGGGCAGCAGCACCCACAGGGGCTTGCCGAGGGCGCCCGCCAGGTGGGCCACGCTGGTGTCGACCGAAATGACCACGTCCATCAGTTCGCACAGGGCGGCCGTGTCGGAGAAATCGTTCAGGTGCGCATCCATGCGCAGCACGCCGGAGGCTTCGAGCACGGCCAGGTCGTCGGCGCGGTGTTCCTTTTGCAGCGAGACGAACTGGCAGTCGAGCGCGAACAGCGGCGCCAGCTGGGCCAGCGCGATGCTGCGGTTGTGGTCGTTCGCGTGGTGGGCGTTGCCGCTCCACACCAGCCCCACGCGCGGGCGCACGTGGGCGCCCAGGCGCGGCAGCCATTCGGCCAGGCGCACCGCCTCGGCCGCCAGGTAGCGCGGCGGCGCGGGAATCGAGCGCAAGTCGGTGCCGAAGGCGAGCGGCAAGGTCATCAGGGGCGCCTGGAAGTCGAAGGGCGGCAACGGGTCGTCGCGCCGCACGATCTGGGCCACGCCCTCGAGCTGTCCCAGCAAGCCCACCAGCGCGCCTTGCACCTCGAGGATGACGCGGGCGCCGCGCGCCGCCACCAGCGGGGCATAGCGGCAGAACTGCAGGGTGTCGCCCAGTCCCTGTTCGGCGAACAGGAGGATGGTCTTGCCTTCGAGCGATTCCTGGCCCAGCCACAGGGGCTCGGTAAAGTCGCGTTTCTGACGGTAGACGGTCAGCGCTTCGTTCTTCCAGCGCCATTCGTAGCCGCGCCAGCCTTCGTCGAGGCGGCCGTGCTGCAGGTTGAGCAGGGCGCGGTTCCAGTGGGCAATCGCATATTCGGGGCTGAGCGCGATGGCGCGGTCGAAGCAGGCCAGGGCGTCGTCGTACTGGCGCAGGGTTTCGTAGACATTGCCGCGGTTGTTCCAGAGCGGCGCCGTCTCGCCCTTAATGCGCAGCACCTCGTCGTAGCAGGCGAGGGCATCCTCGATGCGGCCGAGGTCGCCCAGTACGTTGCCGCGGTTGAGCATGGCGTCCATGTGCTCGGGTTCGAGTTCCAGCACCTTGTCGAAACTGGCGAGCGCTTCCTCGAAGCGGCGCAGGCGCTGCAGCACCAGGCCGCGCCCATTGTGCAGGGCCGGCAGGCCTGGGTCGAGGGCGATGGCGGCATCGAAGCATTCGAGCGCACCCCTGAAGCGGGCCTGCTCGTGCAGCATGCCGCCGAGGCTGGCGCGGAAGGCGGCCGAGTCGGGTTTCAGGATGATGGCGCGCTCGAAATCGGCCTGCGCCTCGTTGCCTCGTTTCAGTTGGCGCAGGGTGCCGCCGCGACCGTGCAGGGCGTCGGCCGAATCCGGCGCTTCGGCGAGTGCGGTGTCATAGGCGGCGAGCGATTCGTCGAGCCGGCCCAGCACGCGCAGCACCTGGCCCAGGTTGACGCGTGCCTCCGTATAGCCGGGACGCAGCACGATGGCCTGCTCGAAACTGGCGATGGCCTCGTCGGCACGGCCCAGCGACACCAATATGTTGCCGCGGTTGTTGAAGGCTTCGGCATGGCCGGGATTGAGCGTGATCGCGTGGTTGCAGCTGCCGAGCGCTTCCTCGAAACGTTTCAGATGCTGCAACACGACCGCGCAATTGTTCCAGGCCTCGACATCGCCCGGCGCCAGCGCGATCGCGCGGTCGTAGCTCTCGAGCGCTTCCTCGTAACGCTTCAGGCCTTGCAGCACATTGCCGCGGTTATATAAAGCGTCGACATTGTCGGCGTCGAGCCCGAGTGCCTGCTCATAGCTTTGCAAGGCCGCTTCCTGCTCGCCGATGGCCTTGAAGATATTGCCCAGGTTGCTATACACGGACGAGACGCGTGGATTGACCTCGATCGCGGCCTGGATGAATTGCAGCGCCAGTTCGTGATTGCCGATCTGGTAACCGAGGATGCCGAGGTGGTGCAGGGCGTCGAAATGGCGCGGCGCGCGCTGCAGTACTTGTTCGTAGGCGCCGAAGGCATCGTCGAGGCGGCCTTCCTGGTGGGCGGCGAGGCCGCTGGCAAACAGGCGGTTGGCCTCGTTCTGCACGGTATTCTGGGGAAGTCTGGATTTCATTCGTCTGCGTCACTGGGGGCCGATGTCGGCATCGATGGCGAGTGTAGCGCATCCAGATTACAAGGTGCGCTGAAGCAGCTTCCCTAAATAAAACTAAAGGTTTTGTCCGGCTCGCCGTGAACGCTTAGGTCGCGGACAGAACGTCGTGTCTTACCGTTCGCATCCGATGCAAAGTTGCTCACAAACATTTTTTTTAAAAAAGTCCTCAAGGTTTTGCAGAGGTCTCCGTTAAAGAATACAAGCGAGCGGCAAACGCGACGCAAAAAACCAACCGAACCCTGATAGCAGCACCAAACTGAACTGCCCACTGGAGAATGACCATGACTTCGATCAACACCAACCTGTCCTCGCTGAACGCACAACGTAACCTGACCAAGTCGGCCGGTGAACTGTCGACCTCGATGCAGCGCCTCTCGTCGGGCCTGCGCGTCAACAGCGCCAAGGACGACGCGGCCGGTATGTCGATCGCTACCAAGATGGACGCTCAGGTGCGCGGCATGTCGCAGGCATCGCGTAACGCCAACGACGGCATCTCGATGATCCAGACCGCCGACGGCGCGCTGTCGAACATCTCGGACGCACTGCAGCGTATGCGTGAACTGGCAGTCCAGGGCGCCAACGCCACCAACGGCACGGAAGAATGGTCGAACATCGACACCGAAATCAAGGCGCTGAACACTGAAATCGGCCGTATCGCTTCGGACACCAAGTTCAACGGTACCGCACTGCTGACCTCGTCGCCAGTCACCAAGGACATCCAGGTGGGCGCCGATTCGGGCCAGAAGATCACCGTCAGCTTCGGCGCCAACACCGCCTACGCCGGCCTGGCAGCCACCGACGTCGACGTCACCGACGTGGCATCGGCATCGGACGCCATCGCCAAGATCGACGGCGCCCTGAAGGCCCTGAACACCGAGCGTTCGTCGCTGGGTACCGCCCAAAACCGCATGGGCTACGCCATCAGCAACCTGGCAACCTCGATCGAGAACCAGTCGGCAGCGAAGAGCCGCATCACCGACACCGACTACGCTGCTGAAACCAGCAAGCTGAGCCGCTCGCAGATCCTGCAGCAGGCAGGTACCGCGATGCTGGCCCAGGCCAACTCGGCACCGAACAGCGTGATGTCGCTGCTCCGCGGTTAATATCAGAGCGGTATAATCGATAAAGAGTATTGATGAACTGACGATGCGGGGCAGAGCCCCGCATCGTCGTTCCACGGGAGGTGTTCCGATGTTGCAACCGTTAAACGCTGGAAACCCAATGGCCGTCGCCGGCAACGGCGCACGGCCATCTGTCGATGGGGCAGCCAGGATTGCCGCTCCCGTTGCCGCTGCGCCCGCCGCGTCCGTCAAGACCGATAAGCAGCCCCAGCATGCCGAGCTGAGCAACGCGGTCGCCGACCTCAACAAGGTGGCCCAGGCCGCCTCGCAGGGCGTGCGTTTTTCGGTCGACGAGGACACTGGCCGCACCGTGGTCAAGGTGGTCGACACCCAGACCGACAAGGTGCTGCGCCAGATCCCCACGGTCGAGGCGCTCAAACTCTGGCGCTCGATCGAGCAGATGCAAGGCGTGATGTTGCGCGACAAGGCTTGAGGCAGGACGCCTCGGGCATATTGAAGGGAGAATCGCATGGCGACTATTAGCGGCGCAGGCATGTTGTCGGGACTGCCGGTGGACGACCTGGTGTCGGGACTGATGCGGGTCGAGCAGCAGCCCTTGGCGAACCTGCAATCGAAACAGGCCAGCTTCAATGCCAAGCTGTCGGCCTTCGGCACCCTGAAAAGCGCGGTGTCGGCCTTCCAGACCGCGGTCAAGAACGTCTCGGGCGACGCGCTCTCGGCGCTTACCGCCACCTCCAGCAAGACCGACACGGTCGGCGTCTCCGCCGCCAAGGGCAGCGGCGCCACCGCCGGCACCTATTCGATCGAAGTGAGCAAGCTGGCGCAAAGCGACAAGCTCGTGTCCGCCGGCGTCGCCCCGGACGCGAAGTTCACCGCGGCCGGCGGCAGCATGAGCATCACCATCGGCGGCAAGACCACGGCCGTCACGGCGACCGACGGTTCGCTCTCGAGCCTGTCGAACGCCATCAATAAAGCCAATGCGGGCGTCACCGCCACCATCCTGAACGACGGCACCAGCGACCGCCTCGTCATCACCGGCAACAACACCGGCACCGCCAACGGCGTCACCATCGCCGCCACCGGCGAGCTGGCCCAGTTCGCCACCGGCGCCGGCAGCACCATGACCAAGTCGCAGACGGCGCAAAATGCCGAGATGACGATCGACGGCGTGCCGGTCTCGAAAGCCTCGAACACCGTCACCGACGCGATCAAGGGCGTGACCCTGAACCTGGCCCAGACCAACGTCGGCAGCCCGGTCAAGGTCACCCTGGCGAAGGATACGGCGGACGTCACCAAGAACATCACGGCGTTTGTTGATGCCTACAACACGCTGGCGACGGCGGTCAACAAGCAGACGGCATTCAACGCCACCACCAAGACCGGCGCCGTGCTCAATGGCGACGCCTCGGCACGCTCGATCCTGACCGGCATCCGCGCCGAACTGGGCAAGGCGGTCGGCGACGCCGGCGGCCTCAAAACGCTGTCTGACATCGGCATCTCCTTCCAGCGCGACGGCACCCTGAAGCTGGAAAAGCCGGATAAGCTGAAAACCGCACTGGAAACCAATTTCACCGCCGTGTCGAGCCTGTTCGGCGGCAGCGACGGCGTCGCCACCCGCCTGACCAAGGTGACCGACGAGATGCTGGGTTCGAAGGGCGTGTTCAAGACCCGCACCGACGGCCTGAACGCCACCATCAGCAGCCTGGGCAAGAGCCAGGACCGGATGGAGCTGCAACTGGCGCAAACCGAGAAGCGCTACCGCGCGCAGTTCACCTCGCTCGATACGATGATGGTGAACATGCAGAGCATGAACAGCTATTTGAGCCAGCAGTTGGCGGCGCTGGCGGCGAATTCGGGGTATTGAGTTTTAGTCGGATGGTTAAATGAAGAATGCCCGCGAATGCGGGCATTTTTTTGTGCGTGTGATCGAGCGTTCGAGACGCGTGGACACAGGGCGCCCACCCTACGGTATCGTTAGCCGCTGCATACCGTAGGGTGGGCGCCCCGAGCCCACGCGTTCACGGTTTGCAAACCGACGGCACGTCTTATTCGGCGACCACGACCCGATTCTTCCCCGTCTGCTTGGCCTGGTACATCGCCCGATCCACCCGCGCCAAGAGCGTCGCCTGATCCTCGTTCGGCAAGCGCAAAGCCACGCCTGCCGAGAAGGTGATCAGGAGCTTCTCGTTATCGTGCATGAAGAAATGCTTGGTCAGCTCGCGCTGCAGGCGCACCATGGTCTGCACGGCCGCTTCGACCGGGGTCTCGGGCAGCATGATCATGAATTCCTCGCCGCCGAAGCGGGCGATCACGTCGATCGAGCGCAGCGTCGTTTTCACCACCTTGGCCAGGTGGCGCAGGGCGTTGTCGCCGGCCAGGTGGCCGTAGGTGTCGTTGAGCTTCTTGAAATTGTCGAGGTCGAGCAGGGCCACGCACAGCGGGGTGTTGCGGCGGTCGGCGCGGGCGCTTTCGCGCTCGAACACGTCGTCCAGGCCGCGCCGGTTCAGGGTGCCGGTCAGCTGGTCTTCGCGCACCAGCTCGCTCATGTGCTGGAGCTTGGCTTCGAGCTCCTTGATCTTGCTCTCCGCTTCCTGCACCTCGCGGTGCGCGGCCAGCATGCGGTCGCGCGAGGCCAGCGCCTCGGCTTGCGCCTGCTTGGTTTCGCGCAGCACTTCGTCAAGCACCTCGTTCAGTTCCGTGATGTCGCCGGCATGGCGGATGCGATCCGAAAAGCCGCCCAGCTTGTCGTGGTAGTCGCCGGTCGAGGCCGCCACCGAACCGAGGCGGTCGATGAAGGTCATCATCATGTTCTTGACGGTCGCCTTCACGTCCGACAGGTTGTGTTTCAGCTGGCCCTGCTTGTAGATGACGTCCTTCAGGCTGCGCGTGACGTCTTCCAGCGAACGGGTGTCGATCGGGCCGGAAATCAGCTCCTGCACGGCTTCGATCTGGCCGCGCATCCAGCTGTCGTCGTCCAGCAGTTCGCTGACGTTCTCCAGCAGCAGCTTGAACAGGCGCAGCAGCAGTTCCTGCTGTTCGCCGGCGTCGCCGCTGTGCAGTTCGATCTGGAAGCACAGTTCCTTCAGGCGCGTCGCGATTTCCTGCAGCGCCGCTTCGCCGTGGGCCACCTTCACGGCGGCGCCCAGCGACTCGGCTTCCTTCGAGAGCGTCGGGCTGGCTGGCAGCAGCGAGGCCAGCGCGAAGGCCAGCGTGCGGCTGAGCAGCTCGCGCAGCAGCTTGGTGTCGTTGCTTTCCATGCCGTAGGTGACGCCGGGCGGAATCCCGCGCCGCAGGTGCTTTTCGACCAACTGCGACAGGGCGCGCGCATAGGCATCCCAGTCGCGCCCCTTCACGGCGCGGTTCAGGCGGCGTCCGTACTCGGCCAGTTCCCCCGGGGTGTCGGTCAGCTCGGTCGCGAAGTCGCCCAATACACGCTCGGCCGGGGCGGATGCCACCGGCGCCGGCGCCGGCTTCGGAATGCCGGCGATCTCGTCGTAGATATCGCGGTAAGCGTCGGGTGTGGGGGCGATGCGGCGGGTAGCAAGGCGCCGAAACGCCTCGCGGGCGATGTCGACTGGATTCTGAGCGGGCGGGTTAGTCATGATGCAAGCTTACGTATTTACTGTGCAGCAATGATAAGCACCTTTTCATTCCGGCATCGCACGAAAAGAGGCTAAAAAGCATCTTACTTACGGCAATGCATAAAACCTTGTCTATTCGACCAACTGGTTGCGGATCGCGTAATGGGTCAGCTCGGCGCTGGTCTTCAGGTTCATCTTCGCCAAGAGGCGGGCCCGGTATTCGCTGACGGTCTTGACCGACAGCGACAGCTCGCGCGCGATCTCGCTCACCGTCTTGCCGGAGGCGATCATGGTCAGGGTCTGGAATTCGCGATCGGACAGGCTGTCGTGGGCCGGGGCGTCGTGGTCGCCGCCGACCTGGCTGGCCAGCGCCTGGGCCAGGGTGGCGCTGACGTATTTCTGACCGCCCGCGACCTGGCGGATGGCAGTGACGAGCTCGCGCGGCGCGCTCTGCTTGGTGAGATACCCGGCGGCGCCGGCCTTCAGGGCGCGGATCGCGTACTGGTCTTCGCGGTGCATCGACAGCATCAGCACGGCCAGCTCGGGGCGCTCCTGCTTGATCTGCTTGAGCACCTCGATGCCGTTCCGGTCAGGCATCGAGATATCGAGCAGCATCACGTGGCAGCGCGATTTGCGGAACAGCTTGATGGCGTCCAGCCCGTTCTCGGCCTCGCCGGCGACGACGATGTCGCGCTGCTCGGCCAGGATCTGTTTCAGGCCCTCGCGCACGATGGCATGGTCGTCGGCGATGAAAACGCGGATGGTGGCTTTGTCGGTCATTGTTATTGGGTCATTTATTGGAAGCGCCTAACAAAGCCCTCAGGGCAAGGCGCATCGTCGAAGACAGTACGATTGTACGGCGAGACGATGCAACGCCGCCATGAGGGATTTGTCAGGTGCTCGGGGGCGCCAACCTGATCTTGATGGTCACAATCGTGCCACCTCCGGGCGCTGCCGACAAGGTCAGGGTGCCGCCCAGCGCGCGCGCCCGTTCGCTCATGCCGCGCAGGCCGAAGGAGGCGGGCTTCAAGCGGTCGGCCGGGGCGATACCGCGGCCGTTGTCGCAGATGGCCAGGGTCAGGTGCTGGCGCTGGCGCCGCAGGGTGACGGTCACGCGGGTGGCGCCGGCATGCTTGGCCACATTCGTCAGCGCCTCCTGGAAAACGCGGAACAGCGCCGAAGCGTGGTCGGGATCCAGATCGATCTCGCGTTCGGCGCTGCGGAACACGCAGGCGATGCCGGAACCTTTTTCGAATTCGCGTGCCTGCCACTCGAGCGCGGCGACGATGCCCAGATCCAGCGTCGACGGCCTCAGGTCGAGCGAGATCCGATGCACGGCATCGATGGTTCGGTCGACCAGGTCGTCGAGGTAGGTGGCCTTTTCCAGGAGCAGGGGCTGCTCCTGCGGCAGACGCGCGGCCAGCATCGACAGCGCCATCTTGATGGCCGTGAGGTTGCCGCCCAGGTCGTCGTGGATCTCGCGCGCGATGCGGGCCCGTTCCTGCTCCTTCACCTGCTCGATGTGGTCGGTCAGTTCGGCCAGGCGCGCGCGCGAACGCAGGGTCTCCTGCTGCTCGATCTTGCTGTCGGTGATGTTGGTCATGATCCCGTCCCACTGCACCGCGCCGCCGGGGGCGGCATGGGGCGTGGCGCGCAGGTTGATCCATTTGACGTCGCGCCAGGCGTCGATCCAGATCCGGCCCTCCCAGTTCCAGGCCGAGAGCGAAATCTTCGACACCGCCATCGCCTCCAGGTAGCCCTTGCGGTCTTCCGGCAGGATCAGGCGCAGGAACAGGTCGGGATCGTGCTGCAGCGCGCTTGGTTGCACCCCGAGCAGGGGCGCGCAGCCGTCGCTCAGATAGGGAAAGGCGTGGCGTCCATCCGCACCCAGGGTGAACTGGTAGACCAGGCCCGGCGTGTGGTTGACGATGGCATTGAAGCGCGCCTCGGACATGGCCAGTGCCTGCGCCAGCGTGGTCGACGCGGCCAGTTCGGACGAGAGGTCGTCGCCGACCGCCAGCAGCAGGGCGCGGCCGTCGCGCTGGGTGCGCAGGAAGGTCAGCTTGACGGGATAGCTGCTGCCGTCGGCGCGGCGCAGTTCGGTGCGCAGGCAACGCTGCTCGCCGATGTCCTCGCCCAGGCCGGCCAGCAGGGCGCTCAAGGTCGCCTCGTCGAGGCTGGGCGCGATGTCGGGCGCGCGCATGCTCTTCAGCGTTTCGGCGTCATAGCCGAGATTGGCGCGCGCGCTGGAATTGACGTCGACCAGGGAGAGCGTCGCAGCGTCGATCAGGAGAATTTCGGCGGGCGCGGCATGCATCGGCGCCGCCAGCAGGGGTTCGTTGTTCGTCATGGTTCGCTCCCCGGTTTGCGGCGCCGGCGCCAGAGCGAGACGAAGCGGCGCAGGGCGCGCGCGCTGCGCGTGGCGTGGCGGCTGCCGAAAGGCACCGAGGGTTTGAGTTGCTGCCGCAGCCGGCGCAGCACGCGGCGCAGGCCGGACGCCGAACGGCGGGCCTGGGCATACAGCGGGCTGGCCCGGAAGCGGGCGATGAGCTGATCCTTGAACACCATGAAGCGATTGTGCCACCGCGCGAACCAGACGAGCGCCAGCAAGGACGGCAGCGTCAGCACGTAGATGCGCGCCACCACCATCGCGCCGCCGACCTTGGCCAGCACAAAGGTGGCGACGCCGGTAAAGGCGTGGCCCTTGGCGATCGCCAGCAGCGCCAGGAACTTGATCGGCAGGAGCAGCAGGCCGGGCAGGGCAAAGGCCAGCAGCGCGGCCCAGGGCGGCAGGCGGCGCATCCCGCTCTCGAGCGCGCGCAGCGGCGGCCAGGCGGCCAGCGCCCCGGCCCAGCGGCTGCCCGCCGCCCACAGCCATTGTTCGAGCAGCAGCAACAGCGCCACGACGTACAGCAGCGGCGCCAGCAGCGGGCTGCGCGGGGGAAGTCGGCTCGTCGTGGCGGGGCTTGTCATCCTGCGCATGATACGGCATCCGCAGCCCCTTTCCTTAGGCGAAGCTGAGCCGGACTGCGCACGTTCCGCTAGCGTTTCTCAGGGCGGCCGGACTGGGGCTACAATGGACGAATGAACAAGGCATTTGTAAAAGAATCCGAGAACGACGACGATGACGACGCCGTCGCCCTTGCGCAGGCGATTCCCGTCGGCGCCAAGAACTACATCACCCCTGCCGGCTACAAGGCCATCAAGGACGAGCTGCTGCAGCTGATCGACGTCGACCGTCCGGAAGTGGTGCGCATCGTGCACTGGGCCGCCTCGAACGGCGACCGCTCGGAAAACGGCGACTACATCTACGGCAAGCGCCGCCTGCGCGAGATCGACCGCCGCATCCGCTTCCTCACCAAGCGCCTCGACTCGGCCTTCATCGTCGACCCGAGCGTCCATCACGGCAACGACCAGGTGTTCTTCGGCGCCACCGTCACCTATGTCAACAAGGCCGGCGACGAGCACACCGTCACCATCGTCGGCGTCGACGAGCTCGACCCGCTGCGCGGACGCATCAGCTGGGTGTCGCCGGTGGCGCGCGCGCTGACCAAGTGCCGCGAGGGCGACGTCGCCACCCTGGAGACGCCCCAGGGCAGCGAGGAACTGGAAATCGTGTCGGTCGAGTACCCGGAGCCGATCGCGGACTGAGCCGGCCGAAGGCGGCCGGGACTGGTAAGATGCTGGTTTGGCGCACTTGGCACCTTCATGAACCACTCCAACGACACCGCACGCGAGTCCGACGTCCTGGCCGCGCTGCGGCAGGCCACGGCCACCCGCCACGAACGCCTCGACAGCGGCCTGCCGCTCGCGGCGCCCGACGCCACCCTGGCCGACTACGCCCGCCACCTGCACCTGCTGCGCGCCTGGCTGCTGCCGCTCGACGCCTGGCAGCAGGGATTCAGCGACGGCCCGCAAGGCGCGGCCGGGATCGCCGCCGCTTCGCACCTGGCCCTGATCGACGCCGACCTGGCCGAGCCGGCGCTGGCCCCCTACGCCAGCTGCGCACACGTGCACACCCTCCAGCAACCATGGCCGGCGCAGGCCAGCGCCGCCTACCGCTGGGGCGTGGCCTATGTCGTCGAGGGTTCCCAGCTGGGCGGCGCCGTCTTGTATAAACGCCTGGCCGAGCGGCTCGCACCGCATCCGCTGCGCTACCTGCGCGGCGCGGGCGAGGGCGGCCCCGGCCCGCGCTGGCGCGCCTTCATGGCGGCGCTGCGCGAGCAGGTGCGCAGCGAAGGAGAGGTTGCAGAGGCTTGCGCGGGGGCGTGCGATGCGTTTGATCGGATCCTGGCGCTGGCGTTCGATCGGCATTGAGGCACGATTGAACGCGTGGACGGCTGAGCCGTCCACCCTACCGGGTGCGCAACACGATCTTCGGATGTAGGGTGGACGGCTCCACCCGATAGCAGGTCAACACGCGTCCTTGGCGCCGTCCACGCGTTCGACCAGCCTTCCTGCTCGCGTAGCAGTGCCGGACGTAAAAAAGCCCACTCGCGTGGGCTTTTCGTTTTCCAGGAAGGAGGCGTCAGGCCCGCTCGCGCTCCACCCGATTCACGCCCGCCACCCTTCTCAGGTTGCGAATCAAATGCGCCAGATGCACCCGATCCTTCACCTGAATGGTGAAGCGCAGCTGCGTCATCATGTTCTCGTCGTCCTCGTCCATGCCGACAT
This sequence comes from Massilia sp. Leaf139, assembly GCF_001424165.1. Classification (GTDB taxonomy): domain Bacteria; phylum Pseudomonadota; class Gammaproteobacteria; order Burkholderiales; family Burkholderiaceae_D; genus Telluria. The sequence goes on from NZ_LMOJ01000024.1 coordinate 404,452, forward strand.
AGGTGATGTTGCCGTCGGACTCGCCGATCTCGGCCGCCACGCGCGCGAGGATGCCTTTTTCGTTGTTGATCAGGAGGCGGATGCGGCAGTCGAAGCGGCGGTTCAGTTCCTCGCCCCACTGGACGGCGATCCAGCGATCCGGCTCTTTCACACGCAGGCGCTTCGCCGGCAGGCAGTCGCAGGTGTGCACGACCAGGCCCTGGTCGCGCCGCAGCTGGCCCGTGATCTGGTCGCCCGGGATCGGCAGGCAGCAGGGTGCCAGCTGCACCGAGACGCCTTCGCTGCCGTAGATCGTGACCGGGTCGATGTCGGCGGCGGGCGGCATGTTCGAGGGCAGGGCGGTGGACTCGCCTTCGATCAGGCCGAAGATGTGGCGCGCCACCAGGGCCGGCATGCGCTTGCCGATGCCGATGTCGGCGTACAGTTCGTCCATCGACTTGGCCGAGGATTCGGCGAGCAGCTTGTCGATCGTGCTGGCGGAAAGCTCCGGCTCGATGTTGCGCGCGGCCAGTGCCTGCGCCAGCAATTCCTGGCCCAGTTCCACCGACTCGTTGACGTTGATCGTCCGCAGATAATGGCGGATCGCCGAACGCGCCTTGCCGGTGCGCACATAGCTGAGCCAGGTCGGGCTCGGGCGCGAGTCCGGATCGGTGACGATCTCGACGATGTCGCCGTTGTGCAGCTCGGTGCGCAGCGGCTGGGTTTCGTTGTTGATCTTCACCGCCACCGTGTGGTCGCCGATGCCGGTGTGGATCGAGTAGGCGAAGTCGAGCGCCGTGGCGCCGCGCGGCAGGGCGATGATCTTCGACTTCGGCGTGAACACGTAGACGGAATCCGGGAACAGGTCGACCTTGACGTGTTCGAGGAACTCGGCCGAGTCGCCGGTCTGCTGCTGGATGTCGAGCAGCGACTGCAGCCAGGCGTGGGTACGCTGCTGCAGATCCGACATGTTCTGGTCGCCCGTCTTGTACAGCCAGTGCGCGGCCACGCCGGACTCGGCGGTGCGGTGCATGTCCTGGGTGCGGATCTGGAATTCGACCGGGGTGCCGTAGGGGCCGATCAGGGTCGTGTGCAGCGACTGGTAACCGTTGAGCTTGCGGATCGCGATGTAGTCCTTGAACTTGCCCGGCATCGGCTTGTACAGGCCGTGCAGGGTGCCCAGGGTGACGTAACAGTTCGGCACCGTGTCCACGACAATGCGGAAGCCGTACACGTCGAGCACCTGCGAGAACGACAGGTGTTTGTTGCGCATCTTTTTATAGATACCGAACAGGGTCTTCTCGCGGCCGTAGACTTCGGCGTGGATGCCGGCCATGGCCAGCGTGCTCTTGACCGCCTCGAGGATCTTCTTGACCACTTCGCGTCGGTTGCCGCGCGCCGCCTTGACCGCTTTCGAGAGCGTGCGGTAGCGCAGCGGATACAGGTGCGAGAAGGCGAGATCCTGCAGCTCGCGGTAGATGTTGTTCAGGCCGAGACGGTGCGCGATCGGCACATACACTTCCATCGTCTCGCCGGCGATGCGGCGCTTTTTGGCCGGCGCCATCACGCCCAGGGTGCGCATGTTGTGCAGGCGGTCGGCCAGCTTGATCAGGATGACGCGCACGTCCGAGGCCATGGCCAGCAGCATCTTGCGGAAGTTTTCCGCCTGCGCCTCGACCAGGCTCTGGAACTCGATCTTTTCCAGCTTGGACAAGCCGTCGACCAGGTTCGCCACCTGCGGGCCGAAGCGTTCGAGCAGCTCTTCCTTCTTGACGTCCTGGTCTTCGATGACGTCGTGCAGGAGCGCGGCCATGATGGCCTGGGCGTCGAGCTTCCACTCGGCGCAGATCTCGGCGACGGCGATCGGGTGCGAAATATACGGTTCGCCCGACTTGCGCACCTGGCCGAGGTGCATCTCGTCGGAGAAGCGGTAGGCTTCCCGAACCTTCTTGAGTTCGACGGGAGTGAGGTAGTCCGAGAGCTTGTCGATCAGGTGGCTGACCGTGGCGACGCCGATGGCGGGCGGCTCAGGGACTTCTTGCGGCTTGCCCGGGCGCTTGGCCCGGGTGGTGGTGTTGCCTGATTGAGTCGAGTCCGGGGGGAACAGGTTCATACTAGGTTCATACGTTAGTCGATCAGCCGCAGTGTGGTGACAGAATAACAGAATAAGGCATCGACACAGTCAGGCGTCCCGGCGCGATTACATCGGCACTTTTTTCAGCATTTCCAGGCCGACTTTGCCGGCGGCGATTTCGCGCAGGGCGACGACGGTCGGCTTGTCCTTGGCTTCGACTTTCGGGGTGTGGCCCTGCAGCAGCTGGCGTGCGCGATAGGTCGCGGCCAGGGTCAGCTGAAAACGGTTCGGGATAGTTTTGAGGCAATCTTCGATGGTGATACGGGCCATGGTGTAGCTCCTGAAATGGACAATGGTGCAGCGGCGTGGACGACGCTTGCAGATTACGTTGGTTGAATGACGTGGATACCCAATTGGGCAAACAGCGAGGCGTTGCGGGCGGCCTGTTGGGCGAAGCGGCAACGTGTCGCCTGGACAATCGCCCGCAGCTCGGACAGGGCGACATTGAACTCTTCGTTGATGATAGCATATTCGAACTCGGGAGCGTGAGCGATCTCGCCCCCAGCGGCCAGCAAACGGCGCGTGATGATGTGCGGTTCGTCGGTGCCGCGCTTGTGCAGGCGTTCTTCCAGCGCCTCGATCGATGGCGGCAGGATGAAGATGCCGGCCGCATCCGGGAACTGCTTCTTCACCTGGCGCGCACCTTGCCAGTCGATTTCCAGAAGGATATCGGTGCCGCTCTTCATTTTCTCTTCGACGCTGGCGCGGCTCGTGCCATAGAAATTGCCGTGCACTTCAGCCCACTCCAGGAACTCGCCACGGTCGGCGCGCGCGACGAAATCCTCGGCCGTCGTGAAATGGTAATGCACACCGTCCTGCTCGCCCGGACGCGGCTGGCGCGTGGTGGTCGAGATCGACAGCTGGATGCCTGGCTCCTGCGCCAGCAGCGCATTGACCAGGGTCGATTTGCCGGCGCCGGACGGGGCGGCAACGACGAACAGGCTGCCGGAGAAAGCGGGGGTGATCATGGGGTAGTCCTTTGTTTCTGCGATTTTCGCGATGGTGCATGATATAGCTGAACGCGTGGGCAGGAAACCTGCCCACCCTACACGTATGCCAGAAACGTCTCCGATATACCCGTAGGGTGGGCGGGTTCCCCGCCCACGCGTTCAGGCGGCGCGTGCAAGCCACGCCGCCAAAAATTCAATTGGTTTTTACTCCAGGTTCTGCACCTGCTCGCGCATCTGCTCGATCAGCAGCTTGAGCTCCATCGACGCATCCGCCAGCTCCTTCACCGACGCCTTGGCGCCCAGCGTATTCGCCTCGCGGTTCAGTTCCTGCATCATGAAGTCGAGGCGCTTGCCGACTTGCCCGCCTTTTTTCAGGATGTGGCGCGTCTCGTTCAGGTGCGCCGACAGGCGCGACAGTTCTTCCGAGACGTCGATGCGGATGCCGTACAGGGTGACTTCCTGGCGAATCCGTTCGAATACTTCCTGGCGCGTCAGGGTCGACGGGTTGCCGTGCCCGGCCAGGCCCAGCGCGTCCTGCATGCGCTCGACCGCTTTTTGCTGGAAACCGGCGATGACTTGCGGGATCAGCGGCGTGATGCGCTTGACGATCGCTTCCATCGAATCGATGCGCGACTGCAGCATCGCTTCCAGCGCCGCGCCTTCGCGCTTGCGGCTTTCCACGAAGGCGGCAATGGTTTTTGCTGTCAGGGCGGCGACATCGGCCTGGAGCGACTCCTGGCCGATATGGGCTTCCTCGACCACGCCCGGCCAGCGCAGCAGTTCGGCCACCGTCATCGGCTGGGCCTGCGTGAAGTGCTGGGTAACCTCGCCCTGCAGGCGCGCCAGGTCGGCCAGCAATTCCTGGTTCAAGGCCTGGGCGCCGCCGGCGACCTTGCGGCCGAAGGAAAGACGCGCTTCGACCTTGCCGCGCGTGATGGCTGCCATGATGGCCGCGCGCAAGTCCGGTTCGAGCGCGCGCAATTCGTCGTTGATGCGGAACTGAAGATCGAGGAAGCGCGAATTGACGCTCTTGATCTCGATTGTGAGGGTGCCGGCAGCGCCTTCGCTGGTGGCCACCGCATAACCTGTCATGCTTGAAATACTCAATGGAGTCCCCGGTATTGTAGAGCGCGAACCAAATCCCCATGGCGACATTGCTGCCCTGGGGCTTTGGTCAGGCGCCCCTTTTATTCTTTACAAGTCCGACATTTATCCACACAATCGCCGTGTTATGCAAGGAACTCTTCAGTATGGCCGCACAAAATAACGCACCCTTGCCGGAAGGGCTGGAGATTGCCGGATATCGCATTGTAAAGAAAATCGCGTCTGGCGGGTTCAGTATTGTCTATCTTGCATATGATGCCGAAGGCAACGCCGTCGCCATCAAGGAATACCTGCCGAGCGCGCTGGCGCTGCGCCAGCCGGGCGAACTGGCGCCCGTCATCGCCAAGCCCAACCAGCCCCTGTTCCGCATCGGTTTGAAGTGCTTCTTCGAGGAGGGGCGGGCGCTGGCGCGCATCGTCCACCCGAACGTGGTGCGCATCCTGAACTTCTTCCGCGCCAACGACACCGTGTACATGGTGATGGCCTATGAGTCGGGCCAGTCGCTGCAGGAACAGATCGCGCGCGCGAATGCGAAAGATGGGGGCAAAAGCGCGCGCCTCGGCGAAGCCTTCATCCGCAAGACCTTCGACGGCGTCTGCCGCGGCCTGCGCGAGACCCACGCCAACAAGCTCTTGCACCTCGATCTGAAACCGGCCAACATCTACCTGCGCAGCGACGGCTCGCCCATCCTGCTCGACTTCGGCGCCGCGCGCCAGGCTGTCGGGCTGGACGCGCCGATGCTGGCGCCCATGTACACGCCGGGCTTCGCGCCGCCCGACCTCTATGCCAAGGGTGCGCCGCTCGGCCCCTGGTCGGACATCTACAGCCTGGGCGCGGCCATGTTTGCCTGCATGACAGGCGCGCCGCCGCAGGCCGCCGACGCGCGCAAGGAGGAGGACAAGCTCGGCGCCCAGTTCGAACGGCTGGCCGGCAGCTATTCGCCCGAGCTGCTGGACATGGTGCAGGCCTGCCTTGCGCTCGACCCGATGGCGCGCCCGCAAAGCGTGTTCGCCGTGCAGAAGGCGCTGCAGGCGGCGCCCGCCGCGCCGCTGGCCGCTGAAATCGTGCCCATCGAGACGCCCGCCGGCGGATTGCGCGGCCTGCTCGGCCGCATCGGCCTCAAGCGCGGCCGCTGACGGCACGCGCGCCATCACAGGAACCAGGAGCCATCATGCAGTTTTCCGTCTACCAGCAAAGCCACATCGGCGGGCGCAAGGTCAACCAGGATCGCATGGGCTACTGCTTCACGCGCGACGCGCTGCTGCTGGTGCTGGCCGACGGCATGGGCGGCCACCAGCATGGCGAGATCGCCGCCACCATCGCCATGCAGACCCTGTCGATGATGTTCCAGATGCAGGCCAAGCCTTATATCAAGAAGCCGGAGCGTTTTCTCGAGGAAGCCATGCAGCAGGCGCACCGCGACATCCTCGCTTACACCGTGCGCCACAAGCTGCCCGAAAGTCCGCGCACCACCGTCGTGGCCTGCCTGGTGCAGCACAACTGCGCCATCTGGGCCCATTGCGGCGACTCGCGCCTGTACTGGGTTCGCCGCAACGAGGTGCTGGCGCAGACGCGCGACCACTCGCACTTCGAATACCTGATCGCCAAGGGCCTGGCCAGTCCCGCCGAACGCAGCAGCCACCCCGACCGCAACAAGCTGTATAACTGCCTGGGCGCCACCAGCGCGCCGCGCATCGAACTGTCGCGCCAGGCCGGCCTGGAGCCGGGCGACGTGCTGCTGCTGTGTTCCGATGGTGTCTGGTCGATGGTGCCCGACGCCGAGATCGTGCAGAAGCTGGCCACGCAAACGGTGGTGCAGGCGGTGCCCGAACTGGTGTCGATGGCAGTCGCCATCGGCGGCCCGCGCGCCGACAACACGACCGCGCTGGCGATCAGCTGGCAGGGCGCCGACAATGCGCAAGGCGCCGGCCCGAACGTGATCTCGACCCAGATGCTGCCCGAAGACCAGGTCAGCAGCACAATCAGCAATGTGAGCGCCACGCTCGATGCCGACCCGTTCGACGAGGACGCCATCGAAAAGGCGATCGCCGAGATCAACCAGGCGATCGAGAAGTCTTCCCAATTACTCAAATAAAGAAAGCACCCATGCCCTTCGAATCCCGTCCCAGCGGCCGCGCCGTCGACCAGCTGCGCAGCATCCGCATCACCCGCCAGTACACCAAGCACGCCGAGGGTTCGGTGCTGATCGAATGCGGCGACACCAAGGTGATCTGCACCGCCAGCATCGAAGACAAGGTGCCCGGCTTCCTGAAGGGCAAAGGGCAGGGCTGGCTGACGGCCGAATACGGCATGCTGCCGCGCTCGACCCATTCGCGCATGGACCGCGAAGCCGCGCGCGGCAAGCAGTCCGGCCGCACGCAGGAAATCCAGCGCCTGATCGGCCGCTCGCTGCGCGCCGCCTTCGACCTGGAGGCCTTCGGCGAACGCACCCTGCACCTCGACTGCGACGTGATTCAGGCCGACGGCGGCACCCGCACCGCCTCCATCACCGGCGCCATGGTCGCCGCCTACGACGCTTTCAACGCCCTGGTGGCGCGCGGCGCGCTGACTGCCGTCCCGGTCAAGCATTTCGTCGCCGCGATCTCGGTCGGCGTCTACCAGGGCATGCCGGTGCTCGACCTCGATTACGTGGAAGACTCGGGCTGCGACACCGACATGAACGTGGTGATGACGGAAGAAGGGCACTTCATCGAGGTGCAGGGGACGGCCGAAGGCGCGGCCTTCGATCGGGCGGGCATGAACCGGCTGCTGGATCTGGCGCAGGGCGGGATTGCGGAGCTGGTGCGGATGCAGAAGAGCGCGCTGGGGTTGTAGGGTGGGCGCCCCGCGCCCACGCGGTACGTGCGCATTCGGCGTCCACGGCGCCGAAACGTCGCTCCGCGGCGCATGCGAATGGACGCGTCGCTAACATGCCGCCCTACATGCTAGGTTGTATGGCGAACCTGTGCGGTGTATGCGTACGCGAACACTGATCATGCTTCCGCGTGGGCATGCCCACCCTACGGTGCACCGCCGCAAACGGTTAAAATACCTTTTCGTTTGTTCCTCGCCTCATTCCCACCATGACCCAACGCCTCATCCTCGCTTCCAACAACGCCGGCAAACTCAAGGAATTCCAGCAAATCCTCGGCCCCATCGGTTTTACCCTGCACCCGCAAGGCGAATTCGATGTGCCGGAAGCCGAGGAGCCGCATGCGACCTTCGTGGAAAACGCGCTGGAAAAGGCACGCCACGCCGCGCGCCTGACCGGCCTGCCGGCGCTGGCCGACGATTCCGGCGTCTGCGTCAATGCGCTCGGCGGCGCGCCCGGCGTGTACTCGGCGCGCTTCGCCGGCGAGCCGAAATCGGACGCCCGCAACAATGAAAAGCTAGTGGCGGATCTGGCCAACCACGCGGACAAGTCGGCCTATTACTACTGCGTGCTGGTCTACGTGCGCCACGCCGACGACCCGCAGCCGATCATCGCCGACGGCCGCTGGGACGGCGAAATCATCGACACCCCGCGCGGCGAGAACGGCTTCGGCTACGACCCGTATTTCCTGATTCCGTCGCTCGGCAAGACCACGGCCGAGCTGACCCCGGACGAAAAGAACGCGCGCTCGCACCGCGGCCAGGCCCTGCGCGCGCTGGTGGAAAAACTGCGGAAGCCGCAATGATTCCGATTAAGCCAGCCGTCCAGCTCGGCGACGCGCGTTCGCCGGCGCAGGCCGCCCTGCAATACCTGCAGCCGGGCGCACTGAACCTGACCGCCTTGCCGCCGCTCTCGCTCTACATCCATTTCCCGTGGTGCGTGCGCAAGTGCCCGTATTGCGACTTCAATTCGCACGAGGCGAAAGGCGAACTGCCCGAGCAGGAATACCTCGACGCCGTACGCCTCGACCTGGAGCAGTCGCTGCCCCTGATCTGGGGCCGCAAGATCCACACGGTGTTCATCGGCGGTGGAACGCCGAGCCTGATGTCGGCCGCCGGCCTCGATCGTTTGCTGTCCGACGTGCGCACGCTGCTGCCGCTGGAGATCAATGCCGAGATCACGATGGAGGCCAATCCCGGCACCTTCGAGATCGAGAAATTCCGCCACTACCGCGACAGCGGCGTGAACCGCCTGTCGATCGGCATCCAGAGCTTCAATGGCGAGCACCTGAAATCGCTGGGCCGCATCCACGACGAGCGCGAAGCGCTGCGCGCGGTCGAGATCGCGACCTCGACCTTCGACAATTTCAATCTCGACCTGATGTACGCGCTGCCGCAGCAGACGCTGGCGCAGGCCGAGCACGATCTGAAAACCGCGCTGTCGTTCGCGCCGCCGCACCTGTCGCTGTACCACCTGACGATGGAGCCGAACACGGTCTTCGCCAAGTATCCGCCCAGCCTGCCCGACGACGACACCAGCGCCGACATGCAGGACATGATCGCGGCGACGATGGCCGGCGCCGGCTACGAGCACTACGAAGTCTCGGCCTATGCCCAGCCCGGCCGGCGCGCCAACCACAACCTGAATTACTGGCATTTCGGCGACTACCTCGGCATCGGCGCCGGCGCGCACTCGAAGATCTCCTTCCCGCACCGCATCCTGCGCCAGGCCCGCTTCAAACAGCCGGCCTCCTTCATGGAAGCGGCGAAACGCGGCAACCCGGTGCAGGAGGAGCACGAAATCGCGCGCGCCGACATGGGCTTCGAGTTCATGCTCAACACCTTGCGCCTGACCGAAGGCTTCGATCCGAACCTGTTCGGCGAGCGCACGGGGATGAGCATCACGGCAATCAGCAAGGCGCTGGATGCGGCCGAAGCGAAAGGGCTGCTGACGCGCGACTTCAAGCTGATCCGGCCGACGGAATTGGGGCAGCGGTTCCTGAACGATTTGCAGGAGATGTTTTTGGCGGAAGGGAAGTAGAAGGCAGCTGCCGCGGGCGTCGCACCCGTCGTGTCTGCGGAGATGCCGTACCGCGTGGGCATGCCCACCCTACGTGCAGTCCGCCTTCGTAGGGTGGGCATGCCCACGCGTCACAGCGCTCGCATCCCCGCGCCTTTTACCCCTGCGCCGCCCCGGCAAGCGCGGTAATCGTCTTCGCCAACCCCGTCACCACCCGCGCCATGCTCCCGTAATCGAGTTTGTCCGGCGTATCCTGCGCCGTGTGATAGTAGGGATAGCGCATGAAAGCCGTATCCGTGATCATCAGCGCCGGATAGCCGTGCCGGTTATAGGCCGAATGATCCGACAGCGTCACGCCCGTCGTGTGCGCCGGCGCGGCCAGCCCGTGCGCCGGGAAGTCCGAGGCGGCGCGAAAAGCCGCCAGCGCCTCGCGCACCAGTTGCGAGGATGCGAGCGTGCCGACAAAGGCGATGAAGTTCCCGGTCGACGGGTAGCGTCCCTCCAGCCCCGGCGGTAGCTGCTGGCTCTCCGGCGCATCCGTGTAATAGCCCATCGTCTCCAGCACCAGCGCGGCCTGGACGTGTTGGCCTTGCCGCTTCATTTCGGCCGCATGCACCATGCTGCCCATGGCCTCGCCCATGAACCAGGGCGGTTCCTCGTTGACGAAGAGGACGAAGCGCACCTCGGTACCGGCCGCCGGCTGCACTTTCCTGAGCAGGCGCGCCAGTTCCAGCACGGCCGCCGTGCCGCTGCCGTTGTCGTTGGCGCCGGGCGCCCCCTGGGCCGAATCGTAATGGGCGCCGACGATGAAGATGCGCTCCGGCCGCGTCCCCGGGGCGACATTGCCGATCGACGCTTCGATATTGCGCACCTTCTGCCCGCCGGCCAGGTATTCCTGGCGCGACGGCTTGTAGCCCGCCCCCACCAACGCTTCCTCGATATACACCGCCGCATTTTCCAGTTCGGCCGGCGTGCGCGTGTTGTGCTCCTTCGACGCAATCGCACCCACGTGCGCGCGCAGGCGCTCGGCCAGTTCGGGCGCGGCGGCGGCGGAACCGGGGCGCACGGTCAACACCGCCACAAGGATGAGCAGGATGAGCGCAACGATGACTTTCCAGTGTGAGTGAAAAAAGTTCCGCATGGCAGTCTCTCGGCGCCGTGAGGGCGCCCTCAACTGATAGACCGGTTCAGTCTAGCCAAGTTCAAAAAGGGCGGTCACACGATCCGCGCCGCTGTGGCGTTCCGGCAGCGCTTACCGCCGATATGGACGCGGCCCATAAAAAAAACCGGGGCACACAGCCCCGGTTTCCGTTTCAGCACTCAGCCGTCAGATCAACGCGCCGCCTGCGCTTCCGACGCCGGCTCGCTCCAGCCGCCGCCCAGCACGCGGTACAGCGTGACCTGGTTCTGCAGGCGCTGCAGGTTCGCCTGCACCGCCAGCTGCTGCGCCTGGAACAGCGAGCGCTGGGCGTCGAGCAGGTCGAGGTAGCTCGCCGCGCCGCTGCGGTAGCGCAGGTCGGACAGGTTGAAGCGATCCTGCTCGGCCAGGGCCACGGCGCGCTGGGCGCGCAGCTGTTCGCTCAGGGTCGATTGGCCGGCCAGGGCGTCCGCCACTTCGCGGAACGCGGTCTGAATCGAGCGCTCGTACTGGGCCACCGCGATGTCGCGGCCGGCACGCGCCGCGTCGACGCCGGCGCCAATGCGGCCCAGGTCGAAGATCGGCAGCACTGCCTGCGGCGCGAAGGTCCAGCCATAGGAACCGGACTTGAACAGGCCCGACAGTTCCGTGCTGGCGCTGCCGACCGACCCGGTCAGCGAGATGCGCGGGAAGTAGTTCGCGCGCGCCGCGCCGATGTTGGCATTGGCCGCGATCAGCTGCTGCTCGGCCGAACGGATGTCCGGACGGGCCGCCAGCAGGTCGGACGGCATGCCGGCCGGCAGATCCGGCAGCTCGGTGGCCGCCAGCGTGGTGCCTGGCGCCAGGTTATCCGGAATCGGCTGGCCTACCAGCAGGGTCAGCAGGTTCTGATCCTGGGCGCGCTGGCGCTGGAACTGCGCCAGCGTGGCGCGCGCCGTCTCGACCAGCGAGGCCGATTGCTGCAGTTCGAGCTTCGACACGACGCCGTTCTCGAAACGCAGGCGCGTCAGGCGATCCGATTCCTCGCGGGTTTTCACGGTCTGCTCGGTCAGGGCCAGCAGCTCCTCGTCGGCCAGCAGCGTCAGGTAGGTGTTGGCCACCTGCGAGATCAGGCTGATCTGCGTGGTCTTGCGCGCTTCCTCGGTGGCGAGGAACTGCGCCAGCGCCGCTTCCGACAGGTTGCGCACACGGCCGAACAGATCCAGCTCGAAGTTCGAGATGCCGAAGCCGGCCTGGTAGACGCTCGAAATCGGCTGGTCTTCGCCCGTCGTCTGGCGGTTGCCGTTGACGATGGCCGAGACGGTCGGCGCGCGGTCGGCACGCGTGATGCGGTACTGGGCGCGCGCCTGCTCGATGTTGATGATCGCCACGCGCAGGTCGCGGTTGTTCGCCAGCGACAGCTCGATCAGCTGGCGCAGGCGCGCATCGGCGAAGAAGCGCTGCCATTGCAGGTTCGCTGGCGCTTCGCTGGTGGCGGTGGGCAGCGTGGTGCCGCCCGCCTTGGGCAGTTCAGGGAAGCTCTGGGCGACCGGCGCTGCCGGGCGCTCGTACTTCGGCGCCAGGGAAATGCAACCCGAGAGCAGCATCGCCAGCGCGAGTGGAGTCAGTTTTTTCATCATGTCGATCATATTTTTTCCTGGACTTTGGTGGCAGCATCTTCTTCATGCGCGTACTTCTTGCGCTGGCGGTCGCTGCCCTTGAAGATCTTGCGCACCACGACAAAGAACATCGGCACGAACAGCACGCCGAGCGTGGACGCCGTGATCATACCCCCCATCACGCCGGTACCGATGGCGCGCTGCGAGGCCGAACCGGCGCCGCCTGCGATCACCAGCGGCAGCACGCCGAGGATAAAGGCGAGCGAGGTCATGATGATCGGACGGAAGCGCAGGTGCGCCGCCTCGATCGCCGCTTCCATCGGCGAGCGTCCCTGCGCCTGCAGGTCTTTCGCGAACTCGATGATCAAGACCGCGTTCTTCGCCGCCAGGCCGATGATGGTCACCAGGCCGATCTTGAAGTACACGTCGTTCGGATAGCTGCGCAGCATGGCCGCCAGCACGGCGCCCAGGATACCGAAGGGCACCACCAGCAGCACCGACACCGGGATCGACCAGCTTTCGTACAGGGCGGCCAGCGCCAGGAAGATCGCCAGCAGCGAGAAGGCCATCAGGATGCCCATCGTGCCGCCGGAGAGCTGTTCCTCGCGCGACTGGCCCGTCCATTCGAAGGCGAAGCCCGGCGGCAGTTGGCCCGCCAGCTTCTCCATCTCGGCCAGCGCGTCGCCGGTCGAATAGCCCGGCTTGGCGTCGCCCGAGATGCTCATCGCCGGATAGCCGTTGTAGCGCAGGGTCTGCATCGGGCCGGTCACCCACTTGGTCGTCGCGAACGAGGACAGCGGCACGGGATTGCCCTGCACGTTGAGCGCGTTCAGGCGCAGCAGGTCGTCCGGCTGCATGCGATCCTTCGCATCGGCCTGCACCACCACGCGCTGCAGGCGGCCGGCGTTCGGGAAGTCGTTCACGTACGACGAACCGAGCGAGGTCGAGATCGCGGTATTGATGGCGTCGAACGTCACGCCCAGCGCCTGCGCCTTGTCGCGGTCGATGTCGAGCATGACCTGGGGCGCGTCTTCCAGGCCTTCCGGACGCACGCCGGCCAGGATCGGGCTTTGCGCGGCCATGCCGAGCAACTGGTTGCGCGCTGCGAGCAGGGCGTTGTGGCCGTTGCCGCCGCGATCCTGAAGGCGGAAGCTGAAGCCCGTGCCGCGGCCCAGTTCCGGGATCGGCGGCGGGGACAGTGCGAAGATGAAGGCATCGCGCACGCCCGACAGGCCGCCGATGATGCGGCCGGCGACCGCGTTGGCGCTCGAGTTCTCGCCCTTGCGCTCGCTCCAGTCCTTCAGCGGAATGAAGGCCAGTGCCATGTTCTGGCCGGCGCCCGAGAACGAGAAGCCCAGCACGCTGACCATGTTCGCCACTTCCGGCTGCTTCATGATGAAGGCTTCGGCGGTGCGCATCACTTCGTTGGTGCGCTCGAGCGTGGCGCCCGGCGGCAGCTGGATGTTGGCGATCACATAGCCCTGGTCTTCGTTCGGCAGGAAGGAATTGGGCATGCGTGTGAACAGCAGGGTGACCAGGCCGATCACCAGCACGAAAGCGACCAGCGCGCGGCCCGAATAGCGGATCAGTTTGCCGACCCAGCCTTCATAGCCCTTGGCGGTACGGGCGAAGCGGCGGTTGAACCAGCCAAAGAAACCCTTCTTCTCGTGGTGGTGGCCGGCTTCGACGGGTTTCAGCAGGTGCGCGCACAGGGCCGGGGTCAGCGACAGCGCCAGGAAGGCCGAGAAGGCGATCGAGGACACCATGACGACCGCGAACTGGCGGTAGATGTTACCGACGGCGCCGGCGAAGAAGGCCAGCGGCACGAACACCGACATCAGCACCACGGTCACGCCGATGATGGCGCCCGAGATCTGGCCCATGGCCTTGCGGGTCGCCTGCAGCGGCGGCAAGCCTTCTTCGGACATGATGCGTTCGACGTTCTCGACGACCACGATCGCATCGTCGACGACGATACCGATGACCAGCACCATGCCGAACATGGTCAGCACGTTGATCGAATAGCCCAGCGCCAGCAGCGTGCCGAGCGAACCCAGAAGGGCGACCGGAACGACGATGGTCGGGATGATCGTATAGCGGAAGTTCTGCAGGAACAGGTACATCACCAGGAACACCAGCACCAGCGCTTCGACCAGGGTATGCAGCACCTGCTCGATCGAGATGTCGATGAACTTCGAGCTGTCGAACGGCACCGTGGCCTTCATCCCCGGCGGGAAGAACTTCGACAGCTCTTCCATGCGCTCGCGCACCAGGCGCGCCGTTTCCAGCGCGTTGCCCGACGGCGCCAGCTGCACGCCGATACCGGTCGACGGCTTGCCGTTCAGGCGCGCCGAGGTGCCGTAGGCCTGCGCGCCGATTTCGATGCGGGCCACGTCCTTCAGGCGGACGGTCGAACCGTCCGGATTCGCGCGCAGCACGATGTTGCCGAACTGTTCGACGCTCGACAGCTGGCCGGTCACGACCACGGTCGCGGTGATTTCCTGGCCTTGCGCCAGCGGCAGTTCGCCGATGGTGCCCGAGGCCACCTGGGCGTTCTGGCTGCGGATCGCGTTGTTCACGTCCGCCGGCGATAGGCGCAAGCCCACCAGCTTGGCCGGGTCGATCCAGACGCGCATGGCGCGCTCGGTACCGAACAGCTGCGCGGTGCCGACGCCTTTGATACGCTGGATCTCGGGCAGCACGGTGCGCGAGGCGTAGTCGCCCAGCGCGATCGGATCCCATTTCGGATCGTCCGACGACAGGATCGTAAACAGCAGGAAGTTCGCGCGCACCTTGTCGACGCGCACACCCTGCTGGTTCACCGCCGCCGGCAGGCGCGGAGCCGCGCGCGACAGGCGGTTCTGGACGTCGACCTGGGCGAGTTCCGGATTGGTGCCGGTCTCGAAGGTCAGGGTAATCGAGCCGCTGCCGTTGGCGGTGCTGCTCGACTCCATGTAGACCAGGCCCGGCGAACCGTTCATCTCGCGTTCGATGACGGAGATGACCGAGTCTTCCAGGGTCTGGGCCGATGCGCCCGGATAGGCGGCATTGATCACGATCGAGGGCGGAGCCACGTTCGGATACTGGGCGATCGGCAGCTGGGTGATCGAGACCGCACCGATCACCATGATAAACAGCGCGATCACCCAGGCGAAAATAGGGCGGTCGATAAAGAAACGTGCCATTGCAATAGTCCTGTTCTGTACCTGGGGCGCTTAGCGGCCCGTCGACGCGGCGGCCGGCGCGGCGCCCGCGGTGGAGCCAGACGGGGCCGAAGCAGGCAGCTGGCGGTTGGTCGCCGCGGCGGCCTGGCCGGCGTTGGCCGAGGCGTTCTGCGGGCCGGCCGGGGCGGCGGCGTTTTGCGCGGTCGCCTGCCATGGCACTGCCTTGACCGGGGTACCCGGCGGCAGCATCTGCAGCTTCTGGAAGCCGTCGACCATCACGCGTTCGCCTTCCTTCAGGCCTTCGGTGACGACCCAGCTCGAACCCTGCTGCGACGCGATCTTGACGGTGCGCGAGGTCGGCTTGTTGTCCGGGCCGACGACCATCAGGGTGTCGCCCTGGGCGCCGCCGCGGGTGACGGCCTGCTGCGGCACGACGATGCCGTTCGGGAGCTGGGCCTGCGCGATGCGCACGCGCACGTACTGGCCCGGCAGCAGGGCGTTGTCCGGATTCGGCACGGTGGCGCGCAGGGTAACCTGGCCCGTGCCCGGATCGACGGTGACGTCCGAGAACAGCAGCTTGCCGCGGGTCGGCAGTTCGGTGCCGTCGTCGAGGATCACGGTGACCGGGGTATCCTTGGCGCCGCTGCTACCAACTGCGGCCTGCTTGCGCAGGCGCTGCACTTCCGAGGCCGACTGGGTGATGTTCAGGTACATCGAATTGGTTTGCTGGATCACGGCCAGTTCGGTACCCTCGGCGGCCGACACCAGGGCGCCTTCGGTCACCAGGGCGCGGCCGATGCGGCCCGAGATCGGCGCGTTCACGTTGGCGTAGCCCGAATTGATCTGGGCGATGCGCACCTGGGCGCGCGAGGCGGCGACGGCGGCTTCGGCCTGCTTCTGGGCGGCGACGGCGTTCGTGTATTCCTGCTTGCTGATCGCGTTGGCTTCGACCAGCGGCTTGTAGCGCTCGGCCTGCGCGGCGGCCTGGGTCAGCGTCGCCTGCGCGCGGCCGAGGTCGGCCTGGGCGGCGGCGAGCTGCGCCTGGTACGGGGCCGGATCGATCTGGAACAGCGACTGGCCTTCCTTGACCTCGCTGCCCTCGGTGAACAGGCGCTTGAGCACGACGCCGTTGACGCGGGCGCGCACTTGCGCAACGCGTACCGGCTCGGCGCGGGCCGGCAGTTCGGTCTGGAGGGCGACCTGTTCGAATTTGGTGGTGACGACGCCGACTTCAGGCGCCGGCATCTGGCCGCCGGCGCCGGGGCCTGCCTGGGCAGCGTCTTTCTTGCCGCAGGCCGACAGCAGGGTCACGGCCATCAGCGTGCAGGCGGCAATCCGCGTGAGGGTGAGGTGAGAGGAGTGGGCAGAGCGCATTACGTGCTTCCTTCTGGTTTTTTGGAAAAGACGCAACCGCCCTCAGGTATCCTTCGACCCTGCACACGGTTGCATCACTGGCTTTTGCAGATTTTTTTATATACTATCACGAGTGTATGTTTAACGTGCAGCACCACCAAAAAACGGAGAAGACATGGCCCGCAGGACCAAAGAAGAAGCGGCAGCCACGCGAGACAGCATCCTGGATGCTGCGGAAAAATTGTTTGTTGAGCAAGGTGTTTCGCGAACGACCTTGCAGCATATCGCAACCGAAGCGGGCGTGACGCGCGGTGCGATCTATTGGCATTTTGACGACAAAGGCGCCCTGTTCAACGCCATGATGGAGCGCGTGACTCTGCCGTTCGAGTGCGCGCTGAGCAGCCTGGGGAAGTCCGATGCGGCGACCGTCCTGTCCGACGTGCGCCAGTTTTTCGTCGAGATTTTCCGCGTCACGGAAACCAATCCGCAGGCGCGCCGCGTGCTCGAGATCGCGTCGCTGAAGGTGGAATTCGTCAGCGAGATGGACGCCGTGCGCGTGCGGCGGCGCCAGAGCAAATGCGAGTTGACGGAGCAGGTCGTCGAGCGGCTCAAGCTGGCGCAGGATGCGGGGCTGATCAAGGCGGACGTCGAACCGCAGCTGCTGGCGGCGGGCTTGTGGGCGCTGATGGATGGCTTGATCCGCAACTGGATGTTCGAGCCGACGGCGTTCAGCCTGGTCGACCTGGGGGATCGGATGATTGCAACCATGCTGGAAGGGATCCGCGCGCGGTAGGGCGGGCATGCCCGCGTTACGTCGCTCGCACATGTCACGCGCGTGCCTCGGCCACATAAAACAAAACGCCGGCATCCGCCGGCGTCCGTATTGATTGAAACGCGGCCGAAACCGCACTCGATCAACGCATCTCTTCGATCATCTTCTTGAGCTTCTTCGAATCCGCCACGAACGCGCGGATGCCTTCGGCCAGCTTCTCGGTGCCCATCGCGTCTTCGTTGAGCATGAAGCGGAAGCTCTTTTCGTCGACCGCGATCTTCTCGATCGCCGCGTCGCTCTCCTGCGTCAGCTTGCGCTCGACCGGCGCGTCGCTGTCGGCCAGCTTCTGCAGCAGATCCGGGGAAATGGTCAGCAGGTCGCAGCCGGCCAGTTCCAGGATCTGCGAGGTATTGCGGAAGCTCGCGCCCATCACTTCGGTGGTATAGCCGAATTTGCGGTAGTACTGGTAGATGCGCTTGACCGACTGCACGCCCGGATCGTCGGCGCCCTGATAGTCCGTGCCGGTCGACTTCTTGTACCAGTCGTAGATGCGGCCGACGAAAGGCGAAATCAGCTTCACGCCCGCTTCGGCGCAGGCGACGGCCTGGCACAGGGAGAACAGCAGGGTCAGGTTGCAATGAATGCCGTCCTTTTCCAGGATCTCGGCGGCACGGATGCCTTCCCAGGTCGAAGCGATCTTGATCAGCACGCGCTCGCGCGACACGCCGGCCGCTTCGTACAGGGCGATCAGCTCGCGGCCCTTGGCCACCGTCGCTTCGGTATCGAAGGAGAGGGCGGCATCGATCTCGGTCGACACGCGGCCCGGCACGAATTTCAGGATCTCGACGCCGAAGGCGATCAGCAGGCGGTCGACGATCTCGTCGGTGCTGCCGCCGTTCGATTCGACCACCGCCTTTTGCAGCAGCGGCAGGTATTCCGGCTTCTGCACGGCTTTGAGGATCAGCGACGGGTTGGTGGTCGCATCCTGCGGCGCGTAGGCCTTGATGGACTGGAAATCGCCGGTATCGGCCACGACGGTCGTATATTGCTTCAGTTGCTCAAGTTGGTTCATATAATTTGCCTAAATTGTAATATTGCAAAATATTCTTTGCGCTGCCTGGGGCGGCGTCTCAACAATCGGTCGCCTCGACAAACGCCTGCACCATCGCCTCCAACCCCACGCGGTCCTCTTCCGTGAAGCGGTTCAGCACCGGGCTGTCGATATCGAACACGCCCACCAGCTTGCCATCCTTAATCACCGGCAGCACGATTTCCGCATTCGAGGCCGAATCGCAGGCGATATGCCCCGGGAAGGCATGCACGTCCGGCACCACGATCGTCTTGCGCTCGACCGCGGTCGTGCCGCACACGCCGCGCCCGAAGGGAATGCGTGCACAGGCCGGCTTGCCCTGGAAGGGGCCGACCAATAAATCCTGGCCTTCGCCCTTTTTGGAAGGGACGGTAAGGTAGAAGCCGGCCCAGTTCAGGTCGGCGAGGGTGTCGTAGACGAGGGCGGAAAACTGCGCCGCGTTCGCGGTGAGATCGCGCTCGCCTTCGAGAACGCTGACCACCTGGCGCACCAGCAGGTCGTAATCGGGACGGGTGCTGCGTTCTGGATTAATGTGCATGGAGGCTCAAGAAAAGCTGGACGAAAAACGCTATTTTACAGCGGCCGCAGTTTCGTCCGCGTGCGGGCCTTTGCGCAAGCAGCCGGGTGACTCCGACGCGGCACTGAATTACAATTAAGAAATTATTCTTTTGTCATTCAGGAACCATGTCGATGCTTCCCCTGCGCACCGCCGCTATCGCTTTGGCCATGCTGTCCTCCCCGGCTGGGGCGGACGAGTTCGACGTTTTCGGCCGCCCGTATTCCGAGAAAAACATGATCGCGCCAAAAAGCCTAGTGTGCGCAACGAAAGACGCGGTCGACATTCGGCCGGTCTTCCTGCAGGGCGTTCGGCCGCTGTACCCGATCGGAACATGCTGGGCAAGTACACGGGCAGCGCCATCATCCGCTACCGGGTCGGCGAAGACGGCAAGGTCGCAGTGATCTCGAAAGAGACGAAGGGCGATGGCGAAGCCAGGCACTGGTTCGGCAACCACGCCGCCATCGCCGTCGCACGCTGGACGTTCGAACCGGCCTTGCATGAAGGCGCGCCGGTCGCCGTGAACTGCGCCGTCAAATTCCAGTTCGACTTCGGCTGACGTGGACATGGCCTTCATCGCTGGCCTCGGCCGCCTGCTTGTGCGCGGAAAGCTGCGCGCCCGGCCTGCGGACTAAGGCGCCGGCGAAAGCATGCCTAGACGCTGCTGCGCGTTCGCGTTCTTCGGATCGAGCTTCAGCGCGCGCCGATAGTGCTCGATGGCAGCGGCCTTGTCGCCGGCCTGGTCGTAACTGTCGGCCAGGCTGTCGAAGGCGTTGCCGCTTTGCGGGTGGAGCAAGGTGGCGAGCTTGAAGATCTGAATCGCCTTCTGCTGCTCGCCGACGCGCAGCAGCTGGTAACCCCATTCGTTCAGCTCTTTCTCGGACAGGGCAAACGCGGCGTCGCGCTCGCGCAGCGCTTGAAAAGCGGCGTGCGCGTGCTCGAAACCGCGCTTGGCCAGTTCCACCGCCAGTTCCTGCCGGCCCGCCGGTAGCGGCAGCGCGGAGCGCGCCTCCATCGTGACCGCGTAGGCCGGAATGCCGTGGCTGGCCGGCGCCGCGTTCAGCCAGGTCTTGGCGGCGCGATCGTCCTTCAGGTAGGCGTCGAGGAAGCGCAGCACATAATCGGCCATCCAGCCGTGGGCGCGGTTCACTTCGGCGCGCGGGTACTGGTCGAACATCTTGTCGGGCGCGAAGCGCAGGTAAGTCGACGAGAACGCGAAATGCGCCATGGGGTACATCGTCAGCTTGTAGACGTCGGCATGCTTCATATCGTCGAGGAAGCTCGACGCCGGCTTGCCGCGCTTGGCCAGCTGCTCGATCGAGGGCGGGCGACCGGCCACATACAGGAGCGGCGCGGTCACCGTCAACGGCGTCACGTAGTTGGCGGCGGCCACCAGTTCCGGGTACGCGCGCACCGAGCCGTCGAGCGCGACCAGCGCCTTGATGCGGCGATCGCGGGCCGCGGCCAGCACGTTCGCGAATCCGCCCCAGCTATAGCCGGCGACGGCGACCTGGCGCGTGTCGGCCTGCGCCAGCGTGTGCGCATAGCCGATCAGGAAGGCGATGTCCGCCGCCTGCGTTTGTGCGCCTTCGAGGTCGGCGGGCATCTCGCGCCCGCGCGTGCCCATGCTCGGGCTGGCGATGACGATGTAGCCGTGGCTGGCCAGGAACTCGCACAGATCCGCGTTCTCGGCCGCCGGTGCGCTGATGCTGGGCGCGTAGATCACGACCGGGAATTTACCATTGGCGGCGCCGGCGTCGTGCCGTGCGCGCATCGGGTTCGGCAGCGCCGCCCGTCCCTGCTCGGGGCCCGAGACGGCGATGTAGTCGGCGCGGACAATCCCGTCCGCGATCGCCGCCACCTGCGCCGCGTTGCGGCCGAAATCGTCTTCGCTGCCGATCAGGCGCAGGTAGTCGCCGTAGACCATGGCTGGAGCGGTGGATGCCGTGGCCGGATACCAGACCAGCGTCTGCACCGGCCGCGCCAGCTCGGAATTGCGCTTGCCGGTCGCCGGATCGATCTCGCCGCGGTAGGCGCGCGCCTGGTCGTATTGGTGGATGGCCTTGAAACCGACGGGGAAGGCGCCGGGCGCATTCGGAAAAACGAAGGAATGCGCAAAGCGAGGCGCGGCCTGGGCGACGGCGGCCGCGAAAAAGAGGAGGAACGTGACGAGAATGCGCATGCTGGCTCCGGTTGGTGGTTCGAGCATGCACGATAAACTAACTAGACATTATTGTCTATATGCTTCGCCATGTGCGGCGAAGCCCCCGGCGCCGGGTGCACCGAGGGCTCCGAGGCACAGGGTCTTCAGCGCAGGGAGATCTCGAACATCGAGGTCGTTCCGCTGATCTCGTTGGCCACCACCAGCATCGGTTTTCCGGTCGGCGACTTGGCGGCCGGGATCACGATCAGGCCTTCGGGGCCGCGGTCGCCGCCGTTGACGATGCCGTTGTCGCCGTTCGCATTCTTGACCACGGTGCCGGCACCGGCGCGGGTGTTGATGTAGGTGACGAAGCTCGGCGCGGCGGCTGTCGTCACGTCGTACACCATCACGCCGCCGACCCGTTCCAGCCCGATGAAGGCGAAGGTCTTCTTGCCGAAGCGCTGCAGCACCACGCTTTCCGGTTCCGGCCCCTTGTTCGGACTGCGGGCGTCGAGCGCGTCGGCCTCGTCGTGGCCGGTGTTGAACGGGAAGTCGAAGCCGGGCGTGCCCGCCAGTTGCGCCGTCGTGCGTTCAAAGGCATCGCCCGAATCGTAGACGCGTGCGCCGGTGGCGGCATTCCAGATCGAGAACGAGCGGCCGCCGAAGGCATACAGCTCGGTGCACTGGCCTGCGCCGTTCTTGCCGGTGCTGCCCCCGTTCGGCGTCGTGGTGATGCGCAGGCGGCCCAGGTTCGAGTCGCGCGTCAGGTTGGCCAGGTCGCCGCCGAAGCGCGCCGGATCCAGGCCCAGGGTGCCGCAGTAATCGCGTACGCGGGTCTCCTCGTTGAAGCCGGGCCAGTCGGCGCGGGCGTCGCCTTCGTTGGCGGTGACGAGATAGGTCACGCCGCCCACGGTGTAGTTGGCGACGCCGTCCGGCAGGTACATGCCCTTGACCGGCACCGGCCCGATTTTCACGAGGGCCGAGCCGCTGTTGGTATTCGTGCCGCCGTCCTCGTTGCTGACGTCCATGCCGAAGCCGGCCAGGCTGTGATCCTTGTAGCCGAGCGGGCGGATCGCATCGACCTTCGCGCCGCCGATGTCGACCACGGCGATCGCATTGTTTTCCTGCAGCGTCACGTATGCGGTCTTGCTGTCGGCGCTGACCGTCACGTACTCCGGTTCCAGATCCTGCGCCACGCTGGCGCCGGGGCCGTAGATGCGCACGCCGGCCGCGCGCAGGCTGTCGGCCTGGCCGTTGAAGGCGGCGAAGCCGGCGCGGCGCTCGACCGGGTTGCGGATGTCGGTCACGTCGATGATGCTGACCGAGCCTTCGGGATCGATCGAGTCAGCCAGACCGTAGCTGTTCGGCTCCCCCTCGTTGGCGACGATCACGTGCTTGCCGTCGGGTGTAAAGGTCAGCATGTCGGGCAGGGCGCCGACCGTCACCTGCGACAGGGTGGCGAGATCGCCCGCATTCACGAAGACCACGCGGCCATTGGCCGTCTTCGGACTGCCCTGGATCGCCAGCGCCACGACGCCGTCGCGTACCGAAACGCTGTTGACGCCGCCCAGGCCGATGCCGAAGGCTTCGGTGCGCAAGGTGCCCACCTGCGCCGGATTGCGCGGATCGGCAATGTTCCATACTTCGACGGTGCCGGTGCCCGAGCCGTTGACCACGAACAGGCGCTTGGTCGACGCGTCGTAGGCCGGGATCTCGTGGGTGTCGACCAGCTTGCCGTCGACCAGGTCGCCGCCGAAGCCGCCGATCCGGGACAGGCTCAGGCTGGCCGGCGTCGCTTCGATCACGGGCAGCTTCGCCGCCGCCAGCGCCAGCGCCTCGCCGAAGCTGGTGCCGCTATCGAGCAGGCTGGCCTGCAGCCTGACCAGCAGCTGGTCGACCGCATCGTCGCTGCGCGCGGCAAAGGCGGTGGCGACCGGATCGAAGCCGGCCGGCAGCGCGACCGATGGCGGCAGCTGCGCCGCCAGGCGGCCCGTGGCTGCGCGGGCGGCCGCGGCGTCGACCTCGTTCAGGCCGCGCGGATCGGCTTTTACGCGCGCATACCAGGCCGCCGGTTCCTGGCCAGTCATGACGGCCGTCTGCAGGCTGCTCAGGGTGGTGACGTTGGCCACGCCCGGCGCGGTCGCCACCGCATACAAGTGTTGGGTGTTCTCGGCGCCGCCCACGCGTCCGCCGCTCACCTCGATCGCGCACGGCAGGGTGAGCGCAAGCGCACGCGGAACCGACCAGGAGCCGTCGGCGGCCGTGGTGACCGCGGCCGGCGTTCCGGCCACGCATTGCAGCGCGACGCTGGCGCCGGCCAGCGGCGCGCCGATTGCGGCGACGCCATGCAGTTCATGTCCCACGACCGGATCGCTGCCGCCGCCGCAGCCCTGCAACACCAATACCGCCGCGGCCGCGGCCGCCCCTCTGAATGCCCCCATCGATGCTCTCCCTGGAAAAGGAAAGCATTGTAGGAAAGGCAAATGACAGGATCGTGACGAGGCTCAGACAGGTTCGGGGGCGGCCGACACCAGCTCGAAATACAGGGTCACGAATTCGAAGCCGTCGTGCAGGTCGAGGTGGGGCAGGCAGCGGATATGCACCTCGCGGAACTCCTGCGCGCTGGCGAAGGTTTCGCCGCGCCAGACGTCTTCCGGAATCGCGCCGAAGCGGACGATGCGCACCTCGCGCGCGCGGATCGTGCAGCGCAAACGGCCGCGCAAGTCGTACACGTCGATGATGTCGCCCGCCACGTAGCCGCCGTCGCCCAGTTCGCCATAGCCCTTGTGGTAGTCCTCGACCGTATCGGCGGTGACGGTCTTGCGCCCGGCAATCACGGCGCGCACCAGGCTGTCGTCGTTTTCGTCGGCGCCGTAGAAGGTGAGCTTCTTATGCCGCGTCACCCCTTGATTCCTTCCGTCTCGGCCACGGCGCGCGCCAGGTCGTCCAGCGAGGCCGGCTTGGTGAGATGCAGGTCGAAGCCGGCGCCGGCGGCGCGCTCGACGTCGGACTTCTGGCCGTAGCCGGTCAGCGCCACCAGCCGCGGTGCGGCGCCGCCCGTTTGCATGTTGCGGATCGCCGCGGCCAGCGCGTAGCCGTCCATGTCGGGCAAGCCGATGTCGAGGATCGCGACGGCGGGCATGTGACGCCGCACGGCGGTGAGCGCATCGGCCGCGCTGTGCGCGACCTGCACCTCGTGACCGAACTGCTCCAGCACCAGTGCCGTCGTCGCGGCGGCGTCGACGTTGTCGTCGACGACGAGCACGCGGCGCGCGCCGGGCAGCGCGGCCGCTGCGGGCTCCGGCGCGGCGTCCTGCGCGGCGGCCAGCGGCAGCTCCACCGTGAAGCAGCTGCCGGTGCCCGGCCCGTCGCTGTGGGCCGAGACGCGCCCGCCATGCAGCTCGACGATCCTGCGCACGATCGCCAGGCCCAAACCGAGGCCGCCGGTGACGCGCGCGGCCTGTTGCGGCGCCTGGTAGAAGGGTTCGAACACGCGCGCCAGCAGCTCGCGGTCCATGCCGATGCCGTCGTCGCAGACGACGAGGCGCGCCGTGCCGGCATCGGCGCCGAGGGTGATGCGCGTGCTGCCGTTGCCGAAGCGCTCGGCGTTCGACAGCAGGTTGTTCAGTACTTGCGCCAGGCGGCTTTCGTCGCCCTGCACCCAGACCGCATCCGGCGCCGCCAGGGCCAGCGGCGCGCCGGGGCGGCTGGTGACGACATGGCGCACCAGCTCGGCCAGGTTCAGCGGGCGCAGTTCGAGCTGCATCTTGCCCGAGGTGATGCGCGAGACGTCGAGCAGGTCGTCGACCAGGCGCCGCAGGTGATTCACCTGGCGCCGCATGATCGTGCGTTCGCGCAGGCTGGCGCCGTCGGCGCGCAGATCCATCAGGTCGAGCGAGGCGACGATCGGGCTCAGGGGATTGCGCAGCTCGTGGCCGAGCACGGCCAGGAATTCGTCCTTCACCAGACTGGCGTCGCGGCTGGCGGCCAGCGCCTCTTCGAGCGAGGCGAGCAGCTTCGAGCGTTCGGCCTCGAAGGCGGCATGCTGCCTGCCGGCGGCGCTCAGGGCCTGGCCCATCAGGTCGAGTTCGCGGATGCGCGAGGGCGCGATGTCGACCCGCTTGCCCGCGCCCAGCGCCGCGGCGCCGCGCTGCAGGTTGGCGAAGCTTTTCGCGATGCGGTTCGAGAGCAGCGTCGCCAGGCCGATGCAGGCCAGCAGCGAAGCGCCCAGGCCCCAGCCATACAGGGTGATGCCCTTCAGCGAAGCGGCGCCGATGGCCGGCTTGGGCACGCCCACCGCCACCGTCCAGCCATGGCGCGAGACCCGCGTGAAGGCGCTGGTGATGCGGTCGCCTTCGTAGTTGACGTTGCTGCCGACGCCTTCGGGCGCATCGCCGCGCATGAGTTCCGTCAGAGCGGGGCCGACCGGGCCGGTCACCCGTTTGTCGTGGTCTTTCGAGCGCGCCACGATGGCGCCGAAAGCGTCGATGACGGCAATGACCGAATCGGCGGGCACGCCCTGGCGCTTGACGACGCCGAGGATGCGGTCGGGCTTGATGACGGCGGTGAGGGCGTACAGGCGGCCGGCGTCGTCGCGGATCGGCACGCGTACCGGAAAGGCGACGCGCCCGCGCTGGCCGCGCGCCACGCGCCCGACCAGGGGGCGCTGCACCGCCAGCAGCTGGCGCAGGCTTTCGGGATCGTTGACGCGCCCGCCAGGCGCGCCGAAGGGGTCGGTGGTGCGAAACAGGATGTTGCCGGCGCCGTCGGTGAGGATGATCGCCAGCCATTCCGGCTGCGCCTTCACCTGGTCGAGCGCGATGGCGTAGAAGGCGCGCAGGTCGCCCGCGGCCAGCGCCGGCGCGCGCGCCAGGCTGGCCAGGGTGGCGATCGAGCCGTCGAGTTCCGCGTCCACGGCGCTCGACAGCGCGCGCGCCTGGTCCAGCATGGCGCGATCGCGCTCGCGTTGCTGATACTGGCTGGTCGTGTGCACCGACCACAGGCCGAGCACGGCCAGCGGCAGCAGGCCGATCCCGCTGAGCAGGATGAGCAGTCGACGCAGCGACAAGGTGAAACCGGTGGGCGACCGCATGGCGTGGGCTTTTGGTAAAAAAACATTATATGTTGAAAGCTCGACGATGGCTTCTTTCCGCATCCGCAGTGCTATGCTGAGCCAGGGTTTCACCCCCATCGAAAGGCGGCCATGACACAGACAATCCTCATCACCGGCGGCGGACGCGGCATCGGCGCCGCCTGCGCCCACCTGGCGGCGCGCCAGGGCTACCAGGTCTGCATCGGTTACCGCAGCGACGACGAAGCGGCCTCGAACCTGGTGCGCGCCATCGGGGACGCGGGCGGTACCGCGCTGGCCATTCGCGCCGACGTGGCCGACGAACAGGAGGTCGAGCGCCTGTTCGCCGAAGTCGATGCGCGCTGTGGGCCGCTCGACGCCCTCGTCAACAATGCAGGCGTACTGGCGCGCCAGATGCGGGTGGACGAGATGGACGCGGCGCGCATCCGCCGCATTCTCGACACCAACGTGGTCGGCGCCTTCCTGTGCGCGCGCGAAGCGGTGCGGCGCATGTCGACGCGCCACGGCGGCCGCGGCGGCGCCATCGTCAACGTCTCCTCGCGCGCAGCCGTCCTCGGTTCGGCCGGCGAGTATGTCGACTACGCCGCGTCGAAAGCCGCGCTCGACACCCTGACGATCGGCCTGGCGAAGGAAGTGGCGGGCGAGGGCATCCGCGTCAACGGCGTGCGCCCTGGGCTGATCCACACGACCATGCATGCCGATGGCGGCGAGTCGGGACGGGTGGCGCGCCTGCAATCGTCGGTGCCGATGGGGCGCGGCGGCGAACCGGAAGAGGTGGCGCGCGCGGTACTGTGGCTGCTGTCGGATCAGGCCTCGTACACGACGGGGAGCTTCATCGAGGTGTCGGGTGGGCGCTGAACGATGATTGCATCGCGCTGCCCATATTTTGTAGGGTGGGCGCCCAGTGCCCACGCGGATACATAGCACCGTGTTAGCTTGGTTTTACGAAAGACACGGCCAACTCGATGCAGGCGTCACGCGTGGACACGGGGCGCCCGGTGAAACCGTGGGCGATGCCATTGGCATCGCCCACCCCTACGGCCTGGGCATCAGCCGATAAACGAATCGAACTGCATATCGAACTCCTGCAACGCCTTTTGCGCGTTCTGCATCTTCTTGCGGAACTCCGGCCCGCGCTGCAGGGCCAGGCCGACGGCCAGGACGTCGATCACGACCAGGTAGGCCAGGCGCGCCGAGATCGGCGTGTAGGGGTCGATATTGAAGACCAGGTCGATCGGGATCAGGACGCTCGCCATGTCGGCCAGCGGCGTGCCCGAGGGCGCCAGCACGATCACGTCGGCGCCGCCGCGGCGCGCCAGTTTTGCCGAGCGCACCAGCTGCGGATTGTTTCCCCGCTGCGAGATCGCCACCACGGCGTCGCCTTCGCGCAGCAGGGCCGCCGCGATCGAGTGGATCGCCGGGTCGGCGTAGGCCACCGTCGGCACGCCGGAGCGGAAGAACTTGTGCTGGGCGTCGGCGGCGACGATGCCGGAAGTGCCCTGGCCGTAGAACTCGATCTTGTTCGCGCGCGAGAGGATGTCGAGCGCCTTTTGCACGGACTCCGCGTTCAGGTTGTTGCGCAGGTCGAGCAGGGTGTTGATCGAGCGGCTGCAGATTTTATTGACCAGATCCGCGGCCAGGTCGTCCTGGGCCGGCTGCTCGTTCGCGCTG
Organism: Massilia sp. Leaf139; assembly: GCF_001424165.1. Lineage (GTDB taxonomy): Bacteria > Pseudomonadota > Gammaproteobacteria > Burkholderiales > Burkholderiaceae_D > Telluria. The sequence goes on from NZ_LMOJ01000024.1 coordinate 432,087, forward strand.
GGTAATGCCAGGGCCAGGCCCTGCGCCAGCTTGAGCTTGAATTCGTGCCAGCCGTCGTAGCCGAGCGTGCGACAGAAACGCACCACGGTCGGCTCGGACACCTGCGCATTCTTGGCCAGCGCCGTGATGTTCTGGCTGACGGTGGCGCTGGGGGCTTCCAGTACGGCGAGGGCGACCTTGCGCTCGGACTTCGAAAAGGAGTCGAGCTGGGTACGGATCGAGTCGAGCAGCATCGTTTAGTCTTCCGGTAGCGCTTCTTCGCGCCACTGCAGGCCGTCGCGGCCGATCAGGGCCGAGGAAGAAGCCGGGCCCCAGGTGCCCGATGCATAGGGCACCGGCGCCGTGTCGTCCTGCTCCCAGTGATCGAGGATCGGCTCGACCCATTCCCAGGCCGCTTCCAGTTCGTCGCCGCGCATGAACAGGGTCAGCTGGCCGCGCAGGACGTCCAGCAGCAAGCGCTCGTAGGCTTCCATGCGCGGCGCCTTGAACTGCTCGCGGAAATCGAGTTCGAGTTCGGCCTGCTTCAAACGCATGCTGTCGCCCGGCGTTTTCGCCATCAGGTTCAGCGACAGGCCTTCGTCGGGCTGCAGGCGGATCACCAGGCTGTTGGGCTGGAAGCTCGAGGTCGGTTGATTGAAAATCGAATGCGGAATCTGCTTAAAGCGCACCACGATCTCGGCCAGGCGGTCGGCCATGCGTTTACCGGTGCGCAGGTAGAAGGGCACGCCGGCCCAGCGCCAGGTGTCGATCTCGGCCTTCATGGCCACAAACGTCTCGGTCTTCGATTGTTTCGGCGCGTCCGGCTCGTCGCGGTAGCTCGGCACGGCCTGGCCGTCGACGAAACCGGCGCGGTACTGGCCGCGCACGATGTTCTGGCTCAGCGTGGTCGGCGTGAAGCGCTTCAGGGAGCGCAGCACCTGCAGCTTGGCGTCGCGCACGGCGTCCGGAGAAATCGAGGTCGGCGGCTCCATCGCCACGATGCACAGCAGTTGCAGCAGGTGGTTCTGCAGCATGTCGCGCAGCGCGCCCGAGGTGTCGTAGTAGCCAAGTCGGTTGCCGACGCCGATCTTCTCGGCGATGGTGATCTGCACGTCGGAGATCCATTCGCGCCGCCACAGCGGCTCGAACAGCACGTTCCCGAAGCGCAGCGCCAGCAGGTTCTGCACGGTCTCCTTGCCGAGGTAGTGATCGATCCGGTAGATCTGCGATTCGGCGAACACCTTGCCGACATCGGCATTGATCTGCTTGGCCGAATCAAGGTCGCGCCCGAGCGGCTTTTCCAGCACCACGCGCGAGGCGGGCGTGGCCAGGCCGGTGGCGGCCAGGTTGTCGCAGATGCGGGCGAACAGGTGCGGCGGCGTGGCCAGGTAATAGACGCGCGTGATCGCCTCGTCCTGGCGCAGTGTGTCGACCAGCGGCGCATAGGTCTTGACGTCGGTGGCGTCGAGGGCGATGTAGGTGAGCCGCTTCAGGAAGCTGTCCCATTTCTGCGGGTCGACGCTGTCCTGATCCTTGATGTGCTGCTTCGAATGTGTATCGACGAAGTCCAGGAACGCTTCCTGCGAGCTCTCGTCGCGGCCGACGCAGATGATGCGGGCCGTGGCGGGCAGGTCGCTGCAGACATCGCGGGCATACATCGCGGGCAGGAGCTTGCGCATCGCAAGGTCGCCGCTGCCGCCAAAGAGGACGAGGTCAAAGTCAAGAAGGGCCATGGTGTCGGTCGCAAATGGGTTAAAAGCAGTTCATGTAAATTTACTACATAAATATGCTCTTAGCAAGAAACTCTACTACGCATATGGGGTGGGGCGGGATCATGGTGCCACAAGCGGGCTGGATGGGGCGTTCGGGTAATGGGGGCGTAGGGTGGGCGGCTGCACCCCGGACGCATGCGCATCGATGCGTCCGATGCCGCCCACGCGTTCAATCATCCCGTGCGTAGCCGCGGTAGTGCATGTGTGCATTGAACGCGTGGACGGCGCATACGCAGCGTGCTTGCGGCCTGTCGGGTGGAGCCGGCCACCCTACAGGCTGCACGCCGCAATCAGCGCTTGTACTCGGGCTGCACCCGTCCCGCTACATCCACGCGCGTGCACAGCACCTTGCCCGTCAGCGGATACTGCGCCAGCTCCTCGCTTGATCTGCCATGGCTGGCGCTGGTGATGTACAGGGTGCGCAGGTCGGAGCCGCCGAATGCGACTGCCGTCGGGCAGCGCACCGGCAGGGGGATTTCGCGCAACAGTTCGCCCGTGGGCGAGAGCTTCAGCAAGCGGCCGCCCTCGAACATCGCGACCCAGTAGTTACCCTGCGCGTCGACCGCCGCGCCGTCCGGACGCCCGCCGTATTCGGGCGAAGTCTTGTCCGTCGAGAAGCTGAGCAGGGTGCGGCCGTTGGCGACGCTGCCGGCGGCGCCGTCGAAGTCGTAGCGGTCGATCCGGTGGCTGGTGGTATCGGCATGGAACATGGCGCGTCCGTCGAGCGACCAGGCCAGGCCGTTCGAGTTGGTCATGCCGCCCGACCAGGCCAGGCGCAGGCGGTCGCGCTCGAGCACGTACATCTCGGCGGCCGGCTTGTCGCGCGGCTCGTACATGGTGCCGACCCAGAAGCGGCCCTGCGGATCGACCCGGCCGTCATTGAAGCGGGTGATGGCCGTGTCGTAGGGCGCCGGGCAGATGTCGGCGATGGCGCCGCTGGTCGTGTTCAGGCGCACGAAGCCGGTGCGCGTCGCCACCACCAGGTTGTTGTCGTCGTCGGCGGCGATCGCCGACGGTTCCGCGCCCATCTTCCAGCTCGTGAACTTGCCGCTGGCCGGATGCACGCGGTTGACGGTGCGGCCGTTGATGTCGACCCAGTACAGGGCCGATTCCACGTCGTGCCAGAGCGGGCATTCGCCCACCAGCATGGGGGCGTCGTGGACGATGTCGAATTTGAGGTTCTTCATGCCGGTATCGCTGAAGTGGTTCATTACACGGCCGCCTTGGCGCGTGCGATCAGGCCGTTGGTCGAGCTGTCATGCTGCTGCGGACGCGCTTCGCCCGTGAGCTCCGCCTCGACCTGCTTGGCCAGCACCTTGCCCAGCTCGACGCCCCACTGGTCGAAGCTGTTCAGATCCCAGAGCACGCCCTGCACGAAGGTTTTATGCTCGTAGAGCGCGATCAGGGCGCCCAGCGTCGACGGCGTCAGGTATTCCATCAGGATCGTGTTGCTCGGGCGGTTGCCGGGGAAGGTCTTGTGCGGCGCCAGGCGTTCGATGCCCTGCAGCGACAGGCCATCCTTCTGCAGGTCGGCGCGCACCTCGTCGATGGTCTTGCCCTTCATGAAGGCTTCCGACTGGGCGAAGCAGTTCGCCAGCAGCGCGGTGTGGTGGTGCTGCAGCTCGTGCGCCGGGCGCAGGGCGGCGATGAAATCGATCGGCGTCACGTCCGTGCCCTGGTGCAGCAGCTGGAAATAGGCGTGCTGGCCATTGGTGCCCGGCTCGCCCCAGATGGCGGGGCAGGTCGGGGTGTCGACCGGTTCGCCGTCGCGCGTGACGCGCTTGCCGTTGCTCTCCATGTCGAGCTGCTGGAGGTAGGCCGGGAAGCGGTTCAGATCCTGGTGGTAGGGCGCGATCGTGACCGAGGTGCAGCCGAGGAACTGGCGGTTCCAGAAGCCGACCAGGGCCAGCAGCATCGGCATGTTTTCTTCGACCGCCGCCGTGCGGAAGTGCTGATCCATCGCGTGGGCGCCGGCCAGGAAGTCCGAGAAATAGCCGTAGCCGACGGCCAGCGCCACCGGCAGGCCGATCGCCGACCACACCGAATAACGGCCGCCGACCCAGTCCCAGAACGGGAACATGTTGGCCGGATCGATGCCGAATTTTTTGATGGCCTCGACGTTGGTCGACACCGCAACGAAGTGCTTGGCCAGGGCCTCTTCCTGGGCATGGGCCAGGAACCACATGCGCGCCGTGTTCGCGTTCATCATGGTCTCGGCCGTGGTGAAGGTCTTCGAGGCGATGATGAAGAGGGTGGTTTCCGGGTTCAGCTTTTCCAGCGCCGCGTCCATGTCGTGGCCGTCGACGTTCGAGACGAAGTGCATGGTCAGGCTCGGATGGCTGTACTGGCGCAGCGCCAGGCAGACCATCTTCGGGCCGAGGTCGGAGCCGCCGATGCCGATGTTGACGATGTCGCTGATCGGTTTGCCGGTATGGCCGCGCCAGTCGCCGCTGCGCACGGCATCGGTGAAGGTCTTGACGCGGGCCAGCACGGCATGCACGTCGGCCGGCACATCCTGGCCGTCCACCGTCAGGGCCGCGTCGCGCGGGGCGCGCAGGGCGGTGTGCAGGACGGCGCGGTTTTCCGTGTTGTTGATCTTTTCCCCTAGGAACATGGCGTCGCGCCGGGCCTCCACGCCGCGCTCGCGCGCAAGGCTTGCCAGCAGTTCAAGCGTGCGCCCGTCAAGCCGGTTTTTTGAATAGTCTAGGAACAGGCCGGCGGCCTCGATCGACATGCGTTCGAAGCGCTGCGGATCGGCTGCGAACAGCTGCCGCATCTCCCAGTCTTCCGCCTCGACGGCGTGGGTTTCGAGAGCCTGGAAGCTGGCGGTACTGGTGAGTGGCGTAGCGGTCATGTTGAGCGTGCGATGTTGTTTTGGACAGATTATCGAATGATACAGGGAATGCTGCGTAAATTCACTACACGATGAGGCGTGTGCGCGCTTCAGGCTGCGCGTGACGGTGCCGTTGAGCGGGCGGTGATAACGCGTGGGCTCGGGGAGCCCACCCTACGGTGCGCAACCTGTCGGGATGAAAAATAATGTCGTTGGCCGTTATGTACCGTAGGGTGGGCGCCCCGTGCCCACGCGTCAACGCACGTCACTCGGGTCGAAAAACAAACCCCTGCCCAAACAGGATTTCCATTCTGTAGTAAAATTTCAGAATCCAATTTCGAAGGAACGATTATGGCGCTGCACCCCGTAGTTGAACAGGTAACGAACCGGATCATCGAGCGCAGCCGCGTCTCGCGCGCGGCCTATCTCGCGCACCTCGAGGCGGCGCGCATCCAGGGCGTGCAGCGCGGCGCGCTGTCGTGCACCAACCTGGCCCACGGTTTCGCCGCCTTTCCCGCGAACGACAAGCTGAAACTGCGCGAAACGAAGAAGCCCTCGGTGGCGATCGTCTCGTCCTACAACGACATGCTGTCGGCGCACCAGCCCTTCGAATACTTCCCGAAGGTGATCAAGGATGCGGTGCGCGAAGTCGGCGCCGTGGCCCAGTTCGCGGGTGGCGTACCGGCCATGTGCGACGGCGTGACGCAAGGCCAGCCTGGCATGGAACTGTCGCTGTTCTCGCGCGACACCATCGCCATGGCGACCGCCGTGGCGCTCTCGCACAATATGTTCGACGCCGCCCTGTATCTCGGCATCTGCGACAAGATCGTGCCAGGCCTGCTGATCGGCGCGCTCCACTTCGGCCATATCCCGGGCGTGTTCGTGCCGGGCGGCCCGATGACCACCGGGATTTCGAACAAGGAAAAGGCCGCGATCCGCCAGCGCTATGCCAAGGGCGAAGCCACCCGCGAGGAACTGCTGGAGGGCGAATCAGCCTCCTACCACGGCGCCGGCACCTGCACCTTCTACGGCACCGCCAACAGCAACCAGATGCTGATGGAGATGATGGGCCTGCACCTGCCTGGCGCCGCCTTCATCACGCCGGGCACGCCGCTGCGCGACGCCTTGACGCGCGCCTCCTCGCAGCAGGCGGTGGCCATCTCCCAGCAGGGCGGCAACTACATGCCGATCGGGCATATCGTCGACGAGAAGAGCATCGTCAACGCCATCGCCGCGCTGCACGCGACCGGCGGCTCGACCAACCACACGCTGCACCTGGTGGCGATCGCGCGCGCGGCCGGCATCGTCATCGACTGGAACGACTTCGACGAACTGTCGAAAGTCGTGCCGCTGCTGACCCGCATCTACCCGAACGGCGACGCCGACGTGAACCACTTCCAGGCCGCCGGCGGCCCGGGCTTCGTCATCCGCGAGCTGTTGGATGCCGGCCTGGCGCACGAGGACGTCAACACCATCCTCGGCCACGGCCTGCGCAAGCACTGCAAGGAGCCTTTCCTGGACGAGAACGGCAATGCCGTCTTCCGCGACGTGCCGGCGCAATCGGGCGACGAATCGGTGCTGCGTCCTCACACCAATCCGTTCAGCAGCAACGGCGGCATGGTGCTGGTGCAGGGTAACCTCGGCCGCGCGGTGATGAAGGTCTCGGCGGTGAAGATCGAACACCAGACCGTGGAAGCGCCGGCGCTGACCTTCAATTCGCAGGAAGACTTCATGCACGCCTATAAGGCGGGTCACCTGAACCGCGACTTTGTGGCCGTGATCCGCTTCCAGGGCCCGCGCGCCAACGGCATGCCGGAACTGCATGCGCTCACGCCCGCGCTGTCGAACCTGCAGGACGCCGGCCACCGCGTGGCGATGGTGACGGACGGCCGCATGTCTGGCGCGTCGGGCAAGGTGCCGGCGGCGATCCACGTCTCGCCCGAGATCCTGGCCGGCGGCCCGCTGGGCCGCGTGCGCGACGGCGACATCATCCGCGTCTGCGCCGCCACGGGCGCGCTCGAAGCGCTGGTGCCAAGCGAAGTGTGGGAAGCGCGCAAGCAGGTCACGGCCGACATCTCGTCCAGCCACATCGGCATGGGCCGCGAGCTGTTCGCCATGTTCCGCGCCGGCAGCAGCGCGGCGGAAGAGGGCGCGGCCACCTTCCCGCTGCCCTCGCCGAAGCAAACCACCGTACCGCTGCATGAGGGCGCCGACAGCGGCGAGATCATGCCCGGCTCCGACGAAGACTTCCTGTTCAGGACACAGAAGTAGGATGATGACCAAGATGACTACCATGACCGTACTCGACATTATGCGCTCGGCGAGCGTGATTCCCGTGATCGCCATCGACGACCCGGCGCACGCCGTGCCGCTGGCCAAAGCCCTGGTTGCCGGCGGCATCCGCGTGCTGGAGGTGACCCTGCGCACCGCGCACGGGCTGCAGGCGATCCGCGACATGGCGCAGGTGGAAGGCGCCATCGTCGGTGTCGGCACCCTGACGCAAGGCGAGGAATTCGCCGCCGCGCGCGATGCTGGCGCCGTGTTCGGCGTTTCGCCCGGCCTCACCCCCAGCCTGATCGAAGCGGCTAAGAAAAGCGGCCTGCCGCTGCTGCCGGGCGTGATGACGCCCTCGGAAGTGATGGCCGCGCGCGAAGCCGGCTTCAAACAGTTAAAACTGTTTCCAGCGGTGCCGGCGGGCGGCGTCGGCATGCTCAACGCAATCGCCGGCCCGCTGCCGGACGTGACCTTCTGCCCGACCGGCGGCATCTCGATCGACACCGCGCCCGCCTTCCTCGCCTGCAAGAACGTGGCCTGCGTCGGCGGCTCCTGGCTCACACCCAAGGATGCAATCGCGGCCGGCGACTGGAACCGTATCACCGAGCTGGCGAAAGCGGCGGCGGCGCTGCGCCGGTAAAAACGACGAGAAGCGCCGCATCCAGCGCCGCGACGCCGTCAATGTCCCACGGCGCCGGGCGCAGCGCTGCCTTGCAGGCGACGCTGCAGCAGATCCCTGGCCACTGCGAGCGCATTGTCCGGCGTCGCTGCGACATCCGGGATCACGCCCACGCCCTCCCAGTTGGTTTTTGTGATGGGACTGATGGTGCGCCGGCTGGGTATCGTGGCAAAGAAATGCTCGCCAAGGCGATACGGGCGCGCGGCGTGGGCGCCGCCCCAGGTGCGCTCGCCGATCACCGTAGCGCGCTTTAACGTTTGCATCGTGTAGGCGAATGCTTCGGCGGCGGACTTCGTCTCGGGGCCTGCCAGGATGAAAACCGGCTTCTTGCCGCCATAGCGTTTGCCGTCGAGCTTCTCCTGCGTCCAGTACTGCGTGGTGGTGTTGGTCGAGCGCTCCCAGGTGTCGTTGAGGCGGGTGCGCTCGTCGAAGAAATAGCTGATCAGTAGCGCCACCGAGTCGCCCCCGCCGCCGCCGTTGTTGCGCAGGTCGATGATGAGACCCTCGGTGTCGGCGAGTTCGTTCATCGCCGCCGCGTACTTGTCGGAGACGAGAAACGCCGGCGCGAACGAGGAAATCTGCAGGTAGCCGATAGCGGGGCTCAGGCGATCGACCTTTTCGACGCCCAGGTTCGATGCGCGCACCCGTTCCAGCACCTCGGGCGGCGCCCGTTTTTCCCACTCCGCCCGTGTCTGGGGTGGCGGTGGCATCGACTCCTCGGACGGCACCGGACGTGGGCTGAAATTTACCGACAGATGCTTGTCCTGGATAACGCCCTCGATATCGTCCGACAGTTGTTTGGCCAGCTGCTTGCCGTCCGTAATGCCGTCGTATTTGCCTTCGCGCTGGCGCTGGCGCAGCACTGCCTCGGCTTGCTTGGCCTTGTCCGGAAATACATAGTTGGCATTCAACTTCGCAACCAGAGTGTCGATGACCTCCAATTGGCTTGCGCGATTGAGCTCCGGCGGCGGGGCGGCGATTGCATTTGTCAGGGTCAGCATCAGCAAAGACACTACGACAAGCCATTTTTTGTTCATTTTTTCCTCTTGATTTGGCACGTGGGTTTGAAACTGAATGTGTCGATCAGAAACGATTACGGAATCGATGAGGCAATGAGTCGGAATAAGGATAGCATAATGAATACCATGCAATAGCAATTTTTATTGCGTGGAGAATGTCAGGGAGCGCGGATGAGAGCGACTTTCATTCGACGCCGCACCCGAGGCGCGATTACAGCGTGTTCGAGCAATCCCCATTAAGATTGCCGGGTCTTCAATTTTTGTAAAAACAGGGATGACTGTCGTACCCCTTCGTCGCCGGCATACCCAGCCTTGGCGCCCCCTCACCGTCGGCGAAATCGCCATGGCCGCGCTGCTGTTTCGCGATGCCATCGATTATTCGCGTGTGCGCATTCACAGGCGGCGCTACATGCCGTTCCAGCCGAAGAACTGCGCGATGACGCCGAACGGCAGCATGTACTTCCACCATTCCTGCTTCCTCGACGATTATTCCCAGGCGAACCTCGGCGGCCAGCACTGGTTCATGCACGAGATGGTGCACGTCTGGCAGCACCAGCTCGGCTACCCGGTGCGCCTGCGCGGGGCGGTGCGCATCGGCCTGCCGTATCACTACGATTTATACGAAGGCGCGACGCTCGCCGACTACAACATGGAAGCGCAGGGCGACCTGCTGGCCGACTACTTCGTCCTCAAATTCCTGAAGCGGCCCGAGGCGATGCGCCAGCGCCGCTATCAAAACGAGCTCGCCCTGTACGAGCGCGTGCTGGCCGGTTTCCTGGCCAATCCGGCCGACCGCCACAACCTGCATCGCGGCCTGGCACGCCAGCTGGCATGCCTCCAACTACGCCGCACCTGAAGCGCGAAGAATGTAGGGTGGGCAGGTTTCCTGCCCACGCGTTCAAGCGCCCACCGCACGGTGGGAAAGCGTCGTCATTCCGCACACCCACCCGCCGCATTTGACATTCCTCAATGCTGCTGCACGGCAACATAATAGGCTTGTTTCCCGGCCTACCTTCCTGTTTTCCGATCCCACCATGAAGCTGCTTCCGACCCTGTTCCTCACCGTCCTTCTGATGCCGGACATCGCGGCGGCGCGGCGCATGGGTGCGGCCGAGGTGCGCACCGGGAAGAACGACCTGCCGTGCTTCACCATCGCGGAACGCGAGGAACGCGGCGGCGGCCCCGATTTTCAATCGGTGATCGTCACTTCAGGCGAACGGGTGATGTGGCGCATGGCGATGCCGCCCCAGCGCACCTTTCCGCTTGCCTTCAGCATGTGCATCCCCTACGGCGGCCGCGTGCAGGCGCTGCCGCAAACGCCGGCCGGCCCCTTGGCCAGCGGCGTCGTGTACACGGTGCGCATCGAGGTTCGGCCCGGCAAGAACGCCGCCATGCCGCTGCACTACGGCGCGCGCTTTTGCCTCCTGCCCCGGCCGGACGGCAGCGGCGCCATTCGCCTGATCGGTGCGGGCGACCGCCCGGCTTCCGTCTGCCGCAGCCGCTAGTTGCACTTCAGGGTCTTCATCCGGTCGATCAGTTCCTGGCTGGACTCGCCCAGCGACATGCGCACGAGAATCCGCTCGCATTCGGGATCGGCCTTGGCCTTGGCGGGTGCCGGTTTGCTGCGTTCTGGGCTGTTCTGCGGCCTTGCGTGCTCGGACTTGCGCGTAGCGCCGGCCGGCGGCGCAGGAGCCGGCCTGGCCACCACGGCTGCTTCAACCGTCGTCTCGACCGCCGCGGCGCCGTAGGCCGCGACGCAGGGCGCACGCTCGGGCGCGCAGGCCGGAATGTCCCAAGGCAGCTTGGCCCCGGGGCGCCATGTCCAGGTACCGCCCTCGGCGTTCCAGCCCTGAGCGCCCGGGTTGAGCGGCTGGCGCGCGATGATCAGTACGAGCTTCCATGCGCCGGGTTTTAGTTCGTCAGGCAAATCGAGCGTGCCTTTCGCCTGGGTGCGCAGCGGCGTCTCGGGGGCCGGCGACAGCAGCCTGAGTGGTTCATCGAGGCCGTCGCGCAGGCCGATCAGGTAGGCACGTCCTGGCTCGCCGGACGTGTAGCGCAAACGGCGTGCCGCGCCCGCATTCTTTTCTTCCAGGCCGGCGCTGACACCGAGGGCGGGATCCCTGCTGACCAGGAGCAGCGCCAGCGCGTCCGCGGCCGACTGCGGAACGGGGACGGCTTGTGCCGGGGAGGGCGCAGGCGGCGATGCTGGCGGCGCGGATGGCACGCTGGCAGGGCGCTCGGCGACGACAGGCGCGGGCGGCGGCGCATCGCCACCGGACTGGAAGAACCACACGCCGCCCGCTGCGGCAGCCAGCAGCGCAGCCCCGATCATCGCCGCCAGCGGGTGCTTACGCGGCTTTTGCAGCGGCGGCGCCTGCTCGGTCGGCGGCAAGGGCGGGACGACGGTCTGCGCCTGTTCCACGCGCGCCGGCGCAGTCGGCGTCGGCGGCGTGCCCGTCAGGCCTTGCGCACCCGTGCGCGGCACCATGACGACGGTCGCATCGGCATCCGACCATCGAAACGGCGCGGCCGTCCTGCGCACGGTGGAGGGCCCCAGTCCCAGGTCGCCGCGCAGGGCCTCGATCGACTGCGTGCGCGCCTCCGGCAGCACGGCCAGCGCGCGGTCGATGGCGGCGGCGAAGGCGCGGCTGTATTGCGCCGGCGCGCATTCGGCCAGCGGCACATAGCTGTCGCGGATCATGCGGCTGGTGGCCGCCGGCGGGGTGTTGCCAGTGACCGCCCAGTACACCACCGAGGCCAGCGCATAGACGTCCGTCCACGGCCCCTGTTCCATGCCGGGGATCTCGCCGTACTGCTCGACCGGCGCGTAGCCGGCTTTGAGGATGATGGTCAGCGCGTGCGCCTGGCCCGCGATCACGCGCCGCGCCGCGCCGAAGTCGAGCAGCAGCGGCGAGCGGGTGTCGTCGAGGATCAGGATGTTATCGGGCGCGATGTCGCGGTGATAGCACTGCACCGAATGCAGCTCCATCAATGCTTCGGTCAGGGGCGCGAGCAGGTCGAGCAGCCAGGCTTCGTCCGGCGGCCCGGAAAAGGCGCGCACCGTCTCGCCGAGGGTCTTGCCGCGGTAGTAGGGCATGACCATGTAAGCGGTGCCGTTCGCTTCCCAGAAGCGGTGCACCTCGACCAGGGACGGGCTGTGGAATTGCGCCAGCAGCTTGGCTTCGTTGACGAAGCTGTTCAGGCCGACCTGGAAGGTCTCGCGGTGCCGTTCGGAGAGGGGACTGACCTGGGTCTGGCTTTTGCGCGAGGCGAACGAGGCGGGCATGTACTCCTTGAGCGCGACCACGCGGTCGAGCGAATGATCCCAGGCCAGGTAGACGATGCCGAAGCCGCCCTTGCCGATGATGCCCGTGATCTCGAATTCGCTCACGCGGCTACCGAGCGGCAGGGAGTGGTCGTCCCAGTCCTCGGCGGAAGCGGCTGCGCCAGGGCGTGTCTGCACGCTCGGACGTGTCAGCGCATGGATCTCGGCGATTTTCTTGGGATCGGTCACAAGGGCGGCGGCCTCTCTCAGAAGCGGTAGCGCACGCCGGCCGCGAGCGACACGCCCTTCGTCTGGTTGCGCACGCGGTCGTCCATGCCGACGACGTAGACATCGGTCTTGCTGTCGTAGTGGTAGAGGTAGGCGGCGCTCACCGAGGTGTGCTTGCGCTCGACCGCCACGCCCTCGGTCGTGGCGCGCCCGGCCTGGGCCTGCAGCGTACCCGGCCCGACCGGAATCGCCACGCCGCCAGAGGACAGCTTGCTGTTCACCTCCAGTCCGCGGTCGCGGGTGCGGGTAAACAGCCCGAACACGCGCACGATGCCGAAGTTGTAGGTGGCGCCGGCCTGCCAGGTGTCCTCGCTGACCGGATCGATGATGCCGTCGTTACGGCGCACGCGCTGCGCCGACAGCGCGGCCCCGAACAACCCCTTCGAGACGATCAGGCTCGCCGCTGCGCGGTGGCCGCGCGCGTCGTTCTGGCCCTGGCTGTACATCAGGTTGGCGGTGACGCCTTCCCAGTTCGGGGTGCTGTAGCTGACGGCGCGGTTCCAGTAGAAGTCGCCCTGCACGCCTTCCAGGTTCCCCGCGGCGAAGACATGGCGGATCGCGGGGGAGAAGGCCACCGAATTGCCCAGCGCGTTGAAGCGCGCCGTGGCGTCGAACAAGTAAGTCTGCAAACGCCCGACCCGCACGCTGCCGTACTTGCTGCTCACCGAGACGAAGGCATTGCGCGAAAAGAAGGGATCGTTGCCGCTGCGCCCGAGGCTCCAGTCCTGGAAGCGGACGAACGATTCGACCGTCGCGCCGACACTGTACCCGCCCTCCAGGCCGTATTTCGCGTTCAGGCCGACGAAGCTGGCGGTCAGCGAATTGCTGTTGAAGCGGTGCTCGCGATAGAAGCCGCTCGGCTCGAAGCGGCCGTACGACAAGTCCAGCACGCCCTGGGTCGACAGCTCCGCTTGCGCCTGCGCGCCTGAAGCGACAAGGGAAAGCAGGCCGGCGATCAGGCTGTGTCTGGACGGTCGTGTGTGCATCATGAAGGATTCTCCCTGTTGTTCTGAGTTTGCACAGCCTTATAGGATGCCCGGCAGTCCGCCCGCCATGCTCCAGCGCAGCCAGAGGGCATTCATCGCCGCGTGCAGCGCGACGCAGTAGCGCAGCCGCCCGGTACGCGCGTACACGGCGCCGATCAGCAGCGCCGGCAGCGCGGCGGCGAAGGCGGCGGCATCGGCGCGCGCCAGCGCATGCGCCAGACCGAAGGCCAGGGCCGTCACGGCATTCGCCGGCTGCGGGCGCCAGCGGCGCTGCAGGGCCTCCTGCAGGCCGGCGCGGAACACGGCTTCCTCGAGCAGCGGAGCCAGCACCAGCAGCATGAGCAGGCGCCGCGCTGCATCGTCGACCGTCAGCATCGCCATCAGTGCCAGCGCGCCGCACACCAGCGGCAGGCGCCAGGACGCCGCATCCGATCCGCCCGCCGCACGCAGCATGCCGCGGCTCATGGCTGGCGCCCGCGCGCGGCGCGCGCACGCTTGCGGTAGACGATGGCGCCGCTGGCCAGGATCACGAGCAGCCACAGCGTCGGATCGAAGCGCGTGTCGCCCGAGGCCAGCGAGCAGCCGCCGCTGGACATCTCGGCTTCGGCCTGGCCGCTGCCGCTCAGCGGCACCACCAGGGGCCGGGTGTCGGCATCGGTGCTGATGCGCAGCGAAGCGGTGGCGGCGCGGGCGTCGGTCGGCGTGAAGGTCACCGTCACCGTGCAGTCGGCGCCGCGCGGCAGGGTGAAGGGCACCGCAGGGCAGGTCTTCGGCTGCACCGTGAAGGGGCCTTCGGCTTCCATCCCGGTGACCTGCACCACGCCGTCGCCGGCGCTGGCGAGCCGGATCTCGACCGGCGACGAGCGGGCGCCGACCCGCACCTCGCCCAGCGCCAGGCCGGCGGACGAGGTGGTGAGGAAGGCCGAGGTGCCGCCGACGGCGCGGCCGGTGACGGTGACCAGGGGCGGGGCGACGCTGCGCGAGGACAGCACTTCGAGCTGCGCACGCTTGGCGCCGCCGCTGCCCGGAACGAAGCGCAGGCTGATGGGGCAGGTGTCGCCTTCCGCCAGGGTCGCCGGGCAGCCGGTCGCGCTGAAGCTGGAAGCATCGGCGCCGACCATGCGGATCGCCTCGATCGACGCGGCGCCCGGCCCGGCATTGCGCAGGGTGACGCTCAGGGCCTGTTCCGACTGCTGGCCGGCCACGACGAAGTTGGCGAATTCGATCTGGGCCGGGGTGCCCGGGAACTGCAGCACCGGCGGTGTCCCGCCTGTCGCAGCAATCGCGGCGAGGCTGACGGTGCGGCGCGGCGTCGCATCGTTGGTATCGATCTGAATGGACGCGCTGTAGGGCATGTCCGGCCGCGCCGGATCCGGCGTGAACTGCACCTGCACGGTGCAGCTCGCACCCGCCGCCAGCGTCGTGCCCACGCAAGGGGTACGCGCATTGGGGCCTTCCGGAACCAGTGCGAACCCGGAACCGGTCAAGGTGATCGCGTTGATCTGGAGCGGGCCGGTTGCCCCGGCGCCGTTGCCGATCACCAGGGGCCGCGGCGGATAGACGGCGTTGATGAAGCGGCGGCCGAAGTCGATCGTGTCCGCGGACAGCGTCATGGCAGGGCCGGGCGCGGCGACGCCGGTGCCGCAGATGGTGCGGCTTTGTGCGCCATTGCTGCTCAGCGCCGCGCGTATGCTGACCGTCGTGCAGCGTTCGCCCAGCGCATTCGGCGTGAAGCGCATCCCGATCGCGCAGCTCGCCCCGGTGCTGGCGCGTCCCAGCGGCGCCGCGTTCACGCAGTTTTCAGCGAGGCTGAATTCCTGCGGGTTGCTGTTGCCCACTTCGGTGATGTCGAGGCCGTCCGCATCGCCGCTGTTCAAGACCTGGAACTCGTTCCAGACCGCGCTGGCGCTGTTGAGCGGCTGCGCCGCGAAGGCCGGCGGCGACACGCGGCCGTTCGCGCCGGCGCCAGGGTTAGTGAACAGGCCGATGCCCGGCTGGGGCGCGGCGGTCACGTTGCCGCTCAGGGGTACGTCGACGACCGTGCCGGCGGGCGCGTTGTGCGTGATGCGCAGCGTGGCCGAGCGCGCGCCCAGGCCGCCGCCGGCGCCGAATTTCGCCGGATTGAAGCGCAGTGCCAACGTACAGGCCGCATCGGCCGGCGCCTGCAGGTTCGTGTTGCCGGAAATCGGGCTGCCGGCCGGCAGCGAAGCGATGCAGGGGCGCGGCGTCGCCGGGCAGCCGGCGCTGTCGCCCAGTTCGAAGTAGCCGGAGGAATCGGCGCTGCTGCCGGCCGCCTGCACCGCCGCGAAGCCGAGCGACAGCGTGGCGGTGCCGGTGTTCTGGATCGTCGGGCACAGCGTCTGGGCGTCGGCGGTCGAGGCCGTGAAACCGGTCAGCGCGCCGAAGCCGGAAGGGAAATACACGGGCGTCGGCACGCTCGGCGCCGGCGTCACGCTCACGTCGACGCCGGCGGTCGACGGCGTACCGCCGCCTGTGGGCACGACGGTCAGGCTGACCCGGTAGGTGCCGACGGTGGCGAAGGTGACGTTCTGGGTCGCGGCGGTGCCGAGCTGGGTCGTGACGTTGGCAGGATCGCGCAGCGACCACTGGTAGTTGACGCCGTTCGCCGGCGTGCTGCCGCTGCCGCTGATCGTCAGCGTGGTGCCGATCACGACGCTGGCGGGCGGACTGGCGATGACGGCCTGCGCGACCACCGGCGGCGGCGCGGTGACGACGATGTCGATCCCGGTGGAGGAGGCCGTGCCGCCCCCGCTGGGCTGCACGGTCAGCGTCACGCGGTAGGTGCCGGCCGTCGGGAAGGGAATGCTTTGCGTCGAAGCCGTGCCGAGCGGCGTGGTGACATTGGCCGGATCGCGCAGGGCCCACTGGTAGCTGACCCCGTTGAGCGGCGTGCTGGTGCTGCCGTTGACCGTGAGCGTGGTGCCGGCGACGACGCTCGTGTTGTTGGCGGGACTGCTGATGATGGCCTGGGCCACGATGGGCGCGGTCACGATGACATTGATCGAAGCGGTCGAGGGCGTGCCGCCGCCGCTCGGCTGCACGGTCAGGTTGACGCGATAGGTTCCGACGTTGGTGAAAGTGACGACCTGTGTCGCGCCGCTGCCGGACGCCGCCACGGCATTGGCCGGGTCGCGCACGTCCCACTGGTAGGTGACGCCGCCGACCGGCGTACTGGTGCCGCCGTTGAGCGTAAGCGTGGTGCCGGCGACGACGCTCGTATTGTTTGCGGGACTGCTGATGATGGCCTGGGCGGCAGCGGTCACATTGATGTCGACAAAGGAAGAGGCCGAGGTGCCGCCGCCGACCGGCCGCACCGTCAGCATCACGCGATACGTGCCCACGGTACTGAAGAAGACGTTCTGGGTCGCGCCGGTGCCGGACGAACTGGTGACACCGGACGGATTGCGCACCGACCAGGAATAGGTGACGTCGCCTGCCGGAATGCTGTTGCCGCCGTCGAAGGTGAGGGTGGTACCGGTTTCGGTGTTCGTACTGGCGGGCGGAGTGATGATTGCCTGCGGGTTGAAGCGATCCCGTGCCCGGATCAAATAGGCGTAGATATCGGCCGCATCGGCGACGGCGACCGGGTCGCCGCTGCTGGCGGCGTTCCCCAGGGTCTGCATCTGGGTGACCGTCGGCGGCGACTTGAGCCGGTCAATGAAGGCGCCGACGGACGCCGACCAGGGTTCCGAGAAGCGCAGGTGATAGGACGCAGGCGGCGACGGAAATCCCGATGCGTTCGGTGTGCTGCCATGACAGGAAGCGCACTGGTAGGTCGACCCGTTGAAGAGCGTTTGGCCGCGCGCCGGATCGGCGGCGGACGCGCCCGAGGACCAGCCCAAGCCAACCAAGGCCAGCCCCAGCGCCAGGAGCACACGAAGCATCCCTCTCTGCCAAAACGCCGCCATTGCATTCTCCCTATTCGCCTGCGATCAAGTCCCTGTCGATGCTGTGTGCGCCACCCTCAAATACAATCCACCACCCTGAACTCCACCCGCCGATCCAGCGCATCGCGCTGGTCATCCGTCCCCAGCCCCACCAGCGCCTCCTTCGAGCCCACGCCTGCCGCCGTCAAGCGCGCACTGAGGCTGCGGTTCTGCTGCAGCAGCATCTTCTGCACCGCCTCCGCACGCTGGCGCGACAGGGTCTCATTGACGCGCGCGCTGCCGGTGCGGCTGGTGTGGCCGACGATGCGCACGCAGGCCGCGGCCTTGCCGGTCTGCTGGGCCAAGGAGGCGAGCCAGATCTGGTATTGCTGCGGCAGGTCGCCGACCTGGTTGAATGCCGTTTTACCCGGCTGGAACAGCATCTTGACCGGCAACCGTTTCGATTCCAGGCCCGAATCGACCAGCTTCGCGAACGCTTCGCGCGCGGCCTCGCGCTGGCCCAGCTGCCAGCTGGTCAGGTACAGGCCGTTCAGCACGCGCAGGTCACCCGGATCGGCCAGCGCGGCTGCTTCCTTGTAGAGCGTGTTCGCCTGCGGGATCTTGCCGTCGCCATAAGCGAGGATGGCTTCGTTGACGACCGCGGCGCCGGGCAGGCGCGCCAGGTAGTCGGGGTCGGCCGGGTCGCCGATCCTGGTGTTCACCTGGCAGGAGTTGATGTAGCCCGACACCGTCTTGTCCTTGTGCCAGGTCGGGCTGTCGCGGTAGAAGGGCAGGGGTTCCGGGTCGACCGAGCCGACGGTGGCGCGGTCGATCTGCTTGGCGATCACCCGGCCGGTGCGCAGGTCGATCAGGGTGAGCCAGACGCGGAAGGCGTCGGGCACCGTGTCGACGCTGCGCTCGACGGTGACCGGGGTCAGGGTGCCGATCAGGAGCAGCGGCTTTTCGGCCAGCGCCTGCCGCGTCAGCGGCTTCACCGCCCAGCCGCTGTACTTCGATTTGACGAGCGACTCGAGCTGGGTGCCCATGCGCGCCGTGCTGACGGTCTGGGCGCCGGTATTGGCGTCGATCAGCGGGTCGACGACCAGCGCGCGGCTTTCGTCGCCGAGCAGGGCGCGCGCCTGCGCGAACAGATCCTGGCCGGCGCGGTTGACGGCGCCTTCGAAGGGAATCGGCGCCGGCGGCACGAGATCCTTCGGATCGACGACCGCGACCTTGCGCAGGGGTGCCTGCACCGGCTGCGCGGCGGCGGTTACGGGTGCGCTTGCCTGCGGCGACGGCGCCGTGTCGGGCGCTTGCGCCGGAGCGGAGGCGGGCGGGGAACCGGCGCTGGTGCAGCCGGCAAGCAGAACCAGCGCGGCGGCGGCAGGGCGCCAGCCGTACGGGCGCAGCGAAGGGAACATGATCAGCTTCATGGTCGGCATCCTCAGGTAAAACGGTGGCCTTACTGTTGCGGATAGGCGGGGTCGGGCCGCGGCGCGTCGCATCCGAAATAGGTACGCATCAGCGCCGCCAATCCGGGGTCGGTCTTCACCCGTTCGGCCATGCTGTTGCGCGTGACGAGCGCGTTGGGCATGCTCGCGTTGCGCGCCAGGTCGGCCGTGCCGCCGCAGACGTGCGTCTCCGAGATACCGCGCATTTGGAGCGGCCCGAATTCGTCCCAATCGAAGCGGCTGCTGCCCAGGGCCGTGTGGCAGGTGCGGCAGGAGGTGCCGATCACTTCGCGGTAGAAGCGCGCGGCGCCCGCCGTGGCGGCCTGGGTTTCGTCGACGCGCCAGCGCGGCGGCAGGTAGTTCTTGTCGAGCGTGCGGCCGCCGGCATACCAGCCGTCGATCAGGCGCGTGGTCGGGCTGTCGGGCGGTGCGGCGCCGGTGCGCTCGGTGGCGCGCACCATCTGGTTGAGCAGGTACAAGGCGTCGGTCTGGGCGCGTTCGGTCAGCTCGGGGCGTGAGCTGAACAGGAAGTTGCCGGTGTCGAAAGGCAGGAAGCGCGCACCGAGGAAGGGCGAGGGATTGCCCTTGTCCGGGAAGCGGCCGTTGTATTGCGTGCCCCCGTGGCAGGCGACGCAGGCTCCCGGCATGTATTTTTCGCCGCGGCCGTCGAGGTTAATCGAGGGCAGCAGCGCGCCGTCCGGCCCGAAGGTCAGGAATTTGGTGAACGGTACGCCGCCATTCACGCCGGGCGAAGTCGAATACTCCATCGCCACGCAGGCGACCTGGTTCTCGCCCCGGAAGGCCGTGTCGAGCACCTGGTCGATCTCGGTCTGGGTGCTGCCGTCCGGCCCCGGGTGGTTGCACACATAGAAGGCCATCGAATCGGGCGCGGTGCTGGTGGCGACCATGCGGCGCACCAGGTTCAAGTCCCATTTGTTGATGTAGTCGGCCGCCACTTCGGTATTGGCGCCGGCGTAGGGCTTGAACTTGTGCTTGCGCTTCCAGTCGTCGAAGGAGATGGCCGCGACCATGTTGCCCTGGGCGTCGCAATCGCCGACCGCGCCGAGGGAGCGGTAGTACATGCAGGCGCTCAGGCGCGTGTCCTTGCCCTTGTAGGTGAGGAAGTGGTCGGGGCTCGGCAGGGCCCGCGTTTGCGAGGCCGCCGTTTCCAGGTCGAGGGTATCGCCGCGCACGTTGCCGTCCATGCCGTTGGCGAGCATCCGCACCACGCGCGGACGGCTGTTGGGAATCTGGTGCGACACCTCGACCGGGACGCTGCGCACGTAGCCGGCGGCGGCCGGCGCCGGCACGTCCAGCGTCGCCGCATACGACTCGCACTGCACGCGCAGCTTGAGGCGGGCCTGCACGGCCACGGCGGCATCGAGCGCATAGTCGCCGAAGCGGTTGACCCGCACCGGCGCACCGAGCACGGCGCCATCGGCTTGCAGCAGCTGCACGGTGGCCGCGCTTTGCAGGCCGAGGAATTCGTTCTCGGTGCCGCAAATGCCGCCGTCGGCCAGGCCGACGTGGCCGTGCAGGCGCAGGTTGCGGCCTTCCGGCAGCGCCGGCTGCACCGTCACGACCGAGGCCACGGTGCCGGGCGCGAAGCCGGCGAGGCAGGTATCGAGCACGACGCCCTGGGTCGTCGCGCATTTGATGTCGTAGCTGCGCGCCGCATCGAGCTTGGGCAGGCCCACTTCGCCGCTGAGGTCGGACACGCCGCTGTAGACCACTGCGCCGTTCGACACCACCTGCACCTGGACGTCGGGCAGGTAGACCGTGCGCCGCACGGGCGTGCCGCCACCCGGCGGGGCGAAGCTGGTATCGCCCGGCGCCTGGAAGCGCAGCCTGACGGGGGTGCCGGAGAAATCGCTGACCGTGGACGCCGTATAAGCCACCGGCGGCCGCACCGGCGCCGAGACACGCGTGCCGTCGCTGGAGACGGCGTATTGCTGCTCGCGGTAGCCGCCCTTGCCGTCGGAGATGAGGACATAGGCGAAGTGCAGGCCCGGGCCATCGGGCAGCGTCCACATGGTTTCGCGCGCATTACGGTTTTCGACGCTGCCGCCGGTCACGCGCCACTGGTATTGCAGCGAGTCGCCGTCGGCGTCCAGTGCTTCGACGCGCAGCGCGGTCTTGGTCGGCCCGCTGTTGGCGACGCTGCCGGTGCTGCCGCCGAAGCCGCTGCTGGAGCCGCCGCCGTCGCTACCGCCGCTCTTGCCGCCGCATCCGGCGACGGAGGCGGCGGCAAGGAGCGTGAGCATGGCGATGCGATGCGCTGCCGAGGAACGGCAGTACCACGAATGAAACGCGTTCATGCAAGGAGCTCTCCCTAGAATCGTGTTCGGCTTCGTTCCCGCACTGACGGCAGGCTTGTGCGCTATGGATGCGCGTACCGGTACATCGTTCTGCTACTCACTTCTGACTTGCGGCGCTAAATTTCTGTGGTGCCTTTGTTCCTAGTTAAGAAAAAGTATAAATCGATTTTTTGTAAATATGTTGGATCTCAAAAAAAATGTTTAATTTTGCAACGGTGCCGATTACTGATTCCATTAGGCAATAATTATGGCGCACCAAGGAAGGCTTTGACTTCGCTGCGGAAGCGTTGCGGCTGATCCCACATGATGAAATGGGCGCTGTCGGGAATGCGCTTGAGGCTCACGTTCTTCAGCGGCGCATAGCCGCCTTTGTAGGCAGCGTCGAACTGCTCGGCCGGGATCGGCACGCTCTTGGGCTGGACGTACAGCACCGTGGTCGGCACGGCGATCTTCGGTAGTTCGGGAATCAGGTTCGTGACGATCAGTTCGCGGTAGGCGCGGATGGCGACGTCCGGATCGCTGGCCATCGAATCTCCTATTGCGACCGGACGCATCGCCTCGGTGTCGACCATGCCGGCGATGGTCTCGTTGGCGCGCTGCGAACGCTGCTCGGGCGGCGTGGCGCGCATGCCGGCGGCGACCCCGTCGGCGACCGCTTCCACCCGTGCCTGGGGGGCGCCCGGGCCGGCGAAGAAGGTGCCGAGGAAGGGGAACATGTCGACCACCATCAGGCGCGAGAGCGTGTCCGGATGGCGGCTTGCGAGCATCATGCCGATGGTGCCGCCCATCGAGTGGCCGATCACCGCCGGCTGCTTCAGCTTCGACTCGCGGATGTAGCGCGCGATCTCCTCGGCCACGGGCGCGGCCACCGCGCCCTCCTTGTTGCCGCCGGCCGCCTGGCCGGCAAAGCCGGCGATGTGCACCAGGTGGTAGCGGTAGCCCGGCAGCGCCTCCACGGTCGAGGCCCAGACGCGCGGCGAGGAATTCAGGCCGGGAATCAGGATCACGTCCGGCCCCGACCCCTCGGTGCGCACGCTGATGCGCTCCGAGGAGAAGGTCGCGGCCAGCGCACTGGCGAGGGGCAAGACTGCCAACAGGCTTACGGCGCCGGCCGCGAATGCGCGGCGCGACAGGGTCATTGAACTCATACTGCCTCCTGAACTGAACACGTTATCGATCCGCCGCGCGGGCGACGGGAATGTCGAAATGGAGCACGTCTTCACGCACCCCGAGTTTGCTGTAGAGCGCGATCGCCGGCGCGTCTTCCGGCGCGGTATCGGCCTGCACGAAGATGACCCAGGCGCCGCGCGCGGCGGCGATGTCCTGCAAGGCCGCGATCAGCGCAGTGGCGATGCCGCGCCGGCGGTGCGTCGCCGCCACCGCCAGGTCGTAGATGTAGATCTCGCTGCGTTCCTGCTCGAACTTGTGCAGCTCGTAAGCGCATAGGGCGCCCGTGACCTGGCCATCCTCGAAAGCCGCCAGCGCGATGAAGCTGTCGCGTCCGAGCAGCTTGCGCAGGTAGGCGGCGCTTGGCGGCTTGCTCGTGTACGAGGCCGGATCGCCGAAGGCCTGGCCGAAAAAGCGCAGCACGGCGTCCATCGTCGCCGCATCGGCCGCGCCGAGCTGGCGAATCCGATGCATGTCCTCACTCATGGCGCAGGCAGTCCACCGGCAGCAGGCGCGAGGCGCGCCGCGCCGGATAGAAGCCGAAGAACACGCCGACCGCCGTGGCAAAGGCGCAGGCCACGATCACGGCGCTCAGGCCGACGCGCACGTCGAAGTCGGCCGCCGCGCTGATCGCCGCCGCACCCGCCGCCGCGATCCCGATGCCGACGGCCGCCCCGGCCAGGCAGATCATCACCGCCTCGGTCAGGAACTGCAGCAGGATGTCGCGCGGCTTGGCGCCGATCGCCATCCGGATGCCGATCTCGCGCGTGCGCTCGGTTACCGACACCAGCATGATGTTCATGATGCCGATCCCGCCGACCAGCAGCGAGATCCCGCCGATCACGCCCAGCAGCGCTGCGATGCCGGCCGAGATCTTGCCGGCCGTGGCGGCGAAGGTCGCCATGTTCTGCATGCGGAAGTCGTCGGGATCGTCGAGCTTGATGCGATGGCGGTCGCGCAGGGTTTCCTTCATGTCTTCGATCGCATCGGTCAGCACCGCATCGCTCTTGCCCTGCGCCGCGATGTAGTGGACGTTGTCGGGGAAAGGGCCGCGCACCATGTAGGCGCGCGCGGCGGTGATCGGCACCAGCACCATCTCGGACAGGTCGTCGCCGTCGAGCTGGCGGCCCTCGCCCTGCAGCACGCCGATGATCTGGAAGGAGACGTTCTCGATGCGCAGGTAGCGCCCGAGCGGATCCTGGCGATAGAAATAGCGATCCGCCACCTTCTGGCCCACCACGACCATGCGCGCGGCGGCGCGCACGTCGTCGTCGGTGAACATGCTCCCTTGTTCGATCTTCCAGTTGCGGATCTTGAACATGGCCGGCGTCACGCCGTGCACCATGTTGGCGGCGGTCTCGTTGCCGGCGGCGAGCTTGAAGGTGCCCTGCAGGGCCGGGGCCGCGCCCAGCAGGTTGGGCAGGCGGTTCAAGGCATTCGCATCGGCCAGGGTCAGCGAGGGCGCCGCGCCGCTGCGGCTGCGCAGCTCCGCGGTGCGGTCGCCGCCTGGCATGATGTAGACCATGTTCGTGCCCAGCATCTGCATCTCTTTCTTGATGAAGCGCTGCATGGTGTCGCCCAGCGCCAGCATCAGCACCACCGAGGCGATGCCGATCACGATGCCGAGCATGGTCAATGCGGTACGCAGCCGGTTCGCGGCCATCGAGCGCAGAGCTTCGACGACGACCTGGAAGACCTTCATGGCACGCTCCCGGTTGCACGATCGTGAGCACTGTTGCGCGCACTATCCCGATCGCCGGCCGCGGCCTGCTCGTGGCTGGCGGCGAGCTGGCGCAAGCCTTCGCCGGCCGGGCCGTCGTAGAGCACGCGCCCGTCCTTCAGGCGCACCAGGCGCCGGCTCCAGGCCGCAATGTCCGGCTCGTGCGTGACTAGCACGATGGTAATGCCGCGTTCGGTATTGAGCTTCTGCAGGCCGCGCATGATGTCGTCGCTGGTTTGCGTATCGAGGTTCCCGGTCGGCTCGTCGGCCAGGATCAGCGGCGGGTCGCCGACCAGGGCGCGCGCGATCGCCACGCGCTGCTGCTGGCCGCCCGAGAGCTGGTTCGGCGTGCGCTTGCCCAGTTCACCCAGGCCGACCCGTTCCAGCTCCTGCTTCGCCTTCGCCAGTGCGCGGCCGCGCGCCACGCCCGCGTAGATCAGGGGCAGGGCGACGTTCTCGATCACGCTCATGCGCTTGATGAGGTTAAAACTCTGGAACACGAAGCCGATGGTGCGGTTGCGGATTTCGGCCAGTTGCGGGCGCGAGAGCGAACGGGTATCGGCGCCTGCCAGCAGGTAGTCGCCGCCGCTGGCCTGGTCCAGGCAGCCGAGGATGTTCATCAGCGTCGACTTGCCGGAGCCCGACTGCCCCATCACCGCGATGAAGTCGCCGCGCTCCACGCGCAGGTCGACCCCGAACAGCACCGGCGTCTCGACGCTGCCCGACACATAGCTTTTGGTGACGGCGCGGATGTCGATCAGCGCGTCGTTCATGACCGCCGCCATCACATCTCCTGCGCTGGCGCCAGCGAACGCGTGACCACGCGCTCGCCCACTTTCAGGTCGCCGCTCACCACTTCCGTGTAGCGGAAATTCGACAGGCCGATGCGGATGTCGACCGGCTTCGGTTCGTTCTTCGCGTCGAGCTTGTAGACCTTGAACATGCGCGCGGTCTCGCCCGTGCCCTGGGCCGCCAGGTCGTCCTCGAGCGGCGGCACGACGGCGTTGCCGGCGGCGTCCTTGGGCTGCTTGGCGGCGAGCGCCTTGCGTTCCTTTTCCTGGTCTTCTTCCGACAGGCGGAAGCGCAGGGCGGCGGTCGGGATGCGCAGCGCTTTCGGGCGGTTGTCCACCACCAGGCGCACCTGCGCCGTCATGCCGGGTTTCAGCAGTTCGTCCTGGTTGGCGACGTCGAGCACGACGTTGTAGGTGACGACGTTCTGCACCACGTTCGGTGCCAGGCGGAACTGGCGCATGGTCGCGTGGAATTCGCGGCTCGGGTAGGCGTCGACCACGAAGCGCGCCGGCAGGCCGTCCTTGAGGGCGCCGACGTCCGCTTCCGAGACGCTGGTATCGATCTGCATCTTGGTCAGATCCTGCGCGATCTGGAACAGGTTCGGCGTGTTGAAGGAAGCGGCCACGGTCTGCCCCAGGTCGATCGTGCGCTTGATGATGACGCCGTCGATCGGGCTGCGGATCACGCTGTTGTTGACGTCGGCGAGCGCGCGCGCGAGCTGTGCGTTGGCCAGCTGGACGTTGGCGCGCGCCACGTCGAGTTCGCGGCGCGACTGGTCGAGCGCGAGACTCGAGACGAATTTCTGGGCGACGAGCTGCTCGTTGCGCTCGAAGCTGGCCTGGGCCAGGCGCAGCGAGGCCTGCGAGGAGGCCAGGCTGGCGCGCGCCTGTCCGACCTGGGCGTTGAAGATGGTAGGGTCGAGCTTGAGCAGCACCTGCCCTTTTTTCACGCGGTCGTTGAAGTCGGCCTTGAGCTCGACCACGGTGCCCGAGACCTGCGAGCCGACATTCACCAGCGCGACCGGATTGATGGTGCCGGTGGCGGTGACGGTGTGCGTGATGCTGCCGGTATCGACGGCGCTGGCGCGGTATTTCAGCGGCGGCGTTTTCGGCTCGCTGTTGCGGTTGGCCCAGGCGACTGCGCCCGCGCCCGCGATCAGGAGGGCACCGGCAACCAGTACCCGCTTTTTGGTGAAGAGTTTCATCGTGTCGCCCGTCTGAGGAAAAGAGATGCAAGATGATGCCAAATTGCAATTAACCGAGTGTCTGTGATTTTTATGCTTTCGGCAATTCAAAATGGATACATACGGACAGGAATCGAGTATGCATGTGGCGATTCCGACGCAGCGCCGGCCGGCAGGGTCTGGCGATCCGTTAAAATGGCGGCATTCCTTTCCACCAATGCAGACATCATGACTCAGGACGAACTCAAGCAAGCCGTGGCACGCGCCGCCATCGATTACGTGGTCGAGGGCGAAATCATCGGCGTGGGCACCGGCTCGACGGCCAACTTCTTCATCGACGAACTGGCAAAGATCAAGGACCGCATCAAGGGCACCGTGGCCTCGTCGGAAGCGACCGCCGCCCGCCTGCGCGGCCACGGCATTCCCGTGTTCGACCTGAACGAGGTCGAGTCGATCGCCGTCTACATCGACGGCGCCGACGAGATCACCGATGCCGGCGCCATGATCAAGGGCGGCGGCGCGGCCCTCACGCGCGAGAAAATCGTCGCCTCGGTGTCGAAGCGTTTTGTGTGCATCGCCGACGGCTCGAAGCTGGTGAACACGCTCGGCAAATTCCCGCTGCCGGTCGAAGTCATCCCGATGGCGCGTGCGGCCGTGATGCGCAAACTCGCCGCCCTCGGCGGCCAGCCGCGCCTGCGTACCAAGGCCGGCAGCGATGAAGCCTTCATCACCGACAACGGCGGCGAGATCGTCGACGTCGTCGGCCTGCAGATCGCGGATCCGGTGGCCCTCGAAAACGAGATCAACGGCATCGTCGGCGTGATCGCGGTCGGCCTGTTCGCCAAGCAGGGCGCCAATGTCTGCCTGCTGGGCATGGCCGACGGCGTCAAGACCCTGAGCTTCTGAGCGGAGAGCGGCCATGAAGACATTGCTGGCGCTGGTGGCGGCAAGCCTGCTGGGCGGGTGTGCGATGTTCAAGTCGGCGCCGCTTGAAGCCCCGCGTGCGGCCGCACCGGTCAAGGCCGCGCCGCGCCTGGTCGATGCCAACGGCGTGCCGATCGAACGCGTGCCGTATCGCGTCGGCGTGTCCTCGGCAACCGTCGAACAGCTGGCGCGCGAGCATGCCTGCACGGGCCAGGGCGCCGGGCTGATCACCGAACCGGGGCCGGTCGAGGTCTACCGGATGCAGTGCGGCGACGGCAAGGTGTTCATGGCGCGCTGCGAGCTGCGGCAGTGCCGCAAGATGTGAGTTGACGCGCATACGGACGTACGCGTGGGCATGCCCACCCTACGACTGTGGTGCACCGTAGGGTGGGCATGCCCACGCGTTCGCACCGCCTGATCAAACGCGCCATCTCGCCCCAACTAAAGCGCCCGCACATCGGGCACGCCCCTCACACCACCGCCTCCACCTCCTGCAAGGTCCGCGCCAAACTCGACGCACTCGGATTATCCACAAACACGCACCGCGTCCCCGTGCGCTTGCAATGATCCTTCACGCGCCAATACGCCCCATGGCTGATGCAGCCGGTCTGGCAAATAACCAGATCCGCCGCCGCCAGACTGGCATCCAGTAAGCCGCTGCTGTCCTCCAGCCCGCCGTCATGGTGCGCGAACTGCGCCCCTACGCGCTCGACCAGGCTGCGGTAAATCGGCACATTCCCGCTGCGCCCACCGACGCACAGGATGCTGCGATTGACCAGGCGTACCGGCTGCACGGGCGTCTCGGCCGGGTCGGCGCGCGGCGGCGCCTCGATCGGCAGGGCAGGCGCGGGCGCCGCCTGTTCGGCCCTGGCCGCGGCCAGCTGCAGCCGCAGCGCCTGCTCGCGCGCTTCCACCTGCGCCAGCCGGTTCGCCAGCCGCCTGCGCGTTTCCAGTTCCGGGATCGAGGCGCGCAGGGCCGCCAGCTCGGCGCGCGCCTGCCCGATCTCGGTGTCCTTGCCGATCGCCACTGCGCGCAATCCCATCAGCGCCGCCTCGTGCTCGCGTGCATCCGCGGCCTTGTCCCGCACCAGCCCGTTGCAGCGCTCCTGCAGCCGCAGCAGCTCGCGCCCGAGCCGCGCATTCTCGGCCAGCAGCGCCTGGTACTTGTCCATGTCGACGCGGGCGCCGGCGCCGGCCTGGTGCTGCACCATGTGGATGTCGCGCGTCATCCGTTCTTCCAGCTCCGGCGTGCAGCGCGCGTGGGTGAGGCCGGCCCAGAAGGCGCCGGCGACATTCCCGGCGGCGACCGCCGCGTTCCACAGCGCCTGCACCTCGGCCGTCGTCCTGGCCTTGTGAAAGCGCGCGACTTCGGCCGCATAGCGGCGCTCGAATTCCTTCTGCAAGGCCTCCGACAGCGTCTTGCGACCCATGCACTCGTTGACCACACCCACGTGCAGTTCGTAATCGTCGTGCTCCAGCTGCTCGCCCACGACCTTTTCAGCCAGCCTGCGCAAGCCCTGCATGGAAAGGCCGACGCCGATCAGCGGACAGTGGCAGGTATGGGGCAGTTCCCACAGGCGCCGGCGGCGCGAGCTTTGCGGGGCGCAGTCCTTCGGGGCAAACTCCGATGGGGCATGTTTATCGCACATACATTTCCTTCGCGTCAGTCGGGATTAATGAGAATGATTCTCATTCCCTATTCTATCGCGGTTGAGGGGAGACGCAAGTGGAATGTGTGTGATGCTCAGGAGCTAGCGAAAGCTTTCAGTTGCTGTTCAGTCAATAAGTCACCTACACTGCGTGGGAACGTCTGCTATCGGCCAGGAGCGGACGTGGAAGGTTCGCTACCATTAAGGAACATCTGAACAGGGGCAATTAAATGTCAGAGAAAAAACTTAAGGACGGTTGGAAGCGGACGTTAAGCTCTTCAAGTCAAGCTGTCTAAACTTTCCAATTTGGCAACAACTAGGGTAGACTAATCGCTTTAGTATCGTCTGCTATCGGCCAGGAGCGGACGTGGAAGGTTCGCTACCATTAAGGAACATCTGAACAGGGGCAATTAAATGTCAGAGAAAAAACTTAAGGACGGTTTATGCCTGTTCGAGGAGGCATTAACAGTCATGAGTTTTAACGCAGATCGGCTAGATAGTGGCTTCATGACCCATCGGCAGGAGCGCGAGCGCTGTGCGGCGAAGTTTCGTGACATGAAAGAGTACTGGAACAAAGATCCTATGCTTCTGGGAACACTAGATGACTTGACTTGTTCTGCGATTGCGGCGTACGCCGATGAAGACTTCGATCAAGGAAATACGCTTGTGATGCGTATTGAAGAGATCCTTTGGACATTGAGATGAAGTGTGGCTGGCTCCAAACTCGATTAACGGATCGCTTAAGGTATGTCCGCTTCGGGTCGTAAGCAGACGTCGGACTCGTCTTAAACGCGCTTCCTCTTTTTCAATCTTGCAACAACTCGGGCAGACTGATTGTTTCATGATGGTCTGCGACCGCTCAGGAGCGCACTGTCTAGATTGGCTTGTTTCTTGAGTTCCTATTAACTCTGGAGTTGCAATGTATAAGTGCCCGCACTGTGGGAAGTCGACTATCTCAATGAAAGCAGCTGCCCTGTTTAAGCCACCTTTCGATGGCCGTGCTATTTGTCCGACATGTAGGACGCACTTACGTATGAGGTGGACGGTGTCTAGGTTCTTACTTCCAATTTATTTGCTCACCCGCTCAGTACTCGGCTTACTGTTCAATATCCGCTTTGATTTGGGATTTATGGGGGAGATTACGGTTGCAGTAATTTTGGTAGCCTTGCAACTTCGTTTTATCTCGTACAAGAAAAGTCTGTAGTGCTGTGGAACCTGCCAGTTAAGCCCATTCGGTAGCGGTGGTGGCGGCGAGAAGGCAACGAGAGTACCGTCGGCTTTGGGTCGGAGGCCGGCGCTGCAACCGTCTGCAACCGGCCAAAAGCGGTCACATCTAAGGAGCGGTTGCCTTTAGTATTGCGGGGGTGGAATTGCGAGCTTTAAACTAATTTAAGTGGATAAAATGCCAAATACTCAACTTTGGATTGAGCCTCTCGGCAACGTCATTGTGGCCCGACTGAGAGGCGAATTAACCGAAGGCATGCTTGAAGAAACACACGAGCGGGTAGTCCAACTGCTTCAGGATACCGGTTACACACGCGTACTCTATGACGGATTGGAAATGGAGACGCATAACGTCGAGCTTGCACTGATGCAAGAAAAACTCGACAACACAACAAGGCAACTATTCCAAGATCGACCTCTCCGTAAAGCGATTTTGGTTCCGAATACACGACTGGCTTACTTAGCGCGGATCGCCTTCGGACAATTTGGTGAGGGGGAATACCGCGTTTTCTATAACGACCTTACGCAAGCCTTGCACTGGCTTGAGGAGTGAACGGGCGGTCCGCTTTGGGTCG
>NZ_LMOJ01000025.1 GCF_001424165.1 Massilia sp. Leaf139
TCGATCTTGAATTCTTCGGGATACCGCTTGCCGCTCATACTTTCTCCTTGAACCTATAATTATAGGCTCAGGAGTGTCTACTGAATTCGTGGCGATTCACCGTGCGCGAGCGGGGGAAGCTCGTCCGGTTGGCGCTTGAACGATACATTAAGGAGACAGAGCATCCAGCCGGAGATGTGGAGCAGCAAATCACCGCCGTTTCGGCATGGCTGAGATCGCGCGGCGCCGGCGACGCTGCCCGCGTCGGAGTCGTCCAACATCCGTTGGGTAGCTTTGTTCAGCATGTCGCTCAACAGACCACAAATGAAACCACACAGTCGCCAGCGCTCCTGGCTCTCGAAACCGAATTTGTCTCGGCCGACGCATCGCGATCGATAAGTCGGTGGCTGCAGACATAATTCAATGGCAGCCACGCTAACCACCGTTACAGGCGCCGATGGCAACATTGACGTCTTATCGGCTTTCTGTCGGCCCGGCTCTCTCACCGGATATGATCTGCTTTCACACTGCCGGGACGAAGCACTGATCGTGGCGGCAGCAATCGGCGTCACAGGAGGAGCTTATGAAAAATTATTTCATCAATTCGGATGCTGTATCCAACGAAAAGCGCAGCTATCACGATGAATGGATTGAACGAGGAATTGCCGTGACCAGCGGCGGTCAGGAATACCGTCTCCAGCTCGATAGTATTCCCAAGGGCAGCACAGTCGTTCTGCACGAACCGAACAGCGGGGTGGTGGCAGCGGGGACCGTACTCGACGACCGCTCTGTCATCGTGAAGCGAGGTGCCGGAACCGTCAGCCCGCTCGAAAGCGAGGAATATCATCGGAAGGTCGAATGGTATGGCGACTTGAGGTTGTACCCGCTTCCTTATAGCGAGATCATTCGGGTTTGGGGCACCAATCCGCGCCTGGCTGTGCAGCCGTTCGAAAAAAATCGAAACGAATTGATGGACCTGATCCACGCTTATGCAGAAATCGCGGACGTGGAACAACTAGGCGAGCGAAAACCGGGCGGGCCGACCCAAGTCAACGTGTTCGTACAGGCGCGACGAGGGCAGGGCAAATACCGCGATGAGCTGCTGGCTATGTGGGACCACCGTTGCGCCGTCACCGGTTGTTCCTTAGCTGCCGTATTGCGGGCCTCGCATGCCAAGCCGTGGCGTACGTCCAGCGACCAGGAGCGCCTAGATCCGCACAATGGACTGCCTTTGATAGCGACCTTGGACGTCCTGTTCGACCGCGGCTTAATCGGCTTTGCCGACGATGGTTCAATGGTGTGTTCGAAGTTACTTGCGTCGGCCGATCGCGAGCTGTTGGGCTTGCCTGCCTCGCTGCGAAAATCCCTTAACACCGCGCAGAAAACCTACCTGCGACATCACCGGGAAGCGTTCAGCCTCTAAGCACTGTAGCTGGCGCTGGAGCAGCATTGTAGACACTGCGCTGATTACAAAGGGCACCGCGACAAACTGCAATAAAGTCAGGGCGAAACCGAGAAACAAACGGGGCACACCATCTTTGAGAGAGGGTTTGGCCGGGCAGTCCACAAATCTTTAACCAGTAGAGTTCAGTCCGCTTTATGCCGGCCTATCGTGCATGAGTGGCAGCAATTACGCATTGATGCCAATGCGGTCGGTCGGGATCTTCATACCGAGGAAATCAGCTTTGCACCGCAAGCGGTAAGATCGTTGTCATAGGCGTAGGACCGACCCTTGTGTTTGGCACCGGCGCCGTCCGGCTTGATGGGAAACTTCCCTTTGCATTTGGGACAGAACGTCACATCGTCTGCAAGCGCTGCTTCTACACCCATCACGACAGTCCCGGATGAAACCGAAATGACCTGACCACCGTGGTCTGTCTTGTCATTCAAGCGAATGACGCCACGCCCCTCATGCTTCATATTCAAAACTCCGGATGCTAATTGATGAGAGAACCGCTGCGGTACGATGTCCGCAAGCGTGACGTTCCGATCTGTCGGCGTGAACTACTTCTCGATTGGCGTTTCGTCCTCCAGCAAGTGCCATTTCAAATCGGCGCGCTCCAGCGGAAGCATCCAATCGCGTTTCGGATCGGGGAAGGCTTGTCCGGCAGTCAGCCAGCGCTGCCGCCAAGCCTGGTTGACCTCCTGTTCCAGCGGATGGCCCGGCGCAAGCCATGGCTGCCACGTCCCTGTGACCGGACAGGCTTTGTTGCCAGCACATTCCACGGGCGGAGCCAAGCGTGGAACTTGCCGCGACAGCCTGAGCGCTGTGCGCGGCGCAACTACGCCACCTTCGTTGCGTATGGTGAGCACACGCTGCCAGACGATCCCGGCAATGGTTTTCGAACCCATGCCGTCCGGGAAGCGCGGCTGCTCGAACGCTTCGCCCTTGCCGTAGAGGCCGGGCGCGATGCCGGCCAGGAAGCCGCGCACATCGGCCGCGTCCTGCGGCGCTGTCGGTTGCCAGTAGCCGGCGACAGGCGCCTGCAGGGCATCGGTCGTTTCCTTGATCGGCCGGAACACGTAGGCGCTATCAAGGAAGTAGCGGCCCTTCCTGAGCGAGGCTTCGGTGGGCGCCGGGGCGTCTGGCGCGGGTACGACGGCCATGGCCGCAGCGAGCAGGCTTTCGCGTTTGCCGTCCCAGGGCGGCAGCGTGGCAGGCGGCAGGGGCAGGATCTTGTCGAGGTTGGGGAAGCGGCGGTCGGGGTTGAAGCTGAGTGCGTCGCCAAGCATGTCGTAGCGTTGGCCCCGTGCCTTGTCGATGAAAGGCACGAACATGTTTTCCAATTCGTCCGGACGAGCGAACTCGAGGAACAATCTGTCTGCGCAATACTTGCAGCCGCCCTTCACACCCTCGTGCAAAGCCCGCATTACGCGGTCGCGGGTTTCCGGGGTTTCGCTGCCGAGTTCCGTCCCGTCAGGCGCCCGGGGTACCTCATACATGGGTTTCATCTCCACCGCAGCCGGGCCGTAACCCTGGGCCAGCGCGCATTCGAACATCTTGATCGCAATCGGGATGTTGCCCCAGTAGCCGGGCTTGAGACCGTCCGCGCCCGCATCCATCTTCTCGCCAAGGAAGGCCATCGATTGCGGGTTGCCCATCTGGGCTGCCTTCTGGAAAAAGGCATACGCGCGGTCGGGGTCGCCACGCACGCCTGTGCCGTTGAGATAATACGTGCCCATCCTGTCGTAGGCAGCCGGAATGCCCAGTTCGATGGCCTGTGACACCAATGCCACCGCCTCATTCTCGCCATTGGGCGGATCGTGCCGTTCCACATACAGGCTGGCAAGGTTCAGCATCGCCTTCCAGTGATGCCGTTCGGCGGCCTGGCGGGTCAGCCGAACGACCTTTTTATAATCTACGTCGTCGACGTAGACAGACCCATCTTCCATCGCACGCGCCTCAAGGAACCAGTCGTCGGCTTGGGCGTCGATCGGCGGCACCTTGCTCGCTTCGGTCTGACATTCGAAGGAAGCGATGTGCGGATCGAAGGGCGGCAGTTCTTGTAAGTATCCGGGAAGCTTGGTCTTGTCCATGTCGCAGGCGGTCAGAAAAGTAAGCGTGATCAGGAAGGTTGCCAGATGGCGGCAACGCGATGGGGAAAAAGCGGAAAGGGTATCCATGGTTCAACCGAAGCGCATGGTCGAGCTTCGGCTATCGTCCAGCGGGACGATGAAGCCTCCCATCTGCTTCTTCTTCGGGTCGGTTGACGTCGACTTCTGTCTGTCCTTGTTTTCGTTCATAAGCTTTACCCATTCCTTGAAGGTTTCCTTGATTTCCTGTGGCGTCGCGTTTCCGCCATTGTTCTTTTCGGTCGCGAGCTGCGACCAGATCCGTTTTCGTAGTTCGGTCGCATGGCGCGGATCGTTGGTGGCAAGGTTGATCTCGCTGTCCACCACCATGCTGCGCTGGTTCAGGTTGGCACTGCCGAGCGTGAAAAAGCCATCATCGATCAGCAGCAGCTTGGAGTGGATATAAATTTCGCGGTAGCGCCACTGGCGTCGCGCCTGGTTGAATTCGCAGGCGTTGAGCACGGCAACGCACACCTGCAAGCCATAAGTTTTCTCGAGGATCAGCTTGGAAGGCTTGTCGATCCTGTTTGCTGTCGAGATCACGTCCGGCAAGGTTTGCTGCGTCGCCCGCATGCCGGTCACACCTCGGAACGCGTACTGCCTGGATGCTGCCTCGTCACGCCTGGCCTTCTCATTCGCCTCTTCGATCATCTTGACTTGTCCGGTCATGCCACCCTGCTGGCCCAGCGTCGCCAAGGTATCGTAGGTACGCGGAACCATCTGCGCTTTTTCGGGCGCCGGAATGACGACGAAGACGTGCATCACCGGCAAGTCCTCGTTGGTCTTTCCGATCTTCGCGCAGTTGCGTTTCCAGCCGGCGATCACCTTTTTTCGGATCGCGAGCAAGTGCTCGGCCCAGTCCTGATATTGGAAATATTGGTTTTCCATATACAGGTAGCCCGTCCCCGCGGCGGCAACGCGGGTCGCATTGAAATAGATGTCCTTGATCGTAAAATCGTCTTCCTCGGGCTGCGTCCTGACAATTTGTACCGTCGAGTCACCGGATGCGGCCTTGCGCAGCAACCCGGAAGGCGGCGCGCTGCACACGTAGGGCGTTGCCGGGGCACCACCACCAGCACGTTCCCAGGCCCGCTCGAAATTCTCGTGGACCGGTATGAGCGCCCGGCCACCTTCAATCCGGCAGGCGTAGTCGCGGTACGGTTTCAGGGTCTCGAAATCGAAATGGCCGTCGACGCCCTCCGCATGCTCCTGCATTGTCTTGGCGGCACCTTGTTCGCGCAGCGGATTTTCAACGCAATGTTCGGGAGTGTCCCAGTAGTCGGTCAGTGAATTCAGGCCCATAACGTAACCGACCGCTTTCTTGCCTTCGTTATAGGCGAAGTCGATCAGGATTGGCTTTTGATGATGGGTGCCGCCCAATGTGAACAGCTTGCTCTCGACAACGTCGGGCTTTCTCGTCTCCTGGCCAAGCGAATCATCGATGCTGCTGGAATCGCCGTCACGCGTGCGGATGCTGATGCCCTGCAGCCGTCCTGCGAACGCCGCCTTGTACCAGCTGCAGCAATACTCTTCCCTCGCCATCGCCGCCAGTTTGTCGCCCGGAATGTTCCACTCCTTTTTATGACGGTTATCCCGGGCATGCTCGCGTATCAGTTGCAGGCTGCGCTTGGCGTTGATTTGCTGGATTTCCACATCGCTTTGCTGGATGCGCCAAGGACTCGTTCCGTGACTGTGGCCGGGCATGTGCTTTTGAATCTTTGCGCCGCTGATGCTATGCCAGACCAGCAGGCGGACACGCACGCCCCGCCTTCCCGCTGCAATCAAGAGGTCGCCGTATGTTTCGGCGCGCGGCCACGTGTAACCGTTACGCACCAGTTCCATTCCTGGATCAAAGCCCCAGCACACCAGTTCGATGCTTTCCTTCGCTTCCGCGATGTCCTTGGCGATGGCCGCGAAGCCGTCTCTTCCGCAGATATGGACGGTAAGCTTGTTGTTGTGGGTAATGGGATGTGTGGCGTTTCCCTTTTTGTTCTTGTCTTCCACAAACCATTGGATGGTGGATGTCGCCTTGCAGCTGACCTCGTCGATATGGACCTGTTCGGTTCGCAGATATTTTTCAGAGCTCATGAGGTTCCCTGTTCTGTTCGCAGCTGTCAGGAGTAGGTGCGGCCTTCTGCCGATCCATCGAGAGCGCGCGCTCCCTGGTTCGAGAGAAGCTGCTCGCTGTGCAAGGCTTTGTCCTTTGGGTCAAATTTTTCCCAAGCCTTGAGATCGAATTTTTCGCCGTTCCCCAGCTCGACCGTGTATCCCTGGGTTCCGCTCGCATGTTCGATGGCGATAAGGCCAAGGTCGTCGGTGATGCCTTCGTCGACCTGGCTGCCGTTCTTGTAGAGGGTGTAAGGGACGTTCGCAAACGGGCGTCCGCTTTCAGCGTGCGTTTGCAGCATGAAGAGCAGCTGCTTCGGATCGTCCGGCGTCTTCGGCTCTACGATGTTGATCTTGTGCTCCGACGAAGGATGCGGTCGGTTCTGAGGACCAAGGGTCTCGAGGTTGCCATGGAACAGCGCTGGCTTGGCAGCGAAGACTTCCATCCGGTTGGTGATTTCGACCATGCACTCAGGGCCATGCAGCCGCACGCCTTTTTTCCCCTTTAGGTCGATCCAGTCGGTTTGACTGATCAGGGACAGAACCTTGTTGGCGATGATCTGGATGTCGTCGTCATGTGCCTGCACGGTGATCTTGCCGGAGGCCGCAATCAGCTTCATGCCTGCCTTATGGACGAACAGGCGCAAGGTCTGCTTGATGCTCGCGAACAGGCTGTCGCCTGTTGCGATCGAGAGATTGCGTCCGGTCGTCAACGCCGTGTGCTCGGCGCTGGCGATGTGGGTCGACTGTGCCGACGACGTCTCGATTCCGGCCGGGCTGGACAGGACGAGGTGCGGTTGGGACAGCTCGGGGAATTTTTCGCCAGTGCCGCGCACCTCGTCGTTTTGTACCTTTAGAGAATCGGCAACGTCGTGCTGCTGCCCACTCTCCTGCGCCAGGCCCTGCAGTGCGGCTGTCGCCTGGTCATCGTGTAGCTTGTGCGCGGTATCCAGCCGTTTTGCCGTTTCACCCATGTCCTTGATCGGACCGCGTGCTGTCTGCCTTGCCTCGGTCGTGATCAATAGTCCTTTGGCAGCGCGGGCCACGCCATGTCCATCGGTGCGCAGCTCCCATCCTTCGCCACGGGCATCCTTGCGGCCGGCATTGTCCTCGATGCGCGTGATGTGGCCGAGCGACAGCTGACTGCACTGGTGATCGCTTTTCAGCTGGGCCTGGATCATCTCCTTGGTGTCGTCGAGAACGAGGTGATTGCCGCGTGCCCCGCCACCCAGCTCCCGGCTGCGCAAGCCGGCAAGCGACTGCTGCTCCGGTAGCGACCACGGCGGCATGTGCGTTTGGTTGTAGAGCGCGCCGAGTACGAGCGGATGGTCGATATTCCCGTTCGGGTAGACGACGGCAACTTCCTCGCCGACGCGCGGCAACCGGATTTGCCCGAATTCGCTGCCGGCGGCCGGCGTCATCACCCGAATCCAGGGCGAGCTCTTTTCGTCGTAAGTACCCAGCCGGTCCCAGTGAGGCTGCAGCTTGATGCGCCCGTAGCCATCCGTATGGATCTCGGCGCCGACCGGCCCGACGACGATGGCCGTATGGAGCCCCGTATAGATAACAGGCTCACTATTGAAGTTGCGGCCAGGGCGCCAGCGGATGTCCTGGCGAATGCACGTAAAGCGATTTTCGTAGTGCGAAGGTGCCTCAGGACCCGCCTGATAGTTGTTGGAAACCTCATGGTCGGCCGACAGGATCAGGTAGTAGCGGTCCTCGATGCTGCCGCGGGGCTCGGAGTCGTATCGACGCGAGCGCGGCTCGGCGCTGAAGTGGCCGCCGAGCTTGAATGTGCGGCCCGGCAGCACGCACCTCTCGTTGCCGGCCGCCTCGAAATACTGGGTGTCCTTGTCCGCTTCGTCCATGCGCCGGCCCGCCAGCTGTGCGCCGTCGGTCTGCAGGCGAAAGCCATAGGCACCAAGGTCCTCGTAGACTTCGTAGGAAAAGAAATCACCTTGCTGGTTGACTGAAGGGGCTTCAACGAGTTGCGCTCTTGGATTCTTGTAATCGAACGACGCGAGCGTGGTCTTACCCGAACCGAGCCGTCGGATGGCCGTCCACTCGCGAATGCCGTCGTCCTCGCGCGAGCCGCCCTTGTCGTGGTACGAGATCCAGTACGCTTGCTCGTCGATCGGCTGGGCCAGGAAGCTGTCATCCGAAATCATGAGCCTGTGACCGTCGAATCTGTGTTCGTACCAGTAGTGCAGGCCTAGCGCTTCCCAGCGTCGGTGCAGGTGGTTGTAATCGGTCTCGTTGTACTGGTTGGCGAGAGTCAGCTTCGAGTCGTCGATGGGGTAGACGTGCCAGTCCGCCTCCCGGTAGTGCTTCAGCGTTTCCTCGGTGATCTCGCGCACGCTTTTATTGTGAAACGACCTGCTGTCCTTGCGCAGGCGAGCGAACGCGAGCCAGGGTTCGAGCACCATCTGGTAGAAGGCGAAGCCGCCATCCGTGCGCAGGAAACGGAACTCAGTGATGTAGCCGTTGAAGTAGCGCAGCGATCCGTCTTCCCGCACCAGGGAGATGGTCACCATCCGGCCCATCAGCATTTTGAGGGGAATCCGTGCCTCGTCCGACAGTACCTCAACCTGGAAGTGAAAACCGCGCGAGACTTCCTCATGAGCGACCAGCTTGTTCGGCAAAAGGACAGCGGGTGGTCCATCCTTCAATGGAAAGTCTAGCCGCATGAGGCGGTTGTGTTGAGATGCGCCACTAAACGCCGACCACGCGGCACCGCTAACGATTTCCTGGCTTTCGCCCATTAACTGCCTCCTGATGTCCCGCTGGCCGTAGCGCACGTGAAAAAATGGTCAGCTGACACGTTACCCGCATGCTGCCAAAAAAGGCTTGCTAAGAATCAATACGTTTCCCTGCGCCATGTCTAAAGTTTTTCTGACAGTCATCTTGGAGGAGCATGGCAATGCCGAAGAACCTGAAACGACGTGGACACGCACGTGCCGCGAGCCCGCTTGGCCGACAGCCAGTACCGAGGGATGGGTTCGTCAACATCGGGCCGGCGCTGGTGCGCAGTCCCATGACGCGGTTTTTTGGCCGGCCCTATCCGGTACAGTTCCGGGTGCAGGGCGCGCTCGACGCCTGGACGCATGCGCTCGGGAACACGGGGCTCTGGCCCCTCTGGCAGGATCCCGGCACGCTGTGCTGGCAGATCAGGCAGGAAGTCTTGCGGCAGCTGGAATGCGTGCATCCTAGCTCTTCGGTAGCTGGGCAGATAAGCGCCGAAGATCGCCAACGGCTCGCATTTCAGGTCAGCACGAACCTCAAGTACCATTTGAGCGAGGGCACAGTGATCGAGGCCACGCCCGCGCTGGAAACGCTGCTGGCGAATTCGGACGTGGATCTCAGTCTCCCGATGAGCATGGTCGCGCCGCCTTACCGGGCCCAGTACCTGCGCTTCGGCGAAGCGGCCATGCGGTATCTGAAAGTGCCGGCTCCGCAATCGCCCGATCACGCCTTCGACGGGGCATTCTGTTTCCTGACCCGGCACGGCATGTCTGGCGAGCCAGAGGGGAAATGCTAGACGCTGGAACTCGTCTTCATCGGCAAGCGCCAGAACCGCTACGCTGGCCATATCTCGCTGCTCGGCGAAACGGATCGGGGGGACGTTACGGTTGGCGAGTGGTTGGGCGAGGTCCTCGGCGGCTTCACCGCAGCAGACGAGAGCGAGCTTCATTCATCGATGCACGCCGCGGTCAGCTACGTGGTCCGTCTGTTTCTCTACATGGCTTTGAAGCAGGCGCGCGTGACACCGCACAGCGAATACGACGAGGCGCTACGCCGCGCCGCTGGCCTGGGGGAGCGCAAGCGCGCCAAACTGTTGCAGAGATCGGCATCCCTCTACAACGGCATTCTTGTCGGTCCTGAGTCATTGCTGCCGCCTGATCTGGAAGGTGCGGCGGGGGGTGGCGTGGCTCCGCATTGGCGCCGCGGGCATTTTCGTATGCAGCCCTTCGGCATCGGCAATCAGCAGCGCAAACTTATCTTCGTCGCGCCGGCCCTGATTCACGCGGAGCAACTGCAGGGCGACTTGCCGGTACCGAAATCGTACCGGGCCGGTGCCGCTGTCGCTGTCGCTAGTACGACTTGATCACGCCAGCCATTGAGGCTAGGCATAGAGAAAAGGGCGCCAGTGTTGCCCTTGGCTCCCGCTGGTTTGCTACGAGGATGTGCAGCTGAAGCTTAAGGAAACGCTGGTTTAGAACGCCTCGCAAAACCGTTCAACGTACCTCCAACAGATGAGAGAGTAGGCAAGCGAAAGAACCGAATTTTCCCCACGTTTCTTTCATTATGTAGGGTTATTTTCAGGCCGAGTGGGAAGTGCGTCTGCCGGATCTTTGTTCGTTGAAGGGTGAGGTGTAGCTAATGCGCTCAAGGCTTTCGAAGCGATCAACACACGTGACGCTGCCGCCGCGAGGCCATCCTCAGAACGTCGCTTCTCGGTGAGCTTCTTGTTGTCGTCGATCAGCTTAATAGCGGCAGCGAGTTCTTCTACATCGGCTAAGAATTCATCCGGATCCGGAAGCGCGGGTGGTGCTTCAGCCCCGCCTTCATGGGTGAAATTGGAGCATCGGCTCATACCGTTGTACACAGCGCTTGCTTCTTCATCACTGACAGATACATAACGCAGTTTCGATGTCTCGATGGAACGCCTGAAGCGTTTAACCGTTCCCGCAAAGAGGTGCTCTTCGATAAGCAATTCCCATGTGTCCCTCATGCGGCGATAACAGTTTCGCACGGTGTCGTTATAGAAATCGTGATCACGGTCTTCCTCGAGTGCGCGCTTAGCTCGTTTGCCTTGTTCTCTAAGTTCATTGATGCGCGCGCTCAACTTCTTGGCTTCGAAAGGTAGTCCGTCACTGCAGATACCTTTCTTCGCTCCAGCTGAGAAAATGTGCCGGCTTATGTTAGCGACACCGTTGTCGTCAGCGAAATCCTTTAACGCCCAGGCAAATGCCAGGTCATGTGTGAAGACGATGATTTGTCGCTCTTTCGCTTCCAGGACAAGGCGCTTTGCGATCTTCTCACGACGGACGTGATCTAGGGACGAAACGGGGTCGTCAAAAATAAGTCCAGAGCGCCCTGGCTCAATACCAACCTCAGCGAGGAATAACGCCATGGCGATCACGCGCTGTTCTCCTTCACTGAGGATGTCAGACACCTTAGCGCGCGCATATTGCGGAAGAGTCTGGAGCTTAAGCTGCTGCATACGCGCTCCTTTTTGCCCAGTCATCTCCAGTGTGACGTCGAGTTTTTTGAGTCCGAGGTTCGTTAGTTCTTTTGCGAGCGCTGCACGAAGTTCTTCGGTGACATTCGCTTCGTATAGCTCAGTAGCTATCGCTGTGACGAGGCGAGTGTTGCACCCCTTTATGGCCTCCCCGAATGCATGATCACGCTTGTGCCACTCGATCCCCTCAATGACTTTTGGAAGTAATTCCTTAAGTTTTGCTCTTGCCTCAAGTTCTGCGAGCAAATTTTTCTTGCGCTCGCGCTCCTCGGGCGTCGTGATCGATTCCAACCGGCCCGCTTCAGCGAGCTGCTTTGTGACCAGTGCATCGAGTGCGATAACCGGAGACGGAGGTAGCTCCGGCTGTGGCTCTAGTCGCCGGTCCGCAGCTGTTCCGACAACACTCGCGCGGCGAACTTCTAACGCTGCGATGTAGCTGTGAATAGCGGTCGCTAATGCTGGTTGGCTTTCGGCGAGCTCTTCGAGGAACACGCGATCGGTCGGAAAGCTCTCGAAGTTTAGCGAGGACACTGCGCGGTATAATTTTTTAGTTACCTCTCGCGCTAAAGTCGCCTTTTTTTGAGCGTCATCCTCAAGAAATTTAATGAAAGTCTCAAGGCGGGCTCTAGCTTCGGGAGCGATTGGTTGTTGGCATAGTACGCAATGGGCACCATCTGGCCCTGGGAATTCATACTGTGGATACGCCACCTCCGTCGCGTATTTTGTCGCGCTGCGCAGTAAAAGCTCCCATGGTTCAGTGCCAGTGCCTACTACATGCGCTCCCCCAGCATGCAGCATTTCGGCCGCGAGCTTCGATGCGCCCTCGGCTGCGGTCATCGAAACAAATGCCTCTGCAAGCTGATTAAGTGACGCGTCCAAAAGAGGAGCCTCGACCGCAGCAAGCTCGTTGCGTAGAGATTGAAGCCGAGCCGCGGTGCGACGCATAGCACCTGCCAGTTTGATTGGATCCTGGTCGTGGAAGAGCTTGTTGAGCGCTTGACGTTCGATGTCTTCTTCCTCAGATAAGGAAGCAAGCTTCCTGAACGTTTCTGGATCGCTTTTTCGACCAAGTTTCCCGAGTGCGAGACCGACTGCGGTTGAGCCCGCTAATGGTGTGAGCTGAGCATGATCGAAGATGTTTTCTTTTCTATCGGCTTCAATTAGGCGCTGTACGGTACCTAGCGCTGCAGAGAGCCCATGAATTACATCGAGCCCGTCTGGCACAAAAAGCACTTTTGCCTGATTGTCGACAAACACACGAGCACAGTGCGCATCGAAAACAGAAATCTGCGAAAGCGGTGCCGGCGGGACAGTATCTGCGCTCCACGTGTCGGATCGGGAAGCTTCACCTTCGTTCCATTCGAACGTCGCTCTGGCGGAAGTCGTTCCCTGTGCTGCAGCATACACATCTGGCAGGATACTTTCGACATTACGCGCGCGACAGGCTTTTTTTAGAGCTCGAGCGTAACCCGACTTGCCGGCTCCATTGTGGCCATACACAACTGTTAGGCCTGCAAGATGAAAGGTTAAAGACTGGCTTGGATCGATCGCATTGACATTCTGCGGATTGCGCAGGGCCGCAAGGCTAACGTCCGCGGCATCTTGGGAAAAGGAGGGCAATGACTTAGAGTCGAGCCGTACAGGGGTAAGACAGTTGTCAACTGCAAGACCATGACTCGATTTCGCAAGATCAGCTAGTTCTCGCATGTCAGTTTGCGTCAGAGTTCCGGCTATTAGCCGCCTCACAGCATCGTCAATCCATGCTGGCTGGTCGGCTGCCCAGGCCGCAATCCTCTGGATGATTTTCATCCGCGTACCCCCACTCCGTAACAAACTACCTTGTCAATTTGGCATACAGCTTAAGTTCTTCTAGGCAAAGTTGCAACCACAATCACCGCTTCCGAGCAACCCCGAACATGGACCTGCTGTGGGGGGCGGGCTACTGGCGAGTCATGGGCCTTTGATCGACAGCTAACGCGAGCGTTTCCGCCATATAATCACTTCATGGATTGGCTAATAAATGCACTGTTCTCGATAATTCTGGTAACGGATGTCCGCTCGCCGAACCCCGCCATCGCTGCGATGAAACGGGCGCGACTTTGGATGATCGTGTGCGCCATTGGGGAAGTAGTGTTTCTGGGACTGGCTTTCGCCATGAGGCCTGATGAAGCAGCCACCGTCTCCCCAGTGCATGTTGTTCAGGACTTCGTCTGCTGGTTGTACGTCAGTGGCGCCCTGTGCTGTTTCGTAGCGTTCGTTTGGAATACCTGGATATGGTGGCGCGCGAGGCACATCTACTAGAAGGAAATCTGTATGAAAGGTATGGCGCAATGCCGATTCGTGGGCGGCCCGAATGGCGATGAAATTCTGGAGTTGCCGGCGATCCAGTGCCTTGACCGGTTGTCGCTTGAACAGGCTTGTTGGCTCGAGGCGCGTCCCGACGGTGGAGTGAACATGGTTCGTGGCCCGCGCCCACATGACGCGAACTGGGAGTCCTATACTCTTGCGGTGTACGAAAAGGATCCGCCGACGGCGGTTGGTGGAGTCATTTATCGGTTTCAGGCAACCCAGACGGTGAACCGCTGCAACGCGATCCTAGCGTTGAAAAATCGTCGTTGCAAACATCCGGCGCTGGCTGAGCAAAAGTATTGCCGGCAGCACCGAAAGTGAACGAGCGAAATACTTCCTACGTGTCCGTGCGCCGCGTGGCGGAGGTGCGGCAACGCCAACAGGAACAGGTATTGGCCTGGGCCCGAGATTCGCAAACGAAGGCGCTGCGCTATATCCTCGAGTTAGGCCCACACCAGAACGGCGCAGCGTGCGAATGCACATGCATCAGCTGCGGGCA
This sequence comes from Massilia sp. Leaf139, assembly GCF_001424165.1. GTDB lineage: Bacteria > Pseudomonadota > Gammaproteobacteria > Burkholderiales > Burkholderiaceae_D > Telluria. The sequence continues at coordinate 13,749 of NZ_LMOJ01000025.1, forward strand.
CCCGTTGCAAGCAGTCAACGCTGGCAAGGCGATATTCAAAAACCGACCGCATTTCCGTCATGAGCCTGGTGCCGAGACGGAGCGCTGCCATACGCTGTCAGCGCGCGCGGCCCTCCTGGCCAGCCTAAAGGAAGGCGATTGGATCGAGCTGCCGCGGATGCGCCGAGCGGTTACCGTAATGGGCCTGTCGGGCGCACCTTATCAGGGCTGGATCGAATTGGAACCCCAGCGGGTGCGCATCGACCAGCTGCGATTTGCTGACACGACCACTGCGGAGGTGGTGCTGACGGACGGTCGTCGCCTGCAGGTGGTCGTGACAGGCAGCGCCGACGCCACTGAGTTAGAAAACGGACCCTGCCTAGTGCCGCGCATCGAAATAGCTACAGACGACCCGCAGTTGGCTGCGCTCGACGCCGCCAAGCTCCGTGAAATGTTGGTACCCGCGATCAGGGCGGCCCGTTGGTGCGGGCATTGGCCGGCCCCGGAGCTGGAGGAGGCTGCTCGCGACGACGCGCGGCGGACGGCAAGCGAAGCGCTTGACTGGGATTGGGAGGACCAAGAGGGCAATGCGCAACTGCCGGCCGACCTGCGGCGCGAATCGCTGCTGCATCGTGAAGTGAAGGCCATCCTTGCTACGGCGCAAAGCTTGCTGTTGCCCGGTTGGTGCGTGGCAGGCGCAGGTGGCGCAAACGGCGGAAAGCAGTTGGTGACCGTGGCCGACAATAGGACGCTGGCCCGTCTTGCCGGCGCTCGACTGGAAAAGAAGTTGGGGCGCATCATTCCGGATGTGATCGCGCAGCTCGCGGACGGCAGCGAGCTGCTGGTGGAAGTGACGGTCACAAACACCATCACTCCCGAGCGCCTCGAGCGCATCCGTGCGGTGAATCTGCCCGCCATCGAGATTGATTTCTCGCGCATGGCTGGTGTTCTGCACCGAGACCGATTGCGCACGCTAGTGCTGGACGAGGTGATCGGCAAGCACTGGCTGCACCACCCAGCCGCCATGCTTCCGTCGGCGATTCTTCCTACGGACGACTCCCTTGTGTACGGTCCGCGAGTGCCTTGGGATCCGGTGGTACGTCGCCATCGCCGGCGCGAAACTTCCGCTGAGGAATGGGGAGACATCTACGTTCAAGCAGTGATGGAGCTCGCGTGGCTCGACTACGTCGCGGAAAAGGAGGCGATGTGGGATTGGGATGATACTCGCCAAGAAGCGTACGACGATGTGATGAGAGCTGCCGATGGATTGCGCGAGCACGGCTTTGCAGAGGCGCTTGACCACCGCCTGTTCGACAACGGCCACACCATGCTGCATCGTTTGATATCGATCGCTAGAGGATCGGTAGTTGGCTACAAGTACAAGACCGTCTGGCAGGTGATCAATACTATGCTGACTGAAGTCAGCAACGCCTCACGGTCTTGGCATGGCCTATATCTGATCGCCATCCAGGCGTACCGGCCGAATTTGAGTCGGGCACAGGAGGAGCGGGTCGCTGAGTGGCGAGACCAGGTGCGTGCCAGCATTCAAGCGGGCGAGACTTTGTATTTGCGCGATCCGCGCTACGACGCTTTGTTCGGCCTGCTGTTCCCGAAGATGCTGCCGGCCTTGGACAAGCCCGCCGCAAAGCGCCCTCGAGCCACAGACGTGCCAGCGCTACTAAGGCGCGACGACAGGGAGGTGGATGAGGACTTGTTCACGCAGCTCTCTAGCGCGCGATGGCACTGGACTACCTCGTATGAGGAACGCCTGCGTGAACTGGAAATCGCGGCTAGCCAAGCGCGGTCGGAGGGTTGGTCCGTTGGACCAACCAGCATACTGCATCAACTGGCACACGCCAGGTTCGGTCCTTACCCTTGGGTCGTTGTTGAGCACGTTGCTGTCCAAACAGGTGTGGCAGACGCGGTCGTGTGGCGCTATTTGTACCGAGAGGGCTATATCGACCTGAAGACGCGCTAAGAGGGTGTGGACAAAATCAATGAAGTAGCCCTAGCATGCGCCGTCTACACCACGACAGCATGTCATCACTGCGCCGAGAATGAATACTAACGCCCGAATCCCCATGCAGAGCCCGCAATCTCTTATGCGTGCAGGCCTACTTCCTATAAGAAATGATGTGGTACGTTTTGCGGTAGGAAATCCAATGGCCAAAACTTCGAACGGTTGGCGTGTGTGAACCGAGGGGCCGGGAGATATCTATATCGCTTGCCGTGATAATTTTAAGGAAACCAAAGTCAGCCTTCATGTCTCAGGGAATTGGAGATTTGGTTTCACATCGCAGGCGGTAGACGCTCGGCCAGAACTGGTTGCAGACGGAAAAAACCGGGCCTGGGAGGTTTGGGAAAAACCTGGCGAATTCGTGGACGGAGTTATTCAAGCTTTCAAATTAATTTTTCCCTTGAGGGAATTGGCAATTAGTCCAGAGCAGCGCATCGGGAAAAACTGGAAAAATACAATTTATATTGAAGCTGGCAATGAGAAGGTTCACACAGTGCTTGCGTTATATGTAACCAAATCCTCGGTGCCCTTGTCATTTTCGAATCTGAAGAGCTTTTGCTTGGGAATATGGGATCTGCCTGACGGTACGTATGCCCAGCTTGTTGCACAGGCCGAGCCAAGCGATGCTAATGCACAAATTACGGAAGCAGTCTTAGCCGCAAAACAACAAGCTGCCGAAGCGGCAGTTGAGATGCCAGAGACGGCATATTTCCTATTTCTCGGCCAGGATTCACTGACTGGGGCTCGCTTTTTGCTCGCCGCGCAGGACCGATGAGGTTTCCAGTATCAGGTAGTGAGAACTGATCATCTCCAACATGTGCAAACGTGCCGTCGTGTTAGATAGGGAAGCCACACACTCAAACATGATTCAACAAGTTAGCCAGATTCCCTCAGAATTTAAGAAGATCGCTTGATCGCCCAACATGGGTATCTTCCAGCGCAGCAATCTGTGAATGAGCGTAGGCAACTGGGGACGCGCCACTGAAGACAAGCCAAGATACAATCTCAGGGTTCGTCACGGATGTGAAGCGAGCCATGTCAGCTTGGTTTTCTCGTGCAAGTGCTACGCGCTTCAAATGTTTTTTGAGTTTATCTGGTTTGCCTTTTATGTCCTCGCCTTGGTACTCGGAGAGCTGGGAGGCAACTTCCGAATAGTTACGGGCCAGTGAAAGATCCTTGCATTCGACCATAAGCACCTGCTTGCGATCCGAACGCCAAGCGAGAAGGTCGATGTCGCCTGGATTTACTGGCAATTTTCGCAGCAAGATTTCCGGAAATCCAATGCCGCGCCGGACAGTCCACCCTGCCTCACGGAGTTTCCTTTCCAAGGTCTTTTCAAACGTGTGCCCTTCTCGGGCCTCCCCCAACCAGTCGTCTCGCATCCCTTCCGTACGGAAGAACTCCCGTTTGAGCCTTCCCGTATGCGCCCCTTCCAAGATGTATTTCAGGGACGTGCGCAGGAGCCCAGGCGCTACAATTACTAACGAGTCATCGCTCTCGTCTATCTGCAACAAGGGGCGAGCTGCAACTGACAGGCGCCGCCCAAAACGCCACGGATAGATGTCGGAAAGCTCAAACCCGTTTGGCACCTCATCCCATTTCGGACGCGTGCTGAGTATGAACTGGGAGAGGAACGCGCCAGCGACGTCATCATCGAGTCCGGCCGATTTGCCGGCGTCCTCCAACTGGCTCCACGTCATCGTGAAAACCGCCGACTGTTGGGCCATGCCGATTGACTCGAGTGCATGGACGAAGCGGTGACCTTCTTCGGGCGTAAAGCCCATCTCTGCTTTCCAGAATGCCAGGAAGGTCTCTGTATCGGAATCGACCTCGGCATCGTCAGCATGGTTTTCTTCATCGGCCAGTTCTTCCGTCTCGTCCACTTTTGCATAGTGACGCTCAAATTGCGCTGCATGCGCTTCAAACCGCTCGTTGGTCGCCTTCGATAGTAGCGGTTCGAGCACCATCTCTCCGAGCTCGTCTCGGAAGAGAAGGTCACCCAAGGGAGAGATGTCGACAACGGCCGGCAGCGCGCCAAAGCGCACTGCATCCGACATGCCGCCGATGCGAAAGAGCAGTGATGCGCGAGCCAGGAGCCGACCGAGCGCCATGTCGGAGGCCTCAATCCCATCATTTACGGGGCACGCACAAAGCGCCATTTCGATGACAAGCCGGGATGTTAGTGCCGCGCCAGAAAAACGTCCCAATTCTTTGGCAATCGTCGTTTCGACGCCTTCCTCCCCGGTATGCAGACCAATAACGGCAGCGGCCGTGCGGTGCCATTGATTCTCGTCCCCACGTGCCCTCTCGCAGTTCTCAAGAAGTCGTATGAGAGTCTTTTTGCGATCAAAGCGGGAAAGCTCGTCCTGCATGTCAAACAGGAGCACATCAACCACGTCGTTGAGGAGCTTTCCAACCGCCTTTTTGCCCTCATACCGTGTTGGGCCATCGGCTGCAACCGCACGCCATCCAAGCTCAATTCGTGCCGCAGCCGACTCGACGTTCTCGATGGTCAAAAGACGCCGGGTCAGCGAGTTGCGCACGTAGTCACTGAAGTCGAACGACTGCATAAGGTGGAAGCTGCGAGCTCTGTCACTGGGAACCGCCATCTGCTCAACTGCTATTCCCTTGTCAGCCGGGGCATCGATACGAAAAAGGGTGGCAAACGCGGTGCCGAGTGCACGTACAAGGGCTCGTTCTGCACGGTTGTCCGGCGCACGAAAACCAGCAAGATACCCATCCTTAAGCACTACCCGAATCGCTCCCTGCTCACGGACACGCTCAAGTCGCCAGAAGGTATTTAGGTCACGGGGGATCGCTTCCATCTCGAATCGGTTGATGTCGTCGCTGTCCTCAAAATGCAAGTAGATCTTTACTGACTTGCCGGTTGTCCGCTCTCCAAAAGTCTCCAACGCCTCGCCAATCCGGCCGATCCATGTACGTACCATTTTCGCAAGTTCGATAACGATCTCGCTATCTCGCATGCTGGGGGCCTCAATCGTCACCCACAGGTTGCTCTGCCCTTCATACACACAGGTCAGACGTTGGGCGTCAAGTTCATCAATGGATGCATAGCATTTGCTTTCGCGCTCAGTCGGGAAGTAGTCCTCCGCTGACGGCCGGAGCACCCGGTGCCATTTGCCGCTATTGTCCAAGATACGGTGCCGGTCATATCCCGTGTCTGCCGCCATGCGCACGTCACGAAGCAGATTCGTCGGAATCGCTAGCATCAGCGGGCGCGCTGGTGTGATGCGCCCCTCCGGCAACTGGTTGTGTGGGACCATGTGGCCGTCATTAGCGCGTACCCAGCCAAGGAGGTTGAGGATGCCGTTAACGTTGATGATTCGAACACCGGCGCGTGCGATTGTCTCTTTTGCATCCTGTACACGCCAGAAGGCAAGGGGGGACATCTCGGACAACGACCCTATGCGGACGAAATCCGCGCTGGACATCCACTCAAACTGCCATCCCACAGGCAATTGCGGCACCGTGCCGACAAAGCCCGCACCCCAGCCACAACCAACGCGCACGACCATGCCGCGCTGGAAGCCATGCTCGTTGGCGAGTTCACCGGCGATCTTTGCAACGCCGGCGTCGAGGAAGTGCGCAATCTCCTCATCAAGCCGGAGCATGCTGCTGAAGCCGGTGTCCGGGTGCTGCTGCATGGAGGGCAAGACGAACTGAAGCATCATAACGTGGCCCACATCGACCGAGGAGACGGCGATCGCCGACCGGGTCGTCTTGTGCTGTTGCCATGACAACCGCAACCTCCTGCCGCCGCCGAAGACCGGCGTATCCCAGAAGGTGCGTGCATAGGCGTTGGACAGCGCCTTGTCGAGGTTACTCAGCTCCCCCACCTTCTTGGCAAACGCTATCACCGCATCACGAAGAGCGATCGAAAGGGCAGTGGGTAGGACAACGACAAGACCGTCCCGTAAGCGGAGCAGTGGCCTCTGCTCTAACATTCCCATCCCGGGCGCCTGGCTGCCGAGAGCTGCGATCTGTGTGTGGTCAAGAATGAAGGGGGTAAGGTCTGCGACTGCCACGTCCGCAGCTCGTAGCATGCCATTAGTTAACATGACTCGTGAGCGAAGCTCACTCGCATCAAGTCCGCCAGTATCAAGCGAGTCCAGAGCGTCTTCAGCACCAGGCTCGAAACGACGGAGACCAGAACGGGCACAGACGACGTCCGAAAGTTGAAGGAGCGACTGCACGGCGCGCTTGAGCGGGCGATAGTGGCCGACATCAGGCATGTCGGAAACAATGTCAACCATTAGCTGGGTATAAAAGCCAGCGGCCTCCCATACCCCTTCTAGCACGCGATAATCGCCTCTTGCGTTCCCGACGAGAGAGACAAACACGTCTTCTGCCGGGTCCTCCCCGCTTGCACTGTTCGACGCGCCGATGGCAGCATGCCAGCGCCGCGCATCGTCAACCGTGGCGACTTGCTGGCCTTTGCAATAAATAAGTGAAAGAACAGCTAGAAGCTCAATGCGCAAGCACTCAGATTGATGGGCAGGGAGCGTAAGAAGGCTAGCGAGCAAAGCCACTGTGCCGTCCCGTTCGAAGCTCGTGAGCTCTGCGATAAGTTCAGCGTTATCCTTAGCGATATCACTGAATGGGTGCTCGAGGTTTGCCCAAGCGACTGTATCTCGCATTGCCTGAAGGAAGGAGTGTGAATCCGGCGGAGTGACAGGGTCGCTCAATCGTGGCTCCAAACAAGGTATTTATCGTAGATCTAATTTTATATGAGACGTGACAACGATGCCGACCTTGGGATAGAGGGGTTACCTTACTTACTCAAACGGCCACGCCCACTAAAGGGATTAATACCGGATTGGTGGTCCTACAAAGCGCTGGGTCGGCGAGCGTACCCACGCGTGGACTGACCGCTGGCGGCATACGATGCATTACGACCGCAAACTGGATATCTCCGCCGCTTAGGTATGGCTAGCCGAAGCGCGTATGCTACTCAATAGACTCGCTTATCGAATTTGATTTCGTCTACACCTTCTAAGTCTGCGTGAGCAACGCTTTCCTTATCAAGTTTGCGTTAAAAACACCAAGTTGCGCCGAGAAGGAGGAAATCTACAATTTAAGCATTACTGACTTCAACAAGGATTTTTATGTCATCCAATTTGATGAACATGAGCAATGATGATTTCGATGATTGGCTCCGTGACATAAGTGGCTGTACCCCAAAAGATGGTCTGAATGAGGATCGTTTGGTGGAGCTTGTAAGTGCAACACTCCGTGAGATTGAACCGGCAGCCCGGGCAAGAGGCTTCGTCGACTTAGCGAACATGTGCTATGCAATGGCCGACAAGAGTCTAGGCTCCCAGACACCCGCGACCAAATGCCTAGAATTGGTGGTAAGCGTCGGCCAACGTCAATGACCAAGCAGTGAGTGGTTAAGGGCCACTGACCACCCGTAATCCCGGCGTGGCCGGTACATAGTCGATGCCGGCCTGTTCTAAAATCCAGGTCTCGATCAGGTCGTGCCATTTTCGTAGCAGGTCAAGTGGGCGGCGTCGGTAATGCTTTTCGGCCAAGGCGCTCGGCTTATGGCCCATGATCTGTGCAGAAATGCCGCTTGGCATTTCCACCCACTCGCACAACGTACCGAAGGAACGGCGCAGTCCATGCAGTGAAACATGAGGCAGTCCCGCAGCGGCAAGAGCCTTCGTGTGGGCGATGCGTGGTTCAGCGAGCTTGCCATCGGCGGCGGTGGGGCTGCTGAACACCCACTGATTCCGGCGGGGTAGAGCGGCCAGCAGCGATAAGAAATATAGAGTGAGTGGAATCACGCGCAGTCCTTCTACCTTGTCGTGAATGGTGAGGCTTCGCCATTGAAAGTCGACGTCATCCCAGCGCAGTCGGGCCAATTCCTCGCGACGTGCGCCTGTTATCAGCAAGCCTTGCAGGTAGGCGCTAATAACCGGATTTCTGATTGCTCGTACCGCGTCGAACCAAGCAGGTAACTGTTCACGCTGCAAGCTGTCTCCGTCTTTCGTTTTGCTGACTGGAACGATGTCCTTAACCTCATCGGTAAGACAGCAATCCACATGCGTGACAGCCTGAAATTGCGGTTGCTTAGCGCACCACCGGATAAAAGTTCGAAACTTTCGGAATGAATTGTGAGCGAAAGTTGGGCGGGCCGCGCACTCGGACACCAGCCATTCCTGCACGACTGGCGCGGTGATGGCGTACAGCGGGCGCCTCAGCAACGAAGCAAGCGGTGCGGCCTTTGTAGTGCCTTCGCCGATCTTGGTTTTGATGCCGCCTTCGCTTGCAGCTATGACGTGGTCGGCACGATGCTGCGCCCCCCATCTAGGGTGAGGCGCCGCCAGGTAGGCGTCCCATGCTGTTCTGGCCAGCAAGCTTTGCTGGGCCGCTTCGATCGCCTTTTGCTGATCCAATATTACTTGTTCGGCTTGCGCCGCAGCTTCGGCAGCGGCTTTGGCTTTGCGCTCCGCCTGCTCTGCAGCCAGACGATCAGCTTCGACCTCGCGCGGATCTTGGCCACGGTTGATCAACACGCGAAGTCGGATAGCTTCTGCTTGCGCCTCGGCTATGGTCCATGCGGCCGGGGCGCCGATTGTCGTGCGAATGACTTGACCTCGCAGTTTGGCTTGAAAGATATAGGACTTACTTCCGTTTGGTGTGGCCCGCAGGCCCAGCCCTGGAGCTACCGAGTCCCACAAGAAAGAGGGACGCTTGTCAGATTCACAGGTAAAGGCCTCAACCCGGCCTGCCGTGAACTTTACTTTCGCCATTCAATATGCCCTTGAGATGTATTGGTGTACCCGCTGTGTACCCCGATCTGGAGTATATCGATCAACACCAATGCACGCAAGGATGAGCTGCAACTTACCTATCTATCTGATTTTTATGGATAAAGGCAGATTTTCGATATGGCGATCAACGCCAATAAACACTATTTTGCTTGGCCTCCGAAGCCAAGGGTCGCTGGTTCGATCCCAGCCAGCCGCACCATTCATCATGCGCTTTTCTTGCGCAATCCCGCCGGGATTGGATCCCGTCCTCCTCCCCTGAAGTCTCGCCAATAGTGTTGAGAGCGTCCGCAAAAGTGTAGGATAATAGTAACTTGTCAATTTACCGGGCAACTGTCGCGTCATGCAAGTTCACTTCACTTACGATAGCGGGATCCGGGCCGATGCGCCGGCCGGTGGTCTGAAAAGGCGCCAAGGATGAGTTTGTCGCAAGAACGCGATGTGTCGTTCAAGTTTCAGCTGAGCGACTGGACCTTGTTCCAGACCTCGATCCGCCTGCAGCCGTGCTCGATCGGGCTGGCCGAGGCAGGCAATCCCGCCGCCATCGCCATTCCCGGCGAGGATCAGCTGGCGCCGGGCAGCCAGGGCTTTGCGCTGCGCCGCCTGCCGGTCGACGAAACCCTGCCGCGCCTGGCCCGCTCCGGGCCCTTCCTGCGCTACGTCCCGCTGCATTACCAGCACTGCTACATCGATTTGAACACCTCGTTCGAGGACTATCAAAAGAAGTTCTCGTCCAAGACCCGTTCGACCATCAACCGCAAGATCCGCAAGTTCACCGAGCACTGCGGCGGCACCCTGAAGTGGCATTCCTACCGCAAGCCGGACGAGGTGCCCGCCTTCTTCCAGCTGGCGCGCGCCGTGTCGAAGCTGACCTACCAGGAAAAGCTGCTGGACGCCGGCCTGCCCGATACGCCCGAGTTCATGGAACGCGCTCGCGCGCTGGCCGCCAGCGGACACCTGCGCGCCTATGTCCTGTTCGACGGCGACAAGCCCGTCTCCTACCTGTACTGCCCGGTGCAGGATGGCGTCGCGATCTATTCCTACCTGGGCTACGACCCTGCCTATATGCACCTGTCGGTCGGCACCGTGCTGCAGTGGCTGGCGCTGGAGGAAATGTTCAATGAGGGCGGCCTGCGCTACTTCGATTTCACCGAAGGCCAGTCCGACCACAAGCGCCTGTTCGCCACCCACCAGCGCCAGTGCGCCAACGTGTTCCTGGTGCGGCCCACGTTGCGCAATGCCGCCATCCTGCGCGGCCACGCGATGATGGACCGGTTCTCGGTCTGGACGGGCCAGCTGCTCGACCGTTACGGGGTCAAGGCCAAGGTGCGCCGCCTGATCCGCCGCCATGGCTGAGGGGCGCGGGATGCCGCTCGATACCCAAGCGCTGGCGCCGGCAAGGCGCGGTTTCGTGCGCGCGCATACGTCCGCGGCCTGGGAACAGGCGTATTTGCCGGGCAACGGCTGGCGCGGCCCGCTGGCGGTGGTGCGCGCCCCCGGCGCCGAAGTCGCCTTCGCCCAGAAACGCGCTGGCAAGCTGCACCTGTGGGCGCTGGCCGGCTATTACTGGCCGTGGCGCGGCGTGGCCCTCGAACCGGGTGCGGGCGAGGGCGCGCTGGCCGGACTTGCCGACGAAATGACCCGGCGGCCACCTGGCGCCCTGCTGCGCATGGGCCCGCTCATCGAGGACGATACCGATACCCAGGGTTTTATTTCTCTGCTGCGCGTGCGCGGCTGGCGCGCCCTGAAACAGGAAACCGGGCAGGTGTTCGAACTGGCATTGCCGGCCTCGACCGAGGCACTGCAGGCGCAGGTCAGCGCCTCGCTGTGGAAAAACATCGCTTATTTGCGCCGCCGCCTCGACAAGCAGGGCGCGGTGAGCACCGAACGGCACCGCCTCACCCCGGAACAAGCCGCCCTGCTGCTGCAGCGCGCGGCTCTGGTCGAGCAGGCTTCCTGGGTGGCCCAGCAGGGCGAGCAAGTCAAGCTCGTCGGCACGCAGAACCAGGCCTACTGGGCCGGACTGGCGCAGCACGGCGGGCCGGAGGTCGTGCTGTGGCTGCTCTCGACCGGCGGACGCGACATCGCCTATTCGCTGCACCTGGAGACGGAGCAGACGATGTGCATCGTCGCCAACGGCTACGACGAGGCTTTCAAGGCGTCCAGCCCGGGCTCGCTGCTCTCGCTCGACATCTTCCAGGAAGCGATTGGACGCGGCCTGCGCCTGGTCGACTGGGGGCAGGGAGATTCCGGCTACAAGCAGCGCTGGGGTGCGAAGCCGGGCGCGCGCATGATGGATCTGATCCTGTTCAAGCCGGGCTTGGTCGGCGCGCTGGGCTACCGGCTGGCGCAAAAGGCCCTCTCCAGCTGGAGCCCGCTCTAGCATGCGCGCGCTGCTGAACCACGAACGGGTGGCGCTGCTGCGCGAACGCGGCGGCCCGCGCAGCCTCGGTTTCTGGCTGCTGCGCAAGGCGCTGGCGCTGGACGTGTACACGCTGTTCGCGCTGCCGCTGCGCGACGCCGGCACGGCATGCCCGCCGGGCTGCACGCTGCTGCGGCTCGTCTCCGAAGAGGATTTGACGCACTGTCCGGACGCGCTGCTCGACCAGATCGGGCCGCATACCGGCATCGGCGTGCGCAAGGTGCTGGCGCAGGGTGGGCGGATTTATGCGCTGGTCGAAGACGGCAAGGTGCGCTCGCAGACGCGGATCGACGTCGGCAGCGCCCGCACCGACACGCCGTGCGCGCTCACCTGCGAAGTGGGCGCACGTAACGCCTTCCTGAGCTTCCTGTACACGCACCCGGCCAGCCGGCGCGGCGGCTGGGCCAAGAAGCTGCTGGTCGCGACCGCGTCCAGCATGGCGCGCGAAGGATTGCAAACCTGCTTCTCGCACGTGCAGGCAACCAACCTGCGCTCCATCAACACGTTTCTGAGCCTGGGCTGGCAGCGTGCCGGCTGGCTGCTGGCCAGCCGTGGCGGACGCTACCTCGGCACGGTCGGCGCGCAGCGCGCGCTGCGCGTGCTGCGCCGACGCGCCTGAGGCCCCTGACCTGGGCTAGCGCAGCCTCAGGCCGCGCGCGGCGTGCGCCGCCGCTCGGTGGCGCCGAGCACGGCCACCATGCGCGGCGAGACCGCCGCCGCCGACCAGTCGCGCGGTGCGCGCAGGCACCAGGCGGCATAGGCGCACAGGGGATTCTTGCGGAATAACTGGCGCGCCTGCGCCGGCTGCTCGGCGATCCAGCGCCCGACCAGGGTCTGCACCGTCGTCGCGATCAGATGCGGCGGGTGGCGCCTGACGACCAGGTGCTCGCGCACGGCCCGGCTTTCCAGCTCGCCCTGGGCCTGGCGCAGGATGCGCTTCCACTGCCCGACAATGCTTTTATAGGTGAGCCGGCCCAGCCCTCGTACCGTCCAGGTCGCCTCGGGCGCCACCACGATGTTTTTCTTGTCCCAGACATTCGAGGCCGGATCGAGGCGGAACATGAGCAGGCTGCTGGTGACCGAATCCGTCCGGTACAGTCCCAGCGGCAGGCGGAAACCCGAGTCGCGCAGTTGCTGCATCGCCTGTTTGCTGAGGACGTGCAGGTTGCCCTGGAAGCCGCCCTCGCGCAGCATGATGGCGCGGGTACTTGCCGCCGAGCGCCCGCTCGAGGGTATCCCGCTGGCCGCCAGCGCTTCCGGGGAGGCCGTCAGCGTGCGTTTCAGGGCATCGAGGGCGTTTTCCTCGATTTCGACATAGCCGTCGAGGAAAAACGCATCGCCCTGGCCCGGCCAGATGCGGTGCACGTATTCGTTCCAGGCATGCGCCTTGTCGCCCTGCTTGATGCTCCAGAAGCGCAGCTGGCAGGGCGGGCGGTTGTCGAATGGGGTCTCGGTGATGTCCTGCGCCAGGCGCTCGTTGCCATTGACCAGAATGTCGATGGCGACGTTTTTGCCCTTGCAGGCGCGGATGACGGAGTCGATACAGTTTTTCAGGGTCGCGACATCTTCGCGGGACGCGATGATCGCGACCGATCGCGGCTCGGCATGCATAAGTATTAAAATCCAGACAAAATTTTATTGTAGTGCTGGATCGTTTTTATGCGCCACGCGTTTGAACTGGCGCGCACGGCCGGCCTCGCCAGGCCGGTATCACAAGGTAATGTAACGGCGCAGGCGCGGCCCCAGGCTGTTGGTCACCGCCAGCGGCAATTTCTGCCAGGCGCTTTCGATCAGCGGGCGCAGCGACGCGGCCTTGCCGCCGCTGGCAGCGGGCACGCCGGCCGGCGCCACACCCTGCGCATCCCATTCCTTCCAGTCGAGCGCAACCGGTTGCGCGCCCCATTGCTTCTTGAATTTATACGTCCCCTCGCCGAAGGTCGAGCGGCCGAAGTCGAACTGGCGCACGCCGCGCTCGCACAGCTGCGCCTGGATCGTCCAGTACAAGAGCATGTTCGGCGCCAGCGCGTTGTACTCGGCCAGGGTCGAGGCCCAGGGAATGACGGCCTTGTCGCCGCACAGCAGCACCCAGCCGGCGCCGACCGCTTTGTTTTCATGCCGCACCAGCACGATGAACATGTCGCCGGCGGCGCCGTAGTGGCGCGCCACCGCATCAAACCAGGCACGGCTGTGCGGCGGGCTGCCCAGGCGGCGCATGTTGCGGCTGTAGATGTCGTAGAAGGCGGCGATCGCCTCGGCGCCGCTGGCCACTTCGGCAGTGAGGCCGTTCTTTTCCGCCTTTTTGACCTGGCTGCGCAGCTTGGGCGGATAGGACTGCATCAGGGCTGCCGCGCTGTCGGGCAAGTCCAGCACCATGCGCACTTTTCTGCCTTCCAGCGCGGCCTCGTCGAGGACGTGGTCGGCCGAGCAGCGCAGTTCCAGTCCGGCGGCGCGCGCCGGCGCCACGTCCTGGCGCAGGCGCGCCGCCAGCGCCGCCTCGACCTCGGGCGACACGCCCAGCGCGCCGCCGATGTCGCAAAACGGCAACGAGATCCAGCGTGGACGCGACAGCGGACGCGCGACTTCGCACAGGGGTAACAGACCCGCCAATGCACCGTCGCGGTGCGCCACCAGTACCTTGCCGGGATACCCGTAGGCATGCGCCACCGCCCGCCGCCAGGCCGTCAGCTGGTAGGCATTGCCCTGCGGATGCGCCCGTACAAAGGCGTCCAATGCCTCGTGGCCCGGGGCGTCGTTGTCGAGATAGGAAAAAATAAGGTCGTTCAAGCGCTGCTCCACGGTGGCGATCGGTGTTTCTCCCGACGCATGATAGATCGCGCAAGATTGTAAACGATCGACAACATATTTCGCGCTGCAATCCAAATGTGTGCAGCGCGCACGATTCATTTTCTTGCGGAACTTGTCAGACAGAAAATGCTATATTGCGCAGTGTCATTGAACGGCAGAGTCATCAGGCCGTGCGCTGCGACCGAAGTGCGCCTGACGGCAGGCGGCCAATATGGTCGAGCTGCGACAGAAGGGCCATCACGCACGCCATACGGCTGCAAATACAACAGCGGTCATCAAACTGTGTTGTTGATCGCGTATAAACGAGCTTGCTCAGTTGAGGCAAGTCTAGTTCCCATGCTATATTAAATATTGGCATAATTGCAAAATTTTATTCGATAACGGAAGCTGATAATGAAAGCAGATCAGGTCGTCGCGGTAGTAGGACTGGGTTACGTCGGGTTACCGCTGGCAGTGGAGTTCGGCAAGAAAGTACGGACGATTGGTTTCGACCTGTCGGCGTCGAAAATCGAAAACTACAAAAAATTCATCGATCCGACCGGTGAAGTCTCGACCGAGCAGCTGCAAGCCGCGCGTCAACTCGAAGTCACGACCGATGCCAGCCTGCTGGCTCAGGCGGACTATGTCGTCGTCGCCGTGCCGACCCCGGTCGACATCGCCCACAACCCGGACTTCACGCCGCTGATCGGCGCCAGCACCACGGTCGGTAAAAACCTGAAGCCGGGCGCGATCGTCATCTTCGAATCGACCGTGTATCCGGGCGCGACCGAGGAAGTCTGCATCCCGCTGCTGGAAAAGCATTCGGGCACCAAGTGGAAAGAAGGCTTCCACGTCGGCTTCTCGCCGGAGCGCATCAATCCGGGCGACAAGGAACACACGCTGACGACGATCCTCAAAGTGGTCTCCGGCGACGACGCCGAGACCCTGGAAAGCGTCGCCCAGCTCTACGAAACCGTGATCACCGCCGGCGTGCACCGCGCCTCGAGCATCAAGGTCGCCGAAGCGGCGAAGGTCATCGAAAACACCCAGCGCGACCTGAACATCGCCCTGATGAACGAACTGGCGATCATCTTCGACAAGATCGGCATCGACACCCTGGAAGTGCTGAAAGCCGCCGGCACCAAGTGGAACTTCCTGCCCTTCCGTCCGGGTCTGGTCGGCGGCCACTGCATCGGCGTCGATCCCTACTACCTGACGCACAAAGCCGAAATGGTCGGCTACCACCCGCAGGTGATCCTGGCCGGGCGCCGCATCAACGACGGCATGGCCAAGTTCGTGGCCGAAAAGACCGTGAAATCGATGATTTCGTCGGGCTTCCAGGTCAAGGGCGCGAAGGTCAACGTCATCGGCCTGACCTTTAAAGAAAACTGCCCGGATCTGCGCAACTCGAAAGTGGCCGACATCGTCCACGAGCTGCAGAGCTACGGCGTCGACGTCCATGTGTGGGATCCGCTGGCCGACGCCGACGAAGCCCAGCACGAATACGGCATCACGCTGGAGAAGGACTGGGCCAGCCTGCCGCAGGCCGACGCCCTGATCGCCGCCGTCCCGCACAAAGAGGTGCTGGCGATGTCGCTGACCGATTTCCAGTCCAAGCTGAACAACGGCGGCTGCTTCATCGACGTCAAGTCGCAGTTCGACGAGAAGGCCATCCGCGAGGCTGGTTACTGCGTCTGGCGCCTGTAATACCAGACCACTGCAAAGCCGCCGTCCGCGCGGCTTTGCTTCCCGTAGCGCCACATCCGGCACGGGAAGGTCAACCTCGCACTATCGAGAAAGTGTTCTGAAACTGTGAATAAGATTCAAGACGTTAGGCAGCAACTGGGCCAGCACAGCCATCATTGGCTGGTGACCGGCGCTGCCGGCTTCATCGGCTCGAACCTGGTCGAGGCATTGCTTCGGCTCGGCCAGCGCGTCACCGGGCTCGATAATTTCGCGACCGGACACCGCCACAACCTGGAGCAGGTGAAAGAATCTGTCACGAATGAGGCCTGGATGAAATTTAATTTCATCGAGGGCGATATCCGCAACCCCGCCGATTGCGCGCGCGCCTGCGCCGGCGTGGACTTTGTTCTGCACCAGGCCGCGCTCGGCTCGGTGTCGCGTTCGATCGACGATCCCGTCACGACCAACGACGTCAACGTCACCGGGTTCCTGAACATGCTCGTCGCCGCGCGCGACGCCAAGGTCACGCGCTTCGTCTACGCCGCCTCGAGCTCGACCTATGGCGACCATCCCGATCTGCCGAAAGTCGAGCACGTGATCGGCAATCCGCTGTCGCCCTACGCCGTCACCAAATACGTCAACGAGCTGTATGCGAACGTGTTCGGCCGTACCTACGGCATGGAGACGGTGGGCCTGCGCTACTTCAACGTGTTCGGCCCGCGCCAGGATCCGCATGGTGCCTATGCCGCCGTGATCCCGCAATGGGTGGCCGCGCTGATCCGTAACCAGCCGCTGCGCATCAACGGCGACGGCGAGACCAGCCGCGACTTCTGCTACATCGACAACGTCGTGCAGGCGAACCTGCTGGCCGCCATGGCCGCGCCCGAGGCCGTGAACCAGGTCTACAACGTCGCGCTCAACGAGCGTACCAGCCTGAACGGCCTGTACGCGATGATGCGCGACCTGCTGCGCCCGCGCTTCCCGCATGTGGACGGGCACCAGCCGCACTACGTGGATTTCCGCCGCGGCGACGTGCGCCATTCGCAAGCCGATATCGGCAAGGCCGCCACGCTGCTCGGCTACGCGCCGACGCACCGGATCGGCGAAGGCCTGCGCCAGGCCATGGACTGGTATGTCAACGATCTGCAGAAGCAGGACGCCTCCGGCGCGTCCGCGCAGTCTGGATCGCAATAAGTAAGAAGAATCGGAGGCTGACGTGTTCAGGATTTCTAACCATTACGTGTCGAAGATCGTATCCGTCCTGCTGGTCGTGGAAGTGCTGGTGCTGCTCGGCGCCGCCTACGCGGGCGCCGCGCTGCGCTACATGGACATCGGCACCACGGTGACGGTTCCGTCGCTCGACCATTTCTTCACCTCGGCCGTCGCCTTTGCGCTGGCGATCGTGTTCAGCATGAGCGCAATGGGCATGTACCAGCTCGATTTCGAGGAAGGCCTGCGCCACCCCTTCCTGATGAAGCTGATGCCGTCCTTCGTGATGGGCTTCCTCATCCTGACGCTAGTGTTCTATGTCGCGCCCGAGCTGTCGTTCGGACGCAGCATCCTGGTGCTGGTGTTCGCGCTGTCGGCGGTCGGCATCTTTGTCGCGCGCATGATCTTCTTTAAAACGTCGGAAGCGCGCTTCCTGCAGTCGCGCATCATGTTCCTCGGCGGCGGCCCGCTGGCCAAGGAATGCAGCGAGCTGGCCGAGCGCGCCAACCGCTACCACCGCTACGACATCGCCGGCTTCATTCCCGCCCCGGGCGAGGAACTCTGCGTCGAAAGCAGCAACCTGCTCAAAATGCGCGAGGACGATTCGCTGGTGAAGCTGGCGCGCCAGTACAACGTCTCGGAAATCGTGGTCTCGGTGCAGAACCGCCGCGGCGGCTTCCCGATCAAGGAACTCCTCGACTGCAAGCTGCAAGGCTACAAGGTCACCGACGCCGCCACCTTCTTCGAACGCGAAACCTGCCAGATCCGCGTCGATTCGATCCAGCCGAGCTGGCTCGTCTTCGGCGGCGGCTTCGACCAGAGTTTCGTGCGTATCTTCATGAAGCGCACCTTCGACCTGGTGTGCAGCACGTTGATCCTGGCGCTGACCTTCCCGCTGATGATGCTGGCCGCGCTGGCCGTGTGGCTGGAAGACCGCGGCCCCGTCTTCTATTCGCAGGAGCGCGTGGGCAAGGACGGCAAAAGCTTCTTCGTCCACAAATTCCGCAGCATGCGCGCCGACGCCGAAAAGAGCGGCAAGCCGCAATGGGCCGCCCAGAACGATCCGCGCGTGACCCGCGTCGGCAACTTCATGCGCAAGACCCGCATCGACGAACTGCCGCAGATCCTGAACGTGTTCAAGGGCGAGATGTCCTTCGTCGGCCCGCGTCCGGAGCGTCCCTATTTTGTCGAGCAGCTGATCGAAGTCGTCCCGTACTACAATGTCCGCCACAGCATCAAGCCGGGCATCACCGGCTGGGCCCAGGTGCGCTACGGCTACGGCTCCTCGGCCGAGGATGCGCTGCAAAAGCTGCAGTACGACCTGTACTACGTGAAGAACAACAGCCTGTTCCTCGACTTCCTGGTCTTGATTAATACCTTGAAAGTTGTCCTCTTCCGCAGTGGCCGTTAATCGCCGGTTGCAGGCGCGATAACGTTTTATACCGGGCCGGCGTGCCCGGTTCGTCTACATGGATAGTGTCTCTCTCACCAGTATCGCCACCTACAGCTATGGCCTCGCGGCCGTCGGCTTCCTGCTGCTGGGCGTGCCGCTGCTGACCAGCTGGCGCGGGCGCGCGCACGGCCCGCTGCTGGTGGCGGCCTGCCTGATCTCCTGCTTCTGGTCGGCCTCGCTGGCCTGGGCCGCCACCGACCTGCTGATGTGGACGGATCTGTCCGATGGCTTCGAGGTGGCGAGAAATGCCGTCTGGTCGCTGTTCCTGGTGGTGCTGCTGGGCGACTGGCGCGATCCCGACAGCAAGCTGCCGCTGAAATTGCGTCCGGCGCTGTTCGCCGCCGCCGTCTGCTACTGCCTGGCGCTGATCGCCGCCACCCTCGGTTACTGGGATCTGGCGCTGATGGAAAGCGTGCTGCCGGTGATGGCGCGCGTGGCGCAGGCGGTGGGCGGCATGCTGCTCGTCGAGCAGGCCTACCGCAACAAGACCACGCAGGAACGCTGGGCCATCAAGTTCGCCTGCCTCGGCATCGGCGGCATGTTCGCCTACGATTTTTATTTGTACAGCCACGCGATGCTGTTCCGCGAGGTCGACCCCGACATCTGGGCCGCGCGCGGCGTCATCAACGCCTTCACGGTGCCGCTGCTGGCCCTGTCGATGCGGCGCGCCAAATCCTGGCGCTCGCCGCTGGCCGTGTCGCGCCGCGCGATGTTCCATTCGGCCGCCCTGTTCGGCTCGGCCATCTACTTGCTGGCGATGGGCTCGGCCGGCTACTACCTGCGCTATTTCGGCGGCAGCTGGGGCACGGTGATGCAGGTAACCTTCCTGTTCGGCGCGCTGCTGCTGCTGGCCGGGATCCTGTTCTCGGGCACCTTCCGCGCCTGGCTCAAGGTTTTCATTTCCAAGCATTTCTACAGCTACGGCTATGACTACCGCGAAGAGTGGATGCGCTTTACGCGCACCCTGTCGGAAGCGGGGCCGCACCTGGGCGAGCGCACCGTGCAGGCGGTGGCGGCGCTGGTCGAAAGTCCGGGCGGCGCTTTGTGGCAGCGCCGCGAGGGCAGCAACGGCAGCGGCAACTTCGAGCCCGTCGCCGGCTGGGACGTGCCGCTGCCGGACGTGATCGAGGCGGCCGACGGCTCGCTGTGCCGCTTCCTCGAATCGACCCAGTGGGTGATCGACCTCGGCGAATACGCCGATGCGCCCGACAAGTACGAGGGCCTCGCCTTGCCCGAATGGCTGCTGTCCTGGCCGCGCGGCTGGCTGGTGGTGCCGCTCATGATGGGCAATAAACTGTCCGGCTTCGTCGTGCTGCAGACGGCGCGGAGCCGTGTCAAGCTGAACTGGGAAGTGCTCGATCTGCTCGAAATCGCCGGCAGCCAGGCCGCCAGCTACCTGGCCCAGCAGGATGCGGCCAACGAACTGATGGTGGCGCGCCAGTTCGAGTCCTTCAATCGCATGTCGACCTTCGTCGTGCACGACCTGAAAAACCTGGTCTCGCAGCTGTCCCTGATGAATGCGAACGCGGAAAAGCACAAGCACAATCCGGAGTTTCAGGCCGACATGCTGGAAACGGTGTCCTTGTCGGTGCAGAAGATGCGCCTGATGCTGCAAAAGCTGTCGCGCATCGACGTCGAGGAAAAGCCGGTGCCGCTCGGGGTCGACCAGGTGGTGCGCCAGGCAGTGGCGAACAAGGCGGCTTTCGAGCCGCGCCCGCAGCTCGACGTGCGCGACACCGGCCTGCGCGTGCTGGCCGACCGCGAGCGCCTGGAACGCGTGGTGGGCCACCTGATCCAGAACGCGATCGAGGCGACGCCCAAGGAGGGCAGCGTGACCATCGTGCTGGCGCGCGACGAAGGCGCCGCCGCCGATTCGGCGGTGCGTATCGAAATCACCGACACGGGCGAGGGCATGAGCGAGGAATTCATTCGCGAGCGCCTCTTCAAACCATTCGAATCGACCAAGTCGGCCGGCATGGGCATCGGCGTGTTCGAAAGCCGCGAATACATCAACGAACTGGGCGGCCGCCTGGAAGTCTCCAGCAGGCCGGCGCTCGGCACCACTTTCAAAGTCATCCTGCCCCTCTACAAGCAGGATGCGCTGCTCGAACGGGCAGCCTGATATCGGGATTAGCTACAAGGATTATCGTGACCCAGAATAAACAGAAACTCCTGATCATCGAAGACGATCCCGGCCTGCAAAAGCAGCTCAAATGGAGCCTGGACGCCTACGACGTCGCCGTCGCCGGCGACCGCGAAGCGGCCCTGGCGCAGATCCGCCGCCACGAACCGGCGGTGGTGACGATGGACCTGGGCTTGCCGCCCGATCCGGACGGTTCGACCGAGGGCCTCGCCACGCTGCAGCAGATCCTGGCGCTGGCGCCGGACACGCGCGTGATCGTCCTGACCGGCAACCAGGATCACGCCAACGCCGTGAAAGCGATCGGCCTCGGTGCGTATGACTTCCACCAGAAGCCGTGCGACCCCGAGGTGCTGAACCTGGTGATCCAGCGCGCCTTCTTCCTGCACGAACTGCAGCAGGAAAACCGCCGCATGCAACAGCAGCAGGCCGATTCGCCGATGGCCGGCGTGATTTCGCGCGCCCCGTCGATGCTGAAAATCTGCCGCAACGTGGAAAAGGTCGCGCCGACCTCGGCCTCGGTGATGCTGCTCGGCGAATCCGGTACCGGTAAAGAGGTGCTGGCGCGCGCCGTGCACGCCCTGAGCCCGCGTGCCAAAGAGCGCTTCATGGCGATCAACTGCGCGGCGATTCCGGAAAACCTGCTGGAGTCCGAACTCTTCGGCTACGAAAAGGGCGCCTTCACCGGCGCGGCCAAGCAGACCAAGGGCAAAGTCGAACTGGCCCACGGCGGCACCTTCTTCCTCGACGAAGTGGGCGACTTGCCGATGCCGCTGCAGGCGAAACTGCTGCGCTTCCTGCAGGAGCGCGTGATCGAGCGCATCGGCGGGCACGAAGAGATCCCGGTCGACGTGCGCATCGTCTGCGCGACGCACCAGAAGCTGAAGGAATTGTGCGCGCAGGGGCGCTTCCGCGAGGACTTGTATTACCGCCTGTCCGAGATCGTGGTCACCATTCCACCGCTGCGCGAGAGAGAAGGCGACGCCGCGCTGCTGGCCCACCATTTCAAGAACAAATTCTGCGCCGCCGAAGGACGCCCGTCGCTGCACTTCGCACCCGATGCGATCGCCGCGATCGAGGCCTACCCATGGCCGGGCAATGTGCGCGAAATGGAAAATTACATCAAGCGCGCCGTCATCATGGCCGACGGGAACACGATCGTCGCCGACGACCTGGGCCTGCCGGGAGAGGGTGCGGAGGAGGAGCCGATCAACCTGCGCCAGGTGCGCGACGAGGCCGAATACAAGGCCATCGTGAAAGCGCTGGCGCGGGTCGACGGCAACATCGTCAAGGCTTCCGAAATCCTCGGCATCAGCCGCCCGACCATGTACGACCTGATGAGCCGTCACAACATCAAGACCGGCCCATGAAGCTGTTGACGGTGCTGGCCGTGCCGCTGGTGCTGGGGGCGGCGGCGGCCGGCGCCGGCCTGGCTTTCCTGCAGTCGGAGGGCGTGACGCCGCGCGCGCTGGCGCCGTATCTCCTCAAGCGCAGCAGCGGCCATAACGACCTGATCGAAGCGGCCGGCCGCTTCACTGCGGCCACGCTGCTGCGCTTCGACCGCGGCGAGATCGCCCCGTATGCGCCGCCGGCGCTGGCCATCGGCGCCCAGCCGGTAAGCGCCGCCGCGCTCGCCGGGCGCGAGCGCCTGGTCGCCACCAGCGAGGAAGCCTGGCGCGCCATCGCCAACGCGAGCCCGGGCGAGGTCATCACCCTGCTGCCCGGCGTATACCCCCTGCGCACCACCGTCTATGCGAGCCGTGCCGGCAGTGCCGCCGCCCCCATCGTCGTGCGCGCCGCGCGGCCCGGCACGGTGCGCATCGACGTCGCCGCCGCTGAAGGATTTACGGTGACGGCGCCCTACTGGCGCTTCGAGAATTTAACGCTGCACGGCGCTTGCCGCTACGCCGACAGCTGCGACCATGCCTTCCACGTGGTCGGCGATGCCCACCACTTCGTCGCCCGTAACAACACGCTGCGCGACTTCAACGCCCACTTCAAGATCAACGGCGAGCGCGGCGCCTTTCCGGATCACGGCCTGATCGAGTCGAACACCCTGGCCAACGGGACACCGCGCCAGACCTCGCATCCGGTCACGCCGATCGACCTGGTCGCCGCCAGCGACTGGACGATTCGCGCCAACCTGATCCACGATTTCATTAAAACCGGGGGCGACCGCATCAGCTACGGCGCCTTCGCCAAGGGCGCCGCCGAGCGCACCGTCTTCGAGCGCAACGTGGTGCTGTGCGAGGCGCTGCTGGCCAGCCAGCCGGGCCAGCGCATCGGCCTCTCCTTTGGCGGCGGCGGCACCGGCAAGCCGTATTGCCGCGACGGGCGCTGCATCACCGAGCACGATGGCGGCAGCATGCGCGCGAATCTGGTCGCGGGCTGCGCGGACGTCGGCATCTACCTGAACAGCGCGGCGAATACGCACCTCACCGACAACACCGTGCTCGACACGGCCGGGATCCAGGTGCGCTATTCCACCAGCGGCGCGAGCCTGAACGGCAACCTGGTCGACGGCCCGCTGCGCGCCGACGAGGGCGGCGTGCTGCGCGTGGGGGACAACCGCGCCACGCCGATCTGGCAGCTCTATGTCGGCCATCATCCGCAGCGCGGCCTGTTCGCCGATCCGGCGCGGCTCGACCTGCGCTGGGACGGCACGCCGCCGCGGCGCACGGCGCAGGATCCCGCAGCCGGCCTGTGCGGCGCGGCGCGCGGCCCGCAACGCGCGTATGGCGCTTTCGACGACTTCCGCTCCTGCCTACGCGGCGTCACACCCTGAGGCTGGTACGCCTTCGCTCGACGTGGCCGGCGCGCTGTCGCGAATAAGGTGAACAGGAGCGCTACGCTAGCGAGGGCCTCGGTATCCGCACGACGCGTTATTGACGAAAAAAGCCATTCTCATCCATTGCAAATATTTATCAAAGAATATCTTCTATTAGGGCTTTGCATCTGAAGCGATTCCGGCATCGGCATTATCGGAATTTATGTAGAACAATATTTTTTAATAGAAACTTGGTTGTGTATGGCACTAACCACTTGGTCACAAATATCTGTTGTGAATAATTATTTTGCATGCTACCTTTAAAAAAAATGCAGGCAACATAAAACAAAACGGGGATTCACAGGCATTACTGCCATTACCGCTGCCAATTCACTGGCATATCGTGGTTATTACAGATTTTTTCTTATGCAAGGATGCCGGATGCGCGCGTTCTGCTGGTTTGTCACGTCCTTTATTTTATTCGCCGGCAGTGCGCCATCGGCGCATGAGAGCCAGGACGTAAACGCATCGGGAAATGCATCGACAGCCGCTTCCGCAGTAAACAATGCATCGAAACCGGTATCGGCACGCGATTTATTCGATGGCATCGTCATCGATCAAACCATCACCCGGGCCGGCAAGGATTTTTATCAGTTGTTTTCCGCCAGCTGGTTTGACCAGCCCCTGGCGGAGCGCTACACCGTCAGCGTCAGGGAATTACCCTCGGCGCGCTTCGGCAGCCAGATCATTGTCACGTTCGGAAATAGAAGAATCTACCAGGGACAGATTTCGCCCAACCGCAATCAAAACAAAAGGGTGAGTGAAACTGCCGTGGAGATCGCCTATAAGGCGGTAACGGAAGGCGAAATGCAGAGATTGCTGTTCAAGGATCCGGATTTAGGCCAAGACGAGATTTAAACTGGGGACAATTATGCGTTTGTTCGATCAAGGCCGCGGACTGAAAGCCGCGGTTGCCGCCCTCTGCTTGTCCGCGTTCGGCGCCGGTGCCGGAGCGACGGAACTGGTGTATGTGCCGGTGAATCCCTCATTCGGAGGAAATCCGAATAACGGCATTGTCTTGCTCAACGCGGCCAATGCGATTAATAAGCACAAGGATCCGGCGGCCCTTGCGCCGGGCGGCGCCGGACAGAAAACCGCGCTCCAGAGTTTTAACGAAACCTTGGAGCGCGCCATCCTCGGCCAACTCGCTTCGGCAGCGGCACAGAAGCTGGGCGGCGGCGTAACCGGCGGCCTCGCGCCGGGCGTGGTCGAGACCGGGAATTTCATCATCAAGATCACCGATCTCGGCGGCGGTACGCTGCTGGTGACGACAACCGACAAGAGCACCGGCGCGGTGACCTCGTTTGAGGTGAGCCAGTGAAGGGGCGTGCATTTCCGCTGCTGACCGCGGTGGCGTCGCTGATCCTGCTGGGCGGCTGCGCCCATCCGCCTTCGGAAACGGCCTCGAATGCCGTGCTGACGCCACAGACGGCCTTCACCAAGGATTTGCTGCTGTTCCCCAAGCCGAAAGGGAAGATCACGGCGGCCGTCTATGGCTTTCGCGACCAGAGCGGACAATACAAGCAAGCGCCCGAGAGTTCGTTTTCGACGGCGGTTACCCAGGGCGGTTCCGCCTTGCTGGTCAAGGCCTTGCGCGATTCGGGCTGGTTCGTGCCGGTCGAGCGTGAGAACCTGCAGAACCTGCTTACCGAGCGCAAGATCGTGCGCGCGCTCGAGGTGGCGCCGGCCAAGGATGCGCCACCGATTTTCGTCCCGCAATTGGTCGCGGCCTCGATCCTGATCGAGGGCGGAGTAATCTCTTTCGAAAGCAATATCCGCACGGGTGGCGCCGGCGCCCGCTTCCTGGGCATCGGGCTGTCCACCCAGTACCGGGTCGACCAGGTCACGATCAACCTGCGCACTGTCGATATCCGCGGCGGCCAGATCCTGCAAAGCGTCTCGACCACCAAGACGATCTATTCGTACGAGGTCAATCCCAGTGTGTTCAAGTTCGTGAACTTCAAGGGTTTGTTGGAAATGGAAGCGGGCCTGACGCATAACGAACCGGCGCAAATGTGCGTGCGCGAAGCGATCGAGGCGGCGGTGGCCCATTTGATCGTCCAGGGCATCGGCGACGGCAGCTGGCAATTGGCGAACGCCGCTGAATTCGATTTGCCGATCATGCAGAAATACGTGCGCGAAAATGCGAACCAGTCGATGAAGATCAGTACCGCCACCTCGGATAACCGGGTGCGGTGACATCAGCGAGATCGGTGAAAAAATGAAGACGTTCAGGAGTCATCGCGCCGACTGGCTGATAGCGGCATGCGCCATGCTCGGTCTGTGTGGCGGCGTACGCGCGGGCACGCCGGATCTGGCGGCCCCGGAAATCACCTTGGTCACGCAAGAGGGAGTCCATCGGGCGATTATTGGCGCGGTCGATCCGTCCGGTGCGCGCGGCGCCTTCGTCCTCAATGCCAGGCCGCCCACGATCGCACAGGTGACGCAAAGCGGCAATGCGAACGAGGTGAATATCGTGCAGTCGAGCGGGTCGAATACGGTGGGGGTGCGCCAGGAAGGCAATGCCAATTCCGTCAAGGCGAGCCAGCAAAACCAGTCGAATAGCCTGGAAGTCATCCAGCAGGGAAATGGGAATCACGCGAATTTTACCCAGGCCGGTGGAACGCGTGCGTCGGTGATGCAAACCGGCGATGCCCATCAGGCCAATATTTACCAGACGTCGGCGTCGCCCAGTATCGTGATCCGGCAAAGCGGCGCCGGAACCCTAGTCCAGACTACCCAGTATTGAGGGCCACTGGGAGCGTTTTAACCTATAAAGGCCTTCGTCCAACAGGAGAGTGTCATGAAAAGCAAATTGTCCCTGGTCGCCCTCGCAGTCAGCCTCGCCTTTTCGTACAATGCAGCCTCCGCCGCGGATCAGTCCGTGGTAACCCAGAGCGGCAGCGGTAACAATACGTCGGTTACCCAGTCCGGCAACGCGGCTTTGAATATCGGATTCGTCACCGTGACCGAAGCCGGTAATGCGAACAACACGACCGTGGTGCAAACCGGGAATGCCAGCTATTCCACGGCCCGGGTGACCGATAACGCCGGCGCCAACAACAACACCTCGTCCATCTCCCAGGGCGGAAACATCGGCGCGAGCGGGAATATCCAGAACTGGGGTTCCCTGAACACTGCGGGCATTTCGCAAAGCGGCGTCGCCGGTCCCTACGGCGCCTACGCCTCCATCAACCAGAACGGCAGCGTGAACAGCGGCGCGGTCAACCAGAGCGCCGGTACCGACCAGTCGGCAACCATCAACCAGAGCCAGTATGGCCAGTTCGGCACCTATAACACGGCGTCGGCTACCCAGACCGGCAACATGCAGACGGCCGCCATCGAGCAGGGCCCGGGTTCGTACAACGTCGCCGCGACCAATCAGTCGAACACCAGCAACACCGCGAACGTCACCCAGAGCGGTGCGGCCAACACCTCCTATGTGACCCAGGTCGGCACCGGCATCGCCAACCTGGCCGACGTCATCCAGAGCGGCGACAGCAACTACGCGGCGCTTAGCCAGAACGGCAGCAACCTGAGCGCGTCGCTGACGCAATCGGGCGACGTCAACAACGCCAACGTCAACCAGAGCGGTCTCAACAACAACGCGCTGCTGACCCAGGGCGGCGACCTGAACGTCGCGAACATCTCGCAGAACGGCGGGGGCGGCCTGAACACGGCGAGCCTGGACCAGTCCGGGATCAACAACCTGGCCAACATCACCCAAAGCGGCCAGAACTTCGTGAGCACGAATATCCAGTCGGGCAACAACAACGTGCTGAACGTCGTGCAGAACTAAGTTCCGGTCTGGATGGGCAGTACAGCCGGCACGCTTCCTGGCGTGGCCGGCTTTTTTGCTATCTGCGCCGCGGCTAGGGGCCGGGCCGGATGTTCTGGTTACTCCTGAACAGGTTGTTCGGATCGTAGCGCGTCTTGATTTCCCGGAGCCGCCCATAGTTCGGGCCATAGGCGTCGGCGATGCGGTCGACTTCGTCCTCGTTCAAGAAATTGATGTAGACGCCGCCGGCCGCGTGGGGCGCCGCGGCCTGGAAAAATGCGCGCGCCCAGGCCAGGCAGGCGGCGTCCTCGCTCGGGTCTTCCCAGCGCGTGTGCACGTTCATGGCGTACATGGCCGCGCGGTGCGGATAGGCCGTCTCGTGCGGCGCGTGGCGGTTGGCAGCGCCGCCCAGCAGACCCAAAAAAATCTCGCTTTGCGCGGACGGCAGCCGGCCGGCGTAGTCGACCACGATGTCGATGGCGGCGTCGCTCAGCGTATTAAAATTGTGCGACTTCCAGTAATTGCGCGCCGGCGGCACCAGCAAGGGATCGAAGGCCTGCTGCCAGGCGCTGTAGGGCACCGCGCCCACGTGTTCGCCCACTGGCGTGCCGAAGCCGCGCACGGTGGCGATCTCCTGCGCCACCGCTTCGGGCGGCGCGGGCGAGAAGAAGGCGAGCGCCACGATCCCCGTGCCGTGCACCGCTTCGGGCAGGAAGGGCAGCGGCGGCGCGCCGCGCAGCACGGCCCAGACCGACACGTTCTCGTCCAGCGCCTCCACGTAGTCGCGGTAGTTGCGCAGCAGCGTGCGCGCCTGCTCGAAGGGGAAGACGATCAGGCCGGCGGTCACCAGCGGGCCGACCGGGTGCAGGGCGAACTCGAAGCCGGTGACGACGCCGAAATTGCCGCCGCCGCCACGCAGCGCCCAGAACAGGTCGGCATGGCTGCCGGCGTCCACGTGCAGGCGCTCGCCGGCGGCGATGACGACGTCGGCCGCGACCAGGTTGTCGACCGCCAGCCCGTATTTGCGCGTGAGCCAGCCGAAGCCGCCGCCCAGGGTCAGGCCGCCGACGCCGGTGGTCGAATTGATGCCGAGCGGGGTCGCCAGTCCATAGGCCTGCGCCTCGTGGTCGAGGTCGCGCAGCAGGGCGCCGCCTTCGACCCAGGCCCGCTTCGCCTGCGGATCGACCCGCACCGCGCGCATCGCGGAAAGGTCGATCACCAGCCCGTCGTTCACCAGGGCGCTGCCGGCGATGTTGTGGCCGCCGCCGCGCACCGCCAGCGGCAAGCCGCGTTCGCGGGCGAAGTCGAGCGCGGTATGCACGTCGGCAGCGCCGGCGCAGCGCACGATCATGGCCGGGCGCTTGTCGATCATCGCATTCCAGATCGTGCGCGCCTCGTCGTACTGCGGCTCGCCCGGCAGCAGCACGCTGCCGCGCAGCCGGCCCTGCAATTGCTCCTTGTCGCTCCTTTCGACGGTGTCCATCACGCACCTCGCATTGGCTCGTTGACGAACCTTCAGGATAGGGAAGCGAGGGCGATATGCAAGCGGGGCCGGCTGAGAAGGACGCCACCCGGATATCATGTAATATTGCAATTTCGCAAATCTGCGCATGCCGTTTCGGCCTGCTGCCATTACCTTTTGGAGGCACCCATGGATCTCGACCCGGTCGTATCGTCTGCCAGAACCCTGCTGGAGCGCCTCACGGGGCGCCTTCCCGGCCCGGCCAGAACGGCGATCCCCGACTTCGTGCGCGCGGCCCAGGAACTCGGCCCGCTGGACGACTACAAGCATTTTTCGGACACGGCGCGCCGTCTGATCCCGCAAGGCGAGCTGGCCGATGGCGGCCAGGCCTCGGAAGTGTTCTTGAAAGCGGCCATCCTGCACGGCATGCTCGAAACGCTGACCACGGGACGATTCGAGCGCCTGCCGGCGCGCGTGCAGATCCAGCAGCTCAGGCAGCTGCAACGGATGCTGGCCGACGGCGAGGCGACGGCGGACTGGCTGCGCGTCGACCACGACCTGTTCCACAAGGAATTCGGCATCGCCACCCTGCGCCTGTACGTGGCCGGCGCCCAGCTGATCGATGCGCGTTGCGGGATTCCCCGTTCGATCGTGGCCAGGGGCGGCATCGGCCAGGTGCCGAAGAACCTGGCGGCCATCCTGCGCCTGGGGGGCTTCCGGAATTACTTCCAGATCCATACCCACAAATTCATGCTCGACACCTTCAACGAGGAAGGCTGGGAGGAGTGCTACCGTTGCTGCGCCGAGCTGTATGCGCTGCATCCGGAAGTGCTGGGCATGTATGGCAGCAGCTGGTTCTACGATCCGGTGCTGGACGAGGTCAGCCCACGCTTGTCCTACCTGCGGGCGACGCCGATGGCGGGCGGCGCCGAACTATTCTTCGTCGAAGAGGGCGGTTCCGCCAAAAACAATTCCCTGTCGACGTCGCCGACCCGGCGCAAGCTGTATGAAGAAGGAAAATACATCCCCAAGAGCTATATGCTGGCCTGGGGCAAGACGAAGCAGATCGCCTGGGCGAAGGAACACGCCGGTTCGGTGTCCTAGCGCCGCCTGAGGACAGGCCCGCGCCAGCGCCCGGCCCGCCGCTGCCTCAGGCCATGCCGGGCTGCAGGGCGCGGCGCGGCTGGCGAATAAAGCGGATCGCGTTGCGCATCAATTCCGAAAAGCCGCTCATCTCCGCTTCAAATTCGAGCGGATGCACGTCTTCGCCATCGAGGAAGCGCGGCAGGTAATGGTGGCGGTTGCCGCCGATGTCGCCGATCAGGCCGGGAATGCAGGTGGTGGCCGAACGCAGTCCCAGTGCGCCCAGCGTGGCGGTCGCTTCCGGGCCGAAGGAGCCGCTCGGATAGCAGTAATGGCGCGGCTGCTGCAGGCCCATGCCGACAATCGCCTCCTCGCACTGGCGCAGATCGTCGGCGAACACGGCCGGCTGGCCCTTGGGATACTCGTGGACGTGGCCGTGCGATTCGATGCTGCAGCCCTGCTGGGGCAGGGCGCGCAACTCCTGCTCGGTCACGTAATCGAAGCGGCGGCTGGCGAGATCGAGCGCCGCGGCCGGCACGCCCAGGCTTTCGGCGAAGCGCAGCAGTGCCGCGCAGACCTGTTCGCGCCCGTGCGCCGACGCCTGGATCGCCGCCACCACGCCATTCGCCAGGCGATTGCGCTCGCCGGGCTGGCGCAGGTCGTAGTCGCCGTCGGCGGCGCCCCATCCCTGCAGGGTCAGCGCCCGCCCGCCCGCCTTCCATATGGTGTAGCGCACCGTCACGTTCAGGATCGGCCAGCCTTCCAGGAAATTCTTGGTGCTGAGGTAGAGCGTCGACGGAATCTGCAGCGCCGACAGCACCGGCACCAGTTCGCTGGCGGTCGAATACCAGCCGTCGTCGAAGGTGACCACGGTGCGTAGGGGCGCCTTGGCGCCCGGCGCGGCTTGCTGGCTGACGCCGTCGTCGAGGGTGACGAAGCGAAAGCCGCGGCTTTGCATCCATTGCATGCGCGTGTGCAGCGTCTTCGCCGAGCAGAACAGTTTCGGATTGAAACCGTCTTCGTCGCCGATGACCCCGCCGTGGTAGCACAGGATGCGCAGCTGGGACCGGGTCAGGTAGCGCGACAGCTTGAACAAGCCGAGGGTACGGGCGCTGAACAGGACGAGGATCTTCGGACGGAGTGTGGTCATGGAAGTAGGCACAGCGAAAGGCCGCGGGTTGATCGATGGCTGCCTTGGTCGGGTCATCGCCTTGGCAGGGGCCAAATGTGACAATCTGACAAAACAGGCATAAACCCTGAATGTTACCGTGCCGGCGCTGCCCCCACCAGTTATTTTGCTGGACGTGCAAGCCCCTGTGCCGGCAAGACGCCGTGCACACGGCAACAGCGCAGGTGTAAAGCGCTATTGGCGAAAAATTATTATGATAAACTACCCGTAGGTAATATTTAGCCTATCCACAAGGCCAATTCCAACCCTTCCACGCCTCGAACTCGCTGCGCCAACCGGCTTGTCCGATGACTGAAGCACGTGCCTCCGAGATCGGGCACAGCCAGGCACAATCGCATCAACTGAACCCATGAGCACAGCACCAGTCCGTACCCGTGTCTGCATTACGATCGATACCGAATTCAGCATTGGCGGCGCTTTTTCCGACAAGGCAAAGCAGCCAGTCGCCGAACCGCTGGTGTGGTGCAATGTCGACGGTCGTTCGCAGGGGCTGGGCTTCATGCTCGACACCTTCCGCCAGTACGCCATCCAGGCGACCTTCTTCGTCGAGACCCAGCAGCGCCACCATTTCAAGCACGACCCGATGGGGCCGATCGCGCGGCAGATCCATGCCGAGGGCCACGAGGTGCAACTGCATGCCCATCCCTGCTGGACGGTGTTCCAGCATGCCGACTGGTGGACGATCGCCCAGGGCCAGAAGGAACGTGACGATATCGGCAAGCGCAGCGTCGACGAAGTGGTGAGCCTGCTGAAGCAGGGGATCGAGACCTTCAAGGAGTGGCAGCTGCCGCCCCCGCTGGCTTTCCGCAGCGGCAACCTGAATTACAGCGACAACGTGTACCGCGCGCTGGCGCAAAGCGGCATTCCATACAGCTCGAACATCGGCGTGGCGATCCACGACAACGGCGACCCGAACTACAAACTGTACAGCGGCCGGCACCAGCGCCATGGCGTGGACGAATTCCCGGTGCTGTCGTTCTCGGATTGGAAGATCGGCCGCAAGCAGCACATCAAGTCACTGACCATCGCCGGCTCGAGCTTCGCCGAGACCCGGTATCTGCTCGAGAAGGCCCGCAGCGAAGGCATTCCGCTGGTGGTGCTGTTGACCCATCCGTTCGAATTCGTGCAGAACCGCGACCTCGCCTTCCAGCAGACGCGGCGCAACGCGCTGACGCAAGCGCGCCTGCGCAAGCTGTGCGAGTACCTGCACCAGCACCGCGACCGTTTCGATGCCTGCGGTCTCGCGGCGGCGGCGGCCAGTCTGCCGGCAGCGACGCCGCCCACGAATGCCCTCCTGAAAGGCACGCTGTGGCACGCCGTGCCGCGCATGGCGGCCCAGGTCGCGAACGACCGCCTGGGCCGCTGGGTGCTGGCGCGCAAACACGGCGCCTTCAAGAAGCCGGTCTGAAGAACCGGACAGGGTGTCTCAGAACGCGGAGCGCCGGTGCGTCATGTCCTCACCAGGAGCGCAGCCAGTCGCGCGTCCAGCTCGATACCTGATCCTGCCAGGAGCGGCGCGAAAACGTGTGATCCGCCTTGTCGATCTGGCGCCGCGTGAAACGCGCAGCGCCGAGCAGCTGCTGCCAGGCGCCCGGGCGGCTGGCGAGGTCGGCGAATTCCTGCGCCGTCAGGTCGGCGCCGCTGAGCACGACGAGGACGCGCCCGCTGAAGCGGGTCAGCGCGCCCTGCATGCGTTCGGGCAGCGGCGCGGCCTCGCTGCACGCCGTGTCTCCCTCCGCTTTCGAACCGAAGGCCTTGCCCACGTTGTCCCACAGCGAGCGCACCGAGCCCTTCACGTCGAACTGGCCGCTGCCCACCTTCTTCCACAGGGCCGCGTCGAACAGGCGCTCCTTGTAGTAATGCTTGATGGTGGCGCGCGCCGCTCCTTCCTCGGTGCGCACCCAGGGGTTGAGCAGCACCAGTCCGCTCACGCGGGCATCCTGCGGCGCATACATGGCCGCCGCCGAGGCGCCGTCGCACAGGCCCCACAGCACCACTTCCTGCAAACCCGGCACTTCTGCGCAGAAGCGGTCGATCGCGGCGCGCAGGTCGTCGTCGACGTTCTCGAAGGTTTGCAGCTCTCCCTCGCTGTCGCCCATGCCGCGGTAATCGAAGCGCATGGCCGGGATGCCGGCGGCAGCCAGGTCGCGCGCCAGCAGGGTGAACTGGCGGTGGCTGCCGGCGCGGTATTGCGGGCCGCCGACGACGATCAATACGCCGCGCGGCTGGGGTTTGATGGCGGCCGGCGGCAGGCTCAGGATGCCGTACAGCCAGGCGCCGCGGCAGGGAAAGGCGAGGGCGCGCTCTTGTTCGCGTTCGTCACGCATCGGGTTTCTCCAGGCAGGCCAGCGTGGCCGCGAGCAGGGCCGGGCAATCGACCGTTTCCGGCGCGGCCCAGAACTGCGGCCCCTGCACGGGGTGGACGTCGACCCGGCTACCCTGCAGCCTCCAGGTGTCGGCCACGCGCACGGCGGCCGGCGGCAGTGAGCGGCCGGCGCTTGCCGTGACTTCGAACCAGTGGATCGGGCAGCGCGGGCCGAGGGCGCGCGCATCGGCCGCGTCCAGGCCGGACGCCAGGAGTGGACTCAAGCAATAGCCGGCGATCTCGAGCGCTTCCCCGGCGCCGAGCGCTTCGCGCAGGGCATCGGTGCCGCCGCTGTCGCTGCCGCCGGCCAGCAGTTCGCCGGCCAGGCGCAGGCGCAGGAAGCCGTTCAGGTAGCCGGAGCCGTTGGTGACCGGCTGCCACAGCAGCAGGCGCTCGGGCGGCACGCTCGCCTTTTGCGCATGCGCGATCGCCAGCAGGGCGCCCACGCGCAGGCCCCACAGGCCGGCGCGGCAGCCCAGGCGCGCCTCGATCCAGGCGCGCGCCTGCGCGATGTCGCGCAGCCAGCCGTCCCAGGTGGCGTCGCCGAAGTCGCCCGCACTGTCGCCGCAGCCGTGCAGGTCGAGCAGCAGCACGCCATAGCCTTGCGCCGCCAGGGTGCGCGCGCCCAGCGCGGCCATGCGCCGGGAGCGGTTCATCTCCTCGGCGAACGGGTGGATGTAGACCAGCGCGCCGCGGCAGTTGCCGGCGGGGGCGTGGTACAGGCAGAAACGCGGTCCGTCGGGCGTATCGAGAAAGAACGCGTCCGCGCTCGCGTGGGCGGGGGCGCTCATCCCTTACTCGGCGCGTTCGGCGACGAAGGCGGCCAGGCTGCCGAGGGTGGCGAAGGTGCTGGCGCTGATGTCGTCATCGTCGACCATGATCCCGAAATGCTCTTCCAGGGCGCCGATCAGGGTCACGACCGCCATCGAGTCGAGCTCGGGCAGGCTGCCCAGCAGCGGCGAATCGGCCGTCAGGGCGGCGCCGGCCGGGCCGAGGTTGAGCACGTCGATCAGGAGGGTTTTGACTTCTTCAAGGTACTTCATAGGCTTGTCGTCGTTGGGTGAGCCGGGCGGGAGCGCGCTTCAAGCATCAGGTGCAGGCGTTTGACACCCGGCCAGCGGTAATAATTGACATGGTACATAGTGCGTACCTCTTCCGTCCAGCGCGTATGCCACTCCATCACGCGGCCGTAGAACTCCAGCCGCTCGAAACGGCCGCCCTCGAACAGGCTGCGGCAGGCTTCCTCGCGCATGAGCAGGGTGGGCGACAGGTTGGCGGGCACGCGCTCGTCGTAGGCGGTTTTCAGCACCACGATGCTGTCGGCGTCTTCCACGCACAGATCCATGGCGACCAGCTGCTCGCCGAAATAATAGCGGTAGACGCTGGCGGCGCCGCGCGCGGCCAGCGCTTCCAGCATGGCGCGGTAGTAGCGGCCCTGCGCGTTGCCGGCGCTGACGGCCGTGCCTTCCTGGCCCTTCCAGCCGGACGTCTCCAGGCGCCCGTAGTCGGCCACGGCCTGCGCCATGGCCGCGGGCGCACGGTCGACCACCATGCGCGTGGCAACGCCCTCGCGCTCCAGGCGCGCGCGCTGCTTTTTCAGGTTGCCGCGCAGGTTTTTGCCGCGCGCGTTCCAATAGTCGTCGAAGCTGCCGTGCAGGCGTACGCGCGCCGTGTCGATGTAATCGAGGCTGCGGGTGCAGGGGCCGTCGGCCGGGCGCGGATGCAGCATCGGGTCGAGCTGGGTGAGCGCCAGCAGCAGCGGGAAGCCGGGCAGGGCGCCGAGCAGGCCGCGCGCCAGGGCGGCGGTGTCGAGACCGGGCTGCTGCAGCCAGAGGCCGAGCGGCGCCTGCGCCGGCTGAAAGGTGATCCAGGCGCCGCGCCGGCTCGGATGCACGAGCGCCATCGCGCGCACGGTGTCGCCGTCGCGCAGGCAAGCGAGCAATTCGTCGCCGCGGCCGAACTGATCGAGCAGGGGCGCGACGAAATCGGCCGCCAGCAGGCTCGAAGCATGCGGCGCCGGGAGCGCGGCGTGCAGGCGCGCCCAATCGTCGGCATGGCGTGCGAACTCGCGCGCCGGGTATAAAGTCCAGCTCATGCCGTGGCCGCCGCGCGCAGTTGTTCGATCAGCCAGGCGATTTCGCGCTCGGTCAGCTCCTGGTGGCAGGGCAGGGCCAGCACCCGGCGCGCCAGCATGGCGCTGTTGGCGCAGGTCTGCGCATCGACGCCGGGCCAGAACGGCGTGCCGAAGCGGGTCAGCGGCACCCCCAGCGCCTGCAGGCGCGCGGCCAGCAGCTCGGGTTCGTCGGCCAGCAGCGGGAATACCCAGGGGCAGGCGCCGTCGGGCAGGCGCGGGTGCAGCGGCCGCACGCCGGGCAAACCCTGCAGCGCCGCCTGCAGGCGCGCGTAATGGCGCCGGCGCAGCGCCGCGATGCGCCCGGGCGCGGCCAGCTTCAGCATGGCGCGCGCAAACAGCGAGGAGCGCTTGTCGACCCAGGCTGGATCGAAATTGAAACTGCTGTCCGAGGAAGCGGGCGCCAGCGCCGGCGCCGCGGCGCCGCGCCCGCGCTTGAGCCGTCCCCACAGCGCGCTCTTGGCGCGCAGCGGCAGCGACAGGGCGGCGCGCACCAGCGGCAGGCGGCCATAGTCGAAACCGCGTTCCAGCGAATTGAGGGCGATCTTCGCCTCGAACGCGGCGCCGGCCGAGCGCAGTACGATGCGATCGAGGCTGTGGCGGGCCGAGACCAGCGCGCCGCCTTCATAAATCGGTAAAAACTTCATGCTGCTGGCGATGGCGTAATCGCCCCAGGCGCCGACCGGGCGGCCGCCGTGCTCGCCGATGAAACAGTGGGCGCAGTCCTCGATCAGGGCAATGCCGCGCGCGTCGCACAGGGCGCGGATCGGCGCCATGGTTTGCGGAAAGCCGAAATAATGGGTGACCATGAGGGCGCGGGTAGCGGGGCCGATCTTATCGGCCAGGTCGTCCAGGTCGACCGCGGCGTCAGGCCCCACGCGATAAAACACGGGCTCGGCGCCGCGCCAGAGCACCGGCGGCACCATCGAGGCGCTGTGGTAAGCAGGCACCAGCACCTGGTCGCCCGGTTCGACGCCGATCTCGCGCAGGGCCAGGGCGATGGCCACGCGTCCGCTCGTCACCAGGCGTGCGTCCCCGGCGTCGAGCACGGTGCGCACGGGGGTGCCGGGCGCGCGCCGGAACGAGGACGCCGACAGGATCGGCGCCAGCGGAATCAGGGGCCGGCCGGGGAGCGGGTTCGCGAGCATCCGGTCAGTATAAACCGGGGGTTGAAAAATTTGCCACGGAACATGCCGGATTGCCACGGAATCCGCGCAATCGGCGCCGCCAACAAGCTGCGAGCTGTTAACAAGGCGACGAGCTGTTAAGATTGCGGGCTGCGCGGCCGGAGCCGCGCGCTTGCGTACCGACTCCGCACTCATTCCCGACATGGCTGACCTGATCCACGATTTCCTGTTCGATTCCGCGCGCCGCACGCCTGGCGCCGAAGCGCTCGTGCACGGCGCGGCGCGCCTCGACTACGCGGCGCTGGCCGCCGCCGTGGAAGGCGCGGCCGGGGCGCTGATCGGCGCCGGCGTGCAGCCGCGCGAGCGCGTCGCCGTGTTCCTGGAAAAGCGGATCGAGAACGTGGCCGCGATGTTCGGCGCGGCGCTGGCCGGCGCCGTGTTCGTGCCGGTCAATCCGCAGCTCAAGCCGGAGCAAGTCGCCCACATCCTGGCCGACTGCAACGTGCGGGTGCTGCTGACCTCGAACGAACGTTTACTACAACTGCACACGGCGCTGCCGGCGTGTCCGGATCTGCGCACGGTGTTCGTCACCGGCGCGCCAACCGACACGGCGCAGGCGGGATATGCACTGCGCGATTGGGCGACGGCGCAGGCGTCCTGCGCACCCGCCGCCCTGGCCGCGCGCCGCCCGATCGACGCCGACATGGCCGCGATCCTGTACACCTCGGGCAGCACCGGCAAACCGAAGGGCGTGGTGCTCTCGCACCGCAACATGGTG
Source organism: Massilia sp. Leaf139 (assembly GCF_001424165.1). Taxonomy (GTDB): domain Bacteria; phylum Pseudomonadota; class Gammaproteobacteria; order Burkholderiales; family Burkholderiaceae_D; genus Telluria. The sequence continues at coordinate 50,973 of NZ_LMOJ01000025.1, forward strand.
GCCGGCGCCCAGAGCGTGGCGAGTTATCTGGCCATCACCCCGCAGGATCGCATCCTGGCCGTGCTGCCGCTCAGTTTCGATTACGGACTCAGCCAGCTGAGCTGCGCGTTTCTGACCGGCGCGACGGCGGTGCTGATCAACCACCTGTTCGCGAAAGACATCGTCAAGGCGGTGCTGGAAGAACGCATCACCGGCCTGGCGGCCGTACCGCCGCTGTGGCTGCAGCTGGCGAAGTTGACTTGGCCGGCCGATTGTTCGCTGCGCTATCTGACCAATTCGGGCGGCGCGCTGCCGACCGCCACCGTCGCCGCCCTGCGCGCTGCCCTGCCGCGGGCCGAGCTGTTCCTGATGTACGGCCTGACCGAGGCCTTCCGCTCGACCTATCTGCCGCCCTCCGAACTGGCGCGCCGTCCTGATTCGATGGGGCGCGCGATCCCGAATGCGCAGGTGATGGTGGTGCGCCCGGACGGCACGCCCTGCGCGCCCGGCGAGCCGGGCGAACTGGTGCACCGCGGCGCCCTCGTCTCGCTCGGCTACTGGAACGATCCGGTCAAAACCGCCGAGCGCTTCAAGCCGGCGCCGGGACAGGATCCGGCCCTGCCGCTGGTCGAGATGGCGGTCTGGTCGGGCGACACCGTGCGCATGGACGCGGAGGGCTACCTGTACTTCATCGGCCGCAGCGACGACATGATCAAGGTGTCCGGCTACCGCGTCAGCCCGCTGGAAATCGAGGAAGTCGTGTACGCGAGCGGGCAGGTGATCGAGGCGGTCGCCTTCGGCGTGCCCCATCCGCAGCTGGGCCAGGCGATCGTGCTGCTGGCGCTGGCGCAGGATCCGGCCCTGGACGCGGGCGCGCTGATCAAAGAGTGCCAGCGCCGGCTGCCGGTCTGGATGGTGCCGGCGCACGTGGCGCTGCACGCCGCCCCTTTCCCGCGCAACCCGAACGGCAAGATCGACCGCCCGCTGCTGCGGCAAGCCTTCGTGACGATGTTCGACCATGCAGTCCAGTAGAGATAGGAAGTGAAGCCATGAACGCGAAACCGGTACACGCCGCCCAGACCCTGTTCCCGGTCGAGGGCGATTGCCTGCAGGTGGGCGGCATGCCGCTCACGCGCCTGGCGCAGCGCGTCGGCAGCACGCCCTTCTATGCCTATGATCGCCGCCTGCTGAGCGAGCGCGTGGCCCATGTGCGCGCCCACCTGCCGCCCGCCGTCGAGCTGCATTTTTCGATGAAGGCCAACCCGATGCCGGCGCTGGTGCAGCACATGGCGACACTGGTGGACGGCATCGACGTCGCTTCCAGCGGCGAACTGAAGGTCGCGCTCGACACCGGCATCGACCCGGCGCGCATCAGCTTTGCCGGCCCCGGTAAATCGGACGCGGAACTGGCGCGCGCGGTGGCCGCCGGCGCCGTCGTCCACGCCGAATCGGAGCGCGAACTGCGGGCGCTGGCGCGCGTGGGGAACGAACTGGGCATCGCGCCGCTGCTGGTACTGCGCATCAACCCGGACTACGAACTGAAAGGCTCGGGCATGCGCATGGGCGGCGGCGCCAAGCAGTTCGGCATCGACGCCGAGGAGGCGCCGCGCGCGATCCGGCTGTGCGCCGAACTCGGCCTGACGGTGCTCGGTTTCCACATCTTCAGCGGTTCGCAAAGTTTAAAAGCCGAGGCGATCATCGAGGCGCAGGCCCAGACTTTCGCGCTGGCGCAGCAGCTGGTGCCGCATCTGCGCGATCCGCTGCGCATCCTGAACATCGGCGGCGGCTTCGGTATTCCGTATTTTCCGGGCGAGGCGGCGCTCGACCTGGCGCCGATCGGCGACGCCCTGGCTGCCGCCCTGCCGCGCGTCAAAGACAGCCTGCCCGAAGCGCAGGTGTCGATCGAACTGGGGAGATATCTGGTAGGCGAGGCCGGCGTGTATGTGGCCCGCGTCGTCGACCGCAAGGTCTCGCGCGGCCAGGTCTTCCTCGTCACCGACGGCGGCCTGCACCACCATCTGGCGGCATCGGGCAATTTCGGCCAAGTGATCCGCAAGAACTATCCGGTCGCGATCGGCAACCGCATGCGCGCATCCGGCGCGCAGGAAACCGTTTCGGTCGTGGGCCCGCTGTGCACGCCGCTGGATTTGCTGGCCGAGCGCATGGAACTGCCGCAAGCCGAGGTGGGCGACCTGGTGGTGGTGTTCCAGTCGGGCGCCTACGGCCGTTCGGCCAGCCCGCAGGGGTTTTTGAGCCATCCGGAAGTGCCGGAAGTGCTGGTGTGAGCCCTGGCATAAGTACTTGTTCGCCTGTCCTGAGACCGGCGCGCAACACCCGCTGAAAGAGGGCGCGCACGATTGTAGCGTCCGTTGACACATGTTGACACTTCATCTACTCTGTACCAGATAAATTTCCAACGGTCAAAGTGAAATGCGTTTGACCAACGATGGGCGATCCGGCACCTGCCGGAAACGGCGCGCGACGGCGACTACCTGTCTCCGTGGATCAACTGCCGGCCTGGCGGGCAACGCTTGCCGGTTCCCGTTCCCGATAAGGTAGTGGTAAAACATGTTGCGCAAAAATAGTAGTAGTCTCAGCAATGGCGCGGTCATCATGGTCGCGATGCGCTGGATCGATCGCTTCATCGGTATCGCCAGTACCTTGGTTCTCGCCCGCATCCTCGTCCCCGAGGATTTCGGCATCGTCGCCATGGCTTCCGTGGTGGTCGGCTTCGCCGACATCATCTTCGACCTCGGCATCAACGTCGCCCTCATCCAGCGCAAGGATCCCAGCCAGGCCTATTACAACACCGCCTGGACGCTGCGCATCATCCAGTTCACCTGCGTCGCGGCCGTGCTGGCGATCCTGGCGCCGTTCGCGGCCGACTACTACAAGGATGTGCGCGTCACCGCAGTGGTGCAGGTGATGGCTGCCTCGGTCATGGTGGTCGGATTCGAGAACGTCGGCATCATCAATTTCCAGAAGGAGCTGCGCTTCGCCGAGGACGCGAAGTTCGTGCTGTTCAAGCGCCTGGTCAGCTTCTTCATCACGATCGCGCTGACGCTGATCCTGGAAAACTACTGGGGCATGGTGCTGGGCGCGCTGTTCGGCCGCCTGGCCGCCGTCATCCGCAGCTACATGGTGCACCCGATGCGGCCGTGGTTCGGGCTCTCCGAGTGGAAGGAAATCTTCGGGGTGTCGCAGTGGATCCTGGTGAAGAACATCAGCCAGTTCCTCGACCGCAGGCTGCACGTGTTCCTGGTGGGCGGCATCGCCACCACCGGTGTGACCGGCGGCTACACGCTCGCCACCGAGATCGCCGACATTCCCGGCACCGACCTGCTGGCGCCGATCAACCGGGTGCTGTTCCCCGCCTTTGCGCGCGCCCGCGACAACATGCGCGAACTGACCAAGCTGCTGGTGAGCGCGCAGGCGGTGCAGGTGATGATCACCTTTCCGACCTGCGTTGGCTTCATCATGACGGCCCACGAATTCGTGCCAGTGGCGCTGGGCGAAAAATGGATCTTCATCGTTCCCTTCATCCAGATCCTGGCGCTGTCGAACATCATCCAGTCGATCAGCAGCAGCGCCAATTACGTGCTCACGGTGATCGGCCAGATCCGCCTGCTGGCGCTGACCAGCTGGATCCAGATCGGTGTCTTCGTCGCCGGTGTGGTGCTGTTGCGCACCGACCTGAGTCCGGAACGCATCGCCCAGGTGCGCATGGCCGCCATCGTCCTGACCTTCGGCGTCTCCTACGCGCTGCTGATGCGCCACGTGCCCGGGCTGACGCTGGCCATGCTGGCGCGCGGCACCGGCCGCCCGGCGCTGGCCTGCCTGGCCATGGTGGCCGCGCTGATGGCGCTGCAGTCGGCGATCGTGGCGCCGCTCTGGATGATGCTGTTGCTGAAGGTCGCCGTCGGCGGCGTCGTGTATTGCGCCGTGGTGCTCGGATTGTGGCGCCTGGCGGGCCGCCCGGACGGCGCCGAAGCTTTTTTCCTCAGCAAGCTGAGACGGACGCCGCCACCGGTCGTTGGCGCACCTAACGAGGTCAAATGAAGATCGACCTGGACAAGATTGCCGCGCAGTTCGCGGACGTCGAATTTTTCCTGGCCTGTGTATTTCCCGGCAGCGCCCCCGAATTCAGCGGCAGCCATGCCGGCCTGGCCGTCGCCAGCACGCCCCAGTTCTGGGCCGTCACCTCGCGCGCGCGCAATAACGGGCTCGGACTGGTGCACGAGGTGGCCGGCGCCCAGCTGGTGTTCCGCGGCTACGAGGCGGCGCTCGGCGTGCATTCGTATTCGCATGCGGCCGACCTGGAACGCATCGCGGCGCCGGACACGCTGCAGAACGGCGCCTTCGCCTATCTGAAATTCGATCCCGCGCTGGGACAGGCCACCGCCAGGAGCGACGCCTTCGGCTTCGGGCCGATGTACTACCGCCGTCACGGCGAGGCCTGGCTGTTCGCCTCGCATCCGAGCCTGATCCATTTCGCCGGCGACGAACCCGACCTGACCGCCTGGCTCAGCCTGATGCAGAACGGCTCGGCCCTGGCCGACCGCAGCTTCTACCGCGACATCGCGCGCTTCCCGGCGGGCGGCCAGATGACGCTGCGCCGCGGCCAGGCCGAGACCGTCCAGTGGTTCGATTTCGACCAGCTCCCCGCCGGCACCGAGAAGATCGACGACGACGCCTTCCGCATCGTCGAAGACGCCTACATGGCGGCCATGGAGCGCTGCCTGAAGCTGAACGTGGGCGAAGTGACGCTGCCGTTCTCGAGCGGCTTCGATTCGCGCCGCTTCTTCGGCACCCTGATCCGCAAGGCGGTGCCGTTCAAGGCCGTCACCTGCCAGACCTTCCACCGCAAGAACGGGCGCGACTACGACATCGATTCCTTCTTCGCGCCGAAGATCGCCGCCGCCTTCGGCGTCGATTGCGAGCTGGTGCGGGCGGTGCCGCCGGAGCAGATCGCAGCCGACGCCGCGCGCCGCCAGGCCCTGATCGGCACCGAGACCTTCATGCACGGCTGGGCGCTGCCCTTCATGCGCTGGCTGGCCGAGCGCCCGCCCTCGCTGGTGTTCGACGGTCTGGCCGGCGACACCTTCGGTAATTCCGGCTTCGAGATCGACGGCCTGCACGAGACGCCGGAAAAGGACGCCGAGCTGGTGCTGGGCAAGACGGCCGGCGCCGAGTTGCTGAAACAGCTGTCCGGGCGCTTCCCCGCGCATGGCGCCTTCCGCAAGGAGTACCGCCGCTTCCTCGGGCAGTTCGCACCGAACATCAACCAGGCCGAGATGGCCTTCCTGCAGTCGCGCACGCGCCGCTGCATCAGCCCGTGGATCACGATGATGCATCCGCCCGGCCACGTCGTCGTGTATCCGTACTGCGACCTCGAGTTCGCGCTGGCGACGCTGAAATACCATCCGGCCGAGAAGTACAAGTACTTCTTCCAGAAGGAGTGTTTGCGCCGCTTCTATCCGGAGTTCTACGACTTCCACGGTTCGCGCAACCTGCCGGCGAACCACGCGCCGCTGGACGAAGCGACCAGCCGCGCGCGCGACCTCGCCGACGAACAGTACGCCTACGGCGACCCGGCGGGCGTGCGCGCCGCCTTCAACTATCTCAGCCTGCCGAACAAGGCCGTGCTGCTGCTCTCGCGCCTGGCGCCGGGGCTGCGCCGGCGGCGCGACTGGCTGCTGCGCCCCTTGCTGCTGCTGATCCGCACCCAGCATGAGGCGCCGACATTTATCGATGCCGGACTGGCGCCGCAGGATGCGCGCCGGGCCGGAACAACTGGCTTGAACAAGGTGGAAACCGCGAAAAGGGGAATGGCATGAAAACTGTGGGACTGATGATCAGCACCAAGGAGAACGAGAAGCGCCGCGCCATGCTGCCCAAGCATATCGCGCGCATCCGCAACCGCGACCAGCTGTACTTCGAGGCCGGCTACGGCGCGTCGTTCGGCCACCAGGACGACGAGTACCGCGCGGCCGGGGCCCACGTCGTCTCGCGCGAGGAAGCGCTGTCGAAGGACGTCATCGTCGACCCGAAGATCGGCGACGCTACCTATCTGTCCGAGCTGCGCAGCGGCCAGACCGTGTTCGGCTGGGTGCACGCGGTGCAGAACCGCTCGATCACCGACAAGATCGTCGCCAAGGAAATCACGGCGATCGCCTGGGAAGACATGTTCGAGGGCGGCCGCCACGTGTTCTGGCGCAGTAACGAGCTGGCCGGCGAAGCGGCGATCATGCATGCCTTCACCCTGTACGGCAAGCTCGTCTACGAGTGCAACGTGGCCCTGATCGGGCGCGGCAACGTCGCGCGCGGCGCGCACCGCGTGCTCTCGTGCATGGGCGCGCACATCAACGTCTACGAGCGCAAGACCGAGTCGCTGCTGCGCCAGGAGCTCGGCCAGTACGACGTGATCGTCAACGGCCTGCTGTGGGACGTGTACCGCAAGGATCACATCATTTACCGCGAAGACCTGCCGAAGCTGAAAAACCCGGCAATGATCGTCGACATCAGCTGCGACCGCGCCGGCGCGATCGAGACCAGCCGCCCGACCACGATCGAAGACCCGGTGTACATGGTCGACGGCGTGCTGCACTACGCGGTGGATCACACCCCGGCCCTGATCGGCTACTCCGTGACCGCCTGCCTGGGCGAAGAGATGGTCAAATACCTCGACACCATCATCGAAGACCGTGCAGAACAGGATCCGGTGCTCAAGCCGGCGATCTGCATCCACAACGGCCATATCGTCGACCAGCGCATCAACGCGTGCGAACTTCGGTTCGCACGCCGCTTTTGTTTTCACGTCTAACTAATCAGGCCGCCACGCTGTCGAACACCGCCGCCAGCTGGCGCGCCCGGTGCGCGCGCGAGGAGCGCTCCATCAATTCGGCCGAGGCCACATGCGCCGTGCCCGCGCGCAGGCGCGCCAGGAAGACTTCCAGGCGCGCCGCGATCTCGCCGACGTCGTCGATCGTGGCCATGTCATGAAAGCCGCCGGCGCCCAGCACGCGCGCCGTCTCGCCCTCGTGATCGACCAGCCCGAAGATCGGCTTGCGGGCGCGGAAGTACTCGTAGACCTTGGCCGGAATCTGGTTGTTGAAGGGCGTACCCTGGAACAGCAGCAGGCCGTCGGCGTCCGCCATCTCGGCCAGGGCCTCGCGGTAGGGCACCGGCGCGGCGGAGACCGCGATGTCGGCGACGCCGTACCGTTCGATCATGGCGGCGATCACGGGCACATCGCCGGGTGCGCGCAGCACCACGCGCAGGCTGGCGGCGTCGATGGCGCCGGCGGCCTTCAGGCGCGCCAGCGCGTCGAGGAAGGGCGCCGGGTTGCGCCCGGTGCCGTACAGCACACCGCTGTGCACCAGGGTCAGCGGACGGCCGGCGACCGGCGCCGGCGGCGCACCGAGCTCCAGCGGCCCGAAGGCGTCTTCCTCGTAGCCGTTTTCGATCACGACGAATTTTTCCGGCGCGACCTCGGGGAAGCGCGCACGGTAGGAGTCGAGCGCACCCTGGGTCGTAAACACCGCCCTCTGGCAGCGCAGGATGGTTTGCCGCTCGATCCAGGCGTAGGCGCGGCGCTGGCCCTTGTGGAAGGGATGGGCCGGCTGCACCATCGGGTCGCGGAAATCGGCGACCCAGGGCAGGCCGGTCAGGCGGTGCAGGGCCAGGCCGATCAGGTGCGCGGTGGCGATCGGAAAGGTCGACCAGATCACGCGCGGACGCTGGGCGCGGACCATCGACAGGCCGGCGGGAATCGCGCCCAGGCACCAGGTGATCCAGCGGTCGGGCAGGGCGCTCGCCATCAGGTAGCGGCCGCGCCAGCCCATGTGGCGCTTGGCGTCGAGCGAGAACGCCCGGCGCACCGTCAGTCCGGCGGGAATGCTGGCCAGTTGCGAAGGGTGCTGGGCGTCATAGACGTTGGGCTGCACCGTCAGCACCATCGGTTCCCAGCCGCTGCTGGGCAGATGGCGCGAAAAACTGAGACTGCGCTGGATGCCGCTGCTGCCTGCCTGCGGCGGGAAATGAAATGCGATCAATAACGCACGCTTGTGCATGTTGCTATCCTTGTTGCTTTTATCTTGGTTGCCGGTTGCCGAGCGCCATCCAGCTCAGGAGGCGCAGGCCGAAGCGCAAGGGCGTGCGGTCCCAGGGGCGGCTGCGCGGCAATTGGAACCGGTCCTGGTCGCCGGTGATGGCGCCCACGGCGGTGGTGAAGGCGGCGAAGAAGCCGGCCTGGCGCACCATCTCGACATGGCGGCCGTCGTAGTCCTGCCCGACCTTCCCGTTGGGGTAGGCGAACAGGCGCACCGGCTTGCCGATCAGGGTTTCCAGCTGGGCCTTGCCGGCAACGATCTCGGCGCGTGCGCTGTCGTCGTCGAGGCTGGTGAGGATCGGGTGCGAGATGGTGTGCGCGCCGATCTCCACGCCATTGCCGTCGAGCGCCGTCAGCATGTCCTGGGTCAGCATCAGGGCGTCGTGGTGCATCCCGCTCATGCGGTCGAGGCGCTCGACCAGGCGGTCGCGTTCCACCGGCGGCAGGTATTTGCCGGCCTCGGTCAGGCGCAGCGCGGTCTGCTTGCGTGCTTCCAGCGTATCGAGGGGATAGGATTCGAGGCCGATGTCGGTGAGGTCGAGGGCGCCGTTCGGCAGCGACTGCACCGCGTGAATGATGCGGTCGTTCCACATGTTGCCGGCGTCGGCGCCAATGAAACCGCTGGTCACGAATACCGTGGCCGGCAGCCCGAACTTGCGCAGGATCGGCAAGGCCAGGTCGTGCACGGAACGGTAGCCGTCGTCGAAGGTGATGCAGACGGTGCGCGGCGGCAGGCGGCCTTCGTCGAGCGCGCGCAGCGCATCGTGCAGCGACATGACATTGAAGCAGTCGGCCAGCAACGCCATCTGCCAGTGGAAGGCGGCGACGTCGGGTTCGGTGTCGAGCAGCGGATCGGGCCGGGCCAGCACGCGGTGGTAGTTCACCACCGCCAGGCTGGGCTGGCGCGAGAACAGCCGGATGGCGCTGCCGGTCATGCGCAGCAGTACCGCGCTGAGCCAGTTGTGTCGATTCGGGAAATTCATCGGAGCGGCCGCACTCCCGGCTGCGCCGCCTGCGCGCGCGCGGCCCGGACAGCTGTGCAGCAGCTCGTCGCTCGGTGGGGCAGGCATGGGATGTATGGGTTCATCAAATTCACGGGCTAGCGGTCATGGGTGCCAGGCCGGCGCTGGCCTGCCCGACACGGGGCCGGGATCGTCTCGAACTCAACAGTAATTGCCAATCATACACAGAACGGCGGCCGGGTGGCCATACTCCTGCATATTCGGCGGCGTCGGCGCCTCCCCTCAGGCCACCAGCCGCTGCCCCGGCGCCGGTGCCGCCAGCGGCCGCGAGGCCGTCGCAGCAAGCGGCGCCACGCTGGCCAGCAGCCGCGTTTCCAGCACCACGACCAGGCCGAACAGCGCGAACAGGAGGTCGAAATACGCCAGGCTCAGGGCGGCGCCGCCGACGGCGAAGGCGAAGATACTCAGCTGCACCATGGTCGCCGCCAGCGGCAGCCAGGCCGGCGCACCGGCGCGCCTTGCCTTGCGCGCAACCTTGCCGGCCTTTAGGAAGCCAAGGGTCAGGAAGCTCAGGTACAAGGCCAGGCCGACGAAGCCGTGGTCGCCCATCACCTGGAAATACACGCTGTGCGCGGCGCGCGCGTAGCTCGTGTTGGGCAACTCGGTGCCGGTGTAGAACCAGGAATAATCGAAGAAGCTCTTCGATAGCTCGGTCCAGACCGGGAAATACTCGAGCGACTTGAAGCCGCCGCCGAAGAAGGGGTGCTCCATCGCCATGATGAAGCTCAGCTTCCAGGCCACCACCCGGCCCATGAAGGAGCCGTCCTCGCCTGCCGATGCGATCGAGTCGACACGCGCCACGTAGTCCTCCGAGACATAGAACGAGGCGCCGATGACGAACACGGCGATCAGCACCCCCAGCAGCAGCTTGCGGTCGCTTTTCAGGAACATGTAGGCGCCCAGCGCGAGCATGGCGACCAGGCCCCCGCGCGACTGGGTGCCGATGACGCCCAGGGCGAGCAGGCCCATCGTGCCCAGCAGCGCCAGGTTCAGGATGCGCGACTGCTTGCCGTATTCCATCCACAGGTAGTAGCACAGCGGCAGCGTCATGACGAAGGCCAGCGCCAGTTCGTTGCGGTCGCCCAGCACGTGGCCGGACATGCCGACGATGTTGTGGCCGCCGCCGCTGGCGAGGAATTTCAGCGTTTCCAGGTCGGCATAGAAGCCGACCGACAGCACCACGCACCACAGCACGAAGTCGAAGTGCAGCTTGTCCTTGATGACCAGTACCACGAACACGAACAGCGTCACCACCTTGGCGAAGCGGCTCCAGATTTCCCAGGACAGATCCGGATTGCCGATCGAGGTCATGGTGCTGCCCACCGTCCACAGGAAGAAGGCCAGTACCAGCATGCCGAGCCCGGTGAACTGGATTTTCGGCTTGTGCTTCCAGGCCAGGTAGCCGACGATGGCCACCGCGGCGAACAGCAGGTTGTAGCGCGGGACGGAGGCAATGCCATAGACCCAGGCGTTCGGGAAGAACAGCGCCGTCCAGAGACACATGCCGACGGCGATGAAGGGCCGCTGCGCCATCGCATACAGCATGACGGGCAGGACAACGAGCATGACGAGGTCACGCATCGCCTTGCTTCCCTTCGCGCGCGGCCTTTTCTTTTTGCTTTTCCTGTTTCAGCGCCCACAGGCACAGGAAGCTCACCGCCAGCAGGTCAAGCGCCCACAATAATGATTCCATCGCATCCGTCCATTTTCATCGTCACATTTACGTCAAGCAGGCGACCGCCTTGGCGCGCGCGGCCAGCACGCGCTCGAACAGGCGGATCTGGCCCGCGGTCGTATCGTCCCAGCTGAAGCGCTCGGCATAGCGGCGCGTCGCGCCGCGGTCGGGGTAGTGGGCGCGCAGCGCGTTCACCGCGTCGGCGACACCCTGGTAGGTCCGTTCCGCCATCAGCACACCGGCGTCGGGCGAGGCCACGACCTCGGGCGTGCCGTAGACGCGGCTGGCCACGACCGGGGTGCCGCAGGCCATGGCCTCCAGCAGCACGTTGGCCCAGCCCTCGCGGCTCGAGGACAGCACCAGCGCGTCGGCCGCGCCGTAATGATCGCGCAGCTGCGCCTGCGGCACCGCGCCCAGGAAAGTCACGCGCTCCGTCACCTTCAGGTCGCGCGCCAGCTGTTCGAGCTTGGCGCGATCGGGGCCGTCGCCGGCCAGCACCAGGCGCACGCCCGGCAGCAGGGGCAGGGCGCCGATGATCAGATCCTGCGCCTTGACCGGTACCAGGTGGCCGACCGCGAGCAGGGTGAACATCGCGTTCGGCGTGCGCTCGATCGGGCGGAACAGCTGCAGGTCGACGCCGTTACGCAGCGAGACCACGCGCTCGGCATCGACGCCCAGCGCCACCACCTCGTCGCGCAGCGCGTTGCACACCGTGATCACGGCGTCGGCGCGCTGCGCCGCCCAGGTGATCATCCGGCGCGGCAGCGGGTATTGCGGGAACAGCGTGATGTCCGAACCCCGTGCCGTGATCACCAGCGGCTTGTTGAAGTAGCGCCCCAGCATGGCGGCGGCCACGCCGTCCGGATAGAAATAATGGGCGTCGATCAGGTCGAAGTCGTAGCCTTCGTCGATCATGCGCGCGATCGCCGGCTTCACCGCCTGCGCCAGCAGCAGCGGCGACAGGTTCATGCCGACCTTTGGGATGGTCGGGTAGCGCGGGTGCGCCACTGGAATCCCGTGGCGCACCTCGTGGCGCGGCGCTTTCGCAAAGCGCGCGTAGTTGCCGAAGCGCGGGTTGGTCGAGGGGAACCAGGGCACGGGCGCCACCACGCGCGATTCGACCCGGCCGCTCGCCACCAGGTGGCGCAGGCGGGTTTCGACGAAGATCCCGTGGCCCGGCTTTTCGCTGTTCGGGAACAGGGTACTGAAGGTCAGGATCTTCATGCCGCCTTCAAACCCGTCAGGCGGCCATAGATGTTCTTGTAGCGCGCCACGCTCACCGGCCAGTTGCGCTCGGTCTCCACGTATTCGCGCCCGGCCAGGCGCAGCGCCGGCCACTTGGCCTGGGCGTCGAGCAGGTCACCGACCTTCAGCGCCAGCGCGCTCGGATCGTCCGGCGCGAACAGGATGCCGGTCTTGCCGTCGGTGATCAGCTCGCGGTGGCCGCCGACGCTGGACGCAGCCAGGATGCGGCCCTGCGCCATCGCTTCCAGCGGTTTCAGTGGCGTCACCAGGTCGGTCAGGCGCATCGACAGGCGCGGATACACCAGCACGTCGAGCAGGTCGTAGTATTTCTGCACCTGGTCGTGCGGCACGCGGCCCGTGAACACGACCTTGTCGGCGATGTTCAGGTCTTTCGCCAGCTGGCGCAGCTGGGCATCCTGCGGCCCGCCGCCGACCAGCAGCACGCGCAGGTCGGGCGCGCGGGCGCTGAGGGCCGGCACCGCGCGCAGCAGCACGTCCAGGCCCTCATAGGCATAGAAGGAGCCGATGAAGCCGATCAGGCGGTGCCCCTGCAGGCCGAGCTGGCGTTTCAGATCCTGGTCGGCTTCGCCGCCGACGGCGAACTTGTCGATGTCGACCGCGTTCGGGATCACGGTGACCTTATTCGCCGGAATGCCGCGCTCGACGATGTCGCGGCGCAGGCCTTCGCAGATCGTGGTCACCGCGTCGGCGCGTTTCAGGGCATGGGTTTCCAGCGCGCGCGTCATCTTGTAGCGCAGGCCGTTCTCGGTGCTGGTGCCGTGGTCGACCGCGGCGTCCTCCCAGAAGGCACGCACCTCGTACACGACCGGGATGCCGAACTTGCGGCCCGCGCGGATGGCGGCGATCCCGTTCAGGCAGGGCGAGTGGGCGTGCAGCACATCGGGCTTGATCTGCGGGATGATCTCGCTTAAGCGCTTTTCCAGGCCCTGGATCACTTCCAGCTGGTTCAGCACCGGCAGCTTCGCCAGCGCGCCGGTCGACTTCGCGGTGCGATAAAAGTGCAGGCCGTCGGCCGTTTCTTCGCGCAGGTCGTTGCCGCCCTGGTGCTTGGAGCCGGTGACGTGAAAAGTCTCCCAGCCGAGCGCGCGCTGCTCGCGCAGGATCGAGGCGGTGCGGAAGGTATAGCCGCTGTGCAGCGGGATCGAATGGTCGAGGACGTGAAGGACACGCATGGTATGTTCCGAATTCTGATACTTGTTAAGCGGCGGTGGCGATCAGGGGGCTGGCCTGAGTAACGCGGGTGGCACTGTCGGCGCCGTTCTTGCGCAGGAAGGCTTCGAACATCAGCACGGCCCACAGCGCGGTGCTGTGATCCTTGGTGCCGGCCAGGTGTTCGTCGATCATCTGCTGCATGTAAGCGGGATTGAAAATGCCGGTGTCGAGCAGCACGGGATTGAGCACCGCCGCCTTCATCGAGTCGCGCAGCGGGCCGCGCAGCCAGGACGCGAGCGGAATCGAGAAGCCCATCTTCTTGCGGTACAGGATGTCATCCGACAGGTAAGGCTGCAAGGCCTTCTTGAAGATGTGCTTGCCCTCGCCGTTGCGCAGCTTGCTCGACGACGGCAGGCCGGAGACCCACTCGACGAACTTGTGGTCGAGCAGCGGCACCCGTACTTCCAGCGCGTGCGCCATGCTGGCGCGGTCGACCTTGGTCAGGATGTCGCCCGGCAGGTAGGTCTTCATGTCGATGTACTGAGTGATCGACAGCGGATCGTCGGTCGGCGCGTTGGCCGCGTGGCCGCGCATCACCTCGACGGCGCGATAGCCCTGCAGCTGGCTGCGGAAACCTGGCGAGAACAGCTGGTCGCGCACGCGGTCGACCAGGATCGACACGCCGTGGAAGTAGCCGTCGGTCAGATCGCGCGCCAGCGCTTCGAAGGTGGTCTTGGCGCGGAAGATGCGCGGCGCCCAGTCGGCCTTCGGATAGGCCTTGCCAAGGAAGCCGAACACGGGTTTGCGCAGGGCCAGCGGCAGCATCGAGCGCACCTGCTGCTCGCCCATCGCCATCCGGTAGCGGCGGTAGCCGGCAAAATTCTCGTCGCCGCCGTCGCCCGACAGCGCCACCGTGACGCGCTTTCGCGCCAGTTCGCAGACGCGGTAGGTCGGAATCGCCGAGCTGTCGGCATACGGTTCGTCGTACAGGCCGGCGAGCAGGTCGACCAGGCCGTAGTCGTCCTTGTCAACGGTGTCGCACTGGTGGTTGGTCTTGTACTGCTCGGCCACCTGGCGCGCGTAGGTCGATTCGTCGAAGGCCGGGTCGTTGAAGGCGATCGAGCAGGTGTTCACCGGGCCCTTGTTCAGGCCGGCCATCATGGCCACGATCGCGCTCGAGTCGACGCCGCCGGAGAGGAAGGCGCCGAGCGGCACTTCCGCTTCCAGCTGGCTCTCGACCGCTTCGCGCAGGCGCACGATCAGCTCTTCGCCCATCTGCTGTTCGGACATCGGTGCGTGCGGCGTGAAGGGCACGTCCCACCAGCGTTTCGGTGTCGCGTTCGCCGCATTCGCGCCGACCTTTAGGGTCAGCGAATGGCCCGGTTCGAGTTTGAACGCGTCCTTGAAGATGGTGCGCGGTTCCGGCACGTAGCCGTAGGCGAAATATTCCTCGACGGCGCGCGGTTCGATCACGCGCGGCAGTTCCGGGAAGGACAGCAGGGATTTCAGTTCCGAGCCGAACACGAAGGTGCCGTCCGGGAGGAAGGCGTAATGCAGCGGCTTGATGCCGAGGTGGTCGCGCGCCACAAAAAAGGTTTGCTTGTTGCGGTCCCAGATGGCGAAGGCGAACATGCCGCGCAAGTGCTTGACGCAGTCTTCTCCCCACTCCTCCCAGGCGTGGACGATGGTCTCGGTATCGGATTTAGTCGCGAAGGTGTAGCCGAGGGCGGTCAGCTCTTTGGTCAGTTCGCGGAAGTTGTAGATCTCGCCATTGAACACGGTGACGACCGAGCGGTCTGCGTTGAACAGCGGCTGCTGGCCGGCGGCCAGGTCGATGATCGACAGCCGGCGGTGGCCGAAGCCGACGCCCGGTTCCAGGTAGACGTCGCCCTCGACGGGGCCGCGGTGGAACTGGGTCTGGTTCATCCGCTGGAGGACGGCGCGGTCGAACGAGCGCGCGCCGCGCGGGTCAAAAATGCCTACGATTCCGCACATGGTTGGGTGATTTCTTTAAAAGTTGTCTTGGAATTGCACAGCTGGCCGTACAGGGCCGTATAGGCGCCGACCATGGCTGCAACGCTGTAATGGCGCTCGATCGTTTCGCGCGCGGCGGCGCCATGGGCGGCCACGCGTGCCGCATCGTCCACGTACGCGGCCAGGGCATCGGCCAGTGCCTGCGGGTTGGAGGCCGGCACCAGGGCGCCGTTGACGCCGTCCTGCACCACTTCCGGAATGCCGCCGACCTGCGTCGCCACCACCGGGCGGGCGCAGGCCATGGCCTCCAGCAGGGTTACCGGCGTGCCCTCGGCGATCGAGGACAGGGCGAACAGGTCGAAGCTGCGCATCAGTTCCGGAATGTCGTTGCGCGCGCCCGGGAACCAGACCAGATCCGCCACGCCGGCCTCCTGCGCCTTTTGTTCCAGGCGCGCGCGCAGCGGGCCGTCGCCGACGACCGCCAGGCGCAGGCCGTTGCGGGCTTCCGGACGGCGTGCGCACAGCAGGGCAAAGGCGGCGATCAAGGTCGCCTGATCCTTGACGTCCTGCAGGCGGCCGACGGTGCCGATCACAAATGGGCGAACAGCATCAGTCGCCCACGGCGTCGAGGCGACCGGCAGCTGCGGCGCGTAGCGCACGGTGTCGACGCCGTTCATGATCAGTTCGAGCTTCGGGGCCGGAATGTTGACCACGTTTTGCAACCAGCGCGCCAGGTCGTGCGAGACCGGCACATAGCGGTCGATGAAGGGCACCAGTGCGCGCCGGAGAAAATTGTGCTTGCGGTTCAGGCCCTGCGGGTCGCTGGCGTCGCGTCCGTGCTCGGCGTGGATGCGCACCGGCACCCCGGCGGCCCAGGCCGGCACGGCGTATTCGGCGCAGGCGAAGTTATAGGTGTGCAGGATGGCCGGGCGCAGCTTGCGCAGCAGCTTGAACAACTGGACGTGGATGCCCAGGCCCAGGCCCGGCTGCTTGTGCAGCGCGAACAGCGCCACGCCGGGCCGCGTGATCTTGTCGGCAAAGGCGGTGTAGTCGGTCAGGCAGACGATCGCGTGGCGGTAGCGTTCCGGCGGCATGTGGTTGATGCAGTCGACCAGCAGGGTTTCCAGCCCGCCGAAGTCGAGCCGGTAGATCAGGTGCACGACCAGTGGCGTTTGCACTGGCCGGTTCTTCGTGACAGCCATGGTTCAGTGTTCCCGTGCCGCCTCGAGCGTTGCCTGCAGCGGCGCCAGGTTCGCTGCCAGGAAGGTGCGCAGCGCGGCGCGCGCAGTGTCCGCCTGCTCGCCGACCGGGGTGGCGACCATCAGGGCGGCGCCGTCGTCGCCGTGCATCATCAGCTTGGCTTGCGCCTGGCGCAGTTTGCCGAGGTAATCGTTGGCGATGAACTGGCCGTCGACCCAGGTCCAGTGCCAGACCAGGTAGTTGCCGTCCGGGCCCTTGACGCGGGTTTCGCGCAGCGCCAGCTTCCGGCCGCCGATCTCTTCCAGGCGGCCGCTCGAGCCGACCTGCTGGAACTTGGCGTCGCGGTTGTCGACCCGGTTGACGGAGCTGATCAGGCGCTTGCCCGGGCCCTGGTTGCGGTAGTACAGCACGTTCAGGTGAATCGGTGCGCCGGCGGCCGTGTACCGGCCGCCGAGGGCGGCGTCGGGCGCCAGGAATTCGGGCTTCCAGGCCGCTTCCCCGCTCGGGGTGCTGGCCAGGCGCGCGCCGTCCAGGCGCACCGGCGCCGGATTGTAGGACGCCTTGTCGCTGACGACGCCGAGGGCCGGCCAGAGCGCGGCCACCAGCAGCGCGGCGATGGCCACGCCGGTGATCGGACGCGCCGCCAGCGCACCCGCCGGGCGGCCAGCGACGGCGGCGGCGGCGGGCGCCGCGTCGTCCTCGCGCCAGTAGCTGCCGATCCAGAACATGATGAACATGACCAGGCCGAAGAACAGCCAGCCGTAGATCAGGTGGTCGACGCCGGTCGCCAGCTCCATGCCGCTCATGTGGCCGATCATGACGATCATATAGGCGCGCAGGCCGTTGGCGACGATCGGCACCACGATCGACAGGCCGATGAACAGCGCGCGCCGGGTGGTCGAGCGGTAGCTCAGGTAGGCGTACAGGCAACCCAGCGTGATCGACGAGATCAGGTAGCGCACGCCGCTGCAGGCTTCGACCACCGACCAGTTGCCGGTCGGGAGTTCGAACATGGTGCCGTTGCGCAGCACCGGAATGCCGGTGGCGCGCACCATGGCGATCGTGAAGTCGGCCGTAAAATTGATCAGGGGCTGGACGAACACTTCGCCGAAGGGCACCGCGAACAGCAGGAACAGCAGCGGGAAGGCCAGCGCGCCGGCCAGGCGCCGGCCCAGCACGGCCAGGGCCACGACCGGGAACATGGCGACGAAGGCGTATTGCATGACGACCTGCACCTCGCCCGCGCGCGCCAGCAGCCAGCCGGCGCCGCACAGGGCCAGCACGGCCAGGGCCGGCCAGTAGGGCACGGCCGGGATGCGGCCGAACACTTCGCGCCGGCGCCAGATCAGCCACAGGCTGATCGGCACGATGGCGTAGCCGTGGGCGAAGGTTTCGGAGCTGTTCCAGACCGCGACCATCGAGGCGGCCGTGCTCCAGTACAGCAGCAGCAGCGCCACGCAGGCGGCGACGAGGATGCCGATCTTCGGCACCGACAGGCGGCCGGGCGCTGCGCCGGCCAGGGCCGGATGTTCGTTCATCAGCATTCAAACCTCGCTTCGATCGGGGACAGGTGGGCGGTCCAGCTGTAGCGGCGCTCGACGCTGGCGCGCGCGGCCTGGCCCATGCTCGGGTGGGGAGTGCGCAGCAGCTCGATCACGCGCTCGGCATAGTCGGCGGGCGCGTCGACGACGACCAGCTCGCGGCCATTGACGGCATCGATGCCCTCATAGGCCTGGGGCGACGCGACCACCGGACGGGCCATCGCCATCGCTTCGAGCACCTTGTTCTGGATGCCGCGCGCGATGCGCAGCGGGGCCACCGCGGCGACGCAGTGGGCGAGATACGGCCGCACGTCGGGCACGGTGCCGGTGACGACGATGCCTTCGCCCGCCAGCGCCTGCACTTCCGGCGCCGGACGCGAGCCGACGATGTAGAAGCGCGCGCCCGGCACGGCGGCGCGCACGCGCGGCAGCACGTGCTCGGCGAACCATTTCACCGCATCGATGTTCGGCCAGTAGTCCATCGCGCCGGTGAACACGAGCGCCTGCTCGCCGGCGGCATACGGATTGTCGTAGGCACGCAGCGGGCTGAAATACTCGGTGTCGACGCCGTTGCTGAAGTGGCCGATCTTGCTGCGGCTTTCCGGCGCCAGCGTGCGAAACAGTTCGGCCTCGGGGCCCGAGACGAACAGGGACGCGTCGAATTCATTGGCGACCTTGCGCTCGTAGTCGAGCAGGCTCTTCGCCTCGTGGCGGTACACCCAGCTCATCGGCCACTTCTTCTTTTCGGCGTACTGGCGCCATTTGTCGGAGTCGACGTCGCAGAAGTCGATCACGCGGCGCGCGGCCGGGAAGTCATCGGCGTACTGGGCCATCACCGAGCAGAAGGTCATCACGCGCGCGATGCCCTGCTGGCGCATGGTGCGCGCCACCCAGCGTTTCATGCCGGCGTCGCGATAGTATTCGAGCGACAGCGATTTGCCCGTCGCCAGCGCCTTCACGCTGCGCAGCTTGCCCTTGAGCGGATCGAGCTTGACGAAATGGCTGCTGGCGCACAGCGCCTCGACCGCCGGCACGTGCTGCCAGTCGTCGGCATCGTCCACAAAGGTCGCCAGGTGCACCCGGTACTTCGTCGCCAGGTGCTTGAGCAGGTTGTACGAGCGGATCTTGTCGCCCTTGTTCGGCGGGTAGGGGATGCGGTGCACCAGCAGCAGCAGATCCGGCTTGGCCGCCTCGGCTTCCTCGGCCTGATCTGCGGCCAGCTTGCGCTGCAACGCGCCCTCGATGATCGAATTCATGGCTTGTTCAGGAAAATGCGATCCATCCGGTCCCACGCGAAATCGCGGGCGAGGGCGGCGATTCGCCCTTCCGTGCGCGCGATATTGATGTAGTGGCGGAAGCGCGCCTTGGCGCCCAGACCCTCCGGACGCGGCTGGCCCGGGTCGACTTCCCACGGATGGAAGTAGAACAGGGCCGGCTCGTTGTCCATCTCGTTGACACGCTTGACCATCCAGCGCGACAGCGCATACGGCAGCAGGCGGAAGTAGCCGCCGCCGCCGGCCGGCAGTTTACGGTTGCCCAGCATGGCCGTCGTGATCGGCACTTCCAGCAGGCCGTCGGGGCCGTTCGGATAGAAGGCGAAGCGCGGCGCGTCCGGCATGCCGTAGTGGTCGTGGGCGATCGGGTAGATGCTCGAGCTGTAGCGGTAACCCGCTTCGGTGAGGGCGTCGAGCGCCCATAGGTTGCCTTCTCCGATCGAGAAACTCGGGGCGCGATAGCCGAGCACCTGCTGGCCGCCGATGTCTTCCAGCAGGGCCTTGGCGCTGCGGATGTCGTTGTCGAATTCGGCGCGGCTCTGGTCCGAGGCGCGCAGGTGGCCGTAGCCGTGGCTGGCCAGTTCGTGGCCGGCGGCGACGATGCGGCGCACCATCTGCGGATAGCGTTCGGCGATCCAGCCGAGGGTGAAGAAGGTGCCCTTGACGTCGTTCTTCTCGAACAGGGCCAGGATGCGCTCGATATTCGCCTCGACGCGGCATTCGCGCGTCGGCCAGCTCTCGCGGCTGATGTAGGGCGCAAACGCCGAGACCTGGAAATAGTCCTCGACGTCGCAGGTCATGGCGTTGCGAATGCGCTCGCCCGGCTGGCGCTGCGGCCGGGCTGCGGGAGTCTGCATCTTCATTCCGGGGTATCCGCGTGGTGGGTCGCCTGCACGCCGTTCTGCGGGTTGGCGACGATTTTCTTCAGGATCGACAGTACCGAGACGATCGATTTTTCGAGGCGCATCATGCGTTCGTCGAGCACTTCGGCGCTGGCGCGGCGTTCCGGCATGCCGCCCATGCCGTCGGCGAGGAGCTGTCCATCCAGACCTGCGCCGATGCCGGCGGCCGGGGTGCCCATCACTTCGGGCAGCTGGAACTCTTCGCTGAGGTCGGCGATCACGGTCTGGATGTGGCCCTCGTTGAACTCGTGCAGTTCTTCCAGGTAGCCCATCAGCAGCACGCGGTCGAGCAGGGTATTGGTCTTGCGCGGGATTCCGCCGGTGTAGGCGTAGATGGCGGCGTGGGCGCCGTCGTCGAACGCCGGGTCGCCGTTCCAGCCGACCGTGTGCAGGCGGTGCTCGATGTAGGCGCGCGTTTCCGGCGCATCCATCGGGCCCAGGTGGTAGCTGGCGATGACGCGCTGGCGCAGTTGCTGCATGCTCGGGCTGTGCAGGGTGCCGCGGAACTCGGGCTGGCCGAGCAGGAAGGTCTGCAGCAGCGACTTGTCGTCGGTCTGGAAGTTCGACAGCATGCGCAGTTCCTCGACCGTCTTCGGGTTCAGGTTCTGCGCCTCGTCGATGACGAGCAGGGCGCGCTTGCCCTGGCGGTCGACCGTATGCAGGAACTGTTCGAGGCGGGTGAGCAGGTCGGTCTTGCTGGCGCCCTCGTACGGCAGGCCGAAGGCCGAGACCACCATGCGCAGGGTGTCGTCCGGATCGAGGTGGGTGTTGACGATGTGGGCGGCGACGATCTGGTCGGAAGGCAGTTTATTGAACAGGTTGCGTACCAGCGTCGTCTTGCCGGCACCGACTTCGCCGGTCACGACAATAAAACCTTCTCCCTGCGACAGGCCATATTCGAGATAGGCCATGGCGCGCTTGTGGCCCTTGCTGCCGAAGAAAAAGTGCGGGTCGGGGCGCAGCTGGAAAGGCTTGGCGGTAAATCCATAATATGCTTCGTACATCGTGTCACTCCGCTTAAAGCTGGGCTGAAAGGGTCGCGCTGACCGCGTTTTCCGTGTAGCGCGAGCCGCCGAACAGGGCGCGGTCGCCGCGCGCGTGGCGCAGTTCGACGACGCCGAGCAGATTGCGGCTGAAGCGGCGCGTCAGCGACAGGCGCAGGCTCTGCTGGTCTTGCTCGATACTGGTGGTGAGCGAGCGGTCGCGCGTTGCCAGCAGCGTCGCCGAGGCACTCGACAGTGCGTTCAGGCGGTAGCTGTGCGAGGCGCTCAGGCCGAACTGGCGCACATTGTCGTTGAGCGCGAACAGCTGGCTGCCGAGCAGGCCGCTGTCGGCTTCGCCCGAAGACAGCGCGAGCCGCTCGGTGGCAAAGGCCGACACGACCGAGCTGTGGGCGCGCATGTTGAAGGCGAACGAGGCCTGCGCCTGCTTCTGGCGGAAGTAGCGGTTGGTCAGGTAGTTCACCTCGTCCGCTAGGCTCGACGGCAAGCCAGTGGCGCGCAGGTAGGCTTCGATCGCCTGGCGCCGCGCGAACGGATCGGGAATCGTCACGGCGAACAGCGAATCGAGCAGCGAGGCCGTGTCGACCGCCTGCGGCAGCGCGAACTGCTGGCGCGTGGTCGTCACCGAATCGGCATACCCCAGGCGCCAGACCGTGTGGCGGCTGCGGTGCGAGGCTGCCAGCGAGCCGGTATTGCCCAGGTAGTGGCGCCCGGCGCTGAGCTCGACCGAGGTACGCTGCGACGGATTCCAGCCGAAGCCGGCCGACCAGCTGGCGCCGGACGTGCGTCCGCCCAGTGCCTGGTAGTCGTAGCGGTCGTAGCCGGCGCTGGCGGTCAGGCGCAGCGTGCGGTGCACGCGGTAGCTCAGGCCCAGCAGCGCGTTTTCCGACGAGGTGTCGCCGAACTCGTCGGTCGTCACGTCCTGGCGCGCATAGCGCAGGTTCCAGCCGATGTCGCGCCAGGCGCGGCCGCTGCCGAGGTCGAAGATCACGCCGTCGGCGCTGCTGTTGCCGAACACCGAATTGTCGGTCTTGGTGCTGTCGTGGGTATAGCGCAGCGTCGCCGCGGCGAAGTTGCCGAAGCGCCGCGTCAGGTAGGGGCTGATGCGCCAGGTCGAGACGTCGGTGGTGTTCTCGTCGCTGAAGCCGTTGGCGCTGCGCGGGCCGAAGGCCGACACCGCGCGCGAACCGGCGCTGGCGAAGGCGTCGACATACAGCAGCTCGTCGACCACCTTGAGGCGGCCGTTGGCGTCGTACTGGCTGTTGTTGCTGCGCGTGCCGATGGGTTCGCCGCCGCTGTACTTGTAGAACGAGGCACGCGCGCGGGCGCTCAGCTGCACGCGCGAATTCTGGCCGAGCACGGTAATGCCCGGCGTCGCTTCGGTGACCCACTCGGCCTGCTTGTTGGCGTCGCTCTGGAGGGCGACGTTATCGGTATAGGTTTCGGTCAGCGACAGCGAAGGCGTGACTTTCCACTGGGCCTGAGCCGGCAACGCCACCATCAGCAAGGCTGCCAGCGGCGCCAGCCGCGGCAGGCGTGCCGTGTTGCGCTTAGCCGTAGTGATAGTCATACGTCTCTTCGATCCCCGGGATGTCCCGCGCCTTGTTATAGATGAGGTTGACATTGCTGCAGCCTTCCAGCTGGCGCAGCGCTTCCTTGACGGCGTGCTGGGTCGTGCCCTGGGCCTCGACCACCATCACGATCTGGCCCATGTGACCGGCCAGCACGCGCGATTCGCTCGTCAGCAGCAGCGGCGGCGAATCGAAGATGATGATGCGGTCGGGATAGCGGTGCGCGATCTCGTTGACCAGGTTGCTCATCGTCGAGCTGGCCAGCAGTTCGGTCGCGCGCGGCGTGCTGGTGCCGGCCGGCAGGATGCTAAGGGTGTCGACATTCGTGCGCAGCATCACGTCCGACAGGTCGAGCTTGTCGTCGACGAGGATGTCCATCAGGCCGCGCTGGGCCGGCAGGCCGAGCGTGCGCAGCACCGACGGACGGGCGACGTCGGCGTCGACCAGCAGCACCGTGTGGTCGAGTTCCATGGCGATGCTCATGGCCAGGTTGATCGCGCAATACGTCTTGCCTTCGCCCGGCAGCGAGCTGGTGATCATGATCAGGTTGTTCGGGCGGCCTTGGGTGTTCTCGCTGAAGGCCTGCTTGAGCAGCGGGCGCTTGATGACGCGGAAGTCTTCCAGCAGGCCGGTGCGGCCGCTGGCGGCGGTGACCATGCCGGCGTCGCGCATGCGCGCCAGGTCGAGGTCGACCTTGCGCACGCCCGGCTTCGGTGCCGTCTTGCGCGGCGTAGCGACGCCTGGCGTAGCGACGCGCGGCGTGGCGACGCCAGGTGCTTCGGTGCGGGGCAGCTCGGCGCGCGCTGCCGCTGCTGCGGCGGCGACGCTCGGGGCGGCCGGGGCAGCGGCGGGCGCAGTGACGGCCGGCGCTTCCGCGCGTGCGGCCGGTGCCGCGGGCGCGCTGTGGACGGCGGCGGCCGGCGTCTGCGCTTCGAGGACGATGGCCTGGCCGTCGTGCTCGACGACGGCGGGGGGCGGGGCCGCTGCGCGGGTCTGGTCAATGCGGCTTGCCGCTTTTTCGATAATGCTCACGTTCGCTCCTAATATTGTGCGTTACGGCGTCAGGCGCTTTAGCCTGCTCAAGCGCTGGCGCGCGCCAGCATGGTGGCCATCCCCACGGCATAGGCGCCGATCAGCACCAGCACGGCGGCGCCGACGCCGACCAGGCGGCGTTTGCGCAGCACTTTCTGGCCGTCCGTCCAGTGCATGTTGATCGAACCCAGCACCGGGAAACCGGTCACGTCGCGCAGCGTCGCATGGCTGAGGAAGGTCGGGCGCACCTGGCTCATCAGGAAGGCGCCGATCAAGCCTGCGGCCAGGGCCAGCGCGAACACGCCGGAGAACAGGGCCAGGCGGTTCGGGCCACTCGGCTTGGTGGCGGCCAGCGGCGGCTCGATCACGCGGAAGGACAACATGTCGGTGGCCGAGGTCAGGTCGCCCGACAGCTTGGCCTGCTCGCGGCGCTGCAGCAGTTGCTGGTAGTTTTCGCGGTTGACCGTGTAGTCGCGGTTCAGCTGCACCAGCTGGGCCTCGATTTCCGGCGCCGTTGCGCTCTGGCTGCGCAGGGTCGTCACGCGGGTCTGGTATTCGTTGACGCGGGCGCGCAGGGCGGCAACGCGCGATTCGGCATCCGACAGCGACACGCTCAGCTGCTGCATCATCGGGCTGGCGGCGGCGTTCGGATCCGGACGGCCCTTCTTCATCTCTTCCTTCTTTTGCGCCTGCAGCTGGCCGACCAGACGGCGCGTGGCGATGATGTCCGGGTGTTCCTCGGTGTATTGCAGGCGCAGGTTGTCGAGGTTTTTCTGGGCGGCGGCGATGCGGCTTTCCAGTTCCGGGTCGACCATGCCGCCGCCTTCCTTGCCGCCGCCGGTCATGCGGCGACGGATGGCGTTGCGCGACTGTTCCGCTTCGGCCAGCTCCAGGCGCGCCTGGCTCAGCGCGTCGGTGGCGGAGGCCACGCGGGCGCTCCAGTCGCCGCCTTCGCGCGGCAGCAAGCCCATGTTCTTGATCTTGAATTCCTTCAGCGCATTCTCGGCCGCGGCCAGCTTCTCTTCATAGCTCTTGATCTGGTCGTCGATGAACTGCACCGCCTTGTCGGAATCCTGCTTCTTGCCGCCGAAGCTGCCTTCCACGAAGATCGTCAGCAGCGACTGCACGACGTCCTTGCCCAGCTTGGCATCGGTCGAGGTATAGCTGATGGTGTAGATGTCGTCGCGCTCGGTGCCGGCGATCTTGATCTTCTTCATCAGATCTTCGACCATCTTTTCCTTCTCGGCGCTGTTGGTCGCCTTGACGTCGAGGTCGGTGTCGCGCATGACGCGTTCGACGTTCGGACGGCTGATCAGGGTCTGGCGCATGAACATCACCTGCTGATCCAGGTTGGGCAGGGTGGTCATGCCCGACAGCAGGGGTTTCAGGATGCTCTGGGTGTCGACATACACCCGGGCCGAGGTTTCATAGGTGTTCGGCAAGCGCAGCACGATGGCCCAGCCGATCAGTGCCACCAGCCAGGCGATGGTGACCGCATGCCAGCGGTATTTACCAAGGGCCTTGAGGAAATTCAGGATTAGGGCTTGTATTTCTGCCATCTCGTCAGTCTCGCCATGAACGCCCGGCGCTCGGCCAGGCGGGAACAATCACAAAAGAACACGCATCATCGCTTGTAGTTTGTGCAATTGCAATTGCGTGTCGGAAAATTGTGGTAATAAAGGCGCCGGTTAGCACCCGTTACAACACAAATGCCGGCATGCAATGTCAAATTCCGCTGCCGCCCATCCCTTTCAGCGTTATTATTGCCGCCGGACAAGCTAAAACAGTGAAAATGTTGCACTTCATCAAGCATGAGGTGGGGAGCAAATCACTGTCGCCAGAGAAGTCCGACAGTAGCTTTGCGTAACATCAAGCTGTTGTATTGTAATGTTTAATTTGCAAAGAGGCCTGCACGATTGATTCCTATTCGAAATAGTGAATGCCACATGATCAAGTGGCCACGACGACGCCGCGCGCTTGCCGCCGGCCTCGCATTGGCGGCCCTGGCAGTTGCCCTGCCGGCACGCGCCGATGGCCTGGTGCGCACCATCGCCGCCATCAAACCGGCCATTGTCGGCGTCGGCAGTTTCCTCAAGACACGCAGCCCCTCCGTGATGTTCTCGGGTACGGGCTTTGCCGTGGGCGACGGCCTGAGCATTATTACCAACGCCCATGTCGTGCCGATGACACTCGATACCGAGAAGATGGAAACGCTGGGCGTGGTGGTCGGCGCTGGCCAGGATTTCCGTTTCCGCGCGGCGCGCCTGGTGGCGCTCGACCGCGCCCACGATCTCGCCCACCTGCGCCTGATCGACGGCCCGCCGCTGCCGGCGCTGGCCATCGGCGATTCGAACGGCGCCGCCGAAGGGCAGGCGCTGGCGTTTACGGGCTTTCCGCTCGGGATGGTGCTGGGCCTGAACCACGTCACCCACCGCGCCACGCTGTCGGCGATCACGCCGATCGTGATGCCGTCGATCAGTTCGCGCCGCCTGGACGCACGCGCGATCACCCAATTGCAGCGCGATCCCATGAAAATCTTCCAGCTCGACGGTACGGCCTATCCCGGCAACAGCGGTAGCCCGGTGGTCGACGTCGAGAGCGGCGCCGTGCTGGGGGTCATCAATATGGTATTCGTCAAAGGGCTGAAGGAAACGGCGATCACCAGTCCCAGCGGAATCTCGTATGCGATCCCCGCCCGGTATGTGCAGGAACTGTTGCAGCAAAAGTGAAAAGAAATTATTTCAATCGTGCACGCCTTTCGCGGAAGCATGATTGAGATACAATATTCCCGTTTTGATGGCTAAATAACAATTTTTGATTTGCTATAACAACAGCCTGGCACTGCCGGTCGCTGCTGTCATGAAGGGGAATGACGTGAGCAAGATCTCGACGAATCTGACGAAACTGGCCCTGGCCACCGCCTGCGCCCTGGCCGTTTCCGGCTGCGCGATGTGGAACAAGCCGCCGGCGCCTTCGGCCGCCGCCATGGCCGGCGCCGCGCCTGCCGATTACCTGATCGGGCCTGGCGACTCCGTCAACATCATCGTCTGGCGCAATCCCGAGGTGTCGATGTCGGTGCCGGTGCGTCCGGACGGCAAGATCACGACTCCGCTGGTCGAAGACCTGCCGGCCGCGGGTAAAACCTCGACCGAACTGGCACGCGACATCGAAAAGGCCCTGGCCAAGTTCATCCAGCAGCCCGTCGTCACCGTTGTCGTGACCGGCTTCGTCGGCAATTACGGCGACCAGATCCGCGTGATCGGCCAGGCCGCCAAGCCGCAAGCGCTGGCCTACCGCCGCGACATGTCGCTGATGGACGTGCTGATCGCCGTCGGCGGTGTCACCGAATTCGCCTCGGGCAACCGCGCCAGCGTCATCCGCAACGTCGGCGGCAAGCAGGAAAAACTGAACGTGCGCCTGGACGACCTGATCAAGGACGGCGACATTTCGGCCAACATGCCGATGCGCCCGGGCGACATCCTGGTGATCCCGGAAAGCTTCTTCTAAGCGAATTTGACTGTCGGTTTTTCTTACAGCGGCGCCTGCGGGCGCCGTCGCTTTTGGGACTTCCAACTGACAGTGCAGGGCTAAGTGCTTGATTCGTTGTTGCATTTAGTCAACGAATGATTCTTGGTATGAATTTTGCTATGCTAGTAAAAGCCCCGATGCCTGTATGGGTGTGGCATACTTTCTAGACTCAGGAAACATGTTTATGGATCAAGAACAAAACCCTCCCCAGTCATCCGACACCCAGGCCACGCCTCTTCCTCCTCTTGACGCGAAGGGTTTGGCGCGGCGCCGCTTCACCCGTGCCGGCGCCGGCGCGACCGGTGTTATCCTGACGCTGCAGAGCCAGCCGGCAATGGCGACCTACGGCAAATGCGTGTCGCCGTCCGGTTTTACGTCGCTGTCGATGGGAACGAGCCTGAATCCGCTGCGCTCCTGCCTCAGCAATGAAGATCCGCAATACTGGGAAAATAACCGCACCCGCTGGAACTCGCGGGCATTTGCCAATCCGGACGTCAAGTTCATCAAGGTATTTAATTGTCCAGGCAGTTACAGCGGCCTGGCCAACATCTCCTTGTACGACGTGCTGGCCCGTGAAAAGCAAAGCGTCAAAAACGCCGATCCGAGCGGTATCTCGCGCCTGTGCATCGCCGCCTGGCTGAATGCGCGCGTGACCCAGCAGGGCAACCCGGTGCTGTCGCCGGAACGCGTCGTCGATATCTGGAACCAGTACGCCGGCAAGGGCTCGTTCACTCCCGGGCCGAAGATGAAGTCCTGGTCGCGCACCACGATTTTCGACTACCTGCGCACGACCTTCCGTACCAACGGCTACTAGTTCCGCTTCCGCTTCCGCTTCTGATCTGACCGCATGAGTTGCTCCGTCATATGGCGCCTGGCCCCCGGCCAGCGCCTGCTGCACCGCTGCTGGGACGGCGAATGCGTCATCTATAACGACTTGTCGGGCGACACCCACCTGCTCGACGATTTCACTTTCGAACTGCTGCGCCTGCTGCAAGCGGCGCCGCAATCGGCGCCGGCGCTGGCGGCCGCGCTTGGCCTCGATCCGGAAGACGCCATCCTGCCCGTGCGCCTGGACGACCCGGATCCCGACGCCGAGCGCTCGTTGCTGGGCGGCGCCCTGGCCGAACTCGGCGCGCTGCACCTGGTCGAAGCCCAGGCATGCTGACGGTTGCCCAACTCGGCCAGGAGGCCGTGGCCGCCCGCCTGCGTGGCGCCGGGCTGCGCCTGCAGACCGGCCCCTTCGTGGCCTGCATCCACAGCAGCTTGCCGGCCCTGGCCGTGGCGCTGGAGCGGATGTATGGCGCCTATCCCTTGATGGACGCCGACACGCCGGCCGATTTCGACGTGCTGCTGCGCAGTCCGCGCGGCTTGCGCCGCCTGATCAAGCCGCAAGTCTATTTCCATTACGACGGCCTGGCGCCTTTCCAGCCGCTGCCGCTCGATCAAACTTATCCCATGTTCGAATGGGCGATGAACTGGTGCATCTCGAACCACGCCCATTCCTGGCTGGTGATCCACGCCGCCGTGGTCGAGCGCGAGGGCGCGGCCGTCATCTTGCCGGCCCCAGCGGGCTCCGGCAAAAGCACCCTGTGCGCGGCCCTGGTGGCGCGCGGCTGGCGTTTATTGTCCGACGAATTGACCCTGATCCGGGTCGACGATGGCCGCATCGATCCGGTGCCGCGTCCGGTCAGCCTGAAAAATGCCTCGATCGACGTCATCCGCGCCTGGGCGCCCGGCATGCACCTGTCGCCGCCGGTCACCGACACCCTGAAGGGAACAGTGGCGCACCTGCGCGCGCCCGACGCCAGCGTCGCCCGGGCCCACGAGCCGGCCCGGCCGGCCTGGATCGTCTTCCCGAAATGGCGCGCCGGCGCGCCGGCCGAACTGGCGCCGGTGCCGCAGGCGCGCGCCCACCTGCGTCTGGCAGAGAACGCCTTCAATTACAGCCTGCTGGGCGCCGCCGGTTTCACGACGGCGGCGCGCACCATCGAGCAGACCCGCACCTTCGATTTCAGCTACGGCACCCTCGACGACGCCATGGACGTGTTCGAGCAATTGCTGGCGGGGCGCCGATGACGGCCTTGCCCCTGCTGACCCGGGTATTGCGCGATCCGCCGTCGATGGCGGCGCTGGACGCGCCCGGCT
The DNA here is from genome assembly GCF_001424165.1 of Massilia sp. Leaf139. Classification (GTDB taxonomy): domain Bacteria; phylum Pseudomonadota; class Gammaproteobacteria; order Burkholderiales; family Burkholderiaceae_D; genus Telluria. The sequence goes on from NZ_LMOJ01000025.1 coordinate 80,345, forward strand.
GGGAACTGCTGCTGCGCCAAGCGGGGGCGGCCGACATGGGCGCCACCTTGTCCCTGCTGGCCGAGGAGCACGGCTTGCTGGCGGCTCTGCCGGCGCGCGTGCAGCGCCGCCTGGCCTGGTCGCGCACGGCCTGGGAGCGCCATACGCAGGCGGTGCGCTTCGAGGTGCAGCAGGTGCAGCGCGCCTTGCACACGACCGGCCTGCCGCTGATCCTGCTCAAGGGCACGGCCTATGTCGCGGCCGGGCTGCCGGCGGCAGCGGGACGCCTGTTTTCCGATATCGACCTGCTGGTGCCGAAAACCGCGTTGGGCGAGGTCGAAAGTGTATTCATGCTGCACGGCTGGGCCTCGAGCCACCACGATGCTTACGACCAGCGCTACTACCGCGAATGGATGCACGAGCTGCCGCCGATGCAGCACATGCGCCGCGGCACTGCCGTCGACGTCCACCATGCGATCCTGCCGGAGACGGCGGCCGTGCGGCCGGATCCGGCGCTGCTGCGCGCCGCTGCCCGTGCCGTCCCTGGACTGGAGGGCGTGCAGGTGCTGGCGCCCTGCGACATGGTGCTGCACAGTGCCACCCACCTGTTCTATGAAGGCGAGTTCAAGCACGGCCTGCGCGACCTGTTCGACCTGCACCGGCTGATTTGCCATTTCGCGGCCACGGAGCCCGGTTTCTGGCAGGCGCTGCCGGCACGCGCGCGCCAGCTGGAACTGGGGCGTCCTCTGTTTTATGCGCTGCGCTACTGCGCACAGCTGCTCGGCACACCGGTGCCGGCGGCGACGCTGCAGGAGGCGCGGGCAGGGCAGCCGCCTCATCCCCTGCTGGCGCTGATGGACGGATTGTTCCGCACGGTGCTGCGGCCTCCTCTGCCCGGAAGCGCCGGCGCGCTCGGCCCCGTGTGCGAGGGATTGCTCTATATACGCGGCAATTGGCTGCGTATGCCCCCCCTGATGCTGTCGCGCCATCTGTTCCAGAAAGCTTTCTTGTCTCCTCGAAATGTTAAATCTTCTTAGGAAACATGTCTAAAAAGCATTATAATTCCTATAAGAATTTTTTGTGAAAAAATGCTGTCGGCATTTTTTACACATCAGTTGAGGGGACTCTAAGGATGAGCAATAAGTAATTGATTCCAAAGCATTTAGTGATGCTGGCACGGTGCTTGCTACAAGGAGGATGTGTTTGCCCACACCATCAACTAAGCGAGGAATTGAATTATGAAATTTGTGAAGAAACTGGCTTGCGCCGCAGCTGTTGCAATGACCTTCGCCGGTAGCGCCAATGCTGCCACCGTGATCAACGACTGGGTCTTCAATCCGAACGGCGGCGGCTTCGCAGCTGGCCAAACCGTCAACGAATACCTGGACGTGAACGGCAACGCTTTCATCCAGATCAACCCAACCGGCGGTTCGAGCTTCTCGTTCACCGAACACGCTGTGTTCAACATCAAGCAAGCGGACAGCAACGGCCAGGACTTCGACGACAATTTCGCTGGCGGCAATATCTCGGCTACCTTCCAGGCAACCGGCACCGGTAACTTCAGCGGCGCGTTCACCTTCACCGGTGGCACCATCAAGATGTACCAGAACGAAACCAACCAGTACTCGACGACCAACGGCATCTATGGCGCCAACCTGGGCAACGAAATCGCTGTCTTCACCGTGATGGCCGGCGGCGGCGGTCTGGTCGATGCCAGCGGCTCGCCAACCAACAACGGTCAAGTCACCGTGTACGCACGTGCCGAAAAAGGCGCACTGGACGCAGGTTACTTCTTCCGTGAAAACGGCGACGACCTGTCGATGGAATCGATCATGGCCTTCGCGTTCACCAACGCTAACACTGTTGGCAAGCCAACCGATACCCTGGTGAGCGAAGTCGCTTGCGAATACGCTGGCTTCACCGGCAACGGTTGCAACGGCCAAGCCTACGCCAACACCCCAGGCTACTTCTTCGTCAGCAACAACGGTCAGTTCAAGCTGGCTGAAGTGCCAGAGCCAGGTTCGCTGGCCCTGTTCGGCATCGCCATGCTGGGCGCTGGCGTCGTGAGCCGCAAGCGCGCGAAGAAGGCTTAATTGCCCTCTGAGCAGGCCTTGTAGTGAGAGAAAGAGCGGGCTTGCCCGCTCTTTCTCGTGCGAGACATTTTGTTGTAAATAAATTAAGACGCGAGTTGCTGGGCAAGCGCTGGCGATCACAATAACAAGATCTACCAGGTAGGGAAATGAAAGCAAAAAGCGGCGACGACCATCGGGTCATCGCCGCTTTTTTTACGGCCGCCGTTTTGGCGAACTCAGCTTTTCATCAGTTCGGCCAGCGGACGGCGCAGCGAGCGCGCCTGCGGCGCCGGGCCATAGCCGAGGCGGCCCATGTAGACCGGCGCCAGGGCGTCGGTGAAGATCAGGGCTTCGGTCTCGCGGCGGAGCGCTTGCGCGGCCTCGTTGAGCTTCGGCGTGGCCGTGAAGCGCGTCTGTTCGCGCGCGTATTTCGAGAAGATCAGCGGCGTCATCTCCGGCTGCATGTACAGGCCGAGCGTCGTCATCGTCAGCCAGAAGCGCTGCAGCGCGCGGCCGGCGGCCACGTAGTCGTCGATCGAGCGCGGTGCCGTGCGCGCCTTGAGCACGAAGTGGGCGGCGCAGGCCATGCCGGGCGCCAGATCCATCTGCAGGCGCGGCGCCCAGGTGCCCATCAGGGTATTGACGGTCGACATGCGGCGCCAGCTGACCATCGCCCATTTCATCAACTGCAGGGTCATGGCGTCGATGCCGAGGGCGCCGGTCGGCACCTTGTCGGGACTGTGGGTCGGATTGTTCCAGTCGATGATGCTGCGGTGGGTCTCGAAGGCTTCCGGCATCGTCAGGCGCAGGCGCGCGTTGTTGAACATCAGCTTGGCCGCCTGCCATTTCTCGCTGCGGCTCTCGAGCCAGGTCAGCGCATAGCCGGGGCCGACGGCCGCTTCCAGCACGCGCTTGTGTTCGGGCGTGAGCGGGGTCGTCTTCATCGGCCGGCGCTGCACCGTGCGCACGTTGATCACGTCGATCAGCGGGTCGCGCGCGATGGCCGGATCATGGGCAAAGCGGACGTCGAAGACCGGGTGCGTGTCGCGGCCTTCCGGACGGCGCACGATGTCGGCGCGCAGGCCGTGGCCGCTGGCGGCGATGGCGATCGTCTCGAGCAGGGTGCCGAAGGCGATCTGGCTCGGGTGGCCGTCGAGGTCGTAGACGCAATGGTCGCGCGTATCATAGGCGTGCACGGCCAGGTGCGCCGGCCCGGCGATCTCGAAGCGCCAGGTCTGCATGTTGTCGCCGCTGGGCGCCCAGCGCGCCAGGTCGAGGATCTGCTCGATCGTGCTCGCGTCGATGTTCTTGTTCATGCTGTCGCTCCCGCGGCGGCCAAGTCCTTGGCCAGTTGTTTCTTGCCAATCCGGATCATCAGGCGGTGCAGGGGATTTTTATTGCCGCCCGGACGCCAGGTACGCACCAGTTTGTTGCGGTAGGCATCGAACTGGATGCCCCAGGGCGCGGCCAGCACGCGGCCACGGCCCAGCAGGATTTTCAGGGCTTCGGTACCCATCACGCCGGCGCACAGCTGGCAAGCCATGATGGTCGAAGGGCCGCGCCGTTCGACGAAATTGACCGCTTCCGGCACCACCAGATACGGACGGTGCAGGCCGGCTGGCGCCAGGCCGACGACGAAGTGGACGGCCTTGTCCGTTTCCGGCAAATCCCCCCACTGGAAATATTCCTCGAAGGTCATCTGGCCCGGCAGGAAGTTGAGCAGGGCCGCGCCCATGCCCAGCGGCGCCACGGTGCTGGCGGGAATGCCGAGGCGGGCGCACAGGGCGAACGTTTTCTGGCGGATGTCGAAGGCGAAGAAGTCGAGCGCGTCGACATACATGTCGGCGCCTTCGAGGAAAGCGTTCAGGTTGGCGTCGTTGATGCCCTGCTCGAACATCTCGACTTCGCATTCGGGATTAATGTCGAGCAGCATGCGGCGGATGACCTCGACCTTCGGCTGGTTCAGGGTCGAGACCATCGCCCCGACTTGCCGATTGAAATTGGGTACGTCGAAGGTATCGAAGTCGGCAATGCGGAATTTCGTCACGCCCAGGCGCGCCAGGGTCAGCGCATGGACGCCGCCGACGCCGCCGCCACCCGCAATCGCCACCCGCTTGCTGCGCAAGCGCGCCTGCTCCTCCCGCGTTACCCAGCCAATATTTCGGGAAAAAGCCTGCTCATAGCGGAATGGAGTGGTCATCGAGGGAATAAGACGGTGGACGGTGAATGACGGATGGCGAAAATTGGGCGCACATATCGGTGCAATTCGCGGCACATTTGCGCGGCGCCCGCCGGCACCGCCTGGGATGGCAATGCCGGCATGAAGCGGTGATTCAGGCTGCCTGGTGTTCGTCGATGCGGCGCAGGCGGTTGATGATACCCTGCTCTTCGCGCGGGGAGAAGAAATACGGGTAAAACGAGCGCTCCGTGGCCGCTTCGCTGAAGGTGCCGCCGTGCTTTTGAATCTGCTCGGTGACATACGCCAGCTCGATGCGCAGCAGGTAGGCCGGCGCATTCACGCGCGGATTGTCCTTCAAATCGCCTTCGCGCTTGAATCCGAGCATATGCTCATAAAAACGGCGATGGCGCGGATTGACTTCGATGACGATATCGGTGCAATCGTGGATATCGCGGGCGTAGATCACCGCCAGGTGAAACAGGTTGGCCAGCGAGGTTTTCGAGCGCACCGTCGGGTCGAACGCGAGCTTGGTGAATTCACAGAGCTTGGCGCCGCGGGCACGGTGCGCGTCGAGTTCTTCCTTGAAAATCTGGTCGGCCATCAGGCCAATCGGCGAATCGATACCGAGCGTCAGGGTGCCTACCACTTCGCCTTTGTCGGTGGCAGTCAGGGTGATGCGATTGGGATCGTCGCTGAACTGGTGCGTGCCAGCATAGCCGCGCCAAGCATACATCTTGTTGACCAGCATGCTGGCCGAATTGCGTCCTTTCGCCGTATCGGTAAGCCGGATTCCATATGAATCTTGGTTCACGATAACATCCTCTAATTCTGAGTTCGCTATATTATCGCGATCCTCTGACACATGAGCGTTCGATAGAAATTCGACAGTACGTTCGTCTAGTTCCTTCACTTCGTCGGGATTCGTCATCGCGGTACACCTTCGTTCTGGGACGCCGTCCGAAACGGGCGGCGTCTTTTTTTGGCCTATGCCGCGCTTTTTTCCATCAGGCGAAAAGCGCGGGCCTGTTGATTTTATTTATTTTAAATAGTAGACGCTTATAACGTTTTTAGCAACGAACGGGCCTCTTCCAATTGGGCGAAGGGCTGGTTCTGCGCGACCAGGGTTTCCAGTTCCTTGCGCGCGCCCGTTTTATTGCCCGATTTATGCAGGGCGACCGCCAGGTGATAGCGGATTTCCGGCGTCGCCGCCGGCGTGGCGGCGGCTTTTTGCAGCAATTCCAGGCCGCGCTGGGTATTGCCCTGTTCCACCAGCATCCAGCCCAGCGTATCCATCACCGCGGGATTGGTGCCGGCGACCTTGAATGCCTGTTCGGCCGTCGCCAGTGCGCGCGGATCGTTCTGCTGCTGGTAGGCCCAGGCCAGGTTGTTGAGCGCCGCGCCATTGTTCGGCATGCGCTTGACGATCCCTTCCAGCAGGGCCGCGGCCGGCTTGTACTGCTTGGCCGCCAGGTGCGACTCGGCCATGTACATCGCCACTTGCATGTCTTCCGGGTGCGCCTTGGCCCACTGGGCGACGCGCGCGTTCGCTTCGGCCTCCTTGCCGGCCTGCCTGAGCGCCTGCGCGGTGCGCAGCAGCACGGCGCCCGACTTGGTGATGGCGAAGGCCTTGTCGTAAGCGGCGGCGGCCAGCGCCGGTTTCTTGAGCGTCTGCTGCAGGTCGCCCTCGAGCAGGAAACCGATCGGCGAGCCGGGCACGTCCTGCTGCATCTGGCGCGTCAGGGCCAGAGCCTCGTCGTGGCGGCCGCGGCGCATTGCCAGTTCGACCTGGGCCACGCGTGGCTGCGGCATGTTCGGCGCCAGGGCGCTGGCCTTTTTGAGCGATTCGGCGGCGCCGGCATCGTTCTTCAGCTCGCTCTGCACCTGTGCCAGGCGGATCTGCGCCTGCGGCGACTTCGGCGCCATGTTGACCAGCTTGCTGTAGCTGTCGAGCGCGCCCTGCTGGTCGGCGTTCGCAATCTGCGCCTGGCCCAGCAGATCCATCAGGTCGGGATTGGTCGGGTTCGATGCCTGGAACTTGCGCGCCAGCGTCAGCGCCTTCTTTTCCTGCTTGGTGGCCAGGTAATGGTGGCCCAGCTTGAGCACCGGTACGATCGCATCCGGATTCTCGGCTTGCGCTTTTTCCAGCCAGGTGGTGGCTTCTTCGGGACGCTTGTCGAGCATGGCCAGTTCGGCCAGCGCGCCCATGGCGCCGAAATTCTTCTTGTCCTGTTCCAGGATCGCTTCGAAGCGCTTGCGCGCCGCTTCCGGCTTCTTCTCGATCAGATCCAGCTTGGCCAGGCTGGCCGCCGCCGGGAAGAAGTTCGGCTTGACCTGCAAGGCCTTCTCGAAGGCAGCGCGCGCACCCGCCACGTCGCCCTTGTTGATCAGCACGTTGGCCTTGAGGTTATAGGTCTGCGGTTCATCCGGCTTGAGGGTCTCGAGCTTGGTGACCGCGGCCAGCGCCTTGTCGTAGTGTTTCAGGCCGAGTTCGGCCTGAACCAGCGCCGACAGCGCGGCTTCCGACTTCGGATCGAGTTCGGTGGCACGTTCCAGTTCGGCGATGCCCTTGGCGGCTTCGCCCTGCTGCAGGCGCGACATGCCGAGCGAGGTGCGCAGCACGGCCACGTCCGGCGCCAGCTGCGTCGCCTTTTCGAGGTAAGTCGTGGCCTTGCCGAAGTCGCGCGCCTGCATGTAGGACTCGCCGGCCAGGGCCAGCAGTTGCGGATCCTTCGAATCGGTGAGTGCCGGCGCCAGCATGGCGGCGGCGTCGGCCGGCTGCGCATTCTTCAGCATCGCCTGCGCCATCAGCTTGCGCGCATAGACGTTGTCCTTGTCGATTTCCAGGTATTTGCGCAGGTGCATCTGCGCCTGCTCGGGCGCGTTCAGGTTCAGCTCGACTGCACCGGCCAGCAGCACGCTCGGCATGTGGTTCGGCGCACTTTTGAGGATGCGCTGGAGCGCTTCGCGCGCTTCCTTGTTCTTGCCTTCACTATGGTCGAGCAGGGCCTGGCCGTAGGTGACGAGCAGGCTGTTCGGCGCGCGCTTCTGGGCGGCCCCGATTTCGGTGCGCGCTTCGGCGAACTTCTTCTGGTTGATGCGAATGAAGGCCTTTTCCAGGTTGGCGTTGCGGTCTTGCGGACGCAGGGCCAGTACCTTGTCGAAGGCAGCCAGGGCTTCCTCGGGCTTGTTCAGGCCGCGCAGCATGCCGCCCTGGAACATCCAGACTTCCGGATTCTTGCTGTCTTTCGCGATCGCCTCGGCAACATAACGCTGCGACGCGGCCGGGTCGTTCTTGACCAGGGCATGGCGCGCCAGGCCGGTCAGCGCCGCACCGCTGTTCGGATCGAGCGCCAGCGCCGCATCGTAGGCGGCCTTGGCGCCGTCGGCGTCGCTGGTAGCGAGCAGGGCGTCGCCGCGCAGCGCCAGCAGGGGTGCGGATTTCGCGACCAGCTCGGGCTTGAGTTCTGCCAGCATTTCCTTGAACTCGCCTTGGGCCTGCATGGCCCGGCCCAGCAGCGGCAGCGTACGCGCTGGCGCCATGCCGAGGCTGGCGGCCTTGCGCAATTCCTTGGTGGCCGATACCGCATCGCCCGTTTCCAGGTACAGCGCGCCGAGCTGCAGACGCGCCTCGGCGTCCTCCGGGCTCTTCGCCACCGCATTCTTGAGCTGAATCAGGGCCGCCTTTTCGTCGCCCTTCTGTTGGTATTGCTGGGCTTCGGCCAGCAGGCTGGCGGTCGACTGGTCGCGGTTGCAGGCGGTCAGGCCGCCCAGCAGCAGGGCGCCCGAGACGACGGCGGTGGTAAATTGGATCTTGGTGCGGGACATGGCTTCCTCAGGTTTGACATGCTGATGCCGACCGGGAGACACCGGGCGACAAGTTTCCTAGCCAACAATAATACCTCAAGGAACAGATTAATTACCGCACAATCGGCCCACCGTTGTAGACAAGCGATTTCCTGTCAGAACTAAAACACGGTGGGCGGACTCTGGACGGCCCCGTCCGCCAGCTTGCGCCGTGTCCGCCTGATTTTCCACGCTTATTTCAGAGCAATGTTCGAAGGCAATTTGCCAGAGCAGAAAACGCTAGTCGTCGCGCTTGCGCAGGCGTGCAAGCAGGGCTTCGACATCCTCGCCCACGGGCAGGCCGTGGCGCCGCAGCAACTGGATATGCAGCACCATGTTTTCGAGCACGAGCTTGGCCGACACCGCCAATAAGGTCAGCAGGCGATCCTCGGTGCTGAAGTTCTCCATGGCCGCCGCCATCTCGCACAGGTGACTCGCGACCAGTTCGCGCAGCTCGTCCTCGGCGAAGGGCAGGTCGGCAAAATCGATCGGGTCTTCCAGCTCGACTTCGCGCATCAGGGCGGCCAGGTCTTCGGGCTTGATCGGCATGCGAGGCTCCGTGGATGGATGAGGTATGTCCATTCTAGGGCAGGCATAAAAAAGGGAGCGGCAAGCCGCTCCCCAAGCCGGGTGTGACCTTGTAAAGCTTAGAAGCGGTACAGGAGCGAGGCTTCCACCGCACGGCCGAAGATCGGACGGGCGTTGATCGGGCCGCTGCTCTGGGCGCCGGTCAGGCGCGAGTTGCCCTCGGTAAGGCCCAGTTCATCGGTCAGGTTGGTGGCACTGACGCGCACTTCCCACTTGTCGCTGATGTTGAACAGCGCGCCCAGGTCGAGCGTTTTATAGGACGGCAGGTAGGACAGGTTCTGCTGGTCGGCCCAGCGGTCGCCGATGTAGGTGTAGGCGCCGTACAGCTTGAGAGCATTGTCGCCGAGCGGGATGCGGTAGCTTGGCGTGAAGCGGAACTGCAGGTTCGGCTGGCGCTGCACTTCGTTGCCGGTGATCGAAGGATTGTCGCGGTATTCCGACTTCTGGTAATTGCCCGACAGGCTCAGCTGCAGGTTCTTCAGCGGACGCAGCGCCAGCTCGGCCTCGATCCCGTGGCCACGCGAACCGCTGACGGAATACAGCACGTCGCCGTTCACGGTCAGCTGCTGGAACGAAATGCCCGAGAACTGCGAATAGAAGGCGTTGATATAGGCGCTATACAGCGGGTTCGCGGTCTTGAAGCCGACTTCGTATTGCTTCACTTCCGGCGTCGGGATGCGGTTGCGGTCGTTCAGCACGGCCTGCGAGCCGGCATTGCGCATGTCGTCGAAATAGATGAAGGTATGGCCGCTGTTGGCGCGCAGGAAGACGCTCGAATCCTTGGTCAGCTTGTAGATGCCGCCGGCGGTGAACGAATTGACGCTGTCGGTGCGCTCGAGCGGCGTGTAGGGGCCGGCCGCGATCGAGGTGCCGTTGTTATACACGGTCAGCGGATTGTTGTCGGTGTCGCCGGTCACCAGACTGGAGATGCTGGCTTCGACTTTCTGGCGCTCGCGGCGCACGCCGGCGTCGACCCGCAGGCGGTCGCTGATTTTCCATTCGTCGGCGATGAACAGGGCCAGGTTGCGGCCGGTGTAGCTGGCCTGGGGCGCGTAGTTGACGTTGCCATCCTTGCCGTTGCGCGACACGATGACGCCGTTGTTCAGGCTGACATTGATCAGGCGCGCGTTCGGGGTTGCCGTCATCAGGTGGCTATTGCCCAGGTACCACTCGTCATGCGAGCGGTAATCGGCGTAGTAGCCGCCCACGGTCAGGGTGTGGCCCGGGAAGACTTCGCGGCTGACGCGCAGTTCGTCGGTGAACGAGCTCAGCTGCTTTTCCACCGACCACAGGCCGGCCTGCACCACCTGCTGGTTCGGAGCGACGACGCCACTACCGTTCACATAGGTCATGCTGCCCGAGGTGGCCGCTGCCAGTGGATTGTGGGTTGCATTGGCGGCCGCCAGGTAGGCGGCGGCCGTCACCGGGTTATTACCAGTGAACATGGCGATCGTATTCAGGTCGCCGCTGAAGTAATTCGCCTTGTTCGACACGTCCCAGCCGCCGAGCTTTTGCTCGTAGTCCGCGCCCCAGACGGTTGCCTTCATGCCGCGGCCATCGGCCAGGTCGCGCTCGAGCGTGCGGCCCGGCGCCGCTTCGATCGTGAAGCGGCGCATTTCGTTGCTCATCAGGGTGCCGGTGAGCGCGTCGAAGCCCGGGAATTCGCTGATGCTGCGGCCGTTGTTGCTCGAAATGAGGGGCACGCCCGTATAAAACGCGTTCTTTTCGTCGGTCGAGCGCACATAGAAGGTCGCTTCGCCGCCATCGAGCTTGCGGGTCAGCGTCGCGGTCAGCTGGCCGCCGTCATCGGCCTTGAATTGCGGATCGCGCACGCCCTGGCCCTGGCGGTAGAAGCCGCCGATGGTGCCGTACCAGCCGTCGGAAATCTTGCCGCCGATGAAGACGTCGCCGCGGCGCAGCTTGCCGGTGCCGGTGGTCAGGCGGATCGTACGCTCGGGGGTATCGTCACCCTTTTTCAGGATGAAGTTCATCGTCGCGCCCGGCTGGCCGACCGAATAGATCGTGCTCGGGCCGCCACGCAGCACTTCCACGCGCTCGATGGTGTCGTCCAGGCGGAAGGCCGACGTGCCTTCGAAGAAGGACAGCACCGGCACCGGATACACCGGGTTGCCGTTCAGCTGGATCGAGACATACGGCGAATCGCTGCCCGACGGGAAGCCGCGCACCTGTACGTTGGCGCCCGACTGGCCGCCGGTCGCTTCCGCGTACACGCCCGGCACCAGCTTTAACACGTCGGCGGTGCTGCTCGGCGCGGCCGCTTTCAGCTGCTCTTCGCTGGCGGTGGTGATGGAAAACGCCGTGTCGATCTTGCGCGTGCCGGACGCCGAGGCGGTACCGGTGACGACGACTTGCTGGATTTCCTGGGTAACCGCGGCATTGGCCGCATCTTGCGGCGCCGGGCCGGCCTGGCCGGCGGCCTGGGCCTGGCCGACCAGGGTCAGCACGGCCAGCGCGACCGAGGACAGCACGAACTGCTTGGACTGGTTCATGGTATTGCTCTCTTTATTATGGTTCAAAATCCGTCTCCTGGACATGCGTACCCGTGGACTGCCGGGTCGTTGAACGCTCTCTGTCACAGTGCTTGTGTTTGGTGCATTGGCGGGCCAGGCTGGTGCATGGACTCCTCAATATGTGTCATTGAAACAAGGAATGATATCGATGTCAATAAAATTGTTATCGATGTCATTTCGCATTCCGCTGGCATTTAAATCTGTCATAATTTGCTGCAGAGCTGTTTTCCATCACCAAATACCGAATGGCGACCAACAAAATTTCAAAGCGCGGCAGCGAAGCCGGCATGACCATGGAAGACCTGGCAGCCTTGGCCGGGGTCTCCACGATCACGGTGTCGCGCGCGCTGCGCAACAGCCCGCTCGTGACCGAGAAGACCCGCGAGAAAGTGCGCCGCGTCGCCGAAGAGCAGGGCTACCGCCTGAACATCAGCGCGCGCAACCTGCGGATGGGGCGCAGCATGTCGGTGGCGGTCGTCGTCGAGATGACACCCGTAAAAGGGCGGCCGATGTCCGATCCGTATCCGCTGGCGCTGCTGGGCGGGATCACCGAAGAATTGACGACGGCCGGCTACACGGTCGTGCTGACTTCGCGCCAGCTGCTCGACAGCGCGCCGGTGCGCGGCGCCGACGGCATGATCCTGCTGGGGCAGGGCTCGCACGGCGAAGCGGTGAAGGTCTTGCAGAAGGCCGGCCTGCCGCTGGTCGTGTGGGGGGCGCCCGAGGCGTCGGAATCGTATGTGGTGGTCGGCAGCGACAACCACGCCGGTGGCGCCAGCGCCGCGGCCCGCTTCATCGAACAGCGCCGGCGCAAGCTGGTCTTCCTGGGTGACGTCGACCACGCCGAAGTGCAAAGCCGCTGCGCCGGCTTCATCGAGGGCATGCGCGGCCACGGCAGCGTCCACATCGTGCGCCCCAAGGCGTTTACCTTCGAAGCCGGCTTCGACTGCATGAGCACGCTGTTGAAAAAGAAGGGTCTTGGGGCCGTCGACGGCGTCTTCGCCGCCAGCGATCTGTTGGCGATGGGCGCGATCCGCGCGCTGGCCGAGCAGGGCCTGCGCGTGCCGGACGCTGTCTCCGTGATCGGCTACGACGACACGCCCGGCGCGGCCAGCTTCGTGCCGCCGCTGACCAGCGTGCACCAGGACTTACGCGACGGCGGGGTGCTCCTCGGCCGCAAGATGCTGGCGCTGCTGAACGACGAGCCGGTTGCCTCCGAAACGCTCCCGACCAGGCTGATCGTGCGCCAGACCTAGATTTTTTATCCGCTTCATTTTTGCAAACCGGTGTCCGCCCCTGCGGACGCCTGCTTTGTTTCGACTTCGATCCACCGTTATCCGTTTTGAGGACTCGCCGTGCAGCCATCCGACAGCCCAACCCATTCCCTTCCGCTCGACCCCTGGTGCATCCGCGAGACCGCGTTCGAGACGGGCGCCCACTTCCTGCGCGAGACCCTGTTCGCCCTCGGTAACGGCTACATCGGCCTGCGCGGCACCGGCGAGGAGGGTTATACCGGCCCGGCCGGCAGCTCGCTCGACGGCACCTACCTGAACGGCTTTTACGAGTCCGAGCCGATCGTCTATCCGGAAGCCGCCTTCGCGCTGGCGAAAACCAACCAATTCATGCTGAACGTGCCGAACGCGAAGGGCGTCACGATCGAGATCGACGGCCAGCGCTTCGATCCGCTGGCCGGCGCGCTGGCGAACTACGAACGGGTGCTCGACCTGCGCACGGGCGTGCTGGTGCGTTCGCTGGAGTGGTCGGCGCCGGACGGCAAGCGCATTGCTTTGCGCAGCCGCCGCGTGGTCTCGTTCGCGAATAAACACCTGTTCGCGATCGAAGTCGCGCTCACGCCGCTGAATTTCACGGGCACGATCACGCTGTCGTCGTTCATCGACGGCGCCGTCAAAAACCAGGAAGCGGGCGACGATCCGCGCGTCGGCTCGGCGGTGTCGGGGCCGGCCTTGAAGACGATCTCCGTGGAACAGGACGGTGCCTTTTCCGCTCTCGTGCAGCGTACCCACAACAGCGGTTTCATGCTGGTGAGCGCGATCGAGACAGTGGTCGACGGGCTTGATGCGACTGCCTGGCAGGAAGGGCAGCGCGCCGGCCAGCGCTTCGTGTGCGCCGCCGTCGAAGGCGAGACGCTGCGCCTCGTGAAATACGGCAGCTATCACTCTTCGCGTGACTATCCGGAAGGAGAACTGCTGTCGCGTGCCCGCGAGACGCTGGCCGCCGCGCGCGCCGCCGGCTTCGACGCCCTGTGCGCATCGCAGGCGGCCTATCTGGCCGACTTCTGGGCCGGCGCGGATGTCGAGATCGCGGGCGACAACGCGCTCCAGCAAGGCATCCGCTTCAACGAGTACCACCTGCTGCAATCGGTCGGGCGCGACGGCCGCACGAATATCGCGGCCAAGGGCGTCACCGGCGAGGGCTACGAGGGCCACTACTTCTGGGACACCGAGATCTACATCTTCCCCTTCTTCCTGTACTCGAAGCCGGAGATCGCGCGCAAGCTGCTGGAATACCGCTACGCCGGCCTGGGACAGGCGCGCGAGCGCGCACGCCAGATGTCCCATGCGACGGGCGCGCTGTACCCATGGCGCACCATCGCCGGCAGCGAGTGCTCGGCGTATTTCCCGGCCGGTACCGCGCAGTACCACATCAATGCCGACATCGCGTATTCCATCAAATCGTATTACGAGGCGACGAACGACCTCGATTACATGGCGCAGGCGGGCCTCGAGATCGTGCTGGAGACGGCGCGCATCTGGATCGGCATCGGCAGCGATGACCGCGAAGGGCGCTTCTGCATCAACGAGGTGACGGGCCCGGACGAATACACGGCGCTGGTCAACAACAACTACTACACCAACGCGATGGCGCGCATGCACCTGCGCTTCGCCGCCGACATGGCCGACCTGCTGCGGCGCGAGAGAAGCGACGATTTCGCGCGCGTGGCCGGCATCACCGGCGTCACCCTGGAGGAAGTCGCCGCCTGGCGCGACGCGGCCGACCGCATGCACCTGCCCTACGACGGCAGCCTCGGCATCCATGCCCAGGACGACAACTTCCTCTCGAAGAAGCGCTGGGACTTCGCCAACACGCCGAAGGAGAACTATCCGCTGCTGCTGAACTACCACCCGATGGTGATCTACCGCCACCAGGTCTGCAAACAGGCCGACGTGGTGCTGGCGCTGCTGCTCTTGTCGAACGAGTTCTCGATCCACGATAAACGGCGCGACTTCGACTACTACGAAGCCGTGACCACCCACGATTCCTCGCTTTCGTCCTGCATCTTCAGCATCATCGCCTCCGAGGTCGGCTACCACGACAAGGCCTACGACTACTTCATGGAGACGGCGCGTCTCGATCTCGACGACACCCACGGCAACACCCATTACGGCGTGCACACGGCAGCCATGGCCGGCACCTGGATGGGCGTGGCCTACGGCTTCGCGGGCATGCGCGTCTCGGACGGCGCGCTGCGCTTCGCGCCGACGCTGCCGACCCAGTGGCAGCACTACCAGTTCAAGATCCAGCTGCGCGGCGCCCAGCTGCAGGTGCGCATCACGCCGCAGGCGGCCGAGTACACGCTGCTGGCGGGCGAGCTGCTCGATTTCACCCACCTCGGCCAGGAGGTGGTGCTCACCCGCGCGGCCCCGAGCGCCCGCATCCCGATGGAGGCACAGGCATGAGCACATTCAAGGCGGTCATTTTCGATCTCGACGGCGTCATCACCGACACCGCTCACTATCACTACCTGGCCTGGAAGGCGCTGGCCGAATCGGAAGGCGTGCATTTCGATCACGCCTTCAACGAAAATTTAAAGGGCGTCGACCGCATGGGCTCGCTGAACCTGATCCTGGCGGGTTCCCCGAAGACGTATTCGATCGAACAGAAGCTGGCGCTGGCCGAGCGCAAGAACCGCCAGTACGTGGAACTGATCGCGACCATGGGCCCGGCCGACCTGCTGCCGGGCGCGATCGACGCGCTGGCCGCCGTGCGCGCCGCCGGGCTGAAGATCGGCCTGGCCTCGGTCAGCAAGAACGCGTTTACCGTGCTCGATCGGCTCGGCATCCGCGACCGCTTCGATTACGTGGTCGACGCGGCGCTGATCGCCAACAGCAAGCCGCATCCGGAGATTTTTTTGAATGCGGCGGCGGCGCTGGGCGTGGCGCCGGGCGACTGCCTCGGCGTGGAGGATGCGGTGGCGGGCGTGGCCTCGATCAAGTCGGCGGGGATGTTCGCGCTCGGTGTCGGCAGCCCGGAGGTGCTGACCCAGGCCGACCGCGTGATCCCGAACCTGCTCGCATTCCGCCTCGACGATTACTGACACGCCCATCATTATAAAAAACGGGAGACAGCGTGAAAAACCAGCGCATTCTATTGGCTTTGTTCCTGATCTACTTCGTCTTCGCGATCCTGCTCAACAGCGTCGGCACGGTGATCCTGCAGGTCATCAACAACTACGGCGTCAGCAAGTCGGGCGCTTCCATCCTGGAAGCCTTCAAGGATCTGCCGATCGCGGTGGTGTCTTTCCTGGTCGCCTCCTTCCTGCCGCGCCTTGGCTACAAGAATGCGATGCTGGTGGGCCTGGCGATCGTCAGCGCGGCCTGCGTCGCCATGCCGCTGCTGCCAGGCTTTGCCACCGCCAAGCTGCTGTTCCTGTGCGTGGGCGTGGCCTTCGCCCTGGTCAAAGTGTCGGTGTATTCGACGCTGGGGCTGATCGCCACCGATCGCCGCCACCACGCCAGCATCATGAATACGCTGGAAGGGGTGTTCATGGTCGGCGTACTCAGCGCCTACTGGGTGTTCGCCCACTTCATCGACTCGAGCAATCCGCAGTCGCAGAGCTGGCTGCAGGTGTACTGGGTGCTGGCCGGCCTGTGCGCGCTGACCTTCGTCCTGCTGCTGACCACCCGCTTCGACGAAAGCGACGCCCAGCTGCCGCCCGGGCGCAGCCGCTGGGAAGATTTCACCGCGATGTTCAAGCTGTTTTCCAAGCCGCTGGTGTGCGTGTTCGTGCTGACGGCTTTCCTGTACGTGCTGATCGAGCAGAGCGTGGGCACCTGGCTGCCGACCTTTAACAACGAAATCCTGAAGCTTCCCGCGGCGATGAGCGTGCAGGTGGCCAGCATCTTCGCCGCCTGCCTGGCGCTGGGGCGCCTGTCCGCTGGCGTCATCATGCGCAAGGTGCACTGGTACACGGTGATGAACGGCTGCGTGATCGGGATGGCGGTCGTGGTGCTGCTGGCGCTGCCGCTGACGCGCGATCTCGCCATCGACGCGAACGTCAGCTGGGCCAACGCGCCGCTGGCGACCTTCCTGTTTCCGCTGATCGGCCTGTTCATGGCGCCGATCTACCCAGGCATCAATTCGGTCATGCTCAGCTCCCTCCCGAAGAACCAGCACTCCTGCATGACGGGTTTATTGGTCATCTTCTCGGCGCTGGGCGGCACCACCGGCTCCTTCATTACCGGCTACGTCTTCGGCAATTTCAGCGGTCACTTCGCGTTCTATCTGACGCTGGTGCCGATCACGCTGGTGCTGATCACCCTGTTCTTCTTCCGGCGCCAGGTCGAGCGCAGCGGCGACGCGGTGGCGCAGGCAGCGTAGTCCCGCTTTTGCGGCGGCGCCGGGGCAGGGGCGCCGGCCTGCTCTAGAATGGCATGATGATGCCAAATAGCAACCCTCTCAGCATTGGAATCGTCGGCGCCGGAACCGCCGGCCTGGCGGGCGCGATCGCCCTGGCCCGTGCCGGCCACGCGGTGACGGTCTTCGAAAAGCACGCCTCCCTGAGCCCGCTCGGGGCGGGACTGCTGATCCAGCCGCAGGGCATTGCCGCCCTTGACGCGCTGGGCGTCGGCGCCGCCTTCCATGCGGCCAGCGTGCCGGTCACGCGCCTGCTCGGCACCTCCCACCGCGACTGGATCCTGGTCGACATTCCGTATGACGAGCGCGAGGCGCGCGGCGTAAGCCGGGCGGCGCTGTCGCAGGTGCTGGTTGAGGCCGCGCTGGCGCTGGGCGTGCGCCTGCGCTATGGCTGCAAGGTCGACAGGATCACGGTCGAAGGCGCGCGCGCCAGCGTGCATGCGCCCGATACCTCCAGCTTCGACCTGGTCGTGATCGCCGACGGCGCGGCCTCCAGCTTGCCGGCCCAGGTCGGGCTGTCGGTCGCTTCCACCGTCTATCGATGGGGCGCGCTGTGGGCGATGTTCGATGTCGCCGACTGGGAGGGCCAGGCGCTGCTCGAGCAGCGCTATCGCGGTACGCGCCAGATGTTCGGCCTGATGCCGACCGCGCGCGTGGACGGCAAGTTGCGGCTGTCGATGTTCTGGAGCCTGCCTTGCGCCGATTACGCCGTCTGGCAGGCGCGCCCGCTGCAGGAGTGGAAAGACGAACTGCGCGCGCTCTGGCCGCAGGCGGCGCCCGTCATCGACCAGATCGTCCGGCACGAGCAGTTCACGCTCGCCACCTACCGCCACGCGCGCGCCAAACGGCTGGCCGACGGGCCGGTGTGCGTGATCGGCGACGCGGCGCACGCGATGAGTCCCCAGCTCGGCCTGGGCAGCACGCTGGCGGTGCAGGACGCGCTGGCGCTGGCGAACGCCGTCTGCCGCCATGGCCCGATCGCCGGCGCCGCTGCCTATTCAAAAGAGCGCCTGTGCGCCGTGCGTAATTACCAGATGCTCAGCCGCGTTCTCACGCCATGCTTCCAGGCCGCCGGCAGTGGCCTGTGGCGCGACCTGATGTTCGCGGCCGGCTTGAAGCTGCCGGGCATCCAGCGGCTGATGTATCGCAGCATCGCCGCGCCGGTGGCGGCGGATAAAAAAATCCCTCCGGACGCCGTGGAGGCGTTGCGGAGGGAGTGAGCCAGCCGTCTTGCGGCGGCTGCGCAGCGATTACATATTGCGGCGGTACTGACCACCCACCTCGAACAGCGCCGTGGTGATCTGGCCCAGCGAGCAGACGCGCACGGCGTCCATCAGCTTCTCGAACACGTTCTGGTTGTCGATCGCCGCCTGCTGCAGGGCTGCCAGCGCGGTCGGTGCTTCTGCCGCGTGGCGGGTGTGGAAGTCTTCCAGGCGCGTCAGCTGCGACTGCTTTTCGTCGTCGGTCGAACGGGCCAGTTCGATCGTGGCCGGGGCTTCCGCGCCTTTCGGGTTGCGGAAGGTGTTGACGCCGATGATGGGCAGCGAGCCGTCGTGCTTCTTGTGCTCGTAGAGCATCGACTCTTCCTGGATCTTGCCGCGCTGGTAGCCGGTTTCCATCGCGCCCAGCACGCCGCCGCGTTCGGCAATGCGCTCGAATTCCTGCAGCACGGCTTCTTCGACGAGATCGGTCAGTTCGTCCATGATGAACGAGCCCTGGTTCGGGTTTTCGTTCTTGGCCAGGCCCCATTCGCGGTTGATGATCAGCTGGATCGCCAATGCGCGGCGGACGGATTCGTCGGTCGGCGTGGTGATCGCTTCATCGTAGGCGTTGGTGTGCAGCGAGTTGCAGTTGTCGTAGATCGCGATCAGCGCCTGCAGCGTGGTGCGGATGTCGTTGAAGTCGATCTCCTGCGCGTGCAGCGAGCGGCCCGAGGTCTGGATGTGGTACTTCAGCTTCTGCGAGCGGTCGTTGGCGCCGTACTTGTCGCGCATGGCGATCGCCCAGATGCGGCGCGCCACGCGGCCCAGCACCGTGTATTCCGGATCCATGCCGTTCGAGAAGAAGAACGACAGGTTCGGTGCGAAATCGTCGATGTGCATGCCGCGCGCCAGGTAGGCTTCGACGAAGGTAAAGCCGTTCGAGAGCGTGAAGGCGAGCTGCGAGATCGGGTTCGCGCCGGCTTCGGCGATGTGGTAGCCCGAGATCGACACCGAGTAGAAATTGCGCACCTGGTGGTGGACGAAATATTCCTGGATGTCGCCCATCACCTTCAGCGAGAACTCGGTCGAGAAGATGCAGGTGTTCTGGCCCTGGTCTTCCTTCAGGATGTCGGCCTGCACCGTGCCGCGCACGTTGGCCAGCACCCATTCCTTGATCTTCTGCGCTTCGTCGGCGGTCGGCTGGCGGCCGTTGTCCGCCACGAACTTGTCGATCTGCTGGTCGATGGCGGTGTTCATGAACATCGCCAGGATCGTCGGCGCCGGGCCGTTGATCGTCATCGAGACTGACGTGCTCGGGCTGCACAGATCGAAGCCGTCGTACAGCACCTTCATGTCGTCCAGGGTCGCGATCGAGACGCCCGAGTTGCCGACTTTGCCGTAGATGTCCGGACGCAGGGCCGGATCGGCGCCGTACAAGGTCACCGAGTCGAAGGCGGTGGACAGGCGCTTGGCGTCCATGCCGGTCGAGACCAGTTTAAAACGCTTGTTGGTGCGGAAGGCATCACCTTCGCCGGCGAACATGCGGGTCGGGTCTTCGCCTTCGCGTTTGAAAGCGAACACGCCGGCCGTGAATGGGAAGGAGCCGGGCACGTTTTCCAGCATCAGGAAGCGCAGCACTTCGCCGTGGTCTTCGAAGCGCGGCAGCGCCACCTTGCGGATGGTGGTGCCGGACAGGGTTTTTTGCACCAGTTTGGTGCGGATTTCCTTGTCGCGGATTTTGACGACGTAATCGTCGCCGGCATAGGCCGCCTGCATGTCGGGCCACATGGCCAGCAGCTTTTTCGAACCGGCGTCCATCGCGTTGTCGCGTTCGGTAATCAGGTCGTCGAGCACCACTTCGCGGTTGGCGGCGGCCAGCATGCGCTTGGTTTCGCTCAGCTGCTGGCGTTCGCGCGCCAGTTTCACTTGTTTCGCCGTGTTCTTGTGGTAGCCGCGCACGGTGTCCGAGATCTCGGCCAGGTAGCGCGCACGGCTTGGGGGCACGATCACGTTCTTGCCGCTCGAGTGCTTTTGCTCGGGCACGGCCAGCTTCGACGGCGCGACCTGCAGACCCAGTTCGGCCAGCTTCGGCAGCAGGCCGTGGTAGAGGGCGGTGACGCCGTCGTCGTTGAAGCGCGAAGCTTGGGTGCCGAAGACCGGCATCTGATCCGGGCTTTGCGACCACAGTTCGCGGTTGCGCTGGTACTGCTTTGCGACGTCGCGCAGCGCGTCCTGGGCGCCCTTGCGGTCGAATTTATTAATCGCGATGAAGTCGGCGAAATCGAGCATGTCGATTTTTTCCAGCTGCGAGGCGGCGCCGAATTCCGGAGTCATCACGTACATCGAAGCGTCGACGTGCGGCACAATCGCCGCGTCTCCCTGGCCGATGCCGGAGGTCTCGACGATCACGAGATCAAAACCGGCGACCTTGCAGGCGGCGATCACGTCCGGCAGCGCGTGCGAAATCTCGGAACCCGCTTCGCGCGTGGCCAGCGAGCGCATGAAGACGCGCGCCTGCCCGTTCCACGGATTGATCGCGTTCATGCGGATGCGGTCGCCCAGCAGGGCGCCGCCCGACTTGCGGCGCGACGGGTCGATCGAGATCACCGCGATGTTGAGGCGGTCGTTTTGGTCGAGGCGGATGCGGCGAATCAGTTCGTCGGTCAGCGAGGATTTGCCGGCGCCGCCGGTGCCGGTGATGCCCAGCGCCGGCACTTTCAACGTATCGGCCGCTTCCACGATCTGCTTGCGCAGTTCCGGATCGGCTTTGCCGTTTTCCAGCGCCGTGATCAGCTGGGCCAGCGGGCGGTGGCGCTCGGCGATGTCGCCCGAGTCACCCACCTTCAGCGCATCGATGGCGGTCGGCGCGTAAGGGGAGAGGTCGATGTCGCAGGCTTCGATCATCGAGCGGATCATGCCTACCAAACCCATGCGCTGGCCGTCTTCCGGGCTGAAGATGCGGGCGACGCCATAGGCGTGCAGTTCTTCGATTTCGCTCGGGACGATCACGCCGCCGCCGCCGCCGAAGACCTTGATGTGGGCGCCGCCGCGCTGGCGCAGCAGGTCGATCATGTATTTGAAGTATTCGACGTGGCCGCCCTGGTAGCTGGAGATGGCGATGCCTTGCACGTCTTCGGCCAGGGCCGCGGTGACGACGTCGTCGACCGAACGGTTGTGGCCGAGGTGGATGACTTCGACGCCGTTCGACTGCAGGATGCGGCGCATGATGTTAATCGAAGCATCGTGGCCGTCGAACAGCGACGCGGCGGTGACGAAGCGGACCTTGTTGGCGAGCTTCGGCTGCTCCGGCAGCTCGAGCTTGGCGGCGGTGGTGATGTCGTTCATGGGGTTCCTTCAGGAAGTCGGACGCGGACAGGTTCGATTTGTACGGTATATGACGTTAACGTTAACGTCAAGTTTGGGATGTTCGACGGGTGTACCGCGTGGGCACGGGGCGCCCGATGAAACCGTGGGCGAGGCCATTGGCCTCGCCCACCCCTACGTAGGGTGGGCGCCCTGTGCCCACGCGGTACACCGTCAACAATTACGCGGCGCGTTTCTTGACGTTGCCGCTGAGCAGCTCAGCCTTGCGGACACGGAACGCCTCGACCGCCTTTTCCTTCACGTGGCCAAAGCCGCGAATCTGTTCCGGCAGATTCGCCAGCTCGACGGCGGTGGCATGCGAAGCGGCGTTCAGGGACGGCAGCAGGGTGTCGATCATCTGGCGGTACTCGACGATCAGCGCGCGCTCCATCTTGCGCTCGGCGGTGTGGCCGAACACGTCGAAGGCGCTGCCGCGCAGGCCTTTCAGTTTCGCCAGCACTTTGAAGGCGCCCAGCATCCACGCGCCGAATTCCTTCTTCACCAGCTGGCCCTTCGCATCCTTCTTCGCGAACAGCGGCGGCGCCAGGTTGAACTTGAACTTGAAGTCGCCTTCGAACTGCGATTTGACCTGCTCCAGGAAGCGGCCGTCGGTGTACAGGCGCGCCACTTCGTATTCGTCCTTATAGGCCATCAGCTTGAAGTAGTACTTCGCGACCGCCAGCGACAGTTTATTACCGAGACCCGCCGCCGTTTCGGCTGCGCGCACGCGCTCGACCAGTTCGGCGTACTGGCCGGCATAGGCCGCGTCCTGGTAGGCGGTCAGTGCTTCGACGCGCTTCTTGATGACGGTGTCGAGGCTTTGCGGCAGCTGCACCAGCACGGCCTGGGTCGGCGTCGCGGTCTTTTCGACGCGCTTGAAATCGACTGCGGCGCGGCGGCCCCACATAAAACTCTTCTTGTTGGAGGCGACGGCGACGCCATTGAGTTCGATCGCGCGCATCAACGATGCTTCGGTGAGCGGAATGCGGCCCTTCTGCCAGGCGTAACCCATCAGGAACAGGTTGGTGGCGATCGAGTCGCCCATCAGGGCGGTGGCGAGTTTGGTCGCGTCGACGAAGTCGGCGCCAGTCTCGCCGCCGACGGCTTCGACGATCAGGCCGCGCACGTCCGCCGCCGGGAACTGCCAGTCGGCGTTCTGGGCGAAGGTGCCGGTCGGTTGCTCGTGCAGGTTGACGATGGCCAGCGTGCGGCCCGGACGCATTTTCGAGATCGCATCGGCCGCGCCGGTGGTCAGCATGTCGCAGCCCAGCACCAGATCCGCTTCGCCGGTGGCGATGCGCTGGGCGCGCAGGCGCTCCGGCGTCGCGGCGATTTTCACGTGCGAGGTGACGGAGCCGTTCTTCTGGCTCATGCCGGTCATGTCCAGCACCGAAGCACCCTTCGCTTCCAGGTGCGCGGCCATGCCCATCAGCGCGCCGACGGTGATCACGCCGGTGCCGCCGATGCCGTTGATGAGGATGTTGTACGGGTGCTCGACACTCGGCAGGGTCGGTTCGGGCAGAGCGCCCCAGCCGTCATCGCTGTCGCCTTTGGTGACGCCGGCCTTGCTTTTCTTGAGCGTGCCGCCTTCGACGGTCACAAAACTCGGGCAGAAACCCTTGGTGCACGAATAGTCCTTGTTGCAGGACGACTGGTCGATGGTGCGCTTGCGGCCGAAGTCGGTCTCTTTCGGCAGGATCGAGACGCAGTTCGACTGGATGCCGCAGTCGCCGCAGCCTTCGCAGACGGCTTCGTTGATGACCATGCGTTTCGGCAGATCCGGGAACTCGCCCTTCTTGCGACGGCGGCGCTTCTCGGCGGCGCAGGTCTGGTCGTAGATGATGACGGAGACGCCAGGCAGATCGCGCAGTTCGCGCTGGATGGCGTCCATCTCCTTGCGGTCGTGCAGGGTAACCAGGGCTGGCAGGGCGCTGCGATCGGTGTAACGCGACAGGTCTTCGGTCACCAGGGCGATGCGTTTCACGCCTTCGGCAGCCATCTGCTGGGCGATCATCGGCACCGAGGTCTGGCCGTCGACCGGCTGGCCGCCGGTCATGGCGACGGCGTCGTTGTAGAGAATCTTGTAGGTGATGTTGACCTTGGCCGACACCGCGGCGCGCACGGCCAGGTAGCCCGAGTGGAAATAGGTGCCGTCGCCCAGGTTCTGGAACACGTGCGGCACTTTCGAGAACGCGGCCTGGCCGATCCAGGGCGCGCCTTCGCCGCCCATGTGGGTGGTCAGCTTGTTCATCTCCGGGTAGATCGAGGTTGCCATCACGTGGCAGCCGATGCCGGCCAGCGCGAAGGAACCGTCCGGCACCTTGGTCGAGGTGTTGTGCGGGCAGCCGGAGCAATAAAACGCTGGGCGGAACGGGGTGGTGATCGCCTTTTGCAGCACGGCGTCTTTCGCATCGAGGAAAGCGAGACGGGCCTTGATCAGGTCGCGCGTGGTTTCGTCGGTGACGAGGCGGGCGATGCGGCCGGCGATCACGCGCGCCACTTGCGCCACCGAGAAGTCGGCCTTCGGCGGCAGCAGCCAGTCGCCGCGCGGCGCAACCCATTCGCCCTTGTCGTCGAATTTGCCGATGATGTGCGGACGCACGTCGTCGCGCCAGTTGTACAGTTGTTCCTTCAACTGGTATTCGACGACCTGGCGCTTTTCTTCGACCACCAGGATTTCGTCCAGGCCTTGCGCGAATTCGCGCACGCCTTCCGGTTCCAGCGGCCAGATCATCGCGACCTTGAACAGGCGCAGGCCGACTTTCGCGGCCATGGCTTCGTCGATGCCCAGTTCTTCCAGCGCTTCCAGCACGTCGAGGTAGGATTTGCCGGAGGCGATGATGCCGAGCTTGGCGTTCGGGCTGTCGATCGTCGTGTGATTCAGCTTGTTTTCGCGGGCGTAGGCCAGGGCCGCGTAGATTTTATAGTCCTGCATCAGCGCTTCTTGTGCGCGCGCTTGCTGGCCCAGCGGCACCGAGGACAGTTTGGTATTCAGGCCGCCTTCGGGCATGGCGAAATCCTGCGGCAGTTTGACTTGCACGCGGTGCGGATTGGCGTCGACCGAGGCGCTCGATTCGACCGTGTCGGCCAGCGCTTTAAACGCGACGGCGCAGCCCGAGAAGCGCGACATGGCCCAGCCGTGCACGCCCAGATCCAGGTATTCCTGCACGTTGCATGGATACAGCACAGGGATCATGCAGGCCGAGAAGATGTGATCCGACTGGTGCGGCAGGGTCGAGGAATAGGCGCCGTGGTCGTCGCCGGCGACCAGCAGCACGCCGCCGTTCTTGGCAGTGCCGGCATGGTTCATGTGTTTGAAGACGTCGCCGCAACGATCGACGCCCGGGCCTTTGCCGTACCACATGGCGAACACGCCGTCGTATTTCGTCGGGCCGATCAGGTCGACCGTTTGCGTGCCCCAGACGGCAGTCGCGGCCAGGTCTTCGTTCACGCCCGGCACGAACTGCACGTGGCTCGCTTCCAGGTGACCCTTCGCCTTCCACAGGGTTTCATCCAGGCCGCCCAGCGGCGAGCCGCGGTAGCCGGAGACGAAGCCGGCAGTGTTCAGGCCGGCCGCGTCGTCGCGCTCACGCTGCATCATCGGCAGGCGCACCAAGGCCTGGATGCCCGACAAGAAGATGTTGCCCGATTTCGCGGTGTATTTGTCGTCGAGGGTGACGGTGGTCAAACGGGACGGGACAGCATCCTGCGCGGCTTGCGGCGCGACGGTATCGGGCATGACGGACTCCATGGGTATTCGAGGGATCCCGCCTTGGTTGCCGCGCCGGGTAGGGGCGGGTTCGAAAGCGGGCAGGTGATCGGCCAGTCGGGTCGATCGGGCGCGTGGAGTGTATGGCCTTCCCGCTAACAGGGGAAATAGGGATTGCGGATGGGGGTATAAGAAAAAATGATGGCAGTTATTCACGCAAGCGTGCGCCGGGCCAGCCACCATTTGCACACAGCATTTCGGTGACTTGCCGTACCAAGCGGCTGATCGCCGTCGCCGCGTTCGTCAGTGGGATATTACGCGAGGCGCAGAGGGTGACGCTGCGGCGGATCGGCGGGTTGTCAACCGGAGTAGCGGCGAGTAACCCGCTTTCGATCTCGGCACGCAGCGGCGCCAGCGGCAGCAGGGTGGCGCCCATGTCGGCCAGCAGGGCCGATTTCAGGATCGCGATCGAATTGATTTCGATCAGGTTGGCCAGTGCCAGGCCCGCGTTCGCGGCCGCCTGCTCGATCAGCGGGCGCACGCCGTGCTGCTGGGCCGGCAGGATCAGGGTCGTGCCGAGCGCCCCGCCCAGCGCGATCGCCGCTTCCCGCGGTTTTAAAGCGGAATCGGCGCGGCAGATATACATCAGGTCTTCCTCGACCAGGGGTGTCGCTTCGAAGCCGCCGAGCTGGCCATCGTCGAACAAGACGGCGAGGTTCAGGCGTCCCGATTTCAATTGTTCGGTCAGGCTACCCGAGATCTCTTCGGTCAGTTGCAGGGTGATTTCCGGGTAGGTGGCGCGGGCGGCGGTCAGCAGGGGCAGGGCCAGCGCGCCGGAAATGCTGTGGGGCAGGCCGAGCGTGACGCTGCCGGAAGGACGCGTGGTCGACTGGGTGACGGCCGAGCGCGCATCGGCGACCTGTTTCAGGATGGCCTGGGCGTGCTCGTAAAAAATTTTGCCGGCATCGGTGCTGAGGACGCCGTGGGCGGAGCGGTGCAGCAGCTGGGCGCCGAGTTCTTCTTCCAGTTGCCGCAACTGCTGGGTCAGCGCCGGCTGGGCCACGTGCAGCACCAGCGCCGCGCGCGAGAGCGAGCCGTGGTCGACGATGGCAACAAAATAACGGAGTTGTCTTAATTCCATCAAGTACTATTTTGTGCCTGGTTGCAACACTTGAATGACGAAAAGTTTATGTACGGAAATGGAATTGCTATACTTCCCAGTCCGTCGTGGTGGCGGAGATTAACATATCGCTGGACTGTCGCAATGCTTAAGAAAATCGATTCCTCCCAGCTTCGCGTGGGCATGGCCATCCACGACCTCGACTGCGGCTGGATGGAACACCCGTTTGTGCGCGCCAGGTTCGTCCTCAGCAGCGAAGACGAAATCCGCAAGATCACCCGCGCCGGTATCCGCAATGTCGTCATCGATTGCGCCAAGGGGCTCGACGTGGCGGAGGCGCCGACCCTGGCCGAAGCCCAGGCCAAGACCGAAGCGGAAGTGACGGCGATCGCCAGTAAACTGGTGAAACCGGTGCGCGCCACGCTCGGCGACGAGATGCAGCGCGCGGTCGGCATCCGGCGCCAGGCCGTCAACCTGGTGCGCACGGTGATGCAGGACGCGCGCCTGGGCAAGGCGGTCGAGATGGAAAACGTCTCGCCGGTCGTGACGAACATCACCGAATCGATCCTGCGCAATTCCGGCGCCTTGCTCAGCCTGATGCGCATCAAGACCAAGGACGACTATACGTTCCTGCATTCGGTCAGCGTCTGCACCTTGCTGGTGGCCTTCTGCCGTTCGCGCGGCATGGACGACGAAACGATTTATCAGGCCGGCGTGGGCGGCCTGCTGCACGACACCGGCAAGGCGCTGGTGCCGGACACCATCCTGAACAAGCCGGGGCGCCTGACCGACGAAGAATTCGCGATCATCAAGAAGCACCCGCGCGAC
Organism: Massilia sp. Leaf139; assembly: GCF_001424165.1. Lineage (GTDB taxonomy): Bacteria > Pseudomonadota > Gammaproteobacteria > Burkholderiales > Burkholderiaceae_D > Telluria. The sequence goes on from NZ_LMOJ01000025.1 coordinate 107,414, forward strand.
GGTTACGACCTCCTGCGCCAGACGCCGGAGATTGGCGCCATCCCGCTCGATATCACCTTGCACCACCACGAGCGGCGCGACGGCAGCGGTTATCCTGAAATGCAGAACGAGAGCGAGATCAGCGAGCTGGCGCAGATGGCGGCGATCGTCGACGTGTATGACGCCATCACCTCGGATCGCTGCTACCACAAGGGCATGTCGGCGGCCGATGCGCTGCGCAAGATCTACGAGTGGAGCAAGTTCCACTTCAATCCGGCGCTGACCCAGGAATTCATGCGCTGCGTCGGTATTTATCCGGTCGGCACGATGGTGATGCTGGAGTCGGGACGCCTGGGCGTGGTGGTCGAACCGCACGAAAGCAATCTGCTGACGCCGAAGGTGAATGTGTTCTTCAACACCAAGAGCCAGATGTACATCCGGCCGGAGCTGCTCGACCTGTCGCGCGCGCTCGGCTTTGGCGGCGGCGACAAGATCGTGCGTCACGAGTCGCCGGATAAATGGCGCGTCGATCCGAACAAATTCCTGTTGGTGGCCTAAGCGCTCAGAAAAACTCGGCGGTGTCGTTCGAGGTTACGGTCTGCAGCAAGCCGCGTTCGACCAGTTCGTTGTAATGACAAGCTTGATTGCGGCCATGGGTCTTGGCATAGTACAAAGCCTGGTCGGCATGGCCGAGCGTGACGACGGGCGAATCGTAGGGACTGATGCTGACGAAACCCACGCTCACCGTCACTTTCCCCACCTGGGGGAACTGGTAAGACTCGACGTTGCCGCGGAAGCGGTCGATGATGCGGCGCGCATGTTTCAGCGTCGTCGAGCGTAACAGCACCACGAATTCCTCGCCGCCGAAGCGGAACACCCGATCCTGGGCACGGAACGAGGCCTGCAATTGGTTCGCGATCAGGATCAGCACTTCATCCCCATACAAGTGGCCGAAGGTGTCGTTCACCATCTTGAAATGATCGACATCGACAACGGCCAGCCATCCCTTTTCCTCCCCCTGGCTGCAGCGCCGTTCTGGTTGGCCCGGCAGCGGCGGCTCCGGTTCGGCCGGGCTTTGCAGCATGCGCGCGAGCTGGTCTTCGAAGGTCTTGCGGTTGAGGAGGCCGGTCAGCGAATCGCGTTCGCTGTAGTCGAGTAAATTCTGGAAATTGCGGTAGACCCCGACGATGCCGGCAACCATGTGGATGGTCGCGGCCGGGAAGGGCGCGTCGCGCACGATTTCGAGGCAGGTATCGGCCTTGTCGCCGAACCAGATCGGCAGCCACAGGGTACGGGTACAGCCGGGGCCGCAGGCTTCGGCGCTGGCATCGTGGCGCGCCAGGCAGGCTGCCAGTTCCGGATAGGCGTCGAGCGGTTGGCCGGGCGTGCCGTTGTCATGCAGGTCTTCGACGCGGGCACTGCCGAGGGCACTGATCGTGGCGCGCACCCGCACATACTGGCGAGCGCCGACCGTGGAGATGGATAACACCCGCGTTTGCGCGGCAGCGGCCAGTTCCTGCACTGCCGCGACTACCGAGATGTCGAGCATCGCATGGTCGCGGTGGCCGGTCATGTCCACCATGTGTTTCAGAAGGGAATCCATGTCATTCTCAGAAATGTAATCAACCCGCCACTGCATCTCCTAGGCTGGCGTCAGATGCCAAATTTCCTAAGAGCAAGCGAAACAGGATAATCCTTTTTTGTTATCCGAGCAATATTTGCGCTCGATTTTTTGGCGATATCGGCGGCGCATCCAGACGAATGCGATCTGGCTCAATGTTTTCACGAGGTAATTAATTCCGTAGGGAAAACTTGCTAGTAGTCAACTTGCTGCAAGGCATCATCTCCTATAGTGAACTCACTGCAGCGGAAACGACAAAGCGAAGTTGGCAGCGTCAAGGGAAGTTCCAGCCGTTGCAGGGTTGTTCTTATAAACCACCATATGGAGTTTTACATGAAAACGATCTTTACCGCTGTGCAAGCTTTCATCGCTGACGAAGACGGCGTGACTGCCATCGAGTACGGCCTGATCGCTGCCCTGGTCGGTGTTGGTGTGGCTGTCGCTGCAAAAGCACTGGGCGAAGGGATCAGCGATACGTTCGACAACGTGGTGAGCCGCCTGTCCGCCGCTATCGGTAGTTAATTTGGCTTAACCCTCCGGATCGCAATCCGGAGGGTTTTTTCATGGAGCCCGATCATGCCGATTTCCACCTGGCTCGACTTGTTCTTGATTCTCCTTGTCGTCAGCGCGGCCGTGACCGATCTGGCAATCCGCAAAATTCCGAATCTCTTCCTGCTGCTTGCCTGGTGCGCTGCGCTTGGCCTGCGGCTGTGCGATACCGCGCCCGCCAGCGGCCTTGGCCATGCCCTCGGAGGTGCGTTCATCGGCTTCGCGCTGTTCCTGCCCCTGTACGCGGTACGTGGCATGGCAGCGGGCGACGTCAAATTGATGGCCACGGTCGGCCTGTTTCTCGGCCCCGCTACGACAGCGACAGCCTGCATCCTGACCTGGTGCGTCGGCGGCGCGATGGCGCTGGTGATGATCCTGTTTACACGACGCTGGTCGGACGCCTATGCCAACCTGCGCGGCCTGTTGCGGCCCATGCTGTTGCGTGTCGAAACGCCAGCCCCGGCTGCGATGACCCGACCTAGCGTCGGTTCAATGCCTTACGGATTCGCAATCGCGCTGACCACCTTATGGCTGTTGGCACAACGTCATCTTTCGTGACCGTAACCGCTTGCTGCGCCTCAATGGCCAGCAAGACCCGGTCGCTAGAATGAATTCAATGTCCCGAGGGAATGTGCCCTCGTGAACGCAAGGAGAGTTGCCATGAGTGAAACGCTGTCTTTCGCAGCGTCTGCGGCGGTTTTCGGTACATCACCAGCTGCGCCCGCAATGCCGCCGGGCGAGCTGGAGATCGCGGCGATCTTGCCGCGTCAACCGCGCACCCTCAGCGATACCGGACTCGACTTGCGGCTGGTGTCGGCTCTCGTGCTCAAAACCTTGCATGTGACCGGCCGCGCGCCGTTGCCGCTCTTGTCCGGGAAGCTGCGCCTGTCCGTCAGCGTGCTGCGCGAAGTGCTGACTGCGATGACGGTCGACCAGCATGTCGAAGTGGCCTGGTCGGGCGATTCCGACATCGACGTGCAATACCAATTGACCGCCATCGGCCAACGCGTCGTGCTCGACTGCCTGGCGAAGTGCGCCTATGTCGGGCCGGCGCCGGTCACGCTGGACGCATATCGCGCGATGGTCGAGCGCCAGTCGCTGCGCCGGCCGGTGCTGCGCCATCCGGGCCGGCAGGGTGGCTGCCCGTCTTCGTCCCTTTGTGGATCGACTCCGGCCGCCCTGGCCGCCATGCTGGCCGACGACGGCCTCGATCCGGCCCAGCGCGAGCTGCTCGGCGCGGCCTTGCATGCACAACGTCCGCTGCTGCTGCACGGCCCGACCGGTTCCGGCAAGACGACGCTGGCGCGCAAGCTGGCGCGTCTGCTGCCAGGCGCGGTGGCAGTGCCGCACGCGATCCTGATCGGCGACCGCATCGTCCCCTTTCACGATCCACTGCGTCATCCGGCGCCGCTGCCGCTCGGACGCCATGAGGAACGGCGCAGCTGCGATGCGCGCTGGGCCATCTGTCAGCGCCCGCTGGTGCACGTGGGCGCAGAGCTCGACGCAGCCATGCTGCGGCTGCACGCTGACCCGGTTAGCGGCATGCATCACGTACCTCTGCAGCTGCAGGCCAACAACGGCATCCTCGTCCTCGACGATATCAGTGGCCGCGTGCCAGTGGGCGAGCTGCTCCCGGCCCTGCTGGGCATGCTCGATGGTGCGCCGGCCCGCCTGGGCGCGGGAGGGCACGGAGAGACCATGCCATTCGACGCGATGCTGGTGCTCGTCACTAACCAGGCACCGGCCAGCGTGTTCGATCCCGCGCTCCTGCGCCGCATCGCTTATCGCATCGGTTTCGGGGCACTGGCCGAGCTGGCCTACCGCGCATTGATGCGCCGTGCCAGTCGCCTCAACGGCATCGACTGCGACGAGACCGTGATCGACCACCTGGTCACGTGTCTGCACCGCGCCAGCGGCACGCCGCTGCTGGCCTGCTATCCGCACGAGCTGCTCGGCCGTGTGCTCGATTTTGCCGGGTTCGCCGGCACCGAACCCCGCCTGACGATCGCTGCCCTGGAGCAGGCGTGGAACAGCATCTGCACCAACGGCAGCGCCCCGGCCCCGTGCCTCGTCGCAGGAATCGAACCATGAAAAACAAGCGCGCCCTTGTCGTGATGGCCATCGCCATCTTGTTCGGCCTGACCGCCGTGATCCTTGCTTCACGCTGGCTGTTGCTGCAACCGACCACCAGTGCCGGACATATCGTGGTCGCGGCGAGCGATATCAATCTCGGGCAGCGCCTGACGCCGGAGATGGTCAAGCTCGCCGAATGGCCTGCCGACAGCATGCCCAAGGGTGCCTTCAGCGATCCGGCGAAACTGGCTGGCCGGGTGCTTAAAAGCAGTGTCCTGGCCGGCGAACCCGTGAGCGAAGCGAAGCTGGCACCGGCCGGCACGCTCGGCGGCCTGTCAGCCCTGATCACCGAAGGCAAACGCGCGATCACGGTGCGCGTTAACGATGTCATCGGCGTGGCCGGTTTCACGCTGCCGGGGAACTATGTCGACATTATCGTCAGCACCGAAAAGGATCCTGCGCCAGACAGCAACGCACGTGAACAGAGCATTTCGAAGATCGTACTCGAACGCATCCTCGTGCTGGCGGTCGCACAGGAAGTCAACCGCGACGAGACCAAACCACGTGTGGTGAATGCCGTCACGCTCGAGGTCACGCCGGAACAGGCGGAAAAGCTCGATCTGGCACGCAGTGTCGGCACGCTGTCGCTGGCGCTGCGCAACCAGGTCGATCCGCAATCGGCTCAGACCGAGGGAGCGACCAAGCTGACCCTGCTGCCGGTGGCGGCACCGAGTGTCAAGCCGCAGGCACCGAAACCAGTCGTGGCGCGCCGCCCGGAAAAACCCACGGTGCACCGGGTTGCTACGCCACCCGTGCGGCGCAATTGCGTCACCGTCATCAACGGCCTGCATTCCTCGCAAGAGTGCCTCTGACCCCTTTACCGTTCAGGTGAAATCATGAACACCAGTTCAAAACCGTCCGCCTACTCCGTCCATCCGCGCGTCGGCCTGGCTTGCCTGTTGCGCCAGTGCGCGCTGGGCGGCGCCGCCCTCGCCCTGGCCGGCGCCGCGCACGCGGCACGCCTGAATCCCCAGGCCGATGCGGCGCCTGCCGCCGGCGAACGTAATCTTGCCGGACCGCGCTGCAGCGGCGAAGCGGCGCGCCCTGCGCAGGTCGCGCTGCAGATGGGTAAATCGACGCTGATGCGCTTGCCAGAAGCCGTCCAGAACCGTAGCGTCGGCAACCCGGAAGTCGTGCAAGCGATGCTGGTGTCGCCCGACACGATGTATATCGCCGGGGTCGACGTCGGTACCACCAATATGATCATCCAGGGCCGCAGCGGCTTGTGCAGCGTGCTCGATATCACGGTCTCGATGGATCCGAGCGCGCTCCAGGCAACGCTCGCTGCGGTCATGCCCGAAGAAAAGGATATACGGGTACTGGCCGCCGCCGACTCGCTGGTGCTGAGCGGTACCGTCTCCGATGCGTCGGCAGTCGCTCGTGCCGCCGAGCTGGCTACCGCCTACGTGCGCCGTCCGCTCCGTCCGCTCGGTGCCGTACCGAAGGAGCTGGCGCCCAACGCGGCTGATTCCGCAGCCAGCCCTGCCGGCAATGCCAGCCTACGGGTGGTGAATATGCTCGCAGTGGCCGCGCCACAGCAGGTACAACTCGAAGTCAAAGTCGCCGAAGTGTCGAAAAGCCTCCTCGAAAAGCTCGAAACCAGCGTTAGCTGGAGCTTTTTTGGTACCAGCAGTTGGGCAACCGCACTGGCCACGAACTTCCTGAGTGGCAGCTTGAGAGCCGGATTGGCCTCGGGGCGCCAGAACGGTAACGGTTATGGCGTCGCTGCCCAGACCCAGGATAGTTTGGTGCGCGTATTGGCCGAGCCGAACGTCATGGCCATCAGCGGCCAGGAAGGCAGCTTCCTGGCTGGCGGCAAGTTTTATATTCCGGTCGCGCAGGAGAACAACCGTGTCACGCTGGAAGAAAAGGAGTTCGGCGTCGGCCTGCGCTTTACACCGACCGTGCTCGCCGGCGGACGAATCAACCTGCGCGTCGCACCCGAAGTATCGGAGCTGTCGCGCGAGGGAATCGGCATCAATGCCTTCGGCAATTCCGGCGGCGCGATCCTCCCGGTCGTCACTACGCGCCGCGCCAGCACCACGGTGCAGTTATACGATGGCCAGAGCTTCGTCATCGGAGGCCTCATCAAGAGCAATCTGGTGACCGGTCTGAAAGGACTCCCGGGACTAGGCGAAGTGCCGGTGCTTGGTGCGCTGTTTCGCAGCACCGACTTCCAGCAGGATCGCAGCGAACTGGTTTTCGTGATCACGGCGCGCTTGGTCAAGCCGCTGACGGCAACCGGATACACATTGCCGACCGATGGCGTGGATGCCCCATCGCGTGCCGCCCTGATGCTCGGTGGCCGCCTTGAAAGTACGGCAAAACCGCCGCCGCCCAGCGCGCGCACGGGCCAGAGCGTCGACGGATTCGAACTCAAATAGGAGGCGGCAATGACAACTAGGACAATCGCAGGAATCGCGGCCCTGCTGCTGCTACAAGGCTGTTCGACGGCGCCGCGCTTCGATAAGAACTTCGGCGAGTCGGTACGTGCCAACCTTGCTGCGCAAACGATCGATCCACGCGCAGCAGCCAATACCAACCCTGCCACTGGCATCGACGGGGCGGCGGCGCGCGCGGCGCATGAGCGCTACCAGCGTTCCTTCACTCAGCCCGACAACGCAGCCAATGCACCGCTGCTCAAGACGCTGGGCAGCGGTCGGTAAACCGGCCGGCGCCTGATCGCAATTGTTCCTTCATTTTCCACTCCAGCGCCTCTACGAGGATCGTCATGAAAGCCCTTTTGATCAGCCGCGACAGCCTGCTGTTTGCCGAGCTCGCCTCCCAGGGCGCGGCACGGGTGCCGCCGCTGAACGTGGCCAACAGCCGTGTATCGATGCGCGAAGCGCTCGATCGGCCATTGGGCGAGGCACCGGGCGTGGTGATTGTCGATGCGGGCGAAGGTGCACTTGACGACGCCGACCTTCTCGAACGGATGGCGCGCCAATATCCGGAAGCGCAGTTCATGCTGCTCATCGGCGAGCATCAGCCGGAATTCCTGATTCGCGCGATGCGTGCCGGCATACGCGAAGTGCTGCAGCTGCCACTGGTGCATCGTGCCTTCCACGAGGCGATGGATCGCATCGCTACCGCTGCCGGCGTCGCCCAACTGCGCGAGGGCAAAGTGCTTGCCTTTATCGCCTGCAAGGGCGGTAGTGGTGCAACCTTCATCTCGACCAACTTCGGCTATGCGCTGGCTACGTTGGCTGAAAAAAAAGTACTGCTGATCGACCTGCACGGCCAGTTTGGCGACGCCGCCTTGTATGTCTCCGACCAAAAACCGGCCATGACGCTGTCCGATGTATGCGAGCAGATCGCGCGCATCGACGGCCCTTTTCTCGACTCCTGCCTGGTGCACGTCACGCGCGGCTTCGGCGTCCTGGCCGCGGCCGACGACCCGTCGCAAACGAAGGAAGCCAAGCCGGAACACATCGACGCCATCCTGCGCGTGGCACGTCAGCATTATGACTACATCGTGCTCGATGTCGGGCGCCAGATCGACGCCGTCTCCCTGCGCGCGCTCGACAGCACCGATACGATTTATCCGGTTCTGCAGCTGGCGCTGCCCGACATTCGCGACGCACGCCGCCTGCTCGACATCTTCCGCTCGCTCGGCTATCCGCTCGATACGATCCGCCTGATCGTCAACCGCTACGAGAAAGGCGGCCGCCTGCGCCTGCCCGACCTGCATGCGGCGCTCGGTTGCGAGGTCGTGCATACCGTGCCGAACGATTACGTCGCTGTCACCGATTCGGTCAACCAGGGCGTCCCGGTGCTCGAACTGGCGCGCGCCAGCGCGGCGGCGCGCAGTCTGGCCGATCTGGTCGAGCTGGTCACCGCGCGGCGTGCTCCCGAAACCCGTGGCTTGCTCGACCGCCTGTTCGGGCGCGGCGAAGCCGACTATTGATTTGCAAGGAGAATCCCATGTCGCTGCGTGAACGCCTCTCCCTGTCGGATGATGACCGCAAGGCCGGCGTGCTCCCGGCCGATGCCGGCAACGCGGCCTATCAGGAACTGAAAAAGATGATGCACCAGATGATCCTCGACCGGATCGACCTGGAACGCCTCAAGCGCCTCACCGCCGAGCAGTTCAAGCATGAACTGGCATTACTCATCCAGCGCATCATCGAGGAAGAGCGCATCGTCCTCAACCAGCATGAGCGCCACAATCTCGTACTCGACATCCAGCACGAAATGCTTGGCTTCGGGCCGCTCGAGCCCCTGCTCAACGACCCGACAGTCTCGGATATCCTCGTCAACACAGCCAGCCGCGTGTACGTCGAGCGCCGCGGGAAGCTGGAGATGACCGACATCAGCTTCCACGACAATGCCCACCTGATGAAGATCATCGAGAAGATCGTCTCGCGGGTGGGCCGGCGTGTCGACGAATCGAGCCCGATGGTCGACGCCCGTCTGCCCGACGGCTCGCGTGTAAACGCGATCATTCCACCTCTTGCCATCGACGGCCCGATTTTGTCGATCCGGCGTTTCAGCGCCACGCCGCTGACGGTGCAGAATTTGCTCGAGTACAAAAGCATGACGCCGCCGATGATCCGGGTGCTGCAAGGTCTCGGTATCGCCAAGATCAACATCCTGATCTCGGGCGGCACCGGCAGCGGCAAGACGACGCTGCTCAATCTGCTGTCGGGCTTTATTCCCGCGAACGAGCGCATCGTCACCATCGAGGACGCGGCCGAACTGCAACTGCGCCAGCCGCACGTGGTGCGACTGGAGACCCGGCCGGCCAACATCGAAGGCAAGGGTGAAGTCACGCAGCGTGCGCTGGTAAAGAATGCACTGCGTATGCGGCCGGATCGCATCATTCTCGGCGAAGTGCGCGGCCCGGAAGCGCTCGACATGCTGCAGGCGATGAATACCGGCCACGAAGGCTCACTCGCGACGATCCACTCAAACACGCCGCGCGACGCGTTGTCGCGCCTGGAGAACATGGTCGGCATGGCCGGCGTGAGCCTAACCCCGCGTGCGATCCGCCAGCAGATCTGCTCGGCGGTGACGGTCGTGGTGCAGGCCTCGCGCCTGATCGACGGCGGCCGCAAACTGGTCAGCATCCAGGAAATCACCGGCATGGAAGGGGACATCATCTCGATGCAGGAGATCTTCCATTTCGAGCAAACCGGCGTCGACCGCGACGGCAAGGTGCTCGGCCATTTTTCCGCCACCGGCGTGCGTCCCCGCTTTGCCGACCGCCTAAAGATGTACGGCGTCGAAATCCCCGACGACACCTTCGACCCCGACCGCATCTTCCAATGAACTCGCAGGCCGTGCCTGCAGTGGAGCCGCACCATGGATCTGCTTTTCTACAGCTTCACCGTCTTCCTGTTCGCCGCTGTGATCCTGCTGATCGAGGGCGTCTATCTGTGGTGGTCGAGCACCCACGGCAAGGCGGCGCAACGGATCGCACGCCGCTTGCAGGTCATGTCTGGAGGACTGGGGCGCTCGGGCGAGCGTATCTCGATTCTCAAGCAGCGCCGCTTCAGCGCGCACGACGGCTTCGATCGCTTGCTGCACAAGATCACGCCGCTGCAGCGCCTCGATGCCTTGCTGGTGCAGGCTGGCAGCGCGCTGACGGTCGAACGCTTCCTAGGCTACTCGCTGGCCGCCTTCCTGCTGATCCTTGTCGTAAGCATGCGCTGGCCGCTGCCATTCGCGTTGCGCCTCATCTTGGCGCTGCCGGCGCTTGCCATTCCTTATATCCTGGTGCGGCGCGCGCGCCGGCGGCGTTTGCATCGCATCGAACATCAGCTGCCCGACGCCGCCGACTTCATCGCACGCGCCCTGCGTGCCGGCCACTCGTTCACCAATGTGCTGCAAATCGTCGGCAACGAACTGCCGGAACCGCTGAGCAGCGAGTTTCGCCTGGCGCGCGAGGAAATCAACTACGGCGTTCCGATGGGCGAAGCGCTGCACAACATGGCGGCGCGCATTCCGCTTACCGATTTGCGTTACCTGATCATCGCCGTCCTGATTCAGCGCGAGTCGGGCGGCAACCTGGCTGAAATCCTCGGCAATATCAGCACCATCATCCGCAGCCGTTTGAAACTCGTGGCGCAGGTGCGCGTGCTGTCGGCCGAGGGGCGCATGTCGGCCTGGATTCTGGGTGTGCTGCCGTTTGCCGTGATGCTGGTGCTTACTCTGCTCAATCCAAGCTACGTAAGTCTGCTGTGGATCGACCCGAGCGGTGTGCGCCTGCTGTGGTACGCGGCCGGCATGATCCTGTTCGGCGTCATCTGGCTGCGCAAGGTCATCCGGATTCGCATTTAAGGAGGCGCAATGAATGCCGCACAATTATCGTTCCTGCTGATCGTTTTCGGCATCGTTTGCGCCCTGGCCTGGCTGGCGATGGTGCTGTTCGCACCGGTGGCGCTGCGTACCCGCTTGCGCCGCTTCATCGGCAAGTCCGATGCGACCCAGCTCGAGGCCGACGGCTGGGTCGAGCGGGTCGCCAAGGTGACCCAGCCGCTGACCAAGCTGTCGATTCCGGAAGAGGGCTGGGAAAAATCGGCGCTGCGCACCCGCTTCATGAATGCAGGCTGGCGCAACCCGTTTGCGCCGACCCTGTTCTTCGCAGCGAAGACGGCGCTGGCATTGCTTGGCCCGGCCGTGATCGGCGTGCTGGTGGCAAGCGCCGTGATCGTACTGTCGGGCGTCCACCTCCTGTTCCTGCTGCTGCTGACGGCCACCGTCGGCTACTACATGCCGAACGTGAGCCTGAATCACATTGCGCGGCGGCGTCAGCGCGAGATCTTCGAGACCTTGCCCGATGCGCTGGATCTGCTCACCGTCTGCGTCGAGGCGGGCCTGAGCCTGGAGCGGGCGTTCGTCAAAGTGGCAGGCGAAATCCATATCAAAAGCGTGACGCTGGCGCAGGAACTGCAGCTGGTACTCATGGAAATGCGCGCGGGGTTCAGCAAGGAGCGGGCCTTGCGCAATTTCGCCTTGCGCAGCGGCGTCAGCGATGTCGATACCCTGGTCGCCATGCTGATCCAGTCAGAGCGCTTCGGCACCAGCGTCGGCGACTCGCTGCGCGTGTATTCGGAGAACCTGCGCTACAAGCGGCGCATGCTGGCCGAGGAGTGCGCCGCCAAGATCGGCCTGAAGCTGCTGTTCCCACTCATCTTCTGCATCTTCCCGACCTTGCTGATGGTCTTGCTGGGGCCGGCCGGAATCCAGCTCGGCCGCACACTTGGCGCTGTCAACGGCGCACCCTGAACCGAGGAGAGTTCCCATGCAACCCCGTCGCATCCTCAAGAAAATCTCGGTACTGTGTGCCGGTGCGCTGTTAATCGCCTGTGCCGACATCGCGCGCCAGCCGGCCCCTTTGCCCGCCGCCGCAGCCGGTGTCGATGTCGATCGCACCTATGACCAGGGACGCCAGCATCACCTGGCCGGACGCTATGGCGACGCCGTTGCGGCCTACCAGGCAGTGCTTGCAACTGCGCCGAAGCATGTCCGCGCACGCAACGCGCTGGCCGCGGCCTTCGCACGGCAGGGCGATTTTGCCCGCGCGATTCCCATCTGGCGTGCGCTCACCGAGGAGCTGAAACCGGGCGTCGGGCCCGATGGCGCCTATCTGTTCGCCAACCTCGGCTATGCCTATCTGCTGGGCGGCGACCTGCAAGCTGCCGTGACGGCGCTGGAAAAAGCCTGCGTGCTCGACCCGCTCGATCACCGGGCCTGGAACAACCTCGGCGAAAGCCTGCGCCGTCTTGGCCAGGGCGAGCGTGCCGCGCTCATGTTCCGCCAGGCCGAGGCGCTGCGCGACCACGATTTCCGGGGCGATTACGCAGCCGCCGGCGGTACCGCGGTGGCGGCAATCAAGGCCGCCGTCGCCAGTCCGGTACGGCCCGACAACGGCTGGGCAGCGACCGAAGTGCGCACGGCGGCCGACGGTACGCTCGAACTGCTGCGTGCGCCGGCGCACAGTGCTCTCGCGGCTCGCGCACCGCAGCCGGCACCGGCCCCATTGGCGCCGCGCCCACGGCTCGACCTCGTGCTGCTCGAGATCCGCAATGGAAATGGGGTCACTGGCATGGCGCGCTCGCTGTCGCACCGGGTGGTGGGCAACGGCCTGCAGGTAACCCGGCTGAGCAACGAGAAAGGTTTTCAGGTACGACGTACCCGCATCGAGCACCATCCGGATTTCCGCGCCGCCGCCGAACGGTTGGCCCAGCGCCTTGGCGATCGCCAGACCGGACGTTTCGATTCTGTCCAGATCGTCCAGGTCGACCATTGCAAGCCGACCGACATGCGTCTGATCCTCGGTCAGGACTTGGCGCGCGGGCAATTGGTACTCCGTCCTGCTTTGCCTGAAAACCAGGTCATGGCAAGCACGGCTTTAGCTGCCAAGGCACCTTGACCCGGACGTCAGCCCGGCACCTTTGTTACGTATCAAACGCTGGCCGTGCGCCCACCCGAAAATGGAAAGATATTCTTCATTTCACGGGAGCGTTGCCATGAACATTGCACAGCGTTTCACCTCGATGCTCGCCGCCTTCATGCTGTTCCTGCTGGTTGGCTGTGCGCCGACCAGCACGCGCGAAGGTACCGGTGAATACATCGACGACACCGTCATCACCAGCAAGATCAAGGCGGCCTTTGCCGCCGATCCCACCGTCAAGGCCACTGAGGTCAAGGTTGAAACCTTCAAGGGCACGGTGCAGCTGAGCGGCTTCGTCGAATCGCGCGAGAGCGCCCAGAAGGCAGTGCAAATCGCGCGTCAGGTCAAGGGCGTCAAGGAAGTGCGCAACAACACTGTCCTGAAATAGCCGCACGCTTCGCTTAGCGCCAGCTGACCTTGCCCATGCCGCCCGTCGTTGCGTTGCGCTGCGCCGGCTTGCCGTAGACCGTCGCCGATCCCATGCCGCTGAGGTTCAGGCTTGCCGCCGAGCTCGCGTAGACGGTTGCGCCGCCGAGACCGGTCATATCGAGATTCACGGTTTCGGCACGCAGCTTTTCAGCGTCAAGATTGCCGACACCGGCCAGGGTCGCGCGCAGGGCACGGGTTTGGCCCGTGACGGCGAGCTGGCCGGCGCCGCGCAGCGCCAGATCCATGCGTTCTGCCTTGCCGGCATCGATGGTCAGGCTGCCGACGCCGCCAAGCCGGGCGTCGACATTGCGGTAATTGCCGTTCAGCGTGACGGCTCCGGCGCCATCGAGTGCCAGGACGATTTTCTCGCCCTTGAAGCCGCTAACGGTGCTGGCGCCGACACCCTCCGACACGAACTCGGCAAGATTCGGCACGACCAGTTCGGCGCGCAGCTTCGGGTTGTGGCCGAGCGTGTAATTGTTGCGGCGTTCGGTGCCGATCTCGAGCGTCGTTCCCTGCTGCTCCGTCGTTACGCGCGCGACGTCGGCGCGTTCGCCCGAGATCACGAGCGACGGCGTGGCGCCCTGGCGCACGACCAGATCCACCACACCATCGAGCTTGACGCGCGTAACGCGCGCATCGACCGTGCGCGCTTCCCGCACGACATCGGCCGCAAGGGCAGTGCCCGCGCTCAGGGCGAGCGTTGAAATCATCAGGGTGGTGCCGAGCAGTTTGTTCATGATTGTCTCCGTCATCGAGTGGATGACGCGACTATAGAGACGGAACATGGTCGCGGCGCGTCTCTTGCGACGGGCTGCACAATCAGCGGAATAAAAGGTCGAAACGCAGGTGAAGCAGATCGCCTGCACACTCGTACAGTCAACGGCGCAGGGCGCGCCTGATCAGCAAACCCGCGCCCGCCAGCGACAGCACCACTACCGCCAGCGCCGCCCACCCTTCGTAGGCGTGGATCAGGTGCGCCGTATGATCCTCATGCACCTGGGCGGGCGTCGCCATGAGGGTGGAGGCAAGAATTGCGAGCAGGATCGCCATGAGCGGGGCCAGGCGGCGCGGTAACGGAGTCATGATGGTTCCTTATTCAGTCGGACGCGACGGTGGCGCGTATTGATTCGGCGATGTCAGCGGGCGACGATCCGATTATTGAATAAGGCTCAGCAAGAAGCATGCCGCACACTGCGCCCTGCTGGAAACCTGCATGGCGCCCCACGATGGTGAACCCAGGCGGGGAAAAGCGCGTTCATGGGGAGAGGGCATAAAGAAATTGGAGCAAAACGCGCCCCAAAACAAAAAGCCCAACCGGTGAAGGTTGGGCTTTCTGATAAACACCTGCTTGGCGATTCTGGTGCCGGCTGCCGGTTTCGAACTGGCCACCTGATGATTACAAATCAACTGCTCTACCAAATGAGCTAAGCCGGCGTAATCTGTACGGCAGGAATTATAACGCTATTTGATTCGAGTCAGCGTCGGGCGGCCGCCTTTTTTCGGGGGCTCGTCGTCCCCGTCGGGCGAATGCGACATCTCCGCCGCTGGCGCTTCGCTGGCACGGTCAGGAACGGCCGACAGGGTCGGTGCGCCGCTCGCCGTCTCTTCGGCCGTGGCCGCCATTTCGGCTGCCGTGGTGCTGACGTCGAAGGCCATGCCCTGGCCATTTTCATTGGCGTAAATGGCCAGTACGTTTTGCACTGGCACGTAGATCTCGCGCGAGACGCCGGCAAAACGGGCGCGGAAGTGGATCGCGTCGTTGTCCATCTTGAGACCGGACGTGGCGCCGTAGCTGATGTTCAGGATGATCTCGCCCTTTTTGACGTATTCCATCGGCACCGTCGTGGCCGAGTCAACCTTGACTGCGAGATAGGGCGTGAAACCGCTGTCGGTGCACCATTCATAAAGGGCGCGCAGCAGATAGGGCTTGGTGGAGATGTCAGACATGTGCAGATGAGATAAACAATGATCCGTCAATGGGTTGGCGAACGGATGCGCCATTGCCGCCACATGCGGTGCGTCCGCGCGAGCGCCGGCAAACGCGTGTGGAACGTACAAATGCAAGATGCCAGCTTACTGCGGAACGTCAAACGACGGCGCAAGACTGGCACCAGGAAGAAGCGCGCCGATGGTACCGCCGTGCTGCGGACGGCACCCTCGGCGAGACGCGCTTTAGCGGCGCATCACCTTTTCCGACGGCGTCAGCGCCTCGATATAGGCAGGGCGCGAGAAGATGCGCTCGGCGTACTTCATCAGCGGCGCGGCGGTCTTCGACAGTTCGATGCCGTAGTGATCCAGACGCCACAGCAGCGGCGCGATCGCTACGTCGAGCATCGAGAATTCGTCGCCCAGCATGTATTTGTTCTTCAGGAACAGCGGCGCCAGCGTCGTCAGGCGGTCGCGGATTTCAGCGCGGGCCTTGTCGTGGGCCTTTTCGTTCGTCTTGTTGCGGTCGCTTTCGAGGACGTGCACGTGGACGAACAGTTCCTTCTCGAAGTTGAACAGCATCAGGCGGGCACGGGCACGCATCAGCGGATCGGCCGGCATCAGTTGCGGATGCGGGAAGCGCTCGTCGATGTACTCGTTGATGATGTTCGATTCGTACAAGATCAGTTCGCGCTCGACCAGGATGGGCACCTGGCCGTACGGATTCATCGTCGAAATGTCTTCCGGCTTGTTGAACAGGTCGACATCGCGCACTTCGAAGTCCATGCCTTTTTCGAACAGGACGAGGCGGCAGCGTTGCGAGAACGGGCACGTGGTGCCGGAGTAGAGAACCATCATGGTTGGTCGTTCCTTAAGAAACAAAGGGGTGAAGCGCCGAGCGACTCACCCCGAATAATAATTGCCCGTATTATAGCCAAGCGGGCAATGAAAACGAATTACTTCAGATTTTTCCAGTAGGATTCGTTCAACCGCCAGGCCAGGAAAGCAAATACTGACAGGAAAATCAGCACGATAGCACCGAGTTTCTTGCGCGTGCCTTGCGCTGGCTCAGCCATCCAGCTGAGGTAGGCAACCAGGTCGGCTGTCGCGGTGTCGAAGTCAGTAGCGGACATCGTTCCCGGCGCGACCTGCTCCCAGCCAGCGAAGGTGTGAATCTTCTTGCTGGCGTCGTGTGGATCGACCGCTTCGACCATTTTAGGCGTACGCACGCCCTGCAGCTGCCACATCGCGTGCGGCATGGCCACGTTCGGCACCACCATATTGTTCCAGCCGGTCGGGCGAGTATCGTCCTTGTAGAAGGTGCGCAGATAGGTGTACAGGTAGTCGGCGCCGCTGCCCGCTGGCGACGATTTGGCACGCGCAATCACCGACAAATCCGGCGGCACCGCGCCGAACCAGGCCTTGGCGTCTTCCGGGCGCATGGCCGTCTTCATCAGCTCGCCCACTTTGTCGGCGGAGAACAACAAATTGGTCTTGATCTGCTCTTCGGACAGGCCGAGGTCGCGCAGACGGTTGTAGCGCATCGACGCGGCCGAGTGGCAGTTCAGGCAATAGTTGACGAACAGCTTGGCGCCGTTTTGCAGCGACGCCATGTCGCTGCGTTCCGGTGCGCGGTCGAGCGCGAAGCCGCCTTCGCTCGCGAATACCAGTCCCGGCACCAGCGCCAGGACTGCAATCAGTTTCTTGGTGAAGTTCATGGTTGTCCTTAAGCTTGAGTCCGTCGATCAATGCGGATGGAAGGTCACGCGCGTCGGCACCGGCTTGAACCGGCCGGCGGCGCTCCACCACGGCATCAGGAGGAAGAAGCTGAAGTACAACAGCGTGCACACCTGGGAAATCAGGGTATAGGCCGGCGTCGGCAGCTGGGTACCGAGATAGCCGAGCGCGACGAACGACAGGCCGAACAGCCAGTACACCCACTTGTGCCAGTCCGGACGGTAGCGGATCGAACGCACCGGCGAGTGATCCAGCCACGGCAGTGCGCCGATGATCACGACCGACGAACCGAACAGCACCACGCCCCAGAATTTCGCTTCCAGCACCTGCGGCAGCATGCCGATGATCAGGAGCAGGGCGATGACCGCGATCGCGACCTTGGCCTTGAAGGACAGGCGCGACTTCATCCAGATGAAGACCACGTATAGGGCGATGGCCGCCATCAGCACGTACATGAAGTCGGCCGTGGTCGCACGCAGCACCGAATAGAAGGGCGTGAAATACCAGGTCGGCGCGATGTGCGGCGGCGTCTTCATCGAATCGGCCGGAATGAAGTTGTTGTACTCGAGGAAGTAGCCGCCCATTTCCGGGGCGAAGAACACGACCGCCGAGAAAATCAGCAGGAACATCGACACGCCGAACAAGTCCTTGGTCGTGTAGTACGGGTGCGACGGAATCGCGTCGAGCGGGTGACCGTCCGGGCCGATGTGTTCCTTGACTTCGATGCCGTCCGGGTTGTTCGAGCCGACTTCGTGCAGCGCGATCAGGTGCGCCGCGACCAGGCCCAGCAGCACCAGCGGCAGGGCGATGACGTGGAAGGCGAAGAAGCGGTTCAGGGTGGCGTCCGAGACGACGTAGTCGCCGCGGATCCAGAGGGACAGATCCGGGCCGATGACGGGAATCGCACCGAACAGATTGACGATCACCTGGGCGCCCCAGTACGACATCTGACCCCAAGGCAGCAGGTAGCCGAAGAAGGCTTCGGCCATCAGGCAAAGGAAGATCGCGAAACCGAAGATCCAGATCAATTCGCGCGGCTTGCGGTAGGAACCGTAGAGCAGGCCACGGGTCATATGCAGGTAGACGACGATGAAGAAGGCCGACGCGCCGGTCGAGTGCATGTAGCGCACCAGCCAGCCCCACGGCACTTCACGCATGATGTATTCAACCGAACCAAAGGCGAGATTCGCATCCGGTTTGTAGTGCATCGTCAGGAAGATGCCGGTCACGATTTGCAGCACCAGGATCAGCATCGCCAGCGAGCCGAACAGGTACCAGATATTGAAGTTTTTCGGGGCGTAGTACTTGCCCCATTGGTCGTTCCACAGCTTCGACAGCGGGAAGCGATCGTCGACCCAGGCCAAGGCCTTGTGGCCGGCCGGCGCGTTGGCCGGCAATTTGGTTTCCTTGAATGCGGCGCCCATGTTATGCCTCGCCTTTCTCGTCTTTGCCGATCACGATCTTGTTGTCGGACAGGTACATGTAAGGCGGGATGTCCATGTTCGTCGGGGCCGGTTTGTTCTTGAACACGCGGCCGGCCAGGTCGAAGGTGGAGCCATGGCAGGGACAGAGGAAGCCGCCGTGCCAGTCGTCGGGCAGGTTCGGCTGCGGCCCTTCGCTCAGGCGCGAGGAGGGCGAGCAGCCCAAGTGCGAGCAGATGCCGACGGTGACCAGCACCTCTTTATGCTCGGGACGGGCGCGGAATTCGTTCTTCGCGTAGGCCGGCATGTCGAGCTGGAAGATTTTTTCGGAGTTCGGATCGGCAACGAGTGCGTCGTTCTTCGGCAGGCTGGCGAGCATTTCCGGCGTGCGGCGCAAAATCCACACCGGCTTGCCGCGCCACTCGACCACCTTCATTTCTCCCGGCTTGACGTCCGAGATATCCACTTCGACCGGAGCGCCGGCAGCTTTGGCCCGCTCGGACGGTTGGAAGGTACTAACCAGCGCACCTGCCGTGGCAACACCGACGACGCCGCCCGCCGCACATGTCGCGACGAGCAAGCCGCGCCGGCCTGAATCGACCTGCTTTTCATTACTCATACCAACCCCACTCCGTGAAATTACGAATCTTGAGAATCAATTAAGAGCTTGCAGCAACACAAAATTATATGTGAATGGCAATCTTTATTGGAGAAAAAATATTGGGTGTGCGGCGGCGCTGGAATGAACGTCCCGCAAGGCCCGCATGCGCAGGCGGTTTGGCCTGGCGCACGGAGCAAACCGAAGGTAGCGGCCGGGGGAGCGCGGCGTCATCCCGGCCGATTGCACGAGGCTGGTACGGCAGGGCGAGCGCGCGCGGATGCAGGGCGCATGCGGTATCATCGTTTTAGATGAATCGATAACCCAAAAGGAGAGCGCGATGTCGATGATGAATGAATTCAGGCAATTCGCAATGCGTGGCAACGTCGTCGATCTTGCCGTCGGGGTGATCATTGGCGGCGCATTCGGGCGCATCGTCGATTCCCTGGTTCAGGATGTCATCATGCCGCCGATCGGTAAATTGTTTGGCGGCCTGGATTTCGCAAATTACTATATACCCCTGAATAACCAGGGAACCAGCCTGGCATTGGCGGAGGCGAAAAAAGCCGGCGCGGTGATCGCGTACGGCAATTTCCTGACGATCCTGCTGAACTTCATTATTCTCGCGTTCATCATCTTCCAGATGGTGCGCCTGATGAACCGCATGCGCGAACGCATCGTCCCTACCGAGGCCGCCGCGGCGCCGGCCACGCCGGAAGACGTGCTCCTGCTGCGCGAAATCCGCGACTCCCTGCGCCGACCACCGGAACAGTGAAAGACGACATCCAGCTCCTTCGCCCGGCCACGCCGCTGCGTCGGCTGTGGCTGCTGTTCGCCCAGGTGGTGACGGTGGCCCTCGCCCTGTATTTTGTGGTGGCGGCCCTGCGCCCGGACTGGCTGGCACGCGCGCCCGTGCAGGTGCCGGTCGGCCCCGGCGCACGCACGGTGCCGGTGCTGCAGGCCCAGGCCGGCGCGGTGGCCGAAAGCTATCGCGAAGCCGCTGGGCGGGCGATGCCGGCCGTGGTGAACATCCTCACCAGCAAGGCCTCGCGCGAAGCCCATCCGATCCTGAAGGATCCGTTTTTCCGGCGCTTTTTCGGCGACCGCCTGCCACCCCAGGAACAGATGTCGAGCCTGGGCTCGGGCGTGATCGTCAGTAACGAGGGCTATATCATCACCAACTTCCACGTCGTCGAAGGGGCCGACCAGATCGAAGTCGGCCTGGCCGACGGGCGGAAAGCGGCGGCGCGCATCGTCGGCACCGATCCGGAAACCGATCTCGCCATCCTCCGCATCAGCGAGCGTAACCTGCCGGTGATGGTGCTGGGCGAGCCGGACGAGGCCCGCGTCGGCGACGTGGTGCTGGCGATCGGCAATCCTTTCGGCGTCGGGCAGACCGTCACCATGGGCATCATTTCGGCCATGGGGCGCAACAATCTGCACATCAACCATTTCGAGAATTTCATCCAGACCGACGCGGCCATTAATTTCGGCAACTCGGGCGGGGCATTGGTCGATACCAACGGCAACCTGCTCGGCATCAATTCCGCCATCTATTCGCAAACCGGCGGCTCGATCGGCATCGGCTTCGCCATCCCCGTCTCCACCGCACGCAACGTGCTCGAGTCGATCATCAAGCACGGGCAGGTGGTGCGCGGCTGGATCGGCATCGAATCGCAGGACATCACCCCCGAGCTGGCCGACAGCTTCGGCCTCGGGCGCCAGAGCGGCGCCATCATTGCCGGCGTCGTGCGCAACGGCCCGGCCGACCGTGCCGGCGTGCGCCCGGGCGACATCTTGCTCGCGGTCGAAGGCGCAACGGTAAAAAACACGGGCGACATGCTGAACCTGGTCGCCCAGCTAGTGCCCGGCGCCAAGGCGCGTTTAAAACTGATGCGCCAGAACCGTGAGTCGACGGTCGATGTCACTGTCGGCAAGCGCCCCCGTCCTTCCCCATAATTTTACTTTTCGGATTTTCCATGCACCTGCGTGACTTGACGCAATTTCTTAGCGAGCTCAGCGAAAACAACACCCGTCCCTGGTTCATCATGAACAAACCGCGCTACGACATCCTGCGCGAAGAATTCCAGGTCGTGGTCACCGAACTGATCCGTGAATTGAGTACATTCGACCGCCAGATCGCTGGCGTCGATCCGAAAAAGGCGATGTTCCGCATCAACCGCGACATCCGCTTCTCGAACGACAAAACCCCCTATAAAACCCGCTTCTCGGCTGGCATCACGCCGAACAACAAGCGCCGTCCGAGCGAGGGCGGCGGCTCGACCTATTATTTCCAGATCGACGGCAATGGCACCCTCGGCATCGGCGCCGGCGAATACCTGCCCCCGGCCGCGCGCCTGAAAGCGATCCGGGAACACGTGGTCAACGATGCGACAGGTTTTACGAAAGTGTTAAAGAATAAACACCTGCGCGCGACCTATGGCGACCTGCTCGATGAAGACAAGCTGCAGCGTCCCCCAAAAGGCTTCGACCCGGCGCACCCGCATATCGAGCACATCAAGCTGAAAAGCTTTTTCGTGTGGACGGAACTGCCGCTCAAGGTGAACGATCCGGACGAGCTGGTGCCGCGGCTGGCGCGCGGATTCAAGGATGCTTTCGCGCTGGTGACCTGGCTGCGCGAAGTGCCGCATACAATCGAGGAAACTGAATAAGAGGAGGCGACATGGCCTTGCAACACGCAGCATCAGGCGAACGGATCGCCTTGCAACGCGGCGAAGACGACATCGCCAATTTCACGTCGATCGCGCTGGCGAAGACCGAGCACATGGAACTCATCCGGCTGATCGTCCCGAAGGACAAGCCGATGCCGGAACACCGGGTCGAAGGAGAGGTCACGCTGCTGTGTCTGGAAGGCGAAGCGGTGGTCGACGCCCACGGCAGCAGCGTCGTGCTGCGTCCGAACGAGATGCTGTATCTGATCGGTGGCGAACCGCACGGCATTCGCGCCAACCAGGATGCGGTGGTGCTGATGACGATCTTATTGGGGCCGGTGCGTACCGGCGGGCCGACGCATACGAACGCCGGCGCAGGGCCGGACAAATAGGGCGCGTTGCGAGGGTGCGCTTTGCTCACCCTCTGCGCTATCAAGCCAGTTCATTCCTCGGATCGCGCGCCAGCAACTGCTTCGCCATCTCCGCCGCGTCATAGCCGTCGAACAGCACCGCCGCCACCGCATTCGTGATTGGCATGTCGACCCCGAGTTTCGCCGCCAGATCGCGCACCGCTTTCGAGCAGGGCACGCCCTCGGCCACATGACCGAGTTCGGCCACGATCGTCTCCAGCGGCTTTCCTTGCGCCAGCGCCAGGCCGACGCGGCGGTTGCGCGACAAATCGCCGGTGCAGGTCAGGATCAAATCTCCCATCCCGGTCAGCCCCATGAAAGTGCTGGCCTGGCCGCCGAGGGCCATGCCCAGGCGCGTGATCTCGGCCAGGCCGCGCGTGATCAGGGCCGCGCGCGCGTTCAGGCCGAGGCCGAGGCCGTCGGCGGTGCCGGTCGCGATGGCCAGCACGTTCTTCACCGCGCCACCCACTTCCACGCCCACCACATCGTCGCAAGCATATACCCGCAGGTTGCCGCCGTGAACGGTGGCGACGACGCTGTCGCGCAAGGCCCTGGAGGTGGAGGCCACCGCCAGCGCGCAGGGCAGGCCGCGCGCAACTTCCTGCGCGAACGAGGGGCCGGACAAGGCTGCGCCGGGCACGGCGTCGCCCAGCACTTCGCGCACCACCTGGTGCGGCAATAAACCGGTGCCGTATTCGAATCCTTTACAAAGCCAGACGACATTCGGAATCGCGCGTCCTTTCAACTGCTCGAGGAGCGGACGCAGGCCGGCCACCGGACAGGCCGCAATCAAGAGCGGCGCCTCGTCGGGATCGGCATCGAGCACGTGCGCCAGGGCCGCCTCGAAATCGGCCGTCAGGCGCAGGCTGGCGGGCAAGGGCTGGCCCGGCAGATAGGTCGTGTTCTCGCGCGCCGCCTCGGTGGCGGCCATCTGGTCGGCATTGCGGCCCCAGAGCAGCACGTCGTGGCGGGCGGCCACCGCGATGGCGACTGCGGTGCCCCAGGCGCCCGCGCCGAGAACAGTGATCTTGTTCATTTTCTTGGTTTCTTGCATGGTTAGATTCAGATGCCCCAGACCTCGGCCGCGCGCACGAAGCCGGCGATGCCATCCTCGTGCCGTACGCGCACCCAATCACCGGCCTGCGGCTCGCCCAGTTCCAGCAGCACGCCCTTGTCGGCGGTCATGAGGATGGCAGCCTGCTCGTCGGGCGCGGCGCGTACCTTGGCCGATCCCGCCTTGACGACGACATTGCGGCGCGTCGACAAGCCTTTCGACTCCGTCCAGGCCAGCTCGCCGTCGGCGTCGCGCACCTTGACCCAATCGCCATAGCGGGCGACGACCTCGACCGGCATGCCGCGCGGCGCGATGTAGCGCTTCATCCCCTTGACCGAGGGCGCGTCGTACAGCACCACGGAGGGCAGGCCGACAGAGCGGAAGTCGGCGCCGCAAGCCTGGGCGCATGCCAGCATCAGCAGCACGGCGGCGGAGAATCGGAAATGGATCATGAGGAGCCCCGGCTCGGTAAAACCAGACGCCAATATGGCAGGAAGGGCATCCGCACCGCGCTTCGATGTCGAAGCGCGGCAAGAATGCCCATCACAATTTCCGGCCGGCCCGGCAAAGCCGAGCGGCCGAACTGATACGACTTAGTTGGCTGGCGCGGCTGCGGCGGCTTCAGCCATCGCCTGGCGGCGCTGCTGGTAGAACACTTCGAAGTTGATCTCGGCCAGGTGCACCGGCGGGAAGCCGGCACGGGTGATCACGTCGGCGATGTTCGCGCGCAGGTATGGGTACACGATGTTCGGGCAGCCGATGCCCAGCAGCGGATCCATCTGGTCGGCAGGAATGTTGCGTGCCTCGAAGATGCCGCCTTGCTTGCCTTCGACCAGGAAAGCGACCTTGTCCTTGACCTTGGCGGTCACGGTGATCGTCACGGTCGATTCGTAGATGCCATCGGCGATTGCTTCAGCGCCAACGTCCAGCGAGACCTCGATGGTCGGGGCTTCCTGCTCGAGGAAGATGGCTGGGGAGTTTGGTTGCTCCAGCGACATGTCTTTCAGGTAGACGCGTTGGATTTGGAAGACTGGTTGCAGATTTTCGTCGGACATGGAACGCTTTCGTTATGAAGTAAGAGGGACGGCAAAGCGCCGCCCCCGTGCGGCTTGGAGTCAACGCAGCGGCAATTGTATCAAAATCAATTTGGATGCAATACTCCCGCGGGGCGCCTTTTTGGGCCGCCCTCGTCGCCCCGCCTCACTCCCCCTTGAGCAACGGATCGAGCCGCCCCGCCTGATCCAGCGCATACAGATCGTCGAAGCCGCCGACATGGGTCTCGCCCACATAGATTTGCGGCACCGTGCGGCGACCGGTCTTTTGCATCATGATCTGGCGCTGTTCCGGGTCGAGGTCGACACGGATACGCTCGATTTCCGTAACGCCCTTCGCTTCGAGCAGGCGCTCGGCGCGGACGCAATACGGGCAGCTGGCGGTGTGATACAGAACAACGTGGGCGCTCATGATGGTTCCTTCCTGTCTTGACTATCTTGAATTTACTTGCTGATTTTGGTGCTCGGCAAACCGGCAGCCGTCCAGGCCGTCATGCCGCCGTCCAGGCTCAGTGCGTCGTCGAAGCCGGCCGCCTTGAGTTGGCGCACGGCCTTGTCGGCGCGGGAGCCGGTCTGGCAGATGACGACCAGGGTACGGCCTTTCGACTTTTCCAGTTCGCCGATGCGATTACTCAAGTCTGCCAGCGGAATGTTTTTCGCGTCGCGCACGTGGCCGGCAGCAAATTCATCGGCGCTGCGGACGTCGAGCAAGGTGGTCTTGCCACGGTTGATCAGCTGGGTCACCTGCAGCGCGGTCGCGCGGCGGCCCTTCGGCGCCAGGGCTGGCCACAGCAGCGCGCCACCGGAAACGACGGCAATGGCGACGATGAAGATATTATCGAGGATGAATTTCACAAGGCTTCCAATGGTTGAATGCAATCCGCGCATTATAAAATAGAAGCCGGACAGGAATATTTTTGACGCCCGATCGGTTGCCGCGGGTGTCTTCGCACGTTTTCTCATACTTAGTAAAGAAGGGCTTATGTACAAAATCGTATTCATGCGCCATGGCGAATCCACCTGGAACCTGGCCAACCGTTTCACCGGCTGGGTCGACGTCGATCTGACCGAAAAGGGCATCAATGAAGCGAAGAATGCCGGCCGCGCGCTGCGCGAAGCGGGCTTTGCCTTCGATCTGGCCTATACCTCGGTACTGAAACGCGCAATCCGCACGCTGTGGCTGGCACTCGACGAGATGGATCAGATGTACCTGCCGATCAAGAACGACTGGCGCCTGAACGAGCGTCACTACGGCGCCCTGCAGGGCCTGGACAAGGGAGAAACGGCTGCCAAGTACGGCGACGAGCAGGTGCTGGTCTGGCGCCGCAGCTACGACACCCCGCCGCCAGCCCTCGAAGAATCGGACGACCGCGTGTCCTTCAACGACCCGCGCTATGCCGGCCTGCCGAAAGCGCAGATCCCCCTGACCGAATGTTTGAAAGACACCGTGGCGCGCGTGATGCCGGTCTGGGACGAGGAAATCGCGCCGGCCATCCGTTCCGGCAAGCAGATCCTGATTTCGGCCCACGGCAACAGCCTGCGCGCCCTGATCAAGATGCTCGACAACATCAGCGACGCCGACATCGTCGGCCTGAACATCCCGAACGGCCAGCCGCTGGTATACGAACTCGATGAAGATCTGAAACCGATCCGCCACTACTACCTGGGCGACCAGGATGCGATCGCTGCAGCGGTCGCGGCCGTGGCGAACCAAGGGAAGGCGAAGTAAGTCTTGCGCTTCCCTATCAAGAAGGTAGCCGCCAGCGCCTTGCTGTGCGGCTTGCTCGCCGTGTCCGCGGCAGGTACTGCCGCGGCCGCCGCCAAGCCCACCGAACGCAGCCGCCAGAAGGCGGCGGCCGAGGCCCAGCGCGCCGGTATCCAGCAAAAGCTGACGGCGCTCAAAAAAGAAATTAGCCGCACCGAGAGCGAAAAAGAAGACGTGGCCGACAACCTGGCCGAGTCGGAAGAGGCGATCTCGAACGCCAACCGCGCCTTGCGCGACCTGGATCAGGAGACGCAGGACACCAACGTGCGTCTGCAAAGTCTCGCCACCGAACAGGAACGGCTGGCACAAACAATTGTTTTACAAAAAAAACAATTGTCTAGTTTGCTGCGCGAGCACTATGTCGCGGGCAATGAAGACCGCATGAAACTGCTGCTCTCGGGCGACAACCCGAACCGCATCAACCGCGACCTGCAAATGATGGCCTACGTATCGCAGGCCCAGGCAAAACTGCTGGCCGCGCTGAACGCGAACCTGGCGCAGGTCGAGCAGAACCGCGAAAAGGTCGAGAACGCAAAAATCGAACTCGAAGAAATCGCCGAGGAACAGCGCGACCAGAAGGCCGTGCTGGAAAAGGAAAAAGCGCGCCGCGCCGCCTTGCTGAACGATCTCTCGAGCAAGCTGGCGGTACAGCGCAAGCAGGCCGACAGCCTGCAGCGCGACGAACAGCGCATGAGCGGCCTGGTCGACCGGCTGACACGCTTGATCCGCGAGCAGGCCGAAGCCGAGCGCAAGCGCCAGGAAGCCCTGGCCGCCGCGCGCGCCAAGGCCAAGGCCGAAGCCGAAGAGGCGGCGCGGGCGCGGGCCCAGGCGCGCGCCGCCGCCCGCGCCGAGCGCGAACGCCTGGCGCGCGAAGCGGCCAAGGCCGGCAAGCCGGCGCCGAAACCGCTGCCGCCGGAACCGGAAGAACCGAAGGTGGCCGAGCAGCCGCGGGAAGAGCGCGCGCCGGACATTTCGCTCGCGCCCGCCGCCCCGGCCGGTGCTTTTGCCGCCATGAAGGGACGCTTGAACGCGCCCGTCAGCGGCAACGTCGTGGCCCGCTTCGGCGCCAAGCGCGGCGGCGACGGCCCGAGCTGGAAAGGCATGTTCATCAAGGCACCGGAAGGCACCGAAGTGCGCGCCGTGGCCGTGGGCAGGGTGGTGCACTCGGGCTGGATGCGCGGCTTCGGCAACCTGATCATCGTCGACCACGGCGGCGACTATCTATCGATCTACGCCAACAACCAGACTTTATTAAAACGCCTGGGCGACGCGGTGCGCGCGGGCGAGCCGATTGCGAGCGCGGGCAACACCGGCGGTAACGAAGAATCAGGGCTATACTTTGAGCTCAGGCATCTGGGTAAGGCCTTCGATCCGGCAAGCTGGGTCAAATTCTAGGGGCAGCGATGGGCAACAAACTGAAAAGCATGGGCCTGGTCGGCCTCGGGATGGTGGCCGGCGTGGCATTGACGGCACAGGTCTCGGCCTGGGCGCAGAAGGGCGAAGCGGGCCCGCTGCCGCTGGACGAACTGCGCCAGCTGGCCGATGTCTTCGGTCTCATCAAAAGCGATTACGTGGTGCCGGTCGAGGACAAAAAACTCTTGTCCGACGCCATCGGCGGCATGGTCGCCTCGCTCGACCCGCATTCGGTCTACCTCGACCAGAAGTCCTACCGCGAGATGCGCGAAAGCGTGCAGGGTAAATTCGTCGGCATCGGCATCGAAGTGGCCGCCGAAGACGGCTACGTAAAAATCGTCTCGCCGATCGAGGATTCCCCGGCCTACCGCGCCGGCATCAAGGCGGGCGACCTGATCACCCGCATCGACAATGTTCCGGTGAAGGGCCTGGCGATCGACGACGCCATCAAGAAGATGCGCGGCAAGCCCGGCAGCAAGGTGACGCTGACGATCGCCCGCCGCGGCGAGGATCGTCCCTGGGTGGTGCCGGTGGTGCGCGAGGAAATCCGCGTGCTGAGCGTCAAGGCCAAGATGGTCGAGCCCGACTACGCCTGGGTGCGCATCAGCCAGTTCCAGGAAGCGACGCTGGAGGAGCTGGCGACCAAGACGCAAGCGCTGTACGCCGCCAATCCGAATATCAAGGGCCTGGTGCTGGACCTGCGCAACGATCCGGGCGGCCTGCTGCCGGGTGCGATCGGCGTCTCGACCGCCTTCCTGCCGAAGGAAGAGCTGATCGTCTCGACCAAGGGCCAGTTGCCCGACTCGAACCAGAATTACTATGGCCGGCGCGAATTCTATGCGCCGCGCGGCGCCGACCCGCTGGCGAAGCTGCCGGCGGCGCTGAAAACCGTGCCGTTGGTGGTGCTGGTCAACGGCGGCTCGGCCTCGGCCTCGGAAATCGTCGCCGGCGCCCTGCAGGACTACAAACGCGCCATCGTGATGGGCAGCCAGACCTTCGGTAAGGGTTCGGTGCAAACCCTGCGTCCGCTGTCCGCCGATACCGCCATCAAATTGACCACCGCGCGCTACTACACCCCCAAGGGGCGGCCGATCCAGGCCAGCGGCATCGTGCCCGATTTAAAGGTGGAAGAAACGGCGGAGGGCGACGGCCTGAATGCCCTGCGCGTGCGCGAAGTCGACCTGCAGCGCCACCTGACCGGCGAAAACGAAAAGCCGGGCGCGGCCGCGGCGAAAGATGCACGGGACGGCGCCGAGCAGCGCCAGCGCGCACTGGCCCTGCTGAAAAACCGCAAGCCGCTGGAACTGGGCGGCAAGGACGATTTTCAGTTGGCCCAGGCCCTGAACCATTTCAAGGGCTTGCCAGTCAAAGTCGCCGCGCCGGAAGCGGAGGAAGTGACGCCGCCGGCGCCGAAGGAATTACCGGGCGCCGAGACGAAACCGCCTGAACTCAAAGGCTCGAAGAAATAAGATAGGGTGGACGGCTCGACCCAGGCGCATGCGCGCCTGCGGCGCCGATGCCGTCCACGTGTCCAAGCACCACGTGAAACCTCGCGTCCGTATCGGCACGGGTTGAACGCGTGGACGGCGCTGGCAGCGCGGACGATCACGCGATTCGGTAGAGCCGTCCACCCTTACGTCACGATCCCCGATGAACGACCAACAATTGCTGCGCTATTCGCGCCACATCCTGCTCGACGAGATCGGTATCGAAGGCCAGGTCCGCCTGCTGGCGGCGCATGCCCTCGTCATCGGCGCCGGCGGCCTCGGCTCTCCGGTAGCGCTGTACCTGGCGGCAAGCGGCGTCGGCCAGATTACCCTGGTCGACGACGACGCGGTCGATCTAACCAATCTGCAGCGCCAGGTGATGCACACGACAGGACGCATCGGCACCCCCAAGGTCGAGTCCGGCCGCGCGGCTTTGCGCGACATCAACCCCGAAGTGCATATCACGGCCTTGTGCGAGCGCGCCGACGAGGCGCGCCTGCGCGAACTGGTACGCACGGCCTCGGTCGTGCTCGATTGCAGCGACAACTTCGCCACCCGCCATGCCCTCAATCGCGCCTGTGTCGGCGCCGGCGTGCCGCTGGTGGCGGGCGCGGCAATCCGGTTCGACGGGCAATTGTCCGTCTTTGACATGCGGCGCGCCGATTGCCCCTGCTATGCTTGCGTCTTCCCCGAGGACAGCGGCTTCGAGGACGTCGCCTGCAGCACGATGGGGGTGTTCGCTCCCCTGGTCGGGATCGTCGGCGCCGTGCAGGCGGCCGAGGCCTTAAAGCTGATCGTGGGCATCGGCACCCCACTGGCGGGACGGCTGCTGCTGCTCGATGCACGGGCCATGGAATGGACGGAAATCCGCGCCGCACGCAATCCAGGCTGTTCTGTCTGCGCGGAAAGACCTGCGCACGGCTGAGAAAGCACGCGGGTTTGCTCTGCAATACAATGGCGCACCGCCGCGGGTGGCTGTTGCCGCCATTCGGCCTTATACTAAGGAGCGCGCCTAGTCAGATCCCATGAGCAGATCCCATGGCCGTATTCCATTAGACGCTCCAGTTCCGTTCCGATCCACCTTACCAAGATTGACTATGCAGATCGTTTCGCACCGCGCAGTTGGCCGGCGTCTCGCACGCGGCTTCACCCTCGTTGAAATCATGGTTGTCGTGGTCATCATCGGCATTCTCGGCGCGCTGGTCGTGCCGAAGCTGCTGGGCCGTACCGGCGAGTCGCGCGTGGTCGCGGCCAAGACCGACATCGCCACCCTGATGCAGGCCCTGAAACTCTACAAGCTGGACAACCAGCGCTATCCGACCACCGAGCAGGGCCTGCAAGCCCTGATCGCCAAGCCGACCTCGGGCCCGTCCGCGAACGGCTGGAAGGAAGGCGGCTATGTCGAGAAACTGCCGAAAGACCCATGGGGTAATTCGTACCAGTACCTGTCGCCCGGCCTGCACGGCGAAGTCGACATCTTCTCGTTCGGCGCCGATGGCCAAGCCAGCGGCGAGGGCGAAGACGCCGACGTCGGCTCCTGGCAGCAATAAGGCCCATCATGGCTGGCGTCGCGCCGCCGCGCCACATTCGCAGGGCCGCCGGTTTCACCTTGGTGGAAATCCTGGTCGTGATGGTCATCATCGGCATCACGCTCGGGATGGCCTCGCTCAACGCGATTCCGAGCCCGCGCCAGGATCTCGAAAACGAGGCCAAACGCCTGACCCTGCTGCTGCAACTGGCACGTGACGAAGCCATCGTGCGCAACCGGCAAGTGGCCTTCGAAGCGACGCCCGACCGCTACCGTTTCCTGGTGCGCAACGACACCGGCTGGACACCGATGAACGAGGACGATTTATTGCGCGAACGGCCGTTCAAGAATGCACCGGTGCGCCTGCTGCTCGATCCGCCGGCAGCCGGCATCGGCGGCGACACCATGCGCGTCACCTTCGGCCGCGAACCGGTCGACAAACCTTTTATTTTGACCCTGGCCAGCGGCAACAACAGCGTCGGCATCCGCGCCGACGGCGTCGGCCATTTCACGGTGATCGAACCGGGGGAGCAGCAGTGAGCCGCCGTCCGATCGCCGCCGGATTCACCCTGCTCGAAGTGCTGGTCGCGCTCGTCATCGTCGGCACCGCGCTGGCGGCCGGCCTGCGCGCCGTCGGCAGCCTGGCCTCGAACGGCGCCAGCCTGCGCGCCTCGATGATGGCGACCTGGTCGGCCGAGAACCGCCTGGTGCAGATCCGCCTCAACCGCGAATTCCCCGAAGTGGGCAAGCGCAGCTATGCCTGCGGACAGGGCGATCTGAAACTGATGTGCACCGACGAGGTGCTGGTCAGCCCGAATCCGCAGCTGCGCCGCGTCGAAGTCTCGGTCTACGACATGGACAACCCGAACCGCCGCATCCTGAAACTCATTCAGCTCGTGCTGAGGCCGACCTCATGAAGACGGCACGCGGCTTTACCCTGGTCGAACTCCTGGTCGCGATCGGCATCCTCGCCATGGTCGCCGTGCTCGGCTGGCGCGGGCTGGACGGCATCGTGCGGGCGCGGGTGGCCCTGACCGACCAGATGGAAATGACGCGCGGCATGCAGCTGGCCTTCGCCCAGCTGCAAAGCGATTGCGAGCACGCGGTCGACGCCACCATGCTCGGACGGCGTCCCTTCCTGCTCCAGGCCGAGAACCGGATCACCCTGGTGCGCACCGTGTTCAACGAAAACGAACCGGCGCGCCTGCAGGTGATCGCCTACCGCCTGGTGG
This sequence comes from Massilia sp. Leaf139, assembly GCF_001424165.1. GTDB lineage: Bacteria > Pseudomonadota > Gammaproteobacteria > Burkholderiales > Burkholderiaceae_D > Telluria. The sequence continues at coordinate 138,821 of NZ_LMOJ01000025.1, forward strand.
ACGGCCAGCTGATGCGGCGCGAATCGAGCGCCACCCGTGACCTGGTCGAGCTCGACGCCTTGTGGCGCGCTTCGATCAGCGATACCGACCCGACGCCGCCGGTGACGCTGCAGGGCGGCGTGCAGTCGATGGGTGTGCTCGTCTGGCAAAACAATACCTGGAAGCCGCAGCCGGACATGACGCCGGGCGGCACGCCCACGAGTCCGATCACCGGCGTGCAGGTGGTGCTGGCGGCGCGCGGCTATCCGCAGCCGCTGACCAAGTCCTTCCTGCTGGGGAGCATCTGATGCGTTCGATCGTGCGCATGCAGCGCCAGCGCGGCGTCGCCGTCATTACTGCTTTGCTGCTGACCACGTTGGCGATCTCGATTGTCGCCAGCCTGTTCTGGCAGCAGCAGGTGCAGGTGCGCTCGATGGAAAACCAGCGCTTGCACCTGCAGACGCGCTGGATCCTGCGTGGCGCCCTGGACTGGTCGACGCTGGTGCTGCGCCAGGACGCCTACGACAATCCGCGCTACACGGCGCTGACGCACGTCTGGGCCACCCCCCTGGCGGAAACCCGGCTCGACCAGTACATTGAACGCGAACGGGTCGAAGGCGAGGTGTTCGACGCGAGTCTTTCCGGCAACATCATGGATGCCACCTCGCGTTACAATCTGCGCAATCTGGCGCGCCGGACGGGTAACGGCGCCGTGATCGACGCGGCCAACCTGGCGATCTTCCAGCGCCTGCTGACCAACCTGCAGATCAATCCGGCGCTGGCCAAGACGGCCGCCAACCTGATCGCGGGCAGCCAGCCGGCGGTTGTGGCCGCCGGCACGGTCGACCCGATCACGGGGCAGGAAGTGGGCGGCGAGGAACGCGACCCGAACGACGAGGCCGCTGGGCAGGACGGCGCCGCGGCGGCCGAGGGCGGCGGCTCGATTGCGCCCGGCACGGTACCCAAAGGTGTGGCCGGCGTTGCGGATGCGGGCGGCGGCGCTGGCGATGGCGGGGATGGAAGCGATGGCGCCCAGGCCGCCTCGATTCCGGTCTCGCGCACGGATCTGGGCACGCCGATCAAATTCCTCGAAGTCGAGGATTTATTGGCGGTGCGCGGCTTGACGCCGGAAATGCTGGCCAAGCTGCGTCCCTACATCATCGTGCTGCCCGATCGCACGCCGGTCAATGTGAACACGGCGTCGGCCGAAGTGCTGGCGGCGGTGATCCCGAATTTTTCGCTGTCGGAAGCGAACGCCTTATTGGCACGGCGGCGCAACATCCCCTGGGACGATATTGGCAAGTTCCAGAACGAAATTTCCGGGCGCACACCGGTGGCCGATTCGATCAGCGTGAAAAGCGACTGGTTCCTCGTGAACAGCCGCATCCGCCTCGACCGGGCGACATTGAATGCGCAGTCGCTGATCCAGCGTAGCGCCAATCCGATCGGCGGCGGCGTCAAGGTGGTTTGGGTTCGTCAAGACTAACAAGAAAGCGAGACGGTTTGACTACACTTTATATCCGGCATCCGGCGCGCGCAGAAGGAGAGGGCGCGCCATGCCGCTTCGCCGTCGTCGGCGACGGCGGCACCATCGAGCAGCAGGGAGAAGGCGCGCTGCGCACCCTCACCGATATCGTCGCCAACCGCCGCGTCGTACTGCTGCTGGCCGGCACCGACGTCAATCTGCTGGCGCTGCAGATGCCGCCGCTGACCGGTGCGCGCCTGCGCGCCGCCTTGCCGGGCTTGGTCGAGGAACACATCCTGGGCGACCCGGCCGACTGCGTGCTGGTCGCCGGCCCCGCCGCCGCCGACGGCACCCGGCCGGTGGCGGTGGTGGCGCGCGACTGGCTCGAGCCGCTGGTGCGCACGCTGCTGGCGCAGGGGGCGCGCAGCGTCGTCGCCCAGCCGGCGCAACTGTGCCTGCCGCTGCAGCCGGGCGGCGTCAGTGCCGCCCTGAACGGCAGCGAACTGCTGCTGCGCCAGGGGCAATTCGCCGGCCTCGGCCTGGCGCTCGATGCCAATCCGGCCAGCGCCCTGCAAACGGCGCGCGCCCTGGCCGGCGACGCGCCGCTCACTTTATATCTGCCGCGCGAACAGCTGGGCGAATACGGCGTGCTGCTGGCCGAAGCCGGCCCCGGCACGGTGCTGGAAGCCGACGACTGGGCCCACTGGATCGCCGGCGCGCGCAGCACCAGTTTCGATCTGGTGCCGGGCCTGGGCAGCGCCGGGGCGCGCCAGACCGACTGGCGCCGCTGGCGCGTACCGATCGCGTTGGCCTTCCTTGCCGTCGTCGTCAACCTGGCCGGCATCAACATCGAATGGCTGCGCCTGCGCGGCGAAGCCGAGGCCGTGCGCAAGCAGATGGCGCAGACCTTCCAGTCGGTGTATCCGAACCAGCCGATGGTCGATCCGGTGGCGCAGATGCGCCAGGGAATCGCGCGCGCCCAGGCCGGCAGCGGCCAGATCGGCGCGGACGAATTCATCTACCTGGCCGGCGCGCTGGGCGACGCCAGCCGCGAATTGCCGCGCCCGCCCGGAATTTCCTCAATCGAATACAAGGAACGCGTGTTGCGGGTACGGGTCAAACCGGAAACGGTCGACCCCGCCGCACTGCGCCAGCTGCAGGCGGCGCTGTCCGCGCGCAGTTTGTCTTTGGAAGCACCCGCACCCGACAATTGGCTGGTGCGCAGCACGGGAGCCAAGCCATGAGTCTGGTCAGTACTGTCGGCCGGGCGCGCGAACGCGCCACCGGTTATTGGGTCGCACGCAGCGAGCAGGAGCGCCGCTACCTGGCCGCCGGCTTCGGCGTCGTCCTGTGCGCGCTGGTGTATATCGGCCTGATCGAACCGGCCGTGGAGGGCCGCGCCCGCTTGCAGCGTTCGCTGCCCGAGCTGCGCCAGCAAGCGGCCCAGCTCGCCGGCATGGCCACCCAGGCGCGCGCGCTAGCGGGCCAGGCGCCGGTGCCGGTGTCGCCGATGACGCGCGAAAGCCTGATGGCCAGCCTGAGTGCGCGCGGCATCACGCCCGGCTCGCTCACGCTGACCGGAGAATTCGCGCGTTTGCAGGTAACCGGCGTATCCTTCGCCAATTTGGTGTCATGGCTCGATGCCCAGCGCCGCGAAAACCGCATCGCCGTGCAGGAAGGCAGTTTCACCGCCCAGGATCCGGTCGGGCAGGTCGACGCCAACCTGACGCTGCGCCAGGATAACGGGACCGCTGCCCGATGAGGCGGGGCCTCGGTTGGCTGGTCGTGGTCGCTCTGGCGATCGCGCTGACGATGTTCGCCTTCTTGCCGGCCAGCTGGCTCGGCACGATGGTCGAACGCCAGACCGGCGGTCGTTTGACTCTCGGGGATGCGCAGGGTACGCTCTGGAACGGCTCAGCCTTTGTGGGCGGAGCGCCGGGCGAGGGCGGGTCGGTGACGCCGCTGCTGCCGGGACGTTTTACCTGGCACTTGTCGCCGCTGGTGCTGTTCGGGCGCGTGGACATGCGGCTCGAAAATCCACAGGCGCTGGCGCAGCCGGTGCAGGTCACGGGCAGCTGGTCGCAGTGGCAGGTGAGCGAAGGACAATTGCTGTTGCCGGCGGAAGGGCTGGCCGGGCTGGGGGCGCCGCTCAACACGCTGGTGCCCACGGGCGTGATCCGGCTCTCGTGGAACCGGCTCGACCTGACGCGCCAGCCGAACAGTGTGGCGGTGACCGGACGCACGACCCTGACGATGAGCGATATGGGTTCGCGCATGGCGCCCGTCAAGCCGCTCGGCAGCTACGAGATGATGATGGACTGGCGCGGCCAGCAAGCCGACCTGGTGTTGCGCACGGTGCGCGGCGCCTTGCTGTTGTCGGGAAATGGAACACTGCAAAATGGGCGCCTGCGCTTTTCAGGGCAAGCGTCGGCCGCCGATGGCTACGAAGAAACCTTGGGCAACATGCTCAATCTTCTTGGCCAGCGCCGCATGGTGAACGGTAAAAACATAATCGCATTAGAGTTCAGATAATGAAAACATCCTTCCGTAGCACCCCCGAATTCTCCGCAGTGCGCTCGACTTCGCATCCGGCCCTGCGTCGCATTGCGGCCGGGGTCATGTTGTGCTGCGCGGTGGCCACGGCCTTGCCGCCGGCGCCCGCATTCGCCCAGGAAAACGCCGCCGCCTTGTCTTTCGTGAACGCCGACATCGAATCGGTGATCAAGGCCGTCGGCCACTACACGGGGATGACCTTCATTATCGATCCGCGTGTCAAAGGCACGCTGACCCTGGTGTCGGAAAAATCGCTGACCAAGAGCCAGGCTTTCGGCCTGCTCACCTCCGCCCTGCGCCTGCAGGGCTTTGCCGTGGTGACCACCGGCGAAGGCTATGCCAAGGTGGTGCCGGAAGCCGAGGCCAAGCTGCAATCCTCGCCGACCCAGGTCGGCAAGCGCGGCACCCGCGTGCAGGGCGACCAGATCGCCACGCAAATCTTCCACCTGTCGTATGAATCGGCGGCCAACCTGACGGCCGTGCTGCGTCCGCTCATCTCGCCGAACAATTCGATCATGGCCAATCCGGGCAACAATAGCCTGGTCATCACCGACTACGCCGACAACCTGCGCCGCCTGTCGCGCATCATTGCCGCGCTCGACGCGCCGGTGGCGGCCGACCTCGACGTGGTACCGATCCGTAACGGCATCGCCAGCGACATCGCCACCCTCGTCTCGCGCCTGATGGAACCGGCCGCCGGCGGCGACTCCGGCCGCGTCACGATCCTGGCCGACGCCCGCACCAATTCGGTGGTGGTGCGCGCGCCTTCGCAAGCCCGCGCCAACCTCGCCAAATCGCTGATCGCCAAGCTCGACCAGGCAACCAGCGAGAAAGGCAATATCCACGTCGTCTATCTGAAAAATGCCGACGCCAGCAAGGTGGCGCAGACGCTGCGCGCCGTCGTCTCGCAGGATGCCTCGGCGGTGCCGGTGCAGCAGCAGGGCACGGCGGGCGGCTCGATCCAGGCTGGCGCCGCGGGCGGCACCGGTGGCGGCCTGGGCGGCGGCCAGCAGGGCCAGCAAGGCCTCGGCGCCGGCGGTTCCAGCAGCAACTACAGCCAGCAGGGCCAGGCCACCGCCGGCGGCGCGGGCGGTGGCGCCGGTTCCGGCTTCATTCAGGCGGACGCGTCCACCAACAGCCTGATCATCACGGCGCCAGATGCGATCTACCGCAACCTGCGCGGCGTCATCGACCAGCTCGACGTGCGCCGCGCCCAGGTGTATATCGAGGCGCTGGTGGTCGAGATGAACACGACCAAGGCGGCCGAATTCGGCGTCCAGTGGCTCGGTTTGTCGGGCAGCGACACCAGCAAATACCGGGTCGGCGCGATCCAGGGCTTCAAGTCGAACAGCGCCAACAACATCGTCAACCTGGCCGCCGCTGCGCGCGCCGGCGTCACCGGCGAAAGCGGCCCGCCGTCGCTGCCGGGCCTGACCCTCGGCATCTTCAAGCAGATCAACGGCGAGCTCGGCCTGGGCGCCGTGGCCAGCGCGCTGGAAAACGAAGGCGCGGCGAATGTGCTGTCCACGCCGAACATGATCACCCTCGACAATGAGCTGGCGACGATCAAGGTCGGCCGCAACATCCCGATCCTGACCGGCTCGTTCACGACGGCCGCCAGCGGCTCCACGAATCCGTTCCAGACGGTCGACCGCAAGGACATCGGCCTCTTGATGAAAGTGCGTCCGCAGATTTCCGAAGGCGGCGTCATCAAACTGTCGATCTACCACGAAAATTCCGACATCGACGAAACCCTGGATCGCCCGGAAGGCATCGTCACGACCCTGCGCGCGATCGAGAGCAATGTCCTGGCCGACGATGGCCAGATCATCGTGCTGGGCGGCCTGATTTCGGACGACGAAAACCATCAGCAGGAGAAGGTACGCGGCCTGGGCGACATCCCGGTGCTGGGCAACCTCTTCAAGTACCGCACCCGCACCCGCGAAAAAACCAACCTGATGGTCTTCCTGCGTCCGGTCGTGGTGCGCAGCAAGGAGCAGAACAACAGCATCTCGCTCGACCGCTACGAATACATGCGCGCCCTGGGCGTGACCACCCAGCCGCAAGACGATACCGTCCTGCTGCGCAGCCTCGGCGCGCCCGAACTGCCGCCGCTGACCAACGGCCAGCCGCCTGCCGGCGGCACCATGGCCACCCAGCCGCCGCCGGCCCCGCCGCCGGTGCGTCCGGGCGCGGCCACCGGCGCTGGCGTAACCCAGCCGGCCGCGCCGCAATCCCAACAGAACCAGGCGCCCGTGCCCCAATTCCGCCCGGTGACGCCGCCGAACCAGAAGTGATGCCATCATGACCAACCTGTTGCCTTACGCCTTCGCCCGCGATCACGGGGTGTTGGCGCGCACTGGCGATGACACTGGACAGAGCGTCGAAGTGCTGGTGTCCAGCAGCACGCCGCCGGCCGCCATCGCCGAGGTCTCGCGCCGCTTCGGCCGCATCAGCTTGCGCCGTCTCGACCGCAGCGAACTCGACGATGCGATCGCCGCCGCCTATGCCTCCGCCGGCGGCGACGCCAGCCAGGTCGCCGACGAATTCGACGCCGACCTCGACCTGACGCGCCTGCTGCAAGACGTGCCGGCCATCGAAGACCTGCTCGAATCGTCCGACGATGCGCCCGTCATCCGCATGATCAATGCCCTGCTCACCCAGTCGCTGCGCGAAGGGGCGTCCGATATCCACATCGAACCTTTCGAGCAAACCTCGGTCGTACGTTTTCGTATCGATGGCGCCTTGCGCGACATCGTGCGTCCACGCAAGGGTATCCACGCCTCCCTCATCTCGCGTATCAAGATCATGTCGCAGCTCGACATCGCCGAAAAACGCCTGCCGCAGGATGGCCGCATCACGCTGCGCGTGGGCGGCAAACCCGTCGACGTGCGCGTCTCCACCTTGCCGACCGGCCACGGCGAGCGCGCCGTGCTGCGTCTGCTCGACAAGGAAGCGGGCCGCCTCGACCTGTCGCACCTGGGCATGAGTCCCGATCTGCTGCCGCAGTTCGACAAATTGATCAATCAGCCGCACGGCATCGTGCTGGTCACGGGCCCGACCGGTTCCGGCAAGACCACCACGCTGTACGCGGCGCTGTCGCGTCTGAATGCCTCGACCACCAACATCATGACGGTGGAGGATCCGATCGAGTACGACCTGAACGGCGTCGGCCAGACCCAGGTCAACGCCCGCATCGACATGACCTTCGCGAAAGCCCTGCGCGCCATCCTGCGCCAGGATCCGGACGTGATCATGATCGGCGAGATCCGCGACCTGGAAACGGCGCAGATCGCCGTCCAGGCTTCCCTCACCGGCCACCTGGTGCTGGCGACCCTGCACACCAACGATGCCGCCGCGGCCGTCACCCGCCTGCTCGACATGGGCATCGAACCCTTCCTGCTGTCGTCGTCCCTGCTGGGCGTGATGGCGCAGCGCCTGGTGCGCAAACTCTGTTCGCACTGTAAGAAGAGCGACGGCGTGCACTGGCACGCGGTCGGCTGCGAGCGCTGCGGCCATACCGGCTACCATGGCCGGGTCGGCGTCTACGAGCTGCTGCAAACGGACGAGGGCATTCGCGCCCAGATCCACAACCAGGCCTCCGAGGCGGAAATCCGCGCCGCGGCCCAGGCCAGCGGCATGCGCACCATGCGCGAAGACGGCGAGCGCTGGCTGCGCGACGGCACCACGACGCAAGCCGAGTTGCTGCGTGTAACAAAAGACTGAGCAAGGATCAAGGATGCCGGCATTTCGCTATGAAGCTGTCGACGCGGGCGGCGCCACCAAGAAGGGTGTCGTGAATGCCGACAGCCCGCGCGCCGCGCGCGCCGACTTGCGCGTGCAGGGACTGACGCCGCTGAACGTCGAGGCGATTGCCGCCCAGGTCGACGCCAGCGGCGTTACCCGTTCCCGCGGCTTCGGCGAACGCCTGTCCTCGGTCGAGCTGGCGCTGTTTACGCGCCAGATGGCCAGCCTGCTGGAAGCGGGGCTGCCGCTCGAACAGGCATTTACCGCGCTGCTGGAACAGGCCGAAAAGCCGTATCTGCGTGACCTGATCGCCTCGATCCGCGCCGAAGTCATGGGCGGCATCGCTTTTTCGGATGCCTTGTCGCACCACCCGCGCGATTTCGATCCGATCTACCGCGGCCTGGTCTCCTCGGGCGAGCAGATCGGCCAGCTGGCGCGCGTGCTGTCGCGCCTGGCCGACTACATCGAGCGCCGCAATTCGCTGGTGCAGAAGGTACGCCTGGCGTTTACCTATCCGGCCATCGTCACCGTCGTCGCCTTTGCCATCGTTATTTTCCTGCTCACCTATGTGGTGCCGCAGATCGTGTCGGTGTTCGCCAACACCAAGCAGAAGCTGCCGCTGCTGACGGTGCTGATGCTGGCCGTGTCGGACTTCATGCGCGCCTGGGGCATCGTGCTCGGGATCGCCCTGGTGGCCGCCTGGTTCGCCTGGCGCCGGGCGCTGCAAAACCCGGCCCTGAAACGGCGCTGGCATACCTGGCTGCTGACGGCGCCCGTGTACGGCAAGTTCGAACGCAGCCTGAACACGGCCCGCTTCGCCAGTACGCTCGCGATCACGACCGGTTCCGGCGTGCCCATCCTGCGCGCTCTCGACACCAGCCGCGATACCTTGTCGAACGTCGCCATGCGCGAACTGGTCGAACAGGCGACCGCCAGCGTGCGCGAGGGCATCAGCCTGGCGCGGGCGCTTTCCGTGCAAAAACATTTTCCGCCGATGCTGGTGCATATGATCCGCGCCGGCGAAATCACCGGCGAACTGCCGGCCATGCTGGAACGCGCGGCCAATTCCCAACAGGCCGACCTCGAGCGCCGCACGCTGACCATTGCCGGCCTGCTCGAGCCGGTGCTGATCCTGGCCATGGGCCTGGTGGTGCTCCTGATCGTGCTGGCGGTCTTGATGCCGATCATTGAAATCAACCAGCTGGTGCGCTAACAAGGAAACCGATGAAGCGTCTGCCTCTCTTATTTACACTGCTTGCCCTGATCTTCCTGGCGGTCTCGGCCACCTACTGGGGCATGCAACTGTATAAACCGGTGCAACGGCCCATCGCCGCCGCCGCGCCTGCCAGCCTGCCCGAGCCTTCGCCGGAAGCGGCCGCCACGCTCTTCGGCGGGCAGCCGGTGGCGAATGTCGCCACCAATTACCAGCTGACGGGCATCGTCGCCGCCGGGCGCGACAGCGTCGCCATCATCGTCGCCGACGGCCAGCCGCCGAAAGCCTTGAAAGTAGGGCGCGAACTGGCGCCCGGCGTCAGCATCAGCGAAGTGCATGCGCGTTATGTCATGCTGTCCGAGGGCGGCGTCATGAAGCGTATCGACCTCGCGCCCGACACCAAGCCAGCCATTGCGCTGTCGGGCGGCGCCGTGCCGCCGATGCCGATGCCGCCGCAGCCGACGGTCGCTCCGGCCGGCGCCATGCCGACGACCGAACCGCAGACGGCGCCGGGCGCCATCCAGAGTCCGCCGCCACCTGGGGAAGTTAATCCGGTTGTGCCGCAGGGACAGGAACCGCCTCAGGAAGGCCCACCGGCCGACATCGCGCCGCCACCGCCTAACCAGCCGCAAATGCCGCAGCCGACCCGCTCGATGGGCAGCCCGGTCAGCGGCGACGCACCCGTGCTGCGCTGATCTTTACGCCGCGCACGCCCGTGCGCGACGTCCCTGCTGTCAGCGCCGCAGCTTCGTAAACGCCGCGAACTCCCACGACCTGAAGCCCACCAGCAAGGTCATCCCCTCGCGCTCTTGGGCCGGCAGGCGCCGGTCGTTGCGGTGCAGCCGCGTCAATTCTCCCGCCAGTTGATGGATCTTCTGTGCCAGCTCGGCCGCGCTGGCGGCCGACAGGCGCGCCGGTAGGCACATCAGCGTCTCGCCGGCGCCGTCGAAACGGCCGGCAAAATAATCCGGCACGATCTGCTCGCGGAAATAATGCTGCACCGGCCCGTCCGGCAGCCAGTGGAAGGCGTTCGATACACGCAGCGTGTAGCGGTTCAGCGGACGCAATTCGATGATGCCGAGCCGGTCGAGTTCGACCAGGCAGCCGATGCACTCGGCCTCGGTCAGGCGATAGGTCTCGACGATCTGCTCCATGCTCCAGTAACCGAGGCAGCAGATCGCCACCAGCAGCAGGCGCGGCTTGGCGACCAGCGCCGTTTCCTGGGGCAGGGTCAGGGCGTCGGGCTGGGCGCGCGCGTCGGCGGCGCCGCGCAGCACGTCCTCGAAGGCGATGCCGGCCGCCTGGCAGATCTGCGCCAGGCGCGACAAGGGCATGTCTTTCTGTCCAAACATGCGCTTGACGCTGGACTCGCTCATGTCAATGCGTTCGGCCAGCGTTTTATAGGTCAAATTCGCCGCGCGCAGCTGGGCGCGCAGCACGTCGACGATCTGCTCGGGTGAGCTCATGGATTTCCTGTACTCGGCAATGGGCGGCGATCAATGTACAGGCGAATGGTCAAAGCGGCAAGACGCCGCGCGCCCGATTTCCCCTTCCACCCCGGCTTGACCAAAACGAGCTCAGCGCGAAAAAAGTTCCATTAGATTGATGAAGGTTCGATCTTGGCGAACCGACTCGCGCACTACCCTTGCGCATTGAATCGGCGCATCGCTACGCGAACTGGGTTATTCCATCAACAAGCAGCGTGCAAAGGAAATGGTCATGTCAAACAATCAGATTCAACTGCCTGGAATGATTACTCCGGCCGGTTCCATGCAGGAGGGGGAGACGGCGGTCTCGGCCACCTTCGCACAGACCACGCAACCGGCACGCCCAGCCGCCGTGCGCCGTGTGTTCGGCGCAGCCACGCCGCAACCCGAACTCAGCGGAAGCGGATTTACGTACCGCCATGACTGGGGCAGCCGGCGCGGCCAGTGGGTGCTGCGGCTGGACTGGCCCGATGTCGGCCCGCGTTCGCAGGTGTTCGTGTCGGTCGGCGAAGGCGTCGCAGGCGGGACGGACGCCGGCAAGTTCATCGGCGCGGCGCGCTACACCGTGCACAACGTGGCGCCGCGCGCCGGCGGCGTCGATATCTGGGTCAACATCGAGTGGGAAGCGGACATTCCGCTCTATGCCGACTACCTGGTGGTGAACCCGGGCGACGTGGGCGGGCGGACGGTGCAGATCACCGTGCAGCGCCACGGCACCGTGGCCCTGAGCGACGCCGATGCGGATCGGATCCTGGCCGACATGGGCACCATCCTGCAAAGCGACGATTCCCCCGCCGACGTCGCCACTCCAGTTCAGTTCGTACGCAACGGGCCGGTGCAGGTGCTGCCGCCAAACGTGCCGGCGACGATCCAGACCGAGGCCGACCTGCTGGCGCTGCTCAATGCCGGTTCCGGTGTCAAGATCGTCGAGGCCATCCGCTGGTGCGGCGGCCCCGGCGGCTCGATCATCGGCTGCGCTCCGCTCGGCAGCCCGACGGTCAACCTCGCCGCCGTGCGTTTTACCGCCAACCAGGAAGGATTGATCTGGGTGCACGAGTATGGCCACAATGCCGGCCTCGGGCACCGCACCGACGACCCCCGCGCCGTCATGTATCCGAGCGTCGGCGTTGACCATAACGTGGTCAACGAGGCCGAGTCGGCCAGCTTTCTGACCGGCCCGGTGGCTGCCCGCGGCGCGCCCATGGCCTCGAGCTGCTCGCTGGGCGCGGCGATCCAGCCGCCGCAGGATGTGCGCGCTTTCGTCTCCCAGCACTGGATCCAGGGCATTCCCTACCAGGCCGCTTCGCAATACACGGAGGAGGACGCCAAACTGCTGCTGGAGTGGCTGGTCGACGAGCCGGAAAAGCACGAGGAATTTCTGCCGGAGATCGTGACCACGCTCGGCTTCATCGGCAGCGAGATTGCCGCGCAGCCGCTGATCGACTTCGTGCAGCAGCCACGCGCCAGCCGCGCGACCTTCAATGCGAAGAACGCGGCGCTGATCCACTTGGGCGACCTGATCAACAAGTCGGGCAGCCAGGCCGCCCTCGACTTCATCACCAGGGTCGCCACCGACCGCGAGATGGCGAAGCAGCTGGCGGTGCACCGTTCCGCCATCGCGGCGGCCGAAGCGGCGGTGGCCGGTATCGACGCGCGCAATCTCGAGTCGCTGGCGGCCGAACTGGCCGTCTCGGCGACCTTCGGTCTGGCGCTGGCGGGCAAGGCCGAGTCGGAGGGGACGCTGATGGGTTTGATGAAGAATGCGACCGCCTTCCCCGCCGTGAAGGTGGCGGCGATGGAGGCGGCCGTGCTGTCGCAGAAGATGCGCAGCCAGGGGCAGGAAACGTATTACAGTGCGAAGTGCGAAGGCGGGCAGCAGCAGTAAGCAGCGAATGTGTCCGGATTGACGTGCAGTGCAGGTAAGGGGCGAGTCCTTCTAGCGAAGGACTCGCCCCGTTTTCAATCGTCTTCGGGAACCAGCGGCAGCTTTTTCAGCAGCCGCTTGCTTGCCTGCCGCTCGTTGGAGAGCGGCTTGGCGTGCGCCCCCGCCGATCGCGCCTTGGCCAGGGCCGCGATCGGATTACGCGGCTTGCCCGGTTGCTGGGCCGGTTGGGCGCGCAGCATCATTTTCTGCCGCGTCGCGAGTGCCTTGTTCGCCATCGCTTTCTCCTTGACTGACTGCCTTAGAGCACGTAGCGCGACAGGTCTTCGTTGGCCGACAGCACGTCGAGCCGCTCGTTGACATAGGACGCGTCGATCGTGATCTGTTTATCCTGCGTGTCGCTGGCGTGGAACGAGATTTCCTCGAGCAGCTTTTCCATCACCGTGTATAGCCGGCGCGCGCCGATGTTCTCGGTGCGCTCGTTGACGGCAAAGGCGATCTCGGCCAAGCGGTGGATGCCGTCTTCCGAGAAGGTCAATTGCACGCCCTCGGTGCCGAGCAAGGCTTCGTACTGCGTCGTCAGGCAGGCATCGGTGCTGGTGAGGATGCGCTTGAAATCGTCGATCGACAGCGATTCGAGTTCGACCCGGATCGGGAAGCGGCCCTGCAGCTCGGGAATCAGATCCGACGGCTTAGCGAGGTGAAACGCGCCCGAGGCGATGAACAGGATGTGGTCGGTCTTGATCATGCCGTATTTCGTGTTCACCGTCGTGCCTTCGACCAGCGGCAGCAGGTCGCGCTGCACGCCGGCGCGCGACACATCGGCGCCGCCGTGCTCGGAACGGGTCGCGATCTTGTCGATCTCGTCGAGGAAGACGATGCCGTTGTTCTCGACGTTATGGATCGCCTTTTGCTTCATCTCGTCTTCATTGATCAGGCGTGCCGCTTCTTCCTCGGCCAGCACCTTCATCGCTTCCTTGATCTTCATCTTGCGCGTCTTCTTGCGCGCGCCGCCAACCCCGGCGAACATCGACTTGATCTGCTCCGTCATCTCTTCCATGCCGGGCGGGGCCATGATTTCCATCTGCGGCGGCGCATCCGCCACTTCGATTTCGACCTCGCGCTCGTCGAGCGAGCCTTCGCGCAGGCGTTTTCTAAACGTCTGGCGCGTGCTGTCGCCTTCCTTGGCCTCGGCCGTGGCACTGACGTTGAAACCGAAGTCGCGCGCCGGTGGCACCAGGATGTCGATGATGCGGTCTTCGGCCGCGTCCTCGGCGCGTTGCTTCACCTTCTTCATTTCGCTGGCGCGGGTCTGCTTGACGCCGATGTCGATCAGGTCGCGGATGATGGTGTCGACGTCGCGCCCGACATAGCCGACTTCGGTGAACTTGGTCGCTTCGATTTTAATGAACGGCGCGTCCGCCAGCTTCGCCAGGCGGCGCGCGATTTCCGTCTTGCCGACGCCGGTCGGGCCGATCATGAGGATGTTTTTCGGGGTGATCTCGTGGCGCAGGGGCTCATCGACCTGCTGGCGGCGCCAGCGGTTGCGCAGGGCGATGGCGACGGCGCGCTTGGCTTTACCTTGGCCGACGACGTGCTTGTCCAGTTCCGAGACGATTTCGAGGGGAGTCATGTTCATGGGTATGCGCGCCGGTCAGTCCAGCGTTTCGATGATGTGGGACAGATTGGTGTAGATGCACAGCTCGCCGGCGATGGTCAGCGCTTTTTTCACGACCTCGGCTGGCGGCAGATCCGTGTTTTCCTGCAGCGCCTTGGCCGCCGACTGGGCATAAATGCCGCCGGAACCGATGGCACCGATGGCGTCCTCGGGCTCGAGCACGTCGCCGTTGCCGGTGATGATCAGCGTGACTTCCTTGTCGGCCACCAGCAGCATCGCCTCGAGCTTGCTCAGCATGCGATCGGTGCGCCAGTCCTTGGCCAGCTCGACGGACGAGCGCAGCAGGTTACCCTGGTGCTTTTCCAGCTTCGCTTCGAAACGGTCGAGCAAGGTGAACGCGTCGGCGGTAGCGCCGGCAAAGCCGCACAGCACCTTCCCCTGATAGAGTTTGCGCACCTTGCGCGCCGAGCCCTTCATGACGACGTTGCCCAGCGTGACCTGGCCATCGCCGCCCAATGCGACCTTCTCGCCGCGCCGCACGCTCACAATGGTGGTACCGTGAAATTGTTCCATATCTGCCTCATGATTAACTAGCCCACCGCACTTGGGGGTGTTGCATAAAATTGCAAGACAGATCACCGGCCAACGCGGCAATAGTTAAGACACTCTTAATGTTTACAGAAGTAGGTAAGACGGCCTTAATTCTTAATACTTGTGGGCATACAGGCGCGCGCAGTCGCTGTAGTTCAGCAGGCGCAGCAGGGCCGCCACCAGGTGGTTCAGCTCGCGCAGTTCGATCCGGCGTTCATCTATAGCAAGCCGGCGCAGGCTCCCATGCAGCTCGCCCGCCGCGCCGAAACCGATGCGCACCAGACGTGCGCAGTCGAGCACGACCGGGCCGGCCGGATCGAGCGCCGCATAGGCCTCGAGCGCCGCCAGTAAGGCGTGGGTGTCGCCGTCGACGATGGCCGGCAGCATGAAGCGCTGTTCCGCCGCCGGGCTGGCGCTGCTGCTGGCGCTACGGCTGCCTTTAGGCAGCGGTTCGAACGAGGGTGGCGACACTTCGAAGGTGACGCAGTAATCCATCGCCGTTTCTTCGAAATCCTTTTCGCGCTCCAGCAACTGCAGCAGTTCGAGCAGCAGCAGCCAGGGCGATTCTCCACTACTGCGCTCGCCGATGGCCAGCATCGGCCGCAGCACGGCCAATAAAGCGTCGGCGTCGGCCAGCACGATCTCGCGCCCGGCCGTACGTAACCCCTGTAGCGCGCCTAGCACGGCGCCGCAACCTTCGCGGGTGGCGCCGGTCACGCCGCCGAAGTCGATGCGTACCGGAGAACCACCGCTGGCGAGCAGGGCTTGCAGGCGCAGGCCGGCATCGGCGTCGAGAATGCCATTGAAACGGACGGCCGGCGCGATCCCGGCGAGATCCTGCGCCGGGGCGGCGCGCGGCAAGCGGTCGATGAAGGCGGGCGGCGAAGTTTCGAAATGACTGGCGTAATCGATCGCGATATCGTCGAACTCGGCTTCGCGCCCCGCGGCCTGGTACAGGTCGAACAGCATCCACCAGGGCTGGCGCTCGGTACGGCCGAGATCGCGCAGGCTGTCGCGCAGCATTTGTTCGGCAACGGCTCCCTGGCCGTTGGCGTACAAGATGGCGCTTTCCTCGACGACAGGGGCACTGGCCGGCGCCGCGGCGGCATCGGGCTGGTCGGCCTGGACGAGGAGTTCGATGTCGAGTTCGGTGTCGCCGCCGTCGTTGAGGGTTGTTGCCGCCGCCGCGGGCGCGCGCCGCGTGCTGCCCCAGCGCGCCTCGGCGTCATCGAAGAAGTCGGTCGTCATCGCCAGTTCGATGGCGTCGATCTTGGCGGCGGTGGCGCGCGCGATTTCGCGCTGGCGTTCGCGGTCGGCGTCCTGCGCCAGACGCGCACCCTCGTCGGCGCGTGGAGGCGCCACCGGCGCCGCGGCCGGTTCGGGTTTCTTCTTTAGGAAGGAAAATATACCCACGTCATCCTGTCGATCATGCGGCGCAGCGGCGTTCGCAAGCGCTCATCCATGACGGTAGCATGGACGCGCGCGCGGCGCCCTGCGCACACGTGCGCCCACGCAAAGCCTGTGCGGGCCGATGCTAGTGTATCCCATGGGAAAGTTTTTGGCCGCACGAAGGGCGGCGAACAGGGCGCAGAAAAGAGAAAAGCATGCGGCGAACGCATGCTTTTTTGGGTGAGGCGTGATCGAAGGATCAGTCGCCGTAGAGCTTTTGCTTCAGTTCGCGGCGCTGCTGGGCTTCCAGCGACAGCGTAGCGGTCGGGCGCGCGATCAAGCGCGGAATGCCGATCGGTTCGCCGGTTTCTTCGCACCAGCCGTAGTCGCCGCCGTCGATGGCGGCCAGCGATTGCTGCACCTTCTTGAGCAGCTTGCGCTCGCGGTCGCGGGTGCGCAGCTCGAGGGCGTGTTCTTCCTCGATGGTGGCGCGGTCGGCCGGATCGGGAACCAGCACGGTCTCGCGCAGGTGCTCGGTAGTCTCGCCGGCGTTTTTCAGCAGCTCTTTCTCGAGCTGCTGCAGGCGATCCTTGAAGAACGCGAGCTGGGCCGGGTTCATGTAGTCCTCTTCGCCCATCGCCCGAATTTCTTCTTCCGTCAAGAGTCGGTCTTCGGCCTGAGCGGCATTCGGTTTCGTTGTTTTAGTCATGACTTCACTTACCTTCGATACGACAGAGGTTTTCATTTTATCAGCTAGCTCAGCCGTAGCACCCGAACTCAAGGGTGCGCGCCCTTGCTGCTGCCATGACGGCCCGTACGATCCGCCGTCTACGCTGTCCGGGGGACAGCGGTCACTCGACGATACCCTTCACAACCTTGACGCGGAGGCAATGGGTACCGCTAAACCGGGATAGTTTATACCAAACATTGTTCCAATCCGCGGATAAATACGTCTTTTGGTAAATTTTTACCAATAAACACCATTTTGCTGCCGCGGGGCTCATCAAGCCCCCACTTTGCGCCCAGGTCGCTGCCCATGATTTGATGCACGCCTTGGAACACGACCTTGCGTTCCGCCCCCTGCATCGACAGCACGCCCTTGTAACGCAGCATGTTCGGCCCGAAGACTTGCACCATGCTGCCCAGGAATTGATCGAGCCGCTCCGGATCGAAAGCACGCTCGGACTTGAAGACGAAGGCGGCGATGTCGTCGCTGTGGTGGGCGTGATGGTGGTCGTGCGCGCAGGCCTCGGTATGCACGTGGCCGTGCTCGTCGCAATGCGCATGATCGTGATCGTGATCGTCATCGTGAGCATGTTCCTCGGCCTGCAGGAAATCCGGATCGAGTTCGAGCTTGTCGTTCAAATTGAAGCCGCGCAGGTCGAGCACCTCGGCGATCGGCGCGCGGCCGAAGTCGGAGGTCGAGATCGGCGCGCGTGGATTAATCCGTGTCAAACGCATTTTGAGTGTTTCCAGGGCGTCGCCATCGATCAAGTCCAGCTTCGAGAGCAGGATCTTGTCGGCAAAACCGACTTGGCGCTGGGCTTCCTCGTGGCGGTCGAGCTGATCCATCGCATGGCGCGCGTCGACCACGGTCACCACGGCATCCAGCATGTAGTTGGCGCCGACTTCCTCGTCGACAAAGAAGGTTTGCGCCACCGGGCCCGGATTGGCCAGACCCGTCGTTTCGATCACGACGCGGTCGAACGCGATGTCTCCCGCCTCGCGCTTTTGCGCCAGTTTCGTCAGGGCCACGACCAGGTCGCCGCGGATGGTGCAGCAGATGCAGCCATTGTTCATCTCGACGATCTGCTCGCCGCTGTCCTGCACCAGGATTTCGTTGTCGATATTTTCTTCGCCGAATTCGTTCTCGATGACGGCAATGCGCAGGCCGTGTTCCTCGCGCAGGATGCGGTTGAGGAGGGTGGTCTTGCCGGCGCCGAGGAAGCCGGTGAGGATGGTGGTCGGGATCGGTGACATGGTTGCTCGCGGTTCGGGCCGGCTACTAGCGGCGTGGGGAAGCCGAAGATTATGCCGTAATTTGCAATCTGCCACCATCAACCGCACTGGCCTTTGCGCCAGCTCAGGCGAACCTTTGTCTACTTCGCTTTCGCTCGCGGATGCGCTCGGTCATACACGGCGGCAAGATGCTGGAAGTCGAGCGCGGTGTACACCTGGGTCGAAGTGATGCTGGCGTGGCCCAGTAATTCCTGCACGGCGCGCAGGTCGCCGGAGGATTGCAGCAGGTGGGAAGCGAACGAATGGCGCAGCACGTGCGGGTGCACGTGTAATGGCGAGCCGGCTTGCAGCGCATAGGTTTTCAGGCGCTGCTGCACCACGCGCGGACTGATGCGGGTGCCGCGGTTCGACAGGAACAGGGCGGGGCTGCCGTCCTGCGCAGATGGACGCACGGCGAGCCAGGCGGCAAGCGCTTCCCGCGCCGGGCCGCCAACCGGCACCCGGCGCATTTTATTGCCCTTGCCGGTGACTACGACCTCATTCTCGGCCGCGTCGAACCAGCCGAGCGAGGCGCTGCCCTCGGCATTGGTGTAGGTCAGATCGAGTCCCGCCAGTTCCGACACCCGCAGCCCGCTCGAATACAGCAGTTCGAACATGGCGCGGTTGCACAGCTCGGCCGGTTCCGGATGGCCGTGGCGGTTCGCTTCCAGCAGCTGCACGGCGGCATCGACCGCGAGCGCCTTCGGTAGGGTTTTCGGGCGGCGCGGGGCGCGCACGCCCTCGACCGGGTTGGCGGGCAGCGTCATCTGGCGCGCCAGCCAACCATAAAAACCGCGCCAGCCGGACAGCTTGCGGGCGATCGAGCGCGCTTCCTGGCCGCCGGCGTGCAGGCGCGCAGCGAAGCGGCGCATGTCGGCATGGGTCAATGTCGGCCAGTCGTCGTGCCCGGCCAGCTCGCGCAGTTCGGCCAGATCGCGCTGGTAGGCGGCGATCGTGTGCTCGGACAACTGGCGCTGGGTGGCTAGTTCGCGCAGGTAGCGCCCGGCCCAGTCTTCGCGCCCGGCGTCCATTTACTTTCTCCTCAGGCGCGCAGCGGCGCCAGGGCGGCGCTGGCGGACTGGCCCAGCTGCACCAGGAAATCAGTGGCCATCATCGGGCTGAAGCGTGCGACATCGGGCGAGCCCATGACGAGCAGGCCGAAGGTGGCGCCCTCGCTGGTAAGCGGCAGCAGCACGGTCGAGCGCACATTGTCGGCGTCGTCGAGCCAGCGCACGGCCTCGAAATCCTTGTTCGGGCCGCAATACGGTGCGCGCAGGCTGGAGGCGAACAGGCGCGCATCCTCGGCGACGTTGTTCGCAAACCAGCTATCAGCGTGTTCCGCGCCCACATTCCACAGGCGCAGCGTGGCCTGCGGCACGCCGAAATGGGTGATCAAGCCGTCGACCAGATCGCGCGCCATGGCCGCGCCGCCGGCGGACTTCAGCAGCGCCAGGTGCCAGGCATGGAAACGGTTCAGGATGACGGTGTTGTCGGCGGCCGTGCGCATCAGCTCGGCCAGGCGCAGCTCGAGCGCGTTGTACTTGGCGCGCATGACTTCCATCTGGCGCTCCTGCAGCGACACGGCTTTTCCGGTCAGCGGGCTCGAAAGTTTGACTTCGCCCAGCAGGCCGGCATGTTCTTCGAAAAAGCGCGGGTGGTCGGCCAGGTATTGGGCGACGGCGGCGGAGTCCAGGGTGACGGTCATCGGTAATCTTGCAAGAAATAAGGTGTGCGCAATTCTACCGCAGTGGGACAGGGCGATAGAACCAAAAAGGGCGCCCGCAGGCGCCCTCTTGGCTGGATGACCGCAGTGCGATCAGAAGCGGTGACGCACGCCGATCTGCAGGGCGCGGCCGTCTTCACCCGGAGCGCGGGTAAAGCCGCCCGGGGCACCCGAGATACCTGGCGAATATTGCGCTTCGTTCTCGTTCTTGATCGCCGACGCGGCGATGTAGACGTCGGTACGCTTCGACAGGAAGTGGTCGTAGCCGAGTGCGAACATGTCGGCATCGCTGTTCGATGCGGTACGGTCGTTCTGGTGCGCATATGACGCCATGATGCGGCCGCTGCCCAGCTTGTAGTGCAGGCCCAGCTGGTAGCTCTTGGCATCTTGCTGGGTGTTGGCGTTGATCGCACGCGTAAACACCTCGCGCAGGGCGTTCTGATTCGCGGCAGGAATGCCCAGGGCGGTCAGCTGCGGCACGACAGCCTGGTTCCAGCCACCGACATAATCGGCCATCAATACCGAGTTGGTATTACGCTGGCTGTGGAAGCCGGCGAAGAACTTGAACTGGTTCAGGGTGTACGAACCGCCGACGGTGGTGGTGCGCAGGCTTGGACGGTTTTGCTGGTCGTAACCGTGGTTGTAGCCGACGCCGACGTCGAAGCCGTTCGCCTTGTAGGTGATCGCGCCTGCACGGAACTTGTTGTAACGGCCGAGGTAGCCCGAATTGCGCGCGCCGTACATGATCGAGCCGCCCAGGCCCGATGGCAGGGCGATACGGTACTGGATCGCTTCCTGCGAGCGGATGTCCGCGCCCAGGGCGGTAAAGCCGGCGGTGCCCCCGGTGACGTGGCCCCAGGTGCCGACCATGCCCGACTCGAACGCGTCGGCGGCGGCGAAGACTTCGTAGCCCGGGGTGTACATGCGGCCCAGCATCACGGCGCCGACAGGGGTGATCAGGCCGACCATCGCGGTACGGTCGAACAGGGCGTTTTCCGGGTTGACTGCCGGCGCGCCTGGACGCTGGATGACGTTGCGCAGACCCTGCACGATCGGTGCGGGGATCGCCTGCATGCCGCGCGTCAGGTACAGGCCAGGATTGTCGTTGACCAGGGTAGGCTGCTGGGTACCGGTGTCGAGTTCGATACGCGCTTCCAGGTTGAAGATGGCCTTGAAGCCATTGCCGATTTCTTCACTGCCCTTGAAACCGATGCGCGAGCCGTCGGCGCCGCCGCTGACGAGCTTGGTCGGGCCGCCTTTTTGCCACAGGACGCCGGCGTCGGCGATACCGTAGATCTGGACACTGGATTGGGCCAGGGCCGGGAGGGCGAAGCACGAGCCGATCAGGCCGGCGATCAAACATTTGTTCATTGAATCTCCACTATTGTTTAGCTTTTTGAAGCTTAAAAATTCCGCCTTGCGAATATGCCATTGGCGCCCCGCACTGTACACACAACTGCCGGAGCGCGACAGGAACAGTGGCAAAAATACAACAGCAAATGCGTGCGCCTTCCTGGATCGCAACGATAGGCGGTTCTCAAGGCATCGGGACAGATAAAAAAAGCGGGAACCGTTGCCGGATCCCGCTTCCATGGTCAAGCCTGTTGGACTTTCGCCCGGTCAGCTTAGAACGAGTGGTTCACGCCCAGGTCGTAGTAATTGACCGTGCCGCGTGCAGCATTGTTCGGCGCAGCCAGTGCGCTCTTCTTGCGCGATGCGTCGACGTACACGTAGGTGCGCTTCGACAGGCTGTATTCGTAGCCCAGCGACATTTGCTTGGTCTTGGCGGTGATGCCGTCCGGATCCTTCTGGCCAATACCGGCCAGGATCTTGCCTGGGCCCATGGTGTAGTTCGCGCCCAGCACCCATGCCTTGGTCTTCGGATTGATACGGAAGGTGTTTTCCTGATCCTGGCGGGTAGCCAGTGCCATCAGTTTCAGTTCCGGGGTCACGTTGAAGGCAGCGCCGACCGACATGACTTTGGTTTCGACGGCGTTACGCTCGTAGCCGCCCATCAGTGCCAGTGGGCCGTTGTTGTAGGTGGCCGTGATCGAGAACGGGTTGGCCGATGCTTGCGCGCCTGCCAGGTAGGTGGCGCCGCCGCCGGTGCCGATGACGGCACGGCCGCCCGCGCCGGCGCCTTCTTTCGAGGCGATCGCGGCGTTGACCTGGAAGCCGCTCGTGACTGGCGAGTTGTACCAGATGGCGTTCGACCAGCGGTTGTTCGAATACTGGTTTGGCTCCAGCGGCGCCGAGTTGTAGCCGGCAACGGCGACGTCGGTGTAGAAGCCGCCCTGGGTCGGCACTGCGTGCCATGGCTCGAAGGCGCCGACGGTTTCCTGGTACGGGGTCAGGCCGCGACCGATGCGCACCATACCGAAGTCACCTTGCAGGCCGACGCGGCTCTGGCCCTGGAACAGGGGACGCACGCCGTTTTCGACGGTGCCGGTGTCCGGCTCGTAACGGATTTCCAGTTGGAACAGTGCCTTCAGGCCGTTGCCCAGATCTTCGGTGCCCTTGAAGCCCAGGGTGTTCGACGAGCGCTTGCCGATCGACAGCGACTGGTTGGTCTGCTTCTGGATGCCTGCATCCAGGGTGCCGTAGATTTGCACGGCGGTCTGCGCCTGGGCAACACCGGCGAAGGCGCCGACGAGTGCAACTGCCATCAGAGATTTTTTCATTTATTCGTATCCTTAGAAGATGAATCGGAATCCAAAGAGCGTTGAGACTTTGTTTGCTGAACACTCGGACGAGTGAACCTTAATGGCTTAACGCGTCAAGATTGCCGGATTGGTTAATTATGGCGGTTGGAGTTGGTGGAAAGCCAATTTAACCAATCGTGCTGTTGTATTTTCGAAACGCCCGAGCCCGTCTCACGCCCCCATTTCGCGCTTGATGCACTGCAAGGTAACGGAGTTCCGCATCGTTTCGGTGCGCTTGTTCGATATCAAGCATTGGGCGGTTCGGGAAGTTTGGCCCTCCCTGCTGGCTTAGACTTTTCCTTGAACCGATGGGTGTGGGCGCGATTTCGGAAGTTCTTGTATATTGGCAACTTTACCAGCGACAGCCTTCCCGTCGTGGTCTTCCGCCGATCCCGCCGTATCGCGTCCGTATCACCACGCCTCCAATCAACTGACGAAGACGACCGATGGCTAATCGTGAAGAACTGGCGATCATTCGTGGCGCCCGCAGCGGCCGCGCCGACGCGCAGCTCGAACTGGGCAAGCGCTACCTGTTTGGCAGTGCCGGCTTGCCGCGTAGCCTGCCGACCGCGCTGCACTGGCTCGACCGGGCGGCGCGCCAGGAGTGCGCCGAGTCATGTGAACTGATCGGCAGCCACATTCCGCTCGACCTGGCGCGAGCGCATGCAACGCCGCTGGCGCCATGGTACGAACGCGCCTATGACCGCGGCAACGTCCGCGCCGGACTGGTGCTGGCGCAACTGCTGCTCGAGGACGGCCGCGCCGTGCCGGATGCGCTGCGCAGCAAGGCCCTGCGCGCCCTCGAGGAGGCCGCGCGCGCCGGATTCGCCGAAGCGCAATGGCTGCTGGCGCGCCGGCCCGACATCGCCGCCACCATCAACACGGCCGGCACCGCCGTGCCCAGCCCTGCTGCGGCGCAGCAAGCCGCGGCGCCGACACGTCCGGCGCAGGCGCCCGAGCGGCGCGCGCTCGAGCGCACGGCTCCGTCCGCAACCGACCCAGCCGCCGCGTCGAGCCAGCCGTGGCTGCGCCGGGCGGCCGATAACGGCCTGGCCGAGGCGCAGTTCGCGCTGCTCGAGCAAAGCTGGGCCGCCGAGGCCTGGCAGGACTATCTCGCCCGTTCCCTGCCGCTGGCGCGCACGCTGGTGGAAAGCGGCGGCGGCAAGCATACCCGGCGCCTGGCGCCCGGCGAAGTCACGCTGCTGTCGCGCACCGCGCGCCTGCTGGCCGACGGCAAAGGCGGCGTCGAGGCGGGCAGCGATGAAATCCACGCATTCTGGGAGCTGGCCGCTGCCGAGCACGATCGCCACGCCCAGCTGGCGATCGGCCTGTGGTATGCCCGCATGCAGGTCGACGGCGCCCGGGTGCAAGGCGGCAGCAGCGCGGCCAACTTCAAAAAGGCGATCCGCTGGCTGCTGCTGGCAGGCGAGCAGGGCCTGGCCGAAGCCTGGTATGCCCTGTCGCGCATTTACCTGAAACCCGAGTTCTCGCAACGCAATGTCGCCGATGCCCAGCGCTACCTGGAACGGGCGGCGGAAATGGGCTACGAGGTCGCGCAGCTGGAGTGCGGCCACAATGCCTGGCGGGCGCGCCGCGAAAACGAAAGCAACGATGTGCGCGCCGTGTTCTGGCTCCAGCAGGCCGCGGCCCAAGGCAATGCCGAGGCCGCAGCCGCCATCCGCAAGATCGCGCCACGGCCCGACGACGCCCAGCATACCGAAACCGGGGCGCTGCTCGCTTGCGTCGGCGACTTGTCCGCCTACCCCTTATTGGCGGCGCGGCTGGAACTGGCGGCCCTGTTCGGCCTGACGCGTGCCGAGACACTGCTGCTCGACGTGGCCGCGGCGGATCAGGGACATTGCCTGGTCATCGATATTCGGGCCAGCTATGGCCGCAGCAAGCGTCGCCTTGTCATGGTCGAGACGGCCCAGGAACGCCAGGCGCTCGACCGCATCGTGCGGTTGTTCGAGAATGTCGATTGCGGGCCAGGTGGCCCCGAAGGCAATTACCGTCAGCGCCTGTACCGGCTGCGGACCCTGATGGCCGATGCCGCCATGGCCGGCAGGATGCTCGACGACGGCGAGGGCGGGTGCCTGCCTGCCGTGCCGCCGGATCGTGGCAACGCTTCCTATGGCATGGCTGCCTGAACGGCACCCTGCAGGACTAGGCACTTAGCGGTACCACGGTAGGCACTGCCGGTCAGGCTCGGAGCGGTGGCACTCATACTTGCCGGCGGCTGGTCATTGATAAGCGGGCAGGGATGATCGGCTAGTGACAGCCGGCCACGCAGCGCACGGCGCGATCCGCCGCCGTCCACCGTCGCCGTCCGCCGCCGTCTGCCATCCTCCGCCCTTTCTTTAAATACTGATTTCGCCCTCGAACACCGTGACGGCCGGGCCGCTCAAATAAACCGGTTCGCCTTCGCCAGCCCAGGCGATCGACAATTCCCCGCCGCGCGCCGAGACCCGTACCGGCGAATCGATCAGTCCACGCCGGATCCCGGCCACGACCGCCGCGCAGGCGCCGGTGCCGCAAGCCAGGGTTTCGCCGGCGCCGCGCTCGAAGACGCGCAGTTTGATGTGGCGACGGTCAAGGATCTGCATGAAGCCGGCATTCACGCGCTTCGGAAAGCGCGGGTGATGTTCGATCTGCGGGCCCAGTTCCGCCACCGGCGCCGTGTCGACGTCCGGCACCGTCTGCACCGCGTGCGGGTTGCCCATCGAGACGACCGATACCGGGATGCCAAGCGGCGCCCCCGCATGGTCGACATCCAGCGGCCACAGCAGGTCGCGTCCCTCGGGTACGCCGTCGAGCCCCTGGCTATCGAAAGGCACCGCGGCCGGCTCGAGTACCGGGGCACCCATGTCCACGGTCACGCTGCCGTCGGCTTCCAGGCGCGGCGCGATGATGCCCGACATGGTCTGCACGCGGATGCTGCGTTCGCTGCTGAGCCCCTGGTCGGCGACGAAACGGGCGAAGGCGCGCGCGCCGTTGCCGCATTGTTCGACCTCGCCGCCATCGCTATTAAAAATGCGGTAGCGGAAATCGGCGCCGGCGATTGTCGGCCGTTCCACGATCAGGATTTGATCGGCGCCGACGCCGAAGCGGCGGTCGGCCAGACGGCGCCATTGTTCGGTGCTGAAATCGATCTGCTGGCGAATGGCGTCGATCACGACGAAATCGTTGCCCGCGCCCTGCATCTTGGTGAACTTGAGTTTCATGCGTTTTATTTAATCGTAGAGCGAAGGCTGGCCCGGCGGGCGGGTTTTAAAACGTTTATGCGTCCAGAAATATTCGGCGGGCGCTTCGCGTACCCGGTCTTCGATGAACGCGTTCATGCGGCGGGTGGCCTCGATCATGTCGTCGCCAGGATAATTTTCCCAGGCAGGATAGAAGCGTACGCGCCAGCCCTGGTAGTTCGGCAAATACGTCGCAATCACCGGAATCACCTTGGCGCCGGTAGTGGCGGCGATCCGGCCAAGCGCCGTCAGGGTGGCCGCCGGCACGCCGAAGAAGGGGACGAACTCGGCGTCCTTTTCTCCGAAATCCATGTCCGGCAGCATGAAATAGGGCAGGCCGTCGCGCAGCGCGCGCAGGATCGGCTTGATGCCTTCCTTGCGCGTCACCAGCCGCACCGGGCCGTAGCGTTCGCGGCCATGGCGCAGCAGCTTGTCGAAGGCGGCGTTTTTTTGCGGCACATACATGCTGCACACCGGGATCACGCGCGACGCGACACCGGCCACGTCCAGGCAGACGAAATGCGGGCAGAGCAGGATGGTCGGCCCCGCTTCCATGGCCGCCTGCGGCACCGCGCCTTCGACATGGATGAGTTGACGTACCCGGGCTTCGGGTGCCCACCACAGGATCGAACGTTCGAAGATGCTGCGCGAATAGGCCCGGAAATGCTGGCGCGCCAGGTCGCGCCGGGCCGCTTCCGACAGTTCCGGCATGCACAGGCGCAGATTGGTGAGCGTGATGTGGCGGCGCTTGCCGAGCACTAAAAACAGCAGGCTGCCGATGGCTTCGCCGAAACGCCCGAGCACGGGCAGTGGCAGCCAATGCAGCAGCCACAGGAAGGCGATCAAGATCCTCATGCCACGGCCTCGGCCTGTGGCGCAGCCACGCCTTCCGGTTGCTTATAGCGGTTATAGCTCCAGAAATACTGGGCGGGACAACGTGCGATCAGGGCTTCCATCGCCCGGTTGATGCTGGCCGCCTGCTCGGCGGGGCTGCCCGACAGGTCGCCCTCGAAGGGCACGAAGCGCACGACATAGCCGTGCCCCTTGGGCAGGCGCTCGGCATACACCAGCAGGATGTCGGCGCGCCCGAGCTGGGCAAGTTTCGCCGGCAGCGTCATCGTGTAGGCGGGGCGGCCGAAGAAGGGCGCCCAGACGCCTTCGCCTTCCTGCGGCACCTGGTCTGGCAGCAAGCCGATCGGCTGGCCGCCTTTCAGGGTTTTCGCCAGAATGCGCACGCCGGACAGGTTGGCCGGCGCCAGGTGCAGGTTGTGGCGCGCACGCGCCCCTTCGACCAGGGGTTTCAGGGCGTTTTTCTTGGGCGGGCGGTACATCACCGTGAGCGCCGTATGCAGCGCGATCTGCTGGGCGGTCATCTCGAAACAGCCCAGGTGTGGCGTCAGGAATACAATCCCGCGGCCGGCATCGAGCACGCGCTGCACCATCTCCCAGTTCTCGACCGTGGCATGACGAGCAACCCGCTCCGGCTTGCCGCACCAGACAAAAGCGAGCTCGACGATGGCTTTACCCGCCTCGGCAACGGCGGCGCGGCGCTGGGCGCCATAGCCCGCCAGCGCCAGGTTGGCATCCAGGCGGCGCCGGTACGAAGGGGAGGACAAATACACCAGCCAGCCGAGCATGCTGCCGAAAGCATGCAGCATGCGTAGTGGAAAGACGGACAACACTCTGAATAAAATAACTAGCATGCGCTTGATCGCGGTCGAGGGACAAAGCGAGCCCCTGCGCCAAAAATTTCTTAAAGGAGCGTAAAATACCACTTTACGCAGGATCCGCCGAGTTAATAGACAACTTGCGAAGCGGAATATAAATGTCGCTAAAGCGTCGCAGGCATCGGTTGCTGCGGCAGTTTTTTGATCACAGTAACTGGAGCCTTCATGTCCAACGATTATCTCTTTACTTCCGAATCCGTCTCGGAAGGCCACCCCGACAAAGTCGCCGACCAGATCTCGGACGCGATCCTCGACGCCATCCTCGAGCAGGATCCGCGCGCGCGCGTCGCCGCTGAAACGCTGTGCAACACCGGCCTGGTCGTGCTCGCCGGCGAGATCACCACCCACGCCAACGTGGATTATATCGGCGTCGCCCGCAACACCATCAAGCGCATCGGTTACGACAACACCGACTTCGGCATCGACTACAAAGGTTGCGCCGTCATGGTCTGCTACGACAAGCAGTCGCCGGACATCGCGCAAGGCGTCGACGAAGGCGCCGGCCTCGACCTCGACCAGGGCGCCGGCGACCAGGGCCTGATGTTCGGCTATGCCTGCGACGAAACCGCCGAGCTGATGCCGGCCGCCATCCACTACGCACACCGCCTCGTCGAGCGCCAGTCGCAATTGCGCAAGGATGGCCGCCTGCAATGGCTGCGTCCGGATGCGAAGAGCCAGGTCACGCTGCGCTATGTCGACGGCCGTCCGGTCTCGGTCGATACCGTCGTGCTCTCGACCCAGCATCACCCGGACGTCTCGCACTCGCAGATCGAGGAAGCGGTGATCGAGGAAATCATCAAGCCGATCCTGCCGCGCGAATGGCTGCAGAACACCAAATACCTGGTCAACCCGACCGGCCGTTTCGTCATCGGCGGCCCGCAGGGCGACTGCGGCCTGACCGGCCGCAAGATCATCGTCGACACCTACGGCGGCGCAGCCCCGCACGGCGGCGGCGCCTTCTCCGGCAAGGATCCGTCGAAGGTCGATCGCTCCGCTGCCTACGCCGCGCGCTATGTGGCCAAGAACGTCGTCGCGGCTGGCCTGGCCCGTCAATGCCAGGTGCAGGTCAGCTACGCCATCGGCGTTGCCCGTCCGATCAACATCACGGTCTACACCGAAGGCACCGGCGTCATCCCGGACGAGAAAATCGCCCAGCTGGTGATGGAACATTTCGACTTGCGCCCGAAAGGCATCGTGCAAATGCTCGACCTGCTGCGCCCGATCTATGCCAAGTCGGCCGCCTACGGCCACTTCGGCCGCGAAGAGCCGGAGTTTACGTGGGAGCGCACGGACAAGGCGGCGCTGCTGCGCGCGGAAGCCGGCCTGTCGTAATGCAATAAAGCGGCCATCAGCTCAGAAGGCTGATGCCGCTTTTAGGGTGGGCACTTGTGCCCACGCGGTCGTGCCGATGCATACCGCATATCGTTCGCAGATCGGAAACGTCGCTTTCCGATACCATCGCCGCGACGATCCATGCGCCGTACCGCTTGGGCTTGGCGAGCCCACCCTACAAGATCGCTCCGCGCTTCATTGTTGCAACCGCACAAATGCCCCGGAAGCATTGACCACGCCCCTGCCAGTCTCGCCCAGACGTGCTAAACTTCTGAATTCCGAGGAGCGTTGCGACGAAAAGATTCCTTTTCGCCAGGCTCGGATATCTCAACACTGCGCTCACGTTACTTTTTTCAACCATTGAAAGGAGGGCGTGATGAGCGCCGTACTGAAAACCACCCAAGACTTCCACATCGCCGACATCTCCCTGGCCGCCTGGGGCGAGAAGGAAATCCGCATCGCCGAAACCGAAATGCCGGGCCTGATGGCAATCCAGGAAGAATTCGCCGCGGCCCAGCCCCTGAAGGGCGCGCGCATCACCGGTTCGCTGCACATGACCATCCAGACCGCCGTGCTGATCCGCACGCTGGAAGCGCTCGGCGCGCAAGTGCGCTGGGCCTCGTGCAACATCTATTCGACCCAGGATCACGCGGCCGCCGCGATCGCCGCCGTCGGCACGCCGGTGTTCGCCGTCAAGGGCGAAACCCTCGATGAATACTGGGAATACACGCACCGCATCTTCGAGTGGCCGAACGACGCCGCCGGCAATGCCGTGTACTCGAACATGATCCTCGACGATGGCGGCGACGCCACCCTGCTGCTGCACCTGGGCGCGCGCGCCGAGACCGACATCTCGGTGCTCGACAAGCCGGGTTCGGAAGAAGAGATCTGCCTGTTCAACGCCATCAAGGGCCGCCTGAAAGCCGATCCGCACTGGTATTCGAAGCGCCTGCCGGAAATCCTCGGCGTGACCGAAGAAACCACGACCGGCGTGCACCGCCTGTACCAGATGCACCAGGAAGGCAAGCTGGCCTTCCCGGCCATCAACGTCAACGATTCGGTCACCAAATCGAAGTTCGACAACCTGTACGGCTGCCGCGAATCGCTGGTCGACGGCATCAAGCGTGCGACCGACGTCATGATCGCCGGCAAAGTGGCCGTCATCGCCGGTTACGGCGACGTCGGTAAAGGTTCGGCCCAGGCCATGCGCGCCCTGTCGGCGCAAGTGTGGGTTACCGAAATCGATCCGATCTGCGCCCTGCAGGCGGCAATGGAAGGGTATCGCGTCGTGACGATGGATTACGCGGCCGAGCACGGCGACATTTTCGTCACCTGCACCGGCAACTATCACATCCTGACCGAAGCCCACATGCTGCGCATGAAGGATCAGGCGATCGTCTGCAACATCGGCCACTTCGACAACGAGATCGATGTCGCCTCGCTGAAGAAATATCAGTGGGAAAACATCAAGCCGCAAGTCGACCACGTCATCTTCCCTGACGGCAAACGCATCATCCTGCTGGCCGAAGGCCGCCTGGTGAACCTGGGTTGCGGTACCGGCCACCCGTCCTACGTGATGAGCTCGTCGTTCGCGAACCAGACCATCGCCCAGATCGAGCTGTTCGCCAACACGGCGAACTACCCGGTCGGCGTCTACACGCTGCCGAAGCACCTGG
The DNA here is from genome assembly GCF_001424165.1 of Massilia sp. Leaf139. Taxonomy (GTDB): domain Bacteria; phylum Pseudomonadota; class Gammaproteobacteria; order Burkholderiales; family Burkholderiaceae_D; genus Telluria. The sequence goes on from NZ_LMOJ01000025.1 coordinate 169,142, forward strand.
ACGAGAAGGTCGCGCGCCTGCAGCTGAAAAAGCTCAACGCCCAGCTGACGGAATTGACCGACGAGCAAGCCGCCTACATCTCGGTGAAGAAGGAAGGTCCGTACAAGCCGGATCACTACCGTTACTGATCGACGCTGATCGATCACGCGTAGACCATCTACGGGCGCAGGCGCGTCCGTAGGTCTCCATAACAAGAAAACGCACCACGAAAGCTGAACATGCGCCTGCTCCTGACCTGGCTGATCAACGCCGCCGCCTTGATGGCCTTGCCCTACCTCATGCATTCCGTGTCCGTCAGCAATGTCGGTACCGCCCTGATCGCCGCCCTCGTGCTGGGCCTGGTCAACACGCTGATCCGCCCTGTGCTGGTCTTGCTGACCTTGCCCGTTACGCTGTTGTCGATGGGGCTGTTCATCCTGGTCATCAATGCCATCCTGTTCTGGCTGGTGTCGCACTGGGTGGATGGGTTCGAGGTCGCCGGCTTCTGGTCAGCCTTCCTGGCAGCGATCCTGTACAGCGTGATTTCGTGGGCGCTTTCTTCCTTGCTCCTCAAAGACGATGGAAAACCATAATTTCAGCATCGAGTTTTTTCCGCCGAAGACGCCGGAAGGCGCGGAAAAGCTGCGCGTCACCCGCCGCAAGCTCGCCGAACTGAACCCGACTTATTTTTCGGTCACCTTCGGCGCCGGCGGCTCCACCCAGCAAGGCACGCTCGATACCGTGCTCGACATCATGGCCGACGGCCACCTCGCCGCACCGCACCTGTCCTGCATCGGCGCCACCCGCGCGTCGATCCGCACCATCCTGCAGCAATTCCAATCCCAGGGCATCCGCCGCCTGGTGGCGCTGCGCGGCGACTTGCCGAGCGGGTATGGCGGCGCCGGCGAGCTGCGCTATGCGAACGAACTCGTCGAATTCATCCGCGCCGAGACCGGCGACTGGTTTCATATCGAAGTGGCGGCCTATCCGGAAGTGCATCCGCAAGCGCGCTCGCCCCAGGACGACCTGCTCGCGTTCGAACGCAAGATCAAGGCCGGTGCGAACGCCGCGATCACCCAGTATTTCTACAATGCCGACGCCTATTTTCAATTCGTCGACAACGCGCAGAAACTGGGAATCGAGGTGCCGATCGTGGCCGGCATCATGCCGATCACGAACTACACCCAACTGATGCGCTTTTCCGACATGTGCGGTGCCGAGATCCCGCGCTGGGTACGGTTGAAACTGGCGAGTTTCGGCGACGACAGCGCCTCGATCAAGGCCTTCGGCCTGGATGTGGTGTCGAGCCTGTGCGAACGCCTGCTGGCGGGCGGCGCGCCCGGCCTGCATTTTTACAGCATGAACCAGGCGGCGGCGACCACCGCCATCTGGCAGCGCCTGGTGTAACGAACTTGATGTACTGGCACGGCCGCTCCGATCGCCGATAAGGGATCGAGGCCGGCCCGTTTTAATTTAAAAACTCAGGTGGTAATGCAGTTGCAGCGAGCGGGCCCGGGCCCGGTCGAGATCGAGCTTGTCCGACTGCAGCATCAAACGCAGATTGCCCACTTCCAGTCCGATTCCGGCGCTGTCGAAACGCGTCTCCACATTCGCGCGCACGGTCAGCCAGCCGAAACGGCGCGACACCGAGAAGGTCGGCACCGTCTCGCCCGCATAACGCGCCACCTGCACGCTCGCTCCCCAGTCCTGGTAGCGGTAATCGAGCGCCGCGGCCGTGTAGCGCGGGATCCTGAAACTGCGCTCGACCTGCTGCTTGCGCCCGCTCAGCAGGGGCTGGTAATTGATGTAGCCGTTCTCGTCGTAGCTGGTCGCATTCGAATTGGGCGACTCGGTATTCACGGGCAGGTTGTTCCAGCGCAGCCGGCTGGCGAGATCTTCGGCCTGCAGGCGCAGCGTCCAGGCGTCCAAGAGCGGCAGCGTGGCCGCCAACGACAGCCCGGCCCCGGAGGCGCTTGGCGCTTCGCCCATGAACGGGTAGGTCATGCGGTTGTCGGCGTCGACGTGGGTGGCGACGGCTTCATACACGTCGGTGCGCGGATAGCCGAGCGTGCCCGCCACGCTGCGTTCGCGCAGGCGCTGCTTGCCGTACACGGCGCCGCTGAGCGCGATGCTGCTCGCGCGTCCGCCGATGCGCGGGCCGTCGATACTGTAGCCGATGCGCAGCCCTTGCGCCTGCCAGGCGAAATAGCGCGCCTGCAACCTAAAACTGGCGGGCGGCGCGTGCGGCGCGCCCCGTGTGCGGCACTTACTGTTGCAAAGTTGCAATTGTAAGGAGCGGTACAGGGCGCTTGCGTTACGGAAAATCAGCAGGGACGAGCCGGTCATCGTGAAAAAGCGACAGGCTCGGCGTGCGGGTGCGGGCTGTCAGTCAGCGGCCGTCAGCTCGGTAATGACGGTGTCGAGCGGCACGTCGTGGACATCGGCATCGAAGTCCGCTTGCTGACAGGCATAGGCGATACCGAGCGTGAGCGGCCGTGGGGCCGGAGCCAATGTGCGGTCATAAAAGCCGCCGCCATAGCCGAGCCGGTAGCCCTGTTCGTTGAACCCGAGGCAGGGCACGAGCAAGGCCGGCGGACGCGCCACCGTGCGTAGGTTCAGTGGCACCGCCACACCCATCGTGTCGAGCACCAGGGCTTCGCCCGGCGTCCAGGCGGCAAAGGCCAGCGGCGCGTGGCGCTCCACCACCACCGGCAGCGCCAGCCGGGCGCCTTCGCGCGCCAGCGCTTCATAGGTGTCGCCCAGGTTCGGCTCCCCGCTCAGAGGCCAATAGACCGCCAGCAGGGACGGGCGATGATGGCGCCACCAGGCCAGCACCTGGGCGCCGATGCGCTCGTCGCGCTCGCGCTTGCCTGGGCCGTCGAGGCTGGCGCGCAAGGTTTTTAACTCGCGCCGCAGTGCCGCCTTGGCGGCTTTGGCCTGCTGCGCCGGATCGTCGGGAAGGCCGGCGCCAGGCAGCGTTTGTTGTTTCTGCGCATCTTCTTGTGCAGCACGCGCTGCGGCCGCGCTGCCAGCCGCGAGCGCCTCGGTCTCATTCGCAAGCGATGGGTGCGGGATGGTGTTCGGGTTGCCTGCGGCCCCTGTTTCGCTAGCCTCGGACGCTGGTCGCGCAACGGATGCGCATGGTATTCTTGATTTGCCGGTCATGGTTCGATGAAGGGTTTAAACGCTGTGTTTTTGCTTCCGAAGAATTTTCTAGCCGGCGCCGTGCTTGCCGCGGCCAGTGCTTCCGTACTGGCCGAAGCGCCTGCGGCGATCGAGTCCGCTGTGCCGCCGGTGCCAGGCGCCGCCACTGTCCCTGCAAGTCCCGCAGTCGCCCCTGCCTCCGCCCCTGCCAATGAGGCGTCACGCGCCGACGACGACAATTTCCTGCTGCTGCGCGAAGCGGCGCGCCAGAACGACAGCGCGCGCGCCAATGCGCTCGCCTCGCGCCTGCCCAACTACGTGCTGGCGCCTTACGTCGACTATTATCGTCTCAAACCGCGCCTGCGCGAGGCGGGCGCGGACGAAATCCGCGCCGTCCTGCAGCGTCACCAGGGCACGGCCGTGGCCGAGCGCCTGCGCACCGACTGGCTGCTCGAACTCGGACGTGCGCGCGACTGGAACAATTTTGACCGCGAACTGGCAGGAGCGGCGCGCAGCGACGATCTGCAAGTGCGCTGCTACGCGCTGCTGGCGCGCGCCGCGCACGGCGAACGCGTGATCGACGAGGCGCGCGGCCTGCTGGTCAACCCGCCCGCCTATGGCGAAGGCTGCGCGGCGCTGATGGCGCAACTGGCACAAACGGGTCAACTCAGCCAGGAAGAATTGCTGGCCCAATTGCGCCTGGCAGGCGAGATGAGCGCCACCGGCCCCTCGCGCCGCATCGCCCAGTTGCTCGGCGCCTCCGACACGCGCGCGGCGCAGGCGGTCGACGTGCCGGCCGTCGCCATGGCGCGTGGCATCGGCACCACCCGCGCCGAACGCGAGATCTACCTGGTCGCCCTCGGCCGCATGGCGCGCACCAGCCTGAAGCTGGCAGTGATCGCCCTGGACAAAAACAGCAGCAAGCTCGCGCCCGAGGAGCGCGCGATCGGCTGGGCGAATGTGGCGCTGGCCGCCTCGATCGTGCTGGCGCCGGAGGCTTCGGAGTACTGGCGCCGGGCCGAAGGCGCGCCGCTCACCAACTTCCAGCGTGAATGGAAAGCGCGGATCGCCCTGCGCCGCGGCGACTGGAAGACAGTGGCCGCCACCATCGACGCCATGCCGTCTCCCTTGCGCGACGAATCGGGCTGGGTCTACTGGCTCGGGCGCGCCTATGCGCACGGGGGCCGGCGCGAGGATGCCGACGCCCTGTACCGCCGCATCGCCACCCCCAACAATTTCTATGGCCAGCTGGCGCTGGAGGAACTCGGCCAGCTGGTGACGACGCCGCCGGGCGCGCTGCCGGTGACGCTTGATGAGGTCAACCAGGTGGCGCAACTGCCGGCGCTGCGCCAGGCCATGAAGTTTTATGCACTGGGCCTGCGCGCCGAGGGCAACCGCGAATGGAACTGGGCCACGCGATCGCTGAGCGAGCGCCAGCTGCTGGCCGCGGCCGACTACGCGCGCCGCAACAACATGCTCGACCGCATGGTCGAGACCTCGCTGCGCACCCGCACCGAACTCGATTTCAACCAGCGCTTCCCGGCGCCGCACAACGAGATCCTGCAACCGACGGCGAAGGGCCTGGCGCTCGACACTGCCTGGGTATATGGCCTGATCCGCCAGGAATCGCGTTTCATTTCCGACGCCCGCTCCGGCGTCGGCGCCTCGGGCCTGATGCAGGTGATGCCGGCCACCGGCAAGTGGGTGGCGGCCAAGATCGGCCTCACCGACTTCGTGCACAGCATGCTGACCGACCTGCGCACCAATATCACGCTGGGCGCCAACTACATGAACATGGTGTTGGAGAACAATGGCGGCTCGCAGGTGCTGGCCACCGCCGCCTACAACGCCGGCCCGGCCCGCTCGCGCACCTGGCGCGGCGTGCTCGAAGCGCCGATGGAAGGCGCGGTGTTCGTGGAGACGATTCCCTTCTCCGAGACCCGAACCTATGTGCGCAACGTGATGTCGAACGCTACCAACTACGCGGCCCTGTTCGAGAAGCGTCCTCAGTCGCTGAAAGCTCGCCTGGGGACGATCACGCCACGCACGGGCGCCGCCGGCCTACCTTAACCTTCACCGAAGGAGGAACCCCATGCGCGACCCGAACGTGGTGGTATTTGGCGGTTCCGGCTTCATCGGCAGCCACCTGGTCGCGCTGCTGGCGCAGGAAAGCATCCCGGTGCTGCTGCCGACGCGCCACGCCGCGCGCGTGCGCCACCTGACGACGCTGCCCGGCGTCGACGTCGTCGAAGCGAACATCCACGACGACAGCACGCTGCGTCAATTGCTGCAGGGGCGCACGGCGGCAATCAACCTGGTCGGCATCCTGCACGGCAGCCGCGCCCATCCGTATGGCCCCGAATTTCGCCGCGCCCATGTCGACCTGCCGCGGCGCATCGTCGAGGCTTGCGTGGTGGCCCGCGTGCCGCGTTACCTGCACATGAGCGCCCTCGGCGCGAATGTCAACGGGCCGTCGATGTACAGCCGCTCCAAGGCCGACGGCGAACTGGCCGCGCGCAGCCATCCCGAAGTGGCGGCGACCATCTTCCGGCCCTCGGTCGTATTCGGCCCCGGCGACCATTTCCTGACCATGTTCGCCAGGCTGCAGCGCCACCTGCCGCTGGTGCCGCTGGCCTGCGCCTCAGCCGCTTTTCAACCGGTGTATGTCGGCGACGTCGCCACCGCCTTCCTGCACGCGCTGCGCGACAACCACGCCAGCCACCAGGTCTACCAACTGGCCGGGCCGACTACCTATACCCTGGCCGAGCTGGTGCGCCTGAGCGGGCGCTATGCCGGCTGCGAGCGCCGCATCGTCGAGCTGTCGCCAGGCCTGGGACGGCTGCAGGCGCGCTTCTTCGAAGCGCTGCCGGGCGAGCCCATCCTCACGCGCGACAACCTCGACTCGATGACAGTCGATAACGTACTGGCGCCGGCGATGCGGGACTTGACAGCGGCTTCACTGGGAATCAAGCTCACCCCGCTCGAAGCGGTCGCGCCGCACTACCTGGCGCCGACCGAGCCGCTCGACCGCCTGCGCACCCGCGCCGGACGCTAACCGACCTCATCAATCAGGAAGCCATGCAGACCATCGAACTCGACCCGACCCTTTCGACTACGCTCGACCATGCGCGCCAACCCGGTCTGACGCTCGTCATCGGCAACAAGAACATCTCCTCCTGGTCGATGCGGCCCTGGGTGGCGGCGGTCGCGTTCAACATTCCGTTCACCGAAGTGCGTCTGCTGCTCGATCAACCCGACACCGCCGCCAAGATCGCCGCCTATTCGCACGCCGGCCGGGTGCCGGTGCTGCTGGCGGGCGAGATGACGATCTGGGATAGCCTTGCGATCTGCGAATACCTGGCCGAGCAGTTCCCCGACAAGCACATGTGGCCGCAGGATGTGGCCGCGCGTGCGCTGGCGCGCTCCATCACGGCCGAGATGCATTCCGGCTTCGCGGCGCTGCGCAACGACATGTCGATGAACATCCAGGCACGCTTGCCGGGGCGCGGGCGCACGCCGGGCGCCCAGGCCGACATCGGCCGCATCTGCGAGATCTGGGAAGACTGCCTGGCGCGCTTCGGCCACCGCGGCTTCCTGTTCGGCGACTTTTCCATCGCCGACGCCTTTTATGCGCCCGTGGTGATGCGCTTTACGACCTATGGCGTGGCGCTGGCGCCGGCGCTGCAGGCCTATTGCGACCGCATGCTGGCCCATCCCGCCGTGGCGCGCTGGGTCGAGGAGGCGATGCGCGAGACAGACCCGACGCCGCTGCACGACGCCGACCTGCCGCGCGCATGACGATGCGCATCTACGTCGTCGGCGGCGCCGTGCGCGACGATTTACTTGGCCTGCCCGTCAAGGACCGCGACCACGTCGTCGTCGGCGCCACGCCCGACGAGATGCTGGCGGCCGGCTTTCGCCCGGTGGGCAAGGATTTCCCCGTCTTCCTGCATCCCGACACCCAGGAAGAGTACGCACTCGCGCGCACTGAGCGCAAAACCGCGCCCGGCTACCACGGCTTCGTGTTCCACACCTCGCCCGCCGTCACGCTGGAAGAGGATCTGATCCGGCGCGATCTGACCATCAACGCCATGGCGCGCGGCGCGGACGGCGCCATCGTCGACCCCTACGGCGGCCAGCGCGACTTGCAGGCGCGGGTGTTCCGGCATGTATCGGAGGCCTTCGCCGAGGACCCGGTGCGCATCCTGCGCCTGGCCCGTTTCGCCGCGCGCTTCCCCGATTTCACGGTGGCCGACGAGACCCTGCGCCTGATGCGACAGATGGTCGAGGAGGGCGAAGTCGACGCCCTCGTGCCCGAGCGCGTCTGGCAGGAGCTGGCGCGCGGCCTGATGGAGAAGCACCCGTCGCGCATGCTGGCCGTGCTGCGCGACTGCGGCGCGCTGGCGCGCATCATGCCCGAGCTCGACGCCTTATGGGGCGTGCCCCAGCCCGAAAAGCATCATCCGGAAGTGGACACCGGTGTCCACATGATGCTGGTGATCGATGTCGCGGCAGAGGCGGATTATTCGCTGGCGGTGCGCTTCGCCGCGCTCATGCACGACCTCGGCAAGGGCGTCACGCCGGCCGACAACTGGCCAGCGCACCACGGCCACGAAGGCATGGGCACGAAACTGATTACCGCCCTGTGCAAGCGCCTGAAGGTGCCCAACGATTGCCGCGACCTGGCGCTCATCACTGCGCGCGAACACGGCAATGTGGCGCGCGCCTTCGAGCTGCGCGCCAACACCATGGTGACCCTGTTCGAACGCTGCGACGCCTTCCGCAAACCCGAGCGTTTCGCCGACATGCTGCTGGCCGCCGAATGCGATGCGCGCGGGCGCGGCGACGCGCATCACCCGCTGCGCACGCGCCCCTATCCGCAGCTGCCCTTCCTGCTGGCCGCGCTGGCGGCGGCACGCGCCGTGAATGCCGGCGAGGTCGCGGCCGCCTGCGGCGAGGACAAGGCGCGCATCCCCGAAGCCGTCCACCACGCGCGCGTGACCGCTGTCTCGCAGTGGGTTTATAGTGCGGAGGGCGCCGAGGCGTATGCAGAGAGCGCAGGCGGCGCCGGCTGACCTGCCCGCGGCCGCGTAATTGTTACAAGAAGTACCATGTACGTGGGTGTCGCTAGCGGTTTTGCTATGCTCCTTCCATGAGCAGATTGTTACAACAGACGGACAGGGTCTTCGCGGTGCTGATGCGCCGCCTCGAAGACATGGGGCCGCGCCAGCGCCTGCGCTATGGCGCGCTGGCCGCACTGGCGCTGGTCGCGCTGCTGGCTTTTCTTTACACCCGCACCACCGGCGTCGACGTCGACACCCAGAACCGCGTGATGTTCGACCTGCACGAGCTGCAGCAGGTCGACGCCGAATGGGATACGAACCTGCTGCGCGCCCACATCGGCAGCAACGTGGCGGACGCGCGCCTGGCTGCGCCACTGCCGCACATCGACGAGCTGACCGCGCGCCTGGCCGAGGCGCTGCCGATGACGCGCGGGCGCGGCGCGCGCCAGGCGCATGCGTCCCTGGTCGCGGCGCTGCGCATCAAGACCGGACTGGTGGCGCAGTTCCGTACCCTGAACCCCCCGCTGCGCGCGGCCCTGCTGTCGCTGCCGCCGGCGCTGGCCGACCTCAAGACGGAACTGGGCGGCATCGAGGGCGCGCTGGCGCCGGGACGCATCGTCGTGCGCCTGGACGCGCTGCTGAACGATTTATTGGCCGACACGCTGCGCTACAACCTGGCGCCGACGCCCGCGCTGGCGCGCCGCATCGAGGGCAACCTGGCGCAGATCGAGGATCAGAAGGAGCGCTTCTCGCTGGCCGTCAACGAGCAGATCGCCGCCCTGGCGCGCGACACCCGCACCATCCTCGCCAACCGTCCGCACGAAAACGAGATCGAGGCCCGCATCGCCGCCCTCGACACCGGAGAAGCGATGGCGCGCCTGGGGCGTGAACTCGACCGTTCGTTCCAGGCCGAGGTGCTCGAACGCCAGCGCTACCGCGGCTTCCTGTTCGCCTATTCGATCCTGCTGCTGGCTTTATTGGCCTACGCCGGCTGGCGCCTGCGCCGCAGCTACCGCATCATCAACGACGTCAACCGCCGCCTCTCCGCCGCCAACGACACCCTGGAACACCGCGTCGCCGAGCGCACGGCCGAGCTGGAAGAACAATCGGTCAAGCTGGCGCGGCTGGCCCAGCACGACAGCCTCACCGGCCTGGTCAACTATGGCCAGCTGACGCGCCTGCTGGAACTGGCGCTGGTACGCGCCGCGCGGCGCGACAGCGTGGTGGTCACCATGTTCATCGACCTCGACGGTTTCAAGGGCGTAAACGATACCTGGGGCCACGCCACGGGCGACCTGGTGCTGCAGCTGGTCGCGCGGCGCGTGCAGAAAGTGCTGCGCGCCGAAGACATCCTGGCGCGCCTGGGCGGCGACGAATTCGTCGTCATGCTCGAAGGCGTCGGCAGCCCCGAGGGCGCGCTGCGCATCGCGCGCCTGGTGCTCGATCAGATCGAAGGCATCAATGAGGCCGACGGCAACCCGGTCTCGATCTCGGCCAGCATCGGCATCGCCAGCGCGCGCGGACGCGCCGGGGCGGAGTGGGGCGCGGCGGCCCTGCTGGCCGATGCCGACAAGGCGATGTACGCCGCCAAGCAGGCCGGCAAGGGCACGTTCATCATCAGTCAGAACGCGCAATGGGGCGGCGACAGCGGGCCTGGCCTGCCGTGATCCGCAGCGGCGCGCACAGCCGGCGCCGGCGCCGGCGTCAATATGCCGCTTCCGCTACAATGGTGCGGTGCACAAAATAGATCGACAACCATGCCTGACAATTCGATAAGCAACTGGTTCGCCAGCCTGGCCGGTACCAGCGCGCGTCCCTCGGTGTTGGTCAAGGCGCTGAGTCAACGCGACCGGCGGCGCATGCTCAGGCATTTCCTGGCGCTCGACGACGGCGACCGCCTGCTGCGCTTCGGCACCGTGCTGCCCGACGAGCAGGTGCGCGCCTATGTGGAAAAAATCGATTTTTCGCGCGACATCGTGTTCGGCGTGGTCAGCCGCGGCTTTCAGCTGGTCGGCGTCGGCCACCTCGCCTTCGCGCCGCCCGAGCCGGGGCGTGCCGGTCAGACCGTCAAGGAGCGCGTAGCCGAATTCGGCGTGTCGGTGTCGAAATCCGCGCGCGGACAGGGCGTCGGCTCGCGCCTGTTCGAGCGCGCCGCCATCCACTGCCGCAACAGCGACATCGACACCCTGTACATGCAGTGCCTGTCGAGCAACCGCACGATGATGCACATCGCCAAAAAGGCGGGCATGGAGATCAAGCGCGAGTACGGCGAGGCCGACGCTTACCTGCACCTGCCGCCGCCGAGCCCCGGCAGCGTGATGCGCGAGGCGCTGGAAGAGCAGTTCGCGGTGATCGATTACACCGTGAAAGCCAATGCGCGCGCGGCAATGAAGTGGTTCATGCCGCGCAAACGGTAGGGTGGACGGCTTCGCCGTCCACGCGTTCAACCGGCTTCGGAAACCTCGCGTCGGATCACCCGTACGTTGAACGCGTGGGCGGGAGACCCGCCCGGTGAAACCGTGGTCGAGGCCATTGGCCTCGACCACCCCTACAATTCACCGTCCTGCATCCCCAATCGGCAGCGCCGTCGTCTCCTTGATCCTCTGCAGCGCAAAACTCGACTTTACATCCAGCACCGACGGATGGCGCAACAAGGTCGCCATCATGAAGCGCGAAAAATGGTCCATGTCTTCCACGTGGACGCGCAGCAGGAAATCCATTTCCCCCGTCATCGCATAACAGGCCACCACTTCCGGCCAGGCCGCCACCGCCTGCGCGAACTCGAAGCGTGGCGACGTCGCCGGCACGCGCGAATTGGCCGGGCCTTCGCTGTGCTTTTCCAGGCGCACGTTCACATAGGCCAACAGGCCGAGGCCGATCTTGTCGGGGTCGACCAGCGCCACGTACTGGCGGATCACGCCGGCTTCTTCCAGGCGCTTGATGCGGCGCAGGCAAGGGGAGGGCGACAGGTTCACGCGCTCGGCGACATCCTGGTTCGAGAGGCGGCCATCGGCCTGCAAAATCTCCAGGATCTTGCGGTCGGTTTTGTCCAATTCTATCTTTGACATAAATTTCCCTAGGGCTGACCAGATCCGCAATTTTATTGCGCAACTGGCGAGTTGGGGGGAATTGATTGGTATTTAATGCTGGAGGCACAAGAGTATAGTGTCGCAGATTACGGAGGAGACATCTCCGTCGCGGCGTGACGAACAATAACAAGCGCGCCGACCCCAACCCAACGGAGACCCATCAATGAACGCACCCCTCGACCGCTCCCAGCTGCAACCATCGCAACCGGAGCACGAGATCACGCTCGACGACAAGTGGACGCTCGAGCGCGGCCGCGCCTTCATGACCGGCACTCAAGCCCTGATCCGCCTGCCGATGCTGCAGCGCGAGCGCGACGTCAAGGCCGGCCTGAACACCGCCGGCTACATCACCGGCTACCGCGGTTCGCCCGTCACCGCCGTCGATCAGACCGCGATGAAGGCGAAGAAGCACCTGGAAGCCCACCACGTCAAGTTCCACCCTGGCATGAACGAAGACCTGGCGGCGACCGCCGTCTGGGGCACCCAGCAAACGAACCTGTACAAGGACGCGAACTACGACGGCGTGTTCGCCATGTGGTACGGCAAGGGCCCAGGCGTCGACCGTTGCGGCGACGTGTTCAAACACGCCAACAACGCCGGCTCCGCCAAGAATGGCGGCGTGCTGGTGCTGGCCGGCGACGACCATGCGGCCAAATCCTCGTCCACCGCGCACCAGTCGGATCACATCCTGACCCACTGCGGCATTCCCGTCCTGTACCCGTCGTCGGTGCAGGAATACATCGACTTCGGCCTGCACGCCTGGGCCATGAGCCGCTACACGGGCCTGTGGGTGTCGATGAAATGCGTCACCGACATCATCGAGTCGGGCGCCGTGGTCGACCTCGATCCGGATCGCGTCCAGATCGTCACCCCGACCGACTTCGAACTTCCTGAAGGCGGTCTGAACATCCGCTGGCCGGACGCCGTCCTGGATCAGGAAGTCCGGATGAGCAACTACAAGTGGTACGCGGCCCTGGCCTATGCGCGTGCCAACAAGCTCAATAAAATTATCTGGGACAGCCCGCAGCCGAAGATCGGCATCATCACCGCCGGTAAAAGCTATGTCGACACGCGCCAGGCGCTGGCCGACCTCGGCATCGACGAGCAGGCGGCGCGCGACATCGGCCTGCGCCTGTATAAGGTCGGCATGACCTGGCCGCTCGAGTCCGAGGGCGTGCACAAATTCGCGCGCGGCCTGGACGAGATCCTGGTGGTCGAAGAAAAGCGCCAGGTGATGGAATACGCGCTGAAGGAAGAGCTGTATAACCTGCCGGACGGCGAGCGTCCGCGCGTGGTCGGCAAGTTCGACGACACCGGCGAATGGCACAACAAGAACCGCACCGGCCATGGCGACTGGCTGCTGCCTGCGACCTATGAGCTGAACCCGGCGCAGATCGCGCGGGCGATTGCTTCGCGCATCTCGCATTACTGCGCCGGCCACCCGGTCGAGCAGCGCGTCAAGGAACGCATCGCCTTCCTGGAAAACAAGGAGCTGGTGCTCAAGAACATTCCAGCCAAGGCCAATCCGGAAACCGACCGCATCCCGTACTTCTGCTCGGGCTGCCCGCACAACAGTTCGACCAAGGTGCCGGAAGGCTCGCGCGCCATGGCCGGCATCGGCTGCCACTACATGGTGCTGTGGATGGACCGCGAAACCTCGACCTTCACCCACATGGGCGCCGAAGGCACGACCTGGATCGGCCAGTCCCCATTCACCAGCGAAAAGCACGTGTTCGTGAACCTGGGCGACGGTACCTACTTCCACTCGGGCATCCTGGCGATCCGCGCGGCGGTGGCCGCCAAGGTGAACATCACCTACAAGATTCTGTACAACGACGCGGTCGCCATGACCGGCGGCCAGAACGTCGACGGCCCGCTCGATCCGGGCATGATCACGCGCCAGATCGCGGCCGAAGGCGTGAAACCGATCATCGTCGTCACCGACGAGCCGGAAAAATACCCGAGCGACTACGCCTGGGCCGAAGGCGTCACCGTGCGTCACCGTTCCGAGCTGATGGACGTGCAAAAGGAATTGCGCGAAATGCCGGGCGTGACCGCCGTCATCTACGACCAGACCTGCGCTTCGGAAAAGCGCCGCCGCCGCAAGAAGGGCGAATTCCCCGACCCGGCCAAGCGCGCCGTGATCAACGAAGCCGTCTGCGAAGGCTGCGGCGATTGCTCGGTGCAGTCGAACTGCCTGTCGGTCGAGCCGCTGGAAACGGAACTGGGCCGCAAGCGCCAGATCAACCAGTCGTCCTGCAACAAGGATTTCAGTTGCGTCTCCGGCTTCTGCCCGAGCTTCGTCACCGTCGAAGGCGGCGGTCTGAAAAAGCCGAAGAAGGCCGCCGTTGCGACCAACGACGCGCCTCCTAGCCTGCCTGCACCGCGCATTCCGTCGGTCGACACCCCGTTCGGCATCCTGGTCGCCGGCGTCGGCGGCACCGGTGTCGTGACCGTCGGCCAGATCCTGGCCGTCGCCGCCCACGTCGAAGGGAAAGGCGCGATCGTGCTCGACCAGAGCGGCCTGGCCCAGAAGGGCGGCCCGGTGATGTCGCACGTGCGCCTGGCCCAGCACCAGTCGGATCTGCACTCGACCCGCGTCGGCACCGGCAGCGCCGATCTCGTGATCGGCTGCGACCAGATCGTCGCCGCCAGCCGCGATGCGCTGAGCCGCATGGGCGAAGGCCGTACCTGGGCCGCCGTCAACTCGACCGGCGCCACCACGGCCGCCTTCGTGAAAAATCCGGACTGGCAGTTCCCGGCCGAAGGTTCGCGCGGCGCCATCGTGCAAGCCTGTGGCGTGGACAACGTCGACTTCGTCGACGCCGGCCAGATGGCGACCGCCCTGATGGGCGACGCGATCGCCACCAACATGTTCATGCTCGGCTACGCCTTCCAGAAGGGCCATGTGCCGCTGCTTGAATCCTCGCTCATGAAGGCCATCGAACTGAACAACGTCTCGGTCGCCTTCAACAAGGCCGCCTTCAACTGGGGCCGCACCGCCGCCCACGACCTGGCCTCGGTGAAACGCGTCACGACCCCGGCCAAGGTGGTCGAGTTCAAGCGCGCCCAGACCCTGGACGAGCTGGTCTCCCGCCGCGTGGAATTGCTGACGGCTTACCAGAACGCCGGCTATGCCGCCCAGTACAAGGCTTTTGTGGATCAGGTGCGCGCTGAAGAAGCCAAGCTTGGCAAAGGCACGCGCCTGACCGAAGCCGTGGCCCGTTACTTCTACAAGCTGATGGCCTACAAGGACGAATACGAAGTGGCGCGCCTGCACACGGATCCGGCCTTCAAGGAAAAGATCGCCAACATGTTCGAAGGCGACATCACCATCAAATACCACCTGGCGCCGCCGCTGCTGGCCAAGCACGACAAGGAAGGCCGCGCGCTGAAGAAGGAATACGGTTCGTGGATGCTGGGCGCCTTCGGCGTGCTGGCTAAACTGAAGGGCCTGCGCGGCACCCCGTTCGATGTGTTCGGCTACAGCGCCGAGCGCAAGACCGAGCGTGCTTTGATCGGCGAATACCGTGCGACTGTCGGCGCGCTGCTGCCGAAGCTGACGAACGAGAACCTGGCGCAAGCCGTGGCGATCGCCAGCATTCCGGAAGACATCCGCGGCTACGGCCACGTGAAGGAGCGCCACCTGAAGGCGGCCAAGGCGAAGGAAGCGCAATTGATCGCCGCCTTCCACGCGCCGACGGGTCTGACGCACGCCGCCTGATCTACCCGCCTTGCATCACTTTTCGCGCCAGGCCCGGCTTCCAGCTGGGCCTGGCGTTGTTGTTTTGCGGCATTAAAAATTTATTTTTCAAAAATTTGCCAAGGGCAAGGGTGCAGCCTTCTCAAAGCGGCAGGCTTGTCTTACTCTTGGCCCATAACTTGTCTCCGAACCATCGCTCATGAAATCGTTCATCTCCCAAGACGGTCGCCTGACCGCATCGCTGCGCCTGCTTTGCAGCGCCTTCGTCGCTGCCTCGCTGCTTACCGCCTGCGGCGGCGGCGGCGGGTCGCCCGGCACCCTGACGGGTACGACACCGCCGGTGACGGGAACGACGCCCCCCGTGACCAGCCCGGACGGGGCCGAGCCGGACGTCGCTACCCTGGGCGACGCCTTCAATACATACTGGAACCTGTGCGCCAAGCCGCGTACCGGCATCGACCCCTATACCGGCAAGCCCTATCCCGACCGCCAGGGCACCCTGCGCGATGAGCTGACCTTCCTGCGCGCCTGGACGCACCAGAACTACCTCTGGTACAACGAAGTCCCGAGCGGCATCAAGATGGCTGACTTCACCAACCCGATCGACTATTTCGACAAGCTCAAGACGCCGGCCACGACGCCCTCGGGCGCACCGAAAGACCAGTTCCACTTTACCTACGCCTCGGCCGAGTGGGACAAGCTGACCAATTCGGGGATCGAACTGGGCTATGGCGTGACCTGGAGCAGCGCCGGCCCCACCGCGCCGCGCACCTGGAACGTGTCGATCGTCGAACCGGGCTCGCCGGCCGCCGCCGCCGGCCTGCGCCGCGGCGACCAGCTCACCGTGATCGACGGCGTCGATTTCATCAATGCCAGCGACACCGCCTCGGTCGAGAAGATCAATGCCGCGCTGTTCCCGGATACCCCGGGCGAGTCGCACAGCTTTACCTTTAAGCGCGGCACGGAAACCCTGGCCGTTACCATGCAGGCCAAGGACGTGACGGCGACCTCGGTCAAGCACACCAAAGTCATCGACACACCGAACGGCAAGGTCGGCTATTTGAGTTTCGAGAACCACAACGCGGTCGCCGAGCGCCAGCTGATCGACGCGTTCAACACGCTCAAAACGGCCAACGTCAACGGCCTGGTGCTGGACATGCGCTACAACGGCGGCGGCCTGCTCAACATCGCCGCCGAACTGGGCTACATGATCGCCGGCCCCAAATCGCAGGGCCAGGTGTTCGAGCGCCTCGTCTACAACGACAAGATCGAAGCCAGCCAGGCCTCGCAGGTGATCCGCTTCGAGCCGACCGCCTACGGCTTCGCAGCCGGCGCCGGCACGGTGAACAAGGGCACGCCGCTGCCGACCCTGACCCTGAACCGCGTCACCATCCTGACCACCGACGGCACCTGCTCGGCGAGCGAGGCGGTGATCAATGCGCTGCGCGGTGTGAACGTGCAGGTCGACGTGATCGGCGCCCAGACCTGCGGCAAGCCGTATGGCTTCACGCCGGTGCCGAACTGCGGCACGACCTATTTCTCGATCGAGTTCAAGGGTGTGAACGCCCAGGGCTTCGGCGACTATGCCGACGGCTTCGCGCCGACCTGCGCGGTGGCCGACGACCTCACGCGCGAACTGGGCGATACGAGCGAGGCGCTGCTGTCGACCGCGCTGAGCTACCGCGCCACCGGCGTCTGCCCGGCCCAGAACCGCACGTCGGCCCAGGCGATGGCCTCCATGGCGCGCAAGCTGGTGCGGCCGCCGGTTTCGCAGATCGCGATTCATACGCGGGCACGGTAAGCCGGCAGGCAGCATCCGGGTACGACAAAGCGCCGCCTTCGGGTGGCGCTTTGTCGTTCGGGAGGGGCAAACGCGACTATAATTTTCCGCTTTGCCCCTTCATTCAATCTGCCGGAGCTTCCTTGATGATTCGTTCTGCGTTACTGCTTGCGCTGCTCGCCGCCTTGCCCCTGTCCGCTTCCGCCAACGCGGCCGCTTCCAACCTGACGACGGTCTCGGAGCGCTCCGGCTTCCAGGCCACGGGCCGCTACGACGAAGTCGTCAAGCTGTGCGCAGCCTTCGCCAAGGCCTATCCGAAGGAAGTCAAGTGCGTCGAGTTCGGACGCACGCCGGAAGACCGCCCGATGCTGGCGCTGGTCGCCACCCGCAGCGGCGCCTTCACGCCGCAGGCAGCCAATAAACAGGGTATCCCCGTCACCCTGATCCAGGGCGGCATCCACGCCGGCGAGATCGACGGCAAGGATGCCGGCTTCCTGGCGCTGCGCGAGGTGCTGGAAAACCGCCTGGCCAAGGGCGCTCTCGAGAAGCAGGTGCTGCTCTTCGTCCCGGTGTTCAACGTCGACGGCCACGAGCGCTTCCAGAAATGGAACCGCCCGAACCAGCGCGGCCCGGTCGAGATGGGCTGGCGCACGACGGCCCAGAATTTCAATTTGAACCGCGATTACGTAAAAGCCGATTCGCCCGAGATGCAGGCCATGCTGACCCTGGTGAACGCCTGGGATCCGCTGACCTATGTCGACCTGCACGTCACCAACGGTGCCCAGTTCCAGCACGACGTCTCGATCCAGGTCGAACCCGTGTACTCAAGCGATCCGGAGTTCCGCAAGGCCGGCCTGGCGCTGCGCACCAACATCATCGCCGACATCGCCAAGCTCGGCTCGACCCCGCAGTCCTACTACATGTCGTTTGCCAAGAACGATGATCCGCAATCGGGCTTCGTCGATGGCGTTTCCGATCCGCGCTTCTCGACCGGCTATTTCCCGCTGCGTAACCGCATGGCGGTGCTGGTCGAAACCCATTCGTGGAAGGACTACCCGACCCGCGTGCGTGTCACCCACAACACCGTGATCTCGGTGCTGGAGCAGGTGGCGAAAAACGGCAAAGGGTGGCAGGCCGCCGCGCTCGCCGCCGATGCACGCGCCGCGCGCCTGGCCGGCATGCCGGTTGCGCTGACCTACAAGACCCTGGACACGCCGAAGATGGTCGACTTCAACGGCTACGCCTATACGCGCACGCCGTCCGACGTCTCCGGCATCCTGATGACGCGCTACGACGAAACCAAGCCGCAGGTCTGGCGCGTGCCGCTGCGCGAGGACGTCGTGGCCGACCTGGAAGTGGCGGCGCCGCGCGCCGGCTACATCGTCCCGAGCGCGCACGCGGCCCTGGTCGCCGCCAAGCTGCGCCAGCACGGCATCACCTTCCGCAAGCTCGACAAGCCTTTGGAGGGCTTCGCCAGCGAGACCTTCCGCGCCGACAAGGCGACGTTCGGCGCCACCTCCTTCGAATCGCACCAGCGCCTGACGGTCGAGGGCAGCTGGAAGAGCGAAGCGCGCAACGTCGGCCGCGGCGCGCTGTTCGTGCCGATCGCCCAGCCGAAGGCGCGCCTGGTGATGGCGATGCTGGAGCCGCAGGCGCCCGACTCGCTGCTGGCCTGGGGCATGTTCAACAACGCCTTCGAGCGCAAGGAATACATGGAAGAGTATGTCGCCGAAGACGTCGCGCGTGAACAGATGGCGGCCGACCCGCAGGTGGCCGCCGAATTCAAGCGCCGCCTCGAGCGCGACCCGGCCTTCGCCAAGAACGCGCAGGCGCGCCTGGAATTCTTCGCGCGCCGCCATGCGTCGTGGGACGAGCGTTTGAATCTGTATCCGGTGTTGCGCACGAACGTGGCGCCGTAAAGCCAGGACGGCGCAGTTCGCGTCGTCTATCCATAGGGTGGGCTCTCGAGCCCACGCGGTACAAGGCTAGCATTCCGATTGCGCGTCTTGCCATCCCGCGTGGGCACAAGTGCCCACCCTACAAAAGCAACTCGCGTACCGCCGTTACATACCGCTCGCTCACCGGCACCTCGGCCCCACCCCGCAAGCGCAGCAGATAACTCCCATCCCCCACCACGCTTAAACCCGCCGCCTGCGTTCTGCGCACGATCACCCCGCGGTGCACCCGCAGAAACTGCGCCGGATCGAGGTGCTCTTCCAGCCGGCTCAGCGCCACCCGGTGCAGCGGCGACCCGGCCGCCGTATGCAGCGCCACATAATTGCCCTGCGCCTCGCACCAGTCGATGTCGGCCACCCGCACCTGGTCGATCCGTCCGACCGAGCGCACGCTGATCTGCTCGAGGTAGGCCGGGCCCTCGGCATAGGCCGCGAGCGCACGGCCATAGGCGCCGCGCTGGCGCCCGGCCAGCAGCAGCGCCGTCCGTTCGACGGACTGCCCCAGGCGCGCATCGTTCAGCGGTTTCAGCAGGTAGTCGAGCGCGTGCACCTCGAAGGCCTCGATCGCATGCGTGTTATGGGCGGTTACGAACACCACCAGCGGCGGCTCACTCATGCACGCGAGTTCGCGCGCCAGCAACAGGCCCGATTCGCGCGGCATCTGGATGTCGAGGAAGAGCAGGTCGATGCGGCAGGCCGCCAGCTTTTCGCGCGCCCGCGCCGCGCTGTCGGCCTCGAAGGCGAGCTGCCAGCCAGGGTGCGCCTCCATCGCCAGGCGCAGGTTATTCCGGCCGGGCTCCTCGTCGTCGACGATGGCGTAGCGGATCGGCGCGCCCTCCATCAGTCGCGCAGCGCCAGCGGCAGGCTGATCTCGGCGAGGAAGCGGCGGCCCTGCTGCTCGGTGCGCAGCGAGGCGCGCGCGTCCAGCAGCGCCAGGCGCGCCCGCGTATTGGCCAGGCCCAGGCCGGTGCCGGGATTGGGCGAGCTGTAGTCGCTGACCGGGTTCATCACGCGGATCAGGAGTTCCCTGGCCGTGCGCTCGAAGGACAGGCGGATGTCGCCCGGGCCATCGTGGCAATCGAGGTCGTGGCGTAGCGCGTTCTCGATCAGCGGCTGCAGCAGCAGCGGCGGGCATTCGCCGCGCCTGACTTGTTCGTCGTCGCCGTCGATCGCGATGCGCAGGCGCGCGCCGTAGCGCAGGCGCTGCAGGGCGAGGTAGTCGCGCACGAAACCGAGTTCCTCTTCGATGGTCGCCCGTTCGCGCTGGGTGGCCGACAAGGCATAGCGCAGCAGGTCGGACAGGCGTCCGATGCCGGCCAGGGCGTCGGGCTTGTCGCCGGCGCGCACCAGGGCGCTGATGGCGTTCAGGGCGTTGAAGATGAAGTGCGGTTCGAGCTGCGCGCGCAGCGCCAGCATGCGCTGCTGTTCGAGCGCCAGATACAGGTTCAGGTTTTCGGCTTGCGCTTTGGCGAAGGCGTCGCTGCGGGCGCGCGCCTCGCGGTGGTTGCCGATCGCGACCATGGCGACGAAGGTGCCCGTCATCCAGGAGGTCTCGCTGAAGAAGGTCATCTTGCCCATCTTCGTCAGCTCGTTCCAGCCGGAGGCGAGGGTCAGCGTCTCGCCGCGCAACAGTACGTCGGCGCAGGCGAGGAAGAACCACTCCAGTGGCATGAACAGCAGCACCAGGCCGGCGTACACGCGCCATGTGGTGCGGCGCTCGAGAAACAGGGCGGGGCGCCGCGCCAGCACCAGGCTGAGCGCGCTGCTGAGCGCCATCATCGGCAGGTGGCCGACCCACCATTCGCGCAGGATGAGGGCATACACGGCTTCGTGCTTGTGCGCGATGCGATCGGTGTACATGCCGAGCGCGCCGGCGGCGCACAGGGCCGTCCAGAAGGCGACGTGGTAACAAATCGTGCGCGCGGTCTTGTGTGCTGTCGGGTTCATGGTGCGCCGAGTATAGCAGCGCGGCAGTGGGTAAAAACGGGACGGCCCCGGCCTTCGTCACAGGCATCCGGCGCTTCGTCACACGGCACCCGCAGGGGCGGATGGCCCTCCTAGAATCGGCGCTCCTTCACCTCGTCCGCCGCCATGAAATCACTGTGCCTGTTGCTGTTGCTGTCCTCGTTATCGTTCGTTGCGGCGCAGGAGGAGGCGCCGGCCCGCGTCGAGGTCAAAGGCGCGGCCGGGCGCGAGGACGGGGCTCCCGCCCGGCGCGTGGTCGGGCGCGCCGAGATCGCCGCCTATGGCGACGGCAACCTGGCCGATGTGCTCAGGCGCCAGGGCGGCGTCTCGGTGGTCGGCAGCGAGGTGCGCATGCGCGGGCTCGGTAGCGGCTACACCCAGATCCTGGTCGACGGCGAACTGGTGCCGCAAGGGTTTATGATCGATGCGATCTCGCCCGAGCTGGTCGAGCGCATCGAGATCGCGCGCAGCCCGACGGCCGACCGCAGCGCGCAGGCGGTCGCCGGCAGCATCAACATCGTGCTGCGCAAGCGCGGCGGCACGCGGCGCGAAGACAAGGTCTCGAACGGCTTCCAGCGCGGCGAATGGAGCCCGTCGGTCTCGGCCCAGGCGGGCGGCAAGCGCGGCGACCTGTCCTGGACGATGGGTACGACCTTCGATCGCAGCGTGCGCATCGACGGCATCCGCACCGACGAGACGGTCGAGGGCGCCGCCGGCATGCAAGCCGCGCGCCGCTTCACGGAAGCGGGACGGGCGCGCAGCAATCGCTTCAATCTCGCGCCACGCCTGAACTGGGCCTTCGACAACGGCGATACCCTGGGCTGGAACCTGCTCGCGGGCCTGATGCGCGCCCGTGGCGCGACCGGCGAGCGCGAGGAGACGCTGCTGGGCGAAGCGACGGCCTATCCGGCCAGCTTCGCCACGGTGGCACAACGCGGTACCACCTTGCGCAGCGATCTGGCCTGGGCGCACCGCTTCGCGGGCGCCGGCAAGATCACGGTCAAGGCCGTGGCCGACGGCAGCCGCCAGCGCAATGCCTATCTGTTCCTCGGCACCGCGGCCGACGGCGCACCCGGCCTGGCGCGGGTGGTGGCCTCGGGCGCGCAGGAGCGCACGGCCAGCCTGAACGGCAAATACCTGGCGCCCTTCGGCGCCGCGCACAGCCTGGGCCTGGGCTGGGACGCCAGCCGCACGACGCGGGCCGAACAGCGCAATCAAACGGACAGCTTCGCCGGCGCCGCGGGCAGCGTGCGGCTGCAGGACTACACGGCGCGGGTCGAGCGCCTGGCGCTGTTCGCCCAGGACGAGTGGACGATCTCCGACGCCTTCGAGGGCTATGCCGGCCTGCGCTGGGAGGGACTGCGCACCGGCACCGATGGCGCCGATCTGGCGCGCGTGGCGAGCACCAGCAGCGTGGCCAGTCCGGTGCTGCAGCTGCTGTGGAAGCTGCCCGCGAAACAACAGCTGCGCCTGGCGCTGGCGCGCACCTACAAGGCGCCCTTGACCCGCAACCTGGTGCCGCGCCGCTACACGATCAATAACAACAACGGGCCGGCCAATCCCGACGTCGAGGGCAATCCGGCGCTGCGCCCGGAACTAAGCTGGGGCATCGATCTCGCCTGGGAACGGCCGCTCGGCCAGGCCGGGTCGGCCAGCCTGTCCGCCTATGCCCGGCGGATCGATGCGGTGACGACGCTGCAGCTGTACCGCGACGGCGCCAGCTGGGTGCAGCGTCCGGTGAACAATGGCGAGGCCGAGGCCGCGGGCATCGAGCTCGACTTGAAGTCGCCGCTGTCGGTGGGGCCGCTGGCCTTCGCGCTGCGCCTGAACGCCGCGCGCAACTGGTCGCGCGTGCGCAGCGTGCCCGGCCCGGACAACACGCTGGCCGAGCAGGTTCCGTTCACGCTCAATGCCGGCATCGACTACCGCGCCGGCATGTGGGATGCGGGCGCGAACCTGAATGTCCGCGGCGGCGCGGCCAGCCGTTCGATGGATGGCGCAGCCATCTACTATCGGGGCCGGGTGGCGCTGCTCGATCTGTATTGGACGCGCAAGCTCGACGCGGGCTGGCGCATGCGCATCGGCGTGGCCAATGCGCTCGGGCGCGGCCAGCGAAGCGGCACCGCCTGGCGCGACAGCGGCGGGAATGCGGTCACCCGGATGCTGGATTGGGAGGGCATGGCCAGCATCCGCGTCGGCATCGAACGCGCCCTGTAAAGGCGCGCAGATGGATGCTTATTGCGCGGCGCCGGCCGCCGGCAGGGAGGTGAACAGCACGGTGGTGACGGCGGCGTTCGCGCCGGGGATGAGTTGATACAGCCGGTCGTATTCGTCGTCGCCGATGTCCGCGCCCGGCTGGCCGCCGAACAGGCGCACCAGTTCAGGCAGCGTGTTCGAGTGACCCACCACCAGCACCGGGCCGCTCAGGGTTTTCACGGCCGCCACCAGCGCCTGCGGCGTTTTCGGGTCGTATAGCTGCACCGTCAGGCCCCTGGTCTGTGCCAGCGGCTGCGCGGTCTGGCGCGTGCGGTTGGTGGGCGTACTGAAGATGTGGGCGATGCCGGTTTTATTCAGCATCACCGCGATGTTCTGCGCGCGCTGCCGGCCTTGCGGCGTCAGGTCGGGATCCTTGCCTTCCGCCGCTTTTTCGCCATGGCGTACCAGGTAGATCATGGAGGGCTCCGCAACCGCGGCGCCGGGCGCCAGCAGCGAAACGAGGAGGGCGCAAACGCCGGACAGGCGCGCGAACAGGGACATGAGTGATCCTTGAAATGGGGTGACAGAACGTGAACTTACCATAGGCGGCAGGGGAGCGGCAGCATCGGCCGATGGCGCCGCCGCGCTCTTCAGTGCTACGCTGTGCGCCAAGCACCTCACCGAACCGGGAACGCCCTTGACGACCGTCCTGCAAACCGCACGCCTGCGCCTGCGCCACATGGAAGCGGGCGACGCCGCCTTCATGCTCGGCCTCCTCAACGACCCTGCCTGGCATCGCTACATCGGCGACCGCGGCGTGCGCACGCTCGACGCCGCACGCGACTACATCCTGGCCGGGCCGGTGGCGATGGTGGCGCGCTACGGCTTCGGCTTTTACGTCGTGGAGCGGGAGGAGGACGCTTGTCCGATCGGCGTCTGCGGCCTGGCCCAGCGCGATTTCCTCGACGACGTCGACATCGGCTACGCCTTCCTGCCGCAGTACGGCGGCCAGGGCTATGCGCTGGAGGCGGCCCGGGGCGTCATGGCGCATGCGGCCGCACTCGGATTGCGGCGCGTCGTCGCCACCGTACGGCCGGACAATGCCGCCTCGATTCGCCTGCTTGAAAAACTCGGCCTGCGCTTCGAGCGCAGCATCGTGGCGCCGGACACGACGCGCGAGTTGCAGCTGTTCGGCATCGACATCGACGGCTGACGTAAAAAAAACGGCAGCGTAGGCACGCTGCCGTTTTGATGAAGCGCGACGATTTACAGCTGTGTCAGCGAAATCGTGTTCGGCGCCGGCGTCGAGCACGGCTCCTCGTCGAAGGCGATGTCGCCCAGCGGATTGGGCACGCCATCCGTCTTCAGGTCGACGAAGCCGAACAGGTTGCGGTCCTGCAGGTGCGAGGGCACGACCGTCGACAACGACGAGAACACGTTGTCCACGCGGCCCGGATGCGTCTTTTCCCAGCCGCGCAGCATGGCCTTGATCTGCTTCCTCTGCAGGTTTTCCTGCGAGCCGCACAGGTCGCAAGGAATGATCGGGAAACCCTTTACTTCGGCATAGCGCTCGGTGTCGGCTTCCTTCACATAGGCCAGCGGGCGGATCACCATGTGCTTGCCGTCGTCCGACACCAGCTTGGCCGGCATGCCCTTCAGCTTCCCGCCGAAGAACATGTTGAGGAAGAAGGTCTCGAGGATGTCGTCGCGGTGGTGGCCCAGGGCGATCTTGTTGCAGCCGAGTTCGTCGGCGACGCGGTAGAGGATGCCGCGGCGCAGGCGCGAGCACAGCGAGCAGGTGGTCTTACCCTCCGGGATCAGGCGCTTGACGATGGAATACGTGTCCTGGTTCTCGATGTGATACGGCACGCCGAGTTTGTCGAGATAGGCCGGCAGCACCTCGGCCGGGAAGTTCGGCTGCTTCTGATCCAGGTTCACCGCGACGATGTCGAAGTGGATCGGCGCGCGCTCGCGCAGCGTCATCAGGATGTCGAGCAGGGCGTAGCTGTCCTTGCCGCCGGACAGGCAGACCATCACCTTGTCGCCGTCTTCGATCATGTTGAAGTCGCCGATCGCCTGGCCGACCAGGCGGCACAGGCGTTTATGGAGCTTGCCGTTTTCGTAGGCGATCTTTTCCAGCTTCTTCGCATCCGCACCGTCGGCGGGCAGGTCGTTGAGTACTGCACTCATGCTTCTTCCTTAATTTGAAACACTTCCACGCCGACGCCTTCGCAGTCGGGATACACGTCCGGCTTCATCGTCGACACGCGCGCAGCACGCACCCGCGGGTGGGCCAGCATGGCGCGCACGACGTCGTCGCACAGGGTTTCCTGCAGGTGCACGTGGCCCTGCGCCATGCGCTGGGCGATGGTCTCGCGCATGAAATCGTAGTCGACGACTTCGTCCAGATGGTCGGCGGTCGGGGTCGATTCGGCCAGCGGGATGTACAGGTCGACGTTGATCAGGACGCGCTGTTCTCCCTTTTTCTCGAAGTCGTGCACGCCGATGTTGATCATCACTTCGTAATTGCGCAGGAACAGCCGGCGGCAATCGCGCAAGCTCGGGTGGGTCAGGGCGGACAGCATAAGAAAAGCCTTCGTCAGTTTTGATTCGGTGTTATTTGGTAAGGAACATCACGTCGCGCGCCAACGGCACCAGGTGCTGGCCGCCGTCGACCACCAGCGTGGTGCCGGTGAGGGCGCGCGCCGAAGCCGCATACACGACGGCGCCGGCGATGTCCTCGGGGGTCGAGGAACGGTTCAGGGGCGTTACCGTGTGCGCCTTGTTAAAACCTGCCTCGTCCTGGTCGCCCGACACCAGCGTGATGCCGGGCGCGACGCCGACGATGCGCACCGTTGGCGCCAGCGCCTGGGCCAGCATCTTGGTGGCGGTGTCGAGGGCCGCTTTCGACAGCGTGTACGACAAAAAATCCGGGTTCAGATTGTACAGTTTCTGGTCGAGCAGGTTGATCACCACGGCTTGCTCGTTGTGCGGCGTCGCCGCGTGCAAGGCCTGCGCCAGCAGCAGCGGTGCAGTCAGATTCGTGCTCATGTGCGCCGCCAGCAGGCCCGGCGAAAACGTGGTGGCGCTGTCGTATTCGAACAACGAAGCGTTATTCACAATACAAGAGACGCGGCCGAGTGCCTCCGCGGCGCGACCGGGCAGGGCGCGCACCGCCGCCTCGTCGCCGAGGTCGCCGGGCAGCAGGGCGGCACGCCGGCCGAGCGCGCGGATCGCGTCGGCGGTCTCGTTCGCCTCGCGTTCGGAATGGCGGTAGTGGACGCCGATGTCCCAGCCGGCAGCGGCCAGGCCGAGGGCGATGGCGCGTCCGAGGCGGCGCCCGGCGCCGGTCACGAGCGCGACCCGGGCTGGATCATCGCCGGTGGGAGGCATGATGTGCGTCATAGTGTCTGCATTGGCTGAAATTGTTGATCCCTGCCGATCTGGCTACAATGCCGGGATGTCCTTACCCCTTCCCGACAGCGACGCGCTGGCCGCGTCCCACGCCTTGCAACAGGAAATTGCCACCGCCATCGAAACTGCGGGCGGCGCCATTCCCTTCTCGCGCTTCATGGAGCTGGCGCTGTATGCGCCCCGGCTCGGCTACTACAGCGGCGGCGCGTCCAAGCTGGGCGCCAGCGGCGATTTCACGACCGCGCCCGAACTGACTCCCCTGTTCGGCCAGGCGCTGGCACGCGCGGCAGCCGCTATTATCGCCCAAAGCGCGCCCAACATCATCGAATTCGGCGCCGGCACCGGCAAGCTGGCGCGCGACGTCCTCACCGCCCTGAGCGAAGAGGGTGTGCACGTCGACAGCTACACCATCATCGAACTGTCGGGCGAATTGCGCGCGCGCCAGCAGGAAGCATTGAAAGATTTTCCGCAGGTCGCGTGGCGCGACGGTTTTCCGGAGAACTTCAGCGGCGTGGTGCTGGCGAACGAGGTGCTCGACGCCATGCCGGTCGAGCTGGTGCTGAAAACGGCCGACGGCTGGCGCCGCCAGATGGTGACGGTCGAGGATGGCCGTTTTACGTATGTGCAGGCGCGGCTGAACGCCGACCTGGCGGCCCAGCTGGCGCGCCAGATTCCGGAGGCCGACGCGCTGCCGCAGGGTTATCTGACCGAACTTCACCCGGTCGCCTGCGGCTTCATGGGCTCGCTGGCATCCATGTTCCAGGGCGGCAAGGGCGCGGCGATCCTGATCGATTACGGCTTCCCGGCGCACGAATACTATGTCGACCAGCGCAGCGGCGGCACCTTGATGTGCCATTACCGCCATCACTCGCATCCGGAACCCTTCTTTCTGCCAGGCCTGCAGGACATCACCGCCCACGTCGATTTCACGGCCATGGCGCTGGCGGCCCAGGATGCCGGACTGCCGGTGCTGGCGTACACGAACCAGGCCGGCTTCCTGCTCGCTTGCGGCATCGGTGACCTGCTATTACGTACGGATCCCAACGATGCCGTCCGTTATTTGCCACAGTCGAAAGCCGTACATAAACTCGTAGCGCCAAGCGAAATGGGAGAATTGTTCAAGGTGCTCGTTGTCGGCCACGAGGTAGAGCTGCCGGATGCAATCGTGCGAGCCGATCGCAGCAGTCGTCTGTAGACTAATTGACAACTTGCGCCGGGGATACAAACCCGGCTATGCTGTACCGGTTGGGTTGCTCGAACGCCTCCGGAGAGCGGCAACCCGACCTGAACCTGCACGCGGCACACATTCATGGCCAAGATTCACACCCATTACGATAACCTGAAGGTGGCGCGCGGCGCGCCGCAGGAAGTCGTGCGTGCGGCCTACAAGGCGCTCAGCCAGAAATACCATCCCGACAAGAACCAGGGCGACGAAAAGGCCGCCCGCATCATGGCGATCGTCAACACCGCCTACAACATCCTGTCCGACCCGGTCCGCCGCAAGGAGCATGACGAGTGGATCGCGGCCGAGGAATGGGAAGTCGAGTGGCTCGAGAGCAGCGGCGAAGAGGGTACACCGCCCCGTCCGCGCGGCGAAAACTGGGAAACCCCGGCGCCGACGCGTAACCGCCGCCGCATGCTGCGCGAACCGCGCTGGTGGCTCGGCATGCTCGGTGGTGCGGCCATCGGCGCCGTGTGCGCGCTGGTGCTGGTGCAGCAGCCGTGCCTGCTGCCTGCGGCCCTGGCCTTCACCGCCAAGCCGGAAACCATCGCCCCCGTGACCTCGGTGCCGGCGCCCGATCCGGACGCCTGGGCCATCCCGACCGGGGCCAAGACCCCGCCGGCCGTCGTCAAGGCGCTCGCCGTCACCCAGCTGATGGTGCCGGCGCGCCAGCCCGAATGCGACACGGATCTTGCCACGCCGGCCGCGCCAAACGGCGAAGCCTGGCCGGATCAGTCCGGCTACATCCCCGGCTACCCACTCGGCAACAGCGGGCGCGAGATGACGGTGGTGGTCGACAACAGCGCCAACGCCAATCCGGTGTTTGTGAAAATCTTCGACCTCGAGCGCCGCTCGAACGTGCGCCACGCCTATGTGCTCAGCAACGGCATGCTGACCATCGACGGCCTGGCGGCCGGCAAGTACGAGGTGCGCTACCAGAACATCGTCAGCAGCAGCGCGCGCGCCGAGTGCAGCAACCGTGCCGCGCGCCGGGCCGACGCCGGTTTCTGAACCGAACGGCGCCGTCCAAATCTCACCAACTGTTGCTTTTTCCCATCTGCAACCGGCTTTTCCGCAAGTCACCATCCAATTCAGGTATTTTGTTCCCTCGACGTAATATACTCGTCGAGCAGCGGCCAGCGTAGCCGCGACCAGCGCCGGCCTGAACGGAAATAGCCATGAACGAATTAGACGGCCTCACCGCCCTGCTCATCGAGCCCCATTCGGGCATGCGGGCCAATATCCACAGCATGCTCAACATGTGCGGCCTGACCCGCATCGAGCACGCCAGCAGCGCCAACCAGGCGGTGAAACAGCTGACCCTGCGCAGCTTCGACCTGGTGCTGTGCGAATACGACCTCGAAGGCGGCCAGGAGGGCCAGCAACTGCTGGAAGACCTGCGCCACCATAAGCTCATTTCGCTGGCGACGATGTTCTTCATGGTCACCGCCGAGGGCGACTACGGCAAGGTCGTCAGCGCCGCCGAACTCGCGCCCACCGACTACATCCTGAAACCGTTCACGGCCGACCGCTTGCTCGAACGTATTGCGCGCGCTTTGGAGAAGCGGAACGTCTTCCTGCCCGTCTACCGCCTGATGGAGGCGGGCGCCCAGCACGAGGCGATCGAGGCCTGCATCGCCGGCGAAGCGGCCCATCCGCGCTACACGGTCGACTTCCTGCGCCTGCGCGCCGAACTGCACCTGTTCCTGGGCGAGGCCGATCAGGCCGAACCGATCTACCGCCAGCTGGCCGAGAGCAAGGCGATCGCCTGGGCCCGCCTCGGGCTGGCCAAGACCCTGTACCTGCGCGAGCAGTACGAGGAGGCCGGCGCGCTGCTGACCGAGCTGGTGCAGACCAACACGAATTTCGTCGACGCCTATGACTGGCTGGCGCGCACCCATACGGCGATGGGCGAACTCGCCCAATCGCAGCAGGTGCTGGGACGCGCCGTCGCCGTCTCGCCGCATGCGGTGCGCCGTTTGCGCACGCTGGGCGAAGTCGCCTTCGAAGCGGGCGACGACGAGACCGCCGAAAAAGTGCTGAAACAGGTGGTGGCGAAAGCAAAATATTCGGAATTCCGCGACCCCGAAGACCACGTGAAACTGGTGCGCACCCTGGTGCGCAAGGGCGATCCGGTGGCGGCCGCCTCGGTGATTCGCGACCTCGACCGCTCGATGGGCGGCAAGACCCACGCCGACGCCTGCAGCGCGATCTCCTCGGCACTGCTGCACGAATACACGGGCAACCAGGAGCGCCTGCTGCAATCGCTCGACGCCGCGGTGGCGGCCAGCCGCGATTTACCCGGCATGTCGGCCGATCTGAAGCTCGAACTGGCGCGCAGCTGCCTGGCGCACGACAAGGCCGATGGCGCCACTAGCCTGGTGCGCGACGTCATGCGCAATGCCGCCGACGCCGGCGCGATGGATCGCGCGATGAGCGTCATGGCCCAGGCCGGGCACGCCGAACTCGGCACCGCGCTGGCCCAGGAAACGCGCCAGCACGTGGTCGACCTGGTCTCCGGCGGCGCCGAACGTGCGCGCAGCGGCGACTATGCCGGCGCCGTCACCCTGATGCAGGAAGCGGCCCAGCGCATGCCGGGCAATCCGCAGGTGGCCTTCAATGCCGCGCTGGCACTGCTGCGCTGCCTGGAGCACACCGGCTGGGACGACAAGCTGGGCATGCAGGCGCTGGCCCAGCTGGCGGCCGTGCGCCGCCTCGATCCGCGCAATCCGAAGCTGGCCGCGCTCACGGCGCTGCACCAGAGCGTTCTCAAGAAATACAAGAAGACCCATAAATCATAGAGCGCACGCGCCAGGAAAGCGGTAACTCCAGATGTCAGCAACAACGATCGCGCCGCTTGATGAAGGCGCCACCCGCCGCGTGCGCGCGGCACTCATGCAAAAAGTGAACGGCGACGAAGAGATGTTCGCCCTGGGCGGTTCGATCGCGCGGGTGATCGAACTGGCCGATTCCGACGAGCCGGGCCCGCACGATCTCGCCTATTTCGTCCTCTCCGACGTCGCACTGACCCAGCGCATCCTGCGCCTGTCGAACACGATCCGCTACCGCACGGTGTCGGGCACCGCCGTGACCACCGTCTCGCGCGCGATCGCGCTGCTCGGTTTCGACAACGTCAAAACCACGGCGCTGGCGATGCTGCTGGTGGATACCCTCGACAACGGCGCCCATGCCGGCAGCGTGCGCGTCGAACTGGAAGCGGCCCTGTGCGCCAGCCTGGTGGGGCGCGAAATGGCGAGATTGTCCTTCTACCAGGGTGCGGAAGAGGCGGCCATCGGCGCCCTGTTCAAGAACCTGGGCCCTTTGCTGGTGGCTTCGCACGAACACGAGCGCTACCGCGAAATCAACCAGCTCATTAATCAGGCGAATGCGCAGGCGAATGCGCAGGCGAATGCGGGCGCCCGCTACACGCCGGCGCAGGCCTCGCAGATGATCCTCGGCTGCAGCTACGACACCTTGTCCGCCGCCGTGCTGGCCGAATGGAAGATCCCGGACGTGATCGTGCGCGCCCAGGCCACGCTGGCGCCGGGGCCATTGAAAGTGGCCGGCAGCCGCGCCGAATGGATGCGGCAAGTCGCCGCCTTCAGCCTGGACGTGGCGCGTCTCCTGGGCAAGAGCAGCGACCCGGCCGCCACCCCGGAAGCGCGCGCGCTGCTGGCGCGTTACGGCGCCGCCTTCGAGATCGACGCCGCCGGCCTGAAGCGCCTGTTCACGAACGTGAACGAGGGCATGCAGGGCCTGATGGAAAGCATGAACCTGCAGCCGCTGCCGAAGGAAGCGCCCGACACCGGCGCCGGCCTGCCCGACGTGCTGATGCTGGCCACGCTCGACGCCGGCGAGGAGGACGAAGGCGCCTGGCCCAGCGGCAAACCGAAGAACGCGCGCGAGCTGCTGCTGGCCGGCGTGCAGGACGTGACCCAACTGCGCGCCGCCGGCCGCGCGCGGGTGAACGACGTGATCCTGGCCGTGCTCGAAACGCTGTACAAGGCGCTCGGCTTTCGCTTCGCCACCGTTTGTTTAAAGGATGCGCGCGCGGGCCAGTACCGCGCCCGCGTCTCCTTCGGCACCGACCAGGCGCGGGTGCAGGCCGGCTTCGCCTTTCCCGCGGCGGCAGGCGGCACGCGCGACCTGTTCGTGCTGGCGATGGAGAACGACGCCGACCTGATGATCTCGGATGCCGCCAGCGTCAAGATCCGCGAACTGCTGCCGTCCTGGCACCGCACGCTGCTGCCGGATGCGAAGAGTTTTATCGTGCTGCCGCTCGTGGTGGGCAAGGCGCAGCTGGGCTTTTTCTATGCCGACCGCGCGGTAGTCGCGCCGGAAGGCGTGCCTCCCGACGAGACAGCCATGATCCGCGCCCTCAAGCGTCAGGTACTGGCTGCACTTGCCGCCGGATGAATTCGCGGAATTCGCTCGCCGGCATCGGGCGCGCGAACAGGTAGCCCTGGGCTTCGTCGCCTTGCTTGTCGCGTAGAAAACCCCATTGGGCCTCGGTCTCGACGCCTTCGGCCACCACGGTCAGCCCGAGCGAATGGGCCAGGCCGATGGTGGCGGCGACGATCACGGCGTCGTTCGGATTGTGCTCGATGTCCTTCACAAAACCGCGGTCGATCTTGATGCGGTCGATCGCGAATAGTTTTAAATACGACAGCGACGAATAGCCGGTGCCGAAGTCGTCGATCGCCAGCTTGAAGCCGCGCGTGCGCAATTGGCGCAGCAGCTGGCGCGTCGCTTCCGGGTCGCGCATCGCCGCCGTTTCCGTGATCTCGAGTTCCATCAGCGACGGATCGATGCCGTGGTGCGCCACCAGTTCGTCCAGGCGCGAGAGCAGGGAGGAACCCGAGAACTGGCGTGCCGACAGGTTCACGGCCAGGCGCAGGTCTTCCAGGCCCTCGCGCTGCCATTGGGCGAGCAGGGCCATGGTCTGGCCCAGCACCCAGTCGCCGAGCGGCACGATCATGCCGCTTTCCTCGGCCACGGGAATAAAACGGCTCGGCTCGACGCTCCCCAGTTCCTGGTCGTTCCAGCGCAGCAGCACCTCGGCGCCGATCACGCGTCCGGTCTCGAGTTCGACCTGCGCCTGCAGGTACAGCTCGAACCCCTCGGCGTGCAGTGCGCCCCACATGCGGTTTTCCAGCAGCAGGTGTTCGTGGGTGGCGGCATTCATCTCGGGCGAGAAGAACTGGAAATTGCCGCGTCCCTCGCGCTTGGCCGCGTACATCGCCATGTCGGCGTGGCGGATCAGGGTCGAGGCATCCTCGCCGTCGTCCGGGAACAGCGCCACGCCCACGCTGCAGCCGCTGTGGGCGGTGGAACCGTTCAGCTGGTAGGGCTGCGACAGCGATTCGACCACGCGCACGGCTACGGTGGTGACGCTGTCGGGGGTCAGCGGCCCGGCCAGCACGATGATGAATTCGTCGCCGCCCAGGCGGGCAAGGGTGTCAACTTCGCGCAATAAATCCTTCATGCGTTCGGCGGCGCCGACGAGCAGCTTGTCGCCGGCCGCGTGGCCGAGCGAATCGTTGATCTTCTTGAAATGGTCGAGGTCGATGAACAGCACCGCGGCCGGCTCGTTATGGCGGCGCGCCAAGGCCAGCTGCTGTTCCAGGCGCACGTTCAGCGCGAAGCGGTTTTCCAGGCCCGTGAGAGCGTCGTGATGGGCCAGGCGGTAGATGCGTTCCTGCGAGCGCTGCTGCTCGGTAAGGTCGCGCAGGATGCAGACAAAGAAGGCTTCGCGCCCCATCAGCACCGGCGCCACCGAGATCGACAGTGGTACGGTTTCGCCGCGCGCGTTGCGGCCTTCGAGTACGCAGTCCTCGGGCGGGGCGGTGGCCAGGCGCGCCAGTTCGGCGCCGGCGTCGCCGCCCGGGCCGGGATTGGGCACCAGCGCGCCGAACGACAGGCCGATGAGATGCTGGGGCGGATAGCCGAACAGGCGTGCCGTGGCCGCGTTGGCCGACACCAGGATGCCGGCCGCGTCGACCGTGATGATGGCGTCGGCCGCGTTGTCGAGGATCGCTTCCAGGCGCGCTTCGCGGTCGCGCAGGCGCGCCGTGCGGTCGGCCACCTGCTCTTCGATGACGGCGCGCTCGCCGCTGATGAGCAGCATCAGGGCGCCCAGCATCCCGGTCAGCAGCAGGCCGGCCGACAGCACGCTCCAGCTGGCCGCACCCGTCTCGGCGTCCATATAGGCCGCCGTCGGCCGGAAACTGAGCTGGTAATTGCGTCCGGCGAAGGAGAGGCCGACGCGGTAATCGTCGCGCTGCGGCTGGCCGAGGCTGCCCGCCACCGGCAGCGCCGCACCGTCCGTGACGTCGACCATGGCGGCATGGAAGCCATCGAAACCGGAGCGCGCGACCGCCTGCTGCAGCAGGCGCTCGGCATTGAGCACGAACACCAGCACCCCGGCCGGCGGCCCCGCTCCTTCGCCCACCGCGCGCAGCAAGGCGATGCCCAGCTGCGGCGTCGACAGCAGGGTGAAGGGCTCCGAGGCGACCGGCCTGCGCGTTCCCATCGCCTTGGCCGCCACCGCCGCCCGTCCCGGCGCGGCCAGGAAATCGACGCCGCGAATCCGGTTGTTCTCCGGCGGCCAGGTGTAGAGCACGGGCAGGTAGCGCTCGCGCTGGCCGGCCGGCGCCAGGCTGCCCGCCTGATCGTCCAGGATGCCGGCGAACTTCGGATCGACCGTGCGCCGCACCCAGTCTTCGAAGCCGGCGCGCTCGGCTTCCTGCACCGGCACCGCCCAGTTCACGCCCTGGATCTCGGCGCGGCCGTCGGCGTAGCCGCTGCCGATGCGCAGGAACTTGTCGCGCGCGAGGATGTGTTCGGTGTCGGCCAGCGTGCGCGCAAAGGTACCGACGAAGCGCACGTGCTCGTTGAATTCGGCCTGCAGCACGTCGGCCGTCTGCTGCGCCTTCAGGCGATAGGGCTGCAGGTGCTGCTCGTGTTCCCAGCCGAGCGCGAGGCGGTAGATCGACACGACCGACAGGCTGGCCAGCAGCAACGGCAGGGCGACCAAGGGCGCACGCCTGCGCCACAGCCGGCGCGGCGAGCCGCAGATGATCCAGCACAGCGGTGCGGCCAGCAGCACGCCCAGCGTGTCGCCAGCCCACCAGGCGAACCAGAAGCGCAGCTGGGCCACTTCCTCGAAGGCGCCCAGCGCGTACAGCGTCGGCACCGAGATGGTCGCGCTGGTCAGGCAGATCACCGGAGTAAGCAGGAAGTACACCATCACGTCGTGGCCGGAGTCGATCGCCGGCCGCATGCGGCGCCGGAACTGGCTGGCGCCGAGCCAGGCCTGGAGCAGGGCGCCGAGCGCGCCGACCAGCGTGGCGAACACGGCGGCCGCGGTCGACAGGGCGGGATTGTGGATGTGCAGGGGGAAAGCGGCCAGGCCGGCGCCGATGGCGACCGCGGGCAGCACGCGCATGCCGCCGGCGGTGGCCAGGGCCAGGCCGACACCGGCGGGCGGGAACAGGGGCAAAGCGTAGCCCGCCGGCAGCGCGAGCCAGTTGTTGATGAGGCGCATCGCAAGATAGACCGCGATGATCGAGAGGCTGGCAACGAGGATCTGCGGCCAGCTCCAACGGGGGTAGTGGGGCGCCTTGCTGTCCATGTGCGGGGAGTATTTACATGCCTGAGGCATACAGTACCGCAGCGGGCGCTCAGGCGGCGCGCCACTCGTCGACGGCGCCTTGAAAAAAGAACCTTGCAGATTCCTACCCCCTACGGTTACAATCACGCCCCGAAGCAACGCTGCTATTTGAGCCAGGCCAAGAAGGTTGGCAAAAATAGTTGACAGCATGTTGAGCTTGCTTCATACTCTGCGGTTCTTCGCGGTGGGGTGGCCGAGTGGTTAAAGGCAGCAGACTGTAAATCTGCCCTCTCTGAGTACGCTGGTTCGAATCCAGCCCCCACCACCAAATGAAGATGTCGTGAAGTCGAATTGAAGTTGTACCTCGCGGGTGTAGCTCAATGGTAGAGCAGAAGCCTTCCAAGCTTACGACGAGGGTTCGATTCCCTTCACCCGCTCCAGTAAATGCGCTGCAGTCTGTGCGGTGCAAACAATAAGCCCTTGTAGCTCAGTGGTAGAGCACTCCCTTGGTAAGGGAGAGGCCACGTGTTCAATCCACGTCAAGGGCACCAGAATTTAAAACGGCAGTGCGCTGTACTCGTCCGTCAGGTGTGCCTGGTAATTCTCAAAATATCGTTAGGAGTCTCAAATGGCAAAAGGTAAATTCGAACGGACCAAGCCGCACGTCAACGTCGGCACCATCGGTCACGTTGACCACGGCAAAACCACCCTGACGGCTGCAATCGCAACCGTTCTGTCGAAGAAGTTCNGGTAATTCTCAAAATATCGTTAGGAGTCTCAAATGGCAAAAGGTAAATTCGAGCGGACCAAGCCGCACGTCAACGTCGGCACCATCGGTCACGTTGACCACGGCAAAACCACCCTGACGGCTGCAATCGCAACCGTTCTGTCGAAGAAGTTCGGCGGCGAAGCTAAAGCATACGACCAGATCGATGCGGCTCCAGAAGAAAAAGCACGCGGCATCACCATCAACACCGCGCACGTCGAGTACGAAACCGCAGCGCGCCACTACGCGCACGTCGACTGCCCAGGCCACGCCGACTACATCAAGAACATGATTACCGGTGCAGCGCAGATGGACGGCGCGATCCTGGTGTGCTCGGCCGCTGACGGCCCNNAGCTGCTGGAACTGGTCGAAATGGAAGTGCGTGAGCTCCTCTCGAAGTACGAGTTCCCAGGCGACGACCTGCCAATCATCAAGGGTTCGGCACGTATGGCGCTGGAAGGCCAGCCAGGCGAAATGGGCGAAGAGTGCATCACCCGCCTCGCCGACGCACTGGACAGCTACATCCCGACGCCAGAGCGCGCTGTYGACGGCGCCTTCCTGATGCCAGTCGAAGACGTGTTCTCGATCTCGGGTCGCGGCACCGTCGTCACCGGTCGTGTCGAGCGCGGCATCATCAAGGTCGGCGAAGAAATCGAAATCGTCGGCATCATCGAYACCGTCAAGACSACCTGCACCGGCGTGGAAATGTTCCGCAAGCTGCTGGACCAGGGTCAAGCTGGCGACAACGTCGGTCTGCTGCTGCGCGGCACCAAGCGTGAAGACGTCCAGCGTGGTCAGGTTCTGGCCAAGCCAGGCTCGATCAAGCCGCACAACCACTTCACCGGCGAGATCTACGTTCTGTCGAAAGATGAAGGCGGCCGTCACACCCCGTTCTTCAACAACTACCGTCCGCAGTTCTACTTCCGTACCACCGACGTGACCGGCTCGATCGAGCTGCCAGCGGACAAAGAAATGGTCATGCCAGGCGATAACGTGTCGATCACCGTCAAGCTGATCAACCCGATCGCGATGGAAGAAGGCCTGCGCTTCGCAATCCGCGAAGGCGGCCGTACCGTCGGCGCCGGCGTGGTTGCCAAGATCATNGAAGGCGGCCGTCACACCCCGTTCTTCAACAACTACCGTCCGCAGTTCTACTTCCGTACCACCGACGTGACCGGCTCGATCGAGCTGCCAGCGGACAAGGAAATGGTCATGCCAGGCGATAACGTGTCGATCACCGTCAAGCTGATCAACCCGATCGCGATGGAAGAAGGCCTGCGCTTCGCAATCCGCGAAGGCGGCCGTACCGTCGGCGCCGGCGTGGTTGCCAAGATCATTGCCTAAGTAATAAAGTAGTTTGTTGTACCGAAGAGGTGGTGCCAACCACCTCTTCAAAAACATTCGACGGCATGCGCGCGTATGCTGTAGAATGCGCGATTCAGCTGAAGTCTTCGTAGGGGTGTAGCTCAATTGGCAGAGCGTCGGTCTCCAAAACCGAAGGTCGCGGGTTCGATTCCCTCCGCCCCTGCCACCGAATTCTGGTGCGCAGCACCGAAAGTAAAGAAGAATGTCTAATCAATCCGTGCAAACCGTTAGCACCTCGAATGACAAGTTTAAGGTGGCCCTGGCGGTGGTTGCCGCGATTGCAGGCGTAATCGGGTTCTTTTACCTGAAAGGCCAAAACAAACCAGCCTTCGTCGCCGCCGGCGCACTTGTGGCTGGTTTAGTTTTTGCTGTCCTGCTTTTGTGGACGTCCACTTCCGGTCGTGAATTCCTGAACTTCGCCAAAGAGTCCGTTCGCGAAACCAAGAAAGTCGTCTGGCCTACCCGCAAGGAAGCAACCACGATCACCATGATCGTCTTTGCTTTTGTCGTCGTCATGGCGATCTTCCTGTGGGGCACGGATAAGCTGTTGGAATTCCTGCTGTACGACCTGGTCCTGGGGTGGAAACAATGATGAACGAAAATGTGCAAGACAACGTGCCGGACGAAGTTCCGGCATCTGACGCTGGCGCCCCGGCTCAAGACGCTGCTCCCCTGAGCGTCCCGGTCAGCAACAAGCGCTGGTACGTCGTTCACGTCTACTCCGGCATGGAAAAGAGCGTCATGCGCGCCCTGACCGAGCGCATCGAGCGCGCCGGCATGAGCGAGCAGTTCGGCCAGATCCTGGTGCCGACCGAAGAAGTCGTGGAAGTCAAGAATGGCAGCAAATCGGTTACCGAGCGCCGCTTCTTCCCTGGCTACGTGCTGGTCGAGATGGAAATGACCGACGAGACCTGGCACCTGGTGAAAAACACCAGCAAGGTCACCGGCTTCATCGGCGGGAAATCGAACAAGCCGACCCCGATCCCAGCGCGCGAGATCGACAAGATCATGCAGCAGGTGCAGGAAGGCGTCGAAAAGCCACGGCCGAAAGTGCTGTACGAAGTGGGCGAGCAAGTCCGCATCAAGGAAGGCCCGTTCACCGACTTCAACGGCAACGTCGAGGAAGTGAATTACGAAAAATCGAAGGTGCGTGTGACTGTCACCATCTTCGGCCGCGCAACTCCGGTGGAACTGGAGTTCGGGCAGGTAGAAAAAGTTTAAAACGCAATAATCGGAGCGTCGCAGCAGCAAGGCGGAATCCGGTAAGAGGAGCCCCGCCGAGCCGGTAGTAGCGTAGCGGTGGGGCGCTACTACTCAAAGCAACCAAGGAGCCATCATGGCCAAGAAGATTATTGGTTTTATCAAGCTGCAAGTGCCGGCTGGTAAAGCAAACCCATCCCCACCGATCGGCCCAGCACTGGGTCAGCGCGGTCTGAACATCATGGAGTTCTGCAAGGCGTTCAACGCCCAGACCCAGGGTGTCGAGCCAGGCATGCCGATCCCAGTCGTGATCACCGCGTTCGCCGACAAGTCCTTCACCTTCGTGATGAAGACTCCACCGGCAACCTACCTGATCAAGAAAGCCGCCGGCATCACCAAGGGTTCGCCGAAGCCACATACCGACAAAGTCGGTACGCTGACCCGTGCCCAGGCTGAAGAAATCGCAAAAACCAAGCAGCCGGACCTGACCGCTGCCGACATGGACGCCGCAGTGCGTATCATCGCCGGCTCGGCACGTTCGATGGGCATCACGGTGGAGGGTCTGTAATGGCTAAGCTGTCCAAGCGCGTCAAAGAAATGAAAGCGAAAGTCGACCGTAACAAGGTCTACGCCTTCGACAACGCAGTGTCGATCGTCAAGGAATTCGCAACCGCCAAGTTCAACGAATCGATCGACGTCGCGATTCAGCTGGGCGTGGATCCGAAGAAGTCGGACCAAGTCGTCCGCGGTTCGGTCGTCTTGCCAGCAGGCACCGGCAAGACCGTGCGCGTCGCCGTCTTCGCTTCGGGCGACAAGGCTGAAGCTGCACGTGCAGCCGGCGCCGACATCGTCGGTATGGAAGACCTGGCCGAGCGCGTCAAGGCCGGCGACATGCCGTTCGACATCGTCATCGCTTCGCCAGACACCATGCGTATCGTCGGTACCCTGGGCCAGATCCTGGGCCCACGCGGCCTGATGCCTAACCCGAAAGTCGGCACCGTCACCCCTGACGTCGCCAACGCGGTCAAGAACGCCAAAGCCGGTCAGGTCCAGTACCGTACCGACAAGGCAGGCATCATCCACGCAACGATCGGCCGCAAGTCGTTCGCTGACGCCGACCTGCAAGCCAACCTGGCTGCACTGATCGACGCACTGAACAAGGCCAAGCCGGCCACGTCGAAGGGCGTGTACCTGCGCAAGGTCGCGATCTCGTCGACCATGGGCGCAGGCGTCCGCGTCGACCACGCTTCGCTGGCTGCCTAAGCTTCAGTAAAGAATCAAGTCCCCGCAAAACATTAGCGGGGCGCATCTTTGGGCTGTCGGAGCAAGAACACCGCTCCGGCAGGCAATCAAAGACCGTTGGGCCGAAGGCAGAGGTTGAGCCCGAGGTTAATAGACCACCCAACGCAGATGGTGTACCCGAACAAGTTTTGTAGTCCATGCTGCGTGAATTCATCCGCGTTAGTTTGACTTCTTAACTTCGGACGCCGTGTTCGAACCGATGCAAACGCTTTTGTTTGCATTAATTAAGGAGATTGACCGTGGGTCTTAATCTGAATGACAAAAAGGCCGTCGTCGAAGAAGTGAGCGCGAAAGTAGCAACCGCGCAAACGATCGTCGTAGCCGAGTACCGTGGCATCCAGGTTAGTCACTTGACGAAACTCCGTGCAGCCGCGCGTTCGCAGGGTGTGTACCTGCGTGTTCTGAAGAACACGCTGGCACGCCGCTCTGTCGAAGGCACGCAGTTTGCCCCACTGGCTGACGCCATGACCGGTCCGCTGATCTACTCGATCTCGGACGACGCCGTTGCAGCAGCGAAAGTCATCAACGACTTCGCCAAAACCAACGACAAGCTGGTCGTGAAAGCCGGTAACTACGCAGGTAAGCAGCTCGACGTAGCTGGCGTGACCGCGTTGGCAAGCATCCCGAGCCGTGAAGTCCTCATCGCCCAGCTGCTGGGCGTTATGCAGGCACCGGTGTCGGGCTTCGCACGAGTTCTGGCTGCAGTCGCAGCACAAAAAGGCGAAGGCGCCGCTGCTCCGGCAGCGGAAGCCACCGAAGCGTAATCGCTTCGCGACTTTCTGTTCAAGTAGAACTAACCCTGTACTACACACACAATATATTTGGAGTTTCAAATGGCAATTAGCAAAGAAGAGTTCCTGGACGCAGTTGGCGCAATGTCGGTCATGGAACTGAACGACCTGGTCAAGGCTTTCGAAGAGAAGTTCGGCGTGTCGGCAGCTGCAATGTCGGCTCCGGCAGCTGGCGGCGGCGCTGCTGCTGCTGCAGTCGAAGAGCAGACCGAATTCAACCTGGTTCTGACCGAAGTCGGCGCGAACAAGGTCGGCGTCATCAAGGCCGTCCGTGAAATCACCGGTCTGGGTCTG
Source organism: Massilia sp. Leaf139 (assembly GCF_001424165.1). GTDB lineage: Bacteria > Pseudomonadota > Gammaproteobacteria > Burkholderiales > Burkholderiaceae_D > Telluria. Next base: position 209,982 of record NZ_LMOJ01000025.1, read on the forward strand.
AAGGAAGCCAAAGACGTCGTCGACGGTGCACCGAAGGCCGTGAAAGAAGCCATGCCAAAAGCTGACGCTGAAGCCGCTAAGAAGAAGCTGGAAGATGCAGGCGCCAAGGCCGAGCTGAAGTAATCAAAAGCAATGGGCATCGCAAGGTGCCCAAAGCCGGAGTCAAAGCTTGCAAGCCCCGTCGGAAGGCGGGGCTGCGGCTTTGGCTCTTTTGTCGTCCCTGCCGCAAACGCATCACCGTCGTATCGCAGCACCGCAACACAGAACACGCAGTACGCAAAATCGTAACACAGCAGTAGCCTGTCCTTTTCATCTGGCGGAACAGTAAGAGACTTGAGGCCTTGTATGTGGTCGCTCCACCACTGGCAATCTCTGAATTCTCATCCTTTCTGTCACTCACGGAGTGTCCATGCACTACTCATTTACTGAGAAGAAACGCATTCGCAAGTCGTTCGCGAAGCGCGCCAACGTTCACAACGTTCCATATCTTCTGGCTACCCAGCTCGAATCCTACGAGAACTTCCTGCAGGCGGACGCCGGTCCCACCGTCCGCAAGAACGAAGGCCTGCAGTCGGCCTTCAGCTCGATCTTCCCGATCGTGTCGCACAACGGCTTCGCGCGTCTCGAATTCCTCTCTTACGTGCTGGGCGACCCCGCCTTCGACGTCAAGGAATGCCAACAGCGTGGCCTGACCTTCGCTTCCCCGCTGCGCGCCAAGGTGCGTCTGGTGATCCTGGATAAGGAATCGCCAACCAAGCCGGTCGTCAAGGAAATGAAAGAGCAGGAAGTGTACATGGGCGAACTGCCGCTCATGACCGCCAACGGTTCGTTCGTCATCAACGGTACCGAACGCGTGATCGTCTCCCAGCTGCACCGTTCGCCGGGCGTGTTCTTCGAGCACGACCGCGGCAAGACGCACTCGTCGGGCAAGCTGCTCTTCTCGGCACGTATCATTCCTTACCGCGGCTCGTGGCTGGACTTCGAGTTCGACCCGAAAGACATCCTGTTCTTCCGCGTCGACCGCCGCCGCAAGATGCCGGTGACGATCCTGCTGAAGGCCATCGGCATGACGCCGGAACAGATCCTGGCGAACTTCTTCGTGTTCGACAACTTCAACCTGCGCTCGGAAGGCGCGGAAATCGAATTCGTGTCCGAGCGACTGCGCGGCGAAGTCGCGCGCTTCGACATCGTCGATCCGAAGACCGGCAAGACCCTCGTGACGAAGGACAAGCGCATCAATGCCAAGCATGTGCGCGACATCGAAGCGGCCGGCATCAAGGCCATCTCGGTGCCTGAAGACTACCTGATCGGCCGCATCGTCGCCCGCAACATCGTCGACGCCGACACCGGGGAGATCATCGCCTCGGCCAACGACGAGCTGACCGACGAGCTGCTGGGCAAACTGCGCGACGCCAACGTCGACGCCATCCAGACCCTGTACACGAACGACCTGGACCAGGGCGGCTACATCTCGCAGACCCTGCGCACCGACGACACCGCCGACCAGATGGCCGCGCGCGTGGCGATCTACCGCATGATGCGTCCTGGCGAACCGCCGACCGAAGAGTCGGTCGAAGCCCTGTTCAACGGCCTGTTCTACAGCCCTGAGCGCTACGACCTGTCGGCTGTCGGCCGCATGAAGTTCAACCGCCGCATCGGCCGCGATGAGCTGACCGGGGCGATGACGCTGTCGAACGAAGACATCCTGGCCGTGATCAAGATCCTGGTCGAGCTGCGCAATGGCCGCGGCGAAGTCGACGACATCGATCACCTGGGTAACCGCCGCGTGCGTTGCGTGGGCGAACTGGCCGAAAACCAGTTCCGCGCCGGCCTCGTGCGTGTGGAGCGCGCCGTCAAGGAACGCCTCGGCCAGGCCGAAGCGGACAACCTGATGCCGCACGACCTGATCAACAGCAAGCCGATCTCGGCCGCGATCCGCGAATTCTTCGGTTCGTCGCAGCTGTCGCAGTTCATGGACCAGACCAACCCGCTGTCGGAAATCACGCACAAGCGTCGTGTTTCCGCCCTCGGCCCTGGCGGTCTGACCCGCGAGCGTGCAGGCTTCGAGGTGCGCGACGTGCACCCGACCCACTACGGCCGCGTCTGCCCGATCGAAACGCCTGAAGGCCCGAACATCGGCCTGATCAACTCGCTGGCTCTGTACGCCCGCCTGAACGAGTACGGCTTCCTGGAAACCCCGTACCGCAAGGTCGAAGGTTCGAAGGTCACCGACAAGATCGACTACCTGTCCGCCATCGAAGAAGGCCGCTACATCATCGCCCAGGCGAATGCAGCGATCAACGGCGAAGGCCAGCTGGTCGACGAACTGGTCTCGGCTCGTGAAGCCGGCGAAACGATCCTGGTCTCGCCAGAGCGCATCCAGTACATGGACGTGGCGCCTGGCCAGATCGTCTCGGTCGCAGCCTCGCTGATTCCGTTCCTCGAGCACGATGACGCGAACCGTGCACTGATGGGCGCGAACATGCAGCGTCAGGCCGTGCCTTGCCTGCGTCCTGAAAAGGCCGTGGTCGGTACCGGTATCGAGCGCACCGTCGCGGTCGACTCGGGCACCACCGTGCAGGCCGTGCGTGGCGGTGTCGTCGACTACATCGACGCGGGCCGTGTGGTTATTCGTGTCAACGACGACGAGGCGCAAGCCGGCGAAGTCGGTGTCGACATCTACAACCTGATCAAGTACACCCGTTCGAACCAGAACACCAACATCAACCAGCGTCCGATCGTGCAGGTTGGCGACCGCGTTGCCCGTGGCGACGTGATCGCCGACGGCGCATCGACCGACCTGGGCGAACTGGCCCTGGGTCAGAACATGCTTGTCGCGTTCATGCCGTGGAACGGCCTGAACTTCGAGGATTCGATCCTGATCTCGGAAAACGTCGTCAAGGACGACCGTTACACCTCGATCCACATCGAAGAGCTGTCGGTCGTCGCCCGCGACACCAAGCTCGGCGCGGAAGAAATCACCCGCGACATCTCGAACCTGGCTGAAAACCAGCTGGCGCGCCTGGATGAGTCGGGCATCGTCTACATTGGCGCGGAAGTGACCGCCGGCGACGTGCTGGTCGGTAAAGTCACGCCGAAGGGCGAGACCCAGCTGACGCCGGAAGAAAAGCTGCTGCGCGCGATCTTCGGCGAAAAAGCATCGGACGTGAAAGACACCTCACTGCGCGTGCCTTCGGGCATGGTCGGCACCGTGATCGACGTGCAAGTGTTCACCCGCGAAGGCATCACCCGCGACAAGCGTGCACAGCAGATCATCGACGACGAGCTGAAGCGTTTCCGCCTGGATCTGAACGACCAGATGCGTATCGTGGAGGGCGACGCCTTCCAGCGTCTGGAGCGTATGCTGGTGGGTAAGGTCGTCAACGGCGGTCCGAAGAAGCTGGCGAAGGGCGCGGTCATCACGTCCGAATACCTGGCCGACCTGGACAAGTTCCACTGGTTCGACATCCGCCCTGCGGACGACGAATCGGCGAACGCCCTGGAAGCGATCAAGGAATCGATCAACGAGAAGCGCCACCAGTACGACCTGGCCTTCGAAGAGAAGCGCAAGAAGCTGACGCAAGGCGACGAGCTGCAGCCTGGCGTGCAGAAGATGGTCAAGGTCTACCTGGCCGTCAAGCGCCGCCTGCAGTCGGGCGACAAGATGGCGGGCCGCCACGGTAACAAGGGTGTGGTCTCGCGTATCGTGCCGGTGGAAGACATGCCGTTCATGGCGGACGGCCGTCCGGCCGACGTCGTGCTGAACCCGCTGGGCGTTCCGTCGCGTATGAACGTCGGTCAGATCCTGGAAACCCACCTCGGTTGGGCGGCCAAGGGCCTGGGCTGGCGCATCGGCGAAATGCTGGCGGCGCAAGCGAAGGCGCAGGATCTGCGCGTCTTCCTGGAAAAGATCTACAACGAAACCGGCCGCAAGGAAGACCTGGACAGCTTCAGCGATGAAGAAATCCTGAGCCTGGCGCACAACCTCAAGAGCGGCGTGCCGTTCGCGACGCCGGTGTTCGACGGTGCCCACGAAGAGGACATCCGCCGCATGCTGGATCTGGCCTTCCCGGACGACATCGCTGCCCACCTGGGCATGACGCCGTCGAAGAACCAGGTCACGATGCACGATGGCCGCACCGGCGAAGCGTTCGAGCGCAAGGTCACCGTCGGCTTCATGCACATGCTGAAGCTGCACCACCTGGTCGACGACAAGATGCACGCGCGTTCGACCGGTCCGTACTCGCTGGTGACGCAGCAGCCGCTGGGCGGTAAAGCCCAGTTCGGTGGCCAGCGCTTCGGTGAGATGGAAGTGTGGGCACTGGAAGCCTACGGCGCGTCCTACGTGCTGCAGGAAATGCTGACGGTGAAGTCGGATGACGTGAATGGCCGTACCAAGGTATACGAGAACCTGGTCAAGGGTGACCACGTGATCGACGCCGGCATGCCTGAATCGTTCAACGTGCTGGTCAAGGAAATCCGCTCGCTGGGTATCGATATCGACCTCGAGCGTAACTAAGAAGGTAAGGGAAGGGGAGCCTTTCCCTTTCCCGTATTACCCGATTGGTTTGGGACGCGCTGCTGCAAAGCGCGCGTTCCGAAATAGAAATTTAGTCACCTCTGGAGTGATACATGAAAGCACTGCTCGATCTATTCAAGCAAGTACAGCAAAATGAAAGCTTCGACGCCATCAAGATTGGCCTGGCGTCGCCCGAAAAAATTCGTTCGTGGTCGTTCGGTGAAGTCAAGAAGCCCGAGACCATCAACTACCGTACCTTCAAGCCGGAGCGTGACGGCCTGTTCTGCGCCAAGATCTTTGGCCCGATCAAGGATTACGAATGCCTGTGCGGCAAGTACAAGCGCCTGAAGCACCGCGGCGTCATCTGCGAAAAGTGCGGCGTCGAAGTCACGCTCGCTAAAGTGCGCCGTGAGCGCATGGGGCACATCGAACTGGCCTCGCCGACCGCGCACATCTGGTTCCTGAAGTCGCTGCCGTCGCGTCTGGGCATGGTGCTCGACATGACGCTGCGCGATATCGAACGCGTCCTGTACTTCGAAGCATATGTGGTCACCGATCCTGGCATGACCCCGCTGAAGAAGTGCCAGATCATGTCGGAAGACGATTACGCCGCCAAGTACGAAGAGTACGGCGACGACTTCACCGCCTACATGGGCGCCGAAGGTATCCGTGAACTGCTGCGCTCGATCGACATCCACCGCGATGCCGAAGCCCTGCGCGTGGAACTGAAGGAATCGAAGTCCGAAGCGAAAATCAAGAAATACGCCAAGCGCCTGAAAGTGCTCGAGGCGTTCCAGCGTTCGGGCATCAAGCCTGACTGGATGATCATGGAAGTGCTCCCGGTTCTGCCGCCGGAGCTGCGTCCGCTCGTCCCGCTGGATGGCGGCCGTTTCGCGACCTCCGACCTGAACGACCTGTATCGCCGCGTCATCAACCGTAATAACCGCCTGAAGCGCCTGATGGAGCTGCGCGCGCCGGAAATCATTACGCGTAACGAAAAGCGCATGCTGCAGGAAGCGGTCGACTCGCTGCTGGACAACGGCCGTCGCGGCAAAGCGATGACCGGCGCCAACAAGCGTCCGCTGAAGTCGCTGGCTGAAATGATCAAGGGTAAGGGCGGCCGTTTCCGTCAGAACCTGCTGGGCAAGCGCGTCGACTACTCGGGCCGTTCGGTCATCGTGGTCGGCCCGCAGCTGAAACTGCACCAGTGCGGCCTGCCGAAGCTGATGGCCCTGGAACTGTTCAAGCCGTTCATCTTCAACAAGCTCGAACTGATGGGTCTGGCAACGACCATCAAGGCGGCGAAGAAACTGGTCGAAATCCAGGAACCGGTGGTCTGGGACATCCTCGAGGACGTCATCAAGGAACACCCGGTGATGCTGAACCGTGCACCAACCCTGCACCGTCTCGGTATCCAGGCGTTCGAGCCGGTGCTGATCGAAGGTAAAGCGATCCAGCTGCACCCGCTGGTCTGCGCGGCGTTCAACGCCGACTTCGACGGTGACCAGATGGCAGTCCACGTGCCGCTGTCGATCGAAGCGCAGATGGAAGCGCGTACCCTGATGCTGGCGTCGAACAACATCCTGTTCCCGTCGAACGGCGAGCCGTCGATCGTGCCGTCGCAGGATATCGTGCTGGGTCTGTACTACGCGACGCGCGAGGCGATCAACGCCAAGGGCGAGGGCATGCTGTTCCCGGACGTGTCGGAAGTCATCCGCGCGTACGACAACAAGGAAGTCGAACTGGCGACCCGCATCACCGTGCGTATCGTCGAATTCCCGAAGAACGCCGAAGGCGACTTCGACCGTACCGTCACGCGCTACGAGACCACCGTCGGCCGTGCGATCCTCTCCGAGATCCTGCCGAAAGGCCTGCCGTTCTCGGTGCTGAACCGCGCGCTGAAGAAAAAGGAAATCTCGAAGCTGATCAACACGTCGTTCCGCAAGTGCGGCCTGCGTGCGACCGTCGTGTTTGCCGACAAGCTGATGCAGTCGGGCTTCCGCCTGGCGACGCGCGCCGGTATCTCGATCGCCGTCGACGACATGATGATCCCGGACGTCAAGAAGGGCATGATCGCGACCGCTGAAGCGGAAGTGAAGCAGATCGAGCAGCAGTACGCTTCGGGTCTGGTCACCGCCGGCGAGCGTTACAACAAGGTCGTCGACATCTGGGGCAAGACCTCCGATGAAGTCGGCAAGGCGATGATGGATCAGCTGAAAGTGGAACCGGTCACCAAGCGTGACGGCACCGAAGGCACCCAGGAATCGTTCAACGCGATTTACATGATGGCCGACTCGGGCGCCCGTGGTTCGGCAGCCCAGATTCGCCAGCTGGCCGGTATGCGTGGTCTGATGGCGAAGCCGGACGGCTCGATTATCGAAACGCCGATTACCGCGAACTTCCGCGAAGGCCTGAACGTGTTGCAGTACTTCATCTCGACGCACGGCGCCCGTAAGGGTCTGGCCGACACCGCGCTGAAGACCGCGAACTCGGGTTACCTGACCCGCCGCCTGGTCGACGTGACCCAGGATCTGGTGGTGATCGAGGACGATTGCGGCACCAGCAACGGCACGCACATGAAGGCGATGGTCGAAGGCGGTGAAGTCATCGAGCCGCTGCGCGACCGTATCCTCGGCCGCGTCGCCGGTACCGACATCGTCAATCCGGAAACGCAAGAGACCCTGTACGAAGCCGGCACGCTGCTGGACGAAGACATGGTCGAAGAGATCGAACGCGTCGGCATCGACGAAGTGAAGGTGCGTACGCCGCTGAACTGCGACACGCGCTACGGCCTGTGCGCCAAGTGCTACGGCCGTGACCTCGGCCGCGGCATGCTGGTCAACAGCGGCGAAGCGGTCGGTGTCGTGGCAGCACAGTCGATCGGTGAGCCGGGTACCCAGCTGACCATGCGTACCTTCCACATCGGTGGTGCGGCATCGCGTGCGGCAGTGGCCTCGTCGGTCGAAGCCAAGTCGAACGGCACGGTGCGCTTCACGGCGACCATGCGTTACGTCACCAACGGCAAGGGTTCGCAGATCGTCATCTCGCGTTCGGGCGAAGTCCTGATCACGGACGACCACGGCCGCGAGCGCGAGCGCCACAAGGTGCCGTACGGCGCGACCCTGATCGTCAAGGACGGCATGCAGGTGAAAGCCGGCACCGCCCTGGCAACCTGGGATCCGCTGACCCGTCCGATCATTACCGAGTACGCCGGTACGATCCGCTTCGAGAACGTGGAAGAGGGCGTCACCGTCGCTCGCCAGGTCGATGAAGTGACCGGTCTGTCGACCCTGGTCGCGATCGATCCGAAGCGCCGCGGTTCGGGCAAGGTGCTGCGCCCGCAGGTGAAACTGCTGAACGACGAGAACCAGGAAGTCAAGATCGCCGGCACCGAACACGCCGTGACGATCGGTTTCCAGGTCGGCGCGCTGATCATGGTGAAGGACGGCCAGGCTGTTTCGGTGGGTGAAGTGCTGGCACGTATCCCGACCGAATCGCAGAAGACCCGTGACATCACGGGTGGTCTGCCACGCGTTGCCGAACTGTTCGAAGCACGTTCGCCGAAAGACGCGGGCATGCTGGCCGAAGTCACCGGTACGGTTGCCTTCGGTAAGGAAACGAAGGGCAAGCAGCGTCTGGAAATCACGGACATGGACGGCAACAAGCACGAGTTCCTGATCACCAAGGACAAGCAAGTGCTGGTGCACGATGGCCAAGTCGTGAACAAGGGCGAGATGATCGTCGACGGCCCGGCCGATCCGCAGGACATCCTGCGCCTGTTGGGTATCGAAGCGCTGGCCCGTTACATCGTCGACGAAGTGCAGGACGTCTATCGTCTGCAGGGCGTCAAGATTAACGACAAGCACATCGAAGTCATCGTGCGCCAGATGCTGCGCCGCGTCTCGATCGTCGAAGCCGGCGACACCGACTACATCGTCGGCGAGCAGGTGGAGCGTTCGGAGCTGCTGGAAGAGAACGATCGTATGGAAGCCGCAGGCAAACTGCAAGCGACCTACGAGAACGTGCTGCTGGGTATTACCAAGGCATCGCTGTCGACCGATTCGTTCATCTCGGCCGCATCGTTCCAGGAAACCACCCGCGTGCTGACCGAAGCGGCGATCATGGGCAAGCGCGACGGCCTGCGCGGCCTGAAGGAAAACGTCATCGTCGGCCGCCTGATTCCTGGCGGTACCGGTCTGGCATTCCACCGCGCCCGCAAGGAGAAGGAAGTGTGGGAGGCGGAAGAGCGCCAGGCACTGCTGCAGCAGGAGAAGGCCAATATGGCTGCCGAACTGCAGGCGATGGAAGACCAGGCTCAGGCGCAGACGACTGAGCATCACGGCGACGCTGAGTAATCAGTAGCTAGCTGAACAAGAACGGCACCTTCGGGTGCCGTTTTTTTCGTCCGTACGAATCGTTAGCTCCTCGGCTCGAAGCGCGTTACCATGGCCGTAGTTGCCTATCGAACATCCTTTGACGAGCTTGCTCCGCAATGACATCGACCAGAACGATCCGCCCCGCCACTGTCCACGATGCCGAGCGCATCTGCACCATCTACAACCACTACATCGCGACGACGACGATTTCGTTCGAAGAGGAACCGGTCACTCCCGCCGACATGGCCCAGCGCATTGGCGACGTGCTTGCTGCACATCTGCCTTGGCTCGTCATGATCGAGGATGACAAGCTGATCGGCTACGCCTACGCCACCAAATGGCGCGTGCGCGCCGCCTATCGCTTCGCCGTCGAGAGCTCGGTCTATCTTGATCCGGACTATGCCGGCAAGGGCGCCGGCACGGTGCTGTATGAGGCCCTGCTGGCCGAGCTGCGCGGGCGCGATCTGCACCTCGTCATCGGCGGTATCGCGCAGCCGAACGAAGCGAGCGTGCGCCTGCACGAGCGGCTGGGTTTTACCAAGGTGGCGCACTTCAGCGAAGTCGGACTGAAATTCGGGCGCTGGATCGATGTCGGCTATTGGCAGCTGAAACTCAACTGATTGCATAAAGGTGGAACACGTGAACACACCCTGCCTCATCATCATCGATATGCAGAAGGGCATGGCGAATCCCGCTGCCGGCAGCCGCAACAATCCGCAGGCGGAGGACAACATCGCCCGGCTCTTACACGCCTGGAGAACCGCCGGCGCCGAAATCGTGCACGTGCGTCACATCTCGCGCTCGTCGGCCTCTCCCTTCGCGCCGGGCCAGGCCGGGGTCGAGTTCCAGGATGCCTTGCAGCCGCTGCCGCACGAGCACGTCGTCGAGAAGAATGTACCGGATGCTTTCATCAATACCGGACTGGAACGCTGGCTGCGGGTACGCGGGATCGACGCGCTCGTGCTGGTCGGCGTCAGCACCAATAATTCGGTGGAGGGCAGTGCGCGCACGGCCGGCAATCTGGGATTCAAGACGACGGTGGTCGCCGATGCGAGCTTCGCTTTCGCCATGCGCGACTATGCCGGCGTGCAGCGCAGCGCGGACGAGGTGCATGCGATGGCGCTGGCGAACCTGGACGGAGAATATGCGGCAATCAAACATACGCAAGCCCTCCTCGAACGTCAGCCATATGCGGCGTCATGAATGTGAGCGCTCCCTCACTTTTTCACAATGGATGACCGCTAAATAAGCAAAAGTGAGCGATCCCTCACTTTTAAGACTTGTTAGGATTCCCAGTGCTAAAATGTGAGTGATCCCTCACATTGGATGCATATGAACAGTCTGGAACAACCCACCAAATTGAGCTCGACCGCCGAGTTGGGCGAGCTGGTTCGGCAGATTCGCAAGGAACAAGGGCTGACCCAGCTCGATGTCGCCGGACTTGCTGGTCTCAGCAATCGTTTTGTCATCGACCTCGAGCGCGGCAAGGAAACGCTGCAGATCAAGAAGGTGCTCGACGTGCTGAGCCTGCTGGGGGTGGAACTGAGCGCCAGGAAGAAAGTCTGATGGCGACGCGCGCTCCCGTCCCCAGGGCCTTATGGGTCTACGGCCCCGACGGGTTGGTGGGCACGCTCCACAATACCGAACCTCTCGCGTTTTCCTACAGCGAAGCGTGGATGGCGACGCCAGGCGCGGCGCCGATCCACCCCGAGCTGCCGCTCGCCGGCGGCATGCTCGATTCTCCGTATGTCGCCGCCTTCTTCGAGAATCTCCTGCCCGAGGGAGATCAGCGCACCGCCATCAGCATGCGCGAACAGGTCAGTACTGTTTTCGGCCTGTTGGCCCGGGTGGGCGGCGAGAGCGCGGGGGCGTTCACGCTGGTGCCCGAAGGAGAAACGCCGCAGGCGCCGGTCTACCAGGCGCTGAGCTGGGAACAGGTGCGCGTGCTGGTGCACGACGATGGCGCCCAGTCCGACGAGCGCAAGGCCATCGAGCGAGCCGCGCAAGACATGCCCAAGCCGCGCATATCGATGTCGGGCGCGCAGTTCAAGATGGTGCTGTATCTCGACGCGGCGGGCAATCCCTTCCGTCCGATGGGCAATGCGCCGTCCACGCACATCCTGAAACCCGATATCCAGCGCCCCGACATCAAGGCCTTTGCCTCGTCTGTCAACGAGGCCATCGTGATGCGCGTGGCCGTCCTGTGCGGCTTGCCGACCGCGCCCGTCACCTACCAGACGGTCGCGCAAGCCTGTCTGGTCGAACGCTACGACCGCGTGCGCCAGGCCGACGGCACGCTGCGCCGCCTGTGGCAGGCTGACTTCTGCCAGCTGCTAGGCGTGCCGTCGGGCGTGAAGTACGAGCACGAAGGCGGGCCGACCTTCAAGGATTGCTACGACAAGCTCGCCCTGTCGGTGCAGCCGGCGGTCGACCGGCGCCATCTGCTGCGCTGGCTGTTCTTCAATCTGTGTGTGGGGAATAACGACTCACATGCCAAGAACATCGCCTTGCTCGCCACGCCGCAGGGACTGCGCCTTGCACCGTTCTATGACCTGATGTGCACCCGGATTTATCCCGGGCTCTCGAACCACTTCGCGTTCGCGATTGCGGGCGAGTCCGAGCCGGGCCAACTCACCGACGCGCATCTCGCCGAGCTGGCCAGATCGCTGGGTGTCAACGTGCGCTACCTGCAAAAGCTGGCGCTCGAGGTCGCGCAGCATGTCATCGAAGCGCTTCCCGCAGCCGCCGCCGAGATCGGCTCGGGCCTGGATTTCAATAACGCGGTCATGGCCGAGCGGCTCACGCAGCGCATCACGTCCATCGCGACGCGGATGGCCAAGCGCTTCGCGGGCACGGAGCGCTAACGCAGCCTTGCCGGCAAGCGCCAGCCGGGCTCCCTTATCGTTCCGAATGTTCTACACTCGGCGGTGGAGTTGGTCTCGTTCAAAAACCGGATGACTGAAAGGAAGTGACATGAAAGCTCAATGGATCTGCGCGCTGGTGCTGAGTTCGACCTGGGCCGCGGCGGCCGTGCATGCGGCCGAGATGAAGGCGACGATGAATGCGGTGTCGGACGCTGGCGTCGGCCAGTCGGGCGGCACGGTGACCATCAGCGAAACCAAGTATGGTCTCGTGTTCACCCCGGCGCTGACCGGCCTGCCGGCGGGCGTGCATGGCTTCCACGTGCACGAGAACGGCAGCTGCGACACGAACCAGAAGGATGGCAAGCCGGTGCCGGCGGGCGCAGCGGGCGGGCATCTGGATACGACCAAGAGCAAGAAGCACGGGCTGCCGTGGGGCGATGGGCATATCGGCGACCTGCCGGCGCTGTATGTGGAGAGCGCCGGGGCGGCGAACAATCCGGTGCTGGCGCCACGCCTGAAGAAGCTGGCGGACGTAAAAGGCAAGGCGTTGATGGTGCACGCGGGTGGGGATAATCATGCGGATCATCCGGCGCCCTTGGGCGGTGGTGGGGCGCGGATTATGTGCGGGATTATTCAGTGAAATAAGATTTCATCGGCAAACGCCGGCGAAATAATATTTCAACATTTGCAGGTGTTCCGGAGCGTGCCATCTGCATAGGCCGTACCGCGTGGGCACGGAGTGCCCACCCTACAAAAACAAACCGGCCGGTCAAAGATGACTGGCCGGTTTCGTTTACTTCGCCGCGGCGCGGATCTTGCCGAAGGCGTCGCCCGCCTTCCACTTCGGCATGGTCGGCGAATCGGCCACCATGCGGCCCAGGTTCAGCGTGAACTGCGCCTGCTGCACCATGCCGGTCAGATCCCAGCTCGGATCGTATTCGTCGTTCACCTGGTGGTAGCGCGCGCGATAGGCTTTCGCTTTGGCGTTGTTCGCCTCGACGTCACGCACCCAGGCGCTGCCGCCGCCGACCGAGAAGGCGGGGATACCGGCCTTGGCAAAACTGAAGTGATCGCTGCGGAAGTAGCCGCCGGCCAGATCCGGCTTCGCTGGCGCCACCGTCAGGCCCATGGCTTTCGCCGTGGCGGCGGCCATCGCGCCCAGGTCCGTGCGCTCGCTGCCCTGCACGCCGATGTCTTTCGCCTCGCCGACGAAGTTCAGGCTGTCCAGGTTCAGGTTGGCGGCGGTCTTCGCGGCCGGCCACAGCGGACGGGCGGCGTAGGCGGCACTGCCGAGCAGGCCCTGCTCTTCGGCCGCCACCCACAGGAACATCTGCGAACGCTTGGCCGGGTTGCGCGAAGCTTCCTGCGCCATCGCCAGCAGGCCCGCCGTGCCCGAGGCATTGTCGACGGCGCCGTTGAAGATGGTGTCGCCTTCCGTCCCTTGCTTGCCCATGTGATCCCAGTGGGCGCTGTAGATGACGACTTCGTCCTTCAATTTCGGATCGGTGCCCGGCACGACGCCGGCCACGTTGTACTCGCTCAGCGTACGGATCGCCGCGCGGGTCTCGCCCTTTACGCGCGCGTTCAGGGTGACCGGCTTGAAAGCCTTGTCTTCGGCTGCGGCGCGCAGTTTATCGAGATCCTGGCCGGCTGCCGCGAACAGCTTGCGTGCAGCGGCGTCGGTCAGCCAGCCCTGCATACCGGTGCCGAGGTCGGCGTCGGCGAGCTGGAAACGCTCGGCGGCGGCCCAGCTGTTCTGCACCACGCTCCAGCCGTAGGAGGCCGAGGCGTCGGTGTGGATCAGCAGGACGCCGGCCGCGCCCTGGCGCGCCGCTTCCTGCAGCTTGTACGTCCAGCGGCCGTAGAAGGTGAGGCCGGCGCCATTGAAGCGCTTCGGCTCCGCGGCGGTCGGCGCCGGGTCGTTGACCGTCATGACCAAAATCTTGCCCTTGGCGTCCAGGCCCTTATAGTCGTTCCAGCCTTCTTCGGGCGCGGTGATGCCGTAGCCGACGAAGACCAGTTCCGCATCCATGCTGTGCTCAGGCTTGGCGTCGCCCGGCGCCCAGACCCAGTCGGCGCCGAAGTTCAGCGGCAGCGCCTGGCCGCCGGCGACAATCGCCACATTGCTCTGCTGCGGCAGCGGACGCACGCCCGCGATCTTGACCTCCTGGCGGAAGCTGGTGCCGTTCGCGGGCTTGAGGCCCGCGGCCAGCGCCTGCGCTTCCAGATAGGCGACGGTCAATTCTCCGCCGCGCTGGCCGGTGCCGCGGCCCTCGAGGGCGTCCGAGGCGAGGAAGGACAGGTGGCCGCGCAGCGGCGCTTCCTTGACGACGGCGGCGGGCGCCTTCGGTGCGGCATGCGCGGGATAAGCGACGGCCAGGCTGCTGGCGAGGGTGGTGAGGACGACGGCGGAGACGATCTTGTGCATGGAATCCTGCTGCGAAGTTGATAGAGGCGTTGATGGAGGCGCACGCGCGGTGCGCGCAACATTGTAGTCCATGCGTGTCGTCCGAGCGCCCTAATAAAACCACAGCGTATCGGCCGCGATCGAGCGCCCGCTCTGCGGGATCAGCGCGGCCGCCGGCCGCGCCGGCAGCAGTCCTTCGGGCACCCCGGGCAGCACCTCCTCGATGCGCACGTTATAGATCGGATCGGACAGCACCGCGATCCGGAAGCGCAGCAGGCTGTCCTCCATCCCGTACAAGGTCACGTTCAAGGTCTTGGCTTCCTTGTCGAGTAGGGTGCGTCCGTTGAGCGTCACCCGCGTCGGGCGCGCGCCGTTGATTTGCAGGCGAATCTCCGGCGCCCGGTTCTCAGACACCAGCGTGAAGTCGGCATGCCGGGTCGCTCCCCTGGGGTAGTGCAGGATGCGCGTGAGGGGAAACTTCAAGCCGTCGCGCGGCGCCCAGGCGTACCACTGGCGCGGGCTCTCCCAGCCGAACACGTTCACGAAGACATGCGGCTCTTTCAGGTTGGCGAACAGTTTCTTGCCCCAGTCGTCGAGCAGCCCGTCCGGATGGAGCCAGTAGGCGTCCCAGCTCGGCATGTCCTTGTAATACACGAGCGCGTCCGCGCGCAGCGGTGGCGCTTCGCTGAATTCGGCGGCGCCGCCGGCCAGCACCAGGCCGACCAGGCCGGCCGCCAGCAGCGGACGCACGGCATAGCGCCGCGTGTACACCAGCAGCGGCGTCGCCACGGCAAGCAGCAGCATCAGCATCGCCACTGGCAGGTTCATGCGGCTGGGGGAGAGCACCATGAAGCTGTCGCGCAGCGCCGGCGGCACGAGGAGCACGGCCGGCAGCACGCCGGCCAGCAGCACGAGCAGGCGCGCCGCCGGCGGCCATGCCGCAACCCGGCGCGCATGCAGTACGGCGAACGCGGCCAGCGCCGCCAGCAGCGGCCACGCGACCAGGTAGGCGGCGCCGGGCGCAAGCCAGCTAGCCAGCAGCAGCACCAGCACCAGCGCGCCCAGGCCGATAAGCATCGGCGCCGCTAGGCCCGTCGCCCGCTGCAACAGGCGCTGGCCGGCGATGTAGCCGGCGGCGCACAGCGCGCACACGGCCGCCAGGTAGAGCAGGGCATGCGGCCCGTGCGTCGGCGCTGCCGGATTCCACACGCGGTGCAGGCCGGGCGCGTGCAGCCACAATTGCCAGGCCAGGATACCGAGCGCCACCGCGAGCGCGGGCACGACGAACAGCGCCTGCGCCAGCGCGACCCAGTCCAGGCCGGCGCGCCGCGCCGCGATGCAGGCACCCGCCAGCAGCAGGCAGGCCAGGCCCGTCATGGGCCAGACCAGCGCGGCGCCGTAGTGCACCGTGCCGACCAGCGGCAGCGCGAAGACTACCCGGCCGGTCGACGGCTGCGGGTCGATGCGGGCGGCGCCGAATGCATCCGCCAGGCGCAGCATCGTTTCTCCCATCTGCTGCAGCGTGGCGCGCTCGAAGCGCTGCGGCGTATCCAGCGCGCGCTCGCGTCCGAACGGACGGCCGGTGTGCGCGAACTGCAGCACCGGCACGCCGAGACGATCGAGGGCGCCGAGGCGCAGCGCGCCAGGAGCGAGCTGGTGGATCTCGTGCATCAGCGACGAGCCGGAAATATCAGGCGCCGCACGCAGCCAGCCGCCGATCGCGGCCGCATTCGCATCGAACGTGTTGTAGAGCGTGAGCGGCCCGCCGCTGCCGCCGCTGTCGAAGCGCAGCGCCAGTCCGACCTCGCGTGCCCACGGATGCTGCTCGGCGAAGGCCTGCATGCCGAGGCTGCCGACCCGCTCGCCGTCGGCGAACAGCACGATGATGTCGTTCGCCAGCGGCGCACCGGCGCGCAGCGCGCGCAGGGTTTCGAGCAGGGCCGCCACCGGCGCCGCGTCGCTGGCGCCCAAGGTGGCGGGAGCGCTGTCGAGGTGCGCCGCCAGCAGCAGGCTGGATCGGCGCGCGCGCTCGGGCGCCGTGCCCGGCAGGCGCACCAGCACGTTGTGTACCACGCCCATCGTCGCTTCGACGTTGGCGTTGTAGTCGAGGTAGTTCTTCTGCACGAGGGCGCGCTGCACCTGCGGCTCCAGGCCCAGGGCGCGCAGGCGATCCAGCAGCCAGGCACGCGCCGCGTGGTTGGCGCTGCTGGCGATCGGACGCGGCGCGCGCGCCAGCGCCTCCAGGTCGGCGCCGGCGCGCGCGGCCGAGAACTGCGTCGCTGGCGCATTCACGGGCGCGGGTGCGGGACGCGGCACCTGACCGGAGTGCAGCACCAGCCAGGCCAGGGCGGCGATCAAAACAAATGCCGCGGCGAGACCGGCGCGGGAAGGCTGGACTGAATCGGAGAACATGGAACCGCATCCTTTTCGTAATAAAAGGCCGAACGGGAGCCTGCCGGGCAAAACGCAGGCACAAAAAAACCCGCCAGGCTGAGGGGTGGCGGGGTTGAAACGGAAAAGTAGAACTTAGTCGAGCGTCCAGACGTAGGCGATCTGTCCCCAGCCGGCTTCGGGCACGCCGTTGTTCATCGCCGGCTTGAATTGGCACAGGCTAAGGGCGCTCACCGCGGCGCGGTCGAGTTCTCGCGAGCCGCTCGACTTCTTGATGCGCGAATCGGTCACGCGGCCGTCGGCACCGACCAGCAGCGCCAGCGTCACCGTGCCGGTCTCGCCATTGCGCGCCGCGCTCGCCGGATAGTTCGGCTTGACGCAGCCGTCGGCATCGGCCAGCACCGCGCTGCGCATGGCGCCGCTGTTGGCCGAAGGCGTGGTCGGCTGGGGCGCCACTTCGGCCTGGGCCGGCTGCGCCCGCTCCTGCACGGGCGGCACCTCGGTCGTGGTCTGCAGCGGGTTGTCCATGGGCGGCGGCGGCACGTCGACCTCGAGCTTCGGCACCACGATCTGCGGCGGCGCGACTTTCGGCGTGACGGTCGGCGGCTCCGGTGGCGGCTCGGGCGGGCGCACCGGTTCCGGTGTCATGAAGACGGTGAAGTCCTGGGGCAGGGACGGCATCGAGATGACCTTGTTGTTCATCATGTTGACGACACCGACGGCGATCAGGGCGTGCAGGCCGGCGACAAGGGCGAACTTGCCGGCCTTGCTGCCGCCGTCATGGGGCATGGATGAGAAGTGCATGGCGATCTCCTTTGTTGTCGTGCCCCGCCGCATGGAACGCGGGGCCTTTTACTGTCGGAAGTGCTGCCGTTTTCTAAAGCGTAGAAACAATATATGCCATGAGATAGCAATTAGTAAAGCGTTTTCTTGGTAATTGTGAATGCCAGACGGGGTTGCGGGGGAGCATTGGCGCCCCCGCTGCGAGGCAAGCAACCCCTCGCCTCGGGGCGCGTTGTATGAAATAATCCTCCCAGGCCCAATGATCATTCTGTCCATTGGCACACATAGCTGCCAGTCATTGGTAAGCAGATGTAAGGAACGGAGACTAGAGTGAGCAAGCAACAACCCATCCGCGTCATGCTGGCCGACGACCACCCGATCGTGATGACGGGCTTTGCGATGTCGCTCGCGGCCGAGGGCATGGACGTCGTCGCCCAGGCGCGCACCCCCGAGGAAGCAGTGGCGCTGTACGCCCAGCACAAGCCCGACGTCGTCGTGCTCGACATCCGCTTCGGCACCGAACTGACGGGCCTCGACGCCGCGCACAACATCCTGCGCGCCGACCCGCAGGCCAAGGTGGTCTTCCTCAGCCAGTTCGACCAGGACAGCCTGATCAAGGAAACCTACCGCATCGGCGCCCACGCCTTCGTCACCAAGGATTGCGACCCGGCCGACCTGGCCGCCGCGGTTCGCCAGGCCCAAGCCGGCAAGCTGTACTTCCCGCCGCAGATCGCCGAGCGCCTGGCCAGCATCGCCGTGCGCGGCGACGTGTCGCCCCAGTCGCAGCTCGATGAGCGAGGCCTCGAGATCTTCAAGCTGATGGCCGAGGGGTTGACCAATGGCGAGATCGCCGAGAAGCTGAACCTGTCGACTAAAACCATCAGCAACACCAGCCAGTCGATCAAGGAAAAGCTGGGCGTGGAGCGCCAGGCCCACATCACCAAGCTGGCCGTGAAATATGGCCTGATCCAGCCTTGATGCGCCTGCGCGCGCTGGCGGCGGGGCTCGCCTTCATCGCCAGCGCCGCCCTGGCCGCGCCGCCGGAGACGCCCGGCTACCGCTTCCAGATCGTCACCGGCGACACCAGCGGCACCACCACCCGCATCGCCGAGGATTTGTATAAACGCCTGGTGCCGACCTTCGCCGCCTTCCGCACCGAGCTGGCCCAGCGCCGGCGCCTGGTGCTGGTCGCCATCGGCCCGGACGCGCTGCGCCAGGCCGCCGCGCGCCGCTGCGATTGCGTCGTCATCGCCACCTTTACCTCGAGCCAGGTCTGGCGTTCGATCGTCGCGGATCTGCCGCCCGCGCGCGCGAAGGGGATGACGGCGGTGTATGCCGAGCCGGCGCCCGCCGACCAGGTGCGACTGGCCACGCTGCTCTACCGGCGGCCGGTGCGGGTGGCGGCCATTCTCGGCCCCGAGACCGGCTTCCTGCTGCCGGCGCTGGCCGGCCAGGCCGAGGTGTTGCAGGCCAAGCGCGACGACGACGTCGGCGACCTGCTGGCGCGCACCGGCCGCAGCGAGGTGCTGCTGGCGCTGCCCGACAGCGCCATCTACAACCCGGAAAACATCCGCAACATCCTGCTTTCGACCTACCGCCGCAAGCAGGGCGTGATCGGCTTCTCGGCCGACATGGTCAAGGTCGGCGCGCTGGCCACGACCTATTCCGACATCGAGGACATCAACGCCCAGGCGGCAGAGATGGCGGCGCGCTTCGTCGCCACGGGCGAGCTGCCGCCGCCGCAGTTCCCGCATTACTTCCGCACCGCGATCAACGAGGGCGTCGCCCGCTCGCTCGACATCGCCGTGAGCGAGGAGGCGCGCCGCTTTGCGCGCGCGCGGCCATGAGCCTCCCTGGTTGGCCGAGTTTGCAATTTTGGCGCAGCTGGAGCATCGGCCTGCGCATGGCCTTCATTACCATGCTGCCGGTGGTGTTCCTGTTCACCGCCTTCGTTTGGTATTCCTGGTACGCGCACCGCGCCCAGGTGGCCGAGGAGCTGTCGGAGCGCGGCCGCATCCTGGCGCGCGCGCTGGCCGAGACCAGCGAGTACAACGTCATTTCCGGCAATCTCACCGACCTGCGTCTGACGATCAACGGCCTGGTGCAGTCGGATAGGAGCATCTTCCGGGTCGACGTGGTCGACGCCGCCGGCAAGCGCGCGCTGCGCGTGACCTCCGAGACGGCGCAGGACGCCGAGCCGCATTACTACGAAGCGCCGATCCGCAAGCAGGTCGTCTGGATCAACCTGTTCACGGACAACGGCACTCCGCACGTCTCGGCCTCGAGCGACGCACGTCCGCCCACGCTCACCACTGAGATCGTCGGCGCGGTGCAGGTGCGCATGTCGCCCTCGAACATGCTGGACAAGCAGGCCAGGCGCTTTCGCATCGAGCTGGCGATGGCGGCGCTGGCCTTGGTGGCGAGCGGCGTGCTGGCCTGGGTGCTGGCGCGCTCGCTGACCATGCCGCTCAAGGAAGCGATTGGCGCGCTGCGTGCCATCCGCGGCGGCCAGTACCGGGTCGAGCTGCCGGTGACGACCGGCGGCGAAGTCGGAGAATTGCAGGCCTCGATCGGCGAGATGTCGGTCGCGCTCGACCAGTCGACTCAGGATCTGGAAAACAAGGTGGCTGCGCGCACGCGCGACCTGGTCGAATCGCGCAACGAGGCGCTGCGCGCCGACGCCGACAAGAGAAAACTGATCCAGAAGGTCAACAGCATCATCGAGGACGAGCGCAAAAGCATCGCTGTCGAGATCCATGACGAACTGAACGCCTCCCTGATCGCCGTGCGCCTGGAAGCGCAAAGCATCGGCATGCTGGCCAATAAAGCCCAGCCGGGGGCGGAAGTCGAGGAGATCCGTAACAAGGCGCATGCGATCACCAAGCTCGCGCTCGACCTGTACGCCAACGGCCGGCGCCTGGTGCGGCGCCTGCGGCCCGAGGTGCTCGACATGCTCGGCCTGCACGGCGCGGTCGAGGAGATGCTGCGCCATTACGAAAGCGCCGCCTGCCGCTTCTCCTTCCATTCGGACGGGGATTTTTCGAAGCTGGGCAACGAGCTGGCTATCTCCGCCTACCGCATCGTGCAGGAAGCGCTGTCGAACATCATGAAGCACGCCGGCGCCACGGCGGCCGAGGTGACGCTGGTGCTCGACGCCGCCGGCGGCCTGCTGCGCATCGAGATCGAGGACAATGGCCAGGGCTTCGACCCGGCCAGCAGCTCCGAAGGCATCGGCATCATCGGCATGCGCGAGCGCGTGTATGCGCTGCGCGGCACGATCGCCGTGCGCTCGGCGCCGGGGCGGGGCACGACCCTGGCGATTGCGCTGCCACTGGATGGGTTGCCACCATCGGGCGCATCTGCGGTATCGTAGCGGCTTGGCTCAACCTCCCCGCATCCATCATGTCGAACGCATTGAAGACTCCCTACGAACTGGGCAACCAGAACCAGACCACCACCCATGCCGAGTGCATCGCCTGGTATGAAGACCTCGCCCGCCGCTACCCGTCCGTGCTGTGGTTCGACATGGTCGGCATCTCGGACGCGGGCCTGCCGATCCACGCCGGCGTGGTCAGCGCCGACGGGGTCTTCGACATCGCGTCGATCAAGGCGGCGAAGCGTCCGGTCTTCTTCAACAATAACGGCATCCACCCGGGCGAACCGGAAGGCGTCGACGCCTGCATGGCGCTGGTGCGCGATTTCTGCACCCAGCCCGAGCGCCTGGCCGCGCTGGGCCAGACCGTGTTCCTGTTCGTCCCGCTGTACAACGTCGACGGCAGCATCAACCGCGCCGACACCTCGCGCGTGAACCAGGATGGCCCGGAGCAGTTCGGCTTCCGCGGCAACAGCCGCCACCTCGACCTGAACCGCGACTTCGTCAAGTGCGACACCCTGACCGCGCGCGTCTTCAACCACCTGTTCACGGCCTGGGATCCGGACGTGATGGTCGACACCCATACGTCCAACGGCGCCGACTACAGCTACACCATGACCCTGATCCACACCCAGGCCGACAAGCTGGGCGGCGAGCTGGGCGCCTTCCTGACCGGCACCATGCTGCCTGCGATCTACGCCGACATGGACGCGCGCGGCTGGCCGACCTGCCCGTATGTGAACCCGGTCAAGGACAGCCCGGATCACGGCATCGCCGAATTCCTGGAGACGGCGCGCTTCTCGACCGGCTACGCGGCCCTGCACCACACGATCGGCTTCATGCCCGAGACGCACATGCTCAAGCCCTTCAAGGATCGTTATGAGTCGATGCGCGCCCTGGTCGAGTCGGCGCTGGCCTTTACGGTGGCGCACGGCGCGCACATCCAGGAACTGCGCCGCGCCGCCCGCGCGCTAGGCCGCACCCGTGCCGAATGGCCGATCCACTGGGTCATGGACGAAGAGAACACGGCCACGTTCCGCTTCAAGGGCTACGAGGCCAAGTACAAGCCGAGCGTGCTGGGCGACTATTCGCGCCTGTACTACGACCGTTCCAGCCCGTGGGAGCGCGACATCGCCTACTACAACCGCTTCCAGGCCGACGTGACGGTGCGCGCACCGAAAGCCTACGTCATCCCGCAGGCCTGGTACGAAGCGATCGAACTGCTGGAACTGAACGGCGTCGAGCTGGAACCCGTAGAAGAAGACCGCATGCAGGACGTGGCCTACTACCACATCGCCTCGGTGACGTCGCGCCCGAACGCGTATGAAGGCCACCTGTTCCACGACGACGTGCAGCTGGAGAAGCGCCGCGCCAGCGTGCTGCTGCGCGCCGGCGACCTGATCGTCCCGCTCGACCAGGATCGGGCGCGCTACATCGTCGAAACCCTGGAGCCGCTCGCCCACGACAGCTTCTTCCGCTGGGGCTTCTTCAACAGCGTGCTGGAAAAGAAGGAAGCGTATTCGGACTACGTGTTCGAAGACGAAGCCGAACGGCTGCTGCGCGACGAGCCGGCCCTGGCCGCCAGGTTCGCCGAGTGGAAAGCCGCCAATCCGGCGCTGCTGTCGAACCAGGAAGCCGTCCTCGACTTCATCTTCGCCAACTGCGACAAGTACCGCGAACCCGAATGGCGCCGCTATCCGGTGTTCATGATCGAATAAGGATCGGCGACGCGTCCTGTAGGGTGGGCTCTCCGAGCCCACGCGGATCAAACATACCAATAACAGGGCAGGCAACAGCCCCACAAACGCATGGATCCCATGCGTCGAACAATCACGAACACCCAATGAAAATTTACGTCCCCGCTGTGATCGCCTGCCTGGCCCTGTCCGGCACAGCGATTGCCGCCCCCACCGTCGGCCAAACCTATTTCGAACAAAACTGCGCCAGCTGCCACACCGTCGATTCAGCTTTGTCCTCGCGCGCCGGCCCCGGCCTGTTCAACGTCATCAACCGCAAGGCCGCCGGCGTCCCCGGTTTCAATTACACCGACGCCCTCGCGAAAGCCGGCGCGGCCGGCAAGACCTGGACGCGCGAAGAACTCGACGTCTTCCTGCGCGACCCGAACAAGGACGTTCCCGGCACCGCCATGCCGATCGGCGTCGCCGATCCCAAGCAGCGCGCCGCCGTGATCGACTACCTCGCCACCCAGAGCGGCAAGGCGGCCGCACCGGCAGCCGCCGCGGGGGCCAAGACCGCCGCCGGCGACCGCGCCGCCTGGACGCTCGACAAACCGGGCGACCTGCACCACATCAAGCCGACCGACCTGGTCGCCCCCTTCGCCAGCGAAAGCGCCGGCAACGGCCCGAAGCTGTCTGCGCGTCCCGACGGCGCCATGCCGGCCGTCCCCAAAGGTTTCAAGGTCGGCATCTACGCCGAAGGCCTGGGCAAGCCGCGCCTGCCGCTGCGCGCGCCGAACGGCGACATCTTCCTGTCCGAAGCGGCCAAGGGCCAGATCACGGTGCTGCGCTCGAACGGCGGCGACGAGGCCGAGACAAGCAGCGTGTTCGCCACCGGCCTGTCGCGCCCTTACGGCATGGCGCTGTGGCCGGCCGGCCTGAACCCGCAATACCTGTACGTCGCCAACGTCAACTCGGTGGTGCGCTTCCCCTACAGCGTGGGTGACCTGAAAGCGAAGGGCGAGCCGGAAGTCGTCGTGGATAAAATCAGTGACACCAGCGGCGGCCACGTCACGCGCACGATCGCGTTCTCGAAGGACGGCAAGACCATGCTGCTGTCGGTCGGCTCGGCCACCAACATCGCCGCGAAAATCGGCGCGACGCCGCCGCAGCCGCTGGCGCAATGGGAAGCAAAATATGGCGTCGGCGCCGCCTGGGGCGAAGAGACCGAACGCGCCGCCGTGCTGGCCTTCGACGTCGATGGCCGCAACCGCCGTCCCTTCGCCAACGGCCTGCGCAACTGCGTCGGCATGATCGTGCACCCGGCCACGGGCGACCTGTACTGCAGCGTCAACGAGCGCGACGAACTGGGCGACAACCTGCCGCCCGACTACATCACGCGCGTCAAAAAGGACGGCTTCTACGGCTGGCCGTGGTACTACATCGGCGCCAACGAAGAGCCGCGCCTGAAGGGCATCCGCCCTGACCTGAAGAACAAGGTGATCGTGCCCGACACCCTGATCCAGTCGCACTCGGCGCCGCTCGGCATGGTGGTCTACCAGGCCCCGAAGGGCGCGAAATTCGCCTTTCCGAAAGAGTATGAGGGCGAGATCTTCCTCGCCCTGCACGGCTCCTGGAACCGCGGCATCCGCACCGGCTATAAGGTCGTGCGCGTGATGATGAAGAAGGGCGTGCCGACCGGGCAGTACCAGGATTTCATGACCGGCATGGTGCTGAGCGACCGCGACGTCTGGGGCCGTCCGGCGGCGGTGGAAGTCGCAGCGGATGGTGCGCTGCTGGTGGTCGATGACGGCGGCGGGGTGGTGTGGCGGATCACGCCGGAGAAGTGAAGCAGTGCGCTTGCGGGCCGGTGTCAGCCTCGACGCCGGCCGTATGGTGGACGGCTCTGCCGTCCACGCGTTGACTTGGCCTGAAATCTGTCGCGGCCGATTAGCCGTCCGTTGAACGCGTGGACGGGGAACCCGTCCACCCTACGTCGTACCGGTCAGGTCGATAAGCGCTTTACTTGGTCGCCGCGATCCAGCGATCCACCTTCTTCTCCAGCAGCGCCAGCGGCAGCGTCCCTTCGCCCAGCACGATGTCGTGGAAGGCGCGGATGTCGAACTTCGAACCCAGCTGGCTTTCCGCGCGGCGTCGCAGTTCCATGATTTTCAGGGAGCCGATCTTGTAGCCCAGCGCCTGGCCCGGCCAGATCATGTAGCGTTCGATCTGGGCGCGCGAATCCGCCTCGCTGTAGCCGAGGGTCTCGCTGAAGTACTTGATCGCCTGCTCGCGCGTCCAGCCCTTGGTGTGCAGGCCGGTGTCGACCACCAGGCGCGCGGCGCGCAGCATTTCGTCGTTCAGGTGGCCGAAATAATCTTCCGGCTTGTCGAACAGGCCCATGTCCTTGCCCAGCGTCTCGGCGTACAGCGCCCAGCCTTCGGTGAACGCATTGTTGCCCCCAAAACGGCGGAAGTTCGGCAGGCCCAGTTCCTGCACCAGCGCGATGTGGAAGTGGTGGCCCGGCTGGCCTTCGTGCAGGTACAAGGTGACCATGCCGGTGCTGCCATATTGCGTCGGATCGTTGACGACCGACCAGAACACGCCCGGACGGGTGCCGTCCACCGCGGGCGGGGTGTAGTGATCCGAGGCGGTGGCGCGGCTCAGTTCAGGTTCGAGGCGCAGGTCGAGCGGCGATTTCGGCATCAGGTTGAACATCGACGGCAGCTTGGTGCGCAGTTGCGCGTCCAGCTTGCGGTAGACGTCGATGACTTCCTGCTCGGTCTTGAAGGGTTTGAATTTCGCCTGCTGCGAGACCCAGGCCGGCAGGCCGGCCGCCGGCCCCGTGTAACCCATCTTCGGGCCGATGCGGCCGTATTCTCCCTGGATGCGCGCGACTTCCTTCAGGCCGATCTCGTGGATCGCTTCCGGTTTCAGGTCGGTCGTGGTCTGGCTGGCGACGCGCACCTGGTACCAGGCGGCGCCGTTCGGCAGCGCGTTCCATCCGCTGCTGGTGCGCGTGGCCGGCAGGTATTCGTTCTCGATGAAGCTCGCCAGGCGGCCCAGCGCCGGATTCAGTTTACCGCCGACGGTGTCGGCATACAGCTCGGTCAGCGCGCGCTTGTCGGCGTCCGAGAAGCCGACCGGGAAGTTCTTCACCGGCGTGTAATAGATGCTGGCCTCGGGCGAGGCCGCCACCAGCTGCTTGAACTGGGGCAGGGCCGACAGCATCACCGGACGCGGATGGACGATGCCGCGTTTCATCCCCTCGCGCATGTTGGCGATCGCCTGGTCGACCCAGGGGCCGAGCTGCGCCAGGCGGCTGGCGTAGGCGCGGTAGTCCGCGGTGGTGGTCAGCGGCTGCGCGCCCTGGCCGCTGGCGTAGTTCGCCAGCGTGACCGGCATGCTGTCCATCTGGTTCAGCGGCAGCAGGTGCTCGGGGAAGGGCTCGAAGCGCAGCGCAATGCCCAGCTCGTAGTCGAGGATGTCGTAGCTGGTCTGGTCGCGCAGGCTCAGCTGCGCGCGCTTGATGGCGTGCAGGCGCTTCTGGAACGATTTATATCGTGCAAACTGTTTAGTCCGTTCGCTCGGCGCGATCGACATGCCGATCTGGTCGATGAAGCGGTTGTCGCCGCTTTCGCTGCTTGATACCGGATCGAAACGCGCCAGCGCATCGTAGTACGCATCGGCGAGGGTGTTCAGCTGCTTGCCGGCCTGGGTGTTGATCGTGGCCTGCTTGGCCGGTGCGGTGGCCTGCGCGGTGGCCTGGTCGGCGGCTGCTGCCGGTGCGCAGGCGATGAGGGCGGCCGCCGCGAGGGCGCCGAGCTTGAGAATGCGGGTCATATCCTGAAATCCTTAGTAGCTGGCCAGTGGCGCCAGGGCGCCGTTCTTGAACGTGTAGACGGTGACGGCGGTCTTCTTGAGGTTGCCCTTGTCGTCGTAGCCGTAGCTGCCGACCACGCCCTGGTGCGTGAGGGTGCGCATTTGTGCGGCGACCGCCTTCGGATCGAGGCTGTTGGCCGCCTTCATCGCCTGGGCGATGAACATGGTCTGGTCGTAGAAGGAGGGCGCGTACACGTCCGGCTCGCGCTTGAAGCGTTCCTTGTATTTCGCCAGGAAGGCCGGGCCGTTCGGCTGCTTGGCGATGATGGCGCCGGCCTGGGCGCAGCGCACGTTCTCGCCGACGGCGGCGCCGCCGAGCTTGGCCATCTCCGGGCTGCACAGGGTGTCGCCGCCCAGCAGCGGCACGTTCAGGCCGAGCGCCTTCATCTGGCGTACCATCGGTGCGGCCTGCGGCGCGTAGCCGCCGAAGAAGATGGCGTCAACTTTCTTAGCGCGCAGCGCGGTGAGGATGGCAGCGAAGTCGCTGGCCTTGTCGTTGGTGAACTCGTGGCCCGCGACCTTCATGCCGGCCGCCTGCGCCTGGCGCTTGAATTCGGTGGCGATGCCGGTGCCGAAGGCGGTGCGGTCGTCGATCACGCCGACATTCTTGAGCTTGAGTTCGCGCGCGGCGTAGTTCGCCATCGCGCCGCCGACCTGCGAATCGCTGGCCACGATGCGGAACACTCCTGGGTAGCCGCTCTGCGTGATTTTCGGGTTGGTGCCGACCGTGGACATTAGCGCGCCGGCGTCGTTGTAGACGCGCGAGGCTGGAATCGCGACGCCCGAGTTATATGGGCCGAGGACGAACCGGATGCCGCCGTCGACCAGCTTTTGCGCGACCGTCACGCCTTGCTTCGGGTCGCCGGCGTCGTCTTCCGACTGCAGCTCGAAGCGCAGGGTTTTATTCGCAACCTTGATCTTCTGGACGTTGAGTTCCTCGATGGCGAGGCGCACGCCGTTTTCGTTGTCCTTGCCGGCAAAGGCGTTCGCGCCCGAGAGCGGGCCGGTCACGCCGATCTTGACGCTTTGTTCCTGCGCCTGCGCGGCAAAGGAGGCGCACAGCAGCGCGGCGAGCGCCAGCGGCGCCATGTTCATTTTTGATGGCATCAGCCTGTCTCCGATTGAATGACGAACGGGCGCCATCATCGCACGAATCAGCGCGGCAGTGCAGTCGGCTCAGGCAGCAATCAGGCAGCACTCAGGCAGCACTCAGGCAGCACTCAGGCAGCACTCAGGCAGGCAAGCCGTGCGCGATCAGCTCCAGCGGCAGGGCGGTAGTGCACTTGATCTGCTCCATCGAGAAGGCCGACGACACGCCGCTCAGTTGCGCGGTCTTGATCAGCTTCTTGTAGAAGCGGTCATAGCCGGCGATGTCGGTCGTGGCGACCTTCAGCAGGTAGTCGACGTCGCCGCTCATGCGGTGAAATTCCAGCACTTCAGGCAAGGCGACGACGGCGGCGGCGAAGCGTTCCAGCCATTTTTCATCGTGTTCGGTGGTGCGCACGCTGACGAACACCGTGACCGGCAAGCCGACCTTCTGGCGGTTGACGATGGTGACGCGGCTTTCGATATACCCCTCTTCCTCGAGGCGCTTGACGCGCTTCCAGCAGGGGGTGCTGGACAGGCCGACCTTCTCCGAAAGCCCCGAAATCGACAGTGTCGCATCGGCCTGGAGTGCAGCCAGAATGGCACAATCAAACTTGTCTAGTGAATTCATTTTAGTTTTTCGTCACTAATAGAACAAACATGCTAAAAACAGTGTTTTACCTAGCTAATTTAGAACGTGCGCTTCGCCATTGGTTTGTAACATATTGCTTAACAATAACACGATCTGCTTCTGTGTTTACGTTTTTCGCAATTTATTATGACGACTGAAATCTACCTCGACGCTAACGCGACTTCCCCCGTCCTGCCCGCCGCCATCCAGGCCGCGCAAGCGACCCTGCTGCAGTGTTTCGGCAATCCCAGCAGCAGTCACGCGGCTGGCCTGCGCGCGCGCGCCGTGCTCGACGAGGCGCGCAGCCGTGCACGCCGGGTGCTCGGCGCCGGCGCCGGACGGCTGATGTTTACCAGCGGCGCCACCGAAGGCATCGGCACCGCCGTGCTATCGGCCTTGTGCGCCGTGCGCGAACGGCGCGCCGCCGGACTGTCCTGCGGTGACTTGCTGCTGTACGGCGCGACCGAGCACAAGGCCGTGCCGGAAAGCCTGGCGCACTGGAACACGCTGCTCGGCACTGGCCTGCGCCTGCAGGCCTTGCCGGTCGGCGCCGACGGCCGCCACTGCCTGGCTACCTTGCGCACGCTGGCGCCCCATACCGCCTTCCTGTGCACGATGGCCGCCAACAACGAGACCGGCGTCGTGTCCGACCTGGATGGCATCGCGGCTGTGCTGACTGAAACGGGCAGCGCGGCTTTATGGATGGTCGACTGTGTGCAGGCGCTCGGCAAGCTGCCGCTGGCGCTCGAACACACCCGTATCGATTACGCGCCGGTTTCCGGCCATAAACTGTACGCGCCGAAGGGAATCGGCATGCTGTATGTGCGCGAGGGCGCACCGTACACGCCGCTGATCTGCGGCGGCGGCCAGGAAGCGGGCCAGCGCTCGGGTACCGAGAACATGGCCGGCATCGCCGCCCTGGGCGCCGTGCTTCGTGCGTTGGAAGAGGGGACGACCTTCCGCAGCCATGCGCAATTGACGGCCATGCGCGAGCGGCTGGCCGCCAGCCTGCGCGCCGCCTTTCCCGCCATCGTCTTCAACGCGCCCTTCGAACACGCGCTGCCGACCACGCTCAACTTCACCGTGCCCGGCATCTCCGGCAAGACCCTGCTCGACCTGTTCGACGCCGCCGGCGTGCGCGTCAGCGCCGGCTCGGCCTGTTCGGCCGCGAAGACTGCCCCGAGCTACGTGCTGCTGGCGATGGGACTGGATCCGGAGCGCTGCGCGCATGCGGTACGCATGTCCTTCGGGCCGCTGGCGGACGATGCCTTCATCGACGCAGCCTGCACGCGCATCGCCCGCTGCGCCCAGGCCCTGGCGGCGCCGCCGCCGGCGCGCTGCCCGGTAACGGGATCGGGGGAGTCGCCGCTTCCAAAACCCGCATGCACGGCAAGCCCGGCGCCATGCGACCTGGATGCCGGCGAACTGGCCGGCTTTCTCGACGCGCATCCGGACGCGCTCCTGGTCGACGTGCGCGAAGCCTGCGAGCATGCGCTCGGCACGCCGCGCCTGCACGGGCGCGCTGCCTACAGCCTTCCGCTGTCGCGCCTGCCGGAGCACGCCGCCTGGCTCGGGCGCGAAGCACGCCCGCTGCTGTTCTTCTGCCGCAGCGGCAGGCGCAGCGCCCAGGCGGCACGCTTCGCCCAGGAGCTCGGGCACGCCAATGTGCGCCACCTGGCCGGCGGCCTGGCCTTGCTGCCGCCGCATTGATGCCGCCACATTGATGCCGCCGCATTGATGTCGTACTAATGTCCCGCCCATTGCAGGCGCACATGCGGCGCGCCTGCAACCTTCCGTTGACTCCGTTCGTCAACGCACAGTCTCCCACCGGATGAGGTTTTAGCATGGCCTGGCCGTGCGCCGTGTTCGCGCACGCTCATCACCGAGGCTCCTGTTGAACGACGATTTGCATACCAAGGCCGACGCGCCGCGCGCGGGGTACGTGCCCGTCCGCGCCGCCAGCGCCGCGGACGGTGCGCCTCTGCGCGCCGGGCACTTCGACGCGGCGCAGATGGCGCTGCATGGCAGCCGTCTCGCCGCCCAGCACGTGCCGGCGCGCGCGGAAGCATCCGACCGTCTCCAGGCGCGGCTGGAAGACAACGCCGCCGCCATCGGCGCCGCCTGCGCCTCCCTCACGCGCGCCGAACACGGCGGCCTGGCCGATCCGTCCGCCACGCTCCTGCTCGACCATTACCACCTGGTCGACGAACAGATCCGCAGCGCGCGCCAACACCTGCCGCGCGCCTGCGGCACCACGCTGCCGCATGTGGCCGGGCCGACCGTTCAGGCCGGCGCCCCGCGCATCCACCAGCTGGCGCTCGACTGCGTGGCGTATTCGGACGGCCTGCTCGCCGAGGACAGCCTCGCGGGTTTCGTCGCCGCCTACCAGGAGAACGCAGCGCTCACCCTCGGCGAACTGGGCGCCTTCCCGACCATGCTGCGCCTGGCGCTGCTCGAAAACCTGCGCCGCCTCGCCGTGCGCCTGGCCGAACGCCTGCACCAGCGCGGCCTCGCCGCCGACTGGGCCGGACGAATGATGGAAGCGGCCGAACACCGAGCCGGCGACCTGATCCTGCTGGTGGCCGACATGGCGCGCGCCGTCCAGCCGCTCGATGCCGCCTTCGTCGCGGCCCTGGCGCAGCGCCTGCAGGGGCAGGGCGCGCCGCTGGCGCAAGTGCTCGACTGGATCGGGGTACGCCTGGCCGACGCTGGCCTGACGCTCGATGCGCAGCAGCAGCGCGACGAGGAGGAGAGCTCGCTCGACGCCGTCTCGCTGGCCAATAGCCTGGCCAGCCTGCGCCTGGTCGAGCGCATCGACTGGAGCGCCTTCCTCGAGGCGGCGAGCACGGTGGAGCGGACATTGCGGCGCGATCCGGCCGGCGTCTACCCCGCCATGGACGCCGCCACACGCGCCCACTACCGCCAGGCCGTCGCAGGCCTGGCGCGCGCGAGCGGCCGCAGCGAAGACGAGATTGCGGCCGAGGCGCTGGCGCTGGCCGCTGCCCAGCGTACGAGGGACGGCACTGGCGACGCGCGCACCGGCCACGTCGGCCATTACCTGGTCGGCGCCGGCCTGGCGACGCTGCGCGCCCGGCATCCGCTCGCTACCGGCATGCTGCCTGCACTGCGGCGCGCGGCGCGGCGCCGGCCGCTGCTGGCCTATCTCGGCGCCATCGGCGGCTTCACCCTGCTGTTCACGGTGGCACTGGTCGTGCATGCCTACCAGGCAGGGGCAGGCGCCTCGCTCCTGCTGGCGCTGGGGCTGCTGGCCGCATTCGGCGCCAGCCAGCTGGCCGCGACACTGACGGGCATGATGGCCGCCCGCCTGGTCAAAGCGCGCCCACTGCCGCGCATGGATGTCGGCGCCGGCATTCCGCAGGAGGCGCGCACCGTGGTCGCGCTGCCGGCGCTGCTGCAGGACAGCGCCGGCATGCGCGCGCTGTGCGAGCGGCTCGAAGAAAGCTATCTTGCCAACCGCGATCCGCAGCTGCGCTTTTGCCTGCTCACCGATTTCGCCGACGCGCCCGAGCAAACGGTGTTGGGCGACGCCGAGCTGCTGGAAGAACTGCGGGCCGGCATCGCGGCGCTGAACGAACGCCATGACGAAAAGCCCTTTGTGCTGCTGCACCGTCCGCGCGTCTGGAGCGCCAGCGAGTACGCCTGGATCGGGCGCGAGCGCAGGCGCGGCCAGCTTGCCGATCTCAACGCCTACCTGCGCGGCGGCGCGCGCGAACGTTTTATTGTGGCCGAGGGCGCGGCCGATGCCCTGGACGAAGTGCGCTACGTGATCGCGCTCGACGCCGGCACCCGGCTGCCGATGGACAGCGCGCGCCGCATGGTGGCGGCCATGCTGCACCCCCTGAACCGGCCGCTGTTTGAATCCGCCGGCCGCCGCGTCGTCGCCGGCCACGCCTTCCTGCAACCGCGTACGGGCAGCGCGCTGCCCGCGGAGGGTGCCTCGCGCTACCAGCGCTTATGCGGGGCCACGTCCTGCGGCTGCGCCGAATCGACCCTCTACCAGCACCTGTTCGGTGAAGGCGCGTCAAACGGCAAGGGCATCTACGAGGTCGACGCATTTACCCGGGTGCTGGACGGACGCCTGCCCGACAACACCGTGCTGTCGCACGAGCTGCTGGAGGGCTGCTACCTGCGCAGCGGGGTACTCGACGATGTCGAGCTGGTCGAAACCTGCCCGCCTCACTACAGCGACGAGATCGCACGCCGCCACCGCGGCATCCGCGGCGACTGGCAACTAACGGGCTGGCTGCGTGCGCGCGTGCCGGCGCGGGATGGCGGGTTGGAACCCAATCCGCTGACGCCGCTGGCGCGCTGGAAGCTGGTCGACGCGCTGCGCCGCAGCCTGGTGGCGCCGGCGCTGATGGCCATGCTGGTGCTGTGCTGGGCGCGCCTGCCGGGGCCGGCCTTCTGGAGCGCGGCCGCGCTGTCGGTGTTCTTCCTGCCCGCCTTCATCCGCATGGGCGTCGGCCTGGCCGACAAGCCGCACGGCATGCTGTGGCGCCAGCACCTGTCCAACTGGGCGCACGACGCGGCCAACGTGCTCGCGCACGCGGTGCTGAACATGGCCTTCCTGCCGCACGAAGCCTGGTACAGCCTGCACGCGATCGCGCGCACCGGCTGGCGCATGCTGGTCTCGCGCCGGCGCCTGCTGCAGTGGCGGGCTTCGCATCTGGTGCGCGCCAGCACCGATGTCGAATCGGCGTGGCGCAGCATGTGGTTCGCGCCGCTGCTGGCGGTGGGCGTGGCGGTGCTGCTGACCTTCCTGCACCCGTTCGCCCTGTTCGCGGCGGCGCCGCTGCTGCTGTTGTGGTTCCTGTCGCCTTTGCTGGCCTGGTGGCTCAGCCTGCCGTTCGAGCCTGCCGCGCCCGCGCTGTCGGCCGCGCAGACGCGTTTCCTGGCGACCCTGGCGCGCCGCACCTGGCGTTATTTCGAGGACGTGGTCGATGCCGCCACCAACTGGCTGCCCCCGGGCGGCCTGCAGGAGCTGCCGCAGCCGGCCATGGCGCACGCGACCTCGCCGACGGCCATCGGCCTGTCGCTGCTGGCCAACCTGACGGCCTGGGACTTCGGCTTCATCCCGCAGGCGACCGTGCTGGCGCGGGTGCGCGCCGCCTTCTCCAACATGGCGCTGCTGGAACGCCATCGCGGCCATTACTATGCGGCTTACGACACGGACACGCTGGCGCCGCTGCAGCCGCTGCGCGTCTCGACCGAGGACAGCGGCAACCTCGCCGCCTACCTGCTGACCCTGGGGGCCGGCCTGGAACGGCTGGCCGACGCGCCGGTCGCCAGCCTGCGCAGCCTGGACGGCTTGCGCACCACTTTCCAGGTGCTGGAAGCGCATGCGCAGGGCGCGCCGCGACAGGTGCGTAAAGCCCTGGACGCCTGCCGCGACGCCCTCGAGCCCGAGCGCTGCCGCAGCGGCGACACCTTGCCCGGCCTGGCCGATTGCCTGGGCGCGGCCGTGCGCGCCGCCTCGATGCTGACGGCCACGCTGCCGCCGGATGCGGACGTTCTGCTGCGCGACTGGGCGGTGCGCCTGGATGCGGATTGCCGCGCGGTGCAGGAAGACCTGCTGGCGCAGGCGCCATGGATGCGCGCCGTACAGGAATATGTGCTGGACGCCAGCCTGACGCGCATCCCGACCCTACGCGAACTGGCGGGCTTTGCCATGCCCGCCTCCGGCAAGGGCGACGCCGAACAGGCGCTGGCGCAGATGGTGGAAGAGGGCGCCGCCACAGCCAGGGAGCGCCTGGCCGAGATCGAGACCCTGGCCGCCTGCGCGCGCGAGTTCGCCGACATGGACGTTGGCCTGCTGTTCGATCCCGAGACAAGGCTGCTGGCAAGCGGCTACGAGGTCGGCGCCGAGCGGCGCGAAGCCGGCGCCGTCGAAATGCTGGCGTCCAGCGCGCGCCTGGCCAGTTTCGTCGGCATCGCCCACGGCCAGCTGCCGCAGGGGCACTGGTTCGCGCTGAAGCGGCCCCTATGCTATCTCGACGACACCCTGCTGCTGCAGTCGCAGACCGGCGCGCTGGGCGACTACTTGCTGCCGCGGCTGGTGATGCCGGGCTACCGTAGTTCGCTGCTCGAGCGCGCCTGCCGGGCGATCGTGCGCGTGCAGATCGACGCGGCGGCGCGTTACGCCATCCCCTGGGGCATGTCCGACTCCGGCTACAACAGCCTGGACGGCGCGCAGCAGTACGCAAGCCGCGCCTTCGGCGTGCCGGGCAGCGGCATCGTGCGCGGGCAGGGCGACGAGCGCGTGGTCGCGCCCTACGCGTCGCTGCTGGCGCTGATGGTGGCGCCGGAAGCGGCCTGCGCCAACCTGGAGCGCATGGCCACGCTCGGCGCCATGGGCGCCTACGGTTTTTACGAGGCCCTCGATTACACCCCGGCGCGCCTGGCGCACGGCCAGCGCCAGGCGCTGGTGCGCGCCTACCGTTCGGATCACCAGGCGGTTGGGCTACTGGCCTTGTCGTATTTGCTGCACGCGGCGCCGATGCAGGCGCGCTTCGCGGCCGACCCCGAACTGCGCGCCGCGCTGCCGCTGTTGCAGGAACGGATGCCATCCAGCGGCGCCTTCGAGGCCGCGCCGTTCACGCGCCAGGCCGGCGGCGGGGCGGCGGCCACAGCGCAGCCGCCCGTGCGAACGGTCACGCGCGCCGGCCTGGCGCAGCCGCAGGTACAGCTTTTGTCGAACGGCCGCTACCAGGTAATGGTCACCAGCGACGGCGCCGGC
Organism: Massilia sp. Leaf139; assembly: GCF_001424165.1. GTDB lineage: Bacteria > Pseudomonadota > Gammaproteobacteria > Burkholderiales > Burkholderiaceae_D > Telluria. Next base: position 244,727 of record NZ_LMOJ01000025.1, read on the forward strand.
TACAGCCGCTGGAACGGCCTGGCATTGACCCGCTGGCGTGCCGACGCCACCAGCGACAACTGGGGCCTGTTCTGCTACCTGCGCGACCTCGACAGCGGCGCTGTGTGGTCGAGCGCATGGCAGCCGACGCTGGCCCAGCCCGATCACTACGAAGCCACCTTCCCGGCGGGGCGCGCCGGGTGGCTGCGGCGCAACCACGGCATCGAGCTGTGCACCGAGATCGTCGTGCCCCTGGATGACGACGTCGAGCTGCGCCGCACGCGCATCCGCAACCTGTCCGAGCGGCCGCGCCGCATCGAAGTGACGAGCTATACCGAGCCGGTGCTGGCGCCGGGCGCCTTCGATGACGCCCATCCCGCCTTCAGCAAGCTGTTCGTGCAGACCGAGATCGTCGCCGCGCAGAACGCCATCGTGTGCACGCGCCGGCCGCGCGACGAGCGCGAAGCCACGCCCTGGCTGGTGAGCGCGCTGGCGCTGCACGGCGTTGCCGGCGGCGCCACCACTTTTGAGACCAGCCGCGCCGATTTCATCCGGCGCGGCAGAGAGATCGCACTGCCGGCGGCGCTGACCGAGACCACGCCGCTCGACGGCGCCGCCGGCGCCGTGCTCGACCCGGCGCTGGCGATCCGGCGCAGCATCGATCTCGCCCCCGGCGAGGAAGTCACGCTGGATCTGCTGCTTGGCGTGGCGGAGAATCGCGACGCCGCGCTGGGCCTGGCCGCCAAATACGGAGAGCGTTCCTGCGCCGACCGCGCCTTCGCGCCGGCGCCGCTGCAGGCCCCGTCGCCGCTGCGCGAAGCGGATGCGGCCCTGTATGCGCGCCTGGCCGGCGCCGTGCTGTACCCGCAGCGCGCATTGCGTGCCGACCAAGAAATCATCGCGCGCAACCGGCGCGGGCAATCGGGCTTGTGGCCGTATGCGATCTCGGGCGACCTGCCGATCGTGCTGGCGCGGATCGACGACGCCGCCGGCCTGGCGCTGGCGCGCGAGCTGCTGGCGGCGCATGCCTGGTGGCGCGAACGCGGCCTGGAAGCCGACCTGGTGCTCTGGTGCGGCAGCGGCGGCCAGCCCTCGCTGCACACGCAATTGGTGGAGGCGATCGGGCCCGGCCTGACGGGCGCCGCGGGCGGCGTCCACTTGCAGGTGCTGGAGCAGGTGCCGGAAGACGACCAGGTCTTGTTGCAGGCGATCGCCCACGTCGTACTGTCGAGCGCGCGCGGCTCCCTGATGGAACAGCTGCAGCGCGCGCAGGCACAGTCGGCGCCGGTGCTGCCGAACCTGTTGCCAGCCGTGGTGCCGCCGGACGATGTCCCTGCAGCCGTGCCACTCTCGGCGCTCCTGCTCGACAACGGCATCGGCGGCTTCAGCCAGGACGGGCGCGAATACCTGATCCGCATCCGCCCCGGCCAGCCGACGCCGGCGCCCTGGTCGAACGTGCTGGCCAGCCCGCGCTTCGGCTCGGTCGTCTCCGAAAGCGGCCAGGCGTACACGTGGTGCGAGAACGCGCGCGAACTGCGGCTGACGCCCTGGGACAACGACCCGGTGCGCGACCGCGGCGGCGAGGTGTTTTATCTGCGCGACGAAGCGACAGGGGTGGCATGGTCGCCGACGGCGCTGCCCGCGCCCTCGGGCGGCGACTACCTGACGCGCCACGGCTTCGGCTACAGCGTGTTCGAACACAGTGCGCACGGCATCCACTCCGAGCTGACCAGTTTTGTCGCGCTGGACGCGCCGCTGAAATACGCGGTGCTGCGGGTGCGCAATGACGGCGCGGCGCCGCGGCGCCTCTCGGCCACCGGCTATGTCGAATGGGTGCTGGGCGAACTGCGCGCGGCGTCGAGCATGCACGTGGTGACCGAGCGCGATGCCGCCAGCGGCGCGCTGCTGGCGCGCTCGGCCTGGAACAGCGACGATGCCGACCGCGTCGCCTTCTTCCATGTCGATGCCGAAGATGCTGCCTTTACCTGCGACCGCATGGAATTCATCGGCCGCGGCGGCAGCCTGGCACAGCCGCAGGCGCTGCGCCGCAGCGGCCTGGCGGGCAGCCTGGGCGCCGCGCTCGACCCGTGCGCGGTGCTGCAGGTCGCCTTCGAACTGGCGCCGGGCGAACGCAAGGAGCTGGTGTTCATGCTCGGCGCCGCCGAAGGCGAAGCCACGGAGCTGATCGCGCGTTACCGGGGCAGCGTGGCGGCGCGCGCGGTGCTGGAACAGGTGCACGCGTATTGGGAAGAGACGCTCGGCGCGGTGCACATCGAGACGCCCGACCCGGCGCTCGACGTGCTCGCCAACGGCTGGCTGGTGTATCAAGCCATTGCCTGCCGCATGTGGGCGCGCGCCAGCTACTACCAGGCCGGCGGCGCCTTCGGCTTCCGCGACCAGCTGCAGGACGCCATGGCGCTGGTGCACACGCGCCCGCAACTGCTGCGCGAACACCTGCTGCTGTGCGCCGCGCACCAGTTCGTCGAGGGCGACGTCCAGCACTGGTGGCTTCCGCCCTCGAACCGCGGCGTGCGCACGCGCTGTTCCGACGATTTGTTGTGGCTGCCGCTGGCGGCCTGCCGCTACGTGCGCGCCACCGGCGATTTCGCGGTGCTGGGCGAAGCGGCGCCCTATCTCGAGGGGCGCGCGCTGGAAGAGGGCGAGGAATCGTATTTCGACGCGGCGCGCGTGGCCGATGGCGGCGGCGATTTGTACGAACACTGCGTGCGCGCGATCCGCCACAGCCTGCGCTTCGGCGAGCACGGCCTGCCCCTGATCGGCAGCGGCGACTGGAACGACGGCCTGGATCGGGTCGGCACCGGTGGGCGCGGCGAGAGCGTCTGGCTGGGCTTTTTCATGATCGAGGTGCTGCGCAATTTCGCCGAGCTGGCCGACCGCCGCGCCGACTACGGTTTTGCGACTACCTGCCGCGCGGCCGCCCAGGCCCTTGCGACTCAGCTGGAAAACCATGCCTGGGATGGCGAATGGTACCGGCGCGCCTGGTTCGACGACGGCACGCCGCTCGGCTCGAAAGACGGCGGCGAGTGCCGCATCGACCTGGTTTCGCAGAGCTGGAGCGTGCTGTCGGGCGCGGCCGGCGCCAAGCATGCGGCTAGCGCCATGGCAGCGGTCGAGGCGCGCCTGGTGCGGCGCGAAGCGCGCCTGATCCAGCTGTTCGATCCGCCCTTCGAAGGCGGGAGCCAGCATCCCGGCAGCCTGGAAGCCTATGCGCCGGGCCTGCGCGACAACGGCGGGCAGGCCACCCACGCCGCGCTCTGGGCCGCGATGGCCTTTGCGCGCATGGGCGACGGCGAGCGCGCCTGGGAACTGTTCGACATGCTCAACCCGGTGCGCCTGGCCGCCACGGCCGAGGATTGCCGGCGCTACCGCCTCGAGCCCTACGTGGTCGCGGGCGACGTGATCGCGAGCGCGCCGCATATCGGGCGCGGGGGCTGGAGCTGGTACACTGGCGCCGCCGGATGGATGTACCGGCTGATCGTCGAATCGCTACTCGGCATCGAGCGCATCGGCGAGCGGCTGGTGCTGGCGCCGCGGCTGCCGCGCGGCTGGCCGGGCTTCACGCTGCGCTACCGCTACCGTTCCTCTAGCTACGCGATCGAAGTACGCACGGGCGATACCGCCGCACTGCTGGTCGATGGCGTCGAGGTCGGCGGCGATACGGTGCGTCTGCTCGACGACGGCGCGGCGCACCGCGTCGAATTGCAGCTCGCGCCCGGACACGGCGCCCCGTATTGCGCGAACCACGAACAACCTCAGTCGAAGACGATCACATGATGAACAAGACCCTGCTGGCCACTGGCGCCACCCTCCTGCTGTCCTGCGGCGCCGCCAACGCGGCCGACTGGAGCGATACCTCGATCAGCTGGCGTTACGGCACCCGCTTCGCCGAGCCGTACAATCCCGAGCACATCAAGAAGCACATCTTCGCGCTGACCCACGCCAGCGGCTACAAATACGGCAGCAATTTTTTCAACGTCGACCTGCTGCAGTCGGATAAGACCGACCCGGCCTCGCTCACGCAGAACGAAGGCGCGCAGGAAGCCTATGTCGTCTACCGCCACACGCTCGACATCGGTGCCCTGCGCGGCGCCGAGATGCGCTACGGCCCTGTAAAAGGCGTCGGCCTCACGCTCGGCTTCGACTGGAACACCAAGAACGACGTCGGCTACAACTCGCGTAAACGCATGCTGGTCGCCGGCCCGACCCTGATGTGGGACGTCCCGGCCGGCTTCCTGAACACCAGCATCCTGGTGCTGCGCGAATCGAATGCGCCGAGCGGCGCCTTTCCGCCGATCGCCAACGTGAACGGCCGCTACACCTACGACACCCACGCCGCGCTGGCGGTGAACTGGGCCATTCCGCTGGCCGAGCGCCTCGCCTTCGAGGGCTACGGCATGTTCATCGGCGCCAAGGGCCGCGACGAAGTGGGTTTTGGCACCGGCGCCGAGACGAATATCGACATGGCGCTGATGTACGACCTGGGTTCCCACTTCGGCCAGCCGAAGAACCGCTTCCGCCTCGGCCTCGAATACCAGTTCTGGAACAACAAGTTCGGCAACACCCGCGCCACCACGGGCGGACGCGGCCAGCGCGCCAGCACGCCGATGGTGCGCGCGGAGTACCATTTCTAAAGCGCGAAGCGGGAAGGGGCGGCCGCTGCACCCGGCTGCCCCACCTTGGTTGTCCTTATGTCAAAAAATATATAGTTATTAGCAACTAATGCGCCGCCTCGCGCAAGCGACTGACATGATGCAATTGCAACAATTGCATCATGAAAACCTACCTCTCTACCCCCTCCGGGCTCGCCCCGCTCCTGCTTCTGCTGCTGTTGTGCTGCTGCGCCCCCGGCGCGTTTGCGGCCGTCGACGAACACAGCGAATTCGAAGCCACCCTGCACGCACCCTACCGGGCGCCCGACCTCGCAAAAGGCGAGGCGCGCACGTTTACGCTCGCCTTCGATTATCCGAACGCGCGCCAGGCGCAGGTCGTCGAATGGCAGCTGGAACTAATCTCGCCGCGCGGCGTCGTCGTGCGCCGCTGGCAGGACAGCACGCCGCTGGCCGACAAGCCGGTCTCGGTCGCGGTGCCCTGGTCGGGCCTGGACGCCGGTCGGCTGGCCGCCGGCATGTACGGGGTGCGCCTGCGCGCGGGCAGCCGCGATGCGGCCTCCAGCGCACCCTCGGCCGACGTGCACGAGCAGGTCTGGCAGATCGAGATCGGCCCGGCGCAGGCGCCCGTACTGCCGCGCTTCGCGCCTTTGCCCATGGGCCGCACCGGCCAGGCGGGCGCCGCACCGGCCACGGCGGCGTTGCCCTTCACCGTCTACCTCGGCAACCTGCACAGTCAAACGAACCACAGCGACGGCGGCGCCGAACTGTCCGACTGCAAGGGCGCGCAGGAGCCTCTGACGGCGAAGTACGGCCCCGACGCCGCTTTTACGTATGCCCGTGCGCACGGACTCGACATCCTCGTCGCCTCCGAACACAACCACATGTACGACGGCTCGGACAGCACCCGGCCCGACACCGATCCGGCCGTCCCGAAAGCTTTGTTCCGCCAGGGCCTGGACATGGCGGGCGCCTTCAATGCCGCGCACCCTGACTTCCTCGCCGTGTACGGCATGGAGTGGGGCGTCATCAACAAGGGCGGCCACGTGAACATTTTCAATAGCGAGCAGCTGCTGGGATGGGAAACGAACGGCAAGGGCGAATTGCTGGCCGACGTCGCCACACCGCGCAGCGATTACGCCGCCCTCTACACCCTGATGCGTGAACGCGGCTGGGTCGGCCAGTTCAACCATCCGGCGACCAGCGGCCAGTTCAGCGTGAACGGCGTGGCGCTCGGCTACACGCTAGATGGCGACGAGGCGATGGCCCTGTGCGAGGTCGTCAACAGCACCGCCTTTTCCGTCAACGACAGGGAAGGGGAGACCCGGCGCAGCAATTACGAGGCGGCCTGCAACAAGATCCTCGAGGCCGGCTTCCATGTCGCCTTCAGCACCAACCAGGACAACCACTGCGCCAACTGGGGCACGGCCTATACCAACCGCACCGGCGTGCTGATCCCGAACGGCAGCGCCTTGAGCCAGGCCAGCTTCGTCGAGGCGTTAAAGGCGCGGCGCGTGTTCGCGACCATGGACAAGGGCTCGCAACTGATCCTGACCGCGAACGGCCGCATGATGGGCGAGCGTTTTACGAACAGCGGGCCGCTGACGCTGACGGCGAACTTCGCCAGCACGAGCGGCAAGCAGGTGGCGACAGTGGCGATCATGGAAGGGGTGCCGGGACGCGGCGGGATGGTGACGCAGATGGCGAGCGAGGCGAACGTGACTTTTACGCCTTCAATCGGCGCGCATTTCTATTATGCGAAGGTAACGCAGGCGGACGGCAACATCCTGTGGTCGGCGCCGGTGTGGGTAACCCAGGAGGCCGGCGGTAGGGTGGTCGGCTCCACCCGCTAGAGTGCATACCCGCGCCGCCCACGCGTAAGGTGTGAACAGCGGCGCAGGCAGAAGCAAGCTTTATTCGGCCATCTGGCTCTGCAGGTAGTTCTGGATCCCGATCTTGACGATCAGGTCTAGCTGGGTCTCGAGCCACTCGATATGCTCTTCGGTGTCTTCGAGGATGACGAGCAGCAGGTCGCGCGACACGTAGTCGGCGGCGGCTTCGCAGGCGGCGATGCCTTCCTTGACGGTCAGCTGGGCGGCGCGCTCGAGTTTCAGGTCGGCGGCCAGCATCTCTTCCGTGTTTTCGCCGATCAGCAGCTTATGCAGGGCCTGCAGGTTGGGCAGGCCGTCGAGCATCAGGATGCGGTCGATCAGCTTATCGGCGTGCTTCATTTCGCCGATCGATTCGTCGTATTCTTTTTTGCCGAGCTTGAAGAAGCCCCAGTGGCGGTACATCCGCGCGTGCAGGAAGTACTGGTTGACGGCGGTAAGCTCGTTGGTCAGCTGCGCGTTGAGCAGCCGGATGACGTTGGGATCGCCCTTCATGGTGTGCCTTTGTTATGTGTGTGCGTTGCCGCAATCATAGCAAAGGGCGAACGCGCGCGCCGGAAAGCCGGCGGCGGGGAAGAAACGGAATTACGCGGGTTGCGAAGCGCGGAAACTCAGTTCGGTGACAACGGTCTTGCTGTCGAGCGCTTCGTGCAGCACTTCGCGGGCGTAGCTGATGCACTTGCCGCAGTCGGTACCCAGGCCGAGTTCGGCGCGCAGTGCGGCGATCGAGGTGATGCCGAGGTCGACCGCCTGGCGGATTTCACGGTCGGAGATGTTGTTGCAGACACAGACGATCATCGAAGCAGTCCCTGGAAAGTTCACCCGAGTTGTCACTCAAATAATGAGAATCGTTCTCATTCGTGTTCTATTCTGAGGAAAATTTTCGACGGGCGCAAGCGGTTTTGTCGTGTAATCGATCTGCAAATAGAAATAATTCGCATTTAGGTTTATGATGCTAGTATCTGTCTCATCAGCGCTACATATCACCGCTACATCAGCGCCACACACCGGAACGCCGCCATGACTCTAGTCCCCACTTTGACCACACTCGACGCCCTCAAGGCGGGACAGAGTGCGACCGTGATCCACCTCGCGCCGACCGCGAACGGCGGCCAGGACGTGCCGCGCCGCCTGATGGAACTGGGCTTCGTGCCGGGCGAACGCATCCGCATGTTGAAACGCGGACTGCCGGGCGGCCCGGTCGCGGTGAAAGTTGGCGAGTCGACCTTCGCCCTGCGTAAATTCGAGGCCGCGCTCGTCTCGATCCAGCCGGAATAATCGATGGGTGTCATGGAACAGCAGGTGGCGACGCGCTCGCCCCTGATCGCTTTACTCGGCAATCCGAACTGCGGCAAAACGGCCCTGTTCAACCGTCTCACCGGCGCGCGCCAGAAGGTCGCCAACTACGCCGGCGTCACCATCGAACGCAAGGAAGGCAGTTTTACGTCTCCCGCCGGGCGCGCGTTGCGCGTGCTCGACCTGCCGGGCGCCTATAGCCTGTCCGCCCAGACGCCCGACGAAGCCATCACGCGCGACGTTGTCGCCGGCCTGCGCGCCGGTGAAACGGCGCCGGATGCCATCGTCTGTGTCGTCAACGCCACAAACCTGCGCCTGAATTTGCGCCTGGTGCTGGAAATCCAGCGCCTCGGCCTGCCGATGATCCTCGCGCTGAACATGGTCGACGTGGCCAAGAAACGCGGCATCGAGATCGACACGGCCAAGCTCTCGCAGGAACTAAACATGCCGGTGGTCGAGACCATCGCCATCCAGGCCGGCGGCGAGGGCGCGCTGCTGGACGCGCTCGACCGCATGCCGCTCGAACGCGTGCAGCCGAAACCGCTGGCCGCGATCGACGCCGTGCCGGTCGAAGAGACCCAGCGCGAAGTGCGGCGCATCCTGGATGCGACGACCAACTACGCCCACGACAAAGGCAATCTGTCGGAAAAGATCGACCACGTCATCCTGCATCCGCTGGCCGGGCCGATCCTGCTGGCGGCGCTGATGTTCATCATCTTCCAGGCCGTGTTCAGCTGGGCCGAAGCGCCGATGGACTTCATCACCGGTACCGTCGAGGGCATCGGCGCCTGGATCGGCGACGCCATGAGCGAAGGCCCGCTGCGCAGCCTGATCGTGGACGGCATCATCGCCGGCGTCGGCGGGGTGCTCGTGTTCCTGCCGCAGATCCTGATCCTGTTCTTCTTCATCCTGATCCTGGAAGACGTCGGCTACCTGCCGCGCGCGGCTTTTCTCCTCGACCGGATGATGGGCGGCGTCGGCCTGTCCGGCCGCGCCTTCATTCCGCTGCTATCCTCGTTCGCCTGCGCGATTCCCGGCGTGATGGCCGCGCGCACGATCCAGAACCCGCGCGACCGCCTGGTGACGATCATGATCGCGCCGCTGATGACCTGCTCGGCGAGACTGCCCGTGTACGCACTGATCATCGCCGCCTTCATCCCCGCACGCGAAGTCGGCATGTTCAACCTGCAGGGCCTGGTGCTGTTCGCGCTGTACGCGCTCGGCATCGTCAGCGCGATGGGCGTGGCCTGGTACATGAAGCGCCGCAGCGGCAGCGGCCAGCATCCGCTGCTGCTGGAACTGCCGGCCTATCACTGGCCGCACCTGCCGACGCTGGCGCTGGGCCTGTGGGAACGCGCCAAGATCTTCCTGATGCGCGTCGGTACGCTGATCCTCACCCTGATGATCCTGCTCTGGTTCCTGTCGAGCTTCCCGGGCGCGCCCGAAGGCGCGACGCAGCCGCCGATCTACTACAGCGTGGCCGGCATGCTGGGACGCGCCCTGGCCGTGATCTTCGAGCCGATCGGCTTCGGCTGGCAGATCTGCATCGCCCTGGTGCCCGGCATGGCCGCGCGCGAAGTGGCGGTCGGCGCACTCGGCACCGTGTACGCCCTGGCCGGTTCCGGCGACGAGGTCGCCAATACGCTGGGCCCGCTGATCGGCGGCTCCTGGTCGCTGGCGACCGCCCTGTCGCTGCTGGCCTGGTACGTGTACGCGCCGCAGTGCATCGCGACCCTGTCGGTGGTGCGCCGCGAAACCGGCAGCGCAAAATATGCCTGGATGATGGCCGGCTACATGTTCGCCCTTGCCTACATCGCCTCCTTCATCACCTACCGCATCGCGCTGGCGCTCGGCGGAGGCTGACATGTGGCAGGAACTCGTCGTCGCGCTGGCCGTCCTTGTCGCCGCCGTCTACGTCGGCGCCAAGTACCTGCCCGCGGCCTGGCGCATCCGCATCGTCAACCGCCTTTCGCGCGGCGGTACGGACTCGAAACTGGTGCGCTGGCTGGATACGGCGGACAGCTGCGGGGGCGGGTGCAAGAGCTGTAATACCTGCGAGACGGACGAGCCGGCGCCGACAGTGTCGGATGGCCGTCGGGTGATCAAGATTCACAAAAAGTAGGGTGGGCACTTGTGCCCACGTCGTCTCACCCTGGGCACATGGCGCTGCCGCCGGCACTCCGCTTCCGGTGCGTTCCGATTGATCCAACACATCCATGCCTGCATGACGCCGCATTACGATGCCGCACCATGTCACGGTACCGCCGCCTGCTCACAGGTTCCACCTATTTCTTTACGGTCGTCGCCCACCGCCGTCGTCCCATCTTCTGCAACCCGCTCATCCGTACGAACCTCGCGCACGCAATCCGCTTCGTTCGCGGTATTCGGCCGTTCGTCATCGACGGCTGGATTCTGCTGCCCGATCACATGCATTGCATCTGGACGCTTCCGGAGGGCGATACCGATTATTCGACGCGCTGGGCTACGATCAAACGCCACGTGTCGAGCAGTTCGGCTCGCGTGCTAGCCGATGCGGCGTTGTCCACGCCTTCACGCCAAAAAAAGCGCGAGTCGACGATCTGGCAGCGCCGCTTTTGGGAGCATCAGGTACGGGATGAACGCGATTTTGAAAGGCACATGGATTACATCCATTTCAATCCGGTCAAGCATGGGTACGTGCAGCAAGTCGTCGATTGGCCGCATTCGACGTTTCATCGGTATGTGCGGGAAGGGGTATATCCAATCGATTGGGGTGGGACGCCGGATATCGCCGGCATGTTGATCGAATAGGCACCGTGGTGTGCGGAAGGATGACCGCGTGGGCACAAGTGCCCACCCTACAAACCTTATGTATTCGATCCATCGAGCGAATGGGAAATCCCCAGCGCCGCCATCAAGCGCTGCGCATCATACGGCGCATGCACCTTGATATCGTTATCGAAGTAGCAGTACACATCCCGCCCATCCATGCTCCAGGCGCGGATGCGGGCGGCCCAGCGGGCGATGGCCTCGTCGTCGTAGCCGCTGGCATACAGCTCCTTGTCGCCGTGCAGGCGGATGTAGACGAAGTCGGCCGTCACGTCGTCCATGTAGGGGAACTTGCCGGCCGTGTCGGCCACGACGAGGGCCACGTTGTACCTGCGCAGCAGAGCCAAAAAACGCGGGTCGCGGAAGCTCTCGTGGCGCACCTCGAGCGCGTGGCGCATCGGCCGCCGCGCGTCCATGCCGAGAAAGACCTTGCCCTCCATGCGTGGCTGGTACTGGCGCGCCAGCGCGAGTGCGCTTTCCGTGTCCTGCGGCAGGATGCTGAGGAAGTGTTCGAAGCGCTCGGGGTCGAAGCGCACCATCTCCGGGAACTGCCACAGGAAGGGGCCGAGCTTTTCGCGCAGCGCGAACACGCCCGAGGCCAACACGTTCGCCAGCGGGCCGTCGATCTCCTTCAATTTGAGCATGTGGGTGATGAAACGGTTGCCCTTCACCGCGAACAGGAAGCCGGGCGGCGTGGCCGCGTACCAGGCGGCGTAGCTCTCGGGGCGCTGCAGTGAATAGAAGGAGCCGTTGATCTCGATCGTCGGCAGCTGGCGCGAGGCATAGTCGAGCTCGCGCGCCTGCGCCAGCTTGGGAGGATAGAACTTGCCGCGCCAGGGCGCGTAGCGCCAGCCGGAGATGCCGATGTGAATTTTTCCGCCAACGGTGCCCATGCCGTCATCATAGAGCGCAGCGGCGACTGGCACGGTGCGCTGCCGAACCGTGCCGAGTCAGTCTCTAGGCCGCCAAGAGAAGGCGCGGCTCGCTCGCCGCCACCTTGAACACCCCGACCACCTCGGCCAGGCGCTCGGCCTGCAGGCGCATCGCCTCGGCCGATGCCGCCGCTTCCTCGACCAGGGCGGCGTTCTTCTGGGTCACGCCGTCCATTTCGGCGATCGCCCGGTTGACCTGGCCGATGCCCGCTTCCTGCTCTTCGCTGGCGGCCGTGATCTCGGCGATGATGCCGTTCACCTGGCGCACGCTGCTGACGATCTCGCCCATCGTCGTGCCGGCGCTGCGCACCAGCGCGCTGCCGGCGTCGACGCGCTCGACCGAGGCGTCGATCAGGCCCTTGATTTCCTTCGCGGCCGCGGCCGAGCGCTGGGCCAGCGTGCGCACTTCGCCGGCGACGACGGCGAAGCCGCGTCCCTGCTCGCCGGCGCGGGCCGCCTCGACGGCGGCATTCAGGGCCAGGATGTTGGTCTGGAAGGCGATGCCGTCGATGACGCCGATGATGTCGACGATCTTGCGCGACGAGTCGTTGATCGCTTCCATCGTGTGCACCACCTGCTGCACGACCTCGCCGCCGCGCACGGCCACGTCGGCGGCCGATGCCGACAGGCGGTTGGCATGGCGCGCGTGTTCGGCATTCTGCTGCACGGCGCTAGTGAGCTGCTCCATCGACGAGGCGGTTTCTTCGAGCGAGGCGGCCTGCTGCTCGGTGCGGCTCGAAAGATCGTGGTTACCGGCCGCGATCTGGTTCGAGGCGCTGGCGATCGCGTGGATGCCGACGTCGACCTCGCCCACGATCCGGCCCAGGCTGCCGTTCATCTCGCGCAGGGCGTCCAGCAGGTGTGCCGTCTCGTCGTGGCCGCGCACTTCGATGACGGCGGTGAGATCGCCCGCGGCCACCGTGCGCGCCACCGTCACGGCGCGCGAGAGCGGGGCGGCGATGCTGCGCGAGAGCGACAGGCCGAACAGCATCAGCACGCCTGACAGGCCGAGCGTCGCGGCCGAGAACCACAGCACGCGCGGCCAGAACACGGCGCCGACGGTGTCCATGTAAACGCCCGACCCGATCACCCAGCCCCAGCCTTCCACGCCTTTTACGTACGACACCTTCGGCACCGGCGCGTCCTGGCCCGGCTTGGGCCACATGTAGGCGACGTAGCCGGCGCCGTCCTTCCGTACGACGTCGACCGCGACCGAGAACAGGCGCAGGCCGTTCGGGTCGGCGACCGCGCCGACGTCGGTGCCGTCGAGTTCCGGCTTGAGCGGGTGCATCAGCATGCGCGGCCCCATGTCGTTGACCCAGAAGTATTCGGAGCCGCTATAGCGCAGCGCTTTCAAATCCGCCAGCGCCGCCGCCTGCGCCGCCTCCTTCGGCACGCTGCCGCTGTCGGCCGCCTGGCGGTGGCGCTCGACGACACCAACCGCCACCTCGACCGCCTGGCGCACGCCATGGGCGCGCTCGTCGAGAATCAGGGTACGTTCCGAAATGAGAAAACCTGCTGCAACGATCGCCATGCCGAGACCGGTGCTGAAGGTCAGCAGGCCGAGCTTCTTGGCGATATTCAAGCGAGAAAAAATTTTCATGAGAAGTGGGAGCGAAGTGGGCGCCTGCGCGGGTACTGCATTGGCAGGAAAAGAATGTCGAATTTGACGACGGAGTGGAAAACGGATGGGGATTGTAGAATCCATATTTCCAAAAGACAATACATATTGTCAAAATTGCGCATGCCTTTTTGTAACAGCACAACAGTGCTAAGCTAGCGCTCCTTCTTTTCCGCCGACGCCGCCATGATCATCGTCCACCACCTGAACAACTCGCGCTCGCAGCGCATCCTCTGGCTGCTCGAAGAACTGGGCCTGCCCTATGAGATCAAGAAATACCAGCGCGACCCAAAAACGATGCTGGCCCCGCCCGAACTGAAGGCTGTGCATCCGCTCGGTAAATCGCCCGTGGTCAGCGATGGCGACACGGTCGTGGCCGAATCGGGCGCGATCGTCGAATACCTGATCGAGCGTTACGGCAACGGGCGCTTCGTGCCGGCCGCCGGCACGCCCGAAAAACTGAAGTACACTTTCTTCCTGCACTTCGCCGAAGGGTCGGCCATGTCGCCGCTGTTGATGAAGCTGGTGTTCGACCGCATCGAGAACGGCCCCATGCCCTTCTTTGCCAAGCCGATTGCCCGCACCATCGCGCGCAAGGTCAAGGAGACCCTGGTGAACCCGAACATCAAAAGCCAGCTCGACTACCTGGAATCGGAACTGGCTACGCGCGACTGGTTCGCCGGGAACGAACTGACCGGCGCCGACATCCAGATGAGTTTCCCGCTGGAGGCGGCGGCGTCGCGCGCCGGCCTCGGTGCGCAATACCCGCGCCTGACCAGCTTCCTGGCGCGCATCCATGCTCGCCCAGCCTATGCGCGCGCCCTGGAACGCGGCGGCAAGTACGATTACGCAAGGTAGACACGCATGGCCAAGCTGCTCGCGATCGACGGACTGAACATCGTGCGCCGGGTCTACGAAGCCAGCCCCGAGCCCGATTCGGATTTAAAGGCCAGCATCGCCCTGCGCCACGCGTTCTCGTCGTTCCGCAACCTGCTGGAGGTGCACGCGCCGACCCATGTGCTGGCCGCCTTCGATTACGGCGGCCAGACCTGGCGCCACGCGCTGTATCCGCGCTACCGCGAGCACCGTGCGCCGATGCCCTCGGTGCTGCGCGAAGCGCTGCCGGAATTCCAGGAGCGCCTGCGCACGGCCGGGGTGCCGGTGGCGATGCTGCCCGAGGTCGAGGCCGACGACGTCGTCGCCACCTGCGTCATGCGCTGGCTGAACGAGAACCGGGGAGAAGCGATCGTCGCCACCACCGACAAGGATCTGCACGTGCTGATCGCGCACGGCGCGCTGGTGTGGGATCATTTCAAGAACGAGTGGCATGATGACGCCTGGGTGCGCAACAAGTTTGGTGTAGCACCCGAGCTGCTGCACGATCTATTGGCGCTGATGGGCGACGCCACCGACGGCGTGCCGGGCGTGTCGAAGATCGGCATGAAGACGGCGGCGCGCCTCCTGAACGCCTACGGCAGCCTGGACGCGGTGATGGCCGGTGCCGGCATCCTCAAGACACCCCTGGGCGAGCGCCTGCGCGCCGAGCGCGATATCCTGTATCTGTCGCGCCAGCTGGTGGAGCTGAAAACCGACGTGCGCCTGGGCGTGACCTGGAAGATGCTCGCCTACGACGCACATTAGAGAAGAAGGACTGGGCCATGCTCAAGGCAGTGATTGTCGATTCGAACGCGGTTTCGCGCGGCTTGTTGAATACCGTGCTGACGGACGGCGGCTACGAGGTCGTCGCCCAGGCCCACACCGGCCACAACGCGCTGGTGCAGGCGGCGAAATACCGCCCGCAGCTCATGTGCATCGCGCGCGAACAGATCGAGGACGGCAGCAACGTCGTCGAGCACTTGCGCGCGAACCTGCCGAAGACGCTGGTGTTCATGGTCTCGGGCACGCTCGACGCGCCGACGATCGAAGCGGCGCTGGCGCGCGGCGTGCACGGCTTCATCGTCAAGCCCTTCCGGGCCGACGCGGTCCTGAAGACCATCCGCAATACGGTGATCGCCGTGGTGCGCAAACAGCAGGCCGGCGCTAGCGGCGCCTGATTTCCTCGGCGGCGATCGCCGTCAACTCTTCCAGCGCCCGCATCTCGCGCTCGCGCAAGCGGCGCGGCTCGCTGTCCATCACGCACAAGGCGCCTAATTTAAAACCTTCGCGGCCGATCAGCGGGAAGCCCGCATAGAAGCGCACATGCGGTTCGCCCACCACCAGCGGATTGTGCCGGAAGCGTGGATCGAGCAGGGTGTCGGGCACCACCAGCGGCCCCTTGCCGGCGATCGTGTGGCTGCAAAAGGCGTCTTCGCGCGCCGTCTCGGGCAGCGCGAAGCCGATGCGCGACTTGAGCCATTGGCGGCGCGCCGTGACCAGCGACAGCAGCGCCACCGGGCAGTCGGTCACCTGGGTGGCGAGCCAGGTCAGGCGATCGAACACGGCTTCCGCGTCGCTGTCGACCAGGCCTGTCGCGCGCAGGGCGTTCAGGCGCGCATGTTCGCGCCCGGGCAGGAGGCAATTGGAATCGGGCAGGAAGTCGGCCGGGTCGGTGACATGGCCGGCGCCGTCGAGTTGCCCGCTGCGTCCCGCACGTGCACGCAGCAGCGTGCTGAGGTCGGAAAGCAGCACGCGCCGGTGTCCGCCGGGCGTTTTCCAGGCCGGCAGCACGCCCTGCTCGATCCATTGCTGGGCCGTGCTGACGGCGATGCCGAGCAGGCGCGCCGCTTCGCGCGTCGTCAGGATCGGGTCGTCTCCGTCGTCGGAGTGGGATGAACGCATATTCTTATTCCACGTACGCAATAACTGCTGAGCATTTTACTTGAGTAACTAGATAAAATGCCGGATTTGATGATGCCATACAACAATAACTTTGTTTATTGGCTACAAAACCCTGTATTTACGTGTTAAATCGGATCATTTAAGTTGACTCAGGGAAATTTGACGATCAAAATAGATGTAATAATCATTTTCGTCATATCTATCGGTTCGCGCCGGTTAGGGTTCCACACATGAGTCAACATCCGCCGGCCCAGCTGGAAGCAGCCCGCCTCGACGCATTGCGCAAGCTCGACCTGCTCGATACGCCCCCCAACGAGGCCTTCGACCGCATCGTGCGGATGGCTGCCCAGCTGTTCGGCCTGCCGATCGCGGCGGTGTCGCTCACCGATGTCGACCGCCAGTGGTTCAAGTCGCGCGTCGGCGTCGACCATTGCGCGATTCCGCGCGAGAAGGCGCCCTGCGCCCACGTCGCCGACACCTGCAGCATGCTGGTCATTCCCGACCTGCTGGAGGAACCTTTTTACCGCGACAGCAATCTGGCCGCCACCGGGGTGCGTTTCTATGCCGGCGCGCCGCTGATGACGCGCGACGGCTTCTGCCTGGGCGCGATGTGCGTGCTCGGCACCGCGCCGCGCGAGATCAGCGCCAGCGAGCGCACCGGCCTGGCCGACCTGGCCGCGATGGTGATGGCGCAGATCGAATTGCAGCATGCGATGGGCCGCGTCGATCCGGTCAGCGGCGTCCCGAACCGCAACCAGTTCGTCGACGACCTGAGCGACCTGGCGATCGAGCGTCCGGACGGCGAGGCGCGTCTGGCGGCGCTGGTGAGCCTGGCCACGCCCGAGCAGATCAGCAGCGCGGTGCGCGCGATGGGCGCCGGCTTCGTCGACGACATCGTCTGCGAGGCGGCGCGCATGCTGCGTGCGGCGCTCGGCCCCTCCTGCAAGCTGTACCACGTGGCGCCGACCCAGTTCGCCTTCCTGGCCGAGCCTGGCACGGATCTGGCGCGCTTTTGCGACTGGCTCGCCGCCTGGGTCGCGCTGCGCGCCGACACCACCACCGCGCGCTTCGTCACCACCGCCACCGTCGGCGTGGCGCCCTTCGCGATCGGCCGCAGCGACCCTTTCGAACTGCTGCGCGACATGTACAGCGCCGCCCATGACGCCATCGAAGGCTCGCACCGGGTGCGCGTGTTCTCGGCCGAACAGAATGCCGCCTTCATGCGCCGCTTCCGGATCGCCAACGAATTCGGCGCCGCGCTCGAGGACGACAGCCAGTTGCGCCTGGTGTTCCAGCCGAAGATCGAGCTGGCGACCGGACGCTGCATCGGCGCCGAAGCGCTGCTGCGCTGGCGCCACCCGGTGCTGGGCGAAGTGTCGCCGGGCGAATTCATCCCCGTGATCGAGCAGACTTCGCTGGCGCGTGCGACCACGCGCTGGGTGCTCGAGCGCGCCTTGCGCCAGCTCGCCGCCTGGCGCCGTGCCGGCCTGGTGACGCAACTGGCCGTGAACGTGTCGGCCGTGAATCTGCTGGAACCGGATTTCTGCGCCCACGTGCTGACGCGCCTGCGCGCGCACGACTTGCCGCCGGAAGCGCTCGCGATCGAGATCACCGAAAGCGCGCTGATGAGCAACCGCACGCTGGCGGCGGCAACGCTGGAAGCGCTGACGGCTGGCGGCGTGCAGCTGGCGATCGACGATTTCGGCACCGGCTACAGCAGCCTGGCCTACCTGCAGAGCGTGCCGGCGAAAGTCGTGAAAATCGACCAGAGTTTTGTTCGCGACCTCGACCGCGACGAGCGCAAGCGCGCCCTGGTTGCCACCATGATCAAGCTCTCGCACGACCTGGGACAGCTGGTCGTGGCCGAAGGGGTGGAGACGGCGACGGTGGCGCGCTTCCTCACCGGCGCCGGCTGCGACCAGGTGCAGGGCTACCTGTACGCGCGCCCGATGGCGCCGCAGCAGTTCGAGGAGTGGATCTGCGCCGAATGGACGCTGGTGCGTCCGCGCAGCGCCCGCCCGAGCGAGGCCCTGGCCGTCGCGTAGCGCATCCGCACCACCAAACAAAAACGGCGCACCGTTATTGACGGTGCGCCGTTTTTGTTTGGTGCGGCCAGCGCCGCATCAGGTCTTCCTTAAAACTCTTCCCAGCCGTCGATGCCCGTGGTGGCCAGCTGCGCTTTGCGCGCCGGCGCGGCCTTCGGTGCAGGCTTGGCGAGGGCGGTGCGCACAGGAGCGGCCGGCGCCTGGCGCGGCGCGGAGGCGGCTGGCGCCTGACCCTCGGTGCCGGTGCGGAACACGGCGACCGTGGTTGCCAGCGCGGCGGCCTGGCTGCGCATGGCGTCGGCGGCGGCCGAGGTTTCCTCGACCAGGGCGGCGTTCTGCTGGGTCACCTGGTCCATCTGGGTGACGGCCTGGTTGATCTGCTCGATGCCGGCGCTTTGCTCGCGGCTGGCGGCGCTGATCTCGCCCATGATGTCGGTGACGCGGCGGATGCTGGCGACGATTTCCGTCATCGTCTCGCCAGCTTCTCCCACCAGGCGGCTGCCGTCGCCGACCTTGTCGTTCGAGTCCTTGATCAAGTCCTTGATGTCCTTCGCGGCGGCGGCCGAGCGCTGCGCCAGGTTGCGCACCTCGGAGGCGACGACGGCGAAGCCGCGGCCCTGTTCGCCGGCGCGCGCCGCTTCCACGGCCGCGTTCAGCGCCAGGATATTGGTCTGGAAGGCGATGCTGTCGATGACGCCGATGATGTCGGCGATGCGGGTCGACGAGGCGTTGATCGCTTCCATCGTGCCCACCACTTGGCGCACCACGTCGCCGCCGCGCTCGGCGACCTGCGAGGCGGTGTCGGCCAGGGTGCTGGCCTGGCGCGCGTTTTCCGCGTTCTGCTTCACGGTCGAGGTCAGCTCTTCCATCGACGAGGCGGTTTCCTCGAGAGCGCTGGCTTGCTGCTCGGTGCGTGCCGACAGGTCGAGGCTGCCCGCCGCCACCTGCGACGAGGCCGAGGCGATCAGGTCGGTGCCGTTGCGCACCGTCGAGACGGTGGTCGTCAGGCTGTCGTTCATCTTCTTGAGCGCGCCCAGCAGCTGGCCCAGTTCGTCACGCGTGGTGACCTCGATGCGGCTGGTGAGGTCGCCGGCGGCCACCGTTTCGGCGATGGCGAGGGCGCGCGCGACCGGCACCGTGATCGAGGAGGTGATGCGCCAGGCGATGAAGGCGGCCAGCGCGAAGATCACGGCCGACAGGGCGATCATCAGCTTGACCGTGTTGTCGTAGGTCTGTTCGGCAGCGGCGACAGCTTTGCCGGCCAGGTCATTCTGCATCTGGATCTGGCCACCAAGCACCTTGCGGTACTCGCCCAGCATCGGACGATAGTCGCTCACGAGGAAGGCCGAGGCGCCGGCGATGTCGTCGGCGCCGATGCGGCGCAGCAGCTCGTCCTGGGCGGCGACGGCTTTGGTATTGTAGTCGAGGCTTTGCTTGAGCAGTGCCTTGCCCTGTTCGCTCACGATCACGCCTTGCAGCTTGGTATAGATGGCATCGATGGCGGCGCGCGCCTTCTCGATGTCGGCGGCCTGCGCCTTGCGGTCGGCGGCATCGCTGTTGAGCATCATGTTGCGCAGCGCGATCGAGATGTTGTTGACTTCGGTGAGGACGTCGTTCGATGCCTCGATCTTCGGCATGTAGTTGTTGACGATGATCTCAGTATCGGCATTGATCCGGCCCAGCATGGTGGTGCCGAACAGGACGATAACGAGCAGGAAAGAGCAAAGGATGCCGAAGCCGGCGAAAAGCCGGGTACGGACGCGCAGGTCTGAAATATTCATGATCGACGTTGTAATGGTTGTCTCGAAGCGGTGAACAAATTCATTATGTAAATTTGCCGTATGGAAACTAGGTTAACGTCGAACCTTGGTTAAACTCAATACCTGTGCAGAAAAAATGCCGATTTTTTCGATTTCTGTGGCGAATGCACCATAAAGGTGCAGTTGTATAGGCAAAAAAAGACCGGCAAGCTGCCGGTCTTAGCATGCAAAGTCTGGCGACGGCTGTCAGCCGTTCACCGCGCTCGCACCATCGATGATGCCCCCACCGAGGCAGATGTCGCCATCGTACAGCACGGCCGACTGGCCCGGCGTGACCGCCCACTGCGGATCGGTGAAATCAAGCGCGAAGCGATCCAGGCCGTCGGCCGTCACTTGGCAGGCCACGTCGGCCTGGCGATAGCGCGTCTTGGCCGAGAGCAGGCCAGGGGCGGGCGGCTCGCCGGCGACCCAGCTGGCCTGGCCCGCTTCCAGCCTGCTCGAGAGGAGCCACGGATGGTTGTGGCCCTGGACGATGTACAGGGTGTTGGTCGCGATGTCCTTGCGCGCGACGAACCACGGCTCGCTCGTGCCGTCGGCATTCTTGTGCGATTTCAGGCCGCCGATGCCGATGCCCTTGCGTTGGCCCAGCGTGTAAAAGGACAGGCCGATGTGTTCGCCCACGACCTGCCCATTGTCCAGCTTCATCGGGCCCGGTTTATGGGACAGGTAGCGGTTCAGAAAATCGCGGAACGGACGCTCGCCGATAAAACAGATGCCGGTCGAATCCTTCTTGGCCGCGTTCGGCAATTTCAGTTTTTCGGCGATCTTGCGCACTTCCGTCTTCGGGATTTCGCCCAGCGGAAACAGGGATTTCGACAACTGCGCCTGATTCAGGCGGTGCAGGAAGTAGCTCTGGTCCTTGGTATGGTCGAAGGCTTTCAGCAGCTCGAACTTGCCGGCGGCGTTTTCGCGCACGCGCGCGTAGTGGCCGGTCGCGATCAGGTCGGCGCCCAGCTTCATCGCATGGTCGAGAAAGGCCTTGAACTTGATCTCGGCATTACAGAGGACGTCCGGGTTCGGCGTGCGGCCGGCCTGGTATTCGCGCAGGAATTCGGCGAACACGCGATCCTTGTATTCGGCAGCAAAATTCACGGCTTCGATGTCGACGCCGACCACGTCGGCCACGCTGGCCGCGTCGATCCAGTCCTGGCGCGTCGAACAGTATTCGGAATCGTCGTCGTCTTCCCAGTTCTTCATGAACAGGCCGATGACCTCATATCCCTGTTCCTTCAGCATCCAGGCCGCGACCGAGGAGTCGACGCCGCCCGACATCCCGATCACGACTTTTTTCTTGCTCATATCAGTTTTTTTCAGTTGCCAGTGTCTCTTCGAACACCGACGGGTGGGTGTACAGCAGGGCCAGGTCGGTGCGCCGGCCGGCCAGGTAATCGTCCACGCACTGGAGGACGATCGGGCTGCGGTGACGCTCGCTTGAGGCCGCGATTTCGTCGCGCGTCATCCAGATGGTGCGCAGGATGCCGTCGTCGAGGGGCTGGTCATACTGCCTGCCGGCCGTACCGCAGAAGGTGAAGCGCAGATAGGTGATGTCGGCATTGCGCGACTTCGAGTAATAGCGCGACATGTACATGCCGACCAGGCCGGTTGGGATGAATTCGTGGGCCGTCTCTTCCATCGATTCGCGCACGACCGCCTGCTCCAGCGACTCGCCCGGGTCGAGGTGGCCGGCCGGCTGGTTCAGCTTGATGCCTTCGCTCGTCTCTTCCTCGATCAGGAGGAAACGGCCATCGCGTTCGATGATGGCGGCAACGGTGACTGACGGTCTGAAGGTATGGGTCATGCGCGTCCTCGACAAATGAGCCGATATTCTACAGCGCTCCTCAAAGCGTTGCTTGCAAGTACCTGTGCAGTGCAACAAAAAAGCCCCAATTGCGACAATTTGATACGGAAAACGTGGTCAATATGTCCCATCTGTATCACATTCCACCCAGTGCGCATGCGGCTGGCCGAGGCAGCTCGACGTAATGACAAATGGTCTATGTTTACGTGTTAGATTGTGAACAGAACACCAACATGAAGGAGGGATGCATGAGAATCGGCATTCCGGCCGAAACACGGCCGGGCGAGACCCGCGTAGCGGCAACTCCGGAAACAGTGAAAAAACTGGCAAGCAAACACCAGGTCGTCGTGCAGTCCGGCGCCGGGATTCACGCCGCCATCCTTGATGAAGCCTATGCCGCAGCCGGCGCCACCCTCGGCAGCGCGGACGAGGCCTTCGGCGCCGACATGGTGCTCAAAGTGCGCGCCCCGAACGAGGCCGAACGCGGGCGCATGCGTCCCGGCGCGGTCGTGGTCGGCATGTTGAATCCCTTCGACAGCGCCAACATCGCCGCCATGGCCGCCAGCCGCTTGAGCGCTTTTGCGCTGGAAGCGGCGCCGCGCATCACCCGCGCGCAATCGATGGACGTGCTCTCGAGCCAGGCGAACATCGCCGGCTACAAGGCCGTCATGCTGGCGGCGAACACTTATCAGCGCTTCATGCCGATGCTGATGACGGCCGCCGGTACCGTGAAAGCGGCGCGCGTCTTGATCATGGGCGTCGGCGTGGCCGGCCTGCAGGCGATCGCCACCGCGAAGCGCCTGGGCGCCGTGATCGAAGCCTCCGACGTACGCCCGCCGGTCAAAGAGCAGGTCGAGTCGCTCGGCGCCAAATTCATCGACGTTCCCTTCCTCACCGACGAAGAGCGCGAGATCGCGCAAGGCGTCGGCGGCTATGCGCGGCCGATGCCGGCCGACTGGATCCGCCGCCAGGGCGAACTGGTGCACGAACGGGCGAAACTGGCCGACATCGTCATCACCACCGCCCTGATCCCGGGACGCGCGGCGCCGATCCTGATCAAGGAGGAGACAGTGGCGGCCATGAAACCGGGTTCCGTGATCGTCGACATGGCGATCGAGCAGGGCGGCAACTGCCCGCTCACGGAGCTGGGCAAGACGGTCGTCAAGCACGGCGTCCACATCATCGGCGAGCCGAATCTGGCAGCGCTGGTCGCGGCCGACGCCTCGGCCCTGTACGCGCGCAACGTGCTCGACTTCCTGAAGCTCGTCTTCGACAAGGAAGACAAGTTTCATATCGACCTCGAGGACGAGATCGTGCGCGCCACGCTGCTTTGCCACCAGGGCGAAGCCTTGCGGACATAAAGGAGACGAACATGGACATCAGCCACACCATCATCAACCTGATCATCTTCGTGCTGGCGATCTACGTCGGCTACCACGTCGTCTGGACCGTCACGCCGGCGCTGCACACGCCGCTGATGGCGGTCACCAACGCCATCTCCGCCATCATCATCGTCGGCGCCATGCTCGCCGCCGGCCTCACCGAAGGCGTCCTCGGACAGACCATGGGCACGGTGGCCGTGGCGCTGGCCGCGGTGAACGTGTTCGGCGGCTTCCTCGTCACCCAGCGCATGCTGGAGATGTTCAAGAAGAAGGAACCGAAACGGTCCGCCGATGCGGCTGCCGCCAAAGCCGCGCCGGAAGCGTCGATCAAGCAGAAGGAGACGGCATGAACTACATCAGCATGAATGTGGTCACGCTGCTGTACCTGGTAGCCTCGGTCTGCTTCATCCAGGCTTTGAAGGGGTTGTCGTCGCCGTCGTCTGCCCGCATGGGCAATACCTTCGGCATGGCCGGCATGGCGATCGCGGTGGCCACCACCATCGCCCTGATCTTCAAAATGCAGGCGGAGTTCGCGGCATCGGACGCGGCCCGCACCGGCGGTGGCATGGGCTTCCCGCTGGTGCTGTTGGGCGTGGTGGTCGGCGGCGCGATCGGCGCCTATGCGGCAAAGAAGGTCGAGATGACCAAGATGCCGGAACTGGTCGCGGCCATGCACTCGCTGATCGGCCTGGCGGCGGTGTGCATCGCCGTGGCCGCCGTCTCCGAACCCTGGGCGTTCAATATCGCCGAACGCGGCGGCGCGCTGCCCTTCGGGAACCGGCTGGAACTGTTCATCGGCACTTTTGTTGGCGCCGTCACCTTTTCCGGCTCCGTGATCGCCTTCGGCAAACTCTCGGGCAAGTACAAATTCCGTTTGTTCCAGGGCGCACCGGTGCGATTCAAAGGCCAGCACATCCTGAACCTCGTCATCGCGATCGCCCTCATCGCGCTCGGCCTGGTGTTCTGCTTTTCGGATGCGGTGGAGCCGGCCTGGACGCCCTTCGTCATCATGGCCGCGCTGTCCTTCATCCTCGGCGTATTGATCATCATCCCGATCGGCGGCGCCGACATGCCGGTGGTGGTGTCGATGCTGAACTCGTATTCGGGCTGGGCGGCGGCCGGCATCGGCTTCTCGCTGAATAACTCGATGCTGATCATCGCCGGCTCGCTGGTCGGTTCGTCGGGCGCGATCCTCTCGTACATCATGTGCAAGGCGATGAACCGCTCCTTCTTCAACGTCATCCTCGGCGGCTTCGGCGGCGAGGCGACGGCGGCGGCCGGCGGCGCGCAGGAACAGCGTCCGGTGAAATCCGGCTCGGCGGAAGACGCCGCGTTCATCTTGCAGAACGCCGAATCCGTGATCATCGTCCCCGGCTACGGCCTGGCCGTCGCGCGCGCCCAGCATTCCGTGAAGGAGCTGGTCGATAAACTGACGGAACATGGCGTCAACGTGCGCTACGCGATCCACCCGGTGGCGGGCCGCATGCCGGGCCACATGAACGTGCTGCTGGCCGAAGCCGAAGTGCCTTACGACCAGGTGGCGGAGATGGAAGACATCAACGGCGAATTCGGCCAGACCGACGTGGTGCTGGTCTTGGGCGCGAACGACGTGGTGAACCCGGCCGCGAAGGATCCGAAATCGCCGATCGCCGGCATGCCGATCCTCGAGGCCTATAAAGCGAAGAGCATCATCGTGAACAAGCGTTCGATGGCCTCGGGGTATGCGGGGCTGGACAACGATTTGTTCTACATGCCGAACACGATGATGGTGTTTGGCGATGCGAAGAAGGTGATCGAGTCGATGGTGAAGGCAGTGGAGTAAAAACGGTTTAGAGCGCCTAACAAAACAAAGCGACGCTCGCTTTGCGAGCGCTGCCATGGCTGCGTTGCAGCGCCTTGCCGTACCTTTGTACTGTCTTCGGCGCTGCGCCTTGCCCTGACAGTTTTGTTAGGTGCTCTTAGTCGTTGGTAGGGTGGCACTGCGTGCCCACCCTACAAAACCTTATGCGGCAGCAGCGCCGACCCGCCGCGCCGCCCGTACATCATGAGTTCCCCCAGCAGCGTGCGCGCCGGCTTCACCGCGTCCAGTGCCGCCAATCCCAGCCCGAGCACCGACTGCAGCGGCCCACTGCCGACAAAGGCGCGCGCCATGGTGTCGGTCAGGGCGATGGTCAGCTGGCGATCCTGGCTGCGCTCGTCCAGGAAGCGGCCGATGCCTTCCGGCCCCGGACAACGCGCCAGCAATCTTGCCAGCACGGCGGCGTCGCGCAGGCCGAGGTTCAGCCCTTGCCCGGCCACCGGATGCAGGGTCTGCGCCGCGTTGCCGATGGCGACCGTGCGCGTGGTGGCGTGCGCTTCGGCGTTCAGGCCGAGGGGGTAGGCGAAGCGTGGCGACACTCTGGTAAAACGGCCCAGGCGCCCGCCGAAAGCTTCGCCCAGCTCGGCCAGGAAGCGGGTCTCTTCCATCGCCTGCAGGGCCTCGGCGCGTTCCGGCGCCACGCACCAGACCAGCGCGTATTGCAAGCCGTCGGCGCCTTCCTGCGGCAGCAGGGCCAGCGGGCCTTCGTCCGTAAAACGTTCGAAGGCGCGGTGCGCGATCGGGCTGCTGGTGGCGACGCGCGCGATCACGGCGCTCTGGCCGTAATCGCGGGTGCGGCTCTTGTCTTCCTGCTGGCCGAACACGCCGCCTTCGGCGCCGACCGCGACCTGCGCCGTGACCGTGCGGCCGTCGTCGAGCGTCAGCGCCACGTGCTCGCCGGTCTCGTCAAGAGCCAGCACGCGCGCCGGCCGGAGCACCCGCACGCCGGCGCGGTCGACCGCGCGCGCCAGCGCATCGACCACCTCGCCGTAGCGCGTGACATAGCCGAGCGCATCGAGCCCGTGTTCGCTGCGGTCGAGCAGGCTGCGCCCGAGCTGGCCGCGGCGCGAGACGTGGATGGTGTGGATCGGAGTCGATGGAAATGGCCAGGCGCCGACTTCTTCGAGCAGCTGGCGGCTGCCCCAGGCCAGCGCGATCGAGCGCGGATCGGAAATCGACTGGCCCAGCGCGCGCGCGTCGATCAGCGCGATGCGCGCACCGGCCACGCCGCGCCGCGCCAGCAGGGCGGCCAGGGCCAGGCCGACCGGGCCGGCGCCGCAGATCGCCACGTCGACGTCGACGCCGGCATGGCTGTCGACCGCGGCCGCATTGTCCTTGGATTCTTCCATCATCGCTCCGCCATCAGGGTTTCGATCTCCTGCACCGTCTTCGGCGCGCCGCCCGACAGCACGCGCGCTCCGCTCGCATCCACGATGACATCATCCTCGATGCGGATGCCGATGTTCCAGAAGCGTTCCGGCACGTTCGGGCCGGGGCGCACGTAGATGCCCGGTTCGACGGTCAGCGCCATGCCCGCCAGCAGCGGACGCGATGGCTTGCCCGCCGCGTTCAGGTCGCGGTAGCTGCCGGTGTCATGCACGTCCAGCCCCAGCCAGTGGCCGGTGCCGTGCATGTAGAAGGGAGTATAAGCGCGCTCGGCCAGGACGTTGTCCACGTTGCCCCAGGTCGCCCGGTCGAGCAGGCGCAGGTCGAGCATGCCTTCGGCCAGCACGCGCAGCGCCGCCTCGTGCACGTCACTGTAAGGGCGGCCCGGCACGATGGCCTGCAAGGCCGCTTCCTGGGCGCGCAGCACCAGTTCGTACAGCAGCTTCTGCGGCTCGCTGAAGCGGCCGTTGACGGGGAAGGTGCGGGTGATGTCGGAGGCGTAGCTGTCGAATTCGCAGCCGGCGTCGATCAGCACCAGGTCGCCGTCACGCGTCTGCGCGTTGTTGGCGCTGTAGTGCAGGATGCAGGCGCTGGCGCCGCTGGCGACGATCGGCGTGTAGGCCGGGAACTGGGCGCCCTTGCGGCGAAATTCGTAGAGCAGTTCGGCTTCGAGTTCGTATTCGAACATGCCGGGACGGGCCGCGCGCATCGCGCGCACGTGGGCGCCGGCGGCAATCGTCGCGGCGCGCAGCATCAGCGCCTGCTCGCTCTCGTCTTTGATGAGGCGCATCTCGTCGAGCAGGGCCAGCAGGTGCTTGGTACGCGCGGGCGCCGTCACGCCGCTGCGCGCCTGGGCGCGCACGGCCTTGAGCCAGCCGGCCACTTGCGCGTCGAAGGCAGCACTGTGCGCATGCGCATAATAGAGGGCAGGAACGTCGGCCAGCAGGCGCGCCATCTGCGCATCGAGTTCGCCGATCGGATAGGCCTCGTCGACACCGAAGGCGTCGCGCGCGGCGGCCGGGCCGTAACGAAAACCGTCCCAGATCTCGCGCTCGACGTTCTTCTCGCGGCAGAACAGGATCGACCGCGCCGGCGTATCGCCCTGGGCGGCGATGAGCACCAGCACGCTTTCCGGTTCCATGAACCCGGTCAGATAATAAAAATGGCTGTCGTGGCGATAGGGGTAGTCGCTGTCGCTGTTGCGCGCCACTTCCGGAGAAGTGGCCAGCACCGCCACCGCGCCCGGCTCCATGCTTGCTGCCAGGCGTGCGCGGCGGGCGGCGTAGGCCGTCACGCGCCGGCCCTCTTGCCCATCGGCGCGTTCAATTCTTCCAGCTGCTCGACGGTGCCGACGTTCACCCAGGGGCCGTGATACAGCTCGCCGCCGACGCGTTTCTGTTCGATGAACTTGCGCATCAGGGGGCCG
This sequence comes from Massilia sp. Leaf139, assembly GCF_001424165.1. Taxonomy (GTDB): domain Bacteria; phylum Pseudomonadota; class Gammaproteobacteria; order Burkholderiales; family Burkholderiaceae_D; genus Telluria. The sequence goes on from NZ_LMOJ01000025.1 coordinate 272,373, forward strand.
AACTTCAGGAAGTCGCCGGCCTTGACGCCTTCGAACATCTCGGGACGGTAGACGCCGATGCCGGCGAAATTCCATTTCGGCTCGCCCTCGTTCGACAAGGTGTACATGTCGAGGCCGAAGTCGCCGTTCGGGTTGTGCCACGGGTTCGGCGTCAGGTACAGCCAGGCGATGTCGCGCTTGTCGAGCGGGATCGGCTGGCCGACCATGTCGAGATCCGGCAAGGCTTCCAGGGCCTGGGCGAAATCGAAATAGGGCGCGTAGATGTCGCCCGACACGGCGAGGAAGGGGGCATCGCCCAGCAGGTGCAGGGCGTTGGCGATGCCGCCCGCCGTCTCCAGCGGCGTCGGCTCGTGCGAATAGACGATGCGCGCGCCGTACTGGCTGCCGTCGCCCAGTTCTTCCTCGATCATGTGGCCGAGGTGCGAGTGGTTGATGACGATGTCGGTGATCCCGGCGCGCACCAGGTTCAGCACATGCCAGGTGATGAGCGGGCGGCCGCGCACTTTCAGCAGGGGTTTCGGGCAGGTGTCCGTCAGCGGACGCATGCGCTCGCCGCGGCCGGCGGCGAAAATCATGGCTTTCATGGGCTTCTCGAAATGGCTTAGAAGGTGTAGCCGACCTGCGGTGCCTTGTCCTCAAAGGAATCGAGCAGGCGGATCAGCGGCTTCAGTTCGGTGTAGCGGAAGGCGGTCTTGCGCACGTAATCCATCACGGTCGGCAGGTCGCCCATGTAGATGGCCTTGTTGTCGCGGTAGTTCAGGCGGCAGAAGATGCCGAGGATCTTCAGGTGGCGCTGCAGGGCCATGAACTCGAAGTCGCGGTAGAAGGCATCGATGTCCGGATTGACGGGCAGGCCGACCTGCTTGGCGCTTTGCCAGTAGCGCACGACCCAGTCCAGCACGATCTCTTCGTCCCACTGGATGTAGGCGTCGCGCAGGAGCGAGCCGAGATCGTAGGTGACGGGGCCGTACACGGCGTCCTGGAAGTCGAGCACGCCCGGGTTGCCCTGGTCGAGGAACATCAGGTTACGCGAGTGGAAGTCGCGGTGCATGAATACCTGCTGCTGCGCCAGCACGTTCGAGGTGATCGCTTCGAACACTTTATCGAGCTGGGCCTGCTGCTTCGCATCCAGCGTCACGCCCAGGTGGCGATTCAGGTACCACTCGGGGAACAGGTTCATCTCGCGCAGGACAAACGCGCGGTCGAACTCGGGCAGCACGCCCGGCTGGCTGTGCAATTGAAACTTGATCAGGGCGTCGACCGCGTCCGAGTACATGAAGGCGGCGTTGTCGGAATCGAGGCGGGCGAGATAGGTCGTGGTGCCGAGGTCGGACAGCAGCAGGAAGCCGCGCTCGACGTCGCGCGCGACGATTGCCGGCACGGTGACGCCGGCATCGGCCAGCAGGCCCTGGACGTGGATAAAGGCAGGCACGTTTTCGCGCTCGGGCGGGGCGTCCATGGCGATCAGGGTGTCGCCCAGCTTCGCGCGTAGTGCCGGCGCCACATCGAGGCGGAAGTAGCGGCGGAAGCTCGCGTCGGACGAGGCCGGACGGCGCGAGGCCACGTCCACCAGGTCAAGCGAACTCAGCCATTCGGTGAGGAGTGCAAGGCGTGCGTCCTGCTCGGCGGAAGTGGGGGAGTTTTGATACAAAGAAGACATGGAACGTCCAGCTGAAACCGGTTGAGAGGGCTAATTCCCATATAATAAGGGATTCAACCCAAAAAATCGCCCTTTATGGTGCAGCCACAGATTCCATGAGCTGGTTTACGGCCCTACCATTCCCGCGGCGGCGGGCAGTTGCCTTGTCCGCCCTCGTCACCGTGGCCTCGGGGCCGTTGCATGCGCAAGTCGCGCCGGCCACGTCCCATGCCGACGAACAAGACCTTCCCGTTACCGTGCGCGCCGAGGAAATCGGCGGCCGTCCGGATCGCGAAATCAATCTCAACCGCAACGTCGAAATCACGCGCGGCCAGTCCAAGCTCACGGCCGACACCGCCTGCTACCTGCTGGTGGAAGACGAGGTCACGGCCAGCGGTAACGTCAACATGTGGCGTTTCGGCGACCGCTACCAGGGCGACACGCTGCAGCTGAACATGTCCACCGGACGCGGCTATGTGACCAATCCGCAGTACAAGCTGCAGATGAACAATGCGCAGGGCCGCGCCGACCGCATCGATTTCCTTGGCGAAGACCAGGCCCTGGTTCAGGACGGCACGTACAGCACCTGCGAAGGGCCCGATCCGGACTGGTACCTGAAGGCGAGCACGCTGCGCCTCGATTCGGGACGCGACGTCGGCACCGCCGGCAAGACCATCATCTATTTCAAGGACGTGCCCATCCTCGGCACGCCGGCGCTGTCGTTCTCGCTGTCGGGCGCGCGCCGTTCGGGCTGGCTGCCGGCCACCCTCGGCTTCGGCTCGAAGGGCAAGTCCGAGGTCATGGTGCCGTACTACTTCAACATCGCGCCGAACCGCGACCTGACGGTCTACCCGCGCATGATGTTCGACCGCGGCCTGCAGCTGGGCGCGACCGCGCGTTATATCGGCGAAACCGGGCGCGGCCCGTACGGCGGCGAAACCCACATCGAGGCCTTGCGCGACGACCGCATCACCAAGACCGACCGCTGGCGCTTCGACTCGACCCACAACCAGACGCTGGCGCCGGGCTGGAGCTACGGCTGGAACCTGCACGGCGCTTCGGACGACGAATATCCGAGCGATTTCTCGCCGACGGTGGCCACCAGCGCCGAGCGCCAGCTGGTGCGCGACGTGTACACGGGCTATTCGTCCCAGTACTGGAGCCTGACCGCGCGCGCGCAGAACATCCAGGTGCTGCAGGAGCCGGCGGCGGTAGCCGATCCACGGCTGGCGATCCCGCGTCCCTACGACCGCCTGCCGCAAATTAATTTTCACACGGGCCGGTATGACGTGAAGGGCTTCGACTGGGCGATCGACGCCGAGGCGACGCGCTTCTCGCATCCGACCTTCGACAGCGGCAACCGCCTGCTGGCCGTGTCCCAGGTCAGCTATCCCTTCATCCGCCCGGGCTATTTCGTCACGCCCAAGCTGATGCTGCATGCGACCAAGTACAACATGGACAGCAGTGCGGCGCGCCCCGGCAACCTGTCGCGCACGCTGCCGATCTTCTCGGTCGACAGCGGCATGGTGTTCGAGCGAGACGCCAAGCTGTTCGGCAGCGCCACGACCCAGACCCTGGAGCCGCGCCTGTTCTACGTGCGCACGCCCTACAAGAACCAGGAAGACTTCCCGGTCTTCGATACGGCCGAGACGGGCTTCAGCTATGCCCAGCTGTTCACCGAAAACCGCTATATCGGCGGCGACCGCGTCTCCGATGCGAACCAGGTGACGGCTGCGCTGGTGTCGCGCTTCATCGAGCCGGACGGCGCCGAGCGCCTGCGCATGGCGATTGCCCAGCGCTTCTATTTCGACGAGCCGCGCGTCGGCCGTGAGAACAGCACCACCGGCATCGGCCGCTCGGATCTGCTGCTGGCGGCGTCGGGCCGCATCATCAATAACTGGAACTTCGACAGCAGCGTACAATACGATGCGAACGATAAAAGCGTGTTTGCCCAGAACCATGGCGTGCGCTGGACACCGGGCCCGATGAAGGTGCTCAATGCCGAGTACCGCTATGTGCGCGACAGCTTCCGCAATGCCGACGTTTCGGGCCAGTGGCCGTTGTCGAAGCGCTGGTACGGCGTGGGCCGGGTCAGCTACTCGCTGCGCGACCACAAGCTGCTCGACAGCCTGCTCGGTCTGGAGTACAAAGCCGATTGCTGGGTTTTCCGTCTGGGCGCGCAGCGCTTCGTGACGACGGCCCAGGCGACGTCGACGTCGACGTTCTTCCAGCTCGAGCTCAATGGCCTGTCGCGTCTCGGGGTGGGCAACCCGCTGGAGTCGTTTTATAAGAGTATTCCCGGCTATACGCGGCTGAACAGCAACGTCGGCCGTCCCTGACCGGGACACGGATGATTTTTGACCTGAATGAGTGCTTCCCAGACTATGCGTACTACCCGTTTGCATCACCTTAAGCTCGCAGCGGCGCTGCTGAGCGCGCTCACGGCCAACGCCGTCCTGGCGCAAGAAGCGAAGTCGGCCGCCGCCGCGCAGCCTGCAGCGCAAGCGCCGGCGGCGCCCGGCAGCGGTTTCCTGCCGCCGGCATCGAGCAGCGCCAATGTCATCGATTCGATCCGGGTCGTGGTCAACGACGAAGTCATCACCAGGAACGAAGTGCGCAACCGCGTCGGCCAGATCGTCCAGCGCCTGCGCTCGCAGAATGCCCAGCTGCCCTCGCAGGCCGATCTCGAACGGCAAGTCATCGAATCGATGATCGTCGAACGCGCCCAGCTGCAGATGGCCAAGGAGATGGGCGTGCGCGTCGTCGACCGCGAGCTCGACGCCGCCATCGGCCGCATCGCCGAAGGCCAGAAGATGTCGGTGCAGGACATGCGCAACCAGATGGAAAAGGAAGGCCTGACCTTCGCCCAGTTCCGCGAAGAGATCCGCAACGAGATCATGCTGCAGCGCCTGCGCGAGCACGAGGTCGACAGCAAGATCCAGGTGTCGGACGCCGAGATCGACACCTATCTCGCCGCCGAAAAGGCCGCCGCGGCCGAGAAGGTCGAGATGGATCTCTCGCAGATCCTGGTCGGCATCCCGGTCAATGCCACGCCCGAACAGATCGCCGCGCGCCGCGCGCGTGCCGACGAAGTCATGCGCCAGCTGCGTACCGGCGCCGACTTCGCCAAGATCGCCGCCACCTATTCCGACGCGCCCGACGCGTTGAAGGGCGGCGTGATCGGCTGGCGCGATCCGGATCGCCTGCCGCAGCTCATCTCCGACGAGCTGCGCAAGCTGAGCCCGGGCCAGGTCACCCCTGTCATCAAGAGCAATACCGGCTTCCACATCGTCAGGCTCAACGACAAGCGCAGCCAGGCCCAGGCCCAGGCGCCGCAGCAGGCGCTGGTGCAGCAGACCCGCGTGCGCCAGATCCTCATGAAACCGACGCCGGCCATGCCGGCCGCCCAGGTGAAAGCCAAGCTGGCCGAAATCAAGGCGAAAATCGAGAGCAAATCGGCCAGTTTCGAAGACATGGCGCGCCAGAACGGCCAGGACGGCACGGCCGCCAAGGGAGGCGACCTGGGCTGGATCGTGCCGGAAGACGTGGTGCCGGAATTCGTGACCGCGATGGACGCCCTCAAGCCGGGCCAGCTGTCCGACGTCGTCGAATCGCCTTTCGGCTTCCACCTGATCGAAGTCCTCGAACGCAAGACCGAAGACCAGAGCAAGGAAAAGGAACGCCTGCGCGCACGCCAGGTGATCCGCGAGCGCAAACTCGGCGAAGCCTTCGAGGACTGGGCGCGCGAAGTGCGCGACCGCGCCTACGTCGAGTACCGCGAGGAAGCCTGACGCCGTGGCCGTGCCGAAGATCGAGCGTCCGACGCTGGCCATCACCGTCGGCGAACCGGCCGGCATCGGACCCGAGATCTCGATCCGCGCGGCCTGGGCGCTGCGCGAGCAGGCCAACTGCGTGCTGGTCGGCGACGCTGCCTTTCTCGCGCTCACCGCCAGCCTGATCGATCCAAGCATCCGCCTGGCGGCGCTCTCGATCCAGGCGCTGCGTAACGGCGGCTTGCCGCATTTCGGCCGCGAGCGCATTGCCGTGGTCGACGTGCCGCTCGCGGCCCACGTCGTGCCCGGAACGCTCGACAAGGAAAACGGCCGCGCCGTGCTCGCCACGCTCGACCTGGCGCTGGAAGGCGTGCGCGCCGGCTGGTTCGACGCCATCGTCACCGCGCCCCTGCAAAAGAGCACGATCAACGAGGCCGGCGTCGCGTTTTCCGGCCACACCGAATACCTGGCCGACAAGACGGCCACCCCGCAAGTGGTGATGATGCTGGCCGGCCAGCCGGCAGATAATCAGCCGAATCTGCGTCAGCCCTACCTGCGTGTGGCGCTGGCCACGACCCACCTGCCGCTGCGCGCCGTGCCCGATGCGATCACGCAGGACGGCCTGGCGCGCGTGCTCGACATCCTGCACGCCGACCTGCGCGATAAATTCGGCATCGCCGCGCCGCGCATCCTGGTCACCGGCCTGAATCCGCATGCGGGCGAGAACGGCTACCTGGGGCGCGAGGAGATCGAGGTCATCGGGCCAAGCCTGGCGGCGGCACAGGCGCGCGGCATCGATGCGCGCGGGCCGTATCCGGCCGACACCCTGTTCCAGCCGAAGTACCTGCAGGACGCCGACTGCGTGCTCGCCATGTACCACGACCAGGGTTTGCCGGTGCTGAAGCACGCGACCTTCGGGCGCGGCATCAACGTCACGCTCGGCCTGCCCCTGATCCGTACCTCGGTCGACCACGGCACCGCGCTCGACCTGGCGGCCCGGGGGCTGGGCCTGGCCGACTGCGGCAGCATGGAAGAGGCGATCCGCGCCGCCATGGGCATGGTAGCTGCAAGTAAAGGCGCCAGCCGCGCCACACAATCAACGAAAGAGTAAATGAAACACGTAGCACGCAAGCGCTTTGGCCAGAACTTCCTGACCGATAATCACGTCCTCGGCAACATCATCGAGGCGATCGACCCGCGCCGCGGCGAGACGATGGTCGAGATCGGCCCTGGCCTGGCGGCGATGACGGCGCTGCTGCTCAAGGAACTCGACCACATGCACGTGGTGGAACTCGACCGCGACCTGGTGGCGCGCCTCGAAAAGGCCTATCCACCGGCCAAGCTGACGGTGCACTCGGCCGACGCCCTGAAATTCGATTTCGGCGCGCTGCCGGTGCCGGAAGGGAAGAAACTGCGCGTGGTCGGCAACCTGCCGTACAACATCTCGAGCCCGCTGCTGTTCCACCTGGCCGAATTCGCCGACCTGGTCGAAGACCAGCATTTCATGCTGCAGAAGGAAGTGGTGGAGCGCATGGTGGCCGAACCCGGCACCAAGGCCTACGGGCGCCTGTCGGTGATGCTGCAATGGCGCTACGACATGGCGCTGCTGTTCATCGTCCCGCCGACCGCCTTCGATCCGCCGCCCCAGGTCGACTCGGCCATTGTGCGCATGGTGCCGACCCGAAGAAAACTCGCCGTCGATGGCCCGACCCTGGAAGCCGTGGTGCAGAAGGCCTTCTCGCAGCGTCGCAAGGTCATTCGCAACTGCGTGGCGGGCATGTTCACCGAGGCGCAGCTGGTGGAAGCCGGCATCGATCCGGGCGTGCGCCCGGAAAACGTCAGCCTGGAGCAGTATGTGGCGCTGGCGAATATCCTGAAGCCGGTTTGATGTGGCGTGGGCTTTTGAGCCCACGTTACGGTGCGCTGGCGCCGTACTCCCTTTCGATACGCATCCCTGACGCGCTGCACAATCGCGTTATATCGCCATTTCCCGCGTTTCGTCGCGCCCTTTGCGCAGTTCGTCGCACGCCGATGGAAGGCGGGGAGGGTGATCGCTAAAGTACTCCCATCGACAGCCCGAACGCAGACGCGACAGGGCAACCATCCAACCGAAGGGAGCCTGAAATGAACGTCCTCAAACACATGGAAACGCTGTTCCTGGTCGCCGCATTCGCCGTGCTCGGCACGACCTACGCCAGCGCTGAGAGCTACAAGGCGCAGGTGCGCGCCGATACCATGGTCTCCGTGGGCAGCGAGAAGATGGCGGTCGTGAAGGTCACCGGCAAGCGCCTGGCGCCGGCCACCAAGTTTGGCTGATCCGAATCTGCGGAGCGCAGGCGAAAAAAAAGGCCCACCGTTGCGGGTGGGCCTAAATCCAATTCTTTTCTGAGGAGAGTTGGAGGAGACAGGTGCAATTATGCTGCGCTACAACATATACGTCTAATTTTCTTTCGGAATAATCGACATAGATGTTGTGAATGTCTCAAATCAGGCTGCCGCGGGCGGTCTGGCAGTACAGGTAACCACGATCGTTTTCACATCATCGTCCTTCATTTCGCCGACGCCGCCGCTGACCGTGCAGATCTCGTTCTTCGGCTGCGCCAGCACCGTCACACCGTAAGTGGTGCCATAGACGACGGGAGCGCCGAAGGTGAACTCGCCCGGATACGCATTGGTTGTCGTATTCTTGTTCGCGATAAACTGGTTGCCGCCGTTGTTCAGGATCAGGCCATCGGAGTTCAGGCCGGTGATCGTGCCGCCGATGGTATGGCTGGACAGTACGCAGTTGAACACGGCATTGATGACCGACAGCCGGCCGGCCGTTTCGGCAGTGCCGCCGCCCGGCTCGCATTTCTGGTGGTCGGGCTGCTTCTTGATGGTGACGTTGTAGGTATCGCCATAACTGAGCTGCTTGCCGAACTGGTAAGTCACGTTGCGGACGTTGCCCTTGTCGTCTTTGCCCAGCGGGCCAACCGGAAGGTCGTCGCTCAGGTTATTGGTCAGGATCAGGCCCGGATGCTCCAGGCCGGTCACCGTGCCGCTGATGGTAAAGTCCGAGGAGCCGCCGCCGCAGGCGGACAGGCCGGCTGCCAGGGTCAGCGCGCACAGCGCCAGAATCGATTTCTTCAAATTAACCTCCAGAATTATTAGACGCAACGCACGACGACATTGCCGACGTCGGTCTCGCGCATCGTGCCGGTCGCATTCTCGACGCTGCAGGTGCGTCCGTCCGGCTGCTGCAGGATCGCGATCCCGTATGGCAGGTCTTCCGTCACTTCGGCCATGGCGAAGCCTTGCGGATTGGTGCCGTTCGGCGTGATCGTCTGCTTGTCGGTGCCGTTCACCAGTACCAGGCCGGTCGCGCCGTTCAGGCCGACGATGTTGCCGCTGAGCTTGTGCGTGCGGATCTTGCAGTTCACGCGGATGGTGTTGATCGTGAAGACCGCCTTGCCGGTGCCGCGGGTAACGACGCAGTTGGCGATGCCGTCGACGTTCGGTGGCACGGCCTTGACTTGCACGTTGTAGCCGGAATCGGTCTCGACGCGGGTCGGGAAGAAGAATTCGCCGCCCGGAGGCGGCACCGGGAGGTCGTCGCCGCCATTATTGGTCAGCACCAGGCCGGCCTTGGTCACGCCGAATGCCTGGCCGCCGACGTAGACATCACCATCGCCGCCGCCGCAGGCGGACAGGCTGAGCGCGCATGCCAGCGCGATGCCGGCACGCAGGGGGGAACGAATCATAATTTCTCCAAAAAAGGGGAAGGGCAGGGCACGCAATAGCGAGGCGCCAGGCCGCATGGTAGAAGTTTGCCCATCATTTTAGAGCATTTGACAAGGGCCGGGCTCATTAGGCTTTGTATCACGGTGTAACCGGGCTGTCCTTTCGGCACTGCCACGGTTTCGCCATCCGTGCCGCGTTTGCATTTCGCCGCTGGCCTCGCTATGCTTGGCTCACCCATACGACCACCCGCGATGAAGCCTTCCACCCGCCGCCCCTGGCCCAAAGCCCTCCTGTTCGACCTCGACGATACGCTGTGGCCGATCGCACCCGTCATCGTGCAGGCCGAGCAGACGCTGTTCGCCTGGCTTGCCAGCAACGCGCCGCGCGTGGCCGAACGCTTCACCATCGACAGCCTGCGCCAGGCCCGCCTCGAATTGCTGGCGCGCCGCCCCGAATTCCAGCTCGACCTCGGCGCCCTGCGCCGCGCCGGCCTGGTGGCCGCTTTCGAACAAGCCGGCGAGGATGCCGACAAGGTCGAACTGGCGATGACCGAATTCTTCGCCGCCCGTAACGCCGTGATCCCCTACGACGACGTGCTGCCCGGCCTGCTGCGCCTGAAAGGGCGCGTGCTGATCGGCTCGGTCACCAACGGCAATGCCGACCTGCAGACGATCGGCCTGGCCCACCATTTCCACGTCTCGGTGGCGGCGCCCAGTTTCGGGCGCGCCAAGCCGGATGCCGCCATCTTCCACGCCGCCTGCGCCGCCCTCGGCGTGGCGCCCCAGGACGCGGTGCACGTCGGCGACGACCTTCTGCTCGACGTGCAGGGCGCCCAGCGCGCCGGCCTGCGCGCGGTCTGGATGAACCGCACCGCCAGCCGGCGCCACCTGGAAGAGGGCGTGCGGCCGGATGCGATCGTCGCCAATTTCGATGGATTGCTCGACTGGCTGAAGCGCGAGCACGCATGAGTCCACAGAGTGCGCTTGAGGGTGCATAATAGACGCGCAACCATTCTGCGCGCCACCAATCCCCATGCAACTTGAACCCCGAGCCCAAACCCTGCTGAAAGCCCTCGTCGAGCGTTATATTGCCGACGGCCAGCCGGTCGGGTCGCGTGCGCTGTCGAAAATATCGGGCCTCGATCTGTCGCCGGCCACGATCCGCAACATCATGGCCGACCTCGAGGAAATGGGCTATGTCGCCAGCCCACACACCTCGGCCGGCCGGGTGCCGACGCCGCGCGGCTACCGCCTGTTCGTCGACACCCTGCTGACGGTGCAGCACCTCGATGGCCAGCATGGCGTCGACGCCGAGCGCATGCGCCTATGTGTCCAGCAGCCGCAAAAACTCATCGCCAACGCGGCGCAGATGCTGTCCTCGCTGACGCAGTTCGCCGGCGTCGTGCAAAGCCCGCGCCGCGAATCCGTGTTCCAGCAAATCGAATTCCTGCGCCTGTCCGAGCGGCGCATCCTGCTCGTCATCGTCGACCCGCGCGGCGACGTCCAGAACCGCCTGCTGCTCACCGAGGTCGACTACACGCCGGCGCAGCTGGTGCAGTCGGCCAATTACCTGAACCAGAATTTCGCCGGCCTCACCTTCGACGAAGTGCGCAACCGCCTGACCGGCGAATTGCGCCAGCTGCGCGACGACATCGGCGGCCTGATGCAGACTGCGGTGGAGGCGGGCAGCGAGGCGATGGCCGAAGGCAGCGAGGAGATGGTCATCTCCGGCGAGCGTAATTTATTGTCGGTGTCCGACCTGTCCTCGAACATGAGTTCGCTGCGCCAGCTGTTCGAGATGTTCGAGCAGAAGACCGGCCTGATGCAGCTGCTCGACGTCTCCAGCAAGGCCGGCGGCGTGCAGATCTTTATCGGTGGCGAATCGAAGCTGGTGCCGATGGACGAAATGAGCGTGGTCACCGCGCCCTACGAGGTGAACGGCAAGATCGTCGGCACCCTGGGCGTGATCGGGCCGACGCGCATGGCCTACGAGCGGGTGATTCCGATTGTGGACATCACGGCGAAGCTGCTGTCCAACGCGTTGAGCAGTTCGTAGGGTAGGCGGAGAATCCGCCCACCCTACAGGTCTGTTTCGCGTTCCTGAACAAAAAACGGCGCCATCGGCGCCGTCGTTCATTGCGGATGGACGGATCAGCCGCCGCGATGCGGACAGGCCGGTTTGATGCAATGCCCGTAGATCGCCAGCGCGTGCTCGGCAATCTTGAAACCGCGTTCGGCCGCAATCTTGTTCTGGCGCGATTCGATTTCTTCGTCGAAGAATTCCTCGACATGGCCGCAATCGAGGCAGACCAGGTGGTCGTGGTGCGAGCCGGCGTTCAGTTCATAGATCGCCTTGCCGGTTTCGAAGTGATTGCGGTTCAGCAGGCCAGCCTGTTCGAACTGGGTCAGCACCCGGTACACGGTGGCCAGGCCGACGTCCATGTTCTCGGCCAGCAGGATCTTGTAGACGTCTTCCGCCGTCAGGTGCCGCACTTCGCTATTCTGGAAAATTTCAAGGATCTTCAGGCGCGGCAGGGTCGCCTTCAGGCCGCTCGCCTTCAGGTCGGTGGGACTGTTACTCATGTTTGTTACTCGTGAATGGGCGGAGTGCTTTATGATATAGCGTTTTGGATGCTCCCGCTTAAACGTTTTGAGGTTACTTATGCGTCACTTTGATGCCGATGTTCATCGCGTAGTCCGCCGTCCCCAGGCCCGTGCCATGCTCGCCGCGGGCCTGGCCTGCACGCTGCTGCTGTCCGGCTGCGCATCCTGGCGCAACCAGACCCGCCCGGCCGCACCGGTGAATACGTCCGCGGAGGCGCTGCAAAGCAATGCCGGCCTGTCGGCCTCGCTGGCCAATGCCGGTGCGCAAACGACCCAGGGCACCAAACTGCAGAAATTCCTGTGGATTTTCTCGCCCTACCGTCCGGACATCCAGCAAGGCAACTTCGTCTCGCAAGAAATGCTCAACCAGCTGAAGGTCGGCCAGACCCGCGAGCAGGTGCGCTTCCTGCTCGGCACGCCGCTCCTGACCGACATGTTCCACGCCAACCGCTGGGACTACCCGTTCTACCTGGCGCGCGGCAACGGCGAGCTGACCACCAGCCGCGTCACCGTCTTCTTCAAGGACGACGTGGTCGAGCGCTTCGAAGGCGGCAACTTGCCGACCGAGCGCGAATACATCGACCGCATCGCCGGCCCGGCCAAGAACGCGGCCAAGCAGGCGCAAAAGGCCGAAGCCGCCGCCACCGGCGCCGTCCGTCCGGTCGAGCCGTCGAAAGCGGCCACGCCCGCCACCTCCTCGAACACCCCGTAAGACTGTCATGACGCAACTGAAAATCGCGGTCGCCGGCGCCAGTGGGCGCATGGGCCGCATGCTGATCGAGGCGATCGCCGCCGCTCCCGACACCGTGCTGGCCGGCGCCCTCGACGTCGCGGGTTCTCCCTTCATCGGCCACGATGCCGGCGCCTTCTCGGGCCAGCTGACCGGCGTCGTGATCGAGTCGGATCTCGCGCGCGCGCTGGCCGGCGCCGACTGCCTGATCGATTTCACGCGCCCCGAAGGCACGCTGCAGCACCTGGCCTTCTGCGCCGCCAACAAGGTCAAGATCGTGATCGGCACCACCGGCTTCGACGACGCGGGCAAGGCGGCGATCGCCGCCGCCGCCGAACAAGTCGCCGTGGTCTTCGCACCGAACATGAGCGTGGGCGTGAACGTCACCCTGAAACTGCTGGAGATGGCGGCGAAAAGCTTCAACGAAGGCTACGACATCGAGATCATCGAGGCGCACCACCGCCACAAGGTCGATGCGCCTTCGGGCACTGCCCTGAAAATGGGCGAGGTCATCGCCGACGCCCTCGGCCGCGACTTGAAGGAATGCGCCGTTTACGGCCGCGAAGGTGTGACCGGCGAACGCGATCCGTCGACCATCGGCTTCGCCACCGTGCGCGGCGGCGACATCGTCGGCGACCACACGGTGCTCTTCGCCGGCACCGGCGAGCGCATCGAGATCACCCATAAATCGAGCAGCCGCGTGACCTACGCGCACGGCGCCCTGCGCGGCGCGCGCTTCATCGCCGACAAGGCGAACGGCCTGTACGACATGCAGGACGTCCTCTCTCTGAAAGGCTGACCATGGCAGTGGCAGAACTGAACGGCGCCGCGATCGTCAACGAAGCCTCGTTCCTGGCCGAGAGCCGGCGCGCGTTCGGCTTCCACACGGCCAGCGGCGACACCATCGACACCTGGGTCGATTGCCTGAGCTACCTGCGCGACGACGAGAACATGACCAAGTTCCGCCTGCAGCCGGACGAAGTCCTGGAAATCGTCATCACCGACAGCGCCGCCCTGCGCGCGCGCCTGCCGGATCTGGTCGACGAGATCGTGTTCTGCGTCGGCGGCATCAACGAGCGCTATGAGGATTACGGCGAGAAGCCGGCCCTCGAACTGGTATTGCGTTAAGCCGGGACGTGCTCTACCAACTTCCTTCATGACCCGGTTCGGCCGGGTGCTGCTGGCGCTGACCGCCACCGCCGCGCTGCTGCTGGCCTACCTCGCCATCGCCGCGTTCTGGGCCGCGTCCTGCGTCGACACGCTGCTGGCGCCCTATCCGGAAACGCAAAAGGCGCCGCTGTCACCGCTCCAGCTGGGCATCCTGCTGACGGTCGAAGACCCGGTCTTCTTTGTCCACCCCGGCTTGAGCCTGGCCGACGGCCAGGGCGCCGCCACCCTCTCGTCGGCCGTCGCGCGCGACCTGTTCCTGTACGGCGCCCCGTTGACGGGCGTGCAGGGCGGGATGCAGCGCTTCTACCGCGCCGTGTTCGACTGCTGCCGGAAAATCGATCTCGGCCGCGACACGATGGCGCTCGTGCTCGACGCCCACGCCTCCAAGCAGCAGCAACTGGCGATCTATACCGCAACCGTCTACATGGGACGGCACGAGGGACGGCAGCTGCGCGGCCTGGAAGCTGCGGCGCGCGCCTATTTCGGTAAACCCCTGGCGGCGCTCGGCACCGACGAATCGCTGGGGCTAATTGCCATGATCAAGGCGCCGAACGAATTTCATCCGCAACGCAACCCGGCCGCCTACGCGCTGCGCGTGGCCCGGGTGCGCGCCGTGCTGGACGGCCGCTGCCATGCCGACGGCTGGTTCGATACGACCTACGCGCACTGCAAGGTGTGATCAGGCCGGCGGCAAAATCGCCGTTTCCGCGCTTCGCCGCGGTGCAAGATGAACCAGTATAATGTTCTGCTAAAGCGTCCGCTTTCCACCTTCCCACATTCGTCCGCAGAACATCATGCAAGATAAATATAGTCCCGCCGAAGTTGAACAGGCCGCGCAGGCGTACTGGAAATCGATCGATGCCTATAAGGCGGTCGAGCACGATCCGCGTTTCCCTAAGGGTAAATACTACGCCTGCTCGATGCTGCCTTACCCGTCCGGCAAGCTGCACATGGGCCATGTGCGCAACTATACGATCAACGACGTGATGTACCGCTACCTGCGGATGAACGGCTACAACGTGCTCATGCCGATGGGCTGGGATGCCTTCGGCATGCCGGCCGAGAACGCGGCCATGGCGAACAACGTGCCGCCGGCCGAGTGGACTTATTCGAACATCGCTCACATGCGCGGGCAGATGGAATCGATGGGCCTGGCCATCGACTGGTCGCGCGAGATGACGGCCTGTAAGCCGGAATACTACAAGTGGAACCAGTGGATGTTCCTCAAGATGCTGGAGAAGGGCATCATCTACCAGAAGACCGGCACCGTGAACTGGGATCCGGTCGACCAGACCGTGCTCGCCAACGAGCAGGTCGTCGACGGCAAGGGCTGGCGTTCGGGCGCGCCGATCGAGAAGCGCGAAATCCCGATGTACTACGTCCGCATCACGGATTACGCCGATGAGCTGCTCGACTTCGTCGACAACAAGCTGCCGGGCTGGCCGGAGCGCGTGCGCACCATGCAGACCAACTGGATCGGCAAGTCGGTCGGCGTGCGCTTCGCCTTCCCGCACGTCGTCATGGACGATGCCGGTGAACTGATCAACGACGGCAAACTCTACGTCTTCACCACCCGCGCCGACACCATCATGGGCGTGACCTTCTGCGCCGTGGCGCCGGAACACGCGCTGGCCCAGCACGCGGCCAGGGACAATCCGGAACTGGCTGCCTTCATCGCCGAGTGCAAGCTCGGTTCCGTCATCGAAGCCGACATGGCGACGATGGAGAAGAAGGGCATGCCGACGGGTCTGACCGTCACGCACCCGGTCTCGGGCGAGCAGATCCCGGTCTGGGTCGGCAACTACGTCCTGATCACCTATGGAGACGGCGCCGTGATGGGCGTGCCGGGCCACGACGAGCGCGATTTCGAATTCGCCAAAAAATACGACCTGCCGATCAAGCAGGTGGTCGCCGTCGAAGGCCAGGAATTCAGCCTGGACGCCTGGCAGGAGTGGTACGGCGACAAGGAAACCGGCCGCACCATCAACTCGGGCAAGTACGACGGCCTGGACTACACCGCGGCCGTGAATGCCGTGTCGGGCGACCTCGCCGCGCAGGAGCTGGGCGACAAGAAGGTGACGTTCCGCCTGCGCGACTGGGGCATCTCGCGCCAGCGCTACTGGGGTACGCCGATCCCGATGATCCACTGCGCCGCGTGCGGCGTGGTGCCGGTGCCGGAAGCTGACCTGCCGGTCGTGCTGCCCGAGCACCTGGTGCCGGACGGTACCGGCAATCCGCTCAACAAGGACGAGGCCTTCCTGAAGTGCGATTGCCCGAAGTGCGGCAAGCCGGCGCGCCGCGAAACCGACACGATGGACACCTTCATCGACTCGTCCTGGTACTACATGCGCTATACCTCGCCGGGCTCGAACGACGCCATGGTCGACGCGCGCAACGATTACTGGATGCCGATGGATCAGTACATCGGCGGCATCGAACACGCCGTCATGCACCTGCTGTACGCGCGCTTCTGGACGAAGGTCATGCGCGACTTCGGCCTGGTGAAGTTCGACGAGCCCTTCGTGAACCTGCTCACCCAGGGCATGGTGCTGAACGAAACCTATTACCGCGACGACGCGTCCGGTAAAAAAACCTGGTTCAATCCGGCCGATGTCGAGCTGACCTTCGACGACAAGGGCCGCCCGCAGAGCGCGATCCTGAAGGCGGATGGCCAGCCGGTCGCCATCGGCGGCACCGAAAAGATGTCGAAGTCGAAGAACAACGGCATCGACCCGGCAGCGCAGATCGCGCAGTACGGCGCCGACACCGCGCGCCTGTTCACGATGTTCGCCTCGCCGCCGGAGCAGACCCTGGAATGGTCGGACAGCGGCGTCGAGGGCGCGAGCCGCTTCCTGCGCCGCGTCTGGGCCTACGGATATGCCCAGCGCGAGCGCATCGCAGCGGGGTTGGCTGACACCGTGGCCGGCCAGCAGCAAGGCACGCTCGAGGAAGCGCATAAAACCCTGCGCCGCGAAGTGCACAAGGTGCTGCAGCAGGCCGACTACGACCTGAAACGCATCCAGTACAACACGGTCGTTTCGGCCTGCATGAAGATGCTCAACACGCTGGAACAGGCCAAGCTGGCCGAGGGCGTGGCGGGCGATGCCGTGATCGCCGAAGGCTTCTCGATCTTCCTGCGCATGCTGAACCCGGTGGCGCCGCACATCACCCACGCGCTGTGGCAGGAACTGGGCTTTGCCAAGACCTACGGCGACATCCTCGACGTGCAGTGGCCGGAAGTCGACCCTGCCGCGCTGGAGCAGGCCGAGATCGAGATGATGATCCAGGTGAACGGCAAGCTGCGCGGTTCGGTGAAAGTGCCGAAAGAGGCGGACAAGGCCGCGATCGAAGCGGCGGCGCTGGCCTCCGAGGCCGTCCAGAAGTTCATCGAAGGCACGCCGAAGAAGGTCATCGTCGTCCCCGGCAAACTCGTCAACATCGTGGTGTAAGGCATGCGCGCCCATTTCCCATCCTTTGCGCGCGCCTGTGCGGCGCTGCTGTTGACCACTACGCTGGCCACCACGCTGACCGCCTGCGGTTTCCATCTGCGTGGCTCGGACGGCGCCTACAACATGCCTTTCTCGAGCATCTACCTGGCCTTCCCGGACACGTCTCCGCTGGGCAATGAGCTCAAGCGCAACCTGCGCGCCGGCGACAAGGTCGTCATCGCCCCCAAGCCGGAGGGCGCGCAGGCGCGCTTCGAAGTGCTCTCCGAGGCGCGCAACAAGGCGATCCTGTCGCTGAACAACCTGGGGCGCGTGCGCGAATACCTGCTCAGCTACACGCTGGTGTTCCAGGTGCGCGACGCCACCGGCAACCTGCTGCTGGGGCCGACCGAGATCACGCTGCGCCGCAACCTCGCCTTCAGCGAGGAAGCCCTGCTGGCCAAGGAAGGCGAGGAAGCGCTGCTGTACCGCGACATGCAGTCCGACCTGGTGCAGCAGATCATGCGCCGCCTGGCCGCCCTGAAGGCGCAATGAGCGCAGCGAGAACCTGATGCAGTTAAGGCCTGAAGCGCTCGAGCCCCATCTGGCGAAGGGGCTGGCGCCCCTGTACGTGATCACCAGCGACGAGCACCTGCTGGCGCTGGAAGCGGCCGACAAGATCCGGCGCGCCGCGCGCGCGGCCGGTCATACCGAGCGCGACGTGCTCACCGTCGAGCGCACCTTCAAGTGGGGCGAGCTGCTGGCGGCGAACCAGGCGCTGTCCCTGTTCGGCGACAAGAAGCTGATCGAGCTGCGCATCCCGAGCGGCAAGCCCGGCAAGGACGGCAGCGCCGCCCTGCAGGCCTATGCGAAGGATCTCAGTCCCGACAACCTCACCCTGATCACGCTGCCGAAACTCGACTGGCAGACGGCCAAGGCCTCGTGGGTGGCCTCGCTGCAGCAGGCCGCCGTCTACATCGAGATCCCGAACGTGGAACGGGCGCAGCTGCCGGGCTGGATCGGCATGCGCCTGGCCGCGCAAGGGCAGAGCGCCGAGCGCACGGCGCTCGATTTCATCGCCGACCGGGTCGAGGGCAACCTGCTCGCCGCGCACCAGGAAATCCAGAAGCTGGGCCTGCTGCACGAGCCGGGCAAGCTCAGCTTCGAGCAGGTGCAGGACGCGGTGCTGAACGTGGCGCGCTACGACGTCTTCAAATTGTCGGAAGCGATGCTGGCCGGCGACCCGGCGCGCCTGGCACGCATGCTCGAGGGGCTGAAAGGGGAGGGCGAAGCCTTGCCGCTCGTCTTGTGGGCCGTCTCCGAAGAAATCCGCACGCTGTTAAAATTGAAAGCCGGGATGGCGCAAGGGCGGCCGCTGGGCGCGCTGTTGAAGGAATACCGGATCTGGGGGCCGCGCGAGCGGATGATGGAACCGGCCTTGCGCCGCATTTCGCTGTCCACCCTGGAAGGCGCGCTGCAGGAGGCGGCGCAGGTCGACAAGATGGTCAAGGGTTTACGGGCCAAGGCCTTCGCGGGCGATGCGTGGGATGCGATGCTGCAGCTGGCCTTGAAGGTGGCGCGGTAGGGTGGGCGCCCTGTGCCCACGCGTAAACGATGAGCAGACGCGACGCTCAATAAACGTCAACACGACGCATGCTTCACGCGTGGGCACGGGGCGCCCACCCTACCTGGAATCTGTACGATGAACATCACCGACTACATGCACACGCTGGGCCGCAACGCCCGTGCGGCATCGCGCGCGATGGCGCGGGCGGACGGCGCGACGCGCAACCGCGCGCTGCTTCACATTGCCGAAGCCATCGAGCGCGAAGCGGCCCAACTGACCGCGGCGAACCAGCTCGATCTCGACGCCGCGCGCGCCGCCGGCCTGGCGCCGGCGCTGCTCGAGCGCCTGGCCCTGTCCCCCGGCGCGATCGCGACCATGGTGGAAGGTTTGCGCCAGATCGCGACGCTGCCCGATCCGGTCGGCGAAATCTCGAACATGAAGTCGCGCCCGAGCGGCATCCAGGTCGGCCAGATGCGCGTGCCGCTGGGCGTCATCGGCATCATTTATGAGGCACGCCCGAACGTGACGGTCGACGCGGCGGGCCTGTGCATCAAGAGCGGCAACGCGGCCATCCTGCGCGGCGGTTCAGAGGCGATCCACTGCAACCGCGCGCTGGCCAGACTCGTCACCGAAGGGCTGAGCAAAGCCGGGCTGCCGCTGGACGCGGTGCAGGTGGTCGACACCACCGACCGCGCCGCCGTCGGCACCCTGATCACGATGCCGCAGTATGTCGACGTCATCGTCCCGCGCGGCGGCAAGGGCCTGATCGCACGTCTGATCGAGGAAGCGACGGTACCGATGATCAAGCACCTGGACGGCATCTGCCACGTCTACATCGACGACAAGGCCGATATCGCCAAGGCGCTGCCGGTCGCCTTCAACGCCAAGTGCCACCGCTACGGCACGTGTAACACGATGGAAACGCTGCTGGTGGCGCGCTCGGTGGCGCCCACGGTGCTGCCGCAACTGGCGCAGCTGTACAAGACGAAGGAAGTCGAGTTGCGCGCCGACCCCGAAGCGCAGACGATCCTGGCCGGCTATCCGCACCTGGCGGCGGCAAGCGAAGAAGACTGGAGTACCGAATACCTGGCGCCGATCCTGGCCGTGAAAGTCGTGGCCGGCATCGACGAAGCGATGGATCACATCGACCGCTATTCGTCGAAGCACACCGAGGCCATCGTCACCGAGGACTACAGCGCGGCGCTGCGTTTCCTGCGCGAGGTCGACTCGGCCTCGGTGATGGTGAACGCCTCGACCCGCTTCGCCGACGGCTTCGAATACGGCCTGGGCGCCGAGATCGGCATCTCGAACGACAAGCTGCACGCGCGCGGCCCGGTCGGGCTGGAAGGATTGACCTCATTAAAATACGTCGTCTTCGGCCACGGCGAGATTCGTAGTTAAACCATAAGGAACCGCATGTACCTCTGGATCAAAGCCTTCCACATCATCTTCATCGCCTCCTGGTTCGCCGGCCTGTTCTACCTGCCGCGCATCTACGTCAACCTGGCGCAGGAAACCAATAGTGCGGCGACCACCCGCCTGCTGGGCATGGCGCGCCGCCTCTACCGCTTCAC
Source organism: Massilia sp. Leaf139 (assembly GCF_001424165.1). Taxonomy (GTDB): domain Bacteria; phylum Pseudomonadota; class Gammaproteobacteria; order Burkholderiales; family Burkholderiaceae_D; genus Telluria. The sequence goes on from NZ_LMOJ01000025.1 coordinate 292,574, forward strand.
CACGATGCTGGCGATTCCGGCCGTGCTGCTGGGTGTCTGGCTATGGATGGGCTTCGGGATCAAGGGCGGCTGGCTGCATGCGAAGCTGGCGCTGGTGGTGCTGGCGATCGGCTACCATCATGCCTGCGGGTCGATCCTGAAGAAGTTCGAGGCCGGCGTGAACAAGCGCAGCCATACCTGGTTCCGCTGGTTTAACGAGGTGCCGGTCGTGCTGCTGGCGCTGATCGTGATCCTGGTGGTCGTCAAGCCGTTTTAATTTTCGAACCGAGGTCATCCGCGCGACTCATCCGTGCGTTGAACGCGTGGACGGCATAGCCGTCCACCCTGCTTCGGGTGGACGCACCATGTGAACATTGCAACAAACACCAACACCAACACCAACACCAACACCAACACCGGCAGCGGCGGCGCTTCCGGTGCTTTATTTTTTCACCAACGGACAAAGGGTACCCCCATGACCTCCTATTTCTGCCCCTGCCCGCGCGGCATGGAAGCGGCGCTTGCCGAAGAACTCCTTGAAATCGCCACGGCCCACAGCCCGACCCTGAAGGTGCACAACCAGGTGCCCGGCGGCGTGCACTGCTCCGGCACCCTGGTCGACGCCTACCGCGTCAACCTGCACTCGCGTATCGCCTCGCGCGTGCTCATGCGCATGGGCCAGCGCAGCTACAACAACGAGAACGACATCTACGACCTGGTGCTCGAGCAGCGCTGGGAAGACTGGTTCGGCGTCGACCATACGATCCGCGTCGACGTCACGGCAGTGAAGTCGCCCCTGAAAAGCCTGGAATTCACGACCTTGAAGATCAAGGACGCGATCTGCGACCGCTTTCGCGACATGGTCAACAAGCGTCCGTCGGTCGACACCCGCGAGCCGGACATGCGCATCGTCGGCTTCCTCGACCAGCGCAACTTCATCATCTATCTCGACACCTCGGGCGAGGCGCTGTTCAAGCGCGGCTGGCGCGAAGAGACGGGGGATGCGCCGCTGCGCGAGAACCTGGCGGCCGGCATGCTGCGCGTGTCGGGCTGGAAGCCGGGCGTGCCCTTGTTTGACCCGATGTGCGGCTCGGGCACGATCCTGATCGAGGCGGCGCAGATGGTGCAGGGCATCCCGGCCGGCGCGCGGCGCCGCTTCGCCTTCGAAAAATTCCACGACTTCGAGCGCGAGGCCTGGCAGGAGATGAAGGCGGCGATCAAGGCCAATCCGCTGCCGAGCGAACCGACCATCTTCGGCTCCGACATCTCGGGCGACATGGTCGCCATGACGCGCCATAACCTGAAAATCGCCGGCATCCTGTTCGACGTCCCCCTGAAACAGATCGAAGCCCAGCACGTGAGTCCGCCGGTCGAGGGCCCGGGCATCCTGCTGACCAACCCGCCGTACGGCGAGCGGATCGGCGTGCGCGGCGATTCGACCATGGCGCCGGACGAGATGGCAGTGAGCTTCTATTCCGCGCTCGGCACCACCCTCAAGCAGCGCTTCGCCGGCTGGACGGTGTTCCTGTTCACGGCCGACCTGTCGCTTCCCAAGCTGCTGCGTTTGAAGGAAGCGCGCAAGACGCCGTTCTTCAACGGCGCCCTCGAGTGCCGCCTGTTCCGCTTCGACATGGTGGCCGGCTACAACCGCCGTGAGGAAGCCAAGCCGAAAACCGATCCGGCGCAGGGCTGATCGATGCTGCCGCCGACCGACCCCGACCAGCTGCCCAAGGATCCGGTGATCCCGGTGCCCCTGCCGGCGCCGCACAAGATCGTCATGCTGTCGGCCGGCGGCCTGGCGACCCTGCTGGCGGGATTGTCGATGCTCGGCCCGTTCTCGATCGACGCGTATCTGCCGGCCTTCCCGCAGATCATGGCGAACCTGCATGCGTCGTCGATCGAGGTGCAGCAGACCTTGACGGCCTACATGCTCGCCTTTGCCGGCATGGTGCTGTGGCACGGCGCGCTATCGGACGCCTTTGGGCGGCGCAACGTGATCCTGGTCGCCCTGGTCGTATTCGCGATCGGCACCTTCGGCTGCGCTGCGGCCTCCACCGTCCACTATTTGTGGGTGTTCCGCATTCTGCAGGGGGTTTCGGCCGGGGCCGGGGTCGTGGTCGGGCGCGCCATCATCCGCGACCTGTATTCGGATGCGCCGGCGGCACGGTTGCTGTCGATGGTGACGATGATCTTCTCGATCGCGCCGGCGCTGGCGCCGGTGCTGGGCGGCTGGATCGTCACCTGGTTCGACTGGCGCGCGATCTTCCTGGCGCTGTGCGCCTACACCCTGATCCTGGGCTGGGTGTGCTGGAAGCACCTGCCGGAAACCGTGCCGCAGGCGCAGCGCCAGCCCTTCAATCCGCGCTTCCTGGCGCAGAGCTACAGCGCCATCTTCAGCTCCTTCCTGTTCCACATGAAGGCGGGCGTCACGGCCCTGAACTTCGCCGGCCTGTTCCTCTACATTACTGCGTCGCCGGTGCTGCTGCCGGTGCACCTGGGCCTGGGCCCCTCGCAATTCGCCTGGCTGTTCGTGCCGACCGTGAGCGGAATCTTCCTCGGCTCGATGGCGGCCAACCGCATGGCCGGCAAGTACAGCTTCGCGCGCCAGATCGGGATCGGCTTTGCCTTCATGCTCGGCGCCGTCACCTTCAATGTCGGCTACCACCTGTTCCTGCCGCCGGCGCTGCCGTGGACGGTGCTGCCGATGTTCTTCTTCACCTTCGGCAGCGCGCTCATCTCGCCGGGCGCCACGCTGCTCGCGCTGGATCTGTTCCCGCATATCCGCGGCACGGTCGCGTCCTGCCAGTCCTTCATCGTCACCCTGCTGGGCGCTATCGTCGCTGGGATGATCGCACCGGCGCTGTCGCACTCGGTGCTGGCGCTGGCACTGGGGCAGGCCGGGTTCACCTTGCTGGCGCTGGGCTTCTGGCTGACCTCGCGCCATTACCGGCGCGTGCTGGCGCGCAAGGGGTAGCGCGGCGGTGCCGGACAGACAGGGGGAATGCCGATCGGCGATTTGTTTCAAATAATCAATAAATTCGTGCAAAAAGCATCGTTTGCCCCTGGAAAATTCATACTTTTTGTAGAAAGTATTGTTCCCGAACAGAAATGTATATATGCTAAGACGGCTTTTTGATCTGGATTAAGACTGAAAATTGCCTTCTTATCCAGAGATGCATGAATGTCATGTCGTGGTAGCCCGGTTCGGGAATGCCACCCGAACAAAAACCCCGTACCGTGGCGTCGCTTGAGACAATGCACCAACCAGACCAGGATATCCGCAATCGCCTGCTGATTGCCCGGCTGCCGGCGATGCCGCAGATACTCGTCAAGCTGATCGGGCACCTGCAGGCCGACGACCTCGGCATGCCCGAACTGGCGGCCCTGATCGCCAACGACGCGGGCATGACCGGCAAGCTGCTGGCCGTCGCCAGCAGCTCGGCCTACCACCGCAACGGTCGCGGCGTGAACCTCGAGCAGTCGCTGGTGGCCCTCGGTACCGACATGATCAAGACGCTGGTGATCAGCGATTCCGTCTTCCAGACCTTTAACAGTTTTCCGCACTCGGGCAGCACCGACCTGCGCGCCTTCTGGAAGCGCTCGCTGGCCGCGGCCGTGATCGCGCGCGACATCGCGCGCCGCATCGACTATCCGCACCTGGAAGAAGCCTACCTGGCCGGCCTGCTGCACAATGTCGGCCGCCTGGCCCTGCTTGCCACCGCGCCGAAAGAATACGCCTTCAACTTCACCGCGCTCGACGACGAGGATCTGTGCGCGGTCGAGCAGCGCACCCTGCAGATCACCCATGCCGAAGCGGGCGCCTGGCTGGTCGAGCGCTGGCAGCTCGATTCCTTCCTGGCCGACGCCGTGCTGTACCACCACGAGTCGAGCGAGCGCCTGGAGTCGGCCCACCCGCTGATCCGGATCGTGCGCCTGGCGCACCTGATGTCGCACCACCCGGACGACATCCCGGCCCTGCACGACGGCGCGGCCCTGTGCGGGCTGGACGCGGGCGAGCTGGAGACCATGCTGGCCGGCGCCGCGCGCCAGGTCGACAAGGCCGCCATCCATCTCGGCATCGACCTGGCCGGCGCCGACGACATCCCGACTCCGCCGGCCTATGCCGCGCCGCTGCTCGATCCGGTGCAGCAGCGCCTGCAGGAAGAAGTGCGCAACCTGGTGCTGGTGTCGGAAGTGGGGCAGACCTTCGCGCGCCAGCAGGGCGAAGCCGATCTGCTCGAATCGATGACGCGCTCGGCGCGCATCCTGTTCGACTTCGACAACACGGTGATCCTGCTCGAGAATCCGACCGGACAGATGCTGATCGGCGCGCCCGGCGGCACAACCCAGCGCATCGCCGAATTCGCCATCCCCCTGAACAAGGGCGGCCCGGTCGCCGGCGCCGCGCTGGAACGCCGTACCGCCTATGTGCAGCGCGAAGGCCAGCCCCTGGGCCTGGCCGAAGAGCAGCTGTTCCGCATGCTCGGCACCGACAGCCTGGTCTGCCTGCCGCTGGTGGCCGGCAACCGCTGCCTCGGCGTGATGGTGGGCGGCGTTGCGGCCTGGCAGGTGGCCGGCTGCCAGAAGCGCGAGCGCTTCCTGCAGTCCTTCGGCGCCCAGGCGGCCAGTGCGCTCGAGACGGCCCTGCGCGAGCGCGGCGACGCGCGCCGCCAGCTCGCCAGCGTCGCCGAGGAATACCGCGAAGCCTCGCGCCGCGTGGTGCACGAGGTGAACAACCCGCTGTCGATCATCAAGAATTACCTGAGTGTCCTCGACAGCAAGCTGGCGCGCCAGGAGCCGGTCGCCACCGAGATGTCGGTGCTGAACGAAGAGATCGACCGCGTCGGCCAGCTGATCGGCAGCCTGGCCGAGGTCAAGCCGATCGAGACCGGCCCGCGTCCGCTCGACGTGGCCAAGGTGGCCGAGGACGTCGTGCGCCTGTTCCGCGCCGGCCAGTTCGTACCAAGCAGCGTGCAGATCGCGACCGCCATGGGCGAGGATGCGCGCCTGGTCGAGGGCGAAGCCGACCTGCTCAAGCAGATCCTCGTCAACCTGGTCAAGAACGCGGTCGAGGCGCTGGCGGGCAGCGGCGGCGGGCGCATCGAGATCGTCAACCGCGGCCATGTGCACCGCGAGCGCAAGCTGTACGTCGAACTGGCCGTGCTCGACACCGGCCCCGGCCTGGCGCCGGAAGTGATGGCCAATTTGTTCTCCAGCGTGCGCAGCACGAAGGACGGCGCCCACCGCGGCATCGGCCTGTCGATCGTGCACGGGCTGGTGAAAAAACTGAACGGCCAGATCGCCTGCCGCAGCGGCCGTGGCGGTACCGCATTCGAAATTCTGCTGCCGGCATGGGCCGGCGCCAGCGCGGCGCCGGCCAAGATGCCGCGCGTCCTGGGTTCTGTTTAGGGTCATGATGAACGAGTATCACGTTAACGGGGAACCGGCCTTATCCACCGTGCATGGAGACACCCTCAACCAGCCGCGCCTGCTGCTGGTCGACGACGAGCCGCGCCTGCTGGCGTCGCTCTACGAACTGCTGCGCGGCCGCGGCTTCGATCTCACCACCGCCAGCTCGGGCAGCGAGGCGATCGCGCACCTGTCGCGCAGCCGCTTCGACCTGGTGCTGCTGGACTTGCGCCTGCCCGACATCGGCGGCCACGAGATCATGGATTTCATGAACGAGCGCGGCGTCGACGCCGACGTGATCGTGATGAGCGGCGAAGTGGGCATCGAGGCGGCCATCGGCGCACTGAAGCGCGGCGCCTATGACTACCTGCGCAAGCCCTACAGCCGCGAAGAGCTGATGAAAACCGTCGGCAACGCGCTCGCGCAGCGCCGCCTGGCCGCGGCCAATTCGGTCATGGCGCAGCAGCTGGAAAACTCCGAGAAGATGTACCGCTACCTGGTCGACAGCTCGCCGGATATCATCTACACGCTGAACCACGAAGGCCGCTTCACCTTCGTGAACGACCGCGCCTACCAGTTGCTCGGCTTTTCGCGCGATGAGCTGATCGGCAAGCACTACTCGATCCTGGTGCACGACGAAGACCTGGAGCGCGCACGCTATGTCTTCAACGAGAGACGAGTCGACGAACGCGCCTCGCGCAACGTCGAGCTGCGCCTGAAGTGCCGCGGAGCTAAAAACAATAGCGGCGACCGCACCTTCAACAATACCCTGATGACGATCTCGCTGAACTCGATCGGCATGCACGTGCCCGACAGCGAAGTACAGAAGCTGGAGTTCTTCGGCACCTATGGCGTCGCGCGCGACATCACGGATCGCAAGCGGGCCGAGGAGGTCATCTCCTACCAGGCCTACCACGACATCCTGACGGATCTGCCGAACCGCATCCTGTTCAAGGATCGCCTCGGCCTGGCCGTCATCCAGGCCAAGCGCAAGCAGACCGAACTGGCCGTGATGTTCATCGACCTCGATCGCTTCAAGCTGGTGAACGACACGCTCGGCCATGTAAAAGGCGACGAGCTGCTGCAGCAGGCCGCGCTGCGCCTGAAGGAATGCCTGCGCAAGGGCGACACCATCGCGCGCCAGGGCGGCGACGAATTCACGATCGTGCTGCCGGAACTGCGCGACCGCGACGACGCGCGCATCATCGCCGACAAGTTCCTGGAAAGCCTGCACCGTCCCTTCGACCTCGATGGCCATGAGGTGCACATCTCGGCCTCGATCGGCATCGCCATCTATCCGGGCGACGGCGAATCGATCGACGAGCTGCTGCGCCACGCCGACATCGCGATGTACCAGGTCAAGGCGCTGGGCAAGAACGGCCACAGTTTTTACCATAACTCGATGCTCGACGTGTCGCATCAGAAGATCGCGCTGGAGCAGGCGCTGCGCCGCGCGCTCGAGCACAACGAGCTGGAGATGTACTACCAGCCGCAGATCGATTCGACCAGCGGGCGCATCGTCGGCGCCGAGGCGCTGATGCGCTGGAACCACCCGACCCGCGGCCTGCTGTCGGCCGGCGAATTTTTACCCTTCGCCGAAGAGAACGGCCTGATGCTGCCGATCTCGGACTGGATGATCGGCGCCCTGTGCCGCGACATGCTGCAATGGAACCTGGCCAGCGGCCAGGCCGTGCGCCTGTCGCTGAACCTGTCGCCGCAATACCTGGACCGCGGCGACTTCTTCGAGAAGATGCGCGGCGCCCTGGTGCGCTACGGGATCTCGCCCGGCCAGATCGAGGTCGAGATCACCGAGAACATCTGCATCCGCAATCCGCAGTACGCGATCGAGCAGCTCAACAAGTTGTGCCAGCTCGGTGTGTCGGTCGCGATCGACGACTTCGGCACCGGCTATTCGTCGCTCTCCTACCTGCACCGCTTCCCGATCCACACGATGAAGATCGACCAGTCCTTCGTCAAGGAGATCCACGACGCCGAGGGCCATTATCCGGTGATCCTGGCGATCATCTCGATCGCGCGCGGCCTGAACCTGCACCTGGTTGCCGAGGGCGTCGAGACCGAGACGCAAGCGGACTATCTGCGCGCCAACGGCTGCGAGACGATGCAGGGCTACCTGTTCCACCGTCCGATTTCGCTGTCGAGCTTTATCGGCGTGCTGCGCGCCCAGGCGCCGCTGGCGGGTTCGCCGTCGGGCGTCGTGCATCCGGCCGTGTTCCCGGCGCCGCGCGCGCTACGCGCCTAAGCCGCATCCATGGACGGTGCGAGCGCGACCGATGCCGGCGAGCGCGAGGGGGCACGCCACACCGCCGAGTTCCTGCGCGTAAAAACGCTGGCCGAGCGCGGCGTCGCCAGTGCCCAGCACCAGCTCGGCTTCATGTACGTGAACGGCCAGGGGGTGGCGCGCGACCCGGCGCTGGCCGTGGCCTGGTACCGCAAGGCCGCCGCGGCCGGCCTCGAGCAAGCCCAATACAATCTCGGTCTCATGTTCCAGAAAGGGCAGGGCGTCACCCAGGATCAGGCGCAGGCCCTGGGTTGGTACCGCGCGGCGGCCGAGCAGGGCTATGCGCCGGCCCAATACAACCTGGGCTGGATGTTCGCCAAGGGGCAGGGCACGGTGCCCGACGTGGCCCAGGCCCTGCACTGGTTCGCGCAGGCGGCCGAGCAGGGCGATCCCGGTGCCCAGCACAACCTCGGCATGATGTTCGACGGCGGCAAGGGCGTGGCCCAGGACGGCGACACGGCGCTGCTGTGGTACCGGCGCGCGGCCGAGCAGGGTTACGCGCGCTCGCAGTTCGTGCTGGCGCTGCGCTACGACAGCGGCCAGGGCGTCGAGCGCGACCCGGCCCAGGCGCTGATCTGGCTGCGCCGCGCCGCCGAGCAGAACCACGCGCCGGCCCAGTTCAATCTCGCGCTGCGCTACGACAAGGGGCAGGACGTCGGCCAGGACAGCGCGCAGGCGATCCACTGGTACGAACGCGCCGCGCGCCAGAACCATTTGAGTTCCCAGTTCAACCTGGCCCTGATTTACGACAGCGGCAGCGGGGTGCCGCGCGACGAAGCGGCGGCGTTGACCTGGTACCGGCGCGCCGCGGAAGGCGGCCATGCCGCCGCCCAGGATAACCTCGGCCTGCGCTACGAATATGGCCAGGGCGTCGAGCGCGACCCGGCGCAGGCCGCGCACTGGTACCGCCAGGCCGCGGCCCAGGGCCTGCCTTCCGCCCAATACCATTTGGCCCATCTGTTCGACGCGGGCAGCGGCGTGCCCCAGGATCCGGCCCAGGCCGTGCACTGGTATGCCCAGGCGGCCGAACAGGGCCACCTGCGCGCCCAGTTCGACCTCGCCCTGCGCTACGAAAGCGGCGCCGGCGTGACCCGCGATGCGGCGCGCGCGCTGGCCTGGTACCGGCGCGCCGCAGACCAGGACTATGCGCCGGCCCAGCACATGGTGGGCGTGCTGCTCGAACGCGACGAGACGAGCGATCCGCGCGAAGCTGCCGGCTGGTACCGCAAGGCCGCCGACGCCGGCCACGCGCTGGCCCAGTTCGCGCTGGCGCTGCGCTACGACAGCGCCCACGGCGTCGAGCGCGACTACGAAGCGGCTCATTTCTGGTACCTGTGCGCGGCGCGCCAGGGCCATGCGCGCGCGCAGTTCAACCTCGGCGTGATGTATGCGGCGGGGCAGGGCGCGCAGCGCGATCTGTTGGAAGCCTACGGCTGGCTGGAACGGGCCGCCGGCGCCGGCGTGGCGGGCGCGGCTTCTTACCTGAAACGGATCGCGGCGCGCATGAGCGCGCAGCAGCTGGAACTGGTGCAGGGTTTGCAGGAAGCGGCATAGGGGCTGAGCGTAGGCCGCTTGAACGCGTGGACGGGTTTCCCGTCTACGCGTTCGCCGTACGCATGCATATCCGAAAACTCGCAAAATCCGCGCCGAAGCGCCATGCCCGACAGTTAAAATACTGCCCACAACAACCACACTGCCCCCACGGAGACCCATGAACAAACCGCTTCTCGCTGCGCTGGCCCTCGCCTTCGCTTCGGCCGCCGCGCTGCCGGCGCATGCCGCACCCGCTGCCGCCGCCACCGCCGCAAAATCGCCGTCCTTCGACCGCAAGGCCTACGCGATCAACTTCAAGAAATTCGTGCTGCCGAACGGCCTGACCCTGGTCGTGCATGAAGACCACAGCGTCCCTGTCGTCGGCGTGAACATGTGGTACCACGTCGGTTCGCGCAACGAGAAGCGCGGCAAGACCGGCTTTGCGCACCTGTTCGAGCACTTCTTCTTCAACGGGTCCGAGAACTACCCGCACGGCTTCCGCGAGGCGATGGACGACCTGGGCGCGAACAACCGCAACGGCACCACCAATACCGACCGCACCAACTTCTTCGAAGACGTGCCGGTGTCGGCGCTGGAACGCACCCTGTTCCTCGAATCGGATCGCATGGGCTTCCTCGGCAATTACATCTCGAAGGAGATGCTCGAGCGCGAGCGCGGCGTGGTGCAGAACGAAAAACGCCAGGGCGAGAACCAGCCGTACGGCCGCGTGCGCAACGAGATCAGCGCCAAGATGTACCCGTACTCGCACCCGTATTCGTGGTCGACCATCGGCAGCATGGAAGATCTGCAGGCCGCCTCGCTGGAAGACATCCGCGAGTGGTACCGCACCTATTACGGCCCGAACAACGCGGTGATCTCGCTCGCTGGCGACATCACGCCGGAAAAGGCGCTGGAACTGGTGACCAAGTACTTCGGTGCGATTCCGCCGGGCCCACCGCTGCCGCGCACCGAGACCTGGATTCCCACGCTCGAGCGCAACATCCGCGACGAGATGCAGGATCACGTGCCGCAGGTGCGCATCTATCGCAACTGGCACGTGGCGAACTGGAAGGACGCCGACACCCCGCGCCTGGCGCTGCTGGCCGAAGTCCTGGCCGGCTCCAAGAACGCACGCCTGGACAAGCGCCTGGTCTACGAGAAGGGTCTCGCCACCAGCGTCGGCGCGTTCGTGAACGACGCCGAATTGAGCGGCACCTTCAGCATTTCCGCCACCATCAAGCCGGGCGCCGATCCGCTCGAAGTCGAGCGCGAGATCGACGCCATCGTGGCCGAACTGCTGGCCAAGGGCCCGACGAGTGCCGAACTGGCGCGCGTCAAGACCCGCACCCTGTCCGACTTCTCGCGCAGCATCGAGCGCCTGGGCGGCATGGGCGGCCGTTCCGACGTGCTGGCCGAAAGCCAGACGTATGGCGGATCGCCCGACGCCTACCTGAACCGCCTGGAACAGCTGGCGAGCGCCACCCCGGCCGACGTGAAAGCCGCCGGCAACCGCTGGCTGCGCGGGCACCACTACACGATGACGGTCAACCCGATTGCCAAGCTGGCCGCGACTAAGTCGGCGATCGACCGCAAGGTGCTGCCATCGCTGGGCGAAGCGCCGGACGTCAAGTTCCCGGCCATGCAGCGCGCACAATTGAAGAACGGCCTGAAAGTGATCCTGCTCGAGCGCCACACGGCGCCGATCGTGAACGCGACGCTGGCGGTGGACGCCGGCACGGCGTCCGACAGCAGCGCCAAGGCCGGCGCCGCCTCGCTCGCGCTCGACCTGCTCGACAAGGGCACCAAGACGCGCGACGCCTTTGCGCTGTCGGACGCGCTGGAAAACCTGGGCGCGCGCCTGTCGACCGGCAGCAGCGCCGACCAGTCGCTGGTGCGCCTGCAGGCCACGTCCGCCAACCTGGCGCCGTCGCTGGCCATCATGGCCGACGCCGCACTGGCGCCGAGCTTCCCGCAAGACCAGTTCACGCTGACCAAAACGCGCCGCCTGGCGCAGATCGGCCAGGAAAAGGCGCAGCCGAACAGCCTGGCCATGCGCGTCGTCCCGGCCCTGCTGTACGGCCAGGAACACGCCTACGGCAAGCCGGCCAGCGGCACCGCCGCCAGCGTCGAAGGCATCACCCGCGACGACCTGGCCAAGTGGCATGCCAGCTGGTTCCGTCCGGGCAGCGCGACCCTGATCGTCGCCGGCGACACCACCATGGACAAGCTGCTGCCGGCGCTGGAAGCCTCGTTCGGCCGCTGGGCGGCGGGCAGCGCACCGGCCAAGCCGGCGGCACAGCTGGGCAGCACGACAGGCAAGAAGGTGTATTTGATCGACAAACCGGACGCGCCGCAGTCGACCATCGTCGCCGCCCACCTGTCGCTGCCGTACGGCCAGCCGGAAGATCTCGCGATCGAGCCGGTGATGCACAACTTCGGCGGCATCGCGACCTCGCGCCTGAACCGCAACCTGCGCCTGGATAAACACTGGAGCTACGGCACCAATGCGCGTCTGAGCGAAGTGCGCGGCCAGCGCAGCTTTATCACGATGGCGCCGGTGCAGACGGATAAAACCGTCGAGGCGATGCGCGAAGTGGCGAAAGAGGTCAAGGGCGTGGCGGGCGCGCGTCCGCTGGTCGGCGCCGAGTACGAGAGCATCATGCGCAACATGACCTCGCGCCTGGCCGGCCGCTTCGAGACCCTGTCGGCACTGGAAAGCGCGGCCCTGGCCAGCGTCAACCTGAACCTGCCGGAGAACTACTGGAGCAGCTATTCGGCTAACCTGAAGGCCCTGACCCCGGCGCAGCTGGGCCAGGCCGCGGGCAAGTTCGTCCAGCCGGACAATGTCGTGTGGATGGTGATCGGCGACCTGCGCAAGGTCGAAGCCGGCATCCGCTCGCTGGGTTGGGGTGAAGTCGTGGTTCTGGATCAGGATGGCAAGCCAGTGAGGTAATTTAACGCGCGGGGTGGGCATCAATGCCCACCCCGTAAGATCTGAACCGCCTTTGTCCCGCCACTTCGCGCACTCGCGCGCCGTACATACCCGGACTGGTTTATACTGTACACCCATACAGTTTCTCCACTCCGATGAAACTTTCCGACAAGCTCGAAATCCTGGCGGACGCCGCCAAATACGATGCCTCCTGCGCCAGCAGCGGTGCGCCGAAGCGTGCTTCCGACGGTAACGACGGCGGCATCGGCGCCACCACGGGCATGGGTATCTGCCACAGCTACACGCCGGACGGCCGCTGCGTCTCGCTGCTGAAGATCCTGCTCACCAATTTCTGCGTCTACGACTGCCAGTACTGCGTCAACCGCCGTACTTCGAATGTCCCGCGTGCGCGCTTCTCGGTTGCCGAAGTCGTGAAATTGACCCACGATTTCTATCTGCGCAACTACATCGACGGCCTGTTCCTGAGTTCCGGCATCATCCAGTCGAGCGACTACACGATGGAGCAGCTGGTCGCTGTCGCGCGCACGCTGCGCGAAGAGCACAACTTCAAGGGCTACATCCACCTCAAGACGATCCCGGACGCCGATCCCTTGTTGATCGCCGAAGCGGGCCGTTACGCCGACCGTCTGTCGGTCAACATCGAGCTGCCGACCCACGACAGCGTGTCCCGCCTCGCGCCCGAAAAGAACGTTCACACCATCAAACTGGCAATGGGCTCGATCCGCCGCAAGCTGGATGAAAAAGCGGAAGAGCCGAAGGCGCCGAGCTTCGCGCCGGCCGGGCAGAGCACGCAGATGATCGTCGGCGCCGACGCCAGCGACGACCAGACGATTCTCAACACGGCCGAGACCCTGTACGGCAGCTACAAGCTGAAACGCGTGTACTACTCGGCCTTCAGCCCGATTCCGCAAAGCCCGGACAGCGTGCCGCTGGCGCCGCCGCCGCTCTTGCGCGAGCATCGCCTGTACCAGGCCGATTTCCTGCTGCGCAGTTATGGCTTCAGCGCGGGCGAGTTGATGCCTGAAGCGGGCAACCTGGCGCTCGACGTCGACCCCAAGCTGGCCTGGGCGCTGGCCAACCGCGAGCACTTCCCGATGGATCTGAACCGCGCCGAGGCCGAGATGATCGCGCGCGTGCCCGGCATCGGCCTGCGCAACGCCAAGCGCATCGTCGACCTGCGCCGCCTGCGCCGCATCCGCTGGGAAGACCTGTCGCGCCTGCGCTGCAGCATGAAGAAGATCGCGCCCTTCGTCGTCACCGCCGACTACAAGCCGGCGCAGGGCCTGGCCAGTTCCGACCTGCTGCGCCGTCACCTGGGCGCGCCGCAGGAGCAGATGAATCTGTGGCCGGAGTTGAAGGCGGCATGAACGCGGCGGCCGGTGCTGCTGCGATCGTTGCCGCCGGCCAGCCGCTGGTGGTTTCCAGCTTCCCCGAATGGCGCAGCGCAGCGCGCGAGCTCCTCATGCACGACGTGGCGCCGGAACTCGTTACCTGGAACGAGGCGCGTTCGCTCGACGCCGACCTCTTCTCGGGTGCGCCTCACTCTCCGTCTTCTCCCGATAATGCTCCTGCCGGGCTGATGCCCGTAAAACCCGCACCGCACATTCCACGCGCGCTGATGGACATGCTGCAGTCCGCCGCCTGCTGCCGCGTGCCCGACCGCTGGGCCTTCCTGTACCGCGTCATCTGGCGCTGGCAGCGCGGCGAGCACGACGTGCAGTCGCCGGCCGACGTCGACGGCGGCAAGCTGCACGCGATGGTGAAGGCGGTGCGCCGCGAGGAGCACGACATGCATGCCTATATCCGATTCCGCGAGCGTCCCCTGGAGGCCGGCCCGCCGCAATTCGCCGCCTGGTTCGAGCCGCGCCACGACGTGCTGCCGCAGGTCGCCGAGCATTTCAAGAACCGCATGGGCAACGTTACCTGGATGATCGGCACGCCCGAGGCCAGCGTCATGTGGGACGGCGCGATCCTGCACCATACCGGCCCCCTCATGAAAAGCGCGGCCGACCTGGACGACGCGGGGGAAGCCTTGTGGCTGACCTATTACCGCAGCATCTTCAATCCGGCGCGCGTGAACGCCCAGCTGATGCAAAGCCATATTCCCTCGCGCTTCTGGAAGAATCTGCCGGAAGGCGCGATCGTCCCGCAGATGGTCAGCAACGCCGAACTGGGCGCGCGCAGCACGGGGCAGGCGCAAGCGGTGGGCCGCAAGAGCGGTTTTACGATTCCGATTGCGCCGGCCGACGCCCAGCCGGAACGCCAGCAGCCTTCGAAACTCGACGAATGCCGGCGCTGCGAGCTGTGGCAGTACGCCACGCAGGCGGTGGGCGGGGAAGGGCCGAAGAAGGCGCAGATCATGCTGGTGGGCGAACAGCCTGGCGACCAGGAAGACCTGGCCGGCAAAGCCTTTATCGGGCCGGCCGGCAAGCTGCTCGACCGCGTGTTCGAATCCGCGGGCCTGGAGCGGCGCGAAATCTATCTCACCAACGCCGTCAAGCATTTCAAGTGGGAGCCGCGCGGTAAGCGCCGTCTGCACAAGACCCCGGCGCAGCGCGAGGTCGAGGCTTGCAACTACTGGCTCGACAAGGAACTGGCGGCCGTACAGCCGAAGGTGATCGTGGCGCTGGGCGCGACCGCATTGAAGTCGGTGCTCGGCAGCGGCAGCGCCAAGCTGGGCGAGTCGCTCGGCAAGGCGATCCGGCATGGAGAGTATTGGGTCGTCACCGTCTACCACCCGTCGTACATCCTGCGCGTGCCGGATGAAGAGACCAAGCACCAGGCGTTCAATGTGATGGTCGAGGGTTTCAAGTTGGCGCAGTCGCTGCTGGAGCGGCCGCCGGAAGAGCCACCGGCTTGACCGGTTTTGTAGCGTGGACTCCCGAGTCCACGCGGTGATAAGTGACGGCGAGATCCTCGAGCACGATAGTGGAGCCCGTAGGTATCACCGCGTGGGCACGAGGTGCCCACCCTACTGGTAAAACTCACTTTGCAGGCAAGACCGCCACATCGAAGCGCACCACATCCCCGACGCTGATCTGCCGGGCCGTTGCCGGCGGCATCACGGTGCCGATCGCAAAGCCCGGCTGCACCTGCACGACGCTGAAGGTGCCAAGCGGCGTTTCGACGGCGCCGAGCGGCACCAGCGGGTCGGCGCCATACACCTGCTGGCGCGGGTCGACCCGGTAGACCACGAGCTGGTCGCCCGGCGCCACCGACGAAGTGCTGCCGGCGTCGATGAAGATGCGTTCGCCCTGCACCTGCACTACCTTGGCCGCGAAGGGCAAGGCCGCGATGTCGTCCGAGATGGCGGCGATGCCTTCGTCGAGGGCGCGCAGGATGGCGCCGCCGAAAGGCGTGGCGGCGAAGCTGGCGCTGCCGAAAGGCTTGTCGCGCCCGACGCGGCGCTCGCCGACCTGTTCCACCAGCGCCGTGCGCCGCGCCACCAGGGCGCCGGTGAGTCCGTCATGCACATAGAAGGCGATCTCGATGCGGCGCGCCGCCTTCTTGAGCAGGCCGTAATAGGCCGGCTGCTCGAAGTTACCCGCATCGAGGATCTCGCCCGAGACCACGAACTGGCCCTCGTACATCGACGCCAGGCGGCGGACGGCGGCGCTGTCGGTGCTGGGGCCGTTGACGCCGGGAGAAATGACGTATGGGCTTTCCTTGCCGAGGAATTTGCCGGAACCCGTCATGCGGCGCAGCAGTTCCTGCGGTAGGCGGATGGCGATGTCGTCGACGTCGTCCAGCTGCGGCGAGCGGCGCAGGTGGAAGGGCGTGACGACGATTTTCTTCTTGTAGGCGAGGTTGACGCTGCCGCGCGGACGCGCGTCTTCTTCCTTCACGGCGACGCGCACGTGCAGCAGCGGGCCGGTCTGCCATTCGCGCAGCACCGTGTAGCGCGCGAAATCGACCGCCGGCTGGACGCGGCTGCTTTCCGCGGACTTGCCGCGCGTGGAGCTGCCGGCGGCGACGTCGACGCGGGCGCCGCTCCGCAGGCCGAGCTGCTCGAGCGCGTCGCGGATCGCCGCCTGCCGGGCCTGCGCCAGGCCGCCACCGGCGATCGCGGCGACGCCTTCGGCCTCGATCGGGGCAGCGAAAGCGGGAACGAAAAGAGTGAAAAGCAGTGCCAGGACGGCGCCGCCGAACAGCCGCAGCTTACTGGGCATGGTAGAACGAGGCGCCATAGGCAGCGCCGGGGCCGGCGCCGCCCACCATGGTGCGGGCGTTCTTCGCCACTGCCGGAGCAGCGTGCGGTGCGGGAGGGTGGGACTGGGCCGCATTGGTATCGAAATCCATCTCCACGGTCGTCTCGTAGCTGCCGTCTTCGCGCTGGGCGACGTTGGTCACGCGCGCGCCACGGATGAAGGCGTCAATATACACCTTGAAACTGTCGTCCTTGAGCGCGAGCGACCCAACCGTGCTGCCGCCTTCGATACGCATGCCGTACACCTGTTCGGCCATGGCGCGGTAGGCGTCCAGGCGCGCGGCGCGCATGGCCAGCAGCTTGCGCTGGGCCGGCGAGACGCGGTCGCACTCGCCGTTGCAGGCGGCGGTGTTGACGGCGCCATAGCCGGTGGCGTTCAGGGTGACGATCACCGGCTGGAGTTGAACCTGGGGCACGGGTTTGGAGCGCACGGTGCCACAGGCGGACAGCAGCGAGGCGGCGGCAAGGGCGAGGACAGCGACGATTTTCATGACGGATCCGGAAATAGGTAGGGCATGCGCGCGGTGGCGCGCTATCTCACTGGATAACGGCCGCTCGCGCCGGATCTTGATGGTGTACGGAAATATTTGTACTAAAAATCCGCAAAATCGCAACCAGCTTGGCGCTTCGTCAAGTCCGGTCAGGCTGGCTGGAAGCTGCTCAGGACGAGGACAGGACGAACTGGTTGCCGTCCGGGTCTTTCATGATCGCGAATTCGCCCCAGGGCTGCTTTTGCGGCGGCGAGACGAATTCGACGCCGCGCGCCGAGAGTTGGCGGTAGGTCGCTTCGACATCGTCGCAGGCGAGCGAACCGTTGAACTGGCTGCCGATGCGCTCTTCCTGGCCGGGCGGCGTGAACAGCACGAAGCGGGTTTCCGAAGCGCCGACGCGCAGCTCGATCCAGCGCTGCGGGCCGAAAGGCTGGTCGGTGATCACCCGAAAGCCCAGTTTTTCAGTGTAGAAGGCGAGCGCGACATCCTGGTCGCGGGTCGGAATGCTGACGAATTTGATGTGGGTGATCATGGGCTGTCTCCGGTGGAATGAGCCCGGCATTCTCGCACGCAGGCGGAGCGATCTATAATCATCGTGACTATACTCTTGGTGATGCGAGTGACGACCTTCGACCCGTATGTGCTTGACGTGCTGATGCCCGACCTGGTCGGCCACGAACATTCGCCCTCGGCCTTCCTGATCTATTGCTACCTGTGGCACCGCATCGAGGCCGCCGGCGGACGCGCCGTGCAACTGAGCTATGCGACGATGGCGCTCGACACCGGCCTGTCGCGCATCACCGCCCAGCGCGCCATCGCGCTGCTGCTGCGCCGGCAACTGGTCAGCGCGACCAGCGTCTCGCGTACGGCAGTGCCGAGCTACCTGGTGCTGCGGACCTGGGCGGCGCGCAAGAACAAAGTGAGAATTCGTGATATTCAATATACATATGGCTTGCGTAACATTTTGTCACTAACTTATATCTTGCTTATCTCGCCCAACAGCAACACAATGTCCTTCAGCTAACAACCGGAAGGATGCCGCCATGCTGCAACGTGTCATACCCGCACTCACCCTGTGCCTGCTGAGCTTGCCTGTTTGGGCGCAGACCGAGCCGCCCGCCACGCCGCCGGCGACGGAAAACGCAGCGCCCGCGCAAGTGCTGGAAGAGGTGCCGCAGACCGTGCTGGTGTCCGGGGCGCGCCCGGGGCCGGGCTTGTGGAAGGTCTCGAAAGGCGAACACGTGATGTGGGTGTTCGGCACCTATTCCCCGGTGCCGAAGAAAATGGAATGGCGCTCGCGCGATGTCGAGAAGATCATCGCCGGTTCCCAGGAATACCTGAAGGCACCGGGCGCCGGCTTCGGCGTCGGTTGGAACGGCCTGACGGCGCTGCCTTTCCTGTTCGGTGTCAAGAGCAATCCCGACGGCGAGCTGAAAAACCTGGTGCCGCCCGAGGTCTACGCCCGCTGGCAACCCCTGAAACAGAAGTATTTCGATAACGACGACAGCGTCGAGCGCGAGCGTCCTTCCTTCATCGCCGCCCAGTTGACGAGCCGGGCCTACAAGGAGGCCGGCCTGGTCGGCGGTAATGAGATCACCAAGACCATCGACAAGCTCGCTGAAAAGCACAAGCTGAAGGTGACCAATGCGGCCGTCAACATCCAGATCAAGGATCCAGCCAAGGCCGTGCGCGAATTCAAGAAGTCCCCCATGGACGACGTGCCTTGCCTGATCAAGACCATCGAGCGCCTGGAGGGGGAGCTGGACTTCATGCGTGCCCGCGCCAATGCCTGGGCCGTCGGCGAGATCGAGGACATCCGCAAGCTGAACTACGAGGATCGTGCCGCTTGCCAGCAAGCGTTGAGCTCCAGTTCGCTCGCCAAGAACCAGCCGGAATTCAAAACGCTGCAGGAGACCTCGACCACGAAATGGGTGGAGGCCGCCGAAAAGGCGCTGGCCGCGAATACCAGCACCTTCGCCGTGGTACACATCAAGGACATCTTCGATCCGAAAGGCGTGATCGCGGTATTGCAGGCAAAGGGTTATACGGTCGAGCCGCCGAAATAAGCCGGCCGGGATAAGGCGGCAACGCGCGCCGGACAAGTTGAGAGCGATGCTAGGATCGGCGCATCCTTGTTCCTCCGGCGGATCGCCATGCTGCATGCCTTCGATCGTCATAAAAGCAGTTTTCACATACGTTATCTCGGGGTCAAAGACGAGCTCGAACCCCGGGTCAGTTCCGAAGACGAAATCACCTCGCTCGTCTTCGGCCCCATGGATTTTCTGTCGCCCGCGGATAACTGGCGCTGCTGGGAGACCATCCTGAATCACCAGGCGTCGCGCAAGCGGGGCGGCTTGCCGCCGCCGGATTTTTTCGCACCGTCCTTTACGCCGACCGCATGCACGCTACTGTTCTGGCCCAAGAAAGACAAGGTCGAGCCCGATCTTCATATCGTCTTCTCGGATACGCATGGCACGCGCCGTTCCCTGCTGGTCGAGCTGAAATGGAATGCGCCGCTGAGTGGCGATGATCAGCTCGAGAAGCAATGGGAGCGGTATCACGAAGGCGAGCACGCCCACTCGCTGCACGTCTTCATTGCCAAGCGCGTCGAGGAGTTGCAGGTCGACGAAACGTCCTGGGCCTGCCTGGGCGAGGGCGGCGCTGCGGCCAGCCGCCTGCGCCTGCTGAGCTGGCATGAATTCAGACACGAAATCGAAGGGCTGGGCGCCGCGCCGGATCTTCCGGTGCCGCTGCGGCGCTGGTGCCGGCTGACCAGTCATTTCCTGCTGCAAGTGGGCATCCGCCCCTTCGTCGGGTTCGGCGACAGCATCCGCCTGGCCGATGCCTTCCCGCTCGCAGAGGGCGATCCTGTCACCTTCTGGCATGGCAACGCGCCGTCGACAACTTTCTAAATTCCCAGGTGAAGCACATGCACATGGACGCAGGCACGAAAATCGTACGGGCTGGTGAGCTGATCGAAAACGTCTGGAAGCAGGCCTACGATTTGGGCAACTCGTTAAGGGCCATAACGGAATCGGGCTTGAAAAACAACGAGTTCGATAAGCTGCAAATCGCGGGGAAGTCGAATCTGCGGTATCAGCAAAGTCTGTCCGGATGGTCGACCACGTCGAGCAGCATCAGCATTCCGGTGATGGAAAGAAATCGTCGCAAAATGGCGGCAAGCGCATGGATCAATTACCAGATCAGCGTCTTCGGCGGCGGCCTACCACCTTTGGGCGACGGCCACGGTGAGAGCATCGGCCCCGTGCTCCACGTCTCCTTTTGGCGCCATGCCACCGATTTCAAGGATGAGGAGTTCTATGTCACATTCCCGCCAAACTGGAATTACTGGGAAGTCAAAGATGAGCGTCTGATTTTCTGGGACAGCGAACAGGATGGCAAATATCCGCAATGGACATTCTCGCTCCGGTTGCTCGAGCTGGACAGCGAACATGCGCTCAGAACGAGTGTCCTGGCGCCAATCAAGGCATTGCTGGCGAAGGCCGAACCTGCGGCGGCCCTGCCTGCTAATTTGCCAGGACTGATTTTCTACGCGAATGACGAGACGGGCCTGAATCTGGTGGCAAGCCGTCCGTAAGGCGCCGCTAGCAGCGCCGGCGCCTGAACGCGCGCCGCGCAGCCGCTTAAAAGCAATTACTTCGCGCGCAGATGGCGGCGTGCCGCAACGAAGCCGACCAGCGCGATGCCGAACAGGGCGAAGCTGCCCGGTTCCGGCACCTGGCTCGGCGGCGGGGTCGGGATGACGATGTCGCCACTGAAGCCGGACAGCTTGAAGTAATCGTTGTTCACGGTCAGGCCGCCCGAGGCCGGCATGCCCGAATAACCGGGATTGTAGGTGCTGACCAGCCACCAGGAAGCGGTCTTGGCGTCGCTGCCTGTGTTGAACGAGAGCGGTTTGCCTGGCGCCATCGTCGCGTAGTCGCCGACCAGATCCCAGTCCGCCATATTGCCCAGACCGGTCACGCTGCGGCCCAGGATCGAGGGGGCGGCAGTGCCGGTGTAGCGCAGGATGCTGACATCGGCGTCGCCGCCGCTCCAGCCGATCGACAGCTGGTTCAGCGCGAAGTCGGGGGAACCAAAGTTGATCAGGAAGGCTTCGGTACCGTCGCGGTTGTCCATCGCATGCTGCGAGTTGGTAGTGGGCTCGTTCTTGCCACTGATGCCGATGCCGGCGGATGGATAGTAGCCGATCGTTGCGCTGCTGAAGACGCCGGAAGTAACGGTCGACCAGGCCGACATCGTGGCCGAGCGGCTGGCGCCAGCCGCCTTGATATCGCAGGTGAGCGAGGTGGCCGTGGCCGAACCGGCGACGCAGGTCGTTTCGTTAAACGAGATCGCGCCGGCTTGTGCGACGCCATGAGCGCCGATGATGGCAAGCATGCAGGCGAACGCGCTAAGGGGTTTCAGTTTCATGGAAGCCTTGAATGTTGTTGTTTCTATTGGTCAATTTTAATTGACATGTTACAACAATCAAGCAGGGCTTGATCATTCGACTGAGGTTTTCTCGGGATTTCCAGGAAATGTCGTGGTAAGTAGACACTTTGCCGGGGTGTTGCTGCTCGCTGCCAAGCTGGCAAGGCTGACCAAACGGGCGTAGAATGCTGGCAACGCGGGTGTAGCTCAATGGTAGAGCTGAAGCTTCCCAAGCTTATGACGAGGGTTCGATTCCCTTCACCCGCTCCATTTCCCTCGCACCACATCCCATTCTTTTTCTCTGCAGTTGATCTCGGCACCGACGGCTAGCCTGTCTCTACCTTTGTCGAGAAACCTTACAGTGATTGTCCTGATCTGCCCTCCGTTTATCTCAAGTGCATGTTTACGTTCAAAGGTTTATTGTGGCATGGTAATTGCTATTGATGAATGGTAAGAAAAGATAACCAATAGAAACCAAAACAAGGAATGACCATGCGCGTCAACAAACACTTCGCTTCAGCCCTGATCACGACGGCTGTCCTGTTCGCTTCTTCCGCAAACGCTGCGCCGATCCAGTCAGTCGGACAGAACAGCGCCATCATCAAAACCGACTTCTCGGCAAACTTCGATGGGCTGGCAAGCAATGACAGCCTGGATTACGCCGAAGGTGGCTTGCGCTTTACTCCTGGCAAGTTCCCCGCAGGAGTCGTGTGCCAGGTGGGTCTCTGCGGCAACCACATTGGTTTTGCCAATATGTCGGGTGGAATTTATTACCATGTCGGAACGTATGCTGAAGTCAAAGGCGCCAAGGATGAAGTATTCATGGGCTTCGAGACGATCGTCGGCACCGGCTATTTCACCTCTGCATTGCACGGCGTCTGGGAGACATGGCTGGATAACACGCGTACCGGTATCGGCAGCTTCGACGCCGCTGCGGGCACAGTGATTGGTTTGTACGACGTCAAGGGCTTCGACATGGTGCGGATCGGTACCAGCTCCGCATCGACGCATACGACACTCGACGGCAACGGCGCCACCGCGATCGATAGCGTGCGCATGCAGCTGCAATCGATCCCGGCCGAAGTGCCGGAACCGGGTTCGCTGGCCCTGCTCGGCCTGGGCGTGGCAGCGGCTACCTTTGCACGCAAGCGCAAGGCAGCGAAGTAAGGTGTAACAAGGCGCGTGCCTCTGCCGTCTTCAGAACGGCAGGGGGGCGTCGTCCTCCGGCGGTAGCGAGATATCGATCTCCTCGAAATGCAACTGCTCCAGTTGCAGCAGCGCCAGCAACTCCCCCGTCTGAAACGGCGCATACGCCCGGAAGCCGTTCGGCTCGATCGACACCAGCATGACCGGCAGGGCCGGGTAGTGCTCCGCGACTTTTTTCAGCACCGGTTCCGCCGCGTCTTTCAGCGTGAATGCCGATGCGACGACGGCGACGACGATCGGCGAACCATGGGGCGCGAATTGCGTGACCTGGACGCGCATCAGATCCGGTCGCTTTCCTTGCGCACCACGCGCCCGATGACGAGGCAACCGTCGCCTTCGCAAGCGCGCCGGTAATACGTGCGCTGATCCGGATTGTCCGAGGCCAGCCACCATCTCCCGCCATCCTTCTGCATGCGTTTGACGACGGGTTCGCCATTGAAATTCACGGCGAACACTTCGCCCGCCGCCGGCTTCCTGTCGGCGGTGTTGATGACGACGATATCGTCCTCGTACAGGGTCGGCTCCATGCTTTCGCCCTTGACCAGGATCGCGATCAGGCTGCTTGGATTGAGTCCCTTGCGCTCGACCCAGTCGCGGCGCATGCCGACCGTGCCGCCGTCGTGATGCTCGGGCTCGGTCTGGAACCCGGTGACGCCGGCGGACAGGCGCAGCTTCACCATCGGCACTTGCACGAACGTGTCGTCGTTCACATCGGAGACGACGACGCGCATGGCGCCAGGGTAGAGCGCCACCGGATCGGAGCCGCGCAGGCCGTCGATGATCGCGGCCGGCAGGCTTTTGCCGGTGACCTTGGCGATTGCCAGCAATTGCTGCAGGCTGGGACTGTGCTTTTCCGTCTCCCAATGCGAGATGTTCGCCTTGGTATGGCCGCGCACCGTGCCGAGCTCGAACGCCAGTTTCGTGCCCAAGGCTTCGCCCGACAGCCCTGCCTCGCGCCGTGCTTCCTTGATCCAGTTGGCAATCATCGTTTTAAGTTCCATCGTGAAAGTGTATAGCAAATCTACACGTGCGAGTATAGAAAAACTTTACGAATAAGTATAGTATAACTATACCGCGGTTGACTTGACTCAACGAGAATGGAGACAGCAATGAAACTGAATATGATGGAACTCTCGAGCATGGTAGGCGCACTGGCAGCCGTCGGCACGGCGATGACGCTGGAGCGGGTCGGGGTCGCCCTCGGCATCGTTACCGGCGTGACGACCTGCGCGCTGAACGTGTTTTATATGCTCAGGAAGGACGCGCGTGAACAGCGGCAGGCCGAGCTTGCCATCCGCGAGACCGAGGCGCGGCTGGCGGCGCTGAATACCAAACCCTGAGCTGGAACGTACGGCTATTGAATCCTCATCCAAACTGTGGTGACATGGGGTGTCGGCTGGCCTGCCGGCGCCATTGCGGGAGCGAGCATGCAGGATTTATCGGTCGAACGCAGGATGCTGTTGCGCGCCATGCTCGCGGGCGGGGCCTGTGCAGTGACGGGCGGCGCGCTGGCACAGGCCCCGCAGTTGCTCACGCGCTCGATTCCATCGTCCGGCGAGCAGTTGCCCGTCGTCGGCCTCGGCAGCTGGATCACCTTCAATGTGGGCGACGACCCGGCCGCGCGCGCCCAGTGCACGGCGGTGGTGCGCGCCTTCCTGCAGGGCGGCGGGCGCCTGATCGACTCCTCGCCGATGTACGGTTCCGCCCAGGCCGTCATCGGCCACGCGCTGGCGCAGCTTAAGCATCCGAAGTCGGTGTTTTCGGCCGATAAGGTCTGGATCGGTTCCGGCGCGCGCGGCCCGGCCCAGGTCGAGACGTCGCGCGGCTTGTGGGGCGTTCCCCGTTTCGACCTGCTGCAGGTGCACAATTTACTGGCATGGGAAGACCATCTGCGTACCCTGGTGGCCATGAAGGCGGCGGGCCGGCTGCGCTATGTCGGCATCACCACCTCCGAAGGGCGGCGCCATGACGAACTCGTCGCCATCATGAAAACCCAGCCGCTCGACTTCGTGCAAGTGAGCTACAACGTGCTCGACCGCGAAGTGGAAAACCGGATCCTGCCGCTGGCGCGCGAGCGTGGTATCGGCGTCATCGTCAACCGGCCGTTCCGCCAGGGAGAGCTGACGCAGACGCTGGCGAATACACCTTTACCGGGCTGGGCGCGCGAGATCGGCTGCACTACCTGGGCCCAGGCGTTGCTGAAATTCATCGTCGCCGAGCCGGGCGTCACCTGCGCGATTCCGGCCACGTCCAATCCGGCCCATGCGCGGGAAAACATGCTGGTCGCGCGTGGCCCGCTGCCCGACGCGGCCCTGCGCCGGCGCATCGTTGCGGACGTGAAGCGGCTGACATGAGCGAATGGTGGACGTACACGCTGGCCGATCTGCTGATGTTTTCGAAGGCAACCTATTTCCGCCTGTTCGAACTCCTCAATCTTGCCTTGTGGCCGGTGCAGTTGCTGACGCTGGCGGCCGGGATCGCGCTCGTGGCCGGCCTGCTGCATGGCGGCGCGAAAGCGGGGCGGACGGTGGCAGTGCTGCTGGCGCTGGCCTGGCTGCACGTCGCCTGGCGCTATTTTGCCCAGCGCTACGCCACCATCCACACCGGCGCCCCGTATTTTGCGATCGCGTTCGCGCTGCAGGCCGTACTGCTGCTGTGGCTGGCAAGCAAGCGCCTGGCGCCGCGCTTGACGGAGCCTGTCGGTACGCTCGGTAAGCTGGGGCCGGGGATCGGGCTGGTTGCCCTGATCGGGTATCCGCTGCTGGCGCCGCTGGCTGGGCGGCCCTGGATGCAGGCCGAGGTGTTCGGCATGGCGCCCGATCCGACGGTGGCCCTGACATTGGGCGCCTTGCTGTTGTGGCGTGCGCGTCCCGTGCTGTGGATCGTGCCGCTGCTGTGGTGCGCGGTCGGCAGCGCGACCCTGATCGAGCTAAGGTCGGGCCAGGCCTGGCTGTTGCCGATCCTGGCCGTGCTGGCGGTCGGGGCGCGCGTCATCGCTGCCCGACGCGCCCGTCAATAAAGCTCAGGCACCGAGCAGGTTGCCGGCCCGATGCGCGGTCTCCCCTGCGATCTTGCAAACGTGCATCCCGCGCAGCAGGTGGCGGTGCGCCGTGCTCGCGAAGAAGACGCCGGCGTGTTTAGGCGCTACCGGCGTCACTTGTCCCGTCACCGGGTTGACGATCTCGGCCACCGCCTCGTTCGCCGCGACCCTGTCTCCCAGCTGTTTCAGGAAGACCAGCACGCCGGAGTGGGGCGCGGACAAGGGCTCGACCGCTTCCAGCGGCGTCGGCGCGCACAGCGGCGCGGGCAAGGGGGCGAGCGGCAGATCCAGCACGCCATTCCTCGCCAGGTATTGCAGCAGGGCTTCTGCATCCGGCCGGGCCAGGTCGTAGCGCACGTCGTTCTCCCCGCGCAGCTCGACCGTGATGGCGATACCGGCCGGTGGGATGGCGACTTCCGGCCCAAAGTGCTCTGCCAGATCCCACCACAGACGGCTGCAGGCTTCGTCGAAAGGTTCGCCACCGGACTCGCGCGCCAGCAGCACCGCATGCGCGCCCATCAGGGTGGCCAGCGGCTGCACGGCTTCGGCCAGCGGTTCGCCCGCATACATGTGCAGCACCGCTTCGTTATCGCAATGCAGGTCGAGCATGATGTCGGCGTCGATCGCCATCGACAGCAGGATTTTTTTCAGCAGGCCGCCGCTGGTGGTGGGTTCCCATTCGGCCAGCGAGCCGCGCGCATGTTCGCGGATCAGGGCGACGTTCGCCTGCGCATCCTGGCCCAGCTTGCCTGCCAGCGACCGTTTGAGGTCGTCCGCCACATGTTTATAGGCGCGATTGAAATTCACGCCGGTCGAGAGGTCGTAGCGGCCGAAGGGGGTGCCGTGGATCGTTTGCGACAGGCCGATCGGGTTGGCAGCCGGCACCAGGATGATCTCGCCCTTGATGCGGCCCTCGGCATCGAGGCGATCCAGTTCCTGGCGCAGGAAATGGGCGACCAGCATCGCCGGCACCTCGTCCGCATGCAGCGAGGCCTGGATGTACACCTTCTTGCCGACGCCGGGTGTGCCGTAGTGGAACGAGGTCAATTGGAAGGTCGCGACATTGTCTTCGATCGCGATCGGATGTTTGGTCGAATGCATCGGCAAGCTTTGGCAGGGTGGGCACGAAAGCACAATTATGGCGCAGATTGCCTTCTTGACTAAACACGGATGCGCCGCCCTCATCAGCGCTCCCAGGCCGTAAAGATGCGCAAGCCGTAGGCTATAATGTCCGCCGTTCTTTCCTCTCTTTCATTTCCCATGTCCGCAGACACCCCCGACAACGGCCCGGCCCGTACGATGCTTTACGATCCGACCGAACACCGCATCCGCAGTTTCGTCACCCGCGCCGGGCGCCTGTCGACGGGGCAGGCACGGGCCTTCGAGGAATTCGGGCCGCAGTTCCTGGTGCCCTACCAGAAGGAGATGCTCGACTACGCCGCCGCCTTCGGCCGCGCCGCGCCGACCATCCTCGAAATCGGCTTCGGCATGGGCGACACCACGGCGCACATCGCGCGCCAGATGCCCGAGAAGAATTTTATTGGCGTGGAAGTGCACACGCCGGGCGTGGGCAGCCTGCTCAAGCAGATCGGCGAGCAGGACATCCAGAACCTGCGCCTGATCCAGCACGACGCCTTCGAGGTGCTGAACCACATGATCGCCGACGGTTCGCTCGACGGTTTCCATATCTATTTCCCGGATCCCTGGCACAAGGCGCGCCACAACAAGCGCCGCCTGATCCAGCCGCCGTTCGTAAAGCTGCTGTGCTCGAAGCTCAAACCGGGCGGCTATATCCACCTGGCGACCGACTGGGAAGATTACGCGGTGCAGATGCTGGACGTGCTGGGCGCCGAGCCGCAGCTGGCGAACACGGCCGACGGCTATGCGCCGCAGCCGGCCTACCGGCCGCTGACCAAATTCGAGAACCGCGGCCTCAAACTGGGACATGGCGTCTGGGATCTGGTGTTCACGAAGAAGTGAACAGCTGCGCCGCCCCGGGATTCAATCCGCCCGTGGGCGGCGCGCGAAGATGCCGAAGCACAGGATGACGGCGTAGCACAGTGCCGGGACGATCAAGGCCATTTTCAGGCCGACGCTATCGGCCGCGTGCCCCGTGATCAGCGGCACGATCGCGCCACCGACAATCGCCATGCAGATCAGGCCCGATCCTTCGGCCGCCCGCTCGCCGAGTCCTTCGCAAGCCAGCGAGAAAATGGTCGGGAACATGATCGAATTGAACAGGCCCACCGCCAGCAGCGCCCAGCCCGAGACCATTCCCGTCGTCGTTGCCGACACCAGCAGCAGCGCGATCGTCATCGCCGCCGCGCAGGCCAGCACTTTACCGGGCGAAAACATGCGCAGCAGCGCCGCGCCGATGAAGCGGCCGACCATCGCGCCACCCCAGTACAGGGGGACGTGCTTGCCCGCCGCTTCCGCGCTCAGCCCCAGCACGTTCGCTTCCATCAGGTAGTTGACGATGACGGAGCCGACCGCGACTTCCGCGCCGACATACAGAAAAATGCAGGCCGCGCCGAAGGCGAAGCGTCGCTGGCGCAGCAGTTCGAAGGCGCGCAGCATGCTCACCTTCGGCGCCTTCGTTTCCACCAGCTTGTTGCGGTTGTGCCAGACCAGGGCGGCGACGATCACCAGTGCAAGCGCCAGGCCGAGATAGGTATGCACGACGACCCGCGTCTCCTCGGCGCGGTAGGCGTCCAGCGCCGCGCCCGACAGGCTGGCCGGATCGACCGTGGCGAGCGAACCGAGGATCAGGATGGCGCCGGCATACGGAAACACCGTGGTGCCCAGGGCATTGAAGGCCTGTGCGAAGGTCAGGCGGCTGTGCGCCGTTTGCGGTGCGCCCAGCAGCGAAATCAATGGATTGGCGACCACCTGGACGATCGTGATACCGGATGCCAGCACGAACAGCGCCACCAGGAAGGTGGCGAACACGCCCGACGACGATGCCGGGATGAACAGCAGGCAGCCCGCCGTCATCGTCAGCAGGCCGGCGACGGCGCTGCGCATGTAGCCGATGCGGCGCACGATGGCGGCGGCGGGGATCGAGACGATGAAGTAGGCGGCAAAGAAGGCCGACTGCACCAGCATCGCCTGGGCATAGCTCAAGGTGAACAGATCCTTCAGCTTCGGAATGATGACGTCGTTCAGGCTGGTGATGCCGCCGAAGATGAAGAACAGGGCGAAGACGAAGGTCTGCAGGCTGGCGGCATTGGCCGGCACGGAGTAGGTCGAGGGAGCGGCCGCGGGGGAATCGATGTGCATGATTGGGTCGGTGAATCGTGCCGCGGCGGGTGCTACAGCATCTCGTTGATGATATCGACGATTTCGTCGCCGTAGGAAACCAGTTTCTTCTCGCCGACACCGGACACGCCGCGCAACTGATCGAGCGAGGTCGGCTTCACCTTGGCGATCTCGCGCAGGGTCGCGTCCTGGAACACGACATAGGCCGGCACGCCATGGGTGCGGGCGGCGCCCATGCGCCAGGAGCGCAGACGCTCGAACAGGGCTTGCTCGGATTTCGACAGCTCCAGTTCCTCATAGCCTTTCGAGGAAGCGAAGGTGCGCTTCGGCTTGACCGGCTTCTGGTACTGGCGCAATTGCACCTTCTGCCCGCCTTTCAACACCGGTCTCGCCGCGTCGGTCAGTTTCAGGGAACTGTAGGCGTCGTGGTCGACCGTCACCAACCCCAGCGCAATGGTCTGGCGCACGATGGCGCGCCACTCCTGCTCGCTGCGGTCGTTGCCGATGCCGTAGACCGACAGCGAATCGTGGTGCCACTGGCTGATGCGGTCGGTCTGCACGCCGCGCAGCACGTCGATCACGTGGCCGGCGGCGAAGCGCTGGTCGACCCGGTAGATAGTCGAGAGCAGTTTTTGCACCGGCACGGTGGCATCGAAACTGACCGGCGGAATCAAACACGTATCGCAATTGCCGCAGGGCCCCGAGCGCTCGCCGAAATAGTCGAGCAGGCGCATGCGCCGGCAGCTCAGCGTTTCGCACAGTCCGAGCATGGCGTCGAGCTTCATCGACAGCACGCGTTTGAAGGTTTCGTCGGCTTCGGATTCGTCGATCATGCGGCGCTGCAGCACCACGTCCTGCAAACCGTAGGCCATCCAGGCGCTGGCCGGCATGCCGTCGCGGCCGGCGCGGCCCGTTTCCTGGTAATACCCCTCGATGCTCTTGGGCAGATCCAGGTGGCAGACGAAACGCACATCCGGCTTGTCGATGCCCATGCCGAAGGCGATCGTCGCCACCATCACGATGTTTTCTTCACGCAGGAACTTGGCCTGGTTCTCGGCGCGCTTGGTGTGCTCCATGCCGGCGTGATAGGCCATCGCGCGGATGCCGTGCTCGTTGAGGAAATCGGCCGTTTCCTCGACTTTTTTGCGCGACAGGCAATACACGATGCCGGAGTCGCCCGGATGCTCGGTGGTAATGAAATCGAGCAGCTGCTTGCGGCCGGTGGTCTTCTCGACGATCGAATAGCGGATGTTCGGACGGTCGAAGGAGGAGACGAATTTCCGGGCGTCGTCCAGTTGCAGGCGGTGCGCGATCTCGTCGCGCGTCTGCTGGTCGGCGGTGGCCGTGAGGGCGATGCGCGGCACCTGCGGAAAGCGCTCGTGCAGGATCGACAGGCGAATGTATTCCGGTCGGAAATCGTGGCCCCATTGCGAGACGCAGTGTGCCTCGTCGATGGCGAACAGCGAGATCTGCGAATCCTCGAACAGATCCAGGCAGCGCTGCGTCATGAGGCGTTCCGGCGCCACGTAGACGAGGTCGATCTCGCCGGTGCGCACCAGGCGCTCGATGCGCAGGGTTTCTTCGAAGGTTTGTGTCGAATTCAGGAAGGCGGCGCGCACGCCGACCTCTTCCAGCGCATCGACCTGATCCTGCATCAGCGCGATCAGTGGCGAGACGACCACGCCCACGCCCTCGCGCAGCAGTGCGGGGATCTGGTAGCACAGCGACTTGCCGCCGCCGGTCGGCATCAGCACCAGGGCGTCGCCGCCGCTGGCGACGTGGTTGACGATGTCGGCCTGCTGCCCGCGGAAGGCGGGGTAGCCGAAGACGGTTTCTAAAACGTGAAGCGCACGGGCTTCGAGCTCGGTGGTCATGGTTGTGGTATTGCTGTTGGCTTATTCCGCCCAGTGCACCAGGTCGTAATGCGCGGTGACGAGCACGATGATGCCGAACACGATACGGTACCAGGCGAAGATCGTGAAGTCGTGCGAACTGATGTAGCGCAGGAGCCAGCGGACGCAGAGGAAGGCCGAGATGAAGGCGGACAGGCCGCCGAGGCCGAACATCGGCAGATCCGCCAGCGACAGCAGGGCGCGCTCTTTATAGACCGAGTACACGGTCGCGCCGAGCAGGGTCGGAATGGCAAGGAAGAACGAGAATTCGGTGGCCGCCTTGCGCGACAGGCCGAACAGCATGCCGCCGATGATGGTCGCGCCCGAGCGGCTGGTGCCGGGGATCAGCGCGAAGGACTGGGCGCAGCCGATTTTCAGGGCGTCGAGCACGGTCATCTCGTCGACGGTTTCCACGCGCGAAGCATGGGGCAGTCCCTGCTGTTGCGCATGCTTGGGCCGGCGCTCGACCCACAGGATGATCAGGCCGCCGATGATGAAGGCGAGCGCGACCGGCACCGGCTTGAACAGCTCGGCCTTGATGGCGTTGGCGAAGATCAGGCCGAGCAGGGCGGCCGGCACGAAGGCGACGATCAGGTTGATCACGAATTTCTGCTGGCGCCGCTCGGTGAACAGGCCCGACAGCACGCGCGCAATGCGTTCGCGGTACTCCCAGATCACGGCCAGCATGGCGCCGGCCTGGATCGCGATCTCGAACACTTTGACTTTTTCGCCCGTGAAATTGAGCAGGCTGCCCGCCAGGATCAGGTGACCGGTGGAAGAGATCGGCAGGAACTCCGTGAAGCCCTCGACCAGGCCCATGATGATCGCCTTGATGGCGAGAAGAATGTCCATGAATTGCTTTGTCTCGTAATGCGGAAATGCTGGATGGGAAGAAGGCGCAGGTGCCGCGTAGCGGCGAAGCTTACCACGAGCGGGGGTGGCGCCGCTGAGTCAGGCAGCGCCAGGACGCCCATTGTATGGGAGGGAAATTGGCCTTCTGCCATGTTTTTGTTGCGTAGGCGCCGCCCTGCACAATATCGGCGCGCACCGCGTCACGGCGTCGGATCACGTGCTAGACTGAACCCATGATTCACTCTGCCGTACAACGATGAGTATTGTCGCGATCCTGGTCTTGCTGGCGGTTGCATGGTCCGCCCTTGCCATCGGACAGATTCCCAATCCCTTCCGTGCACGCACTTCCCAGGCCCGCCTGTGGCGCCGCGCCTTTCCCTCCGCATCCAAACGCCAGATCGGCGAATTCCTCGCCCTGTGTGCCGACGCATTTTCCTTCCGCGACAGCGAAGCCCTCAAATTCCGTCCCGACGACCAATTGCTTGGCGTGTACCGCGCGCTGAATCCGGCCAAATGGATTCCCGAGTCGAAGGAAGTCGAACGCCTGGCCAGGCAATTGCGCAACCGCTATGGCGTGGCGCTGGCCGACATCTGGGACGAACGCATCACCCTCGGCGCCCTGTTCGCCTACGTGCAGCAGCAAAAGCGCAGCCACGGCGCCGCCTGAGATACATACCGAATAAAGGCCGCCGGGCCACTTGAAGCGGTCTTGTCGATACTCATGTATTGGCAATGCTGAAACAAAAGCTCAACTGGCGCCGGCCACTCTTCTATCTGCTCCTGCCGATCTTGCTGATCATGGTCTTTCTCGGCTTCCCCTTGCCGGTGGCGCCGCCGCCGGCGATCAAGACGGGGCAGGAGATATCGACGGTGAAAAAGAAGAAGCGGGTGCGCTTGCGCGGGCTGGACTTGTCGGACGAGGATAAGAAGTAGACCTGCCTGACTCCGCGGCGTCAACCGTAGGGTGGGCTCTCAGAGCCCACGCGGATTCGACATACCGATAACAAAACAGGCAACAGCCCCACGTTTCTAAATCACCCGGCTCTATCCCGGCGCCGTTGCCCGCTCTAGCTCACTCAACCACACCATCGCCTGCGCGCGATCGTTCCCGCACATCTCCAGCGACGGCTGCAAGCCTCCGCAAAACGCCGGCCGCTCCGGCTTGCCGAACACCCGGCAACGATTGTCCTCATCGAGCTGCACGCAACGCACGCCCGCCGGCTTACCGTTGGGCATGCCGGGAATCGGACTGGTGATCGAAGGCGCGGTGCAGCAGGCACCACAGTGGTCGCGGCAGTTCATGGAGGAGAGCGAAAAAGTGACCGCATAGTATAAGGCCGCGGCCGCGCCATCGCCAGCGCTTCACAGGCGGGCGCTACGCCCAATTCGATCCTGCTATCGTTGGCGCAACAGTCAACTACCGGAGTCTCTGCAATGGCAAGTTCGCTCAAGCCGCTCGACCAGCAAGTCATCGTCATCACCGGCGCCTCCAGCGGCATCGGTCTCGCCACCGCCCAGGATGCCGCCCAGCGCGGGGCGACCCTGGTGCTGGTGGCGCGCAGCGGCGATGTGCTGGAATCGATCGCCGACGGCCTGGCGACGGGTGGCCATGCGGCCATCCACGTGGTCGCCGACGTTTCCGACCGCGCCCAGGTGGACGAGGTAGCGCGCCGCGCGATTGCCCATTTCGGCCGCATCGATACCTGGGTCAATTGTGCCGGGGCGACGATCTATGGCCGGCTGGACGAAGTCACGGAGGCCGACAGCCGGCGCCTGTTCGACATCAATTTCTGGGGCATGGTCAATGGGTCGCTGGCAGCCTTGCCCCACCTGCGCATGACGGGCGGGGCGCTGGTGAACGTCGGCAGCGAGGCGTCGGAGCTAGCGATTCCGCTGCAGGGCATGTACTCGGCCAGCAAGCACGCCGTCAAGGGTTTTACGGATGCGCTGCGCATCGAGATCGAGCACATGGACGGGGCGCCGGTGTCGATTTCCTTGATCGAGCCGACCGCGGTCGACACGCCGCTGCCCCAGCATGCGCGCAACTACCTGGCGCACGAGCCGAAGCTGCCGGCGCCGCGCCTCGATCCGCACCAGGTGGCCGAGGCCATCCTGCAGGCGGCCACGACGCCGACGCGTAACCTGAAAGTGGGCGCCATGGCCAGCTTCGACGTCACCATGGAAAAGCTGGTGCCCGGCGTGGTCGACGTCCTGTCGGTGTTCCAGGCGCCGCGCCAGCAAACCGATGCGGCGCCGCGCGACCCGGCCGGCAATCTTTATAAAGCCCATGCGGATGGGCGTATCTACGGGCACGGCGGCAAGGCGCCCTAGCGGGCTCCGGAAGCGTAAACACAGGTGCACACCAGCGGTTGCAGAAGCGACACCCTGCTTGACTGCCCCTGAGCCCGGGTCTATATTCGATGACTTAATACTAAGTTGTCGGACAGAAGCATGGAATGCCCCTTTGACACCAAGCCGCGCTGGGAGCGCCGTAAGGATGCTCGTCCACATGAATTGCTGGCGGCCGCGATCGACCTCTTCGTCGAGCGCGGCTTCGCCTCGACGCGCCTAGAAGACGTGGCGCGCCGCGCCGGCGTCTCGAAAGGCACCTTGTACCTGTATTTCGAGAACAAGGAAGAACTGTTCAAGGCCGTCGTGCGCAACAGCATCGTCCCCGTCATCGGGGCGGCCGAGTCCTCGGTCGCCGAATTCGAGGGGCATAGTGCCGACCTCCTCAACAAGGTGATGCTGGACTGGTGGGATCGGATCGGCGCCAGCAAGGCTTCGGGCATCATCAAGCTCGTCATGGCCGAGGCCGGCAACTTCCCGGAACTGGCCAAGTTCTACCAGATCGAGGTCATCAACCGCGGCACGCGCATGATTTCGAGCATGCTCGAGCGCGGCATCACCCGCGGCGAATTCCGCCAGATCGACGTCACGCAAATGACCCAGGTGCTGATGGCGCCGATGCTGATGCTCGTCACCTGGAAGCACTCGGTCGGCCCTTGCGAACGGGGCGACCTCGAACCGCAAGCCTTCCTCGCCAGCTTCCTCGACATGGCGCTGCACGGACTGCTGCCGCCGGGCACGGCGCCTGCGTCCCCGGCCGCGTGACGGCTGAGCGCGCCGCGGCGCCGGATTCGCCGCGTTCACCCCTCTTAAACTGCAGACTGTCGCAATTTCGCGCGATCGAGGTGCCATCCCGATAAGATGCACGCTCCGAGGCAGTTCAACGATAAAATATCGGATTATTTATTTTCCATCGAGTATTAAGATGAATATCGAACAAGCCCGCTTTAACATGATCGAACAGCAGATCCGCCCATGGAACGTGCTGGATCAGGACGTGCTCGACCTGCTGCACGTCGTCAAGCGCGAACAGTTCGTGCCGCAGGCCTACCAGAACCTGGCCTTTGCCGACGTGGAAATCCCGCTGCCGGGCGGCGAAGCGATGTTCAACCCGAAGATCGAAGCGCGCATCCTGCAGGAACTGAACCTCAAAAAACACGAGAACGTGCTGGAAATCGGCGCCGGCTCGGGCTACATGGCGGCCCTGATGGCGCACAAGGCGCGCCACGTGACGACCGTCGAAATTTCGCCGGGAATCAAGGCGCTGGCCGAGCAAAACCTGGCCAGGGCCGGTGTGCAGAACGTGACCGTGGTCGAAGGCAACGGCACCAGCGGCTGGGAGAAAGATGCGCCGTACGACGTGATCGTGATTTCGGGCGCCCTGGAAAACCTGCCGGAAACCTTCCTGAAACAGCTGAAGGTCGGCGGCCGCATCGTTGCCATCGTCGGCCATGCGCCGGCCATGCAATGCGTGAAGGTGACGCGCGTGTCCGAAGCCGCCTACGAGACGGTGACGGTCTTCGAGACCAACGTCAAGATGCTGTCGGGCGCTCCGGCCGCGTCGCGCTTCACGTTCTAACCGGAGCGCGCGATGCAGCACATGACCGCGCCCGAGCTGGCGGAACGCCTGGCCGATGACAACCGGCCGCGTCCGCTGCTGCTGGACGTGCGCGAGAACTGGGAATTCGCCACCTGCCATATAGCAGGCTCGACCCAGATCCCGATGCACCTGGTGCCGATCCGCGCCGGCGAGTTGCCGGACGATCAGGAGATCGTCTGCATCTGCCACCATGGCGCACGCAGCATGCAGGTGGCCGCTTTCCTCGAACGTAATGGGTTCGAGAATGTAACGAATTTGACGGGCGGAATACACGCCTGGGCCGTGCAGGTCGATCCGGCGATGCCGAAGTATTGATCTGTTTTCCAAACTTTTGATGACTCCGACGGAGACCGCAATGCAGAAACCCCTCATCGCCGTGCTGCTGGCCAGCGCTTTCGTGTCGCTCAATGCGCACGCGATCGACCTGATCCAGGTGTACCAGCAGGCCCTGGCCAACGACGCCACCTATGCCAGCGCGCGTGCTTCGCTTGCGGCCGGACGCGAGCGTACTACCCAGGGGCGGGCGGGGTTGCTGCCGCAGGTCGGCCTGTCGGGCTCGATCTCGAAGAACGACAGCGAGTTTTCGCCCTTCAACGAAGGTCAGCCGGGCGTCGTCAATGGCGTGCCGACGATCATCGGTTCGAGCGGCAGCAACCTGCGCACCAACGAATACTCGCTGGCGCTGAGCCAGCCGCTGTTCCGCTGGGATCGCTGGCAGACCTATGAGCAGAGCAAGCTGGCCCAGGCCATCGCCGAAGCCCAGTTCGCGCAGGCCCAGCAAGACCTGATCACGCGCGTGGCGCAGGCCTATTTCGACGTGCTGTCGGCCCAGGACACGCTGGAATCGACGCGCGCCCAGAAGAGCGCCGTGACCGAGCAGCTGGCCTCGGCCAAGCGCAATTTCGAGGTCGGCACCCAGACCATCACCGACACGCATGAAGCGCAGGCCGCCTACGACCTGGTGGTGGCGCAGGAGTTTGCCGCCGTCAACGACCTGGAGAATCGCCGCACGATGCTGCAGATGATCATCGGCGCCGAGCCGGGTACACTGGCGCCGCTGCAAACGGGCGTCACGCTGGCGCCGCCGCAGCCGGCCAATGTCGAGCCATGGGTGTCCTCGGCGGAGACGCAGAACTATGGCGTCACGGTGTCGCAGCTGTCGCTCGAATCGGCCAAGCGCGACATCTCGAAGAACCGCGCCGGCCACCTGCCCACCCTGGATCTGGTCGCCAGCTCCTCGCGCCGCGACGTCAATGGCCGCATCTCGGGCGCCTCGGGCGATACCCGCAATAATGCCATCGGCGTGCAGTGGACGGTGCCGATCTTCAGCGGCTTCGCCGTCACCAGCCGCGTGCGCGAAGCGATCGCGCTGGAAGACAAGGCGCGCAACGACCTCGAGACCACGCGCCGCAACGCGGCCCTGCAGGCACGCCAGGCTTTCCTGGGCGTGAACAGCGGCCTGGCACAAGTCAAGGCGCTGCAGGCGGCCGAGGTGTCGAGCCAGTCGGCGCTCGAATCGAACAAGCTCGGCTACCAGGTCGGCGTGCGCATCAACATCGACGTCCTGAACGCCCAGCGCCAGCTGTACTCGACCCGCACGGATCTGGCGCGCGCCCGCTACAACACCATCCTGAATGGCCTGCGCCTAAAGGCCGCCTCGGGTTCGCTGCGCGAAGCCGATCTGATGCCGGTGAACAATCTGCTGCAAAAATAACGCTGCATACAACATTTGCATCCTGCGCCTGGAATGCAAATAAAAGACGGCGCCCAGGTCGATTGACCGGGCGCCGTTTTTCATTCGGGCTTATTTGCGTGGACGCAGCAAGCCGAGGCCGCCGTTCGTGCGCACCACGATCGCGCCGTCGTCCGCCACCGCCAGCGCCATCGTCAGCACGGTGCCCGCCGGCAGATCCTTGACGCGCTCGTTGAGGTCGACGATGCCGTAGGCCGGGCCCCAGGCGACCGCATGCTCGGCGCCCGCCGCCGGACTCAGGGAAGAACCGACGGCGAGGCCCGCGGCATTGATCGCGACCGCATCGGAATAGCTGCTATCGCCCAGCGAGCCCAGGTCGCGCAGGGTGCTGCCGTCGTGCAGGAAGGCGCGCCGCCCACCGGCGAAATACGCATAACCCACCACCTTACCAGTGGCATTGATGGCGCGCGCCTCGGCCCCTTCGGCGCCCGGCAGCAGGCCCAGGTCGTGCAGCGTCCCTGCTTCGTAGCGGAAGGCGCGCAACAGGCCGGTGCCGTCGCGCGTGTAGCCGACGACCTGACCGGCATCGTTGATGTCCTGCGCCAGCGAATTGCCGGCCGATCCGCCCAGATCCTGGATCGGTGCGCCGGTGCGGGCGTCGTACACGAAGGCGCGGTACCAGGCGTTGTTCGGGCCATAGGCATAGCCGACCGCCTGGCCGACGGCGTTCACGGCCAGCGCGTACGAGCCGGTGCCGCCGAAAGTGCCGAGGTCGCGCATGCCGGCGCTGTCGTGATAGAAGGCGTGGGTTTGCCCAAGCGCGTTGGTGGCCCAGCCGACTACCCGGCCGCAGGTGCTGATTGCGTTGCCGTAGGAATCGGGGCCGCCCAGGGTGCCAAGGTCGTGCAGGGTGCCGTTGTAGAGGAAGCCATGGGGCAGACCGGCTGCGTTCAGGGCCCAGCCGGCGACCTGGCCGCAGCGGTTGACGGAGAAGGCGCGGCCGTAGTTGCCGCCGAAGCTGCCGAGATCGATGTTGGTCTTGCCGTTGTAGAAGAAGGCATGCGGATTGCCGGCCGCATCGTAGGAGGTGCCCGCCACCAGGCCGCCACTCGCGATGCCCTGGCGGAAGACGTCGCCATAGCTGATGCCGGGCAGGCCAAGCAACGTGAAATCGTAGAGCGGGCCCAACTGGGCCGGAGGTGATGGCGGCGCCGGGGGCGTCGGCGTGGCGGGCGGCGTGGGCGTCGTCGCTTGCGGGGCGGGCTGGCCACCGCCGCCACCACCGCCGCACGCGGCCAGCAGGGCCGCCAATGCGATTGCCGCGGCCGCATGACGGGAGGAAGTTGCGGTGTTGGAAGACAGAGAGAACATGGCACGCTCCATGGATGAGTTGAAGGTTCAGTCTAGGACTCGCCATGGACGCGCGTTCTTGTATTGAAGAGATTGCTTGGCGCCGGTCAAACGGGTCGTTGACGGCGTGCAATGTCAGCTAAAGATTCCGGATAGAAAAACGGCGCCGGAGCGCCGTTTCGTTACATCGCTGCCGGCATCAGGCTTGGCGCCGGCGCCATTCGATCAGCTCGGCAATCGTGAGGATCGGGAATCCGCGCTCTTCGGCGAAGCGTTCGATGGCCGCGCCGCGCATCATCGTGCCGTCCGGATTCATCAGTTCGCAGAGGACGGCGGCCGGCTGCAAACCGGCCATGATCGCCAGGTCGACCGAGCCCTCGGTGTGGCCGGCACGG
Organism: Massilia sp. Leaf139; assembly: GCF_001424165.1. Lineage (GTDB taxonomy): Bacteria > Pseudomonadota > Gammaproteobacteria > Burkholderiales > Burkholderiaceae_D > Telluria. The sequence continues at coordinate 331,514 of NZ_LMOJ01000025.1, forward strand.
GACAGCACGCCGCCCGGCGTGGCGCGCAGCGGGAACATGTGGCCGGGGCTGACCAGGTGTTCCGGCTTGGCATCGAGGGCCGTTGCCGCGCGCACGGTGGTGACGCGATCCTGGGCCGAGACGCCGGTGCTGATGCCGTCGCGCGCTTCGATCGAAATCGTGAACGGGGTGCCGTAGCGGCTGCCGTTTTCGAGGGTCATCGGCGGCAGTTCCAGGCTGCGCACCTTGTCGGCCGACAGGCACAGGCAAACGATGCCGCTGCATTCGCGGATCATCAGCGCCATCGTTTCGACGGTGAGCTTGTCGGCGGCGACGATCAGATCCGCTTCGTTCTCGCGGTCGAAGTCGTCGAGCAGGATGACGGGGATTCCGGCACAGGTCGCGGCCAGCGCTGCTGCGATGCGGCCGTCCAGGTCGGAACTGTAGAGAGTGTAAGTATTGACTAACATGTGAAACGCTCCTCGCGGTAAGTTGGCGAAAAACGCATCAGGGCAAGCGAAGGCACACGTCGACACAAACCGGCCAGGCGGCAGGCTTGCGATCAACGCGCAATAACGCACATCTTCTTTCATCCGGACTATACCGTCGGCTCTGGCATTTCACCAAGATCTGCTGACCCTGCCCAAAGAATGGGCAGGCGCTCGCGGGCTCGACCGTTGCCGGTCATACCGCCGGTGGGGAATTTCACCCCGCCCCGAAGACGTATTTGTGTTGCCTGGGAATCAGGCGAGGTGATTGTAGCAGCGCCGTGGCGACGCTGCCGGCCACTGCTTAGTTGCTGAGCCCGCGTCCGCCTTCGTTATCCTTACGCTGGATGAACTCGATCTTGTAGCCGTCCGGATCGGTGACGAAGGCGATCACGGTCGAGCCGCCCTTGACCGGGCCCGGTTCGCGCGTGATGTTGCCGCCGGCGGCGCGCACGGCGTCGCAGGTGGCGTAGATGTCTTCGGCGGAGATGGCGATGTGGCCGTAGGCGGTGCCCATCTCGTAGCTGTCGGTGCCGTAGTTGTAGGTCAGCTCGAGTTCGGCGTGGTCGGGATTGCTGCCGTAGCCGAGGAAGGCGAGCTTGTATTTGTACTCGGGGTTGTCGCTGGTGCGCAGCAGTTTCATGCCGAGGACATTGGTGTAGAAGTCGATCGAGCGCTGCAGGTCGCCGACGCGGAGCATGGTGTGCAGGAGGCGCATGGGGTGTCTTTCTGGATGTGTTCGGAAAGATGAAATTTTATGCGGTGGTGGAAAATCCTGCTGGCCGGGCATGCACGCGTGCGTTGAACGCGTGGGCGGGAGACCCGCCCGGTGAAGCCGTGGTCGAGGCCATTGGCCTCGACCACCCCTACGAGCGTGTGAAAAACCGCCATGGCGGCGTTGCGCCGTCTCGCCGTACCCTCGTACTGTCTTCGACGACGCGCCTTGCCCTGGCGATTTTTTCACACGCCCTACGTGCCTGCGCTTTGTTCGAGCTTAATTCTCGAGGCGCGAGGTCAAGGTGATCTCGGCATTCAGGAGCTTCGACACCGGGCAGTTTTCCTTGGCCGTGTTGGCCGCCTTGTCGAAGGCTTCCTGGCTGGCGCCCGGAATCTTGGCGACCAGATCCAGGTGCACGGCCGTGATCGAAAAGCCGCCTTCGACCTTTTCCATCGACACGGTCGCCGTGGTGCGCAGTTCCTGCGCGGTCATGCCGGCATTGCCGAGCTGGCCGGAGAGGGCCATGGTGAAGCAGCCGGCGTGGGCGGCGCCGATCAGTTCTTCGGGATTGGTGCCGGGGCTGTCTTCAAAGCGGGTGTTGAAGCCATACGGCTGCTCTTTCAATGCGCCGCTGCCGGTCGAAACCGCGCCTTTGCCGTCCTTCAGGCCGCCGCTCCAGACGGCGCTGCCGTTACGCTTGATGGTCATGAGTAAATATCCTTTCAGCGGTTCTTGCCCGGGAGGGGCTCGACCGAATCGTGATCGCGCATCGAGCGATGGCGGTCGGGTTGCGGGTTGGCCTGGCCGGTAGCGCCAGGTGCGGGTTCGACGGCTTCGCTGATGCCGGGCGTATTGCGCAGGTCGGTGTCGACCAGGCCCTGCGCCAGGTCTTCGGCGGCCTGCTTCATGATGCCGCGCGGCTCGGTGTCCTGGCCGTCGGGCGCCTCGTCGCGCTCGTGCGGCTCGCGCTTGACGCCGTCATTTTCGATCTTCGCATCGGTATTGACGAAGCGGTCTTTGGTTTCGATAACCATGGTGTTCTCCTCTGCTGACTCTTGCATGAATCCTAACGTGTCGCCCGGAGGACAGTCGCGCAATTGGATGATGCTTTTTTGCAATTAAGTCGCTACCATGGTGTTTTCGTCATCCCTGCCGGAATTTTCCGTGAAAAACGATCTTCAGCTGGAGCACGCCATCGTCTGCCCGAATTGCGCTACCCGGATCGCAGGCAAGTTCTGCCAGGGCTGCGGCCAGCCGGCGCACCTGCACGTGCCGAGCGCGCGCGAATTTCTCCACGAGTTCATCGCCCACTACGTCGCCGTCGAGGGCAAGCTGTGGAAGTCGCTGGGGCTGCTGCTGTTCCGTCCGGGCCGCCTGACGCGCGACTACATCGAAGGCAAGCGCGCCCGCTACGTCGAACCGCTGCGCCTGTACCTCAGCTTCAGCATCATTTTCTTCGCGATCTTTAAACTCGGCGGCGTCAATATCGGCATCGGTGCGCCGGACACGCCGCCTGCCCGCAAGGCGGAAGTGGCGGTGGCGCAGAAGGCGGGCACGGACAACCAGGCCGTTGTTGCCGCGGCGACGCGGGAGCGGGAACGCGCACGGGAGGAGAGCCGCGCCCGCCGGCAAGACGACGATCCGACCCTGCTCCAACTCGACGACGGCGACGACGCAAAGGCGATCAAACTGGCGGCGTCGATCCACCCGGCACTCGGCTCGAAAGTCGCGCGCTTCCTGCAGTTGCCGGCACATGAGCTCAAGGCCGCACTCCTACGCGCCCTGTCGAGCTATGCCCCGTATGCGATCTTCCTGCTGATGCCGGTGTTCGCGGCCCTCCTGAAACTGCTGTATTTCGGCTCGGGGCGGCGCTATGGCGAGCATCTGCTGTTCGCGCTGCACACGAATGCCTTTGCCTTCCTGGCGCTGAGCTTGTTGCTGCTCCTGCCCGACTTTATTCCCCTGGTCGGCTTCGCCCTCGGCGTGTGGCTGGTGTTCTATCTACCGACGGCAATGCGCAAGGTGTATGGTGGCGGGCGCCTGCTCACCGCGCTGCGCTGGATCGTGCTGATGAGCCTGCACCTGGTCTGTATCTTTGTCGCGGTTCTTGCCGCCGGCGCACTGGCTGTGATCGCCTGATCTTGCGGGATCGACGGCCGCGCATCTATACTGTGATTTTGTACAGTATTTGATGCGCGGCCGGGTGGCAGCGGCCGGGATTATCGGTTAATCTCCAGCGTGTTCGCCCATCCACCGCCGAGAGACCTTTATGCCCGCTACACCTGATTCGCAATCGATCATCGCGCTGGTGGTGCGGCAAAATACGGCCGGCATCGAAGAGCCGGTGGCGAGCATCGTCGCCTTCCTCCAGGCGGCCGGCCACCGCGTCGTGTTCGAGGCCGATACCGCGGCCGGTCTCGGCATGCCGAACATCGAAACCATGACGGTCGCCGAGATCGGTGCGCAGGTGCCGCTGGTCATCGTCATGGGCGGCGACGGCACGATGCTCGGCATCGCGCGCCAGCTCGCCAAATACGACATCGCCCTCATCGGCATCAACCTCGGCCGCCTCGGTTTCATCACCGACATTCCGGTCGAGCGCATGCTGCCGGCACTCGGTGAGATCCTGCAAGGCAAATCCACCGCCGAAAAGCGCACGCTGCTGGAAGGGCGCGTGATGCGCGACGGCGAGATGATTTATTGCGGCGTGGCCGTCAACGACGTCGTCGTCGCCCGCGGCAGCGGCGCCGGCATGGCGGAACTGCGCGTGACGGTCGACGGCCACTTCATGTACAACCAGCGCTCGGACGGCCTGATCGTCTCGACGCCGACCGGCTCCACCGCCTACGCGCTGTCGGCCGGCGGGCCGCTGCTGCACCCGAGCCTGCAAGGCATCGTGCTGGTGCCGATCGCCCCGCACGCGCTGTCGAACCGGCCGATCGCCATCCCCGACACCAGCGAGATCGTGGTCGAAATCGTCAGCGGACGCGACATCTCGGTGAACTTCGACATGCAAACCTTCGCCTCGCTGCAGCATGGCGACGAGATCGTCATCTCGCGTTCGCCGAACACCATCACCTTCCTGCATCCGGAAGGCTGGAGCTACTACCACACGCTGCGCGAAAAGCTGCACTGGCACGAATATCCGTCGAACGACGGCAAGCTCAAGTAAAACCATCAATCCCGGGAGACCCCTTCTTTCATGCTGCGCACATTGACCATCCGCGACTTCGTCATCGTCGACGCCATCGAACTCGAATTCGCCCGCGGCTTCTCGGTTTTCACGGGCGAGACCGGTGCCGGTAAATCGATCCTGATCGATGCGCTGCAGCTGGCCCTGGGCGGGCGCGGCGAAGCGAGCATGGTGCGCGAGGGCGCGGCCAAGGCCGACATCACGGCCGACTTTGCGCTGACCGACGCCGCGACCACTTGGCTCGAACAGAACGAATTCGCGGTGGAAGAGGGCGGGGCGCTGCTGCGCCGCGTGATCGACAACGCCGGCCGTTCTAAAGCCTATATCAACGGCATCGCCGCCACCGCCGGCCAGTTGCGCGAACTGGGAGAAATGCTGGTCGACATCCACGGCCAGCACGCGCACCAGTCCCTATTGAAATCCGACGCCCAGCGCGCCCTGCTCGACAACCAGATCGCCGTGCGCGACCCGCTAGCTGCGGCCGAGGCGCAGGAAGTGGCGCTGGCCTGGCGCGCCTGGCGCGCGCTGTCGCGCCAGCGCGAGGAATACGAAACCAACGCGAAGAACGTCCTCATCGAGCGCGAGCGCCTCGAATGGCAGGTAAGCGAACTCGACAAGCTGGCGCCGAAAGCGGGCGAGTGGACGGAGATCACGAACGAGCACAGCCGCCTGTCGCACGCCGCCAGCCTGATCGAAGGCGCGCAGGAAGCGCTGGCCGCGATTTCCGAATCGGATCACCCGATCCTCTCGCAGCTGAGCTCGCTGAACACCAAGCTCGGCAAGCTGGTCGACGTCGACGCCGAACTGCAAACCGTGCTCGACTGCATGGAGCCGGCGCGCATCCAGCTGCAGGAAGCGGTGTACGCGCTCAACAGCTATATCGACAAGGTCGAGCTCGACCCGGCGCGCCTGCGCGAAGTCGACGCGCGCATGGACGCGCTGCACAGCGCCTCGCGCAAGTACCACGTCACACCGGAAGAACTGCACGAGGAACACGCGACGCTGGCCGCCAAGCTGCGCCAGCTGGCCGATGCCAGCGACATGGAAGGTCTGAAACGCCAGGAGGCGAAGGCGGAAGCGGCCTACCGCAAGGTCGCCGAACGCTTGTCGACCCGACGCATGCACGCCGCCCGCGCCCTGAGCGAGCAGGTCACCAACGCCATGCAGGAACTGAGCATGGGCGGCGGGCGCTTCGAGGTCGGCCTTAATCCGGCCGAGCCGGGCGCGCATGGTTTAGAGGTCGTCGAATTCCTGGTCGCGGGTCACGCCGGCGTGGCGCCGCGCCCGCTGGCGAAAGTCGCTTCTGGCGGCGAGCTGGCGCGCATCTCGCTGGCCATCTCCGTCATCACCTCGAACGCCACCACCACGCCGACCCTGATCTTCGACGAGGTCGACAGCGGCATCGGCGGCGGCGTCGCCGAAGTGGTCGGACGCTTACTGAAACGCCTGGGCCAGGAACGCCAGGTGCTGTGCGTGACCCACCTGCCGCAAGTGGCGAGCCAGGCGAACCAGCACTTCCAGGTGGCCAAGGGGACAACGGGCGAGGGCCGCACGGTCTCGCGCATCGAGGTGCTCAACAACCGCGCGCGCGTGGAAGAAGTGGCGCGCATGCTTGGTGGAATCGAGATCACCGAAACGACGAGGAAGCACGCGCGCGAGTTGCTGGCCTCCTGACCGCGTGAACGCTGTGGGCGCTGAAATGGGCCGGCCGGTGTTTCGATGCCGGCCGCATCTTATCTCCTGAGCCTGGCCAGCGGCGACCGCAACACCCGGGCGGCGACAGCGCCATCGACCTGCATGACACGCATGAATATCCGGGCCGCGGCCGGCCCGAAAACCCGATAAACGAACTGCGCCGTGTAGACGCGCTTCGACATTTTCTGATCGGCGCGGGCGTAGCTGCGATCCAGGTCGTCCTCGAATTTATTCGACACGATGCGCGATCCCGGCTAGCAGCGTCACCACACGGTCGGCTTTGATGGGAAGGAAAAGCGCCATGGCGCCGGGAGCGCAGCGCACCGTGGCGGGCGTTGCAAAGACCTGAAGATTCGTCATGGCACTGAGTCCGGTTTGGGCAATCGCGCCATTACAAACGAAGTCGGGAGTCTTACCTAGTGCCCCGCCTGTAAGAAGCGTTACGAAATGTCACCCGATCGGAAATCTCACAATGCGACAAGACCTGGCGATGCCGCGCATGCCTAGCCCTACGGCTGAACCGCCGCTGTCAGATCCTTCCCGCCGTGATCGGAGGCAGCCATCATGACCCGGTTCCTGCCCTTTCGCTTCGCAAGATAAAGCTGAGCGTCCGCTCGTGCAAGCAGACCCTGTACGTCCAGCGTCGCCGGTGAATGATTCATCGCCGCGCCGATACTGACCGTACATCCGTGCGGTAGTCCGGGAAGTGCGGCAGTGCTGAGCACAAACTGAAGGCGAATCGACTCGGCCAGTTCGATCAGGGATCGCGAGGTGGTTGCCTCGGCGACGACGCAAAACTCTTCGCCACCCCAACGGGACACGCTCGTTTTCGATACGTCCATTTCAAGCAATACCCTGCCGAATGTGGCAATCACCTGGTCGCCTACTTCGTGACCATACCTGTCATTGATTTTTTTGAACTCATCGATGTCGAGTAACAGGACGCCGATGGTGTCTTTAGATTCATAATGCGGCGCAAGCAAATCGTCGAATTTCTTGCGCATGCCCCGCCTGTTGAGCAATCCGGTCAGCACATCCCGCTCCGCGGCAGCGCTCAGCTCTGCGACGAGGCGCAGCATGATAAGCAACATCAAAATGGAATTGCCGACGACGGCGCTGAGCAGGGAGCCGGCCCAGCTGATCGTGTTCGCGATCGGAAGCTGCGGCGCGCCATAATCGAACTGCAGGGAACTGGTGCTGACCAGGCCGGCCTGTGCGAGTGCGGACAAGCCTTGCAGCAGCGCCACGGTGGCGGCAGCGAGAAACGCGCGCCGTGAAAAAGCATCGCCGTGTCGAAACAAAACCCAAGCGGTCGCAAAATTCAGGGTGGCCTGATAAACACTCAAGGTCGTAATCCGCCAGGTCGTCTCCGGATAAACCAATGTGAATGCAATCGTCAGCACGATCGCCATCACAGACAAGGCCGGCAACAACTGCCTGCCGTGAAAGCGCATGCAAAAATCCAGCACCCCGACAAACATATACGCCTGTCCTATGCTGAAGGGAATATTGAATAACAGGGAAGCCCATTGCCAATTCGAGATCAATCGGGGGCCGTCGAGTACAGTGGCAAAGCCGATCGCAAGGCAACCAATGGCCCAGAAGCGAACCCCAGCGATGTCACGGGCGAATGCGCCGAGCGCAAAGAAAAGTGCGCTCCCGGCCAGAGATACCAGGCCGAGTACAGTCGTTAATGTTGGCTCATCGACAGTCATTGATTTGACAATGAGAAAGCTATTCGAAAGATGCACTACCCATCTTGGAGTATGCGTCATAAGCAGAGGCCGTTCAGTAGATTCATCCTCCCGTGTGGCGGTCGCGATGCGCGTAAATGGGTCTGGCGAGCGCTCTGCCACCGCCGCATCTGCCACAATCTCCCTCCAACCCAACAACGGAGGATCGCATGAGCATCGATAAAGTCCTGTACCGCGCGAAAGCCACTTCGCAGGGCGGCCGCGAAGGCACGTCGCGCAGCGACAACGGCGTGCTGGACGTCAAACTGACAACGCCGAAAGAGCTGGGCGGAAATGGCGCTACTGGTACCAATCCCGAGCAACTGTTTGCGGCCGGTTATTCGGCCTGCTTCCTGGGCGCGCTGAAATTCGTCGCCGGCCAGGCCAAGGTCAAGCTGCCGGAAGAATTGACGGTCACGGGCGAGGTCGGCATCGGCCAGATCCCGACCGGCTTCGGCATCGAAGTCGACCTGACCGTCCACGGCCCCGGCATGGAGCAACAGCAGTTGCAGGAGCTGGTCGATAAGGCCCACATCGTCTGCCCGTATTCGAATGCCACGCGCAACAACATCGACGTACGCCTGAAGGTCACGACCTGACGGCGTCAAGCCAGCCGGCCGCGGCGCCGACATTGCCGAACGGCTGGCTTAATTCGCTGTTCATAAATATCCGCTCGAGGCCGTAGGCGACGCCCATATAATGGAGGCCCGTTCCGCCTCCTGCTTGCCCATGCCTTTCAGAAAAGAACCTGTTCACACCCACGGTGCGATTGCCCGTAGCGCCATCGTCCTCGTCAACCTCGGCACGCCGGACGCGCCGACCCGGTCGGCGGTGAAACGCTATCTGAAGCAATTCCTGTCCGATCCGCGTGTGGTCGAGATTCCGCGGCTGGTGTGGTGGTTCATCCTGAACTGGATCATCCTGCCTTTCCGCTCCGGCGCATCGGCCAAGAAATACCAGATGATCTGGACGCGCGAAGGTTCTCCGTTGAAGGTGCACACGCAGAAGCAGGCGAACCTGCTGGCCGAAGCCTTGGAAGAACGCGGCCACGAAGGCGTGCAGGTGCGAATGGCGATGCGCTATGGTTCGCCCTCGCTGGCCCAGGTGCTCGACGAACTGAAGGCGGAGAACTGCGACCGCATCGCGGTGCTGCCCGCATATCCACAGTATTCGGGCACGACCACGGGCTCGATCTGGGACGCCGTGTTTGCCCACTATAAGAACATTCGCAACGTCCCCGAGCTGCGCCTGGTGAAGCACTACCACGACCATGACGGCTATATCGACGCGCTGCACGACACCGTGCTGGCGCACTGGGAAGCGCATGGCCGCGGCCAGAAGCTGGTGATGAGTTTCCATGGCGTGCCCAAGCGCACGCTGCTGCTGGGCGACCCGTATTATTGCGAATGCCAGAAGACGGCGCGCTTGCTGGCGGCGCGCCTGCGCCTGGCGCCCGACGAATACGTCGTCACTTTTCAGTCACGCTTCGGCAAGGCGGAGTGGCTGCAGCCGTACACGGCGCCGACGGTGGCCGAACTGGCGCGCCAGGGCGTGGGGCGGGTGGACGTGATCTGTCCGGGCTTTACCAGCGACTGCCTGGAAACCCTGGAAGAGATTTCGATGGAAGTGAAACACGATTTCGAAAGCGCCGGCGGCAAGGAATTCCACTATATTCCCTGCCTGAACGAGGCGCCGAGCTGGATCGTGGGAATGGCCGAGATTGCCGAGCAGCACCTGATCGGCTGGCCGACCATCGTCAGTGCGGCGCAGCGCGAGGCCGAGCGGCGCGATGCGGAGGTGGGGCGCGAGCATGCGCTGCGGCTGGGGGCGTGACAGGCCACCAGTACCGGCGCGGTATATTCGAATCTAACTATCACCGCGTGGGCGGGAAACCCGCCCACCCTACGGATCTCGATTGCCGGCACTGGCATGGCTTATCGGGCACTACTTTTCACCACTGGGCTGGACGATCGTCTTCCGGACTATTGTCCAGCCCAGCCTCCCGGTCGGCTTCGCCGACCTGCTAAAATGGCATGTTTCGACGGCGTGCCTACACCCCGGCGTAGCAAATGCACGCGACTGCAAGCGCGGTGTAGACCACGACGGCGCTGCTGATCATCTTCAATTTCATGACGGCTCCCTTGCCTTGGTTCTTGTTCTTTGCACGCTTTTGATGCGTTACAAGAATGGTAGAGCTTCCGGCTGCAGGGAGAATTACCTCATCGGTAAATCTTGTAACAAATGTTGTCAGACTTTCTGCTGACGCTTGTGCAATACCCCTTGAATTTGTAGGAGATCGCCCCATATGCGGCGCTGTACGACGAGTGTGTCCGTCTCATTATTCAGCCAAGTATTTGATTTCAGGAGTGTTTTCGATGCAAGATCAAGAAAATCCAGAGGTGATTCCCCAGCCGGAGAGCGAAGCTGCTCCTGCTGCTCAGGCCGCTTCGGCAAACGGTGAACCCGGCCTCGAAGAACAGCTGAGCGCGACCGAAGCCAAGCTGGCTGAAATGCATGACGCGTTCATGCGTGCCAAGGCCGACGCCGAGAACATCCGCCGCCGCGCCCAGGAAGATGTCAGCAAGGCGCACAAGTTCGCGATCGAAAGCTTTGCCGAAGCCATGGTGCCGGTGCGCGACAGCCTGGAAATGGCCTTGAAGGTCGAAGCGCCGACCGTCGAGTCGATCAAGGAAGGCGTCGAGATGACGCTCAAGCAGCTGACCGCCGCCTTCGAGAAGAACCGTCTGGTCGAAGTCATGCCGCAGCAAGGCGACAAGCTCGATCCGAACAAGCATCAGGCAGTGGCCGTCGTGCCGGCCGACCAGGAAGCCAATACCGTGGTCAGCGTGCTGCAAAAGGGTTACATGATCTCCGATCGCCTTTTGCGTCCGGCTATCGTTACCGCAGCACAGGCAAAATAAGAAAAACATCCTGTGCTGATAGGCAAAGACCCTTGAAAGCACGCAGTTTTTCCCAATATTCCACATCATCCGAAACTTAGCATCTAAAGGAAAATAATCATGGGCAGAATCATCGGTATCGACCTGGGCACCACCAATTCGTGCGTCGCGATCATGGAAAACGGCCAGCCAAAGGTCATCGAGAACGCGGAAGGCGCGCGTACCACGCCGTCGATCATCGCTTACCAGGAAGATGGCGAGATCCTCGTCGGTGCACCTGCGAAGCGCCAGGCTGTCACCAATCCGAAAAATACCCTGTTCGCCGTCAAGCGCCTGATCGGCCGCAAGTACGACGAGAAGGAAGTTCAGAAAGACATCGGCCTGATGCCGTACCAGATCGTCAAGGCCGACAACGGCGACGCCTGGATCGGCGTGCGCGACAAGAAGCTGGCCGCGCAGCAGGTGTCGGCTGAAATCCTGCGCAAGATGAAGAAGACCGCCGAAGACTACCTCGGCGAAGAAGTCACCGAAGCCGTCATCACGGTGCCGGCCTACTTCAACGACTCGCAGCGTCAGGCAACCAAGGACGCCGGCCGCATCGCGGGCCTGGACGTCAAGCGCATCATCAACGAGCCGACCGCGGCCGCGCTGGCTTTCGGCCTGGACAAGACCGACAAGGGCGACCGCAAGATCGCCGTGTATGACCTCGGCGGCGGTACCTTCGACGTGTCCATCATCGAAATCGCGGACGTGGACGGCGAGAAGCAGTTCGAAGTGCTGTCGACCAACGGCGACACCTTCCTCGGCGGCGAAGACTTCGACCAGCGCATCATCGACTACATCATCGACGAATTCAAGAAGATCAACGGCCTCGACCTGTCGAAGGACGCGATCGCCCTGCAGCGCATCAAGGCCTCGGCCGAGCGCGCGAAGATCGAACTGTCGTCGTCGCAGCAGACCGAAATCAACGAGCCGTACATCGCCATGGCGAACGGCGCGCCGGTTCACCTGAACCTGAAAATGACCCGCGCTAAGCTGGAATCGTTGGTCGAGGAACTGATCGCCAAGACGATCGAGCCATGCCGCACCGCCATCAAGGATGCGGGCGTCAAGGTCACCGACATCGACGACATCATCCTGGTCGGCGGCATGACCCGCATGCCGAAGGTGCAGGAAAAAGTGAAAGAGTTCTTCGGCAAGGATGCGCGCAAGGACGTGAATCCGGACGAAGCCGTCGCTGTCGGCGCCGCGATCCAGGGTTCGGTGCTGTCGGGCGACCGCAAGGACTTGCTGCTGCTGGACGTGACGCCGCTGTCGCTGGGTATCGAAACCCTGGGCGGCGTGATGACCAAGATGATCCACAAGAACACCACGATTCCGACCAAGTTCTCGCAGGTGTTCTCGACCGCCGACGACAACCAGCCGGCGGTGACCATCAAGGTCTACCAGGGCGAGCGTGAAATCGCGGCCGGCAACAAGGGCCTGGGCGAATTCAATCTCGAGGGCATCCCGCCGGCAGCACGCGGCACCCCGCAGATCGAAGTGACCTTCGACATCGACGCCAACGGCATCCTGCACGTCGGCGCGAAAGACAAGGCCACCGGCAAGGAAAACAAGATCACCATCAAGGCGAACTCCGGTCTGACCGAAGAGGAAATCCAGAAGATGGTGAAGGACGCCGAGCTGAACGCCGAAGAAGACAAGAAGGTCAAGGAACTGGCCGAGTCGCGCAACCAGGCCGACGCGCTGGTGCACTCGACCCGCAAGTCGCTGACCGAATACGGCGACAAGCTGGACGCGGGCGAGAAGGAAAAGATCGAAGCCGCGATCACCGACCTGGAAGGCTCGATCAAGTCGGGCGACAAGGCCGACATCGAAGCCAAGACGGCCGCACTGACCACCGCCGCGCAGAAGCTGGGCGAGAAGATGTACGCCGACATGCAGGCGCAGCAGGCTGGCGGCGCGGGTGCCGACGGTGGCCAGCAGGCTGGCGGTGCGGACGCGTCGGCCCAGGCTGACGACGTCGTCGATGCCGACTTTAAAGAAGTCAAAGACGCGAAGTAATTTCGTCATCGCGTGACACGGCCGAGCCGACGTAGCCACCAGGTACGCGGCTCGGCTTTTTTGCTCAGACAGTTCGATTCAGTAGATAACAGCAAGGTGCCAAATGGCAAAGCGTGATTTTTACGAGATCCTTGGGGTCGCAAAGGGTGCTTCGGAAGAAGAGATCAAGAAGTCGTATCGCAAGCTGGCGATGAAGTACCACCCTGACCGCAATCCGGACAACAAGGAAGCGGAAGAGAAGTTCAAGGAGGTCAAGGAAGCCTACGAGATGCTGACCAATCCGGAAAAACGCGAGGCCTATGACCGTTACGGTCACGCCGGCGTCGATCCGAACATGGGCGGTGGCGGCGGCTTCGGCGCCGGTGGTTTCGGCGACGCCTTCGGCGACATCTTCGGCGACATCTTCGGCGGCGGACGCGGCCGCGGCGGCGGTGGCGGGCCCCAGGTCTACCGTGGCGCCGACCTGCGCTACAACCTCGAGATCACGCTCGAACAGGCCGCCAATGGCTTCGACACGACGATCCGCGTGCCGAGCTGGGACAAGTGCGATACCTGCCACGGCAGCGGCGCCAAGCCGGGCACCCAGCCGGTCACCTGCACCACCTGCGCCGGCCACGGCCAGGTGCGCATGCAGCAGGGCTTCTTCAGCATCCAGCAGACCTGCCCGAAGTGCCACGGCAGCGGCAAGATGATTCCGGAACCGTGTGCCGCCTGCTCGGGCGCCGGCCGCATCAAGCGCAACAAGACGCTGGAAGTCAAGATTCCGGCCGGTATCGACAACGGCATGCGCATCCGCTCGACCGGCAACGGCGAACCGGGCACGAATGGCGGCCCGTCGGGCGACCTGTACGTCGAGATCCACATCAAGCCGCACGCCGTGTTCCAGCGCGAAGGCGACGACCTGCATTGCGAAATGCCGATCTCGTTCTCGAAAGCGGCCCTGGGTGGCGAAATCGAAGTGCCGACGCTGACCGGCAAGGTGTCGTTCACGGTGCCGGAAGGCACCCAGACCGGCAAGACCTTCCGCCTCAAAGGCAAGGGCATCAAGGGCGTGCGCTCGGGCTATGCCGGCGACCTGTTCTGCCACATGATCGTCGAGACGCCGGTGAAACTCACGGAAAAGCAGAAAGACCTGCTGCGCGAGTTCGACCGTCTCACCAACGAAGGCGGCGCCAAGCACAGCCCGCAAAGCAAGGGCTGGATGGACAAGGTCAAGGACTTCTTCGAGTAAGACCGCACAGAGAAACCGCCGGGTGGCGCAAGTCCCCGGCGGTTTTTTTGCGCCGTGCGCTTTTGATGTTGCGTTTACAATACGTATCACTGACAGAAAACCACGGCAGGGCGCTTTGGCGGCCTGCCTCAGCAGGAGAATTGAATGGCGAAAACACCGACCGGCCTGACAGCGGCCGACCTCTTCGAGCGCAACCGCAAATGGGCGGCGACGATGGTCGAAGAAGACCCCGGCTTCTTCAAGGACCTGGCCTCGCAGCAGGCGCCGGAATACCTGTGGATCGGCTGTTCCGACAGCCGCGTACCGGCCAACGAACTGCTCGGCATGGCGCCGGGCGAGCTGTTCGTGCACCGGAATATCGCCAACGTGGTCGTGCACTCCGACCTGAACTGCCTCTCCGTGCTGCAGTTCGCGGTCGACGTCCTGAAGGTCAAGCACATCATCATCTGCGGCCACTACGGCTGCGGCGGCGTGCAGGCGGCGCTCACCAACACCCGCGTCGGACTGGCCGATAACTGGCTCGGCCACGTGCGCGACGTGCGCGACAAGCACGGCAAATACCTCGGCAACGTGGCGGGCGTATCGGCGACCAATCGCCTGGTCGAACTGAACGTTGCCGAGCAGGTCATCAATGTCGCCCACACGACCATCGTGCGCGACGCCTGGGAACGCGGCCAGCCGCTAACCATCCACAGCTGGGTCTACGGCGTGCATGACGGCCTGCTGCGCGACCTCGGCATCACGGTCAGCAGCTTCGACGAAATCGCGCCGAAGCTGGCCGTCGTCCTGGACGGCTACCGCGACCGCGGGGAAGAGCTGTGAGCGACGCCGCCGGGCAGGGCGAACTCGCCCGCCTGCGCGAGCTGGTGCGCGTGTTTGTGGACGAGCGCGACTGGGATCAGTTCCATACGCCGAAGAACCTGTCGTCGGCGCTGGCGGTCGAAGCGGCCGAGCTGCTGGAACACTTCCAGTGGCTCCAGCACGGTCGCATCGAGGAACTCGGGCTTGAGAAGCTGACCCAAGTGCGCCACGAGATGGCCGACGTGCTGGTGTATCTCGTGCGCCTGGCCGACAAGCTCGATGTCGATTTGATGGCGGCGGTCGAGGAAAAGATGATCCTCAACCGCGCCAAGTACCCGGCCGATAAAGTGCGCGGCGATGCGCGCAAGTACCACGAGTACAAGGATGTATGAAGTAGGGTGAACGGGGAAAATAAGTCCAGTACCGTAGGGTGGGCTCACCGAGCCCACGTGTTAGTAACGTAGGGTGGGCACCCCGTGCCCACGCGTGACGCACATCACGACTCTGCGTTGGCCGCGGCATATCGCCCCGCGGCGTTCAAAAAAATCTTGATATTCACGTCGTCGGTTCTGCGCACGCCCGTAACGCGTGGGCTCGGAGAGCCCACCCTACGGACGCTCCGAGCCCACGCGTTACGCTAGAACGTCACCAACCTGCTCCACGCCGTCGAGCACTTGTGATCCGCATCGAAGCTGGTCAATACCTTCACGCCCCCGCCCGACGCCACGTCCAGCCCGAGTACGGCGGACGAAGTCGTGGTCAGGGCCGGCCAGTTCGCCGGCACCTCGCCGCCGCTGTTCGGGTTGCCCGTCTTGGCGAAATTCGTCCAGTAGCGCGTCATCGCGGCCTGCAGCTGGCGCCGTTCGTCGTTCCTCAGGTCGCCCAGGTTGTACAGGTATTGCAGGTCGTAGGAGTGGGCGGCGCCTTGCGGGAAGCTGAGGTAATAGCTGCCGTTGGCCACGCCCACCGTCGGCAGGGCGGTCTGGTCGCGGAATTCGTACATCCACACCGGCGAACCCTGGGCGGCGATGCGCTGGGAGGTGCGCAGGGCGGGGCAGGAAAAGCCGAGGTCGGTCGCCAGGCTCGATGCCGCCAGGCTCGGCTGGGTGGCCGGATTGCTGCCGTAATTCGACAGCGGATAGAAGTTGTTGATGACGTCGTTGACGTTCAGGCCCGTTCCCGCCGTGAGGCCGGCGATGGTCGGCGCATAGCCTGCGGCCGGCAGCGCGAAGCTGGTGTTGGCCGGGTCGAAGTTGGGCGGCGTCGCAGCAGCGCGGCGGCCGGCTTCGTTGATCGCGATATACAGCGCGTATTCGTCCTCGTTGGCGCCGTTCACGGTCGGCACCTTGATGTTCTCGCCGGCCGCAAACGTCGCCTTGACGGATTTCGTCAGCACCTTGCCGTCGACCGAAGGCACCATGATCGGCAAGGCGGTGCTGATGGCATTGGCGAGGTGGGTGCGGATCACGGCGTCGGGCAGGCTGCGCAGGCAGGCGGCCGTGACGGCGCCCGGCGCGCAGGCGATGCCGCCGACGCCGGCAGTGCGCGCCGCGTTGATCGCGGTGTCGACGATGGCGCCGCTGGCGGCTGCCATCTGCGCCGCGCTGAGCTGGCGGTCGTTGCCGTAGTTCCCGCTCTGGATCATCGCCTTGCTGAACAGGCCGCGCGAGCCGGGCGACGCGAGGTGGGTCATCACGCTGAAGCCGCCGGCCGATTCGCCGAAGACGGTGACGTTGTTCTTGTCGCCTGCGAACTGTACGATATTGTCCTGTACCCATTTCAGGGCTGCCTGTTGATCCATGATGCCGTAGTTGCCGGCGGTGCCGTCGGTAGCGAGCGAAGGGTGGGCGAGGAAGCCCATGGCGCCGAGCCGGTAGGCGACGTTCACGACGATCACGCCCTTGGTCACCAGGGGAGAAGGATCGGCATAGACCGAGGTGCCGCCCGTATTGAAAGCGCCGCCGTGCAGGTTGACCATGACCGGGAAGGGGCCGAGGCCCGTGGGCGCGTGTACGTCGAGGTAGAGGCAATCCTCGCTGTCGCCGGACAGGCGGAAGGGGCTGGCGCTGGTCTGCAGGCAGGGCGCGGCCGAGCGGGTCGCGGCCAGGGTCGTCGTCCACGGCTGCGGCGGCACCGGCGCCGTCCAGCGGCGTTCGCCGACCGGCGGTGCGGCAAACGGGATGGCGAAATAACTGCGCATGCCCAGGCGGTCAACGGCGCGCACCTCGCCGCCGGCGGTGCGCACGACATCCATGGCGCTGCTCGGATCCGAATAATCGCCGCCGCAGGCGGCCAGCAGCAGGACGACGCTCGATGCGAGCAGGGTTTTGATGGGATGCGGCGCTGTCTTGTTCACTGCGTGTTTCCTCGTTTTGGCTGTTGTGCGGCGTGACCGGGCGGCCACATCTCAATGTGATGTAGATCAATTGATCATAGCGGGTAATTGAACAGCGTGGAGCGAGGACGGCGCTGGATCATGCGCGGTGAATGAGGTGGCGCGGAACGGCGCCGAATCGGCCCCCTTTAGCGGCGATCGATACCGAGGATGCCGTCAGAGCTGGCGATGCCGAGAATGTCCATCAGCCGCTCGAGTTCCACGGCCAACAGCACGCGCAAGCTGTCGTCGGCGACGGCATCGAGGGTCTTCTGGAACTGGCGCAGTACCCACCACTTGGTCGGATGCGCGGCCACGCCGGCGAGCAGGCGCTCGGTCAGCGCGTCCAGCCCCGGCAGTGGCGGTGCGGCCCCCTCCCGATAGGCGCGCAGGGCGTCGAGCACGCGCGGCACGATGAACAGCGGCGCGTCGACCACCCGCGCCATCGGGTCGTCAGTCATTCGACGCGGCCCTTCACACGCCGCCCATGCAGATGTATTTCACGACGAGGTAGTCGTCCATCCCGTAGATCGAGCCTTCGCGTCCCAGGCCGGACTGTTTGACGCCGCCGAAGGGCGCGACTTCGGTCGAGATCAGGCCCGTGTTCACGCCCACCATGCCGGTCTCGATCCCCTCGGCGACGCGCCAGACGCGGCCGATGTCGCGCGAATAGAAATACGAGGCCAGGCCGAACTCGGTGCCGTTGGCCAGTGCGATCACCTCGTCTTCGGTCGTAAAACGGAACAGCGGCGCCAGCGGCCCGAAGGTTTCCTCGCGCGCCACCGCCATCTCGGCCGTGACGTCGGCCAGCACGGTCGGCTGGAAGAAGCTGTGGCCGAGCGCATGGCGCTTACCGCCCAGCAGCAGGCGCGCCCCTTTGCCCAGGGCGTCGGCGATGTGCTGCTCGACTTTGACGACCGCCTTCTCTTCGATCAGCGGGCCCTGGTTGACGCCCGGCTCGACGCCATTGCCGACTTTCAGCTTGTCCACGGCGGCCACCAGCTTCTGCGCGAATTCTTCGTAGACGCCGTCCTGTACATAGATCCGGTTGGCGCAGACGCAGGTCTGGCCGGCGTTGCGGTATTTGGAGGCGATCGCGCCTTCGACGGCGGCGTCGATGTCGGCGTCGTCGAAGACGATGAAGGAAGCGTTGCCGCCCAGTTCCAGCGAGATCTTCTTGACCGTCGGCGCGCATTGCTCCATCAGCAGGCGGCCTACCGCCGTCGAGCCCGTGAAGCTGAGTTTGCGTACCAGCGGATTGCCCGTCATCTCGGCGCCGATCGCTTTCGCATCGCCGATCACGACGCTGAACACGCCTTTCGGCACGCCCGCGCGTTCGGCCAGCACGGCCAGCGCCAGCGCGGAATACGGCGTCAGCTCGGCCGGCTTCAGCACGATCGGGCAGCCGGCGGCCAGGGCCGGGGCGACCTTGCGGGTGATCATCGCGGCGGGAAAATTCCAGGGCGTGATGGCGGCGCAGACGCCGATCGGCTCTTTCGTCACGACGATGCGGCGATCCGGCCAGGGCGACTGGATCGTCTCGCCGGCGACGCGCTTGGCTTCCTCGCCGAACCACTCGAAGAAGGAGGCCGCGTAGGCCACTTCGCCTTTTGCTTCCGCCAGAGGCTTGCCCTGTTCGGCCGTCATCAAGAGGGCCAGGTCGTCGGCATTTTCCAGCATCAGGTCGTTCCACTTGCGCAGGATGAGACTGCGCTCGCGCGCGGTTTTCCTGCGCCAGGCCGGCCAGGCCGCAGCCGCGGCTTCGATCGCGCGCCGGGTTTCCTGCGCGCCCATGTGCGGCACCGTGCCCAGTTTTTCGCCGGTCGCCGGGTTGATCACGTCGACCGTGGCGGATTCATTCGCGTCGCACCAGGCGCCGTCGATATAGGCTTGCTGGCGCAGCAGGGTCGGGTCTTTCAGGTTCAGCATGGGGTTCCTCGCTCGGATTCTGGTCGGTTCGATTTCCCATGGTAGACCTTTTTCGCGCCGCCCGCCCCGCCGCGCGCCTCAGTTGCCGCGGTAGGTCGAGTAGCCGTAAGGGCTCAGCAGCAGGGGAATGTGGTAGTGCTGGGACGTGTCCTCGACCTTGAATTCGACCGGGATCTGGTCGAAGAAGGTGGGCTGGCGCAGGCGGGCATAGTGTTCGCCGGTCTTGAAGACGATGCGGTAGGCGCCCTTGGCCAAAGCCTGGCCGGCCGGATGCAGGGCGCGCACGCGGCCCTGGGCGTCGGTTACGGCGCTGCCCAGCACACGCCACTCGGCGCCGCTGCGCTGCTCGAGGGTCACGCCGACGCCGGCCGTAGGCTGGCCGCTTTGCAGGTCGAGGATGTGGACGCTGAGCGGGTTGTCGGCCGCGGCGGCAAGCAGGGACGCGCCCATCAGGGTGGCGCCGAGGAGGATACGGGAGAGGGTTTTCATGGATGGCTTTCCTGTTAAAAAATCAGTGGACGGGTGCTTCGAACGCGGCGCTCGCGGCAATGGCGGCGCGCGCGCAGGCATGGTCGTTGGCGGCCCCGCCGCCGCCGGCCACGCCGATGGCGCCGACGACCTGGCCTTCGGCGCGCAGGGGAATGCCGCCGCCCAGCAGCAGCAGCTCGGGCAGGTGCGCCAGGTTGCGCGCGTCGGGGTCGGCGGCGGCCTTGCGCGCCAGCTCGAGCGTGGCGCTGCGGGTCGACAAGGCGGTGTACGCCTTGCGCCGGCTGGCCTCGGTGTTGTGCGGGCCGACGCCGTCGGCGCGCTGCAGGGCGACCAGGTTGCCGCCGCGGTCGACGACCGCGACGACAATGGCGCGGCCTTCCTTGCGGCAGGCCTCGACCGCGGCGGCGGCGGCACCGTTGGCCGCAGCGAGCGACAGGTCGGGAAGATGGGGCAGGGCGGCGGCCGGCTGCGCCAGCAGGGCGGCGCACAGCGCCAGGGCGGGCTTGAACATGGTGCTCCTTCGTCGGTGGAGCCGTTACTGTAGGGCCGCGCTCCCGACGCGCACGTGACGGCCAGATGACAATTCCGTCATGTTCGCGGCCGCGCCTGCGGCTTAGAATGCAGCCATGCACATCCTCATCATCGAAGACGAGCCGAAGACCGGCGACTACCTGCAGCGCGGCCTGCGCGAGTCCGGCTTCACGGCCAGCCTGGCGCGCAACGGCCAGGACGGACTGCATCTCGCGCGCGAGGAAGCGGTCGATCTCGTCGTGCTCGACGTCATGCTGCCGCGCATGAACGGCTGGGAGGTGCTGGCCGCCTTGCGGGCTGGCCCGGCGACGGCCCGGCTGCCGGTTCTGTTCCTGACTGCGCGCGACGAAGTGCAGGATCGCGTCAAGGGGCTCGAACTGGGCGCCGACGATTACCTGGTCAAGCCCTTCGCCTTCGTCGAGCTGCTGGCGCGCATCCGCACCCTGCTGCGGCGCGGGCCGGCGCGCGACGACGAGCCCCTGCGCGTCGGCGACATGGAGATCGACGTCATCGCCCGCCGGGTGAAGCGGGGAGGCGAGCCGATCTCGCTGACGGCCCAGGAATTCAATCTGCTGCACCTGCTGGCACGGCGCCAGGGCCAGGTGCTGTCGCGCTCGCTGATCGCTTCGGCGGTATGGGACATGAACTTCGACAGCGACACCAACGTCATCGACGCCGCCATCCGGCGCCTGCGCCGCAAGATCGACGATCCCTATGCGAGCAAGCTGATCCATACAAGGCGCGGCATGGGCTATGTCTGCGAAGTGCAGGCGGAGCCGTCCGCGTGAAGGGCTCGCTGACCCTGCGCGTCAGTCTCGCCCTGATCCTGATCGTGGCCAGCAGCGCGGCCGGGCTGGGCCTGTACCTGTACCACGCCTTTGTCGGCGAAATCGTGCGGCGCGACGAGATCGCCCTGCGCGGCAAGCTGCGCCAGGTGCAGCAGCTGCTTGCCACGCCGGACGCGCAGGCGCTGCTGCACGAACGTCCGCAATATTTCCGCGACACGATGAGCGGGCAGGAAAATGCGCTGGTGCGCATCCTCGATGCGGATGGCCGCTTGCTGCTCGACATCAACCCAGCGGGCGAGCGCTACCCGCTGCCATCGCTCGCCGATGGGGTGATGCAGACGCCGATCCTGGCCTGGAGCAGCCGCGCCGGCGCACCGGCCGCTGTCATTTCCGGCAGCGCCCGCCTGGGCGATGAGCGCGCCGTGCGGGTGCTGGTGGCGCGGGTCTATGCCGACCGCAGCGCCATGTTCGCGCGCTACCGCAACCAGATCGTGCTGGGCTGTACCGGCGCGGCCTTGCTGGCCGGCCTGCTGGCGGCGCTGATGCTGGTGCGCGGCCTGCGGCCCCTGCGGGCGATCGCCGCGCACGCCGCGCTGGTGCGGCCGGGCCGGCTCGACAGCCAGATCGACGGCGCCCAGGCGCCACGCGAACTCCAGCCCCTGATCGCCGCACTGAACGCCATGCTGGTGCGCCTGCATGACGGCTACACGCGGCTGTCGGGGTTCTCGGCCGACCTCGCGCATGAGTTCCGTACGCCGGTCAACAGCCTGCTCGTCCAGATGCAGGTGGCGCTGGCCCAGCCGCGCAGCGCGGGCGAGATCGAGGAATTGCTGGTCTCGAACGTGGAGGAGCTGGAACGGCTGGCGCGCATGATCGACAGCATGCTGTTTCTCGCGCGGGCACAGCAGGAAGACGTGGTGCCGGTGCGCGAGACGCTGGAGATCGGCGAGGAATTCGCGCGCGTTGCAGAATTCTTCGAAGGCATGGCCGAGGAGCGCGAGGTGCGCCTGGCTTGCAGCGGCGCGGGCACGGTGCAGGCCGATGCCCAGCTGCTGCGGCGAGCGCTGGCGAACCTGCTGTCGAATGCGATCCGCCATGCGCATCCGGGCACGACCGTCACGCTCGCGGCCGATGTGCGCGCGGGCCATACCGAACTGATCGTCACTAACCAGGGCGACCCGATCGGGGCGGACGACCTGCCGCACCTGTTCGAGCGCTTCTACCGGGCCGACGCGGCGCGCAGCACAGGCGCGGGATCGACCGGGCTCGGCTTGTCGATCGTCAGCGCCATCATGGCCCTGCATCGCGGCCGGGCGGAAGTGCGCACGGCGCCGGGAACGGTCAGCTTCGTCCTGTTATTTCCTGTGAACTAGCTCTGGCCTGCTGTGTTGGCACCCTTCTTCAGTTAACGTTACCCTTTTGCTATGAAACCGCGAATTGTTTAGCAGATCGGCACGACGTTTGCGAGGTATCCGCTTCGTGTTTGATCTGGATTAATGGCCTATCGCGCTCTGACCAGATTGCTCGTATGATGGTCTCAGTGCGCCCACGACAAGGTAGACACCCATGCGCCCCATCGTCATCGTTCCAGCATGCACGCGTGATTTCGGCGAACACCCGTATCACGCGGCCCAGCACAAGTATGTCGACGCCATCGTCCTTGGCGCCGACTGCGCACCCATGATCCTGCCTTCGCTCGGCAAGGATCTCGACCTGGAAACCATGCTGCAGCTGTGCGACGGGATCATGCTCACCGGTTCGGCCTCGAATGTGCACCCCAGCTATTACTCGGAAGAGGTGCTCGATCCGTCCCTGCCGCAAGATCCGGCGCGCGACGAAACGACCTTGCCGCTGATCCGCGCGGCCGTCGGACGGGGCATTCCGATCATCGCGATCTGCCGCGGTTTCCAGGAGATGAACGTGGCCCTCGGCGGCTCGCTGCACCAGGCGGTGCAGATGGTGGAAGGCAAATTCGACCACCGCGAGAACCCCGAACTCGGCATGGACGAACAATACGGCGACGCGCATAAAATCATGCTGACCCCGGGCGGCATGCTGCACGGGATCGTTGGCGCCAACGAAATTCCCGTCAATTCGCTGCACGGGCAGGGCGTCAATGAAATGGCCCCCGGCCTGGTGGTCGAAGCGGTCGCGGAAGATGGTTTAGTGGAGGCTTTCTCGGTCGGCGCCGCGCCCGGTTTTACCCTGGCGGTGCAATGGCACCCCGAATGGCGCATCACGCACAATCCGTATTCCATGAAGATGTTCGGCGCCTTCGGCCAGGCCTGCCGCGACTACCGCGCCAAGAAACAGGGCCGATCATGAACGCCTGCACCAAATGGGCGGCGTGCGCCGTGCCCTAGCTTGCCTCGTTCTCTCCCTACATGCGGGGCGCCGCGTTGCGCCCTTGCGACCTTGAACACACCGAGAGGCAATGATGGCAATCCGCGAGAATTTTTCTTACACCGACATGGACGAGTGGCTCAATGCCAAGCGCGTCACCGAAATCGAATGCCTGGTTCCCGACCTGACCGGCGTCGCCCGCGGCAAGATCCTGCCCCGGGTTAAATTTACCGAAGAGCGCGGCATGCGCCTGCCGGAAGCCGTGCTCGGCATGACCGTCACCGGCAATTCGCCGACGGACGACGAGGCCTACGACCGCGCCATTTCCGCCACCGACCGCGACATGATCCTGAAGGCCGACCCCACCACCATCACCATGGTGCCCTGGGCCGTCGATCCGACGGCGCAGGTGATTCACGACTGTTATTTCGCCGACGGTAACCTGGTCGACTTCGCCCCGCGCTCGGTGCTGCGCCGGGTGTTGAAACTGTACGAGGAGAAGGGATGGAAGCCGCTGGTCGCGCCCGAGCTCGAGTTTTACCTGACGGCGAAGAACATCGACCCGGATCTGCCGCTGGCCGCCCCGATCGGCCGCAGCGGCCGCGCCGAGACCAGCCGCCAGGTCTACAGCATCGACGCCGTCAACGAATTCGATCCGCTGTTCGAGGACATTTACGATTACTGCGACCTGATGAACCTCGACGTCGACACCCTGATCCACGAGATCGGCGCCGGCCAGATGGAAATCAATTTCCAGCACGGCGACCCGCTCGGGCTGGCCGACAAGGTGTTTTATTTCAAGCGCACCCTGCGCGAGGCGGCCCTGAAACACGACATGTACGCCACCTTCATGGCCAAGCCGATGGCGAATGAGCCGGGTTCGGCCATGCACGTGCACCAGAGCGTGGTCGACGCCAAGACCGGGCGCAATATCTTCAGCAACAGCGACGGCGGCGCGTCCGACCTGTTCCACCATTACATCGGCGGCCTGCAGCGCTACATGCCTTCGGCCATGGCGATCGTCGCGCCCTATGTCAATTCCTACCGCCGCATCGTGCGCCACACGGCGGCGCCGATCAACCTGCAATGGGGCATCGACAACCGCACGGTGGGCTTCCGGGTGCCGGTGTCGGGCGCGCAGGATCGGCGCATCGAGAACCGTATCATCGGCGCCGACGCCAACCCGTACCTGGCGCTGGCCGTGACGCTGGCCTGCGGCTACCTCGGCATGGTCGACGCCATGGCGCCGACCCCGATCGTCGAGGGCAGTGCCTACAAGATGCCGGTCGAGCTGCCGCAAGGCCTGCCCGAAGCGCTGAACCTGGTGCGCAACGAGACGCGCCTGCGCGAAGTGCTGGGCGACCGTTTCATCGATGTCTATTCGGCGATCAAGGAACTCGAGCACCAGGAGTTCATGACCGTCATCAGTCCATGGGAGCGCGAACACCTGTTACTGCACGTCTGAATTTTGCCGCACGTTTGACCAGGGTTTCAAACTAAAACTAGGGTTTATAAACTAAAACGAGGTGCGATCATGGCAACCGACGATACGGCGGTGCTTGCCGCCAGCATGGTCTCCGCGGGCATACCGGACGCGGAGACTTTCGATACGCGCGCCATCCAGGCGCGCGACGCCGCCCATTTCCTGCATCCGTTCACCGACCATGCGGCCCTGCGCACCCGCGGCGCGCGCGTGATCGTGCGCGGGCAGGGCGTGTACCTATGGGATTCCGAGGGCCGCCAGCTGATCGACGGCATGTCCGGGCTCTGGTGCGTCAACGTCGGCTATGGCCGCACGTCGATCTCGCAGGCGGTCTACCGGCAGATGGAAACGCTGCCCTTCTATAACAGTTTTTTCAACACCACCAACGTGCCGGCCGTGCAGCTCGCGACCGAACTGGTGGCCCTCAGCCCGCCCCAGTTCAGTCACGTGTTCTTCACCGGCTCCGGTTCGGAAGCGAACGACACGATCGTCCGCATGGTGCGGCGCTACTGGGACATCCTCGGCCAGCCCGAACGGCAGGTCATCGTCAGCCGCAAGAACGCCTATCACGGCAGCACCATGGCGGGCGCCTCGCTGGGCGGCATGGCCGGCATGCATGCCCAGGGCGGCTTGCCGATCCCCGGCATCCGCCACATCGGCCAGCCGAACTACGCCGAACACGGCCATGGACTGAGCGAGAACGCGTTCGGGCTGGTGGCGGCCGGCTGGCTGGAGGACGAGATCCTCGCCGTCGGCCCCGACAAGGTGGCCGCCTTCATCGGCGAGCCGGTGCAGGGCGCGGGCGGCGTCATCATCCCGCCGCCGACCTACTGGCCGGAAGTGCAGCGCATCTGCGACAAGTACGGCATCCTGCTCGTGGCCGACGAGGTCATCTGCGGCTTCGGGCGCCTGGGCGCCTGGTTCGGCTCCGAACTGATGGGCATGCGTCCCGACCTGATCAGCTTTGCCAAGGGCGTCACCTCGGGCTATGTGCCGCTCGGCGGCGTGCTGGTCGGCAAGCGTGTGGCGCAGGCGCTGGTGGAACAGGGCGGCGATTTCAACCACGGTTTTACCTATTCCGGCCACCCGGTCGCCTGCGCGGCGGCGCTGGAAAACCTGCGCATCCTGCGCGAGGAACGGCTGGTCGAGAAGGTGGCGCTGGAAACCGGGCCGTACCTGAAAGCGGCGTTCAATGAACTGGCGACGCATCCGCTGGTGGGGCACGCCGAGAGCTGCGGCATGGTGGCGGGATTGAACCTGGTACGGCGCAAGGGATCGGGGCCGCACGACTGCGAACGTTTCGCGTCCGACCTGCAGGTGGGGATGGTGTGCCGCGGGCACATGTTCGACAACGGCGTCATCATGCGCGCCGTGGGC
The DNA here is from genome assembly GCF_001424165.1 of Massilia sp. Leaf139. Classification (GTDB taxonomy): domain Bacteria; phylum Pseudomonadota; class Gammaproteobacteria; order Burkholderiales; family Burkholderiaceae_D; genus Telluria. The sequence goes on from NZ_LMOJ01000025.1 coordinate 357,630, forward strand.
GACCGGATGATCGTGGCGCCGCCGCTGGTGATGAGTAAAACGGAGATCGACGAAATGGCGGCGCGGATCCGGGATTGCCTGGATCTGACCCTGGCGGATATCCAGGCGCGCGGCTGGATGTAATTGCCGTGACTTGAACCGAAGGGACGTAGGGTGGGCGGCTTTGCCGCCCACCCTACAGTTTCAGGCGCTGGCCCCGATCGTCTTCGGCGCTTCGGTACGATTCTTCAGGAACTGCGGCGCCAGCGAACCGAGGAACATGCCGGCAAACGCCGCCAGCAAGCCCGCCAGCTGCCCCGGGAAGGCTTCGCCCAAATCGGACACCTGCGGGAAGAGAAGGATCCACACGAACAGCCCGGCGCCGATCGACAGGATCGCGCCCTGGGTCGTGGCGCGCTTCCAGTACAGGCCCATCACGAGCGGCACGAAGGCCGCCACCAGCGTCACCTGGTAGGCGGACGACACCAGCTCATAGATCGAGGTGCCTTCCATCGCGATCGCATACGCCAGCACCAGGGCGGCGAAAATCACGATGGTGACCCGCATGGCGAACAGCTGCTGCTTGTCGCTCATGCCGGGGCGCAGGTTCTTCAGGATGTTTTCCGTAAAGCTGGTCGACGGCGCCAGCAGCGTCGCCGACGAAGTGCTCTTGATCGCCGAGAGCAGGGCGCCGAAGAACAGGATCTGCATGATCAGCGGCATTTTCGTCATGACGAAGGTCGGCAGCAGGCGCTGGTAGTCGTTCTTGGCGATGTCGAGGGCGTTGTCGCCCATCACCACCACGGCGGCGGCGACGATGAACATCGGCACGAAACCGAACAGGATGTAGCTGGCGCCGCCGATCACGGCGCCGGTGCGCGCGGTCGGAGCGTCCTTGGCCGACATCACGCGCTGGAACACGTCCTGCTGCGGGATCGAACCGAACATCATGGTGATGGCCGCGGCAAAGAAGAAGACGATGTCGGTAAAGGTGGGCTCCGGCCAGATGCGCCACAGGTCGGCCTGCTGCGCCATGTCGAGTACGCGGTCGGCGCCGCCGGCGAGGTCGGCCGCGAAGAAGGCGATGATCGACATGCCCAGCACCAGTACGATCATCTGGATGAAGTCGGTCAGCGCGACGGCCAGGAAGCCGCCCACCACCACATAGATCAGCACCGCCAGGGTGCCGATCACCATGCCCACGGCTGGGGCCATGGCGCCGCCCGTCAGCACCGAGAACACCAGGCCGAGCGCCGTGATCTGGGCCGCCACCCAGCCCAGGTAGCTGAGGATGATGGCGACCGAGCAAAAGATCTCGATGCCCTTGCCGTAGCGCTGGCGGTAGTAGTCGCCGATGGTCAGCAGGTTCAATTTGTAGAGCTTGGTGGCGAAGAACAAGCCGACCAGGATCAGGCAGGTGCCGGCGCCGAACGGATCTTCGATGACGGCGTTCAGGCCGCCCTGCACGAATTTCGCCGGCACGCCCATCACGGTCTCGGCGCCGAACCAGGTGGCGAAGGTCGTCGTGATCACCATGATCAGCGGCAGGCTGCGCCCGGCGACGGCGAAGTCGCTGGTATTCTTGATGCGCGTACCCGCCCAAACCCCCAGCGCCAGCGTGCCCAGCAGGTAGAGCACGACACAGGTAATCAAGGTGTAGTTCATGGTGATGAAAGCTCCGGGGCTGCGGGTCTGGCAACACTTCCATGGCTGCGTTACATCGTCTCGCCGTACCAGCGTACTGTCTCCGACGATGCGCCTTGCCCTGAAAGCTTTGCCACACCCTCTAAATATTATCGGGCGGAAAATCGGCGATTATAGCGGCAGAACTTCGTCGCCGGATGGGGTTCTCACTGTTTTTCCTAGGGATTCTATTCACTTTGGAAGGAACACTGGCATGCCAACAACACCATGGTACGAACGCGCCGCCGCGCTGCGGATCGACGGCCGCGCTTTCATAGGCGGCGAGCGCCTGGCCGCCCGCTCGGGAGCGCATTTCGACTGCCTGTCGCCGGTCGACGGGCGCAAGCTCGCCGAGGTGGCGCGTTGCGACGGCGCCGACGTCGACGCGGCGGTGGGCGCCGCCCGCGCCGCCTTCGAGGATCGGCGCTGGGCTGGCATGGCGCGAGCATTTGATGTTGCTGGTGTGAAGCTTCCGCCGCACGCGTTAACGGTTGTGCACCGTAGGGTATCAGTACTGCTGGATTACCGTATACCCGCCGCCATCGCCCGGCTTCGACTCCACCAGCGCATAGCCGTCGATCTTCCAGACCAGCGGCGGCGCTTGCGCCGGTACGGCGGCATTGTTGGCGCGCCGCGCCAGGGTCACGTGGGGACGGTATTTGCGCGCCTCGGGCTGCAGGCCGAGCGCGAGCAGGGCTGCGGACAGCTTGGCGTGCAGGTCGAGTAATTCCGGCGGCTCCTCGTGCGGCTCCAGCACGGCGATCCCGTGCGGCCAGAGCTTGGGCACGCCGATCGACAGGGTAAACGGCGTGAACGGCACCTGGAAGCCGCGGCGCAGCTCGGGAAGGCGTTCGCTCGGGATCTCGCCGAGAAAATGCAGGGTCAGGTGCAGTTTATCGGTGTGCACCGGGCTGGCGCCGCGCGGCCAGTCCCAGGCGTCGCGCCGCTCGCGCAGGGCGTGGCGGATCGCGGGATCCGGCCACAGCGCCAGGAACAGCCGGGTGCTGGGCACACCTTCCATCTCAGAAGCAGTGTTCCGGCGCCGGGAAGCTGCCGTCCTTCACGCCGCCGACATAGGCGCGCACGGCGCCTTCGATGCTGGTCTGCCCCTCCATGAAGTTCTTCACGAACTTCGCCTTGTGGCCGGGGAAGACGCCCAGCATGTCGTGCATCACCAGCACCTGGCCCGAGCAGTCGGGGCCGGCGCCGATGCCGATGGTCGGCACCTGCAGCAGCTCGGTGGTCGCCTTGCCCAGCGCGGCCGGCACCGCTTCCAGCAGCACGATCGCCGCGCCTGCAGCCTGCAGGGCCAGCGCATCGTTTTTCAGGCGCTCGGCGCCCTCATCCGTCTTGCCCTGCACCTTGAAGCCGCCCAGCGCATGCACGAATTGCGGGGTCAGGCCGATGTGGGCGCAGACCGGGATGCCGCGCTCGGTCAGGAAGGAGACGGTGTCGGCCAGCCAGGCGCCGCCCTCGATCTTGACCATCTGGGCGCCGGCGCGCATCAGGGCGGCCGCGCTTTCGAAGGCGATTTCCCTGGTGGCGTAACTGCCGAAGGGCAGGTCGGCCACCAGCAGGGCGTTCTTGTTGCCGCGCGCGACCGAGGCGGTGTGATAGGCCATGTCGGCCAGGGTTACCGGCAGCGTCGAGCTGTGGCCGGCGCAGACCATGCCGAGCGAATCGCCGATCAGCAGGATGTCGACGCCGCTGCGATCCATCAGCGAAGCGAAGCTGGCGTCATAGCAGGTCAGCATGGCAATCTTGGTGCCGGCTGCGCGCATCGCCTGCAGCGCGGGGATCGTGACGGCCTTGGGCGTGGTTTTCACCGGTGCCGGCGCATCGCCGCCCGTCATTTCCTTGCCCTGCAAATAAGCGCTCATGGTGATCCTTTTGAAAACAATTCATTCGACCGGTTAGTGTAATCCGGCCTAAAAAAACCTGCCGAAGGAGGCAATTTTAGCTACGGAAAATAAAGTACACCGCGCCCACCAGGCACAGCGCCGCCCACACGTAGTCGAGTTTAAAAGGCTGGTTCATGTAGAACATCGCGAAGGGCACGAACACAGTGAGGGTGATCGCTTCCTGCATGATCTTCAGTTGCGCCAGGCTGTACTGGGTGGCGCCGATGCGGTTGGCCGGCACCTGCAGCAGGTATTCGAACAAGGCGATACCCCAGCTGACCAGCGCGGCGATGTACCAGGCGCGGTTGTTCAGGCTTTTCAGGTGCCCGTACCAGGCGAAGGTCATGAAGATGTTCGACAGGACGAGCAGGCCCGCGGTCTGGAAGAAAACGGGAATCTGCATGATTTACGTGTCGAGGCGGACGACGGCCTGGTCGGTCACGCTTGCCAAAAAATCGGCGGCCAGGCCGCGGCCCGGGATGATGGTTTCCGGGGCGATTTCCAGCAGCGGCGCCAGCACGAAGGCGCGTTCGTGCATGCGCGGGTGCGGCACCGTCAGGGCGGGCATGTCGATGGTCTCTTCGCCATACAGCAGCAGGTCGAGGTCGAGCGTACGCGGGGCGTTCAGGTAGGGCCGTTCGCGCCCGTGGGCGTGTTCGATGGCGTGCAGGGTGGCCAGCAGGACGTGGGCATCGAGGTCGGTATCGATCAGGGCCACGGCGTTGATGTAGTCGTCGCCCGAGGCGTCGACCGGCGCGGTGCGCCACAGGCTCGATGCCGCCACCATGCGGCAGCCGGACTGGCGTCCCAGGCGCGCCAGGGCGTCGAGCACGTTCTCGCGCGCGTCGCCCAGGTTGGCGCCGATGCCGATCAGGGCGATCATTCCTCGCCCGCGCCCGCGCTGGCGGCCGCTCCTGCACCTGTACCTGAGCTTGCACCGGCGCCTTCGCCGCCACGGTTGCGCGCACCGCGGCGCGGCGCACGTTTCTTCTTCTCGCCGCTCGGGGCAGGGCGGTTGGCCTGGGTTACCAGGCGTTCGCGTTCGCCCGCCTCGGCTTCATAGAAGGCCGTCCACCACTCGCCGATTTCCATCTCGAGCTCGCCCGATGCGCAGCGCAGCAGCAGGAAATCGTAACCGGCGCGGAAGCGCGGATTCTCCAACAATTTGTAGGGCGCCTTGCCGTTGCGGCGCTCGAAGCGCGGCTGCATGGCCCAGATGTCGCGCATGTCGGTAGCGATGCGGCGCTGCAGGGCCAGGTTTTCGGTTTGCGTGTCGAGCACGGCGTCGGCGGCCAGGTGCAGGGCCGGGATCGGCGCTTCTCCGGCGGCGCGGTAGGCCGTCCACTTTTCCAGCACCTGGTGCCACAGCAGCGAGGCGAACAGGAAGCCCGGCGACACGCCCTTGCCGGCCTTCACACGCGCATCCGTGGATTCCAGGGCCAGGGTGACGAACTTCATGCCGATCGGCTGTTCCAGCACCACGTCCAGCAGCGGCAGCAGGCCATGGTGCAGGCCGGCCGAACGCAGCTCCTTCAGGCAGGCCAGCGCATGGCCCGAGAGCAGAAGCTTGAGCATCTCGTCGAACACGCGCGCGGCCGGCACGTTGTCGATCAGCGGCGCCATCACGGGGATCGGCGCGCGCGTGGTCGGCTCGATGGTAAACCCGAGCTTGGCGGCGAAGCGCACCACGCGCAGCATGCGCACCGGGTCTTCGCGGTAGCGCGCTTCCGGCACGCCGATGATGCGCAGGGTCTTTTCGCGGATGTCGGCGATGCCGCCGTGGTAGTCCAGCACCGTCTGCGTGGCCGGATCGTAGTACATCGCATTGATCGTGAAGTCGCGCCGTTCGGCGTCTTCGTGCTGGGGGCCGAAGTTGTTGTCGCGCAGGACGCGGCCGTGTTCGTCCTTCGGGGCGTTGTTGCTGCCCTTGCCGCGGAAGGTCGTCACTTCGAGCAGCTCCTGGCCGAACATCACGTGCACGATCTGGAAGCGGCGGCCGATGATGAAGGCGCGCCGGAACAGCTTTTTCACCTGCTCGGGCGTGGCGTCGGTGGCGATGTCGAAGTCCTTCGGTTTCACGCCCAGCAGCAGGTCGCGCACGGCGCCGCCGACGACGAAGGCCTTGAAACCGGCTTCCTGCAGGGTTTGGGTGAGGCGGATCGCGTTCGGCGACACCAGCTTCAGGTCGATACCGTGTTCCTCCTTGCCGAGGATGTGCGGCTCGGTCGGATCGCGCTCGTCTTTCACGCCAAGGATTTTACGAATGAATTTTTTAATCATTGAAGAGATGGAGTAAAGGCCAGCCCTGGGCCTGGGCATGGCTGGCGAGCACGGCGCTCGGGTTGGTCGCAACCGGGTGCGACACCACCGAGAGCAAGGGAAGGTCGTTGTGCGAATCGCTGTAGAAATACGACCGCTCGAAGCTGGCGAACGAGCGTCCCAGTTCCGCCAGCCAGGCGTGCATGTGCACCACCTTGCCCGGCCCCGAGGTCGGCGTGCCGGCCAGCTTGCCGGTCAGGCGGCCGTCGGCGTCGTATTCCGGCATCGCCGCGATGTGGTGTTCGACGCCGAAGATGCGGGCAATCGGCGCGGTAATGTAGTGGTTGGTGGCGGTGATGATGGCCACCAGGTCGCCGGCGTCCAGGTGGCGCTGCACCAGCGCGCGCGCCTGGGGGCGGATCGCCGGCTCGATCACTTCTTCCAGGTAGCGTCCGTACAGCGCGTCGAGCGCGTCCGGCGCGAAACCGGCCAGCGTGCCGAGGGCAAATTCCAGGTACTCGACCGGGTCGAGCACCCCCGCCTGGTACTGCCTGAAAAAATCTTCGTTGCGGCGCTGGTAGGCGTCGCCATCGACGGCGCCGACGCGCACCAGGAACTGGCCCCACTCGAAATCGGAGTCGATGGGCAGCAGCGTGTGGTCGAGGTCAAACAGGGCGAGGTTCATTGTCTTGGTTCCGGCGGCGTGGAGTCCGGCATGGCGTCCGTCGGCGGATGCGACAGCAGCAGATCGCGCAGCAGCGGCAGCGTGACCGGGCGCTGCGTCTCGAGCGAATACTGGTCGAGGGCGTCGAGCATCGTCGCCAGCGAGCGCATGTCGCGCTTGAAGTGGGAGAGCAGGTAGGGTAGCACGCTGGCCGACAGCGTCAGGCCGCGCGCTTCGGCCGCCTGGGTGAGCGCGGCGATCTTCTGGTCGTCGGACAGGCCGTGGATCAGGTAGATCAAGCCCCAGCCCATGCGCGTGCGCAGGTCTTCGCGCACCGGCAGCACGGCCGGCGGCACCGGGCCGGTCGAGACCATGTAGGCGCCGTGCTCGCGGATCTGGTTGAACAGGGCGAAGGCATCGATCTGGGCCGCGGCCGGGAGGCGGTCGCAATCGTCCAGCAGGTACAGCGAAATCTCGGGCGAATATACGAACTCGCTGCTGGCGGCATCGGCCGCGATGTAGCGCGAGTTCGGGGTGGCGGCCAGCGCCTGCAGCAGGTGGGTCTTGCCGGCGCCGGTGTCGCCCCACAGGTAGGCGAAATGCTCGCGCGAAGCACGCTGCGCGAACTGATGCATCAGGTGCGCCAGTTCGGCATTTTCCCCGACCTGGAAGGTATCGAGGCTGTGCGCCGGCTCGGCGCCTAAATCGAGCACCAGCTGTTTCATGGCAATCGATTCATCCTGGAAGTGTCATACAAGGGATACGCATGCTGCATTATAGATGCGCTTGCGCCAGTGCCGCCGGGAGTGCCGGCGCGGGGGCTGGCGAGATGGGCTCCGGAGGGCGGGAATGAGGGCATCTTTTTATTGTTATCTCGGTTGACGAACTTGGGGCCGGGCCGTTTTGTTAAAATAGCGGATTGACTGGAATCAGTACTGAATTCAGTTTGCGCTTTCTATTTTACCGCCTCCGCTGCCAAATACCATGAGCCAACCATCTAATGTTTCCCTCTCCTACCGCGACGCGGGTGTCGACATCGACGCCGGCGACGCCCTGGTCGAAGCAATCAAACCGTTTGCCAAGCGCACCATGCGGGAAGGCGTGCTCGGCGGGATCGGCGGTTTCGGCGGTCTCTTCGAGATCAGCAAGAAGTTCAAGGAGCCGGTGCTGGTGTCCGGCACCGACGGCGTCGGCACCAAGCTGAAGCTGGCATTCGAGCTGAACCGTCACGACACGGTCGGCATCGACCTGGTCGCGATGAGCGTGAACGACATCCTGGTGCAGGGCGCCGAGCCGCTGTTCTTCCTCGATTACTTTGCCTGCGGCAAGCTCGACGTGGCGACGGCCACCGCCGTGGTCAAGGGTATCGCCGAAGGCTGCGAACAGTCCGGCTGCGCGCTGCTGGGCGGCGAGACGGCCGAAATGCCGGGCATGTACCCGGACGGCGAATACGACCTGGCCGGCTTCGCCGTCGGCGCCGTGGAAAAATCGCTGATCATCGACGGCAGCAAGATCGCCCCGGGCGACGTGGTGCTGGGCCTGGCTTCGTCGGGCATCCACTCGAACGGTTACTCGCTGGTGCGCAAGATCATTCAGGTGGCCAAGCCGGATCTGGAAGCCGATTTCCACGGCCGCAAGCTGTCGGACGTGCTGATGGCGCCGACCCGCCTCTACGTGAAACCGCTGCTGGCGCTGATGGCGGCGATGGAAGTGAAGGGCCTGGTGCACATTACCGGCGGCGGCCTGGTCGAAAACATCCCGCGCGTGCTGCAAGACAATCTGACGGCTGTGCTCGATAGTAAAGCGTGGACGATGCCGCCGCTGTTCCAGTGGCTGCAACAGCATGGCGGCGTGGCTGACGCCGAGATGCACCGCGTGTTCAACTGCGGCATCGGCATGACCGTCATCGTGTCCGCCGAAAACGCGGACGCGGCCATGGCCCAGCTGCAGGCGGCCGGCGAGACCGTGTACCGCATCGGCGAGATCCGTGCCCGCGAAGAGGGGCAAGCGCAGACCGTGGTGCTGTAAGCGCCGCGCTCGCACGCAAACAAAAGGCGCCCCGCGGGGCGCCTTTTTCATTTCAAACCTCAGCTGCTCAGTTCACCTTGGCGCCGCTGCCGATGTGCTGGTCGAGGAATTTCTCGACCCGGCCCCAGAAATTGACGCGGTTTTCCGGCAGGCTCCAGCCGTGGCCCTCGTCGGCGTACTCGATCCATTCGACCTGGCTGTTGTGCGGTTTGACGGCGTCGAGGAACTTGCGGCCGTGGTAGATCGGCACGCGGCGGTCGGCCGTGCCGTAGGCCAGCATCAGCGGCGCCTTGATGCGCGCGGCCTGTTCGATCGGGGAGGTCGCTTTCAGCTGCGCCGCATCCTTGAGCTGGTCGCCGATCAGATCCGGCATGCCGTACTGTTTCCACTGGTCGTTCATGTCGGAGGTGAAGCTCCAGTGGCCGTCGTAGAGCAGGTTGATGTCGGTGACGCCGGCCCAGCTGATGCCGCACTTGAACAGGTCGGGATCGTTGACCAGGCCCATCAGCGTGGCATAGCCGCCGTAGCTGGCGCCGGCGATGCAGATCCGCTTCGGATCGGCGACGCCTTGCGCGATCGCCCAGCGCGCGCCGTCGGCGATGTCGTTCTGCATGGCCAGGCCCCATTGCTTCCAGCCGGCGCGGTAATGCTTGTCGCCATAGCCGGTGCTGCCGCGGAAGTCGGGTTCGAGCACCGCATAGCCGCGCGAGGCCAGGAACTGGGTTTGCCCGTTCCAGCCCCAGTGGTTGCCGCGCACATAGGGGCCGCCGTGCACCAGCACCACCAGCGGCGCGTTCTTGGCGCCGCCTGCCGGCAAGGTCAGCAGGGCCGGAATCTCCATGCCGTCGCGCGCCTTGTAGCGCACCGGATCCTGGCGTCCCATGCGGCGCGGATCGATGCCGGGATAGGCGTCGCCGACCTTGTCGAGCGCGCCGGTCTTGAGGTTGTACAGGTGATAGCTGAGCGGACGCACGTCCGAATACGAGCGCACCAGCACCCATTCCGTGTGGTTCTCGGACGGGAAAGACACCAGGTTGATCAGGCCAGGCAGGGCCTGATCCAGCTTTTTCTGGGCGGCGTCCATGGCCGGGTCGAACCAGACGATGCGCTCGGCATCGGTGCTGACCCGCACGCCCAGCACCTTGTCGCCGCTGCGCACCAGGGAGCCGTCGAAGTCGTAGCCGGGCGCGACCATCAGCGGCTCGGGCTGGAGCTTGCCGGTGGCCAGGTCGACGGCGAAGACACCGGTTATATCGCTCTTGTCGTAGGCGGTCGCATACAGGGTGCCGTCGCCGCCGAAGCCGATCGGCGTGAAGGCGCCCTTGCCGCCTTTATAGGTGGAGAAGGTGCTCAGCACGCGCCACTGCCCGGTCGCCGGATCCAGGTAATGGATGGTGGTGACCCCTTCCTCGCTGCCCATCGCCAGGCGCGGTTCGCCCTTGTGGTCGAGCATCCAGCCGCTTACCTTGCCCGGACGCTGGATGGTCTGGCTCGCGCCGTTCAGCGTGTTCAGCCGCAACAGGTTGACGGCGCGCAGATCGCCGGTATCCCGGTGGTTCTGCTTGAAATCGGCGCTCTGGACATAGATGAAATCGGAATTCTGTGCGCCGCGCGTCTCGAGCATCCTGGTATGCCAGGGCAGGATCTTGCGGTCGATGTTGGAACCGCTGGTGACGGAGACGCCCTGGCGGTGCGCCAGCTGGCGCAGGTTGCCGCCGTCGCGGTCGACCGCGAACAGGCCTGCCGCCAGGTTGTCGCCACCGACGGCGATCTGGCGGTCGGTCAGGTCGTACACCAGGCGGCCATTGTTGACCCAGTCGAAGTGGCGCACGTCGGCGTCCTTGTAGCCGGCCACCAGCTTCGCCGATTTTTGCTGCAGATCGATCACGACCAGGTAGTCGCGCCGGCCGGGGGCGCCGGACAAGGCAGCCAGGTAGCGGGCGTCGGGCGACAGCTTGGCATCGGCCAGCACCGGATTGATGAAGAAGCGCTCGATCGGCGGCAGCGCCGCGGGATCGGTCGCGGCCGAAGCAGCGGCAGCGGCATGGACGGGCGCGTGATTGGCAAGGCCGGCGCAGACCAGCAGCGCCAGAGCCAGGCTGGTGCGGCGCGTAAAATTACCCAGGATCATGTGTTCTCGTTCAGGTTATTGTTGTGATGCAAGCATAGCAGGCGCGGGTTTGCGCAAAACTATCGAAATGTCACCACGGCAACGATTCACGCCCGCTCCAGATGCAGCACTTCTTCATGGCGAAGGACGCAATCAGTGCTGCGCGCCGCTGCCGATATGCTTGTCCAGGAATTTCTCGACCCGGGTCCAGAAGTCGATCCGATTCTTGGCCAGCCGCCAACCGTGGCCCTCGTCCTCGTATTCGATCCATTCGACTTGCTTGTTATGCGGCTTGACGGTGTCGAGGAACTTGCGGCCGTGGTAGATCGGTACGCGGCGGTCGTTGCTGCCGTAGGCCAGCAGCAGCGGCGCCGTGATGCGCGCCGCCTGCTGGATCGGCGAGGTCGCCCTCAACTGGAGCGCGTCCTTGACCTGGTCGCCGATCAGATCCGGCATGCCGTACTGCTTCCACTGGTCGGACAGGTCGGACAGGAAGCTCCAGTGGCCGTCGTACATCAGGTTGATGTCGGTGACGCCGACCCAGTCGACGCCGCACTTGTACAGATCCGGATCGTTCACCAGGCCCATCAGCGTGGCGTAGCCGCCATAGCTGGCGCCGGCGATGCAGATGCGCTTTGGATCGCCATAGCCCTGGGCGACTGCCCAGCGTGCGCCGTCGGCGATGTCGTCCTGCATCGCCAGTCCCCATTGTTTCCATCCGGCCTTGAAGTGGGCGGCGCCATAGCCGGTGCTGCCGCGGTATTCCGGTTCCAGCACGGCATAGCCGCGCGAGGCAAGGAACTGGGTTTCCGGATCCCAGCCCCAGGTCGTGCCGCGCACGTAGGGGGCCGCCGTGCACCAGCACCACCAGCGGCGCATTCTTCGCGCCATTGGCGGGCATGGTCAACAGCGCCGGGATCTCGCGGCCATCGCGCGCCTTGTAGCGCACCGGCGTCTGGCGGCCCATCTGCCTGGGATCGATGCCGGGATAGGTGTCCCCGACCTTGTCGACCTCGCCCGACTTCAGGTTGAACAGCGTGTAGAAGGGCGGGCGCACGTCCGAAAACGAGCGCACCAGTGCCCAGTCGGTGTGGTTGCCGGTCGCGAACGACATCAGGTTGATGGTGCCCGGCAGCGCAGCGTCGAGTTTTTTCTGCGCCTCCTGCATCGCCTTGTCGAACCAGACGATGCCGTCGGCATCGGTACGCAATTGCACGCCCAGCAGTTTTTCGCCGCTGCGCACCAGGGAACCATGGAAATCGTAGCCCGGCGCGGTCACGACCGGGTTCGCGCTGAGCGCGCCGGTGGCAAGGTTGACGGTGTATACCGACGCGGTATCCTGGTTCTTATTGCTCGTCACATACAAAGTGCCGTCGCTGCCGAAACCCAGGGGGGGTAAATGCACCCTTGCCGCCGCCGTAAGTCTGGTAGGTGGTCAGCACCCGCCATGCCGAGGTGGCCGGGTCGAGGTAATACACGGTGGTGACACCCTTTTCGCTCGCGCGAGCAAGACGCGGCTCGCCCTTCTGGTCGAGCGTCCAGTCCGTTACCCGGGCGGGACGCGGGACGACCTGGGAGACGCCGGTGACGGTATCGAGTTTCAGCAGGTTGACGTAGCGCAGTTCGAAGCCGTGGTCTTCCCACTCGTAGCTCTCGACGTAGATGGCGTCGGAATTCTGTGCGCCGTGCTGATCCATCAGAAAGGTGTGCCATGGCAGCATCTTGCGTCCCATGCGCGAGATCCCTTCCGAGATGAACGCGTCGCGCCGGTCGGCAAGCTGGCGCAGCTTGCTGCCGTCGCGGTTGACCGCGTACAGGCCGGCCGCCATGTCCTGCGCGCCCGGTGCTACCGCGTGATCCGTCACATTGAAGACCAGGCGCTCGTCGTTCACCCAGGTGAACTGCTGGATGTCGACGTCGTTGTAGCCCGCGACCAGCTTGCCCGTCTTGGCCTGCAGGTCGATCACGACCAGGTAATCGCGGCGGCCGGCGGCACCCGCAATCGCCGCCAGGTAGCGCCCGCTCGGAGAGAGCGCGGCGTCGGCCAGCGCAGGGGTGGCGAAGAAGCGCTCGATCGGGGGCAAGGGGGCCGGCTGCGGCGCAGCGTGCAGCGGCGCCGCTGCGCACAGGAACAGCGCCAGCATCGCAGCGAGCGGGCGCAGGGAAATTCGTTGGGGCATGGGGTGTGCTTGCAAAGGTGGATCGTCGAACCGGCCTGCCGGCCGCAGCTGGCAAGCATAGCCGGAACGGCATGCCCCAAAACTATCCAATTCTCACAGATGCGCCGGCGGCAGGGCGGGATGCAGCACTTTCGCCACGCGCGCGCCGCGCAGCCGGAAGGCGTCGGGCATGCCGGAGCCAAGGAGGGGCCGCAGATACAGGCGGAAGGCGTCGGTGACGTCGGTGCCGCTCGCGCTGATGAAGGCGTCCTCCATGGTGCGGGTCTTGCCGGCCACCTGGTCGAGCGGCAGCAGTTCGTAGTCGACCGAATAGAAGCCGGTGCGGCGGATGACGACCGAGCCGTCGGCATCGCCCCACATCGCGAATTGCACCGCCTTTTCGCCGACCTCGCGCGCCTCGCGCTGGTCGACGTCCGACACGCAGCCGATGAAGGAGCGCTGCAGGTAGCCGAAGGTGTCGCCGCGCACGCGCTTGATGCCGAGCTTTTCCTTGATCTCTTCGCACAGCAGGTCGGCCAGGGCCCCGGTGCCGGACAATTGCACATTGCCGTGCGCATCCTTTTCGATTTCCTTCGCCAGCAGGGTGACGATCGGCTCGCCGGCGGCGTCGTGCACGCCCTCCGAGACGGCGATCACGCAACGGCCGTAGCGGTCGTAGGCCGTCTTCACGTCGGCCAGGAAGCGCTCCAGCTCGAACACGCGTTCGGGCAGGTAGATCAGGTGCGGGCCGTCGTCGGGGAATTTTTTACCCAACGCGGAGGCGGCCGTGAGAAAGCCCGCATGCCGGCCCATCACCACGCCGACGTACACGCCGGGCAGGGCGGCATTGTCGAGATTGGCGCCGGCAAAGGCCTGGGCGACGAAGCGCGCGGCCGAGGGAAAGCCGGGAGTGTGGTCGTTGCCGACCAGGTCGTTGTCGATGGTCTTCGGGATGTGGATCGAGCGCAGCGGATAGCCGGCGGCGCGCGCCTGTTCGCTGACGATGCGCACCGTGTCGGCCGAGTCATTGCCGCCAATGTAGAAGAAATGTTCGATCTCGTGGGCGCGCAGGACGTCGAAGATGCGCGTGCAATAAGCGGTATCCGGCTTGTCGCGGGTCGAACCCAGGGCTGAGGAGGGCGTGGCCGCCACCAGTTCGAGGTTGTGGCTGGTTTCCTGGGTAAGGTCGAGAAAGTCTTCGTTGACGATGCCGCGTACGCCATGCAGGGCGCCGTAGATGCGGTTCACGTTGCGAAAGCGCCGCGCCTCCAGGGTCACGCCGACCAGCGACTGGTTGATGACGGCGGTCGGGCCGCCGCCTTGTGCAACGAGGATTTTGCCGGATGACATGGAATCTCCTATACGCAATGGGCGATGGGGCGCATTTCGTAGGGTGGGCTCAGGAGCCCACCCTACAACACCGAAGCCAGCATAGCACCGGCACCCGAGCGCAGCCATGCAGCCCGGATAGCGTCGCTTTTTTGTTACTCCGGCGCCCGGATATAGTCCACCAACGCATCGCTGGCACGTGCCGGCGGCGCCGTTAGCAGGCTGGCCACCGCCACCGCCAGCATCCCGGCCGGCACGCCGAAGATCCCGGCCGACATCGGCGCGATATCGAACCAGGCGGCGTCCATTTGCCCACCGAGCATCGGGTGCACGCGGATCATGTAGTACAGGCAGACGAGAAAGCCCACCGCCATGCCGGCGATCGCCCCGGCGTGGTTGGCGCGCTTCCAGAACACGCCCAGCACCAGCGGCGGGAACAGCGTCGAAGCGGCAAGGGAAAAGGCGGCGCCGACCAGCGACAGGATGTCGGCCGGCTTTTGCGAGGCGGCGTAGGCGGCGATGAAGGCGACGGCCAGCAGCAGCAGTTTCGAGATCGTCACCCGTTTCTGGGTCGAGGCGCCGGGGTCGACGATCTTGTAATACACGTCGTGCGAGAGCGCGTTCGAGATCGCCAGCAGCAGGCCGTCGGCGGTGGACAGGGCCGCCGCCAGGCCGCCGGCCGCGACCAGGCCCGAGATCACGTAGGGCAGGCCGCCGATTTCCGGCGTGGCCAGCACCAGCACGTCGCCGTCGATGGCGATTTCCGCCAGCTGCACCAGGCCGTCGCCGTTGATGTCGGTCACCTGGATCAGGGGATTGACCTTGTCGATGTTGGCCCAGTACGAAATCCAGGTCGGCAGCGAAGAAAAATCGCTGCCGACCAGGCTCGTATAGATGTCGTACTTGGCCAGTACGGCCAGCGCCGGGATGCTCAGGTAGATCAGGAGGATGAAGAACAGCGTCCAGAACACGGAGACGCGCGTCTCGTGCACCGAGGGCGTGGTGTAGGAGCGCATCAGGATGTGGGGCAGGGCGGCGGTGCCGAACATCAGGCAGAAGACCAGGGCCAGGAAATTGTTGCGGCGCGCATTCGATTCGTCCTCGGTGGCGCCGGGGAAGGGGGTGGCGTGCGGCTGCGGCGGCTGGGCCCGCGCCAGCAGGCGCGCGCGCTGCTCGCGCCACAGGGTTTCGGCATCGTCCGCCGTCTTCGGGTAGGCCGCCAGGGCGCGTTCGGCGCTGCGCACGTCGGCCAGCGAAACGTTGCGCAGGCGCGCCGTGTCGAGGCGGCGCTGGGCCTCGAGTTTTCCTTGTTCCCAGGAGGCCGGCAGGCCGGCCAGGCGCGCGCCATAGGCATCGGCCTGGCGCTGGAAGCTGGCGCGCACTTCCTGCTCGCGCGGATCCGCCGCCAGCTGCGCTTCGCGCTGGGCCAGTTTCGGCAACACCGAACCGTAGGCGACCTGCGGTAGCGGATTGTCCGCGTGCTTGGCCGAGAGCCACATGGTCGGAATCAAAAACGCGACCAGGATGATGATGTACTGCGCCACCTGCGTCCAGGTGATGCCGCGCATGCCGCCCAGGAAGGAGCAGACCAGGATGCTGGCCAGCCCCAGGAAGATGCCGACCGAGAAATCGACGCCGGTAAAACGCGAGGCGATCAGGCCGACCGCGTAGATCTGCGCCACCACGTAAACAAAGGAGACGATGATGGTCGCGCCCACGGCCAGCGCGCGCACCGGCCCGCCGCGCCCGCCCACGCCGCCGCCATAGCGCACGGCGAGGTAGTCGGGAATCGTGTACTGGGCAAACTTGCGCAGGTAGGGTGCGATCAGCAGGGCGACCAGGCAATAGCCGCCCGTCCAGCCCATGATGTAGGCGAGGGCGTCGAAGCCGGACAAATACAAGCCGCCGGCCAGGCTGATGAAGCTGGCCGCCGAGATCCAGTCGGCGGCGGTGGCCATGCCGTTGAACAGGGCCGGTACCCGGCGTCCGGCGACGTAGTATTCGGTGACGTTCGAGGTGCGGCTGACCACGCCGATGGTGGCGTACAGCACGATGGTGGCGAACATGAACAGGTGCCCGATCCAGAGGCGCGGCATGCCCTCGTTTTCCAGGATCGTCAGGGCCAGCAGGAAGCCGGCGAAGCAGACGCAAAACCAGGCGTAGTAGCCGGACAGGCGCCGGAAATACCGTTTTTGGTTGCTCATCGGGCCGACTCTGCGGCAGGCTCGAGCGCGCGTGCGTACTGGCGGTCGAAGCGGCGCATGCGCCAGGCATAGACTCCGATAATCGCCAGGCAGATCAGCGCCGCTCCTTGCGCCGCCATGTAGAACGACAGCGGCCAGCCGAACAGGGTGATGTCGGCCAGTTCGCGTGCGAAATACACGGTGCAAAAGCCCGTCGCCAGCCACAGCGCCAGCAGCACGAAAGTGAGGCGGCGCGTCTGGCGCCAGTGCGCGGTGCGCGCGGCCAGCAAGCGGCGCTGCTGTTGCTGCTGCTCGAAGGAGGGCGAAGGCGTGGAGTCAGAGGGCATCGATGGCGTCGTTGACAGGTGGCGGGAAGGTCAGCCGGAACAGGCTGCCCGGGAATTTCGCGGAATGGCTGCGCGGGTTATTGAAGATGTCGACCTCGGCGCCATGCTGCCCTGCGATCTCGCGCACGATGGCCAGCCCCAGGCCGCTGCCCGGCGTGTTCGAGCCGAGGATGCGGTAGAAGCGTTCGAACACGTGGGCGCGCTCGTGCGGCGCGATGCCGGGCCCGGTGTCTTCGACCTCCAGCAGCGCCTGTTCGCCGTCGCGCCGCACCCGCACCGTGACGCTGCCGCCGGCGGGCGTGTAGCGCAGCGCGTTGTCGATCAGGTTCGACAGCAGTTCGCGCAGCATCAGGGCGTTGCCGGCGATGCGCACGTCCTCGTCCTGGGCTTCGTAGCCGAGGTCGATACGGTGGGCGAACGAGGCCTGCACCCAGTCCTGCACCACGCCGCGCGCCAGGCCGGCCAGGTCGATTTCCTCGAAGGCGAGGCCCGCATGCGGCTGGTTTTCCGCGCGCGCCAGGGCCAGCAGCTGGTTCACCAGGCGCGTCGCCGACTCCGAACTTTTCGCCAGCTGTTCGAGCGAACGGTGGATCTCGTCGGGATTTTCCTGGCGCAGGGCCAGCTCGGACTGCATGCGCATGCCGGCCAGCGGCGTCTTCATCTGATGCGCGGCATCGGCAATGAAACGCTTCTGCATGTCGATGGTCTGCGAGAGCCGCCCCAGCATGTCGTTCAGGGAGCCGACCAGGGGAGAAATCTCCTCGGGTACCTGGCGCGAGTCGATCGGCGACAGATCGTCCGATGGGCGGGCGCGGATGCGCTCCTGGAGTTCCGCCAGCGGAGACAGCCCGCGCGAAAGGGCGAACCAGACCAGGGCCAGGATGATCGGCAGGATGATGAACTGGGGCAGGATCACGCCTTTGATGATCTCGTTGGCGAGCATGGCGCGCTTGTCGAGCGTTTCCGCCACCTGCACCAGGGCCTTGCGCGGAAAGGCGGGCGAGGCGCTGTCGGGCGGCGCCAGCGGATCGAGGTTGATGTACAGGTAGGCCACGCGCAGCGGATTGCCATGCAGGACGGCGTTGCGGAAGTGAACGGCGCCGTCCTTGTCGCCATCGGCCCCGCTGTCGTCATCGCGCGGGCGCGGCAATTCGCGGTCGCCGTCGACGTGGCGTCCGGCGGCATCGAGTACCTGGAAATACACGCTGTCGATGTCGTCGGCGCGCAGGATGTCGCGCGCGCTGGCGGGCAGGCGGGTATCGATGGCGCCGTCGACTTCGCGCACCTGCTGGGCCAGCACGGTCACCCGGTCTTCCAGCGCATGGTCGAACGGTTGATTGGCGATCGATTTCGCGACCAGATAAGTGATCGCGATGCTCATCGGCCACAGCAGCAGCAAGGGCGCCAGCATCCAGTCGAGGATCTCGCCGAACAGCGAATGCTGGATGTTTTCTTCCGGCTCGGGATTGGGCGGGACGTAGAGCGGCTCGGGCAAGGCGGCGCCAGGAGCGTCGAGCGCGGTCAATCCGGCATCGCGTTCGTTCACTTGTGCTCGACGGCCTGCTCGCTGGCGGCGCCAGCCCGGCCGGCGTCGGAGTATTTTTCCAGGCAATAGCCCAGGCCGCGCACGGTGGCGATGCGCACGCCGCCGACCTCGATCTTCTTGCGCAGGCGGTGCACATACACCTCGATGGCGTTGTTCGACACTTCTTCGCCCCACTCGCACAGGTGGTCGACCAGCTGCTCCTTCGACACCAGGCGCCCGGTGCGCGCCAGCAAAATCTCGAGCAAGCCGAGTTCGCGCGCCGACAGGTCGAGCATCTGGTCGTTGATGTAGGCGCTGCGCCCGACCTGGTCGTAAACCAGCGGGCCGTGGCGGATCACGGTGGGGCCGCCGCCGGCGCCGCGCCGGGTCAGCGCCCGCACCCGCGCTTCCAGCTCGGACAGGGCGAAGGGCTTGGCCATGTAGTCGTCGGCGCCCAGATCCAGGCCCTCGACGCGCTGCTCGACCGAGTCGGCCGCCGTCAGGATCAGCACCGGCAGCAGGGAGGAACGCGCGCGCAGGCGGCGCAGCACTTCCAGGCCCGACATTTTCGGCAGGCCCAGGTCGAGAATCAGCAGGTCGAACTCCTGGGTGGAGAGCGCCGTGTCGGCATCGGCGCCGTTGCGCACATCGTCGATCGCATAGCCGGACTGGCGCAACGAGCGCGTCAGCCCGTCCGCGAGTACGCTATCATCTTCCGCAAGCAAAATTCGCATAAGATCACCCTGTTATCGATTAGACCTCCCGGCTACCCCTGAGGTTGCAAAAAAAATCTTCCATGGCGGCGTTGCCTCGTCTCGCTGTACCAAAGTAATGTGTTCGACGACGCGTCTCGCCCTGGAGTTTTTTTTACAACCTCATTGTGTTTGATTTGGCGCAACAATGCGAGTCTTCTTCGACAGATGGGCAACAGCGGGGGCACGTCGCGCTTGCAAAAACCACTGGATTTATATACAGTAGTACCCTTGTAAAGCGTGAGGGTGCCCACACCTTGGTACCTCCAAGACTAAGAGAAAATTATGGACGACAAAAAAGTAGTACACAACGCTGCTGAAAAAGGTAAAGCACTGGCCGCCGCCCTCGCGCAAATCGAAAAGCAGTTCGGCAAGGGTTCGGTCATGCGCATGGACGCCAACATGCCAGTCGAAGAGGTGCAAACCGTTTCGACCGGTTCGCTGGGCCTGGACATCGCACTCGGCGTCGGCGGCTTGCCGCGCGGCCGTATCGTGGAAATCTATGGCCCGGAATCGTCGGGTAAAACCACGCTGACGCTGCAGACCATCGCGCAGATGCAAAAGCTGGGCGGCACCTGCGCCTTCATCGACGCCGAGCACGCGCTCGACGTCGGCTATGCGCAGAAGCTGGGCATCAAGCTCGACGAGCTGCTGATCTCGCAGCCGGACACCGGCGAACAGGCGCTCGAAATCACCGACGCACTGGTGCGTTCGGGTTCGGTCGACCTCGTGGTCATCGACTCGGTGGCGGCATTGACCCCGCGCGCCGAGATCGAAGGCGACATGGGCGATTCGCTGCCAGGTCTGCAGGCACGTCTGATGTCGCAGGCGCTGCGCAAGCTGACCGCCTCGATCAACCGTACGAACACCCTGGTGATCTTCATTAACCAGATTCGTATGAAGATCGGCGTCATGTTCGGCAGCCCGGAAACCACGACCGGCGGTAACGCGCTGAAGTTCTACGCCTCCGTGCGTATGGACATCCGCCGTACCGGCTCGATCAAGTCGGGTGACGAGGTGATCGGTAACGAAACCAAGGTCAAGGTCGTCAAGAACAAGATCGCGCCACCGTTCCGCGAAGCGCACTTTGACATCCTCTATGGAGAAGGCACTTCCCGCGAAGGTGAGATCCTCGATCTGGGCGCCGACAACAAGATCGTGGAGAAGTCCGGTTCCTGGTACAGCTATAACGGCGAACGTATCGGCCAGGGCAAGGACAACGCCCGCCTGTTCCTGAAGGATCGCCCAGCCCTGGCGCGTGAAATCGAGAACAAGGTGCGTGCTGCCCTCGGCGTGCGTGAGTTGCCGCCGGTGGCAGCCGATGCCGCCGCCGCTGGCGACGACAAGGCGCCGAAGCTGAAGGCCGTGTCGGAGTAATCGGAGCGGGCCTGGCTTGTTGCTAAGCTCGGCCATCCGATGAGCTGTATCCATGCGCCAACCAGTATTAAGCCTGAAAGCCCGAGCCCTGCGCTTCCTCTCCATGCGGGAGCACAGCCGGCTCGAGCTCAAGCGCAAACTGGCGCGCCATGCCGAGGAAGGCGACGACATCGACGCCCTCCTCGATTTCTTAGAGAAGAACAACTGGCTGTCGCAGGAGCGTTTCGCCGAATCGCTGATTCATCGGAAAGCTTCGCGTTACGGCAATAGCCGCGTCATGGCCGAGCTGCAAAGCCACGGCGTGAACGGCGAGGCGCTGGCCGAGCTGAAACCCGGCCTGGCCGAAAGCGAGACGGCGCGCGCGGTCGAAGTCTGGCAGCGCAAGTTCGGCACCGTCGCGCAAGACGCGGCCGAGCGCAGCAAGCAGATGCGTTTCCTGATCGCCCGCGGTTTTTCCAGCGGCGCCGTGCGTACCGCCCTCAAGGGCGCGCCCGAGGACGACGACTTTTAAGTGAAAGCGAGGCCGTCGCCGCCTTGTTCCTCAGCCGTCGCAAGCCTGCTTCCCCACTGATCTATTTCCCCAGGCGCCAGCGCGGAGCGCCATCCGGTGATATGCGGCAGCATATTCCTCAACTCCGGATGACGCCCCCCGCTGGCGCTTGTTTTGCCAAAATAGTTGCCAACATGAAAACACTGCGCGCCTTCGTTCCCCTTGTCCTGCTTGCCGCCTGTGCTGCACCTCCTGCCGATCCGATTGGCCGGTACCGGCTCGATACGGCGGACAAGACGCTGGTGCTCGACGTACGTGCAAGCGGCGATTACGTGCTCCAGATCGACGGCCCCGACAGCATGACCGACGAAATCCGTGGACGCTGGACGGATGAGAAGGGAACGTCGAAGGATGCCGGCTTCCAGGGAATCGTCTGGCATGGCAGCGCACCCGAGGGTGGCAAGGGTTGGTGGCTGGTCTCGTTCGAAAGCGATGGCGGCATCTGCCTCGACGGGGAAGGCCTGGTTTGTTTCGTCAAAGACGGCACGACCTGATCCGCACAGTGCGTGAGCCGGTGTCATACGCGTGGGTTCTAAAGTAAAACCCTAGTGTGGCCCGGTGTTGGCCCAGATGGTGGGCAGGCGGTCATATTGTTCCAGCCACAGAACCAGCTCCGGATCGAGCCAGCCAATGACCTCCATCCCTTTTGCGTGCATAGCGATCAGAGAAGGCGTCAGCCACAATAGCTGCTCATGATGAAACACGCGGTTACGCAAATCGCATATCTGGTTCAAGGCTGACGAGATGGTATGCCGCTGTCGTTCTGCTTTCGGGCAGCGCGGAAAGACCAGGCGGAGATCCTTCCACAGCACCGTTTGAAAGATACCGTTGAAAAGCGAGCTCCAGAAGCCGAAGGCCAGCTCTGCCACAACTTTATCCGGTGTCGCTGTTTCCGCCCGGCGTTGCAGCTTGTTCTTTGCATTGGCTACCTCTTTGGTTTGCCAGGCAAAGACTTGATCCCCTGACCATGCTTCCCACCAGTCGGCTCGCTTGTACAGCGCCGACATGCGGCGGTGAATGCCATTTCTGAGTGCAATCTCCAAGACGCCGAGCATTGGCATCATGGCTTCTGCCAACAGCATGTTGTTCACATATGCCGAGGCAGCTTTTGCCTCATCGCCGCCGCAGAAAGCACGATACCGACCTAAGCGAGCAGGGGAAAAGTGGCGTTCGAGGTCAACCCAGTTCATTGCCCATCTTTTTTGATCATTAGAGCGCCCAATGATATACTGTGCCTGCAGCCCTAGGCTAAGTCCTCTCCCAGCCACCATACTGGTGATGACACTAGGTTAGTTTTGGCCCCGCTCTGCGGGGCCACCCAGATTTCAGACGAACCCGCCTACCGGCGGGTTCGTCGTATTTGGATCGAATTTCTGGAAGGACTGTGACTCGGCATTCGCCAGCTGAATACACTTCAGTCCACTCCCTGCCTTTTCGGCTGCTACCATGTTGCAGTGCAACCCGCCCCCGCGTGTGCTAAACTTTCACGGTTTAAGCAGCGCCGCATGAGCGGTTGTTGCCGCAGAAGCTGCGGCAACGTGCATCAGCACACCGGCTGCCCCATTGATTGCCGCCTTCACCGGCACCCGTTTTTTATGCCTTTGTCCACTCCCGCCCCGCGCTCCCTGCGGCACACTCGCGCCATTACTGTCGAAGCCTATGCGCGCGACGATGGCCTGTGGGATCTTGACGCACGTATCCGCGACATCAAGGCACGCGACATCGTCCTGGCATCCGGCAATCGTCCGGCGGGCACGGCCGTGCACGACCTGAGCCTGCGCATTACCATCAACCGCGATCTCGAGATCGTCGACGCCGAAGCCGCGTCCGACTCGGTGCCGTATTCGGGGCATTGCGACACCATCGGCCCGGCCTACAAGAAGCTGATCGGGCTCTCGCTCGCCAAACATTTCCGGTTGCACCTGAAAGACCGCCTCTCAGGCGTGCTCGGCTGCACCCACCTGACCGAACTGGCGCAGGTTTTGCCCACCGCGGCAATCCAGGCCTTCGCCGATGACGAATTCGAGATTCGCAACGCCGCCAACGATGGCGATGCTGTGCGTCCGTATGAAATCGACCGCTGCCACGCGCTGCGCGCCGACGGCCCCGCTGTGGCAAAGTATTACCCGCGCTGGGTAATCAAGGCCGTACAGGGTTGAGACCGATGTCGAAGTTGTTCAATTAAACCTATCTAAATCAGTAATAGAAGAAGGGAAGCCAGCATGAAAATCCATGAGTATCAGGGCAAAGAAATCCTCCGAAAGTTCGGAGTGACGGTTCCGCGCGGCATTCCGTGCATGTCGGTCGACGAGGCCGTCAAGGCAGCTGAAGAGCTGGGCGGCCCGGTCTGGGTGGTCAAGGCCCAGATCCATGCTGGCGGCCGTGGTAAAGGCGGCGGCGTGAAGGTTGCCAAGTCGCTCGAGCAGGTCAAGGAATACGCGGAACAGATCATGGGCATGCAGCTCATCACGCACCAGACCGGCCCGGAAGGCCAGAAAGTGCGCCGCCTGCTGATCGAAGAAGGCGCCGACATCAAGAAAGAACTGTACGTGTCGATGGTCACCGACCGCGTCACCCAGAAAGTCGTGCTGATGGCCTCGTCGGAAGGCGGCATGGACATCGAAGAAGTCGCGCACAGCAACCCTGAAAAAATCCACTCGATCGCGATCGACCCATCGGTCGGCCTGACCGACGCCGAAGCGGACGACATCTCGACCAAGATCGGCATCCCTGCCGAATCGCTGGCCGAAGCGCGCCAGAACCTGAAAGGCCTGTACCAGGCGTACTGGGACACCGATTCGTCGCTGGCCGAAATCAACCCGCTGATCCTGACCGGCAACGGCAAGGTCATCGCCCTCGACGCGAAGTTCAACTTCGACGCCAACGCCCTGTTCCGCCAGCCGGAAATCCTGGCCTACCGCGACCTGGACGAAGAAGATCCAGCCGAAGTCGAAGCCTCGAAGTTCGACCTGGCCTACATCTCGCTCGACGGCAACATCGGCTGCCTGGTGAACGGCGCCGGCCTGGCCATGGCCACCATGGACACCATCAAGCTGTTCGGCGGCGAGCCGGCCAACTTCCTGGACGTGGGCGGCGGTGCGACGGCTGAGAAAGTCACCGAAGCATTCAAGATCATGCTGAAGAACCCTGGCCTGAAAGCCATCCTGGTCAACATCTTCGGCGGCATCATGCGCTGCGACGTGATCGCCGAAGGCGTAATCACCGCATCGAAGGCCGTCTCGCTGAAGGTGCCGCTGGTTGTCCGCATGAAGGGCACCAACGAAGACCTGGGCAAGAAGATGCTGGCCGACTCTGGTCTGCCGATCATCGCCGCCGATACGATGGAAGATGCAGCCAAGGCCGTCGTCGCCGCTGCAGCTGGTAACGCCTAATTCGAAGGAATAAACAAATGTCGATCCTGATCAACAAAGATACAAAAGTCATCACCCAGGGTATCACCGGCAAGACCGGTCAGTTCCATACCCGCATGTGCCGCGACTACGCGAACGGCAAGGCCGCTTTCGTTGCTGGCGTGAACCCGAAGAAAGCCGGCGAAGACTTCGAAGGCATCCCAATCTACGCCAACGTGTCGGAAGCCAAAGCCGCCACCGGCGCCACCGTGTCGGTCATCTACGTCCCGCCGGCAGGCGCGGCCGCTGCGATCTGGGAAGCTGTCGAAGCCGACCTGGATCTGGCGATCTGCATCACCGAAGGCATTCCTGTCCGCGACATGATGGCCCTGAAGGATCGCATGGCCAAAGCCGGTTCGAAGACCCTGCTGCTGGGCCCGAACTGCCCAGGCCTGATCACCCCGGACGAAATCAAGATCGGCATCATGCCAGGTCACATCCACCGCAAGGGCCGCATCGGCGTCGTCTCGCGCTCGGGCACCCTGACCTATGAAGCAGTCGGTCAGCTGACCGCACTGGGTCTCGGTCAGTCGTCGGCAGTCGGCATCGGCGGCGACCCGATCAACGGTCTGAAGCACATCGACATCATGCGCATGTTCAACGAAGATCCTGATACCGACGCGGTCATCATGATCGGCGAAATCGGCGGTCCGGACGAAGCCAATGCCGCGCATTGGGTCAAGGACAACATGAAGAAGCCGGTCGTCGGCTTCATCGCCGGTGTCACCGCGCCTCCGGGCAAGCGCATGGGCCACGCCGGTGCGCTGATCTCGGGCGGCGCCGATACCGCGCAAGCCAAACTGGACATCATGGAAGAGTGCGGCATCAAAGCCACCAAGAACCCATCGGAAATGGCACGCCTGCTGAAGGCCATGCTGTAATCCGGACAGTTCTTGTTCTCTAAAGAGGAGCCTGCGGGCTCCTCTTTTTTTATCCGTGCGAATCGCGGCGCCCGATGTGGCACCAAAAATTGTTTCCGCATGGACAGAAAATGCGTAGTGGGTGACAAAAATTGTCAGGCCAGATCTCGGCAATGACGCATTTTGTCGGTTTTGTTGCCCAGTAACTAACAAAAGCAAGTAATTCCAGTGGGAAATGACCTGGCACGGCGCTTGCAATAAGGGATACGTGGCACGAAGCAGTACCCGAACAGACAACCCAACACCTACCCCTGGAGATTCACCATGAAATCGATGAAAATTGTTAAGAAAGCACAATCCGGCTTCACCCTGATCGAACTGATGATCGTCGTTGCGATCATCGGCATCCTGGCAGCCGTCGCTATCCCTAACTACCAGAACTACACCGCCAAGTCGAAGTTCAGCGCTGCGCTGGCTGAAGTGTCGGGTGGCAAAGTCGGTTTCGACGCCAAGCTGAACGATGGCGAAACCGTCGCCAAGCCAGAAGATGTCGGCCTGGCCGCAGAAGCCAGCCCAACCGCTAACTGCAAATTCAAGGCCGCTGCTGATTCGCTGACCTGCACCATCGTCGCCGGCCCAGCGAGCGTGAGCGGCCAGGACATCGTCCTGACCCGTGCTGCTGACGGCGGCTGGAGCTGCAAGGCAGCGACCATCGAGTCGAAGCTGATTGGCAAAGGCACCTGCGTCGGCAAGACGTAATCGGTTGAACTGACCGCCTGACCTGATGTAATAAAAACCCCGCTTCGGCGGGGTTTTTGTTTTGGCTGCGCCGCCTCAATCGTGCGCCGGCGGCCACGGTTATCGTTCCGGACTCTTCAACCACCGGAGAATCACCGTGACATGCGTGCAAGTTGTAAAGAAGGAAGCCGGCTTCACCCTGGTCGAGCTGATGATCGTCGTCGCCATCATCGGTATTCTGGCAACGGTCGCCGTCCCGACCTATCAGGACTACATGGCGAAATCGAAGTTCGGCGTGGCGCTCACCGAACTGTCGGCAGGGAAGGTCGGCATCGACATCAAGCTGATCGACGGCGAAACCGTCACCAAGCCCGAAGAGGTCGGCCTGGCCGCCGCCGACAAGCCCACCGCCAACTGCAAGTTCGGCGCCACCGCCGGCCCCGACGCCACCAGCCTGACCTGCGACATCGTCGCCGGCCCGACCAGTGTCAAGAACCAGACGATCACGCTGACGCGCGACATGGCCACCGGCGCCTGGAGCTGCAGTGCCGCCACCATCCCGCAAAAGCTGATCGGTTCCGAAGGCGTGTGCAAGGGCAAGGCCGGGTGAGCGCAGGCGCCACAAAAAGCAAACCCCGCATTCGCGGGGTTTATTTTATTGAGCGTCTGCGCGCCGGTTCATACAATCTTTTGCCGGTCGGCCAACAACGCCTCGTAGGTCATGTTCTGCAGCAGCGTGTAGTGCACCGGATCGAGATCGATGAACTGCATGCCATAGGTGCACAGCTCGCTGTCGTCGGGCGCCCTGGTCACGTTCACGTTGCGGATCGCCGCACGCGCCGCGATGCGCACTTCCTGGTCGTCGGGCGGCGCCTTCAGCGAGAACTGCAGGCCGATCTGCTCCTCGTCGGCCGGCAGGCGGTTCGGCGAGACGACCAGCGCGCCGCTTACCGACAGGTTCAAAATCGTGCAGGCCAGCGGTTGGCCGTGGGTGCCGCTGCCGGACAGCGCCGCCGGCAAGTCGACCTTGACCCGCATCGCCGTGCGCAGGCTGGTACCCTGCACCGAGGTCGGGAACGAAACGTGGACATAGAACAGCGGCCGCCCGAACACCCGCTCGACCGTGCAGGCGAAGGAGCAGACCTTGATGCCCGAGAACACGCGGATCGTCAGGCGCTCGCCTTCGGCCAGGGCGATCGGCGCGCCGCTTTCCATCGGAATCTTGAGGATAATGTACTCATCCTTGACATAGCCGATCAGGCTCGAGAAATACTGGACGGGCTTGACGCGGCGATGGGTGATGAGCTGCAGGCGCGTGCCGACCTGGAGATTCATCATCTCGAAATCGACCTCCTGGGGCTTGAGCTCGTTCGCCTGTACGGCCTGCATGGTATCCGTTCCGGGTAAGGGGCCGGTATTTTACCATTCAGGGAGTTTATCAGCGGCAACGACTTCGGCAGATCCAACAAAAAAGCCCGTGATGACACGGGCTTGACCAGGTTTTATTGCAACGAGATCAGGTAGATTTACCGCTTCAGGTACTGATCCAGCCAGCCGATCACGGTGTGATGCCATTGCAACGAGTTGGCCGGTTTCAATACCCAGTGGTTCTCGTCCGGGAACACCAGTAGCTTGCTCTCGATGCCCTTGCGCTGCAGCGCAGTAAACGTCGACAGGGCCTGCGCGGTCGGGATGCGGAAGTCGAGGTCGCCCTGGATGACGAGCATCGGCGTCTTCCACTTGTTCACGTGGTGCACCGGGTTGAAGCGTTCGTGCTTCTTGGGCACGGCAAAGTATGGGCCGCCGTTTTCCCAGTCGGTGAACCATTGCTCTTCGGTCGAATAGGCCATGCCGCGCGTATCGAACACGCCATCGTGGTTCACCAGGCATTTGAAGCCGTCGGGCCAGTTACCGGCGATCCAGTTCATCATGTAGCCGCCGTAGGAGGCGCCCAGCGCGCAGCTGCGCTCGCGATCGAGCCACGGGAACTTCTTGACGGCCGCCGCCAAGCCTTTTTGCAGGTCGACCAGGGGCGCGCCGCCCCAGTCGCCGCTGATGGAATCGGTGAACTTCTGGCCATAGCCGGTCGAGCCGTGGAAGTCGATGAAGACGGTGGCGTAGCCGGCGCCCGCGTACACCTGCGGGTTCCAGCGGTAGCTCCAGGCGTTGCCGAAGCTGCCCTGCGGGCCGCCGTGCACCAGGAAGGCGACCGGGTATTTCGCGCCCGGCGTGGCGTTCCACGGTTTCATCACGTAACCGTAGACCGTGTCGCCGTTCGCGCCCTTAAACGAGAACTGTTCGAATTCGCCGAAGCGCACGTCGGCCAGTTTCTCGGCATTGTTCTTGGTCAGCTGTTTCGGCGTACCGCTGCGCAGCGCCGTCGTGTACAGCTGGGCCGGCGAGTTCAGCGCCGCCTGGGTGTAGGCGATGGTGTCGCGGCGCATGTCGAAGGCGCCGATCGAACCATTGCCAGTCAGTGGTTTGACGCTGCCGCCGGCGACGTCGATCGCGAACAGGCGGTGCTGGCCCACATCCTCGGCATCGACGACGAGCGTCTTGCCGTCCGTGCTCCACTGCAGGGCGCCAGCCGAGCGATCCCAATTGGCCGCCAGCTTGCGCTTCTTGCCGCTCGCGACATCCATCAGCATGATCTGGTAGCGGTCGGCCTCGAAGCCGGGGCGCGCCATCGCCAGGTAGGCCAGGGTCTGGCCGTCGGGCGAGAACACGCCCTTGGCATCCCAGGCCGGATTGTCGGCGGTAAGATTGCGCGGCGCGGCATTGCCCGCGGCCGGCACGCTGTACAGGTCGAAATTGGTCGACCAGGCTTCGGTCTTGCCGGCGATGCGCACCGAGAACACGATGGTCTTGCCGTCCGGGCTGAAGCGGTATTTCTCGCGGTCGCCGAAAGGTTTCGAAGGCACGTCGCCATCGAGTGCGCCAGACAGGCTGACCGGCGCCGTGCCGACGCGGCCATTGGCGTCGAGCGGGGCCGAGAACAGCACCGCGTTGCGGCCGTCGGCCCAGGTATCCCAGTGGCGCACGAACAGGCGGTCGTAGACGCGCCCGCTCGCCTTGTTCTTGCCCTGCTTCTCCATGCGCTCCTTGGTGCAGGCGAGGTCGGGGCAATCGCGGAACACGGCCAGGCTGAAGGCGATGCGGTCGCCGATCGGCGAGACCCGGAAATTGTCGACGTCGAGCGGCAGGTTCGTCACCTGCGTCGGCTCGCCGCCGCCCGCGGCCTGGCGCCAGACCTGGGAGCTGCCCGAACGGGTCGACAGGAAATAGATGGCGTCACCGGACGGCGACCATTCCGGATCGGAGCTGCTGCTGTCGTGCTGCGCCAGCGCTTTCGGCGCGCCGGATGCGCCCAGGTCGGCGACCCACAGGCTGGTATGCCCGCGGTTTTTGCCAAGGTCGGTGCGACGCACCGTGTAGACGACGCGGCTGGCGTCCGGCGAGACGGCCGGGCTGCCGACGCGTTCCAGGTTGACCAGGTCTTCCACCGTAAAACCGCGCGGCGCGGCCACGGCAGTGGAGGCGGCCAGGGCCGTCGCCAGTGCTAACAAACGTAAAGTCATCGATTCCTCTTTGAGCGTGTCTCGGGTGTTGTTCTTGTCCGCAAGGCACGGTCGTGCCTGGGCGAAGGCAGCAATTTAACATGCTGCGGGGGAGGAACGACGTTTGCCGCACGGATGGCCAGGCTGCCCCGACGGTGTGCGCTGCCCCGGACGGCAAGACCGGCATCTTCGAGAGTTCGCCGGCCCAGGCCAGCGCGGCATACCGGGTTGTCGACTAATCCTTACAGCGCCGCCGTCCAGTCGCCCGATTTCCCGCCGTGCTTCTCCAGCACCCGGATATTCGTCATCACCATCCCGCGATCCACCGCCTTGCACATGTCGTAAATGGTCAGCAGTCCCACCTGCACGGCGGTCAGCGCTTCCATTTCGACCCCGGTCTTGCCGTGCAGTTCGACCTGGGCGCGGCAGTGGACGCTGCTGGCGGCCGCGTCGACCTCGAAGTCGACCGCCACGCGGGTGATCGCCAGCGGGTGGCACAGGGGAATCAGGTCGCTGGTACGCTTGGCGCCCATGATGGCGGCGATGCGGGCGATGCCGAGCACGTCGCCTTTTTTCGCGTTGCCCGACACGATCAGCTGCAGGGTTTCCGGCTTCATGCGAATGGTGCCGGCGGCCACCGCCACCCGGTGGGTCTCGTTCTTGGCGCCGACGTCGACCATATGGGCCTGGCCGGCGGCGTCGAAATGGGTCAGCTGGTCGGCGGCGGGCGCAGTTGCGGGGGCGGCTTGCGGATCGGTCATGTCGGCTTGGTATGCTTGGGTAAGAAAGTGTTTCAGGGCGCGGCAAAGCGTCTGCGGATGGGGTTATCATAGCATCGTGAAACCGCTGACCCATCCCACGTCGCCGCCCGCGCGCTCCCGTTGGCGCCGTTCGCTGGCCGTCCTGCTCGTGTCGGTCACGGCGGGCGTCGTCCCGGCCGCCGCGCCGGCCCAGTCCTTCAACAACGTACCCAGTTCGGCACGCCTGCCGACCCTGGGCGACACCGCGCGCGAAGACCTGTCGCCGATCGTCGAGCGCAAGCTGGGCGAGGAAATCATGCGCGAGATCCGGCGCGACCGCGATTTCCTCGACGACGATGCGATCGGCGAGTACCTGAACAATTTCGGCGGCGCCCTGGTCGATGCCGTGCCCGGCGCGCGCGGCGAGACGAATGCCGACTTCACCTTCTTCCCGGTGCGCGACGGCGCGATCAACGCCTTTGCGCTGCCGGGCGGCTTCATCGGCATCCATTCGGGCTTGCTGCTGGCGGCCCAGACCGAATCGGAGCTGGCCTCCGTCGTCTCGCACGAAATCGGCCACGTCTCGCAGCGCCACATCGCGCGCATGCTCGGCCAGCAGCGCCAGGACGCACTGCTGCCGCTGGCCTCGTTCATCCTGGCGGCGCTGGCGGCGAAAGCCAGTCCGGATGCGGCGATGGGCGTGCTGATGGGCGGACAGGGCCTGGCCGTGCAGCGCCAGCTGAACTTCAGCCGCGACGCCGAGCGCGAGGCCGACCGCGTCGGCTTCCAGATCATGAGCGCCGGCGGCTACGACACTTCGGGCATGGTGGCTTTCTTCAAGCGCCTGCAAAGCGCGAATAAAGTGTATGGCGAGATCCCGGCTTTTCTGAGCAGCCACCCGCTCACGAGCGAACGCATCGTCGATATCCAGGCGCGTATCCGCGAAACGCCGTACCGGCAGCGTCCCGACACGATCGAATTCCACCTTGCCAAGGCGCGCGCGCGGGTGCTGCAGGATCTGGGCACGACGGCGCGGCGCGATACCCGTACCACGCTGCAATCCCAGCTGGCCCAGCAGCACCGCCAGCAGCAGGTGGCGGCGCAGTACGGCTTGTCCTTCCTGTCGCTGAAAGAGGGAGACCTCGCCGCGGCGCGCAGCTGGTTCGACAAGGCGCGCGCCACCATGCGCCCGAAAGAGGGCGTCTTCTCGGCCGCGCCGGCCAGCGACGGCGGCGCCATGTTCGCCGTGCTCGACCTGGAAATCAAGCTCGCACCCGGGCAGCCGCAAGAGGTGATCCAGCAGGCCCTGCGCGATGCCCAGGCCGCCACCAACCGCTATCCGCTCTCGCGCGCGCTGGCGCGCCAGTACGCCGACGCCATGATCAACGCCGGCAAGCTCGACGATGCGACGCGCTACCTGCGCGACCAGGTGCAGCTCTACCGCGAGGATCCGAAGCTGTACGACCTGCTGGCGCGCGCGTACTCGAAGCAAGGAAAAATCGCGCTGCAACACATGGCGCTGGCCGAATCCTATGTGCTGGCCGGGGCGCTGCCGGCCGCCGTCGACCAGCTGAATTTCGCGCGCAAGGCGAGCGACGTCTCGTTCTACGAACAGTCCGTGATCGACGCGCGCGAACGCGAACTGAAGGCGCGCCAGAAGGAAGAAAAAGAAGAAGAGAAGGGCAGATAAGCCGCCCATGCGCCCGGTTCTGCTTCCCATCAAGCTGACGCGGCAGGTCTCCGGCGCGACCGTGGAATACATCCTGGCCGGCGCCGGCGTGCCGAGCGTGGTGCTGGTGAACGGCGCCGGCGGGCCGGTCGAAGGCTGGTTCAAGGTCTTCGCTAAACTGGCCAGCGCCCGCTGCACCTTCGCCTGGAACCGTCCCGGCATCGACCATTCCAGCAAACCGGCGGTGCCGCAGACGGCGCACGAGGTGGTCGAACACCTGCGCGAGATCCTCAAGGCTCTCACGGTGCCGCCGCCCTATGTGCTGGTCGGGCATTCGCTGGGCGGCCTGGCCGTGAACCTGTTCGCGCGCCTGTATCCGGAGGAGGTGGCGGCCGTGGTGCTGCTGGAAGCAACCGCGCCCGACGACGTGCGCGTCTTGCCGCGCTTCGAGAACGGCGCGCAGCGCTGGCTCAAACGCCTGACGCGGCGCCTGCTGCCGCCGCATCCGTTCGACGAGACCGAGCATCTGGAGGCCAGCATGGCCGAACTGGATGCGGCGCCGCCGTTTCCGCCAATTCCCCTGATGGTCGTGACCGGTGCGCAGCCGGCATTAAGCTGGGCAACGCCGAAAGCCTTGTTGACCGCGCGGGCGCGGCATCAGCTGGAGTTGGTGAGCTTGTCGCCGCTCGGGCGGCAGGTCATGGCGCAGAACAGCGGCCACTTTCCGCAGTTTTCGGAGCCGGAGTTGGTGTGCGACGTCATCGATGCCGCCGCGCGCGAAGGGATGGCGCGCCTGCGACCCGCTTGACGTAGGGTGGGCATGCCCACGTGACGCACGTCGCCGCGAGCCGGTGGCCTGGCCATCTCCAGCGGCATTCACGCCGGCAAGCGATCTGTCACCATGTCCGGCCGCGCGATGCGTCCGTAACGCGTGGGCATGCCCACCCTACAAAGGCGATCCGTTTCGAGTGTGATTAGGCGAGCAGCGCCGGTGTCCCCGACAGTTGTTGGCAGTTGCGCACCGTAGGGGTCATTGAGGCCAAGGGCCTCAATGACGGGTTCAACGGGCCTCCGTGCCCACGTGTTACGCACGTTTCCGCAAGCCGATAGCCATACCGAACTCCTTGGGGCGTCTCCATTTGCGCCGTCATTCGCGCCAACGAGCGATACGTTACCGTACGTGGCTGCGTGAGACGTCCGTACCGCGTGGGCGCGGGGGCGCCCACCCTACAACGGCGTCCGTTTCAAGCGTGATCAGGCGTCAGGTGCCGGCGTAGGCACAAAGTTGAAATGCTGCGCCAGCGATGCGCGCGCGATGCGTTCCACCGGCACCGCCTCGCCGCGCCAGCGCAGGGTCAGTGTCCCGGCACCGCCATCGAGCCAGCGCAGCAGCGCCTCGTCGCCAGCCGGCTTGCCATCGAGCTCCAGTGCCTCGAACAATTGCGCCACATCGCGGTCGTCGAGCTGGGCGACGACGTCGCCTGTCTGCACGATGGCGATGCCGACCTCGGTCAGGTACAGGCGCTCGATGTTGGCGAGCGCCGCGCCGGTATGCAGCAGCAACCCCTGGGCCGGATCGGTGCGCGCGATATACGGCGCCGCTTCCAGGTTCACGTAGACGCGCTGCGGGCCGTTCTGGAAGTACCAGCGGCCGGCATCGTCATGTCCGTAGTTGCGGTTGATAAAGCCAACCAGCGCAGCGTTGTTGAGTTTGTCGCCGGCCGCGTTCGCCTGCTGGGCCGCTTCGTCGCGCATGCGCCAGCCGCCGCGCGCGTCGAGCGCGAGCCAGCCGTAGCAGTGCGGCACGTTCGGCCATTTGGCCATTGCCTGTTTTACGATGTCATCCATGGGAGGGAGCTTCGCACAGTTCAGCGCGAGCCGGCGCGCCGCAGGTACCGGCGACTTCATCGAAGAAGGAGAGAATGCGCCGCGGCAGCCAGTCGATCCGGCCCGGGAAGGGCCCGACCGGGAAGCCGACATGGCCGCCTTCGTCCGGGTACTCCAGCGTCACCGCCTTCGATGCGGAGCCCGGCAGATGCCGGCCCGGCAGGAAAGGATCGTTGCGCGCATTCAGCACCAGGGTCGGCACGGTGATCTCGTGCAGCACGTGGCGCGCGCTGGCGCGGTGCCAGTAGTCGTTGGTGTCGCGGTAGCCGTGCAAGGGCGCGGTGACGACGTTATCGAAGGCGTAGAGGTCGCGCGCGGCGAGCAGGGCCGAGCGGTCGAACAGGCCGGGAAACTGTTCCAGTTTGGCCAAGCATTTCGGTTTCAGGGTCTGCAGGAACATGCGCGTATACAGCATGTTGAAACCCGAGGACAGGGCTTCGCCGCCGCGCGCCAGATCGAGCGGGGCGGAAATCGCCGCGGCAGCCGTCACGAAACCGGCGGCGCTGCCCGATTCGCCCACCCAGCGCAGCAGGGCATTGCCGCCCAACGACACGCCGGCGGCGAACAGCGGGCCGGGTGCGCGCCCGCGCAGGCGTTCCATGATCCAGGCGATTTCCAGCGAGTCGCCCGAGTGATAGAAGCGCGCCGTGCGGTTCGGTTCGCCCGAGCAGCCGCGGAAATGCGGCACCGCGCCCGACCAGCCACGGGCCTTGAGCGCCGCCATCAGGCCGCGCGCGTAATGGCTGTTCGACGAGCCTTCCAGCCCGTGGAACAGCACAACCAGGGGTTTACCCGGCTCGCCGTCGACGAAATCCACATCGACGAAATCCTCGCCCAGGGTCGGATGGTGGGTCGTCCAGCGCTCGCGCCGGTAGGCCACCGCCGGCTTATCTACCAGCGTGGCGGGATAGATGGTTTGCAGGTGGCCGCCGGGCAGCCACCGTGGGGCGCGATAGCTCATTGGTGCATGTCGACGCGCCGCATCCGCATCAGTGGTGCTTGAAGGCCACGCCTGGGGCCAGGCGGTAGTGGGTGCCGCAGTACGGGCACTTGGCCGTGCCCTCATGGTCGAAATCGAGGAAGACGCGCGGGTGCGACGACCACAGCGGCATGGCCGGGTTCGGGCAGTGGGCCGGCAGATCCTTGGCCTCGAGTTCCACCACAGGCATCGTCTTGTCAGTCATTCAAATTCTCCGGTACGCAAAGTTGGGCAAAGACAGGATTTTAACGGATAAGAGCGGCAGTTTCGAATGATCGGTAGAATGACGAATCGATCACGGCCGCCCGGCCAGCCTTCTCCCCGGTTCAATGCCCTTCAGTCCTCGTTTCCTTCGCCGCTCTCCCGATTCAGCCTGTTGCAGGACGGCGACATGAACGCGCCCGAGCCTGTTCAGCACACCGCCGTCACCGAACGCCACGATCCCGCCCTCTGGCAGGAAGGCTTGCGTACCGGCCTGCCGAGCCTGTTCGGGATTGCGGCCTGGGGCCTGGTGGTCGGTATCGCCATGGTCAAGACCGGGCTGACGCCGCTGCAGGCCAGCGGTATGACCTTATTGGTGTTCGCAGGTTCCGCGCAGCTGGCCTCCTTGCCCCTGATCCTGGCGCATGCGCCGATCTGGGTGATTTTCGCCACCGCCATGGTCGTCAACCTGCGCTTCGTGATCTTCTCGGCCCTGCTCGCGCCCCATTTCACGCACCTGCCCTGGCGCCAGCGCCTGATGTACGGCTATATCGCCGGCGACCTGACGGTGGCGATGTTCCTGCAGCGCTTTCCGACCGCGGCGCCCGTGCCGGGCAAATTGTCCTATCTGAAAGGGCTGGTATTCCCGAACTGGACGGCCTGGCAGGTGGGTTCGCTGACCGGCATTTTCGTCGGCAGCGCGATCCCGGCCGAATGGGGCCTGGGCTTTGCCGGCACGCTGGCCATCCTGTGCATCACGGTGCCGCTGGTGGCGAATAGCGCGGCCCTGTGCGGGGTGCTGGTGGCCGGCGCCGTCTCGGTGATCGCCAATGGTTTCCCTTATAAACTCGGCCTGCTGGTGGCGGTGTTCGCCGGCATGCTGGCGGCGATGGCGACCGAAGCCGTGCTGGAACGAAGAAAGTCGCGCCATGGCTGAATGGGAAATCTGGGCCACCATCGTGGTACTGGCCCTGTCGACGGCAATCACGCGCAGCGGCTTCTGGCTGATCGGACACAAAGTCGCGATTCCGCCGCGCGTCCAGGAAATGCTGCGTTATGCGCCGGCCTGCGCGCTGGCGGCGATCATCGGGCCGGATCTGCTGCTCGACGCCGGCGGCGGCGTCCACCTGGAACTGGGCAATCCAAAGCTGCTGGCCGGTATTGCCGCGCTCGGTTTTTATCTGTGGCGCCGTAACATGTTGCAAACCATCGTGTTCGGCATGCTGGTCTTCACTCTGTTGCGTGTCTTGCACGTTTTTGGTGCTGCTCAATAAGTGGCGTGCGGTAGAATATCGTTCTTTCACTATTTCACTGTTGAGCCGACATGGACGCCGTTCTCAGTTTCACCCGCTTGCAAGACCTGATCGACCGCGATGCGCTGAAGGATAAGCGCGTCTTCATCCGCGCCGACCTGAATGTGCCGCAGGATGACAACGGCAACATCACCGAAGACACCCGCATCCGCGCTTCCATCCCCGCCATCCAGGCGGCCGTGAAAGCCGGCGCCGCCGTCATGGTGACCTCGCACCTGGGCCGCCCGACCGAGGGTGAATTCAAGCCGGAAGACACGCTGGCGCCGGTCGCCGCGCGCCTCTCCGAACTGCTCGGCCAGCCGGTCGAACTGAAGCAGAACTGGACGGACGGCGTGGACGTCGCCCCAGGTCAGGTCGTACTGCTGGAAAACTGCCGCGTCAACAAGGGCGAAAAGAAAAACGCCGACGAACTGGCCCAGAAGATGGCCAAGCTGTGCGACGTGTACGTGAACGATGCCTTCGGCACCGCCCACCGCGCCGAAGCGACCACCCACGGCATCGCCAAGTTTGCCCCGGTCGTCGCGGCCGGCCCGCTGCTGGCCGCCGAACTCGACGCCCTCGGTAAAGCCCTGGGCCAGCCGGCGCGTCCGCTGCTGGCGATCGTCGCCGGCTCGAAAGTGTCGAGCAAGCTGTCGATCCTGCAAAGCCTGGCAGGTAAAGTGGACAACCTGATCGTCGGCGGCGGCATCGCCAACACCTTCATGAAGGCCGTCGGCCTGAACATCGGCAAGTCGCTGGTCGAGAACGACCTGGTCAATGAGGCCAAGCAGATCATCGACATGATGAGCGCGCGCGGCGCCTCGGTGCCGATTCCTGTCGATGTCGTCTGCGCGAAAGAGTTCTCGCCGACCGCCGCCGCCACCGTCAAGGACGTGGCCGACGTGGCTGACGACGACATGATCCTGGACATCGGCCCGAAGACGGCCGCCATGCTGGCCGAGCAAGTGAAGCAAGCCGGCACCATCGTCTGGAACGGCCCGGTCGGTGTGTTCGAATTCGACCAGTTCGCCGAAGGCACGAAGACGCTGGCGCTGGCCATCGCCGGGTCGCAGGGCTTCTCGATCGCCGGCGGCGGCGACACCCTGGCCGCGATTGCCAAGTACGACATCGGCGACCAGATCGGCTATATCTCGACCGGCGGCGGCGCCTTCCTCGAGTTCCTGGAAGGGAAGACCCTGCCGGCAGTCGAGATCCTGCTGCAGCGAAACGCAAAATAATGAGTGCCAGCGCAGCCCCGAGGCTGCGCTTCTCTTTTCAGAATCGAGGATCCCAACCCATGCACGCCATGCGCCCCCTGTACAACGCCACCAAGATCGTTGCCACCATCGGCCCTGCATCGACCGATTTCGACATCCTTGTCAAGATGATCCGCGCCGGCGTCGACGTCGTGCGCCTGAACTTCTCGCACGGTAAGGCGCAGGATCACATCGACCGCGCCGCGCTGGTGCGCCGCGCCGCCGCCGAGTGCGGCACGGAAGTGGCGATCATGGCCGACATGCAGGGGCCGAAGATCCGCGTCGGCAAGTTCGAAGAGGGCAAGATCTTCCTGAACAATGGTGACCGCTTCATCCTCGACGCCAAGTGGGGAGAAAATGGCGAGCTGGGCAATCAGGAACGCGTCGGCCTCGACTACAAGGCCTTGCCGCGCGACGTGCGCCCGGGCGACCGGCTGCTGCTCAACGACGGCCTGATCGTGCTGGTGGTCGACAAGGTCGCCGGCCACGAGATCTGCACCACGGTGAAGGTGGGCGGCGAGCTGTCGAACAACAAGGGCATCAACCGCCAGGGCGGCGGCCTGACCGCGCCGGCGCTCACCGCCAAGGACATGGAAGACATCAAGACCGCGATGAGCTTCCAGGCCGACTACCTCGCGATCTCCTTCCCGAAGAGCGCGACCGACATGGAAATGGCGCGCCAGCTGGCCAATATCGCGGGCGAACCGTATGCCCACAAGCCGATGATGATCGCCAAGATCGAGCGTGCCGAAGCGATTCCCGTGCTGCAGGAAATCCTGGACGCCTCGGACGGCATCATGGTCGCGCGCGGCGACCTGGCCGTCGAGGTGGGCAATGCCGCCGTGCCCGCGCTGCAAAAGCGCATGATCCGCATGGCGCGCGCGTCGAACAAGCTGGCGATCACCGCGACCCAGATGATGGAGTCGATGATCGTGAACGCCGTGCCGACCCGCGCCGAAGTCTCGGACGTGGCGAATGCCGTGCTGGACGGCACCGACGCCGTCATGACCTCGGCCGAAACGGCCTCCGGTAAATACCCGATCGAGACGGTCGAGATGATGGCCGCGATCTGCCTGGAGGCGGAACAGTCGGAATACAACAAGCTCGACGCCGACTTCCTGAACGTCGAGTTCACCCGCATCGACCAGTCGATTGCCTACGGCACCTTGTTCACCGCTCACCACCTGGCGGTGAAGGCGATCGTCGCCCTGACCGAATCGGGCTCGACGGCACTGTGGATGAGCCGACATAACATCGACACCCCGATTTTTGCCCTGACCCCGTCACAAACGACGCAGCGCAAGGCCTCCCTGTATCGCAACGTGCGAGCATTCCACCTGCTGCAGGAAGGCGGCAGCCACGCCGTGCTGCGCAAGGCGGAAGAGCTCCTGATCAAGGAAGGCATGGTCAACCCGGGCGACACCATTGTCGTCACCTGGGGCTCGCCGATGGGCGAGGCCGGCGGCACCAACGCGCTGAAAATCGTGCGGGTCGGCGAGACGTACAAGGATTAACAGAATAAATGGCGGCTTCGTGTTGTCGAAGCTTCTAAACGGTTTTTTTATCTTGGAGTACTACCATGGCACTCGTATCACTGCGTCAATTGCTGGACCATGCTGCTGAAAATGGCTACGGCCTGCCGGCGTTCAACGTCAACAACCTCGAGCAAGTCCAGGCCATCATGGCCGCGGCCGACGCCACCAACAGCCCGGTGATCATGCAAGCCTCGGCTGGCGCGCGCAAGTATGCCGGCGAAGCCTTCCTGCGTCACCTGATCGACGCCGCCGTCGAAGCCTACCCGCACATCCCGGTCGTCATGCACCAGGATCACGGCCAGTCGCCGGCAGTCTGCATGGCCGCGATCCGTTCGGGTTTTAGTTCCGTCATGATGGACGGTTCGCTCGAAGCGGACGGCAAGTCGGTCGCTTCCTACGAATACAACGTCGAAGTGTCGAAGGAAGTCGTCAAGTTCGCGCACTCGATCGGCGTGACGGTGGAGGCGGAACTGGGCGTGCTCGGTTCGCTGGAAACCATGAAGGGCGACAAGGAAGACGGCCACGGCGCCGACGGCACCATGACCCGCGAGCAGTTGCTGACCGACGTCGCGCAAGCGGCCGACTTCGTCGCCCGCACCCAGTGCGACGCCCTGGCCATCGCCATCGGCACCTCGCACGGCGCCTATAAATTCACCCGCAAGCCAACCGGCGACATCCTGGCGATCGACCGCATCAAGGAAATCCACGCGCGCATCCCGAACACCCACCTGGTGATGCACGGTTCGTCGTCGGTGCCGCAAGACCTGCTGGCGATCATCCGCGAATTCGGCGGCGACATGAAGGAAACCTATGGCGTGCCGGTCGAAGAGATCCAGGAAGGCATTAAGCACGGCGTCCGCAAGATCAACATCGACACCGACATCCGCCTGGCCATGACTGCCGCGATCCGCAAGTACATGTTCCAGAACCCGTCGAAGTTCGACCCGCGCGATTACCTGAAGCCGGCGCGCGAAGCCGCCACCGAGATCTGCAAGGCGCGCTACATCTCCTTCGGCTGCGAAGGGCAGGCAAGCAAGATCAAGCCGATCCCGCTGGAAAAGATGGCCGAGCGTTACAAGGCCGGCGAGCTGGCGCAAGTCGTCAAGTAAACCGTCAGTGTGAACGGGCTGCTGCGGCAGCCCGTGCTTCTTTCATGTTCTTAGCGGCGCGCCGTTTCACGCGGCCCGCCGGCACCGTTTTTCTGAGTCTCCTCCCATGAACAGCCTTTATAAAACCTCGATCAAGTCCCTGCCACTGCTGGGCGTCGGCAAAGTGCGCGACAACTACGCCGTCGGCGACGACAAGATCCTGATCGTCACCACCGACCGCCTGTCCGCCTTCGACGTCGTCATGAACGAACCGATCCCGGGCAAGGGCATGGTGCTGAACCAGATGAGCGATTTCTGGTTCGAGAAGCTCGGCCACATCGTGCCGAACCACCTCACCGGCGTGGCGCCGGAAAGCGTCGTCGCAGCCGATGAAGTCGAGCAGGTGCGCGGCCGCGCGGTCGTCGCCAAGCGCTTGAAGCCGATCCTGGTCGAGGCGGTCGTACGCGGCTACATCATCGGCTCGGGCTGGAAGGACTATCAGCAAAGCGGCGC
The DNA here is from genome assembly GCF_001424165.1 of Massilia sp. Leaf139. Taxonomy (GTDB): domain Bacteria; phylum Pseudomonadota; class Gammaproteobacteria; order Burkholderiales; family Burkholderiaceae_D; genus Telluria. The sequence continues at coordinate 398,201 of NZ_LMOJ01000025.1, forward strand.
CATCTGCGGTATTCAATTGCCGGCCGGCCTGCGCCAGGCCGAGAAGCTGCCGCAGCCGATCTTCACCCCGGCCGCGAAAGCCGACATGGGCGAGCACGACGAGAACATCTCGTTCGCCGACATGGAGTCGCGCATCGGCCCGGAACTGGCAGCGAAAATGCGCGACGTCTCGATCGCCCTTTACACCGCCGCTTCCGAGTACGCCGCCACCAAGGGCATCATCATCGCCGACACCAAGTTCGAATTCGGCCTCGACGACAATGGCGTGCTGCACCTGATGGACGAAGTGCTGACCGCCGATTCCTCGCGCTTCTGGCCGGCCGATTCCTACGCGCCGGGCATGTCGCCGCCGTCGTTCGACAAGCAGTTCGTGCGCGACTACCTGGAGACGCTCTCCGACTGGAACAAGACCGCACCGGCACCAAGCTTGCCGCAGGACGTGATCGACAAGACCCAAGCCAAGTACTTCGAAGCCATCGAACGCCTGACCGGCGAAAAGCTGAAGGCCTGAATGATGAGCGAAGCAAAACCTTTGGTTGGCATCATCATGGGCTCGTCGTCCGACTGGGACGTGATGAAGAACGCAGTCGATGTCCTGAAGCAGTTCGGTGTGCCTTTCGAGGCGCAAGTCATTTCGGCACACCGCATGCCGGACGAGATGTTCACTTATGCCGAAACGGCGCGTGCGCGCGGCCTGCGCGCGATCATCGCCGGCGCCGGCGGCGCGGCCCACCTGCCGGGCATGGTCGCCGCCAAAACCATCGTGCCGGTGCTGGGCGTGCCGGTGCCCTCGAAATACCTGCGCGGCGAGGATTCGCTGCTGTCGATCGTGCAGATGCCGAAAGGCGTGCCGGTCGCCACCTTCGCCATTGGCGAAGCCGGCGCCGCGAATGCCGCGCTGACGGCGGTGGCGCTGCTGGCCGCGAACGACGACGCCCTGGCGGCCCGGCTGGAACAGTTCCGCCTGGATCAGACCGCCGCCGCCCAAGCGATGATCCTGCCTGTCTGATATTTTTATGAGCAACAAAAGTACTTCTCACAACGGCGCCTTCCTGCCCAGCGCCAATCCGCCGACCTGGCTCGGCGTGATGGGCGGCGGCCAGCTCGGCCGCATGTTCGCCCACGCCGCCCAGGCCATGGGCTACAAGGTGGCCGTGCTCGAACCGGCGGCCGATTGCCCGGCCGGGCAGGTCGCCGAGCGCCTGATCGATGCCGATTACGGCGACAGCGTGGCGCTGGGCCAGTTGTCGGCCCTGTGCGCGGCCGTCACTACCGAATTCGAGAACGTGCCGGCCGACAGCATGAACCTGCTGGCGCATGGCAGCTTCGTCGCACCGAGCGGCGCCTGCGTGTCGATCGCCCAGGATCGGGTGCTGGAAAAGCGCTTCTTTGTCGACTGCGCGCCGCAATCGGGCGTGATGCCGGCGCCGCACAAGGTGATCGCCTCGAACGAGGACATCGACGCCATCGACGACGATCTGCTGCCGGGTATTTTGAAAACCGTGCGCATGGGCTACGACGGCAAGGGGCAGGTGCGCGTCAAAAGCCGCGAGGACGTGCGCGCCGCCTTTGCCGCCATGCAGGGCGTTACCTGCCTGCTCGAGAAAATGCTGCCGCTGGCCTACGAGGTCTCGGTGCTGACGGCGCGCGGCCATGACGGCGCCTCGGTCGTGTATCCGATCGCCGAGAACGTGCACCGCGACGGCATCCTGTTTACCACGGTCGTGCCGGGGCCGAACGTTTCGCCCGAATGCGCGCAAAAGGCGCAGGACGCGGCGCGCGCCATCGTCGCCCAGCTCGGCTATGTGGGCGTGCTGTGCATCGAATTCTTCGTGCTGACGGACGGCAGCCTGGTCGTCAACGAAATGGCGCCGCGCCCGCACAACAGCGGTCATTACACGATCGACGCCTGCATGACGAGCCAGTTCGCGCAGCAGGTGCGGGCGATGGCGCGCTTGCCGCTGGGCGACGTACGCCAGCATTCGCCGGCCGTGATGCTCAATATTTTGGGCGACGTCTGGTTCGAGGGCGACACGCTTCGCGAACCGGCCTGGGATCGGGTGCTGGCGCTTCCGGGCGCTTTTGTCCACTTGTACGGCAAGGACGATCCGCGCCGCGGCCGCAAGATGGGCCATGTCACCTTCGTTGCGCCGACGCTGGACGAAGCGCAGGCGCAGTTGCAGGCCGCCTGCGCCATCCTGGGGATCGCAGCGTGAGCCAGGACATCGATATCACGGCCATCGAAGCGGCCGCGCGTGCCCTGGAAGGGGGAAACCTGGTCGCCTTCCCGACCGAGACCGTGTACGGCCTCGGCGCCGATGCCGAGAACCCGGCGGCGGTGGCCGCCATCTACGCCGCCAAGGGCCGCCCGCAGGATCATCCGGTGATCGTGCACCTGGCGCCGGAAGCGGACATCGCGCACTGGGCCGCCGAGATTCCGCCGGAAGCGCATGCCCTGGCGAACGCCTTCTGGCCCGGCCCGCTGACCATGATTTTGAAGCGCGCGCCCAACATTCCGGACGCCGTCAGCGGCGGCCAGGACACGGTCGGTTTGCGCTGCCCCGCGCACCCGGTGGCGATCGCCCTGCTGCGCGCCTTCAAAGGCGGACAGGGCGGCGTCGCGGCGCCGTCGGCGAATAAATTCGGCCACGTCAGCCCGACCCTGGCCCAGCACGTGCGCGACGAGTTCGGCGCCGACGGCACCGTCGCCACGGTGCTCGACGGCGGCGCGTCGCAAGTCGGCATCGAGTCGACCATCGTCGACCTGTCGCGCCTGGCCACCCACGGCCCGGTGCTGCTGCGGCCCGGGCACGTCAGTGCGGAGGCGATTGCCGCCGTGATCGACCAGATCCCGGCCGCGCCTGACGTTGCTGCGCCGCGCGCCTCCGGCACGCTCGAATCGCATTACGCGCCGCACACGCCGGTGGCGATGCAGGACACGGCCACGCTGGTGCGCACCCTGGAGCAGATGGCGGCGGCGGGACGCAAGGTCGCGCTGATCCATTATTCCGACCTGTGGAATGCCCATGCCAGCGAGCGCCTGCCGGCCACGCCGGAAGGATTTGCGCATGCCTTGTACGCGGCTTTGCGCGCGATGGACGGGCAAGGGGCGGACGTGATCCTGGTCGAGGCGCCGCCGCAGGACGGGGCCTGGCTGGGAGTCAACGACCGCCTGCGCCGTGCGGCACATGGTTCGACCGGGATCGTGCATGGCTTGTTGAATCGCGACGCTGAGGTGTAAGCCTCATCCGGCGCGGGCGTGCACCGTTTCCACGCGGGCATGCCCGCCCTACGTTACACCACGCTGCGGTACACGGTAGGGCGGGCATGCCCGCGTGCAGAATGCGCACCGCGATAACGCAAGCAAACCCGCATCAATCGCGTCCTCTAACACCCACGCCACACCCATATTTCCTAGCACCCAAGCTGTTACCTTTCGAGATATTACGCAAGGCAATGCTTGTTATAATCGACAAGAGTTGCCATCCACCATTTCTGCCTGTTGTCTTTGGTTGACACCATGACAAGGGAAATTTCTATACAAGCGGAAAGAAGACTGGCATATTAGTTTGGGATGCGAATAGCACGAGCGTTCGTTTCACAGAAAAATAGTTCATTCCCTTAGGAGACACAATGCGTCAAACGAATTTCGCGCTCGCGCTGCTGACCGCAGCCGCGCTGGCCGCATGCGGCGGCACCGGCAGCAGCGGTGGCGATCAAACGCACGCCGTTACGTTCAGCCAGCAAGTCAGCTTCGGCGACAGCCTGTCGGACGTCGGCACGTATAAAGTCGGCGCGATCGCGGCCGCCGGCGGCGGCACCTTCACCATCAACGGCGACAACACGAGCGTCAACCCGGCTTACACCGGCAAGAACTGGACGGAAGTCCTGGCTGCCGAGCTGAACCTGCCGAAGCCATGCGCCGCCCAGACCGGCCTGCAAGGCGTCGACAACGCCAACCCGGCGCTCGACTTCAATGTCCCGGTCGTCAACTACGCCAACTGCTACAACTATGCGCAGGGCGGCTCGCGCGTGACCGATCCGATCGGTTCGCACCACCGCACCAACGATCCGCAAGTGGGCCAGCTGACCGTGCCGCTCGTGACCCAGATCGCCAACCACCTGGCCAAGCCGAACGTCAACGGCAAGTTCAGCGGCACCGAGCTGGTCACCGTCATGTCCGGCGGTAACGACGTGCTGATGCAACTGGGCGCGCTGAGCGCCGGCGCCACCGCGGCCGGCACCCGTGCCGGCCAGACGGCCTTCCCGACCCTGCTGGTCACCGGCCTGGTCGCCACCGTGCCGACCGCAAACCGCGCCGCCGCACCGGCAGCCATCACCACCGCAGTGCAGACCGCGGCGGCTGCGGGCGGCAACCAGCAGACCATCGCCGGCGCCGCCGTGATGGCCGCCATTAACCTGCAAGCCGATCCGGCAGCAGCGCAGGCCGCCGCCGCCAAGGCCGGTACCGATGCGGCCGCCGCCGGCGCCAAGGCCGGCGCCGACTACGCCGCCGCGCAAGGTCCGGCCATGGTCGCCGCACTCGGCAAGGCCGGCGCCGAAATGGCTGCGCTGGTGAAGACCCAGATCGTCGCCAAGGGCGCGAACTATGTCGTCGTCAACAACCTGCCGGACGTCGCCAGCACCCCGTCGGGCAAGGCGCAGAGCGCGGAGACCCAGGTGCTGATCGGCGCCATGGTCGACGCCTTCAACGCGCAACTAAAGGCCGGCCTGGGCGACGATCCGAAGATCGCCTACGTCGACCTGTTCTCCGTCAGCCGCGACCAGGTCGCCAATCCGGCCATCTACGGCCTGACCAACACCGCGCAGAAGGCCTGCACCAGCGACTCGTCGCTGACCTGCACCGCCAAGACGCTGTCGGCGCCGGACGTGAGCCACTACATGTTCGCCGACGACATCCACCCGACCCCGTACGAGTACTGGCTGGTCACGCGCTATGTCTTGAAAGACATGGCTGTCAAAGGCTGGCTGTAATCCGATAACAGATTGGCCGCGCCTGCCTCCAAGGGGCGGGTGCGGCCGGCTTCAACAAGAATTCAGGAGAAAGTATGAAAGTACGTATGAATAGCGTCGCCAAAACGCTGGTCGCCGCCGCCGCGCTGGCATGCGCCGCGGGCGCGTCGGCCCAGTCGGCCGGCCAGTTCACCGTGAAGGTCGGCGTCAACCAGCTGACCCCGAAGGTCGAGAGCGGCGACATCTCGGCGCCGGCCCTGCCGTTCACCAAGGCCGACGTCAAGAGCGACATCCAGCCGGTCGTGATCATCGCCTACGGCCTGACCGACAACATCTCGCTCGAAGGCGCGCTCGGCACGCCGTACAAGCACAAGATCATCGGCGCGGGTTCGATCGCCGGCACCGGCGAGCTGGGCACGGTCGAGGCGCTGCCGCCGACCCTGTTCGCGCAGTACCGCTTCTTCGCACCGACGGCGACCTTCCGTCCCTTCGTCGGCATCGGCGCCACCTATGCCTACTTCATGAAGGCGCGCGGTTCGGGCAAGCTGACCGCCCTGACCAACCCGGGCGGCAACCCGACGACCTTCGACATCGATAACAAGTTCACCTACACGGCGCAAGTCGGCGTGGCGATGAACTTCAACGAAAAATGGTTCGCCGACGTCACCGTCAACAAGAGCCGTGTGCGCACCGACGTGCACTTCTCCACCGGCCAGAACCAGCACATGAAGCTCGATCCGGTCGCCGTGGTGCTGGCCGTCGGCTACAAGTTCTAAGGATCCGCGCGGTTCGCCGCCTCCGGCCGGCCGGGCGCCACCGCCTTGCCGGCTTTTTTTACGTCCATTCATCCATGCACCAGCCCAGAACCTTGCACCTCGTTTGCCCGCGGCAGTGCCGCTTCATGCCGATCATATTGAGCTGCCTGGGCATCTCCATGCTCGTTCCCGTGTTGGCGAACAGCGGGCAGCGCGCGCCGCAGGGCGCGGCCGGCTACCTGTTCATCGCAGTGGCGCTCGGCATGCTCGCCTGCATGCTTGGCATCCTGTACCGCAACCTCGTGTTCAGGGACAGCCTCATCGTCGTCCGCAGCGAAGGAATGCCGGGCCAGCGCTTCGACTGTTTCGTCCACGAGATCCTGGCCGTACGCCGCCTGCCGGCGCCGGCGCCGTCTTCGCCCGAAGGCAAATGGGCCGCGCTCGGCCTGGGGGAAGGCTTGATCGAAATCCGCACGGAGACTGGCAGCCTACGCTTCGGCGCCGGCCTGCACGAGCATGCGATCGATGCGGCGATCGAACGCATCACCGCCTTCTGCCAGCTCCAGTGGGGCCTGCAGGCTTAATGCAGGCTGGACGCGTAGGCCGCGAAACGCTCGCCGCTGAGCGCGCGCTCGTAGAGGTAGCCCTGGTACACGAAACAGCCGGCTTCGGACAGCCATTCGCGCTGGCCCTGGGTTTCGACGCCTTCGGCGATCACCTGCAGGCCCAGGCTGCCGCCGAGGGCGATGATGGAGCGCACGATCGAGGCGTCGTTGCGGTCGGTGAGCACGTCGCGCATGAAGGAATAATCGATTTTCAGCTGGGCCAGCGGCAGTTTGCGCAGGTAGGCCAGCGACGAGTAACCGGTGCCGAAGTCGTCGAGCGAGAAGGTGATGCCGAGGCGGCGCAGGGTTTCCATCGTCTCGACCGTGTGCGCGAAATCGGTCACCACCAGCGTCTCGGTAAGTTCGAATTTCAGGCCGTGCGGATCGACACCGGTGGCCGCCAGGATCTCCTGGGTCATGGCGACGAAATCGGGCTCGACGAACTGGCGCGCGCTGACGTTCACCGACAGCGACAGGTGGCGCGTGGCCGGATTTCTCTGCCAGGCAGCCAGCTCGAGGCAGGCCGTGCCCAGTACCCAGCGCCCGATGTCGACGATCAGGCTGGTTTCCTCGGCCTGCTTGATGAAATCGGTCGGGTACAGGATGTCGCCGTTCGGCTGGCGCCAGCGCAGGAGCGCCTCGGCGCCGATCACGCGGCTCTCGCCGTCCAGCTGCGGCTGGTAGTTCAGCATGAACTCGTGGTTGCGCAGTGCGCGCCGCAGCCCGTTCTCGAGTTCCGAGCGGGCCGTCCACTTGGCCTGCATGTCGGGGTCGAAGAAGCGGAAGGTGTTACGTCCGGCCGCCTTGGCCTGGTACATCGCCGTGTCGGCCTGTTTCAGGGTCGATTCGACGGTGTCGGTGGCGCCGCTGATCATGGTCACGCCGACGCTGGTCGAGACCGCATACGCGAAATCGGCCAGCTGGAAGGGCGCGCGCATCGCGTTCACCACCTTGGCAGCCACGGTTTCGGCCTGGTGCGCGGCGGCCTCCATCGTCTCTTCCTCGGGCTGCACCAGGATCACGAACTCGTCGCCGCCCAGGCGCGCCACCATGTCGGCTTCGCGCACGCTGTGCTCGAGGCGGCGGGCGACGGCCTGCAGCAGCATGTCGCCGGCCGCGTGGCCGTGGGTGTCGTTGAGCGTCTTGAAATTGTCGAGGTCGAGGAACATCAGCGCCCCGATCTTGCGCGACCGCGCACTGCCGAGCAGGGCGCGGCGCAGGTGGTCGAGCAGGCTGGCGCGGTTCGGCAGTTCGGTCAGGGCGTCGAAATAGGCGAGGCGGTGGATACGCGCCTCGTTGCTCTTGCGCTCGCTGATGTCGGTGCTGATCACCAGGATCTTTTGCGGCGCGCTCGTGGCCGGGTCGGCCGGCACCACCGTCCAGCGCGTGTCGGCGTGCAGCAGGCTGCCGTCGCGCCGGCGCTGGTGCAGTTCGCCCACCCATTCGCCTTCGTAAAGCGCGGTTTTGTAGGCTTCGCTATAGGCGGCGTGGTCGTCGCACAGCAGGTCGGACATGCGCTGGCCGACGGCTTCCTCCGCTTCCCAGCCGTAGAGCCGCTCGGCGCCCTTGTTCCAGTAAGTGATGTGCGAACCCATGTCCATCACGAAGATGGCGTCGCGCGCCTTATCCAGCAGCGCGGCCTGTTCGCGCGCCAGCATGTCGGCGCGGCGCAGCACCGTGATGTCGCCGATGAAGCCTTCGAGCGCCTCGACATTGCCGTCCTCGTCGAACACGGCCGAGCCCTGTTCCCAGGCCCAGCGCAGCTTGCCGGATGCGGTCGTGAAGCGGTAGGTGAACTGGAAGGCGCGGCGCTCGCGCACCGCGGTCTCGGTTTCCTCGGCGACGCGGGCGCGGTCGTCTGGATGGATCAGGCTGGCAAACGACATCGGATGCTCGCCCGTGAAGGCCGATGCCGGGTAGCCGGTGAGCTTTTCGACGCCGGCGCTGAAAAAGATCATCGTCCAGTCGGGATCGTTCAGGCAGCGGTAGGCCACGCCCGGCAAGTTGCTCAGCAATAGCTCGAGCGACAAGCCGGACGCCGCCGGGGAACGCAAATTCGTCGTTGCTGGATGGCTAGATGAGTGCATGTTCCGCGCGCTTGAGATAGGTGGAACACTATCAGGGGCTTGCTTGATTAAGCACACATGGTAACGCGAAAGTAGTGTCGATTCGTTACCAGAGCGGCGCTTTATTCGATCTGTTGCCAGATCAACACGCATCTATACAGGCTTTTACCCGGCCCGGATAGACGGGCCGGGGTAGCGGCGTTAGAACGCAGCGATACCCGTCTGCGCCCGGCCCAGGATCAGGGCGTGGATGTCGTGCGTGCCTTCATAGGTGTTCACGACTTCGAGGTTGACCATGTGGCGGATGATGCGTCTGCGCCCGGCCCAGGATCAGGGCGTGGATGTCGTGCGTGCCTTCATAGGTGTTCACGACTTCGAGGTTGACCATGTGGCGGATGATGCCGAACTCGTCGGAGATGCCGTTCCCGCCCAGCATGTCGCGCGCGACGCGCGCCACGTCCAGCGCCTTGCCGCAGGAATTACGCTTCATCATCGAGGTGATCTCGACCGCCGCCGTGCCCTCGTCCTTCATCCGGCCCAGGCGCAGGCAGCCCTGCAGGCCGAGGGTGATCTCGGTCTGCATGTCGGCCAGCTTCTTCTGCACCAGCTGGTTCGCGGCCAGCGGTTTGCCGAACTGGTGGCGATCCATGGTGTACTGGCGCGCCGTCTGCCAGCAGGCTTCGGCTGCACCCAATGCACCCCAGGCGATGCCGTAGCGCGCCGAGTTCAGGCAGGTGAACGGGCCCTTCAGGCCGCGCACGTCGGGGAAGGCGTTTTCTTCAGGGCAGAACACGTTGTCCATCACGATCTCGCCGGTGACGGAGGCGCGCAGGCCGAACTTGCCGTGAATGGCAGGAGCGCTCAGGCCTTCCATGCCCTTGTCGAGGACGAAGCCGCGGATCGCGCCTTCGTCGTCTTTCGCCCAGACGACGAACACGTCGGCGACCGGCGAATTGGTGATCCACATTTTCGAACCGGTCAGCGCATAGCCGCCATCGACCTTGCGCGCGCGCGTGACCATCGAGCCCGGATCGGAGCCGTGGTTCGGTTCGGTCAAACCGAAGCAGCCGATCCATTCGCCGGTGGCCAGCTTCGGCAGGTATTTCTGCTTGGTCGCCTCGTTGCCGAACTCGTAGATCGGTACCATCACGAGCGAGGATTGCACGCTCATCATCGAGCGGTAACCCGAATCGACGCGCTCGACTTCACGCGCGATCAGGCCGTAGGCGACGTAGTTCAGGCCGGGGCCGCCGTATTGTTCGGGGATGGTCGGGCCGAGCAGGCCGAGTTCGCCCATCTCGCGGAAGATGGTCGTGTCCATCGCCTCGTGGCGGAAGGCTTCCAGGATGCGCGGCTGCAGCTTCGTCGGTCAGCTGGCTGTTGAGCAGCAGCGGATCGTCCCAGTGGAAGGCGGCCTTGCGTGGCGAATCGGAATGGTTCATGGATGTCCTGGTCTCGGTTTCTTGTGGGAGGCGCAGCGTGCGGTGGTGCCGCGCCGCGCCAGGCCATTATAGGAAGGAGAGCGCGGGCCATCTTTTCAAACTGCGACAGCCATTTTCATAATTGTATGGACAAGACCCTTGCCGGCTACTGCGCGAAGGAAACCGCGTTTGCCAGGCCGACATTGCGCAGGCGCGAAATGTCGCGCGTCGGCGCGTCGCCGAAATGGCGTGTGTATTCGCGGCTGAACTGCGAGGCGCTCGCATAGCCTACGCGCTGGCAGGCCAGGCTCGCATCCATGCCGGTCGAGAGCATCAGCCGCCGCGCCTCCTGCAAGCGCAGGGTTTTCTGGAACTGCAACGGACTCATCGAGGTCAGCGACTTGAACTGCTCGTGCAGTGAAGACGGACTCATGTGTGCAAGCGCGGCCATGTCGTCGATGCGGATGGCCTGGTCGTAATTGGCGCGGATCCAGGCGACGACCTTGCCGATGCGGTGCGATTCGATCCGGCCAAGCTGCGCCAGCCGCGCGCCGAACGGGCCGCGCAGCAGGCGCAGCAGGATTTCGTCGATCACCAGCGGCGCCAGCAACGCAGCATCCTCCTTCTGCGCCGCCAGCGCCATCAGCCGTGCCGCCGCGTCGATGACAGGCTCGCCGGCCTGCGCCACGTGCACCGCGCGCTGGTCGCGCAGCGGCGGCACGCCGTCCGGATAAACCTTCAGGATCAGTTCGCCAAGGCGCGCCTGGTCGAAGTCGAGCCGGAAGGATAGATAGGGTGCCGCCGCGCTTGCTTGGCGAATCAGCGCCGCGATCGGCAGGTCGAGCGAGAAGATCATCATGCGCGACGGGTCGTAGTCGTACGACTCGCCGCCCAGCATCACCGTCTTCGCCCCCTGGGCGACGATGCACAAGGCCGGGCGGTGCAGGCCGTGCACCAGTTCCGTGCTGGAACTGGCGGCGCGCACGGCATGCACACCGGGAATGCAGGTCGCGAAGCTGCCGTCGTACGGCGCAAGGGCGGCCAGGTGGCCGGCCAGGCGCGCCAGGGCGCCGGCAGCGGACGTATGGTCGAGTGGTGTCATGGCGATGAGCAGTCAGGATACACCATCGGCGCCGGCCCTAGGCTGCGTGGTCGGTGGACTCCGACAGGACGCGCCATTCGTCCAGCCCAGCGCGGCGGGCAGCGAGCGCGGCCTGCGTCATGGCAACGGCGTCGCTGCCAGCCAGCAACTGCTGCGGCGGCGTTTCCATCCCCGCAAGGCGAACGACGAGCGCAGCCAGCTTGACCGGATCGCCCAGCTGCTTGCCTCGGTAGGGACTGTAGGCGTCCTCGACCGTACCTTGTGCGGCGTAGTCGTCGATCGTCTTCGCGCCATAGCGCACCGAGCTTGCATCGAGGAATTCGGTCCGGAAGAAGCCGGGTTCGACCGCAGTCACGTGGATGCCGAATGGTTGCAGTTCGGTTGCCAGCGAAGCCGACAAGCCCTCGATCGCGTACTTGGTCGCGCAATACACCGAAGCGCCGCTGAAGCCGAGCAAGCCGCCGACCGAGCTGATATTGATGACGTGGCCGGCGCGCTGGCGCCGCATGACGGGCAGCACTGCCTGCAGCATGTGCATCACGCCGTAGACATTCACGTCGAACTGACGTGCGACTGCGGCCATCGGCACTTCTTCCAGGTTGCCCATTTGTCCGTAGGCGGCATTATTGACGAGCACGTCGATCCGGCCGAAGCGCTCGACTGCGGCCTCGACGGCGGGAAGCGCCTGCGCTTCGATGGCGACGTCGAGGGCGAGCGGCAGCAGGCGCGCCGGATCGGCATCCGCGAAGCGCTCCTGCAATTGGGCCAGACTGCGGCCCGTAGCGACGACGTTGTCGCCGTGGGCGAGGGCGGCGCGGGCGATGTCGGCGCCGATGCCGCGACCGGCACCCGTGATGAACCAGGTTTTACGCATGATTGCTCTCCATGTTGTGCCATGCGAATGGCGTTGATATGGACAGCATGGTAGGGCGCGACCTGCACGCCGGTTTGCCTGAAACTCCGGCAAGCTGGCACGATCCTCGCCATCTGCATGGTGGGCAGCGGGTCAGGCGGCCCCGGTCGTGCCGAAGCGTCCGCCGTGGAACAGCAAGCCGGCCTGCGGCTGCACATTGCAGTCCTCGACTTCGCCCACAAAAATCACGTGGTCGCCTTCCGGATAGCGGCTGCGGTTATGGCATTCGAACCAGGCGGTCACGCCTTTCAGGATCGGCAGGCCGGTGCGCGAGAGTTCGTAGTCGACGCCCTCGAAGGGATCGATCCCGCTGCGGCGCGAGAAGCGCAGGGCCAGGTCTTGCTGGCCGGCGGCGAGCACGTTGATGACGTAATGCGAGTTGCCGCTGAAGACAGGCATGCTGTTGGCGCCCGCGCCCAGGCTCCACAGCACCAGCGGCGGATCGAGCGAGACGGAATTGAACGAACTGGCGGTCAGGCCGCGGAAGCTGCCGTCGGCAAGCCGCGTCGTGATCACGGTCACGCCGGTGGCGAACTGCGACAGCGCCTGGCGGAAATGCGCCGAGTCGAATCCGCGCTCGGTGGCGCGGGGAGAGCGTGTGTTCATTGGTACCCTGGAAAGTTGCACGCTCATTATGCCATCGCCGCCCGGCGGCCGTCGCCACGACAGGGCGGGCCCTTCCGCAAAAGCTAACGCGCCAGCATGGCGGAGCACTTTGCGTTAGCATCGACCCATCTGGAACAACAGGCGAGGCATGGCATGAGCGAGCAAGGACAGCGTGAGGTAGCGATTCTGGGCGGCGGATGTTTCTGGTGCGTCGAGGCCGTGTACCTCGAGGTGCGCGGGGTCACGCGCGTCGAATCGGGCTATATGGGCGGACATGTCGTGAACCCGACCTACGAGCAGGTATGCGGCGCCGGCACCGGGCACGCCGAGGTCGTGCGCCTCGAATTCGATCCGGCCGTCATCAGCTACCGCGACATCCTGCAGATCTTCTTCACCATCCACGATCCGACCACCCAAGACCGCCAGGGCAACGACGTCGGCCCGCAATACCGCTCGGTGATCTTCTTCGAGAACCCGGAGCAGGAAGCGACCGCGCGCCAGGTGATGGCGGAAATGGCCGCGGTCTGGGACGCGCCGCTGGTGACGCAGCTGGCGCCGAGCGAGACCTGGTACAAGGCCGAGGAATATCACCAGAATTACTATGCCCAGCACCCGATGCAGGGGTATTGCGCGTTCGTGGTGGCGCCGAAGGTGGCGAAGTTTCGCAAGACGTTTTCGCACTGGATGAAATGACCTGGGGCGCATCGGCCTTGTGATGCGCCGCCCGCGCCTTACGAATACATGTACTTGCGCGACCATGGCATCTGCGCCGGGTCTTCCCCCGCCTTGCCGCCCACGATCTGGTACAGGCTGATCCAGTCGTGGGCAAAGGCGTAGGCGCAGCCGGCCAGGTAGACGTGCCAGATGCGCAGGCGTTTCGGATCGGTCAGGCGGCCGATGTCGTCCAGCCGGTTCTCGAAATTCTCCGTCCACAGGGTGCAGGTGCGGGCGTAGTGGCGGCGCAGGTTTTCGACGTCGCGTACCTCCAGGCCGCCTTGCTGCATGGCCTTGATCACCGTCGACAGGTGGGCCAGCTCTCCCTGCGGGAACACGTACTGGTCGATGAACTCGCCGCCGCCGTAGGGCGTGGCGCGGGCGGCGACGTCGGTGGTGGTGATCCCGTGGTTCATGACCACGCCGCCCGGCGCCAGCAGGGCGGCGATCTTGCCGAAGTAGGCGGCCAGGTGCTGCAGGCCCACGTGCTCGAACATGCCGACGCTGGTGATGCGGTCGAATTCGCCGTCGAGGTCGCGGTAATCCTGCAGGCGGATCTCGACCAGCCCCTCCAGCCCGGCGCGGGCCACGCGTTCGCGCGCGAGCTGCGCCTGGTTTTCCGAGAGCGTGATGCCGACGCAGCGCGCGCCGAAGCGTTCGGCCGCGCGGATCGCCAGCGCGCCCCAGCCGCAGCCGATGTCGAGCAAACGCTGGCCCGGACGCAGGTCGATCTTGCGCAGGATGTGGTCGATCTTCTTGACCTGCGCGCCGGCCAGGTCTTCGTCGCCGTCCTCGAAATAGGCGCAGGAATACACCAGGTTCGGATCGAGCCAGGCGGCATAGAAATCGTTGGAGACGTCGTAGTGGTAGCGGATCGCCTCGGCGTCGCGCGCGCGCGTGTGCTTCGAGAACAGGCGCAGGGGATTCGGACGGCGCCTGGCGTCGCCCCTGGCGGCGGCCAGGGCGCTGCCGATGTGGATCATGTCGGCGGCGCGGCCGCGGATTTCGAGCGCGCCTTCGACATAGGCCCGTCCCAGGCTGTAGAGGGTGGGGGAGAGCAGGTAGCGCAGGCTGGAGGGATGAGGCACGCGGATCGTCACGCGCGGCGGGTCGGACGAAAAATCCAGGTGCTCCCCGTTCCACAGTTCCACGCGCAAGGGTAAGGATAGCTGGCTGCGCAGGCCGCTGCTCCAGGCGCTGAGCTTCATCTCGGTGAACATGGCTTCCTCCGGCGGTAAGCGCGCCGGCCAGAGCGCGCCGGCATCGAAACCCGCCTTCGGAGCGTAGTGCAGCGGTAGCTACGCACCGGCTGCCATCACCCGCTAAAACGGGTTCCTACGAGCCTGTGAAAAAATCACCATGGCTGCGTTGCACCGCCTCGCCGTACCCTCGTACTGTCTTCGTCGGCGCGCCTTGCCCTGACAATTTTTTCACACGCTCTACGGTTGCAAACGCTGCCGTGCCCAGCTTCCGTCTTCCTGCCGCTCGTAGACGATGCGGTCGTGGAAACGCGAACGGCGCCCCTGCCAGAACTCGATGCGCTCGGGCACCAGGCGGAAGCCGCCCCAGTTGGCGGGACGCGCCGGCGCGTCGCCGGCGGAGGCGGCGACCGCTTCGTAGTTCCGTTCCAGGGCCGCGCGGTTGTCGATCGGCGCGCTCTGCTGGGAGGCGATCGCCGACAGGCGGCTCTTCAACGGCCTGCTATGGAAATACTTGTCGCTTTCTTCGGCCGAGGTCGTTTCGACCCGGCCTTCGATGCGCACTTGGCGTTCAAGTTCGCTCCAGAAGAATAGCAGCGCCGCATACGGATTGGCGCGCAATTCCTGAGCTTTTCGACTGTCGTAGTTGGTGTACCAGGTGAAACCGCGCTCATCGAATTGTTTTACCAACACGATGCGCGAACTCGGGCGGCCATCTGCCGCCACCGTCGCCACATTCATCGCATTCGGTTCGTTCACCTGCGCCTTCAAGGCCTGTTCGAACCAGCGCGTGAACTGCAGCATCGGGTCGTCCAATACGTCGTCTTCGTTCAGGCTGGCCTGGCCGTAATCCTTGCGCAAATCGGCCACCGCCTCGCCGATCGCCGGCGCGTTCGGGGCCGCGCTACTCCCTGCAACGGCACCGGCGTCGATGCCGCGGCGGCGCGCCATGGCCTCGCCCAGTTGCGCCATCTGCGCGGGCGAGAACAGGCGCAGCGCCATCGGCGCCATCGTGTTTTCCTCGCGCTCCATGTGGGCCGAATAGCGCTGGCAGAAGCGCTGCACGGCGGAGGCCGACAGGGTGCTGGCGCTGCCCTCGGCAATCGCCGTCAGCTGCTCGTGCAGGTCTTGCCAGAGGGTGTCCATGTCCTTGTGGTCTTGCAGGATCACCGGCGCCAGCGCCTGCAGCGTGGCGGCGTCGTCGCCCTGCGCCACGGCGCGCAGCATTGGGATCAGGTTCTGCTCCTCGTCGTCGTGGTGCAGGTGCGCGGCCTTCTCGAAATACTTCAGCACGGCGCCGGCGGCCTGGCGTGCGGCCTCGTCGGCACCGTGTTCGGGCAGGTGCGACAGCAGGCGCTCGAGCGTGCTCAGTTGCTTGCGGATGCGGCCGTGGCAGTGCTTGAGCACGGCGATCGGCTGGTCGAAGCCGGGCGCCGTATCAGGAAGGAAATCGTTCATGTGCGTATTTTTGACAGAGGGAAGTTTTTTGATTGACAGAGCGCTATTTTAGTGCGGGCGCGAAAGATCCGTCCGGTAAAATGGCCGGATGAACGCAATCGAATCCCCACTCTTTTCGGCGCCGCAAGGCGATGACATCGACTTCGCGCGCCGCTTCGGCGGCGTTGGCCGTCTCTACGGCGAGCGTGCACTGGAACGTTTTAGAACGGCGCACGTTTGCGTGATCGGGGTGGGCGGCGTCGGCTCGTGGCTGGTCGAGGCGCTGGCGCGTAGTGCGGTCGGCCGCCTGACCCTGATCGACCTCGACAACGTGGCCGAATCGAACATCAATCGCCAGATCCAGGCGCTGACCGAGACCATCGGCCAGCCCAAGATCGAGGCGCTGCGCGACCGCATCGCTGGGATCAATCCCTATTGCCAAGTGACCCTGGTCGAGGATTTCATCGAACCGGACAATATTGCCCAGATGATCGGCGGCAAGGGCTTCGATTACGTCGTCGATGCCATCGACAGCGTGAAAGCCAAGGCCGCGCTGATCGCGTTCTGCCGCGAGCAGGGCATCCCGCTGCTGACCAGCGGCGGCGCCGGCGGCCAGCTCGACCCGACCAAGATCGAAGTGCGCGACCTGGCCCGCACCGAGCAGGAACCGCTGCTGAAGAAGGTGCGCAAGGTCTTGCGTGCGCAGTATGGTTTTTCGCGCGGCGAGAAGCAGAAATACCATATCGACGCCGTGTTTTCGATGGAGCCGCTGCGCTATCCGGAAGCGGAGGACGCTTGCGAGATCGAATCGAGCATCACCGGCCTGAATTGCGCCGGCTTCGGCTCGAGCATGGTGGTGACGGCCAGTTTCGGCATGATCGCGGCGGCCCACATCCTGCGCAAGATGGCGGAGGCTGCA
This sequence comes from Massilia sp. Leaf139, assembly GCF_001424165.1. Classification (GTDB taxonomy): domain Bacteria; phylum Pseudomonadota; class Gammaproteobacteria; order Burkholderiales; family Burkholderiaceae_D; genus Telluria. Next base: position 414,912 of record NZ_LMOJ01000025.1, read on the forward strand.
TCGAGCGAGCTGGTGCAAGCCGTCCCGCAGCCCGAGTTTGTAAGCGTCTGAGTCACCGCTGGGCAGGCCGACGCGGGCTTGCTATGATGGGATGTCGATTGAACTCCTGTCATTGAAAGAGCCCACATGATGCGTCGTATCACTTTAGCCGCCCTGATGCTGGCGGCCTCCGCCGCCCACGCCCAGCAAGCCACTCCGGCCGTCACGCCGGCCAATGCGCCGACGCCGGCTGCCGCACCGGCCACCCCTGCCGCCACCGACCAGGCGGCCACCGCTGTGCGCCAGCAAGGCGTCCAGAGCGCCGCCGACCAGGCCGCCGCCACCTCGCAGCAGGCCGCCGGCCAGGCTGCCGCCCCGACCGAACCGAGTGCCGCGGCCCAGGCCGCCGCCGCCGCGCAAGCCGCGCAGCCGGTGCCGCCGACGCCGTCCGGCCCCCAGCTGCAAATCGTCGACCGCGTGGTCGGCAAGGGCAAGGAAGCCAGCATCGGCAACCAGGTGCGCGTCAATTACACGGGCTGGTTCCACAAGCCGCTGTCGAGCACTGGCCGCGGCCGCAAATTCGATTCCTCGCTCGACGCCGGCCGCGAGCCGCTCGAATTCCGCCTCGGCGCCGGCCAGGTCATCAAGGGCTGGGAGCAGGGCGTGGCCGGCATGAAGGTCGGCGGCAAGCGCACCCTGATCATTCCGAGCCAGCTCGCCTACGGCAAGCGCGGCGCGCCGGGCGGCTCGATTCCGCCGGACAGCGATCTGATTTTTGATGTGGAACTGCTCGGCGTTAAATAACCTCAATCATTGGCGGGAGAACGGCTATGCGTATCGCGAACGATGTGACTGAACTGATCGGCAATACCCCTCTCGTCAGGATCCGCAAGCTGGGATCCGGTGGTGCGCAAAACGGTGCCCGGATCCTGGCCAAGCTCGAGTTCCACAATCCCGCGCACAGCGTCAAGGATCGCATCGGCCTGGCCATGATCGAAGCGGCCGAGCAGGCCGGCAAGATCGGCCCGGACACCGTCGTCGTCGAGCCCACCAGCGGCAACACCGGCATCGCGCTGGCGATGGTGTGCGCCGCGCGCGGCTACCGCTGCAAGCTCGTCATGCCAGAGACCATGAGCAACGAGCGGCGCATGCTGCTGCGCGCCTATGGCGCCGAGCTGGTGCTCACGCCCGGCTCGGAAGGCATGCTCGGTGCGATCCGCCGCGCCGAGGAAATCGTCGCGAGCGATCCGCACGCCTTCATGCCGCAGCAGTTCAACAATCCCGCCAACCCCGAGGTGCACCGCCGCACGACCGCCGAGGAAATCTGGCGCGACACCGACGGCCAGGTCGACATCGTGGTGGCCGGCGTCGGCACCGGCGGCACCATCACCGGCGTCGGCGAAGTGCTGAAGGAACGCAAACCCGGTTTCCAGGCCATCGCCGTCGAACCCGAAGCCTCGCCGATGCTGTCGAAAGGAACGAAAGGCCCGCATCCGCTCCAGGGCATCGGCGCCGGCTTCGTGCCGCAGGTCTTGAATACCGGGATCTATGACGAGATCATCACCGTCAGCAACGACAACGCCTTCGAAACGGCGCGCGCCGCCGCCCGCGAAGAGGGTTTGCTGGTCGGGATCTCGTCGGGCGCGGCCCTGTGGGCGGCGCTGCAGGTGGCGCAGCGGCCGGAGAATGCGGGCAAGACGATCGTGGTGATCATCCCGTCGTTTGGTGAGCGCTATCTGAGTACGGCCTTGTTCGCTAATTTAGCCGGCTGAGCGTTAATTGACGCGTGGACGGGGAACCCGTCCACCCTACAGCCACCGCCGTAGGGTGGTCAGCTCCACCACCGCACGGTGCGCATCCGCACCGTATGCGCTGCCCACGCGGTGATCGATGGCAGCAAGATCATCCGGATCGATAACGGAGCCGGTAACGATTTAAGCGATCAACGCACACCGATGCTGCAAGGTTCCTTCTTCCACCTGCAGCGTGCAATGCCCGATCGCATACTCGTCCCGTAGTGTCGTCGCGATTCTGTCGATGGCGACGTCGCCCGGATACCCGCCCGGCATCACCAGGTGCGCGGTCAGCGCCGTCTCGGTGGTGCTCATCGCCCAGATGTGCAGGTCGTGCACCCCGGCCACGCCCGGCTGGTCGGCCAGGAAATGCTTGATCGCGGCCGCGTCGACGCTGTCGGGCACGGCTGCCATCACCAGGCGCAGCGATTCGCGCAGCAGCGACCAGGTGCCGGCGACGATCACCAGCACGATTACCAGGCTGACCGCCGGGTCGAGCCAGGTCCAGCCGGTGCCCATGATGACCAGGCCCGAGACCACCACCCCCAGCGAGATCGCGGCGTCGGCCGCCATATGCAGGTAGGCGCCGCGGATATTCAAGTCGCCCTTGCTGCCAGCCATGAACAGCCAGGCCGAAAAGCCGTTGATCGCGACGCCGATGGCCGCCACCACCGACACCGTGAGTCCGGCCACGGGCGCGGGCGCCGTGAAGCGGTGCACGGCTTCCCAGGCGATGGCGCCGCAGGCGGCCAGCAGCAGCAGGGCATTGGCCAGCGCCGCCAGGATCGAGGAGCTGCGCATGCCGTAGGTGTAGCGCGCGCTCGGCGCGCGTTTGGCGAGCACCGCTGCGGCCCAGGCCAGCACCAGGCCCAGCACGTCCGACAGGTTATGGCCGGCGTCGGCCATCAGCGCCGTCGAGTTGGCCAGGAAACCGTAGACGAATTCGATGGCGACGAAGACCGCGTTGACGCCGATCGCCAGTGCGAAGGCGCGTCCGTGGCCGGCGGCGGGCGTGTGATGATGGTGGTGCCCATGGCCGTGGTGGTGGCCGTGGCCGTGATGGTGGTGATGATCGTGATCGTGGCTCATGCGTCCATTCCGGTGGTGGGTTCGGCGATGTGCTCGACCATGGTGGCGAGCAGGGTGCCGATGTGGGCGTCGGCGGCGGCATAGAACACCTGCTTGCCCTGGCGCTCGGCTTTCACGATGCGCGCCGCGCGCAGCAGGCGCAAGTGGTGGCTGACGAGCGAGCTCGACAGGGTGAGGGTAGCGGCGATCTCGCCCACTGCGGTCGGCTGCGCCAGACAGGCCAGCACGATGCGCAGGCGGGTCGGATCGCCCAGCAAATGGAACAGATCGGCCATCTGGCCGATGGCATCCTCGGGGGTGTCGGGTGTCGCCATTGTTAACATGTGAATAGTTGTTCACATGTTAGATCATTGTCTGCCGTTCGACAAGTCCATTTCTCGCAAAGCCAGCAGTGGTGCGCCTTTCGGCTGAATTTGTATGTACCGCCCACCCCATCCAATCGAACGGGGGTTAACGCGAAGCGCGACATATAATTGTCGGTGTATTAATAAATAGAACGGCCAGTGTCGTTGAGTGTGCAACAAGAATATTTCCAACGTTTGCACTGTTTTTCAGCCGTCATTTGTTTGGTACACGGAAACACATTTTGGCGGCGCCGGTTCGGTCAGCAGGGGGATCGCGCCTCACAATCATCAATCAACAGTTTAGGGATAAAGACACATGAACAAGAAGATCGCCATTGTCGGCGCTGGATTTTCCGGAGCTGTGATTGCCAACCAGCTGGCACAGGCCGGCTATACCGTCGAAGTCTTCGAATCGCGTTCCCATATCGCCGGCAATTGCCACTCCGAGCGCGATGCCGAAACCGGCGTCATGCTGCACGTCTACGGCCCGCACATCTTCCACACCGACAACGAGCGCGCCTGGGAATTCGTGAACCGCTATGCCGAGTTCAAGCCGTACGTGAACCGCGTCAAGGCCATTACCAAGAACCAGGTCTTCACCCTGCCGATCAACCTGCTGACGATTAACCAGTTCTTCAATAAAACGATGGGCCCGGCCGAAGCGGAAGAATTCCTGGCCTCGCTGGGCGACAAGTCGATCGTCGACCCGCAGACCTTCGAAGAGCAGGCGCTGCGCTTCGTCGGCCGCGAACTGTATGAAGCCTTCTTCAAGACCTATACGGTCAAGCAGTGGGGCCTGGAGCCGAGCGAACTGCCGGCCAGCATCCTGAAACGCCTGCCGGTGCGCTTCAACTACGACGACAATTATTTCAGCCACAAATACCAGGGCATGCCGGCCGAGGGTTACACGGCGCTGGTACAGAACATCATCGACGTACCGGGCGTGACCGTGCACCTGAACACCCGCTTCGACCCGGATCTGAAGTCCGAGTACGAACACGTCTTCTACAGCGGCCCGATCGACGCCTGGTTCAAGCATGCCGAAGGCCGCCTGCCGTACCGCACGCTCGACTTCGAAACCTTCCGCGCCACCGGCGACTACCAGGGCAACGCGGTCATCAACTACTGCGACGACGCCCAGCCCTATACCCGCATCACCGAGCATAAACATTTCTCGCCGTGGGAAAAGCACGAAAAGACGATCTGCTACAAGGAATACAGCCGCCAGTGCGAAGAGAAGGACATCCCCTACTACCCGATCCGCCTGGCGCGCGACAAGCAGCAGCTCGAGCTGTACGTGAACCTGGCGAAGAAGGAGCCGAACGTCACCTTCGTCGGCCGCCTGGGTACCTACCGCTATCTGGATATGGACGTCACGATCAACGAGGCGCTGATCACGGCGGATAAGTTCCTGGAGTGCGCGCAGCAGAAGGCGCAGATGCCGGCATTCGTCATCGATCCGCTGGCGTAAAAGTCGTCACGCTCGGCAAAAAAGCCCGTCACACGACGGGCTTTTTTGCTTTTGTAGGGGTTATTGAGGCCAATGGCCTCAATAACCCCTACAAAGGCAGCTGCCCCATCAGAATCAGCGATACGGGCTTGCCGGTATCGGGATGAACCGGTTCTTTCAGGCTCGTCACGCGCAAGCCGCTGTCGACAAACAGCGCAACCCAGCTTGCCAGTGTCCGAAAATACCAGGGTGGCGCATCGGTGAAAGCGCTGCTGAACCCGGCCCAGCTGCCCTCTCTCCAGCCATCGACATAGGGCGCGTCGCCGCAGGCCATCAGCGGGTGCACGGTCTGCACGATCAGCGTGCCGCCCGGACGCAGGTAACGCGGCGCGGCGCGCAGCAGGTTCGCCGTCGACGCTTCGCCGATCAGCGAGAAATTGCAGACGGCGACATCGGCCGCCAATTGCAATTCTCCGGCCGCGATCTCTTCATACGACAGCACCCGGAAGTCGCCGCCGCCGGAAGCCCGGGCCGCCTCCACCAGACCGGCAATCGCATCGACCCCGACCATGCTGATCTCCGGCAGCGCGCGGATCAACCAGCCTTCGCCGCAGCCGAGATCCACGCCAGTGCGCGGCGCGCAGGAACGCACGGCCTCGACGATGGCGGCATCCGTCACCAGCGCGCGGCTGGCGATCTCGCGACCGCGCACCGCGGCCACCCACGGGTCGGTATTGCGCGACCATGACTCGACGATGCGCGCGTCGGTCAAGCCGCTCATGGCCGCAGCTGCCCTTCGCGCAGTTGCCCTTCACTGTCGCGCACCTCGACGGGCCCGAGCTTCAGCTTGTCGAGCTGGGGCGCGATCTTCTTGCGCTCGCCGACCGCGACCACCGTCAGCCGGGCCGGGTCGAGGTAGCGTTTGGCTGCCGCCTGCACGTCAAGCGCGGTGACGGCCGCCAGCTTGGCCGGCAGCTGGCTGTAGTAGTCGAGCGGCAGGTCGAAGACAAACGTCTCGGCCAGGCTGGCGCTGATGTCTGCATTCGTCTCGAACCGGTTCGGCAGCGACAACAGCTCGGCATTGCGCGCGCCGGCCAGTTCCTGCGGATCGAGCGGCCGGTCGATCATCGCCTGCGCCTCCTTCAGCAGTTCGCTCACCGAGGCGCCGGTGACGTTGGCGCGCACGCTGCCGGCGATGATGAAGGGGCCGGGCGTGCGGTCGTAGCGAAAGCCCGAGTACACGCCGTAGGTATAGCCCTTTTCTTCGCGCAGGTTCTGGTTGATGCGGCTCGTGAACAGGCCGCCGAAGGCCGCGTTCATGACTTCCAGCGCCGGGTACAGCGGCGTCTTGCGCTCGGCCGCCAAGCTGGTCAGGCGCAGCGCCGTCTGGCCGGCGCCGGGCTGGTCGACCAGCACCACGCGCGCCTTCGTCGTGACGGGCGCGCCCGGCAGCAGCGGCGGCACCGGCGCGCTCTTCCAGCCGAGGAAACGCGCCTCGGCCAGGGCCTTCAGTTCGTCGCGCGAGATGTCGCCCGCGACCACCAGCGCCGCATTGCCCGGCACGTAATGGCGGCGCCAGAAGCCAGATAAATCGTCGCGCGTCACGGCGCGGATGGCCGGTTCCGTGCCCAGCTGGCCGTAGCCGTAAGGGTGGCGCGGGCCGAACAGGGCGCCGCCGGCGGCCAGCGCCGCGATCAGTTCCGGCTCGTCGCGCTGCTGCATCAGTTCACCCAGGCGGCTGGCGCGCTGGCGCTCGACTTCCGCGCTCGGGAAGGCGGGGTTCTGGACGACGTCGGCCATGATGGCCAGCGCCGCGTCGAAATTGGCGCGCAGCGACAGCAGCGACACGCTGGAGCCGCCGGTGCTGCTGTCGGCATCCATGAAGGCGCCCAGCTGCGCGATCTCGTCGGCGATGCGCGGCGCGCTGCGCGTGGCGGTGCCTTCCATCAGCATCTGCGCCGTGAAGCCGGCCAGGCCGGGCAAACCGGGCGGATTGGCGTCCGAACCGCTGCGCACGACCAGTTCGGCCGACACCAGCGGCAGCGCCGGATTGTAGTGGTGGATCACCGTCAGGCCGTTGGCGAGCGTGAAGCTTTCGCCTTGCGGCAGCTTCAGGCGCGGCGCCCGGCCGGCTTTCGGCATCTGGGCGCGCCAGGCTTCGGCTTCGTTGATGCCGCCGGGTTCGCCCTTGGCCTTGGCGCGCGCCTTCGGCGGCTTCGGTGCCGGCGGATCGGGCGGCAGCTCGGGAATGCCGGGCACGCCGGCGACCACCACGCGCGCGCGCGGCTGCAGCCAGGTGCGCACGGCGCGCTGGACGTCGGCGGGGGTGATCCTGCGCAGCTGGGCCACGTCCTGCGCCAGGTAGCCGGGGTCGCCCGTGTACTGGTTGTAGTGGTTCAGCTGGTCGGCCAGGCCGTCGCCGCCCAGCTTTTCGAGCGAGCTGACGATCGCCGTCTCGATCTGGTTGCGCGCGCGCGTCACTTCCTGCTCGGTCGGCCCGTGCTCGCGCAGGGCTTCCAGTTCGGCGTCGATGGCCTTCTCGAGTTCGGCCGGCGTGTGGCCGGCGCGCGCCGTCACTTCGATCAGGAAGGCCGAGGTCAGCGCCCGCGCATCCTGGTCGGCGTCGACGTCCTGGGCGATCTGCCGTTCGTAGACCAGCGATTTATACAGGCGGCTCGACTTGCCGCCGGCGAGAATTTGCGCGGCTACCGCCAGTTCGGCATCGCCCGGCTGGTAGGCGGGCGGCGTGAGCCAGCCCATGTAGACGCGCGGCAGTTCGACCCGATCCGGCACCACCAGGCGCTTTTCAACGGTGATCGGCGGCGTTTTGACTTGCGGGCGCACCACGGCCGGGCCGCGCCGCAGGCTGCCGAAGTACTTGGCGACCAGCGCCCGCGTTTTCACTTTGTCGATGTCGCCGGCGATGACGATGCTGGCGTTGTTGGGGCCGTAGTAGCGGGTGAAGAAGTCGCGCACGTCGTCCAGCTTGGCGTTCTGGATGTCGGTGTGCGAGCCGATCACCGAGGCGCGGTAGGGGTGATCCTGCGGGAACAGCGCGTGGTTCAGCGCTTCCTCGACGATGCCGTAGGGTTCGTTCTCGACCGTGTCGCGCCGTTCGTTGCGCACCACGTCCTGCTGGTTGGTGAGCGATTTCTGGTCGAGCACGTCGAGCAGGTAGCCCATGCGGTCGGCGTGCACCCACAGCGCCAGTTCGAGCTGGTTCGAGGGGACGGTGTCGTAGTAATTGGTGCGGTCGTAATCGGTGCTGCCGTTGCTGTCGCTGGCACCGGCGCCTTCCATCAGGCGGTCGGCCAGGCCGCGCGGCAGGTGTTTGCTCCCCGCGAACATCATGTGCTCGAACAGGTGGGCGAAGCCGGTCAGGCCTGGCACCTCATTGGCCGGGCCGACGTGGTACCAGACGTTCACCGCCACCAGCGGCAGGCGCTTGTCCTCGACCAGGATGACTTGCAGGCCGTTGGGCAGCGTGTACTTGTCGAAGGCGATGTTCGGGATGCCGGGCAGGCTCGTTTGCTGCGCCGTGCCCGCGGGTGCGGCGCTGCCCCCGCCGCCCTGCGCGCCGGCGCCGTTGAGGGCGGCCATCAGCAGCGATGCGGCAACGAACGGGCGGGTTTTCATGTGATGCTCCAAAAGATGATGAGGTAAAGCAGATTCAGTGACAGCGCCCGCTGCCGTGGTCGGGCGGCGAGGGGTTCGGTAGCTGAGGTGGGGTCGCTTCCAGGAATTCCCAGTCGTAGCCGCCTGCATATAGCCGCAGGCGCAGCACGCCGTTGCGGCTGGCGTCGCGAAAGTCGCTATTGTCGCGCAAGCGCAGGAAAGGCGTCGGATAGGCGCCGCCGGTGCCGACGACGAACTGGCGGATTCCCTGCGGCTCGGCGCGTCCGCGCGCATCCTGCGGCGCAAAGCGCTCGTAATCGTGATCGTGGCCGGACAGGACGAGCTCCGCGCCGGCCGCGTGCAGCAGCGTCCAGGCCGCGCGCATGTGCGGCATGCTGCCATGGCCGCCCGAACTGTACAGGGGATGGTGCCAGAACGCCAGCGTGCAGGACGGCGTGTCACCGGCACCTGCCGCGGCATCGCGCGCCAGTTCATTCTTCAACCAGGCCAGCTGCCTTTCCTGCGCGGCGCCTTTCAGGTTGCTGTCGAGCGAATAGATGCGCCAGACGCCGAGCCGCAGGGCGTAATAGCCCTGGCCGGCGCGTGCGCCGAAATAGGCGAAATAGGGCAGGGCCCCTTTTGTATAGTATTCGTGGTTGCCGGGTGCGGGCCAGGTGCGTTCCTTGAAGCGGCCCCAGGTCGGCCCGTAGCACTGTTCGAATTCGGCGGTCGTGCCGCGCGGGTAGGTGTGGTCGCCCAGGGTCAGCACCACGGCTTGCTGGTCGGCGGCGAGGCCTGCCGCGACCACGGCGGCCGTGTCGGCGGCGCCCGACCAGCGCGGGTCGGGGTGACGGCAGCGGGCGATGTCGCCGACGGCATACACGGTCTGCACTCCGGGTTCGGCAGGAGAAGTCGGGACGGCTGCCGCGCAGGTCGCTATACAGGCGAGCAGGGACGCGGCGCCGGGCCGGATCCAGCGCACGATGCGCGCCGCACCGGCGAAGCGTTCGGCGCTTATTGGCGGCGTCTCACTCAATGAAGCGCAGCAAACCGCGCAGCGCATGCGCCACGGTCTGCTCGCGCACCGACTGGCGGTCGCCCTGGAACACGAGGCGCTCGGTGTGGGTGCTGTCGCCGCGCGACCAGCCGAAACAGACGGTGCCGACAGGCTTGCCGGGTACCGCGCCAGTGGGGCCGGCGATGCCCGTGGTCGAGACGGCGACGTCGGCATTGCTGTTCGAGAGCGCGCCCTCGGCCATCGCGCCGGCGACTTCTTCGCTGACCGAGCCGAACTGGGCGATGAGCGCCGCCGACACGTCAAGCATTTCCGTTTTCGAGGAATTCGAATAGGTCACGAACCCGCACTCGAACCAGCCAGTGGAGCCGGCGATCTCGGTGATGGCCTGCGACACGCCGCCGCCGGTACAGGATTCGGCCGTTGCCAGCACCAAGCGCTTGGCCTGCAGCGCCATGCCCACTTTCGTTGCAAGATCGATTAAGTCGTTCGTCACGTGCAGCTCCTTCAGGTGGCGCCAGGCGTGCCCGGCGGCGCGGCAGCGGGTGGCCGCGCATGGTTCATTCTAGCGCGACGCGGCCTTGACCGGTGTGGCAAACTTGCCGCGTTCCAGCCACGGGCCGGCGGAACGCCGCGCACCGCTCAAGTTGTATCCGTAGAAGAAATGTCCCGTGCGACACGGGTGGATTCGGGACTGCTATCCTGCATCGCGCCGGTTGCTGCCGCGTTTCATTTTTTCAACAGAATTCTATGCCGCATGCATTTTTCACGTGCTCCCGGGTAAGGACGATCCCATCGTGATGGCGTTCGCCGTCCGCGCCGTGCGCTGCGCACGTCCCTTCCTCCTTGCCCTGTGGCTGCTCGCCGGCGCCGCCGGCGCACAGCCGGCGCGCGCCGAAGCCCGGCTCGAAGTCCAGGTCAAAGCGGCCTACCTCTACAAATTCGCCGGCTTCGTCGACTGGCCGGCCGCCGCGTTCGCGCGCCCCGACAGTCCGCTCGTGATCGGCGTGGCCGGCAACGAGGAACTCGCGGCCCAGCTAGAACGCCTGGTTTCCGGACGCAACGTGGGTGGCCATCCGCTGACGGTGCGCCGGGTCGGGCGCGGCGAAGCGCTGGCCGGCCTGCACGTGCTGTATGCCGGCGGCCTCGATGGCGCGGCCTTGCTGGCCCATGCGCGCGGATTGCCCTTGCTGACCGTGGGCGACGCCGCCGAGGCGCCCGCAGGCATGATCCGCTTTCTCGTCGTCGACGAACGGCTGCGCTTCGAAGTGGCGCTCGGCCAGGTCGCGCCGAGCGGCCTGAAGATCAGCGCGCGCCTGCTGGCGGCCGCGCTGCGCGTGACGGGGGCCTCATGATCCGTTCCTCGATCCGCCAGAAACTGGTGGTGGTGGTGATGGCCACCACCTTCGCCGCGCTGCTGGTCTCGGTCGGCCTGATCATCGCCTACGACCTGCGCAGCTACCAGCGCTCGCTGGTGAACGACCTGGCGACCCAGGCCGAACTGGTCGGGCACATGACCTCGGCCGCGCTGGCTTTCGACGACCCGCGCCTGGCTGGCGAAAACCTGGCGCTGCTGCGCACCCGGCCCGCGGTCGAGGGTGCCGCCATCTTCGACGAGAACGGACGCCTGTTCGCCTCCTACACAGCGCGCGGCAAGACGCCCACGATCCCGGCGCGGCCGGAAAGCGCCGGCACGCGCACCGAGGACAAGTCGCTGGTGCTGTTCCGCCCCATCGTGGAAAACGGCGAGACGATCGGCACGGTCTGGCTGCGCGCCGAGAACCGCATGCTGGCGCGCACCCTCGACTACCTCGCCATCGCGCTCGGGGTGATGCTGCTGGCGATGGGCACTGCCTACCTGGTGATGCGGCGCATGGGCGGCGTGATCACGACGCCGATCGTCGCCGTCACGGAAATCGCGCGCGAGGTCGTCGCCACGCGCGACTATTCGCGCCGCGCGCCGCGCGTCGGCGACGACGAGGCGGCCGAGTTGGCCGATTCCTTCAACGCGATGCTGACCGAGATCGAGCAGCGCACGCGCGAGCTGGAAGGCTCGAACGCCGAGATCGTGCGCGAAGCGGCCGAGCGCTCGCGCGCTCAGCAGGAAGTGATGCGCCTGAACGAGCAGCTCGAGCACCGCGTCGACGAGCGCACGATGCAGCTGGCGCTGGCCAACGCCGAACTGGCCAATGCCATCGACGAGGCGAGAAAGGCGAACCAGGCGAAATCGGCTTTCCTGTCCTCGATGAGCCACGAACTGCGCACGCCATTGAATGCCATCCTCGGCTTCGCCCAGATCCTCACTTCGCAATCGCTGCCCACCACCGAGGCGCAAAAGAAGGAGTTCGCCAACCACATCCTGAAGTCCGGGCGCCACCTGCTCACCCTGATCAACGAGATCCTCGACCTGGCGAAAGTCGAGTCGGGCACGATCACGCTGTCGATGGAGCCGGTCGGGCTGGGCGAAATCCTGGGTGAATGCCAGAGCATGATCGAACCGCTGGCGGCCGCGCGCGGCATCCGGGTGCTGTTCCCGCAGCAGGTCGACGCCGTGCTGCTGGCCGACCGCACGCGTCTGAAGCAGGTGCTGCTCAACCTGCTGTCGAACGCGATCAAGTACAACCGCGACGCCGGCGCCGTGGTGCTCGACTGCGCCCAGGTGGGGCGCGAGCGCCTGCGCATTTCGATCCAGGACACCGGCATGGGCTTGACCGCCGACCAGGTCGACAACCTGTTCCAGCCCTTCAACCGGCTCGGCCAGGAAGCGGGCGCCCAGGAAGGCACCGGCATCGGCCTGGTCGTCACGCGCCGCCTGGTCGAACTGATGAACGGTACTATCAATGTTACGAGTAGCCCGGGAGTGGGCAGCGTGTTTACGATCGAACTGGGGACGACCGCGCCGCTGGCTTCGAGCGCCGGCGCCGGCGCCCAGGCCGTCGCGGCACCGGTGCCGGGTGCGGCGGGCGCGCCCCATCTGCTGCTGTATGTCGAGGACAATCCGGCCAACCTGAAACTGGTGGAGGAAATCGTGCGCTTCCGTTCCGACCTGCGCCTGCTGGCCGCCGGCGACGGCCCGCTCGGCCTGTCGCTGGCGCGCGTCCACCACCCCGAGATCATCCTGATGGACTTGAACTTGCCCGGCATGAGCGGACTGGAAGTGCTGGCCCAGCTGAAACGCGAACCGGCCACGCGCGACATCCCCGTGATCGCGCTGACGGCCAACGCCATGCCGCGCGATATCGAGCGCGGGATGGAGGCCGGCTTCTTCCGCTATCTCACCAAGCCGATCGACATCGACAAGTTCAACGAGGCGATCGACCTCACGCTGGCACAGCGGCGCACGGCTGCGGGAGACGCTTCATGATCAAGCCCGCCGAGGTGCGCCGCGCGCGGGTGCTGGTGGTCGACGACCAGCCGGTGAACGTCCAGCTGCTCGAATACCTGTTGAAAACCACCGGCTACGAAAACGTCCACAGCACGAGCGATCCGCGCCAGGTGGTGGCGCTGCACCTGAAATACCGCTTCGACCTGATCATCCTCGACCTGCACATGCCGCACCTGGACGGCTTCCAGGTGATGGAAGCCTTGAAACCGCTGGAAAGCGAATCCTGGCTGCCGGTGCTGGTGGTGACGGCCGAGCCGGACAAGAAGCTGGCGGCGCTGGAAGCGGGCGCGCGCGACTTCCTCAACAAGCCGCTCGACACGGTCGAGGTGATGACGCGCATCCGCAACCTGCTCGAGGTGCGCCTGATGCACCGCGAGTCGCGCGAGTACGGCGCGCGCCTGGAACGCATGGTGCGCGAGCGTACCGCCGCGCTGGGGCGCTTCAGGAGCGCGATGGACGCGACCACCGACGGCATCTTCCTCATCGACGCGGCCAGCCTGGCGCTGGTCGACGTCAGCGACGGCGCCTGCCGCATGCTCGGCTTTTCGCGCGAGGCGCTCTTGCGCATCGACCCGGTGGCGCTCGGGCTGACCACCGCGGCGCAGCTGGAGCGGCACCTGGCGACCAACGGCGCGGCTCACGAGACCGACATCGCCGAGACGGAGTTGCTGCGCGCCGGCGGCGAGGGCGCGGTGCCGGTCGAGATCAGCTGGCAGTGGACGGAGAACGGCAGCAGCAAGCTCCTGATCGCGGTGGCGCGCGATATCAGCGAGCGCCTGCAAGCGCAGCAGCACCTGAAGCACCTGGCCAGTTTCGACGCGCTCACCGGCCTGCCGAACCGTACCCTGTTCTTCCAGAACCTGGGCGAGACGATCGAGCTGGCCCAGGACAAGGCCTGGCGCGTGGCGGTGCTGTTCATCACGCTCGACCGCTTCAAGATCGTCAACGATTCGCTGGGCGCGACGCTGGGCGACGAACTGCTGCGCCAGTTCAGCAACCGGCTGGTGCGCGTGCGCGAACAGCGCGACGCGATCGGGCGCCTCGGCGGCGACGAGTTCGCCGTCATCCTCAGCATGACGCGCGAGCAGCACGACGAAGCCGCCCACCTGGCCAACGAGATCCGCGAATCGCTGCGCACGCCGTTCGACCTGGACGGCCAGCAGGCCATCCTCACCGCCAGCATCGGCATCGCCATGTACCCGGACGACGCGGTCGAACCGGAGACGCTGGTGAAGTACGCCGATGTCGCCATGGTGCGCGCGAAGGAGGCGGGGCGCGACGGCTACCGCTTCTTCACGGCCGGCATGAACGTGCAGGTGCTGGCGCGGCTCGACCTGGAAGTGGCGCTGCGCGGCGCGCTCGAGGGCAAGCAGTTCGTGCTGCATTACCAGCCCAAGCTGGAACTGTCGATGGGGCGCGTGTGCGGAGTCGAGGCGCTGCTGCGCTGGCACCGTCCCGGCCACGGCCTGGTGTATCCGGCCGAATTCGTGCCGGTGCTGGAAGAGACCGGGATGGTGGTGCGCATCGGCGACTGGATCATCGGCGAGGCCTGCCGCCAGATCGCCGAGTGGAATGCCCAGGGCGTGCGCGACATCCGGGTGGCGGTAAACGTGTCGAGCCGCCAGTTCGTCGAGGGCGACCTGGAAGGCGTGGTGCGCGCGGCCATCCGCCAGCATGGCATCGAACCCGGCATGCTGGAACTGGAGCTGACGGAAAGCGCGCTGATGACCAATGCCGAGCGCACCATCGCGGTACTCGAGCGGCTCAAGAAGCTCGGCATCCGGATCGCGATCGACGACTTCGGCACCGGCTACTCGAGCCTGGCCTATCTGAAACGCTTCCCGATCGACAAGCTGAAGATCGACATCGCCTTCGTGCGCGACATCGTCACCAGCCCGGACGACGCCGCCATCGCGCTGGCCATCATCAGCATGGCGCACAGCCTGCACATGCAGGTGATCGCCGAGGGCGTCGAGACGCGCGCCCAGATGGCCTTCCTGCGCCGCCACCGCTGCGACGAGATCCAGGGTTTTCATTTTTCGCGCGCGCTGCCGGCCGGGCAACTGGCCCAACTGGTGCGCAAGAACCGCGAGGCGCCCGAGCACCCGAACGTCGACGACAGCAACGTGCAGACCATCCTCGTGGTCGACGACGACGTCGACACCCTGAGCGCGCTGCACCGCCTGCTCCGGCGCGACAACTATCGCGTGCTGACGGCGCCGACGCCGACCGAGGCCTTCGAATTGCTGGCGCTGTACCGGGTGCAGGTCGTGATGTGCGACCAGCGCATGTCCTCGATGAGCGGCACGGAATTCCTGAGCAAGGTAAAGGAGATGTACCCGGACACGATGCGCATCATCCTGTCGGGTTACACGGGCGTCAAGACGGTGCTCGAATCGATCAACCGGGGGTCGATCTACAAGTTTTATACGAAGCCGTGGAACGATGCGGAATTGCGCGACAACGTGCGGCTGGCATTCCGGCATTACTGGATGGAGCACGGGCCGTATGACGACCGCAAGGTGCCGCGGACGGGGTAGACATCGGCACGGTGCCGTAGGGTGGGCGCCCCCGTGCCCACGCGGTACGGAACCGATCAATCCCCGCTGAAGTGATCCCAGCCCTGCACATCCATCTCCAGCGGCTTGCCCGCCGCATCCACGAAGCGCATGCCTGGCTGGGCGTCGATCGTGCCGACGCGCGTCACCGGCGTATTCGCCGACGCGGCCGCAGCGAGTACGGCGTCGCGCTGGGACGCCGGGGCGGTGAAGCACAGTTCGTAGTCGTCGCCGCCGGCCAGGGTAAAGCGGCGGCGCAGCGCCAGCGATTGCCGCGCCAGCACCGGGCCGGGCGGCAGGGCGTCGGCGTTCAGCGTGGCGCCGACCTTGGAGGCGTCCAGAATATGTTGCAGGTCGCCGACCAGGCCGTCCGAGATGTCGAGCGCCGCGTGCGCGATCGGCAGCGCGGCGAGCGCCCGGCCGAGTTCGACGCGCGGCGTCGGCAGGTGCATGCGCGGCGCGGCCTCGGCCAGCGCCTCGGGGTCGAGCGCGATCTCTTTCCAATAGCCGGCCAGCGCCAGGCGCGCATCGCCCAGGGTGCCCGAGATCCAGATGTCGTGCTTGGGGCGCGCAGCGTCGCGCCGAAGCGCGTGGCCTGGCGCGATTTCGCCGAAGACGGTGATACAGATCGCCAGCGGCCCGCGCGTCGTGTCGCCGCCGATCAGTTCGCAGTCGTGGCGGTCGGCCAGGGCGAACATCCCGCTTGAAAACGCCTCCAGCCATTCGGGGTCGGCGCCGGGCAGCGACAGGGCCAGCGTGAAACCGACCGGTCTGGCGCCCATGGCGGCGAGATCGGACAGGTTCACGGCCAGGCTTTTATGGCCGAGCATACGGGCGTCGGCGCCGGCGAAGAAATGGCGGCCTTCAATTAGCAGGTCGGTCGAGATCGCCGTCTGCATGCCGGGCGTGGGCGCCAGCAGGGCGCAATCGTCGCCGATGCCGAGCACGGCATGGCCAGGATGACCGCTCAGGGCGCGGCGGAAGTATCGTTTGATGAGGTCGAATTCGGAAAGCATGGGCCAATTCTACCGTCCGCCCGGGCAAACCGTCGGCGTGGCGAATCGGTGTCAACGCGACAACATCCGCATTCATCGGGTTTGCTTATGCGGCGATTCGAAGCGTAGCCTGGGCTCCCCGAGTCCAGGACTCGTTGCATGCATCATGTTTGCTTATGGGAGAGTCCCTCGCATCAGCTTTTCTTATGAAAGCCTTAGGCGTGGAAAATACGTAGCCGTCAGAAAGAGTCAGTCTGATAAAATTGGAGGTTCCCCTCTAAGTTCAGGAAGGCTGCATAGCATGGATTCGTCATCGGACAAAAAAGAAGAACTGCGCCAGCAACTGCGTGCTGCAGCACTCGAGTACCACCAGTTCCCACGTCCGGGCAAGATCGCCGTCACTCCGATAAAGGGCCTGCTGAATCAGCGCGACCTGGCCCTGGCGTACTCGCCGGGCGTCGCCGCGCCTTGCGAGGAAATCGTCAAGGATCCGGCGGCATCGTACAAATACACGTCGCGCGGCAACCTGGTGGCCGTGATCTCGAACGGCACCGCCGTGCTCGGCCTCGGCAACATCGGCCCGCTGGCCTCGAAGCCGGTCATGGAAGGCAAGGGCGTGCTGTTCAAAAAGTTCGCCGCCATCGACGTCTTCGACATCGAGATCGCCGAGAACGACCCAGATAAGCTGGTCGACATCATCGCCGCTCTGGAACCGACGTTCGGCGGCGTGAACCTGGAAGACATCAAGGCGCCCGAGTGCTTCTACATCGAGCGTAAACTGCGCGAGCGGATGAAGATTCCGGTCTTCCACGACGACCAGCACGGCACCGCGATCATCGTCGGCGCCGCCATCCTCAACGGCCTGAAGGTCGTCAACAAGGACATCAAGCACTGCAAGCTGGTCGTGTCCGGCGCCGGCGCCGCGGCCCTGGCCTGCCTCGACCTGATCGTCGACCTCGGCTTCCCGATCGAGAACATTTTCGTGACCGACCTGGCCGGCGTCGTCTACAAGGGCCGCGCCGAACTGATGGATCCGGACAAGGAACGCTTCGCCCAGGACACCGCGCACCGCACCCTGACCGACATCATTCCCGGCGCCGACATCTTCCTCGGCCTGTCGGCCGGCGGCGTCTTGAAACCGGAGATGGTCGCGCAGATGGGCCCGAACCCGATCATCCTGGCGCTGGCCAACCCGAATCCGGAAATCCTGCCGGAAGACGCAAAGGCGGTGCGCAGCGACGTCATCATCGCCACCGGCCGTTCGGACTATCCGAACCAGGTCAACAACGTGCTGTGCTTCCCGTACATCTTCCGCGGCGCCCTCGATTGCGGCGCGACGACGATCACGCGCGAAATGGAGATCGCGGTCGTGCATGCGATCGCCGACCTGGCCCATGCCGAGCAGTCGGACGTGGTAGCCACCACCTACGGCATCAACAACCTGTCGTTCGGCCCGGAATACCTGATTCCGATGCCTTTCGATCCGCGTTTGCTGACGCATATCGCGCCGGCCGTGGCCAAGGCGGCGATGGACGGCGGCGTGGCCGCGCGTCCGATCGCCGACCTGGACGCCTATGCCGAGAGCCTGCAGCAGATCGTGTACCGCAGCGGCTCGTTCATGAAGCCGCTGTTCCAGGTCGCGAAAAGCACGCCGCCTGAGCTGAAACGCATCGTCTATGCCGAAGGCGAGGACGAACGCGTGCTGCGCGCGGTGCAGGTGGTGGTCGACGAGAAGCTGGCGCGCCCGATCCTGGTCGGCCGTCCGGCCGTGCTTGAGCAGCGCATCGAGAAGTTCGGCCTGCGCCTGAAGCAGGGCCTGCACTTCGACGTCATCAACCCTGACTTCGACGAGCGCTACCGCGATTACTGGCAGACCTACCACCAGATGGTGATGCGCCGCGGCGTGACGGCGGATATGGCAAAGCTGGCGATGCGCCGCCGCCATACGCTGATCGGCGCGATGATGATCCACAAGGGCGACGCCGACGGCATGATCTGCGGCACCTACGGCACCACCTGGACGCACCTGGACTTCATCGACAAGGTGCTGGGCCGGCGCGCGGGCACGAATGTATACGCGGCGATGAACTTCATCATCACCGAGGAACGCCAGCTGGCGATGGTCGACACCCACGTCAACGAGAACCCGAGCGCTGAAGAACTGGCCGAGATCACGATGATGGCGGCCGAGGAACTGGAACGCTTCGGCATCACCCCGCGTGTGGGCCTGCTGTCGCATTCGAATTTCGGCACTTCCGACAGCGAGTCGGCGCAGAAGATGCGCGCCACGCTGGCGCTGGTGCAGCAGAAGGCGCCGCACCTGGAAATCGACGGCGAAATGCATGGCGACGCGGCGCTCGACTCGAAGCTGCGCGCCAAGATCATGCCGCAGTCGACGCTCAAGGGCGACGCCAACCTGGTGGTGATGCCGAACATCGATTCGGCCAACATCGCCTACAACCTGCTCAAGACGGCGGCCGGCAACGGCATCGCGGTCGGCCCGGTGCTGCTCGGCTGCGCGAAGCCGGTGCACATCCTGACGCCGTCGGCGACGGTGCGCCGCATCGTCAACATGACGGCGCTGTGCGTGGTGGATGCGGTGTCGAACCGCTGACCCGGCGCGGGCGGTACGCCCTTAGGCAATCGGGCCACCCGGAAGTTCGGGCCGCCTGAGCGCTTCTTGCGGGAGACGGACAGGCGAGCGTGCTCGCCTGTTTTTTCATGGCCAGACAAGTAACAATCCGTAAGCGTGCAGCGCCGTAGGTATTACTTTGTCCGATAATGCGGCGGCGTGCGGCTGTTTTATGCCTTGTTGTTATCCCGCTATGCAATCGTTTTTGACAATTTCCTCTGCTACAATATGAGGTTGTCTAAAAAGTATTTGCGCGCACGACACTCATCTGGAATTTCACATCATGCAGAACACAACAAAAAGAGCGGTCATCACCGGTATCACTGGCCAGGACGGCGCCTATCTGGCGCAATTGTTGCTGGAAAAGGGTTACCACGTGACCGGTACCTTCCGTCGCGCCAGCTCCACCAATTTCTGGCGTATCGAAGAACTCGGCATTGCAGCGCACCCGAACCTGTCGCTGGTCGAATACGACCTGACCGACCTGGCATCGAGCCTGCGCCTGATCCAGACCGCGCAGCCGGATGAGGTCTACAACCTGGCGGCGCAAAGCTTCGTCGGCGTGTCTTTCGACCAGCCGCTGACCACCGCCTCGATCACCGGCCTGGGCGCCGTCAACCTGCTCGAAGCGATCCGCATGGTCAATCCGAAGATCCGCTTCTACCAGGCGTCGACCTCGGAAATGTTCGGCAAGGTGCAGGCGATCCCGCAGGTCGAGGACACCCCGTTCTACCCGCGCAGCCCGTACGGTGTGGCCAAGCTGTACGCGCACTGGATGACGATCAACTACCGCGAGAGCTACGGCATCTTCGGTTCCTCGGGCATCCTGTTCAACCACGAGTCGCCGCTGCGCGGCCGTGAGTTCGTCACCCGCAAGATCACCGATTCGGTCGCCAAGATCGTGCTGAACAAGCTCGACGTGCTGGAACTGGGCAACCTCGACGCCAAGCGCGACTGGGGCTTCGCCAAGGAATACGTGGAAGGCATGTGGCGCATGCTGCAGGTCGACCAGCCCGACACCTATGTGCTGGCAACGAACCGCACCGAGACCGTGCGCGACTTCGTCAGCATGGCCTTCAAGGCCGCCAACATCACCATCGAGTGGAACGGCAGCGGCGAAAACGAAACCGGCACCTGCAGCCAGAGCGGCAAGACCCTGGTGCGCATCTCGCCGAAGTTCTACCGTCCGGCCGAAGTCGAGCTCCTGATCGGCAACCCCGAGAAGGCCAAGCGCGATCTGGGCTGGGAGCCGAAGACCACCCTCGAAGAGCTGTGCGACATGATGGTCAAGGCCGACCTGCGCCGCAACGAACAGGGCTTCTCGTTCTGATCATGGCGGGCGCGATGAACGATGTCCAGCCTGAGACCGGCCCGCGCGAAGGCGAGGGCAAGCGCGCCCTGATCACCGGCCTGCGCGGCTTCACCGGGTATTACGTCGCGCGCGAGCTGGAAGCGGCGGGCTACCGGGTGTTCGGTACCGCCATGCCCGGCGGCGAGACCGGCGCCGACGTGCTGCCGGTCGACCTGTGCGACCGCGCCGCCGTCGGTGCGATGGTCGAGCAGGTGCAGCCGGACGTCGTGGTGCACCTGGCCGGCATCGCCTTTGTCGCGCACAGCAACGTCGAGCAGATCTACCGCGTCAACGTGGTCGGCACCCGCAACCTGCTCGAAGCGCTGGCGGGCGCGCGCCACAAGGCGTCCTGCGTGCTGCTGGCCTCGTCGGCCAACATCTACGGCAACGCCAGCGTGCCCGTCATCACCGAGGACGTCGCGCCGGCGCCGGCCAACGATTACGCCGTCAGCAAGCTGGCCATGGAATACATGGCGCGCCTGTGGATGGACAAGCTGCCGATCGTCATCGCGCGCCCGTTCAACTACACCGGCCAGGGCCAGAGCGACCAGTTCCTGCTGCCGAAGATCGTCTCCCATTTCCGTCGCCGCGAACGCCGCATCGAACTGGGCAACCTGGCGATCTCGCGCGATTTTTCCGATGTGCGCATGGTGGCGCGCAGCTACCGCAGGCTGCTTGCGGCCGCGCCAGCCGGCGAGGCCTTCAATATCTGTTCGGGGCGCAGCAACTCGCTGGGCGAGGTGATCGACCTGTGCGCCGAGATCGCCGGCTACCGTATCGAGGTGGAAGTCAATCTTGCCTTCGTGCGCGCCAACGATGTCCTGACGCTGTCGGGCAGCAACGCGAAATTGGCCGGAGTGATCGGGCCGATCGACCCGCCGCCGCTGCAGGACACCTTGCGCTGGATGCTCGAGGACGGATCCACCGCGGGCTAGTCCCGAGGGGCTGATCATGGACAGGCCGGCGTCCGGGCAGTCCGGATCGGCCCCCGCGCTACGGCCGCGCGCCTGTTCTTTCCCACACTACCTATGCGCGTCCTTCATTTCTACAAGACCTATTATCCCGACACTGTCGGCGGGATCGAGCAGGTCATCCGCCAGATGTGCGTCGGCACCGGCCGCCTCGGCGTGTCCAATACGGTGCTGTCGCTGTCGCGCGAAAAGAACCTGGTGCCGATCGCCTTCGAGGGCCATACCGTGCACCGGGTGCCGCTCGACTTCGAGTTCGCCTCGAACGCCTGTTCGGTGGCCTCGCTCGGCGCACTGGCGCGCCTGGCCGCCGAAGCCGATGTCGTGCACTACCATTTCCCCTGGCCGTTCATGGATCTGGCCCACTTCGTCGCGCGCGTGAAAAAGCCGACCGTGGTGACCTACCACTCCGACATCGTGCGCCAGAAGAACATGCTGCGCCTGTACCGGCCGCTGAAGCAGCGTTTCCTGCGCAGCGTGGACGCCATCGTCGCTACCTCGCCGAACTACATGGAATCGTCGCCGGTGCTGGGACGCTATCGCGACAAGACCCGCATCATCACCTATGGTCTCGACCAGACCACCTATCCGCAGCCGGATCCGGCGCGCCTGGCGCACTGGCGCGAGCGGATCGGCCCGAAGTTCTTCCTGTTCGTCGGCGTGCTGCGCTATTACAAGGGCCTGCACGTGCTGCTCGAAGCCGCGGCGGGAAGCGGCTATCCGGTCGTCATCGTCGGCGCCGGGCCGGAAGAAGCGGCCCTGAAAGCGCAGGCGCTCAGCCTCGGCCTGGACAACGTCATCTTCGTCGGCGCCGTGGGCGAGGAAGACAAGGTCGCCCTGCTGACCCTGTGCTACGCGCTGGCCTTCCCGTCGCACCTGCGCTCGGAAGCCTTCGGCATCTCGCTGCTGGAAGGGGCGATGTTCGGCAAGCCGATGATCTCCTGCGACATCGGCAGCGGCACCACCTATATCAACATCGACGGCGAGACCGGTCTGGTGACGCCGCCGGCCGACCCGCAGGCGCTGCGCGCGGCCATGCGCAGGCTATGGGACGACCCGCAGATGGCGCGCGAGATGGGCGCGCGCGCGGCGGCCCGTTTCCAGGAAGTGTTTACGGCGGAGCGGATGGCGGCCAGCTATACGGCGCTGTACCGCGAAGTGGTGGCGCGGCGCGCGGCGCCGGATCGCGTCTTGCCGGGTGTCGCGCCCGGCGCCGGTTCGGCAACGCCGGACTGAGCGAACCGGCGGCCTAGGTAATCAAGCCGCTTCCGCCCAGCGCAGGCGCACGGTGCGAACCGCCGGCAGCTGGGCGACGAACAGGTCGACCAGCGCCGGATCGAAGTGCTTGCCCTTTTGCTGCACCAGGTAGTCGACCGCTTCCTCCTCGCTCCAGGCGCGTTTGTACGGCCGGATCGAGGTCAGGGCGTCGAACACGTCGGCGATGGCGACGATGCGTCCGGTGAGCGGGATGGCGTCGCCCGTCAGGCCGTTCGGGTAGCCGCTGCCGTCGTATTTCTCGTGGTGGGTCAGCGCGATCTGGTGCGCCAGCTGCAGCATGCCGTCGCCATGTTCGCCGATGATCTCGGCGCCGATCGTCGCATGGCTCTGCATTACCTTCCATTCGTCGGCGTCGAGCGGGCCCGCCTTCTGCAGGATGCGATCCGGGATGCCGATCTTGCCGACGTCGTGCATCGGCGCCGCGTGCAATAAATCGTCCGCTTCCTGTTCCGACATGCCGGCCGCCAGGCCGAGAATCTGCGCGAAGTGGCTCATGCGGATCACGTGCAGGCCGGTCTCGTTGTCCTTGTACTCGGCGGCCAGACCGAGGCGCTGGACGATCGCCAGGCGCGAGGCTTTCAGTTCTTCCATCCGCACCAGCGACAGGTGGGTGCGCACGCGCGCGCGCACCACCGGCGGGCTGACCGGCTTGGTGATGTAGTCGACCGCGCCGGCCTCAAAGCCTTCGAGTTCGTCGGCGGTGTCGGACAGGGCGGTCACGAAGACTACCGGAATCGGTGCGGTAAGAGGATTGGCCTTCAGGGCCGCGCAGACTTCATAGCCGCTCATCCCCGGCATCATCACATCGAGCAGCACCAGGTCGGGGCGCTCCTTGTTCGCCAGTTCGAGGGCGCGCGCGCCGTCTTTGGCGAACAGCAGGCGGTAGTGATCCTGCAGGATCTGGCGCAGCAACTGCAGGTTGCTGGCTTCGTCGTCGACCGCCAGAATCAGCGGCTTGTTACTGGTCGTGCTCATTACATCGTTTCCTGTGGCATAGAGTCATCGTGCGCGTCGAGTTCGGCGATGGCGGCGTCGAGCTGCTGCTGGGCGAGGTCGAAATCGAAATCCGACAGCGCCGCCTGCACCTGGGTGACGCGGGCGGCGGCCGGATGGCCGGCCAGCGCGGCCGACAGGCCGGCCAGGGCCGCGTCGTCGAGGGCGCCGCGTCCGAGCGCCTCGCGCAGCACCTTGCCGGCGCGCAGGGCGCGCGGGAGGTCGAACGCGCTGACAGGCGACGGCAGCGCCTGCGACTGCGCCGGACGTTCGGCGCGGATCATCAGGATTGCCGCTTCATGGGCCGCCTCGGCCTTGGCCAGGGCGCCCGGCAGCAGGGCGACGCCGGCCAGCTGCTGGCCCTTGTCGCCTTCGGCCAGCTGTTCCAGTTCGGCCAGCGCATCGGCCAGCAGTTCGAGGCCGAGGTTGGCGGCCACGCCGCGCGCCTTGTGCGCCAGCATGCGCAGCGACGGGTAGTCGGCGCTGGCCAGGAAGCCCTGCAGGAACTGCGGCAGCATCGCGTGCTGGCTGTGGAAGTGCTCCAGCGCTTCGCGGTAGGCGTCTTCCTTGCCGCCCCAGCGGTTCACGCCGGCAGTGCGGTTCAGGACATGGCGTTCCAGCACCGGGGCGGCGTCGAGGCCGCCATTGCCGGATCCGAGGCCCAGCACGCGCGCGATCTCGTGCGACAGCGTGACCCAGTCGACCGGCTTCGAGGCGAAACCGTCCATGCCGACCTCAATGCTGGCGCGGCGGTGTTCGGGCAGCACGCTGGCCGTCATCGCGATCACCGGCACGCGGGCGCGGCCACCGGCCGCTTCCTGCTCGCGGATGCGGCGCGTGGCTGACAGGCCGTCGAGCACCGGCATCTGGAAGTCCATCAGGATCAGGTCGAATTCCTGGCTGCCGGCCAGCTCGACGACGGCGCCGCCGTCCGAGACGGCCGTGAGCGTGTGGCCGCGGCGCGCCAGCAGCAGCTGCAGCAGTTCGAGGTTCTGCGGCACGTCGTCGGCGGCCAGCACGCGCAGCGGCGGCAGGGCGGCGGCGGTGCGCACGCGCGCCTGCTGCGGCGCGAAGCGCGCCACCACCAGCGGCAGCACCACGTGGAAGGTCGTGCCTGCGCCGATGACGCTCTCGGCCCAGATCTTCCCGCCCATCAGCTCGACGAGCTGCTTGCTGATCGTGGTGCCGAGACCCGTGCCGCCGAAGCGGCGCGTCATCGAGGCGTCGGCCTGGGTGAACGGATCGAAGATCGCCTGCAGGCGCTCCGGGGCGATGCCGATGCCGGTGTCCTTCACGCTGAAATGCAGCATGCCTTCCTGCTGTTCGGCGCGCAGCAGCACGGTGCCGGCCGCGGTGAACTTGATCGCGTTGTCGAGCAGGTTGGTCAGCACCTGGCGGATGCGCAGCTCGTCGCCGCGCAGGTTGGTCGGCAGGGCCGGGTCGTAGTGGATGTCGACCTGCAGGCCCTTGGCACGCGCGTTCGCCGCCAGCGTCGAGGACAGTTCGTCGATCAGGGACAGCAGATTGAAATCGTTGATCTCGAGTTCGACCGCGCCTTTTTCCAGTTTCGCCGTGTCGAGGATCTCGTTGAGCAGGCGCAGCAGCGAGCGGCCGTTGCTGCGCACGGTATCGAGGTGGCGGCGCTGGTCGGGCGCGAGTTCGCCGTCGAGCAGGACGTCGGTGAAGCCGAGGATCGAATTCATCGGCGTGCGGATCTCGTGGCTCATGTTGGCGACGAAACTGGCGCGCGCGGCGGCGGCCTGCTCGGCCGCGTCCTTGGCCTGGCGCAGGGCGTCTTCCATCGTGCGGCGCTCGCTGATGTCGAGGATCACGCCGTCGAGCCAGGCCAGTTCGCCCGCCTCGTTGCGCACGCCGGTGCCGTTTTCCCACAGCCAGCGGGTGCTGCCATCGGCATGCAGCAGGCGGTATTCGACGAGATACGGACGGTCTTCCTGTAGCGCCGTCTGGATCGCCTCGGACACGCGCACGCGGTCGGCGGCGTGGATCAGGGCGCCGAAGGAGCGGCGTGGCGCGGCGCCGGGCGGGTCGCCGATGAAGTCGCGCGCCGGGTAGCCGGCCACGCGTTCGACCGCGTCGCTGATGAAGACCATCGGGTGCGCGCCTTCGATGCGGCTGCGGTAGGAGATGCCGGGGATGGTGCCGATCAGGGAGCGGAACTGCTGCTCGCTGTCGCGCAGCGCCGCCACCATCGCGCGCCGTTCGCTGATGTCGGTGACGAAGCAGACGAACAGCTCGCGTTCCTTGAGGCGCGCATGGCCGATCGCGACGCGCACCGGCACCAGGCTGCCGTCGCGTCGCACGGCTTCGACTTCGGCGCTGTTGGTGGCGTGGTAGGCGTCGCTGTCCTTCAGGTAGCCGAGCAGGCCGCTGGCATTGTTACGTTCGGCCTCGGTCATCAGCAGGCGCACGTTGCCGCCGATGATCTCGTCGCGGCGCCAGCCGAAGATCTTCTCGGCCGAGGCATTGAATTCCTCGACGGTGCCGTCGCGGTCGATTGTGATCACGCCGTCGACCGTGGTGGTGAGCAGGGCGCGCATCCAGGCTTCGCTGCGCGAGAGTTCGAGGTAGAGCTGGCGGTAGCGCAGCAGGCCGTTCGCGCCCAGCACGACGACCGTGAACAGCACCGTGATCAGGGAAATGGCCAGCGCCAGGAAAGTGGTATTCGACGCGACGACGGCGTTCGGGTCGACCGTGCCGACGAAACGCGAGGCGGCCATTGCGGTGTAGTGCATGCCGGTGACCGCGCAGCCCATGACCACAGCGGCCAGCAGCAGGCGCTTGCCTTCGGAAAGACGCAGGCGCTTCAGGCCAAAGCGCACCCACAGCGCCAGCGTGGCCAGCACGACGGCGACCACGATCGACAGGCCGAACATCAGCGGGTCGTAGCGCAGATCCAGGCTCATGCGCATGCCGGCCATGCCGGAATAATGCATGGCGCCGATGCCGGCGCCGACCAGCACGCCGCCCACGAGCAGGCCGCCGGCGCCGATGCGTTCACGCGCGATCAGGCTCAGCGCCACGAAGGAGGCGCCGATGCTCGGCAGGTTCGACAGGATCGTGATCATCGGGTCGTAATCGACCTGGGTGCACAAATTAAAGGCCAGCATGCCGATGAAGTGCATCGACCAGACGCCGGCGCCGAGCGCCAGGCTGCCGGTGAACAGGAACAGGTTGCGCTGGCGCGTCTGCTGGCGCGCCTGGCCGGCAATCTGCAAGCCCATCCAGGAGGCGAAGATCGCCACCAGCAAGGACAGCAAGACCAGCTTCGGATCGTAGATTCCGTAACTGAGCAGCGACGGATCGCTGGGCAACATGAAGAACGACATAGGGGTTCCGGCAGAGTGAGGGCCCAGAGCGGGCGGCAGTATCGTCAGTATGACATTTTCCACAGGGAAAGTCTTGTTTGGAATTATTGAAATTGCCGAAGTCACAAGCAAACTGTCGCGCCCTTGCCACCATATGGTCGAGCACGAAAGCGTGGCGAAGATAAGGACTTGCCAATACGGTATGCTGCCTGCATGCGGGACACTTATTGGACATGTCCTGGACGGGTGCGCGATATGTTGATTCGACAATTCCAATGGACGGCGCTGGCCGCGCTGCTGTTATTCGCTTGCGGCGCGCGGGCGGACGTCGGCGCCATGGCCGGGCAGCCGGAAGGCCGGCCCGCGGCCCTCTATATCACCACCGAAGCGGCCGCCCCCTCGAGCATGGAGGATGGCGAGGGCAGGGTGGTGGGCATCTCGACCGACAAGGTGCGCGCCGCCCTCGCGCGCGTCGGCCAGCCCTACACGATCGAACTGTTGCCCTGGAAGCGCGCCTACGCGGCGGCGCGCGAGCGGCCCGACGCCTGCGTCTACTCGACCACCCGTACGCCCGAGCGCGAGGGCCTGTTCAAATGGGTCGGCCCGATCGACAGCGCGGAATGGGTACTGATGGCGCGCGCCAACCGCCGCTTCGCCCTACGCACGCTGGAAGACGCGCGTCCCTACCGGATCGGCACCTATCATGGCGACGCGCGCGACCAGTACCTGCGCAGCCGCGGTTTCAAGGTGGACTCGGCGCACAACGAGCTCACCAATCCGCGCAAGCTGCTGCTGGGACGGATCGACCTGTGGGCGGCGGCGCTGCGCGCGGGCAGCCCCGTGCTCCAGCAAAACAACTGGGACGGACGGATCGTGCCGGTGCTGGTGTTCAACCGGATCGATGTCTTCCTGGCCTGTAACCGCGCAGTGCCGGACGCGCTGATCGCGCGCCTGAACGGCGCCTTCGCGGCGCTCGAGCGCGACGGCACGATGGGACGGATCGAACGCGCCTACGACGGGTGGACGGCCCAGCCCGCTGCCAGATAGTATCATCCAGCGATACCTGATAGTTCGCCTGGCGGTACTTTTGGCGCCGCTGTTGCCGGCCCGTGGCGGCTTTGACAGCATGGCTTCCGTTCATTCACGGAGGTACCATGCAACGCATTCTTCTGAGTTCCCTGTTCAGCCTGGCCCTGATAAGCGGGACGGCAAGTGCGGCTCCGGTAGGCGGCCCGTCGGCGCCCTCGCAGGCCAGCGCCAACCTGTCGGCCGTCGTCGTGGGCGGCTCGGTGCTCACGGTGGCGGTCGCCGGCAGCGTGGTCGTCGCCAGCGTGCGCACCGTTGGCGACATGCTCGAGATCGTGCTGGAAGGCGTGGCCGACGCCAGCCGCGCCACCGTGCGCGTCTCGGCCGCCACCGCCGGCGGCCTGTCGATCGCCACCGGCACCGTGCTGGAAGTGGTCACCGCTTCGACCGGGCAGGTACTGGTGATGTCGGGGAAGGCGATTGCCTTCCTGCCGAACGAAGCCGGCAAGGGATTGCTGCACCATGCGCGCGCGATCTGAGCCGCGGCGGGCGGCACGGCGGCTGCTGGCGGGCCTGCTGCTGGCCGGCGCCCTGAGCACTTTGCCGGCCCAGGCCGGCCAGGCCTGCGCCGACAAACCGCTGAGCGCGGGCGAGGTCGTCCGTTCGATGGACTTGGCGCAGCGCACCGTGCAGGCGCTCGAGGACAGCGGCGCCCGCGTCGTCCTGGTCTCGCGTGCCGGCCAGGACTTGAGCCGCTACGGCCTGCGCTACTCGCACATGGGCGTGGCCGTGCGCGACCATCCGCGCGGCCGCTGGACGGTCGTGCATGAACTCAACGACTGCGGCACGGCCGCCTCCGGCCTCTACTACGAAGGCATGGGCAATTTCTTCCTGACCGACCTGCACCGCTTCGAGGCGCAAGTGATCATTCCCGGCGCCGCTCTGCAGGAACGCCTCGCAGCCCTGTTCGCCACGCGCACGCCCTTGCGGCTGCACGAGCCGCGCTACAACATGGTCGCGTATGTGTACTCGACGCAGTACCAGAATTCGAACCAGTGGGTGCTGGAAACGCTGGCTGCCGCCAGCGCGCCGCCGGGCGAAGTCGCCACCCGCGAGGAAGCGCAAGGCTGGCTGAAGGAGATGCGCTACCAGCCAACGACGCTGGCGATCCCCGCCTCGACCCGCCTCGGCGGACGCATGTTCCGCGCGAATGTCGCCTTCGATGACCATCCTTTTGATCGGCGCATGGCCGGGCAGATCGATACGGTGACGACGGACGCCGTGCGTAAGCTGGTGCGGGCGGTCGATCCGCAGGCGCGGACCCTGGTGGTCGACTAGGTTGCAGCTTGCTGCAAGCGGCCGGCGGCTAGACTTGCGCCGTCGTGCAATCCTCGTCGTAGGCCTCGTCGATGAGGGGGCCGGCGGCGACCATGAGCCGGTTGACATACGGGTCGACGGCGGCCGCGCCGCGATACGCGACCGGTTCGTATTCATAAACCAGGCAGGGCAGCAGCGAATACTGGATGCCCAGCAGCAGGCGCGCGCGGCCGGCCAGCGGCATGCCCTTGTGGATGCCCTTGGTATCGATGAGGAAGGCGGTGCCCGCCGCCCCGGTCACGACGATCCCCGCGCCATGCAGGCGCGCGATGTCGGCGTCGGCATAACGCTGCATGCGCAGCGGCATGCGGTCGCGGTGGGTGCCCGGCACGTAATGGTGCGGGCCGGCGTCCATGTCGACCTCGGTCAGGTAGACCATCAGCTTGACGCTGCCCGCCTCCGAATCGCGATGAAAACCCTGGACGTCGACGTCGGGCCGGTCATCCGGAAACGACCAGCGCATGCCCAGCAAGGTAATGGTCGGCGTGTACCCGATATAGCTTGCCGCCAGGGCCAGCAGGGCAGGGTGGTTGGCCAGTTCCATGATATGCAGGCAATTGACGACATGCTCGAGCTCGTGGTCGCCGGTCGAGGTGCCTGGCGGCACAGCATCCACGGTAAAAGATTCGCCGCTACCACGGGTCGCCTTGATCCGCTTGCTGCGCATATGGGCAAGAATTTCGTCGCATTGCTGTCCGGACAGCAATCGGCCAAGCGGCAGATAGCCTGTTTCGCGCAACGCGACGACCGATTCGGACAAACCGCCGCTGGATGCTGCGCGTCCACGCAGGGCGCGTAGGCAGGCAATGGTCGTGAGCGTGGCTGCATGACGCAGGCGCCGGCTGGTCGTCAGCCGCTGCAGGTAATACGCCATCAGTTTCAACCGGGCATAGCTGGAACTGCTGCGCATGCTGATGTATTTCATCGTGCCCCTAGGAAACGCGTCAATTTGCAAAGAGGCTAAATGCCTATTGGCAATTTTACAAGCGAAATATTTCAGGGTTGCTGCAAGGGGAGGATGAGCGCCAGGGGCAGAGCTTTTGCTGAGCAATGAAAGAAAAAACCGCACGACCTTGCGGTGTGCGGCTTCAGCATTTCCTACTTAAATTTTTTGGTGCCGGGAACCGGAATCGAACCGGTACGCCTCGCGGCGCGGGATTTTGAGTCCCGTGCGTCTACCTATTCCGCCATCCCGGCAACGCGCTCCGCATTATCGCTGATTTGGATTGTAGCGGCAACAGTTTCCCAGCCTGAAACAGTGGACTGCGGCGCAGCCGGCGCGGGCGTGGCCTGAGGTGCCGGCGCCGTGCCGGCCAGGGCCGCCTGCAGGGTGCGCAGGATCGGGATCGGGCCGGTGACTTCGAGCGCGTGCGGGCGGATGCGCACGCTGACCGATTGCGCGCGCCAGGCGCCGGCGCCGGCCTTGAGGTAGCGGATGCGCTCAAGGCCGGCACGGGTTTCGACGAACCCCATCTCGCCGAGCACGCCGTCCAGCGTGGCGCGCATGTGGCAGGCGTGGAAGCGGGTGCTGATGTCGAGCCGGCCGGGGGCGCTGGCGCATAGCGGCAGGGCCAGGCCGGCCAGCACCGGCAACACGATCAGGGCGAGCGGCGTTTCCGGCGCCGCCGCGCGCAGGGCCAGCACCAACAGCGGGGTGCCGACCGCGAGGGTGAGGCCGTAGGCGGCCAGCGGGGTCATGCCGCGCAGGCCGGCGCAGCGGGGCGCTTGCACGATTTCCGAGAACATTACGCTTTTCATGTTGTCTCCTTCTAAGGGGGCAGAGCGAAATCGGCACGGCACCTTTGCCATTGTCGGCCCCGCTTACGCCCTGGAATTGATGTGACGCAAACAACCGGGCTGAGCGCTTGCCCATGGCATGGCGCGCTCGCGGCCCGGTCGCACGTCGACCTGACCGACGCAACGCCAACTTGCCGATGGAGGCACCATGAAACGACACTGGATCGTGCCGGGGGCCGCGCTCTCAGCCCTCCTCTTTGCCTTCCCGCCGGGCGCATCCCAGGCGCAGGCGCAGACGATCGAACGCAGCGTGGAGCTGGCGCTGGCGCCCGACGGGGCGGGCGGCTTCAATGCGGTGTTCGGCGACACTTTTACGCAGGCGCAAAGCGGCGCCGGCTTTGTCGACCTGTTTACTTTCCTTGTGAGCGGCACGCCTTTCGATGCCAGCGCCTCGCTGACCTCGTCCGTCCTCGATTCGCCTGGCTCGAAAGACCTGCAGATCACCAGCTTTTCGCTCTACCGTTACGATCCGCAGACGCTGGACGTGATCGGCAATGCGCTGGCCGGCATCGACCTGACGGGCACGGGCGAGAATTCCGTCGATTCCTGGACGGTGACCGGCCTGAACCTGGCCAGCGGCGCCTACGCGCTGCGGGTGGACGGAGAGGTAATCGGCGCGGCCGGCGGCAGTTTCGGCGCCGATCTGACGGTGTCGCCGGTGCCGGATGCGCCTGCCTACGCACTGCTGCTGGCCGGTCTGCTGGGCGGCGCGCTGGCCTGGCGCCGCGGGCTGGCGCTGGCGCCAAAAGAAAAGCCGCCCGGGAGGGCGGCTGGGGGCTGAACTATGGGCTGACCTGCGGGCTGACCGAACGCGCTCAGCGCGCGCGCCGGTACAGGCGGAAGCGCTCGTCGCGGTCGGAAGCACGCCGGCCTTCCCACAGCAGCGTGGCGCCGCGCGCATTCCAGGTGCGGAACAGGGCGCGGTCGTCGCGGGTCTTGACGTTGTCCTGCAGCAGCACATAATCACATTGAGCACCCTGAGCGCCCTGGCCGCCTTCGACGCCGGCGAACGGCAGGCGACCGAAGTAGGCAAACGAGGCACGCTGGGCCGGGGCGGCGTTCGTGTCGATGCAGTCGGCGTCGTGCGGCAGCCTGGCCGCGATCGCCTGTGCGACGCCGGCGTAGCTCTTGCTGTAGTTCAGATCCGGCAGGAACAGGGTCATCAGCAAGACCCACAGCAGGATCAGGCCGCTCGAGGAGAGCACCACCGCGCGCCACAGCACGGTGCGCTGGCGTGACACGCGCCAGCGCACCAGCCAGATCCAGCCGATCGACACCGCAGCCGCCACCGTGAAGGCGACGATGCCGAATTCGGGCGTGAAGCCGGGCACGAGCTTCAGCGCATTGTGCGACAGCTTGGCCGGCCAGCCGGTCAGCTTCGCGA
The DNA here is from genome assembly GCF_001424165.1 of Massilia sp. Leaf139. GTDB lineage: Bacteria > Pseudomonadota > Gammaproteobacteria > Burkholderiales > Burkholderiaceae_D > Telluria. Next base: position 447,267 of record NZ_LMOJ01000025.1, read on the forward strand.
TCCAGAACAGCCAGACCAGGGCGGCGAGGGTGGTCAGGGCCATCACCGAGAACCAGTCGATGGCATTGATGGCGCCGCGCTTCATGGTCGGCAGGCCGAAGGCGGCCATCAGGGCCAGCGGCGGCAGGAGTTTCAGCAGATCTCCGTTTTCCGGTGTCGGATCGCACAGGAACAGGGCCGTCAGTGCGCCCAGGAAGGTCAGCGGCAGCACGATGTGCAGCATGTTTTCCTGGCGCCGCCAGGCCCAGATCGCCCAGCCGGCAAAGGGCCAGGCCGGCCAGAAGAACCAGACCCCGACCCGGAAGAAGGCCTTGACCGAGGTCCAGCCAGGCAGGGCAAGCTGCTCCACGTTCGAGACGAACCAGGTTGCGACCGGCGAGTCGCCATAGGGTTGCACCAGGCTGGTGGGCAGCACCCACACCAGCGTCAGGGCCACGGCGGCGCCGGCGGCCAGCAGCATGTGGCGCAGCGCGGTTGCGGCCGGCACGTGGAAGAAGCGCGTGCACAGCAGCAGGGCCAGCAGCAGGGCAAGCGGCGACAGCGGGCCGCGCGTCAGCGCCAGCGCGCCCAGCGACAGGCCGACCAGGGCGGCGTTGCGCGCGTTCGAGCTCTCGATGTAGCGCACCGCGCGGTAGAGGAAATAGGCGACCAGCGAACCCTGCAACGTGACGGCCAGGGTTTCATGGCTGTACAGCAGCAAACCAAGCGAGCCGAGGTAGATCAGTACCGTGGTATCGGCCAGGGTGCGGCCGTAGGCGTCGGGCTCGGGCTGGCCGCCGAAGGCCAGGCGAAGCGGCTGCGCTTCGGCGCGGCGCCCGAGGTGGAAAGCGGTGTACCAGAGCGACATGCCGCCCATCACGAAAATGCCGAGGTTCGACACGCGCGCGGCCAGTACGTCGCCCAGCAGCCAGCCGAACAGCTTGATGCAGAGGGCGCCCAGCCAGAACACGAGCGGGCCGTCCTCGGTGGCGGGCAGGCCGGCGATGTTCGGATACAGCCAGTCGTCCAGGCCACCGCGCGCCATCGTCCACATGATACCGAAGCTGCCGGCGTCGTCCTTCCACGGATCGCGGCCGATCAGTCCCGGCAGGATATACAGCAGGCCGAGCGCGAACAAGGCCCAGCGCGGCAATGCCAGCGTGGCGGCGGCGGGGAGGCGGACTGGTTTCATCGATAAGTCTGATGTGTGAAATTAACGTCGCGCTAGTATAGCGGGAATGAAAAGATGAAAAAAAAGAAGCCGGAAACCGGCTTCTTTTTCAGCACATCTGGAAGCGAACTTCCAATGCGGTATTGGCTGCTTAGCCGTTCGCGACCGAGGTCTTCGAACCGACGGCGCCGAACTTCTGGCGGAACTTCTCGACGCGGCCAGCGGTGTCGACGATCTTGTGCTTGCCGGTGAAGAACGGGTGCGATTCAGCCGAGACTTCGATCTTGACGAGCGGGTAGTCCTTGCCTTCGTGGTTGATCGTTTCGCGGGTAGCGATGGTCGAACGGGTCACGAATTTGAAGTCGCACGACACGTCATGGAAGACGACTTCGCGGTAATCTGGATGGGTTTCGGTTTTCATGTTTCTGCCTTGGGTTTGGTTGGTAGCCAAACAGCACTTCGTCGGTCGTCCTGCTTCTTGACCCGATTGCCGCTCACTTGCCAGTTGAACTGCTGAACCGACGATTATAAAACGGTTGCGGGTTCATGGCAACCGTGGGGGTGTTGCGGCGTTTACGCGGGCATGCCCGCCCTTACGTTACGCCACAGTTCGTTGAACTTGCTACGGGCGGCTGTGCACCGTAGGGCGGGCATGCCCGCGCGTAAACGATGCGCACCGCCTGCGGAAATAAAAAAAGGGCAGCCGCAGCTGCCCTTCATCGATGCTTTGAACGGTAATCAACCGCCGCGGCGCATCATGTCGAAGAACTCGATATTGGTCTTCGTCGCACGCATCTTGTCGAGAATGAACTCCATCGCTTCGATCTCGTCCATCGAGTACAGCAGCTTGCGCAGGATCCAGATCTTTTGCAGCTGATCCGGCTTGATCAGGAGTTCCTCGCGGCGCGTGCCCGACTTGTTCAGGTTGATCGCCGGGTAGACGCGCTTCTCGGCCAGGCGGCGCTCGAGGTGGACTTCCATGTTGCCGGTGCCCTTGAATTCCTCGTAGATCACGTCGTCCATGCGCGAGCCGGTTTCGATCAGGGCGGTCGCGACGATGGTCAGCGAGCCGCCTTCTTCGACGTTACGGGCAGCGCCGAAGAAACGCTTCGGACGCTGCAGCGCGTTGGCGTCGACACCACCGGTCAGCACCTTGCCCGAAGCCGGGATCACGGTGTTGTAGGCGCGCGCCAGGCGGGTGATCGAGTCGAGCAGGATGACGACGTCCTTCTTCATTTCGACCAGGCGCTTGGCCTTTTCCAGCACCATCTCGGCGACCTGCACGTGGCGGGTGGCCGGTTCGTCGAAGGTCGAGGCGACGACTTCGCCGCGCACCGAACGCTGCATCTCCGTCACTTCTTCCGGACGCTCGTCGATCAAGAGGACGATCAGGGTCACGTCCGGATGATTCGCGGTGATTGCGTGGGCGATGTGCTGCAGCATGACCGATTTGCCCGACTTTGGCGAAGCCACCAGCAGGCCGCGCTGGCCCTTGCCGATCGGAGAAATCAGGTCGACGATGCGGCCGGTGATGTTCTCGGCGCCGTTCATGTCGCGCTCGAGGCGCAGCGGCTCGTTCGGGTGCAGCGGCGTCAGGTTTTCAAACAGGATGCGGTGCTTCGAGGCTTCCGGCGATTCGCCGTTGACCTTGTCCACCTTTACCAGGGCAAAGTAACGTTCGCCGTCTTTCGGCGTACGCACTTCGCCTTCGATCGAGTCACCCGTATGCAGGTTGAAGCGGCGAATCTGCGACGGCGAAATATAGATGTCGTCGGTCGATGCCATGTAGCTCGCATCCGGGGAACGCAGGAAGCCGAAGCCGTCGGGCAGGACTTCAAGTGCGCCATCGCCGAAGATCTGTTCGCCGGATTTGGCGCGCTTCTTCAGGATCGCGAACATCAGTTCCTGCTTGCGCAGGCGCGCTGCGTTGTCGATGTCGAGGCCGATGGCCATCTCCAGCAGCGCGGAGACGTGCATTGCCTTCAGTTCAGATAAGTGCATGTTGTGTGGGTGTCCCGTGACGGGAAATAAAGGTAGGGGAGGGAACTGCGTTGGTTGGTCAATAAGGGAACGGGTCGGAGCCGACCGGGTTCCCGTCCGGACAATGGCGGCAGTGCGGGCGCGCTGCCGCCGCTATGCGTTTTCTTCTTAGATGTTGCTGTCGATGAAGGCGGTCAGCTGGCCCTTGGCCAATGCGCCGACTTTCTGCGCAGCGACTTCACCGTTCTTGAACAGGATCAGGGTCGGGATGCCACGGATGCCGAACTGGGCCGGCACGGCCTGGTTGGCGTCGACGTCCATCTTCGCGATCGTGATCTTGCCGTCGTATTCCTTGGCGACTTCTTCGAGGATCGGGGCGATCATCTTGCACGGACCGCACCACTCGGCCCAGAAGTCGACCAGTACCGGACGCTCGGACTTGAGCACGTCGGTTTCGAAAGAAGCATCGCTGATGTGTTTAATGTTTTCGCTCATGTTTTCCTCAAAGAGAGGTAAGGATCAATGCCTGGAGACAAGGCCGATGTTCTGGCTCGTCCGGCTTCCGCTTGTCGATAAAACCAGTTGCAACGCAATGGTGGAGGCAATGCGCGCGAACTCAATGGGAAGGGCGTCTGGAGGACGTCAGGCGGGGGATTTAGGCCGAATAATACCTGAATTTCCAAAAAAGTGTTCGGGCGTTTGTACAAAATCCTAACACGCCACCGCCGAGCGTAACTGGTCGGGCGCGATGGGCTTGCGGAAGATACCCGCCACGTGTAAGCCGAGCACCCGCGCCAGTTCCCCGGCCGCGTCGCGCACCCCTGAATCCATGCCCGAGAGCAGGATCACGCCGCCGCGAAAACCGCGTTCCGCCGCCGCCTGCAGAAACTCGATGCCATCCATATCCGGCAGCGCCAGGTCGCAGACCAGCACGTCCGGCACCTGCTCGGCCAGGGTCGCCAGCGCATGGCGGGTGGTGGCTTCGGTATACACCTCGCGCACGCCGATGGTGTGCAGCATGTCCTTCAACATCTCGAGCATGAAACGGTCGTCGTCGAGCACCAGCACGCGCGGCGGCTGGCCATCGCCTGACGGGGCGATCTTGTTCATACAGTTGGTTCCGGCGAATTATTGACTGGCAGCGATTATGTGCGAGAACACGCCTGCGTGGCATATCGTGTTCAAAATATTCTCGCCGGGTAGAACAATCCTGCCCTGTCAGCCCACGCTGCCCGTAAACTGGATCAGGTGGCCCGGATGCCACATCGTGACGACCGAGGCGACGCGCCCCTGCGAGGTCGTCCTGCGCTTGAGTACGAGGCAGGGCGTGCGCCCGTCGATGCCGAGCAATTCCGTGACTTCGCGCGGTGCGCCCGACGCTTCCAGACTATATGTGGCGCCCTGCAGCGGCGCCACCGCCATCAGGTGCTCGTTGGGCGTGATGCTGGCGAAATCCTGTTCCAGGTAGGCCGGCGCGCAGGCCGGATTGACCCAGCGGTCTTCCAGCTGGATCGGCACCTCGTTCTCGAAGTGCACGATCAGCGAGTGGAACAGCAGTGCGCCCGGCGCCAGCTCGAACTGCAGCGCCAGCGCCTCGGAAGCCGGCGCCCCTTCCAGAAGATGCAGGCGGCTCGCATGGCGGTGGCCGCGCGCGCGTACTTCGTCGGCGATGTTGCGGATCTCGACCAGCGTCGCCTGGTATTTACGCGGCGCGACAAAGGTGCCCGAACCCTGGCGCCGGGTCAGCACCTGCTCGGCCGTCAGTTCGCGCACGGCGCGGTTGACGGTCATGCGCGAGACGCCGAACTGGCGCACCAGCGCCTGCTCGGAGGGCACCAGGTCGCCTTCCTTCCAGCGCCCGGTGGCGATCTCGCCGACCAGGTAGTCCTTGATTTGCTGGAAGATGGGGGTGCTCGCTTGCGCGCTGGATTCGTCCAAACTGCTCTCCGAAAGGCGATAATGATGACTCGAATGGATAAGAATATCGATGCTGATCCTTGCTGCGATTTTAGCATCGCGAATTCGAAAGCAAGCGGTGGAGTGCGCGGCGTTCTCCATCCTGCCAGGATGACGCCATTGCCCTTCTACTTGGACGCGCCATGAACACCGACAGCATCGCCCACCCCTACGCCAGCGACGCCGCGCGCTGGGCCGCCGTGCAGCAGCGCGACGCGGCGGCCGACGGCGTTTTTTACTATTCGGTGCGCACGACCGGCGTCTATTGCCGCCCCTCCTGCGCCGCCCGCCCCGCGCTGCGCGCGAACGTCGCCTTTCACGCCAGCTGCGCCGAGGCCGAAGGAGCCGGCTTTCGCCCCTGCCTGCGCTGCAAACCGGATCAGCCGCCGCTGGCCGAGCGCCAGGCGCAGGCGGTGGCCGCGGCTTGCCGCCTGCTCGACGCCTGTGAGGACGCGCCCGATCTGGAGGCCGTCGCGGGAGCGGTCGGCATGAGCCGCTTCCATTTCCAGCGCGTCTTCAAACTGCATGCTGGCGTGACGCCCAAGGCCTATGCGGCGGCGCGCCGGGCCGCGCGCGTGCGCGACGCGCTGGCGACCAGTGGCAGCGTCACCGATGCCCTTTACAGCGCCGGCTTCAATTCCAGTTCGCGCTTTTACGCCGACAGCGCCGCGATGCTGGGCATGGCGCCTTCCCGCTTCAAGGCAGGCGGCGCGGGCGAACAGATCCGCTTCGCGGTGGGCGCCTGTTCGCTCGGCGCCATCCTGGTCGCGGCAACGGAGCGCGGCATCTGCGCGGTGCTGATGGGGGACGATCCCGAGCTGCTGGTGCGCGATTTGCAGGATCGCTTTCCGCAGGCGGCGCTGATCGGCGCCGACGCCGGCTTCGAGCGCACGGTGGCGCAGGTGGTGGGTCTTGTCGAGGCGCCGCGCATCGGCCTGGACTTGCCGCTGGACGTGCGCGGCACCGCGTTCCAGCAGCGCGTGTGGGCCGCCTTGCGCGCGATACCGGCGGGCGAGACGGTCAGTTATACCGAGCTGGCAGGGCGCATCGGTTCTCCGGCCGCGGTACGCGCGGTGGCGGGGGCCTGCGCGGCCAATCCGGTGGCGGTGGCGATTCCCTGTCACCGGGTGGTGCGCAACGATGGCGGCTTGTCGGGGTATCGGTGGGGGATCGAGAGGAAGGCGGCGCTGATCGCGCGCGAAAAAGACGCGTCGTGAGCTGTAGGGTGGACGGGTTTCCCGTCCACGCGTCAACGCACAGATGAATGAGCGTACGGGATTTGCAAGTAGTGGTTGAACGCGTGGGCGGGAGACCCGCCCACCCTACAGCACTCCGGTCACTGCTTCTTGGCCTCTGCCGCCAGCGTCTCCGCCAGCCGCTTGCGCCCAGCCTGCGCATACGCCTTGCACGCCCCGGTATCGACCAGCGCCCCCTTCGCCTGGCGCTCGATCACGTCGCTCGCATTCGGATGCGCCGTCACCAGGATGTCGCAGGGCAGCGCCGCCACGCGCGCGATCGAGCCTTCGATGTCGTTCTTGGCGTTCGGGTAGTCGGCCGTGCCGCTGTAGCGGAAGTTCGGGCCGGCGACGGCGATCAGGCTGTCCGCATACACCATGTTCAGCGCCTTGCCCCCTTCGGCCGACTGCCAGGTCCAGCTGACGCCGCCCTTGGTATGGCCCGGCGTGTAGTGCGCCTTGATCGCCAGCGGGCCGAGGGCGACGGTCTCGCCATCGCGCACGGCGGCCACCTTCGGCAGCGGCGTCATGTCGGGCAGGGTGCCGAATTGCGGGTCGCCCTTGTCCGGCTTGCCCGTCTCCAGCACCGGCTTCGCGGCCGCGCTGGTGAGTACGATGGCGCCGCTCAGGCGCTGCAATTCGGCGACGCCGCCCACATGGTCGTAGTGCTCGTGCGAAGTGAGGATGTAGCGGATGTCTTCCAGCTTGAAGCCGAGCTGGCGGATGTGGGCCGCGATCTGCACCGCCGCCTTCGGACTGGCGCCGTCAATCAGGATGTGGCCGGCCGGCGAGGTGACCAGCACCGAACTGAGACCCTCGGTACCGACATAGTAGCTGTTGCCGTAGAGTTTGAACGGATCCTGCGGGCCTTCCCATTCGGCCGCATGGACAAGGGAGGGCAGGGCGGCAAGGCAGGACAGCAGGACGGCGATTCGTTTCACGAGCACTCCTATTCGGTGATTGGGTATTGCAACCTCGAAATCATAACGAAAAAACATGCGCGCCGGGCCGCCGGCAGTGTCCAAGGAAGGAGGACTTCGCTACACTGGTGTTTTGCATTTATTAAATATTTGGAGACTTCATGCAGCCCAGCCTCAAGCAGTGTTCCGCGTTCGTTCTTGCCGCCCTTGCCATGGCCGGCGTGCAGGCCGCGCCGACCGATACCGTCATCGTCAACGCCAACGGATACACGCTGAACGCCAAGGGGGATCTGGTGCAGTTCGCCGCGCTCGCTTTCGACGGCAAGGGCAAGATCCTGGCCGTCGGCAGCGCCGCCGACGTCGCTGCGAAAGCGCCCGGCGCGCGCCAGGTCGATTTGCAGGGCAAGACGGTATTGCCGGGCCTGATCGATGCCCACGGCCACGTCTTCGGTCTGGGCCAGATGCTGACCCAGCTCGACCTGTCGGCCACGACCTCGCTGCCCGATGCGCTGAAAGCCATCGGCGACTATGCCAAGGCCAATCCCGGCCAGGGCTGGCTGCGCGGACGCGGCTGGAACCAGGAGAACTGGAAGCTGGGCCGCTTCCCGACCGCGCTTGATGTCGATGCGGTCGTCAGCGACCGCCCGGTCTGGTTCGAGCGCGTCGACGGCCACGCCGGCTGGGCCAACAGCCGCGCCCTGGCGGCGGCCGGCATCACCGATAAAACGCCCGACCCAGCCGGCGGCAAGATCGTGCGCGACGCCAACGGTAAAGCCACGGGCGTGCTGATCGACGCGGCGCAGGAGCTGGTCGCGAAAGTGCTGCCGGCCCAGACCGAAGCCGAGGGCCGCGTGGTACTCGACCGCGCGCTCGGCGCGATGGCGCAGGTCGGCATCACCAGCACCCACGACGCCGGCGTGGGCGTGGCCGAAGACCGCCTGTACCGCGCCTATGCCGATGGCGGCAAGCTGACCGCGCGCATCTACGGCATGATCGGCGGCACCGACGCCGACTTCGACGCCCTGGCCAAGAACGGCCCCCTCAAAACCTACGGCAACGACATGTACGCGCTGCGCGCCGTGAAGCTGTATTCGGACGGCGCGCTCGGCAGCCGCGGCGCCGCCCTCATCAAGCCCTACAGCGACGAGCCGCATTCGCACGGCCTGCTGTTCTTCAAGCTCGACCAGATGGACGCGAAGATGAAGAAGGCAATGGCGCGCGGCTACCAGGTCAACGTGCACGCCATCGGCGACGCCGGCAACAAGCAGATCCTCGACATCTACAAGAAGGAATTGGGTGCGACCAAGAGCGCGGCCCAGCGCCACCGCATCGAACACGCGCAGGTGGTGACGCCCGCCGACATCGTCCGTTTCAAGACCTTGGGCATCATCCCGTCGATGCAGCCGACCCATGCCACCTCGGACAAGAACATGGCCGAAAGCCGCGTCGGCGCCGAGCGCATCAAGGGAGCCTACGCCTGGCGCAGCTTCCTGCACCAGGGTTCGCGCATCGCCTGCGGTTCGGACTTCCCGGTCGAGTCGCCGAACCCGTTCTTCGGCATCCACGCGGCCGTCACGCGCCAGGACGCGTCGGGCCAGCCGATCGCCGGCTGGTACCCGAACCAGGCGATGTCGCTGAAGGAAGCCTTCCGCTGCTTCACGCTTGACGCGGCCTATGCGGGCCACGCGGAAAACAGCCTGGGCTCGCTGGAGCCGGGCAAATGGGCCGACTTCATCGTCATCGACCAGGATCTGTTCAAGATGCCGACCTACGACATCCACAAGACAGGCGTGCTGCAGACCTGGGTGGCGGGCAAGGCGGTGTACCGGAAATGACACCCGGCGGGCATGACAAAATGGATTGACGGTCTTGTATAGACAACTTAGACTCCGAGCACGTCCAGGGCGGGTGAGGCTTCATCCGCCGTTCTCATTCCAGGAGCTGCCATGAACCAAGCATCGTCCCCAGCTGTTGATCAACCCGTCGATCCGCGTTTCGATCCGACCCGTTCCATCCGCGCTCCGCGCGGCACCGAACTTTCCTGCAAGAGCTGGCTCACCGAAGCCGCCTACCGCATGTTGCAGAACAACCTCGATGCCGAGGTGGCCGAGGATCCGCAGCGCCTGGTGGTGTACGGCGGCATCGGCCGCGCCGCGCGCAACTGGGAGTGTTACGACCAGATCCTGGCCTCGCTGCGCGCCCTGGAAGGCGACCAGACTTTATTGATCCAGTCCGGCAAGCCGGTCGGCGTGTTCCAGACCCACGAGAATGCCCCGCGCGTGCTGCTGGCGAACTCGAACCTGGTGCCGAAATGGGCGAACTGGGAGCATTTCAACGAGCTCGACCGCAAGGGCCTGTTCATGTACGGCCAGATGACGGCCGGCAGCTGGATCTATATCGGCACCCAGGGCATCGTCCAGGGCACCTACGAAACTTTCGCGGAGGCGGGCCGCCAGCATTTCGGCGGCGACTGGGGCGGACGCTGGATCCTGACCGCGGGTTTGGGCGGCATGGGCGGCGCCCAGCCGCTGGCCGCGACCTTCGCCGGCGCGGTGTCGCTCAACATCGAGTGCCAGCAGAGCAGCATCGATTTCCGCCTGCGCACGCGTTATCTCGACAAGCAGGCGAAAGACATCGACGAGGCGCTCGCCCTCATTCAGCACCACTGCGAACGACGCGAAGCCGTCTCGATCGGCCTGCTCGGCAATGCCGCCGACGTGCTGCCGGAACTGGTGCGCCGCGCCCGCGCCGGCGGCCTGGTGCCCGATCTCGTCACCGACCAGACCTCGGCCCACGACCTGATCCACGGCTACCTGCCGCAGGGCTGGACGGTCGACGAATGGAAGGCGGCCCAGGCCGACCCAGGCCAGCACGCGCGCCTGAAAGCGGCGGCCGCCGCCTCCTGCGCGACCCATGTCCGTGCCATCCTCGACTTCAAGGCGCTCGGCAGCCAGGCCGTCGATTACGGCAACAACATCCGCCAGGTAGCCCTGGACGAGGGCGTCGCGAATGCCTTCGATTTCCCCGGCTTCGTGCCTGCCTATATCCGCCCGCAGTTTTGCGAAGGGCGCGGCCCGTTCCGCTGGGTGGCGCTCTCAGGTGACCCGGAAGACATCTATAAGACGGACGCCAAGATCAAGGAGCTGTTCCCGCAGCACGCGCAGGTGCACCGCTGGCTCGACATGGCGCGCGAACGCATCGCCTTCCAGGGCCTGCCGGCGCGCATCTGCTGGCTGGGCCTCGGAGAACGCCACATCGCCGGCCTCGCCTTCAACGAGATGGTGAAGAACGGCGAGCTCAAGGCGCCGATCGTGATCGGCCGCGACCACCTCGACACCGGTTCCGTCGCCAGCCCGAACCGCGAAACCGAGAGCATGCGCGACGGTACCGACGCCGTCTCCGACTGGCCGCTGCTCAACGCCATGTTGAACACCGCCGGCGGTGCGACCTGGGTCTCGCTGCACCACGGCGGCGGCGTCGGCATGGGCTACTCGCAGCATTCCGGCGTCGTCATCGTGGCCGACGGTACCGAGGCCGCCGCCAAACGCCTGGCACGCGTGCTGGTCAACGACAGCGGCTCGGGCGTCATGCGCCATGCCGATGCGGGCTACCCCTCCGCCATCGCCTGTGCCGAGCGCACCGGCCTGAATCTCCCGATGATCAATCAAGGCAGCAAGCAATGAATCACGACGCACACCACAACTGGACTCTGAACCCTGGCGCCCTGAGCCTGGCCGACCTGCGCGCGGCCTGGGCCGGTCACTTCGCGATCGCACTGTCGCCTGAGGCGGCGCAACCGATCGCCGCGTCCGCGTCCCTCGTGAAAACCATTGTCGACAAGGGCGATCCGGCCTACGGCATCAACACCGGCTTCGGCATCCTGGCCAAGGCCCATATCCCGAACGACCAGCTCGAACAATTGCAGCGCAACCTGATCCTGTCGCACGCGGTCGGTACCGGCGAGCTGATGTCGGATGCCGTCGTACGGCTGATCCTGTTGACGAAAATCGGCAGCCTGGCGCGCGGCTATTCGGGCGTGCGTCCGGTGATCATCGACACCCTGATCGCCATCTACAATGCCGGCCTGATGCCGGCCATTCCCTGCCAGGGTTCGGTCGGCGCCTCGGGCGACCTGGCGCCGCTGGCGCACATGACCCTCGCCATCCTCGGCGTCGGCCCGGTGCGTTACCAAGGCCGCATCATGGAGGCAAGCGAGGCGCTGGCGCAGGCCGGCATCGAGCCCGTCACGCTGGCGGCGAAAGAGGGCCTGGCCCTGATCAACGGCACGCAGGTGTCGACCGCGCTGGCCTTGCACGGCCTCTTCATGGCCGAGCGCCTGGTGGAAGCGGCAATGGTCACCGGCGCCTTGTCGGTCGACGCTGCCCGCGGCAGCGACGCGCCTTTCGACGCCCGCATCCACGCGGTGCGCGGCCAGCCGGGCCAGATCGCCGCGGCCGCCATCTACCGCGAGCTGATGGCGGGCAGCGCGATCCGCGCCTCGCACCTGGTCGGCGACGAGCGCGTGCAGGATCCCTACAGCCTGCGCTGCCAGCCGCAGGTGATGGGCGCCGTGATGGATCTGGTGGCCAACGCCAGCCGCACCCTGCTGATCGAGGCGAACGCCGTCACCGACAATCCGCTGCTCTTCCCCGACGACGGTGCGATCGTCTCGGGCGGTAACTTTCATGCGGAGCCGGTGGCCTTTGCCGCCGACACGCTGGCCCTGGCGATTGCCGAAATCGGTGCGCTGGCCGAGCGCCGCATCGCGCTGCTGATCGACGCCAACCTGTCCGGCCTGCCGGCCTTCCTGGTGCGCGAACCGGGCCTGAACTCGGGCTTCATGATCGCCCACGTGACGGCCGCGGCGCTGGCCTCGGAAAACAAATCGCTGGCGCATCCGGCCAGCGTCGACAGCCTGCCGACCTCCGCCAACCAGGAAGACCACGTCAGCATGGCCACCTTCGCGGCGCGCCGGCTCGACCAGATGGCGCACAATACGGCGGTGATTGTCGGGATCGAATTGCTGGCGGCGGGACAGGGCATCGAGTTCCACCGTCCGCTGGCCAGCTCGGAACACCTCGAGCACGTGCATGCGCAGCTGCGCCGCCGCGTGGCGCCCTTCGATGCCGACCGCTTCTTCGCGCCGGACATCGAGGCGGCGCGCCAGATGGTGGTGGCGGGCGAGTTGTCGGCCACGTGCAAGGAATTGTTCGCCGTCTTACACCCTTAATTTCAACAGGAGTCGTGATGGATTTCCGGTTCAAGGCAGGTGATGCGCCGATGCTGTTGTCGATGCCCCATGTGGGCACCGACATTCCCGACGAGGTGGCCGCGCACATGACGCCCTGTGCGCTGGCGAAAGCCGATACCGACTGGCACCTGGCCGAACTCTACGACTGCGCCGGCCGGCTCGGCATCTCGACGCTGGCGGCGCGCTGGTCGCGCTATGTCATTGACCTGAACCGCCCGCCCGAGAACACCAACCTGTACCCGGGCCTGGACACGACCGGCCTGTGCCCGGTCGACACCTTCGGGCGCGAAAGCCTGTACCAGGAAGGACGGGTGCCGGATCAGCAGGAAGTGCAGCGCCGCCTGCTGCGCTACTGGCAGCCCTACCATCATCAATTGCGCGCCGAGCTGGCGCGCCTGCTGGCCCTGCACGGGCGCGTGGTGTTGTGGGATGCGCACTCGATCGCCTCGCAAGTGCCGCGCTTTTTCGAGGGCAAGCTGCCGGATCTGAACTTCGGCACCGCCGATGGGAGCTCCTGCGATCGGGGCCTGGAGAATGCCGTGGTCGGCGTCGCGCGCGCCCAGGACCGCTTCAGCATCGCGGTGAATGGCCGCTTCAAGGGCGGCCACATCACCCGCTTCTATGGCCAGCCGAAGGAGGGCGTGCACGCGATCCAGCTCGAGATGTGCCAGTGCCTTTATATGGACGAGGCGGCACCCTTCGCCTACCGCCCCGAGATCGCGGCCGAGGTGCAGCCGCTGTTGCAAGACATGATGGGAGCCGCGCTCGACTGGGTGCGCGCATGAACGCCCTGTTCGCGCGCCACGCGCTGCTGGCCGAGGGCTGGCAGGGCGATGTGCTGGTCGAATGGGATGCGCGCGGCAACCTGACGCGGGTGCAGCCCGGCGCGCGCCCGCCGATCGGCGTGGCGCGCGCCGAGTACGTGGTGCCGGGCATGGTCAACCTGCACTCGCACGCCTTCCAGCGCGCGCTCGGCGGCCTGACGGAAAAGGCGGGCGACGGCCCGGACAGCTTCTGGACCTGGCGCGACTTGATGTACCGCTTCGGGGCCAACATTACGCCGGAACAGCTGGAAGCGATCGCGGCCCAGCTGTTCTCCGAATGCCTGCGCCATGGCTATACCTCGCTGTGCGAGTTTCACTATATCCAGCGCGACCCGGACGGCGTCTCCTATGCGCGCCCGGCCGAGATGGCCGAACGCATCGCCGCGGCCGGACAGCAGGCCGGCATCGGGCTGACGCTGCTGCCGGTGCTCTACAGCCACAGCGGCTTCGGCGACCAGCCTTTGAAGCCGGAGCAGGCGCGCTTTCGCACCGATGTCGACGACGTGCTGCGCATCGTCGAGGCTTTAGCGCCCCTGCGCGGCGGCCAGCTCGAAGTGGGGGCCGCGCCGCATTCGCTGCGCGCGGCCGGCACCGACCAGATCCGCGCGCTGATGGCGGCGCTGCCGCCGGAACGGCCGCTGCACATCCACATCGCCGAGCAGCAGGGCGAAGTGCGCCAAAGCCTGGACTTCAGCGGGCGCCGGCCCGTCGAATACCTGTTCGACGAAGTGCGCATCGACGCGCGCTGGTGCCTGGTGCACGCTACCCACCTGAACCCGGCCGAAGTGGCGCAGCTGGCCGCCAGTGGCGCCGTCGCCGGCCTGTGCCCGACCACCGAGGCCAACCTGGGCGACGGCCTGTTCCCGCTGGGCGACTACCTGGCGCAGGGCGGACGCTGGGGCATCGGCAGCGACAGCCACGTGTCGCAGAGCCCGGTGGAAGAACTGCGCTGGCTCGAATACGGGCAGCGCCTGCTGCACCAGCGCCGGAACATCGCCGCCACGCCGGCACGGCGCGACGTCGCGCTCAACCTGTGGCAGGATGCACTGCGTGGCGGCGCGCAGGCGGCCGGGCGCCCGGTCGGGGAACTGGCGGCGGGACGCCGGGCCGACCTGCTGGTGCTCGATGCCGCGCATCCGAACCTGGACGGCGTACAGGATACCGACGTGCTGGGACGTCTGGTATTCTGCGGCAACGACAATCTGGTGCGCGACGTACTGGCCGGCGGACGCTGGGTGGTGCAGGGCGGGCGCCACATGGCGCAGGAAGCCGTCGAGCGCGGCTACCGGCAAGCCATTCAACAGTTGCGCGCCAATTGAGCATAAGTATGAGCATGAGCGAGGCATGAGCATGAACATTCTGATTCCGTTTGCCGGCCTGTCGGCACTCCCCTGGAAGAACGGCGGCGGCAGCACCACGACGATTGCAGTCGGCCCGCCCGAGGCCGGCTTCGAGGACTTCGACTGGCGCGTCAGCCTGGCCACGATCGCCGAGGACGGCCCGTTCTCGCGCTTCCCGGGCGTCGACCGCACGCTGGCGCTGGTCGACGGCCACGGCATGACGCTCGATATCGACGGCAGCGAACGCGTGATCATCTGCGAAAGCGGCCCGGTGCTCGCCTTCGACGGCGATTCGCAGGTGACCGCCAAGCTCAATCGCGGGCCGACCACCGATTTCAACGTCATGACCCGCAGCGACCGCTGCTACCACCAGTTCGGTCGGCGCCGCCTGGCCGGCAAATCGCGCTTCGTGGCGCGCGCCGACCTGACCCTGATGTTCCTGGCCGAAGGGGAGACCCTGGAAATCGCCAGCGACGCCGAGCGCATCAACATGGTGCGCTACGACGCCGTCCTGTTCGACCCGGGCACGATCTGGTCGATCGAGGCGACCCAGGCGGTCATCTTCATTGTCGATATTTTCTATTACAACGAGGACGAGGACTACGAAGATGAGTGAGCGCCACGGCCCGCGCGTCGACGCGGTGTTTGCGAACGTGAACCTGGCCACGATGGTCGACGGCTATGGCGAAATGCAGGATGGCGCGATCGCCGTGCAGCACGGCCGCATCGCCTGGCTGGGCCCGCGCCGCGAGGCGCCGCGCGCCGCCGTCATCCACGATTGCGACGGCGCCTGGCTCACGCCCGGCCTGATCGACTGCCATACCCACATCGTCCACGCCGGCAACCGCAGCGACGAGTGGGAAGCGCGCCTGGAAGGGGCCAGCTACGAGGACATCGCCCGCAACGGCGGCGGCATCATGTCGACCGTGCGCGCCACCCGTGCCGCCAGCGTCGAAGACCTGCTGCGCCAGAGCGCGCCGCGCGTGTCGCAACTGCTGGCCGAGGGCGTGACCACGCTCGAGATCAAATCGGGCTACGGCCTGAACCTGCAGGGCGAAGCGAATCTGCTGCGCGCCGCGCGCCGCATCGGCGAACTGCTGCCGATCAAGGTACGCACCACCTTCCTGGGCGCGCACGCGCTGCCGCCGGAGTTTACGGGCCGCCCCGACGACTATATCGCCGAAGTGGCCGAACGCATGCTGCCGCTCCTGGTGAAAGAGGGCCTGGTCGACGCGGTCGACGCCTTCTGCGAGCACATCGGCTTCAGTTACGACCAGACCGAACGGGTGTTTGCCGCCGCTAAAAAGCTCGGACTGCCCGTCAAGCTGCACGCCGAACAATTGTCCGACCAGCGCGGCGCGGAACTGGTGGCGCGCTACCGCGGGCTCTCGGCCGACCACCTGGAACACCTGACCCCGGCCGGCATCAACGCCATGGCCGCGGCCGGCACCGTGGCCGTGCTGCTGCCGGGCGCCTATTACTTCCTGCGCGAGACGCAGGCGCCGCCGATCGCCGCCCTGCGCGGCGCCGGCGTGCCGCTGGCGGTGGCCACCGACTGCAATCCCGGCACCTCGCCCCTGAGTTCGCTGCTGCTGGCGATGAACATGGCGTGTACGGTGTGGCGCCTGACGCCGCGCGAAGCGCTGCAGGGCGCCACCGTCAACGCGGCGCGCGCGCTCGGTTTGCAGGAGCAGATCGGGACGCTGGAAGTGGGCAAGCGAGCGGATTTTGCCTTGTGGGACATCAGCCGACCGGCCGAACTGGCTTATGCGGTCGGCTTCAACCCCTGCCAGGCGGTGGTGAACGGCGGCGTGATGCGGGCGCGCGACGTGGGCTTGCCGGCGGGGTTCTAAGACCTTCCAGAACCGCAGGGCCGGCTCCGGCCCTGCACGTCTTCTTCACAGCGACTGCAGCTTCGAGCGCGTGCTCGACACCGCCCGGTGCAGCATGCGCTCGGCATGAAAATCGTTCTCGCGCTGGGCCGCGATCGCTGTCAGGCTGCGGTTGTAATTGTCGAGGCGGGAACGCAGCCACGCCTTGTAGAGCCGCCTGGTAATCGGTCGGAAGATGAATGCCATGGTGTCTCCCCTTGTGCGAAGAGCACATTTTCAGGCACGTCATTCCCTTGCATTTGTGATCACTCAATCGTGCGACAGCGGCGGTCGTCCCTTGATTGGCGTCAATTCGCCCATTCCCAGCTCGGTGATGATAGGTATCAGACAATCCGTAAGAGAGGTAAGCAATTGTAAGAACAACAGCTTCCGGCGAGTTCACCCAGCTATAGTGAAATCGTTGATTTCCAGTCTCCCCTCCCCATTAACATAATGGGTTCGCCCACGGTGCTTCAAAGCTCCGTGGGCTTTTTATTGCGGGCCGCTCTTAGTTTTAATCCGCGCGGCGTGCCAGGTGATCGAGCGCTTCGCCCGTCACGCGGCAGATGCGCCATTCCGGCAGGATCTCGGCGCCCATCGTCCGGTAAAAACCGATCGCCGGCTCGTTCCAGTCCAGTACCGACCATTCGAAGCGGCCGCATTTGCGTTCCACCGCAATCTGCGCCAGCGTCGACAGCAACTGGGTGCCGTAGCCCTTGCCGCGGTGCGACTGGCGCACATATAAATCTTCCAGGTACAGGCCCTTCTTGGTAAGGAAGGTCGAGAAATTGTGGAAGAACAGGGCAAAGGCGACGACTTCGCCGTTTTCCTCGCCGACGATGGCTTCGCAGGCCGGCCGCGTGCCGAACAGGCCCTCGTGCAGCAGCTCTTCGGTGGCGACGACCATGTGCTCGAGTTTCTCGAACACGGCCAGCTCGACGATCATCGAGTGGATGTGGCTGACGTCGGCGGGTTCGGCGGGACGGACGGTGAAATGGGTGACAGCGGTCATGGGGTTTCGGTTGCGTTGTTCAAGGTTGCGGCTTGCACCGGTTTTGCGGCTGCGGGTGCGCGCAGGGCCCAGGCCACGCTGGCCAGGCACAGGATCATGCCCAGGAACTCGACGGGCCCCGGGCGGTAATGTTCGAGTTTAATGGACAGCAGCACCGACAGCACCGGCGTGATGACGCCGATGTACACCGCCTTGTGCGGCCCGATGCGGTTGATCAGCGTGAAATAGGCGAGGAAGGCGATCACCGAACCGAAGATCGACAGGTAGAGCAGGCCCAGCGTGTAGGAGGCGGTCGGCGGCAGCATGAAGCGCTGCCCGGTGACGACGGCATAAATGGCCACCATCAAGGTGCCCCAGAACATCGACCAGGCGGTGGTCAGCATCACATTGCCCGACTGCTCGCGCACCTTGGCGACGACGATGCTGCCGGCCGAGCTGGCGATCGTCGCCACCAGGGCCAGCACCACGCCCAGCAGGAAGTGGCCGCTGCCGCCCGCCTGCACATCGCGCCAGGCGGTGCCGATCGAGTGGTAGAAGAGCAGGGCGACGCCGCCGGTGGCGACGGCACCGGCGCCCCAGGTACGCGGCGCGATCGGGGTGCCGTAGAACACGCGGCCCAGGAGCGGCGTCCAGAACACCATCAAGGCGAACAGCACGGCCACCAGTCCGGAAACAACGACTTCCTCGGCCTGGTAGGTGCAGATATACGACAGGCCGAAGGTCGCCATGCCCTGCAACATCAGCCATTTCTGGGTACGCCAGGGCAATTGCAGTTTGAAACCGCGGCCGATGCAGATGATGAACAGGACGCTTGAGGCCAGGGCGAAGCGGTAGACCACGGAGACCGAGGGCGGCACTTCGCCCAGCTGCAAGGTGATGGCCCAGAAGGTCGAGCCCCAGATGAGCGAGGCGAGGGTAAATAGGACGGGAGAAGACATCGCGGAAGTATACGTGCTTTCCCCATTTCCTGCCGTCTATAAATCGCGACGGCGCGGGGCGAACGCGGCGCCGCCCTGCAGGCGTTTCTAATGGGTCACACGCGTGTTGTAGCCGTTACTCAGCAGGCGCACGCGCTCGCCGGGGCGGAACAGTTCATCGGCTTCCTGGGTGATGGCGCGCAGCTCTCCGCTGTCGAGCTTGACCGTGATTTCGAACCCCGGACGCATGTTGGCGCGGTTCTCGACCCGTTGCCCGATCAGGCCGCCCGCGATGGCGCCGACGATGCCCATCGCCGCCGAGCCGTTGCCGTTGCCGCTGCCGGCCTGCGAACCGGCCAGGCCTCCGAGGGCGGCGCCGCCCATGGTGCCCACGCCCGACTCCGGATTGGCGATGACGACATTGCGCACCGACTCGACCGTGCCGGTACGCACGACCTGTTCGTTCTGTGTCTGGTAAGAACGGTAGACGCTGCCCGATTGCGGCGGCGTGGCGCAGCCGGCAAGGGCCGCAAGAAGGAGGAGGGGAAATGTGGCTTTCATGGCAATCTCCGAAACGCGCGATGCGCCTCCGAAAGCTTACTCCTGAAAGCCGGCGACGCCGCACACGCCGGCGCGGCGCGTCAGCGAGCAGATGGGATCAATAGGCCAGGTTCAGGCGCCGGTACAGGAAGCCCAGCACGAACAGCGGCCCGACCAGCAGGAAGCGCAGGTCGTCTAGGAATGACGGCTTCTTGCCTTCGATCTTGTGGCCGATGAACTGGCCGATCCAGGCCACGACGAACACGGCGATCGACAGCGGCAGCACCGTCAGCGGCGGCATCGCCGCCAGGATCGCCAGCATCAGGATCGCCATCGCCAGCATGCCCACCGCGAATGGCTTCGACAGTTGCAGGTAATACCACATCGACCCGGCCACGGCGGCCAGCGCGACCACGGGATGCAGCGCGTACAGGATGCCGAGCAGCGAGAACACGATCAGCGGCACGCACACGAAATGAATCAGTTCGTTGGTCGGGTTGCGGTGGCTCTCGCTGTACTGGGCAAGCAGGGTATGGATGTTGCGCGAGGGTGCGCTGGACTGTGCGTTGTTCAAGACTGTCTCCGGCTGTGATTGTTATGCGGAAGATTCTACACCGCTGACAGCGCAGAAATCACCCTTGGGCTGAATACCGGCGCTACTAAAAGCTGTCGACAAGCTTTACAGTCGATGAACAATACGCAGGTGTAAATTCAGCAAGTTATTCATCTATAAGAAATTTTTCCGGTTGGCATTGAAATTGCATGGGGTAAATACGCAAAACAAAAATTTCATCCACCACTTCCAAAACCACATGAAAACCACTCTCCTGATCGCTGCCGTGTCCGCACTCTTTGCCTGCAACGCCACCGCTGCCGTCATCGCCAACGATACCACCCCGGTCACTCAAGACGGGCAGACCTACACCCGTACGTTCGCTCTGGACGGCACGACCTACACCGGCGTGAAGGTCGCACTGACCGCCAAGGGCGACTACGGCTTCAACTACAGCGGTTTCAACGAATACTTCGATTTCATGATCGATGGCACGCAGTACGCGCACTGGAGCAGCAGCAACGGCGGCCCGGCTAGTGTCGTGCAGAATGTCGAAGACTACGACTACACGCTGACCGGCGTCCTGAGCCTGACCGATGCCCAGTGGGCCGAGATCGCCAAGGACAAGGCAGTGACCATCAGCTGGCGCAATACCAGCGGCGTGAACGCCTACCCGATCGACGGCGGCGCCGACTTCGTCGGCTTTAGCCTGAGCGGCATCGCAGCCGCCACCGACGTGCCGGAACCGGCATCGCTGGCCCTGCTCGGCCTCGGCATCGCCGGCTTGGGCATGGCGCGCCGCCGCAAAGCCTGATTGTTCGATCCCGGCAGGCGGGTGCTACCCGCCTGCCATGTCCCCGGTGCGGCAACTCAAGCAGCGACAGCCGCATCGGCGGCCACGGCCGGCCGCGCACCCAGGCGCATCTGCGGATGGTTGGCAAACACCTCCGACACCCATTCCACGAACACGCGCACCTTGGCCGACATGTGGCGGTTCTGCGGGTAGACGATGTGTACCGGCAGCGGGTCGCTGCGCCAGTCCGGCAGCACCTGCACCATGCGGCCTTCCTCGACATGGCGCATCAACAGGTAATCGGTCATCTGGACGATGCCCAGCCCCGCCAGCCCCGCCTGCACATAGGCATTCGAATCGTTCAGGGCGATCATTCCCGGCATCGGCACCTCGATGCGTTCGCCATCGCGGTTGAAATCCCAGTCGTACACTTTACCGGTCTTCGCCGAAAAATAGTTCACGCAGCGGTGCCGCGCCAGCTCGTTCGGATGCAGCGGCACGCCGAAGCGCGCCAGGTAAGAGGGCGCGGCGGCGGTGACGAAGTTGATGATGCCGACGCGCCGCGCGATCAGGCTGGTATCGAACAGCGCCCCGCCGCGCACCGCGCAGTCGACGCCTTCCTCGACCAGGTCGACCGGGCGGTCGGTGCTGCCCAGTTCCAGGGTAATGTCCGGGTAGCGCTCGAAAAAGGCGGGCAGGGCCGGCACCAGGATCTCGCTCGACAGGCCTGTCGGGGTGTCCACGCGCAGGCGCCCGCTGGGATTGCTGCGCATGCGCGAGAGCGATTCCTCGGCTTCGCGCACGTCCGACAGGATGCGCACGCAGCGCTCGTAATAGGCCGCGCCGTCCGAGGTCACCGTCACCTGCCGTGTCGTGCGGTGCAGCAGCTTGGCCGAGAGCGAACTTTCCAGCGCCTGCACCAGGGTCGAAACGCTGGCCTTGGGCAAATCCAGCATCTGCGCCGCCCGCGTAAAACTGCCGGTATCGACCACTTGCACGAAAACTTCCATCGCCTGCAGCTTGTTCATACGTCCCCCGCCATCAATTTCTATGCTCATTGTTCGCGATATCCGAACAATCAATTCGATAATGCCATCTTTATCAGATTGTAGATGATGTCTATAGTGTCCGTACTGGAGCAGTATTTAATTGGCAGGCAGGAGCGACACATGAAGATTCGGGACAGCATCGTGGCAACGATCGCACTGGCGACTGGGATTCTGGCGATGGCCGGGATCGTCGGCAGCGGCGCCTATGCGCAGGCAGCGGGCGCCGAGGCGCGCGGCGTGCACGCACTCTCGAGCGTCGTGGCGGAAACGCTGTGCCAGGATCCTGCGCGCGGCGCGACCCTGATGGCCGCTGCAAAGGTGGCGCCATGAACGACCGCCTGGATGCCGCGAATGCCTTGGCCGATGATGTCAGGGTGCGCGAACTCGACGTGACCGGCGAGCAGGGCCCATTAAAGGCGCGCCTGTACGCCACCAACGCGAAGGGGAAACGCGACACCCTGGTTGTGTTCTTCCCGGGCGGCGGTTTTGTTGCCGACGACCTCGAGGATTCCGACGGCTTCCTGCGTCACCTGGCCGGCGTCAGCCATACCCCGGTCGTGCTGGCGTCGAGCTACACGCTGGCCACGGTGCGCCCCTTCCCGGCTGCGGTCGAAGATGCCCACGCCGTGCTGCTGTGGGCGAAAAAGAACAAATCCAAGCTCGGCTGGAACGGCAAGCACCTGCTGGTGGCCGGCATCGAGGCGGGCGCCAATCTCGCCGCCGTCTGCGCCCTGATGTCGCGCGACCGCGGCGCGCCGAAACTGGCCGGCCAGATCCTGATCATGCCGATGCTCGATCCGGGCCTGTCGACCTGCTCGATGCGCGAAATGCCGAACTGCCCCGACCAGGAAAAACTGGCCGACGGCGCTGCCGCCGCCTATCGCGGCTACCTGCCGAACGCGGCCGACCGTACCCACCCGTACGCGTCTCCCCTGCAATCGAGCCGGCTGAAAAACCTGCCGCCGGCCCTGATCCTCTCCGCCGAGGACGATCCCTTGCGCGACGAAGCCGAAGCCTATGGCGCGAAACTCGCCGGCTTCGGTGTCCAGGCCACCGTGCGCCGCATGCTGCCGGCGCCGCAGATGGCCGATCAACGCAACGAATGCGCCTGTGCACAGTCGGCGCTCGTCGAAATCGCCGGCTTCATTGCTGAACTCGAGGGGCAGGAGGCCCCTCCCGCCTAAGTCAGCACCACCCTGATTTTCCACTACTGAACGAACGGACAACTGCACCAATTTGGTGCGGCGGGGCCCGCTTTTTCCTGTGATTCGCGACGGCGACCACGGGTGGGATGGGTGTCGCCCTCTTCTTAACATTCTCACAAGAAAAAGGAGTCAACATGAGAAAGCTGACAAACCAACTAAGCGCGGTAAAACCGCTGATCGCGGCACTGGCCATCGCCGGCCTGGCCGCCGGCACGCTCTCCGGCTGCGGGGACGCAACTGGTAAAGCCGCGCCTGCCGCGCCCGCGGCGCCACCCGTCTCCGCCGCGCTCGTGCTGGAGAAGCCGGTCGCCGAAACCCAGGAGTTTTCGGGCCGACTGGAAGCGGTCGAGCGGGTCGAGATCCGTTCCCGCGTGAGCGGTTTCATCACCGCCGTACACTTCAAGCCGGGCAGCGAAGTGAAGAAGGGCGACGTCCTGTTCGTGGTCGACCCGCGCCCTTACCAGGCTGAAGCCACGCGCGCCGAAGCGGCAGCGGCATCGGCCCGCGCCAAGGCCGACCTCGCCAAGCGCGAACTGGCGCGCGCCGAAAGCCTGATGGCCGACAAAGCCATCGCCCGGCGCGAATTCGACGAAGCGGCCGCCACCCACAAGGAACTCGAAGCGGCGGCGGCCGCCGCGCAGGCCCAGTACGAGGCGGCGCGCCTGAACCTGGCCTATACCCGCGTCGTCGCGCCGATCGACGGCCGCGTCTCGAAAGCCGAAATCACGCTCGGCAACCTGGTCGATCCGACTGCGCTATTGACCAGTGTCGTCTCGCTCGACCGCATCTACGCCAGCTTCGACGGCGACGAGGACACCTACCTGCGCGTCGGCGCCAAGGCGCGCGATGGCGCCCCGGTGGCGGTGCGGGTGGGCCTGGCCAACGAAGAGGGCTTCCCGCACGAGGGCAAGCTCGAATTCGTCGACAACCAGCTCGACGCCCGCACCGGCAGCGTGCGCATGCGTGCCGTCTTCGAGAACCGCGACGGCGTCCTGGTGCCGGGCCTGTTCGCACGGGTGCAGCTGGGCGCGGCCGATAGCCGCAAGGCCGTGCTGATCAACGAGCGCGCGGTCGGCACCGACCAGAGCCGCAAGTTCGTGTATGTGGTCGACGCCGCCGGCAAGGCCGAATACCGGCCCGTGACGCTCGGGCCCGTGGTCGATGGCCTGCGCGTCGTGCGCAGCGGCGTCAAGGCAGGCGAGAAGATCGTCGTCAACGGCCTGCAGCGCGTACGTCCCGGCGCCCCGGTATCGCCCTTGATTGTGCCGATGGAAAGCGGCGGCTCGCTGGCGCTGGCCGCCGTCGCCCCCGCCAAGGAGTAAGCCATGAACTTTTCCCGCTTCTTTGTCGACAAACCGATCTTCGCCGTCGTGCTGTCGGTGCTGGTCTTCGTTTCGGGCCTGATCGCGATCTTCCAGTTGCCGATCTCCGAATACCCGGACGTGGTGCCGCCCTCGATCGTGGTGCGCGCCCAGTACCCAGGCGCCAATCCGAAAATCATCGCCGAGACGGTGGCCGCGCCGCTGGAAGAGCAGATCAACGGCGTCGAGAACATGCTCTACATGTCCTCGCAAAACACCTCGGACGGCGCCCTGATGCTGACCGTGACCTTTGCCATCGGCACGAACGTCGAGCAGGCCGAGACGCAGGTGCAGAACCGCGTCCAGCGCGCGCTGCCGCGCCTGCCGGAAGAGGTGCGCCAGATCGGCGTCACCACGGTGAAAAGCTCGCCCAACCTGACGATGGTGGTGCACCTGAATTCCCCGGACGGCCGCTACGACGACCTCTATCTGCGCAACTACGCGACCCTGAACATCAAGGATCGCCTGGCGCGCATCGAGGGCATGGGCGAAGTGCAGCTGTTCGGCTCCGGCGACTACGCGATGCGCGTCTGGCTCGATCCGCAAAAGGTCGCCGCGCGCGGCCTGGTGGCGGGCGACATCGTCGACGCCATCCGCGAGCAGAACGTGCAGGTCGCGGCCGGCGTCATCGGCCAGGGCCCGGCCAAGGACGCCCAGTTCCAGCTGACCGTGAACACCCAGGGCCGCCTGCAATCGGTCGAGGAATTCGGTGCCATCATCGTCAAGACCGGCGAGGACGGTTCGACCACCTTGCTGAAAGACGTGGCGCGCCTGGAGATGGGCTCGAATTCGTATGCCCTGCGCTCGCTCCTGAACAACAAGTCGGCCGTCGCCATCCCCATCTTCGAGGCGCCGAACGCGAACGCCCTGCAGCTGTCGACGGACGTGCGCGCCACCATGGCCGAGCTGTCCGAAGAGTTTCCGGAAGGTGTCGAATACAGCATCGTGTACGACCCAACCCAATTCGTGCGCGAGTCGATCGACTCCGTCATCAAGACCCTGTTCGAAGCGATCGTGCTGGTGGCGCTCGTCGTGATCGTCTTCCTGCAAAGCTGGCGCGCGTCCATCATTCCGCTGCTGGCCGTGCCGGTGTCGGTGGTCGGCACCTTCGCCGTGATGCTGATGTTCGGCTTCTCGATCAATACCCTGTCGCTGTTCGGCCTGGTGCTGGCAATCGGCATCGTGGTCGACGACGCCATCGTCGTGGTCGAGAACGTCGAGCGCAACATCGCCAACGGCCTGAATCCGCACGACGCGACGATCCAGGCCATGAAGGAAGTGTCCGGCCCGATCATCGCCATCGCCCTGGTGCTGTGCGCCGTGTTCGTGCCGATCGCCTTTGTCGCCGGCCTGACGGGGCAGTTCTACCGCCAGTTCGCGCTGACGATCGCCATCTCCACCGTGATCTCGGCCTTTGCCTCGCTGACGCTGGCGCCGGCCTTGTCGGCCGCGCTGCTCAAGTCGCACGACGCACCGAAAGACCGCGTCACGCGCGCCATCGACACCGTGTTCGGCCGTTTCTTCGCCGCCTTCAACCGCTTCTTCGGACGCGCCTCGCACCGTTACGAAGGCGGTGTGCAGACCGTCCTGCGCCGCAAGACCATCTCGCTGGCCGTGTATGCGGTGCTCGGTGTCGCCGCGCTGTTCATGTTCAAGGCGGTGCCGCCCGGCTTCGTGCCGCAGCAGGACAAGGCCTACCTGATCGGCTTTGCCCAGCTGCCCGACGCCGCCTCGCTCGACCGCACCGACGCCGTGATCCGGCGCATGTCGGCCATCGCCAAGGAGATTCCGGGCGTCGAATCCTCGATCGCCTTCCCGGGCCTGTCGATCAACGGCTTTACCAATGCGCCGAACGCCGGCATCGTATTCACGGGCCTGAAACCGTTCAGCGAACGGCGCGGCAAGGAGCAGTCCGCGGAGGCCATCGCCGCCGAGATCAACAAGCGCATGGGCGCGATCGAGGACGCCTTCGTGATGGTGCTGCCGCCGCCGCCGGTGAACGGCCTCGGCACTACGGGCGGTTTCAAGATGATGCTGGAAGACCGCGGCAACCTCGGCTACGACGCGCTGTACAAGGCGTCGCAGGCGATGCAGGCCAAGGCCTGGGCCGACCCGCGCCTGGCGGGGGTGTTCTCGAGCTACCAGATCAACGTGCCGCAGCTGTTCGCCGACGTCGACCGTGTAAAGGCCAAGCAGCTCGGCGTGCCGCTGCAGACGATCTACCAGACCCTGCAGGTGAATCTCGGCTCGCTCTACGTGAACGATTTCAATCAATTCGGCAGGACGTACCAGGTGCGGGTGCAGGCGGACGCCCAGTTCCGCTCGCAGCCGGAGCAGATCGCCCAGCTGAAGGTACGCAATGTGAAAGGCGAGATGATCCCGCTGTCCTCGCTGATGCAGGTGAAGGACAGCTATGGCCCGGATCGCGTGCAGCGCTACAACGCCTATGTCACGGCCGACATGAACGGCGGCCCGGCGGCTGGCGTGTCGTCCGGCCAGGCGCAAGCCATCTTCGAGCAGATCGCAAAAGAGACGCTGCCGAAAGGGATCGCCTACGAATGGACGGATCTGACCTACCAGGACATCCTGTCGGGGAACACCATGGTCTTCGTCTTCCCGCTGTGCGTGCTGCTGGTGTTCCTGGTGCTGGCTGCCCAGTACGAAAGCTGGACGCTGCCGCTGGCCGTGATCCTGATCGTGCCGATGTCGATCCTGTGCGCGCTGCTGGGCGTAAAGCTCACCGGCGGCGACAACAACATCTTCACGCAGATCGCGCTGTTCGTGCTGGTGGGCCTGGCCTCGAAGAACGCGATCCTGATCGTGGAATTCGCCCGCGAACTCGAACACCATGGCCGCAGCGTGGTCGATGCGGCATTGGAGGCGAGCCGCCTGCGCCTGCGTCCGATCCTGATGACTTCGATCGCCTTCATCATGGGCGTGGTGCCGCTCGTGTTCAGCAGCGGCGCCGGCGCCGAGATGCGCCACGCGATGGGCGTCGCCGTCTTTGCCGGCATGCTGGGCGTGACCTTCTTCGGCCTGTTCCTGACGCCCCTGTTCTACGTCCTGCTGCGCACCTTTGCCAAACGTTTCGAGAAAAAGCCTGTCGCCCCGGTCGTGGTGGCAGTGGAAGGAGTCGCACAATGAAATCGATGATTGCACGCGAGGTTACCCCACTTCTTGCGCCGCTCATGGCGGCACTGCTGCTGAGTGCCTGCGCGGCGCCCGCCTTTAAACAGCCGACCCTCGATACGCCGGCGGCGTTCAAGGAGGCAAATCAGATCCAGACCGCCCCCGACGGCAGCCGCTGGGCCAAAGCACGCCACGCCGAGCAGCAGCCGCGCGGGCAGTGGTGGCTGGCCTTCCAGGATCCGCGTTTGACGGAACTGGTCGACGAAGCGACCCGCAACAACGCCAGCCTGGCCGTCGCCGCGGCGCGCGTGAAGCAGGCAAGGGCGATCGCCGGCATCGCGCAGGCCGACCGTATGCCGCAAGTGGGCGTCGGCGTGCAGGCCCGGCGCGCCCGTCCGGCCCCGCTCGACCTCAACCTGCCGCAGGGCAGCCTGGTCGCGCCGCAGAACAGTTACAGCGCCAGCCTGAGCGCCAGCTACGAGCTCGACCTGTTTGGCCGCGTGAGTTCGGGTGTCGAGGCGGCGCGCCAGGATGCCGGCGCCGTCGAAGCGAGCTATCGCTCGGTGCTCTTGTCCTTGCAGGCCGACGTGGCCCAGACCTGGTTCCGCCTGCGTGCGCTGGACGCCGAGCTGGCGACGGTGGATGCCGCCGTGAGCCTGCGCGAGGAAAGCGTACGCGTCAACCAGCGCAGGTTCGACCTGGGCGACATCGGCGAATTCGACCTGACCCGCGCGAAGACGGAACTGTCGGCCACGCGCGCTGAGGCGATCGGCCTGCAGCGCCAGCGCACGAATGCCGAACACGCGCTTGCCGTGCTGCTCGGCCGTCCGGCCGCGCGCTTCGCGGCGAGTACCAATCCCTTGCCGGAAGACGTGGCGCTGCCGGAGATTCCGGCCGGGCTGCCCTCAAGCCTGCTCGAACGCCGGCCCGACATCGCCGCCGCCCAGCGCGCGATGGAAGCGGCGAACGCCCGCATCGGCGTGGCGCGATCGGCCATGTTCCCGGCGCTGACCATCAATGCGGCCGGCGGCGGCGTCGGCGGCACGATGGCCGAGGTGTTCAACTGGAGCAGCCGCTCCTGGGTGCTGGGCGCGCTGCTCTCGCTGCCCATCATCGACGGTGGCCGCAACAAGGCGAACGTGACGCGCAGCGAAGCGGTGCTGGAAGAATCGGTCGCGGCTTACCGCGAGCGGGTGCTGGCTGCCTTCGCCGAAGTCGAGGACAACCTCGCCGGCGTGCGCATCCTGGCCGAGCAGGGCGTGGAGATCGACGATGCCGTGCGCTCGGCGCGCCGCTCGGCGGAACTGGCCCGCAAGCTCTACGATGCCGGCCGCTCGAGCTACCTCGACCTGCTCGACGCCCAGCGCAATCTGGCTGCCGTGGAGCGCAGCGCGGTGCAGCTGCGCGGCAACCAGGCGCTGACAACGATTGCCCTGATCCGCGCCCTGGGCGGCGGCTGGGATGCGTCGGCAGAAGAGGGGGCAAGCGTGGCGGCGCGCTAGGCGGCGCGGCGTCGTCCGTGCGGCAGGGCTACAATCGCCGCATGACGACTTCCGCCGCTTCCCTTGATTCTCACGCTTCGCCTGAGTCGGCGCTGCTGACCGGCCTGGCGCCGGTGCTCGCGCCGGATACCCGCATCCTCATCCTCGGCAGTTTTCCGGGCGCGCAGTCGCTGGCTGCCGCCCAGTACTATGCCCATCCGCGTAACCAGTTCTGGCGCCTGGTCTCAGCCCTGGTGGACGAGGATCTAGCGGCGCTGCCCTACGCCCAGCGCCTGCCACGCCTGCTCGCGCACCGCATCGGCCTGTGGGACGTGCTCGGCGCCTGCGAGCGCGAAGGCAGCCTCGACTCAAGCATTCGCAAACCGGCCGCCAACGATTTCGCGCGCCTTCACGTGCTGTGTCCGGAACTGCGGACAGTCGGCTTCAACGGCCAGGCCTCGGGCAAGTTCGCACCGCAGTTCGCCGAGGCCGGCTACCGGACGGTGGTGCTGCCGTCGAGTTCACCGGCGCATATGGCGATGACGTTCGAACAGAAGCTGCAGGTGTGGCGTCAGCTCGTGGAGGAGGCTTCGCCGCAGCAGGCCTTGCCGATGCAACGTTCGCTGCTCTGACCAGCGCTGTTGCTGCATGCGGACATTCCTGGACTGATCCATACGCGCTTGTTCGATCCGTGTTACACTGGTTTCAGTCGTGAGGGTCATGAGGCCTCCACGACATCCTGTACGAGCCCGCAACGCGATGTGTGTAACGTCGCCAGCGACCAGCCGAACGGGATTGTCATTCGAGATACGTTGATCGACTTACACCGATGGAGGCACCACGCAGATAGCATGGGCGTCCAGGGCTCCGCACCTTGCAGATAGCACCGGCGGAGCAGCGATACAAGCATTGGCAATACATTGAAACGAAGCCCGCAGCAAGCGGGCTTTTTTTTCTCTCACCGCGCAGGTCGGCGTCCGGCTGCAGTCCCGGATCGAAGCCGCCGCCATCCACTGTCCGCCAGATCGCGGCCCATCCACTTTCAACACCGATCCAGTCTCCTGCGGGCGCTGGCATCGAGCAGCAGCATTCGTCGCGGCGCGTCATCTTGCGCCAGCTCGCAGCATCACCTTTATAAGGAAGAACAACATGGCAAAAGAAGAACTCATCGAAATGAACGGCCTCGTCACCGAAGTGCTGCCGGAGCTGCGCTTCCGCGTCGAAATGGACAACGGCCACAAGCTCGTTGCCTACACCTCGGGCCGGATGAAGAAGAACCACATCCGCATCCTGGCGGGCGACAAGGTGACGCTGGAACTGTCGCCGTACGACCTGAACAAGGGCCGTATCGTATTCCGTCACATCGAAACCCGCGGCGCCCCGGCGCCACGTCAGGGCGGCTTCCAGCGCCGCCGTTAAACCTTCGCTTCCCTTGCCGCGGTGTGCGCCTGACGCCACTGCGGCAGTCGTATCGCAACGCGGCCTGTCGGCCGCGTTCGCATTTCTCCCTTCAATACGCCCGCGTTTCCGCCGCCACGCCGCGCAGGTGCGCCAGCTTGGCCGCATAGCGCTCGCGCATGTCGAGCCGCACGCTCGTGTCGCGGGCCAGCGCCAGCTGCTTTTGCGCCGTCTTCATGTCTCCCAGCTGCAGGTTGGCCACGCCGAGCCAGAAGTGGAATTCGTCGTTGTAGGGCGCGCGCGCCACTTCGCGCGCGAACTGGGTGCGCGCCAGGGCGAAGTTGCCGGCCTGGTAGGCTTCCATGCCCTGCTTGAAGTAGTGGTAGGGCGGCGCCGGATACAGGCGCGCCACGCGCTGCAGCAGCGCTTGCGCTTCCTCCGGTTTGCCGTTGGCGGCCAGCAGCGGCGCCAGGTTCTGCATCACCACCAGGCTGTCGGGCTCGTGCTCGAGCGCGGCGCGGTAGGCCTGCTCGGCCAGCAGCGGCTGGCCGCTGCGCTGGTAGACCACGGCCAGGGTGTTGAGCGCGGCCCCGAAATAGGGTTTTTTCAGGAGCGCACCGCGCGCCCACCAGTAGGCTTCGGCATGGCGGCCCTGCGCCAGTTCCTCGGCCGCGCGGTTGTTCATGTAGCGGGCGACGATGCCGGTTTCGTCGAGGACGCGCACGCGCGTGCTGGCGTTGGGCGGCAGCCGCACGAAGTCGACGGTGAGCATCTCGGCCATGTCCTCGGGCCCGCGCGGCCCGCCCGGGGCCAGGCTCAGGTTGACGTGCTTGCTGACGAAGTAGAGCGCGCGGTCGCGCGTCCAGGTGTCCTCGACCTGCACGTCCTGGTAGCGCACGTTCATGCCCAGTTCGCGCGCGAAGGCGGCGGTCATGATCACCAGCGACAGGCAGTTGCCCTTGCGCGCGGCATAGGTCTCGGCGGCGGTGCCGGTGTAGGCGGCATCGTAGTCGAGCGCCAGTTCGCGCCGGTCGTAGAGAGCGCGCACCAGGCCCGAGGCCTGGCCGTGCTCGCGCAGGAAGGTACGGAACGAGGGGCTGTCGAGATGGCTGCGCATCTCGGGGCTGAGCGCGAACAGCTTGTCGGTGCTGATGGGCGTCGCGGGCGGCGCGAACGCGGCGTCGTTGAGGAGGGCGGCGACGCGGCTGGTGGCGCCGGGATCGGGGCCGACGTGGGCGCAGCCGGCCAGCAGTACCAGCAGCGACAGAATCCAGGTTCTCATCATGCCTCCCCATGCAGATGGCGACGTTTCAGTATCGTCCTGCCGGGGTGGCCTGTCAAAGAATAATGCCTGTGATGCGGTGCTTGTGCTGATTAGCTGTACTTAATGATCGTCGTGCAGCGCTTCTTCGAGTTCGTCCAGCAGCTCGGCCGTCTCGTCCTCGTCGAGCGACAGGTAGGCGCGGGCGCGCTCCCCACCTTTGTCCCATTCGGGCGAGCCGGCGTGGCCCTGGTAGCGGCGGATCGCGCGCTCGGCCAGCAGGGACAGCGCGACCAGCGAGCGCACCACATCGTCGGTGTGCTCGTCTTCCAGCACCGCGTAGTCGTGGTGGTGCAGGATGGCCCAGGCCACCTCGCTGGACAGACCCCAGTTCTTCGCCAGCAGGGTGCCGACGGCGGCGTGGTTGGTGCTGTGGCGCTCGTCCTCGAGTGCCGTGAAGGAGCGCTCCTGCTCGGCGCCGGCGTCGAGGAAGGTCGACTCGTAATCGGGGAAGCGTTTTACCAGAAGCGGCATGCCGGTATCGCAGAACAGGCCGAAGGTATGGGCGATGTCGGGCGCGCCGATGCGCAAGCGGCGGGACAGGAACACCATCGCATGCGAGCGCTTGGTCGAGACGTCCCAGAAATTGGCCAGGGCCGCGCTCTCGACGGGGATCGCCTGGCGCGCCAGCAGGCCTGTCATCAGCGCCGCCACCTGGTTGATTCCCAAGAACAGGATCGCCTGCTCGATCGACTTGGCGCGGCGGCCGCCGAACAGCGAGGAGTTGGCCAGTTTCAGCAGGGCGCCGGCCATGCCGACGTCGCGCGCGACGATGCGGCCGATGCGTTCCGGCGACGGATCGCTGGACGCCAGCTCGGCCTGCAGATCGGCCAGCAGGCTGGGACGGGGCGGGATGCGGATCGATTTGATCAGCTCGTCGACCGCGTCGACGCTGCCGGCGGCCGCAGGCGCGGCGGGACGCGGCGATACACGCGGTGCGGCGCGCGATGGCATTGCTTTAGCGGCAACAGTACTCATGGAAGAAGGGTGCTTATAGGAAATAAAAGCGAAGACCGCCATGATAAACGATGCTGCGTTTCCTTGCAGCAACATGATGCATTGAAGCTGTCTTATGTGGCAAAACGGACAGATCGGTGTTGTGCGAAGACCTACAATTGCGTCATGAATGCAGCAAACAAGCCAGCACCTATGCCAGCACATCTTGCAGGAATCGACTTTTACGCGTCGAGCGAGGTCGTGGCGCGCCAGCTGATCGGGGTGGTGGTGCTGGTCGACGGCGTCGGCGGGCGCATCGTCGAAACCGAAGCCTACGACCGTGAGGATCCCGCCTCGCATGCCTTTTCCGGCCCCACCGAACGCAATGCGGCGATGTTCGGGCCGCCCGCGCACTGCTATGTCTATCGCTCCTACGGCATCCACTGGTGTCTGAATTTCGTCTGCCGCGAGGAAGGGCATGGCGCCGGGGTGCTGATCCGCGCGATCGAACCGCTTGCCGGCCTCGACCTCATGCGCCAGCGCCGCGATGCCGAGGACATCGCGGCGCTGTGTTCCGGTCCGGGGAAACTGTGTCAGGCGCTGGAGGTGACGCGCGCCTTCAACGGCAGATCGCTGGCGCAGCCGCCGTTCCAGCTGGAGGCCGCGCCCGCTGGCATCGAGATCGTCAGCGGCCCGCGCATCGGCATCTCCAAGGCGATGGACGTGCCCTGGCGCTTCGGCCTGGCGGGCTCGCGCTTCGTCAGCCGTCCGTTCCGCTGATCCGCTCGGCCCTGGTGCGGGTCTTGGCAGCGGTGTTCGGCAGCGCCGGCGGCGTGCCGCGCATCGGGCTGCCGGCTGCGCGCCGCTCGCCCGGCTCCTGAAACTCGTCTGGCTCATCTCCCTCGCCGGCCGCGGCCAGCGGTTCGATCCCGTCGATCTGGAACACGGAGACCGCGCGCGCCAGGTTCACCGTCTGCTCGTGCAGGCTTTCGGCCGCCGCCGCCGCTTCCTCGACCAGGGCCGCGTTCTGCTGGGTCATGTCGTCCATCTGCCCGACCGCGCGATTGACCTCGGCGATGCCGTCGGCCTGCTCGGTACTGGCGATGCTGATACGCTCGATGATGTCGTTCACCTGCGCCACCGAGGCGACGATGTGCCCCATGCTGCTGCCTGCCTCGTTGACCGAGGCCGCGCCGCCGTCGATGATCGAGACCGAGTCGGCGATCAGCGCCTTGATTTCCTTGGCCGCCGCCGCCGAGCGCTGCGCCAGCGTGCGCACCTCGGAGGCCACCACTGCGAAGCCGCGCCCTTGTTCTCCGGCGCGCGCCGCTTCGACTGCCGCGTTCAGCGCCAGGATATTCGTCTGGAACGAAATGCCGTCGATGACGCCGATGATCTCGACGATCTTGCGCGAGCTGGCGCGGATCGATTCCATCGTCGTCACGGCGCGGTCGACGGCCTGACCGCCGTGGGCCGCCAGACGCGCTGCTTCGGCCGCGAGATCGGTGGCCAGGCGCGCGTTATTCGCGTTGTCCTTCACCGCCACCGTCAGCGTCTCCATGGCGCTGGCGGTCTGCTCGAGCGAGCCGGCCTGCATTTCGGTGCGGGTCGACAGATCGAGGTTGCCGGTGGCGATTTCCTTCGAAGCCGTGTCGATCGAGCGCACCGAAGTCAAGATCGCGTGCAGCGTCGTGTTCAGGGTGCCGATCGTGTGGTCGAGGGCGCGCGAGGTGTCCGCGATTTCGTCGCGGCCGGTGCTGCCGGTGGCGCTGGCCAGGCGTCCTTCGGCCAGTTCGCCCACCACGTTCGAAATCGCGCGGATGTCAAGCAGCATCGCCCGCCGCACCAGCATCGTCACCGTCAGCGACAAGGCGATCGACAGCAGCACCAGCACCGCCATCGTCACGCCCAGCGTGCGGAATTCGGCGCCGGCGGCCGCATAGGCTTCTTCGCTCAGCTGCGTTTCCAGCGCCGCCAGCTGGGCCAGCTGGGTGTTCAGTACGCCGAAATCCTTTTCCGCCTTCTGCATCGAATTGGTGGCGATCGACTGGTCGACCTGGGCTATCTCGATGGTTTCCAGCACCGCCTTGCGGTAGGCGGCCAGCGCCGTGCCGGAGGCGTCGATCAGCTTGCGTTCGGCCGGGTTGGCGACTTTCGCCATGGCGGCGAGACGGGTGCCGATCGACGCGTGCTTGTTGCCGATGTCCTCCACCAGGGCGTCGAGCCGATCCTTCGCGAAGCTGCCGCTGATCCAGGCCAGCAGCTGGTAGATGTTCGCGTGCGCGTACTTGGCGTCACCGGCGACGTCGGCCGTGTCCTGCAGGCGCGCCGCGCGTACCTGCACCATGTTCTCCAATGAGGCATGCTGGCGCACCATGCCGTAATAGGCGCCGCCGGAAAGCAGCGTCAGCAGCACCAGCACCAGTCCCGGCGCCAAGAGCAGCTTCGGGCCAATCCGTAGTTTTTTCAGCATGCTTTTCTCCGTACAAATAAAGAGGGCGGCCGAAGCCGCCCTGTACCGTTGCTCGCTTATTTCTTGTAGATGCCGGCTTCCAGCACCACGTCGTCGACCTTCATCACATAGGTCGTCTTCGGCTCGATCTTGCCGGTGGTCGGATTCTTGTACATGTAGTCGACCCAACCCTTGCCTTTGGCGGCGGCCAGGTCGATGATCGCGCGGCGGTATTTCTTGCCGTTGGCGTCAGGCACGTCGGTCAGATCCTTGCCGACGATCGAAGGATTGTGCGGATGCGCCAGCATCACGCCCGATTTGATGTCGCGCATGCCGACATACAGTTCGCCCTGGACGAATTCCGGATCCTTGGCGCTGATGCGCTTCATCATTTCATCCTTGCCCTTGGATTTCATCAGGGCCGCGCCGCGTTCGGTCATCGCGATCGCATCCTTTTCGGTCGGTTCATTGGCCAATGCACCGGAGCAGGCGAGTCCGAGGCACAGGGCGGTGGCAGTGGCGAGCAGCTTCATAGGAACAATCCTTTCGATAAGACGTGCATGGGTAAAACTTTCCTAAGTGCATTGGGAAATGTACGCCCCAGTTCCTACGGTTAATTTGCGCTCGCACAAGCAGTTCCGTCGGGTGCAGACAAAGCACCACATGTCTCCAGGCAAACTAATTATTCTTAAGAGCAAGTTCTATTGATTTCCGTTGATTGTGTGCAACTCATACGGACTTCATGCCTCATAAGATGAATTCCCGTCGGCAATTTCTTACTCAAGAATTCGTCCGCCGTTCCCTCATCTTTCCTTTCCAGGAGCATGACGTGACCTCCACCGATTCGACCCCCGCCAAGTTCAAGCCCTATACACGCCAGACCATCGCGCTCGCGCGCCAGTGGAAATGGATGAGCCCGGAGTTGCAGGAAGCAACCCAGGTCGTTTCGCATGTGCTGCCCTTTCGCGTCAACGAATACGTTCTCGACCACCTGATCGACTGGGACAAGATTCCCGACGATCCGATCTTCCGCCTGACCTTCCCGCACCGCGACATGCTGCCGGCGCGCGAATACGAGCAGTTGCGCGACCTGGTGCTGCACAAGAAGGACGATGCCGCCACCGCCAAGCTGGTGCACCAGATCCGCATGCGCATGAACCCGCAC
This sequence comes from Massilia sp. Leaf139, assembly GCF_001424165.1. Lineage (GTDB taxonomy): Bacteria > Pseudomonadota > Gammaproteobacteria > Burkholderiales > Burkholderiaceae_D > Telluria. The sequence continues at coordinate 483,106 of NZ_LMOJ01000025.1, forward strand.
CCGGCCGGCCAGATGACCCATAACGTCCCGCGCGTGAACGACACGCCGCTGCACGGCCTGCAGCACAAGTACAAGGAGACCGTGCTGTTCTTCCCCAGCGCCGGCCAGACCTGCCACGCCTACTGCACCTTCTGCTTCCGCTGGCCGCAGTTCGTCGGCATGGACGACATGAAGTTCAATGCGAAGGAGTGTTCCGAACTGGTGTCCTACCTGGCCATGCATCCGGACGTGACCGACGTCCTGCTCACCGGCGGCGACCCGATGATCATGAATACGCGCTCGCTCACGGAGTTTTTGGAACCATTATTGGCGCCGGAGCTGGCGCACATCCAGAACATCCGCATCGGCACCAAGTCGGTCGCCTACTGGCCGCAGCGCTTCGTCTCCGACAAGGACTCGGACGACCTGATGCGCCTGTTCGAACGCGTGGTCAAGGCCGGCAAGAACCTGGCGATCATGGGCCACTACAACCATGCGGTGGAGCTGCGCGCGTCCGTAGCGCAGGCGGCCGTGAAGCGCATCGTCGGCACCGGCGCCACGCTGCGCATGCAGGGCCCACTGATCCGCCACATCAACGAAGACCCGAAGAGCTGGGCCGAGCTGTGGACGACGGGCGTGCGCCTGGGGGCGATCCCGTATTACATGTTCGTCGAGCGCGACACCGGCCCGAGCGATTACTTCGCGCTGCCGTTGGCCAAAGCCCACGAGATCTTCCAGCAAGCCTATTCGATGGTCTCGGGCCTGTCGCGCACCGTGCGCGGCCCGTCGATGAGCGCCTTCCCGGGCAAGGTCGTGATCGACGGCGTGGTCACCATCAATGGTGAAAAGCTGTTCGCGCTGCAGTTCCTGCAGGCGCGGAATCCGGACTGGGTGCGTAAACCCTTCTTCGCCAAGTACGACTCCGAGGCCACCTGGCTCGACCACCTGAAGCCCGCCTTTGGCCGCAAGAAGTTCTTCTTTGAGGAGGAAGCAGGGGACGCCGGCCTGTACGTGCCGGGCGGACGCGTGATCCCGATCGCGCAGGCGCCGCAGCACGACCGCCGCGCCAGCGACAGCCAGCCCAGCGCGGCCTGATCCGGATCCGGATCGGCCATGGGCGACCAAAGCTCGCCACGCATGTCAGGCGTGGCGGTTTTCTTCTGCGTGTTCCTGCCGTTCGCGCTGGGACACTACCTGTCTTCGCTGGTACGCAACGTGAACGCGGTGCTCGCGCCCGACCTGGTCGACGCGCTCGCGCTCACGCCCGGCCAGCTCGGACTGCTGACCAGCGCCTTCTTCTTCGCGGCGGCGCTGGTGCAGCTGCCGGTCGGGATGGCGCTCGACCGCTACGGCCCGCGCAAGGTGCAGCTGGTGTTGATGACCTGCGGCGCGCTCGGGGCGCTGATGTTCGCCTACGGCCAGAACTTCATCCAGCTCCTGATCGCGCGCACCCTGATCGGCGTCGGCCTGGGCGGCTGCTTCATGTCGGCGGTCAAGGCGGTGTCGACCTGGGTCGATCCGAAGCGCCTGCCTTCGGTGCAGGGCTACCTGATCGCGGTCGGCGGCCTGGGCGCGGCCTCGTCGACGATGCCGGTGACGAAAGTGCTGCAGTACATGGACTGGCGCGGCGTGTTCATCGCGATCGCCGGCCTAATCGCCTGCTGCGGCCTGCTGATCCGCCTGCTCAGCCCACCGGCCGCCACGGGCAGCGGCAAGGCGCCGACGGTCAAGTCGATCCTCGACGTCTACCGCAACCCGGCCTTTCGCAAGACGACCTCGCTGGTGGTGGTGTCGCACATGGTCTTCTTCGGCATCCAGGGCCTGTGGATCGGGCGCTGGCTGTCGGACGTGGCGCGCTTTCCGGAGCCGGTGGTGGCCTACCTGCTGTACATGGGCATGGCCTCGGTGATCTTCGGCGCGATCGCGGTCGGCATGATCACCGAATGGGCGGGACGGCGCGGCATCGCGCCGCTGGACGTGGCGGCGCTCGGGGTCGCCTTGTTCGTGCTGATCCAGATGGCCATCGTGTGTAACTGGAAGCCGAGCATGCAGCTGCTGTCGGTGGTGTTCACGCTGGTCGGTACGATCACCGGGATCGAGTTCGCGATCGTCTCGCAGAGCATGCCCAAGGAACTCACCGGGCGCGCCGCCACCTGCCTGAACCTGGTGATTTTCGTCGGCGCCTTCCTGGTGCAGGCGGGCTTCGGCCAGGTGGTGGGCCTATGGACGCCGGATGCGGCGAACCATTATCCGGCCGTCGCCTACCAGGTCGCCTTCGGCATCCTGGTGCTGCTGCAGTTGCCCGGGCTGGTCGGCTACTTCCTTCGGCGGCGTCCGCTACAATGCGAGATTGCCATATTGAGCCCGAAGGAAGATTATGAGATTGGTACGCTACGGTCGCCCCGGTAAGGAAAAACCGGGATTGCTGGACGATGAAGGACGGCTGCGCGATCTCTCCGGCGTCATCGGAGACATCGACGCAGCCGTGCTCTCCGACCGTGCCCTGCGCAAGCTCGCGAAGATCGACACCAAAACCCTGCCGGCCGTGCGCGGCAACCCGCGTCTGGGCGTGCCGGTGAAGGGCACCGGCAAGTTCATCGGCATCGGCATGAACTATTCGGATCATGCGGCCGAAATCGGCGCGCCGATCCCGAGCGAGCCGATCATGTTCATGAAGGCGATCACCTGCCTGTCCGGCCCGGACGATCCGATCCAGCTGCCGCAAGGCTCGAAAAAGACCGACTGGGAAGTCGAACTCGGCGTCGTGATCGGCACCCGCGCGCAGTACGTCGACGAAGCCGACGCCTTGCAATTCGTGGCCGGCTACTGCGTCGTCAACGACGTCTCGGAACGCGCTTACCAGTTCGAGCTGGGCTCGCAATGGGACAAAGGTAAAGGTTGCGACACCTTCGGCCCGGTCGGCCCCTGGTTGGTCACGCGCGACGAGGTCTACGACGTGCAGGACTTGAACATGTACCTGGAAGTGAACGGCAAGCGCATGCAGACCGGGAACACGGCGAACATGGTGTTCACGGTGGCGCAGATCGTCAGCTACCTGTCGAAGTTCATGACCCTGGAACCGGGCGACATCATCTGCACCGGCACTCCGCCGGGCGTCGGCATGGGACGCACGCCGCAACGCTTCCTCAAGAAGGGCGACCAGGTGCGCCTGGGGATCGAGGGACTGGGCGAGCAGCAGCAGGACGTGCTGGCCTGGGCCAAGTAAGAAAATCGAAGAGCCCTGCGCTGGCCGGTGCTTGCTGGCCAGCGCGCGGGCGGAAGCGGTCAGACGGGGTTCAGCTGAGCCAGTAGCGCGTCAGGTGGCGCACCGGATCCGAATATTTGCTGCGAGCGTGCATCAGGCGCTGGTTGTCCCAGATGAGCATGCTGCCTTCGGGGATCAGCACCTGGATCATGTGCTCGTAGAAGAACTTCTCGCCGCATTCCGCAATCTGCCCCAGCGGGGTCTGGGCCGATTGTCCTGCGGCTTGCGCCAGGTCGCCTTCCGACGGATTAACGTCGCCGAAGCGAAATTGGTTATAGCTGAAGCGAAACAGGCGGGCGCCGTCCTTTTCTTCCACCAGCCGCGTGCGGAACAGGCGCCGCTCGGCGCCGGGCATGGCGCTGGCCATGAACACGACGTCGTTGGCATCGGCCCAGGCCTTCAGCTCCGGGCTGAGCGAGGCGTGGAAGGCGAAGCCGTCGGCCAGCAGGGTCTGGCCGCCGCCGCAGCTTGCCTGGCGGTGGCAGTGCAGGGCCAGATATTTGGGCGGCGGGTCGTACACCGGCGCCTCCGTGTGCGGGCCGATGCTGTTTTTACTTTGCGAGAAGGGCAGCTTCTCGAAGCCCGGCTTCAGCGTCACCTCATAGGTTTCCTCGCCATTAAACTGCGGCACGATGCGGCCGAAATGCGCCAGCGCCGGACGCGGGCCGTCGCGCAGCAGGTCGCGCGCCAGGATCGTCCAGCCGCGTTCCTCCAGTTCGGCCTTGCAGCGGGCGATGCCGGCGCCCGCTTCCATCACGTTCGATTCGCTCATGGTCTACCTTCCTTTCGAATGGGGAGATGATGCGGGGTTCAGGGCTGCAGTGCGGCGTCGAGCGCTTCCGCCAGCCGGGTCACGATTTCGCCCAGCTCCGCCTCGCTCGTGATGAAGGGGGGCGCCAGCAGGATGTGGTCGCCCGACTGGCCGTCGATGGTGCCGCCCATCGGGAACACCATCAGGCCGCGTTTGAAAGCCTGCGCCTTAACGGCCGCGTGCAGCTTGCGCTCCGGTGCGAACGGCGCCTTGGTCGCGCGATCCTGCACCAGCTCGAGGGCCATGAACAGGCCGCGGCCGCGGATGTCGCCCACGTGCGGATGGCGGCCGAACACGTTGCCCAGCATGCGGCGCAGGGTGGCGCCGCGTTTCTGCACCTGCGCCAGCAGCTTGTCGCGCTCGATCACCTTTTGCACGGCCAGCGCCGCCGCCGCCGCCACCGGATGGCCGATATAGGTGTGCCCATGCATGAAGGCACCGCTGCCCTGGCGCAGCCGCTCCACGATCGCGCCCTGCGCCAGCACCGCGCCGATCGGCTGGTAGCCGGCGGCCAAGCCCTTGGCCACCGTGATGATGTCCGGCGCCACGCCTTCCTGCTCGATCGCGTACATGGTGCCGGTGCGGCCCATGCCGCACGCGATCTCGTCGGCGATGAAGAGGATGCCGTGGCGGTCGCAGATCTCGCGCACGCCCTTGAAGTAGCCCGGCGTCGGCGGCACCGCGCCGGCGCTGGCGCCGACCACCGGTTCGGCCACGAAGCCGATCACGTTCTTGGCGCCGGCCTTCAGGATCGCCGTCTCGAGTTCGTCGAGCAGGGCGGCCGTGTAGGCATCGACCGACTGCTGCTCGCCGCGCCCGCGGTATTCGTTGCAGGGCGAGACGCGCGGCACGTCCATCAGGATCGGCGCGAAGGGTTTGCTGCGCCATTCGCTGCCGCTGATCGCCAGCGCACCCAGCGTATTGCCGTGGTAGCTCTGGCGGCGCGAGATGAACAGCTTGCGCTGCGGTTCGCCGCCTTCATAAAAATACTGGCGCGCCAGTTTTAAGGCGGTCTCCATCGCCTCGGAACCGCCCGAGAGGAAGTAGACGCCCTTGATGCCGGCCGGCGCCCCGGCCACCAGGCGCTCGGCCAGCTCCTCGGCTGCGTCGGTGGTGAAGAAGCCCGTGTGGGCATAGGCGCACTGGTCGATCTGGCGGTGCATCGCCTCGATAATGTCCGGGTGCGCATGGCCGAGGGCGGAGACAGCGGCGCCGCCGCAGGCGTCGATATAGGTATTGCCTTGGGTATCCGTCAGCAGGATGCCCTGGGCCGAGGCGACGACGGGCGGCGTCTGGTGCAGGCTGCGGTGGATGATGTAGCTCATGGTGCTCCCTTCCGTTTGAAGTTGACGGTCAACCTTAAGCGGGCGGGATCGGGTTTTTGTTGATGTTGGTTGGAAATTGGACACATATTTTTCCAACAGGACACTTTCGCAACGCTGCGCCCGAAAGCAGAGGAATGGGGCGACAATTTCAACCGAATCGCGCGTAGCGGCATTGTCTTTTTCGCTACACTCGGCGCATCCGCTCGACCCATTCCAGGAGAACGCCATGCGCCTTCGCCCATCTTCCGTCCTTGCCGCAGCCGTGCTGCTCGCGCTGGCGGCCTGCGCCGACCAGTCCATCCTCCCGGTCGACGCCGGCGTCGGCCCGGCGCCGACGCTGCCGCAGCCACAGAAAAGCCTGATTCCGACGGTCGACATCGCGCCCGCCAAGGGCTGGAACGGCGCCAGGCCGAGCGCTGCCCAGGGCCTGGACGTGAGCGCCATGGCAAGCGGCCTGGATCATCCGCGCTGGCTGCACGTCCTGCCCAACGGCGACGTGCTGGTGGCCGAATCGAACAAGCCGCAAACGCCGGAGACCAGGAAATCGGGCATCAAGGCCTGGGTCATGAAGAAGGTGATGGAAAGGGCCGGTGCCGGCGTGCCGAGCGCCGACCGCATCACCTTGCTGCGCGACGCCGACGGCGACGGCTTGGCCGAGACCCGCAGCGTCTTCCTCAAGAACCTGCATTCGCCTTTCGGCATGGCGCTGGTCGGCGAGACGCTGTACGTGGCAAATGCCGACGGCATCGTGCGCTTCCCGTACAAGGCGGGCGCCACTGCAATCGCCGACGCGCCGGTGAAAGTGGCGCCGCTGCCGGCGGGGCTGAACCACCACTGGACGAAGAACATCATCGCCAGCAAGGACGGCGCCAAGCTGTACGCCACGGTCGGTTCGAACAGCAATGTCGGCGAAAACGGCATGGAGAACGAAATCAACCGCGCCGCCATCCTCGAGGTCGACGTCAGGAGCGGGGCCACGCGCCTGTTCGCCTCCGGCCTGCGCAACCCGAACGGCATGGCCTGGGAACCGCAGACCGGCGCGCTGTGGACGGTCGTGAACGAGCGCGACGAGATCGGCAACGACCTGGTGCCCGATTACCTGACCTCGGTGAAGGAGGGCGGCTTCTACGGCTGGCCCTACAGTTACTATGGCCAGCACGTCGATGAGCGCGTGAAACCGCCGCGCCCGGATCTGGTGGCGAAAGCCATCCCGCCCGACTACGCGCTCGGGGCCCACGTCGCCGCCCTCGGCCTCACGTTCGCCGAGGGCGCGAAACTGGGTTCGCAATTCGCCAACGGCGCCTTCATCGGCCAGCACGGCTCCTGGAACCGCAAGCCGCTGTCGGGCTACAACGTCGTCTTCGTCCCCTTCGCCGAGGGCCGGCCGAACGGCAAGCCGGTTCCGGTGCTGACCGGTTTCGTCGACGGGAACGGCGACGCGCTCGGGCGCCCGGTGGGAGTGGCGATCGACAAGGCGGGCGCGCTGCTGGTGGCGGACGATGTCGGCAACGTCGTCTGGCGCGTGCGATCTGTAGCGCGCTAAACGTTTCGATGGGCGGACGTGCGTTGAACGCGTGGGCACAGGGCGCCCACCCTACCTTCCTCCGGCACAGTCCGTAGGGTGGGCGCCCCGTGCCCACACGTGACCGATGATCATCGTTGGACGGGGTCGATCAATCGCGCATCAATTCAAGCGCAGCTATCCACAAACCACAGCGGCACCGACGTCCACGCAATCCCCGCGAACGCCAGCAAGGCCGTCAGCGCCGCCGCCCGATCCAGCAGCGGCGTGTGCTCATCGGCGCCGCCCAGCGCATGGCGCGTGTGCCAGGCCAGCGCCGCGCAGATCGCCAGCGCGATGACCGTCATCAGCGCCAGCGGCAGCCGGTGCGGACTGCCCGGCGCGAAGCCGGCCGGGCTGCACTGGGCCGCCACCAGCACATAGCTGCCGGCGAAATGCGCGGCCCAGACCAGGAGCGGCAATGTGCCGCGGATCAGCTTTCTGAAGAACCGTTCGCGCATCGATCACTCCATCAGCAAGGGGACGACATGCACCGCCAGCGCTAGCGCGATGCCCTGCAGGGTCGTGTAGTGCCAGATCAGGGCCGTATTGTCGAGCGTCGCACGGCTCGATGGGCCGAGGCGCCCGCTCCAGGCACGCGCCGCCAGATAAGGCCCGGCGATCGCCAAAATGACCACGTGCAGGCCCTGGTAGCTTACCAGCGCCGCGATCGTCGCGCTCCATGCCTGCGCGCGCGGCGCCAGTCCCGCCAGGCCGTAGCCGTGCAGGTCGACCAGGAAGGCGGCGACCGCGCAGCCGGTGGCCGCCAGCGCGAGCCAGGGCAGGCGCCGGGTGCCGAGGCTGCGCAGAGCCCAGAGCATGCAGGCCGATCCCGCCGCCAGCAGCGCGCCCGAGATCAGCGGCCAGCGCACGTCCGGCAGCGTGGCCGCGGGCGGCGGGCACACTTCCAGGCGCATCGAGATGTGGATATAGGCGAAGACGAGGGAGGCGAAGATGGTCGCGTCGACCACCAGCATGACGATCGTGCCCCACCACGAATGCGAAGCCGTGCCGCGCGCCCCGACCGGCAGCACCAGGGTGTCGGAGACGCGCGCCTCGCGGATCGGCGGCTTCGTGTCCGAGCCCCACAGCCAGGCCACGGTCGAGACGACCGCCGTGATCCCGCAGGCCCAGGCGATTAGCGTCATCTTCACCGTCAGCAGCAGGAAGAAGCCCGCGGTGCCGGCGGCGGCAACAAACGGCAGCCAGCCGTCGGTCGGCAGGATCAAGAGGTAGGTCGGCCTGGCGGCAACCGGGCTGGTGGCGATCGTCTCGCGCCGGCCGCTGGCGGTGCCCGGCAGGTAATGCTGGCCCGCTTCCACCTGTTCGGTGAGGCCCGGCTGATCCCAGAGCGGATCGGCCGATTTTACTTGCGGGATGCTGCGCGTGTTGTAGGTCTCGGTCGGCAGCCATTCGAGCGTCGACGCATTCCACGGATTGCCGACTTTCTGCTCGGGCCGGCGCAGCGTGCGCACGACGTCGACCAGGAACAGCAGCACGCCCGCCGCCAGCACAAAGGCGCCGACCGTCGACACCAGGTTCAGCCAGTCCCAGCCCATCTCGGTCGGGTAGGTGTAGACCCGGCGCGGCATGCCGAGCAGGCCGGTGATGTGCATCGGGAAGAAGGCGATATTGAAACCGCCGAACATCAGCCAGAACACCCATTTCGCCAGGCGCTCGGACATGCGCTGGCCCTTGAGCAGCGGCATCCAGTAGTACATGGCCGCGAACACCGGGAACACCATGCCGCCGACAAGCACGTAATGCAGGTGGGCGACGATGAAATAGGTGTCGTGCGCCTGCCAGTCGAAGGGCAGCAGCGCCACCATCACCCCGGTCAGCCCGCCCAGCACGAAGATGAACATGAAGCCGCCCAGGAACAGGGCCGGTGCGTTCATGGTCACCTTGCCGCGCCAGAGGGTGGCGATCCAGCCGAACACCTGGATCGCGGTCGGCACGGCGACGGCCATGCTGGCGGCCGAAACGAAACTCATCGTCATCACGCCCAGGCCGGCCGTGAACATGTGGTGCGCCCACAGCGCGAAGCTGAAGAAGCAGACCACGACCAGCGCCACGATGATCGCCTTTCTGCCGACCAGCGGCGTGCCGGCAATGGAGGGGATCATGGTCGAGACCATGCCGGCGGCGGGCAGGAAGATGATGTAGACCTCGGGGTGGCCGAAGAACCAGAACAGGTGCTGCCACAGAACCGGGTCGCCCCCGCGCTCGGCAATGAAGAAGGGCCAGTCGAAGGCGCGCTCCATTTCCAGCAGCGTGGTGCCGGCGATGATGGCCGGGAAGGCGAACACGATCATCACGGCGACGACCAGCATGGCCCAGGCATACACCGGCATGCGCGACAGCGTCATGCCGGGCGCGCGGGTGAACAGGATGCCGACGATCAGTTCGATGGCGCCGGCGATCGCCGAGATTTCGATGAAGCCGATCCCGAGCAGCCAGAAATCGGCGTTCAGCCCCGGCGAATACTGCTTGCTGGTCAGCGGCGGGTACATGAACCAGCCGCCGTCGGGCGACAGGCTGAAGAACAGGGTGCAGAAGAAGGCGAGGCCGCCGATCGCATACGCCCAATAGGCATAGGCCGACAGGCGCGGGAAGGGCAGGTCGCGCGCGCCCAGCATGTTCGGCAGCAGGAACACGGCAATCGCCTCGACGATGGGAATGGCGAACAGGAACATCATCACCGTGCCGTGCATGGTGAAGACCTGGTTGTACACCGAGGCGCTCATCAGGCCGTTGTCGGGCACGGCCAGCTGGGCGCGCATCATCAGGCCGAGGATCCCGGCCAGCAGGAAGAACAGCAGCGCGGTGCCGATATAGAGCAGGCCGATGCTGGTGTTGTCGACGCGGGTGAAGAAGCGCAGGCCGGTCGGGCGGCGCCAGGGCTGCTCCAGCTTTTCCAGCTCGTCGGGAGGGCGGGGCAGGGAAGAAGGCAATGCGCTGGGCAGTGTGTCCCGGGTCGTGGTCGTGGTCATTTCAGCTGTTCGAGGTAGGCCGCCAGGGCTTGCAGCGTGGCCCCGTCGATGTCAGTGGCGGCCGGCATGCGTGCGCCCGGCTTGATGGCTTGCGGATCGGCGATCCAGCCGGCCAGCGTGCCGCGGTGGTTGCGCAGGGTGCCGGCGGCGATGTGGGTGCGGCCGCCCACGTGCGTGAGATCCGGGCCCAGGCGCGCCAGTTCGGCGCCGGGCAGGCCGCGGATCGTGTGGCAGCTCTGGCAGCGCTGTTCGAGGAAGGCGGCGCGGCCGCGCTCGACCAGGGCGTTGTCGGCGGCCTTGGCCGGCTGCGCCTCGTTCGCGAGCCAGCGTTGGAAGTCGGCGGGCGCCAAGGCGATCACGTGCAGCGCCATGCGCGCATGCTGCTCGCCGCAGTATTCGGCGCACTGGCCGCGGTAGACGCCGGGTTTGTCGGCATGCAAGGTCAGGCCGTTGATGCGTCCCGGGATGGTGTCCATCTTGCCGTTCAGGGCCGGCACCCACAGGCTGTGGATCACGTCGGTCGAGGTCAGGCCGACATACACCGGGCGCCCGGCGGGAATCCGGATCTCGTTGGCGCTGACGACTTGTTTGCCGCTAGCGGGATCGTGATAGCGCACTTCCCACCACCACATCTTGGCCGTCACGCCGATGCTCATCGCGCCGCGCGAGGTCTGCGGCGTCAGGTCGGCGCTGCGCCAGGTGCTCCAGACCAGCAGCGCGGTCAGCACGACCACCGGGAAGACGACGCCGGCGCCGGCGATCCACCAGCGCGTCGAAACCGGCCGCGCGGCAGGGCGCATGCTGAGCACCACCAGCGCCATCACGGCGACGAAAATGACCGCGGCGCCGCCGAACAACACCCAGGACAGGTGCGCGATGAGCGCCGCGTCGGGGCCGGCGGGATGCAGCACGGACTGCAGTGGCGCACTCATCTCGGCACTCATCGCAAGGTCATCAGATAGGCCGCCATGTGGCGCGCCTCGTCGGGCGAGACGCCCAGATCCGGCATGGCGCTGCCCGGTTTCAGGGCTTGCGGGTTGTCGAGCCAGCGGGTGAGGTTGTCGGGGGTGTTCGGGATGCCGCCGGCGATATAGCTGCTCCGTCCAAACTGCTCCAGCGACGGCCCCGCATTGCCGGCGGGGCCAGGCACTTCCGGAATCGCATGGCAGGCGGTGCACTGGTACTGCGCCATCAGGCGCTGTCCCTGGGCCGGGTTGCCGCCGCTGACCTGCTGCGGCGCTTTTTCCTTGCCGCAGCCGGCCAGCAGGATCAGGCACAGTCCGGCGCCAAAGAAGCGGGTGGCGCGCGCAGCAGGAGCAGAAAAGTAATTGCGCACAATTGAATCCGAGAGAAGCGATGGCTCTATATAATACAAGAGAAACAATATCATTTTTTCAACAGTGCGCACCCTGGCGACCACCCATGCTTTCACAACGACATCGCCTGATCCTGAAAACCGCCGCCGCCACCCTGGCGCTGGCGGGGCTGGCGGCCGCCATCGCCGGCGGCGTCGTGCTGCGCGCCGGCTGGTACGACACCACGGCCACCTCCCAGCATCTGCAGCCCGTGTATTCGGTGCTGGAGCAGGGCATGGCCTATTCGGTGCGCAACCATTCGAAGGACGTGACGGTGCCGGCGCTGGGCGCGCCGCAGCAGGTGGCGCGCGGCGCCGGCGTCTATCAAGCGCATTGCGTGCAGTGCCATGGCGCGCCCGGCGTGGCCCAGGCCAAGATCGGGCAGAGCATGCAGCCGCTGCCCGGCCCGCTGATCGATGCGAGCATGCGCTGGGAGCCGCGCGAGTTGTACTGGATCACGAAGCACGGCATCAAGATGAGCGGCATGCCGGCCTGGCAGTTTCATTTGAGCGACGCCGACCTGTGGGCGGTGGTGGCCTTCATGGGCAAGCTGCCGGCGCTGTCGGCGCGCGATTATGCGCAGGCGACGGCGGTTCCGCCCGCCGCCGCCACCGGAGCCGCACGATGAACGCGCGCCTGTCCAGCTGCCTCCTGACTTTGGCGCTGCTGGCCGGCTGCCAGGATCAGCCGCCATCGACCACCCTGCAGGGCGACCCCGAGCGCGGCCGCATCGCGCTGGCCCAGCACGCCTGCCGCGCCTGTCACATGATCCCTGGCTTGACCGGCCCCGAGACCCACGTCGGCCGTCCGCTGACCGACCTGGCCGAACAGCGCTTCATCGCCGGCAGCCTGCCGAACAACCAGGCCAACCTGGTGCGCTGGATCCGCGACCCGCAATCGATCGACCCGCACACCGCGATGCCGGCCATGGGCGTGAGCGAACGCGATGCGCTCGACATGAGCGCCTGGCTGCTGGGGCCGCAAAAATAGCGCTTCCCGGCTTGTCAAACGTAAGGTTTGACAAGACGCTAACCGCACCCGGATTCTTTTTGATCTTTCACGGAAGCTGTGCGACTATTTTTTCCGTTTAGACATTGATCTTGGGAAGCCGCTCATGACCGACCGCCTGCCTCCGATTTCCCCGGCCCTGCTGACCGACGCCCAGCGCCGCGCCGCGCAAACCGTCATCGAAGGGCCGCGCGGCGCCCTGTACGGCCCCTTCGTGCCGCTGCTGCGCAGTCCCGAGCTGCTGGAAAACGCCCAGCGCATGGGCGAATACCTGCGCTACCGCAGCGCGATCGGCGTGCGGCTGTCGGAACTGGTGATCCTGGTGACGGCGCGCCACTGGAACCAGGCGGTCGAGTGGGCGATCCACGCGCCGATCGCGGCGCAGGTAGGACTGACGTCCAGCCTGATCGATGCCATCGCCCACCGCGCCCGCCCTGAAGGCATGCTGATGGACGAAGCGGTGGTCTACGATTTTTGTACCGAACTGCACCAGACCAAGGGCGTCTCGGATCGCACCTATGGGCAGGCGCTGGCGCTGTTCGGCGAGCAGGGGGTGGTCGACCTGATGGGATTGAACGGTTATTACACCTTCCTGGCGATGGTGATGAACACGGCGCGCACCGAGATGCCCGTGTCGAGCGCGGCGCCGCTGCCCGAATAGCGGCGCCGTGGTTCAGGCCAGCGCTTCCTTCGCCGCCTCTTCCGGCGTCAAGCCGTCGTAGAACAGATCCGTGAACCACTCGACCTGTTCTTCGATGTGATCCTGGGCCTCCTTCTGCGTCGCGCCGCCGGCGACCAGGTGTTTTTCGACTTCGATGCACCAGTTAATCAGCGCCATCGTTTCTTCGTCGAGTTCTTCTTTTTTGGCCATTGTGTAGCCCTCCAATGTAAAACGGGAGCCAAGAGCGCCTTCCAAAACCCTCATGGCGGCGTTGCATCGTCTCGCCGTACTAGCGTACTGTCTTCGACGATGCGCCTTGCCCTGAGGATTTTGGAAGGCGCTCTGCAGCTCCCGTTGGTTGAGGCTTCTTGAGCCAGTACCTTCTTAAGCCAGTACCTTCTTCAGCCACGCCGAGATGTCCTGCACCTCCTCGAAGCAGAGCGAATGCTGCATCGGGTACGCGTGCCAGTCGATCGTATAACCGAGCTCCTTGAGGATGTCGCGCGACTGCTCGCCGCGCAGGAAGGGCACGACGTGGTCCTGGCGGCCGTGCGCCATGAAGATCGGGGTGTCGATGCTTTCCTCGGTGCGCTCATGAGGGACTTTTTCGTGGAGCGGCAGGTAGCCCGACAGGCACAGCATGCCGGCCAGCTTTTCCGGGTGGCGCAGGCCGGTCTGCAGCGTCATCGCGCAGCCTTGCGAGAAGCCGGCCAGGATGATTTTCGAGGCCGGAATGCCACGTGCTTTTTCGCGTGCGATCAGGGCCTCGACGTCGCGCTGCGAGTCGCGCAGGCCGGTTTCGTCTTCGCGGCGCGTCAGTTCGGCGCCGGTGATGTCGTACCAGGCGCGCATCACATAGCCGCCATTGATCGTCACCGGGATCGTCTTCGCATGCGGGAAGACGAAGCGGATGCCCGGCAGTCCTTGTAAATCCAGTTCGCGCACCAGCGGCACGAAGTCGTTGCCGTCGGCGCCCAGGCCGTGCAGCCAGATGACGGCGACCGTCGGATTCGGTGCGGTGTCGATTTCAATCGTTTGCAGCAGATCGCTCATGCGGTGTCCTGGGTAGGGGCCGGACGCTGGGCGCTCTTCGGGCGCCAGGCGGTCGTGACGGCCGGGTTGGTTTCCATGTAGGGGCCGCCGATCAGGTCGATGCAGTAGGGGACGGCGGCGAAGATGCCGCCGGCGACGACTTTGCCGTCGGCGTCCTTCAAGCCTTCCAGTGTTTCCTTGATCGCCTTCGGTTGGCCCGGCAGATTCATGATCAGCGCCGCGTGGTCGGCCGTCTCGCGGATCACCGCGACCTGGCGCGACAGGATCGCGGTCGGCACGAAGCGCAGGCTGATCTGGCGCATCTGCTCGCCGAAGCCCGGCATTTCCTTGGTGCCGACGGCGAGCGTCGCCTCGGGCGTGAGGTCGCGCCGCGCCGGGCCGGTGCCGCCGGTGGTCAGCACCAGGTGGCAGCGGGCGACGTCGACCAGCTCGACCAGGGTCTTCTCGATCTGCATACGCTCGTCGGGAATCAGGCGCGGCTCGATCCGGTAAGGCGTCGTGACGGCCGAGGCGATCCAGTCCTGCAGCGCAGGAATGCCCTTGTCCTCGTAGATGCCGCCGCTGGCGCGGTCCGAGACCGACACCAGGCCGATCACCAGCTCCACCTCGTTACTCGTCTGCGGGCTCATCGTCTTCCGATTCGTCGTCGACCGGGGCAGCCTTTTTCTTGCCCAGGTCCTTCAGGATCTGGAACAGCTCGCGGTAGGCTTTCGGCGGCTTCGACTCAGCCTGTTCCTTGCGCGCATTGCGGATCAGGGTGCGCAGTTGCTGGGCGTCGAGTTCCGGGTTTTCCTCGAGGAGCTGGGTCAGCGCCTTGTCGTCGGCGAGCAGCTTCTCGCGGCGGCGCTCGAGCGCGTGCAGCGCGGCCGTCTCGGCCTTGGAGGCGCCTTTCCAGCTGTCGATGGTGCGCTGGATGACGGCCACTTCCTCGTCGGTCAGGGTGCGCATCTTCTTGCCCACGAATTGCAGCTGGCGGCGCCGGCCTTCGTGGTTGGTGATGGTCTGGCACATCAGGATGGCTTCCTTGACGTCTTCCGGCATCGGGACGCGCTTGACGCGGTCGCGCGGCTCGGCAACGAGTTGTGCTCCGAGTTTCTGCAACTCGTCCATCTGGCGCTTCAGTTCAGATTTGGAAGGGCGTTCGTATTCTTGCTCGAACTCGTTGGACTGGAAGCCCACCGAGCCGCGGTTTGGATTTGGCATGGTATCGAATGATCCGATTGGCACGGAGCCGATCAGTAAAAACAGTAAACGGCTGCTATGATAACTGTTTTAGGGCTTGCGACGAAAAACACGATATGAACGACACCGTTTTTACCCACACCCAAGACCAGTTGAAAGCATTGGCGCAGAGCGTGCTCGCATTCGCCCAGGAACAGGGCGCGAGCGATGCCTCGGTCGAAATCAGCGAGGGTAGCGGGCTGTCGGTGTCGGTACGTCGCGGCCAGATCGAGACCATCGAGCAGAACAAGGACAAGGGCATTGGCGTTACCGTCTACGCCGGCCAGCGCCGGGGCAACGCCAGCACCTCCGACTTCTCGGAAGCTTCGCTGCGCGCCACCGTGGAAGCGGCCTGGAACATCGCCCGCTTCACCGCCGAGGACGACGCGGCCGGCCTGCCCGACGCCGACATGCTGGAAATGAACCCGCGCGACCTGCGCCTGTGCTACCCGTGGCAGATCAGTACCGAAGAAGCCGTCGAACTGGCGCAGCGCTGCGAGAACGCGGCCTTCGAGGTCGACCGCCGCATCACCAACAGCGAAGGCGCCAGCGTCTACGTGCAGCAATCGCATTTCGTGGCCGCCAACACGCGCGGCTTCATCGGCGGCTATCCGTTCTCGCGCCATACGATGTCGATCGCGCCGATCGCGGGTAAAGGCAACAAGATGCAGCGCGACGACTGGTATACCTCGGCGCGCGACCCGAAGAAGCTGGCCAAGCCGGAAGCCGTCGGCCGCTACGCCGCCGAGCGCGCGCTGGCGCGCCTGAACGCCCGTAAGCTCGACACCCGCACCTGCCCGGTGCTGTTCGAGGCGCCGCTGGCGGCGGGCCTGCTGGGCGCCTTCGTGCAGGCGGTATCGGGCGGCTCGCTCTACCGCAAATCGAGTTTTCTGCTCGATACCCTCGGCCAGCAGGTCTTCCCGAGCCATATCCAGGTGCTGGAAGACCCGCACGTCATCGGCGAAGTGGGCTCGTCCCCGTTCGACGAAGAAGGCGTGCGCACCGTGCGCCGCAAGGTCATCGACAGCGGCGTCCTGCAGGGCTACTTCCTGTCCTCGTACTCGGCCCGAAAGCTCGGCATGAAAACGACGGGCAATGCCGGCGGCGCCCACAACCTCAGCATCACATCAAGTGAAACCAGGCTGGCCGACACTTTCGAGGGCATGCTGCGCAAGATGGGCACGGGCCTGCTCGTGACCGAACTGATGGGGCAGGGCGTGAACTACGTCACCGGCGACTATTCGCGCGGCGCCTCGGGCTACTGGGTCGAGAACGGCGTCATCCAGTATCCGGTCGAGGAAATCACCATCGCCGGCAATATGCGCGAGATGTTCCAGCAGATCGTCGGCGTCGGCAACGATGTGCTCAGCCGCGGAAACAAATCGACCGGGTCGATCCTGATCGAGAAGATGGTCGTTGCAGGTAACTGATAAGGAATCCACAGCATGAGCCAGTTCATTCGCATCGACAAGGACAGCAACCCGAAAAAGGCCGTGCTCCTGAACCTCGACCTGGTGGCATCGGTCGAACTGTCGCCCCAGTCCGACCTGCTCAGCTCCGCCGACGAGAAGCGCGTCTACCTGAGCTGTCTGGCGCACGACAAGACGGTGATCGCGACCGTGCATTTCGACAGCGTCGAGGATGCGCACGCGTGGATCCAGAACCACCTGGGCGTGCAGGTCTGACGGCCGGCGCGCGGACATGAGCGCCAACAAGACTCAACCCACCGCGGTCGACGCCGCGGCCTATCTGCAGGCGATCGACGACCCGGTACGGCGCGCCGACTGCGCGCAGCTGGCCGCGCTGATGGAGCGCATTACGGGTGCGCCGGCCGTCATGTGGGGGCCGAGCATCGTCGGCTTCGGCAGCTACCACTACCGCTACGCCAGCGGCCGCGAAGGCGATGCGCCCCTGGCCGGTTTCGCCGCGCGCAAGGGCGACATCAGCATCTATCTCAGCTGCGACGACGCCGCACGCGCGCCGCTGCTGGCGCGCCTGGGCCGGCACAAGATGGCCCAGGCCTGCCTCTACGTGCGCAAGCTGGCCGACATCGACCTGGCCGTGCTGGAAGAACTGGTGCGCGAATCGATCGCCACCACCACCGCGCTCTATGGCGGCGCAGGCAAGGGCAGCACCGCAACCGCCGGCTAGTTCGGCCGCGTCTCGTTCCCGGCCTTGCCCAGGGCCCGTTCCACGGTCGCCGCCAGCTCGGCCAGCTGGAAGGGTTTGCGCAGCAGCAGGTCGTCCTCGATCACCTCTTCGATCGCCTTCATGTCGGCGTAACCGGTAGCGATAATCATCGGTACGCCCGGCAATTCCGCACGCGCGCGCAGCACCAGTTCGGTGCCGGTCATGCCCGGCATCAGGTAGTCAGTGATGACCAGGTCCGGCGCCGCGCGTTTCAGTTCGATGAGGCCGGCCGCGCCGTCGGCGGCCTGCGCCACCGTGTGGCCCAGGGCTTCGAGCGATTCGACCATCGACTCGCGCACGAAATCGTCGTCTTCCACCACCAGGATGCGCACGCCGGGACGCGGCGCCGCGGCAGTGGCGGGCGCCGCCGCCGGCAGCGCCGCGCTGCCGGCCTTTGCCGCGGGTAGCCAGATCTCCACCGTCGTGCCCACGCCCTGCTCGCTCAGGATGCGCGCCGCCCCGCCGGACTGCTGCGCCATGCCGTAGACCTGGGACAGGCCCAGTCCCGTTCCCTTGCCCACGCCCTTGGTGGTGAAGAAGGGTTCGAACACGCGCGCCGCCACTTCCGGCGCCATGCCGGCGCCGCTGTCGCTGACGGCGATGCGCACGTAGTCGCCGGCGGGCAGCAGCCCTGCCGGCGGCGTGGCGGCTCCCGCATGAAAGCGCAGTTCTCCGCCGCCATCCATGGCGTCGCGCGCGTTGATGGCCAGGTTCAGCAGCGCCATCTCCATCTGGTTGGTGTCGGCCATGACGCTGGCCGCCGGCATGTCGACCTCGAACGAAAGGGCGATGCCGGCACCGAGCGAGGTCGCCACCAGTTCGCGCACGCCGTCGAACAGGGTCGCCAGGTCGAGCGGGCGCAGATCCAGGCTCTGGTTGCGCGAGAAGGCCAGCAGCTGGCTAGTCAGCTTGGCGCCGCGCTGGCAGGCGCGGCGCGCCACCTCGGCGCGGCTCTTCGCAACCTCGTCCTTCGACATCAGGAGGATCAAGTCCATGCTGCCCTGCACCACGTTGAGCAGGTTGTTGAAGTCGTGTGCCATGCCGCCGGTGAGGCGTCCGATCGCTTCCATCTTCTGCAGCTGCACCATGGCCTGCTGCACGCGCTCGCGCTCGATGACCTCGTTCATGAGGCGGTCGTTGGCCTGGGCCAGCGCGCGCGTGCGCTCCTCGATGCGCGCTTCGAGCGTCTCGTTCAGGTGCACCAGCGCTTCCTGGCTCTGGCGCAGGCTTGCGGCCGTGCGCTCGCGCTCGAGCAGCAGGTCGCGCGCCTGGTACTGGCGCCGGCGCGCGCGCAAGGCCGACAGCGCGGCGCTGCGCAGCGTCTGCGTGTTGAGCGGGCGCTCGAGCAGGATCACGTTGCCGAGTTCGCCCAGGCGCGCACGGGCGCCATCGGCCGGCACGCCGCCGCTGCGGGTGAGCAGCACGACGAAGGGGAAATCGGACCAGTGCGGCTGCCCGTCGAGCCAGGCGCGCAGGCGCCCCGTGGCGGCGCCCTGCAGGGCTTCCTCGGCGACGATCGCCGCCCCTGCGCCGGTGGCGATGCTGTCGGCGAAGGCATCGAAATTGTCGACCGTGGCGCAGCCGAAGCCATCGCGCGCGAGCACCGAGCACATGACCTGCGCATCGCGGCCGTGCGGTGCGAAGATCAGGACGCGCTCCTCGAAGGCGTCAGCCGGCTGCATGCGGCACGGTCGGCATCATGGGGGTCGAGCCGCGGTAGCTCGGCAGGCCGGTGAGCACGCCGTCGAAGCCCTCGAGCGGTTCGCCGACGCGCACGCCTTCCTCGCCCAGCTGCAGCTCGTGGATGGTCAGCGCGTGGCTGGCGGTGCGGCTCTTGATGACCGTGATCGCACGGCGCAGGCGCCCGTTCGCTTCAAAGAAGCGGAGCAGCACGGTGGTATCGGCCAGGTAGCTCAGGTCGACGTCGCTGTGCACCTCGCCGATCAGGCCGTGCTGCCCGAGCACCAGCAGCGTCGTTACGCCCTGCTGGTTCAGGTAGGAGAGCAGTTCGTGCATCTGCAGGGTCAGGTACTGCTCGCCCGGCATCGCTTGCAGATAGGCGTTGAGGCTATCGATACCGATGAAGGAAACCCCATGCTGCTCAACCGCATCGCGCAGCATTTGCGCGAATTCGCCCGGCGAGAGCTCGGCCGGGTCGATATGATGCAGGCGCAGCCGTCCATTGTCGACGAAGGGCCGCAAGTCCATGCCAAGGGCCACGCTGCGGGCGAAGAAGGTGCCAAGGCCTTCGTCGAACAGGTAGAACGATGCCGTCTCCCCGCGTTCGAGCGCCGACAACAGGCAGCGCGCGACCATCGTCGTCTTGCCGATCCCGGACGGGCCGACGATCAAGGTATTGGTGCCGCTTACCAAGCCGCCGCCGAGCAGCTTGTCGAAGCCGCTCGATCCGGTCGAGCGCAGGGTCGGTGTGAAGTCGAGCATGTGCTCGGCGGCGACCAGCCGGGGATACATGGTGATGCCGCCGGTATCGAGCGTGTAGTCGTGGAAGCCGCCGCGGAAGCGGATGCCGCGCATCTTGACGATGTTGACGCGGCGCCGCTCCTTGCCGAATTCCTTGGCGATCTGCTCCAGGCTGATGACGCCGTGGGCGATGCTGTGCAGGTGCTGGTCGGAGCTGCTGGTCTTGTCGTCGAGGAGCAGCACGGTGCAGGCGCGCGTGGTGAAGAACTGCTTCAGCGCCAGGATCTGGCGCCGGTAGCGCAGCGGATTCTGGGCCAGCAGGCGCATCTCCGACAGGCTGTCGAAGACCACGCGCAGCGGTTTCACGCGGTCGACCTCGTCCATCACGTTGCGGGTGGTTTCGCCCAGTTCGACTTCGGACGGGTGGAAGATCGACTGCTGGGCGTCGATGTCGAGCGACATGTCGCTGGCCAGTTCGTACAGCGACAGCGCATCGAGCGACCAGCCGTGGCTGGCGGCCACGGCTTTCAATTCGTCGGTCGTTTCCGACAGGGTGATGTACAGGCCATGCTCGCCCCTCGTGACGCCGTCGAGCAGGAATTGCAGGCCGAGCGTGGTCTTGCCCGCACCGGGCGAGCCTTCCACCAGGTAGATGCGCTGCGGCGTCAGGCCGCCCCCGAGGATGTCGTCGAGGCCGGCGATGCCGGTCGACATCCGGGGTGGTGGAGTGGACTCTGCGGTGCGAAGGGAAACGGGGGAAGTCATGAATACGGCCTGTCGAGAGGCCGGGATGCCGTCGCAGTCCTGGCCGGGTGGTGGCACTGCCGCCCTGTGCGGCAATGCGGATGGAGCGATTATAGTGCCAGTCAGCGCCGTTTTATTGTACGTACGGGCACATTCAGGCGGCCTCGATGCGTTTCAGGCGCTGGCCGTAGATGCCCCAGGTGACGTCCACGCCGTCGACCTGGCCGCGCAGGGCCCAGCCGGTGCCGATCTTTTCGACCGTGACCGGCGCTTCGATCTCTTTCGCGACCTTGGCGGCCCAGCCCTCGGCCGCGCCGCGCCCCTTGAATAGTTCCTGGCCGTTGTAGACCACGGTGGCGTCGAAGACGGAGGCGGAGAAGATGCTCATGCGATGACTTTCAATGACAGGAAAACGCCCCGGCTGGCGGGGCGTCGGAACGGTTTATTTCAGTGCGCGGATCGACTGCAGCACCGGTTGCAGCACCGCCGCGCCGAGGCGGGCGCTGCGCGCGCCGTCCCAGCCGACCTGCGGATCGGGGTCGTTGGCATTGTCCTTGAACGGCAATTCCAGGGTCAGCGACAGGCAGCCGAAGGCGTGCGTGATGTGGGGCGAGCCCATGGTCAGCGTCTCTTCGGTATACGGCGACTCGCCATAGCCGTGCACGTCCTGGAAGTCCGGGCTGGCGATCTTGAAATCGTCGCTGAAACGCTTCTGGGCGGCGGCCTGCTCCGGCGTGAAGTTCGGCAGCGACTCGCTGCCGGCCACGAACACATACGGCAGGCCTTCGTCGCCGTGCACGTCGAGGCAGAGGTCGACGCCGACTTCATGCATCTTCTGCTTGACGAGGAAGACTTCCGGGCTGCGCTCCATGGTCGGGTTCAACCACTCGCGGTTCAGGTTGGCGCCGGCGGCATTCGTGCGCAGGTTGCCGCGGACGGAACCGTCCGGGTTCATGTTCGGCACCACGTAGAACACGGTCTCGTTCAGCAGCTGGCGCGCGAACGGGTGCGCAGGATCGAGCAGGGCGTCGAGCATGCCTTCGATGAACCATTCGGCCATCGTCTCGCCCGGGTGCTGGCGCGCGATGACCCAGACTTTTTTCTTTTCCGGCGACGGTTCGCCGATGACCAGCATGTTCAGGTCGCGGCCGTCGACGGTGGAGCCCAGGTCGACCATGCGCACCTGTTCGCTCATCTGCGCGCGGTCGAGCAGCTCGAGGTGGCGTTCCCAGGAATACGGCTCGAAATACGCGTAGTAGACACTGTCCATGCCCGGCGTGTGATTGATCGTCATCACCTGGCCGTCGTAGGAGGTCGGCACGCGGAACCAGTTGATGCGGTCGTAGCTGGCCATCGCCTGGTAGTCTTCCCAGCCGGCCGGATACGCGGCCTGACCGGCGTTCAGGAAGCGGATGGTGCAGGGTTGACCCGCCGCGCCTTGCAGGCGGAAGTAGAACCACTGGATGATGTCGGCGTGCGAGTCCTTGCGGATGTTCAGATCGATAGCGTTCGCGCTCGTGGCGTTCACGACCTCGATGGCGCCGGCGTCGAACTGGCTGCTGATCTTGATAGACATGGTGTGTCCCGTAGAAGAAGGCGTAAAGCCGAGATGATAACCGGTTTCGGGTCGTGTTTGAGGGTGGTGATGTGCATGCGATATACCCCGTGGAGTCCCGACTCCACGGGGGTACAACGCCCGCTCAGCCGCGCAATCCCCCGAAGCGCTGATAAAACGCCGCATCCGCCCCCGGCGCCTCGCCATCCTCGCGCCGCAGCACCGTATCGATATGCACCTCCGCCTGCGCAACCACCATCAAATACACCTCGCGCGCCACCGCGTAGGCATCCGTCCCCGGCCACGGATCGGGCAGCAACTCGAGCGGCAGCAGCGGGTCGTGCAGTTGCAGGCGGCGGTAAGCGTGGATCAGGAGCGAACGGATCGCGAACGCCGCTTCGGGCGCCAGCTGCGGCTCGGCGCGCAGCAGGGCCAGGAGCGGCGTGAACTGCCCGATGAAGTCGCGGTAGCTTTGCGCCACGGCCGTCAGATCCCAGCCTTCGCCGACGAGTTCGCGCAGCGGGCGCGAACCCACGTCCGGCAGCTCGGCCGCGCTGACCACGAAGACGCGGCCGGCGCCCCCGGTGCGTGCCAGCGCATCGCGCAGGCCTTCGGGATCGGCCCCCGGATGTGCCAGCACGCCGGTGCCCAGCATGGCGAAACCTTCCCATTCGAGTTCCTTCCTCACCGCCGTGCGCAGCTCGCCGTCGATGCTGCCGTTGGGCGCGAGCACCAGCGTCCAGCGCCCGTCCCAGTGCAGGCCGGGCGGGGCATAGATGCGGCGGTCGGCGCGCTGGAAACGCGGCAGCGACTTCGGATCGAAGGCGTAACGGCTGCGCCGTCCCTCGCGGCTGGCCGTCAGCCAGCCTTCCTGCACCAGCCGGAACACGCTGGTGCGCACCAGGCGGTCGGTCACGCCGAGCGGGGCCAGCAATTCGATCAGGCTGCCCAGCCAGACCGCGCCGCCATGGGGCGCGATGGCGTCGCCCATTACCGTCATCACCAGCGATTTCGAGCGTAGTGACTCGAGGGAAAGTGCCTGGGCGATCCATTCATTGCTAGTCAATTGTGTCATGCAAATCCATTCGTCCGGGCTGGGTGTTGCTTCTCGATATGATTCAAAATTTTGGTGTACATCTCGTTTTCTGTATCGTATTATGAGCTCACGATGTTTGCAATGGGAGACTGACCATGTACGCACAGATGGTGGAAACGGGCCTGAAAAAGGTTCAAACGAACGAAGACATGAGTGCCGAGGAGCAGGCTTTCCAGGCACGCATCGACGCCGGCGTCAAGATCGAAGCCAAGGACTGGATGCCGGATGCTTACCGCAAGACCCTGGTGCGCCAGATCTCGCAGCACGCGCACTCGGAAATCGTCGGCCAGCTGCCCGAGGGCAACTGGGTGACGCGCGCGCCGACGCTGAAACGCAAATCGGTGCTGCTGGCCAAGATCCAGGACGAAGCCGGGCACGGTCTGTATTTATACAGCGCCGCCGAAACCCTGGGCGTGTCGCGCGACGAACTGCTCGCCGCGCTGCACTCCGGCAAAGCCAAGTATTCCAGCATTTTCAATTATCCGACCCTCAGTTGGGCCGACATGGGCGCGATCGGCTGGCTGGTCGACGGCTCGGCGATCATCAACCAGATCCCGCTCTGCCGCTGCTCCTACGGCCCGTATGCGCGCGCCATGATCCGCGTCTGCAAGGAAGAGTCCTTCCACGCGCGCCAGGGCTACGACATCATGATGAGCCTTGCCAAGGGCACGCCGGAACAGAAGGCGATGGCCCAGGATGCGCTCAATCGCTGGTGGTGGCCCTCGCTCATGATGTTCGGCCCCTCGGACGCCGAATCGGTCAACAGCGCGCAGTCAAGCAAATGGCGCATCAAGCTGTTCTCGAACGACGAACTGCGCCAGCGCATGGTCGACCAGACCGTGCCGCAAGCCGAATACCTCGGCCTGACGATCCCCGACCCTGACCTCAAATTCAATGAGGAAACGGGCCACTACGAATTCGGCGAGATCGACTGGAGCGAATTCCACAACGTCCTGAAGGGCAACGGTCCCTGCAACCGCGAGCGCCTGCGCACGCGCGTGAAAGCCTGGGACGACGGCGAATGGTTCCGCGAGGCCCTGGTCGCCCACGCCGAAAAAGCAGCAGCCCGCAAAGCCGCCGCTTAATGGCATCTGCCGCGTAAACCGCGGCGGATGTGTACCGTAGGGTGGGCACTCCGTGCCCACGCGGTGCAGCGCCTGCTTCGTCGAACACGAAGCAGCATCGCCCGCGAACGTCAACAAAATAGAAACACCGGAGACATACCATGAGCAAAGAATGGCCCCTGTGGGAAGTTTTCATCCGCAGCCAGCACGGCCTCGCCCACAAGCACGTCGGCAGCCTGCACGCCCCTGACGCCGAAATGGCGATCAACAACGCGCGCGACGTCTACACGCGCCGCAACGAAGGCGTCTCGATCTGGGTCGTGCGCGCCGCCGACATCGTCGCTTCCAGCCCGTCCGACAAGGAAGCCCTGTTCGAGCCGGCCAACAGCAAGGTCTACCGCCACCCGACCTTCTTCCCGATGCCAGAAGAAGTCAAGAACCTGTGAGCGCGCAGTTGGAGACCAACCTTATGGACGCAAAAATCCAGTATCTCCTGCGCCAGGGCGACAATGCCCTGATCCTCTCGCAGCAGCTCAGCCAGTTGTGCGGCAAGGGCCCGGCGCTGGAAGAGGACATGGCGCTGACCAACGTCGCGCTCGACCTGCTGGGCCAGACCCGCATGTGGCTGACCTATGCCGGCGAACTCGAAGGGCAGGGACGCGACGAGGACAAGCTCGCCTTCGGTCGCGATGCTCACGACTACCGCAACGTCCTGCTGGTCGAGCAGCCCAACGGCAGCTATGCCGAGACGATGATGCGCCAGTTCCTGTTCGATACCTGGCACTACTTCCTGATGCAGGGGCTGCTCCAGTCCAGCGACCCGCGCATCGCCGAGATCGCCGAAAAGTCGTTCAAGGAAGTCACCTACCACCTGCGCCGCAGCGGCGACCTGGTGGTGCGCCTGGGCGACGGCACCGACGTCAGCCACGCCAAGATGCAGGCGGCGCTGGACGACCTCTGGATGTACAGCGGCGAAGTGTTTATTTACGACGAGATCGACAACGCCATGGTCGAGCAGGGCGTCGCCCCGCGCTTCGAAGGCCTGCGCGCCGCCTTCCTCGAGCACGTGAGCGAGATCCTGGCCGAGGCCACCTTGAGCATGCCTTCGCCGGACGCGTACATGCAGCGCGGCGGCAAGCAGGGCCGCCACTCCGAGCGCCTCGGCTTCATCCTGGCCGAGATGCAGTTCCTGCAGCGCGCCTATCCCGGCGCCGAGTGGTAGGGAGCCGGCAATGAGCGCAGCAGCGAGCACCGCCACGGTCGACCAGGTCTGGGCCTGGCTCGGCGAGGTGCCAGACCCCGAGATTCCGGTGATCTCGGTGGTCGACCTCGGCATCGTGCGCGACGTCGCCCTTGTCGGCGACGAGTGGGTCGTGACGATCACGCCGACCTATTCCGGCTGTCCGGCGATGCAGGTGATCAGCGAAGCCGTCACCGAAGCCCTGCACGCGCACGGCCTGGAAAAGGTCAAGCTGGTGAGCCGCCTGTCGCCGGCCTGGACGACCGACTGGATGAGCGAGGCCGGCAGGGCCGCGTTGAAAGGCTACGGCATCGCGCCGCCGGTGCAGCAGGCCATTGACATCAGCGGTCTGCGCGGCGGAGTAAAGCGCAAAGCCTTCGTGGAGCCGGAAGTCGCCTGCCCGAACTGCGGCAGCAAGCACACCCAGCTCACCAGCCAGTTCGGTTCGACCCCGTGCAAGGCCTTGTACAAATGCCTGGATTGCCGCGAACCCTTCGATTACTTCAAGTGCCATTAAGTGCACCAAGCGACAAAGAGACGCCATGAGCAAATTCTATCCACTCACCGTGGCCAAGGTGAAGCACGAGACGCGCGACGCCGTCGCCGTCACCTTCGCCGTGCCGCCCGAACTGAAATCCACCTTCGCCTACCAGCAGGGCCAGCACCTGACGCTGCGCGCCATGATCGACGGCGAGGACGTGCGCCGTTCCTATTCGATCTGCTCGGCCGTGCAGGACGAGCAGCTGCGCGTGGCGATCAAGCGCACCTCCGGCGGCCTGTTCTCGAACTGGGCCAACGAAAACCTGGAGCCGGGCGCCACGCTGGAAGTCATGCCGCCGATGGGCCACTTCAACGTGCCGCTCGACCCGGATAGCGAGCGCCACTACCTGGCCTTCGCCGCCGGCAGCGGCATCACGCCGATCCTCTCGATCATCAAGACCACCCTGCTGGCCGAGCCGAAGAGCCGCTTCACCCTCGTCTACGGCAACCGCGCGTCCTCGTCGGTCATCTTCCGCGACGAGCTGACCGACCTGAAGGACATCTACATGGGCCGCCTGAAGCTGGTCTATGTGATGAGCCGCGAGCAGCAGGACATCGAGCTGTTCAATGGCCGCATCACGGGCGAGAAGTGCAGCGCCTTCCTGAAAAGCTGGATCAATGCCGAGGACATCGACGTCGCCTTCATCTGCGGCCCGGAAGACATGATGCACGGCGTCTCGAAGTCGCTGCAGGACGCCGGCATGGCCAAGGAAAAGATCCGCATCGAGCTGTTCGCGGCCAGCATTCCGAAGCACGCTGATGGAGCAATGCGCAAGCCGCACCCGGCAGCGCAAGGAACCCGGCAGCAGACCGAAGTCACCGTCATCATGGACGGCAGCGCCGCCAGTTTCACGATGGAGAAGGACAAGGAATCGATCCTGGACGCCGGCCTGCGCGCCGGCATCGACATGCGCTACTCCTGCAAGGGCGGGGTCTGCTCGACCTGCCGCTGCAAGGTCGTCGAAGGCAATGTCGAGATGGACGTGAACTATGCGCTGGAAGACTACGAAGTCGCGCGCGGCTTCGTGCTCTCCTGCCAGGCCTTCCCGATCACCGACAACGTCATCGTCGATTTCGACCAGCACGAGTAAATAAAGCCAAAAACTGGAGGAGACACCATGAGCTACGAATCGATCCTGTTCACCATCAAGAATGGCGTCGCCGTCCTGACGCTGAACCGCCCCGACCGCCTGAACAGCTTTACCCAGGCCATGCACCTGGAAGTGCGCGACGCGCTCGACAAGCTGCAAGCCGATACATCGGTGCGCGTGCTGGTGCTGACCGGCGCCGGCCGCGGTTTCTGCGCCGGCCAGGATCTGGGCGACCGCGCCGTGGCGCCGGGTGCGCCGGGCGTCGACCTGGGCGAATCGGTGGAAAAATTCTATGCGCCGCTGGTGCTCACCCTGCGCGGCCTGCCAATGCCGGTGATCTGCGCCGTCAACGGCGTGGCCGCCGGCGCCGGCGCCAACCTGGCCCTGGCCTGCGACATCGTGCTGGCCGCGAAGTCGGCCAGCTTCATCGAAGCCTTCTGCAAACTCGGCCTGATCCCGGACACCGGCGGCACCTGGCACCTGCCGCGCCTGATCGGCCATGCGCGCGCCACGGGCCTGGCCATGCTGGGCGAAAAACTCTCGGCCGAAAAGGCGGAAGAGTGGGGCCTGATCTGGCGCTGCGTCCCGGACGAGGCGCTGATGGACGAGGCCATGGCCATGGCCGACCACTTCGCCAGCGCGCCGACGAAAGGCCTCGCCTTCACCAAGAAGGCGCTGCAGGCCAGCTACGCCAACACCCTGCCCGAGCAGCTCAAGCTGGAAGGCGAGATGATGCGCGAACTCGGCTACAGCCACGACTACCGCGAAGGCGTCGCCGCCTTCATCGCCAAGCGCCCGGCGCAGTTCAAGGGAGAGTAGGCATGACGGGACTGGCAAAGGGCAGCGTCGTCGCCGTCATCGGCAGCGGCGCCATGGGCGCGGGCATTGCCCAGGTGGCGGCCAGCAGCGGTCACGAGGTGCGCCTGTTCGACACGCGGCCCGAGGCCGCCGCCAAGGCCATCGCCGAGATCGGCAAGGTGTACGCGAAGCTGGTCGACAAGGGCCGCATGGGCGCGGCGGAAGCCGATCTCGCGCGCGAGCGCCTGCAGGCCGTCGGCTCGCTGGCGGAAGTGAAGGACGCGGCATTGGTGGTGGAAGCCATCGTCGAGAACCTGGAGGCCAAGCGTACGCTGTTCGCCGAGCTGGAAGGCATCGTCGACGCGCGCTGCATCCTCGCCACCAACACCTCCTCGATCTCGGTCACCGCGATCGCGGCGCCGCTGCGCCATCCGGAACGCCTGGTCGGCATGCACTTCTTCAATCCGGTGCCGCTGATGGCGCTGGTCGAAGTCATCAGTGGCCTGGCCACTGATAAAAGCGTTGCCGACACCGTCCACGCCACCGCGCTCGCCTGGGGCAAGGATCCGGTGCACGCGAAGTCGACGCCCGGCTTCATCGTCAACCGCGTCGCCCGTCCGTATTACGCCGAAGCGCTGCGCCTTCTGCAGGAAGGCGCGGGCGATGCGCCCACGCTGGACGCGGTCATGCGCGACTGCGGGGGCTTTCGCATGGGCCCCTTCGAGCTGATGGACCTGATCGGCCACGACGTCAATTTCTCGGTCACGCAATCGGTGCACGCGGCTTATTTCGGCGACGGCCGTTTCACGCCCTCGGTGCTGCAGCAGGAACTGGTGAACGCCGGTTTCCTTGGCCGTAAGTCCGGGCGCGGTTTCTACCGCTATGGCGACGATGCCGCGAAACCAAGCGTGCAGACCGAGCCGCATGCCGTGCGTCCGCACACGGTCGGCATCAGCGTGGCGCGCGAAGTCACGAGCAGCGTGTTGTCGCCGATGGAGGCGCGCCTGGCCATCGCCGGTTTTACCGTCGCCCACCGCGAGCCGCTGCACGGCGCCGAGAAGCACGAGGCGCCGGCCTTCCACACCAACGGCGCGGCGATCTTCCTCACCGACGGACGCAGCGCCACCGAGCGCGCGGCCGCCAACAAGCACCCGAACACGGTGGTCTACGACCTGCTGTTCGACCATGCCAATGCGACGCGCATCGCGCTGGCGCGCGCCGACCAGTGCAGCGAAGAGGCCTACCAGGCCGCCGTCGGCCTGTTCCAGGCGGCCGGCTTCACGGTCACGCGCCTGGACGACGTGCCCGGCATGGCCGTGATGCGCACCGTCGCCATGCTCGCCAACGAGGCGGCCGACGCCGTCAACCAGGGCGTGTGCAGTGCGAGCGCGGTCGACATCGCGATGCAGAAGGGCGTGAACTACCCGCGCGGCCCACTGGCCTGGGCCGACAGCGTCGGCCTCGCCCACATCGTCGCCGTCCTGGCCAATCTCGGCGCCACCTATGGCGAGGAGCGCTACCGCGTCTCGCCGCTCTTGCGCCGCAAACTCGCCGCCAACCCGATCGGAGCCCGCTTTCATGCATAACGAGCAGCACAGCAATCCGCAAGCACTGGCCGAACTGGCCGGCAAGACCATGTACGAGCGCGACCCGGCCAGCCAGGCGCTGGGCATGACGCTCGACGCCATCCGCCCCGGCTATGCACGCATGTCGATGCGCGTGCGCGGCGACATGCTCAACGGGCATGCCACCTGCCACGGCGGCTTCATCTTCATGCTGGCCGACAGCGCCTTTGCCTTCGCCTGCAATTCGCACAATTTCAACACGGTCGGCGCCGGCTGCACGATCGACTACCTGGCGCCCGGCCGCGAAGGCGACCTGCTGGTGGCCGAAGCGGTCGAGCAGGCGCTGGCCGGCAAGACCGGCGTCTACGACGTCACGGTGAAAAACGAAGAAGGGCGCACGATCGCCCTGTTCCGCGGCAAGTCGCACCGCGTGAGCGGCATGGTGGCCGAAGTAGCTAACCCCGCTAACCCCGCTAACCCCGCCAACCCCGCCGGCCTCGCCGCATAAATCCAAACGCTGAAAGGAGTCCGAGAATGGTGCAACGTCATCCCACGCCCGACGATCTGGAGCCGATCGAACGCGCCAGCCGCGACGAGCTTCAGGCGCTGCAGCTCGAACGCCTGCGCTGGTCGCTGCAGCACGCCTACGACAATGTGCCGCACTACCGCAAGGCCTTCGACGAAGCCGGCGTCCATCCGGGCGACCTGAAATCGCTGTCCGACCTGGCGAAGTTCCCTTTCACCGAGAAGAAGACCCTGCGCGACAACTACCCGTTCGGCCTGTTCGCCGTGCCGCGCGAGCAGGTGGTGCGCGTGCACGCCTCGTCCGGCACGACCGGACGGCCGACCGTGGTCGGCTACACCCAGAAGGACATCGATACCTGGGCCGATGTGGTGGCGCGCTCGATCCGCGCGGCCGGCGGACGCCGCGGCGACATGGTGCACATCGCCTACGGCTACGGCCTGTTCACGGGCGGCCTCGGCGCCCACTACGGCGCCGAGCGCCTGGGCTGCACGGTGATCCCGATGTCGGGCGGGCAGACGGAAAAGCAGGTGCAGCTGATCTGCGATTTCCAGCCCTCGATCATCATGGTTACGCCCTCGTACATGCTGAATATCGTCGAGGAATTCAAGCGCCAGGGGATGGATCCGACGGCTTCCTCGCTGAAGGTCGGCATCTTCGGGGCCGAGCCGTGGACGAACGAGATGCGCCGCACCATCGAAACGGAGGCCGGTATCGACGCGGTCGACATCTACGGCCTGTCCGAAGTGATGGGCCCGGGCGTGGCAAGCGAATGCATCGAGAGCAAGGATGGCCCGGTCATCTGGGAAGACCACTTCTATCCCGAGATCATCGACCCGGATACCGGCGAAGTGCTGCCCGACGGTGAAGAAGGCGAACTGGTGTTCACTTCGCTTTCGAAGGAAGCGCTGCCCATCATTCGCTACCGCACGCGCGACCTGACGCGTTTGCTGCCGCCGACCTCGCGCTCGATGCGGCGCATGGGAAAAATCACGGGCCGCTCGGACGACATGCTGATCATCCGCGGCGTGAACGTGTTCCCGAGCCAGATCGAGGAACTGGTGTTGAAGATGCCGGCGCTGGCGCCGCATTACCAGCTGGTGGTGGCGCGCGACGGTCATCTCGACACGCTCGAAGTCTTCGGCGAGCTGAAGGAAAACACGCACACCCAGGACAGCATCGCCGCGCTGGCCAAGGAACTGCAGCACTGCATCAAGACCTATGTCGGCGTGAGCACCAAGGTCACCCTGACGCCGCCGATGGGCATCGAGCGCACGATGACCGGCAAGGCACGGCGCGTGCTCGACAAGCGTTCCAAAAATACCTGAAAAATAAGAGGAGACACACATGAACGACGCATTCATCTGCGACGCCGTCCGCACCCCCTTCGGCCGCTACGGCGGCTCCCTGGCCTCCATGCGCGCCGACGACCTGGCTGCACTGCCGATCGCCGCCCTCATCGAGCGCAACAAGGGCGTCGACTGGGCCAGCGTCGACGACCTGTACTGGGGCTGCGCCAACCAGGCCGGCGAGGACAACCGCAACGTCGGCCACATGGCCGGGCTGCTGGCCGGCCTGCCGCCTGAAGTGCCGGGCAATACGATCAACCGCCTGTGCGGATCGAGCCTGGACGCGGTCGGCCTGGCCGGCCGCGCCATCCTGTCGGGACAAGCGCAGCTGATCATCGCCGGCGGCTCGGAAAGCATGACGCGCGCACCTTTCGTGATGGGCAAGGCCGATTCCGCCTTCTCGCGCGCGGCCAAGATCGAGGACACGACCATCGGCTGGCGCTTCGTCAATCCGCTGATGAAGGCGAAATACGGCATCGACTCGATGCCCGAAACGGCCGAGAACGTGGCGAAGGATTTCAACGTCAACCGCGCCGACCAGGACGCTTTCGCCATTCGCAGCCAGCAGCGCTGGGCGCGCGCGCATGCCGCGGGATTGTTCAAGGACGAGATCGTGCATGTGACCCTGCATTCGAAAAAGGGCGAGTCGCGGGTGTTCGACACGGATGAACATCCGCGTCCGGACACCACCATCGAGGCGCTGGCGAAACTGAAAGGCGTCGTGACGCCGGACGGCACCGTCACCGCCGGTAACGCCTCCGGCGTGAACGACGGCGCCTGCGCGCTGCTGATCGCGTCCGGCGCCGCCGCCGAGCGCTTCGGCTTGCGCCCGCGCGCCCGCATCGTCGGCATGGCGACCGCCGGCCTGCCACCGCGGATCATGGGCTTCGGGCCATCGCCGGCGACGAAGAAAGTGCTGGCGCAGACGGGTCTCACCATCGGCCAGATGGATGTCATCGAACTGAACGAAGCCTTTGCCGCCCAGGGCCTGGCCGTGATGCGCGACCTGGGACTTGCGGACGATGCCGAGCACGTGAACCCGAACGGCGGCGCGATCGCGCTGGGCCACCCGCTGGGCGCGTCCGGCGCCCGCCTGGTCACCGCCGCGGTCTACCAGTTGCAGCGCACCGGCGGCCGCTACGCGCTGTGCACGATGTGCATCGGCGTCGGCCAGGGCATCGCCCTCATCATCGAGCGAGTCTGATCATGGTGAAGGTTTATGAAATCGACGGCGTGCGCCCGGTCATTCACCCGACCAGCTACGTGCATCCGACGGCAGTCATCATTGGCGACGTCATCATCGGGCCGCGCTGCTACATCGGCCCGCTGGCCTCCTTGCGCGGCGACTTCGGCCGCCTGATCCTGGAAGAGGGCGCCAACGTGCAGGATTGCTGCGTGATGCACGGCTTCGAGGACGGCGAGACCGTGATCGAAGTCGACGGCCACATCGGCCACGGCGCCGTGCTGCACGGCTGCCGCGTGGGCCGCAACGCCATGGTCGGCATGAATGCCGTCGTCATGGACGGCGCCGTGGTGGGCGAAGAATCGATCGTCGCCGCCATGAGTTTCGTAAAAGCCGGCATGGTCATCCCGCCGCGCAGCATGGTCATGGGCACGCCCGCCAAGGTGATGCGCGCGTTGACGGACGAGGATATCAAGTGGAAGAGTTTCGGTACGAGCCAGTACCACCAGCTGACGACGCGTTCCCTGAACACGATGCGCGAGGTCGAAGCGTTCACGGAAATCGAACCGAACCGTCCCGTCTTCGATTTCAGCACCACCGGCGGCCACGCCCCCAAAAAATAATCTTTTTGTAGGGGGAATTGAGGCCAGTGGCCTCAATTCCGGGTGTGTCGGGCTCCGCCCACGCGGTGCAGCGCCTGCACACCACCTGCCTAAACAAATCCTGAGGAGACAAAACATGGCTCATGTAAGCACCCCGCCAAGCACCCTGCAAAGCTGGATCGCCGGCCGCTGGATCGGCCAGGAAGCCGCCGCGCCCCTCCACGGCGCCCTCGACGGCCAGCTGCTGTACCACACCCACGCCGAAAAGATCGACTTCGACGAAGCCGTCACCTATGCCCGCAAGACGGGCGTGCCCGGCCTGATGAAGCTCGACTTCCAGACCCGCGCCCAGCGCCTGAAAGCCCTGGCGCTGTACCTGATGGAACGGAAGGAAGAGCTGTACGAGATCTCCCATCTCACCGGCGCCACCCGTCCCGACAGCTGGGTCGACGTCGAAGGCGGCATCGGCACTCTGTTCGCCTACGCCAGCATGGGCTCGCGCGAACTGCCGTCCTCGAACGTGCTGCACGAAGGCCCGGCGCTCAACCTGGGTAAACGCGGCGGCTTCGCCGGTACCCACATCCTGGTGCCGAAGGGCGGCCTGGCCGTGCACATCAACGCCTTCAACTTCCCGATCTGGGGCCTGCTCGAGAAATTCGCGCCGAGCTTCCTGGCCGCCATGCCCTGCATCGGCAAACCGGCGACTGCGACCAGCTACCTGACCCATGCGGTAGTAAAAATGATGCAGGAATCCGGCCTGCTGCCCGAGGGTTCGCTGCAACTCGTGATCGGCTCGACCGGCGACCTGCTCGACCGCCTCACCGGCTTCGACGCCGTCACGTTCACGGGCTCGGCCGACACCGCGGCCAAGCTGCGTGCCAACCCCAACCTGATCCGCGAATCGGTGCCGTTCACGGCCGAAGCGGACTCGCTCAACGCCGCCATCCTGGCGCCGGACGTGAGCCCGGACGATCCGGAGTTCGACCTGTTCGTGAAGGAAGTCGCGCGCGAGATGACGGGTAAAGCCGGCCAGAAGTGCACGGCGATCCGCCGCGTCATCGTGCCCGAGCAGCACGTCGATGCGCTGGGCGAGCGCCTGCGCGACCGGCTTTCGAAAATCGTCGTCGGCAATCCGAAGATGGAAGGCGTACGCATGGGCGCGCTGGCTTCGATGGATCAGCACCGCGACGTGTCGGAACGCTTGGAGATGCTCGCACGCGGCAATGAGATCGTCTTCGGCGCGCACCACGGCTTCAATCCGGTGGGTGAAAACTGCGCCAGCGGCGCCTTCTTCTCACCGACCCTGCTCCTGTGCCGCAATGCGTCCATCAACACAGCCGTGCACGACATCGAGGCCTTCGGCCCGGTCAGCACGATGATGACCTACCGCGACATCGACGAGGCCCTGCACCTGGCCGCTTTGGGGCGCGGCAGCCTGGTCACGACGCTCGCTACCAAGGATCCGGCGATCGCGGCCTACGCGGTGCCGATCGCGGCCGCTTCGCACGGACGCGTGCACATCCTCGACCGCGAATCGGCAGTCGATTCCACCGGCCACGGCTCGCCGCTGCCGCAGCTGAAGCACGGCGGCCCGGGCCGCGCCGGCGGCGGAGAGGAGCTGGGCGGCATCCGCGCCGTCAAACACTTCCTGCAGCGCGCGGCGGTGCAGGGCTCGCCGACCATGCTGACGGCGGTGACCGGCGAATATGTGCGCGGCGCGGCGGTCAAGGAAACGGAAGTCCACCCGTTCCGCCGCCATTTCGAGGAGCTGGAGATCGGCCACTCGCTGCTGACCCACCGCCGCACCGTGAGCGAAGCGGACATCGTGAATTTCGGCGGCGTCTCGGGCGATTATTTCTACATGCACTTCGACGAGATCGCAGCCAAGGACACCCAGTTCGGCAAGCGCATCGCGCACGGCTACTTCGTGCTGTCGGCGGCGGCCGGCCTGTTCGTCTCGCCGGCGCCGGGCCCGGTACTGGCGAACTACGGCCTCGACAACCTGCGCTTCGTGGCGCCGGTGGCGATCGGCGACACCATCCGCGCGCGCCTGACCTGCAAGCGCAAGGTCGACCGCAACCGCAGCGACGAACAGGGCCGTGGCCAGGGTGTGGTGGCCTGGGACGTGCAGGTCACCAACCAGAACGACGAACTGGTGGCAAGTTACGATATCCTGACGCTGGTACAGAAACGCGCGAGCTAAGCCTTTCTCGGGATCGAGGGGGGCCGGCTGCTTTCGAGGCTCCCCCATTCCTAAGGAACGAGTATGTCGCGGTTAGATTTGAGCAGTATCCCCGTGCTGACCGGCACCGGCTATCCGGAACCGTTCGCCGACATCGTCAACGGACGCAGCCGCCAGGCGCTGGGCGCGGCCGGCGGCTTGACGCAATTCGGCGTCAACCTGGTCGAACTGAAGCCGGGCGCGGCCTCGTCGCAGCGCCACTGGCACACCCATGAAGACGAGTTCGTCATGGTCGTGTCGGGCGAACTGACCCTGGTAACCGACGAGGGCGAGACCCTGATGCGCGCCGGCGACTATGCCGCCTTCCCGGCCGGGCGGCCGAACGGCCACCACCTGGTCAACCGCAGCTGGGGCAATGCGCTGTTCCTGGCGGTGGGGCCGAACGTGCCCGAGGACAAGGCGACCTATCCGGACATCGACCTGATGTACGACGGCGCGACCGACAGCTACACGCACAAGGATGGGACGCCGTATCCGAAACGGGAGGGAGCTGCTACGCCGGTGCCCCAGCCGCCGACGGAAGAGCAGACGCTGGACCAGCGGGTGTATCGGCACGAGTAGTTCCGTAACGTGGGCATGCCCGGTAAACCCGTAATCGGGGCCATTGGCCCCGATTACCCCTACTTTACGCGGGTGATTTGCAACAAGCCCTCCGCGCTAAGTTTCACCCGCAAATCCGCATAATCGAGCACGCTCACTACATCCGTTTCCATCGGATGCGTATGCGTCACCGTCACCACGATGGCCTCCATCCCGGCTGCCGCCGCGGCGCGCAGCCCCGTTTGGGTATCCTCGAACACCAGGCAATCGGCCGGCTCGACCCCCAGCTTGCGCGCGCCCAGCAGAAAGGGATCGGGCGCCGGCTTGCCGCGCTCGACATCTTCGGCCGCCACCAGCAGGCGGTGCGACGGCAGGCCGGCGGCCGCAAGACGCGCCTGCGCCAGCGCGCGCGGCGCCGAGGTGACGATGCCCCAGCGCTCCGGCGGCAGGCTGGCGAGGAAATCGGCCGCGCCCTGGATGGCCTCGATGTCGGCGACGTCCTCGATCTCGGCCGCCGTGATCCAGGCCGCTTCCGCGATCGGATCGACGCCGGGCAGGCCGAGCTGGCGGATGGTGTCGTGGGTGCGCTTGCCGTGCAGGGTCGGCAGGAAGGTCTCGCCGTCGAGCTGGTGGCGCGTCGCCCAGGCCGTCCACACCCGCTCGGCGGAGCGGATCGAGGTGAGGATGGTGCCGTCCATGTCGAACAGGAAGGCGGCAAAGGCGCGGTCGGGCAGCGCCGTGGAAGTAGACGTGGAAGCAGTCATGGCGCGCCTCAATCGAGCTTGCGCGCGTAGCGCTCGCGGACGATCTGGCTGATGAAAGTCGACAGGCCGCTGCCCAGCGTCGCCAGCCGCTGCATCTCGGCGATGTTTTCGGCGCCGGCGCTCTGGTCGGTGTAGAGATAGCGGTCGCCGTTCATGAAACGGATCGTGATCGCGCGGTCGCCGATCTCGTAGGCGACGACGCCGGATTCGCCGCTCAGGTTCTTGTAGCGTTGCATCGCGTTCCCCGCAAATTTGATTAATGAAGCAAGTGTATAGGGGCAAGGGCTGGCGCTCTGTGCCGGTTTCAACCGTGCTGGCCTGGCGGCGCCGGTTGCAGGCGCAGGGTCGCCGCGATGCGCGTGCCCTGGCCAGGTGTGCTGTCGACCTGGAACTGGCCGCCGAGCAGCTGGATACGCTCGCCCATGCCGGCCAGGCCGGTACGCCCCGCGCGAGCGGCGCGCTCGCGCCAGTTGGCGGCATCGAAACCGGCGCCGTCGTCGCGCACCACCAGCTCGAGTTCGCTGCCGTCGGCGCCGCCGTTGATTTCCACGACCACATGGCGCGCATCCGCATGGCGCACGATGTTGGTCACGCTTTCCTGGACGATGCGGAACACGCCGATCTCGACCGCCGGCGCCAGCCGTTGCGGCAGGCCGGCATACTCGAAGATCCAGGCCGGGCCGCCTTCGAACTGGCGCGCCAGCAACTGGCGGATCGTCGGTTCCAGTCCGAAGAAGTCCAGGCCGGGCGGGCGCAGCGAGGCCGACATGCCGCGCACCAGTTCGATCAGGCCGCCCAGTTCCTGCTCCGCCTTCGTCCACAGCGCGCGTCCTTCTTCCGCCTCCAGATGGGGAAGCGTGCGGTGCAGCAGGAGGTTCAGCACCGTCATGCGCTGCCCGAGTTCGTCGTGCAGCTCGCGCGCCAGGGCCTTGCGTTCGTTTTCCTGCACCGTGAGCAGGTCGCGCGACAGCTGTTCCAGCTGGCGCCGCTGCAGCTCGAGTTCCCCGATGAGACGGGCGCGTTCGCTTGCCGTGCGTTCGAGATCCGCGAGCAGTTCCCGTTCTAGCGTCACGTCGTGCTGGACGCCGACGAAATGGCTGATGTCGCCGCCGGCGCGCCGGATCGGGAAAAAGTAGAGCTTGTTCCAGAACATGGCGCCGGATTTGCGGTAGTTGCGCAGCACGCATTCGCAGGCGGCGCCATCGCGTAGCGCCGCGCGAATCACCGCCCGGCCGGGCTGGTCGCGATCCTCGCCCTGCAGGAAACGGCAGTTCCGGCCGAGCACCTCCTGCAGCGCATAGCCCGTCATCTTCTCGAAGGAAGGGTTGACGAAGACGATGGGGGTGTCGGGTTGGACGGCATCGACGATCACGATCGAGGAGTTGCTGGCGCCGGCGACGGACAGCAGGAACGCGAAAGCGTCGGGCGAGGGAAGTCGGTAGGCATTGCACGGTCACCTGAATACACCAGATTGCATGCTACGAGAACGGATAGCAGGCCGTCGCGCGCAATGTGTACCGGTTCAGGCGCCGGCCGGCGGCGCCACCGAGGCCCCTTCGATCCGGTGCCGCGCCAGCGCCGCGGCGACAACACCGTTTGCTTTCATCTCTTCGACGAAGCCGGCGAGGAAGGCGGCTGCCTCCGGCCCGCGGCTTTTCGGCACGCCCATCGCCTGCCGGATCACCATGAAGCGCCCGTCCAGCAGGCGCAGGCCGCCCAGGCGCCGCGCATCGGCTTCCAGCTGCTGCCTGACGCCGGCTGCGACGTCGGCATCTTCCGCGACGAAGGTGGCGACCACCGCGGGCGAGCTCGGTGCGCGCACGATCCGCGCGTGCTGCAAACTGCGGCTCAGGTACAGGTCGTAGGCGCTGCCCTGGCCGACCACGACGCGGTGCGCCCCGGCGTCGACCTCGTCGTTGGCGCGGATCGGCGAATCCTCGCGCACCAGGTAGCAGCCTTCGATCAGGACATAGGCATCCGTAAACGCAATGTGCTCGCCGCGCAGCGGGTCGATGGCGAAGAAGCCGACGTCGGCCTCGCCGCCGGCCACGACTTCGACCGACCTGGCGGCGGTGTCCACGACCACCAGTTCCAGTTCCACGCCCAGCAGGCGGGCAAGCCCTGCCGCCAGGTCGACCGAGACGCCGGCTGCGGCGCCCGCCGCATCGCGCTGGGCCAGGATGGGATTACCCAGGTTGATGGCGGCGCGCAGGGTGCCGGTGGGTGTGAAGGCGGAGCGGAGGGCGGCAGTCGGGAGCATGGCGGTCGATGGCGAATTGATTAACCAAGTGTAATCGACTTCCACCCATGGGCTCGTCCGCACATTGTCCGGCGTGAGTCGGCTTTTTCTTGTTGACAAAACATTTCGCACTGCTACTATGTCGTAACCCGATATATCGTAACTCAATGTATCGAGCCTAGGTATATCGGGTTTCAATGTAAAGCGTCAGGAGCGCGGCATGGCAGTAACGGATTACTCGAAATACCTTCCCTTGTCCGAGGCGACCTATTACATCCTGGTCGCCCTCGAGGAGCCCCTGCACGGCTATTCGGTCATGCAGAAGGTCGAGGCGATCAGCGCGGGCACGGTGCTCATCGGCCCGGGCACCCTGTATGGCGCCTTTTCCACGCTGGAGAAGCAGGGCCTGATCGCGATGGTCAGGGAAGAGGCGCGCCGCAAGTCCTATGCGCTCACCGCAAGCGGCCGCGAGGTGCTGGCCGAGCAGGTGCGCCGTTTGCAGATCATGGTGCGCAATGGCGCCCAGTTCGTTTCCACTTTGAAGAAGGCAGAAGCAGCATGAGCGACCAATTCGTCAGCAAACTCAGGTTTTATTGGGACGACGCCGACCATGCGCTCGAACGCTGGCTCGAAGACATGGCGCGCCAGGGCCTGCACCTGCACAAGGTGCAGTGGGTGCGCTGCCGCTTCGTCTTCAAGCGCGGCGCGCCGGCCGAGATGGCCTACCGCCTCGATTTCCAGACGAAGCGCGTCGCGCCTGATTACGTCCAGCTGTTCGCCGACGCCGGCTGGGAGCGGGTCGATTACTACCTGGGCTGGCAGTTCTGGCGCGCGCCGGCACGGGCCGGCCGGCCGACCGAGATCTTCACCGATACCGAATCGCACATCCGCAAGTACCAGCGCCTGCTGTGGCTGTTCGCCCTGGTCTGGCTGATCTTTTTCCTTGCGTTGTTCAGGCGCGGCGCGACCCTGTGGGACTCGCCCGCCGACATTGCCCTGATGCTGGCGGTGGTGTTCTTCAATTTGTATCCGGTGGTGCGCCTGGTGCTGCGCATACGCCGGCTGCGTAACCGAACGCCGTAGGCCGCCAGGCACCCCTTTCACCTTCTCCAAGGAGTTAAAAAATGAAATTTCGGATTTCATGGGCGGTGCTCGCCCTGATGTTTTACGTCCCGGCCTGGGCGCAGGCGGCCAGCGCCGGGCGCGAATGCCATCTGCCGGGCAGCAAGGAGGCCCTGCGCTGCCACGCTGTCGCGGTGCCGCTCGACCCGCAGCAGCCAGGCGGCGCCCAGCTCAAGATTCACGTGACCGTTGCGCCGGCCTTCCGCCCGGCGGCCAGCGCCGATCCGCTGTTCGTGCTGGCCGGCGGGCCGGGCGAGGCGGGATCGAGCCTGGCGGGCATGCATGCCACCGTGTTCCAGCGGGTGCGCGCCACCCGCGACATCGTCTTTATCGACCAGCGCGGCACCGGCCTGTCGGGCAAGCTGCGCTGCCCCGGGAGTCCGATCGACGAGGCGGCGGACGAAGCCGCCATGCGCACCGCGTTCGCCCGCTGCCTCGGCACGCTGCCCCATCCGCTCGCCCTCTACACCACCGCGAACGCCGCGCACGACATCGAACGCGTGCGCCTGGCGCTGGGCTACGGCAAGGTCAACGTGTTCGGCGGTTCCTACGGCACCCGCCTCGGGCAGCACTATGCGCGCAGCTATCCGGCCAGCGTGCGCACCCTGATCCTCGACGGCGTGGCCGCCCCCGAGCGCGTGATTCCGGCCAGCGCCGACAACGCCCGGCGCGCCCTCGACGGCGTGTTTGAGCGCTGCGCCGCCGATCCGGCTTGTGCGCGTGCTTTCCCCGCGCTGCGCGCCGAGTTCGAGACCCTGCTGGCGCGCGTGAACGCCGGCGGCGTGACCCTCGACTTCGCCCATCCGCGCACGGCACAGCCGACCCGGGAGGCGCTGTCGAACCTGCGCTTCGTCTACACGATCCACAACAGCCTGTATGCGCCGCAGACGAGCCAGCGCCTGCCTTACCTGATCCACAGTGCCTACCAGGGCAACTGGGGCCCGTTCATCGCACGCGGCTTTACGGGCACCGACCTGTCGCCGGAAGGCTATCTGGCCATGCCCCTGTACATGGCGGTCGTGTGCGCGGAAGACATCCCGCGCCTGACGCCGTCCCTGCGCGATGCCGACGAGCGCGGCTCCTTCCTGCGCGGCCATGCCGGCCGCCTCGCCGCGCTCTGCCCGCTGGCGAAGGTGCCGGCCGCCGCCGCGCCGCTCACGACGCCGATCGCGGCGCCGGCCTTGCTGCTGTCGGGCGCGCTCGACCCGGTGACGCCGCCGTCCGGCGCCGCCAGCGCCGCCCGCACCATGCCGAAGGCGCAGCACCTGGTCGTGCGCCATGCCGGCCACGGCGTCTCGCCGCTCGGCTGCGCGCCGCGCCTGCTGCGCGAATTCCTCGACCGGCCGGAGGCGGCGCTCGACAGCCGCTGCCTGGGCGAGATCGCCATCCCCGCATTCCAGCTCGGCCACGCCGGCACCCATCCCTGAAAGGCAGGCCATGATCGAAGTTGCAGACATCCATAAACGCTTCGGCCAGGTGCAAGCACTGGCCGGCGTGAGTTTTACCGCCGCCGACGGCCGCGCCACCGCGCTGCTGGGCCCGAACGGCGCCGGCAAGACCACCCTGATCCGCACCCTGGTCGGACTGCTGCAGCGCGACCGTGGCACGGTCGCCATCGACGGCGTCGACCCTGCCCGCGACCCGCTCGGCGCGCGCCGCAGCATCGGCCTGCTGACCGACCAGTTCGGCCTCTACGAACGCCTGAGCACGCGCGAATACCTGCGCTACTTCGGCCAGCTCAACGGCATGGGTCTGGCGGAGATCGGGCACCGCACCGACGAAGTGACCGAATTGCTGGGCCTGGAAGACATCCTGGAGCGTCCCTGCAAGGGCTTTTCGCAGGGGCAGCGCATCAAGGTGGCGCTGGCGAGAACGCTGCTGCACCGGCCGCGCAACCTGCTGCTCGACGAGCCCACGCGCGGCCTGGACGTGATGAGCACGCGGGCGCTGCGGCGCGCGCTGGCGGCGCTGCGCGCCGAGGGCTGCTGCATCATCCTCGCCACCCACGTGATGCAGGAAGTGACGCAGCTGTGCGACGACGTGATCGTCATCGCCAAGGGGCAGACCGTGGCGCAGGGCTCGCCGCAGGAACTGTGCAGGCAAACGGGAATCGCCAGCCTGGAGGACGCCTTTGTCCACCTGGTCGGCACGGAAGAGGGGATCGCAGCATGAAATCGGGAATGACGCCATTGTGGATCGTTATCATGAAAAAGGAATTGCTCGAGGCGCTGCGCGACAAGCGTACCCTGAGCATGCTGCTGATGCTGACCCTGCTGTATCCGGCCCTGGTCGGCTTCTTCCTGCACACCAGCATCGAACGCGGCACCCGCACCGAGAAGGCCGGCATCGAGCTCGCCGTCATCGGCGGCGCGCAGGCGCCGAACCTGCTGGCGCGCCTGCGCGAAAAGAGCGTCAAGGTGAGCGAGCACGGCCCGATGGACGATGCCGGGATCAAGGCGCTGCTGCGCGAGAAGAAGGTCGTGGGCGTGCTCAGGCTGGCGCCGGAATTCGCCGCCTATTACGCCGACATCCGCCCGGCGCCGCTCGAGCTGTGGTTCGATTCCTCGGCCGCGAAGAGCGAACAGCGGCTCGAGGTGGAAACGATCCTGCGCGACTACGCCAACAACATCGCCGGCGCGCGCCTGGCCGCCCATGGCGTCTCGGCGGTCGTCCTGTCGCCACTGCGCCTGGAGCGTTATGACACAGGCGACGGCGCCGGCGCGGGCAAGCGCATCGGCGGCTTCCTCGGGATGTTCTTCATACCGGTCTTCATTTTCGGCTTGTCGATGGCGATCGACAGCACCGCCGGCGAACGCGAACGGCGCTCGCTCGAAGTGCTGATGGCGCAGCCGATGCGCGCACGTGAACTCATCATGGGCAAGTGGCTGGCGGCGTCCGCGCTGGCGGCGATCGGCCTGGCGCTCGAGCTGGTCGTCGCGCACGGCGTGCTGTCGGTGCTGCCGCTGGAAGAGATCGGCCTGTCCTGGCGCGTCGGCCTGCCGATGCTGCTGGCCGTGATCCTGGCCGCGCTGCCGCTGTGCCTGTTCGTGGGCGCGCTGCAGGTGGCGATGGCGATGAATTCGAAGACCTTCAAGGAAGCGCAGGCCAGCGCCGCCATGCTGACCATGCTGCCGATGCTGCCGATGATCGTCATCCCCGTCCTGGATCTGCGGGTCGACACCTGGATGTATGCGGTGCCGGTGCTGTCGAACCAGACCATGTTCCAGTCGATCGCGGCAGGGCAGGCGCTCGGCCTGCTGCCCTACCTGCTGACCTGCCTGCTGCCGCTGCTGCTGGCCTGGGCCGCGGTGGAGTTCGCCGCGCGCCGGATGCGCAGCGAGCAATACGTGATGGGCATCTGAGCTGGCAGGGGCCGCCGCGCGGCCCTTGACCGGATGGCCAGGCCCGGCCAGAATGGGCCTTCATTCACATGCCACGGGGAGACGACACATGCACCAGCCTGATACCGCCTTCCGGTCGGCCGCCTGACCCGTTCCGCCATCTGACGATGCCGCGGGCGCGTTAGCGCCGACCTTCCACGCTTCGACCTCGCTGCGCACGCCACATGCGCCGCAGCCGCCCGCGCACGCCTTGCGCGCATCGAACTGGAACCACATCGTCATGATCGACATCGATTTTCCGACCCTGCACGGGATCGGCTTCAAGCAGCATTTCGTTTCTCAACTCGCGGCCATGTCGCCGCCGCAGCGCCTCGCGCGCGTCACCGAAGTCCAGCGCGACTGGATGAACCTGGACGACGGCAGCGCCGCCTTCGGCGCACGCCACCTGCGCCACAGCATGCCGGTTGCCGTCGGCGACTGGGTACTGGCCCGCCCGCATGGCGGCGAACACTGGGTCGACACGGTGCTGGAACCGCTCACCCGGCTGACGCGCCGCACCCCGGCAGGCCGCCAGATCCTGGTCAGCAACGTCGATACGGCCCTGCTGCTGATGGGCCTCGACCAGGACTTCAATCCGCGCCGCATGGAGCGCTACATCGCGCTGGTGCGCGCCTGCGGGGTGGCGCCGGTGATGGTGCTGACCAAGTCCGACATCGGCAGCGACGCCGCGGACAAGATCGTCCGCTTGCGCGAGCGCATTCCCGCCGACGTGCCGGCCGTGGCCCTGCATCCGGCCGGGCAGCTTGACACCGGTCCCCTGGCGCCCTGGCTGGGCGCGGGCCAGACGCTGGTGCTGCTGGGCTCATCGGGCGTGGGCAA
This sequence comes from Massilia sp. Leaf139, assembly GCF_001424165.1. Lineage (GTDB taxonomy): Bacteria > Pseudomonadota > Gammaproteobacteria > Burkholderiales > Burkholderiaceae_D > Telluria. Next base: position 527,426 of record NZ_LMOJ01000025.1, read on the forward strand.
GTCGACGCTGACGAATGCGCTCAGCGGCAGCGCGCAGGCGACCGGCGGCACGCGCCAGGGCGACGACCACGGCCGCCACACCACCACGGCGCGCTCGCTGCACCGCTGCCCAGGTGGCGCCTGCATCATCGACACGCCGGGCCTGCGCGCCTGGCAGCCCGACGCGGACGAGCACGAACTGGCGCTCTCCTTCGACGACATCGCCGCGCTGGCGGCAAGCTGCCAGTTCCGCGACTGCGGCCACGAGGGCGAACCCGGCTGCGCCGTGCGCGGGATCGTGGACGCGGATCGCCTGCGCAACTACCGCAAGCTGCTGCGCGAAGCGCGCCGCAGCGAACAGACGGCGCTGGAGCGGATTGCGGATCGGGGGAAGTGGAAGGTGTTGATGAAGGCCGCGAAGCAGCGCGGGCGCGATAAACGGGGAGGATAGAAGGGCTAGTAACTGCTCTACTGTTGACAGATGTGTAACGTAGGGTGGAGTCCCCGACTCCACGCGTTCGCTGCCTCTGTTCAGAGCTATGGTTAGCCATGACGCAGGTCGTGAGGACACGGTTCCATGGTTCAGGTCGTGAACGCGTGGAGTCAGGACTCCACCCTACGTTATTACGTTACACGGCGGCCAACGATAAATCGAAAGCCGCCCATTAGGCAGCCTTACCCCGCCAGTTGCCCGCGCACGCGTTCGATCGCCTTGCGCACCTGGTTCGGCGCGGTGCCGCCAACGTGGTCGCGCGCGGCAACCGATCCTTCCAGCGTCAGCACGGCGAAGACGTCGTCCTCGATCAGCGGCGAGAAGCCTTGCAAGGTGGCGAGCGACATCTCCGACAGGTCGACGCCGGCCCCGTCGCAGGCGCGCACCGCGTGGGCCACGGCTTCGTGGGCGTCGCGGAAGGGCAGGCCCTTCTTGACCAGGTAGTCGGCCAGGTCGGTGGCGGTGGCATAGCCCTGCAGCGCGGCGGCGCGCATGTTCTCGGCTTGCACCGTGATGCCGCCGGCCATGTCCGTAAAGATGCGCAGCGTGTCGAGCACGGTGTCGACGGTGTCGAACAGCGGTTCCTTGTCTTCCTGGTTATCCTTGTTGTAGGCCAGCGGCTGGCCTTTCATCAGGGTCAGCAGGGAAGCGAGGTGGCCATACACGCGGCCGGTCTTGCCGCGCGCGAGTTCCGGCACGTCCGGGTTTTTCTTTTGCGGCATGATCGACGAGCCGGTGCAGAAGCGGTCGGCGATGTCGATGAAGCCGACCCGTGGGCTCATCCACATGACCAGTTCTTCCGACATGCGCGAGACGTGCATCATGATGAGCGATGCTGCCGCCGTGAATTCGATCGCGAAATCGCGGTCGGAGACGGCGTCGAGCGAATTGTGGCAGACATCCTCGAAGCCGAGCGTCTGCGCCACGCGCAGGCGGTCGATCGGGAAGGTGGTGCCGGCCAGGGCGGCCGCGCCCAGCGGCAGGCGGTTCACGCGGCGGCGCGCATCCAGCATGCGCTCGGCATCGCGCCCGAACATTTCGACATAGGCCAGCATGTGGTGGCCGAAAGTGATCGGCTGCGCGACCTGCAGGTGGGTGAAGCCCGGCATGATGGTGTCGAAGTGGCGCTCGGCCAGATCCGTCAGCGCCCTGCGCAGCTGCTTGAGCAGCGCAACGACGTCGTCGATCGCCGCGCGCACATATAAACGGATGTCGGTGGCGACCTGGTCGTTGCGCGAACGGCCCGTGTGCAGGCGCTTGCCGGCGTCGCCCACCAGTTCGGTCAGGCGCTTTTCGATATTCAGGTGCACGTCTTCCAGGTCGAGCAGCCACTCGAAGCTGCCGGCCTCGATCTCGCTCCGGATCTGCGCCATGCCGCGCTCGATCTCGGCGCGGTCGGCGGCGCTGATGATGCCTTGCGCGGCCAGCATCTCGGCATGCGCGAGCGAGCCCTGGATGTCGAACATCGCCAGGCGCTTGTCGAAGAAGACCGAGGCCGTATAGCGTTTGACGAGATCGGATACGGGTTCGGAGAAGCGCGCCGACCAGGCTTCGGCTTTTTTTGAGAATTGTTCGTTCATGGCGGATGGATTCGGGTGGGATGCGGGTGGGATTCTTTCGATTATAAACGCCCGTCCACTGCGTCGTCGGCGCCGTCGCTGAATGACAGGGCGGCTAAAATAGACGATTATTCAACTGCTAACACTTGTCACCGAAGGAGAAGACGATGAAACGATGGCTCAGGCTTGGCCTTGGCGCCGCCATGGCGGCGTGCGCGGGCGCGGCGATCGCGGCCCAGCAGCCGCTGCAGCAACCGCAGCAGCCAGTGCATACGGCGCCGGCCCATCCCGCGGTGGCAAAGGAAGCCGACGGCGCTTCGGTCGACAGCACGATCGCGGCCCTGTACGAGGTCATCTCCGGGCCGGCCGGGGCGCCGCGCAACTGGAACCGGATGCGTGCGCTGTTCGCGCCGGATGCGCGGCTGATGGTGATCCAGCCAGCGCGCGAAGGCGGCTTCGGGCTGCGCGCGATGACGGTCGAGGATTACATCAGCCGCAACATGAGCGTCTTCAACACCAGCGGATTCTTCGAGCGCGAAATCGCCCGTACGACCGATGCCTTCGGCCAGCTGGTGCACGTGTTCAGCACCTATGAAGCGCTGCGCTCGCCGAACGATCCGAAGCCTTTCATGCGCGGCATCAACAGCATCCAGCTGGCCTTCGACGGCAAGCGCTGGTGGATCGCCAACCTCGTCTGGCGTGCCGAGGACGCCGGACTTGCGCTGCCGGAACGCTATCTGCAAGGCCGCATGGACGCACCCGCGAAGCCTTGATAAAGCCCCGGTGAATCGAACTTGTCGTTTGTGCAAACGGCGCTAGAATTCATTTTTTAGCCAGAGTGGCCAGGCAGATGACTACCAACGATTCCAGCTTCGAGGTCAGCACCGACCAGTCGCGGCTCGACATCCCGATGATCTACCGTTTTCTCAGCGAGCAGTCGAGCTGGGCGGTCGGGATCTCGCGCCCGCTCGTCGAGCGCGCCATCGAGAATTCCCTGTGCTTCGGGGCCTATCTCGACGGCCGCCAGATCGGCTTCGCCCGCGTGATCACCGACTTCGCCACCTTCGCCAACCTGGTCGACGTGTTCGTGCTGCCGGAATACCGCGGCCGCGGCTATGGCAAGCAACTGGTCGGCGCCGTGTTGCGCCACCCGAGCCTGCAGCGCCTGCGCCGCTTCACGCTCGCCACCAACGACGCGCAAGGGTTGTATGAACGCTTCGGTTTCACCACGCCGCGCAATCCTGAAACGCTGATGGAGCGTTACTTCCCGAACATTTATCTCTCCTGAGACACCTCAACATGGCGCACTTCTTCTCGACACAGGCTTATGATTTAGTGTGTTGAGAAGGAGCGCCATATGTGGCCCGTCGCTGGTTCTGTTGCGCTTGCCGTTTCCCTGTTGACCGCCGCCCCGGCGTCCGCTGCCGACCTGCCTGCGTCAAAAGGTTCCCTCGTCATCATCGGCGGCGCCCTGCGGCCCGACAATGCCGCCGTCTGGGAACGCATCGTCCAGCTCGCGGGCGGGAAGGGCGCCCGCATCGCCATCTTCGCCTCCGCCTCCGCCAATCCCGAAAAAGCCGGCGCCGCCCTCGTCGAGCGCCTCAACAAATACGGCGCGAACGCCTTTTTCGTGCCGGTCGCGGTACGCCTGACCGGCACCGACTACCAGGTCGCGGCCGACGATGCCGAACTGGCCAAGGCCGTGCGCGGCGCCGGCGGCGCCTATTTCGCCGGCGGCGACCAGGCCCGCATCACGCGCGCCCTGCGCCGCCCCGACGGCAGCAATACGCGCGTGCTCGACGCCCTGTGGGACATGTACCGCCGCGGCGGTGTGATCGCCGGCACCAGCGCCGGCGCCGCCATCATGAGCAGCACCATGTTCGGCCATCCGAAACCCGTGCTCGCGACCCTCAAGCTGGGCCTGACGGACGGCCAGGAAATCACGCAGGGCCTGGGTTTCATCGGCGACGACGTCTTCGTCGACCAGCACCTGCTGGTGCGCGGCCGCTTCGCGCGCATGCTGCCGGCGATGCTGCAGAAGGGCTACAAGCTGGGACTGGGCATCGACGAGAACACGGCGATGGTGGTGGGGCCGAACCGCGAGGTCGAGGTGCTCGGCTACAAGGGCGCGCTGGTGGTCGATCTGTCGGGCGCGAACGCGAAGCAGGGCACCTTCAACGTCAGCAACGTGCGCCTGAGTTATCTCGACAACGGCGACCGTTTCAATATCGCCAGCCACAGTTTTACGCCGGCGCCGGACAAGGCCGACGGCCGCCTCGATCCGGCGCGGCCGTATTATCGGGAACCGCTGTTTTCGGCCGACATTCTCGGCAACAGCACGGTGGTCGACCTGATGGGCAAACTCATCGACAGCGACCAGCCCGAAGCCATCGGCCTCACGCTCGACAGCGCGCACGCGGTGCAGCCCGATCTCGGCTTCGAGTTCAGGTTCTCGCGCACGGGCGAGAGCGTCGGCTACATGTCGGCCACGACCGAGGCCTATTCGGTCTACAACGTGCGGCTCGATATCCGGCCGATCGTGGTGAAGCGGCCGCTCTACCAATACAAGTGAACTCCCTCAGCGCGCGGCAGACTGGGGCTTGTTCGACGCCGCCAGCACGCGCCGGATCGCCGCCGTCACGACCTCCGGCGAAGTCAGCGCCATCTGGTGGCTGGAATCGGCCACCACCGTCGTCGCGGCCGGATACAGGGCGCGCACCTAGCTGCGCGTCGTCTCGTCCATGCGGAAGGCGCCGAAGTCGACGGCGATCGCCGTGTTCGAGGTCGGCTGGTTCACCAGACGCACGATCGGTTTGTCGTCGATGGCGGGCAGGGCCAGGATCATCTCGCCGGTGGCGTCGATCTGCTCGATCTCGCGCCAGACCGAACGCGAAAACGCCAGCTGCCCGGCCAGGCGCGTCATGAAGGGAAACTCCGACGCTTTCCTGACCATGCGCGGATACAGCGCGTCCACCAGCACCAGCCCCTTGACCTCGTCTGGATAAGCCCTGGCAAAGAGCTGCATGTACAGGCCGCCCAGCGAATGGCCGACCAGCACATAGGGCGGCTGCAAGCCCTTGTGGCGCAGCACGCGGCGCAGTTCCTCGACGATGGTGCGGCCGTCGCGCGGGGTGGTGGCCGGTTCGCTGTCGCCATAGCCGGGGCGGTTATAGGCGAACACGCTGGCCTCGCTGCCGAGCTGCCCGAGCACCGTGCCCCACTTGTCGATCGTGTTGCGCGAGCCGCCCTCGAACACCACCACCTCTTTCGCGGCCGGATGGCGGATCGTCAGCGATTCGACCCGGCGCCCTTCGATTGTCTCGACGACGGGGGAGGGGAGGGGAGCTGCAAAGGCGGCCGCGCATGCTGACGCACACAGGCAGAAGGTGGACAGCAAGATGGAGGACAACATCGGGGTGGGCTGGAACATGGGCGTCTCCGTCGAAGAAAACGCCAGCATCGGCGCCGGCACTCTCGTGCGCACCCGCTTTACGACGGATCGACAGCGGCTGCGACGAACGGCGAGCGGAAGACGCAGCCGCATCGGCCGGAATGGGGCGTGCCAGGATTACAATGCCGGGATTCGCCATCCTGAGGACACCCCATGCTCCGCTTCCTTTCCCGGCTGTGCGCCGCCGCCTTCGTGCTCCTGGCCGGCCTCGTCCACGCCGCGCAACCGGCCACCGTGCGCGTCGACTACACCCACAGCGGCAACGCCCTGCTTGATTCCTACGCGCTGGAACAGGTGCTGATCGAGCCCTTGCCCTGGCCGGGAGACACGGCGAGAAACCTGGACAACACCAACCGCGGCCAGAACCGGGTCGAGGTGGCGGACGCGCAGACGGGCGACCTGCTGTACTCGCGCGACTTCTCCACCATCTTCGGCGAATGGCGCACGACGGACGAGGCCAACAAGATCAGCCGCAGCTTCCAGGAATCGGTGCGCTTTCCGAAGCCCGACCGCCCGGTGCGGGTGCGCATCCTGAAGCGCGACGAGCGCAACGCCTTCTCGGTCGCCTGGAGCGTCGAGATCGATACCGACGCGCCCGACGTGATGCGCAAGCAGGCGCCGGCGCCGGCCGCGCCGATCCCGATCCGCGTCAGCGGCCCCTCGCCGCAGAAGGTGGATCTGCTGGTGCTGGGCGACGGCTACACCGCAAACGAGATGAAGAAGTTCGAGGCCGACGCGCGCCGCCTGGCGGATCACCTGTTCACGGTTTCGCCCTTTAAAGAGCGCGCGAACGATTTCAATGTCTGGGCGCTGGCCGTGCCGACCGCGGAGTCGGGCGTGTCGCGGCCGTCGACCGGCGTGCACCGCGCCTCCAGGCTGGGCACGCGCTACGACATCTTCGGCAGCGAGCGCTATGTGCTCACGCTCGACAACCGCGCCCTGCGCGAGATCGCTCAGCATGCGCCCTACGAGTTCATCGAGATCCTGGTAAACAACGAGACCTATGGCGGCGGCGGCATCTTCGGCCAGTTCAGCACGGCGGCGGCGGGCAACGAATGGGCGCCGTATTTGTTCGTGCACGAGTTCGGCCACCACTTCGCCGGCCTGGCCGACGAGTACTACACCTCGCCGGTGGCCTATGCCGCCAGCAGCACGCGCATGGAACCGTGGGAGCCGAACGCCACCGCGCTGCGCGACCCGAGCAAGCTGAAATGGGCCAAGCACGTCAAGGCCGGCACGCCGCTGCCGACGCCCTGGCCCAAGGCCGAGTACGAGGAAGCCTCGCGCGCCTACCAGAAGCGGCGCGCGGCGCTGCGCGCCGAGAACCGGCCCGAGAGCGAAATGAATGCGCTGTTCAGGGAAGACCTGGCCCGTACCCGCGCCTTGTTCGCGAAGCAGCCGCACCGCCACACGATCGGCGCCTTCGAGGGCGCCAACTACGAAGCGAAAGGGTATTACCGGCCGGCGATGCAGTGCATCATGTTCGACCGCAGCGAGGCGTTCTGCCCCGTGTGCCAGGACGGCATCGTCGACATCATCGACCTGTATGCGGGGCAGGCGGTACGGAAATGACGGCTTGAGGCGGTACAAAGACGGTCTGTGTGATGGCGAACAGACCCGTCCTTCGGGCGGGCCTATTCTGGGGGCGTTGTTAATAAAAGATTAAACAGGCGGGAGAGAACCCGCAACCCACCATAGCTTTGAAAGGACACATCATGAACAAACTGCTCGCCACCCTGATCGCCGGTTTCGTCGCCACCAGCGCCTATGCGCAAACCGCCGTCACGACCACGACCACCACGACCACGCCCGCGGTCACCACCGCGCCGGCTACCACGACCTCGTCGAACACGAAGGCCATCGTGAAGGCCGAAGCCCGCGCCGAGGAAGACGTGGCCAAGGCCGAAGCGAAGGAAATGAAGACCGCCGCCAAGGCCGACGAGAAAGCCGCCAAGGCCGTCGCCGACGCCCAGGAAAAGAAAGCCAAGGCCCATGCCAAGGCCGTGAAAGCGCATGCGAACGCCGCCGAAAAAGTCACCAAGGCCGACCCGGAAGACCGCGCCAAGGCGATCGCCAAGGCGGAAGAGAAAGTCTCGGAAGCGAACCTGAAGGCCGAGAAGGCCATGATCAAGGCCGACGAGAAGTCCCTGAAGGTGCAGGTCGACGCGGCGGCCGACAAGGCGACCGCATCGGCCAAGACCGAGCAAGTGCGCGCCGAAGCGATGGCCGACGTGCACAAGGCTGCCGCCAAGAAGTAATCGGGCTGCGGGTACCAATGAAAAATGCCGGCGCGAAGCCGGCATTTTTTTGTCCGTGGCCGATGGGAGCGCCCAGGTACACATCGGCACGTACGCGGGCATGCCCGCCCTACGTTACGCGACCGTCGTGCACCGTAGGGCGGGCATGCCCGCGTTACGGACGTGTGCATACCCCACCACCATTTAACAGTGCGAAAGCAACAATGCCGGCACACGCCGGCATCGTCACATCGTAGGGCGGGCATGCCCGCGTTACGCACCGTGACACGGCCGCACACCCACTCCATACCGCACAAACAACAATGCCGGCTCACGCCGGCATCGTCGCAATCACAACGAAACGATTACTCGCCGGTCGCGCGCATCGCCAGATCCGTCGCCTTCAGCTTCTGCGACAGCGGCTTGCCCTTGCGTGCCCGCTTCCCGAAATGCGGCTCCAGACCCGATGCATACAGCTCCACCGTGCGCGGCTTGGAGCCGGCCCAGGTGCCGATCACGTTCACGCCTTTCTGGCTGATCGGCTGCGCCGCCAGCAGCTGCTCTTTCGGATCGAGTTCCATCAGCGTCACGCCGCGGCCGCCGTTGGTCAGCACTTTCATCTCGTCGATGCCGAACACCAGCACCCGGCCGTTGCCTGACAGGCAGGCGATCGCGCCGGCACTGTCCGCCACCACGCGCGGCGGCAGCGGCACGGCCCCGTCGTCCAGGGTGATGAAGGACTTGCCGCCCTTCAGACGGCTGACCATGTCGCCCGCCTTGGAAATGAAACCGAAGCCGTTCGAGGTGGCCAGCAGCAGGCGCGTGTCGGCATTGCCGGCGAAGTAGTGCAGGATGCGGATGCCGCCCGACAAATCGACCAGGGTCGTGATCGGCACGCCGTCGCCGCGCGCGCCGGGCAGCGCCGACACCGGCACCGAGTAGGATTTGCCGTTGTCGCCGATGCCGACCAGCGCATCGACCGTGCGGCATTCGAAGGCGGAGAGCAGCGAGTCGCCCGCCTTGAAGGTAAACTGCGCCGGATCGTGGCCGATGCCGGTACGCGCGCGCACCCAGCCCTTCTCGGAGACGATCACGGTGACCGGCTCGTCGATGATCTTCTGCTCGGCAACCGCTTTTTGCGCTTCCTCGATCAGGGTACGGCGCGCGTCGCCGAACTGCTTGGCGTCCGCTTCGATCTCGCGGATGATGGTGCGCTTCATGGTCGATGGATTGGCCAGGATGTCTTCCAGCTTTTCCTTCTCGCCGCGCAGCTGCGACAGCTCCTGCTCGATCTTGATCGCTTCCAGGCGCGCCAGCTGGCGCAGGCGGATCTCGAGGATGTCCTCGGCCTGGCGATCCGACAGCCCGAATTCCGCGATCAGGGCCGCCTTAGGCTCGTCCGAATTGCGGATGATGGCGATCACCTTGTCGATGTTGAGCAGGACGATCTCGCGGCCTTCCAGGATATGGATGCGGTCGTTGACCTTGCCTAATCGATGCTCGGTACGGCGTTTGACGGTTGTAAATCGATAGTCGATCCACTCCTGGATGATCTCGTTCAGGCCCTTCTGGCGCGGGCGGCCGTCGCCGCCGATCATCACCAGGTTGATCGGCGCCGAGGTCTCGAGCGAGGTATGCGCCAGCAGCAGCAGCATGAATTCGTTCTGATCCTGGTTCTTCGATTTCGGCTCGAACACCAGGCGCACCGGCGCCTCGCGGCCCGATTCGTCGCGCATCGTGTCGAGCGAGTTCAGGATCGTCTGCTTGAGGGCGATCTGTTCCGGCGTGAGGGTCTTCTTGCCCAGCTTGACCTTTGGGTTGGTGATCTCCTCGATCTCCTGCTGCACCTTGGCAGCCGAGGTACCCGGCGGCAGTTCGGTGACCACCGCCTGCCACTGGCCGCGCGCCAGTTCCTCGATCTTCCAGCGCGCGCGCACCTTCATCGAGCCGCGGCCGGTCGCGTACATGTCGGCGATCTGGGAAGCCGGGGTGATGATCTGGCCGCCGCCCGGGAAGTCCGGGCCCGGCATCAGCGTCATCAGTTCGGCGTTCGAGATCTTCGGGTTGCGGATCATGGCGACCGTGGCGTCGGCCACTTCGCGCAGGTTGTGCGACGGGATCTCGGTAGCCAGGCCGACGGCGATGCCGGAGGCGCCGTTGAGCAGCACCATCGGCAGGCGCGCCGGCAACGTGCGCGGCTCGAGCGTGGAGCCGTCGTAGTTCGGCTGGAAGTCGACCGTGCCCATGTCGATCTCGTCCATCAGCAGGCGCGAGATCGGGGTCAGGCGCGCTTCGGTATAGCGCATCGCCGCGGCGCCGTCGCCGTCGCGCGAGCCGAAGTTGCCCTGGCCGTCGATGAGCGGATAGCGCAGCGAAAAGTCCTGGGCCATGCGCACCAGCGCATCGTACACCGACTGGTCGCCGTGCGGGTGCAGTTTACCGAGCACGTCGCCGACCACGGCCGCCGACTTGCGCGGCTTGGCGGTCGGGCCGAGACCGAGTTCGTTCATCGCGTACAGGATGCGGCGCTGCACCGGCTTCTGGCCGTCGGCCACATCGGGCAGGGCGCGGCCTTTCACGACCGAGACCGCGTAGTCGAGATAGGCGCGCTCGGCGAAGGTCGACAGAGTCAGCGTTTCGACGTCGTCGTCGACAGGCGCGGCGGCTTGTTCAAAAAGGTTTGCTTGAGTTGACATGGTCTTACGAGAATGGATGTTGATTCTTTTTGGCGCGGATCATGTTCATGAACATGAAGATCGCGACACCGAAGAGCGGGGTGACGAGCATGGACATCGGCATGACGCTCAACACCGGCGACGCCGGCCGCAGGGTGCTCATGCCGAACAGGAGCACGACGCCGCCAACTCCCGCCGCGAAATAATGAATGGTCGGATTCGACAGCAGCATGCCGCCTAGCACCCATAGCCAGCATAGCGCGGCATGCAGGGCCAGCGGCAGCAGCGATCTGTCGGCGCCGAGCACCAGCACCACCGTTCCGGCCAGCCAGGTGCAGCGCAGCGGCAGGAGCAGATGGGCGTGCTCCGGGATCCGGGCCCACAGGTCGGCGCCGCCGCGATACAGCAGCTGCAGGGCACAGTAGGCGCTGGCGATGCAGGTGACGTAGCCGTACGCGGCGAACCCCTTGCTCGCCATCGCGCCGCCGAATAGGCAGGCCCCGAGGCCGCCCATGATGTAATGCGCTTTTGCGAGCATGACCGAGTTGGCGAAGCTGGCGACAAGCGCGCAGCCCACCAGCGCCGTTCCCAGCAGCCATGCAAACACGCGTGGCGGATCCGGGACGAACAGGAGCGCCGAGAGCAGGGCGTAGACGGGAATCCAGCCCAATTGCCAGCCCGCCCGGTAACGCTGCTCGTGCAGCAGCCAGGCCATGCGTTCGCTGTTCTGGAACCACGTCAGGGGCCGCTTGAGCGTCCAGAATGCGCCGCCGGCCACGCCCAGCGCCGCGCACACTGCGACCCGGATGCCGGATTCGACCGCCAGCCCCCAGTAATCGAGCAGGAGCTCGGCCAGCAGGTTGATACCGAACAGCCCCAGGACGAGCGACCACAGCGCAGTCTCGAGGAAATAGCGGCGGCCTGCGACGCGCCGCTCCCATTCCTCGAACAGGTCGCGGTTCAGTTTGAAGTGCAGCAGCTCCGGCTGGTAGGTGCGGATGCGGGCGATCTCGTCCTGCAGCGTGCGCGTGAACTTGCTGCGCAGGGTGCGGCCGAAGCGCCAGCCGGCGCCGTCGGCGAGCAGGGCGGCAACCGCCGGTTCGCTCGAGGAGCGCTCCAGCAGCGCGGCATAGGCGCGATCCGCGCGCAGGCGTGCGAAGGCTTCGCCGGCCGCATCGGGCAGGCGCCGGCTGACGAAGCTGTCGTCGTCTTCCCAGCCGTAGAACGTGACGATGGCCTCGCGCAGGTCTTCCGGGCAGGATTCGGCGGCGCAGTACCCGATGGCGAACAATTCCAGGTGGTCGCGCACTTCCAGGTTCTGCAGCTCCTCGCTGTCGGCCAGTTTGCGCAGGTGCCACTTGGGCGCCACCGTGGAGAGATTGATGAAGTCAGCCCAGAGACGGCGCGCCACCTCGAAGGCGGCGTCGCTCGCAGCTTGCGCTTCGGCCCGCGCCCGTTCGCGTTCGCGGCGGCGCTGGCGCTCGAGCGCGACCGGGTCGGGCAGCGCGCGCAGGAAGGGAACGGGATGCTCCCAGGCTTCCTCGCGCAGCGCCGCCAGCGGCTGCTCCCATGCCTCGACTTGTTCTTCAGGTGCGGACGGCGCCTCGGCATGCTGCGCGCGCACGGCCTGCGGACGCTGCGGCGTCGCCGGCCGTTCCCACGCCGGCTGCGGCGCGGGCTCATGCAACTGCGCGGCTACCGGCTCGGGTTCGGCCTGCTCAATCCAGCCGCCATTGTCCTGCTTGTCCTGCTCGTCCGCCTCGTCCGGTTCCTCCGCCTGCGCATAATGCGGCGCCATGCGCAGCGCCATCTGATAGGCCTCGTTCAGGGCCTGGAAGGCGGCCGGATCGTCGTCCGGACGCGTGAGCTTGAGCTTGCGCGCATAGGCACGTTTGATCTCGCGCTCGTCCGCGGTCGGCGCGATGCCGAGCAGGGCCCAGACGTTCACTCCAGGCCGCCCCGGTCGAGTTCGCGCATGACCTGCTGCAGCGCTTCGCGTGCGCGCCGGGCGGCATGCTGATCCTGGCGGTCGAGCACGGCCTGGAAGGCGGTGATCTGGTGCGCCAGGTATTGGCGCGCCTCGCCCAGCAGTTCCTGGTAGAGGCGGTCGGCTTCGGCCATGACGGTACGGTTTTCGATCTGGTCGCGCGGGTGGATCTTCAGCTCGGCCAGCTCGGCCAGGCGCTGCTCGACCTGCTCCGGCGTCATCACGCCGGCGTTCTCGGTGACCACCAGCTTGTGCTTTTCGCCGGTCTGCTCGACCGTGATTTCCGCTTCCAGCACGCCGCTGACGTCATAGGTGAAACGCACGTCGGCGCTGATCTCGCCCGCCTTTTTCGGCGGGATCGGGAATTCGAGCGCGCCCAGGTAGACGTTGTCCTTCACGAGGCGCGCCTCGCCCTGGTAGACCAGCACGCGCAACTGGCGCTGGCCGTCGGTGATGGTGGTGATGTTCTGCACGCGCGACACCGGCACCGTCGCATTGCGTTCGATGATCGGCAGGTAGTGGCCGCCTTCGTAGTTGTTCGGCCCGAGCTGGCGCGAGATGCTGATGCCGAGCGAGTAGGGCGCGACGTCGGTCATGACCACTTCGTCGAGGGCGGCGTCGCGCATCTTGAGGCCGGCCTGCACGGCGGCGCCGAGGGCGATCGCGTGATCCGGATCCAGGTGCACGTTGGGGAAGCGGCCGAACATGCGCGAGACGAGTTTACGGACGATGGGCATGCGCGTGGCGCCGCCGGCCAGCACCACGGCATCGAGCTCGCTCGCCTTGATGGTGGCGTCGCGCATGGCGCGGTCGACCGGTTTGCGCAGGCGCGCCAGCAGCGGCTCGCACAATTGCGCCAGGGTGTCCTCGTCGAGATCCCAGCCGAATTCCTGCCCCTCGTGCTGGAACACCATGCGCGCGCGCGCCGTTTCCGACAGCGCGCGCTTGACGCGCTCGGCCTCGTCGCGCAGGCGCTGGGTCTGGGTGCGCGCCAGCGTGGCGCTGCCGAGGGCGCGCGCCAGGCCGCTACGGTCATAAAAGGCGCGCACGATGATCTCGACGAAATCCTCGCCGCCGAGGAAATTGTCGCCGGCCGAGGCGCGCACTTCCATCACGCCCTCGAACAGATCCAGGATCGAGACGTCGAAGGTGCCGCCGCCGAGGTCGAAGACGAGGAACTTGGTTTCCTGCTGGCTGTCCTGGATGCCGTAGGCGAGCGCCGCGGCGGTCGGCTCGTTGAGCAGGCGCTCCACGCGCAGCCCGGCCAGCTGGCCGGCGGCGCGCGTCGCTTTGCGCTGGGCGTCGCTGAAATAGGCCGGCACCGTGATGATGGCCTCGTCGACCTTGTGGCCAAGCCAGGCTTCGGCATCTTCCTTCAGCGCGCGCAGTACCAGCGAGGACAGTTCTTCCGGACGGAAGTCCTGGCGCCCGAGCCGGGTGATGCGCTCGCTGCCCATGTAGCGCTTGAACAGCGAAGTGCTCTGGTCGGGATGGGTTTGCAGGCGTGCGCGCGCGGCGGCGCCGACCAGCACGGTGCCGTCGTCGTCGATGCCGACGCAGGAGGGCGTGAGGAACTCGCCCAGGGCATTCGGGATGATGTGCGCCTTGCCGTCGCGCCAGGCGGCGACGAGGCTGTTGGTGGTGCCCAGGTCGATTCCAATGATCATGGTCGCAAGTCCGTGGTCAGATGTCCGCTTCGGTTTCGTTGCCGTGTTCTTCGATCCAGGCGCGGCGTGCGGCGGCCTCGCCCTTGCCCATCAACATGTTGAAACGCGCGCTCGATTCGCCGTGGTCGAAGCCGCCAAGGGCCACCGGCAGCAGGCGCCGGGTGTCCGGATTCATCGTGGTTTCCCACAGCTGCTCGGCATTCATCTCGCCCAGGCCTTTGAAACGCGAGATGTTCCAGCTGCCTTCCTTGAGGCCGTCCTTTTTCAGCTTGTCCTCGATCGCCAGCAATTCGCCGTCGTCCAGCGCGTACAGCTTTTGCAGCGGCTTCTTGCCGCGCGGCGGGACGTCGACGCGGTACAGCGGCGGACGCGCCACGCAGATGTGGCCGTGGCGGAACAGCGCCGGGAAATGCTTGAAGAACAGGGTGAGCAACAATACCTGGATGTGCGAGCCGTCGACGTCCGCATCCGACAGGATGCAGATCTTGCCGTAGCGCAGACCCGACAGATCCGGCGAATCGCCGTGCGAGTGCGGGTCGACCCCGATCGCCACCGAAATGTCGTGGATCTCGTTGTTGGCGAACAGGCGGTCGCGGTCGGTTTCCCAGGTATTCAAGACCTTGCCGCGCAGCGGCAGGATGGCCTGGTATTCCTTGTCGCGGCCCATCTTGGCGGAACCGCCGGCCGAATCGCCCTCGACCAGGAACAGCTCGTTGCGGGTGAGGTCGGTCGATTCGCAGTCGGTCAGCTTGCCCGGCAACACGGCCACGCCCGAGGACTTCTTCTTTTCGACCTTCTGCAGCGAGCGCATGCGCGACTGCGCCTGCTTGATGACCAGTTCGGCCAGCTTCTTGCCGTATTCGACGTGCTGGTTCAGCCACAGCTCGAGCGGCGGTTTCGTGAACGTCGAGACCAGTTTCACGGCGTCGCGCGAGTTCAGGCGCTCCTTGGTCTGGCCCTGGAACTGCGGATCGAGCACTTTCGCGGACAGCACGAAGGAGACGCGGGCGAACACGTCTTCCGGCAGCAGTTTGACGCCTTTCGGCAGCAGGCCGTGCAGTTCGACGAAACCTTTCACGGCGCCGTAGAGGCCGTCGCGCAGGCCGGACTCGTGCGAGCCGCCGCTCGGCGTCGGGATCAGGTTGACGTAGGATTCGCGCACCAGGCCGCCTTCCTCGTTCCAGGCCACGACCCAGGCCGCACCTTCGCCCTCGGCAAAGCTCTCGTCGCCGGCCAGCGCATAGCCCGAACCCTCGAACAGCGGGATCACGGTCTGGCCGCTCGAGGTCTGGTTCATCGCTTCGACCAGGTAGCCGCGCAGACCTTCGTCGTAGCGCCAGGTCTGGATGTCGCCGGTTTTCGCGTTGGTGAGCGTGACGGTCACGCCCGGCAGCAGCACCGCCTTGGAGCGCAGCAGGCGCACCAGGTCGCCCATCGGGATGTTCGGCGAATCGAAGTATTTGCCGTCCGGCCAGGCGGTGACGCGGGTGCCGTTCTTCTTGCCGCCGCGCTCGAAAGGCACGGAGGACAGCGGCTCGATCACTTCGCCGTCGGCAAAGACCAGATTGTGGATGCCGTTGCCGTCGTCGGTTTTACGCCACACGGTGATTTCCAGGCGCTTGGACAGCGCGTTGGTCACCGAGACGCCGACGCCGTGCAGGCCGCCCGAGAAGGCGTAAGCGCCGCCCGAACCCTTGTCGAATTTGCCGCCGGCGTGCAGGCGGGTGAACACGATTTCGACCGTGGACACGCCTTCTTCCGGGTGGATGCCGACCGGGATACCGCGGCCGTCGTCCTCGACGGTGACGGAGCCGTCGACGTTCAGGGTGACGCCGATGTTGTTGCAGTAGCCGCCCAGCGCCTCGTCCGAGGCGTTGTCGATCACTTCCTGGATGATATGCAGCGGGTTCTCGGTACGGGTGTACATGCCGGGCCGCTGCTTCACGGGCTCGAGTCCCTTGAGGACGCGGATGGATGATTCGCTGTAGTCGGGTGCGGGTTTCTTGGTTGCCATGCTGATCAGTGTTTTTTCGTAAGCCTGCGTATTTTATCTTGCCGAGGCTATCTTGTCGGAAGGAAATAACAGGAGGGGCGTAAGCGATTGTTCTTGTCATCGCTTGGAAACGTGACTAGATTGGTACGCAAGGTTGCCATGTCAAGCGGCCCCGAGAAACCGTTGAGCGCAGGCCCAGGCCGAGAATGATACTGTACATGCATACAGTGCTTCTCGCAAGTGGCCTGCTTTTTGCGCAACAGTCGAGGGCCCCCGACAGGGCACGCACCGGTGACGATCATGCATGCACATAAAATTCCGACTGCCGTACGTCTGCTCGGATTCGGGCCTGAGGACTCCCGCCGGCTGACGACGCTGCTCGACGCGGCGCCACGTTCCGGCCCGCTGTATTGCTGCCTCCACGACGACAGCCTGCAGGAACCCGACATCGTGCTGGTCGACGGTGCCAGCCCCTCCGCCCATGCCTGCCTGGACGGCATGCGTTGCCCGCCGCCGGCGCTGGTGATCGGCGGCGCCGCGCGCCCTGGCTGCACGCACCTCGAAACGCCGGTCGACCCGGAACAGCTGCACACGTCCCTGATGCACCTGCTGGACGAACAACGCCGCGCGCTGGCGCTGCTGCGCGCACGCGGGGCGCCCGTGCTGGCCGAACGGCGGCGCCGTCCGCGGCTCGGGCCGGGCACTGGCTGCGCCGCCGAACGCCGGCCGCCGCGCGACGGCAAGGTGCTCATCGTCGACAAGGGCGGCGCCTTCCGCGACCACCTGGCCGGCCTGGTCGGCGCAGGGCGCCTGGCGATTGCCTGGACGGACAGCGCGCCGATGGCGGTGCGCCTGTGCGACGAAACGAAGATTGCGCTGGCGATGATCAATACCGCCGCGCCCGGCATCGATCCGTATGCCTTGAGCCGCACCATCAAGGCCCAGGAGGGGGCGGGACGCACGGCCGTCGTGCTCCTGGTCGGGAAGATGTTCAGCTACGACAGCGAACTGGCGCGCGGCGCCGGCGTGCGTGGGCTGCTCGACAAGCCGGTGGGCGACCGTAGCCTGGTGTGCATGCTGCAAAGGCTGACGAGCTTGCCGGAGTTGCCGGCTTGATGCGACCTGCGCAAGCTCCCGGCAGCCTGCTCATCCGTTTGATTTTGTTACAACTTCGAATCGTGCGCGGCAATGGCAGGGCTATATTTGGGCCATGGCAGACGATCAACCACAGCGCCGCGGCGAGGCACCCGGCCCGCCGCTGGAAAACCGTGAGGATGCGCCGCAGCGCATTCCCGACCGGCGCGCGGGCAATGGCGCGCCGCGCTACCAGCGTCCCGGCGATACCCCCTTCGCCCTGGCCGGCCGCGTCCTGCGCTCGCGCTGGCGCGCCTTGCGCGACCGCTTCAGCCGCGACTTTATGCGCCGCACCCTGCGCATCGGTGTCTCGGCGCGCATCTTTCATCCCGAACCGGGTTCCACCGGGCTACGCAGCAAGAACCTGCAATACCTGGAAGAGTCGATCGCCCAGTGGGTGATGTCGCGCGACGTGCTGGTCTTCATGATCCCGACGGTGAACACCAACGGTCTGCTCCACCCCAGCAACATCACCCTGCGCCACTACGCGCGCCACCTGGACGGCCTGGTGCTGCAGGGCGGGGCGGACGTCTCGCCGCAAACCTATTCCGAATCGCCCACGCGCCCCGAGTGGAGCGGCGACCGCGCGCGCGATCTGTATGAACTCGAGCTGCTGCACGAATTCGTCGAGGCCGGCAAACCGGTGCTGGGCGTCTGCCGCGGCTGCCAGCTGATCAACGTCGCCTTCGGCGGCACCCTGTACCAGGACGTGGCGACCAACGTGCCGGCCGCGCTGGCCCACGTGCACACCGACTACGACGCCCACCGCCACGCCATCGAATTCCCGCCCGGCTCGACCCTGGGCCGCATGTTCCCGAACGCCGGACGGCCGATCGTCAACTCGATCCACCACCAGGCCGTGAAGGAACTCGGGCGCGACATCCGGGTCGAGGCGATGTCGTATCCGGACGGGATCGTCGAGGCGATCCGCTACGACAAGGCCGATTTCGTGATGGGGCTGCAATGGCACCCGGAATTCCACCGGGCCGGTGGGACGGATCTGCTCGATTGCACGCCGGTGCTGGACGAGTTTTTGAGGGCGGCGCGCGAGACGCGCTTGTAATAAACCCCGTGGAGTCGGGACTCCACCCTGCGACTGAATCCACCGCGCACGCTTGCAAAACCACTTGCATCGCCTCGCCCCCTTGATCATAATGAATGAGAATCATTCTCATTAACGACGGATCAAAAGGGAGCGCCATGAATCACCCCTCCGCAGACATCGCCCTGCCATCGTCCGGCATGCCCCAGCGCCACGCCGTCATGCTGGCCTCCCTGTTGCACCTGATGTCGCACTACACCGCGCGCGACGGGAAGGACAAGCCCTGCGTGCGCCTGGCCTCGGTGATCGAGCGCCATCTGTGTGCACTGGCGCGCCTGCCCGATCTCGATCCGGTGCTGCGCGCCACCTGCGAGCAGCTGTGCGAACGCTGGGCGGCGCTGGTCGACGACGGCATGCCGCGCCCGGTGAAGCGCAATTTCCTCGATCGGATCATGCGCAGCAGCCGGGCAGGGGCGAACCCGGCGTAATCGCGTGGCTACCGCCGCCGGAAGCGCCGCTCGCCGCGGAACCAGTTGATGGCCGCATGCACCATGCCCTCGACGCTGCCCTGGCGCTCGTACTGCTGGCGCAGCAAGGCGGCATCGCTGCCGCCGGCCGCGGCGGCGGCCAGGTGGCGCAGGCCGTCCAGGCTGCCCAGCTCGGCCGCGTAGGGTTCCATTTTTGTGAGCGTGGCCAGGATATCCTCGCGCAGCGACACCGTCTCGTAGGTCTTCGGATGCGTGATCGCCCCTTCCAGCCCGAAGCGGCAGGCCTGGAAGCGGTTGTAGTTGTAGACGAGGTAGTCGTCCTCGACTGGCGGCGCCTCGTGCCGCCCCAGCAGGTAGCTGCACAGCGCCTGCAGATACGCCGCCAGCGCCGCCGCCCGTTCCACGGTGAGCGGCGTGTCGCACACGCGCAGCTCGATCGTGCCGTACTCGGGCTTCGGGCGCAGATCCCAGTAAAAATCCTTCATGCTCTTGATGATGCCGGTGCGCTCCATCTTGGCGTAATAGCTGGACTCGAACTCGCCCCAGCCGAGCGTGAACGGCGCGCGCCCGCTCATCGGGAAGGCGAATACGGAATTCAGGCGCGCCGAGTCGAACAGGCTGTCGTGCCCCTGCACGAAGGGAGAGGAGGCCGACAGCGCAATGAAATGCGGAATGTAGCGGCTCAGCGCATGCAGCAGGTACATGGCGTCGTCGCCGCTGCCGCAGCCGATGTGCACGTGCTGGCCGAAGACCGTGAACTGCTTCGCCAGGTAGCCGTACAGCGACGACAAATGCTCGAAGCGCGGCTTCGAAAAGATCTTCTGCTCCGACCAGTGCTGGAAGGGATGGGTACCGCCGCCGGCGATGCCGATGTTGAGCTGGTCGCCGGCCGCCACCAGGGTGTCGCGGATTTCCTGCAGCTCCGCCAGCAGCGGCGCATAGGCCGAGTGCACGCTCGAATTAATCTCGATCATGCTCTCGGTGATCTCGGGCGTGACGTTGCCGGGGAAGGGCTTGCGGCCCAGCAGGTGCAGCAGATCCGGGCTGGCGGCGGTGAGGTCGAAGTCCGACAGGCTGACCAGCTGCAGCTCGAGCTCGACGCCGAAGGTGAGCGGCGTCGAGGCCTTGAACGGTTCAAGCGGCATGGCTAGCCTCCGGCTGGGTCTTCGGTACTTCGTTCGCCCACATCAGGGCGCGCTGGATGATGATCGGGCCGAACACTTCCAGCAGCATCGTCACCGCCGCCACCGAACGCAGTTCCTCGACCACGTGCACGCCGCGCAGGCGCGCGTGTTCCAGCAGCAAGATGACGAACACGGACAGGGGCGCCAGCGCGACCCCGGCCAGCGCGCCCTTGCGCCAGGTGACGCCCGACAGGTGGGCAAAGGCTACCACGCCGCCGGTTTTCGTCAGCAGCCGCACCAGCACGATCAGCACCGCCAACCCGCTGCCGGCGGCGACCTTCTGCCAGTCGAGGGTGGAGGCGGCGAACACGAACAGCAGCACGGTGAGCAGTTCGCCGAGCGCCCCGAACCCGCGCTGGGCCTGGCTGTAGGCGACGCGGCGGTGGCGCGCCACCAGGCCGAAGGCAAGGGTCGCGACCACCGGCGACAGCCCGCATGCATACGAAATGGCCACCAGCAGGATCACCGCCAGGGCAAAGGCGACGGTCGCATCCTGGCGCGGGTTGCCGATCGCCCGCAGCAGCGCCGGCACGGCCAGCCCGAACACGGCGCCGGTCAGGATCGACACGGCCAGCAAGACCAGGCTGTTCCAGATGGCGTCGCTCAGGTCTTCGAAGGTGCGGAAGATCCAGAAGCCGACGACGACGTTGAAGGCGAACACGGCCAGTACGCAGTTCTGCGCCGTCAGGTGCAGCACCCGTTCCGTCACCTGGCCCGAGCTGCGCTGCTCGTTGATGACGCGCACCACGGTGGCGGGCGAGGTGGCCATCGACAGCGCCGCCAGCATCAGCGCCGTCAGTTGCGGTGTGCCGAAGGCGGTCGCGATCAGGTAGACGGCGACGAAGGTCGCCAGCGACTCGACCAGGCCGCTGATCCCGATCCAGGGATTGGTGCGCAGCCAGCGCAGGTTGATGCGGTAGCCGAGCTCGAACAGGATCAGGCCGAAGGCGATGTCGGCCAGCATCGGCACCGCGCCCGAATTCGTGTCCACCCCGGGAAAGGGCAGGATGCCGAGCTGGGGCCCGGCCAGCGCGAAGCCGACCACGCCATAAAAGCTAATGCGCGGCAAGCCCGTCCAGCGCTGCCCGAATTCTCCGGCAAGCCAGGCGATGGCGATCGCGAACGGCCACGCCAGGCTGGTCAGGATGGGCAACAGGTCGGGCATGCATGCTCCTCGAAAATATCGCGCTAAGCCAGGTAAGCCAGCCCAGGGCGGACTGGTCTTTTGTCGATTTTACAAGACGGGTGGAGCGGAGGCTGCGCACGATTGGACAGCCCATTCACGGAAGAGTTCGTTGTCAGCGCCCCCGCGGGTGGCTAGAATGGCGGGCGGCCGGCCGGCATGGCGCTGCTTGCCGCAGCAGTCTTTCCGATTCCTCATCCGTCGTTTCCCGACGCACCATCATGTCCCAGCCGACTCCCCCGCACGTCCAGGCAGCCCGCCCGCCGATCCGCCTCACCGCCCAGGTGCTCACCTGCGTCGTGTTTTCCGCCATCGCGCTGGTGCTGATCTTCGTCATCCAGGACGACCCGCGCGCGGTGCTGCGCGGGCCGATGGCGCTGGGCGAACAGCTGGTGTACGGCCTCGGACTGTCGGCGCTGGCCGCCGTGTTTTCGTATGTCAGCTACCGCTTCACCGCTCGCTCGGAGGCGAGCAGCAATACGATCAAGGCCTATAGCCGGCTCGACCTGTCGGGCCTGAACCCGGTCTGGATCAGCCTGGCCGCCGCGATCGGCGAGGAGCTGCTGTTTCGCGCCGCGCTGCAGCCGCTGCTGGGGGTGTGGATCACCTCGGTCGTGTTCCTGGCGACGCACGTGCCGGTCTACCAGTTCCGCAAGCTGGACAAGGCGACGCTGGTGCAGGCGGCGGGGCTGTTCGCCGTGAGCGTGGCGCTCGGTTTCGTTTACCAATACGTCGGCCTGCTGGCGGCGATGATGGTGCACGCGGCGCTCGACGTGGTCGGGCTGTACGTCGTGCGCAATGCGCTGCGCCGCATGTGAGCTAGGGCTGTTCCGGCGCCGCGGTGTGGATCACCAGGTGGCCTGAGTAACCGGCGACCTGGCCGACCAGCGGCAGCGCCGCGCTGACCTTGAAATACAGCCGGCCGTCGCGCCCTTCTTCTTCGGCCACGATGCGCGGCAGCGCCCAGCGCGGGCAGGGAATGCCGAGAAACTGCAATCCCCGCAATTCCATCACCAGGCGCCCTTCCTCGGCATTGAGCCCGAAGCGCAGGCGCGTCAGGCCCAGGCGTTCGGTCAGCTCGCCGCCGACCAGGGTCATGTGCGAGCGCATGGTGTTGGTCGGGAAGTGGCGCACCCAGGTTTCCCGATCGGGCCGGGCATCGAGTTCGAAGCGGATCGCGCCGGACGAGGGCAGCAAGGGCGTGCCCAGACAGCGTGCCAGCAGGCGCGCCGGCGTCGATTGCGGCGCCTCGGTGCGCACCTGGCCGTGCAGCACGCGCCGGCCGCGGCTGCGGTGGAAGGCCTGCACCGGTTCGGCAAGCTGGCCGAAGGCCGAGCCCATCACAGTTTCATACATCGCGCGATCGTTCATGCTTCCTCTTTCATGGTGATGGCGAGACCATCGGCCTCGCGTGCGAAGTCGGCCAGCGCCAGCAGCCCGAGGCACGGTAACGCTCCGGCCTCGAACGGCACGCTGGCAGCCAGGCGCCGCACCAGCGCGGCGGCGGCCAGGGTCGGCACGAAGGGGCCGTCGCCCCGCGCCGCAACCAGCGACCAGCGGCGCCCGATGGCGGCGCCGTCGGCCGCCACTCCCCTCACTTCGACGTGCATGGCGCCGGCATCCGAGCCGCAGTGCCGGAACCAGTCGGCCATGCGCTTGAGCAGCGGCGCATGCTGCGCCCAGTCGCGCACCAGGCCGCGCTCGGCCAGCAGCGCCATCGCGTTCATCCCGCGGTGCAGGAAGGCCAGTTCGAGGCCGGCGCCAAAGCGCACCGGTGGAGATCCGGCAAAGCGCGGGCCGAGCAGCACCAGGTCGGGCACGTTGCAGGGCGACAGCAGACGGCGGCCGACCGGCGCCGGGTAGGCGTGCGCTCGGGTCGTGCGCCAGCCGATGGCGCCGCCGGGCAGCGGCTTGCCGCAATAGCCGAGGATGGCGCGCACGGTGGACAGGCCGCGCTCGGTGCGGTTGCCGGGGCTGATGCCGATGTCGATGCCGCTCACGCGCGCCATGCCGGCGGCCAGGGCGTCGGCGGCCGCGCCCGACAAGGCGGGAACCGAGCTGGCGCCGCTGGTCACGAGCACGCCGGCGCGCACGGCGGCATCGTCCAGGGTCTTGATGCCGGCCACGAAATCGCGGCCGTCGGCCAGGTCGATGTAGTGGGCGCGCGCGGCGATGCAGGCTGCGGCCACGCGGTAGTCCTGGCCCTGGAAGGGGCCGGCGGTGTGGATGACGGCATCGAGGCGCAGCGCCGCCAGTGCCGCGGGCAGGGAGGGGTCTTCGATGTCGAGCGCCAGGGCGTCGAGTGGCGAGGCGGCATTCGGACGCAGCTTGTCGACCAGGGCTTGCGCCATGGCCAGGGAACGGCCGGCGACCAGGATGTGCAGGGTCGGCTGGCGTGAGAGGAGGGTGGCCAGGCGGGTGCCGAAGAAGCCGTAGCCGCCGATGATCAGGACGCGAAAGGTGCTCATGCGTAGGGGTATAGCACGGGTCGTGTACCGAAAGATAGGGGCGGTTGATCGAGCGGTGAACTGCGTGGGCGCCCCGTGCCCACGCATGACGTGTGCCGGCCCGCGGCTTACTTGCTGAGCAGCCGCATCGCCCGCTCCAGCCCCTCCAGCGTCACCGGAAACATCCGGTTGCTCATGATCTGGCGGATGACGGCGATCGACTGGCGGTACTGCCACAGGTGTTCCGGCTCCGGATTGAGCCAGGCGAACTTGGGAAAAGCCTTGCAGAAGCGCGCCAGCCATTCGGCGCCGGCTTCCTCGTTGTTGTATTCGACCGAGCCGCCCGGCGCCAGCACCTCGTAGGGGCTCATGGTGGCGTCGCCGACGAAAATCAGGCGCGTGTCGTTCGGGTATTTGCGCAGCACGTCCCAGGTGTCGAAGCGCTCGGCGTGGCGGCGGCGGTTGTTCTTCCACAGGTAGTCGTAGACGCAGTTGTGGAAGTAGTAGAACTCCATGTTCTTGAATTCGCTCTTCGCCGCCGAGAACAGTTCCTCGGTGCGCTCGATGTGGTCGTCCATGCTGCCGCCCACGTCCAGCAGCATGACCACCTTGATGCGGTTCTTGCGCTCGGGCTGCATCTTGATGTCGAGGTAGCCGGCGTTGCTGGCCGTGGCGCGCACCGTTTCGTCGAGCGCGAATTCATCGAGCGCGCCGGTGCGGGCGAAGCGGCGCAGGCGGCGCAGGGCGACCTTGATGTTGCGCGTGCCCAGTTCGCGCTCGTCGTCGTAGTCCTTGTACGAGCGCTGATCCCATACCTTGACCGCCGTGCGATTGCGGCCGGCGCCGCCGATGCGGATGCCTTCCGGGTTGGTGCCGCCATGCCCAAAGGGAGACGTGCCGCCGGTGCCGATCCACTTGCTGCCGCCTTCGTGGCGTTCCTTCTGTTCCTTCAGCAGTTCGCCCAAGCGATCCATCAGCCTGTCGTAGCCGAATTTTTCCAAAGCCGCCTTCTGCTCGGGCGTCAGTTCGCGCTCCATGCGCTTGATCAGCCAGTCGAGCGGGATCTCGCCCTTGCTCGTGTCGAAAACGGCCTCGATGCCCTTGAAATAACTGCCGAAGGCACGGTCGAACTTGTCGAAATGGGCCTCGTCCTTCACCATCACCAGGCGCGCGAGATAATAAAACTCGTCGAGGGAAGGGGCGATGACGCTCTTTTCCAGGGCCTCGAGCAGGGTCAGGAATTCCTTGATCGAGACCGGGACTTTTGCGCTGCGCAGCGCGAAGAAAAAGTCGATCAGCATTTACGTGCTCGCGTGCCGTGTCAGTTGATAGTGCAGGTGGCTTTTGATCTCGTGCCATTCGCCGCGCACGATGCTGTACATGACGGTGTCGCGCACGGTGCCGTCGCGGCGCGCGCCATGGTGGCGGATCACGCCGTCCTTTTTCGCGCCCAGCCGCTCGATGGCCTTTTGCGAGGCGTAATTAAAATTATCGGTACGGAAGCCGACGACGGCGCAGCCGAGCGTGTCGAAGGCGTGCGAGAGCAGCAGCAGCTTGCAGCTGGTGTTCACATGGCTGCGCTGGACGCTCCTGGCGTACCAGGTGTAGCCGATCTCGACCCGGTCGACCTCGGGCAGGATGTCGTGGTAGCTGGTCGTGCCGAGCACGGCGCCGCTGGAAGAATCGACCACGGCGAAGGCGACGCGGTTGGGCGTTTCCAGCGCGGTGTGCACATAGGCCTGGGTGCGGTGTGGTTCCGGCACCGAGGTCACGCGCAGGTTCCATAGTTCGCCGTCGGCGGCGGCCAGGCGCAGGCCGTCGACGTGCTCGAGGCTCAGGGGTTCGAGACGCACGCCGTTGAATTCGAGCGCGGCCGGCTCCACGTGAATCACCGGTTCATCCTCGACATCGACAGCAGGCGCTCGAACAGGTGCACGTCCTGCTCGTTCTTCAGCAGCGCGCCGTGCAGCGGCGGCACCACGGTTTTATTGTCCTTGCTGTGCAGGGCTTCGGCCGGGATGTCCTCGGCCATCAGGAGCTTGAGCCAATCGAGGAATTCCGAGGTCGATGGCTTCTTCTTGATGCCCGGGATATCGCGCACATCGTAAAAACTCTGGAGCGCGGCGGCCAGCAGTTCCTGCTTCAGGCGCGGGTAGTGCACCTTGACGATGTCGGCCATCGTCTCGCGATCCGGGAATTTGATGTAGTGGAAGAAGCAGCGGCGCAGGAAGGCGTCCGGCAGTTCCTTTTCGTTGTTCGAGGTGATGATCACCAGCGGGCGGTGCTTGGCCACGACCATCTCGCGCGTCTCGTAGACGTAGAACTCCATGCGGTCGAGTTCGCGCAGCAGGTCGTTGGGGAATTCGATGTCGGCCTTGTCGATCTCGTCGATCAGCAGCACCACCGGCTCCGGCGCGGTGAACGCCTGCCACAGCACGCCCTTGACGATGTAGTTGTGGATGTCGCGCACGCGTTCGTCGCCGAGCTGGGAGTCGCGCAGGCGCGAGACGGCGTCGTATTCGTACAGGCCCTGCTGGGCCTTGGTGGTCGACTTCACGTGCCACTGCAGGAGCGGCATGTCGAGCGCGGCGGCCACTTCCTCGGCCAGCATGGTTTTGCCGGTGCCGGGTTCGCCCTTGATCAGGAGCGGGCGCTGCAGCGTGAGGGCCGCGTTCACGGCCAGTTTCAGGTCGCTGGTCGCGACATAGCTTTCGGTGCCTTCGAAGCGGGGTTGGGCTTGCATACGCGTCTATCGTGAAGAGGGAAATCCCGAGTATATGCCAGAACGGCGGGCACGTCCGGCGCCCCGCACGACGTTGGTAGACTGCAATCTTTTGTTGGGCTAGAATCAACAGCTTGGTAGTACTGAATTAGATTCAAGGCTTTTTGTGCGGTAGCGGTATTCGATTAAAAATTTTGCGATTCCCACCATGAAAAAACTTTTGGCAGTACTCGTTCTGGCAGCCACTGCCGGCTCCGCAGGTGCAGCGGACGTCGTCGGCAATCCGAAGGCGGCGCAGAGCAAGATCGAAATGTGCATCGGTTGCCACGGCATCCCCGGCTACAAGGCCAGCTTCCCCGAGGTCTACCAGGTGCCGATGATCGGCGGCCAGTCGGCCAAGTACATCGAAGCCGCACTGCACGCCTACAAGAAGGGCGACCGCAAGCATCCGTCGATGCGCGGCATCGCCACCAGCCTGTCGGATCAGGACATCGCCGACGTCGCCGCCTATTATTCGCAGCAGAACGCCCAGAGCCGCAAGTAAGGAACCACGCCATGAAAAAAACGATCATCGCGCTGGTTCTCGGCGCCGTTTCCCTTGCCGCTACGTCCGCGTTCGCAGCCGACATCAAGCGCGGCGAGGAGCTGACCAAGAAGTACAACTGCGCCTCCTGCCACGGCGCCGACTATAATAAGCCGATCGACCCGAGCTATCCGAAGCTGGCCGGCCAGCACGCCGACTACATCGCGCACGCCCTGGCGGCCTATAAACGCGGCGGCGACAAGGCCAACGGCCGCGCCAACCCGATCATGGCCGGCTTCGCCAAGCCGCTGTCGAACCAGGACATGGCCGACATCGGCGCCTATCTGCACAGCCTGCCGTCGCAGCTGGTGGTGCGCAAGTAAGCCGTTGAGAGTCCGTCCGGTTCGCGCCGGACACTGAACACTATTCGGATCCCCCGGATGCCGCCGCCAGGCGCATCCGGGGGATTTTATTTTTTGTGGAGCTTTTATCTTGCAGTCCGCCTATCTGAAAACCAATCTGCTCAGCGGCCTCACCGTCGCCCTGGCGCTGGTGCCCGAAGCGATCGCCTTTGCGCTGGTCGCCCACGTGTCGCCGCTCACCGGCCTGTACGCGGCGGTGCTGGTGTCCTTCATCACCTCGGCCTTCGGCGGACGGCCCGGCATGATCTCGGGCGCGGCCGGCGCGCTGGCCGTCGTCATGGTGGCGCTGGTGGTCGAGCACGGCGTGCAGTACCTGTTCGCCGCCATCGTGCTGATGGGCGTGCTGCAGATCCTGTTCGCGCTGGCGCGGCTCGGCAAATTCATCCGCATGGTGCCGTATCCGGTCATGCTCGGCTTCGTCAACGGCTTGGCCCTGGTGATCTTCATCGCCCAGTTCGGCCACTTCAAAGTGGACGGGCAGTGGATGGCGGGCGCCGAACTGTTCACGATGCTGGGGCTGGTGGCCGCGACCATGGCCGTCATCTACCTGACCCCGCGCATCACGAAAGCGGTGCCGGCGACCCTGGCCGGCATCCTGGTGGTGACCGGCGTGGCCGCGCTGCTGGGCATCGAATCGAAGACCGTGGGCGACCTCGGTGCGATTGGCGGCGGCCTGCCCAGCTTCGCGGTGCCAAACGTGCCCTTCAACCTGGAGACCCTGCGCATCGTGTTCCCCTACGCGCTGGTGCTGGCCGGGGTCGGCCTGATCGAGTCGCTGCTGACCCTGACCCTGGTCGACGAGATCACGGACACGCGCGGCCAGCCGAACCGCGAATGCATGGCGCAGGGCGCGGCCAACGTGGTGACGGCCTTCTTCGGCGGCATGGGCGGCTGCGCCATGATCGGGCAATCGATGATCAACGTGAACAACGGCGCCTACGGCCGCCTGTCGGGCATCGCCGCTTCCCTGTTCCTGCTCTCCTTCATCCTGTTCGGCTCGCACTGGATCGAGCAGATTCCGCTGGCCGCGCTGATCGGGGTGATGTTCGTGGTCTGCGAAAAGACCTTCGAGTGGGGGACGTTCCGCATGATCGGCAAGGTGCCGCGCGCCGACACGCTGGTGGTCGTGCTGGTGGCGGCGATCACCCTGGTCTTCGACCTGGCAGTGGCCGTGCTGGTCGGCGTGATCGTCTCGGCCCTGGTCTTCGCCTGGCAGCACGCCAAGCAGGTGCGGGCGAGTACCAAGGTCGATGCCCAGGGCTGGAAGGTGTATGAGGTGGAAGGGACGCTGTTCTTCGCCTCGGTCGCGCCGTTCAACGCGCTGTTCGCGCCGAAGGAGGATCCGCAGGACGTGGTGCTCGAATTCCGCCGCGCGCGCGTGGCCGACCATTCGGCGATCCAGGCGATCGACGCCCTGGCCGAGCGCTATCGGGCACTCGGCAAGCGCCTGCACCTGCGCCACCTCAGTCCCGACTGCCGCGAGCTGCTGGAGCAGGCCCGCGACATGATCGAGGTGAACGTGCTGGAAGACCCGCGCTACCGGGTCGCGGACGACAAGCTGGGTTGATCAGTCGCCCAGGCTGGCGAAGCTCTGCCCGGTGTCGGCGCAGCTGGTTTTCAGCTGCGCGTCGGTCGCCCTGGCCGGCTCGGCCTGGCCGTGTGCGCGCTGCCAGTCGCCGATCGAGGACAGCGCGGAGCAATAGCGCTCCTTGCCCTGCCTGCTTCCCTTGTCATGGTCGGCCGCCTGCGCCAGCAGCTTGTCGGCCGCGAGCGTGCCCAAGTAAAAATCGGCGACCGGCTTCGGCCATTCGTTCTTTTCGCTGCGCGCAAAGGCGGCGGCCAGTTCGGTCTTCGCCAGCTCGGCCTGGCCGGTCTTGACGCGGGCGATGTAGAGCGTCAGGGCGGCATCGCGTTCGGCGGGCAGCTTGTCGAGAGCGGCGCGCAGGCGCGGGATGGCGGCCGCATACTCGCGGCGCGCGACCATGCGTTCGCCGGAGCGCAGCATGGCGTGCGGGCTGCCGCCGGCGGCCGCCTTTTCCAGCCAGCTGGCCGCCAGTTCGGCGTCGCGCGTCACGCCCTTGCCGCGGCTGTAGGCGGAGGCCAGGGCCAGCTGGGCATCGGGGTTGCCGCCATTGGCTTCGGCCACGACCCAGGGCTCGAGCTTCGTGCCCTGGCTGAAGGGGTCGCCGCCGACATAGGAAAAATACAGCTTGTTCTGGCTCATCGCGAACAGCACGCGGTGGGCGCGCAGGAAGTCGGCGCCGAGCGTCACGTCAGCGCCGCCCATGCCCGAGTTCTCCACGGCGATGTCGGCGTTCTGCACGACTTCGTCGCCGATCTGGAAGCTCTTGACGGTCGCCAGCCAGCGCGAGGTCGTATAGCTGCCCACGCCGACCAGATCCACGCCGCGCTTGACGTCGGGCGTGTCGTAGGCGATGCCGGCGCGCCTGGCGCCGTCGGTGCTGATCAGGCTGACGACGGCGCCGGTGTCGATCATCGCTTCCAGTTCGACGCCGTTGATCTTGACGGCGAAATGCGGATTCATGTGGTGCTGGTTGTGGCGGCGCAGCGGAATGTCCTGCGCGTTCCCGCCCCAGTAGCCGAGGAAGGTATTGCCGCATTTTTCGGGGACGAAGAAGGTCAGCTCCTTGGTCGCCAGCGAGAGTTCCATGTCGGTCTGGAACAGGGCCGGCGCGCCCAGGATGCCCTCGTACGATGGGCTGTCGCCGAAGGTGCCCAGCACCGGCATGCTGCTGCGCCCCGCGCGGATCGGACCGACGGTGAACTCCTCGACCTTCGTCGCGTAGATCGGCGAGGTGCCGCCGATGCCGGTCGCGCGCTCGCCGGTATCGTAGAGCCGCAGGCCGCGCCGTTCGGTGCCGGTGCGGGTCATGACGGTCGCGTAGGCGCCCGTGTCGACCAGCAGCTCGGCCGGCGTGCCGTTGATCGTGCCCTGGGTCGTGATGGCCAGGCCCGGGCCGCTGTAGCGCAAGGCCAGCTTGCCGATCGGCGTGTAGCTGCACTTGGCCGGCTCGGCCGCTGCATGGGCGAGGGGGAACAGGGCGCAGCTGGCGCCGACAATCAGGCGCGTGAGCGCGCGGCAAGGGATCGGGTTCATGCTTTAAATTCTAAAAGAAAAATTTGATTTAAAGCAATCTATTTTGACAACAATTCGGAGGCTCTTGCGATCCGGAACACGATACAAAAAATGCGGCCTCGGCCGCATTTCTGTATCAAGTTCGGGGGCGCTCAGCGCGTCGCGCGTCGCCGCACGCACTCGATATACGCCTCGGTATCGGGCGGGACGCCGTTGCGCTGCGATTTCCAGATCATCTCGCCCAGGCATTCCATGATCTCGTGGTCGGCATCGTGCTTGCCGATGCGGGCGACCAGCAGGTCGTGCGCCGCCTTGATGCCG
This sequence comes from Massilia sp. Leaf139, assembly GCF_001424165.1. GTDB lineage: Bacteria > Pseudomonadota > Gammaproteobacteria > Burkholderiales > Burkholderiaceae_D > Telluria. The sequence goes on from NZ_LMOJ01000025.1 coordinate 558,030, forward strand.
CGCGGCTGGTCGATCGACACCTGCTCGGCGATCGACAGGTGCATCGACAGGTGCAGAAACGGATTCGGCTGGCCGCCCTCGACCGAATAGTCGCGCGCGACGGCTTCGTCGGCGTCCATCAGGGCGTCGTGGTATTCGGGATGCTGGACGATCCAGTCGGCGGCGATGGCGTCCATCGGCGTGAGGACTTCGCCGGCGCGCTGCTTGCGCCAGGCTTCGCAGAAGAAGCGGCGCACGTCGTGCGAGGAGGGTGTGAACATGGGAAGTGGCAGAACGGTGAAGTGGCCGTCATTGTAGCGCGCGTTGCGAAAGCGCGCGCGCTGGAGGGCATTCCGTCTCGAACCGGGCTGCGAGCGCGCCGGCCTGGCCGGTGTCGCCGTGTGCATCGTACCAATCCGCCATGGCCGACAGCGCCTCGCAGGTATGTTCCCGTGCGCGCTCGCCGCTGGCGGCCGCCCCGTTCAACAAGGCCTCGGCGGTGATCTTGCCGAGATAAAAATCGGTGACCGGCGCAGGCCAGGTTTTGGCCGGGTTACGCGCGCGATGGGCGGCCAGTTCGCTCCCGGCCAGCTCTAGCTGCTTGCTGCGCACGCGGCCCAGATACAGCCAGTGCGCGGCCGTGTGAAGCGAGGGCAGCTTGTCGGCCGCATGGCGCAGGCGCACGAGGCCCTGTTCCAGGAACCCTTGCTGGATCAGTGCATGCCCGGTGGTCATCGTTGCCAGCGGATTGGCGCCAAGGGCAGCCTGTTCGAGCCAGCCGGAGGCCCGCGCCGCATCCTCGGGCGTGCCTTCGCCGCTCATCGCCATGTGGGACGCGAGCATTTGCGCATCGTGGTTGCCCGCCTCGGCTTCCGCGACGATCCACCGTTCGAGCTTGCTGCGCTGGCCGAAGGGTTCGCCGCCGATATAGGACAGATAGATTTTTCGCTGGCTCATGGCGATCAGCACGCGGTGGGCGCGCAGGAAATCGGCGCCGAGCAGGATATCGACATGGCCGTCCCAGTCGATCACGCCGACCTGCGCGTTGCGCACGACTTCATCGCCGATCTGGAAGGTGGCGAAACTGGTGCTCCAGCGCGCCACGCGGCCGGCGCCGATGCCGATGCTGTCGTGCACCCGGGTCACGCCCGGTGCGTTCAGTTGCAGGCCGGCGCGCCGGGCGGCGGCCAGGCCGATGACGGTGCTGCCCGACCCGGTGTCGATCATGGCGCGCATCTTCTTGCCGTTGACGAGGACGGTGAACTGGGGATTCGGGCTCGGATCGTTACTTGCCTCGAACGGGATCTGCATGGCCGCCTCGTCCCAATAGGCCAGCGATGCGCCGCCGCAGTGCGAGGGCTGGAAGAAGCGCAGCGTTTTATCCGCCACCGACAGTTCCATGTCGGCCTGCAGCAGGAAAGGCGCGCCGATCAGCGCATCGTAGTCGGGCGCCTGGCCGAACTCGGCCAGCATCGGCATCCAGCGCCGGCCGGTTTGCAGCGGGCCGGCCGTGAGTGCATCCACCTGGGCCAGGTAGATGGGAGTCTCCCCGCCGATGCCTTTCGCGGAATGGCCGGTGGCGCGCATGGGCAGTTTGCGGCGCGCGGCGCCGGTGCCGGTCAGTACCGTGTCGAAGGCGCCGGTATCGACCAGGATGGTGGCCGGGGTGCCATTGATGCTGCCTGCGGTGCTCAAGGCCAGTTCCGCGCCGCTGTACTGCAAGCGGAGCAAACCGACCTGGGTGTAACGGCAGGCCGGTGCATCGGCCTGTGCCTGGACGGCAAAGGGAAAGAGGAGGGCGCAGAGGGCAAGCGCGGCGCGCGGATGCGGGCGGCTCATGTTCCGCTCTCGCTCCGTCCGCACCCGGCCCTGAACTGCTCCGACAAGGCCTTGGCGCGCGCCAGGTCGCCGTGGACATGGTGCCACTCCGACATCCTCGTCAGCGCTTCGCAGGTGCGCGCTTTGGCCGTCGCGGACTGGGCCGCCGCTGTTTTCAGCAAGGCTTCCTCGCCCATTTTGCCGAGGTAGAAATCGGCGACCGGTTCCGGCCAGGCCTTGTCCTCGTTGCGCGCGAAATGGGCCGCCAGTTCGGTCTTGGCCAGCTCAAGCTGCTTGCTGCGCACGCGCGCGATATAGAGCCACAATGCGGCGTCGTGGTTCGACGGCAGCTTGTCGAGCGCGCTGCGGATGCGCGCGGCGCCATCCTCGGGAAAACCCTTCAGCATCATTTCGCGTCCGGAGATGATGTTCGCTTGCGGGTTGCCGGCGCGCGCCGCCTTCTCCAGCCAGCTGGCGGCAAGGGCCCGATCCTGGGGCACGATTTTCCCGGCCCGGTAGATCTGGGCCAGCACCATCTGGGCGTCGCCATTGCCGGCGTCGGCCTCCTGCTGCAGCCACGGCTCGAGCTTGCGGCGCTGGCCGAAGGGATCGCCGCCGATATACGACAGGTAGATCTTCTGCTGGCTCATCGCGAACAGGACGCGGTGGGCGCGCAGGAAGTCGGCGCCCAGCAGGATGTCGACTCCGCCGTCCCAATCGAGGACGCCGATCTCCGCATTCTTCACGGTTTCTTCGGCAATCTGGAAGGTCTCGACGGTGGCGCTCCAGTGCGCCACGCGCTCGGCGCCGATGCCGGCGCTGTCGCCCAAACGGGTCGCGCCCGATCCATCGAGCTTCAGGCCGGCGCGCTCGGCCGCTTTGCGCCCGATGACCGTACTGGCGGCGCCGGTATCGATCATCGCCCGCATCTTCTTGCCGTTGATCAGAACCGTAAACTGCGGGTTCGGACTGCGGCCGCTGTTGCCCTCGAACGGAATCTCCATTGCCGCCTCGTCCCAGTAGGCAAGGAAGCGGTCGCTGCAACCCGTCGGGCGGAAAAAGCGCAGTTCCTTGGTCGCCAGCGACAATTCCATGTCGGCCTGGAGCAGGAAGGGCGCGCCGATGATTGCGTCGAACGAGGGCGCGAAGCCGAAGTCGGCCAGCACCGGCAGCCAGGTGCGGCCGCTTTTGGTCGGGCCGGCCGAGATCTCGTCGACCCGCGCCTGGTAGATGGTGGCGGAGCCGCCGATCCCGCGCGCGTAGTGGCCCGTGGCGCGCATGAACAGCTTGCGGCGCTCGGTGCCGGTCTTGGTCAGCACGGTGTCGAAGGCGCCGGTATCGACCAGCATCGTGGCCGGCGTGCCGTTGATGCTGCCTTCGGTGGTCAGCGCCAGGCCGGGGCCGGTGTAGCGCAGCGGCAGCGAACCGACTTCGGCGTAGCGGCACTTCGGTACATCGGCCTGGCCCTGGGCGGCAAAGGGGAAAAGGAGGGCGCAGAAGGCAAGCGTGGCGCGTGGAGAGAGGCGTGCCATGATCACACTCCGCCCGCGCCGCTGCCCGGCCGGCCGCATCCTGCCTTGAACTGCTCGGACAAAGTCCGCGCACGCGCCAGGTCGCCGTGGACATTGTGCCACTCCGACATCCGCGTCAGCGCTTCGCAGGTGCGCGTTTTGGCGGTCGCGGCCTGCGCCGCCGCTGCTTTCAGCACGGCTTCCTCGCTGCGTTTGCCGAGGTAGAAATCGGCGAGCGGCATGGGCCAGGCATTGTCCTTGTTGTGCGCGAAGCTGGCGGCCAGTTCGGTGCCGGCCAATTCAGGCTGCTTGCTGCGCACGCGCGCGAGGTAGAGCCACAGCGCGGCCTCGCCGTCGGCCGGCAGCTTGTCGAGCGCCGTGCGCAGGCGCGCCGCCCCCTCGGCCGGGAAGCCTTCGAGCATCAGGCGGCGCCCCGTGCGCCGGTTGGCCGCGGCGCTGCCCGCCTTGGCCGCCTTGTCCATCCAGCTGCCGCCGAGCGTCGGATTGCGCGCCACACCGGCACCGTCCAGGTAGGCGAGGGCCAGGCGGAACTGGGCATCGGGATTGCCGGCCTCGGCTTCCTGCACGATCCAGGGTTCGAGCGTGCGGCCCTGGCTGAACGTTTCGCCGCCGACATGCGACAGGTAGAGCTTGCGCTGGCCCATGGCGAACAGCACGCGGTGGCTGCGCAGGAAGTCGGTGCCGAGCAGGACGTCGACGTGGCCGTCCCAGTCGATCACGCCCACTTCCGCGTTGAGCACGGTTTCATCGCCGATCTGGAAGGTGTCGAAGCTGGTCACCCAGCGCGCGACATGCTTGCTGCCGAAGCCGCCGCTGTCCGCTACCCGGGTCACGCCCGGCGCGTCCAGTTTCAAGCCGGCGCGCTGCGCCGCTTTCAGGCCGATGAGGGTGCTGCGGGTGCCGCTGTCGATCATCGCCCGCATCTTCTGGCCGTTGACCAGGATCGTAAAGCGCGGGTTCGGATCGGCCTTGCTGCTGGCCTCGAAGGGGATGACCATGGCCGCGGGATCCCAGTAGGCGAGATGGCGCTCGGCGCAACCAGTGGGACGGAAGAAGCGCAGTTCCTTGGTCGCCAGCGACAGTTCCATGTCCGCCTGCAGGAGGAAGCGCGAGGCCACGATCGCATCGAAGGCGGGCGTGCCGCCGAATTCGGTCACCACCGACACCGTGGCGCTGCCCGTCTTGACCGGGCCGGCGGAAAGGGAATCGACCTGCGCCGTGTAGATGGCCGCCTCGCCGCCGACGCCGTGCAGCGTCTGGCTGGTGGAACGCAAGGGTAGCTTGTGGCGGGCGACGCCGTTGCTGCTCAGTACTACGTCGGGCGAGCCGGTGTCGACCAGCATGGTGGCCGGCGTGCCGTTGATGCTGCCGTCGGTCATGACGTGCAGACCGGGGCCGGCGTAGCGCAGCGGCAAGGCACCGACTTCGGTATAGCGGCAAGCCGCCATATCGGCTTGGGCCTGGGCGGCGAACGGGAGGAGGGCGCAGAGGGCGAGCGCGGCGCGTGAGTAGGATCGGAGCATGTTCCGATTCTACGAGAATAATTTTCTATCTTGCAACTTTTTAATTGTTGCAGTTGTAACGAAGTGGTGGGGCCGCGACGAAAAAAAAGCAAGCGCACCGGATACGCGGCAGGCTTGCTTTCGACAGGTTTTTTACGACCCGCTTTACTTGTCCGGCGCGAGCATCAACTGCGCTTCGCCGCTCGCCACCGGCGCCTTGGCGGCAGACTTGCTGCCCGCCGAGCTGCTGGTGGTGCGCGGCTGGCGCAGGTAACGCGCGCTGTGGCGGCGCTCGCCATGGCCGCCGTTGGGCGGCATGGTGAGAAAACGCGACAGCTCCTGCAAGGCCCGCTGGTAGACATCGCGCTTGAATTCGATGACCACGTCCAGCGGCACCCAATAGTCGTGCCAGCGCCAGGCGTCGAACTCCGGATGGTCGGTCAGGCGCAGATTCACGTCGTTGTCGCGCGCAACCATGCGCAACAGGAACCAGATCTGCTTCTGGCCGCGGTAATGCCCGCGGATCTCGCGCTTGATGAAATGATCCGGCACCTCGTAGCGCAGCCAGTCGCGGGTACGGCCCACAATCTTGACGTGCTCCTGGCGCAAACCGATTTCTTCCTCGAGCTCGCGGTACATCGCCTGTTCCGGCGTCTCGCCGTATTTGATACCTCCTTGCGGAAATTGCCATGAGTGCTCGCGCACCCGCTTGCCCCACCACACCTCGTTATTGGCGTTCAGCAGGATGATGCCGACGTTGGGGCGGAACCCTTCCCGATCGAGCATAAGACACCTCGAAACTTTCTGCCGGCTTCTGTGTCCCTTACATTTTTACCTACAAATCCACACGTCAGCTTCCCTCGTGCACGACGAAAACGGCGGACGCTGCGTGTTCCGGACCCATTTGTACAAAGATTGGACGCATCAGCCAGCTAATCCTTTAAAATTAGGTCGATTATAACTCTCTCTTTTTAAAAAGAATTCATCGATATGCGCGCCTCACGATTTTTTATTTCTACGCTTAAAGAAGCGCCGTCCGACGCCGAGATCGTCAGCCACCAGCTCATGATGCGCGCCGGGATGATCAAGCGCCTCGGTTCCGGTATCTATACGTACATGCCGGTCGGCTTGCGCGTGATCCGCAAGGTCGAGGCCATCATCCGCGAAGAAATGAACAAGTCGGGCGCCCTCGAACTGCTGATGCCGGTCGTGCAGCCGGCCGAACTGTGGCAGGAAACCGGCCGCTGGGACAAGATGGGTGCTGAACTCATGCGCGTCAAGGATCGCCACGGCCGCGAGTTCGCCATCCAGCCGACTTCGGAAGAAGTCGTCACCGATGTGGTGCGCAGCGAGATCAAATCCTACCGCCAGCTGCCGCTGAATTTTTACCACATCCAGACCAAGTTCCGCGACGAGCGCCGTCCGCGCTTCGGCCTGATGCGCGGCCGCGAATTCACGATGAAGGATGCCTATTCCTTCGACCGCGACCTGGAAGGCATGCAGAAGTCCTACCAGATCATGTTCGACGCCTATGTCCGCATCTTCAACCGTTTTGGTTTGAAATTCCGCGCGGTGGCGGCCGATAACGGCGCCATCGGCGGCACCGGCTCGCATGAATTCCACGTGATCGCCAGCACCGGCGAAGACGCGCTGGTCTATTGCCCGGATTCGGATTTCGCCGCCAACATGGAAGCGGCCGAGGCGCTGGCCATCGGCGAGCGCGCGGCACCCGCCGAGGAAATGAAAAAGGTGCCGACGCCTGGCAAGACCAAGTGCGAAAGCGTGGCCGAGCTGCTGAACCTGCCGCTGTCGCGCACCGTCAAGACGATCGCGCTGACGGTCGAGCAGGAAGAAGAGGGCAAGGTCTCGAAACAGTACTTCATGCTGCTGCTGCGCGGCGACCACGAGCTGAACGAAGTCAAGGTCGGCAAGGTGGCCGGCCTGGCGAATCACCGCTTCTCGACCGAAGCCGAGATCCAGGAAGTCTACGGCACCGTGCCGGGCTACCTGGGCCCGGTCGCGCCAAAGCAGCCGGTGACCATCGTTGCCGACCGCACGGTCGCCAACATGGGCGATTTCGTCTGCGGCGCGAATGAGGTCGACGCCCACCTGACGGGCGTGAACTGGGGCCGCGACCTGCCGGAACCGATCGTTGCCGACCTGCGCAACGTGGTCGAGGGCGACGCTTCGCCGGACGGCAAGGGCGTGCTCGCCATCGAGCGCGGCATCGAAGTCGGCCACGTGTTCCAGCTCGGCACCGCCTACTCGGAAAAGATGGGCGCGACCTTCCTGGACGAGAACGGCAAGCCGGCGCCGCTGCAGATGGGCTGCTACGGCATCGGCGTGACCCGCATCCTGGGCGCGGCGATCGAGCAGAACTTCGACGACAAGGGCATCGTCTGGCCGGACGCGCTGGCGCCGTTCCAGCTCGTGCTGTGCCCGATGGGCATGGATCGCAGCGAGATGGTCAAGACCCAGGTCGAGCAGCTCTACGCCGACCTGCAGGCGGCCGGCGTGGATGTCATCGTCGACGACCGTGGCCTGCGTCCGGGCGCGATGTTCGCCGACTGGGAGCTGATCGGCGTGCCGCACCGCGTCGTCATCGGCGAGCGCGGCCTCAAGGAAGGCAACCTGGAATACCAGGGCCGCCGCGACAGCGAAGCGACCGCCGTGCCGGTGGCGGAGATGGTCGGCTTCATCAAGGGCAAGCTGGGCCAGTGATGCCGATGCGGGGACATGGCCGGGTCGCAGCCTGGCTGGGCGGCCTGCTGTGCGCCGCCGCGCTTGCCGGCGGGCCGGCGCACGCCGGCAACCAGAAGGAAGAGGCGCTGGCCGACTCCGTGCGCCTGGCCCTGTCGAACGCGATCGCCGACACCCGCCCACCGAAGCCCACCTTCCGCGACGAGGCGGCGCGGGTGCGCTACCAGGCCTGGTTCGGCGAGATGTCGGCGCGCCTCAAAAAGCGCCTGCCGGACGACCAGTCGCGCACCGAGTTCCTCGAATCGGTCTGGTACGAATCGACCCGCGCCGGACTCGACCCGGGCCTGGTGCTGGGCCTGATCCAGGTCGAATCGGCCTACCGCAAGTACGCCGTCTCGATCGTCGGCGCGCGCGGCTACATGCAGGTGATGCCCTTCTGGACGAAGGTCATCGGCGACAGCGACCGCCGCAAACTCTTCCACATGCAGACGAACCTGCGCTACGGCTGCGCCATCCTGCGCATGTACATCGACATGGAACGCGGCAACCTGTATCTGGCGCTGGGCCGCTATAACGGCAGCCGCGGCAAGCCGCAGTATCCGAACGCGGTGCTGGCGGCGTGGAAGCGGTGGGAGTTCAATCCGGTGGCGGTCGCGTCGCGGTAGTTCAACCGGTCTTTGAAACTTCGCGACATTTCAAACGTGCGCTGAACGCGTGGGCGGAAACCCGCCTACCTTACAAAACCCTAACATATCAACTTCACCACGCTCCTTGCTGCCGGTGTAGACTCCACCCTTTCCCCGCTCCACACTCCATCATGCGAATGAACACTCTCGCCGCCGCGTGCCTGCTTTCGGCGCTTGCCGGTTGCGCCTCGACCGGCCCGGCCGCAACGGGCACCCGTCCAGCCGTCGCCGGACAAGCGAAAAACATCATCTTCTTCCTCGGCGACGGCATGGGCATCAACACCCTGACCGCGGCCCGCATCTACGCCGTCGGCGAAGACGGCGAGCTCGCCATCGACACGCTGCCCGAATCGGCCTTCGTGAAAACCTTCTCGAACGACGCGCAAGTCACCGACAGCGCCGCCTCGATGTCGGCCTACATGACCGGCGTAAAACAGAACAATGGCGTGATCTCGATGTCGACCGACACCCGCTCGATCGCGCCAGCCACGGAAGGCAAGCGGACCGTCAGCCGCTGCAACAACGGCCACGCCGTGCCGACCCTGGCCGAGCTGGCAAAAGCGCGCGGCATGGCCGCCGGCGTCGTCACCACCACCAGCGTCACCGACGCCACGCCCGCCGCGACCTATGCCCACGCCTGCCACCGCAAGCTCGAGGAAGACATCGCGGCGGCCCTGGTGCCAGGCGGCGCCGGCTACAACAAGGCGCTCGGCGCAACCGGCCTCGATCTGGTCTTCGGCGGCGGCGCCCAGCAATTCACGCCGCTGGACGCCGGCGGCAAGCGCGGCGACGGCCGCAACCTGCTCACCGAACTGCAGGGCAAGGGCTGGCGCGTGGCATCGAACACGGCGCAGCTGCAGGCGCTGGCCGCCAACAGCCAGCCGGCCATCGGCCTGTTCGCGCAAAACCATTTTAAATACGAAGCCGCGCGCGACCCGGCGCAGCAGCCGGCGCTGTCCGAGATGACGGCGAAAGCGATCGACATCCTGGCGAACAATCCGAATGGTTTCTTCCTGATGGTCGAGGGCGGCCTGATCGACCACGGCCTGCACGCCACGCTGGCCAAGCGCGCGCTGCAGGAGACGGTCGGCTACAACGCCGCCATCAAGACCGCGCTCGACAAGATGAACAGGCTCGATCCGGGCCTGAAGAATACCCTGATCGTCGCCACCGCCGACCATGACCACACCCTGCTGATCAACGGCTATTCGCCGCGCACCGGCAAGACCACGCCGACCAATGCCGGCGTGCTGGGCCTGGTGCGCAGCCTGCCGGACGGGAAAGTCCGCCTGGACAAGGACGGCGCGCCGTTCACGATCCTGGGCTTCGGCACGGGCGAGCACCGCATCCAGGGCAGCCGCAAGGACGTGAAGCTCACCGACGAGATCGCGGCCGGCGACGACTACCATCAGGAAGCCGTGGTGCGCACCAAGACCGGCGCCGAGACCCATGGCGGCGCCGACGTCTATCTGGGCGCGGCCGGCGCCAATGCCGAGCTGTTCCGCGGGACGATCGACAACACCCGCGTTTTCGAACTGATCAAGACCGCGGCGGGATTATGAGCGCCGCACGAAAGCAAGCAATGACCAGAACCCTCCTTTCCACGCTGCTGCTGGCAGCCTGCTGCGGCGCCGCGACCGCGCAGACCGCAAACACCATGCGCCTGGCGCCGAAGGCGCAAGCCAAGAACATCATCTTCTTCCTCGGCGACGGCATGGGCCCGACCACGATCACGGCCGCGCGCATCTTCAAGGCCGGCGAAGACGGCTTGCTCGATTTCGAACGGCTCGATCGCACCGCGCGCATCAAGACCTATTCGGCCGACGCCCAGGTGACCGACAGCGCGCCCTCGATGGGCGCCTACATGACGGGCGTGAAGATCAACAACGACGTCATCTCGCTGAAGGACGCGAAACCGGTCGCACCGGGAAAGGACGGCAACGGTAATCCAAGCATTGACCGCTGCGGCACCGGTAACGGCACGGCGCCGATGACGATCCTGGAACTGGCCAAGGCGGCCGGCAAGTCGGTCGGCGCGATCACGACGACCGAGCTGACGCACGCCACGCCGGCCTCGACCTTCTCGCACGTCTGCGACCGCGACATGGCCTACAACATCGCCGAGCAGCTCGTGCCCGGCGGCGCCGGTTTCAACCCGCGCCTGAAGGACGGCGTCGACGTCCTGATGGGCGGCGGGCGCAACCACTTCACGCCGTATGAGGCCAAGCGCAATCCGAAGGGCCGCGGCGACGGGCGCGACCTGGTGGCCGAGCTGGAAAAGCAGGGCTATTTCATCGCCAATACGCGCGCCGACATGGCCTCGGGCCGCCCCGGCCAGAAATTCCTCGGCCTGTACAGCGCCGAGAGCCATCTCGACTACGCCTCCAAACGCCGTCCCGAGCAGCCGACGCTGGCCGAGATGACGGCCAAGTCGATCGAACTTCTGTCCACCAATCCGAAAGGCTTCTTCCTGATGGTCGAAGGCGGCAAGATCGACCACGCGCTGCACGATACGAATGCGCGCAATGCCCTGATCGAGACGGTGGCGTTCGACGAGGCGATCCAGACCGCGGTGGAGCGCATGCGCGCCATCGATCCGGGCCTGGACAACACCCTGATCGTCGTCACCGCCGATCACGACCACACGATGGTCTTGAACGGCTACCCGAAGCGCGGCAACCCGGTACTCGACATCGTGCGCGGCTACCGCGACGGCGAGCCGACGCGCGACGCCGACGGCAAGACCTACACCACCCTCGTCTTCGGCAACGGCCCGAACCGCCCGGACGTGCGCGCCGATGTCGACAGCGCCAAGGCGCTGGCCGCGGACTACCACCAGGAGACGGGCGTGAAGTGGTCGAGCGAATCGCACGGCGGCGGCGACGTCAAGCTGTATGCCGCCGGCGCCGGCTCGGCGCCCTTCCGCGGCACGATCGAGAACACGCATGTGTTCACGCTGATGAAGGCGGCGGCGGGCTTGTGATGAACCGTAGGGTGGGCGCCCTGTGCCCACCAGAAGCATAGGTCTCGCTTGCGCATCGCTCGGTGGGCACGGGGCGCCCACCCTACAAATGCAAACCCCATTTAAAACAAAAAGCCCCGATCGTGAGATCGGGGCTTTTTAAACATCCGGCCAGAAGGCCAGGTATTCTTATTTCAGGTGATTCGAAATCAGCTTGGTCATTTCGAACATCGAGACCTGGGCCTTGCCACCGAAGACGGCTTTCAGCTTGTCGTCGGCGTTGATCATCTGGCGGTTGTCCGCAGCCTGCAGATCCGCTTTCTTGATGTATTCCCAGACTTTCTTCGTCACCTCGGTGCGTGGCAGCGGCTTGTTGCCGACCACTGCAGCCAGTTCGGCCGACGGCGTCAGTTCTTTCATGAACGCGGCGTTTGGCTTGCGTGCGGCGGCCGGTTTCTTGGCGGCTGCTGCTTTCGGTGCTGCTTCCTTGGCAGGAGCTGCTGCCTTCTTCGCTGCAGGCTTGGCCGCGGCGGCCGGCTTCGCGGCTGCCTTTTTTGCAGGCGCTGCTGGGGATTTCTTGGCTGTTGCCATCTTCGAGCCTCCTAATATGAGAAATTGCGCAATACATCGCACGGCTTATATTGGTGGCGTTTTACTGTTCCTGCAAGTCTTTTTCACCATTTTTTCACTCTGATAAGCCCAAAAAACAGGGTTTATACGCAACTCGTCCGGATAGAGTGAAAAAGCGCCATAAAACGCATGCAAAAACGCCGCGCCGACAGAGGTCGGGCGCGGCGTTTTAAGAGGACAAAAGATTCCGCTAAAGCTTCAGAATCTCGAAGAACCGTAGCGAGCGGCAGCAATGTTGGCCGAGACGCGCAGCTGTACGAGTAGTACAGCGAGCATCGCAGGCCGACAGTGCAACGCGCAGTAGGGTATTCGAGATTCCTACTACCGCATACCGGGCATCATGCCTTTCATACCGCGCATCATCTTCATCAAGCCGCCGCCCTTCAGCTTTTTCATCATCGTCTGCATCTGGTCGTACTGGTTCAGCATGCGGTTGACTTCCTGCACCTGCACGCCGGCGCCGGCGGCGATGCGGCGCTTGCGGTTGGCCTTGATCAGCTCCGGCTTGGCGCGTTCCAGCGGCGTCATCGAATCGATGATGCCGCACATGCGCTTGACCTGCTTCTCGGCCTGATCCATGTTGGCGCCCGCCGCGGCCTGCTGGAACTGCGCCGGCAGTTTGTCCAGCAGACCCGACATGCCGCCCATCTTCTTCATCTGCGACAGCTGCGCCTTGAAGTCGTTCATGTCGAAGCGGCCGCCCGACTTGATCTTGTTGGCCATGTCGGCCGCGGCTTTTTCGTCGACGCCTTTGCGGGCCTCTTCGACCAGCGCCATGATGTCGCCCATGCCCAGCACGCGGCTGGCCATGCGGGTCGGATCGAAGGCCTCCAGGCCATCGAGCTTTTCCGAGACGCCGGCGAACTTGATCGGCTTGCCGGTCACGTGGCGCACCGACAGCGCCGCACCGCCGCGCGAATCGCCATCGAGCTTGGTCAGCACGATGCCGGTCAGCGGCAGCGCGTCGTTGAAGGCCTTGGCGGTGTTGATCGCATCCTGGCCCAGCATGGCGTCGACCACGAACAGGGTCTCGATCGGTTTCACCGCGCCGTGGACGGCGGCGATTTCCTGCATCATCGCTTCGTCGATACCGAGGCGGCCGGCGGTGTCGATGATCAGGACGTCGTGGTAATGCTTCTTGGCCCAGTCCAGCGCGTTCAGGGCGATGTCGACCGGCTTGTCGGTCGACGAGGACGGGAAGAAGTCGGCGCCGACCTGCTTGGTCACCGATTCGAGCTGGGCGATCGCAGCCGGACGATACACGTCGGCCGAGACGGTCAGCACCTTTTTCTTCTTCTGCTCCTTCAGGTACTTGGCGAGCTTGCCGGTGGTGGTCGTTTTACCGACACCCTGCAAACCGGCCATCAGGATGATCGCCGGCGGCTGCTGCGCGAACGACAGCTGGGTCGCTTCGGGGCCGAGGTCGGCGCCCATCAGGGCGGCCAGCTCGCGCTGCACCACGCCGACCAGGGCCTGGCCGGGGCTGAGCGAGCCGATGACTTCTTCGCCCAGCGCTTTTTCCTTGACCTTGGCGATGAATTCGCGCACCGCCGGCAGGGCCACGTCGGCCTCGAGCAGGGCCAGGCGTACTTCGCGCAGCATCTCGGAGGTGTTCGCCTCGGTCAGGCGGGCCTCGCCGCGCATCGTCTTGACGACCTTGGCAAGGCGTTGGGTAAGGTTATCTAGCATGTTCTACCTATATATAAGGCGGCAATTCGACAGGAACCGCATTTCCGAATCCGTCATTTTACCCTGCGCCCAGCTCGCCCGCCCGTCCTTGCCGCCTTTTTGCCGCGCGAATTTTTGGCCGCCGTCATCTTGTTCCACATCAAAAGCCGAGCTTGCTTTATCTGACACATTCTGGATTCGCGGTGAGTCCTTTCCTTTTGACATCAGTTTCGAGGAAAGATAAGCGCCGCGGCGGCAACGGCCGCCTTTTCGGCCTACACAAGGGAGACAGGCATGATGCACAAATTCGGCAAAACCCTGGCCGCGCTGGCCTTGCTGGCCGCAAGCGCTGCGCAGAGCCAGGTACAGGCCCAGGAAGTCGTAAGGCTCGGGAACATCAAGCTGGCCCATTTCGGCGCCATCTCGTACATCAAGGAGATCGCACCCAGGTGCGGCATCAAGGTCGAGGAAAAAACCTTCGCCAAGGGACTCGACGTGATGCAGGCGATCATCGCCGGCGAACTCGATGTCGGCGCCACCGCGTCCGAGGCCGCGATTTCCGGCCGCGCCGGCGGCGCCCCGATCCTGGTGGTGGCCGGCTTCGCCACCGGCGGCGCGCGCCTGGTGGCGCAGCCGGGGCAGAACATCACGAGCGTCGCCCACTTGAAGGGCAAGCGCGTCGGCGTCACGCGCGGCGCCATCCAGGAAGTGCTGCTCATGGCCGAGCTGCAGAAGCACAAGCTCAGTTCGGGCACCGAACCGGGCAAGGACGTGCAGCTGGTCTTCCTCTCGTACGCCGACCTGAACGCCGCCATGATCGGCAAGCAGATCGACGCCATGATGCAGTCCGAACCGCAGGCCTCGCAGGCGATCAACAAGGCCTTTGGCGTCGAAGTGCTGAAACCCTACGACACCCCGATCGGCTCGCCCGTGCGCACCATGGTCATGACCGAACAGTTCTACAACACGCGGCGCCCGCTCGCCGAAAAATTCATGCGCTGCTTCGTGCAGGCGACCAAGGCCTTCATCGACGACAAGGCGCTGGCCTCGAAATACGTGCGCGAGACGATTTTCAAGGGCCAGATCAGCGTCGACGACTTCGAGGACGCGATCGGCAACGCGCCGTATTCGTACGACATCACGGCCGAGCACATCCAGGTCACGACCGACACCATGGCGAAAACCGGGGTGGGGCGCATGCGCCAGCCGCCGGTGGCGCGCGACTGGGTGCGCACCGACCTGCTGGCCGCGGCCAAGAAAAGCCTGAACGTGAACTGAGGCGGGAGAGCGATCATGAATGAGCCGAAGGCAAGCACGGCGTGGCGCCGCGAGTGGCAGGCGCGCGCGGTCGGCATGGTGGTGCCGCTGCTGGCGATCCTGATCTGGCAGGCCGTGGCCAGCGCCGGCCTGGTCAACCCGCAGGTGCTGCCGGCGCCGGTCGACGTCGGCCACAAATGGGTCGAGTACCTGCTGCCGCTGCAAGCTTACGAGGAGCATGGCGGCCGCATCTGGTGGTCATCGGCCTGGTGGGCCTGGGCTTTTTCGGGCGAGCTGGTGGTCGACACCCTTACCAGTCTGTACAGGGTGGTGGTGGGCTTCGCCATCGGCGGCGGCCTGGCCCTGCCGCTGGGACTGGCGATGGGCGCGATCCCCGCCGTCTACGCCTGGATGAACCCCCTGGTGCAGCTGCTGCGTCCGATTCCGCCGATCGCCTACATCCCGCTGGCCATCCTCTGGTTCGGCCTGGGTAATCCGCCCGCCGTGTTCCTGATCGCGCTGGGCGCCTTCTTTCCGGTCTTGATGAACACCATCGCCGGCGTGCGCCAGGTCGACGGCATCTATCTGCGCGCGGCGCGCAGCCTGGGCGCCGGCCGCGGCACGGTGTTCTACCGCGTGATCCTGCCGGCGGCCGTGCCCTACATCCTGTCGGGTGTGCGGATCGGCATCGGCACCGCCTTCATCGTCGTCATCGTCTCCGAGATGATTGCGGTGAACAACGGCCTGGGCTTTCGCATCCTGGAAGCGCGCGAGTATTTTTGGTCGGACAAGATCATCGCCGGCATGATCACCATCGGCATGCTCGGTCTCGCCATCGACATCGGCATGAACCGCCTGAACAACTACCTGCTGCGCTGGCACCGCGGCCTGGAGCATTGAGGGAGCACGCATGGAAGCGCATATCCGCATTCAGAAGGTCAATAAAGTCTTCGCCAGCGGGCGGCGCGAGATCGTGGCGCTGCAGGACATCAGCCTCGACATCGCGCCCGGCCAGTTCACCTGCCTGCTCGGGCCTTCGGGCTGCGGCAAGTCGACCCTGCTCAACGCCGTGGCCGGCTTTTCCCATCCGACCGGCGGCAGCATCCTGGTCGACGGCGCGCCCGTCACCGGGCCGGGGCCGGAACGCGGCATGGTGTTCCAGGAATATGCGCTGTTTCCCTGGATGACGGTCGAGAAGAACGTCGCCTTCGGGCTCGAGATCAAGGGACTGGCCAAGGCGCGCATTGCCGGCACGGTCGAGAAGCTGCTGCACATGCTGTCGCTCTCGGAATTTCGCACGCGCTATCCGAAAGACCTGTCCGGCGGCATGCGCCAGCGGGTGGCGATCGCGCGCGTGCTGGCGCTCGATTCGCCCATCATGCTGATGGACGAACCCTTCGGCGCGCTCGACGCGCTCACCCGGCGCAACCTGCAGGACGAGCTGCTGCGCATCTGGATGGAGACGAAGAAGACGATCCTGTTCGTCACCCACAGCATCGAAGAGGCGATCTATCTGGCCGACCGCATCGTCGTCATGACCTATCGGCCGGGCACGGTCAAGCGCGACATCCTGGTGGATCTGCCGCGCGGGCGCGACCCGGCTTCGCCCGCCTTCAACGACCTGAAACGCGAACTGGGCCAGCTCGTCATGGAAGAGCAGCAGCGCCATCACCAGGACGAGCGCCGCATGGCGGCCGTCGACTAGGCGCCTGGCGGGCAGGGCAGGGCCTGCCACCGGCGGGTGTCGATGGTGTAGACTCGCGTTATGCACAACACCCTCTTTTTCGCCGCGGCCATCCTGTACGCGGCCTGCGCCCTGCTGGCCTCGAACCGGGGCGCGCTCATTTCCGGCGTCACCGCGCTGGCCTGGGCGGTGCACGGCCTGGCGCTGTGGAGCGACGCGTTTGCCCCGGGCGGCCTGCGCATCGGTTTCGCCATCATGCTCTCGGCCGCGCTGTGGGTCTCGGTGGCCGCCTACTGGGTCGAGAACCGCAACTTCGCCCTCGACGGCCTGCGCCGCCTGGTCATGCCCTGCGCCTGCGCCGCGGCCCTGCTGCCGATGGTGTTTCCGGGCGCCGTCATGCCGCTGCAAAACCAGTCGAGCGCCTTCGGCTGGCATGTGGCGGTGGCCGTGCTGGCCTACAGCACGCTGACCATCGCCGCCTTCCACGCGGTTCTGATGGCGCTGCAGGAAACGCGCCTGCATGCGCGCGCCGTGCCCGCCGCAAACGGCTGGTTCGGCGGCGCGCTCGACCAGTTGCCGGCGCTGCTGACGATGGAAAAGCTGCTGTTCCGGCTGATCTGGATCGGCTTCGTGCTGCTCAGCCTTACTGTGCTGTCGGGCGTCGTGTTTTCGGAACAGCTGTTCGGCCGCGCGCTGCGCTGGGATCACAAAAACGTCTTCGCGCTGCTGTCCTGGCTGCTGTTCGCGGCCCTGCTGGCCGGGCGCCAATGGCGCGGCTGGCGCGGCAAGACGGCGCTGCGCTTCACGCTGGCCGGTTTCGCCACGCTGGCGCTGGCCTATGTCGGCAGCCGCTTCGTGCTGGAAGTCGTGCTGCACCGGGGGATCGCATGAGCCGCGCCATTTTCTGGATCCTGCTGGCCTTGCTGGTCTATTTCGCGGTGCGCGCCAAGCTGCGCGCCGCTGCCCGCAAGCACGAGATGCACGTGCCGCCGCAGCGGAGCGCGCCGCCGGCCGCGGCCATCGAGGACATGACCAGCTGCGCCCATTGCGGCCTGCACTTCCCGGCCTCGGAAGCGCTGCACGCCGATGGGCGCGATTACTGCAGCCCGGCCCACCTGCGCCTGCCGCCCCATCAACCTTGAAGACCGGCTGGCAGGTGTTGTCGACCCAGTCGCGCGCCACCTTCTGGCGCTCGCTGCAGGCGCTGACGGTGACGCGGATCGTGATCGCGCTGGTGCTGCTGCTCTACCTTGCTTTCGACGTGCAGGGCGGCGGCTCGCGCGCCTTGCCGATCTACGCGACCACCTGCTTCTTCTACCTGGGCGCGGCCGTCTGCTTCAGCGCGCTGACCCTGTTCTGGCGGCGCCGCTTCACGCTCCAGCTGACGCTGCAGATCGCCTTCGACCTGGGCGTCATTTCGCTCCTGTACCTGGCTGCCGGCGGCGTGCGCAGCGGCCTGGGCATCCTGTACCTGTTCCCGCTGGCCGGAGCGGCGATCCTGGCGCCGTTGGTGCCGGCCCTGTTCTCGGCCGCGCTGGCGACCTTGTTCATCCTGGCCGACGCCGCCTGGCAGCTGTTCACGGACGACGGCGAACCGGCCCTGATGCAGGTGGGGATGACCGGCATCGCCTTCTTCGCCGTGGTCTGGCTGGTGAACCGGCTGGCGGCGCGCCTGATCGGCCAGGAAGAGCTGGCGGCCCAGCGCGGCATCGATTTGCAGGTGCAGCAGGCGATCAACGAGATCGTGATCGCGGACGTGGGCGACGGCGTGCTGGTGGTCGGCGCCGACGGGCGCATCCACACGGCCAATCCGGCGGCCCGGCGCATGCTAGGAATGGAAGCGGCGGCCGGCCTGCAGCTCGATGCCTTGCCGGGACTGGAGCCGGTGGCGCATGCCTTCGACGCCTGGATCGGGGTGGCGGCGGACGCGCCGCAGGCGCTGGCCGCGATCGAGCCGGTGCCGGGCGAGGCCGGGCCCGACGCGGCGTATGTCATATTAAAACCCTACCAGGAAGTGGCGGTCGGCGAAGCGGGCCTGCGCGCGCGGCGCGACCAGCCGGCGCACCTGAAGCTGCGCTTCGCGCGGGTGGCTGCCGGCGGCGGCGCGCCGGCGCGCAGCGTGATCTTCCTGCAGGACGTGAGTGCCATCGAAAACCAGGCGCAGCAACTGAAACTGGCTTCGATGGGACGCCTGACGGCCAGCATCGCGCACGAGGTAAGAAATCCCTTGTCGGCGATCGGCCACGCCACTGCCTTGTTAGCGGAAGACCTCCACGGCAAGGCCGAGGTGCGCCTGTTGAAAATCATCGGCGACAACGTGGCGCGCGTGAACCGCATGGTCGAGGACATCCTGCAGCTCTCGCGCAAGGCCCAGCCGTATGCGGAACCGGTGCAGCTGGGGCCCTTCCTGCTCGAACTGAAAAACGAGTTCTGCGAGACCCAGGGCCTGGCGGACGAGATGGTCTGGCTGGGCGGCGCCGGCGCGATCGAGGTGCGCTTCGACGCGCTGCACCTGCGCGAGGTGCTGGTCAATTTGCTCGGCAATGCCATTCGCTATGCCAGCCGCGAGCCGGCCAGCATCCGCATCTGGCCCGAACTCGACGCCTTCGGCACCCTGGAACTGCATGTGCAGGACGACGGCCCCGGCATCACGCCCGAGGTGCGCGCCCACCTGTTCGAGCCGTTCTATACGACCTCCAGCAAGGGCACCGGCCTGGGCCTGTACCTGGCGCGCGAGCTATGCCTGAACAACGGCGCTAAACTCGATTACGAATCGCGCTTCAGTCACGATGGAGAGCGCACGGCACTGGGGCCGCGCAAGGCGAGCGGCCGCTTCGTCATCACCTTCGCCCGACAGCAGGCTGCCGGTGCGAGCGCCCAGCAAGAGAGGACAGTATGAGTTCACCCCGCATCCTGGTCGTCGACGACGAAGCCGACCTGCGCGAACTGCTCGAGATCACGCTCCTGAAAATGGGGCTGGACGTCGACTGCGCGGCCACCCTGCGCGAGGCGCGGCGCCAGGTGGCGGACAACAGCTACGACCTGGTGCTGACCGACATGCGCCTGCCCGACGGCCTCGGCCTGGAACTGGTGCGCGAAGTGTCGGGCAGCTCGAAGACCCCGATCGCCGTCATCACCGCCTTCGGCAGCGCCGAGAACGCCGTGGTGGCGCTGAAGGCCGGCGCCTTCGACTACGTGTCGAAACCGGTAGTGCTGGACGAGCTGCGCGTGATGGTGCGCTCGGCATTGAAACTGTCGGAAGCGCCTGTGGGGCAGGCGGGCGGGGAGGGCGGCGGCTCGCGCCTGATCGGCAATTCGCAGGCGATGCAGGCGCTGCGCGCGCAGATCGGACGCCTGGCGCGCTCGATGGCGCCGATCGCGATCACCGGCGAGTCCGGCGCCGGCAAGGAACTGGCGGCGCGCGAAATCCACGCCCAGAGTTCGCGCGCTAGCAAACCCTTCGTTGCCGTCAACTGCGGCGCGATTCCGGAAAACCTGATGGAGTCCGAATTCTTCGGCCACCGCAAGGGCGCGTTCACGGGCGCGGGGGAAGAGCGCGACGGCTTCTTCCAGGCGGCCAACGGCGGCACCCTGATGCTCGACGAAGTGGCCGATCTGCCGCTGGCGATGCAGGTCAAATTGCTGCGCGCGATCCAAGAGCGGCGCGTGCGCAAGATCGGCGCGACCAACGAGGAGCCGGTCGACGTGCGCATCATCAGCGCGACCCACGAGGATCTGGCCAAATGCGTCGAGACCGGGGTGTTTCGCCAGGATTTGTTCTATCGCCTGAACGTGATCGAGCTGGCGCTGCCGCCGCTGCGCGAACGCCTCGACGATCTGCCGGTGCTGACAGACGGCATCCTGGCGCGCCTGGCGGGGCCTGGTTCCACCAGTGCCGCGCTCGGGCCGGGCGTGCTGGACGCGCTGCGCGCCTATTCCTTCCCCGGCAATGTGCGCGAACTGGAAAACGTGCTGGAGCGGGCGCTGGCGTTTGCCGACGGCGGCGTGATCCAGGTCGAGGATCTGTCGCTGAAGGCGGCGCGGCCGGCGGAGACGGCGCGAAGCGAGATGGCACCGGTGGCGCCCGTTGTCGAGGTGCCGCCATCCCCCCCGCCGGCCCCGGCGGCGCCGAGCGCGGCGCCGGTCGTGCAGGAACCCGTGGGGCTCGGCCCGGCTTCCCTGCCGAGCGACCTGCCGGCCTACCTGGAACAGGTCGAGCGCGACATCATCGGACGCGCCCTGCAGCAAACCCAATTCAACCGCACCAAGACCGCCAGCCTGCTCGGCATCAGTGTCCGCCAGCTGCGCTACCAGATGCAGAAACTCGATATCCAGGCCCCGGAGAATTAATAACATGCCTAAATTACTACGGTATGCCGCCCTGGCGATCGCCCTGATCGCTGCCTTCATGTGGATGAAGCACGAACGCGCCGCCGACGCCTGCCGCAAGGCCGGCGGGCAGTGGGACGGGGCGGCGAACGCTTGCGTGCCGGCGGCGCCGGCGGCGGGCAGCCGGGCGGGGTAAACGCGTGGCGCACGCCAAGTTTGTGTCATCTCAAGCCTGAACTTGTCAAAAAGCGTTGCCTTTTCGCCAGTGCAAAATCGTATCGTGTGCACGGCGATTGAGCAGGGTTCGCGGCGGCTGAACAAGCTTTAAGCAGCAGGTTAGTGCCCACTTACTCGCAAGCGCGCATTCGAAGTCGAAGCCGACGATGTCAAGAGTCACGCGCACAAAAAACGCCGGATTTTGAAAATTTAATCACTTGCGGCTTGCGGCGGCCAAGTACTACAATTAGTCCATTGTCAAACCACGGCACTATATCTAGTGGTAGCAGACTCAAGCATAAGAGACAGTTATTGCAGCACGGCAGCAAATCAGCGTCCTTGCTTCACCATGCTTCAAACCCGATAAATCCAATGGCAGCACCATTGTCCAGCCCGGTAATCACCGGCTGGCAGGGGTTCGTTTTGCTCCTTGTTTTTTAGTTAATTTACTGGCCGCCCGCTCTGCGGGCACCGATCGACAACATAGGCGGCAGCCCGACTGCCCTTCCTGGAGGCCCCATGCAGACTTCTCAAGACATTTCCATCCACCCGCACGCGGCCTCCGGAACGGCTGCCGGCACGAACAACGCCGCCGAACTGGCCGCGCGCGCCGACTACCGTATCCTGCGCCGTAACGGCGCCGTCGTGCCTTTCGAGCCGAACAAGATCTCGGTCGCGATGACCAAGGCCTTCCTGGCGGTCGCCGGCGGCCAGGGCGCCGCGTCGGCCCGCATCCGCGAGCTGGTGGAAGAGCTGACCAACAACGTGGTCGCCAACCTGATGCGCCGCCAGCCGAACGGCGGCACCTTCCACATCGAAGATGTGCAGGATCAGGTGGAACTGTCCTTGATGCGCTCGGGCGAGCACGATGTCGCACGCGCCTATGTGCTGTACCGCGCCAAGCAGATGGAAGAGCGCCGCGCCGCCAAGGAAGCCGCCGGCACCCAGCAGGTGGCCGCGCCCCAGATCCACGTGGTCGACGGCGGCCAGCGCCTGCCGCTGGACATCAACGACGTGCATGCCCTGGTGAACGCCGCCTGCGCCGGCCTGGAAAAGCACGTCGACGCCGAGGCGATCGTCGCCGAGACCCTGCGCAACCTGTACGACGGCGTGCCGGTCGAAGAGCTGCACAAGTCCGCCATCCTGGCCGCGCGCGCGCTGATGGAAACCGATCCGGCCTACAGCCAGGTCACGGCCCGCATCCTGCTGCACACGATCCGCAAGGAAGTCTTCGGCAAGGAAGTCCCGCAAGCCAAGGCTGCCGCCGAATACGTCACCTATTTCCCGCAATACGTCGCCAAGGGCATCGAAAACGAACTGCTCGACGCCGAACTGGGCAACTATGACCTGGAGCGCCTGGCGAAGGCGATCGTGGCCGACCGCGACCTGCAATTCGGCTACATCGGCCTGCAGACCCTGTACGACCGCTACTTCCTGCACGTGCGCGAAACCCGCATCGAGATGCCGCAGGCCTTCTACATGCGCGTCGCCATGGGCCTGGCCCTGCGCGAAGCGGATCGCGAAGCGCGCGCCATCGAGTTCTACAACCTGCTGTCGAGCTTCGATTTCATGAGCTCGACCCCGACCCTGTTCAATTCGGGCACCCGCCGCTCGCAGCTGTCGTCGTGCTACCTGACCACCGTCGGCGACGACCTGGAAGGCATCTACGACGCCATCAAGGAAAACGCGCTGCTGTCGAAGTTCGCCGGCGGCCTGGGCAACGACTGGACGCCGGTGCGTGCGCTCGGCTCGCGCATCAAGGGCACCAACGGCAAGTCGCAGGGCGTCGTCCCGTTCCTGAAAGTGGTCAACGACACGGCCGTGGCCGTGAACCAGGGCGGCAAGCGCAAGGGCGCGGTCTGCGCCTACCTGGAAACCTGGCACATGGACATCGAGGAATTCCTCGACCTGCGCAAGAACACCGGCGACGACCGCCGCCGCACGCACGACATGAACACGGCGAACTGGATTCCCGATCTGTTCATGAAGCGCGTGATGGAAAAGGGCCACTGGACGCTGTTCACCCCGAGCGAAACGCCGGATCTGCACGACCTGGTGGGTAAAGCCTTCGAACAAGCGTACCTGGGCTATGAAGCCAAGGCCGAGCGCGGCGAAATCCGCGTGTTCAAGAAGATCGAAGCGCTCGACCTGTGGCGCAAGATGCTGTCGATGCTGTTCGAAACCGGCCACCCATGGATCACCTTCAAGGATCCGTGCAACATCCGTTCGCCGCAGCAGCACATCGGCGTCGTGCACTCGTCGAACCTGTGCACCGAGATCACCCTGAACACCAGCGCCGACGAAATCGCGGTCTGCAACCTGGGTTCGATCAACCTGCCGCAGCACATGAAGGGCGATGGCCTGGATCACGTGAAGCTGCAGAAGACGATCCGCACCGCGATGCGCATGCTCGACAACGTCATCGACATCAACTACTACGCCGTCGAAAAGGCGCGCAATTCGAACCTGCGTCACCGCCCGGTCGGCATGGGCATCATGGGTCACCAGGACTGCCTGCACATGATGCGCGTGCCGTTCGCCTCGGACAAGGCCGTCGAATTCGCCGACAAGTCGATGGAAGCCGTCTGCTACTTCGCCTATCTGGCCTCGACCGAGCTGGCCGAAGAGCGCGGCCGCTACGAGTCCTACGCCGGTTCGCTGTGGGATCGCGGCATCCTGCCGCAAGATTCGATCAAGCTGCTGGCGGAAGAACGCGGCGGCTACCTCGAGCAGGACACGAGCGAATCGATGGACTGGACGGTGGTGCGCGAGCGCATCAAGCAGTTCGGCATGCGTAACTCGAACTGCGTGGCGATCGCCCCGACCGCGACGATCTCGAACATCATCGGCGTGTCGGCCTGCATCGAGCCGACCTTCCAGAACCTGTACGTGAAGTCGAACCTGTCGGGCGAATTCACCGAGATCAACGCGTACCTGGTGCGCGACCTGAAGGCGCGCGACCTGTGGGACGAAGTCATGATCGCCGACCTGAAGTACTTCGACGGTTCGCTCAGCAAGATCGACCGCGTGCCGCAAGACCTGCGCGACATCTACGCCACGGCCTTCGAGGTCGAGCCGAAGTGGCTGGTCGAGCAGGCATCGCGCCGCCAGAAGTGGATCGACCAGGCCCAGTCGCTGAACATCTATATGGCCGGCGCCTCGGGCAAGAAGCTGGACGAAACCTACAAGCTGGCCTGGCTGCGCGGCCTGAAGACGACCTACTACCTGCGCACCATCGCGGCGACGCACATGGAGAAGTCGACCACCCGCACCGGCGCGCTGAACGCGGTGCCGGTCTCGGGCGGCCTGGCGGCCGGTCACGCGGCGCCTGCGGCTCCTGCCGCGGCGCCAGTCGCCTCGGCGGACATCGTCGAAGGCGCGGCCTGCTACCTGCGTCCGGGCGATGCCGGCTTCGACGAGTGCGAAGCGTGCCAATAAGAGTCGTTTAAGTCATTAATCCACGCCCGGCCTATGCGCCGGGCGTTGCCGTCAAAGAATTCAAGAGGAAACCATCATGCTGTCATGGGACGATGAACCAAGCACCGCGCCTGTAGCGCCCCCACCGCAATCCGGCGCCCTGCCGGAAACCACCGATGCCGCCCTGGTCGCCAAACGCGTCAACGCGGACGATAAGCGCATCATCAACGGCCAGACCGACGTCAACCAGCTGGTGCCGTTCAAGTACAAGTGGGCCTGGGACAAGTACCTGGCCGGCTGCGCCAACCACTGGATGCCGCAGGAAGTGAACATGCAGCGCGATATCGAGCTGTGGAAGAGCCCGAACGGCCTGTCCGAAGACGAGCGCCGCCTGGTCAAGCGCAACCTGGGCTTCTTCGTCACCGCCGACTCGCTGGCCGCCAACAACATCGTGCTGGGCACCTATCGCCACATCACGGCCCCGGAATGCCGCCAGTACCTGCTGCGCCAGGCCTTTGAAGAGGCGATCCACACCCACGCCTACCAGTACATCGTCGAGTCGCTCGGCCTGGACGAGAAGGAAATCTTCAACGCCTACAACGAGATCGAATCGATCCACGACAAGGATCAGTTCCTGATCCCGTTCATCAACGTCCTGACCGACCCGGAATTCAAGACCGGCACGCTGGAGGCGGATCAGAAGCTGCTGAAGTCGATCATCGTCTTCGCCTGCCTGATGGAAGGCCTGTTCTTCTACGTCGGCTTCACCCAGATCCTGGCGCTGGGCCGCCAGAACAAGATGACCGGCGCCGCCGAGCAGTACCAGTACATCCTGCGCGACGAGTCGATGCACGTGAACTTCGGCATCGACCTGATCAACACGATCAAGATGGAAAACCCGCTCCTGTGGACGCCGGCCTTCCGCGACGAGATCAAGGCCCTGTTCCTGGAAGCCGTCGAACTGGAATACCGCTACGCCGAAGACACCATGCCACGCGGCGTGCTGGGCCTGAACGCTCCGATGTTCAAGGGCTACCTGCGCTTCATCGCGAATCGCCGCGCCGTGCAGATCGGCCTCGATCCGCTGTTCCCGAACGAAGAGAATCCGTTCCCATGGATGAGCGAGATGATCGACCTGAAGAAGGAGCGTAACTTCTTCGAGACGCGCGTGACGGAGTACCAGACCGGCGGCGCATTGAGCTGGGATTGATGCCAATCCGCTGTCTGTAAATGCCATGAAGCCCGATGAGAAATCATCGGGCTTTTTTCATGGGCACCTGTTTGGGCACATATGGCGATGTGGATGGTCAAAGGAGATAGCGGTGCGGAGGCGTCGGTTGAATCGACGATGCGTCCGATGTACGGTGTCCGAATGCGATGCGCACGATTGAAATCGCGGATCGCCGGTGCGGTCGAAGCGGCGCGCGTTTTCCAGCGGCGACATGTGCTCCAAATAGCAGGAGCCCTGATGGAATCAGGCGCGCTTTGAAGCGGGGCGACCCGGATCGTGCCTTGGTTCCGACATCAGGATTGTTGTAGTCGTCATGAAGGAACGAATTTACTCGTGCGCGGGTTGCGGAGTGACAAGGTTTTCGTGTACTTTACGTGATTGAATTTGTCAAAACGTGAACATGGATTTTTTCGCATGCTCGCGGGCAAAGAAAACCGATCGAATCAAGGATGTCTCGACCGCGAAAGCAGACGCAAAAACCACGCGCTGCCGGTAGTCCGGGGCCTCCATAATGGGACGCTGATTCAAGCCAGCATGCACATAAGCGTAACGAAAAGAACAAGCCGCACTGCCTGATCCTTTTCAGGCATGGCGGCTTTTTCTTTTCGTGCCCGCGAGGGCAGCGATGTGAAAGCGCATCTGAGTAATGAGTGGGTGTCCCGACGTCGTTGGCTGAAGCGCTGCAATTGTGAGGAGTTGCAGCAGTTCAGCTGGTGCCGGATTCATTGGCAGTAACCCAAAACGGTTTATGCCGATGAATAACCCGCCTGGCCATCCGGACAGACGGGTTTCAACCTTGTAGCGTATTTTCTCATCGCAGAGAAGGAGAACGAAAATGGCAACAGCCGCTAAGAAACCAGCAGCAAAACCGGCAGCGAAAGCTGCGACCAAACCGGCCGCCAAGGCCGCCGGCGCCGAGAAGCCAGCCGCCAAGTCGGCCGCGAAGACGGCGACCAAGACCGCCGCCAAGCCTGCAGCCAAGGCCGCGACGAAATCGGCTGCGAAGCCGGCCGCCAAGCCAGCGGCCAAGGCAGCATCGAAGTCGCCAGCGAAAGCCGCAGCGAAGCCGGCAGCAAAGAAGGCCGCAGCCAAGCCAGCAGCAAAGAAGGCAGCCGCCAAGCCTGCAGCCAAGGCAGCGACCAAGCCGGCCGCCAAGAAGACCGCAGCAGCCAAGCCGGCAGCCAAGCCAGCGGCGAAGAAAGCCAGCGCTGCCAAGCCGGCAGCCAAGAAGGCCGCAGCCAAGCCGGTAGCAAAGGCAGCCGCAACGAAATCGGCAGCGAAACCGGCAGCGAAGAAATCCGCAGCGGCTAAAGCGCCGGCGAAGAGCGCAAACAAGGCCGCCGCCAAGCCAGCGGCTAAATCGGCAGCCAAGCCGGCGGCCAAGAAGACCGCGACCAAGACCGCTGCCAAGCCAGCCGCGAAGAAAACCGCAGCTGCAAAGCCGGCCGCCAAGCCAGCAGCCAAGAAGACCGCAGCCGCGAAACCGGCAGCCAAGTCGGCAACTAAGTCGGCAGCCAAGTCGGCAACTAAGTCGGCAGCCAAGTCGGCCACCAAATCAACAGCCAAGTCGGCCAGCAAATCGGCAGCCAAGCCGGCCGTCAAGAGCGCAGCGAAGTCCGCCGCGAAGCCGGTAGCAAAAGCTGCGGCGACCAAGTCGGCGGCAAAATCGCCTGCCAAGTCGGCCGCCAAAGCGCCTGCCAAGTCGGCGTCGAAAGGCCCGGCAAAGTCGGCAGCCAAGACCGCCGCCAAGACGCCTGCAAAGTCGGCAGCTAAAACCGCAGCCAAGGCTCCGGCGAAGTCGCCAGCGAAATCCGCAGCGAAGGGGACGTCTGCGAAGACGTCCGCCAAGGCCGCTGCCAAGAGTGCCACGAAGGCGCCGGCCAAGTCAGCCGCCAAGACTGCCACCCCAGCACCGGCCAAGGCTGCTGCTACCAAGCCCGCCGCGAAGCCTGCTGCGACCAAGACCACCGCAACCAAGGCCGCCGCACCAGCGCCAGCCAAGCCGGCAGCCAAGCCCGCCGCCAAGGCCGAAGCCAAGCCAGAGGCAATGAAGGCCGAAGCCAAGCCGGAAGCGATGAAGGCGGAAGCGAAGCCGGAAGCTGCGAAAGCGGAAGCCAAGCCGGAAGCGTCGGTGAAAGCCGAAGCCAAACCGGAAGCGGCGGCAGCCAAGGCGGAAGCCAAGCCGGAAGCGGCAGCCAAGCCAGCAGCGAAGAAAGCTGCGGCGAAGAAGCCGGCCGCCAAGCAAGCTTCGGCAGTGCCGCAAGCGAGCGCGGAAGCCAAGCCAGCGCAAGCAGGAACCGAAGCCAAGCCGGCAGCAGCACCGGCCGCCAAGACCGTGCTGGCACCGGCAGCCGCCTGGCCGTTCCCGACCAGCAGCCGTCCGTAACACCCAGTCAGGCCCGCTTAGGGCAAAATACCGCTGTGTGAACCCTCACACAGCGGTTTTTTTTATCTCAAGGAGTTGTCGTGCTGCCCATTCTTCAGTTGATCGTCGATACCGTTGCCACTGTGCTGGGGGCGGTGCTTCTGCTCCGCTTCTGGATGCAGGCCATCCGCGTGCGTCCTCCGGCCTCGGTAGCGCAGTTCACCTTCACGCTGAGCGACTGGCTGGTGAAACCCCTGCGCCGCGTCGTGCCGGGGGCGGGCGGCTACGACTGGGCGAGCCTGATCGGCGCCTTCCTGGTGGTGCTGCTGGCGACCTCGATCCTGTTCATCGTCGGCGCGTCGGCGGAGCAGGTGTTCCTGGTGGCGCTGGCGCGCTTCGTGAAGTGGATCATCTACGGCTTCATCGCGCTCCTGATCATCGAGGCGATCTTCAGCTGGGTCAATCCGCATGCGCCGCTGGCGCCCTTCATTCACGCGCTGAACGATCCGCTGCTGCGGCCGATCCGCAAGGTGGTGCCGCCGATTGGCGGGCTGGATTTGTCGGTGCTGGTGGCGGTGCTGCTGCTGCAGATTGCCTTGTATTTGTTGCGGACGGTGGTGCCGATTTAAGGCGCGGGAACGGATGTGAAAATGGGCAGCGCGGGCTGCCCATTTTTTTGATATGTCATGGCCAGCGGCCATCGTCAAAGTGCGTAACGCGTGGGCTCGGGGAGCCCACCCTACATAAAGATGGCGCGTCTTAGTTGAAGCGGTAGCCGAAGGCGGACTCGAATTTGTCGGCGATTTCCTGCGGCGTGAAGCTGTGGTTCTGGCCGCCCTGGTGGGCGATCTTGATGGAGCCGAGCAGGCTGGCCAGGCGGCCGGTGGTGTTCCAGTCGTAGCCCTGGGCGATGCCGAACAGGAGGCCGGCGCGGTAGGCGTCGCCGCAGCCGGTCGGGTCGACCACGGCGCTGGCTGCGACCGGCGGGATGTCGTGGCGTTCGCCGCCGGCATAGATCTCGGAACCCTTTTCGCCGCGGGTGACGATCAGCGCGTCCAGGCGCGAGGCGATCTGTTCCAGGGTGAGGCCGGTGCGATCCATCACCATCTCGAATTCGTAGTCGTTGGCGGCCAGGTAGGTGGCCTGTTCGATAAAGGTGAGCAGTTCTTCGCCGCTGAACATCGGCAGCTGCTGGCCCGGGTCGAACATGAAGGGCACGCCTTGTGCCGCGCAGTCGCGCGCGTGCTTGATCATGCCGTCGCGGCCATCCGGGGCGATGATCGCCACCCGCAGCGGGCCCTGGTCGGCGACGTTGTTCTCGTGCGAGAACTGCATCGCGCCTGGGTGGAAGGCGTTGATCTGGTTATTGTCCTGGTCGGCCGTGACGAAGCACTGCGCGGTGTAGGCGTCGCCGATGGTCTTGATGGCGCGCGTCTTGATGCCGAAGTTGCGCAGGCGCTCGAGGTAGTCGGCGCCGTCCTGGCCGAGCGTGGCCATGATCAAAGGATCGCCGCCGAGGAGCTTGAGGTTGTAGGCGATGTTCGCCGAGCAGCCGCCGTACTCGGTGCGCAGGGTCGGCACCAGGAAGGAGACGTTCACCCGGTGCAGCTGGTCGGCCAGCAGGGTGTCGGCGAAGCGGCCGTGGTACTGCATGATCTTGTCGAAGGCGAGCGAACCGCAGATCAGGGTAGGGTGGGTCATAGGAATCGAAAAAGAAAATCAGGGATAGAAGACGGCGATGTGGTAGCCGGACGGTTTCAGGTCGTCCACCCGGAAGTGGAGCGTGATGGCATGTTCGGCGCGCGGGGCGATGCCACTGGCGAGCGGCGTCGCTGCCGCCAGGTAGTCTTTCGGGGCGAATACGCGGCGCACCAGCGGCTTGTCATTGGCGTCGGTCAGGGCCAGCTCCAGGCTGGGCCAGGCCTGGGCGGTGGCGCCCGTGTTGCGCAGTTCGGTCGTGTACGAATAGGCGCCGCCGCCCAGGGTCGTCAATTCTCCGGTTTCGATGGCGAGGTTATCGGCCTGGGCCGGGAGCTCGACGCGGCAGCCGAAGACGGCGCAGCTCGACTCCAGCGCCGGTTTCGCGCCCGGGAAGCGCGCCGCGAGGGCGTTGCGGAAAGTGAAGGCGCCTTGCGCGAACAGCAGGATCAGGAGGACGACGACGCCGGCCAGCAGCGCGATCTTGCGCGTGCGGCCGTTCTGCTCCTGCTGGCGGCCGCGCCGGACGAACTCGGGTTCGTCGATCTCGGCTGCGCGCAGTTTCGGCGCCGCCTCGATCCGGGTCGGGGTCAGCTTGGAGCGCCGCGCCGCGGCCTTCTCGGCACGCTTGGCGGCCGGCGTGCGTGCGCCCGGCGGCACGTGCGCGGCGGCGGGCGGCGGCGGGCTGGCGCTGGCGGTCGACTCGCGCATCAGGAGCGGCGGCGCGTCGTCCGCAGGCTGTTTCGGGCGCGGGATGGCGCTGACCGCAGGCGCCGGTTCCGGCTCGGGTTCCGGCTCGGGTTCGAGCTCGATCTCAGGCTCGTGGCCGGGCAGAGGCGCGGCTACGATCTCCTCGTCGACCGGCAGGCCGAAACTCGGGTCGATGCGGACGAAGTCCCGGGCTTCAGGGTGGGTGTCGCGCGCTGCCTCGGCCGATGGCTCGATGTGCGGCTGCGGCGCGGCCTCGGCGGGGGCGGCGGCCTCCGGCTCGGGATCCTTCAGCAGCTGCGACCATGGCGGCATGACCGGCGCGGCGGCCGGCGCCGCTTCGGCAGGAGGCACGCTCTCGCCCGGCAGATCGACTTTCGGCAAGATACCGAACGGGTCGAAGGTGTGGTCGAAATCGAGGGTATAGACGGGCTGGTCGTCGAAATTCGGCAGGTCGACCGCCACCTCGAGAGGGGCGAGCGGTTCGTCCTCGGGAACGGACGCAGAAGGCGTTTCGACGGGCGCCGCAGCCTGGGCGCCAGATGCGGGCGTGGTTTCCGGTTCGGGTTCAGGTGCCGGCGCTGCTTCAGCCACGACAGGCGCAGGTTCAGCGACAGGCTCGACCGGCGCCGCCGCCTGCGGCGTCACCGGCGCCTTACCCGGCAATGCATCGAGATCGACCAGCGTCGCACTGCCGTCGAAGATCTCCTGACAGGAGCCGCAACGCACAATGCCCCCTCGCAGCTTGAGCTGGTCCGAGGCAACCCGGAACATCGTGCCGCAATGGGGGCATTGGGTGGCTAACGCCATACTGGCTCCTCAGGCAGGAGAGCGCGGGGCCGGCACCGTGTCCTGGCCAAGCGTCCCGTGAAGGGCGACCCAGCCGTCCTGCTCGGCCCAGACGCCCAGCTTGATGAAAGGTGCGTAGGCGGCGGCCACTTCCTCGGCCTGGCGCGCCAGCACGCCCGACAGCACCAGCGAACCGCCTTCGGCCACGCGGCCGGACAGCATCGGCGCCATCAGCTTCAATGGGCTCGACAGGATGTTGGCGACGACGATGTCGAACTTGCCGCTCGCATGGCGTTCGTTCGCCGCAACCGCCAGTTCGTCCGGCACGTAGAAGGTGATCTCGCAGGCATTGCGCTCGGCATTCAGGCGCGCCGATTCGATCGCCTGCGGATCGATGTCGACCCCGGCCACGTCGCCGGCGCCCATCTTCTTGGCGACCATCGCCAGGATGCCCGAACCGCAGCCGTAATCGAGCACCGACTTGCCCGGCTTCGGATGCGCTTCCAGCCACTCCATGCACAGGCGGGTGGTTGGATGGCTACCGGTGCCGAAGGCCAGGCCCGGATCGAGTTCCAGGATGATGCCGTCCGGATCGGGCGCCTCGTGCCAGCTCGGCACGACCCAGATATTGGTGCCGATGTGGATCGGCTCGAACTGCGACTGCGTCAGGCGCACCCAGTCGGCGTCGGCCACGGCGCGCGTGGTGAACGCGGGTGCGGTGGCCAAACCGATGGCCGCGGCCGCTTCGGCGATGATCGCGGCCTGGTCGGCGTCGACGTCGGTCAGGGCCACGACGCGGCTGTGATCCCAGGCTGCCTCGGTCGGCTCCATGCCAGGCTCGCCGAACAGCGGCTTTTCCTGGTCGGTGCCTTCGTCGGCATCTTCCACCGAAACCGACAGCGCGCCCGCTTCCATCAGTGCGTCGGACAGGGCCTCGGCATGGTCGCGTGCGATTTCGATGATGACTTCAGTCCAGCTCATGCGTCAGCCTTGTTTTCCGGGGCCACGACGACCTTCGTGTCGGGGCGGTTGGCCAGCTTCTGTTCCAGGTAATGGATGTTGGTGCCGCCTTCGATGAAGCGGGCGTCGACCATCAGTTCGCGGTGCAGCTGGATGTTGGTCAAGATACCCTCGACCACCATTTCCGACAACGCAATTTGCATGCGGCGGATGGCTTGCTCTCGAGTAGCACCGTAGGAAATTACCTTGCCGATCATCGAATCGTAATGAGGTGGCACATAGTAGCCCGCATACGAGTGCGAATCGACACGGATGCCAGGGCCGCCCGGCGGGTGCCAGCCGGTGATGCGGCCCGGCGACGGGGTGAATTTGAATGGATCTTCCGCATTGATGCGGCATTCGATCGCGTGGCCGGCCAGCATGATGTCGCGCTGCTTGAAGCGCAGCTTCTCGCCGCAGGCGATGCGGATCTGTTCCTGCACGATGTCGATGCCGGTGATCATTTCCGTGACCGGGTGCTCGACCTGGACGCGGGTGTTCATTTCGATGAAATAGAACTCGCCGTTTTCGTACAGGAATTCGAAGGTACCGGCGCCGCGGTAGCCGATCTTGCGGCAGGCTTCGGCGCAGCGGTCACCGATCTTCTCGATCAGCTTGCGCGGGATGCCTGGCGCCGGCGCTTCTTCGATCACCTTCTGGTGGCGGCGCTGCATCGAGCAGTCGCGCTCGCCCAGCCAGACGGCATTTTTATGTTCGTCGGCCAGGATCTGGATTTCCACGTGGCGCGGATTCTCCAAAAACTTCTCCATATACACTTCCGGATTGCCGAAGGCGGTACCGGCTTCGGTTTTGGTCATCGCCACGGCGTTCAGCAGGGCCGCTTCGGTGTGGACGACGCGCATGCCGCGTCCGCCGCCGCCGCCGGCCGCCTTGATGATGACCGGATAGCCGACCTTGCGCGCGGTCTGGATGATTTCCTTCGGGTCGTCCGAGAGGGCGCCGTCCGAGCCCGGCACGCAAGGCACGCCGGCGCGGATCATTGCCTGCTTGGCCGACACCTTGTCGCCCATCAGGCGGATCGAATCGGAACGCGGGCCGATGAAGACGAAGCCCGATTTTTCCACGCGCTCGGCGAAGTCGGCGTTTTCCGACAGGAAGCCGTAGCCCGGGTGGATCGCTTCGGCGTCCGTCACTTCGGCGGCGCTGATGATGGCCGGCATGTTCAGGTAGCTCAGCGAGGATTGCGCCGGGCCGATGCAGACCGACTCGTCGGCCAGCTTCACATACTTGGCGTCCTTGTCGGCTTCCGAGTGAACGACCACTGTCTTGATGCCCATTTCGCGGCATGCGCGCTGGATACGCAGCGCGATTTCACCACGATTGGCGATAAGAATTTTTTCAAACATGGTTAGCTTCGGTATATGAGAGAGCCGGCGTCGTGCGCCGGCCTGGGTTCGGGATGGTGCGGCCGGGAAGAGGTCACGGCCGGGAGGCGCATCGAAAGCGGACGCTTAACCGATCACGAACAGCGGCTGGCCGAATTCGACCGGCTGGCCATTTTCCACCAGGATCTTGGTTACCACGCCGGACACGTCGGCGTCGATTTCATTCAGGAGCTTCATCGCTTCGATGATGCACAGGGTGTCGCCTTCCTTGATGTTGGCGCCCACTTCGACGAAGGCCGGTGCGCCTGGCGCCGACGAGCGGTAGAAGGTGCCGACCATCGGCGACTTGACGACGTGGCCGGTCTCGGCGGCGACCGCCGGTGCGGCTGGCGCGGCCGGAGCAGCAGGAGCGGCGGCAGGGGCGGGCGCCGAATATTGCTGCATGCCGGCGGACGGCATCATGACCATCTGGCCTTGGGGCGCGGCGGACGACTTGACGATGCGCACCTTGCTTTCGCCTTCGGTCACTTCGAGTTCAGCGATGTCCGATTCGGCGACGAGGTCGATCAAAGTCTTGAGTTTACGTAGATCCATGTGAAACCCCTTGGAATTATTGTGGTATTAAGAGAGTAAAACAGCGCGCCAAAAGAGGGCGCAGCCGATGATGATGCATGAAGTTACTTGAGATTAACGCTATTTAAGCGCGAAGTCGATGGCAAACCGATACCCGTCAGTGCCGAGTCCGCAGATAGTGCCGCGGGCAAGCGCCGACAGATAAGAATGGTGGCGGAATTCTTCGCGCTGATAAATGTTTGAGATATGAACCTCAATGAACGGAATCGCCACCGCCGCCAGCGCATCGCGCAAGGCCACGCTTGTGTGGGTCAGTCCGCCAGGATTGATGACGATCGCGTCGATGCCTTCCTCGCGGGCGGCATGGATGCGGTCGATCAGCGCACCTTCATGGTTGCTCTGAAAGCAGGAAAGCGACCCGCCCGCAGCTTCGGCCTGGGCCGTCGCAGCGCTTTCGATGTCGGCCAGCGTTGCCGCGCCGTACACCGCAGGCTCGCGGGTACCCAATAAATTCAGGTTGGGACCGTTGAGCAGCAGTAGCTTTTTCGCCATTATATTCTAGAGTCTATGCTCGAAAGTGTCGCATTTTGCCGCTAACGTCAGCTATTGGCAAGCGATAAAATTCTCTATGGATAATACGAACTTGACGAGGACTTGGGTGCGGATCGGAAAAGAACGACCGTTCGCGCGCCCTAGAGTGCCTCCAGATCGGCCTCCAGCTCGTCGAATTTCAGCTTGCCGAGATAGGTCTTGCGTACCTGGCCATCCGCGCCGATAAGGACGGTGAAAGGCAGGCCGCCGTTGGCATTGCCGAATTCGCGCGCGATGTCCGTGCCGCCCATGCCGCCGACCAGCAGGGGATACTTGATGTTGTGCTTGGCGGCAAACTCACGCATCGCCGTCGGGGAATCGATGCCGACCCCAATCACGTTGAAGCGCTTGCCAGCCTCTTTGTCGGCGATGGCCGAGAGTTCAGGCATTTCCTGGACGCAGGGCGCGCACCAGGTGGCCCAGAAGTTGACCAATAAGGGCTTGCCCTGCCATTGGCTGAAGGCTTGCGGCTTGCCCGCGAGGTCGTCCAGCGTGCGCGCATATAGATTAGTGGAGGCGGTGTGGGCCTTGCCCCCCGTCGGCGCCATCGTGGTGGTGAGCGGCGCTGCATCCTTCTTCGTTCCAAACACGGCGCCAAGGGCGCCAAAAATGACTGCCACGGCCGCAAACGCGGCCAATTTCTTTTTATTCATTCGTCCTGTTCCAGGGATTGGTCGGTCGTCATCAGGGCGCGCAAGCCGGCGGCGTCGACGCGCTGCAG
Organism: Massilia sp. Leaf139; assembly: GCF_001424165.1. GTDB lineage: Bacteria > Pseudomonadota > Gammaproteobacteria > Burkholderiales > Burkholderiaceae_D > Telluria. The sequence goes on from NZ_LMOJ01000025.1 coordinate 593,431, forward strand.
GCGGCCGTCGCTGCGCGGTTTCAAGGCGCCGCGCAGATCATGAAAATCGTACAACTCGGCATGTACCGCCTCCTTATGCCACAGGAAGCTCACCGTTTCAACAGGATCGTGCCTGGCTCCCTTGAAATGCGGGGTCTCCGAAATGTCGATGGCGACATTGCGGTTCAGAAGGAAGATCTCGACTTCCTTCGCGCTGTCCGCGAACAGCTGCAAATGAATGTCGTCGTGCTCGCCGGCTGTGCCGTTCAGCACGGCGCCCGTCAAGTAGGGACGGAACTCGGCCAGCGCATCCATCACCTGCAAGGCCGTCTCGCGCAGCGCCTGCAAACGTTCGGCATGCATGGCGCCGCCGAACAGGGCCTGGTAGCGCCTGACCTCGTCCTCGATCTCGCCGTTGTCGGGCATTAAATTAGGCTGGGGCTGATCCACGCCGAGCACTTGTCGGGCCGCTTTTTTACGTGCCGTGGCATAGTCGGCGCCATCTTGCGCGATCATGCGCGCGGCCGTCGCGGCGATCTGCGCACGCAACTGTTGGAGGTCATAATTCTGGGTTGGCATCATGCCCTCGATCATACTCTTGAACGAAAAATGGCATCGCGTCGGGTAGAATCGCGTATTCGCTTCTTTCCTCAAGATCATGCACATTCACATCCTCGGCATTTGCGGCACCTTCATGGGCGGCCTGGCGGTTCTGGCGAAAGAGGCCGGCCACCGCGTCACCGGTTGCGACGCCAACGTCTACCCTCCGATGAGCACCCAGCTCGAAGCCCAGGGTATCGAACTGATCCAGGGTTATGGGCCGGAACAGGTGTCCCTGAATCCCGACCTGTATGTCGTCGGTAATGTGATGACGCGCGGTAATCCCCTGATCGAGGAAATCCTGAACCGCGGCCTGCCGTATGTGTCGGGCCCGCAGTGGATTGGCGAACATATTCTGCGCGAAAAATGGGTGCTGGCCGTGGCCGGTACCCACGGCAAGACCACGACCTCGTCGATGCTGGCCTGGATCCTGGAAGACGCGGGTTACGCGCCCGGCTTCCTGATCGGCGGCGTGCCGATGAATTTCGGTATTTCCGCACGCCTGCAGGGCGCCACCGAGTCGGACTTCTTCGTCATCGAAGCGGACGAATACGACACCGCCTTTTTTGATAAGCGCAGCAAGTTCGTGCACTACCACGCGAAAACCGCGGTGCTGAACAACCTGGAATTCGACCACGCCGACATCTTCCCGGACATCGGCGCCATCGAGACCCAATTCCACCACCTGGTGCGCACCGTGCCCGGCGTGGGGCGCCTGATCGTGAACGGCGACGAAACCTCGCTCGCCCGCGTGATCAAGCGCGGCTGCTGGAGCGAGAAGGAAACCTTCGGCTCGTCCGAGGGCGTGGACTGGGCGATGGTCGAGCATCCGGGCGGCTCCAGTTTCGACGTGATCTTCAATGGCGAGCACCAGGGCACTGTCCACTGGGAGTTGACCGGCAAGCACAACCGTTCGAATGCGCTGGCCGCCATTGCCGCCGCGCGCCACGTCGGCGTGCCGGTGGCGCAGGCCGTCGATTCGCTGTCGCGCTTCCAGAGCGTCAAGCGCCGCATGGAAGTGCGCGGCGTCGTCAACGACATCACCGTCTACGACGATTTCGCCCACCACCCGACCGCGATCGCGACAACCGTCGGCGGCCTGCACCAGAAGATCGGCGCCAGGGGCCGCATCCTGGCCGTGCTCGAGCCGCGTTCGAACACGATGAAACTGGGCGCCATGAAGGATGCGCTGCCGGGCAGCCTGAAAGATGCGGATCTGGTGTTCGGCTTCGGCAGCCAGCAGGCGCTGGGCTGGTCGCTGGCGGACGCATTGAAACCGCTGGGCACGATCGCACACAGCTTCGACCAGATCGATTACATGGTGCAGGCCATCGTGCAGGCGGCCCAGCCGGGCGACCACATCCTCGTGATGAGCAACGGCGGCTTCGGCGGCGTGCACCAGAAGCTGCTCGAGGCGCTGGCGAAATGATCTTGTACTTGCACGGTTTCCGTTCCTCGCCGCGTTCCTTCAAGGCGCGCGTGATGCAGGAGCGGATGACGGCGGCCGGACGCGCCGGCGACCTGATCTGCCCGCAATTGCCGGCCTCGCCGAAAGCGGCGATGGAACTGGCCCTGCTGCTGGCCGAGCGCCACGCGCCGCACAACCTGTCCATCGTCGGCTCTTCGCTGGGCGGCTTCTACGCCACCTGGCTGGCCGAGCGCCTGGACGTGCGCGCCGTCCTGCTCAATCCGTCGGTGAATCCCTTGAAAAACCTGGAACACCACGTCGGCGTGACGACCAGCTGGCACTCGGACGAGCCTTTCGAATTCCGCCGCGAATACATCGACGAACTGGCCGAACTGAAGGTCGAACGCATCACCCGGCCGGAGCGCTATTTCCTGATGGCTGCAACCGGCGACGAAGTGCTGGATTACCGCGACATGGTGGCCCATTACCCGGGCGCGCGCCAGCACGTAATCGAAGGCAGCGATCACGCGATTTCCGAGTTTCCGCAGTATGTGGACGAGGTGCTGGCGTTTTGCCAGCCGGATGTGGATTGGTCGGCAACGAAGCTGGCAGGCGCGGCCCCGTGAGGGGCCAGTCCCTGCGCCTGGCCAAGTGGCACCGCAATGTCGCCGCCGTCGGCGCCGGCGCTGCTGCGCGCGACTGGCTGGCGACGCCGGGTTCGCTGACAGCGCGCCTGGTCGCGCACAGCGGCAGTTTCCGCGTACGGCGCTTGCACCAGAAGGCAGCAGTCTGTTCGATGGAAGAGGCGGCGCGGATCGGCTTACCGCGCCGCGCGCGGGTCTGGGAGCGCGAAGTGCTGCTCTGCTGCGACGGCGTGCCGGTGGTGTTCGGCCACACCGTGGTGCCGCTGTCGGCGACCGCCAGCGACTGGCCGCTGTTTTCGGCGCTGGGCGAACGCTCGCTCGGCAGCACCCTGTTTTACGACCCGCTGGTCGAGCGCGGGCCGCTGGAGTTTGCCCGGCTGCGCGCAGGCCATCCCTTGCTGGCGCAGGTAAACGCAGCCTTGGGCGGGGCGCGCGATGCGAACGATTTTCATGCGCGGCGCTGTGTCTACCGCCGCCATCAAGGCCTGTTAATGGTCACCGAAGTATTCTTGCCGGCTGTATATAACCTGGCGGCAGCTGGAACAATAAAGATAGCGAAATAACATGAACGTATTTTTTGAAGAATCGGGCGACTTCAAGGTCGGCACGGTGTTGTCGACGGCCGGCGAAGCCTATCAGGTGGAACTTGCGAGCGGCAAACGCAGCAAGGTCAAGATCAAGGACGTGCTGCTGCAGTTCGAGAAACCGGCGCCGGAAGCGCTGCTCGAGGCCGCCAAAGGCATCGCCGCCGAGGTCGACCTCGACTTCCTGTGGGAAGTGGCTGGCCAGGAAGAGTTCGGCTTTGCGGAACTGGGCGCCGAGTATTTCGGCCACGCGCCGTTGCCGCCGGAAGCGGCCGGCCTGGTGCTGGCGCTGCACAATGCCCCGATCTACTTCTACAAGAAAGGGCGCGGACGCTACAAGGCCGCGCCCGAGCAATCGCTGCGCGCGGCCCAGGCCGGCATTGAAAAGAAGAAGCAGCAGGCGCTGATCCAGGCCAGCTATGTCGAGGAACTGAAAGCGGGCACGCTACCGGCTGCGATGCAGCCCATCGTGGCGCAACTGCTGTTCAAGCCCGACAAGAACACGATCGAATACAAGGCGCTTGAAGCGGCCGCGAATGAGCTGCAAACGACGGCGCCGCGCCTGATGCTGGCGACGAAAGGCATCGCCTCGCCTAAAGACTTGCACATGGGACGTTTCTTGTTTGAGAACTTCCCGCGCGGCGCCGGCTTCCCGCAGGTCGCGGTACCGAGCGCGCCGACGGCGCTGCCGACGGCGAATGTCGCCGCCTTTTCGATCGACGACGTTACCACCACCGAAATCGACGACGCCTTCTCGGTCGAGCAACTGGACGACGGCAATGTGCGCGTCGGTATCCACATCGCCGCGCCGGGTCTCGCCATCAAGCCGGACGACGAGATCGACAAGATCGCCCGTTCGCGCATGTCGACCGTCTATATGCCTGGGGACAAGATCACCATGCTGCCGGACGAGGTCGTGAATGCCTTCACCCTGGCCGAAGGCAACACCTGCCCGGCCTTGTCGCTGTACGCGACCTTGAACCCGCAGGATTGGTCGACCATCTCGACCACGACCCGCGCCGAACTGGTGCCGATCAAGAGCAACCTGCGCCACAACGACCTGGATGCGCTGGTCAACGAGGAAACCCTGGAAAACGGGGAAGGCGAGTATCCGCACAAGGCCGAGCTGGCGCTGCTGTGGAAGTGGGCCTTGAAACTCGAAGCCGGCCGCATGCTCAAGCGCGAAGCCTTCGGCTTGAAGCCGGAGCAGGGCAACCGCGTCGATTTTAACTTTTATGTCGAGGACGACGTGGTGTCGATCGTGCGCCGCAAGCGCGGTGCGCCGCTCGACAAAATTGTTGCCGAACTCATGATTTTCGCGAACAGCACCTGGGGCAAGCTGCTGCACGACTCGGGCGTGCCGGGCATTTATCGTTCGCAGGGCGCCGGCAGCGGCGCCGGCTGGGCGGCCAAGATGCAGGTGCGCATGGTCACGCACGCGGCGCCGCACCAGGGCCTCGGTGTCGACCAGTACGCCTGGAGCACCTCGCCGCTGCGCCGCTATACCGACCTGGTGAACCAGTGGCAGATCATCGCCTGCGCCGAGCACGGCGTGACGGCGCCGCTGGTGGCCCCGTTCAAGCCGCGCGATGCGACCCTGTTCTCGATCGTCTCGGCCTTCGATGCAGCCTATGCGGCCTACAACGACTTCCAGCAGACGATGGAACGCTACTGGTGCCTGCGCTGGCTGGGCCAGGAAGGGGCCAAGCAGGTCGATGCCGTCGTATTGAAAGACGACGTGCTGCGCCTGACGGACGTGCCGCTGGTGATCCGCCTGGCCGGCATGCCGCAGGTCGCGCGCGGCGCCCAGGTGCGACTCGACATCGTGCGCTGGGACGAAGTCGACCTGTCGCTGGAAGCGCGCCTGCTGGAAGTGGCGGCGGCGCCGGGCGAGGACATCGCCTTCGAGGAGGAAGAGGTCGAGGGCGCCGATACCGGCGAGGCGGCCGTGGAAGAAGTGGTCGAGGCCGAAGGCGCGGTGGCGGCGGTGAGCACTGACGACGCGGCGCCGGCCGCTTCCTGATGGCACACCTGGCCGAGGCGGCCGCGCCGCCTGCACGCAAGCGCAGCCGCTCGCTGCGCGCGGTGGTGCTGGTGACGGCCGCGCTCATCCTGGCCTACTGGTGCGTCTTCGGCTGGATGGTGTACCGTTCGCCGCTGTCCTACGAGGCGATCGATCTCGACCACGACGGGTCGGTCAGTTTCGACGAGGCGGATTATGTGTCCTCGTTCGGGATGCGCACGATTTACCGGCAGGGCGCAGAGTGTATCGAGTATTTTGCGGAAAAAGACGGGCACGCGCTGACGCTGGTCTGCCCCAAATAAACCGATAGCCGTCGCGCACCGTAGGGTGCACACCCGCCGACATTTTTCTCATCCGTTGCCACGCCGCCACCAAGCTCCCACGCGGCCGCTGCGCACGGTAGAATGCTCGGATTCCCAGATTCAAAGCCGTCCGGCCGCCCGCGTGAAGTATTCCCGAGAAAACCGTCCCCTCATGATTGCCCTGGCCGCTTCGGTGGCGGCGCACGCGGTCTTGCTCGCCGTTCGTTTCGTGGCCCCCGACGCCTTGCGCTTCGAGCCGGCCGATCCGGGCCTGGAAGTCATCCTCGTCAACGCCAAGCACGCCAAGGCGCCGACCAAAGCCGAGGCACTGGCCCAGGCCAACCTGGAAGGCGGGGGCACGGCGGACGCCGGCCGTTCCAAGTCGCCGCTGCCGGATCTGCGCAAGAACGAGAACGGCGACAGCATCAAGGCCCTGCAAAAGCGCATCGTCGAGCTCGAGCAGTTGCAGCAGAACGTGCTCACGCGCGTCCAGAACGCCAGCTTCAAGGCCGCGCCCGTCACCGACAAGGACAAGCCCGATCCGACCCGCACCGGGCAGGACGAGGTCGACACCACGCGCCAGATCGCGCGCATGACGGCCGAGATCACGCAGACCATCGAAGATCAGAACAAGCGCCCCAAGCGCACCCACATCTCGCCGAGCACGCGCCAGGTCGGCTATGCGCTGTACTACAAGGCGATGCAGAAGCAGGTCGAAGAAGTCGGCACGTTGAACTTCCCCCAGCAGAACGGCAAGAAGCTGTATGGCGAGCTGGTGCTGTCGATCCCCGTCTTCCAGGACGGCAGCCTGTACCAGAAGGAGGGCGGGCCGCGCATCGAGCGCTCCTCCGGCAATCCGGCGCTGGACAAGGCGGCGCTCGACATCGTGCGCCGCGCCGCGCCCTTCGGCGCCTTCCCGCAAAACATGCGCAGCGCCGGCAAGGACGACCTCTGGATCGTCATCACCCGGTTTACCTTTACCCGCGAGGAAAAGGTAAAAGCGCAATTGCAGGAGGGCGTATGAGCGATCGGTATTGTGTGATCGGCAATCCGGTCGCGCACAGCAAGTCGCCGCAGATCCACGCCGCCTTTGCTGCCCAAACCGGGCAGGACATCGCATACGAGCGCTGCCTGGCGCCGCTCGACGGCTTCGCCGCCACCCTGCGTTCCCTGGTAGCGCAGGGCTACAAGGGCGCGAACGTCACTGTCCCCTTCAAAATCGAGGCGAGCACGCTGGCCACGCGCCTGAGCGATCGCGCGCGCGCCGCCGGCGCCGTGAATACCCTCGGTTTCGGCGGCGGCGAGATTGTCGGCGACAACACCGACGGCCCCGGTTTGGTCGCCGACATCATCAAGAATGCCGGCGTGGCGCTGGCCGATAAACGCATCCTGCTGCTGGGCGCGGGCGGCGCGGCGCGCGGGATCATGCTGCCGTTTATCGAGCAGCGGCCGCGCTCGATCCTGGTGGCGAACCGTACCCGCGCCACCGCCGTCAGCCTGGTCGACAGTTTCGCAGGCCACGGTGTCCCACTCGCCGCCTGCGGTTTCGACGAGATCGACGGCGCCTACGACATCGTCGTCAACGCCACCTCCAGCAGCCTGGCGGCCGAGATGCCGCCCGTGCCGGCCGCGGCGTTCGCGCCAGGGAGCCTGGCGCTGGACATCATGTACGGCAGCGCGCCGTCGCCCTTCATGAACTTTGCGGCGGAGCAGGGCGCACGCACGCGCGACGGCCTCGGCATGCTGGTCGAGCAGGCCGCCGAAGCATTCGCGCTCTGGCGCGGCCTGCGGCCGGCCACGGACGACATCCTGAACAATTTGCGCAACCTAAAATAAATACAACGATGGCAAAACGCGGCAATGGATCGGCAAGCGCGAAGGGCGGCCGGCGCTGGATCAAGTGGATTATTTTGGGGCCGATCCTGGCCGTCTTCCTGCTCCAGCTGTATTTCTTCGTCCAGGTGTGCTGGTTCGTGTACTTCAATCCGAGCTCGACCAGCTTCATGCGCCAGCAACTGTCCGAGTTGCGCGAAAAAAATCCGGATGCGCAGCTGAAGCACCAGTGGGTGCCCTACGACCGCATCTCGAACAATCTGAAACGCGCCGTGGTCGCCTCGGAAGACGCGAATTTCGCCGACCACCCGGGCGTCGACTTCGAGGCGCTCGAACGCGCCTACGAGCGCAACAACCGCAAACACAAGGTGGTCGGCGGCGGCTCCACCATCACCCAGCAGCTGGCCAAGAACCTCTTCCTGTCGGGCTCGCGCAGCTACCTGCGCAAGGGGCAGGAGATGATCATCGCCTTCATGCTGGAGACGGTGATGAGCAAGCGCCGCATCCTCGAGGTCTACCTCAACGTGGTCGAGTTCGGCCGCGGCGTGTTCGGCGCCGAAGCGGTCGCACGCTACTATTTCCGTGTGCCGGCCGCCAAGCTGGCCCCGGCCCAGGCCGCGCGCCTGGCCGTGATGCTGCCCAATCCGCGCTATTACGACCGCAACCGCAGCACGAATTACCTGGTCAAGAGAACGGGCCTGATTCAGCGCCGCATGGCCTCCGCCGAATTGCCTTGAGCGCCTAACAAAACCGCCATGGCTGCGTTGCAACGCCTCGCCGTACCTTCGTACTGTCTTCGGCGCTGCGCCTTGCCCTGACGGTTTGTTAGGCGCTCTTAAGCGTCGGCCTGCCAATTCGCTGAAAATCCGCCGAATGCCCCGCGAAACTGTCGTTTCGGGGTGGCTCCGCCCGGGGCTAACGGGTACACTTGCGTCAGTTTTGATTCCGGCCGAGAAAGCGCATGATCAACGTATTTGTCCTACAAAATGGCCGACTGAACCAGGTACCCATCGCTTCGCGCGCCGACCTGGAGAACGCCGCGCCTGTCTGGGTCGATCTCACCGATCCGGATGACGACGAACGCGCGTGGGTCAAGGCAATCTATGGCGTGATTCTGCCGGGCGAGGACGAAGTCTCGGACATCGAAGCCTCGGCGCGCTACTACGAAGCGGAAAACGGCGACCTGCACCTGCGCACCGACTTCCTGCGCGAAGAGGACGACGGCCCCTCGCGGGTGGTCACCGTCGCTTTCATCTTGTCGGGCAAGATGCTGTTCTCGGTGCACAACGACGATCTGCCCGTGTTCCGCCTGGTGCGCATGCGCGCCCGTTCGCGTCCCGGTTCGATCGCCGACTACATGGACGTGCTGCTCGACCTGTACGCGACCGACGCCGAATATTCGGCCGACGCGCTCGAGGGCATCTACGAAAGCCTGGAAGAAGTCAGCACCCGCGTGCTGCAGAAGGAATTCACCGACCAGGATGCGGCCGCCGCGCTGAACGCGATCGCCCACGAGGAAGACTTGAACGGCCGCATCCGCCGCAACATGATGGACACGCGCCGCGCCGTTAGCTTCCTGATGCGCGGCCGCCTGCTGAACTCGGAACAATTCGACGAGGCGCGCCAGATCCTGCGCGACATCGAATCGCTGGACGGCCACACCTCTTTCCTCTTCGACAAGGTCAACTTCCTGATGGATGCGACCGTCGGCTTCATCAACATCAACCAGAACAAGATCATCAAGATCTTCTCTGTGGCCTCGGTCGCCTTCCTGCCGCCGACCCTGATCGCCAGCATCTACGGCATGAACTTCCATAAATGGTTCCCGGAGCTGGACTGGACTTTCGGCTACCCGTTTGCACTGGGCCTGATGGTGGCGAGCGCGATTGCGCCGCTGTGGTATTTCAGGAAGCGCGGCTGGCTGAAGCTGGCCTGAGGTGTATCCCGAGACCGCCACGGTCTCAAGCGAAGCGCGGCAAGTACACGCCTGGGGCGACAGGTCAGCCCCATGACGAACTGGCTTGCATGGTTCACGGTGTCGATCTACGACAACGAGATCGTTGCCAACCGGTTCAAATAAGCGTCAACGGCCGCTGAAATTAAATTTCTGAAGTGTGCTTGGGATGAAATTTTATTTCACGGCCACCGCGCCCATCGGTTCGCGGAAACCTTCGCCGCCATCGGCGCAGCGCAGGCGGCTGATGACCTTGCCGCGCCGCGCGACGATGACGCCATCCTCGAATTCCGGAGTCGATCCGTCGGCGGCGCGCGCCACCTTGCTGTAGACGGTGTACGTGTAGGCGCCGCGCTTGAAGGCAACCGTGGTTTCGCCGCCGCCGATCAGGGGCACGGATTTCACGGTGAAGGCGGCGCTGGCCTGGCGGCCGGGTTCCGGATAGCTCAGTTCGAGCGCGTCCGGGCCGCCGAAGCGGTAGCTCAGCATGCCGCGGTCGCCGGCGGGACGGCACAGCGACACCAGCTTGCTGCCGACATGGCAGGCGAACACGACGGGTTCGTTGGCAGCGCATAGCGACGCGGCCTGCGCCGGCAGGCCCGCGCAACAAGCGGCGGCGAGAACCAATCTAGATACCCAACGCTTTCTTGATGCTTGCAAGGCGCGCTCCGCGATCTTCGAGTCCATTCAGGCCGCCATTGACGGCGCGGGTGACTTGCTCCAGGTCGTCCTGGTCGGCAAGCGCATTGACTGTACGCGCATCCCAGTAATAGAAAGCCGATTCGATGGCGTATTTGAGTTCGCTCATGAGCAGTTCCGGTTGCGCCACAAAATCGCGCGGGTCGGCCGGGCTGCGCGCATTATGGGCCTCGGTAAAAGCGGCGTAGTTGCTCTTGCCAGTCAGCTGGATCAGGCCGCGTCCGCGGTAGCGCCAGCCCTCGCCGGAGGCTTCGTCGCCATTGCCGAGCCGGTTGGCATAGACATAGGCCAGCAGCCGCTCCGGGTTGCCGGCGTATTGGTCGGAATTAAGCCAGAGCTTGGGCCGCAGGCGCGCCGGCGCGCCGTCCGGCCCCAGGCGGCAGTCGTCGCTGGCGCGGTCGTACTGCTGGCGTCCGCCGCGGCAGCCGAAGATCTCGCGCATGCGCGGCGCCGAGTAATTGCCGTTCTCTTCGGTCGCACGCAATCCACTCTCATGGCCGATCTGCGCCAGGAAGTGGGACAGGCGCAGCGGCGTGTCGACGTCGTAGCGGCGCGCATAATCGTTGAGGGCGTCGACGATGCCGGCGTAATAGGCGTCGGAATTCGAGGGATCGGCCGCGCGCAGCAACGCCACCGTGACCGTCGCCAATGCCTGCGGGGTGTGCGGCAGCGGCTGCTGCGAGCGCGGCACCCGCGAACGGGGCGCGCCGGGAAGGGAGCGTCGGAGTCGTGCCATGATGGAGTCCAGCCGAAGTTGGAACCATGATGGCACAAGGCGCGCGCCGCACCGCGCACGCCGGCAGAGTGCGTTTGCTCTTTATTAAGCGATGCGGGCGAAGACTTTCCGTGCGGCCGCGATCGTTTCCTCGATGACCGCGTCGCTGTGTGCGGCGGACACGAAACCCGCTTCGAACATGGCCGGCGCGAAATACACGCCCTCGTCGAGCATGCCGTGGAAGAAGGCATTGAAGCGCGCCTTGTCGCCCGCCATCATCTGGCCATAGGTCGAGGGCACCTTGTCGCTGAAATAAAAGCCGAACATGCCGCCGACGGCATCGCCGCAGAAGGCGATGCCCGCTTCCTGCGCCGCCGCCGTGAGGCCGTCGACCAGCTTGCGGCTCTGGGTCGCCAGGTGCTCGTAGAAGCCGGGTTCCTGCACCAGTTTCAAGGTAGTCATGCCGGCGGCGACCGCCACCGGGTTGCCCGACAGGGTGCCGGCCTGGTAGACCGGGCCGATCGGCGCCATCTTCTGCATCAGCTCGCGCTTGCCGCCAAAGGCCGCCACCGGCAAGCCGCCGCCGATGACCTTGCCGAGGGCAGTCAGATCCGGAACGATGCCGTACATTCCCTGGGCGCCGCCGAGGCCGACGCGGAAGCCGCACATCACCTCGTCGAAGATCAGAACGGCGCCGTGCTCGGTGCACAGTTCGCGCATGCGCTGCAAGAATTCCGGCGTGGCGCGGATCAGGTTCATGTTGCCGGCGACCGGTTCCACGATCACGCAGGCGATGGTGTCGCCCATCGAGGCGAATGCGTCTTCGAGCTGGGCCACGTTGTTGTAGTCGAGCACCAGGGTGTGCTTGACGAAGTCTTCCGGCACGCCGGCCGAGGTCGGGTTGCCGAAGGTCAGCAGGCCCGAGCCGGCTTTCACCAGCAGCGAATCGGCGTGGCCGTGGTAGCAGCCTTCGAACTTGACGATCTTGTCGCGGCCGGTGGCGCCGCGCGCCAGGCGCAGCGCGCTCATGGTCGCTTCGGTGCCCGAGGACACCAGGCGCACCTGTTCGATCGAAGGCACCAGCTTGCAGATTTCCTCGGCGATCTCGATCTCGCCTTCGGTCGGCGCGCCAAAGGAGAGGCCATTCGCGGCCGCGTCCTGCACCGCCTTGATGACTTTCGGATGGGCATGGCCGACGATGGCCGGGCCCCAGGAACCGATGTAGTCGATGTAGCGCTTGCCGTCGGCATCCCAGAAATACGGCCCCTCGGCGCGGGTGATGAAGCGCGGCGTGCCGCCCACGGAGCGGAAGGCGCGCACCGGCGAGTTGACGCCGCCGGGCGTGCTTTCCTGGGCGCGGGCGAACAGGGTGTCGTTGCGGCTGTCGTTGCGGGAAGCGGTTTGTTCAGTCGTCATGTCTCGGAATGCTTTCTTATTGGCCGGCCTGCGGCAGGATGCGGTAAAACCGGTTGGGAACGAGTTTGCCCATGCCGAAGCGCTGGGCGTTCAACAGGGCGCCGTAGGTGTAGTCTTGGGCCGCGCGCAGCGCCTCGACGGCGTCCATGCCGTGCGCCATGCAGGCGGCAAGCGCGCCCGAGAGCGTGGTGCCGGCGCCGACGAAATGGCCGGGCAGGTGCTGCCAGTCGATGATGGTGACGCCGTCGTCGCGGTCGAACAGGGTGTTGGCGCGCTTGTGGCCGTTCTTATGGCCATTGCGCGAGGTACCGGTGACGAGCACGTACTGGCAGCCGCGCGCGGTCAGTTCGGCGACGTCGGCTTCGAGCGAGCTGTCGACGCCCGCCTCGCGCCAGAGTTCGGCCATGCGCCCGAGTTCCGACTGCGACAGCTGCAGCACTGTCGCCTGCGGCGCCAGGATCTGGCGGATCGAGGCGACGATGTCCTCGTCGGACATGCCGGAGTCGGGCAGGGCGGACAAGAACGGGTCGACGATCAGCGGCACCTCGGCATAGTCGGAGACGATCTCGGCGATGGCGGCGGCCTGCTCGATGCTGGCGATGGCGCCGATTTTCACGGCGGCGATCGGCATGTCTTCCAGCACCTGGCGCGCCTGGTCGGCCATGACGCCGGTGTCGACCTCGTGCCATTCCTCGACGCGTGCGCTGTCGGACACCAGCATCGCGGTGGTGATCGAGAGGGCATGGCAGCCATGGGCGGCGAAGGTGGCGACATCTGCCTGCACGCCGAGTGCCCCGACCGGGTCGGACACCCCAAATGTGAGAATCAGCGGAGACGGTTGGTTTTGCACGACGGGTAGATTAAGATACCTGATTCCCCATTTTACTAGATCGAAGGAATGACACGTGAGTAACGAAACGACTGCGACCGCTTACCAGACCTGGATGTGCCTGATCTGCGGATGGGTCTACGACGAAGAAGCGGGCGCTCCTGACGACAATATTGCGCCGGGTACGCGCTGGGCGGATGTGCCGATGAACTGGACGTGCCCGGAATGCGGTGCGCGGAAAGACGATTTTGAGATGACCGCGATCTGATTTGGCTGTTGTAGGGGTCATTGAGGCCAGTGGCCTCAATGACGGATTCACCGGGCTCCGCCCACGCGGTATGGTAACGATGCGTACCACTGAGGGCATTCCACGTTGCGGCTGTGCTGATGTCGTACCGCGTGGGCGGAGCCACCCTACAAATGCCGCATTTCAGTGCTAACTTGGCAAGCAAGTTGTCAAACCAACCTGGTCTGATAACGTAATTTCTAGCCCTTCCAACAAGCTTTTCCCCCTCCCGTCTCCTCGTAGTTGACGCTGTGCAACACTTCCCGCACAAGCCGATCCCGCTATGCTATCTTGGCGTTCCATGCTGAAGTGAAACGAAAATGACGACATCACAGGGAGCAAGCGGCCTCACCGTCATGGTGGTCGACGACAGCAACACGATCCGCCGTTCGGCCGAGATTTTCCTTACCCAGGCCGGCTACCAGGTGGTGCTGGCCGAGGACGGTTTCGATGCGCTCGCCAAGATCAACGACCACCATCCGGCACTCGTCTTCTGCGACATCCTGATGCCGCGCCTGGACGGTTACCAGACCTGCGCCCTGATCAAGAAGAGCGCGCGCTTCCACGCGACGCCGGTGGTCATGCTGTCGTCGAAGGATGGCCTGTTCGACCGTGCGCGCGGCGCCATGGTCGGTTCCAGCGCCTATCTCACCAAGCCGTTTTCCAAAGACACCCTGCTCGCGGCCGTCCGCGAGCACACGGCCGCCAAGGCCTGACATTCGAATTGCGGAGCCCCCGTGGCCATTCATAAAATCCTGATCGTCGACGATTCGCCGACCGAGCGCTACTACCTGACCGACATCCTGGTGAAAAACGGTTTTTCCGTTTCCACCGCCGACAACGGCGAGGACGCGCTGGTCAAGATGCGCGCCGACCGCCCCGAACTGATCCTGATGGACGTCGTCATGCCCGGCGCGAACGGCTTCCAGGTGACGCGCTCCATCGCGCGCGATCCGGAGCTGGCCGCGGTGCCGGTCATCATCTGCAGCAGCAAGAACCAGGAAACCGACCGCATCTGGGGCATGCGCCAGGGCGCCAAGGATTATTTCGTCAAGCCGGTCGATGCCGGCCAGCTGCTGGCGCGCATCGCCGCGCTGGGCGCCTGATGCATGCCGAGGCCGGCGCGCTGGCGCCGCAGGCGAACCGCCGCACCCGCCTGAGCGACTACCAGGCGCAGCTGCTGGCGCGCATGCAGGCGGCGCAGAACGGCGCCCCGCAGGCACAGCACCAGCTCGGCGTCGCCATCGGCGGCGAGCGCTACCTGCTGGAACTGACCGAGGCCGGCGAGATCGTCCCGCCCGGGCTGCTCGTCGGCGTGCCGCTGACCCAGCCCTGGTACCTGGGCCTGGCCAACGTGCGCGGCAGCCTGCTCGGCGTGATCGACCTGGCGCGCTATGTCGACTGCGCCGCCAGCGCGGCCGGGCCGGAGGCGCGCCTGGTCTCGCTGGCGCCGCGCCTGGGCTTCAATTGCGCGCTGCTGGTCACGCGCGTGTATGGCCTGCGCCGGCCGAGCACGATGGAAAGCGTCAACGGCAGGCTGCACGACGCCGACGGCCAGGCCTGGACGCCGCTGTCGCTGGCCGCGCTGGTGCGGGAAGAACGCTTCCTGCACGTGGCACTTCAACCCCGCTAACTACAACAACACCGCAGCACCAGGAGCCGCAATGGGAAAGATGAGCTTGAATTTCCTCCCGAAAGGGAAGGGCGAGAACGGCAAGAGCGACAGCGACACCGTACTGGCGTCGCCCGACACCCGCTTCGGCGCCGACGTGCTGGCGCAGGCGCAGCCCGCCGCCGCGTACGCAGCCGCGGCGCCCGCGGCCGGCGGCTCGGCCGAGGAAGCCATGCTGCGCCTCGGGAACGTGATGCGCCGCCGCGCGCCCGCCGCGGCCGACGAGCTCGACGAGGAGGACAACCTCAGCCTGCCGCTGATCGGCCACCTGTCGCTGCCGCGCCAGCTGCGCATCCTGCTGATTGCCTTCGTCGCCGGCATCCTGCTGACCATCCTCGGCATGTGGCAGAACGCCGAGGGCAACGCCAAGGTGGCGGCCCAGATCCAGGTCGCCGGCGACATCCTGATGCACACCCAGCGTGCCGGCAAGGCGGCGCCGAATGCGCTCGCCGGCCGCGCCGATTCGTTCGCCCAGCTCGACGAGAGCCGCGCCGAAGTCGACCGCAACATGCGCCTGCTGACCAAGGGCGGGGAACTCGGCGGCGTCGCCATCCCGGGCGCCGCCGGCCGCCAGAGCGCGCAGCTGCAGCGCGTGCGCGCGGTCTGGAAGGCGTCGGAGCAGGGCGCGGCCAACATCATCACGATGAAGCCGGCACTGATCGCCTTCGATAAAAGCGTGCGCCAGCTCGACGCCCTCGCTTCGGAAATGCTGACCCTGAGCGAAGACCTGATGGTGCAGAACGTCGAGCGCGGCGCCAGCGCGCGCGAGCTGGCCGCCATCGGCCGCATGATGATGCTGACCCAGCGCCTGGCGCGCGGCGCCAACCAGTTCTTCGCCATCGGCATGCCGGGCGACGACGCCGCGGTGCGCATCGGCGCCGACAGCGCCGCCTTCGAACACGCGCTGGGCACCCTGCTCGGCGGCGCGGCGGCCCAGCGCAATCCCGACCTGCGCGACAAGCTGGTGCAGGTGCAAACCCGTTTCAACGCCTTCCGCAAGGACTTCGCGCCCTTCCTCGACAACCCGGGCGCCTATTCGCAGGCCCGGGCCGCGGCGCGCACCATCCACCGCGACAACGAAGACATCAAGAAGGAAGTCACCACGCTGCAGGCCGGCTACCGCGAACAGCAGTCCTCGCAGAACGGCTGGTTCTGGCTGCTGGTGGTGGCCTCGATCTTCACGCTGGCCACGGCCGGCTCGATCAGCCGCGTCATGCTGCAGGACTCGCGCAACCGCACCCGCGGCGCCGACGCGCGCCGCCGCGAAGCCGAGGCGCTGCGCCAGCTGGCGCAAGCCCAGGAAGAAGAAGCCAAGGCCACCAACAGCCAGAACCAGGCCGCGATCCTGCGCCTGATGAACGAACTGCAGGAAGTGGCCGACGGCGACCTGACCGTGCACGCCACCGTTTCCGAAGACATCACCGGCGCCATTGCCGATTCCGTCAACTACACGGTCGAGGAACTGCGCACCCTGGTGCAGCGCGTGACCACCACCGCCGAACAGGTGACGCTGGCCTCGAACGAGGCGCAGAACATCTCCACTGGCCTCCTGGACGCGACCGCGCAGCAGTCGCGCGAGATCGAGGACGCGTCGAGCACGGTGCTGCGCATGGCCGGCGAGATCACCGACGTGTCGAAGTCCGCCAACGAATCGGCCGACGTCGCGCGCCAGTCGGTGGCGGCAGCGGAGCAGGGCTCGGCCGCCGTGCAGAATGCGATCCTCGGCATGCACGAGATCCGCGAGCAGATCCAGGAAACCTCCAAGCGCATCAAGCGCCTGGGCGAATCCTCGCAGGAGATCGGCGAGATCACCGAGCTGATTTCCGACATTACCGAACAGACCAACGTGCTGGCGCTGAACGCGGCGATCCAGGCCGCGTCGGCCGGCGAGGCGGGGCGCGGCTTCTCGGTCGTGGCGGAAGAGGTGCAGCGCCTGGCCGAACGCTCGGGCGAAGCGGCCAAGCAGATCGGCGCCCTGGTGCGCACGATTCAGACCGATACCCACGACGCCGCCGCGGCCATGGAAAAATCGACCCAGGGCGTGGTCGAGGGCGCGCGCCTGTCGGATGCGGCCGGCGCCGCGCTGGCCGACATCTCGCGCGTGTCGAACCGCCTGGCCGAACTGATCCAGGGGATCTCGTTCGCAACCAGCCTGCAGGCGACGTCCGCCAACGGCGTGGCGCACAACATGCAGCACATCCTGTCGGTGACCGAGCATACGCAAGCCGGCACCGAGCAGACCGCCCAATCGATCCGCCAGCTGGCCGTGCTGGCGCAGGAACTGAAAAACTCGGTGTCGCGCTTCCGCGTCGCCGCCTGAGCCGCATATATATCCGACGACGACCATGACTTCATCCCCGCACGCGAGCGCTTTTGATACCGGCCCCCTGTCGTGGGTGATCGGCGAGATCCGCGGCGCGCTCGAGCGCGCCGGCACCGCCGTCAACGATGCCGCCACGCGCGCCAGCGAAGCCCAGCCGACCCTGCTGCTGCATGCGAAGACCCACCTGCACCAGGCCCACGGCGCGCTGCAGATGGTCGATGTCGACGGTGTCGGCCTGCTCACCGCTGCCGCCGAGCGCACGCTCGAGCACTTCAAGGAGCGCAGCCTCGACTGCACGCTGGAGAATGCGAAGACCGTGCGCGACGCCTTTGGCGCGATCGGCGAATACCTGGAAGAACTCGTGGCCGGCAGCGCGCCGCAGCCGGTGCGCCTGTTCCCGTATTACCGCGCGCTGCAGGAGCTGCTGGGCGCGGAGCGGGTTCACCCGTCGGATCTGCTGAGCATCGATTCCGGCGTGACCTGTGCGCTCCCGGAGGCCCCGGAGGCCGCCCCCGACTACGCCGCCTGCCGCGCCCAGTTCGAAAAGGCGCTGCTGCCCTACCTGAAGAGCGCAGATCCGGCCGCCCAGCGCACGCAGGCGGGCGCACTGGCGGCGGCGATCGCGCCGCTGGCCGCCAGCGCGCCGGATGCACAGGCACGCACGGCCTGGCGCGCGCTGCACGCGTTTGCGAACCTCGTCGCCGATGGTGTGGTCGCGGGCGATCTGTACGTGAAGCAGCTGTTCGGCCAGATCAACCTCCAGCTGCGCCGCCTGGCACAGGGACAGGTGGGTCTGCCCGAGACGATGCTGCGCGACGCGCTGTTCTTCATCGCCGCCGCACCTGGCGCCGAGGGGGACGCTGCGCTGCTGCGCCGCGCCTTCCATCTCGAGGGCGCGGTGCCGCCGGACTATGCCGGGCGCCGCTACGGCAAGGTCGATCCGGCCGCGCTGAAGCAGGCGAAGGAAGCGCTGGCGCGCTCGAAAGCGGACTGGGATCAGCTGGCGCTGCAGGCCGACGACAGCCGCGAAGCCGATTTCAAGAACGCGCTGGCGACGCTGGCCGGTGCCAGCGAAAAACTCGGCGCCCCGGCGCTGGCCCAGCTGCTGCGCGAACTGGGCCAGGCGGCCAGCGATTCCATCGCCTCCGGCCGCAACGAGGGCTTCGGCCTCGAGATGGCGACGGCGATGCTGTTCGTCGAACACGGCCTGGATCAGGTACGCCAGCTGCCCGACGATTTCGGCCAGCACGCCGAAGTGGTGGGGCAGCGCCTGCTGGCCCTGGCTGCCGGCCAGACGCCGCCCGCCGCGCCCGACTGGCAGAACGAGCTGACGCAGCAGATCCAGCAGGGCCAGACGGTGGCCGTGCTGGCGGGCGAGATCAAGTCCGGCCTGCGCCAGGTCGAAAAACTGCTCGACGAATACTACGACGACCCGCAGCACAAGCGCGGCGCCCTGGTGGCGGCCGATCCGGTGCTGCACCAGATCCAGGGCGCGCTCTCCATCCTCGACCAGGAAGCGGCGGCGCGCACCGCCTACCACGTGCGCGACGCGGTGGCCGGCATGGCCGAGGGCGACGGCGACGTCCAGTCCCAGGCGGCAGTCCTGCACAACATCGCGCGCAACATCGGTGCGCTCGGCTTCTTCACCGACATGCTGGCGCAAAACAGCGAGAGCGCAAAGGGCCGCTTCGTGTTCGACGACGAAGCGGGCCTGCTGCGCGAGCTGAGCTTCGAGCAGGCGGGCGGCGCGCAGGAAACGGCCGCGGCGCCTGGCATCGTCGAGGCACCGGAAGTCCAGGCCGCCGCACCGGAAGCGGACGTCGACGCCGAACTGCTCGAGATCTTCGTGCTCGAAGCCGGCGAAGTGCTGGACACGATCGCGAGCACGCTGCCGGCGCTGCGCCAGGATCCCGCCGCGCAGGATGCGCTGACGGTCGTGCGGCGCGCCTTCCATACGCTCAAGGGCAGCGCGCGCATGGTCAGCCTGGATGAATTCGCGGCCGCCGCGGCGGCGCTCGAACGCGTCATGAACGTGTGGCTGGCCGATGGCCGCGCCGCTACGCCAGATTTGCTCGATCTGGTCGAACACGCGCATGGCGCGCTGGCGCCCTGGGTGGCCGAGCTGGCGGCGCAGGGCACGTCGGATCGCGCCAGTGCGGCGCTGGTGGCGGCCGCCGAGCGCGTGCAGGCGGGCGGCGCCTTTGCCGGGGAAGCGGCGGAGACCGCGCCGGCCGAGCCTGTGCCGCAAGAAGAACCCGAAGCGGCCAGCAACGTGATCGCGCTGCCGACGGCCACGCGCCCGGCGCCGGCGGCCGACGAGAACCTGCACCGCGTCGGCACGCTCGAGATCCCGCTGGCCCTGTACAACATCTATGTCGCCGAAACCGACGAGCTGGTGCGCCTGCTCGAACGCGATTTCGGCGAGTGGCGCCACGAGGCGGGCCGTCCCGTCAGCGCGGATGCACTAAAAGCCGTGCACACGCTGGCGGGCACCTCGGGTACGGTCGGCTTCCTCGCATTGCGCGACCTGGCGCAGGCGCTGGAGACGACGCTCGAGATGCTGGCCGCGCCGGCACCATTGCTGACGCCGGCCCAGCATGACGTCTTCGACGCCGTGCTGGCGCGCGTGCGCCAGATGCTGCAGGCCTTTGGCCGCGACGAGCTGGCCGAGGCCCAGCCCGACATGCTGGCGCAGCTGGCGCTTCTCGCCGAAGCGCTGGCCCAGCAGCAGGCCGCCGCCGCGTATGGCGACGCCCCTCCCGAGCTGGCGCGCCGGCTCGACGACCTGTTCGCCCAGGCCTACGACGCGCTGCTGGCCGCACCGCCGGTGCTGGAGCAGACCGCGCTGCCGGCAGCCGAGAAGCCGGCTGCCGCCGAGGTCGACGACGACCTGTTCGGCCTCGATTTCGACGCCCTGTTCGATAGCCCGGCGGCGCACGTGCCGGCGCCGGCGGAAGAGGGCATCGACGAGCATGTCGATGCGCCGGCCTTTGATGCCGATGTCGTCGCCGAGGACGACATCGTCTATGCGGCGGTGGACGAGGCCGCGCAAGCCGAAGCCGAGGCACTGGCCGAAATACAGCCCGCAGTACAGCCCGAAGCGATCGAGCGCAGCGTCGCCCTGCCGCAGGAAAGCGGCGCGCTCGCCGCCGAACCGGTGCTGCACGACGAGCTCGATCCCGACCTGCTGCCGGTGTTCCTGGAAGAGGCGGCCGACCTGCTGCCGCAAATCGGCAACGGCCTGCGCCAGTGGCAGCACAATCCGCAGGATCCGGCCCCGGCCCAAGGTTTATTACGAACCCTGCACACGGTAAAAGGCAGCGCGCGCATGGCGGGCGCGATGCGCATCGGCCAGCACACGCACGAGCTGGAAACGCAGGTCGAGAACATGGTGCATGCCGGCACCACGCAAAGCGCCGCCTTCGACGAGCTGATGGCCAGCTACGACACGGCGCTGGCCCTGTTCGAACAGCTGGTGCAGCCGGCCCAGGCGGGCGAAGCGGAAGCCCCCGCGAGCGACACGGCGCCCGCCGAGCCGCTGGCCCCGAGCGAGGCGCGTACGCCCCTGGTGCGGGTGCGCGCCGACATCCTCGACCGCCTGGTGACCCAGGCCGGCGAGGTGTCGATCACGCGCTCGAAGCTGGAAAACCAGATGGGGGTGCTGAAAAGCGCCTTGTCCGACTTCTCGGACAACCTGGGCCGCCTGCGGCGCCAGCTGCGCGAAGTCGAGATGCAGGCCGAGTCGCAGATCGCTTCGCGCATGTCGATCGCCGGCGAGCGCGAATTCGACCCGCTCGAATTCGACCGCTTCACGCGCCTGCAGGAACTGACGCGCATGATGGCCGAGAGCGTCAACGACGTGGCTTCCTTCCACGAGTCGCTTTCGCGCACGGTGGACGGCGCCGGCGAAGAACTGGCGGCGCAATCGCGCATGACGCGCGACCTCCAGCGCGACCTGATGCGGGTGCGCATGGTGCCCTTCGCCAGCCTCTCCGAACGCCTGTTCCGGGTCGCACGCCAGACGGCGAAGGAAACGGACAAGCGCGTGAACCTGGACATCCGCGGCGGCGCCGTCGAGATTGACCGCAGCGTGCTGGAACAGATGGCCGCGCCTTTCGAACACCTGCTGCGCAACGCCATCGTGCACGGCATCGAGCCGCGCGACGCGCGTGCGGCCGCCGGCAAGCCGGAGACGGGTGAGCTGCTGGTGCAGGTGAGCCAGCAGGGCAACGAAGTCGTGCTGCAGTTCGGCGACGACGGCGCCGGCCTCGACCTGGGACGCATCCGCGCCAAGGCAAGCGCGCTGGGCCTGATCGCGCCGGATGCCGCACTCGCCGACGCGCAGGCGGCCGAACTGATTTTCGCGCCGGGCTTCTCGACCGCCGACACGCTGACCGAACTGGCGGGACGCGGCGTCGGCATGGACGTGGTGCGCTCCGAAGCGCAAGCCCTGGGCGGACGCGTCATGATCGACACCACGCCCGGCCAGGGCGCGCGCTTCACGATCCGGCTGCCGCTGACGCTGGCCGTGACGCAGGTGGTGCTGGTCGCCAGTGCGAATAAAACCTATGCGCTGCCCTCGACCCTGGTCGAGCAGGTGGTGCAGGTGCGCGAACCCGAGCTGCTGGCCGCCGCCGACGCCGGTACGCTGGAGGCCGGCGGGCAGGTGCTGCCTTTCCATTACCTGCCGGCGCTGCTGGGCGAAGGGACACGCGATGGCGAATACGTCCAGCAAGGCCCGCGTTCGCGCCCGGTGCTGGTACTGCACAGCGCCGGCGAGCGCATCGCGCTGCAGGTCGACGAGGTGCTGGGCAACCGCGAGGTCGTCATCAAGAATCTCGGGCCGCAACTGGCGCGCGTGCCCGGCATCGCCGGCGCCACCGTGCTCGGCACCGGCGACATCGTCCTGATCCTCAATCCCCTGGCGCTGGGACGCAATGCCGGCATCGTGACGCCGGCGTCGGCCGCCGTCCAGCCGGCCCCGAGCCACCGTCCGACCGTGATGGTGGTCGACGATTCGCTCACCGTGCGCCGCGTGACCCAGCGTCTGCTCGAGCGCGAAGGCTACCGGGTAGCGCTGGCCAAGGATGGCGTCGACGCGCTGGAGCAGCTGCCGGAAGCGCGGCCCGACCTGATGCTGGTCGATATCGAGATGCCGCGCATGGATGGCTTCGATCTCGTGCGCCACGTGCGCAGCGACGCCGCCACGGCCAACCTGCCGGTGATCATGATCACCTCGCGTACGGCCGACAAGCACCGCAACTATGCGCTGGGGCTGGGGGTGAATGCCTACTTCGGCAAGCCGTTCCAGGAGCCAGTGCTGCTGGGGGCGATCGCGGGTTTGTTGCACCGCGAGATGCCGCAGGGGTGAATGGCAGGACGTAGGGTGGGCGGCTTCGCCGCCCACCCTACGTCCTGCTAATCGCTGTCCGGTTGAGCCGCTTTGACCATCGCAAACCGCTCCAGCGTACGCTGCCTCGCCTGCGCATGATCCACGACCGGGCGCGGATAATCCCTGCCCAGCACGATCCCGCACGCCGCCAGTTCCGCCTCGGGCACCAGCCACGGCGCGTGGATATCGCGCGCATCCAGGCCCGCCAGTTGCGGCAGGTACTGGCGTATGAATGCTCCCTGCTTGTCGAACCTCTGCGACTGCGTGGTCGGATTAAAAATCCGGAACCACGGCTGCGCGTCGCATCCCGTCGAAGCCGCCCACTGCCAGCCGCCGACGTTCGAGGCCAGGTCGTAGTCGTTGAGGTGACGGGCGAAATAGCGTTCGCCCCAGCGCCAGTCGATGCCGAGATCCTTGACCAGAAAGCTGGCCGTCACCATTCGCAGCCTGTTGTGCATGAAGCCGGTCGTGTTCAGCTGCGCCATGGCCGCGTCCACGAGCGGATAGCCGGTGCGGCCTTCGCACCAGGCGGCGAACAGGGTTTGCGCATCCTCGCCCGCTTCCCAGGCGACCGCGTCGAAGGCGGGCTTGAACGAGGCTCCAGCGATGTGCGGGTGGTGGAACAGGATCATCGCGTAGAACTCGCGCCAGATCAGTTCGGACAGCCACACCGGCGCGCCTGCGCCGCCGGCGCCGTTGGCCATCATCTGGCGCAGCGTGCGCACCAGGTGGCGTACCGAGGTCGTGCCGAAGCGTAGGTGGATCGACAGGCGCGAGGTCGTGTCCTGCGTCGGGAAATCGCGCGCCGTGCCGTAGTCCGCCAGGCGCGGCAGGAAGTCTTCGAACAGGCGGTTCGCGCCCGTCATGCCGGCCGGGGCGGGCAGGGGGCCGTCGTCGAAACCGAGTTGCGCGAGGCTGGGCAAGGGCGTGGCCGGCGCCGGTGCCAGAGCCGCTGCATACGGCTCGATCATCCAGGGCGCGGCTGCTTCCGGCTGCGCGTTCAGGCGCTTGAGCCAGGCATTTTTATAAGGCGTGAATACGCCGTAGATGCCGCCGGCCATCGTCAGCACCTCGTTCTTCTCGAAGATAACCTGATCCTTGAAACGCAGCAGTGCGCGGCCCTCGTTCGCCAGGGCCTCGGCTACGCTTGCATCGCGCCCAATCGCATCCGGCTCGTAGTCCTCGTTGAGGTAGACGGCGTGCGCGTCCAGCTCGGCCGCCAGGCGCGGGATTTCAAGGGATGCCGGCCCATGGCGTACGATCAGGCCGCCGCCGAGCGCGCGCAATTCGGCGTCCAGTTCCTGCAGGCTGGCGTGGATGAAGCGCACCCGGCGGTCGTCGCGCGGCAGGCCGGCCAGGATCTCCGTATCGAATACGAACACGCAGTGGACGACGCCGCCGGCCTGCATGGCGTCGCGCAGCGCGTGGTGCAGGGCCGCGTGGTCGAACACGCGCAGGTCGCGGCGGAACCAGACAAGGGACTTGCTTTTCGGAATCATCGTGTTTTCAGTCAAGAGGGCGGGCCGGTTTCGGGGCTAGGATCGTTCTGTTGCGCCAGGTAATCACATCGGTGACCACGCGCGCAACGGCGCTCAAAGTGGTCGGTGACGCGTTTCAGTGTAAACTATCGAAAAGCCTAATGTTGTTGTCTGGATACTTGTAGTCAAACACAGGGGCTTCGGGAAACCGCGGCGAGTGGACGATCCAACGCGCGGCCGGTCGATCGAGGTTCTCCCAGAGAGCAAGCCAAACTGAGAGTCAGCGTATGAAGAAAAGCAAAATCGGCACAACTCTGCCTTTGGCCGGCCTGCCGCAGGGAGGTGAACCCCTCGGCAATATTGGCCCGGCACCGTCAGGGTTGAATTTGGCCAATCATTTCCTCATCGCCATGCCTTCCATGGAAGACCCGATCTTCGGCGGCGCGGTGGTGTACATCTGCGAGCACAACGAGAAGGGCGTGCTCGGGGTCGTCATCAACAAACCGACCGACATGACGATGGAAGTGCTGTTCGACCGCATCGACCTGAAAGTGGCCGACGGCCTGCGTTCGCAGGTGGTCGACGAGCCGATCATGTTCGGCGGCCCGGTGCAGGACGATCGCGGCTTCGTGCTGCACAGCCCGGGCGGACGCTATTCTTCCTCGCTCAACGTGACCGACGAGGTGGCCTTCACCACCTCGATCGACGTGCTCGAAGCCGTCGCCAGCGGATCCGGCCCGGCGCGCATGCTGGTCTCGATCGGCTATGCCGGCTGGAGCCCGGGCCAGCTCGAGGAAGAACTCTCGCGCAACGGCTGGCTCACTGTCGGCGCCGACGCCCACGTGCTGTTCGACCTGCCGATCGAAGAGCGCTACAACGCCGCCATCAAACTGCTGGGCATCGACCCGATGATGCTCGCCACCGAGGCCGGCCATGCGTGACGCGCGTTGATATCGATGGTTGATATCGTTCTGGGCTTCGACTTCGGCATCAAGCGGATCGGCATCGCAATGGGCAACACGCTGACCGGACAGGCCCAGCCTCTCGCGGTGGTGAATGCCATCGACAATGCCACCCGTTTCACCACCATCGGCAAGCTGATCGACGAATGGCGCCCCGCGCGCCTGGTCGTCGGCGAGCCGCGCCATCCCGACGGCGCCGAGCACGACATGACGCTGCGCGCGCGCCGCTTCGCCAACCAGCTGCACGGACGCTTCAATCTCCCGGTCGAACTGGTCGACGAACGCTACTCGTCGGCCGTGATCACCGCCAAGCGCGGCGAGATCATCGACGCCAAGGCCGCCGCCATCATTTTGCAACAGTACTTTGACGACCATGCCAACAACTAATCAAGACTTCGATGCCGAGGCGCTGTACCGCACCTTGCTCGAACAGGTGCGCGCCGGCCTGGCCGGCGTGCCGGAATTTCGCGAAAGCGCCGCCATCGTCGGCATCCATTCGGGCGGCGCCTGGCTGGCCGAACGCCTGGCCGCCGACCTCGACCTGAAAGCGCGCCTCGGTTTCATCGACGTCTCGTTCTACCGCGACGACTATGCGAAGAAGGGCCTGCATCCGGACGTGAAGCCGACCCATATCGGCTTCAACGTCGACGGCGCCACCATCGTGCTGGTCGACGACGTGCTCTACACGGGCCGCACCACCCGCGCTGCGATCAACGTGCTGTTCGACTACGGCCGTCCGGCCTGCATCAAGCTGGCCGCGCTGGCCGACCGCGGCGGGCGCGAACTGCCGGTGGCGCCCGATTTCGTCGGCGTGACCACCACGCTCGCAAGCCAGCAGCAGCTGTCGCTCGCGCGCGACGCATCCGGCCAACTCTCGCTGACGATCGAAGAAGACAATGCCGATTCTTAAAAATCACCCGCAACTGAACAGGAATGGCGAGCTGCAGCACCTGCTCACCATCGAAGGCCTGCCCAAGGCCATCATCAACCACATCCTCGACACCGCGCAGAGCTTCGTGGGCATCTCCGACCGCGAAGTCAAAAAGGTGCCGCTGATGCGCGGTAAAAGCGTGTTCAACCTGTTCTTCGAAAACAGCACGCGCACCCGCACCACCTTCGAGATCGCCTCCAAGCGCCTGTCGGCCGACGTCATCAACCTGAACATCCAGGCCTCGTCGACCACCAAGGGCGAGTCGCTGCTCGACACCATCGACAACCTGGCTGCCATGCACGCCGACATGTTCGTGGTGCGCCACGCGCAGTCGGGCGCGCCCTACCTGATCGCCAAGCACCTGAACGACAGCGGCCGCAACGACATCCACGTCGTCAACGCCGGCGACGGGCGCCACGCGCATCCGACGCAAGGCCTGCTCGACATGTACACGATCCGCCACTACAAGCAGGATTTCACCAACCTGCGCGTGGCCATCGTCGGCGACATCCTGCACAGCCGCGTGGCGCGTTCGGACATCCATGCATTGACGACCCTGGGCGTGCCGGAAGTGCGCGCCATCGGCCCGCAGACGCTGCTGCCGGGCGGCCTGGAACACATGGGCGTGCGTGTCTTCAACAACATGGACGAGGGCTTGAAGGACGTCGACGTCATCATCATGCTGCGCCTGCAGAACGAACGCATGTCGGGCGCGCTGCTGCCGTCGGCCCAGGAGTATTTCAAGAGCTACGGCCTGACGCCCGAGCGCCTGGCGCTGGCGAAACCGGATGCGATCGTGATGCACCCGGGGCCGATGAACCGCGGCGTCGAGATCGATTCGGCGGTGGCCGACGGCAAGCAGGCCGTGATCCTGCCGCAGGTCACCTTCGGGATTGCGGTGCGCATGGCAGTGATGAGTATTTTGGCGGGAGGCCGGGTTTGAACTTCGCACGGATGAAACTACATATCAAGAACGGGCGTCTGATCGACCCGGCGAACGGCATCGATCGCGTCAGGGACCTGTTCATCGCGGACGGCAAGGTGGCGGCGCTGGGCGAGGCGCCCGCCGGTTTCAGCGCCGACGACACCCTCGACGCCAGCGGCCTGGTGGTCGCTCCCGGCCTGGTCGACCTCTCGGCGCGCCTGCGCGAGCCGGGCTACGAATACAAGGCCACGCTCGAATCGGAAATGCGCGCGGCAGTGCAGGGCGGCGTGACCACCCTGGTGTGCCCGCCCGACACCGACCCGGTGCTCGACGAGCCGGGCCTGGTCGAAATGCTCAAGCACCGCGCCCGCAACCTCGACCTGGCGCATGTGCACCCGCTGGGCGCGCTGACCATGGGCCTGAAAGGCCAGGCCCTGACCGAGATGGCCGAACTGACGGAAGCGGGCTGCATCGGCTTCGCCCAGGCCGAGGTGCCGATCCTCGACACCAACGTCCTGCTGCGCGCGCTGCAATACGCGAAAACCTTCGGCTTCACGGTCTGGCTGCGTCCGCAGGATCCGCACATCGGCCGCGGCGGCGTGGCCCACAGCGGGCCGCTGGCCTCGCGCCTGGGCCTGTCCGGCGTGCCGGTCATGGCCGAGACGATCGCGCTGCACACGATCTTCGAACTGGTGCGCTCGACCGGCGCCCGCGTTCACCTGTGCCGCATGTCGTCCGCCGCCGGCCTGGCGCTGGTGCGCGCGGCGAAAAAGGAAGGTTTGCCCGTCACCTGCGACGTCGGCGTGCACCACCTGCACATGACCGACGCCGACATCGGCTTCTTCGATTCCAACGCGCGCCTGACGCCGCCGGTGCGCAGCGGCCGCGACCGCGATGCGATCACGGCGGGCCTGCTCGACGGCACCATCGACGCCGTCTGCTCGGATCACACCCCGGTCGACGACGACGAAAAACTGCTGCCCTTCGCCGAGGCCTCGCCCGGCGCCACCGGTCTCGAACTGCTGCTGTCGCTGACGCTGAAATGGGCCGAAGCGCAGCACGAGGGCGACGCGCTGCCGCAGGCGCTGGCGAAGATCACGTCGGATGCCGCGCGCACCGCCGGCCTGGCCGCAGGCCAGCTGGGCGTGGGTGCGCAAGCCGACGTCGTCGTGTTCGATCCGGCCGCGCGCTGGCTGGTCGAAGGCGCGGCGCTGGCCAGCCAGGGCAAGCACACGCCTTTCCTCGGCATCGAGCTGCCGGGGCAGGTAAGAGCGACCGTCGTCGGCGGACGCATCGCCTACCGGCGTTGATACGGGCGGGGCTGCGGCCCCGCTGCTCCTTTCATGACCCGATTCCGCCTCGCCTGGCGCCTTGCGCGCGTGACCGTTCACCTGCTTGCGGGCCTGGCGACTTGCGCGCTCGTTTTTCCCTGGGCCAGCCGCAGGCTGCGCGACGCGGCGACGCGGCGCTGGTCGCGCCGGCTGCTGGCGATTTGCAACGTGGGCGTGGAAGCGGCGCCGGGCAGCCCGCCGCTCGAACACGCGCTGTTCGTCGCGAACCACATCTCCTGGCTCGACATCTTCGTCATCAATTCGCTGTATCCCTGCCGTTTCGTGGCCAAGGCCGAGATCCGCAGCTGGCCGGTGCTCGGCTGGCTGGCCGCCGCGGCCGGCACCGTGTTCATCGCGCGCGGCAACCGGCGCGAATTGCGCCACATCTTCAAGGGACTGGTGCTGGTGCTGGGGCAGGGAGAGCGCGTCGCCTTCTTCCCGGAGGGGACGGTCGCCCAGCAGGGAACGGTGCTGCCGTTTCACGCCAACCTGTTCGAGGCGGCGGTGGATGCGCGGGTGCAGGTGCAGCCCTGCGCCGTGGCCTACCTCGATGCCGCCGGCGGCTGGCACCGCGGGGTCGACTACACGGGCGACGTGACCTTTGTCGACAGCCTCCTCGCCATCCTGAAAGGCGCGCCGGTACGCGCGCGCCTGGCTTGCCTGACGCCTCTGGAGGGCAGCGGAGCGCACCGCAGGGAACTGGCGCAGGCCGCGCACGACGCGATCCAGGCGGCCCTGGCGCAGCCCGCCGCGCCTGCCGAAGCGACGAGCGTCAGCGCGCGCTAGGCTTTGCCGCCGTGCGGCCGGTATTCCGGGCAATCGACCTGCAGCAGGCCGCGGTCATCCAGGCAGACGGCAGTCAGCTTGCCGCCCCAGACGCAGCCGCTATCGAGCCCCACCAGGTTGGGCCGCAGGATCAGGCCCAATGCCGACCAGTGGCCGAACACCACCGTCACATCCATCGTGCGCCGTCCCGGCAGGTCGAACCAGGGCAGCAGGCCCGAGCCGATTGGGCCGCTCTCGCTTTCCTTGTGCGCGAAATCCATGGTGCCGTCGGGCAGGCACAGGCGCATGCGCGTGAGGGCGTTGACGATGCAGCGCAGGCGATCCATGCCGGTCAGCCCGTCGTCCCAGCGATCGGGCTGGTTGCCGTACATATTCGCGAGAAAATCGATCCAGCCGTCGCCGCGCAGCACTTCCTCGACCTCGCCGGCCAGCGCCATCGTCTGCGCCGCATCCCACTGCGGCGCCACGCCCGCATGCACCATCAAATGGGCGTCGACGAACATCGCCAGCGGCCGCCCGCGCAGCCAGGCCATCAGCTCGTCGCGGTCGGGCGCGGCCAGGATCTCGTCGAGGGTGTCGGACTTGCTCGCCGCCTGCGCGCCGGCGGCCACCGCCAGCAGATGCAGGTCGTGGTTGCCGAGCAGGGCCTCGACCCGGCCGCAGCTCGTTTCCGCCAGCGCCTTCATGCGGCGCAGCGCCAGCAGCGATTCCGGGCCGCGGTTGATCAGGTCGCCGACGAACAGGACGCGGGCATCGCCGCCGGCATCCTGCGCGATCTTCTCGAGCAGGGCCTCGGCTTCGTGGGCGCAACCCTGCAGGTCGCCTATGACATAGGTTTTCATGGTGTGTATTCCAGTCGCCGGCCGGCCTATGCGCGGCGGCGGCCATATTGTTGGAGGATGCCGCCTGCGCGGTATGCGGACGGCTGGTGTGCCTTGAAGGGCATACTAAATGATTTCGCCGGCCCGCGTTGTCTGTCGGGCCCGGCGATTGCCGCCGCACGATGCAGGGACGCGACCGGTTTTGATTATCCGCCTGCCGATCGAGAAATCGGCGCAGCCGAAATCGCATTGGCGGCGACCGTATCGTATTTCCATCGCGGCGCGCATGTCTTATCGGGCCGTGCCATCGCGCAGCGAATCCGGCATATTAATCGGGCTTATCTGTCGGCATACGATTCGGGCCGAGGCAGGGCGGCAGGGCGGATCGGCCGCCGTGCGAATGGCCCTGGCCGTAGCGGGGGCTAATCAGCGCGGTGATCGATATCGGGAGGTGTAAGCTGCCGGGTAATGGCATCGGGATGGGCTATATCGGCCGCGCCAAGCGCCAATGCCTGAGCGAATCAATAAAGCCGATACGGCAAGTAAGCGTAATTCGGTGCACCAGTCTGGTGCGTGGTTGGCGCTGTCCTGTCCGGGCAAATAAGCAGGCAAGCGTATCGCATTATCGATACGCCCTTGCGCGCGATCTGGCGCAATTTCCAACACTGTGCATACGGTAAACTGGCGTGCCCGTGCTGAGGGCGCCTATCCGGTTAGAATAGATCGAGCGCCTGTCACGTCTAGAATTTCTTTGCAGGCAAGTTGACGTGCACCTCCACCGCCGCAGTGCGCCTGGGGCAGCCGCCGTCGAGCCATGAGACCGCGGATTATCCATGTTTTCATTCTTTGTCAGCTTCGTCTGTTCGGCCCTGCTGACCCTGCTCGTGATCAAGCAGGCAAAATTGCATGGCCCGGCGCTCGATAGCGATTTCACCGGCGTGCAACGCGCGCATACGCACCTGGTGGCGCGCATTGGCGGCCTGCCGATTTATTTGTCGGTGGTGCTGGCCGCGGCCATTTCGATCTGGCGCCAGCCGGCACAGCTGGAATTGCTGCCCGTATTGCTGCTATGCGCCTTTGTCGCCTTTATCGGGGGCATATTCGAAGACTACACGGGCTCGATACGGCCTTCGCGCCGGCTGCTGCTGACGATGGCGGGAGCGGCGCTCGCCTATTTCCTGCTGGAGGCCAGGATCCAGCGCATCGACCTGCCGTTCGGCCTCGTCATCCTCGCCTCGGGCTGGATCGCGCTGCCGCTGACAGTGCTGGCGGTAGCCGGCATTGCGAACGCAGTGAATATCATCGATGGTTTCAATGGCCTGGCCAGCATGGTCACGATCTGCATGCTGCTGTCCCTGGCCTATGTCGCGTTGCGCGTGGACGACATGTTCATCCTGATTATCGCGCTGATGGTGGCCGGCGCCACGGCCGGTTTCCTGATCTGGAATTATCCGGTGGGCCTGATATTCCTCGGCGACGGCGGCGCGTATTTCATCGGATTCATGCTGGGCGAACTGGCGCTGCTGCTGGTAATGCGCAACCCGGAAGTGTCGACCTGGTATGCTGCGCTGCTCCTCATTTATCCGGCCTTCGAAACAATCTTTTCCGCTTATCGCCGTATGTTTGTGCGTGGAAAATCGCCCGCGGTTCCCGATGGTATTCACTTGCATAGCCTTATTTTCAGGCGTATTGTCCGATGGACGGTTGGTAAAAAAGAGGCGCGTGCGCTGCTTCAGCGAAATGCACGTACCTCGCCTTATTTGTGGTTGTTTTCACTCATGGCTGTCATCCCTGCTACATTGTTCTGGCAAAATACAATCGTCTTGATAGTATTCTGTTTATTGTTCGTTATCAGCTACGTGTGGTTGTATGCGCGTATTGTTCGATTCAAGTCCCCCAGATGGCTGATTTGGCGCAAGAAGGACTGGCAATAAATTGTCAATGTAGTATATTGCGACATTTGGTGAGAATTCACCTGAATTGGATTAACCCAACTTTCGAGGAACGATGATGGATCTGTCAAATATGTCGGTTGGCGATTTGCGCAACCTGCAAGAGCAAATCAAGCAGGAAATGAAGCAGCGCGAGCATCAGGAAGTGCAGCAAGCGCGCGAGCAGATCCTGGCTATCGCTCAAAAGGTGGGCGTACCGCTGAAAGACCTGATCAATACCCCGGCGCGCGGTACCAAAACCGGTTCGGTCGCAGTGCGTTATCGCCACCCGGACAATTCGTCGCAGCAGTGGACTGGCCGCGGCCGCCAGCCGAAATGGGTCAAGGAATGGGTTGAAGGCGGAAAGTCCCTAGACAAACTCCGCGTCTAATGATGGGGCCTCGATAAACCTACTGCGCGTCGAATCTTTGGCCTGCGGTGCTCGCTGTACATTCGTACAGCTGCGCTTCTCGGCCAAACCTTCTTCCGCTCGCTACGGTTTCTCGAGGCCCCGTTACGTTAGTGGCTAATCCTCTTTAGGAGATTCAAAGCCATTAACGTCCAGGTGTCACGTACCCAGCACTCGCTGGTAACACCTACACCGGCCATTGGAGTTACCCGAGGGCCGCGCTTGCCGCTACAATACTCCCTGTTTTGTCATCCTCTCATCATTTTGGCGTTGGCCGCCTGCCGTTGGATTCGGCTGGGCCGTGCATGACGACGTCCGACTCTTCAAGGTAGAACATGGTTGCTCTCTCAAAAACGATTTTCAAAGCTTATGACATTCGCGGCGTGATCGACAGCACGCTCGACGCCGGCGTGGCGCGCAGCATCGGCCAGGCCTTCGGCCAGGCAGCCTTGGCCAAGGGAGAGCGCAAGGTCGTGATCGGCCGCGACGGCCGCCTGTCGGGCCCGAGCCTGTCGGCAGCCCTGGCCGAAGGCCTGCAGGCAGCCGGCGTCGATGTGATCGACCTGGGCATGGTCGCCACGCCGATGGTGTATTTCGCCACCAATGTGCTGGAAGGGACGCGCTCGGGCATCATGGTCACCGGCAGCCACAACCCGCCGGACTACAATGGCTTCAAGATGGTGCTGGCCGGCGAAGCGATCTACGGCGATGCCATTACCGGCCTGTACGAGAGCATCCAGGCGCACGACGGCAGCAGTGCCGCCGAACAGGGCAGCTACAGCACCCACGACATCCGCGCCGCCTACCTCGAGCGCATCATCGGCGACGTGAAGATTTCGCGTCCGATCAAGATCGCGGTCGACTGCGGCAACGGCGTGGCCGGCGCCTTCGCGGGGGACCTGTACCGCGGCATGGGCTGCGAAGTGATGGAACTGTTCTGCGAAGTCGATGGCCACTTCCCGAACCACCATCCGGATCCGGCGCACCCGGAAAACCTGCAGGATCTGATCCGCGCGCTGCAGACGAGCGACGCCGAAATCGGCCTGGCCTTCGACGGCGACGGCGACCGCCTCGGCATCGTCACCAAGGATGGCCACATCATTTATCCGGATCGCCAGATGATGCTGTTCGCAGCCGATGTCCTGTCGCGCAATCCGGGCGCCGAGATCCTGTACGACGTCAAGTGCACGCGTCACCTGGCGCCCTACATCGAGCAGCACGGCGGCCGTCCGTTGATGTACAAGACCGGCCACTCGCTGGTGAAGGCCAAGCTGCGCGAAACCGGCGCGCCGCTGGGCGGCGAAATGAGCGGCCACATCTTCTTCAAGGATCGCTGGTACGGCTTCGACGACGGTCTGTATTCGGGCGCACGCATGCTCGAACTGCTGACAAAAGCCGACGATCCGTCGGCCCTGCTGAACGCGCTGCCGATGGCGATCAGCACCCCCGAGCTGCACCTGCACCTGAACGAAGGCGAGAACGTCGCCCTGATCGACAAGCTGCGCACGGACGCTTCGTTCCCTACCTCGGACAAGATCAACGACATCGACGGCCTGCGCGTCGAGTATCCGGACGGATTCGGCCTGGCCCGCTCGTCGAACACCACCCCGGTCGTGGTGCTGCGTTTCGAAGGCGAGAATCCGGAAGCGCTGGCGCGTATCCAGGACGAGTTCCGCAGCGTGATCCTGGCCGCCAAGCCGGACGCCAAACTGCCGTTCTGAAGCGGGCGCGTTGTGAAGATCCTGCTGGTGCGGGTCTCGTCGCTGGGCGACGTCCTGCACAACCTGCCGATGGTGGCCGACATCCTGCGCCACCATCCGCAGGCGACGATCGACTGGGTCGTGGAAGAGGGCTATGTCAGCCTCGTGCGCCTGCATCCGCAGGTGCGCAACATCATTCCGTTCGCACTGCGGCGCTGGCGCAAGGGCCTGCGTGATCCAGCCGTGCGCGCCGAAATAAAAGCCTTCTTCCGCACCCTGCGCGAAGAAGAGTATGACCTCGTGTTCGATACCCAGGGCCTGCTGAAAACGGGCGTCATCATGGGCGCCGCGCGTGTCAAACGCGGCGGGCGCAAGGTGGGCCTGGCCAACGGCAGCGAGGGGTCGGGTTACGAAGGTATTTCGCGTGTGTTCCATACCGAGAGCATCCCGCTCGATCCGCGCACCCATGCGGTCGCGCGCGGACGCCTGGTCGCGGGCGCCGCGCTCGGCTACCCGGTGGACACGCCGCCCGACTTCGGCCTGCCGCCGCCCGAAGCGAGCAAGCGCCCCGACTGGCTGCCGCGCGAGGACTATGCCGTCTTCTTCCACGGCACCGCGCGCGACGCCAAGAAGTGGGCCCCGGCCAACTGGATCGCCACGGGCAAGGCGTTGGCGCCGATGCCGGTGCTGCTGCCCTGGGGTTCGGAGAACGAGAAGCGCGAAGCAGACAGCCTGGCGGCGCAATTGCCGAATGCGCGCGTGCTGCCGAAGCTGTCGATGATGGATGCCGTCACCGTGGCGCAGCAGGCGGCGCTGGCGATCGGCGTCGACACGGGCCTGACCCACATCGCCGCCGCCTTTTACCGGCCGACGGTGGAGATCTATGCCGACTCGCCGAAGTGGAAGACCGAGGGCAACTGGTCGCCGCGCATCGTCAACCTGGGCGACAAGGGCCTGCCACCGTCCTCCGACGAGGTGATCGCCGCCGCGCGCCGCCTGCTGGACGCGCGATGAACCGCCCCCTGTATTCCTTCCTGTGGTGGCTGGCGCTGCCGCTGGTGCTCGCGCGCCTGTGGTGGCGCGGGCGCAAGGAACCCGGCTACCGCGCGCAGTGGGGCGAGCGCCTCGGTTTTTACGGAACGGCCCCGAGCGCGCGCCGCACCTTCATGGTGCATGCCGTCTCGGTGGGCGAAACCCGCGCCGCCGAACCGCTGGTCGAAGCGCTGCTGGCCGGCTGGCCCGACAGCCGCGTGCTGCTGACCCACATGACGCCCACCGGCCGCGCCACCGGCCGCGCGCTGTTCGCCCATCACGGCGAGCGCGTCATCCAGTCCTATCTGCCCTACGACACCGGCTTCATGGTGCGCCGCTTCCTGCGCCACTTCGCGCCGCGCATCTGCATCCTGATGGAGACCGAAGTCTGGCCGAACCTGATCGCCGGATGCGCCGCGCAGGGCGTGCCGGTGGCGCTGGTGAACGCGCGCCTGTCCGAGCGCTCGCTGCGCCGCGGCCGCAAGTTCGGCAAGCTGATGGGCGAAGCCGCGCAGGCGATCACGACGGTCGCCGCGCAGACCGAGCCCGATGCGGCCCGTATCCGCTCGCTGGGCGCGCCGAAGGTGGCCGTCACCGGCAGCATCAAGTTCGACGTGGTGCCGCCGCAAGCGGCGCTCGAGACCGGCGCCTGGCTGCGCGCGCGTTTCGGCACGCGCCCGGTGCTGCTGTGCGCCAGCACGCGCGAAGGCGAAGAGGCCTTGATCCTGGACGCCTGGACGCGCCTCGCCGACAAACCGGCGAATATGCTGCTGGTCGTCGTGCCGCGCCACCCGCAGCGCTTCGACGATGTCGAAGGTTTGGTGCGCGCGCGCGGCCTGTCCGTGCAGCGGCGTTCGGCGATGACGGCTGCAATGACCGATACTGCGGTCGGCGCCGACGTGGTGCTGGGCGACTCGATGGGCGAGATGTTCGCCTATTACGCGGCCTGCGATTGCGCCTACATCGGCGGCAGCCTGCTGCCGCTGGGTGGACAGAACCTGATCGAGGCCTGCGCGCTGGGTAAACCAGTGCTCGTTGGCGAGCACACGTTCAACTT
The DNA here is from genome assembly GCF_001424165.1 of Massilia sp. Leaf139. Lineage (GTDB taxonomy): Bacteria > Pseudomonadota > Gammaproteobacteria > Burkholderiales > Burkholderiaceae_D > Telluria. The sequence goes on from NZ_LMOJ01000025.1 coordinate 629,453, forward strand.
CCTGGATGCCACGGAGGAAGCGGTGGCGGTCGGTGCGGCCGTGCGCGTACCCGATGCGGATCGTTTGTTGGCGCAGGCCGTATCGCTTTTGTGCGACACACATGCGCGCAGCGCAATGGGTACTAAAGCAGCCGAATTTGCAAGCCGCCATCGTGGCGCGACCCTGCGCACTGTTGAACTCCTGCAACGGGAATTTGACTAGGTTTTGTTACCATTGTTTTTTGAGTTCGGTAGAAAAAGGGGGCGCGCATGTCGTCATTCAATCACCTGGGGCAAGGCGGCAGCGGCAAGCCGATGACCATGATGGCGCATGGAGCAACCGACGGTGCCGGTGACGGTTTCTATGGCGCTGCCAGCGCGCCGGCCGTGCCGGCGGTCGGCACCAAGCTGGGCGACCTGCATTTCTTCGTACGCTATTCGCTGCGCGAATACATCGGCTTCATGTGGCAGCACGGCGGCTTCCTGATCCGGCGCCGCCGCATCCGCTGGCCAGCCAGCCTCTACCTGCGCATCAAGAGCACCGCCAGCGCGGCGTTCAATTTCGTGATGCTGGGGCGCGGTCGCCGCACCTACGAATTCACCATCGACGAACACGGCATCGTGCGCACCAGCGGCGGCGTGACCCTGATCGACTGGGCCGACGTGATGGCCGTGCGCACCTATTCGCGTGGCTTCATGATGGTGCTGAAACGCGGCACGCTGCCGATTCCGTTCCGCTGCCTGAACGAGACTCAGCGCGGCGCGATGCGCGGGCTGGCGGAGGCACGGCGGGATCATCTGCTGAACTAGATCAGCCAGGCGCGTGGACGGCATAGCCGTCCATCCTACATCGACGTGTACCGATACCTTGTAGGGTGGGCGGCTTTGCCGCCCACACGTCCAACCAGCCCTGGCTCAGTCGGTAAACAACACCGGCATCTCGTGCGACCTGCGCCGCAACTCCAGCCGCGCCCCATCGTAATCCGCATACACCGAACCGACGACGGCCCAGAAGCGCGGGCTGTGGTTCATCTCGCGCAAATGCGCCAGTTCGTGAACGACCACGTAGTCGAGCAGCGGCAGCGCGTAGTGCACCAGGCGCCAGTTCAGGCGGATGCTGCCGCCGATCGTGCACGAACCCCAGCGCGTGCCGGCCGAAGACAGGGTCAGCGCGCTGTAGCGCACGCCGAGCTGCGGCGCATAGAAGTCGAGGCGTTCGGTGAACAGGCGCTTGGCTTCGGCCTGGAACCAGATTTTCACGAGCTCTTTGATCTGCCACTCGGTCAGGCCCGGCGTCACGCCGACCCGCAGTTCGCGCGTCTCGGCATCGAAGACGCAGTGGCTGCGCGCAGCCGGCTTCAGGCGCAGCACGATCTCGGCGCCCAGGTAGGGCAGGCGGGCGCCGTCTTCCCACACCAGCGGCGCGCTTTCGGCGCGCTTGGCGCGGCGCTCGCCACGTTCGTGCAGCTTGGTCAGGATCCAGCGCTGCTTGGCGCGGATCGCATTGTCGATGTCGGGCAGGATGGCGCGCCGCGGCGCCGTCACGTGCAGGCCGTCGTCGTCGATCATGAAGCCGATCGAGCGGCGCGCGGAGCGTTTCAGTTCGTAGTCGACCGCGTAGTGACCCAGCACGATGCGGCGCAGGGGCGGATCGTCGGGCGTGCGTGGCGGAGAGGGAAAATTGATGCGGGGCGGGCTGGGCGGCGCCTTGAACAGCGGCTGCGGCGGCACCGGCTTGGCGGCCGGCGCCGGGGGCGCATGCAGGATCCGCTGAAACGGATCCTGGGTACTGGAGGGTTGTGCGAACAGGTCTAGCTGGGGCCCGGCGATCTTGGGGGAATTCATGTCATGCGTTGGAGGTGCTTTGATCAGGGCGCCAACTTCGTTCAGCCATCGGTGTAGACGTGGGGCGAAATGACGCGCATTTCTGATTCTATCCAATTTTCGACCTCTTGCATCAGGCTGTCAGGAGTATGGTTGTCAGGCGAGATCGGCTTGCCGATCGAGACCGTCACGAGTCCTGGCCGTTTGATGAAGGAATTCTTCGGCCAGCACTCACCTGAATTATGCGCGATCGGGACGATGACGGCTTGGGTTTCTACAGCCAACCTGGCGCCGCCGCTCTTGTACTTTCCCTTTTTTCCAACAGGGATGCGCGTCCCCTCCGGGAACATGATGATCCACTGGCCATCGGCCAGGCGGCGCTTGCCATGGCGGACGACGTGGGCGAAGGCGTTCTTGCCTTCGCTGCGGTCGATCGGGATCATGCGCAGGAGCGCCATCGCCCAGCCGAAGAAGGGGATATACAGGATTTCCTTCTTGAAGACAAAGACCAGCGGACGAATCAGGTTCGGCAGCAGGAAGATCGTCTCCCACGCCGACTGGTGCTTCGAGAGCACGATGGCCGGCGCATCCGGCAGGTTCTCGTAGCCCTTGAACTGGTAGCGGATGCCGCAAATGACCTTCGCGCACCAGATGATGAAGACGTTCCAGCGCGAGGTCACCCAGAAGCGCTTGTTGTAGGGGAGGGGCGCGGCGAGAAAGCAGACGCAGGCCCAGACCACGGTGGCCAGCACCATCACGATGGTGAACAACAGGGAACGCAGGAACGGGACGACGGTACGCAAGCGGGACTCTCTTTGGTTTGATGATGGGGGGTGATTCAGCCGCCGGCGCGCGGCGCCGTTTTCAGCAGCGCCGTCACCATTACGGCCAGGTCGGGGTAGACCTGGGTGCCGGGCGGCAGGCCGCCGGTCTCGTGGGTCTTCTCGCCCTTGCCGGTCAGGACGAGGTGCGGCAGGCAGCCGCTGATGAAACCGGCCTGCAGGTCGCGCAGCGAGTCGCCCACGGTCGGCACGCCCTTCAGGCTGACCTTGAAGCGCTTGCTGATCTCCTCGAACATGCCGGCCTTCGGCTTCCTGCAGTCGCAGTGGTCGCTGGCCGCGTGCGGGCAGAAGAACACCGCGTCGATGTCGGCGCCGACCTGCTGGGCGGCGTTGTGCATCTTCTGGTGGATCGCGTTCAGGGTCGGCATGTCGAACAGTTCGCGTGCGATGCCCGACTGGTTCGAGGCGATGATGACGCGGTAGCCGGCCTGGTTCAGGCGTGCGATCGCCTCGAGCGAGCCGGGGATCGGAATCCACTCGGCCGGGCTTTTAATGAAATCCGGCGAGTCGTGGTTGATGACCCCGTCGCGGTCGAGGATGATCAGCTTCATGAATCTACCTTACGCCGCCAGCTTCGAGATGTCGGCGACGCGGTTCATCATGCCGTGCAGGGACGACAGCAGCGCCAGGCGGTTGTTGCGCAACGCCTCGTCCTCGGCCATCACCATCACGTCGTTGAAGAAGCCGTCGACGTCGTCGCGCAGCTGGGCCAGGGTTTTCAGCGTACCGGCAAAATCGCCGCCGGCAAAGGCCGCATCCACTTCCGGACGCACGCGCTCGATGCTGGCGGCCAGCTTGCGCTCGGCCCCTTCCTGCAGCAGATCAGGCGAGACGGTGCCGATGGCGGCGTCGGTCTTCTTGAGGATGTTGGTGATGCGCTTGTTGGCGGCGGCCAGCGAGGCGCTTTCCGGCAGCGCGGCAAAGGCCTGCACCGCTTCCAGGCGGCCGACGACGTCGTCGACGCGATCCGGGTTCTGGGCCAGCACCGCTTCCACTTCGTTCGGCGTGAAGCCGCGCTCGCGCAGCATGCCGCGCAGTCGGTCGAGCATGAAGGCTTTCACCTCGGCGGTAGGATCCTTGAAAGCAGCCTGGCCTGCGAACACGCCGACCGCGTCCGCAAGCAGCGCGGACAAGGACAGCGGCAGGCGCTTCTCGACCAGCATGCGCATCACGCCCAGGGCGTGGCGGCGCAGCGCGAACGGATCCTTCTCGCCGGTCGGCTGCAGGCCGATGGCCCAGATGCCGACCAGGGTTTCGAGCTTGTCGGCCAGCGCGACCACCAGGCCCGTGTTCGTCGACGGCAGCTTGTCACCGGCGAAGCGCGGCTGATAGTGCTCGGACGCGGCCAGCGCGACCTCGTCCGGCTCGCCATCGTGGCGCGCGTAGTACGTGCCCATGATGCCCTGCAGCTCGGGGAATTCGCCGACCATGTCGGTCAGCAGGTCGGCCTTCGCCAGGCGCGCGCCGCGTTCGGCCAGCGCCACGTCGTAGCCGAGGCGCTTGGCAATCGCGCTCGCCAGCTGCGTCACGCGTTCGGTGCGTTCCGCCTGCGTGCCCAGCTTGTTGTGGTAGACGACATTGGCCAGCTGCGGCAGGCGCGATTCCAGGGTCTTCTTCTTGTCCTGCTCGAAGAAGAACTTGGCGTCCGACAGGCGCGGGCGCACGACGCGCTCGTTGCCGCCGACGATGTGCTGCGGGTCGTCCGTGGCGATGTTCGAGACGATCAGGAAGCGCGAGCGCAGCTTGCCTTCCTTGTCCGTCAGCGCGAAATACTTCTGGTTCGTTTGCATGGTGAGGATCAGGCATTCCTGCGGCACCGACAGGAACACGTCCTCGAAGCGGCATTCGTACACGATCGGCCATTCGACCAGGGCCGCGACTTCGTCGAGCAGCGACTCCGGCATCAAGACCTGGTCGGCGCCCGCTTTTTCCAGCAGCTGGGCGCGGATGCTTTCCTTGCGCGCCTCGGCGCCGGCGATCACCTTGCCTTCGGTCTCCAGGATGCTGGCGTACTTGTCCGCATGCGTGATCGCGATCGACTGGCCGTGCGACAGGAAGCGGTGGCCCATGGTCTGGCGGCCGGCGTCCAGGCCGAGCAGGGTCAGGGGCAGCACCTGTTCGCCGAACAGGGCAAGCAGCAGGTGCACCGGACGCACGAACTGCACGGTGGCGCCATCGGGACGCTGGTAGCTCATCACCTTCGGGATCGGCAGCTTGGCCACCGTATCGGCCAGCACGTCCTGCAGGCCGCCGGCCAGGGCGCTGCCCGGCGCCGTGTAGGTGTAGAAGAAGCTTTCCGCCTTGCCGTCCTGGGCGCGTTCCAGGTCGGCGATGCGCAGGCCGGGGAAGCCGAGGGCCGCCAGCTTTTTCGCCAGCGGCGCGCTCGGGTTGCCGTCCTTGTCCAGGGCGACCGACACCGGCAGCACCTTTTCGCGGATCGATTTATCCGGCGAGGTCGCGCGCACCTTGGTGATCGAGACGGCCAGGCGGCGCGGCGTGGCGTAGGGAGTGACGACGCTGTCTTCATCGAGGAAGTCGCGCGCCTTCAGGCCGTTGGCGATGCCGGCGGCAAAGGCGGCGCCCAGTTTGACGAGCGCTTTCGGTGGCAGTTCTTCGGTCTGCAGTTCGACGAGTAGTGTTTGATTCATGGGTTCTGTTCTTGTCTGTTCCAGGACTTAGGCAGCGGCTTGGGCAGGCTGGACGGCATTCGGCGCCATTGGGAAGCCGAGCTTTTCGCGCGAGTCGTAATAGGCCTGGGCCACCAGGCGCGAGAGCGTGCGCACGCGACCGATGTAGGCGGCACGCTCGGTCACGGAAATGGCGCCGCGCGCATCGAGCATGTTGAAGCTGTGCGAGGCCTTCATGATCTGCTCGTAGGCCGGCAGGGTCAGTTCCAGCTCGATCAGGCGCTTGGCTTCGGATTCGTGGTTGGCGAAGGCCTGGAACAGCAGCTCCGTGTTCGCGTGCTCGAAGTTGTAGGTCGACTGCTCGACTTCGTTCTGGTGGAAGACGTCGCCGTAGGACAGCTTCTTGGTCACGCCATTTTCTTCCCACTCCGTCCAGACCAGGTCGTAGACGTTTTCCACGCCTTGCAGGTACATCGCCAGGCGCTCGATGCCGTAGGTGATCTCGCCCAACACTGGTTTACAGTCGAGGCCGCCGACTTGCTGGAAATAGGTGAACTGGGTCACTTCCATGCCGTTCAGCCAGACTTCCCAGCCCAGGCCCCAGGCGCCCAGGGTCGGGCTTTCCCAGTCGTCTTCGACGAAGCGCACGTCGTTCTTTTTCAGATCCAGGCCCAGGGCTTCGAGCGAACCGAGGTAAAGGTCGAGGATGTTTTCCGGCGCCGGTTTCAGCACGACCTGGTACTGGTAATAGTGCTGCAGGCGGTTCGGGTTCTCGCCGTAGCGGCCATCCTTGGGACGGCGCGATGGCTGCACATAGGCGGCGCGCCATGGCTCGGGGCCGATCGCACGCAGGAAGGTGCCGGTGTGGAAGGTGCCGGCGCCCACTTCCATGTCATACGGCTGGAGCAGGGCGCAACCTTGCTTGTCCCAGTAGGTTTGCAAGGTCAGGATGATTTGTTGGAATGTGAGCATCGTGGGTAACGCCGCAGTAAGTTTGCCAAATGACCAATTCTAGCGGGTTTTGCCCAGCCTCTGGGGCCGAGTTCACCTCAACTATTCGACATCGGCCTTTTTCTTCCGATAATTTCGCCCAGACAGCCACGCGCCCGCCAGCGCCAGCCCGCCCAGCAGCAGGAAGGTGTAATTGCCGAAGCGGATGTACGGTGTGAAGCCGCTGGTGCCGCGCACGGTCGCGCTGAGCACGCCTTCCGTATAGAAGGGCAGCGCCTGCCGGACGACGCCGCGACCGTCGATGATGGCGGTGGCGCCATCGTTGGTCGAGCGCAGCATCGGGCGGCCCGTTTCCAGCGTGCGCATGCGCGAAATCTGCAGGTGCTGCGGGATCGCGTACGACTGGCCGTACCAGGACAGGTTCGACATGTTCAGCAGCAGCGTCGCCGGCCGTGGCGCGTTGCGCAGCTGGTAGGCGATCTCTTCGCCGAAGACGTCCTCGTAGCAGATGTTCGGCAGCACCAGCTGATCCTTCACGGCGAAGGGCAGCTGCATGGCCTTGCCGCGCGTGGCGTCGTTCAGCGGAATGTTCAGCATGTCGGTAAACCAGCGGAAGCCCGGCGGAATGAATTCGCCGAAGGGCACCAGGTGCGCCTTGTCGTAACGGTAGGGCGCCGGCTGCGGCGTCAGCGCGATGACGCTGTTGGCGTACTGGCGCGGGCCGTCCAGCAGGGGAATGCCGACCGCCAGCGCGCTGCCGCTGGTGCTGGCAAAGCGCTGCAGGCTTTCCAGGTAATTCGGCGGCAATTGCTGGGGGAAGCTCGGGATCGCCGTTTCCGGTGTGGCGATCAGGTCGGCGGGCGCCGCCGTGATCATCGCATGGTATTTGTCGAGGATGCTCGTGAGGAAGGCCTGGTCGAATTTTTGATCTTGCGGGACATTGCCTTGCAAGAGGCGCACGCTGATCGGCGCACCGGTTTCCTGCGTCCACTCGACCGTGCGCAAGACGGCGCCGACGGCCAGCAGGGCCGCCAGCAAGCCGACCGCCTGCAGCCGCTTGCGCTGGGTCAGCATGACGAGGCAGGCGGCGCACAGGGCGACCAGCACGCCGATGCCGTACACGCCAATCAGCGGCGCATAGCCCGCCAGCGGCGCGCTAACGTGGGCATACCCCGAGACCGACCAGGGGAAACCGGTAAACACCCAGCCGCGCATCCATTCGGACACGCCCCAGGCGACCGGCAGCGCGACCATGACAAACGCGCCCAGCGGCAGCGCCCAGCGCCGCCGCAGCCAGGTGGCGGCACCTAGCGCAAAGGCGCCGAACAGGCCCATGTACAGCCCGAGCAGGACGATGCCGATGGCACCCAGGATCGCCGGCAGGTGGGCGAAACGGGTCATCAGGATATACAGCCAATGCATGGCGCCGACCGACCAGCCGAAGCCGAAGGCCCAGCCGAGCAGGGTGGCGCGCTTGACGCTGTTGCCCAGGCCGACCCGATAGAACAGGTAAGCCAGCAGCAGGAACTGCAGCGGCCACCAGCCGAAGGGCTCGAAGGAAAAGAGGGAAGCGCCGCCGGCCAGGGCCGCCAGCACCAGTTCACGCAGGGAAGGACGCGCGCCCCGCACAGTCGGTGTTTGAGCGCTGCGCGGCGCGCTCGCGGGACGGCGGCGCAGCATCAATCGTCGTCGTCGCGGGCGTGCTGCGACGGTGGCAGCTTCTCGACCAGCAGTACGTGGATCTGGCGCGCGTCGGCGCGCAGCACTTCGAAGCGCAGGTTACGCAGGGTGAATTCCTCACCCTTGTGCGGCATGCGGCCCAGGTGGCCGGCGACGAAACCGCCGATGGTGTCGGCCTCGTCTTCCGGCAGGTCGACGCCGATTTCTTCGTTGAACTGGTCGATTTCGGTCAGGGCTTTCACGCGCCAGCGCGGGCCGAGCTGGCCTTCCTTGACCGACAGGACATTGTCTTCTTCCTCGTCGAAATCGTATTCGTCCTCGATGTCGCCGACGATCTGTTCCAGCACGTCTTCGATGGTGATCAGGCCGGCCACGCCGCTGTACTCGTCGACGACGATGGCCATATGGTTGTGGTTGGCGCGAAAGTCGCGCAGCAGCACGTTCAGGCGTTTCGATTCCGGGATGAAGATCGCCGGGCGCAGCATGGCGCGCACGTCGAACGACTTCTCGGTGTAATAACGCAGCAGATCCTTGGCCAGCAGGATGCCGACCACCTTGTCGCGCTCGCCTTCGATGGCGGGGAAGCGCGAGTGCTGGGTTTCCAGCACGATCGGCAGCCATTCCTCGATCGGATCGGTGATGTCGATCACGTCCATCTGGGAACGGGGCACCATGATGTCGCGCGCGGAGAGATCGGAGACCTGGAACACACCTTCGATCATCGACAGGGCGTCGGCGTCGATCAGGTTGCGCTCGTGTGCTTCGTGCAGCACTTCGAGCAGCTCGGTGCGGTTTTCTGGCTCAGGGGAGATGAGTGCGGTCAGTCGTTCGAAGAGCGACCGGTGGGGTTTGGCGTCCGATCGGACGTCACTGGGATACTCGGGCATAGTTGGCGTGAAGCCGTTGTTACGATGGACGTAGCATACACCAAAAGCGAGCCCGCCAGAGCGCGCGAGGCCGCCGGCGCCGATCCGCGCCCCCTCCTCAGCGCGTCCGACGTGCTTGCTTTATCATGGTTTGATTGGCCAAATAGCAAAGGAAAACGCATGCCCGCCCTTACCATCAACGGCACCACTACCAACCTCGACGTCCCCGACGACATGCCCTTGCTGTGGGTACTGCGCGATGTGGCCGGGCTGACCGGCACCAAGTTCGGCTGCGGCCAGGCCCTGTGCGGCGCCTGCACCGTCCACCTCGACGGCCAGCCGATCCGCTCCTGCGTCACGCCGGTAGCAAGCGCGGCGGGCAAGAAGATCGTCACCATCGAGGCCATCGGCCAGGATCCGGTCGGCGCCAAGGTGCAGGACGCCTGGCGCCAGATCGATGTGGTGCAGTGCGGCTATTGTCAGTCGGGCCAGATCATGTCGGCCACGGCCTTGCTGCAGACGACCCCGAAGCCGAGCGACGCCGATATCGACAATGCGATGTCGGGCAATATCTGTCGCTGCGGCACCTATGGGCGCATCCGCCAGGCGATCAAGATCGCCGCCGCAAAATAATAAGGGAAGCGAAAGAGCGCACATGAGCCAAATCAAAGAAACGAAGATCCCGAATTCGCGCCGCCGCTTCATGCAACTGGGTGCGACCGCCGGCGGCGGACTGCTGTTCGGCTTCTCGCTGTTCGGCTGCCAGAAGGAGAGCGAGCGCAAGGAAGCGCCGCCGGAAAAGGCGGTGGGGCAGGCCAGTACCAAGCATTCCGACACGCCGCCGGGCCTGGCGCGCGACGCGTTTATTCGCATCGACCGCACGGGCATCGTCACCCTGATCGTCCACAAGGTCGAGATGGGGCAGGGCACGTTCACTTCGATGCCGATGCTGCTGGCCGAGGAACTCGGCGCCGACCTGGCGAAGGTGAAGCTGGAGCAGGCGCCGGCCAACAACGAACTGTATGCCGACCCGCTGCTCGGCGGCCAGGTGACGGGCGGCTCGACCTCGGTGCGCGGCGCCTGGAAACCGCTGCGCGAAGCCGGCGCCATGGTGCGCAGCGTGCTGGTCGCGGCCGCGGCCAAGAACTGGGATGTCGATACGAACGAACTGCAGGTCGTGGCCGGTTCCGTGCGCCACCAGGCCTCCGGCCGTTCGGCCCACTTCGGCGAACTGGTCGACGCGGCCTCCACCATGGAGTTGCCGAAGAACGTCAAGCTGAAGACGCCGGAGCAATATGTTCTGATCGGCACATCGATGAAGCGCCTCGATTCGGCGCCCAAGACGGACGGCACGGCCCTGTTCGGCATCGATGCGCGCCTGCCGATCATGGGCATCGCCGCCGTCGCCGCCTCGCCGGTCACGGGCGGCAAACTCGTCGGCGTGGACGAGGCCAAGGCCATGGCCGTGAAGGGTGTGCGCCAGGTGTTGCGTCTGGAGGGGGCCGTGGCCGTGGTGGCGGATCACTTCTGGGCCGCCAAGCAGGGCCTGGCGGCGGCAGCCCCGCGCTGGGACGATGGCGCCAACGCTAAAGTGTCGCTGGCCGGCATCATCAGCGACATGATGAAAATGTCCGAGGGAACTGGTGCGGTCGCCAAGAACGCGGGCGACGCCATCAAATCGCTGGCCCAGGAAGGCGGGCGCAAGGTCGAAGCCGTCTATGAGATGCCTTTCCTCGCCCACGCCACCATGGAACCGATGAATTGCACGGTCGACCTGCGTCCCGACGGCTGCGACCTCTGGGTCGGCACCCAGGTGCCGGCGCTGGCCCAGGGCGCGGCGGCCAAGGTCGCCGGCATCCCGGTCGAAAAGGTCAAGGTGCATAACTATTACCTGGGCGGCGGGTTCGGCCGGCGCCTGGAAGTCGACTACGTGATCCAGGCGGTGGCCTTTGCAAAACTGACCAAGGGCCCGGTCAAATTCATCTGGACGCGCGAAGAAGATATCCAGCACGACATGTTCCGTCCATATTATGTGGATCGCCTGGCGGCGCGCCTGGACGACAAGGGAAAAGTGGCGGCCTGGTTCCACCGCGTGACGGGTTCGTCGATCATGGCGCGCTTCGCGCCGCCGGCAGTCAAGAACGGCGTCGATCCGGATGCGGTGGAAGGCGCGGCCGACCTGCAGTACACGATTCCCGACATGCGGGTCGAGTATGTGCGCCACGAACCGCCGGGCGTGCCGACCGCCTTCTGGCGCGGCGTCGGCCCGACCCACAACGTGTTTGTGGTGGAAAGTTTTATCGACGAACTGGCGCAGGCGGCGAAGCAGGATCCGCTCGCCTTCCGCCGCGCCTTGCTCGATAAATCGCCGCGCACGCTCGGCGTGCTGAACCTGGCCGCGCAAAAGGCGGGCTGGGGCAAGCCGCTGGCGCCGATTGCTGGCCGCAAGGTCGGGCGCGGCATCTCGACCCAGTTCGCCTTCGGCAGCTACATGGCGCAGGTGGCGGAAGTCTCGGTCGGCCCGGATGGCGACGTGCGCCTGCACCGCGTCGTGTGCGCGGTCGACTGCGGCCAGGCGATCAATCCCGACACCATCGTCGCCCAGATGGAAGGCGGCATCGTCTTCGGGGCGACGGCGGCGCTGTGGAACGAGATCACGCTCGCCAACGGCCGCGTGCAGCAGACCAATTTCGGCGACTATCGCATGATGCGCATCAATGAAGCGCCGAAAGTGGAAGTGCACATCGTCACCAGCACCGACGAGCCGGGCGGTATCGGCGAGCCGGGCACGTCCGGCATCGCGCCGGCGCTCACCAATGCCGTGTTTGCGGCGACCGGCAAGCGGATTCGCAAGCTGCCGATCGGAGATCAATTGAAGCGGGCGTAAAAAAACCGGCGCGGATGAGCTTGCCATCTGCGCCGGTTGTTCGTTATCCGGATAATGCGTCGTGCGCGCTTATTCGGTTGCGTACGGATCCGGATACCCGAGCACTTCCATGATGTCGCGCTCGAACTGTTCCATCTCCTCGGCTTCCTCGTCGTGCTCGTGGTCGTAGCCCTGCGCATGCAGCACGCCGTGCACCACCAGGTGCGCCGCGTGTTCCTCGACCGTCTTCTTCTGCTCGTCGGCTTCGCGCTGCAGCACGTCCGTGCACAGGATGATGTCGGCCTGGGTCGGCTCATCCTCCGCCAGCTCCTCGCCTTCGTTATAAGCGAAGGTGAGCACGTTGGTGGCGTAATCCTTGCCGCGGTAGTCGCGGTTCAGCGTCTGCCCCTCGGCACTGTCGACGAAGCGGATCGTCAGTTCGGCCGGCCCGAGCAGGGTGGCGCGCACCCAGCGCTCCACCAGCTCGGGCGTGATGGTCGATTCGAGGCGGGCGTCCGGGTACTGGACGTCGAGGTCAAGCGGATGATTTTTTTCTTGCATTGCTGGTCTTGGTTGGTTTTGGCAAGGCGCCCATTTCCTGGACGGCGGTCGCCTTTTCGTAGGCGTCGACGATGCGGCCCACCAGCGGGTGGCGCACCACGTCGGCACTCGAGAACTGGGTAAACGCGATGCCGCGCACGTCTTTCAGCACGTGCATGGCGTCGACCAGGCCGCTGCGCTGGGTTTTATGCAGGTCGACCTGGGTGACGTCGCCCGTCACCACGGCCTTGCTGCCGAAACCGATACGCGTCAGGAACATTTTCATCTGTTCGACGGTCGTGTTCTGCGCCTCGTCCAGGATGACGAAGGCGTGGTTCAGCGTGCGGCCGCGCATGTAGGCCAGCGGGGCAATCTCGATCACCTGTTTCTCGAACAGCTTTTGCGTGCGGTCAAAGCCGAGCAGGTCGTACAGCGCGTCGTACAGCGGACGCAGGTAAGGATCGACCTTCTGGCTCATGTCGCCCGGCAGGAAGCCCAGGCGCTCGCCGGCCTCGACCGCAGGACGGGTCAGGATGATGCGTTTCACGGCGTCGCGTTCGAGCGCGTCGACGGCGCAGGCGACGGCCAGATAGGTTTTACCCGTACCGGCCGGGCCGATGCCGAAGCTGATGTCATGCTCGAGCACGGCCTTCAGGTACTGGATCTGGTGCGGCGTACGGCCGCGCAGGTCGCTGCGCCGGGTTTTCAGCGTCGGGCTCACGAGTTCGGCGTCGTCGGCCTCGGCTTCGCCGTCGTCGGACTGTTTATCCTGGCGCTCCTCGTCGGCGGCGGTTTCGGTTTTCGGTTTCAGGCCGGCGCGCTGCTCGACCAGGGCCAGCTGCACTTCCTCGATCGGCACGACCTTGTTGGCCACCACATAGAAGCGCTCGAGCAGTTCGACCGCGCGCTCGGCATTGGCGCCGGTGACGATAAATTTTTCGCCGCGGCGGAAGATGGTCACGTCGAGCGCCGCGCCGATCTGGCGCAGGTTTTCGTCGAGCGGGCCGCAGAGGTGGGCAAGCCGCGTGTTATCGAGCGGCTCGGGAATGAAATAGGACGGCTGGGTTGGCTGTGTTTTCAACTGGCGATGGCGATCGTATCGAGATTGGCGACGAGTTCGCCGCGCAATGAATAATCCAGGCTCTCGGTGACACGCACGTCGACCAGCTGGCCGATCAGCGTATGACCCGAAGCGCCCGGTGCGAAAAAGACCACCCGGTTGCTCTCGGTGCGGCCTTGCAGTTCGGATGCCTCTTTCTTCGACGGCCCCTCCACCAGCACACGCTGCACCGTGCCGACCATGGCTGCGCTGAACTTGCGCGTGTTGGCATCGATCAGGGCTTGCAGGCGCTGCAGGCGCGCGAGCTTGACCTCGTGCGGGGTATCGTCTTCCAGGTTCGCGGCCGGGGTGCCGGGACGCTTGCTGAAAATAAAACTGAAACTGTTGTCGAAGGCGACGTCTTGCACCAGCTTCATCATCGCCTCGAAATCGGCGTCGGTTTCACCAGGGAAGCCCACGATGAAGTCGGACGAGATCGCGATGTCCGGGCGTACCGCACGAATGCGGCGGATGATCGATTTGTATTCCAGTCCGGTGTAGCCCCGCTTCATGGCGCCGAGGATCCGGTCGGAACCGTGCTGCACCGGCAAATACAGGTGATTGACCAGCTGCGGGATCTTGGCGTAGGCGTCGATCAGGCGCTGGGAAAATTCCTTCGGGTGGCTGGTGACGAAACGCAGGCGCTCGATGCCGGGAATAGCAGCCACATATTCGAGCAGCAAGGCAAAGTCAGCCATCTCGCCCGATTCCATCGTGCCGCGGTAGGCATTCACGTTCTGGCCCAGCAGCATGATTTCCTTCACGCCCTGGGCAGCCAACCCAGCCACTTCCGTCAACACATCCTCGAAGCGGCGCGATACTTCCTCGCCGCGGGTATAGGGCACGACGCAGTAGCTGCAATATTTGCTGCAGCCTTCCATGATCGACACATAGGCCACCGGGCCTTCGATCTTGGCAGGCGGCAAATGATCAAACTTCTCGATCTCCGGGAAACTGATGTCGACCTGGGCCGTGCCGCTACTGCGGCGCTCGCGGATCATTTGCGGCAAGCGATGCAGGGTTTGCGGCCCGAACACCATGTCCACATGCGGCGCCCGCTTGACGATCTGTTCGCCTTCCTGCGAGGCGACGCATCCGCCTACACCAATAATGAGGTCGGGACGTTCGCGTTTCAAGGCGCGCAAGCGGCCGAGGTCGGAAAATACTTTTTCCTGCGCCTTTTCTCGTACGGAACAGGTATTGAACAGGATGACATCCGCATCGTCAGGCGTGTAGGTACGCACGAGGCCATCGGACGCGCCGAGGACATCCGCCATCTTGTCCGAGTCGTACTCGTTCATCTGGCAACCAAAGGTCTTGATAAATACTTTTTTCTGCATGAGTGCTGGGGGAGGGAAGAGGCGGGTACGGTGACAAGGCGACAGGCTAGTTTACCGTAATTCGGTACTGCTCACCAAAAAACGCCTGATGCCGGGAGAATAATCAGTGCAACCAGGAATTAACTGTTGCCATGCTCAGAACGATTGCCATTCTAATCAGATTGTTAAATTGCACTCAGGAATCAAATCGCCGAGAGTAAGGTAGAGTCGGCGTTTGCTCAATATCTTTCCTGTTGTAAATCAAGACCTTCCCCTCGAATTCTTTTACACAAATTACTAAAAAAAATCTCTTGCGTGCGCCACAAATTGTCTCCATGTGTTGAAATGCTTATGTGACAAGCTTTCCACACGATAGCTTGATTTCTAACAATGAGTCATGTGCTCAGGACGGACACGAAGGGTTCGTAGGAGTCTGATAATTTGTTTGAAAGACAAGTGCGTTCGGGAAGTGTTTAAGCAGGACGCATGTATGTCGGCATTGTTTTTAAGCTAGGACTCAGATTGCTTCTGCAGACTTTGTCCTGTTTCATGCTTAAAACAATGTCCGGGAACTTATGTTGACGAAAGGCAGTCATTAACAAAGTTCGTAACGGAACTATTTCATTCACTTTACGAGGTAAAACATCATGGCACACCATGCTTTGTCATCACAGGAAAGTTACAACCCGAACCACCTGCTCGACATTTTGCTGGGCAAGATGCAGCTGAAGAATGACGCGGCCCTGTCGCGCATGCTCGAGGTGGCGCCACCGGTCATCAGCAAGATCCGCCACCACCGTTTGCCGGTCGGCGCCTCGCTCCTGATCCGCATGCACGAAGTTACCGGCATGAGCATCCGCGACCTGCGCGACCTGATGGGCGATCGCCGCACCAAATATCGCCTGTCCGACGCCCAGGGCCGTCCAAAGCCAGAAGAGAAGGCAGCACAGGCAGCGGCGCAACAGCAGCAGCAACAGCAGACGCAAAACACCGAGGCAACGCCTTCGTCGTCCGGCAACTATGCGCACTGATACCGACGGCTCGGCAGCACTGCCTGCCGTGCCTTCGGTTAAGCCAGGCAGCGGCCCGGCGTCCTGAGCGACGCTGCGCACGCTGCCTTTTTTTCGCGTCCCGCTGGCGCTGGCCTGCCGGATGCGTAGTCGTTTCCGCTTCCGCTTTTCCTTCCGGCTGTCCCCGCTTCAGTCCGCCATGCGCATGCCGCCTGCGCGGCGCTTTTCCGCTGTTCTACGTTTTATATCACCTGATCCCGGCGCTGCCGCGCGTCGCCAAACCTACTTGTGCCGCCCCAAGCAAGCCGGCGCCTCTTATTGTATTCTCGCCATGCTTCGCCGGGCAGGATCTGCCTGGCGCTCACCACCTTTGGATCAAGGATCACCATGAAACTGTACTTCAGCCCCGGCGCCTGCTCGCTCTCTCCCCATATCGTCCTGCACGAGGCCGGCCTGGACTTCAGCACCGAGCGCGTCGACTTGCGCCAGAAGCTGACGGCCGGCGGCGTGGATTTCGGCACCATCAGCCCGAACGGCTATGTGCCCGCGCTGGCGCTGGATGACGGCACCGTGCTGACCGAAGCCGCGGCCGTCGTCCAGTACCTGGCGGATCGCGCGCCGGCCAGCGGGTTGCTGCCGCCGGTGGGCGATATTGCCCGCTACAAGGTGCTGTCCTGGCTGACCTTCATCTCGTCGGAGCTGCACAAGAACTTCAGTCACCTGTTCAACCCGGCGGCCAGCGAGGACATGAAAGCCCATGGGCGCAAGATGCTGGCGCTGCGCCTGGCCTATGTGGCCGCCCAACTGGAGGGACGTGACTATCTGGAAAGCCAGTTCAGCGTTGCCGATGCCTATCTGTTTACCGTGCTCGGCTGGGCCGATCTGGTGAAGGTCAGCTTGGCGGAGTGGCCGGTACTGGGCGAATACCGCGCCCGCATCGCCGCGCGTCCAGCCGTGCAGCAGGCGCTGCGTGCCGAGGGCCTGGTCAAATAAAGAGGTGCCGCCCGGCGGGCAAGGGCGGTAACATGGACGCATGACAAGTCAACGCTATATTGCCCTGATCCGCGGGATCAACGTCGGCCGCGCCAAGCGCGTGGCCATGGCCGATTTACGCAAGCTGATCGACGAGCTCGGCTATCGCGACGTACGCAGCGTCCTCAACAGCGGAAATCTCGTCTTCACGGCCGACGGTCTCGATCCCGCCGTCGCCGCGGCGGCAATCGAAGAGCAAATGGTGCTCAAGTTCGGCGTCGCGGCGCGCGTCATGGTGCTCAGCGGCGAGGAGCTGGCCGCTGTGCTGGCCGAGAACACCTTGCTGTCCCAGGCGACCGACCATGCGCGCCTGCTGGTCTTCATCCTGGGCGACGTGGCCGTGCGGCCCGCACTGGCGCCGCTGGGCGAACGCAGCTGGAGCCCGGAGGCGCTGGCGCTGGGCCAGCGCGCCGTGTATGTGTGGTGTCCGGAAAGCGTGCTCAGCAGTGCAGCAGCCAGTGCGCTCGGCAAGCAGCTGGGCGACAACACCACTTCGCGCAACTGGAATACCTTGTGCAAGCTCTACGCGCTCTGCAACGAGCCCGCATCGGTGCCGCCCGGCGCCTGAGCTGCCGCTACTTGCAGCGACGACCTACTTGAATTTCTCGCGGCTGTCCCGACGTGCCCGGTAGCCGAGCAGAACCAGGCCGACGAGCATCATGGCGAACACTTCCGGCTCGGGCAATTCGGAAATGCCCGACGGTAGCGCGTATGCCTTCGTCATTGCGCTGTGCGCCGGGCTGACGGCCGCCGCTTCCGGAATCAAGTCGATGACTTTCGCCTGTGCCACGCTGCTCAGCCCAATGGCGAGCGCTGCTGCGAGTGCGAATCTGTTCACGATTCTTCCTTCCTTGCAATGGTGCCAATACCAGGAAAGCGGGAGGGCATCGCAGGGACACCTTCACAGCCAGCATAGCAAAACGATTTCGTGTAACGCTGTACGATTCGGGCAGAAAACGACCGTATGGAAAGTAGGTGACGCGACGCGGCGAGTCGCGAGCACGGTGTGAAAGAAATGCGACAGGAAGCTAATCCGACAATGTCGAAACGCCACGTATTTCAGCCTGTTTTATTGAAACAGCATCAACTGTTTTCCATAAAGACCACACATAGGGGTGCATTTTTTGCCAAGCCTGCAATACATAGCGTTATCAGGTTTTCCAGCTATGAGACCGATCAAGAAATTTTAAGCGTGGCGTATACATCTGCGTTTTTTTTACAGGTATAGTCTCTCTATCCCATTGCCTCACGGCATCAAAACAATGTCGAATCCATATTCGACATGTCACGGCCTCCAAGAGCCGCCCCGCCTTTCCCCCCGCAGCATTCGGAACGGCAACCGCTGTTTGCACTGTCGCATACGCGCACCCATACATTTGTAGAGTACCGATCATGCCCAACTTTGCCCGACTTCAGATTGCCTTCAAGAATGTCTATGTGCGCATCGCCGCTGCCGTCCTGTTGGGCGCCGCGACCGGTTTCGCCATTTATACGTCCGATGTGCCGCAGGATGCGAGCCCGGTCGTCCATTCGCAGGACATTTCTGAAATCACGCGCTTGGCCGGCCAGAAGGACAAGCTCGACTACCTGATGGTCGCCAAGCCGCTGTCGGAGTCGCCGCGCTATGTCTTCAAGTTCAAGAACGCGCCCGAATTGCACGTGGTCAAGGTGCCGAGCACCTCGCACCTGTCGCTCGAGCGTGAAGTGCTGTTGAAGAATGCGATTCCGTATTCGATCGCCAAGGACGAGTTCCTGGCTTCGCACAAGGCCGTACTCGATGAAGGCGGCTCGATGGGCGCCGCCGCCGGCGACTTCCTGAAGCGTCACGCGTTCGAAATCGTGCTGCTGCTGTTGATCGTCTACTGCCTGAAATTCGGTATCCCGGGCATGGGCGCCAGCGCGACGATGATCACCCCGGACAAGCTCAAAGGCAGCATGGACGACCTGATTGGTATGGAAGACATCAAGCAGGAAGTGCTGCACCTGGAAGACATGATCCGCAACCGCGACGAATACGCTTCGCACAACATCGACAAGCCGTTCAACGTCATGCTGACCGGGCCTGCCGGTACCGGTAAAACCAAGCTGGTCGGCTACCTGGCCAAGCGCCTGAACATGCCGCTGATCTCGGCCTCGGGTTCGGCACTGGAATCGGGTTATGTCGGCGGCGGCTCGAAAGCCCTGAACGCCCTCTACCGCAAGGCCTGCGCCAAGGGCAAATGCATCATCTTCCTCGACGAAGGCCAGAGCCTGTTCATGCCGCGCGGCCGCAGCGAGAAGAAATGGGAAGACGATACCGCCAACACCCTGCTCGGCCTGCTCGACGGCGTGAAGAGCGACAAGGGTCAGGGCGTGATCTGGGTCATTGCCTCGAACTTCGACGACGCCTCGACCGAGATGGACGAAGCGATGCTGCGCCGCTTCTCGGTGAAGATCAACTTCCGCCTGCCGAACAAGGGCGAGCGCCGCGAACTGCTTAAAAGCTTCCTGTCGCGTAAAAAAGAGGGCCTGGTCGACTACGACGACCTCGACCTGGATCAGGTGGCCGAGATCACCCAGAACCTGAGCCCGGCGCTGCTGGAAACCGTGGTCGAACGCGCCTCGATGCTGTCGATCCAGGAGAAGACGATCATCAACACCGACCTGCTGTTCCGTGCCTACGAGCGTGCCACGATCGGCCTGACCGACCGCGCCACGACGGCCGAGAAGCACAAGCAGCGCGAGCGTATCGCCCTGCACGAACTGGGTCACTTCTTCATGCAGATCGACCCGCACCTACGCGCCGGCCTGTCGCTGGCGGAAGTGAAGGAAAAGTCGCACCTGCTGAAGATTTCGACTGAAGCGGTCTCGAAGATCGGCGCCCTGGGTTACGTGCTGCAGTCGGGCGACGACATGTCGCTGCGCACGCTGGAAGAACTCGAGCGCGACGTGGTCGGCCTGTACGGCGGCATGGCGGCCGAAGAGCTGTTCTACGGAGCCCGCGGCATCTCGGTCGGCGCCCAGAACGACATCGAGAAAGTGACCAAGATGCTGAACCTGATGGTCAACCGCCTGTCGATGTACTCGCGCTCGAAGATCGACTACAGCCAGCTGCAGAACGACGCCAGCGGCGAGCACACGCTGCGCCAGATGGAAGAGAAGGCCGATGAGCTCTACAGCTACACGCTGGGTGCGATGCGCGACTACCGCGCCCTGATCGAGTCGCTGAAGGACACGCTGCTCGACCAGTACGTGCTGTCGAAGGACGCCGTGTTCGCCCTGCTGGAAGAGCGCAAGGAACTGCTCAACTTCGCACCGAAGCACGCCAACCTGAAGCTGTGCTCGGAGACCGGCGAGATGGTCGCCGCCTGACACTGAAACGCCCGTTAAAAAAGCCCGCTGTGCGCACTGCGCCAGCGGGCTTTTTCATTTCGACCTATACGCAGGCAATGGTGGGCACAGGGTGCCCACCCTACGAGAACAACAGCCGATGTAAATGTAGGGTGGGCGCTCCGTGCCCACCGACCCGCGCAGCCTCAATGCGCATGCGCCTTCTTCTCCAGCGTCTCCACCACGTAACGCGTCATGCTCCCCGCCAGCTCCTGCTCGCCGATGAAGACCCTGCCGCCGGTCTCCTTGCGCAGCAGCTCCGCCTCTTCCTCGTTGTGGGTACGCACTACGCAGCGGATCGTCGGGTTGAGCATCTTCGCCGTTTCGATCATCGCGCGCACCTCGAAGGTGTCGGGCGTGGCGATCACCAGCACGGCCGCGCGCGCGATGTGGGCCTGGATCAGCACCGCCGGCTCAGCCGCGTTGCCGACCACGGCGGGCTGGTCGCGGCGGCGTAGCGCCTCCACCAGTTCACGGTTCTGTTCCGCCACCACGAAGTGCACGCCCTGCGCCGTCAGCTCGTCGGCGATGCGCCGGCCCACGCGGCCGAAGCCGACCAGCACGACCTGGCCGGTGAGGCGCTCGTGCGGCACCGACATCGGCAGTTCGGCCAGCGGATCGGGCGAGGCCTCCATGTTGCGCACGGCCTGCGAATTGGTGCGCAGCCAGCGCTGCAGCGGCTCGATGGCCGTGAACAGCAGCGGGTTCACCGCGATCGAAATGATGGCGCCGGCCAGGATCAGGCTTTGCCCTTCCTGCGGCATCAGCCCCAGCGAAATGCCGAGGGCAGCCAGGATGAACGAGAACTCGCCGATCTGCGCCAGGCTGGCCGAGACCGTGATCGCCGTGTTCAAGGGATAGCGCAGCGCCAGCACCAGCAGCATGGCCGCGATCGACTTGCCGAAGATGATGACGGCGACCACCGCCAGCACCCTGAACGGGCTCTCGACCAGCACCATCGGATCGAACAGCATGCCGACCGAGACGAAGAACAGCACCGAGAACGCGTCGCGCAGCGGCAGCGATTCTTCGGCGGCCCGGTGGCTCAAGTCCGACTCGCGCAGCACCATGCCCGCGAAAAAGGCGCCCAGCGCGAACGAGACGCCGAACAGCTCCGACGAACCATAGGCGATGCCGACCGCGGCGGCGATCACCGCCAGCGTGAACAGTTCGCGCGAAGCGGTCTTCGCCACCTTCCACAGGAACCAGGGGAAGAGCTTGCGGCCCACGATCAGCATGAAGGCGACGAAGGCGCCCACCTGCAGCAGCGTCTTACCCAGCGCGTAGAGGAGCGACGTGTCGCCGCCGTCCGCGCTCTTGCCGCCCAGCGGGCCGGCCAGCGCCGGCAGCAGCACCAGCACCAGCACCGTGACCAGGTCTTCGACCACCAGCCAGCCGACCGCGATGCGGCCGTTCATCGAGTCGAGAATGCCGCGGCTTTCCAGCGCGCGCAGCAGCACCACGGTACTGGCCACCGACAGCGCCAGGCCGAACACCAGTCCCGCACCCAGGCTCCAGCCCCACAGGTACGCCATGCCGATGCCCATGGCGGTTGCCACGGCGATTTGCAGGATCGCGCCGGGCAGGGCGATCTTGCGCACATCGAGCAGGTCGCGCAGCGAGAAGTGCAGGCCCACTCCGAACATCAGCAGCATTACCCCGATCTCGGCCAGTTGCGAGGCCAGTCCAACGTCGGCGACGAAGCCCGGCGTGGCGGGGCCGATGACGATGCCGGCGGCGAGATAGCCGACCAGCGCCGGTAATTTCAGGCGCACGGCGAGCATGCCGAACAGGAGGCCGAAGCCCAGTGCGGCGGCGATGGTGGTAATCAGGCTGAGTTCATGATGCATGCAGGACGTCTCCTTATCGGGGTGGGATCTCAGCAGTATAAGCGACGTTGACGACATGGTCGAAAAATAGAGGAGACCT
Organism: Massilia sp. Leaf139; assembly: GCF_001424165.1. GTDB lineage: Bacteria > Pseudomonadota > Gammaproteobacteria > Burkholderiales > Burkholderiaceae_D > Telluria. The sequence continues at coordinate 651,386 of NZ_LMOJ01000025.1, forward strand.
TCGGTGGCCCGGCCGTTCCGGCCTGCCGCGCGCTGGCTATAATCGATCCGATAAAGGCCGGCAGACCACGAACGCATCCACAGGAGACAGCATGAACAAGGTATTCGTCACGGGCGTAGGCATGATCCCCTTCGCCAAGCCGGGCGCCAGCGCCCCCTATCACGTCATGGCCGCCGAGGCCGCCCGCGCTGCGCTGCAGGATGCCGGCGTCGACTACAACGACATCGAGCAGGCCTACGCCGGCTATGTGTACGGCGACTCCACCTGCGGCCAGAAGGCCTTGTATGGCGTCGGCATGACCGGCATCCCGATCGTCAACGTCAACAACAACTGCTCGACCGGTTCCACTGCCCTGTTCCTGGCGCGCCAGGCGATTGCCAGCGGCGTGGCCGACTGCGTACTGGTGCTGGGCTTCGAGCAGATGAGCCCCGGGGCCCTCGGTTCGGTCTTTACCGACCGTCCGGCGCCGTTCGACGACTTCGACGCCGTCACCGACCGCCTGGTCGGCAAGCCCGAGATCCCGCTGGCGCTGCGCTACTTCGGCGGCGCGGGCCTCGCCCACATGGAAAAATACGGCACGCCCCTGGAAGCGTTCGCCCGGATCCGCGCCAAGGCCAGCCGCCACGCCGTCAACAATCCGCTGGCGCTGTTCAAGAAGGAAGTCACTGCGCAAGACGTGCTCGATGCGCCGATGATCTGGCCCGGCGTGATGACGCGCCTGATGGCCTGCCCGCCGACCTGCGGCGCCGCCGCCGCCGTGCTGGTCTCGGAAGACTTTGCAAAGAAGCGCGGCCTGCGCAGCGACGTCTTCATCGCCGCCCAGGCCATGACCACCGACCGCGCCAGCACCTTCGAGGCGAACGACATGATGCGCCTGGTCGGCTACGAGATGAGCCGCGAAGCCGCGAATAACGTCTACCAGCAGGCCGGCATCGGCCCGGAAGACCTCGACGTCGTCGAACTGCACGACTGCTTCGCGCACAATGAACTCATTACCTACGAAGCCCTCGGCCTGTGCCCGGAAGGCGGCGCCGACAAGTTCATCGTCGACGGCGACAACACCTATGGCGGCAAGGTCGTCACCAATCCGTCGGGCGGCCTGCTCTCGAAGGGCCACCCGCTCGGCGCCACGGGCCTCGCCCAGTGCTTCGAGCTGACCCACCAGCTGCGCGGCAGCGCCGGCGCGCGCCAGGTGGAAAACGCGCGCACCGCCCTGCAGCACAACCTGGGCCTGGGCGGCGCCTGCGTCGTCACCCTGTACCAGGCGGCGTGAGGCGGTGATGGAACTGATGACCCCCTCCTGGATGAACCCGGAACTGGAAGGCTTTCGCGACGCCGTGCGCCGTTTCGTCGCCAGCGAAGTGGCGCCGCACGGCGAGCGCTGGCGCGAGCAGCAGCACGTCGACCGCGAGCTGTGGACGAAGGCCGGTGAAATGGGCTTGCTGGCAGCCGACATTCCCGAGGAATACGGCGGTTCGGGCGGCGACTTCGCCCACATGGCCATCGTCTTCGAAGAACTCGGCTACGTCGGCGACATGGCCTTCGGCTTGCACGTACATGCGATCGTCGCCCATTACCTGCTGAATCAGGGCACCGAGGAGCAGAAGCGGCGCTACCTGCCCAAGCTGGCCAGCGGCGAGATGATCGCGGCGATCGCCATGTCCGAGCCGGGCGCCGGCTCCGATCTGAAGGGCATCCGCACCACCGCCGTAAAGGGCAGCGACGGCTACCGCGTCAACGGTTCCAAGACTTTTATCTCGAACGGCTACCTGGCCGACCTGATCCTGGTGGTGGCGAAGACCGATCCGGCGGGCGGTGCGAAAGGCATTTCGCTGATGCTGCTCGAGACGAAAGACAATCCTGGCTTTCGCGTCGGCCGCATCCTGGAAAAGGTGGGGCAGAAGGGGCAGGACACCTGCGAGCTGTTCTTCGACGACGCCCATGTGGCCTTCGACGGCGTGCTCGGGGGCGAAGAGGGCAAGGGTTTCGTGCAGCTGATGACGGAGCTGCCGTATGAACGCACGATCATCGGCGTGGCCGGCGTGGCCGCGATCGAGCGGGCCTTGCAGCTCACCGTCGAACACACCAAGGAACGCAAAGCCTTCGGCCAGGCCCTGATCGAGATGCAGAACACACGCTTCGTGCTCGCCGAAATCAAGACCGAGGCGACGGTGGCGCGCATCTTCATCGACCGCTGCATCGAAGACATGCTGGCCGGGCGCATGGACACGGTGCGCGCCTCGATGGCGAAGTACTGGATCTCGGACTTGCAGTGCAAGGTCGTCGACCAGTGCGTGCAGCTCTTCGGCGGCTACGGCTACATGCTCGAATACCCGATCGCCCAGATGTATGTCGACGCGCGCGTGCAGCGCATCTACGGCGGCGCCAACGAGATCATGAAAGAGATCATCGCCCGTTCCCTCTGACGTTTTCGACTGGATGACGCATGCCTGGCCCGCTTACCGGAATCAAAGTGATTGAAATGGTCGGCCTCGGCCCTTGTCCCTTCGCCGGCATGATGCTGGCCGATATGGGCGCCGAGGTGATTCGCATCGACCGCAAGACCAAACCCGGCGCCGACAATCCGTTCCCGATGCTGGGCACGAAATTCGACGTCATGGCGCGCGGCCGCCGCTCGCTCGCGCTCGACCTGAAGCACCCGCAGGCCCGCGAAGTCGTGCTGGGGCTGGTCGAACGGGCCGACATCCTGATCGAGGGCTTCCGGCCCGGCGTGATGGAGCGCCTCGGCCTCGGCCCCGACGCCTGCCAAGCGCGCAATCCCAGGCTCGTCTTCGGGCGCGTCACCGGCTGGGGGCAGGACGGTCCGCTGGCCCAGGCCGCCGGACACGACCTGAACTACATCGCCCTGTCCGGCATGCTGCACGCGATGGGCCGCGCCGACACGCCACCGAGTCCGCCCCTGAACCTGGTCGGCGACTTCGGCGGAGGCGCCATGATGCTGGCCTTCGGCGTGGTCTGTGCGGCGCTGGAAGCGAAGACCTCGGGCAAGGGCCAGACCGTCGATGCCGCCATGACCGACGGCGCGGCCCTGCTGGGCGCGATGATGTACGGCCTGCGCGCCTTTGGCTCCTGGCAGGATGCGCGTGAAGCGAACATGCTCGATGGCGGCGCGCCCTTCTATGACACCTATGCCTGCCGCGACGGCAGATTCCTGTCGGTGGGCGCGATCGAGCCGCAGTTCTATGCCCAGCTGCTCGACCTGAGCGGAGCAAGCGATCCCGATTTCCAGAAGCAGTGGAGCGTCAAACGCTGGCCCGATTTGAAGGCGAAGTTCGCGGCGCTGTTCGCAACGAAAACGCGCGACGAATGGTGCGCGCTGCTGGAAGGGACGGACGCCTGCGTTGCGCCCGTGCTCGACATGGCGGAAGCGCCCGCGCACCCGCACAACGCGGCGCGCGCCACCTTCGTCGAGATCGACGGCGTGACCCAGCCGGCGCCGACGCCGCGTTTCAGCCGCACAGTGGCCGAAGCAGGGCAGGCCGCCGCTGCGCCGGGGCAGCATAGCGCGGCGGTGCTCGCGGACTGGGGCTGGACGAACGAGGCAATCGAATCGCTGAAAACGGCCGGAGTCATATAGGATTGCCACGGTAACGATGAGCTACCGTGAGCACCATGACCAAGGCACTTGAACTCGACAAATCGAAACGGCTGGCGCTGGGCTTCTTCATTGGCGCGGCGCTGCTGTTCGTGCTCAGTTTTTTCCTGCCGTCCTCCTGGTGGACGGGGCTATTGAAAGCTTTTGCCGAAGCGGCAATGGTGGGCGCGCTGGCCGACTGGTTTGCCGTCGTCGCCCTGTTCAAGCGGGTGCCGATTCCCATCGTCTCCACCCACACGAACATTATCCCGAACAACAAGGTCAAGATCGCCGATAACCTGGCGCTCTTCGTGCGCGAGAAATTCCTCGATACCGAATCGATCGTGCGCCTGATCCAGAAGCACGACCCGGCCCAGAAAGTCGCCGACTGGCTGGTAAAACCGGCGAATACCCAGCACATGGGCGGCTATCTGGTGAAGGTGGCGGGCTGGATGCTCGACTTCACCGAAGACGCGGCGATCCAGAATTTCCTCAAAAAGGCCGTGCACACGATGGTCGGCAGCGTTGATCTATCGAAAACCGCCGGCACCATCCTGGAAAGCCTGACCAAAGGCGGGCGCCATCAGGAACTCCTGAACGAAGGCATCTATCAGCTGGCGAAGCTGCTCGACAACGAGGACACGCAGGCGGCCATTTCGCAGGGCATCGTCGATTGGCTGAAGGAAGAATATGCGCTCGTCGAAAAGATGCTGCCGTCCGACCTCATCGGCCGCAAGGGCGCCGATATCGCCGTCAAGCTGGCCTTCGGTATCCTGGAAAAGGTGGCGCACGACCCCAAGCATCCGCTGCGCCAGCGCTTCGATGCGTTCACCGAAGAATTCATCGAACGCCTGAAAGCCGATCCGCAATTCGCCAGCAAGAGCGAGGAAATCAAGCATTACCTGCTGAACGACGACACGCTCAACAATTATCTGGCATCGCTGTGGGGCGACCTGAAAGCCTGGCTGAAACAGGATCTGGAAAGCGGCGATTCGACCTTGCGCCGGCGTCTGGAAGCAACCGGCACCTGGCTCGGCAAGACGCTGGCCGAGGATCCGCAACTGCGCCGGTCGCTGAACGACAACCTGGAAATGGCGGCGCGCGCGGCGGCGCCCGAATTCGCGGTCTACCTGACCCGCCACATCGCCGATACGGTCAAGAACTGGGACAGCGCCGAGATGTCGGAACAAATCGAACTCAATATCGGCAAGGACTTACAATTCATTCGCATTAACGGCACGATCGTCGGCGGCCTGATTGGCGTGACGCTGTACCTGCTGTCGTCGCTGCCGGCATTCGTTCACTGAACAAGCGGTTCATCCATCGGGAGAGAAGTCATGGAACAGGCCTTGAATGAATGGCTGGCCGCGCATCCGGAAATCGAAGCGCTGCCGGGACGCGATTTGTTTATCGTGGCGCGCTATCTGATCCCGATCGAAGCAGCGCTGGTGCAGGGCTGCCTGGAAGCGTCCGGCATTCCGGCGGTCTTGGCCGACGCCCACCTGATGCAAACGGATTTGCTGCTGGCGCCGGCGCTCGGCGGCGTGCGCATCCTGGTGCCGGCCTCGTTCGTGCAGCAGGCGCAGGCGACCATCGAGGCATTCAAGCGCGGCGAATTCGCGCTCGACGAGAATGCGGATGTGGGGTCGATGGAATGAAAAAAGCCGCCGGCTCGTATGAGCGGGCGGCTTTTGAAATCTGGTGGTGATAGGTGGACTTGAACCACCGACCCCAGCATTATGAGTGCTGTGCTCTAACCAACTGAGCTATATCACCAAAATCTGCAAGAGCAAACTTTGAAAGCAAAATGGCCCGGCTCGTGAGAGCCAAGCCATCTGCTTGAATCCTGGTGGTGATAGGTGGACTTGAACCACCGACCCCAGCATTATGAGTGCTGTGCTCTAACCAACTGAGCTATATCACCAAGAGATCGCTATTATCCAAGGCATGACGCCTTGTGTCAAGGCTGTGTGCGCCGAGCAAGCACGGTTTTTTCGCGGTGCTGCCAAGTTTGCAAGCCTTGCAACTGTCCGAGGAGCTCGCCCGTCGGGTCGCGCCCCAGGCAGTCGACGACGATCCGCTCCGGCATCGCGCGCAGCCAGGTCAGCTGGCGCTTGGCCAGCTGGCGGGTGGCGATGATGCCCGTTTCGCGCAGGCCCGCGCGGTCGATTTTCCCGTCCAGGTAGTCCCAGCTCTGGCGATAGCCGACGCAGCGCATCGAGGGCAGGTTGGGCGACAGGTCGCCGCGTGCGCGCAGGCGCGCCACTTCGGCAACGATCCCTTCGTCGTCCGAGTCGCCCAGCATCTGGTCGAAACGCAGGGCGATGCGCCGGTGCAGCACCGCGCGGTCGGAGGGCTCGAGCGCGAACGAGACGAGTTCGAACGGCAGCTCGGGCTTGGCCCGCCGCGCCAGCAGCGAGGACATCGGCTGGCCCGTCAGTTCGATGATCTCCAGGGCGCGGTTGATGCGCTGGGCGTCGTTCGGCGCGAGGCGCGCGGCGGTGACCGGGTCGAGCGCCTGCAGCTTCGCATGCATGCCCGGCCAGCCGATGCGCGCGGCTTCCGCGTCGAGCGCGGCGCGCACGCCGGCGTCGGCCGTCGGCAGGTCGTCCAGGCCATCGGTCAGCCCCTTAAAGTACATCATCGTGCCGCCGACCAGCAGCGGCAGCCTGCCGCGCGCGCTGATCTCGGCCACCAGCCGCAGCGTGTCGGTCCTGAACTGCATGACCGAATAGGCGTCCAGCGGGTCGATGATGTCGATCAGGTGGTGCGGCGCGCTCGCCAGTTCCTCGGGCGTGGGCTTGGCCGTGCCGATGTCCATCTCGCGGTAGACGAGGGCGGAGTCGACCGAGATGATCTCGCTTGGGATCTCGCGCGCGATCGCGAGCGCGGCCGCGGTCTTGCCGGAGGCGGTCGGCCCCATGATCGCCACAGCCAGCGGCTTGGCGTGCTTTGCTTCGACAGTCATTTATTGGCCGCGCAGGAAGAGTTTGTCGAGCGCCGAGATGTCGAGCTGTACCCAGGTCGGGCGGCCGTGGTTGCACTGGTCGGCGCGCTCGGTGCTCTCCATCTGGCGCAGCAGCGCGTTCATCTCCTGCGTGGAGAGGATGCGGTTGGCGCGCACGGCGGTGTGGCAGGCGAGGGTGCCGAGCAACTCGTTGCGGCGCTCGATCAGCACGCGCGAGCCGCCGTATTCGCGCACGTCGCGCAGCACGTCGCGCGCCAGGGTCTGGGCGTCGGCGTTTTTCAGCAGCGTCGGCACCGCGCGCACGGCCAGCGTCGTCGGCGACAGGGCGGCGATGTCGAAGCCGAGCGCCTTCAAGGTGTCCTGATGGTCGGTGGCGGTGGCCACTTCGATCGCGTCGGCGAAGAAGGTGACGGGAATCAGCAGCGACTGCACCCCCATGTCCTGGCCGCCAACCTGGGCGTCGAGCGCGTTTTTCAGCTGCTCGTACAGGATGCGTTCGTGCGCGGCGTGCATGTCGACCAGCACCAGTCCCTTGGTATTCTGGGCCAGGATGTAGATGCCGTGCAGCTGGGCCAGCGCGAAGCCGAGCGGGAAGTCGTCGTTGCTGGGCGCGCTCGACGGCTGGGGCATCGGCAGCGCGCCCGCCGTGGCGGTGCGCTCAGGCGCGGCGAACAGCGCGCCGTAATTGGCCGTGCTCTGGGCGACGCCTTGCGTGGCCGGTGCATCCCAGCGGCTGCCGGGCGGGAAGGGAGAAGGCGAGAAGGTCGGCGCCAGCTGGGCGCCGAAACCGGTCTGCTCGTGCGGCCGGCGCCAGTCCGAACCGCCGGACGGCGCGATCTCGGCCGCCGTGATCGGCGCCGGCACGCTGCCGTGGGCGGTGGCCGAGGTGGCGGCCAGCGCGCGCTGCACCGCGTGGAACACGAACTGGTGCACCGCGCGGCTGTCGCGGAAGCGCACTTCGATCTTCGAGGGGTGGACGTTGACGTCGACCAGCGCCGGATCGAGATCGAGCGCCAGCACGTAGGCCGGGAAGCGATCGCCGTGCAGCACGTCCTGGTAGGCGGCGCGCACCGCGTGCACCAGCAGTTTGTCGCGGACAAAACGCCCGTTCACGTAGAAGAACTGACCGTCGGCGCGCGCCTTGGAGGCCGTCGGCAGGCCGGCATAACCGTGCAGGCGCAAGGGGCCGGCCGCCTCGTCGATCGGCAGGCGCGCCTCGGCGAAATCGCTGCCCAGGATCTGGGCGCTGCGGCGCGCCATCTCGCACACGTTCCAGTGGTCGATGGTGCGGCCATTGTGGGTCAGGCTGAAGGACACGTCCGGCCGCGCCAGCGCGATGCGGCGCACGACTTCGGCGCAGTGGCCGTATTCGGTCTGCTCGCTTTTCAGGAATTTACGGCGTGCCGGCGTATTGAAATACAGATCCTGGACGTCGATCGTGGTGCCGCAGGGGCCGGACGAGGGGGCGACCATGCCCAGATGCGAGCCGACGATTTCCCAGGCATGCGGCGCATCGGCCGTGCGCGAGGTGATCGACACCGCCGCCACCGAGGCGATCGAGGCGAGTGCCTCGCCGCGGAAGCCCAGGGTGGCCACGTTCTCGAGGTCGGTCAGCGAAGCGATCTTCGAGGTCGCATGGCGCGCCAGGGCCAGCGGCAGCTGGTCGGGCGCAATGCCGCGGCCGTTGTCGGTAATCGCAATACGCTTGACGCCGCCTTCTTCGAGGCGCACCGTGATCTGGGTCGCGCCCGCGTCGAGCGCGTTTTCCAGCAGCTCCTTGACCACGGCCGAGGGCCGTTCGACCACCTCGCCGGCGGCGATCTGCGAGATCAGCTGGTCGTTCAGCTGCTGGATGGGGCGGTGGGTGGGGACGGGCGCGTTCATAAGCGCGATTATATCCCGTCGGAGCGCGCGAAAATGCCTCCATGGCTGCGTTGCGTCGTCTTGCCGTACTCACGTACTGTCTTCGACGACGCGCCTTGCCCTGAAGGTTTTTTCACGCGCTCCTATTACAGCTGAATTACTTCTGTTCCCGCACCGGAATCGGCGCCGCGCACAGGTCGACATGGCCGGCCGCGACCTTCGTCCACGGGCCGCCGCGGTTGCGCTGAGCCTCCACCACTTTCTGGAAGGCCGCGCTCTCGGTACGCATGACTTCGAAGTTGCTGCGCTCGCCTTCCGGCACATCCGCCGCCACACGGAAGGACTTGATCGGGATCTGCATCTCCGGCTTGTCGAAAAAGCCCATCGGCGCCGGGCCGCGCGGCACGGTCGACAGCAGCGGCATGCCGGACACGACGCGGCCGACCACGGTGATGTTGCGGTCGAGCTGGCGCGGCGCCTGGCCGGTGACGACGTAGAGGGCGGTGCCGCCGCCGCTGTCGGCATCGGCGTCGCGGCCGACGCCGACCATGGCGTAGCAGTGGGCCAGCCAGGTCTGGCCCGCCTTCGGGTCGCGCCCGACGGGGAAGCCGTTCGAGTGCCCGACCTGGGGCGCATAGCCGTCGACATCCTTCAGGCGCGTGAATCCCTTGTCGTTCTTCAGCGGCACCGTGAACTCGCCCTTCAGGGTCATCTTCGCCTTTTTTGGCTGGCGCGGATTCTTCTCGTCCGGGTCGCCCCACTGGACGACGAAATTGTCTTGCGAGCGCAGGATCACGAGGCCGTCGAAATAGTTTTCGCGGGCCAGGGCCTTGATGTTGGCGGCGTGATTCGGGGCGAAGGTGGGCGCCAGTTCGATCACGACGCGGCCGCCCGGCAAGTCCATGTAGAGGGTGTTTTCGGGGTCGAGCGGGCGCCAGTCGGCCGCCTTCGATTCCTTGATCACCTCGGCCACGCTGGGCTTGGGCGGCAACTCCTTCGCCGGGGCCGCCTGCGCGGCGGCGCTTCCCAGCACGGCCAGCGCCACGCTTACCTGAACTGCGATCTCGACTGCCTTCATCTCCGCTCCCGTGTTGTTTGTATTGAGCAATTGTAATCCTGATTATTGCCCCGTCTATAAAACTTGACGCTTCTCTCCGCTCCGCTCCCTGCTTTCGCCATGCACCGGATTAGGGCGGCTGACTGGTGGTATCATTCGCTGTTACCGATTAGGAAAAATATGGATCTGATGCAATTTTTCGACATGATTCTTCATGTCGATAAGACGCTGGGCGTGCTGCTGGCCGAGTACGGCATCTATGTTTATATTGTCCTGTTCGCGATCGTGTTCCTGGAGACCGGTCTGGTCGTGATGTTTTTCTTCCCGGGCGACACCCTGCTCTTCATTGCCGGCGCCTTCTGCGCCACCGGGCAGATGAGTTATCCGCTTCTGATGGCGCTGCTCATCGTTGCCGCGATTACCGGCAATACCCTGAATTACCATATCGGCGAGGCCGTCGGCCAGCGCATGTTCACCCAGAACTATCGCTGGCTCAACAAGGACGCGCTGCACCGTACCCACGATTTCTTCGAAAAACACGGCGGCAAGACCATCATCGTGTCGCGCTTCGTCCCCATCGTGCGTACCTTCGCGCCGTTCGTGGCCGGGGTATCGGACATGACCCACTGGCGCTTCCAACTGTACAACGTGACCGGCGCCGTGCTCTGGGTCGCCAGCCTGGTGACCGCCGGCTACTTCTTCGGCAACATCCCGGTGGTGCGCAGCCACCTGACGGAAATCGTCATCGTCGGCGTCAGCCTGGCGCTGGGGCCGCTCGCCATCGGCGGCCTCTACAAGTTCGGGCGCAAAGTACTCAGCCGCTAGATAAGCGCGCGACAAGCTTCTTGCATGAATGACCAGCGTGCCGGATTTATTCGGCGCGTTAACGTTGTGGCGCGCATTTTTCGCTCAAGTTTCCGTAGGGCAGCGTCGTTAAGAGGAGGTGAGTTCACTTTCCCCCACCCCCATGCGTAACCTGATCGCCCTGTTTGCCTGCAGTTTTGTCATGCTCAGCGCAAACGCCTCCGAACCGCCTGCCGCCAAGGCGGCGTCGGATGCCAAGAAGACCGCCGAGGCCGCGGCCAAGCTGGCGGCCGAGCTGTCGAAGCCGGCCAAGGCGATCGAGAAGCCTGCCGCCGACAAGGCCGACAAGGCCGAGAAGGCCGAGAAGGGCGCGGCCGCACACGCGCCGCTGATCGAGAAGCCGTCGATCGACAAGTCGCTCGCCGAAAAGCCGCCCAAGGCCGTCCCCAGCGCCGCCACCGCCGACCGTGTGGCCGCCGCCGTCTCCGCCAGCGAAGACGAGGCCCAGGTCGACCTGTCGGTCAAGATCGCCGAGCGCCTGGCCGAAATGCGCGCCAAGCAGGCCGCGCGCGCCGCCGCCGCCGCCAAGGCGCGCAAGGCCGCCGAGGCCAGGCGCAAGAAGGAAGCGGCGATTGCCGCCGCGCCGAAGATCAGCAACCATTGGGATTACGACGGCGAATTCGGCCCGGACAACTGGGGCAAGATCAATCCGGCCTGGGCCCAGTGCGGCAGCGGCAAGCGCCAGTCGCCGATCGACATCCGCGACGGCATGAAGGTCAACCTCGACGAGATCGATTTCGACTACCGCCCGGCGAGCTTCAGCGAGATCGACAACGGCCACACGGTGCAGGTGAATGTCGGCGCCGGCAACGTCATGCACGTCGGCGGCGAGCGCTACGAACTGCAGCAGTTCCACTTCCACCGGCCGTCGGAAGAAAAGGTCAACGGCAAGGGCACCGAGATGGTGATCCACCTGGTGCACCGCGGCCCGCGCGGCAAGCTGGCGGTGGTGGCCGTGCTGCTCGAGCGCGGCAAGGCGAACGAGGCGATCCAGCTTGTCTGGAACAACATCCCGCTCGAGAAGGGCCAGTTGGGCACGCCCGATGCCGACCTCGACCCGCTCGAACTGCTGCCGAACCGGCGCGAGTACTACACCTACATGGGTTCGCTGACAGAGCCGCCCTGCACCGAGAACGTGCTGTGGATCGTGCTGAAGCAGCCGATGACGGCTTCGCCGGCGCAGATGGCGCTGTTCTCGCGCCTGTATCCGCTGAATGCGCGGCCGCTGCAGGACAGCGGCGGGCGGATGGTGAAGGAATCGAACTAAATACGGTAGGGTGGGCGCCCTGTGCCCACGCTAAAACATATGCCGTGTTGACGCATCATTCCGCGTGGGCACGGGGCGCCCGGTAAACCCGTGGTCGAGGCCATTGGCCTCGACAACCCCTACAAAATCAGCTGACGTGGTATTTACCGGCCCAGCGCTGGCCCGGTTCCAGGGCCGGTGCATCAAGCAAGGCCGGCTCGATGCAGACAAAACGCCGGTATTCCTCGTCCGCCATGTCCGCCAGCGCCGCCGCATCCTCGGCGCCTGGATTCCACACGACCGCATCCGCAAAACCTTCCTGGCGCAGGGTCAGCACGACGCCGCCGTCGACCATGGCCAGGCGCGGCGCGACACCTTCGTACACGCGGTCGAATTTACCCGTGATTGCCAGTTCTTCCGTCTCCACGCCATCGATGCGCACCGAGGCAATGTCGTCGACCAGGAAATACGTGTGCAAGGCCGCCGCGAAGGGGAAGGCTTCAGCACCGGTATTGCGGACTTCAAAACGCATGGTCAGCTCGTTGGCGCGGATCGCAATGCGCAGGGCTAGCTCGAATCCGTGCGGCCAGGCCTGCGCGTGGGCCGGCGCCAGGTCGGCCGGCGCCAGCGCCAGCGTGGCGAAGGCCCAGCCGTCGTCGACGCCCTGGCCGATCGCGCGCCAGGTGCTCACGCGTGCAAAGCCGTGGCGCATGCCGGCGCCGCGTTCGGCGAACTGGGGGAAGATGACGGGCACGCCGCCGCGGATCGCCTTGCTGCCGTCGAGCGCCGATTTGGCGCTGCAAAACAGCCGCTCGCGGCCGTCAGCGCCGCGCCAGGAAATCAGGTGGGCGCCGTACAGCGTGATGCTGGCCTGGGCGCCGTCGGGCGCGGTGAGCAGGAGGGCCGGCAGCTGGCCGAAGGTGGTGGAACGCACGGCGTCAAGATGGTTCATGTCGAACACCTAAGGAATCGGGGCGCGTAGTATGCCATGCCTGCGCCGGCATGCCGCGCCCTCGAGCGCTCAGGTCGTGCGGCTCTTGGCCATCGGCGGATTGGCCGAGAAATAGCGCTTGATGCCCTTGGTGATCGCGTTCGCCAGCTGTTCCTGGTAGCCGTCGTCCTTCAGTTTCGCTTCCTCTTCCGGATTTGAAATGAAGGCCGTCTCGACCAGGATCGAAGGGATGTCCGGGGCTTTCAGCACGGCGAAGCCGGCCTGCTCGACGGCCGCCTTGTGCAGGCGGTTGATGCCGCCGATTTCGCCCAGGACAGCCTTGCCGAGTTTCAGGCTGTCGTTGATCTGGGCGGTCGTCGAGAGGTCGAACAGCACGCTGGCGAGCTGCTTGTCGTGGCGCGCAAGGTTCACGCCGCCGATCATGTCGGCCTTGTTCTGGTCGGTCGCGAGCCAGCGCGCCGCCGTCGAGCTGGCGCCTTTTTCGGAGAGCACGAAGACCGAGGAGCCGCGGGCGCGCGCCTCGATGAAGGCGTCGGCGTGGATCGAGACGAACAGGTCGGCCTGCACCTTGCGCGCCTTTTCCACGCGGGTGCCGAGCGGGACGAAATAGTCGCCGTCGCGCGTGAGCATGACGCGCGTGTTCGGCAGCGCCTCCAGGCGCGCTTTCAGCTTTTTTGCCACCGCCAGCACGATGTCCTTTTCGCGCGTGCCGCTCGGGCCGATCGCGCCGGGGTCTTCGCCGCCGTGGCCGGGGTCGAGGGCGATCGTCACCATGCGCACCACGTTGTTGGCCGGCGGCTGCGGCTTGATGACGGGTTTCCCGGGCGCGGGCGGCGGCTGCACCGGTGGCGTGCCGCTCATGGCGGCGATCTCCGCTTCCAGGCGCGCGACCGGATCGGGGGCGACCGGCTGCGTCGATGGACTCGGCACGGCCGGCACCGCGGTCGGCGTGCCGTCACCAGGCGACCATTCTCCCTTTTCGATCAGGGCGGCGATCGGATCGGCTTCCTTGATCGGGTACAGGTCGAAGATCAGGCGGTGCTTGTATTCGGCCACGGGCGCGAGCGTGAACACCTGCGGCTTGACTTCCTCTTTCAGGTCGAACACCAGGCGCACCACATTCGGGCGGTTCTGACCGACGCGCACCTGCTTGATGTACGGGTCGTTCGACTCGATCTTCGCCACCAGGCTTTTCAGGGTGTCGTTCAGGGCCAGGCCATCGATGTCGACCACCAGGCGCGGCGGATCGGGCACCAGGAAGTGCTCGGCCTTCAGGTTGGTGTCGTTTTCCAGCGTGACACGGGTGTAGTCGTCGGCCGGCCAGACGCGCACGGCGAGGATCTGCGCGGCGCGCGCGGGCAGCGGGGCGATCACGGACAGCAGCAGCGTACCGCCCGCTTTCAGGATGGTACGGCGGCGCACGGGGGAAGTCAGGGGGCGAAGGAGAGGCGGTCGAGGCATAGCAGGCCCTGTGGGGACAACGCCTGCAATTCTACAGCACGGCCGGCGCCGCTGACGCTAAGCAATACTCGGACGTCGGGTGGCGGCAACACCGGCTCGCCCTTTTCCGGCCATTCGACGATGCAGATGTTCTTGCCGTCGAAGTCTTCGCGAAAGCCGGCGTCGAGGAATTCTTCCGGGCTCGACATGCGGTACAAGTCGTAGTGGATGACGTTCACAGGTGCGCCATCGACCTGCACGCGGTAGGGTTCGGACAGGGTATAGGTCGGGCTTTTCACCGTGCCCGTGTGGCCTGCCGCCTGGATCAGGGCGCGCGTGAGCGCGGTCTTGCCGGCGCCGAGATCGCCGTGCAGGTAGATGACGAGGCCGGGCACGAGCGCCTGCGCCAGCGCGGCGCCGAGAGCGAGCGTGGCCGATTCGTCCGGCAGGTAGGCTGCGAAGTTCTGCATCAATTAAAATGGTAGGTTTGGCGGCGCAGGTTCGCGCCGCGATTGTCATCGCTGTTACTGCTTGCCTCAATGTCCATCGAATCCCCCGACCTGCAGGAATTGACCCGCGCCATCAAGGCCTGGGGCCGCGAACTCGGCTTTGCCGAGGTGCGCATCGCCGACGTCGACCTCGCGCACGCCGAAGAAGGGTTGAGTGCCTGGCTGGCGGCCGGCCACCATGGCGAGATGGATTATATGGCAAGCCACGGCATGAAGCGCGCCCGGCCGGCCGAACTGGTGCCCGGCACCGTGCGCGCGATCGTGGCGCGCATGGATTACCTGCCCTTGACCGAGGGCTGGCGCGAACGCGAGCTGGCCCGCCAGCTGGAACCCGGCGCCGCGGTGGTGTCGATGTATGCGCGCGGCCGCGATTACCACAAGGTGCTGCGCAACCGCTTGGCCCAGCTGGCCGAGCGGATCAAGGCCGAGATCGGCGAGTACGGCTACCGGGTGTTTACCGATTCGGCGCCGGTGATGGAATTGCCGCTGGCGGAAAAGGCGGGCCTGGGCTGGCGCGGCAAGCACACGCTGCTGCTCTCGCGCGACGCCGGCTCGACCTTCTTCATCGGCGAGATCCTGGTCGACCTGCCGCTGCCGGTCGATGCGCCGACCTCGAATCACTGCGGCGCTTGCAGCAACTGCATCGACCTCTGTCCGACCGCGGCCATCCTCGGCCCCGGCCGGCTCGACGCGCGCCGCTGCATCTCCTACCTGACGATCGAACTGAAGGGCAGCATTCCGGTCGAGCTGCGGCCGCTGATCGGCAACCGCATTTACGGCTGCGACGATTGCCAGCTCGCTTGTCCGTGGAACAAGTTCGCCCAGCGCGCGAGCGTGCCGGATTTCGACGAGCGCAACGGCCTGGGCGAGTCGAGCATGCTGGAACTGTTCGCCTGGAACGAGGAGGAGTTCAACCGCCGCATGGAAGGCAGTCCGATCCGGCGCATCGGCCACGAGCGTTGGCTGCGCAACCTGGCGGTCGGACTGGGTAACGCCGCGAACAAGCGTCGCGGCGATCCGCTGATCGTGGCGGCGCTACAAGCGCGCGCCGGCCACCCGTCCGCGCTGGTGCGCGAACATGTCGAATGGGCGCTGCACCAGCATCAATCATAGTTCGATACGTTTTGCGCGCATGGCTGACCAGTCGCCATCGATCGAGATCATCGCCACGGCTGTGATACCGTTTTCCTTCAGATAAGCGTTGATCGAGTCGCGATTGATATCAGTGGCCTTCGAGGCCGTCTGCTTCAAGTAGGCGATCCAGAGCGAACCCTTGTCGCCCAGGCGTTCCTTGGCCTGCGGCAGGTATTGCTCGAGATCCTTGCGGTTCATGCAGAACATCATGATCACGTCGAAGGGGCCGTCGCCTTCCTTGATCAGTTCTTGCGGAAATTGCGACACGACCGTCGGGTGCACCCCGCCATTGATGATCTGCATCGCTTTCGCGTTTCGCAAAAACATCCTGTCTGCAACTGTCTTGTCGTTCATCTGCTTTCCCTCAAAAAGTTGACGTCGCGGGAGCCGCAGGCGGCGACGCGTTCAATTTGATTTTACAAGCGATCGTCGAAAAGGGCGGGCGCCGACACGTTCTGTGCGCGCCGCTTTGTGACCGAGAGTGGTGGCTGAGTTGTCGTGCTTCAGCGCGCAAAGGGCGGGGCCATTGCTAATGAAAATTACTTCAGCAAGCCCGCCAGCTCCACCGCCGTCTTGACCTGCATCTTGTCGAAGATGTGGGCACGGTGCACCTCCACCGTGCGCATGCTGATACCCAGCTCGTCGGCCACGACCTTGTTCATCTTGCCCGCCAAAATCAGGTCGAGCACTTCGCGTTCGCGCGCCGACAGGGTGGCCAGGCGCGCCTGCACTTGCGCCGCGCTGGCGGCGTTGCGCGAGGCGGCCAGGGCCTCGTCGACGCGGTCCATCAGGTCGTTGTCGTTGAAGGGCTTTTCGAAGAAATCGAAAGCGCCGCGTTTCAGGGAATCGACCGCCATCGGCACGTCGCCATGGCCGGTGAGGAAGATGACGGGCATGCGCGCCAGCCAGCCGCGCTTGATGAGCTGTTCGAAGACGGCGATGCCGTTCATGTCGGGCATGCGCACGTCCAGCAGCACGCAGTCGCCGCCGGCATCGGGCTCGCCGACGCCGTCGAGAAAGGCCTGGCCGCCCGCATAGCCGCGTACGGCGAGGCCGCGCGATTGCGCCAGCCAGGCGAGGGCGTCGCGGATCACGTCTTCGTCGTCGACGATATGCAGCATGGGGTCTCCTGGTCTTCTTGTGCGCTATTTTAGCTCGGCGGCCGCGGCGGCGGTGCTGGCCGGGCGCGGCAGGCTGAAGGTGAAGACGGTGCCGCCGCCCGGGTTCGGTGCATGGTTCAAGGTGCCGCCATGGAATTCGATCGCCGTGCGGCAGATCGACAGGCCCATGCCCATGCCTTCGGCCTTGGTCGAGAAGAAGGGCGAGAACAGGCGCTCGGCCACGTCGGACGCGATGCCGTGGCCGCGGTCGATCACCGAAACGGCCACCTGGGCCGCGTCGGCGCCCGCCGTAATGCGCAGCACGCGGCGCTCGGGCGGCACGGCCGCCATCGCCTCGATGCCGTTGCGGGTCAGGTTCAGCAGCACCTGTTCGAGCATCACGCGGTCGGCCAGCACCGGCGGCAGGACGGCCGGCAAGTCGATCTGCAAGGCGACATAGGATTTGCGCGCCTGCAGGTCGATCAGGGCGCGCACGCCCTCGACCACGTCGTGGATCGCCACCGTCTCGCGCTGCGGCTCGCTCTTCTTGACGAACTCGTGCACGCTCTTGATGATCTGGCCGGCGCGCTGGGCCTGCTGGCGCGCCTGTTCCAGCGCGCGCCGGAGCATGGTCGGCTCGATCGGCACGCCCTTGTCGGCCCGTTCCAGCACGTTCAGGGCGCCGGCCGTGTAACTGGAAATCGCCGCCAGCGGCTGGTTCAGTTCATGCGCCAGCATCGACGAGATCTCGCCCATGGTCGCCAGGCGCGCGCTTGTTTCCAGCTTTTCCTGCTGCTGGCGGTTGAGTTCCTCGGCCTTCTTGCGGTCGGTGATGTCGAGGATCGAACTCATCCAGCCGGTCTGCTCACCGCGGCTGTCCCTAAGTGGCGCTTCGAACACCAGCACCGGCACGCGCACGCCGTCCGAGCGCTGGAACACGGTTTCGAACTGGGGTGTGATGGTGCCGGCCAGGACGCCGGCGAAGCGTTCTTCGTAGTCGCCGCGCACTTCCGGCGCCCAGTAGGGCATGGGCGGCTTCCTGCCGAGCAGCTCTTCCGGCGGCAGGCCGACGATCTCGCAAAAGGCCTTGTTGACATAGGTGACGCGGCCCTCCAGGTCGCGCGCGCGCAGGCCCGTCATCAGCGAATTTTCCATCGCCGTGCGGAAGGCCATCTGCTGGCGCAGCGCGGACTCGGCCGCCAGGGTGCGCGAGATGTGGCGCCACAGCGTGCTCAAGCTGAGCAGCAGGCCGAGGGCCAGCACGATCACCGAACCGACCAGCAGATTCGGCAGCAGGCGCGGCGCGCCCTTGACGCTGTCGGTGGCCAGCACGATCGAGGCGCCCGGCAGGTCGAGCGCGCGCCGGTGCGTGTAGACGCCGCGGCCCGGCCCGCCGTCGGCGCGCGTGGCGACCGCCACGTCGTTACGGTCGAGCAGGGCGAGGGCGTTGTCCTGAGCGAACCACCAGGGCACGGTCTCGTCGAGCAGCACCTTCAGGCTGTAGGTCGCCATCAGGCTGCCGGCATACACGCCGTCCCGGTACAGGGGCAGGTAATAGTCGAGCATGCCCGTCTGGTGCGCGCCGGCGCCGTAGGACTCGGTGTAGCGGCCGGCGCGGGTCAGGCGCGCCATCTCCTCGGTGTCGGCCAGGGCCGGCGGCGGCGCGCCCTGGGGCAGGTCGGCGCCATGGCGCGCCAGCAGCTCGCCGTTCCGGCCCAGCCACAGCAGGCGATGCAGCTCGGGGCCGTTCTTGAACAGCTGCGCCATGCGCGCCTGCAGGACGTCGGCGGCCGGCGGCTTGCCGACCAGGTCGGCGCCGAGCGTGGCCAGGGCCTCTTCGCTGCGCGTCAGCTCGAAGCGCAGGGTCTGCTCGACCCACAGCGTGTCCGCAATCAATTGCTCCTGACGTTCATTGCTCTCCATCTGGCGCGCCTGCCAGGGCAGCCAGAACAGGACGGCGAGGAAGAGCAACACCAGCAGCAGCGGCACCAGCCAGCGCCAGGGGCGGGCCAGGTTGGCGCGCCGGCGCAGCGAGAACGGGTTTTTCATGGGAAAGTGGAAGCTTTTCTTGTCCGATGCTATTGTGGACTTCTGTAGCGGCAACGCAACTGCGGTCTGCGCTGCTGCTCTTCTATTGCTAATCTTTTAATCGACGCATGCACATCAAGTTCCTGGCGGCGGCGCTGCTGCTCGCCGCCTCCCTGGGCGGCGCCCGGGCGCAGGCCCCGATCGTCATCAAGTTCAGCCACGTGGTCGCACCCGACACACCGAAAGGGCAGGCCGCCGAACGTTTCAAACTGCTCGCGCAGCAGTTCACGCGCGGCCGCGTCAAGGTGGAAGTGTATCCGAACAGCCAGCTCTACAAAGACAAGGAAGAGCTCGAGGCCCTGCAACTGGGCGCGGTGCAGATGCTGGCCCCTTCGCTCGCCAAGTTCGGGCCGCTCGGCGTGAAGGAATTCGAGGCTTTCGATCTGCCGTATATTTTCCCGTCGAAGGCGGCGCTGTATGCGGTGACCGAAGGCCCGATCGGACGCGATCTGCTCAAGAAACTCCAGTCCAAGGGCATCACCGGCCTGGCCTACTGGGACAACGGCTTCAAGTTGATGTCGGCGAACCGGCCGCTGCACGTGCCGGCGGACTTCCGCGGCCTGCGCATGCGCATCCAGTCCTCGACCGTACTCGACGCCCAGATGCGCGCGCTTGGCGCCCGGCCCCAGGTGATGGCCTTCTCGGAAGCCTACCAGGCGCTGGAAACGGGCGTGGTCGACGGCACCGAGAACCCGCCCTCGAACATGTACACCCAGCGCATGCACGAGGTGCAGCGGCACGTCACGGTATCGAACCACGGCT
Source organism: Massilia sp. Leaf139 (assembly GCF_001424165.1). Classification (GTDB taxonomy): domain Bacteria; phylum Pseudomonadota; class Gammaproteobacteria; order Burkholderiales; family Burkholderiaceae_D; genus Telluria. The sequence continues at coordinate 670,964 of NZ_LMOJ01000025.1, forward strand.
ACCTGGGCTATGCGGTGATCGTCAACCGCAAGTTCTGGGACGGACTGCCGGGCGACGTGCGCGCCGCGCTCGAACGGGCCATGCATGAGGCGACGGTGTTCGAGAAAACGATCGCCCAGCGCGACAACGACCGCGCCCTGGAGGCCATCCGCAAGGCCGGCAAGACTACGATCCATTACCTGACGCCGCAGCAGCAGGCGCAGTGGCGCGCGGCCCTGCTGCCGGTGCACCGTCAGATGGAGCGCCGCATCGGCAAGGATCTGATCGAAGCGATTGCCCGGGAAACGGCTAGAGAATAATGACGCCGCGGTCAGTAAAGCCGGCCGCTGGTTGGACCTTGTGGCAGACAAACCTCGTCCATGTTCGGTTTTCAAAAACCGTATATAAAAAACTATTCTCTGTCGGACAGTTGCGTTATGATTGGGCGCTGTGGCACCAAAGCGGTGCAGGCAACCCGGACACACGTCTTGGGGAGGGCAGAAAAAGTCGGTAGTCCATACCGGAGATCATGAGAGGAGACACACGTTCGACAGAAGCCGTTGGTACTGCCAAACGGCCGGGACGTGCCTGATGATTGAAGCGCACCTTTGGGTGCGCTTTTTTTTCGGCTGGATTTACATACGACCCGTCGACGTATCAATTTCACGGAACGGATGTGCACCGTAGGGTGGGCATGCCCACGCGTTCGCACCGCATGAGCAAACGCGACGTGACGTAAAAGAAAACGCGTGCACAGCAGCATTAGATTGAAATATTGCGGTACGCATCGGCACGTACGCGTGGGCGTGCCCAGTGAAGCCGTGGGCGAGGCCATTGGCCTGGCCCACCCCTACAAAAGCCGCTACGCCGCGAGCTCCTCCAGCGTGCGCGCATCCACTGGCCGGCTGAATAAAAACCCCTGCCAGTGATCGCAGCCGATTCCCGCCAGGAAGGTGCGCTGGGCCTCGGTCTCGACTCCTTCTGCGATGATTTTTAGGCCCAGCGATTTGCCGAGTGCCACCACGCTGCGCGCGATCGAGGCGTCGTTCGGGTCGATCAGTACGTCGCGCACGAAGCTCTGGTCGATCTTCAGCTGATCCAGCGGCAGGCGCTTCAGGTAGCTCAGCGACGAGTAGCCGGTGCCGAAATCGTCGAGCGAGAAGCAGATGCCGTGTTCGCGCAGGGCGCGCATTTTGCCGATGGTTTCCTCGACGCCCTCGATCATCAGGGTCTCCGTCAATTCCAGTTTCAAACGCGCCGGATTGGCGCCGCTGGCCTGGACGATGGCGAGCGTCTCCTCGACGAAATCGGCTTGCAGGAACTGGCGCACGCTGACGTTCACGGCGAGCGTGAAGTGGGCCGTGGCCGGCGACTGCGCCCACAGCGCCAGTTGGTCGCAGGCCGTGCGCAGCACCCAGCGTCCGAGCGGCACGATCAGCCCCGAGGCTTCGGCGATGCCGATGAAGCCGGCCGGGCCCACCAGTCCGCGTGTCGGATGCTGCCAGCGTACCAGCGCTTCGGCGCCGGTCAGGATGCCGTCGCCGTCGACTTGCCCCTGGTAGTGCAGCACGAACTGCGAATGCAGCAGCGCGGCGCGCAGCTCCGTTTCGATCTCGGTGCGGTAGGTGACCTCGCTTTCCATCGACGGATGGAAGAAGCGCAGCGTGTTGCGGCCCTGGCGCTTGGCCTCGTACATGGCGAGGTCGCCGCGCCGCATCAGGTCGTCGAGTTCGTCCTTCTGGCCGATGCACAGCGTGACGCCGATGCTGCAGCTGGCGTGGTGCACGGCGCCGCCGACCTCGAACGGCTCGCGCAGGGCGGCGAGGATCTTCTCGCCAACGGTTTCGGCGTGCTGCTGCGCCTCCTGCCCGTCGACGCCGCTCGATTCGAGCAGGATCACGAATTCGTCGCCGCCCAGGCGTGCCACGGTATCGGTGTCGCGCGTGCAGGCCAGCAGGCGCGCCGCGACTTCCTGCAGCAGCTCGTCGCCGACGGCGTGGCCGCGGCTGTCATTGAGATCCTTGAAATTGTCCATGTCGAGGAACAGCAGGGCGCCAGTGCGGCCCGTACGGCCATGCAGGCCGAGGCAGTGCCCGATCCTGTCGTACAACAGGCGCCGGTTCGGCAGGCCGGTGAGCGAATCGTAGTAGGCCAGCTGGACGATCCGCTCGTCGGCCTGCTTGCGCGCGCTGATGTCGGACTGAGTGCAGACGAAATTGGTCAGCAGGCCGTCGGCGTCGCGCACGGCGCTGACCGTCAGCCAGGCTGGATAGCGCGTGCCGTCGTGGCGGCTCATCCAGACTTCGCCCTGCCAGGACTGCGCTTCGCGCACGCTGTTCCACATGCGTTCGCGGCCGTCCTCGCCATCCTGCTCGATCGAAAAGCGGGGGAAGGGCGTTCCCGGAAGTGTGTCGGCGGGTTGGCCGCATAGTACACCCCAAGCCTGGTTCGCTTCGATCATCACGGCATCGGGGCTGAGCACGCACATGCCTTCGCCCGACTGGAACACGGTGGCGGCGATGCGCAGCGATTCCTCGGCCTGTTTATGGGGCGTGATGTCGGTCGTGATGCCGCACAGTTCGTGCACTTCCTCGCCGCGCACGAGCGGAATCTTCGTCGTGAGATAGACCTTGCCGAGCAGGTGCTCTTCGGTGACGAAGCGCTGGTGTTCCTCGATCACGGCGAGGTCGCCGGCGCGCGTCATCTTCGCTTTTTCCAGCCCGAACAACAGCTCGTCGGTCTGGCCGACGATCGCCGACGCCGGCCGGTTCAGCAGGCGGCACATGGCGCCGTTCACGTACTGGTAGCGCGACTGCGCATCCTTGATGTAGATGAGGCTGTCGACGCTGTCGAGGATGGTCGCGAGCTTGCGCTCGTTGTCGCGCAGTTCGCGCGTGCGCACGGCCACCTCGGTGCGCAGCCAGCTGGCAACGGCCAGCGCCGACAGCAGCAGGCCGACGGTGGCGGCCAGTGCCCACAGCAGCGAGGTCGGCACGGCCGGCGCCGGGCCGCCGGTCTGCCAGCGGCGCAGGGTGCTGAAATACACCGAGTTCGGATCGGCGCGCCAGGCCGTCAGGCGGCGGTCGATGGCATCGAGCACCGCCTGCTGGCGCCCGGGCATGGCAGCGTAATGCAGGCGCGCCGGATTGAACACCACGGGCGTGGCTTCCAGGTTGTGCAGGCCGGCCACGGCGTCGCCGAAATAATGGCTGGCCGCAACCGCATCGGCCTGGCCGTCGGCGACCAGGGTGAACGCACGTTCGAGCGAGGAGGAAGGCACCAGCACGGCGCCATAGCCGGCCAGGACGTTCGGCAGGATCTGCGCCTGGATCGAGCCGGCCAGCACGGCGATGCGGCGCCCCTTCAGGTCGAGCAGGGTGCGGATCTTGTGGCCGCGCTGGGCGTAGATCTGCGACCAGCTGTGCAGCGCCGGCACCTGGTGGAAGGCGTAGCTGCGGGCGCGCTCTTCGGACCAGGCCACGTCCGGCAGCAGGTCGATCTGTCCCGCTTCCAGCGCATGCAGGCAGGCCTGCCATTCGCAAGCGACGAATTCGAGCGGCCAGTGCTCGGCGCTGGCCATCTCGCGCAGCAGGTCGACCAGGATGCCGGAGGCCTTGCCGTCGGCATCGACGAAGACCTTGGGCGCATTCGGATAGACGCCGACCCGCAGCGGCGTTGCCTGCGCCTGCGCCGCCTGCAATGCCCCCTCCGCCTGGGCCAGGGCGCCAAGCAGGAACAAGAGGGCCAGTATGCGTTTCGCGGGCGGCATGGGTTTCCTGTCACGTATGGCTGAAGGATAATCTTTTTCCGCTGAGTCAGCCGCCACGCACGAGTAATTTCCCAAGCGAAAAAGGAGTGGTGGCCGCGCCGTCCGAGGAGTAAACTGGAAAGCATGAACATACAACAAGGCAGCGAGCTGTTTTCCGCCATCGTGGCGGCCCCGTTCGGCGCGATCGGCATTCGCACCGAGGATCAGCGGGTGCGCGAGCTCGTCTATCTGCAGCCGCGTTTCCACGAGAAGGACGCCCAGGATCCGGTGGCCGAAGCCGCCGCGCGCCAGGTCGAACGCTACCTGCGCGATCCCGACTTCGCCTTCGACTTGCCCCTGTTCGAAGCCGGCAGCGTTTTCCAGAAACGCGTCTGGGAGGCGATCAGCGCCATCCCGCGCGGCACGGTACTTACCTATGGCAAGATCGCCAAGGACATCGGCTCGGCCCCGCGCGCCGTCGGCCAGGCCTGCGGCGCCAATTGGTTCCCGCTCGTCATTCCCTGCCACCGGGTGACGGCCGCGGGCGGCCTCGGCGGTTTTTCGAACAACGACGACGAGAACGGATTCCACTTGTCGGTCAAGCGCTGGCTGCTGCGTCACGAAGGCGCCACCGCATCTCCATGGCAGCAGCAGGCGATCTGGGACTGATCGACGAGTTCTGCGACACGCTCTGGCTCGAGCAGGGCCTGGCGAAGAACTCGCTCGACGCTTACCGGCGCGACATGCGCATGTTCCTGACCTGGCTCGACACGAAGCGGCCGGGCTGCGGCCTGCTCGGCGCCGGCCCGGCAGACCTGGCCGCTTATTTCGCCGAGCGCCATCCCGACACCAAACCAAGCACCGCCAACCGGCGCCTGTCGGTACTGAAACGGTTTTATGCGCTGGCGCTGCGCAAGCACCAGGTCGTCGAAGATCCCTGCCTGAAAATGGCGACGGCGCGCCAGCCGACCCGCTTCGTGCACACGCTCTCCGAAGCGCAAGTCGAGGCCTTGCTCGCCGCGCCCGACGTTGCCACGCCGCTTGGCCTGCGCGAACGCACGATGTTGGAGCTCATGTATGCCAGCGGCTTGCGCGTGTCGGAGCTGGTGGCCCTGAAACTGGTCGAACTCAGCCTGAACGACGGCGTGTTGCGGGTCACCGGCAAGGGCGCGAAAACGCGTCTCGTCCCCTTCGGGGCAGAGGCGCGGAAATGGCTCGAACGCTATCTTGCGGATGCGCGCGGCATCATCTTGAACGGGCAGGTCGACGACGCCCTGTTCGTGACTGGCCGCGGCGGGCCGATGACGCGCCAGATGTTCTGGGTCGTGATCAAGAAGCATGCGCTCAAGGCAGGCATCCGCGCACCCTTGTCGCCGCACACGCTGCGCCATGCGTTTGCCACCCATTTGCTCAACCACGGCGCCGACTTGCGAGTAGTGCAATTATTGCTGGGACACTCGGACATTTCCACCACACAGATCTATACCCATGTTGCGCGCGAACGCCTGAAGGGCTTGCATGCGCAACACCATCCACGTGGTTAATTCAAATCTCAAAAGCTTAACTGGCGCATAATAGTCGCGCAGTACAACCCTTCAAGTCAGCGCATAAGAGGTGATCATGGCCAAAACCAACTTCCAATACGAGAAGCGGCAACGGGAACTGGAAAAGAAGCGCAAGGCAGAAGAAAAAGCCAAGCGGAAAGCGGAAGCGAAGAATCACCCGGAAGGGGAGGCAATGACGACGGAAGCGTCGGACGAGGCCGAAGTCGAGGCAAATGAGGATGCGCAGGAGACGCAAACACCGTGATGTGATTTCGTAGGGTGGGGCGTGGCGGGGAATTCGTGCAGCATGCTGCCCGCCCGCGAAGCGCCCTGCCCGACAGGGCAGGGCGCGAGTGCCCACGCGGATGCGGCTGTTGATCATTCGCGCGGCATGCAATATCGCTCGTGACAATTCCAATTTTTACGACAACGCGCCGCTGTGTTGGCTTCGATGGAAGCTAACACAGCGGCGCGGTTACGCGTGGGCATGCCCACCCTACATGGCAACGGGATGCATGGGCATCCCGAATCCCTTACATGCTTTCCTTTGCCGTAACCGGCATGACCTCGACAATCTCCTCGTGCCCCTTGGCAAACCACTTGCGGGCGCGCTTGCCGATACTGTCGAGATAGCTGTACGCCACCGGCACCACCACCAGGGTCAGCAGGGTCGAGGTGATCACGCCGCCGATCACGGCGCGGCCCATCGGCGCCTGCGTTTCTCCGCCGTCGCCGGCGCCGATCGCCATCGGCAGCATGCCGAAGATCATCGCCAGGGTCGTCATCAGGATCGGACGCAAACGCACTTGTCCCGCTTCCAGGATCGCCGCGAACTGGCCTTTACCCTCGCGCTGGCCGTGGTTGGCGAAGTCGACCAGCAGGATCGCGTTCTTGGTGACCAGGCCCATCAGCATCACCACGCCGATCACCGAGAACACGTTCAGGGTGCTGCCCGTCGCCAGCAGCGCCAGCAGCACGCCGATGAGCGACATCGGCAGCGACATCATGATCGCGATCGGCTGCAGGAAGCTGCCGAACTGCGAAGCCAGCACCAGGTAGATGAAGATGATCGCGATCGCGATGGCCGAACCGAAGTTGGCCATGGTTTCGGCCATCTGCTGGGCGTCGCCGCCGACGTCGAAGCGCACGCCTTCCGGCAGTTCGATGGAATCCATCGCCTTCTTGATGTCGGCGTTCACGTCGCCCGAAGGACGGCCCTCGATGCCGGCGTAGATCGCCACCCGGCGTTCCAGCGCCTGGCGTTTCAGCACCTGCGGGCTGAACGAGGGCACGAATTCGACCACCTGGCGCAGCGGCACCATGATCGGGTTGCCGGCCGCGTCCATCCGCGAGGACGCCAGCGACAGGTCGGCCAGATCCGCGACCTTCTGGCGGCTGCTGCGCGGCAGCTGGACGTTGACCTCGTAGTTCTGGCCGTCCGGCGCCAGCCACTGGCTGATCTGGTCGCCGCCCACGAAGGGACGCAGCGCCGCACCGACCTGCGCCACCGACAGGCCCAGGTCGCTGGCCAGCTCGTTGTTGATCTTGATGACGGTGGCCGGGTTCGCGCCCTCCTGGCTGTACTCGATGTCGGCCACGCCTTTGATCGCCCGCATCTTGTCCATCAGCTTGTGCGCGGCGGCGTCGAGTTTGGCTTCGTCGCGGCCGAGAATCGCGATGAAGATCGGCTTGTTACCGACCGACATGGTGATGCCGGCGATCGAGGACAGGCGTTCGCGGATCACCGCCTCCATCTCTTCCTGCGAGCGCCGTTTGGTCTTCTTCACATCGGTCAGCTTCAGGATGACCTGGGCGCTGTTATGGCCTTCGTAGACGCCGATGGCGCTGCTGATCGCGTCGATCTCCTTGTAGTCGCGCAGCGCTTCTTCCACCTGCTTCACCTTGCCGTCGGTGTAGGCCAGGCTCGAGCCGACCGGCGTCTTGAAGCGCATCTCGATGAAGCCGTTGTCGGTCTTCGGCGCGAACTCGCCGCCGATCATCGGGATCAGGAACAGGCTGCCGACAAAAACACCGAGGGCCAGCGCCAGCGTCGCTTTCCGCCAGCGCAGGGCCAGCGCCAGCACGCGGCCGTAGATCACGTGCACGTGCTCGATGCCGATCTCGATCTTGGCCATCGCGCGGCCCAGCCACGGTACGTACTTGAAGCGGTCTTTCACCGGATCGGGCCACACCGAGGACAGCATCGGGTCGAGCGTGAAGGAGACGAACAGCGACACCAGCACGGCCACCGCCACCGTCACCCCGAACTGCAGGAAGAAGCGGCCGATAATGCCATCCATGAAGGCGATCGGCACGAACACGGCGACGATGGCGAAGGTGGTGGCCATCACGGCCAGGCCGATCTCGTTGGTGCCTTCCTCGGCCGCGCGCAGGTGGCTCTTGCCCATGCCGAGGTGGCGCACGATGTTCTCGCGTACCACGATCGCATCGTCGATCAAGAGGCCGATGCACAGCGACAGCGCCATCAGCGTCAGGAAGTTCAGGGTGAAGCCGAAGTAGCGCATCGCGATGAAGGAGGCGAGCACCGAGATCGGCAAGGTCAGGCCCGTGATGACCGTGCTGCGCCAGGAGTGCAGGAACAGGAACACGATCACCATGGTGAGAATGGCGCCCTCGATGATGGTGCGCTTGACGTTGTCGAGCTGCTGCTGGACGGTGGTCGACTGGTCGTCCATCACGCGGAACTGGACGTCGGCCGGCATGGTCTTGCGCAGCTGTTCGACCATCTTCATGATGCCGGTGCCGACTTCCACGGTGTTCGCGTCCTGCACCTTGGTGACGTCGAGCGAGATGGCGCGCACGCCGTTCACACGCGAGATCGAGGTCTCCTCGCGTTCGCCGTCGACCACTTCGGCCACCTGCGACAGGTAGACCGGGCCGCTGGCGCGGCGTGCCACGATGATGTTGTTGAACTCGCGCGCATCCTTCATCTTGCCCTCGACCCGCACCAGGCGCTCGGCCGCGCCGTACTGCAGGTTGCCGGCCGGGAGATTGGTGTTGGTCGCCTGGATCGCGCGCAGCACTTCGTCGATGCCGATGTTCTGGCTGCGCAGCTGTTCGGGCTTCACATGCACCAGGATCTGACGCCGCGCGACGCCGCCGGTGCGCACTTCGCCCACGCCCGCGACGCTCTGCAGGCGCTTGACGATGACCTGCTCGGCCAGCGTCGACAGCGCGCGCATGTCGCGCTCGCTGGAGGTGACCGACAGGCGCACGATCGGCTGCTGGTTCTCGCCGTCGGCGCGGATCACGAAGGGTTCCTTGACCTCCTTCGGGAAGCCGGGACGCACGCGCGCCACCTTGTCGCGCAGATCCTGCATCGCCTTGTCCATGTTGGTGGCGATGTGGAATTCGATCGAGACGCCGCTGCGGCCTTCCCACGAGTTACTGCGGATGTTCTTGATGCCGCTGACGGTATTGATGGTTTCTTCCATCGGCCGCGTGACATCGTTCTCGACCTGTTCCGGCGAGGCGCCCGGATACTGGGTCTCGACCCAGGCGAAGGGGATATCGACATTGGGCATGCTTTCCACGCCCAGCGAACGGTAGGAGAACAGGCCGAGCACCATCAGGCCGACCATGACCATGGTGGCGAAGACAGGGTGGCGAATACTGACTTTGGTGATCCACATGGCCTTAGTCCTTCTTCGCCAGGGTCGCGACAGCCGGCGCCGCGGTCGCGGGCGCAGCCAGCTTCACCGCGCTGCCGGGCTTGACGCCGTCGAGCGGCACGGCCAGCAGCACCGCGCCGGCGTCCACGCCGCCGGTCACTTCGGCCAGGCCTTCGTCGTCGCTGCGCATGCCCAGCTGCACCGGCTGGGCGACTACTTTACCGCTGTCGACGCGGTAGACCACGTCGCGCGCGCCGTCCTTGCGCAGGGCGGCGAGCGGCACGATCGGCCGCGCCGCCGATTTCTCGGTCGTGATTTCGCCCTTGGCGAACATGCCGGCGCGCAGCAGGCCGTCGTCGTTGGCCACGCTGATATATACCAGCATCGAGCGCGAGCCGGCCTCGGTGGCCGGATTGATGCGCGCCACCTTGCCGGAGAACGCGCGGCCGTTGAAGCCGTCGACCTTGAAGCGCACGTCCTGGCCGACTTTCACGCGCGGGATGTCGGAGGCCGGCACTTGCGCGTCGAGCGTCAGGTGCTGCAGGTCGACGATGGCCATCACCGGGCTGTCGGGCGAGAGCTTTTCGCCGGCCTGCACGAAGCGCTTGCTGACCACGCCCGACAGCGGCGCGCGGATGAGCGTGTCGTTCAGGGCGATGCGCGCCAGGTCGAGCTGGGCGCGCGCCGCGTCGACCGCCGCCTGCGCCAGTTCGACGCCGTTGCGCGTCGTGTCGAAGGAGCTTTGCGAGATGTAGTTCTGCTTGAGCAGGGCCTGGCTGTTCGCTTCGTTCTTGGTGGCCAGGGACAGGCGCGCCGTGGCTTCCTTCAGCAGCGCCGCCTGCTGGGCCACGCGGGCGCGCGCGTCGGCGTCGTCCAGGCGCGCGATGACCTGGCCGGCCGCCACGTTCATGCCTTCGCGCACGCTCGTCTCCAGCACCACGCCCGAGACCTTCGACTTGACGGTGGCCTGCGACAGCGGTGCAAGCGAGCCCGACAGCGGCAGGCGCAGCGCCAGTTCGCGCGACTCGACCGTGACGACATCGTTGCGGGCCAGTTCGAAGACGACCGGTTTTTCAGGCTTTTTCGCCGCCGCCGCGGCTGGCGCCGGCGCCTTTCCCTGCAGGGCGTACCAGCCGCCGCCGGCCAGGGCCACGACGGCCAGCGCGATGGCCGGTTTGCGCCAGCGGCGCCGGGTGGGGAGGGGAGTGGCGGTGCCGAGCGGCAGGGTTTCGATTTTCATGGCGGCCGTTGTTTGAGTTGTTGAGCGCGGGAATAGGGAGCGCGCGTGCTCCACCTGGTGGGAGGCGAAGCTCCGTGCGCATGGTGGGGACTATAGAAATTGACAAGTCCCGGCGCCATCGGAATGCGACAAGCAGTGAATTCCGGACGCTGAAGTGCAGAAAAGGCGGACGGAACGCAGTCGCCTACCGGGCCGTTCATGCGCTTGGCTTACCTTTGCGTGTGCGCAAACGAAATCGGGCGGGCGCCGACAAGAATGAGGCGGTCAGGGCGCGGCGTCGCCCTCGTTTCATTCGAGAAAAGGATCCTTCGTGAGCAGCGAATTGCCTGAGCCGCCCCTGTCCGCCATTCCCGGCGGCCCGGCGCGTGAAGCGCTGGATTGGCTCTACCGCTTCGTCGCGGCGATCGAGCTCAGCCCTGCGGTGGCCGTGCACAGCCAGGATCGGCAAGGGGTGGTGCGCTTCTGGAACCGCGCCTGCGCCGAGCTCACCGGCATTTCCGCCGACGAGGCGGTCGGCCAGCCTTTCACGGAGCTCGTCCGGCACCTGGGCGGGCAGGACGAATTCGACGCGGTCATGGCCTCGGTCTGGCGCAGCGGCGAGGCGGTCAAGGCGCGCGAGTGGCATGTCGAACTGCGCGACGGGCGCCGTTTGTGGCTGCAGTCGAGCCATTTTCCGATTCCGGAAAACGGCGAGACACGGCAAGTGTTCTGCATGGAAGTCGACGTCACCGCGCGTAAAGAGCTCGAAGATTCGCTGCGCCAGGCCGGCCAGGTGTTCGACCATGCGCGCGACGCCATCCTGCTGGTCGACCGCGAGCACCGCGTGTTGGCCGCCAACCGCGCCTATGTCGAGCTGACTGGTTATATGGTGGAAGAAGTGGTCGGCGCGGAACTGCCGAGCCTGCAGCTGGGCGTGCAGGATCGCGCCTTCTACGACCGCCTGCGCGAGCAGCTCGACGGCCACCAGCACTGGGAAGGAGAACTGTGGGGCGTGCGGCGCGACGGCAGCACGATCCCGATCCGCGCGGCCCTGTCGCCCATCACCGACGTGAGTGGGGCGGTCACCAGCTATATGGTGATGCTGACCGACATCAGCGAGCGCCACCGCGCCGTCGAGCAGGCGCGCCACCAGGCCGAGCACGACGCGCTGACCGGGCTGCCGAACCGGATCCTCTTCATGGATCGGCTCGAGCAGGCGCTGGCGAGCGCCGCGCGGCGCCGCCATCAGTTCGCCTTGATGTTCATCGACCTCGACCATTTCAAGGCGATCAACGACAACCACGGCCACGAGGTCGGCGACGCCGTGCTGCAGGAAGTGGCGCAGCGGCTGCGGCGTTGCGTGCGGCGGGTCGATACCGTCAGCCGGCTCGGCGGCGACGAATTCGTCGTGCTGCTGGCCGATATCGGCGGGGTCGACCAGGCGGCCCATGTGGCGGCCACGATCATGCAATCGGTGGCGCGGCCGATCGCAGCCCAGGCCGGCTCGGTGGCGCTGTCGGTGTCGATCGGCATCGCCATCTGCCCGAGCGACGGCGACGACCCGAAAACCCTGCTGCGCCATGCGGACGTGGCGATGTACCACGCCAAGGAAAGCGGCCGCAGCGCCTTCCAGTTCTTCAGCCAGGAAATGAATTCGCGCGTGCTCGAGCGCGTGCAGATGGAGAACCGGCTGCGCCAGGCCCTGGAAAACGGCGAATTCGAACTCGAGTACCAGCCCGAGATCGACATCGGCAGCGGCCGCACGGTCGGCTTCGAGGCGCTGATCCGCTGGCGCGACCCCGAGCGCGGCCGCCTGCTGCCCGAGGCCTTCATCGGCGCGGCCGAAGAATCCGGGCTCATCGTCCCGATCGGGCAATGGGTGCTTCTTGAGGCCTGCCGCCAGGGGCGGCGCTGGCACGACGCCGGCTTTCCCGTGGTGGTGGCGGTCAACCTGTCGAACGTCCAGTTCGTCCACGACGACCTGCTGCGCTTCGTCGACGAGGCCTTGCAGAGCTCAGGCCTGGCGCCCGAATTCCTCGACCTCGAGATCACCGAGAAGACCATCATGAACGGCGACGCGGCCACCCTCGCCACCGTCAATACCCTGCGCGGACGCGGCGTGCATCTGACCATCGACGACTTCGGCACCGGCTTTTCCAGCCTCGCCAGCCTGCGCCGCTTCCCGCTGTCGAAACTCAAAATCGACCGCAGCTTCATCGAGGACATCGTCGGCGAGCCCGATGGCGCGGCCATGATACCCGCCATCATCGCCCTGGCGCGCAGCCTCCGGCTGAAGGTGATCGCGGAAGGGGTGGAAACCGCCGAGCAGCTGCACTACCTGCGCCAGCACGGCTGCGACGAATACCAGGGGTTTTATGCGGGCGACGGCGCCGGCGCCGGCGACGCCACGGGCACGCCGCCCGGCCTGGCGCCGTCCGACCCGGTACCGCCCGCGTTGCCGCCCCCTATACGCCCGCCTCCATGAGGCCGTGACTCAGGTCGTAGAGGCGGATGCGCGCCAGCACCTGGCCATGGTCGGAGGCTTCTGGCAGTTCGAGATCGAGGTGATCGTTCAGGTAGAGCACGTCGACCACCTCGCCGATCGCATTGGGCAGGGCGCCGTTGAATTCCTCCGACACCAGGATGTGGTCGATGGTCGAATAGTGGCCCTCGTGCACGCTCGAAAAGCCGAGGTGGCGCGCATGATCGGCGCGGCGTTGCACCTGGCTGGCGTCATACAGGCGGTCGCCCAGCGGCGTGCCGGCGCCCAGCACGATGCTGGTCGTGACCGAATCGGCCACGTCGTTGAAGTCGCCCAGCACCACGCGCGGGCGGCGGTTGGCGCGGCCCATTTCGGTCAACAGCACGCGCAGCGCCGCCGCCTCGGTGCCGCGCCGGATCAGCGAGCGCAGGCAGGCCAGCGCGTACAGGGCCGGGTCTTCGCCGGTGTCGCCGGTACGGTAGTCGGGCCGGCGCGACTTCAAATGCACCACCACCACGTCCACCAGCACGTCGGGCGAGACCGTGACCACCGCGTGCAGCGGCGCGCGGGTGAAGCGGGCGGCATCGCGGCTGCCTACCGGCAGTTCGATCCCGCGCGGGAAGTCGACCATTGGCTGGGCGGCGCCGCTCAGGGGCAGGCGCGACACCAGGGCCACGCTCGGCGTCAGGCGCAGCGCGGCCGGATCGGGGTCGAAGCCGAGGTGATAGGCTTCGCGGTAACGCTTCGTCCGCGCCAGCACTTCCTTCAGCGTCGCCTGCGAAAAAATTTCCTGGAAGCCGATGACGTCGGCATCGAGCAGGTCGAGCTGATGGGCCGTCCAGTTCAGCTTGGCCTCGTATTCCTGGGGCGTGGTGGGCAGCAAGTTGTCGTAGAGCTTCACACTTGGCGGCGCCAGGTTGCATACGTTAAACGTGGCAAAGCGTATTTCTTGCTGCATAATAGAAACCCTTTATTCCAGTGTTTAGCGTATCACGCATGGCCAAGAAAGAGCACGTGTCCGAGACACCCGCCACCGGGTTCCTGCGCAAGCATGCGGTGAGTTTTACCGAGCATCCCTATGCCTATGAAGAACACGGCGGCACCGCGGTGTCCGCGCGCGCCCTCGGCGTCCCCGAGCACGACGTCGTCAAGACCCTGGTGATGCAGGATGAGGCGGCGCGCCCGCTGATCGTGCTGATGCACGGCGACTGCAAGGTCTCGACCAAGAACCTGGCGCGCGCGATCGGCTGCAAGTCGGTCGAGCCATGCAAACCTGAGGTGGCCCAGCGCCATTCGGGCTACCTGGTCGGCGGCACCTCTCCCTTCGGCACGCGCAAGGCGATGCCGGTCTACGTCGAGGAATCGATCCTCGGGCTGGAAAAGATTTATATCAACGGCGGCCGCCGCGGCTACCTGGTCGGCATCGCCCCCGGCGTGCTGACCGACGTGCTCGGCGCCAAACCGGTGCAGTGCGCACTGGCCGACTGACCCGCCGACTGACTACCGCCGCCCGCCCGGCTGGTGTATATTCACGAGCCCGCCGGAGGGACATAACAGAGAGACAACATCATCATGAATACCCTGATTGCCACCATTGCCGCCTACCTGATCGGTTCGATTTCGTTTGCCGTCGTGATGAGCCGCGTCTTCGGCCTGTCCGACCCGCGCACCTACGGCTCGAAAAACCCCGGCGCGACCAATGTGCTGCGCAGCGGCAGCAAGAAAGCGGCGATCGCCACCCTGATCGGCGACGGCGCCAAGGGCTGGCTGGCCGTCTTCCTGGCGGTCAAGCTCGGCCCTGACTACGGCATCGACGACGCCGGCATCGCGCTGGTCGCCATCGCCGTCTTCCTTGGCCACCTGTTCCCGGTCTTCTTCCGCTTCGTCGGCGGCAAGGGCGTCGCCACTGCGCTGGGCGTGCTGCTCGGCCTGAACGTCTGGCTGGGCCTGGCCACCCTGGTGACCTGGCTGGTGGTCGCCTACACCTTCCGCTATTCCTCGCTGGCCGCCCTGATCGCCGCCGTCTTCGCGCCGTTCTACTACGGCCTGCTGTTCGGCGTGAACGAGATCCTGTTCGCCGTTGTGGCCATGAGCTCGCTGCTGCTGTGGCGCCACAGCACCAACATCGGCAACCTTATCGCCGGCAAGGAATCGCGCATCGGCAGCAAGGCCGCCGGCGCGAAGAAGAGGTAAGCTGTAGGGTGGGCGGGGGAGATCAGTCCAGTGGACTGATTTCCCGCTCACGCGTTCAACCGGCGTACGAATAGCCGTTCACCCCCGTTGATTCCTTCATAAGCATCCCCACATACCGCCAAAGCTGGCGCACTCTGCGCCGGCACCTAATCAGGAAGGCGGTGCAGCGTGAGCAAGCAATTGAGGATTGATTTCGTGTCGGACGTGTCGTGCCCCTGGTGCGCGATCGGCCTCAAGTCACTCGAACAGGCCCTGGAAAAAGTCGCCCCCGAGGTCACCGCCGAGCTGCACTTCCAGCCCTTCGAACTCAATCCCGACATGGGCCCCGAAGGCCAGGACATCGTCGAGCACATCACCGAAAAATACGGCGCTCCGCTCGAGCAGCAGATCCAGTCCCGCGAACAGATCCGCCAGCGCGGCGAAGCCGTCGGCTTCACCTTCGACATGGCGCGCCGCGGCCGCATCTACAACACCTTCGACGCGCACCGCCTGCTGCACTGGGCCGAAGAGCAGGGCCGTCAGCATGCCTTGAAACTGGCGCTGTTCGAAGCCTATTTCACCCACTGCGAGGACCCGAGTTCGCGCGAGCTGCTGGTGCGCGTGGCCGGCCAGGTCGGCCTCGACACGACCGAGGCGGCGCGCATCCTCGAGACCGGCGAATACGCCGACGAAGTGCGCGAGACCGAGTTGTTCTTCCAGCGCGCGGGTATCCGCTCGGTGCCGGCCATCGTCATCAACCAGCGCCACCTGATCTCGGGCGGGCAGCCGCCGGAAGTGTTCGAGCGGGCGTTGCGGGAGATTGCGGCGCAGGCGGATGCGCCGCTGGTTTAAGCTGCCGCCCTGCTGCGCCGAATTCGTAGGCGGTAGGGTGGGCGCTCCGTGCCCACCAGGAAGGCGAGTCAACGCGGCGCGGGTGCTCGGTGGGCACGGGGCGCCCACCCTACGGAAATGTAGGGTGGCCGGCTCCACCCGGATGCGTATAAAGCGTTTGCGCGTGCGCCGTCCACGCCTTCAAACTCAACCCCCCGGAATCAGCTCCAGCACCACCGGCTGGTGATCCGACGCCGCCGTCTCCGACTGCACCTCCACACTGGCCACGCGCCGCGCCAGATCCTCGGTCACGAAGAAATAATCGTAGCAATCCGGCTTGTCCGGCCACGGATAGCCGTGCAGGCCCGTGGTCGGCGCGCGCGCGTGATCCGAATGGCGCGCGGCCCAGGCGTCGACCAGGCTGGACGCGCCGTCGAGGCGGGGCGCGAGCAGGGCCTGGTAGTCGGCGTCGCCGGGCGCCATGTTGAAGTCGCCGCAGTAGATGGCCGCGGCCGGGCGTTCGCCCAACTGATACGGCGCGTCCATTTCCGGATGCGCTGCGAAGATGCGGGCGCGGGCGCAGGCCTCGGCGTGCAGTTCGCGCAGGCGGTGTACCTGGGCCATGCGCTGCAGCGGCGAATGGTATTCGAGGTGGGTCGTGACCAGGCGCAGCTTCGAACCCGGCGTGTCGAGCACGACTTCGGTAGCGCCGCGCGGCATGCCGGGCGCATGCCCGGGATCGGCGGGCCAGGGCAGCAGGTGGCGCTGGGCCTGGGTAATGCGGTATTTGGAGAGGATCAGGTTGCCGAACAGGCGGGGGACGTTGTTGCGGTAGATTTCACTGGGCGCATGCTCGATTGCATGGAAGCCGCCGAAGGCGCCGGCCAGCTGCTTGAACTGGTTGGCGGTGGCGCTGCCTTCGAGCTCGGGGTGGTTGGCGGCGACTTCCTGGAGGCAGATGATGTCGGGATTGAGTTTGCGCAGCACATCGATGATCGCGTGGATACGGATGCGCCCGTCCTTCCCGCAACCCCAGTGAATGTTCCAGCTTACAACGCGCATGTAGTACCTCCCAAAACTGAACCGCCAGAGTTTGCCACCGTTCGGTGCAGGGCGGTCACACGGTAGGATCGTTGTCAGCGTTGCAAGTTCACTCGCGCAAGCCTAGGATCAGGCGGCTTCCAGCTCGTCTAAGGGCCAGCGTGGGCGCACGTTGAAAGCGTACTCGCGCGTGGCCAGCGCCGGGTTGCGCTCCAGGCGCAGGGCCCCGGCAAAGGCGATCATCGCGCCGTTATCGGTGCAGAATTCGAGCTCCGGATAGTACACGCGGAACTTGCGCTTCTCGGCGGCGGCATTCAGGGAGGCGCGCAGCTGCGCGTTCGCGCCGACGCCGCCGGCGATCACCAGGCGCTTGAGGCCCGTGTGGCGCAGCGCGTTCACACATTTCGCGGTCAGCACGTCGACGATCGCATCGACGAAGCCACGCGCGATGTTGGCCTTGTCCTGCTCGCAGATATTCGCGACGAGCTTCTCTTCATGGTTCTTCACCACGGTCAGCACGGCGGTCTTCAGGCCCGAGAAGCTGAAATTGAAATCCTTCGAGTGCAGCATCGGGCGCGGCAGCGTGTAGGCGGCCGGGTCGCCGAATTCGGCCAGGCGCGAGATCGCGGGGCCGCCCGGATAACCGAGGCCGAGCAGCTTGGCCGATTTGTCGAAGGCTTCGCCGGCCGCGTCGTCCAGGGTCTCGCCGAGCAGCGTATAGCGCCCGACGCCGTCGACCCGCATCAGCTGCGTGTGCCCGCCCGAGACCAGCAGGGCGATGAAGGGAAATGCCGGCCGGTCGCTCGCCAGCAGCGGCGACAGCAGGTGGCCCTCGAGGTGGTGCACGCCGAGCACGGGCTTGTCCAGCGCCAGCGCCAGGCTGCAGGCGACCGAGGAGCCGACCAGCAGCGCGCCGGCCAGGCCCGGGCCCTGGGTGTAGGCGATGGCGTCGATATCGCCCTTGGCGATGCCGGCCTTGTCGAGCGTCTGTTCGAGCAGGGGCAGGGCGCGCCGGATATGGTCGCGCGAAGCCAGTTCCGGCACCACGCCACCGTACTCCTCGTGCATGGCGACCTGCGAATGCAGGGCATGGGACAGCAGCCCGCGCTCGGTATCGTACAGAGCCAGGCCGGTTTCATCGCAGGAGGATTCGACGCCGAGAACAATCATGGGAAAAGCCGGAAGGGGAAAGCGGAAGGCAGCATTGTAAATCACATGGGCGATAGACGCCGGACAGCGGCAGATGCGCACCGTAGGGTGGGCACCCCGTGCCCACGCGTACGTGCCTGCGCATACCACCACCGCATCACGGACGCTGCATCAACTCCTTGTGCGCATTCCTCAGCATCGTCACCGTATCGTCCCAGCCGATGCAGCCATCCGTCACCGAGCAGCCATACTTCAACTGGCTCAAGTCCGACGGAATCGGCTGGTTTCCCGCCACGATATTCGATTCGATCATCACGCCCACCAGCGACCGATTACCGTGCCTGATCTGCTGGATCACGTCCGACATCACCAGCGGCTGCAGTTCCGGCTTCTTGTAGCTGTTCGCGTGCGAGCAGTCGACCACGAGATTGGCCGGCAGTCCCGCCTTTTTCAGGGCCTGCTCGGCAATCGTGACCGACACCGAATCGTAGTTCGGGCGGTCGCCGCCGCCGCGCAGCACGACGTGGCCGTACGCGTTGCCGCGGGTGCGCACGATCGAGACCGCGCCCTTGTCGTTGATACCCAGGAAGGCATGCGGATTGGCCGAGGACAGCACCGCGTTGATGGCGATGCCCACGTCGCCGTCGGTGCCGTTCTTGAAGCCGACCGGGGTGGAAAGGCCCGAGGACATCTCGCGGTGGGTCTGCGATTCGGTGGTGCGCGCGCCGATTGCCGTCCAGGCGATCAGGTCGCCCAGGTACTGCGGCGAAATCGGATCGAGCGCCTCGGTGGCCGTCGGCAGGCCCAGTTCGCAGACGTCGATCAGGAACTGGCGTGCGCGTTCCATGCCGACGTCGACCTGGAACGAGTCGTCCATGAACGGATCGTTGATATAGCCCTTCCAGCCGGTGGTCGTGCGCGGCTTCTCGAAGTAGACGCGCATCACCAGCAGCATGGTCTCGCTGACCTCGTCCTGCAAGGCTTTCAGGCGGCGCGCATAGTCCAGGCCCGCTTCCGGATCGTGGATCGAGCAGGGGCCGACCACGACGAACAGGCGCCTGTCCTTGCGGTCGAGGATGTCGCGCAGCGCGGCGCGGCCGTTCATGACGGTGGTAAAGGCGCGCTCGGACAGCGGCAGCTTGGCATGCAGCTCGGTCGGGGTCGGCATGCGTCCGAACGAGGTAACGTTGGTATTTTCGATATCTGGAGTGATCAGCATGATGCGGCCCATTGGACAAAGTCGGATCGACGAGTGTAGCGCCAAAAATGCTTGTGTGCAGCAGACAAGTCAAATGCAGGGCAAACCCGCGACGGTGTAAGCTGGCGCCATGGACACCAAAATGCATACCGACCCATTCCCCGCCGCCCACTTCATCAAGGAGATCGGCCGCGGCGTGAAAGGCGCGCGCAGCATGACGCGCGTCGATGCCGCAGCGCTCTACAAGGCCATGCTGGACGGCCGCGTCTCCGACCTCGAACTGGGCGCCATCCTGCTCGCCATGCGCATCAAGGGCGAGTCGGTGGACGAGCTGGCCGGCTTCATGGACGCCGCAGAAGAGGCCTTCGCGCCGCTGCCGGCGCCCGCCGGCGAGTTCGCGCCCGTGCTCATCCCAAGTTACAACGGCGCGCGCAAACTCGCCAACCTGACGCCGCTCCTGGCGCTGCTGCTCGCGCGCGAAGGCGTGCCGACCCTGGTGCATGGCGTGCGCAGCGATCCGGGCCGCGTCACCACGGCCGAGATCCTGGCGGAACTCGGCCTGGCCGAAGCGGCCACCAGCGCCACCGTGCACGACGCCTTCGAAGCGGGCCGTCCGGCCTTCATGCCGATCGAGACGCTGGCGCCGGCTTTGTCCCACATGCTGTCGCTGCGCCGTATCCTCGGCGTGCGCAACTCGACCCACACCATCGTCAAGATCCTGCAGCCCTTCGAGGGCGCTGCGCTGCGCCTGGTCTCCTACACCCACCCCGAATACCTGCAGACCCTGGGCGAGTATTTTCTGAGCGCCGCGCCGCACGCGCGCGGCGACGCCTTCCTGATGCGTGGCACCGAAGGGGAGACCGTCGCCAATCCGCACCGCGCCCAGCAGATCGACTGGTTCCACGAAGGCCAGCGCGAGCTGCTGGTCGAACGCGATCCGCCGGCCGACACCTTGTCGGCCGTGCCCGAGGCGCGCGACGCGGCCGCCACTGCGGCCTGGATCCGCGCCGCCTTGGCCGGCGAAGCGCCGGTGCCCGTCTCGATCGCGAATCAGGTGGCGCGCGTGACGGCTGCCGCGCGCGAGGTACGCCGGCGCCATCCGCTCGCCGTCTAGCCGCCGTCTGGCTGCTTTCGCAACAAGCCAACCGTAAAACCACAGTGGCTGCATCGGCCGTGCGGCCGGTGCAGCCAGCGTTTACAATGGCGGGTTTGGAATTTGGCGGCGGCAGTTCGTTGCAACAATCATGGCAAAACAATTCGATGTAGCGATTATCGGCGCGGGCGCGGCCGGAATGATGTGCGCGGCGATCGCCGGCGCACGCGGCAAGCGCGTGGTGCTGATCGACCACGCGGAAAAACTGGCCGAGAAAATCCGTATCTCCGGCGGGGGACGCTGCAACTTCACCAACATCAACGCGGGGCCGGCCAATTTCCTGTCCGAGAATCCGCACTTTTGCAAGAGCGCGCTGTCGCGCTACACGGCCCAGGACTTCCTGGCGCTGGTCAAAAAGCACCGCATCGGCTACCACGAGAAGCACCGCGGCCAGCTGTTCTGTAACGACTCGGCCGAGCAGATCATCGCCATGCTGAAGGCCGAGTGCAGCGCGGCCGAGGTCAACTGGCGCATGCCATGCAAGGTGCATGGCGTGACGAAAGAGGCGGACGGCTACGTCGTTGCCACCGACCATGGTGACATTGGCGCCGACAGCGTCGTGATCGCCACCGGTGGCCTGTCGATTCCGAAGATCGGCGCGACCGATCTGGGCTATCGCATCGCCACCCAGTTCGGCTTGCCATTGGTCGAGCCGCGTCCGGGCCTGGTGCCGCTGACCTTCGATGGCCCGAGCTGGGCCGCTTTCGCTCCGCTGGCCGGCATCGCGCTCGAGGTCGAGGTGTCCACGGGCTCCGGCAAGGGGAAAAATGCCAAGCGTGGCCTGTTCCGCGAAGACCTGCTGTTTACCCACCGCGGCCTGTCCGGCCCGGCGATCCTGCAGATTTCCAGCTACTGGGAACCGGGCACGCCGATCGTCGTGAACCTGCTGCCGGAAATGGACGTGGCCGACGAACTGATCGGTTCGAAAACGACGGTCAAGAAGCAGCTCGGCAACGTGCTGACCCAGTGGCTGCCGGCGCGCCTGGTCGAAGGCTTGCTGCTGGCCAATGGCCTCGCGCCGGACGCCCGCCCGGCCGACATGCCAGATGCCAAGCTGCGCAAACTGGGCGACGCCATCAACCGCTGGGCCATCGTCCCGACCGGTTCCGAAGGCTACCGCAAGGCCGAGGTCACCCTCGGCGGCGTCGACACCCGCGCGCTGTCGCAGCAGACGATGATGGCCAAGGATGTGCCGGGCCTGTATTTCATCGGCGAAACGGTGGACGTGACCGGCTGGCTCGGCGGCTACAACTTCCAGTGGGCCTGGGCTTCCGGCTACGTGGCAGGGCAGAGCGTCTGAGGGCGCCTGACAACACCTTCATGGCAGCGTTGCATCGTCTCGCCGTACTAGCGTACTGTCTTCGACGATGCGCCTTGCCCTGAAGGCGTTGTCAGACGCTCCGCAGGCTGTATCAAATTCATCACACCCATGTAATCTCTTCCACTAGCCGCTAAAACCTGCTAAACTTTCGTTCTTTCTAAATCCAACGGTTTCATTTTTACATGACCACTATCCGCCTTAAAGAAAACGAGCCGTTCGAAGTCGCAATGCGTCGCTTCAAGCGCACCATCGAAAAAACCGGTCTGCTGACCGAACTGCGCGCACGCGAGTTCTACGAGAAGCCAACTGCAGAGCGTAAGCGCAAGCTTGCCGCTGCCGTGAAGCGCCACTACAAGCGCATCCGCAGCCAGCAACTGCCTAAGAAACTGTACTAAGACTGTCCTGCCGGTTGATCCGGTGACGTAGCAGTAGGCTCGTCCCGGCAGCTGCGAGAAGTCCTGCGAACCCGCCCTGGTTGTATCCCGGCGGGTTTTGTTGTTTGTCCCTATTCATTTCGGAGAATCCATGAGCTTGAAAGAACAAATCACCAACGACATGAAAGCGGCGATGCGCGCCAAGGAAGCCGGCAAGCTCAACACCATCCGCCTGCTGCTGGCCGAAATCAAGCGCAAGGAAGTCGACGAGCAGATCGAGGTGAACGACCAGCAAACCGTGGCCATCGTCGAAAAGATGATCAAGCAGCGCAAGGATTCGATCACCCAGTTCGAAGCCGGCAACCGCGCCGACCTGGCCGAGATCGAAAAGGCCGAGCTCGAGGTGCTGGTCGCCTACATGCCGGCCGGCCTGTCGGACGAGGAGATCGCCGCCGAAGTCGCCGCCGCCGTGGCTGCCTCGGGCGCCGCCGGCCCGCAGGACATGGGCAAGGTCATGGCCATCGTCAAGCCAAAGCTGGCAGGACGTGCCGACATGACGGTCGTCTCGACCCTGGTCAAGAAAGCGCTGACTGGCGCCTGAAGTAACACAAAGTGAGCACAAACGGGTCGGTCTTGCCCGGGCTTGTTGTAAATCAATTTACTGCGAGCGCTGCGGTATAGTCTGACCTTAGACAAATACGGTGTAAGCCTCCCACGTGATTCCGCAATCCTTCATTACCGATCTGCTCAACCGCGTCGACATCGTCGATGTGGTTGGGCGCTACGTCCAGCTCAAAAAGGGCGGCGCCAATTACATGGGGCTGTGTCCTTTCCATAGCGAAAAGTCCCCCAGTTTCACGGTCAGCCCGACCAAACAGTTCTATCACTGCTTCGGTTGCGGCGCCCATGGCACCTCGATCGGCTTCCTGATCGAATACTCGGGCATGGGCTTCGTCGATGCCGTCAAGGATCTGGCCCAGAACGTGGGCATGGTCGTGCCCGAAGCCGACGACAAGATTCCGCCCTTGCAGCGCGCCGCCCAGCAGGCGCAATCGCTGGCCATGACCGACGCCCTCAGCCAGGCCTGCGACTATTACCGCGCCCAATTGCGCGGCGCGCCGAACGCGATCAGCTACCTGAAAAACCGCGGCCTGACGGGAGAGATCGCCGCCCGCTTCGGCATGGGCTATGCCCCTTCCGGCTGGGACAACCTGCGCAGCGTCTTCTCCGATTACGAGGCCCTGGCCCTGGTCGAATCCGGTCTCGTCATCGACAAGGTCGACGAGGACGGCGGCAACAAGAAACGCTACGACCGCTTCCGCGAACGCATCATGTTCCCGATTCGCAATACCAAAGGGCAGGTGATCGGCTTCGGCGGCCGCGTGCTCGACGGCGGCGAGCCGAAATACCTGAACTCGCCGGAAACGCCGCTGTTCCAGAAGGGGCTGGAGCTGTATGGCTTGTTCGAGGCGAGGCAAAGCATCCGCGATGCCGGCTATGTGCTGGTAACGGAAGGCTATATGGACGTCGTCGCGCTGGCCCAGCTCGGCTTCCCGCAAGCGGTCGCCACCCTCGGCACCGCCTGCACCAGTACCCACGTGCAAAAGCTGCTGCGCCAGACCGACAACGTCATCTTCAGTTTCGATGGCGACAAGGCCGGCCGCCGCGCTGCCCGCCGCGCACTGGAAGCCTGCTTGCCGCAAGTGTCGGACAACAAGACCATCCAGTTCCTGTTCTTGCCGGAAAAGCATGACCCGGACAGCTTCGTGCGCGAATTCGGCGCCGATGCCTTCGCCCAGGAAATCAACGACGCCATGCCGCTGTCGCAATTCCTGCTGCGCGAAGTGACGGGCGACCACGACTTGTCGACGCCGGAAGGGCGGGCCGCCACCCAGTACGATGCCAAACCCTTGCTGCAGGCCATGACGCCATCTTCGCTGCGCCTGCAGATCGTGCGCGGCCTGGCCAGCCTGACGGAATCGAGCCCGGCCGAGATCGAAAGCCTGTTCGAATTGTCGA
This sequence comes from Massilia sp. Leaf139, assembly GCF_001424165.1. Taxonomy (GTDB): domain Bacteria; phylum Pseudomonadota; class Gammaproteobacteria; order Burkholderiales; family Burkholderiaceae_D; genus Telluria. The sequence continues at coordinate 694,826 of NZ_LMOJ01000025.1, forward strand.
AGCCGGTGTCGGTGGCGAAAAAGGCGCCGCCGCGCCAGGGACGGCCGGAACCGGTCGGCCTGGAACTGCAGATCGTGCGCATCCTGGTCGCACACCCGGCGCTGTCGCTTGGTCTGGACGAAGACGCGCTGCAGGCTTTCGATCACTTCGGCCCGGAGTCGAGCGAGGCTCTGCGCTACCTGATCGGCACCGCCCAGGCCCTGGGCGAATACGGTAACTTCGCGGCCCTGTCCGAGCAGCTGAAGGAGGGCGGCAACGGCTACGACCGCATCATCGCCGAGATCGCCTCGGAGCCGGAATCCGACCCCGAGGCCGACCGCGTCTGGCTCGCTAGTGCCGTGAGGCAAATCAAGAAAGACGCGCTGAAACAGGAGACAAACCAGTTGTTTTCCAAGGGGCTGACCCCAGATCAGGTGAGCACTCGCTATCGCGAAATCACAGCCCAGCTGCAGCTTCTGGAGCGTGAAGACCTTGCCCAGATGAGTCCGCGATGAGAGGGTGTTGCAAACTCGGTCAAGGGCTCCCATGCACCTTGGAAAAAGAGGGGTGCGTGCTATAATAAAACGCTAACTATTGCAACCTTTGAAACGACTTTCGTGTCAAAAGGGGCGTGGAGTTTCAGTTAGCGCAGCAGTGTTGTACGCTGTTTGCCGCGTGATGTAAGGTAACAAAACTTTATCTTTAACCATCGTAAAGTTAGTCGTTGTGACATCGAAAGCGCCTGTGCCAACCAAGAAACCCGAACCCAACGTGGCTGCCAAAACCACCAGAACGTCCGCAAAGGCGGACAATGCACAAGACAAGGCGGAAGTTCGCACGACGGGCGCCGCGCCTGTCGTTAGCCAGACCACCGATGCCGCGGCCCTGGCCGCCATCGACACGTCGGGCTACGTGCTGCCATCCGTGAAAGTCCCGGGACGCCGCGGTCGCAAACCAAAAGAATTCACGCCCGAAAACGACGAAGTCGCCGCGCTCAATGCGGTCGAACGCGCCGAGCTGAAGGCCGTCGACAAGGCCAAGGCCAAGGATCGCAAGGCCAAAGAAAAAGCCCTGCTGAAAGACGCGTTCTCGTCCGATACCGAAGCGAGCGAAGAAGAGATCGAACTGCGCCGCCAGAAGCTCAAGGCGCTGATCAAGAACGGCAAGGAACGCGGTTTCCTCACCTACGCGGAAATCAACGATCACCTGCCTGATAACATCGTCGATCCGGAAGCGATCGAAGGCATCATCGGCACCTTCAACGACATGGGCATCGCCGTGTACGAACACGCGCCCGATGCCGAATCGCTGCTGCTGTCCGACAATGTCGCCACCGTCACCAGCGACGATGAAGCCGAGGCTGCCGCCGAGGCGGCGCTCTCCACCGTCGACTCCGACTTCGGCCGCACCACCGACCCGGTACGCATGTACATGCGCGAAATGGGTTCGGTCGAGCTGCTGACCCGCGAAGGCGAAATCGAAATCGCCAAGCGCATCGAAGACGGCCTGCGCGACATGATCCAGGCGATCTCCGCCTGCCCGGTCACGATCGCCGAGATCATCTCGGCCGCCCAGCGCATCGAAGCCGACGAAATCAAGATCGACGAAATCGTCGACGGCATGGTCGATCCGGAAGATCCGGAAGAAACCTCGCCGTCCGCCGTCGGCCCGAGCGCGGGCGAGAGCGACGAAGACGAGGAAGAAGAAGCCGAGGACGAGGAAGAGGGTGAGGAAGAAGAAGCCGCCGCCAGCACCGGCGCGGCCGGCTATTCCGCCGAGCAGCTCGAAGCGCTGAAGCAATCCGCCCTGCAAAAGTTCGGCACCATCGAGCAGCAGTTCGACAAGATGCGCAAGGCCTACGAGAAGGATGGCTACAACTCGAAAGCCTACGTCAAGGCGCAGGAAGCCATCTCCGACGAACTGCTGGGCATCCGCTTCACGGCGAAAGTCGTCGAAAAGCTGTGCGACACCCTGCGCGGTCAGGTCGACGAAGTGCGCCATATCGAGAAGCAGATCCTGGACGTGGCCGTAAACCGTTGCGGCATGCCGCGCGCCCATTTCATCAAGGTCTTCCCGGGCAATGAAACGAACCTGGAATGGGTCGACGGCGAAGTCAACGCCGGCCACGCCTACAGCGCCATCCTGGGCCGCAACATCCCGACGATCAAGGAACTGCAGCAACGCCTGATCGACCTGCAGGCACGCGTCGTGCTGCCGCTGCCGGATCTGCGCAACATCAACCGCCAGATGGCGGCAGGTGAGATGAAAGCGCGCAAGGCCAAGCGCGAAATGACCGAGGCCAACCTGCGCCTGGTGATCTCGATTGCCAAGAAATACACGAATCGCGGCCTGCAATTCCTGGATCTGATCCAGGAAGGCAATATCGGCCTGATGAAGGCGGTGGACAAGTTCGAATACCGCCGCGGCTACAAATTCTCGACCTATGCGACGTGGTGGATCCGCCAGGCCATCACCCGCTCGATCGCCGACCAGGCGCGCACCATCCGTATTCCGGTGCACATGATCGAGACCATCAACAAGATGAACCGCATCTCGCGCCAGATCCTGCAAGAGACGGGCGCTGAGCCGGATCCGGCCACCCTCGCGGTCAAGATGGAAATGCCGGAAGACAAAATCCGGAAGATCATGAAGATCGCGAAAGAGCCGATTTCGATGGAAACGCCGATCGGCGACGACGACGATTCGCATCTGGGCGATTTTATCGAGGACAACAACACGCTGGCGCCGTCGGACGCGGCCCTGCATGCCTCGATGCGCGGCGTGGTGAAAGACGTGCTGGACTCGCTGACCCCGCGCGAAGCCAAGGTGCTGCGCATGCGCTTCGGCATCGAGATGTCGACCGACCACACGCTGGAAGAGGTCGGCAAGCAGTTCGACGTCACCCGCGAGCGCATCCGCCAGATCGAAGCCAAGGCCCTGCGCAAGCTGCGCCACCCGTCGCGCTCCGACAAGCTCAAGAGTTTCCTGGAAGGCAGCAGCTGATTGTTGCTGCTGAGTTCAGCTAAGGCTTGACGGCTCGACACTAAACGCAATATCCTCTCGCCACTCTGCTTCACGGTACCGCGCCGTCGAAGCCGGTGGCGAGATCTTTTCTAGCCAATGTCCCGATTTCTGGGCCTCTAGCTCATGCCTGGTTAGAGCAGCGGACTCATAATCCGTTGGTGCGGGGTTCGACTCCCCGGAGGCCTACCAATCAAATCAAGCACTTAAGCGCAATCTTATGTCGCCTTGATGAGCTTGAGTGGAACACGTTTTCCACCTTTTACACACTTTTAAAACTCAGCGATAAACGCGCTGTAGCGGAAAACTGTGGAGCTCTCTGCGTTTTTACGGCTCAAATCCGCCAGAATGCGTCTCAGCGCGGCTTCGCGCCTTTCATCACGTCAGCAAACGACTGGCTTGGGTCGTGGCGTGGTGCAGCCTTAGGCGGCCAAGCCTCTCCGCCGAGGACCTCGACAATCGACGGCACTCGTGGCGGAGCATCAGCCGTAGCCCCCAGTGCAGCCGTTATAACGTCATCGAGCCGGCCAGCGCGGAGGGCGTCAAGCGGCGTTTCGCCAAGGGACGTCCTGACTGTTGTATAAAACAGATATTGCGAACGTGGGTGAAGGACGGCGAGGGTACGCGTGACTCGCTCGACGTGCTCACGATGGATAGCCGGGTCTGCATAGAACGCGGGATAGTAGGCCCGGCCGCTAGGGCCGGTAATTGCGAAGACTCGGTATTCTTCTAGCGCGTCGTCAAGCCAATCGACATCGACTTCGAGCACTTCGCAAAACTCATCAGCAGTTAGCAGCTCTTTGCTCTCAATTTGTCGCTTCACCATTTCTGCAGCGCGAAGGTGGGCCTCTGCCATAAACGCGTCTCCCGCAGCGATTGACTCAGGTGTGACCGTTGGGTGGCGGCGAGGCTTCGCCATTTCGGTAAAGGCTTTCTCAGCGATGCGCTCTTCTTCCTGAGCGACGAGCCACTCATCTAGGGTCGGAATCTCGGCATAGTCGGGCCAATCTGCTGGCAAATAATCTGGCAGTGCGCGCTTTGTCATAGAGCCTCCTTTGTGGCTTCAAGTATAACGCCGGCACGTCGCCGGCGCAGGCTTACGCTACCCTGTTGGCGGCCAAGTCCAGCCCACGACGGCAAGAAGCTCGGGGGTTTTGTTTAAGATTTTCGCGGGCGCAGGCTCGACCACTGGCGAAAGGTGTCGCATGCGTTGGCTCTGTCGGCAATTGAGTCGAACGCCCTCCGCGGGTTTGTCCTCACCGAACTACTCCGTGACGGTGCAGCGCTGAAGAAAAATAGTTCAGAGCGCTTAGCGAGTAAAAGTAGAAGCTAGCGAGTCGGTAGCACGTCCGTATATCGTCAGGCTACAATCCTATATTGTCGAAAAAGGGATGGCGGTATGGCAAAGGTAATCAGTCAGTTCTTCTCAGATTTAGGGTATCCCCTGCGGAACACACGTTGGTCGTGGGGTGCGCGTAACGGAAACTCTCTATTGCTGCGTACCTGGAACGACGAATATGCATTCAAAGAGCGGAAGCTGAGAGTCTTAGATATTGAGGACGCCGACCAACGGTTCGATTCGTTTGGCCTGGACGAGCGTATCGTTCAACTTAAGGCCCTATGGGATGGAAACGTCGCCGGATACACCGTTATTGCAACGGCAAAGGACAAGAACGCTCGTCCGCGCGAAATAATTGCGTACCGGGACGATGGTGTATTCGCACTCTCCCGGCTTGAGCAAAATTCCAACGGGGATATCGTTGCAATCGTCGGTGACATTGTTCCCCTCTCCGGATTAGCACTGCACGCACAGACGCACCGGACCGCGCGGGCGCAAGGCGACTTCCCCATAGGCGACGAGCAGCGCTCAGGGCTGTCCACTGACTCGTACAAGGAGAAGATTCCCGCTATCCGCGCCTGGCTCATTGAAATTTGCCACGCTCGAGGGACCGTAACGTATTCGGACGTCATGAACCGCTTTGCGCTGACGTTCTACCCTTTGCGCAATGCAATGAGTCGTCTCGGTCACGAATGCAAGGACGCCAAGGAACCTATTATCACGGCGCTCATCGTCGATAAGGATACCCGGCGCTGCTCCCAAGGGCTATTCGACGAGTTCCAGATTGATGACGATGTATTGGAGCGGGACCGGTGCTACGCTCACTGGGCGCCCACAGTCGCAGACGCATCGCCCGCTATAGTTGCCCCATTACTGAGCAGCCATCTGGGCCGACCCAACGATGAGTTTGAACAGCGCGCGGCACGATTCACAGAGGTGCAAACGCGCCCAGAGCAAAGTGTTTTCCGAGATGCGGTGTTCCGAGCTTGTGGAGGCCAGTGTGTTGTTAGCGGATGCACCGTCCCGGAGGCTTTGGAAGCTGCTCACAGACTTGGTCGCGATTGGCGTCAGGGGCACAATCGCGCGGCTGATGGCATCTTGCTTCGTCGGGACCTACACAACTTGTACGACCGTGGGCTGTTACGGATAAGTGGTACAGGCCAGGTCGAGTTGTCAGATGCGCTGCTTGCTTACTACGGCGAGTTCAACGGAGTGATGGTGACCCTAGACGCCTGGGACAACCTGTGACCAGGGAACGCGTCGAAACGTAGAAGTTGGTGCGTGAGGCATCACATTATTCCAGAGCTAAGTTTAACTTTCCGCCTCCGCGATACTCCAAGAGGGCTAAATAGGCAGACGGAGCAGGCGCTGCAGCCTACTACTCATACCTTCCGGTTTCTGCCCAAGCGCAGGCACGTTAGAGCCTGCGGCCAAAGTTGTAGGCTACAGAACTTGCTCGTAGCTGAGTACGTCGTAATAGGAATCGCATCGGTAGCCGTTCAGGTTTCCCTTCAGCGCCCCGGTCGAGAGACCTCTGTGGTTGCGGCACCGGCCGTCATCACAGGGTCCCAGTAGGCGTTGCCCTCTCGGTTCTTAGCACAGTCGCGGGGGCTAAAGATTTTGGTGTTTCGTCTGCCATCACCCCCTCATTGGCGGCTTGCAGGGAATTTGGAATCTGCGTCTAGCACCCTGCACTCAGCACTCAGCACTCAGCACTCAGCACTCAGCACTCAGCACGCAGCTCTAGGGTGAAGAACGCAGATTCGGGGTGAAACCGCAGGGGCGAGTAGTAGAGGGAGGCCAAGCGTTACGAGGGCCTCCCGGTACGAATAAAGGCACGCAGATTTCGGCAGAAGTTGCGCCGATTTAGGTTGAAGTACAGATGGGCATGGCGAAAGGCAACCGAGGAGTAAAGGAGCGCCATACGTTGCGGGGCCGCCAGCGATGAATATTGCCACGCAGATTTAGGGTGAAGTTGCGCAGATTAAGGGTGAAGTACAGGTTGGCCATGGCGAAAGGCTACCGAGGAGTAGAGGGGCGCCATACTTATGAGGCTACCGGTCACGAATACAGGCACGCAGATTCAGCTGCAGTACATGTTAGCCAAAGCGAAGGGCAATCCAGAAGCAGAGGGGCGTCAAACGTAGGAGGGTTGCTGGCCGCGAATCGGACACGCAGATTTAGGGTGAAGTTGCGCAGATTTAGGGTGGAGTACAGGTTAGCCATGGCGAAAGGCTACCGGAGAGTAGAGGGCCCCATACTTATGAGGCCCACCGGGCAGGAATTGGGCACGCAGATTTAGGGTGTGTAGTACAGGGTGGTCAAGGTGAAGGGCAATCCAGACGTAGAGGGGCGTCAAACGTAGGAGGGTTGCTTGCCAAGAATCGGACACACAGATTTAGGGTGAAGTTGTGCAGATTTAGGGTGGAGTACAGGTTAGCCATGGCGAAAGGCTACCGGGGAGTAGAGGGGCGCCATACTTATGAGGCCCACCGGGCAGGAATTGAGCACGCAGATTTAGGGCGATGTACAGGTTGGCTAAGGTGAAGGGCAATCCAGACGTAGAGGGGCGTCAAACATTATGAGGGTTGCCGGCCACGAATCGGCCGCGCAGATTTAGGGTGAAGTTGCGCAGATTCAGGGTGACGTACAGGTTGGCAACTTAACGTAGCGTCGGGCCCCCATCGAGCGACATCTTGTAACGGGTGTATTTACGTCGGACAGGGGCTGGGCGCTGTATCTCCTCGAAATTGGACTCTGCACGAATAAGCGCCAATTTATACGTTTTGAGGATTTGATAAAAAGTTCGCCGGATGGGTGCCGGCTTTGCCCATGCCATGAGTGACCGGCCGGTATGCTGCGTGGCCTGGACTCTTGCGCCGGCGCAAAACTCTTAGCAGCGCCAACCCTGCCTTTCACTCAATACCGCACCGTAGCGCCCGCGTCCGGGCGAGACGTCTTTAGGCTGTTGAGCTATTGAGCTTAGCCTACATACCCTTACGCCGACGCAAGGGGCCTCCAGCGCCACCAAAACCCCTTTTGATTACAAAGCCCCTCTGCCGCTCTGCGGCAGTTCCATCCGACCAAGCTGCGCCCCGGAGGGCGCGACGTTGAGCGCGCAGCGTGGGACGGGTACGACAGGCCAAAATCCCGCAGCATAAATGGGGAAACTCCCCGGCGATGGTTTGTAGTGTCTTCGGTATTCATGCGGGCGGAGCACGCACGAAAACAAGGAGGCGATGCGAAGCAGCGCCACCGACGTGCTGCACCCTCTCGGGAACCTGAATGCGCGTTCTTCGGTAAGACGATTTCGCGCAATGGCCGTACACGCCCTTTGCCAACAACGGCTTTCGAGCGGGCGTAGCGATGCGGGTAGTACAGCACCCCGGCCTTCGGCCGGGCGCAGAACTCCCTTTTGTTGTCAACGCTCTATCGCTGTCGCTTCGGGAAGTGCTCGGGCGACATCGGCTCTAGCACTCTCGATTGCAGCTGCCTCGGACTCTGCCGCTCGCGTGAAATCGAGGCACAACTGCCCGGGACGGCCGAGGCCTACGAGTGCATCTGTGCACCCCGCCGCGGCCAAGCGCTCTAGCGCGTCATCGACATTGCTCTCAACGCTGTATCTCAGTGTGAACTCGTACTCCATCACATCCTCCAGTAGTCCTGCCCCCTCAAAGCGTACCTCGCCTTGTAGCCCCGCGAACCATAAGCCATAAAAATCCGCTGCCCAAGACTCTCGCCGATGTGCAGCGCTAGCATTGAAGCAAGAGGGAGTCCCGTCACCTTGCGCCGGCGCAAGAACGCACGCACTCCACTTTGAAAGCAAAGGAGTGTCAACCCGACATGCAACACCAGGAGTTCTGCCGGAGAGGCAGCACCAGACATTGAAAACAAAGAGCGCTTCCGCCGATACGTAGCACCAGACCGCGGCCTTGCGCCGGCGCAAGGGTCTAGGAACCACCGCATTGAAAACAATAGGAAGCTCGGCCAAGGGGCAGCAGTCCGGGCCCGCGGCTCTAGTGAGGGAAGGCCATAGCATTGCAAACAAGGCGTTGTCGCGAGGCTTGCGCCGGCGCAAGGTGATGCTCGAGTTACGAGAGAGTCGGAGTTTAAATTGAAAACAAAGGGGGTAGTGCGGCTCGGGAGGGCTTGTAGGTAGGTATTGCAGGTCTGAGAGGCATACCGAGCGTAGCGAGGGGTCTTATTCGCCGCCAGCAGTCCTGACTGCCGTTCACGTTAGCCGTCCTGTTGTGGGCTGCATTGGTTTTCAAGCACCGACACTCGGGACCGGTGCTAGCCTGAAAGCCGCACCAGTGCTGGCTTTTGCTCCCTTTCAGGGGTTGGAACTTTAAGGGAAAACGCGTTGTAGCTATACACGAAGAACCCTGTTGCAGATTCAACAGGGGTATCAACCCACCTACACGGAAACTACAATGAAAAGCCTCACCCCTCAGCAACTCCACATTCTGACGCTGCTCGGAACGTTCGGCTACCTCTCGACTCGTGACGTGTCCAAGCTCGCCTGGCCGAACAGCGAATCGCACAGTGCACATGTAATGGCCCAGGCCTCCCTCTCCCGGCTCGCTGACCTCGGGCTTGTCCTGGCCCGCGATTTGCGCGAACGGCCGGCGGCAAAGCGTGAGGCGCCCCCACCGAAAACTGGCATCGCCAAAGGCTATGTACTAACCAAGCGGGGTGCCGAAGAACTGAACAATCACTGGATGCCGGAGTACTCGGTGTACGACTTGCCCGAGGACGGGAATGCCTCCCTCTGGTTTGCCGACGGCTATAACTTGAGCTTGAAGGACCACGTCGTACGCGCGCCGGTCATCGAGCTTTGCCACCAGATGACGCGGCAATGGAGCCCGCTCGATGACACTGACCCTACCGAGCAGACTTTCTTGAGTATCCTGCCGGTGGGGCCGAGGGGCGCTAGCCGAAACTTTTTAGGTCTGAAGGCTTACTCGCACTTTGACGCCGTGCTTGTGAATAACCGTTTCGAGTTCGTGGCTGGCGTCTACCTTGCTGACCCGCTTACCTCCACGGCTACCGCTAAGGTCTCGAAACTCAGCAAGCAAGGCGACCCGTTCCTTATCGCCGTCGACCGTCCACCACGACTGCTGACGCTAGTGAAATGGCGTGAGCGGATAGCCCCAGCCCTTGCCGCGGCGGTAGAGAAAGAGCTTCCTCCGGGTCTGGAGGCGTAGCGTGGCACGGGTACGCAGGTAAAAGAATAAGGGGGCGAAAGCCCCCTTTGAATTCAATGCAATACGCAGTTACGCAGTTACGCAGTTACGCACTTTTCCTTGGCAGCCCGGAGCTCACGGTGATTAGCCAGCAGCGCTTCACCAACAGTGACGATGATTCGCTCCATTTGGTTAAGGGTCAGCACTGGCATTGGTTCGCCACGGCGTACTGCGTTCGCGATATGAGATAGGAACATCATCAGGTTGGTGAGCTCGCTAGCTCGGTTTTCGAGGAAGTTCTTGTTAGTCATGGTGTCCTTTTAGAGCGGGGCTGAAACGTATAGGCACCGGTTTCACTCACCTACGCGACGTAGTTCCATCCGGCCGAGCTGATACCTACATGCGGCAGCCCTGCGCCGCAGCCTTGCGCCGGCGTAAGCGCGCACGGTTACCGCCGCCAGCTAAGGTGTCAGGTCCCATCCAATGAAATTGATAGGCAGCCCCGTCGATGTGCAAGACCGACGCGTGGCCCACAAGGGCGTCGAGTTTCAGCTCGCACTAATCCGAGCTTGTTGGCGACGATGTCGAATACTCGACTTGCGAAATGCGGCCACTCGGAAATCGAAGCTTCACTCTTCGGAAGCGCTCCTCGCACAGTTCTGTATGGGAAAACCAGTAGTCGCCGACTGCGAAACGACGGTTGCTACACATTGCAAACATCCTGGTTCACATCATTGCAACTACTCGAAAATGAACAGCACAACAATTGAAGAACAGAACGGTAAAGGCGGGAGCATCGCAGTCTATCAACGTCTCCTGCCTGGTAGACGGCCGGCCAAGGTCGAGGTAATTCGGGCAACCTACGAGACCATCCGAGCCTCTAATGGCAAGACTTTTGGGCGGACGAACAACACAGTATTGCTGCGCATCCCTTCTGGCACTACTTTGCTGAGCAGCAAGGATTACACGAAGCTCCGGGAAGTCGGCCTCAACGAAAAGCAAATAGTCTACGTCAATGGTCGATTGAACAGTTTGGCGGGGCCGGCGCAAGCGCGTACTCATGAGATGGATATTGTGGATGCCCAAGCGAAGCTCACGTCTTTCGCTTCCCTCTTGGAGTTGACCCCCTCCTTGGCAAAGGACCTGCGCGCAGTACTCGTCGGTGCCTTGCGGGATATTGACGAGCGTATCGAAGTAGATGGGGGGCCGGCTGGCTCCGGTGAGGAATCGCCGACAGAATTGTTGAAAAACACTCTAGCTCTTCTCAATCAAACATGTGTCCGCGCCCAAGCGTTGTATAAGCAGTTACCGAAGGGAGAGCTTCCGTATGACGTCGTCTTGGAGTTTCAACGTTCATGGTTCCTACATGCAGACATGGTCAGCACCTTCAGGAATCGAAAATGCTTCTCGCGTCCCGCGGGCTGGACCGGGCTTCGAACGCAAGTACTCGACGGGCGCATCTACAAGTGCGGTGACCCGGTCTCAGAAGGGCTGCGGTCATCGGGTTCGGGCGCTGCGCAGATTTCATAGTCAAGAGCACGCCTAAATTCGCGCGAGAAATCTGCGTGCGCGGGGCAGCGTCGGGTATCTTGCAGTCGTCGTCCCAGTCCAGCGGCCAATACTGTATCGGGCGGTTATCAGTTCGAGAGACCTGTTGCAGACCGCGTAATCCAGGCTCTGCGCGTCCTTGACGGCAATCGCAGAACATCAACGCCTGGGCCAACGCGTAACATGAGACGTCGGCACTCTCCCCGGTCAAAGTCAGCGTTCACCATTTGGTAAAGCCAGCACACCCATTAATTTCTCGATGCTCGCCGGCTTGACGAAGTGGTGATGAAACCCTGCTGCCTTTGATTTTCTTCTATCTTCCTCAGAGCCATAACCGGTCAGGGCAATAAACAGTGCAGTTGCGCACTCTGGGCGCGTTAGTAATTTCCGTGCGAGTTCATGCCCATCCATGTCAGGAAGTCCGATGTCCAGCACGAATACATCAAACAGTTCACTCTGCGCTCGAGTTAGGGCTTTTATAGGGTGGTACTCGGTAGCGACTTGATAGCCCAAAGCCTTTAGGACGAGGCCCAGCAGGTCTGCCGCGTCGGCGTTGTCATCGACTACAAGCGCCCGTTGCATGGATGCTGTACCCATTATTTTGAAATCCAGTTGAGTTTCTTGATGCCTCGCCCGGCGAGGCCTCCAATTCTAATTCGGTGTTCGCATGTCATCCGTAGTCTCTCAACTATCTCGCACTATCCTGGTATGCCTGACGACGCTAAACTTCGAAAGACAGCTTGTTTTCGCATATTTAACAATCCCCGTCTACTAAGACACGTTTGATTGCCAAAAAAAAGTCACTTTATTGAGGATGTAGCCCATTGGGTGCGTCGCTAGAGGTTCTTCGGCCCGTTTGAGGTCCATTTCGAGGGCTAAGGCCGTACCTTAGCCCTATTAATAACGGATTGTGACGCTCTAACGGCTCAGAATCGCACGCTCCTGCAGCAAACGCCAAGCAGCTGGGATGACGAACAGCGACAGAAGCGGTGCCGTCACCATTCCCCCCACCATCGGTGCAGCAATTCGCTGCATTACCTCGGACCCTGCGCCACCCCCAAACATAATTGGCAACAAACCCGCGAGGATGACGGCGACTGTCATCGCTTTGGGGCGAACCCTCAGTAAGGCGCCTTCGCGGATGGCATCCAAGACCAACTCACGTGTTAGAGGGTGTCCCGCATCTAGTCGACTCTGAAGGGCATTGCGTAGGTACACCTGCATGACAACGCCGAACTCTGCCGCGAGGCCCGCAAGCGCAATGAACCCTATCGCAGTGGCGACTGATACCGCATGCCCGAGGAACCAGATGAACCAAAATCCCCCAACCAGAGCGAAGGGCACGGTTAGCATTAGTAACGCCGCTTCCGCGGCTGAGCGAAAGGCGAGGTAGAGCAGCATGAATATGACCAACAAGGTGAGCGGCACAACGGTCTTGAGCCTAGCGGACGCGCGTTCCATGTACTCGAATTGTCCGGACCAACCTATGGCGTACCCAGGCGGCAGCTTCACTTTGTCGTTCACCTGTGTCTGCATCGCACGAACGGCTGTCGAGAGGTCGACGCCCCGGACATCCACATACACCCATCCTGACAGCCTGGCGTTCTCGCTACGAATCATAGGAGGACCGTCGGTGATTGACAGGGACGTGACGTCGCCGAGGCGAATCTGGCCTCCACGTCCGGTAACGATGGGAAGCTCCCGCAGGGACTGAACAGAGTTCCGATAGTCCTGCGGGTAACGCACGTTTATTGGGAAACGTTGGCGCCCATCGACAACTTCTCCAACGTTCTCACCACCGATTGCCGACGACACGATGGTCTGTATGTCCGCGACGCTCATGCCGTACCTTGCTGCGCGAAGCCTGTCGATGTCGATGTCGATATACCGGCCGCCGCTTAGCCGCTCAGCAAGGGCAGAGGTGACACCTGGGACTGTCTTTACTGCCGCCTCAACTGCGGTAGTAATCTTGTCGATTTGAGCCAGGTCGGGGCCTGATACTTTGACACCGACTGGGGTTTTAATGCCGGTGGAGAGCATGTCAATGCGATTGCGAATCGGCGGCACCCAGACATTCGAGAGCCCGGGAACCTTCACAACTTTGTCGAGCTCCTCTACGAGCTTCTCTGGCGTCATGCCCGGACGCCACTGGTCTCGTGGTTTGAACTGAACCGTCGTTTCGAACATTTCCATCGGAGCTGGGTCGGTCGCGGACTCTGCGCGACCAGCTTTGCCGAATACAGTGGCCACCTCGGGAACGGTTTTGATGAGGCGGTCTGTTTGCTGGAGCAGCTCGCTGGCCTTCGCTGCAGAAAGCCCTGGAAGCGCTGAGGGCATGTACAGCAGGTCCCCCTCATTCAATGGGGGAAGGAATTCTCCTCCCAGTTTCGAAATAGGGATAGCCGTCAGCAGTAGTGCAATCAAAGCCATGCCGAGCGTTGTCCAAGGATGTTTCAAAGTTGCTTCCAGAAGTGGCCGGTAGCCTTTGATAAGCAGCCGATTTACTGGATTGGACTCCTCGCTGGGTATGCGTCCCCTGATGAGGTAACCTATCAGCACTGGTACCAGCGTAATTGAAAGTGCAGCTGCCGCGGCAAGCGTATACGTCTTTGTGAAGGCGAGAGGTGCAAACAGTTTGCCTTCTTGCGCCTCGAGGCCGAACACAGGAATAAACGAAAGCGTGACGATGAGAAGCGAGAAGAAGAGTGCAGGACCGACTTCCACGGACGACTTCGCGATGATGTCCCAGCGGGTACGAGCGTCGAGGCTCGTTTTCGGATGGGCGTGCGCATGCGCTTCCAGGTGCTTGTGCGCGTTCTCGATAAGCACCAAGGCAGCGTCGGTCGCAGCCCCGACCGCAATAGCGATACCTCCGAGCGACATGATGTTTGCATTCACACCTTGGTATCGCATCACAATGAAGGCCGCGAGTACTGCTAGTGGAAGTGTCACGACAGCGACCAGCGCGCTCCTGATGTGGAAAAGGAAGACAGCGCATACGATTGCGACGACCACGAACTCTTCGATGAGCTTGTCACGCAAGTTCGCAACCGACGCTGAAATCAGTTTCGAACGGTCGTAAGTGGTCACGACTTCGACACCTTTTGGAAGGGACGCTTGAAGTGTCGCTAGCTTGGCTTTCACTGCTTCGATGGTGTCGAGCGCGTTTTTCCCCGAGCGCATAATGACAACGCCGCCTGCTACCTCTCCTTCCCCGTTCAGCTCCGCTATCCCGCGGCGCATCTCTGGTCCCAGGCGGACCGAGGCCACGTCGCGAAGCAGGACTGGCGTGCCCGCATCGCTCGCATTAAGAACGATATTTCGGAAGTCCTCCAACGAGCGCAAATAACCGTGGGAGCGCACCATGTACTCAGTTTCGGCCATCTCGATGACAGAACCGCCTGACTCTTCGTTTGCATCTTGGACTGCTTCGAGTACCTGGGCGTGCGACATGCCAAACACCCGGAGCTTGTCCGGGTCGAGCACAATCTGATACTGACGGACCATCCCACCAATGCTCGCTACCTCGGCAACGTCCTGCACGGTCTTGAGTTCGAATTTCAGGAACCAGTCGTTGATAGCGCGAAGCTGGCTAAGGTCGTTCTTCCCACTTCGGTCGACTAAGGCGTACTCAAACACCCAGCCAACACCGGTGCCGTCAGGTCCTAGTTCTGCTCGCACGCCGGCGGGCAAGCGATTCTGCACCTGGTTGACGTACTCAGTAACACGTGAGCGCGCCCAGTACAGGTCAGTATCGTCATCGAACAAGACGTAGACGAATGAGTCTCCGAAGAACGAGTAGCCGCGAACGGTCTTCGCTCCCGGCACCGAGAGGAGAGCCGTCGTTAATGGATAGGTGACCTGGTCTTCGACTAGCTGCGGCGCCTTGCCGGGATACTGGGCTCGGATAATGACCTGAGTGTCTGAAAGGTCGGGAAGGGCGTCGAGGGACGTTGCGCGCAATGAGTAGACGCCCCAGACCGCTACCAACACGGCCGCAATGAGAACCCAGACACGCCCTGCGATTGACGCCCGTATGATGCGGGCAATCATGGCTTACCTCCGGCCGCGGCCACAACGCTTTTGAGCTCATAACCGTCTTCTCTTTCGACAAATGAGAACTGGACGGTCTGGCCAACCTTGATTTCCTTGAACGAATCAGGCTTCGGCTTCTTAAAGTCCATCGTCATTGCAGGCCACTGCAGAGTGGCGATAGGGCCATGCGACAGCGTTATCGCTTCGCCAGTTACCTGTTCGACTTTGCCAGTTCCTTGGTGGGATGGTGACGATGGTTGGACAGGTTTCTTCGTATCTGTCGTCTTAGGGGACATCGACATCTGTGGCATTGGACTTGGTTGTGCGTCCGGTGCCGGTGCGCTTGGACTGACGTCTGTAGGGGGCATCGGGGCGTCGGTCACAAGCTTCGGCAGTATCGACTTCAGATTCGCTTCCGAATCAATCAAGAATTGACCAGACGCTACTACGCGCTGGCCTTCGCTCAGCCCACTGAGAATCTCAGTTTCGTCGCCGATTTCTCGTCCTGAAGAGACAATCACTGGGCGCATGCTGTTCTTCTCGTCAGCAACAAAAACGATGGAGCGTTTACCCGACGCGATGATGGCCTCGGATGGAACAAGGAGACGGGATTCAGGTTTCGCAGCGCTGAGCCTGACTCGCATAAGCATTCCCGGAATCAAGCTCCCATCCTTATTGTCCAATTCCAGTCGAGCTTGGGCTGTCCGGGTGGTGGTACTTACGCCTGGCAGAATCTCACGTACTTTGCCCTGGTAAGTGCGCTGTGGGTCTCCGGCGAAGGTTGCGGTTACCTGCATACCAGGACGCGCTGAACCGATAACTGCCTCTGGCACTTCAGCAAGCAGCCAAATCGTGTTCATACCGACGACTTTTGCAATCGTCATCCCAGGCGTAACCTGCGCCCCTTCTCGGACCGCTAGTTCGGTGACGACGCCGGAAACTGGAGAGGAGAGCGATAGGTGGCTTTGTGGTCGACCTGTACGGTCCATGGCCGCCACCATCGAGTCTGGGATAGATAGGGCACGCATCCTTTGGCGAGCTGCAGCCGTCAAGGTGGTGTCGCCGCTGCGCTTCAGCATCAGATACTCCTCCTGCGGAGCCAGCCAGTCTGGGACATAGATAGACGCAAAAGCTTGTCCGCGCTTCACTTGCTGTTGTGGTGCGCGTACATGTAGCTTATCGACGAAGCCTGCCACGCGGCTCTGTACAACTTCGGCTTTGCTTTCATCGAACTGGGTACTGCCTACAAGTTCAAGAGAAGCCGCTTGCTCGGCGCGCCGGACGGTCGCAAATCGAACGCCGAGGTTTTGTTGAAGTGACGGTGAAATTTTTACGCCGGCCGCTTCACCACCTTCCTCTGCGTACACAGGGACGAGCTGCATATCCATGAAAGGGCTCTTGCCTGATTTGTCGAAGCGCTTGCCTGGGACCATAGGGTCATGCCAGTACAGGACTCGTTTGCCTGTGGCTGGGTCGACGTTAGACGCTGGCGAGGCCGTTAATGGCGCAGTACCGCGCGTGCTAGTACCGGTTCCCGATGCAGTCGCTCTCGTGCCCGCCCAGTAGCCGCCATAGGCAAGAAGGGAACCTGCGACGATGAGGACTGCAACTCGTGATTTGTTGACCTTGTTCATTGTGCTGCCCTCGATTGCGTTGCGATGTCATGCGGGATTAGGTGTAACTCCAAGCTCGCCCAGATAAGGGCGGCTTCCTCTTCTAGTGCATTCACTTGCAAACGCTTTTCGAGCAAAGCACGCTTGGCCCTGAAAACCGCAGTCAACGTGCCTGTGCCAGCGCGGTAGTCAGCAAGTGCCAAGTCACCCTGTTGATTGACAGTTGGGAGCAGTTCCGAATTGAGCTGCGCAATACGGCGCTTGCGGCTTTCGAGTTGAGCCGACTGCACCTGTATCGTCGACTGCATGTCGACCAGCGCTTCTTCATATTCCAGTCTGGCTTTCGTTCCGAGCTCGGACTTCTCCGCGATGTCACGGTCCTGTCGCTGGGCTCGGTTGAGGGTGAGCGGAATGCTCACGCCGAACGACACCATGTTCGAGTACTGGCTGCTACGTTGGGCAAAGCCGGCTTCAAACGACCAATCAGGATTACGCTCACGGACGGCCACCGCTTTGTCAGCGTCAGCGAGGCTAACTGCACGGCGCGCGTTGAGAACGGTAGGGTGATAGCGTTCAAGGTCCGAGGCCGGCAGAGTCGGAACGTGTGTTGTGAGTTCAGGGGGCGTGTCTGCCACCCCGACAATGTCCGTGCGCGTCCATCTGCGCAGGTTAATTCGCGCAGTTTCCAGCTCCTGCTCCGCCGCGTGTATCGAGTCGAGACTCAAGATTAGTTCCGTCTTCGCCTGCAGCACATCGCTAGCCGAAGCCTTGGCGCCGCGATGTGCCGCCTGAAGGGCTGCGAGGTCCTGTTCCATCTCGCGTGCAACGGACCGTGATAGCACTACTTCCCGCTGTCTGTACAGAACAGTTAGCCAAGCTTTGCCGGCTTCTTCGCGTACAGTCGCGACCTTTTCGAGGTATGCACCTTCAGCGCTCTCCGTCGCGCGTTGAGCGCGTTCTGACCGCGCTTGGCGTTTGTCTCGGGAGACCCATTGCTGTTCGATGCCAATCCGACGCATTGTCATGAAGTCGGCATTGGGACGGAATTTGTCGGGACCCGACACAGGCAGATTGTCGAGGCCCAGCTTAAGCATCGGGTCCGGTAGTTGGTCGGCTCTTGCTGCCGCCTGAGAACTTGCCGCGACCGAAGCACGAGAGGCCTTGGCAGAGGCGGAGGCAGCTGCCGCTAGACGTAGCGCCTCGTCTAACGTGAGCAGCGTTGGGCTGGCGTTAGCTAGGCTCGAGGTAAGAAGCAGTACAGCCGCGAGCAGGGTGTGGCGTTTCCGTGCAGTGGCGCATAGCACGGATGTATACAACGTGAAAATAGAAAGCATAAATCCTCCGCGAATGAAAACGAGCGCCGGCGGCAATAGCTAGCCGGGCGTTAAGCAGGCGGGGAGGAAATTAGATTCGGATTCTGAGCGTACGGAGGTATGGCGGGTCGACGCCAGGCTCGGGAATCTCGCCAGACCACGGCGTGGGCGACGCCATCTGCAGCAGGGGTACAAGGATTCGCACTAACGCCGGATTCGAGAGCGGTGCCAAACCTGGAGGTCCGCTGTGGTGCTCCAGCGATGCTTTGGTGTCTGCAGAAAGTTCAGCGCAATGCACCGGTTTTTCGATATCCATGCCAGCACATGGCATGCCGTCCATCATCTGCGAGTCCATCACTTTCGTCGTCAGCTCTGGACAGACGTACGAAGCCATGGCGATTCCCGTGTTGAAGACGGTAAGCACCAACAACAGAGCAACATAGCGGAACAGTGACGGGAAAGAACGCCGCATTGGATGGAATTAATCTAAACAGTAATCTTGCCGGCACCAATTCTATCCCAGTCTCATGTCGAGTTCAGAGCTTTTCTCGACCCTAAGTTCGACTGCAACAAGTGCTTGACCTTACCATCGCTGGAAGGTCTATCCTTCTTTTAATCGAAGACCGGAGAACCAAAATGCATGCAGTCATTAAACCTGCCGCAGCAGCGGCGGCCTTCACCTTCCCAGTAGGCGGCATGACATGCGCCTCCTGTGTCGGCCGTGTTGAGAAGGCCTTGAAAGCCGTTGCTGGTGTAGAGCGCGTTGCTGTCAATTTGGCCACAGAAAGGGCGACCGTTCACGTTGCCTCAGGGGTGAGCCCCAGTACGCTCTATACCGCTGTCGAAAAGGCTGGTTATGAGGTGCATAGTGAAACGTTCTCCCTCTCAGTTTCTGGAATGACGTGCGCATCCTGTGTGGGGCGTGTCGAGAAGGCACTCAAGAACGTGCCTGGCGTAACCGATTCGTCGGTGAATCTCGCGACCGAGAAGGCACGTGTCACCGCTGTCGGCGTGACAGTTGAGCAGTTGATTGGAGTTGTTGAAAAGGCCGGCTATCACGCTGTCGCCGCAACTGACGCCTCTGCTCAACAGGACACTCCGCAGAGCGGTATCCCAACTTGGTGGCCGGTCGCGGCGGCAGCGCTACTAAGTCTGCCGCTCGTGTTGCCGATGCTGCTTATGCCGTTCGGCTTAGACCTGGCTCTACCTGGCTGGCTGCAACTGGCGCTGGCAACGCCAGTCCAGTTTTGGCTGGGCGCCCGATTCTATAAGGCTGGCTGGAAAGCTCTCCTTGCGCGTACAGGGAATATGGACCTCTTGGTCGCTCTCGGGACCACCTCGGCTTACGGGCTGTCGGTGTATCTGCTCCTCACACAAGGCAACCATGAGGGGATGTCGCATCTTTACTTCGAGACCTCCGCCGTCGTCATTACGTTGGTTCTTCTCGGCAAATGGTTAGAGGCACGAGCGAAACATCAAACTGTCGCCGCACTGCGTGCCCTGGAGTCGCTACGTGCCACAGTCGCACGCGTGCGACGAGGTGTCCATGATGCCGAGATTCCAGTTGGGCAGGTCGTCGTTGGTGACCTGGTCATTGTCCGGCCAGGCGACCGTGTACCGGTCGATGGCAAGGTCGTCGAAGGTACCAGTCATCTTGATGAGTCGCTGCTTACCGGCGAAAGCCTGCCAGTCGCGAAAAACGTCGGCGACCTGGTCACCGGTGGTGCAGTGAATGCCGAGGGCATGCTTGTCCTGCAGGCCACTGCGGTTGGCGGCGACACTATGCTGTCCAATATCATCAGGCTCGTCGAAGACGCGCAAGCGGTCAAGGCACCAATTCAGCGTTTAGTCGACAAGGTCAGCGCCGTGTTTGTACCGGTTGTTCTCCTCATTTCAGTTGTGACCTTTTTCGGGGGGGGCCTGCTGACGGGCGACTGGCAGCAAGCGCTACTCAACGCCGTAGCAGTGCAAGTTATCGCTTGTCCTTGTGCACTCGGTCTTGCGACTCCCACTTCGATAATGGCAGGAACTGGCGTCGCAGCACGTTACGGGATTCTCATCAAAGACGCGGAGGCGCTTGAGACAGCGCACGCAGTGAACGTGGTGGCTTTCGATAAGACCGGCACCCTGACTGAGGGCAAGCCAGCTGTGGTTGCTACCGAAGGAATTGGAAGAACCGAAAACGAGGTTCTCTCCCTAGCGAAGGCTGTCCAGCAATATAGTGACCACCCCCTTGCGAAGGCGGTTGAAGCAGAAGCTCAGAAGAGCGGAGTTAGGAGGCTTCCAGCCACGAATGCACAGGCACTTCCCGGTCGAGGCGTTCGCGCCGACGTCCAAGGGGCGACGGTTTTTCTGGGAAACCGTAGGCTGTTGGAGGAGATAGGCGTCGTGCTCAGCGATATTGACGCGTCGGCAGCGCGCCATGAAGCCGCCGGCCGAACGGTCTCCTGGCTTGCTGTGCAACAGAATGGCAAAGTCGAGCTGGCTGGATTGCTCGCGTTTGGGGATACGTTGAAGCCATCGGCCAAGGCTGCAGTGAGTCGTTTGAGAGATATCGGCGTGGCCTCAGTCATGCTTACCGGGGACAACGCTGGTAGCGCTCGAAGTGTAGCCATCGCTGTAGGTATAGACGATTTTCGTGCCCAGGTGCTCCCCTCTGACAAGGCCGATGTAGTAGCCGCGCTAAAGAGCGGTGGCAAGGTCGTCGCAATGGTAGGCGATGGCATCAACGACGCGCCGGCTCTTGCGTCTGCAGACGTTGGGATTGCTATGTCTACCGGCACGGACGTAGCGATGCATACCGCAGGGATTACGTTGATGCGGGGAGACCCGAGGCTGGTTGCGGATGCTATCGACATATCGAAGAAGACGTACCGGAAGATTCAGCAAAATTTAGGCTGGGCCTTCGTGTACAACATTGTAGGCATACCACTTGCTGCCCTGGGCTACCTCAACCCAATCATTGCAGGAGCTGCAATGGCTCTCTCAAGCGTGTGCGTAGTATCGAACGCGCTGCTTCTCCGCCGGTGGAAGCCGGCCTTTGCTATCGGAGGTAAATGATGAACATCGGACAAGCTGCCGACGCCTCAGGCGTTACCGCCAAGATGATTCGGTACTATGAAAGCATAGACCTGATTACGGCTGCGAATCGCACTGACTCTGGTTACCGTCAATACACTACGAATGACGTGCAAACCTTACGCTTCATCAAACGCTCTCGCGACCTGGGATTCTCAATTGAGCGCATCAAAACCTTGCTAAGCCTCTGGCAGGACCGCGGCCGACATAGCGCAGACGTGAAAGAGTTAGCCCAGAGATACATCGCTGAGCTCGATGAGGACATTGCGAAACTTCAGTCTATTCGGGCTCAGTTATACCACGTGGCCAACAACTGCCATGGCGACAGTCATCCAGATTGTCCGATTCTTGATGAGTTAGCGAAGCCGCACGCCTGCGCTTAGCTCGGGCGCTCGCTGGAGGTGAGGTATTTGGGTTGGGAACTTTTGCGAAGCAGGATGCCGGCTGGGGACACTTGGTCAGGCGCATGCCAAGTGAGTAGTTGCGAAAGCGAGGCAGAGCGGGTTGCCCGCTCTGCCTGGTGGCATTAGGAGCCAGAGGCTTCTGTCACCGGGTAACCAGCATTGATGATTGCCGACTTGACGGCATCGAAGTCCATATCTGTAGCTACGCGTACTTTCTTACTTGCGAGGTCGACCTCGACACGAGCAGCGCCGTCGAGAGCTTGCACCGCCTGTGTAACACCGCGGACGCATCCTCCACAGTTCATTTTTAGGACATTCAGTTCATACATAACAGCTCCTTGGAAGGGTGGGATTCCAAGATAGTGGTTGCTACGATGGGAAGGTCAAGACCAAATTTCGAGAGGAAAGTTTGGTCGCGCCATGTCAATAATTGATGGGCTACTTGCTGCGATAATGTCCGCGAACGTAAGTGCCGTCACGTCGGGTGTACCCGCTTACATGTGTTGTCTTAGGCCGCATAGTGGCCGAGCTAATGTCTCCGTAGCAGGACCCATTCTCAGCGCAAGAAGGTCCGCTTGGCGCGGGCAACGGAGCTGACTCAGCTGCCCCCGAAACTAGAGCCGTAGTTGGTGCATGGGGCTTGATGGACGCGCTGTAAGGCCTCTCGTACGCAGGCTGTTTACCACCTGTACTATTGGATTCGGCGCGCGCATGCGACGCGTTCGCAGTGCGCCCTGACGCCGGAGGTAGTGTGGCTGACGCCCTTGCTGTGTAGATACAACTGCTGTACCCCTTCTGGCAGTTGTACGAATTCCGACGATATGCAGACTGTTCAACCGTGGTGCGCTGGATGTCTGTGAGAAGACTGGTATCGCAGGTAGAGTATCCGCTGTTGCAGTTTCGGAAGTTGCGAGTAAGGCCGGATACCTCGGCTTGCTTGCGCTGCGCTGCTGTCAGCAGAGCCGTATCGCACGCCGAATAACCTTTGTCGCAGTTCGTGAAATTTCGGTCCAAGGCCGAGACTGCAACTTTTCCCTGCTGTTGCTGGGTCAGCAAAGTCGGGTCGCAGGATGAATAGCCGCTGTCGCAGTTGCGGAAATTTCGCTTTAGATGCGATTCGCTGACTTGAACTTGCTGGGACGGTGTCAATAGGGATTGGTCGCAACTGCTGTAACCGCTATCACAGTTACGGAGGTTGCGTGCCAGGGCCGAGCCATGAACCTGTGCTCGCTGACGTTCTGTCAGCAGACCCAAATCGCAACTAGAATACCCGCTGTCGCAATACCGAAAATTTCGCGTCAGGGCGGACTGGCGTACTTGCTCAAGCTGCGACGCGTTTAAGAGGGATACGTCACAGCTTGAGTAGCCAGCTTCACAGAAGCGATAGTTTTGGCTGAGTTTCGCATCCTGGGCGCCTGCGTGTGCGGACACGAGAAGCAACAGTGAAAGCAGAAGGCGGACGAGGTTCATTAGTTGGATGAGGGCGGTGAAGTTGTAATTAATTGCAAGGACAGAATACATTGTTGCTCAGCATAGGTACTAATCTTTTTGCAATAATGACAACTGCCATCCGGCGCGCGGCGGGGCATACATCGTTTTTCTTTTCGGGGAGTCTACGATTTCGCTTGACCTTCCCATTGTGGGAAGCTGTATCGTTCAATTTGCGTCGCCTTGACGATATAAACGACCGTGCTACACTCTCGACCAATGAATCGCACCCTGAAAACCTATTTGCTATGGCTGCTAATTGCCGTGATGCCCTTCCAGGCATTCGCGGCAAATGTGCTGCGCACTTGCAATTCTGGCCATCAGGGTATGACCATGGTCGCAGCCACCTCGATGGACCACGGTGACGCGTCGGCAAGTTCACACGATGCCGTTATGGACCAGCAGTCAGGTGATGAGGAAGAGTGCTCAGAAATGGCGTCCTCAGACGACCAAGATAACGACACTTCCAAATCGCTCAAACATGGGTCATGCAGTGCTTGTGCTGCGTGCTTTGTTTGTGCCGTTGCACCACCGCAATTGTTGACCTTCAAACCTTCCTTCAATAGCGCTGAGGTCTATGTGACCTTTGGCTCTACTCTCGTCGCCGGTTTCATTCCCGACAGTCTCGAACGTCCCCCTCGGCTTCTCGCCGCTTAATCGTTTTCGGTAGCAACGACGCGCGTACTCGCTCGTATTCCGTTGTGCTTTTGTCGCGCATTACTGCTGCGCGTCTACTTTCGATTATGGGACGACTATGTTCTCCAAACGTTTTGTTGCCGCCAGTGCGGTAGCCGTAACATCGTTCGCGTCCGTCGCGGGCGAGCCACCAGCTTCACTCAAAGCGGCCGACCCGGCTGCGCAGGTTTCACAAACGACGTACACATCCGCTTTCTCTACTTACATACCGGCTGCTACGGATAACGTCTCGCCTGACAAAGTTTGGAAAGAGGCTAACGCTACTGTCGCGAATGAGGGTATGCACGGTGGCGCTCACGCGGGCCACGCGCCAGCAGCGCAAGGTGCAGGGAGCCACAGTGGCCACACGATGCCGACTCAAGGCGCGACTTCGGGCGCCCACGCCGGCCAAGGAACACCAGCCGAACCGGCTGGCCAGACCCCACATGCGGGTCATCAGATGCCAGCTCAAGCTATCGCTCCAGCGGCCCCGACTGGCCAACGTTCGCCGGCAGCGCATACAGGCCATCAAATGGCACCGGCGGTAAAGCAGGACCCCCACGCAGGGCACCAGATGGCACCAATGACTAAGCCGGAGCCACACGCGGGTCATCAAATGGCGCCGGTGACAAAGCCTGACCCACACGCCGGGCACCAGATGGCGCCGGTGCCAAAGCCCGACCCGCATGCAGGACACCAGATGGGCCAGGAAAAAATGCAGGCCAATGCTACTCGCCCAGCCCCTGCAAAGGGTGCGGCGAATGAGGCGTCGCATGAACAGCATCAGCAACAAGGAAAAGAGGCGAAGAAATGAAGCCTATCGTTTTCACGCCATTACTCAAGACTTCCAGTCTCTTGCTTGCCGTATCGGTTTTAGCTGGATGTTCGACGTTGTCCAATGACGGCGGGGCGAGCGACGTCTCGAAGTTGACGCAGCCCCGTATCGGCTTTGGAGTGACCGGCGAAAGAACCGACAGCGACGCGCAGGCTAGCTCTGCCCAAGTCTCAAAGCTCCTGGCAGCGCCGTTGACGCCTGACTCTGCGGTGCAGATTGCATTGCTCAACAACCGCGGCCTTCAAGCTTCGCTCGCTGAGCTCGGTGTATCCGAAGCCGACTTTGTCCAAGCCGGCCGTATGCGTAACCCGGGCTTTTCATTCAGCCGGATGCGTGGCGGCGACGAAGTCGAAATCGAACGTAGCGTGATGTTTGACCTTATTGGTCTGCTGACTATTCCACTGCGAAGCACTATTGAGCAGGGCCGATTCGAGCAAGCAAAGATAACGGCTGCATCAGAAGCAGTTCGTCTGGCTGGCGAAACACGTCGTGCGTACTTCAGCGCTGTTGCAGCTGCTCAGACAGAGAAATTTATGAGCCAGGTAGTGACTTCAGCCGAGGCTGGAGCCCAGCTCGCACAGGAGCAAGCCAAGGTTGGCAACTGGAGCAAACTGGACAGGGCACGTGAGCAGGCTTTCTACGCGGAGGCGACGACGCAGTATGCCCGCGCCCGGCACGCTGCTACGGCAACGCGAGAGCAACTTGTCCGCTTACTAGGCCTCTGGGGTTCGAACGTCAACTACAAGATTCCCGACCGTCTGCCAGACATCCCCCAAAAGCCGAATGAGCCGGGAGCGCTCGAGGCTCTTGCGATGGAGCAGCGACTCGACATCCAGATTGCGAAGCGGGACGTTGACGCTACCGCTCGGTCACTGGGCCTGACGAACGCTACAGGCTTTATCAATGTTCTGGACGCTGGATACGCCAACAAAAGCACTACCGGCGCGCCTCGTGAGAACGGCTACGAAATATCGCTTGAGCTACCTATCTTCGACTGGGGTGGGGCTCGACGTGCTCGTGCGAAGGCAACGTACATGCTCTCGGTCAATCGCACCGCCGACGCTGCTGTTCGCGCGCGCTCGGAAGTGCGAGAAGCGTACTCGGCGTACCGCACGACCTATGACGTCGCCAAGCACTATCGCGACGAGGTGGTCCCGCTAAGAAAGCAGATTTCGGAAGAGGTCCTCCTTCGGTACAACGGGATGCTCGCCAGTGTTTTCGAATTGCTGGCTGACTCGCGCGACCAAATCACGAGCGTCAACGGCGCCATTGAAGCGCAACGAGATTTCTGGATTGCAGAGACCGAGCTGCAAGCGGCCATAAACGGCAGTGGCGGGGCCGTTTCACAGCCAACCGTTGCAGCGTCGAGTTCCGCGCCAGCGGCTGAACATTAATTGGAGAGTTGAGATGGTTTCACGTAGAGATTTGTTCACCGGTGCCGCGGCACTGGTTGGGGCCGGGGTGGTCAGCCGAGTCGGCGCAGCATCCCTCCCAGAAGCAGTAATCATGCAGAGCGCTGCGACGCAGGTTCCACAACCGCCACCGAACGGTCGTCCTTACAACCCGGTTGTGACGCTCAACGGGTGGTCGCTCCCATGGCGCATGAAAAACGGTGTCAAGGAGTTCCATCTAGTTGCTGAGCCGGTTGTGCGTGAGTTTGCGCCTGGCATGAAAGCAAACCTGTGGGGGTATAACGGCGCCTCACCGGGGCCGACCATCGAAGTGGTTGAAGGTGACCGTGTTCGTATTTTCGTGACCAACCGACTGCCGGAGCACACCAGCATCCACTGGCATGGTCAACCACTGCCAAATGGTATGGATGGCGTTACTGGTTTGACGCAAAAAGGCATCCAGCCTGGCAAGACGATGGTGTACGAGTTCGAGGCTAAGCGGCCCGGCACGTTCATGTACCACCCACATGCCGACGAAATGGTGCAGATGGCCATGGGGATGATGGGCTTCTGGGTGACCCACCCGAAGAATCCCAACTTCATGAAAGTCGACCGCGACTACGTATTCCTGCTTGGTAGCTACGACATCGAGCCAGGAAGCTTCGTCCCGAAGACCTCGACAATGCTGGACTTTAATCTGTTCACGTTCAACAGTCGCGTCTTCCCTGGTATCGACACGATGGTCGCGCGACAAGGTGAGCGTGTGCGTATTCGCTTCGGCAATTTGACGATGACCAATCACCCGATTCACCTGCACGGGCACGAATTCGAAGTGACTGGCACGGACGGGGGCTGGACCCGGCCTGAATCGCGTTGGCCAGAAGTCACCGTTGACGTTGGCGTGGGCCAGATGCGCGCCATCGAGTTTGTCGCAAATAACCCTGGGGACTGGGCATTCCACTGCCATAAGTCTCATCACACCATGAACGCCATGGGCCACGACGTCCCAACCATGATTGGCGTTTCCCAGCGCGACGCTGCGAAGAAGATTAGTTCAATCATTCCGGACTACATGGCAATGGGCTCTACGGGCGGCTCAATGGGTGAGATGGAGATGCCGCTGCCGGAAAACACTCTTCCGATGATGGGTGGCCAGGGCCCCTTCGGCGGCGTCGAAATGGGCGGCATGTTCACCGTGATGAAGGTCCGTAAGGACCAGAAGCGCGGCGATTACAGTGACCCGGGTTGGTACAAGCACCCAGCCGGAACTCTAGCCTACGAATGGAATGGCGCGCCGCCTGAAGCGGTTAGGAGTACGTCGGCCGGCGGGCAGTCCATGCCGGCGCCGAAGCCCGCGCAGAACGTAGAGTTTAACGTCCGCAAACCGTCAGGCCACTCCGGGCACTGACAGGAAATAGGGTTGCTGAGTAACCGAATCGAACGTGCAACTGGCGGTTAGAAACGACCGCTACCTAACTTGAAAGAAGAGATACCAATGAAAATCGCAAAAATCGTCACCCACTTCGCCGCGGCTACGTTTGCGCTTACCGCCGTCAATGGCGCCATGGCCCAATCGCATGACCACGGAAATCACGCACCTACTGCCATCGCCGGCCAGGAGACGACCATGTCCGACGGCGAAGTCAAGAAAGTAGACAAAGACACCGGCCGCCTCACCATCAAACATGGTCCACTCGAAAATCTGGGCATGCCTGGGATGACGATGGTGTTTGGGGTAAAGGATGCGTCGGCGCTTGATGCCCTTAAAGCGGGCGACAAAATCAAGTTTGTCGCCGAAAAGCTCGAGGGACGATACGTCGTCACGCAGCTCGCAGTTCAGAAGTAAGTAGCCAGCTAGTACAAGGCGTCGTCGTCCTAACTCACCGTCGACGCTAGTCGCAAGGGGATGAGTATGTTTGCAACCAACCAAGGAGTAAATATGAAAATCTCGAAAATCGCACTCGCATCGTTCATGTTCATCGCTATGTCAGCAAGTGCTATGCCACAGCATCAAAGCGGCTCGCACGGCGGCGCCGGACACGAGATGGCGAATATGCACTCGATGCACAAGAGCTCACCGAACGCCGCAAAAGCGCCCTACGAACAGCAGTTTTTGGACACGATGGCAATGCATCATCAGATGGCGATGCATATGGCCAGCTTGGTAGACAGTCGTACTGACAGCCAGCATCTCAAAGACATGGCTAAGAAGATGATGGCCGAGCAGGAAAAAGAGATTGCCCAGCTCAAGGGATGGAAAGAGCAGTGGTATGCCGGCAAGCCGGAGGCGATGAACATGAAGATGCCAGGGATGCCGGAGTCGATGAAAGGGATGTCAAGCGAAAAGCTGACTTCCGCCAAGGGTGAACAGTTCGACCGGCAGTTCGTGGACATGATGACCCAGCACCACAAGGGCGCCATCAAAATGGCCCAAACTGCAGCGCCAAAACTCCAGCATGCCGAAGTTAAGGAGTTTGCGAACAAGCTCGTCGAAATGCAGAAGAAGGAAGTAGCGCACATGGCTGAGATGAAAAAATCTTGGGCAGCGCCGAAGAAGTAAGAAGTTCGAGAGCAGTTAAGAGCACGACAAGTCTAGTAATCGAAAATCGGCTTGTCGTGCTGTCCCCAACCATTACAAACATATAAAAATCTATGCGCCAAACACTTTTTGCCATCGCGCTCTCTGCCGCGTCCCTCCAGGCATTCGCTGCGACTCCACTCGAAACCGTCTCTGCGTTTCATGACGCGCTGTCAGCGGGGAAGGCTGATGCGGCTACCGTCTTCCTCTCCTCGACTATCCAGATTTTCGAGTCGGGTTACGTTGAGCGTTCACGCGACGAATATGCTGGCCACCATCTGCCAAGTGACATGGCCTTTGCCAAAGCGACGAGCCAGACGGTCATTCGCCAGAACGAGCGAATTGAGGGGAATATCGCCATCGTCACACGCGAAACGGAGACAAAGGGCAAGTTCAAAGGAACGAACGTTCACTCGTTTGGGACAGAGACTGCCGTACTGGAAAAGCAAGGTGACAAGTGGCTCATAACGCATGTTCACTGGTCTTCCCGTAAAGCTAAGTAACCAAAACCTACATAGAGGTCAAACATGAAAACCGTTCAAAAAATCGTAACCGCATGCGTCTTTGCGGTAGCTACCCTCGCAGCCCCGCTCGCGATGGCGCACGCAAAGCTTACAGCTTCGAACCCGACGCCAGGAGCTGTATTGGAAACGGCGCCGGCCGAAATTTCTCTGACCTTCAACGAGAAAGTTGAGCAAGCGTTTAGCACCGTGACGTTGACTTATACCGACGGCAAGGTCGTTGAGACCGATAAGGCGAAGGTCGATACCGCCAACCCAGCAATTGTGCGTCTCCAAACCAAAGGTCTGTCTACTGGCACTTATACCGTTAAATGGGCCGTCGCTGGTCACGACGGTCACCGCCGCACGGGCACGTTCTCATTCTCGGTGAAATAAGTGGATAGCGTCCTGGGCCTTCAAGTTGGGTCAGTCGTCGCCTTGAACGCCGCGTTCGCGTGGCTTGTCGGCTCATGGCTGGCGCGCCGTTGGCTTGTGGCGTCAGGTGTCTCACGTACCGACGCTGAAGCCCTGCTACGCTCAGGCGACATCGCCGCAGCTACACTCGGCGTACTCGGGACGGGCGCTATGTTGTGGGCATCCGCCGCCGTAATGGGCGGTGTTGGCTTACAAGAAGCCAAGGACGTAGTCTGGCAGATGTTGACCATGACAAGCATTGGGCGGGCCGGCTATATCTCATTTTTCGCGATTACCCTAGTACTGGTCATTCGAGCACTTCGTTCGACTGCAGTGTGGCGTGAGTGGACAGTGCTGGCAGGTCTAGGCCTCTTCGCGTTTGTACGCGCGTCAATGGGGCATGCCGGCGAAAACGGTTACTGGACTCTGCCTTTCGCAGCGGAGGTAGTCCATCTGACTGCGATGGGCGCATGGACGGGCTTAGTAGCTGTCTCAGCGTGGAAAGCGATGGACAACGGCGCAGGGCAACCTGACTTGAACCGAAAAGCTCACTATCTGGAATCGATGTCTGCAGCAGCTGTGGTCGCAGTCGTAGCAGTATTCGCAACGGGCTTGTTCAATGCATGGAACAGGGTTGGAACCGTGGACAACCTGTTTGCCAGTAGTCTCTACACGACGGCACTCTTAGTGAAGCTTTGCTTTGTAAGCGTGGCACTTGTCCTCGGTGGATATAACAAGGTGTTCGGACTTGCACGTGCACGGCACTCTACGCCCGGGCTGGAGTCTGTAAGAGTTGTTTTGATTGTTGAGAGCGTTGTTCTACTAGCCGCATTAGTTGCGGCCGCTGTCCTGACCTCACAGCAGCCACCAGCAGCCATGTGACGTTAGACGGCAGCAGGCTGCTTGGCGGGCGAGCGCATACTCCACAGTAAGCGATGAGTACTTGCGAAGTAGTTGCCTGGCGCCAGTCTACCCTCGGAGGCCAGCGTAGGGTTTTCATACCTACGTTTTCCTGCCGGTACGGTGTGCTCCGGGTTTTTTCTCGCTGTTAGACTGCCAACATGAAACGAGGTCTTGCCCGCGTGTGCATGCTCTGGCTCCTATTGGTGGCGGTCCCTCTACAGGGACTAGCTGCTGTGGTAGGAGGGTGCTGCGTACGGGCACAGACACAGTCGATGATTTTGGCCCCTGGCGGCGGTGAAGCGAGAGTAAATTCGAAGATGCCGTGCGAAGACCCAGGCAGTATGCAGATGGTTGAGGATGACTCAACCGGCGAACCGTCCCAACTGCATCCAAAGAAAACCGGCTCATGCAAACCTTGCGCAGCATGCGGTCTAGGAGCAGGTGCTCCCCCTTCAGTGCACTCGGCCAAAATTCAGTCCTTCAAAAGCGACTCCCCTATAGTAACGCCCCTTAGCATATTCGCAAGCCACATCTCAGCTGGCTTAGAGCGACCGCCCAAATATCTCTCCGTAATCCTGTAAGCATTCCAGCTTGTCCCTGTCTGCCGGTTCGTTACGGCGGCCGTCGACTTGCACGCAAGTTATCGTTTTCATTACGTTAAGAGGAAATCATGAATTCCAAACTCTCCGCAAATACCGGAAGGGCAGGTCGCGCCCATCGTTCAGGCTGGAGTCACGCGGCTATTGCTGTCGCGGCTGCCGGCACTGTTCTTCTCTCGTCCGCGGCATCAGCTGAAGGTCCAGGCGACAGAAGAACCGCACGATTCGAAAAGAACTATTTGACCTTCATCATTGACCATCATTACTCGGCCTTACGCATGACTGAACTTGCGGCCGGTAGTGACCGTGTCCGCGACCCGGCCATCATTAATCCTGATGAAGGTACAACACCTACGCCGGGTTACGCAGAAAGCATCCCTAAGGCAGCGGCCGAAGAAATTCGGTCCATGTCACGTCAAGCGAACCGCGGTCAGCGAGAGGAAATCGCGAAGGCGCAGCGAATGCTGCGTGAATGGTACGGCATCTCATATGTGCCTAAGCTCGCCCCCTCCGGGATGCAGATGATTCAAATGCTTGAGCGAACCCCTGCTGGACGCCAGTTCGATGAACAATTTCTCAAGGTGTTTAGCAGCCACCACTTTGCTGCGCTAAGCCCTAGCATCGAATGTCAGGTCAAAAGCGACCTGTCTCACGATGGTCTTCGCCGGTACTGCGACAACATCGTAACGATGCAGAAGAACTCAATTAACGACATGAGGGAAATGCTGTGCAAGCAGTTCCGTGACTGTGACTTCGTACCGGTTGCAAACGTACGCAGACTAGATTAATCGTCACGCCGCTTGGGTCGCCTCAAAAGCGACCCAATTTCGTACTACGAGTAACTTGACCTTCACATTTGGAGAACGACATGGACATGAATTCTTTTCAAAGCTGTATCGATGCATGCAACGCCTGCGCCAACGCTTGCGACAACTGTGCAGCAATGTGTTTGAAGGAGGAACACGTGGCAGCGATGGCAAAGTGCATCGCTTTGGATATGGACTGTGCACAGGCCTGCCGCTTTGCTGCAGCACTGGTGGCGCGCGGGAGCGAACACGCCGCAGCGGCTTGCCGTATGTGCGCAGAAATCTGCAAAGCCTGCGCCGATGAGTGCGGACAGCATCAAATGGACCATTGCCAAAAGTGTGCAGAAGCCTGTCGGCAGTGCGCGGCTGAGTGCCAGCGAATGGCAGCGCAAAGCTAAACCTCGGCAGAAGTAGGAAGTTCAGATACCGCATCTTCAAGCGGTATCTGAATCGTCAAAGAACTGCTTGACCTTCCAACTGTGGGAGGGTCTACAGTGAGTCATCACGCTTTGGTTCAATGAGCTAACTGCAAGTCTTTAGGAGCTACGTATGACGACCGAAACGCATGGCGACCACAAAGCGCATAAGCACTCTGGAGTGCAACTCACAGGTCATGTTCACGTAGGAGACAGCATGCCTTCTTCTAAC
The DNA here is from genome assembly GCF_001424165.1 of Massilia sp. Leaf139. Classification (GTDB taxonomy): domain Bacteria; phylum Pseudomonadota; class Gammaproteobacteria; order Burkholderiales; family Burkholderiaceae_D; genus Telluria. Next base: position 727,179 of record NZ_LMOJ01000025.1, read on the forward strand.
CAACCGACAGACGCGAAACCGTTCACTGACCCAGTGTGTGGGATGAAGGTCGGACCAAACCCTGAGCGAGAAATTACGTTCGGGGGCGAGGTCTATCACTTCTGCAGCCCAAAGTGCATGGAGAAATTCAGAGCCGCGCCGGAGAGTTATTTGGCTGTCGCGAAACCGGCAGAAATTCGTCCAACGGACGCTCCAGCAGGGACTACGTACACCTGTCCGATGCACCCCGAGATTCGACAGGCCATGCCAGGTAACTGCCCAATTTGTGGCATGGCATTGGAGCCCGAACTTCCTTCCTTGGATGACGAAGAAAACCCCGAGCTAGTGGACTTCCGTCGGCGCTTCTGGTGGACGCTACCTCTGACAGTAGTTGTATTTGCGTTGGCAATGTTCGGCCATATGCTTTTCCCAGCAGGCTTACCTGGGCAGAACTGGATTGAGTTAGCGCTGAGCACACCGGTCGTTATCTGGGCCGCCTGGCCATTCTTCGTGCGATGGTTCCAGTCCCTCATGCGCAGGAGCCCGAATATGTGGACGCTCATTGGCTCAGGGGTCATGGCTGCGTATGGCTATAGCGTCGTTGCCACTTTAGCGCCAAACGCTTTCCCGGTCACTTTCGCGAGCCATGGTCGCATCGGTGTCTACTTCGAGGCGGCGGCAGTAATCGTTTCGCTGACGCTGCTCGGTCAAATCCTCGAGCTCCGTGCGCGCTCGCAAACCTCTGCTGCTATCAAATCGTTGCTGGGTCTGGCTCCCAAGACCGCACGCCGCATCGCTTCCGACGGGAGCGAAGAAGATGTTCCCCTGACCCATGTACACGTCGGAGATTCCCTCAGAGTTCGCCCAGGCGAAAAGGTCCCGGTAGACGGACTGGTGTCGGAAGGGGAAAGCGCAGTTGACGAGTCGATGCTTACAGGCGAGCCCGTGCCCGTCACAAAACGACCTGGCGACCGGCTCATAGGCGCGACCATCAACACAAGCGGCAGCCTCGTAATGACTGCAGAGAAAGTCGGCTCAGAAACCATGCTGTCACAAATTGTTCAGATGGTTTCGCAGGCCCAGCGTTCGCGCGCGCCAATGCAGCGTCTGGCTGACTCGGTAGCAGGCTATTTTGTCGTCGTCGTCGCGGTCATCGCTGTTCTTACGTTTGTCGTTTGGGGCCTCTTCGGACCCGAGCCAAGTTGGGTCTTTGGCTTTGTGAATGCAGTGTCTGTTCTCATAATCGCTTGCCCATGTGCCTTGGGTTTGGCGACGCCGATGTCCATCATGGCGGCAACAGGAAGGGCCGCAACACAGGGAGTGCTGTTCCGCGATGCGGCTGCTATCGAGGACCTTCGAAAGGTGAACACCATCATTGTGGACAAGACGGGCACGCTAACGGAAGGAAAGCCGGCGTTCAACACCGTTGTCGCGGCGCCAGGGTACGACGACGAGTACGTCCTTGAGCTCGCCGCCAGCCTTGACCAGGGCAGCGAGCACCCGCTGGCTCACGCAATCGTAGCTGAGGCAAAGAGCAGAGGGATTTTGCTATCAAAGCCTGAAAGCTTCGAGTCTGCCAGCGGTATTGGGGTGACGGGTACCGTCGACGGAAAGCGGGTTGCACTCGGAAATACCGCGCTGATGGAGTCTATGGATGTCGACTGGCACGCCCTCACGGGACCTGCTGAGAGCTTGAGAGCCGAGGGTGCCAGCGTAATGTACCTTGCCGAGGGGGGCGTGCTAGTAGGCCTCCTGGCAGTATCTGACCCTATCAAAGCCACGACAGTAGAGGCGCTGACGAACCTCCGTAACGATGGGATAACTGTTGTGATGGCTACCGGGGATGGAATCACGACGGCGCGCTCTGTTGCCTCAAAACTTGGAATAGACGAGTTCTACGGCGAAGTGAAGCCCCAGGACAAGCTCGCATTGGTCGACAAGCTGCAAAAAGAAGGGCGCATCGTTGCAATGGCCGGCGACGGTATCAATGACGCGCCGGCGCTCGCTAAATCAAATGTGGGCATCGCCATGGGTACCGGGACGGACGTGGCCATCAATAGTGCCCACATCACCCTCGTGAAGGGGGACTTACGCGGCATTGCGGTCGCTCGCTCCATCTCTGTACAGACGGTACGGAATATGTGGCAAAACCTCGGCTTTGCCTTCGTCTACAACGCGCTCGGGATTCCATTGGCTGCAGGAGTGCTGTATCCCTTCACCGGACAGCTGTTGTCACCCATGGTTGCCGCGCTCGCCATGAGCCTCAGCTCGGTCTCTGTAATTACTAACGCGTTACGCCTTCGCGGGCATGCGGCGCCGAGCACCCGAGCCATGAGCTCGCACCCAGGATAGGGACCATATGCGAAATTCCGACATCGTTGCCGACAACCAGACAAGCGAATACGACTCGACGAGGTTGCCAGCAGAACAGCTCAACAGTTCCTGCTTTTGCAGCAGCTTGGATAAGTCTGCTTTGAAGTCGGCGTTGTCCTGCGAACTGCACGACAACATGCTTTTCGAGCTGATAGAGGAGCGATGCCCTTACCTGTTCTCGGCACGGCCCGTTTTTATCTCCAGGACTCAGGCGGACAGAATCGAGGAGGTAGTGCGTGCCCTTGAGTCTGTCATTGAGTTGCCCGCGTACCAGGAGCTTGTACTGGCTGATGCGCCCGACATTGCCAAGAGAGGGGCAAACGGCGCACGAGGAGTGTTTTTCGGATACGACTTCCATCCGGACGGCGCGAACCTCGGCCTCATCGAAATAAACACAAATGCTGGAGGTGCGATGCTCAACGCTGCTATGGCAAAGGCGCATCGAACCTGCTGCCTAGACGATACGCAGCTGGCACAAGCTGTCCTTTCCGGCGCAATGTTCGAGGACGAGATAGTGCAGATGTTCCAGGCCGAATGGGCCTGCGCAAAGCGAGCTTCGCCTTTGCGAACCATTGCGATAGTCGACACTCAACCTCAGCAACAATACCTCTACCCGGAATTTATTCTGTTTCAGCGGCTGTTCGCCAAAAACGATATCAATGCAGTCATTACAGACCCGAGTGAACTTGTTTTCAGAGACGGCGCGCTGTGGTTTGGTGAGCTGATGATTGACTTGGTCTACAACCGGCTGACTGATTTCATGCTTGAGGCGCCGGAGTCGCGTGCTTTGCATGACGCGTACTGTGACGATGCGGTTGTACTCACCCCGCATCCTCAAGCTCATGCCCTCTACGCGAACAAGCGCAATCTCACCATACTGAGTGACGCCACAACGCTCGAAGGGCTGGGAGTGCCCCAAGATACTATCGACATATTAGTTGCCAACGTGCCTTTCACCGAGAGCGTCACGACCAATAACGCGGAACGATTGTGGAACGAGCGACGCAATCTGTTCTTCAAGCCTGTCGCTGGATACGGAGGGAGAGCGGCCTACCGGGGCGATAAGGTAACGAAGCGGGTTTGGCAGGAAATCTTGTCGGGCGAATACATCGCTCAGCGAGTTGTCGCTCCTGGCGTTCGGGCTGCCGGTACGGCTGACAGTCCCGAGACTTTGAAGTTCGACTTGCGCAGCTACGTGTACAACAGCCGAGTCCAGTGGACAGCCGCGCGTGTCTATCAGGGCCAGACCACGAACTTCAGGACTCCAGGCGGCGGATTCGCACCCGTGTACAGCCTGGGCGATGAAGAAGTGAATGCGGAGCTGAAGGCCATCAGTGAGGCAGCAGGCAGCAGGAGCTGCTGCGCTAATGACTGCAAATGACTGAGCGTACCGCCGTTAAACCGACAGCCATTTCAATTTATCAGGATGGAACTACCTGTTATTTGATAAGGAATTTCTCTTTGTCTCGACCGTTGAGCCAACGTGGTGCCCGGCCGCGGCCCGTCCAAGTTGCTCCGGAGTCCGGGTCGCGATACTTAGCCTGAACCGTGCCTTTTTTCTCTGACTGCTTTGCCTTCTTGTTTGGCTCAGCAAAGTCGGATGGCGATAGCTTGTGCGCATCCATGAGCTCACGAACTTTTCGACGGGCATCATTAAGCTCATCTTGGCGTGCTTGCTCGGCAAGAATCTGCAACTTTGCAATTTGTTCCTGGTATTCCTGATAGGTTGGCATAGCTTATCTTTTCTGATATGTGGAGTCAGCAATTTATCACGACAACGCTTGAATCGACTGATACAGCAAATTCCACGCGTGTTTAGAACATCGGTTGGTATTGCTTATTAAGTAGTTCTTCCGTGCCGGCGCGCGGGCGTTAATGAAACTGCTAAGATTCTTTATTGCCTGTGCGAAGAGGGGGCCAACAACGCTTACCTTTGCAAATAATGCCAATGCGTAGGTGCATTTAATCCGCAGCGGCCGAGCTATTCCCTCAGCCGCTGCTGGAACCGGTTAAGAGATAATTTCCTGCTTCATGCCAGCCACCATGACACCATTTCTGCGGCGATAGGCGAACCGGTACAAGATTGGCAGAACAAGCAGCGTCAGCGCCGTAGAGGAAAGAATGCCGCCAATGACGACCGTTGCCAGCGGCCTCTGGACCTCGGCGCCAGTCCCAGTTGCGATGGCCATTGGGATAAACCCGACTGAAGCCACGAGAGCGGTCATGAGCACTGGTCGCAGACGGGTCAACGCCCCATCGTGGATGGCGTCATGAAGTGGCCTTCCTTCTTCCTGCAGGCGTTTGATAAACGAGACCATTACCAGTCCGTTTAGCACCGCAACACCTGATAGCGCAATGAAGCCGACAGCGGCTGAGATTGAGAGCGGAATCCCACGGAGCCATAGTGCGAGCACTCCACCGGTAAGCGCGAACGGAATCCCGGAAAACACAATCAACCCATCTCGAAGGTTCCCGAACATCGCGAAGAGCAGAGTGAACACTAGAAGCAGAGCCAGCGGGACTACAACTTTTAGCCGGCCGGTCGCTGACTCTAACTGCTCAAACTGGCCACCCCACACTGTCCAGTACCCTGCAGGTACCGACACGGACTTTTCAATCGACGCCCGGGCTTCGTTCACAAAAGAACCGATGTCTCGCCCGCGAACGTTCGCTGACACGACAACGCGCCGCTTTCCGCTTTCTCGACTAATCTGGTTAGGCCCAGGGCCAACCTCCAGAGTAGCAACCTCACGCAACGGAATGAATCGCGGGCCAGAGGTCGATTGCTCGGAGCGGGGGAGCGCAATTGGCAGGCGTCCCATCGAATCCAAATCGTTCCTAGTGCCCTCCGGAAGCCGGACTACGATGCCGAATTGACGGTCTCCTTCGAATACCGTTCCCGCTTCCGTACCCCCTACAGCAGTAGCGACAGCGTTCTGGACATCGCTTATGTCCAGGCCATATCTCGATGCTTTGTTTCTATCGATATTTATCGTTAGCGTCGGCAAGCCGGTTGCCTGCTCAACTTTCACATCAGTCGCGCCAGCGACTTTCGCCAAGGCCTTGGACAGTCGCTCAGCAGTTTCGGTGAGCACCTCCATATCGTCACCGAACACTTTGACAGCAACGTCGCTACGGACCCCAGAGATGAGTTCGTTAAACCGGAGCTGGATTGGCTGAGAGAACTCGTAGGCGTTACCAGGCAGAGTTGCTGCAGTTGCTTGAATCGCCTCGAGCAACTCGTCGCGGGACTTTTTCGGCTTCGGCCACTGTGCTTCTGGCTTGAGCATCACGTAACCATCAGACATCGTTGGCGGCATCGGGTCAGAGGCTACCTCAGACGTTCCTGTGCGGGCAAACACCCGTTCAATTTCCGGGTGCTTGGCTTTCAGCTCACGTTCGAGCTGAGCTTGCATAGCTACTGTTTGGGACAAGCTTGTACCCGGGATGCGGTTTGCGTTGATGGCAAAGTCTCCCTCGTTCAGGCTTGGCGCAAATTCGCTGCCAAGACGCGTCGCTAGGAGGCCCGACAGTAAGATGCTGACCACGGCGAACGTAATGACGACAGGACCGTTAGCCATGACCTTGCGAAGGAGCGGCTCGTAGAGCCGCTTGGCTTGGTGCATCAATCTGCTTTCCTTTTCCGCCACCGACTTACCGATGAACAGCGCTACGGCGGCAGGAACGAAAGTAATCGAAAGAATCATGGCTCCGAGCAGGGCGATGACGACGGTTATCGCCATCGGATGGAACATCCGGCCTTCAACCCCAGAGAGGGCGAAGATGGGCAGGTAAACCACCATGATGATGAGCTGGCCGAAGAGTAGCGGCCGGCGCGCCTCGCGCGACGCTGCGAACACTTCTTCAAAGCGTTCCGTTCGAGTCAGCGGGCGCCCGAGACGTCCCTGCGCTTCTGCAAGCTTTCGCACACAGTTTTCGACGATAACCACGGCCCCGTCGATGATGATGCCGAAGTCTAGGGCCCCCAAGCTAAGCAGGTTAGCGCTGACCTTGTAAGTGACCATGCCTGTAAAGGTGAAGAGCATCGAAAGCGGTATGACCATTGCAGCGATGATTGCAGCGCGGATGTTTCCCAGGAAGAGAAACAGCACTGCAACGACGAGCAACGCGCCCTCTACCAGGTTCTTCTTAACGGTATTGATAGCCTTGTCGACCAGCACCGTTCGGTCATAGACCGTTATTGCATGCACGCCTTTCGGAAGGGTTCGATTAATCTCCTTCATCTTCAGGTCGACCGCCTGGGAGACGGCACGGCTGTTCTGACCGATAAGCATGAAGACCGTTCCGAGCACCACCTCGCGTCCGTTGTCAGTCGCGGCGCCAGTACGAAGCTCTTGGCCAATACTTACTTCAGCCACATCGCGAACGCGAATAGGGATTCCCTGAGCGGTTCTCAAGGTGATACTCGCAATCTCATCAAGCGACCGTACCTGTCCCGGTGCGCGAACCAGAAGCTGTTCGCCCCGACGCTCGATATACCCGGCGCCCGCAGTGCTGTTGTTACGGTCAATCGCCTCGACGATGTCTTTCATCGTGAAGCCGTATGCGGCCAGGCGCTGCGGATTGGGTGCGACGTGGTACTCCTTCACGTATCCACCAATGGAATTGACCTCAGTGACACCGGGCACAACGCGAAGCTGCGGCTTGATAATCCAATCTTGAACTTCCCGAAGGTCCGTTGGCGTGTACGGTGTCCCATCGGGCTTGCGTGCGTTCTCATCCGCCTCTACTGTCCAGAGGTAGATTTCTCCGAGACCCGTCGAAATGGGGCCCATTTCCGGGGTGACGCCCGCAGGTAAGCGCTCCTTTGCCTCCTGCAGCTTTTCGTTCACGAGCTGCCGGGCAAAGTAGATGTCGGTCCCGTCTTTGAACGTCACCGTCACTTGCGAAAGTCCGTAACGAGAAATGGACCTTGTCTGCTCAAGATTCGGCAGACCGGCCATTACGTTCTCGATAGGATACGTTACCCGTTGCTCCGACTCGAGCGGCGAGAACCCGGGCGCCGCAGTGTTAATTTGGACCTGAACATTCGTGATGTCCGGGACCGCGTCGATGGGGAGACGTTGATAGTTGTAGACTCCAATCGCCGCCATACCGATGACGATTAGAAGGACCAGCCATCGGTGCGCGATGGCAAAGCGGATTAGACGTTCGAACATGAGTGCGCTCCGCCTTAGTGAGAATCTTCGTCGCTGGATTTACCCAGCTCCGCTTTGATTACAAAGCTGTTGCCGGCAGCGTACTCGGTGCCTGGGGCGAGCCCCTTCGTCACCTCGACCGTCGCAGTATCTCTACGGCCAAGAGTCACGTGCTCCGCTCGGAAGCCTCCAGGCATACGGACAAATACCGTTGGCTTCTCTTCAACAGTTTGAATCGCGGCCGCTGCAACCGTGACCGGGGCTTCCCGCTGATTCGACTGGAGCTGTACCTCGACGTTGACGAACAGTCCCGGACGCCAGGAAAGGGCGGGATTGGGGAGGACAATGCGGGCGGTGGCAGTGCGAGTTTCAGCACCGAGCAGCGAGCCGACGTATGCAATCTTCCCGACGGCTTCAGTTTCAAGCGCGCTCGCTCTAACCGTGACCTGCTCCCCAACACGCATGTTACCGAGGTCACCGGCCGGCACCGCGACATCCGCCCAGACGGTGGAGAGGTCGGCAACGGTAAAGAGCGACGAGTCCTCTTTGACTGACTGACCCAGAGAGACCGCCTTTTCTACGACTACACCGTTGAAGGGAGCCCGGAGCTCATAGCTGTTCAACCCGCCTTTGGAATGGGCGCTAGAGCCAAGAGCGCGTAGCTTTTGCTCCGCGTTGCGATAGTCGATTTCTGCTTCTTGCATGGCCTGGCGGGCCTGCAGATAGTCCTGCTCTGCCGAGATTTTTTCTTCCCACAGTTTCTTCTCGCGCGCGAGGGTCGTTTTAGCAAGCGATAGCCGCTTCTCGGCAGTGAGCAGTTGGCTACGCAGGTCAGAGAGTTCCACGCTTGCGATAACGGCTAGCACTTGCCCCTTCTTCACTGATTGACCTATGTCCGCGTGTACTGCCTGTACGGTTCCCTCCAGGAGTGGGACAACCTGTGCCGTCCTGTCCTGGTTGAACTTAATCTCTCCCGGAAGAGTGAGCGTAGAACGAATCGTAGCTGGCCCGGCCTTTAATACCTTGATTCCTGAAGCTGAGATTTGAGCGTCCGTGAGCTTGACGCTGTCGGAATGCGCCTCTTCGGCTTCATGGGAGTCTTCACCAGCTTCGCCTTCCGCCTTACTCGCAACCTGTTCCTCCGCATGCTCTGACTCACCTGCCTCGGCGGCCGGGGCCCGTGGCTTAGTCAACATGATAAGGAGCGCCAGGACGACGCCTACGGCTAGGATGCCGACGATGTACGCCAGCTGTTTCTTTGAAATTTTGCTGTCCATTTTCGTCTCTTAGTGTTCGATGTTCGGCATGTCTACGCCGGTAATACGTGTGATGTCCGCGGCGGCACGATGCGATTCAGAGAACGCACGCAGGTAATCCGCTTTCGATTGGATAAGAGTGCGCTGGGCATCTAGCACATCGAAATATGCGAACTTGCCGAACTCAAATCCTTTAACGGCTGCGTCATATGCGCTTTGGGCACCTGGAAGAATTTCGGCGGCGAGTACCTGAGCCTCATGACGAGACACGCGCAGCCGTTCGTACGCTTGGGCAAGGTCGTTGTAGGTCTTGGTCTCAGCAACTTCGAACTCATCCTTTGCAACATCTGTTCGACGCAGTGCTTCAAGGACGTTTCCACGGTTCCTATCGAAGAGAGGTAGAGGCACCGAGAGGCCAAAGACCGCCTGATTTCGACCCAGCTCAGCCGACCGCTTTATGCCGGCCGTAATGGCGACGTCGGGAGTACGGCGGCTCTGTTCAACTGCGACGAGGGCCTCACGACGAGCCACTTCTGCATGAGCGCGCACTACTGCAGGCAATGACGAGAACTTAGCAGCTAGCACTTCCCACCTTGGAAGCTCGGGGAGAGTGGATGCCGTGCCAACGGCATGCTGGAATTGCGGAGAGACGTTTTTCCACGTAGAGGCCAAAGCAAGCCGAGCGTTGTTTAGTTCACTTTGCGATTTTGACACCTCGAGACGAACATACGATTGCGCGACACGCGCCCGGGTTTCCTCTACAGGCGAGGCTTTTCCTGCTTGCACGCGTTTGGAGACCGCAGTCGTCACTCTGTCGGCGACGTCTTGCGATTCTTGGGAAAGTCGCAAACGCTCCTGTGCTGCTACCGTGTTCATGAATGCCGTGATGACGTCAGCCTGCACCGCAGCTCGCCTGACGCCAAGGTCAGCCCGTGCCGCGTCCTGGGCCCGTTCAGCTGCACTCACACGGCTGGCACGCCTCCCCCCTAATTCAAGCGGTTGGCTGAGCTGAACAGTAGTTTCTCTGGTCTCGCGCCTGGTGTCTTCGACTCCAATCTCAAGAGTCGGGTTCGGTAATGCCCGGGCCTGCATGGTGGCTGCCTCTACGGCCTGGACCTCGTGTTCGGCTGCACGCAGTTCAGGGTTCGCCTGCAGTGCCAAGCGAAGCGCGGCTTGTAGGGACAACGGGCCTGAGGCTTCACGCGTTTGGTTTGCAGCATTTGACGGCATCGGATGCCCGAGCTGCGCAGGCGGACGTGCCGATATTTGGGCAAAAGCTGGACAGCTCAATGCCACCGCAAGAAGCGGAATGATTGGTCGATACATCGAATTCTCCGAAATTTGGATGAAATTCGACGGGACCCCTTGTTAGGCAATAACGGAGGGAGTCTCGTCGCGGCTAGGCGACGAAATGCCAGTCGGGCTTTGAGGGGCCCTCTGGGATATGTGACGAGTAGTTCAGCGTTCTGAGTGCTGCGTGACGACGTGCTTCAGGACTCGGAGACTCGTCGGAGGTACTGGTGAAAAAGGCATGAGAGAAAAGGTGGCAATACTCGCAGTCTGCGTGCACTTTTTCGACTTCTCCGTCGTCGTCGGCCGCGCCGGACTGCGCCTCATGCTCATGCGCATGGTGCCCGAAATGCAGGGAAGCTCTGGTCTCGTGCTGGCAATATGAGGCAGCGGCTGACCAAGAATACTGGGCAGGCAGCACGAACATTAACAGGATGAGGAGAAGTCTTTTCACGGTGCGGACGATAGCATAAGTATGGTTAAGGCCAAGTGTGGGCTCACAATATCGGCGTGGTCTATGACCTAGCTTTGCTAGGTTTCAGCAGGCGAAGTCCGTTGAAGACGACCAGTAGGCTTGCTCCGACGTCAGCGAACACGGCCATCCACAATGTCGCAGAACCAGCTAGCGCAAGAGCAAAGAAGACGGCTTTGATGCCGAGGGCAAGGACTATGTTCTGAATCAGAATCGCATGGGTCGAGCGGCTGAGGGAAACAAACGAAACAAGTTTTGTGAGGTCGTCGTTCATGAGCGCCACGTCCGCAGTCTCGATGGCGGTGTCGCTGCCGGCGGCCCCCATAGCAAAACCGATGTCCGCCTTGGCCAACGCCGGAGCATCGTTGATGCCGTCACCAAGCATGCCGACCATGCCGAATTGCCTTTGAAGTTCTTCAACTTCTTGTAGCTTCCGCTCTGGAAGAAGCTGCGCGAGAACCGTGCTAATTCCCGTTAGCTTTGCAACATGCTGCGCCGTTCGGTCGTTATCGCCAGTGAGCATCACAGTGGTAATGCCCATTTCCTTCAAGCGGCCGATGGCCAGCGCGGCTTCCGGGCGAACCGTATCCGCAACTGCAATCACACCTAATACTGACGTGGCATCGGCCAGAATGACTGTCGTCTTTCCTTGTTCTTCGAGTGCGGCGAGAACTTGCTCTACCGCGGGGGTGATGAGGCCCATCTCCCTTATCAAACGCCGGTTACCTAAGTGGTATGCAACGCCGCCGATGACGCCTCGGACTCCACGTCCTGGCAGCGATTCGAAGGAAGTTACAGGCATAGGTGCGCCACTTGATACGGCGGTAGCGACAATCGCACTCGCCAGAGGATGCGACGAGTTGATGTCCAGACTGCCGGCGATACGCAGAACGTCTTCGTTTGATAGGGGCGACGTCGTTGCTACTTCGGTGACTTTCGGACGGCCAGTCGTTAGGGTACCCGTTTTGTCTACAGCGATAGCCCGAAGTCTGTAGCCGGTTTCAAGGAACTGGCCACCTTTCACCAAAATGCCCATCCTTGTTGCAGCAGTAAGGCCGCTCACGATAGTCACCGGCGTGGAGATGACCAGGGCACAAGGGCAGGCGATGACCAAGAGGACTAGGGCCTTGTAGAGCCATGGGGCAAATTCTCCGCCAAATACCAACGGCGGGACTAGCGCGACCGACAACGCCAGGAGGACCACAGCAGGAGTGTAGTAACGTGCGAAGACATCGACAAAACGCTGGGTCGGCGCCTGATTACTTTGCGTTTCCTCGATTACTCGAACAATTTTGGCGAGAGTGCTGTTTCGGCTGTCCGATGTCGCCTTGACTTCCAGGACCCCTCGCTCATTGATGGTGCCGGCAAAAACCTGGTCACCGACTGCTTTGTCGACAGGTACACTTTCGCCTGTAATAGGTGCCTGGTTTACTGAGGACTCGCCGGCCTGGACGACGCCATCGAGCGGGATGCGGTCACCAGGCTTCACTAAAAGGACATCGCCGATTTGTACCGCTTCGACCGGTACTTCGCGCAGTTCACCGTTAGGTGACCGAAGGTTAGCCACGTCAGGCGCGAGCTTGAGGAGACTGTGGACGGCGTTCCTCGCCCTGGTGAGTGATAGGCCTTCGATTAGCTCGGCGACAGCGAAGAGGAAGACGACCATTGCGGCCTCTGGCCACTGACCGATTACAACTGCGCCGATGACCGCGAGGCTCATCAGGAAATTGATATCAAGAGTGAGTGTTCGTAGCGCGATTAGCCCTTTCCTCAAAGTTGGAATGCCGCCGGTGGCGATAGAAATAAGCGCCAGGGCTATCACGAGGGGGGAGGAGTCCGTGTGTGTTGTCCAAGCAAACGCTTCCGCAGCGGCTGCAGTGACTCCAGACACTGCTAACAGGGATTTTTGACTCGTCGTGAGGCCCGCCGACACGCCATCGTTACGCTGAGTCGCTGCAGTTTCGTCGACTAGCTCCGCATTCATTCCGACAGACCGTAGGGCAGCGGAGATGGGGTCTGGACTCATGAGCTCATGGTGGACCGTAAGCATTCGACTCATGAGGTTAAAGTCGAGTCGAAGAACGCCTTTTATCGGCTCGACCTTGTTACGGATGAGCCGCTCCTCGGTGGGGCAGTCCATGTTCGAGATGCGATACCGCACAACTTCCGCTCCTGCGGGTGGCAAGGGCGCGTCCTCAGCGGTCGTTGTGGCTTGTCCCTTCGCCGCGCAACATGAGGCAGCTGCCGGGCTGGCTGAACGATTTTCCGTTCCATCGTCTAAGCTCGAACTCGACGAAAAGCGGCTTAGTGCACGCGGCATCGCATTGTCGTTTGAGCAGCAAGCAGTCGCCAGCGCATCTGTCGAGTCAACCTCCGCAACCCATTGGTCGCGTAGTTCCAAAGTCAGCGCCTGAGGAGCATCAGCAGGAGCTGGTGAACAGCAATCCTTGCTACTTTCGGGGGGCATGTGAGCACTTTCAAATTCGAGTATGCTTACATTAGAAACCCTGTAGTGGCTACAGGGTCAAGCGTTTTGGAGAACTTATGCGTATCGGAGAACTGGCTAGGCAATCGGGGTGCGACGTTGAGACCGTTCGCTACTATGAGAAGGCAGGACTATTGCCGGCGCCGTCTCGCAGCGAATCTGGATATCGGCAGTACATGCCGCCGCACTTAGAGCGGCTTCAGTTCATACGACATTGTCGCTCATTGCAGATGAGCATCCCCGACATACGGATTCTGCTGGAGTTCCAAGCGCAACCGACCAGCGGATGTCAGGGGGTCAATGATTTGCTTGACCACCACATTGAACTCATCCAGGTGCAAATGCACAAGCTCCAGAGCTTAGAACAGCAACTGATGAAGTTGCGCCACCAATGCGAGCAACCTCATCTCGTCCAGGAGTGCGGCATTTTGCAGAACCTAAGCGATGTCGCTTCGAGCACCGACAGCGGCGGCCACACACAACAACATACGACTGCTTAAGAGAATCAACGATGGCCAAACTTTTCTTTTCTTACTGCCATGCCGACGAGGCGCTGCGCGACCGGCTCGAAGTGCACCTCTCGCTCATGAAGAACCAAGGGCTAATTGAGACCTGGCATGACCGAGGTATTACGGCTGGTTCAAACATAGATACAGCGATTGACCAGAATTTGGAAAGCGCTGACGTAATTCTCCTGCTCGTTAGCGCGGACTTCTTGGCCTCCCGATATTGCTATTCCATCGAGATGAACCGAGCGCTTGAACGGGAGGCTGAGGGCACGGCGCGCGTAATTCCGGTTATTCTTGAGCCCTGCGATTGGCATACTGCACCGTTTGGCAAGCTTCTGGCAGTTCCGAAGGACGGCAAGGCCGTGACCACCTGGCCGAATCAGGCAGAGGCGTGGACAGACGTGGCCAAGCAGATTCGCAAAGCAGTCGAGGGTATGGCTCGGGTGGCACCAAAGGCCGCGACGCTGATGGGCAGAGGGTTTGACCCAGGGTGGGACATTGCGCGGCCTGTGGCAGATGTCGGCCAACCTGCTGCATCTAGTGCCATGCAGGCGCTGGGACAGTCAGCGCAGGAAAGGCCAAGGTCTAGTAATCTCCGACTCAAGAAGGAGTTTACGGACTTTGACCGCGATAAATTCTTGCACGACACGTTTGACTACATGGCCAAGTTCTTCAGTGCTTCACTGGACGAGCTTGCCGCTCGCAACCAGAGTATCCAAGTACGCTTTCTGCCGCTGGCTGGCCAAGCGTTCTCTGCGACTATCTACCGCGAGGGGAAAACGGTTGCTGAGTGTTCGATACGTGTAGGTGGGCTGGGTAGGGGCTCCTCATCACTATCATTCTCGTACAGCGCGGACGCAGGGGCTAACTCGTTCAACGAGATGCTGACTATCGAGTCCGATAGTCAGGCAATGCATTTCAAACCGATGGGGATGCAGTTCCACCGCGGCGAGCAAAACTCCCAATTGTCCGAGCAGGGAGCCTCAGAATACTTTTGGGGGATGTTTATCGAGCAACTTCAACGCTAAGCTGCTTTTCAACGCCAAGCTGCGATTACTTGATGAGAGGGTGGTCTTTATCGCGTCCGTCCAGCCAACGCGAAGCACATCCCCGTCATCGGTTCCCCGCGCCGTCTAGCAAGTCAGTGAACGAGTGGCACGGGTCGTCGGCCGGAAGTACTGTAAGAGAACAAGACTGCTCAATGACTCTATCGACAACTGAAGGTACCTGCCCTAGGACATCCTCCGGGTACATCTCGACCGCTACATTCATCGCATTAAGCCTGCCCCCGCGCAGCGAATCAGCGGCGTTACCGGAGTGACGTCGTACCGTTCGTAAAAAAGCGACGATTGGGGCGTTGGATGTAGTAGGGGCAGCATGCGACATGCAAGCACCGATGCCCGCATTAGCGCCTTTCGCTGCTGTTCGGTCCGACGCGACCGCCATATGACGCCGACATTGCCGGGTTCGTTCTCGCCGCGCACATCGGGGGTATTCATGTTTTCCAAACTGTCATAGTGCAGTCTCTCGAGCACCCGACTACACTGGGTTTACCGGTAAATTTTACCGGCACAACAAGGAGATTAACCATGAGCCGAACCCCAAACGACGACCGCAGCGATAGCATGAACCCTAACAACGACGCCTACGACGACAGCATGGATAATCACTCGAACCAGCTGAACCCCAACAACGAGCGCTATCAGGGCCAAGACGACGACGAGTAACAGAGGGCTTACGCGTCGGCTGCAGCCAACGGTGCCGCATTCTGTTTGCCTAGGGTTTTTTTATGAAACTGTAGCCAAACGGGGTATCGACTTCGCATCCAAGCTTCAATCGTGTCGTGACCAAACGGCAGGCTCAGGCCGAACAATTTGCGCTGTTCGGCTCTGGCTCCTTCTGGCGCCCCGAGCATTCTTTCCAGTTCCTGCGCCACGTAGCCCAAGAAGTTAAGCTGGCGTGCCGCAGCACAAAGTCGCTCGAAGGTCTCAGCGTCCTCGGTGCTGAGCAGCCTATTGGCAATTCCGGTTCTGTAGGTGGTGCTCGGAAAATTCGTACCTCGACTCCACGCGCCGAGCGTTTGAGGGTCAACACTGAATTGTCCGAGTCGCTTATCTTTGAGCAACGCCGCAGGCGTCGGTATCTTTGCTGTTCTTAATAGCCAGTCAAACAGTAGCGCGACGGTGTTTTTGGTGTTTGAACTATCCGAGGGCAGGAGTTGTTCAAGGTAGGACAGCTCGTCAGCAGCCCTGTCTGGCTTCGCTTCAAGGTCCCAAATTGCCAGCAGGCTTAGCCACAGTTCCAATGCCATGGATAGACGTAGCGCCAACATTTCGTTCTCATCGGGAGGGTACGCTATTCCTTTCAACACTTCCGACGACATGAACTGTTTCAGCAGGGGATGGTTGGCTAAGTATTCCGCGGCGGCTTGGAACTGATTTTCATTGCACAGAATCGTCGCGTTTCGACTTGCGCGTTCCACATTGAGAATGAATTGTGCTGAGGCTGGCCAGGGAGCTTGGTCGCCGTTGTCGTCGCAAAAAACTGCCATCAGGTGAGCCTCCCACATGCCCATTTGTGCTAGTGCACTGCTACCGTCCTCTGGAGCGTCAAACGCAGCTGACATCGCACTCGCTATTGAGCGAGGCATCCGGCGCAGCAACCGGGTTTTCAGTTCACGGGAGAGCTGGCCGGTTTGGCTCGCCCGTTCCAAACCCTTGAAGAGGGACTCTTCGCCCATCTCGATGAAAGTGCCTCGCAAAGTAATCCCTTGCAGACGCATCGACACTTCGGGGTCAAACAGGAACAGGCCGCTTAGCCGGATGCGCTTGGCACGTCCTTCAAAGGGGTTGAGGTAAGAAGGGCGCTTTTTTGGGAGCGCTTTTTTGGTAACAGAAGTCAAAGGAGTCCTCGTCGCGTCTTACGGAACACTGCGGATGATGGCTGTTCGGCACGTCAAACATACCGCAGAATTCGCTTGCGTACCTGTGCTCATGGCGACTTACGTGGCATCCCTAATTACAGCCCTGAAGTTCTTGGACTTGTGGTGTAGAAATCAGCCTAAGCCGGCGCTCTGACAAGGCGGTACCCTTGCTCATTACAGACCACGCCTTTGGTCCTTCCCGTCTCGCCAGGCCGCTGAGCACGGTATGGGGCCCCCCTCGAAAAGACGAACGTACGGGTTTGTTTTTTGGTTTCGGCAGGCCCTTATCCGGAGGCAGAACTATGGGCCTGTAGGCTTCGCCATCTCCCATACGTCAGGATGGACTTTGTGCGCTGGATTATTCCTTCAGATACCCGTGTACGGCAGAAACGCTTACGCCTAGTTCCTTGGCTATCGACTTGCGCGGGAGACCGGTCTTTGACAACTCCATGGCTCTGTCGCGCCGGTCTCCTGCGCGGTCTACGTAAACATCTCGCATTAACGCACCATTCTGCCTGCGTGCTGCAGCGTGGCGCTCTGTGTTCCGACGCCGTGCCTCCGACTTGGGAAGTATCGTCTTTAGTTGTAGTGCTTCTGACTCGGTTACCTGCAGCGCCTCTACCAAGGTGGAGTTGGTGAATCTGTAGCGAGAGTCAACCTGCATACCGTTGAAAGGTACTTTTTCTCCGTTTGCAGCCGCCTTCGCGCGGGCGACGACACTGCTTACGCATGACACGATTTCGGATTGCGACCAGCTGGGCGAAAACTCATTTGCTAGCGATGCAACCTCAGGTAATAAGTTGCGAACAAGACAGGCTTGCGCGAGAAAGCATGACGAGAGGAAGACGAAAAGATTTCGCTGGCCCGGCGGCAGGCCGCCGTCGTATCCGCGGATTCTAGCTAGTGTTCTCAAGTCCCCAATGCGGTCCCAAGCAAGTTGGCTCGGGATGAGGGGGCTGGACTTTACATTCGGATTTTCCTCGCGCCCACCAGGAATCACAACCAAGCTTGCACACTGCGCCTCACGCCTGGCTTTCGCAAGTGCGTCATGTGCACTCCGAACGGTTCGTTCTGCATCTTGCGCGGCCAGCTCATCTCGCTGGTGGTCCAAGAGCGTTTCGGCTAACGTATCAAAGTCGTACGCGACTGCGCCGTTCGCTAATCGCTCAGCACCCATCGTGGGTGTCGTTGCACGATGTACTACTCGAATGGTTTCGTCACTGCGAGAGCTCACTGTTCCATCCAGTCGGAGAACCCTCGACGCATCCATTGCCTGAGGGTCTGCACCGAAGCCCATCAAGAGCAAGTTGAGTGCGCGCTGCACTGCCACCCATCGAGGTAGTGCGGCAGCGGGAACGGGCGCGGAGAATAGCCATTTGACTTGTAAACCACGACCTGAGAAGACTACAAAGCTTGGCTCGGGAATCTGCTTGTCATAGCAGAATGTCAGCAACTGTCCCAGCTGAGAGTTAAGTCCAAGATTCGCGAGTCTAGGCTCTTTGTGAATCGCCACGAGTTCAGTAGACACTCCTGAGCCATAATGTCGGGCACAAGGAGAAGGTATGAGTGGAAAGCGGTACACAGAGGAATTCAAGATTGCA
>NZ_LMOJ01000026.1 GCF_001424165.1 Massilia sp. Leaf139
GCGCCGGCACAGCTTCAGCAATGACATGTCGCCGGCCGAGTATGAAAAGCAGTATTTTCAGCGGCTCTCGAGTGTCTAGAAAAGCCGTGGCGATTCATTGTGCCCATCGTAGGCAACAGCAACGCCGTTGATAACGTGACTCGGATCGCCTTCGGCAATCGTGCATTTGTCATGCCCCTTGATGGGACAACTGCATGCGTCACCAACGCATGCGACCGGTATTCCGTCGACCGTAAAATACGTGGCGCTCACACTTTCGACCTTGCCACCATGCGACGTAGCGTCACCCAAGCGAATCACATTGGGCATCGCTCAGCCTTTCTCATTGGGCAGGATACCTTCGCCACGGCCACCTTCCAGCCTGGGATCGGTAGCGTCTTTCGGAAGGTCATCAGAGGGAGAGATTTGCGCGATTAAGGTTGGCTGCGTCGTCATGTCTGCAAGAGAACGCGCATCATCGTAGCTGACCAGTTTCCAGACCGTCGCCGTTCGGTAGGAGGGCCGTTCCCCCTTGAGTTTTTGCCAGATCGACGGCTCACCGATCGCGACCACATGCGGCATACGGTCGCCAGCCCGGATGTGTTGACGCCGGTTGTCGCCCGCTGGCCCCGGCGCATCGTGTTCCCACCAGCCGGTCTCCGGGCAGGTGCGCCCGGTTGCGGCGAGTTCGCCCAGCGCCAGGCGCGGACCGGTGTCGGCGGATTTGGCGGGCACGGCGCGGGTCGGGCGCCCGCGGATGGTGCTGGTGATTTTGTCCCAGACTGCGATGGCTTCTTCGTCGGTCAGGCTGGCCTTCGCGGAGCCGGCTGCGTTGCCGCCGACGCCGGTTTGGAATTGGATGTCGGCGTACGGTCGGAATTGGTCATGGGGAACGCCCGTGAACTTAGCCTGGAAGTCGTGATAAGAATGGACGTGTTCTTCGTCGGGATTAAGCACGAGGACCTCGTAGCCGGTTTTCCAATCATGTATCTGGC
Organism: Massilia sp. Leaf139; assembly: GCF_001424165.1. Lineage (GTDB taxonomy): Bacteria > Pseudomonadota > Gammaproteobacteria > Burkholderiales > Burkholderiaceae_D > Telluria. Next base: position 975 of record NZ_LMOJ01000026.1, read on the forward strand.
GCGGGCTTTCGCGGAAGTATTTAATTTTGGCGATCGCTGCCTTCTCTTCGGGCGTGGCTGGGTCTTCCTTGATACGCTTCCACTGGGCTTGGAGTGAGTCGCCCTCTGGGTTGTGAGGATTCGATGGTGCGACATAAATTGAAAAATGCGCGTCGGGGAACTCTTTCAAACGAAAGCCGATACGGATGTGCTCCATAAGATCATCCTGTGTTGGATTTTGTTTATCCGACAAAAAAAAGTGTTCGATGCAGTTGCCGGGCTCGGCAGGGGCTTCGTCGTCCGCACGTTGTCGCAGGCGGCGGGCCATGCTTTTTATGTCTGCGATGACTTCGTCTTTTTGCCTTTTCAACGGACGCGCATCAATAATGACGCCGTCATTGTTTAATCTAAAGAAGCCACTAATTTTCAGCTCAGCCATCGCTTCAAAGCCTTCGTAGCCGGTGACGATTTGCCCTTCAGGCTGCCGCATCTCGTCCACTGAAATCAGCAAGGGGATGTTATTAAGGTAAATGGCCTTTTCACTTTTCAGCTCGTCGACGAACTTCTGGGCCAATCCCTTCACTTCATCCACGCTATCACGGTAGATGGTGACGCCCAGCGGGACATCCGTGCCCCCCCAGACGACGGCAGCCGATGCCGGCACGTCGACCATGAACCGGCCAAAGCAGACAGTTTTCGTTTTCTCGAACAAGGGTTGCAGGCGGGGAGTAAGGGCGGTCATGTTCGGCGTCTTCCATTCTTTCGGGTGAGGGTCGCATGCCGCGAGCAGCAGGCTCGCGGCAGCAAGCGGAATAAGGATGAGGCGTCTGATGGCGGTCGGGTACATGGTATTCCTTTCAGCATTTCCAGCTTGCCTTCTGGGCGATGCGCACGATGCTGTACAAGGTCGAGGCGATAGCCTGGGGATCCTTGTAGCTGGACTGATGTTCGTAGCCGGTCTGGCGGAACACGCCTTTGAACATGCCGCTGTGCAGCTGGTGATCGGCGGACTTGGCGGGCACCGTCTGATCGCCAGGTGCGCTTGCTGGAAGAATTGTCGCGTGAATCGATTTATTACCACTCGGGTTTGAAATCGGCGCGGCAGAAGCCTTGCTGAGATTAGAACTGGGGATGGAGGGGCTCTCTGCAAATGTCTTGCCACGGTAGTTGACATCCCAACGGACCAGTTCGAGCTTCCCTTGTTTGGTATCGCTGATAATAGGCCAGTCCTGCCACCCGCTGGGGTCGGCACAGTTCCTGATTTCCCATACCACTTCGCCAAAGCTTTGTCGCCCGCGGTCGGCACCATAATGGGCGTAACTGTTGAGGTGGTAAGTGCCCGCGATCGTCTGATGAAATTGCTGCACCCGATCCAGATACCCGCATGTCCGCTCGAACGACCCGCCCCCTTGCTTTGGCGTGCGATTGGATGGATTGATCCAGTCCTCTCGGAACAGCGCATACCATTTATCCTGCAGCTTGTAGATTTCATTGTAGGGATCGCCCTGCTTCGGCCAGTCTTCCAGGTCGCGCCCACCGTGACGCACCCGCAGCCAGCCGTTGCCGTAGGATTCGGTAGGCAACAACTGCAGTGCGCCCTGAGCGTTCGCCAGCACCGCCGTCACTTCGTCGCCATAATTGCCGGCTACCTTGGCGGCAAGGCTTTCCTGCGGCGAGCTCATCATGCCCGGATCCTCGAATCCCGCCCGCATGCGTTTGTAGGCGGCAGGCGCGCCGATCGCCGGCATCACGCCGTGCACGATGCCCAGCACCTTGTCCTGCAGATTGCCATAGGCCGGATGCACCAGCGCCCGGCCGACCAGCCCGCCCATCGAATGGGTGACGACGATCACCTGGTTGCACTCATAGCCGGCGCCGTTCAGGTCATCGATGACCTTGTTGATGCGCTTCGCGATGATTTTCGCGCTGTCACCATTCGACTGCAGCCAGTTGTAGCCGAACGAGTAAACGGCAAACCAGCAGCCAGTGACCGCCCTTTTAAGTTCGTCCTCGGTCAATACTTGCTGAGGTAGACTGGGGTCGGACCTCCATACCTGTGGATCAACGCCAATGACATCGCGCCACTCAGGCCGCATTTTGCCATTGCTGAAAGTGTTGTTCAGGCGAGATTCCAGGTGCTGCAGCAAAACGCCGTAACTCTTGAAAAATACTTCGCCCCAGCCGCGTGCTCGCGCCTTTTGGACCGCAGTACTCCCGTTCGGCGTGGTCACCGGGTCGCTCATCAATAGAGGAGAAGTAAAGTTCTCCCCCAGGGTAACATTGCCATGCCGTCCATCGCCCGTGACGTCAGGCGACCCGGAAGGATCGTAGATATCGACCGTGGTATGCAGCGGATCTAGTCGCAGTTGCCGTTCACGCGGCGGACTCTTCGCATTCGTGCTGATGTTCGACGCCCCAAGCGCATCTGGCCGCCACGCAATATTGTCGCTCTGCTTCAACTCTTTCTGCCGCTCGGTGCTCATCCGCAAATTCGACCCCATGATGCCCGGCAGAAAAATAACCGGCAACACCCGCTTCGGCAGCATCCGCGCACACTGCGGCTTCTTGTCCTGCTTCGGTCTCGCAAACCCTTCGGCTTTGCGGGCGGCGCCGGCATGATGTTGCGCAGGCAAAGGATGTTCGGCAGTCGTCATCACATGCTCCCTATGGTGTATCAGTCGTCCAGCGCCTCGATGCTGTAGCGTCCAAACGAAATGGCGCTGCTAAAACGCTCGGTCAGCCCGTTCGCGTCGGTCCGTCCCTCGAACGTCCGGCCGTCTTCAGTGGTGATGCGATAACGCTGGTTCTTCATCGGCTCATCGGTCCCGATCCAGCGCAGCACGGTCTGCTGGTCGTGCTGCGCTTCGCTCTTCGGCGACGTCACGGCCGCCGGGCTGCCGCCTCCCGGTCCGATATGCGCGAATTTCGACGATTTGATAGTGTGTTCGCCGCTGCTCTGCTGAGTGATGACGCCGGCGCCGATATCCACCTGGGCACCATGCGCCACGATGCGGATCTTGGGCGCCTGTAGCACGATCTCGTCGGTGGCAGTCAGGACGATACGTTTGGAGGAAGTGACCTCGATATCGTCGCCGTGTGTCTGCAGTTCGAGCTTGCCGCTGGCGGCAATCAGCTTGATACCGAGTCGGTGTGCAAACAGGCTGATGCTTTCCGAAACGCGCGCCAGCAGTTTCCTGCCGACTGAGAGCTGGGTATTGCCGATGCTGAGCACATCGATATGCGTCTGCGCGCCGATCGCAATGTTGTCCTGGCTGGTCATGGCGACGCCGGCCGGCGCGGACAGCGCCACCACGGGTTGGCCGCCGGCGCCGTCCTTTTCGGTATTGCTGCCGGCTTCCCACTGCTTCAGGTAGCCGATCAGTTGTTCGAGCTCCCCGTCGTCGGTACTGTCCGCGTGATGCGTCGACGCCAGTTCAGCCAGTTGCTTCTGCAGTCCCTGCAAGGCCTCGGCCAGGCCGAGAAGCTCGCTTCGATCCAGTTGCTTTCCGCTCGCATTCTGGCGTGCCGCAGCGCTAATCAAGACGCCTTGTGCGCCCCGAAGCGCAACGGCATGGTCGCTGCGCAGCTCCGCGCCTTCGCCGCGCGCCTCGCCCTTGCCGTCCTTGCGCGGGTGGGTCAGCCATCCCAGGTTCAGCTCGCTGTGACCGTACTGGGACGATAACTGGGCATTAATCTGGTCCGGCGTGTCGTCCAGCCGCAACTGGTTGTAGCGGTTGCCGCCGACCTCCTTGCTCTTGATGCCGGCCACGTATCGGTTTCCAGGCAGCGCTCCGGCATGACTGAACGCAGGGGGCGGCGCGGTGCGCCCGTAGACTTGGCCAACGATGATCGGCTTATCCGGATCGCCACCGAGGAAGCCAACCAGGACCTCATCGCCGACGCGCGGCAGCGTGATCGTTCCCCATTGATTGCTGGCCCAGGTGCTGGCGACCCGTATCCAGGCGGAGTCCCGGTCGCTGCCGCTGGCACCGGCACCTTGCGCATGCTCGTGGTCTTCGACCCTGGTGCCGGGAAAGCGTACCTTGACCCGGCCGTATTCATCGCAATGCACTTCTTCGCCGGGAGGGCCGACGACGATTGCACTTTGCAGCTGCGGACGCGGCAGATCGGTACGCGGATCGAATGCCGGCACGATCGGAACGCTGCGGCGAACGCAGGCAAAGCGGTTCGTGTAGCGCATGCCGCGTTGATCGCTCGCCTGGCGCAGAGCGCTGTCGAATTGAGCTTCATGCCACCGGTTGAGCGCAAACAGGCGCTGTATCCGATCGTCGAGTGCCTTCGGCAGGTTGTTCTCCGCATCGACCTCCAGGCGCGTGATGACAAACTCCCGTTCCTGCGGCGAGTGGGTGTCGATATCCGGATGGCCGCTCAAGGCGATCCATTCCCCGATACAAAGCGCGCGCACACTTCCTTCGCCATAAAAGCACTTGGATTCGTACTCATGGCGCTTCATGCGCAGTTCGCCAAGCTCGCGGTAATCGTCGCCGTCCTCCCCAGCATGCGGCACGTCGATCAGGTAGTCATCGAGACCGAGCGCGAAACGGTTACCGGTCGCGCCCTGGTCGATACATGACGGCGTATTGGCGGTCATCGGCCGGCCCTGCAGGTAGTCCCAGCTGAGACGGTTGAGATTGCCTGGGACGAGCTTGCGTACCGGACTCCACGCGAAGATGGTATCGCTTTGCTCGGTACCGTCGTCCCGGTGGTAGCGCACCACGCCGGAGGCATTTTGCGGCAGCGTGAATCCGTCGTTGAACAGCACCAAGGTGTGTGCTGGCATGTCCTCACCCTGTGATTCGCTGGCGAACCCTGGGCGCATGAACCACGCAATACCGCGTCGTTTCCACAAGCGGCGCAAGAAGTCGGCATCGGACTCGTTGTGCTGCATCGTGAATTCGCGGGCCGGGAAGCTGCCTTTCAGATGCGACCAGTCCACGTCGAATGCCCTGGCCAGCACCGGGTTTTTCTGGCGCCACTCGTCCACAATGACCTGAGTAATGTCCAGTTCGTTCATGTTGCGGAAGACCCGGGTACTGGTGCGCTGCTCCATCAGCGCCAGTGCATCGCGCAGCACCAGTTCATAGGTCGCCAGGCCACCATCGCTCTGGCCGGCAGCCGCTTGCGCGACAATGCCGCACACCGCGCGCATCTTGCCGCTGTCCGTTACGAACTGCAGCTCAAGGGGTAAGGCGATGAGCTCCTTCAAGGGGAGGTCTGCGCGCCCCGATACACATAGAAGCCGATATTCCAGCCCGCCGCACAGGGCTTCGCTGCCTGTGACTCGCTTGACCAGCAGGACGTCGTCGAGCACATCCTTCTCTTGGTATAGTCGTACACGAATGGGGCGATTCGCCTCGCTCAAGCCGGACGCCCACTGTAGCAGATCCTTGAGATTCATTAGAGCTTCCTAAGCAGAGCCATTCACCTGTGATATCTGTTTTTAGTACGTTCCAAAAATCAATGGTACGTACCTGAAACGGCGATATCTTTGATGCTGAACAATCTCATGCTCGGGCCTCACTTACGGCCCTGGGGACGCTCATAGTCGAACGAACAATTAACAACAGATCGGAACGTCTCAGCCACGCACTGAAACTGTTGGTACTTTGTTGGTATCTGACCGACGATGCTCAGCCCTGACCTTAGCGCTCATGCGCAATCGGAGAGGTTCGTCGATTCCAGTCGGGGGGACCAAATTCCAAGCGAATCCCTCAGAGCAAGGGATCGCTTATCGGTAACCAGCCGGACATAGCCGAGAATGGCCGCCACGATCAGGGCCGCCCCGCCAAGGAGTGCAGCAGTCCCCGTCGCTGTAAAAAGCACCAGGGCGCCACAGAGCAGCATGCACACACTGGCGGCGTATGCCGTGTCCTGTCTCCCGCTGCCGGCGCTGTCGATTTTTTCGAAAGAAATGTCGGACAAGTTGGCGCGCTCCGGATGACTATTCCCTATCGTCTCGTTTGAATATTCCAGCGTCGGTGCTGCTCTGGAAAACACGTTTCTAATATGGCGCCTCGGACGCGATGTCTTCAGCCCGAAGCATGCCTCGTGGCTTCCTCTTTAACTCAGCACTCACTTGCCGGTCGACAGACTCTTTCCACCCTCGTCCCAGTTTGTTGGCTATCGCCGAGTCCATTACCGAGTTGTAACCAGCGACGAACGCTTCCTGTTGAGATCCATTTGGCGCGATGTCATTGCACAGGTCGGCCATTACCTTGACACCCGAAGCGCAGTACAGTGCCTTTCGGATTTCATATTCCCGAATGTGCGTCCGATTCTCGAGCGCAAAGGTACAAACAGGCACGTACACTTTTAAGCTCCCAGCTTTGAGGTCTGCTTTTGCAAGCATCTCGCCTTTTGACCGATGCGCGGCCAAGTCAAGTCCAACATGGACATACACGACCGTCGGCGACGCAGCAATGCCGGGGGCGTGGTAAGAGCCGAGAAGCACGGCAGCAACGCACATCGCTGACAGGAATGGACGCATGGCAAGGCGTCTCAAGTTTCGATACTGCGACTTCATCGTTACTCCGATCATTACCTGCTCTACGAAGAACCCGAAACCGACGGTCGCGGTGCTACAAAGGCCTTTGCGATGTCGCCTCAGCGAGCAGCGCGGCATGTATCTCGTGAATCACCGGCGCACAAAAGCGGTTCATCGAATCGAGCGTCATCCTTAGCGGAAGATCGTCGAAGCTCAGAAAGAACGGCCTCCACTTGATCAGGACGATCCACATCCGATCGCCCCCTGTATCGATCCGCTTGAGCACGATCCATTAAACTTGCGCACGAAGTCGGCAGCCTGATCGGGAAAGCTTTCCCAGGCCGTGTCCTCAGTGATCGTCAGGCTGGGATTCCCCGAAGCCATGGTCTCGATGGTAGGCAGCTTCATATGCCTTTGATTAGCGAAGAAGAAAGAGGCATGAACGTCGGCTTCCTGCCGATCGCAGACGTCCGTAAAGGCTCAGTGTACGAAGCGGGTGCCATTGTGACAAGCGCCAACTGTCATGCGATACCGCCTCCGATCGCACCGGGCGTGCGGAGCCTCCGTCCCCATCCACGCTATCATCCCCACTCCCGAGCCTGTTTGGAGTGCCCGATGTTCGAGTTCATCACCAATTTCCTGGAAAAGAGCGGCTATCTCGGCGTGTTCGCGCTGATGGCGCTGGAGAACATTTTTCCGCCGATTCCGTCCGAGATGATCATGCCCTTCGCCGGCTTCGTCGCCGCCCGCGGCGACCTGAATGTGGTCGGCGTGCTGGTGGCCGGCACGGCGGGTTCCGTGGCGGGCGCCCTGCCCTGGTATTACGCGGCCAAGGTCTACGGCTGCAAGCGCCTCAAGCAGCTGGCCGAACACCATGCGCGCTGGTTGACCGTGACGCCCGAAGACATCGACCATGCGCTCGAGACCTTCCGCAAGCATGGCCGCAAGGCGGTGCTGTTCGGGCGCCTGATTCCGGCCGTGCGCACCCTGATCTCGGTGCCGGCCGGTTTGGGCAACATGTCGCTCGCGCAGTTCCTGCTGTATTCGGGGATCGGTTCGCTGGCCTGGACGGGCCTGCTGACGGCGGCCGGTTTCCTGCTCGAGAATAACTACAAGGAGGTGGCGAAGTATGTCGATCCGGTGTCGAAGGCCGTCCTCGGCGGCATGCTGGCCTGGTATCTGTACCGCGTGATCACCTACAAGAAGCGGGCCACGTCCGGCAGCCCCAAGAAGGAACACGAAACGCAATAGGCCCTCAAGAGGCCTCGAGCGCCGCGGACTGGCGCGCCACCGCGGCGCGCGCCGTGGCCAGCGCCTGCGCCGCCAGCGTGGGCCGGGGCGCCGCTTCCGCCCGCGCCAGCGCCGTGGCCGCGCCGTGCAGGCCGAGCGTGGTGCAGCCTTCGCGCAGGCGGCGCAGGCGCTCCGCCACCGCATCGGCTTCGCCGCGCGCCAGGGCGGCGTCGATAAAGGCTTCCCCCTCGTTCAGCTGGCGCGCCAGTCCGCCGAGATAGAGCGCCAGCCGATCGGGGCCGATGCCGAGGCGGCGCGCGCTGGTGGCCGGATCTTCATCGGCCGCGAGCGCCATCAGGTGCGGGCGCAGGCCCTCGATGCGGAAGGGTTTCACGACATAGCCGTTCGCGCCCAGCGCCTCGGCCTCGCCCATGGTTGCCGCATCGTTGGCGGCCGAGACCAGCACGAAGGGCAGCCCGGCCAGCTCCGTCGTGGCGCGCACGCGCGCCAGCAGTTCGGTGCCCGAGAGCCCGGGCATGCGCAGGTCGCAGAAGACGATCGCGGGCAGCGAACCCGATTGCAAGCCGGCCTGCAGCTGGCGCCAGGCGTCAGCGCCGTCCTCGGCTTCGAGGATCTCGTACTTGCCGCAGCTGTCGACCAGATGCATCAGCATCATGCGCGACACCACGTCGTCATCGACCACCAGCACCTTCATGACCGCTCCCGGAAATATGTTGCCCTGAGTGTTGCTCTGAAAACATTATACGACGACCAGCTGATCAGGCCGGCAACCCTTCGAAGGGTGCGAGCCCGGCGTCGAGGCGCGGCAAGGCGGCTTGCACGTCGCCCAGCCGGCCGCGGTCGGCCGCCGCTTCCAGCGCCGCGCACAGCTCGGCCAGCCCGGCCTCGCCCAGGTGGGCGGCACTACCGCGCAGGCCGTGCAGCACGCGCGCGCAGGCTTCGGCGTCGGCCGTGTCGAGGGCCGCACGCAGCTCGGCGCGGCGGCGCGGCAGGTCGGCGGCGAAGGCCGCACGCATGCGCGCCTGAAACGCGGCGGCGCGATCCTCGGGCGGCGGCGCCGCTGTGGCCGGGGCCATGGCGTCGCCGACGCCGAACATGGCGTCCAGCTCGGCCGTGCTGGGCGCAGCGGGCGCGCCTGGGCTTGCAGGCGCCATCGGCGGCAACGCGATGCCGCGCTGCAGCTGGCGCTCGATCGCGCGGCTCAGCTGGTAGTGCAACGCCGCCTCGTCGATCGGCTTGGCCAGGAAGCCGTCCATGCCGCAGGCCAGGTAGCGGTCGCGGTCCTCGTCGCTGGCGTTGGCGGTGAGCGCGACGATCATCAGGTGCTGATCGAGCACCGGCGCGTCCAGGGTGCCGCCGGCGCGGATCAGGCGGGTGGCGGTGGCGCCGTCGATGTCCGGCATGCGCCCGTCCATCAGGATCAGGTCGAAGCGGGTGCGCGCGCAGGCGGCGACGGCCAGCGCGCCGTTCTCGACGACCTCGATCTGGTGGCCCATCTCCTCGACCATCATGCGGGCGATGATCTGGTTGGTGGCGAAGTCCTCGGCGCACAGCACGCGCAGGCGGTGGGTGTGCGGCAGGCGCGGCGCGTGTTCGATCGTCGGCGGCTCGACGCCGTCCGCCAGCGGCAGGACGAAGCTGAAGGTGCTGCCCTTCCCCTCCACGCTGGTGACGCCGATGCTGCCGCCCATCAGCTCGACCAGCTGACGGCAAATCGCCAAGCCGAGGCCGGTTCCGCCGTAGCGGCGCGTCGTCGTGCTGTCGGCCTGCTCGAATTTCTGGAACAGGCGCGGCAGCGCGCTCGATGCGATACCGATTCCGGTGTCTTGCACCGAAAAACGTATCATGTGCCGCGTGCCTTCGGCCTGGTCTTCAGGCCGGCGTTCGATGCGCAGCGTCACCTGCCCGCTCGGCGTGAACTTGAAGGCGTTGCCGACCAGGTTGATCAGCACCTGGCGCAGGCGCGTCGGGTCGCCCAGCACGAAGCGCGGCAGGTCGTCGCCCGGTTCGATCGCGAAGCCCACGCTGTGCGCGGCCGCCTGTTCGCCGAACAAACCGACCACGTTGCCGATCGCGGCGTCGAGCGCGAAGTCGATGTTCTCGATGGTGAGTTTACCCGCCTCAATCTTCGAGAAGTCGAGCAGGTCGTTGATGATCGCCAGCAGCGACTGGGCGTTCGCCTGGCCGCGCGCGATCTGCTCGCGCGTGCTCTCGCGCACGCCGCCGTCGCGCAGGGCGAAGCCGAGCATGCCGATCACGCCGGCCAGCGGCGTGCGCATCTCGTGGCTCATGTTGGCCAGGAACTCGGACTTCTGGCGCGCCGCGTCCTCGGCGCGCTGCTTGGCCAGCTGCAGGCGCTGCTCGTTGTCGTACAGGGCGCGGTTGGCCGCGGCCAGTTCGTCGGTGTTGCGCCGCACCTCGCGCTCGCGCTCGCGCAATTCCTCGGTCTGGCGTTCCAGCAGGCGGTTCTGCAGGCCGATCTCTTCGGTACGCGCATTCACCTCGCGCTCCAGGCGCAGCTTCTGGTTCGACAGGCGCCGCACGCGCATCGTAAAGCCGGCATAGCCGGCGCCGGCCAGCAGCAAGGCGCAGGCGCTGCGGAACCACCAGGTCCCCCAGGCCGGCGGCTCGACCGTGATCGCCAGGCGCGCCGGGGTCTCGCTCCAGACCCCGTCCTTGTTGGCGGCGCGCACCAGGAACACGTACTCCCCCGGATCGAGGTTGGTGTAGGTGGCAAAGCGCTTGCCGGCGTCGGCGCTGACCCAGCCCTGGTCGAAGCCTTCGAGCTTGTAGGCGAAGCGGTTGCGCTTGGGCGCGGCGTAGTGCAGGGCCGAGAATTCGAGCGAGAAGACCGTGTGCTTCGACGACAGCGTGATCGCATGCGCGTTCTCCACCGGCCCGTCGAGCAGGCTAGGGTCGGCCTGCTGCACCGGCTGGTTGAAGATCTGGATGCCGGTGATGACCGCGCGCGGGGCGATGCGGTTGTGGCGCAGCGCCCGTGGGTCGAAGGCGGTGATGCCGTTGAAGCCGCCGAAGTACAGGGTGCCGTCCGGCGCACGCAAGGCCGAGATGTCGAAATAGGCGCCGTCGATGGTGCCGTCGGCCGCCGTGTAGCTGCGCCAGCGGTTGGTGGACGGGTCGAAACGCGACAGGCCGCTGGCGGTGCTGACCCAGATCACGCCGTCCAGGTCTTCGAGGATCGACGCCACCGAATCGTCGACCAGGCCGTCTTTAGTTGTGTAGCGCACGAAGCTGACCGAGCCGTCGGCCGCGGTCACCATCTTGTTCAGGCCGACGGCGGTGCCGACCCAGACATTGCCCCCACGGTCTTCCAGCAGCGCGTGCACCTCGTCGTGACTGAGGCTGCTCGCGTTGTAGGCGTCGTGGCGGAAATGGCGGAAGCGCTTGTTGACGCGGTCGAGCAGATCCAGGCCGTTGAAAGAGCCGACCCAGAAGCGCCCGCGCCGGTCTTCCAGCACCGGACGCACGATGTTGTCGGCCAGGCTGGCCTGGCGATTCGGGTCGTGGCGGAAGGTCTCCAGATCGCCCGTGCGCGGTTCGAGCCGGTGCAGGCCGCCGCGCGTGGAGATCCAGACCGCGCCGTCGCGCCCCAGCGTCAGCGCGCGCACGTTGTTGGCGTTGACGTCGCCCGGCACCAGCACGCGGCGCGTGAAGCGCCCGCTCGTCACGTCGAAGCGCGTGATGCCGGTGCGCCCGCCGATCCAGACGATGCCGTCGCGGTCGCGTACGACGGCATTGATCGAGGGGTCGATCGGGCTGTTCGGGTTGTCGGGCTCGTGGCGCCAGATGCGGTAGGCGGCGGCGCCGCTTTTTGACGGATCGTACAGCTGCAGGGTGCTGGCGCTGGCCAGCCACAGTTTGCCGGTGCCGTCGTTGTCGATGGCGCGCACGCGGTTGTCGGCGGGGATGCCGAAGCCGTCCTCGGCGCGCACGATGCGTGCGAAGCCGCCGCTGCCGAGATCGACGCGCGAGACGCCGCCATACCAGGTGCCGACCCAGAAGGTGCCGACGCGGTCGCGAAACAGCGAGGCGATGTGGTCGTCGGCCAGGCTGTGCTTGTCGGTGACGATGCGGCGTGTCGCCTCGAAGCGGTCGCTCGATGCGTCCCAGCGGTACAGGCCGTCGTCGTGGCCGCCGACCCAGACCTGCCCCTTGCCGTCGTCGTAGAGCACCGAGATCCAGACCCGCGGGATGCCGTCCTCGGGGCCGTAGCGGCGCGCGGGTGCGCCAGCCGCGGCCAGCGGCATGCGTTCGAGTCCGGTCAGGAGGCCGATCCAGAGATTGTCGGTGGCGTCGACCAGCAGCGCCTGCACCGCGGGCCGGTCGTTCGACGCCAGCGCGTGGTGCACGAAGCGCTGCGCGCCAGGGTCGAGGCTGTCGACGCCGGCGGCGGTGCCGATCCAGAGGCGGCCGCGGCGGTCGCGGGCGAGTGCGTTGATGTCGTCGCTGACGAGACTATGCGGGTCGCCGGGGCTATGGTGCCAGGTCGTGAAGCGCCCGCTGGCGATGTCGAAATGCTGCAGGCCGTCGGCGGTGCCGAGCCAGAGGCCCTCCTTGCCGTCGTCGATGATGGCGCGCACGTGGCGGTTGCCGTTGCCGCGCCGCGCCGGCTCCTCGGGCAGGAAATGGCGGAAGGTCTGGGTCGCCGGATCGAACAGGTCGAGGCCGCCGTCGCTGCCGATCCACAGGCGTCCGTACTTGTCCACGTGCAGCACGCGCACCCAGTTGTTGCCCAGGGTTTCGGGCCTGCCGACGGCATTGCGGTAATTGACGTAGCGGTAGCCGTCGAAGCGCGACAGGCCGTACTGGGTGCCGAACCACATGAAGCCGTCGCGATCCTGGGCCATGGCCAGCACCGATTCCTGGGCCAGGCCGTCTTCCACGCCCAGGTGTTCGAAGCGCAGGGTCGGCGCCGGCGCGGCCCAGGCCGGCGTGCCGAAACAGGCGGCCAGCAGCAACAGCAGTGCCGGCAGCAGCGTCCTCAGGTATTGCGCGGTGGATGGGAAAATAGGCAGTTGGGCGTTCACTCCGTAAGGTTATCAAACAAAGCAGAGCCCAAGGGCAATTATTGCCTTTAAGCTAAAGCTAATCGCCTTTCGCCACCCCTTCGCGTCGCGGATCCGCACCACCGAACCACCAGGGCTCGCCGTGGATCGGCAGGCGCATGATGCCGTGCAGTCCGGAATTCTGTTCGCTCTGGCGCAGCGCGTGGCCGCGTGCCTTGAGCGCGTCGATCGTCGCCTGCGGGAAGCGCCCCGCTTCCAGTTCGGTCGGGCCATTGCGGCTGCCGAAGTTCGGCAGCGCGATCGCCTGCTGCACGTTCAGGCCCCAGTCGAGGGTGCCGACCAGCACCTTGGCCACGTAATTGATGATGGCCGGGCCGCCGGGCGAGCCGACCGCCAGCACCAGCTGCCCGGTCTTCTTGTCGAACACGACGGTCGGCGACATCGCGCTGCGCGGACGTTTGCCGGGCTCGACGCGGTTGGCGATCGGGCCGTTGGCATCGCGCGAGTCGAAGGAAAAATCGGTGAGCTGGTTGTTCAGGATGAAGCCGTTGACCATCTGGCGCGAACCGAAGGCGTCCTCCACCGTCGTCGTCATCGACAGGCCGGCGCCCTTGCCGTCGACCACCACCAGGTGCGAGGTCGAGGGCGTCTCGATGGCGTTGTCCTTTCCCCAGGCCACGTCCATCCCCGGCGGCTTACCGGCCGGCGCTTCGCCCAGCGACTTCTCGCCGATCAGGCCGGCGCGCTGGGCCAGATAGCTCTTGTCGATCAGGCTCGGCAGGCCGCGGCCCGGCAGCGGGACGAAGTCGGTATCGGCCGCGTAGCGGTTGCGGTCGGCATAGGCCAAGCGCCCCACTTCCGAAAACAGGTGCACGGCGTCCGGCCCCGGCACGCCGTCCTTCGGCGCGAGGCTGGCCATGTCGCGCGTCTCGAACATGCCCAGCATCTGCGACACCGCTATGCCGCCCGAGGATGGCGGCGGCATGCCGCAGACGGTGTAGGCGCGGTAGTCGCTGCAGACCGGCTCGCGCAGCTTGGGGCGGTAGTCGGCGATGTCCTTGGCCGTCAGCAGACCCGGATTGGTCGGGTGGCCCTTGACCTTGGCCGCGATGTCGCGCGCAATGTGGCCCTTGTAGAAAACGTCCGCGCCGCCCGCGGCGATCTCGCGCAGGGTCTTGGCCAGGGCCGGATTCTTGAGGACGTGGCCGACCGGCCAGGGCTTGCCGGCAGGGTCGTAGAAATAGTTGGCGGCCGCCGGATCCTTGCGGATGTGGGCGTCCCAGGTCAGCAGGCCATTCAGGCGCGGACTGACCGCGAAGCCCCGTTCCGAGAGCCGGATCGCCGGCGCGAACAGGGTTTTCCAGGGCAGCTTGCCGTGCTGCTTGTGCGCCAGCTCCAGCATGCGCAGCACGCCCGGCGCACCGACCGAGCGGCCGCCGACCACACCCGCCGTGCGCGACAGCGGCGTGCCGTCCGGATTCTGGAACAGGCGTTCGTTGGCGGCTTTCGGCGCCGTCTCGCGGCCGTCGAAGGCCTGCACCTTCTTGCCGTCGTAATGCATGAGGAAGGCGCCGCCGCCGATGCCCGAACTCTGCGGTTCGACCAGGGTCAGCACCAGCTGGGTCGCGATCGCCGCATCGATCGCGGCGCCGCCCTGCTTCAGGATCTCGTAGCCGGCTTCCACGGCCAGCGGATTGGCGGCGGCGACCATGTACTTGCGGGCGGCCCAGCCGGCTTTTTCCTGGTAGCCGGTGGCGATTTCGGGGGCGCGCTGGGCGGTGTCCTGTGCCAGCACCGGTTGCGCGGCGCATGCCAGCAAGGCTGCGGCCGCGGCAAACATCTTCAACTTGGTCATCGGATCTCCAAATGCAAAACGGGCGTGCGAGGTGTCCGCACGCCCGATACCGTTGGCATCCTACATCAAATTGTCAGATGCTTCTTTCCGGTAGTTACTTCGGCTGCATGCGGATGGCACCGTCCAGGCGGATGGTTTCGCCGTTGAGCATCACGTTCTCGATGATCGCCTTGGCCAGGTGCGCGTATTCCTTCGGCATGCCCAGGCGCGGCGGGAACGGCACCATCTTGCCCAGCGAATCGCGCACTTCCTGCGGCATGCCCATCAGCATCGGCGTCTCGAAGATGCCCGGGGCGATCGTCATCACGCGGATGCCGCTGCGCGCCAGGTCGCGCGCCATCGGCAGCGTCATGCCGGCCACGGCCGCTTTCGAGGAACCGTAGGCCGCCTGGCCGATCTGGCCGTCGAAGGCCGCGACCGAGGCGGTGTTGATGATGATCCCGCGCTCGCCGTATTCAGCGCCTTCCGTGTTGCCCATCGCTTCGGCCGCCAGGCGCGACATGTTGAAGGTGCCGACCAGGTTGATGTTCACCGCGCGCTGGAACACGTCCAGCGGATGCGGGCCGTCCTTGCCGACGGTCTTCACGGCCGGCGCCACGCCGGCGCAATTGACCAGGCCACGCAGCGTGCCCATGGCCGTTGCGGCCGCCACGACCGCCTGGCCATCGGCTTCGGAGGTGACGTCGCACTTGACGAACTGGCCGTTCAGCTCGGCCGCCAGGGCCGTGCCGGCTTCCACCTGCACGTCGGCGATGACGACCTTGCCGCCCGCTTCCGTGATCATGCGCGCAGTGGCCGCTCCCAGGCCCGACGCACCGCCGGTGATGATGAACACATTGTTCTGAATTTGCATGGTTTTCCTTTTTGTCCCTGTTGGCGTTTCCATTGACGTTTACGTTAACGTCAACCCACGGGATTGTAGCGAACTTTTGCAAGGAATAACCACGTTTGTCGTAAAAGCCTGCCGGGCCGTCCTGCACCCAGGTTTCCTTAGAAGCACTGCACCGTCGATCCGCTGCGCGTACACAGCCGGCCCTGGCTGTTGACGGACGCATTGCCGACGCCGCCGTTGTAGGTGGCGCCGTTGGTATCGGCACAGCTGCTGCCGACGCAGCTGATCTGCGCCGGGCCGGGATTGCCCGCCGCCGGCTGGGGCGGCGGAGGCGCTGCCAGCCGGGCCGGACTGGCGGCGAGCGCGGGCACCACGTCCACCCGCTGCGGCGCCGAGCGGCGCGCGCTGCGGTTGGCGTTCTTTTTTTGCTCCTTGTTTTTTTTCACCGCCGGATCTTGCGGCTGCGGGGCGGGACGCGCCGAAGGATCAACTTCCTGCTGCCGGCCCGCCGGGGTGGCGCCGGCCTTTTCTTCCTGGGCTTGCGGGGTCTGCTCGGGCTGGGCGCCCGGCTCGGACTTGAGCGGCTGCGGGTGCAGCACCGGGCCGTAGCTGGGGCCGGCTGGGGCCGGGGTGCGCTGGTTTGCCTGCCCCTGGGACTGGGATGCCGTCTGCCCGGCCGCGGTGGCGGCGGCCAGTGCCACCAGCAGCGCCACGGCGATCTGGATAGCGCGCAGTGGTTTCGAATGTTTGGCGTGTTTCATGTTCGCCTCCGTCGGCGGCTTCATTGATACCCCATTATCCGCCGCCGTGCCCGTACACGGCGCGCGCCTTCGTCCGCCTGGCCGCGGCCTGTGTGCCTGCGCGTGTCATGTTTGCGTCAGCTTCGCGCGGTAGGCTGAGCGACAATCCGCCCGGCGAGGCGCGCGAACTCACATGAATGGAGACGGCAATGCAGACGGTTCAGGAACTCTACGCCTCAAAACGCGGCAGCGCCCTCGATGCGCTGGCCCACCTGCGCGACGACGACATGATCGTCGTGCCGACCGGCGTCGGCGAGCCGCCTACCCTGCTTACGGCCCTGTCGAACGAACGCACGCGCTGGCGCGGGGTGCGCGTGGCGCAGATCCTGGCCATGCGCAAATACGGCTATTTTGACCAGGACACGGCGCAGCATGTGCGCCACGCCGCCCTGTTCTTCGGCGGCGCCTCGCGCGCCAGCGGCCAGGGCGGCTGGTGCGATTTCATCCCCAACTATTTTTCGGAAATTCCGTCCCTGATCGAGCGCGACCTGATGCCGGCCGACGTCGTCTTCGCGATGGCCTCGAGCATGAACGCCCAGGGATATTTCGCGCTCAGCCTGGGCACCGACTACACGATGGCGGCCGTCGCCAAGGCGCGCGTGGTGGTGCTGGAGGTCAATCCGAACGTGCCCTTCGCGCATGGACACTGCCACATCCACATTTCGCAGGTGACGAGCCTGGTCGAAAGCGAGGACCCGATCCTCGAAGTCGGCCTGCCGGCCATCGGCCCGGTGCAGGAAGCGATCGGCAAGTACGTGGCCGAGATGATCGAGGACGGCTCGACCCTGCAGATCGGCTATGGCGGCATCCCGGACGCGGTCGTGCAGCAACTGACGCACAAGCACGACCTTGGCGTGCACACCGAGATGATCGGCGACGGCATCCTCACCCTGGTCGAATGCGGCGCCGTCACGAACCGCAAGAAAACCCTGCTGCCTGGGAAGATGGTCGCCACCTTCGCCCTCGGATCGCGCCGCCTCTACGAATTCATGCACCACAACCCGATGCTGGAGATGCATCCGTCGAATTTCACCAACGACCCGTACATCGCCGGCCAGAACGACAAGCTCATTTCGATCAACGCCAGCCTGCAGGTCGACCTGCTGGGCCAGTGCGGCAGCGAAAGCATCGCCCACCTGCCCTATTCCGGCACCGGCGGGCAGGTCGACTTTGTGCGCGCCGCCAACCGTTCGCGCGGCGGCAAATCCTTCATCGTACTGCCCTCGACCGCCAAGGACGGCACCGTGTCGCGCATCGTGCCCACGCTCACGCCGGGCACCCATGCGACCACCAGCAAGAACGACGTCAACCATGTGGTGACCGAATACGGCGTGGCCCAGCTGCGCGGGAAGTCGGCGAAGCAGAGGGCGCAGGCCTTGATTGCGATTGCGCATCCGGATTTTCGCGGGTGGTTGCGCGAGGAAGCCAACCGCATGTGCGTTTTTTAGCAGCGGCCGACAAAGGCCGCATGGCGGCGTTGCAGCGTCTCGCCCTGCGACCTTTGTCAACCGCTGCAAATTTCAGGGCAATCAGGCCGGCGGCGAACCGTCGTGCATCGTCCGCTTCAACTGCGTGCGCAGTTCGGGCGAATCCTGGTGGCCGTGGACGCTGACCGCGTGCTGCACCGCCACCGCCATCAATTCCTGCTCGCTGTCGGCCGCGATCGTCACCGTGCAGTTCATGTCGCTCGGAAACTCGCGGCAGTCGATGTATTTGCGTGCCATGATTGCCTCCTCAGCAGGTGTCTACGTCTTCAGTGTAGGCGGCGTGGATACCAGTTCAAGTGAGCCGGACTACAGGAGAAACGATGAGCGAGAGCATCAGGATCGAAGAGCAGGATCATCTGCGCGGGTCGCGCGAAGCCGAGGTCATGCTGGTCGAGTACGGCGATTTCCAGTGCCCTTATTGCGCCCGCGCCCATGCGGCTCTGGACGAATTGATGGAAGAGCATGACGGCCGCGTGGCCCTGGTCTACCGCCATTTGCCCCTTAGCGACCTGCACCCGTCGGCCCTGCTGGCCGCCCAGGCGGCGGAAGCGGCCGGCGCCCAGGGCAAGTTCTGGGAGATGCACGACGCCTTGTTCGAAAACCAGGATCGGCTCGATGCGGACAGCCTGCCGGCGCTGGCGCTCGATCTCGGCCTGGATGCAAAGCGTTTCAAGCGCGAACTCGACGAGGGCACCCACCGCGCCCGGGTCGAGGCCGACGCACAGCAGGCGCGCGCGCTGGGCGCCCATGGCACGCCGACCTTCTTCATCAACGGCGAGCGTTACCAGGGCGACTCGGATCACGCTTCGCTGGCCGCGGCGCTGAAAGGGGCGCTCGGGGAAGGCTGAAACCGCAGGTTCAAACGGCGGGCGAGGCGGCGGGTGCCGCCCCAGTCCTCCTCATTGTTGGCCGGAGACGCGTGGCTCCTGCGCCACCGTCGTGCGCGCAGCCGCGCTGGCCGGCGCCAGGGCCGGCTGGGCCGCCGGCTTGGCCGACCATTTCAGCTGGGCGATGTCCGGTTCCGACACCGCCACCCAGCCTGCCGCCGGCAGCAGCGGCACCATCAGCAGCGCGACGATGTTGATGATCTTGATGAGCGGGTTGACGGCGGGGCCGGCCGTGTCCTTGTAGGGGTCGCCGACCGTGTCGCCGGTGACGGCGGCCTTGTGGGAGTCCGAGCCCTTGCCGCCATAGTTGCCGTCCTCGATGTATTTCTTGGCGTTGTCCCAGGCGCCGCCGCCGGTCGTCATCGAGATCGCCACGAACATGCCGGTGATGATGGTGCCCATCAGGAGCCCGCCCAGCGCCGCCGGGCCGAGCAGCATCCCGACGGCGATCGGCACCACCACCGGCAGCAGCGAGGGGATGATCATTTCGCGGATCGCGGAGGCCGTCAGCATGTCGACCGCCTTGTGGTACTCGGGCTTGGCCGTGCCGGCCATGATGCCCTTGATGTCGCGGAACTGGCGCCGCACCTCGACCACCACGGCGCCGGCCGCGCGCCCCACCGCTTCCATCGCCATGGCACCGAACAGGTAGGGAATCAGGCCGCCGATGAACAGGCCGACGATCACCATCGGGTTCGACAGCTCGAAGGCCATCGACATCCCGGCCGTGTCGAGCGCGTGGCTGTAGTCGGCGAACAGCACCAGTGCGGCAAGACCCGCCGAGCCGATCGCATAGCCCTTGGTGACGGCCTTGGTGGTGTTCCCGACCGCATCGAGCGGATCGGTGATGGCGCGTACCGAATCGGGCATGCCGCTCATCTCGGCGATGCCGCCGGCGTTGTCGGTGATCGGGCCGTAGGCGTCGAGAGCGACGATGATACCGGCCATCGAGAGCATCGACGTCGCCGCGATCGCGATCCCGTACAGCTGGCCGAACTGGTAAGCGACCAGGATGGCGATGCAGACGACCAGCACCGGATACGCGGTCGACTTCATCGACACGCCCAGGCCGGCGATGATGTTGGTGCCGTGGCCGGTGGTGGAGGCTTCGGCGATGTGGCGCACGGGCTTGAAGTCGGTGCCGGTGTAGTACTCGGTGATGTAGACCATCAGGCCGGTCAGCACGATGCCGACGATGGCGCACCCCAGCATGCTGCCGCGCATGACGCTGTCTTCCCAGACCAGCCAGGTGACGACGACAAAGCCGAGCAGCGACAGGCCGGCGGCCCACCACAGGCCCGTGTACAGGGCCGACATGATCTTGCGGTTGGGTCGGGCGCGCACCATGGAGCAGCCGACGATGGAGCCGATGATCGAAACCGCGCCCAGCAGCAGCGGATAGACGACGGCCGCGCCGTTCTCGCCGCCGACCAGCAGCGCGCCCAGCAGCATGGTGGCGATCAGGGTGACGACATAGGTCTCGAACAGGTCGGCCGCCATGCCTGCGCAGTCGCCGACATTGTCGCCGACGTTGTCGGCGATGACGGCCGGGTTGCGCGGATCGTCTTCGGGAATGCCGGCCTCGACCTTGCCGACGAGGTCGGCGCCGACGTCGGCGCCCTTGGTGAAGATGCCGCCGCCGAGGCGCGCGAAGATCGAGATCAGCGAGGCGCCGAAGGCCAGCCCGATCAGGGGCTCGATGATGGCGTGGCGCGTCTGGCTGCTGCCGGTGGCGGTGGGAGCGGCCGTGGCGGTGAGGTACCAGTAGAACAGGGTCACGCCCAGCAGGCCGAGGCCGACCACCAGCATGCCGGTGATCGCGCCGCCTTTGAAGGCGACCGCCAGGGCCTGGTTCAGCCCGATCGAGGCGGCCTGGGCGGTGCGTACGTTGGCGCGCACCGAGACGTTCATGCCGATGAAGCCGCAGGCACCCGAGAGCACGGCGCCGGCGAAGAAGCCGAGTGCGGTGCGCGATCCGAGCAGCGCATAGATCGCGACCAGCAGAACCAGCCCGACGATGCCGATGGTGCGGTACTGGCGCCCGAGATAGGCCGAGGCGCCTTCCTGGATCGCTTGCGCGATTTCCTGCATGCGCGCGTTGCCGGCGTCCTGCCGGAGGATCCAGGTGCGGGCCCAGAGCCCGTAGAGTACCGCGATGACGCCGCATGCCACGGCAAACGCGAGATAGTTCGCAGCCATATCGTCCCCTTAGTTTTTGATCAAGTCACAACCACACATTGATGAATGCTTCACCTAACTGGCGAAGCAGTCTCGCTCACTGCGTACTGCAAAACTTTGATACAAACCTATGGTGCGAAGAGCGTGTCCAAAAATCTCCATGGCGGCGTTGCCTCGTCTCGCCGTACTAGCGTACTGTCTTCGACGATGCGCCTTGCCCCGAAGGTTTTTGCCCACGCTCGTGGCGGGTGCGTCATCCGGACAAAAAAAAGCGGACGTTGCCGTCCGCTTCCTGTCTTACTCCGAGAGCGCGGCGAAGGCCGCGTCGCGTACTTGTTCCACCGGCCCCACGCCCGTGATCTTGCGGTACTTCGGGGCGCCCGGCAGGCCCGACTGGGCCCAGTTGTTGTAGTAGCCGAGCAGCACTTCGGTCTGGTTATGGTAGACCTCGAGGCGCTTCTTGACGGTTTCTTCCTTGTCATCGTCGCGCTGCACCAGCGGCTCGCCGGTGATGTCGTCGACGTCGGCCACTTTCGGCGGGTTGAACTTGGTGTGGTACACGCGGCCCGAGGCCGGGTGCGAGCGGCGGCCGCTCATGCGCTCGACGATCAGCTCGTCGGGCACGTCGAACTCGAGCACGTAGTCGACGGTGATACCGTTGTCCTTCATGGCGTCGGCCTGGGCGATGGTGCGCGGGAAGCCGTCAAACAGGTAGCCGTTGGCGCAATCGGCTTCCTTCAAGCGGTCTTTTACGAGCCCGATCATGATGTCGTCCGACACCAGTCCCCCTGCGTCCATTACTTTTTTCGCCGCCAGGCCGAGCTCGGTGCCGGCCTTGATCGCCGCGCGCAGCATGTCGCCGGTGGAGATCTGCGGGATATTGTATTTTTCCTTGATGAAGTTAGCCTGGGTGCCTTTGCCGGCGCCAGGCGCTCCTAACAGAATGAGACGCATGAAATTTCCTAAGACGGATGTTGAAATTTGTAATTGTGTTGGCAACAAATGCGGATTGATGCATATCTGACTACCTTGGTACGAAACTTACCACAAAAGTAAGCCCCAACGCCAATCCCGGCTGTTGCAACAATGGTTTATTGATGCAGCGCAGGCAGTCTAGAAATCAATTTCCACGCAGATCAATACGCCTCATTTAAGACGCATAGTGGAGGCGTACCCGCGCCAGGTCTTCCGGCGTATCGACGCCGCCTTCGGGGGCGCTGTCGGTCACGTGCACCGCGATCGGGTAGCCGTGCCAGAGCACACGCAATTGTTCGAGTGCTTCGACCTGTTCCAGCGGCGCGGGTGCGAGACCCGGATACGCTTGAAGGAAAGCATTGCTGTAGGCATACAAGCCGATATGGCGCAGCGGCGCAAAGCCGGCCGGCAGCGCGTCGCGGCTGGCGGCAAAGGCATCGCGGTGCCAGGGGATGGTGGCGCGCGAGAAGTACAGCGCCCTGCCCGCCTTGTCGAGCACCACCTTCACGACGTTCGGATTGAACACGTCCGCCACTGCGTCGAGCGCGTGGGCGCAGGTGGCCATCGGCACCTCGGCGTTGATGCGGCCGGCGCAGGCGGCCAGCAGCGCCGGGTCGATCAGCGGCTCATCTCCCTGCAGGTTGACCACGACGGCGTCGTCGGCCAGGCCCAGTGCGCGCGCCACTTCGGCGATGCGGTCGGTTCCGGACGGATGGTCGGCGCGCGTCATGCGCGCTTCGATGCCGTGCTCGGCGCAGGCGGCCAGGATGTCGGGGTGGTCGGTGGCGACGACGATGCGGTCGGCGCCGGACGCGCGGGCGCGCTCGGCGACGCGCACCACCATCGGTTTGCCGCCGAGGTCGGCGAGCGGCTTGTTCGGCAGGCGGGTCGAGGCGAGGCGCGCCGGGATGATGACGGTGAAGCCCATGCCGGTCTTCAGACCGCTTCGATCTTGCGCGCCTGGTCGGCCCACATGATCGGAATGCCGTCGCGGATCGGGAAGGCCAGGCGGTCGGGGCGGCACGTCAGTTCCTGGGCCTTCTTATCGTATTCGAGTGGTCCCTTGCACAACGGGCAGACCAGGATATCAAGCAGGCGAGCGTCCACGACATTTCTCCACAATATGTTCGGCCAGGGCGGCGTCGATGCGCGCCGTGACCGGGACGACCCACAGCCGCGGATCGTCCTTCAGGTTTTCAAGTTGCCCACATTTTACTGCATCCTTCTCGGTGATCAGGATGACATCGGCGTCCGCGCTCGCGAACGGGTTCTCGCGGAAATCGTAGTGGTCGGGCAAGGGCAGCTCGGCAAAGCGCAAGCCGGCGCCGCGCAGCAGGGCGAAGAAGCGCCCCGGATTGCCGATCCCGGCCGCGGCCAGCACGCGCTGCCCCGCAAAGGACGCCAGCGGCCGCCGTTGACCCGAATCGCGCATTTGCTCGGCCGTATCGCCGACCAGTTGCATCCGGTAAGGCGAACCGCCGACCGCGGCGGCGAGCGCCGGCGTGATCTCGGGGGCGTTGACGAGGGTGAAGTCGCGCCTGCGCGACGGCGCTTCGCGCAGCGGCCCGGCCGGCAGCAGCCAGCCATTGCCGACCCCGCGCCCGTCGAACAGCAGCACTTCGATGTCGCGCGCCAAGGCGTAGTGCTGCAGGCCGTCGTCGGTGATCAGGACGTCGACCTCGGGATGCAGATCCAGCAGCGCCCTGCCCGCCTCGAAACGCTCCCGCGCCACCACGACCGGCACCCCGGCGCGGCGTGCGATCAGGAGCGGCTCGTCGCCGACCTCGCGCGTATCCGAGTCAAGCGTCACGGCGCGCGGCGCCTCGCCTTCGGCCCCGTGGCCGCGCGAGATCACGCCGGGCTTGAAACCGGCCTGCACCAGGGCTTGCGCCAGCCAGATCGTCAGCGGCGTCTTGCCGGTACCGCCAATAAAGATATTGCCGACCACGATGACGGGTACGGGCAGGCGCCCTGCCTTGACCACGCCGGCGCGATACAGCCCGGCGCGCAGGCCGGCGAGCATGCGGAACAGCAGCGACAGCGGCCACAGCGCGCAGGCGAGCGGGCCGCGGCGCAGCCAGGCGCGCGTCAGCGTCGATTCGAGGAAATTGTTCTTTGACATAAGACGGGAGCGCGGCGCCGCCGGCAGACTGCACCGGGCCTGCGCCGCTTCCGTGGATTACTTCTTGCCGCCGGTCTGGGCCGCGAAGGTCAGCTTGTCGTAGCCGGCCACGCGCGCCGCTTCCAGCACGTTGATCACCATCTGGTGCATCGCGAACTGGTCTGCGTTGACGATGATGACCGGATCCGCCACCGGCTGGCCGTTGGGGCCGGAACGGGCCGCGGCGCGCAGGTCGTCGGCCAGGCCGGCCACGCTCGTGAAGGAGACCGGGGTGTTGTTCACCGTGTAGTTCCCCTTGGCGTCGACCGTGACATTGATCTCGAAGGGCTTGTCGGCCACCTTCTCGGCATCGGCCGTCGGCAGCGTGATCTGCAGCTCGGTGAACTTGCTGTAGGTGGTCGAGACCATCAGGAAGATGAGCACGACCAGCAGCACGTCGATGAACGGGATCAGGTTGATTTCCGGATCCTCGCGCTTGCGGCCGCGGCGAAAATCCATCATTTGCGCGCCCCGTGCACGACGTCGACGAATTTCACGGCCTGCAGTTCCATGTCGATGATGAAGCTGTCGACCAGGGCGCGGAAGTGGCGGTAGGCGACCAGGGCCGGCATGGCGATCGCCAGGCCGAAGCCGGTGTTATACAGCGCCACCGAAATGCCGTGCGCGAGCTGGGCCGGATTGGCGCCGCCGGTGGCGTTTTGCGAGCCGAAGATCTCGATCATGCCGACCACCGTGCCGAACAGGCCCATCAGGGGCGCGAGCGAGGCGATGGTGCCGAGCGTGGTGAGAAAACGTTCCAGCGTATGCGAGACGCCGCGGCCGGCCTCTTCGATCGATTCCTTCATGACGTCGCGCGGCGCGTCCACATTGCGCAGCGCGGCGGCCAGCACGGTGCCGAGCGGCGAATTCTGTTCGAGCGTATTGATGACTTCCGGCGTGGCCTTCTTGTTGCGGTAGACCTGGATGACTTCGCCGAGCAATTGCTTCGGCAAGATCTTTTCACGGCGCAGGTAAATCAGGCGTTCGATGATCAAGGCCAGGGCGACGATGGAAGCAATCAACAATGGCCAGATGGGCCAGCCTGCGGCTTGAAGAATGGCGAACAAGTGAACTCCTGAAAACGGTGGAAAGGCTGAGCGAAATGCTGAGGTACGAATCCGGCAATGTAGCAAGTTGGCAGCAATGCGGCAAGTACAGTTCTGCACAAGTTCTGTGGATAAAATTGTGCGCAAGGCCTGGTTGCGGATCAAAGCATGTTGATTCTTAAGGGAATTTTTCCCTTGCGCAATAATGTGGCACAGAGGGAAATGGTACTTCCCTTGTAACCATACGCGCTTTTTGCCTAGTTCGAAAATGCCAGGACTTGTTAACATTTTTTGTGGATAAAATTGTGCGCAAGGGTCATATGCATGAGTTAACTCGTTGATTTAACTCAACATTACCTTGGCGATCAAAAATGCGGCACGTCAACTCTGCCGTATGCGGCCGATTGGGCGCACGAGGTTTCCCACAATTTTTGTGGACAAAATTGTGAGCAAGAACCTCGCCTCGGCACTAAGTACTTGATTTAAAACAATAAGATCCTACTGGCGCGTAAATGAGCACGTTGCGCTTATCCACATGCCCAGTACTGGCGGCCTCGGCCATATCAGAATCCAGCGGTCGCGTCTTGTCGGAAGCCGGCTTTGCACACATTCTGTGGAAAAGAATGTGCGCAAGCCGGCCTGAGCCAGCTTAAGTGCTTGATTCAACACGATTTAATGTTACTGCCGGTTTTTGTGGCAGCCTCGGCGCTCGTGATACGCACCGTGTTCTGCACATTTTCTGTGGACAAAATTGTGAGGAAGCGCCTTGATCGAGCGCAAGTACATTGATTTCAAAGGAAAAACCGGTGCTGCATAAAATCGCGGCACTCGTTTGAATGCTTGCTGCCTGGCGCTACCATACCGGCCTGTACCAACGTACCGCTCCGAAATCCAGCGCCAACCCGAAGAATCCGCGCGCCTTCTGCACACAAACTGTGGAGAACAATGTGCGCAAGCGCAGCACCATCTACGCAAGTGGCTGATTACAAATAAGAAAGCACTTCCCGCCCGCTTTCGCGGCAGTGCTCTTCTGATATGGATGAGTTCCCCACATTTTCTGTGGATAAGATTGTGCCCAACTACACCCACCGAATAACAAGTCCTTGATTTTAAACAAATCACCCCTGCTGCCACCAAATACAGCGCCTCCCTGCACCCGCGCTTCCATTCAAAAAGCCCTTGTCGCCGCGCCATGCTTATGTCATAAGCTTTCCGCTCAACTGCCTGAAACCACCATGCTGAACGTTCCCGATTCCGACGCCACCTACGCCGCCCCGCCCGTCCTCACGGTCACCGCCCTCAACGCCCAGGTGGCGCGCCTGCTCGAGCGCTCCTTCCCGCTCACCTGGATCGGCGGCGAGATCTCGAATTTCACGCGCGCCAGTTCCGGGCACTGGTATTTCACGCTGAAGGACGACGCAGCCCAGGTGCGCGCCGTCATGTTCCGCGGCCGCGCCCAGTACGCCGGCTTCGTGCCGCGCGAGGGCGACAAGGTCGAGGTGCGCGCCCTGGTCACCCTGTACGGGGCGCGCGGCGACTACCAGATCAATGTCGAGGCGATCCGGCGCGCCGGCGTCGGCCAGCTTTACGAAGCCTTCCTGCGCCTGAAGGAAAAGCTCTCCAGCCAGGGCTTGTTCGACCAGGATCGCAAGCGTCCCCTGCCCCTGTTCACGCGCAGCATCGGGATCGTCACCAGCCCGCAGGCCGCGGCCTTGCGCGACATCCTCCACGCCCTCAAGCGCCGTGCCCCGCATGTGAACATCGTGCTGTACCCGGCGCCGGTGCAGGGCCAGTTCGCGGCCCAGAAGATCGCCGAGGCGATCATGACGGCCTCACACCGTGCCGAAGTCGACGTGCTGCTGGTCTGCCGCGGCGGCGGCTCGATCGAAGACCTGTGGAGTTTTAATGAGGAAGTCGTGGCGCGCGCGATCGCCGCCTGCAGCATGCCCGTGATCGCGGGCGTGGGCCACGAGACCGACGTCACCATCGCCGACTTCGCCGCCGACATGCGCGCCGCCACGCCGACAGCCGCGGCCGAACTGGCGGCCACGCCGCGCGACGACTGGATGGGTTCGCTGGCGGCGGACACCACCGACCTGCGCCGCGCCATGCGCCGTCAATTGTCGGAAGCGAACCAGGGCCTGGACAACCTCAGCCGGCGCCTGCTCAGTCCCACGGCCCAGATTGCGCACCAGCGCCTCAAATTGCGCGCCATGGCCGCGAGCTCCACTCATGCTGTGCGCGCTCCGCTCAACCGCGGCGGCGTGCTGCTGGCCCAGCTCCAGCAGCGCTGGGCGCGCCACCGGCCCGAGGTGCGCTCGCTGCGCGCCCAGCTCCTCTCCGAAGGCCGCCACCTGAACGCAAGCCTGTGCGGTGCGGTCAAACAGCGGCGCGACGCGCTCGACGCCCTGGTGGCCCAGCTGGAACTGCTCAATCCCCAGCGCACGCTCGAGCGCGGCTATGCGATCGTCAGCAATGCCGCCGGGCACGCCCTGCGCGCGCCGGGCGAGATCAAGACGCGCCAGGTGCTGACCGTGCGTCTGGCCGACGGCAGTGCCGAAGTCAAAGTATCGAGCGTGCAGGCGCGGCTGGAGTAAGAGCGTGCGCTAAGCTTCACCGTTCAATATGCAGCGAACAAGCAAGGCCTGCCCATCCGGTTTAAAATACGCGCCGTTTCCGAAGAATTACTTCGTTTCCAACCAATAGAGGAATAAGACATGGAACACACTCTGCCACCGCTGCCGTACGCGAAAGACGCCCTCCAGCCGCACATCTCGGCTGAGACCCTGGAATACCACTATGGCAAGCACCATGCTGGCTATGTGACGAACCTGAACAACCTGATCAAGGGTACCGAGTTCGAAAACATGTCGCTGGAAGAAATCGTCAAGAAGTCCTCGGGCGGCATCTTCAACAACTCGGCCCAGGTCTGGAACCACACCTTCTTCTGGAACTGCATGACGCCGAACGGCGGCGGCGCGCCAACCGGCAAGGTCGGCGATGCGATCAACGCCAAGTGGGGCTCGTTCGACAAGTTCAAGGAAGAGTTCTCGAAGTCGGCAGTCGGCAACTTCGGTTCGGGCTGGACCTGGCTGGTGCAAAAGGCCGACGGCGGCGTCGACATCGTCAACACCTCGAACGCCCACACCCCGCTGGCAAGCGACGACAAGGCCCTGCTGACCTGCGACGTCTGGGAACACGCCTACTACATCGACTACCGCAACGCCCGCGCCAAGTTCGTGGAATCGTGGTGGAACCTGGTCAACTGGGAATTCGTGAACCAGAACATGGCGTAATGCCGGGGCGAATCGCTTCGCTCTCGTAAGCAAAAAACCCCCGGGCGTGTCGGACACCCCGGGGGTTTTTTCATTGCCGCCCCCTCGTCCGATGCACCATCTCGTACATCAGCGGCAACAGCAGCAGCGTCAGCAAGGTCGATGAGACCACGCCGCCGATCACCACCGTCGCCAGCGGCCGCTGCACCTCGGCCCCGGTGCCGGTGGCGATCGCCATCGGCAGGAAGCCGAGCGAAGCCACCAGCGCCGTCATCAAGACCGGCCGCAGACGCGTCACGGCGCCCTCATGGATCGCTGCGGCGAGCGGCATGCCGCCTTCGCGCAGGCCGCGGATGAAGGTGATCATCACCAGGCCGTTGAGCACGGCCACGCCCGACAGCGCGATGAAGCCGACCGCCGCCGAGATCGACATCGGGATGCCGCGCAGCCAGAGCGCGCAGATGCCGCCCGTGAGCGCGAAGGGAATCCCCGTGAAGACCAGCAGGCCATCCTTGACGTTGTTGAACATCACGAACAGCAGCGCGAACACCAGCAGCAGCGAGGCCGGCACCACCAATTGCAGCCGCCGCGCCGCCGCCTGCAGGTTTTCGAACTGGCCGCCCCAGGTCGTCCAGTAGCCGGTCGGCACCTTCACCTCGGCCGCGATGCGCTCCTGCGCCTCGGCCACGAAGGAACCGATATCGCGCCCGCGCACGTTGGCCGTGACGACGACGCGCCGCTTGCCCTGCTCGCGGCTGAGCTGGTTCGGCCCGGGCGCCATCTCGAAGGCGGCGATCTCGCCTAGCGTGATGAAGTGCCGGGCTCCTCCCGCAGCCCCTGCCGGCAATGGGACAGGCAGCCGCTGCAAGGCGTCGATGTCGCTGCGCACCGCCTCGGGCAGGCGCACGACGATGTCGAAGCGCCGGTCGCCCTCGAACAGGGTGCCCGCCTCGCGCCCGGCCGTCGCGGTGGCGATCATGTCCTGGACGTCGGCGATGTTCAGGCCCATGCGGGCGGCGCGCTCGCGGTCGACTTTGATCTGCAGCATCGGCAAGCCCGTGGTCTGCTCGACCGCGACCTCGCTGGCGCCCGGCACCCTGTCCAGCACCGCGCCGATGCGCGCGGCCGTCGCATTCAGCACGTCGAGATCGTCCCCGAACACCTTTACCGCGACGTCGCTGCGCACGCCGGAGATGAGCTCGTTGACCCGGAGCTGGATCGGCTGGCTGAACTCGTAGCTATTGCCCGGCAAGGTCTCGACTGTCTGCTGGATGGCGGCCAGCAGCTGCGCGCGCGTTTTCTTCGGCCTCGGCCAGGCGCTCTCCGGCTTGAGCATGATGTAGCCGTCGGCCACGCTCGGCGGCATGGGGTCGGACGCGACCTCGGCCGTGCCGATGCGGGCGAACACGCGCGCGATCTCCGGGAAGTTTTTGATCAGAGTGGTCTCGATCTGCTGCTGCATGCGCACCGACTGCGTCAGGCTCGTCCCCGGCACCCGCACCGTCAGCACGGCCAGGTCGCCCTCGTTCATGTTGGGCACGAATTCCGTGCCCAGCCGGGTCGCCAGCAGCACCGACAAGGCGAGCACGATGCCGGCAAAGGCCAGCGCCACCGGCCGGTTCGCCATCACATAACGCAGGACCGGCTCGTACTGGCGCCGCGCGGCGCCCATCAGGCGACCTTCCCTTTCCTCGACGCGCCCGCTCATGAACAGGGCCACGGCCGCCGGGACGAAGGTCACCGACAGGATCATCGCGCCCAGCAGGGCGACGACCACCGTGAAAGCCATCGGATGGAACATCTTGCCCTCCACGCCAGTGAGCACGAAGATCGGCAGGTAGACGATCATGATGATCAACTGGCCGAACAGCAGTGGACGCCGCGCTTCCTGCGCCGCCAGGAAGACCTCCTCGAAGCGTTCCTCCATGCTCAGGGTGCGGCCCTGGCGCGCCTGGGCCTGGGCGAGGCGGCGCACGCAGTTCTCGACGATGACGACGGCGCCGTCGACGATGATGCCGAAGTCGAGCGCGCCCAGGCTGAGCAGGTTGGCGCTGACCTTGTTGCCCACCATGCCCGAGAAGGTGAACAGCATCGCCAGCGGAATCACCATCGCGGTCAGCAGCGCCGCGCGCAGGTTGCCGAGGAAGAGGAAGAGCACCGCCACCACCAGCACCGCCCCTTCGAGCAGGTTGTTCCTGACCGTGCCGATCGCCTTTTCGACCAGGATGGTGCGGTCGTAGACGGTGACGGCTTTGACGCCGGGCGGCAGCGTGCGGTTGATCTCGGCCATCTTCCGATCCACCGCGCTCGACACCGCCCGGCTGTTCTCGCCGATCAGCATGAAGACGGTGCCCAGCACGACCTCCTGGCCGTTCTCGGTGGCCGCGCCCGTGCGCAGCTCGCGGCCGATCGACACCTCCGCCACGTCGCGCACCCGTACCGGCGCGCCGCCGCTGTTGGCGACGACGATGTTGCCGATGTCGGCCATCGATTCCACCTGGCCGGGCGCGCGGATCAGGTACTGCTCCCCGGCCCGCTCGATATAGCCGGCGCCGACATTGCCGTTGTTGCGTTCCAGCGCCGTGACGACGTCCGCCAGCCCCAGGCCGTAGGACGACAGTAGATGCGGATTCGGCGCGACCAGGAATTCCTTGTTGTAGCCGCCGATGGAATTGATCTCGGTGACGCCCGGCACGTTGCGCAGCTGCGGCTTGATGATCCAGTCCTGCACCTCGCGCAGGTCGGTCGGCGTGTAAGGCGCGCCATCGGGCTTCTTCGCGCCCGGCACGGTCTCGACCGTCCACAGGTAGATTTCGCTCAGGCCGGTGGCGATCGGCCCCATCGCGGGCGTGACGCCGCCAGGGAGCTGCTCGCGCGCGTCCTGCAGCCGCTGACTGACGAGCTGGCGGGCGAAATGGATGTCGGTGCCGTCCTTGAAGACGACGGTCACCTGCGACAGGCCGTAGCGCGACAGCGAGCGGAAGGACTCGAGTTGCGGCAAGCCCGCCATCAGCGACTCGATCGGGAAGGTGATGCGCTGCTCGGTCTCGAGCGGCGAAAAGCCCGGCGCGGCGGTATTGATCTGCACCTGGACGTTGGTCACGTCCGGCACGGCATCGATGGGCAGCCGCTGGTAGTTGTAGACACCGGCCGCCGCCATGAGCAGGACGAGGAACATGACGATCCAGCGGTGCGCGATGGAGGCACGAATGATTCGGTTGAACATGGTCGTGTGTCCCCTCAGTGGCCGTGCTCGGCGTCGCCCTTGGCCCCCTCGGCCTTGATCGCGAAGCTGCCGGCGCCGGCGTACTGCTCGCCCGCCTTCATGCCGCTGACGATTTCGACCAGGCGCCCGTCCGAGCGCCCGACCGCCACGCTCTGCGCCACGAAGCCCGCGCCGACGCGCTTGAAGACCACCTGGCGCCCTCCGACCGTCTGCAGCGCTTCCCTGGCGACGGCCACCGGCACCTGCGCCGAACCGGTGACGATGTCGACGTTGACGAAGAGCCCCGGCCGCCACGCGGTCTGCGGGTTGTCCAGCACGACCCGGGCCTTGGCCGAGCGCGATTCCTCGCCGATCAGGCTGCTGACGAAACTCACCTTGCCCGGCGCCGTCGTGCTCGACGCGACCGAGCGGATCACCGCTTCGGTGCCGACCCGGACGATCTCCAGATCCTTGGCCGGCACGACGACGTCGGCCCAGACGGTCGACAGATCCGAGACGGTGAAGATGCGCGTATCGGCGCCGACGACTTCGCCCTGGGCCACGTGCTTTTCGACGATCGTCCCGCCGAACGGGGCGCGTACCTGCAGGCGGTTGCTGGCGCCGGCGCCGCCCATGCCTCCCAGTGCGGCCAGTTTCTGCCGCGCGCCCTGCACGGCGATCTCGGCTTCGCGCAGCTCGCTTTCCGCCTTCAGGTAATCCTGGCGGGCGGAGATCTTCTCTTCCCACAGCGTCTTTTCCGATGTGTAGACGCTACGCGCATAGGCAAGGCGTTTCCCGGCCGCGGCCAGGTCGGCCCGCTGGCCGGCGATCTCGGCGCTGGCGATGATGGCGAGGGTGTCGCCTTTCCTGACCTCCTGGCCCAGCGTGGCGGCGACGCGCTCCACCGCGCCGGCCGCGCGCGCGGTGACGTGGGCGGTGCGATCCTCGTTGAGGGCGATCTGGCCGGGCATCCGGATGAAGGTGTCCAGATGGGCTGCGGCGGCGCTGTGCATCGTGATGCCGGCGAGTTTGACCTGCTCGTCGCTGAAGCGGATCAGACCTTCATCCGCGTGCTTTTCACCATGCTCGTCGTTGTGCTCGCCTTCGGCGTGTTCGCCGCCCTCGCTTTTTGCTTCCGTGTGCTCGGCCTGTTGCGCGCCGCCGTTGCGGCCCTTGAACAGGACGACGCCGCCGAACACGAGGGCCAGTGCCACCATGATCGCAATGACTTTTGACTGATGCTTGTTCATTCTTGCTCCTGTGCTTGCGTGGTGCCGCCGACGGGGCCGGTCGCAGCGACGAGCCGGTCGATCTCGGCCGCGGCCCGGTAGCTCTCCGCCACCGCCAGCAGATATTGGTTTTTCGATTGGAACAGGGTGCGCTGCGCGTCGAGCACTTCCAGGAAGCTGAACTTGCCCAGCTCGAAGCCGCGGCTGGCGGCTTGGTAGGCCGTCTCGGCGCCGGGCAGCATCTCGTTCGCGATCAGGGCCGCTTCATCGAGGGCGGCGGCCATGCGGGCATGGGCATCGGCCAGTTCGGCGCGCAGGCGCAGCGCCGCGGCGTCGCGCTCGTCGCGCGCCTTGTCGGTGCGGCGCAGGGATTCGAGCAGAGCGCCCTGGTTGCGGTTGAACAGCGGCAGCGGCAGCGACAGGCCCACGACGGCCTGCCGGTGGCCGACCTCGCGCTTGCTGCCGAGGGCCACCGTCACATCCGGCATGCGCCGCGCTCGCTCGAGCTCGACCACGGCCTGGCGCTGCTCGACCTGCGCGCGTGCTCGCGCCAGTTCGGGCGCACGCTCCAGTTGCGCGAGCAGCGCCGGCAAGCTTGCGACAGGCGGCGGCGCAATCGGCGACGGGCTTGCTAGCGCGATCTCGTGCGGGTCGGCGCCGACCAGCGCCGCTAGCCTGGCCCTGGCCCGCGTCAGTTCGCGCTCGGCCTGAACCGCCTCGATGCGCACGCCCGCCTGCGCCACCCTGGCGCGGGTCTCCTCGACCGGCGACAACTTCCCGGCGAGCACCCGTTTGCCGGCCGCCTCGCTCGCCTTGGCGGCGATCGCTGCGATCTCGCCGGCCAGGCGGCTGCGCTCGGTCGCCGCGACCACCTCGTAAAAAGCGGCAATCGTCTCGCCGCGTATGCGCGCACGCACGGCGCCGGCGTCCAGTGAGGCGACACGCTGCTCGCGCTCGGCCGCCCGGATGCGCGCTGCGCGTTTGCCCCCAAACTCGAGCGGGATGTTCAGCTGGACGGTCGAACTGCGGTTCGGCTCGCCGGCACCTTCGCGCAGGAGTTCGAGTTCCGGATTAGGCAGGAGCCCGGCCTGGCGCAGGGCGCCGTCCTGCGCCGCAACTTCGTTGTGCGCGGCGCGGATCTCCGGATGCACGCGCAGCGCACGCGCCACGGCCGCATCGACCGTCAGCGGGATCGCCGCCTGGGCTTGCGCAAGGGATGGCACGCAAGCCATCCCCGCCATCGCAAGCGATAACATAGTTTTCTTCAATTTGTCTCTCCGAACGAAGTGTCTATTCGGCGGCGTCGGCACCATGGCGCCGCTCGCGCGGGGCGGGTTCGATGCGCGCGACACCGCGGTGTCTAGGCGCGGAGCAGCCAGTCGGGCCGGGGAATCAGCTCGGGGATGTGGGAGGAAAAGCGGGGCGACTCAGTGCGCAGGTGCATGCTCGGACCGGGCTGCGCGCATGCCGGCGCGGCGGGGGCGATCGCATTCGAGGGGACGTGGTGGCAGTAGTCGCAGTCGGGATCCGCTTGCAGCTTCTTTGCCTCGTGCTTGCCGTCGTCTCCCGTGTCATCGTGCTTGTGCACGTGGTGGCCGAAATGGGGCGCCGCCGCTTCCTCGTGCGCGCAATACGTTCCTGCGATCGCCCAGGAAAACTGGAGCGGCAGTAGCACGAGCAGGACGATCAGGAAGATGCGTTTCATCGGTCTTTAGCGGGGAAATCAGCCCTTAGTGTAGCCGAGCTGGCAATGGTAGCTTGCAAGCGCTGTATAGTGCGTATTTAAAACCCTGTAGCCGGTGCAGGGTCAAGCGTTTGACAATCGAACAGGACGATTCCGATGAAAATTGGTGAACTCGCGGAGAAATCGGGCTGCCTGGTGGAGACCATCCGCTATTACGAGCGGATCGGCCTGCTCATGCCGCCCGAGCGGGCCATGAACAATTACCGCAGCTACACCGAGCGGCACGGCGAGCGCCTGCTCTTCATCCGCCATTGCCGGGCGCTGGACATGACCCTGGACGAGATCCGCTCCCTCTTGACCCTGCGCGACGATCCCCAGCGCGCGTGCGCGGGCGTGAACCAGCTCCTCGACGACCATATCGGCCACGTTGCCGAGCGCATCCAGGCACTGACGGCCCTGGAGGCGCAACTGCGCGAGCTGCGGGGCCGCTGTGTGACTGACGATACGACGAGTGCGTGCGAGATCTTGCGCGCCCTCGGCGCCGAAGGCAGCTGCGAGGTGTCGCTGCACCGCGTGCATGGCTGAGCGGCCGGGCGCGCTTGCCGCGCCTTACAGCCAGCGCCCCACCCTCGCGCAATACGCAGCGTAGTCCGCCCCGTGCCGCTCGCGCAGGAAGGCTTCTTCCAGCCGCACCTGGAACCCGATCAGGAGTTCGCCTGAAAGCAGCAGCGCCAGCGTGAGGGCGTTCGGCCGCAGCAGGAACAGGGACAGGAGGCAGACCCGCATTCCGAGGAAGATCGGATTGCGCGACCAGGCGAACAGGCCCGTCGTCACGAGCGCGGTGGCGTGCGCGCGGTCGATGCCGATGCGCCAGGACACGCCCATCTGCATCTGGGTCACCACCGTCCACACCAGCGCCAGCGCCAGGCCGGCCCAGGCCGCCGCCGCCAGTGCGGGATGGCGCAGCCAGGCGATCGATCCCAGCGCCGGTTCCAGCTCCGGCCAGCCCAGCTGCAGCACGGCATAGGCGCCGATTCCCGTCATCACCGCGCGCATCCCGCTCGTCACCAGGCCATAGACGTCGTCGGTCGTAGGCAGCACGTAGGGGTTCAGGCCCGTCTTCTTCCATACCCGGAAGCTTGGCCAGAGAAAGGCCGCGGCGACATAGACGAGCACGGTGAGCAGCAGGGCAAGACCTTCGGTGACGGGAATCATGGGACGCTCCTTGTGGTGGTGGACTGCGGCCGATTACACACCCCGTAGCAACTACGGGGTCAAGCACTCCTCGCCCTATTCCCTGCGCATGAAACCGGCGCCTGCCGCTGCGTACGGACAACGCTTCCCCTTCCGCAAAATTGATTCATAACAAGCCTGCATGCCGATGCGCCATGGCTGTGCGAAATCGCGCGTTTAATGGGTCGGGCATATTTCCTGACGCAAACCAACATCCCGATTTTCATCGACGAGGAAAACGCGTGAACATCCAACAATTCATCGCTTCGGCCTGCGTGGCCGCCTGCGCGCTGGCCACGAGCGGCTGCGCCAGCTTCGACATGCGCGGCAAGGAGGTGCTGTCGACCGACAAGATCTATCCGGCCATCGGCCCCTACTCGCAGATGATCGGGCACGGCAAGCTGATCTATTTCTCGGGCGTAATCCCGCTGAACAAGGCGGGCACCGCGATCGAGGGCACGACCATCGAAGAGCAGACCCGGAAGGTACTGGAATACATCGGACTGGAACTGGCCTCGCAGAACCTGGGCTTCGAAGATGTGCTGTCGAGCACGGTTTACATGAAGGACTTGAACGAGTTCGCCGCCATGAATGCCGTCTATGGCCAGTTCTTCCAGAAGGATCCGCCGGCCCGCGCCACGCTCGAGGTCGCCCGCCTGCCGCGCGACGCCAAGATCGAAATCGCCGTGATCGCGGCGCGCCGCTGAGTCCGGGCCACTGCGTTCGAATCGCTGCCCCGCCCGATCGACACATCCACCCACCGGAGACCCGCATGCAGAAACAGATCGACACCGACACCGCCGGCGGCGCCATCGCCGTCCCCGAACACTGGAGCAGCAACCGCCGCGACTTCCTGCGCATCCTCGGCTCGGGCGCGCTGGCGGCCTCGCTCGGCTCGCTGGCCGGCTGCAGCAGCGGCAACGCCAGCAGCCGCGCCGACGAATTGCGCAACCAGCTGCTGGCCGACGAGCGCTTCTGGGCCACGGTCAACGCCATGTTCCCGCTGAACCCGGCCAAGCGCTTCATGAACGTCGGCACCGCGGGTTCCATGCCGATCGTCTCGCTCGACCTGTTCGACACCGAAAACCGCGCCAAGGCGGCCGAGTGCCTGAGCGGCTATACGAACCTGCTGACCGAACGCACCCAGGTCGCGCCCGGCTTCGGCGTTGATCCGGACGAGCTGGCCTTCTCGGCCAACACCTCCTCGGGCATGTGCCACGCCATCCTCGGGCTGCAGTGGGCGCCGGGCGACGTGGTCGTCACCACCAACCACGAGCACCCGGGCGGCGACGTGCCGCTGGCGATCGCGGTGGCGCGCTACGGCATCGAAGTCTCGCGCGTCGCCCTCCCGGTCGGCAACAACCAGACGGCGCAGACCTATGTCGACCTGTTCGACAACCACATCCGCAGCCTGCGCACGCAGGGCAAGCGCGTACGCGCCATGATGTGGTCGTCTCCGACCTACAAGACCGGCACCATGCTGCCGATCGCCGAGCTGATGGAAGTGGCCAAGCGCCACGAGCTGATCAGCATCGTCGACGGCGCCCACCTGCCGGGGATGATGGCCTATAACTATGCCGACCTGGGCATGGACTTCATGTCGGGCGCCGGCCACAAGTGGCAGTGCGGCCCGGGCTCGACCGGCATCCTGGTGGTACGCAACAAGATCCGGGCGTCGAACCCGCTGCCGCTGCCGAACTGGTTCCCGATCCACACCAGCAGCTGGACGCCGCGCCCGCGCACCACCAACGGCACGGCCACCTACGACATCGGCTCGGTGATCACGTCCTGCGGCAGCCTGCACACGCCGATGTTCCGGGCGCTGGTCTCGGCCTGTGGCATCTGGGATCAGATCGGCCGCAAGAAGATCGAGACCTACGACCTGACCCTGTCGGCCTACCTGAAGGAGCGCATCGCCGAGATCTGGGGCGTGGGCAGCCTGTATTCGCCGATGGACGATCCGAAGCTGGTCTCCGCGCTGACCTCTTTCAATCCTTTCCGCAATCCCGCCGACGTGTTCAACAGCACCAAGTCGGGCCAGTTCGTCACGCGCATGCTGAGCGACTACAACCCGGGCTTCGTGATCCGCAACGTGAACGTGCCGGTGGTGGGTGCGCCGAGCGACCACTACGTGATCCGGATCTCGACCCACCTGTGGACGAGCGTGGCCGATGTCGACAAGCTGGTCGCGGCGATGGCGGATCTCACGACGAAGATGGGCTGAAACCCTTCCTACCTGTCTTCAAAGAGCCGCCGCGTGCGGCTCTTTTTTCGTTGACGAACGCGGCTATTTGTCCCGAAAATGTATTCGACTGTCGCCAGAATGTCGTCCCCGGTGCCGGCAACCGATTGCATCTATACAATATCGGTCGAGGAGAACAGCATGTACCGAGTTTTACTGGTGGAAGACGACGCGCGCCTGGCCGAGCTCGTGACCGAATATTTGTCTGGCTACGAATTCGCGGTCG
Source organism: Massilia sp. Leaf139 (assembly GCF_001424165.1). Taxonomy (GTDB): domain Bacteria; phylum Pseudomonadota; class Gammaproteobacteria; order Burkholderiales; family Burkholderiaceae_D; genus Telluria. The sequence continues at coordinate 39,052 of NZ_LMOJ01000026.1, forward strand.
AACTGGTGACGCGCGGCGACGAGGCGCTGGCGCGCTTCCAGACCTTTCAGCCGGACATCGTCGTGCTCGACCTGATGTTGCCGGGCATGGACGGCATGGTCGTCTGCCGCCGGATCCGCGAACAGTCCGAAGTGCCGATCCTGATCCTCACCGCGCGCGAGGACTCCTACGACGAAGTCTCGGGCCTCGAGCAGGGAGCCGACGATTTCGTCAACAAGCCGGTGCAGCCGCGCGTGCTGCTGGCCCGCCTGCGCGCCCTGCTGCGCCGTACCCAGCCGAAAAACGCGCCGAGGTCGGGACAGGACGGCGGCGAACTCGTCTTCGGCGCCCTGCGCATCGTCGGCGCCGACCGCACGGTCTACTGGCGCGACGAACTCTGCGTGCTGAGCAATACCGAATACAAGCTGCTGCTGGTGCTGGCCGAAGCCGCCGGCCGCGTACTCTCACGTGACGAACTCCTGAAAAAAATGCGCGGCATCGAGTTCGACGGGCTCGACCGCAGCATCGACAACTGCATCTCGAAATTGCGGCGCAAGTTCGACGATGCGAAATCGGAAAAGATCAAGACGGTGTGGGGCGAGGGTTATCTGTTCTCGCCATCGGCCTGGAACTGACCCGCGATCGTAGGGGTGGGCGATGCCATTGGCCTCGCCCACCCCTACAACAGCCCAAGCGCTTGAAGGCTGGCCTTGCCCAACGGCACCCTCTTCGCCCCTGTCTCATCGTCCGGAATATCGAGGTTGAGCGCAAAGGTGTACACCTTCCCCTCCTTCTCCACCCAGCCCACCCACCAGCCGATATCCGGCCCGCCGCCCGGCGCGCCCCAGCCGGTCTTCGCATACAGCCCGGCATGGCCTTCCTGGCGCAGGATGGCGCGCACGCCGGCCATGGCCGCCTTCGGCACCGGCAAGGCGTCGCGCACCAGCTTGTCGAGGAAGACCGTCTGCTCGACGGCGCTGATCTTCAGCGGGCCGTCGAGCCAGAAGGTATCGACCACGCTGCCCGGATCCATGTTGCCGTACTCGAACTGGCGCAGGCCGGCGCGCATGCGTTCCATGCCGATGCGGCGCGCCAGGCCCTGGTAGACCGGCACGTTCGACACCCGGATCGCGTCGCGCAGCGACATGTCCTGCGCCCATTCCGGGCGCCGCGTCGGCCCGCCGCCATACGGCAGCACCTGATCCACGTCCGCCACCACGCCGGTCGCCAGGCCGATCAGGCTGTTCGGGATTTTGTAAGTCGATGCGGGAACGTAGCGTGTTTGCGCGCGCTCGCGGTCGTGCACGGTATAGCTGTCGTTCGCCAGGTCGTGCACGACGAAGCTGCCGCGCACGTTTTCCTGCTTGAACAACTTTGCCAGGCGGGCGTCTTCCTTCCATTCGGCGGCCTGGACGACCAGGCAGGCGGGCACGAGCAGAAGGGGCAGTAGACGGCGCATGGGGAATCCTTTTAGTCGAACAGCGGCACGATGGCCAGGGGCGGATAGCTGGTGACGAGCTGTACCTTCTCGTTGCCGGCGAAGCGGTAGAGCACGGTCGGGAAGCCGTCGTCGGCGTCGCCGGCAAAGGCGATGCCCGGCGCCACCGGCAGCATCAGGTCGGAACCGTCGGGCCGGTGCAGGCGCACGCCGGCTTCGAGCGCCTTCTTGGCGAAGACGAAGCGCACGCCGCTGCACTGGCGCGTGCGCAGCGACCCGTCGCCATAGCGGGCGAAGCCGAGCGCCTGCTCGCAGGCGGCGCGCAGCTCGCCGTCCTCGTAGACGCCGTCCGGCTGGAGCGCGATCGAGACCCGCGGACGGACATTGAAGCTGCCGATCTTGCGGCTCAGCAGCAGGGCGACGTTCTCGTCGTAGGCGCCCTTGAGCAGCGGGAACGGGGTGCGCCCGAGCGGATCGAGCGGCAGGTTGACCTGGTTGGTCTTGCCGGCCAGGGTCAGCTGCACGCCCTCGAGCGAGGCGCCACGCTCCTGCGGCGCCACCTGCAGCTGGCTTTGCAGGTAATTCTTCTGCCCGCCATATTTTTCGAACACCACCATGGCGCGGTAGGCGTCGCGGTAGCTGACCCACTCGCCCGCCGCCACCGGCGCGCAAGCGGAGGCGACGAGGAAGGAGGTGCAGCAGGCGGTGAGGTGGCTGGCCAGTGGCATCGTCAGAAGCGGTAGGCGATGGCGGTGGAAACCGTCAGGTTGGTCGGCCGCTCGACTAGCGGGCTAACGCGGGCACTGCCCAGCAGGCGAGTGGCCTGCACGCTGGAGGCGAGCATCCAGGCGGGCGACCAGGCCCAGTTCCAGCGCAGGCCCAGGCGCGCGTCCTTCAGGCCGCCGCCGGCATCGAACACGGCATTGCCGCTGGCGAAGGAATCGCTCTCGCTGACGCCGAAATACGCCATGTTGTAGCGCCGGTTGGCGACAGTGATGCCGGCGTCCAGCGCCAGCCGGTGGTGGGGGCCGAGTGCGAGCGCCAGGCGCTGCACGCCCAGTTCGAGCTTCATGCCGTTACGGGCATTGCCGGCGCCGTACAGCAGGCTGCCCGTAAAACGCCATGCGGGCGTCAGGTAATAGTTGAGGAAGCCCCCGCCCTGCACCCGGCGCTCGATGGCGGGCATGCCGGCCAGGCGGTTGCCGCTGACGGTGGCCTGCGGCAAGGCGACCAGGATGCTGCGCACCTCGGCGGCACCGACCAGTCCGCCGCCCTCGCCTTCCGCGTCGCGGCCCGGCTCCAGTTCCAGCAGCGGGCCGAACTCGAGACCCGGCGCGCGCGACAGGTGGATGCCGGCGCGCATGCCGGAAATGAAGGCGCCATTGCTCCACTGCACCTGCAGCACGGGCAGCGCCCTGCGCTCGCGCTCGTCCGCCCCCTGGTAACGCGGGGTCGAGACCAGGCCCAGCCCGATATACATATCGCGGCTGCCGTCCGGCATCGGATTGGTCGCCGGCATCTGGGCACAGGCCGTGTTCGATGCGGCGGCGAGCACAAAGGCGGCCAAGGCGAAAAGCTTGGTCATGGGTGAAAGAGAAATCGAGAACCTAGGTGCCAGTATTTTACGTTGAGGCAAGCCCAGCTCCCAAGTCTTGTTTCGCGTGCGCAAATCGTCAGGATCGGCCGCCCCGGCATGGGGGCGGCGCCAGCGCCAGTGGCCGCGCGCACGACGGCGGCGACCGGAATAAAAAAGCCCACTCGACACTCGCATGTCGAGTGGGCAAACGGAAAACCTGATAGGACTAATCCTAACGGCTAAGCTGTTTCCAAGTTCTTATCAGTTGTCGAGTAATTGTCATGAATTTGTAACTCCCCGTCGATATCGCGCCTCCGCTACAATGGCATTAGGAGAAAATCAATGTTTCAGAAACAAACAGGCTGTTGCCACGCCCTGCGAGGACCCGGGTGAACCGGATTTTCTTTCGCTTCTTCATGCTGGTGATGCTGTCGATCACAGCCGCCACCTTCGTCATCTATTTCGCCATGAGCCGCCTGTTCGGCGATCCGCTGGAGGACATCGCGCGGCGCCAGGCCTCGGCCCAGATCTTCCTGGTCGAGCAGTATGTCGACGCCGCCCCCGCCGACGAATGGCTGGCGCGCCTGAACCGGGTGCGCGAAGTGTCCGACACGCGCTACGACCTGATTCCCATCACCAGGGCACGCTCCTTCCTGCCCGCCACCAGCCTCGGCGCGCTCGACCGCGGCGAGGTCGTGCTCGACGTCGACGGCAAGTCCTTCTACCGCCGCGTCGACCTCAAGGGCGAGCGCTACATCGGCAGCGAGGACGAGGTGCTGCACGTACAGGACTTGCCGATCGACGTCAGCCTGGCGCTGCAGATGGAAGCCGTGCGCTACGTGATCGTGGCGCTGGCCCTGCTGGTGCCGATTGCGCTGTGGTCGCGCTCGCACTGGCAGGGACTGCAGTCACTGTCGCGGGTGGCCGACGAGTTCGGCGCCGGCAAGCTCTCGGCACGGGCGCACATGCGGCCCTCCGCCAGCATCTATCCGCTGGCCGAGCGCATCGACCACATGGCCGACCGCATCGAAGAGCTGCTGGTGTCGCAAAAGAACCTGCTGCATTCGGTCTCGCACGAACTGCGCACGCCGATCGCGCGCCTGGAATTCGCGCTCGAACTCCTTGGCGACAAGACGGACGACCCCGCCCTCAGGAAGCGCATCGCGGCCATGGAGGGCGACCTGGCGGAGCTGAACAGCCTGGTGAACGAACTGCTCGGCATGGCAAGGCTCGACAGCGGCCAGGCGCCGCAACGCGAAGCGGTCGACGTGGCGGCCCTGCTGCGCTCGGTGGAGGCGAGCCTGCCGCCGGGCGAACCGCGCCCGGCCATCGATTGCGCGTTCGACGTCGGCACCATCGAAGCGGATTCACGGCTGCTGGGGCGGGCGCTGTCGAACCTGCTGAGGAATGCGCAGAAGTATGCGGGCGCACGCATCGAGGTCACGGCGCGCCGCGACGGCGGACGGGTGACGATCGCGGTCGAGGACGATGGCCCGGGGATTCCGGCGGAGGAACGCGAGCGCATCTTCGAGCCCTTTTATCGGCTCGACCGCAGCCGGGACCGGGCCACCGGCGGATTCGGACTGGGATTGTCGATCGCGCGCAAGGCGGTGCTGCTGCATGGCGGCAGCTTGCACGTGGAGGAGTCGGCGCTGGGTGGGGCGAAGCTGGTGGTGGTGTTGCCGCAGAGGTGAGGCAGTCGAGGTGCAGGCCTTACGCGTGGGCTCGGGGAGCCCACCCTACGTTGGCGGATGTTCAACGTAGGGCGGGCATGCCCGCGTTACAACGCATGCAAACCACAAGGTGATTACTTGACCTCCGGCCTCACATGCGTGAACCCGTACCACAGGTGCTCCCACCAGTGATCCCGCGAGCGCACCGTGTACAGGCAGGCCTTGTCGACCCCGCCCTTGAACACCGGATCCGGACATTGATTCGTCATCAGGGCATGACGCTGGTTCTCGGCATTGACGAGCGCAATGCAGAGCCAGATCACGAGACCGAGCAGGATCACCGCGAGCGACCACGCCCAGTGGTTCACGTGACTGGTCTCGAAGAGTTCCTCGTCCCGAGGGCGGGCGCCCTCGTAGAGTTCGAGGACTTTGCGTTCACCTTCGCTCATTTTTTCGTGGCGGCCGCTTTCGCGACCAGGGCATCGAGCACCTGGAAGTGCGCCTGCAGCATCTGGTTACGATCCTGGATCTTCAGCTTCTCGGCCACCAGGCCCGGCGAGGTCTGGTACTTGCCGTCGACGATCATGGTCGGCGTGCTGCTCACCTGGTAGGTGGTGGTCACTTGCGGCAGGCGGCGCAGCTTGGTCATGACGCCGAAGGAATTCCAGGTTTCCATGAACTTGGCCTTGTCGATCCCGTTCTTCGCCACCCAGTCGATGATCTGCTCGTCCTTCATCAGGCGCACGCGCTGCGCGTGCACGGCGTTGAAGATCTTGCCGTGCATCTCGGCTTCCTTGCCCATCGCCTGCAGCGTCAGGTGCAGGTGCGCTTCCGGATCGGCCGGCCCCGTGAACGGCAGGTGGATGCGGCGCAGCGTGACCTTGTCCGCATTCTTTTTGACCCATTCGTTCAGGCCAGGTTCCAGCGCGTAGCACGCCGGGCAGTGGTAAGCAAAGAATTCGACGACTTCGACCTTCTTGCCGACGGTCTGTACCGGCTGCGGCGTGGCCAGCGTGACGTATTCGACCCCGTTCTGCGGATTGGTGGGCGAAGCGAAAGCGGTGCTGGCGACCAGGCTGGCGGCAACGAGGGCAAAACGCAGGGAGCGGCGCATAGAAATCCTTGGTGTTGGAATTGAAGAAAACGACCGGGAGATTACCACTTTTTCGCCCTCTCCTCAGGCGCGGAAACGATTTTTTGCATTTGCTTACCGCTGTAACGTGCGCTTACCGCGGGCTTACCGCGGGCTTACTGCGGGCTTGCTGGACATTCAGCGCCGTGCCCGCGCCTCGTCCAGCCGCGCGCACAGTTTGGCGGCCCCGTCGACAACGCGCGGCCCCGGGCGCGTGATGAGTTCGTCGTCGAGGGTGAACAGGTTGTTGCGGCGCACCGCCTTCATGCCCTTGTACGGCGCCCATACCGTCAGGCCGCGGTCTTCCGGTGCGAATACCTTGCCGCCGACGATGGCTTCCGGATCGCGCTGCAGCACCGCCTCCACGCTGACCTGGGGCGCGATGGTCTTCAGCTCGGCGAAGATGTTCTTGCCGCGGCAGAGGCGGATCGCATCGCTGGCGATCTGGTCGCCGTTGAGCGTATAGAGCGGGTTGTCCCAGGCCTGGTAGAACACGGTCACTGGCGAACGGCTGCCGTAGCGCGTGCGCAGGTCGTTCACCTTGGCGCGGAACCGGGCCGCGGCCGCGCCGGCGGTCTTCTCGGTGCCGAGCAGGCGGCCGAAGCGCTGCAGGCTGCTCTCGACCATGTCCAGGCTGCGCGGCTCGCTGTGGAAGACCGGGATGCCGAGGCTCTGCAGCTGGGCGATCTGGCGCGCCGTGTTCCCGCTTTGCCAGACGATCAGCAGGTCGGGCTTCAGGGCGATCACGCGTTCCAGGTCGATCTGGCTGTTCGAACCGATCAGCGGGATCATGCGCGCCTCGAACGGATAGTCGCTGTAGTTCATGGCGCCGACGATGCGCGCGCCGCCGCCGGCCGCGAACACCAGCTCGGTCACGTGCGGGGCCATCGAGATCACGCGCTGGGCCGGCCGGGCCAGCACGACGCGCTTGCCGCTGTCGTCGATGACGCTGACGGCCGCCTGGGCGGAAGATGCGGTGAGCATTATCAGCGCAATCAACATTGTTTTCATTGAACTCTCCGGACGACGGGTTCCGCGGACGGCGCCGCGGGCAGGAAGATGGTACGGCCGTCATGCTCGATGACGGCGATCGGGTGGCCGAGGCAGGCGCCCAGCAGGTCGGCGCGCATGACCTCGGGCACGGGCCCGGCGCGCCAGCGGCCGTCGCCATGCAGCAGCAAGGCATGGGTGGCGCCGCTCCAGGCCAGGTTCAGGTCGTGGCCGACGCTGACCACGGCCTTGCCGCGCTCGCGGCACAGACCCGCCAGCAGCTTCGTCATCGCCACCTGGTGCGCCAGGTCGAGCGCGCCAGCCGGCTCGTCCAGCAGCAGCAGCGGCGTGTCCTGGGCCAGCAGCGCGGCGATCGCCACGCGCTGGCGCTCCCCGCCCGAGAGCGTGCGCACGTCGCGCTGGGCCAGGTGCAGCACGTCCAGCGTGCGCAGGGCTTCTTCGGCCGCCGCGTGGTCGTCGCTGCCTTCCCAGTAGCGGTCGGCGTGATACGGGTGGCGCGCCATCAGCACGGTTTCGATGACGCGGTAGGCGAAGGCGTCGCCGCGCGCCTGCGCCAGGTAGGCGCGTTCGCGCGCCAGGGCCGGCAGCGGCCAGGCCGCCAGCGGTTTGCCGGCCAGGTCGACGGCGCCGGCGTCGGGCGGGCGCAGGCCAGCCAGCGTGCGCAGCAGCGTGCTCTTGCCCGCGCCATTGGGGCCGATCACGCACCAGCTTTCGCCGGCGTTCACACGCCAGTCGAGGTGTTCGACCAGCAGGCGCGCACCGGCGCGCAGGGTGAGTTCACGGGTCTCGATCATCGGGCACGCAGATGCAGTTGGTGCAGCTGGAACAGGAAGACGGGCACGCCGATCAGCGAGGTCAGCACGCCCACCGGCAGCTGCTGGGGCGCGAGCACGGTGCGCGCCAGGGTGTCGGCCAGCACCAGGAAGCCGCCGCCGGCCAACACGGCGGCCGGCAGCAGGATGCGGTGGTCGGGGCCGAAGGCATGGCGGCAGGCATGCGGCACCACCAGGCCGACGAAGCCGATGGCCCCGCCCGTGGTCACCGCGCAGGCCGTCAGCAAGCCCGAACAGAGGAACAGGAAACGGCGCAGCGCGCCGACGTTGACGCCGAGCGTGGCGGCGCCCTCGGCATGCAGCGCCATCACGTTGAGCGCACGCGCACGGCGCAGCGCCAGCAGCAGCGCCCCGCCTAGCACCAGCCAGGGCAGCAGGCGCCAGGAACTGCCGGCCAGGTCGCCGATCATCCAGAACACCATGCCGCGCAGGCGCGACTCGGGCGCGACCGACAGCATCAGGGTCACCAGCGCCATGCAGGCCGATGCCAGCACCACGCCGGTGAGGAGGAGGACGCCAGGATCGCCCGAATGCGCGCCGCCCGCCACGGCGCCGCGCCCGCCCCCGAGATCGCGCCGCGCCAGCGCGTACAGCAGCAGCGAGATCGCCACCGCCCCCGCCAGCGCGCCCAGGTCGACCAGCCACAAGGCCGCGCCGAACAGCAGCGCCGCCAGCGCGCCGACCGCGGCGCCGGCCGAGACGCCCAGCACGTACGGGTCGGCCAGGGGATTGCGCACCAGCGCCTGCATCATGACGCCGGCCAGCGCCAGCGACGCGCCGGTGGCGAAGGCGCTGCTGGCGCGGCCCAGGCGCAGGTCGAGCAGGGTCGCCGCCATGCTGTCGGGCGCGCCGGCGAGCAGGCTCGCGACGGCGCCCGGCAGCTCGGCCAGCGGCACGCTCACCGAGCCCGCCAGCCCCGCCCCCGCCAGCGCCAGCAGCGCGCAGGCGGCCAGCAGCGCCAGTGTCGCGCGCCGGCGTGCGGGCATCGATGCGGGCGTGAAGGCGGGCACGGTGTTCACGACATCAGCTCAGGCATCAGAAGTCGTAGCGCGCCGACAGCTTCAGCTGGCGGCCGTCGCTCGGGTAGATGCCGCCGCGGCAATTGAAAGCCTGGCTGAAGTAGCGGCGGTCGGCCAGGTTCAGGCCGGTCAGGGCCACTTCCCAGGCGCCCAGCTTGATCGCGTAGCGCGCATCGAAGGTGGTGTACGAGGGAATGCGCGCGCTGCAGCCGTTGGCGAAATCGTCGCCGTAGCGCTGATCCGAGACGTACTGGGCGCCGATGTCGAAGCTCTGTCCGTTGGCCGGCAGCCAGGCCAGGCGCGTGGTCAGCACGTTCTTCGGCACCAGCACCATGTCGCGGCCGGCGTTCGGGCCGGCCGTGAATTCGGCCTGCACGTGCTGCCAGTGGCCGCTCAAGCGCAGGTCGGCGCCCAGGTCGACACCCGCGTCGAGTTCGACGCCCTGGCGGCGGGTCGGATCGAGGTTCGTATTGGCGCCGAACGGGGTCGACGGGGTGACGGTCGGATCGAAGAAGATCTCGTTTTCCAGGCGGTGGCGGAACACGCGCGCCGAGACCTGGCGCGCCTTGGCGCCGACGGTCACGCCCAGTTCCAGGTCGCGCGAGGTCTGCGCTTCGAGCAGGCCCAGGCTCGAGCGGAAGCCGTTCTCGTCGGCGTTCGGCAGGCGGTAGCTGCGCCCGGCCTTGGCGTGCACGGTCACGCCGACCATCGGGTCGATGCTGCCTTCCAGGCTCCAGCCGTTCTGCTTCTGCTCGCCGTTCGGCACGAACTGGGCCGGATTGGCTTCCTTCTTCTCGAAGCGCTCGTGGCGGCCGCCCAGCGCCAGGCGGGCATTGCGCGCGCCGGCGAAGCGCAGTTCGTCGCGCAGGTAGAGCGCTTTCGAGTCCTGGCTGGCGTTCGAGCCGAAACTGGTGTCGCGCTGCCAGTCGATCAGGTCGACGCCGGCGACGAATTCGTTGAGCAGGCCGTCGCGGCGCGCGAGCTGGCGCAGGCGCGGCGAGAACTGGGTCTGGCGGCTGCGGTACACGCCTTCCGACAGGAAGCCGCCGAAGTCATACACCGACACCACCTCGCGTTCGCGGTGCGACAGCTCGGCGGCCAGTTCGACGCTGCCGATGCGGTGCTCGGCAAAGGCCACGGCGCGGTCGCTGTCGAGGGTGCCGTAGTCGTTCGGCTTGAAGGACTGGTGCGGATTCTGCTCGAACTGCGCCAGCGACAGCGCGCCGGGGAAGCGCGCTTCCTGGCGCGCGCTCTCGACGCGCAGGCCCAGGCGCGTCGCGTCCTGCGCCCACTGGAAGCCGCCGCTGACGGTCTTCTGGCGGAAGGTGTTGTTCTCGCGGTCGTTGTCGGTTGCCTGGTGGCCGGCGGCGAGATCAAAGGAGAGTGGCCCTTCGCCGTGGCGCAGCGTGGCGCGCGCGTCGTGCTGGTCGAACTGTCCGCGCTCGAGGACGAGGGAGCCATGGTAGCCAGGCTCCGTGCCGCGCTTGGTGAAGATGTGGATCACGCCACCGGTGGCGCCTTCGCCATACAGCACGCTGCTGCCGCCGCGGGTGATTTCGATGCGCTCGACGGTGTCGACCGGGATGCTGGAGAGGACGGCGCCGGCCAGTTCGTTCTCGTTCATGCGCACGCCGTCGACCAGGATCACCAGGTTCTGGCTGCTGTTGGTGCCGAAGCCGCGCAGGTCGAGGCCGAAGTCGGGCGAGCCGTCCAGGCTCTGGCGGCCGTACACGCCGCCGATCTTGCGGATGGCGGCGTTGACGTCGCCGACGCCGGCGCTGCGGATTTCCTCCGCCGTGATGACGGTGGCGCCGACGGGCGGCAGCGCGGCATCGCTCGGGAAACGGGCGCCGGTGACGTGGACGGTGGAGATCGCCTGTTCATCGGCCAAGGCGGCGCCGGACAGCAGGGAGAAGGAGAAAGCGCAGGCCAGCGCGAGCGGCTTGAGTGCCGGCGCGCCGTTCGAAACAGCAGCAAAAGTCATGGTGTGATTCTTCGATAATGAGCACCCAGCCTGCGTCCCCGCAGCCCGGATTCAACGGACGTAACGTGTCGTTCGTCCACCTGTCCTGGCCGGTATCCGGGCTGACAAGCGGAGGCCGCACTCACCTTCCCATGCGGGGCACGGTGGTGTTCGAGGCGGCCGGTCGCCGGAGGCGACGCTTGTTTTACCGTTGCGGGGGCAGCACACGTTGGCTGGACGCCGGGGGCGTCGTGGCTTCGTGTTTCCCGTTTAACTGCGCGCGCAGATTGCGCACGCGGGCACCAAAACGGGGTGCATTATATATCGAGCAAGAGAAGCGCGAGCAAGGATTCGAGGCGTGGGGGCGTCGTCTTAGGGCGCGGGTGTTCATGCGGTGGACGCGGGCATGTCCGCCCTACGATAGGCCGCAGCCAACGACGGTGGTGCACCGTACGGGGTCATTGATGCCAATGGCATCAATGACGGGTTCACCGGGCTCCCCGAGCCCACGCGTGCAGCGCGTCCGGTTACGCAGCGAACGCGGGCATGCCCGCGTTACGTGCGTCCGATGACCTTACGTTCCGCGTTTGCCGCGCGCCGCTTCCTCGGCTTTGGCGGCCGCCTTCTCGGCGGCGATGCGCTCCTTCTCTTCCTTCTCGATCCGGTGCGCTTCAAGGCGCGCCGCTCGCGTTTCCGGGGTCTCCAGGCTGATGCGGCCGAGGGCGCCGCTGCGGTAGTCGTGCAGCAGCACGTGGGCCGCCTTTTCGACGTCGAACTCGCCGCCGCGCACGCGGAAACCGCGGCGCGCGGCCACCTGCTCGACCACGCCGATGCCGTCCAGGCCTTCGGTCTTGAAGCCGTAGCGGGCGGCCAGCAGCTGCGGATAGCGCTCGAGCAGGACGTCGCCCAGGAAGAAGGCCACCTCTTCCTCGATCAGGGCATTCGTGCCGATCGCGTGGCTGGCGGCGAGCATCAGGCCGTCGCTCGGCATCTCGATCTTCGGCCACATCAGGCCCGGGGTGTCGACCAGCACCGTGTGCTTGTCGAGGTAAAGCTTCTGCTGCACCTTGGTGACGGCCGGCTCGTCGCCGACCTTGGCCACGCGTTTTTTCAGGAGCGCGTTCATCAGCGTCGATTTGCCGACGTTCGGAATGCCCATGATCATGATGCGCAGCGGCTTGGTCGGCACGCCGCGGTGAGGCGCCAGCGACAGCGCCAGCGCCGGGAGGCGGGCCACGTCGGCCGGCTTCTTGGTCGTCATCGGATAGGCCGTCACGCCGGGCTTGGCGTCGTAATACGCCTTCCAGGCGGCGGTCGCGGCCGGGTCGGCCAGGTCGATCTTGTTGAGGACTTTCAGGAAGGGACGCTGGCGGAACTGGCGGATGCGGTCGACCAGCGGGTTGCAGCTTGCCTCGGGCAGGCGTGCGTCGAGCACTTCGACCACGAGGTCGATGAATTCCATCTGCTCCTCCGCCTGCTTCTTGGCGGAGTTCATGTGGCCCGGGAACCATTGTATCGACATGCTGTGCTTTCCAATTTCTGCGAACGAGGCGGTATTTTACGCTGGCCCGTGCATGGCGTCCTGAAGCACTGTCGTTCTATTTCCTTTAGGAATCATTTCGGCTTGATTCGTTGCAATATCGAGTCACCCCGGACAGGCAGGATGATCGAACGGCCGCTTGTGGCCGGTCAGAACGTCATGGAGAAGATCATGGGTATCGCGCGCAATGTCGAAATCTGGATTTTTGGTGCATTCGGAGCGCTGGTGCTGGCCGCCTGCCTGGAAGGCAAGCAGGACAAGCCCCAGCCCGCGAGCCAGGCGGGGGTGGCGCCGGAAGTCGAACTGGCGCAGCCGCAGCCCGGCGTGGCCGAGCCGATGTATGTGGTCTACGTGGTCGGCAAGCGGCCGAGCGCGGCGGAGAAAAAACGGATTGCGCAGGGACGCGCAGGATGACGCTGCGGTGGACGGGGGAACCCGTCCATCCACCGTATTCCTACCGCGCCAAGGCCTCCATATCCCGGCGCACCAGCGAGGTGATGCCGCTCCAGTTTCTCTCCGTGTAGTGCCCGTAATCCTCCCCGTCGTCCCGGAACACCACCGAGTGGAAACTCCACTTCGCCCGTCCGCCCTGGTTCGGGCCTGAACCGAGGGTCAGGTCGTTGCAGAACCAGTCGCCCGGATTGCAGAGCGAGCTGCCGCCGCTGCCCGAGGCGCCGCCCGAACTGTGGTAAGCGACGACTTCATCGTCCTGCCCCGGCAGCGCGAACGAATACAGGGTGCCGGCCGCGCCGGCGTAGCGGTAGAACCAGATGCCGCGCGTGTCGTTGTGGTTGTAGAGGGCGCGCGCCGTGCTCACCTTGTGCTGCTGCACCATCGGCTCGCTCGTCGTCCAGGCGCCGATGTCGGCCAGTTCGCTGCCGCCGCCCGAACCCGCCGCCACACGTACCCAGCGGATGTTCCAGCCGGTCTGCGTGCCGCCGCTGCCGGCCGTGCAGACGCCGGACGTGTTCGGCTGGGCATTCGTCACCGGCCGCGCGGAGCCGCCATAGTTGGCCAGCGTGTAGCCCATCAGCATGTCGCCGGCGCTGTGCACGGCGACATAGCACCAGTTGCCGCCAGTGCAGAAGCAGTCGAGCGCGTTGCGGACGATGCCGCTTTGCGAGGCCACCCCGCTCCTGCCATCCCAGTTGACCGATTTCTTGTTGACGCCGGCCGGCGTGCCGGCCGGGCCGAAATAGCTGAAGTCGTTGTAGTTGCCGATCGCGCCGCCGCCAGTGCGGCCGTGGATCCAGAGACTGTAGTTGGTGGCGCTGGCCATGCCGGCGGCGAGCAAACCGGGCAGGCACAGCGAAAGCGCAAGGCGCGCGGGTCGTCCCATGTCATCCTCCATCGTTCTGGTTACGGTGGGACGCCGAGACGGCCGACCGCGATCAGCCATTCTCGTGACATGGCGGCAGGCGGGTCAACCGTGCGCACCGCGGCGTGGCCGGAACGATACCGAACAGCGGAAAAGACCCGACGCTGCCCACAAGGCAAGCGCCGAGTCCAGGACGACGCCTACTTCACCGGCCCGCAGGCGCTCGGCGGCAGCGGCTGCGAGGGATCGAACTTGGCCAGTTCGGCCGCGGCGCCCTTGCGGTCTTTCGCGAACTCGGTCAGGTAGCGCTGGCGCTCTTCGCTCGTCCACTCGGCGTCCGACACGCCCTTGAGCGAGGCGGTGCGGCTGGTCAGCACCGGGCCCTCCAGGCGCGGCATCAGCTCGCGGTCGGGATCGGTGTTTTCCTTGAGCAGGTAGCCGTCGACATCGCGCAGGGTCAGCGGCAGCGCGGGCGCGCCGTCGTGCATCAGCTTGCCGAAGGCGACCAGCTTGATGTCGTTCGGCCCCGGCCCCAGCACCTCGTTGAAGGTGGCCAGCGCGAACGGGCGGCCCTTGGCGTCGTCGATGCGGCCGGTGACGACATAGCGGCCCGGCGTGCGCACCTCGGCGCGCAGGATGAAGGCGAGCGAGCCGTCTTCCAGCGCCTCGCGCGGCGCGCCGGCCCAGACCGCCGGCACCCTGGGCGAATAGATGACGTCGAAGATCGCCACGCCGTTCTTGCCGTTGACGGTGTAGCGCACTTCGGTGCGGATGGTGCCGTGAAAGCCCGCCAGTCCGGTCTGTTGCGGCGTCAGCGCGCCGGTGAAGGCGCCGTCGCCGGCCACCGCGTCGGGCCCGCCGCCGTCGTCCGTCAGGGACAATGGCACCTGCGTGGTCGGACGGGCGCCGGTGGTGACGATGCCGGCGGAAATCGCGCGCGTCACGACCAGGGGCAGCACGGCGCCCTTCGGCTCGATCGCGCGCAGCGAAAACACGACCGATTCGCCGGCCGCCAGGAACACGCGCGACTGCGCGGTCTGCAGCAGCACGTCGGGGTTGCTGCGGCGGTCGTCGCCGCGCATCGGTTTCGTTTCCAGCACCGGCCGGTTCGGATAGGCCTGGTCGGGATTGCGCGACATCGGCTGCGAGTGCGCCGGGTACATGCTGCCTTCGCGGTAGCTGCAATAGGTGTGGTCGGTGAGCGCGTACTGGTCGACCAGCTGCTGGCGCTGGCGCGCGCGCTCGCCCGGCAGGCTCGGGGCCGGCTGGCCCTCGACCTGGCCGAAGAACTGCGGCGCCGGCTGCCCGCCATCCGTGGCGACGGCGACGGCGGCGGGCGCCGGCTGCTCGTCGCCGCGCAGGGCGAGCCAGACGATGGCCGCCAGCACTGCCAGGAGCAGCGCCGGCGGCAGCCAGCGCCGCCGGCCGCTCGCGCGGCCCGGTTGTGGACGATCAGAGGGCACTGTTCACCACGGCGCTGCGCACGACCCCGACGATGCCGCCCCAGTTGCCGTTCGCATAGTGGTTGTAGGCTTCGCTATCGTCCCGGAAGCTGACCGAGTGATAGCTCCATTTGAGCGACCCGCCTTCGTTGGCCGCCGTGCCCAGCGTCAGGTCGTTGCACAGCCAGTCGCTCGGATTGCAGTAGGAACCGCCGCCGCTGCCGGCCACCCCGCCTGTGCTGTGGTAGGCCACGGCTTCGTCGTCCTGGCCCGGCAGGATGCCGGAATAGGCCGTGCCCTTGGCGCCGGCATACATGTAAAACCAGACGTTGCGTGTGGTGTTGTGGTTGTACATGGCGCGCGCGGTGGAGGTCTTCAGATCCTGCACCAGCGGCTCCGAGGTCGTCCAGGAACCGGCGTCCGACAGTTCCGAACCGCCGCCGGCGCCTGAGGCGGCACGCACCCATTTGATGTTCCAGCCGGTCTGCGAGCTGCCGTCGCTGTTGCCGCAGACGCCGGAGGAATTGGCGACGGCGTTCTTCTTGACGCGTGCCGAGCCGCCGTAATTGGCCATCGTGTAGCCCATCATCAGGTCGCCGGCGCTGTGGGTGACGACATAACACCAGTTGTTGCCGGTGCAGAAGCAGTCGAGCGCGTCGCGGATCTTGCCGCTCTGCGAAGCGATGCTGCTGCGGCCGTCCCAGTTGACCGACTTCTTGTTGACGCCGGCGGCCGTGGTGCCGGGGCCCCAGTAGGTCCAGCTGTTGTAGTTGCCGACCACTCCGCCGCCGGTGCGGCCATTGACCCAGAGCGTGTAGTTGGCTGCTGCTGCGAAGCTCGATGCGGCCATGAGACAGACCGCCATTACCATCTGTAATGCTTTCTTCACAATCTCCTCCTTCTTATTGAATGGACGCCTGTCTCGGTGCCATTGCCGGCAAAGCCAGGCGTTGCCGCGTCTTGCGGCTTCGCCGACTGTATGCCTGAGCTAGAAGAGAGTCAATTGAACACGCGTTGGAAGAATATTGCGCGTTGTTTTACCGATCACAAATACAAATGCAAAGATTATTTGCCTTTAATCAATTTCCGCTAACACTTTCAGGTGTGCGACGACACTGCGGCCGAGCGCCGACAGTTCGTAGCCGCCTTCCAGGCAGCTGACGATGCGCCCGCCCGCATGTGCGCGCGCCACCGCCATGATCTCGCGCGTGATCCAGGCGTAGTCGCTCTCGACCAGGTTCATGCCGCCCATGTCGTCGTCGCGGTGGGCATCGAAGCCGGCCGAGACGAAGATCATCTGCGGCTTGAAAGCGTGCAGCGCCGGCAGCCAGTATTCCTGCATCACCTGGCGCACGACTTCGCCGCCGCTGCGCGCCGGTACCGGCACGTTCACGTTGGTGGCCGTGATCGGCTCCGGCTCGGAATACGGATAGAAGGGATGCTGGAAGAAGCTGGCCATCAGCACGCGCGGATCGTCGCGGAAGGCGGCGGCGGTGCCGTTGCCGTGGTGGACGTCGAAGTCGACGATGGCGACGCGCTCCAGGCCGTGCGAATCGAGCGCATGGCGCGCCGCGATGGCGACGTTATTGAAGAGGCAAAAGCCCATCGGCTCGGTCGGCGTGGCGTGGTGGCCCGGCGGGCGGATCGCGCAGAAGGCGTTGGCGATGTCGCCGGCGATCACGGCGTCGGTCGCGGCCAGGGCGGCGCCGGCCGCGCGCAGGGCCGCGTCGTAGCTGGCGTGGCACAGCAGGGTGTCGGCGTCGAGCGGATAGGTCTCGCCCGGCGTCTTCGGCACGTGGTCGCGCACCAGCGCCAGCGCGCCCTCGCTATGGTTGCGCAGCACGGCGGGAATCTCGGCCAGCGGCGCCAGGCGCCGTTCGAGCAGGCCGTCCAGGCGCGCCAGGATCAGCTGGTCTTCGATGGCCTGCAGGCGGCTCGGGGATTCGGGATGCCAGTCGCCCATGTCGTGCTTCAGGCAGTCGGGGTGGCTGTAAATGGCTGTGCTCATGTTCGTGCGGGCCCGTGCAGGTTGATTGCTTGCTGCTCAGCCATACACCGGGTTTGTCCGTTCTCGCATAGAATCGTCCGGACGCGGGTGCGGCGACAACACCGCTGCATGGAGAAAATAGTTGTCAATGACGCTAATCTACCATGCCGCCCCCTGCCCCGCACCTATCACCTTTGGAACCCAACCATGTTCAACAAACTGCATGCGGCCGCGCGCCAGGTCGGCCAGATCGTGGTCGGCAAGGATCAGCAGGTACGCCTCGCTTTCACTTGCCTGCTGGCCGGCGGCCACCTCCTGATCGAGGACGTGCCGGGCGTCGGCAAGACCACGCTGGCCCATGCGCTCGCGCTCTCGCTCGGCCTGAAGTTCAACCGCGTGCAGTTCACCAGCGACCTGCTGCCGGCCGACGTGGCCGGCATTTCGGTCTACGAGCGCGAGAAGAACGGCTTCGCCTTCCACCCCGGCCCGATCTTCACCCAGGTGCTGCTGGCCGACGAGATCAACCGCGCCACGCCGAAAACCCAGTCCGGACTGCTCGAAGCCATGGAAGAGCGGCAGGTCAGCATCGACGGCATGACCCGGCCCCTGCCCGATCCCTTCTTCGTGATCGCCACCCAGAACCCGGCGCACCAGGTCGGCACCTTCCCGCTGCCGGAGTCGCAGCTCGACCGCTTCCTGATGTGTCTATCGCTGGGCTACCCGGACGCGGCCGCCGAGCGTGCGCTGCTGATGGGCGAAGACCGGCGCGCCATGCTGCGCACGATCGAGGCGGCCATGCACCCGGAAGAACTGATCGCGGCCCAGCAGGCGCTGCGCTCGATCCACGCCTCCGGCGCCCTGATCGACTACGTGCAGGCGCTGGCCCAGGCCTCACGTTCCGGCACCCTGTTCGCCGAAGGCCTGTCGCCGCGCGCGGCGATCGCCCTGCTGCAGGCGGGCCGCGCCTGGGCCGCACTCGAGGGCCGCGACCACGTGCTGCCGGAGGACATCCAGGCGGTGCTGGTGCCGGTCTGCGCGCACCGCCTGCGGCCCGTGAAATCGGCGCAGGGCATGGCGCTGGCCAGCCGCGACCTGGTGCTGCAGCTGCAGAAGTCGGTGCCGGTATAGGTACGGGCATGGCCTTTCCCAGCCTGAGCGCCGTCCTGGGCGGACGCATCCGCCGCGCCGCCGTCGACCGCGGCGAGCTGCTGCTCGGCCAGCGCCGCATCTACATCCTGCCGACCAAGGCCGGACTCGGGTTCGGCACCCTGCTGCTGGTGCTCCTGATCGGTTCCATCAACTACAACCTGGGGCTCGGCTACGCCCTGACCTTCCTCGCCCTGTCCTGCGCGCTGGTCGACATGGTGCTCACCTGGCGCAACCTGGCCTACCTGCGCCTGCTGCCGCTGCGCGCGCCGGACGTGTTCGCGGGCCAGGAAGCGGTGTTCGAACTGCAGCTGCGCGACAGCGCCAAACGCGCCCGCTACGCGATCCTGGTCGACGTCGCCGGCAGCGGCGAGCCGCGCCACGCCGTCGACGTGCCGGCCGGCGGCAGCGCCACCGTGCGCCTGGCCCTGCCGAGCGAGGCGCGCGGCTGGTTCGAGGCGCCGCGCCTGACCCTGTCGACCCGCTTTCCGCTCGGGCTGTTCCGCGCCTGGAGCCACTGGCGTCCGGATGCGCGCGCCCTGGTCTATCCCTTCCCCGAGGAGGGCGCACCGCCGCTGCCGGCGCCATCGAACGCGCGCAGCGATGGCGCCGGCCAGGCAGGCGAAGACGATTTCGCCGGCGTGCGCCCCTACCAGGCGGGCGACCCGCTGCGGCGCCTGGCCTGGCGCCAGATCGCGCGCCTCGACCCGCTCGACGGCGGCCAGCTCGCCACCAAGCATTTCGAAGGCGGCGCGCGCGCCGAACTGCTGTTCGACCTCGGCGCGCTGCCGCCCCAGCTCGACCTCGAGTTGCGCCTGTCGCGCATGACGCGCTGGGTGCTGGAAGCGGAAAGCCGCGCCCTGCCCTATGCCTTCCGCCTCGGCGCCGAACAGGTCGATGCCGCCGCCGGCGTCGCCCACCAGGCGGCCTGCCTGCGCGCGCTGGCCTTGTACGGCAAGGTGGCGCCATGAATGCGCTGCTGACGCGCTTCGCCGCCCTCCCGCGCGACAAGGCCGACACCCTGCTCCTGCTGCTCGGCGCCCTGCTGGTGCTGGCGCCGCACACCAGCCACCTGCCGCCGTGGGTGTCGATGCTGTGCGCCCTGACCCTGCTGTGGCGCGCCGCCATCACGCTGCAGGGCAAGCGCATGCCGCCCAGCCTGCTGCTCTTGCCGCTGGCGGCGGCCGCCATGTTCGGCGTCGCGCACAGCTACAACACCCTGCTCGGGCGCGATGCGGGCGTGGCCATGCTGGTGCTGCTGGTCGCCTTCAAGATGCTGGAGATGCATGCGCGGCGCGACCTGTTCGTGGTCGTCTTCCTCTGCTTCTTCCTGGTGCTGACCAACTTCTTCTACGAGCAGGGCATCGGCACGGCGCTCTTGATGGCGCTCTCGGTGCTGACCCTGCTCACGGCGCAGATGAGCTTCCAGTTCACCGGCAGCGTGCCGCCGCTGCGCCAGCGCTTCCTGATGAGCGCGAAGATGCTGGGGCTGGCCGCGCCCGTGACCCTGGCCCTGTTTTTCCTGTTCCCGCGCATCGAAGGGCCGTTGTGGGGTATGCCGGGCGACGCCAGCAGCGCGCGTTCGGGCCTGTCCGAGACCATGGCGCCGGGGACGATGGCGAACCTGGCGCAGTCGCGCGAACCGGCCTTCCGGGTGCGCTTCGAAGGCCCGGTGCCGAACCAGGAGCAGATGTACTGGCGCGGCCCGGTGCTGGGCGCCTACGACGGCCGCACCTGGACGCGGCTCGATCCGCGCCTGCGCCAGCGCACCGCGCAGCAGGGGCTGTCGCTGCGCGTCTCGCGCCAGCCGCTCAATTACGAAGTCACGCTCGAACCCTCGTACACGAATTGGCTGTTCGCGCTCGAAATGCCGCAGCGTCTGCCGGAACTGGACGGGAACATCGCCAACGTCTCGGGCGAATTCGAGCTGACGACCAGCTTCCCGGTCCAGACGCGCCTGCGCTACCGCATGGCCTCGCACCTCGACTACCGCCTGCAGGCGCAGGGGCTGCCGGAAGACGCCGGCCACTGGCTGCAACTGCCGGGCAACAGCAATCCGCGCGCCCTGCTCGCCGGCCTGGATCTGCGCGCCGAGCGCGATCCGGCAAAGCGCGTCGAGGCCGTGCTGCGCAGCTTCCGGCGCGAGGATTATGTCTACACCCTGAATCCACCGCTGCTCGGACGCGACGCCGTCGACGACTTCCTGTACGGCATCCGCGCCGGCTTTTGCGAACACTTCGCCGGCAGCTTCGTCTTCCTGATGCGCGCGGCCGGGGTGCCGGCGCGCGTGGTCACCGGCTACCAGGGCGGCGAACGCAATCCGCTCGACGGCTACGTGACGGTGCGCCAGTCCGACGCCCATGCCTGGGCCGAGGTCTGGCTGCCGCGGCGCGGCTGGGTGCGCGTCGACCCGACCGCGGCGGTGGCGCCGGAACGGGTGCGGCGCGGCCTGAACGGCGCCATCCCGCCGCGCGCGCCCTTCGGCATCGAGGGCCTGGGCCGCTTCATGCGCATGGACGGCGACAGCAACGCGTGGATCGCGCAGATGCGCTACGCGGCCGGCGCGATCAACAACGGCTGGAACCAGTGGGTACTCAATTACACGCCGCAGCGCCAGCGCGGGGTGGTCGAACGCGTGCAGTCCTCCTTCCTCGACTGGCGCTTGCCGGTCTTGCTAGCCACCCTGATAACTGTGTTGCTGCTCGTCCGAATCTTCCTGCGCCGGCGGGAAATCGACCCGGTCGATGCGTTATACTCGGCCCTGTGTTCGCGCCTGTCCCGCCTGGGCCTGGCGCGTTCGGCAGATGAGGGGCCCAGCGCCTATCGCGCGCGCATCGTCGCGGCGGGCACGCTCGCCGCGCCCGCCCAGGCCGCGGCCGCCGAGTTCCTCGGCCGTTATAGCGCCTGGCGTTACGCGCCGCGCCGCAACGACCCTCATCTGGCCGCGACCCTGAAGCGCTTACTTTCGCAAGTTAGATGAAACAGTTCGTATCACTTCTCGCAGCACTCATTTTCGCAGCACTCCCGATCCATGGCGCCGGCGCCGCCGCGAAAAACCCGCCTTCCAAAGCGAAGATCGCGAAAGCCAAGGCCGGCAAGGCCAAAGCCGGCGCACCCAAGCCGCCCGTGAAAGGCCCGAAAGCGCGCCGCGCCCTGGCTGCGGCCGCGGCCGTCGCGGCGGTGACCGCGGTCTCCACCATCGACTACGACGGCGAGCAAATCAATTTCAGCCAGTGGCAGGCGGTGCAGGAGTTCGTCGACGAGATGGTGCTCAAGCACGGTTTCGACCGCGCCGCGCTGGAGGCACAGATGCGCCAGGTGCGCTTCGTCGAATCGGCGGTGCAGCTGGTCAAACCTGCCCCGCCAGGCAAGCCGAAGAACTGGCAGGCCTATAGCGAGCGCTTCATCGAGCCGATCCGCATCAACGCCGGCCTGCGCTTCTGGAACGAGAACGCCGCCGCGCTGGCGCGTGCCGAGGCGACCTATGGCGTGCCGGCCGAGATCATCGTCGGCATCATCGGCGTCGAGACCATCTATGGCCGCGACACCGGGCGCTTCCGCGTGCTCGATACGCTGACCACCCTCGCCTTTGCCTATCCGGAAGCGCCGAACAAGGCAGCGCGCAGCGTCTTCTTCCGTGCCGAGCTGGAAAACGCCCTGCTGCTGGCCCGCCACGAGAACATCGACCCGTTCACGCTGCTGGGTTCCTTTGCCGGCGCCGTCGGCATGCCGCAGTTCATGCCGGGAAATATCCTCAAGTATGGCGTCGACTTCGACGGCGACGGCCACATCGACCTGCGCGGCTCGACATCGGATGCCATCGGCAGCGTCGCCAACTTCCTGGTCGAGCATGGCTGGAAGCCGAGCGACACCGGCCCGCATGCGATTCCCGTAGATGTCGCCGCGCACCGCGCCTGGGAACTGCTGCTCGAACGCGGCCTGACGGCCAGCCTGCGTCCCGACGAGCTGGCGGCCGCCGGCGTCGTGGCGCCCGTGGCCCTCCCGAGCGACCGTCTGTACGGCCTGGTCGACCTGCAAAACGGCGCCGAGGCGACCGAATACTGGGTGGCGAACGATAACTTCTTTGCAATCACCAAGTACAACCGCAGTTATTTCTATGCCATGTCGGTCATTGACCTGGGCCGCGCCGTACGCGAGACGCGGGCAACACAGGGCTTATAGAGATAGAAATGTTGTAACAAGTTGTAACAGCGCTGCCGCCGCTTTTCCTCTGGGCAGCGCTCCTCACGGCGGGTACTCCCCAGGGGTATCCGTGCTCGCCCGGTTTCTGTACTCTATGGAAACATTTGCGGCTACTGCATACTCCCGTTATTGTTAGTATTCAGACATATCATTCTGAAACGTGCGGCGCGCAACTTCTGTTTCCTCTACACTCGAATTTAATTAAAAAACAATTATTTTTTCAGTGAGTTTGTGAGAGAATTGCATTGCGGCTATTGTTGCGATTAGACAACAGAGCCGAGGCTTCGCACCGAATTCTATTGCTCATAAGTACTAGAGCCGAATTTAGTTGTACAATTGAGTAGATTTTTGAGAAAGAACTTCCGGAATCGAAACGCCGCAAGCAGCTTTCCGACAACCCACAATAGGAATATTTGAAATCATGACAAACCAAGTCGGCATTGATATGAGCAGCGACGCGGAGTCGGATGAACTGTTGCAATACAATCCGAACCGCCTGCTGGACACCCTGATCGAGAACCTGCGCCTGAAGAACGACGCTGCCCTGTCGCGCGCCCTGGAAGTGGCGCCGCCGGTGATCTCGAAGATTCGCCACCACCGCCTGCCGGTCGGCGCATCGCTCCTGATCCGTATGCACGAAGTGAGCGACCTGT
Organism: Massilia sp. Leaf139; assembly: GCF_001424165.1. Lineage (GTDB taxonomy): Bacteria > Pseudomonadota > Gammaproteobacteria > Burkholderiales > Burkholderiaceae_D > Telluria. Next base: position 61,965 of record NZ_LMOJ01000026.1, read on the forward strand.
CGATCCGCGACCTGCGCTACCTGATGGGCGACCGCCGCAACAAGTTCCGCATCAGCGACAAGCAGTTCAAGCCGAAAGAAGGCGCATCGCCTTCGGCATCGAGCGGCGAGTAATACTCACGCATTCTCGCGCGGCCACGGCTGCGCGGGACGTGAACGTGCTTCGGTAGAAACAGGGCACGAAAAAAAGGGGCGATGCGATCGCCCCTTTTGTCATGGTCGTTTCTCTCCCTCAGGCGGGAAACACGCCAGTCGACAGATAACGGTCGCCGCGGTCGCAGACGATGAACACGATCGTCGCGTTCTCCACGGTCTGCGAAATGCGCAGCGCCACTTCGCAGGCACCGGCGGCCGAGATGCCGCAGAAAATCCCCTCTTCCGCCGCCAGCCGGCGCGCCATCTGCTCGGCGGCCGCCTGGCTCACGTTCTCCACCTGATCCACGCGTGCCTTGTCGTAGATCTTCGGCAGGTAGGCTTGCGGCCATTTGCGGATGCCGGGGATCGACGAGCCCTCTTCAGGCTGGGCGCCGACGATGCGCACGGCCTCGTTCTGTTCCTTCAGGTAGCGCGAGACGCCCATGATGGTGCCGGTCGTGCCCATGGCGCTGACGAAATGGGTGACGCGGCCTTCGGTGTCGCGCCAGATTTCCGGCCCGGTCGTTTCGTAGTGGGCGCGCGGGTTGTCCTGGTTCGCGAACTGGTCGAGGATGATGCCCTTGCCTTCCTTTTGCATCTGGTCGGCCATGTCGCGCGCGTATTCCATACCGCCGGTCTTCGGCGTCAGCACGATCTGGGCGCCGTACGCGGCCATGCTCTGGCGCCGCTCGATCGACAGGTTATCCGGCATCAAGAGGATCATCTTGTAGCCGCGGATCGCGGCGGCCATGGCGAGGGCGATGCCGGTATTGCCGGAGGTCGCCTCGATGATGGTGTCGCCGGGCTTGATCTGGCCGCGCGCCTCGGCGTTCTTCAGCATCGACATCGCGGCGCGATCCTTCACGGAACCGGCGGGATTGTTGCCCTCGAGCTTGCCCAGGATGATGTTGTTGCGCGCAGCGGCATCCGCGCCCGGCACGCGCACCAGTTGCACCAGCGGCGTGTTGCCGATCGTATCTTCGATGGTTTTGTAGGCCATGCTTCTCTCTTGCAGTTCTTTAAGCTGCCATTCTAAACCGGGATGGGAGAGCGCGTATGGGGAGGGGCGAGTCGAGACGGTGATGGATCGTAGGGGTGGGCGCTGCCAATGGCATCGCCCACCCCAAACTGCGACTACGAATCAGCGCAGCGGCGCCGGATACGTCGCGACGCTGACGTTGCCGTCCTTGTCCACCGCCTGCACGCCGAAGAAGTAGTTATCCTTCGACAGGTTGACCGTGGCTTCGGTCACGTTGCCGACGAACTTCGAACCCTGCCAGCCGGCGGCGGTGGTTTCGCGCCAGACGATGCGATAGCCGGCGACGTCCGGTTCCGGATTCGCCTGCCACACCAGGGTCGAATCGTTCACCAGCTTGTCGGTGCGCACCTTGACGTCCTTCGGTGCGGCCGGCGCCAGGGCCAGCGAGGCGAGCGCGGCGGCGTTCACCTTGGCCACCTTGGCGGTGTAGTCGAAGTCGACGAACTCGGTCAGGTCGCCGTAGACTTTACCGTTCTCGGTGCGCAGGTTCTGGTGCTGGTGCGAGAAGTCCTCGTTCGGCTCCGTGAAGCGCAGCGCGGCGTAGCCCTGCTCCAGGAAGGGCATGTGGTCGCCGCCGCGCAGGTAGCGGTCGTGGCGCTGGATCACGCTGACCTTGAAACCCTTCACGTAGCGCTCGCCCTGCTCCTTGGTATGGCGTGCGAGCTGGCGCGAGATCGAATCGTTCTCGCCGCCGGTGGCGACCAGCTGGCGCACGGCGTCGCTCATTTCCTTGGTGGCCGGGATGCTTTGCGCGAACAGGCGCACCTGCTTGTTGTCGACGCGGCCGTCGTCGGCGCGCGAGCTACCGATGATGTCGTTGGTGAACATGCCGGCGACGTTCAGGTTGTTGGCGCGCGCCTGCTTGGCCCAGTGGCCGGCGCCCAGCAGGCCCTGCTCCTCGGCGGCGACGGTCATGAAGACGAGGGTCGCATCGAACTTGTGCTTGGCCATCACGCAGGCCATTTCCATGACGGCGGCGGTGCCCGAGGCGTCGTCGTTGGCGCCCGGCGCCTTGCCGACCGCATCCATCACATCGGTGTTGCGCGAGTCATAGTGGCCGCTGACGACGTACAGGCGCTCCTTCGAGGCGTCCTGGGTGCCCGGCAGCGTGGCAACGACGTTGACGATTTCGGTCGGGCGCGAGATGCGCGCCGAAACGGGGGCGATGTGGCTGTCGAATGCGACCTGCAGGCTTGTTCCGGCGCCGCAGCGCTCGAGTTCGGCCTTGATCCAGCGGCGCGCGGCACCGATGCCGGTCGTCTCGGAAGTCGTGTCCGACATCGTGTGGCGAGTCTCGAAGCTGACCAGCTTGCGCACGTAGTTCTCGATGCGCTTCGGCGAAATCTCGGCGACGATCTTGTCGATCTGCGGCTGGCGGCGCGAGACGTCGGGCGAAGCAGGTGCGGCCGGTGCGGCGAAAGAGGCGGAAGCGAACAGGCCGGCGACGAGGCCGGCAATGATAGGGGTAGCGTGACGCAGGCGAGGCATGAGTGTCCTTGGAATCGTTGCTTTTCGATTCTCTATCTTCTCATGCCGCCCCCGCTTGTTACAGTCTTTACATGCAAATATTCCTGGGCGGAACGGCCAACGTCGCCGCCCGCTGTGTTCCCTACATTGCGGCCTTGGCGCCCTCGGCCGGCTTGGCCTTGGTTTCCTTCGTTTCCTTGCTCGCCTTGGCGGTCTTCTCCGGCTTGGCAGCCGCGCTGGCGCCTTCCTTGCCCTGGCCGTTCACCTGCAGGCCGGCTTCGGACAGCTTGGCCGCCTTCTTGTCGCCGATGCCCTTGACCCGCTTCTGCAGGTCGGCCCAGTCCTTGAACTCGCCCTTGCTGCGCTCGTCCAGGATGGCTTTCGACATGCTCGGCCCGACGCCCTTCACGCCATCGAGGGCGGCGGCATCGGCCTTGTTGACGTCGACCTGGGCGAACGCGAAGCCGGTCGAAGCGACCAGCGCGGCAATGGCAAGCATCAGTTTCTTGATCATCAAAAGTCTCCATTCGGGTAAGGGACGGCGGGTGCCGGCCATCCGCGCTTAACGCGGCTGGGTGGAGAGTGTTGACGTGGTGCGGTTGAGGCGGATCAAGTACCGTTGGCGGTCGCGTAACGTAGGGCGGGCATGCCCGCGTTGTAGAGTGTGCGGATTACATTCGTCGTTTCGACCGGCGACCGCGCGTAACGCGTGGGCATGCCCACCCTACTCAACCCGGAAAGAGCTCGTCGCGCGTAACGGTGGCGGTGCCGAGCTTGCCGACGACGATCCCGCCGGCCCGATTTGCGGTGGCCAGCGCCACATCCAGCGGCGCGCCCGCGCCCAGCATCGCAGCCATCGTCGCAATGACCGTGTCGCCCGCGCCCGAGACGTCGAACACTTCGCGCGCGTCGGCATGCACGTGCAGCACTTCCTGCCCGGTGTACAGGCTCATGCCCTCTTCCGAACGCGTCAGCAGCAGCGACTCCAGTCCCAGCTCGACCCGCAGCGCCTGCGCCTTTTCGGTGAGCTGCTCCTCGCTCTTCCAGCTGCCGACGATGCGCTTCAGCTCCGATTTGTTCGGCGTGAGCATGCTGGCGCCGGCGTAGGGCGAGAAATCGTCGCCCTTCGGATCGACCATCACGATCTTGCCGGCTTCGCGCGCGGCGCGGATCATTTCGGCGACGTTGACCAGGCTGCCCTTGTTGTAGTCGGAGAAGATCAGCACGTCGTAGTCCGGCAGCAGCGCCTTGAACTGGGTGAGCTTGTCGCGCAGGACGGTCTCGGTCGGCGCGTCCTCGAAGTCGATGCGCACCATCTGCTGCTGGCGGCCGATGACGCGCAGCTTGATGATGGTGGAGATCGCCGCGTCGCGCTGCAGGTAGCTGTGGATGCTGGAGTCGTTCAGCAGGGTCTCGACCTGGGTGCCGGCTTCATCCTTGCCGACCACGCCGAGCAGGCCGCTGTGGGCGCCCAGCGCGGCGGCGTTGCGCGCCACGTTGGCGGCGCCGCCCAGGCGTTCCTCGCGCCGTTCGATACGCACCACCGGCACCGGCGCTTCGGGCGAGATGCGCGAGACGTCGCCGAACCAGTAGCGGTCGAGCATGACGTCGCCGACGACGAGCATGCGCACGTTGTCCAGGCGCGGGGCGGCGGTATGAAGATAATCAGCGCCATCGAGCAGGCGGCTTGGGGTTGCATTCGTCATCGTCGTTTGCTTGCTGTAGGGTGGGCATGCCCACGCGGAACGCGGCGTCTTGTTTGCCGTGTTCAGTTCATCACATTGAGTTCTTCGGTACGCCGCGGCGGGTAGGTCTCCCACCGGCTGCAGCCCGGGCATTGCCAGTAGTACTGGCGCGCCTTGAAGCCGCAATGGCCGCACTGGTAGCGCGCCAGCTTCGCCGTATAGCCGTGGATCAGGTTCTTCACCATCGACAGCTCTTCCCAGATATGGGCCGGCGCGTCCATCAGGCGCGCTTCCAGCAGTTTGTCCAGGCCCAGCAAGGTCGGGTTGCGGCGCAGCTCGTCCAGCACCAGCTGCTTGGCGGCGTCGACGCCGTCGAGTTCGATCACGGCCTTGAAGACGACCTCGATCAGGTCGATCGACGAGGCTTCGGCCAGATACGAGCGCAGCAAGTTGACGCCTTCCTGCGGGCGGCCAACGCGGCGGTAGCCGTCCATCAGGCGGCCCGCGACCAGCGCCACGTGCGGCACGCTCTGCTGCTCGACCCGCTTCCAGGTGCTGATCGCGCTTTCGACGTCGCCCTGGGCCAGCATGGCATCGCCCAGCAGCATGGTGGCGCGCACGCTGTTGCGGTCGGCGTGCAGGGCCTTGTCGAGCAGCGCCAATGCGTCGGGCAAATCCGTCCGCACCAGGGCGTCCTGGGCCAGCTCGCAATAGAACTGGGCGATTTCCTTCTGGCGCGCGCCGGCGCCCGAGGATTGCAGGCCGGTGGCCGCCTCGATGGCGCGGCTCCACTCCTTTTCGCGCTGGTAGATTTCCAGCAGCGCGCGCTGGGCCTGGACGCTGTAGCTGCCGTCGACCAGGCCGTTGAAGGTTTCCTCGGCGCGGTCGAGCAGGCCGGCCTTGAGGTAGTCCATGCCGAGTTCGTACTGGGCTTGCGTGCGCTGCTCGAGCGGCAGGTCGGGACGCGCCAGCAGATTCTGGTGGACGCGGATAGCGCGCTCGATCTCGCCGCGGCGGCGGAACAGGTTACCAAGCGCGAAGTGCATGTCGGCCGTTTCCGGGTCGAGCGTGACGATCTCGATGAAAGCGTCGATCGCTTTATCGGGCTGGTCGTTCAGCAGCAGGTTCAGGCCCTTGAAATAGGCCCGCGGCAGGGTGCGCGATTCGGACAGGATCTGCTTGATGTCGACCCGGGCGGCGATCCAGCCGAGGCCAAAGAAGACGGGGACGGCGAGGAGCCACCAGGTTTCAAATTCCATGGATTGTTATTCTTGGTTGAGAGGGGCGCTCAGTGCGGCGCGACCGCGACGGCATCGGCGGCCGGTTGGGCGCTGCCGGTGCCGGCGGCGCTTTGCAGGGCCTGTACGGTGTTCTTGTGCTGCGCGGCTTCGCGCCGGTGGCGGAACACCGTCGGCGACATCGCCAGGATGCCCAGCGCGGCGCCGGCCACGAAAAACGCCAGCAGCATCAGCACGAGCGGGCCCCGCAGCTCGTAGCCGAGGAAAAAGTTCAGGTCGACTTCCTGCGTGTTCTTCAGCGCGAAGCCGAAAAACAGGACGAACAGGATGATGCCTGCGATGGTGGAAACGAATTTCATCGGGTGTTCTGCCGGGGGCGGTCTGCAAAGGCGCAGTGTCGCATATCTGCTCGTTTATTTCAAAATTGATGGGTGTTTTGCGGGCGCTAGACGGGGTGGGCGCCCCGTGCCCACGCGTCCAGCCAGCACGAGATCAGCCACGCAGCTGTAGGGTGGGCGCCCCGTGCCCACCATTGCACGCACACCGACATAAAAAAACGGCGTCCGAGGACGCCGTTCTCTGTGCCTGCACGTGGCAGACGACTTCAGTCTTCGATGATCGGTTGCCCGACCATCGCGTCGACCCGTTCGCGCAACTGCTTGCCCGGCTTGAAGTGGGGCACCCGTTTTTCGGGCACCATCACCTTGTCGCCGGACTTCGGGTTGCGGCCGATGCGGGGCGGACGGCTGTTCAGCGCAAAGCTGCCGAAACCACGGATCTCGATGCGCTGCCCGGTCGCCAGGGCGTTGGTCATCGCATCGAGGATGGTCTTGACTGCGTACTCCGCATCCTTGGCGACCAGCTGAGAATAACGCTCAGCCAGTCGTGCAATCAGCTCGGACTTGGTCATCTGGTCGCCTCAGGCAGGGACTTAGTTCTTATTATCGAACTTGGCCTTGAGCAGTGCGCCCAGGCTGGTCGTGCCCGATGCGGCGCTGCTGTCGTTCGACAGCTTGCTCATCGCTTCCTGGGTGTCAGCGCTGTCTTTCGCCTTGATCGACAGCTGGATGCTGCGAGCCTTGCGATCGATGTTGATGACCAGTGCCTCGACCTTGTCGCCCACTTTCAGGTGGGTGCCGGCATCTTCCACGCGGTCGCGCGAGATTTCCGAAGCGCGCAGGTAGCCTTCGACTTCTTCGTTCAGGGCGATGACGGCGCCTTTCGGCTCAACCGACTTGACCGTACCGGTGACCAGGGAACCCTTGTCGTTCAGTGCGGCGAAGTTGTTGAATGGGTCGCCTTCGAGCTGCTTGACGCCCAGCGAGACACGCTCGCGCTCGACGTCGATCGCCAGCACGACGGCTTCCAGCTCGTCGCCCTTCTTGAAGCGGCGGACGGCTTCTTCGCCGGCTTCGGTCCACGACAGATCCGACAGGTGCACCAGACCATCGATGTTGCCTGGCAGGCCGATGAACACGCCGAAGTCGGTGATCGACTTGATCGAACCACGGACTTTGTCGCCCTTCTTGTGGGTCATGCCGAAGTCGTCCCATGGGTTCGCCTTGCACTGCTTCATGCCCAGCGAGATACGGCGACGCTCTTCGTCGATTTCCAGAACCATGACTTCGACTTCGTCGCCCAGCTGGACGACCTTGTTCGGAGCGACGTTCTTGTTGGTCCAGTCCATCTCCGACACGTGCACCAGGCCTTCGATGCCCTGCTCGACTTCGACGAACGCGCCGTAGTCGGTGAGGTTCGTGACTTTACCGAACAGGCGGGTGCCTTGCGGGTAACGACGCGACAGGCCGGTCCATGGATCGTCGCCCAGCTGCTTGACGCCCAGCGAGACGCGGTTCTTTTCCTGATCGTACTTGAGGACCTTGGCGGTGATTTCCTGGCCAACCGACAGCACTTCCGACGGGTGACGCACGCGACGCCATGCCAGGTCGGTGATGTGCAGCAGGCCGTCGATGCCACCCAGATCCACGAACGCGCCGTAGTCGGTGATGTTCTTGACGACGCCGGTGACGACCGTGCCTTCTTTCAGGGTTTCCATCAGCTTCTGGCGCTCTTCGCCCATCGAAGCTTCGATGACGGCGCGGCGCGACAGGACGACGTTGTTACGCTTGCGGTCGAGCTTGATGACCTTGAATTCCAGGGTCTTGCCTTCGAACGGGGTGGTGTCCTTGACCGGACGGGTGTCGACCAGCGAACCCGGCAGGAATGCGCGGATGCCGTTGGTCAGGACGGTCAGGCCGCCTTTGACTTTACCGTTGACGGTACCGGTGACGATCTCGCCCGATTCCATTGCTTTTTCCAGAGCCAGCCACGATGCCAGGCGCTTGGCCTTGTCGCGCGACAGGATGGTATCGCCGAAACCGTTTTCCAGCGATTCGATGGCCACGGAAACGAAGTCGCCAATTTGGACTTCCAGTTCGCCCTGGTCATTCTTGAATTCTTCGACCGGAATGAAAGCTTCCGACTTCAGGCCGGCGTTGACGATCACGAAGTTGTGATCCAGGCGCACGACTTCAGCGGAGATGACTTCGCCCGAGCGCATGTCTTGACGCGACAGCGACTCTTCGAACAGGGCGGCAAAGCTTTCCATGCCGGTATCTTGGTTGGTTGCAGTAGACATAGGTTATTTACATGTTAGCCAGCAGGACCGTCGATGGTGCGATTCTGAACTGGGTCAGGTTGAAACAACGTTCGCGGGCCAATTCGCCATCACGAACACCAAAACAAACTACAGCAGCGCGTTACAGCAAATTCTGCCAGTGGAGCACCTGCTCCACCGCCTCGTCGACCGTCATGTCCGACGTGTCGAGGATGTACGCGCCTTCTGCCGGTACCAGCGGGGCGACGGTGCGATGGGTATCGCGGTCGTCGCGCGCCTGCAAATCAGCCAGCAGACCTTCCATATTAGCAGAAAATCCTTTGTCAATCAATTGCTTATATCGCCGCTCAGCCCGCGCTTCGACACTGGCCGTCAGAAACACTTTCAGGCGCGCGTTCGGGAAGATGACGGTGCCCATGTCGCGCCCGTCGGCCACCAGTCCCGGCGCCTTGCGAAAGCCCAGCTGCAGGGCGTAGAGCGCCTGGCGCACGGCGGGAAAGGCCGCGATCTTCGAGGCGCTGTTGCCGACTTCCTCGGCGCGCAGCAGCGCCCCCACCTCCTCGCCATCGAGGAAGATGTCGCCGTCGGCGAAGGTGGCCGGCAGTTCCTGCGCCAGCCGCGCCACCGCCGCTTCGTCGTCGAGCGAGACGCCCGCGCGCATGGCGGACAGGGCCGTCAGGCGATAGAGCGCGCCCGAATCGAGCAGGTGATAGCCGAGCCGGCCGGCGACGCGCGCCGCGACCGTGCCCTTGCCGGATGCGGTCGGGCCGTCGATGGTGATGACGGGGATGTGGGAATTGGGCATTGTTTTTACCTCTTGCTTGCGCCGGGCGCGGTGTTCAAGAATACGTCGTTAAAATAATTCGTTGCGCCCGATGCTGGCGAACGCTTCGAAGTAATCGGGGAAGGTCTTGGCGACGCATTTCGGGTCGTTGATGCGCATGGCGTTGCCGCGGCGCGCCTTGCCGTCCAGGGCGGCCAGCGAGAAGCACATCGCCATCCGGTGGTCGTCGTAGGTATCGATCGTGGCCGGCAGCAGCTCCTCGGGCGGGGTGATGCGGATGTAGTCCGCGCCCTCCTCCACCTCGGCGCCGACCTTGCGCAGCTCGGCCGCCATCGCCGCCAGGCGGTCGGTCTCCTTCACGCGCCAGCTGGCGATGTTGCGCAGCGTGCTGGGGCCGTCGGCGTACAGCGCGGCCACCGCGATCGTCATCGCCGCATCCGGAATATGGTTGAAGTCGGCGTCGATGGCCTTCAATACACCGGTTCCGCGCGCTTCGATCCAGTTCTCGCCGCGCGTCACCTGGGCGCCCATGCGTTCGAGCGCGTCGGCGAAGCGCACGTCGCCCTGGATGCTGTTCAAGCCCACGCCCTCGACCCGCACCGGCCCGCCGCCGATTGCGCCCGCCGCCAGGAAGTAGGACGCCGAGGAAGCGTCGCCCTCGACGTGGATGCTGCCCGGCGACACATACTTCTGGCCCGGCTGCACGGTGAACGAGGCCCAGCCGTTCTGCTCCACCGACACGCCGAAGCGGCGCATCAGGTTCAGGGTGATCTCGATATACGGCTTCGAAATCAGTTCGCCGACGACGTCGATCGTCACCGCATGCCCGCGCGCCATCAGCGGTGCGCTCATCAGGAGGGCCGTGAGGAACTGGCTCGACACGTTGCCGCGCACCGACAGGCGGTTGGCATGGATGTGGCCGCGGCGGATGCGCAGCGGCGGAAAGCCCTGCTCCCCCGTGTACTCGATCTGGGCGCCGATCTCGTTCAATGCGTCGACCAGGTCGCCGATCGGACGCTCGTGCATGCGCGAGACGCCGTGCAGGGTGTAGTCGCCGCCGATCACGGCCAGGGCCGCGGTGAGCGGCCGGATCGCGGTGCCCGCATTGCCCATGAACAGATCGGCCTCGTGGTTGGGCAGAGTGCCGCCATTGCCGTGTACGACGACGGTGCGTTCGTCGACCTCGTCCCATCCAATGCCGAGCGAGCGCAGCGCGCCCAGCATCACCATGGTGTCGTCGGAAGCGAGCAGGTCGTGGATCGTGGTCGTGCCTTCGGACAGCGCGGCCAGCAGGAGCGTGCGGTTCGAGATGCTTTTCGAACCCGGCAGGCGCACCGTGCCCTCGACGTGCATGACGGGCTCGAGGTCGATGTGCTGCGGGTAGTGCTTCGGTTTTTGCTGCGTCATTCTGGCTCTTCCTGAGTCGGGGCTGGAGGCTCGGCTGTCTCGATGGCCTCGCTCCATGCCCGGCGGGCGCGCTGCGCATTCGTATAGATGGCTTCCAGCCCCGGCCCGTCGTTCGCGGCGAGGCGTGCGCGCAATACTGTCAATTGTGCCAGATATGCATCGAGCTCGGTGAGGAGCGCGTCGCGGTTGGCCAGGCTGATGTCGCGCCACATTTCGGGCGAGGAGCCGGCGATGCGCGTGAAGTCGCGAAAGCCGCTGGCGGCGTACTGGAACAGGCGATCCGCATGCGGCTTGTTGGCGATGTCGTCGACCAGGGCAAAGGCGAGCAGGTGCGGCAGGTGGCTCACCGCCGCGAATACCTGGTCGTGCTCTTCCGGCGCCAGCGTATGGATCAGCGCGCCGCACAGGCGCCAGGCGGCCGCCACCAGGCCGACGTCGCCCGCCGCGTTCTCCGGCAGCGGCGTGACGACGACTTTCTTGCCCTGGTAAAGGTCGCTCAGCGCCGCATCCGGGCCGTTCGATTCGCGCCCGGCGATCGGGTGCGCCGGCACGAACTGCCTGACTTTGCCGCCCAGCGCCGCGCGCGCGGCGGCCACCACGTCGGCCTTGGTGCTGCCGGCATCGGTGACCACCGTGCCCACGTCCAGGTAGGGCGCCAGCGCAGCGAGAATGGTTCCGGTCTGTGCCACCGGCGCGGCGACCAGCACCAGGTCGGCGCCGGCCAGCGCATCTTCGAAGGAATCGGTGGTGCTGTCGACGATGCCCAGTTCCAGCGCGCGTGCCAGCGCCTCCTGCGAGCGCTCCATGCCGACGATCTGGCGCGCCGCGCCGGCCGCCTTCAGGGCCAGCGCGAACGAGCCGCCGATCAGCCCGACGCCGACGACGACGACCTTGCCCAGCATTTAAGCCAGCGCCTTCTTGAGCGCCTCGATGAAGGTGGCGTTCTCCTGCGGCAGGCCGATCGACACGCGCAGCCACTGCGGCAGGCCATAGGCCGCGACCGGACGCACGATCACGCCCTGCTTGAGCAAGGCGAGATTGACGCGGGCGCCGGCGCCGTCGTCCTCGCCCACGCGCACCAGCACGAAGTTGCCGAAGGACGGCACGTACTCCAGGCCCAGCTCCTCGAAGGCGGCCGTCATCTGCTTGTAACCCTCGGCATTGTTGCGGGCGCCCTTTTCCAGGAAGGCCTTGTCGTTCAGCGCCGCGATCGCCGCTGCCTGGGCCAGCGAGTTGACGTTGAAGGGCTGGCGGATGCGGTTCATCAGGTCGGTGACGTCCGGCTGGGCGATGGCGAAGCCGACGCGCAGGCCGGCCAGGCCGTAGGCCTTGGAGAAGGTGCGCGAGACGACCAGGTTCGGGTACTTGCGCACCCAGTTGGCGGACTCGAACTGGTGCTCGGGCGCCAGGTATTCGTTGTAGGCCTCGTCCAGCACGACGATGACATTGGCGGGCACGCGCTGCAGGAAGGCTTCGATCTCTTCCGCGCCGATGAAGGTGCCGGTCGGGTTGTTCGGGTTGGCGACATACACCAGGCGGGTGTCGTCTTCGATGGCGGCCGCCATCGCGTCCAGGTCGTGGCCATACTTCACGGCCGGGACGACGATCGCACGCCCGCCCACGCCTTGCGTCGCCAGCGCGTACACGGCGAAGGAATACTGCGAGAAGACGACCGACTCGCCCTTTTGCACGAATGCGTGGGCGGCGATTTCCAGGATGTCGTTGCTGCCGTTGCCCAGCGTGATCCAGTCGGCCGGCACGTCGTAGCGCGCCGCCAGCGCCGCCTTCAGTTCGAAGCCGTTGGCATCCGGGTAGCGGCCCAGATCCGCGGCGGCTTGCGCCATCGCGGCCTTGCTCGACTCGGGTACGCCGAAGGGGTTTTCGTTGGAAGCGAGCTTGACGATGTTGGCTTCATCTAAGCCGAACTCGCGGGCGACTTCAGCAATGGGTTTACCTGCCTGGTAAGGGGCGATGGCGCGAACGTACTCTGGACCGAATTTCGACATGGGGCTGTTCTCAGGAATAAAAATTAGAGGCCGACCGGGTAGGAACCCAGCAGCTTGAAAAAGGCGGCATTCCCGTGGAGTTCTTCCAGCGCCCGCGCGACGGCCGCATCCTGGCGGTGGCCCTCGACGTCGACATAGAAGTAGTACTCCCAGGTGCCGATGCGCGCCGGACGCGACTCGAAGCGCGTCATCGACACGCCGTGGGTCGCGAGCGGCGCCAGCAGTTTGTACACGGCGCCGGCGGTGTTCGGCACGGCCAGCACCAGCGAGGTGCGGTCGCGTCCGGACGGGTTGGTTTGCAGGGTGCCGATGACGACGAAACGCGTGCGGTTGTGCGGGTCGTCCTGGATATGGGCCTGCACCACGCCCAGGCCATACTGCTGGCCCGCCATCTCGCTGGCGATCGCGGCCACGCTCGGATCCCGGCTGGCCATGACGGCCGCCTCGGCGTTGGAAGCGACGGCGCGGCGCTCGACGTGCGGGTGGTGCAGGTTCAGCCAGACCTGGCACTGGGCCAGTGCCTGCGAGTGGGCGCAGACCACGCTCACGCCATCCATGCTGCCGGTCTTGCTCATCAGGCTGTGGTGCACGGGAATCGAGACTTCGCCGGAGATGACGGTCGTCGTCGCCAGCATCAGGTCGAGGGTGCGGTTGATCGCGCCCTCGGACGAGTTCTCGACCGGCACCACGCCGAAGTCGGCGGTACCGGCCTCGGTGGCGCGGAAGACCTCGTCGATCGAGGCGCAAGGCAGTCCTGCGACGGCGCTGCCGAACTGCGCATAGACGGCCTGCTCGCTGAAGGTACCGGCCGGGCCGAGGTAGGCGACGGTGACGCGCTTTTCGAGTGCGCGGCAGGCCGACATCACTTCGCGGAAGATGGTCTGCACGTCCTCGTTCTTCAGCGGGCCGGGATTGCGCTCGGCCACGCCGCGCAGCACCTGCGCTTCGCGCTCGGGGCGGAACACGGGGGCGTCGGTCTCGGCCTTCACGTGGCCGACTTCCTGGGCGATGCGGCCACGGCGGCTCAGCAGGTCGAGGATTTGGGCGTCGATCGCGTCGATCTGTTCGCGCAGGGGGGTGAGTTTGTCTGTCATGTTAGCTAATCAATGGCTGCTATTCGTTTGTTGGCGGGTGTGCACCGTAGGGTGGGCACCCCGTGCCCACGCGCAAACGTCGCATGGTGTTGGCCACGTTTTACGAAAAACCCGGTCAACACCATGCGAGCATCAGGCGTGGGCACGGAGTGCCCGGTGAAACCGTGGGCGAGGCCATTGGCCTCGCCCACCCCTACCGCCCCGCAAACTCGTTCAAATAATCGACCAGGGCCTGCACCCCTTCGACCGGCATCGCATTGTAAATGGACGCCCGCATACCCCCGACGGACTTGTGGCCCTTCAGCTGCAGCAGCCCGCGCGCCTTCGCGCCGGCCAGGAATTGTTCATTCAATGATTCGTCGCGTAAATAGAACGGAATATTCATGCGTGAGCGACATGAAACGTCCACGCGGTTGCTGTAGAAATCGTCGGCATCGAGCGCCGCGTAGAGCAGGCGCGCCTTTTCGATGTTGCGCGCCTCCATGGCCGCGACGCCGCCTTGCGCCTTCAGGTGCGCGAACACCAGGCCGGCGATATAGATCGCATAGGTCGGCGGCGTGTTGAACATCGAGTCGTGCTCGGCCACGTTCTTCCAGTGGAAGGCGGACGGGCAAGTCGGCAGCGCGTAGTCGAGCAGGTCTTCGCGCACGATTACCAGCGTCAGGCCGGCCGGGCCGATATTTTTCTGCGCACCGGCGAAGATCACGCCGTACTGCGACACGTCGATGACACGCGACAGGATGTGCGAGGACATGTCGGCGACGACCGGCACGCCGGCCGGCGCCTGCGGCACGAAGTTGTACTCGACGCCGTCGATGGTCTCGTTGGTGCAGACGTGCAGGTAAGCCGCATCGGCACTGAGTTTCCAGGTGTCGGGCGGCGGCACTGTCGTGAAACCGGCGGCCTCGCTGGAGGCGGCCACGTTCACCTGCGCATAGCGCGCCGCTTCCTTGATCGATTTACCGGACCATGATCCCGTGTGGATGAAGTCGACCGTCGCGGGCTGGCGCACGCGGCCCAGCAGGTTCAGCGGAATGATTGCATTCTGGCCCAATCCCCCACCCTGCATGAACAGGATCCTGTAGTTGGCCGGCACGGCCAGCAGTTCGCGCAGGTCGGCTTCGGCCTGTTTATAAATCGAGATGAATTCGGGGCCGCGATGGCTCATCTCCATCACCGACATGCCGCTGCCGTGCCAGTCGAGCATTTCGCTCGCTGCCTGCTGCAGCACTTCCTTCGGAAGCACCGCCGGGCCGGCCGAGAAATTGAATACCTGGGTCACTGGCTTGCCTGCTCCTGTTAATGTTGGCTGTTCCGTTGCGGCTTACTTGCGCCGCGCGTCTTTCGGGATGACGGAGGCCAGGCGCTCCTTCACTTCGTCCTGGATCACCAGATTGACTTCCTGCGTCAGCTGCGGCAGCAGTCCCTGCAGCTTCAGCGCGGCCGGGCTCTTGTAGAAGACCAGCAGCTCGTCGATCTCGGCCGGCGTGAACTGGCGCGCATACATGGGCACGACGCGCTCCATGATGTCGTCCACCAGCTTCGGATCGGACAGCATGCGCTGGCCCGCCTGGACGTTCTTCTGGCTGTCGTTGACCGCGATGGCCAGCTCGGCCTTCTTCTGCTCCTGGGTCAGCTTCGTATTGCCGTTGATCCGGAGCGTCTGCGCCTGCAGCACGGCCTGAGGCATGGCGTTGGCCGTCTGCTGCAGGCGCGCGACCAGATGCTCGCGGTACTTCATGACCGTCAGCAGCTCGCGCACGTGTTGAAGGTGCTGCGCGGACTGCGCGGATTGCGCGATGGCGGGAGTCCCCGCCGCGGGCGCCTGGGCCAGCGCCGCTGCCGACCAGGCCAGCGCGCACATCGTTGCAACGAGACGTTTCATCATCCACCTTCCGCTTGCCACTTCAAAAAACAAAAGGAGGGCAGCGCCCTCCTTCCTTCCCGCCCTTACTCCGGCGCCGCTTCGAGCTCGACCTCTTCCAGGTCGGTCTCGACGATGCGCTGCAGACCCGACAGCTTGGTGCCGTCTTCGACCGCGATCAGGGTCACGCCTTGCGTGGCGCGGCCCATCTCGCGGATCTCGGACACGCGGGTGCGGATCAGCACGCCGCCGGTCGTGATCAGCATGATTTCGTCGAGCGCGTCGACCAGGGTCGCGGCCACCACTTTACCGTTGCGCTCCGAGGTCTGGATCGCGATCATGCCCTTGGTACCGCGGCCGTGGCGGGTGTACTCCGTGATCGGGGTACGCTTGCCGAAGCCGTTCTCGGTTGCCGTGAGCACCGACTGCTGCTCGTTCTCGGCCACCAGCAGGGCGATCACGTTCTGGCCCTCTTCCAGGTTCATGCCGCGCACGCCGCGCGCGGTGCGGCCCATCGGACGCACGTCGTTCTCGTCGAAGCGCACGGCCTTGCCGGCGTCCGAGAACAGCATCACGTCGTGCTGGCCGTCGGTCAGCGCGGCGCCGATCAGGAAGTCGCCTTCGTCGAGGTCGACCGCGATGATGCCGGCCTTGCGCGGGTTGGAGAAGTCGCGCAGCGGCGTCTTCTTGACCGTGCCGAGCGAGGTCGACATGAAGACGTAATGGTCTTCCGGGAAGCTACGGTTCTCGCCCGACAGCGGCAGGATGACCGTGATCTTCTCGTTGTCCTGCAGCGGGAACATGTTGACGATCGGTTTGCCGCGCGAGTTGCGCGAACCCTGCGGCACTTCCCACACCTTCAGCCAGTACATGCGGCCCCGGTTCGAGAAGCACAGCATGTAGTCGTGGGTGTTGGCGATGAAGAGCTGGTCGATCCAGTCTTCGTCTTTCGTCGCCATCGCCTGCTTGCCGCGGCCGCCGCGCTTCTGGGCGCGGTACTCGGCGATCGGCTGCGACTTCATGTAGCCGGTGTGCGACAGGGTCACCACCATGTCCTGCGGCGTGATCAGGTCTTCGGTTTCCAGTTCGTTGGCGTTGTGCTCGATGGCCGAGCGGCGCGCGTCCTTGCCGTTTTCCGTGTAGTCGTTCTTGATCTGCACCATCTCGTCGCTGATGATGGTGGTCACGCGTTCCGGCTTGGCCAGGATGTCGAGCAGGTCGGCGATGTGCAGCATCACTTCCTTGTACTCGTTGACGATCTTGTCCTGCTCCAGGCCAGTCAGGCGCTGCAGGCGCATCTGCAGGATTTCCTGGGCCTGCTCGTCCGACAGCTTGTACAGGCCGTCCTGCTGCATGCCGTAGTGCTTCGGCAGGTGCTCGGGACGGAAGGCCTCGATGCCGCCGGCGCCGGCGGTTTCGGTGCGGTTCAGCATTTCGCGCACGAGGGACGAATCCCAGGCGCGCTGCATCAGTTCGACCTTTGCCACCGGCGGCGTCGGCGCGGCCTTGATGATGGCGATGAAGTCGTCGATGTTGGCCAGCGCAACGGCCAGGCCTTCCAGCATGTGCCCGCGCTCGCGCGCCTTGCGCAGTTCGAACACGGTGCGGCGGGTGACCACTTCGCGGCGGTGCGACAGGAAGCATTCCAGCATCTGCTTCAGGTTCAGCAGCTTCGGCTGACCGTTCACCAGCGCCACCATGTTCATGCCGAAGGTGTCCTGGAGCTGGGTCTGCTTGTACAGGTTGTTCAGCACCACTTCCGGCACTTCACCGCGTTTCAGTTCGATGACGACGCGCATGCCCGATTTATCGGACTCGTCGCGGATGTCGCTGATGCCTTCCAGCTTCTTGTCGCGCACGTTCTCGGCGATACGCTCGAGCAGCGACTTCTTGTTCACCTGGTACGGCAGCTCGTCGATAATGATCGCGACGCGGCCGCCATCCTTGCCATACTCTTCGAAGTGGGTCTTGGCACGCATCACCACGCGGCCGCGGCCGGTGCGGTAACCGTCGCGCACGCCCGAGACGCCGTAGATGATGCCGGCGGTCGGGAAGTCCGGCGCCGGGATCAGCTCGATCAGCTCGTCGATCGTGCAGTCCGGGTTGCGCAGCAGGTGCTGGGCGCCGTTGATGACTTCCGACAGGTTATGCGGCGGGATGTTGGTCGCCATGCCGACCGCGATGCCGGACGAACCGTTGATCAGGAGGTTCGGGATCTTGGTCGGCAGGACGGTCGGCTCTTTTTCCTTGCCGTCGTAGTTCGGCTGGAAGTCGACCGTGTCCTTGTCGATGTCGGCCAGCAGTTCCGCGGCGATCTTGTCGAGGCGGCACTCGGTGTAACGCATTGCCGCCGCGCTGTCGCCGTCAATCGAGCCGAAATTGCCCTGGCCGTCGACCAGCGTGTAGCGCAGCGAGAAATCCTGGGCCATGCGCACCAGGGTGTCGTAGATCGACGAGTCGCCGTGCGGGTGGTACTTACCCATGGTGTCGCCCACCACGCGCGCGCACTTCACGTACGGACGGTTGTAATTGTAATTACTCTCGTGCATGGAGAAGAGGACGCGGCGGTGCACCGGCTTCAGGCCATCGCGCACATCCGGCAGCGCACGGCCCACGATCACGCTCATGGCGTAATCGAGGTAGCTCTTGCGCATCTCTTCTTCGAGCGAAATAGGGACTGTTTCTTTTGCGAATTGATCCATTGGGCGGGTCGACTGCTTTCAGGCTAATGGTTATGAGTTCCAACGGATGATTCTACCATGCACCTATACAGTGGGCGACATTTGCCGAAGTGACATCGAAGTCGTGTTTTCAAGCGATTGTTGATTTGACACATGCCCGTCATAAACTTCCGTCAAGCTAGCAATCTCTTCTAATGAGTTGTTGCGCAGAAACAACATCGATACTTCATGCACCACGATTGCGCAAACGCGGGTCGTGTGGATGTGGCGTATGTGGCAAAATGGCCGAGAAGTTAATTGCTTGTTTCACAATGCGAAACGAACGCGGCAGCAAAAGGTGTTAATATTCTGCCTACGTTGTCGTGAATGGAAAAAGTTTCGCAGCGAAAAGATATAAAAACCCGAAAGGATCAAAAAATATGAAGAAGATTGCAACCCTCATGCTCGCGGTCTCGGCAGCGATGGCTGGCAGCGCGTTCGCACAGAGCGCACCTCCGTACGCGCCGCTGACGACCGACATCCAGGCGAACAAGCCGTACAGCGCGTACGTCCAGGACAGCCGCGGCGTGATCGCGCGCGATCCTTTCGGCCTGTGCTGGCGTACCGGCTACTGGACCCCGGCCGACGCGGTTCCTGGCTGCGACGCGCCGCTGTGCGTCCCGCCTGAAAAACTCGAAAACGGCAAGTGCGTCGCTCCGCCGCCGCCACCTCCGCCTGCAGCGGCCCCTGCTCCGGCCCCTGCGCCAGCGCCGGCGCCAGTGCCGACCTCGGAAAAGGTGAGCTACTCGGCTGACGCCTTCTTCGATTTCGACAAGGCCGTCCTCAAGCCTGAAGGCAAAGCCTCGCTCGACGAGCTGACCTCGAAGCTGGGCGACATGAACCTGGAAGTCATCATCGCCGTCGGCCACACCGACTCGATCGGCACCGATGCCTACAACCAGAAACTGTCGATCCGCCGTGCCGAATCGGTCAAGGCCTACCTGCAGAGCAAGGGCATCGACGCCAACCGCGTCTACACCGAGGGCAAGGGCGAGAAGCAGCCTGTCGCTGACAACAAGAGCTCGGCTGGCCGCGCGAAGAACCGCCGCGTCGAGATCGAAGTCGTCGGTACCCGTACCCGCGCACAGTAATCTCGTGAGGTAGCAAAAACCCCGCTCCGGCGGGGTTTTTTTTCGTCCCTACCCATCCCGAGTATTTTGTCCGTCGCTTCCTGATATTTCCCGCTATTATTCCGACCTATGACTACGAACGCCGACCCTCTCGAAATCAACAAGTTCAGCGAGCTGGCCCACCGCTGGTGGGATCCCACCTCCGAGTTCCGCCCGCTGCATGAAATCAACCCGTTGCGCCTGGAATGGATCAACGCGCGCGCGCCCCTGGCCGGCAAGCAGGTGATCGACATCGGTTGCGGCGGCGGCGTGCTGTCCGAATCGATGGCGAAAAAGGGCGCGAAAGTGACCGGCATCGACCTGTCGAAAAAGGCCCTGAAGGTCGCCGACCTGCACGGCCTGGAGTCGGGCGTCGAGGTGCGCTACAAGATGATCGCCGCCGAGGACATGGCGGCCGAGGAAGCGGGCCAGTACGACGTCGTCACCTGCATGGAGATGCTCGAACACGTGCCCGATCCGGCCTCGATCGTGCGCGCTGCGGCCGCCCTGGCGAAACCCGGCGGCAAGCTGTTCTTCTCGACCATCAACCGCAATCCGAAAGCCTACCTGCTGGCGGTGATCGGCGCCGAATACGTGCTGCGCATGCTGCCGCGCGGCACCCACGATTACGGCAAGTTCCTGACGCCGGCCGAACTGTCGCAATTCATGCGCGCCGCCGGGCTGCAAGTCGACGGCATGAAGGGCCTGACCTACAACCCGCTGACCAAGATCTACTCGCTCAACAACGACACCGATGTGAACTACATGGTGGCCTGCACCAAGCCTCTGTAGTCAAGCCTCTGTAAGTGTAATTACGCCTTTTGAAGCCTTCCGATTCGATGACCTCCCCTGCTTCCATCCAGGCACCGCGTGCCGTCCTGTTCGACCTCGACGGCACGCTGGCCGACACCGCGCCCGACCTTGCCGCCGCCGTCAACTGGCTGCGCACCGAGCGCGGCCTCGCGCCCACGCCTTACAGCGTGCTGCGCCCGACCGCCTCGGCCGGCGCCCGCGGCATGATCGGCGCCGCCTTCGGCCTGGCGCCGGGCGACGAGGGCTACGAGGAGCTGCGCGTCCAGTGGTTCGACCGCTACCAGCACCACATGGCGGAAGAGAGCACCCTGTTCGAGGGCATCGACGTCCTCCTGCGCGGCATCGAGGACGCCGGCATGGCCTGGGGCGTGGTCACCAACAAGCCGGCGCGCTTCACCGATCCGCTGATCCCGCAGATCGGCCTGGCGCACGCCGGCTGCATCGTCTCGGGCGACACCATGCCGCACGCGAAACCGCACCCGGCGCCCCTGCTCGAAGGCGCGCGCCGCCTGGACATCTCCCCGGCCGACTGCTGGTATGTCGGCGACGACCTGCGCGACATCGAAGCCGGCCGCGCGGCCGGGATGTCGACGGTGGCCTGCGCCTGGGGCTATTGCGGCGCGATCGAGCCGCAGACCTGGGGCGCCGACTTCCTGTGCGCCACGCCGCTCGACCTGCTCGACCTGCTGCGCAGCGTGGCCAGGACTCCTGTCGCGCTCGGCACCTGAAGCGACAAGCTGCCCTTACATTTCATTACGACTGAAACGGATTTCCGTCTACCGTGTAACCGAGGCATTCCGTAATCTGCATCCATCGACAACGCAACAACAGATGGAGCAGACCATGAACACCACCGCCGCCACCACCCGCATGCATCCCCTGATGGCCACCGCAGCCGTGTCGGTGATCATCGTCAGCCTGACCGGCGCCGCCGCCATCACCGGCATGCTGCCCTCGTCGCGCAGCGCCCCGGAGCCGCAGGCCGTCATGGCCCCGACGGCCGCCGCGCCGCTGGCCCCGACCCAGCTGCAGGCGGCCATGCAGACCCAGGCGCAATACGGCACCCAGCTCGCCGCCGCGCCAGTCCAAGCCGCACCGATGGTGGTCAGCGCCGCTCCCGGCACCACGACCTACGTGCAGACCGCCAACACCCCGGCCGCACCAGTCGTCATCGTCAAGCAGGAACCGGCCCCGGTCGTGAAGCAGGCCCCGGCACCGAAGCCGCGCGTCGTCGAGCGTGTCGTCGAGCGCCGCGTCGTCGAACACCGCCCTGCCCCGCAGCCGGTGCGTTACGAGGAACCGACCTACCGCCAGGCACCGGCCCCGGCGCCCGCCCAGCCGAACTATGTCGGCATCGGCACCGGCGCCGTCATCGGCGGCCTGATCGGCAATCAGGTCGGCGGCGGCAACGGCAAGAAGCTCGCCACCCTGGCCGGCATCATCGGCGGCGGCTACCTCGGCAACGAAGTCGCCAAGCGCGCCGGGCAGTAAGCCAAGTTGTAATGGTTGCGGATCGCAAAACGTGACCGCAGATGTTGGCGGTTGCGTAACGTAGGGTGGGCATGCCCACGCGTGACGTGCCGCCGAATATCCCGTACGTTCATTTTGTCGCGCCAATCGCACAGCAGTTTGCAACAGTTCGTAACCCCACGGGCAAGCCGTACCGTGCCACTGCACACCGCCCGCGATTGGAGTACAATGGAGTTTCGTTGGGGGCGACCTGGTTTCGACGTGGGTTGCAAAGCAGCGCAGGGCATACCGAGGACTGGTTACCTCGTAAATACATCCAGAAATCAATAACTGCAAACGATAACTCGTACGCACTCGCAGCTTAATTGCTGCTAGCTCTACACTACCTCGCCTCTGGGGTGGGCCGCAAGGCAAGTAGAGTCATTTACAGAGGCTAGGACTCAACCGGGTTACTTGGTTGCTTCCGAAATTTAAGGTAACTCGCTGGTACGCAGGGTGCACATCCCCGTCGTGCCGGTCAAATTAAATGATAGTGCTAAGTATGTAGAACTGTCTGTAGAGTGCTTGCGGACGCGGGTTCGATTCCCGCCGCCTCCACCACCGCACAAAAAAAGACACCCCGCTGGCGAAAGCCAGCGGGGTGTCTTTTTTTGTGCGTTGCGTTCCGGCGTCGGGAATCGAATCCGCGGACGGCACGGACGCGGGGCGAGCGGGGGTTTCGAGCGGCGCAGCGGCGAGCCCGCGAGCGACGTTGCGCCTCCGGGCGCAACGGCTCTCCGATTCGCCTGACTTAGGAAAATCGCGCAGCGATTTTCTGCAGTGGTGCTCGCGCACCCGTCACACCACCGGCACCCCCACCGCCCGCAAGGCCTCCGCCACCCGCGCCGCCGCGATCGCATGATTTGCCCGCTTCGTCTCCCCCGCGAAATGCAGCCCGAACACCGGCATCTCCTTCCCGGCCCCGCTGGCCAAAATCGGCGAGCCCGAAGCCCCGCCGAAAGTGGTCGCATCATGCCCGAACACCCACTCCCGCGTATCGCGCTTGTCCGTCGCCATGGCCTGGGTAAAGCGTCCTGGCGCCAGGCGCTTGAAGCCGAACAGGTTGCCGAACAGCGTGGCCGTCACGAAGGCCCAGTCGACGCTGGCATTGTCCTCGGACGACCGTGGGCGGCCGGGAAAGCCGATGGTATAGACCGAGCTCACGCCGCCGGCGGCGAAGGCGGGCATGGCGTTGACCGTCACCGGGTGTTCGGGCAGCACGCTGTCGTCATCGATCGGTTCGATTCGCAGCACCGCGGCGTCCAGGAAGCCGAAACCGCGCCCGAAGCCGGCCGGTAGCCGCGCCTCGACCACCTTGAAGCGGTTGCGCGCCAGCCCGCCGGCCTCGCCGACGAAATCGATCTCCAGCCCGCCGTGGATGGTGAGCGTGGAATCCTGGCGCGTCATCGGGATGCCCAGCTTGGAGCGGGCGTCGTCGAGCACGTGGTAGTTGGTGAGGACGAAGCGCTGGTCGCGGTCGACCAGCGAACCCGTGCCAAGGAAGTTCGATGCATGGCCGCCCTTTGGCTGGATGCGTCCGATCGCGCGCGCCGTCTTCCGGATCTGGTCGCGCGCGTCCCGTATCTGCTCTTCCCAGATGCCATAGAAGGGATGGCTTGCGGGCGGCAGGCCGTCGTCGAGCAGGAAGCTGGGGCGCGAGCCGTCGGCGACGATGATCGCTTCCAGCGCGCCCAGCTCGTCGGTGTCGACGTCGTGCGACGGGTCGCGATCCATCACCAGCAGCTTGCGCAGGGCGCGGTCGCCGTGCAGGTACAGGGTTTCCAGCGCCTGGCGGAAGGCCTGCGGATCGCCTCGCTCGCGCTCGGGCACTGCGCGGGCGATCTGGTCGATCTGCGCCAGCATGGTGTCGGGATCGGGCAGCGGTGCGTCGGGCGGCAGACTGCTCTCCTCCAGCAGCATGCTCTCCAGGCCGCCACGTTCGGCGGCGGGTGCCAAGGGCAGCTGGCGCGCGGCGAGGATGCGGCGCCTTGCCTGCACCTCGGCCGGCGCGGCCGGCGGCGCTTGCAGCTTGGGCGGCAAGCGCAGTGCCGGCGCCGCCACGCGCATGGGCTCGGGCGTGGATGTGGGCGCGGGTTCGGCGATGGCCGTTGCCGTCGCCGGCGCACCTGCCGCCGGCGCCAAGGCGGCAGCCGGCGCCAGGCCCAGTGCCGCGGCCAGCGCCCGCGACGGCGCGTCGTCGGGTGCCTGGGCGCTTTCGAGCAGGGTGCCGCCGCTGCGCACGCGTCCGCGCAGCACCAGCAGGCTGGCCTCGGCGCCATGGCGCACCCAGTCGATCTGCGCCTCGGGCGGCGCGAACGCGCTCTCGAGGGCGAAGCCGCGGATCGAGCGATCCAGCGGACGCCGGCACTCGGCGATCTCCGGCCCCTCGGTGTCGCGCCCGGCATCGAAGCCGGCCTGCAGCAGGGCCAGCGCATCGACGATGCCCGGCCCCATGCTGTAGACGTCCCAGCCGTCCTGCGGCGTCCGGGCCGTGGCTTGCAGCAGGCGCCGGAACAGGTGCTGCACCGAGGTGCGCTGGGCACGCGCCGCGGCGACCACGTCGGCGCGGCCGTGGAAGGCGAGCCAGCAGGCGGCCACGCCGGCGGTCAGGGCGACGGCGAAACTGGTGCCCTGCCCCTGGCCGGCCGCTCCGTCCTGGGCAGTGGCGCGGTAGACGTTCTGCGCCGGCGCCGCGATATCGACGTCGGGCCCGCGGCAGCTGCCGCGCCAGCGCAGGTCGTCGTAGTCGGTGCCGGCCACAGCGATGCAGTCGTCGAAGCGCGCCGGCCAGACGACGAAGTCGATGCAGTTGCCGGCCGCGGCCAGCACGATGACGTCGGCCGCGACGGCGCGCTCCACCGCCCGCTGCAGGGCGAACGAATAGATACCGCCGAGCGACATGGTGATCACGTCGGCGCCCTCGTCCACCGCGCGGTCGATGGCCTGCGCCACCGTCGTCTGCGACAGGCGCATCACGCTGTGGATGGCGCGGATCGGCAGGTGGCGCGCGCGCGGCGCCGAACCGTGCACCACGCCGGGCGCGCCGCTGACGACGACGCTGGCGGTGCCGGTGCCGTGCCCGCGCGTGCCGGGATAATCCATGGGGTCGGTGGCGTCGTTCGGGCGCGCCGGATCCATCAGGTTGATGCCGCCGCCGGAAAGCACGTCGCGCAGCTCCGGATGGCCGGTCACGCCGGTGTCGGGCTGGGCGATGACGATGCCTTCGCCGCGCGCGGGCCGCGCCATGCTGTCGGCGTAGTCCCAGGCTTCGCGCGCGCGGATGCGCTTCAAGGCCCAGTCCTTCTCCGCTTCGATGCGCGGTTCCGGATCGGCCCAGCAGCCGGGCATCAGCTGCGCCGCCGATTCCTCGATATCGGGCGCGACCGGGGCGCCGGGGTCGGCCGGCATCACGGCATGGAAGATTTCCGGTTCCGCGAGCGGCAGCCCGAGTTCGCTCTCCAAGGCGCGTGCGGCATCAAAAGCCCAGGCCGAGTCGACGATCGTCCGTCCCGGAAAGCTGAGCACCAGGTCGCCCGGCGCCAGCGCCGACAGCGGCGCGACCGTGCACGGCAGCGGCGCCAGCGTGGCCGCGATCCTGGCCTTCAGCTCGGCCAGGTTGCGATCCTCGGGCACCGGCAGATAGAACCGCGCCGGCATGTCTGGCGCCGCGGCGGTCGCCGCTTCGACAGCCATGCGGGCGGACCTCGTCACCACCTGCTGGTTCATGCGCTTCTCCTTCTAGTCCGTAAAGACCCGCAAGCCGAGCAAACCGTCCATGGCCGGCGAATGGATGCCGTCGGCCCAGCCGAGCACGCTGGCCTGGCGCCTGACGAGGGCGGCGCGGGTAATCGGGCCGACCAGCCGCGAATTATCCGGCGCCAGGCCAAGGGCCGCCTGCAGCGCCGCCACGCGCTCGCCTTTGGAGCCGTGCCGCAGGCGGCGCAGCGAGGCCGGATCGGTGCCCGCGGTGCGCACGCGGGTCGCTGCCGCTGCGTCGAGTCCGGTCAGCAGCATCAGTGAAAACAGCTCGCCGTGATGCGCGCGATCCAGCCCCGAGGCGGCGCGGAAATCGCGCCAGACGCCGGAATGGCTGCCGCCGGCAAAGCGGCCCGGCAGCGTCAGGCAACCGGCCGACGAGAAGCCCTCGGATAACTGCCCCGGATGGATGTTGTCGGCGGGCGTGGCGACCAGGAAGGGATCGAAGCGGTCGTACTGCAGATCGGCGATCGAGCGCAGCACCAGCACCCGCGAGGCGCCCGTGGCGCTGTTCGAGAGCCGCAGCACGGTCGGAATCTCGCCCGCCTGCCCTGCCCTGTGCGTGCCGACCGCATAGGTGTAGCAGCCGGTCGGCAGCATGTTGCCGGTCAGGTTGGCGGGCGCCGTGCCCTGGCTGGCCAGCGTGAAGCAGCGGAACACGTAATGGGCATTCGGCACGGTCGATGCCGGGAAGGCCGACAGGCGCCGCCGGTCGCGGTCGTAGGCGCCCATCACGCAGCGGAAATTGCGGTGATCCGGGCGCTGGTCGGTGACGACGATGGACGCCGCGTCGACCTGCGCGCCGCCGGGCAGCGCCGCGCCGCGCAGTGCGAACAGCAGCCGGCCGGACTGGGTGAAGAACGCATTCGCTTCGATCAGCAGGTCGAGGTCGGCCGGGGTCAGCTCGAAGCTGCTGAAGGCGGCAGTGCGGTCGAGGTGGCGGTAGTCGGGATGCTCGTCGTCGCGCGGGTTCCAGTGCACATTGGCGGCGCTGAGCGACCCCGATTCGAGTCCGTCGTCGGGCTGGTAAGGCGGCGCGGGCGGCTGGTCTTCCTGCTCGTCGCGCTCGTCCGTTTCATCACTCGGTTCGACCGGCAGATCCTCGTGCTGTTCCGCGCTGCCGGGCGCACCTTCGAGCACGCTGCCTTCGAGCCCGCCCTCCTGCTGCTCGCGGTTCAGGCTTTCCAGCGTGCCGCGCTCCTGCAAGCCGCTTTCGAACAGCACGGCCTCGTCCTCGCGACGCCGGGCCAGGCTCGATTCGCTGCCCCAGATCCGTTTCATCGCGCGCAGCAGGCCGGGCACGCGCGCCAGTTCCCGCGGCTCGCCCGAGCGCACCGCCGCGCCGATGGCGCGCATTTCCGCGAAGCGCTCGCCCTCGGCGCGGAAGGCGGCGCCGCGGTTGAACAGCAGGCTGAGGAGCGCGGCGCGGCAGTGCGGATGCAGCGCCGCCACCTCGGGCAGCGCCCGGTACAGCTGCCCCAGCAAGCGCGGCAGCTTGGCGCCCTCGAACTGTTCGATCGCGACCGGCCAGGGCACGACGATGTCGGCCAGGCGCCGCACCAGTTCCTTGGCGCGCCCGACTTTCAGCGCGCGGTCGGGTGCGACGGTTTTAAAACCGACCACGCCGCCCAGGCGTTCGAGATCGGCCGCCCCGAGCCGGCCGCCCCACTCCTCGAGGAAGGGGCCGCGCTCGTGGTAGCCGAGGTCGAAGCCGCAGCCGATGGTGATCCCGGAGGCGTAGCCGGGCCAGATCGGCCTGCCCTTGATCACCCCCTCGTAATAGGATCGGCCGCCGGTTTCCCAGCGCACGATCAGGGTGTAGCCCGCGTTGGAGATCGCGTCGCGCCAGTCGGCCGGGGCCTGGGCGTTCTCAAGCCCGCCAGACTCAAGGACAGGCGGCGGCAAGGGAGGAGCCGGATCTTCGCGGTAGGCCGCCGATTCCTCGACCATCGCATCGGTGATACCGGCCAGCAGCCGGCACGACAGTACATCGCTTGGGGTTTGCATGATCCAGTCTCCGCGCGTGGTGGTTGGGAGGCCGGCTCATGCAGGCAAGGCCAGCGGCGGCAGCGTGCGCAGATAGGCTTTCTGGAAAGCGCCGACGCGTGTCTGGATCTCGGGATGGAGCTGCGCCAACATGTCGGGATCGATGGTGAGCGTCGTCGACAGTTTGCGCAGCGTCGCCTCGGCCAGCCTGACCTTGACGAACAAGACCTGCGTCAGCTTCGACGTGGCTTCCAGCGCGAAGGCCATCATGGCCAGCGTGCAGCCGGCGCCCGTGTCTTCCTGGGCCAGCGCGATCTGGAAGCGCCCTGCTTTGGCGTGTTGCTGATCCCGGTTGAACAGGGTAATCCAGCCATTGTCGCTGCCCAGGCCTTTCAAGGCATTGAGTGTCGCCTTGACGACGGCCAGCGCGGCCGGCGCCGGGCCCAGCAGCACTGCTGCGACGGACAGGATCGCTTCGTGCGCCTCGACGCCGCGTCCGCTCGCCTCGTGCACGCTGAAACCCCGGTTTTCGATGACCCAGCCCAGGGTCGCGAGCACGTCGAAATAGGCTTTGTACCAGTCGTCGATCCGCTCGTGATCGGGGACGCTCTGGTTGGCGACCAGCTGCGCCAGCAGCAGCGAATCGGCGATCGCACGGCGCCGCGCCGGATCGACTCCCTTCAGGAAGGAGGTGACCCCGGATCCGACCGCCACCGCCTGATCCTGGCCGGGATCGAGAAAGCCGGTAGTGGCCGATTCTTCGAAGGATTCGAGGCCGCCTTCCAATATCGACTCGCTCGGCAGTTCGACCTGACGAATGAAGTCGAGCGCGCGCGGCAGCGCCTCGGATTTTGCATCGGGCGTATCCATGCCTGTCTCCTTGCACACAGCGGTTGAACACCGAAACCATGTTGCGGGGCGCGCATCCGGCCCGGCAAAGCGGCATCTGTGTACCTCGGGACTGCGGCAGGATGAATCGGGTTAGAGCGCCGATCGGCGATATCGTTCACACCCGTTGCATCGCTTGTTTGGCGACCCATTGTTTCCGGACACTTCGTCTCAATTCGCTCCGGCCGACTGCGGATCAACCCGCTGTTCGGGACAGCCGTCACCGGTTATGATGCGGCGTCATCCTGAACGACATTGGAAACCACATGGACTTTGAATCCGCTAAACAGCTTTGCCGCAGCTTTCCCGGCGTGACCGAAGACACGAAATGGGATAACGACCTGGTGTTTTCGGTGGGCGAGAAGATGTTCGCCGTGACCAATCTCGGCGCGGCCACCGGCATGAGCTTCAAGGTCGACGACGAGCGCTTCCTCGAGCTGACCGACCGCGCGGGCATCATCCCGGCGCCCTACCTGGCGCGTGCGAAATGGGTGTACGTGGAGAGTGCCGATGCGCTCGGCGACGAGGAAGCGGCGCAGTTGCTGCGCCGCTCGTACGAGCTGGTGTTCGGGAAGCTGACGAAGAAATTGCAAAGGGAGATAGGCGGGGTCTGATACCGCCTATCGTCACGCGCCCCGCGTTTCAGGACGAGGCGCCCATGTCCGCCATGTCCGGCGAAATCATCATCGCCTTGAGCAGGGCGTCGTTGAAGGCCGGGATATCGTCCGGCTTGCGGCTGGTGATGAGCTTTTCGTCGATCACGACTTCCTGGTCGACCCATTCGGCGCCGGCCTGCTTCATGTCGTCCTGAATCTCGGGCCAGCTCGTCAGGTGTTTCGACTCGGCGATGCCGGCGTCGATCAAGACCCAGGGGGCGTGGCAAATGGCGGCGATCGGCTTGTCCTCGGCATAGAAGTCGCGGATGAAGGCGATCGATTCCGGGCTTTTGCGCAGTTCCAGCGGATTCTGCTCGCCGCCCGGCAGCAGCAAGGCATCGAAGTCGCCCGGCTTGGCGTCGACGATGCCCATTTCGACGGGGAAGGTGTCGCCCTTCTCGTCATGGTTCATGCCCTGCACGCTTTGCCCCACGCCCTTCGGCGAAATCAGGATCACCTGCGCGCCGTGCTGCTCGAGGAAGCTGCGCGGCTGCGTGTACTCGACCTGCTCGACGCCATCCGTCATCAGGACGGCAACCCGCTTCCCTTCCAGCGCCGGGCGGTTGGCCTTGATGTGCTCCGGCTCATGCACCTGTACCTGATCCAATTCCATGTGACCTCCTCGATGTGATGGTGTGTGAATAATCTGACACCGATTCTAGGAGCACGCCCGCAGCCGCGGCGCGCGCTTCATGCGCCGCAACTGCCTAGCCTTGCGCGCGCTTCAGGCGGTGCGCCAGGGCGCCGCTTCTATGCCGCGCGCGGGTTGAACGCGAGATCGCGCGCCATCGCCTGGTAGAGCGCACGCGCCTTGTCGTTGTTGGCCGGCGGCAGCACGACGTCGAGGATCACGTACAGGTCGCCCGGCGTCTTCGCCGGAATGCCCTTGCCCTTCAGGCGCAGCTTGCGCCCGCTCTGCGAGCCGGCCGGCACGGTGATTTCGACCATGCCGTCGGGCGTCGGTACCGACACGCTGCCGCCCAGCGCTGCTTCCCAGGGCGTGACCGGGACGTGTTCCGTCACGTGGGCGCCCTCGACCCGGTAGCGCGGGTCGGCGGCGAACTGCACCTCGAGATACAGGTCGCCCGCGGGCGCGCCACCGTGGCCCGGATGGCCCTGCCCCGCCAGGCGCAACTGCTGGCCGGGCGTCACGCCGCGCGGGATGGTGACGCTGAGCGTCCTGTCCTGCACGCCGCCGCGGCCCGACCCCTGCGGCATGCGCAGGCTGATCGAGCGCGTGGCGCCGTGGTAGGCATCCATCAGGTCGATGGTGATGGCCGCGTGGATATCGTCGCCGCGCATCTCGAAGCCGCGGCGCGGGCGTCCCGCCTTGGCGAACAGGTCGGCGAAGAAATCGTCGGCGCCTGCGCCGCCGAACTCGAAATTGCTCCAGTCCGGCGCCGTGCCGTAGCCGCCGTGGGCCGCGCCGAAGCCGCGGCCGCGCGCGTCGTAGGCCGCGCGCTTGTCGGCATCGCCCAGTACCTCGTAGGCTTCGTTGAGTTCCTTGGTTTTCGCGTCCGCGTCGGCATGCCCGCTGATGTCGGGATGGTATTTGCGCACCAGCTTGCGGTAAGCCTTCTTGATCTCGTCCGCGGATGCTCCCTTGTCGACGCCAAGGGTCTGGTAATAGTCCTTGTTTTCCACAAGCTTGCTCCTGGATGGGTTGATTTCTGCTTGTCTGTATATGGAGGCTGGGCGCCGATTTTCAACGCCGCCAAGGCCGCCGTACGGCTGTCGTTTTCCCCTCCTCCGCGCAAGAATGGCTTGCCGAAAATGCAAGCGCCGTCCTACACTGGCCCTTGCGGCACTGCCTCGTCCGCCAGGCGCGGACAGCGGCCGCAACGCGCCTGTGGCGCGGCGCTTGTCCGTTGTGTTGTCAAAACATGTCCTTAACATTTCTTGGGAGGCAGCATGGGCACATCAGTCAAGACTCACCTGGATCACTTTGTCGCAAGCAATCACCGGAACATGGTCGCTTTCGCCGACGCGCTCGCCAGTTTCGATGCGGCGGCGATGCGCTCCGTGATCGACCGCATCGCCGAGAGCAAGCTGGTGACCAGCACTGCCAACCTGCTCAACACCTCGTCGGCGGCCCTGGGCGAATTCATCGAGCGGTTCAAGGGCGCCAGCGACTTTACGAAAATGATCGCGGGCCTCAGCATGACCGGCGGCGGCGCCATGCTGTGGGCCGATGCCGCGGTGATCGTCATGCAGGGCGCGGTGAGTGCGGGAATCGCCGTGCTGTCGATCAAGGTGGTGGCGGCCCTCCTCATCCTGTACGGCATTTCGATCGCCCTGCCCGCGCTCTGGCGCCTGATCCGGCGCAAGCTGGACGACGAGTTCGACCGTTTCAAGGAAGCGTTGGAAAACGATTGAGACGGGGACGGCACGGCGCGTTCGCGGACTGATCAGGAAGACAGTAAAATCAGGGGTTTCGGCCCCTGTTTCATCATGACTTCCACCACGCTCCCCGTTTCGCCCTCGCCCGTCCGCACTGAAATCGCCACCCTGTGGAAGCTTTCCTGGCCGATGCTGGTCGGCCAGATGGCGACCGTCGGCATGGGCGTGGCCGACGTCGCCATGACGGGGCACGTGAGCGCCGAGGAACTGGCGGCTGTGTCGCTGGGCGCCTCGGTGTGGTCGATCGTGCTGGTGACGGTGATGGGCATCATGATGTCGATTAACACCGTGGTCGCGCACGAGATCGGCGGCGGCCGCTACGACAAGATCCCCCATTCGGTGCGCCAGGCGCTGTGGAAGGGCGCGGGCATCGGCCTGCTCGCCCTGGTCGCGACCAACCTGTGCACCCTGCTGTTCGACCACATCGGCCTCGACCGGCACGTGGCCGAGCGCGCCGCCCTGTTCCTGCACGTGACCAGCCTCGGCATGCCCGCCTTTGCCTGCTACCGCGCGCTCTACGGCTACACGACCAGCATCAACGAGACCAAGCCGATCATGATCATCGCGATTCTCGGCCTGCTGTTCGTGGTGGCCAGCAACTGGCTTCTCGTGTTCGGCAACTGGGGCTTTCCACGCATGGGCGCGGTCGGCTGTGCGGTCTCGACCGCGGCCGGCATGTGGCTGATGCTGGTGGCGATGGTGGTCTGGGTAAAGGTCTCGCCGGTGTACCGCATGACCTATCCCTTCACCGGCTGGGAAGGCCCGGACTGGAAAGAGATCCGCGAGATGCTGCGCCTGGGCCTGCCGATCGGCGTCACGTATTTTGCCGAGGTCAGCGCATTCGGCCTGATCAGCCTGCTCGTCGCGCGTTTCGGCGTGGTGCAGGTGTCGGCGCACCAGATCGCGCTGAACTTCGCTTCGCTGGTGTTCATGGTGCCGCTCAGCTTCGGCATCGGCCTGCTGACCCGCGTCGGCCAGGCCATGGGCGAAGGCAATCCGCTGCGCGCGCAGTTCGTGGCGCGTGTCGGCGTGAGCATGTCGGTCGTCTTCGGGGTGCTGTCGGCCGCCTTCATCGCCCTCTTCCGCTGGGAGATCGCGCGCGCCTACACCTCCGATCCGGCGGTGCAGGAAGCCTGCGTGCATCTGCTGCTGTTCGCGGCCCTGTTCCAGCTGTCGGATGCGACCCAGGTGGCCACCGCCTCGGCGATCCGCGGCTACCAGGTCACGCGCCCGCCGATGATCATCCAGCTGGTCGCCTTCTGGGGCTTTTCTCTGCCGCTGGGCTATATCCTCGGCATCGCACCGGGCTGGTTCCCGTATTCGCCGGCGGCGCCGATGGA
The DNA here is from genome assembly GCF_001424165.1 of Massilia sp. Leaf139. Lineage (GTDB taxonomy): Bacteria > Pseudomonadota > Gammaproteobacteria > Burkholderiales > Burkholderiaceae_D > Telluria. The sequence goes on from NZ_LMOJ01000026.1 coordinate 94,477, forward strand.
ATCCACCGGCTTCTGGATCGGGCTCGTGCTGGGGCTGACGATTGCCGCCGTGCTGCTGACCTGGTCGATGGAAAAACTGTCGCGCCAGAAGGTACGGGCGGCAGTGCACTGAGATTGTCGTTTTAACGAAGGCGCCGGGCCAAGTATGTACAGCTTTCAAGGCCCGACTCTGGTATCGTCTCGTCCGTTGCATAAAGCTAACTTTGAACGAGACAATCAATGCGCCTTCTCCTCTGCCTCCTGGCCGCGCTCGCGGCCGCGCCCGCTTCCGCCGAACGCCTGACGCTCGACCGCATCCACGGCGCAACCTCGCTGGCCGGCCCCGGCGTGAAAAACCTGCGCGTATCGCCCGACGGCGAACGCGTGACCTTCCTGCGCGGCCGCGACGACAACCAGTTCCAGCAAGACCTCTGGGAATATAACATGAAGGACAAGACCACGCGCCGCCTGGTCGACTCCAAGAAACTGGTTCCTAACGAAGAATTGTCGCTCGAGGAAAAGGCGCGCCGCGAACGCGCCCGTACCGCCAGCCTGTCGGGCATCATCACCTATAGCTGGTCGCCCGACGGCAAGCAGCTGCTGGTGCCGATCGCCGGCGACCTCTATCTGGTCGACGTGGCCAATCCGGACGCCGCGCGCAAGGTCGCGTCGGGCAACGTGCTCGATCCAAAGATTTCGCCGAAGGGCCGCTACGTCTCCTTCGTACGCAACCAGAACCTGGTCGTGATCGACCTCAAGACCGGCGCCGAGCGCCAGCTGACCCAGGACGGCAAGGGCACCGTACACAATGCGGAAGCCGAATTCGTGGCACAGGAGGAAATGGATCAGACGACCGGCTATTACTGGGCACCGGACGATTCCGCCATCGCCTACAAGCGCTACGACGAGGCGCCGGTGCCGGTGGTGCGCCGCTTCGAGATCTTCGCCGACCGCACCGAGGTGATCGACCAGCACTACCCTGCCGCGGGCGACCCGAACGTGCTGGTCGACTTGTTCATCGTCTCGCCGGAGACCGGCGTCGCACGCAAGGTCGACCTGGGTGCGGAAAAAGACATCTACCTGGTACGCGCCGACTGGAGCGCGGACAGCAAGACCCTGGTCTACCAGCGCCAGACGCGCGACCAGAAGCGCCTGGATCTGGTGGCCGTCAACGCGGCCACCCTGGCCCAGCGCAACCTGCTCAGCGAGACCTCGAAGACCTGGGTCAGCATCCACAACGACCTGCGTTTCCTGAAGAACCGGCCGGCCTTCATCTGGGCCTCCGAGCGCAGCGGCCGCAACCACCTCTACCTGTACGACCTGAACGGCAAGCTGCTGCACCCGATCTCGCGCGGCGAATGGGGTATCGACAACGTGCTGGCTGTGGATGAGGCCGCTGGCAAGGTATATGTCTCGTCGAACAAGGACGCCGTCATCGACAAGCAGACCTACGCGCTGGCGCTGGACGGCAGCACGGCCGGCAAGCCGGCCCGCATCACGGCCGGCGACGGCTGGCACGAGGCCGCGTTCGCGAACAACGGCAAGATTTTCGTCGACACCTATTCGAGCCCGCGCACCCCGCCGCAGGTATCGATCCGCAAGGCCGACGGCGCGATGGTGGAATGGCTCGAGAAAAACGAGCTGAACGCGAACCACCCCTTCGCCAAATACCTGCCGGATCTGCTGCCGACCGAATACGGCACCATCAAGGCCAAGGATGGCCAGACCCTGCATTATTCGATGATCAAGCCTGCCGATTTCAACCCTGCAAAGCGCTACCCGGTCTTCCTGTTCACTTATGGCGGCCCGCACTCGCAGCGCGTCACCCGCACCTGGGGCAATTACTTCAACCAGTACATGGCGCAGCAGGGCTTCGTCGTGTTCACCCTGGACAACCGCGGTTCGAGCCGGCGCGAACGCCAGTTCACCGACGTCATCTATAACAACCTGGGCAAGAACGAAGTCGAAGACCAGGTCACCGGCATCGACTGGCTGGCGCAGCAGCGCTTTGTCGATCCGAAACGGGTCGGCGTGTTCGGCTGGAGCTATGGCGGCTACATGACGCTGCGCCTGCTGGCTGCGGCCTCCGACAAGATCGCGATGGGCGTGTCGGTGGCGCCGGTGACGGACTGGGCGCTGTACGACACCCACTACACCGAGCAGTTCGTGGGCGGTACGCCGAAGTCCGATCCGCAAGCCTATGCCCGCAGCGGCGTGTTCGCCCACCTGGACGGCCTGAAGTCGCCGCTGCTGCTGGTGCATGGCATGGCCGACGATAATGTGCTGTTCACCAACAGCACGCGCCTGATCGACGAGCTGGTCAAGCGCAACGTGCAGTTCGACCTGATGACCTATCCGGGCGCCAAGCATGGCATCTCGGGCCGCACCAGTCAGCGCCATGTGTATGGCCTGATCGAATCCTTCTTCAAGAAGAACCTGGGCGGGACGCAGCCGAACTAAGCCACACCGCAAGTCACCGCGCATACAAAACCGGAAGGCTCAAAAAGCCTTCCGGTTTTGTCTTTTTAGCTCTACAGTTGCTCCTATAGACACATAATTTCTGACAACTCAACAAAAAGTCAACAGTGTCTGTCTCGTTTACGCTACGACATACAAATTTATTTTCGACGATACATTTGCTCCCAAATGCACATTTTTCCCAGGAGAATTGTGTCCTCTGAGCTCATCAGGTTAAGTTTCCAGTGACAAATTCTGTCCCCACGGAATTAATTCCTCAGGGTATTCTGCATGTTCCTGATCTAGAGACACGCTCAAGAAGAGCGGTACCCACTGAGGATATTTACAAATGCAAGCCACCCGTATCAGCCTTACCCGCACCACCATCGCCATTTCCGCCCTGCTCGTCGGCGCAGCGATCGCCGCTCCGGCCTCGGCTGCTACGCTCAGCGTCGGCGCCGGCAAGACTTACGCTACCCCATGCAAGGCATTCGCCGCCGCCAAGACCGGCGACGTCATCGACATCCAGGCTGCGACCTACTCGGGCGACGTCTGCACCATCTATGCAAGCAACTTGACCATCCGCGGCGTGAACGGCCGCCCGAAGATCGACGCCGCCGGCAAGAGCGCGCAAGGCAAGGCGATCTGGGTCGTTGCCGGTAACAACATCAATATCAGCAACGTCGAGATGTATGGCGCGAAAGTCGCCGACCGCAACGGCGCTGCCCTGCGCCTGGAAGGTACCAACTTCACCCTGCGCAATTCGTTCCTGCACGATAACGAGAACGGCATCCTGAGCGGCCAGAACCTCAGCAGCACGATCACCCTCGAAAGCAACGAGTTCGGCCACAACGGTTACGGCGACGGCTACAGCCACAACGTCTACATCGGCAAGGTCGCCAAGCTCTACTACCGCTACAACTTCTCGCACGACGCCCACGTTGGCCACAACCTGAAGACGCGCGCGGTCTACAACCTGATCACCTACAGCCGCTTCTCGAGCCTGCGCGCCGGCGAAACCGGCAGCACCGCCGCCGGCAAGCCGAGCTACGAGATCGACGTGCCGAACGCCGGCACCACCTATATCGTCGGCAACGTGATCATGCAGCCGTCTTCGCACAACAACCCGACCCTGATCGCCTACGGCGAAGAAGGCGCGATCAACGGCAAGGACGACCTGTACATCGTGAACAACACCTTCCTGAACGAAGATGCTTCGCGTGGCTACTTCGTGATGGTGGGCTCGGGCGTCGTTACCCCGGCCAAGCTGACCAACAACCTGTTCAGTGGCACCGGCACCCAGAGCACCCAGACCAAGGCCGTGCTGACGACCAACTTCCAGTCGCTGGCGCCGAGCTTCGTCAACCGCGCGGCCTACGACCTGCGTCCGCTGGTCAACCCGCTGATCACGAACGCCGGTTCGGTGCCAGGCTACGCACTGGACGGCCTGAACCTGAAGGCCGTGTACAGCTACAAGCACACCGCGTCGGCCAGCGCCCGCGGCATCCTCGGCACCAAGACCGACATCGGCGCCTACGAAGTCCAGTAAGCACCCGTCGTACAGCAGTAAAACGAAAGGCTCCGGCGTCGAAACGCCGGAGCCTTTTTTCATGCCTGCATCCGCCGCGCGGGCGGATGGCCGACGCCGCGTGTTTTACGCCTTGTCGATGCTGTCGTGGAGGGCGTCCTTGGCGTCGCCGTACTTCTCCTGGGTCTTGCCTTCGACCTGATTCTTCAGGCCCTTGACCTGTTGTTCCTGGTTGCCGACCAGCTTGCCGGCCTCTTCCTGAATCTTGCCGCCGATATCTTGCAGTTTGCCTTCGACTTGGTCTTTGTTCATGATGATCTCCTTGGACGGGTTAATGGCTTGCTTCGTTAAGGCGCGGTCGGATGACGGCGCGATGGGTACAGATTACGCCCGCCCACGGCCGCGTTCCGTGCGTGCTTTCACATAGCTCGGCAATATGCGCCGCTTGTTCGCGCGAGCTCATCCATGCGACGGTGCGGCCGAACAAGTGTTACTGTTTGATTATTCTTTTGTTAATGGAATCGATCATGCGCGAATCTGCTCCCGCCCCCATTCCCTCCCCTGCCGGCTCCTCTGGCCAGCCGCATCCCGAAAGCGGCGCCGACACCGGCGCCGCCGCGCCGCAGCGCCAGCTGATGAAGCGCACCGCCCTCGTCGACGGCATCAGCGTGCTCTTCATCCTCGGCCTGGCCGCCGTCTGGTTCGCCGCCGACGCCCTGCTGCTGATCTTCGCCTGCATCCTGTGCGCGGTGCTGCTGTATGAGCTGTCCGACATGCTGGCGCGCCGCACCAAGCTCAGGCGCCAGTTCGCGCTGGCAGCAGTGGTGCTGCTGCTGTTCGCGGCGATCGGCCTGGGCGGCTGGGCGATGGCGCCGCAGATCTCCGAACAGTCGACCAAGCTGGCCGAGGCGGTGCCGAAAGCGCTGCAGCAGCTGCAAAGCGTGGTTAACGAGCATCCGCTGCTGAAAAAGGCGATGGCCGGTTTGCCGCCGCCCGAGCAGATCGTCAAGCAGATGTCGCAGCTGGTGCCGAATGCCGGACTGTTCTTCGGCGGCGTGCTGGGCGCGATCGGCAACGTCGTGATCATCCTGTTCGTCGGCATCTATTTCGCCGCCTCGCCGCGCCTGTACACGAGCGGCATGATCAGGTTGGTGCCGCAATCGAAGCGTCCGCGCGCGCGCCAGGTGCTGCAGAAGATCGGCCATACCCTGGCGAGCTGGCTTCTGGGCAAATCGGTATCGATGCTGATCGTCGGCACGGTCACCTCGATCGGCCTGTCCGTGCTGGGCGTGCCGCTGGCGCTGATCCTCGGCATCATCGCCGGGCTGCTCGATTTCGTCCCCTATCTCGGCCCGATCATGGCGGGTGTGCCGGCAGTGCTGATCGCCTTTTCGATCAGTCCGGAGCTGGCGCTATACACGGTGCTGCTGTTCGCGGGCGTGCAGCTGGTCGAAGGCTATGTGCTGCAGCCGCTGATCGAATCGCGCGCCGTGGATCTGCCGCCGGCGCTCACCATCGTCATGCAGCTCGTGTTCGGTACCCTGTTCGGTTTTGCCGGGGTGGCGCTGGCGACGCCGCTGGCGGCTGCCTTGAAGGTGCTGGTGCAGATGCTGTATGTGGAAGATGTGCTGGGGGATAAGGTGGAGGAATCGGAGAAGGCGTAGCCGGCGCGTCGGTCGGTGTGCGTGCTTCGCGTATCACCGCGTGGGCGGCACAGCTGCCCACCCTACGTCCTTTGCAATTGACCTGTAGCGTGGGCGGGAAAACAGTCCAGTGGACTGTTTTCCCGCCCACGCGGTGATCGTTAGCGTGTGATCGGTCGCGAAAGCACCGATCACCAATAAAAAAAGCCGCGACAATGTCGCGGCTAGGTTTTTCGTTGCCAGGAAATCAGCGGTTGCCCTTGAAGATATCCTTCACATCGCCCACTTTTTCCTGCACCTTGCCTTCGGCCTGGTTCGACAGTCCCTCGGACTGCTGCTGGCGGCTGCCGACGGCTTCGCCGACCTTTTCCTGAATCTTGCCGCCGATGTCCTTGGCTTTGCCCTTGATTTGGTCGTCGTTCATGATGTGTCCTCCAGTTGAAATCGAAGCCCTACCTTAGGCCCGTTCGCCGGTCGATTCTGTACGCTGGATAACATTGGGCCGACGCCACAAACTTGCCAGCCAGGGCTGCTGCTCGCGCGGCAGGCCGGGGGGACGGTAGTAATGGTGAATCGGCAAGAACCCGGCAGCCACCAGATGGTGCTCCCAGGTCGGGTAATCGTAGTAGCTGCCGTAGCGGGGGCCGTTCCAGCCCTCCTCGTTGCCTCCGCGCGGGTTCGAACTGAACAGCACGCCACCGGGTTTCAGGCTGCCGTACAGGGCTTCCAGCACACCCGCCAGGGCCGCGCTGGGAACGTGGAAGAGCGACGCGTTCGCAAACACGCCGTCGAAGTGCTCCGGCGGCAGGTCGAGATGCAGGAAGTCCTGGTGCCAGACCTCGCAGCCGCTGTAGCCGCGCGCCATGGCGGCGAACTCGGCGGATCCGTCCAGGCCGATGGCCCGGTGTCCGAGCGTGCTGAAGGTTTTCAGGTCGCGCCCGGGCCCGCAGCCGAGATCGAGCAGCGTGAACGGCGCCGGGCCCTCGATCGCGTCGAGCAGGGCCGCGATGTTCTGGCTGACGTCGTGGTCGATGGTGCCGGCAAAGAACTGGCGCGCATGGCGCTCGTAATGCGCGAGCGTGCGTCGGGAGATGGCGTCGAAGTCGTCGGTCATGGCGGTCAGAAATGATGGAGGCGGCACGGCGCCGCCTCCCTCCTTTTACCAGATCCTGACGCGATCCTGCGGCGCCAGGTACAGCGCCTGCCCCGGCTTCACGTCGAAGGCACGGTACCAGGCGTCCAGGTTGCGCACGATGTAGGTGCGGTACTGGGACGGCGCATGGCCGTCGGTCAGCACGGCGCGCCGCAGCGAGGCTTCGCGCGCCTTGCTGCGCCAGCCCTGGGCGAAGCCGGTGAAGAACTGGCGGTCGGCCTCGACCGTCTTGCCGTTCGGCGTGGTCTTGAAGGCATCGTAGGCCGCGGCGACGCCGGCCAGGTCGGCCAGGTTTTCGCTCAGCGTGAGCTGGCCGTTGACGGCCAGATCCGGGAAGGGTTTGTAGGCGCCGTACTGGGCGACCAGCTTGCCGGAGGCCGCCTTGAAATGCGCCAGGTCTTCCTTCGTCCACCAGTCGCGCAGGCGGCCCTGGGCGTCGAACTGGGCGCCCTGGTCGTCGAAGCTGTGGCTGATCTCGTGGCCGATGATCGAGCCGATCGCGCCGTAGTTGGCGGCGTCCGAGCCTTTCGGGTCGAAGAACGGCGGCTGCAGGATGGCGGCCGGGAAGTTCATCGCGTTCTGCAGCGGCAGGTTGACGGCATTGACCAGCTGCGGCGGCATGGCCCAGTCGGTGCGCTCCGGCTTGCGGCCGAGCTTGGCGAGTTCCTGCTGGTAATGGTATTCCTCGGCGCGAACCGTGTTGCCGAAGGCGTCGCCGGCGACGATGCGCAGGCCGTCGTAGGACTTCCAGCGCTCCGGATAGCCGATGCCGACATACATCGAGGTCACCTTGGCCTTGGCCTGGGCGCGGGTGGCCGGCGCCATCCAGTCGAGCTTGTCGATGCGGCGGCTGAAGGCGTCGATGATGTTCGCCACCATGGCCTGCACGCGTGCCTTGTTTTCGGCCGGGAAATAGCGGGCGACATAGATCTTGCCCACGGCCTCGTCCATCGCCGCATTGGTGGCGCCCAGGGCGCGCTTCCAGCGAACCGACTGCTGCGGCGTGCCGCTGAGGGTCTTGCCGTTGAACTCGAAACGCTGGTCGGCGAAGGCCTTCGGCAGCAGGCTGGCATATTGGTTCAGCTTGTGGAAGGCCAGGTAGTCGCGCCAGGTGGCCACATCCGCATCGGCCAGCAGCTTGGCCGCGCCGATGACGGCGCTCGGGTGGTAGACCTGGAAGCGCTCCTGGCCGGACAAGCCAGCCGCCTTGAAAAAGGCGCTCCAGTCGATGCCGGGCGCCTTGGCGGCGAACTCTTTCGCCGTCCAGACATTGTTCGATCTCTGGATGTTGGCCGAATCCTCGCGCGTGGCATGGGTTTGCGCCAGCGCCAGCTCGAGTTCGAACACGCGCGCGGCGCGTTCGTCGGACTTGTCCATGCCGGCCAGCTTCAGCATGGCGGCGATGTGCTGCTGGTACTTCGTGCGCAACTCGGCCATGCGCGCATTGTTCTCGAGATAGTAGGCCCGATCCGGCAGGCCGAGGCCGCCCTGCAGCAGGTAAGGCAGGTTGCACGACGGGTCAAGTAGCCCCTGCGCGACCCACAGGCCGAACAGGTTCTCGGTATGGAAATTGGTGGCATTCAGCGGGTCGACGTCGGCGCGGATGGAAGCGCCCAGCGCGCGCACCAGCGCCGCCTTGTCCTTGATGCCGGCGATGCTCGCCAACATCGGCTTGATGGGGGCCAGGCCGCGCTTCTCGATGCCGGCCTCGTCCATATAGGCGGCGTAGAAGTCGGCCACCTTGCGCGCTTCGCCGCTCGTCGCCTTGTCGGCGCCCAGTTCCTCGATCATCTTGGCGATGCGGGCATTCGTCTCCTCGGCCAGCGCGCCCATCGCGCTCCAGGAGCCGCGGTCGGCCGGGATCTCGGTCTTGGCGAGCCAGTCGCCGTTGGCATAGGTGAAGAAATCCTCGCCCGGCAGCACCGTCATGGCGGGGGTTTTGGTCGCGGCGGGTTTCTCGGCGGGGCCCTTGACCTGGGCGGCGTCCTGGGCCGAGGCGGCGGGAAGCAGGCCCGCGCACAAGGCAAGCGCGACGGCGGTCTTGGAGAGTGTCCAGCAAGTCTTCATGCGTTTCCTTTGGTTTTTCATTACTGTTGCGCCGCCTGCAATGCAGCCCGTACCTGCGGCAGCAGGCGCGCCTTTTGCGCTGCGCGCACGCGGATGCCGTTTCCGACCCGACGTGCTTCGACCAGCGCATCCGGGCCGAAGTTCTGGCCTACGTACTGTTCCATCATATCCGCATGACGCGCGTCAGAGGAGCCGGCGACGACGGAGGCGAGCGCGCGGTTGCGGCCGACGGCGTCGGTGCTTTTCAGCAGGGTGTCACGGTTGGCGACGGCAAAGGCCCAGGCCTGATCCGGATGCTCGCGCCCGACGCCGGCCACGATCACGCTCGACAGGTTGGCCGGCATTTCCGGCGAGATCGCCATGCGCAGCGCGTCGGCGGCCAGGGCCGGATCGCGCACAAGGGTCATGGCGCCGCCGAAGCGGTTGCGCTCCTCGTCGGTGGCGGCGGCCGCTGCCTGCTTGCCGAGTGCGGCATAGGTGGCGCCGTCGGCATAGCGGCCCACCGTGTTGACGACGAAGTCGAGCATTTCCGGGCTGATCGAATCCGGATCGGCCTGGAAACGGGCGAAGCGCCGGCGCGCCTCGTCGATGGCCCGCTCGTCGCCGGAACGCGCCAGGCTGGCCGCCAGCAGCGCGCGCAGCTGGCGATCCTCGGCGGATTCGCCCGCCTTGGGCTCCCAGCCGAGCGCGGCGAAGCGCGGCGCCAGGAAGCGCAGCACGAACTGGCGGATCAGGGCCTGCTCGGGTTCGCCGCGGGCGAGGTTGTCGAGGCTGCCCAGGTTCGACAGGATCGAGGTCCATACGGCCAGGCGCGGCTCGTTGCCGTACTTGGCCACCAGGCTCATGTAGGCGTCGAGCGGCATGCGTCCGGCCGTGACCAGGCTCCAGGTGTCGGTCAAGAGTTTCAGGCGGGTCGGGTCGGGCAGGCGCGCCGCGTCGCGCGCCAGGGCGTCGAAGCTGGCGCGGTCGTACTGGATGCGGAAGAAGCCGACGCTGTGCGGATCGACCACCAGCGTGCCCTCGCAGCTGCCCTGCACGACCGTGGTGTCGCGCCCTGCCAGCAAGGTGTACCAGGCCTTGCCGTTGACGGTGCCGACCTGCAGCGGCACGTTCCACAGGCGGTTCTCCGGCGCCGGTTCGTCGAGGCGGAACTGTTCCTGCGATAAGGTGACCTTGCGCTTGCCGTCCTCGCAGGCCTGGCGCACCGAGATCAGCGGGTAGCCGGGCTGGGTCGTCCAGTCGGCCGCCAGCTTGCTCACCGGCTTGCCAGAGGCCTTTTCGATCGCCGCCCACAGGTCGGCCGTGGTCGTGTTCGAGTACTGGTGCTTGGCCATGTAGGCGCGGATGCCCTTGCGGAAGTGATCCTCGCCCACATAGGCTTCCAGCATGCGCAGGAAGCCCTGCCCTTTCACATAGGTGATGGCATCGAATGCCCCGGCGGCCTGCTCCTCGTTGTCGATGCGGGTCTGGATCGGGTGCGTGGTCTTGCGCGCATCGAGGTTGAGCACGCCCTCGCGCTCGGCGATGCCGTCGAGATAGGGACGCCATTCCGGGTGGAAGTGCTCGGTGGCCTTGGCCGCCATCCAGGACGCAAAGCCTTCGTTCAGCCACAGGTTGTCCCACCAGGCCATGGTGACCAGGTTGCCGAACCACTGGTGCGCCACCTCGTGGGCATTGACCTCGAAAGTGAGTTTCTTGACGTCTTCCGGGCTCCGCTTCGGGTCGTACAAGAGCGTCGATTCGTTGTAGACGATGCCGCCCCAGTTTTCCATCGCCCCGTTGAAACCGCCGGGAATCGCGATCTGGTCGAGCTTGGCGAGCGGATACGGCACGCCAAAGTAATTATTGTAGTAGCGCAGCAGATCCTTGGTGGCCTGCAGCGGGAACGCGGTCGAGCCAAGCTTGCCGGCGGTGGTGACGATGCCGATCTCGACGCCGTCCTGACGCGCCGCCACGCGCTCCATCTCGCCCGCCACCAGCACCACCAGGTAGCTCGGCATCTTCGGCGTCGACGCGAACGAGATGCGCTGCAGGCCGCCGGCGAGCTTTTCCTGCTTCTCGACGGGCGTGTTGGAATAGGCCTTGAAGCTGCCCGGCACGTCCACCGTCAACTTGAAACGCGCGCGGAATGCGGGTTCGTCCCAGGTCGGCAGCATGCGCCGCGCATCCGAAGGTTCCATCGTGGTGGCGATCAGCTTCTTGCTGGCCCCGCCGGCCTTGTAGCCGACCTGGAACAGGCCGCGGCCTTCGCGGTTGATCTGGCCGGAAAAGTTCAGTGCGAGCGTATAGCGGCCGGGTGCCAGCGGCGCGCCGAGCTCGAAAGCGAGCGTTTCCTGTTCCTTGTCGAGGATCGGGGTCAGGACGCGTTCGGGCATGCCGCGTCCGCTCAGGACGGCGCGCTCGATATCGAGGTTGGCGGCATTCAGGACGATGCGCCGCGTCGGCTGCAGCACCTCGATCTCGACGCGCTGGCGGCCGCGGAAGGTGTCGGCGGCGATGTCGGGCACGAGGTGGGCGTCGTACAGCAGGGGGATAACGTCCTTGGGCAGCTTGCCGGGAGTGGTGGCGAACGCGAACGGGACTTCGGCCTGGGCGGCGGCGCCGGCCAGCGCCAGCGTCAACGCAACGGCGGTGCCAACGGCGCCCCTTGCTCGGTGGTCTCTCATGATTTCCTCTTTACTTTTATTATATTGGCGCCGCGCCTGGCGCAGCGACCCAGCACGCACTCTAAGGGAAGCGGCGCGGCGCCGGTCGAGGAATGCGACAGACGGCAAAAACAGCCGCTGGAATGCAAAAAAACGGCACTGCGACGCAGGGCAAACGGGGAAGAGAAAAATTTTCAATTATTTTTGCAAACAACCCTAAAGTTCCAGCGGACTCTGCCGTAAAAGGAGGACAACCGGCAATCCGGCCGGAAAATCATTGCAGTGGTGTCAACATGACCTCCAACGAAGTCCTCGCTATGTACGAAAATATCGCCGGCCTGACGGGCAAGATGGCCGCGGCGGCGCAAGCGGGCGACTGGAACGGTTTCGATAACCTGCAGGCGCAATGCGCCACCCAGGCGAGCGCGACTGCCACCGGCGTTCCTGCCCTGGACGGCGCCAAGCGCCTGCGCAAGATCGACCTGCTCAAGCAGATCATGGCCAACGACCGCGCCGTGCGCGACGTGACCGAACCGTGGATGGGCCAGCTGGATCGCGCGATGCGCGCGCACTGAGTTTCCGTCCCTTTGTAAAAAAAAGCGCCTGCGGGCGCTTTTTTTTATTGCTCACATCCGCCATTAAATCGACAGGCAACAAAAAGGCGCCCGAAGGCGCCTGTCTGCTACGGGAGACCCGTATGAATTCGGAGAGCAACACCAGGTAATCCGGGTGCTGCCTCTTTGCCGGTTGCATCCGGCGTCCTCTGCCGCTGTTGGCAGCATGACCGCTTCCGGAAACAGGCGCCTTGCGGCGTACATCCGGTACCCGCGCCACGCTATCGGTGGTGGCTGCGCCGGACTCTGTTCCGTTTTGTGGTTTTGATAACCAACAAATCCAGTATAGCGCAAATTTTGCAGTTGTGTAGACGATTCGTGCGCGCCTCATTCCGGCTGCGCTACCGCCTCTTCAAGCACCGGTTCGGCGGCCTCTGGCGCCCGGGCGGGCTTGGCACGGTTCGGCATCAGGCGCGCCTTCACGGCCGCCATGAAGTGCGGTTTCGGCTCGCCCTCGCCCGCCGCTCCGGCCTTCGGCACCCGCGCCGGCTTGTGCGCCGCCTGGATCTTGCCGACGCCCGCCTGCTTGCGGCGTTTCAGCAGCACCAGCAGCAGGGCGGCGAGCGCGGCCACGATGCCGGCGCCGGTGCCGATCAGCAGCCATGGCGTTTCCGCGGCCGGCGGCTCGGGCTTTTTCGGTTTGCGGTGGATGCGCGGTGCGCCTTTCGGATGATCCTGCTGGGCTTCGGCCTTGGCGGGCGCCGGAGCCGGGATCGCGGGCGCAGTGGCGGACGCGCCTTGCAGCACTTGCACCTTTTCTTCGAGCTTGCCCAGCTGCTGGTGCAGGGCCGCGTTCTTTTCGCCGAGCGCGACGCAGGCGTTCAGGGGAGCACTGGCCGGCTGCGGGGCGCAGCTGGGGGCGTTGGCGGGCACAGCGAGAGCTGGCGCTTCCACCTTCTTCGGCGGCGCGGGCTTCGGTTGTACGGGCTTCGGTTGTACGGGCTTGAGTTGCACCGGCTTCGGCGGCGCCTTGGGCGCGGCCTTGCGCGGCGCGGATGCGGCCGGCTGGCCGTTCGCTTCCACATATTCCTCGCCCGCGTGCAGGGCGGCGGCCGGGCGCGGTACCGGTGCCGGGCTGCGGAGCGATGCAGCCGGCAGCACGGCCGGCTGCGGAGCCACGGCCTCGCGCACGGGCATCGGCGCCGGTGCAGGCGCCGGATTCGGATCCGGCGTCAGCCACAGCGTGACGAGACGGACATTGCGCCCGCCGCCGTCGGTCAGCTCCAGATAGACGTGCAGGTGGCGGCTCTCCACCGGTTTGAGCGAGGTCAGGTGCAGGAACTGACGGCCGTCGCGGCGCGTCACACTCATGTTCAAGCTCGAGAGTACCGGCGGCATCGCGATGTTCGCGCCGCGGTAGACGTCCGGGTGGGCCAGGCGCACCTTGACCGGCGTAGCAGGATCCTCGATCAGGTTCAGCTCGACGTCGGCCACCAGTGCCTGGCCGATGTGGCTGCGCACCTGGGCGTCGCCCAGTTCGGCGGCGTGGGCGGACGCCATGGCGCCTGCGGCAAGCAATGCGGGAAGGAGGAAAAATGAGCGACGCGCCATGGGATGGAAGAATTTGTAGCCTAAGCGTAATTAACGGGTGTTCGGATACACTCTTTAGCTCCCGCTTCGAAATAAATAACAGGACAAGTTCATGGAAAACCGGATAGAAAAAGACAGTTTCGGCCCGATCGACGTCCCGGCCGCGCGCCTCTGGGGTGCCCAGACCCAGCGCTCCCTGCACCATTTCCACATTTCGACCGAACGCATGGCGCCCGAGCTGGTGGCCGCGCTAGCCCAGGTCAAGCGCGCCGCGGCGGCCGTCAACCGCTCGCTGGGCAAGCTGCCGCGCGACAAGGCCGACGCCATCATCGCCGCCGCCGACGAAGTGCTCGAGGGCCGCCATCCGGACGAATTCCCGCTCGCCGTCTGGCAGACCGGTTCCGGCACCCAGAGCAACATGAACATGAACGAAGTGCTGGCCAACCGCGCCTCGGAACTGATCGGTGGCGAACGGGGCGAAGCGCGCCTGCTGCATCCGAACGACCACGTCAACATGGGCCAGTCCTCGAACGACATCTTCCCGACCGCAATGCACGTGGCGGCCGCGCTGGCGGCGTCGAAAGGCGTGCTGCCCGCGCTGGCGCGCCTGCGCGGCACGCTGCTAGCCAAATCGCGCGACTTCGACGATATCGTCAAGATCGGCCGCACCCACCTGCAGGACGCCACGCCGCTGACGCTCGGCCAGGAATTCTCGGGTTACGTCGCCCAGCTCGAATTCGCCGAAAGCGCGATCAAGGCTTCTCTGCCCGGCCTGCTGTCGCTGGCTGCCGGCGGCACGGCGGTCGGCACCGGCCTGAACGCGCACCCCGATTTCGCGCCGCGCATCGCCGCCGAAATCGGTTCGCGCACGGGCCTGGCCTTCAAGACCGCGCCCAACAAGTTCGCGGCGCTGGCCGGCCACGACGCGCTGGTGTCGGCGCACGGCGCCTTTAAAACGCTCGCCACCGCGCTGATGAAGATCGCCAACGACGTGCGCTGGATGGCCTCCGGCCCGCGCTCGGGCCTGGGCGAAATCACGATTCCGGAAAACGAACCGGGCAGTTCGATCATGCCGGGCAAGGTCAATCCGACCCAGTGCGAAGCGCTCACCATGCTGTGCTGCCAAGTCTTCGGCAACGACGTCGCGCTGACGGTCGGCGCCTCGCAGGGCAATTTCGAATTGAACGTGTTCAAGCCCATGATCGCCCACAATTTCCTGCAAAGCGCGCGCCTGCTGGCCGACGGCATGCGCTCCTTCGACGAACACTGCGCCCATGGCATTGAGCCGAACCGCGCCCGCATCGGCGAGCTGATGGAGCGCTCGCTGATGCTGGTGACCGCACTGGCCCCGCACATCGGGTATGATCGCGCCGCGCAGATCGCCAAGCACGCGCAGCACGAGGGCATCACCCTGCGCGAAGCGGCCCGGCAGTCGGGCCATGTCAGCGAAGAACAGTTCGATCAGTGGATCGTTCCGATGGACATGACCCGCCCCGATCCGGAATGAGCGCCGCGGCGGCACGCTCCGGCGCCCTCCCCCCTTGCGCCGGGCCCAAGCGTGCGCCCTACAATTTTTCCTGAGGATAGTATGCAAAAGACAACATTCGAACTGACATCCGAGTTCGTCGAACTCAACCAGCTGCTGAAACTGGTCGGCCTGTGCGACAGCGGCGGCGCCGGCAAGAACATGGTGGCCAGTGGCGTGGTGTCGGTCGATGGCAAGAAAGAGCTGCGCAAGACTGCAAAGATCCGCACCGGCCAGACCGTGACCGTGGGCGACGTGCGGATCTCCGTGCAGTAGGACTACCGGACTCGACGGCGCACGTTTGCGCGCAGACAAACGCGACCGGTAGCCCTTGTGTAAATTTTAAGACGTGATCAACCGGCTTAAGGTGAAGGCAATGGAAACCCCGGAAGAAAACCCGCAAACGCAGGAAAGGCTGATCGGCGACCTGCGCCTCGTCATCGAGAACGCGCAAGAGCTGCTGAAAAACACCGATCAGTACACGAGCGTCCTTTACCAGAACGCGCGTGCCAAGCTGGCGATGGCGCTCAACGCCGCCAACGAAGAACTGGAACGCTTCGAAGACGCGCAGTTGACCCGCATGATGGAAGCGACCCGCCTGGCTACCGAGGGCTGCGCCGGCCTGAGCGGCGAAGAGCGCATCCTGCGCGCTTTCCATTGAGTTCACGCGGCGCCGCCCTGGCGCCGCGGCTTTCCTTCGAGCGCATGCCAGCGTCTCGAACGGCCTTGCCTGATTCCACTTCCCTGCTCGGCACCTCTGAACGCAAAAAACCCGCACGCGGCGCGTCACGGGTTCGTAGGGGTCATTGAGGCAATGGCCTCAATGACGGGTTCACCGGACTCCCGAGTCCACGCGGTACACCAGCCGAACATCAGCCGGTGACGGGAAACGCTACAGCCGAATCAGGCCGTCGTATTGATCTTGCTGCCCAGGTGCGCCGGCAGGTTCTGCACCGGCTGCGGCGGCTGCAGGCCGTCGAGGATCTGGGTCATGGCCGACTTCTGCATGTCCTGCTGCTTCTTCAGCATGGTCACCGCGACCTCTTCCTTGCGGCCGGTCTCGGCGATGGTGGTAGACAACTTGGCGATGCTGGTGACGTCCATGACGGTCTCCTGATGAGGGTTATCCTCTGTTATCGGCTTGTTTTTCGGAAACTTTAGGATTTGCCAGCATCCATTCGCTGAGCCAGCCCAGGACGTCCTGCGGGCGGTTCAGGTCGAGCCAGGCTGCAGCCACGCCGTCGGGCGCCGCCGCGTCCGAAGCGACGGCGACGACCAGCGGATCGTGGGGATACAAGGGCGCACGTCCCAGCGCCGGCCGGAAGACTTCGAGTTTCGGCAACGGCTCCCATTTGTAGCCCTCGACCAGGGTCAGGTCGGCCGGCGCCAGGCGCGCCAGCTGTTCCGCCAGCGGCGGCTCTTCCATCCCGCGCAGTTCGCGCAGGATGGCGTAGCGGTAGGGCGAGGCGATCATCACCTCGGCCGCCCCGGCCATGCGCAGGCGCGCGCTGTCCTTGTGCGGCGGTTCGAGTTCGATGTCGTGGTGGCTGTGCTTGACGACGTTCACGCGCAGGCCGCGCGCGGCCAGTTGCGCCACGAGGAATTCGAGCAGCGTGGTCTTGCCGCTGCCCGACCAGCCGACCACGGCCAGCACGGCGGGCGCGGGAGCGGGATCAATAACCGACACGGTAGCGGGTGCCCCGGTAATTCATCACGGCATATTTCGGCATCAGGCGTTCCAGCACCAGGCCGGGCGCGACCTCCTCGCCTTCGCGGCGCAGCGTCTTGTCGATCAGCAGCAGGCGGTCGGCGGGATTCGGCGAATAGATGTAGCCGCCGACGGCGACTTTCGGCACCTCGCGCTGGATGGCCTCGGGCAGCTGCTGCAGGGTGCGCAGGTTTTCTTCGGGTGCCGGCTCCGGGGCGCGGACGGGCGCAGGCTCGGGCGTGCGTTGCGGCGTGGGCGCCGGCAGGTAGACCGCTTCCGGCACGGCGTCGCGCGCGGACGCCGGCGCCGGCGCCGGGGCAGGCTTCGGCGTCGCGGTGCGCGGCGTCTCGACAGGCCTGACGGCCGGCGGCGGTGCGGGCGGCGCGCTGGCACCTGGCGCCTTGCTGGCGGGCGGCGCGGGCGGCTCTACCGCGAGCGTGGGCGCCTCGGTGACAGCCGGACTCGGCGGCGCAGCCGAAGCAGGCGCCGGCGCGGCAACCGTGGCCGTCACGGGCGGAGCGCTCGGGCTGACCGGCACGTCCGCGCGCGCCAGCACGGCAGGCTGCGCAGCCGGCGTATTCGCCCGCCACACGATGCCTGCCACCGCAGCCGCGGCGACGACGCCCGCGCCCAGGCCGATCAGCAGCAGCTTGCGGTCGACCGCCGCGGCGGCGGCCGGCACGGGCACCGCCGCCGGGGTATGGATATCAGGCGCATGGCCCAGCTGGCGTTCGGCTTGCGCCTTCTTGAGTGCTTCGAGGATGTACGACATCGATTAACTTCCCGTCCCGGCAGCGGCGAGCAGGCGCGGCTCGGCGACCCCGGTCAGCTGGTTGAGGCGCATGTAGGTGCGCGGCCCGGCGACGCCGTCCGCCTTCAGATTGTGTTTGGCCTGGAAGCTGCGCAGCAATTCCTGGGTGCGCGCGTTGAAGGGCTGCTGCGGCGCCGGCGCGGCCGCGCCCCCGAGCTGCGCCACCCGCGCCGCCAGCCAGTCGACGTCCGGCCCCTGGTCGCCTGTCGTCAGATGGTCGCGGAAGGCGCGCGGCATCTTCCAGAAGGTCGTGTATTCGCCCGTGAAACGCAGCGCCAACGCAGCCAGGTCGACCCGCTCGCGCTTGCCGCCCTTGCCGGCGGTAAGCACGGTCGCGCTGCGCTCGTCCATGCCGACCAGGACGGCATGCGTGGTGGCGCGTTCGTCGCGCAGCGTGATGACGGCCGGACGATCGAGCTGGCGCAATTCGTAGATGCCGCCGCGCCCGGCGTGGCAGCGCAAATCGAGCCGGAAGGCGACCTGGCACGGGTCGCCTTCCGGCAGCGAGGCGCCCCAGAGCACGGCCAGGGCGCGCAGGGCCGATGCCTCGTCGGCATGCGCGCGCGGCAAGACGGCGACCACAGCCGGCGCCTGGACTTGTCCAGGTAGCTGTACAACTTCGGCCTTCGTAGGTGAGGCACGCTGCGGCAGCACCTGCCAGGCCGCGGCCGCGGAGAGCGCCGCCCCCGCCAACAGGCCGCCCGTCACCAGCGGCCAGCGCGGTTTGCGCGCAGGCTGGGCGCTCTCGCCGGCGAATACCTCGTCGGCCGCGCGGCGCAGGATGGTGCGCGTCACCTCGCGGCTGTTCTCGACATAGGCGCCCAGCAGCGCGCGGTCGCACAGCAGGTTGATGCGGCGCGGCACGCCGCCGGTGATGGCATGCACGAGCGGCACGACGGCGGCCGGGAACACGGGCGCGCCCACGCTGCCCGCGACCGCCATCCGGTGCGCGATATAGGCGCCCGTCTCCGGCTCGGACAAGGGCCCCAGGTGGTAGCGCGCGATCACGCGCTGCGCCAGCTGTTCCAGTTCCGGTCGCGCCAGCATGGTGCGCAGTTCCGGCTGGCCGATCAGGATGATCTGCAGCAGCTTGCGCTCGCTCGTCTCCAGGTTGGTCAGCAGGCGCAGTTGCTCGAGCACGTCCGGCGCCAGGTTCTGGGCCTCGTCGATGACGAGCACGTTGTTACGTCCCTGCGCGTGCGACGCCAGCAGGTAGGCATTGATGGCGTCGACATAGCCTTTGACGCCGCCAACCTCCCCGCCCGGCGCGTCGATGCGGAACTCCTCGCACACCGATTGCAGCAGTTCGCCCACGCTCAGCTTCGGGTTGAAGATATAGGCGAAGCGGCAGTTGTCGGGAATCTGCTCGATGAAGCAGCGGCAGACGGTCGTCTTGCCGGCGCCGATCTCGCCGGTCAGCAGCACGAAGCCGCCGCCGCTGTTGATGCCGTACAGCAGATGCGCCAGCGCTTCGCGGTGGCGTTCGCTCATGAACAGGTAGCGCGGATCCGGGGCGATCGAGAACGGCGCCTGCTTCAGGTTGAAGAAATTGGTGTACATGAAACTAGCGGCCCGGCGGGAGAGGTTTATACCTCGCGCAGTATATTTTGGATTTGCCGTTCTGATAAGCGATGACGCTGCCGGCGTTCGACACACGCAGCGGATACTGCGCGGCGTCAAGCGTCCTGTGCTGTACGCCGACCTGGGCGCGGATCGCTTCTTCCAGCGCTTCCGGCGTGCTGTCGAGCACGGCGGCGATGAAGACCATGGGGTGGGTGTCGTCGCTGACCATCAGGTCGAGCACCTGCTTGCCCCAGAGGGTGGCCTCGCCCTTGAACCAGAGCGCCCCGCCCTCCTGCTTCTTGGCCGGGCCGAAGGCGGTCGTCAGGTAGCTGTGGAAATAGACGTTCTCGAGCTGGCTGCGGCAGAGCAGCGCGCTGCCGATCACGGGGCCGAAGGTCGAGGGCAGCGCCCAGGCGCCGGTGCAGGCGAGCGCCAGCAGCGCGCCGGCCGCAGCGCGGCGCGACATCACAGCTTCGACAGCCAGTTGCGGTTGGCGGCGATTTTCGCCTTGGCCGAGGCCGGCAAGGCTTCGTAGCAGCCGGGATGCTGCTTGAGCGCCGCCTCGCGCACCTCTTTCTCGAGGCCGTTCACGATGAACACATAGACGGTGGCCCCTTCGCTGTTCTTGCGGGTGCCCATGTAACGAATCACTGGTTTCTCCTCTATCGACACCGCATTATGACACCTGCCGCGCCTGTGGGCAGCGCCGCAGCGGTTCAGGACGCCGCGGCACGCACCGGCCGCCAGGCCGTATTGTTGTGCTCGAGCCACGCATCGACCAGGGCGCGATTGTCGTGCTGCCAGGGATGGAAGGACGGCTTGAAGTAATCCAGCGCCGGTTTCGGCAGGTGCCAGGCCAGTCCATGACGGCCAAACCAGATTTTCAGCGCATGGCCCCAGGTGCGCGGCTTGAACAGCTGGCCGTCGCGGTGCAGGTTGAAGGCCGTCTGCAGGAAGGTCTCGAAGGCGAACATCGCGCTCACGTGCACGAACCACAGCACGCGGCGCCAGTAGCCGCCGCCGGCGGCGCGGTAGGCGTCGAAAGCCACGCCCTTGTGTTCGGTTTCCTCGACCGCATGCCAGCTCCAGACGGTGCGCATCGGTTCTTCGGCGCCGTCGAGCCACTCGGGATAGCGCAGCACGCCGTCGGCCAGCATGGCCGTGTGATGTTCGAGCGCGCAGGTGATCGCCAGGCGGTTGAGCACGCCCATGCGGTCGATGCGGCGCATGCGCTTGCGCGTGGCCGCCTCGCGCGTGTAGGGCAGTCCCTGGCGTTCGAGCTCGCGGTTGTACTGGACGTGGATGTGGCGGTGGGTCGCTTCCTGTCCGATGAAATCCTTCACTTCGGCACGCAGCTTGGGGTCGGTGAGGCATTCCTGCGGCACGGCGCGCACGGCGTCGATGAAGAGCTGCTCGCCGAGGGGGAAACTCATCGACAGGGCATTGAACAGCTGGGTGCGGTAGGCGTCGCCGCCATTCCAGTGGCGGCCGAAGCCCTGCGACAGGTCGACGGCGATTTTTCGGACAGTCAGCGTGGACATGGTGGTTCCTCTTCCTGGGCTGGGCGCGCCGTTCGGCGCCGGATTTTGAACGTTTATACCGCGATTTTGCACGTCTATCGGTTGGGCTGCACGCACCAGCCCGGTTTGACCTATCGTGGGGGCTCTGCCTCACAAAAACAACAGGGACACCCATGCATACCCGTACCAAGCACACCGCCCTCGCCGCCCTCTGCCTGTGCGCCGGTTTCGCCGGCATGCAGCCAAGCGCGGCCGACGAGCGCCGCCCGGTCGCCGTCGACAAGCGCCCCGTGGCTGCCTTCAATGCGATCGAACTGGCCGGGCCCTTCCGCGTCATCGTCACCGAGGGCGCGCCGCGCCTGGAATTGTCGGGCGATCCTCAAGCGCTGGCCGAGATCGAGACCGAGGTACGGGGCGGCACCCTGGTCGTGCGCCAGCGCTCGCGCACCAGCTTCGGCATCCATTTCGGCAAGCGCGAGCGGCCGGAGACGGTGGTGCGGATCGGCGCTTCCGGCCTGGCAAGCCTGGTCAACAAGGGCAGCGGCGAGGTCGAACTCGAGGCGCTCAAAGGCGAGCGTTTCGTGCTCGGTTCGCACGGGCCAGGCGACATCCGCGCCCGCGGCGGCGTGCGCAGCTTCGAGGTCAACAGCAGCGGCAGCGGCGACCTCGACCTGCGCCAGGTAAAGGCGAACACGGTCGCCTTGACGATGTCCGGCCCCGGCGACGTGCGCCTGGGCCCGGTCGAGAACGACCTGACGGCGCGCGTGGGCGGCTCGGGCGACCTGGAGGCGCTCGAATTGCGGCTGGCCCAGGCCGTGGCCAGGGTCAGCGGCCCCGGCAACGTCCGCCTGCACGGTACGACGCGCGACCTGCAGGCCGAAGTCACGGGGTCGGGCGATCTCGACGCCTGCGACCTGCAGGCGGAAAAGGTGACGAGCCTGCAGCGCGGGCCGGGCAACGCCTGCGTTGCCGGCAATATCCGCCAGTTCGAGGCCGAAGTGCACGGCTCGGGCGACCTGGAAGCGCGCGGCCTGCAGGCGCGCCGCGCCGTGCTGCGCATGAACGGCCCCGGCAACGCCACGCTCACCGGCAGCGCCGACGAGCTGCGCGCGAACCTCGACGGCTCGGGAGAACTCGACGCCGGCGGCCTGACGGTGCGCAGCGCCACGATCCACAGCGGCGGCCCCGGCGACGTGGCGCTGGCGCGCGTCACCGAGTCGCTCGACGCCGCCCTGCAGGGCTCGGGCGACCTGCGCGCCAGCGTCGACGGCAAGCGCGTGGCGCTCAGCATGCGCGGCCCCGGCAACGTCGAACTCGACGGCCGCGCCGAGCGCATCGTCGCCGAACTCTCCGGTTCGGGCGCGCTCCACGCGCGCCGCCTGACGGTGCGCCAGTCCGACATCCAGGTGCGCGGCCCGGGCAGCGCGGCCGTCAACCAGGTGCGCGAGTCCGGCGGCGAGCGGCGCGAGGAGCTGGTGCAGGTCGAGCGCGGCGGCGGCCGCCGGCGCGACTGACGCCTCCGCGGAGGCCGCCAGGGCGGCGTTGCAAGGCCTTGCTTGTACCCTCGTACTCTCGTACTGTCTTCGGCCTTGCGCCTTGCCCTGACGACCCCGGCGAACGCGTCTGATCCTCTGATCCTGGATGCTTCACCGCGGCGGCGCCGTCCACAGCGCGCGATAGGTCTCGGAGCGGTTGAGCACCGAGGCGTGCAGCTCGTCCAGCCGGTGCGGCGGCGGCCCCGTGGCGTGCCGGTTGAAGCCGCTGTAGCCCAGGCCCAGCCGTCCGCCCTCGACCGTGAACCCGTTGAACTCGAGGATGCTCGGCAGGAAATCGAAATGCACCAGCTGCCTGCGGTTGGGCGCCGGCGCGTTTTCACCGACGAAGGCGTTGAACAGCAAACGCTCGGGCAGGCGCTCGAGCTGGTTCGAGAGCGGATTGTGGCGCGCCAGGTGGTCGCCCAGGATCACGATCGTCGTGTCGCGCAGGTAGCCGCGCGCGGCGACATCGTCGACAAAGGCGGCGATGTCGGCGGCGGCGCAGCGGATCACCCCCGCGAAGCCCGCATGGCCGCGCCGCGCGCAGGCGGGCGACAGGTGGCCGCCCGGCTCGTGGCTGTCGACGGTGAGCAGGGTCAGGTTGAAGGGCCGGCCGGCTGCGTGCAGCTGGCCGAGCTTGTCGCGCGCACGGTGCAGCAGGTCGCCGTCGAACAGGCCCCAGCCATTCATGGCCCGTTCCGGCACACCCTGCCCCAGCCAGTCCTCCCGCCCCAGCACCTCGTGGTAGCTGTGCGCGCGCAGGAATTTTCCTTTGCCGGCAAACAGGGGCGAGCCGCCGCCCATGAACACGTTGCGGTAGCCGTGCCCGGCCAGGATGTCGCCGAGACAGGTCGCCCTGGGCAGGAAGGACTGCACCAGCTCGCCTTGCGTGTTCTCGTCGAAGACGGTGACGCGCTTGAGCGGCAGCGCGCACTGGGTTGCGACGATGGCGGCGATCGTCCAGCCCGTGCCCGGCACTTGCGGAAAGGCCTCGAAGCGGCTGGCCTCCAGCGCCGTCAAGGGCGCGATCAGGTCGCCGCCGAAGACCCGGGAATCGGCATAGCCCGCCTCCAGGCTTTCGACATAGATGAGGACGAGATTCTTCGGCCGCACGGCGTGGATGGCGACGTTGGATGGCGCCACGTAATGGCGGCCGAAATAGTCCGGCCCGGCGTTCGAGGCGAGGTAATCGACGATCGACAGCTGGTTAGAGCCAGAGGGTGCTGGCCGTCAGCAGCGCCGCCGCCGGCAGGATGGCGCGCATGCGAAAGGAAAAACGCCTGCGGCCGGACACCGCCCAGCGCTCGGCCGCCAGCACCAGCGGCAACAGCAGCAGCGGCGCCAGCACGCACCAGCGCACGAAACGGCGCAGCACAGCTGGATCCGAGGAGGCCAGCCCTTCCGCGCCGAACTGCAGGTGATAACTGATCTGGTCGATGTCGGGCTTGCCGAAATAGCGGTTGATCCAGTAGTTCGAACAGAACAGCAAGATGGCGACGAGATAGCTGCCCGTCCGGATCAGCAGGAAGGCCCGGTGTGTCGGGGAGCCGGTAAGAATCTTCATCGCTGGCCTGGTTTCGATAACCGAGCAATTTTCGATGGGCAACCATTTAAACGGGGTTCAAGGAAGTAAATCCGTGTTAGTCAGTTGTAAGCGTATTGATGACTTGCGCGCATGCGTGGCGTCACCGGACACGGCGGAACCAAATCGTGCGCGCGCCGTCGCAGGCAATAAAAAAGCACGCTGTCCGTGAAGACAGCGTGCTTTTTTGTACTCGGAGGGAGCTGCGCTAGCCGCTCGGGGCCGGCTCGGCGCTACGAACTCATCCCCGCACCGGCATCGAGGGCGCCATCAAGGTAAACCCCTTCAGCGGCAAGCGCATCGACACGGCCGCTGCCGCCAGCAGCAAGAAACCCGCGCTGCCGAAGGCGATCCAGTGCGTACCGAAGCGTTCGAAGGCCCAGCCGCCGAGCCAGGAGCTGAGCATGGCGCCGACCTGGTGGCCGAGATAGGCCGTGCCGTACATCACGCCCACCAGGCGCACGCCGTAGATATCGGCCAGCATGGCCGAGGAAGTGGCGATGCTGCCGGCCCAGACCAGGCCGCCGATGGCCGCGGCGATATACAGCTCCCAATGGGTGCCGAC
The DNA here is from genome assembly GCF_001424165.1 of Massilia sp. Leaf139. Classification (GTDB taxonomy): domain Bacteria; phylum Pseudomonadota; class Gammaproteobacteria; order Burkholderiales; family Burkholderiaceae_D; genus Telluria. The sequence goes on from NZ_LMOJ01000026.1 coordinate 118,902, forward strand.
CACCAGCAGCGCGAAGAAGCCGAGGCCGCGCACGAAATAGATGGCGGCGAGGATGTTGCGGCGCGGCGTGCGGTCGGCCAGCCGGCCCAGCACCAGGGTGCCGAGGATGGCGACCAGGCCGATCAGCCCGACCCCGTAGGAACTGGTCATGGCGTCGAAGCCGTGATCCATCAGCATCGGCACGCCATGGGTGCCCAGCAGGTTCATGCTGAAGCCGCAGGCGAACAGGCCGAACACGATTTTCCAGAACGGCGCGGTACACATGGCGGCGCCCAGGCCCAGGCTGGCCTGTGGGATCGGCACAGCGGGCTTCGGCCCGGGCGGCGTTTGCTGCGGCACCAGATCCGTGTGCGGCGGCGCGTCCTCGCGGATGACGAACAGCGCCGCCGGCAGCGTGACCAGTGCAAATACGACGGCGAAACCGATCAGCGTCTGCTGCCAGCCCACGGCGGCAATCGCATAGGTGAGCACCGGGGTCAGCACCGCCATACCCGCCATCGAGCCGGTCGACAGGAAGAACAGCGCCATGCCGCGCTGGCGCGTGAACCAGCGGCTGATCACCGGCGTCAGCGCCACGGGACTGGTGAAGCCAAGGCCGAAGGAAAGGCAGATGCCGAAGGCGAACAGGAAGGACAAGGGCGTGCGCGCCGTCACCGACCAGACGGTGGAGAGGATCACGATCGCCGTCCCGAGCAGGAGCACGGCGCGCGTGCCGTAGCGCCCGACCAGGTAGCCGGCCAGCGGCATCGCCAGGCCGTAGCAGAGCATGCCGGCGCCGATGATCGAAGCCAGCAGGCTGCGGCTGAAGCCCAGATCCTGCGCCATCGGCAGGAAGAAGGGGCCGATCCCGAGGCGCATGCCCACGGTCAGCATGGTGAGCAAGGTGGCGGCGGCGACGATGTTCCAGCCGAAGTACCAGGGCAAACGGTTCATGGTGCGGTGTCGGGGCGAAGGCGGGCGAGCATGGCGGCGCCGATGGCGTGCTCGCCTGCGGCATCCAGCATGGCGGCGGCGCCGGCGACGTCGCGCGCTTCCCTGTTCTGGCTGAGCTTGAACTTGCCGTAGAGGCGCGTGATCTCGATCTCGATGCCGACGATGGCCTCCAGCAGCCCGTCGATGAAGCCGGCGGGCGCGTCGCCCATCTTCCAGGGCACCGGCTGGCCCGCTTCGTGGGTGCGCGTCAGGCGCGCGAGGACGCTGCGCACAAAGCGCTCGTCGTCGCGCACCCGGATGCGGCCATAGGCGTGGACGACCATGTAGTTCCAGGTCGGCACGTGCTTGTGGGTCTCGTGCTTGCTCGGATACCAGCTGGGCGAGATGTAGGCGTCGCCGGCGCGGAAGATGGCCAGCACCTCGTCGCCATCGGACACGTCCGCCCACATCGGGTTGGCGCGCGCCATGTGTGCGCTCAGCACGCCCCGCGCGCCGCTCGCGGCGTCGAGCTCGAACGGCATGTGGTTGGCGTCGAGGCCGGCCGCGCCGTGCGTGACCAGCGTGGCGAAGGGGTGCTCGCGCATGAACGCGTGCAGCACGTCGACGCGCTCCTCGTTGAAGTGGGCTGGTACGTACATCCCGGACTCCCTGTCTCGTTCTGGTTCTTGTTGAACTGCCATTATGCAGAAGATCGGGACGGTCGGCCCGGTTCTCCCCTTTTTACATGTCCGCGCCGTCGTCGCCCTGGGCCTCGCCCGGCACGTAGCGCAGGATGTCGCCGGGCTGGCAGTCGAGGCGTTCGCAGATCTTTTCCAGCGTCGAAAAGCGCACCCCTTTCACCTTCCGCGATTTCAGCAGGCTCAGGTTCTGCTCGGTGATGCCGACATAGGCGGCCAGCTCCTTCGATTTCACCTTGCGCTGGGCCAGCAGCACGTCGAGCTCGATCACGATGGCCATCAGACGAAACCCTCGTTGTCTTCGGCCAGCCGGCGCGCCGCATGCATCATCGCGGCGACGACGAAGAACAGGGCGCAAATCAGCACCAGCATCAGCTCCTCCGATGACACGCCGACCTTCACCTGCCGGGTGCCGGCGCCGAGCCCGAAGCGCCACACGAGCGCGCGCAGCGCCGGTTCGATCACCGTCAGCACCAGGGCGCCCAGGAGCGAAGCCGCGAAGGCCTTCATGTGGCCGACGGTGGCCAGCGCGAACATCCGCCCGCCGGTGCAGGCGCGCAGCATGCGGTCGATGCGCAGCAGCGCATGGCCGAGCAGCAGCAAGGCCGGCAAGGCGCAGACGGCGCCGGCCCAGCGCAGCCCGGGCGCCAGGCCCGCTACGGCGCCAGGTTCCATGCCGCGCGGCCAGAAGGCAACCGCGACCGCGCCCAGCTGCGTCGATTCGGGCAGGATCCAGGAGAAGAGGAAGTACATGAGCTGGAACAGCGCAAGTACGGCTGCCAGCACCCGCACCAGCCAGATATACCGGGTCATTGACTTATCGTTATTCATTAACTTATTATCGTTTTATAGTAATATTTTAATCAACTACAATCATTATAGCGGAGACTCCATGCGTACCTGGCTGCTGGCGGCAAGTCTGACCTCATGTGTGGTGCTGGCCGGATGCGCGCAGGTGCGCGTCACCGAGCGCCAGTTCTTTCGGCCCGATGCGCCGGGTGCCGTCAAGGAGCGCCTGGCCAACCCGGCCGTGCGCGCGCTGGCGGTGCCCGGCCAGGACGGCACGATGCTGAACGGCGTCCTGCTCGAGCAGCCCGGCGCGCACAACACCGTGCTCTACTTCGGCGGCAACATGTTCCATCTCGACCGCCACGGCGACCAGCTCCTGGCCATGCTGGCCCCCTGCGGCAGCAACCTGGCCGTGTTCGACTACCGCGGCTATGGGCGCAATGGCGGCAAGCCCAGCGTCGAGCACCTGCGTACCGACGCGCTGGCCCTGTTCGACGCCGTCAACGCGCGCCATCCCGGCCGCGTCGTCGTGCACGGCCAGTCGTTGGGCAGCTTCATGGCGGCCTATGTCGCGGCCATGCGGCCGGTGCTGGGGACGGTGCTGGAAACCACCGCCACCAGCGCCGAAGACCTGGTCGCCTCGAACATTCCCTGGTACGCCCGGCCTTTCGTGCGCATCGACCTGGAAGCCTCGCTGCGCCAGGTCGACAACCGGGTTGCCGCCGCCCGCTTCCAGGCCGCGAGCCTGGTCATCGTGGCCGGCCAGGACAAGATGACGCCGCCGCGCCTGGGCAAGCAGGTATTCCACGCCATCCCGCGCTCCGACAAGCAGTTGCTCCTGCTGGAGCAGGCCGGCCACAACGACGCCCTGCGCACGGACGCCGCGCGCAATGCCTACTGCGGCTTCGTGCGCGGACGTCAGCCATAAAAAACTGCTGCTCAACCATACCAGTTGCTAGCCAGCGCCGGCAGCACCTTCCCATAGCAGAAAAGACGCGCGGAAGGCGCCGCCAAGCGGGGCCCGCACGATAAAAACAATACCAATTAAATACCTGTTGACAGGCTCAACCCGCTTCCCTATAGTGCCCTGACCTCCCCCGGCACTCATATTTCCCATGATCGAATACCTCATCGGCGTCGATGGCGGCGGCACCGGCACCCGTGTGCGCCTGGCCGATCCCAACGGCGCCGAACTGGCGCAAGCATCCGGCGGCCCCTCCGGCCTCTCCCACGGCATCGACAAGGCCTGGGTCACCATTCTGGCCGCCATCGGCGAAGCCTGCGCCGTGGCCGACATCGGCTCCCCTCCCCTGTCCTCGATGGCGATCGGGCTGGGCCTGGCTGGCGTGCACAACAAGGACTGGGCGGCGCAATTCGTCGCCGCCGATCCGGGTTTCGCCGCACTCGTGCTCGACACCGACGGCTTCAGCACCCTGATGGGCGCCCATGGCGGCCAGCCAGGCGCGATCGTCGCGATCGGCACCGGCAGCGTCGGCGAAGCGATGCGGCTCGACGGCGCCAAGGTCGAAGTCGGCGGCTGGGGATTCCCGGCGGGCGACGAGGCGAGCGGCGCCTGGATGGGCCTGCGCGCGCTGAATCACATCGAACAGGTACTCGACGGCCGCGTGGCCGACGGGCCGCTGGCGCGCGACGTGATCGCGGCCTGCGGCGGCAACCGCGACGCGGTGCAGATCTGGCTCGGGCGCGCCAACCAGACCGCGTATGCGGGCCTCGCGCGCTTCGTCGTCCAGCATGGCGACACCGACCCGGTCGCGCGCGCCATCCTCGAACACGCCGGCCGCGAAGTGGCCAGCATCGCCGACGCGCTCGACCCGGGCCACACGCTGCCGCTGGCCTTGTGCGGGGGCCTGGGCGAAGTGCTGCTGGCCTGGCTGCCGCCCGACACCCGCGCACGCTGCCTGCCGCCGCAGGGCGATTCCGCGCGCGGCGCCCTGCTCATGATCGAACGCCACCTGGAGCGCACCCGATGAAAGGCAATATTCTCACGCCCGATGGCTGGATCCACGGCGAACTGCACTTTGGTGCGCGCATCGAGGCCATCGACGGCCAGCCGGCCGATCCCGAGGCCAACGGCGACGTCTTCATCCTGCCCGGCTTCATCGACGTCCACGTGCACGGCGGCGCCGGGCGCGACATGATGGAAGGCGGCGACGCGCCCCACGTGATCGCTGCCCTGCACGCCAAGCACGGCACCACCAGCCTGCTGGCCACGACCATGACGGCGCCCCCGGAAGACATCGAACGGGCATTGACTGCCATCGGCGCGGCCTGCAAGGAGCGCGGCCGCAATGAAGCGCGTATCCTCGGCGTGCACCTGGAAGGCCCCTACATCAACGCCGCCAAGCTGGGCGCCCAGCCGCCCTTCGCCAAGGAAGCGACGCTGGCCGAGATCGAAGCCTATGAGGCCCTGGCGCCGATGCGCGTGATCACGGTCGCGCCCGAGATCCACGGCCACCTGGAACTGGTGCGCCTGCTGGCCGACCAGGGCGTGCGCGTGCAGATCGGCCACACCAGCGGCTCCTACGAAGACGGCGTGGCCGCGCTCGCGCATGGCGCGGCCGGCTTCACCCACCTGTTCAATGCCATGCCGGGCCTGCACCACCGCGAGCCGGGCATGGTGGGCGCAGCGCTGGCGCATGCGCAGTACGCCGAGATCATTCCGGATCTGCTGCACGTGCATCCGGGCGCGATCAAGGTCGCCTTGCGTTCGATTCCCCACCTGTTCTGCGTGACCGATTCCACGGCGGCCGCCGGCATGCCCGACGGCGAATACATGCTGGGACGCCAGGTCGTCCACAAATGCATGGGCGGCGTGCGCCTGGCCGACGGCACCCTGGCCGGCTCGACCCTCACCATGGACGGCGCGCTGCGCAACCTGGTCAAGATCGGCCTGCCGCTGGCGGAAGCTTCGCGCCGCGTCTCGACCAATGCCGCCGACTACCTCGGCGAAACGCAGCGCGGCCGCCTCGCGCCCGGCTGCCATGCCGACTTCGTCGTGCTCGACCGCGACCTCAACATCAACGCCGTGTATATCGAAGGAGAAGCGCTGTGACCGCCCCCGAAACCTCACTCATGCTGCAGGAAGCCATGTCCGCCGGCGACTGCGTGGCCCTGCAACTATCGCAGGACGGCGAGCGCTATGCCGAACTGGGACGCACCCTGCGTTCGACGCACTTCCACAGCGCCGTCACGGTGGCGCGCGGCAGCTCGGATCACGCTTCCAGCTATGTCGCCTACCTGATCATGTCGCGCATGGGACGCCTGGTCACCTCGCTGCCGATGTCGCTCGTCACGCTCTATAAGTCGCCGCTGGCGACGGCGGACACCCTGGCGATCTCGATCTCGCAATCGGGCCAGAGTCCGGACGTGGTCGAGCCGATCAAGTATTTCCGCGACGGCGGCGCCACCACGGTGGCGCTGGTGAACGACGCCGACTCGCCCCTGGCCCAGACCGCCGCCTGGACGATGCCCCTGCATGCCGGCAAAGAGCAGAGCGTGGCCGCGACCAAGAGTTTCATCACGAGCCTGGTCGCCGGCGCGCGCCTGGTGGCCGAATGGCAGGACGACGCCGAACTGCGCGCGGGCCTGGCCGCCCTGCCGGATGCCCTGCGCGCCGCATCCCAGGTGGACTGGTCGGCGGCCATTGAGGTGCTGGCGCCGGCGCGCAACATCATGGTGGTCGGTCGCGGCATCAGCTTCCCGGTCGCGCTGGAAGCGGCCCTGAAATTCAAGGAAACCTCGGCCCTGCAGGCCGAAGCCTTTTCCGGCGCCGAGATCAAGCACGGCCCGATGGCGCTGATCGAGGACGGCTACCCGCTGCTGATCTTCGCCACCCGCGGCCCGGCGCAGGCCGGCCTGGTGGCCCTGGCCGCGGAGATGCGCGGACGCGGCGCGCGCGTGCTGCTGGCCGCGCCCGAGGACATCGCCGAGCGCGACCTGATTCTGCCCGTCGCGGCCACGCCCGACCTCGACCCGATCGTCGCGATCCAGGCCTTCTATGTGATGGCCGCCCGCCTGTCCAAGGCGCGCGGCATGGATCCGGATCGCCCGCGCCACCTGAGCAAAGTCACGAAGACCAACTAAGGCAACCAAGCAAACCAAGAAGATGCAGACTACCGACGAACTGAGGAAACTGGCCGGACAGCTGATCATGGTGCGCCTGTTCGGCACCGAACTGGACGCCGAGACCGCCGCCTTCCTGGCCCGGAACCGGGTGCGCGGCGCGTGCCTGTTCCGCCAGAACATGGTCGACGCAAGCCAGCTGACGCGCTTCACTGCCGGCCTGCGCGAAGTGATGGGCGGCGAAGCCCTGATCGCGCTGGATCAGGAAGGCGGCGCCGTGGTGCGCTCGACCTGGGTGCCGGCGCCGCCTTCGGCGATGGCGCTCGGCGCCGCGGACGATCCGATTCTTGCGCGCGAAGTCGGCGCCGCCGTGGCGCGCGCGGTGCGTTCGCTCGGCTTCAACTGGAACTTCGCACCGGTGCTGGACTTGAACAACAACCCGCACAACCCCGTCATCGCCGAACGCTCCTTCGGCGCCGACCCGGCCACGGCGACGCGCATTGCGCTGGCCTGGATGGAAGGCAGCGAATCCGAGGGCGTGGCCTGCTGCGTCAAGCACTTCCCCGGGCACGGCGACACCCACGTCGACTCGCACCGCGACCTGCCGACCGTCGACAAACCCCTGGCAGAACTGGAGCGCTTCGAATTCGCGCCGTTCCGGATGGCGGCGCCCTTCGCTCCCGCCATGATGACCGCCCACATCGTCTATCCGGCGCTCGACCCCGACTACCCAGCCACCATGTCGCGCCGCATCCTGAACGGCATCCTGCGCGAGCAGTGGAATTACGGCGGCGTGATCATCACCGACGGCATGGACATGCACGCGATCGCGCACCGCTACGGCGCCGGCCAGGCCGCCGTGCGCGCCCTGGTCGCGGGCGCCGACATGGTGATGGCGATCGGTTCGCGCGAGACCCAGGAAGAAACGATCGCGGCGATCGCCGCCGCCATCGCCGCGGGCGAACTGCCGCTGGCCGAGGTCGAGGCGCGCCTGGCGCGTCTGAAGCAGCTCGCGGACGCGCACCCGGCCGGCGGCGCGGCGCGGCCCCGTGCCGGCGTCGCCGCGGCCTCAGGCTGCGAAGTCGCGGTGAGCGCGGCACCCGGCGCCGACGAAGCCCCGATCTACAGCACCGACGACGCCGACCGCGCCCTGATGGCGCGCGCCTGGGCGCGCGGCCTGAGCAGCCGCGGCGCCGTGCGCCGTCCGCCGCAGGGTGCGCGCCTGCGCCTGGTGGCGCGCCAGGACGTGGTCAGCGACGGCGTCTCGGAAGCGGGCGTGCCGGCGGCCACCATTGCCGCCTCCCTCGCGCAGCGCTACGACGTCGAGCTGATGACCTTCGCCGATGCCGACAGCTTCGACTGGAACGCGCTGCCGCAGGACGGCCGCTTCACGATCCTCGCCTCGACCTCGCGCCGCCGCTACGGCGCCCACGTACGCGCCACCTGGCGCCCCGACTTGCACCTGGCCCTGTGGAACCCCTACCAGGCGCTCGACGTCGAGGCCCCGGCCCTGATGACCTATGGCTTCGCGGCACCGGCCCTGGCCGCCGTCAACGCCTGGCTGGCGGGCGAGATCGAGGCCACTGGCCATTGCCCGGTGCCGGGCTTCTAGACACCTGTCTCGGCATTGCGTTTCCGTGAATCAAACACGGTAACGCAATGTAACGCCGGCCCCGGCGCGCCCTCGCCTGCGGCACAATTGCGCCGCAGGGTTCCAGGCGTTTTATGGGACAATGTACGTTTGCCCAAGCTTGGCAAAATCACCATCTTGCCGCGGATTTGTACCGCTCATCTTTTTAGAAGGATCATTCATGTCCCAACTCCGCCTTGCTCGCCTGTGCCTGCTGCTGGCTGCCGTCGGCCTGAACAGCGCACCCGCCCTGATGACGAGCGCCCACGCCCAGAAGGAAGCTGCGCCTGCGGCCGCGCCGGCCAATACCGTGCGCCCCGAGCTGGCCAAGCTGCTCGATTCGAACGCGCTGCAGCAGCTGATCGCCGCCAAGAACGCGGCTGAGGTGCAGAACCGCATCACCCAGGCCGAAGCGATCGCCAACCGCACGCCTTACGAGAACTACATTCTCAACCGCATCAAGATGGCGCATGCCTCGATGACGGGCAACAACCAGGGCATCCTGACCGCGGGCGAGGCCGTCATCAGTTCCGGTTTCGAGCCGAAGGATTCGCAGGCGCGTCTGATCCTGGCGATGGGCAACATCCAGTTCAACGCCAAGAACTACGCGGCCGCCACCGAGCAGCTCAAGCGCTATGAAGCGACGGGCGGCGACATGAGCGAAGCCGGCCCGCTGCTGGCGCGCTCGCTGTACCTGAACAAGGACTACGCCGGCGCCAAGACCTACCTGCAGCGCTCGATCGAGCAGACCGAAAAGGCCGGCAAGACGCCGTCGCTGGAAGACCTGAAGCTGATGCTGAGCGCCGTCCACGAGAGCAAGGACACGGCCGGCTACGAGAGCACGGTGCACAAGCTGGTGCGTTACTACCCGAGCGACGAATACTGGAACGAACTGATCCGTGTGAGCGTGATCCGCAAGCCGGGCTTCAGCCAGGACAACTACCTGCCGCTGCTGCGCCTGCAGTTCGCCGCCACCAAGACGCTGCGCGAAGAGGACTACATCGACCTGGCCGAAAGCGCCCTGCGCGACGGCTTCCCGACCGAAGCGAAGAACGCGCTCGACGCCGGCTATGCCGCGGGCGTGCTGGGCAAGGGCGCCAACGCCAAGGCCCACAACGCGCTGCGCGCCCGTGCCGACAAGGGCGCGGCCGACGACGCCAAGAACATCGCCGCGGGCGAAGCCTCTGCCGCCAAGGCCAAGAGCGGCGCCGGCCTGGTCAACCTCGGCTGGGCCTACTCGACCATGGGCCAGCACGACAAGGGCATCGGCTTCATCCAGCAAGGCATCGCCAAGGGCGGCCTGAAGCAGCCCGACGAAGCCAAGCTGCGCCTGGGCGCCGCGCAAGCCAAGGCCGGCCGCAAGGACGACGCGATCAAGACCTTCGAGAGCGTCAAGGCCGGCGGCGGCCTGTCGGATGTGGCCCGCGTCTGGGTCATGTCGCTCCAGCAGCCGGCGGCGGGCGCGGCCCCTGCGGCCACCGCGGCCACGGCCGCGCCGGCAACCGGCGCCGTGACCACGGCGGCGCAGCCAGCGGTCAAGTAAGCTCCGGCTTCTGTAAAAGCAAGAGCGGGCGGACGCGAATGGCGTCGCCCGCTTTTTTATTGCCGCGACCGTTCGGCAGCGAACAGCGGCGCCGGCGCGCTTTGCCGATAATCGGCCTTCATCACAGGAGGTTGCATGGTATCGGTACGCACGGGGCAAGCGCCGCCAAAGCTGGAACGCGAGGAGTTCCGCCGCAAATTCATGGACGGTTTCTTCGACCCGGCCTACGCGCAGGTGTCGAGCGAACTGGCGGCAGTCGAGGAAGTGGCCTGGCAGGCCTACCTGGACAAGCGCAAGGCGCCACGCACGGTGAAAGCGGGCCCCGGCTTCGCCGATCCCGACTACGACCTGTCGATCGAATGGAAGGAAGCGCACGAGCGCCTGCTGGCGGCCGAACTGCACCAGAAGAACCCGGCCACGCCCAGCCGCATCCTCCTGATCAACGCCTCCGCGCGCAACGACGGCAGCTGCCCTGGCGAAATGTCGAAGTCCTGGCGCCTGACAAAGATCGCGCGCGACACGCTGGCCGCGGCCGGCATCGAGACCGACCTGCTCGACCTGTCGCGCCTGACCTCCGACTACGACCGCCACATCCATCCCTGTAAGGCCTGCGCCTCGACCGCCATGCCGCTGTGCCACTGGCCGTGCAGCTGCTACCCGAACCATGCCGAACGCCAGACCGGCGACTGGATGAACGAGATCTACGAGCGCTGGGTGGCCGCGCACGGAATCCTCATCCTGACCCCGGTCTACTGGTACCAGACCCCCTCCACCTTGAAACTCATGATCGACCGCCTGGTCTGCGCCGACGGCGGCAATGCCGACCCGAGTTCGACCCACGGCAAGGACGCGCATAAAGCCAAGGAGATGGAACTGGCCGGCTGGGACTACCCGAAGCACCTGGCCGGGCGCGCCTTCGGCGTCGTCGTGCATGGCGACGTGGCCGGGATCGAAGGCACGCGCCGCTCGCTGACGGACTGGCTGAACTGGATGGGACTGGTCGACGCGGGCAGCTTCGGCACCCTCGACCGCTTCATCGGCTATTACGAGTCGTATGCCGAGAGCCACGAGACGCTCGACCGGGATACCGATGTGCAGGAAGAAGTGCGCAACGTGGCGCGCGCCGTGGCCATGACGGTGGCCGATCTGCGCGCCGGCCGCGTGGTGCCGCCGTCGGCGAAGCTGAAGACGCCGCGGCCGAAATAGAAATAATGTAGGGTGGGCACTCCGTGCCCACGCGGAACTGCATGTGCATGTCGAAATGTGACGCCTGGCTGCGTGGTCTGGTATTCGCACGCTTTGCGGGTGGCACCGGTATAACCGCGTGGGCTCAGAGAGCCCGGTGAAACCGTGATCGATGCCATTGGCATCGATCACCCCTACAAATCAAATAGCGGTCAAGCCACCGTCCACCGACAACTCATGCCCGGTCACGAACGAGGATTGATCGGAGCACAGCCACAGCACCGCATTCGCAATCTCCGCCGGTTCCGCGAAGCGTCCCATCGGGTGTGCGGCGCGCAGTTTCTTTTCCAGGCTCGGCTCGCGCGTGAAGGCGCGCGCCAGCATCGGCGTGCGCACGGCGCCGGCGCACAGCGCGTTGATACGGATGCCCTCTTTCGCATGTTCGAGCGCCGCGCTCTTGGTGAGGCCGGCGAGCGCGTGCTTGCTGGCGGCATAGACCGACTGGCCGGGCGCGCCGACCGTGCCGAAGGCCGAGGACAGGTTGACGATGGCCCCGCTGCCCTGCTTGCCCATCTGGCGCAGCTGGTATTTCATCGACAGCCAGACGCCCTTGACGTTGACGTCCATGATGCGGTCGTAGGCGGCTTCCTCGCACTCGGCCAGGCGCGCGCCCTCCTCGAACAGCCCGGCGCTGTTGACGGCGCAGTCCAGGCGGCCGTAGTGGTGCACCGTCTTGTCGACCATCGTCGCCACCTCGGCCGCGCGCGTCACGTTGACCGGCACGAACAGCGCCTTGCCGCCGTTCTCGACGATCATCGCGGCCGTCGAATGGCCGCCGTCGACGGCGACGTCGGCCACCACCACCGCCGCGCCGGCGCGCCCGAAGGCGAGCGCCACCGCGCGACCGATGCCGCTGGCGGCGCCCGTCACCAGCACGACCTTGCCGGCGAAGCCGATGCCGGCCTGCTGTTGTTCCTGCTCTCTCCTGCCCTTCATGAACCGGCCCACCGTTAGATAATTCCAAAGAGCAACATTCTAACGTCCCGGGCCAGGTTTACCAAGTCATGGCGCTGCGCCGGGTTTCACCGCGGCCTTGTCCTGGTCGCCCGCCATCACCACCGACAGTTTGGCCGGATCGATCGCCTTGCGGAAGGCGGCGTTCAGCTGCGGCAGCGTGACGGCCATCAGCTTGGCCTCGAACTGGCGCGACCACTCGTAGGTGCGGTCGCGGTAGAGGTAGGACGTCCAGCCCGCGGCCAGCGCGCCGTCGTCGGCGCGGGTCTGCAGGCGCTGCTGCATCAGGCCGGACTTGGCGCCGGCCAGTTCGGCCGCCGTGAAGCCGTCCTTCACCGCGCGCGCCAGTTCGGCGCGGATCGCGCCGTCCAGGCGCTGCAGGTTCTGCGGCGCGGCGATGGCGCTGATGCCGAAGGCGCCGGCCCGATCCAGGTCGCCCGCTTCGAGCTGCGAGCCGCCGCCGTAGGACAGGCCGTCCTTCTGGCGGATGCGATCCATCAGGCGCGAGCGCAGGCCGCCCTCGCCGAAGATGTAATTGGCCAGCATCAGGGCCGGATAATCGGCGTCGTCGATGTTCAGGTCGAGATTCAGGCGCGCGGTATAGAAGCCGTTCTCCTTGTCGGGCGTGTTCAGCGTGGTCTTCAGGGGCGCGATCTCGGCGTGGCGGCGCAGCACCGGCGCCACGTTGGCCGGGGCTTTCCACGCGCCGAACAGCTCGTCGACCAGGGGCACGATGGCTTGCGCGTCGAAGTCGCCGACGATCGCCATCTCGGCCGGCACGCTGCCGTAGAACTCGCGGTGGAAGGCGCGCAGCTCGTCCAGGCGCGCCGCGTTCAGTTCGGCCAGGTCGTCGTCGAAACTGTTCGCGTGGCGCACGTCGCCCTTCGGGTACAGGTCGAAATGGCGTGCCAGCGCGCGCGCCGCCACCGCCTGCGGTTCGGCGCGGCTGGCTTCCAGCGCGACCAGCGACTGGCGCCGCAACTGCTCGAATTCGGCCGCCGGGAAGGCCGGCTCCTTCAGCACGTGCGCCATCAGGCGCAGGGCCTCGGGCAGGTGCTCGCGCGTGGTCTGGAAGTGGGTCGGGCCGCCGGCGATTTTCAGGCGGTCGAATTCGTCCGAGAGCTGCTCGCGCGTGTAGCGGCTGGTGCCGCGCATCAGCATGGCGCCGGTCAGTTCGGGCACGGCGCCCTTGCCGAACAGGTTCTTCTCGTCGCCGATGTGCTGGCGCAGATTGACCGTCACCGCCTCGCCGCGGTTCTTTTTCGGCAGCAGCGCCAGCTTCACGCCGCGCGCGGTCGTCAGCTGGGTGCGCTTCATGATGTTGTCCTGGGTCGGCTCGAAATCCTCCGAGACCAGGGTCGAACTGGTGGCCTTGAAATCCTTCAGTATGCTCTCGACGCTGGGCGCCGGCGGAATGGTGGCGCGCTGCGGCGCATCCTCGGGCAGGAAGACGCCGGTGACGCGGTTGTCGCGCCGGAAGTAGCGCTTGGCGACGCTTGCCACCTCTTCGGCCGTGATGGTCTTGATGCGCTCGCGTCCCGTGAAGAACAGGCGCCAGTCGCCCAGCGCGATGGTCTCCGACAGCGCCACGCCGACCCGCTGCGGATCGTTCAGGCTGCGCTCCATCTCGTTCTCGTACATGCGGCGGATGCGCGCCATTTCCTCTTTCGTCGGCGGTGCGGCGCCGAAGCTTTCGACCGCCTCGGTCAGCGCGGCGCGCACCGGTTCGAGCGGCTCGCCCTTCTTGAGCACCGCGCCCACGTATTGCAGGCCAGGCGCGTAGCCGGTCTCGCCGAAGGTGAACACCTGGCTGGCCTTGCCGGTTTCGACCAGTCCCTTGTGCAGGCGTCCGGTCGGCACGTCGCCCAGGATGGCGGAGGCGAAGGCCATCACGTCGCTGTCGTCGTGCAGGCTCGACGGCACCTTATAGCCGAGCATGACGATCTGGACGTCGCCCTGGCGCCGCACGGCGAAACTGCGTTCGCCGTCCTGGGTCGGCTCGACCGTCCAGAAGGCGGGAAGTTGGCGCCTGGGCTTCGGGATGGCGCCGAATTGGCGCGCGATCTTGGCGAGCGTGGCGTTCGCGTCGAACTTGCCGGCGACGAGCAACACCGCGTTGTCGGGCTGGTAGTAGGTGCGGTAGAAGGCCTGCAGGTTCGCCAGGCGCACGTTCTCGATGTCGCTGCGGTTGCCGATCGTCGAGCGCCCGTAGCTGTGCCAGTCGTAGGCCACGCTCTGCATGCGCTTGACCAGCACGCCGGAGGGCGAATTCTCGCCGCTTTCGAATTCGTTGCGCACGACCGTCATTTCGGAATCGAGATCCTTCTGTGCGATGAAGGAACCAGTCATGCGGTCGGCTTCCATCTGCAGCGCCCAGTCCAGGTTCTCCTGCGAGGCCTGGAAGACTTCGTAGTAATTGGTGCGGTCGAGCGAGGTGGTGCCGTTGAAATCCATGCCGCGGTCGGCGAACTGGCGCGTGATGTCGGGGTTCTTCTTCGAACCCTTGAACAGCAGGTGTTCCAGCAGGTGCGCCATGCCGGTCTCGCCATAATTCTCGTGGCGCGAGCCGACCAGGTAGGTGACGTTGACGGTGACCGTGGGCCGCGAGTTGTCCGGGAACAGCAGCACTTTCAGGCCATTCGCGAGCCGGTATTCGGTGATGCCCTCGACCGAAGCGCCGAGGGTGACGCCTTTCGGCAGCGCCGCCTTGGGCGCGGCCAGGACGGCGCCTGGGGCGAGGAAGGTACAGGCGGCAAAGGCGCCCGCGATCAGGTGCGCAGGGAGGCCGCGCTGGCTTCCCGGCAAAGTACGCGTCAAATTCATGTCATCCCGTCGGTTACGTGCGCCGCCTGCTGCGGCGCGCCAGCGGCGATGGTAACAGATGGTTGCGCGGAATGATGCCGCCACGCACTAACTTGGTGCATGGCGGGCGAGCTGACCAATGGCGGGTACGGGCTTAGAGCGCCTAACAAAACCGTCAGGGCAAGGCGCAGCGCCGAAGACAGTACGAAGGTACGACGAGGCGTTGCAACGCAGCCATGGCGGTTTTGTTAGGCGCTCTTAGTGTCTTGCGCGTTTCTCGTGGGCCTGCTGGTTGCCGCTGATCCTCGACAGGTCGCCCATTTCCTCGGCCAGGAATTCGAGCAGCGGTTTGATCACGTCAGCAGCGCTGACGATGCCGGCCAGCGCGCCGTTGCGGTTGACCACCGGCACCCGGCGGATGCCGCGCAGGCGCATATGCTCGATGGTCTGGTAGACGTCGTCTTCTTCGCCGCAGGTCAGCAGGTCGTCGCTCATGATGTCGCCCACCTGCAGGCTGGCGGGGTCGAGTCCGAGGGCGACGACCGAGACCACGATGTCGCGGTCGGTGAGGATCCCGACCGGAATGGCCTCGCCATCGTTGCCGTCGACCACGACCAGGTCGCCCACATGGTGTTGTCGCATCAAGAGCGCGGCGCCCTGGACGGTTTCGTCGCGGCTGCAGCTGATGGTTTGAACGGTGCAGATGTCGCCGATGTTCATGGTGGCCTCCCCTGGCGCTGTCGTCATCGCGGATGGACACGAGCGCGACACACGCGGCGTGCGCGTCAGTCCGTATATGACGCAAGCTAGTGAAGGAACGTGAGGCGCGTTTGATTTGTATCAAACGCTTGATCGAACTCAGGCCTTCTTATCGCCCGGCAGTTCGACGAAACAGGCGTCGACCACTTGCAAGTCGTTGTCCTTGGCGAAATTGACCACGAAGTGGTATGCCAGCGGTTCGGCCTTCTTCAGCTTGTTGTCGACGACCACGGCCTTGACGCCATTGACCATGGTCGGATGGACGTAGGGAGAGAACTGCAGGTGGGCGTGGCGGCCGCCGCTGCCTTCGGGGCGGAAGCAGGACATGACCCCGCACAGGCGCTCCGCCCAGTCGCTGGGACGGAACTGCTTGCCATTGCTGGTGAGGCCCAGGATGAAGAATTCGCCGGCGGCGCCTTCCGTCCCGGTATGCGGTAACTCGGCCATAGTGCTGCTTCGAATGCTGCGTGGAGGAGACGACGGGTATTATATCTTATAGAAGAGTTGGGCACGAGGCTTGTCTCGACAACTTTAAGATACGTGTGTCGGCGCCGCCTCAGCCCAGCCAGACCATACTCGACAGGAGTAGCAACAGGATCATCCATAGTATCAGGGCGCGCCAGACAAGTCCTACCGTGCTTTGCAGTGCGCGCAGGCTCGGCTCCTCGCCGGGCAGCACTTCGGTGTCGGCATCGCTCAGGTCGACCGTGGCGGCGTCGATCGGCAGCAGCTGGGGGGCGTTCTCGTTCGGGGTGCCCAGGCGCACGCCCATGGCGCCGCCGCCGGCGGCCAGGATGATGCCGCGCGATTCGTCGGCCCAGCGGTTGGCGAAATTGCGCCAGGCGTAGATGGCGTCCTCGAAATTGCCGACCACGGCAAAGGCGATGGCGGTCAGGCGCACCGGAATCCAGTCGATCCAGTAGAAGGCCTTGGCGGCGAACTGGCCGAAGGCTTCGTTGCGCATGTGCTCGGGTTCGTTCCAGGCGCGCGCCAGGTATTCCGACACCCGGTACAGCACGGCGCAGGCGGGCCCGGCCGGCATCAGGAACCAGAAGAACACGCCGAACACGCTGCGGTGGGTGGTGATGAGCGACTTTTCGACGGCGATGCGGGCGATCTCGCCGGCATCCATGCCGACCGTGTCGATGCGCGCCCACTCGGCCAGCAGCGTGCGCGCCGTGGCTTCGTCGCCGCTGCTCAGGGCGAGCTGGATCGAGGTGAAGTAATGGCTGTAGTGGCGGAAACCCAGCGTCAGGTAGACGATGGCGACGTTCCAGGCAAAGGCCAGGAAAACCAGGCCGAAATACTGCAGTACCCAATAGACGAGTGCGGTCGGCAATACCAGGATCGCCATCATCAGGAACCAGCCCATGCGGCCATTCTTCGGCTCGCCGGCATTGAACCAGCCTTCGATCCGCATCGCCAGGCCCTTGATGCCGCCGTAGACCTGGTTATCTGCGCGCAGCGGTTTCAGCTGCTCGATAATCAATGCGCACAGAATGGAAAAAAATGTCATGCAAGTCCTTCTTTTGTTATGGCAATACCACGCTGCCCGCTACGATAGCGCAGGTGATCGCCAGAATCAAATCAGGACTTGTAAGTATTGTTAAGCGTGCAAGAGTGAAAAAGCTTGCTACGAATACGGCGAGACGATTCAACGCCGCCATGCATCCTTGATCAGGCGCGCAGGAAGTGAAAGAGGTTGCGTAACATACCCGCCGTCGCCCCCCAAATGAAGAAACGTCCATAGGGCATTGCATAAAAACTGCGGCGCCCCTTCCCTTCCGGCAGCTCGAAGGACATGCGCTGGTGGTGCATGCCGTTCATCAGAAAGGCGAGCGGCACCTCGAAGATCTCGGCCACTTCGCCCGGATCGGCGGTCAGCTCGAAGGGCGGCCTGACCAGGGCGACGACGGGCGCGACGCGGTAGGCGCTGCCGGTAATGTAATCGGGCAGCACGCCGACGATGGAGACATGACGCCGGTGCAGGCCGATTTCTTCTTCCGATTCGCGCAAGGCCGTTTCGATCGGCGAGGAATCGAGTTCCTCGGCGCGCCCGCCGGGAAAGGCGATCTGGCCGGCGTGGCTGCTCAGGTGATCGGTGCGCAGGGTCAGCAGCACGTTCAGGCCCTCGGGCCGCTCGACGATCGGCACCAGCACGGCGGCGCGGCGCAGCTTGAAACCGTGCGTCATCCACGATTCGTCCGGCGTCTCCGGCTCCCAGCGCAGGCGCGCGCGGGCGAAGCGCGCGCGCAGGCCCTCGGCCGTCAGCAAGGCGGGATCGATGGCGGGCTCGCCGGCGATGGCGTCGACCGGCAGGCGGGATGGATCGAGATGCACCTTCACCAAAACGTTTCTCCTGGTTACGACCGGAAGCGGAAAAGAAAAAGGCATCCCGGGGGATGCCTTTTTTCTCGACAGACGCGATTACTGAGCGGCTGGAGCGGCTGCAACTTTGCGCTGTGGCAGCTTTTCTTTGATACGTGCCGACTTGCCCGAACGCTCACGCAGGTAGTACAGCTTGGCGCGACGCACGTCACCGCGGCGTTTCACTTCGATCGAAGCGATCAGCGGCGAATACAGCTGGAACGTACGCTCGACACCTTCACCCGACGAGATCTTGCGAACGATGAAGTTCGAGTTCAGGCCGCGGTTGCGACGCGAGATGACGACGCCTTCGTATGCCTGGGCGCGCTTGCGGTTGCCTTCGACGACGTTGACGCTGACGATCACGGTATCGCCTGGTGCGAAATCAGGAATGGCACGGCCGAGGCGCGCGATTTCTTCCTGCTCGAGTTGTTGAATCAGATTCATTCTTATGACTCCAAAAACCATCTTGCTGGCGCACTGAGACGCAGTCGCGTCGCCCAGTAGAGGATGGGGTTGAACGCAAAGGCAACATGCCCTTGTGTCTCGCACCGAATCGGTGCATTTTCCAGCTTACTCCGCAGGACGGAGCGTCGCCAAAAACTTTTCGTCGGCCGCTGTCAACTGGCCCGCTGCGCGGGCCTCCTCCAACAGTTCCGGCCGTTTCTGCCAGGTCGCCTCCAGCATGCGCTGGCGGCGCCATTTCGTAATCTCGGCGTGGTTCCCGCCCATCAAAACCGGCGGCACCGGCACGCCCTCGTACACATCGGGGCGGGTGTAATGCGGCGAATCGAGCAGCCCGTTGACGAAACTGTCCTCGACCGCCGAGGCATCGTCGCCCAGCACACCGGGCAACAAGCGCACGACCGCATCCATCAGGGCCATCGCCGGCAATTCGCCGCCGGAGAGCACGAAGTCGCCGAGCGAAATTTCCTCGTCGACCACGCGATCCAGCAAGCGCTGGTCGACCGCTTCGTAGCGGCCACACAGGACGACCAGGCCCGGCTCGTCCTTCAGCGCCATCGCACGTGCGTGCGTCAGCGGTTTGCCTTGCGGCGACATGAACACCACGCGCGGCGGCGGCAGACCCAATGCGGCCTGGCGCGCCTTGGCCGCATCGATTGCCGCTTCGAGGGGCTTGGCCATCATCACCATCCCGGGGCCGCCGCCATACGGGCGGTCATCCACGGTGCGGTGGCGATCGGTCGTGAAATCGCGCGGATTCCACAAGCTCAGGCCCCAGCGTTCCTGCTCGAAAGCGCGCCGGGTCACGCCCGACTGCGTCAATGCGGCAAACATCTCGGGAAACAAGCTCACGACGTCGAATTGCATCATGACCTCGCTTCAAGCGGATGGGGCTTAATAATCCAGGCCCCAGTCCAGGGTAATCTTTTTCGACTTCACGTCGACGGACTTGACGAACTGATCCACAAACGGCACGAGGCGCTCGGGCGCCTTGTCGGTTGCTGCCGGATCGCTCATGGGCTCGATGCGCAGAATCGACTGCGGACCGTTGCTCATCATGTCGATCACCTTGCCGAGGGCTTCGCCCTGCAGGTTCACGACATCCATGCCGATCAGGTCGGACCAGTAATACTCGTCTTCCTCGAGCGCGGGAAACGCGGCGCGCGACACATGCACGGCGACGCCCTTGAGCGCCTCCGCCGCGTCGCGGCCCGCCATCCCGACGAGGGTGGCGACCACGTCGCCGCCATGCATCTTCGCAGTCCGTACGGTGACGGAATGCAGGCTCGGTTTATCGAGCCACCAGGTTTTCACGTTCAGCAGCGCATCGGCGTCCGTCGAGAACGGCGTAACGCGGATGGCGCCCATGACGCCATAGGCGCCGGAGACATAGCCGACCTGGGTCAGGTCGTCCGGGGCTTGCGCCCCATTTGCAACTGCGGCAGCTGAATCCACTGAATCGGTCAAACCTGGAACCTTGCTTTAGGCTGCTGGGGTCTGCTGAGCGACCAGGCGAGCAACGGTTGGCGACAGTTGTGCGCCAACGCCTTGCCAGTAGGCCAGACGGTCAGCGGTGATACGCAGGCCCACTTCGGCGCCCGAGGCCATCGGGTTGTAGAAACCGATGCGCTCGATGAAACGGCCATCGCGGCGGTTACGCGAATCGGTTGCAACGATGTTGAAGAACGGGCGCTTCTTGGCGCCTCCACGAGCTAAACGAATAACGACCATAATATTTCCAAAAAGTTGTGCTGGACGGAGAAAGCCGACGATTATAGCGCGCAACGTCGGAGAGCGGCAAGCAATAATGATAAAACGCGGACGACGGGCGCGCAGTCCCGGCCGAATCGCGCATTATCCGCTATTTTTTACGCGACCGCTACCTCCCCCCCCACCCTGCATCCGCCGTGCCCTCCGCCTTGACGCGTTGATACATTGCATTTACATAAAAAGTAATGCTTTTGTCACGTTTATAAACGATACTTTCTGTTTTCGCGTAACACATTCGCGCCCTTTATTTCGGCTACTTCGTTCCGCTATTTCGTTCACTACTCGCTTCTGCATGGCACACAAGAACAAGACGCTCGCGACCGCGCTGGCGCTGACCCTGGGATCGCTGGGGGCGCACCGCTTCTACCTGCATGGCGGCGTCGACCGGATCGGCCTGCTGCACGTCAGCAGCCTGCCGATCGCCGGCCTCATCTTCAGCAATGCCCACACGCTGCATTCCTTTTATGCGCTGCTGCCACTGCTGGTCTCGGCCATCGCCGCCTTCATCGGCGCCCTGGTCATCGGCCTCACGCCCGACGACCAGTGGGATGCGCGCTTCAATCCCAACACGGGCACCCCGTCGCGCTCGAACTGGATCCTGGCCGTGCTGCTGGTGACTACCCTGCTGGTCGGCGCGACGGTGCTGATCGCCACCATTTCACGCCTGTTCGACCTGCTGTACACAGGCGGCGCCTACGGCTAAAGGCAGACGGCAAGCGCATCAGAGTCCGGCCGGCCAGCGGTACTTCGGCAGCACGGCGGGCGCGGCGCCGCTGACGATCACGATTTCCCTGTGCGGCACCAGCTCCAGCTGCGCCGGGTCGCCGGTATAGCGGGTCAGGCGCTCGTTCTCGATCAGGTAGAAGCGCACCGGCCCCGCCAGGCCCGCCGTCCCGTTCACGCCCAGCGGCTGGTTCCAGAGCGCGAAGAACTGGGCCAGCGTGTACTTCTTCGGCACGTCGGCCTCCATGTGCACCATGCCGATCACGTCGTGGGTATGCAATTCATAGGTGCAGCCGCTGCGGCCCACATTGTCCGGCAGCCCGAGCCGCGTTCCCTCCTTGTAGATCGAGATCAGCGAGTGCTGGTGGTAGTTGACGGTGCCGAGGCAGCCGACGCCGCTCACCGGCGCGCGGTTGGCCGGCGCCACCCAGGTGCTCCAGCCGGGCGTGTTGTTGATGGTCGCAGGGACAAGGTCGGTTGCCGTGGCGGCCAGCACGGGCTCCTGGGCGGCCGGGGGCGGCGGGCTCGGCTGGACAGGGTCGGGACTGGTGGCCACCGGCGCCGGATCGGAACCGCCGCCGCAGCCGGCCAGCACGGCCAGGGAAGCGACGAGAAGCAGGGGTAGCCGGGCGCTGCGCGCTGATATTGAAGTCATGATGGGCTCCAGGTATGGATGGGTGAAACGACTTTACGAACGCGGCCGTAATATTCCGCTTAACCTGGATCAAGCTCAGCGGCTTGGGCGCGTTTTGCGTCCGGACATGAAAAAAGCGGCCCGCAGGCCGCTTTCCAATACGCGGACGAGTCGCTCAGAACTGCTCGACGTCCAGCGCCAGCACGCCGGCACTGCCTTCGACGATCGCCGCACGCAGGCCGCCCGCACCCGACAGGATGTGGTCGGCGAAGAAGCGCGCGGTGGCGATCTTGGCGCGCAGGAAGGCCGCGTCGCCTTCACCGGCATCCAGTTTGCGCTGTGCGACCAGGGCCGCGCGCGCCATCTGCCAGCCGCCCAGCACGATGCCGGCCAGCTTCAGGTAGAGCACGGAACCGGCGAACACGCCCTTGATGTCCGACTTGACGTTGGCGACGACGAAGTCGACGACTTCTTCCAGCGCGGCCGAACCGAGTTCCAGCTGCTTGCGGATGGCCGCGAAATCGGCGCCCTGCACTTCCGCCAGCGCGGCTTGCGTTTCGCGTACCTGGGCGATGATCGACTTCGCCACCGCGCCGCCGTCGCGCACCGTCTTGCGGCCGACCAGGTCGTTCGCCTGGATCGCGGTCGTGCCTTCGTAGATCGTCAGGATCTTGGCATCGCGGTAGTGCTGGGCCGCGCCGGTCTCCTCGATGAAGCCCATGCCGCCATGCACCTGCACGCCGTCGCGGGCGACGTTCTCGCTCATTTCGGTCGACCAGCCCTTGATGACGGGCACCAGGTATTCGTAGACGGCCAGGTTGGCTTTGCGGGTGGCTTCGTCGGCATGGTAATGGGCCACGTCCGAGATGCCGGCGCCGACATAGGCCAGCGCGCGCGCGGCTTCCGTCTGGGCGCGCATCGACATCAGCATGCGGCGCACGTCCGGGTGGTTGATGATGGCCACCGGGCCGGCGGAACCCGCCAGGTCGCGCGACTGGATGCGCTCCTTGGCGAAAGCGACCGCCTGCTGGTAGGCGCGTTCGGCCAGGCCGATGCCCTGCATGCCGACGCCGAAGCGGGCCGCGTTCATCATGATGAACATGTATTCCAGGCCGCGGTTTTCTTCGCCCACCAGGGTGCCGATGGCGCCGCCGTGGTCGCCGAACTGCAGCACCGCGGTCGGGCTGGCCTTGATGCCGAGCTTGTGCTCGATCGAGACGCAGTGGGCGTCGTTGCGCGCGCCGGGCGTGCCGTCCTCGTTGATCAGGAATTTCGGCACGATGAACAGCGAGATCCCCTTCACGCCCGGCGGCGCGTCCGGCGTACGGGCCAGCACCAGGTGGATGATGTTTTCGGCCATGTCGTGCTCACCGTAGGTGATGTAGATCTTGGTGCCGAAAATCTTGTAGGTGCCGTCGCCCTCCGGCACGGCGCGGGTGCGCACGGCGGCCAGATCCGAGCCGGCCTGCGGCTCGGTGAGGTTCATGGTGCCCGTCCACTTGCCGGTGATGAGCGGCTCGAGGTACAGGGCCTTCTGCTCGTCGGAGCCTGCCGTCAGCAGCGCCTCGATGGCGCCGTCGGTCAGCAGCGCGACCAGCGCGAACGAGATCGAGGCGGCGTTGAGCATCTCGGTGCATGGGGTACCGACGAGTTTCGGCAGGCCCTGGCCGCCGAACTCCTGCGGATGCTGGATACCCTGCCAGCCGGATTCGCCGAAGGCCTGGAAGGCGACCTTGAAGCCGGCGGCGGTCGTGACCTGGCCGTCGTGCCAGAAGCTCGGCTCCTTGTCGCTCGGATGATTCAGGGGCGCGACGACTTCGCCGCAGAACTTCGCGTTCTCTTCCAGCACCGCTTCCACGGTATCGGTGGTGGCGTCTTCGCAGCCTGGCAGCTGGCTCACCTGCTGCAAACCGGCCAGTTCGTTCAGGACGAACAGCATGTCTTTGATCGGGGCTTGGTAGCTCACGATATCTCCTCAGAATTTTGGACGTAAAACAGGCCACGGCAGTCGGCATGTGCCGAACCAGCGTGGCCTGTGTGGTGCTTTTGTAGGGTGGGCGGGAAACCCGCCCACCCTACCTAAATCAACCGAGTTCCTGCACCAGCTGCGGAATCACTTCGAACAGATCGCCTACCAGGCCGTAATCCGCCACCGAGAAGATCGGCGCTTCCGGATCCTTGTTGATGGCGACGATGGTCTTCGAGTCCTTCATGCCAGCGAGGTGCTGGATCGCGCCCGAGATGCCGACGGCGATGTACAGCGATGGCGCGACGATCTTGCCGGTCTGGCCGACCTGCCAGTCGTTCGGCACGTAGCCGGCGTCGACCGCGGCGCGCGACGCGCCCATGGCGGCGCCGAGCTTGTCGGCCAGCGGTTCGAGCAGCTTGAAGTTGTCGCCCGAGCCCATGCCGCGGCCACCGGAAACGATGATCTTGGCGGCGGTCAGTTCAGGACGATCCGACTTGGCCAGCTCGCGGCCCACGAAGGACGACTTGCCGAAGTCCGCAGCGGCGGCAATCTGCTCGACGGCAGCCGAACCGCCGGTGGCGGCGGCCGCGTCGAAGCCGGTGCCGCGCACGGTGATGACCTTGACCGAATCGGTCGACTGCACGGTGGCGATCGCGTTACCGGCGTAGATCGGACGCTCGAAGGTGTCCGGGGAGTCGACCTTGGTGATTTCCGAGATCTGGGCCACGTCCAGCTTGGCGGCCACGCGCGGCAGGATGTTCTTGCCGTAGGCGGTGGCTGGCGCCAGGATGTGCGAGTAGGAACCGGCAACGGCCAGGATCTGCTCGGCCACGTTTTCGGCCAGGCCGTCGGCGAAGTACGGCGCGTCGGCGACCAGCACTTTCGAGACGCCGGCGATCTGCGCGGCGGCTTCGGCGGCGGCGCCGCAATTCGAGCCGGCGACCAGCACGTGGACGTCGCCACCGCACTGGGCGGCCGCGGTCACGGTGTGGTGGGTTGCGCCCTTCAGGGAGCCATTGTCGTGTTCAGCAATAACGAGTGCGACCATGATGTGTCCTATATTCTTTAGATGACTTTGGCTTCGGTGCGCAGCTTCTGCACCAGCGTGGCGACGTCCGGCACCTTGATGCCTGCCGAGCGCTTGGCCGGCTCGACGACCTTCAGGGTCTTCAGGCGCGGAGCGACGTCGACGCCCAGGTCTTCAGGCTTGATCGTTTCCAGCGGCTTCTTCTTGGCCTTCATGATGTTCGGCAGCGTGACGTAGCGCGGCTCGTTCAGGCGCAGGTCGGTGGTGACGATCGCCGGGAGGCTCAAGGCCACGGTTTCCAGGCCGCCGTCGACTTCGCGGGTCACGGTGACCTTTCCGTCTTCCAGCACGACTTTCGAAGCGAAGGTGGCTTGCGGCCAGCCCAGCAGGGCCGCCAGCATCTGGCCGGTCTGGTTCGAATCGTCGTCGATCGCCTGCTTGCCCAGGATGATCAGCTGCGGCTGTTCCTTGTCGGCCAGCGCCTTCATGATCTTGGCCACGGCCAGCGGCTCGGTGTCACCAGTCGTTTCGACCAGGATGCCGCGGTCGGCGCCGATGGCCATGCCGGTGCGCAGGGTTTCCTGGCACTGCGGCACGCCGACGGAGACGGCCACCACTTCGGTAACCTTGCCGGCTTCCTTCAAACGGGTCGCTTCTTCGAGCGCGATTTCGTCGAACGGGTTCATCGACATCTTGACGTTGGCGATATCTACGCCGCTGCCGTCGGACTTGACGCGGACCTTGACGTTATAGTCGACCACGCGTTTGACGGGTACCAGGACTTTCATAGGTGTGCCTTTGAAAAATTGAAGAGGTAGACTTTGGCTGAGGGCCTAGATTATAAGAGATAAACAGAATCAAGGCTGAATTAAAGCACGATCGTGCGATTTTTGGCTAGAGGGATGCTTCCAAAAATCGCGTTCGTCATGCAAAGGGAATGGGCGGGACATGACCTGCCCCGCCAAAGGCTGTGTTACCTGAGCGTTTTACTTGCGGCGCATCAGGAAAACGAACTCGCCATTGTTGTGCGAGTGGTGCAGCAGCGCGTTGCCGGTCTGCTTGGCAAAAGCCTGGAAGTCGCGCACGGAGCCGGTGTCGGTGGCCGTGATGCGCAGCACCTCGCCGGAGGCCAGTTCGGCCAGCGCCTTCTTGGCTTTCAGGATCGGCAGCGGACAGTTAAGGCCGCGCGCGTCCAGATCCTTCTGGAATTGAATCGTATCGGTATCGAGAATGGTGTCGCTCATCGCATGCCTGCTCAGGTGGTGATCCGGGGTGATACTGGTTGCATACTACTCCAATTCCCGGATTATGACGCGCCGCACCAAAATAGTCACACCTTGTTTCAATTTTGCAACCAAGTGCCTAGCGACATCACAAAGGACTTGCAAAATGGTCATCCCCGGTGCATGGACGCCAGATTGCAGTGCACAGTCGTAATGCGCCTTGGATAAGAGGACGAAAAAAAGCCGCCCTCAGGCGGCTTTCGATACCACGTCAACGGGGCTCAGGCGCGTTCGCCAACCCAGCCCGCGACGCCGGCCAGCGCGCCCGGCAGGCCCGACGGATCGGTACCGCCGGCTTGCGCCATGTCCGGACGGCCGCCGCCCTTGCCGCCCACCTGCTGGGCGACGAAGTTGACGAGTTCTCCGGCTTTGACCTTACCGGTCGCATCCTTGGTCACGCCCGCGATCAGGCTGACCTTGCCGTCCAGGACGCTGGCCAGCACGATGGCAGCCGTGCCCAGCTTGTCCTTGAGCTTGTCCATGGTTTCGCGCAGGCCGGCGACATCCGCGCCTTCCATGGTTGCAGCCAGCACCTTGATGCCGTTGACGTCGACCGCCTGGTTGAGCAGTTCGTCGCCCTGGCCCGCGGCCAGCTTCGACTTCAGCGCGGCCACTTCCTTTTCCAGCAGCTTGACCTGTTCCTGCACCTGGCCGATGCGCGAAGGCAGTTCGTCCGGGCCGGTTTTCAGGGCCGCGGCCGCGGCCAGCAGGCGGGCATTGGTTTGCTGCACCCAGGCCAGCGCGCCCTCGCCCGTCACCGCCTCGATGCGGCGGATGCCGGCGGCGACGCCGCCTTCCGACACGATCTTGAAGAGGCCGATGTCGCCGGTGCGGGTCACGTGCACGCCGCCGCACAGCTCTTTCGACGAGCCGATGTCGAGCACGCGCACTTCGTCGCCGTACTTCTCGCCGAACAGCGCCATGGCGCCATGCT
This sequence comes from Massilia sp. Leaf139, assembly GCF_001424165.1. Classification (GTDB taxonomy): domain Bacteria; phylum Pseudomonadota; class Gammaproteobacteria; order Burkholderiales; family Burkholderiaceae_D; genus Telluria. The sequence continues at coordinate 145,489 of NZ_LMOJ01000026.1, forward strand.
TGACGGCGTCGTCAAACGACATGTGCTGCGCCTGGGTGGCGTGATTTTCCAGGATCTCGCGGTTGACGATCGTCTCGACCTGGGCGATCTGCTCCTGGGTCACCGGCGCGTTGTGGCTGAAGTCGAAACGGGTTTTATCGGGATCGACCAGCGAGCCTTTCTGCTGCACGTGGCTGCCCAGGACTTCCTTCAGCGCCTTGTGCATCAGGTGGGTCGCCGAGTGGTTGCGGATGGTGCGCGCGCGCTTGGCCTGGTCGACCTGCGCGTCGACGGTGTCGCCGACCTTCAGCGAACCCGAACGCAGCACGCCGTGGTGGCCGAAGACTTCGGCCTGGATTTTCAGGGTGTCTTCGACTTCGAACTCACCACCGGTGGCACGGATCAAACCGTGGTCGCCGACCTGGCCGCCCGATTCGGCGTAGAACGGGGTCGTATCAAGGACGACGATGCCTTCCTGGCCCGCTTTCAGTTCCTGCACCGAGACGCCTTCCGAGTACAGCGCCAGCACGTGGGTGTTATGCACCAGGGACTCGTAGCCGACGAACTTGGTCTTCTCGCCCGCGTACTCGACTTTCGCGGCCATCTTGAACTTGCCGGCGGCGCGCGCGGTCTTCTTCTGCTGTTCCATGGCGGCCGTGAAGCCGGCTTCGTCGAGCGTCACGCCGCGTTCGCGGCAGATGTCGGCGGTCAGATCCAGCGGGAAGCCGTAGGTGTCGTACAGGGTGAAGGCGGTGGCGCCGTCGAGGTTCTTGGCATCCTTGGCCAGCTGGGCTTCCAGGATCTTCATGCCGTTTTCCAGCGTCTCGCCGAAACGCTCTTCCTCGGCCTTCAGTACCTGGGCGACGCGCTCTTTCGCCTCCGTCAGCTCCGGATAGGCGGTGCCCATTTCGCCGTTCAAGTCTTCGACCAGCTTGAAGAAGAACGGACGGGTCTGGCCCAGCTTGTGGCCGTGGCGCAGGGCGCGGCGGATGATGCGGCGCAGGACGTAGCCGTGGCCTTCGCTGCTCGGGATGATGCCGTCGACGATCATGAAGGAAGCCGCGCGGATGTGGTCGGCGATCACCTTGAGCGAATTGTTCTCGATGTCCGTGGCGCCGGTTTCGCGCGCGGCGGCCTTGATCAGCGCCTGGAACAGGTCGATCTCGTAGTTGCTGTGCACGTGCTGGAGCACGGCGGCCAGGCGTTCCATGCCCATGCCGGTGTCGATCGACGGCTTCGGCAACGGGGTCAGGACGCCCGACTCGTCGCGGTTGAACTGCATGAACACCAGGTTCCAGATCTCGATGAAGCGGTCGCCGTCTTCTTCCGGCGAGCCCGGCGGGCCGCCCCAGATGTCGGCGCCGTGGTCGTAGAACACTTCGGTGCACGGGCCGCAAGGGCCGGTGTCGGCCATCTGCCAGAAGTTGTCCGAGGCGTAGCGCGCGCCCTTGTTGTCGCCGATGCGGATGATGCGCTCGCGCGGCACGCCGATCTCGTCCGCCCAGATGTTATAGGCTTCATCGTCCTCGAAGTAGACGGTGACGGTCAGCTTCTCGGGCGGCAGCATGTAGACCTTGGTCAGCAGCTCCCAGCAGTACTGGATGGCGTCGCGCTTGAAGTAATCGCCGAAGCTGAAGTTACCCAGCATCTCGAAGAAGGTGTGGTGGCGCGCGGTGTAGCCGACGTTTTCCAGGTCGTTGTGCTTGCCGCCGGCGCGCACGCAGCGCTGCACCGAGGTCGCGCGCGAGTAGGGGCGCGAGTCGAGGCCGAGGAAGACGTCCTTGAACTGCACCATTCCGCTGTTGGTCAACAACATGGTCGGATCGTTGCCCGGCACGAGGGGGCTGGACCGTACGATCGTATGGCCCTTGGACTCAAAGAACTTGAGGAACTTTTCGCGAATTTCGGAAGATTTCATGTTGGTGGGGGCGGAAGGAGCGCAGTGCGATAAATAAAGCAACGATTATAGCAGTCAGTGGTGACTTTATTTACACGCTCCCCGGACGAGGTTTTCGGGGGCTGGCGGCGCCGTTGCCGGAGACGATATCGGGGCGCATGATCGACGCGGGCATGCCCGCCCTACAGTTCGCGCGCTGCGGGGTTTCGTAGGGCGGGCATGCCCGCGTTACCTGCCGATGCGCTCCCTACCGCCCGATGAAATCCGGCCCAATCAAATCGATGCGGTCGGTACAAAACGCCTCCACGCCCCAGGACAGCAGTTCGCGCGCCCGCGCCGGATCGTTGACCGTATAGCAGAACAGCCCATACCCCGCCGCCCTCACCTCCTGCGCCAGCGCCGGCGTCAGGTGCTTGTGGTTGGTGTGGATCGCCACCGCCTCGACCGACTGTGCGCGCCGTTCCCAGTCCGGCGGCAGTTCGCTCATCAGGCAGGCGCGCGGCACCTGGGGCGCCACCTCGCGCGCCGATTCCAGGGCCAGCATGCTGAAGGACGAGAGCAGCGGCACCGCCGCCATGTCGCCGGCCGCGATCTCGTCCGCGAACAGGGCCGCGGCGATGCGCGCCACGGTGCCGCCGGTCTCGATGTCGTACTCGGGCGCAGGCTTGATCTCCATGTTCATCCAGACGGCGTGCGCCTTGCAGAAGCCGGCGAACTCGACGAACAACGGCACCGGCTCGCCCTCGTAGGCGCGCGCGAACCAGCCGCCGGCGTCGAGCAGCGCCAGCTCGGCCGCGTCGTAGTCGTAGACATTCCCGGAGCCGGCCACCGTGCGGCCGAGATAAGGATCGTGCATTACCACCGGCACGCCGTCGCGCGCCAGCATGATGTCGTATTCGATGGCGCGGTAGCCGCGCCGCAGGCCTTCCTTCAACCCAGCCAGCGTGTTTTCGGGCGCCAGCACCCCGCCGCCGCGGTGGGCCAGCACGCGCGGATAGCGCCAGGCGGAAGGAAGCGTCGTCATGCTAGCGGGCGAAAATGCGCGCGGACAGCCAGAGGAAGCCGATGACGTTGGCCGCGGCCGTGCCCCAGAACAGCCGCTGGAAGGAGGCTTTCGCCGTCTTGTGGCGCAGCCACTGCTGGGCCAGCACCCCGCCCGGCCAGCCGCCGACCAGCCCCAGCAGCAGCAAGGTGCGCTCGGGCGTGCGCCAAGCGCCATGGCGGGCGGCGGACTTGTCGACGGCATAGGCGACGAAGCAGGAGACGCTGGTGACGAGGTAAGCAATGGCGATCAGCCAGGGCAAGTCCCAGGCCAGCATGGCGCCCCCATACACGGCGGCAAACAGGAAGAGCGGTAAATAAGGCATCTCGTCAGCTTAGCGCGGCGGGCGCGCTTTTGCTAGCAGGCACCGATGCGGCTGTTTTATTTCCACTCGGTTCGATACCGTACCGAAGCGCGCAATCGTGCGGCCTACCCTCGTCGTTCACTTTGCGTTTCAAGCAGGAGGACGTCATGGCTTTCGATCTAGGAAATCTACTGCAGCAATACATGGGCGGCGCTTCCGGCGCCGACAACACCCGCGCCACGGAAGACTTCGAACGCGTCACCCAGGCCGCGCCGCGCGAAGCGGTGGCCCAGGGCGTGACCCAGGCCTTCCGCTCCGACCAGACCCCACCCTTCCCGCAAATGCTGGGACAGATGTTCGGCCAGAGCAATCCGAACCAGCAGGCGAGCATGCTGAACCAGCTGATCGCCGCCGCCGGCCCTTCGCTGATCGGCATGCTGGCCGGCCGCGGCGGAGCGGGCGGTATGGGCGGCGGCATGGGTGGTCTGGGCGGGTTGGGCGGCATGCTCGGCGGGCTCCTCAACGGGAACAACGACGGCCAGCCGCAGATCACGCCGGAACAGGCATCACAACTCTCGCCTGAGCAGGTGCAAGAGATCGCCCAAAAGGCGGAACAAGAGAACCCTGGCGTAGTCGAGCGTATGGGCGACTTCTATGCCGAGCACCCGAACGTCGTCAAGGGCCTCGGCGGCGCGGCGCTCGCGATTGCCCTGGCCCACATGGCGTCGAACATGCAACGCCGTTAATTTCGCTGTCACACCCACCAACAACAAAGGAGCATCACATGGGCATTCTGAGCAATATCTTCAACAAGATCTTCCCGAACTCGGATTCGGCCAAGAAAGCACAGGCGCAAGCCCAGGCTCAGGCACAGGCACAAGCCCAGGCGCAACGTCCAACGGCTCCGGCCGCGCCTACCGCCGCGCCCGCCGCACCGGCCGCGGCTCCTGCCCCGGCGGCAATGGAACAGGTCGACGTCGAAGCCATCCTGAACCAGAAGCTGCAAGCCTCGGGCCAGAACCTGAACTGGCGCACCTCGATCGTCGACCTGCTGAAACTGCTCGACCTCGACAGCAGCCTGCAGTCGCGCAAGGAACTCGCTGCCGAACTGAACTACACCGGCGACACCAGCGATTCGGCCTCGATGAACATCTGGCTGCACCGCCAGGTGATGAACAAGCTGGCGCAAAATGGCGGCAAGGTTCCTGCGGATCTGAAGGACTAAACGTCCCGCATGATGGTCTGGAGCCGGCACGCGCCGGCTCCATTCTCAATCGGCCAGGCTGGTATTGGCCGGGGTTCCGCACGCGAAACAAAAGCGTCCGAACGCATTCTTGCGCGCCGAGCAGCCGCCGCAGCGGTTGAACAGCCCGATGCCGCAATGCGGGCAAAAGTCGGTAGCGCCGTCCTTCAGATCGACCGGCCGCTCGCAGCCTGGGCAGACGCCTTTGCCCAGCCGGGCCAGGGCCGTGTCGTAGCGCATCGTCTGGCGCCGCTGGGCGTCGGGCAGCGCTTCGCTCTCCTTCTGGCGCGCCAGGTAGCGCTGCAGCGCATCGATCGCATAGCGTCCCGCCACCACGGTGAGGATGATTCCCACGATGTAACGCACATAGCCGCCGTAGCTCGGCAGGTAGGGCACGAGCTCGAAGAAGAAGGCGAACAGGGCGAAGAAGATGAAACCCCAGGCGAAGGGCCAGTAGACGCTCTTGCGCTTGTGCTTGAACAGCCAGCCGGCGATCAGCAGCAGCGGCAGGGTCAGCGCCAGGCGGTAGCCGAAGACGCGCAGCTCCTTGTTGCGGATGGCCTCGCCGTAGCGGGCCGCGGCCGGGCGCTCGAGCGCATCCCAGCGCGCCTCGGCCCGTTCGGCCTGCTGGCTGGCGTCGAGCATGGCCTGGCGCTGTTTTTCGACGGCGGCAAGCGCCTGGCGCTCGCTCGCCACCAGGACGTCGAGCGCCGCGGTACGCTGGATGAGTTCCTGATCCTGATCCGGTCGCGCCGTCGCCTGGCGGGTGGCGCGCCAGTTGTCGAAGCTGGCGCGGGCGGCGTTGGTGTTCGACTGCGCCACGTTGTGCTGTTGATTGGCCTGCTCGAGGTTCAGCCGCGCCGTGTCGCGCCGCTCCTCGGCCTCTTTCAGCTGGGCGCGCACGTTTTCCGCCTCGGCCGGATCCATGAACTGATTGAGCGTCAGTTCGGCTTCCACGTCCCACAGGTTGTCGACGATCTTCCCGCCCAGGCCGATCAGGAAGGCCGCGAACGCGAACGCCACCAGCCACAATGCCCGTTGCAACCACTTCTCGGTCAAGCGCAAGCCCTTGCTCATGATTCCTCCAGTCACTTAAAAGCCGATGTTCAAATGATACGACGGGACGCAGCTTGTCATGCCTCAAGGTCGGAAGCCAAGCGTGGGATGGAGAGGAGCGTAGAGCGATACCGGCGGGGGCGCACGGCGGGATGCGGGATGGCGCGCGCCACCCCGCAACAGAAAAAATCAGCTTAGAAGTAAGACAGGCCCAGTGCGCGGCGCACTTCATCGACCGTGCCGGCGGCCACTTCGCGCGCCTTCAGCGTGCCTTCCTTCAGCATCTGCAGCACTTGCCCCTTGTCCTGCGCGAACTCTTCGCGGCGGGCACGGATCGGGGCCAGCATTTCCTGCAGCACGCTGTCGAGGCGCTTCTTGACGATGCTGTCGCCCAGGCCGCCGCGCGTGTAGTGCGCCTTCATTTCTTCCAGCGCGACCTTGTCGGTATCGAAGGCATCCAGGTAGAGGAAGGCGACATTGCCTTCGACGTGGCCCGGGTCGGACACCTTCAGGTGCAGCGGATCGGTATAGACCTGCTTCACGGCGGCGCGGATCTGGTCTTCGCTGTCGCCCAGGTTGATCGTGTTGCCGAGCGACTTGCTCATCTTGGCCTTGCCGTCGATGCCGGGCAGGCGGCCGATTTCCGGCACCAGGGCCTTGCACTCGACCAGGATGTCCTTGTTCACCAGGCGGTTGAAGCGGCGCACGATCTCGTTGCACTGCTCGATCATCGGGATCTGGTCTTCGCCCACCGGCACCAGGGTCGCCTTGAAAGCGCTGATGTCGGAAGCCTGGCTGACCGGGTAGGTCAGGAAGCCGGCAGGGATGTCGCGCTCGAAATTACGCAGCGCGATTTCCGTCTTGACGGTCGGGTTGCGCTCCAAACGGGCGACAGTGACGAGATTAAGATAATAGAATGTCAACTCGGCCAGTTCCGGCACCTGCGACTGGATGAAGATCGTCGAGCGTGCCGGATCGATCCCGACCGCGAGATAATCGAGCGCCACTTCGACAACGTTCCGGTGTACCTTGCCGGTGTCATCCATATTGTCGGTGAGCGCCTGGGCGTCGGCCAGCATGATGAACTGGCGGTAGTCGTTTTGATAGGCAACGCGGTTGCGCAGGCTGCCCACGAAGTGGCCCAGGTGCAAGGGGCCGGTCGGACGGTCGCCGGTGAGGATGACGGGTGCGGGGGTGGTGCTTGGGGTGCTCATGGCATTTCCTAGTCAGTGCCCCGATCCGCCGCGCCAAAATAAAACGCCACCTGAATCGAGGCGGCGTTCATGTGAGTCACATCTTCTCGTCTGGGCCGCGCGTCGTCAGCGGCGCCACCAGTTGCAAAACGAGAAATGTGGATTGATAGATTTCATGGATGGCATGTTTGCAGGTTGACGACGCAATGTCAACCGCTACCGCAACGAGGGGGAGAGCGGAAAGCCCATCAGTGAAGGACAACGCCATGCAGTCTCGCATGCAATGTGCATGCGGCTTGCCTTGCGCAGTAGAAATCCAAACGGTCGATTTTTCCGAACTTTCTCTTTTCGGCGACCGTCTAAAAGTATTTTGTTGTTAAAATTTTAACAAGTGGTGAAATGATGAATAATACGAGCCCGAACAGCCAACCCCGCCCACTCGAACTCTGGGGCGGTCTCGAATGCACGGTCAACAGAGTGCAGGACGAGTACTTCAGCCAGTTGGATCGCAACGGCCACGCCCTGCGCAACTGCGACATCGGGCGCTTCGCAGCCACCGGCATCCGCGCCATCCGCTACCCGATCCTGTGGGAGCGCACCGCGCCCGAGGGCATCGACAAGGCCGACTGGAGCTGGCCGGACGAACGCCTGCCCGCCCTGCGCGACGCTGGCGTCACCCCCATCGCCGGCCTGATCCACCACGGCAGCGGCCCGCGCGACACCAGCCTGCTCGACCCCGCATTCCCTGAACGCCTGGCCGAATATGCCGGCGCGGTCGCAAACCGCTACCCTTGGCTCGAGTACTACACCCCCGTCAACGAACCCTGCACCACCGCGCGCTTCGCGGGCCTGTACGGCGTCTGGTACCCGCATGCGCGCGACGACAAAAGCTTCATCCAGGCCCTGCTGGTTCAGTGCAAGGCCGTGGTGCTGTGCATGCGCGCCATCCGCGCCGTCAACCCGAACGCCAAGCTGGTACAGACGGACGATCTCGGCAAGACCTACAGCACGCCCGAGCTGGCGGAAGTCGCCGAGTTCTACAACGAGCGCCGCTGGCTGGCATGGGATCTGCTGTGCGGCACCGTCGGCCCCGAACACAAGCTGTGGAACTACCTCACCGGCACCGGCGTCGACGAAGCCGAGCTGCTCTGGTTCCGCGACAACACCTGCCCGCCGGACGTCATCGGGGTGAACTATTACGTCACCAGCGAGCGCTGGCTGGATCACCGTCCGGAGCGCTATCCGCAGCACCACCGCGGCGTGGCCGACGGCATTCCCTGCGCCGACATCGAAGCTTCGCGCGCGCTGGCCACGCCGACGGCCGGCATCGGGCCCCTGCTCACCGAAACCTGGGAGCGCTACCGCCTGCCGATCGCGATCACCGAAGCCCACATCGACGCCAACCGCGAAGACCAGCTGCGCTGGCTGCTCGAGATCTGGCAGGCGGCGCAGGCCGCGCGCGCCAACGGCGTCGACCTGCGCGCCGTCACGGTCTGGTCGCTGCTGGGCTCCTTCGACTGGAACAGCCTCGTCACCCGCAACAATGGCTATTACGAGCCGGGCCCCTTCGACGTGCGCTCGCCCATGCCGCGCCCGACCGCGCTGGCCGCGATGATGCGCGAACTCTCCGGCGGGCAGCCGCTGTCGCACCCGGTGCTGCACGGCCCGGGCTGGTGGCGCCGTCCGGGACGCTTCCTGTGCACGCCGGTCGCCACCCCGGCCGCGCTCACGTCGATCGCCTCCGACGGCCAGCGCCTGATCGGCCGCAACCCGGCGCCGATCCTGATCACGGGCGCCACCGGCACCCTGGGCCGGGCGTTTGCCCGCCTCTGCCAGAAGCGCCACCTGGCCTATAAACTGCTGTCGCGCCACGACATGGACATCGCCGACCCGGCCTCGGTCGAACGGGCACTCTCCCACTACAATCCCTGGGCCGTGATCAACACCAGCGGCTATGTGCGCGTGGACGACGCCGAAAGCGACATCGAGCGCTGCATGCGCGACAACGCCGGCGGCGCCGCCACCCTGGCCGAAGCCTGCGCCCGTCATGGCGTCCATCTCACCACCTTCTCGAGCGACCTGGTGTTCGACGGCCGCAAAGAGCGTCCGTATGTCGAGAGCGATCCGCTCACGCCGCTCAACGTCTATGGCCGCAGCAAGGCCGAATCCGAAGCGGCCGTGCTGGCGGCGCATCCGGGCGCCCTGGTCGTGCGCACCAGCGCCTTCTTCGGCCCCTGGGACAAGCACAATTTCGTGACGCTGGCGCTGAACGCGCTCGAACGCGGCGAGGAGTTCGTTGCCGCCGACGATATGACGGTCTCGCCGACCTATGTGCCGGATCTGGTGCATACCTGCCTCGATCTCGCCATCGACCGCGAAGCCGGGGTCTGGCACCTGAACAATGCAGGGTCGGTCACCTGGTTCGAGCTGGCCCGGATGGCGGCGCAGAAGGCCGGCATCGATGCGTCCACCTTGGTAGCGCAGTCCGCGACCACGCTCGGCATGCCGGCGGCACGGCCAAGCTACAGCGTGCTGACCAGCGAACGCGGCGTGCTGTTGCCGACGCTGGAGAATGCGCTGGATCGCTACCTCGAGCTGCGCAATGTCGCCGATCCGGAGTACGACGAACTGGTCAAGACGGCCGAGACCCGCGTGCCGGCCGCCAGCGGCCATCGCCAGCAAGAGGAGACGCCGGCCGAAGCGGTGGCGGGCCAGGGCTGACCGTGCGACCCGACGCGGCGCGATGAGGCGGCACCGTGTGCACGCCTCATCGCGCCGCGTAGGTCTCCTTGTAGGCCTGCGGCACCTCGTAGGGCGCCAATCCTCCCATCAGCGCCGCCAGCACCAGGCTGGCAAGCAACACACCCATCCCCAACGGCAGGGCCACGATCAGTGCCCGCCCCGGCGGCGCCGCCCGCCGCGCCAGCGCGCAGCCCAGGTGCGCGAACACCGCCGCCAGCGCCAGAAAATAATAGGGTACGAAAAACAGCTGATACGGCCAGACCTGCAGCCCGGCGGCCGCGAAGTGGACGTTGGTGTCCAGATCCAGCACGGCGCGCCCGGCCAGCACGGCCGTCACGTGAATCAGCAGGAACAGCGCCAGGTAGGCGCCGGACAGGGCCTGCAGCCAGGCGAGCCAGCCGGGCCGTCCCCGCCACCCGGCGTGCAGCAGCCACAGGCCGCTGCCCGCCTGCCCCATCACGCACAGCAGCAGGAGCGCTTCCAGCAGCGGCTGGCGGTAGACGGCGCGCGCCGCCTCCATGAAGCGCAGGTGCGCCCCGATGCCGCCGATGGCCGCCGCATGGTTCACTACATGCAGCAGCACGAACAGCGTCACGACGATGGCGCAGCGCCGGTGCAGCGTACGCACGGTCCTCATGCAGGCCTCCGGGTCAGCTGCAAATGCAGAGGCGTGCGCGGGCGCAGCGTGATGTTCATCTCCGGTTCCGGCGGCGCCATCCCGGGCGGCACGGCCACCACGAAGCGCTGCAGGAACATCGCCGCGACCGTCGTCATCTCGGCCAGCGCCAGGTGCTGGCCCATGCACACGCGCGGCCCGGCGCCGAAGGGCATGAAGGCGCCGCGCTCGATGGCCGGTGCGCCGTCGGCGAAGCGCTCCGGACGGAAGGCCTGCGGATCGGGGAACCAGCGCGCGTCGCGCTGCATCAGGCCGAGCGGCACCGTGAACATGGTGCGGGCCGGGAACCGCCAGCCGCCCAGCACGACCGGCTGGCGCGCGCGGCGCGTCAGCAGCACCGGCGCGGCCGGATACAGGCGCAGGGTTTCCTGCAGCGTGCGCGCCAGACAGCCGAGCGCGGGCAGATCCTGCGCGCCCGGCGCCCTGCCCTGCAAGACGGCGTCGACCTCCGCGCGCGCCGCTGCCTGCGCCTGCGGATCGGCGGCCATGCACCAGGCCCACCAGGTGAGTGTCGCGGCCGCCGTCTCGTGGCCGGCCAGGAACGCCGTCATGCATTCGTCGCGCACCGCCTGCAAGGGCCAGTCGGCGGGATGGTCGAGGTGGAGCGTCAGCAGCCGGGTCAGCAGATCCGCCGGCCACTCGGGACGCGCCAGCGCCAGGCGCGCCGCCAGATGGCGTTCGATCAGGCTGCGCAGCACGGCCATCGCGCGGCGCTTGCCGCGCTTCCACGGCATCGCATCGGGCCAGCTCGCGGGCCAGTACATCTCCGCATTGCCGGCGACGGAGACGGCGTGCACGGCGCGTTCGGCCTGGCGCGCGTCGGCGTCGATTTCGCTGGCAAACAGCATGCGCAGGATGACGTCCATGCCGAGCGAAGTGAACGCGCTCTCGATCGGCCAGGGCGCGCCGCCGTCCTGCCAACTCTCGAACGCCTTGCCGGCCGCGGCGCCGATCACGGGCACGAAGGAGTGCACGGCCTTGGGCGCAAAGGCCGGCTGCAGGGCCTGGCGCTTGGCGCGCCAGGCGCCGCCCTCGGCCGTCAGCACGCTGTGCCCGTGCAGCTGCGACATCACGGCGATGCCGCGCTCCCAGCGATCCAGCGCCTCGTGCTGCCCGACCAGCAGTTCGCGCACCAGGCCGGGATCGGTGACGATCACCTGGTGTTCCGGCCAGATGCGCAGGTGGACGATGTCGCCATACTCCTCGCGCCATGCCTGCAGCGCGCCGGGCAGGTCGCGCGACATGCGCAGCAGCAGGCTCCAGCCCGTCAGGCCGGGCGGCGGCCCCGGCGGCCAGCTGCCGGGCGGGTGGGAAGGCCGCGCCGCGGCATCGGAGGCCGCGGCGTGGAAGGGGCAGGCGGAGGTCGAGGTAGGTTTCATATGTCCAGTGTCCGCCGCTTCGCCGCGCCGGTCTTGTACGCAAACGACATGACAATTTGACAGTACTTCCTTGCTATACTCGGCGTTCATGGACTCCGGACTTCCCACTTCGCTCCCCTGCCCGGCGCCGCTCGCGCGCGCGCCCTGCGCCCCGCGCGCACGCGGCGCTACCCATGAATGGCTGCGCCTGGCCCCGCCCGCGCTGCACGGCGCGCTCGTCGCCCTGGTCGGGCGCGACACGCGCCACCTGTCCCTTGACGATGCCCAGCGCCTCTCACACTTCCCCGCCTCGCCGCTGGTGACGCTGTCCTGGTTCCGCGACGCCGACGTCGGCCTGGTCGCGCGCGGCTCGGACGGTCCGCGCTGGCAGCCCTTCGGCGCGCGGGTGATGGTCTCCGGCACCTGGTCGCATCCTGCGGTCAGCTGGGCGCCCACCACCGGCTGCGGTTACATCGCCTGCTTCAATGCCGACGCGGCCCAGGCGCTGTTCGGGCTCGACCTGGCCGCGATCCAGGATCGCTTCGTTCCTGTTGAAAGCGCGATCAGCCCGGCGCTTGCGCCACATTTCGCAGCCTTGTGGGAAGCGCTGTCTGCTACCGCCGACGCCGAGCTGCTGCCGCTGCTGGAAGCCCACCTCACGCGGCGCTGGCAGGCTTTGCAAGGGCGCGATTCGGACGGCGCATCGCTGCGCCAGCTCGGGCGCCACTGGGTCGAGCGCCTGGCCTTCCAGGCCAGCCAATGGGCGCGCGTGCACAGCCCGCGCCACGTCGAGCGCCGCATCAAGTCCTTCAGCGGCCGCTCGCTGCGCGAGTGGAACAGCCTGGTGCGCACCGAGGGCCTGTTCTTCGCCGCGCGCGAGCGCTTCGACGCCGGCCTGCCCTTCGACTGGGCGGCGCTGGCGCAGGACGAAGGTTTTACCGACCAGGCCCACATGATCCGCACCGTGAAACGCATCACCGGCTTTTCGCCGACCGAATTCGCCGACCGCTTCGCCGCCGACGAATCGTTCTGGATGTACCGGCTCTGGGTCTGAGCCGCCACCGTTCCATCACCACTGCAAAGGCTTCTACCCGTGCAAGAGCAACACGCTTTCCCGTTTTTCCGGGAAATCATCCTTTTCCTGATCCTCGCCGGCATCCTCATCCCCACCCTGCAGCGCCTGCGCATCAACCAGGTGCTCGGCTTCCTGGCGGCGGGCGTGGTGGTCGGCCCCTTCGGCCTGGGCCTGTTCGCCGGCGAGATTCCCTGGCTGGCCTGGTTCACCTTCCCGAGCGGCCAGGGCGTGGCGATGCTGGCGGAGATCGGCGTGCTGTTCCTGATGTTCATGATCGGGCTGGAGCTGTCGGCCGCGCGCCTGTGGGCGATGCGCGCCTGGGTGTTCGGCGCCGGCACGCTCCAGGTGGCGGCCAGCGCCGCCCTGATCGGCGGCGCCCTCGTGCTGCTGGGGCAGCCCTTCGCCACCGCCGCCATCCTCGGCCTGGTGCTTTCGCTGTCGTCGACCGCGGTCGTGATGCAGCTGATGAGCGAGCAAAACAGCACCGGCAGCCGCCTCGGCCAGGCGGCCTTCGCGATCCTGATGCTGCAGGATCTGGCGGTGGTACCGATCCTGGTGGTGATCGGCGTGCTGGCGCGCGGCGGCGGCGACGATGCCACGACCCTGGTCTTCCTCGCCCTGGCGAAGGCGGGCGGCGCCATCGCCCTCATCTACGTCGCCGGCCGGCGCGTGATCCATCCTTTGTTCAAGGCCTTCGCGCGCCACCGCCAGCCGGACGTGTTCATGGCGCTGATCCTGCTCAGCACCTTCGGCATTGCGGGCCTGTCGGCGGCGGCCGGCCTGTCGATGGCGCTGGGCGCGCTGATCGCCGGCCTGCTGCTGGCCGAGACCGAGTTCCGGCACGAGGTCGAGCTGATGGTCGAGCCCTTCAAGGGCCTGCTCATGGGCCTGTTCTTCATGACGGTCGGGATGGGCATGGACACGCGCCTGATCGCCGCCGCGCCGCTCGCGCTGGCGGCGGCCGTGTGCGCGCTGGTGCTGATCAAGGCAAGCGTGGTGACGCTGCTGCTGCGCGCCGGGCGCCTGCCCTGGGGCCGCGCGGCCGAGGGCGGCCTGCTGCTGTCCCAGGGCGGCGAGTTCGCCTTCATCGTGCTCGGTTACGCCGTCACGACGAAGCTGCTCGACCCTGGCCTGGGCGCGCAGGTGATGCTGGCCGTCGGCCTGTCGATGTTCATCACGCCGCTGCTGGCGCGGCTTGGACGGGCGATCGGCGACGGCGGCGACCGCCGCGTGCGCGAGCGCGCGGCCCAGCACGACGAGAGCGCGCTGGCTGCACGCAGCGGCCAGATCATCATTGCCGGCTTCGGCCGCGTCGGCCAGCAGCTGGCCAAGCTGCTCACCGCCCAGGGTATTCCCTTCATCGCCTTCGAGAACGACGCCACCCTGGTGTCGAAGCTGCATGCGCAGGGCATCCCGGTCTTTTTCGGCAATGCCGCGCGCCCCGAGCTGCTGCGCCTGGTGAATGCGGAGCAGGCGCCGGCCATCGTGCTCACGATGGACAATCCCGCCTCATCGCTGCAGGCCGTGCGCGGCATCCGCCGCGACTTTGCCGACGTGCCGCTGTTCGTGCGCTCGCGCGACGAGCGCCACGCGCGTTCGCTCAAGCGCGCCGGCGCCACGGTGGTGGTGCCCGAGACCCTGGAGGCGAGCCTGCAGCTGTCCGCCTTTGTCCTCGAATCGATGGGCCTGGACGAACGCACCGTGGACGACATCGTCGACCGCGAGCGCGACCTGTTCGCCGAACAGCTCAACGACGCCGGCCTGCGCGAGCCGGGCCACCGCACCGAGAGCGCTTAGGCGAGCGCCTTTTCCGCCGTGCGCCAGCCCCACCAGGACGCTTCCTCGAACACCGAGAAGCCGGACAGGTCGGCATGCGCGAACAGGATCGGGCCGTCCAGTTCGCGCAGCGCGGCCAGGCCCGCATTCGCACGAAAGCCCGGCGCCGGGATCGCCATCGCATGCGCACGCAGGGTGATGTCGACGCGCTCGACGCAGGGCGCCAGGCGCCAGCCATAGACCGTCTGCAGATCGGCGCCGGCCAGCGCCAGCAGCTCCTCTGGCCGCGCCTTCTGCATCCACGCGCGCGCCTCGGCCGGATTGCGGTCGGACAGCGCGACATAGGCCGTGAACACGCTGCGCTCGGCCGGCTGCACGCGGATGTCCTGGTGGGTCGAGACCACATAGCCCAGGCCCGGCTCGGACTGCACCACGTTGTCCCAGGCCAGCGGCAGGTCGCCGTGGGTTTCATGTTCTTCGCGCGGCGCGGTCTTCATGACGAAGTTCGCCACCAACCAGGGCGCGTAAGCCGGCAGATCCCGCTTCGGATCGAAGCCGAAGCGCGCGATGCCCTCGACCACGCGCGCGGCGACGAACAGCGGCATCGCGCAGATCGCCTTCCTCGCCCTGACCAGGAAGGTGCGCGGCACGCCGTTCTCGAGCCGGAAGCACAGCGCCTCGACGCCTTCCCCGCTCTGCCGCACCGATACTGCCGTGCCAGGACGCCGTTCGATGCCCGAACGCGCGGCGATGCTCGCGACCAGGGGCGCCAGGCCGCCGGGCCAGGTCAGCACGGCGGCATCCTCGGCATTGGCCGCGTGGCCGCTGCGGCCGGCAAAATAATGCAGGCCGGCCCAGGCGGAGATGCGCTCGTAGCGCGCGCCGTAGTCGTCGCGGCAGCAGTAGTTCAGATACCAGTGCAGGCCGGGCGAGCGGTAAGCTTCCCGATCGAGCCAGTCCTTGAAGCTGATGCGGTCGAGCGCCGCGTACATGGGATCAAGCGAGGACAGCGCCGACGGGAACACGAACATGCGCCGCCCGTCGGCCCCGCGCTGCGCGCGCAGCCCTTCCATCGCGGCGAAGAAGCGGCGCTGTTCGGCCAGGTCGGCCGGGGCAGCGCCCGGGATCATGCTGTCCTGCCAGCGCCCGCCGGCCAGCAGGCGCTCTTCCGGCGCGTGCACGAGAAAGCGTTCGTCATAGGTCGGCCGCGCGTCCAGGTGGCCGTGGGTGATGACGCCGGCGTCGTGCAGCATTGCGCGCAGGTGCGTGGCCTCCATCGAGGGCAGCGGCAGGTAGTGGGCGCCCGTCGGGCATTCCAGATCGCCATAGCGCGCACCGGCCGCGTTGCCGAAGGCTTCCGGGCCGTCGATCATCAGGGCGCGCGCGCCCTCCTTCCCCAGCTTCCAGGCCGCGCTGACGCCGGCCACGCCCGAGCCGAGGATGAGGACGTCGGTCTCGAGCACCGTCGATGCTGCCGGCAGCGCGCCCCGGTCGCGCAGGAAGTGCCCCTCTGCGCGGCCCGGGTAGTGCAGGTGCGGTGCGATCTCCTGCCAGCGCGCGAAGCCGGCGGCGCCGCCCAGCGCGGCCAGGCCGGCGCCGCCGGCCGACACCAGGAAGGAACGGCGATCCATCAGCGGATCACCCCGTTCCAGTCCTGCTCGAACTCGTGCACCAGCGACTGCGTGTTCAGGCGGTTCGGCGCCATCGGGCGGCGCTGCATGTCCGGCGGGAAGCTGAACATGGCGCGCGTCGTGTCCGCGTTCAGGTAGCGCAGCGGCAGCGCATAACGTTCCGGCGGCGCGTACTGCGCCTGCGGCGAGGCCATGATGAAGCCCCATTCGCCGAACGAGGGCACGTACAGGTGGTAAGGCCAGGTGCGCATTCCCACTTCGCGCAGGGTGGCGTCAATCGTCCAGTAGGCGTTCGGCGCGAAATAGGGAGAGGTCGACTGCACCACGATCAGGCCGTTCGCAGCCACGTGTTTTTTCAGGATGCCGTAGAAGGGCACCGAATACAGTTTGCCGAGCGCGAAGCTGGACGGGTCGGGGAAGTCGACGATGACCGCGTCGTACAGGGTGTCGATCGTCTTCAGCCAGACGCCGGCGTCGGCGTTCACGACCTTCACGCGCGGGTCGGCGAAGGCATGCGCGTTGAGCTTCACCAGTTCCGGACGGGTGGCGAAAGTGTGGGTCATGGCCGGGTCGAGGTCGACCAGGGTCACCTCTTCGATGTGCTTGTAGCGCAGCACTTCGCGCAGCGCCAGGCCGTCGCCGCCACCCAGCACCAGCACGCGCCGCGCCCACGGCAGCTGCTGCAGCGCCGGATGCACCAGCGCCTCGTGGTAGCGGTATTCGTCGCGCGAGGAGAACTGCAGGTTGCCGTTGATGTAGAGGCGCAGGTCGTCCTTCCAGCGCGTGATCACGAGGCGCTGGTAAGGCGTCGTGCTCGAATAGACGATCTCGTCGCCGAACAGGCTGCGCTCGCCCCAGCCCACCATGCGGTCGGAGAGCATGAAGCCCAGCGCCAGTGCGAACAGCACGGCGCAGGCGCGCAGCACCCGTCCGCCCAGGTTCGCCAGTTCCGCGCGAAAGGCGTACAGCGTCCACAGCGCCACGCCGACATTGAGCATCCCGAACAGGAAGGCCGTGCGCACCAGGCCCAGATGCGGCGCCAGTACCAGCGGAAACAGCAGCGAGACGGCCAGCGCGCCGAGGTAGTCGAAGGTCAGCACCCGGCTCACCAGCTCGGCGAATTCGGTATTGCGCTCGTTCAGGGCGCGCATCACCAGCGGCACTTCCATCCCGACCATCATCCCGATCAGGAAGACCAGCGTGTAGAGCAGCGTGCGGAAGGGCCCGGCCATCCAGGTGAAGGCCATGAACAGCAGCGCGGCCGAGACGCCGCCGATCAGACCGACGGCCAGTTCGATGTCGATGAAGCGCCCCAGCACGTCCTCGTCGCGTACATATTTCGAGAAGTGGGCGCCGACGCCCATGGCGAACAAGTAGCAGCCGATGATGGTCGAAAACTGCAAGACCGAGTCGCCCAGCAGGTAGCTCGAGAGGGCGCCGGCGATCAGTTCGTAGGCCAGGCCACAGGATGCGACGACGAATACCGACAGTATAAGAATTCTTTTGGTCATGAAACGGCTTTTGTTCTAAGATCGCGGTGCGTCATCAAAAAGATAATTTTCTTGGGAGAATCTGAGTGCCCGCCATCCTAGCCTATCTGCTGCACCTCGCGACAGCCATCGCCATGGTCATGGCATTTTTTGTCGTGTACACGCGGGTCACGCCGTATGACGAGGTGCACCTGATCCGAGAGGGGAACGGCGCCGCGGCCCTGTCGCTGGGCGGCACCCTGCTCGGCTTCTCGGTGACCGTGGCCGCGGCCCTCACCTACACCGGCAGCTACTATCAGTTCATCGGCTGGGGCGCGGTCGGCATGATCGTCCAGCTGATGGTCTTCGTCGTCGCCACGCGCCTGCTGCGCATGTCGAAAGACCAGATCGAAGCCAACAACTGCGCCTTCGGCGGCCTGCTCGGCGCCATTTCCTTGTCCATCGGCCTCATCAACGCCGGCAGCATTTCCTAGCGACCGCCTGCCAAAGCCCCCATGGCGGCGTTGCATTGTCTTGCCGTACTAATCGCCTTGCCCTGGGGGCTTTGCCAGACGGTCGAAAACCTTATTGTTTTACGGAGTCCATCATGTCCATCGGTTCATTCATCAAGAAGCAGTTCATCGACGTCCTGCAGTGGAACGAAGAAGTCGACGGCGTCCTCGCCTGGCGCTATCCGATGCAGGACTTTGAAATCCAGAACGGCGCCGTGCTCAACGTGCGCGAATCGCAGATGGCCGTGTTCGTGGACGAAGGCCGCATCGCCGACGTCTTCGGCCCCGGTTCGCACACGCTCACCACGCGCACCCTGCCGGTACTGACCAACCTGAAGAACTGGGACAAGCTGTTCGATTCGCCTTTTAAATCGGATGTCTACTTCTTCAGCACGCGCCTGCAGACCGGCCGCAAATGGGGCACGCCGCAGCCGATCACGATCCGCGACAAGGACTTCGACATGATCCGGGTGCGCGCCTTCGGCATGTACTCGTATCGCATCGCCGATCCGCGCGCCTTCTTCACCGAGATCAGCGGTACGCGCGCCAGCTACACCCGCGACGAGGTCGAAGACCAGCTGCGCGGCATCCTGATGGCGACCATGGCCTCCTCGCTGGGCACGTCCAACGTCGCTTTCCTCGACATGGCGGCCAACCAGGCGCTGATGGCGCAGCAGGTGCGCAAGGATCTGATCGTCGCCTTCGCCCGCTACGGCATCGGCCTGGACGAATTCAATGTCGCCAGCGTCAGCCTGCCGGAAGAACTGCAGGCGGCGCTGGACGAGCGCATCTCGGCCGGCATGAAGGGCGGCCTGGGCGCCGACAAGATGGGCGGCTTCACCCAGTTCCAGGTCGCCAGCAGCATCCCGCTGGCGGCGCAGAACGAAGGGGGCCTGGCCGGCATCGGCGCCAGCGTCGGCGCCGGCGTGGCGGTCGGCCAGGCGATGGCGCAGAGCATGGGCGGCGCCTTCGCGCAGCCGGCCATGCCGGCTGCCCCGGCCGCACCGGCTGCCCCTGCGGCACCGGCGGCCGAGCCGATCGAGGAGCGCCTCGGCAAGCTCAAGGCCCTGCTCGACAAGGGCCTGATCTCCGCCGCCGACTACGACAGCACGAAGGCCGAGCTGCTGAAAAAGCTGATCGGTTAAGCGCGCGTCGATGCAGAACGTTTCCTGTCCTTCCTGCGGCGCACCGGTTCAATTCCGCTCGCACGCCTCCGTCATGGCCGTGTGCGAGTTCTGCCGCGCCAGCATCGTCAAGGACGCCGATGCCGTGCGCGACCTGGGCAAGATGGCGCAGGTGCTGGAGGATTATTCGCCGCTGCAGATCAATGCGGAAGGCGTGCACGCCGGGCGCCGCTTCACCGTGGTCGGGCGCATCCAGCTGCGTTATGCGGACGGGTTCTGGAACGAGTGGTACCTGCTGTTCGACGACGGCGCAGCCGGCTGGCTGGGCGACGCCTCCGGCCAGTACATGCTGACCATTCCGCAGCCGAACGGCTGGACGCGCTGGCCCGCCTTCGGCGACATCCTCCCCGGGAAAACCTACCTGATCGGCGACGGCCACTTCACCGCGGCCGACCGGCGCGAGGCCGACTGCATCGGCGGCCAGGGCGAGCTGCCGTTTCGCGTCGGAGCCGGCTGGAAGGCACGGGTGGCGGACTTCCGCCGCGAGCGCGCCTTCGTCACGCTCGACTTTTCCGACGGCGACGCGCCGCTGCTTTACAAGGGCTTCGCCGTCACCCTGCCCGACCTGAAATTCCAGCTGCTGCGCGACGCCGAGCAGATCAAGGATAGCGCCGGCAAGTACCGCGGCCGCGTCGAGTCCCTGCTCTGCCCCGCATGCGGCTTCGCGATCGGCTACCTGCCCGGCATGGCCAGCAACCTGGTCTGCCCGTCCTGCAGCACGCGCCTGGATGCGGCCACGCCGCAGGTGCAGGTGCTGACCAAGGGCGAACAGGCCGAGCGCCGTGCGATGACGCTGCCTCTGGGCGCGATCGCGAAGATCGGCGACAAGGCCTATCGCGTACTCGGCGCCATGGTGCGCATGGACGAGGAAGGCAGCGAGTGGAGCGAATACCTGATGTTCACGCCCGCGGGCGACTTCTTCTGGCTGGTCGAGACCGAGGAAGGCTGGTCGCGCGCGACGGTGCTCGACGCCTGGCCGCAGCCGGCCGAGCCGGATGCGCTCTCCGTCAGCCTCGACAAGATCGCCTACCGCCGCCTGTACGAGTACGAGGCGACCGTGACCTATGTGATCGGCGCCTTCAACTGGCGCGTGGCGCAGGGCGAGCGCGTGCGCGTGGCCGAATTCGAGCGCGGCACGGCGCGCCTGGCGGCGGAACGCACGCGCGAGGAACTGACCTGGACGCGCTCGACGCCGGTCGCCCTTGACCAGCTGCGCGCCTGGTTCGGCACGGCCGCCCCCAAGCAGGCGGCGCAGCCGGCCAGCGGCGCCGCGTCCGGCAAGGCCGGGATGTGGGACATGATCGGCCGCTCGGTCTTGTGGCTGCTCGGGCTGAATTTCATCCCACTACTGTTTAACTTCTCGGGCGTGTTCTTCCTTCTGGCCCTCGGCGCGCTGGCCCTGGTGCTGCCGCCCATGTTCGCGCCCTGGAAAGAATGAGCGCATGAAAAAATACTATGTCCTCTACGCCGTCGTCGTGGTTGCGGTGATCACCATCCTGTCCTGGGTGTCGATGTTCAGTTCCACCAGCAGCAGCAGCGGCGGCGGCGGCCGCTATTACGGCAGCGGCAGCAGCGGCGGCTATTACGGCGGCGGCGGTCACAAGTGAGCAGCGTTCACCGCCCGGCCGGTCTGCACCTGCTCGCCGACCTGCACGGCATCGCGCCCGAACTGCTGACCGATGCGGATCGCATCGACGTCTTGCTGCGCGAAGCGGCATTGGCCGCCGGCGCACGCATCCTGCACAGCCACTTCCACACCTTCGGCCCCGGCATGGGCGTGACCGGCGTGCTGCTGCTGGCCGAATCGCATATTTCGATCCACACCTGGCCCGAGGTCGGCTTCGCCGCGGCCGACATCTTCATGTGCGGCGCCGCGCGGCCGGATCTGGCGCTCGCACTGATCGAAACGAGCCTGCAGCCGGCGTCGCGCGAGGTGCGGATCGTCGAACGCGGCCGGCTATAATCGCCGCTCGACAAGCTTGGCGAAAACATCATGACCGAATCCGACAACGTAAAAGCTGCGCCCAAGGCCCTGGGCCATATTCGCGTGCTCGACCTGTCGCGCGTGCTGGCCGGCCCCTGGTGTGCGCAGAACCTGGCCGACCTTGGCGCCGACGTGATCAAGATCGAGCGCCCCGGCTGCGGCGACGACACGCGCGCCTGGGGCCCGCCGTATGCGAAGGACGCGAACGGCCAGGACACGGGCGAAGCGGCATACTACCTCTCGGCCAACCGCGGCAAGCGCTCGGTGACGGTCGATATCGCCACGCCCGAAGGCCAGGCCCTGATCCGCGACCTGGCGCGCCATGCGGACGTGGTGCTGGAAAATTACAAGGTCGGGCAGTTGAAACGCTATGGCCTCGACTACGAGTCGCTGAAGGCGGTCAAGCCGGATCTCGTTTACTGCTCGATCACCGGCTTCGGCCAGGACGGGCCGTATGCGCACCGCGCCGGCTACGACTTCCTGATCCAGGGCATGGGCGGCCTGATGTCGGTGACGGGCGAGCGCGACGAACTGCCCGGCGGCGGCCCGCAAAAGGCCGGCGTGGCGCTGACCGACCTGATGACCGGCATGTACGCGACCATCGCCGTGCTGGCCGCGCTGACCCATCGCGACCGTACCGGCGAAGGCCAGTACATCGACATGGCCCTGCTCGACACGCAGGTGGCGATGCTGGCCAACGTCGGCAGCAATTACCTCAACAGCGGCAAGGCGCCCAGGCGCTGGGGCAATGCCCACGCCAACATCGTGCCGTATCAGACCTTCGCGTGCTCCGATGGCCACATCATCGTCGCGGCCGGGAACGACGGCCAGTACCAGAAGTTCGTCGAAGCCGGCGGCCGCCCCGAACTAGCGCGCGATCCTCGCTTCGCGACCAATCCTTCGCGCGTTCAGCACCGCGACGTGCTGGTGCCGCTGCTGGCGGAGATGGTGGCGACCCGCAGCCGCGATGAATGGATCGCGCAACTGGAAGCGGTCGGCGTGCCCTGCGGGCCGATCAACGACGTCGGCGAAGTCTTCGCCAACGAACAGGTGCAGGCGCGCGGCATGGCGGTCGAGCTGCCGCACCCGAGCGCCGGCAAGGTCACGCTGGTACGCAGCCCGATGAAGATGTCGGCCACGCCGGCAACGAGCGACAAGGCGCCACCGCTGCTCGGCGAGCATACCGACGAGGTGCTACGCGAAGTGCTGGAACGGAGCGAGGAAGAGATCGCGGCGCTCAAGGCGCGCGGGGTGGTGTAAGCGGTGTGGAAAACGCCGGCCACGCGTGTTGCGTGGGCCGGCGGAAGCTGCTTAGTGCAGCTGTTTAGTGCAGCTTGTGCTTGAAGTCGGACAGCTCGGCATGCACGCGGGTGACGACCGCCTCCAGATGCGCCGGCACCTGCTTGCTGGAACGGCTGATCCGCTTGGCCTCGTCGCCCATGTCCTCCAGGCTGTCGACGCACTGGACGATGCGCGCCTCATCGTTCGACTGCATCACATCGCGCGCCTGCTTCACTTCACGCGCAATGCGCTCGATACAATCACGCATCTCGGGCGGCGTATCCTGCGACGCCCTGCAGGCCTGCTCGGCTTCACCGATGGTCTGCTGCAGATGGCTGTAACGTTGCTGGATTTCGTTGGCTTGCAGCATGATGACCTCCTGAACATAAAGAGAGCGGATCATTTTAGCGCTGGATCAGGATAAGGTGCGCGCCCCTGCATTATTGCTGACTAAGACTGCGACCGCCGTGCTGGTGACTGACGACCGGCCGGTGACAGCTGGACAAAGCTCATCAATGTACCGTTTCCATCTCGATAACCCCATGTCAGTGACTATGGCTTAGAATAATCAGCTGCGGTCAGATAGACAAATGCTCCGGTTGAGTTATTACAAATGAACCCGTGAACTTTTCCGCCGTTTTTTCAACCTCTCGTGTGCTTTGTATTACCCCTTGCAAAGCAACGACTATAAAAAAATATTATTGATATAAGACCAACGATATTTTTCCCATCTTTATCCATTGACTCACTAACCCTCTCTGATTCTCTGCGCCAACTTGGTTGAAACTAATCTTCTTAATCTCCATCCCATTGCCAGATTGTTTTCCCGTAATCAGAGTTCACGGCTGGAAATCGTTCGCCGCAATGAAAACGGCGGCGTGAATTCGCTGCAGCTGGGGAAAAATAGAACCCTTCTTTCATACATTGTTCACCAGCCATGGCACGCAAGGTCTCCAGTTGCGCTGGTTGCAGTTCAAACCTCAGGGTTTCATACTCATCCTTTACAAGCTCTACATAACACCACCGCGACGGAGCTGAAGTAAAGGCGTTGCGAGCAACCAGACTCGGGGCGAGCTCCGAAGTCTGTGAATCTTCAAAAAACGGATCACCGGTTAGGTCTTGGTTTGACTTATCAAGGACAAATTGAAGCATGGCTTTACCGTCCATCCATAATCCCGCCCTGCCAACTGCTGCTAGTGCGGCTTTTCCTGTGGCATTAAACGTCGTAGCGTCCAATAGCCGACCGCTGGATGAGCCAGTCCATGCAAATTGCAACGCCGCGTCGGGATTGTTCATTGACACGTACACGCCTGTCTTTGGCGGTAATTGGCCACTGTCTGCCGTAAGATCAGAAAGAACCTTTACTTTCGGTAGGACAGGAAATAGAGCTGAATGGCTTTGCCATGCCAAGGTCAACCCAAAGTCGTCCCACCTGGTCGCAGCCGTCGTTCGCTCCATCGTTTCGTCGATGTATCCTGCGTACTTGTATAGTTCTTCGAACATTTCATCAAATTGATTCTGCTCCATCGGGGTCGCCCACTGCATGGAGAATTCGCTAATAGCCCGGGCACACTGGTATGCACCTGTTTTGTGAAAGATGTTCGATCTTTGATCAGCAATGTTCTGTATGACGGACTGCTGGAACTCTCTTAACAAAGGCCAACCATTATTTGCCCAGTTTTCTCCTGTATTACGATTTCCCCATTGCTTACTTCGGAGATATACGTCTCGGCCTTCCGCATCGCTGGTATCGAGAACGTCCTCCACAAAAACTCTTAGCGCATGCACACGATCTCTTAGACCTTCGAGATAACTCAACGAAGCAAAGTGATACAGTAAGATAGCCTGCTTTTTCTGCCATTGGGATAGATCCATCATCAACCTCACATGCATGAATTTTTTAGTGAATATGGAATTCGGGGTGATAACGCGATTATTTTCCCAAAACCGTTGCTTGACCCGGCAGATGTGGAAGACCTATTCTTCCCGAGAAACCAGCCCCTTCGAAATCAGTGTATCCCTAGCCTGTGTCGAACGGCCCACTGATATTTGGATGGGTTATCGATTCACGAATCGATATATAATCCTTTTTTTGCGCACCAGAGAGCTTGTTAAATTCTGCTTGCGATATGGCGTTTCTCAAGATATTGTTTTGACCGCCTTTCAACTGATAGAACCGCACGACATCATTCCGAGGATCTGCTCGGGCAATGTTGAAAACGATCTGTTCCCACCCTCCTTCTAGATGAGATTCCGGCAGAGCGTCTTTAGTTTGCCCAGAAGCTGGGCCTTTCCAGACTTTAAGCGATTCCGCAGGGCGAATGTCGTAAATCACAAATTGACCATTTGCATTCCAATCAGGCCACACCGCGAGAAACTTACGCCACGCCGCTTTGGGATCAGACGAGTTTTGGATGTCATTGAAAACTTTTTCACTAACCCAGCAATCGCTCATCGCCCTGCTATTCGGGGATAAAATCCGGTACAACCGCGCCGGGCCTTTTATCTCAACGCTAACCAATTTATGAAAATACTTGATATTGCTATCCGTGAGATTTGGCCAACCGTCTTTCACCCTGGCATCAACAACCGGCCTAAACGAAGCAACTTTCGCTTGTGACCATTGCAAGGAGGTGCCATCATTGAGCCAGCTGGGGCGCGTTCTTTTATTACGCATTAACGAGATCGCTTTCGCCTCAGGCAATGTCCCTCTGAAATGCACATTTCTTACATTCACAATTCCCTTCTGCTGCTGTAGTGCTTCTCGTTCCAGCTTTATTATGACGGAGTCAAGTACATGTTGCACCGGCTTCAATGCTTCTGCCAGATATTTGTCTGCTAACAGCCGAATTTTTTTTTACTTCCGAAAGAGCCTGCTTCGCTTTACCGCCGAGAATTGGAACAAACTCTACTTTAGAACTCATTGCCTCAACTATACTAACAACCCTATCAAACGCAGACGTAAGTTCGCTTATTTTTAGCTTCGTTCGAACAACTTTTACTTCAGCAGCAAGCCATTTCAAAGCCTCATCGACTTTGTGTTCTTTTAGATATTTTTGCACTTGCCGTCGCCGTAGGAAAGAGATAATCCAGCTCATTGCCGCGTCGACTGCTTCCACTACCTTCTGCCCACCGGTGCGTCTAACAAAACCAAAAAATATTTTAAGTACGCCCTTCACCAGTGAGCCTAACGCTGGAAATAATCCAATAAGCGTCAGCACAAGTGCAACCCAGTTCCACACATCGGTATGATCCCGCGAAAGTTTGCGGCAGTTCGCTATCAGATCCCGCACATCGCATAGCTGATCAACCAAAGGAATCATGGAAATTCCAGCGTCTACCAAGATCTGAGACGTTGACCTGTCTTCGTTGAAATCGCCTTCGACAGCCTCCCAGAACCATACGAAAGGGTTTTTACTGAGCTCAGCAGGTTCACTATCGCCTGTCGCCCATGCCAAGGCGTCACGCATCTGGGTAGCATTTACGTCTGCCATAGATATCCTTTTTAAACGGATGGGGTTCGCCGTGAAACAAGCATCAACCGATGAGCTTCTCTAAAGGGTCGTGTGGCTGCTCTTTTGTCGGAGTGCGGGGCGCATACACAACTTTTTTTACAGGCGCATTCAGCACGTTCTGATGTAGCGCCTTGCCTTCCTTGTCAAGTGTTCCCGACAGTACTGTGCCTTTCTCAAAATGGATCTGGTAGTCGACCTCGGGTATTCCTTCAGCTAGCTCAGGATCCAGATAGTGCAGAGCAATCCAGTGTTTCGCCCCTTCGCTCAATTCGCCGGGCAGATTCGACAGATTCGCAGTTTTATTCGCCCCGCTGTCGAACAAATGTTTGCCTCCCTTCACCGAAAACTTCCCCGGACAAGCAAACGTAATATCCCCACCCTCGAGCGTCACCGCCGATTGCCCCGCCTGCAGCACGATCTTTTCCTTGGCCTTGATCTCGATGCAGTCGTTCACCGAGATCACCGTGATCTCCTTGTCCGCGATATTCTCCAGCCCATCCGTATGCGCCTGCAGCGACACCGGCCCGTTCGCGGCGATCGCCTGGATGCCGCCGGCATGGGCGAACAGGCTGGCCGCGTTGGCGGCGACCGTCGACACCGTGTGCGCCGCCGTCATATGCAAGTCCGATTGCGTCGTCCAGCAGAGCTGCTTGCCAGCGTAGATGACGGTGGAGGCCGGCGTGGCCCAGTTGATGCTGGCGGCGGAGTCCATCAACACGGCGGCCGAGCCGAACCTCTCGACCGGCTGCTCCCCATCGAGCCCGCGCGAGCAAACTTTTGCTTTCAATGCGGGCTGGCCGTTGACGGCACCCGCATGCTTGCCCTTTTTCTTCGGATCGATCTCGTCAATGAAATCCGACTGGGCCTGCAAGGCGTCCTTGCTGAACAGGGCCTGCTGCTGGGCGGCGGCGTCGCCCAGGGTCTTGCCGAGCGACCCGGCGCTCTTCAACTGGGACAATGCCTCGGCCGCGTCCATCTGCGTCGAGCTGACGCCGCAGCCCTGCTGCGCACGCGCGCTGGTCGAGAGCAGCACGCCCTCCCCGCCGCGCACGACGGCCCAGGCGTCGGTGCGTAGTTCGAAACCGCTGCCGCGGTTGGCGCCGCGCTGGGCGTAGCCGGGGGATTGCTGGATCAGGTAGCCGAGGTTGAGCTGGGTGGCGGCTGTGCTGGTGGCGAGGCGGGTGCGCAGTTGTCCTTGCGTGTCGTCGATCTGCCACTGGTTGTAGCCGCCGCCGTCGAAGTTATGGCTATGGATGCCCGACAGGGTGCCGGCGTGATCGACGCCGGAATCGACACCGGCCGCAAAAGGCGGCAGGTCCGCGCCGGTGAACAGCTGGGCGACGATGACGGGACGGTCGATGTCGCCTTCGATGAAATCGACCAGCACTTCGGTGCCGACGCGCGGCGTGAACAGGGTGCCCCAGTTGGGGCCGGCTAGCGCTTCGGCCACGCGCACCCAGGTGCCGGAGCGCTCGTCGCCCGGGGCGCAGCCGGTTTCGTCGGTATTGTGCGGGAGGCCGCCGGGATTCGGGCGGGCGCCGCGCTGCCAGGCGAACTGGATGCGCACCTGGTGGTCGCGCGTGGTGGTCGACACCGCATCGGCCAGGCCGACGACGCGTGCGCATTGCGGGCCCGGCGCCGTGATGGCGTGCGGCGCCGCCGTCAGTGCCGGCACGATGGCGACCGTGTCGCGCACGCAGCCGAAGCGGTTGCGGTAAGTGCCGCGCTCCATGCCTTGATTTGCCTGCGTGATGCCGGTGTCGAAATTGTTGCGCGCCTCGTGGCTTACCCACAGCACCGTGAAGGCGTTCTCACCGTCCGGATAGCGGTCGTGCTGTGTAAGCTGGAAACCATGGCCGGCGGCCAGGCGCCGTGCCGCGCCGCTGCCCTCGAACACCTTGTTCTCTCCTTCCAGCGCCTGCAGCATCAACTCGCTGTGCGTGTTCGCCTCGGAACGCGTGCCGGCGATGCGCTCGCCGCTGCCGTCGTACAGCCACAGGGTCGGCAGCTCGCCCGCATCGAGGTTGGAACGCTGCTCGCAGCCGGGGGCGAGCAGTTGCGCGGGATCCCAGCTGCTGATGGCGACGGCATTCGCGGCGAGGCGGCGGCGGGCGCTGAAGCCGTCGATGGCGTCGTCGCGTTCCGTGGCGCGCACACCGTGGAAGCGGATGATGTCGCCGCCGGGCATCGCCGGCGCGCTGGCGCGGCTGTCGAAGATGACAAGGCGGTGGCGCGCCTGCCCGTCCTCCTGCGATTCGTGTTCGAAGCGCCAGCTCAGGCCCTCCGACGCAAGCAGGCGTACGAAAAAGTCGAGATCGCTCTCGCGGTACTGGGTGCAGACGGCGCGCGTCGGCAGTGCCTGGGTGATGTCGAAATCGAAGGCGACCTGCGGGTAATCGGCCAGCAGTTCCGTGACGATCTCGCGCGCGCTTTGATCCTGGAAGATGTAGCTGTCACGCCGCAGCGCCAGCAGTGCCAGCGCCGGTTCCAGCCGCAGCCGGTAGCGCGCGACGCCGCCGTCGGCGCCGAGCCAGGCGGCCTCGGTGCAGAGGCCATGCCAGGCGCGCCGGCTGCCATCGGGCTGCAGCAGGCCGAGGGTGAGTTCTTCGCCGATGAATGTGTCGAGATCGAGGTCGGCCGAGGTGCTCAAGGCGTCGACCTCGAAGCGGAACAGTTCGTTGACCGCCTCGCGCCCGCTGAAGGCTTCGGCGGCCAGGCTTTCCGGCAGGCCGCTGTCCTGGCTGGTGGTGAGGATGATGAGCCGTGCATGCTGGCTCAGGCCTGTGCCGAACAGGCCGAGGGAAGGAAAGCCGGGCGCGTTCATGCGCACTCCTTTGTCCGGGAATCGAGGGCAAGCCTGATGCCTGCCAAAGATCGATGTTACCGAACTTAAAGAGCGCAAAGCTGCTCGCGGGCATGACCCGCATCAAAGCTTGGACGGCTTAGCCGGGCGGCGCCGCAGGCTCGGGCGGGGCCGCGGCCTCGAGCGGCGCCAGGCCGCGCAGGCGCAATGCGATCAGCATCGCGCCTGCCAGCACGGCGCCCAGCAGGCCGACGACGCCGGGCCAGCCGCCGTGCTCCCACACATAGCCGCAGAACCAGCCGACCACGCTCGAGCCCAGGTAGTAGAAGAACAGGTAGAGCGCCGAGGCCAGCGCCTGCGGTGCGCGCGCCCTGCGGCCAACCCAGCTGCTGGCCACCGAATGCGTGGCGAAAAAGCCAAAGGTATAGAGGCCGACGCCGGCCACCACCGCAAGCAAGTTGCCGAACAGGGTCAGCAGCAAGCCCGCAAACATTACCGACATCACCAGCCACAGCACGTTGCGCCGCCCCAGCCGGTCGGCCAGGCGCCCGGCCCACACGGAACTGAAGATGCCCAGCAGGTAGAGCACCGACAAGGCGCCGACCGCGCTCGGGCGCAGGCCGAATTCGGGGCCGAGCAGGCGGTAGCCGATGTAGTTGTACAGGCTGACGAAAGAACCCATCAGCAGGAAGGAGAGCGCGAACAGCCAGGGCAAACCGGCGTCGCGCACATGGCGGCGCGTGCCTTCGACCAGGCCGGCGAAGCCGCCCTGCCCCGGCCGGAAGCGCTTCGATGCCGGCAGGCTGCGCCAGAATTCCCAAGCCGCGTACAGGCCGGCCGCGCCCATCAGCCCGAGCGCCGTGCGCCACGACCAGAAGTCGCTGATGACAGAGGCCAGCACCCGCCCGAACATGCCGCCGAAGGCGCTGCCACTGATGTACATGCCCATCGCCAGGCCCAGCGACGCGCCTTCGATTTCCTCGCTCAGGTAGGCCATGGCCACGGCCGGCATCCCGCCCAGCATGAAGCCGAGCAGGCCGCGCAGGATCAGCAATTGGGTGTAGTCGCTGGTGAAGGCGGCCAGCAGCGTGAGGAGGCCGCCGCTGAGCATGGAGGCGGCCATCAGGGGCTTGCGGCCGAAGCGTTCGGACAGGATGCTCGAGACGAGCAGCGAGATGGCCAGGGTGGCGGTGGAAATCGACAGCGCCAGGCTGCTTTGCGCGGGAGTGAGCACGAAATCGCGCGCCAGCAGGGGCATCAGGGGCTGGACGCTGTAGAGCAGCGCGAAGGTGGAAAAACCACCGAAGGCCATGGCGCGGTTGATGCGCTTGAAATCGGCGCTGCCGGCGGCGATGGCGGGAGAAGACATGGGTGCGTCCTGGAACTCGACTGCCCATGATAGCTAAAAATGGCATGGGCCGTTGGAGAGGGTTCGGTTTGCGGAGGTGTGTTTACGACGAAGCGAACGTGCGGCCGAAGGGACGCAGGGTGGACGGGTTTCCCGTCCATGCGTTAAATGCGCCGCAACGCAAACGTCCGTGTGGGCACGGGGCGCCCACCCTACAACTGCCCATGATAGCCAAAAATGGCATGGGCCGCCGGCGCGTGCCTGGTACGCGGACGTGCGTTGAACGCGTGGACGGGAGACCCGTCCACCCTACGGGCAGCCGTAGGGTGGGCGCCCCGTGCCCACCGGTTTAAGGTCAGCCTTAGGGATACTCGGTATCCAGCTCCGACCCCGCATAGTTCTCCAGCTCGGCGATCAGCTGCGTCATCGGCGCCTTGGTGCGGATGCTCTGCAGCACCGTGCAGTGCTCGCGGTAGGTCTGCACGCGCTCGGCGATGATGGCGCGGTGCGGCGCGGGGATTTTTTCCAGCAGGGCCGCCCAGCCGGTCTCGTAGTCGGGATCGTTCTTGCGCACCGATTTCACGAAGCGCTCGAAGTCCTTCTGCCCCGCGCGCGCGACGATCGTGCCGCCGTCGACGGCGAAGATGACGGCCAGCGCGATCACGCCTTCGGCGTTCAGGTCGGGGTCGTTGACCGGGCCTTCGTAGTGGTGCTTGCGCAGCCACTTGGCGGCGTCGACGATCGCCTGCACGCTTTCGCGCTGGCGCACCTGGCCCAGGTAGCGCTCGTAGCCGCTCCAGGATTCGCCCGGGTCGGCGGTGCAGATGTCGACGAACAGCTCCTTCAGGCGGCGGCCCGCATAGACCGGGTCGTTGTCGTATTCGCCGACCAGGCTGTCCTCGGGCAGCGCGGCCAGTTCGCGGATCATGCGGAAGCCCGCCTGGAACACGTACTCGGCGCCGTCGTCGATGAGGATGTCGAGCGCGGTCTCGTCGCTGTCGTCGTCGCACAGGTGCTCGAGGCCGAGCGAGACGCCGCCCACGGTCAGCAGCAGCGCGCGCTGAATGCCTTCGGCGGTGCGGTCGTTGGTGAACTTCTCGGCCACCATCGCCGTGATGGACGCGAGCTCGTCGGCCAGGCCGATCGCCTCGTCGGGGTCGGCCTGGGCGGGAATCAGCTTGATCGCACGCACCAGGCGCGGCAGTTTTTCAATGACGATTGCAGGCAGCATCGATGGCGTTCCGCTCACGAGAAGATGTCCGAACCGATGCTCTTGCGCGTACTGCGCCTTGGCATGGTGCGTACCGACGGCACCTGCTTGCGCAGGCGGTACAGCAGGTCGCGCGTGCTGCGCTGCTGGAAGTCCGGGTCTTCGTCCGGATCGTCCGGGAACTCGGCTTCGGCCATCTCGTTGCTGTGCCTGAATTCCGGGAACAGCTCGATCAGCGAACGCTCCCAGCCGTCCTCGCTGGCCTTGGCCAGGTCGATCGCGAGCGGGATGATGTCGCTGTCGGACGAGGTCTGGCCCGTGACGTAGCGGCCTTTCAGGTTGATCTCGCCGGCCACTTCCATGATCTCCTTCGGCGCCAGCGACCACAGGATGGCGAACACGGTCGCGCCGTGGTCGGTGGCGGAGGCCTCGGCCAGCAGCTCGTGGCGGCGGTCTTCGTCGTCGGTGGCGTAGACCACGCCGTGCACGTGGTTGAACAGGCCTTCGGCGATGCGCTCGGGGTCGTCCTCGATCATGTTGTCCGGCCAGGTGGCGGCCATGTAGGCCAGGCTCTCGGCCCAGGCCTTGGGCGGCACCAGCATGGTCGCCAGCGACGTCTTGGCGCCGTCGAAGCCGGCCAGGTGCAGGGCCGTCACCTGCGGCGGCAGGGTCGACAGCACTTCGGCCACGGCATAGTCGCCGTGCTCATCGGCCGCCTGCGAGAACGCCTCTTCGGCGTGCTGCAGCGAGCCGGCCAGCACCAGTTCGCTGACCTGTTTCGTCAGGGCGGGCAGGTTGGCGCTTTTGTTTGCTTCATCGCTCATTCGCGTTCTCCTTCGCCGTCGAAGATCTGCGTGAAGTCGTCCGACACCATGCCGGATTCCTCGTCGAGGTCGTCGTCGCCCTCGTCGCCCGCGGCGAGCTGGTCGAGCGACTGGTCGTCGTCGTCCCAGCGGCCCTGGTGCTTGTAGAGGAAGGCGGTGATGATCGCCTGGCGCGCCAGCTCGGGGTGGTTTTCCGTCATCGACGCGTACATCGCCGCGCCGTCCTCGCCCGTGCACTCGGCCATGGCGAAGACTTTCGCGGGATCGTCGCCCTCGTAGTCGGCCGCTTCGCGCAGCAGGCCTTTCGGATCGGTGAACTTGATCTTGTCGACCAGGGCGAAGGCCATCAGGTTGACGTCGTCGATGCCGGAACCGCCGGCGTATTCCGACACCAGGGCGTCGACCATCATCTGGTAGTTCTTCTTGTTCGGCGGGTCGCCCAGCGTGCCTTCGATCTGGCCCTCGAGTTCGCGCGACTGGTAGGCAAATTCGGGATGTACTCTTTTCATATTCATGTCCTGTATGCGGTGGGTGCGGCCTGGGGCCGGGCGGCTCTGCGGCGTCAAGCCTGCAGCGTCACGCCGTTCAGTGCGAACAGCGAGCGCCACAGCTCGAAGGCTTCGGCCTCGGCGTCGAGCACGATGCGGTGGTTCACGCTCTGGTTGTATTCTTCGCGCTTGGCCGGATCCGACAGGATCTCGTAGGCCTTGGTCACGGCCTTGAAGCGCGCTTCCGCGCCCGGCGCGTCGTTGCGGTCGGGGTGGTAGCGCATCGCCAGCGAGCGGTAGACCTTCTTGATCTCGTCGTCGCCGGCATTCGGCGCGACGCCGAGGATCGCGTATAAATTTTCCACTTTGGAACTCTCCGGCTGGTGCCGAACGAACGGCAAAACGAGATTATCCTATAGAAAACGCCAACATGACAGCAAGGGCGGGACGCGCCGACCTCCCTCCCCCACCTTGCAAGCGGGCGAATGCGCCCCAAGTATGATCCCTGTATACGGGGCGAACCGTGCGCTCCACCACATAGGCGGGCCCTGGCAGGGCCGGCTGCGGTAAAATGCCGTTAACTTTACCTATTCAAAACACCATTCATGAGTAACGACAAGAACAAGGCGGCGGCCAATACGCCGCCGTCAACGCCTTCGTCCAACTTTCTGCGCGCCATCATCGACAACGACCTGGCCGCCGGCACGCACAAGCGCGAGGGCATGCCTCCGGTCATCACCCGCTTCCCGCCGGAGCCGAACGGCTACCTGCACATCGGCCACGCGAAATCGATCTGCCTGAACTTCGGCCTGGCGCGCGACTACGCCGGCCGCTGTCACCTGCGCTTCGACGACACCAATCCGGAGAAGGAAGACCAGGAATACGTCGACACCATCATGGATTCCGTGAAGTGGCTCGGCTTCAGCTGGGAGCAGCCTGACGGCCAGTACCTGCACTACGCCAGCGATTATTTCGACAAGCTCTACGCGATCGCCGAATACATGATCCAGCAGGGCGTCGCCTATGTCGACAGCCAGAGCGCCGAAGACATGGCGAAAAACCGCGGCAACTTCGGTACGCCGGGTACCAACTCGCCCTTCCGCAACCGCCCGGTCGAGGAATCGCTGCAGCTGTTCCGCGACATGAAGGCCGGCAAGTACAAGGACGGCGAGCATATCCTGCGCGCCAAGATGTCCGAGGACGCGATGTCCTCGCCCAACATGACCAACCGCGACCCGGCCCTGTACCGCATCCGCCATGCGCACCACCACCGCACGGGCGACGACTGGTGCATCTACCCGATGTACGACTTCACGCACCCGCTGTCGGATGCGATGGAGTCGATCACCCATTCGATCTGCACGCTCGAGTTTCAGGATCACCGCCCCTTCTACGACTGGCTGGTCGCCATCGCGACCGAAGGCGGTTTCTTCCAGCCCCCGGTGCCGCGCCAGTACGAAATGTCGCGCCTGAACCTGACCTATGTAGTCATGTCCAAGCGCAAGCTGCGCCAGCTGGTGGACGAGGGCATCGTCTCCGGCTGGGACGATCCGCGCATGCCGACCATCGTCGGCCTGCGCCGCCGCGGCTATACGCCGGAATCGATCCAGCTGTTCTGCGAGCGCATCGGCGTCTCCAAGGCCGACGGCTGGATCGACATGAGCACGCTGGAAGGCTCGCTGCGCGACGACCTCGATCCGAAAGCGCCGCGCGCGATCGCCGTGCTGCGTCCATTGAAGCTGATCGTGGATAATTTCCCAGAAGGCGAGTCGGTCGAGTGCAGCTCGCCCGTCCACCCGCACCATCCGGAAATGGGCGTACGCAGCTTCCCGTTCACGCGCGAGCTGTGGATCGAGCAGGAAGACTTCATGGAAACCCCGACCAAGGGCTATTTCCGCTTCACCCCGCCAACCGGCGACCAGCCGGGTTCGCGCGTGCGCCTGAAGTATGGCTATGTGGTCGAGTGCACCGGTTACGACAAGGACGAGAACGGCACCGTCACCGCCGTGCACGTGAAGTATTTCGAGGACTCGAAGTCGGGCACGCCGGGCGCCGATAACTACAAGGTCAAGGGCAACATCACCTGGGTCAGCGCCGCATCGGCCCTGGAGGCGGAAGTGCGCCTCTACGACCGCCTGTTCCTGGACGCCAACCCGGACGCCGGCGGCAAGGACTTCAAAACCCTGCTCAACCCGAACGCGCTGGAAACCGTCACCGCCTACCTCGAACCGGGCATGGCCGCGGCCCTGCCCGAGCAGCGCTTCCAGTTCGAGCGCCACGGTTATTTCGTCGCCGACCAGGTCGACTCGGCACCCGGCAAACCGGTGTTCAACCGCATCACGACACTGAAGGACAGCTGGGGCAAGTGATCGCCTGACGACGCCTGTCCAGCATCCCGCCCCGGCCCTGGCCGCGGCGGGATTTTTTTTGCGTCACGCGTTCCCACAACTAGCAGTACTGACAGGTTTCGTCTTATAGCCAACTAGAGGATTCTGATCCTAATCAAATAAGTCGGATATCGATTGGATGGCAATGAGGATGACGTCGAACCCGGTCAAGCGCATCAAGTCGATCAAGCTTGGTTCCTGGCTGGGCGCATTGCTGTCGCTCAGCGTCGGCGCCGGCCTCTACGTCAGTACCAGCCAGGCCATCGAAAACGATGCACGCACGCGCTTTGACCATATGGCGCGCCAGGTGCAGTCGACGCTCGACGGGCGCTTCAAGACCTATGCCGACGTGCTGCGCGGCACGGCCAGCCTCTTCCTGACGACCGACCAGGTCACGCGCGACGCTTTCCGGCGCTATGTGGCCGGCCTCGACCTGTCCCACAACTTCCCCGGCGTCGAATCGATCAACTTCGCCCATTACGTGCGCGACGCCGAGCGCGACCGCTTCGAAGCGCAGATGCTGCAAGACATCGACGGCCGCGGACGGGTCGCGGCCATCCGGCCCAAGGGGCGGCGCGCCGACTACACGGTGCTGAGCTTCGTCGAACCGGGAGCGGCCTGGCTCGACCGGGTCGGCGTCGATATCCAGACGAAATGGGGCGCCGCGATGCTGCTGGCGCAGTCGCGCGACACCGGCGAGGTGTTTTCCACGGGCGCCCCCATTCAATCGGGCTCGACCGTGATCGGCCTGTCGATGCGCTTGCCGGTGTACCGCGCCGACATGCCGATCCAGGACGTGCCCCAGCGCCGCGCCGCCTACCTCGGTTCGCTCGGGATCGGTTTCACTGTCGAAGGCCTGGCGCGCGGGGTGCTCGACCACATGCCGAAAACCGCGACGCGGCTCGTGATCTCGGGCATGCTTCCGGCCTCGAATCGTCCGGAAGCGACCGGAGCCTACCAGCGCACCGTGTTCTTCGACAACCGGCCGGACGCGGTGCCGGACGAGGAGGCCGAATTCCGGGCGCTGCTGCCGGTCGGCTTCGGCGGACGCGGCTGGGACATCGATTTCACGGTAAGCAAGCGCAGCCTGTATTCCTCGCTCGACAGCGCCCTGCCCTGGATCGCGATGCTGGCAGGGATGATCGGCACCGCCCTGTTGTACGCGCTGTTCCAGACGCTCAGCTCCTCGCGCCTGCGCGCCATCGGCATCGCCGAGGAAATGACCGGCGAACTGCGCGCCAGCGAAGCGAAGCTGCAGAAGACCAACGACAACCTGCGGCGCCTGGCGGCCCACGCGGAAAGCATCAAGGAAAGCGAACGCAAGCGCATCGCGCGGGAAATCCACGACGACCTCGGCCAGAACCTGCTGGCGCTGCGCATCGAGGTCGACCTGCTGGCCTCGCGCACCGACGCGCGCCATCCGCGCCTGCACACGCGTGCGCGCTGGATGCTCGAGCAGATCGACGCCACGATCAAGAGCGTGCGCCAGATCATCAACGACCTGCGTCCGAACGTGCTCGACCTGGGCCTGACGGCGGCGGTCGACTGGCAGATCGCCGAATTCCAGCGGCGCACGGGCGTGGCCTGCGAGCTGGTGTCGCACAACGACCTGCACGTGAGCGACCGCTGCGCGACGACGCTGTTCCGCATCCTGCAGGAATCGCTTACCAACGTCTCGCGCCATGCGCGCGCCACCAAGGTGCGGGTCGAACTGGCCGTCGATGCCGAATCGATCTCGATGACCGTCAGCGACAACGGCATCGGCTTGAGCAAGGCGGGCGGGCAAAAGCCGGGCTCCTTCGGCCTGGTCGGCATCGAGGAAAGGGTGCGCATCCTGGGCGGCAAATGCATCATCACCAGCGGCCCGAATGCCGGCACGACCGTCCACGTATCGATTCCGGCCGCGAATAATCTCCTCTCCGTCGGACACGCGCCGACACCCGCCCCCGTCGATCCGGCCTATTCCGATTTGTAGGCGTGAACGCGTCGGTCTTGTAGGCCTACTGCCCGTTGAGCTGTAGGCGTATTTGCGACAAAAATCTGTTGACGCGACTCAACTTGCGCAAAATCAACGATTTTCGGACGCTTGAGGTCGACAATCCATCTCAGTGCTTCACATCAACACTGCCGAGAAAGACACCTGGGGGGAGGACTGACCATTTGCCAGCACCACTACATCGACAGGCCGTACACCGATGCTAAATAACCGATGCAGTAGCCAAACAAAAGGATAGATCATGATCTCGAACAACGACTTCGCCCTCATCGCCGCTCTGGACTTGAACCCGATCAAAACCAAACTGATGCACAAGGAATCCGGCGAGGGCTGGTCCCTGGCTCAAACGAATGCCGTCGAAACCGAGTACCGCCGCTTCCTGTACCTGATGAAAGCCTTCCCGCATGTGCAGACGGCGCCGCGCGTGGATGTCGACACCTTCTGGCACTACCATATCCTGGACACGATGAAATACGCACGCGATTGCCAGCAAGCCTTCGGCTACTTCGTGCACCACTACCCTTACCTCGGCCTGGCGGGCGAGAACGACGCCGAACTGCAGCGCCAGGCAGGCGAGCGCATGCGCGAGCTGTACGAATCGACCTTCGGGGTGGAATATGTGCGGCCGCTGCGGATGGACGGCGCGCCGGAAGCGGCCGACGTGCAGACGGCATGGGGCCCGGGCGCGAGCAAGGCCGTCAACTCGGCCTGGTGTGCCGGCCCGGACGTGCCCCGGCCAGCAGCGGTGCAGACCGCCTGGTGCGCCGGCCCGGATGTGCCTTCGGCAGCGTCGGTGCAGACCGCCTGGTGCGCAGGCCCGGACGTCCCTTCGGCTGCGTCCGTCCAGACCGCATGGTGTGCAGGCCCTGACGTCCCTTCGGCAGCCTCGGTCCAGACCGCCTGGTGCGCGGGCCCGGACGTGCCTTCGGCAGCCGCTGCCCAGACCGCCTGGTGCGCCGGCCCGGATGTACCCGGCGCAGCGGCCGGCCTGGCGGTCGCCAGGGTGGGCGACGTGCGCACCGCCTGGTGCGCCGGCCCGGATGTGCCGAAAGCGGCCGAGGTGCAGACTGCCTGGTGCGGCGGCCCGGCCGTGGTCAAGGCTGCCTGATCCTGCGCTTGCTCCGGTGCGCCGGCGCCGCCTTCATGGCCGCCCGCGCACCGTGCTCTCTCAGGCGCCCGCCATTTCCTCTTGCGGCGCCACCATCAGCGCCCGCAGTTCGCGGATACTGTAGTCGCTGATCTCGTGCATGCGCAGCAGGATGGTCGCGCCGATCGGCAGCGTGTTATGGCGGATCTTGCTGATCACCGGCGGCGCCACTTCGAGCGCGCGCGACAGCGCTGCGTCGTTCTTCAGGCCGGTCTTTTCGATGATTGCGTCGAGGACGCGGTTGGGGTCGTACTGTGCGCCTTCCGGCAACCTTCTGATTGGCATCTTAATTCTTTCCAAATGTCACGAACCGTAGGTAATTTTTCACAATCTTGTATTTATCGTGAAAAATCTGCTCCGCATCCGGAAAACACACCGTTTATATGGTGAGTTTCCGTGATATTCAATGATAATGGGAAAGTTAGTTTTTGTTCAAGCAACTATCTGCGTGGGTCAGCTGTTTGATGAACAATCAAGGCTTTTTGTGCCGTGCGCGCAACTGCTGGCGGCTCTGGGTCTGCGCCTTGTTCTGCCTAGCTTCGAACAGAGCTACCGCTTCTTTCTTCGCTTGTTCGATGGTGCGCATCGCTTCGTGGTCGTCGTGCGCGACGAAATAATCGTTGGCCTGGGCGTCCACCACCAGCTTGATGGCGGCCTCGTCGTCCAGGTCGTAAATTTCCGTCAGCAGGGTCGTGATTTCGTCCAGGAATGCTTCATAGGTCAGGGTCGTCATGGTGTCGGTCTTGGTGAATGTCGTTTGGAAGGGCGTCATTATCACCTATTACTGCGAACCATTACTGCGCCAGCGGCCACTGCGCCAGCGCGTGGTGGACGTCAGGATAGCGCAGACGCACGCCGAGCTCGCGCCGCATGCGCGTGTTGTCGAGGCGGCGCGATTCCGACATGAACGAGAGCAGCATCGGCGAGACGGCTTCGCGCAAGGCGGCGCGCGCCAGGCGCGGCGGACGCGGCAAGCGCGCGGCGTCGGCCACGGCGTCGAAATAATCGGCCATCTTCAGGCGCGTGTCGTCGGCTGCATGGTAGACCCGGCCCGGCCGCCCACGGAACAGCGCCAGCGCGATGACGCGCGCCAGGTCGCCGGCCTCGATGTGATTGGTGTAGACGTCGTCCTCGGCGCGCAGCGCCGGCGTACCCTTGCGCAGGCGCTCCAGCGGCAGCCGCTCGCGCGCGTAGATGCCGGGCACGCGCAGGATCGCGGCGCTGCCGCCGGAGTGCACCGCCCAGGCACGCAGCACGCGTTCGGCGTCGACCCGGCGCGCGGCGCGCGCATTCTTCGGCGCCACGCCCCGCGTCTCGTCGATCAGCGCCCCGCCGCAATCGCCGTAGACCCCGCTCGTGCTCACATACACGAGGTGGGTGCCGGCTGTCAGGACGCGGGTCAGGTTGCGCGTGCGTGCATCGAGCGCGCCCTCGGGCCGCGGCGGCGCCAGGTGCACGGCCAATGAGGCCAGGCCGCGCAGACGCGCCAGGCTGGCCGGCTGGTCGAGATCGGCCAGCAGCGGCACCGCGCCCAGCGCGCGCAGCGCGGCGATGCGCTCCGGATCGCGCGTGACGGCGAACACGCGAAAACGCGCGCACAGGAAAGGCAGCAGGCGCATGCCAACATCGCCGCACCCGATCAGGAGCAGGCGCGGACGTGCAAAGGGAGGAAATGGCTTGTTCACGTGCGGATTGTAATCGAGCGGCGCCATCATTGATCGACGCGGCATGCTCCCGTATGATCGCGCAGTCTCTGCATACGGCTCCGATCGCAGCGGCAAATGACCCCTCCTTCCACCCGCATTTGAAAGCATCGCATGGCGCAGCGTCTCCTGGCCGCAATGGCCTTCTCCCTTTGTTCGATCCTGGCGCAGGCCGCCGCTGCCACCGGGTATCCGCTGCTGGTGGCGACCAAGGGCGGCGCGACCGCGTATTTCCTGCCTACCGTGCACCAGTCGAATGCGGCCATGGCCGCACGGCTCGCGGAAACCCTGCGCTGCCTGCCGGAGATCGGCGTGATCGCCACGGAAGTCGATTTCGAGGAAGCCAAGCGTGCCTTCGTGCTCAATTATTCGAAGGCGGAAAACGCCACGCTGAAACAGCAGTTCCCGGCCGACCTGGTAGCGCCGCTCGACGACTTGTCGGTGAAGGTCATGCCCACTGCATTCCCCATCAAGGGCGCGAGCGGCGCGAACAGCGCCGGCATCCATCCCGCGCACTATTTGTACTACCTGCGCGGCCGCGTGATGTATCACATCACGCGTTCGCGCGGCGTGAACCTTGGCGGCCCGGCATTCGAAGCGCTCCTGCACGATCACGCACGCAGCAGGCAGCTGCGCGAAGAAGGACTCGAAGGTGTGCGCGCCAATCCGGCCGCCTTTTTCGCCCTGACCCCGGAGGACGTGCGCGCGGAAGCGAATTATCTGCTGCGCATGGAGAAGGATCGCCGCCAGGCCGATGCCGCGTTCACCGCCTACACCGGTTTCTACTCCCTGTTCGAAGAAGGCGACTGGCGCAAAGCCGACATCCAGGCCCTGAACGACACGATGCGCGCCACGCAGTCGCCATCCCATGTCGCGTCTGTCGTGGTGAAACGCACCCAGGACATGATGGATCGCTTCGACGCCTTGCCGAAAACGGCGCCGGTGCTGGTGGCCATCGGAATGGGCCATTTCGGCAAGCGCGACGGGGTCGAGGCCGAACTGGCGGCGCGCGGCTACACCCTGAGCGAGCGCAGCGCCGGCTGTGTGCGCTAACCGGCGCGACAATCATGCGCAGAACATGCGGCGTGTAAAATAGCCGCATTGTTGGCCCGGCAAGATCCGCACGGCGGGCCGGGCGCCTTCCGCATTCACCATTCCAGAGATTGTTCCTTATGACGTTCCAGATCACTGTCCAGCCCAGCGGCACCCAATTCGCCTGCGAGGCCGACGAAACCGTCCTGTCGGCCGCGATCCGCGCCGGCGTCGGCCTGCCTTATGGCTGCAAGAACGGCGCCTGCGGTTCGTGCAAGGGCAAGGTCGTCGGCGGCGCGGTGACGCACAAGCCGCACCAGGCGCGCGCCCTGTCCGAGCAGGAGAAACTGGGCGGCATGTCGCTGTTCTGCTGCGCCTTGCCCGAAGGCGACGTCGTGATCGAAGCGCGCGAAATCGGCGGCAGCAGCGACTACCCGATCCGCAAGATGCCGACCCGGGTGCAGTCGATCACGCGCGCCGCGCCGGACGTGGCGATCGTCACCCTGCAGTTGCCGGCCGCCGAGGCGCTGGCCTACCGCGCCGGCCAGTACGTCGAATTCCTGCTCAAGGACGGCAAGCGCCGCGCCTACAGCATCGCCTGCGCGCCGAGCCTGGAGCGTCCGCTGGAACTGCACATCCGCCACTTGCCGGGCGGCCTGTTCACCGACCACGTGTTCGGCGCCATGAAGGAGCGCGACATCCTGCGCTTCGAAGGCCCGCTCGGCACCTTCTTCCTGCGCGAAGAATCCGACAAGCCGATCGTGCTGCTGGCCTCGGGCACCGGTTTCGCGCCGGTGAAGGCGCTGGTCGAACATCTGATGCACCTGAAGTCGACCCGCCCCGTGCGCCTGTACTGGGGCGGGCGCCGGCCGCAGGATCTCTACATGGACGAGCTGTGCCAGGCCTGGACGACGACCATGCCCGATTTCACCTATGTGCCGGTGGTCTCCGACGCCTTGCCGGAGGACGCCTGGACGGGCCGCAGCGGCTTCGTGCACGCGGCCGTGATGCAGGACATTCCCGACCTCTCGGGCTGGCAGGTGTATGCGTGCGGCGCGCCGGTGATGGTGGAAGCGGCGCGCAATGAGTACGTGGCGCAGTGCGGGCTGCCGGCGGAGGAGTTCTTTGCCGATGCGTTTACGACCGAGGCGGATCTGGCGCAGGACTAAGCCGTAGGGTGGACGGATCTTCCGTCCACGCGTCGTTCGTGCTCGGCGCCGATTTCGTGCCGGATGATCTCGCCGCCAACGATCACCGTGGGCGGCGCATGCGGTACGGTCGATCACACGGCGGTGGTGGAGCCGACCGGGATACCCGCGGTCAAGGACATTGGCCTCGACCACCCCTACGAGGCGCGGTCATCGCCCCGCATCGAGCCATTCGGCAGCCGCGTCCCGATTCAGGCACAATTGACGGCTTCTCGCCAGTCAATGTTCCTCCTTCATGTCCCTGCTTTCCTCGTCCAGCGGCCTGGCCGTCCTGCGTAACCGTAACCTCGCCTTTTATCTTTCCTCGCGCTTCCTCGGCACCCTGGCCGTCCAGATGCAAAGCGTCGCCGTCGGCTGGCAGGTGTACCAGATCACGGGCAGCCTGTTCGACCTCGGCCTGATCGGGCTGGCGCAGTTCGCGCCCTTCCTGGTATTGATCCTGTGGGCCGGCCACGTGGCCGACCGCCACGACCGGCGCAAGATCATCGTGCTGTGCATGCTGACCCAGTTGCTGGTGAGCGCCCTGCTGCTGGCATTCACCGCCAGCGGCAGCAAGGTGGTCTGGCCCGTGTTCGCGGTGCTGGTGCTGTTCGGCAGCGCGCGCGCCTTCATGATGCCGGCGTCGCAGGCCGTGCTGCGCAACCTGGTGCCCGACAAGGATTTCGGCCAGGCCGTGGCGCTCGGCTCCTCGACCTTCCATGTCGCCGTCATCACCGGCCCGGTGCTGGGCGGCCTGTTGTACGTGTTCGGCCCGACGACCGTGTACATGGTCTCGGCGGGGCTGTTGCTGATTGCTACCGTGCTGATGGCCTCGACGAAAAGCGCGCCCCAGGTGCGCAGCACGGCGCCCGCCAGTTGGCACACTTTATTGGAAGGCCTGCGCTTCGTGCGTTCACGCCCGATCGTGCTGGGCGCGATCTCGCTCGACCTGTTCGCCGTGCTGTTCGGCGGCGCCACCGCCCTGCTTCCGGCCTATGCGCACGACGTGCTGCACGCCGGCCCGACCGCGCTCGGCTGGCTGCGCACCGCCCCCGGCGCGGGCGCGGCCCTGTGCTCGATCCTGCTCGC
Organism: Massilia sp. Leaf139; assembly: GCF_001424165.1. Taxonomy (GTDB): domain Bacteria; phylum Pseudomonadota; class Gammaproteobacteria; order Burkholderiales; family Burkholderiaceae_D; genus Telluria. The sequence goes on from NZ_LMOJ01000026.1 coordinate 188,620, forward strand.
CTTCGTGCCGCTGCGGCGCCATGTGGGCGCATGGATGTTCGGCGGCGTCGCCGTATTCGGCCTGGCCACCCTCACCCTCGGCTGGACGAGCGATTTCACGGTGGCGCTGGTCGCCCTCTTCCTGCTGGGCGCCGGCGACATGGTCAGCGTGTATGTGCGCCACCTGCTGGTGCAGTACGAAACGCCGGACGAGATCCGCGGCCGCGTCAGCGCCGTGAACGCCGTCTTCATCGGCGCCTCGAACGAACTGGGCGAATTCGAATCGGGCGTCACCGCCGGCTGGTTCGGTCTGACGCGCGCGATCCTGCTGGGCGGCGCGGCGACCCTGGTGGTGTCTGGCGTGTGGGCGCTGCTGTTCCCGGTGCTGTCGAAAATGGATCGCTTCCCCCACCACAAAGAGGAGGCGAAAAAGGCCTAGCGTACGGGACGCGTCAAAAATTACAAAAAGTGTAAGATCGGCTCCAAGATCTTTGATAAGGGAGCTATCTTTATGCAAATCAATGTTAACACTGACCGTACCATCGAAAAACACCAAGGCCTGGACGAGCACGTGCAATCCGTCGTGGAAGGCGCCATCGGCCGTTTCGAAGACCAGGTGCACCGCATCGAAGTTCACCTGAGCAATGAGAATGCCCAGAAAGGCGCCGACGGCGGCAACCGCTGCATGATGGAAGCCCACGTCACCGGCTATGCGCCGGTCGTCGTCAACGAACACGGCGTGAACCTGCACCAGGCCATCACCCAGGCCGGCAACAAGCTCAAGCGCGCGCTCGACAGCGCCCTGGGCCGCCTGGCCGACAAGGCCCGCCGCGAACCGGTTCCGATCGGCGATATCGACGGCGACCTGGCGCCCGAGCAGGACAAGAACCTGACCAGCGGCATGTAATTCAGGCCGCAATGCAGCACCGAGCGCGGCCCTGGCCGCGCTTTTTTTATCGCTCGAGCATTGCCCGCAGTTGCCGTAGATAGCGCAGTCCTTCCAGCGCCCGGCTGCCGTACCAGGACATCATTTCGCCGTCGACCAGCAGCACCGGTATGCCGAGCTGCTTTTCCAGCGCGTCCGCATGGGTTTCCGTAAAGCGGTAGGGTTCAGTCGAGAGCAAGACGGCATCGAGTCCGGCGACCAGTTCGTTCGACCAATGAAAACGCGGGTAGCGGCTGGCATCGGGCAGCGCCGCCACCGTCCAGCCGATCTCGGCCAGCATGCGCGCGATATACGTGTCGCTTGAGACGCTCATCCAGGGATCCTGCCAGATGCAGTACAGCACCGTGCGCGGCAGGCCCGCCGGCGCCGCCTGCAAGGCAGCAAGTTCGGCCTCGAAATCGGCGCACCAGCGCGCGGCCGCCTCTTCTGCGCCGAAGATGCCGCCCATCAGGCGCGCCAGCTCCAGGTTGTCGCGCGGCGCCAGCGGGTGCGTCACGACGAGATGGGGCACGAATTCGGCCAGCGCGTCTGCCGTCGGCTTCTCGTTCTCGTCGATGTTGACGATCACATGGGTCGGCGCCAGTTTGCGGATCTTCTCGAGATTCACGTCCTTGGTGCCGCCCACTTTCGGGATCGCGGCGACCGTGTCGGCGGGATGGATGCAAAAGCCCGTGCGCCCGACCAGCAGCGGCGCCAGGCCCAGGTCGCACAGCAACTCGGTAATCGAGGGCACCAGCGAGACGATGCGCGCAGCGGGCGCCGGCGCGTGCGTCGTGCCGAGGGCGTCGACGAGGGGATGGGTGGAGTCGTTCATGGCCGCTATTGAAACACTCCTGTTTCCGAAACGCCAGCGGGAACGCGGCGGCGAATGGTTTATCATGCAAGCTTATTTGCTGATTCATTTACTAATTTTTGTAGTATTCCAGCGATCACGCGGAGGAACGTCTTGAAACACATCGGATCATTTCGGGAGTCCGGCTACCCGGTCGAGAAGCTGGAGCTGTTTCGCGGCGCCGACATGCAGGCCGCCGCGAACGCGCTGGCCGATTGCGAGGTGCTGGAACTGAGCGCGGGCGAACCGATCGAAGACGCGGTGCGCGCGCGCCTCTACATCGTGCTGTCGGGCATGCTGGAAGTCGAGCACGACGGCCACACCGGCAGCGCGGACGGCAACGTCACCCGCATCCTGCCGGGAGAAAGCGTGGGCGAGCAATCGGTGCTGGACGACGCCGCCAACCTCGACGCCGTGCACGCAGTGGAAGACACGCGTTTGCTGGTCATCGAATCGAAACTGGCCTGGGAACTGATCGACCATTCGAACGCGGTGGCGCGCAACCTGCTGCGCCTGATGTCCTTCCGCATCCGCGCGGCGAATGCCATGCTGCGCCGGCGCCAGAAGCTGGGCGAGTTCTACCGCCAGCTCTCGCTGAACGATACTCTCACCGGCCTCTACAACCGCACTTGGCTGGCCGACATGCTGCCGAAACTCGTGGCCCGTGCCCGCAACCAGGGCAGCCCGCTGGCCCTGCTCATGGTCGACCTCGACAACTTCAAAAAGTTTAACGATACCCACGGCCACCTGGTCGGCGACGCCGCCCTGTGCGCGGCGGCGAACGTCATCCGCGACGGCCTGCGTCCATCGGATTTCGCGGTGCGCTATGGCGGCGAGGAATTGATGGCCGTGCTGCCGGAAACCAATGGCGAACTGGCCCACATGGTGGCCGACCGCCTGTGCCAGAAGATGCGCGAAGCCGTGCTCTTCCCCGACATGCGCGTGCCGATGCCGCACCTGACGGCCTGCTTCGGCGTGGCCGTGCTCGATCCGAACGGAAATGAAACGAGCCTGATCGAAGCGGCGGATGCGGCGCTGTACCGGGCCAAGGAAGCGGGCAGGAATTGTGTGAGTGTGTGAGCTGACGACATTGACGGAACGCGACCGCGCCCCGACAATCCGTGCCACGCTTGAAGCTTCAGCGGCATCCACAATAAAACGATGAGCACACACACTTTCCTCTGGCACGATTACGAAACCTTCGGCGCCCAGCCGCGGCGCGACCGTCCGGCGCAGTTCGCCGCAATCCGCACCGATGCCGAGCTCAACGAGGTCGGCGAACCGCTGATGCTGTTCTGCCAGCCGGCCAACGACTACCTGCCCGATCCGCAGTCCTGCCTGATCACCGGCATTACGCCGCAGCAATGCCTTGAGCTGGGCGTGCCGGAACACGAATTCGCGCGCCAGATCGAGGCGGCTTTTTCCGAGCCAAGCACGATCGGCGTCGGTTACAACACGATCCGCTTCGACGACGAGGTCACGCGCTTCCTGTTCTGGCGTAATTTGCTCGACCCGTATGCACGCGAATGGCAACACAATTGCGGCCGCTGGGATCTGCTCGACGTCGTGCGCATGACCTATGCGCTGCGTCCGGAAGGCATCGAATGGCCGACCCATCCGGACGGCCGCCCGAGCTTCCGGCTGGAAGACCTGACCCGCGCCAACGGCCTGACGCATGATGCGGCGCACGACGCGCTGTCCGACGTGCGCGCCACCATCGCGCTGGCGCGCCTGATCCGCAATAAACAGCCGCGCCTGTTCGACTTCTGCCTCGAACTGCGGCGCAAGGACAAGGTTGCCAGCGAAATGGGCCTGCACCTGGAGCGCACGGCGCGCCAGCCCTTCCTGCACGTGTCGGGCATGTTCCCGGCCGAACAGGGCTGCCTGGGCCTGGTCTGGCCGCTGGCCCAGCACCCCAGCAACAAGAACGAAGTCCTGGTCTGGGATTGCCGCCACGATCCGTCCGAACTGTTCGGCCTGGACGTCGAGACGATCCGCCAGCGCATGTTCACGCGCAGCGCCGACCTGCCCGAAGGCGTGACGCGCCTGCCGATCAAGAGCATCCACCTGAACAAGTCGCCGATGCTGGTCGGGAACCTCAAAACGCTGTCGAGCGCCATGGCGGCGCGCTGGGGCATCGACCTCGAGCAGGCGCGCGCCCACGCCCAACTGGCGGCAAGTGGCCCCGACATGGCGGCGACCTGGGCCCAGGTCTACCAGAAACCGGCGGCGGCCAACGAGACCGATGTCGACGAGGATCTCTACGGCGGCTTCGTCTCCAACAACGACCGCCGCAAGCTGGAATCGCTGCGCATGCATACCCCGGCGCAACTGGCCAGCGCCCGCCCCTCCTTCGAGGACGAGCGCCTGGCCGAGCTGCTGCGGCGCTACCGCGCACGCAACTTCCCCGAGACCTTGAGCGAAGAGGAAATGCAAGCGTGGGAAGAGCACCGCGCCGCGCGCCTGTTCGACGGCGCCGGCGGGGCGCGCACGGTGGATCAGTTGTTCGGCGAGATCGATGCGCTGTCGGAAACGGCGGACGAGCGCGCCGAGGAGATTCTTGGCGCCTTGTACGAGTATGTGGAGGCGATTGCGCCGAGCAGGTATTGATCGTTTGGCGTTCGACCCCGCGCGCATGCCCGCCCTACGTCATACCACTACCAAGAACCGTAGCCTACCGTAGGGCGGGCATGCCCGCGTTCACACGCCGATAATTGCCTGAAAATGCCTGAGCGACGGCGCATCGGCGCCATCGTTTATCCCCGATATCGGTTGATCTCGTCGCGCGTCTCGCGCGCCACGCGCCGCGCCGCCGCCGCGAAATCTTCCCCTTCCTGCGGCGCCGCATACAGGATCGCCCGCGAGGAACTGATCATCATCCCCGCCCCACCCGCCGTCCTGCCCGCACGCACGGTCGCTTCCACATCCCCGCCCTGCGCGCCGATGCCGGGCACCAGTAAAGGCATGTCGCCCACGATCGCCCGTACCTGCGCCAGTTCCTCGGGATAGGTCGCGCCCACCACGAGCGCGCACTGGCCGTTGCGGTTCCACGTCTCGGCCACCATGCGCGCCACGTGCTGGTACAGCGGCTGGCCGCCCACGTCGAGAAATTGCAGATCCGAGCCGCCCGCGTTGGAGGTGCGGCACAGCACGATCACGCCGCGGTCGGGCCAGGCGAAATACGGCTCGACCGAATCGGAACCCATGTAGGGGCTGACGGTCACGGCGTCCGCGCCGTAGCGCTCGAAGGCTTCGCGCGCGTACTGGTGGGCGGTGGCACCGATGTCGCCGCGCTTGGCGTCGAGGATCAGCGGAACGTGCGGATAGGTGGTGCGCAGGTAGCGGCAGATCTCCTCGAGCTGGTCTTCGGCGCCGAGCGCGGCGAAATAGGCGATCTGCGGCTTGAAGGCGCAGGCCAGGTCGGCGGTGGCGTCGATGATGGCCTTGCAGAACTGGACAATCGCGTCCGGTTGATCCTTCAGGTGGGTTGGAAAGCGTCCCAGGTCGGGGTCGAGTCCGACGCACAGGAGCGAATCGTTGCGGAGCCAGGCCGCGGAGAGTTTATCGATGAAATTCACGGCGAGCCCCCTTAATCATTGTGACAACAATGTCATTGCAAACCCTCTATTGTACCTGCCACGGGCCCGGGCCCAAGCGCCGGCCCCGGCCGCAGGCACGACTGTGCGACCGGATTCGAACGAGTCCTGTATATTTTTATTCATTCGACAACTCGCACCCGACAGGACATCATGACGTCTTCCGCATCGCCTTCCCTCTTTGCACGCTGGGCCCGCCTGCTGGCGGTCGCCACCCTGACCGGCTCGCTGCTTTCGGGCTGCGGCTACAACGACTTCCAGACCAAGGACGAGGCCACCAAAGCCGCCTGGGGCGAAGTGGTCAACCAGTACCAGCGCCGCGCCGACCTGATTCCGAACCTGGTCAACACGGTCAAGGGCTATGCCTCGCACGAGAAGGAAACGCTCGAAGCCGTGACGCGTGCGCGCGCCGCCGCCACCAGCTTCCAGATCACTCCGGAAGTGCTGAACAATCCGGAAGCCTTCGCCAAGTTCCAGCAGGTACAGGGCGAACTGTCGGGCGCGCTGTCGCGCCTGATGGCCGTGTCCGAGGCCTACCCGAATTTGAAGGCCGACACCAGCTTCCGCGACCTGCAGTCGCAGCTGGAAGGCACCGAGAACCGCATCACGGTGGCGCGCCAGCGCTACATCGCCTCGGTGCAGGACTATAACGTCACCGTGCGCAAGTTCCCGACCAACCTGACGGCGATGATGTTCGGCTACGAAGCCAGGCCTTCGTTCACGGTCGAGAACGAAAAAGCGATCTCGACCGCACCGACGGTCAACTTCGGCAAATAAGGATGACGGTCTTGCGTACCTTCTGGCTGTTGCTGCTTGCCTTCGTACTGGCGGCGCCGGCCCAGGCCCAACTGAAGCCGGTGCCGGCGCTGACCGCGCGCGTGACCGACCAGGCCGGCATGCTCGACGGCGGCCAACGCCAGCGCCTGGAAGCCATTCTTGCCGAGCACGAGGCCAAGAGCGGCAACCAGATCGCGGTGCTGCTGGTGAAGTCGACCGAGCCGGAAGCGATCGAGCAGTTCGGCATCCGGGTCGTCGAGGCATGGAAACTCGGGCGCAAGGGCGTCGACGACGGCGTGCTCCTGATCGTCGCGCGCGACAACCCGAGTTCGCTGCGGCGCCTGCGCATCGAGGCCGGACGCGGGGTGCAAGGCGTGCTGACGGATGCGCAATCGAAGCGCGTGCTGCAGGACGTCATCGCTCCCCACTTTCGTCAGAACCAATACTACGAGGGCCTGGTCGCAGGCGTGGGCGCGATTGCCACCCTGCTGAACCGGGAACGATTTCCCGAGCCGGCGCAGCAAGTAGGCCCGGCGGCAGGCAATGCAGGCAGTGAAGGAGGCGGGGTTGGTATGTTTGGCATCTTGATGTTGATATTCGGTTTCATGCTGGTGCGCTCGATCTTCAAGCCGCGCCGCCCGCGCCTGTCGCGCGGCGGCTGGGGCGGCGGCGCGACCGGTTTCATTCTCGGTAACGTGATCGGCAACATGGCCAGCCGCGGCGGCGGCTTCGGCGGCTTTTCCGGCGGTGGCGGCGGCTTCGGCGGCGGCGGTTTCGGCGGCGGCGGCGGCACATTCGACGGCGGCGGCGCCTCGGGAGACTGGTAATGGAACACGCACCGTTCGGACAGCGCCTCGCGCGCGTCTTCCGCCACTGGCGCAGCACCCAGGCCGACGCCCGCCGCGCCTTTCCCGAAGCGACCCTGGCCGCGGCCGCGCAGGCGATCACGACCGGCGAGCAGACCCATCGCGGCGAGCTGCGCTTCATCGTCGAAGCGGCCCTGCCTACCGACGAGGCCTGGGACGGCATCAGCAACCGCCAGCGTGCCCTCGCCCTGTTCGCCGACTACGGCGTCTGGGACACCGAGGACAATTGCGGCGTGCTCATCTACGTGAACCTGGCCGAGCACAAGGTCGACATCGTGGCCGACCGCGGCATCGACCGCAAGATCGACGCCGCCACCTGGCAGGCCGTGTGCCGCACCATGACCGAGGGGTTCAAGCGCGGCGACTTCCACAACGCGGCGCTGGCGGCGATCGAGCAGGTCAACGGCCTGCTGCGCGAACATTTCCCGGCCACGGGCGCGCGTCCCAACGAGCTGCCGGACAAGCCGATCATGCTGTAGGCGATGCACCACGGGCTGCCGCGGAGACAGGCCTGCCTTTACAATGGCGGCAACCAAACTCCGTGAAAGCCCACCATGAAACTCGCCGATAGAATCGCCCTCGTCACCGGCGCCAGCCAGGGCATCGGCCTGGCCTGCGCCCAGCGCCTGGTGCGCGAAGGCGCGCGCGTAATGCTGGCCGACGTACGCCCGGAAGTGGCCGCCGCCGCGGCCAGCCTCGGCGAGGCCGCGCGCCACTTCGTCGCCGACGTCAGCCAGAAATCCGATGTCAACGCCCTGTTCGAGGCCACTTTCGCCGCTTTCGGGCGGGTCGACATCCTCGTCAACAACGCCGGCGTCACGCACGCGGCCGACTTCCTCGACCTGCGCGAGGAAGACTTCGACCGCGTCATGGCCGTCAACCTGAAATCGATGTTCCTGTGCAGCCAGGCGGCGGCGCGCGACATGGTCAAGCGCCAGAGCGGCTGCATCATCAACATGTCGAGCGTGAATGCGGAACTGGTGATCCCGAACCAGGTGCCCTATGTGATCTCGAAAGGCGGCGTCAACCAGCTCACGCGCGTGGCCGCCATCGGCCTGGCCCAGCACGGGATCCGCGTGAATGCCATCGGCCCCGGCACGATCCTGACCGAACTGGCGAAGCAGGCGGTGCTGGCCAGCCCGGAAGCGCGTCACACGATCCTGTCGCGCACGCCGTTAGGACGCTGCGGCGAGCCGGAAGAAGTCGCCTCGATCGCCGCCTTCCTGGCCAGCGACGACGCCTCGTACGTGACCGGACAAACCCTGTATGCCGATGGCGGACGCCTGCCGCTGAACTACACGGTGCCGGTTCGCGAGTAGAGGAAGCTCTATGACACAAAGAGACAAGTATTCACGGTTCGTATGTCTGGTATCTGAATTTACAATTAGACAAATATATCGCGCCGCAACATAATCCACCTGTCTCCACTATTCTCCTCCAAGAAAATAGTTTTAAGCCCGCTCTGAAGCGGGCTTTTTTTTTGACTGAACAACTATCTCCTCTACAGCAGATAGATTGCTTTGCAGGCAAATCGTTCGTAGTAGAGCTCGAATGCTTGCGCTACGTCATATTCGCGTCACAAACCCTCCTTATACTTGGATTCATCTGCGGTACACGCAACCGATATGCCTGACTGCAGACAGGTGTGCAGTGCAAACGCGTTGCACACCCACCAAACATTGTCTCTTGGCCCGATCTTGGGTTGTGCCCACCTCTCTCTCCGGTGGGCATTTTTTTTTGTTAGCCCGTACCCACATTGCATTAATGTGAAAGTTGACCTTGAAGCCAGAGTGCTTTTGACTATGATGAAGTTCGCGCGCACGCAAGCGGGGTTGCCGGCATGATCCCAAGGCGGGCGCTGTATGAGACCAGACAAGGGAGCCGAACCGATGAATTTTCAAGCATCCGAACAGCACACCGCATACCCATCCGCCAGCCGACGACAATGTGATGACGCCGCTTGCCTGGTTCTGAGCGAACTCAATCCACTGGTGGTGCTCGATCACCTCGAAGACGAGCAGACGCCCTTGACCCTCCTCACCTTCGGCGGCGTGCGCGAGCTGTGTCCGAAGTGCCAGCGCAAGGAACTCAAGCTCGTCCTGCGCCAGACCTCGGTGCGCATGGCCCACCTGTTCTGCGCCGAATGCGAGAGCTGCTTCGATGCGCGCTATGCCGACGGGGCCCCGGCGCTGACCATCTGAAACGCGCCTGCCGCACCCGCCGTGCATGCGCGCGGCCCTACGCCGTGGTATGGTTGCCGTTTTGCCAGCTGGTCGACCATGCCGCGTTTCCTGTCCCCGCAGTTCCTGCTTTTCCTTCTGCTCGATCCACGCCTGAACAAGCTGCGCTATGGCGCCGCTCTCGGCATTTTCCTCGCCATCCTGGTGGGCGGCTCGATTCCCGGCGCACGCGCGCAGATCGGCGACTACGCGCCCGGCGTGCTCCTGCACTCGACCGCCTACTCGGTGCTGGCGCTGCTCTGGTTCACCGCCAGCCGCGGCAGCGCGGCCAGCCGCAGTATCGCCACCGTGCTGGCGATCGCCGTCATGGGTGCGATCGACGAATCGGTGCAGAGCTTCTTCCCCTACCGCGGCGCCGACGTGCGCGACTGGATGGTCGACGTCAGCTCGGCCGTGACGGTGTGCGCCATCCTGTGGCTGGTGCTGCCGAAGGCCTCCCTGCAACGCAGCTGAGCCCGGCTCGCAGCCCGTTTCCCCGAAAACACCCTCCTTGATCTGGCTCATGCCGCACACGAGTCGGCTGGAACGTCGTGCCCGTTTGCGCCTCTTACCGGAGTGGCAGACGTCATCGTCACGCATACCCACTGACAAAATCAAACGGAGGATCGATCATGAAACAACAACATCAGAGCGTGGTGCTGGCGGGCTTGCTGGCGATGGCGCTCGGCCTGACGGGTTGCGCGGCCATGCGCGGCGGCAGCGGCACGAGCGGCGATACGGGCAGCAGCAGTAGCAGCGGCAGCGGCACCAGCGGTTCGTCCGGCGCCACCAGCGGCAGCGAAGCGGGCGGCATGTCGGGCACGGGGGCCGGCACGAGCACCAGCTCGGGCACCTCGGGTACGTCCGGCAGCTCGGGCACCTCGGGCACGACGGACAGCTCGGGTACTTCGGGCACGTCCGGCACGTCCGGCAGCACGAGCAGCTACGACCAGTCCGGCACCTCGGGCAGCGCGGCCACCGGCAGCTCGGCCACCGGCAGCACGACCCAGGGCAGCTCGGCCGGCACCATGTCCGACACCGCCAGCAGCAGCGCCCAGGGCGCCTCTAGCGCCGGCAGCGCCACCGCCTCGAGCGGCAGCCCGAACAGCACGGTGGTCTCGATCGAACTGGTGCCACGCACCGCCGGCGGCATCAGCGGCGGCACGGTGGCGGGCGCGGCCGCCGGCAGCAGCGGCAGTAGCGGCGCCAGCGGCAGCTCCATGACGTCCGATCGCGTCTACCGCATTACCCTGCGCATGGACGACGGCAGCACCCAGGTCGTCACGCAGGAAACCACGCCAGATTTTCGTAGCGGCGACCGCGTGAACCTCAGCGGCGGCGCGATCGCCCGCTGACGCGCGGGTGCCCGGCCGGCCCTGTCCGCCGTTGGGGCGGGGCGCAAGCTTCCGGTTCGCCGCCGAACTGGGTGCCTGGAGGAGCGTGGCCCCGGCGCCGACTAGACCCGCTCGTTCAGTACACCCGCTCGACCAGATAGCCGCGTTGCGCCAACAATTGCGGCAGGCCGTTGTCGCCCAGCAGGTGCAGCAGTCCGACGCCGACGAAGAGCACGCCGCCCTCTCCCATCAGCTGATCGATCTGGGCCGCCATGTCCGGATTGCGCCGGCCGAGCAGCTTGCGGCGGGTGAACTCGGCCGTTTCCGAGGCGCCGGCGGTGGCGTCACGCAGCACGGCGTCGAGGGCGACGGCGTCGCCCGAACGCCACGCTTCGATGGCCCGGCGCGCCCGCTCGGCCAGGCTGCCGTCGCTCAGGCCGGCAAGGGTTTCGCGCAGGTAGCGTTCGGATTCGGCCGGGTTCATGCTGTCGAACAGGGCAAGCTGGAAGTCGGCGCTTTCCAGCTGGGCCACACGCGTGCCGCGCCGTCCGGCCCGGGCCAGGAGCGCGCTTTCCACGCCTTCGCTGCGGCGGTAGCCCTGCCGTTCCAGCGCCAGGCCGAGCAGCAGGTTGGCGAGCAGCCAGGGTTTCAGGTGCGCCACGCTGGCCAGGCTCACGCCCTCGCGGTGCAGGGCGGTGCGCAGGCGCGCGAGGGTGTCGGGCGCGATGTGACGCGCGATGCCGTCGCCCGGCGCATAGCGGCCGTGCCGGTCGAGCGCGCGGATGAAGTCGTCGTCCGAACGGGTATCGAGCTCGACCACGACATGGTCGGCCGCACGGAGGGCGCGCTCGGCCTCGGGCGCCATCGGATAGAAGGAGCGTTCGCCCACGTGGACGGTGCCGAACAGGTAGGCGACGCGGCCCCCGCCGCTGATGCGATAGAGGCCGCCGTGGTGGCGCGCGGCGACCGGCGCCGGGCCCGGCACGGGGTGGGCCGCTGCGGATGCGCTCGCGGAGGCACTCGCCGTGTGCGCCTCCGGCGTCTCGGGCGCTGCGGCGCACGCCGGATCGCCGGCGCCGGCGGCGACAAGCGCGATGAGTGCAGCCAGCGAGACGGCATGACGGCGCAGCGCGTGGGTATTCATGCGCTCACACGTTCAGCTGCAGGCCGGCGCCGCCGGCGCAGGGCTCGGGATGCCCGGCCGGGCCACCGCATTCATACTGCCTTTCATGATCCGCCGGCATGCGCAAGCGTCATCGAGCGCCCCGCCCCGGCCTGTGGACGCCGGCCAGGTGGAACGCCGGGCGCCCGCGTCCAGCCAGCTCAGCGCTCAGCTTGGCGGCGCCCGCCCAGCGCTCAGGACGGATCGAGATCCACGCCGCCTCCAGCCTTGACCGTGTTCGCCTGCGCATTGCGCGTCGCCGCCGAGATCACCTCGAAGGGCAGCTTCGGCGTGCGGTCGGCGTTGAGCAGGCCGTTGGCTTCCTGGAAGGTATCGGCGAACTGCGTGTAGCAGAAGCCGCTGAACATGAAGGTCTCGTTGACGACCTTCAGCAGACCGCGGTACAGGTTGTGGAAACCCTCGGCCGTGGTCGAGCGCGAATATCCCCAGGTGCCCTCTTCCGGCGTGCCCTTGGTGTCGTAGGCGATGCCGCCGAATTCGGTCAGCACGATCGGCTGGCCGCGGTGCGGGAAGCCGTCCAGGGTCAGGATGCGCCCGCCCGGACGCCGCTGGTCGAACAGGGTGCGCACCGGATCGCTCACTTCGTAGCGGGCCTTGAGCTTTTCCGGATCGCAGTCGTAGTCGTGGATGCCGAGGATGTCGGTGGCAGAGGCTTCCCAGCCGTCGTTGCCGATCACGGGCCGCGTCGCGTCCAGCGTGCGCGTCAGGTGGTAGAGCGCCTCGACGGCATTGCGATGCGCCTGCGTCAGCGTCAGGTTCGGCACGCCCCAGGACTCGTTGAAGGCGACCCAGACGATGATGCAGGGGTGGCTGTAGTCGCGGTCGATCGCTTCCGTCCACTCGCGCACCATGCGCGTGATCGCCTTCGGGCTGAAGCGGTAGGCCGATGGCATCTCTTCCCAGACCAGCAGGCCCAGCTTGTCGGCCCAGTACAGGTAGCGCGGATCCTCGATCTTCTGGTGCTTGCGCACGCCGTTGAAGCCCATCAGCTTGGCCAGTTCGACGTCGCGCTTGAGGTGATCGTCGGAGGGGCCGGTGAGGAAGGATTCGGGCCAGTAGCCCTGGTCGAGCACCAGGCGCAGCTGGTAAGGCCTTCCATTCAACATCAGGCGGTCGCGGTTGATCGCGAACGAGCGCAGCGCCGTGTACGAGCGGATGCGGTCGACGACGCGGTCGCCGCAGCGCAGCGTGACTTCGGCGTCGAGCAGCGTCGGGCGCTCCGGGCTCCACAGCAGCTCGTTACGCGAATCGTCGATGCCGGGGTCGGACAGCGCGATCTTGCGGTTCGCCTCGCCTCCCAGCAGCTTGTAGTGATCATCCGCCAGCAGGTGTTCGCCATGCCAGATCTTCACCTCGATGAACATGTCGTCGCGGATCTCGCCGCCGGCGAACACTTCGCAGCCGATCTCGAAGGTCTCGAAAATCGGCGTCCATTTCAGCTTGTGGATGAAGGTCTTCTCGACCTGCTCGACCCAGACCGTCTGCCAGATGCCGGTGGTGCGCGGATACCAGATCGAGTGCGGTTCCAGCAGCCAGTCCTGCTTGCCGCGCGGCTTGGCCAGGTCGGCCGGATCGTCCTCGACATACACGGTGACGACCTGCTGGCCGTCGGCCTTCATGGCGCGCGTGATGTCGGCCGAGAACGGCGTATGACCGCCCTCGTGCTCGGCAACCAGCTGGCCGTTGACCCAGACCCGCGCCGCGTAGTCGACGGCGCCGAAGTGCAGGATCGTGCGCCCCTCCGTCGGCATGACGGTGAACTCGCGCTCGTACCAGCAGACCCGGTGGAAACCGGTATCGGCGATGCCCGACATTTTCGTCTCGGGTGCGAACGGCACTTCGATTTCGTGCGTCCACTCGGCGACGTCGCCCGGCAGCTTGAAGCGCATCTCGTCGTCGAAGCAGAAGCGCCACTTGCCGTTCAGGCTGATCCAGTTGTCGCGTACCAGTTGGGGACGGGGATATTCAAACTGACTCATCGTTTTCCTTTCGTTCAGCTGCAGTCGTGCCAGGAACCGGGATCAGGAGCCGGCCTTGTCGTCCATTGCTGTTGTATTCGTCGAGTGCGGCCGTAGCCGCCTGTTGGGCCAGACCCGCCTTGCACAGCGCCACGCAGGCGCCGCCGAAACCGGCGCCGGTCAGGCGCGCGCCGACCACGCCCTCCTGCTTGCGCAGCAGCGCGCACAGTTCGTCGAGCTCGGGGATCGAGACCTCGTAATCGTCGCGTAGGCTGAAATGCGAGGCGTCCATCAATTCGCCGAAGCGCTCGGCCGAGATGCCGTTTGCCGCTTCCAGCACGCGCAGGTTTTCCTGCACCACGTGGCGCGCGCGCCGCCGCAGCGGCTCCGGCAGGGTTTCCACGCTGTCCGGATCGAGCACGTCGCGCAGCGCCGTCACGCCAAGCTTACGCGAAGCTTCCTCGCATTCGGCGCGCCGTTCGTTGTACTTGCTGCCGGCCAGCTTGCGCGCGATGCCGGAATCGATGACGATGATCTCGGTGCCTTGCGGCAGCGGCGCCAGCCGGTGTTCGAGCGTGCGCGCATCGATGAACAGCATGTTCGATTCGTCGGCCAGGCTCGAGGCCATCTGATCCATGATGCCGCAGTTCACGCGCGCAAATTCGATCTCGGCGCGCTGGGCGATGCGCGCCAGCTTGACGTCGTCGAGTTCGAAGCCGAGCATCTGGCGCAGCGCGCGCAGCGTCGCCACTTCCAGCGCGGCGCTCGACGACAGGCCGGAGCCCACCGGCACGTCGGTCGCGACCCAGACCCGCAGCGGCGGCACCGTCACGCCTTCGGCTTCGACCAGGCGGATGCAGCCTTCGATATAGCTGCCGAAGCCGGGCGGCGCACTGCCGTCCGGCGCGAAGGTGACGTTGGCGTCGAGCGTGCTCGAATAAAAATAGAAGTGGCCATCGTTGCTGGGACTGAGCGCCACCGTCGTGCGCTGGGGCGTGGCCACCGGCAGCATGTAGCCGTCGTTGTAGTCGGTATGCTCGCCCAGCAGATTCACGCGTCCCGGTGCGGAGGCATGCACCGCGGGCGGGCCGCCGAAGAAGGAATCGGTCGTCACCATCAGGTTTTCTCCAGCCAAAGGGGCCGCTGCCGGCCATGCACGGTCACGGCCGGCCAGCGCGGATCGAGGGTGAGGTTGTCCAGTCCCTGCGGGCCGAGGAGGAAGGTGTCCTCGATCTTCAGGCCCGCGAAGCTGGGGTTGAATGCGAAGGCCATGCCCGCTTCCAGTTCGGTCGCCGTGCTGGCGGTGGCGACGATCTCGCGCGCCAGGTAGCCGGTGATGCCGCCCTGATGGTGTTCGTCGATCGCGCCCTGGCGGTCGGCATGCTTGTAGGCGGCGGCGAAGGCGTGGTACACGGCCGACAGCGATTTGCCGGGCACCACGGTGGCCAGGCCCGTGGCCTCGACTTCCATCAGCGCCTGCTGTTCCTGCGGCGCTGCATTTCCACTCAAATTCGCAAAGCTCACGAAACGGGTCAGGTTCGCATACAGGCCGTGGCGGCGTGCGCAGAACACCAGCATCGCGCGTTCTCCGATCGGCTCATGCGAGGGCGTCGGATGGCGGTACGCCGGCAGGCGGCGCGCGCCGGCGGCCAGCACCAGGGCCGGATGGATGCCGCGCCGCCAGAGTGCCGCGGCGCCGGCCGCTGCCAGGTCGTATTCCGTCCACTCGGGCCGCGCGGCGGCCAGGGTGTCCGTCATCGCTTCGGCGGCCTCGCGCCCGAGCACACGGTAGCGCGCCTGCTCCGACTCCATCAGCACCAGGCGGCGCTGGCGCAAGGCCGTCGGCAAGGGCTGCTCGCTGCCGTGCGGGCGATCCGACAGCACCAGGCCGTCGCCCGCCACGCCGAGCAGGTAGCGCGTGCGCAGTTCGACCTGCGCCCAGGGCGTGACGTGGAAGGTGAAACCGGCCGGCACTTCCTCTTCGCGCAGGCGCGCCGCCTCGATCTCGTCGGTCAGGATGACGGCTTCGTCGCGCGTGACCAGCACCTCGGCCACGCCTGCTTCGGCCGTATGCAGCACCGCGCTCGAGCCGCCGGCGGTCGCCCAGGCGAACCAGTCGACGCCGCGCAGGCAGATCGCCGCGGCGCCCGTCGTCTCGAGGCAGCCGCGCAGCAGCGCCAGCTTGGCCGCCACTTCGGCGGCGCGCTCGGCCGCGCTCATGCGCCCTCCAGCGAGACGCTCACCGCCTGCAGTTCGGCCGCCGTATTCTCGGGCAGCACGTCCATCGCGAACATGCCGGCGCCCAGCTCGGTGCCGGCCAGGTATTTCAGGCGGTCGCGCGAACGGTAAGGCGGATAGAACTGGGCATGCAGCTGGGTTTCGGGATGCGCCATGCCGTCCGTGGGCGCCTGGTACCAGGCCATCAGGTAAGGGAAAGGCCGGTTCCACATCGTCTCGTACTTGAGCAGCACCGTTTTCAGGCAGCGTGCCAGGCTGGCGCGCTGCGCATCGGACAGCGAGGCGAAGTCCGGGCAGGGTTCGGTCGGCATTACCCACACCTCGTATGGGTAGCGCGCGCAGGCCGGTACGAAGGCGATCGCATGGTCGTCCTGGTACAGCACGCGGCGCCCGTCGGCCGCTTCGTTCTTGGCCATGTCGCACAGCAGGCTGGTGCCATGCTCCAGGTACCATTCGCGCTCCTGCGCCAGCATGCGCGCCGGTACTTGCGGCACGAAGGGGTAGGCGTAGATCTGGCCGTGCGGATGGTGCAGCGTCACGCCGACTTCGGCGCCGCGGTTCTCGAATGGCAGCACGTATTCGATGTGGGCATTCGCACCGATGCGGCGCGTGCGCTCGCCCCAGACCTGCAGCAGCAGTTCGATGCGCGACAGCGGCAGGTGCACCAGGGCCGTGGTCGGATCCTGGGTGAACACCACGACTTCGCAGTGGCCGTTGGCGGGCGCGGTCGGCACCGTCAGCTGCGGCGGATCGTGCGAGGCCAGCGCCAGCGAGGGAAAGCGGTTGTCGAACACGGCGATCTCGTAATCGCCCTGGGGCAGCTCGGTCGGGTTCGCGGGGTCGCGCGTCACGGCCAGCGGGTTGTACTCCGGCGGCGGCAGGAAGGTGCGGTTCTGGCGGAATCCGGCATAGGTCACCCATTCGCCGCGCAGCGGATGCCAGCGCAGGTGGGGGTTGGCGTTCATCGGATCCGGGAACGGGCTGGGCGCAACGATCCCGTCCGGAATGGGCTGGTTGCTGTAGAGGGTCAGTTGTCGTCCGTCGGGCTTCGTCAGTTCTTTACTGTGCATGGCATCGCTTCACGTCGGCAAATCACGGGCAAATACATGCGGCGCAGGCAAACAACATCCCTGCGACCACGGCTAGGGGGTGATCCTAACATGGCGTTTACGCCACATTTTCCGGGCGTAACGTATGTATTTTCCAACAGTTAATGACTCAGCGGAGCGCGGATGGGGGGAGCAAAGAGCGGGGCTGCTTCTCTCCTATGAAAACGCTAGCGATCGGCCATCTCGGCAAGGTCGCAGAGACGATTTTGTAGGCCTAAACCTACAAAACGATTGGAAGTATTTACGGGGTGCGGCAAGACAAACTCTGACAAGCCCAACAAGCGCGCCGGCCACCGAAAAGCATGCACGAAGTGCTGTGGCGGATGGGAAACGCCGGCGCATGACGCGCCGGCGTGCGGGATTACTTCGCCAGCTCGGCCAGTACCGCCGTGTACATCTGCAGGTTCAGCAGCAGCTGCTTGAGCGTGATGAACTCATGCTCCGAGTGGCCCGTGTAAACCTGGCCCGGCATGCCGGGGCCGAAGCTGACGGCATTCGGGAACAGGCGCGAATTGGTGCCGCCGCCGATCGCTACCGGCTTCGGATCCTTCATGCCGGTGAAGTAAGAAAACACGTTCATCAGGATCGGCAGCTGCGGCGCGTCCTTGCGCAGCCAGGGCTCGCTCGTCTTCACCGTGATGTTCGACAGCGCGATGTTCTTCTGCTGCCAGGCCGCCAGCGCCGCATTCACCTCGCCGGTGAGCTGCTCGATGCTCTTGCCCTGCGGGCGGCGCAGGTTGATCGAGACTTCGATGCCCTCGTCCTTCTGGCGGATCACGGTGGGCGACACTGTCATCCGGCCCATGAAGCTGTCGCGGTAGGCGATGTTCCCGAACTGTTCGCCATACATGCCGGTGCCCACCATCTGGTTCAGGTAGTTGACCGCGGCGCCGGCGCTCGTATTCGGCCAGCTTTGCACGGCCAGCGCATCGGCCAGCATCGCCACCGCGTTCACGCCGTCCTCGGGTTTCGAGGAGTGCGCCGAGACGCCGCGCGCGCGCACTTCCAGGTCGTTGCCATTGCGCGTGAACGTGTAGCGCATGCCTTCCTGCTGCGCGCCGCGCGCGCGGATCTGCGCCTCGATGGCGGCGCCGGCGTTGGCAATCGTCGCCGTGGCGTCTTCCGGAATCTGGCTGCCGAAGAAGCCGCCGCCGAAAGCGGCAATGTGCGCTTCGCCGGCCTGCGGCTGCACCGCGTTCGCCTTGGGGAAGGTGACGGCGATCGTGCCAGAGGCTTTCTCGGCCACCACCGCCGGATATTCGGCGTCGAGCGTGATGTTCATTTGCGGCGGCTCGTGGGTTTTCAGGAAGTCGACCAGCGGCTGCCAGTTCGATTCCTCGCCCATGTACACATACAGTTCGATGCGCTTACTGAGCGGCAGCTGCTGATCCTTCAATGCCTTCATCGCATACAGGGCGGTTGCGATCGGGCCCTTGTCGTCCTCGGCGCCGCGCGCCAGCAATTTACCCGGCTCGCTCGTCTGGTCGAGCACGAAGGGCGACTTCTTCCATTTCGACGGATCGACCGGCTGCACGTCGCCGTGGGTGACGATGCCGACCCGCTCCTCGCCCTTGCCCATGCCGACGATGAACACCCAGCCGTGATCGGCGAAGTCGAAACCGAGACGGCTTGCCTCACTTTTCAGGTAGTTTTTGAAAGCGATGTGCTGCGGATCCTGATCCGAGGGGATCTTCGGGTCGGCCACCGTATTGAAGCTGACCAGGCCGGCCAGGGTCTTGACGACGTCGGTGCGGTAGGTAGTGACGGCATACTTGGCGGCCTTGACGGCGGCCGGACTCGGCACGGCGGCGGCGCTTCCCTGGGCAGGTGCGGCAGCGGCCTGCACCGCGATGGCCAGCAACAGGCTGGCGAGGATGGTTCGTTTCATGTCTCGAAGGGTCTCCATTGCATAGGCGCAACGAGTCTAGCACAGGGTTCCGCGCCGCGTCCCCGCACACGGACGGCCCGCATTTCCGGTATCGTTGCTGTCAACGACAAGACCAACGAGGACTTCCATGAGCGACAAACTGGTGCGCCGCATCCACCCGGCGCTGCGCGACGACATCGGGGACCTGGTCACCCAGCGCCCCGTGCCCAGCCGCCACCTGGATCAGGTCGATCCCTTCCTGTTCCTGAACCACCACGGCCCGCAGACCTACCCGCCGCACAACCGCGGCCTGCCCTTCGGCCCGCATCCGCACCGCGGCTTCGAGACCGTCACCTTCATCCTCGAGGGCATGCTGACCCACAAGGACAGCGCCGGCCACGAGAGCATCATTCGCGCCGGCGGCGTGCAGTGGATGACGGCCGGCAGTGGCCTGATCCACGCCGAGATTTCGCCGCGCGAATTCCTGGAAACGGGCGGCCCGCTCGAGATCCTGCAGCTGTGGGTCAACCTGCCGCCGCACCTGAAGATGACGGCGCCCGCCTATATCGGCCTGCAGAAGGAAGACATCCCGGCGCTGTCCCTCGACGGCGGCCGCGTGACCATGCACCTGACAGCGGGCGAGTGGGAAGGCACACGAGGCCCGGTGAATTCGCTCACTGGCGTCTTCATGAGCACGGTCGCCTTCCAGGCCGGCGGGCGCCTGCGCGTGCGCGGCCTGGCGCAGCGCAACGTCTTCCTCTATGTCGTGCGCGGCGCGCTGCAGGCCGGCGTGGCCGACGACCGCATCAGCGCCTTCCACCTGGTCGAATTCGGCAGCGAAGGCGACGAACTCGAGATGACGGCGCTGGAAGACGCGGTGGTGCTGTTCGGCCACGCCGAGCCGATCGGCGCGCCGGTTGTCTCGCACGGGCCTTTCGTGATGAACTCGCGCGCCGAGATCGAGCAGGCGATCCGCGACTACCAGGCCGGGCGCTTCGGGCCGCCGATGTAAAGACGAAGGGGCGGTGCGCCGCGTTCGCGGCGGCTCGATTAGAGTGGACGAATCAGCCACTTCACGAGATCCGAGCATGCACGCAGCCCCCGTCGTCCCCCTCGTCGCCACCACGCGTGGCTATCCCGCCGCCGGTTACACGGTCGAAAACGTCCACGCCGGCGCCATCGCCGTCGTCAACCGCGACGGCCGCCTGCTGGCCTGGGCCGGCGATCCGCAGTACCAGACCTTTACCCGCTCGGCCCTGAAACCCTTCCAGGCCCTGCCCTTCCTGCTGTCCGAAGGCGCGGCCAAGTTCGGGCTGGCGCAGGAAGAACTGGCGCTGCTCTGCGCCAGCCATTCAGGCGAGGAAAAGCACCTGGCGGGCGTGCGCTCGATCCTCGGCAAGATCGGCCTCGACATCGGCCACCTCGAATGCGGCTGCGGCGTGCCCCTCTACTACGAATACAACAACCTGCCGGTGCCGCAGGACGAATCCTGGACGCCGCTGCACCACAACTGCTCCGGCAAGCACAGCGGCTTCCTGGCCTGGTGCCGCCACCATGGCGCGGCGACGACCGGCTATGTCGAGCCGGATCACCCGCTGCAGAAGGCGATCCGCGGCGCGCTCGCCGACGCCGCGAACCTGCCCGAGTCGAGCATGCCGACCGGGATCGACGGCTGCTCGGCGCCGAACTACGCGCTGCCGCTGGCGAGCCTGGCCCACCTGTACGCGCGCCTGGCGCAAGGCGAACAGGATGCGCGCCTGGGCCAGGCGCTCGGCCCCCTGTTCGACGCCATGACCGGGCGCCCCGACATGGTCTCGGGCACCGAGCGCAGCGACCTGGTCTTGATGACGGCGGGCGGCGGCGACTGGGTCGCCAAGATCGGCGCCGATGCGGTGCAGGCGATCGGCATCCGCTCGCAAGGCATCGGCATCGCGATCAAGATCGCCGACGGCAACAACCGCGGCCTGCACACGATCACCTACAACGTGCTCGATCAACTGGGCCTGCTCGACGACGCCAAGCGCGCCGTGCTGGAGCGCTTCCGCCAGCCGCAGATCCGCAATGCGCGCGGCACGGTGGCGGGCGACATGCGAACCCTGTTCACCCTGCAACGGGCCTGACACCATGCGCACGCTTCGGCTGATGCACCTGCTGGTGCTGCTGCCCTTTCTGTTACTCGGCGGCTGCGCCGCCACGCTCGGCCCCGACGAGGCGGCGGCGGTGGCCGGCAAGACCTATGTCGTCACCGGCGCCTCGAGCGGCTTCGGGCGCGGCGTCGCCCTGAAGCTCGGGGCCATGCGCGCCAACGTGGTGCTGGCCGCGCGCCGCACCGCCGTCCTCGAGGAGGTCGCGGCGCAAGTGCGCGCCGCCGGCGGCCATGCCCTCGTCGTGACTACCGACGTCGCCCAGCCCGAGCAGGTGGAAGCCTTGGGCGCGGCGGCGCTGGCGCGCTTCGGGCGCATCGACGTCTGGATCAACAATGCCGGCGTCGGCGCCATCGGCGAATTCGACAAGGTGCCGCTGGCCGACCATGCGCGCGTGGTCGACGTCAACCTGAAGGGCGTCATCTACGGCAGCCATGTCGCGCTGCGCCAGTTCCGCCAACAAGGCGCCGGCACCCTGGTCAACATCGGTTCGGTGGAAAGCGAGATCCCGCTGGCCTACCACGCCTCGTATGCCGCGACCAAGGCCGCCATCCTCGGGCTCGGGCGCGCGCTGCGCGAAGAACTGCGCCTCGGCGGACAAAGCCGGATTGCGGTCGCGACGGTGCTGCCCTGGGCCGCCGACACGCCCTTCTTCAACGTCGCGGCCAACTACACCGGACACGCGCCGCGCATGGCGCTGATGGACGATCCGGCCAAGGTGATCGACGTCATCGTGCGCGCCTCTGTGTATCCGCGCGAGGAGGTGCCGGCCGGCTGGAAGGCGCGCGCCGCCTACTGGTCGCACCGCGTCGCGCCCGACCTGGTCGAGCGCGTCTCGGCCAACATCGCGTATGCCGAACAGTTCGAAAAAGCCGGGCCGGCGCCGAACGGCAGCAATGCGATCCACCAGCCGCAGGCCGACGATGGCAGCGGCAGCCGCACCGGCGTCGAGGGCGGCGTGCGGGCGCGCATGGCGCGCGAGGATGCGGCGCGCAAAGCCGGGCCTTAAGCCACCAGCCGTCGGAGCATCGCGGCAAGCGGCTCCAGCACTTCCTTGTCCGTCCAGTAGCTGTTGTGCGAGAGCGGATTCCAGCTCTTGAGCATCCAGCCGATCGCTCCCTGCCCGGCATTGATGGTGCGGTCTTCGACCAGCGCACGGTAGCCGGCCGACAGCGGCTGCAGCGGCCAGCCGAGCACGTCGTCGGGGTCGTACAGGTTCAGCCAGTGGAAGCGCGCGGTCGGCGGCGCGATCGGCTTGATGTGCATCTCCTTGTGCGCGGCGACAAAAATCGGGATGTTGCAGCCGGTCGTCACCAGGGCGCTGCAGGTGCCCGCCGCCAGGAAGCGCTTTTCGCGCTCGCTCAGAAGGCGCCCGATCGCCACGCGCGACCAGCCATCGATGTCGCGCCAGACGCCGGCCTCGACCCGTCCGCCGCCCAGCGCCTTTTGCGCATCGTAGATGTAGCTCGACAGTACCTGGCAGCCGAGCGAATGGGCGAGGAAGACGACCGGAATGTCCGGCAGCGCCGGATTGGCCGCATGCGCGGCCAGCAGGGCGCGCGCGATCTGTCCCTGCGCCAGTTCGTAGACCGAGCCCGGATCTTCCTTGCGGGTCTCCAGTCCGGCGGCGTCGGCAAAGCCGAACAGCATGAACTTGCGCAGATCGTCGTAATGGACACGGCTGCCCCGCTCGACGCGTTCCCACACCAGCTGCTCGTTCGGCTGCAGGATGTCCTGGTAATACACCGCGTGAAAGGTGGCGCGCTCGCGCAGCGCGGGCCCCAGGCGGGTGCGCATCTCGCCGAACACGCCGGCGGCATAGTCGCGCGGCGTCTCGCCCATTCCGTGAACCGTGATCAATGCGACCTGGGGCATGGCGACCTCCGTGGATGTAAGAAACGGCCTCATCAATGAAGCGGATTCCTAACTCCAGCTTACCACCAGCGGCCTCAGCGTGGCGGGTGTCTCGCAGCCGACAACGCCAGTTCACATTTTTCCTTTACCGAATTTGTTATGGGAACTATAATTTTCTTAAACATAACTGCATTTGTCCAATTGTATGTACACGATTTCGTGCCGATCGCTTGCCGAAACAGTCCTTCCCGCATGCATGCGGATGGCAGCGATGCGTACGCGGACGGACGGCATCGGAGGGCATGCATGAACCCGCTGCTGTTTCCCGATTACGCAGAAGCGATCCGGAATCTCGACCTGGCCACGATTCGCAGCCCGGACGCGCTGCCCGAGCGCTTCCTGCTGGCGCGCGAGGGCAAGATCAGCATGCATTACATCCCCTTCGAGCATGTGAACCCGCGCGCGCGCGTCGTCGTGGTCGGCATCGCGCCCGGCTTCGTGCAGTGGAAGATTGCGATGGCCGAGGCGCAGCGCCAGATGGCGGCCGGCGCCGCGCAGGCCGAGGTGCTGCGCGCGGCGCGCCTGGCGGGCGCCTTCAGCGGCGCCATCCGCCCGAACTTCGTCGCCCTGCTCGACGCGATCGGCGTGCAGCGCTGGCTGGGCATCGCCAGCTGCGCCTCGCTGTTCGACGCCGACGCCCAGCTGGTGCAGATCAGCGCCATCCTGCGCCACCCGGTGTTCGTCGACGGCCGCAACTACAGCGGCACGCCAGGCATGGCGAAGATCCCCTTCCTGCGCGAGCAAGTGCTGCGCTATTTCGCCCACGAAGCGGCCCAGCTGCCTGACGCCCTCTACATTCCGATGGGCGGCAGCGTTGCCGAGGGCCTGGACTGGTTGGCGCGCGAAGGCGTGATCCGGCGCGACCGCATCCTGCACGGCCTGCCCCATCCCTCCGGCGCGAACGCCGAACGCGTTGCCTATTTCCTGGGCCGCAAGGAACGCGCCCTGCTCTCCTCGCGCACGAACGCGCGCCAGATCGACGCGGCCCGTTCGACCTTGATGGCGCAGATGCAGGCGCTCACCGAAAGTTAGCGGCTCGCTTCCGCCTGTAATATTCGCACCAGCGCCGCGATGTCGACCGGCTTGATCAGGTGGTGCGCGAACCCTGCTTCGCGCGCCCGTGCGCGGTCGCGTTCCTGGCCGTAGCCGGTGGCCGCGATCAGGATCGCATTGCGCGTTTCCGGCTGCGCGCGCAGCAGCGCCGCCAGGTGGTAGCCGTCCATGTCCGGCAAGCCGATATCGACCACCAGCGCGTCCGGTGTCTCGCGCGTGGCGCGCCGCAGCGCGCCGCGGCCCGTGTACTCGGCCATCACCGTGTGGCCCTGGGCGCGCAGCAGCATGGCCAGGCTGTCGGCGCCGTCGACATTGTCGTCGACGACGATCACGCGCAGCGGGCGGAAGGCTTGCGCGCCGGCGGCGCCCGCATGCAGCGAGGCTGGCGGCGCCGCCGCCGCTGCATCCAGCGCCGGCGGCTGCGCACCCGGCGCCGGCAGCGCGATGGTAAACACGCTGCCCAGGCCCACGCCCTCGCTGTGGGCACTGACCTCGCCGCCATGCAGCTCGACCAGCTTTTTGACCAGCGCCAGCCCCAGCCCGAGCCCGCCCTGCGAGCGCGCCAGCGTGCGCGCGCCCTGCGTGAACAGGTCGAACACGCTCGGCAGCAGGTCGGGCGGCATGCCCGAGCCGTTGTCGCGCACCTGCAGCCGCGCGCGGCCTCCATCGAGCGCGAGCGACACGCGGATGGTGCCGGCCGGCGGCGTGTACTTGGCCGCGTTGTTAAGGATGTTGGCCACCGCCTGGATCAGGCGCGTCGCATCGCCGCGCACCGTCAGCGGACAGGACGGCAGGTCGAGCTCGACCCGGTGCGATTTCTCCGCGATCAGGGGCTGGGTCTGGTCGAGCGCGCTGCGCACCACCTCGCACAGGTCGACCTCGTCCACCTGCAGCGTCACCAGCCCGCGCGTCACGCGCGAGACGTCGAGCAGGTCGTCGATCAGGCGGCTCATGTGCTTGACCTGGCGCGCGATGATGGCGCTGGCCTGGCGCACGCGCGGCTCGTCGCGGAACTGGATGCCGAGCAGCGCCGACGAGCTGCTGATCGGCGCCAGGGGATTACGCAGCTCGTGCGCCAGCATCGCCAGGAACTCGTCCTTCGTGCGCGACAGGCGCTCGGCTTCGACCCGCGCCGCGCGCTCGCTCTGCAGCAGCGCGTCGCGCTCGAGCGCCGACTTGCGCGCCACTTCGTACAGGCGGGCGTTGTCCATCGCGACGGCCGCCTGCGCGGCCACCCCGGCGATGATGCGTTCGGTGCGTTCGCTGAACACGCCCGGCTCGGGATGGCCGAAGAACAGGCCGCCCAGCACCGCGCCGGAACGCGCCACCACCGGCACGGCCAGGTAGCTGCGCACCGGCAGGTGGCCTTCGGGCATGCCGTGATGCGGCGCCGATTGCCCGTAGCGCGGGTCGAGGGTGATGTCGTCGCTGCGCACGATGCCTTCGTTCTGGAAGGTCGGGCGGAAGATGGCGGTCGGGCGAGGCGCATCAACATCAAAATGCGCGAACCTGGCGAAGGCCTCGCGCGGCGCGCCCGACACCGTGTAGAGCAGCAGGCTCTCGCCGCGTTCGTCCTGGGTGGTGTAGAAGAAGGCGCCGAATCGGGCGCCGCTCAGCTGGGTGCCGGCGTCCGTGATCGCCTGCAGCAGCATGTCGCCGTCGAGCGTCGAGGCCAGCGCCTGGCCGGTGCGGTTGAGCACCTCCAGGATGCGCGTCTCGTCGCGCAGCGTTTCTTCGACGCGGGCGCGGCGCACCGCCTCGCGCGTCTGGCGCGCCACGTCTTCCGCCAGCGCCACCTCGCGCGCGCTCCAGTCGCGCGGGCGCGTCTCGTGCAGGTAGAAGACGGCCGCCAGCCGGCCCGCCTCGATGATCGGCACCACGATCAGCGCGCGCACGCCGATGCTGGCATAGCCCGCCGCATAGGGCGCCGCCAGCGGATCGCTGCCGACGTCGTCGATCTGCAGCACCTGTCCCTGGCGCAGGCGGTCGATCAGCGCCGGGCCGAAAGCCGCCAGCGCACGCACCTCGCCCGCCAGGCTGGCGGCCTTGCCGTCGGTCCAGTCGCGCTCGACGGCCACTGTGAGTCCGGCCGCATCGATCTCGCCATAGCCGGCGCGCCCGACCGCCAGGTGACGGCCGACCAGGGCGCTGGCCGCCTGCATGACCTCGACCGGATCGAGCAGCTCGCGCAAGGCCGCGGCCAGCTTGAGCTGAAAGCGGTGCTGCTGTTCGGCCAGCACGCGCGCCGTGGTATCGGTCAGGATGCACACCACGCCGGCCACCTGCCCGCCTTCGCGCAGCGGCGAGGCCGACAGCGTGACATGGCGGCACGCCGTGCGCCCGCCGCGGACGACTTCCAGCGGCAGATCCTCGACCAGCGCCGCCTCGCCCGCCAGGCCGGCGTCAAGCACCGGCATCGCGCCGGCCCAGGCGTCGTCGAGCGCCTGCGCCAGGGGCTTGCCGAGGGCCGCTGGATGGCGCTCGCCGAGCAGGTCGACACAGGCGTCGTTATAGACCAGGCGCAGCTCCGGCCCCCAGGCGGCGAACATGGGAAAGCGCGCGCCCAGCATCAGGTCGACGGTGACGCGCATGGCATCCGGCCAGGGGCGGTTCGACGGCAAGGCGGCGCGCAACAGCGCCCGTACGCCCACACTGTCGGCGTCGAGGGGAGAGGCGCGCATCGCTCGGTTCATGCTTGGGTCGGCGCTCTTGATGGCACGTTGGAATCGGCGTGAGAATTATCCGATTATAGCGGCCGAAACCGTGCCAACACAGCGCCAAATGCGCAGGCGTGAACAGGTCATGCAGGGTGAATGAACCCCATGCGCGCGGCATGAAAACGGGCGCGGCGCGCCCGCGCCGCTTATTTACTTCTCGATTATTTGTCGACCGAAAAGCGGAAGCGCGACTCGGTGGCGTACACCTCGCCGGGACGCAGGATCGTGTTCGGGAAGGCCGGCTGGTTGGGCGAATCGGGGAAGTGCTGGGGCTCCAGGCAAAAGCCGCTGCGGTGCGCATACACCTGGCCTTTGCCGGCCAGCGAAGCGTCGAGGAAGTTCCCGCTGTAGAACTGCACGCCCGGCTCCTGGGTGAACAGTTCAAGCACGCGCCCGGAGCGCGGTTCGCGCACGCGCGCCGCGCGCCGCAATGCGCCGGGTTGCGCCTCGTTCAACACGAAGCAGTGGTCGTAGCCGCCGCCATTGCGCAGCTGCTCATGCGGCGCGTCGATGCGGGCGCCGATCGGCGTGGCGCTACGGAAGTCGAACGGCGTGCCCGCCACCGGCGCGAGGCCGCCCAGCGGGATCGAGCCGGCGTCGATGGGGACAAAGCTGTCCGCATCGATCGTCATCTCGTGATCGAGGATGCTGCCGCCGCCGGCCAGGTTGAAATAGCTGTGCTGGGTCAGGTTGACCGGCGTGGCGCGGTCGGTGGTGGCATGGAAGCGCACGACGATCTCGTTGTCCTCCGTCAGCGCATAGCGCACCGTGGCGTCGAGCGTGCCCGGATAACCCTGCTCGCCATCGAGGCTGCGGTAGTCCAGCACCAGCTCGTTTTCTTCGATGCGCGAACGCCAGAGCACGCGGTCGAAACCGGGCACGCCGCCATGCAGGTGGTTGGCGCCGTTGTTGACCGGCAGCGTGTAGGCCTGGCCGTCGAGCGTGAAGCGCCCGCCCGCGATGCGGTTGCCGTAGCGGCCGATCAGGGCGCCGAAATACGGGCTGTCGCCGCGGTAGGGGTCGAGGGTGTCGAAGCCGAGCGCGACGTCGGCCATGGCGCCGTCGCGGTCGGGCACGTGGATCTCGGTGATGATGCCGCCGAAATCGAGGATGCGGACGGTCATGCCGGCGCCGTTACGCAGCGTAAAAATGGAGACCTGCGCGCCGTCCTGCAGCTGCGCAAAGGGGGCTTGTTCGATGGCGGTGTGCACCTTGTCGCGTCCTCGTGAATGGCCGTTGCCGATGGCGTGATCCTAGCATGCGCGGCGCATCGGCCCGCGCCGCTTTGGCGCAGGGTGTGCGCCATGGAAAAAGGGCCTGCATGCGCAGGCCCTTCCTCCTTCACATCGCCGGCAAGGCGATCAGAAGGCTTCCCATTCGGCGTCGCCGCCGGCAGTCACGGTTTGCTTCGACGCCGGTTTGCGCAGCGCGGGCTTGCTCACCGCTGGACGCGCGGCTGGCTGGGCCAGCGCGGCGCGGGGCGCAGCAAGCGCAGGCTGGGCAGCCGTAACGGCCGCGTCGCCTGCGACCTGGAACACGCTGACCGCGCGCGTCAGGTTGGCGGCCTGTTCCTGCATCGAGGCCGATGCGGCGGCCGCCTCTTCGACCAGGGCCGCGTTCTGCTGGGTCACCTGGTCCATCTGGACGATGGCTTCGTTGATCTGCTCGATGCCGGCCGTCTGCTCGGCGCTGGCGGCGCTGATCTCGCTCATGATGTCGGTCACGCGGCGCACGCTCTCGACGATTTCCTGCATCGTCGCGCCGGCCTCGCCGACCAGCTTGCCGCCCGCCTGCACCGCCTCGGTCGAGTCGCCGATCAGGCCCTTGATTTCCTTGGCCGCCGCAGCCGAGCGCTGCGCCAGGTTGCGCACTTCCGAAGCGACGACCGCGAAGCCGCGGCCCTGCTCGCCGGCGCGCGCCGCTTCCACCGCCGCGTTCAGCGCCAGAATGTTGGTCTGGAAGGCGATGCCGTCGATAACGCCGATGATGTCGGCGATCTTGCCGGCCGAGCTGTTGATCTGCTCCATCGTGCCGACCACTTCGCCGATCACGCGGCCGCCGCGCTCGGCGACCGTCGATGCCGCCTCGGCCAGGGCATTCGCCTGGCGCGCATTGTCGGCGTTTTGCTTGACGGTCGAGGTCAGCTCTTCCATCGAAGAGGCGGTTTCCTCCAGCGAGCCGGCCTGCTGCTCGGTGCGGGCCGACAGATCGAGGCTGCCGGCGGCCACTTCGCCCGATGCGGTGGCAATCGTCTCGGTGCCGCTGCGTACCGTCAGGACGGTGCGCACCAGGCTTTCGTTCATGGTCTTGAGGGCCTGCAGCAGCATGCTCGTTTCGTCCTTGCCGGTGACCTCGATGCGGCTGGTGAGGTCGCCGGCGGCAACCGTGTTCGCCACTTCCAGCGCACGCGCCATCGGACGGGTGATCGAACGGGTGTTCCACCAGGCGATCAGGCCGGCCAGCGCCAGCGAGAGCAGGCCCAGGACGATCATCATCGTGCGGGTCGATGCGAAGGTGTCCTGGGCGTCGTGGGCCGTCTTGTCGGCGAAGCGCTTCTGCATCTCCAGCTGCTCGCTCACTGCCTGCTTCAGGTCGGACAGGATGGGACGCATCACCTCTTTCAAGTAGCGTGCCATCTCGGCCTGGTCGCCGGCGTTGATGATCTTGATCATCTCGTCCTGGCCCTTGACATAGCGCTCATTGGCGGCGGCCATACGATCGAGCAGCGCCAGCGCATCCGGGAACACCAGCGTCTTGCGCAGTGCGTCCAGGTTTTCCTGCGCCAGTCGGCGCGAGGCGCCAATCTCGTCGAGCTGTTTCTGGCGGTCGGCCGGATCGGCGGACAGGATCATGTTGCGTAGCGCGATGGCCGCATCGTTCACTTCCGACAGCACCGCGGTGGTGGCGACGATGTTGGGAACACGGCGTGTCGCCAGGTCGGCCGTGCCTTCGTTGACCCGGCCCAGCATGTTGATGCCGAAGACCTGGATGGCGATGAGAATGACGCACAGGGCGCCGAAGCCGAGCGCCAGGCGCTGGGCGATTTTCAGGTTTGCGAGTTTCATGGGATGCGCTATAAATGAAATGAATGACCGCATCATGCGGCAAGGGGCAATGCCTCGGTGGCGACCAGGCCCATGTCGGGCGCGGTCATGAGGCGTTCGATGTCGAGCAGGATCAGCATGCGTTCGCCGACCGTGCCCAGGCCATGCAGGCATTCGGCATCGATGCCGCCGCCCATGGCCGGCGCCGGACGCACCTGCTCCGGCGCCAAGGTGACGACGTCCGAGACGCTGTCGACGACCATGCCGATCACATGCCGGCCGATGTTCAGGATGATCACGACGGTGAAGCTGCCGTAGCCGGCGCTGCCCAGCTTGAAGCGCAGGCGCATGTCGACGATCGGTACGATCTGGCCGCGCAGGTTGATGACGCCCTTCAGCCAGGCGGGGGCGTTGGCGATGCGGGTGACGCTGTCGTAGCCGCGGATTTCCTGCACGGTCAGGATGCTGATGCCATATTCTTCCGCCCCGAGGCGGAACGACAGGACTTCGATGTCGCCTGTCTGTGTTGATTGCTCGACCACGTTGAAACTCCGAATGCGGTGCGGCCGGGATGCGGCCATACATGAGATTGAGGATCGCAACGGCTGAATTGCCGTACGGAAAGTATGTTACGGCGCGAGTCTGCTAAACTCGATGGCCAATTGTTAACGCGGCCAAAAAAAACGTGAATTCGCGCACCGGTTTGGCGCAAACGCGACACAGTTGATGCTCTAGCTACAGGCGTCCAGCTTTGCCCCGCCGCCAGCCCCCCACGCCAATCTGCTACAGTCACGACAGGCATGCATGCCAAGCGCATGGATGCCGCACCGACCGGCCCATTTGGACAGGAACCCATGCCAGCAGCCCGCATCCCCGCCGACGAACTCGAACGCCTGCAATTGCTCGAGGCGCTAGACCTGCTCGATACCGAGGAAGAGGAAGTCTTCGACCGCATTACCCGGCTGGTCAGCCGGCTGCTGAAAGTCCCGATCGCCCTGTTCTCGCTGGTGGACGAGAACCGGCAATGGTTCAAGTCGCACGTCGGCCTCGACGTGCGCGAAACGCCACGCGAGATGGCCTTTTGTGCCCATGCCCTGCTCGACGACCAGCCGCTGGTGGTTCCCGACGCGACCAGCGACGAACGTTTCGCGAACAACCCGCTGGTGACCGGCGCGCCCAACATCCGCTTCTATGCCGGCGTGCCGGTGCGTACCAGCGGCGGGCTGGCGATCGGCACCCTATGCGCCATCGACGAGCGTCCGCGCATGCTCACGGCCGACGAGCTGTGCATCCTGATCGACCTGGCCGATATCGTGCAGAAGGAAGTGCAGTACCGCGAACGGCTGGCCGTGGCCGGGCGCCAGATGCTGCGTTCGGAGGCCGTGCTCAGCGCCAGCGAGGCGCGTTTCCGCTCGATCTTCGATCTGGCCAGCATCGGCATCGCGCTGGTGTCGCCCACCGGCGGCTGGCTCAGCGCGAACGGCACCCTGAGCCGCATGCTGGGCTATGCGCCGGAGGAACTGCAGCGCCTGACCTTCCAGCAGGTCACCCATCCGGACGACCTCGACGCGGATCTCGATCTGCTGCGCAAGCTGGGTACGGGAGAGCTCGACCAGTACCAGCTCGAGAAGCGCTATATCCGCAAGGGCGGCGGCATCGTCTGGGTCAACCTGAACGTCAGCAGGAAGCTCAACGAAGCCGGCGAGATCGAATACTACATTTCGGTGATCCAGGACATCGGCGCCCAGAAGGAAGCGGAACACGCCCTGCATGCGCTGCATCAGGATCTCGAAGCGCGCGTGGCAACGCGCACCCTCGAGCTGCACGAGCGCGAGCTGGAGCTGCGCAGCGTAATCGATAACGCCAACGACGCCTATATCGGCCTGGACGAAGCGGGCATCGTGACGGTCTGGAACCGCGCGGCCGAGCAGACCTTCGGCTACACCGCCCTCGAGGCGATCGGGGCGCCGCTCGACCGCCTGATCATTCCCGAGTCCTTGACCGGCGCCCACCGCGAGGGCATGTTCCGCTACGTGACGACCGGGAACTCGACGGTGCTGGGCCGGCGCATCGAGGTGCCGGCGGTGCGCAAGGATGGGTCGCCGCTGATGGTCGAGCTGCGCATGAACGTGCTCGAACTGAAGGGACAGAAGATGTTCTCGGCCTTCCTGCACGATATCACCGAGCGCAAGGAAGCCGAGGCGCGGCGCGAATACGAAACCCGGCACGACATGCTGACCAACCTGCTGAACCGGCGCGCGCTGCTGGAAACCCTGCCGATCGCACAAATGCGCGCGGCGCGCACGGGGAAAAGCATGGCCCTGCTCTTCATCGACCTCGATGGCTTCAAGGCTGTGAACGACGACTTCGGCCACGACGCCGGCGACACCGTGCTGCGCGCGGTGGCCACGCGCCTGCAGGAAGTGATCCGCAAGACCGACAGCGCGTTCCGCCTGGCCGGCGACGAGTTCACGGTGCTGCTCGAAGCGATGAGCGACACCTTCATGGACGCGCGCCAGGTGGCGCACAAGATCATCGCCGAACTGGGGCGGCCGGTGGCCATCGCCGGCGCCTCGGCCAACGTGGCCGCGAGCATCGGCGTGGCCGTCTTCAGGCCCGACGACAGCGCCAGCGCCGAGGAGCTGCTCAGGGAAGCCGACCGCCAGATGTATGCGGCCAAGCGCGCCGGCAAGGGGCAGGTGTTTCCGCGCCCCTGAACCGGCGTCGGCCGCGAGGACGCCTCAGCGCTTGACGCGGCCGAAGGCGTCGCCCTCTTTCCAGCGCGGCATGTCGGGCGCGTTCGCCACCGCATAGCCCAGGTTCAGCGTGAACTGCGTCTGCTGCACCATGCCCGACAGATCCCAGTTGGCGTGGTAGTCGTCCGTCACCTGGTGGTAGTGGCCCTTGAAGCCGACCATCGTCGCGCTCGAATGCGCCTGGTCGTGCTCGAACTCGAAATGGCCGTCGCCCGAGAACACGGCCGATCCGACATTAAAGGCCGGCACGCCCGCCTTGGCAAAATTAAAATGGTCGGCGCGGAAGTAGGCGCCCGAGAGGTCGGGAATGGTCGGCGCCAGCTTCAGGCCCATCTTCTTCGCCACGCCGGCCGCCGTGCCGTACAGGCTGCTGCGCTCGGCGCCGGGCACGCCGATGTCCTTGGTACGGCCAACGAAATTCAGGCTGTCCAGGTTCAGGTTGGCCGCCGTTTTCGCCAGCGGAACGACCGGGTTGGCGACATAGGCGGCGCTGCCCAGCAGGCCCTGCTCCTCGGCCGCCGGCCACAGGAAGACCTGGGTGCGGCGCGTCGGCTTCTTCACGGCTTCGGCCGCCATCGCCAGCAGTGCGGCGCTGCCGGTGGCGTTGTCGACGGCGCCGTTGAAGATGCGGTCGCGATCCGCGGGGATGTTCTGGTCGATGCCGAAGTGATCCCAGTGCGCCGAGTACACGACGGCCTGCTCCTTCAGTTTGGGGTCGGTGCCCGGCACGATGCCGATCACGTTGAAATCCTCGACCTGGCGGATCGCCGACTTCAGTTCGACGTGGGCGCCGATTTTGAGGTCGACCGGCGTGAAGTCGCGCCGCTCGGCCTGCGCGCGCAGCTTGTCGAGATCGAAGCCGCCGGCTGCGAACAGTTCGCGCGCCGTGTCCTCGTGCAGCCAGCCTTCGATGCGGTTGCCCTTGCCCGCCAGGTGGAAGCGCTCGTGCGAGAAGCTGTTCGAGGGCACGCCCCAGGCATACGAGGCCGAGGGTGTGGTGTGGATCAGCAGCGCGCCGGCCGCGCCGCGGCGCACCGCTTCTTCGAATTTATAGAGCCAGCGCCCGTACCAGGTATAAGCCTTGCCGGCAAAGCGGTTCGGTTCCTCGTTTGTCGGCTGCGGGTCGTTGACCATCATGACGAGGATCTTGCCCTTCACATCGACACCCTTGTAGTCGTCCCATTGTTCTTCGGGGGCGCTCACGCCGTAGCCGACGAAGATCAGCGGCGCGTCGAAGGCGAGATTCGTTTGCCCGCTGCCGGTGCCGAACACGATGCCCTCGCCGATCTTCGGGGCGATGCGCTTGCCGCCGACGTCGAAACTGACCGCGCTGCCGGGCAGCAGGCGCGTGCCCTCGATGGCGACCTTCTGGCGATAGGCGCCGTCCGCCATGGGTTTCAGGCCGATGGCCGCGGCCTGGGTCTCGAGATAGCGCACGGTGAGCGCGCCGCCGCGCTGGCCGGTGCCGCGGCCTTCGAGCAGGTCGTCGGCGAGGAAGGACAGGTGGGCACGCAGCGCCGTTTCGGACACGGCGGGCGCTTGCTGGGCAAGCGCGGTGCTGGACAGGGTCAGGGCGGCGCAGCTGGCCGCGAACGTCAGGGGGCGAAGGCGCATCGGATGGTGTCGTGGGGTTGGTAATCCGCCATGTTACCCCAGCGCGGCACCCGCCGGGTCAGGGCGCGGCGGCAGGCGCGAGCGACTCCAGCGGCACGCGTTCCAGCGCCCGCTTGAGCGAATCGAAGCAGCGTGCGTCGAGCGCCGTGCCGACCGTTTTTTCCATCATGGCCAATGCCTGCGGCACGGGAATCGCACCGCGGTAGGGACGCTCGGCCGTGATCGCATCGAAGACGTCGGCGGTGGTGATGATGCGCGTCTCGATGTCGATCTGGTCGCCCGCCAGGCCGCGCGGATAACCGCCGCCGTCGAGCCGCTCGTGGTGGGCGCCGGCGATGCGTCCGAGCTCCGCGAAGGCCGAGATGCGGCCCAGGATCATTTCGGTGTAGGCGGCGTGTTCGCGCACGGCGGCCCATTCCTCGCGGTCGAGCGCGCCGGCCTTGTCGAGGACGCTGTTACTGACGCCGAGCTTGCCGACGTCGTGCAGCAGCGCGCCGCGTTTGAGCCAGCGGCGCCGCTCGGCCGGCAACCCGAGCGCTTCGGCGATCATGTCGGTGTACAGCGCCACGCGGCTGCTGTGGCCGCTCGTGTAGGGGCTTTTCGAGTCGACCACCTGGCCGAAGGCGGCGGCGATGTCGTCGAGGTAGTCGTCGTCGAGCGGGATCGTGTGTTCGGCCGGCTCCATCGCGAAGACGGTGCGGTCGATGTCTTTCGAGACCAGCATGTCCCAGAAGGCATCCCGCTTCGCCACGCGTTCGAAGGCCGCGACAAGGCGCGGATCGAACCAGCTGCCGGCACGGGCGCGCGCCTCCTTCAGGGCCGCGGCGCGGCCGCCTTCGGCGTGGAACACGTCCACCACCTGCGCGAGCAGGGCGATGCGCGCATAGACGGGAATCGCTTCTCCCGCCAGTTGCGCGGGCTTGCCCTTGCCATTGAAATGCTCGTCGAGGCTGTAGATGCCGTTCGCCACCCGCTCGGGAAAGCGCAGCAGGCGCGCGATCTCGGCGCCGCGCGAGCAGCGCGTCGTGATCATCTCCTGGGCGATCGCGGGGCCATCGCGCAGGATCGTCATCACGCTGCGGAAGCGCTCGGCCAGGCCGGCCTTCAGGCCGGTGTGCTTGAGCACGAAGCCCAGCACCTGCGGCAGGCTGTCGCCCACGGTCTTGAATTCGCGCTTGAAGCCGAGGTCGTCGGTCAGGTACAGCTCGCAGATGCGCGCCGCATTGCTGCTGCAGCCGAGATCCTTCAGCAGCAGGGTGTAATACAGCTCCCACAGCTGCTCCGGACTCATGCCGGCATCCGCCCCGATGTGCATGCCGATCCAGCAGACCCGCACGCAGTGTCCGGCCGGCTGGCCTTCGGTGATGTCGAGCGCGTAACTGAGGGAACCGATCAGTTCCGACAGCTTCAGGTCGGTCGGCGTGCTGGAGGCGGTGGGCGGGAAGCGATCCATGGCTCGAAAAATTGCCTAAATGAAAGAAACAATTGTACGCGGCAAGCAGCCTACGTGCGCAACGAAAGCCGGAATGCGGGCCGAAACAAGCGCGTCTGTCGTCAGGCCGCCACGGCATCCGGGGTTGGCGACGCATGCAGGCGCACCGACCAGGTCACGCCCAGCACCAGCAGCACGATGGCAACCGCTTCCAGGAGGCGCGGCCCCTGCGCGCGCCAGACGAAACCGTAGAGCATGGCCGACACCGTCTCGAACAGGATCAGCTGGCCGGTAAGCGTGACCGGCAGGCGCCGGCTGGCGATGTTCCACAGCTGGTTGCCGATCACCGAGGCGCCCAGCGCCAGCAGCCCGTTATACAGCCAGAACAGCAGCCAGTCGCGTCCCGGCGCGGACGGCTGCGTCACGCCGGCATGGGCCAGCCACAGCGCCAGTGCGCCGATCGGCAGCGCCACCAGGCCGCTGGCCAGGCCATACAGCGACGACCACTGGCCGCCGCTGAACTGGGGATTGCGCTTCAGGTAGCGCGCATTGTCGAGCGCATACCAGGTCCAGCAGGCCAGCGCGCCGCAAGCGCAGGCCAGGCCCAGCACGGTCGAGGACAAGGGCGCCCCGCCCGCCTGGGCGTGGCGGAAGGCGTCGATATTGATGCAGGCGATCGCCACGCCGATCACGGCAAGCGGCGCGGCCAAGCGTTTGAGCGGCACCGCACCGTGGTCGCGCCGGCCCAGCAGCGTGACGGCGACCGGAATCAGGCCGATGATGAGCGAGGTCGGCGCGACGCCGGCCAGTTTGACGCCCAGCGCCAGCAGCATGTAGTAGACGAGGTTGCCGCTCAGGGCCTGGCGCAGCAGGGCGAGGTAGTCGCGCGGTGCGAGCAGGCGCAGCAGGCGGCGCAGGCCGGGCAGCATCAGCCCGAGCGAGATCGCGCCATAGGCAGTGTAGCGGCCGACGGCCAGTTCGACCGGAGAGAAGTCGGGCAACAGCTCGGGCACGATGAACACCATGCCCCACAAGGCACCCGCCAGCACGCCGCACAACACACCCGTCAACACAATCGCTTCCCATCGCCAGCTGCGCGGCCGTTCGCCCCGCGCGAAACCACGATTGTGCCAGAGGCGGCGGGGCTGTGCCGGTGTTTCCCCGATGGGCCAACAGGAGGCGCCGCGCGACCGGCCGGGGCGACCGGCGTTACGGCGCCTTTGCACGGCAGAGGTGAGAGCCCTCCCCGCTTACCCCATCGACCTGCCTGCGCGACAGGGGGGCCGCCCAGGCAGGGTAGCGCGACAGCGGCTTACCTGTCGTCGTTCTTGCGGCTTTGCGAGCCGGCGCGTGCGTGCTGCTCGGGCGAGCCGCCCTGGGTGCCGCTCTGCTGATTGCCTCCGCCGGACTGATTACCGCCGTCGTTCTTGCGGCTTTGTTCGCCGGCGCGTGCATGCTGCTCGGGCGAACCGCCCTGGGTGCCGCGGCCGCCGCTTTGCTGGCTGGCCCCGCCGCCCGACTGGCTGTTGCCGTCGTTCTTGTGGCTCATCGAGCCGGCACGGCGTGCTTCTTCCGAAGTGAATTCGTGGGCATTGCCCGATGCGTGCGCGGCCCGGCCGCCTTCGCTGGCAATTTCCCGTTGACGTTGTGGATCCATCGAGGCGAAACCGCGGTTGCTGGTATCGCCGCTCTGCTGGTTGCCGCCCTTGTTACCGCCTTTGTTACCGCCCTGGTTGTTCGATGCCATCGTTACCTCCTGTCATTAAACGAAAGAGCAGCCGCTTGTCGGCTGGGACGATCATCCTAGTCACCCGAGGCCCTGCTTGCCACTAAATGCCACCCGTCGCCTTGTAGGAAAACGCCTTAGTGGGCTGTCAGTCAAGCCTTCCAATTTTGACGACAACATTGCTCTTCATGCCATCATTTGTCGTGAACGCGACCTTAACATCGGCGCCGGCCTGCACCGGCGCCAATCAGGTTCGCCAGCGCGTTCAGCCCCGCTGACGGCGGCGCGCAGCCATCACGCCGGCCATGCACAGGGCCGGCAAGAACAGCGCGAAGGTCGACGGTTCCGGGATGTCGGCGCTGATGACGAAGGTGTCGCCGACGGCCAGTCCGCGCGTGTCCAGGATCCAGTCGTTCTTGCCGTCCAGCGCCAAGGGGTTACCGAAGTGGAACTCGGCCCACTCCGGCGAAGCGAAAGCGATGTTGGCGTAGCCGGCGCCGCTGGCGACGCTGCCCAGCTTGCCGAAGGTCGGGGTCACGCTGCCGGCGGTGAGGAAGGAAATCCCTTGCAGGCTCAGATCGAAACGGCTCAGGGCCATGCCGCTCAGGTTGCGCACGAGGGCGTTCAGGCTCAGCGGGCCGGCCAGGTCTTGCGCTTCGATCTGGAAGCGAAGGCTGGCGTCGCCCAGGGTCGCCAGGTCGAGGTCAAAGGAGACCGCGCCCGGGGTGCTGTAGTCGGTGACGATGTTGCCGGCGGCATTATTCGAACCGAGCAGGAGCGCGGCATTGGCCGAGCCGAAGGACAGCGCGGCGGCGAGCGCGGCGACGTAATGTTTGAGGTGCATGATTTCTCCTTGATGGATGCTTACAGCGGGCCCTTGGCCCAAGGGCCGGCGATGGCAAAGGTGACGCCTGGCGTCTGGATGTTGACGAACAGGTAGCGGCCGGTTGGATCGAAACAGGCGCCGGCGAATTCGTTGGCGCGGTGGTCGCCCGCCAGGCCGGCCTGCTTGCCGGCGGCCTGCAGCTGGGTCGCGCTCAGCACGATGTTGTTTTTGGCGAAGATGTAGGCGTCGCCCTGGTCGGTGATGCCCATCAGGCGCTGGCCGAAGCCGAAGGGGTCGGTGGCGGCGGTGGAAGCGTCCTCGCAGACCAGGATCGCGTTGCGCGGGCTGACCGTCAGGTTGTCGCCCATGTTGCCGACCAGCGGGCTCGGGCTCGAATAGATGCAGGTGAGCACCTGGGTCGCCAGGTCGAGTTCCCAGATCGCGCCGCGCGAGACGGCGCCGCCCGAGGTATCCATCACATACATCTTGCCCTGCGCATACCAGATGCCCTCGCCGCGGTTCATGCGCAGTGCGCCCAGCTGCCAGCCCTGAACGAAGGGCCCGGCCGCATTCGTGATCGCGACGCCGGTCTGGCCGACGGCGTTGCCGCGGTTCGCGTCCGGATCGGCGACCGGCACCCATTCCAGTTCATAACGCGCGTTCAGCGGCGCCGTGCCCAGGTTCACGTTCGGCATGCCTTTGACTTTTGCCATCTGCAGCACGCCGCCCATCGCCAGCGAGCCAAGCGCGCCGTTCTTGACGTCCGGGACATAGCGATAGAAGCCGGACTTGCCCGAGCTGTCTTCGGTCTCGTAGACATTCCCGGTCGCCGGATCGACAGCCGCCGCCTCGTGCGCGAAGCGTCCCATGCCAATGATCGGCAGGCCCGTGGTGCGCGCCGGATCGGCGCTCACTTCGAACACATAGCCATGCTTGCGGCCGGAGGCGCTGACGGCATCCGAACCGACTTCCTCGCAGGTGAGCCAGGTGCCCCAGGGCGTAATGCCGCCGGCACAGTTGGTGGCCGTGCCGCCCAGGCTCGGCGTCATGCTGACCCAGTTCCCGTCACGGAAGACCAGGTTGGTCGTGCCGCCGCCGAACTTGTTGCTGGTGCTCGTCGTGCTGGTGCCGTTGTCGTAGACGCCCGGCGCATTGATGAAATTCCCGGCCGAGGTCGCGCCGATCTCATGGTTGCGTACCAGCACCAGTTCGGTGCTGCGCCCGACCTTGCGCGAGACGACCACGCCCATGCCGTCATGCCCGCCCGGACACGGCATGCCGTTGGCCATCGTATCGCCGCGCCAGCCGAAGCTTTTATAGATAAAGCCCGGCGGCAGCTGCAGCAGCGGCAGGCCGGTGGTCAGATCGGCCGTCGGGCGGATCGGGCCGTAGGGGCTGTCGATCAGCGCGGTCGAGCCGTTGGCCGCACGCGACTGCTGCGACTGCAGCGCCATGAACGCGCCCACGAAGGGCAGCGCCGAAGCGCCGGCGACGCCTTTGAGCAGATTGCGCCGCGAGGGCGAGAGATCGTTGTTGTTCATGCTGGGCATACTCCGAATAGTCAATCGAGCCGGATTCATCCGGCGGGTTGGGCCTGCTGGTGTTCGGTACTGCCCTGCTGCGCAGCGGGGATGCATGCATTACAACAAACAAAAATGTCCGTTCGATGACAGCAAAATGACAAACTTGAAATTTTGCTCAGCCGTGGCCGGCGGCGTGCCGTGGTGGAGGGAGACGGGAATGTGCTTGAACTGCCGAGAATTGTTGCTATAATAGGCGGCTTCGCGGAAGCGGAGCATTGCAGGAGAGATGGATGAGTGGTTTAAGTCGCACGCCTGGAAAGCGTGTGTAGGTTCATAGCCTACCGGGGGTTCGAATCCCCCTCTCTCCGCCAGAATACGAAAGCCCTTGATCTTCAAGGGCTTTTTCATTTCCAGCGGATCGGCAGTAGCACGCTCATCGGACGCCAGGGAAATCGTGGGGAATTTTCGCCGTTTGAACGGCAGGAATGGAGACCCAATGTTCATCAAAAAGCAACAGCATCCCAACATTGAGTTCAGCCCAACCGACGGCCAGGACGCCCCTGCCCTGGTGCACTACTTCAGCGACAGAGGCGACCCGTTTAAAACCGTCTTGCCGCTACTGATTGCTGGCGCCAGCCAGGAACAGGAGCGCGTGTTTATCGTCGAATCGCCGCTGAGCGAGGTGGTCGACGAAGCGCTTCGACTTCACCGGGAACCGAGCTGGCCCGACCAGCTGGTAGTCGACGAGCGGCACCGTCCCTTCTTCGAGGCGGTGAAGCTGTCGCTGACCCAGGCAATCGGCAAGATCGATCAGATCGAATTCGCTGTCCTTGACGACGACGAAGACGACGACGCCGGTCGGATGGCATGATGCCGGCATGCCGCGCACCGACCTTCTCACCGCCAGCCGGGTCGACCTGACCCTGGTGCTGATCCCG
The DNA here is from genome assembly GCF_001424165.1 of Massilia sp. Leaf139. Taxonomy (GTDB): domain Bacteria; phylum Pseudomonadota; class Gammaproteobacteria; order Burkholderiales; family Burkholderiaceae_D; genus Telluria. The sequence goes on from NZ_LMOJ01000026.1 coordinate 229,211, forward strand.
ACCATCACCTGGCTGGAGGCCTCGTGCATGCTCGCGCGCAGCGGCGTGCCGGCGGATGTGGCCGCCCGGGTGCTGGCCCTACCGGGCGCGCGCCGGACACCCCGCGAGTTCCACCTCGAGCTTCGTGGCGTAACCCTCCCAGGCCGCGGCGTCGATTAGCGCCGCCTGCGCAGCTGCTTTGTCGCCTGGATATACGCCGGCGCCAAACGTGTTGGCCGGACGCGCCGGCAGTGGCCCGACGCAGCCGACCGCCACTGGCACCGGGACACGCAGCGGCTCGGTCGCGCAGCCGGCCAGCAGGAGCAGCGCCAAGGTGCAGGCGCAAACCGAACGTGCAGGCGCCGCCGAGAACTGCACGCGATGCAGGCGCGCCATCACCACTTCCTCCACGCCTCGCGCATCACGCCGTCGCAGTCGCGCGCGGTGCTGGCGGCGACGGCGGCGCCGCGGCTTTGCATGCGCGCGATCGCCGCGGCGGCGAACCTCTCGGCCACCTGGCGCCGCTCTTCGGCTGCGCGCTTCTCGGCGCCCATCTTGTCGACGGCGGCACTCTGCTTGAGCAGCTGCGTCTCGACCGCTGCACGTGCGCCCTTCTCGGCGGCAAGCGCGCGTTGGTGCTGGGCGTCCAGGCGCCAGCCGTTGGCGATCGCGCCGGCGCCGGCCGCGCCGGCCAGCACCAGCACCAGGGCGGCAGCGGCGGCCGCCAGCTTGAACTTCGTCGGGGCCAGGTTGATCATTGCGCCTCCACGCATTTCTTGTGGCGCGCGAGCTGGCGCGTCCACACGCCCGGGCAGGTGCGGTTGCCGGGCGAAGAGCAGTCATAGCCGCCCGACTTCCGGTACAGCAGCAGCGCGTCGCACGCGGCGCCGTACTGGCCGACCAGCAGCTGGCGGCGCATCGTCGACGCGCGCCAGGCGCCCGTGCCGTACTGGTAGACCCAGTCCATGTACAGGTCGTACTCGGCCTGGTGCAGCGCAACCCCCGGGATCGAGGCGCGGAAAGCGCTCTCTTCCTGCGAGAGGTGCGCGGCCGCGCGCTGCACGGCGCGCATGGGCGTGATGCGGTCGCCCAGCTGCACCGGAGCGCCGTCGTCACGGAAGGTCGATCCAAAGCCCACCGTCGGGCGGTCGTTCTTTGTCGGGATCACGGCGGCATCGGTATAGCCCTCGCTCGACAGGATCGCCACGAACGCCGATGCGCTCAGGGCCAGGCCGGCGGCCACGATGCGCGCGCGGCTCACAGCTTCACTCCCAACGCAGCGAGGCGCGCTTTGCTTTCGGCCTCTGCCAGCTCGGCCAGGTGCGCCGCCTGGTCAGCCGCGCGCTGCTCCCGCGCATTCTTCTGCCGCGTGTACCAGACGTTCAGGAGAAGCGTCAGCAGCGCAGTGAGGATGCCGGCGATCACGCCCCACTGGCTGAGGGTCACGGCGCTGCCGATCGAGACGACGCCGCCGGCATAGCTGGTAGCGTCGAGTGGGGTTACTTTGCTCATGGTTGCCTTTTTCATTGGGCGTAAAAAAAGCCGCTGGGCGGCGGCCTGGTTCGCGTCGGCGCGGCTCACGCGCGCATCAGCTGGGACTTCGGGAAAAAACATTGGTACAAATCATTTGGCGTGACCCGGTGCTTTTCGGCCGGATCCAGCAGCGTGCGGCCGCCGGCCATGAGCATCGCGAACACCAGCTCGCTGCACCACCAGCGGCTATCGTCGCCCCAGTCGTCGGACTTGAGCAGCGGCAGGGCCAGCGCGCCGGCGAAGTCGTAGGGCTTGCCGCCCTGCCCTTCGGCGAACGCGACGGCGGCGCCAATGTCGGGCACCTCGACCTCCATGTCCTG
>NZ_LMOJ01000027.1 GCF_001424165.1 Massilia sp. Leaf139
AAGCGCCGGCACAGCTTCAGCAATGACTTGTCGCCGGTCGAGTATGAAAAGCAGTATTTCAAGCGGCTCGCGAGTGTCTAGGAAACTCGTGGCGATTCATATAGCAGTGTGATGAGCATCAGAAATACTTGCGTACGCTAATATGGCGCCCACATATAACAAAGTAAATACAACAAACACCATGAGGGCAATTCGCCTGTAGTTGTTTAGAAGAATTTTATTCTTATCGGTCATTGAAAATTCGGTCGCGGGCGATTAATTGCGTCGACAATTAAAGTATCAACTCTTCGAACTATATCGCCGTTTTCGCATGCAAAGATACCTCCCTACTACCTTGCATTGTCCCTACCGATCCCTTCTAATTGAGAAAGCTGTCGACACTATGTTCCTCGATACGGAGCGGGCTCAATAAAATTCTGTCTGCAATACTGCTCGATCTTTTGCCGCTGTATTTTTATCGCCGTCACATCGTTAACATCAAACCCAACATCACAGCGGCCGCTCTTCCAGCACAAATACCGCAAGACAGTTTCGCCGACCTGCGCCCCACCCGCGTGAAAATATTGTTCAAAAGCGTTTGGATGCGTATTCAGGAACAATACGTCCCGTTCGGCCAAAGAACGCGGTCGTCTAGATGCCTGAGCAGATAGATGAAAGCGCCGTTTTCATCCTTGACGATTTCATCCATCGCCCGCTGTTGCCGCGCGGGCGTGACAGTCAGTTCATCGACCAAAAAGGCGATACGATCGGCCCGGTTGAGGTAGTGGAATTCGTTTTTGATCGACCAGATCCCTGCAACAGCGCAGGCCAGGGCAGCAAGCAACCCGATGCCAAGGGCAATATGGTGCTTCCTGCCGAGTGGTCGAAAACTCATGCTGCCCATCTCCTATCCTTGTCTGGTATATGCGCTAATGGTTCGCATCACTACGCACTCTGGCGATACGCATGTTCTTTTGCTCATGTTCGCATGAACGCTTCAACTGATCATCAAAATTGTTAGCAATGGCAACCGTAAAGTAGCCCCTGCGGTTGGAGCTACGTTGCTAACGCACCCGCTCCGCCTTGTCGCACATGGCGCTGTTCCACGACGCCATCCTGGCCGCCCCCCGCGCGGAGCCGCTAACGTCCACGTTCAGAGCGATTCCTGATCCCGTTGATGAATGCCTCCTGCGATGCGACAGCCGGCACCTGCCTCGTCGCAGCCCAGATGCACTCGTCCTGCAGCGCTTTGAGTTCTAGCTAGCATTTTCGCGGACGAATTCGCGCGCGATCCGGATATTTCGCCGATGCTGGCGGATGAGGGGGCGCCGCATGAGGCCCTAAGGAAGCTGGGCGGCGCCTATGCGTCCGGCCGGGCTTGATCGAGCGCTTGCCCGCTTACACATTGAAACTTTACTTACAGCGAGAACGATCCTTATTTCAACTTTGGATGCCACACTGTGCCCGTACGTACAGAGCGAACTGAGCCATTGCCTTACGCTGGCTCCATTGTTTGAACAAGGAGTGATCGAATGAAAAATGCAACCCAATACATCAAGCACATTGCCGCCTTGCTGACCCTGGCGGCCGCGTCCACCTCGGCCTTTGCCCAGAGCGCCGATTATCGCCGTGGTTACGACGACGGCTATGCCGCCGCCCAGCGTGATGCGCGCGAGGATCGAGGCGGCGGGGATCGCGGCCGCGACCGTTCCTACCTGCAGATTCTGGAAGCGACGTATTACGCGCCGGACGGCTCGTGCAATGCACGCCGGGGCGTGCGCGCTGAAGTCGAGGAGAACCGCGGAGTGGTCGCCGCCAGCGACAAGCTGTGCGGCGACCCCGATGTCGGGGCGCGCAAGACCCTGCGCATCGTCTACCGCTGCGGCGACGACGCGCCCCAGCGGCTCGTCGTGCGCCAATACGAAAAGGCGCGCCTGAGCTGCCGCCGCGGCTGACGCCCTGAATTGTTAGCAATCGCAACCGGAAAGGCGGGCGCCGCGGCGGGCGGGTATGCTGGGAGCGCGTCCATTTTCCTTTGTTGTGACCCATGCCGCTCCCGTTCCATGTCCGTGCCACGCCTGTCCTTGCCGCCGCCCTGCTCGTCGCGGGCGGGGCACAGGCACAAAACGACAGCCGCCTCGTTGCCCTGATCAATGCCTACCGCGCAGCGCCGCAGGACTGCGGCGGCGCCCGTCCCGCGCCTGCGCTGAACACCAATGCCGCGCTGGGACGGGTGCGCATCGGCGCCGGCGCCTTTCCCGAGTCCGCACTCGAACGCGTCGGCTACCACGCGGCCCAGGTCGAGATCATTTATACGCGCGGCGCGCCGGATGCGGCGGGCGTGCTGGAGGCGATCCGCCAACCCTACTGCCGCGTGCTGGCGAACCCCGCGTGGCGCGACGTCGGCGCCAGCCGCCAGGGCGATGAATGGACGATCGTGCTGGCGCGGCCGCTGCTGCCGATTACCCTGCCCGACCAGGCCGTGGTCGGGCGCGAGATTCTGGCCTTCGCGAACGCCGCCCGCGCCGTGCCGCGCCGCTGCGGCGAGCGCGCGTTCGGCGCCGCGCCGCCGCTGGCCTGGGACGATTCTCTCGGCGCGGCGGCGCTGGCGCACAGCCAGGACATGGCAAAGCGCCGACACATGGCGCACCAGGGATCGGACGGCAGCGAAGTGGGCAACCGCGCCGCGCGCGCCGGCTACGGCTGGCGCCTGGTCGGCGAGAACATCGCAGCCGGCCAGACCTCGGCGCGCGAGGCGGTCGACGGCTGGATCGACAGTCCAGGCCACTGCGCCAACCTGATGAACCCGACTTTTACGGAGATGGGCGCCGGCTATGCGATCAGCCGCGCGCGCATGCCGGGCTTCGTGTACTGGACGCAGGTGTTCGGGTCGCGGCGCTGAGTCAGTCAACGCGTGGACGGCGCAGCCGTCGACCCAACCTGGCGGCTGGCCCAGCTGCCGATCAGCTGTAAAACCTGCGGCGAGATCGTTTCGTCGAGCGTCGTTACTTCCGCCATCTCTCCCGTCTGCGCGGTCTGGAAGAAGTGGTTCAAGCCCAGCAGGCGCTCTACCTGCGCGCGCGGGTTGCCGGCCAGGGCCTGCCGCAGCGCCGGAATGTTCTCGCTTGCCGTCACGACCCGATCCATTTCTCCGACCAGCGCCAGCACCGGACATTGCACCTGGCGCAGGGCCGCTTGCGGGTCGAGCGTCAGCAGCGTGCGCATCCAGGGGCTCGACTCTTGCGGGCCGCGCGCCTGCAGCAGCGCGCGCATCGGGACGCCGTTGCCCGCCATGAGCACGAGGAAGGCGATGCTCGGATCCTTGCCCGCCACCAGGGTGCCAATCAGGGCGCCTTCGCTGTGCCCGACCAGGCCGATGCGGCCGGCGTCGATCTCCTGGCGGCTGCGCAGGAAGGAGACGGCGGTGCGGATGTCGTCGGCGAAGTCGAGGGTGGTCGCGTTGTTGAAATTGCCGCTCGACTGGCCGAGGCCGCGCTTGTCGCTGCGCAGGACGGCGAAGCCGCGCCGGGTCAGGTCGTCGGCCAGCACGCGATAGGGCTGGTGCCCGAACAGCGCGCCGTCGCGGTCGACCTCGCCCGAGCCGGGAATCAGCACGATGGCCGGATGCGGGCCGGGCGTCGTCGGAACGGTCAGGGTGCCGGCCAGGCGCGCGCTGGCGTTGGCGAAGGCGACTTCATGGACGCGGTAGGGAAATGGCGCGCTGGGGGTTTGCGGCCGCTGCGGCGGCGCGGCGGGCCGCGTCCAGGCGAACAGAAAGATGGCGCCAAGGAGGAGCAGGCACACCAGGCTGGCAAGCAGGCGATGTCGGCGCGGGATCATGCTGGGCGGGTAGCGATGAAAACGCCAAGGGTAGCACCCGCGCCCCGCCCGAAAAGGCGCACATTGTAATGAATGTATGTCCTTACAACGCGGATTGAAAAACCGGCGCCGCGGCGCCGGTCAGACCCTGCGTCTTACCAGAAGATCACGCGCTCTTCCGGCTTCAGGTACATCTTGTCGCCCGGCTTGACGTCGTACACCTCGTAGAAGCCCGGGTGGTTGCGCATGCTGCCGTTGACGCGGAATTCCGACGGCGAGTGCGGATCGGATTTCACCTGCGAGATCAGGGCCGCGTCGCGCGCCTTGCCGCGCCGCGCCTGGGCCAGGCCCATGAACAGGCGCTGCTCGGCGGTGAAGCCGTCGATCACCGGCGCCGGCTTGCCGTTCAACGAAATTTTATAGGCGCGGGTGGCCATGATGGCGCCGGCGTTGTCGGCGATGTTCTCGCCCAGCGTCAGCTCGCCGTTCACGTTATAACCGGGCAGCGGGCTGTAGGCGCCGTACTGGGCCACCAGCACCTTGCCGCGCGCGGCGAATTTTTCCGCGTCTTCCTTCGTCCACCAGTTGCGCAGGTTGCCGTCGCCGTCGAATTGCGAACCCTTGTCGTCGAACGCATGACTGATCTCGTGGCCGATCGAGATGCCGACCGCGCCATAGTTCACCGCCGGTTCGGCGTTGGCGTCGTACAGCGGGTACTGCAGGCGCGCGGCCGGGAACACGACTTCGTTCAGGGTCGGGCTGTAATAGGCGTTGACGGTCTGCGGCGACATGCTCCAGGCGGCGCGGTCGACCGGTTTGCCCAGCTTGTCGATGCCGTACTGGTGGCCGAACTCGCGTGCGCGCAGCACGTTGCCGACCAGGTCATTGCGGGCGATTTTGAGCGACGAGTAATCGCGCCACTTGTCCGGATAGCCGATCTTCGCGTTCATCTTCGACAGCTTCAATTGCGCTTGCTTCTTGGTCTCCTCGCTCATCCAGTCGAGGGTCTGGATGCCTTCGCGGAAGGCGATCACGAAGTTCTTCACCATCGCTTCGACCTGCTGCTTGCGCTCGGCCGGGAAGTGGCGCTCGACATAGACCTTGCCGACGATTTCGGAGAGGTCGCGGTTGACCTGCGCGATCGCCAGCTTCTCGATCGCGCGGTTTTCCTTGGTGCCCGACAGGACGGCGCCGCGGAAGGCGAAGCTCTCGTCCACGAAGGGCTGCGACAGGTAAGGCGCGTAGCTGCTCAGCAGGCGGAAGGCGAAATAGGAACGCCAGGTCTCGACCGGGGTGGCGGCGATGATCTTGTCCAGGCTGGCCAGGTAGCTCGGCTGACTGACGATGAGCGAGTCGACCTTGCCCTGGATGCCCGTGCCCTTGGCCCAGGTGGCCCAGTCGAAGCCCGGCATCAGGTCTTTCAGCTGCGCGAAGCTCATCTTGTTGTAGCGCTTGACCGGATCGCGGTTCTCGACCGCGCTCCACTGCACGCGCGCCAGTTCGGTTTCCAGGGCCACGATCTGCGCGGCTTCGGCGGCGGCATCCTTGTGGCCGGCCAGGGTCAGCATCTTCTCGATGTGCGCCTGGTACTGGGTGCGGATGTCCTTCAGGCGCGCGTCGTCGAGCAGGAAGTAGTCGCGGTTAGGCAGGCCCAGGCCCGACTGGCCGACCGACACCACCAGGCGGGTCGAATCGCGGTTGTCCTGGCCCACGTACATGTCGAGCGGGGCGCCGGCGCCGATGCGCGAGAAGTGCGCGGACAGGGCGGCGACGCCGCGCTTGTCCTTCAGCGCCTGGACGCGCGCCAGTTCGGTTTTCAGGGGCGCCAGGCCGAGCGTGTTGCGGCGCGCCTGGTCGACGTAGGAGCCGTAGTAGTCGCCCATCTTCTGGTTGGCGGAACCGGCCTTCGCGTTCTTGTCGGCGGCGGCGCTCTCGATGATGGTGCGCACCTGGCCTTCGACGCGGTCGGCGGCGTCGTTGAAGGCGCCCCAGCTCGAACGGTCGGACGGGATCTCGACGTCCTTGAGCCACTTGCCCTGGCTATAGCGGAAGAAGTCGTCCTGCGCACGCACGCTCGGATCGATCGCCTTGACGTCGACGCCCGAGACGGCGGCGGCCACGGTCACCGATGCCTTCGGATGGTCGTCCGAGGCGCCGGCCTGGGAGGCGACGGCGAACAGCCCCGCGATCAGGGTGCTGCACAGGGTACGCTTCATGTTTTCTCCGTATTTCAATGTTGTAATCAAACGATCCTAAAGGAAAAGGCGGGCACTGCCAAGGGATGGGCCGGGCAATCGCATATGCATGGGGTTTTGGCACAACGCCTGTCAGTACAGGCGCTATCGAAAGCCCGGTCGGTGTATTGACGGCTTTTTCGCCATCGGCCGCGACTTCAGCCATAATGGCGGCACCTGCGCCCTGGATGCCATCGATGCCGCATTTCCGCCCTTCCGCTTCGCTCACCCGCTCCCCCTCCTTGGCCGGAGCGCGCGCATGAAGCCGACCTCCCGCGTGTCGCGCCTGTACGAGGTCATGGACTTGATGCTCGACTCGGTCGGCGATCCGCTGGCGCTGAAGAACCTGGCCGCCTCGGCGAGTTATTCGTCCTTCCACTTCGACCGCATCTTCCGCGAGCTGACCGGCTTTTCCGCCGTGGAATACCAGAGAAAGCGGCGCCTGCGCCGCGCCGCCCACCTGCTGCGCCACGAGCCGGACGTGTCGATCCTGCGCATCGCCCAGGATTGCGGTTTTCCCTCGAACGCAGCCTTCGCCAAAGCCTTCAAGCAGCAGTTCGCCATGTCGGCCAAGGCCTGGCGCGAAGGCGGCTGGCGCGCCTACATGGATCAGCAGGTCGGGCGAGAAAGCGACGTCAGTTATTTCGTCGCCGAGCCGGACAACCTGGACGTCATTCTCGCCCCCTACTGCCCGCCCGAGCCGGGCAGCGTGGCCGCGCGCATCCGCGTGCAGGCGCTGCCGGCCATCAAGCTGCGCTACCAGCGCTTCTTCGGCCAGTCCGGCGCCGCCCTCTCGATCGCCTGCAACGATTTCATTTGCGAGCGCGAACGGCGCGGCGATGCCCCGCCCGGCACGCCCTGGTACGGCGTGTTCGACGAAGACCCGGGTTTTACGGGCGAACGCGAATACTGCTACGACTTCGGCTTCGAAGGATTGGTGCGGCCGGATCCAAGCCTGGGCATGCGCCTGCTCCCGGCCGGCAGCTATGCCTGCCTGGATTTTTGCGGCGAGTGGCCGCGCTTTCGCTCGATGTACGAGGATTGGCTCGACCGCCAGACGGTCTGGCGCCTGGACAGCACGCGCCCGCACATCCAGATGGTCGAGCGCGCGCCGGAAGGCGGATGGCGCGGCTGGCTGGCCCTGCCCGTCAAGAAGCGCTGACGGCTTTCTCGGCGCTTTCCAGCCGCACGAAACAGCTCAGCACCAGCACCGGCAGCGCGCAGGCCAGCACCCACAGGAAGAAGGAGCGATAACCCAGCGCCTGCTGGATGTCGCCGCTGACCACCTTGAACAGCACGAAGCCGAGCTGCATGAAGCCGGTGCCGAGCGCATAGTGGGCGGTCTGGTACTTGCCGCTGGCGACCACCTGCATGATGAACAGGATCACGCCGACGAAGCCGAAGCCGTAGCCGAACATCTCGGCGCCCAGCGCCACCGCGACGACCGTGAGCGACTCGGGCTGGGCCGCGCTCAGGTAATAGAACACCAGGTTCGGCAGGTTCATCGCCAGGATCAGCAGCGGCATCGCGCGCTTCAAGCCGATCCAGGCCGTGAAATAGCCGCCAACGATCGAGCCGGCCAGGAAGGCCACCGTGCCGGCGGTGCCGTAGACGGCGCCGACTTCCGCGGTGGTCAGACCGAGGCCGCCCACAGTCCGTGCGTCGCGCAGGAACAGCGGGCCGATGGTCTGGATCTGCCCTTCAGCGGCGCGGAACAGGATGATGAACAGGATCGCCAGCCAGATGCCGTCCTTCGCGAAGAAGGCCTTGACGACGTTGACCAGGGTGGCGGCGATGGCGCGCGCCGACGTCGCCTCGGGCGGCACGTTGAGGGCGCCCGGCAGCGCCCAGGCGTGGTACAGGCCGAGCGCGGCCAGACCGGCGCCGAGCAGGCCGAACACGGCCGTCCAGGCGCCGGCCGTGCCGATGCGTGTTTCGAGGTAGCCGGCCAGGATCACCAGCCCGCCCAGCGACAGGAACTTGGCGCCGTTGAAAAAGGCGCCCTGCCAGCCGGCATAGGCCGCCTGCTGGCGCGCCGACAGGCTGGCAATGTACAAGCCGTCGGCCGCGATGTCGTGCGTGGCCGAGGCCACCGACACCAGCGCCAGCAGCGCGATCGCTACGCCGAACCAGGCCGGCAGCTGCAAGGCCAGGGCGACTGCCGCCAGAGACAAGCCGCCGGCGAGCTGGAACAGTACCACCAGGCGCTTCTTGCTGCGCGCCAGTTCGAGGAAGGGACTCCACAGCGCCTTGAACACCCAGGCCAGGCCGAGCACCCCCGTCCAGCGTGCAATCTGCTCGTTCGGCACGCCCAGGCTCTTGAACATCAATCCGGCCACCAATGCCACCGCATAGAAAGGCAAGCCCTGCGCCAGGTACAGGGTCGGCACCCAGGCCAGCGGGTGGCGCACGGGGGCGGCCGGCGTGGCGATGGCGGCATCAGGCATCGGGAACATCCTTCAGGTCGAGGGTAACGGCGCGGCTGCTGCGCCCGCGCGTGTCGAATGCGGCGATTGTAGCGCTGTGCGTACCCGGCGGGATGGAGAGCGGCGCTTCGTAGCGCGGGCTGCCGGCGTGCGGTGCTCCTTCGAAGCTGTAGCGCAAAGTAAGGCCCGGCAGCGCGGCGTTCGCGTGGATGCGGCCGGCGTCGACGACGGCGCCGGGCGGCGGCAGGCGATAGCCATAGGCCAGCGCGCGGTCGAGCTGGGGCAGCGTGCGCCGGCCTAGGCGGTTGGCGAATTCGTTCCAGTCGGCGTCGATGCGGCGTGCGCGCGCGGCCGGGTCGGCGATGCGTTCCCAATGCGGATCGGGACTCCAGGCCCGCTCGGCCAGCGCCAGCAGGCGCGGCGCCGCCAGGTATTCGACGCGCGCGCGCGAATGGGCGTTCTCCCCCCACAGCTGGCCTTGCAGGCCGAGCACGCGTTCGGGCGCAGCCAGCTTCACCTGGCACGCCGCCGCCTGCGGGTGTAAAGGCCGGCCCATCTGGTCGGCGCCCGGCAGCGCGGCCGTGTCCAGCGGGCAGAAGGCAAAGGCCGTGCGGGTGTCGACGAAGCCGGCCCAATAGTAACCCGGCTCCTCGGGATCCTTGGCATGGGCCAGGTCGAAATACAAATGCGCGGCATTTGCCAGCACGATGTCGTAGCCGGCATTCGCCAGGCGCCAGGCGCAGTCTTCCTGATTCGAACCGGTCGCATTGTTCCAGACGTAGACCTGGAAGCCCGGCCCGGCGAAGCGCGGATCGGCGCGCACGCCCTCTGCGCCGGGCGCAAGCGCGGTATCGTCCCAACCCGCGAAGGCGAGGCCGTGGCGCGCGAGGGTGGCGCGGCAGCGCTCGGTGAAGTCGGCGCGCAGTTCGTGCACGTCCTTCAAGCCTTCGCGCGCCATCCGTGCCTGGCAGATCGGTGAGCCGATCCAGGCGCCGGCCGGCACCTCGTCGCCGCCCAGGTGGATGGCGCGCAGCAGCACCCCGGCTGTACGGAACAGGTCGGCCACCTGCGCCACCACTGCGTCGACGAAGCGGTCGCACGAGGGCCGCGCGATGCAGATCACGTTGTCGTGCCAGAGCTGCACCGACTCGTACTGAGACACGTCGTCCGGATCGTCGAGCCGGTAGGCGTTCGCTCCTTCGACGTCGCCGGCCGCCAGCAGGCGGTCGTGACGCACCCGCATCGCCCGCACCGCCGCGCGCGCGTGGCCGGGCAGGTTGAATTCGGGGATGACCTCGATGTGGCGCGCCTGGGCATGGCGCAGGATGGCGACGAACTCTTCATGGCTGTAATGGCCGCTGCCGGCGGAAGCGGCAGGGTCTGGGCCGGAACCGAAGGATGGCGGCAAGCAGTCCGCGCCCACGCCGCGGCGCGCGCCGACCTCGACGAGTTCGGGCAGCGCGTCGACCGGCAGGCGCCAGCCTTCGTCGTCGGTGAGGTGGAAGTGGAAGCGATTCAGCTTATACAGGGCCATGCAGTCGAGCAGGCGCAGCACCGTGCCGACGTCGGCGAAGTGGCGCGCCACGTCGAGCATCATGCCGCGGTAGGCGAAGCGCGGCGCATCGAGCACCCGGCCAAGCAGCAGTCCGCCCTCGGCGTCGAGCAGCTGGCGCAGGGTTTGCAAGCCGTTGAAGACGCCATGGGCGCCGGCGCCGCGCAGGAGAACGGCGTCACCACCGATTTCAAGTAAATAGGCCTCATCGGGCGCCGGCGTGGCGGCATCGACGGCGCCTGTTTCGAGCACGATCGTCATCCCGGCGCCACCCGGCGCCAGGCCTGCCAGCAGCGCATGCAGGAAGGCGGCCTCGTTTTCCAGGCCCGCTTCGCAGCGCACGCGCGTGTCGCGGCCGATGCGGCAGTGTCCGTCACCAAAGCTTGCCGACAGCGGCCGCGGCGTGATGCGCCCGACCTCGCCGAGCGGCAGCAGAGACACCGCGCCGTTCTCGACGAAGCGGCGCGCCGCATCGCTGGGCGGCACGCGATCCTCGGCATGCCGCCGCAGCTGCGCCGGCCGCGTGAACGGCAGGATGCGCGGGTCGCCCAGGCCGGCCACCTCTCCTGCCGCCGTGACGAGATAAAACCCGAGCGGTGCATCGGTGCGGCTGATGGCCCAATAGCGCGCCTGATAGTCGAGCTCGAAACGCTCGTCCGGCAACCAGGGCGCGTCGTCCCGCCTGCGCAGTTCGAACAGGTCGCCGTTCACATGCGCGATGCTGAAGCCGCCGCTCACCGTCTCGGGCAGCACCTTGCGGCAGGTATTGAAGTACAGGCGCCAGCCCGCTGCGATCGGGGCCTGCGATACGTTGCGCAGGACGAGCCTGGCCGCGAAACGGTCGTCGCCCACGCAATTGGCCAGGCATTCCCAGTCGATCGCGACCGGGACGCCGTCCGGATGTGGTGTCGGCATCGTCTTCCTTTATCCGCATAAAAAAGGGCAAGACCGGAGCCGGCCTTGCCCGAAGCACCGCGCCTGGTATCAGAGCTTGCCGCGGATGCCGACGTAGAAGGTGCGGCCGTTGGAGTAGAAGGCGCGCGGACGGTCGCGGTTTTCGGCGTACATCTTGATGGTCTCGTTGGTGAGGTTCAGGGCGTCGAAGGTGAGCGTCAGCTGCTCGGTGAGCTTGACGTTGACCGAGGCCGCCAGAGACGGCATGTCGTCCACGTGCTGGCTGGCGCCGCGGTCGACGCCGGCTTTGTAGGCCGAGCGGAAGTTGTAGGCCAGGCGCGCGCTGAAGCGCTCGTTCTCGAAATAGCCGGTGAGGTTCCAGGTGCGCTTCGAGGAGTTGAGCAGCTCGCCGCCGTCATCGAGCTCGCCGTCAGCGAAGGTGTAGTTCGCCAGGAAGCCGAAGTTGTTCCACAGGGGCTGCTGCCAGCTCAGTTCCACGCCCTTGTTGGTGCCGGTGGTGTTGAAGGGCGAGGTGATCTGGTACTCAGCCAGGGCGCTACGCTTGTTGTTGTAGTAGGTGCCGGTGCTGGTGCCCTGGGCCACGATCGAGCGCAGATCCATGTAGAAGAAGCCGGCCGAGAGCAGCGCTTTCGGTGCGAAATACCATTCGGCCGAGAGGTCGAAGTTGGTCGAGCGCACCGGGTCGAGATTGACGTTGCCGCCGCTGCCGCTCAGGGCGTCGTCGTTGAGCGAAACCGAGCCGCCGAGCGCGGAATAGTCGGGCCGGGCGATGGTCTTCGCCACCGCCGCGCGCAGCACCAGGTCGTCGCGCGCATCGAATTTGACGTTCACGCTCGGCAGGTAGTCGCGGTAGGTGCGCTTGAAGGTAGTCGGCGTGTAGGGGCCGAAGGCCGACCCAAGGATCGGGTTGGGGCCGCCCGGCAGGTTCACGACCGTGGTCTGGCGCGTCTCCACCGCGCGCAGGCCGACGTTGCCGCTCCAGCGGTCGAGCGCGAATTCGGCCATGCCGTACAGGGCCGAGGTCTTTTCGCCGACCTGGAATTCGTCCATCCAGTTGTGGCGCACCACGTAGTCGAGCAGGCGGTTGCCGGGCGCCGCGCCCCAGGCGCCGAGGGCCGCGCCGTCGTACTTGAAATAGTTCGACGAGAGGTTGCCGCCGAGGTCATTGGCAAAGTCGGACGGGTACATCTGGCCGCTCCAGGCGGGGCCGGGATTGGTGAAGCCGAGCGGGCCGGGACGCGTCTCCAGCGGGTGTTCGGCCGTGCGGTGGTGGTCGGTGAAGCGCGCGCCGAAGCGCAGGGCGGTGACGAAGGAATCGCGCACGCGCCAGTCGGCGTCGAGCTGCGCATACTTTTCCTGGTCGACCGACTGCGCCTCGCCGCCGCCGGCCCAGGCCGTGCTGCCGGGCGAGGTCGTGTTCCCGCCGGGGTAGCTGACGGTGGCGGGCGAAAGGCCGTTCAAGGCATACACCATGCCGCCGTCGACGTTGTTCTGATAAAAGACGTCGTCGCGGTCGTAGCCGACACCGTGGGTCTTACCGAGCTTGCCGGAGATGCTCAGGTCGTCGCTGACCTTGAACTTGCCGTTGAAGTCGAGGTACCAGGATTCGCCGCCGGCGTTCGGGCGATAGATATTGTCGACCTCGCCGTTGTTGACGGCGAAGCCGGCGCCGACCAGGGTATTGCTGCGCACAACCGGGTTCTGGGGAATCTGGTTGGCGCTGTTGATCGAATTGGCGGGCGCGGCCAGCCAGTTGGTGTTCTGGTGCGGCGCCTTCAGTTCGGAATAGAAGCCGTTCAGGTCGAGGCTGAGGCCGCGCACCGGACGCAGTTCGATGTCGAAGGCGCCGCCGCTGCGCTTCTTGGTCTGCTCGAACAGGGTGGCGCCGATGAAGGTCGGCACCAGCACGCCGGCCAGGGACGGATTGGCCAGCGCCGCCGCGCTGCCCGCATTGATCGGCGTGTAGCCGAGAATCTCCTGGCCGTCGCGGCGCACGGCCGCCTTTTCGGAGAAGCCCTGGATCAGGAAGCCGGCCGTATTCGCCGCGTTCTTCCAGGCCACCAGGCCCGAGAGATGGGGCTCGGCCTTGTCCGACAAATCGTTGTAGTTGGCCTGCACCGAGCCCTCGACGGTGAGCTGCTGGCGGAAGTCCAGGGGGCGGCGCGTGATGACGTTGATGGCGCCCGAGACACCGCCTTCGACCAGGTCGGCGCTGGCGCTTTTCTGCACGACGATCGAGCCGACCAGTTCGGAAGGCAGCAGCGAGAAGCTGCTGGAACGGCCGACGTTGCCTCCGATCTGGTTCAGCAGGAACCAGTCGCCGGTGCTGATGGCGTGGCCGTTGAACAGGGTCTGCTGCAGGCTGGGGCTGGTGCCGCGCAGGCTGACGCGGTCGTTCTCGCCGAAGCCGCCCTCGCCGCCCGCGGAGGACTGCGTGTTCACGCCCGGCAGGCGCTGGATGGCGTCGGCCACGTTTTTATCGGGCATCTTGCCGATGTCCTCGGCGGTGACGACCTCGACCACCCCGTCGGCATTGCGCTTCTGGCGCAGCGACTGTTCCAGCGCGGCGCGCACGCCGGTGACGACGACCTGCTGCATGCCGGGGTCGGCGCCGTCGGCCTGCTGCGCCCGCGCCTCGAGCGCCACGCTCATCGTCAACACCATCACCGCGCAAGCGATCGCCGTGATCCTGTATTCCTGCCGTGCCATCGAGTGGTTCATGTTCGTCTCCAAAACATTATGGTTGGCGGGCGCGGCGCCTCGTCGGCGCAGCCGGTCGGTTACCGTGCAAACCCGTTTCGAATGTGTCGGGCGTCTTTTTTGATGGGCGCCTCACTCTTCGTATGGACGGCATTGTGTTGTTATTTTTGTGGCCATGTTTGTCAAATCTTGCTGAGCGCATGCGCGTGTCATATTTAAGACATGCGGGTGTGGCAAGCGGATGGCAAAAAAAAACGCCACCCGGAGGTGGCGTCGTGCCTGGCACGGGAGCCGGTCAGCGCAGGTTGATGGCCACCTGCTTGCCACCCGCCGCGAAGATATACAGCACACCGCGATCCGAGATCGCCAGCTCGCCGCCCAAGGGATAGTTCCACACGACCTGGTGGCTGGCGAGATCGACCGCCACCGTCGCGGTCGGCCCGCTGACGAACAACAGGTTCGATGTCACGGCCATGCGCGCGTACGGCGTGCGGGCCGACCAGTTGCTCAGCCCGGCCGACTTCCACTGGACGACGCCGGTCGCCGCTGCCCGCGCCTCGACCTCCTCGCCGTCATTGGCCAGCGTATAGACGATGCCGTTGGCGAACACGGGCTGGCCGACGGGCGTTCCTTCGGCCAGCCATGCGCGCGAGCGCGTGCGCAGGTCAAAGCCAAGCAGGCGCTTGCCGTGGACGACAAAGCCCATGCCATCCCCCAGCACCAGCGGAACTCCTCCTGGGAACCCGGCCACATTGCCTTGATCCGCGATCGTAAAGGCGACACTACCGTCCGCCGTGTTGAGCGCATACAGCTGGTTCGATGCAAAGGTGTACGCGAGGCTGCCGTCCACCACTGGTGCGCAGAGACTGCTTTCTTTCATGGGGCTGCTCCATTCGAGCAGGCCGGTCGCGGGGTTGAATTTGGAGATGCGGTTGAAGGAGTTGTAGACCATCCCGCCCGCCACCGTCGGCCCGGCCTGGCATTCCGAATAAATGTTCATCAGGTTAATCGCAAGTGCCTGTCCGCTGGCCTGGTCAAACACCGACAGCCTGATCATGCTGCCATACGCGGTGAGGACGACCTTGCCGTCCACGGCGGCCGGCGTACTCGCCTCGACGCCGGTGCCGATGCTGGTGTTCCACAGGATCTCGCCGCTAGCTTCGTCAATGGCGACAAGGTCGCTGTTGCCGAACCGGTTGCCGCGCACCGCAAACAGCTTGCCGTTCACGATGACGGGCGCGCCCAGGGAGCCCAGGGCGGTTTCGGGCTTGCTCCAGCGGCGCGTGAAGCGGGTCGGGTCGAAGCTGGCCGCCGCGTAGGCAGTGTGCGCCGCGTTGCCGCCGTAGTTGCTCCACGCAGCCAGTCCCGGCACCGCCCCCAGCGTCGTCAGGTTCGTACCCGGCTTGACCGTCACTTTTACCGGCACCGTCCAGGGCGATCCGATCACCGGGTTCTTGCACTCACGCGGGTCGTCGTAGCACAAGCGCACCAGGAGCGAGGAGCTGTGTTCGCCCAGCGGCAAGGAAGCCGCGCTGACCAGTTGCGCCCTGTATTGGCCGCGTCCGTCCTGGAAGACCGTCACGTTCGGTGCGATCACGCCGGCACCGCCTGCGACCGCGATCCCGACCGGCACGTCGAATGTGGAGTTGACGGTCACGCCGAGCTGCATCGAGACGGGCTCGCCTTCATAGGCCACCAGGTTGACGGCCGTTGGCATTGTCGTCACGCGTCCCTGTGCCTGCACGACAGGGGCAACTTCGACCGTCAGCGGAATCGACCAGGGCGAACCCGGCAAAGGTTTGCTGCAGACGGCGGCGTCATCCTCGCACAGGCGTACCTGAAGCTTGGTCGTGTGGGTACCCACAGCCAGCGGCACGGTACGCAGACTGAAGATGTACTCGAGGTCGGACTGCTTGCTGATTCCTACCTGGGTCGAGACCACGCCCTGGCTCTCGATGATCGCGACGTTAAAGGGCTTGTCGAACGTGCGGCTCGATTTTGCCCCGATCACGATATTGCTGGTCTCGCCGTGATAGTTCTTGAGCGATAGCGCAGCGGGAGTGAACGTCAGCCACGATCCGTCGGCGGCAACCGGCGGCGTTGCGCCGGTGCCCGGCGTGGTGCCGCCTGCGTTCGCCACTACCGGCGCACTGGCGCCGCCTCCGCCGCCCCCGCCGCAACCAGCCAGGAAGGCTCCGAGTAGCAGGGCCGCCGTTGCCGATTTCACGAAATGCATATCTCCACCTATCATTTTGTTATTAAAAAAAACAAACAAAATTATAAAGGTGAAATTTACTTTTAGATAATTTTTGTTGCCGAAAGGAGTGGCCGAGCAACATCGCGACGGCGCCGGCTGCGCGTGTTCAGCGCCGGAAGAACCACAGCACGATCGAGATGACGATCGAAATCACGATGCAGGTCGCGATCGGAAAACTGAAGCTGAAGCCTTCGCGCACGATGTGGATGTCGCCCGGCAGGCGGCCGAAGGGCAGCTTGCGCAGCCAGGGCCAGGCCAGGCCGATGGCGGCGATGGCGAGGCCGAGAACGATCAGCGTGCGCTGCATGGCGTCCTGCCCGGGGCGCGGGCGGCGGGCGGCAAGGCGCTGCGAGGGTCGGTCATGGTCGGCTCCGGTCGGCGTGAAATCGGCATCCATTGTGCCCCGGCCTGGGCGGCGGCAGGCGCGCGAAAGGCCGCGCACGGGCTGCGCCATGGGGTGCGTCGGGGTAGCGAACCCCGGTGCTATACTCGATTCAAGCGACGATCGAATGAAGATGAACCTGGTCGCGCCGATCGGGAGCCGGCTGTTTTCACTGCCGGCCACACTCGTCCGTGCTCCGCCCTCCGTCACGGCGGTCGGTTGGCCGATGTTCGATGCGTAGTGCCCATGCCGGGTGTACGCGGGCATCGGCGAACCTGACAGGGCTCATCTGTATGCGATCGCCGGTCTTTCGCGTTTGTACCCGGCTCAGGCACACCGCGCCTGGCTGCGGGATCGAACACTCATTCACGATTCATTATTGACAGGGGGTAGCATGCCAACAACCTGGATTATCACGGCCAACGCAGGCCGGGCGCGGTTCTTCTCCGAAGACGGTGCGGGAGAACCGCTGCGGGAATTGGAAGACATGGTCAACAACGGTGCGCGCCTGCGCGACCAGGAAATCAACACCGACCGGGTCGGCATCCTGGCGGCCGGCAAGAGCGGGCACGCCATCGGCGGGGCGCAGGGCAGCCCGGCACAGCATAACGCTCCCGCCGGCGCACCGAACAGCCAGTACGAGCCGAACCAGACGCCGGCCGAACACGAGACCGAACTGTTCGCGAAGGATCTCTCGCAGTACCTGCTCAAGGCCCAGCAGGAAGGCCGCTACCAGCACCTGGTGATCTCGGCCTCGCCGCAATTCCTGGGCACGCTGCGCAGCAATCTCGACTCGCACGTCAAGGCGGTCATCAAGCAGGAATTCAACAAGGACTACACGCAGGTGCCCGTCCACCAGCTGCGCGAACAGCTACAGGCGGCGCAGGCCAAGTCCGCAGAATAAAGCAGCACCGGGATCGAACCCGTCACGCCAGCCCGCACCGGCTGGCGTTTTTTTTCGTCCTGCGCCTGGCCCGATCCGCGCGCGGACGATTCGTGCGGCCGTGTTCGCCGTAGACCTCTACCATGGCGCTATCGAAGAACGAGGATCACCATGAACAAGCGATTGACTCCGACCCTGATCAAGGGAACGCTGCTGGCCACGGTCGTCCTGGTCGGCATGAAGGCCTGGGCCGCCAGCAACGAGACCCATCCGCGCAGCGACCTGGCGACGATACCTGCGCTCGACCTGCCGCGCTACCTCGGCACCTGGTACGAAATCGCCAAGTTCCCGAACCGCTTCCAGCGCAAGTGCGCCGGCTTTACGACCGCCACCTATACCGCCCTGCCCGACGGCCGGGTACAGGTCGAGAACCGCTGCCGCCTCGCTGACGGCGGCACCGACGTCGCCGTCGGCGTCGCGCGCCAGGTCGGCGACAAGACCTCGCCGCGGCTGAAGGTGCGCTTCGCACCGGCGCTGCTCTCCTTCATTCCGATGGTGTGGGGCGATTACTGGGTCATCGACCTCGATCGCGACTATGGCCTGGCCGCCGTCAGCGAACCGGGACGCGAATACCTGTGGATCCTGTCGCGCACGCCGACGGTGAGCAAACCCGCTTATGACGCCCTGGTGGCGCGCCTGTCGGGCCAGGGCCTGGACGTGCGCAAGCTGGTGCGCACGCCGCAGGAGTAAACCGCGGCCAGGTAGACTCGCGCGTGGTCATGGGCGGCGGCGCTATACTCGCCCTTTTCTCTTCTCCGCACCTGCCATGAGCTCCCTGCCGCCCTGCCCTGCCTGCCACTCCACCTACACCTACGAGGATGGCGCCAACCTGGTCTGCCCCGAATGCGGCCATGAATGGTCGGCGCAGGCGGCGCCCGCCGAGACGGCGCGCGTCTACCGCGACGCGGCCGGCAACGTACTGCAGGACGGCGACACCGTTACCGTCATCAAGGATCTGAAGCCGAAGGGCTCCGGCGGCGTCATCAAGCAGGGAACCAAGGTCAAGAACATCCGCCTGGTCGACAGCGACCACGACATCGACTGCAAGATCGACGGCTTCGGCGCAATGAGCCTGAAAACGGAATTCGTGCGCAAGGTGTAAAAGCCGCACGCACCGGACAAACGAAAACACCAGCGCGCGCGCTGGTGTTTTTGTATGACAGCCCGGCCGAACCGGGCCAATCAAGATTAACGGCCGCTGGTGCCGGTGGTCGTGGTGCCGGTACCGGACGTGCCCGAGGTACCGCTGGTGCCCATCGAACCGCTGGTGCCCGAGGTGCCGCTGGTGCCCATCGAACCGCTCGTGCCCGAGGTGCCGCTGGTGCCCATCGAGCCGCTCGTGCCCGAGGTACCGCTGGTGCCCATCGAGCCGCTCGTGCCCGACGTACCGCTGGTGCCCATCGAGCCGCTCGTGCCTGAGGTACCGCTGGTGCCCATCGAACCGCTGGTGCCCGAGGCGCCGCTGCCCATCGAGCCGGTGGTGCCGGTGGCGCCGGTCGTGCCGCTGTCCATCGAACCGCTGGTGCCGCTGGTGCCCGAAGTACCCGAGCTGCCGCTGGTGCCCGAGGTGCTGCCCGATCCGCCCGTGGTGCCGCTGCCGCTGGTGCCGCTGGCGCTGCCGCTGCCGCTGGTGCCCATCGAGCCGGTGCTCGAGGCGCCGCTGGAACCGCTGCTGCTGCTGCCCGACTGCTTGTTTTGCTTGTCCTTCTTGTCCTTCTTCTGCTTTTTGCTCGAACTCATGTTGCTGCTGCTGGAGGTCTGGTCACTCGCCTGCGAACCGGTCGA
This sequence comes from Massilia sp. Leaf139, assembly GCF_001424165.1. GTDB lineage: Bacteria > Pseudomonadota > Gammaproteobacteria > Burkholderiales > Burkholderiaceae_D > Telluria. Next base: position 18,993 of record NZ_LMOJ01000027.1, read on the forward strand.
GCTGCTCGTCTGCGCATTCACGTTCACCGACAGCGCCATCGCGGCGGCGATCGAGGTACCAAGCAAGCCTTTTAACAGTTTATGCATTGTCATGATTATCTCCTAATGATTGGGGCTGGAAAAGCTCAACAATATCAATGACATAATTGAGTGATCCGAGGTGGCCGAGTGTAGAGAGGTCGAAGCGGGAGCAGCGCACGTTAGCCTGTCGGAAAGATATCGGACACATTTCACGGCCTCGCTGCACCCATCCCCACCGCCTGTGCCGCCAGCGTGCCGAGCGCGGTATACAGATCCATGACATTCGCCTTGTCGTCCGGGTAAACGCGGTTCGACAGGAAGACATAGAAAGTGCGCGAACCCGGGTCGATCCACAGCACGCAGCCGGTGAATCCCGTATGTCCGTAGCTGCCGAGCGGGAACACGGTGCCGCGCGGACGCTGGGCGAAGGACGAGTCGATGTCCATGCCGAGACCGCGCAGCGATGCGATGCCGGGCGGGGTCTGCACGGTGGTGAGCAGGCGCACGCTCTCCGGCGCCAGCACCCGCACGCCGTCGAGTTCTCCGCCTCCCAGCAGCATGCGTGCATAGCGGGCGATATTGTCGACGGTAGCGAATACGCCGGCCGATCCGGCCACGCCGCCGATACGGCGCACGGTCGGATCGTGCACGACGCCTTGCAGCAGCGCTCCGGTAGCCGGGTCGCGCTGCGTGGGCGCGATGGAATCCGGCGCCATGCGGCGCAGCGGCAGGTAGCCGGTGTCGCGCATGCGCAGCGGCCTGAACAGGCGCTGTTCGGCGAAGGCGTCCGGTTCCATATGCGAAACCTTGCGCACCAGCTCGCCAAGCAGCAGGTAGTTGATGTCGGAATAGCGGAAGTAGCTGCCCGGCACATGGGTCAGCTTTTGCGCGCAGGCCCGGGCATGAGCCGCTTCCCGTCCCTCCCAGGCCGGCTTGCGCGGCAGGCCGGCGGCCAGGCCCGAGGTATGGGTCAGCAGCTGGCGGATGGTGATCGCCTCCTTGCCCCCACCCGCGCATTCCGGAAGATAATCGACCAGCTTCGCATCGAGGTCGAGCTTGCCGTCCTCGTGCAGCAGCAGGATCGAGGGCGCCGTCGCCAGCACCTTCGACAGCGATGCGGCATCGAAGACGGTGGCCGTGGTCACCGGCGCGGCGTCAAGCGCATAGGTAAAACGGCCGTAAGCGCGCTGGTGGATGGCGCCATTGCGTTCCAGGTGAAAAACGGCGCCCGGCAGCTGGCGCGCGGCGATGGCGTTCTCGATTGCGGCGTCGATGCGCGCGACCTGGGCGGCGTCGAAGCGGGCCTGGCTACCGCTGTCCGGCAAGCCCGCACAGCCGGCCAGCATGGCGAGGCAACCCGTCACGGCCGCAGCCCGCCGCACACCGGAATCGGGGCGCTCCCAGCGGGAAAATATCCTTCGGCGTATCATGAAACGCATGATTCCATTCTCCATACTCGACCTGTCGCCCATTGCCGAAGGCAGCGACGCACGCACTTCCTTCCACCATTCCCTCGACCTCGCCCAGCATGGCGAACGCTGGGGTTTTAACCGTTTCTGGCTGGCCGAACACCACGGCATGCCGGGCATCGCCAGCGCCGCCACCTCGGTGCTGATGGGCTATGTCGCAGCCGGCACCTCCACCATCCGGGTCGGCGCCGGCGGCATCATGCTGCCGAATCACTCGCCGCTCGTGATTGCCGAACAGTTCGGTACGCTCGAATCGCTGTTCCCGGGCCGCATCGACCTGGGCCTGGGCCGTGCGCCCGGTTCCGACCACATCACGGCGCGCGCCCTGCGCCGCAACCTGGCCTCGGACGCGGACGAATTCCCGCAGGACGTGCTCGAACTGCAGGATTATTTCGCCGACTCACCGCGGCGCCAGGTGCGCGCCGTCCCGGGCGCCGGTCTGAACGTGCCGCTGTGGATCCTCGGTTCCAGCCTGTTCGGCGCCCAGCTCGCTGCCCATCTCGGGCTGCCGTATGCGTTCGCCTCGCATTTCGCGCCGCAGATGATGATGCAGGCAATCGAACTGTACCGCGCCAACTTCAAACCCTCGGCACAGTTGGACAAGCCGTATGTCATGCTCGGCTTTAACGTGTTCGCCGCCGACACCGACGAGGAGGCGCAGTTCCAGGCGACCTCGATGCAGCAGGCTTTCGTGAATCTGCGCAGCGGCCGCCCGACACGCCTGCAGCCGCCGGTGCGCGGCTACCTGGAAGCGCTGGGGCCGTCGGAACGGATGATGCTCGACGCGGTGCTGTCCTGCTCGGCGATCGGTTCGCCGGCGACGGTGGCGGCGCAATTAAAAGCGTTCATTGCGCACACGCGGCCGGACGAGTTGATGATCACCTCGCAGATTTTCGATCACGCGGCGAGGTTGCGCTCGTACGAGATCACGGCGCAGGTGCACGCGGCCGCGTAGGGCGGGCATGCCCGCGCGCGCACCGCGCGAACAACGCGGCGTCAAGCTTTATGCCTCGCCCGTCCCCGCCTGCAACGCGTCGATCAACTCGGCCGTCGTACGCACCCGTCCCATCATCCTGAACGTGTTCTTGCACGCGAAATCGTGCGCTTCCGCCGTGATGCCGCTCATCGCATCTTCGGCAAACACCAGCGCGTAGCCGCGGTCGTAGGCAGCGCGGGCCGTCGATTCGACGCCGAGGTTGGTGACGATGCCGCCCAGCACCAAAGTCTTGATCCCGCGCCGCCGCAGCAGCTGGTCGAGCTCGGTGCCGTAAAAGGCGCCCCACTGGCGCTTGGTGATGACGATATCGGTCGCTTCGACCCCGGCATCCGGGGCGAAGTGGGAAGCGTCCGGGGGCGGGGGCGGCGCGCCCGGAGCGCGTAGCGGCGCGTCGGCCGGCGGCGACTGCAGCTCGTTCATCAGCACGCGCACGAACACCACCATGCCGCCGCGGTTGCGCATCTCCTGCGCCAGCAGCACGCAGTTGCCGAGCACGGCCTGGCTCGAATACGGCGCCAGCGTGCGCGCCATGTTGCCGTTCTGCAGGTCAATCAGTACCAGGGCCGTGCCGGCCAGATCGATCGAAAAATCGTCCATCGTTGTCCTCCTGTGGGAACGAGTATCGGTCAACGGCGTGGCCGATGGCGCACGGCCGGGCATGCGTTCTGCGGCTCGCCTGGTGCCAGACTGGTACAGGAGGTGGCCCTGTTGACTTATTTGCATGCAAACCACTGCTAAAAGTTGTTAATTAACCGTCATCGTGGCGCAAAAACCGCGCATCCTCTGCAAAGATAACGAAATCGGAGTATCATCGTCGTTTCTGAACCTAGCGTAAGGATGTTCAATGAACCAGCGACGCTCTTTCCTCAAAAGTTCTGTTGTGCTCGCATCCGCGATCGGCATGCCGGCCTTGGCAAAAGCTGCCCAGACTGGCCCCGTCGAACGTAGCGTGCGCCTGTACAACACCCATACGGGTGAAAGCCTGCGTAGTGTTTTCTGGGCCGAAGGCCAGTTCATTCCGGACGCGCTCAAAGATATCAACAAGCTGCTGCGCGACCACCGCAACAACAAGATCGCCGAGATGGATCCGAAACTGATCGTGCTGCTGAACGACGTCAGCGAAAAATTCGGCGACAACCAGGTGCTGCACATCATTTCCGGCTACCGCTCGCCGGAATCGAACGCCAAGCTGGCCGCCGCGTCCGGCGGTGTCGCCAAGCACAGCATGCACATGGACGGCAAGGCGATCGACATCCGCCTGCCGGGCAAGAACCTGGCCCAGCTGCACAAGGCGGCCATGGCGATGAAGGCCGGCGGCGTCGGTTACTATCCCGACTCGCAGTTCGTCCACATGGACACCGGCCGGGTTCGTTACTGGTAATCGGCTGACCTACGCGATGCGCCCTCTCCTGCGCTGCCTCCCTCTCGTCTGCGCCGCCCTGGCGGCGGCGGGGGCGGGGGCGGGGGCGGCGCAGGAAATCAAACAGGAAGCACAGGAACCAGTTGCGAAGGTCAATGTCTCCACGACACGTGATCCGGTCGACAAGTCCTACCGCAAGATGATCCAGGGCATGGAACGCTTCGAGCGCGAACATGCTTTCGCTCCCCATGCGCCGCTGCGCTTCCAGCTGCTGCCGCGCACTCCCGACGTGAAAATGGACGGCATCACGCTGCGCGTGGCCGGCGATACGGTCTCGGTGCCGGTGCCGATCGGGCCTGACAACAGCTTCGTCCTTCCCCGCAACGAGCAAGCCCTGCGCGAAGACGCCGCCGTGCTCGCCAACCGCAAGACCACCAGCATGACCTGGCGCGCCCTGATCCGCACGCCCGGCTTGCCGCCCGACACGCGCCGCCTCGGCGACCTGCGCCTCGAATGCCGGGTCGGCACCGAAGCCGGGCTGGTGTCGAACAATTCGCAGCTGTTCGCCTGGCTGTCGAACGCCCTGCTCAGCGCCGACCAGGTCTGCAACAGCCTCGAAGGCAACTACCTGTTCTTCGCCGACCGCCCCCTCTTCGGCGTACGCTTGCGCGCCGGCGACCGGGTCGAGGATCTGCCTTTCAATATGCTGTATGCCGGCGGCAACCAGACGCCCGAGATGCTGCGTTTTTGCGATTGCCAGGTGCTGCTCGACCGCACTTATTATGCGCCCCTGTGGGACAAGAGCTGGCCCGACGACACCCTGGTCGAATTCGACTACATGACGGCCCCGGCCGCGCAGGCAGCGCCATGAAGACGCGCGCCTTCCTTCTCGCCACCCTCATCCTGGCCGGCTGCGCCACCGGCGAGACGACGCCCGGCACCCAGGTCGCGGCCGAGCGCCTTGCCGCCGCGGTCGTGCCCGGGCGCACCACCAAGGCCGAATTGCTCGCCGCTTTCGGCAAGACCAAGACCGTCGTGTTCGACAGCGGCTACGAGGCCTGGCTTTATCAGGCGCCCGCGGGCGGCGGCCGCTTCAGCGAATTCGTCATCCTGGTCGATCCGGCCGGGCGCGTTGTACGCACTCGCCAGCGCGCCCCTTCTACCCCTTAAAAGGACACAGAAAGAAATTGCCAGCACGCTCGCGTGCGCGGCTCTGCCGATTAGGCTGGCAGAATCTGCCTCACAGACGTTCCGTTCCCTGTGGAGGCCCACCATGCTGGTCGATCGCGTACGGATGTTCCTCGGCTCCCTGCTGGCGCTGCTGTTCCTGCTCGCCGGTTGCGGCGGTGGCGTCGGCAATCCGGGCACGATCGGCACACCGGACACGCCACCGCCGGCGGCCACCACTGGTTCACTGCAGGTGGTCATCAACGGCTTGCCGGCGGGCGTCAATGGCGCCGTCCGCGTCACCGGCCCGAATAACTATTCCCAGGATCTGACCGGCACGCAAACGCTGGCCAACCTCACGCCCGGCAGCTATACCGTGGCCGCCTCCAGCGCCACCCAGGGCAGCGCCAGCTATACCCCGACGCCGCTTACCCAGAGCGTGGCGGTCACTGCCGGCGCCACCGCCACGGCCACCCTCGCCTATGCGAGCACGGCGCTCACGCTGGCACTGGCCGATATCGGGCCGACCTTTACCAATCCCACCTTCGTCACCGCGCCGCCCGGAGACACGCGCCTGTTCGTGGTCGAGCGGCGCGGCGTGATCCGCATCGTGCAAGGCGGCGTGACACTGACCCAGCCCTGGCTCGACATCAGCCCGAACGTGTTCACCGGCGGCGAAGGCGGCCTGCTGTCGATGGCCTTCGACCCGGACTTCGCGCGCAACGGCTATTTCTACCTCTACTACACGGATCTGGCCCAGAACATCGTCGTCGAACGCTATGGCAGCTCGTCCAACGCCAACCTGGCCGATCCGACCTCGGGCCTGGTGATCCTGCGCGTTCCCCATCCGCAGTTCACGAACCATTTCGGCGGCCTGGTCGCCTTCGGCCCGGACAGCATGCTGTATGCCGGCACGGGCGACGGCGGCGGTAGCGGCGATCCGCAGGGCAATGCGCAGAACCTGAATTCCCTGCTCGGCAAACTGCTGCGGGTCGATGTGCGCGGCGCGACGGGCGCCCAGCCCTACACGATTCCTCCTAATAATCCCTACCTCAACCAGGCCGGACGGCGGCCCGAAATCTGGGCTTATGGATTGCGCAATCCATGGCGCTTCGCCTTCGACGGTACGCAGCTGTATGTCGCCGACGTCGGCCAGGACGCGCGCGAAGAGGTCAATGTGGCCGCCGCCAGCCAGGGCGGCCTGAACTACGGCTGGGACATCATGGAAGGCACGGCCTGCTTCGGCGCGGCCAGCTGCGACCGCAGCGGACTGACGCTGCCCAGCTTCGAATACGAACACGGCGCGAACGACGTCAACGGCTGCTCGATCACCGGCGGCTACGTGTACCGGGGCACGGCGCTTCCCGAACTGGCGGGGCGCTATTTCTATTCGGATTTTTGCCGCGGCTTCGTGAAAAGCTTTTTCCCCACCGAGCCGGCCATCGCCGAGCAGCGCGACTGGAACCTCAACACGGCCGGACAGGTGGTTTCCTTCGGGCGCGACGGTGCGGGCGAGCTCTACGTCGTCAACGCAGGCGGGCGCATATTCCGGATCACCCGAGGCGCAGGGGGCTGAGGCCAGGAACGCACTCCAAAGCGGGTAGAATGAGGAGATGGCACGCTTACACCTCCACTTCCCCGAAGACCAGTATTACTATTCCACGCCGCTGACGGTGCGCGTCACCGACATCAACGGTGCGAACCACCTTGGCAACGACTCGATGATCTCGATGATCTCCGAGGCGCGCGCCCGTTTCCTGTTCGAGTTCGGCGTTCCCGAAACCGAGCGCGACGGCACCGGCATCATCGTCACCGACCTCGCCACCACCTACCGCGCCGAAGCCCATGCGCGCGACCAGCTGCTGTTCGAAGTCGGCGTCATGGATTTTAATAAGTACGGCGGCGACATCACCTTCCGCATCACGCGCCCGAAGGACAAGGCCCTGGTCGCCATGGCTAAGTCGGGCTTCGTGTTCTACAACTATAAAACCAGCCAGGTGGTCGCCATGTCCGACGACTTCCGCAACAAATTTGAACGCGTGAACTGGGTGGACTGATCGAACAAGGCAAAAAAAACGGACTGCAGATGCAGTCCGTTTTTTCATGTGCGACTCATGTGCAACTCATGCGCCGCTTCACGCCCCGGTCGCGCCCACGCCGGCGCTCAGCAGCCACGACACCATCAGCAGGAAGCCCATCGCCAGCGCGAACAGCACCGACAGGCGGCGTCCTGCGACGCCATCCTCGAACAGCGCCGGCTTGCCGTAGTTGCGGCCGATAAAATATGCATAGAACACGGTAGCCAGGTAGTGCACGGCGCCGAACATCTCGCCCAGTTCGCCCTTGCGCGGGTGCTCGATCAGGATGTGCGACAGCGCCACCAGGGCCACGTAGACGACCGATGCGCCCAGCGGCGGCAGGTACAGGCCCATCTGTTCGATCCAGCGCTGCAGCCCCGGACGCTTGCGCGCCAGGAAAGGCAGCACCAGGTTGTGGGTCAGGCCGGCGACCAGGATCAGCTTGAGCAGCACGGTCTTGTGCAGGCTGCCGCTGCCGAGCGCCAGGTTGTGCAGGTTGGTTTCGGCCTGGCGATTATTTTCGAGGAAGAATTCCGGCGAGGCCACGTCCAGCACGCGCTGGAACCAGCTGATCTCTTCCAGGGCGGCCAGCGCCACCAGGGCGCTCAGGCCACCGAGCGCCAGCAGCTCCAACTTGCCGGCGCCAGGCTGCTTGAGGCGCTCGACGAACACGAAGCCGAGCATGACGGCGATCACCGCGAAGCAGAGGAACTGCATCCATTCGACGATGCCGTCTTCGCCCAGCAGGCGCCACAGCGCCTTGGTGTCCGGCCCCGACCAGGCCACCGCCAGTCCGAGCACGAAGACGTTGATGGCGATCGCCATGAGAATGACGGGATGCGTCTGCCATTTGTTAGTTGCCACTTACTGCTCCTTGCTTATTGAAAACGATTCCATCATTGCGGCGGCGCCCGCTACCGGCAAGACCGGTACTGGCTCGACGTCCGCTAGCGTGCTGCGCCGCGCCGCCATGCTGCCCAGCCGGCGCAGGCCGCGCCGTGCAAGCGAGGCCAGGGCCCAGCCCCACAGCAGCGGATCCAACATGGCGTCCCACAGGTTGCCGGTCGGCAGGCGAAGCAGGCTGAACAGCAAGAAGGCGCCCAGCAATGCCGGCGCATGCCAGCCGCCGCCGCGGCGCAGGATCGCCAGCACGCAGGCCGCGCTGCCCAGCAGCGCCAGCGCCGGCGCGGCAAAGGGGCCGAAGCCCGCGTAATACAAGCCCAGCGACAGCACGCCCATCGCATCCAGGTAGAGCACGCTGCCGGCGAGCGCGACCGTCGTCGACAGCGGCAAGGGAAGGAAGGAACCCGGCGCCCTGCCCTGCCAGCGCCGCGTCAGGCACAGTACGCACAAGCTCATCAGGAGACCGCTCGGATACTGGAAGGCCAGGCCGAGCTTCCAGGCCGGCGAGGCGTCGCCCGGCAAGGCCATCATCAGGCCGACGCCGCCCATCGCCACGGCGCAGGCAAGGCGCGGGCGCAGGATGGCGCGCGGCCACAGGGAAAGCAGCAAGGCGGCCAGCACGAACGTCCAGGCCAGCCGGCCATACACGAATTGCCATGCGAGATCCGGCAGGGTCATCAGATCGTTTCTCCGGTCTGGATACGGTAGGTGTGGTAGGCGATCGCCTCGCGCTGGTGGGTATAGGTCACGTGCAGTTCGTTGCCGACCTGGTGCATCGCAGGGTAGGAGAACTCGTCGCCCACCTTGCCGACGACGATGTCGTCGACCGTACGCCACACGTGGCCGTTCTTCGAGATCGACAGGCGCAGGATATTGCGCGCCGAACCGCCGGCGTCGACGTGGTTGTGCAGCATGAGGATGTCGCCGCTGCTGAGGCGGATGGCGGCCAGCGAGGTACTGTGATTCGGCATGTCCAGGGGCGGCAGGTCTTCCCAGCTGGCGCCGCCGTCGCGGCTGGCCGCGTGCTGGATGCGCTGCTCGTCGCTGGCGTCGCGCATCCAGGCGCGCACTTCCGTGTTCGACACCGGCACGATCGCCGGCTGCAGCGTCGACATGCTGCTGCCGATGCGGCCCAGGCGGGTCGGCTCGCCGTTCGCATCGAAGGCCATCAGCATCGGATACTTGATGCCCAGTTCGAAATACACCGGCAGCCACCAGCCGCCGTCGGCCAGCGCGATCGGCGAAGTGCGCACCAGCACGCTGGTATTGAGCAGGGGCGAGAGCGGCAGCAGGCGCCGCGTCGTGAAACTGGCGCCGGCGTCGTTCGATACCATGTGGACGATACGCGAGGCCGCCCAGCCGCCCAGGCCGGTGGCGACGACGTACAGGTGCACCAGGCCGTCGGGCGCCGTCCAGGCGACCGGATTGCCGATGCGGCGCACGCCGAAGCCGAGCGCGCGCCCGAGCGATTCGCGGCTGGCCACTTCCCAGGGCGCGCTCCACTTGCCGTCGCGGGTGCGCGCGGCATACACCTTGACGTCGGGGCCGCTCTCGCGGCTGCCGGCCCACCAGAAGGCCAGCATGCCGCCTGGTACGGTCGCCAGCGAGCTGGCATGCGCAGAAGGCACGTCCTGCGGCATCGGGATCAGCGAGCGCGACATCTCGACCAGGGTCGCCAAGCCAGTCGTGTTCCCAATGGCGCCCTGCGCGGCCAGCGGCACGTCCCCCTGCGGCGCCGCGCGCAGCCAGCGCCCGGCTTCGGCACACAGCGCGGCGAGCAGCGCCAGGGCGCATGCGGCGACGATCCAGTTGCGGCGAGACCGCGGTGATGTAGTGGAACTGTGCATGCTTGCGTGAGGGCGGTGAAAAAAGCGCTCGCCATGTGACGGCATCCGGTTCGCGTTAAACCGTGCCGATGCGTTGCGAGGGGTGAGCAAGGAGGACGCAAGACCGGGCGGCGCCCTACGCGCCGTGTTCGGTTTCTCGACCAGGGTCAGTCAGTTTTGATTGGCGTCAATGATACCAAAAAGCACCATCGGCCACATGCGGCGACCCTTTTTTCAGGCCCGAACGTTGTGCCGCGGACTCAAGGCTGGCGGCTTGTTTCAGCTTTGGCAAAATAAACTGGAACTTTTTCGGGCTCCCACCGGAATATGGGTGAGAGACGACCATGACGATCACACCGACCACGCCCGATGACGAATTATTACGCCGCATGCGCACCGGCGACGCGCAGGCCTTCGCCGCGCTCTACCGGCGCCACCAGGGTCCGCTCTATCGCTACGCCCTGCTGCGCTGCGGCTCGCCCGACACCGCGGCTGACACCGTCCAGGAGGCCTTCATGGGCTTGCTCAGCGGCCGCCTCGCCTTCGATCCGCTGCGCGGCACGCTGCCGAACTTCCTGTTCGGCGTGGTGCGCCTGCTGATCCTGAAGCACGAGGCGCCGCGCCGGCGCGAGTCGCCCTTGCCTGACACCGAGGACGACGACACCGAAGCGGCAAGTGAAGAAGCCTGTCCGCTGACGCGGGTGCTGGCCGACGAAGCGGCCGAGGAAGTGCGGCGCGCGCTGGCCCGGCTGGCGCCGCATTACCGCGACGCCGTCATCCTCTACGAAATGCATGGCCTGTCCTACCTCGAGATCGCCGCGATCTGCGCGGTCGACATCGGCACCGTGCGCTCGCGCCTGGCGCGCGGGCGTGCCGCCCTGGCCAAGGCCCTGCGCGCCCATGCCCTGGACGCTCACTGAATGGACACGATCATGAACAACGACACCCCCGACATAGATGCCGACCTGGACGCGCGCCTGGCGCACCTGCGCGGCGCCAGCGCCGGCCTCGACGCCCCGCGCTGCGTCGAAAAGGAATTGATGCAGGCGTTTAAGGCGCAGTTCGCGCGGCCCCGCCCGTGGTACCGGCGCCTCAATCTCCTCGAGTGGAGCGCGGCCGGCATCTGCGCCGCCGTAACCACCGGCGTGCTCGGCCTGCTGCTGGTGCCGCCCGACCTGGCATACCAGCCCGGCAGCAGCCCGCTGGTGCAGATCGACAACGGCGCCGCCTTCATCGCCCTCGATTCCTTCGAGCGCATCGAAGACGACCCGGCGCCGCGCCTGGTCGAGACCGAAGTATCACGCACCCTGCTGGCCGCGCTCGGCCTGCCGGTCGCACCCGAAGAGGCGGGCGAGGCCGTGCGCGCCGAAATGCTGGTCGGCGCCGGCGGCGAGCCGCTCGCGCTGCGCCTGACATCCATCGACTGATCCGAATTCGACATCACCTACCACGAGGACACCATGAACACGAACCGCCTGCTGCTTGCCGCCCTGCTTTCCTGCCTGCTGCCCCCGGCCCTGGCCGAGGACGCGCCCGCTCCCGCCCCTGCGCCGGTGCCGCATGTCGTACTGGCCAACGGCCTGGAAGAAGGATTGCGCGTCCTTCACCGTGGCCACGGCCAGCCCGTCAAGAATGCCCCCTACAGCGCCCAGGCCGTCACCGAACGCCTGCAGCAGCTGCCCGACGGGAATTCGATCGAGCGGCGCACCCGCTCGGCCACCTACCGCGACAGCGCCGGCCGCACCCGCCACGAGGTGCGCAACGACAAGGGAGAACTGCGCACGGTGACGATCAGCGATCCGGTGGCGGGCACGACCTTCATCCTGAATCCGCAGGAGCGCAGCGCGCGCCGGCTGCCCTCGCGCATGGACATCGAGCGCATCGCCCGCGAGGCCCGCGAAAAGGCGCAGGCCCGGATCGAGCGCCTGCGCCAGGAAGGCCGCCTGCCGGCGCGCGAAGGCCGCGTCGAAGAGCGGGTCGAGGTGAATGTGGAACGCGGCGAGGACGGCCGCCGCGAAGCCGTGCGCGTGATCCGCCTGCCACGCACGCCCGGTGCGGAAGGCGCGCCGCTTCCTCCGATGCTCGCCGGCGTCCTGTCGGGCGCGCTGGCCGACAATAAATGGTCGCGCAAGGCCGTCAGCCGCGAGCTCGGCACGCGCGACTTCGAAGGCGTCAAGGCCGAGGGCAAAGTGCGCAGCTACGAGATCCCGGCCGGCGAAGTCGGCAACCGCAATCCGATCGTGGTGGCCGACGAATCCTGGTACTCGCCGGAACTGCAGGTGACGGTGTATGCCAAGCACAGCGACCCGCGCAGCGGCGATTCCATCTACCGGCTCGAAGGCTTGAAACGCGGCGAGCCGGATGCGGCGCTGTTCACGGTGCCGTCCGACTACCAGGTGCGCGAGACCAGGGCCCCGGGACGCGCCGCGGGGAAAAGCGGAGAGTAAAAACGACGATGCCGGCGCGCGCCGGCATGCGGGGAGGCCGATGCGCCGCGCGGCAGGCGCGGCGGATGGGTCAGCGGCTGGCGAGCGGCACCAGGGTCTTCTCGAACCAGTTGTCGATCATGCGCTTTTCGTAGCGCACGATATCGCTGGGCATGTAGCGGTTGGGGCGATCCAGAAAGGCCGTATCGCGCAGTTCGGCATCGGCTTCGCTCACGACCTGCCCGTTGTTCTCGAGCGCATAGCGCAGATTGATGCGCGGCCACTCGCCGCGGGTCGTCACGCGCATGTCGGTGCGCGCGCCGGACGGCTGCTCGCTGCCGGCCATGTCGACATCCTGCACGTCGATGCGCAGCTTGTAGGCAGCCGGCAGTTTTGCCGCCAGCTTCTCGAAGTGGGCCGCGATGCCGCGCATGGCTTCGCCGCGCTCGCCGCCGGAAGGCAGGTCGGAAAATTTGTCGGAATCGATGTAGTTCACGGTCACCTCGGCGGCCGAGGCCGCAGCTGCCTCCAGCGCCATCAGGCTGCCGAGGGCGAGCTTTCGCATCACGTTGTTCATGACGATCCTTAGGTTGGAATATTGTTATAAACCAATTTAAATATACGCCCGTTTTGGCGGAAAACGGACTCTGTCTTGGGCAAAATTTTGTATCCGTTTTATTTCGTCCAAAAACAGACATGCCGGCACGGGCCGGCATGTCGGAAGGCGTCATGGCCCGGCAAGCATCGCCGGGCCGGTGCATTGGTCAGCGCTGGGCAGCGCGTTCGCGCGGCAGGATCGTGTTCTTGAACCAGTCGTCGATCATGCGCCGCTCGTAGCGCAGGGTGTCGCCGTCGGCATAGCGGCTGAGGCGATCCATGAAGGCCATGTCGCGCAGCTGGGCGTCGCCGCTGCTCACCACCTGCCCATTGCTCTCGAGCGTGTAACGCAGGTCGATGCGCGGCCACTCGGCGCCGTTGCGGATGATGCGCAGCTCGCGCATGCCGCGGCCGGGCTGCATGCGCCCGGCGAGGTCGACGTCCTGTACCTCGATGCGCAGCTTCTGTCCCGGCGGCAGCTTGGCGCCCAGGCTGGTGAAGTGCTCGGTCAGATCCTTCAGCACTTCCTCGCGCTCCCAGGGCGCGAAGGGCAGGTCGGAAAAGCGCTCCGGTTCGATGTAGCTGACGCTCACTTGTGCATTACCTTGTGCATTACCTTGTGCGGTCACTTGCGCGGGCGCCTGCGCCGAAGCTGCGCCGGCGGCAAATGCCAACAGGCCGCTGACGGCCAGTGTGCGAATCACGTTCTTCATGGCGATTCCTCTCTAATCGGTTTCTTGGTATTTATCGCTCGAATATACGCGCCTTTGCAAACGAGCGACGTCTACGGCAAGTAAATTCTGTATCCGATTGTTAGTATCCGCCTCCTCTGTTAGTCCTCGCACAGCCGGCTCCGCCACGGGGCACGCACACTGGCGGCAAGGAGGATCGCCCGTGCCCGAAGGACCATCGCTATTCATCTTGAAGGAAGAAACGGCCCGCTTCGTCGGCCAGCAAATCGTGGAAGCCGGCGGCAACGTGCGCGCCATCGACCCGACGCGCCTGCTCGGCCAGTCGATCCTGTCGCTGCGCACCTGGGGCAAGCACTTCCTGATCGAACTGCCGAACCTGGCGATCCGTGTCCACTTCCTGCTGTTCGGCACCTACCGGGTGAACGAGGATCGCGAAGGAAAGACGCCGCGCCTGTATCTGCGCACCGCCGCCGGCGACGTCCTGAACTTGTATGCCTGCGCGGTGCGCGAGATCGATCCCGACCTCGACAGCCAGTACGACTGGAGCGCCGACGTGATGGGCGACACCTGGGATCCGGCCAAGGCGCGCAAGAAACTGCGCGCCTGCCCCGACATGCTGGCCTGCGACGCCCTGCTCGACCAGGACATCTTTTCCGGCGTGGGCAACATCATCAAGAATGAAGTACTGTTTCGCATCCGCGTCCATCCCGCCTCGACGGTCGGCGCCCTGCCCGCGCCCAAGCTGCGCGCCCTGGTCGAGGAGGCGCGCCAGTACAGCTTCGACTTCCTCGCATGGAAAAAGCAGTATGTGCTCAAGCAGCACTGGCTGGCCCACGCCAAGAAGATCTGCCCGCGCTGCGACATTCCCTTCACCAAGGCCCACCTGGGACGCACGAATCGGCGCAGTTTTTTCTGCGAACGCTGCCAGAAACGCTATACCTGATAAAGGGTTTGACTCATCCGCCCAACACTTCCTTTTCGTTGCACTACGTCTCAATATCTTGCTTGTTGTTAATGCCGCCTAGCCGTACTACAATCGATTCGACCCTGAATGTATAAGGTTTTTCATTCGTATCGACTTTTTACGGTAACGGAAACACCATGTCTTTTCTGTCCCCCGCCACGCCCAAGCTCGCGCCCTGGAAGGTTCTGCTCGTCGATGACGAGCCGGATATCCACGACATCACCAAGCTCACGCTGAACCGCTTCCGCCTCGACGGCCGGGCCTTGACCTTCCTGCACGCCTACAGCGGCGCCGAGGCCAAGGAAATCCTGGCGCGCGAGACCGACATCGCGCTGGTCTTCCTCGACGTGGTGATGGAGCGCGAGGACAGCGGCCTGGAAGTGGCGCGCTGGATGCGCCAGGAGCTGGACAACCAGTTCACCCGCATCGTGCTGCGTACCGGCCAGCCGGGCCAGGCGCCGGAAGAGCGCGTGATCGTCGACTACGACATCAACGATTACAAGGAAAAGACGGAACTCGACCGCACCAAGCTGTTCACCACCACCTTCGCCGCGCTGCGCGCCTACCGCGACATCATGAAGGTGGAAGACGCCCGCCGCGTGCAGCAGAGCTACCGCGAGGGCCTCGAGCGCGTGCTGGCTGCCTCCTCGCACATCTTCAAGCAGCGCAATCTGAAGGACTTCGCCAGCGGCCTGCTGCAGCAGGTCGTGGCCCTGCTGCGCCTGGAGCAGAGCATGCTGCTGCGCCTGAAAGGCGCGAGCATGATCAGCGGCGAGAGCCAGTATGAGGTGCTCGCCAAGATCGGCGAGTTCGGCGACGGCATCGACCCGGCCCTGCTGGCCCAGCTGGACGAAGCGCGCCATAACCGCATCTCCAAGCTGCACGGCGACACCTATGTCGGCTACTTCCCGAACAACAGCGGCAAGGCCTCGCTGCTGGTGCTGCAGGGCGTCGAAGAGATTTCCGATATCGACGCCCAGCTGCTCGAGGTGTTCTGCTCGGGCGTGGCCATTGCTTTCGATAATATTCTGCTGAACCAGGAAATCACCGACACCCAGGCCGAACTCATCCTGCGCCTGGGCGACGTGGTCGAATCGCGCTCGAACGAAGCCGGCAACCATGTGCGCCGCATGGCGCAGGTCTGCCACCTGCTGGCCCAGGCCTCGGGTTTGCCGGAAGACGAGACGGCGGTGCTGATGCACGCCGCGCCGATGCACGACATCGGCAAGATCGCTACGCCCGACGCCGTGCTCCTGAAACCCGGCCGCCTGACGCCGGAAGAATGGGAAGTCATGAAGCAGCACCCGACGGTGGGCCTGCAGATCCTGGACGGCTCGAGCCGCCCGATCCTGAAAGCCGCCGCCGTCATCGCCCACCAGCACCACGAGAAATACGACGGCACCGGCTATCCGCAGGGTTTAAAGGGCGAAGCGATCCACCCCTATGCGCGCATCGTCGCCGTGGCCGACGTCTTCGACGCCCTCAGCCACGAACGCGTCTACAAGCCGGCCTGGCCGGCCGAGCAGGTGACCGGCTACCTGCGCGAGGTGGCGGGACAGCACCTCGACCCGTACTACGTCGACCTGCTGATCAAGAATATGGACAAGGCGGTGGAGATCAATCGGCAGTGGCCGGATTGATTACTGTCGTCGGTGGTATATAAGTAGGGTGGGCGCCCTGTGCCCACGCGGCACGACGCCAACATGACGCGGGCGCGCGCGTGGGCTCGGGGCGCCCACCCTACTAATCCACTCATCAGGCTGCGAGTTTTTGCTCGCGTCGGCTGCGCGGGAAACTCAGTTCATAACGTAAACCCGCCCCCGGTGCGCTCTCCACGCGCACGCTGCCGCCCAGCGGCCCCGTCACCAGGTTGTACAGGATGTGCGCGCCCAGGCCGCTGCCGCCGTTGCCGCGCTTGGTCGTAAAGAAGGGGTCGAACAGTTTGGCGAGGGTGTCGCCGTCCATGCCGGCGCCGTCGTCGGCGTAGGACAGCGAGACCGTCTCGTTGGCGAGCGCGGCCCGGATCGTGATCACGCCCTGCTGCTCGCGTTCGAAGCCGTGCACCAGCGAGTTCACTACCATGTTGGTGACGATCTGCGACACCGCACCCGGATAGCTTTCCAGTACCAGGTCGGCGGGGCACTCGACCTCGACCTTCACCGGCCGCCCTTTCAGCTTCGGCTGCAAGGACAGCAGCACTTCGTTCAGGTAGCTGCGCAGATTAAAGCTGCGCATGTCGTCCGAGGACTGATCCACCGCCACCTGTTTAAAACTGCGCACCAGGCTGGCCGCGCGCTGGGTGTTGGTGGTCATGATGCGCAGCGACTGGTCGACGATGTCGAAGAAGGAGTCCAGGCTGTCCTCGGTCATCTCGCCGGCCGCTAGCTCGGCGCGCGTCAGGCGCAATTCCTCGACCAGGTGGCTGGTCGCCGTGACGCAGATGCCGAGCGGGGTGTTGATCTCGTGGGCCACGCCGGCCACCAGTTCGCCCAGCGATGCGAGCTTTTCCTGGCGCACCAGCTCGCCTTGCGCCTGCTGTAATTGCGTCAGCGCCGTGTTCAGTGCGGCATTCTGCTCTTCCAGTAATTCCTTGGTCTGGCGCAGGCGGCGGTCGGCCTGCATGCGCGCCAGGGCCACGGCCACGTGGCTGGCCATGAAGGCAAGCAGATCCAGATCAGCCTTGGTGTAGACCACGGCCGGATCGTAGCTCTGCACCACCAGCACGCCATAGGGCTTGTCGTGCACCAGCATCGGCGCGCCCATCCAGCTGGCGATCCCGGCGTGGCCGTAAGCCTCCTGCACCTGGCCGCTCGCGACCAGGCGGGCAAAGCTGCCGGCGTCGTGGAGCTGCGCCTGTTTCGAAGCGAGCACGTACGACACCATGCCGCGGCCGTAAGGAAAACGTTCCACCGGCGGGGCGGCATCGTGCCGGTCGACGAAATACGGTACGCTGACTTCGTTCGTGTCCGGGTGATACAAAGCGATCAAGAAATTTTCCGCAACCATCAGTTCGCCGATGATGCGGTGCAGGGTGCTGGTCAGGGCCGCCTTGTCGGCCGCGCTCGCGGACAGGCTGGCGATCTGGTACAGCCCGTGCTGCACCTGCTCGGCGCGGCGCCGTTCGGCCACCTCGTGCGCCAGGCGCGCGGTGCGCTCCTGCACGGCGCGTTCGAGCCGATCCATGCTCTGCAGGCTTTGCAGGGCCACCGAGACGTGGTTCGCGATCACGCCGAACAAGGCCTGGTCCTCCGCGCTGTAGGTGTGTTCGGGGGTATAGCTCTGGATCACGATCGCGCCCAGCGGCAGCTGCTGCTGGTCGAGCAGCGGGCAGCCCATCCAGTGCTCGGCCGCGCTGCCGGCGCCGAAGTCGGAACCTTCCTCCGCGCGCGCCTGGAAATCGGCGGCCGTGACCACCAGGGTCTGGCGGTTCAGGATGACCCAGGCCGTGGGCGACTCGTCGGGGGACGCGAGCGCGACAGGCTGGTTGAGGGGCGGGCCTTCGTCGGATTCGTCGACGAAGTAGACAAAGCGTACGGTGCCGCCGTCGCGGTCGGACAGTGCCACGTAGAAGTTGGCCGCATACATGATGCGGCCCAGCGCGCGGTGCACGCCGCGGATGAATTCGGTGATGTCGCTGCAGCTGGTCGAGGTCTGCCCGATTTCGAGCAACATCGACTGCACCGCTTCCAGCCGGTCAAGACGTTCCATGACTTCCCTTGAAATTAATTCCCAAGGGAAATATTAGCAGCGTGCGCCGTGTAACGCACGCGCTGCGGAGGAAACTGTGGCGTGGCAGTCTCGCAGGGCTGGACAGGCACCCCGCTCGCGTCATCGTCAGCCGCGCGGCGCCTTGAATTCGTTCTCGATCCAGGCTGTCGCCGTGCTCGGCGAGAGCTTGAAGCTGGCCGGCACGCGCACCTGCGCCACCTGCTCGCTCATCCCGTCGGTCGCGGTCAGGATTGCATACGGATCGTCGTCGTCCGGCTTGATGTCGAGCGTGACCTTCAGCTCGCCGGTGGCCTCGGTCCAGACATAGATGCTTTTGTGCAGGATCGCGTGCAGGTGCTGCTCGTGGCGGCGGATGACTTCCGAAGCCGTCTTGATCAGCGTGTTGAAGGCGTTGACGTCGAGCGGCTTGGGATTTTTTTTGTCGCGGCCCATTGTCCAGGGGCCAACCAGCGCCGGCTCCGGCTCGCCATCCTTGTACATGGCGACGGCCCAGCCCTCGTCATCCTCGTTCTTGATCACGCGTGCAGTCCAGCCATTGCCTTGCCACAGGCGCGGCTCTTGCACCGGCGCATCGTCGTCGCCCGATTCCAGGTCGGTGTCGTGGTCGTTCATCGCTCGCTGCTTCCTTCTGAAAGGCTATCGCCCAAAGGTAAGATTTTACGGGAATAGCGGTCGCGATACGATAGCAAAGCTATAAGAACACACGAATGATTGCAGGGTAAACCTGGTCGCGGCCGGGGCGCTAGATGCGCATGCCAGGCAGGCTGGGCCGGCGCACCGGCGGTGGCGGCGGCGTGCGGAAGGGATCGATGATCCGCTCCTTTGGCGCTTCGCGATTGAAGGGATTGATGATGATGGGCGGGATGGTAGGCGGCGCCGATGGCGGCCCCTTCGTCCCTCCACCCGCCAGGCGGCGCGCTGGCGTCGTGCGATGCACCTTCATCGTTGAACTGACGACATGCATGGGAACCCTCCTACAACAGAGCAGGCTGTCAGTATAGGCGGCGACGTGCGCTTTGCAAGGTCGAAAAGCGCGGCCTTCGTCGGCCCCAGCTGCGCTCCGGCCCGTCAAACACGCCGCTCATCGCAGACGGATGGCGCACGGCGAGGTGCATGCCTAGAGTAAAGCCATCGACAACGCCTTTTCATCCACCTGCGAGAGACCACCATGAAAAAGATCGCCCCCTACCTCATCCTCTTCCTGTGCGCCCTGCTGCTCTGGGATGTGCTGTTCACCTTCGGCGACGCCAGCTTCCATATCGACGGCGAGGAATTCGACGGCCCGCTCGGCGCCATGTTCGGCATCCTGCTGGCAGGCGGCGGCACCCTGATCGGGCTGCTGGTCACGCTGGTGGTGGGGGTGGTGCTGGCGGTGGTGTTCGCCGGAGTCGGCGTCGTCATCATCGGCGCCCTGGCGATCGCCGGCGTCGCAGTGCTGTGCGCGATCGTGCCCTTCCTGCTGCCGCTGCTGCTGCCGCTGGCCGTGATCTGGTACCTGGTCAGCCGTTCGCGGCGCAACCGGGTGGTGCACAAGCCGGCCGTCTAGAACAGTAGGGTGGAGTCCCGACTCCACGCGGCTTTCTGCTCGAGCCTAACAAAACCGGTGGAGTCAGGACTCCACACTACGTCGCTGTTAGCCTTTCTCCGCCGCGAATTGCGCATAGCCCCGCGCGCGCAGTTCGCAGGCCGGGCAGGTGCCGCAGCCATAGCCCCAGTCATGGCGCGCGCCGCGTTCGCCCAGGTAGCAGGTGTGGGTCTCGAAACGCACCAGGTCGACCAGCGCCGTGCCGCCGGCCTGCTCGGCCAGTTGCCAGGTCTGTTTCTTGTCGATCCACATCAGCGGCGTCTCGACTTTCAAGCGCGTCGCCATGCCCAGGTTCAGCGCCACTTGCAGCGCCTTCATCGTGTCGTCGCGGCAATCCGGATAGCCGGAGAAATCGGTCTCGCACATGCCGCCCACCAGCACCGTCAGGCCGCGCCGGTAAGCCACCGTCGCCGCCACCGTCATGAACAGCAGGTTACGGCCGGGTACGAAGGTGTTCGGCAAGCCATTTGCCTGCATTTCGATGGCGACATTGCTGGTCAGCGCGGTATCGGAAATGCGCGAGATCAGCGACAGGTCGATCATGTGGTCTTCGCCCAGGCGCGCATCCCATTCCGGCGACAGCGCGCGCATCTTCTCGAGCACGGTCGGACGCACGCTCAGCTCGATCGCATGGCGCTGGCCATAGTCGAAACCGATGGTTTCCACCCGTTCATAACGCTGCAGCGCCCAGGCCAGGCAGGTGGTCGAATCCTGTCCTCCACTGAAGAGAACGAGAGCGGTGTCGGGAGCGTGCATGTGTGGTTTTCCGGGAAGTTAAACGTTCGCCATCATTTTTGCAATTCCGCTAAGATTCGCTCAGCTTTTACACTGACACGGAGAGACATGGTTCTCGCGACATCCAACCGAACCGCAAAGGCGGGGCCAAGGCAATCACGGATTTTGGCACAAATCATGCTCTCCGTGTATGGGTTGCTGGCCGCCCAGGCTGCGCATGCGCAGGCCGCGCCTGCGCCGGCGGCCAACGAACCGGCGCCCGCCATACCGGCGCCGGCCACGAAGGCGGTTAACTACACCGTGCGCATCGACGCGCCGGGGAAACTCGACGATCTGCTCGAGGATAACCTCGACCTGCTGCGCTGGCGCGGCAACCCGCGCGTCGACCTCGAACAGCTGCAGCGCCTGGTGAAGGCGGTGCCGGAAGAAGCGAAAACCTTGGTCGCCACCGAAGGCTATTATTCGCCCAAGATTTCCGCCGGCCTCGACAACAGCGGCGGCACCCCGGTCGCGCGCATCGTCGTCGACCCGGGTCAGCCGGTGCTGGTGAGCGACCTCGACCTCGTGCTGCAGGGCTTTGTGCCCTTCGAGCAGGGCGGCGCGCCCTACGACGCCGGCGCGCTGCGCAACCGCTGGTCGCTGCCGGTCGGCGCCCGCTTCCGCCAGGCCGACTGGGAAGCGGCCAAGCGCGATTTACTGCGCGAAGTGATGCAGTCGCGTTTCCCGCGCGCCCAGCTGGTCGAAACCAGCGCCACCGTCGACCCGGAAGCCTATAAAGCGTCCCTGCGCGTGGTGATCGACAGCGGCCCGGAGATGCGCTTCGGCGAATTGCGCATCCGCGGCCTGAAGCGTTATCCGCGCGAGGTCATCACCAACCTGAATAAAATCAAGCCGGGCGACATGTATACCGAAGCCGCCCTGCAAGCCCTGCAGGCGCGCCTGCAGGAAACCGGTTATTTCGCCACCGTCGAGGTCAGCGCCGACATGCGCGCCGTGCTCAACGCCGAGATCCAGGAATTGAAAGACGACGACACCGGCGCCGCGCCCGCCCCGGCCGAGCAGGACGCCGCCACCGGCCCCGACGCCGTGCCGGGCGCCGCCACGACCGGCGTCAAGCCGCCCACCGTCCCCGGCCCGACAGTGCTGCCGGTGCTGGTACGCGTCACCGAAAACAAGCAGAAGAACATCGAGGTCGGTCTCGGCTTCTCGACCAATACGGGCGGGCGCGCGTCCCTCAGCTACGACGACCTGAACGTGTTCGGCAAGCGCATGAAGAGCGACCTGATCTACGAGCAGAAGCACCAGCTGGCCCGGGCCGACTTCTACTGGCCGACCACGCCGAACGGCTACAACGACAGCATCGGCGGCGGCTTCGAGCGCACCGACCTGCGCGGCGAAATCACGACGACGGCCAGCGTCACCGGACGCCGCGCCTGGGGCACGCCGGAACTCGAACGCAGCATCAGCCTGGAGGCGCTGGCCGAACGGCGCCAGGTCGAAGGCATTGACACCGCCTACAGCAAGAGCATCCCGCTGACCTACAGCGTCACCCGCCGCAAGCTCGACAACCTGCTCTCGCCGACGCGCGGCTACGCGCTCAACTGGCAGCTGGGCATTGCGCCGCTGCCGCTGTTCACGGACGAAAAATTCATTCGCGGCTATGCGCGCGGCGTGTACTACCGGCCGATGGGCGACAGCGGCACCCTGATCCTGAAGGGCGAAGCCGGCGCCGTCGTCTCGAAGGACAAGACCGGCGTGCCGAGCACCTTCCTGTTCCGCGCCGGCGGCGACCAGTCGGTGCGCGGCTACGGCTACCAGCAGCTGGGCGTGCGCGAAGGCGCAGCCATCGTCGGCGCGCGCTACCTGCTCACCGGCGGCGCCGAATACCAGTACTGGTTCCGTCCGCCCTGGGGCGCCGCCGTCTTCGTCGACGCCGGCAATGCCGCCGACAAGGTCGGCGACCTGAAGCCCGAATTCGGCTACGGCGTCGGCGCGCGCTGGCGCAGCCCGGTCGGCCCGATCAACGTCGACGTCGCCTACGGCCAGGCGGTGCGCAAGGTGCGCCTGCACTTCTCACTTGGATTCACGTTCTGATGGACGACCACACTCCCTCCCCCAATACGTCGGCGCAGACGCCTGCGCCGCCACCCCGCGTGCGGCGCTGGCCGCGCCGCGTCGCCATCGGCCTGGCCGTCACCGGCGTCGTCGTCGGCGGCGCGCTCTGGTACCTGGGCCGCGAAACGACGCTGCAGATGATCGCGGAACGCGCCGCGCGCGCGACCGACGGCAAGCTGACCATGACCGGTGTACGCGGCTCGATCTACGGCGCCATGCACATCGACCGCATCGTCTGGCGCACCGAGACCCAGCTCGCCACCGTCACCAACATCGACCTCGAATGGTCGCCGCGCCAGCTGCTCTCGAAAGGCATCGAGATCAACAAGCTGCACGCGGCCGACCTGCGCATGGAAACCCTGAAGGAAACCGACGAGCCGACCACGATGCCGTCCTCGCTCGCGCCACCCTTCAAGATCGCGCTCGACGACGCGCGCCTGGCGAAAGCGACCTTCGTGAACAAGGGCGCCAGCACCGAAATCAGCAACGTGCGCATGCGCCTGCTGGGCGACAAGGTGCAGTGGCAGCTGCGCGATGCGGCAGCGACCACGCCCTGGGGCCAGCTCGCGGCCGACGGCCAGATCGGCGCCCAGAAACCGTTCAAACTGGCGGCGAACGCCAGCCTGTCGCAGGGGAAGGTCGGCCCAGGTGCGACGGTAAGCAGCACTGCGGCCGCGCTCAAACTGCGCGCCGGCGGCGACCTGAATCTGACCACCCTCGATGCCACCGGCAATGCCGGCCGCGCCGACGGTTCGGCGCGCATCACCCTGTCACCCTTCGCCGAGATCCCGCTGCGCACGATGGATCTGAACGCCCGCAACATCGACCCCGGCTTCTTCAACCCCTCGCTGCCGACAGCCGACCTGACCCTGACCATCGCGGCCAAGCTGGACGACGCGCGCGCCATTTCCGGTAATGTGAATCTGGTCAACGACGGCCCGGCCGGCACCATCGACCAGCAGCGCCTGCCGCTGCGCGCCTTCCGCGGCCAACTCGGCGGCAACCTGGACGAAATGCGCATCAGCGAGGTGCTGCTCGACTTCGGCGCCGCCGGCCGCTTCACGGGCAGCGGCAGCGTGCAGCGCGGCGGCGACAAGGACAACATCAAGGAGAAAAGCGACGAGGGCCTGGGCACCGCCAACTTCACCCTGCATACCGACAGCTTCGATCTGAAAGGCATCCACGGCAGCATGAAGCCGACCAGGATCGCCGGCGACATCGCGGTAGCCAATGTCGGCAAGGTGCAGACGCTCGACGTGCGCCTGGTCGAGCGCGGCCTGCGCCTGACGGCCAAGGCCAAGCTCGAAGACAACGTGGTCGACGTGCAGGATGCGCGCCTGGCCGCCGGCAATGGCACCGTGGTCGTCAACGGCAACATGAAGCTTGATGGCGACAAGGATTTCAAGGTGAGCGCCAACGCCAGCCGCTTCAACCCGGCAGCATTGGGCGACTATCCGCAGGCCGACATCAACGCCCTCGTCAACGCCAGCGGCGCCCTCGCCCCGGCCTGGCGCGTCAACACCGATTTCGCCCTGCGCCCGAGCCGCCTGTTCGACCAGCCGCTGTCCGGCAAGGGCAAGCTGGCGGCCGACGCCAAGCACGTCAGCGGCGTCGACGCCAGCCTGGCGCTGGGCCAGAACACGGTCAACCTGAGCGGCGCCTTCGGTGCGCCGGGCGAGCGCCTGGCCTGGCGCGTCGAAGGGCGCAACCTGGCGACCTTGCGCTCCGACCTGTATGGCGCGGTCAATGCCAACGGCGTCGTCACCGGCACCATGGCCAATCCACGCACGACCTTTGTCGCCGACGCCAACGGCCTCGGTTGGGTCGCGGCCCAGCGCAAGGCGAATACCAGCAACCTGCACGTCAGCGGCGAAGCCTGGCTCGCGGGCGGCGAAGGCGCCCGTTTCGTCGAGGCCAAGGGCAGCGGCAACATGGCGCGCTTCAACCCGGCCGCTTTCGGCAGCCCGCTTCCGGGTTCGATCAACGGCGCCTTCGACGCCAGCGGCCGCTCCGGCGCCGACTGGCGCGGCGCGCTCAATCTGAAACTCGAGGATTCGACGCTGGCGAAATCGCCGCTCTGGGGCCATGCGCGCCTGGCGGCCGACAAACGCCACGTGTCCGGCGCGGACGTCGACCTGCATGTCGGCGCGAACGTCATTGCCGCCAAAGGCAGCTTCGGCGCCGGCGGCGACCGCCTCGACTGGCGCGTCGACGCGCCGCAACTGGCAGCGCTCGGCCCCGACTTCGGCGGCGCCCTGCGCGGCGCGGGCAGCGTCAGCGGCACGATGGACACGCCGTCGCTGAGCGCGAACCTGGAAGGGCAGAACCTGCGCCTGCTCGGCGCCCATAACCTGAAATCCCTGCGCGCCAGCGCCAACCTGGGGTCGGGCCGGGGCGGCGCCGACCCGCTGGTGGCCGACATCCAGGTCATCGAGTACGCCAGCGGCGAAACGCGCATTGCCGCGGCCAGCCTGCAAAGCAGCGGCACGCGCGCCTCGCACACGCTGCGCGCGGCGGCGCGCGGCGACGACTTCGACGCGTCCACCGAAGTGCGCGGCGGCTGGAGCGGCAACGCCTGGGCCGGCACCCTGGCCGCCCTGCAGAACAAGGGCCGCTACGCCATGACCCTGGCCCAGCCGGTACCGCTGCGCATCGGCGTCGCGCCCGGCGCCGGCGTTACCGGCCTGGCGAAACCGGAGTCGCTCGCCTTCAACGGCGCCCTGATCCGCCTGCCCGCGGGCACCGTCAAGATCGATACGCTGACCAAGACCGGCCCGCGCTGGAACAGCCGCGGCGCCGCCGCAGGCGTGCCGCTGAACTATCTCGGCCAGTTCTCGGAAGCGCTGCGCGAGAACGTGCAGGGCAACCTGACCCTCGGCGCCGACTGGGCGCTGGATCTGCGCACGGCCACGGCCACCGGCGGCGCCCCTGCCCTGGCCGGCAGCGTGCACGTGTTCCGCGAAGGCGGCGACGCCCTGGTCGGTGCCGGCACGCCGGTGGCGCTCGGCCTGCGCACGTTTGATGTGCGCGCCGACGTGCAGGGCAGTTCGCTGCGCACCCAGCTCGCCATCGACGGCGCGCGCACCGGCACGGCGCGCGTGGACGGCACCGTGCAGATGATCGGCGGACGCGTCAACCGCGACAGCCCGCTGCGCATGACGGCCAATGCCGACATGGCCTCGATCGCCTGGCTGGCGCCCTTCGCCGGCCAGCGCGACCTGGAACTGGACGGCAGCCTGAAGCTCGCGCTGACGGGTGCCGGCACCATCGGCACACCCTCGCTGAACGGCAACGTGAATGGCGACGCGCTGGTGGTGCGCTGGCCGGAACAAGGCGTGCGCCTGCAGAACGGCCAGCTGCGCGCCCAGCTCGCGGGCGACCGCCTGGTGCTGCAGCGCCTGTACCTGCAGGGTGGCTCGGGCAATGCCACTGCCGACGGTTCGATCCGCTTCGGCGCGGGCGACCCGTCCATGCAGCTGAACCTGGTGGCCGACAAACTGGAAGCGCTGTCGCGTCCGGATCGTACCGTGATCGTCTCGGGCAATGCCGCGCTGGTGCGCGATGCGACCCGCTTCTCGCTCGAAGGCCGCGTCAAGGCCGACCGCGCGTTGATCGAGTTCGCGCCGCAGGGCCGGCCGACGATCTCCGACGACGTGATCGTGCTCGGCCGCGGCAAGCCCATGCCGCCGCAAAAGAAGCAGGCGGAGGTGCCCTTGACGGTCGACCTGCGCGCCGACCTGGGCGACAACTTCCACCTGCGCGGCCTCGGCATCGACGCCATGCTGGAAGGCAGTGCCCGCGTGCGCATGACGGGCGGCGGCGCGCCGCGCGTAAACGGCACCATCCGCGTCGCCAGCGGCAATTACGCGGCCTATGGCCAGAAGCTGGCGATCGACCGCGGCGTGATCACCTTCAGCGGCCCCTACGACAACCCGACGCTCGACGTGCTGGCCGTGCGCAAGCAGCCCGAGGGCACGCAGCTGAGCGAGACGAATGTCGAAGCCGGCGTGCAGGTGCGCGGCACGGCGCGCTCGCCGCAGGCCAAGCTGGTCTCGACGCCGAACGTACCCGACAGCGAAAAACTGTCCTGGCTGGTGCTGGGCCACGGCATGGAGGGCACGAGCGGCAACGAGAAGGATGTGCTGAGCGCTGCGGCCGGCGCCCTCTTGGGCGGCAAGGGCGGCACCGGCGGCATCCAGTCCAAACTGGCGAACTCGCTGGGCGTGGACGAACTGGGCATCGGCCAGGGCCGCAACGGCGAAGCCGAGGGCCTGGCCAACACCGTGGTCACGATCGGCAAGCGCATCTCGTCGCGCGCCTACATCAGCTTCGAGCAGGGCGCGAGCACGGCCTCCAGCCTGGTGCGCCTGCGCTATAAACTGACGCCGAAGTTCACGCTGCAGTTCCAGGCGGGGACGAACACGGCGCTCGACGTCTTATATGCCTGGGCCTTCGACTAAAAACAGACCCAGCAAATAATCGGGGTTCCAATGGAACCCCGATTCGTTTAATGCAGGCTGGGTTTCGGATCCGGCACGGGATCCTCGTTCTGCGGCGTATGCACCGGCGCATGGTGCGGATGCGGCGCGTCGAAGGGTTCCGGCAGCGGCTCGTCGGCCGGCACGGGATCGGGTGCGCGGTGCAAGTGCACCGGCATGGGGATGGCTGCGAACATGGGTGAGGTCTCCTGAAAGCGGTGTTGTCACCTTACCATGCCGCGCGCGGGTTCGACGCCCGGTTACAATGCCCGCTTCGACTCAACCAGTACCAACCGGATATCTGCCGCCCCGATGACCATCACCACGCTCGCCCTGCTCCTGTTGACGCCGATCCTCGTCTGGCGCATCTATACGCGCCTGAAAACGCAGATGGAGCGCCAGCGCTCGATCCTGTCGCGCCATTACACGGGCGTGCTGGTGTTCGCCGGGATGATCCTGGTGTCGCTGTCGGAAGTGCTGGTGCGCCCATACGCGCTGGGCGCGCTTGCGGCCGGCACCGCGCTGGGCGTGTTCTGGGGCGTGTTCGCGCTCAAGCGCACGGTGTACGAGGACACCGAGCTCGGCTACTTCTTCACGCCGCCGATGCGCCTCGGGATCGTGATGGCCATGGTGCTGGTCGCGCGCGTGCTCTACCTCGGGGTCGAGATCTACGCCAGCCAGCAAGGCAGCGGCCTGGCGGCGCCGAAGTTCACCGACAGCCCGCTGACCATGCTGTGCGTGGGGCTGACGGCGGGTTACTTCGCTGCGTATTCCGTGGGCCTGCTGCTGTGGCGCAGGAAGCTGCGGCAAGCGATCGAGAAGGCGTAATCTCCGCTCACATGTCCGCGTGGGCACGGGGCGCCTACCCTACAAGACCAAGATGGCCGGTCAGCATCGTAGGGGTGGGCGATGCCAATGGCATCGCTCACGGTTTCACCGGGCGCTCCGTGCCCACCAAACGCACGAACCAAATAAAAAAGGGGCCCTTCCGGGCCCCTTTGCTTTACGCGGCTTTCGCCTCTTCCTTCCGGCGCTGCAGCACGAAGATCGGCTGCGCCCACTGCGTGTCCTTCTTCTTCTTGCTCGTGATGAGCGTCAGTTCCGAAGGGTCGTAGACGTCGGTGTTGTGCGTCAGCGGTGTCGTCATCAGGTACTGGGCGTCGGTGTTTTTCAGGAACTCGCCGACCAGCTGGATGTTGCGGATGTCCAGGTGGGCAAACGGTTCGTCGATGAAGACGAAGCCGCCGGAGCCCTCTTCCGACTTCAGCAGACCGATCAAGAGCACCAGCGACTTCATCACCTGCTGGCCGCCCGAGGCTTCGCCGTCGTTCATGCCGATCTGATCCTTGCCGTCGAATTTGAAACGCACATGCAGGCCGGCCTGCGCCAGCTGCACGTCGTCGTTCTCGAGGCGCACCGGGTCGGCCTGGACGTCGATGCCGGCCAGCTCGCCCAAGTCCTTGATGTTCTTCGAATAGGTCTTGATCGTGTAGCGCAGGCGCTCGATGTAGGCGCCGCGCGCGTTGCTCGTCGCTTCGATCGCGCGGTTGTTCTGGTAGCGGCGCTCCTCGGTCTCGACCTGGCGGCCGGAGAGCTGGTCGTTCAGGCGCGCGTACTGGTCGATCACGGTGGCGTCGAGCTCCCAGTCGTCGCGCGCCAGGGCGTGTTCGAGCGAAGAGATGCGCAGGTTGACCTGGTGCGCGTTCTGGTGCTGCGACACCAGGGCTGCGCGCCGCGCCGCACGCTTCCACGCGGCCGGGATGTTCTTCCAGCCGCGGCGCAGCGCCAGCAAGGCCTTGGCGTGTTCGTCGCGCTGCTCGATCTGGCGGCGGTGGTTCAGGCGCAGGCCCGCTTCCGCTTCCGACAGCGCCATGCGCGCGTTCTGCCAGACGGTATCGGCGCGGGTGCGCGCGACCGTCGCGTTCTTGGTCAGGGTCTGCAATTCGCCCAGGCGCGCGCCGACTTCCAGGCGCTCCGCCTTGATCGGCGCGATGCTGCGCGCCGCTTCCTCGAACTCGGCCTGGCGTGCCGCCAGTTCCTTGGCCGCATCGACGCCGGCGATGCGCGCTTTCAGGGCGCCGACTTCGGCGGCGAGCTTGCTGATGGTGAGGGTCAGCGCGTCTTCCTTCGCTTCCAGCGCGGGTAGCGACTTCTGGATTGCCTCCAGACGCTGGGTTTTACCCGCGGCGCCGAAGCGGTAGCGCGAGGGTTCGACGAACAGCGAGCGGCCGCCGCGGCGTTCGCGGTGGTAGGCGTCCGGCGTGATCCATTCCTCGGTGCCCGATTTGAAACCGGCATCGACCGAATCGACGCGGTCGATGCGCGCCAGCTGGTCGATCAGCCAGGACGGCGCCGGCGCCGAGAAGTGCACCACCGACAGCAGGCTGTCGTCCTTCATCTTCGGCGCTTCGATGCAGTCGGGGACGATGAAGTGGCGATAGCGCTCCTTCTCCGCCAGGCGGTAGGCCGCCGGCGCATCCTTGGCGCGCTCCAGCAGCACCACCGAGGCGTAACCGCCGAGCACACCCTCCACTGCCCCCTGCCATTTCGGATCGGTCACTTCGACGATGTCCGACAGCATTGCGTGCGGAATGCCTTCGTCGCGCAGGGCGCGCCGCATCAATCTCTGGGCCTCGGGTTCCGGCATCGCGCTCTTGCCCTGCAGCGCGGAGATGGTCGCCATCTCGGCCGCGATCTTCGCACCCAGGGCTTCGCGCGCGGCCTTCTGGCGCGCCAGTTCCGCTTCCTTTTCTTCCAGTTGCGAAGCCACTTCCGCCATGTCGGCGCCGGCTTCCGCCGCCAGCTTTTGCAGGCGCTCCTTTTGCTCGACCAGGTTTTCCAGCGGTTTGATGCGGCTGTTGATCTGGGTGAGGCGGCTTGCCAGCACGGTGCCTTCCTGCTCGAGCAGGGTTTCCTGCTGCTGGGCTTCGGTCAGCGCGCGCTGGTGCGCGGCCAGGGCCTGGCGCTTCTCCGTCAGGATGCTGTCGACCTGGGCCAAGGGTTTGCGTTGCTCATGCAGCGCGCGGCTGATGTTGGCCGCTTTTTCGCGCGCCTCGTGGTATTCCAGGGTCGGCAGCACTTCTTCCTTGAGGTCGCGCCGTTCCTTGTGCAGGTCTTCCCACTGATGGTAATTGGCCACGCGCAGGCGCAGGCCTTCGAGGTTGATGCGCGAGGTCTCCAGTTCGGCCTCGAAGCGCTTCAACTCCGTCTCGGTGTCGCGCTGGTGGCGCTTGGCTTCGTCGTAGGCATCCAGCACCTCCTTGTCGCCGAAGACCTGGAACACCAGGTCGAGCAGCTGGCGCGGCGCGTATTCGCACAGTTTATCGGTCTCGCCCTGCTCCAGGGCCAGCACCTTCGACATCGCCGGCGACAAGCCTGCCGAGGCCAGGCGCTTGCGATAGTTCTCGACGCCGAGCCAGTCGGTCGCTTCGGTCACTTCCTCGATGTCGACATTCCCCGGACGCATCAGGTACTGGCGCTTCCAGTCGCCGCCGTTCTTCTGCACCTGGCAGAACAGCGTCACTTCGTCGTCGCTGAAGAAGCCGGAATGGCGGAACGGCCGGTTCGACAGCTGGCGGCCGACCGCCTTGTTGTCGACCACGGCGCGGATCCAGGCGCTTTGCTGGCCCGAGTGGCGCGCATAGTGTTTATAGGTACGCCCCATCGAGCAGTCGAGGCCGAACAGGGTGCGCAGCGCGTCGAGCAGCGTGGTCTTGCCGGAGCCGTTCTGGCCGGCGATGGTGATGATCTTGGCGTCGAGCGGGATGTTCTTGATGCGCTGCCAGTAATCCCAGTGCACCAGCTCGAGTGATTTAATGTGGAACATAGTGTCTCAGTTCGGAGATTCGGTGGTATCGGCGGGCTCGGCTTCGCTTGCGGCTTCATTTGCCGCGTCGTTGGCGGCGTCGACCTTGCGCGGCACGGCGGCCAGCGGCGCGCGCTTGAACACGTCGGACAGGGCGCCGTTGATGATGCGCTCCTTGAGCACGTCGGTGTCCATCATGAGGTCGAGCAGCGGGCCTTCCAGGATCACGTCGCCGCGGCGCTCGATGAAGCCGAGCTTCGAGAGCTGGCCCAGGTTCATGTCCATGCGCGTCTTCTTGCCCAGCTTGTCGCCGAAGTCCGACAGCAGCGCCGTGTAGGAGATGCCGATCGAAGTGTCTTCCGCGCGCGGGATCGGGCTGTCTTTGTCGAACAGGTCGTTCTGGTCGTCGACCACCGTGGTGTGGGTTTCCTGGCGCTCGCGCTTGGGCAGGATGATCTGCGCCCACAGCACGACCAGCAGCGCCACGCCGTCGCGCGTCAGGCCGAAATTATTGTTCTGCCAGATGTCCTTGGCGCCGAAGATCTTCGGCTCGACATTGCGGTGCAGGGCGATCGTCACGTGATCGGCATAGACGTTGTCGAGCAATTTGAGACCGCATTCCAGCAGGCGCTTGTCGACCTCGATGCGGAACTGTTCGTCCGACAGCGCGCGCTTGACCATCTTGTCGTCGCGGCGCAGGGTCTGGTGCGTCAGCAGACGCGCGATCAGGATTTGGGAGTCGTCATTCATGTTCCGGGCCCGGCTCTGTATTCAATGAAAGGGTTGCAAACGACATGGCCGCCACTTCGGGATCGTCCAACTGCACCAGCTCGTCGGTCGGCTCGAAGCGGATCGGCAGGCGCGCCAGTTCGGCGGTGGCGCCTTGCAGGCTGGCCTCGGCGGCGTCGCCCAGCAGCGGCAGCAGCGAGGCGCGATACGAGGCCACGGCGAAACCGGCCGGCAGCAGGGATTCGTGCAGCTGCACCTTCTTCGGCCCGGATTCCGAAAATTCGGGGAAGTTGCCGAGGTTGGCGAAATCGGCCAGCTTGTTGATCCAGTCGTCGAGTTCGGCCTGCATGGCCGGGTTGTCGTTGATGGTGAGGGGTGCGTCCTCGCCGCTCGGCAGGCCTTTCGGCCCGGCGACGATGGTACGTTCCGTCAGGAGTTCGGTCTCGGCCACGTCGATCATCTCGGCCGGCGTGCCGAACAGCGGCACCACCGGGCGGTCGATCGCATCTGCCGCCAGGCTGGCCAGATCCTCGTGCGCCAGCAGCCAGCGTTTGACGTCGGTGGTCGACAGGCCGGACTGGCCCAGGTGCACGCGTTGTCTCTCGATCTGGTTCAGGGCGCGCGAGAACATGCCCTGCATGTTGAGCAAGGCGCTTTGCGCGCGGCCGATCGCCTGGGCTGCTTTATGGGTCGCCGAGTCGGCGTTCGGATCGAGGGTGATGGCGCGCAGGATGACCGAGCCCTTCTCGACCCAATCGCAGGCCATGTGCCACTTTGCCTGCGAATTGCGCAGCTTGAATTCGGAACCGGAGGCGATCGCGTCGCGGAATTCTTCGGTCAGCTCGATCAGGCGCCCCAGCAGATGGCGCAGCTGTTCGACGGTCACGCCGCCGACCGCCTGGGCGCCGGCCACCTGCGACAGCAGGAAGCCCATCTCGGCATCGTCCTCTTCCGGCTTTGCCAGCGCAATCAAGGTATCCAGCGCGGACAGCACGTTGCGCGCGAGCGGCGTGATGCGGTAGACGGCCGAGGGTGCGTCCCAGGCCAGCAGGCCATGGGTGCGCAGGCGGTTCAGCACCGTCTCCAGGCTTTCCGGGATCAGGTAGGCGAGCTTGGTGTTGATGTCGGCGCGCGAAAACGCCGAGCTGCCGGTGTCGGCCGCCAGTTCGCGCAGCACCAGCAGGCGCACCAGGACGCCGTCCTGGCTGCCGTGGAACAGCGCCGTGAACGCGGACAGCATCGGCTGCGCGCGCTTGAGGTGGAAGACCTGCTCGATTTCGTCCGGGGCGATACCGTGCTGGAAATGGGCGGCGAGCGGATCGGGCTCGTCCTGCGTCAATCCATGGGGTTCCGCGGCAAGGGCCGCGCCTGCCTGTATGTCGATCATGTGGGATACCAGTTTTGCGAGCGCGGAATGAGGCGGCGTGTTGTCAGCCGTGTTTCCGCGGGGGGAGCAGTATAACAGTTAAGAACCGGCAACTAGGAGAGGAAAGCGGGAGCGTTGGCAGGAATGACACAAGCTTGGGCAAGGCCGCGTATTGACGCGTGGACGGGAAAACCCGTCCACCCTACGGCTTGCCGTGGCGTGGACGGCTCCGCCCTCCACGCGTCCATCACCAATTATTTCTTGGTGATCTTGGTCACCGTCTGCTCGATGGTCTCGCGTTCGTCGTCGCGAAAACGCAGTTTGACCGGATACCACTCCTGCCCCGGCGCCAGCCAGATGTCGACGCCCTCGCTCTTGCCCTCCGCGCGCGGCTCGCGCGTCACCAGCACGGTATCGAGTTCGCCCATTGCGGTCTGGATCTTCTCTCGCTTGACGACCTTGAACGTCCAGGGCTCGGCGTCGCGGCGGCCGGCGACGACGAAACTCCATTCGCTGCCCGGCTTGAACTTCGCCTCGCCGGCGGCGCGCGCCACCGAGGCCAGTTGCCAGGTGACCGAGGCGCGGTCCTGCTCGCCGCCCTTCAAGGCGCTCGGTTCCTTGGCGTCGGTGAAGGAGATCGATTTCGCATCGCGGTTGAAGGCGGTGGTGGTGGCATCCTTGCGGTAGCGCTTTTCGTAGAATTCGGCAGGGGCCAGGCCGTAGCTGTCGACGGTGCCGTGGCTGCGGTATTCGGTCAGCTTGCCGACCAGGGGCACGCGCGCCTCCACGTTCACCTCGTATTTGCCGTCCTCGCTGCGCCAGGCGATCAGCGCTTCGCCCTTCAGGCCGAAACCGCGCTGCTGGGCGTTCAGTTCATAGGCCAGGTCGGCCGACGGCGGCAGCTCGACCGCGCGCTTGGCCGGTGCCGCGGCCTGGGCGCCGGCGCCCAGCGCCAGCAGGGCCGCCAACAGAGCGCCCTTCAGAAGATTGCTTCGCATTATCATTTTCCTGTATCGGTAAGGGCTATATTATTCACGGTTTGCGTGGTCACTGCACCGTTGGCTTCCGTATTACGAATCTGCACTGGATACCAGCCCCGGCCTGGGGCCAGCCAGACGTCCAGGCGCGAGCGGTAGGAGCCCTCTTTCGGCGGGCGCGACAGGTGCACGGTCTGCAGCTTGCCGAGTTTGGTGTCGAGCTCTTCCTGACCGACGACGACGAAGCGGAACACGACGGCGTCGCGGTCTTCGCCGACCTGGATGTCGATGTCGCCGGCGAGCTGGTTCGGGTCGCCGCGTGCGATTGCCGCCAGCTGCAGCGGCACGCTGGCCTTGTCCTGCGCGCCGGCGACCAGGGGCACCGTCTTTTGCGAGCCCGAGAAGGTGATTTTATTGTGCCCCCAGTCGAAGTGCGTCGCCGTCAATGCGCGCCCGCGCCGCTTTTCCGTCATCTTGACCGGGGCGAAGCCGGTGGCGCCGAGCGCGCCTTCGCTGGTCAGCACGGCCAGGTTCACGCGCGTGAAGACGATGCGGATGCCGGCTTCGAATTCAATGCGGTAGCTGTCGTCGCGGAAGATCCAGGCCAATTGGGCTTCGCCGCTCCAGCGGGTGCCGTCGGCGTCGACCCGGGCCACGTCCATCGTGATGGTGGCCGGCGGCGGCACGTCGACCTTGTAGCGGCGCGCTTCGGGCACCGGTGGCGGTACCGGCGGCGCGGCTTCGGCCGGTGCGGGCGGCGGTTCGGCCGCAGCCACGGTGGCCGGCGCCGGCGCAGTGTTCTCGCCTGTTCCACCGCCGCCTGGTTCGACGGGCGGCCCGACGGCTTCCTCGCTCAGCACGGGCGCACTGTCCGGAGCCAGTTCCGGCAAGGGCAGCGGCGGCAGGGGCGCCGGCTTCGGCAGGGGCAGCGGTTCCGGCTCCGGCACGGCCGGCCGCGCCGGTTCCGGCAGCACCTGCGCCTGCACGAAGTCCATGCCGTTCGAGGCCGGCAGGCGCGGCAACGCGACCGTCCCGGCGATGAAGGAAAACAGCGCGGCGTGCAGGAGGACGATCAGGGCGCCGAGCAGCACGGCGCGGCGCGGCCGGAAGATGGTGGAAACGATACCCATGCCCGCTAGTGTACCCGCCCACGTGCACGCTTGCCGCTCGGCCGTCCGTGACGCCGATTGATACCCGTGTTATTTATCTGCTACGCTAAGAGCGTCTAACAAAACCCCCATGGCTGCGTTGCATCGTCTCGCCGTACTTGCGTACTGTCTTCAACGATGCGCCTTGCCCTGGGGGTTCTGTTAGACGCTCTACGTACATGCTCTAGAACGACAACCTAACGGAGACTTCCATGCTCAAACCACCCTCGCAGAATGTCCCCGGCATGACGGATACGCTCGAATTCGTGAAGAACCTGTGGGGCGGCATGGGCGTGCCCGGCATGGCCGCGATGAATACGGGCGGCCTCGGCAAGCCCGCGCTCTCGACAGACGAGCTCGACAAGCGCATCACCGACCTGAAGGCCGTGGAAAGCTGGCTGAACCTGAACCTGTCGATGCTGCGCACCTCGATCCAGGCGCTGGAAGTGCAGCGCGGCACCCTGGCCGCCCTGAAATCGATGAGCGACAGCATGGCCCAGGCCATGGGCCAGCAGGGCGAACACACGTCTTCGCTGCCGCCCTTCTCCGCCTTCTTCAATGCCGCCGGCACCCAGGAGGCGGGCACCGCGCCGCCGCCCGGCACCTCCCAGCCCGGCCCCGACGGTACCGGTGCCGGCGCCGGTGCCGGCGCGGCGGCCGCCGTCGCCTGGTGGAACCTGTTGCAGGATCAGTTCCGGCAAGCGGTCGCCAGCGCCATGCCGGCCGAAGGCGGCGCCACCGACAAGCCGCAAGAGGGCGCCGTCCCCGATCCGGCCGGGCGCGCGACGACCGGCGGCGATGTCGGTGGCACGCCTGGCACTTCCTCGCAGAAACCTTCCCGAACAAAATCCGACAAAGCTTGATGCGGGCGCAAAGAAGCTGCGTGTTTGCGCCCATGTGTTGATTTGACGGGCATCACACCCGCCCCTGCCGTGCTGAACTTGAGAACGCGGCCGGGGTATCCGGCCGCCGTGTTCCCATGTTGGAGAACGGCATGTCCACCACCGATTTTTCCCGTCTCACGGCCGAGCAGGTCGCCGACGTGCGGCGCAAGCTCGAGAGCGCCGGCTGTCCGGTGCCGCCCAGCGCCCATCGCCTGGAGGAACTGGCCGGCGCAATTGCCGCCTTTCGCAAGGGGCAGGGCCTGCCCGGCGGCGGGCCCCTCGACGAAGCCACCTGGCGCCGCCTGAACGCCGTCAGCGGCAGCGTCTTCGGCGAAGTCTTCCAGAACGAACTGGGCCTGCTGCGTCCGGGGCCGAACGCGCCCAGTGGCGGCCCCGAGGACGTGCAGCCGGCCGCGACCTGTACCCTGCTCACGCGCGCCCACGAGGCGCAGCTGGCCGGTCTTGCCCTCTCGGGCGGCGGCGTGCGCAGCGCCACCTTCAATCTCGGCGCCCTGCAGGCGCTTGCCGAACTGCGCCTGCTGCGCGACTTCGATTATTTGTCCACGGTCTCCGGCGGCGGCTTCATCGGCGGCTGGCTCTCCAAATGCATCCGCGAACGGCGCGGCGACGTGGCCGCCGTCGAGGCGCTGCTCACGCCCGGCGCGGCCGGCCAGGCAGTGGCCAGCGAAGCGGTCGAGATCCAGTTCCTGCGCCAGTACAGCAACTACCTGTCGCCCAAAAGCGGCACCTTCAGCGCCGACACCTGGACGCTGATCGGCACCTATGTGCGCAACACCTGCCTGAACCTGGCCATGCTGGTGGCCTGGCTGTGCGCCCTGCTGATCCTGCCGCGCTTCGCCGTCTGGGCCGTGCACCGCGTGATCGGGCCGGGCGGGCCCTGGGCGGCCTGGTCGGATGCGATCTGGCTGGCCGGCACGGCGCTGTTCCTGTTCGCCGTGTTCTGCATCGCCCTGAGCATTTCGAGCAAGCCCGAAAGTTCGACCGGCCTGCGCCGCTTCCCGCTGCAGCAGGGCGCGGTGCTACGCTGCATCAACCTGCCGCTGCTGGCGGCGGGCTTCCTGGTCAGCATCGGCCTGTGGCGCCATGGCGGCGCGCTGCCGGTGCTGTGGGAAGAAGGTTTGCCGGCGCGCTTTCACGGCTGGGGCGCTTGCTGGCTGCTGGTACCCGGCCTGGTCTACTTCGTGGTCTGGGCCAGCGGCTGGTATCTGGCGCACGACCGCACCAGTCCCTATCGCGGCGCCGGCTATGTGCTGTGCGGCGCCGGCGCGGCCTTTGTCGCCAGCCTGTCGCTGTCGGCGGCGCTCGAATTCACGCCCGGCGCGGTCGCCCACCTGGCCTCGATCGAGATGGCGCAATTGCTGGCCTGGCGCGTCTGCCCGGCGCTGACCGGCCTGCTGGCCGTCTACGGCGGCGCGCTCGCGCTGGAGCAGCGCCTGCGCCGCCATCGGCCGATTCCGGACATTTCGCGCGCCGAACTGTCCGAAGGCCTGAACCACTTCCTGTGCGCCATCGGCGCGCTCGCCGCCGGCACCCTGCTGCTGCTGGCGGGCCTGGCGCTGCTGCCCAATCCGAAGGAACACCCGATCCTGAACAATGCCATCGCCCTCGGCACCTTCGGCATGCCGCTGATGATGACCCTGTTCTCGGTGACGATGACGCTGATGATCGGCCTGGTCGGCCCCCTGTACAGCGACGCCAGCCGCGAATGGTGGAGCCGGCAAGGCGCCTGGTCGTCGATCTTCTCGCTGGCCTGGCTGATCATGTTCGGCGTCGCCTTCTTCTGCGCGCCGCTGCTGCACTGGGCCTGGCTGACCTACGATCCGATCGCGAATGCCGGCACCGCGGTCGGCTGGCTGGTGATGACCTGGATCGGTCTCAAGGCCGGCAGCGGCAGCGCCACCGGTTCGCGCGAGGGCAACTGCGCCAAGCGCGAGATCGCGGCGCGCCTGGCGCCCTACTTCTTCACGGTCGGCATCTTCGCCATGCTCTCGAGCCTGGTGCAGGCGACCGTCGCCGCGCCAAGCGTCGCCTGCCCGTCGCCGGTCTCGCTGCCCTGCGTGTATGCGGCCCATGCGAATGCGACGCTGGCGACCGAGGGCAGGACGCTGGCGACCGCCTTCTGCTGCTTCCTGGGCGCGGCCTTGCTGCTCGGCTGGCGGGTCGACATCAACAAGTTCTCGCTGTATATGCTGTACCGGAACCGCCTGGTGCGCGCCTATTTCGGCGCCAGCAGCGTGCACCGCAAGCCGCATCCCTTCACCGGCTTCGATCCGGGCGACGACCCGCAACTGGCCGAGATGGAAAACCAGCGCCCCTACCACATCGTCAACACGGCCCTGAACCTGGTGAGCGGCGAGGAGCTGGCCTGGCAGACCAGGAAGGCCGCCTCGTTCGCCTTCACGCCGCGCTTCTGCGGTTTCGAGATGCCGCTGATGCCGGCGCAAGGAGCGAATGGCGGCCCGCGCGACGCCCAGCGCGGCGTCTACCGGCCCACGCGCGAATATGCCTCGGGCTCGCGCACGGGCGACGACGACGCCACCGTGCGCCTTGCAATGGCCATCGCCCTGTCGGGTGCGGCGGCCAGCCCGAACATGGGCACGCACTCGTCGCCGCCGCTGAACTTCTTGATGACGATGTTTAACGTGCGCCTGGGGCGCTGGTGCCCGAACCCGCTAAAACCCAGCTGGACGCGCTCCTCACCCGGCATCGGTTTATTCAGCCTCATCGCCGAACTGTTCGGCATGACGAATGCCGACGCCAACTACGTCTACCTCTCCGACGGCGGGCATTTCGAGAACCTTGGCATCTATGAACTGGTGCGCCGCCGCTGCCGCCTGGTGGTGGCTGTCGATGTCGCCAGCGACAAGGCGATGGCCTTCGAAGACCTCGGCAATGCGATCCGCAAGTGCGCCACCGACCTCCACATCAGCATCGAGCTGGACGTCTCGAAGATGGACGTGATCAAGGAAACGGGCCTGTGCGGCGCCAGCTGCGCGGTCGGCGCGATCCGCTACAGCCATGTCGACCCGGACGGCTGCGACGGCACGCTCCTGTACATCAAGCCGGCCATCGTCGGCCTCGAGAACGCGGACGTGCTCAACTACCGCAAAGCGAATCCCGCCTACCCGCACCAGAGCACGGCCGACCAGTGGTTCGACGAAGCCCAGTTCGAAAGCTACCGGGCGCTCGGCTACCACATCACCAAGGCGGCGCTGGCCAGGGCGGCGGCGGCATCGGCCAAGGCCGGGGGCGGGGGCGGGGGCGGGGGCAGGGGCGGGCATGATGTGGTCAAGCTGTGCGCGGCCTTGATGGGTGGGCGTGGGGTGGAGGCGGCGGCGCCGACCGTCTCTCCAATCAGTGAAGATCACGAAACGCGGAACCAATTCCGTTAGCCGATGCGTACCGTAGGGTGGGCACCCCGTGCCCACGCGTTACGGGCGTTTCCGTGAGTCCGAACAGTGATGTACCACCCGCGAACGCGTGCAGCATATTTATTCCGGTGAAGCCGCGGAGCGATGCGTTTGTGCCAACGTCCGAAAGATACGTGCGTAACGCGTGGGCACGGGGTGCCCGGTGAACCCGTCATTGAGGCCATTGGCCCCAATGACCCCTACGTTACTGCCGTGGATGCCTCGGGTGCCGCTGCCTCTTCCTTCGGCGCCAGCGCCGCCAACTGCTCCATCAACTGCGCGAAGCGCTGCTGCCCCGGCTGCAGGCGATCCACGTGGATCAGCACCTCGTGCGCTTCCAGCGCCAGCGCTTCGTCGAAGCCGCGCTCGCGCATGTGCGAGATCAGTACCTGGGCCGCGTTGAACAGGATGCGCTGGTTGTTCGGCAGCTTGGCGCGCGCGCCGCGCATCCATTCGACCGCCTCCTTGAGCTTGCCGGTCTTCCAGAGCAGCACGCCCTGGTTCATCAGATCGGCCGCCTCCTTCTTCGAGGCGCGGATCAAGTCGCCGCCTTCGTCGGTCAATCTCGCCTTGTCGAAGATCGCCTGCACTTCGTCGAGCAGCACCGCGTTGTCGTGGTTGTTGCGGATGACGTAGCAGAGCAGCTCGACGGGCGCTTCCTTGACGCCGACCGCGAACAGCAGGGTCGCCATCTCGAGGCAGGTGGCCGTGTCGGGCCGCTCCTCGCGTGCGCCCAACAAGGCTTCGAGTTCGTCGCCCGCCTTGCGCGCGCGGCGATAGTCGCCGCTTTCGTGCCAGACCAGGCCTTCGGTGATCTTGGCGCGCAAATCCATGTCGGGGTGCGCTTCGCCGAACTCCCGTTGCGCCGCCAGCAGCAGCGCCTGCGCTTCCTTCGGATCGTTCTTCAGGCCGCAGACGCGCGCCAGGCCCAGGTAGGCGTCGGGCGTGCGCCGCACCGAGTATTCGCCGATGGCGATGCACTTGCGGAAGGCGCGTTCGGCCATGCCGACGTTCCCCAGCTTCAGGCAGATCTGCCCGAGGTTGCGCTGGCGCGGCACCGAATTGGGCGACAATTTGGCCGCGCGTTCCAGGATCGAGCAGGCTTCTTCCAGCTTGCCCATGCCCTGGTAGGCCAGCGCCAGCTGGTCATAGGCGTCGATGTAGTACCGGTTCTCGGCGATCACCCCCTGGAACATCTGGCGCGCCTGCTCGAATTCGCCGTTGGCAAGGCGGATCTTGGCCAGGCCCGCGCGGGCCCACTGGTATTCGCGCTGGTTCAGGACGCGCTCGTAGGCCTCTCGCGCCTTTTCCGGCTCTCCGCTCTTCTCCATCAGGCGCGCCTTCATGCGCAGCAGTTCCACCTCGTGTAGCCGGCCGCCGTTTGCCTGATGATCGATCTGCTCGTCGCACAGGCGCGCCGCGCGCAGGTAGTCCTTCTCGGCATAGGCCTGGTCGATCGGCCGGAACACCTGCTTGCGATGCCAGGCGCGGTTCAGGCGCGTGAGCAGCACGCCCTCGGTGATCGGTTTCACCAGATAGGCGTCGGGCTGGTGTTCAGCCGCGCCCATCACCGACTCGACGCTCTTTTCGGCCGAGACCATCATCCACACGGAAGACGGCAGCAGCAGGTTGCGCACGCGCGCTTCTTCCAGTACCTGCTGGCCGTTCTTGCCGTCGCCGAGGTTGAAGTCGCACAGCACCACGTCGTAGCGGGTCTTCGCCAGCAGGCCGATGGCCTCGCCGCCGCTGGCCGCCTGGTCGATGTTGCGCGCGCCCAGGCTGCGCAGGGCCTCGCGCAGCAGCTGGCGCACGCCGATGAAATCGTCGACCACCAGGTAGTTCTTGCCGGCCCAGTCGATCGGCTCGGCCTTGGTCTGCGCCGGGGCGCTGGCGAGGGGCAGGTTCATGGCAGGCTCAGGATGAAGCAGCCGCCGCCCAGCGGCCCGCCGTTTTCCAGGCGCACGCTCCCCGCGCGGCCGCGGTGGCGGTGCATGCGCGCCACTTCGCGCGAAAAATGCAGGCCCAGGCCGGCGCTGTTGGTGCGAAAGTCGATGCCGCTGGCGGTGTCAGACAGCCCTGCCGCGCCGGCAGCGAGCAGCGCCTGCGGATAGCCGGCGCCGTTGTCCTCGACCCGGATCTCGAGCAGGCCATCGCGCTCGCGCAGCGCCAGCCGGATGCGGTCGCGCGTGTAGTGCACGGCGTTGTTGACGGCGTGGACGACAACGCCGACGATCAGGTCTTCGTCCAGGTGCCAGATCAGGTCGCGGTCGAGTTCGACGCCGAGCGCAATGCCCTTCGCATCGAGCAGCACGCGTCCCAGCGCCACCACCTGGTCGGCCAGCTGTCCGGCTTCGATCGGCTGCACGTCGAACGGATAGTCGGGCGTGCCGACCCGTTTATACAGGGCCAGCAGCTGCATCAGGTTGTCGTTCAGGCGGCGCGTCTGGTACAGCATTTGCGCCATCTGCGGATAGGCCGCGTCGGTGCGCGGCGCGCCCTCGACCAGCAGGCGCTCCAGGGTTCCGGAGAGCACGCTGATCGAATTCTTCATGTCGTGGGCCGTCGAGGCCAGGAACAGGAGCAGATCCTGCGAAGGTGCGGTGTCGTCCACAGGAGTCATCCGTGCGCGGCGCCATGGGCGCAAAAAGTTGCCGTGCGTAAATTATACGCTGGACGGACGACACATTTTGGCGGCACACGCCGCAATGCGCTTATTTATGTGCCAAGTCAGCCGCAGATGTTGGCAAATTGCGACCGCTGCGGCGTGCGCGCAACACGAAGCGCGCCGGATCGAGGGCGTCGACCAGGTTCATTTCCAGCGGCAGGGGAGCGTTTTCCAGGCGCGACACCAGCAGTTCCGCGCACAGCGGCGCCCAGATCAGGCCGCGCGAAGCGTAGCCCAGCAGGCCATACAGGCCGGGATGGCGCGGCACGTCGCGCAGGCGTTCGGTGCTGCCCGCCGCCTCGAAATCGGGCAGCGCGCCGACCAGCGGCAACCGGTCGGGCGCCACGCTGCGGAAACCCACGCGCCCGGCCAGCGGCGCGGCGCGCCCGGCGTCCGGCTGCGACACCAGGGCGCGCAGGCGTTCCAGGTTTTCCTCCTGGCTGGCCGCGCGCAGGCGCGGGTCGGTGTCGAGGTCGTAGGTGGCGCCGGCGCAGGCGATGCCGCCCGCCGCCGGGGTCAAGTACGCTTCGCGGCA
Organism: Massilia sp. Leaf139; assembly: GCF_001424165.1. GTDB lineage: Bacteria > Pseudomonadota > Gammaproteobacteria > Burkholderiales > Burkholderiaceae_D > Telluria. Next base: position 61,675 of record NZ_LMOJ01000027.1, read on the forward strand.
CAGCACGAAGGGCAGTTGCGGCAGCGTGGCAGCAGGCAGATGCGTCACCTGACCGCGCAGGGTCGACAAGGGCAGGCGCGCCGCCTGCGCCAGGCGCGTCGCGCCGGCGCCGCCGGCCAGGATCACGGTAGCCGCGCGTGCGATCGTGCCGCCCGCGCCGTCCAGGACGGCCCATTCGTCGCCGCTGCGCTGCAGCCTCACGATGCCGGCGCCGAAGCGCCGCGTCAGGCGCGTGCCGCAGGCGGCCAGCATCGCTTCGCAGACGCTGCCCGGACGCGCCCAGCCGCCCTGGCGGAACAACCAGGCGCCCTCCGGCGCCGGCAGGCCGAGCAGCGTACTCGCCCTCTCCGCTTCCAGCCATTCGGCGAATTCAGGCGGATAGTGACCGGCAGCGGCGATCGCGCGCGAGGCGGCGGCATGCTGTTCGTCGCGCGCCAGCTGCAGCACGCCGCAGGCGGCGCCTTCGATGGCCCGGCCGATGCCGCCCAGGCTGTCCCAGTAGCGCAGCGCGTACAGGTAGGCGGCGCGCGTCAGGCGCGTCGGGATGTTGTCGTCCTTTGACAGCAGCGGCATGAAGATGCCGGCCAGGTTGCCGGAGGCGCCACGCGCGGGCTCGGGGTAACGTTCGACCAGCGTCACCTCCCAGCCGCGCGCGCACAGGCGCTCGGCCGCCGCGCAGCCGGCCAGGCCGGCGCCGATCACGACTGCCTGGCGCGCGGGCACCGGCGGCAAGAGCGGGCGCGGCTTGCGGCTGGCGAAACGTGCCGTGCCGCCTTCGAACACGAAGCCCTGCGCCATCAGGGCCGCCACCTGCTCGGCCTCGAGCCAGTCGAAGGCGAGGCGCGCATCGACGGCTGCCAGCCGCGCCAGCGCGCGTGCAAAGCCGGTGTTCGGCCCGCGCAGGCCGTGCAGCTGCACGAAGTCGATGCGCGCGGCCAGTTGGGCCAGCGCCGCGTCCAGCGGCGCGCTCACGAGGTCGAGCGTGACGCCGGCCTCGCTTTGCGGAATGCGGTGCACGCCCGGCAGCAGGCCGTCGGTCAAGGCCACGATGTGCAGCCGCGCCGGCCGCTCCGGGTCGCTGCGCCAGGCCTCGATCAACGCCGCCACGCGCGCGCCGTTACCGTAGTGGTTGTCGAACACCGTATAGCGTTCGCGGCCGTGCCAGAAGCGCGCCGGGTTCACTGGGCTCACCGGGATCCCGCGTGGCGGAAGCAGCGCGGATCGTGGTCGTCGACCATGCCGATGCCCTGCATGTAGGCGTAGACGATGGTCGAGCCGACGAACTTGAAGCCGCGTTTGGCCAGGTCTTTCGAGATGCGGTCGGACAGCGCCGTCTTGGTCGGACGCTCGCCGTCCTGCCACTGCGCCACCAGCGGCCGGCCGCCGACGTAGGCCCACAGATAGCTGTCGAGCGTTTCCCCCGCGGCGCGCATGGCCAGGTAGGCGCGCGCATTCGAGATCGCCGCCGCCACTTTCAAACGGTTGCGCACGATGCCGGGATTGGCCAGCAGTTCGGCCACCTTGGCCTCGTCGTAGCGCGCGATCTTTTCCGCATCCCAGCCGTCGAAGGCGGCGCGGTAAGACTCGCGCTTGTTGAGGATGGTTTCCCAGGACAGGCCGGCCTGGGCGCCTTCCAGGTTGAGCATTTCGAACAGGCGCCGCTCGTCATGGCAGGGCACGCCCCATTCGTGGTCGTGGTAGTCGAGGTAGCGGGGATTGGCCAGGTTGGCCCAGCTGCAGCGATGGGTGGTCATGGAGACGAAGTATACGTCAGCGCGGCCGGCCAAACGAAAACGCGCGCCATGATCGCTCATGGTGCGCGCATTGTGTTGAAGGCGCCGCCAGGCAGCGCCCAAAGTGCTGATTTAAGCCGCTTATTTGCCCGAGGTCGTGCCCGACTTCGTCGCCGGCGTCGACTGGGCCGCCTTCAGGTGCTGTTCCACCGTCGGCTTCATCTTCGTGGCCAGGGCCTTGACGTCGGCATCCTTGGCGTTCTTCTCGTTCTTGTTCAGCATGGCCAATGCTTCCTTGTGGCCACCGGTACCGCCGGTCTTCATGTACTCGCGGTCGAATTTCTCGCCCTCGAGCTTGGCCAGCTTGGCCGCCATGGCCTTGTGCTTGGCGTCGAGTTCGGTCGGCAGGGTCACGCCCTTGGCTTGCGCCACGGCCTGCACTTCAGCCAGGCCCTTGGTGTGGTCGTCGATCATCTGCTGGGCGAAGGTTTTCACTTCGGCATTCTGGCTCTTGCTCTGCGCCATCTTGCCCATCTCGACTTCGGCCATGTTCACCATCGCCATGTCCATGATGGCCTTGTTGTCGGCCTTGTTCAGTTTCATGCCGCCGGCGGCAGTGGCGCCCGCGGTGCCCGACTGGCCCGAAGCGGACATGCCCGTTTCCGACATGCCGGTCGCGCCGGTGCCGGTGCTGCCGCTCATGCCGGCGCCGCTCTGGTGGGTCGCGTGGCCGGTGGCGCTGGTGCCCATGCCGGTACCGGTGCCGGTGCTGGCCTTGCTGGTGCTGTCAGCGCTGGTGCTGGTGCTGCTGGAACCGGTGCTGCCGGCCTGGCTCGCGCCGACCTGGCCGCTGCGGTCTTCCATGCCCTTGCTGTTGGTGTTGTTGACGGTGCCGTCACGGGCCGTCTTGCCGGTCATGTTCGACTGGTTCGCGTCGGTCATCTTCTGCATATCGGCCGCGCTCTGGGTGCTGCTGGTGGCGGTTTGTGCCTGGACGCCGAACGTGGCGAACATGGCGGCTGCAGCCGAAACGGCGAGCAGTCCTTTCAACGCTTTATTGTTTTGCATGATGCTCTCCTGGGGGTTGGGAAGGAGCCGGCACCACGTCTCCGATGCGCCGCTCCCGTTCAATGGATCTTTGGTATCCGCACCGGAAGCGCCGTGTCTACGGCAGCGAACCGGCATCAGTATCGAGCCAGGCGGCAGTGTATCGCCGCGTTCGCGAACCCAGCGCGCGGTAGCCTTTTAGCAACATTGACAGGAGAGGACATGCCCGTTGACGCGCCCGCCGCAGGCTTACGACGCCGCGGCGGCGAGGTGCGCGCGCAGGGCCGCCAGCGGCAGCGGCCGGGCGAAGTGGTAGCCCTGGGCCTGGTCGCAGGCCGCCGAGCGCAGGAAGTCGACCACCTCGGCCGTTTCCACGCCTTCGGCCACCACCGCCAGCTTCAGCGCATGGGCCATGTCGACGAAGGCCTTGACGAAGTCGAAGGCGCTGATGCGCTCGTCTTCCTGGAGCACGAAGGAGCGGTCGAGCTTCAGGACGTCGATCGGGAAGCTGCGCAGGTAGGCCAGGCCCGAGTAGCCGGTGCCGAAATCGTCCACTGCCAGCTTCACGCCCAGTTCGTGCAGTTCGCGCAGCATCAGCGCGGTGCGCTCGATGTCGGCGATCAGCGCACTTTCGGTCAGCTCCAGCTCCAGGCAATGGGGCGGAATACCGGATGCCGCCAGCGCTTCGCGCACTTCCCCGACAAAGGTCTGGTGCGCCAGCTGGCGCGCCGAGACGTTCACCGAGACGCAGATCTCGCGCCCGAATTCGGCCATCAGGCGGCGCGTTTGATGGCAGGCTTCGAACAGCACCCAGCGTCCGATCGGCACGATCAGGCCCGTTTCCTCGGCGATCGGGATGAACTGGGCCGGCGAGACCATGCCGCGCTCCGGATGGTTCCAGCGGATCAGCGCCTCCATGCCGACCATCGTCATGCCGCGCAGGTCGATGCGCGGCTGATAGTGCAGCTCGAACTCGCCGCGCGCCAGGGCCGGGCGCAGCGAGGTTTCCAGCGCCATGCGTTCGCGCGTGGCGAAGGCCATTTCCGGCTCGAAGAAGCGGTAGCGGTTGCGCCCCGCCGCTTTGGCGCGGTACATCGCCGTGTCGGCGGCCTGGAACAGCTGCTCCTTGCTTTCGCCATCCAGCGGGTAGAGGCTTACTCCGATCGAGGCGCCGATGATCACGTCCTGGCCGGCGATGGTGATCGGCGCGGTCAGCACGTCGAGCAGTTTTTCGCCGATGCGCTCGGCCGCATCCTTGCCGCGGGCGCAGTGCGCCGCGATCACGAATTCGTCGCCGCCCAGGCGCGCGATGACGTCGCTCGGACGGATCACGCGGCGCAGGCGCGCCGCCACTTCGCACAGCAGGATGTCGCCGAACTCGTGCCCGAAGGAGTCGTTGACTTCCTTGAAGCGGTCGAGGTCGAGGAACATCGTCGCCACCGTTGCCCCATGCGGGCAGGTGTCGAGCAGGCGCTGCACGCGGTCGCCCAGCAGCGCGCGGTTCGGCAGGCCGGTCAGGGTGTCATGGGTGGCCAGCTCGCGCAGGCGGTTCTGCGTCTCTTCGCGCTCGGTGACGTCGCGGATGATGGCCTGAAAGAATTCCTTGCCGCCGTCCTCGAAGCGCGAGATGTGCACGTCGGCCGGGAAGATGCTGCCGTCGCGGCGCCGCTTGTTGATGCGCAGCAGCTGCGTCTGGCCGTCATCCAGCGCCACGGCCAGATCTGGCGTGTAAGTAAACCCGCTGTCGATGTCGGGCACGCGCAGGCGCAGGAATTCCTCTTCGGTATAGCCGAAGTTGCTGCAGGCGCGGCCGTTGGCGGCGACGATGCGGAGGTCGCGGTCGGCGATGATGATGCTGTCGGCCGCCTGCTGGAACAGGCTCCTGAAGCGCTGCTCGCTCTTCCTCAGCGCCTGCTCGGCCTGGTGCTTGAAGGTGATATCGTGGAAGTACACCGACAGGCCCTCCTCGCTCGGATAGGCATGCACCTCGACCCAGACCCCGGACGGCTCCCAGTAGGTTTCGAAGGCGCAGGCTTCGCCCGTCTCCATGGCCTGGCGGTACATGCCGAGCGACGGCGAATGGTGCAGGTCGGGCGCGACCTCGAGCAGGTTCTGGCCGATGACGAGCGATGCGTCGACGTTGACGAAATTGCCGGCCTTGCGGTTGGCGTAGGTGATACGCCACTCGCGGTCGACGGCGAAGAAGGCGTCGCCGATGCTTTCCAACATGGTCTGCTGCTGTTGCTGCAGCTTGGCCAGCGCCTCGCGCGCGGCATGCTGGGCCGTCACGTCGCGCGCCGTCGCGTAGGTCACCCGGCTGAGCGCGCACCAGCGCACCGAGATCGACATGATGACCGGCCGCCCGTCCTTGCGCAGCCAGCGGTGCTGCAGGTCGCGCCGCGCCGATTCGCCGCCGCGCAGGTCGGCGCGCAAGACCTGGAAGCGCGCGACTTCTTCCTCGCCTACCAATTCGCAGTAGCGGCGCCCGACCAGTTCCTCGGGCCGGTAGCCAAGGATGTCGAAGGTGGCCGCGTTCAGGCGCAGGAACCGGCCGTCTGCATCGATCAGGGCGATCAGGTCGAGCGAGTTTTCGATCAAGGCGGTGTTTTCCTCGGCCAGCCTTGCCAGATCCGCCGTCGTTGTCATGTCGTTCAAGTCAGTGTCCATGTGCTGCTGCGTATCGATCGCAAGCCTACCTTCAACCCGTTCGCCGAATGCGGCGAGCCGCTCAGGTTAACGTAATTACCTGAGAGAACTAAATGGTGTTCTGATAATCCAGGTGAAATATATTTTTCCGTGTAGAAATTTTGAGACGCTTTTGGACGTCCTCGTTGTCAACTTGACCTGGAGCCGAAGCCAAGCGTGTTGGCACGTGCACGCGCGCGGGCGTAGACTGCCGTTTCAGAAGCAATGCCAAGAGAGCCCGCAAGTGCAAGCCGAACGACGAAGCGTTGAACGACCCCGGATCGCGCTGGCCGCCATCACGCGGGAGAGCGTGCGCGAGCTGGTCGAAACCGAAGCCACCCACCTGCGCAATGCGGTGGCGGCAGGGCGCAACCGCTACCAGGTGCGGCTCGACCAGCACGACCAGATCGTCGCTTACATGGCCACGCTCAATCCGATCGAACTCGAGCGCTTCTCCACCCTCTACGAACAGGAAGCGGCCGCCGCGCGCGCCGAGGCCGCCCGGCGCGACGAATGGCGTCCGGTCTCCGGGCCGCTGGCTGTGCAGGCCGGCCAGTCGGGCGAGATCATGCGCATCGGCCCCTGGGCGGTGGCGGCGGCCGGCGCGGTCGCGGCCATGGCCACCTTCATCCTCAAGCGCTAAGCCTGTTTAGCCTGCTTTGTGACAGGTCAACAGGGCCGCGCCTGTTGCGTCCCTGCGCCAACAGCAAGTTTCCACAAGGAAAAATTAATGCGGGCTGGGCTGCCCCCGTGTAGACTGGCTCCCTTGTCGTTTTCTCCAACATACCGGGGGTACTTTCCTCCGGCGAGCTAGCGGATTCCCATGTCTCTCGGCCATTACGAACCGACCCTGGTCGTGGTATCGATCCTGGTGGCGATCTACGCTTCCTACACCGCGCTGAGCCTGGCCGAGCGCGTGCGCCACTCGCATGGCCGTGCTACCTACTGGTGGATGGCCGGGGGCGCGTTTGCCATGGGCAGCGGCATCTGGGCCATGCACTTCATCGGCATGCAGGCCTTCCGCCTGCCCTTCCCGGTCGGCTACGACATTACGATCACCTTCGTTTCCTGGCTGCTGCCGGTGCTGGCCTCGCTGCTGGCGCTGTCGCAGATCAGCCGCCCGGCGCCCACCGCCAGCAATTTCGTCATCAGCGCCGTGCTGATGGGGATGGGCATCAACGCCATGCACTACACGGGCATGGGCGCGATGCGCATGCGCCCGGGCATCGAGTACGACCCGCTGCTGTTCGCGATCTCGGTGCTGATCGCCATCGGCGCCTCGGCCGGGGCGCTGTGGCTGGCCTTCCACCTGCGCCACCGCATGCAGCACGGCAAACTGACGCAGATCGCGGCCGCCGTCGTGATGGGCGGCGCCATCATCGGCATGCATTACACGGGCATGGAAGCGGCGCATTTCTCGCCTGGCAGTATTTGCCTCGAAGCGAACGTCGGCATCAGCCAGGATTTATTGGCCGGAATGGTCACCGTCACCGCCCTGCTGCTGCTCACCATCGCCACCCTGGTCGCCGTCTACGACTCGCGCCTGGAAGACCGCTCGCGCATCCTGGCCGCATCGCTGGCCACCTCGGCCGAACGGCAGACCCTGTACCTGCACGAACAGAAGGCGCGCGTGGAAGCCGAGCGCCTGTCCGACATGAAGGACGAATTCCTGTCGACCCTCTCGCACGAACTGCGCACTCCGCTCAACGCCATGCTCGGCTGGGCGCAATTGCTGATGGACGGCGGGAAGGACGAGAAGATGCTCAGGCGCGGCCTGCAGACGATCGAACGCAACGCGCGTGCGCAGTCGCAGCTGATCGAGGACATGCTCGACATGAGCCGCCTGATCGCCGGCAAGGTGCGCATCGAGGTCGACCGCACCTGGCCCTCGGACTTCATCGCCGCCGCCGTGGAAACCGTGCGCCCCGCCGCCATGGCCAAGAACGTGCGCGTGGACATGCTGATCGAAAGCCATGCCGGGCCGCTGGCGGCGGACGCCGGACGCCTGCAGCAGGTGATGACGAACCTGTTGTCGAATGCGATCAAGTTCACGCCCGGCGGCGGCAGCGTGCGCGTCAGCTCGAAGCGCGCAGGCGACAACATCGTGATCGAGGTCAGCGACACCGGGATCGGCATCAAGCCCGACTTCCTGCCGCACGTGTTCGACCGCTTCCGCCAGGCCGACGCCTCCTCGACGCGGCGCCACGGCGGGCTCGGTCTCGGCCTGTCGATCGCCCAGCAGCTGGTCGAACTGCAGGGCGGCCAGCTGACGGCCGCCAGCCCCGGCGAAGGCCAGGGCGCGACGTTTACGCTGACCATGCCGCTGCCGAATGCGGATGGCGCGGCGCCGGCCAGCCCCGACTGCCTGCTCAAATCGCAGGATGGGGACAATGTGCGCGAGTCCGTGCGCGTCGGCACCGGCGCCCTGGCCGGCGTGACCGTGCTGGTGGTCGACGACGAACGCGATTCACTCGACATCGTCCATTACGTGCTGGCCGACATGGCCGCCTCCATCGTCACCGCCGCGAGCGCCTACGAGGCGCTGGAGATGATCGACCGCCTGAAACCCGACCTGATGGTCAGCGACATCGGCATGCCGGGCATGGACGGTTTGGAACTGATGCGCCGCGTGCGCGCGTCCAGCAAACCGCAGGTGGCGACCGTGCGCGCCCTGGCGCTGACCGCCTTCTCGCGCCGCGAGGATCGCCTGCGCTCGCTCGAAGCGGGCTTTGACGAATACCTGGCCAAGCCGGTGGCGCCGGCGGAACTGGTGCGCGCCGTGCTGACCCTGTGCGACGGCCGCATGAAAACTCTTGTGCCGGCGCCGAAGCAGGTCTGACGGTCAGGAATTTGTCACACAGCCGTCAAGAGGCTGTCACATTCCAGCGTCAATATACGGGCTGTTCGAACGAACACGGCAGCCCTGCTGCCCTACCGGCGCCGGCGGTCGGGAAACATACCGGCACCAAATTCCCTCCCACGAGCGCGGCGTCCCCGCCGCCTGGCTGCACCATCCTGCACCTATCCTTGACCTGCACCAGTACCCTCCTCGACAGTGCTGCCTAAGCTGGACAGTGCGCCTGCTTACCACCTATTCCCGCGTGGCATGTTGATTGAGCGCACAAACTGGATCAGGAGGAACAAATGCAAAAACGCACTACCAACGGTCTCGCGTCGCTTCCGCGCCGGCGATTGGGTTTCCTTGTCGCCGCGGCCTGCGCCACGCTGGCGCTGGCCGGGCCGGGCGCCGCTGCCCCGGCCAAGACACCGGCCGCCACCACCTACCGGATCGTTCCGCTGGCGCCCAACAGTTTCCCGGCCGGCATCAACAACAAGGGGCAAGTGGCATTCACGGAATTCGTCGGCGGGCTGCCGCGCGCCCGGTTCTACGATGGTGCGACGGTGCGCGATCTCGGCACCTTCGGCGGATCGAGCGCCGTCGTCAATGCGCTCAACGAGCAGGGGCAGGTCGCCGGCACGGCGGAAACCGCTGTCGGGCCCTTCCACGCCTTCCGCTGGAGCCGCACGGCCGGACTGGTCGACCTGAACCCGCCTGGCGTCGGCAATTCGATCGCCACCGACATCAACGCCAAAGGCCAGGTGGTCGGCACGGCGCAATTTACTCCGCCATCGCCGCGCGACCTCGCCTTCCGCTGGAGCCCGGCTACCGGGATGGTCAACCTCGGCTCGCTCGGCCCGGAATCCGAGTCCGTCGCCTTTGCGATCAACGACCCGGGCACGGCCACCGGCTGGTCCGACGGGCCGACCGGCCCCATCCTGACCCAGGCCGTCAAATGGCCGCCTGGCGGCGGCCTGGTGCCGCTCAACGACTTCCCCAGCATTGCCTCAAGCGGGCTCGACATCAACAATGCGGGCCAGGTCGTCGGCGGCGCGGCCTTCGATTCCCGCCTCAACGACCAGGCCTTCCTGTGGACGCGCGAAGGCGGCCTGCAGGGTCTGGGCACCGAGCCCTCGTTCCAGTCCTGGGCCGACGAAATCACCGAGAAAGGACTCGTGATCGGGCAGTTATATACCACCCCGAGCGACAGGAACGGTGTCATCTGGAGCCGCGAAAACGGCCTGCTCACGGTCGGGACGCCCACGGTGGACTTCTCCGATACGGCCGACGCCAACAACCGCGGGCAAGTGGTCGGCACGCTGAATGGCCGCGGCTACATCTGGACGCGTGCCACCGGCTTCGTCGACCTCACTTCGCGCGTCGTCGGTGCGCCGCCCGACCTGACGCTGTTCAGCGGCCTGGTGCTCAACGACAATGGCACGATCGTCGCCGCGACCGACGCCGGCAACCTGGTGCTGCTGGTGCCGGAAGCCTGTCATGCCCTGCCGCCGGTGAGCGGGCCGGTCAAGATCACCGGAGCGGCGCGCGTGAACGCCCTGCTCTCGTTCTCGGCCAGCTTCAGGGATGTCGACGTACGCGACACGCACAAGGCCGTCTGGTCTTGGGGCGACGGCAGCAAGACCGCCGCTACCCTCAGCGGGAAGAACGGCACGGGCAGCGTCAGCGGCCAGCACGCCTACCGCGCGCCCGGCATCTACACGGTGCGCCTGACCATCACCGACAGTACGGGCAAGAGCAGCACGGCCGAACGCAAGGTGGTCGTCGCCGAAAGCGGAACCGCCGTCGCCGGCCAGGGCGCCTTCGCCTCCCCGGCCAACGCGGCCAGCACGGGCCCGCGCCGCGCCGCCATCGGCAATTTCGCCTTCCTGTCGGAGGGTGCGCGCAACGCCGCCGTCGAGGTCAACGTGGCGGGCCTGGTGCTGCGCAGCACCCAGGTCGATGCGGTCACCAGCGACGGCGCGCGTGTCTCGTACAGCGGACAAGGCACCGTCAACGGCCGCGCCGACTACCGCTTCACGCTGACGGCGACGAGCGGCGCCAAGACCGGCGGCAAGGATCGCGTCCACGTGCGCATCACCCACACCGACCCGGCGTCGAAAGCCGAAGTGGTCGACTACGACAACGGTGCGGGGGCGAAAGGCGCCGCGCAGAAGGCGGCAGCGGCCGAAGGCAGCCTGGTGCTCGGTGAAGGGAAGTTCACGTTCGGCAGCCGCTAAGGGCATGCCGGTTTGACGCGGCCGCGCCGCCCGATGCACGGGCGGCGCGGCTTTTTTGCATGCACTGCGTACGATATCGAACCGAAGCGAGCCTTGGCGAAGGGTACTGTCGCCCTATCGGCCACGCCCGGATGGCGCGGCCACTGGCGGCATGCGCACCGATTCATCTTTGACAGGGAGTTTTTTATGCAACGACAACAGGCCGCCATGATTGGCGGGGTAATTGCAGGGGTCGTCACGAGCGCCGTGATGCTGATGGGCCGCAAGAGCGGTGTGATGACCAAAACGCTGGATCGCGATGCGGTCGACTGGATCGACGAAAAAACGGGTTCGCGCGAGGTGATCGGCGACGCCGGCACCAGCGTCGTCGAATTCGTCAATCACCTCGGCGCGTCCGCTGCCTTTGGCGCCGGATACTGCAAGATCAGGGACATGGCGCCGACGCTGTCGCCGGTCGCACTCGGCGCGCTGTACGGCACGGCGCTCTACGCCGTCAACATCGGCGCCATCGCGCCGGTGCTGGGGATCACCAAAGGCGAGGTCGAAGCCGGCCCGCGCAAGGCGGGCGAGCGCTGGGGCATCCACGTGCTGCAGGCGGTGATCACCGCCGTCATCGCCGAACGCCTGGCCCCTTCCCTGAAGCGCGACTTGATCGAACGTTGAAAAACGTCCGGGTGCGAGAACGGCTCAGTCGAACTTCGAGAAGTCCGGCTTGCGCTTCTGGAAGAAAGCGGTGAACGCCTCCTTCGCTTCGGCGCCGACCAGCATCGCGCCGAACTGCTTGTTTTCGACGCCCATGGTCTCGGCGACGATGGCGGCGCGGGGACGGCGCATCAGCGACTTGGTGGCGCGGATCGAGGCGGCCGGCAGGGCAACCAGCTTGGCAGCCTGGCCTCGCGCGAATTCCAGCAGCTCGACGGCCGGCAGCACGCGCGCGACGATACCCATCTCGAAGGCTTCCTGCGCCGTAAACGCTTCGCCCAGCATCAGCTTTTCGGCGGCGCGGGTATAGCCGGCGGCTTGCGCGACCAGCAGCGACGACGCGAATTCCGGGCACAGGCCGAGCTGGGTGAAGGGCATCGAGAACTTGGCGTTGTCGGCGGCATAGACCAGGTCGCAGTGCATCAGCATCGTGGTGCCGATGCCGACCGCGGCGCCGGCCACCGCAGCCACCACCGGCTTGGTGCAGCCTTCCAGCGCTTTCATGAACTGGAACACGGGACGGTCTTCGGTCATGGCGCCTTCACCGGCGTTGTTCAGGAAGTCGTCGAGGTCGTTACCTGCGGTGAAGATCTCCGGCTTGCCGGTGATCAGGACGGCGCGCACGGCGGGGTCTTGCTCGGCATCGAGCAGGGCTTCGGCCATGGTCGAGTACATGGCGCCGGTGATGGCGTTCTTGCGCTCGAGGCGGTTGAATTCGATGGTGAGGATGCCGTTGGTTTTGTTCGTTTGGATGCTCATGATTTTCTTGTCTCCAGGGTTTTCGTGGGCACGAAAGACGGTGGGCACGGGGCGCCCACCCTACGTAGGGTGGGCGCTCCGTGCCCACGTGGTGATACCTAACGGCCGCATCAACGCACACGCTGATACGGCCACGATTTCACTTAAACGCGCTCGATGATACCGGCCGCGCCCATGCCGGCGCCGACGCACATCGTCACCATGCCGTACTTCAGGTTGTTACGGCGCAGCGCGTGCACGACGGTCGCGGCGCGGATGGCGCCGGTCGCGCCCAGCGGGTGGCCCAGGGCGATCGCGCCGCCCATCGGGTTGACCTTGCTGGTGTCCAGGCCCAGGTCGCGAATCACGGCCAGCGCCTGCGCGGCGAAGGCTTCGTTCAGCTCGATCCAGTCCAGCTGGTCCTGGGTGATGCCGGCCGCGGCCAGGGCGGCAGGAATCGCCACCTTCGGGCCGATGCCCATGATTTCCGGCGGCACGCCGCGCACGGCGAACGACGAGAATTTCGCGAGCGGGGTCAGGTTGTGCTCACGCAGGATCTTCTCGCTGACGACGATCAGGGCGCCGGCGCCGTCCGACATCTGCGACGAGGTCGCAGCGGTGACGGTGCCCTTGGCGGCGAAGACCGGCTTCAGTTTCGCCATGCCTTCCATGCTGGCGTCGGCGCGCGGGCCTTCGTCCAGGTCGACGGTGCGGCGCTTGACCGAAATCTCGCCGGTGGCCAGGTTCGGCGTGCGGGTGACGATTTCGATCGGGGTGATCTCGTCCTTGAAATAGCCGGCCTGCTGGGCGGCAATCGCCCGGCGGTGCGATTCCAGGCCGAAAGCGTCCTGGTCTTCGCGCGACACTTTCCACTGCTGCGCCACCTTCTCGGCGGTCAGGCCCATGCCGTAGGCCAGGCCCACGTTCTCGTCTTTAAACGTGTCCATGTTGATCGACGGGTGGTGGCCCATCATCGGTACCATCGACATCGATTCGACGCCGCCGGCGATCATCACGTCGGCTTCGCCGACGCGGATGCGGTCGGCCGCCATGGCCAGGGCGGTGATGCCCGAAGCGCAGTAGCGGTTGACGGTCACGCCGCCGACCGTGTTCGGCAGGCCGGCCAGCACCACCGAATTACGGGCGATGTTGAAGCCCTGCTCCGCTTCCGGGAACGAGCAGCCGACGATGGCGTCGACGATCAGTGCCGGATCGAGGTTGGGCACGGCGGCCATGGCGCCGCGGATCGCGTGCACCAGCAGGTCGTCCGGGCGGGTCGTCTTGAACATGCCGCGTGGCGCCTTGCCGATCGGGGTGCGGGTTGCTGCGACGATGTATGCGTCTTGAAGTTGTTTGCTCATGTCAGTAGTCCTGTTCTGTCGCGGCTTAGTTACGCACTGGTTTGCCGGTCTGCATCATTCCCATGATCCGCTCTTGCGTCTTCGGGTTGTTCAGCAGTTCGATGAAGGCCTTGCGTTCCATGTCGAGCAGCCACTGCTCCGACACCACGCTGCCCTGGTCGACGTCGCCGCCGGTCACGATCTCGGCGATCATGTCGCCCAGCTTGTAGTCGTGGGCCGAGATGAAGCCGCCGTCGCGCATGTTGACCAGCTGGCCGCGGATCGTCGCCCAGCCGTAGCGGCCGGTCACGGTCACCGGACGCTGCGCTGGTGCGCGGTAGCCGGCGTCGAACATGGCGCGCGCGGTGACCTTCGCCACGTGCAGCAGTTCATAGGTGTTGAAGACGATGATGTCGTCTTCCTTCAGGTAGCCCATCGCCTTCGCTTCCAGCGCCGACTTCGACACCTGCGCGGTGGCCGCGTTGGTGAAACCGGTCTTCAGGAATTGCAGGATGTCGTTGCCCTTGGCTTCCGTGAAGGCGCGCACTGCAGCTTCCTTCAGGCCGCCGCCGGCCGGCACCAGGCCGACGCCGACTTCGACCAGGCCGATGTAGGACTCGATCGAGGCCACGCGCTTCGACGCGTGCAGCGCCATTTCGCAGCCGCCGCCCAGCGCCAGGCCCGCTACTGCGGCGACGACCGGCACGTTCGAATACTTCATCTGCATGAAGGTGTCTTGCAGTTCCTTGACGATCGGATCCATCGCTTTCGCGCCGCCGGCCATGAAGGCAGGCAGGGCCGATTGCAGGTCGGCGCCGGCCGAGAAGGCGCCGCCTTCGGTGGCGTCGGTGTTCCAAATGACCAGGCCCTTGAAGTTCTTTTCCGCTTCCGCCAGGCCGCGCTTCAGGCCCTGGATGACGCCGTCGCCGATGACGTGCATCTTGGTCTTGAGCGAGATGATCAGGACATCGTCGCCGGTATGCCACAGGCGCACCGAGTCGTCTTCGAACACGGTGGTGCCGGCGGTCTTGGCATCAAGGACGCCTGCGCCCAGCACCGGTGCGCGGAAGGCCTGGCGTTCATACACGGCCAGGGTCGAACGCGGCACGTAGCTGTTCGAAGCGGCCGAGTACGAACCTTCGGCGGTGTGCACGCCCTTCTCGGCGACTTGTCCCTCGAAGACCCATGCTGGCAGCGGGGTGTTGGTCAGCGCCTTGCCGGCGTCGATGTCTTCCTTGACCCACTCGGCGATCTGCTTCCAGCCGGCCGCTTGCCAGGTCTCGAATGGGCCGACGCTCCAGCCGAAGCCCCAGCGCATGGCGAAGTCGATGTCGCGTGCGTTGTCGGCGATGGTGTCCAGGTGGACGGCGATGTAGTGGAAGGCGTCGCGGTAGATCGCCCACAGGAACTGCGCCTGCGGGTTGGTCGATTCGCGCAGGGCCTTGAACTTCTTGACCGGATCCTTTTCTTTCAGGATGCGGCCGACGATGTCGGCAGCCTTGGCGCCGCCGGCGACGTATTCGCCGGTGGCGAAGTCGAGGCGCTGGATGTCCTTGCCGACCTTCTTGTAGAAGCCGCCGCCGGCCTTCTGGCCCAGGGCACCCTTCTCGATCAGCTTGGCCAGGACCTCAGGCGTCTTGTACAGGCTGAAGAACGGGTCGTCCTGCAGGGTGTCCTGCATGGTCTTGATGACGTGGCCCATCGTGTCCAGGCCGACGACGTCGGCGGTACGGAAGGTGCCCGATTTCGCGCGGCCCAGCTTGGCGCCGGTCAGGTCGTCGACCACATCCACCGACAGGCCGAATTTTTCCGCTTCGTGGATGGTGGCCAGCATGCCGAAGATGCCGACGCGGTTGGCGATGAAGTTCGGCGTGTCTTTCGCGCGCACGACGCCCTTGCCCAGTACCGAGGTCAGGAAGGTCTCGAGCTGGTCGAGGATGTCAGGGTTGGTGCTGGTGGTCGGGATCAGTTCGACCAGGTGCATGTAGCGCGGCGGGTTGAAGAAGTGGACGCCGCAGAAGCGCGCCTTGAGTTCTTCGTTAAAGCCTTCGGCCAGCTTGTTGATCGACAGGCCCGAGGTGTTCGACGCGAAGATCGCGTTCGGGGCGATGTGCGGCGCGACCTTGGCGTACAGGTCGTGCTTCCAGTCCATGCGTTCGGCGATGGCTTCGATGATCAGGTCGCAGCCGGCCAGGACGTCGAGGTTGTCTTCGTAGTTGGCGACCTGGATCAGCGAGGCATCGTCCTTGTTGCCCAGCGGCGCAGGCGACAGCTTCTTCAAACCCTCGATGGCCTTCAGGACGATGCCGTTTTTATTGCCTTCCTTTGCAGGCAGGTCGAACAGCACGACAGGCACCTTGGCGTTGACGCAGTGCGCGGCGATCTGCGCGCCCATCACGCCCGCGCCCAGGACGGCGACTTTCTTGACGGTAAAATTGGTCATGGTTGTTATCCCTAGAAGTTCTTAGAACAGGTCGGCGTCGATCGCCAGCAGGTTACTCGCGCCCGAACGTGCCTGGCGGATCAGCATCGCGGTTTCCGGGTACAGGCGGGCGAAGTAGAAACGCGCGGTGTGCAGCTTCGCTTCGTAGAACTTGTCGCCCGAGTCTTTCTTGGCCAGCGCGATCTTCGCCATCTGGGCGAAGAAATAGCTGAACACCATGTGGCCGACGATACGCAGGTAAGGCACGGCAGCGGCGCCGACTTCGTCCTGGTTCGTAAAGGCCTTCATGCCGATTTCCATGGTCAGCTTGCCGACTTTTTCGCCCAGCTCGCCCAGCGGGGTCACGAATTCCGACATCGACTCGTCCAGGCCGTTCTCTTCGACGAAGGCCTTGACCTTCTCGCCGAAGGCGCGCAGCTTGGCGCCGTTGTCCATCAGGATCTTGCGGCCCAACAGGTCGAGCGACTGCACGGTGTTGGTGCCTTCGTAGATCATGTTGATGCGCGCGTCGCGCACGTACTGCTCCATGCCCCACTCGGCGATGTAGCCGTGGCCGCCGTAGACCTGCATCGCTTCCGAGGTGGCGATCCAGCCGTTGTCGGTGATGAAGGCCTTGACGATCGGGGTCAGCAGCGCGACTTCGCCGGCGGCTTCCTTGCGCACTTCTTCGTCAGGGTGATTCAGTTCGCGGTCGATCTGCAGCGCGACATACGAGGTCAGCGCACGGGCGCCTTCGGCGTAGGCCTTTGCAGTCAACAACATGCGGCGCACATCCGGGTGCACGATGATCGGGTCGGCTGGCTTGTCCGGTGCTTTCGGGCCCGACAGCGAACGCATCTGGATGCGGTCTTTCGCGTAGACCAGCGCGTTCTGGTAGGCCACTTCGGTCAGGCCGAGCGACTGCATGCCGACGCCGAGGCGGGCGGCGTTCATGAACACGAACATCGCGTTCAGGCCTTTATGCGGCTGGCCGATCAGGGTGCCGACGGCGCCGTCCAGGTTCATCTGGCAGGTCGAGTTGCCGTGGATGCCCATCTTTTCTTCGATGGCGCCGCAGAAGATCGGGTTGCGCGCGCCGACCGAACCGTCCGCGTTCGGCAGGAATTTAGGAACCAGGAACAGCGAGATGCCCTTCGAGCCTTCCGGTGCGTCCGGCAGGCGTGCCAGCACCAGGTGGACGATGTTTTCCGACACGTCGTGTTCGCCGGCCGAGATGAAGATCTTCGAACCGGTAATCTTGTAGGTGCCGTCGGCTTGCGGTTCGGCCTTCGAGCGCAGCAGGCCCAGGTCGGTGCCGCAATGCGCTTCGGTCAGGCACATGGTGCCGGTCCACTCGCCCGAGACCAGCTTCGGCAGGTAGAGCTTCTTCTGTTCGTCGCTGCCGTGTTCCTTCAGGCACTCGTAGGCCCCATGCGACAGGCCCGGGTACATGGTCCAGGCCTGGTTGGCCGAGTTCAGCATTTCGTAGAACGAATTGTTCAGCGTGATAGGCAGGCCCTGGCCGCCGTATTCCGGATCGCAGCCCAGCGCCGCCCAGCCGCCTTCGACGTACTGCTTGTAGGCTTCCTTAAAGCCCTTCGGCGTGGTCACGGACTTGGTGGCCGCGTCGTAATGGCAGCCTTCGCGGTCGCCCGAGTGGTTCAGCGGGAACAGTACTTCCTGCGTGAATTTCGCACCTTCTTCCAGCACCTGGTTGATGATGTCGGCGTCGATTTCCTGGTAAGCAGGCAGGTTCTTGAACTCTTCGGTGACGTTGAGGAATTCGTGCAGCACAAACTGCATATCCCGGATTGGCGCGACGTACTGACCCATGGTTTTCTCCTGATGAAGGTGAGATTTAATTTTGAGACTGAAGAGCGGACGTGGATGCCGGCTCTTTACTGTTGATTGCTTTGAACGGGATTGCGGTAATTCTCGATCAGCCGCGCGAAGCCGCGGTTGGCGCGGTCGAGCGCGCCAGGAACGCGCAGGAAGCGCGCGTCGTGGTGCAGGGCCAGGATCAGCCCGTACATCTCGTAGACCAGCTGCTGCGGGTCGGTGCCCTCCTTCAGGGCGCCGCAGTCGATGCTCTGCTGCACGGCGCGCAGCAGCGCCCCTTGCCAGGCACGCACCATCGACACCAGCGATTCGCGGATCGGGCCTGGCCGGTCATCGTACTCCACCGCGCCGCTGATATAGATGCAGCCCGATGCGATTTCGACCGATACCCGCTTGACCCAGCGCGCGAACATCGACTCCAGGCGCGGCAGGCCGCGTGGCTCTTTGACGCTGGGGAAAAACACTTCCTGCTCGAAACGATGGTGGTACAGCTTGAGCACTTCCATCTGCAGATCTTCGCGCGAGCCGAAGTGGGCGAACACACCCGATTTGCTCATGTTCATGCGATCCGCCAGCAAGCCGATGGTCAGGCCTTCGAGGCCGTTACGGCTGGCGAGTTCGAGCGCGACGTCGAGAATCGCCGCCCGCGTCTGCTCGCCCTTGCGCATGAATTTTGCTGAAGTGTTGATACGTTTCCCCTGCGTGAATCGAAAAATCCGAACGAGCGTACTATTATCTATCGGCCGGTGAATGTCAAACGGGAACTTAGAGGTGCGATTCTAGTAGGGTGGGCACTCCGTGCCCACGTGAACGCTCGCGCGGTGTTGGCTTGTTCCTGGCGCCGCCGATGACGCCACCTTCCGCGTGGGCACTGAGTGCCCACCCTACGGAATCGACGCCATATTGAATGTCCGTATTACCCGCCCGCTCGCGATATCGCCCGCCGATCCCGCTTGGTCGGCCGTCCCTTGATATCCAGGCTCGGCTCCGGAAACAGCCGGCGCGCCGTCTTGTCGTTCTCGCGCTTGGCGATGCTCTCGTCGGTTTCGAAGTAGAGCTCGCGGGCCACCGGCGCCGGGCCGCGCTTGTCGGAGATGGCGGCGACGATCACTTCCCAGCGATCGGAACCGTTATCGATGACCATCTTCTCGTTTACCTTCACGGCGCGCGCCGGTTTCACCGGTTCGCCCGCGACGCGCACCCGCCCGCGTTCCACCGCGTCGGCCGCCAGCGAGCGCGTCTTGAAAAAGCGCGCCGCCCACAGCCACTTGTCGATGCGTACACTCCCGTTTTCCATGTCCTGCCCTTCCTATGCGTAACCGATCGCAAAAATGCGCATCGTGAGTTTATAGAGAAGGTAAGCCATTTCATAGCGCACGCGGCGCACCCAACCGATGCCCTCGAAATCCTCGGCATGCACGATCTCGCCGTCGGCGATGCCGCGCTCGATGTGGGCGCGCACGGCGCGGGCAAAGGCGGCATTCTTGACGACGATGTTCGCTTCCTGGTTCAGGAACAGCGACAGGCCGTCGCAATTGCTCGAGCCCACGGTCGACCAGTCGTCGTCGACGACGGCGATCTTCGCGTGCAGCTGGGTCTTGCGGTATTCCACGACCTGGATGCCGGCCGCCAGCAGCTTCGGATAGAAGGAACGGGCCACCGCGTCCTGCATGCGGAACTCGCCGACGCCGATCAGCAAGGTGACGGCGACGCCGCGGCTTGCCGCCCGCGCTAGTGCCTCACGGAACTTGCGTCCCGGCGCGAAATACGGATTGGCCAGCAGCACGCTTTTTCGCGCCTGGCCGATCGCCTGCAGATACGCGCGCTGGATCGTGCGGCGGTTGCGCAGGTTGTCGCGCACGACGAAGGCGGCGCGCATCGGGCGGGCGCCTTCGGTCGGCGGCGGGCGGCGCGTTTCGCGGTACAGGCCGATACGACTGAACAGATCGAGGCGGCCGGCGCGCATCCATTGGGCCTGGGCCTCGAAGTGGATTTGCGCCACCAGCGGGCCGCGCACCTGCACCGCGAAATCCCAGCGCGGCGCCGGCAGCGGCAGATAGGGCTCGTAGTCATGGCGCATGTCGTCGTTGATGTTGATGCCGCCGACAAAGGCGGTTTCGTTGTCGACGACCGTGATCTTGCGGTGGGTGCGGGCGATCCCGCGCTTGAACCAGGGATTGAACACGCGGTAATGCACGCCGGCGGCGGCGAAGGCCTCGGCGCGGCGGCAGCAGGTGCGGTGGCCGGTGCCGAACCAGTCGACCAGCACCCGCACCTTCACGCCGCGTTCGGCCGCGCGGATCAGTGCCGCCTCGATGCCGCGCGCGACCTCGTCCTCGGCAAAGATATAGGTTTCGAACAGGATGTCGTGGCGGGCGGCGTCGATGGCGGCAATCATCGCCGGGAACAGCTGGAGCCCGGTTTCCAGCAGGGTGATGTCGTTGTTCGCTACATACGTAACGCTGCGCATTGCGTCAGGCCAGCTGCAATTCGGCGACGATAGGCGCGTGGTCGGACAGCTTGGCCCAGATCGGGCCGGCCATCACCTGGGCATTGTCGATCTTGAAACCGCGGACATAAATGCGGTCGAGGCGGAACCAGGGCAGCGCCGCCGGGAAGGTGCGCGCCGGCGCCAGGCGCGGCTGGCGGCCGGCCCAGCTGCGCACCATGTCGCCCAGGGGCGAGCGCGGGCCCAGGCCGTCGAACACCTCGGTCACGCCGAGGGCGTTGCGCAGGCGGTCGCTGAGGGTATTGCGCCAGTCGTTGAAATCGCCGGCAATGATCACCGGCTCGCCATGCCCCGCCGATTTATTTACCGCTTCGATCAGCTGCTCGGTCTGGCGCCCGCGCCCGCCTTCAAACAGGCCCAGGTGCACGACATAGCAGTGGATCTTGCCGGCCGGCGTTTCCAGCACACAGTGCAGGATGCCGCGCTGCTCGTAGGCGTGGTCCGAGACGTCGTGGTTATGGCTGTTCTCGATCGGGAAACAGCTGAGCAAGGCATTGCCGTGGTGGCCGTGGTCGTAGACCGCGTTCATGCCGTAAGCGGAATGGTGGGATTCGCCGGCGAAGTATTCGTATTGCGCCGTTTCCGGCCAGACACGGTGTTCGCGCTTGTGCTGCCCGAAACGCGCGTGATGGCGATCATGCCGCCCCTGCACTTCCTGCAGGAAGACGATATCGGCGTGAAACTCGGCAATCGCCTTCTTGAGCGCCAGCACCCGTGGGGTACTGCGCAACGAGGTGACACCCTTGTGGATATTGTAGGTTGCGACACGAATCTTCATGGGAATATTCTAACCCCATCAGTCCGTGTGCATTTTTATAAGCTTTCTCAATCGTGCGGCACGGGGCGCGGCCTCTGGGAGCCGCTACCCCGGCACACGGCTCACTCGAACGCAGGCGCTGCTTCCCAATGTTGGCGTAGCGCGGCATTGCGGGGCGACGCCAGGTTCTCAGCCTCGGACAAGGGAACGGAAACCAGGCGCGGGCCGGACAGGCGCAGGCCGCAGAGCAGGTCGATATAAAAACAATCGTCATCCACGCTCACTGCTTTCACTTTTTCCTCGTGCTTCGGTTCGAATTGTTTCATGCGTTTTCTCCCAGAATCCGTTGATGGACGGTGTTGCACTTTAAAAACTCGCTTGACGCGAATTCCTGACGATAGGTGACTGGTTTCCGATTGTCAAACGCAGATTCTATTGTGCGCTAGCTAACATAGCAAATTTCCTATGGTCATTTTTCCTAAAGGAACTATATTTAAGTTTCCGGAATGAAAGTTTCCATAGATAATTTGTTCAGCCTGTCCGGGTATTTGTATCAATTTGTATGCACGTTGGCCGAGGTTTCCCGACAGTCCGACGAACTTTCGTTAAGTCATTAACGACTGTTGGTCGCGAAACTGCTTATTTAATGATTGAGGGAAATCATTTGTACGTCTTCATGCAAGCGGTTTGTAGGACAAGAAGAAAGATAACGTTGTATTTGCGCCTACAAACAAAATTCTCTTGACTTATCAATTTCCTACTTTTTTAACGAGATAGTGCAATCTCGCTCCGTTTTGCTCCCTCCAATACAAAAACGCCGCACCAGTCTCCTGATACGGCGTCATGCAAGTTTCCGGGACAATTGCTGGGCAACTGCGTCTATATTTCCTCAATTCAGCTGTTACGCATCTGCGCCTGGGTCACGTTACTGCCCGGCTCGACACTCGTCGTCAGCCACACGTTGCCGCCAATGGTGGATCCGGCGCCCACCGTGATGCGGCCGAGGATGGTGGCGCCGGCATAGATGACGACGTCGTCCTCGACGATCGGATGGCGCGGCGCGCCTTTTACCAGGGCGCCGCTGTTGTCCGTCGGGAAGCGGCGCGCGCCCAGCGTCACGGCCTGGTACAGGCGCACGTGCTTGCCGATGATCGCCGTCTCGCCGATCACGACACCGGTGCCGTGGTCGATGAAGAAGCTGGCGCCGATCTGCGCGGCCGGATGGATGTCGATGCCGGTGAGCGTGTGGGCGATGTCGGCCGCCAGGCGCGCCAGGAAGGGCGCGCCGAGGCGGTGCAGGCAGTGCGCCAGGCGGTGATACAGCACGGCAATCGTGCCCGGGTAGCAGAGCATGATTTCGGCCACGGAGCTGGCGGCCGGATCGCCGGCCAGCGCCGCCTGCACGTCCGACACCAGCAGCCCGCGGATCTCGGGCAGGCTGGCGGCGAACTCGCGCGTGATGGCGCGCGCCCGGTCGGCCAGCTCGGCCTCGGTGATGTTCTCCAGTTCCGCATTGAAGCGCAGCGCGCGCCTTACCTGCTCGACCAGGCGATCGAGCGCGACGTTCAAGGTGTCGCCGACAAAATAATCGATGCTCTCGTCGTTCAGATCGGGCCGGCCGTAATGGGTCGGAAACAGCGCCGCGCTGATGCCTTCGATCACCTGGCGCAGCACCGTGCGCGAAGGCAGTTCGCGCACGCGTCCCTGGTGGCGGATGTTGTGGGTCGATTCGCGCGAGGTGCGCAGCGCATCGATGATGGGGCCGAGGTGCCAATGGCTGGAGCCGGCCTGCTCCGTGGTATCGTTGTCCATTTGATCAGCCTAACCGAAGCGGGGATGAAAATGAACGATTTACATCACACTTCTTTATGCCGAAACAATGTGTTTATTCTCTCTTGAATGTAGGCAATTTTCTTAAACCAACTTCTCGACATAACACATGAATCCAGATCCCATCCTGCTGGGCTTCCTGCTTCTGCTCGCCGGCCTTCCGCTCGGGAACGCCGCGCAAGCTGCAAGCCTGAGTTTTTCCCACTACGACTGGGAAATCGCCTGCGATAACACCCGCACCTGCCGTGCGGCCGGCTACCACAGCGAAAGCGGGGAGCGCCTTGAAGAGGATGGCGAGAGCGAGCAGTTGCCGGTGTCGGTGCTGCTGACACGCAAGGCCGGGCCGCGCGAACCGGTACAGGCGGAATTCCAGATCGGTAATCCGGGCGAAGGCGAAACCTTCGACGGCTGGCCGGCGACCATGACGCTGACCTTGAGAATCGATGGCAAGCCGGTCGACAAGACCGTCATCCGCCAGGGAAAGTGGACAACGCGTCTCGGATCGCAGCCGACGGCACTGCTGCTCGCCGCACTCCTGAAGCAAAGCAGCATCGCCTGGTCGGACGGCAAGCGCACCTGGCGCCTGTCCGACAAGGGCGCGGCGGCAGTGCTGCTCAAGATGGACGAGTTCCAGGGCCGCCTCGGCACGCCGGGCGCACTGACGCGCAAGGGGAAGGAGGACGAGAACAGCGTCCTGCCGCCATTGCCGGCGCCCGTCGTCCAGGCAGCCCCCGTGCCGGCCGACGACCGCGTCCAGCTGCCCCGCGCCACGCTGAACAGCTTGCGCAGCGCCCTCCGCGCCTCCACCAAAGACTGCGAGAAACCCGAGCCGGGCGAATCCCAGCCGGAACTGCACGTGCGGCGCCTCTCGGCCACGAAGCTGCTCGCTTCCATGCCTTGCTGGGCCGGCGCCTACAACACCGGCGAGGCCTACTGGGTCGTCAATGCGAAGCCGCCCTATGCGCCCGAACTCCTGACCCTGGATGCGACCGACTACTCCGCCGGAAAACTGGATGCGTCCCAAAAGGGGCGCGGCATCGGCGATTGCTGGTCGTTCGACGAACGGGTCTGGACGGGACAGCGCTTCGTGCAGACGTCCCAGGGAACCACAGGCAAGTGCATGAACATCGCGGCAGGCGGCGCCTGGTCGCTGCCGCTCTTGGTGACGACCGTGCGTCCCGCGCCCGGAACCCGGCCATGAACACGCCCGTCTTCAACTCAACCGCCAAGGCCCCATGCCCGACCACCTGATCACCGACCTCCCCTCGCTCGAAGCCCTGTTCGGCCCCGTGGCCGCGCCTTCCATCGCCAAGGAAACCGACCACCTGCACCCGCTGTATGCGCGCTGGATCGAACAGTCCCGGTTCGCCGTGCTGGCCACCAGCGGAGCGCACGGACTGGACGTCTCGCCCCGTGGCGACGCCGGCCCCCTGGTGCGGATCGTGGACGAACACACCCTGCTGCTGCCCGAGCGGCGCGGCAACAACCGCATCGACAGCCTGCGCAACCTGATCGGCGATCCACGTGTCAGCCTGATCTTCCTGATTCCCGGCGTGGGCGAAACGCTGCGCGTACGCGGCCGCGCGCAGATCAGCGTCGACCCCGCGCTGCTGGACTCCTTTGCCGTCGACGGGAAGCGGCCGATCTGCGTCCTGCGCATCGCGGTCGACAAGGTCTTTTTCCAGTGCGCGCGCGCGATCCTGCGCTCGCGCCTCTGGCGGCGCGAGGAGCACGATACTGCGCAGGCGCCGTCGCCCGGAACGATGCTGGCCGCGCTGACGGCAGGCGGCATCGATGGCCACAGTTACGACAGCGCGCTGCCGCAGCGCCAGCGCGAATCGCTGTACTAAGAATCGCTGTACTAAGAGTCGCTGTAGTAAGGCTGCGGCCCCACGTGCCGCGGCAGCTGCAGCACCGCCTCCGCATTCGACGACGAAAAGCAGCGATCCGCCGCTTCCAGCAGGGGCAGCCAGGCGTACCGCAGGTGCTCGCGCGGGCTCAATGTGATCGGGATATCGCGTGGCACGCACACCGAGAACACGTGCTCGGTGTTGTGGGTGACGCCGGGCGCGTAGCGGTGGCGCCAGGTCGGATAGATCTCGTAGATGTTCGAGAGATTCCAGTCGTGCAGGCGGATGCGCTCGCCGTCGGCGACGATGCCCGTTTCCTCGAACAGTTCGCGCGCCGCCGTTTCCAGCAAAGGCTCGTCGGGCGCATCGAGCGAACCCGTGACGGACTGCCAGAAGCCGGGCCGGTCGGCGCGCTCGATCAGCAGCACTTCCATCTCACGCGTGTGAATGACGACGAGGACCGATTCGGGAATCTTGTGCACGCTGGGCTTCTCCGTGGAACCAATAAAAAAGGCCGCGGCATCGATACGCCGCGGCCCCTATTCTACCCAGCCCAAAGGCTGAGCGGGATTAACCCACCTTTGGTTCGTTGCGCAGGCGGATATGCAGTTCCTTCAACTGCTTCTCGTCGACTTCCGACGGTGCGTTGGTCAGCAAATCTTGAGCGCGCTGCGTCTTCGGGAAGGCAATCACGTCGCGGATCGATTCCGAACCCGTCATCAAGGTCACCAGGCGATCCAGGCCGAAGGCCAGGCCACCGTGCGGCGGCGCGCCGTACTGCAGGGCGTCGAGCAGGAAGCCGAACTTCAGTTGCGCTTCTTCGGCATCGATCTTCAGCGCGCGGAACACCTTGCTCTGGACTTCTTCGCGGTGGATACGGATCGAGCCGCCGCCCATTTCCCAGCCGTTGAGCACCATGTCGTAGGCCTTGGCGATGCAGGCGCCTGGATTCGTTTCCAGCATGTCTTCGTGGCCGTCTTTCGGGGCCGTGAACGGGTGGTGGGTCGCCGTCCAGCGGTTCGATTCTTCATCGTGCTCGAACATCGGGAAGTCGATCACCCACAGCGGGCTCCAGGTGTCTTCGAACAAGCCGGCCTTCTTGCCGAATTCCGAATGGCCGATCTTCACGCGCAGGGCGCCGATGGCGTCGTTGACGACCTTCGCCTTGTCGGCGCCGAAGAAGATCAGGTCGCCGTCTTCGGCGCCCGTCAGTTCCAGGATCTGGGCCAGGACCTCGTCCGAGATGTTCTTGACGATCGGCGACTGCAGGCCTTCGCGGCCCTTGGCCTTCTCGTTGACCTTGATGTAGGCCAGGCCCTTGGCGCCGTAGATGGCGACGAACTGGGTGTAGGCGTCGATTTCCGAACGCGGCATCGAACCGCCCTGCGGCACGCGCAGGCCGACCACGCGGCCGCCGGTCATGTTGGCGGCGCTGTTGAAGACCTTGAACTCGACCGACTTCATCAGCTCGGTCAGTTCGGTGAACTGCAGCTTGACGCGCATGTCCGGCTTGTCCGAACCGTAGGAACCCATGGCGGTGGCAAAATCCATCACCGGGAACGGGTTCGGCAGGTCGATGCCGGCGGCGTTCTTGAACACGACGCGCATCATGTCTTCGAACAGGTCGCGGATTTCCTGTTCGGTCAGGAACGAGGTTTCGCAGTCGATCTGGGTGAACTCAGGCTGGCGGTCGGCGCGCAGGTCTTCGTCGCGGAAGCACTTGGTGATCTGGTAGTAGCGGTCGAAGTTGGCGACCATCAGCAGCTGCTTGAACAGCTGCGGCGACTGCGGCAGCGCGAAGAAGTTGCCCGGGTTGACGCGCGACGGCACCAGGTAGTCGCGTGCGCCTTCCGGGGTCGACTTGGTCAGCATCGGGGTTTCGATGTCGATGAAGCCCAGGTTGTCGAGGTACTTACGGACTTCCATCGAGACCTTGTAGCGCAGGCGCAGGTTGCGCTGCATCTGGCCGCGGCGCAGGTCGAGCACGCGGTGGGTCAGGCGGGTGGTTTCCGACAGGTTGTCGTCGTCCAGCTGGAAAGGCACCGGCACCGAGGCGTTCAGCACTTCGACCGACGTGGCATTGATTTCGATCTTGCCCGACTTCAGGTTGGCGTTGGCCGTGCCTTCCAGGCGGTTGGTCACGGTGCCGGTGATGCGCAGGCAGTACTCGTTACGCACGTGCTCGGCGGCCTTGAACACGTCGGCGTTGTCCGGGTGGCAGACGACCTGCACCAGGCCTTCGCGGTCGCGCAGGTCGATGAAGATGACGCCGCCGTGGTCGCGGCGACGATGCACCCAGCCGCACAGGCTGACGGTTTGGCCCAGCAGTTCTTCGGTGACGAGGCCGCAATAGTTGGTACGCATGGAGGACATATTTTCTCTATTCCAGGTTGGTGTATCGGTGCCGCGTGCAGCGGCTTTGATTCTTGCTATTGTAGTCCGCTTGAACAGCGTTTATTCAGGTGCGACGACGCCCATCGAGACGATGTATTTCAGTGCCGCATCGACCGTCATGTCCAGCGCGACGACCTTGCTGCGTTCCATCATCAGGAAAAAGCCCGAGGTCGGGTTCGGCGTGGTCGGCACATAGACGCTGACGAAGTCGCCGACCAGGTGGTTCTTCACGTCGCCGCCGGGCACGCCGGTGAGAAACGCGATGGTGTAGGAATCCGCATGCGGGTAGGGAATCAGCACGGCCTGGCGGAAGGCATTGCCCGACGACGAGAACAGGGTGTCGGACACCTGCTTGACGCTGCCGTACAGCGAGCTGACGACCGGAATGCGCTTGAGCAGGCGTTCGCCGATGCGCACGACGTAATTGCCGACCAGGTTGTTTGTCAACAGGCCGGTGATGAACACGATGGCGATCGTCAGGATCGCGCCGATGCCGGGAATGTCGGTGCCGAACAGGGTGCGCGGCTGCCAGCGCTCGGGCACGAACAGCAGCGACTGGTCGAGCGTGCCGATGACCATGCTCAGCACCCAGGCGGTAATCGCCAGGGGCACGAGGATCAGCAAGCCAGTCAGGAAATATTTGCGCATCAAACTCTCATTGTTCTTATTGCTGCGGCCTTGGGGCCGCAGGGAGCGGCGTCAGGACGCGCTCGTGTCGCTCTTCGCTGCCGGGACTGGCGCGGCAGCCGTGCTGCTCTCGCTCGAAGCGCTGGACGTGCTGGACTCGGCCGCAGCCGGCGCCGCAGCACCGGTGGCGGGCGCGGTGCCGGTGGCCGGCGCCTTTCCGCCGCGGAAATCGGTCACATACCAGCCGGTGCCCTTGAGCTGGAAGCCAGCCGCCGTGACCTGCTTCTTGAAGGCGTCCTTGCCGCAGGAGAGGCAGGTCGTCAGAACCGGATCGGAAATTTTTTGCAGTACATCTTTGGAAAAACCGCATTCATCGCAGCGGTAAGCGTAAATCGGCATTGTGATACTCCGCAAAAATCTTCAAAACCCTGAATTATAAAGGTTTTGGCAGGCTCTGACGGATTGATCCGCCCTTCCCGGCGCCGGCGGGTTTGCCTACGAAAGCAGCAGCCTGAAGAAGTGTTGTTTTTAATCACGAATCCAATCAATTCATTTGCCGAAAATCAACTCAGCTGTTTAAATAGCATCTTCGACAGCGCAAGCTGCCGCGGGCGCAAGCCGGCGGGACTAGGTCTAAGAAACAGAAGTTGGCGCGATGTCTCATCGCCGCATGGCCGTACAAGAAGCTGTAGTTAAAAGCCCGCTGATGCGGGCTTTTTTTTGTCCGTCTACCGGCGGGTACACGCACCGTACGGCGTGGGCACGGGGCGCCCACCCTACTGAGCGACGTTTCGTAGGGTGGGCGCCCCGTGCCCACGCGTGACGCCCGCATCGTGTTGGCCGGTTTTTTTGACGAAGCTGACATGGCGTGACTTTCCGCGTGGGCACGGGGCGCCCGGTGAAACCGTAGGCGATGCCATTGGCATCGCCTACCCCTACTGCCGTTCCCACACCATCCAGCGTTCCTGTCCTGCAAAGACGGGAAGCGAATCGATCACCTCCCCTTCCTCGACCAACGCGAACTGCGGCGTCAGCAAGGCTTCCAGTTCCGCCCGTGCGATGCCGAAGGGCGGCCCTTTCGGCGCGGTGCCGAAGAAAAAGAAGCCGGCCAGCAGCCCGCCCGGCGGCAGCAGTTCCGCATAGCGCGTCGTCACTTGCGGCCGCATGCCCGGCGGCAGTGCGCACAGGAAGGCGCGTTCGTAGATCAGGTCGAGCGCTTGCTGCGGCTGCCAGCTGAAGAAGTCGGCTTCCACGACACGTCCAGCCCACTGCCCGACCAGGCGCCGCGCGCGCAGCACGGCGGCGGGCGAGAAATCGATGGCGACCGCATCCCAGCCGCGCTCGGCCAGGTAGGCCAGCTCATAGCCGTTGCCGCAACCCGGAATCAAGGCGGTACGCGGCTCACTGTCGCGCGCCACGAAATCCTGTAAAGCCTGCGGCACGCCCCGCAAATCCCAGGGCGTGAAATCCTGCTCGAAGCGCTCGTCCCAGAAGGCCGGGCTGCTCGGGTCGCGGCTGGTAAATTCGGGCATGTCAGAAGGGGTTGCCGTAATGCGCCAGTACGGCCGCGAAAATGATGCCCGAGGCGATGCCGCCGGCCAGCCAGGCCAGGAAGCCCAGCATCCGGTTACTGCGCCGCACTTCGGTCAGCAGCATCGCCATCATCTCGTGGTTGGTCGCAGCATGGGGATGCGCGTGGTGTTCCAGCGCCTGGTGCATCAGGCGCGGCAGTTGCGGGAAGATGTGGGCATAGCGCGGCGCTTCCGCCTTCAAGCGCTCCACCAGGCCACGCCAGCCGACCTGCTCGCCCATCCAGC
Source organism: Massilia sp. Leaf139 (assembly GCF_001424165.1). Classification (GTDB taxonomy): domain Bacteria; phylum Pseudomonadota; class Gammaproteobacteria; order Burkholderiales; family Burkholderiaceae_D; genus Telluria. The sequence goes on from NZ_LMOJ01000027.1 coordinate 91,041, forward strand.
GTTCCAGATAGGGTTTTGCCGTCTTCCACAGATCCAGATCCGGATCGAGCTGGCGCCCCAGGCCTTCGATGTTCAACAAGGTCTTTTGCAGCAGCACCAGTTGCGGCTGCACCTCGACATTGAAGCGGCGCGAAGTCTGGAACAGACGCAGCAGGATCTGGCCAAAGGAAATGTCTTTCAGTGGCCGGTCGAAGATCGGCTCGCAGCAGGCGCGCACGGCCGATTCGAGTTCGTCGACGCGGGTGTTGCGCGGCGCCCAGCCCGACTCGATGTGGGCTTCGGCCACGCGCTTGTAGTCGCGGCGGAAGAAGGCGAGGAAGTTCTGCGACAGGTAATCCTTGTCGAAGTCGTTCAGGGTGCCGACGATGCCGAAGTCGAGGGCGATATAGCGACCAAAGCTTTCCGGCTCGACCGAAACCAGGATGTTACCGGGGTGCATATCGGCATGGAAAAAGCCGTCACGGAAGACCTGGGTAAAGAAGATCTCGACGCCATCGCTGGAGAGCTTTTTCAGGTCGACGCCTTCGGCCGCCAGGCGGTCGATCTGCGAGACCGGGATGCCGTTCATGCGTTCCATGACGATCACGCTGCTGGAGCAATAGTCCCAGTACATCTCCGGCACCATCAGCAATTCCGAATCGGCGAAATTGCGGCGCAGCTGGCTGGCGTTGGCCGCCTCGCGCATCAGGTCGAGTTCGTCGTGCAGGTATTTGTCGAACTCGGCCACGACTTCGCGCGGCTTCAGGCGCCGGCTTTCGGCCCAGACGCGTTCGAGCAGGCCGGTGGCCAGGTGCATCAGGGCGACGTCTTCGTCGATGGTCTTCTTCATACCCGGACGCAGCACCTTGACGGCCACCTGCTTGCCGTTCTTCAGCGTGGCGAAGTGGACTTGCGCGATCGAGGCCGAGGCCACCGGCACCGGATCGAAGCTGGCAAAGAGTTGATCGGGATGGGCGCCAAGCGAAGCCGTGATCTGGGCAATCGCCAGCTCCGACGGAAACGGCGGCACCCGATCCTGCAGCAGCGCCAGCTCGTCGGCGATATCGGGGGGCATCAGGTCGCGCCGGGTCGACAGCACCTGGCCGAACTTGATGAAAATGGGGCCGAGTTCCTCCAGGGCGAGGCGCAGGCGGATCGCGCGTGGCGTGGTGATGCGCCTGCGCCAGAAAAACATTCCGCTGACAAACCGCGCCGTACGCGGGGCATCGAAGCCGGACATTGCAATTTCATCGAGGCCGTACTTGGTTGCGACCGTGAAGATTTTAAGCAGGCGCAGGAATTTCAATATCATCAGCTGTCCAGGGTGTGATCCCCGCTCGGGCGGGTTGTCGGAATGAGGGCACTCGGGGGCGCGACCTGCACCGGGTATTGTTCGGCCGGCTTTTGCAGTGCATTGTCGCGAGCTTGTTGCGCGAGCAGTTGTTCGAGGCGGGCGATGCGCTTGGCGGTGCGTTCGACGTCGTCGCGCAGGCGCACCACGTCGGCGCCGAAGCTGTCGACATCGCTCGGGCGGCTCAGCACCGGGCGTTCCTCGACCAGGAATTCGGCCAGGTTCTCGGCCAGGCGGCGGCCGGCCAGGTTGGCGTTGGCGACGACGCTGCGCGCGCCGCCGGCCAGGCGATTCGCGCCGATCGGCCCGAACAGGCGCTCCAGGTCGTGCTCGGGTTCCCAGCGCAGGCCGCGGCTGAGCTGCGAGATCGTATTGGCGAACTCGGCGTCGCCCTCGATGCGCACATAGGAAAAGGCGCGCTCGCGGTTCTGCGCGATCAGCGGCAGGTCGGTCAGCTTCACGTGGATGGTGACGTTCGGCAGCGCATCGGCGTCGGCCGCTTCGAGCAGGCCGTCGGCCGCCACGCGCAGGCGCAGCGCCAGGTGGCCGGTGTCGATCACGGCGATCTTGCCGCTGTGGCGCTGCAGGGAAGCGCGCGCCCAGGCCTCGTCCGCCAGTAAATGGTTGATCGTGGCGACGGCGGACACTGTCAGGGCGCGTTGCGGCGCCAGGGATAAGAGGCTCGGGAACATGAATGGGTCGCTAAAAAACAAAACCGCCCGGGGTAAGGCGGGCGGTTTCGATCTTACCAGTTTGCCCGGCTTAAACCCGGGCGCACAAGAAAGTTTGCAAAAAACATTACGCCAGCTGCTGGATACCCGCGAGCACCCAACCGGTGTTGCCCGACAGCGGCTTTTCCATGTTCCACACCTCGGCAAAGGGTTCGGCCGGCGCATTTTGTGCGGTACGGATCATGCCGTTGAACTGGACGCTGGCCAGGTAATCGCTGGCGGTGGTTTCGATGCCGAGCAGCTGGGCGTCGATCGAGACGACGTCGGTGAAATCGGCGTTGGCGCCGCGTTCGGCGATCTGCATCTTGAGTTCGGCGAAGACTTCCGGCGTCGTGAATTCGCGCAGGTCGGCAACGTCGCCTTTGTCCCAGGCGGCCTGCATGCGGATGAAGGAGGACTTCGCATGACGCAGGAAGGCTTCGCTGTCGAAGTCGGCCGGCACGCCCCATTGCACGTGCGGCGCAGGCGCGGCGCCCTTGTTCAGCGAGACACCGGCGGCGCTGCCCTGGAAGGCTTGCGGCTGCTGATACGGCTGCTGCAGACCCGAGCCGATTTCAGGCGTCATACCGGAACCCGCGCCGGCCGGCACCGGCTGGTTGAAGCCGCCCTTGAACTGGGCATTGGCGGGGGTGTCCTTGCGGCGGAACATGCGCACGATGAACATCACGGCCAGCGCCAGCAGCGCGATCATGAGGATCGAGGACAGCAGCGAGGCCATGGCGCCGCCGATGCCCAAGTGCGAGAACAAGGCACCCAGGCCGAGGCCGAGCAGCGCGCCGCCCAGCAAACCCTTCCACATGCTTGGCTTCGCGGCCTGCGCGGCGCGCGCACCGGCGGCGCCGGCAGTGGCACCCGCAACCGGAGCACCTGGCGCCGGCGTGGCCGCCTGGCGGTTCAGCGGCGCGGCCGGGGCCGGCGCCGGGGTCGGCATCTGGCGCACCGACTGCGACTGGCGCCCGAATGAACGCTTGCCGCCCATCGGGCGTGCCCAGGCTTCGGCAACCATTGCCGTGGTGCTCAAGGCCAGCACCATCGTGACCAGGAATTTTTTCATTTCACATGCTCCTTGAAGTTGAGCTTACAGCTTGATACCGGTATGCAGCGCCGCCACGCCCGCCGTCAGGTTGAAGTACTGGACGCGCTCCAGGCCCGCCGTTTCCATCATGCCTTTCAGCGTTTCCTGATCCGGATGCATGCGGATCGATTCGGCCAGGTAACGGTAGCTTTCGCTGTCGTTGGCAATGCGCTGGCCCAGCCATGGCAGCACCGAGAACGAATACACGTCGTACGGCTTTTGCAGCGGCGCCGCCACTTTCGAGAATTCCAGCACCAGCAGCTTGCCGCCCGGTTTCAGGACGCGGCGCATTTCCGCCAGTGCCTGATCCTTGTGCGTCATGTTGCGCAGGCCGAAGGCAACGCTCACCCGGTCAAAATAATTGTCCGGAAACGGTAACTTTTCGGCATCACAAAGCAAGGTGGGGGTGACCAGACCCTTATTCAATAGACGGTCGCGGCCGACGCGCAGCATCGACTCGTTGATGTCGGTGAGCCAGACCTCCCCGCTCGGCCCCGCCTGTTTGGCGAAGGCCTTCGACAGGTCGCCCGTGCCGCCGGCGATGTCGAGCACCTTGAATCCTGGACGGACACCAGCCTGGGCGATGGTGAACGTCTTCCAGAGGCGGTGCAGGCCGCCAGACATCAGGTCGTTCATGACGTCGTACTTGGCGGCGACGGAATGGAAAACCTTGGCGACCTCGTGAACCTTCTCGTCCTCGGAGACGGTCTTATAGCCGAAATGGGTGGTGTTGGTCATATGCGCATCGCTGTTTGAACTTGTCACATTATACAAGCGCGCCCGGTGCGGGGCGCCCGCCGTGGCGACGGACGGGTGCGACGTGCTTTTGTTAGCTCTTGTATAATCCCTTTCCCGCCCATACATTTCCATTTTGCAATAACTATTCCCATGCGAACCAGGACACGCTTTCTGCTGCTTGTACTGTCTATCCTGGTTCCCGCCTTCATCGCGGCGGCGCTGGCCGTCGCCTATGTCTACCGCGACGCGCAGGCCGCGCAGAACCGCGGCATGGCCGAGACCGCGCGGGCGATGGCGCTGCTGGTCGACAGCGAGCTCCAGAAACGGGAAGAGGTATTGCGCGCGCTGGCAGCCTCGCCCGCGCTGGCCGAGGATCGCCTGCCGAGCTTCTACCGGCATGCCGCCAGTGTGGTGTCGCCGCGGGACTCGGCCATCATCCTGTTCACGCCGGACTGGCGCCAGCTGCTCAATACGCGCCGCCCGTTCGGCACTTCCCTGCCGACCCGCACCGCCGCCAACATACCGGCGCTGATGAAGGTCTACGGAAGCGACCGCGCCCTGGTCTCTGACATGTTTACGGGACAGGTCGCCAAGCGCCAGGATTTCGCGATTCAGGTGCCGGTCAAGTTCGACGGCAATCTCCGCTACCTGCTGACGATGGCCGTGAGCGTCAGCTCGCTGCACGGCCTGCTGCTGCGCCAGCATTTGCCCGAGGGCTGGCTGGCCACCGTGGTCGACCGCAACGGCGTGGTCGTGGCGCGCACCCGCTCGCCCGAGCGCTTTGTCGGCAAACCGATGAGCAAGAGTACGCACGAACGCATTGCCAAGGTCGCCGAAACGATGATCGAGTCGCGCACCCTCGACGGGGTCGATTCGCGCGTCTTCGTCAGCACGGTGCCCGACGTCGGCTGGAAGGTACTGCTGAGTATTCCCGCCAGCGAACTGGACGAAGCGCCGCTGCGCGCATCGGCCCTGCTCGGCGGCCTGATGACCGTGCTCCTCCTGATCGGCCTGGTGGCCGCGCGCCGCTTCGCCAACCGCGCGATCGTGCCGATCGAAGCCCTGGCGACCAGCGCCAAGGCCCTGGGCCAGGGCGCCGAGGTGCGCTACGCGCCGGCCGGCTGGGCCGAACTCGACAACGTTGCCCGCCACCTGGCCGACGCCAGTACCCGCATCCGCCAGGGCCAGACGGAAATGGAGGCGCGCGTGGCCGCCGCCATCGCCGCCACCGAACGCGCCCAGAGCGCCCTGCTGAAGAACCAGAAGCTCGAAGCCCTCGGGCGCCTCACCGGCGGCATCGCCCACGAGTACAACAACCTGCTGCAGACGCTGACCACGGCGCTGCAGCTGGCCGCCTTCTCCACGCGCGAGGAAAAGATCAAAAGCCTGATCCAGACCTGCCAGCGCACGGTCGCGCGCGCCACCACCCTCACCGGCCAGCTCGGCTCTTTCGGGCGCCTGCAGGAAGCGCGCCGCACCACGGTCGACGTCTGCGAACAGCTGCGCAGCGCGGTGCAGCTCATGAAGGGCTCGCTGCGCGGCGACGTCGCGGTCGAGGTGCATTGCGACGAAGGCGTCTGGCCGGTCACGGTCGAACCGCTGCAGTTCGACGTGGCGCTGTTAAATTTGGCGATGAATGCGCGCGACGCCATGCCGGGCGGCGGCCTGCTGCGCCTGGAGGCGCGCAATGTCGAGATCGACGGCACCGACGGCCACTTGGCGCGCGGCGACTACGTCCTGGTCAGCATGGTCGACAGCGGCAGCGGCATGACGCCCGAGATCATGGCGCGCGCCCTCGACCCCTTCTTCACGACGAAACCGCCGGGCCAGGGCACGGGCCTGGGCCTGCCGCAGGCTTACGCCTTCGCCACCCAGGCCGGCGGCACGCTCGTCCTCGACAGCATTCCCGGCATCGGCACCCGCGTCGACCTGTACCTGGCGCGCGCGCAGGCCGAGGCCGTTCTTGCGCCGGCGCCTGATGGCGATGCGCCGGCGGTGCGCGGCAGCGGCACCGTACTGTTCGTCGAAGACGACGCCCTGGTGCGCGAAGCCGTGATGCGCGCGCTGCAGGAGAGCGGTTTCGAGGTGCTGGTCGCGGAAGACGGCGAAGCGGCGCTGCGCCTGCTGGAGACGAACGCGCGCCGCCCGGACGTCGTGTTCTCCGACGTCGTCATGCCGGGCCAGGTGAGCGGCATCGACCTGGCCGGCATCCTGCGCCAGCGCTACCCCGGCCTGCCGGTCATCCTCGCCACCGGCTACACCGAGCAGCAGGTCGCCCTGCCCGACGTGCAGGTGCTGGCCAAGCCGTATGCGATCGAGCAGCTGGTGTCGGTGCTGTCGCAGGCCACGGCGCGCTAGGCGCCACTCATCCCCGCCGGGCGCCGCCCGGCACCTTTTATTTGGCAGCCCCCGTCACGCCGCGATACTGCGCAGGCGCCGGACGGTTCGCACCGGTGCGCCCCGTGCAACCAACCCGACCGCGCCATGACCCTTCGTCCCCTTCTTCTCGCCAGCCTGATTATCTCTTCCCTCTTCCTGCCCGCCGCGGCCGAACCCGGCGTGCGTCCCCAGGACGACCTGTACCTTGCCGCGAACGGCGCCTGGCTTGCACGCACCGCCATTCCCGCGAACCGCAGCGAGGTCTACGCGGCCGACTTGCCGCTGGTCGTCAACGCGCGCGTGCGCGGCCTGGTCGAGGGCCTGCGCCGGCAGCCGCAGGCGCCAGGCAGCATCGGCCGCAAGCTGCTCGACTTTCACGACAGCTACCTCGACCTGGTTGCGATCGAGCGCGCCGGCCTGGCGCCGGTGCTGCCGCCGCTGGCGCAAATCGACGCCATCGACAGCCCGGCCGCATTGGCGCGCTGGCAGGGCGGCATTCAGGGCGTGCTCAAAACGCCGCTGTGGTTCTGGGGCGGCTTTGCCGACTTCAAGGATCCAGGCATCAACCGCGCACTGCTGATGCAGGGCGGCCTGGGCCTGCCGGATCGCGACTATTACCTGAAAGACGAGGCACGCATGCTGGAGGCGCGCGCCGCCTACCTCGCCTACCTGACGACACTGGCGCGGCTGGCCGGCGACCCGGCGCCAGGCGACACCGCGCAGCGCGTGCTGGCGCTGGAAACAAAACTGGCGGCCGCCCACCTGCCGGCCGCCGAGGCGATGAACCCGGCGCGCGTGCGCACGCTCGACGTCGCCGCATTGGCACTTGCGGCGCCCGGCCTCGACTGGCAAGCTTTCCTGGCCGCCGCGGGATTTCCGGACGGCGCCGCCGTGAACGTCGTGCAGCCGGAGGCCGCGCTGGCGAGCGCGCGCCTGATGGCCGAGCTGCCGCTGGCCGACTGGAAGCGCTACTTCAGACTGCGCCTGCTCGACAGCATGGCGCCGGTCTTGCCGGCGGCGCTGCGCGCGGCCCACTTCGCCTTCCACGGCAAGGCCATCGGCGGCCAGGTCGCGCCCACGCCGCGCGCCGAGACCGCCATCGACGTCCTCACCGGCGCCCTCGGCGACGGCCTGAGCGCGCTCTACATGGCCAGCTACTTCCCGCCCGAACAGAAGGCGCGCGTCGAGCGCATGGCGGCGCGCATCCTCGCCGCGGCGCATGAAGCGGCCGGCCGCATCGCCTGGATGGACGCGGCCACCCGGCGCGAGGCGCAGGCCAAGATCGCACGCACCACGATGCGGGTCGGCTACCCGGCGCGCTGGCGCGACTACGGCACGCTCGACGTCCGTGCCGGCGACGCGTTCGGCAACCGGCTGCGCGCGCGCCGCCACGAATGGCTGCGCCTGGCCGCCCAATCCGGCAAGCCGGTCGAGCGCGATTTGTGGACGATGAGCCCACTCGAGCCGAACGCCTATTACGACCCGGTGCTCAACGAGATCAACCTGCCGGCCGGGATCCTGCAGGCGCCCTTCTTCGACGCGGCGGCGAGCGACGCCGCCAACTACGGCGGCATCGGCGCCCTGATCGGCCACGAGATCAGCCACGCCTTCGACACGACCGGTTCGCAGTTCGACAGCCGCGGCGCCCAGCGCGACTGGTGGACGGCGGCCGACCACGCCGCCTTCCGCGCCTTCGGCGCCACCCTCGTCGCCCGCTTCGACGCCGAGGAAGTGCTGCCGGGTGCGCGCGTGAACGGCAAGCTGACGCTGCCGGAAAACATCGCCGACCTGATGGGACTGCAGCTGGCCTGGCAGGCTTATAGCAAGGAGGCGCGGCCGGACGAAGCGCCGCAGTTCTTCCTTGCCTATGCACGCCAATGGGCGGTGAAGCGGCGCGACGAACGCATGCTGCAGCTGCTGGCGAGCGACCCGCATGCGCCCGCCGTCCTGCGCGCCAATCGCCCGGCCATGCAGCTCGACGCCTTCCACGACACCTTCGCCACGCGGCCGGGCGATCCGATGTATCTCGCGCCCGCACAGCGGCTGCGCGCCTGGTGAGCGCGATGGTGAGCTGTATACTCGCGCGATGACCATCCGTTTCCTGCCGCACGACCGCCAGTTCTGGACTTACCACCTGGGCGCCAGCGCCTTTTGCCTGGCGCTGACGCTGCTGCCCATCCTGCTCTGGAGTCCGCTGGTGGCGCAGGACAGCGCCGCCACTCTGGTCTGGCTGCTGCCCTTCACGCTGGCGGTGCTGGCCTTTCGCTGGCTGTACAAGACGCGCGGCTGGCAGCGCCTGCCCATGAACCGGCTGATCCCGCGCGTGGTGGCCTATGGCGCCCTGGCCGCGGTGCTGGTGGCGGGGTTCACGGCGGCCGTCACGCTGCCCTTCTTCTGGACGCCGCTGGCGGCCTGGTATGCCGCCGCCGGCGCGCCGCTCGAACCGCTGCCCTACCTGGTGCGCTCGGTCAGCAGTGCCAGCCTGCAGGCCCACGTCTTTCTCTGCGCCTGGTGCTTCATCTACATCAGCTTCACGGGCAACCGCGACGCACGCGAACAGCTGCTCGCCAACGCGCGCCTGCAGGCCTCGTTGAAAGACGCGCAGCTGCGCAGCCTGTCGAACCAGCTCAATCCGCACTTCCTGTTCAATGCGCTGAACGACATCCGCTTCATGATCCACGAAGACGGGCGGCGCGCCGACACCATGCTGGTCGGCCTGTCCGAGATGCTGCGCTACGCGCTGGTGAGCGACAGCCGCCCCAAGGTGCGCCTGGCCGAGGAGCTCGAAATCATCGAACGCTACATCGCCATCGTCGGCGTGCAGCTGGAAGCGCGCCTGCGTTTCGCGCTGACGATCCCGGCCCAGCTGCACGACTGCCTGGTGCCGCCGCTGCTGCTGCAGATCCTGGTCGAGAACGCGGTCAAGCACGGCATCGAGCCGTTGCGCGCGGGCGGTGCGCTGTCGGTAAGCGCCAGCGACGGCGGCGACCGGGTGCGCTTCTTCGTCGCCAACGACAAGCCGATGGCGCAGCCGGAAGCCGCGGGCCTGGGCATCGGCATGCGCAACGTCGCCCAGCGCCTGGCGCTGCTGTACGGAGACGGTGCCGCGCATGAAGTGCGCTCGGCTCCCGGGCGCCACGAAGTGGTGCTGACCTTGCCGAAGGAGTTCGCATGCGCGTCCTGATCGTCGACGATTCGCGCCTGGCGCGCGCCGGCCTGGCACGCATGCTGGCCGCCTTCCCCGAGATCGAACTGGTCGGCGAAGCCGATCATCCGGATACGGCGCTGCCCTTGATCCGCGAACGCGAACCCGATGTGCTCTTTCTCGACATCCGCATGGCCGGCGCCGATGCCTTCGATCTGCTGGCCCGGCTGGAACAGCATCCGCGCATCGTCTTCACCACGGCCCACGCCGAGTATGCGATCCGCTCCTTCGACTTCGACACGGTCGACTACCTGCTCAAACCCGTCAGTCCCGAGCGGCTGGCGCAGGCGATCCGCAAGCTGGCGCCGCAGGAGACGCCGGCCCCGGCGCCGCTGCAGCCGCCGCTCGAACCGGGCAGCCGCATCTTCATCAAGGATGGCGAGCGCTGCCACATGGTCAGCCTGGCGTCGATCCGCTGCTTCGAGAGCTGCAAGAATTACGTGCAGGTGTTTTTCGACGACCAGCGCGCCTACGTGAAAAAATCGCTGGGCAGCGTGGAAGAGCGGCTGCCGCCACGCATGTTCTTTCGCGTCAGCCGCCAGCACATCGTCAATTTGAATGCCGTGGTCGCCATCGAAGAAGCCATGGGTGCAGGCTATGTGGTCACCCTCGACAACGGTCAGAAACTCGAAATTTCGCGGCGAAATGCGGCGCAATTGAAGGAATCGCTTAGCCTGTGACAAGGTTCGTTTCGCCACGGAACTAAAATCAGGGATTATCGCCAGGCGCTGTCGTTTCGCCCCAACTCAACAGTCACAAGACCGCTTAAATTGTGCTTCACGGATTCAAAATTGTGCCTATAATAATTTCGCTTTGTTAAGACAGTCGCTGAAGTCCCTTGTGGTTCCCCGACGCGCCGTAACAAGGCACATTACAATAAACTTTTGGGGAATTAAAATGACGACTGGCACTGTTAAGTGGTTCAACGATGCAAAAGGTTTTGGTTTCATCACGCCTGACGGCGGCGGTGAAGACCTGTTCGCGCACTTCTCGGCAATCAACACCCCGGGCTTCAAGTCCCTGGCCGAAAATCAGCGCGTGAGCTTCGAGATCACCACTGGCCCGAAGGGCAAACAAGCTGCCAACATCCAGCCACAGTGATGTATTGATTGCGCAGCCCTTGCGGCTGACGCGACCATGAGAAAAGCGCCCCTCGCAGGGCGCTTTTTTTATGGGTAATCGGATGGAACGCGAATGCGGTGCCGTTGTACGCGTGGGCATGCCCACCCTACGGTGCACCACCGCCCGTAGCAAGTTCATGAATCCGTCGCGTAGCGTAGGGTGGGCATGCCCACGGGGTGTACACACGCACCCCCGCTTAGTGGTTGTGGCCACTCCCGCAAACGCCCCCACGCGGCGCCGCGCCTGGCAACACGGTTCCTGGCTCACGCCCGCTCTCGCCTTCGAACCCGGCCGCGTGCAAACGCCCCATGTAATCCGCCCACAGCGCCTCATGCTCGTTGCCGAGCTTGTACAGGTAATCCCAGGTAAAAATCCCGCTCTCGTGCCCATCGTTGAACAGTGGCTTGACCGCATAGTTCCCGACCGGCTCGACGCCGCGGATGCCGACTTCGCGTTTGCCGACCTGCAGGACTTCCTGGCCGGGGCCGTGGCCCTTCACTTCGGCCGAGGGCGAGTACACGCGCATCAGCTCGAAGGGAATCGAAAAGGCGCGGCCGTCATCGAAAGCGATGTCGAGCAAGCGGGACTTCTGGTGGACGGTCAGTTCGGTTGGAATCGGCATGGCTGATCTTTTAGTCTTGATTAAAACGCCGCGCGATGGCCTGGGCCAGCTGCGGCAATAGCGCGCGCCGTGCGGTGAGCGCGGCGGCGTCGGGTTCGCGCACGGCGGCGGCCCACACGGGCGCCGGGAAGTGCGCATCGTCAGTGTAGCGCGGGATCACGTGCCAGTGCAGGTGCGGCACGACGTTGCCGAGGCTCGCCACATTGATTTTGTGCGGCGCCATCGTCTCGCGCACGGCCTGCTCCAGCTGGTACACGGCCTCGTTGAGCAGCAGACGGTCGTCACGGGACAGGTCGCTCATCTCGCGCACGTGGTCGCGCCAGATCACGCGGCAAAAGCCGGGATAGTTGGGGTCGTCGACGACGATGACCGCGAACTTGTCGTTGGCATACGCGGCCGGCGCGGCCAGCTGGCACAGCTCGCAGTTGCGGTCAATCGTCATACCAGCACCCGCTCGATGCCGCCGTTGTTCGCGCGCGCCACATAGTCCGGCAGCCAGTTCTCGCCCAGCAGGTGCTTCGCGATCTCGACCACGATGTAGTCGGCCGTGGTCTTCGAGTCGCCGTTGTAGCGCGACAGGCCCTGCAGGCAGGACGGGCAGCTGGTCAGCACCTTGACCTCACCCTCGAAACCGTCTTCGCGCAGTTTCGCCGCGCCCTTCTCCATCTCGCCTTCCTTGCGGTAGCGAACCTGGGTCGCGATGTCCGGACGCGTCACGGCAAAGGTGCCCGATTCGCCGCAGCAGCGCTCGTTCTTTTCGATCTTGACGTTGTCGAAGGTCGAGACCAGCGCGTTCACGGTCTTGATCGAATCCTGCATCTTCATCGGCGTGTGGCAAGGGTCGTGGTACATGTAGCGCGTGCCTTCCACGCCTTCGAGCTTCACTCCTTTTTCGAGCAGGTATTCGTGGATGTCCATGATGCGGCAGCCCGGGAAGATCTTCTCGAACTCGTAGGTCGCGAGCTGGTCGTAGCAGGTGCCGCAGGAGACTAAGACTGTCTTGATGTCGAGGTAGTTCAGCGTGTTCGCCATCCGGTGGAACAGCACGCGGTTATCCGTCATCATCTTGTCGGCCTTGTCGTACTGGCCTGCTCCCCGTTGAGGATACCCGCAGCACAGGTAGCCCGGCGGCAGCACGGTCTGCACGCCCACTTCCCACAGCATCGCCTGGGTGGCAAGGCCGACTTGCGAGAACAGGCGCTCGGAACCGCAGCCCGGGAAGTAGAACACGGCTTCGCTGTCGGCGTTGGTCGCCTTCGGATTGCGGATGATCGGGATGACCTTGTCGTCCTCGATGTCGAGCAGCGCGCGCGCCGTCTTCTTCGGCAGGTTGCCCGGCATCTTCTTGTTGATGAAGTGGATCACCTGCTCGCGTACCGGTGCTTTACCCGTGGTCGGCGGCGGCGCCGCGGTCTGCTCTTTCGCGAATTTGCGCAGCAGCTGGTTGCCGAGTCGCTGGGCTTTAAAACCGATGCCGACCATCGCCTTGCGGGTGGCATTGATGGTGGTCGGATCGGTCGCGTTCAGGAAGAACATGGCCGCGCGATTCGCCGGTTTGAAGCTGCGCTTGTCCATCTTGCGCAGCAAATTCCGCATGTTCATCGAGACGTCGCCGAAGTCGATGTTCACGGGGCACGGCGTCACGCACTTGTGGCACACGGTGCAGTGGTCGGACACGTCCTCGAACTCTTCCCAGTGGCGGATCGAGACGCCGCGCCGGGTCTGCTCTTCGTAGAGGAAGGCTTCGATCAGCGCCGAGGTCGCAAGAATTTTATCGCGCGGCGAATACAGCAGGTTCGACTGCGGCACGTGGGTGGTGCAGACCGGCTTGCATTTACCGCAGCGCAGGCAGTCCTTGATCGAATGGGCGATCTCGCCGATGTCGCTCTGCTGCATGATCAGCGACTCGTGGCCCATCAGGCCGAACGAAGGCGTGTAGGCGTTGCGCAGGTCGGCGTGGGCTTCCTTCAGGTTGAGCAGCTTGCCCTTGTTGAAGCGCCCTTCCGGGTCGACGCGCAATTTGTAGTCGCGGAAGTCCTGGATTTCGTCGTCCGTCAGGAATTCGAGCTTGGTGATGCCGATGCCGTGTTCGCCCGAGATCACGCCGTCCAGCGAACGCGCCAGCTTCATGATGCGCTCGACGGCTTTGTGCGCGTCTTGCAGCATCGCGTAATCGTCCGAGTTCACCGGCAGGTTCGTGTGGACGTTGCCGTCCCCGGCGTGCATGTGCAGCGCCACGAAAACGCGCGAGCGCAGCACGCGTTTGTGGATGGCGGTCGTCTCGTCGAGGATGCATTTGTAGGCGGCGCCATTGAAAATCTGGCGCAGCGGCGCGCGCAGGTCGTGCTTCCACGAGATGCGCAGGGTGTGATCCTGCACCACGTCGAACAGCGTCGCATCCGGCTGACTGCCGATGCGCATATCGAAGGTGGAAGACAGGTGGCCGAGGCCCAGTTCGTCGAGGCGATGGTGGATGTCGCGCAGCGGCTGATCCAGATTGGCCAGCACGTAAGTCCAGCGCGCCTCGATCGCCTCGACCAGCGCCACGGCCTGCTCCGGCCTATCTCCCATGATCTCGTCGCGCGCGACGGTGTCGCCGCTGGCGTCGTCGCTCTTTTCCAGCGGCAGGTGGCCGCTGGCGAGGTAGGCATGCAGTTCGCCGGCCAGCTGCAGCTTGTTCTTGATCGACAGCTCGACGTTGATGCGCTCGATGCCGTCGGTGTACTCGCCCATCCGGTTCAACGGGATGACGACGTCTTCGTTGATTTTAAAGGCGTTGGTGTGGCGCGCGATGGCCGCGGTGCGGGCGCGATCGAGCCAGAATTTTTTACGCGCTTCGGCACTCACCGCGACAAAGCCTTCGCCGACGCGCGTGTTCGCGATGCGCACCACTTCCGAGGCGGCCATGGCGACGGCATTCTCGTCGTCGCCGACGATGTCGCCGAACAGCGCCATTTTAGGGAGCGTGCCGCGCTTGGATTTGGTGGCGTAGCCGACCGCGCGCAGGTAGCGCTCGTCCAGGTGTTCCAGGCCGGCGAGACGGAGTGTCTCGAATTCCGGCTTGCCGTTCTTCGGCAGCGAATCGAGGTAGTCCTTGATCTCGACGATCGACGGAATCGCGTCGCGCGCCTGGCCGAAGAATTCCAGCGCCACCGTGCGCGTGAACTTCGGCATTTTATGGAGGATCCAGCGGCTCGAGGTGATCAGGCCGTCGGTACCCTCTTTCTGGATGCCCGGCAGGCCGGAGAGGAATTTGTCGGTGACGTCCTTGCCCAGGCCCTCTTTACGGAACTTGCGGCCTTCGATGGTCAGCGTCTCGGTGCGGAACGGCGCGCCGCGCGGCGCCCCTTTCACGGCCGGGTGCGTCCATTCGAGCTTGAACACGGCCGTCGGCGCGTCGTGGATCTTGCCCAGGTTGTGTTCCAGGCGCGTGACTTCCAGCCAGTCGCCGTTCGGGTCGACCATGCGCCAGGAGGCCAGATTGTCCAGCGCCGTGCCCCACAGGACGGCCTTCTTGCCGCCCGCGTTCATGGCGATGTTCCCGCCGATGCAGGAGGCGTGGGCCGAGGTCGGATCCACGGCGAACACGAAGCCGGCCTTTTCGGCCGCCTGCGAGACGCGCTGGGTGACGACGCCGGCGCCGGTGTGGATGGTCGCGTAGTCGCGGTCCACGCCCGGCAGGCGCGTCATCTCGACTTCGCCCAGGCCGATCAGCTTTTCGGTATTGATCACGGCCGACATGCTGGTCAGCGGAATCGCGCCGCCCGTGTAGCCGGTGCCGCCGCCGCGCGGGATGATGGTCAGTCCCAGTTCGATACAGCCTTTCACCAGGCCCGCCATCTCCTCCTCGCTGTCGGGCACCAGCACCAGGAAGGGATATTCGACGCGCCAGTCGGTGGCGTCAGTCACGTGCGAGACGCGGTGCATGCCGTCGAAGCGGATATTGCGTTTATCGGTGTAGGCGCCGAGCAC
Organism: Massilia sp. Leaf139; assembly: GCF_001424165.1. GTDB lineage: Bacteria > Pseudomonadota > Gammaproteobacteria > Burkholderiales > Burkholderiaceae_D > Telluria. The sequence continues at coordinate 106,215 of NZ_LMOJ01000027.1, forward strand.
GCTGCGCGCCTTCTTGCGCAGGTCGTACATCTCGCGGAACTCGCGGCCGAAGTCGTCGACGGCCCGGCGCGCGGCCGCCAGCAGCTGTTCGACGGCGGCGTTGCGGCTAGCATCAAGGGCGGCGTCGCCTTCGTGGGCGTCGACCGTGGTGCGGCGCTTGTCCACTTCGGCCAGGCGGTGATGCAGCGCGTCGATCAGCTTTTGCCGCCGCTTCGGGTTGTCCAGCATGTCGTCCTGCAGGTAGGGATTCCTGCGCACCACCCAGATATCGCCCAGCACCTCGTACAGCATGCGCGCCGAGCGCCCGGTCTGGCGTGCGCCGCGCAACTGGTCGAGCAGCTGCCAGGACGCTTCGCCGAGCAGGCGGATCACGATTTCGCGATCCGAGAACGAGGTGTAGTTGTAGGGGATTTCGCGCAGGCGCGCCGGTGCGTTATCGGCGAGCAGGGTCTGGATGTGTACTGGGGCGTTCATGATGGATGAGACGTTTGGTCTGGCCCGAAGGACAACCATTCTAGCTTATTGCGCCGCACAACGCTGGGCAGCGGTATTTTCCAGACAAGCCCTGAAGCAACAAAATGCGGACACAGGCCGGTTCATGCAAATTTTCTTTGCAAAAATGGGCTTGCATGCAGCGAAGATATGCAGCGTGCGCTATCCACCCGAATCACATGAGTCCGCGTGACCCGCGCGAATGACTAGCGTCGTGGCGCGGCGGCAAAGGGTTTGGCGGCCTCGGGCAAGCTCACCCAGGGCAGCTTGTCTTCGCAGAAAATCGCGACGCCCGGCACCAGCGTTTCGTGCCCCTGCACAGTGCCGAGATACAGCATGACCAGCCCTGTATAGGTATGCGGATTGGTGTTGAAGACGGGCGTGCCGCAGCGGCGGCAGAAGTGGCGCGTGGCGCGCTCGGTGACCGCATAGCTGGCGAGCGAATCGTCAGCCGCGGTGACATCGAACTGCGCTTCCTTGACGACGAGGTAGGACGAGAACGGCGCGCCCGTCATGCGCCGGCACATGCCGCAGTGGCAGGCCACGAGCTGCAGGGCCGGGCCGCCGATGCTGTACTGGATCTGGCCGCAAGTGCAGCCGCCGGACGATGCCTCCATACTGCCTCCCGATCTTGAACAGAATGGCAGGAGTGTAGCTCAGCCAAGGAGTAGCTCAACCCGTTATCCGGGTGATCATCTCGCCCAGGTTGCGCCAGAAATCGTCGGGCACGTACAGCAGCACCAGGGTCATGGTCAGATAGCGCCCGAACTTCCCGATCGCCATGTACATCACGCTCGGCCAGAACGGCAGGTGCAGCCAGCCGGCCAGCGTGCAGAGCGGATCGCCGATGCCCGGCAGCCAGGACAACAGCATGGTCTTGGCGCCGTATTTGGCGAGCCAGCCGAACCAGCGGCTCTGGCGCTCCTTGGCAAAGGCGATCTTCGCGCGGTAGCCGAGCAGGTAGTCGACCGCGCCGCCGATGGTATTGCCGAGGGTGGCGACCAGGATCGCCGGCCAGAACATGGCGGGATTGGCCTTGATGACCGCGAACACGGCCGGCTCGGAACCGAGCGGCACCAGGGTAGCGGAGACGAATGCGATGACGAAGACCGACGTGAGCCCGACTGTGGGAGCGGCGAGAACCTTGAGCAGCCAGAGGACAGCGGTTTCGATCATCGGTTGGGGGTTCGGCAGTTGGAGGCGTCCATTATAATGAGGAAAACACATCGCCCCGACACGATACGAAGAGCCTGCAACCCAGATCTTCTTGTCGCACTGCAGCCAGGTCACCCGCCACGGTAAACAGTCTCGCGTCACAGGAACCAGGACACTGGCCACACATCCGCCCTTCCACGCTTTCAAGCTGACCATGACCACCGACTACCTGAAAAAAATCCTCACCGCGCGCGTCTACGACGTGGCCGAGGAAACGCCGCTCGAACTGGCGCCCACCCTGTCGCAGCGCTTTGGCAACCGCATCTATTTCAAGCGCGAAGACATGCAAAGCGTCTTCAGCTTCAAGCTGCGCGGCGCCTACAACAAGATGGCGCATCTCCCGCAAGAGGCCTTGAAGCGCGGCGTCATCTGCGCTTCGGCCGGCAACCATGCGCAAGGCGTGGCCCTGTCCGCCGCGCGCCTCGGCTGCCGCGCCCTGATCGTGATGCCGACCACGACGCCGCAAGTGAAAATCGACGCCGTCAAGGCGCGCGGCGGCAATGCGGTCGAAGTCGTCCTGCATGGCGACTCCTACACCGACGCCTACCACCACGCGCTCACGCTCGAACGCGAACAGAAGCTGGCCTTTGTCCACCCCTTCGACGATCCGGACGTGATCGCCGGCCAGGGCACGATCGGCATGGAGATCCTGCGCCAGCACTCCGGCCCGATCCACGCGATCTTTGTCGCCATCGGCGGCGGCGGCCTGATCTCGGGCATCGGCGCTTATGTAAAAGCGGTGCGGCCCGACATCCGGATCATCGGCGTGCAGTCGATCGACTCGGACGCGATGGCGAAGAGTCTGAAAGCCGGCGAGCGCGTCACGCTGCCCGACGTCGGCCTGTTCTCGGACGGTACCGCCGTGCGCCTGGTGGGCGAAGAGACCTTCCGCGTGGCGAAGGAAGTCGTCGACGAGATCATCCTGGTCGACACCGATGCGATTTGCGCCGCGATCCAGGACGTGTTCCAGGACACGCGCTCCATTCTCGAGCCGGCCGGCGCGCTGGCCGTGGCCGGCGCCAAGGCCTATGTGGAGCGCTCGCAGATGAACCGCCAGCCCGTGAAAAACGAGACCCTGGTGGCGGTGGCCTGCGGCGCCAACATGAACTTCGACCGCCTGCGCTTCGTGGCCGAACGCGCCGAACTGGGCGAGGCGCGCGAGGCCGTGTTCGCGGTGACGATTCCCGAGCAGCGCGGCAGTTTCAAACGTTTCTGTGCGCTGGTCGGCGCGCGCAACGTCACCGAGTTCAACTACCGCATCAGCGACGCGCGCCAGGCGCACGTGTTCGTCGGCGTGCAGGTGGGCAGCCGCGGCGAATCGAGCCTGCTGGCGCACACCTTCGAGCAGCACGATTTCGCCACCCTCGACCTCACCCACGACGAGCTGGCCAAGCTCCACATCCGCCACCTGGTCGGCGGCAAGAGCACGCTGGCGCAGGACGAGCTGCTGTACCGCTTCGAATTCCCCGAGCGCCCCGGCGCGCTGATGCGCTTCCTCGACAGCATGGCGCCGAACTGGAATATCTCGCTGTTCCATTACCGGAACCAGGGCGGCGACGTCGGCCGGATCCTGGTGGGATTGCAGGTGCCGAACGGGGAGATGGACGAGTTCCGGCAGTTCCTGGCGACGCTGGGGTATCGGTATTGGGATGAGACGGCGAACCCGGTGTACAAGCTGTTTTTGTAGTGCGTCTTCCTCGGCGGGCATGCGTGCGTTGAACGCGTGGGCGGCGCATACGCCGCGTCTGTTCGCTTTGCCCGGTGGAGCCGACCACCCTACGTCGTAGCTGGCATACCCGTAGGGTGGGCGGCTACACCCGCATAATGAATCATTGTCGAGGCAAACGCCGCCCACGCGTTCAACCAGCGCCAGAAACCTCGCGCCATTCAAGCGGACACGGCGCGCAAGCCCTCCCATAAAGGTGTACGATACGCCGCTTTGCCGCCGCCGCGCCGGCATCGCAGGGCGACGCACCGCCTGTTGCGCAGCGCCGGCGCATCGAGACCAGACCCATGAACAATACTCCCGATCAATCGCCACTTGGCAAATCCTCCGCCTACCAGACCGAGTACGCGCCCGAGCTGCTGTTTCCGATTCCGCGCCAGCAAAAGCGCGAGGAACTGGCGATATCCGGTACGCTGCCCTTCTTCGGCCTCGACATCTGGAACGCCTACGAATTGTCGTGGCTGAACATGCGCGGCAAGCCGCAGGTGGCGATCGCAACCATCAGCGCGCCGGCCGATTCGCCGAACATCGTCGAATCGAAGTCCTTCAAGCTCTACCTGAACTCTTTCAACCAGACCCGCGTGGCCGGCGTCGACGCTTTGAAATCGCTGCTGCGCGAAGACCTGTCGAACGCCTTCGGCGCGCCGGTGCACATCACGATCACCGAGCCGGAAGGGTTCGGCCAGCTCAAGATGGGCGAGCTCGAGGGCCTGTCGATCGACCGCCTCGACATCGAGGTCAACGCCTATTCGCCAGCGCCGCACCTGCTGACAGCCAATTTCGACGAAGCGCCGGTCGAGGAAACCCTGGTCTCGAACCTGCTGAAATCGAATTGCCTGGTGACGGGCCAGCCGGACTGGGGCAGCGTGCAGATCGAGTATGTCGGGCCGCAGATCGACCAGGAAGGCTTGTTGCGCTACCTGATCGGCTTCCGCGAACACAATGAATTTCACGAGCAATGTGTCGAGCGCATCTTCATCGACATCCTGCGTCAGTGCAAACCGAGCAAGCTGGCCGTGTATGCGCGCTATACGCGCCGCGGTGGGCTTGATATCAACCCATGGCGCGCCAACTTTAGTACCGGGCGCCCGCACAATTTACGCGGTGCGCGCCAGTAAACAGGTTCGCTGTCCTGTACCTTTCCAGCCACAGAAACTGACGAAAAAACAACAGTCGGTATGGCCGAGTTGATTGCCCATTTTTTAGGCAAAAACGGGGAAACCACGGCCAATCGGGCCTGTCTCCCCCCTTTATTCAGTGCGCATCGTTTTTCGATACGGAAATTGCGTGAACTCTTGTGGAAGCGCAAACAGCGCTCACGACACTACTGGCTGAAAGGTCGAATCGGGGCTGCGACAGGCGTAGGATACCGACGCGAAATCGAATTACATGGCCTGGAAACAGGCCTATAATTCCGCTCCGCAAGTCGGCCCTCGCGCCGCAACATGAAAAGCGTGAAATGACCAATCTGAGCAAAATCCTCTCTCTCGAAAACGTCCAGCTCGACATCGAAGTGTCGAGCAAGAAGCGCGCCTTTGAACAGGCCGGCTTGATTTTCGAGAACAACTGCGGGATCGCACGTTCGACCGTCTCCGAGAACCTGTTCGCGCGCGAGCGCCTCGGTTCCACCGGTCTCGGCCATGGCGTCGCCGTGCCGCACGGGCGCATCAAGGGCAGCAAGAGTTTGAAGCAGCCGATCGCCGCCTTCGTGCGCCTGGCCGCACCGATTCCGTTCGAGTCTCCGGACGGCCAGCCGGTCAGCCTGCTGTTCTTCCTCCTGATTCCGGATCACGTGACCCAGCAGCATCTGGAGATCCTGTCGGAAATCGCCGAGCTGTTCTCGGACGAAGCCATCCGCACGGCGCTGGCCACCGATACCGATCCCCGCTCGATCCACGAACGTATTATCAACTGGCAACCTAGCTTGCAGGCCTTGGGTTAAACTCGGGGGAGTTCCCGCCCCTAATTTTCTCTCGCCATGCTGCAGACTCCGCTCACGATCCAACGGCTGTACGACGATAACCGCGACAGCCTGCAACTGGGCTGGTTCGCCGGCTTTCCTGGCGGCGAGCGGCTGATCTCGGGCGACGTCGCCTCGGCCGCCGACCAGGTCGGCCACCTGAACCTGATCCACCCGGGCCGCATCCAGGTCTTCGGGCACCAGGAACTAAATTACTATCACCGCCTCAAATCGAGTTCGCGCAGCCATGTGATCGGCGAACTGATCGGCGGCGGCCCGCCGGCCCTGATCATCGCGCAGGGTCTGGAAACGCCGCCCGACATCCTCGCCATCTGCGACGAGCAGAACATCCCGCTGTTTTCGACCCCGCTGCCGGCCGCCCAGGTCATCGACTTCCTGCGCGTGTATCTCTCGAAGAAACTCGCCCAGCGCGTGATCATGCACGGCGTCTTCATGGACGTGCTCGGCGTAGGCGTGCTGATCACCGGCGACTCCGGCCTCGGCAAGAGCGAACTGGGCCTGGAACTGATTTCGCGCTCGCACGGCCTGGTCGCCGACGACGCCGTCGAATTCTCGCGCATCGCGCCCAACATGATCGAGGGCCGCTGCCCGCCGCTGCTGCAGAACCTGCTGGAAGTGCGCGGCCTGGGGCTGCTCGACATCAAGGCGATCTTCGGCGAGACGGCGGTGCGCCGCAAGATGCGCCTGAAACTGATCGTGCACCTCGTGAAGCGCGGCGTGCTCGACGAAGAAGTGGAGCGCCTGCCCTTCCACTTCCCGACCGAAGAGGTGCTGGGACTGCCGATCCGCAAGGTCGTCATCCCCGTCGCCGCCGGCCGCAACATCGCGGTGCTGCTCGAGGCCGCTGTGCGCAACACGATCCTGCAACTGCGCGGGATCGATACGCTGCAGGAGTTCATGGAGCGGCAACGGCAAGCGATGAGCGGAGATTGAGTGTTGCTAAGGAGTCTGCCCTTGCAAGGGCAGACCGTTACGCAGGCGCGGGACATGTCCCGCGAAACCCCTGCTTCACCAACGGCAAGCGATGAGCGGAGATTGAGTGTTGCTAAGGAGTCTGCCCTTGCAAGGGCAGACCGTTACGCAGGCGATGAGCGGGAATTAAGACTGCACATTCTCCGCTAACTGGTGCGATCGGAACGTATGCACCCCTAACCGGTCAAAATCGGGACGATCGGCGACAAAGCGCTAACGGTTGCGGTATCATCGAGCCATGCACATCGTTCTCATTACCGGTATCTCCGGCTCGGGCAAATCGGTTGCCCTGAATGTCCTGGAAGACGCGGGTTACTACTGCGTCGACAACCTGCCGCCGGCCTTGCTGCCGCAGCTGGTCAAGACGACGTCCGCAGGCACGGCCAAGCTGGCCGTCGCGGTCGACGCGCGCAGCGCCGAGTCGCTGGTCGAACTGCCGCTCACGGTGCGTACGCTGAAGGAAGAAGGCCACCAGGTGAAGGTGCTGTTCCTTACCTCGAGTACCCATTCGCTGGTCGCGCGCTTTTCGGAAACGCGGCGCAGCCACCCGCTGTCGCATACCCTGATGCCGGGCGAGAATCCGGCCTCGCGGCGCACCCTGATCGAGTGCATCGCCGAAGAACGCGAGCGCCTCGCGGCCATCGAGCAGCTCGGCCACGTGATCGATACTTCGGAAGCCTCGGCGAATAAACTGCGCGCCTGGATCAAGGAACTAGCCGAGGTGCAGCATGCGCCGCTGACCCTGTTCTTCGAATCCTTCGCCTTCAAGGTCGGCGTGCCGCTCGACGCCGATTTTGTGTTCGACGTGCGCGCCATCCCGAACCCGTATTACGACCTGGCCCTGCGCCCGCTGACCGGCAAGGACGCCCCCGTCATCGCCTTCCTAGACGCCCAGCCGAGCGCCACCGAGATGCTGCAAGACATCTGCAAATTCGTCGAGAAGTGGCTGCCTTCGTTCAAGACCGACAACCGCAGCTACCTGACGGTGGCCGTGGGCTGCACGGGCGGGCAGCATCGCTCGGTGTACATGGCGGAGCGATTGGCTGCCTACTTCAATGAGACCGAACGGGTCGTGCTGCGGCATCGCGAGCAGTCGTAGAATTTACATTGATATTGGCCGCATCCACGTAGGGTGGTCGGCTCCACCCGAAAATAATGATCGACGCAGCGTATGCGCCGCCCACGCGTTCAACGTACGTGTGAACCGACGCGCATGTTCATACGGCGGTTGAACGCGTGGGCGGCGCCGGCGTTACCGGGTGCTCCGACACCCGGGTGGAGCCGACCACCCTACATCACACCAAATGCCGCAGCGGATGCGCATGCTCCGGCCACACCGGTTCGAAGAATCTCTCCACCATCTCCGGCGTCACCTCTTCAAGGCGAGGGGGATTCCACTGCGGCGCATTGTCCTTGTCGATCACCAGCGCGCGCACGCCTTCCAGCACTTCGCCGTGTTCGAAATTGCGGCGCACCAGCGAGCGCTCCATGCGCAGGCAGTCGGCGACGTCCATCGATGCGCCGCGCAGCAGCATCTCGTGGGTCACGCACATCATCAAAGGCGAACGCTGGCGCATCGCAGCGAGCGCCTTTTGCAGGAACGGATGCTCACCCTTTTCCAGCGAGGCCATGATCGCCGCCACCGAGCCGGCGCCGAAATGCCCGTCGATCGCAGGGCGCTGCGCTTCCAATGTGCCGACGCCCGCGTCCGCGGCAAAGCGTGCGGCGAACGAACGGATTGCGTCCGCCAGTTGCGCGCCCGGCGTCGCCTCGATCAGCGCATTCAGTTCGGCCAATTGCGCGCCCGGCACGAAGGCATCGGCCAGGCCGACATACAGGGCGTCGGCGGCGCCGATCGTCAGGCCTGTGAGACCCAGGTAATTGCCGAGCTGCCCAGGCGCATGCGACAAGAAATGGCTGCCGCCGACATCCGGGAACAGGCCGATGTTCACTTCCGGCATCGCCATTTTCGTGCGCTCGGTAACGATGCGCAGGCCGGTCTCGGGGCCGCCCTGGGCGATGCCCATGCCGCCGCCCATCACTACGCCATCCATGATCGAGATATAGGGTTTCCGATAGAAATGGATCAGGTGGTTCAGCGCGTATTCTTCCGTGAAAAAATCCTCCAGCAGCGCGCTGTTGCCGGTCGGCGTGGCGTGACCGGCCTCGAAGAAGAAGCGGATGTCGCCGCCGGCGCACAGGGCTTTTTCGCTGCTGCTGGTCAGTACCACCGCGGCGACGGATGCGTCGTCGCGCCAGGCCAGCAGGACGTCGGTCAGGCGCCGCACCATGGCCAGTGAGAGGGAGTTCAGGGCTTTCGGACGGTCGAGCGTGATGATGCCGGTGCCGTTGGCAACGCGGGTCAGGACATGGTCGGTCATGGTGAGCAGGATGATGGAAAAGACATGCATTTTACCCAAGACGGAGCCGGACTCCCGAAATTGAAAAGGGCGCCTCCCGGCGCCCTCGTTCAGACGGTGCGTGGTGCGCGATCAGATCGCAGCAGCGGCCTCTCCGCCCTCAGGACGGCGCTTGAGCGCCTCGTGACTATGGTTTTGCAGCATCGATTTGTATTTCATCACCTGGCGGTCGAGCCTGTCCATCAGGAGGTCGATCGCGGCATACAGGTCTTGCGCCACACTTTCCACGTGTACTGTCTTGCCTGACAGGCGCAGGTTAATCTCGGCTTTTTGCCTTTTGTCTTTTTCGGTGAGATTGTCGATCGCGAGGATCACATGGGAATCGATCACTTGATCGAAATGGCGGGTGATGCGTTCGAGCTTGTTCTGTACGTATTCACGGATGGCGGGGGTGACATCGAGGTGGTGGCCACTGATGGTGAGATTCATACACACTCCTTTGATAAATGCGCGGCGCCGCCTGGCGCTTGGGACGCACGTGGGAGCCGCTGTTACAAGGATTTGCGGAGACTGACGGGAGGTATCTTGAGCGCCTCGCGGTATTTTGCAACCGTGCGGCGCGCAATGACCATGCCTTGTTCACCGAGCATTTCCGCGATCTTGCTGTCGGATAATGGGTTCTTTGGGTCCTCTGCTCCTGTCAGCTGCGCAATGAGCGCCCGTATCGCCGTCGACGATGCTTCGCCCCCCGCTTCGGTGGCGACATGGCTTCCGAAGAAATACTTCAGCTCAAACATGCCGTGCGGGGTCAGCATGAATTTCTGAGTTGTTACACGAGAAATGGTGCTCTCGTGCAGACCCAGTGTATCAGCAATCTCACGAAGCACAAGGGGACGCATGGCAACCGCGCCATGGCTGAAAAAGTTCTTCTGACGCTCTACAATTGCCTGCGAAACACGCAGAATCGTGTCGAAGCGCTGGCGCATATTCTTGATGAGCCACTTCGCTTCCTGCAGCTGCGCGCTCATTTGCCCTTCGCCTTTTCCGCCCTTGAGCAGCTGGGCATAGACGTTGTTCACGCGCAGGCGCGGCATGACTTCGTTGTTGAGCGAGACGATCCAGCCGTTCTTCGATTTCCGGACAATCACGTCCGGAACGACGTAGTCCGACACGCTCGATGCAAAGGCCGCGCCGGGGTGCGGATTGCACTGGCGGATCACGGCTTGGGCTTCGCGCAGGTCTTCGTCGTCGCAGTCGAGCGCCTTTTTCAGCTTGGTGAATTCGCGCTGCGCGAACCAGCTCAGGTAGCCCTCGACAATCTTGAGAGCCATGCGCCGCGTCACCAGCGGCACGCCAGGCATGCTGCGGATCTGCAGCGCCAGGCACTCGGCCGCGCTGCGCGCGCCGACGCCGACCGGATCGAGGCTCTGCACCAGCGCCAGCGCGCAGCGCAGCTCGTCCATTTCGACTTCAAGTTCTTCCGGCAGGCGCGCATGGATCTCGTCGAGCTGCTCTTCCAGGTAGCCGTTGTCGTCGATGGCGTCGATCACGAGTTCGGCCAGCGCGCGGTCGCGCGCCGTGACGCCGGTGACGCGGATCTGCTCGCACAGGTGCTCGCGCAGGGTCACGCCGATGGCGCCCAGTTGCGGCCGGCCGTCGTCGTCGCCCTCGCCGCCCGCGCTGCGGCTGCCCTCGCCCCAGTCGCCCTCGGACTCGCCGCGTTCGACATCGCCGCCGCCGTCCAGGCCTTCGCCCGCGTCCGCCGCCGGCGCGCCTTCGTCGGCGCCCGGCGCCGGAGCCTCGGCCGGCTGCACCGGGGCGTCGTTGATGGCGCCGTCGGCCAGCAGGCGCACCGAATGGTCGAGCGGATCGTCGAGCCGCTCGAGCAGCGGATTGTCCGACAGGATTTGCTCGATCTCCTGGTGCAGTTCGAGCGTGGACAGCTGCAGCAGGCGGATCGACTGTTGTAGCTGCGGCGTGAGCGCCAGGTGCTGCGAAGTCCGAAGTTGCAGTGACTGTTTCATGTTTCCGCTTCGATTCCGTTCGGTTGCTACATGCGGAAGTGTTCGCCCAGGTAGACGCGCCGTACCGACTCGTCGGCGATGATATCGTCGGGACGTCCCGACGCCAGCACCGCGCCCTGGTTGATGATGTAGGCGCGGTCGCAGATGCCCAGCGTCTCGCGCACGTTATGGTCGGTGATCAGGACGCCGATGCCGCGCTCCTTCAGGAAGCGCACGATGCGCTGGATCTCGATCACCGCGATCGGATCGACACCGGCAAAGGGTTCGTCGAGCAGCACGAAGCGCGGGTTGGTGGCCAGCGCGCGTGCGATCTCGACGCGGCGGCGTTCGCCGCCCGACAGCGACAGCGCCGGATTCTCGCGCAGCTTCTCGATTTGGAGTTCGGCCAGGAGAGAGTCCAAGCGCGCGTCGATGGCGGCCCGCGTGAGCGACTTGCCGTTCTCGTCGTGCTGCAGTTCCAGCACGGCGCGGATATTGTCTTCCACCGTCAGCTTGCGGAACACCGAGGCTTCCTGCGGCAGGTACGATAACCCCATCACCGCGCGCCGGTGGATCGGCAGGCTCGAGATGTCGGCGCCGTTGATCTCGATGGTGCCGGCGTCCGAGGGCACCAGGCCGACGATCATGTAGAACGAGGTGGTCTTGCCGGCGCCGTTCGGCCCGAGCAGGCCGACGACTTCGCCGCAGCCCACTTCGAGCGAGACGTCGCGCACGACCAGGCGCTTGCCGTAACTTTTTTGCAGCCCGCGGACGACCAGGGTGCTGTGACTGTCAGGTACCACTTTCATCATTTCTTTCCTGCTGCTGCCGGCGCCGCGGCGGGTGCTGCCGATGGGGCCGATGGGGCCGCTGCGGCCGGCGCCGCCGTCGTACGGCGCGGCGCGATGATCAGGGTGCCGCGGCCGCCGCCGACCTTGCTCTCGCCGCTGGCGTCGTTGCGCACGGTCGCCACTTCGCGGCGGCTGTCGTAGGAGATGTAGGCGCCATCGAGTTCGTTGGTCAGGCGCCCGTTTTCGAGTTCCTTCACCACCGCTTTCGAGAACAGCTTGACCACTTCGACCCGCTCGTCGTACTCGATGCGCTCGGCCTGGCCTTCCATCCACAGGTCGGGGCCGCCGTCGCGTTTCTGGCGGAAGGTGGCGACGCGGCCCGGGGCCGAGGTCAGCGTCACGCTCATGTAGCCTTCCGGGGTTTCCTTGATGAGCGCGCGGTCGGATTTCAGGGTCAAGGTGCCGCGCGTGAGCACGACGTTGCCGGTCACGATGCGGGTCTGCGTGACTTCGTCCACGTCGAGCGAGTCGAAGCTGACCACGGCCTGCTTGAGCGAATCGGCGCGCTCGGCCTGGGCCGTCGACAGCGACAGCGACAGCAGCGAAACGAAAGCGGCGGCGAAGAGTTTTTTCATAAAGCGCATTCCTGTTATTGGGGTGGTGCCTGCGGCTGGCGCGGCGGATAAACGATCTGGCCGCGTCCGCCGAGGTGCAGCTTCTGGGTCGGGTTCTCGGCCACCATGCCGACTCCGTGCGCCGTGGCGGCGCCGAGCGTCATCTGCACGGGACGGTCGGTCTTGACGATCTCGTCGTCGGCCAGCACAGTGAGCGCTTCGGTGCGCGCGTGCAGGGCTTCGCTGGTCGGCGTGGCCGGGCGCTTGATGTCGACGTTGCCCATCAATTCGACGCGGTTCTCGCCATGGTAGACCTGGCCGCGGTCGGCGTGCATGGTCATGCGCGGACGCTCGGGCGCCATGCTCTCGACGACCGGTTTGGTGATCTCGGAAACGTCGTTGTGCGGATGGTGGGCCAGGCGCGCGCCCGACATCACGTAGCGCGGCACGCCGTTCTCCGTCATGCGCACGAAGCTGAAGTTCTCGACGATGTAATCGGGCTCGTTCTGGTTGTTCCCCATGCCGGGCGCGTCGTCCGAATCGAAGGCCTGCAGCAGCCAGAAGCTGCCGAAGGCGAAGAACACGGCCGTCAGCATCAGCGCCAGCGTGCGCCAGCGGTGCGCGGTGCGTTTGTTCACGTAGGTCGCCATGCCGTCATGCCTATCACGCGAAATACGGCGCGAGCGCCGCTTCGTAGGTGCCCTGGGCGCGCATCACCATGTCGCACACTTCGCGCACGGCGCCGCGTCCGCCGCCGGCCTTGGTCACGTAATGGGCGCGGTGCTGCACTTCCGGGTGCCCGGTCGGCACCGTGACGGCGAAGCCGACTTTCGTCAGCAGCGGCAGGTCGATCACGTCGTCGCCGATGTAGCCGCACTGCTCGGCCGTGAGGTTCAGCTGCGCCAGCAGTTCGGCAAACGCGACGCGCTTGTCGTGGAAACCCTGCCAGACGTGGGTAATGCCCAGATCCTTGGCGCGCGCCACCACGATCGGCGACTTGCGGGCGCTGATGATGGCGGTGGCGACGCCGGTCTTCTGCAGCAGCTGGATGCCCAGGCCGTCGAGGACGTTGAAGGTCTTGGTGATCTCTCCGTCCGGGCCGTAGGTCAGGCTGCCGTCGGTCAGGATGCCGTCGACGTCGAAGATCATGACCTTCACGCGCGCGGCGCGCTCCATGTGTGCGAGGGGCGTCATCAATCAAATCACCTTGGCGCGGGTCAGGTCGTGGATGTGCAGGGCGCCGACCAGCACGCCGGCCGCGTCGACCACCAGCATCTGGTTGATGCGGAATTCTTCCATGATCGCCACCGCGTCCACCGCCAGCTGCTCGGGGTGCACGGTGCGCGCGCCGACGTGCATGACGTCGCGGATGGTGAGGTTCGAGAAATCCTGCACGCGTTCGATCAGGCGGCGCAGGTCGCCGTCGGTGAACACGCCCAGCGGTTTGTAGTCGGGATCGACGACGGCCGTCATGCCCATGCCCTTCTGGCTGATTTCGAGCAGGGCCGCGGTGAGCGCCGTGTCGGGCGTGACGGCGGGGATGGCCTCGCCGCTGCGCATGACGTCGCGCACATGGGTCAGCAGGCGCCGGCCCAGGGCCCCGCCCGGATGCGAGCGCGCGAAGTCCTCCTCGCGGAAACCGCGCACATCGAGCAGCGCCACGGCCAGGGCGTCGCCCATGGCCAGCGTCACGGTGGTGCTGGCCGTCGGCGCCAGGTTCATCGGGCAGGCTTCCTTGGCCACCGAGATGTCGAGGTGGACGTCGGCGAGCTGCGCCAGGCGCGATTGCGGCTTGCCGGTCATCGCGATCAGGGGCGCGCCCATGCGTTTCACGACCGGCAGGATGTCCATCAACTCGGACGATTCGCCGGAATTCGAGATGGCGATGAAGACGTCTTGCGCCGTCACCATGCCGAGGTCGCCGTGGGCGGCTTCGCCCGGATGCACGAACATGGCCGGGGTGCCGGTCGAGGCCAGGGTCGCGGCGATCTTGCGCGCGATATGGCCGGACTTGCCCATGCCCGAAACCACCACGCGGCCAGTGCAGGCGTACAGCACGGCGACGGCGCGTACCAGGCTGTCGTCGGCGTCGAGCCGCGCATGCACGGCTGAAATGGCCTCGGCTTCGATCGCGAGGGTCTCGCGCGCGAGTTGGAGAACGCGGCGCGACTGGTTCTCGTCAAAACTGTTCAGCATTGTTTTTTCATCGGTTACACTCATTCCGGAAGTATAAACGAATTGAGAAAGCAAAAAACTTGCCAGACGTATCAAACAACGCGCCATCCACAGAAAATGCTTCTTCATTTCTATAACGCATGGCATCCGGCCTCGAACTGACCCTGTTGTTGCTTGGCAGCGCCGTGCTCGGCGTCGTTGCTTTCCGCAGCCTGCACTTGCCGCCGATGCTGGGCTACCTGGCCGTCGGCGTGCTGATCGGGCCGCACGCCCTCGGGCTGGCGGCCGAGACCCACTCCACGCACGCGCTGGCCGAATTCGGCGTCGTCTTCCTGATGTTCTCGATCGGCCTCGAATTCTCGCTGTCGCAACTGCGCGCGATGCGGCGCATCGTGTTCGGGCTCGGGCTGGCGCAGGTGGTGCTGACCATAGTCGCCACCGTGATCGGCGGCTTGCTGCTGTCGATGTGGGCGCCGCAGCTGCACATCAGCTGGCAGGCCGCGTTCGCGCTGGGGGGCGCGCTGGCGATGTCGTCGACCGCCATCGTGGTGAAACTGCTGACCGAACGGCTGGAGCTGGAAAGCGAGCATGGACGGCGCATCATCGGCATCCTGCTGTTCCAGGATCTGGCCGTGGTGCCGCTCCTGATCCTGATTCCGGCGCTGGCGAAAGACCCGGAGAATCTGGTGAAAACCCTGGCCTGGGCCGGCGTCAAGGCGGCGGCGGTGCTGGCGCTGCTGCTGTTCTTCGGCCAGAAGCTCATGCGCAGCTGGTTCACGCTGGTGGCCAAGCGCCGCTCGCAGGAGCTGTTCATGCTGAACCTGTTATTGGTGACGCTGGGCGCGGCCTGGATCACCGAGCGCGCCGGCCTGTCGCTCGCCCTGGGCGCCTTTGTCGCTGGCATGCTGATCTCGGAAACCCAGTTCAAGCACCAGGTCGAGGAAGACATCAAGCCCTTCCGCGACGTGCTGCTGGGCCTGTTCTTCATCACCATCGGCATGCTGCTCAACGTGCAGCTGGTGCTGCAGCACTGGTGGCTGGTGCTGCTCCTGCTGGCCGTGCCCGTGCTATTGAAATTCGCGCTGATCGCGCTGCTGGCCAAGGCCTTCGGTTCCTCCGACGGCGTGGCGATGCGCACCGGTCTGGCGCTGGCCCAGGCCGGCGAATTCGGCTTCGTGCTGCTGAACATGGCCTCGGGCTCGAAGCTGATCGATCCCTTCCTGATGCAGCTGGTACTCGCCTCGATGGTGCTGTCGATGCTGGTCGCGCCGTTCGTGATCGAGAAGTCGGATCGGATCGTCATGAAGCTCGCCTCCAACGAATGGATGATGCAGTCGCTGCAGCTGACGCAGCTGGCCAGCCGCACGATGGCCGCGCAAAAGCACGTGATCCTGGCCGGCTTCGGGCGCAGCGGCCAGAGCGTGGCCACCCTGCTCTCCGACGAAAAGCTGCCCTGGTACGCGCTCGACCTGGATCCGGAGCGGGTGCAGGAGGCGCAGGCGGCCGGTTCCAGCGTCTCCTACGGCGACGCCGGCCGGCGCGAGGCGCTGATCGCGGCTGGCATCAACCGCGCCAGTGCCTTGGTGATCACCTTCGCCGACACGCGCGCGGCGCTGAAAGTGCTGCACCTGGTGCACGAGCTGGCGCCGTCCTTGCCGGTGATCGTGCGCAGCCACGACGACAGCGACCTGGAACTGCTGCGCCAGGCCGGGGCGACCGAAGTCGTGCCGGAGGCGCTCGAGAGCAGCCTGATGCTGGCCTCGCACGCGCTGGTGGTGGTGGGCGTGCCGCTGCGCCGCGTCGTGCACCGCGTGCAGAGCGCGCGCGACGAACGCTACGCCTCGCTGCGCGGCTATTTTCACGGCGCCAGCGACCTGATCGACGATCCGGAACACACCTATGTGCGCCTGCACTCGGTAGTGCTGGGCGAGGAAGCACAGGCGGTCGGACGGCGCATCGACGAACTCGGGCTGGACGAACTGCAGGCTGAAGTGAGCGGCATCCGGCGCGCGCGGATGCGCATCGAACCGGCGCCGGCGACGGTGCTGCAGGCGGGAGACGTGGTAGTGCTGCGCGGGTCGGGCGATGCGGTGACGCGGGCGGAGGGGCGTTTGTTGTAAGCGCTGATCGCGCAATGCTTGCCGAAGAAACGTAGGGTGGACGGCTTCGCCGGCCACGCGTTCAACCAGCGTCCGAACAGCCGCGCGGCATGCATGCGGCGTTCCCGGCAAATCTCAGCCTGCCATCACCACCCGGTTGCGCCCGCCTTCCTTGGCCTGGTACAGCGCCGCGTCGGCCGATGCCACCAATTGCTGCGCCACGACTTCGATCGGGTGCTCGCGCGCGCCGTCGTCGAGGGCGGCGACGCCGATCGACACCGCGACATCCAGGCTCTGCCCGCCCGCCAGGTCGAAGGGTTTATCCGCCACGCCGGCGCGGATGCGGTCGGCGACCATGGCGGCCGCCTGCAGGTCGGCATTGATCAGGAGGACGACGAATTCCTCGCCGCCGAAGCGCGCCAACGCGTCCGAGACGCGCAATTCCATCTTGATGCGCGCCGCCACTTCGCGCAGCACGTCGTCGCCGGCCTGGTGGCCGATGCGATCGTTGACCTGCTTGAAATGGTCGACGTCGATGAACATGAAGGAAATCTGGTAGTGCTGGCGCTGGGCGCGCGCGATTTCCTCGACCAGGCGGCGGTCGATGTAGCGGCGGTTGTAGACGCCGGTCAGCGGATCGGTCAGCCCGATGTACTTCAGCATCTCGTTGCTGATCACGTTTTCCAGGCAGATCGCGATGATCGAGGCCATGTGCTCGACGAAGTCCGTTCCCAGCGCCGCCGTGAAGCGCTCCGGGTCGCAGCTGCCCAGGTTCAGGCTGCCGATCAGGCGTTTATTGCGCAGCAGCGGCACCAGCGCCACGCTTTGCAGGCCGGCTGGCGGGTGCGGGAACATTGCCCCGTGCTCGGCCTTCGTGTACGGCCCCAGGCGCGGACGCGGGCGCTCGCTCGGCTCGAAGCCCAGTTCCACCGCGTGCTCGCAGAACAGCAGGTCGGACAGCGCTTCGAAATCCACGCCCAGCTTGTGCATGACCGTATAAATGTCGGCGTCGGTGTCGACCAGCGACAGGGTCACGGCGTCGAGATCGGAAATGACGGGCAGCAGGCGGAAGATGGTGCCGACCAGCTGCGGGAAATTCGAGGCGCCGACGATCTCCAGGTCGAAGGCCTGGTGCCGCGCCATGATCTCGTGGTTGCGCTGGGCCTGCTCCATGACATAGCCGATCCGCGCGCGCAGGGCTTCGTTCTCGGCAACGAGGTTGCGCAGGTCGGGCAAGACGGCGTCCGGCTGGTGCATGGGGATTCCTTTCAGCAATACCCGTTACATTACGTGAGTTTTCGACACTTGAAAACGGGATTGCCGATTTTTTCGCTTTTGAGAACGGCAGCGCTGCCTTAAAACGACAGGCTGGTCTCGAACGCCTGCCCGACGCGCAGGGTGGCGCCGCTGCCCGCGGCTACGATGCAGTTCATGCCGACGCAGACGGCGCCGTCGAGGATCGCCTTGGCGCGCCAGGATTGCAGGATGTCGAGCGGGTCGGGGCCGGGAATGCCGGTGGCCTGGTCGATGGCCGGGATCGGGCAGCGCGCGCAGGGCTTAACGGGCTTGATCACGATGTCGCCGCAGCGCAGCGCTTGCGTATAGTCCTCTTCGAACGGGTCGCTACCCTCGATCACCAGATTCGGGCGGAAGCGATCCATCGGCAGTGCGGCGCGGCCGGCGGCGCGCATGCGCGCATTGATCTCATCGAGGGCGGCCTGCCCGATCAGCAGCAGCGGATAGGCATCGGCGAAACGCGCCGCCGAGGGTGCGCCGCCTGTCCACTTTTCGCTCGTCGGCCGCGCCAGTTCCGGCTTGAAGCGCACCAGGCGGCAGGCGGTGGACAGCGCTACTCCGAACCAGGCGGCGGCCGCGTCGCCGCAATCGAGGGCGTCCACCAAGTCGTCCCAGATCTGGACGCGCAGCGTCGGGCCGGACGCCTGCGCCAGCGGCAGGCGCAGCGGCGGCAGGCCAGGCGCGCTGACCATCAAGGCGTCGCCGTCGACGCGCGGCACGAGCGTCGCCATGCGCGGAAATTCGCGCTGGGTCAGGAACTGGCCCTCGTGCGTGACCAGCATCCATTCGCGGTCGTGCACGCCCTGCGCGGACAGGCCGGAGACGGTGGCAACCGCCTCCTCGACCGGCATGGCGGCGCAGGATTTGATCGGATAGAGGATGAGCTGGGAAAGTGTGGCCATTGCTGCGTGCCTGGATGTCGGGGCCGACAGTATCGCATCAAATCCTGGGCTTGCCACAGCCAGGCTCTGGAGCATGCCATCTTGTCATTTCATTTAGGCAAGCTCTTGTCGATGCGATCACCGATCGTTGTTTTACGCTGACACAGTTACCGGATTTATCGACTCTGTAAGATGTTTCCTACAAGCAGCGCGATAAAATTACTGGCATCTTTTGTTGCCCAAAATCATGAACAATACTTATCGCCTCGTCTGGAACGCCACCCTCGGCCTGTGGCAAGCCGCTCCCGAAACCGCAAAAGGGCGAGGCAAATCCAAGTCCACGCGCGCGCTGCGTCCGCTGCTGGCCGGGGCGGCATTGAGCCTGGCCGCATCCGCCTTCGCTGCGCCGGTGCTGCCGACCGACGGCAATGTGACCGCCGGCACGGGCAGCATCACCCAGACCGGCAACACGACCACGATCGACCAGGCAAGCTCGAAACTGGCAATCGACTGGCAGGGCTTTTCGATCGGCCAGGGCGGCACCGTCGTCTTCCGCCAGCCATCGGCGAATGCGGTGGCGCTGAACCGCGTGCTGGGCAGCGACCCGTCCGTCATCCAGGGCGCCCTGCGCGCCAACGGCCAGGTCTTCCTGCTTAATCCAAACGGCGTGCTGTTTTCGCCTGGCGCCCAGGTCGATACCGGCGGCCTGCTGGCCTCGACGCTGGACATGAAGACCGGCGACTTCCTCGACGGCCGCTACCTGCTCGAAGGCGCCAGCGCCAATGCCGTCGTCAACCAGGGTGCTTTGCGCGCCGCCCACGGCGGCAGCGTGGCGCTGGTAGCGGCGCAGGTGACGAACACGGGCAGCATCGACGCACCGGCGGGCGGCGTGGCGCTGGGCGCCGCGTCCCAGGTGCTGGTCGACCTGGGCGGCCCGGTCAAGCTGCAATTGCAGAAGGCGGCCGTCGACACCCTGGTCGAGAACGGCGGCGCCATTCGCGCCGACGGCGGCACGGTGCTGCTCACGGCCAAGGCAGCTTCGGAGCTGGCCGGCAGCGCGATCAACCAGAGCGGCACCATCCGCGCGCAGACGCTCGCCACCGGCGAGAGGGGCGAAATCCTGCTGCTGGGCGACATGCGCTCGGGCACCCTGGACGTGGGCGGCACGCTCGACGCCAGCGCCCCAGTCAGCGGCGACGGCGGCTTCATCGAGACCTCGGCCGCGCACGTGGCCAACAGCGCGGGACTGAACGTGAGCGCCGGCGCCGCGCACGGCCGCGGCGGCGAGTGGCTGGTCGATCCCTACGACTACGTGATCAACGCAGCCGCGGCGACCAACATCTCGAACACGCTCAATACCGGCACCAGCGTCACCATCACCACCCAGGCGAGCAACCCGCAGTACGGCGCCGGCGCCAGCGGCAGTGGCGACATCACGGTGAGCAGCGCCATCGCCAAGACGGCCGGCGGCGACGCTGTGCTGACCCTGCGGGCCGACCGCAACGTGATCGTCGGCGCCGACATCGGGGCGACCACCGGCAAGCTGGGCCTGACCCTGAGCGCGGGCAACGGCGCCGGCATCTACGGCGGCGTGCGCGTCAACGGCAACCTGCGTTCGAATGGCGGCGACA
Source organism: Massilia sp. Leaf139 (assembly GCF_001424165.1). Taxonomy (GTDB): domain Bacteria; phylum Pseudomonadota; class Gammaproteobacteria; order Burkholderiales; family Burkholderiaceae_D; genus Telluria. Next base: position 126,451 of record NZ_LMOJ01000027.1, read on the forward strand.
TCCTGATCGGCGGCGCGCGCGGCACCAGCAACCAGGGCATCGGCTTCGCCGGCAACCTGAACGCGAGCGAAGCGGCGGTGGTCGTCGAGCAGAACAAATCGATCCTGTCGACGGGCGGTCACATCACCATCAACGGCCGCTCCACGGTCGGCTCGAACAACGGCAGCTATTCGGCCGTGACGGGCGGCGTCTACATCAAGTCGGGCGCGAAGATCCTCTCCGGCGCCGGCGACCTGTACATCACCGGCGAGAGCAGCGCCGGCCTGAAAACCTTCGGCCTCGGCTTCGAAGCGAATGCCGGCACGAATACCGTGGTCGGCAGCGCCACCAACGGCGGCAACATGCTGATGAACGGCGTGAACAGCGCGGCCGGCACCGCCGCCGAGCGCGACCAGGGCGCGATCGGCCTGGTCAACTACGGCAGCGTCGAGCGCCTGTCCTTCTACGGCCCTTCGGTGGCCAGCTGGCTGGTGTTCGTCAACGGCGTGCCCCAGCTGTCGGGCTATACGCGTACGCCCCAGCTCAACTGCGTGAACGGCTACCTGAACTGCGGCTACCTGGTGGTGCCCGGCTCGAACAACAGCTACCTGTACGCCGGCTACCAGTCGGTCGACATGGCAACCAAGGCCGCCTACGTGATCCAGAGCGGCGCCGGCACCAAGGTCTACGACGGCAGCACACTGGCCACCAACCTCACCCTGAGCGGACTTGGCGGCCCGGCCGGCTTCACGCCGGCCAGCCTGCAGCCGGCGCCGCTGTTCCACACCACCAGCAAGAACGTCGGCACCTATACGCGCCTGGCGCGCGACGCCGCCAATCCGACCAGCCTCGCGGCGGGCGGCGAGACCTATGCGGTCGGCTACTTCAACAGCGGCAGCTACCAGATCACGCCGCGCACACTGACGCCCACCGTCGCCAACAAAGTCTACGACGGCACCAGCAGCGCCGCCGTCACGGCCACTGGCGTGATCGGCACCGACGACGTGCGCCTGCAGGGCATCGGCAGCTTCGGCGGCAGCGTCATCGGCCAGTACGACAACGTCAGCGTGAGCGGCATCGTGCTCGATGGCCAGGATGCCGCCAACTACACCCTCGGCAGCAATACCGTGTCGGGCATGAGCGGCAGCATCCTGCGGCGCGAAGTCACCCTGAATGCGTCCAAGACCTACGACGGTTCCGACAGCCTGGCGGGCGTGCTCGCCATCGGCAACCTGGTGGCCGGCGAACAGCTGAACTACAGCGGCGCCCATGCCAACAGCGCGCACGTCGACGGCGCCACCCACGTCAGCGGCATCACCCTGCTCGACGGCGCCAACGGCGTGGCCGCCAACTACATCCTGCCTTCGCTGTCGGCTGCGTCGAACGCCAACCGCGCCGCGATCGCGCCGCGCGTGCTGGGCGTCAGCGCCGGCGGCCTGGCCAGCAAGACCTACGACGGCAGCACCGCCGCCCCGCTCGGCTTCCAGCCGGCGTTCGCGCTGACCGGCCTGGCGGCGGCGGACGCCAACGCCACCGTCGCGGTCGGCGCAACCGGCATGGTCTACAACAGCGCCAACGTGCTCGACGCCGATCGCCTGATCGTGTCGGGCATGTCGGTAACGGGCGTCAGCGGCGGCGTCGCCAATGCGTCCGACTACGTGCTCGCGTCGAACAGCGGCCAGGTCGCCGCGCGCATCGACCCGCGTGCGCTGTCGATCGCGGCCGACGCCGCCTCTAAAGTGTATGGCGAGCGCGATCCGCAACTCGGCTACCGCATCCTGGCCGGCAGCCTGGTCGGCGGCGACAGCCTGAGTGGCCAGGTCGTGCGCAGCGCCGGCGAAAACGTCGGCAGCTACACGATCGACGCGTCAAGCCTGACCAATCCGAACTACGCCGTGAGCGCCAGCGGCGCCGCGCTGACGGTGACGCCGCGCGCGATCACGGTCGCGGCCGACGATGCAAATAAAATCTATGGCGAGCTCGATCCGCAGTTCGGCTACCGCATCCTGGCGGGCAGCCTGGTCGGCGGCGATACGCTGTCGGGCGCACTTACCCGTGCGGCCGGCGAGAACGTCGGCAGCTATGTGATCGACGCCGCGGCGCTCGCCAACGGCAATTACCTGGTCACGGCCATCAACGGCACCCTGACGGTCGCGCCGCGCGCATTGACGGTGGCGGTGAACGACGCCGCCAAACGCTACGGCGACGCCGATCCGCTGCTGGGCTACCGCATCGTGTCGGGCAGCCTTGTCGGCAACGACGTGCTGGGCGGCGCGCCGCTGCGCGCGCTCGGCGAAGACGCCGGCAGTTATGCCATCGACGGCAGCAGCCTTGCCAACGGCAACTACGTCCTGACGGTGACTGACGGTCGCCTGACGATCGCGCAGCGCCCGATCGCGGTCGGCGCCGACGCCGTGTCGAAACTGGCCGGCGCCGCCGACCCGCAACTCACCTGGCGCCTCACGAACGGCAGCCTGGTCGGCAACGACACCCTGACGGGCGAACTGGCACGCGTGGCCGGCGAAGGCGCCGGCAGCTATGCGATCGGCCAGGGCACGCTTGGCAACCGCAACTACGCGATCGGGTTTACGGGCGCAGCGCTGCGCATCGACACGCCGCCGGTCGTGGCCGAGCCGGCGCCGGTGGTACCAGCGCCGGTGCCAGTGCCGGTGCCGGTGGTGCCGGCGCCGGCGCCGGTTGTCGCCCAGCCGGCGCCCGTCGTCGCGGAAGCGGCGCCGGTGGCACCGGTGGTGCCGGCACCCCTCCCCGCCATCGTCCCGCCGGTGGCGCCGGCCCCGGTCGTCGAACAGCCGATCGCGGCCACGCCAGCGCCCGTAACGCCGGCGCCGGCCCCGGCGCGCGTTGCCGTGGCTGCGCCCTACACCAACATCGTGCCGGAACTGGTGCCGCCGACCGTCGGCGCCCTTTCCTACGTCGCGGTGGCCGAGCGCGCAGGGGGCGAGAACACAGGCGGCGAGGCCGATGGCCAGTCGCTGGAACGCGCCGCCTCGCATACGCCGACCTCGGGCCGCGACGTCAAGTTCCTGGACGTGATGGTTGTTTCCGGTGGCATCAACACCGGTATCAGCACCGGTATCAGCACCGGCAACGACGCGGCCCCGGCCGCACCGGCGAACTGAGGCGCCGCGCGCCCTCTTGCTTAACGAATCGAACCGACCGACATGATGAAGTTTCCCTCCCTCCTCCCGGCCGCCCTGTTGATCCTGGCAGCCTACCCGGCCGTCGCCCAACAGCTGCCCGACGCCGGCCGCCTGCTGCAGGAAAACACCGCGCCCAAGCTGCAGGCGCCGCGTCCCGCGCCGACGGTCGCCGTCCCCGCGCCCGCCGCGGCGCCGGCCAGGGGCGGCGTCCAGGTGACGCTGCGCCAGGTCGCCATCGAAGGCAACAGCGCGATCGGCACGGCGGCGCTGCTGGCCGCGCTCGGCGACGTGATCGACCAGTCCTACGATTTCGCAGGACTCAAGCGGCTGGCGGCGCGCATCACCGCCCACTACCAGGCGGCCGGCTATCCATTCGCGCGGGCGCTGCTGCCGCAGCAGGATCTCAGCAGCGGCAAGCTGCGCATCCGCGTCGTCGAAGGCCGCTATGGCAAGATCGCCGCCACCGGCGTGGCGCGCCTGGCCGAGTCGGCGCAGGCCTTCCTGGATCCCCTGGCGCCGGGCGCGCCGATCGAAAGCGGGCAGCTGGAACGGGTGACGCTGATCCTGGACGACCAGCCGGGCATCAAGACCAGGCCGACGATCCGCCCCGGCGAGACCTTCGGCACCGGCGACCTGCTGGTCGAGGTGACGCGCGAGCAGGCGCAGACCGGCGAACTGGCGCTCGACAACCACGGCAACCGCCATACCGGCCGCACCCGCGCGCGCGCCGGCGTCGAGTGGAATAGCCCCTTTACCTTCGGCGACCAGATCTCGGTGCAGGCGCTCGTCACGAACGAAAAGATGTGGTTCGGCGCGCTGGGCTACAGCCTGCCGCTGGGCGCCTCGGGCCTGCGCACACGCGCCGGCCTGACCCACTCGTATTACACGCTGGCCGGCGACTTCGCCGCGCTGGACGCGACCGGCACCGCCGACATCGCCAGCGCCGGCCTGAGCTACCCGCTGGTGCGCTCGCAGCGGCGCAACCTGAGCCTGTCGAGCCAGATCGAGCACAAGCGCCTGAACGACCGCCAGGGCGCGCTCGAAGCCGAAGCCGACAAGTCGAGCGTGGTGGTGGGCGCGGCGCTGAACTTCGATGCGCGCGACGAATTCATCCGCACCGGCGTTACCTTCGGCGCCCTGCGCTGGAGCCTGGGCCGCCTCCATCTGGACGACACCCTGGCCCTGGCCGACCGCGCCAGCGCACGCAGCGCCGGCCGTTTCCGCAAGCTCAACCTCGATCTCGCGCGCATCCAGGCCTTGAGCGAACGCGTCGACCTGTACGGGCGCCTGTCGCGCCAGTGGGCCTCGAAGAATCTCGACTCTTCGGAGAAGTTCGGGCTGGGCGGATCGCACGGCGTGCGCGCCTGGCCGAGCGGCGAAGGCTTCGGCGACGCCGGCACCATCGTGCAGGTGGAGCTGCGCTATACGGCCGGCGACTTCGCGCCCTTCGTGTTCCACGACGCCGGCAAGGTGACGGTGAACCGTTCCCCATGGAGCGGCGACGCCAACACGCGCAGCCTGTCGGGCAGCGGCGTCGGCCTGCGCTACCATCGCGGCAACTGGTATGCGAACCTGGCCGCCGCCTGGCGCGGCCGCGGCGGCGCGGTGCAGTCCGATGCGCACGCGGGCTCGCCGCTGGTGCTGGCGGACGTGCAGTACCGGTTTTAAAAACGCGCCGCGTGGTGGCGGCGTGTGAACGCGTGGGCTCGGGGAGCCCACCCTACGAACAGAGATATGCGTAGGGTGGAGTCCCGACCCACGCGTTCGGAGCATGAATGACCAGCGCCTTTATCACCCCTTCGCCAGCTTCGTCTGGCTCAACTCCGCCGTTAGATAGCCGACCGCCGCCCCGAACTTGTCCTTGTAGTTCGCCCGCACCAGCGGATCGAGCGTGCCCTTGACGACGTTGTGGATGCCGCCCCAGTCGCCCGCGTGCTGGAAGTTACTCATGATGTAAGTCCAGCCATTCAGTTCGTCGACCGCATGCAAGCCGGTCGATTCGCCGCCGGCCGGAATCGACATCACGCGCGAGAGCACCTTGGTGTCGACGTTGTACGCCCACAGGAAGTTGTTCACGTGCTGGCCGCTGTCCTCGCCGATGAACAGGGTGCGCATCTTTTCCGAGAATTTCAGGTTGTCCGGATTGCCGATGCGGTCGGGATTGGCCGTGTTGCCGAGCGCGTCGGCGGCGATGTCCTCGCCCGTGAGCAGCGCCTTCAGGTCGGCCGGCATCCATTCGCTGTTGATGGCCGCACCCAGCGTATCCTTCTGGCCGCCCGTCAGTTTTAGCGCCATCACCGCGCCCGCATTCAGCGCCTTCGGGATCGAGACGCCGTTGCCGGCCACGTTCAGCGCATTCCCCGCCACCATCGAGCTCTGGCAGTTCTGCAGCGCCGAATAGGCGATCTTGTCCTTCGCGTTGACGGTCGTTCCTTCCATCTTCGTAAAACCCATCGAGGCGCCGACCAGCGCGGCGTAGCGGTGGGTCTCGAGGAAGGCGGCCGCCTTGTCCATGCCGGGTTTCAGCTTGATCCACTCGATGGCGCCGTTGGCGGCGACCTTCGTAAAAGTCGGATCCTGCGGATCGCTCGTGCGCACCTCCATGATGTCGGTCGGCCTCAAGCTGACGGCCAGCGCGCGGATCTCGGCGCTGGTGGCGGCACCGAGCTTGATCCAGGTGAGCGGCGCCGCGGCGGCGTTCGGGTCGAGCGAGAAGCCGGCGCCGACCTTGGCCACGTATAGGGCGCCGCTCGACAGATCCTTTTCCTTGTCGGCCACGAAGACGAAGTAGCCGCTGTTGGTGGCGTCGTCGCCCATCAGCACCGTGCGCTGATCCGGCATCACCTGCACCAATTCGTGCGAGATGCGGCCCATGCAGTAGTGCTTCTTGATCGAGGCCGTGCCGTCCGGGTTGACCGTCACTTCCGGCAGGTGGCCGTAGTGGTAAGGGTTGGCCGTGGTCTCGCTGCCGTACAGGTTTTTACTGAAGGCCTTGAACTGGGCGTCGCTGGCGGCCGTAAAGGCGTTCGGTTCGTATTCCTCGCTCGACAGGTGGGTGCCCCAGGGCGACAGGCTGGCGCCGCAGGTGATCCACAGGCCCTCCACGCCCGAGGTGTCGACGTTATGGTATTTCACGAGGGTGAGCTTGCCGGTAGCCTGGTCCTGGTCGAGCGTGAGCACGCCGATCGGTGACGGCAGGCGCCCGTACATGCCGGTCTTGCCGTCCTGGGCGAAGGTGGTGTATTCGAACTGCACCACGGCGAACACGGGTTTGCCCTTCACGCCGGGCACGCTGGCGTTCGGCACCGTCAGCAGCGAGGTGCCGTCGGGCGCGTCGGAAAAGAACTGGCGCTCCTTGCCCGGCACGGTGGTGTCGACGATCGGCTGGTTGCGGATGTCGTAGTAGCCGCCGGCCAGGATGGTGCCGCCGCTGCCGTTGGCGACGCGGTCGCCGGTGATGAAGAAGGGCTGGTAGGCCAGCTTGAAATCCAGCTTGCTGCTGTCGCTGAAGTTGACCGTCATGGTCGAGCCGACCGTGTTGGTGGCCATCGCGGCGGCATTCGCCAGCGTCGGCGCGGCCATCGAGCTGAAGGCGACCGAACCGAGCGTGGCGACCGGCGCGACCGGCGCGGTGGCGTTCGGCAGGGCATCGTTGTCGTTGCCGCCGCCGCAGGCGGTCAGCAGCGAGGCGCCGGCCGCGCCGGCGATCGGCAGCATCGGGGCGGCGCCCAGCATGCGCAGCAGGCGGCGGCGGGACAGTTCGGGGGTCGGGTGCATGCAAGTCTCTCCAGGTCAGGGTGGTGCACGGCGGTTGCCGTTCATGGAGGCGCAGCATAGGGGACGCGTGTTTCAGCTTGATGACGACGGCTCCCCTTGCATTCATACACCAATGCTGTTTTAATGCACTGTATGAATACGCCGATAACCCACACTCTGAGCGAGCTTTGTCTTCTCGCCGACCTGCCCGCGCGCACGGTGCGCTACTACGTGCAGATCGGCCTGGTCGACCGGCCCGAGGGAGAGACCCGCGCCGCGCGCTATGGCGCGCGCCACCTGGAACAGCTCCTGTTGATCAAGAAGTGGACGGCCGCCGGCCTTTCGCTCGATCGCATCCGCGAGCTGCTGCACGGCGCCGAAGCGGCGCCGCCGCCGCGTCCGCGCCAGCCGGGATCGGTCGAGGTCTGCAGCCACATCCTGATCGCCGACGGCATCGAGCTCGTGATCGAACCGGGCCGCGCCGGCCTGTCGCCCGAACGGCTGCGCCAATTCCTGGCGGGCGCCCTCGCCCTCCACGCACAGATCACCGAAGCAGGCCAACCCACCGAAGGAGACTCCGCATGACCGAAGCGACCCACGCACGACTCACCTCCCGCAACGGCGGGCAAGCCGTGTTCGACGGCATGCGCGTGGACGGGCGCGTGCACGGCATGCTGCTCGATATCACGGCGACGCAGACCTTCCGCAATCCGGGCAGCGCGCACATCGAACTGGTCTACAGCTTCCCGCTGCCGGCCGATGCCGTCCTGCTGGCGATGACGGTGCGCCTGGGCGAACGGCGTCTCACCGGCACGGTGGTCGAGAAGATCCTGGCCGCCGGGCGCTACGAGGACAGCCTGGCCGAAGGCGACAGCGCCGTGATGCTGGAGAAGACCCACGACGGCAGCTACTGCCTGAACATCGGCAACCTGGCGCCGGGCGAGACCGGCGAGATCGTCCTGCGCTATGCCCAGACGCTGGCTTTTGCCGGCGACGGCCTGCGCATATGCGTGCCGACCGTGATCGCGCCGCGCTACGGCGATCCGCAGGTTGACGCCGGTCTCGCGCCGCACCAGGCGCCGGAACCCGACCTGTGCGCCGAGTATCCGTTCGGCCTGATCCTGGAACTGGCGCCTGCGTTTGCCGGCGCCGCCATCGCTTCGCCCAGCCACCGCATCGGTGTGCGCGCCCATGCCGGCGGCGTGACCGTGCGCCTGGCCGGCGCCGCCGCGCTGGATCGCGATTTCCTCCTCACGCTGGAGGGACTGGCGCATGACTCGACGGCGACCGCGGCGCCCGATCCGCTCACGCCGGGACAGACGGCGGTGCTGGCCGGATTCCGGCCGCGCATGGCGCGGCTTGATGCGAAACCGGTGCGCGCCAGGATCCTGGTCGACTGCTCCGGCTCGATGGCCGGCGACAGCATCGGCGCCGCGCGCAAGGCGCTGCAAGCCATCGTCAAAGGGTTCGACACGGACGACCGCTTTTCGCTGTCGCGCTTCGGCGATACGGTCGAGCACCGCAGCCATGCACTGTGGAAGAGCACCGACGTCACGCGCCTGAGCGCCAGCCGCTGGATCGGCGACCTGCAGGCCGACCTGGGCGGCACCGAGATGGCGGCTGCCCTCGTCTCCACCATGGCGCTCGATCCGGCCGCGGGCGGCGACGTGCTGCTGGTCACCGACGGCCAGATCCACGCCATCGATGCCGTGATCGACGCGGCGCGCGCATCGAAATGCCGGCTCTTCATCGTCGCCATCGGCAGCAGTCCGGCCGAGGGCCACCTGCGCCGGCTGGCGCGGGCGACCCGCGGCGCGATCGATTTCGTCGCGCCCGGCGAAGGCGTGGCGGCGGCGGTCGGGCGCATGTTCGCGCGCCTGCGCTCGCCGCGCATGGACGCCCTGCGCCTGGCCTGGGCCAGCGGGCGCACGGCCACCTGGACAGGATTGCCGGATACCGTGTTCGCGGACGATACGGTGCACGCGGCCGCGCTGGCCGACGGCGAAATAGAGGACGACGAACTGCGCCTGTACGGCCGCGACGCCCTCGGGCGCGAACACGAGATCGGCCGCGCGGCGGTAACGGCGAAACAGGACGACGGCGCCCTCGCCCGCCTGGCCGTGCACGCACGCCTGCACGGCGACGATGCGCCCGGCATCGCCGAACACCGCCGCCTCGCCTGCGCCTACAGCCTGGTCACGGAGCACACCAGTTTTCTCCTGACGCTGGAGCGCGCAGCCGGCGAGAAGGCGCTGCAGATGCCGCAGCTGCGCCACGTCGGACAGATGCTGCCGGCCGGCTGGGCCGGCGCCGGCTCGGTACACGCGGGTGACGGCCTGGGCATGCGTCAACCGGCCGTCTGGCGGCGCGAAGCGGCCAGCGACGCGATCCTCGCCGCCATGCGCGCGACGGACAACGACTTGCCGGCTTTCCTCAGGCGCTCCGACGATGGCGAACGCGCGCCGAAACGCTCGCTCGCGCAATTGATGGCCGGTCTCTGGCACCACGAAACGGAAAGCGTTTATCTGACGCCGCTGGTCTTGCAGCAGATGCTGAGCTCCACGCCGCATGCGCTCTGGGATCGCAGCTACGACGACCTGCTGGCCGCGAAGATCGATCCAGCCCTGGTGGCCTGGCTACGCGACACCTTCGGCGGCACGCACCCCGAGGACGAGGTGGTCGCCAGCTTCCTGCACTGCATGGCGCAGGCGGCGCTGACTTTCGCGAACCGCATCGGCCTGGCGCGGCGCGTCTCTCTGCCCGCTCAAGCCGACGCCGCCCTCGCTGCGCGCATCGCGGACGCGCTGGCCGGCATGACGGCGGATGCCTGGCCTGCCCTGCCGCCAGCGCCGGACACACAGGACGAGGCAGCGCGCGCAGCCGCATGAAAAAAGCCCGCGCGCGGCGGGCTGGCGATCGATGGCCGAAAGCGATCAGCGGCGCCGGCGCCGCAACCAGCCCGCACCCAGCAAGCCGGCGCCGAACAGCGCCAGCGTGCCCGGCTCGGGGACTTCGGTGCCGATCTCGTGGACGTTGTCGACGCTGCCGGCGAGCAGATTCAGGCCCAGGCGCCAGGCGCCGAATGCCTCGTGTCCGTAATACGGCTGGTAGACCTGGTTTTTCTGGTAGCCGCGCAGCGCATCGGCCTCGTCGTAGCCGCGTTTGCCCAGCGTGACGATGTAGGTGCCGGCCTTGGCAAACGTCCAGCCGAAGGCCGAGTCGTACAGGTGCTGGGAACCGTCGTCGTAGGTAAAGGACGAGTCGTCGTTCCAGGTCAGCTGGGTGCCGCCGTCGAACAGGCGCATCACGTTGTCGAACCCGGTGATATGGCCGTCGCCATTGAGGTCGCTGTGCGGCTCCATCACCAGCGAATCGAAGAACAACCGGGTATCGGCGCTGACGGTGAACGCCACCCGCGCCACCTTCAGCTCGGCCTTCTCGCCGTCGCCATTCCCGTCGATGGTGCCGATGGTGCCGTTGATGACGACGGCACTGGCGGTCTGGCACAGTAACAGGGCAGCGCTGGTCAGCAAGGTACGGAATAAGGTGTGCATGGTGGTTGCGGTAGTGACGCGAAAGCCGGGAACAAGCAATTCCCGTACCTTGAGGAAATTAATGAAAGAAATCAATGATTTGGGACGGAAGGCGGCGCGCCGTGCGAACCGACTGTAAAACATCCCGACAGACTCGCGGTTCCATTCCTGGCCGGATGGCGCTGAATATGCAAAAACAAAAGCCCCGCACGCGGGGCCTTGTCGTCGCCGGCAGGCATGCCGGCAAGCCGTGGATCAGACGTTGAACAGGAAGTTCAGCACGTCCCCATCCTTGACCACATATTCCTTGCCTTCCGCGCGCATCTTGCCCGCTTCCTTGGCGCCGGCCTCGCCCTTATAGGCGATGTAGTCGTCGTAGGAAATCGTCTGGGCGCGGATGAAGCCGCGTTCGAAGTCGGTGTGGATCACGCCGGCCGCCTGCGGGGCGGTGGCGCCGACCTTCACGGTCCAGGCGCGCACTTCCTTGACGCCGGCGGTGAAATAGGTCTGCAGGCCGAGCAGTTTATAGGCGGCGCGGATCAGGCGATCCAGGCCCGGCTCTTCCATGCCCATGTCGGCCAGGAATTCCTTCTTGTCCGCGTCTTCCATCTCGGCGATTTCCGATTCGATCGCGGCGGAAATCGCCACGATCGGCGCGTTCTGCTTCTTCGCGAACGCGGTCAGCTGATCCAGCAGCGGGTTGTCGGTGAAACCCGTGTCGGACACGTTGGCGACATACATCGCCGGCTTGGCGGTGATCAGGTGCAGTTCGCGGATCAGCGCCATCTCGTCGGCGTCCAGGCCCAGGGTGCGCACCGGCTGGCCTTCGTTCAGGTGCGGCAGCATGCGTTCGCAGATGGCCACCAGCTTGGCGGCATCCTTGTCGCCCGAGCGCGCCTTCTTGTTTTCGCGGTGGATCGCCTTTTCGACGGCGCCCATGTCGGCCAGCGCCAGTTCGGTCTGGATGACTTCGATGTCGTCGATCGGGCTGACCTTGCCGGCCACGTGGATGACGTTGTCGTCCTCGAAGCAGCGCACCACGTTGACGATGGCGTCGGTCTCGCGGATGTGCGACAGGAACTGGTTGCCCAGGCCCTCGCCCTTCGACGCGCCCGCCACCAGGCCGGCGATGTCGACGAATTCGACGATGGCCGGGACGACGCGTTCCGGCTTGACGATGTCGGCCAGCGCCTGCATGCGCGGATCCGGCACCTCGACCACGCCGACGTTCGGCTCGATCGTGCAAAACGGGTAGTTTTCGGCCGGGATGCCGGCCTTGGTCAGCGCATTGAACAGGGTGGACTTGCCGACGTTAGGCAGGCCGACGATGCCGCATTGGAGACTCATGGGAATTCTTTCATTTCGATAGTGGTGAGCCCGGTTGCGCGGCTCGTAACCCCGTATTGTAACCGCGGACGCCCACGTTTGCCGCAAAAACAGGCGCATGGAGAAACGTCTACGCCCATTTTGCCTGTCGGAATTTTTTACAGCGGAGCAGCTCGATTTTTTCCCGCTAACAAATATTCCTTTCCGTTCAATAACTTATTTCACTGGAACATTAATTGCTTTATAAAAAGAACAAAACAACCAACCAGGAAATTGACATGAAACGCAGCTTGTTCGCCCTGTTCACCGCCACCGCCCTGCTTGCCGGCTCGGCCCACGGCGCCAGCGTGATCGGCGGCCTTCGGGGCGGCGACCTGACCGACCCGGACAACAATGGCTCGGTCGATGCCAACCTCAATTACGACGCGACCTTCCGCTCGTTGAACAAGCCGTATTTCCATAGCGAAGGCGCCTTCAACGTATTCGACAATAGCGTGGGCGCGGGCGACGCCAAGTGGTGCTGTGACCTCAACGGCTGGGTCGAAGCCGACTTCGGCAGCAAGCGTTACCAGCTGAGCAGCTTCACGGTGACGTCGGCCAACGACGTGGAGGGGCGCGATTCGGACGTCTGGCAAATCCTGGGCTCGAACGACGGCAAGAATTACACGCCAATTTTCTCGTACAACAACGAAGGCACGTCGCCATGGCGCGGCGCCCGCTACCAGACCATCGAATACTCCGTCGGCACCGATTTCGCGCTGCCGGCTGCCTACAGCATCTTCCGCTACCAGACCTTCTCGACGGTCTCGGCCGATGCCCACCAGCTAGGCGAGCTCGAATTCTTCGGCAAGGAATACGTCGCGCCGACCGCGGTGCCGGAGCCGGGCAGCGTCGCCCTGCTGGGCCTGGGCATGCTTGCCGCGCTGGGCCTGCGCCGCAAGCGCGGCTGAGATCGGATCTGATCCGCACAAAAAAACCGCTGCCTGCGCAGCGGTTTTTTTATATGCCGGCGATCGCTCAGATCGCACGCAGCCGTGACAGATCCGGCCGTTCGATGAAGGCGGCCAGCTCGTCGCGCAGGCGCTGCCCTTCGCCCATCGCCTGCGTCCAGGCCTTGATGCGGGCATCGTGGTCGAGTCCGTAGAACTTGAAGTCGGCGCGATCCGGCAGCTTGGCGCGCGGCAGCGTTTTCAAAAACGCCGGCGTGGGCGCGACAATCAGCACGTTGTCGAGCCAGCTGCGGTTCGGCCCGCGCGCGCAGCGGCGCCAGGGCATTGCCTTGTCGAGCCAGCCTGGCACGATGTGTTCGTTAAAGTGCGGATACAGCACGATGGCGTCTGGGTCTTCCTTCTCGATGCGGGCATAGGGCAAGGCCAGGTGGTAGTCGATGATGCCGCCGTCCCAGTAACAGCCTGCAGGCGCGCCCGCGATGGCGGTGACCGGCTGCATGATCAGGGGCAGCGTACCCGAGGCGAGCAGGCTGGCGGCCAGGTTACCCGGCGTAAGCGCGGAAAAATGTGTCGTGAAACTGTCGAAGGGTTCGCGCAGCCAGGTGGCCGGGGCACGCGCATCGCCGAGCACGACCCGTTCCAGCAGATTCCCCAGGCGTGCGCGCGAAGCGAAGTTGGTGAGCGCCGCGCTGGCGAAGCCGTGCATCTCGGCACGCCGGTGCGCCGGCTGCGCCAGGGCGCCCTTGCCGCGCACCGCCAGCAATTGCAGGCGGTGCAGCGGGTGACTCAGGATATCGCCCTCGTGGCCGCTGACGAATTCATGCAGGAATCCCTGCACGACCTCGTTGATCTGCTGCGGGCTGGGCTTGGTGGTCGTGTAGCGCTGCCCCGCATACAGCTGCCCCAGGCGGGCGAAGGCCTTCACCGGATCGCGCTGGCAGGCCGCGGCCATGCGCCAGGCGCCGATCGAGGAACCGATCAGGGTGCGCTCGCGCGGGCTGCCCGGGAACCACTCGCCAAACACGTACTGATCGAGCGCCTGGAAGATCAAGCCCTTGGGGCCGCCGGCGGCGGCGGGTACGACGGCGATGTCGGACGCCTGCAGACCGTGTGCGCGGATGCGGGCCAGCGCGCGCGGGCCGGCGTGGAAGGAAAGTGTGCTCATCCTGAAATTATCGCAGGATGGGCAGGTTTGCGCCGGAGCGTGGGCCGGCGCGCGTCAGGCAGTGTGCAGCTGCATCGTCGCCGTGTCGAGCTTGCCCTCGACGGCCAACGGAATGATGCGCAGCGCCTTGTCGATCGATTCCTCGATCAGGCTTAGCTCGTCCTTGCGCGGGCGGTGCAGCACGAAGTCGGCCACGCCCTGCTGCAGGTTCAGGCTGCGCGGGTGGCCGATGCCGAGGCGCAGGCGCCAGTATTCCTGGGTGCCGAGAGCGGCCGTGATGTCCTTCAAGCCGTTGTGGCCACCCGAGGAGCCGCCCTTTTTCAGCTTGGCGACGCCCGGCATCAGGTCGAGCTCGTCGTGCACGACCAGCACCTCGTCCGGGTTGATCTTATAGAAGCGCGCCAGCGCGCCGACCGACTGGCCGGAACGGTTCATGAAGGTCAGCGGCTCGAGCAGCCAGACTTCCTTGCCGCCGATATTCGTCTTCGCCATCATGGCGTTGAAGCGGCTTTCGCGCTGCAGGCGGCAGCCGGGCAGGCTGTTGGCGAGGTTGTCGACCAGCCAGAAGCCGGCATTGTGGCGGGTTTGTTCGTAGTCGGGCCCGGGGTTGCCGAGGCCGACGATGAGGCGGATGGACATAACGGTCGCGTCAGTAAAAGAGGAATTATCGCCGAAATAGCGAGCGGGAATTAAAAAACCCGCCGGCTTGCGCACGGCGGGTTTTGAGAAGAAGAGCCAAACCGGCCTCTTTCAGCCCCCGCTTGCGCGGCGGCCGACAGCGTCCTTCAATTACTTCTTCTCTTCGGTCGCTTCGGCGGCGACGGCGCCACGTGGGATCGACGAGGTGACGATGGTCAGGTTCTGGCCATGGGTCACTGCGGTCACGCCTTCCGGCAGGGTCAGGTCGCCGGTGTGGATCGACTGGCCGGCTTCCAGCTTGCTCAGGTCGACTTCGATGAACTCTGGCAGTTGGCCTGGCAGGCAGGACACGTCCAGTTCGTTCAGCACGTGCGAGATGACAGCGCTGCTCAGCTTGACGGCTGGCGAGATCTCGGCGTTGATGAAGTGCAGGGCGACCTTGGTGTGGATCTTCTGCGAAGCGTCGACGCGCTGGAAGTCAGCGTGCAGCACCAGTTGCTTGTATGCGTGCATCTGGAAATCGCGCAGCAGGACTTGCTGGGTCTGGCCTTCGACTTCGAGGTCGAGCACGGAACCGTGGAAAGCTTCTTTCTTGAGCGCGTGGTACAGGGCGTTGCCGTCCAGGGCGATCAGTTGTGGGGCAGCGGTGCCGCCGTAGATGATGCCTGGGGTCTGGCCAGCCTTGCGCAGGCGGCGGCTCGCTCCGGTGCCCTGCAGGGTGCGGTTGAATGCAACTACTTTCATGTGAAACTCCATAAGTTTGGGATCGCATGCAGGCTATTCCTGCCCGATTTCCCGGTTGTGCCCGCCCCCGCGACCAGGGGCTGGCTTGGCTGAGCGCCCTACAAGCGCTCAAGAAAAACAAATTCTGCTAACGGTACAACGGCGCGCCGGGCATGAAGCCGGGCGCGCCGCAGGTTGCTGCTTGATTCTTTAGTCCACGAACAGCGACATGACCGAGTCGCCCTTCACGATACGTTTAAAGGTTTCGGCGAGCAGCGGCGCGCAGGTCAGCTGGCGGATCTTGCCGCAGGCACGGCCGGCTTCGCTCAGCGGGATGGTGTCGGTGACGACCAGTTCGTCCAGCGGCGAGTTCGAGATACGCTCGATGGCCGGGCCCGACAGCACAGGGTGGGTGCAATACGCCACGACCTTCTTGGCGCCGCGCTCCTTGAGCACTTCGGCGGCTTTGGTCAGCGTGCCGGCGGTGTCGACCATGTCGTCCATGATGACGCAGTTACGGCCTTCGACTTCACCGATGATGTTCATGACTTCCGACACGTTCGCCTTTGGACGGCGCTTGTCGATGATCGCCAGGTCGCAGCCGAGGCGCTTGGCCAGGGCACGGGCACGCACCACGCCGCCGACGTCCGGCGAGACGACCAGCAGGTCGTCGTAGTTGCGCTTTTGCAGGTCACCCAGCAGCAGCGGCGATGCGTAGATATTGTCGACCGGGATGTCGAAGAAACCCTGGATCTGGTCGGCGTGCAAGTCCATGATCAGGACGCGCTCGACGCCGGCTTCTTCGAGCATGTTGGCCACGACCTTGGCCGAGATCGCGACACGCGCCGAGCGTGGACGGCGATCCTGGCGGGCGTAACCGAAATAAGGAATAGCGGCGGTGATGCGGCCGGCCGAGGCGCGCTTGAGGGCATCGACCATCAGCATGATTTCCATCAGGCTGTCGTTGGTCGGCGCGCAAGTCGATTGCAGGACGAAGACATCCTTGCCGCGCACGTTCTCGTTGATTTCGACCATGACTTCGCCGTCCGAGAATTTCGAGACGACGGCCTTGCCGAGAGGAATACCGAGGCTTTTTGCGACCCCTTCTGCTAGCGCCGGATTAGCGTTGCCGGTAAAAACCATCAGGTTTTCGTAAGCCATGGGGAGTCCTGAGAGAAGAGCGTTGATACTTTGAAAAACAATCAGCCGGATATACCGGCTGATTAGCGTTAGGGCGTCCGTCTGGGCGGCTCGCCCGATTCATCCGCTGGACACGTTCGTATCGACAGCCCGGATAAAACGAATGGCAGGGGAACAAGGATTCGAACCTTGGTATGCCGGAATCAAAATCCGGTGCCTTAACCAGCTTGGCGATTCCCCTACGCAACTTACAGCTTGCTGCAGCATCTTGACGACTGCTCGTCAAATCCTGCAACAGGCAAAATTTTATTCTACAACTCATTGTTTTGCAAGAGCGATTTCATCGGATGTCGCTGCAAAGACCGGGCTTTCCATGCGCGCCAGGCCGTTGGAACCTGCCCCAACACCCGATCCGCCGTCGCCTCATCCGGCAGCGCACAAAACACGCAGGCTCCCGAACCAGTCATCCTTGCCGCACCATACTGCCCCAGCCATTCGATCGCCTTTGCTACCGGCGGAAATAAACGGGACGCCACTGCTTGCAAATCATTTTTCCCAAACTCACTTAATAAGTTCGCTTCAGGAAAGTCCGCTATTCTAACGGGCTTCGTGTCGCGCGTCAAATCCTGCGCCGTAAAAATTGCAGGGGTCGGCACCGAGACGCCGGGCTCGACCACGACGTACCAGCAATCGGGCCCGGCCAGCGGCTGCATCGCCTCCCCCACGCCCTCGACGAAAGCGGTCTGGCCATAGATAAAGAAGGGAATGTCGGCGCCCAGCGGCAGGCCGATCTCCATCAGCTCGGCATCCGTGAAACCGGCCTGCCACAGGTGGTTGGCCGCCATCAGCGCCGTCGCCGCGTCCGACGAACCGCCGCCGAGCCCGCCGCCCATGGGCAGGATTTTTTGAATGGCGACGTCGATCCCGGACGCGGCGTGGCCGTGACGTTCTCCATACGCGGTGGCCAGGCGCTGCAAGGCGCGCACGATCAAGTCGGACTCTTCCGGCACACCGGGCACCTCGTTCGTGCGCTGGATGCGGCCATCGTCGCGGACATCGAAATGCAGCGTGTCGCCGCGGTCGATCAATTGAAACACGCTTTGCAGCAGGTGATAGCCGTCGGCGCGGCGGCCGACGACGTGCAGGAACAGGTTCAGCTTGGCCGGGGCCGGGCAATCGTGGAGCGAGCGGCGCATGTTCGTGCCGGTCATGCGGCTGGATCGAGCAGGATGCGGATCGACAGTTCGTCGGCGTCGGCCGTGGCGCTGCGTTCGGCAACGATCTCGCGCGGCATTTGGCCGCCCTCTTTCGCGTTCTGCCAGGAGACGAAACGCAGGCGCCAGCCGTCCTGGGTGAAGACACTGTTGTTCGCCGCCGAGGCGGCAAAGCGCTTGCCGGAGGCATCGGTGGCGTAACCCTGCAGCCAGTCGCGCAGGCCGGAGACCGGCAGCGGCCAGCCGAGGGTTTCCCGGCTCAGCGTATCGATGTCGGCGGCGCTGCGCGGTGCGCGTCCGGCCTCCGTGAAGGTCGCCTGTTGCGGCGTCACGTTGATGGTGGCGGCGATCTGCTTCAAGGGATTGAGGAAGACCACGTCGAGCTGGCCCGGACGCTGCGACCACTCGAAGGGACCGTTCATGTTGCCGGGCTGCCCGTCCTTCTTGTAGCTCACCTGCAGGCGGCCGGTCAGTTCGATGGTCTCGCGGTAGGCAGTGGCGGCGACCGGCGCGCCCGTGGTGGCGGACGGCTGGGTGGCGGTGGTGGCGCAGCCGGCGAGCGCGGCGGCGAGCACGATCAGGGAAACATGGCGGTTATAAAGCATCGGTCAGGGGACGAGTAAAAAAAGAAACGGCGGGCATCCGGCCCGCCGTGATGATTCGACATTATTTCACAGCGACAAACGCAGGCGCGCCAGCGTGCTGCGCAGCGTGTCGTTCTGCGGATCCTTGGCGCGCGCCTCGCGCCACAGCTTTTGGGCATCGGCCTGCTTGCCCTTCTGCCACAGCACTTCACCCAGGTGGACGGCGATCTCGGGATCGCGGCGCAGGCCATAGGCGCGGCGCAGGTGGGCTTCGGCGGCGTCGAGGTTACCCAGGCGATACTGCACCCAGCCCATGCTGTCCATGATGAAGGGATCCTCCGGCGCCATGGCCAGGGCTTTTTCGACCAGCCCGCGCGCCTCTTCCAGGCGGACATTGCGTTCGGCCAGCGAGTAGCCGAGGGCGTTGTAGGCGTGGTGGTTGTCGGGCGCCAGGCGCATCACCTCGCGCAGGGTCTTTTCCATCACCTCGAACTGGCCGTTCTTTTCCGCCAGCAGCGCGAAGTCGTAGAGCAGGTCGGGGTTGCCCGGGAAGCGGCGCGCCGCCTCCTGCATCAGGGTAAAGGCCTGCGCGTGCTGGCCCGCGTCGCGCAGCACCTGCGCCTCCGCGGCGACGACCTGCGCCTGGGCGGCGGGTTCGCTCGGCTTCAGCGAGGCCAGCAGGCGGCGCGCGGCCGGCACGTCGCCGCCCTTGCCGAGCAGCTGGGCGCGGCGCAACTGGGCGCCGAAGGCGGCCTTTTCGTCGCCTTCCGGCAGCTTATCGAGCCAGCCGACGGCGGCCGGGATATCGCCCCGCTCCTCGGCCAGCTGCGACAGGATCAGCAGGGCTTTCGACGGGTCGCGTTCGTCTTCCGGATTGCGTCCGAGCACGTCGACGAAGCGGGTGAAATAGCGCTCGGCGCCGGCCGGGTCGTTCAATTGCGTCGACAGCACGCCCAGCGCGTACAGGGTCGTCACGTTGTCGGGTTGCTGCTTGTCGAGCAACAGGAATTCGTTGCGCGCGGCCTCGAACTGTTTTTCGTTGACCAGCAAACGCGCATGCGCTGCCCGCACTTCGCGCGCGTTCGGATTCGCCGCGAGGAAGCTCGAGAGCAGCTGGCGCACCTGCGCTTCGTTCTCGCCCGCCTGTGCCAGGGTCAATACCGCGATTTCGGAATCGGGCTTCAGCGCCAGGGCGGCACGCGCCTCGCGCTGAGCCTGGGCCTTGTCGCCGCGCGTCATCGCGCTTTGCGCCATGACGACATGGCCCTCGAGAGTATTGCGGTACGGCGCCACCACCCGCTCCAGCATGGCATTGGCCGCTTCCTTGTCCTTGGCGCGCGAAAGCAGTTGCTGCACCTGATAGAGCACGACGCCGCGCACGGGCGCCGGGGCACCCTCCAGGCGCTTGCGGAAAATTTCTTCCGCGTCCGCGATATTGTCGGACAGGATCACCATCCCCAGATAGTACTGGGTCGCTTCGTCGGATTCCGGGTCGAGCTGGCGCCACTGGCGCACGGCGGCCAGGGTGTCTTCGGGCTGGCGCGCGGCCAGCGCCATCTCGGCGGCGCGCCGGGCAAGGCGTGGGTCGCGCGTCTGCTGCGCCAGGCTCAGCATGGTGAGATATGGGCCTTGCCAGTCGCCGCCGCGGAAGGCGAATTCGGCTTTCAGCAGCTGGTTCAGCAGCGTGCTCGTCAGTTCGACCTTCGGCAGGCGTGCCTTTTCAGCCTCGAGCTCGGCTTTCGCATCGCGCTCGGCCTTCGCCTGCGCCTCGGCCTTGGCCTCGGCTTGCTGCTCGGGCGAGAGCTGCGCCGATTGCGCAACAGGCTGCTGTTGCGGCGCCACAGCACACGCCGACAGCAGGCCGGAGAGGGTTACAATGACGAAAGCGTTTTTCAAGGCAAGTCCATGTGTGGAATGATGTTCGATTCTACGCCCAAGCCCCGTTGCGCGTGCGCGGGCGCAACACGAATTTACAAGTATTTTGTCAGATCTTCATGCCTGAACTCCCCGAAGTAGAAGTCACGCGGCGTGGCGTCGCGCCGCACCTGGAAGGCCGCATCGTCGAGCAGGTCGTGTTCCGCCGCGAGGGTCTGCGCTGGCCGTTTCCGGCGCACCTTGCGGAGTCCCTGGTGGGCCAGCGCATCACGCAGGTCGGCCGTCGCGGCAAGTACCTGCTGATCGGCTTCGCCACCGGCACCCTCATCGTCCACCTCGGCATGTCGGGCCATTTGCGCGTGCTGCCGCCAGGCGTCGAACCGAAGAAGCACGATCACTTCGACCTCGTGGTGAACGATGGCGCGCAGTCCCCGTCCCAATCCCAGGTCTTGCGCCTGAACGACCCGCGCCGCTTCGGCGCCGTGCTCTGGCATGCGCATGACGATGGCGATATCGACGCGCACATCCTGCTGCGCGGCCTCGGCGTCGAGCCGCTCGAAGACAAATTCTCGGCAGATTTGCTGTACAAGGCCACGCGTAAGCGTAGCGCGCCCATCAAGCAGGTGCTGCTGGCGGGCGACATCGTCGTCGGTGTCGGCAATATCTACGCCTGCGAAAGCCTGTTCAAGGCCGGCATCAGCCCGAAGACCCCGGCCGGCCGCATCAGCCGCGCCCGCTACGACAAGCTGGCGGCGGCGATCCGCGAGATCCTTGCGGAGGCCATCGTCCAGGGCGGCAGCACCTTAAAAGACTTTATTGCCGTGAATGGTCAATCCGGCTATTTCCAGCAGACGTATTTCGTCTATGATCGTGCAGGAGTGCCTTGCAGAAACTGTGGCGCGCCGGTGCGCCAGATCAAGCAGGGGCAGCGGTCGACGTTCTACTGCGCCACCTGCCAGCGCTAGGCCAATTTCACGGGCAAACCATGCAAGATATCCAAGACTACAGCGCCTGGCGCGCATCGATCGCAGCCGCACTGGACGACTATCGCGCGGCTCTGGCCAGGGCCGACATCGCGGATGCGGCAACTGCCCAGCGCATGACGCAGGCTGCGGCACGGGTGCGCGACGACCGCCTCTCGGTTGCCTTCGTCGCCGAATTCTCGCGCGGCAAATCCGAGCTGATCAACGCGATCTTCTTTGCCGACTACGGCCAGCGCATCCTGCCCTCTTCCGCCGGCCGCACCACCATGTGCCCGACCGAACTGCTGTGGGACGCCGCGTACGAACCCTGCATCCGCCTGCTGCCGATCGAGACCCGCGCGCGCCAGCTGTCGACCAGCGACTTCCGCGAAGATGCCTCCGCCTGGACAGTGCTGCCGCTCGAGCTCGACGCGCCCGAGCGCATGGCGCAGGCCTTCCGCCAGGTCAGCATGACGCGCCGCGTCGCGCCCGAGGAAGCGCAGGCCTACGGCCTGTACGATCCGGAGAACCCGGAGCTGGCCGACGCGCTCGGTGCGGACGGCCTGGTCGAGATCTCGCAGTGGCGCCACGCCATCATCAACCTGCCGCACCCGCTGCTGAAACAGGGCCTGGTGATCCTCGACACGCCAGGGCTGAACGCGATCGGCACCGAGCCCGAACTGACGCTGAACCTGATCCCGAACGCGCACGCGGTGCTGTTCGTGCTGGCTGCCGAAACCGGCGTCACGCGCAGCGACATCGAGGTCTGGCGTACCCATATCGGCGCGGGGCCGGGCCGCATCGTCGTCCTCAACAAGATCGACGCGATGTGGGATGCGCTGCGCAGCGAGGACGAGAATGCGGCCGAGATCGCGCGCCAGCAGGCCAGCGTCGCCCGGCAGCTGGGCCTGTCGCCCGAGCAGGTCTATCCGGTGTCGGCGCAAAAGGCGCTGGTCGGCCGCATCCAGGGCGACATGGATCTGTTCGAGCGCAGCCGCCTGGGCGAACTCGAAGCGGCCCTCTTGCACGGCCTGATCCCGCAAAAAAAGACCATCCTCGGCGGCGCGCTGCGCGAGGATCTGGCGGCGCTCGACGCCGCGCAGACGGCGGCGCTGAACGCGCGCGGACGCGGCCTGGTCGAGCAGCTGCAGGAACTGAAAAGTTTAAGGGGCAAGAATCAGAACGTGCTGGCGCACATGATGCGCCGCATCGAGGCCGAGCGGAAGGATTTCGACGCCGGCCTGCTGCGCCTGCAGGACGCGCGCACGCGCTTCGCGGCGCTGTCGACCGAGCTGTATTCGACGCTCGACATGGACGCCGTGGCGCGCCAGGCCGAGAGCGTGCGCCTGGCCCTGCATGCGGCGCGCTTCGCCACCGGCATGCGCGCGCCGGTGCGCGCCTTCTTCGACAACACCCGCGCCAGCATCGATGGCGCCGCCGCGCAAGTCGCCGAGATCGGCACGGTGATGGACGCCATGGTGCGCGGCTTCGCGGCCGAACACGGGCTTACCTTGTCGCCGCCGGTGCCGCTGTCGCTGGCGCGCTACCGCGACGAGATCGCGGCCGTCGAGGCGCTCTATGTCAAACAGTTCGGCACCGCCACCCTGCTCATGACCAGCCGCAGCACCCTGCTCGAACGCTTCTTCGACTCCATCGTCTCGAGCGTGCGCCGGAGCTTCCGCGCCGCCAACGCCGAGGTCGAGGCCTGGCTGAAGGTGCTCATGGTGCCGCTCGAGACCCAGATCCGCCAGCACAAGGAACAGCTGCGCCATCGTCTCTCGTCGATCCAGCGCATCCACGATGCGACGGACAGCCTGGAACAGAAGATCGCCGCATTCGAGACCAGCCAGGACGAACTGGAACAGCAGCGCCGGCGCCTGGCCGCGCTGAACGATGCCGTCGGCGCCGCACTCGTCGACACCCCTTTGAAAGAAGCCGCTTGAAACGTTTGACCGAATTCGATTCGCTGGAATACCCGGGCTTTGCGCAAGCCGTCATCGACTGGCAGCGCGCGCACGGGCGCCACTCGCTGCCCTGGCAGAACACGCGCGACGCCTACCGCGTCTGGCTCTCCGAGATCATGCTGCAGCAGACGCAGGTGGCCGCGGTACTCGGCTATTACGCGCGCTTCCTGGAACGCTTCCCGACCGTGCAGGATCTGGCGAATGCCCCGATCGAGGACGTGATGGCGCACTGGAGCGGGCTCGGTTACTACACACGCGCGCGCAACCTGCATGCCTGCGCGATCCGCGTGGTGCGCGACTACGGCGGCCAGTTCCCGGCCGATCCGGCCCTGCTGGCGGATTTACCTGGCATCGGCCGCTCCACCGCCGCCGCGATTACCGCCTTTTCGAACGGCACCCGCGCCGCCATTCTGGACGGCAACGTCAAACGCGTGTTCGCGCGCGTGTTCGGCGTCGAGGGTTATCCGGGCGAGAAGCGCATCGAGGACGGTCTCTGGCGCCGCGCCGAGGCGCTGCTGCCGCTCGAGGGCATGGAGTCGTACACGCAGGGTTTGATGGATCTGGGCGCGACCCTGTGCACGCGTTCGAAACCCGACTGCGGCCGCTGCCCGCTGCAGGCGCGCTGCGTGGCCTACGCCACCGGCCGCACCGAGGAACTGCCGGTGCGCAAACCGAAGAAGGCCACGCCGGAAAAGCGCGCCGACATGCTGGTCGTCCTGCATGACGGCCAGGTGCTGCTCGAACAGCGTCCGGACAGCGGGATCTGGGGCGGATTGCTGTCGCTGCCGGAAGCCGCTGGCCACGTCGGCATCGACGTCGCGCATGACGGCGGCATTGCGTTGGCGGCGTCGTTGACGTCGCTCGGCGAGGCCGAGGAGGTGCAGGCGCTGCTGCCGCTGGTGCATGTATTCACGCACTACAAGCTGCATATCCATCCGCACAAGGTGAGCTTGCGCGAACGCGGTGCGACGCCGGAAAGGTATGTGTGGGTGAAGCTGGCCGATGTGGGCGAGGCTGCCCTGCCCGCGCCGGTGAAGAAGCTGTTGTTGGATCTTGCCCGCCCGAGCTTGTTCTAGCCGGCGCCAACTCTGCGCGCGCGATGAACGCGTGGGCTCGGAGAGCCCACCCTACGTTACGCCACCGTTAACGTCAAAACTCAATGGTAGCTGCAGTGCACCGTAGGGTGGGCATGCCCACGCGTACGTGCCCCAACATACCACCACGTTGCTCTACAACTCGTCGAGCGAAAAAATCCGCTTGTGCTCGCGAATCGCATACCGATCCGTCATGCCGGCGATGTAATCGGCGATCTTCCTCGCCTGTTTCATGGTGTCGCCCGAGGCTACCTGGTAGTCCGGCGGCAGCAGCACCGGATCCGTCATGAAGGCGTCGAACAGCTCGCGCACGATACGGCTGGCCTTCACGCGCATGCGGTTGACCTTGAAGTGGCGGTACAGGTTCGCATACAGGAAGCGTTTCAAGGCCGTCGTCTCGGCGCGCATCGTGTCCGAAAAGCGGATCAGCGGCGGCGACGTGCGCACGTCGTCGATGCTGCGCGGCGCGGCGTCCTGCAGCAGCGCGGCCGAGGTGTCGACCAGGTCGGCCGTCATCGCGGTGATCATCAGGCGAATCGTCTCGTACAGCGTACGCCGGCCCGGCAAACCGGGATACTGCGCTTCCACCGCATGCCGGTGGCGCGCGAACAGGTCGACTTCTTCCATTTGCGCCATCGTGAGCAGGCCCGAACGCAGGCCGTCGTCGATGTCGTGGTTGTTGTACGCGATCTCGTCGGCGAGATTGGTCAGCTGCGCTTCCAGGCTCGGCTGGGTCTTGTCGAGGAAGCGCTGGCCCAGCTCGCCCAGCGTGCGCGCATTGTTCAGCGAGCAGTGCTTCAAAATGCCCTCGCGCGTCTCGAAGGTGAGATTCAGGCCGTCGAAGGCGCCGTAGTGCTCTTCCAGGTGATCCACCACGCGCAGGCTTTGCAGGTTGTGCTCGAAGCCGCCGTAGTCCTTCATGCATTCGTTGAGCACGTCCTGACCGACGTGGCCGAAGGGCGTGTGGCCGAGGTCGTGCGCGAGGGCCGTCGCCTCGACCAGGTCTTCGTTCAGGCGCAGGCTGCGCGCCAGCGTGCGCCCGATCTGCGCCACCTCGATCGAATGGGTCAGGCGCGTACGGAACAGGTCTCCCTCGTGGTTGAGGAAGACCTGCGTCTTGTACTCGAGGCGGCGGAAGGCCGTCGAATGGATGATGCGGTCGCGGTCGCGCTGGAACTGGCTGCGCGAACCGGGCGCCGGTTCCTCGTATCGGCGTCCGCGCGAACCCTTCGAATGCGCGGCATACGGGGCAAGGTGGGCGTCGAAATCGATCATGCGGCTTCCTTAATGTTGTATGCAGGCTTCCAGGGTGGCTTCCAGCACTTCCCGCGGCACACTTGCGATGCTCGGGCTGCCCAGTGGCTTCAGCAGGATGAACTTGATGGCGCCGCCCTCGTTCTTTTTGTCCACTTCCATCAGCTCGATCCAGCGCGCGACGCCGAGGTTCGGCGCCACGGTCGGCAGGCCGGCGGCTTTCACCAGCGCGCGCACGCGTTCGACGCTGGCGTCGTCGATCAGGCCGAGGCGGCGCGACAGGTCGGCCGCCATCACCATGCCGCAACCGACGGCTTCGCCGTGCAGCCAGGTGCCGTAGCCGAGGCCGGCCTCGATCGCATGGCCGAAGGTGTGGCCGAAGTTCAGCACGGCGCGCAGGCCGCCTTCGCGTTCGTCCTTGCGCACCACGTCGGCCTTGATCTCGCAGGAGCGCGCGATCGCGTGCGACAGCGCCTGCGGATCGCGCGCCACCAGGCGGGCGATGTTCGCTTCGATCCAGTCGAAGAAGGCGGCGTCGAGAATGGCGCCGTGCTTGATCACTTCGGCCAGGCCCGCCGACAGCTCGCGGTCCGGCAGGGTCGACAAGGTGCTGGTATCGGCCAGCACCGCGCGCGGTTGATAAAACGCGCCGATCATGTTCTTGCCGAGCGGGTGGTTGATGCCGGTCTTGCCGCCGACCGAGGAATCGACCTGCGCCAGCAGCGTGGTCGGGATCTGCACGAAGGGCACGCCGCGCATGTAGCTGGCGGCGGCAAAGCCGGTCAGGTCGCCGATGACGCCGCCGCCGAGGGCGACCAGGGTCGTCTTGCGGTCGCATTTATTCGCCAGCAGCGCGTCGAACACGGCCATCAGCGAGCCCCAACCCT
Source organism: Massilia sp. Leaf139 (assembly GCF_001424165.1). GTDB lineage: Bacteria > Pseudomonadota > Gammaproteobacteria > Burkholderiales > Burkholderiaceae_D > Telluria. Next base: position 152,657 of record NZ_LMOJ01000027.1, read on the forward strand.
TGTGCTCTTCGCCGTCGGGCAGGACGATCTCGACCACCTCGCGTCCGGCCGCGCGCAGCGGCGCGGCCACCTTGTCCAGATAGAGCGGCGCGACGGTGGTGTTGGTGACGATGGCGACCTTGGTGCCGGCCAGCTGACGCGCCAGCAGCGCGCTGTCGCCGAGCACGCCCGGGCCGATCGCGATCGGGTAGCTGCGCTCGCCCAGTTCGACGTTGAGATTGGTGTGTGCCGTTTGATTCATCGATGCCGCCCTTGCGCGCCGCGAGCGCGCCGAATTGAGCGCGTCGAGCTGGTCCAAAATTGTCTGAACCATCGATTGTACGTTAGGTCGGCCGGTATCGATGACGAGGTCCGCAATCTCGCGGTACAGCGGTTCGCGCTGGGCCAGCAGCTCTTCGAGCTTGCGGCGCGGGTCGGCCGTCTGCAATAGCGGACGGTTCTTGTCGTGCGAGGTGCGTTGCAGGATGCTGCCGATGCCGGCGCGCAGGTAGATGACGGTGCCGCGTTCGGCGAGATGGGCGCGGCTGGCCGCGTCGAGCACGGCGCCGCCGCCGGTGGCCAGCACGATGCCGCGCTGGGCCGTGAGTTCGCGGATCATGTCCGCTTCGCGCCGGCGGAAGCTGGCCTCCCCTTCGATCTCGAAGATCCACGGGATCGTGGCGCCGGTGCGCGCCTCGATCGCGTGGTCGGAATCGACGAAGCGCTTGTTCAGCCGGCGCGCCAGCAGCCGGCCGATGGTGGTCTTGCCGGACCCCATCAGTCCGACAAGAAACACATTTTCGGATTTCACATTAGATTGCGTTGAACTTGAACGCCCTAATATTACCCTTTGGCGTCTTCACCTGGAGCGTAATGTCGCCTACCGCACACGACGCTTCCGGGGTGACGGTCAGCCAATGGATGGTGCCGCCGACTGCATTCGTCGATCCGATCGCCTCCGGCGCCACGATCGAGGCCGTTACCTTGTTCGCGGACGAGACCGTCACAGTCGTGCCCGCCGGCATCGGATTGTCGTGGAGATCGGCGATGCGCACGTACAGGTCCTGCGACTTGCAGCCCGTGCCGGCCGCATCGACCAGTTCGTTGGCGGCGCCGTCGGCCGCCGTCCAGTCGCGGCAGGTGCTGCCCGTGCAGACCATGCGCGTCAGGCTCGCGAACGAGCCGCTGAACACGACCTCGAGCGGCATGCGGATGTAGTTCAGGCCCCACTTGCCGTTGCCGGCCGCGGCGTAGCTGCCGCGGTTGTACGGGAACGGCAGGTCGTTGTCGGCCGGGTTGTAGGTGCCGTTGACGTTGTTGTCGAGGAAGGCGTCGCCCATGTCGGTGAACGGCTCGCCGCCGGAGCGGCAGGTGTCGACCAGCGGACGGTAGGTCGCCGGCACGTTGCCGTTGGCGTCGACGAAGTCGGTGCAGCTGTACTGGCCGTCGCCGTTCATGTCGACGAAGGTTTCGACGCCCTGGGCAAAGGCCAGCAGCGAGACGCGGCCATTGGTCGGACGGAAGTTCTGGCTGCGCAGGTCGACCGAGCATTCGCCGTTCAAAGTCAGGCAGGCGCCCTGGGACGCGCTGCCGATGGCGCCGCCTTCGGTGACGAAGTTGACGGCGGTGCCATCCGACACCGGATTGCCGTACTGGTCGGCCATGCGCGCGCTCACCTTGACCGTCTCGCCGTCGTACTCCCAGCCTTCGAAGTTGACCTTTTCGGCACTCAGCGACATCGAGCGCTGGATCGGCAGGCCGGTCGAGATCGTCAGCGTGTCGGACAGGCCGGTGATGCTGGCGCCGTTGCGGCGCGCGGTGGCGATCACGCGCACCGGCGTCGGGATCGTGCCCGAGGAGACCGTGGCGCTGACGTTGCCCGTGCTGTCGGTGGTGGCGCGCAGCGGGCTGATGGCGAGGTTGCCGGTATAGGTCGTGGCGCTGAAATCGACATCGACGCCGGCCAGGCCGTTGCCCTGCTGGTCGACGACGCGGAAGGTCACCTGCGCCGATTCCGAGCGGCCCTGGCCGCCGGAACCCTTCAGCACGATCGAGGTGCCGGTGGCGCTCGAACTGGCGAACTGCACGGTGCCGATGTTGGCCGCGGTGACGTCGATGCCGATCGTCTGGCTCGAATTGCCGATCGCCGCCGTGATGATGTCTTTCTGGCGCACGCAGCCCTTGTTCGTATAGGTGGCCGTCTGCACGCCATTGCTCATCGCGCCCGGCACTAGGGTCGCGGTGCCGTCGCCGACGCACAGCGAGGTCAGCGCCAGGCCGGTCGACACGTCCGCCTTCTGGCCGGCGCTGGTGACCGGAATGTTCAGGGCGAGGGTGCTGAAGGCCGGCAGCGCGCCGGTCGGGGCCGGCGCGAACGAGAGCGCGCCGACGGTGAGCGGCGCCGCGCCGATGGCGATGTTCATGCCATTGCTGCCGGTCTTGCCTTCGACGACCGCGGTCGCGCTCAGGGCCAGGGCGCCGGCGGTCGTGTAGGTGGCCGGCTTGACCAGCACGGTGGCCACGCCGTTGGCGTCGGTCAGGGCCGAACCGGTCTCCGGCGTGAAGACGACCATGCCCTCGGTCGCGGAAGCGAACTGCACGATCGCATTCGTCGCGGGCTTGCCGTCCGGGCCCAGGACAGTTGCCTTCAGCGTGCCGCTCTGGCCGCCGGACAGGCTGTTCACCGCATTGCCGGAACCGTCGGCCAGGGTCACGGCGACTTTGGTTTCGGTCGCGACCGGGGTCGGGGTCGTCGGCGTGGTGGGCGTGGTGGGCGTGGTAGGCGTGGTGCCGGTGCCGGTGCCGGACTTGGGCGGCACCGCGCCGGGATCGCCGCCGCCGCCGCCGCAGGCGCTCAGCACCGCGGCGGCGATCAGGGTCAGGGCCGCCGTGCGCTTGACGGCCGCGGAAGAAGTACGGGTGGATGCTTGCAGCATGTTGTTGTTCCTGTTCTTTGTCAGCTGTAAAAAATGCCGGAACGTCGACAGGACGATCCGGCACCGGGTGTTGGTTGGGGGTTGGTGTCTCTCAGGCGGCGCTCAGCGCCCTGCCGCCGCGCGGTCGGCGACGATCTTCGGCGTGATGAAGACCAGCAGTTCGGTCTTCGACTTCTCGCGGCCCTGGGTCTTGAACAGGTAGCCGACCACCGGCACGTCGCCCAGCAGCGGCACCTTCGACACGCTGTCGCGCTCGGACTGCTGGTAGATCCCGCCCAGCACCACCGTCCCGCCGTTTTCGACCATGACCTTGGTCTTCACGTGCTGGGTGTTGATGGCGAAGCCGGCGCGCGTTTCTTCTCCCTTCGAATCCTTGCTCACGTCCACATCCAGCACGACGTTGCCGTCGGGCGTGATCTGCGGCGTGACTTCCAGGCGCAGGTTGGCCTTCTTGAATTCGATCGAGGTGGCGCCGCTCGAGGACGCAACCTGGTACGGCAGTTCGATACCCTGCTCGATCACGGCCACCATCTTGTCCTCGGTGACCACGCGCGGGCTGGAAATGATCTTGCCCTTGCCATCCGCTTCCAGCGCCGACAGCTCCAGGTTCAGGAAGCGGTTGTCGGCCGACGAGAACAGGGAAAACGCGATGCTCGACGGCGAGATACCGCCGATCGCCGCTGCCGGCAGGTTCACCATTGTGGTGTTGGTGTACGAATCGCCCTTGTCCGGAGTCTGCAGCGTGTCCTGGCCGACGCCGACCAGATTGCCGCCGATGGCGACGCGGTTGTTGCCGCCGATGCCGTAGCCCTGGTCGCCGCCGCGCAGGGCGCGCATGTCGTTGAAGCCGATCTTGGCGCCGAGGTTGCGCGAGAAGCCGTCGTTCGCTTCGACCAGGCGCGCTTCGATCAGCACCTGCTTCGAGGCGACGTCGGTCTTCTGGATCAGCATGCGGATGTCTTCGATCTTCGAGGCGATATCGGTCACGAACAGCTGGTTGGTGCGCGGATCGATGATCGCGCTGCCGCGCTTGGACAGCACGCGGTTGCGGTTGTCGCCGCTGGTGGCCGCGCCGTTCGCGTCCAGGCCGAACACGGTACGGAAAGCTTCGGCCTTCTGGTAGTTCAGCTGGAAGATCTCCGACTTCAGCGGCTCCAGATCGGAAATCTGCGCGCGCTGTTCGAGTTCGAGCTTTTCCTTGGTCAGCAGTTCCTCTTTCGGCGCGATCCAGATGACGGTGCCGTTCTTGCGCATGTCCAGGCCCTTCGACTGCAGGATCACGTCGAGCGCCTGATCCCAGGGCACGTCCTTCAGGCGCAGGGTCAAGCTGCCGGCGACGGAATCGCTGGCGATGATGTTCAGGCCCGAAATGTCGGCCACCGCCTGCAGCGCGGCGCGCACTTCGATGTTCTGGAAGTCGAAGCTGATCTTCTCGCCGCGGTAGCCCTGGGTGCCCTGCACCAGCTTGTTCGGGTCTTCCTTCACCGGACGCACGGCGACCACCAGCTGGGTGTCGCTCTGGAACACCGATTGTTCCCACTGGCCCTGCGCTTCGATCACCATGCGCACGTTGGCGCCGATGCTGCTGGTGGTCACGCGCGAGACCGGCGTGCCGAAATCGGTCACGTCCAGGCGGCGGCGCAGGGGTTCCGGCAGGCCGGTATTCATGAAATCGACCTGCACCTTGTTGCCGAGCTGGCGCACGTCGACGGCCACCGCATTGTTCGGCAGGTCGACCACGACGCGGCCTTCGCCGTCGTTGCCGCGGCGGAAGTCGAGGTTGCGCAGGGTCTGGCGCGGGGCCGCGGCCTGGGCCGGCGTGTCCTGGGCCGGGGCTGCGGCCGGCGCTGCCGCCGCGCCGCTGCCGGCGACCGTCACCAGGATCGACTTGCCCTCGATTGCCGTCGAATAGCTGGCCTGGCGCTTCAGGTTCATCACCAGACGCGTGCGTTCGCCGGCCTGCACCACGTTCACGCCGCGCACTTCGCCGAGGTTGATCTCCTGGGCGCTCTTGCCGGTGGCATTGCTGGTGGCGCCGAAGTCGAGCGCGATGCGCGCCGGATTCGTGATCGCGAAACCGAGCGGCAGTTTATTCGGGGCGTTCTTCATCGCGATGTTGACCACCACGTTCGCGCCCTGCTGGTTCGCACTGATCGACTCAATGGCATTGTCTTGGGCGTAGGCGGCGCCGCCCAGCGCCAGCAGCACCGGCACCAGCAGCGTTCGTACCGCGCCCTTCAGGCGATTGATTGCGAATGGGGTCATTTCCCGATCTCCTTACTTTCCTGCAATTCCAGCTTCGATATCCGCTCGACCCAATCGCCGCCCGCGTCCTGTACCATTTCCCGGATCTCCACCGCGACCGGGGTCACGCGCGTTACCTGGCCGAAGTTCTGGCCCAGGCGCTGTCCGGCGCGCACGCGATAGACGCTGCGTTCGATCTGCACCAGCGCAAAGCTGACGCCGCCCTTCTGCATCATACCGACCATCCGCATAGTGTCGAGAGGATAGTTCTCCAACGCTTCACGAGGGCGGTTCAAGTCCGGTTGCGCCGCATTCGGCTCCGGCGCCAGCGCGCCCGGCCCTGCCAGCTTGTCAGCGCTGAACGGATCCGGCGCCTGCGCCTGGTTGTAGGCATAGGGCACGAATTCCTTCGGCGCCGGCAGCGGCTTCACCTGCGGTTTTGTCTGCGCCTTGGTTTCTTCCATCCAGGTGCGCACTTCGCGCACGTCGCTGTCGCCGCAGCCGGCCAGCAGCAGGGCCGCCAGCAGCGGCAGGCTCATCTTTGTCGAGATCATGGCGCCGCGCCCTCCGCTTTCTTGTTCTTCTTCGCTTTTAGGCGCGCCGCTTTCTGGGTCGCCAGTTCGTCGGCGTCGAGGTAGCGGAAGGTCTTGGCGATCGCTTCCAGGGTCAGGCCGCCGTCCTTGCCGGTCTTCAGGCGCATGTTGTTCAGGGTGACGATGCGCGGCAGGTGGGCCATGTCGGCCGCAAAGGCGCCCAGGTCGTGGTAGTTGCCGGTCAGTTCGATGGCGATCGGCAGTTCGGCGTAGTAGTCGCGCACCACGATCTGATCCGGACGGAACAGCTGGAAGGCGAGGCCGCGGCCGACGCCCGCCTGGTTGATGTCCGACAGCAGCGCGGCCATCTCGGATTTGCTCGGCAACTGCTTTTCCAGGCGCTCGACCGACTGGTCGACCTGGATCTTCTGCGCCTGCAGCGCTTCCAGGTTCACGGCCTGCGCGATCTTGGTGCGGTATTCGTCGCGCAGCGTCGCTTCCTGGTTCGCCAGCGACTCCTGGGTTTCGAACTGTCCGCTCCAGTACAGGAAGTAGCCGAGGACGACGACCAGCGCCATCACGCCGGCTGCGCACAGCAGGCGCGGCGCCAGCGGCCACAGGCCGGGCGGGCGTCCCTGCAGGCCCTGGAATTGCGCCGACAGGTCGGCGCTCATTTGTTTCAGGTCGATGTTCATGGCTTGCTTTCTTCCGCCTTGGCGATACCGGCCAGCGGGGCTTTCCCTTTGCCTTCTTCGGCTTCCTCGGCTTCGCGGGCGCGCTTGATGTTGACCGCCAGCGTGAACTCGACCGCCTTGCGCACGATCTTGCCCTGGGTGAGCGTGGCCGCCTTCACCTCGGTGAGGTCGGGACGCTCGAGCCAGGGCGAATTGCCCGACAGGTTGCGCAGCAGTTCGGCCACGCGTTCCTGCGACTGGGCGTAACCGTTCAGGATCACGCGCTGGCCGTTCTGCTCGAAGCCGCGCAGATACACGCCGTCCGGCGTCTGGCGCACCAGTTCGTCGAACAGGTAGACCGGCTGGTTGCGATCGCCCTGCAGATCTTCGACGGCCTGCTGGCGCGATTTCAGGGCGTTGATTTCTTCCTTCAGGGTGGCGATGTCCTTGATCTTCTTGTCGAGTTCAGCGTTCTCGGTGGAGAGCACGGTGTTGCGCTGTTCCTGGATGGCGATGCGGCTGGCGTTCCAGCCGCCGACCAGCAGCACGACGGCCACGCCCAGCAGGGCGCCGAGCACCAGCATGGCGACGAAGGCCGTCTGCTTCTGTTTGCGTTTCGCTTCCCGGTGCGGGAGCAGGTTAATCCGGATCATCAGCCAAACCTCCGCAGGCCGAGGCCGCAGGCAACCAGATAGGACGGGCCTTCCGCGCGCAGCTGCGCTTCGCGCAGGCCGGGGGCCAGCAGCATGCCGTCGAAGGGCGCCACCAGGCCGGTCGGGATGCGCGTGCGCCCGCCGACCAGCTCGACCAGGCCGGGCAACTGGGCGCTGCCGCCGGCGAGCCAGATCTGGTCGATGCGGGTGTAGGGCGTCGAGGTGAAGAAGAACTGGATCGCGCGCGTGACTTCCATGGCCGCGCTTTCCAGGAAGGGCGTGAGCACGTCGGCGCGGAAGTTTTCCGGCAGGTCGCCCGACTTCTTGCGGGTTTCCGCTTCCTCGTAAGCCATGCCATAGGTGCGCACGATGTCTTGCGTGAGCGAGTTGCCGCCGAAGGGCTGCTCGCGTTCATAAATGGTGTCACCGTCCTGCAGCATCGAGACGTGGGTCATGCCGGCGCCGATCTGGAACAGGGCCACGATCTTGTCGCTGCCGGCGGGCGCGGCCCGTTCCAGCGCGGCGCGCGCGGCATAGGATTCGATGTCCATCACGGTGGCGGTCAGGCCGGCCGCTTCGGCGATCGCCACGCGATCCTCGACCTTTTCGCGGCGCGCTGCGGCCAGCATCACTTCCATGTCCTCGGGCGAATTGGCGACCGGGCCGACCACGTCGAAGTCCAGGCTCACCTCGTCGAGCGCGAAGGGGATGTACTGACTAGCTTCGGATTCGACCTGCACTTCCAGCTGATCCTCGGCCATGCCGGCCGGGAGTATGATTTTCTTGGTGATGACGGCGGCCGGCGGCATGCCGAGCGCCACGTTGCGGGCACGGGTGCCGCTCTTCTTCCAGATGCGGCGCACGGCCTCGGCCACCTGGTCGAAGTTTTCGATGTTACCGTCGACGACGGCGCCGCGCGGCAGCGCCTCGAAGGCATGGCGCTCCAGGCGCAGCACGCCCTTGCCGGCATCGGCCAGCTCGACCAGGCGCAGGCCCGACGTGCTGATGTCGAGTCCGGCGAGCGGAGGGCTCGACTTCCCGAACAAGGAACCTAGATTGATCACGAGCGTACTCCCTCAGCTGCGGCCTGGCTCAGGCCAAAATATTCAACGCCCGCGTGCGGGAAAAATCTCTGTATGAAAGCAAAACAAGACCTGTTTACCTCAGGCACTGCAGCAAATGCTAGCGAGAATAGTGCGCACCGACAAGATATTTCTACACTGGAACATTACAATCAGACGGGGACGCCACACTCCGATATCCCCTTGGTAATACCTCTTGTCACCTAGGCCACAAAGCCTTTGTCAGCCAGGCCACACCTCCTAAGGCTGAGTCCGCGCCACCGCCGAATCGAGTGACTTATAATGAGGCGGATCAATATTGTGAAACTCAGCATGAAATCTCAAACGACGAATTCTCCGGCGCCGAACAAGTTCAGCCCGAAACGCCTGTTCCTGTGGGCCATTGGCGCACTGGCGGGCCTGGCCCTGGTGGGCGTTCTGCTGGTCGTGTTCGCGCTGGCGATGGCCTACCCGAACCTGCCGGCGCTCGACACCATCACCGACTACCGCCCCAAGATGCCGCTGCGAATCTTCACCGCCGATAACGTCCTGATCGGCGAGTTCGGCGAAGAGCGGCGCACGCTGGTGCGTTTCAAGGAAATCCCGGACGTGATGAAAAAGGCCGTGCTCTCGATCGAGGACGACCGCTTCTATCAGCACGGCGGCGTCGACTACTGGGGCGTGCTGCGCGCGGCCCTGCACAACGCCACCAGCGGCTCGCGCCAGGGCGCCTCGACCATCACCCAGCAGGTGGCCCGCAACTTCTTCCTGTCGTCGGAACAGACCCTGAAACGCAAGGCCTATGAGGCACTGCTGGCCTGGAAGATCGAGAAGAACCTGACCAAGGACCAGATCCTCGAGGTTTACATGAACCAGATCTACCTGGGCCAGCGCGCCTTCGGCTTCCAGTCGGCGGCCCAGATCTATTTCGGCAAAGACCTGCGCGACATCACGGTCGCCGAAGCGGCCATGCTGGCCGGCCTGCCCAAGGCCCCTTCCGCCTACAACCCCGTCGTCAATCCGACCCGCGCCAAGACGCGCCAGCAGTACATCCTGCAGCGCATGCATTCGCTCGGCTACATCACCGACGCCCAGTTCGAGACGGCAAAGAACGAGGAACTCAAAATCAAATCCGACAGCACCGCCTTCGGCGTGCATGCCGAATACGTGGCCGAAATGGCGCGCCAGCTGGTGTACGAACAGTTCAAGGAAGACACCTATACGCGCGGCCTGAACGTGTTCACCACGATCACCAAGGCCGACCAGGACGCGGCCTACCTCGCCGTACGCCGCGGCGTCATGGACTACGAGCGCCGCCATCCTTACCGCGGCCCGGAATCGTATATCGAGATCCCGAAGGACAAGACCGAAGCCGACGAAGCCATCGAAGCGGAACTGGCCGAGAAGCCCGACAGCGACGACATCGTGGCCGCCGTCGTGCTGCAAGCCTCGAGCACGAGCGTGACCGCGGTGCTGGCCTCCGGCGAAGAGATCAAGATCACCGGGCCGGGCCTCTCCTTTGCATCGAGCTGGCTGTCCGCCAAGGCGCAGCCGAACCGCCGCATCCGCCGCGGCGCGCTGATTCGCGTGATGCAGGAAGGCGGCGCCGACTGGAAGATCACGCAGATGCCGCTGGTCGAATCGGCCTTCGTCTCGGCCAGCACCGAGGACGGCGCCATCAAGGCCCTGGTCGGCGGCTTCGACTACAACCGGAATAAATTCAACCACGTGACCCAGGCCTGGCGCCAGCCGGGTTCCTCGTTCAAGCCCTTCATTTATTCGGCCTCGCTGGAACGCGGCCTGTCGCCGGCAACGCTGGTCAACGACGCGCCGATCTCCTTCGATGCCGGCCAGACCGGGGGACAAGCCTGGGAGCCGAAGAACTACGACGCCAAGTACGAAGGGCAGATGACGATGCGCCGCGGCCTGACCAAGTCGAAGAACATGGTCTCGATCCGCATCCTGAACCGCATCGGCGCGCGCTACGGCCAGGAATACGCGACCCGCTTCGGCTTCGACGCCGAAAAGAACCCGCCGTATTTGACGCTGGCGCTCGGCGCCGGCGCCACCACGCCGCTGCAGATGGCCGGCGCCTACGCCGTGTTCGCCAACGGCGGCTACCGAATCAGCCCTTACCTGATCTCGAAGGTGACCGACAGCGCGGGCAAGGTGCTGTCGGAAGCGCGCCCGGATCGCGCCGGCATGGAAGCGAACCGCGTGATCGATGCCAGGAACGCCTACCTGATGGACAGCATGTTGAAGGACGTGGCGCGCTACGGCACCGCGGCCAAGGCCTCGCAAATCCTCAAGCGCAACGACATCGCCGGTAAAACCGGCACGACTAACGACTCGATCGACGCCTGGTTCGCCGGTTACCAGCCAAAGCTGGTCGGCATCGCCTGGATGGGTTACGACCAGCCGAAAAACCTGGGCAACAAGGAGACGGGCGGCGGCCTGGCGCTGCCGATCTGGATCGGCTACATGCAGACCGTGCTCAAGAGCGTACCGGTCGAGGAACGGCCGGTGCCGGCAGGGCTGATCATGGCCGGCGGCGAGTATTACTATGCGGAGAACCCGCCGGGCACGGGCGTGACTTCGCTCGATGGCGGGACGACGCCGGCGCCGGCGCAGCAGAAGGCGCAGGACGCGGTGAGGAACGAGTTGTTTTAAATGGGTTGAAAGAATATTTCGGCGGGTGCTCATCCGTGAAATATTCTTTCATCGATATGCAAACGGCGCGGGTAATACCGCGCCGTTTGTTTTTCGAAGGCCGTAACGCGTGGGCATGCGCGCCCTACGAACGGCGGAACAAGCTAGGGCGCGCATGCCCGCGTTAGGTACGCATCACCCCAACTTAACCGGCGCCCCACCCTGCTGCGTCGCGACATCCGATAACGCGGTAAAAAACTCGCTGTCGTCGCGCGTATTCCGCCACTCGTCGCCCACGCGCTTGTAATGGTACCCACCCGAACGCGCCGCCATCCACATCTCCTGCAGCGGCGCCTGGCTGTTGATGATGATCTTCGAGCCGTTGGCGATGAACTCGACTTCAAGCACGTTGCCGCTGCGCTTGCACTCGACGTCGACCACATCCTGGTCGTTGAGGTTGTCGAAACAGGTTTCGATGCGCTTCAGCGTCGAATCGGCCAGGTCCAAAAATTCGGATTCGGTCATGCTACACTCCAAGGTCTTGATCAAACCGTGATTCTAATCGTGAAGTCACCTTATGTGCTCCCTGCTGCGCTGGCCTTGGTGCTTGCCGGCTGCGGCCAGACCGGCCCGCTCTACATGCCGAAGCCGCCGGCCAGGCCCGTTCCTGCGGCTGCCGCCGCACCCGTGACGCCGGCCAAACCCGTCACGCCAATCGTCGGCCCCGCTTCGGACGCCGCCCCGGTGCCAGCGCAGCCGCCGACCCCGACACCCGCCAACGTCCCCGTCCAATAAGCCATACATGTCCCACTTTTCGTACCAAGACGGCGTACTGCACGCCGAGAGCACCGCTTTGCCGAAAATCGCCGAAGCTTTCGGCACCCCCGCCTATGTGTATTCGAAAGCGGCGCTGCTGGAAAACTTCGCCGCCTATGCCGACGCCTGCCGCGGCCGCGACGCCCTGGTCTGCTATGCGATGAAGGCCAATTCGAACCTGGCCATCCTCGACCTGCTGGCGCGTGAAGGCGCCGGCTTCGACATCGTCTCGGGCGGCGAACTGCTGCGCGTTATCGCCGCCGGCGGCGATCCAAATAAAGTGATCTTCTCGGGCGTGGGCAAGACCGAAGCCGAGATGCGCCTGGCGCTGGACAAGGGCATCCTCTGCTTCAACGTCGAGTCGATCCCCGAACTGCACCGCCTGAACGAGGTCGCCGGCAGCATGGGCAAGCGCGCGCCTGTTTCGCTGCGCGTGAACCCGAACGTCGACGCCAAGACCCACCCGTACATCGCGACCGGCCTGAAGGCGAACAAGTTCGGCGTCGCCTTCGACGATGCCCTGGACACCTACCGCACCGCCGCCGCCCTGCCCCACCTGGACGTGGTCGGCATCGACTGCCACATCGGCTCGCAGCTGCTGGACGACGCGCCGCTGCTGGAAGCGCTCGATAAGCTGATCGAACTGATCGACACGCTGGACACCGAGGGCATCCACCTGCACCACCTCGACATCGGCGGCGGTCTCGGCGTCGACTACGGCGTGGCCGGCGACAAGGCGCCGGTACCGGTCGGCGACTACCTGGGACGCCTGTTCGCGCGCATCGACGCCTGGGGCGCCGGCCGCGATGGCGGCCGTCCGATCAAGGTGATCTTCGAACCGGGCCGCTCGATCGTCGCCAACACCGGCGTGCTGGTCACGAAGGTCGAATTCCTGAAACCGGGCGTGGAAAAGAACTTCTGCATCATCGACGCCGCCATGAACGACATGATGCGCCCGACCCTGTACGGCGCCTGGATGGACATGCAGCCGGTGGTGCCGCGCGAGGGCGAGAAAGCCGTCTACGACATCGTCGGCCCGGTCTGCGAATCGGGCGACTGGCTGGCGCGCGAGCGCGCACTGGCCGTCGAACCGGGCGACCTGCTGGCCATGCTCAGCGCCGGCGCCTACGGCATGACGATGGCCTCGAATTACAACACGCGCGGGCGCGCGGTCGAAGTGATGGTCGATGGCGAGCAAGTGCACGTGATTCGGCAGCGGGAGAATCCGGCGGAGCTGTTTGCGTTGGAGTCGATGATCAAGTAGGCGTCGCCCTGTCGCGTTTCCCAAAACCGCGCTCTCTCATGACGGCGCGGTTTTTGTTTTTAATGAGCAGTTTTATCTGGCGCTAGATGCATCGAAGCGTCACTTGCATTTATGATGAGCTGACACTTACACTGTTTGCGATTGACGTCCGCTTTCGGCCAGAAGCAGACGTCTATGTGGTCAGCGTTGTCGAGGGCGGCGATTACTCATGAGTTTCTTTATCGGAGCACCTATGTTTAGGCAGGGATTGCCAGGAACGGTCACTGTGAGTCACGCCCTGGCCTCTTGCGCCGCCTCCTGCTTCTAAAGCAGAGAATGACCCTATGATGCTCAGAGAAAAAATTCAGGAAGCCGTCGGGGACACGTATCGATTTGGACTGTTTTACAGGTTTCCGGGAAGTC
>NZ_LMOJ01000028.1 GCF_001424165.1 Massilia sp. Leaf139
CGCAAACTGGCACATCTTTGCTTCGGTGTCGTCTACACCGGCAAGCCTTACGATCCAACATTTGCGATGTGAGGCTTGACGGGCAAGACGGTATCTACAAACGCGTTCCCGGTCATTCCGATAAGTCACCATTCGGTGTAAAGTTGTGCCCCATCCCTGGAGCCCATCTTGACCGACGCTGAACTCATCCGCCGCTGCGACACTGTCTTCCCGGGCCACCGCGCCCGCACGCCTGCCGACATGTACGCCGCCATGGCCGCCTGGTGCGAACGCCATGGCATCGAACACGACGTCTACGGCGCCGGCGCCCTGATCGAGAGCTTCGAGAACAAGGTCGCCGCCCTGCTAGGTTTCGAGGCAGCCGTCTTCTGCGTCAGCGGCACCATGGCGCAGGTGACGGCCCTGCGCCTGGCCTGCGCCGACCGCGGCAACGCACCCGCCGCCCTGCACCCGACCTCGCACATCTTCGTGCACGAACGTTCCAACTACCAGATGCTCGGCCACTTCGATGCGCTCCAGGTGGGCGAGCGCACCCGCCCCTGGACGCTGGGGGATGTGAAGGCCGTGCCCGACCGCCTGGGCGCAGTCGGCATGGAGATCCCGATGCGCGAGATCGGCGGCCAGGTGACGCCCTGGGACGAACTGGAAGCCATCAAGGGCTACTCCAAGGAGCACGGCATCCACCTGCACATGGACGGAGCCCGCCTGTGGGAAGCGCAGGCGGGCTTCGGCCGCAGCGCGCGCGAGATCGCGGCCGGCTTCGATTCCGTCTACCTGTCGCTGTACAAGGGCATCGGCGGCCTAGGCGGCGCGCTGCTGCTCGGCACCCGAGCCTTCGTCGACCGCGCCGCCGAATGGTTCCGGCGCCAGGGCGGCAACGTGATCCACCGCTCGCCCTACGTGGTGTCGGCCGCCATGCAGTTCGACGCGCGCCTGGCCGCCATGCCGGACTACTTCCGCCGCACCGAGCTGCTGTACGCGCTGCTCGCCGCCCACCCGGAGATCCGCGTCAACCCGGCCAAACCCGCCGCCAACATGCTGCACCTGCACCTGCCGGTGGATCGCGAGCGCGCGCTGGCGATCCGGCAGGAGCTGGCCGAACGCCACGGCATCTGGCTGTTCAACCGCATCTCGCACGGTGTACTGCCCGGCACCAGCTATTTCGAATTGTACGTCGGCGACAACCTGCTGGCGGTGCCGGAAGCGCGCCTGCGCGAAGCCCTGGCCCTGTTTGCAAATACGTTAAAATAGCAGGTTGGATCAGATAAACAGCACCGAAGGACAGCAATGCGCCAATACCTCGACTTCATGCGCCATGTGAAAGAGCACGGCGCGCTCAAGACCGACCGCACCGGTACCGGCACCCTGTCCGTGTTCGGCCACCAGATGCGCTTCGACCTGGCCGAAGGTTTTCCGCTGGTGACCACCAAGAAGGTGCATCTGAAGTCGATCATCCATGAACTAATCTGGTTCCTCCAGGGATCGACCAACATCGCCTACCTGAAGGACAATGGCGTCTCGATCTGGGACGAATGGGCCGATGCGAACGGCGACCTCGGCCCCATCTACGGCTATCAGTGGCGTAACTGGCCGGCGCCGAACGGCGGACATATCGACCAGATCGCCCAGGTGCTGGAGCAGATCAAGAATACGCCGGACTCGCGCCGCATGATCGTCTCCGCCTGGAACGTGGCCGACATCCCGCAAATGAAGCTGCCGCCCTGCCACGCCTTCTTCCAGTTCTATGTCGCCGACGGCAAGCTGTCCTGCCAGCTCTACCAGCGCAGCGCGGACATCTTCCTCGGCGTGCCCTTCAACATCGCCTCGTATGCGCTGCTGACCCACATGATGGCGCAGCAGGCCGGCCTGGACGTGGGCGACTTCGTCTGGACGGGCGGCGACTGCCACCTGTATTCGAACCACCTGGAACAGGCCGAACTCCAGCTGTCGCGCGAGCCCTTCCCGCTGCCGAAACTCGTCATCAAGCGCAAGCCGGACTCGCTGTTCGACTACCGCTACGAGGACTTCGAGGTCGTCGGCTACGAGTCGCATCCGGGCATCAAGGCGCCGGTGGCGGTGTGAGCGTGTGAGCGCGGGCCCCCTCGTCCGCCTTGTCCGCCTCGCCTCGCGCGCGGTGAAGGGCCAGCCGCCCGTGTCCAGCGACAGCCTGCAGGTGCTGGCCGGCATCGGCATCGCCGGCGACCTCCACGCGGACGCGCGCTCGCCGCGCCAGCTGCTGCTGGCCGGCAGCGCGGCATACGAGGAGCTCGGTCTCCCTGCGCATGCACTGCGCGAAAACCTCCTGCTCGATACCGATACAAGCTGTCTCGCTTCCGGCACCGTCCTGCAGGTCGGAGAGAGCTTGCGCCTGCGGATCATGTTCCAGTGCGAAGCCTGCGGCCAGCTCGATGCGATCCGGCCCGGTCTTGCCAGGCGCCTCGGCGCGCGCCGCGGCGTGCTGGCGCGGGTCCTGAGTGGCGGCGCGATCCGCACGGGCGACGCGGTGCGTATGCTCGGCGTGCTGGAGCAGCCCTGGGACGACGACTGGCGCGTCCGCGTGCGGCGGGTACTCGATGCCGTGCCCGCGGAGATGGTGGTCGAGTACCGCCACCTGGCGCGGCTGGCCGGCATCCAGTCGACTTACTGCCGCGCGTTTCCGCGGCTGGTGGCGAAGCTGGGCGATGGCTATGCGGCGAAGGCGGTGTCGGCGCAGGCAGCGCATTCGCTGCCGCGCTGGGAAGGTGAGGGCCTGTTCGATGTGTACTGATGGAGGCGCGGATCCCGGCAGCGTTCGAACCTTGCCACTGTCGCGCGCAGAAGAAACTTGACACACTGCCCCACTCGCGACACCATCTGCCCTCCCCTCATTCGTCACTTGAACAGGACTACCGTCATGCGCGCGCTCGCCCCCTTCCTCCGCCGTCCAGGCCATGCCCGATGAGCCGCCTGACCCTGGTCGTGGCAATCGACGCGCAGCGCGGCATCGGCATCGATAACAAGCTGCCCTGGCACCTGCCCGAAGACCTGGCCCATTTCAAGCGCGTCACGCTCGGCCAGCCGATCGTCATGGGCCGCAAGACCTTCGATTCGATCGGCCGGCCGCTGCCGGGCCGGCGCAACATCGTCGTCACCCGTAATCCGGAATGGCGCCATGAGGGCGTCGACGCCGTCGCCTCGCTGGACGCGGCCATCGCGCTCATCAAGAACGAGGCGGCCAGCATCATCGGCGGCGCCCAGATCTTCGCGTCCGCCATCAGCATCGCCGACCGCATGATCGTCACCGAGATTGCGCACCGCTTCGACTGCGATACCTTCTTCCCGCCGATCGACCCCGCCGTCTGGATCGAAACGGTGCGCGAGACCCATCGTGCGGAAAAGCAGGGCTACGACTACGCCTTCGTGACCTACGAGCGCCGGAAAGGCGCTGTATGAACCAGCCCCTGAGCCGGCCCATCCGCGCCGGCGACGGCTTCGCCGGCAAGGTCGCGGTGCTGATCGCGGTGCTGGCCACCATCGGCACCCTGTTCGGCTTCCTCGGCAGCAGCACCCACAACGAGGCCTCGCTCTTCAAGAGCAATGCCGCCATCGACAAGACCAGCGCCGCCAATGCCTGGAGCCATTACCAGGCCAAGTCGGCCAAGCAGAACCTGGCCGAGCTGGCGACCGGCATCCCCGGCGTCGACCGGACGCGCTACGCCCGCGAGGTCGAGCGCTACCGCCTGGAGAAGGAAGAGATCCGCAAGGAGGCCGAGCGCTGGGAAGCCTCCTCGCGCGAGTGGAACCGCAAATCGGATCAGGCCCTGCACCGCCACCGCCAGTGGATGCTGGCCTCGGTGGCCCAGCAGATCGCGATCTCGCTGGCCGCCGTCGCCCTGCTGGCGCGCCGCACCTGGCTGTTGACGGCCACCTGTGCCGTGGCCGCCTTCGGGCTGACGCTGGGCGTATTCGCCGGCCTGCGCGCCGAGCCGATGCCGATGCTGGTCGCGCCCTTCGCCGCGGCGGCCGGCGCCGTCGTGCTGATGGCCCTGTTCCAGCGCTTCGCCCCGCGCCCGCCGCGCTAGGGCCGCGATCCTGCCCGAGCGGGCACTGATGTGCGCCATACCCTGGCGCATCCCGATACTCTTATAAAAAAATGTACACCGGGCAGTGGATTTTCTGCGAAAATCCGCTTCTTATTTTTCGGTGCCGTGTTGGCAAGCCCCCTGACCCAGGCCCGGCTTGCCCCCACGGCGCTTCGCATTGGAGCTGTCAATGAAATTTCGTTTCCCCATCATCATTATTGACGAGGACTTCCGTTCCGAGAACACCTCGGGCCTCGGCATCCGCGCCCTGGCCGCCGCGATGGAAAAAGAAGGCATGGAGGTGCTGGGCCTGACCAGCTACGGCGACCTGTCGCAGTTCGCCCAGCAGCAGTCGCGCGCCTCGGCCTTCGTGCTGTCGATCGACGATGAGGAATTCGGCGGCGGCTCGTTCGAGGAAACCGACACGGCGCTGACCCGCCTGCGCGCCTTCGTGCAGGAGATCCGCCACAAGAATTCGAATATCCCGATCTACATCTACGGCGAAACCCGCACCAGCCGCCACATCCCGAACGACATCCTGAAGGAGCTGCACGGCTTCATCCACATGTTCGAGGACACGCCGGAATTCGTCGCGCGCCACATCATCCGCGAAGCGAAAGCCTATCTCGACTCGCTGGCGCCGCCCTTCTTCCGCGCGCTGGTCAACTACGCCTACGACGGCTCCTACTCGTGGCACTGCCCGGGCCACTCGGGCGGCGTCGCCTTCCTGAAAAGCCCGGTCGGCCAGATGTTCCACCAGTTCTTCGGCGAGAACATGCTGCGCGCCGACGTCTGCAACGCGGTCGAGGAACTCGGCCAGCTGCTCGACCACACCGGCCCGGTCGCCAAGTCCGAGCGCAACGCCGCCCGCATCTACGGCGCCGACCACTGCTACTTCGTCACCAACGGCACCTCGACCTCGAACAAGATGGTCTGGCATTCGACTGTTGCGCCGGGCGACATCGTCGTCGTCGACCGCAACTGCCACAAGTCGATCCTGCACTCGATCATCATGTGCGGCGCCATCCCCGTCTTCCTGATGCCGACCCGGAACAACCTCGGCATCATCGGCCCGATCCCGCTCGAAGAGTTCACGCCCGAATCGATCGCCCGCAAGATCGAGGCGAACCCGTTCGCGCGCGAAGCGAAGGACAAGAAGCCGCGCATCCTGACGATCACCCAGTCGACCTACGACGGCGTGGTCTACAACGTCGAAGTCCTGCGCGAGATGCTCGACGGCCGCATCGACACCCTGCACTTCGACGAAGCCTGGCTGCCGCACGCGACCTTCCACGACTTCTACAAGAACATGCACGCGATCGGCCGCGACCGCCCGCGCGCCAAGCAGTCGATGATCTTCTCGA
Organism: Massilia sp. Leaf139; assembly: GCF_001424165.1. Lineage (GTDB taxonomy): Bacteria > Pseudomonadota > Gammaproteobacteria > Burkholderiales > Burkholderiaceae_D > Telluria. The sequence goes on from NZ_LMOJ01000028.1 coordinate 5,426, forward strand.
CCCAGTCGACGCACAAGTTACTTGCAGGTTTGTCGCAGGCCTCGCAGGTGCTGGTGCGCGAATCGGAATCGGTGCAGCTCGACCAGGATGCCTTCAACGAAGCCTTCCTGATGCACACCTCGACCTCGCCGCAGTACTCGATCATCGCCTCCTGCGACGTCGCCGCCGCGATGATGGAAGCGCCGGGCGGCACCGCCCTGGTCGAGGAATCGATCCTGGAAGCGCTCGACTTCCGCCGCGCCATGAAGAAGGTCGACGCCGAATACGGCGAAGACTGGTGGTTCAAGGTCTGGGGCCCGGACGTCGAAGGCGAGGAAGGCATCGGCGAGCAGAAGGACTGGATGATCCGCGCCGAGGACGACTGGCACGGCTTCGGCAACCTGGCCGAAGGCTTCAACATGCTCGACCCGATCAAGTCGACCATCGTCACGCCGGGCCTGTCCCTGGACGGCAAGTTCGGCGAGACCGGCATCCCGGCCTCGATCGTGACCAAGTACCTGGCCGAGCATGGCGTCATCATCGAGAAGTGCGGCCTGTACTCGTTCTTCATCATGTTCACCATCGGGATCACCAAGGGCCGCTGGAACACGCTGGTCACGGCCCTGCAGCAGTTCAAGGACGACTACGACAAGAACCAGCCGATGTGGCGCGTGATGCCGCAGTTCGCCGCCGCCAACCCGCGCTACGAAACCCGCGGCCTGCGCGACCTGTGCACCTCGATCCACACCTTCTACAAGCAGTACGACGTGGCGCGCCTGACGACCGAGATGTACCTGTCCGACATGGTGCCGGCGATGAAGCCGTCGGATGCGTTTGCCAAGATGGCGCGCCGCGACATCGAGCGCGTCGCCATCGAAGACCTGGAAGGCCGCACCACCGCCATCCTGCTGACGCCTTACCCGCCGGGCATCCCGCTCCTGATCCCGGGCGAGCGCTTCAACAAGACCATCGTCGACTACCTGCGCTTCGCGCGCGACTTCAACGAGCGCTTCCCGGGCTTCGAGACGGACGTGCATGGGCTGGTCAAGCGTGAAGTCGACGGCAAGCGCGATTACTTCGTGGATTGCGTGCGGCAGGATTGATGCGTCGTCTGTCCTGATACGAAAAGAGGAGCCGCCGGCTCCTCTTTTTTTTCGTTGCAGGGTGGGCGGGTCTCCCGCCCACCCTACGTGCGCGTCAACTCCACGTTCGGCCCGGCATTCATCTCCGCCCGCGCCTGCACGATCACGCTGCGCGCCGCCGTCAGGCCGAGCACGCCCATCACGCAGGCCACCAAGAGATCCGGCAAGCCGCTGCCCGCCTGCCACACGCCGAGCGCCGCGGCCAGCACGGCGAGGTTGCTGATCATGTCGTTGCGGGTACAGAGCCAGACCGAGCGCATGTTGGCGTCGCCCTTGCGGAAGGCAAACAGCAAAGCCACGACGAAGGCGTTGGCGGCCAGGGCGGCCAGGCCGATCGCGCCCATCGTTTCGGCTTTGGGCACGATGCCGGACGCCAGGTGCACCAGGGCGGCGCCGATGACGAAGACGCCGTAGGCGCCCATGGTCGCCCCCTTCACCATCGCGGTGCGCGAACGCCAGATGGGCAGCAGGCCGAGGACGAACAGGGACATGCCGTAGTTGGCGGCGTCGCCGAGGAAATCGACGGCGTCGGCCAGCAGCGCGACCGAGCCCGCGGCCCAGCCCCCAAGCAGTTCGACGCCGAACATGAGCGCGTTGACGACGAGCGCGATCCAGAGGACGCGCCGATACCGGGAGTCGACCGGCGGCTTGTCAGTGGAACAGCCGCCGCTGCTGCAATCGGCCATGACGGCCTCCCGCTAGAAAATGATACAAGAACGAAGACCTGCCTTGCGAAACCGTATCAAGTCTTCGGCAGCGTCACGCCGCGCTGGCCTTGGTACTTGCCGCCGCGGTCCTTGTACGAGGTCTCGCAGACTTCGTCCGATTCGAAGAAGAGCACCTGGGCGCAGCCCTCGCCGGCATAGATCTTTGCAGGCAGCGGCGTCGTGTTCGAGAACTCGAGCGTCACATAGCCTTCCCATTCCGGTTCGAACGGCGTCACGTTGACGATGATGCCGCAGCGCGCATAGGTCGACTTGCCGAGGCAGACGGTGAGCACGTTGCGCGGGATGCGGAAGTATTCGATGGTGCGCGCCAGCGCGAAGGAGTTCGGCGGGATGATGCAGACATCGCTCTTCACGTCGACGAAGGAATTCGAATCGAAGTTCTTCGGGTCGACGATGGTGCTGTTGATGTTGGTGAAGACCTTGAACTCGTCGGCGCAGCGGATATCGTAGCCGTACGACGAGGTGCCGTAGGAGATGATGCGGCGGCCCTCTTCTTCGCGCACCTGGCCGGGCGCGAAGGGCTCGATCATGCCGTGTTCTTCCGCCATCCGGCGGATCCATTTGTCGCTCTTGATTGCCATGCTCGCTTCTTTCAGGATTGCTTGGAATCCCGCGATTTTACGCGAAAAGCCCCTTGCAGTCTTAACCTTCAGCCAGCATTGCGGTTGCTTCAATGCGCTTGCCGAGCAGGCGCCTGATCATCTCGTGGGTCAGCTGGGCGGCGCGCTGCGGGTGCTCCATCGGGTACAAGTGGCCGCCTTCGGTCATCACGAAATTCTCGCCGACCAGCTTGCGCGTGGAGGCGACGCCGGCCTGGCGCAGCTCTTCCGAGTTGTTCGCGCCGATGAAGCCGACCGGCACCGGGAAATCGTGGCGGATGACTTCGCCCATGTGGTGCGGCAGCGAATTGTAGATGGCCGTCTCGACGGCGCGGTCGAAACGCAGCTGGACGCCGTCCGGGTGCGGCTTGAGGCCGACGTCGAGGTACTCGTCGAGCACGCCCGGGGCCCAGGCGCGGAAGATCTCCTTGGAGATGAAGTGATCGTAGGCAGCGGCGCGATCGGGCCACACGTTGCGGCGCCGTTCGGAAAAGCGCGCCGGCGAAAAACGCGAGCCCTTGCCGAGCAGCTTGACCAGGCGCCAGGCCAGCGCGCGCCAGCCCGCCACCACGGGCGAGTCGAGCATGACCACGCAGCGCGCCAGGTCGGGCCGGCGCGCCGCCGCCATCGTGCTCAGCATGCCGCCGAGCGAATGGCCGACCAGGATCGCCGGGCGGCCGTGGCCTTCCAGTTCGGCGATCAGCTCGTCCACCAGGCCGCTCCAGCCGTCGCCCACGGGGAAGCGCGGGTCATGCCCGACCATGTCGGTGATGTGCACGTCGTAGTGCGCGCGCAGGCTGTCGAGCATCTGGCGGTAGGTACCGGAAGGGAAGCTGTTACCGTGGCAGAAGTGGAGTAAAGGCTTGGTCATGGAAAGGCGCGGAAAGCTCGACAGGAAGCCCCGATTGTAATGTGCCCCGCCCCCAAGCGAACTTCCTTTAGAGGGAAACACCTATAGTCGGCCCTGCTTGTAAAGATCGGTAAAGGCCGCGTTCGAGCACGCAGCCGTGCGCACGCCTGCGCTATCATCCCGACGATGAATAGTGTGCTGCTGATCGACGACGACACCGAGCTCGTCGCCATGTTGACCGAATACCTGGAGCAGGAAGGCTTCACGGTCGCCTGCGCCCACGACGGCGCCAGCGGCGCGCGCGAAGCCCTGAGCGGGCGCCATGCGATCGCCGTCCTCGACGTGATGATGCCGGCCCTGAACGGCATCGACACCCTGCGCCGCATCCGCGCCGGCAGTAACGCTGCGAGCAAGATCCCCGTGCTGATGCTGACCGGCCGCGGCGACGACGCCGACCGCATCCTGGGCCTGGAACTGGGCGCCGACGACTACGTCACCAAACCCTGCACGCCGCGCGAACTGACCGCGCGCGTGCGCGCCATCCTGCGCCGCACCCACGATGCCCAGCCCGACGCCAATGCCGGCGTCGTGCTCACCGTAGGCAAGCTGACGGTGCTGCCCGAGCAGCGCCGCGCTACCTGGGACGGCGCCAAGCTCGAGCTGACCAGCACCGAATTCAACCTGCTGGAAGTGCTGGCGCGCCACGCGGGCCGCCCGGTCAGCAAGAACGAATTGTCCGAACAGGGCCTGGGCCGGCCGCTGGCGCGCTTCGACCGCAACATCGATGTCCACCTCTCCAGCCTGCGCCACAAGCTCGGCACGCTCGACGACGGCCGCTCGCCGCTGCAGACCGTCTACCGGCTCGGCTACCAGCTGCTGCGCGTGTGACCATGGCCGGCACGCTGGGGCGTCCCGCGGGACAGCTGTTCTGGAAGTTCTTCCTGTCGATCCTGCTGGCGCAGGTGGCGGCGGCGGTCGGCATCGGCAGCTATTTCTGGCTGCGCGAACAGGCGCGCCTGTCGACCACCGTCTCCAGCATCGAGACCGGCCCGCCAGCCGGGTTTCTGCTCGACGCAAGCGCGGTCGCCCTGAAATACGGCGGGCTGCCGGCGCTGCGCGAGATCGTCGCGCAGATGACGCGCCATACCGTCTACGTGGTCGATTCCACCGGGCGCGAACTGCTCGGGCGCGAGATCGCCCCCACGGTACTTGCCCAGGCGCGGCGCGAGATGCACGCCGAGCACCCGTTCCGGCCCGTGCGCGAGCTGGTCGCGCCGGACGGCCAGCGCCTGCTGGCGTTCGTGCCGCGCCAGGCGCGTTCCGGCGCCGCGCGCCTCGGGCAGCCTGGCGCGCTGGGCGGCGCGTCCCACGGCGAACCGGCCGGCGGCGACAGCCGCGGCCTGCCCGCGGCGCGTCCCGGCCCGCCGGAAGCCGGCCCCGCTTACCCGCATGGCGAGCGCGGGCGCGGCCCCTTCGGCCCCGGCTGGCCGTTCAGCAAACCGATTCCGCTGCTGGCCAGCCTGATCGTCAGCCTGCTGTTCGCCGCGCTCCTGGCCTGGTATTTTTCGCGCCCGATCCGCGCCCTGCGCAATGCCTTCGAGGCCGCCGCCGCCGGCGACCTGGCGCCGCGCTTCGCCGCCAGCAAGAGCAGCGGCGGCGACGAACTGAACGACCTGGGGCGCGACTTCGACCGCATGAGCGCGCGCCTGCGCGCCCTGATGGACGGCCAGCGGCGCCTGCTGCACGATGTCTCGCACGAACTGCGCTCGCCGCTGGCACGCCTGCAGGCGGCGATCGGCCTGGCGCACCAGCGGCCCGACAACATCGCCGCCTCGCTCGAACGCATCGAGCGCGAAAGCGTGCGCATGGATAAGCTGGTGGGCGAACTGCTCACGCTGTCGCGGCTGGAAGCGAGCCCGGATCTGCCGAAGGACGAGCTGGTCGACCTGGGCGAGCTGGTCGACGGCGTCGCGGGCGACGCGCGCTTCGAGGCGGGGCCGGACGGACTGGTAATCGACGTCAGCGTCGAGGGCGAGGGGCCGCTGACAGTGCGCGGCGCGCCCGACCTGCTCTGGCGCGCGCTCGAGAACGTGGTGCGCAACGCCGTCAAGCATGGCGGCGCCGGCGGGGTCGTCGAACTGCGCCTGCGCGCCGACGCGCGCAATGTCCACCTGGACGTGCTCGACCGCGGCCCCGGCATCGCCCCCGGCCACCTGCCGACCATCTTCCAGCCCTTCTTCCGCCCCAACCCGTCGGCCAACGACGTCGATGGCCACGGCCTGGGCCTGGCGATCGCCGAGCGCGTCGTGCACGCGCATGGCGGCACGATCCAAGCAATCAATCGCGAGGGCGGCGGCCTGCGGGTAGCGATCGTGTTGCCGCTGGCGCAAACCGGCTAGCGGCCGTACCAATAGCGCGGATGCTCGCGGCGGTATTCACGCACGTCGATCTGCGCGCCGAACTCGAAACGGATCGCGCCCGCCTCGTCGGTGCGCAGGCGCGCGATGGACAGTTCGGCGTAGCGCTCGAACACTTCCTGTTTCGGATGGCGATAACGGTTGCGGTGCCCGACCTGGAACACCCCGATCGCCGGCCTGACCGCCGCCAGGAAAGCCGGCGTGGACGAGGTGCCGCTGCCGTGATGGGGTGCGAGCAGGACGTCGGCGCGCAGCCGCTCCGGATCGGCGCGCAGCAGGGCCGCCTCCTGCGCCGCTTCGATGTCGCCCGCCAGCAGCAGCGCCCTGCCCCCGGCCGATATGCGCAGGGTACAGCTGCGCGCATTGGCCTTCAGGCCGGCGTCGGCATAGCTGGCCGGATCGGGATGCAGCATCTCGAACACGACGCCATCCCATTCCCAGCGCTGGCCGGCATCGCAGCGCATGTGCCGTGCCGCCGCGGCGACGACAGGGTGTCCTTCGCCCAGCGAACTGGAAACGCCCGCGACCGGCATCGCGGCGAGCACCGTGGCGGCGCCGCCGACGTGATCGAGGTCGCTGTGCGAGACCACCAGCAAGTCCAGGCGCCGGATGCCGCGCGCCCGCAAGTACGGCAGGATCACGCGCCCGCCCGCATCCTGGCCGGGCGCATAGCGCGGGCCGGTGTCATACAGCAGGCGGTGCTGCGCCGTCTCCACCAGCAGTGCCATGCCCTGCCCGACATCGAAGGCCGTGACGCTGAACCGGCCGGGCGCGGGCTGCACCGGCTGCAGCAGGAACAGCGGCAGCCAGGCCGCGGCGCCTGCCCAGCGCTGCGGCCAGCCGCGCGGCGCCAGCATCCAGGCGGTGCCGAGCAGCGCCAGCGCGAACAGCCAGGGCGGCGGCGCCGGTGCGCTCCAGACGGCCAGCGGCAGCGCCGCCAGCCAGTCCAGTACCTGCGCCAGCCCCGCCAGCGCCAGGTGGGCGCACCAGAGCACGGGGCCGGCCAGCGGCGCCGGCAGCAGGCTGCCGAACAGCGCCAGCGGTGTGACGACGAAGCTCACCACGGGGATGGCCAGTGCGTTGGCGACCGGGCCGACCAGGGACACCTGCGAAAACAGCAGCAGCGTCAGCGGCACCAGTCCGAGCGTGACAGCGTATTGCGTACGCGCCGCCAGCAGCAGGCTGGCGCGCCAGCCGCGCAGCGTGCCATTGGAGCGGCCCAGGCCCGCATACAGGATCACGCCGACCGCGCCGAACGAAAGCCAGAAACCGGCCCAGAGTACGGCCCAGGGATCGAGCAGCACGACCAGCCCGAGCGCCAGGCACAGGATGTGCGACACGCTGGTGAGCCTGCCCAGCCACAGGCTGAATGCGACGACCGCCAGCATGTACAGGGTGCGCTGGGCCGGCACGCCGTAGCCGGCCAGCAGCACGTACAGCAGCGCGGCCAGCGCGCCGCCGAGCGCCGCCACTTTTTGCGCGGGCAGAAGCAGCGGCAGCTGCGCGCCGGTGAAGAAGGAGCGGCGCCACAGCCAGGACACCGCGAGCGCTGCCAGCCCGGCCACCATCGTGATGTGCAGCCCGGAGATGGCGACCAGGTGGCTGACGCCGGTGCGGTTGAACACGTCCCAGTCGGGCTGCTCGATGCCGCGCTGGTCGCCGACGACCAGTGCGACGATCACGCCGGCATACGGTTGATCGGGGAGCAAAGCCAGGATGCGGCCGCGCAGCAGGTCGCGGCCGCGCTCGACCAGGTGGCCGGCGCTGAACACGAACTCGTCGAGACGCTTGTTGGTCGGCGCCGCGCGCACATAGCCGGTGGCGCGGATGCCCTGCCCCAGCAGCCAGGCTTCGTAGTCGAAGCCGTGCGGATTGGCGTTGCCGTGCGGGCGCTGCAGGCGCAACCTCAGGCGCCAGCGCTCGCCGGGACGCAGCGCCACGGTGTCGCCCTCGGCGCGATACCAGGACAGGGCCAGCGTCGGCGGCACGTCGGCCGCCGGCGTCAGCACCCGCTCGACGGCGAACTGGAAGCGCATACCCTGGCCGAAATCGTGCGGCAGCTTGGCGACGGTGCCGACGACCTCGATGTCGCGGCCCTCGTCGGCCTTGTCCAGTTCGGACGCGAGCGCCATGTGCGCCGCGAAGGCGGCCCAGGCGAAGCCGGCCAGCGTGCCGGCGACCGCGCCGCGCACGGCGCCACGCGAGGCCAGCAGGAGTGCGAGGGCAAGGACGAAACAGACGGCGACCTGCCAGCCCGCGGGCAGCGCGGCGCGGGTTTGCAGGAAGGCGGCGCCGGCGGCAAAGCCGAGGATGGTGGAGCGCATCGGGCGCGGTCAGGAAGCCGCGTCGGCGCTTCCCGCCTCCAGCGGCGCCTCGGCAAGCCGCACCAGCTGCCACGCGCCCCGGCGTTCGATCGACCTGGCTGCGTTCGGCGAACGCCCGAAGGCGCCGGGCGGCACGGCGAAGGTCGCCGACGGCAGCAGGCTGCCGCGGGCGAACCAGCGCGTGCCGTCGAGCGCGCGCGGATCCTCGCAGCGCCACCAGCCGCTGGCCGGACACGGCATGCCGGTACCCGCAAAACTGCCGACCGGGACGCCTCCCTGCGCCATCATGCTCGGGCCGGGGCCGGTCGTCATATTGGCGGGAGCCACCGGCGTGGCCGGGGCCAGCGGCAGCGGCGGCGGCACGCGCTTGCGGGTGCGCTTGTCGACCAGCCTCCACGAGGTCTGGGTCTTCGGCTCGAAACTCGGCTGCACGCCGCGCAGCTTTTCCCACATTGTCTGCGGCGGCAGCAGCAAGGCTTGCGGCATGCGCTCGCCTTTGCGGATGTACTGGCGCTGGCCGCCGAGCACCCTCCCCCCCTCGCCGCCCGCGCTGCAGGCCCACCAGCCGCTTTCCGGGCAGCGCTCGCCGGCCCGGGCGTAGGTGCCGAGCGGCGCGCGGGCCGGTGCGCTTGCGATCGGCTTGGGTGGCGCCGCAGGGCGCAAACGGATGCTGGACGATATCCTGTCCCAGAGCGCCATTGCGGCGTCTTGCGACAAGGACGAGGGAACCGGTCCGTTTGTGCTTTTTCCGGTCTCCATCGTGAATGAAAGACGCGGGATCGAGACATTGTCGACCGTGCCGTTGACCTCCCACCAAAAGCTGTAGACGATGGCATCGTTTTTTTCTGCGTAGCGCGTCACCAGCTCGTCGCCGGCAACGCCCCCAATCGTTCGCGGGGCTGCGCGCAGGTTCGACACCCGCGTCCTGTCGAATGCGGACAATCGCGCGTCGACGGCCGCGCTCCTCGCCAGCAGGCTCTGCTCCTCGGGTTTGAGACCGGCCCCCATGATCAGCATCAAGCGCATGTCGGGGTGGCTTGGCAAGCCGGCGAACATCATGACTTGTTCGCCCTGATCTGCAGGCAGCGGATCGCGGAACCAGGCGCGGTGGACGCAGAAGCCCGGTTCAGTCGGGGCCTGGTTATCGGGATTCGGTACCAGCTTGGCGACCAGTTGGTTCAGGTTGTCGACCTGATCGGGATCGTAACGCTCGGCCGAGACATCGAAGCTCATGCCCTGTCCATGCACCAGCGCCTCGACGGCCACGCTTTCGTCGCGGTAGCGCTCGAGCTGCAAGCCATTTGCTTGCGTACCTTCTTTGACCACGCGGCTGTGCACGAATATTTTGCCGACGATACCGTTTTCTGTCTTTACCTCCTTGACCGACACAAGATTCTTGCTCCCGCCAGACTGGTCTGGCGCCGCCCGCAGGCGCGCTTCGCGCTGCCCGAGGCGCACCTGAAAGTCCGCTTCCGGCTCGTCGAAAGACGAGATGTCGAATCCATCGATGCGTGGCTGCGTCAGCTCGTAACGCGTCTCTTCAGGCAAGTCGATCAGGAATCTGCCGATGCAAACCGTGGTCATCTTTTTGGTCATCCTTGCTACCTCATCGTTTTCCCGCTGTTCGGCTACGCGCCGTTCCCGTACCTCGGCTAGGGCCCAGGCGCCTGCCATTCCGACGATGACAACTCCGGCCAGCAGTTTGGCCAGGCCGTTCCGGAGCCAGGGCTTCACGGCATCTCCTGGACGATCTTCACGATGAGGCGCAGCGTCAGCAGCAGCGTATCCGGGTGCTTGTACGATGCCTGATGGTCGTATCCGCGCGTCGCAAAGACCTGCTTCACCTTTCCGCTCGGGCCGGAGCCCGACTGGCGTGGAACCGTCCCGTCGCCACGGGCATCCTGCTCCTCGATATCGAACAGCAGATCCGCCTTTTCTTCCAGACGCACCCGGCGCTGTCCAAGCGCCGTGTGGCCAATGAAGCGCGCGGCGGCGACGTTCGCCCCAGTGGCGGCTGTCGGCGATCCTGCCTGCTGCCTTGCCACCCAGCGCACCTGGCCGTACGACCTCTTGCGCTGATCGTCGCCGTAGAACACATAGGTATTCGGATGGTAAAAATCGCCCAAGGATCGATGGAAATTTTCGGCGGTGTCGAGCGCCGTCCTGATCGCCTCCTTGACGCCGTTCCTGTATTTGGCATGCCTTCCAGCCGGGTCGGCCAGGGCCGGGTTGATCAAGCGGTACCAGGAGTTCATATCCCGGTAGAGGTCATAGGGGTTCGGAGAGGTGGCGCTTGGGAAGTGAAGATAATCGCCCCCAGGCTGGCCATCGTCCGCGCCAACAGCCGTCATCGTCCCAGTCGCAGGCGGCGGCTTGCCGAGCGAGGTCGAAACGCGGACATGCAGCCAGGGCCCCGGATAAAGGTGATTCGGCAGCAGTTCGAGCGCACCCGGCGATGTCGCCAGCACGGCCGTGGTCTTCTCGGTGGTCTCGCCCAGGATCAGCGCCAGTTTCGACGCCGCGATGTCGTCCAGCGGCCCGTTGTCGGGACTCGTGGTCTCGGTGCCGCAGGCCATGCGGCGGTAGGCGGCGGGCGCGCCGAATGCCGGCATGACGCCGTGAATGACGCCGGCGATCTTGTCGGGAATGCGTCTGGCGCAGGCGCGCGCGACCAGCCCCCCCATCGAGTGCGTGACGAGGATGACCTGGTCGCAGCGCCGCTTCGTCCCCGTCCAGAATGCGATGATCTCGCGAATGCGCTGCTCCAGCCGCTGCGAGGACTGCCCGCAATCTTCCAGCCAGTTGTAGCCGACGGCGTACACGGGAAAATAATGCTGCGCGTGCTTCTGGAGGTGCGCTTCCGTCAGCGATTCGAATTCGCGCAGCCCCCACTTCCGCGGCTCGCACGCCATTACGTCTTTCCAGTGCTGGAACAGGAAGCGCTTCTTTCCGATGTCGTCGAACCCGAAGGTCTGGTTCAGGCGCATCTCCAGCGCGTGCAGCAGAACGCCGTACGAATCGGCATGGACTTCGCCCCACCCGCGCTCGCGCGCGTGCGACTCGCTCAGCACAAAGCCGTCGACCGCGTCCTGCAACTGAACGGGGCCGCCCTCGTCCACTTCCAGCGTAGGCCCATCGAATAGCTTCTGGCGCTCGGCGGCCGAGCGCTTCTCCCACATCAGCGCTTCCCGATATCCTTCCTGAATGCCGTTCGGCGGCCGCCAGACCGGGCCACCAGGCGCGGCCGCCGCATTGCGTTCGTCGACCTTGCGCGACAGACGCGGTGTGCGCCGCGCCCGCAGATTAGTCCCCATGATCCCCGGCACCACGATCACCGGAACGATATGGTTCGGCGGCACCAGACCCAGTCCCCGCACCTTGTGCTCTTTCGAGGAGGTGAACGAATGCAGCGCCCAGCCGCCGTTGGGCAGCGGTGTCGGAGGCGGCAGCGGCCTGGTCGGTTCGCTCATGGACTGATTCGAATGAGCCGGTCAGGACAGCAGTTCGAAACGAACCGGTCCCAGCGTGGCGGTATCCACGAGCGAGGTGCGGCCCTCTTCGTCGGTCATGCCGCTGACCGTGCTGCCGTCGTCCAGGTGCGCGACGTAACGCTGGTGCGGAAGCGGGTCGTAGGTCTGCAAATGGCGCAGCACGAGACGCTCGTCGGCCTGGATGTTGGAACGGGAGAAATCCAGCGTCGCCGGCGTGCCCCCGCCCGGCCCGCCATGCACGATCCCGGCCGCCCTGACGGTCTGCTTGCCGCTGCTTTGCTGGACGATGGCGCCGTCCGCCCACTCGGTCTGCGCGCCCTGCGAGACGATGCGCACCAGCGGCGCCTCGATGTGGATGGCTTCCGAGGCGATCAGGCTGATGCGCCTGGCCGACTTGATCTCGATATTGCCCTCGTGCGCCTCGAGCGCGATGTGTCCGCGCCCCGCCACCAGTTTGACGCCGAGCGCCTGGGCGAAGGCGCTGATCCCGCGCGCCGCGCGCAGGAACAGGTTGCGGCCGGCAGCGGCTGCCAGGTCGCCGCCGCTGACCAGGTCGACCCTCTTCTCCGAGCCGAGTGCGACCGTCTCCTGGCTGGCCAGCACCATGCCGGCCGGCGCGGTGACGGCGACGATTGGCGCGCCTTCGCTCGCACCTGGCGAAGTATTCGTGCCTTCATCCCAGCGCTTCAGTTTGTCCGCCAAGTCGGCCAGTCGCGCCGTGCCGGGTTCGTCGCCCGCATGCTGCTCGGCGAGCTTCGCCATTTCGTCGACCACGCTCTGCATCAATTCCGTCAGGCCGATCAGGCTGCCGCGCGCCATCTGGCGGCCGGCGCCGTCGCCCGGCGCCTCGGCGCTGATCAGCACCCCCTTGCGGCCGCGAATTGCCACCGTCGCCTCGCTGCGCAGTTCCGCGCCCTCGCCGCGCGCTTCCCCCTCGCCGTCGGCGCGCGGACGCGTCAGCCAGCCCAGATTCAGTTCCGAAGCCGCATGGTCGCTCGCCAGCTGGGCGCTGATCTGGCCGGGCGTGTCGTCGAAGCGCAGCTGGCTGCCGCGCTGCCCTTTCACCTCACGGCTGCGCAGGCCGGCCAGGTAGCGGTTGCCTGGTAGTCCGCCGCTGGCTCCCAGCGCGGGCGGCAGCGCCTCGCCGTTGAACAGCTGGGCCAGGACGATGGGCTTGTCGGGATCGCCGCCGAGGAAAGCGACCAGCACCTCGCTGCCCACGCGCGGCAGGCCGAGCGCACCGCACTGGCGCTCGCCGGGCCCGTTACCGGCCCAGTTGGAGGCGACGCGCACCCAGGCCGAGTCGAGCGGCGAATTCGACGCGCCGGCGCCGTGCGCATGCGCGTGATCCGCCGTGCGCATGCCGGGAAAACGGATTTTCACGCGTCCCAGGCTGTCGCAATGGACTTCCTCGTTCGCCGGGCCGACGACGAGTGCGCTTTGCAGCTGCGGATGCGGCAGGTCGACTCGGGCGTCGAAGGCAGGCAGCACCGGCACGCCGCGGCGCACGGCGGTGAAGCGGATCTGCACCGGCGCCGTACCGGACAGCGTGGCCCAGCCGCTGCGGGCCAACAGGCGCTCGATCCGCCCGTTCATGTCGCCCGGCAGGTTGTTGCGCACGCTGGCATGCAGCTCGGTGATCAGGAAGTCGCGCTCGGCTTCGGGGTGAAGGTCGATCTCGGGATGCCCGGCCAGCGTGAAGTACTCGCCGGCGCAGAAGTCGCGCACCGTGCCCTCGCCGTGAAAGCACTTGGCCGCGAAGCCATGGCGCGCCATGCGCAGCTGGCCCAGGCGCAGGCTGTCCTCGGCGTCGTTGCCGGCGTGCGGCGCCTCGACCAGGTAGTCGTCGAGGCTGGCCGCCAGTGCATTGCCATGGCTGCCCTGGTCGAAGCCGGCGCGGGCGCTGGTGGTCATGAACTGGCCACCGGCCGGATGCTTGTAGTCCCAGCTGTGGCGCGCGCTGGCGCCGGGCTGCAGCGTGCGCGCGGCGCTCCAGGCGGTGATGGTGTCGCGGGCGTCCGTGGCGTCGTCGCGGTGGTAGCGCACGGTGCCGGCGGCATTCTGCGGCAGCTTGCCCGCGTCTGCAAACAGCACCAGGGTGTGGGCGGGCGTGCGGTCGTGGGCGGGGTCGACGGCGCTGCCGCGGCTGCGCCCGGCGCGCACGCACCAGGAGATGCCGCGCCGGCGCAGCAGGCGCCGCACGAAAGCCGCATCGGACTCGTTGTACTGCATCGTCTGTTCGCGCGCCGGATACTCCGCGAGATCGAGCAGCGGATCGAGCTCGTAGTCGAAGGCGCGGGCCAGCACCGCGTTCGCATGGCGCCATTCGTCGAACAGCAGCTGGACGATGGCCAGCTCGTTCCGGTTGCGGAAGATGCGGCTGTTGACGCGCTTTTCCATGATCGCCAGCGCGTCGCGCAGCACGAGCTGGTAGGTGGTCAGGCCGCCGTCGCTGTCGCCGCAGCGCGCCTCGGTGACGATGCCGCAGACGCTGCGCAGGGCGCCGCGGTCGGTGACGATCTGTACCTCGGCCGGCAGCGCGATGAACTGCTTCAGCGCCAGCGCCGGATCGCTCGACACGCAGACGATGCGGTACTCGATGCCGCCGCAGATGGCTTCGCTGCCGGCGATCTGCTGCGGCAGCAGGACGTCATGGAGCGCTTCCCGGGTTTCCCCGGCCGGCGCAAAACGAAGACGCAGCGCGCGATGCGCGGTGCTCAGCGATTGCTCGTGCCGCAACACCCGCAGGAAGGCGCTTGCGCTGTCCAATGTCGTCTCCCAGGCCGAAAGCGCCATGGTCACACGAACCCGACAATTCACGGTTGCGCGCGCTCACGATTCCCGGGCAGATTGTGGCGAACTTAGCACTGTTCACGGCGTCGTCTGTACGTACGAACAGCCGAGTTCGGCCAGGCCAAAAGGTTCCGCAGGCGCCGGCTTTTTTAGGCCAGCAGAGCCGCCAGGCGCGGGATCGCGGCGAGCGAACTGCGCCGGGCGGCGGCGGCCACCTCGGCCACCTCGATGCCGCGCAACCCGGCCAGGGCGGCGCCGATGGCCGGCAGCTGCTCCGGGCTGTTGCGCGCCGGGTGGATCCAGCTGGGCGAGATGTCGGGCGCGTCGGTCTCGAGCACGATGCGGTCGAGCGGCAAACCGGCCGCCAGGCGCCGGATCTGCAGCGCACGCGTGAAGGTCATGGCGCCGCCGAAGCCGAGGTGCATGCCGAGCTTGATGAAGGTAGCCGCCTGCTGCTCGCTGCCGTTGAAGGCATGGGCGATGCCGCCGGGCGGCGTCACCTGGCGCAGGTGTTTCAGCACCTGGTCTTGCGAGCGGCGCACATGGGTCAGCACGGGCAGGCCGAAGTCGCGCGCGATGCGCAGCTGTTCGCGAAAGAAGCGCTCCTGCTTCTCGCGCAACGCCGGCTCGCACAGCATGGGAATGAAGAAGTCGAGCCCGATCTCGCCGATGGCGACGAAGCGCGGATCGCCCATCGCGGCTTCCACGGCGGCGCGCAACGCGGCCAGATCTTCGTCGCGCGCCCCGGGCACGTAGATCGGGTGGATGCCGAGCGCATAGCTGGCGTTCGGCGCCGCATGCGCGAGACTGTCGACGACCCCGAAGTTCGCGCGTTCGACCGCCGGGATGACGATCATCGATACGCCGGCCTGCGCTGCCCGGGCCGCGACGCCGAGCGCGTCGGCGCCGAATTCATGTGCATCCAGATGACAGTGCGTGTCGATCCACATCGCGTTACTCGAGCGGCACCAGCCCGTGTTCGGTCAGGCGCAGCGCGCGGTCGCAGCGGCGCGCCAGTTCCATGTCGTGGGTGACGATGACGAAGGCGGTGCCGAGGGTGCGCGAGAGTTCCAGCATCAGGTCGAAGATGACGAGCGCCGTCGTGTGATCGAGGTTACCCGTCGGCTCGTCGGCCAGCACGCAGGCCGGCTGCGTCACCAGCGCCCGCGCCAGGGCCACGCGCTGGCGCTCGCCGCCCGACAGTTCGCCCGGACGGTGGATGACGCGCTTGGCCAGGCCGACGCGCGCCAGGATCGCCTGCGCCTGTTCGGCGGCTTGCGCATGCTTCACGCGGCGGATGCGCAGCGGCATGGCCACGTTGTCGAGCGCCGAGAATTCCGGCAGCAGGTGATGGAACTGGTAGACGAAGCCGAGCGACGAATTGCGCAGGTCGCCGCGGCGCGCTTCCGACAGGGTCGCGAAATCTTCGCCCAGCAGGGTCACCGACCCGGCGCTCGGCGTATCGAGCCCGCCCAGCAAGTGCAGCAGGGTCGACTTGCCCGAACCCGAAGCGCCGACGATGGCGACGCGTTCGCCGCGCGCGATCGAGAAATCGATCTTGTCGAGCACCTGCACCTGGTAGTCGCCCTGCTTGAAGGTCTTGCCCAGGCCGCGGCAGGCCAGCACCGGCGCGCTCATCGCTTGATCACTCATAGCGCAGCGCCTCCGCAGGTTTCACGCGCGAAGCCGACCAGCTCGGGTACAGGGTGGCGGCGAAAGCGAGCAGCACGGCGACCACGCCGATGCGTACCACGTCCGGCCAGCGCAGGTCGGACGGCACGGCCGTGAATTGGTAAATATCCTTGGACAAGAACTGCACTCCCAATAACTGTTCAATGAATGGAACGATGACATCGATGTTGAGCGCGACCAGCACGCCGCCGCCCACGCCGAGCGCGGTGCCGAGCAGGCCCGCGACCGCGCCCTGCACCACGAAGATCTTCATGATCGAGCGCGGCGAGGCGCCCAGCGTGCGCAGGATCGCGATGTCGGCCTGCTTGTCGGTGACCGTCATCACCAGGGTCGACACGAGGTTGAAGGCGGCCACCGTCACGATCAGGGTCAGGATGATGAACATCATCTTCTTCTCGGTCTGTACGGCGCCGAACCAGACCGCGTTCAGCTTCGACCAGTCGCGCATCACCAGGTCGCCCGACATCGATTTCTTCAGCGCGGCCGCGACCTGGGGCGCCTGGTGCATGTCCTGGATACGCAGGCGCAGGCCGGCGGGCGCGGCCAGGCGCTCCATCCGTTGCGCGTCTTCCAGGCTGATGAAGGCCAGGCCGGCGTCGAACTCGGCGTGGCCGGCTTCGAAAATGCCTGAGACGGTGAAGGTGCGCATGCGCGGCAGCAGGCCCGCGGGGGTGGCCTGGGCCTGCGCCAGCAGCATGGTGACCTTGTCGCCCACCTGCAGATTCAAGGCGCCGGCCAGCGCGTAGCCGAGCACGATGTTGAAGCTGCCGGGCGCGAGCGAATCGAGCCGGCCCTGGCGCATGGTGTTGGCCATATCCGAGACACTGCGTTCCGCGTCCGGCAGGATGCCGCGGATGACGGCCGGGCGCATCGCGCCGCTCTGCTGCTGCAGCAGGGCTTCGCTCTGCACGAAGGGCGCGGCGCCCAGCACGGCCGGGTTGCGCAGCGCTTCCTTGGCTGCCTCGCGCCACTGCGGCATATCGCCGCGCGCGTCGAAGACTTCGATATGGGCCAGCACCGAGAGCATGCGGTCGGTGACCTGCTTCTGGAAGCCGTTCATCACCGACAGCACGATGATGAGCGCGGCCACCCCAAGGGCGATGCCGGCCACCGAGATCAGCGAGATGAAGGAGATGAAACCGCTGCCGCTGCCGCTACCGCTGCCTTTGCCGGCCCGGGTGTAGCGCAGGCCCACCAGCCATTCGAAAGGTAATTTCTGGATGATGCTCATGAAGTGAAGATTTTCGAAGGTGGAACGATCATTCGTAGCGCAGCGCCTGCGCCGGATTGGTGCGCGCGGCCGCCCAGCTCGGATAGAGCGTCGAGAGGAAGGCAAGCAGCACGGCCAGGCCGCCGATGCTGGCCACGTCCGGCCAGCGCAGTTCCGACGGGATCTCGCTGATCAGGTAGATCTCTTCCGAGAGGAACTGCACGCCGAGCACGCGCTCGATGGCCGGCACGATGACGTCGACGTTGAGCGCCACCGTCACGCCCAGCAGCACGCCGAGCAGGCTGCCCAGCAGCCCGACCAGGGTGCCCTGCACGATGAAGATCTTCATGATCGAGCGCGGCGACGCACCCAGGGTGCGCAGGATGGCGATGTCGGACTGCTTGTCCTTGACTGTCATGACCAGCGTCGAGACCAGGTTGAAGGCGGCCACCGCGATGATCATGGCGAGGATGATGAACATCATGCGTTTTTGCGAGCCGACGGCGGCGAACCAGGTAGCGTTCACCTGCGACCAGTCGCGCATCACGACCTCGTCCCCCATACTGCGGCGCAGCTCGCTTGCGACTTGCGGAGCCGCGTGCATGTTGCGCAGGCGCAGGCGGATGCCGGCCGGGCCGTCGATGCGGCCGGCCGCGATGGCGTCGTCCAGATGGGCAAAGGCGAGCGTGGAATCGAATTCGTAGTGGCCTGCCTCGAAAATGCCGGCCACCGTGAAGGTCTGGGTGCGCGGCGCGCCAGGAGCGCCGCTGCTGCCGCCCGCGCTCCCCAGCAGCATGGTCACGCGCTCGCCGACCGCCACCTCGAGCGACTTGGCCAGGGCGCTGCCCAGCACGACGTGCATCGAGCCGGGCGTGAGTTTGTCAAGGCCGCCCTGGCGCATCTGCTGGGGGAGCTCCGCGACCTTCGTTTCTTCGCCGGGCAGGATCCCGCGCAGCATGGCGGGCTTCATGACGCCGTCGCGCAGCAGCATGCCCTGGACGTCGGCGAAGGGCGCGGCGGCAAGCACCTGCGGATTGCGGCCCGCGTCGCGCGCCACCGCGCGCCAGTCGGGCATGGCGCCGCGCACGTCGTAGACCTCGATATGGGCCAGTACCGACAGCATGCGGTCGGTGACTTCCTTTTGAAAACCGTTCATCACCGACAGCACGACGATCAGGGCCGCCACGCCGAGGGCGATGCCGGCCACGGAAATCATCGAAATGAAGGAAATGAAGCGGTTGCGGCCGCTGCGCTTGCCGGCGCGCGTATAGCGCAGCCCGACCAGCCATTCAAACGGCAGCTTGTAGACGATACTCATGAATTTAGGTGTTTGACAACTTGAGCCCGCAGTGTGCCACACAAAGCTCATCCATGACAGTCTCGCAGGCCACGAAAACGTCCAGCCGGGGCTGGAACCATAACCGGAACTTCGCCGATGCGGCGCCGGTCGAACGGGTGAGTCCGCACGGGACTCGGCCACCAGCGGAGACGCCATGCCCGGCCACGCCTTGCAGATGCCCCGAATTTGCCCCGGCGGCCCTGTCCTTCCCCGGGCAGCTGCGTGTGGCGGCGCGGGCACGCAATCGGCGCTTCGGGAAGACTTGAGGCGGGCGCGGCGGGCGCATTTCGCCTACAATCACGGGATGTCCCAGATCACCCTCGTCCTGCCCTTCGCCCTCCCCATTCCCGAATTCGCACCCGACCTGGTGCGCGCCCTGAACACGCCGAGCCCGGCCCCGGCGCTGGCCGCACTGCTGTCGCGCACGACCAGCCATGCGCGCGTGGCGGCCGACGATACGGTGCGCGCCTTGCCGCATGAGCAATGGCTGGCGCGGGCGCTCGGCCTGCTCGCGAACGGCCGCCCCGCTTTTGCCGCCGCCGCGATGCGTGCGCGTGGCCAGGCGCGGGACGCCGGCACCTGGTTCGTCGTCAATCCGGTGCACATCGAGATCGCCCGCACCCACCTGATGATGGGCGACCCGGACATGCTGCGCCTGGCGGACGACGACAGCCGCGCCCTGTTCGCCGTCGCCCAGCCCTATTTCGAGGAAGCCGGCCACGCGCTGGTGTACGGCGACGCCGGCACCTGGTTCATGCGTGCCGCGGAGGGGGACGATGCGTGGTCTGAACTCGACACCGCTACACCCGGCGCCGCCCTCGGCATGGACTTGACCGACTGGATGCCGCTGGGCCCGCGCGCCGCGGCCTTCCGGCGCCTGCAGAACGAAGTGCAGATCCTGTGGCATGCGCACCCGGTGAACGCGGCGCGCGAAGCGCGGCGCCAGCCGCCGGTGAACGCCTTCTGGATCTGGGGCGCGGCCGATGCCGGGCAGCTGCCTGCCGCCGCTGCGCCCAAGCTAGCCGTGTTCGACGCCGGCCGCGCCGTGGCAAGCCTGGGCACGCCGGTCGACGACCTGGCGCAGTTCGCCGCGACCGCCGGCGGCGACACCATCCTGTATTGCGCCAGCGCCGCGCCCTACGCGGTCGGCGCCGACTGGGGCGGCTGGGTCGCGACGCTGCAGCAGCTTGAAGCGGCGCTGTTCGCACCCATCTTGGATGCCTTGATGAAGGGCCGCGTGCGCGAAGTGAGGCTGGTGCTGAGCCACCGCGACGCGCTTGCCGAATTCACCACCACCGCCATGGCGCAACGCAAGTTCTGGCGCCGCCCAACCCTGGATCGACTGCTTTGAACACCCGCATCACCATTCGCCCCTGCCCCTTCCGCCAGTCCGAGATGCTGCGCCAGGGCGGCATCCATCCGGTGCTGGCGCGCATCTACGCCGCGCGCGGCCTGGTCGACCCGCGCGAACTGTCCTGCGAGCTGACCGCGCTGGTTCCGCCCAGCGGCCTGAAACACATCGACGCCGCGGCCGTCTTCCTGGCCGACGCGATTGCCGCGAACAAGAAGATGACCATCGTCGCCGACTACGACTGCGACGGCGCCACCGCCTGCGCCACCGCCCTGCGCGGGCTGCGCGCGATGGGCGCCCGGGTCGACTACATCGTGCCCGACCGCGTGGTGCACGGCTACGGCCTGACGCCCGAGATCGTCGAGCTTACGGCGAACGAAAAATCGCCCGACATCATCGTCACCGTCGACAACGGCATCGCCAGCGTCGACGGCGTCCTGGCGGCGAACCGGCGCGGCATCGACGTCGTCGTCACCGACCACCATCTGCCGGGCGACCACCTGCCGCCGGCGCGCGTGATCGTCAATCCGAACCAGCCCGAGTGCGGCTTCCCCAGTAAAAACCTGGCCGGCGTCGGCGTCGTGTTCTACGTGCTGCTGGCCCTGCGCGCGGAGCTGCGCCGGCGCGGCGTGTTCGACGCCCAGACCCAGCCCAAGCTCGACAACCTGCTCGACCTGGTCGCCCTGGGCACCGTGGCCGACGTGGTGAAACTCGACGCCAACAACCGCATCCTGGTCGCGCAGGGCATCAAGCGCATGCGCGCCGGGCGCATGCATGCCGGCGTGGCGGCACTGTTCCGGGTCGCCGGGCGCGAAGCGCGCTGCGCCTCGCCCTTCGACCTCGGTTTCGCCGTCGGCCCGCGCCTGAACGCGGCCGGGCGCCTGCAGGACATGGCGCTCGGGATCGAGTGCCTGACCACCGACGACGAAGGCCGCGCCTGGGCCATCGCCCAGCAGCTCAACGAGATCAACCTGAAGCGGCGCGAGATCGAGGCCGAGATGCAGGACACGGCGCTGCTGCACCTGGACAGTTTCGAGCCGGCCGACGCCAGCACCATCGCCGTCTTCGACGAGAGCTGGCACCAGGGCGTGATCGGCATCGTCGCCTCGCGCCTGAAAGAAAAATTCTTCCGCCCGACGATCACCTTCGCGCCCGGCGGCCCCGGCCTGATCAAGGGTTCCGGACGCTCGATCCCGGGCTTTCACATGCGCGACGCGCTGGATCTCGTGTCCAAGCGCGTGCCTGGCCTGATCGACAAGTTCGGCGGCCATGCGATGGCGGCCGGGCTCACCATCAAGACGGAATCCTTCGACGCCTTCCAGCAAGCCTTCGAGGCGGTCGGGCGCGCCTGGCTGACCCAGGCCCAGTTAGAGCGCGTGGTCGAAACCGACGGCCCGCTCGAGGACGAGTTCTACTGCACCTCCTTCATCGAACTGATGGACGGCCAGGTCTGGGGCCAGGGTTTCGCGCCGCCCGTTTTCTGCGACGAGTTCCGCGTGCTGAGCCAGCGCATCCTGAAAGAGAAGCACCTCAAGCTGCTCCTGGAACGCAACGGCCGGCGCTACGACGCGATCTGGTTCGGGCGTACCGACGGATTGGGCGACCGGGCGCGGGTGGCGTTCCGGCTCGATGCGAACGAGTACAACGGGGTGACCAAGGTGCAGTTGTTGGTGGAGCACGCGGAGCCGGCGTAGCAAATGCACGGAACGGTAGCGTAAGCTAGGGTGGGCTCTCCGAGCCCACGCGGACAAACGTATGCGCCCCCGCGCCCTCTGCTCATCCACGGCGGACGCCATGCTAATATCGATGCATCGAACATCGACCCCACGAGGCATGGATGAGCGAAGCACCCGAAGTCGCATTGGTCACCGGCGGCAGCGCCGGCATCGGCCGCGCCATCTGCGAAGCCTTGCTGGCGCAGGGCCGCCGCGTCGTCAACCTCGACCTGAACGCCCCCGGCTGGCAGCATGACCGCCTCGTTTCCCTGCGGGCCGACCTGACGAAGCCGGACGAACTGCAGGACGCCGCCCGCCACATCGCCAGCACCTACGCCATCACGGCCCTGGTCAACAACGCCGGCGCCACCCGCCCCGGCAGCATCGACAGCGCCACCCTGTCCGATCTCGACGACGTCGTCAGCCTGCACCTGAAAGCGGCCATCGTCCTGACCCAGGCCGCGTTGCCGGCCCTGCGCGCCTGCGGCCACGGCCGCATCGTCAACATCGCTTCGCGCGCGGCGCTCGGCAAGCCCGAACGCATCGTCTATTCGGCCACCAAGGCCGGCCTGATCGGCCTGACCCGCACGCTCGCACTGGAACTCGGCGGCGACGGCATCACCGTCAACGCGGTCGCGCCCGGGCCGATCGCGACCGAGCTGTTCAAGGACAGCAACCCTGCCGGCGCGCCGCAGACCCGGCGCATCCTCGACAGCATCGTCGTCAAGCGCCTCGGCACGCCCGAGGACGTGGCGCGCGCGGCGCTGTTCTTCCTGGCGCCCGATAACGGCTTCGTCACCGGCCAGGTGCTGTACGTCTGCGGCGGCACCACGCTCGGGGTCGCGCCGCTCCAGACACCAAGTACTACCATCACCATAACGATAAAAGGAGACCCGTCATGACCCGTTCCCGCCGTACCCCCGCACTCGCGCCGAAGCGCCGCCTGCTCACCGTCGCCGTCCTTGCCGCCGGCATCGTCGCCGCGACGCCGTTCGCCGCGCGCGCCCAGGCCGCCTTCCCCAGTAAACCGATCACCATCGTGGTCGGCTTCTCGCCGGGCGGCACCACCGACACCCTGGCGCGCATCGTCGGCCAGTACATGAGCCGCGACTTCGGCCAGTCGGTCATCATCGACAACCGCCCCGGCGCCGGCGGCAACATCGGCACTCAGCTGGTGGCGCGCGCGCAGCCCGACGGTTACACGCTCCTGATGGGCACAGTCGGCACGCACGCCATCAACCAGAGCCTGTACAAGAAGCTCGCCTTCGATCCGATCAAGGACTTCCAGCCGATCTCGCGCGTGGCGCTGGTGCCGAACCTGCTGGTGGCGCACCCGTCGCAGCCCTTCAAGACCGTCAAGGAACTGATCGCGCATGCCAAGGCCAATCCGGGCAAGATCAATTTCGCGTCCTCGGGCAGCGGCACCTCGATCCACCTCTCGGCCGAGATGTTCAACCAGATGGCCGGCACCGACATGCAGCACATCCCGTACAAGGGCAGCGCGCCGGCGCTGACCGACCTGCTGGCCGGGCAGACCGCGCTCATGTTCGACAACATGCCCTCGGTGATCGGCCATGTGCGGGCCGGTAAACTGCGCCCGATCGCCGTCACCACGCCGCAGCGCTCGCCGGCCTTGCCGGACGTGCCGACGATCGCCGAGGCCGGCGTGCCCGGCTACAGCGCCACGTCCTGGTTCGGCATCCTGGCGCCCGCGGGCACGCCGGCGCCAGTGGTGGCCAGGCTGAACGCGACCATCCTGAAAGCCCTCGCCGATCCGGAAGTGAAGAAGAAATTCGCCGAGCAAGGGGCCGAACCGCATGGCGAGAAGCCCGAGCAGTTCGCGGACTTCATCCGCAGCGAGACGGCGAAATGGGGACAGACGGTGAAGGCGTCGGGAGCGACGGCGGATTGATGGCGAGGGCGTGGGCACGTAGGGGTGGGCGATGCCAATGGCATCGCCCACGGTTGCACCGGGCACCCCGTGCCCACGCGGTACGACGCCGGAACGGCGCTGGCCTCAGCGCCCGCAATCGCACCCACGATCGAACACCACCCGCCACGTCCCCGGCCCCTCCAGGCGCCAGATCGAATTGAAACGCCCGATCTGCTTGCCCGTCGCATCGCGCACCGGCCCGCTGCTGTAGGCCAGCGTGCCCGAGTCGAGCACCTCGACCTCGTCCGGCGCCCAGGAAAACGGCGCGGCCGGCTTGTCGAAATAGGCGCGCCAGGCCTGGGCGACGGCATCCTTGCCGCGCGTGGCGCCGCCCGGCCCCATGAAGACCGCCTCGCGCGAGAGATAGGCGGAAAAGCTGTCGAAGTCGCGCCGCGCCATGGTCGCTGCGAACGCTTTTTCGGCGTCGAACACCTGCTGGCGCAGGTCGCCAGGAACCACGCGCGCCCCGCGCGCCATGCCGATGGCGGCCAGCGTCACGCAAGCCACCACCGCAAACAGTACTCCCGCCGATCGCCACCACATGGAATAACCTTTTCCTTTCGACAAGTCGGCGCCAATTCTGTCACGGTGTTCACAGCTTGACAACCGTCAGTTGCAATGGGTACGGAATCGGAGTATAAATACTCCAGAAACGGAGAAACCCATGAACCTCGCCTCTACAGCTTATTCGTCTTCAGCGTATTCCTATCCCAAGAGCCGCTTCGAGCCGACGGTGCTGGTCGACCTCAATTCGCGCGCCGAGCGCGAGCGCCTGTCGAAGTCGGCGCTGCTGGGCTTCTTCAAGCTGGCCGGCGCCTGGCAACTGCGCGACGAAGACGCGCGCGAGCTGCTCGGCGGCCTGTCGGCGTCGAGCTTCTACGACTGGAAGAAGAACCCGGAGCGCGTGCTCGACGTCGACCGCATTACCCGCATCTCCTATCTGCTCGGCGTCTACAAGGCGCTGCACATCCTGTATGGCGAGGAGCTCGCCGACGAATGGGTGCAGCTCCCGAACAGCAACCTGATCTTCGGCGGCCGCACGCCGCTGGCGCTGATGCTGGGCGGCGGCCTGCTGGCCATGCAGACCGTGCGCCGGCTGCTCGACGCGCGCCGCGGAGGCCTCTGATCTTGGCAGTGCTGCCCAAACTCACCGCCCTGCGCCAGTTCGACACCTGCCGCCTGATCCCCTCGCGCTTCGCCGACCTCGAGGATTCGGTGCTGGCGCCGCTGGCGGAGGACGACGCCGTGCTGCGCGACCTGTTCGACCTCGACAACGCGACCAACGAACGCCTGCGCGGCGAAGCGGGCCTGTTGCCCGGCATCGGCATGGACGAACTGGTGTTCGGCGTCCCGAACTTCCGCATCATCAATGCGGCCTACACCTATGCGCGGCCGGAAGGCAGCCGCTTCAACGACGGCGAGCGCGGCGCCTGGTACTGCGCTTTCGACGCGGAGACGGCGCTGGCCGAAATCAGCTTCCATAAAACGGTCGAATACCAGGAGATCGGCCGCTTCGACGACAGCGTCAGCTACCAGGCGCTGCTGGCCGATTTCAACGCCGGTTTCCACGACATCCGCGGCGTGCGCGGCTTCCAGAAATGCCTCGACCCGCGCAGCTATGTCGCCTCGCAGGAGCTGGCCAATACCCTGCTCGAGCTGGGCTCGATGGGCATCATCTACCCGAGCGTGCGCCACCCCGGCGGCACCAACCTGGCCTGCTTCCGCCCGGCCCTGGTGGGCAATGTACGCAAGGGCGCGGTCTATCGGTTAACATGGGCGGGTTCGCCGACGCCCAGCGTCGAGATTACCTGACTCACCCCACGCCATGAAAACCGACCCGACCAAAGACACCGAACTGCACGACAAGATCAATCGCGAAACCGGCCGCATCGCCTGGAGCGAACTGGAACGCCATTTCGCCCAGGGCAATGTCATTTATGTGAGCGAGGCGCTCGACCTGATCGACGTCGCCGTACGCATTTCGCACGACGACAAGGACAAGATCGCCGCCTGGATGGCCGAAGGTAAGATCGCCAAGGTCTCCGACCTGCAGGCCCAGACCTGGAGCGCTGCCGGCACCGCCCTGTGGGCCTCGGTCGTGCATCCATTCATCCTGGTGCAGCCGGAAAAGCAGCGACTGCACTGATTCCGCGCTCGATAACTGCAACATCGTTATCGAACGATGTTGCAAATTTGCCGCATGGCATTATTTGCCGCGCTTCCGCTGCTATACTCTTCCTGAACAGCCAATCCGGCTGACGCCACATGCCGGCCTGCTCCACTGGCCATCGGCACGAACAACAGCGGCAGCGCGCCGCCTAATTCATCAGGAATCCAACGTGAGAAACTTCAAGATCGGCGTCCGCCTGGGCGCGGGATTTGCCATTGTGCTGGCATTGCTGCTGGCCGTCACCGTCACCGCTCTGCTGCGCATGCAGGAAGCGGGCGACATGACCAGCCGCCTGGTACACACGAGCATCAAGAACCAGCGCAACGTGGCCGAATGGGGCAAGCTCATCGAACTCAACAGCGCGATGCTGCAGACCGCCTATGTGTCGACCGACACCGCCGTCATCGAGAAGGTCGAGGCGCGCATGAAGGAAGTCTCGGCCCGCTCGACCGAACTGCAGAACACCGTCGAGGCCTCGCTGCGCAACGAGGCCGTGCGCGCCCAGTTCGCCATCGTCAAGGCCAAGCGCGATCCGTACCTGAACGCGCGCGCCGCCCTGTTCGAGGCCAAGCGCGCCGGCGACGTCGAAGGCGCCGAGAAGATCTATGCCGAGCAGCTCACGCCGCGCAGCACCGAATTCCTGGCCGAGATGAACAAGCTCGCCCACATGCAGATCGAAGCGGCCGATGGCGTCGCCAACGGCATCCTCGATTCGTATGCCAGTACCCGCGTGCTCCTGATCGCGCTCGGTCTTGCCGCCCTGGCGCTGGGCATCGCCTGCGCCTGGTCGATCACCCGCTCGATCACCGTGCCGCTGCGCCATGCGGTCGGCTTTGCCCAGCGCGTCGCGCGCGGCGACCTGACCAGCCGCGCCGCCGCAACCGAGCGTGACGAAACCGGCGACCTGCTGCGCGCCCTGGCCAGCATGTCGCAGGCGCTGGCCGGCATCGTCGGCAGCGTGCGCGGCGGTACTGGGGCGATTGCCACCGCCTCCAACGAAATCGCCAGCGGCAACGCCGATCTGTCGGCCCGCACCGAACAGCAGGCCGGCTCGCTCGAGGAAACCGCCTCGTCGATGGAAGAACTGACCTCGACCGTGCGCCAGAACGCCGACAACGCCCGCGAAGCGAACAAGCTGGCGAAGAGCGCCGCGGCGATTGCCGGCGAAGGCGGCGCCGTGGTGGCCGAAGTGGTCGCCACCATGGGCTCGATCAACGAGTCCTCGCGCAAGATCGTCGACATCATCAGCGTCATCGACGGCATCGCCTTCCAGACCAACATCCTTGCCCTGAACGCGGCAGTGGAAGCGGCGCGTGCCGGCGAACAGGGCCGCGGCTTCGCGGTCGTCGCCGGAGAAGTGCGCAACCTCGCCCAGCGCTCGGCCGGCGCGGCGAAAGAGATCAAGGCGCTGATCGACGACTCCGTTAACAAGGTCGCCGCGGGCACAGGCCAGGTCGACCGCGCCGGCGCCACCATGGGCGAGATCGTGCGCAGCATCGAGCACGTGACGACCATCATCGCCGACATCGCCAACGCCAGCGAAGAGCAGAGCGCCGGCATCGAGCAGGTCAACAGCGCGATCGCCGACATGGACCGGGTCACCCAGCAGAACGCGGCCCTGGTCGAAGAAGCGGCGGCCGCCGCCGAATCGATGCAGGAACAGGCCGCGCGCCTGGCCGAGGTGGTCAGCACCTTCCGTCTCGACGGGCCTGGCGCCGCTTCGCAGGGCGGCAGCACGCCTTCCACCGGTGCGCCGGCGCACCTGGCGCTGGCAGCGGCCTGAGTCGCCAGGCATGTTTGCCGACCGCCGACCCTGCACCGGGCGGCGGTCGAAGACGGTGCCTCACGCCGTGTTCGCTGTCGCCGGCGACTGCCGCGCTCTACGCTCGACCTGGCCGTATCCCGCCAGCCTGGCTCATTCACAAAAATAGCCCCTTGGAAATTGACGAATTCGCATTACTTGTGCGAACGTGATTTCTTTTGATGCAATTAAATTTGCGGGTACTGCCGCTTTCGCAGTCGGTTTGCGGGACAAAGCCGGAACATGCGGATAAATTCATCAAATCGGATATACTGCTAGAAACTGTAGGAACATTGATGAACAGCAATATTATCGAAGAAGATCCGATCCTGACCACCAGCGCGGCTGCACGGCTGCTTGGCGTGGCGACCAGCACCGTCCAGCTCTGGATGGAAAGCGGCGCCATCGAGTCCTGGAAAACCCCCGGCGGCCACCGCCGCACGCGCGAAAGCCATATCCGCGCGCTGATGACCAAGGTCTCCGGGCAGCCCGGCACCTTGGAGCGCCGCCTGCCGCCGACGCCGACCGATCCGGAATTCCTGCCCAACCCTGACCCGGGCTTCCCGGTACCGGAGGTCGAGGCGCAGCGCCTGGCCGCGCTGGCCGCGACCAACCTGGTCGACAGCATGCCGGAAGAGCGCTTCGAGCGCATCGTGCGCCTGGCCTCGAAAGTGACCGAGTCGCCGATCGCCCTGATCTCGCTGCTGACGGCGCGCCGCCAGTGGTTCAAGGCGCGCGTCGGCCTGCCGGCGCAGCAGACGCCGCGCGAATGGGCTTTCTGCACCCACGCGATCCTGCAGGACGGGCCCTTCGTGGTCGAGGATGCGATGAGCGACGCTCGCTTCGCCGGCAACCCGCTGGTGCTGGCCGACCCGCACATCCGCTTCTACGCCGGCGTGCCGCTGCGCGACCGGTCGGGCATGGCGATGGGCACCCTGTGCGTGATCGACCGCGAGCCGCGCAAGCTGCGCGCGGCGGAGCTGGAAGCGCTGATCGACCTGGCGGCGATAGCCGCCAGTGAGATCGAGGCATCGGGCGAAGACTGAGCTTTCCGCGGCTCCGCTTCATGTCGCGAGTTTCCGCCGCCCGTTGAACGCGTGGGCGGCGCCGGCGCCGCGTCCGCGCGCCTTCCCGGGTGGAGCCGACCACCCTACGTCCCGCTGCACGCGTTCTCGCGATACGCCGGCGCCTTCCGTAGGGTGGACGGCTCCACCCAGATCTTTGCGCCGACGCGACGCATGCGCCGCCCACGCGTTCAACCCACGTCTGCAAGGCCGCTACTCTTCCACCGCCCGGTGCGTCAACGCATGCGCTGCCTGCCGCATCAGCAAATCCGCCTTGCGCGGATCCGGCTCCTGTAGCGCCAGCTGCTGCAGCGCCTCCGGATAATCCAGCGCCGCCGCCGCTTCCAGCCAGCGCCGCGCCGCGGCGGCATCCGCCGGCACGCCCTCTCCCGCCGCCAGCATGTTCGACAAGGTGAACATCGCCGCCGGCACCTGGCACTCCGCCGCCTTCCTGAACGCCGCCAGCGCGCGCGCCGCATCGGCACGCACGCCTGCGCCGTTGCGGTACTTCAGCCCCTCGCGGTAAGCGATCCGCGCCTCGTCGGCCTGCATGCAGGGCGCCGCCTGTGCTGCGCCAGGCGCCAGCAGCACCAACAAGGCCAGCGTCAAGGTCTTCACTTCGACAAATCCAGCACGTACAGCGCGAAGCCCTTGCCGAGCCCATCGTCCGCACGCAAGAGGCTGACGTTGTCCAGCCCCGCCTCCTGCGCCAGGCCCAGCATGCCGGGCGCCGAATGGAAGACCACCGGCCCGGCCGTTTTCACCTGGGTGAAGCGCCAGCTGCGCGCCGTGCCGTGGCTGGCGCGGGTCAGTTTCTTGACGTCGCGGATGTAGGCGATCAGAACGTCGCGGCTGGTGTCGGGCGAAGCGAGGATGGTATTGCTGCCGTCCAGACCGGGGAAATTGCCGCCGCCGCTGGCGCGGTAGTTGTTGGTGGCGACGATGAATTCCTGGCCGGGTGCGACCGGCACGCCGCGCAGGGCCAGCTTGCGAATGCGCGAACCGGCCGGCTGGGTGAGGTCGATTTCGTAGCTGATCTCGGGCGAGGTCAGGGTATCGAAGTTGTAGCTCGGGACGGTGGCGTTGACCAGCTCCTGCGGCTCGGCCTTGGCCGGATCGATCGTGTTGAAGCGCCGCGCCGAGGTTTCCAGCCAGGCCTTCAACCCGGCGCCGTCCACCTTCACCGCGTACAGCGCGTTCGGATACAGGTAGAGGTCGGCCGCATTG
This sequence comes from Massilia sp. Leaf139, assembly GCF_001424165.1. GTDB lineage: Bacteria > Pseudomonadota > Gammaproteobacteria > Burkholderiales > Burkholderiaceae_D > Telluria. Next base: position 35,251 of record NZ_LMOJ01000028.1, read on the forward strand.
TTGAGCGCCAGGTTCCCGGCCGGGACGTCGGTAAAATCGAAGGCGCCCGCCGAGCCGCTCTTGAACGGCGCCGACATCGACAGCACCGGCAGTTTCGCGTACTGCGGCAGGTTGGCCTCCACGTACTTCTTCACATACGCGGTCTGCGCCGCGTTGACGACGGCGATCGCCGAGGTGTCGCCCGCATCGGCGAAATAGGTCGTCATGCGGAACTCGGTGCTGCCGACCGGCGTCTTCACGTAGCCGATCGTCGCCTCGTGCTCTTCGCGGATCAGCGCCATCACGGCCGGGTCGGCGGCGACGAAACTCTTGTCGGCGTTCTGGGCACTGCGCGCCTCGACCACCGTCTTCTCCTTGTCGACCGTCCAGCGCTTGCCGTCCGCGCGCAGCTGCAGGGCGATCACGCCCAGGTGCTTGCCCCAGAGGTTGGCCATCACGGTCGGCACACCGTGCACCAGGCCCTTCGCCTTGTCCACGCCCGGCAGCTGGAACTGCGGCGCCGTGCTGGCCGCGTTCGGGAACAACTGGTGCGAATGGCCGAGCAGCATGGCATCCACGCCCGGCACCTGCGCCAGGTACCAGCCGGCGTTTTCCATCTGCGGCGTGTACGGGTTGGCATCGAGCCCGCCGTGGGCGATGGCGACGACGATGTCGGCGCCCTTCTTCTTCATCTCGGGGATGTACTTGAGCGCCGCCTCGCGCACGCCGGTGGTGTAGACCTTCCCCTCCAGCCAGCGCTTGTCCCAGGACATGATGGTCGGCGGCGTGAAGCCGATGATCCCGACACTCACCGTCGCCGTGATCGCGCGCCCGTCCGCGTCCTGCGCGCTCACCTTCTTCTCGATAATGCGCCAGGGTGCGAACAGCGGCTTCTTCGTCTTCGCGCTGTAGACGTTGGCCAGCACCTGCGGAAAGGCCGGGCCGGCGCAGCGCTTCGGCTGGTCCACGCCCGCGACCTGGAAGCGGTTGCCGGTCACCTGGCTGAGAAAGCCCAGGCCGTAGTTGAACTCGTGGTTGCCGATCGAGGCGCCGTCGTACTTCAGCGCGTTCATGACCTTGTAGATGCCCAGGGTCTGCGCGCAGCCCAGCGGTTTCACCAGCGCCTGGTAGTCGGCCAGCGCATTGCCCTGGATGGTGTCGCCGTTGTCGAACAGGACGGTGTTGGCGAATTCCTCCCGCGCCTGGGCGATCAGGCGCGCCGTGCGGTCGAGGCCGATCGAGGGCTCGGCGGCCAGCTTGAAGTAATCGTAGCCGACCACATTCGAGTGCAGGTCGGTGGTCTCGAGCACGGCCAGGGTGGCGCTGGCGCCCTTCGGGGCGCTTGGGGCGGCAAGCACGGGCAGGCTCAGGGCGGCGGGCAGAACGGCGATGCCGATTTGGCAAAGGATTGGGTAGCGCATGGGGATTCTGGAGGTGGGAACGCGCCGATGATACGGCAGCGGCGCGCACGGCGGCAAGGCGCATGGCGGCTGGGCGCACCACGATTACGGTATAATCACCGGTTCGATTCAACTCATTTAGACGCCACGACCATGGAAGCTGAACGCATCAACGCCATCTCCGCCCTGCTGAACGACCTGACCGGTCGCGAAGCCGAACTTCGGAGGTATCTTTGACTTCGATCGGAAGTCAGAGAAACTAGAGCAGGTCAACGAAGAACTCGAAGATCCGACCGTCTGGAACGACCAGAAGCGGGCCCTGGATCTCGGTAAAGAGAAGAAGGCGCTGGAAGGCGTCGTCCTGACGCTGGAAAAAGCGAAGGCCGACCTGGCCGACTGCGCCGACTTGTTCGAAATGGGCCGCGAAGAAGGTGACGACGACACCATCGAAGCCGTCAGCGCCGACCTCGAAGGCATCAAGACCGTCATCGAGCAGATGGAATTCCGTCGCATGTTCAGCAACCCGATGGACCATGCTAGCTGCTTCATCGACATCCAGGCCGGCGCCGGCGGTACCGAAGCCCAGGACTGGGCCTCGATGCTGCTGCGTCAATACCTGCGCTATTGCGAACGCAAGGGCTTCAAGGCCGAGATCCTGGAACAGTCCGACGGTGAAGTCGCCGGCATCAAGACCGCGACCATCAAGGTCGAGGGCGAGTACGCCTATGGCCACCTGCGCACCGAGACCGGCGTGCACCGCCTGGTGCGCAAGTCGCCGTTCGACTCGGCCAACGGCCGCCACACCTCGTTCACATCGCTGTTCGTGTATCCGGAAGTCGACGAGTCCTTCGAGATCGAGATCAACCCGGCCGACGTGCGCATCGACACCTACCGCGCATCGGGCGCGGGCGGTCAGCACATCAACAAGACCGATTCCGCGGTGCGCCTGACGCACGCGCCTTCGGGCATCGTCGTGCAGTGCCAGAACGACCGTTCGCAGCACCGCAACAAGGCCGAGGCCTTCGACATGCTGCGCGCGAAACTGTTCGAACTCGAGATGCGCAAGCGCATGGCCGAGCAGCAGAAGCTGGAAGACTCCAAGACCGACGTCGGCTGGGGCCACCAGATCCGCTCCTACGTGCTCGACCAGTCGCGCATCAAGGATCTGCGTACCGGCTTCGAGACCGGCAACACGAAGAACGTGCTCGACGGCGACCTGGACGACTTCATTTCGGCCTCGCTCAAGCAAGGCGTCGGCGCATGAGCGCAAGCATGACAGTCGATAAGCGGGCGCTGATCTTCGACATGGACGGCACCATCGTCGACAACATGGCCTTCCATACGCAGTCGTGGATCACCTTCTTCGAGCGCCGCGGCCGCGCCATCGATGCGGACGAATTCTTCCGCACGACGGCCGGGCGCCAGGGCAAGGAGATCATCCGTTCGCACATGGGCGAGCACCTGGCGGACGAAGAAGTCGCCGTGTTGAACCATGAGAAGGAAGCGGTCTACCGCGAGCTGTATGCGCCGCACCTGAAGAGCGTGGCGGGCTTCGACGACCTGATCGCTGACGCGCGCTCGCAGGGCATCCTGCTCGCCGTCGGCACGGCCGCGCCGCCGGCCAACGTCGAGTTCACGCTCGACGGGCTGGATTTGCGCCGCCATTTCGAGACCGTCGTCGGCGCCACCGACGTCCCCCGCGGCAAACCGCATCCGGACGTGTTCCTGGAAGCCGCGCGCCGCTGCGGCGCCGCACCGGCCGACTGCATCGTCTTCGAGGACGCGCCCCTGGGCGTGGAAGCCGCGCGCCGCGCCGGCATGCGCTGCGTGGTGATCACCACCACCCTGCCGCGTGAAGCCTTTGCCGAATTCGACAACGTGATTGCCATCGTCGACGACTTCTCGAGCCTGTCGCTCGAAGCGCTCTACGCCTGATCCAACCAACAAGAGTTGAACCTACCATGACTACGGATAACCAAGAGAATACGCCGCCAGCACTGGCCGCCGACGAAAACAAGATCATGACCGAGCGCCGCGCCAAGCTGGCCGCGATCCGCGAACAGGGCGTCGCCTTTCCGAACGACTTCAAGCCCCAGCACAAGGCGGCGGAACTGGTCGAGCAGTACGGCGCATTGACGCGTGAAGAGCTGGAAGAGAAAGCGATCCCCGTGGTGCTGGCCGGCCGCATGATGCTCAAGCGCGAAGCCGGCAAGAAGGCGGCGTTCGCCACCCTGCAGGACGCCTCGGGGGCGCGCGCCGACGGCCGCATCCAGATCTACGTGACCCTGGACGCCACCGGCGAAGCGGCAATGGAAGCCTTCCGTACCTACGACCTGGGCGACATCCTGGGCGTGGAAGGCACGCTGTTCAAGACCAAGGTCGACGAACTGACGATCAAGGTCAGCAAGCTGCGCCTGGTGACGAAGTCGCTGCGCCCGCTGCCGGACAAGTTCCACGGCCTGGCCGACCAGGAGACCAAGTACCGCCAGCGCTACGTCGACCTGATCATGAACGAAGAGACGCGCCGCACGTTTAAAGCGCGTACCGCCGCGCTGTCGTCGATGCGCCGCTTCATGGAAAAGAACGGCTTCATGGAAGTCGAGACCCCGATGCTGCACCCGATCCCGGGCGGCGCCGCAGCGAAACCCTTCATCACCCATCACAACGCCCTGGATATGCAGATGTTCCTGCGTATCGCGCCCGAGCTGTATTTGAAACGTCTCGTCGTGGGCGGCTTCGACCGCGTCTTCGAGGTGAACCGCAACTTCCGCAACGAAGGCGTCTCGATCCGTCACAACCCCGAATTCACGATGATGGAGTTCTACGCGGCCTACACGGACTACACCTGGCTGATGGACTTCACCGAAGCCGTGATCCGCCAGGCCGCGGTCGACGCCCAGGGCACCGCCGTGCTGTCGTATGGCGGGCGCGAGCTGGACCTGTCGAAGCCCTTCCAGCGTCTGACCATCGTCGGCGCGATCAACAAGTATGCGCCGGGCTACACCGCCGAGCAGCTCGACGATCCGGAATTCCTGAAGGCAGAGCTGAAGAAGTTCGGCGTCAAGCCTTTCGCCACCGCGGGCCTGGGCGCGCTGCAGCTGGCGCTGTTCGAAGAGACGGCCGAAGCCCAGCTATGGGAGCCGACCTATATCATCGACTACCCGGTCGAAGTGTCGCCGCTGGCACGCGCCTCGGACACCCGCGCCGGCATCACCGAGCGTTTTGAATTGTTCATGGTCGGCCGCGAGATCGCCAACGGCTTCTCGGAGCTGAACGATCCGGAAGACCAGGCCGCCCGCTTCCTGGCCCAGGTCGACGCCAAGGACGCCGGCGACGAGGAGGCGATGTACTACGACGCCGACTACATCCGCGCGCTCGAATATGGCATGCCGCCGGCTGGCGGCTGCGGCATCGGCATCGACCGCCTGATCATGATCCTGACCGATTCGCCGAACATCCGCGACGTGCTGCTGTTCCCGCACTTGCGCAAGGAAGACTGATCGCTCGATCGGATGAAGAACGGGACGCCAAGGCGTCCCGTTTTTTTTCGCGTGACGCCGGCGACATGCATGCGTTTGGTGGGCACGGGGCGCCCACCCTACCGGTTCGTCCACGTTTGGTGGGCGCCCCGTCCCTACCGAACGGCCTGATGGCATGAAAACGGGACGCCGAAGCGTCCCGTTTCTCGTAGGGTGGGCGCCCCGTGCCCACCGAACGGCCGCGTTATTGCACGATCGTATAACAAGGCACATATGCCTTGCCCGGCAACTTCATCCGGCTCTGCTCCACGAACGAGGCCAGCAGCGCATCCATCGGCGCCATGATCTCGCTGTCGCCGTGGAGCTCGTACTTGCCGAACTGTTCGATCTCGCGGATCCCCTCTTCCTTCACGTTCCCGGCCACCACGCCCGAGAAGGCGCGGCGCAGGTTCGCGGCCAGCATGTGGGTTTCCTGGTTCTTGTGCAGCTTCAGGTTGCGCATGTTGTCGTGCGTCGGCTTGAAGGGCTTCTGGAATTCCTGGTCGATCTTCAGGCGCCAGTTGAAGTAATAGGCGTCGCTGTGGGCCTTGCGGAATTCGCGCACCAGCTTGATCCCGGCAGCCATTTCGCGGGCAACGGCGTCCGGGTCGTCGATGATGATCTTGTAGCGCGCCTGGGCCTGCGGGCCGAGGGTCTGGCCGATGAAGCCGTCGATCTGCTCGAAGTATTCGCGCGCCGTGGCCGGCCCCGTGAACACCAGCGGGAACGGCATCTCGGCATTGTCCGGATGGAGCAGGATGCCGAGGATGTAGAGGATCTCCTCGGCGGTGCCGGCGCCGCCCGGGAACACGCAGATGCCGTGGCCGGTGCGCACGAACGCTTCCAGCCTCTTCTCGATGTCCGGCATGATGACCAGGTCGTTGACGATCGGGTTCGGCGACTCGGCGGCGATGATGCCGGGTTCCGAGATGCCGAGGTAGCGCCCGCCATGCAGGCGCTGCTTGGAGTGGCCGATGGCCGCGCCCTTCATCGGCCCTTTCATGGCCCCCGGGCCGCAGCCGGTGCAGATATCGAGTTCGCGCAGGCCGAGCGCGTAGCCGACCTCTTTCGAATAGTTGTACTCGATGCGGTTGATCGAGTGGCCGCCCCAGCACACGACCAGATTCGGGTTGCGCTGCGGCTGGAACACGTTGGCGTTGCGCAGGATGTGGAACACCGCGTCGGTGATGCCTTCCGGCTTGGCCAGGTTGAACTTGGGGTTTTCGGTGATCTCGAAATGGACGTAGACGATGTCGCGCAGGACGGCGAACAGGTGTTCGTGGATGCCTTTGATCATCTTGCCGTCGACAAAGGCGATGGACGGTGCGCCGCGGATGTCGAGCTTGATGCCGCGCTCGCGCTGGATCACGCTGATCTCGAAGCCGCTGTAGCGTTCGAGCAGTTCCTTGCCATCGTCGATCGAGCTGCCGCAGTTGAGAACGGCGAGCGCGCACTTGCGGAATATGTGGTAGAGGCCGCCCTGGCTGGTGTCGAGCAGCTTGGCCACCTCGGCTTTCGACAGGACTTCGAGCCGGCCTTCGGGAGAAATGAGGGTGTCGACGACGTCGTAGTTCATGCAGGTCTTCCTTTTCTATTACATCCGAAATAAAGGCTTCCGGAAACATGGCTGGCTGTTTCACCAATATACGACAAAGGCGCTCTGGATGCCTGCGCATGTGTGCGCCAGTGGTGCATACCGGCAACGCGGCGCACCATCCGCGCGCGTGTTTACCACAATGGCAAATATTTTTCTTGAGGTAAGCAAATTCCTCTAAAATGCGTCCCAACTGGAAATTCCGGCAAGTCTTGGGGCAAGTCTGGCGTTCCACTAAAACAGTTCGTCTATAAACACTATTTTCGGAGGGACCCGCATGAGCGGTGCAGCTGCAACACCCGGCAAAGAAGTTGCCATTCCAGAGTTCAAACAGATCATGGGCCACCCGGCGCCACTGTGGATGCTGTTCATGACGGAATTCTGGGAGCGTTTCGCTTTCTACGGCATCCGTTGGGCCCTCGTGCTCTACATCGTCGCCCAGTTCTACGGCGGCAACGCCGTCGGCCAGGCCGACGCCAACCTGACCTATGGCTCCTACCTCGCGCTGGTGTACGCCGGCGCCGTCTTCGGCGGCCTGATCGCCGACCGCGTCATCGGCTACCAGCGCTCGATCCTGATCGGCGCCGTCTTCATGGCGGCCGGCCTGTTCATGATCGCGATGCCCGACCAGGACATCTTCAAGCTCGGCCTGGCCACCATCATCGTCGGTAACGGCATGTTCAAGCCGAACATCTCGACCATGGTCGGCAAGCTCTACTCGCTGGGCGACACCCGCCGCGATTCCGGCTTCACCATCTTCTACATGGGCATCAACGCCGGCGCGTTCATCGCTCCGATCCTGACCCAGATCCTGGCGCAGGAACTCGGCGACGGCACGACCCCGGCCTACAAGGTCGTGTTCATGGCCTCGGGCGTCGGCATGCTGATCAGCCTGGTGTGGTTCTACATCGGCCGCAAGACCCTCGCCGGCATCGGCGCACCGGAAGCCGGCGCCGAAGGCCGCGGCCGCTCGATCGCCGTCATCCTCGGCAGCATCGTCGTCATCCCTGGTGTGTACTTCCTGCTGAAACTCGGCGCCGGCACCCTGCAGGTGATCCTGACCGTGCTCTTCGTCGCCCTGGCCGCGATGCTGATGATCGAAGGCATCCGCAACGGCAAGGTCGCGCGCGACAAGACCATCGCCATGATGATCATCTTCGCCTTCAACATCCTGTTCTGGATGTTCTTCGAACAGGCCGGCAGCTCGTTCACCTTCCTGGCCGACCAGATCGTCGACCGCAACCTGAACGGCTGGATCTTCCCGGTCGCCTGGTTCCAGAGCGTGAACTCGGTCGCGATCATCCTGTTTGCACCGATCATCGCCGCGATCTGGGTGGCGATGGGCAAGCGTAACGTCAACCCGTCGATCCCGCGCAAGTTCGGCCTTGGCCTGATCTTCAACGGCCTCGCCTTCGGCCTGCTGATGTTCGCCCTGGGCAGCCTGGTCGACATGGACAACAAGATCCCGTTCTGGACGCTGTTCACCGTCTACTTCATCCAGTCGATCGGCGAGCTGTGCCTGTCGCCGATCGGCCTGTCGATGGTCACCAAGCTGGCGCCGGTGCGCCTGGTCGGCCTGGGCATGGGCGGCTGGTTCCTGTCGACCGGTATCGGCAACAACCTGTCGGGCATCTTCGCTTCGCACGTGTCGGGCGAGTCGGGCATGTCGATCGCTTCGGCGCTGGACGGCTACACCTTCGGCTTCTGGTCGCTGGTCGGCGGCGGCGTGCTGCTGTTCCTGATCGCACCTCTGATCCAGAAGCTGATGCACGGTGTGAAGTAAGCGTCTTCAAGCTTCAACGAAAAACGGCAGCCGCGGCTGCCGTTTTTTTATTGCCCCGCCGTCACTGTCTCCAGCGCGCGTCGCATCTCTTCCATCTCGCCTTCCACCCAGGCCCGAAAGCGCTGCACCTTGCCCATGTTTTCCTTGTGCGGATTGGCGAGGAAGCGGTAGCCGTATTCGAAGGGCGCGCTGCGGCAGGCGATCTGGCGCAGCGCGCCCGAGGCGATGTCCTGGCAGGCGATCCCGTAGGGCACCAGGGCCACGCCCTGCCCCGCCACCGCCGCCTGCACCAGCACGCCCCAGTGGCTGTAGGCGCGCGAGAAATCGTATTCGCCCTTCAAGGCCCGGTTCTCGTTGAGCAGCTGCAGCCAGCGTTCGGGCGACTTCTCGCACAACAGGGGCCAGCGCCGGATCTCGGTCAGGGTGAGCTCCGCCTGCCCGGGAGCGAGCAGCTCGGGGCTGTACACCGGCACCAGGCGCTCGCGGAACAGGGTCGAGGAATCGCCCTCGCGCACCACGCCGTAGCGGATCGCCACGTCCGTGGTGTCGGCCTCGAGGTCGACCGGCGCGTCGTTCGAATCGATGCGGATGTCGAGCTCCGGATACAGCTTGGTGAAACGGTGCATGCGCGGTACCAGCCACTTGATGGCGAACGAGTGCGTCGTCGAGATGCGCAGCACCGATTCCTCGTCGCCATGCTGCAGGGCCGCCACCTTGGCGCGCAGTTCGCCCAGCATGCGGCCCACCGCGATCGCCAGCTCCTCGCCCTTGGCCGTCAGCGCGATATGGCGCGGGTGGCGCACAAATAGGGGAAAACCAACGGCCTCTTCCAGCTGCTTGACCTGCAGGCTGACCGCGGCAGGCGTCTTGTGCAGCTCGCGCGCGGCCAGCTTGAAGCTGCCCCAGCGCGCGGCGCAATCGAAATCGATCAGGCCCGAGAGCGAGCGCAGCGGCTTCATGGCCCCTCCCTGCATAAGTTTTTCTTATTCATAGTGCGCGTTTTTTCTCGTTTGTGCGATTGCATTGCTGAGCAGAAAATATACGCGATTCGTCAAGGAGAAGCCATGCACAAGGATATATTGGTGATCGGCGGCACCCGCTACTTCGGCAAGCTGCTGGTACAGCGCCTGGTACGCGCGGGCCACAAGGTGACGATCGCCACCCGCGGCTACGCCCCCGACCCTTTCGGAGCCCGCATCGAACGCATCCGCGTCGACCGCCGCAGCGAGACGGCCATGCGCGCCGCGTTTGCGGGCAAGCGCTACGACCTGGTGTTCGACCAGATGTGCTACAGCCCGCTGGACGCGGCCATCGCCGTGCGCACCTTCGGCGGCAAGGTCGGGCGCTATGTGATGACTTCCACGATCGACGTCTACCGCGGGGCCGCGGCCTCAGGCGCCGGCTTCGCCGAATCCGACCTGGCGGTGCTGGCCCAGCCGATCGACACCCGCTATCCCTGGCACGACCCGCAGCGCGCCGTCGAAAGCTATGTCGCCGGCAAGGTGCAGGCCGAAGCCTATCTCTACCGCGACGGTTCCCTGCCCCTGGTCACGGCGCGCCTGGCCCACGTGCTGGGCGGGCCGGACGAATTCACGGGCCGCCTTTCCTGGTATGTCGATGCCGTGCGCGGCGGCGGCGCCCTGCGCTACACCGATGGGGATGCGCGGCTGTCCTTTCTCGGCACGCAGGAGGCGGCGGCCTTTCTCGACTGGGCGGGGGCGCAAAGCTTTACCGGGGCGGTGAACGCGGCTTCGCATGGGGCGCTCTCGGCACGCGACCTGTTCGGGCGGGTGGCGCAGGTGCTCGACGCGCCGGATCGCGTGCAGCGCGTGGACGGCGCGGCGCCGGGTGTCTTGTCCCCCTTCGATGCGGATGCGGCGCTGGTGCTCGATACGCGCCGTGCGCAGGGCTTGGGGTTTGCGTTCAGCCGGACGGACGAGTGGCTGGACGATGTGATTCGGCAGCACGATTTGGCGTTCGTTTAAATCGCGTTGTTTCATGCCGTGATACGCGTGGGCACAGAGCGCCCACCCTACGTTACGCGACCGCTAACATCGTTTGTACCTGCTGCGGCTGTTCACCGTAGGGTGGGCTCCCCGAGCCCACGCGTACGCACCCTCAACGACCACGCGGCCCTCAAAACGGCCAAAAACAACGATCGCCTTGGCGCCCGTTTTTCGTTACTTCTGCGCCTTCTCGCGCGCCACCCAATACAGCAGCAGCACAATCGCCGCATACGGTATCAAGGACAGCAGATCCGCATTCGGCCCCGACACGAACGGGTTCGACGCCTCCGCCCACTTCGCCATCATGCTGTCGAAATCCGTCAGCACGCCCGCGGTGATCGCGATGACGATGCCCGCCAGTGCGCCGCCGGCGATATAGCCCGATGCCAGCAGCGTGCCCGAGCTGCGGTCGCCCGCGGCGGTGCGTTCCTCGGCGTTCAGGTTCGCGTATTGTGGCAGCTTGTTGTTGCGGCGGTCTGCCGCCCAGCGCACGGCGCCGCCGATCGCGATCGGCAGGGTCGACACCAGCGGCAGGTAGACGCCGACCGAAAAGGCCAGCGCCTGGATGCCGGCCAGTTCCAGCACCACCGAGATCATCACGCCGAACAGCACCAGCGTCCAAGGCAGCTGCTGGTCGAGGATGCCCTTGATGATGTAGGACATGAGCACCGCCTTCGGCGCATCGTATTTCTTGACCTCGGTGCCGTCCGGACGGGTATGGTGGTGGCCGTTGATGCCTGGGTCGACCAGGTAGGCCAGCTGGCCGTCCTCGTGCACCAGGTACTTGCCTTCGGGGCCGCCGGCGGTGCCGGTCTTGCGCCAGACTTTATAAGTCTTGCTGTCGGTTTCGGCCTGCGGGCCCTGCAGCTGCGCCGTCTCCGTCAGTTTGGAGGCGTCGACCGTGATGCCGGGTGCCACCTGGGCGGCGGGCACGTACACGGTGCCCGCTTCGTTCAGTTTCAGCAGGATCGGCCCCAGGATCAGCGCCGAGGCAAAGGCGCCGCACAAGATCGCGTACTGCTGCAGGCGCGGCGTCGAGCCAACCAGGAAGCCCGTCTTCAGATCCTGCGAGGTGGTGCCGGCGTTGCTCGCGGCGATGCAGACGATGGCGCCGACCGACAGCGCCGTCACGTAATACTGCCCGCCCGTCCAGCCCATCACCAGGAAGATCAGGCAGGTGAAGAGCAAGGTGGCGACCGCCATGCCGGAGATCGGGTTCGAGGACGAGCCGACTTCGCCGGTCAGGCGCGAAGAGACGGTGGCGAACAGGAAGCCGAACACGAGGATCAGGAGCGCGCCCAGCAGGTTCATGTGCAGCGGCGTGGCAACGGTGATGATGACGATGATGGCCAGGCAGCCGATGGCGACCCATTTGAAGGGGATGTCCTGGTCGGTGCGCAATGAGGCATCGGCCGCGCCTTTCCCTCCCTTCATGCCGGCCAGACCTCCCTTGAGGCCGTTCCAGATCGAAGGCAGCGAGCGCACCAGCGAAATCAGGCCGCCCGCCGCCACGGCGCCGGCGCCGATGTACAGCACGTAGGCGTCGCGGATATCGTTCGGCGACATGTCCTTGATCAGCATGGTGCCCGGCGAGACCGGCACGGTGAGCAGCTCGCCGAAGAACTTGATCATCGGGATCAGCATCAGGTAAGACAGCACGCCGCCGGCCGCCATCGTAAAGGCGATGCGCGGGCCGATGATGTAGCCGACGCCGACCAGCTCCGGCGAGATCTCCGCGCCGGCCGAACCCGCCTTGAGGGGCGCGCCGAACTCGAAGTTGGCGACATCCTTCCAGCCTTTGAGGGAAACGTTGGCCACCTTGTACAGCAGGCCCAGGCCGAAGCCGCCGAAGATGATGGCGGCGCGGCGCTTGGCGTCGCGCGCGGCGTCAGAGCCCGTCAGGCGCACTTCGCCCGCGGCTTCGCGCGAAGTCTCGGTGGCGGCGGCTTTGAGCACCTCGGCGCAGGCGGTGCCTTCCGGGTATTTCAGTTCGCGGTGGCCGTCGACGATCATGGTGCGGCGCATCGGAATCATCATCAGGATGCCGAGCAGGCCGCCCAGCACGCCGACCAGCATCACGCGCGAGATTTCGAGGTCGAAGCCGAGGATCATAATCGCCGGCATGGTCACGCCCAGGCCGAAGGCAAGCGATTCGCCGGCCGAACCGGCTGTCTGCGTGATGCTGTTTTCCAGGATGGTCGACTCGCGCCCGCCCATCTTCTTGAACATGCCGAACAAGGTGATGGCGATCACCGCCACCGGGATCGAGGCGCTGACGGTGAGGCCGACTTTCAGCACCAGGTACAAGGAGGAAGCGCCGAAGACCATGCCCAGCACGACGCCCATGACGAGGGCACGGATGGTGAATTCGGGGAGGTTCGCGGTGGCGGGAATATACGGCTTGACAGGGGGTGGAGCAGGATCGTAGGGCATCGTCATCTCGGGGGCATGGATTGGCCAGTCTTAAGCCGGCCTGAAGGCGTGACTATGGCATATGCGGAACGCGAAAGAAAGCGGATTATAATGCCCCGCCGGGCCTGCCTTTTGCGCGGCCCACAGCAGGAGAACACCGTCTTGACCAAGCCCACCTCCGCCTTGCCGCGCCAGCGCCAACGCCCGCGCAAGCAACAAGGTTTCATCTTCTTCCTCCTCGCCGCCATCGTGCTCGTCATCGCCGGCGCGGCGGTCTGGTTTCTGTTCGCAGTCGTCAAGAACGTGCCTTCGATCGAGGCCGTCACCGACTACAAGCCGAAGATCCCGCTACGCATCTACACCGCGGACAAAGTCCTGATCGGCGAGTTTGGCGAGGAGCACCGCGATTTCGTGCCGATCGCGCAGATCCCGCCGATGATGAAGCGCGCCGTACTGGCGATCGAAGATGCGCGCTTCTACGAACACAAGGGCATCGACTGGATGGGCGCGGCGCGCGCCGTGAAGGCCAACGTCACCGGCGGCTTCGGTTCGGGCGGCGCCTCCACCATCACCATGCAGGTGGCGCGCAACTTCTTCCTGTCGCGCGAAAAGGTCTTGTCGAGGAAGCTCAACGAGGTCGTCCTCGCGTACAAGATCGAGGATGCGCTGACCAAGGATCAGATCCTCGAGCTGTACATGAACCAGATTTATCTCGGCCAGCGCTCCTACGGCTTCGCCAGCGCGGCGCGCAGCTATTTCGGCAAGAAGCTCGACCAGCTGACGATCGCCGAGACGGCGATGCTGGCCGGCCTGCCGCAAAATCCCGCGCGCCACAACCCGGCGGTGAACCCGAAGCGCGCCAAGATGCGCCAGGAACAGGTGCTGCGCCGCCTGCGCGACCTCGGCGACATCGACGAAGCCCAGTATGCGAAAGCGGTGGCCGAACCGATGCGCGTGCACGCGCGGCCGCAGGAATTCGGCACCCACGCCCAGTACGTGGCGGAACTGGCGCGCCAGGTGGTGTTCGCCCAGTATGCGGAAGAGTCGTACACGCGCGGCATCCGCGTCTACACCACCATCGACTCGAAGGCCCAGGAAGCGGCCTACGATTCGGTGCGGCGCAACGTGCTGGCCTACGACAACCGCCACGGCTACCGCGGCCCGGAGGCCCGTATCGAGCTGCCGGAAAGCGAGGAAGAACGCGAGGAAGCCATCGTCGAGGCCTTGCAGAAGCGCCCGTCCAGCGACGGCCTGGAGCCGGTGGTCGTGCTGTCGGCCTCGCCGAAATCGGTGAAGGTCGAGAACATCGACGGCGACACCATCACGATCACGGGCGCCGGGCTGAAGTTCGCCGCAAGCGGCTTGTCGAGCAAGGCGAAGGAATCGCAGCGCATCGCGCCGGGCGCCGTCGTCCGCATCAGCAAGCTGGGCAAGGACGCCGCCAAGGCGGAATGGGGTATCACTCAAGTGCCGCTGGTGGCCGCCGCCTTCGTCGCGCTCGACGCCGAGACCGGCGCCTACCAGGCCCTGGTCGGCGGCTTCGACTACAACCTGCAGAAGTTCAACCACGTCACGCAAGCCTGGCGCCAGCCCGGCTCGGCGATCAAGCCTTTCGTGTATTCGGCGGCGCTGGAAAAGGGCTACAACCCGGGAACCCTGATCCTCGACCAGGAACTGGTCATGCCGGGCGAGAACGCCGGCGCCGACTGGTCGCCGCAGAACGACGACGGCGTCTTCGACGGCCCGATCACGATGCGCTACTCGCTGGCGCATTCGAAGAACGTGCCGACCGTGCGCCTGCTGCGCGCGGTCGAGGTACCGTACGCGCACGACTACCTGGCCAAGTTCGGTTTCGATCTGGCGCGCCACCCGAAGAACCTGACCCTGGCCCTTGGCACCGGCGCCGTGACGCCGCTCCAGATGGCTGGCGCCTACGCCGTGTTCGCGAACGGCGGCTACAGCGTCAAGCCCTACCTGATTTCACGGGTCGAGGACGGCGACGGCACCGTGCTGATCGAAAACAAGGCGCCGGAACCGCGCCTGGACGCCACGCGCGTGCTCGACCCGTGCAACGCCTGGATGACCGACTCCATGCTGCGCGACGTGACCCGCTACGGCACCGGCGCGGCCGCCACCAAGCGCCTTGGGCGTACGGACATCGCCGGCAAGACCGGCACCACCAGCGACGCCATCGACGGCTGGTTCGCCGGCTACGGCGGCAATGTGGTGGCGGTGGCCTGGATGGGCTACGACGAGCCGAAATCGCTGGGCGGCCGCGAATTCGGCGCGACGCTCGCCTTGCCGATCTGGATGGATTATATGCAGGTGGCGCTGGCCAAGCGGCCGGTCGTGGAACGCCCCGAGCCGGAAGGCCTCATGCGCGAGAACGACGACTGGATCTACGCCGAATTCGCCGAGATGCCGCAGTATCGCGGCATCGACGTCGACGTCGCGGCGCCCGCCGCGCCGGAACCCTACCTGACCGACGACGAGGACGCCGAGCCGCATCCGCGCGCCGACAGCGTGCCGCCGCCGCCGAACGCGGCGCCGGTGTTCGTGCCGGCGCAGTAGATCAGCGCTTCCAGCCGCGGTCGCGCGCCGCGCGCTCGGCCGCTGCGTCGAGCGCCGCACCGGCGATGCGCGCGTCGATGGCCTCGAGCACGGCGGCCGGCGCCGCGCTGCCGGCCTGGCGATAGTCAGCGCCGTCGGCCGGCGCCTCGCTCAATACCGGAATGCGCCAGTCTTCGCCCTCGCGGCAGGCCAGGCCCGCGCTGCCCCTGACGCTGAAGCTGCGGCAGTAGCCGCCCTCGCGCGTGGCGAAGCTGACTCCGATGCGGACAGGCGTGTCCGCTTGCGGCGCACCGGCCAGCTGCTGCGACAGCGCCGCGGCGAGTTCGCCTTGTGCCAGCAGACGTCCGCCGGCGTCGAGGGCGGCGAAGCGCGCCGCGTCCTTCCCCGTGTTCCCGAGCCAGACATTCAGCGCCAGCACGCCGACGACGAGCGAGGCAGCCAGTGCGCCCCAGCGCGGCCAGCTGCGCCGCTGTTCGGCGGCCTTGGCCGCCGCCTCCTGGGCCTGAGCCTTGCGCGCACGGGCAGCGTCGAGCGAACTGACGCTGCCGGATGCCGCGTCACCGGTTTGCAAGCGCGCCGGCACCGGCTCGTCGAGCACGCCGGCGAAGGCGGCAAAGACGTCGGCGCGCAGTGCCCGGTGGCGCGCAATCGCCGCGGCGACCTCCGGATCCTCGCGCTCGGCCCGCTCGACCAGGCTGCGTTCGGGTTCGTCCAGCTCGCCGTCGGCATAGGCCATCAGGGTTTCGTCGGAAAAAATCGTGGTGCGGATCATGGTGCGGCCCTCGCTTCGTCTTGCAACAGTGTTTGTAATGCCTCGCGCGCCCGCGCCAGCCGGCTGGTCAGGGTGCCGAGCGGAATATCCAGCACCTGCGCCGCTTCCTTGTACGGCAGCCCGTCCACCAGCACGAGAGCGACCACGACGCGGTGTTCTTCCGACAGCATGCTCATCGCCTTTTGCACGGCCATGCGTTGCTGGTGCGCTTCGATCGCATCGTGGCCGACCTGCTCGCCCTCCTCCTCGGGTGCGAACAGGTCGCTGCGCCGCACCCGGCTGCGCACCTCGTCGACCCAGGCGTTGCGCACGATCCGGAACAGCCAGCTGTCCAGGCGCGTGCCCGCGCTGTATTGTTCGGATCGCCCGAGCGCCCGTTCCAGCGCGAGCTGCACCAGGTCGTCCGCGTCCTCGCGGTGGAAAGTGAGCGAACGCGCGAAGCGGCGCATCCGCGGCAACAGGGCGGCAATGTCGTTGGCAAGCATGGTGTTCGTGTCGGTCACAGCGGGTAAACGTCGGCGCGAGGGATTTTATTCCATCCGCCAAGCGTTTTACTTCAAAATAGTTCTCGATGTACATATTCTCCATGCCGACATGCCCATGAAACCTCGCTTGAAACCTTCGCGTCTGGCCCAAGCCATTGCCGCCCTCCTTCTATGCGGCGCCGGCGCGGCCCAGGCGCAGCTGCGCCTCCCCTCGCTGAACCTGCCCCAGCCGCTCGGCCAGCCAGGACTCGACAGCCTGGTGCGGCCGGCCGAACGCCTGCTCGACCGCGCCGTGCCGGGCGATCTCGGCGCCCTGCGGCTGAGCGGCGTGACCGAGCTGCTGCGGCGCCACCCGAATGTGCTGGAGGCCGATCCGCGCGGCGCGGTGGTCGTGCGCGCGGAAATCCTCGCCACCTCGCCCGCGCCGGCGCTGCTGCGCGCCGCCGGGGCTCTCGGCTTCCAGGTGCTGCGCGAGGAACGCTTCGACGATCTCGGCGAGTCGCTGGTGGTGCTGCGGGCGCCCGCCGGCATGGGCACGGCCGACGCGCTCGAGCGCCTGCGCGCGCTCGATCCCGAGGGTGCATTCGATTTCAACCATGTCTATGTAGGAAGCGCGAGCGCTCCGCTCGGCGGCACGGCCCCGGCCGGCGGCGCGGCAGGCGCGTCCACGGCTCAGGGCGGCGTCGGCCTGATCGACAGCGGCGTCGACACCGGGCACGAAGTATTCGAAGGAACCGCCATCGAGCAGTTCGGCTGCGGCGGCGCGCACCATCCGGCACCGCACGGCACGGCGGTCGCGGCGCTGATGGTCGGGCGCAGCGAGCGCTTCGGGGGCGCGGCGCCGGGCACGCGGCTGTATGCCGCCGACATCTACTGCGATAGCCCCACCGGCGGCTCGGCCGACAAGATCGCCACCGCCCTGGCCTGGATGGCGCGGCAAGGCGTCGGCGTCGTCAACCTGAGCCTGGTCGGCCCGCCGAACGCCACGCTCGGCCGCATGGTGGGGGCGATGGTCGCGCGCGGTCACCTGCTGGTCGCGGCGGTCGGCAACGACGGCCCCGCCGCGCCGCCGCTGTACCCGGCCAGCTATCCCGGCGTGGTCGGCGTGAGCGGCGTCGACCGCGCCGGACGGCCCCTGCCGGAAGCGGCGCGCGGGCCGCAGGTGATGTTCGCCGCGCCCGGTAGCCAGATGGTGAGCGCCGCACCAGGCGCCCCGCCCTATCGCCAGGTGCGCGGCACCTCCTTCGCCGCCCCCATCGTCGCCGCGTTGCTGGCGCAGTCGCTGCCGCGCCCGGATCGCGCCGCCGCGGCGCAGGCCCTGGCCGCGCTGGCGCGCCAGGCCGCGCGTGCCGATGCGGGTTCGGTCAGCAATGCGACCGGCCACGGCGTCGTCGGCGCCGCCCTGCGCACCGACCCGGCACGCTTCCGATAAAAATTTTTAGGAATATTTTCGGATCGATGGAATAAACGGCCGAGCCCGTTCGTTCTCCTTGTACCGGCGCACAATCGCGCCACTTACTGGAGAACACATCATGCAAACCAAGAAAATCGTCCGCACCATCGCCACCGTCCTCGCCCTCGGCTTCACCGTCTCGGCCCAGGCCCAGCTGCTCGGCGGCGGTGGCGGCGGACTGGGCGGCGCGGTCGGCGGCATGATCGGCGGCGGCAGCAGCTTCGGCGGCCGCATGGGATCGATGGAGCCGATGGGCGGCCGCGGCGCCGTCGCCGGCCTGACGCGCCAGGTCGAACGCCGCCCGGCCGGC
This sequence comes from Massilia sp. Leaf139, assembly GCF_001424165.1. Taxonomy (GTDB): domain Bacteria; phylum Pseudomonadota; class Gammaproteobacteria; order Burkholderiales; family Burkholderiaceae_D; genus Telluria. Next base: position 53,534 of record NZ_LMOJ01000028.1, read on the forward strand.
GTCGACGCCGGTGGGCTTGCTGGCCGCGGCGATGCCCGTGCAGAACGCCAGGGCGGCTTGCTGGGCGGGACGCGCAGTGGCGCCAACGGCGCAGCCGGCGGCGACGGCGGCGGCGACGGCGGCCTGACGGGCAAGCTGCAATCGGCAGGCGGCGCCCTGCGCGGCGGGGCGGACGGCAGCGGCGAACTGGCTACCGCACTGCCGCGCGCGCGTGCCGTCGGTTCCGGATCCGGATCTGGCTCGGGCTCGGGTTCGGCAGGCGGCGAAGCGGGCGCCAGCCGTTCTGTGTCGGTCTCGGGCGGCCTGTCGGGCAGCGGCGCGCAGCAGGTCGACGGCGGCGCGGGCCAGGTGCGCGATCTCGCCGGCGGCCTGCGCTCGGGCGCCGGCGAGATCGCGGCGCCGGTGGCCGCAGCCGCCCGCAGCCAGGCCGAGGGCACCGCGCAGTACGCTGGCGCCACGGCCGCGAACGCACGCGGCGCGGCCGCCGCCAGTGCCCGCGGCGCCGCCGACGGCGCCCGCTCGGCGGCACAGGGAGCGGCAGCGACGCGCCTGCCGGCGTCGGCAAGCGTGAACGGTTCGCTGTCGGCCGGCGGCTCGGCCTCGGGCGGCGCTACCTCCGAGTAAGCCTGGTTTTCCGGCATTCTCCTACTGGCGCGGACTGTTGGGCTCCACGTAGTCCGGCAACTCCGCGTCGTCCCGCACTACCGCGACGATGGCTTCGTCAGGATCGTAGGCATCCTCGGCGGACGCGTCGTGGTGGATGCTGCCGAGCGGCCCCGGCCCTCCATTTTTCTGCTTGATGTCGTACTGGTCGCCGCGCCCGTCAAGGCCGGCGCCGAACGGCAGCGTCGTCCGGACGAGCGGCGAACGGTTCGACCGACGTTCGCGGGCCGGATCGTGCGGCCGGCAATAGCCCGCGTGGCGCACGATGCCTTCAACCCTGCCGGTCGCGCAAATCGTCACGGTCAGGACGAACTGTTCGCCCCATTGCGCTTTGTCGTAGCCGGCCCTTGGCCAGGGTGGCGGTGCGAAGTCCGACACGATGCGCGCCGTCGTGATGTCTCCGATCGCGACGCCGGAAACATCGGCGAGCGTCTCCAGTAGTTGGCGATAGCGTGCCAGCACGGGTGCGAATGCTGCCGAAACCGGTTGGATCGATGGGGTCAGCAAGTCAATGGAAACGACGCCTTGACCATGCTGCCCGGCAAGCGAACGCAGTCTGCCGACGGCCCAATAGCCATCCAGGTGGTTATTGCGGCTGGCAAACGAGCCGCACAGACCAGCGGCGATGTTGGTCAGGTATGCGCTTCTAGGCATGTCGAATTACTGGGTTGTCGTGTTACGAACGCTAAGCTTCCGTCCTACCCAGGACAGTCGCGCCGGAATTCAATCCATTCGCCCAGTGCTGGAAACACAAGGTAAGTATATTTTCCAATGAGCAGCATTTCGGCGCATTTGTTTTAAGTTGTGCGCATTCGTTATACTTTTAGTCGCCAAAAGCGCGCCAGACTGGTAGATTCATGCTACCTCCCGACGTGTTTTTCCAGAATGATCAATCCCGTAGCCTGGTTACCGCTCTCTCCCGACAATGCGTTCATGCCGTTTATGGACGCTTTCAATACGCAAGCGTATCACCCGCGGCTGCTGGTCGTCGACGACGATCCGCGTTCACGCGCTTCCCTTCGTGAGCTGCTGAAAGACAGCGTCATGGAGCTGGCGACGGCACAAAACGGCAAGGACGCGCTGGCACAGTTATCTACCGGACGTTTCGATCTCGTGTTATTGGATTTGTGCCTGCCTGACGTGGGAGGACACACGATCATGGACTTCATCAGCCGCGAGGCGATCGACGTCGATGTCGTCGTCATCAGCGGCCGGGTCGAGATCGACGCAGCCATCGGTGCCTTGAAGCGCGGGGCCTTCGACTACATCAGGAAACCGTACGGTCTCGAAGAACTGACCACAACCGTACGAAATGCGCTGGAACAGCGCCGCTTGCGGCAGGCGAACCGGCACATCGCGCTCGAACTCGAACATTCCGAGCGCATGTACCGCTATCTGGTCGATGCTTCGCCCGACATTATCTATACCCTCGATCGCGAAGGGAGATTCACCTTCATCAACGACCGTGTCAGCCGGCTGCTGGGCTTCCAGCGCGATCAGCTGATCGGCCAGCATTATGGGGAATTGGTGCTCGAAGACGATCTGGAGCTGGCGAACCATGCCTTCAACGAACGCCGAAGCGACGGGCGCGCATCGCGCAATGTCGAGCTGCGCCTGAAGCGTTCGGCCGATGTCCGGCATCCCGCCAGTCGCGCAAACGATCCCATGACGATTTCCCTGAACGCGTCGGGCATGTATCTGCAAAGCGGTTCTTCCGAGCGGCCCGGATTCGTGGGTACCTATGGCGTCGTGCGCGACATCACCGATAAGAAACGTGCCGAGTCGGTGATTTCCTACCAGGCCTATCATGACATCCTGACCGATTTACCTAACCGCAGCCTGTTCCAGGATCGTCTGGGCATGGCCCTGATCCAGGCGAAGCGCAATAAAACCGAGCTTGCCGTCATGTTCATCGACCTGGATCGCTTCAAGCTGGTGAACGACACACTGGGCCACCACAAGGGCGACGCGCTGCTGCAACAGGTAGCGCGCCGCCTCAAGCGCTGCCTGAGGCAAGGCGATACCCTGGCGCGCCAGGGGGGCGACGAGTTCACGGTGGTGCTTCCCGATTTGCATCGCCATGAAGATGCGCGTGTGGTCGCCGCCAAGTTCATCGACAGCCTCGAACAGCCATTCGATCTCGATGGACATACGGCCCATATCTCGGCGTCGATCGGTATTGCCGTTTATCCCGACCACGGCGAGACGCTCGACGAACTGCTCCGCAACGCGGATACCGCGATGTACCAGGTAAAGGGCGAGGGAAAGAATGGCTTCGCCTTTTTCGATCAGTCGTCGCGCGAGATGCTCGATCGACGCACGGTACTGGGGCATGGGCTGCGCCAGGCCCTTGCCCTGAACGAGCTGGAAATGTATTACCAGCCGCAAGTCGATACCAGCACCAATCGCCTTGTCGGCGCGGAGGCGCTCATCCGATGGAATCACCCGACACGCGGCCTCATCCTGCCCGGCGAATTTCTGCCCTATGCCGAAGAAAACGATTTGATACCGGCGCTGTCGGAATGGATGATCGATGCTTTGTGCCGGGACATGCCGCGGTGGAGCCGTGTCGACGACACCCTGAAGCTATCGCTGAATCTGTCGCCGCGCTACCTCGATCGCGGCAAGATCTACGACAAGCTGCGTAGCGCCATGTCGGATCACGACATTTCGCCCGATCGGCTCGAAGTGGAAATCACCGAAAATATCTGCATCAGCAACCCGCAACATGCGATCGAGCAGCTGGAGCGCCTGGGGCAACTCGGCGTCTCCGTCGCCATCGACGACTTCGGCATCGGCTATTCGTCGCTGGCCTACCTGCATCGCTTCCCCGTCGATACGATCAAGGTCGACCAGTCGTTCATCAAGGCGATCGAGGACGAAGACACGCCCTATCCCGTCGTCCTCGCCATCATCTCGATCGCGCGTGGACTGGGCCTGCACCTGATCGCGGAGGGTGTCGAAAGCGAGGTGCAGGTGCGTTACCTGCGCGCGCACGGCTGCACCGTCATGCAGGGCTTCCTGTTTCATCGCCCGATGCCGATCGACGAATTCATCGCAACGATCGATCGAAAAGCGCAGCAGCACGCGGAACCGGTACCAGGCAAGCCGATGATGAACTGAACAGGAAACGGAGAGGCGATCCCTCGCTCAGTCAATTGGGCGGGCGCGCTTCAATCAGGGCACGAACCCGGCCGGAAAACTCGGTTATCGCGAATGGCTTCGTCATCACTTCCATGCCCGGATCCAGGCGACCATTACCGACGGCGGCCGTATCGGCATAGCCTGTAATGAACAAGACTTTCAGGCTGGGGCGCTTGATGCGCGCGGCGTCGGCGACTTGACGGCCGTTCAGTCCGCCCGGCAGTCCCACATCCGTGATCAGCAAGTCGACGCGCGCATCCGAATGCAGCACCTGCAGGCCCGCAGAACCATTCTGTGCGGTGAGCACGCGGTAGCCGGCTTCGCGCAGCACCTCTTCGATAATCTCGCGCAACGCATCTTCGTCCTCGATCAGGAGCACGGTCTCACCTTGCCCGGATTCCGCAGACAATACCTCACGGGCTTCCTGCTCCTGAAGCGCTCCCGCATAACACGGAAGATACAGCCACATCGTGGTGCCGCGTCCCGGCACCGAAGACACGCGGACATGCCCCTCGGATTGGCGCACGAAACCATAGACCATGGACAGACCCAGGCCTGTGCCTTCACCCAGCGGCTTCGTAGTGAAGAAGGGGTCGAAGATACGCGTGACCAGCTCCGGGGCCATGCCGCTCCCGGTATCGGTCACGCGGAGCGAGACGTACTGCCCTGGCCTGATCGCCTTCTCCTTCGCGGCAGACTCGTCGATCCATTGGTTGATCGTTGCGAGCGTCAGTTTCCCTCCCGCCGGCAGCATGGCATCCCTCGCGTTGATGCACAGGTTCAACACGGCGTTCTCGAGCTGGGAGGGATCGACCTTGGTCAGGCGAAGATCGGGTGCCTGGTCGATCTCAAGGTCGATCAAGGGGCCGACCGAGTAGCTGATCAGGTTCGCCATCCCATTGATGAGGGCATTCATGTCGGTAGGTTTGGGGTCGAGCGTCTGCCTGCGCGAAAAGGCGAGCAGCCGCTGCGTCAACGAAGCGGCACGCCGTACCGAAGACTCTCCCAAATCGATGTAACGCTCGAGCGCACTGTATTGTCCGCGTTGCAGCTTCAATTTGAGTACCTGCAATGCGCCGCTGATCGAGGCCAGCAGGTTATTGAAGTCGTGCGCCAGGCCGCCGGTCAGCTGGCCGACCGCCTCCATTTTCTGCGACTGGCGCAGCGCATCCTGTGCCTGCTTGAGTTCCGCCTCGCGCGCCTTGTTGACGCTGAGGTCGCGTCCGACCGCGACGAAATTCTGCCCGTCGAGTTCCGGCGTGACAGTCCATTCGATATGCTTCCAGCCGCCTTCCTGCGTGGCGATACGGTTTTCAAACCGCGCGGGCTGCTGGGTCTCGGCCATATGTCCGATCGCCTCCAGCGTCGACGGCATGTCGTCCGGATGCATGAAGCTGGCGTAAGGACGCATGAGCAGCTCACTCTCGCTCCATCCCAGTACCTGTGTCCAGGCAGGACTCACGGCGGACATCGTTCCTTCGAAGTTAGCGCGAGCGAGCATGTCCTGCGAGAGATTCCACAGGCGTTCGCGCTCGGCGGCACGCATGGCCATTTCGGCCGCGCGTTCCTTTTCGGCCGTGATGTCGCGGCCAGTGGCATAGGTCATGTTGCCAGCCCGAGCAGCGGCCCAGGAGATCCAGCGGATCGATCCGTCCTTGTGCCGGTACCGGTTCTCGACCGTTGTCTGATCGCCCGAGGCCGCCGCTTCGTATGCGGCGACCGTCGGGGCGTGGTCGTCCGTGAGGACGAAGTCGTTCACATGGCGGCCGATGAGCTCGTCGGCAGCGTAGCCAAGCAGCGTAGTCCAGGCTTGGTTCACGCGCCGCAGGTAACCTTCGAAATCGATGACAAGCATGAGCGCGGGCGAGGTATCCCACATGCGGTCGCGTTCAGCCGTTCGTTCGACGACCTGGCTTTCCAGTGTCTCGTTCAGTTCCCGCAGCCTTCGCTCTGCATGCTTGCGCGCGCTGACGTCCTGGAACAGGATCGCTACTTGGCGCCTGGTCGCGGGTTCGATACGCGAGCATGCCACCTGCAGGTGGCGATCGGTTGCTTCGAGCGCGCGTTCGAACCGGACTGGCTCGCCCGTATCGAGAACGCGTCGAAAGATGGCCACCCATGCATCCGCCTCGCTTTGTGTGAGCTTTTCCCGGCCTGTCTTGCCGACAATGTCTGCAATGCCGGCATGGCGCATGTACGCCTGGTTCGCTTCCAGGTGCAGGTAATCGGAAAGAGGGCCATGGGGACCGTCGATAAACTCGACGATGCAGAATCCGTCATCGATGGAGTTGAACAGGTTGCGATAGCGCGCTTCGCTTTCGCTCAGCTTGTCTTCGACTTGCCGCTTATCCGTGATATCGATCGACACCCCGGCCATTGACAGTGGCACCCCGTCATCCGAAAAAAGCGTCTTCCCGCGAATGGCAATCCAGCGAACCTGTCCGGCTGGCGTCACGACCCGATACTCGATGTCGTAGTCCGCTCCGGAAGTCACACTGCGCTCGACGGCCTCGGCCATGCGCGCACTGTCGTCGGGATGAACCGCAGCACGTAGCTCTTCATAGCTGAAGGGCGCATTCGGGTCGCGCCCGAAATTCAGCCGGCAGATGTCCGAAGTCGCCAATGCATACGTCGCCAGATCCAGGCTCCAGGTGCCGAGACGTCCGGCCTTCAGGGCGAAGGTCAGCCGGGCCTCGCTCGCACCCGCCGCCGCTTCGGCATCCGCGCGCCTCTCCTGACCGTCACCGTATTCCACCATATCGTTCACAATCCTGTTCCCCTACCTTCGTCCGGGCGCTACCAATGGTACAGCCAGATTCCCGCCCCGAACATTTTCACAACATGGCCCGACAGTAGCCGCCTGCAGCGCATCCACACGGCGCCTCAGGCATACGACCGTAACCCCTCCACCCCCGCCACCACCGTCCCGCGCACACCATTCCTCCCCCCGCGCTTGACCGCATACAGCGCGTCGTCCGCCGCCCCGATCAGCGCCTCGAAGCGCGCCGGCGGGTGCGGGTGCAGCGCGGGCACCGAGGCGACGCCGAAGCTGGCCGTGGCGCGGACGGTCTGGCCGCCGACGGGCGTCGCGGCCTCCGCGAAGGTCGCGCGAATGCGCTCGGCCAGTGCCTGCGCGCCGGCCAGGTCGGTCTGCGGCAGCACGATCAGGAATTCCTCGCCGCCGTAGCGAACCACCGTGTCGACCGCGTCGCGCACCATCGATTGCAGCAGGCCTGCGAATGCGCCCAGCACCTGGTCGCCGGCAGCGTGGCCGTGGGTGTCGTTGATGCGCTTGAAATGGTCGATGTCGCACAGGATCACCGACAGCGCGCTGCCGTAGCGGCCGGCGCGCGCCAGTTCTGCGTCCAGCAGGCCACTTTGCAGGATGCGGCGGTTGTGGCAGCCCGTCAGCGGGTCGCGGTCGGCCAGCTCCTGCAGCAGCATGGCGGAGCGGAACTGCTCGCGCTGGACGAGGTGGAAGCGGCGCGCCGCGATGCACCCCAGACTGTTGCCCAGGATGAGCAGCAAGACCAGCGCCACCAGATCGTCCATGCGCAGCGAGCCCTGGATCACGAGCATGGCCCCGAAGGCCACGCTGGCGCCGATGCCGATGGCTACCGCATAGACGAAGCGGTTGGGGAAGATGACGTAGACCGCCATCAGGATCAGCGCCAGCGACATCAGGTTCCAGGCCATGGCCGCGGGCTGGTACCAGCACAGCACCGGGAATACGGCCAGGCCGGCCACCAGCGCGGCGCAGGTGGCGCGGATCGAGACCGGCACCGAGTCCGGATGGCGGGCGATGGCGAGATAGGCGCCGACGGCCACCAGCGCAACGATGACACGCAGGCCGATCATGGCCCATGCGGTGGGCGTGCTGCCCAGGGTCGCGAGGTCGGTGAGGCCGAAGACGACGTAAAAGGCGGCCGAGATCAGCAGGCTAGTTTTCAGCTGGGCGTTACGTTCGGGCAGGCAGTAACGCAAGAAGCGCTCTTCGAAGGCGCGGTCGGCGAACTCGGCGCGGTGGCGGTCGATGGCCAGGGAGGACGTGGACAGGTGTTGAGGCAGCACAGCGGCTTTCAGCAATGAACTTCATCAGGCATTCATACGCGCTCGGGCGCGCTTTCTTGCCGAACAGAATCAACCAACATTCTAACGCAAGCCGCTACTAAAATTGTCATTCTGAAATTGATTATTTCGCATCGCAGCATTGTGCTCCGTGCGCTCGTGGTCTGCCTTCACTCCCAGGCATCGATGATCCAGTCCGCCGCCTTCCCGCCCGGCTGGCGCGGCAGCGTCGGGCCGAAGGAATAGGCCGCCGGCCGCTCGGGCGGCGCCAGGCGTTCGGCAATCCAGCCGTCCAGCGCCGCGCGCAGCGCCGCTGGCGCCACACCCTCGGCGGGCACCACGAAGGCTTTCAGACGCGTCCCTTCGTCGAGCCGCATCGGCCGCACGACGCATTCGCGCACGCCGGGATGCATGGCCAGCACCTCGGCGACATAGGCCGGATGGACGTTGACGCCGCCGACCTGCACCGCTTGGTCGATGCGTCCGGTCGGCACGAAGCGACCGTCGTCCAGCCATTCGAGTCGATCCTGCAACGGGAAGCGGGTCGCTGCGCCGGCGGATGTGCGCTCGATCGTATGCTCGGCCTCGCCGCGGCGCCAGTACGGCAGCAGCCGGTAGGCCTCGCCCGCCGCCCAGCGCCAGCCGACGCCGGCCGTCTCCGAGCTGCCGTAGACCTGCAGCAGGCGCAGGCCGTCCGCCGCCAGCGCCAGCGCCGTGGCGTCCGGACAAGGCGCGCCCGAGCTGACGCCGATCACGTCCTGCGGGAAGCGCGGCCCCAGCGCCGCCACCTGCCCCCAGAAGTCGGGATGGGCCACCACCAGGTCACCCGCGCCGAGCAGGCCGGCCAGGGCCGCGGGCGACGTGCCGCGCAATTCCAGCACCGGCAGCGGCGCCGCGCCGGACTGCGGCAGCAGCACGGTGAACAGGAAGCCGTAGATGTGATGCGCCGGCACGGCAGAGAACACGCGGCGGCGTCCGGGCGTCAGCTCGGCCAGCGCGTCGACCTCCTCCCACAGGCGCGCCAGCGGATGGGCGCAGCGCTTGGGCGCACCAGAACTCCCGGAGGTGCGGAAGGTCAGCAGGCTGTCGTCGATCGCCAGGCTGGCCCGCGCCGCGCCGATCCAGTCGCCGAGCCGGGGTTGGGCCAGCAGCGCGTCTTCCCTGCCCGCGCGGGCAAAGCAGAGCAGGTCGGCCAGGCTGGTGGCAGCGCCCATCAGATCCAGCGAGTCGGCGCCGAAGTCGGCCACCAGGTCGGCGTCGAACGGCCAGGCGGACGGCGGCGCCAGCGCCCGGCCCGGCCGTGCGGCCGTCAATTCCGCGGCCACCAAATCGCGCACGACGCGCGCCAAAGCCGGGCCGTGCTGCCACCATTGCGGATGCCGAGGCTGATCCATTGTTTTCATTTCGCTAAATTAAGGCTGGCGATGGTGCGGCCGGCGCTTTATTCTGTCAACAGCCCGCGATTTATTGTGACTACCGGTGGCGCGCACGATTGACACTTGCGCTGGCACATGCCAACATTTGTTTCTGTAAATCAACCAACTGACATCCGACAAGGCGGGAACCTCTAATGATGAGTGAAACGATGACTTTCGATGCGCGCGGCCTGGCCGAAACCCTCGACGCAAGCAGCCAGGAACAGCTCGACACGCTCGATTACGGCGTGATCGGTTTCGACGCCGAATCCGTTGTCCAGCGCTATAACGCCTTCGAGTCGCAGGCCGCCGGCCTGTCGCCCCAGCGCGTGCTCGGCGAGCCGCTGTTCACCAATGTCGCGCCCTGCCTCAACAATTTTCTGGTCGCACAGCGTTTCGAAGACGCCTTCGACGAGGGCAGCGAACTCGACGACACGATCGACTACGTCCTGACCCTGCGCATGCGTCCGGTCAAGGTCAAGCTGCGCCTGCTGGCAAGCGCCGGCAGCGCCATCCGCTACGTCCTGGTGCAGCGCCGGTGATTCCAGTCGACGACAGCGTGGAGAGCCTGCGCGCCGAGCACGAAGCCCTGATGCAGTTCCTGTACCTGGCCCCGGTGGGCCTGGTGCAGGCAGATCTCGACGGCGAGATCGTGATGATCAATCCGATTTCTGCCCAGCTCCTGATGCCGCTGTCGCCCGACGGCTGCCTGACCAACCTCTTTGCCGCGCTCGAAGGCGTGGCGCCCGACCTGCGCCTGCAGTGCCGCGAGTACCCGCGCGCGAACGGCATGGTCTTCGAAGGCCTGCACATCCACCTGCGCCCGCAGGGCCTGCGCAAGGCCACGCCGCAGATCCTGTCGCTCACGCTCCTGAAGCTCGACGAGGCGCGCGTCATGGCCGTGATCCAGGACGTGACGGCCGAAGTGCGGCGCGAACGCCAGCTGCGCCAGAGCGACGCCTGGCTCAACGCCATCCTGACCCGCATCAGCGACTATGCGCTGGCCGCGCTCGACCGCCAGGGCCGCCTGTGCGACTGGAACGAGAGCATCGCCCGCGTCACCGGCTTCGACGAGCACATCGTCGGTTCGCCCTATTCCATCTTCTACCCGCGCGACGCGATGACGGACGAGCACCTTCTCGACCGCCTTCGCGAAGCGGATCACAACGGCTGGAGCATGGACGAAGGCCTGCGCCTGCGCGCCGACGGCAGCCAGTTCTGGTGCAGCGCCCTGATCGCGCCGCTGCCCGATCGCGAAGCCTTCGGCGACGATCCAAACGCGCCGGCCTTTTGCCTGATCCTGCGCGACATCAGCGACAAGCGCGCCGCCACCGAGAAGCGGCGCCAGGCCGCCTTCTGCGATCACCTGACCGAGCTGGCCAACCGGCGCGCCTTTTTCGAAGCGGCCGAGCTCGAACTCGACCGCGCCGCCCATACCCCGCGCTCGCTGGCGCTGATCGTCTTCGACGCCGACCACTTCAAGCACATCAACGACCGCTACGGCCACCCGGCCGGCGACCGCGTCCTGTGCGACCTCGCCAACGTGTTGCGCGACACCTTCCGCGCGGTCGACACCGTGGCGCGCCTGGGCGGCGAGGAATTCGCCGTGCTGCTCCCCTCGACCGGCATCGAGCAGGCCCTGGCCAGCGCCGAGCGCCTGCGCGCCCAGGTGGCGACGCGCCTGGTGGCGGCCGACGGCTTCGAGATCGCCTACACTGTCAGCGCCGGCGTCGCCGTGCTGAACGACGAAGGCCTCGGCATCGATGCCCTCGTCAAACGCGCCGATCAGGCGCTGTACTTCGCCAAATCGCAGGGACGTAACCGCGTCTCCCCCTGGAACCCGGAGCTAGCCACGCATGAAAACCCTCCACCACGAAGCCGCCATGCAGGTTGAGCAGATCGACGCCTACGAGGCGCTCGTCCAGTTCCTCTACCGCGCACCGATCGGCCTCGTGCAGACGAAGCTCGACGGTGGGGTGGAGATGCTCAACCCGATGGCGTCGAATCTGCTGATGCCGCTCGCCAGCGACGGCGGCCTCGATAATCTCTTCGCCGTGCTCGAAGGCGTGGCGCCGCAGCTGCAGCAGATGGCCGATGCCTTCGAACAGCCCTCGGGCGTGGTCTGCGAAGCCCTGCGCGTGCCGCTGCGCGAAGGCCGCAGCGCGCCGGGCGCGCCGCAGGTGCTGTCGATCAGCCTCATGAAGCTCGACCCCGAGCGCCTGATGGCGGCCATCACCGACGCCACCCTGGAAATGCAGCGCGAGCAGGAAAACCTGCGCCGGCGCCTGCGCAGCGCCGCGCGCACCGATGCCCTGACCCGGCTGCCGAACCGCGCCGCGGCGCGCGACCAGCTGCAAAGCCTGCTCGACCGCCAGGGCGTAGACGACCGCTTTGCGCTCCTGTTCCTCAATTGCGACCGCTTCCGCCAGGTGAACGACACGCTCGGCCAGGCCGGCGGCGACCAGTTGCTGACCGCCGTCGGCGACCGTCTGCTGGCGGCGCTGGCCGACCGCATGCGCGCGGCAGGCCTGCCGGCCGACGGCCGCATCGATCCGGCCGCCGGCGGCGCCGGCCTGGTGGCGCGCGTGGGCGGCGACGAATTCGTGGTGCTGCTCGACGGCCTGCGCCATCCCGACGAAGCCGAACGCCTGGCGCTGCGCCTGCTCGACGCGCTGGCGCGCCCGCATACCGTCGGCGGCCACGAGGTGGCCTGCCGCGCCAGCATCGGCGTCTACTGGGACGGCGGCGCAGGCGGCGACGCCGACGAGGCGATCCGCGACGCCGGCATCGCCATGATCGAGGCCAAGCGCGCCGGCGGCGCCCGCCATGTCGTGTTCGAAGCGTCCATGCGCGAACGCGCCGCGCGCCGCGCCGACATCGAGGCCCAGCTGCGCACGGCCCTGCTGGAAGAACAGCTGTTCGTGGTCTACCAGCCAGTGGTCGGCCTCGCCGCGGACGGCACGGTCGACCACGCGGCCGGGGTCGAGGCCCTGGTGCGCTGGCAGCATCCGACGCGCGGCCTGGTGCCGCCCTTCGACTTCATCGGCATCGCCGAGGAATGCGGCCTGATCGACCAGATCGGCGACTTCGTGCTGGCGCGTTCCTGCACCGACTTCATGCGCTGGCGCGCCGAACTGGGCGAACGCGCGCCGCGCTTGATGGCGGTGAACCTGTCGCGCGCCCAACTGGCCCAGCCCGACTGGACGGCCAAGGTGGCCGCCATCCTGGCGGAGACCGGCATGCCGGCCGCCAGCCTGCAGCTCGAGGTGACCGAAAGCCTGGCGGCCCAGGACGAACAGATCCAGGTGCGCCTGCACGAACTGAAGGGCCTGGGCGTGAAGCTCGCGCTGGACGATTTCGGCACCGGCTATTCCTCGCTCTCGAGCCTGCACCTGCTGCCGGTCGACACGGTCAAGATCGACCGCTCCTTCGTGTGCAAGGCCGATACCAGCCACCACCACCAGGTGCTGATCGAAGCCACCGTCAAGGTGGCGCAGAGCCTGGGCATGAACACGGTGGCCGAGGGCATCGAGACCGCCGCCCAGCTCGACGCGGTGCGCGCCCAGTCCTGCGCCAAGGGCCAAGGCTACCTGTTCAGCCGGCCGCTGGTCTCGAGCGCGCTGGTGGAATGGATCGGCGCCCGGTTCGCCGCGCCCGGCCAGGCCTGATCGCAGCGCCCTGTCCGGCCTGTCCTACAGTGCCGGCAGTCGTGTTCCTATGGCGCGCGCCCCGCGCGCGTCGCATCATGGAAACCTCTGATCAATACGGGAGATCGAACATGAAGCACACCATCACCGCATTGCTGCTGGCCGCCGGACTGGCCCTGGCCGGCTGCGCGAACACCTCCAGCGACACCATGGACAGCAGCGTCTCGGGCAGCAGCAGCGGCTCGATGACAAGCGGCAGCACCGGCAGCGCCGGCGCCACCAGCACCTCGGGCACGACCGGCGGCGTGGACGCCGCGAATGCCGACGTCAAGGGTTCCACCAGCGCCACCGGCGCCACGCCCGCCAATACAGGCGACCGCCGCTAAAGTTCCCTTCACGATTCTTCATTAACTGTCCGGTATCTCCTACATGCGCTCTCGCTGTCTTCCTATAGCGATTGCTCCAGTGCGCTCGCATGATGAAGATCTCGACAATCCACGGAGGGTAAACAAGATGAAAAGTACCGTACTGAGCGTTATCGCCGCCGCAGCCATGGGCCTGAGCCTGGCCGCCTGCCAGTCGACCGGCACCACCGACACCTCGTCGGGTACCAGCACCTCGGGCACCTCCGGCAGCGGCTCGGGCATGACCGAACGCGGCAACCCGACCACCGGCGTCACCGGCAGCACGCCGACCACCGGTTCGAGCGGCACCTCGAGCAGCTCGGGCGCCTGGGGTACGGGCGCATCGGGCACCACCGGCACCACCGGCAGCACCAACTCGATGGGGACGAGCGGCGCCACCGGCACTTCGACCACGCCACCGGCCGGCGCGACCACCACGCCACCAACCGGCAGCAGCGGCACCGGCCGTTGATCGCGTTCCAGGCGGTACGCTTCCCCTGCGTGCCGTTGGGCCGGCCGGTCGGCCGGCCCGCTGTTTTTCTCCAAGGACGACCGCGTCCATCATTCCCTCATCCATAAACTTGTCAGGTAGAATCGGACTTTCTCCCAAGGCCGAGGCTTCCCGACGATGAAACACTGGCTTGCGCGCTGGTTCGGCGGCGCCTCGAAGCAGGTTCCTTCCGCGCCGCCCGCGGCGAGGGCTGCACGCCCACTCCCGTCGGCACCCGCGGTCCCGTCCACGCCCGCAGCCGACACGCCTGGCGACCGTGCCGAGGTCGACGCCGCCTTTTTCCACATGCTGGCCGGCAGTGCCGCCGCCGACGCCCCGGAAGCCACCGAACGCCTGATCCTCGACGAACTCGCGCGCCTGGCCGTGGCGCCCGAACGGGCCGCCGCGCTGGTGCCGCGCGTGCCGGCCGTGATCCCCGCGCTGCTGCGCAGCCTGCGCGACGAGGGCGTCTCGAACGCCGACCTGTCGCGCGTGGTCGCCCAGGACGTGGTGCTGGTGGCCGAAGTCGTGCGCGAAGCGAACAGCCCCTTCTACCGGCCTCCTTCGCCGGTCAGGAATATCGAAGGCGCCCTCATGCTGCTCGGCCAGAACGGCCTGCGCATGCTGCTGGCGCGGGTGGCTTTCCGGCCCGTGATCGGCATGCAGTCGGGGCGCTTCGCCAAGCGGGTGGCGCCCCAGGTCTGGGCGCAGTCCGAGAAATGCGCGCTCGCCGCCGCCACCCTCGCGCCCCATGCCGGCGCCCAGCCCTTCGAGGCCTACCTGGCCGGCCTGGTCGGGAACGTCGGTCTGGTGGTCGCCTTTCGCGTGGTCGATCAGGTCTATGACGAAGACCTACTGCCGCGCTCGGACGCCTTCCGCACCGCCCTGTTCGCGCATGCACGCCGCCTGGCTGCGGGAATCGCGCGCGAATGGGCCTTGCCCGAGGCGGCGGCCGGCGCCATCGCCGACGCCGGCCAGTTGGACGCCGGCGCGCTGGCGCAGGTGCTGGACAATGCCGACCTGCTCGCGAAGCTGCGCCTGCTGGTGGACGCCGGCGCGCTCGCCTTCGACGACCCGCTGGTGGGGCGCATCGTCACGCCGCGCCTGCGCCCCTGTTTCGATCTCTTGCTGCCACAGGAAGCCTGAATGCCATTTCAAATCGAAGACAAACTCGTGATCGGGATCGCCTCGAGCGCCCTGTTCGACCTGTCCGCCTCGCACCAGGTCTATCTCGACAAGGGCCCGGAAGAATACCGGGTCTACCAGGAACGGCACCTCGACACCATCCTCGGCAAGGGCGTGGCCTTTCCCTTCATCCGCCGCGTCCTGAACATCAACCGCTGCTTCCCGCAGGAGTCGCCGGTCGAGGTGGTGCTGTTTTCGCGGAATTCGCCGGAGACGGGGCTGCGGGTACTGCGCTCGATTGCGCATTACGGACTCGACATCTCGCGCGCCGCCTTCATGACCGGCAAGTCGCCCTATTCCTACCTGCCCGCCTTTAATGCCTCGCTGTTCCTGAGCGCGAACGAGGAAGACGTCAAAAGCGCCATCGCCGTGAATTACCCGGCCGGGCTGGTGCTGCCCTCGCAGATCGACGACGGCGACGAGGATCTGGAACTGCGCGTCGCCTTCGACTTCGACGGCGTACTGGCCGACGACGAATCGGAAACCGTCTTCAAGCGCGACGGCCTCGATCGCTTCCACGCCCACGAAACCCTGCACATGGAACGTCCGCACAGCCCCGGGCCGCTGGCCAGCCTGTTCCAGAAGCTGGCGATGCTGCAGCGCCTGGAAGAACGCGCAGCGCGCCGCGATCCGGGCTACCGCCGCATCGTGCGCATCGCCATCATCACGGCGCGCAGCGCACCCTCGCACGAGCGCGTGGTGACGACCCTGAAAAGCTGGGGCGTCTCGGCCGACGAGACCTTCTTCCTGGGCGGGATGGACAAGACGCGCGTGCTGGCCGTGTTCCGGCCGCACATTTTCTTCGACGACCAGCTGACCCACTTGCGCGCCGCGCCGGGCGGGACGATCCCGATGGTGCACGTGCCCTTCGGGATCGCGAACCGGGAATCGGCGGCGCCAGCCCACACAGCGGCAAGCGAGACGCTCGCGCCCGACTAGGTAGATTTGCCCGATCCAGGCGGCCGGCGAAACGACCACTTGTCGAAGCCGTGCTGGGCGATCCGGTCTTTCTCGCTCAGCACCAGCGGCGGCGGCGCGGCCTCGGCCACGGTGCCCGACACGTACATCTCAATCTCCTGGAAGGCGAGCGTCGCATCGAAGACCTGGCCGAAGCCGAGCGGCCCCAGCGTATCGTCGACGACGACCCGGTAGGCGCCGCCCGGATAGATCCCTTTCGCTTGAGCGCCGCTGCCAATCCAGTAGCGTTCGCCCGCTTCGAAACAGGTGAGGATGACGATGCCCTCTCCGATCAGGAACTGATTTAGTTCAAGCGTCCCCTGCGCCGCCAGCCAGGCCTGCGCAAACCTGTCGGACGCCGCCCGCCGGCGCCGTTCGGGCGCACTCGCCGCAGCGATCCTGTCCTGTCCAGCCCAGGCTTCGAGCTCGTCCCAGCCGTAGAACAGGCGCACCTCGCTGTCCGCTGCCTCGCCGCGGCGCGTGTGGCGTGCGTGGATGCCGCGATGGAGCTTGCCGCAAAACGCGACCAGGAAGGGGGCGAGTTCGATCGATCCGCGGCGCGTCTCGACCGGCGCGCACGGCCAGGCGCGTGAGACCTCCCGCATCAGGACATGCAGCGTGTCCGGCATGGGGGCCAGTTCGCGGCGCGTGCGCAGGTACTGGATGGCATCGTCCTGGCCCGGGGCCAGGGCCAGGCTGCGGTCGTAGTAGTCGCGCGCTGTCGACAGGATGCGCATCGGGGCCTACTTCTTCGGGAAGCCCGTCGCCGCGCCGTACAGCACCGCGTTCGGCGCCGCCGGGTGGTGGGTGCCGACCAGTTCCGCGATCGCCGCTGCGATGCGGGCGCCGCCCTGTGCCGAGGGTTCGATCGGCGACACCGGCGCGTAGTCGGCCGGATCGCTGCAGACCACGCGCAGATCGAGCACGGGCATCCGGCGCAGCGTGGCTTCGCGCACGATGACGTCGTTGAACACCGCCAGCGCCGTGCGCAGGCCGGGCGCCAGGCCAGGCACGCTGTCGTAAATGGTCGCCACGGCGGTGGGCTTGCCGTGCGCCAGCACGGTGTCGAGCATGCGCCGGTAGTCGCGCTGGAAATCCGCCTGCCAGCTTGCCAGCAGTTCGGTTGCCGCCAGCACCGTCGGTACCGGACGCCCCATCTCATTGAGCAGGCCGAGGACGTCGTTGCCGCCGCAGCTGACCAGCAGCCAGGTCGCCGGCGTATCCAGATAGCCCAGGCGCGCGACCTGGCGCGCGACGTCGGCCAGCACATCGCCGTCACGCGCCAGCAAGGAGACCTGGTGGCGCGGCCCCAGACGCGAGCGCAGTTGCGACAGCACTTCGCTGCCGGCGCTGACATAGGGCGCGTTATCGAAGATCGAGTCGCCCAGCAAGACGATGTGTTCCATGCTGTCCCTTGTTTGCGATGTTCAGGCCGCGACGGCGTCGTCGGCCGGCCCGCGCGGGATGCCCATCCTAGCCAGCAGCTCCGCAGCCGCTCCGTACTGCGGGCCGATGCGGCCGCGCGCGACCGGATGCGGCAGCAGCAGGAACACGGTATCGGCATTGCGCGCGATGCGCGGGTAGGCCTCGCCTGCGAAGGGCGCGCCGCAGATTGCTTCCCACTGCGCCTGGTAGCCGGTGCCATAGAATACGACAGCCTGCGGCGTGTGTTGGAAAATCAGCTGACGAATCGCCGCGATGCGCTGCGGCTGCACGTGCGCGTGGTAGGCGGCCTGGGTCTGCAGGTACGGCATCGCGTCCGCATTCGTCCACTCTGCATAAGGCCAGGCGTTCAGGGCCGGTTTCGGCAGGGGCATGAGTTCGAGCAGGGCCGTGCCGCTGCCGGCCTGGCCGAAGGCATCGATCTGGTAGCGGCGCAGCGCTTCGATGTCGACGCTTGCCGCACCTTGCAGCATCAGCATGACGCGCATGAGTTCCTTCCAGGTGCGCTGCACGGGCGCGCCTTCCACGTGGCGGGTGTGGTCGCCAAAGGCAAGGTGGAAGGCCTGCAGGTCGGCCAGCGGCGGTTGCCCCTGCGCGGCCCAGGTCGCGAGGCGGCTGGCGATCTCTTCCTCGCTGGCGCCGCCGCCCTCTTCCATGCCGATGAACCAGATGGGCGCGGCGAGATCGCCATAACCGAAAAACTCCGCGCAAAAGCGCGTCAGGGCTGCATTGTCGAGCATGTTCGAACCTATAAAGTGGGGTTGCGGCTGTTCGTTCAGATGCGGAACAGGCGGTAAGTATTCTCGGGGGCGATCTCGAAGAAGAACTCGCCGTCGGCGGCCGCACGATCCGACCAGAGCGTGACCTGCGCTGCTGCCGCGCGTGCGAGCGCGTCGAGTGCCGGGTCGGCGTCCATGGCCGCCCGCAGCTCCTGCTTGCCGATCCCGGGCAGGAACAGCGGCGCCAGAGCGAGCTTGTCGGCCAGGGAATCGTCGGCCCGGCGGCCCAGCAGCCGGTTCACTTCGCGCTGCAGGTTGGCGACGTCGCCATGCAGGCGCGCGTCGGCCACCGACAGCTGGATCATCGGCGGCGCGGCGTCGAACTCCAGGCGGCAGACCAGGTAGTTGTCGCGCTCCGGCCCCGCGGCGCAGGCGTTCTGCAAGGCCAGCTCCGGCGTCGGGCTTGCATATACCGCGTGGCGGCGCGAAGGCAGCCCGTCGGGACGGGCCAGCTCCCACAGGTTATCGACGAGATAGGGGATATTCGCCGGCAGGCGGCGTCCGGCATGGCGCTGTTTGGTCTGGCCCTCGACATGGTCTTGTTTCGGCACTGCGCGGTAGATCGGCATCGGGAATCCGTGGAAAAATCAGCCCGCCAGAATACCGGAAATTAGTTGCCGTGAAGCACTTTGTGGTTGCAATACGACGAAGCGTGCGGTTAGCCGGGTTAACGTTGCCCCTTCAATATGGAGCGCTGCCGGCCGCGCGCGATACTGGCTGAGCTGACAGCTTGTCCGGCGCGCCCGATGCTGCTAGCGTGGTGTTTTCCACGCACCGGGAGCATTTCATGGACTCACTGAAACGGCAGGACATCGAAGACGCCGAAGAATCGCCCGCCATCCCATCCGCCCTGCTCGACTTCGAGGCCGTGCGGCCCGGCGACGTGCTCCTGACCCGCGGCGACTCGCTGATGTCGGAGGGGATCGTGACCGTGACGGGCGGGCGCTTCTCGCATGCGGCCTTGTGGCTGCCCGTATCGGGTTCCGACTTCGATCCCGGCTTCGGCCTCGACGGCGTGATCCTGGCCGAGGCCGACGGCCTGGGCGTGGGCTTCACGCCGATGGTGCCGCGCGCCTTCGAGAACCCCGCCACCTTCTCGACCCTGCTCGCGTATGCCCTGCCCGGGAACCCGCGCGCCTACAAGCTGCTGCGCCATCCGGGCATCGCCGCCCTGCCGCGCGAACGGCTGCAGGCGGCCAGCCAGTCGCTGCAGGATGCGCACTTCAGCCGCGCCTATTCGCGCCTGCGGCGCCTGGTCGACGCCTCCGGCCTGCCTGCAGCCGCCCTGCCGGCCGCGCGTGGCGTCATGGGTCTGATCGACGGCCTGCGCAAGACGCGCGGCGAACCCGGTTCCTTCTGTTCGGAGCTGGTCGCGCTCTACTACGCTGAACTCGGCCTGCCGCTGTTCGCCGACAGCCGCGCGCCCGCGAATGTCTCGCCGAACGACCTCGATGCGGGCGACTGCCTGCTGGAGGAAGTGCCGGATGCCTTCGCCGACCTGCAGCAGCTCGGCGCGGGCTGGCGCGAGCGCGGTTCGCCCGCGCCGATGCTCGACCGCGGCGGCCTGCTGTCGGTGGCCATCGGCCAGAAGAGCGCCGCGGCGGCGCTCGGCCGCTTCGCCGACGCGCTGAGCGAGCCGGCCGATGCGATGGCGCAAGCGACCATGACGAGCATGCGCACGCTGCAGCGCGGCCTGGAAGCGGCGCTGGGAGAAGCACAGCGCCAGTACACGGCCATGGACGACCTCCAGGGCGTGCAGCGCATCCAGGGCTTCGCGCTGCAGGCCAGGATGCTGGCGCACCTGCTCGACGCTATCGGTGCCGAGGACGCGCGCCAGCGTGGCGCCGGCCTGCCGGAGCACGCACTGGCGCAGTGGCGCCTGGCCAACAGCGAACTGATGCTGCACTGCCAGACCCTGCTCGGCGCGCTCCAGCATGCGCACCTGCGCGAACGGCTGCTGTTCGCGATGCGCCTGATGCGGGCGCAGCGGCGCGCGGGCGGCGGCTCGATCCTGAAGCGGCGGCGCCTGGCGCGCGAACGCAAGTCGCTGATGCGCCAATGGCTGCGCCGGCGCGGCGAGCGCGGCGACTCGGCGCGCATGCTGCATGCGCTGCGCACCCCGGCCGTGGACGGCGCCGTACTCGACCATATCGAACACGTCGTCTGCCTGACCCTGCAGGCCGCGCAGGCGGAGCTGGACGACGCAGGGATTGTTTTAATCTGATCGCAGCTGGTGCGCCCCGATCCCGACTTCAGCACCCAGGCGGCGGGGGTGGCGCCGAATTGCCAGAGCGTGGTCACCGAATGGCGGGTCAGGCGTCCCGGCAAGCGTAACAGCGCCGTGGATCCATCCAGCGCATGCGAGCTGATGCGCATCGACAAACCCGATCCTTCGCATAAGGGCGGCGCGATTGCCTTCGGCAGCGACCAGATGCTCTACATCGCGCTGGGCAACGGCGGCGGCGCTGCGCGACCGCTATGTGTTCGGCGATTATTCCAGCCGGACGAGCGACTCCCCACAGGGCAGCCTGTTCGTGATCGGCAGGAACCTGCGCACCGAGCAGCTGGTCGCGGCCAACCGCAACCCCTTCGACCTGGCCCTGCTCGGCAATACCGGCGTGGTCATGAAGCTGGTGCGCAGCCGTTGGGGGCGCGATCTTCGAAGCGGTATTGTCGGGTTGGGAATGGTGCCTGTGCCGGCATCGGTGCCGGCCTCGGTGCCAGCTTGATAATGACACCTTATTACTTTGAGGCAATAACACCACAACCGGAGGCGGATTCAGCAGGCATACGAGGGGCGCGAGGCCGCGGGAACGCCGCCGCGCAGGGGCGCCGGGTATCATACGGAACCAGTCAACAGCCCTCCTTTTTCGCCCCATGACCACGCAATCTTCACGCCAGGACATCACCTTCGACGACGTCGCCGCAGCCGCAGCCGGCTTGCGCGATGCCGGCAATGCCGTCACGCTCGAAGCCCTCGTCGATGCGCTCGACGCCGGCTCTCCGACGGCGGTTGCCCGCCACTTGCTCGCCTGGCGCGCCGAACATGAACCGGTACCCGAGCCGGCGCCGGCCGTCCTGCCGCCCGCCCTGGCCGCCGAGCTGGCGAAGTGGGCGCAGCAGCACGCCGAAGAAGCCGGCCTCGGTGCGCGCGCGGCCCTCGGCCGCTACGAGGCCGAGCTCGAGGCTGCCCTCGGCGAGAGCGAGCGCCTGGAGGCCGAGATCGACAGTGCGGCCGCTGCCCGCGACGCCGCCCAGGCCGCGGCCGAGGAGCGCAGTGAGGAAATCGAACGCCTGACGGCCGAGTTGCGTAATGCGCGCCAGATCGCGATGGACGCCCTGGTCGGCAAGGCCAAGGACCAGCTGGCGATCGACGGCAAGGACGCCCAGCTGGCCGACCTGCGCGCCCAGCTCGAGCGCAGCGTGGCCAGCTCGTCGGCGCAATCGGATGCGCGCCTCGCCGCCGAAATGGAACTGGTCGGCGCCACCACCGCGCGCGACAGCCTGGCGCAAGAGGTCAAGGATCTGCAGGCGCAGCTGGCCACGGCGAAGAGCGACCGCGGGGCCATGCGCATGGAACTGGATGCGTTGAAGAAGAAGGCGAAGTAGCAGAGTTGCCGCGATTCGAAGAGCTGCAAAGGCGCTGGCGTCCTACGGCGTCACCGACACCGTCCGCTTCAGGCAGCGCAGGGTGAACGTCGAGCGCGTGTGCTTCACACCCGGCAGCTTGTACAGCTTCTGGCGCAGGAAGCGCTCGTAGCCTTCCGTGCCCGACACCGCCACCTTGATCAGGTAATCGTATTCGCCCGAGAGCAAATACGCTTCCATCACTTCCGGCAGGTCGGCCAGCGCGTCCGAGAAGGCCTGGAAGATCTCGTCGTCGTGGCGGTCGACCGTGACTTCGATGATCACCGTGTCCGGCAAACCCAGCGTGCGCTGGTCGAGCACGGCGACATAGCCGCTGATATGACCGGCCTCTTCCAGCGCGCGCACCCGGTGCCAGCAAGGCGTGGGCGAGAGGTTCACGGTCTCGGCCAGCTTCTGGTTACTGATGCGCCCGTCGCGGCTCAGCGTGCGCAGGATCTTCCTGTCGATCTCGTCGAGTACGCCTTCCTTCATACAGCTCCTCCTGTCTATACCAATGCGTATGGATAATTCTTCTTCATTTTAGTCCATAGAGAGAAGAACCATCCATGCCTGCACCTAATCCGCCGGGTGAACGAAAGAAAATTTTTTGTGCGCCGCAGTAAAATCCTGGTTCGCCATCTTCGCTGGAGAAACAAGCGGATTCTCACTATCCGGACAGCCCTTCTCCCGCAACGCAGCAATCGGAATTCGGAGTTTTTGTGTCAGAAGCAGTTTCACGCGCAGGATCGGGCTACCGGGATGATTCCCTC
This sequence comes from Massilia sp. Leaf139, assembly GCF_001424165.1. Classification (GTDB taxonomy): domain Bacteria; phylum Pseudomonadota; class Gammaproteobacteria; order Burkholderiales; family Burkholderiaceae_D; genus Telluria. Next base: position 76,126 of record NZ_LMOJ01000028.1, read on the forward strand.
AATGCCGAACTGCCGCTCATGTTGATCACCCCCGCCCTGTTCGCCGCCAACCTGCTGGTCGCACGCTGGGCTGAGAGCGCAGCGCTGCCGCCGCTGTTCCTCGCCTTCGGGCGCTGGGCGCTCGCCTTTGCGATCCTGCTGCCGGCCGTCGGCCCGCGCCTGTGGGCGCTGCGCCACGTGATCATGGCGAACTTCCCGCGCCTGATCCTGCTGGCCGGCCTCGGCATGGGCCTGGCCGTCGGGCCTCAGTACATCGGCGCGCGCCAGACCAGTGCGGCCAACATCGCCATCATCTTCGCCGCCTGTCCGGCGCTGGTGATGCTGCTCGAAACCCTGATCTGGAAGGCGCCACTGCCGCGCAAGCAGGCCGGCGGCATGCTGCTGGCCGTGCTCGGCGTGCTGGTCGTGCTGACCAAGGGCGACGTGGCGGCCCTGGGCGGCCTCGCCTTCGGCACGGGCGACCTGTGGGTGGTGCTGGCCGCCTGCGGCTGGGCCTTGTACACGGTGCTGGGCAAACGCCTGCCGCTGCCGCACCTGCCGAGCACCGTCAAACTGGCCGCGCTGATCGGCGGCGGCGCGCTGGTGCTGGCGCCGTTCGCGGTGCTCGAAGCCTCGCTCGGGAACGTCGCCAATTTCAACGATCCGCGCCTGTACTTCGCGCTGGCCTTCCTGGCCGTCGTGCCCAGCCTGGGCGCCTACTTCTGCTTCGACCGCCTTGTGGCGATCGCCGGCCCGGCGCGCGCCAGCCTGTCGGTCTACCTGATCCCGCTGTTCGCGACCCTGGCCGCCTGGCCGCTGCTGGGCGAAGCGCCGCGCCTCTACCACGCGGCCGGTTTCGGCATCATCCTCGGTGGCGTGCTGCTGGCCGCACGGGGTCGCTGAGCGCCGCTGAGCCACGCACCGCGTGCGGGGCGTGGCCGTGTGGGTTCGTCTATAATGAACGACCCAACGGCCAGAATCCAGAGCGCACGTCTGCATGCCTTTCGACCTCAAAAAGCACCTCCCGAAACCCGGTACCCGTTTCGTCCTGCCCGCCCTGGCGGGTTCGTCCGACGCCTATGCGCTGGCGGTCGCCGGCCTTGCCTTCAAAGCTGAAAAACGCATCCTGACCGTCGTCGTGGCCAATGCCAGCGACGGCCAGCGCCTGCTCGACGAAATCGCCTGGTTCGCCGACGGCAAGCTAGCCTGCCACCTGCTGCCGGACTGGGAAACCCTGCCCTACGACGCCTTCTCGCCGCACCAGGATCTGGTGTCCGAGCGCCTGGCGACGCTGCACGAGATCCGCAACGGCCAGTGCGACGTGCTGGTGGTGCCGGCGACGACCGCGCTGGTGCGCCTGGCGCCGCCATCTTTCCTGGCCGCGTACACCTTCTTCTTCCGCCAGGGCGAGCACCTCGACGAAGCGAAGCTGAAGGCCCAGCTGACCCTGGCCGGCTACTCGCACGTGTCGCAGGTGATGTCGCCCGGCGAATACTCGGTGCGCGGCGGCCTGATCGACCTGTTCCCGATGGGCTCGGCCCTGCCCTACCGCCTCGACCTGTTCGGCGACGAGATCGAGACCATCCGCACGTTTGACGCCGACACCCAGCGTTCGCTGTATCCGGTGCGCGAAGTGCGCCTGCTGCCGGGCCGCGAATTCCCGATGGACGAAGCGGCGCGCACGAGCTTCCGCAGCCGCTGGCGCGAGCGCTTCGAAGGCGACCCGTCGAGGTCTCCGGTGTACAAGGACATCGGCAGCGGCATCGCCTCGGCCGGCATCGAATACTACCTGCCGCTGTTCTTCGAAGAGACGGCGACCCTGTTCGATTACCTGCCCGAGGACAGCCCGCTGGCCCTGGTGGGCGACATCGACGCGGCCATCGCGCGCTTCTGGACGGACACCGAATCGCGCTACCGCTTCCTGAAGAGCGACCGCGAACGCCCGCTGCTGGAGCCGCGCGAACTGTTCCTGTCGAGCGAGCAGTTCTTCACCTGCGCCAAGCCGCACGGGCGCTGGAACATCGCGCGCGACGCCAATGCGCCGGCCTCCGAGCTGTCGGCGCCGATTCCCGACGTCGCCGTCAACCGCCGCCTGGAAGACCCGCTGGCGCCGCTGCGCGCATTCATCGCCCGTACCGGCTGCCGCGTGATGATCTGCGCGGAGTCGAACGGCCGCCGCGAGACCCTGCAGCAGTACTTCAACGAATACCATTTCGACGTCACGCCGGTCGAAGGCTTCGAAGGCATGCGCGCCAGCGATGCCAAACTGGCGCTGGGCGTGGCGCCGCTGCAGGCCGGCTTCGAGCTGCTGGAAGAATCGAGCGGCTGCATCGCCTTCATCACCGAGACCGAGCTGTATGCCGGCTCGGGCCGGCGCGCCGGCAAGAAGAAGCAGGAAGCCTCCAGCCAGGTCGAGTCGATGGTGCGCGACCTGTCGGAGCTGAAGATCGGCGACCCGGTGGTGCACATCAATCACGGCATCGGCCGGTACATGGGCCTGATCTCGATGGACTTGGGCGAAGGCGAGATGGAGTTCCTGCATCTCGAGTACGCCAAGGACACCAAGCTGTATGTGCCAGTCTCGCAGCTGCACGTGATTTCGCGCTACTCCGGCACCTCGCCCGAAGACGCACCGCTGCACTCGCTCGGCTCCGGCCAGTGGGACAAGGCGAAACGCAAGGCCGCCGAGCAGGTGCGCGACACCGCGGCCGAACTGCTCAACCTGTACGCGCGGCGCGCGGCGCGCACCGGCCACTCCTTCGAATATTCCGCCACCGACTACGAGAATTTCGCCCAGAGCTTCGGCTTCGACGAGACGCCGGATCAGGCCGAAGCGATCGCCAACGTCATCAAGGACATGACCTCGGGCCGGCCGATGGATCGCCTGGTCTGCGGCGACGTCGGCTTCGGCAAGACCGAGGTCGCCCTGCGCGCCGCCTTCATCGCCGTCATGGGCGGCAAGCAGGTCGCCATCCTGGCGCCGACCACGCTGCTGGCCGAGCAGCACGCGCAAACCTTCGCCGACCGCTTCGCCGACTGGCCGGTGAAGATCGCCGAGCTCTCGCGCTTCCGTACCGGGAAGGAGATCAACAACGCGATCAAGGGCATGGCCGACGGCACGCTCGACATCGTGATCGGCACCCACAAACTGCTGTCGCCGGATGTGAAGTTCACGCGCCTGGGGCTGGTCATCATCGACGAGGAACACCGCTTCGGCGTGCGCCAGAAAGAGGCGCTGAAAGCCCTGCGCGCCGAAGTCGACGTGCTGACCCTGACCGCGACGCCGATTCCGCGCACGCTGGGCATGGCTTTAGAGGGCCTGCGCGACTTTTCCATCATCGCCACCGCGCCGCAAAAGCGCCTGGCGATCAAGACCTTCGTTCGCAGCGAGGACGGCTCCGTCATCCGCGAGGCCTGCCTGCGCGAGCTGAAACGCGGCGGCCAGATCTACTTCCTGCACAACGAAGTCGACACCATCGAGAACCGCCTGTCGATGCTGAGGGAACTCTTGCCGGAAGCGCGCATCGGCGTCGCCCACGGCCAGATGCACGAGCGCGACCTGGAAAAGGTGATGCGCGATTTCGTGGCCCAGCGCTTCAACATCCTGCTGTGCACGACCATCATCGAGACCGGCATCGATGTGCCGACCGCGAACACGATCATCATGCACCGCGCCGACAAGTTCGGCCTCGCCCAGCTGCACCAGCTGCGCGGGCGCGTCGGCCGTTCGCACCACCAGGCCTATGCCTATCTGCTGGTGAACGACGTGTCGAACCTGACCAAGCAGGCGCAGCGCCGGCTCGATGCGATCCAGGCGATGGAGGAACTGGGCAGCGGCTTCTATCTCGCCATGCACGACCTCGAGATTCGCGGCGCCGGCGAAGTGCTGGGCGAGAACCAGTCCGGCGAGATGCTGGAGATCGGCTTCCAGCTGTATTCCGACATGCTCAACGAGGCGGTGCGCGCGCTCAAGGCCGGCAAGGAGCCGGACCTGGCGGCGCCGCTGTCCTCGACCACCGAGATCAACCTGCACGTCCCGGCCCTGCTGCCGGCCGACTTCTGCGGCGACGTCCATGAGCGCCTGTCGATCTACAAACGCCTGGCCAATTGCGAAAGCCAGGGCAAGATCGACGACATGCAGGAAGAGCTGATCGACCGCTTCGGCAAGCTGCCCGAGCAGGTCAAGGCGCTGATCGAAACGCACCGCCTGCGCATCGCGGCCAAGACCGTCGGCATCGTCAAGATCGACGCCCACGGCGAGGCCGCCAACCTGCAGTTCATGGAGAAGCCGCCGATCGACCCGATCAAGATCATCACCCTGATCCAGAAGAACCGCCACATCAAGCTGGCCGGCCAGGACAAGCTGCGCATCACGGCCGCCATGCCCGACCTGGCGGCGCGCGTGCTGCAGGTGAAGCAAACGATCAAGCAACTGCTGGCATGAGCGAAGATGGGAACAAGGGAATGAACCTGATATTACAAGGGCCGCACGCGGCGGCCGACGACCTGCATGCGCTGGCCGCCCTGGCGGGTGCCGAACGTATTTCCCCGCTCTCCCCGGCCGCTCTGCGCGCGGAAGGCGTCGCCGCCACGCCGGACGTCGTCGCGGCCGTGCAGGCGGCCGCGCTGGCCGCGCAGGTGGACGCGACCTTCATCGCGCCCGGACGCACGCTGGCCGATTTTTCCCTGGTGGCGATGGACATGGATTCGACCCTGATCACGATCGAATGCATCGACGAGATCGCGGACATGCAGGGGTTGAAGGCGCAGGTCTCGGAGATCACGGAAGCGGCCATGCGCGGCGAACTCGATTTCGCCGCCAGCCTGACGCGCCGCGTCGCCCTGCTCGCCGGTCTGGAAGCGGCGGCGCTCGAACGCGTCTACGAAGAACGCCTGCGCCTGTCGCCGGGGGCCGAGCGCATGCTCGCCGCGGTGCAGGCGGCCGGATTGAAAACGCTGCTGGTGTCGGGCGGCTTCACCTTCTTCACCGACCGCCTGAATACCCGCCTGGGCCTCGACTACACGCACGCCAACGTGCTCGAAGTCGAGGACGGCCGCCTGACCGGACGCGTGGTGGGCGGCATCGTCGATGCCGAGGAAAAGATGCGCACCGTGCAGCGCGTCTGCGCCGAGCTGGGCGTGCCGACTGCGCGGGCGATCGTGATGGGCGACGGCGCCAACGACCTCAAGATGATGTCCGTGGGCGGGCTGTCGGTCGCCTTCCGCGCCAAGCCGGTGGTGCGGACGCAGGCGGATGTGGCGCTCAATTTCAGCGGGCTGGATGGGGTGCTGGCGGTGCTGGCGACTTGAATACCACCATCGTATGCAGCAGGCCATAGGGTGGGCGGGAGACCCGCCCACCCTATATCCAACCGCAAGCAATCGCGCCATGATCTCGCGGACTCGCACTTGATGCCCCACGCGCATTGAATCAAACAAACAATTGCTGAACCGCAAGCGAATTCTCATCAATATCTGCGCAAACGCAAACCCTCTAATGTGCATCCCTTGAGTCGACCGCCCTCCCAGGGCTAGATTGGATTGATATTCAATTCCTTCCCTGGAGCGTCGATCATGAAACAGGTTTTACCGGCCGCGTCAGCCGATGGGGCCCCACGCCGTCGCCATTTCCTGAAGGCGGGCCCCTTGCTGGCAGCCTCGCTCGCGGTGCCGGCCTTGCCGGTGCGCGCCCAGACGGGCGGCGGCATCCGCTGGTGCGGCACCTGGGGCGCGGCCCCGGCCGGGCCGCCGCCGTCGGGCAGCATCCAGACCTATGCGAGCCAGACCCTGCGCCTGATCGTGCGCACCAGCATCGGCGGCAGCCGGGTGCGCATCCGCGTGTCCAACGAGATGGGATCGGCGCCGCTGCGCATCGGCCGCGCCAGCATCGCCCTCCGTTCCAGCGGCGCGGCCGTGAACCAGTCCAGCCTGCGCGAATTGCGCTTCGGCGGCGCGACCTCGGTGACGATTCCGGCGCGGGCGCCGGCCGTCTCCGACCCGCTCGACTTCGTCGTGCCGGCCCAGGCCGACCTGGCGATCAGCCTGTATCTGTCCGGCAGTGTGCAAGGCACGACGCTGCACAACGCGGCGCTGCAGATCAGCTATGTGTCGCCCGGCGGCGACTATACCTCCAGCGTCTCGATGCCGGTCTCGCGCACGCTGTCGTCCTGGCCCTTCCTCACCGAGGTCGACGTGAATACCGCCGTGCCTTGCCTGGTGGCCCTGGGCGACTCGATCACCGACGGCCAGGGCAGCACCAGCAACGCCAACCGGCGCTGGCCCGACTACCTGGCGCGGCGCCTGCAATCCTCCCTGGGCAGCGCCGGGCGCATCGGCGTCGTCAACCGGGGGATCAGCGGCAACTCCATGCTCACCGACTACCCGAATGCCCTGCTCGCCGGTTATGCCACGCTCGAGCGCTTCGACCGCGACGTGCTGGCCACCAGCGGCGTGCGCTACCTCATTACGCTCATCGGCATCAATGACATCTGCTATAGCTCTGGCTCGAACCCGATCCCGGCCGACGAGCTCATCGCCGGCTACCGCCAGCTGATCTCGCGCGCCCAGGCGCGGGACATCACCATCATCGGGGCGACGCTGCCGCCCTTCGAGGGCTTCGTCTACTACACGACGGCGCGCGAACGGGTGCGGCGCGCCGTCAACGACTGGATGCGCGCCAGCGGTGAATTCGACGCCTTGCTCGACGTCGAGGCGGCCCTGCGCGACCCGGCGCGGCCGACGCGCGTCCTGGCTGCCTACGACAGTGGCGACCATCTGCACCCGAGCGACGCCGGCTACCAGGCGATCGCCAATGCCGTGCCGCTGGCGCCTTTCCTGTCCACGAATACCACTGCCGCCGAAGAGACCAGCTAAGCTGCGCCGGGATGTAGGGTGGGCGCCCTGTGCCCACGCGTAAGGGCTGCACCGTGTTGGCGTGGTCTTTCTTAGACTAAGAGCGCCTAACAAAACCGTCAGGGCAAGGCGCAGCGCCGAAGACAGTACGAGGGTACGGCGAGGCGGTGCAACGCGGCCATGGCGGCGGTCGCAAAGCGAGCGTCGCTTTGTTTTGTCAGGCGCTCTAAAGCCAATGCGGTGCGGCGTTCATGCGTGGGCACGGGGCGCCCACCCTACGCATCCTTGCCCGATCGTTTCGGTATGCCAGGTGTAACAAGCTGTAATTCCGCACCAAACATGGACAGGAGCAAATTATCATGGGGTCATCAGGAGAACCGCCATGAAAAAACTCATTCTTGTTCTTGCGTCGCTGGCCACGCTGGCTGGCTGCGCCACGCCAGGCCCCGGCCCGGCGAATTACGGCTCGCGCGCCTACGCCCAGCCGGCCGATCCGAACGGCTGGCAGGTCGTCTCGGTGACCCCGGTACCGCTCGGTACCGGCGAGCGTGCCGGCGATGCCGGCGTCGTCACCAGCTCCAATGTGGCCGTCAATCCGGCCCCGGTCGTCCCTGGCCGGCCGGTCTACGGTGCCGCGCCGCCGTATGGACAGACGGTGTATGGGCCGCCGATCTATGCGCCGGCGCCCGTGATCGTGCAGGATCCGTACTGGTATCCGCCGGTCTCGATCGGCCTGGGCTTCAGCTTCGGCAAGAGCTGGGGCGGACACCGCTATCACCACCGCGGCTACCGCCGCCGCTGAGCCGTAAGCGGCATGGCAGCGGCGTCATCGCCCTGCCGCAAACATGCAACAAAACAGGAAGGCCGCACATGTGCGGCCTTTTTTAATGTGCGCTTTATACGCGTGTTTCCTTACCGTTTTCTTACGTTTTATTATCTGTTGTACATGGTGCAATGCGTCATAGCAATCGTTTGCTGCGGATCAATTGCTAATCTACAATCGATTGGTCGATGGGTACCCAGGTGGCATTTTTCCACCGCTGCCCGGCGTACGGCACGACCAAAAACACACTACGGAGACGGCAATGAATTTCAAGTTGAAGGCATTGGTTGCAGGGGTAGCACTGGGTTTTTCGATGTCCGGCATGGCGCAGGAGCCGATCAAGATCGGCGTCTCGGGCCCCTTCACGGGCGGTTCGGCGCCAATGGGCGTGTCGATGCGTGACGGCGTCAAACTGGCCGTCAACGAAATCAACGCCACCGGCGGCGTCCTCGGCCGCAAGATCCAGCTGATCGAACGCGACGACGAGGCGAAGAACGAACGCGGCGTGCAGATCGCCCAGGAGCTGATCAACAAGGAACGTGTCGTCGCTACCGTCGGCTACATCAACACCGGCGTCGCGCAAGCTTCGCAGCGCTTCTACCAGCAAGCGCAGATCCCCGTCATCAACAACGTCGCCACGGGTTCCATCATCACCCAGCAATTCGCCACCCAGCCGACGAACTTCGTCTTCCGCAATTCCGCCAGCGACCAGATCCAGTCGCAAATGATCGTCGACGAGGCGATCGGCCGCCGCGGCTTCAAGAAGGTCGCCATCCTGGCCGACTCGACCAACTACGGCCAGCTCGGCCGCGCCGACCTGGAAAAGGCGCTCGACAAGAAAGGCATCAAGCCGGTCGCGATCGAGAAATACAACCTGCAGGACGTCGACATGACCTCGCAGCTGCTGAAGGCCAAGCAGGCCGGCGCCGAGGCCGTGCTCACCTACGGCATCGGCCCCGAGCTGGCGCAAATCGCCAACGGCATGGAGAAGCTGGGCTGGAAGGTGCCGATGATCGGCAGCTGGACGCTGGCCATGGCCAACTTCGTCGACAACGCCGGCAAGAACGGCGAAGGCACGCGCATGCCGCAGACCTTCATCCAGGATCCGAACACGCCCAAGCGCAAGGCCTTCATCGACGCCTACGTCAAGGCCTACAACCCGCCGGGCGGCCGCATGCCGTCGGCGGTGTCGGCAGCCCAGGGCTACGACTCGATCCTGCTGCTGGCCGCGGCCATCAAGCAGGCCGGTTCGACCGAAGGCCCGAAGATCGTCGCCGCACTCGAGAACCTCAATACCAAGGTCGATGGCGTCGTCACCACCTACGACAAGCCGTACACCAAGACCGACCACGAAGCCATCAACTTCAACAACACGGTGTTCGGCGAAGTGCGCGGCGGCCGCGTGATCCACGCCAAGTAAGGCAGCGCCAGCATCGTATCGATCGTGGCCAGCCTGGTAACGCCCAGCTGGCCATTTTCTTGTTGACCGGACGCGTCGCGCATCAGCGTGCGCCTCCCAAAGGTGGAACCCCAAGATGGATATCCTTCTGCAGCTCGTCTTCAGCGGAATCGCGCTCGGCATGATCTATGCCGTCGTCGCCTTCGGCTATCAGCTTACCTTCGCCACATCCGGCACCCTCAATTTCGGCCAGGGCGAAGCCCTCATGCTGGGCGCACTGGTCGGCCTCTCCTTCGTGGGCGGCATCCACGGCGGCCCTTACCTAAGCTACTGGGTCATGATCCCGCTGGTGATCATGTTCGGCGCGCTGCAGGGCATGTTCGTCGAATGGATCGGCGTGCGTCCGGCCATCAAGATCAAGTCCGAATTCGGCTGGATCATGTCGACTATCGCGCTGGCCATCATCTTCAAGAACGTCGCCGAGAACATCTGGGGCAAGGACGTGCTGCCCTTCCCGTCGCCGCTCTCCTCGGCGCCTTTCGAATTCATGGGCGCCAACGTGCAGCCGATGCAGGTGGCCGTCATCGTCGGCGCGCTGGCCATCATGCTGGCGGTCGAGCTCTTCAACCGCAAGTCGATCTACGGCAAGGCGGTGGTCGCCACCTCGAACGACCGCGACGCGGCCGGCCTGATGGGCATTAACACGGGCCGCGTGATCACCTTCTCGTACGCGCTGTCCTCGGCCACGGCGGCATTCGCCGGCGCCCTGATCGCGCCGCTCACGCTCACCAGCGCCACCATGGGCGCCTCGCTCGGCCTGAAGGCCTTCGCGGTCGCCATCATCGGCGGCTTGACCTCGGGCCTGGGCGCCATCGTCGGCGGCCTGATCCTGGGCATCGCGGAAGTCGCGACCGGCTACTACATCTCGACCGGCTACAAGGAAGTGCCGGGGCTGATCCTGCTGCTGCTGGTGCTGGCGATCAAACCGTCGGGCCTGTTCGGCAAGGCCGCGATCAAAAAGGTATGACCATGATGAAATCGAAACCGCTCCTGATTGCCAGCGTGCTGGGCCTGGTCGTACTGGCCGCGTTCCCGCACGTCTTCACCAATCCGTATTACATCCACCTGGCCGAAACCATCCTGATCTACGCGATCCTGCTGTTCGGCCTGGACATCGTGGTCGGCTACACCGGGCAGGTCTCGCTCGGCCACGCCGGCCTGTTCGGGGTCGGCTCGTATGTCACCGGCGTGCTGGTGATGAAGCTGGGCGCGCCCTGGTTCCTGGCCGTCCCGGCCAGCATCGGCATCACAGCGCTGTTCGGTGCAATCCTGGCGCTGCCGGCGCTGCGCGTGACCGGGCCTTACCTGGCCATGGTGACGCTCGCCTTCGGCACCATCGTCCAGATCCTGATCAACGAGATGACCTTCCTCACTGAAGGGCCGATGGGCATCACCGTGCCCAAGCCGCACGTGCTGGGTGCGGAACTGACCGAGACCCAGTACTACTACATGGTCGCCGCGTTCATGCTGCTGTCCCTGGTGCTGGTGCACCGCCTGCTGAAATCGAACATCGGGCGCGCCTTCGAGGCGCTGCGCGACAGCCCGATCGCCTCTGACTGCATGGGCGTCTCGGTCTACCGCTACAAGGTATATGCCTTCGTGATCAGCGCCGGCTTCGCCGGTCTGGCGGGCAGCCTGTACGCGTATTCGGAGCAGTACATCTCGCCGAACACCTACAACTTCGAACTGACCATCCTGTTCCTGCTGGCCGTGATCATGGGCGGACGCAAGACCCGCACCGGCGTCATCCTCGGCGCGATCATCGTCGTCATGCTTCCGAGCCTGCTGTCGGACATCGCCCTGTTCCGCAAGATCGCCGTCGCCGCCGCGGTACTCGGCGTGATCGGCGCGGCCCTGGCCCTGGCCAAGGGCCGCAGCACGCCGCGCAAGGTGCTGGTGCCGGTGGTGGCCACCATCGCGCTCGCCGTCTGGTCGTACCGGATCGAGAACATGGTCGACTGGCGCCTCACCATCTTTGGCCTGATGACCCTGTTCGTCGTCTATTACCTGCAGGATGGCATCGTCGGCTTCTTCCGCCAGCTGCTGGGACGGCGCGTGGCCCACGTGCGCGCGGTCGGTGCGGATTCGGTGGCCGACGCCTTCGAGGGCGTGGCCAAGTCGGGCGCCGGCGGTGACCTGCTGCGCGCCGAAAAAATCCTGATGCAGTTCGGCGGCCTGAAGGCGCTGAACCAGGTCGACCTGAACGTGGCCACCGGTTCGGTGCACGGCCTGATCGGGCCGAACGGCTCGGGCAAGAGCACGATGATGAACGTCCTGACCGGCATCTACAAGCCGACCGCGGGCGGCGTCGTCTTCGCCGGCCAGCCGATCACGGGGCGCACACCGTCCGAGATCGCGCTGGGCGGCGTGGCGCGCACCTTCCAGAACGTGCAGCTCTTCGGCGAGATGACGGCGACCGAGAACGTGCTGGTCGGCCTGCACCACACCTTCCGCTCGACCGTGTTCGATGCGATGGTCGCCACGCCGCGCCAGCGCCGCGAGGAAGCGGCAGCCAGGAAGCGCGCCGCGGCCATCCTCGAATTCGTCGGGCTGTCGGATCTGGCCGACGAGGAGGCGCGCAACCTCCCCTACGGCAAGCAGCGCCTGCTGGAGATCGGCCGCGCCCTGGGCCTCAATCCCCGCCTGCTGCTGCTGGACGAACCGGCCGCGGGCCTGACCGCGCCCGACATCCGCGAGCTGATGGCCATCATCCGCAAGATCCGCGACCACGGCATCACCATCATCCTGATCGAGCACCACATGGACGTCGTGATGTCGATCTCGGATACGGTCACCGTGCTCGACTTCGGCCAGAAGATCGCCGAAGGGGTACCCGCCAAGGTGCAGGCCGATCCGAAGGTGATCGAGGCCTATCTCGGCGGCGCCAGCGACACGCCCGCTTCCACCCAGGCCACGGCCATTGTCTAAGGAGACCCCATGCTGACGATTCAAAACCTGGAAGCGGCCTACGGCAAGGTGCAGGTCTTGCACGGCATTTCGCTCGATGTCCCGAAGGGCAAACTGGTGACCCTGATCGGCTCCAACGGCGCCGGCAAGACGACGACGATGCGCGCCATCTCGGGCATGATCAAGCCGAAGGCGGGCAGCATCACTCTCGACGGGAAGGACATCACGGGCCTGGATTCGCACCGCATCGCGCGCGCCGGCCTGGCCCACTCGCCGGAAGGACGGCGCGTGTTCGCCACCATGAGCGTGACCGACAACCTGCTGCTCGGCGCCTTTCCGCGCTTCACCCGCGCGCGTCCGAAAGGCGACGTCCAGCGCGACCTGGAAAAGGCGATGGAGCTGTTCCCGCGCCTGAAGGAGCGGCGCAACCAGCTGGCCGGGACGCTCTCCGGCGGCGAGCAGCAGATGCTGGCGATGGCGCGCGCCGTCATGCTCAATCCGGAAGTCGTGCTGCTCGACGAACCCTCGATGGGCCTGGCGCCGATTCTGGTCGAAGAGGTCTTCCGCATCATCACGCGCCTGAAAAGCGAAGGCGTGACGATGCTGCTGGTCGAGCAGTTCGCGGCCGCCGCCCTGAACGTGGCCGACTACGGCTACGTGCTGGAAAACGGCCGTATCTCGGTGCACGGCCCGGCCGAGAGCCTTAAGAACGATCCGAAGGTGGTGGCGGCCTACCTCGGCGGCGGTCACTCGCACTGACAGAGAGACAGGCCAATGAGCGACGAGGGCGCACTCGAAGGCCGCGACTACGTGGCCGCCCTGTGCGTCGTTGTCGTGTGGGGCACCAACTTCGTGGCCATGAAGCTCGGCCTGCGCGAGGTGACGCCCTTCCAGCTCGGCGCCGGGCGCTACCTCTTCGCGCTGCTGCCGCTGCTGCTGTTCGTACGTCCGCCGCAACTGGCGCCGCGCTGGGTCGTGCTGTATGGCCTGTTCCAGGGCGTCGGCCAATTCGGTTTGCTGTTCCTGGCGCTGCGCGAAGGGATGTCGGCCTCGCTGGCGCCGGTGATGCTGCAGATGCAGGTGTTCTTCACCGCCCTCTTCGCCTGGCTGATCCTGAAGGAGCCGGTCGGGCGCCGGCTGCAGGCAGCGATGGGTATCGCCGCGCTGGGTCTGGCTTGCCTCTGCGTCGACGCCCTCGGACGTGGATCACAGGTCACGCTTGCCGGCTTCCTGCTCAGCATTGCCTCGGCCGCCATGTGGGCGGCCTCGAACATCGTCGTGCGCATCGCCCAGCGCAGCACGCCGCGCTTCGACGTGCTGCCCTTCATGGTGTGGAGTTCGATGGTGCCGATCCTGCCCTTCATCCTGCTCTCGCTCGCCTTCGATCCGCCCGCGACGCGCTGGGACTGGCGCGCGGTCTCGGGCACCGCCTGGGGCGCGATGGCCTATCTCGGCTGGTTCGCCACCATCCTCGGTTATGCCATGTGGACGGGCCTCCTGAAGCGCCATCCGGCCAACCGCGTCGCGCCGTTTTCGCTGGCGGTGCCGCCGGTCGGCATCGCGGCCGGGATGCTGGCGCTGGACGAAACCGTCACGGCCTGGCAGTGGGCCGGCATCGTGCTGGTGGTGGCGTCGCTGGCGCTGGTCATGCTCAAGCCGCGAGCCGGCGTCGCGCACCGGTAGCCGGCGCCGCTATAATGCGGTTTTCACAGCCCGCCTCTCCATGGACACGACCAAATTCTCGCGCTACCCCGGCTCCCGCATCTTCTGGTTCCTGTTCGGGACGATCCTCGGCAGCGCCGGGGTTTGGAGCGGCATGAAGCAGGGCCTGATGGGCGAGACCCTGATCGGCCTGGGCCTGATCACGCTTGGCATCCAGGGCCTGCTGCGCCCGGTCGTGCTGACCCGCGTCGCCAAGATCAGCAAGGAAGAAATGACGCGCGAGGTGTCGGTCGGCTCGGACGCCCTGCACGGCGCACTGTCGCTGGCGATGGCGGGTCTGCTGATCGCCGGCTTCGTGCTGAAATATCTGGTCAAGACCTGAGCAGATATCCAGGTCGCATAGCCGATAAACAACACAAAATGACGATTCCGCCGATGGGAGATGGCTTTACCATTGGCAATGGCATACCATGTAGGACTGCTCCTACTAGTGACCGCCATGGATCGTGTTTATCCGTACGCCCTGCGCCGCCAACGACGCAACCGCCTTCGCCAACGCGTCGCCGCGGTCATCGCAGCCAGTCTCGCCGTGACGGCGCTGGCCTTTGCCTTCAAGCCCGATAGCGCTCCGTACGCACCAGTAGCGCCGGCAGCGCCGCTGGCGGCCGCGCCGGTGTCGGCACCGAGTCCGGCCCCCGGCCGGCAGCATGCGGCACGCCATATCTACCCGTATTCGATCGTGCCCGGCGGCGTCGCCATCCAGGCCGAATTGGCGCAGGTCGTCCGCACCGACCAGGTGGTCGCCGCCCACTACGCCGACTTCGACGTCAGCAAGGCCCGTGCCGTGACCGTCACCGCGCCGCGCGCCGTCTACGTCTCCTATCGCAAGGGCGACAAGGTCTACTGGACGGCCAAAAAGCTGATGCTGAAGGTCGGCGAGACCCTGTTCACCGACGGCCGCAACGAAATGCGTGCGCGCTGCGCCAACCGGATCTCCGACGTGCCGCGCTTCCCGGTCGAAGCGAATGGGCCGGGCCCGGAAGAGCTCGATACCCCGGCCGAGGAAACGGAAGGCGGCCTGGCCCTCGTCTCCATCGAGGAGCCCGAAGCACCCGGCGACATCCCGCGTCCGACCGGCCTATGGTTCCAGCCGACGACGCTCGCGGGCGGGAAGGATCCTGCGCCGCGAGGCCCGCTGGACGCGAACACGCCGCCCCTCGGCTGGGACGGCATCCCGTACTCGCCGCTGCGCGGCCTGCGCACGGCGGGCGTCTCCGGCTCCGCGCCGCCGACGCTGGTCGGGATCGACGTGCAGCCGCCCGTGGATGCATCTGCTCCGCCCCGATCCGGGAACACGGACGTCGCCGACAGCGCGCCGCCGCTGGCGGACAACACGCCGGCCCAGCCTGGCAATCCCGATCCGCGACCCTTCGTTCCGGAGCCCGACCTGACCCGGCCGCCGCCGCCGCTCATCGTCCTCGACCAGCCCAAGCCGGCCGACGTGCCGGAACCTGCTGCGGCCTGGCTGATGGGAGTCGCACTGATGGCGATGTTCGCCGTACGCGGGAAGCGCCGGAAATAGGCTCGCCGACCTAGCGGCTGCCGTCAGGGAGTCCCGAAGAGATTGCCCGCGTCGAGGATGGCGTAGGCGATCTCCGGCTTTTCCTGCAGGCGCTTGCGCACGGCCGCCGGCACCGACTGGCGCACCTTCTTGCACAGCCCCGGCTTTTCCTCGAGCACGATGATGATGCCGCGCAGCGTGCGTACCTCGTTCGGCCCCGGCGTGATGCGCAGCTCGGCGCCGATGTTCTTGCGGATCAGTTCCTGCACGTGGCGCAGGTCGGCATAGCTATCGATCCGCTCGATGCGTTCGATGAGTTTCTGTTCCTGCTTGCGGTCGATCGCGAGCGGACGCACGTCGGCATCCGGATCGAGCATCAGGCGCTCGCGCTCGCACACGCAGGCGCCGGGCGGGCACTCGGCGCGGATCGGGAACGACAGCAGGGGCAGGGAAACGGTCACGCGTTTTCGCTCGCTGAGGGAGATGACGGGGATTTTAGCCCAATCGCGTCGCCCAGCATGGCCAGCATCCGCCTGTGGTGCGAGCCTTTCCAGAACACGCGGTCGCAGTTGTCGCAGGTGGTGAATTCGCTGTGCGTCTGGCGCACCGATTCCGGCAAGCGCTCGCGCACCGCGTCCTTCGCGACGGGCCGCAGCGGCAGGTTGCAGTGCAGGCAGAGCGTGAACGGGCGCGCATGCAGCGCCAGCGTCAGCCGTTCGAACAGCTCGCGCAGCTGTGCCTCGGGCCGGATCGTGTGCAGGTAGCAGCCGCGGCCGAGCTCGCGCCGCTTGAGCAGTTCGCGGTCGCGCGTGAGCACGGTGCGGCCTTCGCGGCCGGCGATGGCGGCCAGCGCCTCGTCCTGCCAGGAATTGTCGTAGAGCGTGTCGAAGCCGGCCATGCGCAGCAGGCGCGCCAGACCGCCGAGATGGGCGTCGGCAATGAAGCGGATGCCGGGCTCCGTGTCTTCGCGCTGCGGACGAACCTCGACCGCATCGCCCTCCTCCAGCAGCCGCTCGAACCTGGCGGGCACGCCATTCACCAGCACCTGTCCGGCCTCGGTATGCGGCACGCCCAGCGCCTCGATCATGTGCTTGACCGTGGCGGCGCGGGCGCAGCCCGTGGTGAAGGCCGCGCCGCGCCGCGTGCGCGGCAGGAAATCATTCAGCTCGCCGAAGAAGCGGAAGCGCGCCGTGACCATGGCGTGCGTATTCTCAAGCCGCCGCGGGAACGCCGCCGCAGGCGCGCAGCACGTCGAGCGCGTTCGGCACCGCCTCACCGGCCGCCGTGTTATCGAAGATGCACCAGACCTTGCGGCCGGCCGCGCTGTGCACGCCCAGGTCGGCCACCAGCGCGTCCAGGTAGTCCTGCGAATAGGAGGAATAATAAATGCGCGGCGCGCCGTGCAGGCGCACGTACAGGTCGTTCGTGGTGGGCACGTGCGGGCCCGGCTGGCCGGCGGCCGGATCGGCGATCACGCGCGTCACGCCGCGCTCGCGCAGCACTTCGGTGGCGATCTCGCTGAACCAGCTCGGGTGGCGCCCTTCGCAGGCGACCATGCAGCCGAAGGTGTCCTGCAGTTTCATGAAGAAGTCGCGCGCGGTTTCGTCGTGGAAACCGAGCTTGGGCGGATACTGCACCAGCAGGCAGCCGAGCTTGTCTCCCAGCTCGCCGACCTCGTGTGCGAAGCGGGCCAACAGCGCGTCGATGTCGCGCATCTGCGCGTCGTGGGTGATGGCGCGCGGCACCTTCACGGAAAAACGGAAATCGTCGGGCACGCTCTCGGCCCAACGCGCATAGGTCTTGGGCTGGTGCGGCTTGTAGAAGGACGTGTTGATCTCCACCGCGGGAAACACGGCGGCATAGCGCTCGAGATGGCTGCCCGCCACGGGGAAGCCGGCGGCGGCCTCCTTGGGAATGTTCCAGCCGGCGCAACCGATCAGCGGGGCTGCGGCATCGTGTGGTTTCTTCATTGACGGTATTGCAAGGGTAATGGGGCGATTGTACGCGGGCGGCGTTTCCGTCGGCGCATGCTTGAGCAGCGGTGCGCCGCGTCCCGCGCCCGATCGCCTTAGAATACCGGCAACGCTGATTTTCAAGGAGGAGTACCCGTGACCGACGCCATCCACATCGTCTGCCCCGCCTGCGACGCCGTCAACCGCCTGGCCCCGGCGCGCCTGGCCGACAATCCCGTCTGCGGCAAATGCGCCGCTCCGCTCTTTTCCGGCCGCCCGCTCGACGTCGACGCGGCGCGTTTCAACAAGCACGTGGCGCGCAACGACATCCCGGTGCTGGTCGACTTTTGGGCCGAGTGGTGCGGGCCCTGCAAGATGATGGCGCCGGCCTATGCCCAGGCGGCAAGCCGGCTGGAGCCGCGCGTGCGCCTGCTCAAGGTCGATACCGAACGCGCCCAGCAGCTTTCCAGCCAGTTCGGCATCCGCAGCATTCCGACCCTGGCCCTGTTCCGCGGCGGGCGCGAGGTGGCGCGCCAGCCCGGCGCGATGGATACCGGTAACATCGTCGCCTGGGTACAGTCCAAACTCTAGGCTGGCACACACGCTTGCAAGCTTGGCGAAAATGCCACGAAGCGCTGCTACAATGGGGCGAAGCGGGGTCGTCCCGTAAGGAGCCATTCATGTCGCAACAACTCGTGCTGGACAGCGGAACCGAAGATGCCAAGCAGATGGCGCGCATCCTCTACCTGGTTCACGCCGCCACTTTCTTCTTCTCGCTGGGGCTGCTCTCCTTCCTGCCCCTGTTCGTCAACTACATCAAGCGCCCCGATACGACCGGCACCATCGTCTACAGCCACCACAGCTGGATGATCCGTTCGTTCTGGTACTACATGATCTGGATGGTGATCGGCGGCATCCTGTTCGTCACCCTGATCGGCATCCCGGTGGCCTGGCTGATCTGGACGGTGGCGTGGTTGTGGAAGGCGTATCGTCTAATTCGTGGCTTTTTGGATCTGAACAGCAACAAATCCATGCCGAACTGACGATTGTTTTGCGCTTTTCGGCATTTTCGCGGCTAAAATACTTTCCTGATGGCACCATCTCCGGCAGCACAACTATTCAGGACGAAATATGAAATCGGTTCAGCAGGAAGTCGACGAGCGCAGCAATCTGACGGGCACCAACAAATTCGAGCTGCTGCTGTTCCGGCTCGGCGGCGATGACAATGGCGAGCGCAGCGAGCTGTTCGGCATCAACGTCTTCAAGATCCGCGAGATCGTGGCGATGCCGCAGATCACCGCGGTCGCCGGTTCGCCGGCCCATGTGCTGGGCGTGGTCAACCTG
Source organism: Massilia sp. Leaf139 (assembly GCF_001424165.1). Classification (GTDB taxonomy): domain Bacteria; phylum Pseudomonadota; class Gammaproteobacteria; order Burkholderiales; family Burkholderiaceae_D; genus Telluria. The sequence continues at coordinate 94,665 of NZ_LMOJ01000028.1, forward strand.
CGCGGCCAGATCATCCAGGTGCTCGACCTGCCGGCCATCGCCGGCGTCAAGCCGAAAACCGGCCTGAACATCATGCTGGTCACCGAGTTCGCCCGCACTACCCAGGCCTTCGCCGTCGAGAGCGTCGAGGAAATCGTGCGCCTGGACTGGAGCCAGGTGATGTCGGCTGAAAAGAGCGCCGGCAGCGGCATGGTCACCAGCATCGCCCGCCTCGAAGGCGAGAACGGCGAACCGGGCCGCCTGGCCCAGGTGCTCGACGTCGAGACCATCCTGCGCAACATGAACCCGGATTCCGCGCCCGAGATCAGCCCGCAGACGGTGGGCGCCAAGATCCACCTGAAGCCGGGTTCGGTCATCCTCGCCGCCGACGATTCGGTCGTCGCCCGCGCCCTGATCGAACAGGGCCTGGACGCGATGGGCCTGCCCTTCATCATGACCAAGAGCGGCAAGGAGTGCTGGGAGCAGCTGAACACGATCGCCAACGCGGCCGACACTGAAGGCAAGAGCGTCTACGACCGCGTCGCCCTGGTGCTGACCGACCTCGAGATGCCTGAGATGGACGGCTTCACGCTGACCCGCAACATCAAGAAGAATGCGCGCTTCGCCAACATGCCGGTGGTGATCCACTCCTCGCTGTCGGGCACGACGAACGAGGAACACGTCAAGAACGTGGGCGCGGATGCGTATGTCGCGAAGTTTTCGGCGGAGGATTTGTCGTCGACCTTGCGGCGGGTGTTGAAGCAGTAAGGTTCTTCGGGATGCGAGAGCGCCGCGATAATTCGCGGCGTTTTTGTTTGTGGGTTCGAATTTGTGTTGGCGGATTTGGGGACGCGCGTAACGCGTGGGCACGGGTGCCCACCCTACGTTACACCGATGTCAGTAGCAAGTTCACGGAGCGGTGGCGTAACGTAGGGTGGGCTCCCCGAGCCCACGCGTTACGTGCGCGTTGCACCTTCGGGATCGAATGCGAATGCGAAAACGCCGCGATTATGTCGCGGCGTTTTCGTTTGTCGGGTGGATAAACGTGACCGAGTCCGGATCGGCACGTAACGCGGGCATGCCCGCCCTACGGTGCACCACGGTCTCGATTTAATTCGTTGGCCGTCGCGTAACGTAGGGCGGGCATGCCCGCGTGCGACGTCCGCATCACAACCTGCCCAAGCCCTGCTCGATATCCGCAATCAGATCGTCCGTGTCTTCCAGCCCGATATTGAAGCGCACCAGCAAGCCCTTGCCCTGCCAGTCGCGCCGGATCGTCGTTATCCGGTATGGCATCACCAGGCTGTTGGCCCCGCCCCAGCTGTACCCGAGCCCGAACAGCGCCAGCGAATCGACGAAGCGGTCGATCTGTTCTTCCGTATAGCGCTCGTCGAAGATCACCGAAAACAGCCCGCCGGCGCCGGAGAAATCGCGCTGCCAGGTGGCGTGGCCGGGGCAATCGGCAAAGGCCGGATGCAGCACGCGCGTGATTTCGGGACGATCCTTCAGCCAGGCGGCAACGGTGCGCGCGGCCTTGTCGTGGGCCTCGAAGCGCAGCTTCATGCTCGGCAGGCCGCGCATTACAAGATAGGCGTCGTCGGCGCTGACGCCCTGCCCGAGGCGCATGTGGGCCGTGGTCAGCTTGTCGTGGACGGCGCGCTCGCGCGTGATGACGGCGCCCATCAGCACGTCGGAGCCCCCCGACTGGTATTTGGTCAGCGCTTGCATGACGATGTCGACGCCCAGATCGAAGGCGCGCAGGGCCAGGCCGGCCGACCAGGTGTTGTCGAGCGCGACGGGCACACCGCGCGCCTTGGCGGCAGCGCAGATGGCCGGCAAGTCCGGCACTTCCATCGACACCGAACCGGGCGCTTCCGTCCAGATCAGCTTCGTGTTCGGCTGGATCAGTTCCGCGATGCCGGCCCCGATCAGCGGGTCATAGTAGCGCGCGGTGATGCCGAAGTCGTTCGTCAGCCAGCGGCCAAGTTCGCGGTTCGGGTTGTAGACGTTATCCGGCAGCAGGACGTCGTCGCCCGTCTTGAGGAAGGCGAAGTCCACCATCGCGATCGCGGCCAGGCCCGAAGGCGCCAGCAGGCAATGCGTGCCGCCCTCGATCTCGGCCAGGCGCGCCTCTAAGGTAAACGTGGTCGGCGTGCCGTGCAGGCCGTAGGTATAGGCGTTCTTCTCTTTCCACTCGCCCGAGCGCATGGCGGCGACGTTCTTGAACAGCACCGTCGAGGCGTGGTGGATCGCCGGCGGAAAGGCGTCGAAGCCCTCCGGCGCCGTGTAATCCGTGTGGATCAGCGTGGTCTGGAGGGACTTCTTCGTCATGCGCCGGTTCCTTCTGTTTTTATGCCAGGGTGGCCCACAGGTCGTGGGCGTCGGCCTTGGTGACCACGACGTCGGCGAACTGGCCGACGGCCAGCTTGGCCTTGGCGCCCATCAGCGGACGCTTGATGTGGACGACGCCGTCGATCTCGGGCGCGTCCGCGGCGCTGCGGCCGATGGCTTCGCGCGGGCCGACTTCGTCGACCAGCACGCGGATGGTCTTGCCGACCTTGGCCTGCAGGCGCTTCATCGAGATCTCTTCCTGCAGCAGCATTACGCGCGCGCGGCGTTCCTCGCGCACTTCCTGCGGCACCGGATTGGCCAGCTCGTTGGCGGTCGCGCCTTCGACCGGCGAGTAGGCGAAGCAGCCCAGGCGGTCGATCTGCGCTTCGCGCAGGAAGTCGAGCAGGTATTCGAACTCGGCCTCGGTCTCGCCGGGGAAGCCGGCAATGAAGGTCGAGCGGATCGTCAGATCCGGGTTCATCTTGCGCCAGGCCAGGATGCGGTCCAGGTTTTTCTCGCCCGAGGCCGGACGCTTCATGCGCTTCAACACGTCCGGGTGGGCGTGCTGCATCGGGATGTCGAGGTAAGGCAGCACGTGGCCGTCGCCCATCAGCGGGATCACCTGGTCGACGTGCGGATACGGGTAGACGTAGTGCAGGCGCACCCAGGCATCGTACTGGCGCGCCAGTTGTCCCAGCGCTTCGGTCAGCTGGGTCATATGGGTCTTGACCGGGCGGCCGTTCCAGAAGCCGGTGCGGAACTTGACGTCGACGCCGTAGGCGCTGGTGTCCTGCGAAATGACCAGCAGTTCCTTCACGCCGGCCTTGAACAGGTTCTCGGCTTCGACCAGCACTTCATGGATCGGGCGCGAGACCAGGTCGCCGCGCATCGACGGGATGATGCAGAAGCTGCAGCGGTGGTTGCAGCCCTCGGAAATCTTCAGGTAGGCGTAGTGCTTGGGCGTGAGCTTGACGCCGTGGTCGGGCATCAGGTCGATGAAGGGATCGTGCGGCTTGGGCAGGTGCAGGTGCACCGACTCCATCACCTCGGCCATCGCATGCGGGCCGGTCACGGCCAGCACCTTCGGATGCACCTTGGTGATGATGTCGTCGCCCGCCGCATCCTTCTTCGCGCCCAGGCAGCCGGTGACGATCACTTTCCCGTTCTCGGCCAGGGCTTCGCCGATGGCGTCGAGCGACTCCTGCACGGCGGCGTCGATGAAGCCGCAGGTGTTGACGATGACGAGGTCGGCGCCGGCGTAGGACTTGGCGGTTTCATACCCTTCCGCGCGCAGCTGGGTCAGGATCTGCTCCGAGTCGACCAGCGCCTTGGGGCAGCCGAGCGAGACGAAACCGACCTTCGGCGCGGCGGCCGGTGCGGCGGCGGCGACTTCAGGATTGGCGGCGGGGACAGGATTGCGGCGGAGTTCGAGCATGGAGTGAGAGCGACAAAGAAGCTGGGCAATCCGCGATTGTACCTGAACGCGCAGTCGGGGAACACCGGGTGCCCGGTTACCGGGCTCGGGCACGCCCTCTTTCGCCACATTGTCGCATTCTGGAAACCATCAAAACTTTCCGCATGGATATACTTCGGGAATTGCCGTTTTCCTCAATTCCACTATCTTTCCAATTCAACATGAACCTCGACAAGCTCAGTGTCGGCCGGCGCCTCACCCTCGCCTTTTCCCTTCTCCTGGCCATCATGGTTGTCCTCGCCCTGCTCGGCCTGGCGAAGATGAACACCATCCAGGACAAGCTCGACCGCATCGTCAGCCATGACAACGTCCAGGTACGCATGATCAACGAGATGCGCCAGTCGGTGATGAACGCCATCCTGAACGGCCGCAACATCGCCCTGATGAGCGACGCCGCCGAGATCGAGGCCGAGAACAAGCGCCTAGCCGCCAACCGCGCCGTCTACTCAGAGACCTTCAAGCGCCTGGAAGCGCAGCTCGAAACGCCGGAGGAAAAGGCGGCGCTCGAGAAGATCACGGCCACCCGCGCCGCCGCCGTCGACGTGGTGACCAAGATGACCAACCTGGTCAAGGCGGGCGACCGTGAAGGCTCGAACCGCGTGCTGCTGAACGAACTGCAGCCGCTGCAGGCCAAGACCATCGAGGCGATGGATGCCATGGTGGCGCTCGAGGAAAGCGATGTCGCCGCAGCCGCCCGCGATGCCCACGCCGCCCACGCGGCCGCGCGCCTGCAGACGGCGCTGATCACCCTGGCCGCCCTGGCCATCGGCGCCCTGCTGGCCTGGAGCATCACGCGCCGCCTGCTGCGCCAGCTGGGCGGCGAGCCGCTGTATGCGGCCACCATCGCCGAGCAGATCGCCAGGGGCGCGCTGAACGTGCCGATCGCCACGTGCGAGAACGACAGCACGAGCCTGCTGTTCGCCCTGCGCACGATGCGCGACAACCTGGCCAGCCTGGTCGGCCAGGTGCGCGTCGCCACCGACAGCATCACCCAGGCGTCCGGCGAAGTCGCGGGCGGCAGCGCCGACCTGTCGAGCCGCACCGAAGCCCAGGCCGGCACGCTGGAAGAGACGGCCTCATCGATGGAAGAACTGACCGCGACCGTCAAGCACAATGCCGACAACGCGCAGGAGGCCAACACCCTGGCGCGCAGCGCCTCGGACGTCGCCGAACGCGGCGGGAGCGTGGTGGCGGAAGTGGTCGGCACGATGGGCGCGATCAACGATTCGTCGAAGAAGATCGTCGACATCATCGGCGTCATCGACGGCATCGCCTTCCAGACGAATATCCTGGCGCTGAACGCGGCGGTGGAGGCGGCGCGCGCCGGCGAACAGGGCCGCGGCTTCGCGGTCGTGGCAAGCGAGGTGCGCAACCTGGCGCAGCGCTCGGCGCAGGCGGCCAGGGAGATCAAGGGCCTGATCGCGGACTCGGTCGACAAGGTCGACGCGGGCAGCAAGCTGGTCGACGAGGCCGGCAGCACGATGCAGGAAGTGGTCGACAGCATTCGCCAGGTGGCCAGCCTGATGCAGGGCATCACCGTCGCCAGCCAGGAGCAGACGCGCGGCATCGAACAGGTGAACGTGGCGCTGATCGAGATGGACGGCGTGACCCAGCAGAACGCGGCGCTGGTCGAAGAAGCGGCCGCGGCGGCGCAGGCCATGCAGCAGCAGGCGGCGCAACTGGCGCAGCTGGTCAGTGTGTTCCAGCTGGAAGAGGAAAAGCCGGCGCTCGGACGGGCCGGGTCAGGGCAGCGACAATTGGCGCTAGCAGGTATGCCAGCCTGACCAACAAATGTTTTAAATGAACAAACAATTGTTGAACGCGTGGACGGTGGAAAACAGTCCAGTGGACTGTTTTCCACCGTCCACGCGCGCACTGCTTACTTCTTGTCCGTCGGCGTCGTCGGCGGGAACGGGAAGGCGCTGAACAGCACCTTGCTTTGGTTCTGCATCTGCTCCTGCATCTGCATGAACAGGTTCTTGCTCTGGTCGATGTAGTTGTTCATCATGCCCTGCATCATCGGGCCCTGGACGTTCATGAACTGCGTCCACATCTCCGGGCTGAAGGGCTTGCCCTCGAGGGCGCCGGCGGCGTTGCTGGTGAACTTGTTCTGGATGTCGGTGAATGCCTGGACATTCTTTTCCAGGTAAGAACCCATCATGCCCTGCATCGCATGGCCGTAGTAGCGGATGATCTGGGCCAGCACGGCGCTCGAGAACATCGGCGCGCCGTTTGCTTCCTCTTCCAGGATGATCTGCAGCAGGATGCTGCGCGTCAGGTCTTCATTGGTCTTGGCGTCGACCACCGTGAACTCGTCGGCGTCGAGCACCAGTTGCTTCACGTCCGTCAAGGTGATGTAGGAACTGGTCTGGGTGTCGTAGAGACGACGGTTCGGGTATTTCTTGATCAGGCGTTCAGTACTGTTTTTTGCACTACTCATCTCAAGTTCCATTGTTGCGCCGGCCTTGTGGGTGGCGCGCTGCGAAATTGTTCAAAATGCCCGCGGCTCGCGCCTCGGCTAGCCGGCGTCGCTCGGTGACGGCCTGCCCAGATGTTTCCGGGCAGGACAAACCGGGTAAAAATACCACGTTCGATGCGCAGGTGCAGCAATTATCGCTTTTGCCACTGAATTTATTTCCAAGCAAGATGCATAAGCACCCTCCTCCGCCAGCCTTCAGTCGGCGCGCGCCTTGACGTAACGGCCCGGCGCCGGCTCGCTCTGCTGGTATTGGGCATTGCCCGGCTGAGTCGGCGCCGGGATCTCTTCGCCGCCGTTCTCCTGCAGGAAGCGCGCCCATTCCGGCCACCAGCTGCCCTTGTTTTCGGTCGCGCCGGCGAACCATTCGTCGGCCGAGCGCGGGCCCCTGGACGCTTCCGTCTTTCTGCCTTTCTTCTCGGCAGTGCTGTCGTTCACCCAGTAGCTGCGCTTGCCCTTCGAGGTCGGGTTGATGACGCCGGCGATATGGCCGGAAGCGCCCAGTACGAAGCGGTTGGCCTTGGGCTTCTTCGGGTTCAACAGGTTCACCGAAGCGAAAGCCGCCGGCCACGGCACGATGTGGTCTTCCTTCGAACCGTAGACGAAGACCGGGCAATCGATGCGGCCGAGGTCGACAGGCACGCCGCAGACGGTCAGCTGGCCCGGCACCTTCAGCTTGTTCTCGAGATAGGTGTTGCGCAGGTACCAGCAGAACATCGGGCCCGGCAGATTCGTGCTGTCGGCATTCCAGTACAGCAGGTCGAAGGCCGGCGGCACCTTGCCCTTCAGGTAGTTTTGCTGGACATAGTTCCAGACCAGGTCGTTCGGGCGCAGGGCCGAGAAGGTGGTGGCCAGATCGCGCCCCGGCATGATGCCGCCCTTGGCCAGCGCTGCTTCGCGCAGCGCCACCTGGGCTTCGTCGATGAAGACTTCGAGGACGCCGGTATCGGAAAAGTCGAGCAGCGTCGTCAGCAGCGACAGGCTGGCCGCCGGCTGCTGGCCGCGTGCGGCGAGCACCGCCAGCGCGCTGGCCGCGATCGTGCCGCCGACGCAGAAGCCGAACACGTGTACCTTGTCCTGGCCGGAAATCTCGCGCGCGACCCGGATCGACTCGATCGCGCCGCGCTCGACGTAGTCGTCCCAGCTCAGGTTCGCCATCGATTTGTCCGGGTTGCGCCAGGACACCATGAATACGGTATTGCCCTGCTCGACCACATAGCGCACCAGCGAGTTTTCCGGCTGCAGGTCGAGAATGTAGAACTTGTTGATGCAGGGCGGGATCATCAGGAGCGGCACCGATCGTACGGTCGGGGTCGCCGGGCTGTACTGGATCAACTGGAACAGGTCGTTCTCGAAGACGACGTGGCCCTGGGTCGTGCCGACGTTCACGCCGACCTCGAAGGCCGACTCGTCGGTCTGCGAAATGCGGCCCTTGCGCAGGTCTTCCAGCATGTTCTGCAGGCCCTTGGTGAGACTTTCGCCTTTGGTCTCGATCAGCTTGGCCTGGGCTTCGGGATTGGTCGCCAGGAAGTTAGCCGGCGACATGGCGTCGACCATCTGCTGCACCGTGAAACGGATCTTCTGACGCTCGCGCGGGCCGGCCTCGACCGCATCGGCCAGGGCCAGCATGAACTCGCCGTTGAGCAGGTAAGAAGCGGCGGTGAAGGCGGCGAAGGGGGTGGCGCTCCATTCGGAACCCGAGAAGCGCTTGTCGTGCAGGGCCGGCGTCTTGCCGGACATGAAGTCCTGCCACAGCTGGCCGACCTTCTGCAGATAATCCTGGCGCAGTGTATCGAGGCGCGCCGGGGAGATGCTGACGTTGAAATCCTTGAATACGCCCGCCAGCGGATTCGCCTGCGGCATACCCGTTGCGCCCGCCGCCGGCATCTTCATCCATCCCTGCCAGGCCGTGGGATCGGTCAGCTGGTTCATCCAGGTGGCGGCGAAAGCTTGAGGGTCGGGCATATTCATGTCGGCGTCCGTTAGAATCGGTTTATTAACTGGAGAAATAAAACATGTGGATCGTTGCAATCGGCTGGAGCTATGTCGTCATCCTGATGGCGGCGACCGAGACCTCGTTCGTCGCGGGCGTGATGACTTTTCTCGTGTACTGCATGATACCCCTGTCTATACTTTTTTACCTCACCGGTGGCAAGCGGCGCCGGGCGCGGCGTGAAGCGAAGGCGGCTGGAATCGAAGCGCCGGGCTTGTTTTCGCTGCCCCAGCATGGTGTGGCAAAAAACAAACAAACGGCCGATGGGGGCGGCAGCTTCCCTGCCTGCGATGGCGCTGACGGAGGCTGCGGGGGCGGTGGCGACTGAAAAGTATTGATGAAGCCGGAAAGCCCTACTTGAGCCAGATCAAACTCGCCTGGCGTCCGGTCACCCCATCGCGGCGGTAGGAATAGAAACGCGTGCGCTCGGTATGGGTGCAGTATTCCCCACCGGCGACACTGTGCACGCCATCGCGCGCCAGCATCAGGCGCGCCAGCGCGTAGATGTCGGCGAAGTACTTGCCTACGGCTTCAGGCCGCGCCGCAAAGGCGAAGCCGACGTCGATCCCCGGCAAGGCTGCCGCGAAACTGTCGAACACGTCCTGCCCGACCTCGAAGGCCGACGGCCCGATCGCCGGTCCCATCCAGGCCGTGATCTCGTCGGCGCCTGTCGCACGCATGGCGGCGATCGTCTGGCCCAGCACGCCGCCGGCCAGGCCGCGCCAGCCGGCATGGGCCGCACCGACCGTTTTGCCCGCGCGGTCGGCGAACAGCACCGGCAGGCAATCGGCCGTCAAGATCGCGCAGACCACGCCGGGACGCGTGGCGATGCTGGCGTCGCCCACCCGCACCGGCTGGTCTTGTCCGACGGTGGCGGCGTCGACCACGTCGGCGCCGTGCACCTGCGCGATCCAGGCCGGACGGCCGGGCAGCAGCGCCTGCAGGCGGGCGCGGTTCTGCGCGACGGCGTCGGCGGCGTCGCCCACGTGCAGACCGAGGTTGAAGCCCCCGCCGCCGGCGCCGTCGTCGTAGGGTTCCTGCGAAACACCGCCGAGGCGCGTCGTGGCCAGCGCGCCGATGTTGCCCGGTGCGTCCGGCCAGGCCGGCACCAGGATGCCGTTCGACTCCATCAGAGTGCGTCCGGCTCGGCGATGCCGGCGCGCGCGATCAGCTCGGCGAAGTCCTCGGCCAGCGGCACGACCCATTCGCACTGCTCGCCGGTGGCCGGATGCACCAGGCCCAGGCGGCGCGCCTGCAGCGCCTGGCGGTGGAACACGGGCGACAGGTGCGTCTTGCCGTAGACCGAATCGCCCACCAGGCCGAAGCCGATCGAGAGCATGTGGACGCGGATCTGGTGGGTGCGGCCGGTCTCCAGGCGGCACTGCACCAGGCTGACCGGACGGCGATCGAGCATGCCTTCGGCCACCCGCGTGTAATGGGTGATCGCGGGCTTCGCGCCCAGGCTGGTCGAGACGGCCATCTTGACGCGGTCTTTCGGATGGCGTCCCATCGGCGCGTCGATCGTGCCCGACAATTGCGGCGTGCCCCACACGAGCGCGAAGTACTCGCGCTTGACGGTGCGCGCCTGCAGCTGGCGCACGAGATCGGTCTGCGCGGCCAGGGTCTTGCCGACCACCATCAGGCCGCTCGTGTCCTTGTCCAGGCGGTGCACGATGCCGGCGCGCGGCACCGAGCCCAGTTGCGGCGCGTGGTGCAGCAGGCCGTTGAGCAGCGTGCCCGACCAGTTGCCGGCGCCCGGATGCACGACCAGGCCGGCCGGCTTGTTGATGACGAGGATGTGCTCGTCCTCGTAGACGATGTTCAGGTCGATCTGTTCGGGTGCGAAGGCGGTGTCCTCGGGCGCCGGCTGCGGAAGCACTTCGATGGTCTCGTCGCCATAGGCCGTACCCTTGCCCTTGGCGGGCTTGCCGTCGACCAGCACGTGGCCGCCGTCGAACCAGAGCTGCAGGCGGCTGCGCGAGAACTGCGGCACCAGGCCCGCCACGACTTTGTCGAGGCGCTGGCCGCAGGCGGACTCGTCCAGGTGGAGGGTGATCGGGGAGAGGTCGATGCCGCTCGGGAGGGCAAACTCGACATCGGTTTCGTCGTCGAAGTCGGCGTCGGGAGGCAATTCGGCCGAAATCGGCGCAGGAGTTAATATCACGTTAGTTCCATCGGCTATAATCAGCCGTCTGTTGAATCTCGGTAAAACTTTTCTGCAAAAAGCTATGCAAAAAAAACTGTTGGTGGTGGTTGCTACGAGTGTCCTGTTAGGTCTGTCGGGCTGCGGGCTGTTGCCTGAGAAGACCGATGAGACCGAAAAGTGGTCAGCGGAGAAATTATACGCTGAGGCACGCGAAGAGATGGCAGGCGCCCACTACGAGGCCGCGATCAAGTTGTTCCAGCGCCTCGAAGCGAACTATCCGTTCGGCACCTACGCCGCCCAGGCGCAGATGGAAATCGCCTATGCGCACTACAAGGCCCAGGATCAGCCGGAAGCGCTGGCCGCGGTCGAGCGCTTCATCAAGCTGCACCCGAACCATCCGCAGGTCGACTACATGTACTACCTGCGCGGCCTGATCAACTTCAACGACCAGATCGGCTTCCTGAGCGTGATCTATTCGCAGGATCCGACCGAACGCGACCCGAAGGCGACGCGCGAAGCCTTCGCCGCCTTCAAGGTGCTGGTCGACCGCTTCCCGAACAGCAAGTATGCGCCCGACGCGATCGCGCGCATGAACTACCTGATCAACGCGATGGCGTCCTATGAAGTGCACGTGGCGAACTATTACTATCGCCGCGGCGCCTACCTGGCCGCCGTCAACCGTGCCCAGAATGCCGTCGCCGACTATCCGGGCGCCTCGGCGCGCGAGGAAGCGCTGTTCATCATGGTGCGCGGCTACGACAAGCTCGGCATGCTGCCGCTGCGCGACGACGCCCAGCGCGTGCTGACCCTGAACTACCCGAACAGCAGCTTCCTGAACCCGAACGCCAAGGGCGACGCGGCCTGGTGGCAGTTCTGGGCCAAGTCGGGCGCGAAGCCGGCGCCGAAGGATGCCCTGAAGTAAAGCTGAGCGGCAGGATCGACTGGGGTGGACGCGGGCGTCCACCCCAGTTTTTTTATGCCGCTTCCTTTCGGCGGAACAGCCAGCTCTTCTCGCTCGATCCTTCCGCGATGAAGGCATAGCCGTCGACATCGAAGGCCTTCAGGTCTTCCGGCTCCGTGATGCCCTTCCCGATCGCATAGCGCGCCATCATCCCGCGCGCACGCTTGGCGTAGAACGAGATGATCTTGTACTTGCCGTTCTTCCAGTCCTCGAACACGGGCGTGATCACCGGCGCGGCGAGCAGCTTCGGCTTGACCGACTTGAAGTATTCTTCGGAGGCGAGGTTGACCAGGGCCGTCGCACCCGTCGCGGCCAGCTGGGCATTGAGCGCCGCGGTGATCGTCTCGCCCCAGAAGGCGTACAGATCCTTGCCGCCGGGGGTGGCGAGTTTGGTGCCCATCTCCAGGCGATACGGATGGATCAGGTCGAGCGGACGCAGCAAGCCGTACAGGCCCGACAGGATGCGCAAATGGCGCTGGGCGAAGGCCAGCGATTTGGCGTCGAGGCTGCGCGCATCGAGCCCCGTGTACACGTCGCCGTTGAATGCCATCATGGCCTGGTGACCGTCGGCGTGATCCGGCGTCCAGGTCGCGTAGCGCGCCACGTTCAGGGTCGCGAGCTGGTCGGAAATGTGCATCAGGTCGCCGACCTGGCCGGGCGACAGGTCGCGCAGCACGCCGATCAGCTGGGCGGCGCGGGCGGTGAAATCAGGAAGCGTGTGTTCCGAAGTGGGCGAAGGCGTGTCGAGGTCGAGGGATTTGGCGGGCGATAAAACAATCAGCATAAAAACTCAAAGCAGTTGAACCAAGTAAAATTTCCCACATGATACCCGCTTCCGCCCCACCCATCGTCCTCGACACCAATGTCTGCCTCGACCTGTTCGTGTTCCACGACCCGCGCTGGGCGCCGCTGCTCAGCGCGCTCGAACGCGGCGAACTGCGGGCCGTGACGCGCGCCGACTGCCGCGACGAATACCGCATCGTGCTGCACTATCCGCACCTGCCGCTCGACGACGACACGCGCGAGGCCGCCGCCGAACGCTTCGATGCCCTGGTGACGGTGGTCGCCCCCGACAGCAAGCCGGTGCGCCTGCCGGTGTGCACCGACCGCGACGACCAGAAATTCCTGGAACTGGCGCGCGACAGCGGCGCGGCGATCCTGGTCACCAAGGACAAGGCGCTGTTGAAACTCAATCGCAAGACGACGCAGGCCGGCATGTTCCGGATCATGCTGCCCGAGGCCTGGGTGAAACTGCATGCCGCCGCCGCGCTAGAATAAATCACCGCAACTCACCCACTCCGCCATGAGCACCCCTGCCCTGCAATCGCGCCTGCCCCAGGTCGGCACCACCGTGTTTTCCACCATGTCGGCATTGGCCGTCCAGCATGGCGCCGTCAACCTCGGCCAGGGTTTCCCCGACTTCGGCTGCGATCCGCGCCTGGTCGACGCCGTGGGCGCGGCCATGCGCGCCGGCCACAACCAGTACCCCCTGATGACCGGCGTGCCCGCCCTGCGCGAGGCCATCGCGGCCAAGATCGCGCGGCTCTACGGGCGTGCCTACGATGCCGCGACCGAAATCACGGTGACCGCCGGCGCCACCCAGGCGCTGACCACGGCCATCCTGTGCTGCATCCATCCAGGGGACGAAGCCATCGTCATCGAGCCGGCCTACGACAGCTATGCGCCGGCCGTCGCGCTGGCCGGCGGCGTGGTCGTACCGCTGGAAATGGAAGTCGGCGAAGACGGCTACAGCCTGCCCTGGCAGAAGCTCGCGGCCGCCGTCACGCCGCGCACGCGCCTCATCGTGATCAACTCGCCGCACAACCCGACCGGCTCGATCCTGCGCCGCGCCGATCTCGAGCAGCTGGCGCAGATCGTCGAAGGCACGGACATCCTGATCCTGTCGGACGAAGTCTACGAACACATGGTCTACGACGGCGAGCGGCACGTCTCGGTCGCCAGCCTGCCGGCACTGGCCGAGCGCGCCTTTGTCGTCTCGAGTTTCGGCAAGACCTACCACGTCACCGGCTGGAAGGTCGGCTATGTGGCGGCGCCGGCGGCGCTGATGGCGGAATTTCGCAAGGTACACCAGTACAACGTGTTCACGGTGAACACGCCGATGCAGCACGGGCTGGCCGCGTACATGGCCGACCCGCAACCATACCTCGGCCTGCCGGACTTCTACCAGCGCAAGCGCGACCTGTTCCGCGAAGGCCTGGCCGGCACCCGCCTGCGCCTGCTGCCGGCCGATGGCACCTATTTCCAGTGCGTCGACTACCGCGCCGTCTCGAGCATGCCGGAGGCGCAATTCGCGCAGTGGCTGACAAGCGAGTTGAAGGTGGCGGCGATTCCGGTGTCGGCCTTTTACAGCAGCGGCAAGGAGTCGGGGGTCGTGCGCTTCTGTTTTGCGAAAGAGGATGCGACCTTGCGGGTGGCGCTCGAGCGGCTCGCGAAGATTTGATTGTCGGTAGCGAGCGATCCGGCGCCGTCGCGGCCAAAAGGAGAGGTACATACGGCGTGGGCACGGAGCGCCCACCCTACAAAACCGGCGCCTCAGCCTTGTAGGGTGGGCGCTCCCGCGCCCACGCAGTACGAACGTGTGCGTTCAACGATGACCGTGAGAAGTCGCTCGCACAAGCCGCAGCACAAACGCGCTTAAGTGCGTATGCGTTCGCTGACAGCCGTGAACATCAGCGCGCCACCTGCGCCAGCCTGCGTTCCACAAAAGCCTGCAACTCCGGCGACAAGGTATTGAGCGCCCGCGCCTGGCGGAAGGCGTCGGCCGCTTCCGCGTTGCGCTTCTCGCCCTGCAGCGCGATGCCGAGCCCCATCCACCACACCGCATTGTTCGGCGCCGTGCGCAGCGCCGTTTCGTACTGCTCGGCCGCTTCGCGCAGGCGGCCCTGGCGTTGCAGGGCGCCGCCGAGGAAGGCGTGGTATTCGCCATTGCCGGCCGCATAGGGCAAGGTGCGCAGCAGCACCTCGATGCCGGTCTTGCCGCGCTCGATCTGCAGGCGCGCCAGCAGCATCGCCAGCGCCGGCTGGCGCGGATCGAGCGTCAGGGCTTGCTGCAGCTGGGCTATGGCCTCGTCGCCGCGATTGTGTTCGATCAGCAGGCTGACCAGGGTCTGGCGCGCCGCCTCGTGGCGCGGATTGGCGCGCAAGGCGCCCTGCAGGCCGCTGACCGCGTCGCCGACGCGTCCGTCCTGCAGGCTGGCGAGCGCGCGCCGGTAGGCATTTTCGGCGCCCTGGGTGTTGGTTTCGACGCGGCCCTGGCCACTCGCCGGGGCGCGCGCCGCGGGCGCCGTATCGGCAGGGACGCCGCCGGCGGCTTCCCTGCGCTTAAGCGCGGCCAGCCAGGTTGCTTCGGTCTTCGCCCTGGCGGCGGCACGCGCCTGCTCCTCGCGCAGCTTGCGCTGCGCCGCGCGCCGCTCGGCCTGCGGCAGCGCGGCGATGCGCGTTTCCTCGGCCTTCCAGCGTTTGGCCAGGCGATCCTGTTCGGCGCGCGCGCGTTCGCTGGCGACGGCCCAGGAGGTGGTCGAACCCTGCGACGGCGGTGCAGCAAGGGCGTCGGCCGGCGCCGCGGGCCGCGCACGCTCGGGGGCTGCCGCGCGCACCGGTTCGGCCTTCTTCTCGACTGCCGGCGCAGGGGCTTTTTCGCGCACTGCGGGCGCGGGCGCCGGCGGCGCCGTTTCTTGCACCGTTTCTTGCACCGTTTCCTGCACCGCTTCCTGCACCGGTTCGGACGGCGCGGCCGCGGCGGGCGCCGGCGTTTCCACCGGCTTCACCGGCGCTGGCGCCACCTCGGCGACGGTAACCGGTTTCTGCTCGACGGGAGCCGCCGCCTGCTCCGCCGGCTGCACCTCGTAGGTGTACCCCTTGCGCGGAATCTTCAGCCAGGCAAACGCGCCGGCGGCCACGGCGAACAGGACAAGGACGGCGATGACGGCGATGCGGCGCAGCGGCAGGCGCCGCGCGCCGCCGCCGACCGTCTTGATTTCGGGAGGAACGCCCTCGGCCCGCGTGGTGCCGCGGGCGTCGAGGTCTTGCAGCATCTTGTTGATCAAGCTCATGAATTCAGGCTCATCGTGCGAATGTCCATGCAAGTCCGGCCGCCATCCCGGCGAGCGCGCCGGCGCCAGCAATATAGGGCCAAAGCCGGCGCTTCGGCACGACCGTGTCGCGCGCGGCGCCGTTGACGTGGGCGGCGCTCACTTCCTGCTTGCCCTCACCGTAGCACAGCATCAGCGCCTTGTGCGCCATGATGTTGACCAGGCGTGGAATGCCGCCGCTGGCGCGGTACAGGCGCCCCACCGCCGCCGGCGAGAACAGCCGCGCGCCGGTATAGCCGGCCACGCGCAGCCGGTGCGCGAGGTAGAAATCGATGTCGTCGCGCGACAGCGGCCCGAGATGATAATGAAAGGTGATGCGCTGCGCCAGCTGGCGGATCGCATCGAGTTCGAGCTTGCGGTTCAGCTCCGGCTGGCCGAAGAGGACGATCTGCAGCAGCTTCCTCTTCTCGGTCTCCAGGTTGGTCAGCAGGCGTAGCGCCTCCATGCTCTCGACGGGAATCGCCTGCGCTTCGTCGATGCACAGCAGCACGCGCTTGCCCTGGCGCGCCAGGTCGAGCAGGCGGTGCATGATCGATTTCAGCAGCCGGTGCTGGTCGACGTCGCGCTCGAGCGGCAGTTCGAGTTCGTCGGCCAGCGCCAGCATCAGGGTGCGCGGCTCCAGGAAGGGATTCGGGATGTAGGCGGTGACGAAGTTCTCGCCCAGGGTCGCCATGAACTTGCGGCACAGGAGGGTCTTGCCAGTGCCGACTTCGCCCGTGATCTTGATGAAGCCTTCGCCGCTGCGCGCGGCGATCAGCAAGGTGTTGAGCGCTTCCTGCGAGCGCGGACTGCCGAAGAAAAAGCTCGTGTCCGGGGTGATCCCGAACGGCAGTTCGCGCAAGCCGAAATGCGCTGCGTACATTACTTGCGCTCCAGGGTGCGCGGATCGAGCCCCTCGATGCGGCGCGTGGTGTCGAGCAGATCCTGGCTCCAGTTGCTGGCGCTGTCGACGATGGTCGGCTTGATCAGCACCACCAGCTCGCGCTTTTGCGCCACCTTGTTCTTGTTGCGGAACAGCGCGCCCAGCACCGGCACCCTGCCGGCGCCCGGCAGCTGGCTGGTGTCGTCGGTCGAAGCCTGGCGCATCAGGCCGCCCACGGCCACCACCTGGCCGTCCTGGCCGCGGACAATACTGTCCAGTTCCGAGGTCGAGGAGGCCGCCAGCGGCAGCGTCAGCGAACCGGCCGAACCGAGATCGATGCCCTTGGTGATGGTCGTCACCTGGCTCACCGACGGATGCACGTGCAGCAGGATGTTGCCCTTGTCGTCGATCTGCGGCGTCACGTCCAGCACCACGCCCGAGAAGAAGGGCTGCAGGGTGACGCTCGGCGTCACCGTATTGCCGGTGGTGCTGGTGTTGGTCGTGGTCGTCACGCCGGTGACGAAGAATTCGTCGGTGCCGATCTTGAGCACCGCCTTCTGGTTGTTGACGGCGGCCACGCGCGGGCTGGACAGCACGTGCACGGTGCCCTGCTGTTCCAGCAATGAGATCAGCGCCGCGAAGCTGTTGGTCTGGAAGGCGAAGCCGAACAGCGAACCGGCCGCATTGGCCGCGTTCGAGAGCGAGAAGCCGGTGCTGGCCGACAGCCCGTTGCCGTTGTTGATGGCCGGCGGCTGGCCGCCGTTGAAGGGCAGCGGCGCCAGGTTCGCGCCCGGCGAGATGATGCCGGTGGCGGCGCGGTTGCTGCGCGAATTGCCGATCGCCGAGAAGCTGGCCCAGTTGATCCCGCTCTGGAACTGCTCGTTGAGTTCCACCTCGAGGATTTTCGCTTCCAGGATCACCTGGCGGTCGACCGACAGCTGGGTCGCCTTCAGGTAGGCGTCGACGTTGCGCAGTTCTTCCGGCATGGCGCGGATCACCAGCACGCCCGACTGCGGGCTGACGACGACGCTGCGTCCGCCTTCCTTCGAGCCGACGATGGCGTCGATGGCGGACTTCAGGTCGACCCAGAAGTCGCTGTTCGACAGCATGTTGACGTCGGTGCTGGCCACCTGTGTCATGTTGCCGCCATTCTGATTCGGGTTGTTGCCGTTCTGGTTGTTCTGGTTCGGCTGGTTGCCGGTCTGGCCCTGGTTGTTGTTGCTGTTGCCGTTGTTGCCGACGTTCGACACCGAGGTCGAGGTCACGCGCAGGTTGGACGAACCACGGCGGCTGCCGACCAGGTAGTTCACATGGAACATCCGGGTCTGCATGGTGAGCGGCCGGATCGTGATGCGGGTGCCGTCGATCTTGTAGTCGTAGCCGTACATCTCGCGCACCGCTTCCAGCGTTTCGGCCAGGGTCACGTCCTTCAGATTCGCGCTGATGTTGCCGCTCACCTCGGGATGCACCAGCATGTTGTAGCGGGTGCCGGCCACGATCGAGCGGAAGAACTGCTGGGCGGGGACATTGTTGAAGGCGACGTTGAAGCGCTCTTCCAGCGCCGGCCTGGCCTTGGGCAGCTCGCGCGCGAGCGCGGCCGCCGGCGGCAGCAAGGCGTTGGCGACGGCGTCCTCGGTCGGCGCCGGGGCGCGGTTCGACGCGCTGGCGCGGGCGACTTCGCCCTTGATGGTGTCGTAGGTCTGGTGCGGCGGCGTGCTCGAGCAGCCGGCCAGCAGGGCACCCGTGCCAAGCAGGGCCAGGAGGGGAAGATGTCGCATGGATGTCCTGTCGGTCATTCGGTGTCGGTCATTCGTGTCGGTCACGGCGTTCGTACTCGCTCGATCGCCCCGGCGTTCGCCGCGGCGCCGTTCAATTTCAGGATCTGGCGCGCGTTCCCGCGCTGCAGTTCCACTTCGTCCTGCTCGATGCGCGCGACGCGCGCACCCTTGTAGGTATCGCCCAGGCGCAGCGTTTCGCCGTCGATCACGGCGACGTGGCGCCCGCCCGGCTGGCGCGCGATCAGCACCGATTGCAGGCGCGGCGCCTGGTTGGCGGCAGCGGCGGCGGCCTTGGCGGCATTTCCGTCTCCCGCGATCAGGGCCGCCGGCGGCTTGGTCGGATCCTGCAGCGCCTGCGCGCCCGCCAGGTTCACGCAGCAGGATAACAGCGTGGCGAGGGACAGGGCGACGGCGCGCTTCACAGTTTCATCCATTTCGCGTCCAGGCTCAGGGTGTACAGGGTCAGGGTCAGGCGCGAGCTCGGCCAGGTCTCGGCCTCGAGCTGGGCCTTGCCCCAGAACAGCTGGGTCGGCATCGCTTCCAGCGCCGCCATGTAGCCGATCATGTCGAGGTAGTTGCCGCGCACCGTGACTTCGACGCCGTGGCGGTACAGCAGCGGCGCGGCGGGAGCGAGCGCGGGCGCCGTCTCTGGCGCAGTGGCGGCCGCGGGCGCCGGCGCAGCGGCGGCCTGCGCCCCGCCCATCAGCGGCTCGACCGGCAGCGTGCGCATCGACACCAACTGCAGGCGGTTGTTCGAACGCAGGATGGTTTCCACCAGCGGCGCCATGCGCTCGGGCGGCACCAGCCCGTTCTGCATCGCGCGCAGGGTCGTGGCCAGGGCCTCGGTCTGCCCGCGCACCTCGTCGATGCGCTTGCGCGTCGGCGCGTCCGGGTCGACCTGGGCCGCCGCCACCTTGGCGCCGATCTCGGCGTCGATGCCTTCCAGGTTGTTCTGCTGCTGGACGATCTGGGTGCGCAGCTGGGCCTGTTTCGCATACATCGGCCCCAGGCCGAAGAAATGCACGAGGAAGACGAAGCCGGCCGCGATCGCCGCGAACAGCATGACGCGCTCGCGCAGCGTCAGGGCGTCGATGCGGGCGGCAAGCCTGAGGAGTTGTTCCTTCACGGCTTGCTCCCTTCCGGCGTCGACAGCAGGCTGAATTCGACATAGGGCGCGGGCGCGCCCTGGCTGGCGGCCGCGCCCTGGCTGATCTGCAGGCTGCCGAAGGCCTTGCCGCGCATGATGGGTTCGACGGTCAGGCGGTTCAGGTAACCCGGCACCCGCTGCGGATCGAGGGCGCGGCCGCGCACCGCGATGTCGAGGCCGGCGCCGGTGATGCTGACGCCGGTCAGCCAGAGGCCGTCGGCATGCTGGCGCGCCAGCGCGCGGAAGTATTCGGCATAGCCCTGCGTGTTGCCCAGCTCGCCGCGTGACAGCACGCCGGACACGTCGCGCAGCGCGGCCAGCTGGCGTTCGGCTTCGAGCAGTTCGGCATCGGCCGCGGCGCTTTTCTGGCGCGGCGTGAATTCCTTGCTCACGCTCTCCAGGCGCGCCTGCTTCTGCGTCAGCTGGGCGGCGCCGGCGTCGGCCTCGCGCTGCAGGGCCTGCACGCGCATGTTGCCGTAGAACTGGAGGGCGGCCACGCCCAGCACCAGCACCAGGAGCGCGCTGCCCATGGTGCGCGCCGAAAAGATCTTCTTCTGCTGCAGGAAGACCGGATTGAACAGGTTGATCTGCTGGCTCACAGCACCGTCTCCTCGTGGCGCAGGGCGGCGCCGAGCGCCACCAGGAAACGCTGCTGCAGCAGGCGGTCGCTCAATTCGGGCGCGCGCTCGACGTCGAACACGGTGGCCAGGTCGAGCGTATCGACCGGCATGTAGAGGTTACTCGACAGGTATTCTTCCAGCCCGCTCACCGCGGAGGGGGCCAGCACCAGCTTGGCCACACTGATGAAGGAATACTGGCGCTCGAAGTTGTCGAGCGAACGCTGCAGCTCCAGGGTGACGCGGTCGAAACTGGCATTGCGGCGGTCGATGTCCTCATCCATCAGCTGCTCGAGCGGCAGGTCGATGCGGCGCGTCAGGTACAGCTCGCCGCGGTAGGAGACGGTCAGCAAGCCGCCCTCGCTGCCGAAGGACAGCATGGCCACACCGCGCCCGGCGGGTTCGACCAGGGCCGAGATGTTGCGCTGCGCGGTTTCGGGGATGTCGATCACGGCCAGCTCGACCTTGGCCTTGGTGAACAGCTGCTGGCGCGATTCGATCACGCTGTTGCGCGCGGCGATGGCGAACATGGAATGCTGGGCGCGCATGCCGGCATTCGGATCGACCGGGAGGTCGAGCACGTCGATGGTGGCGTCGTCCACATGGAAGTCGAGCATGTCCTTCAGGCGCCAGCGCACGGCCGTCTTGAGTTCGTCGGGGGCCACGTTGGGCGCGTCGACCGAGAGGATCTGGTATTCGCCATGCGACAGCACCGTGATCGAGCGGTAGGCATGGGCATGCAGCTCGCGCCCGGCCTTTTCCAGCAGCTCGGCGTGGCTCTTGCCCGGATAGAAGACGGCCTGGCGCACCTGGGGCTTGATGTCGGGCGCGATCTGCATGCTGACGGCGCACAAGCCATCGCCCTGGAGCACGATGGCGAGCCACCCTTCCCTTTTCTTTGCTTTTCTAAAAAAACGCATGCGAACCGTTATCGAGGTGGAGCGATGTCTGATGTTTTGACAATAGAAGCTTGATTATATTCAAGAACGTCTTGAACATCGAAATAAATCGACACGGCGCCGCCCCGATTCCCGGGCGAGCGGTGGCCTCGTCAACGGCGCGCGTCAAAAATACATCTCGCGCACGTAGATCACCGGGCTGCGGTGGCTGCCGTAGCTGACCCGCCCTGTCGTGCCCGGCAGCCAGTCCGGGCCCTTGTAGCGCACGCTGAAACCGCCGCGGCGCGTCCCGCCGCCCGCCTTCTTGCCGGGCGCGCGCAGCCAGAGCGCGGCCGCTCCCGCCTTGGTGACGATGCTGGTGCGCCCCGGCGCCAGGCCGAGCAGGGTCGTATTGCAGACATCCACGTTGTTCGTCCTCAGGACGAAGTCGAGCCTGCACCCCTTGTCCTCGAAGACGAGGTCGGTACCGGCGACCGTTCGGGTGTCCTCGTAGCGCGTGTTGACCAGCCAGCCGGCGCTCGGCCCGGCCCAGTACTCGGGGCGCATCGTCAGCGGGGTCGGCAGCAGGTCGCTGCCCAGCGCGTTCGGCAGCTTCATGCGGCCGTTCAGCACCAGGATGCTGCCTTCGTCCGAGACCACGCCGCTGCGTTTCGACGAGATCGTCACGCTGCCGGCCAGGGTCGTCTCAGGCGATTCGGCGCGCACGTAGACCGTGGTCGGCGGGGTCAGGTCGACGGCGCGCGGCTTGGTATCGTCGTAGCCGACCGGCAAGCGATAGGAGGCCGTCGTCGTGCCGTTGCTGGTCTTGTCCATCGTGGTCGCGGTGGCGCCCGCCGGCGGCGTCAGGTTGACGGCCAGTGCCGGGCCACCGTCGGCGCCGGCGGCGGACAGGGTGACGGTCTTGAACCAGTCGCCGGTGTAGTTCTGCACCCGCGCATTGAGCGCGTTATAGGCTTCGAGCGTGACGGTGAACGGCTGCCGCGAATAGACCGCGCCGTTGATGGCGCCGTCGATGTCGCGCGGGCAGGTATAGACTTCGGCCGGATTCCGGGTGGCGCCGACCTGGGGCAGGTTCTTCGGGCAGTTGAAGGGGCCGGTGACGTCGGTGGCGAAAAAGGCCGGATAGAAGCGGCCCACGGCCGCGGTGTCGCCGCCGATCGGCTCGCCGAAATAGCGGTTCGCGGCATTGCTGGTCATTCCCGGATCGTCGGCGCGCACCGTGAAATTGACAGCGCCGACTTCGCTCCACGAAGCCTGCGTACCGAGGATGCCGTTCGCCCACTTGCGCTTGACGGCGTCCTCGACCAGGGAGCCCTGGCTGACCAGGCTGGCCACGGCGACCGACTTGTCGAGCACGATGATCGGCGTCAGGCGCTCCTTGCCGAAGTTCGGCGCATAACCACCTTCGCCCCCCATCAGCGCGCCGACCTCGATCGTCAAGGGAGCGCCCGCCGCGGCGAAGCCGTTGCCGCCGCTGGTGATGTTGCCCGGGTTGTCGTGGGTGCCGTTGCTGATGCGCCTGAAAGCGATCCTTGCCGGCTTGCTGACGAAGACCTCGGTGCGTGCGGTGGTCGCGCCTACTTTCAGGTTGAGCGCGACCTTGCCGACGTCGCGGTAGACGAAGGGCAGCTCGACCGAGGACGTGCCTTTCGTGAACGTGACGGTGACGGCGTTCGACCACTGGGCCAGCGTGCCCGGGGGCGCGCACACCGGGAGATCCTGCTCCGCATACTTCGCCTGCCTGGTGCCGGACGCCGGATCGATACACTCGAACATGAACTGGACCGAAGGCTTGGTATCGGCCCCGCTGTTGGGCGTGGCGACCACCCCGTTGGCGGTCGAGGTGATGAAGATCTTGCCGGTCGCGCCGGCGGTGACCGCGGTGCCGTAGGCTTTGCAGTTCGAGGCCGCCGTGCCGATCGCGTAGCCCGCGGTGCATTTGGCATCGGTGAACTGGTAGACCGCCGCGACGGCGGTGCCGGTGGAGCCGTCGGCATTCGTCGCCGCGCCGCTGTCCGAGGCCGTGTTGTTGGCCATGTTGTCGTCCGCCGTGGTGCCCTTGACGACGACCGTGTTGGTCTTGTCGCCGAGCGTGGTCACGCGCGCGCGCACGGTCAGCACGGGCGCGGTGGCGCCCGGCGCGAGGTCGCCGTCGTAGTAGCAGGTACCGCTGGTCGAGGAGGCCGTGCACGACCAGCCGGCCACATTGCCCGACACGTAGTACATCCCGGGCGGCAGCGTATTGGTGACGGTGATCCTGCCGGTCTCCGTCACCGGCCCGTTGTTGGTGACGGTCACCGTGTATTCGACGTCGGTGTTGATCTTGAGCGCGCCGGCGCGCGAGATCTTGATCGCCAGATCCGACACCTGCATGGTCGGCACCAGCAGGATCTCGGCGTTCAGCAGTACCAGATCCTGGCCGGTGCTGTAGCCGGTCGTGACGACCGGCTCGTCGGCGCTCGAGATCACGACCGTCGTGTCGTAGACGTCGAAGTCGATGCCGTGCGAATTCTTGTCGTTGTTGACGTTACTGACCGAATTGAACTGGTTGCCGGCCGTGTTGTTGGCGTCGACGAGGGCCTTGCCCTCGAAGGTCAGGTTCTCGCCGTTCTGCGCCAGGGTCGGGTCGCCTTCCCAGGTGATGTGGCCGACGCGCGCCTTTTCCTCGACCGACTGCAGCGTGCGGTTCCAGCGGAAGTTGTTGGCGCTGACCACCAGGCCGCTGTTCTGCAGATACTGGAAGCCTTCGTAAATGTTCAGCACGCGCAGCGGTTCCGTCGACAGGCGGTAGACCACCAGCAGCGAGAAGCCGCCGAGCACGCCCTGCGAGCCGCACCAGGGCGCGCCGTTCGACACCGTCAGGCCGGAAAAATTATAGGTGCCGCCGGTCTTGACGAGATGGGTGACGTCGGCCGCGCCGCCGAAATAATCGAAGCCGTTGCCGACGCTGCTGGACGTGAACTTGCGGGTCGCCGTGATCTCGTTGCCCTGGAAGGTCACGGTATTGTCCGGCGTGCCGGAACCGGCCCAGTACAACTGGGCGGAGACGACGACGGAATTGGCCGGCAGCGTCAGGGTCGCGCTGCGGATGGTGCTCGGCGCCGTGACCGTGCACGGACTGCCGCTGCCGTTGGAAGCCGTGCGCAGCGTGGCCTGGATGCCGGTGAAATTGACCCTGCCGTCGATCGTTTTCCAGAGTGCGATCGGCGTGTCGGCGCGCGCGGGGGCGGCGCCGGCCAAGACGGCCAGCAGCGCCAGCAGGCGCAACAGGATTTGGCGCAGGCGCATCATATCTGCACCTCGATCACGCGCCGCACGTAGTCGGGATTGTTCCAGCTCGCCGGGCAGGCGTCGTCCTTCGCCGGTGCGCAGGCGACGGCGCGGATCGTCCAGCGCTCGAGCGGCGGCGCGCCCTCCTCCACCGCCGGCCCTTCGGTGCGGGTGCAGCTGACGTGGAGGGTGAACTTGTCCAGCACGTCGCCTCCGAGCGCGACCTGGGTCGTGCTGCCGTCGGCGCAGCGTCCGCCCGCCGGGGCCGCCCGCAGGCGCTGGAACAGCCCCCATTCGATGCCGGCGCGCGCGGCCTGGTGCGCACGCACGCCCTGCTCGTCGAGCAGGATGGCCTGGCGCTGGTTGACGAACACGGTGACCAGCGCCACGCCCAGGCCGGCCAGGACGACCAGCAGGAAAATGGCGGTGACGATGCCGACGCCGCGGCTCCTGCGGCGGCGGCTGGCGATGGCGATGGAGTAAGAAGCACGTTTCATGGCGTATTGTCGACGTGAACCTGGTGTACCAGACGCACCGCGCCGCCGCCGGTGTCGCCGCTCGTGTCGCCGGAAACGCGCGCATGCACGCCGAGCGAGAGCAGCACCAGCGCGCTGCGGCGCAGCTCGGCGTCGGCGCTGCCGTAGCTGAACAGGCCCGCGCAGCTGGCCAGGCGGCGCGCCAGTACCGACGCTTGCGTCGTACCGGTACGGGTGTCGCCGATGGCGGCGCGTATGTCGTAGCCGGCGTAGCGGGTCAGCACCAGCTGGCCTCCCTTGGTCTCGCACTGGAAGGTAACGGGCGTGCTGACCACGTGGAAGCGGCGTCCCGGCGAGGGCATGGCGTCGTCGCGCGCGAACGGGTTGCCGCCCGCCAGCTTGATCGTGCCACCTCCGAGCGCCACCGGTTCGGCGACGCGGGCGATGTTGCGCGCGCTGCCGGGCCTGGCGAAAGCGTAGGCATCGGCCGGTTCCATGCCGGGGCCCAGGTTGTAGACGACGATGTAGTCGCTCGTCTTGAGCGGCGCGCGCAGGCCGCCGACGACGGTGAAGCTGGTCACGGCAGGGTTGGCGAAGTCGAGCGGCGTGCCTTCGGTGGCGCCGTCCTCGGCCGCCAGGTAGCGCCCGCCCGTTTTCGTCAGCAGGAATTCGATGGCGTCGCCGTCCGCGCTCACGCGCACGCTGTTGGGCAGCGCCAGGCGGATTTCGCGCGCCATGCGGCGCAGCGCCAGGTCGGCTTCGTCGCTCGCTTCGGCGCGCGCGACCGTGTCGACATAGCCCTGGATCGGCGCGCGGATGAAGACCGCGACCACCGCGCCCAGGATGCCGATGATGACGATCGCGACGATCGCCTCGACCAGGGTGAAGCCGCGCTGCAGGCGGCGAAGACGGGACGCGTTCATTGGCCGCCCTGTCGCGGCAGGTAGCGCGCACGGTAGCCGTCGAGGACGACGGGATCGTCGCCGGCGTAGCTGACCTCGATGCGGATGCGCAGCGCCTCGCTGTCGGCGCTCGTGCCGGCGTTGATCTCGCCCAGCTTGTCCGGGGTGATCGCAACCGTCGCGCTGTAGTCCGCCAGGTTCATCGAGCGCCCGAGCGCATCGACCAGGCCGCTCGCGCCGCTGCCGAAAGGCGTGGCGGCCGTGCCGGAGGCAGTCACGTAATCGTTGACGTTGTCGAAGGGCCGCACGAAGACGGTACCGGCAGGCCCCTCGTTGCCCCAGGCTTCCTTGAGCGTGCAGGCCGCCGTATTCACGGCCTCGTCCGCATTGGCCGAGCGCGGGTCGCAATAGGTGAAATCGGCCTGGCGCACTTCTTCCAGCAGCGCCTCGGCGATCATCAGCGCCTGCTTGCGGCGCAGCGGGTCGGCGGAATTGGCGGTGGTGAAGCGCATGACCTGGATGATGCCGGCCAGGGCGACCGAGATGATCACGATAAACATGATCAGTTCGACCAGGGTGACGCCCGTTTGGCGCGCACGCGGATTACTGGACATAACCCGACTCCGGATCGATCAGCACCACGGCCGTGACACCATCGCCCACGATGTCGAGCCGGCCGCCGAAGCCGCCGCTCATGCTTGCCCGGCCCAGGCCGTCGAAGGCGACGCTGCCGGTCGCGGCGGCGTCCACGCCGGGCAGCGTCATGGTGACGCCATTCGGGCGGCCTTCGCACATCCAGCTGCTCGAGGCGCAGGCGTCGCGTGTCGCTTTCGATCCGCTGTTGGCGCCGCCGGGGGCGAGCACGCGCTTGTCGGCATCCGCGCAGGCGGTATCGTCGCTCAGGCAAATGGCGACGCGCTGGCGGGTCATGTGGACGAAGACGGGGGTGTTTTGTGCGATCGCGACCTTCTGCGCGTAGCGCAGCGTGGCCTTGACCTGTTCGGCCCAGGCGACGGTATCGAAGCTGCCACGGTCCATGAAGCGGCCGACGGCGATGGTGCCGAGGATGCCGACGAGGACGATGACGATGATGAGTTCCACCATGGTGAACCCATGGTGGAGAGTGCCGTGGCCGGGTATGCGACGCGGGGGTCGGAGGTGCGGGCCGGCCACGGGCTAAGAAACGCTTGGAGCGCTCGGAATGCGATTACTCGCAGTCGGCCACGGCGGCAACGCTGGTGCCGGTGGTGACGACTGGCGGCGGCAGGTCTTTGGTGCCGGCGCTGAACAGGACGAAGCACTTGGCGGCGGTCGCGGTGCCGACGATGCTGTTCGGGACGACGGCGAACTTGCCGCTGCCGGCGGTCAGGGCCGGGGCAGTGGTGCCGTTGCCGGCGGTCAGGACGGTGTAGTCGCCGGTCGACAGGCCAGCGGCGGTAGCGATGGTCTGGGCCGAAGCGTCGGTCACGGCTGGGTAGCCGGTCGTGGTGTCCATCGTAACTTCGGTGCCTTCGACCTTGATCTTGGCGCTTGGCGACACGAGGTACTTGCCGTGCACCATGGCCGAGGTCGCGGTCAGCGCGCCCTTGGCGGCGTTCAGGCTGGCCAGGCGGGCTTCGCCGCTCAGGCTGGCGAACTTCGGCAGCGCGGTCGCAGCCAGGATGCCAAGGATGACGATCACGACGATCAGTTCGATCAGGGTGAAACCGCCTTGCGACGCTTTGATGCTTTTGTTCATTGCTTTTTCTCCGAGAGAGGTGGACGCGGGCCAAATCCCGCTACTGTGTTAGTGGCGACCGCCTGGTCGCTGATCTGATCGATGACCAGGCCTGTGCTGCCCTTCGTTTGTCCAACTGCTTTGACCGAACCGGACACGCGAACCAATTTTACCTTGAAGGTCATTACTTTTTGTGTCCCTGCGGAAAAAGATTTCTCAGCAGCAGGTAAATAAACGAGATGATGCGCGGCACGGTCGAAGTACCAATTCCCCCTCGGTAGCATGCTTTTGTTAGGAGAATAGTATTCACCGAGGTAGTTTTTGGGCGTTTCTTGCAACCATGTCATCGGATTCTGATGTGCAATTGCTATCAAACCGCCCTCGCCCGTTGTCGAAATGATCTTGGCAGACTGCACGGCGAGCGCGGTGCGCAGCGAACCGACCAGTTGTTTTGCGGCGACTTGCTCGCTTTGCCCCTGGTAGCTGATGAGGCATTGCAACAACACTCCGGCCAGCACGGCGCCGAAAGCGGCGCTCACGGCCACCTCGAGCCGCGTTGCCCCGCCCTGCCGGCCTGTGCCCGGGTGCCTCATCACCGGTGCAGGGCCGCCCGGCCCAGATCCCAGATCGGCAGGAAGATACCGAGCGCCATCACCAGCACCATGATGCCGAGGAAGGTGATCAGGATCGGTTCGATCTGGCTCGACAGGGTCTTCAGTTCGTAATCGACTTCGCGCTCGTACATCAGCGCGATCTCGTCCATCAGGTCGTCGAGCGAACCGGTTTCCTCGCCCACCGCGATCATCTGCAGCACGATGGGGGTGAAGACGTTGGCGGCCGTGGAGGTGCGCAGGATGCTCTCGCCGCGCTCGACGCCGTCGCGCATCTGCTCGATGCGCGCGGCGAGATAGGCGTTGTCGGCGGTCTGGGCCACGACGGTCAGGGCCTGCACCACCGGTACGCCGCTGCGCATGGAGAGCGCGAAGCTGCGCGCGAAGCGGGCCATGGTCGCCTTGAGCAGGATCTTGCCGGCGATCGGGAAGCGCAGCTTGTGCCTGTCCCAGTTGTAGCGCCCGGCCGTCGTCCCGAGCCACGAACGGAAGCCGATATACGCGGCCACCGTGGCGCCGGCCAGCAGCGGCCAGTACTCGACCGTGAAGCGCGAGGTCGCCATCAGGATGCGCGTCATCAAAGGCAGGGTGGCGTGGAAACTGTCGAAGACCTTGGCGAACTGCGGGATCACGAACATGTTCACGATCACCATCGCCACCGCCATCGCGATCATGACGAAGCTCGGGTAGCGCAGCGCGGTCTTGACGCGGTCGCGCATGTCGCGGTCGAATTCGAGGTGGTCGAACAGGCGCAGGAAGACTTCTTCCAGGCGCCCCGTCATCTCGCCCACGCGCACCATCGACAGGTAGAAGTTGGAGAAGCATTCCGGGTGGCGGCGCATGGCGGCGGACAGTTCGCGGCCGGCGTCGAGCGACTCGCGCACGTCCTTGATCACGCGGGCGAAGGCGGGACTGGTGCTCGATTCCTGCAGGCCGCCCAGGCCGCGCATGATGGGCACGCCGGATTTCAGCAACGTGTGCATCTGGCGCGAGAACAGCTGCACGTCCATCGAGCTGACTTTCTTCTCGCGCAGGCGGCGCCAGGTTTCGGCCAGGCCGCCGCTGCCGCCGCTGCTGGTCACACCCCGCGAGGTGACCACGATCTCGACCGGCGTGACGCCGGTGCCGAATAGCTGGTCGGCAATCGCCCCGCTGTCGGCGCCTTCCAGCACGCCCTGCATCAGTTCGCCGCGCGCGTTGCGGCCTTTGTACGCGAAAAAGGGCA
Organism: Massilia sp. Leaf139; assembly: GCF_001424165.1. Lineage (GTDB taxonomy): Bacteria > Pseudomonadota > Gammaproteobacteria > Burkholderiales > Burkholderiaceae_D > Telluria. The sequence continues at coordinate 123,641 of NZ_LMOJ01000028.1, forward strand.
TCGTTCAGTCGTCCGTCTGCTTAGTCATCGGTCTGCTCAGTCATCGGTTTGATTACTGATGCGCATGGCTTCGCCGATGGTCGTGCGTCCCTGCACAGCCAGCTGCACGCCGTGGCGGCGCAGGGTCTCGCCGCCCATCTCGGCCTGGGCCACCTTCAGGAAGTGGGCCGGATCGGGGTGGTTGGCGGCGTCGGTCACGGAGCGCGTCATCTCCAGCAGCTCATAGACACCGGTACGGCCGCGGTAGCCGGTGCCGTTGCAATGCGAGCAGCCTTTCCCGTGGAAGAACTGGGCCTGCTCGACGAAGTTGCCGAGTTCGGCGCGCAACCAGGTCTGTTCCGGCGGCGTCGGCTGGTAAGTGGTGGAGCAGCTTTCGCAGATCACGCGCACCAGGCGCTGGGCCAGCACGGCCTGGAGCGAACCGCCCACCATGTAGCGCGGCACGCCCATGTCCATCAGGCGCAGCGGCGTGCTCGCCGCATCGTTGGTGTGCAGGGTCGAGAGCACCAGGTGGCCCGTCATGGCGGCGCGCAGGCCGATCTGCGCCGTTTCCTGGTCGCGCATCTCGCCCACCAGCACGATGTCCGGATCCTGGCGCAGCGCGGAGCGCAGCACGCGCGCGAACGACAATTCGATCTTCTCGTTCACCTGCACCTGGTTGATGCCCTGCAGGCGGTACTCGACCGGGTCTTCGACGGTGATCAGCTTCTTCTCGACCGAGTTCAGTTCGGCCAGCGCGCTGTAGAGGGTCGTGGTCTTGCCGCTACCCGTGGGGCCGGTCACCAGCACCAGGCCGTTCGGGCGCTGGACGATGGCGCGGAAGCGCTCCAGCATCTTTCGGGGCATGCCGATCGACTCCAGGCGCAGCGTGTTGCCGGCCTGGTTCAGGAGTCGCATGACGACCGATTCGCCGAACTGGGTCGGCATGGTCGAGATACGCACGTCGATGCGCTGGTTCTTCACCTTCATGGCGAAGCGGCCGTCCTGCGGCAGGCGCTTTTCCGAGATGTCGAGATCGGCCATCAGCTTCAGGCGCAACGCCAGCGGTGTGGCGATCTTGATGTCGGCCTCGGTCTGCAGGTGCAGCACGCCGTCGATGCGGAAGCGGATCTGCAGGCGCCCTTCCTGCGGCTCGATGTGGATGTCCGAGGCGCGTACCTGGGCGGCGTCGTCGAACACCGACTGCAGGAGCTTCACCACCGGCGCTTCTTCCAGGCCTGGATTGGCGGTCATGGCGCCGAAGTCGACGAAAGCATCGCCGATGTCGGCCTCGACCTCTTTCGCGAAGTCGGTGATGTCGCCGGTGCGGCGGTAGATGCGGTCGATCGTGTGCAGCACCTCGGTCTCGTTGACCACGGCCAGCTCGACGTTCTTCTTCAGCAGGCGCGCGATCTCGTCGTAGGCGAACAGGTCGGTCGGATCGGACACGCCGACCAGCAAGCCGCCCTGGCGCTCTTCCAGCACCAGCGCGCGGAAGCGGCGCGCGGCCGTTTCCGGCAACAGGCGCACCAGCGCATCGCTGATGTTGTAGAACTTGAGGTTGATGTAGGGGATGTTCAGCTGGCGCGCTAGGGCGCCGGAGATCTGCTCTTCGGTGACGAACCCGTTCTCGACAAACACGCGCCCGAGCTTGCGCCCCGTGCGCTTCTGGTCGCTCAACGCCTGGTTCAGCTGCTCCTCGGACAGCAGTTTTTGCTGCACCAGGATTTCACCGAGCCTGACTTTTTCTGGCCTTGCCATACCGCCCCTTGGAATGCTCTAAAAATGGGAAATCATTTTAAGGCAGAACGGGGCAATATTGACCGTTGGAATTAGTTTTGTGGTGGAAAGGCAGCGCTCAGCAGTGGTGGGCGTGTAAGATAAATAAGATTAAAGCGTCGATTAACAGAACGTTTCTGTCATACACGTAGGGTGGGCGACTCGTAAAACAGGCCCCCGGCCTGATTTACCCCACGCGGCGATAGTTGGCAGCGAGATCATCGAGCACGATTACGGAGCCGATAACGATCACCGCGTGGGTGGGGAACCCGCCCACCCTACATCCCTCCGATCAATCCTAGAGGAGAAGCATGCGACACCAACCCAGCGCCCGCCGCCGTATTTTCCTGATGCGCCACGGCAGCGTCACCTACTTCGACGCCGCCGGCCGCCCCGTCCTTCCCGAACAAGTCCCCCTCAACGAGCTCGGCCGCAGCCAGGCCGACGCCGCCGGCCGTGCCTTCAAACAGGCCGGCATCGCCTTCGACCGCGTCATCGTCTCGGGCCTGCCGCGCACCGTCGAAACCGCCGCGCGCGTGCTGGCCGTCACGGAGCAGCCGATCGAACCCGAAGTCTGGCCAGAGCTGCACGAGATTCGCGGCGGGCGCCTGTCGACCATTCCGCAGGATCAGATCAAGCGTGCCTTCACCGGCGTGTTCGAGGGCATGGTCAGCCCGGAGCAGCGCTTCCTCGGCGGCGAGTCGGTGGGCGAGATGATGGACCGCGTCCACCCCGCCCTCGAGCGCCTGCGCGCCGACCCGGACTGGGACACGGTCTTGCTGGTGCTGCACGGCGGCGTCAACTGCGCGATCCTGTCGCTGGCGCTGACCGGCCAGCGCCTCTTCCTCGGCGGCCTGGCCCAGGAAGCGGGTTGCATCAACGCGCTCGACGTCGGGGCCGATCCGCTCGACTGGGTGGTGCGCTTCGTGAACCACGTTCCACCTGCGCCGCTGCAGCCGGAAGCACGCACGACCACCATGGAACAGCTGTTCGCCCAGTACCGCCGGACAGTGTAAACACGCCGGAAAAGTTAGCAAAATAAATAGTACGATCGTTCACTTCATCGGCTACAATCGATCGGAATAAGTCGAAACAAGCATAGCCAACAACACGCGGAGGAGACGCCAGTGTATGAAGAAATGATGGGCACCAAGCCGGTGTCCGAGCGCCAGAAATTCGATGTCGAGGCGCTGGCCGCCTGGCTGCGGGCGAACGTGCCGGACTTCCCGGCCGGCGCCCTGGAAGTCGAGCAATTCAAGGGCGGGCAGTCGAACCCGACCTTCAAGCTGCGCGCCGGTGAGCGCCAATATGTGCTGCGCACCAAACCCGGCCCGGCCGCCAAACTGCTGCCTTCGGCCCATGCCATCGACCGCGAGTTCCGCGTCATGAACGCCCTGCACGGCGCCGGCTTCCCGGTGCCGCGCCAGATCGCCCTGTGCACCGACGAATCGATCATCGGCCGCGCCTTCTTCCTGATGGACTTCGTCGAAGGCCGCGTGCTGTGGGAGCAGTCGCTCCCGGGAATGACGCCCGAGGAACGCGGTGCCATCTACGACGAACTCAATCGCGTCATCGCCCATCTGCACACGGTGGATTACGCCGCCATCGGCCTGGCCGATTACGGCAAGCCCGGCAATTACTTCGCACGCCAGATCGAGCGCTGGACGAAGCAGTACCAGGCCTCGGTCACCGAACCGATCGAAGCGATGGATCGCCTCATCGAATGGCTGCCGCGGAACATCCCGCCCGGCGAAGACACCTCGATCGTCCATGGCGACTTCCGCCTCGATAACATCATCTTCCATCCGACCGAGCCGCGCATCCTGGCCGTGCTCGACTGGGAACTGTCGACCCTGGGCCACCCGCTGGCCGACTTCTCCTACCACTGCATGAGCTGGTATATCCCGCCGGGTAAATTCCGCGGCATCGGCGGCCTCGACCTGGCCGCGCTGGGCATCCCGGAACTGGACGAATATGTCCGCCGCTATTGCGAGCGCACCGGCAAGACCGTGCGCATGGAAGACTTCAACTTCTACCTTGCCTACAACATGTTCCGCCTGGCGGGCATCATGCAGGGCATCATGAAACGCTATGTCGACGGCACCGCTTCCAGCGCCCAGGCCCTGGAAAACGGCAAGGCCGCCCGCCCGATGGCGGAGATGGCGTGGCAATTCGCGAACCGACAAGCATAACGAACAGGGAGAGACACCATGGACTTCGACTATTCCGACCGCTGCAAAGAGCTGCGCACACGCCTGCTCGCCTTCATGGACGAGCATATCTATCCGAACGAGAAAGCCTATAAGCAGGAAATCGACCGCAACGGCGCGGCCGGGAACCGCTGGGTGCCGACCGAACTGATCGAGCGCCTCAAACCGCTGGCGCGCGAACAGGGCCTGTGGAATTTGTTCCTGCCGAAGTCGACGCGTGCACCGGAAGGCCTGTCGAACCTCGATTACGCGCCCCTGTGCGAAATCATGGGCCGCGTCGGCTGGGCGCCGGAAGTATTCAACTGCGGCGCGCCCGACACCGGCAACATGGAAACGCTGGAACGCTACGCCGCCGAGGAACACAAGCAGCGCTGGCTCGAACCGCTGCTGCGCGGCGAGATCCGCTCGGCCTTCGCCATGACCGAACCGGACGTCGCCTCCTCGGACGCGACCAATATCGCCACCCGCATCGAACGTAGCAACAGCGGCGACGGCGACGAGTACGTCATCAACGGCCATAAATGGTGGATTTCGGGCGCCGGCGATCCGCGCTGCGCGATCTATATCGTCATGGGCAAGACCGATCCGAATGCGGCGCGCCACCAGCAGCAGTCGATGATCCTGGTGCCGGCCGATACGCCAGGCATCACCGTGAAGCGCCCGCTGCCCGTGTTCGGCTACGACGACGCGCCGCACGGCCACTGCGAGATCCTGTTCGAGAACGTCCGCGTGCCGGCCGCGAACATGCTGCTCGGCGAAGGCCGCGGCTTCGAGATCGCCCAGGGCCGCCTCGGGCCGGGCCGCATTCACCACTGCATGCGCGCCATCGGCGTCGCCGAGCGCGCGCTCGAACTGATGTGCAAGCGCCTGGACTCGCGCGTCGCCTTCGGCAAGAAGATCAGCGAACAGGGCGTCTGGCGCGAGCGCATCGCCGAAGCGCGCATCCGCATCGACACCTCGCGTTTGCTGACCTTGAAGGCGGCCTGGATGATGGACACGGTCGGCAACAAGGTCGCCGCGGCCGAGATCGCGATGATCAAGGTGCTGGCCCCGAACGTGGCCCAGCAGGTGCTCGACTGGGCCATCCAGGCCCACGGCGCCGGCGGCGTCTCCGACGACTTCCCGCTCGCCTACCAGTGGGCCGGCAACCGCACCCTGCGCCTGGCCGACGGCCCGGACGAGGTGCACCGCAATGCGATTGCGAAAGTCGAGCTGGCGAAGTATCTGTAACTCACGGCCGCCGCGCGGCGGCCCGAAAAAAAAGGTGGCGCCGCGGCGCCACCTTCGATCACGTCGAGCGCGCCGGATTCAGGCCGCGCCGTGCTCCATCCGCCGCTTGAACATCGCCTTCCCATCGATCGTGCACACGTCCTCGCCGCGCTGGTTGGTCGCCACCCAGGTCGAGAACACGACGCCGCGATCCGGCTTCGAGGTCGACGGTTTGACTTCCTTCGTCACATAGCGAACCGAGAGCGTGTCGCCGGCGCGCACCGGCTGCAGCCAGCGCACGCCGTCCAGGCCGGGCGAACCCATGCTCGCTTCCTCGCAGCCCATGCCGTCCAGGACGATGCGCATCATCATCGCGCAGGTATGCCAGCCGCTGGCGATCACGCCGCCGTAGATCGATTTCGCGGCCGCTTCCCGGTCGATGTGGAAGGGCTGCGGGTCGAACTGGGTGGCAAAGGCGATGATCTCGTCCTCCGTCACGGTGCGCTCGCCCAATTCGATTTCCTGGCCCGGCACGAAGTCGTCGAAATACCATTGCTTCTTCATGCGGCGGCCTTGTCGACAAAGCCCGGCTGGGCGATGAAGCGCGCCAGGTGGTGGTCGGAGTCGCCCAGGGTCAGTTCGATCGTGGCCAGGCGCTTGAAGTAGTGCGCGGCCGGCAGTTCGTCGGTCACGCCCATGCCGCCATGCAGCTGCACCGCCTGCTGGCCGACGAAGCGCGCGGCCTGGTTGACGCGGTACTTGGCGGCCGAGACGGCGCGGCGGCGCTCGGTGACGTCGCTGGAGGCCAGCTTCACCGCCGCCAGCATTGCCATCGAACGCGCCTGTTCCAGGTGGATGTACATGTCGGCCATCCGGTGCTGCAGGGCCTGGAACTTGCCGATCGGGGCGCCGAACTGCTGTCGGGTCTTCAGGTAATCCAGGGTCGCCGCGAAAATGGCTTCCATCGCGCCCAGCGCTTCCGCGCACAGCAGACCGGCGCCGTAGTCGAGGGCCGCGTCGAGGAGTTCGCCGCCCTGCCCCGCTTCGCCCAGCATGCTGGCGCGCGGCGCCTGCACGTTCTCGAAGCGCACGTCGGCGGCGCGCTGGCCGTCCAGGGTGCGGTAGCCGGTGACCGTGATCCCCGGCGTGTCGAGCGGCAGCACGAACAGCGAGACGCCGTCCCGGCCGCGCTGCTCGCCGCCGCTGCGGGCTGAGACCACCAGCATGCCGGCTTCGGCGCCGTGCAGGACGACCTTCTTCTCGCCGTCGATCGTCCAGCCGTCGGCATTGGCTTCGGCGCGGGTGGCGATATCGAACATGTCGTGGCGCGACTGTCGCTCGCCCAGGGCGCAGGCCAGTTTCAGTTCGCCGCCGGCGACCTGCTCCAGCAAGGCGCCCTGCCCGCCCGCCAGGCGCAGGAATTCGGCGCCGAAGACGGTGGCGAAGTATGGCTCGACCACCAGGCCGCGGCCCAGTTCCTGCATCACGACGAACATGTCGACGGCGTTGCCATTGAAGCCGCCGTGCTCCTCGGGCACCGGCAGCGCCGTCATGCCCAGTTCGGCCAGCGTGGTCCAGGCGGCATCGGACACGCCGGCCTCGGACTGGATGATCGCGCGGCGCGCCTCGAAGCCGTAGTCGCGGCCGATCCAGCGTTTGAGCGCATCGGCGAACTGGGTCTGCTCTTCGTTGAAATTGAAGTCCACGTGCGCTCTCCTTACAGGCCCAGGATCATCTGGGTGATGATGTTGCGTTGGATCTCGTTCGAGCCGCCATAGATGGAGGTCTTGCGATAGTTGAAGTAGTGCGACAGCAGCGGCGCGGCATCGTCGTCGTCCACCAGGCTGTGCTCACGCTCGCCCTCGAGATAGGCCGGATCGAAAGGCAGCGCCATCGGGCCGACGGCTTCGACCATCAGTTCGGAGAGCTGCTGCTGGATGTCGGTGCCGCGCACCTTCAGCACGGAGGCTTCCGGGCCCGGGCCCTTGTCGGCGCGCGAGAGGACGCGCAGCACGGTGGTCTCCAGCGCCATCAGTTCGATTTCCAGGCTCGCCAGCTTGGCGGCGAAGAGCGGATCCTCGATCAGCGGCTTGCCGTTCTTCTGTTCGCGCACGGCCAGCGTCTTCAGGAAGGCGAGTTCGCGCTTGCTGCGGCCGACGGCGGCGATGCCGGTGCGCTCGTGGCCGAGCAGGTATTTGGCGTAAGTCCAGCCGCGGTTTTCCTGGCCGACCAGATTCGCGCTTGGGACGCGCACGTTGTCGAAGAAGACTTCGTTCACTTCGTGGTCTTCGTCGAGCATGATAATCGGGCGCACCGTGATGCCGGGGCTATGCATGTCGATCAGGAGGAAGGAAATGCCTTCCTGCTTCCTCACACCGGTGTCGGTGCGCACCAGGCAGAAGATCATGTCGGCGTGCTGGGCCAGCGTCGTCCAGGTCTTCTGGCCGTTGACGATGTAGTGGTCACCGTCCTTGACGGCGGTGGTCTTCAGCGAAGCCAGGTCGGAGCCGGCGCCCGGTTCCGAATAACCCTGGCACCACCAGTCCTCGCAGGACAGGATGCGCGGCAGGTAGTAGGCTTTTTGCTCGGGGCTGCCGAAGGCCATGATGACCGGCGCGACCATGTTGACGCCGAAAGGCATGATCTGCGGGGTGCCGGCGCGCGCGCATTCCTCGTCGAAGATATGGCGCTGCACCGGCGTCCAGCCGGGGCCACCGAATTCCGCCGGCCAGCCGGGCGCGACCCAGCCCTTGGCCGCCAGAATCTTGTGCCAGCGGACGCTGTCGTCCTTGGTGAGGCGCAGGTGGTGGCGCAGCTTGTGCTGCAGATCGGCGGGCAAGGCCTCCGCCAGGAAGGCCCGCACCTCGTCGCGAAATGCCAGGTCTTCATCCGTGTAGTTCAGGTCCATTCGGTCTCCTCGTTATTGTCGCGCCAGGCGAAAAAGCACGATCGTTCATTAACGATTGTACCCGAAAGGATGGTGGTTTTACCAAATGAAAAAGTGGAGATGGTGCGTGGGTTTCGCGGTATGCGGCGGACGCCGCCGTTGTCGATCGGTCGGGTGCGCGAAGGCACGTACGCGCGGGCATGCCCGCCCTACGAACCCGCGGCAGCTGCGCACCGTAGGGCGGGCATGCCCGCGTACGGCGCGTCCCGGCCACCACCCTACCCGGCGGCCAGGGACGAAAAAAAAAAGCTCCCGCAGGAGCTTTTTTTGGGACATCAGGTGCAGCCTTATTCCGGCTTGCCCGACGCCATGTACGGCATGGTACGCGAAGCCATCCGCGTATCCGTCTTCAGCATGCCCGCCTCGTCCGCCAGGATGTGTGCGGCTTCCTGCAGCAGAACGTCCTTCGCATCCTTGGCGGCCTTCTCGGCGGCGATCTCGGCCGACAGGGCGCGCTCGTCGGCTTGCAGGCCATCGTCGCGGATGGTATTGCGGGCGGCGACCACGGCTTTGGCTGGACGGGTCGGCTCGGGCACCTTGCTGCGCGCTTCCTTGCCGCCCGGCCCGGCGACCGGCTCGTCGACGCTGCCCTTGGCCGCGGTCAGGCGCGCTTCGCGCAGCTTGGCGCGCGCTTCCTGGGCGTCGAGCTCCTTGCGGCGCACGGCTTCGTTCAGCGAGATCGTGTTTTCCTTGCGCAGCTTCATGACCTCGGCGATGTCCTCGCGCAGATCCTGGAACTCCTTGTCCTTGGCGATGCGCGCCTCGTGGCGCTTCTGCAGCGGCGCCACCAGTTCGCGCAGGTCGCCCGACGGGATGTAGGTCGCCGGCTTGATCGACACCCAGGGCAGCGCGTTGTCGAACGAGGATTCGCCGAAGTTCTCGATGTCGGAGGTCACCGGCAGCTTGATGTCGGGCGTGACGCCGCGCAGCTGGGTGGTGCCGCCGTTGATGCGGAAGAACTGGGCGATCGTCATCTTCAGTTCGCCGTAGCGCACTTTCTCGGACTGCGAGAAGCGGTCGAGGTCGATCAGGGTCTGCACCGTGCCCTTGCCGAAGCTCGGTTCGCCGATGACCAGGCCGCGGCCGTAATCCTGGATCGCGGCGGCGAAGATTTCCGAGGCCGAGGCCGAGCCGCGGTTGATCAGCACGCCCATCGGGCCGTCCCAGGCCAGGCCGGCCTGGGTGTCGCTCTCGACCTCGACGCGGCCTTCGGCGGTACGCTGCTGCACCACCGGGCCCTTGTCGATGAAGAGGCCGGTCAGCTCGACCGCCTCGATCAGCGAACCGCCGCCGTTGTTGCGCAGGTCGATCAGGACGTTGTCGACTTTTTCCTTTTTCAGTTCACCCAGGATGCGGGCGACGTCGCGGGTGGCGCTCTTGAAGTCCTTGTCGCCCTTGCGGCGCGCTTCGAAGTCCTGGTAGAAGGTCGGCAGCGAAATGATGCCGATGCGGCGGTTCACGCCGCCTTCCTTGACCTGGATGATCGACTTCTTGGCCGCCTGCTCTTCCATGCTGATCTTCTTGCGCACCATCGAGACGGTGACGTGCTTGGCATCGACGCCGGCATCGCCCGGAATCACGTCCAGGCGCACGGTCGAGCCCTTCTCGCCGCGCACCAGTTGCACGACGTCGTCGATACGCCAGCCGAGCACGTCGGTGAACGCGCCGTTGCCCTGCGCGACGCCGACGATGCGGTCGCCCACTTTCAGCTTGCCGGACTTGTCGGCCGGGCTACCCGGCACGATTTCGCGGATCACGGTGTAGTCGTCGCGCGTCTGCAGCACCGCGCCGATGCCTTCCAGCGACAGGCGCATGGCGATGTCGAAGTTGTCGGCCGAGCGCGGGCCCATGTAGTTGGTGTGCGGTTCGATCGCGGTCGCGTACGCGTTCATGAACCACTGGAACACGTCTTCATTGTTCAGCTTCTTCATGCGCGAGATGTAGTTCTCATAGCGCTTGTCGAGCGTCTCGCGGATGCCCTTCTCGTCCTTGCCGGCCAACTTCAGGCGCAGCCAGTCGTTCTTGACGCGCTTCCTCCACAGGTCGCGCACCTCGTCCTCGCTCTTCGCCCACGGGGCCTTTTCGCGGTCGAGCTGCATGGTTTCGTCGACGGTGAAGTCGAGTTTGGTCTTCAGCAGGCTGCGCGCATAGTTCATGCGCTCGCTGAAGCGCTGCAGGTAGAGGTTGTAGATCACGAAGGGCTGGGTCAGGTCTTCGTTGTTGATGGCGTCGTCGAACTTGGTGCGCATCGGCGCGAAGCGGTCGATGTCGGCCTGGGTGAAGTAGAGCTTCTCGCCGTCGAGCGTCTCGAAATAATTGTCGAAGATCTTTTCCGACATCGCATCGTCGAGCGGCGTGGCCTTGTAGTGGTAGCGGCCCAGGACGCGCGAGGCCCACAACGCGGCTTGCGTTTGTGCGGCAACGGGTTTCATCTGGGTGGACGCGACTTTTTCTGGCTGTGCGGTGACCGCGTGCGTCGACATGGCGCAGGCGGCGGCCAGGGCAACGATCAACATCTGCTTCTTCATTTAGTCGTTCTCCGAACGTGAACTGAGGTAACTTCGTGCAGCGCCGGATACTGATGGTATCGACGGCGTGCGAACCCATTCTACAGGAACGCAGGCGCGCGTCGAGTCGGCTTGTGCAGGGCGTAATGACAAGATTAAGGTTGGCTTAAGCCGGCGTGGTCAGCCTCGCACCAGGCCCAGCAGCAGGTCGTTCCACAAGTAAATAACCCCGCCCGAAATCAGCAGCACGGCCCAGGGCCAGGAGCGGCTCGCCAGGCGCCAGTCCACCGGAGAAGGCCAAAAAGACAGGAACTGCGGCGCCAGCAGCACGGCGAGCACGAGGTCGATCGGCGCGAAATGCCAGCCGGGGCCGGTGCGCCAGGCGGCAACCGCAATCGGCAAGAGCAGAATCAGCAGCGGCGCCAGGGCCGCGGGCGCCGCGTTGTACCAGCGCAGGTTGGAAAAGGTGACCGACCCGAGCTCCCAGACCTTGCCCTTGCGGCGCGGAAAGAGACTGATGTTCGTCGGCTCGGCATTGGTGAGCAAACCGACGCCGAAGTGGGCCAGCTCGTGGCACAGGGTGCCGGGGGCGGTGAGCAGGAAAAAGGCCGGGTGTGCGCCGGACAGCATCCAGAACAGGAAGGCGACCGCCATCGACGGCACCAGGTAGAGAAGGATGTCCATCTGGCCGCAGAGATAGCCCGGCAGCACGGCCGTACAGGCCGGCAGGACACTCATCAGGCTTTAACTGTAGAAGCAGCGGCCGCAAGCCTGGCGGTAGCTCTCGTTGCCGCCGATGCTGACCTGCTCGCCTTCACGGATGCGCTGCCCTGCTTCGTCGACGCGCACGTTCATCGTCGCCTTCTTGCCGCAAGTACAGATGTTCTTGATTTCCTCGATGTCGTCGGCCAGCGCCAGCAGATAGGCCGAGCCCGGGAACGGGTCGCCGCGGAAATCGCTGCGCAGGCCATAGCAGATCACAGGCACGCCGCGCACTTGCGCCAACTGGTGCAGCTGCTGCACCTGCTCCTTGGCCAGAAACTGGGCTTCGTCGACCAGCACGCAGGCGACTGCCGGCGCCGCCGCCAGGAAGTTGGTGCCGCCATCGAAGGTGTCGACTTCGCGCTGCGGGCCGAGACGCGAGGTGATCAGGCCGACGCCGTAGCGGTTGTCGATGGCCGCCGTGTACAGCTTGACCTGCTGACCCTGCTCTTCGTAGTTGTGCGCGACCTGCAGCAGCGCCGTGGATTTGCCGGCGTTCATCGCCGAATACCTGAAATAGAGTTTTGCCACTGCGCTGCCTGTGCCGAAAGAAGGAGAACTGAAAATCGCGAAATTATAGCAAGGGTGGCAAGGCCCACGCCAGCTCAGCCGTCCGTTTTCGGGCCCACCACGCGCGCTGGATTGCCGGCCACGGTCGCCCCGGCAGGCACGTCGCGCGTGACCACGCTGCCGGCGCCGACGATCGCGTCGTCGCCAATGGTCACACCCGGCAGGATGATGGCGCCGCCGCCGATCCAGACGTTGTTCCCGATCGTGACCGGAATGCCCGATTCCAGCCCGCTGCGGCGCAGGGCCGGATCGCGCGGATGGTCGGCGGTATAGATCTGTACCGCCGGGCCGATGCGGGTGTCGTCGCCGATCGTCACCCGCACGACATCGAGGATCACGCAGTTATAGTTGATGAAGACGCCCTTGCCGACGTGGATGTTGCTGCCGTAGTCGCAGTAGAACGGCGGACGCAGCAAGGCGCCCTCGCCCACGCCGCCCAGGCGCTCGCGCAGCAGCGCGGCCCAGACGCTTGATGCCGCGCCGAGGGCCGCGTTGTAGCGCGCCAGCCAGGCGGCGCAGGCGGCCAGCTCAGCCTGGATGTCCGGGCAGGTGGCGTCGTAGAGCTCGCCCGCGAGCATTTTTTCCATTTCGCTGCGTTCCACAGGTACTCCTCTGCTTCTCGGTGTGGTCGCGTGGACCGGAAACCCGTCCACCCTACGATTATTTTCCCGGGTGGTATTCGCGCTCGAGCTGCTTGCGGATGTCTTCCTTGTAGAACAGCACATCCTTGAATTCGCCGCGGCTATACATCTCGGCCTGGTCGGCAAAGTGCTTCGAGGCCGGATTGCCGCTCTGGCCGCCGGCCAGGATGCTCTTCGCCTTGAGCTTCGGCCCGAACTCGACGGCGGCCACGAAGCTGTTGCCGCGGTCGCCGTAGATGCGTTTGGTCTTCTGCTTGGCCACCATGCCGAAGGAAGCCAGCGAGCCCCAGCTGGCCGAGGTAAAGGCGACCGGCCAGCTTGGCTTGCTGTCGTCGTATTCCTGCTGGACGTCGCCGCTGATGCGCTGGAAGCGGTTGATCTCGCCCCAGGGCGTTTTCCAGGTGCCGAAGTCGCGCGTCAGCTTGGCGCTGGCGCGGCCCAGTGCTTCGAGGCGCTCTTCGCTATTGAGCCGCGTCTGGATGAAGTCGACCGTCGGGATGTCGGCCGCCCGCGCGCGCGGCGCGTTCGCGGCCACCATTTCCTGGCCCCAGTAGACGGCCAGCGCAGTCGGCACCGAGTTCGCCGCGAAGCGCAGATCCCAGGCGCGCAAGGCGGCCACCTGCTCGGCCAGCTGCGCCTTGCGCGCGTCGCCGGCCGAGAGTGTGTCGAAATCCTGCAGCAGTTGCGGCAGCAGCGGCTCGAAGGCCGTCAGGTAGCTGTCGTAGGCGGCGGCGATCAGGCTATCCAGGGTGAGGCCCTTGGCGTTTTTCAGCACCCGTTCCGCATGCAGGCCGCGCGCGTTTTCCGGCAGCGACCACATGTAATCGGGATAGTCGGCGCGCTTCGGACTGTTCGCACCGGAGGCGCTGAAGGGCCAGTTGTTCGTGTTCGAGATATAGCCGCTGGCCGGGTTGAACAGTGTGATCGTTTCCTTGATGTCGTGCAGGCCCTGCCATTCGGTGGCCGGGTTGCTGCCGTCGACGGGTTTCGACCAGTCGAATTTCGGATCGCGCTTCGGGATGAAATTGCCGTGGAAGTAGGCGATATTCCCATCGGCGTCCGCGTACACGGTGTTGTTCGAGGAGTTGGTGCGCAGTTCCATCGCCTTGTAGAAGGCGTCGTAATTCTTCGCCTTGGTGCGCGAATAGGACTGGGTCAGCGCCTTGACCGGCTCGTCCATCATTTTTACCGCGACCCATTTGCCGCCTTCGCTGCGCACGATCGGGCCGTGGTGGCTGAAGTAGGCCGTCACCGTGCGGCTACCCATGGCGCCGTCGGGTTTTTTGAAAGGCAGCACCACCGGCACCGCGCGCAGCGCCCGCTCCTCGCCGCCGTATTTGTAGAAGAACTTGCCGCCGCGTTCGATTACCGTTTCCAGGTATTCGTCGATCACGTCGCCGCCGCCCGAGGTGTGCATCCAGCCGGCGCGCTCGTTGAAGCCCTGGTAGATGAAGAACTGGCCCCAGGTCACGGCGCCATAGGCGTTCAGTCCCTCTTCGCTGACCATGTGGATCTCGGGGCGGAAGTAGAAGGAGGTGTGCGGATTGATCAGCAACAGCGGGTGGCCGGCAGCCGTCAGTTTCGGCGCGATCGCGAAGCCGTTCGAGCCGCGCGGCTCCTCGTCACGGACATTACGCGCATCGGCCAGCGTCGGCTTGGGGGCTTTGCCGTAGAAGGCTTCCAGATCCTTCAGCTCGATCGATTCGATGTCGCCGCCGATGCTGCCCTCGCTGAAGGAAAGCGCCATCCACGGCTCGAAGCGCGTGAGCAGCTTCGGCTTCACTTCCGGATGCGTGTGCAGGTAGAAGTTCAGGCCGTCCGCAAAGGCGTTCATCAACTCCTTCAGCCAGGCCGGGCTGGCCGCATACTTGGCCTGCATGTCGCTTGGTGCGATGTAGAGCTTCATGCGCAGGTCGCGCCAGACTTCCTTCTCGCCCTCGACTTCGGCCAGGCGTCCCATCGCGTTGATGTAATTGAGCTCGACGCGGTTGAAGTCGTCCTCGGCCTGGGCGTAGATCATGCCGAAGACGGCGTCGGCGTCGCTCTTTCCGAACACGTGCGGGATGCCCCATTTGTCGCGCATGACCGTGACCCGCGCCGCCATCTTCTGCCAGCGCGCCAGCTCGGCCGCGGTGGGCGCGTTGCGCGTCGCGGCCTTGGCGGCGGTCGCCCTGGCCACGGCGGGCTGCTCGGCCAGTACCGGGAAGGCGATGGCGGACAGCACACTGCCGGCCAGGGTCATTGCTGCAAAACGGGTGAGGATCATGCGGCGGTCTCCGTATCGTTGTCGTTATTGTTGGCTCAGCCGGCGTTGGCGAGCTTTTGCTTGAGGATCTCGTTCTCGGTCAGCAGGGTCGCCATGCGGTCTTTCAGCGCGGCGATCTCGGCCTTCAGCGCGGCCTTTTCGTCGATCGGCTCGCCGTCCGGGCCCAGCTTCTTCGGCTTGCCGGCGGCCTTCTGTTCGCGCACCTGGCGCGCCGCCTGCTGCAGTTCCTTGCGTCCGCCGGCCACCGCCGCGATCTGCGCCTCCTGCGGCAGCGAGGCCACGTTGGCGGCGGCGTTGATCGAAATGGTGCCCGAGCGGACGGCTTCGACCAGCTGCGGCGTGGCCGCCTTCTGGATGCGTTCGATCTGGCTGATGGTATTGCTCGACACCCGCGCCGCCTTGGCGACTTCCTCGCGCGTGTTCCAGGGCGGCGGCGGACGCGAATCCATGTCGTCCGGATTCGGCACCGGCGGTTCCTCGGCCATCTGCTGGGCCATGCGCGCGGTCACGATCTCCTTCTTGCGCAGCGCGAGCAGACCGCGCTGGAAGTCGGACACGCTGCGGCGCGCCAGGTGGTTGTCGATCATCCACAGCATGACGTCTTCGATCGAGTCGAAGTTATTGTTGTGAACCGTGCGGAACGGGATGCCGTGCCTGCGGCAGATCTCGTAGCGGTTGTGGCCATCGATCAGGGTGTCGCGCCACAGCACGAGGGCATCGCGGCAGCCCTCGGCCAGCAGGCTGCGCTCGAGCGCGGCGTGTTCGATCTCGGTCAGGGGGTCGACGAAGGCGCGCAGGCGCTCGTCGATGTTGATATGGGTGTTCACTCGTCGTCCTTGTGCTTCTGGTTCGGGGCATGCGGTGGAAGCCTGCTGCAGGCTTCCTGCGCCGGGGTGCATGCTACACCATTCGATCGCTCGGCCATAGGGTGCGGCCTGCCGCGGCCCATGCAATCTTGCATGTTCGACTCCACCGCCCGGCGCCTGTGCTAGAATCCTGCCGCGCTGCCCCGATGGTGAAACTGGTAGACACCCGGGACTTAAAATCCCGTGCTCGCAAGGGCGTGCCGGTTCGATTCCGGCTCGGGGCACCACGCTGCGCTCTCCCAAAGTGCATCTTTCTGCATCTTATCATTTGAAATCAAGGGCATACGGCGTTGTTTGGGCCGCTTGATTCTCAACGTACCACCTCTTTTTCTACCCGCATCAACACAGCCATTACGCGTAAAATACGCAGCAATTACGCGCGAGCGCGGGTATAGGAAGCTGGGTATGGCGTCGATTTCAAAAGAGAAAACAGGCTGGCGTGTTCAGATCGCCATTCAAGGCGTGCGTGAGTCGCGGACGTTCGCCACCAAGGGGGAGGCCAACGCATGGGCCGCGCAGCGCGAGACCGAGATCCGAACCGAGAAGGCAACGGGCGTGCAGCGCGGCCGCACAGTCGATGACGCGTTCCGCCGCTATGAGAAGGAAGTTTCGGTGCACAAGCGCGGGCACGAAAAGGAAGCGATTCGCCTGGCTGCAATTGGCCGGATGTCGGTGGACGGTGTACCGCTGGCAGACTGGAAGCTGGCCGACGTGACGCCCGAGGTGCTGGGAAAATGGCGCGACATGCGCCTGAAGGGTACCGAAGCGAAGAACTTCGAAGACAAGGTTCTCGGCTCGTCCGTCAACCGCGACTTGAACCTGTTGTCGCACGTGTTCTCGTCAGCCGTGAAAGAGTGGAAATGGATCGCGAAGTCGCCGACCACCGATGTCCGGCGCCCAGCCGATCCCCCGCCGCGCGACCGGCTGTACAGTGAGGACGAGGTCGAGCG
Organism: Massilia sp. Leaf139; assembly: GCF_001424165.1. Classification (GTDB taxonomy): domain Bacteria; phylum Pseudomonadota; class Gammaproteobacteria; order Burkholderiales; family Burkholderiaceae_D; genus Telluria. Next base: position 140,327 of record NZ_LMOJ01000028.1, read on the forward strand.
CTTGTGCGCCGCCCTGGGCATCGACGTCGACCAGGCCGAGCCGGTCGAATCCGCGACCCAGCGCGTCGGCATTGCCTTCCTGTTCGCGATCGAGACCGCGATGCGCGCTGGAGAAATCTGCGGCCTGCGGCCCGAGCACATCACCGGCAGGGTGGCCACCCTGCTGGAAACGAAGAACGGGACGAAGCGCGCAGTGCCGCTCTCGTCCCGCGCCGCTGCACTCCTCCAACTCCTGCCGGCGCCGGAGGACGGCGGCACAGTGTTCGGCGTCACCTCCGCATCCCTTGATGCTCTGTTCCGAAAGGCGCGCACCCGGGCAATGATCGCCGACGGCACGTTCCACGACACGCGGCACCTTGCCATTACGCGGCTGGCCAAGAAGTTGAACGTGCTCGACTTGGCGCGCATGGTCGGGCACCGTGACCTTCGGCAACTGCAGGTATATTACAACGAATCGGCGGCCGATATCGCAGCGCGCCTGGACTGACCTGATCGAGCACCAGTTGGCGCACCAGGTCAAGGATGTGAATGGCCGCGCCTATAACCGAGCAGCTCACCTGCCGGCGCGGCGCGACATGATGCAGTGTTGGGCAGATTTTCTGCAGAGTTTGTGCTGTAAATAATAAGTGTGTAATTCGACTTTGCTAAAGGAGTGGTAAATGACCCGATCGGCCCCAACCCCTGAAGAACGCGCTACAGCCCAAGCTCTAATCCGATATCTCAGCCAGGGCCCCTTTGAGATTACAGACGTCGAACTGAAAGACACGCCTGACTTGAGATTACGGTTGAATGGTCATGCTCAGGGATACGAGCTTGCGGCTGTGCTTCCAGATGACATTCACCAAAACATAAAGGAGTTTCGCGGATGGCTCTATCATAAAAGGGGCAAGCGCGAATCCGTAGTGATCGTGCCATTAGAGCCCCACATATGGATGAAGGAAATTACTGAAAAAAAATGGGGGAAGGCACAGAAGTACGAAGCAACTGAATTCACAAGGAACCTGATCCTGATCGTGCATCCGCCTCGAATTTTAGGAGATACATTCGATTACGATGAAGATGGGTTCATTGAACAACTTCGCATCGGAGTTAGCTGCTCTAATCATGGATTTGCTGGAATAGGATTTTGGACAGGAAAACGTTTGTTCTGGATGGATATAAGTCATAGCAAGGTTGACCATACTCAGCTTCGCTGGAAGCGCTTGTCGCTCGGCTATCCTGCTTACAGCATTTACTGCCATATGGGAACAGACGAAGAACGCCTAAACGACGCAGCAGTTAAGACCTTCGGAATAGATGATCTACCGAAAGAGCAAGTGAAGCTTTTAAAACCACGCTCGCCCCAATTTGCCGGAATAAAGCCCCACCTCCCGAATCATATTAAATACGAATTCCCATATAGTGATCTGTTTGAGCAGCCGAAATGAGAGTGCTCTCATTAAAGTGTTCGTGGAGTCCCAATGTTCATTAAGAAGCACCAGCATCCCAACATCGAGTTCAGCCCGGTCGACGGCCAGGACGCCCCTGCCCTGGTGCACTACTTCAGCGACCGGGGCGAGCCGTTTAAGACCGTGTTGCCGCAGCTGGTTGCCGGGATGGGCCAGGAACAGGAGCGAGTATTCATCGTCGAGTCGCCGCTCAGCGAGGTGGTCGGCGGGGCGATTCGGCTGCATCGGGAACCAGACTGGCCCGACCAGATCGTGGTCGACGAACGGCATCGCGCGTTCTTCGAGGCAGTGAAGCTTTCGCTCGCCGAGGCGATGGCGAAGATCGATCAGATCCAGTTTGTTGTCGTCGACGACGAGGACGAGCTCGTCTAACTTCCGTCAGAAAATTCCTCCAGGTTACCCGGCGCCAGCCGGCCGCAGTGTCACCAGTACTGACCACTCCTGCACGTGCTCCGCGCCGCCCTCCCCGCGCTCATACCCCTTAAAAAGCATCTTGTCACCGTGCATGGTGACCAGCTGCGCGTTATTCAGCACCGGGATGATTGGCTCCTGGCGGGAGTCGTCGTGGCGCGCGAGCTTGGCTTCGGGTGCGCCGCCGCAAATCGTAAGCGTGAGATCGCCCGGCGTCCCCGGATCGGACTGAATCTCCCGGTCATGTTTGCGGGCGCCGCGCGAGCGCAGACGTTTAACAATACTGTACATGCGTACAGTATATCCGGAGTCAGACGCCCTTCACCTTTTCGACAGTCCGCAGGCTGCCGAGTCCAAGCAACGCCAGGAGGATCGTGCTCATCTCGCTGAAGTCAAACACGGGCAGCGTGATCGGATGGCCGAACCACTGCGAAAGCACCACGGCGGCCGGGCCCAGAATGAACTTGAACGCGAAGGCGGCGCCGCACACCCAGCCGATGGCCGGACGCCAGCCGGCGACGAACAGCGACTGGCTTGCAGCCTCCACCTTGTTGATCTCCAGCTGGCCGGTCGCCAGCTTCAGGTCGGCGTCCAGCTGGGCCAACTCGCCGGCCTGGGCCATGCGCATCACCTCGAGCTTTGCATCGTTCGCCGCTTTCGGATCGGGGAAAATGCGGTCGAACATATTCCCGAGAACCGGGATCAGTGCTGTCAGTGCTGGTGCCATTACTTCTCTCCTACGGTCAGGGTGGCGAGTTCCCAATTGCTAGCCCACGTTTGGGGATGCGGCTTACCAGGGCGCCAAGCGTCAATGTATTGAGCCCAACCATCGGCAGGTGTCGTAGGCAGCTTGCCCGGCAAGGTATAAATCAGCAGCCGCGCCGCGATCGCGGCTACGATGTCGTGGTAGCGCATTGCCTCCCATAGGCCTGCGGGCGTCGGCTCAACGTTGAAGTCGGCGCACAGGTTGCGCATAGTCGAGGCAACCAGGTAGTGAGTCAGCACGCCCTTGCAGCCGCCGCCCTGTTCAAACTGCCAAAACGAGGCGGCAGGGCCGTTCTCGGCTCCGCCGGCCCCGACCTGGCGACGATGCGCCAGCGATGATTCCTGCAGTGCAATGGCCAGCATAAAGCGGCGCGCGGTGGGCGTGTCAGGGATCCCGCAGCGCGTTAGCTCGGCCAGCGCTGGCGTAATCGCCAGGTTAAGCAAGCGAAGTGGGCTCACAGTTGCCTCCCCTGGGCGAGAATGCGCGAGATCAGCTCTTCCTTTTCCAGGTCTTTCAGCTCCTGCTCGCGCTTGTCCTTGCGTTTGGTGTACCAGGCATTCATGACGAAAGTCAGGAAGCCCAGCAAGATACCGATAAGGCATGCCCATTCGTTCATCGTCAGGGCGCCGACCCCGAACGAGCCGGCCGCGCCGGCGTAGCTGCTGATCTCGGGGATGTTGGATTTGCTCATTAGTTGCCTTTTCATTGGGCGTAAAAAAAGCCGCTTGGCGGCCTGGTCAGATGGGCAACTACTACAGAATTTGCAGTAGTTCGATCGCGCCTCACGCGCGCATTAGTTGGGACTTCGGGAAAAAGCATTGGTACAAATCATTCGGTGTGACCCGGTGCTTCTCGTCCGGATCCAGCAGCGTGCGGCCGCCGGCCATAAGCATCGCGAACACTAGCTCGCTGCACCACCAGCGGCTGTCGTCGCCCCAGTCGTCGGACTTGAGCAGCGGCAGGGCCAGCGCGCCGGCGAAGTCGTAGGGCTTGCCGCCCTGCCCTTCGGCGAACGCGACGGCGGCGCCGATATCGGGCACCTCGACCTCCATGTCCTGTGTCCTGGTAGCGGACGATGCCTTCCATGACGTCCGGCACCGAGCAGGCCCGGCACCCGTGCGTCATCGACGATTCGTAAGCGCGGTCGCCGACGATGGCTACCACGTGGCTGAAGAAGCGAGAACCCGACAGCACGGCGATGGCCAGGCTGATCGGGTTGTGCGGCCACCTCGAGGTAAAGCGGAGCGTGACGACTCCTGGACGGTTGTCCATCAGACCTCCTTTCTTGGGTTGGTTACAGGCCCAGCGTCGAGCGCAGCCAGGTGATGAAGTCGTTCCACTGGCCGACTGCAGTGGCCAGATCCTCCGGCGTGATCGCGGCGCGCATGTCGGCCTGGCGCGCGAACCGCACGTTGCGCATCTGCAGCTCGGCCCACCGAAAGGCGTCGGCCCGCTCGACGATCTGCTGCGCGGCCCAGGCCTCGCTCTGGACTTGCCCTGTCGGGTTCGTCAGGGCGTGGCCCGTGATGTAGCCCGAGACCACAGCCGGCTTCGGATCGGCCGCCAGGTACACCCGGGCCGCGTCCTCGGCCCGGGTGTATTCCGTGCCGCGCCTCCCGATCGCCGCCTCGTAGACCGCGTCCACATCGACATAGGTGCGCGCGATCGCGAGCTCCTTGGCCTGCTCGAGCGGCGCCGTCTCGACCCAGTACAGCTCGTTGTTCGCCACGTGCAGGGTTGACGTCGGCCACGGCGGCTCCGGGAAGCTGGGCACCCGCTCCACCATGACGTGGGCGACCAGGCCATCCGGCAGCGCCGGCATGCGCTCCTCTTCGGCGAAGCCCAGCACCTGGCCGACTTGGTCGCTGATTGCGTATTGAAGTGTCGTCATGCCGAGGTATAGGTTCCGTGGGTTGGCCCGTGGCCGCGCGTGGTTCTGGTCGTGATGCCGTCAGCATCCGTGACTTCCAGAGTGACTTGGCCGTTAATTTTCATGTTCGTCGCTGTCCCCTTCACGTTGATCCGGTCGGCTGCCGTGTCCCCCGACACGAAATAGTTGACCGTCGCGATCCCGTTGTCGGACTCTCCTGTACACGACCAGCGATACGACAGCGGCGCCTTGAAAGTGCCGCTGACGTTAGCGATCAAAAGCCCGTAGTTCTGCGTGCCGTTATTGACGAGCGAACTCAGCGTTCCCGTAATCGACACGGTCATGGTCTTCTTCGGAATGGCGGCCGCAGCCTGGGCCTCGACCGTCGTCGCCGGCGTGCTGCCGACGTTCGTTCCAGCAGGAGCCCCAACCGTCGCCCCGTCCTGCGGCTTGCCAGTGCCGCCAACGAGTGCCCAATTGTTGCTAGACAGGGGGCCAAGGCGAATATTCGAAAGCGATGCGCCGACCGTATTAATTGAGCTATCGAAGAAGAGCGGCGAATTAACCGGCGTGGGCAAATACGTGACGAACTGCTGGATCCCGTTCTTGCAATACCGGACAGCCGAACCGTCGTGCACGATCGATAGGGTGTCTCCCGCTCCGTACGTGCCGACCAGGCCACCGCGCGCCACGCCGCTTTCCCAAACATACAAGCCGCCATTTACCCTGGTCTCGATAGCAAAATCGAGCGACGACCAGTGCGAATCGGTATCCGGATCAGAGTTCAATCCGAACAGCAGGTCGCTCAGGCCATCGGCCCGCACGCTCACAAATGCGCCGCCAGCGTAGCTCTCCCGGCTCGTCGCCGAGGAATCCCACGCGGCCAAGCCGCTCGCTTTCACGGCGCGATTCGCCGTTACCACAACAGCGCCCGTGCCCACCAGCGTCAGGTCGGCGGACGCGTTGTCCGCTGGGCGCCCGGTGCCGTTTCACGGCGCGATTCGCCGTTACCACAACAGCGCCCGTGCCCACCAGCGTCAGGTCGGCGGACGCGTTGTCCGCTGGGCGCCCGGTGCCGCCCACGCCAGACCACTGCGCTAACGTGGCCGACTTCGCCGCGATCGCGTTGAGCAGCGCCTGCTTCGCATCGAAGTAGTTCTTGAAATTCGTCCGGTAGGTTGCCCCCACGATGCTGATTGCTGTTCCCGGAATGGTTGCAAACCCAGCACCGAGACCGGTGATATATGCGCTCAGCGTGTTGTACGCGTTGGTGTAGGCGGTACGCTCGGTCGTGATGGATAGTGCAGCTGCCTGCGCGTCGATTCCTGGCCGCTCCCCGACGATCGAGATCCAGCGCAGATTCTCCGCTGGCTTTTCAGCTGGCGACAGCAAGTCGTCGCGCGCCATGTCGGTCACGGCCAGGTTCGCCGCGTCCGCCGCCGCCTTCGCCGCGATCAGGTCGGCCGCGTCATACATCAGCTGCACGTTCGNGTCGTCGCGCGCCATGTCGGTCACGGCCAGGTTCGCCGCGTCCGCCGCCGCCTTCGCCGCGATCAGGTCGGCCGCGTCATACATCAGCTGCACGTTCGCCCACTCGGTGGCCGCGATGCTGTCCGTGGCCGTGGCSGCGATCGCCGTTGCGAAGGTCGTGTGCAGGTAGGCGCCGCCCGTCGTCGGAATGAACGTACCCCAACCGTTGTTCAGGCCGGTGAGCGCGCCAGTGGCGAACGTATAGGTGCAGGCTGCCGAGGGCTTCGCCGGCGCCGTCGCGCTGGCCGTGCGCTGGTACAGCGTGATCGTCGCGCTGTTCAGCCCNAGGAGGGCGGCAACGCGGCAAGCTGATCCATCAGGGCCGGTGAGCGCGCCAGTGGCGAACGTATAGGTGCAGGCTGCCGAGGGCTTCGCCGGCGCCGTCGCGCTGGCCGTGCGCTGGTACAGCGTGATCGTCGCGCTGTTCAGCCCGGGCGTGCCGGCGCCGCCGTCGTACGCCAGCACGACCGCCCCCGACCATTCGCCAGACGCGATCATGTCCGTGGTGCCAGCGGCGCTCGCGCTGGCCGACGTCACGTACAGCGGGTTTCCGTCCGACGCCGGGATGGTCTTCTGCCAGCCATTCAGCAGCGACGCTGTCGTGATGCTGCCCGTCGTAAAATCATAGTTCACCGCACCTGGCGTGCCGCTCGGCGCCGTCGCCTTCCGCTGGTAGGCAAAGACGCGCGCGTTGCTGTAGCCCGCCGGCCCCTGGCCCGACGCCGCCGGAGCATAGCCGATGTTGACCACGTCCGCCTGCCCCCAGTCGAACGGCGACAGCACGTCGCTGATGTCGGAGATGGCCACCATGGCAGCCCACAGCGTCACGTCGCCGCCGCTGGGAGCCGTCGGCTCGGTTAGGCTCCAGCCAGCTGGCGCCGCCCCNGCACGTCGCTGATGTCGGAGATGGCCACCATGGCAGCCCACAGCGTCACGTCGCCGCCGCTGGGAGCCGTCGGCTCGGTTAGGCTCCAGCCAGCTGGCGCCGCCCCGAAGGTACCTGTCGGCCAGTCGTAGCTTGCCGCACCCGCCGGCGTCGCCGGTTTGTCGGCCGCGTACATATAGACCGTTGCCAGAGCGGTAAACAGCTCGACCTGGTACACGGTCGCCACTTGCTGGGAGCGCGTGTTCAGGTACGGATTCCAGACGCGCGCGCGCACGAGATAGAAGAAGCCGGGCGTGATCGGCGACAGGTAGGCCTGAGTCTCGGTCGCCGCGACCGTCGTGCGCGTCCAGGCCTCGGACGAGATGGCGCGCCACTCGATCTCCACCTGCTGGCCGACAGGATTGGTCAGCGCCGGCCACGACACCAGGATGCGCGGCACGGTCGAGCCGTCTGCCTGGCGCAGCAGCGCCGCCTCGCCGGATGCGCACGAGATCGACGCTAACGGGTCGATCTTCCACGGGTCGGGCAGATCGCTGTTCGGCGTGCTGTCGACCACCGTGGCGTCGGCATAGTCCCAGATGCTGGCGTCGTCCTCCTTCAGGGTGAGCTGCACGGCCGAGTTCGGCGCGTACGCCTTATCGGTGATGCGGAACACCTTGTTGGTCTGGCCGAAGACCTTGCTCGTGAACGTCACGCGCTGGCCCACCTTCAGCGGCCAGGCCTTCAAGGAGAATTCCGCCTTGATGGTATAGCCGTTGCGCTGATCCTCGGTGAAGATGCGCGCCAGGTTGGTAACGCGCTGCAGCGATTCCGTGAACGGGAAGTCGATGTTCGTGTACTTGTCGCGGCCGTCGCTCTCACGGTAGACCGCGTTCTGGTACGGCTTGAAGTCCGTCTGGACGTACTTGTTTTCCGGGCCGATGTACTGGCCCTTCACGCCGTTATAGACGCTGGCGTCCGACACGCCCGGCGTGATCGACAGGCTGCCGACGATGTCTTCCTGCTGGAGCGCCATCACCGGGGCGATGTACTTGCCCGCGTAGATGTCCCAGGTGGTGGCGACCAGGCCGCCGGCCATGGCCTGCGTCATCGACTCCAGCACACCGGCCTGGCCCTGGTCAGACGTGACCGTGCCGTTGATCGTGTAGCGCGCGCCGCCGGTTGGCGACGCCTCATCGCACACGTTCGCCGCGGCGATGAACTGGGCCGTCGGCAGGTCGGCGGCCGGCACGCCGCACAGTGGCGACGTCAGGTAGTCGCGAATCACCAGCGCGGGGTTCTGGGACCAACGGGTCTGGCCGTCGCGCGGGTCGTACAGCTTGCGGCCGCGGATGACCGCGTGGATCGGCACCAGGCCGCCTTGGAATTCCTGGTGATTCAGATCCAGGGTGATCACGGTGTAGCAGAGGCCGCGCAGCACGGCCGTGGACGGCCACTGGTCGCCCACCATCGAGCGCAGGTAGGTGTCGGCCACGTCGCTGGCGCCGCCCAGGTGCTTCCGGACGCGGACGACCGGGTTTGTCGCCGCCGGCGTGGTCGACTGGTCGACCGTGTCGGACATCTTGCTGCGCACATCGCGCTCGTAGGTGACCGTGACCGGGCCGTCCTGGGCGATGTTCACGGTGCGGCCGACGACGTTGTTCACGGTCACAGGCTGCATGTCCGCGCCGCTGCCGGCGAACACCCAGACCGAACCGGCGCGCGGGAAGTAGGACAGCGTAAAGCTCGGGCCGACCTTCTGCTCCTCCTCGATGTCGCGGTTTGGTTGGACGGCGAAGCGGCCGGACGTCGGGTCGCCGGATGCATCCAGAGACTCGACCAGCACGTTGTTGACCCAAACTTCCTCGATCGCGTCGCACTCGTGCATCGCGTGCACGCACACCCAGGGCGATGAATTCGGGGTGGAAGGTGCTCCACTGGCGCAGGATCTCGGCGAAGGGGCGCGGATCCATGATCTCGTCGGCCGCATGTTGTCGATCCAGGNAAGCGGCCGGACGTCGGGTCGCCGGATGCATCCAGAGACTCGACCAGCACGTTGTTGACCCAAACTTCCTCGATCGCGTCGCACTCGTGCATCGCGTGCACGCACACCAGGTGGCGGAACTGATCCTTGTCGCCGGTCGTGAACATTGCCACGACGTCGGCGCCGACCTTGGCCCGACCGTAGATGTAGCGGTGCGGCGCCTCGGTAGCCACGCTGGTTACCATGCGATCCTTCATCGCGGTATTGACGGCCGTACCTGCGGCGGCGCGCTCGGCCTTCCTGGCCTGGGCGGCGCCGTAGATGGCGGTGCCGGCGCTGATGATGACGGAGGCGACGGTCACATAGGCGGCAGTGCCTGCGGCGGCGCGCTCGGCCTTCCTGGCCTGGGCGGCGCCGTAGATGGCGGTGCCGGCGCTGATGATGACGGAGGCGACGGTCACATAGGCGGCAGTGATCGACATGCCCGCCCACGCGGCAAACGCTGCGACTGCTGGTGGCATTAGGCTTTTTCCTTTTGAATTTGGTGGCTCCAGGCATACGCCGCTTCGAGCCGATCCTTGAACACGAGTCCTTCCTCGCCGACCGAGACCACATGCGCACCGCTGAACAGGTAGGCAGTACCGCGGATAATCGCGAGGTCGCCGTCGACCGCCCGGTGCGGGTTGATGGGCGCCAGCTGCTGGTCAAAGAGCAGATCGAGGCCGCCGGCCTTCGCGACCTTGCGCGCGGCTTCGATCGCGCTGCCCCAAGGCTTGTACGGGCCGAGGAAATCCCGGCCCGTGGCCTGTTCCAGCCACCCGACGGCGAACAGCACGCAGTCGTGCTTCCCCCATTCGAATGGCCGCCCCAGGTGGCCTGTGATGTAGTCGTGGAGTTTCATCGCTGCTTCTGGAACCAGGCGGACAGCCAGACGGTCGGCTTGGCGACCAGGTCGTTGAGGTAGTCGAGGCCGGTGTCCGTCGGATTG